>NZ_CP022161.1:5091485-10785946 GCF_002214185.1 Streptomyces capitiformicae | reverse complement strand
CAGCCGTTCGGCCTGGGCGCGCAGGGCCTCGGGAGTCCTGCCGGAGACCAGCCAGGGCACCAACGACACCCCCACCACCGGCGCCGACTGCGGAGTGGGCTCGTCCACGTCCTCCCCGTCGGGCACATACTGCTCGACGATGACATGGGCGTTCGTCCCGCCGAACCCGAAGGACGATATGCCGGCGCGGCGGGGGTGGCCGGTTTCGGGCCAGGGGCGGGGTTCGGTGAGGAGTTCCATCGCGCCCGCGTCCCAGTCGACGTGGGGGCTGGGGGTCTCGGCGTGGAGGGTCTTGGGCAGTAGACCGTGGCGCATGGCCTGGATCATCTTGATGATGCCGCCGACGCCGGCGGCGGCTTGGGCGTGGCCGATGTTCGATTTGAGGGAGCCGAGGTAGAGGGGGCGGTCGTCGGGGCGGTTGTGGCCGTAGGTGGCGAGGAGGGCTTGGGCTTCGATGGGGTCGCCGAGGCGGGTGCCGGTGCCGTGTGCTTCGACGGTGTCGATGTCGGCGGGGGTGAGGCCGGCGTCGGTGAGGGCCTGGCGGATGACGCGTTCCTGGGAGGGGCCGTTGGGGGCGGTCAGGCCGTTGGAGGCGCCGTCCTGGTTGACGGCCGAGCCGCGCAGTACGGCGAGCACCGGGTGGCCGTTGCGGATCGCGTCGGACAGCTTCTCCACCAGCAGCAGACCGACTCCCTCGGCCCAGCCCGTGCCGCCCGCGTCGGCCGAGAACGAGCGGCACCGGCCGTCCTCGGACAGACCGCGCTGCCGGGAGAACTCGCCCCCGCAAACACCGGGAACGCCTCATACAAACCCCGCCCCATACCCAACCGCTGCGCACCCTGACCCGAAAACAGCACAGCCAGCCCGTTCTTCGCCCCGAGCCCCGCCACGCCTCCCACCACACCGGAGGCCGGCTCCCCACGCTCCACGGCCGCCAGCCCGGTCAGCAGCTCGCCACGATCCCCGCCCACGACCACAGCCCGGTGCTCGAACACCGAACGACCACTGGCCAGCGAGAACCCCACATCGGCCAGGTCCAACGCCTCATCAGCCTCAACACACACACGCAACCGCGCCGCCTGCCCCCGCAACGCCACCTCACTGCGCGCCGACACCGGCCACACCACCAGACCCGAACCCGAACCCGAACCCGACTCCCCAGCCTCAAGGCCCTCGACGTTTTCCCCCGACGGAGCCTGCTCGAGAATCACGTGCGCGTTCGTCCCGCTGATCGCGAACGACGACACCCCGACCCGGCGCGGACGGTCGGCCTCCGGCCACTCCCGCGCCTCCGTCAGCAGCCGAACCGCCCCGGACGACCAGTCGACCTGATCCGACGGCTCATCCGCATGCAGAGTGGCGGGCAGCACGCCCTGGCGCATCGCCTCCACCATCTTGATCACACCAGCAACACCCGCAGCCGCCTGCGTATGACCGATGTTCGACTTCACCGAACCCAGCCACAACGGACGCTCCTCCGAACGTCCCTGTCCGTACGTAGCCAGCAGAGCCTGAGCCTCGATCGGGTCGCCGAGACGGGTACCCGTGCCGTGTGCCTCCACCACATCCACATCGGTGGTGTCGAGTCCGGCCGACTCCAGAGCCTGCCGGATCACCCGGCGCTGCGCCGGACCACTCGGAGCCGTCAGGCCATTGCTCGCACCGTCCTGATTGACCGCACTGCCCCGCACCACCGCAAGCACCTGATGACCGTTGCGTACCGCGTCGGACAGCCGCTCCACCAGCAGCACACCCGCACCCTCACCCCAGCCGGTACCGTCCGCACCCGCCCCGAACGCCTTGCACCGGCCATCCACCGACAGCCCCCGCTGCCGCGAGAACTCCACGAACACCCCCGGCGTGGACATCAACGTCACACCTCCGGCGAGCGCCATGTCGCACTCGCGGGACCGCAGCGCCTGCACGGCGAGATGCAGCGCGACCAGCGAGGACGAGCACGCGGTGTCCACGGTCACCGCCGGCCCCTCCAGGCCCAGCGTGTAGGCGATCCGCCCGGAGATGACCGAGACGATGTCGCCCGTCAGCAGGTAGCCTTCCGCGCCTTCCGGCAGGTTCCCGTTGTGCGCGTTGGCGTATCCCATGGCGGAGGCGCCGACGAACACACCCGTCCGGCTGGCCCGGAGCGACAGCGGGTCGATGCCCGCCCGTTCCAGCACCTCCCACGAGGTTTCCAGGAGCAACCGCTGCTGCGGGTCCATCGCCAGCGCCTCACGCGGCGAGATGCCGAAGAAGCCCGCGTCGAATCCGGCCGCGTCCGTCACGAAGCCGCCCTGGTCGGTGTAGCTCGATCCGCTGCGCTCGGGGTCCGGGTCGTACAGCGCGTCCAGGTCCCAGCCGCGGTCCGTCGGGAAGCCGCCGATCGCGTCGCCGCCCGAGGCCACCAGGTCCCACAACTGCTCTGGGGAATCGGACCCGCCCGGGAAGCGGCAAGCCATGCCGACGATGGCGATCGGTTCGCGTCCGGCTTCCTGGAGGGCGAGCAGGCGCTCCTGCGTGGTGTGCAGTTCGGCAGCAACACGCTTGAGGTATTCGAGGAGCTTTTCCTGCTCGTCCATGACTGACGCCTTCCGTTGGAACCGGAACCAAAGCAAAGGTGTTGTTGAGTCGGCCGGAATACTGAGCCGGTCGTGTTTCTGTGATTGACCGAATTGCTGGGTTGATCAAGCCGCTGGGCTCACTGGGCATCCCGGTCGGAGCGAAGTCCCTGATCGATCAGGTCGAACACCTCGGCCGCCGTGGCGGACCGGATCTTGTTGAGGATGTCGCCGGATTCGGCGGCGGACGCGGGCGCGGCCGAAGCCCCAGCTCCCGCATCCAGGCGGTCGAGCAGCATCCGCAGCCGCGTGCGCACGCTCTCCGTCTCGTCGGGGCTGTGGCCACCGTGACCACCGTGACCACTATGACCGTTCTGCCCGGATCCGATCATGGCCGTCATGGCCGCTTCCAACCGGTCGAGTTCGTCCAGTACCGACCCGGCGGGCCCGCTGTCGGACGTCTCTTCCGGCACCAGTTCCCCATAGAGGTGATCGGCGAGGGATTCCGGTGTGGGGTGGTCGAAAATGAGGGTGGGCGGCAGCCTGAGTCCGCTGACCTTCGCGAGTCGGTTACGGAATTCGACGGCGGTCAGCGAGTCGAATCCCATGTCCTGGAAGATCTGACCGGGGTCGACCGCGACCGCGGAACGGTGGCCCAGGACGAACGCGGTCTGTTCGCGGACACCGTCGAGTACGGCCCGGCGGCGCTCGCTCGCGTCGAGTTTGACGAGGCGGTCCCGCCAGGTCCGTACCTCGTCCGCGTCCGTCGCCGAGGCATCCGTCGCCGTCGCGGCCTTCCTGCGTACGGGACCCCGCACCAGGCCGCGCAGCAGTGCCGGCGGCTCGGTACCCGTAGCCGCGCGGGCGCGCAGCCCGGCCAGGTCCAGACTGGCTGCGGCGAGTAGCGCGTTCGGGCTGTCCATGGCCCGGTCGAAGAGGGCCAGGCCCTCGGCGTCCGTCAGGGCTCCCCCGCCGTCGCGGCTCAGGCGGGCCAGGTCGCGTTCCTGAAGGTGTCCGCTGATGCCGCTGGCCGACTCCCACATGCCCCAGGCCACCGAGACACCCCCGAGTCCACGCGCCCGGCGCCGGGCCAGGACCGCGTCGAGGCCCGAGTTGGCTGCCGCGTAGGCACCCTGCCCGGCTGTACCGAACGCCCCGGCCATGGAGGAGAAGACCAGGAACAACGAGAGGTCGAGGCCGGCCGTTGCCTCCTCCAGCAGGAGAAGCGCGTCCGTCTTGGGCCTCAGGGTGGAGTCCACCCGCTCGGGGGTCAGCGTCTCGACGACACCGTCACCGTTCACGCCGGCCGCGTGCACCACGCCGATCAGCGGCAGTTCCTCCGGCACCGTCCGCAGCGCGCGGTCGAGTGCGTCCCGGTCCGCGCAGTCGCAGGCGGCCACCTGCACCTGGGCGCCCAGCGCCTCCAGTTCGGCCACCAAGGTGCCGGCCTCGGGGTCGGCCAAACCCCGACGGCTCGTCAACAGCAGGCTTCGTACGCCGTGTTGGGCGACCAGATGCCGGGCGACCAGCCCGCCGAGCCGTCCGGTTCCGCCGGTCACCAGGACCGTACCGTCCGTGGGCAGTTGGCGCGGCATCCGCAGGACGACCTTGCCGATGTGCCGGGCCTGGCTCACATGGCGGTACGCCTCCTCGGCCCTGCGTACGTCCCATACGCGCACCGGCAGGTGCTTCAGGACGCCCTGTTCGAAGAGGTCGAGGAGGGCGAGCAGCATTTCCTGGATGCGGTCCGGGCCCGCCTCGGACAGGTCGAACGCCCGGTAGCCGACGCCCGGATTGGTGGTGGCGACGACCTCGGAGTCCCGCACGTCCCTCTTGCCCATCTCGAGGAACCGTCCGCCTCTGGGAAGCAGACGCAGCGACGCGTCGACGAACTCCCCTGCCAGCGCGTCGAGTACGACGTCGACTCCGCGTCCTGCGGTGACCCGGGTGAACTTCTCCTCGAAGCCGAGGTCCCGGGAGGAGGCGATGTGCTCGTCGTCGAGGCCGAGGGAGCGTAGGACGTGCCACTTGCCCTCGCTCGCCGTGCCGTAGACGTCCGCCCCGGCGTGCCGGGCGAGTTGTACGGCGGCCATGCCGACGCCGCCCGCCGCGGAGTGCACCAGCACCGACTCGCCCGTGCGCAGCCCGCCGAGGTCGAACAGGCCGTAGTACGCGGTCAGGAAGACGAGCGACATCGACGCGGCCTGCTCGTACGACCAGTCGTCCGGCATCTTTGCGACCATGCGCCGATCCACCACGGCGAACGGTCCGAAGCCTCCCTGGAGCATGCCCATGACCCGGTCGCCGGGAAGGAGATCCGTCACCCCCGGCCCGACCTCGGTCACCACACCGGCACCCTCGCTGCCCATGCTGCCCTTGGTCGGGTACATGCCGAGGCCGAGCAGCACATCGCGGAAGTTCAGGCCGGCCGCCCGTACGCCGATACGTATCTGGCCCTCGGTGAGCGGGGCGGCGGCGTCCGGTGCGGGCAGCAGGGCGAGATCCTGGAGGGTGCTGCCGGTGGCCTCAAGCCGCCATGCCTCGTGGCCGGCCGGTGCGACCAGCGCGCCGCCCGGTGCGTCGACTTCTGCCAAGCGCGGTACGAACACGGTTCCTTGACGGATCAACAGCTGTGGCTCGTCCGAGGCGCCGGCCCTGGGCAGTGCCTCGTACGAGGTGCGCTGCCCGTCCACGTCGACCAGTAGGAACCGGCCCGGGTACTCCGACTGGGCCGAGCGCACCAGGCCACCGATGGAAGCCTGTGCCACATCCGGCATGCCGTCGTCGAGCCCGTCGGCGACCGCGGCGCGGGTCAGTACGACCAGCCGGGCCTGTGCCAGGAGCTCACCGGCGAGCCATTCCTGGAGCAGCGCGACGGCCGCGGAGACCCCGGCCCGCGCCGCGCCCGCCTCGTCGGCGGGGTCCTGCTCACCGGTCGCCACAGGGGCGACGACCACGGCGGGCGCCGCGATGACGCCGTCCCGTACGGCTGTGTGCAGTGCGGCCAGATCGTCATACACACGTACGTTCCGTACACCGGCCGACCGCAACGCCTCGCTTGTCTCCCCGCTCGTTCCCTCTGCCGCTCCCAGTACCGCCCAGTCCCCGGAGCCGGTGGTGTCGGCCTCAGCCGCGGCAACCGGGGTCCAGTCGATGCGGAAGAGTGACTCGGCTCCGGAATCGTCGCCGCCGGCCTGGGCACCGGCCAGGTCCACGGCCGAGACGGGACGCGTGGCAAGGGACTCCACCGTGGCCACGGGCCGCCCGAGGTCATCGGCGAGCGCCAGAGATACGGCGCCTTCGCCGCGCGGCCGTATCCGCACTCTCAGCGTCTCGGCGCCCGAGGCATGGAGTGTCACGCCGGTCCAGGAGAAGGGCAGGTGCAGCTCCGCGTCGGCGCGCCCCGGTATCAGCTGGGCATGCAGGCAGGCGTCGAACAGCGCGGGATGGATCCCGAACCGGTCCGTGTCGGTCAGTCGGCCATCGCTTCCGCCGACACCGTCGCCATCGACGTCGCCGTCGCCGTCACCAACGGCCGGACCGGCCTGGGCGAACACGGTGTCGCCGAGGCGCCATGCGCGCCGCAGCCCCCGGAACGCGGTCCCGTAGTCGTATCCCGTCTCCGCCAACTGGTCGTAGAAATTCTCGATCCGTACAGCATCGGCCCCGGCCGGCGGCCACTCTCCCGTCAGGTCGGCGAAGTCGACACTCTCGGCATCGGCCGCGTCCTCCCGAGTCAGCACACCGATGACGTGCCGGGTCCAGGGCTGCCCTACGGGTGCGCCCTCCCTCAAGGAGAAGACCTGTACGTCCCATCGCCCGGAGTCCTCGTCGTCCGCCTTCTCCAGGACCACCTGGACCCGTAGACCGCCGTCTTCCGGCAGGACAAGCGGAGCCTGGATCACCAGTTCCTCGACACGCCCACAGCCGACCTGGTCACCGGCGCGGACCACCATCTCCACGAACGCGGTGCCCGGCACCAGCACCGCGCCACCCACGGTGTGGTCTGCGAGCCAGGGCTGCGCGGCGGTCGAGAGGCGTCCCGACAGCAGAACCCGCCCGTCATCGGCCGACTCCACCACCGCGCCGAGCAGCGGATGCCCGGCCTCACCCAGCCCGAAGTCGGTGGCAGCGCCCTTCACACCCGCCACCGCAGCAGGCCAGTAACGCTCGCGCTGGAAGGCGTAGGTGGGCAGGGGAACCTGGCGAGGTGAGGTGCCGGGCCACCGCAAGCACAGAAGCCGACCATCACACGATCGAGTCAAACCGCCCTCGTACACGCTCCCCGGCGAGCAGCTGACAACCCCCGGTCACCTCGGACAACGCGTGAGGAACGCGATGCCGCCGTGAAAGCCTGGTGCGGGAACGCGGTTCGTGCATCCGCGCGAACGCCTGTGCGCCCGCGCATGCGACCCCCGGCTGATCCACGCCCTCTCGCCAGTGCGCCCCATCCGCTTCACACTGGCCAGAGGCAGCCGTTTCGGCGAAGGGGGACGTGTGATGCGGGACAGCCACCGGGGGGAGGCCGAACGGCTGTTGGTCCGGGCGGTCGAGGACGAGGTCCGCAGGTCGGGTGGCCGTATCGACGGCGTCGTCCTGCTCGGCCGGGCCCGCGCGGGACTGGACACGATGGCGCAGAACGCCGCGGAGGAGTACGAGGCGTACACCCGCGCACTGGACGAGTCGGAGGCCGGCCGCCTGACCTTCGGCCAGCGGTATGCGAAGGAGGGCGCCGGAACTCCCCTGCTGGTGGCGGCCGTCGCGGCCGGTACGGCGGTCGTGGCCGACCTCTCCTTCGGCGTCGCCGCGGGCACGGCGGTGAGCACCGGCGTGATCGTCGGTGTCGCCAGTGCCGTGGCCACCGTCCTGAAGGTGACCGCCTCCCATCTGCCCGCCGCCCACCACCACGCGGGCGCCCTGGGTCAGCCGGGCGGCCCGGAGCAGCTGCGGCTGCAGTGGCTGACGGCGCTGGAGGTGCGCGGGATCCGCCCCTTCCTGGACCAGCAGCGCGTACTCGCCGCCTCCACGGCGAAGAAGAAGGCGCCCCAGTTGCGCGGCGCCGACAAGAGCGCGGCGGCCCGGCGGCGCAACGTACTGGAGCAGTCGTTCGCCCAACTCCCCGAGGCCGACGACCGGTTCGCGGGCCGACGCGCGGAGATGAGCAGGATCCGGCAGTGGGTGCAGGCGGCCCGCGCCGAGACCGAGACCCGGCCGACGGTCGTCGTCCTGCACGGCGCCCCCGGCTCCGGCCGCACGGCTCTCGCCGTCCGCGCCGCCCATGACCTGCGGGACTACTTCCGCGGTGCCTGCGTGGTCGACCTGCGCGCCGACAGCCCGGAGGAGACCCCGCTGACCACCCGGGACGCGCTGATGCACCTGCTGAACCGTCTCGGCGCGCCCCGCGAGCAACTCCTCTTCCGTGAACGCACCTCCCAGGACCAGCAGGTCAAACGGCTCAGCGAGCTGTACCACCAGCACCTCACCGCCCTGCCGGTCACCATCGTCCTGGACGACGCCTCCGACCCGGAACAGGTCCGCGCCCTCGTCCCCGAGCGCTCCGACAGCCTCGTCCTGGTCACTGCACGCGCCCCGCTCGCCCTGCCCGCCGACCTGCCCGCCTGGGTGCACCAACTGCCCGTCGAAGCGCTCGACGGGGACGGCACGCGGGAACTGCTGAGCACCGCGGCGCAGGACGCCTCGGCACTGGCTCCGGGACCCGGGGCCCGGGGCTCCACAGGAGCGCATCCAGGGTCCACCGAGACCGAATCCGTCGCCCACATCCGGCAGTTGTGCGGCGGCCTGCCTCTCGCGCTGCGTGTCGCCGGCTCGTCCCTCGGCCCGCGTACGCCCCGTCAACTCGCCGCCGACCTGGGCGCGTACGGCCCGGTCGAGCCGGTCGAGCGGGCCCTGTGGCTGCGCTACACCGACCAGTCGGAGCCCTCCCGCCGCCTGCTGCGCCGCCTCGCCCTGGCGGGCCGCGCCTCCCTGGGCGCGGCGGCCGCCGCTTCCCTCCTGGCCACGGACGAGACGGAGGCGACCCGGCACCTCACCGCGCTCGCCCGCGCGGGTCTGATCGACCACGTCCACGGCAACCGCTACCGCCTGCACGACCTGGTCCGTGCCTTCGCCCAGGCCCGCCTCCTCGACGAGGAGGAGCCGAACGAGCGCACGGCGGCCCAGGAGCGCCTGATCGTCACCTACGCGGATCTCGCCGACTCGGTGCTGCGCCTGGTCGACGGCAACATGTCGACGCGCTCGGACCGCTTCGGCCAGCACGGCTTCGTGTCCCTGGACGAGGCGCTGCGCTGGCTGGACGACGAGACGAGCTTCATCACCTCCACGCTCCGGCACGCCGAGGGTGTGAACCAGGCGGCGGTGCTGAGCCTGCTGGGCGCCCTGTGCGACTACTGCCTGCTGCGCGGCGACCTCTACCGCCTGGGCGAGCTGAGCGAACTGGCCCAGTCGGTGGACCAGGGCCTGCTGACCCGCTCGGTCCAGTGGCGTACGGGCATCGCGGCCCGTCAGCTGGGCGAGCTGGACAAGGCCCGTACGACGCTGGCGTCGGTGGTGGACCTCTACATGGAGACCAACCACGACGCGGGCGCCGCCCGGGCCCTGTGCTCCCTGGGCATCACCCTCCACCACCAGGGCAACCTGACCGAGGCCGCGGCCAAGCTCATGGAAGCCCTGACCATGCAGAACGTGCCGCAGCTGGCGGCGGACCGCGCCTGGACGATGCACGCCCTGGCCGCTGTGGAGCGCGACCGCTCGAACCTCGCCGACGCCCTCGACCTGCTGAACCGTGCCCTGGTCATCCACCGCCAGCAGGACTCCCTGCACGGTGAGGGCTGGGCCCACTTCCAGCTCGGCCAGCTGCTGCTGCGCATGGGCGACGTGCCGCGCGCGGAAGGTGAGCTGCGCACGGCGCTGGACCTGTTCGGCCGCACCCGCGACGCCCGCGGCCAGGCCTGGGCGATGACCCAGCTGGCCCGCGCCCGTATCGTCGCCGGTGACGCCTCCGCCGCCGTCGACAGCCTCCGCCAGGCCCTGACCCACCACCGCGACAACGAGGACGCCCGCGGCGAGGCCTGGACCGGCTACTACCTGGGCCAGGCCCTGGAGGAGACGGGCAACCTGGACCAGGCGGTGAGGGAGCTGGAGCGTTCGCGGACAAAGTTCTCCCGTATACGCGACGTCTACGGCCTGGCCTGCGCCCGCCACCACTCGGCCCGCGTCACCCGTGACCAACGGGCGGTCCAGACCGGCTCGCTCCGCAACTCCGGCTTCGCCCGCCAACTCCTCGTCGACGCCCGCGCCGACTTCCAGCGCATCGGCGTGGCCCACGGCGAGGCCTGGACCTGCCTCGAACTGGCGGTCGTCGACGCCGGCAACACCCGCACCGCCCAGGCCCTCGCCCTGTGCGACGAGGCCGCCCGTCTCTTCGCCTCCTACGGCGACCGCCGGGGCGAGGACTGGGCCCGCTTCCTGCGCTGCACGATGCTCCCGTACGCGGCCCCCGGCGGCGTCGAGATCGGCACCGCGGTGGCCCAGGAGGAACTGGCCCAACTCGCCCGCACATCCCACCCGCTGCGCGACGAGAAGCTCGACGAGTACGTCGAGGCGTATCTGCTGCTGCTGGAGCGCGGCGTGAACCTGGAGGGCGGCTGGCGTGGCTGGACCCTGGGCATGGTCCCGAACCGGCACGCCCGTGAGGTGATGGGGGTGCCGGTGACGGCTCAGCCGGCGTGAGGGACGTCACCGGGTGCTCCGGGGTGAGGGACGTCACCGGGTGAGGGCCGACGTGTGGCACAGCATGACTCCGCGCCACCTACCGGGTGTCACAGAATCATGCCGTTACGTCGTCACTCTCGGCGCTCAGCCCTTCGCGGGCGTCGCCTTCCCGCCCGCGCCGGTGGTGCCCTTGGCCGGGGCTCCGGACTCCCCTTCCGGCGTCTCCTCGAAGTCGACCTTGCCCATGTGCTTGTTCATGGACTTCATCAGGCCCCACACGGCCAGGGCCATCACCGCGAAGACGATGAAGCCGAGGACGCCGGGGGTGACCTTGTCCTTGTCCAGTTCCTTGGCGAGGGGGACGAGGTGTGTGACTGCCAGGCTTACGCTCATGCCTGGCATTGTCCCCCAGGGCTAGCGGATGCCTGCAAAGAGGTCGTCCTCGGGGAGCGAGGTGTCCACCAGGGTCTTGGCGAGCTCGTACTCCTCGGTCGGCCAGACCTCCTTCTGGATCTCCATCGGCACGCGGAACCAGCCGCCGTCGGGGTCGATCTGCGTGGCGTGCGCGATGAGCGCCTTGTCGCGGATCTCATAGAAGTCGGCGCAGGGGACGTGCGTGGTCAGCGTGCGCGGGGTGTGCTCGAACTCGTCCCAGCGCTTGAGCCAGTCCCCGTACGGCGACTCCAGGCCGCGAGCCAGCAGCGCGTTGTGCAGCGCCTCGGTGCGGGGGCGGTTGAAGCCCTGGTTGTAGTACAGCTTCTGCGGCTGGTACGCCGGGCCGTACTCCCCCTCCGGGTACTTCTCGGTGTCCGCCGCCCCCTCGAACGCCACCATCGAGATCTTGTGGGTCATGATGTGGTCGGGGTGCGGGTAGCCGCCGTTCTCGTCGTAGGTGGTGATCACCTGGGGGCGGAACGCGCGGATCTTCCTCACCAGTTCGCCGGCCGCCTTGTCGACGTCCTCCAGGGCGAAGCAGCCCTCGGGAAGAGGCGGGAGGGGGTCGCCCTCCGGGAGGCCGGAGTCGACGAAGCCGAGCCACTCCTGCCCGACCCCGAGGATCTCGCGGGCCTCGTCCATCTCCTTCCTGCGTACCTCGTGAATGTTCTCCTCGATGTACTTGTCGCCCTGCAGTTTGGGATTGAGGATGGAGCCGCGCTCGCCGCCCGTGCAGGTCACGACCAGCACGTCCACCCCCTCGGACACATACTTCGCCATGGTGGCCGCACCCTTGCTCGACTCGTCGTCGGGGTGCGCGTGCACGGCCATCAGTCGCAGCTGGTCAGTCAAGACTCATTCCCTCGTAAGTCGGCGCCCGGCCTGGTAGTTCGGTTACTTCGATGACTCAGCCCGGCGCGATCCGGTGAGTCAATACTGCCGTCCCGCAAGGACACCCACTGCGGGGCGGCCGTCAGACGCTGGGCGGGAGGCTTCTATAGTGACCGAATCGGGGGGCGGAAAATTCCCGGTCCGGACCATGGACACCCCTTACGGGACCGTCGTCCCGCCCCCTCCCGAGAGGACGATCATGAGTACGGCGAGCACTCGGCTGCCCGAGGGGCGTTACGGCCGCTCCGCGGACGAGCGCGCCGACCGCAAGCTCAAGGTCATCGGCTCCGTCCTGGGTGCGGCCCTGCTCGTCCTCCTCGGCTGGTTCGCGTACCACTACGTCGTCGACAACAAGATCAACGTCGAGGTCTACACGTTCGAGACCTCGGCCACCTCGGTGAAGGTGCACCTCAGGGGCGACAAGGACGCAGGCATCAAGGGTTACTGCATCGTGCGCTCCCAGTCCGAGGACGGCGCCGAGGTCGGCCGCCGCGACGTCCGCTTCGCCGCCGACACCACCGACATCGACCAGGTCGTCACCCTCCAAACGACGTCCCGCGGCACCACTGCCGAAATCGTCGACTGCCAGGCGGGCTGACCCCCCGGGCCTCGCCGTCGCCGCCCCGTCGGCATTGACGAAAATCACTCGCCGTCACACCGCGCTGACCTGCGTTGACACAACGGTCGTGGTTTATGTCCTCCCCCTTCCGCCGCTGAATTGTTAGGCTCGTGGTTTCGCCCACTCGTGAAGGAACATTCTTCTGTGTAGGGCGATGCTTTGTATTCCCAGTACCTACGAGGAGCACCTGTGACCCAGACCAGCGAGAACGTCACCTGGCTGACCCAGGAGGCGTACAACCAGCTCAGGGCCGAGCTGGACTACCTGTCTGGTCCTGCGCGCACGGAGATCGCCGCCAAGATCGCGGCCGCGCGCGAGGAGGGCGACCTGCGTGAGAACGGCGGGTACCACGCGGCCAAGGAAGAGCAGGGCAAGCAGGAGCTCCGTGTGCGCCAGCTGACCCAGCTCCTGGAGAACGCCAAGGTCGGCGAGGCTCCGGCATCGGCGGACGGCGCCGTGGCGCCCGGCATGGTCGTGACGATCGCCTTCGACGGTGACGAGGACGACACCCTGACGTTCCTGCTCGCCTCCCGCGAGTACGCGAGCTCGGACATCGAGACCTACTCGCCGCAGTCCCCGCTCGGCTCGGGCGTGACCGGCAAGAAGGTCGGCGAGGACGCCCAGTACGAACTGCCGAACGGCAAGTTCGCCTCGGTGAAGATCCTCAAGGCCGAGCCCTACCAGAGCTGAGCGGCGCCGGAGCAGGGCCGCACTCTCGCGCCGCCCCCTCCGCTCGCCCCACGAGCCCCCGGCACCCCCTCGGCGCCGGGGGTTTCGTCATGCCCGGGCGGGGTCGCCGCTCACCCCGTCCGCCGGGACGCGGCTCATACCGGCCGCCAGTCACCGCTCACCCCGTCCGCCGGATCGCGGCTCATACCGGCCGCCAGTCACCGCTCACCCCGGACTTCTGCCGCCGTACCGGATCGTCCGCCCACTCCTGGGGCACGAACATGCGCCACTGCAGCGGACAGGACGCGGCATCGGTCATCGACTTGATCGAGCGCTGCTCGGTCGAGGAGCGGGCGCTCTGGACCAGTAACTGAACGCTCGCGCCTATCTGAGCCGGGCCTCGCGGACCGGGCGGCGGGCTGTGAACAGCTCCGCCTGACGTTCCGTCGGCAGGTTGCCCAGGGAGACGAGGTGCGGGGCGTACGCGAGGGCGTGGGCCCGTGCTGCCTCCTGGGCGGCCCAGCAGGCGCGGACCGTGCCCTGGACAGCCTCCGGTGGGTATCCGGCGATGGTCTCCGCGCGGCGTACGGCCGCGGTGACCGCCTCGCCGGGTTCCGTCAGTTCTGACACCAGCCCGACCTCGTAGGCCCGGCGCGCGGACATCCGCTCGGTGGTGCCCATGAGCGCCATGCGCGCCGTCTCGCCGTACGGCATTCGCTGGGCCATGAGGATCGACTCGAAGGCGCTGACCATGCCGTAGGTGGTGTGGGGGTCGAAGAAGGTGGCGGAGGGGTCGGCGACGATGAACTCCGACTCGCCGAGGAGGTAGAAGGCTCCGCCACAGGCCATGCCGTTCACGGCCGCGATCACCGGTTTCCAGAGGTCGTTCGACTTCGGGCCGATCGTGAGGAGGGGGTCGTCGATCGAGTACGGGGAGTTTGGTTGGGGGACGGTGGAGGCCGCGTTCCGGTCGAGGCCCGTGCAGAAGGCGCGGTCGCCGGTGCCGGTGACGACGACGGCCCGTACGGTGTCGTCGAACCTCAACGCCTGCCAGGCCGAGGCGAGTTGCTCTGCAGTGGCGAGGTCGATCGCGTTGAGCTTCTCGGGGCGGTCCAGGGTGAGGATCGCGACGCCGGTGTCCTTGTCCGTGTCCATCCGTAGGTTCACGGGCGCTCCAGTACCCATTGGGGGAGGCCGGTGTCCGTGAACACCACCTGGACGCGTGCTCCGATCCGGATGCGTTCCACCGGGACCGAGTTCAGCCGGGCGCCCGGCTCGCTCACCAGGTTGCCGACCAGGCGGATGTGCGGGGCGTCGGTGAGTTCGACGAGGACGACGTTGTACGGGGACTGCTCGGCGTAGTCGGGGAGGAGGGGCGGGTGGGGGAGGACGTACGACCAGATGCGGCCCTGGCCGGTGAGGTGGCGCCACTCGGTCTCGAAGGAGCGGCAGTGGGGGCAGCAGGGGCGGGGTGGGAAGCGGAGTTCGTCGCAGTCGGCGCAGGCCTGGATGCGGAGTTCGCCTCGGCGGGCGTAACTCCAGAAGGGGGCGCCGTCCTCGTCCACGATCGGGGTCAGCATGATGCCCTCGACTCCCTCGACTCCCTCGACTCCCTCGACTCCCTCGACTCCCTCGACTCCTTCAACTTCCTCAACTCCTCAGCAACAGGGCCGACGTCGGGACGCCCTCGCCCGCCGTCACCAGACAGGTCGACGCCCCCGGCACCTGGGCGGTGCTCGTGCCCCGCAGCTGCCGTACGCCCTCGGTGATCAGGTTGAAGCCGTGTACGTACGCCTCGCTGAGGCCGCCCCCGGAGGTGTTCAGGGGCAGCCGGCCGCCGATCTCCAGGGCGCCCCCTTCGGTGAAGGCGCCGCCCTCGCCGCGGTCGCAGAAGCCGTAGCCCTCCAGGGAGAGGGGGATGAGGGCGGTGAAGGCGTCGTAGATCTGGGCGACGTCCACGTCCTCCGGGGCGAAGTCGGCGTGCTTCCAGAGGTGCCGGGCGGCGGTCCAGGCGGGGCCGGTCAGCGGGTCGTCGTTCCAGTAGTTGACCATGCCGTGGTGCTGGGCGGGCAGGCCCTGGGCGGCGGAGTGGACGTAGACGGGGGGCCGCCGGCAGTCGCGGGCGCGTTCGGCGGAGACGAGGACACAGGCCAACGCACCATCTGTCTCAAGGCAGTTGTCGAAGAGGCAGAGGGGCTCGCTGATCCAGCGGGAGTTCATGTACATCTCCCGGGTGAGCGGGCGGTCGTACATGATCGCCGCCGGGTTCTGGTTCGCTCTGTTGCGGCAGGCGAGGGCCACGTTGAAGAGGTGGTCGCGGGTCGTGCCGTACTCGTGCATATGGCGGCGGGCCAGCATGGCTATCTCGTCGGCCGGGCGGAGGAGGCCGAAGGGACGGGTCCACTGGGCGGGGGTGGGGAGTTGGACGGTCGTGTTCTTCCACGGGCGAGGTCCGGAGCCGCGCTTACGGGAACGCCAGGCGACGCCGACCGTGGCCTGGCCGGTCGCGATCGCGGCGGCGAGATGGGAGACCGTGGCGCATGAACCGCCGCCGCCGTAGCCGACCTTGCTGAAGAAGGTGAGGCCGCCGAGGCCGAGTGCCTTGGCGAGCTCGACCTCGTCCGTCTCCTCCATCGTGTAGGAGGCGAGCGCGTCGACTTCGGTTGGTTCGATGCCGGCGTCGTCCAGGGCGGAGAGGATCGCTCGGCATGCCAACGCCCGTTCTGTTTCGGGAAGTTGTTTGGCGAATGGGGTCTGGCCTATGCCGACGATGGCTGTCGCGTCCTTGAGTACGGGCATGTAGCACCACACCTCCGCACGGGGTCAGGTGTCTGCTGACAGTCCGTCAGAGTACAGCTAATCTGACGGGTAGTCAGGTAAGTCAGGTAAGTGGTTCGGATAGTGGTTTCGGATAGTGGTAGTGGGTTCTCGGGTACGGAGGCTGCTGTGCACGGTGACGTGGATACGCGCGGTGACCTGGAGTGGGGGACCATCCCGGGGTTGGTCCGGTCCGCGGCCGAGCGGTACGGCGGCGTCGAGGCCGTGGTGGACGGCCGTACTCGGGTGTCGTACGCGGAGTTGGGCGCCCGGGTGGAGCGCGCGGCGGCGGCGTGCGTCGCGAACGGGGTCCGGGTCGGCGACCGGGTGGGTATCTGGGCGCCGAATTCGCTCGACTGGATCGTCTCCGCGTTGGGGGCGGTCTCGGCGGGGGCGGTGCTTGTTCCGTTGAACACCCGCTTCAAGGGGGGTGAGGCGGCGGATGTGCTGGCGCGTTGCCGGGCGAAGTTGTTGTTCGTGACGGGGACGTTTTTGGGGACGTCGTATGTGGCTTCGCTGCGGCGGGCGGCGGCGGGGGGGACGGGGGCGGGGGCGGGAGAGAGGGCGGGCGACGGTCCGCTGCCCGGGCTTCCGCACCTGGAGCAGGTGGTGGTGCTGGCGGACGACGCGCCCGCCGACTTCCGGACCTGGAAGGAATTCCTCGCGAGTGGGGACGGGGTGGGGGACGGTGAGGTGCGGGCACGGTCGGCCGCGCTGAGTGGTGATTCCCCGTCCGACATCATCTTCACGTCGGGGACGACCGGCCGGCCCAAGGGCGCGGTGATCACCCATGCGCAGACGTTGCGGGCGTACGAGGTGTGGTGCGAGCTGGCGGGACTGCGGCAGGGGGATCGCTATCTGATCGTGAACCCCTTCTTCCACACCTTCGGCTACAAGGCGGGCGTGATCGCCTGTCTGATGCGCGGGGCGACGATGATCCCGCAGCCGGTGTTCAACGTGGGGACGGCATTGGCGAACGTGGCGGCGGAGCGTGTCTCGGTCCTGCCCGGCCCGCCTACCCTCCACCAGTCACTCCTCGATCACCCCGCGCGCGACGAGTACGACCTGTCCGCGCTGCGGCTCGTGGTCACGGGCGCGGCCGTCGTACCGCTCCAACTCGTCGAACGGCTGCGGGCCGAGCTGCACGTCGGCACCGTACTCACTGCGTACGGCCTGTCCGAGGCCAGCGGCATCGTGACGATGTGCCGACGCGGAGACGAGCCGACGGTGATCGCGTCCACGTCCGGGCGGGCGGTGCCGGGCACCGAGGTACGGGTGGTCGGACCGTCCGGTGCGGAGTTGCCGGCCGGTTCGCCCGGGGAGGTGCTCGTCCGTGGCTTCAACGTCATGCGGGGATACTTCGAGGACCCCGAGGAGACCGCGCGGGTGGTGTCGGAGGAGGGCTGGCTGCGTACCGGTGATGTCGGAGTGCTGGACGGTGACGGCAATCTGCGGATCACCGACCGCATCAAGGACATGTTCATCGTGGGTGGGTTCAACGCCTATCCGGCAGAGATAGAGCAACTGCTGGGGTTGCACCCGGACGTTGCCGATGTGGCGGTTGTCGGGGTGCCGGATTCGCGTCTTGGGGAGGTCGGCAAGGCGTATGTCGTACGGCGGGCGGGGGCGCTCCTGACCGCCGACGACCTGATGGCCTGGGCGCGCCGGGAGATGGCGAACTACAAGGTGCCGAGGGCGGTGGAGTTCGTGGGGGAGTTGCCGCGGAACGCCAGTGGGAAGGTGGTCAAGGGGGAGTTGCGGGGGCGGTGAGGTAGGAGCCCCTGCGCTTGATTCAGGCGGGCAGGCGGGCAGGCGGGCAGGCAGGCGGGCCGGGCGGCGGCTCACTTCTCAGCGCGGCCGTCGCCGGTACCCTCGCGATCTCGATGGCCACGGGAAGCGCGCGGGGTGCCCGCTCCACTGGGCAGAAGGACACGTGGTCAGCACAGGCCGGGGCGGTTCTCGGTCACGCCCGAGTTGGCGAGCCAGGTGTTGGCCGTGCCGGCGGTTCCGGTGCCGACGGTGTCGTCGTGGCAGTCGTGCTCGGCATTGTTCCTGAGCGTGTTCGAGAGAATGCGGTTGCCCGAGTTGCCGCCGAGTTCGATGCGGATGCCGTCTCTCAGATTGTTGGTAGCGGTGTTCGACGAGATGACGGAGTTGTCAAGCGAGTTGGGGCCCGCGCTGATGCCGTCGGTGTTCGTGGAGTTCGTGATCGTGTTGGAGCTGATTCTCAGGTTGGTGTTCGGCCCTCCGCCGAAATCGGTGCTGGTCCGCACGCCGCGTGCGCTTCCGCTGATGTTGTTGGAGAGGATCTCCAGTCCGGTGTTGTCATTGCCGACGAAGATCGCGGATCCGGTGTTGTTCCTCGCGGTATTCGACCGCACTTTGGTGCCGGTGGAGTTGAAGACAGCCAGCAGGGACCCGTCCTCCTGGGACCTGTTCACGTCGATTCCGACATTGTTGACGGCTCCCGGCGCCAGTCCGGTCAGCACGATCGCGGAGGAGTCGTTCTGGTAGAAGGTGTTCTGCCGGATGGTGGCGTTGCTCAGGCCGAGGTCGGAGTAGACGCCGTTCCCGCCAGCGGATCCCGGTTGGTTGTTCTGGCGGATGCAGTTCTGGTCGACGGCGGATGCTGTCGTGCCGTTGGCGTTGAAGTAGACACCCTGCACGTTGTTCTGCACCACGTTCTGGAGGACTCGGTGGCCGGAGAACGTGGCACTGGTCACAATGCCGGCGCCGAGCGTGTTGTTCTGGACCGTGAACCGGATGAACCGGATGCCGTTCTCGAGCAGGTTGACGACACCGCCTGCGGGGTTATCAGCCTGGATGATCGCCTCAGTGGTCGGATTGGGTGTCGTGGGCTGGGTGCACGTGCTCGGGGTGCGCGGCCCGACCAGGGTCAGGTTCGGCTTGTTCACGGTGACGACTTCGTTGTATGTCCCGGGGCAGACGCTGATCGTTGATCCCGCCGACGCGGCGGTAACGGCCGCCTGGATGGAGGTGAAATCCGCGTTCGGGCACTGCGCCCCGTCGTCATCGACGACGAGTGTGGTCTGCGCCGCGTTGCTGGGTAGCGCAGAGAATGCCACAGCGGCTACCGCGCACGCCGACACAAGAAACCGTCTCTTCATGTCCTTCTCCTTCGTTCTCCGGGCAGACCGGTGATTGCCACTGCCTCGATTGGCAGCCGCCGGGCCAGGCATGAATGGCACCCGGAGAATCCGGATCGCCGATCTTCCTTGACTTTCAGTGCCGGAAACCAGACCGGCAACTCGCCATGCGCCATCCGGATTCCGAGCCCGTCATTGGTGCGCATTGATGTGCATTGGTACGCATTGATACTCATTGGTACGCCGCGGGAAGGAGGAATCTCTTATGGTGACGAAGGTCTACCCGCCGAGATTCAACGCGGAGACCACCGCGCCGGACCTGTCGGGCCCGCGCCACACCTTCGAGGGTGTGGGAAGCCTCTGGGGATCAGCGGGGAGACGCCGCGCAACTGGGTTGGCTGGATGCGGGCCGAGCGGGCCCGCCAAACGGTTCGTACTCCTGATGATTGGCAGGCATGGCGCCTACCCCGCCCCATGTGGGCCGTCGGCGGCGCACACTCGGCTCATACCGTCAGTTCCGACTGAGCCGGCACGGCGGAGACCGTGTCGTGGCGGATGCACCATTCGGTGCCGAGGAAACGCCTCCGAACCTCCGCCGGGAAGCCGGCCAGCAGGCCCGGCGCCGACTCCGGCACCTTGAGATCGGCGTACCCGAGCATGCGGGGTCTCCGGCGCCGAGGACAAGTGCGGGCGGGGGGCTGGTCCTGCTCGACGCGGTGGCGCTGGGATGGGGCTGGGGTGGGGCGTGGCGCGGCGGTGGCGCTGGGATGGGGCTGCGGTGGCGCTGGGGTGGGGCTGGGGTGGGGCGTGGCGCGGCGGGGGACGGCAAGACGGTGTGGTGCGAGGTGGAGGCCTGATGCCGTGGCCGCCGCGCAGGATGTGCTCGACGAGTACGGCGATCTCTTCGACGAGATCGAGGGGGAACCCGGCAAGTGAACGTCGACATCGACGCCGCGTGGGCGAGGGCGAGGGCGAGGTGCTCAGGTTGCGGGGCAGGGTGGGTGCCCTGGCCGGGGGCCGGGGGGCTGTCTGTTGATCGAGTGGCTGTAGGGCCGCTCGCTTCTTTGGAGTGTCGTGCTTCCGCGGCCCGCCTCAAGGGCGCTTCGCGTCGCCTTCGGCGATGGCCCTGCGGGCCACCCTTGACCCGGGCCGCTCCAGCACTGGGGAGAAGCGAGCGAGCGGCCCGGAAGGGCGGGTGGCCCGGCCGGGGGTTGCGGGGAGCGTTGGGTGGTACGAGGGCCGGGGGTGGCGGGCGCGGTCGCGGTTTGCATGCACGCCGGGTGGGGTTGGCGGCGAGTGGTGCGTGGTGGGGCGTGGGGGTGAGGGGTTGGGGGGGGAGATGTGTATTTGTTCGACGAGGAGGAGGAACAACCAGAGCGGCGGCTCGAGTAATCGCTTGCCGGAGCCGAATCGAGCAAGGAACGCGCGCACGCCTCCCCGTCCTCGCTAGCCTGGCATGCGGGGTGATCGCTCGTCGGGACGACGGTCATCGGATCCACCTGACCGCGACCATCCCGGCACCCGCACCGGACCGCGCAGCCCATGGACCGCAGCGGTGATCGCTCTCACATCTCCGGCGCTGCCCGGGCGGTGCCCATGTCGATGAGGATCTGTTCGGCCTGCGTGACGTTGCCGGCGCGGACGGCCTCGGCCATCGCGGCGCGCGCAGCGTCGGGCGTCGCGTGCGGCGGGACCACGAGCAGGGAGAAGAGATCCTGCTCGCCCCGGGTGATGAGGACGGTGTCGTCGCCGACCGGGAAGGAGTCGATGTGCACGACTCGGTCATCGATGACGAGCCTCGTGGGCAGTGCTTCCCAGGCACCGGCGTCCAGGCCGACACGCGTGACCGGCCCGAGGTACTCGGCCAGGGCGGTGATCAGGGCGGGGAGCTCCGCGGCGATGTCCCGGGACCGCGGCCACCACGCTCCGTCGAGAACACCCCGTCGGTCGCGCGTGGTCTCCAGCCGTACGACAGCCGTCCCGGGTTTCACGGCCTGGTGGACGGCGTCCGGCAGGAGCCTGGTCACACGCGGGGAGCCGGAGTCGGACATCGCACTCGCCTGCCTGTAAGGAAACGGAGTGACTTCCTTGCTTCACAGTACTCCGCGGCCCAGGCCAGCCGGGAAGCTCGCCGGTCACACCCGAGGGTCACGGGGCATGCCGGAGTAGAGTGAAAGATCGGTCCGCTCATCTGTGCCCGAACAATGAGGTCGCCATGCAGCCCACGGAAACACCCCCGGACGGGCACGCCGAGGTACATATCGTCGCGGCCTCCCCCGAGGTCGCCCGTCGCGTCGCGCAGGTTCTCCGCCAGTGCTTCGCCGCCACCGAGCAGCGCAGCTATCCCGTGGACAGCCAGGGAGGTACCCGCCTCCAGCTCACCGTGGACACCACCCGCCCGGCAGAACCGGCACGGTCCTGGCTGGAGACCAGCCGCTCCTCGGAGGACGACCGCCGACGGAAGTGAGCCGACGTCCAGGAGCGGTCCGTTCGGCCTCTTCGGGGAATAGCGTGAACTCATCGGGAGCACTTCGCACATCGGCTCCGATGCCGGTTTCGTTCCCGGTGAGCAACGACACCGGGCGGCTTCCCTCGCGCAGAGGTGCAGACGTCCGGAGACGGGTTCCGCGCGATGTACGCAACCACCCTTCATCCCCCGCTACGGGCCGTCTTCAGGGCCCCGACCGCGCGACTCGCGCTGAACCCCGTGAGTTCCTTCACCAGGGCACGTCGAGCTGGACGGCGCCTGGTGGCCGCGTTCACGTGACCTGACACGCGAACTCTCCGCTCTGGCGGACGTGCTGGATCCGCTGTGGGGGACGGATCACTCATATCGCCGTCAACTCGCGCTACGGGCCGATCCTCTCGCCGTCAACTCGCACTACGGGCCGATCCTCCCGCGCACGGTCTTAGTCAACGGCCATGCGGTGAAGGTCGGTTGGTTCACGTCGGAGCAGGATCCGCACAAGGCACTTCCTCGTCGTACGAGGCCACCACCGGCCGGCCCGGCCGACTGATGGTGGGGATGTGACGGTCGTCGTCGCCGAACCTGCCCGTCGGTACCTGATGATTCGCCGGGCAGTCCATGGTGCGCCGGATCAGACGTGACCACGTGCCGCGGCTGCCATGAGCGGTTCCGCGGCCTCCTCGGCCGTATCCGGAGGCACGACCAGCAGGTCCCAGCGCCCCCGGCCGGGGGCGAGCAGGACGATCGTGTGCGGGGCGGATGCCGCCACGGTCCTGCGCAGTCGTACGACCTGGTTGAAGACGAGCATCCGGCCGGGCACCGCAGACCATGTCGCCCCGTTGACGGTGACGCTCGTGATGTGGCCCCACGCGCGCGGCAATCCGGCGAGCAGCCCGGGGAGTTCGGCGAGCAGGTCGTACGAACGGGGCCACCACACTCCGTCGATGGGCTGGGGCATACCGCCGTGGGGAGGCATACCGCCGTGGGGAGCCAGGCGCAGGCGGAGGAGGGGATGAGAGGGAGGAGGGGGGTGCAGCGCGGTGGTCATGAAAGCTCCTGTCAACTGCCGTGCGGCGGAGGAGGTGAGTGACCTGTGTCAGGCGCGGCGGGAGGCCACGCGGTCCGGAGTGGGCCAGCGCACGTCGTGCACCCAGCCGAGGCGTTCCAGGAGGCGGATGACGGCGGCGGAAGGGTCGAGCTGGCCGCGGTCGACGCCGTGGCAACTGGGGGGCCCGACCACCTTGCCCGTCGGCTTCGGCGGTGAAGAGGCCCGGATCAGCCGGCAGACGCTCCAACGCGGCAACCGAGTGCTGTGCTTCACCGACGGCCTGATCGAGGAGCACGAAACCGGCGAAGAACAATTCAGCGAAGGACAATTCAGCGAAGAACAACTCATTCACTGGGTCAACCGCATCGAACACACGGAGAAGGGAGTACGAGCGGTGGTGCGCTCACTCTCCCACGCCCTGAAGCAGCAACGGGGCGGCCGCACCACCGACGACGCGCCCCTCTTCCTGATCGAATGGCGTGGCAGCGCCGCCGACCACCTCGCCCTCCTGGAGTGAGCCGACGACCGCACCACCAAGTGTCCGCCGCCGTGGCCGGGCGTTTTCAACGGGCCGGGCGCCGAGGGGAGCGCCACATGGAGCGGGCCGCCAGGTAGAGCAGATCGGCGATGAGGAGTAGTACGCCGACGGACAATAGATAGAGCATGCCGTCGACGGCCGCGCCGATGGCGATCAGAGCGATTCCGGCGATGAGCAGGGTCAGGAAGAGGACCATGACGGGATGCCTCCCTGGGAGGGAACCGCGCGGGATCTGCGTGGCTCTCGAGTACGGCGGGACACGCTGTGACTCTCCTCGGTGTCGCATCGGCCGAGGAGTGGTACGTGCGGGCCCGCACACAGGCCGCTACCAGCAGTGGTGGCGTCCGCCTACGGCGTACCCCACCGATCCCCGGATCCGCAGGATGAGGCCAACGACGACCAGGTGATCCCGATGGTCTCCAGGATGGAGAGGCCGGCGACGAGGAGGATGACTCCGAGGCAGTCGTGAGGGCCTCCGATGCGAGCCAGGTCTCCCCCTCACGCCAGAGTAGGTGGGACCCACCCTGTGGGTGGTGGCGTCGCAGGCCGGACGGTTCTACCGGCCAGGCGGAACCCGGTACCTGGAGCGCGCGCCATATCGTCATCCTCGGGCTCATGATCATGCTCGCCGCACACGTCATCGGCGTAGCCGGTGTCTGCGAGTACGCCGACAGCCAAGCGAGTGCGCAACATTCAGTTCGTCCGATCCTCTGCATGCCACAACGCTCGGGTTCCAGGAATCCGGGAAGCGTCGCAGCCGGTGCCCCATGGGAGTTCGGCCCAGGGGGTCTTAAGGGGGTCTTATGCGGTGCGTTGGGCGTGGTGGCGGACTTCCTTGAGTCGGACCTTCGAAGGGAGGCGGTCCAGGCCGGCCGAGTCCCGAGCGTGCGCGAGTGTTTCCCGGCTCAGTTGCCCCAGAGTCCGCGCTGGATCGGCGTGAGGCTCCAGCAGCAGCCGTACCCGCGCGGTCGGAGCGGTACTTCGGCCCGTCAGTCGTACGTGAGCCCCTGAGACCCCGTCCAGGGCTTGTGCCTCTTCCTCGATCACGTCCTCCAGCGTGCGGCCGTCGAGTCGGGCCGCCGCGCCGTCCTCGCTGTCGACGAGGACCCCGCCCAGGCGGTGTCTGCGTTGCGCGAGGAGCCACCACAGCAGCAGGGCCAGCAGCACGGCGAGCACCGCGATGACGGTCGGCCACCACCAGCCTTCTTCCCGCCACCGGGTGCGTCCCTCGGTGCCCAGCACCACATCGTCCGGCCCGCGGAAGGGCCACCAGCCCGGCACGTCGAAGTCCCAGTGGCGCTGCAGGTCCAGTGCGCCCAGCAGTACGCCGCCGCCCAGGGCGAACAGTCCGAGGCCGAGAAGCCCCAGCAGCACCCGGTTGACTGTCTTGAGCATCGGGATCACCTCAGCCCTTCTTCGGGCGCCGGACGCGCACGGTCAGCGTGGGTTGCCGGGCGAGACCCAAGGACGTCACGGCTTCGCCCAGCTCGGTGTCCAGGTCCGCGCGGACCTCCTCGAGATCGCGGAAATGGGCGCGCGCCCGGGCTTTGACCTTCCGGCGGCCGACGTCGACCTGTGCCGACTGGACACCGGGCACCTGCATGGCCCGGTCGCGCAGAACCAGGGCGGCCGCGCGGCGGTCGAGCCCGGCTCGGACGTCCTCTGTCCCGGGGATGCCGGTGGGCTGGCGCATGGGCAGCAGCCGGCGCAGTCCCGGCGTCACCGCCAGCAGGAAAAGCCACAGGCCGAGGGCCATCGCCACCGCGGCCCCGACGATCACCCAGACGTCGTCCAGTGGCCGTGTGGCCAGTTCCTCGGCGAGCCGCCGCCGCCAGCGCATCGCGTTCCGGCCTGCCCGGACCGAGACCACGTCGTACAGGAGCAATCCGATGGCCGCGGCGGACAGCAGGGCTACCACGGCCGCGGGAATCCGCCGCGACGACCAGAAACGGTGCGCCGACCGGCCTGATCCGTCGACCACCTTCGTATTCGTAGCGGCCTCGCCCGCCCCCGGGGCGCCATCTGTGGACGGAGCTGCCTGTCCGGGTTCGGAGGGAAGGCCGCTGTCACCGGTCGGCTGCCGCGAGGTGTTCGCGCTCATCTCACCCTCTCCTGGTCCGTGTGGCGCGTATGCACCGAGTGCAGCCTCTCGACCGACACCGCGAGGTCGGACACCTCCATGCCGGCCCATGTCGTGAGCCGTTCGATAACCTCCCGGCGCACCGCGGCGCACTGCGCCCCGATGTCGGACGGATAGCCGAGCTCGACGGTGATGCGCAGCCGTGCCTCGCCGAGCACCGCCTGCCGTCCGGCGGCAGACTCGGCGTCTCGTCCTGCGGTATCCCGCTCCGGTGCCCGCCGCACGGAAGTGGTCACGCGTGGCGTCCGACGGCCGGGTGGTACGCGGCCGACCGACTCGGGGAACCGGCTCAGCGCCTCGCGCGCCACGCGAGAAGCGATCTTCGCGACGACCCGGTCCGCGATGGTGATCGCACCGCGCTCCCCACGGGGAATGCCCGGACGCCGATCTGCTTCACCGGTCACTGCCGCCAGTCTCCCCGAACCCGTCGCCGGTCATCGCGGATCCGATCCTGCCGGTCTCGGCGGCGGACGAAGTCGCCCGGTTCGAGATCACCTTCCATGAACCGCCCGACCACGAGTCCGACGACGCCCAGCCCCAGCACCAGCAGGAACGCCCAGAAGTCACCGAAATACGCGGCGAAACCCAGCGCCATTCCGGCCATCAAGCCCACCACGGCCCTGCTCATTTCGCGCTCCTTCACTCAAGCGGGCTGCCGCCCCGGCTACTGGATCCGCTGCCGCTCCTCCCCTTCCTCCTCCTCGGCGGGCAGCTTCACATCGCTGACCACGATGTTGACTTCCACGACTTCCCGCCCCGCCATCCGCTCCACCGCGGAGATCACGTTCTCCCGCACCTCACCGGCCACGTCCGTGATGGAGACGCCGTACTCGACGACGATCTCCAGATCGATGGCCGCCTGCAGCTCACCGACCTCGACACTGACCCCCCGTGTGGCGGACTTGCCACTGCCGGCACCGGGCATCCGCTCCCGCATGGCTCCCATCGAGCGCGCGAATCCGCTGCCCAGGGCATAGACGCCACGTACGTCCCGTGCCGCCATCCCGGCGATCTTCTCCACCACCACATCGGCGATGGTCGTCCGGCCGCGAGAACCGGGCGCAGCGCCATGCCTGACGCCGGTGTTCTCTGTCATCGAGGTCATCGAGGTCACGCCTCCCTCAAGAAGCCCACTTTGCACCCTTTATGCACCTTTTTATTCAGATTATATTCTTGTTAGGGCGTTTTGCTCGATATGCACACTGTGAGGCGGAGCGGTCCAACGAGTGGCCCGAGCGTCCCTGCCCGGAGCCCGCGCGGACACTCCGGGCGCAGTGCGGCAGGAAGAGAACCGCAGCCATGGAAGAAGGAGGGTGAGAGGCCGGTGAAAACCGAGGCATGGACGCAGGCGGTACGGCACCAGCTCGACCTGGGCCGGCTGCTCCCGCTCGGCGAGCCCCACGACGGGACATGGATCACCGAACAAGCGGCCGTCCGGGTCCTCGAGCTCGCGGCCGCTGAGATCCCCGGCGTCCGGCTGGAGTCTCTGCGCATCGGGACGGCACCGCTCGAGCCCGTGTACGAGCCGACCGTCCGTCCGCCGGCCAGCGCACTACCGCCTGGCCCGCTCAGGATCGAAGCCGCCTTCACAGCACCCTTCGGGCAGCCGCTGCCCGAGACCACCGACCAGTTGAGGAGCGCACTGCTCAACGCGGCCACTGAACGTCTCGGCCTGGCCACCGTGACAGCCGACCTGCGCGTCACGGATCTCCATGACGGCCCGGAGACGGGCGTGAAGTCGCGGGCCGCAGCAAGGGCCATGAGGCCCGCGCCGGAAACCGCAGCCACCCGAAGCTCGCCCACGGTGACCGGAACAGGATCCATGTGGGGGCCCGTCCGGGAACTGGCGAACGTCGCGGCGGGTGTTCCGGGCGTCGCCCGCCTCACCGCCGTGCTGGGAAGCCGCCCGGTCAAGGTGGAGGATCATGACGATCCACCCGGCCGCCACATCGAGGTCCAGCTCGCGGTCGCCCGCGGCCACCATCCGCTGGAAGTCGCCCGCGCCGTCCGGGCCGCCGTAGCCGACGCAGCCACCACCGACAAATCCGGCCCGGTCACCGCAGCCGTCCTCATCACAGAAACCGCGGCCTAGCCACAATACCGGTGACTTTGGGGCTTTCGGGTCGTTGGGTGTGGTGTGCCAAGGCCCGGACAGGTGAAGCCGTCGTCGGATGAGCCACGTCTGGCGCGTCATGATCGCCGACGAGCGAAGAGTCAAGTCCCTCCCTGGCCAGGCGGCTTGACAAGACACAGAGGCACCCCGGGTTCGGTAGAGATCTCAGATTATGGTTGTGACCTGGGGTTTCGTGGATTCCATGTAGTGGTTGGCCTCGTACTCGACGGGTGGAACATGGCCTATCTCACCGTGGAGTCTGCGGTGGTTGTACCAGTCGATCCATTCGGCGGTGGCCAACTCGACCTGGGAGAGCGACCTCCAGGGGCGTTGAGGTTTGATCAACTCGGTTTTGTACAGGCCGATCGTCGATTCCATCAGGGCGTTGTCGTACGCGTCTCCGACTGATCCAATACTCGCGGCGATGCCTGCCGCGTCGAGGTGTTCGGCGAGCTTGAACGATGTGTACTGGCTGCCGGCATCGGAGTGGTGGATCAGCTGCCCTGGAGTGTGCGGGCGGTCCTCGCGGTCGCGCTGCACCACAGCGCCATCTCCACTGCGTCCAGGGAGTTGGGTCTCCTTGGAGGTGGAGGCGGACCAGCCGACGATGCGCCGGGAGAAGGTGTCCACGACGAAGGCGACGTAGACGACCCCGCTCCAGGCGGCGACGTGCGTGAAGTCGGCGACCCAGCAGCGGTTCGGGGCACTGGCGACGAAGTCGCGGTCGACAATGTCCGGGGCTCGACCGGCGGCCGGGTCGGTGATCGTCGTGATCACCCTCTTGCCGCGGACGGCGCCGGTGATGCCGAGTTCGCGCATGAGGCGCTCGACGGTGCAGCGGGCCACGGCATGCCCCTGCCGGTTCAGCTCGCGCCAGATCTTCCGGGCCCCGTAGACACGGTAGTTGGACGTATAGACCTCCTGGATCCGCTCTTTGAGTTCCTCGTCGCGCACGGAACGGGCGGAGGGAGTTCCGAGGCGTTTCTTGTGGGCGTAGTAGGTGGAAGGGGCGATCTTGCAGTCGTGTCCGGTGAGGGTTCTGCAGATCGGCTCGACGCCGCCGAAGCGGTCCCGGTGCTCGTCGATGAACGCTACGAGCGTGTGTGTGGCCGGTCGAGCTCGGCCGCGAAGAAACTTGCCGCGGCCTTCAGGATCTCGTTGGCCCGCTTGAGTTCGGCGTTCTCCCTCTTCAACGCCTTGAGCTGGGCGGACTCCTCCGTCGTCGTCCCCGGACGCTGGCCCCAGTCGATCTCGTGCTGCTTCACCCAGTTCCGCAGCGTCTCGCGGGAGCCGATGTCGAGCTTCTCTGCCACCGCCTGCAGGGCGGCCGTCTCGTTCGGGTAATCGTCGCGCACCTCGGCGACCATGCGCACCGCACGACGGCGGAGCTCAAGCGGGTAACGGGAAGGTCGTGCCATGACTCGATCCTTTCATGAAATCGAGTCTCCATTCGAGCCGGGGCGGTTCACCCTTGGTCACCCGGTTTCAGATTCCTTGGGCGTAACCAGACGATCAACGGCCGTGGCGAGACGAATTGCCCTGTCCGGTGCTCGCTCGACGAACGCGCCCGTCTTCAGGGAAGACGCCGGGTTTGCTGGAACGGCACTCGGTTGTCGATCGTGACCGTCAGCTGGTGAGAAAGGGAGCCGGGATGAGGGCGGCGAAAACCGAGTTGGTCTGAAGGTAGGGGTCGAGGCCTTCGGGGCCCAGTTCGCGTCCTCAGCCGGACTGCTTGCAGCGCATCGCACCTGCGCTTGCCGGACGCGTCAGCGCCCGGCTGCCAGACCAACTGTGCCTGTGCGCGGGACGGATGACCTTGCTGCGCAGAGTCGCTCCGCCTACCTCATCCATTCACCCGCGTTCACCAAGAGGGACTGCCCGGTGATCGCGCGGGCTCGGTCGGAGGCCAGGAAGACGACGGCCTCAGCCACGTCCGCGTCGGTGGCCAGCTCGGGCAGCGCCATACGGTCGGCCAGTCGGGTCAGCCGTTCGGGCTCCGGCGCGCTGTCGGGATGTGCGGCGCTGCGTTCACCAGGGGACACCTCCGGCCCTTCGTGTACGTACGCCTCCACCGTCGGGCCCCACATCCAGCCGGGCAGCACCGTGTTGACCCGGATCCGGTCGGGGCCCAGCTCCCAGGCGAGGGAGTACATGGCGGACAACAACGCGCCCTTCGACGCCGCGTACGCCATGCCGGGCACCTGGGTATTGGCGGCGACGGCAGCCTGGGTGCCGATCAGGACGACCGAGCCGCCGCGCGTCCTGAGCGCCGGGAGACAGGCCCGGGTCATCCGCATGGTGCCCATCAGGTTCACATCGACGACCTGGTGCCAGCTCTCGAAGTCGGCGTCCTGGAGACCGCCGACGTGCGTGTCCAGGGCAGCGACATTGACCACCGCGTCCAAGGCCCCGTACCGGTCGACCGCAAGTTCCGCCAGGGCCGCACAGTCCTCGTCCCGCGTGATGTCGGTCGTCCGCCAGGCGGTCCTGGTGCCGTCCGGATCGATGGCCGCGACCGTCTTGGTGAGGTTCGCCTCCGTACGGGCTCCGAGTACCGCGTACCCGCCGTCGCGTACGACGGCTGCCGCGACCTGGTGACCGAGGCCGGCCCCGACGCCGGAGACGACGACAACCTTCCCTTCGAGCATGATGCCCTACTTTCTTGATGTGATCTGCACCAGTTGCGTCCAGCAACGAGGAGCGTCTGATTCTCTGCGCCTGCTTGGCTCCCGGCCGTCAGCCACCCACGGTGACCACCACCTTGCCGAACTGCGCGTTCTCCTCCATGTACCGGTGCGCTGCGGCGATGTCGGTCAGGTCGAAGGTGCGGTCCACCTGCGGGCGGAAGGTCCCGGCACGGACTCCGGCCCGGATGAAGAGTTCGGCGCGGCTCAGCCGCTCCGGCTCGAGTGCCAGGTCGAAGAGGTTGAACTGCCGCATGGTCCGCGCTCCCAACCCCAGCGGAAACGGCGTGTCCTGTGTGTCGAGCGAGCCGTAGATCACCACCGCCCCGCCCTTCGCCGCGGCCGAGACCAACGCTCGTACCCCTTGCCCGGCAACAGCGTCGAAGACGAACTCCGCGCCATGGCCACTGGTGATCTCCCGGGTGCGCTCGACGATGTCCTCGTCGTCGGTGACGATGACGTGCGGCGCGCCTGCCTCCAGGAGACGCTGCCGCTTCGCCGTGGTGCGCGTGGCCGCGATCGGGATGGCGCCGATGTGGTTCGCGACGTCGATCATGGCCAGCCCGACGCTGCTCGAGGCCGCGGTGATCAGCACGTGGTCGCCGGGGCGTACGCCGCCCTCGTCGATGAGTGCGCCGTACGCGGTGAGAAACGGGCTCCAGAGCGCAACCGTCTGTATGGCGTCGTGTCCGTCCGGCGGACGGAGCACCGCGGACGCGGGCACGATCGCCTGCTCTCCGTAGACGCCGTAATCCCGCATGGAGAACCCGGAGATGCTGCTGACCGGATCCCCGGGCGTGAGCCCGGTGACGTCCGGGCCGACCGCCTCGACCACCCCGGACGCCGAGTAGCCGAGCCTGGCCGGGAACTCGTTGGGGCGTTCGAAGTACGTGCCGGAGCGGAACATCGCCTCCGCCCGGTTGAGGCCGATCGCCTCCACCCGCATCCGCAGTTCGCCGGGACCGGGTTCGCCGATCTCGGCATCCACCAACTCCAGAACCTCCGGGCCGCCTTCGGTGGAGAACCGAACTGTTTTCGCCATTTGCTCCCTCTCTCCTCGCCCCGCGGAATCGATCGTGGATCACTGGTGTTCGCAGCGGAAGACGGCACTTTTCTGGTACGAGGGCACAAGCCTGTTACGAACGAGGTCACGACGATGGACGACGGAAAAGTTCCTTCCGCCGAGGGGTTCGCACTGCGCGAAGTGCTCGATCTGGTCGGCGACAAGTGGGCGCTTGCGGTGCTGGCGCAACTGTCAGGCGGGCCCCGGAGGTTCAGCGAGCTGGAGCGGGCGTTGACAGGCGTCAGCAGGCGGATACTCTCGTTGACTCTGCGCCGCCTGGAACGCAACAGTCTGGTGATGCGCACGGTGTACCCCGAGGTTCCGCCCCGCGTCGAGTACGAGATGACCCCGCACGCGCGGGAGTTGGACGCGCCGCTGTGTGCGCTGCTGGCGTGGGCGTCGAAGCACCGAGCGAAGGTCGCGGAAGGCCGGCGCGCGTACGACCTCGCCAACGCGTGAGGGGGATGTACGAGAGGGCACTCCGGTCGGTCATGGACAGCCTGGAGTGCTGTGAAGCCGGTGTACGACACGGGGGCGTGCGGAGTGACCTGTCGCGGGCGTCCAGGAACGCGTTGCTGCCCTGGGAGAGGGAAGCAGGTGCGGCGGGCCCTGGCCGACCTGGACGGGCATCGGTCGTAGGCGACGTTCGGCTCGTGGAGTTCGGGGGCGGGGTCACCGCCCCCGAACAAGCCGGACGTCATGGTCGCTGGGCATGAGCCGACGTGGGCTCCGCTCAGCGGATCACGAGGGTGTGGCCGCTCAGTGGTGCCGGGGGTGGCCGGTGAGGGCGCGGAGGGGGGCGCGGAAAGGATCTCGCCCCAGGCCGCCTCGGCGCGGTCGATGTAGTCGGTCTGCAGGCGCCGTAGCGAATCCTCGACGGCCCGCATGATCCAACGCCGGGAGTTGCCGCGCTGGTTGGGGTCTTCCCCCATGGGGTTGTGGAACTTGGTGGCGAGGACGATGTCATCCCGGCGTCCCTTGATCGCCTGCCCGACGATCTCCTCGGACTCGCCGTGGGAGTAGACGTCGGCGGTGTCGATGAAGTTGATGCCGGCGTCCAGGGCATGGTGGATGGTCCTGGTGGCTTCGTCGTGGTCGGAGTTGCCCCACGGGCTGAACATCATCGCGCCCAGGCACATCTTGCTGACGGACAGGCCGGTCCGGCCGAGTAGACGGTGTTCCATGGTCCTCTCCAAGAGTCGTTTCCGGGATGTTCGGATCGAGGTGTCGTACGGCGTGCGGAGGGAGCGGGCGTCCTCGCTCAGGAGTGTCAGCTGCGCGCTGCTTCCGCCTTGCGCTCAGTGGCGGCCAGCAGGCCGAGAGGCAGCAGGGCCACCAGAGCGAAGGCGAAGCCGGTCAGAGACGGGCCCTTCAGGTCAAGGCTGGAGGTCAGGGCGACACCACCGAGCCAGGAGCCCGTGGCGATGCCGATCTGGAAGGCGGAAGTGGCCAGGGCTACGGGCAGGGACCGCCCGGCTCCAGCGATCTTGATGACCTGTCCCACGACGATGGGGTTGCCGGCGAAACCGGCGGCACCGAGCAGCATGATCAGGACGACGGCCACGACGCTGTTGGTCGCCCACAGAGTGATCGCACCCAGAGCCGCGGTGGTCAGGGCGGCGGTCGGGATGAGCGTGCCGTAGGGCCGCCGGTCACCGAGACGTCCGCCGACCGTGGTGCCGGACAGGGCTCCGATGCCGAAGCCGAGCATCGCCAGCGGTACAGCCGCGCTGACCAGGTGGGCGCGGTCGGTCAGCAGCGGGGCAACGTAGCTGTAGGCACCCATGATGCCTGCCTGGAGCAGGGCAATGGACAGGTAGACCAGCCACAGCCGGGGCTGCTTGAGCGCGGCCACCTCAGCGCGCAGGGAGCTGTCGGCGCGGGCGGTGTCGGCCGGGATGCGGCGGCTGATCACGACGGCGGCGACCACAGCGAGCGCGGCGAGCACCCAGTACGGGGTCTGCCGGCCGCCCAGCTGGCCGGCTGCCGTACCGAGGGGGACGCCGATGATGTTGGCGAGCGTGATGCCACCCACCATCACGCCCGTGGCACGGGTGCTGGCGGCCGGGCCGGCCGCGGCGGTGGCGATCACGGCGCCCGCCGCCCAGAAGGTGCCGTGGCCCAGCGCGGCGGCGATCCGGCCGACGATCGCCAGGGTCAGGTTGGGGCTGAGCGCGCTGAGAACGTGCCCCGCGGCGAAGACCAGCAACGCGGCTATCAGGGCCGAGCGGCGCGGCAGGCGCCGGGTCGCGATTGCCATCAGGGGTGCGCCGATCGTCATGCCGATGGCAAAGACGGTGATCAGCATCCCGGCACTGGAGACGCTGACCTTCAGGGCGGTGGCTATCTGCGGCAGCAGGCCCGAGACGACGAACTCGCTGGTGCCCATGATGAAGGTGATGCTGCCCATCAGCCACACCACGGATGGCAGCTTGACCTTCCCGGCAGGCACGGACGCGCCACCGTCGGCTGTGAGAGGTGCGGTGGTCGAGGTATCCGGCTTCGTGGACGAAGGGGAACTCACTGAACCGCCGACTTGTATGGGGGTAGCGGGACGCGGTCGGGTTGGCCGCTCGTAGCGTGCCGTAGGACGCCGGGCCGGGTGACTCGTGAACCGTCTGCCGCTCTTCGGGGCTGGCTCTCCCGGGGTATGTCGCCGGTCCGGTGTCCGTCCGCGGTCTGACTCAACAGAGGCGTGTCCCGGCCGGTTGGTTCCGGAAGTCGGCGTGTCGGCCGTGGATGCCCTGTCGTCCGACCGTGAGGAACACTGTCCCGTGATACTGCTCGGTGTTGACCCCCACAAGTCCACCCATACCGCCACCGCCGTCGAGCCGGAATCAAACCAGCAGGTCGGGACGATGCGGATCGAGGCGAGCCTGACGGACTACCGGCGGCTGCTGGCCTGGGCCAAGCGGTGGCCGCAGCGGAAGTGGGCTGTGGAGAATGCCAACGGATTGGGCCGGCATCTCGCTCAGTGGCTCATCGCCCGCGGTGAGAGCGTCGTCGACGTGCCTGCCGCAGCGACCAGTCGGGTGCGCGAACTCTCCCGCGGTGGACGGCGCAAGAACGACCAGATCGACGCCGCGGCCGCGGCCACCGTCGCCTGTCTGCAGGGAGACGGACGGGATGTCGAGCCCGAGGATCACACCACGGCGCTGGCTCTTCTGGACGAACGGCGTGTGAACCTGGCCCAGGCCCGGGTCCGCACGGTTAACCAGCTTCACGCGCTGCTGCGTGATCTGCTGTCTGGCGGCGCCCCGACCCAGCTGTCCGCGGACCTGGCCGTCAAACTGCTGCGGTCCGTCCGTCCCGCCGGCGACGTCGAGACCGTCCGCAAGGACATCGCCTGGGATCTGGTCGCCGAGATCCGGAGGCTGGACAAGCAGCTCACGGACAATGCTGCCCGGATGCAGAGCCTTGTGGAGGCATCGGGCAGCGCGCTGATGGACACCCCGGGCATCGGGCCAGTCATGGCCGCCCGGCTGATCGGCCGCACCCGACGGGCTCACCGATTCCCCACCTCGGCGGCGTTCGCGAACTACGCCGGTGCCGCCCCGGTGGAGATCGCCAGCGCGGACAAGGCCCGCCACCGGCTCTCCCGCTCCGGCGACCGCCAGCGCCCGCGTCCAGCTGTGGCAGGACGGCGACAGCATCGGAGTGACCGTCACCAACACCACGCCCACGCGCCCCTCCCTCTCCCTGCCCAGTTCACAGCAGGGCTTGGTCGGCCTGCGGGAACGGGCCGACATCCTGCACGGCACCCTGGAGTCGGGCCCGACCGCGGAGGGCGGCTACCAGGTACGGCTGCGCATTCCGATCAGTGCGGACTGAAACCGGTCAGGTGCCGACCTGGCAGAGTTTCCTGCCGAAAAGCACAGACAGGTCTCACCGAAGCAAGCCGGACACCGAGCGCCGTCGGTCACCGACCCGCGGGGTGTGGCTCTTCCTCAGGGGCTTCGACGGGCTGACGATGCAGCACCTCTCATGGCCCGACGAGAAGGCCGAAAGGCCTGCCGCCGACGCCTACCACCGCGTCGGCACCAGCGGCGGCACTGGCGCGCTGCCGTGGCGAGTCCACTGCGACAGGGCGGCCCCGTCGGCAGTGCTCGCGCCTGACACGTCCAGCGCCTTGCCGCTGCCGCGGTTGACCAGCACGTACCACGCGCTCGTGTCCACGGTGGCCGCCTGTGCCGTCCCGGCGGCGCCCAACCCGGTCAGCAGGGCTGCCATCAGGGCGGTCACCGTGGTGAGCACCCCGTACGCCTCCCGCGTCTCCGCCACGGAACGCTGGATGCGCTGAACACGCAAAGCCCTTGCAGCGACGGAGTCCGAAGCCTCGAACACCCTGCGCGCCCATTCGCCGCCCCTGCCTTTTCAGCTCCCGTGGACTACGGATGTCGAAGGTATTGACGCGTCCCGCTGCCCACACTTAACGTCTGCCCGACCTCACGAACGCCGTTCGATTTATCGCACAACTCATGTAGCTGGACAGGGAGTCGGCCACGAAGGCTTCCCCCGGCCAAGCACGGGAAGGGCATGCCCGCAAGGCGCAGCAACGGTCAGTACCAGAAGGCGGGGAATCGGGCGGCCGCCGTCTGATGTCGCCGAAGGCCGCTTGGCCTGGACAAGAGAGAAACAGGAGTCGCAGAAGAACAAAACGTCGAAGCCGCGGACAGGCGAAGCGCTCAACGGGCGACCAAAACCACAGACCGTCTCGCCGCACCGCGCCCACCCGGGCCCGCATTGACCAACCGCCCGGCCGGCCCCGCACCACGACCGCCCTGCTCGGGCGACAGCCGTGCCATCACCTCACAAGTCGTCACCACGGACGCACCGGCATCGTGCGCCCGGCCACGCCATCACCACGGCGAAGTGGACCGCACACGGGAGACACACCGCTACCCGGATCCAGTCGGCCCCTTCCGCGCCGTGCGGCAGCCCGCCCTGTCCCGCCGACACCGAGATCGAGCTCCCCCTGCCACCCCGCCTTGACCCTTTTCGCCCGGCGGTGGCATTTGCTCAACGACAGGAGATGTACATGTCCGTGCTTCGCGCCCGGCTGTCGGCGATATTACTCGCCGCCTGCCTGCTCTTCACAGGTCAAGCCCTGACCGCGCCGGACCGGGCGGCCGCTGCCGACCCGGGCTACCTGATGACGCACTTCATCGGGGAGGGGGCAACCGGTCAGCAGATCTACTTCTCGCACAGCACGGACGGCCTCCACTGGAATGACCTCAACGGCGGCGGGATGACCCTGCGCTCCACGGTCGGTACGCGCGGGGTGCGCGACCCCGCACTGGTCCGCTCGCCGGGCGGCGACAAGTACTGGATCATCGCGACCGACCTGTGCATCGGCTGCGGGCAGAACTGGGACCAGGCCATCAACAACGGCAGCCGCAACCTCGTCGTCTGGGAGTCCACGGACCTGGTCACCTGGTCGCAGCCGTGGCTGCTGAACGTCGCCGGCGCGATCCCCGACGGGCGCAACGCCTGGGCGCCGGAGGCGATCTGGAACCCCGCCACCAACGACTACGTCCTGTACTGGGCCACGAACGTGCCCCTCGACGGCAAGACGAAGCACCGCATCTTCTACGCCCGCACCAGCGACTTCCGCACCATCACCACCCCGCAGATCTACATCGACCGCCCCGGCACCCAGGAACTCATCGACACCCAGATCGTCGAGGTGCCGGCCGGCGTCGGCAACTACCGCTACGTGCGCGCCTCAGGTGACGGCCAGATCACCCTCGAAGGCAGCAACTCGATCCTCGGTACCTGGACGCACCTCGGCAACCTCTCCGGCATCGGCCTGACCGGTGCCCAGGTCGAGGGCCCGATGTGGATGAAGTTCCGCGACCGCAACGAGTGGGCGCTCTACCTCGACCAGTACTCCTCCGGCCGGGGTTACATGCCGGTCACCACGACCAACCCCTCCTCCCCCGGCACCTACCAGCTCCCGGCATCGGGCAGCTACAACATGGGCGGCACGAAGAAGCGTCACGGTTCGATCCTGAACCTGACCGCCGCCGAGGAGAGCCGCGTGCTCGCCCGCTGGGCCAACACCCCGGTCAACGGGCTCCAGTCGTTCAACTTCCAGGACCGGTACGTGCGGCACGCCAACTTCGACGTGCGCATCGACCAGAACATCACCGGCCCCGACGCCCAGTTCCGGCTGCGGCCCGGCCTGGCGGACTCCGGCACCGTCGCCTTCGAGTCGGTGAACTACCCCGGCTACTTCCTGCGGCACTCAGGGTTCGACTTCCAGCTGGCCTACAACGACGGCACCACCCGGTTCGCCGCGGACGCCACCTTCCGCAAGGTCGCCGGCCTCGCCGACTCGACCTGGTCGTCGTTCCAGTCGTACAACTACCCCGACCGCTACATCCGCCACTACGCCTACGAACTCCGCCTCGACCCGATCACCACCGCGACAGGCCGCGCCGACGCCACCTTCCGCGTCACGAGCTGACCTGCTGCCGACAGGAATGCCGGCGCCTTCACGGCGACCCCTCACCCGCCAACCGCCCCACCAGCGGGGGAGGCGCCGGCTTCCCGTCCACGAGCCATCCCGGCGACACCGACGCCCAACACACTTCTCCCCGGCGCCGACCACCAGGCGTGCCGCTGGCCGAGCCAGAGGCCCTTACGCTCCGGCCGCCTCGATGAACTCGCGCACGGCGGTGCTCGGGTCCCCCGAGCGGACCAGTGCCTCGCCGACCAGTACCACGTCGGCTCCCCAACCGCGGTACTCAGCCACGTCCTTCGGGCCCGTCACTCCGGACTCCGCGACTTTCACCGTGCCTTCCGGGATGGCTGTCACAAGGTCGGCGAACACACCGCGATCCACATCCAGCGTTGTCAGGTCCCGCGCGTTGATGCCGAGGAGCTCGGCTCCCGCGGCAGCGGCGCGCCGCACCTCGTCGGCCGTATGCGCCTCCACGAGCGGCGTGAGACCCAACTCCTTGCACAGCCCCATCAGGTCGGCGAGTTGGCCGTCGTCCAGCGACACGACCATGAGAAGCGCAAGATCGGCGCCGTGTGCGCGGGCTTCCCACAGCTGGTAGGGGTCGACGATGAAGTCCTTGCGCAGGACGGGCACGTCGACCCTGGCACGTACGGCGTCCAGATCGGCGAGAGAGCCGCCGAAACGCCTGCTCTCGGTCAGCACGCTGATCGCAGCGGCACCGCCGGCCGCGTACTGGGCCGCGAGGGACGCGGGGTCGGGGATGTCTGCCAGCGCACCCTTGCTGGGGCTCTTTCGCTTCACCTCGGCGATGATGGACACCCCGGGCGCCCGGAACGCGGGCAGTGGGTCGAGCGCGGGTGCCGCGTCCGCCGCCCGGGAGCGCAGCTCCGCCAACGGCGTCGCACGCTTACGCTCTTCCAAGTCTTCGCGAACTCCCGCGAGGATCCCATCAAGAACGCTCATTGTTCTCTCCTTGTCGAACTGTCTGCCGCTCCGCACGTTCCCCGGCTTGGGTGCGGCCGTGCATCACCCACGTCCAAGTCGTGCTCAGAAGAAGGCAATTCGGTTCGACCATGGCATGCGCACCGGCCTGCCACGCGGCGCGGAAGTTGAACCTCTCGCGGATGATCCGTGAAGTGTCGTGATCCCGGACCTGACGACCACGGCCGCCTGTCGGCGGCCATCCACGAAGCCATGGGCGCGCACCTGGACCCAAAGGCTGCATGCAGGCGCTCGGCGCTTTGCATGCAGCCTCGGTGCCCTTGAGGAGGGCTCTGTCCGGCCGCGCCCCTCCCCTCTCCTCTTCAGTCTAGAGCCGGATACCGCCGGAGGCGGCGGCTCAGGCCAGGCCGAACCGCTCGGCGTGCACTTGCTGTTGGGGAACGTTCAGCCCGCGCAGGGCGCCGAGCACGGCCGAGGTCATCCCGGGCGGGCCGCAGACGTACACGTCGCGTTCGGTGATGTCGGGAACCAGGGCACGGAGACTGTCCGGCTCGAAAGGCGAGCTCCCCTCCCCCGCGGGGCCGGTGAGCAGGTGCAGCTGCCCGCCGCGGTCCGCGACCAGGGACCGGACCTCGTCGACCAGCACGGCGGCGCTCTCGCTGCGCGCCCGGTAGAGCACGACCACGTCGCCGGCCGTTTCCTCCTCCAGCAGGGAGCGAATCGGCGTGATCCCCACCCCTCCGGCGATCAGCAGGGCGCCGGGCCGCGTGCGGTGCAAGGAGGTGAACGCCCCGTACGGCCCCTCGACGAACGCGCGGCTCCCGATGGGGAGGTTACGCAGGCCGGCGCTGGTGCTGCCGACCGCCTTGGCGGTCAGGCGCAGCGTGCGGCCGTCGGGTGCTGCCGACAGCGAGAACGGATTGGCCAGCCACCAGTGGTTGTGCCCGGGGAAGCGCCAGATGCAGAACTGGCCCGCCCGGGCCGGCAGCCTGTCGAGGTGGCGGCCGGTGACGTGCACCGACACCACGTCGTCCGACTCCGGCACCACCGCCGTGACCTCGAACCGGTGATAGGCGTTGCGCCACAGAGGCATCACGATCCGCCCCGTGACCAGGGCACCGAACGCGAACAGCCACAGGATCCACCAGTAGGTCATCGCCAGCGCGGAGGACTTGAAGGTGGTGGGCTCCTGCAACTGGTGGACAAACACCAGCCCCAGCGCCAGGTACAGCAGCAGGTGCACGCCGTGCCACGTCTCGTACCGCAGCCGCTGCCTCACCTTCCGGGCGGAGACCGCGGCGACCACGACGACGATCGCCGCGGCGCACATCCCGAACAAGGAGGCCGGCACGCCGGCCAGTGCAAAGAACGTCTTCGTCATCGACGCGTCATCGAGCCTGGCGTAGCCGAGCACTATCAGCACGGCGTGGGTGAGGACGGTCCACAGCAAGGTGAAGCCGACCCACCGGTGCCACACCGTCAACCGGTCCATGCCGATACGGCGGTCGAGCCACGGCAGCCGGGCCACCAGCAACAGCTGGAACAGCAGCAGCACGGCGGCGTGCATGCCGAAGAACTTGGCGACCGTGAGCACCCCGTTCCCCCCGGTCCCGGCGGTGAAAAACAGAACCTCGACGATCACCAAGTTTACGATGACAAACGTCCACAGCGCCCACCGCGCCGCAACGACCGGAGGTATGGTGCCCTGCCGCACCCGTGAAATCGTCGCCTCCACCGCTTCCCCTCTTGTTCATGTGACGCACTCGCGCCCGGCACTCGCGAGGTCGTGAGGACCCAGCGTCCTCACCTGATACGGCGCCGGTCGCGAAAGAATACGGAACTTGACGTAAAAAGAGCCCTACTTGGCCTCGACCATTCTTGTGCCGCGATCGGCGTGCTGGTCGAGCCGTCAGACACCCATTCCGGTGAACACCCGCCAGTTCAACACGGCAGTGGCCATCAGCACCGGGGGTGGCCGGTCGCGGCCCGGGCGGCCGTGCCGACACAGGCCACTAAGAGGGGGCCGGCAGCGGCCGCGGCCAGGAACGTCCGTCGGAGCGGCGGGCTACCCACGGGCCCTTCAGAGGTGCCGTCGAAGGCATCTGGCATCTGATCTTTCCTCACCCGGCGGCCGTCCCGGCCGCCCTCGCTGGGTTAGATTGAGTGATTAAGGCCTTAACCGCAAGTCGTCACAGGCTGTTGAGTCACATATAGCGAGCTCGTGCGTCTGGCGGCCTCCCGCGCTCGACGCCGTGGCCGCCCGCGCCCTGGCCCGCGGCGGGCGGAGTGCTCAGCCTGACGATGACCACGTACGGCGACCTTCCCGTCCCGTGCACCGAGATCCCGTACCAGCCAAAGCCGTCGACCAGGGTGCGCCGGTGCCTGCGACGCAGCCGGCACTGCGCGATGGCGGCGGCCCGTACAACCAGACATAGGATGTTCGCGGGCCGATCAGCGAGGGAGAGGGCGGCGAACAAATCGCAGGAGCAGCGTCCTTGGTGCGAAACAGGGCAGAACTCGCCCACGTGCCCCCGATCCTCGATTTCTGGGCATTCATGGGATGTTCCAGCCAAGATCGTGGTATCTATACGGATGCGCTTGTGAGGCCCGTTCGGGCCGAGCCGCCCATCCACGCCGTTCTGCCAGTGCGTCAGGCGGCCGCCGACGCCAACAACAGGGCACGACGGCCGAGTTACTGACCCACGAACGGCGATCAGCCCCGATGTTTCATCACTCACTCGCAGAGGACGCCTGCATGAGAAAGCCTTGGCTTCGTCCGCTGATCTCGCTTGTCGCCGCCGCGCTCGGGGTGACAGCGACAGGCGTGACGCCTGCCTCCGCCGCCTCCGACACGCCTTTGCGGGTCATGCCGTTGGGTGACTCGATCACGTGGGGTGTGGGAAGCAGCACGGGCAACGGCTACCGGGGGCCGTTGTGGAACAGGCTCGCGGCGGACGGCCATCCGCTGGACTTCGTGGGCACGGTGCGGGGCGGTTCGATGTCCGACCCCGACAACCAAGGCCACCCCGGATACAAGATCCACCAGATCGCCGCACTCGCAGAACCTCCGCTGACCCGCTACCGGCCCAACGTCGTGACGCTGATGATCGGAACCAACGACCTCAACGAGTCCTATCAGGTCTCCACGGCCACCGACCGGCTGAAGTCGCTGGTCAACCAGATCACCGCCGCCGCCCCCGACGCGACCGTCCTCGTGGCCTCCCTCGTTGTGTCCACCAGCGGCTCGGAGGAGCAGTACCGGGCCGCGTACAACCAGGCCATCCCCCGGATCGTGAGCGAGGCACAGGCCGCGGGCAAGCGCGTCGCGTTCGTCGACATGAGCAGCCTGACCACGGCCGACCTGGACGACACCCTGCATCCCAACGACTCGGGCTACCAGAAGATGGCCGACGCCTTCCACCGCGGCGTCCAGACCGCGGACAGCGCCGGGTGGCTGAGGAACCCCGCACCCGCCCCCGCCCCCGTGCAGTCGGGCATCGCCGTCAAGTGCATGGACGTCAACGGCGCCAGCACGGCCGACGGGACCGCCGCCCAGATCTGGAGCTGCAGCGGCGGCGCCAACCAGCTCTGGTCGCTCTACACCGACGGCACCCTGCGGTTCCGGTCGGCCGCCGACCGTGGCCTGGGCTTGTTCCTGTGTGCCTCCGCCTGTGCCGCGGCGTCCGCCTACAGCGGCCGTACGGTCACCGGCACGGTGAGCACCCGGTCCATTCCGAGAACCCGCTCCGGGCTCTCGATCCGGTACGAACCGCGCAGCGGCAGGTCGGCGCAGGACCGGCCGACCTCCACACCGATCTCCCCGGACTCCACGATGCGCCGGAGGTCCTTCCCGGTGAAGGAGACCCGGTCGGCGTGGACAGCGAACTCGACGCGGGCCGACCGGCCCGCGTCCAGCCGCACTCTGGCCCATCCGGCGAGCCAGCGGACGGGACGCACCGCCGAGGCGACCGGGTCGGACAGGTAGAGCTGGACCACCTCGGTGCCGGCCCGTTCACCGTCGTTGCGTACGGTGACGCCGATCTGCACGATGCCGTCGGTCGCGATCACCTCGGAGTCCATGTCGAGGCCGGAGTACGCGAAGGTGGTCCAGGTGAGCCCGTGCCCGAACGGATACAGCGGCGTGGAGTCGAGGGCGCTCATCATGGTGGGGCCGGCGGTCCTCGCGTGCAGGTAGGTCCCCTCGTGGCCGCCCGCGTGGCGGGGGATGCTGACCGGCAGCCGTCCGGACGGCTCCACCCGGCCGGACAAGATGCCGGCGATGGCGCCCGCCCCCTCCTCGCCGGGGAAGAACGCTTGCACGACGGCCGCCGCCCGCTCGGCCAGGCCCTCCAAGGTGTAGGGGCGGCCGGAGATTATCAGCAGGACGGTGGGTGTCCCGGTGTCCAGCACCACCTTCGCGAGTTCGGCCTGCCGGCCGGGCAGGGCCACGGTCTCGGCGTCGCAGCCCTCGCCAGAGGTGCGCCCGTCGATGCCGAAGAGGCCCGCGCGGTCGCCGAGCGTCAGCACGCACGCGTCCGCGTCGCGCACCACGGCCACGACGGCGGCGATGTCCTCGTCGCGGGTGACCTTGAGGTCGCCGGCTGCCGTCACCTGGATCTTCGCGTCCGGCAGTTCCTCGGCCAGGGCGTCGCCGAGGGTCTGGATCCGCACTCCCGATTCCATGCCCGCGCGCGCCGACATCTCGTCGAGGAAGTCCAGGGAGTTGTGGTTGGCGAAGGCGTAACAGCCGAGCATGGCCTCCGGCTGCTCAACCAGCGGTCCGACCAGGGCGACGGAGCGACGCTCGCGCAGCGGGAGGACGCCGTCGTTGGCCGGCAGCACCACGGACTCCTCGGCGAGCCGGCGGGCGAGAGCCCGGTGCTCGGGCGGGTCGAGGCCGCCGGGCTCCAGGGCAGCGAGGGCATCGAACTCGTCCTTCCATGCCTCGTCCAGCATGCCGAGTTCGCACTTGAGCGCGAGTACCCGGGACGCCGCCCGGTCCACCAGCTCCTCGGCGACCCGTCCCTCGCGCACCATCTCGATCAGCGGCGGGCCGTAGCAGTGGATGGTGGGCAGTTCCATGTCGACGCCGGCCTCCAGAGCCAGCGCGGCGGCGTCCCCGCGTCCGGCGGCCACGCCGTGCTCGTGCTTGAGGTTCCAGATGCCGAAGTAGTCGGCCTGGACGACGCCGGTGAAGCCCATCTCGCCGCGGAGCAGATCGGTGAGCAGATGCCGGTCCGCGCTGGCCGGGACGCCGTCGACGTTGTTCTGGGCGACCATCACGGACCGGCTCCCGCCCAGCCGTACACCGGCGACGAACGGCTCCAGGATCACGTCGGCGAACTTCGCGGGGCCCGCAGGTGACGGGCGCCATGTTCCGTCCGGCGGTGGCGGCCGCCGAGTACCCGGCGAAGTGCTTGAGCGTGGCCACTGTCCCGGTGCTCTCCAGCCCGCGGACGTAGGCGGAGCCGATGATGCCGACGAGATAGGGGTCGTCCCCGATCGTCTCCTCGGTGCGGCCGAAGCGGTAGTCCCGCGTGACGTCGAGGACGGGCGCCAGGCCCACCTGGGCGCCGATACAGCGCAGCACGCCGCCGATGGCCGTGGCCATCTCCTCCACCAGTTCGGGGTCGAACGTGGCGCCCCAGGCGAGGGGGGTGGGGAAGACGGTGGCGGTCCACGAGAGGAGGCCCGTGAGGCACTCCTCATGCACCAGCGCGGGGATGCGGAACCGGTTCGCCTCGATCACGGTGTTCTGCAGCAGGCGCAGCCGCTCCAGCCCCTGCGCAGGGAGGACGGGCTCGGTGCCGTAGACCCGGGTGAGCTGTCCCAGGCCGACGGCCGCCGCCTCACCGAGCTGCGGCGGCAGCGGGTCGGTGGCCCCCTCCGGCACCGCGAGCACCGGCTCCCCGGGGCGCACCGGCGCCACCCAGTACGCGCCGAGCTGCCCGACCTTCTCCTCGATGGTCATCCGGCTCAGCAGATCGGCTACCCGATCACTCACGGGCAGCGAGGGATTCCGCCAGCGCTGATCGGCCAGGGGCTGTGCTGCGGCGTCCTGGAGCGGTTCGGGCATGGGTCTTGTCCGTCCTTTCGCCTGCGCGGCTGTGGTGTGGGCCGGCGGAACGCCGGGGACCGGGCGAGCGGACGCCGGGGCGGCGGAGTGTCGGGCCGGGACGCCGGCGTCGGCCGTGTCCGCGAGCGGGTCGGGGTGTGTCCCGCCGTGCGGGCGTGTCGCGGTGTCCGGGCCGAGGTCACGGCGCTCTCCGCGAGCGTGTCGAAGACGTCCCCGACGCAGGTCTGGAGTTCGACGATGCGCAGGGTCCCGGGGGCCGCCGCGGCCAGCTCGTCGCGGACGGTCCATAAGTTGACCGCGGGGGGCATCGGCATCGTCGGTACCTTTCCGGGGTTGGCGTCAGTCGTGGGGGTCGGTGGTCTTCCCGAGGGTGAAGGAGGCCGCCCAGGTGACCACCAGCAGGCAGGCGCAGAGCCCGTAGGCGAGCGTGCCGGCGGTGTACGGCGACGTCCCGTCCCCGACCTGGTTGAAGATCACGGTCGAGAAGACGGCTGTCGCCACCGCGCCGCCCAGTTGCTGGAGGGAGTTGATCGCCCCGTTGGCCAGGCCGAGTTCGCGGTTGTCGACGGCCGCGAGGACAAGGGCCAGGAAGGGCACGAAGAACAGACCGGTGCCGATGCCGGAGACGATCAGCGCCGGCGCCAGGTTGAAGCTGGTGAGGCCTGTGTCCAGGAGCGGGCCGTGGGGACCGGGGTGGGTGGTGTCCCTGGTATTCAGGGCGACGGTCAGCGCGGCGAGGACCATGCCCACCGCCTGCGTCAGCACACCGGCCTGCAGTACCTGGCGCGGTCGCAGCCGCCGCGCGAGGAGGGGCCCGGCCACCATCGCGGACATGGTGCCCAGGGACCACCAGGAGCCGGTCAGACCGACGTGCAGCGGCGACCACCCGATGTAGAGCTGCAGCAGCAGCGGGTTGACGATGAACGCTCCCGAACAGGCGCCGAAGAACAGGAAGACGGTCAGCGTGCCGCCGGAGAAGGAGCGCTTGCGGAAAAGGGAGATCTCGACGAACGCGTCGAGCGACCTCCTGCGCCGGGAGCGGGCGTGGAGCGCGAACACCGCCAGCACCCCCGCTGCGGCGATCATCATCGCGAAGGTCCACCAGGCCCAGTCGTACTCACGCCCCTGGATGATCGGGTAGACGAACAGCCCGACAGCGAGGGAGCACAGGATCATGCCGACGACGTCGAGCCTGGGCCTGTCGCCCCGGGGCGGCACCGCGGGCAGCACCCGAAGCGAGAAGAAGAACACGACCACGCAGACCGGCGGGTTGATGAGGAACACCCAGCGCCACGACGCGTAGTCGATCAGCGCGCCGCCGAGGATCGGGCCGAGCGCGGAGGACAGGCTGATGAAGGGCGAGAAGATCCCGAACGCCTTCGCACTGTGCTCCTGGCCGAAGCTCTCACGAATCATGCTGACGCACTGGGGGATCATCATCGCCGCCGCGCAGCCCTGGAGCAGCCGCGCGACGATCAGCTCCGCCGGACTCTGGGCGGCCGCGCACGCCACCGACGTCACCGTGAACCCGGCCAGCCCGATCAGGAACACCCGGCGGCGGCCGACGATGTCGCCGAGGCGGCCGCCGGCCAGCAGCAGCACCGAGAACGACAGCAGATAACCGATGTTGATCCACTGGAACTGCGCGTCGGACGCGCCGAGATCGAGCTTGATCGCCGGCGCTGCGACGCCCATCGCCGTCGCGTCGAGCATGTCCATCATCGACGCGGCGAGCAAGGTGAAGAGTACAAACCAGGCGCCCTTGGGCACCTGCGAGGCCCCCGGCCGGTCGTCGCGGAGGGAGACTCCGGACGCTTCTGCCGTCCCACTCATGACATCCCTTCCGGACCCGGGAGCCTCGTTATGTCAGCGCTTGCCGAGCATGTGCTCGAGCGCGAGCTGGTTGAGGCGGGAGTAGTGGTAGCCGCGGGCGCGGGCGGCGTCGAGGTCGATCTCCTCCTCGCGCAGCGAGTCGTAGCTCTCGCCCTCCGCGATGCTGGGCACCGCGAGCTCGTCGATCCGGCAGGCGCGCATGGCCTCCTGGACCTCGGGGTCGGTGCGGAAGGCCGCGGCGCGCTCCTTGAGGATCAGGTAGGTGCGCATGTTCGCCTCGGCGGAGACCCATACGTCCTCGGCGTCCTCGGTGCGCCCGGGCTTGTAGTCGAAATGGCGCGGGCCGTCCCAGCCGCTGCTCTCCAGCAGGTCGACGAGGAAGAACGCGCTCTTCGTGTCGCCGTGACCGAACACCAGGTCCTGGTCGTAGCGCGAGCCGTGCTGGCCGTTGAGGTCGATGTGGAAGAGCTTGCCCTGCCACAGCGCCTGCGCGATGCCGTGGACGAAGTTGAGCCCCGCCATCTGCTCATGCCCGACCTCCGGGTTGAGGCCCACCATGTCGGCGTGCTCCAGGGTGGAGATGAAGCCGAGGGCGTGGCCGATGGTCGGGAGCAGGATGTCGCCGCGCGGCTCGTTCGGCTTGGGCTCCAGCGCGAAGCGCAGCCCGTAGTCCTTTTCTTTGACGTACCCGGCGAGGAAGTCGATGGCCTCGCGGAAACGGTCGAGCGCCACCCGCACGTCCTTGGCCGCGTCGCTCTCCGCGCCCTCCCGGCCGCCCCAGAACACGTAGGTCTGGGCGCCGAGTTCAGCCGCCAGGTCGATGTTGCGCATCACCTTGCGCATCGCGTGACGGCGCACGTCACGGTCGTTGGAGGTGAAGGCGCCGTCCTTGAAGACCGGGTCCTTGAACAGGTCGGTCGTGGCCGTGGGCACCACCAGGCCGGTCTCGTCCAGCGCCTTGCGGAACGCCGCGATCGCCGCGTCTCGGTTCGACTCGACGGCGAGCAGGTCGTCGTCGTGGAAGGTCACGCCCCAGGCGCCGAGTTCGGCCAGCTTGTGCACCGTGCGGACCGGGTCCAGGGGCGCGCGGGTGGCGTCCCCGAACGGGTCCCGCTCGCGCCAGCCGACGGTCCACAGGCCGAAGGCGAACTTGTCCTCGGGGGTGGGCTGCAAACTGGTCAAGGCTAGCTCCTGATCATTTCGTCAACGAAGTGGACCAAACCTAAGCAGTGTCTGAGCCGCTTGCCAAGTCCTTGCGCACAGCGGCGTCCGGCGTTCCCGTAGCGCGCGGCACGGCGGAACTCTGCCGATCTGCGAAGAAGTCGAGCTCCAGCGACGGAAATTGATGATCAATCAGAGCCCTGACCAGTCACCTGCGCGCGGGCTGAGGGCAAGCGAGTCCTTCCCGGCGGTCCGGAGACCCACACGCGCCCGGCGACATCACTTCCACCTCCATAGCGAATTAGGAAAGGACATGGATTAATGACTGCCATGTCTTCGGCCTACTCGGCGTCCCCTGCGCACGGTCCGCACCGGCCAGCCGCCACCCCCCACGCCACGACGGAAGCGAAGATCGCGGTCATCGGCGCCGGCCTGGTGGGCGTGGGCGTGGCCGAGCGACTGACGGCCAACGCCCCATTCCTGGCCCCGGGCCGGTCGATCGAGGACGTCCTGGTGGACCCCTGTCCCCCCGGCCCCGGACGGGTCTGGCGGGAGGAACAGTCGCCGCTGATGCGCATGAACTCCTTCGCCAGGGACGTCACCCTTTTCCCCGGCAAGGCCGTGCGTTGCGAGGGCCCCGCCCGCCCCGGCCCGTCGCTCGCCGCCTGGGCGCGGGAGACGGCCGCCGGGCTGCTCCCGCCCGTGGACCCCCGCCTCGAGGGCGACCTGCGTGAGACCACCCCGGACTCCTTCGCGACCAGACGCCTCCAGGGCGCCTACCTGTCCTGGTTCCTCCGCGAGGTGGCGCGCCAGGCCCCGCCCGGGGTGCGCGTCACCACGCGCACGGGCCGCGCTGTTGCGCTCACCGCGGGACCGGACGGCCTCCAGCGCGTCCGCCTGGAGCACGGGAGCCGGCTCGACGCCGACGCGGTGGTCCTGGCCCTCGGCCACCTGGACGCCCGGCCGCGCGGCGAGGAGGCCGACGCCGCCTCCTTCGCGGCCCGGCACGGCCTGACCTATTTACCGCCCGGCTTAGTACTGCAACGGTGTCTATCGTGACCGCTGGCCAGGTTCGTCGTTGGCGTTGTTATGGGTGGGGATCTTGCTGATGTGCGTGTGTGGGCGAGTGAACTCGATGCTGTGCACGGACGTTTCGTGCACCGGTTCAGCCGGTCCGAGCCGCGGGAGTCGGCGCTGGCCTATATGCGGGGGCTGATCGCTCCGCTGCAGCGCAAGAACGGCTGGACACTGGCAGAGGAGGCCAGCCACGGCGGGCCGGACCGCATCCAGCGGATGCTGAACCGGATCGAATGGGACGCTGACGAGGTCCTCGACGACGTACGCCGCTACGTGGTCGACAACCTCGGTGATCAGGACGCGGTCCTCATCGTCGACGACACCGGCTTTCTGAAGAAGGGCACCCGCTCGGCCGGGGTGCAGCGGCAGTATTCCGGCACCGCGGGCCGCACCGAGAACTGCCAGATCGGTGTGTTCCTCGCCTACGCGACCGGCCGCGGACGAACATTGACCGACCGTCGTTTGTATCTGCCCACGTCATGGACGGACGACCGGGAACGCTGCCGCCGGGCCGGCATCGACGACGGCGTCGCCTTCGAGACGAAGGTGGCCATGGCCAAGGCGATGGTCCATCGGGCGATCGCGGACCGGATCCCGTTTCGGTGGGTGACGGCAGATGCCGCCTACGGCTTCAGCAAGTGCTGGCGATACGAACTCGAGCAGGCAGACGTCTTCCATGTCATGGCCACCACCCGGCACGACACCGTCGTCACCCGCTGGGCACTCGACCATCCCGTCCATGATCTGTTCCCGGGTCTGCCACGGCAGAAGTGGAAGCGCCGTTCCTGCGGCGAAGGGGCCCATGGCCGGCGGGTCTACGACTGGGCCCGCGTCGAGGTGCGGCCCTGGCACCGCGAAGACCGCCGGCACTGGGTTCTCGCCCGCCGCAGTGTGAGCAGGCCCGAGGAGATCTCCTAGTAGTGCTTCGTTACGTTGAGTGATCTCGGCTGATTGTGGGCAGCTTCCCGGGGTGAGGTTGGGGGAAGTGGACCGGCTGGCGACCGCGACCCCGCCACCGTGCGCAGGCTGCTCGACGCCCTGTACCGTCTCCTGCACCACCTCGGTGCCATCGAGGCGTCAGAGCACATCAAGCAGCCGACCGTGCAGCCACGCGACTGGATCTGGACAGGCGACGTCGAGTCTCCGGCCGCAGGCCTCTGGTACCCGGATGCGGTCACCGGGGACGAAGTGACCGAGGGGCAGACCATCGGCTGCATCATCGACCCGGTCGACGGCGCCGAACACAAGGTCGCCGCCGTCTCAACCGGAACGATCATCTACAACATGAACGGGCTGACCGTGCGCCCCGGCACACACCTCGCCGCCATCGCCACCCCCCACGACTGACGGGCCTCAGGCCCCCCACCGAACCGTCCCCATCCCAGTGAGCGGGCCTTCCCGTTGAACCCGTCCTCCCCGGTGGCCCACCCAAGCTCACGGAGGACGAGCGCAACGCACTCGCCGATCCGCCCAACCACTACGACAAGGGCTTCGACACGGACATCGACCGGTGGCTGAAGAACGAAGCGGCCGTCACCAGCGCCGATTGGAGTGGACTCGCGGCTCACTCGGTGTTGCCGCACCGTCCGTCGCGGTGGCCAGCGTCAGGACGGCCACCGCGAAAGGCACAGCGCAAGAACCTCCGCGACCAGTCTGGTCCGCTTCGACCGGAGCGGCGGCCCGCTGAAGGCCCACCGCCACGGCCTCGCCTCCTGCACCCGGTCGAGCCGGAGGCTCCTCCCTCGCGCAATAGCAGGGGGTCCGGGCGGTTGTCGTGGCCTCGCCTCCCCATGGGCTGCGGCAGTCCCGCTTGCCGCGGTGTTTGCAACCTCGACCGATTCGCGAAGGAGACGGTCCGCTGTGGACACCATCGATGCAAGCGCGCGATTGACGCCGCCGAATCCGATGAGGGCGAGATCGTATCGGCCCATGAGATCGCTCCTTCACAGTCCGCCGCCTTCACGGTGCGGCTGCTCAAAGCCTCGCTCCCCCGCGTCACCTGCTCCATGTCACAACGGCCACGACGCATGCCGATCTGCTGCCTGCTATGGCATTTCGCCAGCCCCGCCTCCGGCAACACCGCGCTGGAGAGGCCGGACGGCCTGTACGGAGACGGGGACGACGGCCCTCACCGTGCGCCTACTGCTCCACAAGGCGTACGGCTGAGGTTGCGGCAGAACGACTCTGCGGGCGCTTCGGCACGGACGTAGTGCGCCCGCCGCCCTCGCATCACCGACTCGTTTAGCCGTCGGTCGGGTTGGCTGTCTTCCTGCAGGAGGATCAGAACGGCAAGTTCGGCGCTTGGTCCTCAACACGCTGAACTTGACAGGGAAGCGCAGGGCGTGCCGGGCACGATAGGTCTCGGGCATGCCGGTGACCGCCGTCCGCTCCTTCCCGAACCGCTCGATGATCGCGTCGTACACCTCCAGCCGCCGCTCGGACTCCACGTCGAGGTTGATGTCAGGAAGCGACGCGCGGCGCTCATTGACGAAGCGTTCGAACAGCAAGTGATGCTCGATGGGATTGGCTGTGGCGATGAACAAGGAGTGGTTGACCATGCTGCCCGCGCCGGATCCGCGCGCGGCGACCCGGATTCCCAGCGCCCGGGTATCGGCGACCACCTCAGCCACGGCGAGGAAGTACGCCTCGAATCCGGCGAGCGGACCGATGACGTCCAGCTCGTAGTCGAGCTGTCGTACGGCGCGTTCGTCGCGGTCCAGGCCGCGGGCGATCATCCCGGCCTCGCACCGCTGCCTCAGCAGCCGCATCCCCGAGCCGGGCTCCGGGCCCGCGCCCACGACGGACGGCTCGGGAAAGTGCGGTCTGCCCAGGCCGAGGTCGGCGGGGGTGAGGATGCAGGACTGGCCGGTGGCCTCCGTCTCGGCCAGCAGGCGTACGGCGCGGGCGGGGTCGCCGCCGACGGCCTGGGCGATCCGCTCGGCGACCGCGGACATGACGGCCGGGCCCTTCAGCCACCGCTCGCCGCCGTCCAGATGCCGGCGGTCGACGGGCCGCAGCAGCCGGGCGGCGTCGAGCACGTCGGCCAGCCGGTGCTGGCCGGGGGGTGAGTTGTCCGTCGGCTTGAGTCTTATCCTCGCGGGTCGAATCGTTCCTCGAACTTGATCACTCATGGTGATAACTGCCGTACAGCGGGGCGGCCTTCGTCTGATCCTGTGCTCCGTCACAGAGGCAAGGGATCAACCGAAGGCCGTAGGAGTGAGTCTGCTGCATCACGATGTCCAGCGGGAGCCGTTCGGGGTGCTGTCACACTTCCGGACGGAGTTGTACGCGTCCATGACGGCCCGGAGGGACGCAATGTTCGAGCTCACCGACGCGTTGCTGTGTGCGGACGGCCCGGTGAAGACGCTGGCCGGTCTGGCACTCGCGCCGGAACATCGGCGTGGGCACGGAGCTGTGTACGCGGGACTGAACCATGGGCGCCTCGACGTGGACCGGCTGCGACGGGCCCTGGTCTGCGTCCCGCTGCCGAAGGCGGCCGACGGCCGCCTGGTCCTGGCCGTTGACGTGTCACCGTGGCTGCGGCCGGACGCGGATACCGCCCCTGACCGGTGCTGTTGCCACGCCTACGGATACAGCGACAACAAGCACCTCGTGATCCCCGGCTGGCCCTATTCGATCGTGGCTGCCCTGGAGACCGGCCGGACGTCGTGGACGGCGGTCCTGGATGCGATCCGGCTGGAGCCCGGTGCGGATGTCGCCGCGGTCACCACCGCGCAGATCCGGGAGGTCGTCGACCGCCTCGTCGCGGCAGGGCAGTGGCAGACGGGCGATCCGGACATCATGATCGTGGTCGACGCCGGCTACGACGCCCCGCGCCTTGCTCACCTGCTGGCTGACCTGCCCATCGAGATCCTGGGACGGACTCGCTCAGACCGGGTGATGCGCCGGCCGGCACCTTCCCGCGAGGAGTTCCACCGGGAGCATCCCGATGGTGGACGTCCGCCCAAGCACGGAGGCGAGTTCGTTTTCGGCAAGCCCGACACCTGGGGCGACGAGCATGCGGCCACGGTCACCGACACCCGCCGCTACGGGAAGGCGACTGCCAGGGCCTGGGACCGGCTCCACCCGAGGCTGACCCGACGGGCGGCCTGGCTCGACCACACGACGGAACTGCCCGTCATCGAGGGCACGGTGGTCCGCCTTAGGTCGAGCACCTGTCCTCGGGCGGTGATCCGAAGCCGGTCTGGCTGTGGTGGTCCAAGACCGGCGCCACCGCGGCTGACGTCGACCGCTGCTGGCAGACCTTCCTGAGAAGATTCGATGTCGAGCACACCTTCCGCTTCTGGAAGCAGACCCTGGGCTGGACCTGTCCCAAGATCCGCACCCCCGAGGCCGCGGACCGCTGGACGTGGCTCGTGGTTGCCGCGCACACCCAGCTCCGGCTCGCCCGCCCCCTCGCACAAGACTTGCGGTACCCCTGGGAGAAACCGATCCCGCCCGAACGGCTCACCCCGGCCCGCGTCCGACGGGGGTTCAGAAACCTCCGCCCCGAGACCGCTTCACCAGCCAGGGCACCAAAACCCACACGCCCCGGACCCGGCCGCCCATCAGGATCGAAGAACCGGCACCCCGCCGCCCGCTATGACGTGGGCAGAGTCCTCGCTACAGGCCAGCCCTACCAGCGACCCACCCACCACAAGGTCGGCACCAAACCCCGACGAACTGGATAAAACTCAAGGTCAGCACGTGTTTTCAATCCCGACGAGTGCACGTTGGCACGGAACGGATGAGTTGTGGGACCGCCTGGGCTATAACGCCGGGGAGCGCCGCCTGCCCCTGCCAAGATGCCTGAGGACCCGGCGGGGTGGCACCGCGATTTCCCGCGATGGCCACCCCGGGGCTGGTCAGTTCAGCACGATGTCGCCGTCGCCGCCGGCATCACTGCCGCCGTCACCGTCACCGTCACCGCCGCCATCGCCTGGCGGCTGGATCGGGTCCGGCGGCCAGAAGGGCAGGTCGTCCAGGTAGTTGGGCAGGATCGGGCCCGGCGGGTAGAAGGGCAGGTCGTCCAGGTAGTTGGGCAGGATCGGGTCCGGCGGGTAGAAGGGCAGGTCGTCCAGGTAGTTGGGCAGGATCGGGTTGGGCGGGACGAAGACGACCGGGCCTGGCGGGTAGAAGACGACCGGGCGTGGCGGGGTGGGTTGGGCGTGGGCCGTTGGGGCGCTAAGCAGGACGGTTCCCGCAGCCAGCGCGGCGCCGACGGTCGCAGCGGCCAGTCGGCCTCTTACGCGTGCGCGTCTCACCTAGAGGGCTCCGTTTCAGGAGGAGGGTGGTTGTCAGGCCCAGCTTGTGATCCTGGCGTTGACGCGCAAGCTCACCGTATGGAGCAAATACCGTATTTATGCAGCTCATAGCGCTGCTCATCACGGTATGCCGCCCTGATCGGCCGCATCCTCACGGGTGGCGGGACTGGTTCCAGGGGCTTGCGGGTGGGGAGCGGGCGGCCAACATGATGTGTTCCTGGCCCGGCTGCGGGGCTGGCGCAACCAGGTGTGGGAGACCGATCACGTCCAGGCTCCGGTGCTGGTCGATGTCGATGGCAAGTCCTGCAGGCCGTGGATCACCTGGTTCACCGACTGTGTTACGAACGCGATCACTGGCGTCGCGATCACGCCGGGAGATCCGTCGCGGGAGTCGGTGCTGGCCGCGCTGCGTTCCGCGGTCCTGCGCGAGGAGCCTTACGGCCCGTTCGGTGGTCTGCCGGAGAAGGTGCGGGTGGACCGCGGCAAGGACTTCTTGTCCCGGACGGTGACTGCCGCGTTCGATCTCCTGGATACGCAGGTGGTGCCACGCGGCCGCTATCTTGACGATGTACGTCACCTGGCTGTGGGTTTCCTTCGTGTGGCCCCGGCGGGCCGGGTGTGTCGGCCGGTGCCGGGGGAGGCTGTCAGCCTCCCCCGGGGTCCTCGGATCCCGGGCTGGCCATCGCTCTTTTTGGCTGTCGGCCCGAACCCGCATCGCTGCGGTCGGGGCTCGGGGTCCGCGTCACGGAGTGCACTTTCGGTCAGCGAGTGGTCAGTTCGTAGAAGCCTCTGCCGAACGTCGCGGCCACCAGACGGTGGTGTCCCGCGTCGTACTCGATGTCGTCGACCGGTACCTGCGGCATGCCGCGTCCGAGGCGCAGCCAGCGGCCGCCGCTCGTGACGCTGGTGAACACGCCTTGGTCGGTGGCGATGTACAGGATGCCGCCCCGCGCGACGACCAGGTCGTTGACGGGCGCCGCCGGCAGGTTGCCCGACAGGTTCCGCCAGTGCCTGCCGCCGTCGGTGCTGCCGTACACGTGAGGCAGCGCGGAGCCGGAGCGGTAGCCGGAGTGCGTGGTCCAGACCCGGTTCGGGTTCTTCGGGTCGACGACCACGCGGGTCACCCAGGGCCGCCCCTCGGCCAACTTCGTCCACGTCGCTCCGAGGTCCCTGGTGACCCAGACGCGGCCGTCGTCCGTGCCGGCGTACACGGTGCGTCCGTCGCCCGCCGGGGCGATCGAGGTGATCGTGCCGTAGTTGGTGTAGATAGGGTCGGGGCCTGGGCCGCCGGACAGATCATGGCTGATGGGCTGCCAGGTCTCGCCGCCGTCCGTGGAGCGGTTGACGACCTCGGATCCGTAGTAGAGGACCTTGGGGTCGCGCGGGTCGAAGACTACTGGTGTGAACCAGTTGCGGCGCTGGTACGTCGTCCTGTCGGCGAAGTACGTGAGGGTGTCGCCGCCGTCGGTGGAGCGGAAGCAGTTGCCGTACTGGTAGCAGGCGAAGACCTTGTTCACGTCGGTCGGGTCGATCAGGTTCTCCTCGCCGTCGCCGCCGAGGTACTCGTTGAACTTCTCCCCGCCCCAGGAGCGCAGCGAGCCGTTGTCCTGGGAACCGCCGGAGATGCGGGTGGTGTCCTGAGGGCTGATCGCCGCGCTGTAGAGCTGGGTGTACGGCTGGTGGCGGGACTTGACCCAGCCGCCGTCCCCGCCGGAGTCGGAGCGGTAGACGCCGCCGTCGTTGCCGAGGTAGACCCGGCCCGGGCGGCGCGGGTCCCACACCATGGCGTGGTGGTCGACGTGCATGCTCGTGTCGTCGGCCGTCCAGGTGGCGCCGCCGTCCTTCGTGGTCAGCAGTGCGACCCCGGCGACGTGTACGTGCTCGGTGTCGCGGGGGTCGATCCACACCTTGCCGAACCACCAGCCGAAGCTGGACTGTGAGTCAGTGAGGGCCTGGTTGTCGGGGGTGCGGGTCCAGTTGTCGCCGCCGTCGGTGGAGGCGTAGAAACCTTCGAAGGGGCCACTGGCCTTGTTGACGATCGCGTAGAGCCGGTCGCCCGCGACGCCCAGGCCGATACGGCCGACGTCGGAGCCCGCGGCGGGCAGGCCGCCGCCGAGCCGTTGCCAGCTCTCACCGCCGTCGGTGCTGCGGAAGACGCCGGAGCCCACACCGCCGTACGTCCGCAGATCGGGGCGGCGACGTTTGTCCCACAGCACGGCGTACAGCCGGTCGCCGTCGACCACGATCTCGGTGGCGCCGGTGAACTCGTTGGCGCCGGCGAGGATCCGTTCCCAGGTGGAGCCCCCGTCGTCGGAGCGGTACACGCCCCGGTCGCCGCCGCCGTTGTACAGCGAGCCCGCGGCGGCGACGTAGATGCGGCGGGGGTCGGCGGGGTCGATGGTGATGGCGCTGATCGCACCGGAGTCGCGCAGACCGAGAGACGTCCAGGTCCGGCCCCCGTCCCTGCTCCGGTACAGCCCCGTCCCCTCGTATGTGATGCTTCCGCCGCCCGGGTTGGGCTCACCGGTGCCCGCGTACAAGGTGCCGTCCGGGGCGGTGGCGACCGAGCCCATGGCCTGCGTCCGGCTGTCGGGCCACACCGAGTGGAACGTCTCCCCGGCGTCGGTGCTACGCCACAGCCCGCCGCTCGCGGCCGCCGCGTACAGGGTGTCCGTGCGGTTCGGGTCGAGCGCGAGGGAGACGACGCGCCCGCCGATGTTGGTGGGACCGACGCCCCTCCAGCGCCCGCCGACGGCGGGCAGGTCACGGGCCTGTGCCGCGGCGAGGTCATGGGCGTGGCGCGGAATCGACTCTCCTGGCAGGGTCTTCTGGAGGTAGCGGTACTCCGCCGGGGCGGCCGGCCCACGGACCGGTCGGTACACGTCCGGCGGCATGGGCGGGGGAGCGGCGGACGCCGGGGCCGTGAGTAACGCGGCGCCGGTGACCGCGGTGAGAACCAGTGAAAGCAGGCCTCTGCCCATCAGAACCCTCTCCATTGCCATGGTCACTTCAAACGTGACGACCGTACGGGAGGAGGGAGTCGAGCAGAAGGGCGCGAGACGGCCATGGTGACGGGAGGAGCGGTGCGAACGCACGACAGGCGAAGCGACGTCCCGAGGGGTCACGAGGAGCCGACATGACCCACTGCGGTCACCACCTGTCGAGCGCATTGCGCCACAGGTCCGGCGCGGCCGCCTGCAAGGGCGCAGGTAGCGTCACGCGCCGGCGAGCCGCTGTGCCGTGGACCAAGCGGGTTCTCAGGGAGCGGCTTCCTCAGCGGCGAGTCCAGGCGCCTACAGCAGCGTCCCGGCCGTGGTCGGGCCGACCACAGCAGATGAGAAGCAGGCACCTACTGCAACTCCGACGCGCTCGTCGGCCCCCTGGTTTCGTAGGTGGGAGCGAGCATTTTTTGTCGACGGTAATGGGCAACACTGAGCGATCCAACGGCTCGGAAATGTCGATGAGAACTGACAACACCGGAGGGACCCGGGCCGCTCTCAGGTGACCTTGACGGCGAGGCGATGCATGCAGCCCGATTCCGGATCACTGGGCGGGCCATGTTTTCCAGGCTGTCCGTATCTGATCGATGATGGGCCGCCCTGCGGATGCTTTCGAGCACAATGAGCGTGTGACAAACACTGAGGAAGTTGGATCACCGTCCGCCAGCACGGGACTCGCTCTCGGCATGCTGATCGGCGTCGCCATCGGGCTGGCGCTCGCAGTGTCCGTCTTCGACAACATAGCGATCGGGCTGGCGCTCGGTAGCGGTGCAGGCGGAGTCCTCGGTATCACTTTGAAGCTTCCCCTTGATCGTGGACACCTGGAGACTGGGATCTAGAGGTTCCAGAGGAAGTAGCACCAGGTGGGAAGCAAGTATGGAGTACGAACTCCGCACCCCGCCGGTAGCCTGAAACCAGGCAACTCGACTCCACGCAACTCGGGACAGTCCGGAGCCTCCACCGATCCCGGAGCGCTTCATTGTGCTGTTTCCCGTATGAGTCGGCTCGTGAAGCCCACGGCGCACAGTCGCGCGTTCCGCAGGCAAGGGCGGACACTGCTGCCATCCAATCGCAGATCCCTGGTGATGGAGAGGCGCGGAAACAATCTTGCACCTCTGCGGCGTTGTCGATCACCGAGCCGAGGAGGGGAAGAGTGTCGGGCCTGAAGCTGTTCCACACGACGGAAGGCAACGTGACAGAGGTCGCGCCGCGCCTTGCCGAGGTCGAGGCGGATGTGCAGGGTCTCGTCGAGGCGCACATGCAGACAATGCTGGGCGTGCGGTTCCTGGCGAGCGAGTACAGCACCGGTCCTGTGCACGGGGGACGTATCGACTCGCTCGGCCTAGACGAGAACAACGCGCCCGTGATCGTCGAGTACAAGCGCGGCACCGACGCCGGCGTGATCAACCAGGGCCTCTTCTACATGTCCTGGCTCCTCGATCATCGGGATGCGTTTCACCGGTTGGTGCGCGAGCGGCTCGGACCGGCGGTCGCTTCCCAGGTTGTGTGGAGCGCGCCACGGCTCATCTGCGTGGCCGGTGACTTCAACCGCTACGACGTCCATGCCGTTCGTGAGCACCGCCGCAGCATCGACCTGGTGCGCTACCGCTTTTACGGCGCCGAGCACCTGGGCCTGGAGACCGTGGCCTCGGTCGTCGGACAGCCTGTGGGCGCCCGGTCGGGAAGCCGTGCGGCCGCAGCCCCGCGAGCGCGCGGGGGAGCGAGTGGGATGGAGGATCTGGCGGCGGCGGTCGATGAGGTTCTGCGGGGTCTGGGCGGTGACGCGATCGCGGTGCAGCGCCAGCAGTACCGCGCCTTCCGGCGACTTCGGAACTTCGCCTGCGTGTGCACCCCGCGGCAGTCCAAGGTACTGGTGTACCTCAAGGTGGACCCCACACAGGTAGAACTGTCTCCGGGGTTCACCCGTGATGTCACGGGGCTGGGGCACCACGGTACGGGGGACCTGGAAGTGCGATTGCGCACGGACCGGGATCTGGAGCGGGCCGAAGGCCTGTTCCGTCTCGGCTACGCCGTGGCGTAGAGGCTTTATAGCGGCGAGACATCCAGCAGTACCGTGCGGTCAGGACTTTGGCGGTGGAATGGGGCAAGTCCCGGTTCCTGCGACCGACACTCCGCCGCTATAGTGCGTGCCCGATCTGACACGGCAGTCGGCCTGTCCCAGCAGTCACAGTCGACGGCTCTTCGGGAGAGGCTGGTGTGGCGCCGGGGGCGGGGCTGTGGTGTTGGTCTGGCTTGTGTATTGGGCTGCTTGACGAGGGTGGGTCCGGCGGGTGCCGGTTCCGTGCGCGAGTTCTTCGGCGAGGTGGGCGAGGAGGCCGGCGGGGGTGTAGGCGGAGGCGTGAATGGCCCACGTGGGGTGGTTGATGCTGGGGCCGGCCCAGAGGGTCCACGTATCGAGGTGGGTGTGGGGTGTTTGGGCGGCGAAGGCCTCGAATTGCACACCGACGTCTCCCCGGCTGGTCTGCCAGCACAGCCAGCGTCCGTCCACGGTGTGGGTCCAGCCCGCGTCGGTGAGGGGGCGGGCAGCTTCGGTGACGGTTTTGTCGATGGCGGGGCTGCCGATGGCTGGCTCCCAGGCGTCACCGGCGGCGAGAACCGCGAGCAGGGTGTTCAGGACGGGGGCGGGAGTGGAGGCGGTGACGGTCATGTGCCACATGCGGTCGCTGACCGGGGTCTCGTACGCGGCGATGGTCCACTTCAGGTCCCGGGATCGGGCGTTATGGTCGAAGAGGACGCGCAGGGTGAGCGATTCGTGGTTGGCGATGGTGGTGTTGTCGTCCCAGGTCCGGTACTTCTCCCAGTCGTGGTTCTCGCTGAGGAAGTGGTTCAGCACCGTTTCGTGGTCGCCGGGGTCGGCGGCGTAGGCGGGCACTCTTTCCACGTGTGCGTTTGATGGGTCCGGCGTGGTATCGGCTGCGTAGAGGCTGGTGCGGGCGCGGGCGGTCTGCTGTTCGGTGTCGGACATGGGGGCGGATCCGGGGCGTAGGGCGTCGCCGTAGAGACGCTGGAAGGAGGCGAGGGCCTGGGCGGGGGACTCGAGTCTGTCGACGATGCTGCGCAGATGGTTCTCGCCGTGCAAGGAGACGGTCTCCCCGTTGAGGTATGTGGGGGTATTGGCGGTGGTGACGCCTTCGGCGCGCAGGGCGTGGGCGGCCTGGTGGGCCCAGTAAGGCTCTTCGTGGTCGATCCGTGCTAGCACCATCGTGTGCTCGTCGAGGTCTTCGAAGCCGCGGACGGCCAGCAGGGCCTGGGCGGCGCTGCGGTGGGTGCCCGGAGAGCATGGCGGCCATGGCGCTCGCGTGGGCTGGGTGGGTGTCGAAGCGTACGTGGGCGTCGACTGAGGTGTCGGTCATCGAGGTGCTCGATTCAGATCGGGCCTCGGCTGCTGAGACCAGTGGAAACCGGCGGGGTTGGGGTCAGCGGTGGGTGCGTGAGGTGGTGATGGCTGGCCTGGGTGGCGGGCCGGCCCGTGGAGCGGAGGCGGAACGTGCCGGCGTACGGGCTGGTGCGGTGGCTCGGTTCCAGCGGGTGCGCAGGGAGTTGAGGTCGGCCAGGGCGCGGCGGCTGCCGGTGATGAGCTGGTGGGGGGTGTTGGCGGGGTCGTCGGCATAGGTGGTGATCCGGTCGGCGACCTCGTGAGCGCGGGCGAGGAGAGCGCGCTGAAGGACCCTCTCGCCCCAGTACTCGGGGGACCCGGCGGGGGTGGAGATCAGGGCCATCAGGTCGCGGGGTGTGAGGGTGTCGGTGAGGAGCCCGCGGTGCTGAGCTTCGCCGAGGACGGTGACCGGGTCGACCATGTCGCTGCGGTGTACGAGCGCGGTCACGCACTGCCAGAGCGCGCCGTGCAGGGGCAGCGTGAAGTCCTCCGCGCTCAGCCACCGCATCTGCTGTACGTCTGCCGGGTAGGCGGTGGCGGTCGCCAGGAGGAGTCGTTCCTCGTCGAGGTCTTCGTCGTTGCACGCCCGGGTGACGGCGGCCGGTGGCGGGGTGCGGGGGAGAGAGCCAGGGTGTGGAGTGAACTGCCCGGCGAGGTCGTCCAGAACACGGCTGAGGGCATCGGCCGCAGCGAGGGTGGTGGCCGCCGGGTTGGGCAGGGCGAGGTCGGTGGCGGTCGCCGCGAGGCGCTCGGCGTGCCCGCGCAGGATTCGGCGGGCATTGTCGGCGTGGATCATGCTGGCGTAGGCCGCGGCGTGCTTCGGGCGCGGGCAGAACTGGATGAGGACATGGAGGTAGGTGGCGCTCAAGCCGGGAGCGTGGGCGCGGGCTTGTTTCAGGACGGCGTTGAGCCAGGTGGTGTCCTTGGCGTGATCGTTGAGGTCAGGCGGCGGGAGGGCACGGATCGCGGTGAACAGCGCGGCGTGGGTGTGGTTGTCGAAGTGGGAGGCCTCCAGCGTGCCGGTGTCGGCCAGACGCGCGGGTTCCAGGAGCAGGGCGCCGAGGAGAGCCTGCTCGGCGTAGTGCACGGGCTTCGGGGGCGGTACGCGGTCGAGGTTGTCGTCCTCGTCGGAATCGGGTGTGTGGGGCATCAGGCGGCGAGGGTGAAGTCGTTGGGGTCGAAGGGCTTGTTCAGGTGTGGGGCGAGCAGGTGGGCAGCCAGGCGTGGGGGAACGGCGTTGCCGATCTGGGAGAACTGCTGGCCCTTGTTGCCCTGCCAGGGGTAGTCGGCGGGGAAGCTCTGCAGCACGCCCGCCTCCTGCGCGGTGATCCGGATCGCCTCCGGGACGGGCAGTTGCTCGCGGCCCGGCGTTGTGACGGCGGGCTCGGCGACCCACGTGCACTCGTTGGCGCGATGGCCGACGAAGAGCGTGCCGGCCGGTTCGTCGGCCCGGCGGACGGTGGCGTTGGCCTGGTTGTTGCTGCGCAGGGACCACGACCAGCGGTTGACCTCGGCGCTGGACGTAGGGGCTGGCGTAGCCATTGGGTGGGTCTTGCGGGAACCCTGCCTCGCGGATCCGCCGGAGCTCTCGCGCGGAGAAGCCAGAACCGTCTCCGTGTCGAGGCGGGGTGTCCAGGTGCCGCGGGCGCGGGCGTTGGTGAGTGTCTTGCGGGAGCCGGACGGGAAGGGTTCAGGGCCGCCTCCTGGTCCGCCGCCGGCACACACGGTGGGCACGGGACGGTCGGTGGCGCCCCAGCCCAGGGCCTCGGCCATGGACATCCAGCGGGCGCGGCCCGGGCCGAACAGCGACTCTGGCTCCGCCGTTCTCGCGTGGGTGGGCGGTGGGGGTTCGGCGGTTCGTACGCGGGAAGCGAGCAGAATTGCCCGTTTCCGGGTCTGGGGTACGCCGTAGTCGGCGGCGTTGAGGATGCCGGTCCACACGGAGAAGCCCCAGCCGCGCAGGATGGCCGCGTACTGCTTCCACAGGGGCAGGACGTCGGGAACTTCTTCCATGGCCACCCATTCGGGCTCGCCCACGGTGTTGAGGGCATGTAGGTAGCGCATGGGTTCGGCCGCGAGGAGAGAGCGTTCGTCCGCACACGCGCCGAGCAGCTGCTCGCGGGTGTCGCGGCCGGTGGAGAGGTCGGCGACGGCCTGGTGAACGAGGGGCTGGTCGACCAGCCCGAGGCGCTTGCCGGCCATCGACCAGGCCTGACACGGCGGGGAGGCGATCAGCCCGAGGACGCGGCCTGAGAAGACCCACGTCGGATAGCGGGCGACGTCCGTCCGGATCGTCAACTGCCCCGACACGGCACGGGTTTTGCAGGCCCACTCGTCCCATTCCAGGCCGATGTCCCGCGAGCCGAGGACGGTGAGCGCGTGGCTCCAGCCGCCGGGGCCGGCGAAGAGGTCGAGGACGATTCGCCTCAAGAAGCCAGCCCGAAGTCACCCTGAACCGGCTCGGGTCCGGCGCCACGGCAGGCCCAGGGAGAGCAGCCGTCGACCACACCTTGCTCCACTTCGTCCACCGTGGTGGGGCGGTCGTCGAGTTCCTGCTGGCGTGCTGCCCATTCGGCGGCGGTGACGTGGTCGATGGGGGCCTGGTCGAGGGGGACTCGGGAGCGGTGCAGGAACGCCTGCCCGAGCAGCGGGTTGCCGGAGGCGTTGGCGCGGGCGTTGCCCTGGCGGATGGCTGCGTCGAACGCGACCACGTCCTCCCATTCCTCCGGACTCGTGTCCCGGATATTTCTCCACTGTGCGTTTCCGTGAAATGGGCAGCCCAAACAGCTCGATTTTGGCGTATCCGTCAGGCCGATGGACGTCAGGTAGCGGACGCAGTCGGTGCGGGACCAATTGAGGTCGAGGAGGGGGTGGCGGTTTCGCATGTAGCGGACGTCGGCGTCCTTGGCCCGGTGGAATTCATCGGTAGAGATGCCGACCCACTGCTCGACGAAGACGTCCTTCGGGATCCGCTGCGGGTAGGGGTAGCCGAGAATTTCCCGGGCCTTTTTCTTGATTGGCTTTATTTTGTACTCACCCGTGCACTGACGCCTGGTCATGCCCTGCTTCCCGTCCTGGTTGAGGATATAGAGGGGCATGGAGGCGAAGCGGTGCTCGGGATCGAGTGCGTCGTCTCGGATATTCCCTGCGGCGACGCGCAGGATGGGTATGCCTGCGGGCTTGGCTATTTCCCGTTCGAGGCGGTCGAGGTGGGTGTAGACGGCGGCTGGTTCCCAGCCGGTGTCGGCGAATATGGCGTAGTCGACCTTCGGGAGAACTCCCTCGGCGGACAACGCCAGCATGGCGCTGGATTGCACGCCTGCGCCAAGCGAGATGGAGCGAAAGACAGGGGTTGCGGAAATGACGGTTCCTTGAGGGGGACGCTGGAGGCAGGCGACGGTCAGCGTCGGTGGGCGGCGGGGGCTGTGATGAAGTGCCTCGGAGGATCCGGCGGCCAGAGCTGGGTCGCGGCGGGTGGGAAGGCGACGCCGGAGAGGTGCTTGAGAACGGTCAGCCCGAGCGGGGTCGCCGCCAGACGCTGACCTATGGCCGAGGCGGGGTGGGCGTCGAGGTCACGGTGGGCCAAACCCTTGCGTTCCAGGGCACGCCAGGTGGTGATCGCGACGCGCGTCGAGGCATGGGTGTCCATGTAGAGCGAGCCGTTCTCGCGCTGCCTGATCCGGCTGGGCGTCGGGCGAGGACAGGGGGTTCGGGGCATGTCTCCAGACAGCGGCGTGAATGGGGTGGCGGCGTGTGACTCGGGGTGTCCTGCTGTGACGAAGGAGAGTGCTGAGGAGCTGGTCAGCGGATGATGCCCGCAGGACGTGCAGGAGCCGGTGGCTTCGCGACTACGGCTGTGGTCGGTGGCGTCGTACGAGCGGGTGTGTGTATCTCCAAGGCCCGGTGGCCAGCGGCGGTGACACTGATGTTCTGGAACTGGATCGGACGGTCCCAGGAAGAGATCGAGCAGGCGCGTCGGGACTGGATGGAAGGGACACGATTCGGGGAGGTAAAGGGGTACGACGGGGATCCGCTGCCCGCGCCCGAGCTGCCGCCGACGCCTTTGAAGCCGCGGGGAAGGGTCCGTTGACCTGCGGAAACAACTGATCATTCGGTGCTGGGTGGGTGACGTGCTGTCGGTGCTGTCTCCCGCTCGGCGGCCGCTCGCGGGGGAGCAGGTGCGTGTGCCGCAGCTACGGTTTCCGGCGCTGGGCGGTTTCAGGGTCTGGCTGTCTGTGGGCGGCTGTGGCGGGACTCTTGCTAACCCTTTGCTAACGCTACTGACGCGTCATCAGGTGCCGTCGGTGGCTCGTGTTCTACCTTTGCGGGTGTGGGGTGGTCATCGTCGGCTGAGTGGTCACCGGATGGATTCCGACTTGGCGGGCGACCGAGTTGCACCCTGGTGTCAGGACCTGGCGCTCGGCCTGTCGTCTTGTAGCAGTTCCACAAGGCGTGAGTGTCTGTGGCAGTGAGCGCTCTCGGTGCTGCTTGCCGGAGGGGGATGCCGTCTCGGATTGTTCCCGGCAGGTTCTTGGTCTGCTGGTGGTACAGCGCAAGCAGCTCGCTGACCTGCGGATATGGCAGCCGTGGGGACGTTGCCGGGACCGCCGGCCCGGGACTGGTCCGGATCTTGACTGATGCCGATCTCGGGGCGGCGGCTCTGTTGGAGTGGCCGCATCCGCCTGCCCTGCGTTGACGGTCCCACCTGGCACATGTCGTAGAAGCCGTCCAGGGGCGTCCATCCAGTCCTATGCGGACATGTATGTCCAGTTTCGGGATCCTGTGCCGGAGGGTGTCCATGGGGTTTGTGACTCGCGCGTGACACCTGACAGCGCGACGCAGCCCCGCTGGCCTGCTTCGGCGGGGCCTGCGTCGTGCGGTTGTGCCGAACGCCTGGCGGCGTCCTCGAAGCCTGCGGTCCGCGGGCGCGGACTCCGGTGGGCGAAGCACCCACTGCCTCCGCACGGCGTGCACGCGCGGCCGTCGTGGAGATCCGCGCGCAGCTTCCGGCGCCGTCCCTGTGGGTGGCCCACATCCATACCGGAGCCTGAGCGGTGCCGTCAGTCACCGCCTCGAGCGTTGGGGGGAAAGCCGACGAGAGTCTCGGCCAGCAGCTACAGGCATTGTGGCCAGTCTCTGGGGAAGTCAGCCAGAGCCGGGTCCGGCTTCCAAGCAGTTTCCTCCGCGATCGGCTGCTGGACTGCCTGGCCGTGTCAAGCGTCAGCATCACGTGGTGGTACCTGGTTGAACACGGGAGGCAGGTGAGCGAAGCCTCCGTCCTCGGTTCGGTAGTGGACACGGCTACGCAGAAGTCGGCCGGGTGAATCGCGACTCGGACGATCTCGCGGGATATCCTTTGCCGTCCCTTCCAGCCACACGATTGTCTCGTCGCGTTCGGCAAGCCACTTGTCGAGCCAGGCTGCGTTTACCGTGAGCTGGTTCTCGCCTCCGGCAAACACGTGATGCACAAAGGCGACAGGGGCGCCGTCTGGATCTCTCCACACGCGGCGGCCGTCCCAGTGCAGAGAACCTGGTGCCGGGCCGAAGAATTCAGGTGCGAGCATCACCACGGAAGGGCTGGGTCCTGGGCTGGTGGTGTACTCGCCGATGATTCGGCGTGTGGGCACGCGGGTCGCAACTGAGAAGTGAAGTTTCCCCGTGATCTTGGACACTCGTTCGTTATGCCGCGAGGGCGTGTTGGTGCCGCTGTCTGGTCTCGGCCGGTGTGAGGCTCCGGACGACAGGGCTCCCTGCTCTCGGTCGAGAACACGGCAGGGGTCGCCAACCCCGGAGGCGAGACGGTATGACCACCCACCGATCGTGCTCCCTCAACACACCATCCTGCGATCAGCGAAAGAGCCACGCGCATGACTGACACGCTCACCGCTCCCTCAGGGGAGTCGGCAGTCCTGGAATCCGTCCCTCGTGGCTTCCTCGCCCATGATTGGCAACCCGCCGCCGGAGGTCGCACCTTCGAGGTGCGCAACCCCGCAACCGAGGAAGTCATAGCCGCAGTCGCCGACTGCAGCGCACAAGACGCGTTGAAGGCACTGGACGCGGCGGCCGCGGCCGCCGACCAGTGGGCTCTCACCAGCCCGCGGGACCGGGCGACCGTCCTGCACCGGATCACCGACGCCCTGATCGAACACCGTGAGCGTCTGGCCCGGATCATCACCCTGGAGATCGGCAAGACGATCACCGAAGCCCGGGGCGAGGTCGACTACGCCGCAGCCTATTTCCGCTGGTACGCCGAGGAGGCGGTCCGCCCGCACGCGCGCAGCACACCCTCCCCCGACGGCAAGAGCCACATCGTCACCGTCGCCGAACCGGTCGGTCCCTGCCTGCTGATCACCCCGTGGAACGTTCCGCTGGCCATGGCCGCCCGCAAGGCCGCCGCCGCCCTCGCCGCAGGCTGCACCGCCGTACTCAAACCGGCCGCCCTCACCCCGCTGTCCTCCCTGATACTGGGCGAGCTGGCGCGCGAGGCCGGCGCGCCCGCGGGTGTCCTGACCGTGATCACCAGCAGCGACGCGGCGGCGGTCACCACGGCTCTGCTGGCCGACCCCCGGCTGCGCAAGCTGTCCTTCACCGGGTCCACCCCGGTCGGCAGGCTGCTGCTGCAGCAAGCCGGTGCCCGGGTGCTGCGCACCTCGATGGAGCTGGGCGGCAACGCGCCGTTCCTGGTCTTCGACGACGCCGACCTCGACCTCGCGGTCCGCGAAGCGATGATCGCGAAGATGCGGCTCGGCGGCCAGTCCTGTGTCGGCGCCAACCGGTTCCTGGTCCAGGAGCCAATCGCCGACGCGTTCGCCGCCGCGCTGGCCGAACGCATGGCCGCCATCCGGGTGGGCTCCCCGGACCTGGAGGACACCGAGCTCGGCCCGCTGGCCGACCACCGCGCGGTGGACAAGGTCCGCCACCTCGTCGAGGACGCCGTGGCCCGTGGTGCCGTCGTCATCGGCAAGGCGGACATCCCTGACGGGCCGGGCCACTACGCGGCCCCGACCGTGCTGGACCACGTCCCCTCCGACGCCGCGATCATGCACGAGGAAGTCTTCGGACCTGTCGCCGCCATCCACCGGTTCTCCACCGAGGCCGAGGCCATAGCGGTGGCCAACAACACCGAGCACGGCCTCGCGTCGTACCTGATGACATCCCACATCGACCGCGCCCGTCGGGTCGCCGCCCGGTTGCAGGCCGGAATGGTCGGCATCAACCGCGGCCTGGTCTCCGAGGTCGCGGCACCCTTCGGCGGAATCAAGCAGTCCGGCCTGGGCCGTGAGGGCGGACCGGAAGGCCTCCACGAGTACCAGCAGCTCAAGTACCTGTCACTGCCCGGCTTCAACACCTGAGCAAGCCGACACGAGCGCAGGGCTCGCCCGCGTCCTGGCCGGGCAACGCAGTGACCGGGGTGATGATCCGTTCCGCGACGGCCACGAGCGGCGCGGCCAAGTCCGCCACGGGTGGCCGCCGGTCTCCGGCGGTGCCCTTGATGTCGCCGGCCTGGCCGCCCGGACGAATCGTCGCCAGGAACGGCGCCGTGAAGTAGTTCCCGCCGCTGGCGCCTGCCTCGCAGTGCCTGGTCACCGACGGCAAGGGGCATCCTGCAGAAGCTGGGTAGGCGTCTGGGGCGTTAACCGGAGTAGGTGGCCGGCGGGATGACGTTGGCCTGGAAGTTCTCCAGCGCCCGGGGGACATCGTGGCCATCTGTAACCGGCTCGCGTTCCTGGCCGAGACGGGAAGACGGGAAGATCACCGCCCGTATGCGCAGTCAGGCCGTACGCGACGCGGCGCGGTGCTGACCCGTGTGCGCGCCCTCGGACTGACGCATCCGGGACAGCCGGTGGTCGGTCTGCCGACCGACTGCCGGCTCCAGCGGGCCCAGGGGTTCGCGCTCGGTGCGGAAGGCGGTCATTGGACCACTTCACTGATGTGGTTGACGCAGACGACCTTGGGCTGGGTCATCTCCTCGAAGGCGAAGCGCACGCCCTCGCGGCCCATGCTGCCGTACTTGAACCCTCCGAACGGCATCGCGTCGAAGCGGTAGTCGGACGAGTCGTTGATCATGACTCCGCCGGCTTCCAGCAGCCGGGCCGCGGACAGGGCGCGGTCCAGGCGGGAGGTGAAGATGCCCGCGTGGAGGCTGTAGTCGATGGCGTTGGCCTGCTCGATGGCGTCCTCGAAGGACGTGAACGGCTGCAGCACGACGACCGGGGCGAACACCTCCTCCTGCCAGATCGAGCAGGTCGCCGGGACGTCTTCCAGGACTGCCGGCGTGTACAGGGAGCCGTCGACGTCGTTGCCGCACAGCAGCACCGCGCCTTCGGCCACCGCCGTGTCGACCTTGGCCCGGGTGGCCGCCGCGGCCTGAGGGGTGATCATGGGGCCGACGTCGGTGCGCTCGTCGAGCGGGTCGCCGACGCGCAGCAGCGTGGTGCGGGCGACGAAGGCGTCGCGGAAGCGCTCGTAGACCTCTGCCGCGATCAGGATCCGCTGGGTGCCGATGCAGTTCTGGCCCGCGGCCCAGAACGCGCCGGAGACACAGGAGGCCACGGCCTCGTCGAGGTCGGCGTCGTCCATGACGATGACCGGGGCGTTGCCTCCGAGGTCCATGGCGAGCTTTTTCAGGCCGGCCGTGCGGGAGATGGCCTCGCCGGTGGCGAATCCGCCGGTGAAGGACACCATCCGCACGTCGGGGGCGGCGACTATCGCGGCGGCGATGTCGGCTTGGCCGTTGACGACGGTGACGATCTCCTCGGGCAGGCCGGCCTCGATGAGGGTGTCGACCAGGCGCAGCGCGGACAGCGGCGTCAGCGCGGACGGTTTGAGGATGACCGCGTTGCCGCCGGCGATGGCCGGGCCGAGCTTGTGGGCGACCAGGTTGAGGGGGTCGTTGAACGGGGTGAGGGCGGCGATGATGCCCAGCGGTTCGCGGGTGAACCAGCCCTGCCGTTTCTCCGAGCCCTCATGGGAGTCGAAGGGGATGACCTCGCCGGCGTTGCGCCGTGCCTCGGCCGCGGACAGGGACAGGGTGTTGACCGCGCGGGCGACTTCCTTGCGGGCCTGGGTGATGGTCTTGCCGGCCTCGCTGACGATCAGCTGGGCGAAGGACTCGGCGCGCCGCTCGATCAGGTGGGCGGCGCGTTCCAGGAAGGAGGCCCTGGAGGCGCGGGAGAGCGCGGCGGCGGTGCGGCGCCCGCATCTGGCCTGCTGCAGGATGCCGCCGATGGCGGTGGCGTCGACGGTGGGGACCGAGGCCACGATCTCGCCGGTGTAGGGGTTGTGCACGGGCGTCGTGTCGGTGCCGAGTTCGATGCCGGCGGGCACGGCGGTGTCAGACACGGTGGGCCTCCTGGAGAACGGGGTGCGTGGGGGCGGTGTCGTCGTCGGCGTGGCGCTGGTGGATGGCGATGATGTCCGACAGCAGGGCGTAGGCGGTCTCGGTGCGGCCGGCGCCCGGCCCGGACACCGTGACGGTGCCGAGGAGGTCGGTGTGGAAGGCGACTGCGTTGACCGGGCCAAAGATCCCGGCGAGGGGATGCTGGGCGGGCAGGGCGAGCGGGGCGACGCGGGCATCGACACTGCCGTCCTCGTGGCGGGTGGCGGAGCCGACCAGCTTCCAGCGCAGCCCCTTCGAGGCGGCGTCCCGCACCTCGTGGGGGGTGATCGCGGAGATGCCCTCGCAGAAGACGTCCTCGCGGCGCAGGTCGGCGCCGAGGACTTCGTTGGCCAGGATCATGACCTTGAGCTGGACGTCGTGGCCCTCGATGTCCGCGGTGGGATCGGCTTCGGCGTACCCGAGCTCCTGGGCCTCGGCGATGGCCGCCGAAAGCTCGACGCCCTCTTCGAGGCGGCCGAGGATGTAGTTCGAGGTGCCGTTCATGATGCCCTGGACACCGGTGATCTCCAGGCCGCCGAACAGTCGCTCGGCGGTGCGGAGGATGGGGGTACCGCTGAGGACCGAGCCCTCGTACTCGAAGCTGACACCACGCGCGGCAGCCAGCTGCTTCAGTGCGCGGCCGGCGAGTGCGACCGGTCCCTTGTTGGTGGTGCACACGTGCTTGCCCGATTCCAGGGCCCAGCGCACATGGGAGAGGGCGGGCTCGCCGTCGGTGGGGTTGGTGAACGTCGCCTCCACCACGATGTCGGCCGGGACCTCGCGGATCACCCACTCGTTGCGCGGATCAGCGCTGCCGCCGGCAAGGCCCGCGAAGCTCAGCTCCCCGGACTCGGCCGCCAGCAGCGGCGCCAGATCGATGCCGTCGGTGTCCACCAGGGAACCGGCCCGCAGATCGGTGATCGCCACCACCCGCAGGGCGAAGCCCAGCTCCTTCGCCAGGCGCTCCCCACTCTGGGATATCAGCTCGGCAAGCGCACGATTGACGCCTCCGAACCCGATGAGGGCTAGATCGTATCGGCCCATGAGATCGCTCCTTCACAGTCCGCCGCCTTCACGGTGCGGCTGCTCAGAGCCTCGCTTCTCCGCCTGTCACCTGCTCCATGTCGAAACGGCCACGACGCATGCCGATCTGCTGTGTCCTGGAGCGATTCGCCCACCCCACCTCCGGCAATCCATCGGCGCTTCACGAACTCAGCAAAGTCGACGTGCTGTCACCGCGGCACCAGACCGGCACGCGGCAGGGAGGACTCGCCGCTGCCCGAGGACCCGAACAGCCACCGCGAACCGGGCGAGACCGCGGTAGGGCGCCGGACCCGACTCACCGGGTTCGGCCTCGGCCCGTTCGGCTTTCCGTGCTGTTGTTGATGCCGCTGCAGCGGTTCGACTGCTGTCCGACGACCTGGGCGCCATTCGGGCCGGGCAGCGGGCGGACCTCGATGGTGTCGAAGTCGGTTGTCCGTGCGGTGGGGTTGGAGAACGTCAGCGTGTTCGACGAGCCCTTCGCCGGGGACACCTCGACCGAGACGGTGCCCGGTGTGGTCCAGGAGCCGGTCGGCGGAAAGGAGACCGTGGTGGCCTGCTGTCCCTTGACCTGGAGGAGGGCCGTACGGGCCGCGTTGCCGCCGTTGGTGTAGGCGATGTCGACGACCTTGGTTCCCGTGGCACCGGTGTTCCACGACGCCCAGCCCATCGGCGCCGGTGGCACCGCGATCTGGTTGGAGCCACCGCGACGGGTTCCGTTCGGAGGGTTCGGTGGGCTCCCGGCTCTGGATGTCAATGAGGCCGTCGGCGGCGGTCATCAGCACCACGGCTCGGACCAGGGTGTGTCTGCACAGACGTCTCGCGCCTGGAAAGTGAATGTCCGGTATTCCGAACGTGGGTCGATTTGCGGAAATAGTTGACGCTGACCGTAAGGGCACCCCGCACGGAAGTCAACGTATGCGACGGTACGTCTTTTCCGTTACGCGGGCGGCGTGAGCTGCACCGGAACGGAACCCGTCGGAAACATTGACGGAACCACGGCTCAAATCTATCTTCTGCTCGAAGTCCCGCACATTGTTCTTAATTTCGAACAATCATGTCCCTCACCACGGCGATTGGCCAAGCGGACTGGCCGAGCCCGGAGGAAGAGTTGAACAGAACCGTAAGAAGGCTGCTCGCCCTGCTGGGCCCGCTGCTGCTTGTCCTGCTGGGTGCCCCCGCCCTTCAGGGCACCGCCTCCGCCGCCGCCCCGCCGGCCGGGCAGGCCACTCGGTACACCATGACCGCGTTCACCAACAGCAGTGAGTCGAACCTGTATGTGTACGACTCGCCGGACGCCACCGGATTCACCCTGCAGAAGGGCCCTGCCTACACCCCGCCGTCTGGCCTGATCCGTGACCCCAGCATCTTCAAGCACACGGACGGCTTCTACTACCTCACTTACACCACCAACTGGACCGGGAACACGATCGGTTTCGCCCGGAGCACCGACCGGGTGAACTGGACGTTCCTGAACAACTACACGATCCCGATCAGCGGGCTGACCCGCACCTGGGCGCCCGAGTGGTTCATCGACACCGATGGCAGCGTCAACGTCATCATGTCCCTGACCTCGGCGAGCACCGCCACCCACTTCACCGCCTGGAAGATCACGGCGACCAACTCCGCGCTGACCACCTGGTCCGCGCCCACCCAGCTGTCCGGCATCGGCCCGAACTACATCGACACCTTCATCGTCAAGATCGGCTCCACCTACCACGCGTTCACCAAGAACGAGACGACGAAGTACATCGAGTACGCCACCGCCTCCAGCCTCACCGGCCCCTACACCATGCGGAAGACGGGCAACTGGGCCGGATTCGGCGACTGGGTCGAGGGCCCGGCCCTGGTCCAGCTCGACAACGGCGGCTGGCGCATCTACTACGACGGCTACCGCGCCGGGAAGTACTGGTACAGCGACAGCTACGACAACTTCGCCACCTGGTCCACACCCACCGAGGTGCCCGGCCTGACCGGCTTCATACGCCACGCCACCGTGCTGAAGGAGACGGTCTCCGGCGGTGTCACCCTGCCCACCAACACCACCAGGTCGCTGCAGTCGGTCAACTTCCCCGGCCGGTACGCCGTGGTGCGCTCCGACAGCCTCGGCTACATCGACCCGGTGAGCACCTCCAGCACCACCGCCGTCAAGCAGAGCGCCACCTTCACCGTCGTGCCCGGCCTCGCCGACGCCAACTGCTACTCCTTCCGTGACTCCTCCGGCCGCTACATGCGCCACTGGGACTTCCGGATCCGCTTCGACAGCAGCAACGGCACCGACGTCTTCAAGAAGGACGCCACCTACTGCGCCCGCCCCGGCACCGCCTCCGGTTCCGTCCGCCTGGAGTCGTACAACTACCCCGGCCGCTATCTGCGCCACTACAACTACGCGCTGAGCGTGGACCTCTACCAGAACACCGACACGTTCCGCGCCGACAGTTCCTTCACGGTGGTCAGCCCCTGGGCCTGACCTGTCCGCCCCCCTGCCGTGCCGTCGCGGACCCCATCCGCGGCGGCGCGGCTTTCACTCGCCCCGCACTCGCCGCGGCGGCACCGGCACGTTCCCTCACGGCCACGGGCCGGCCAGCGCCGAACCCGCTCGCCAGCGTTCACAGCGCAAGAGGATCCCTTCCCACGCCGTTCTGCCCGTACGTCAGGCGACCGCCGACGCCGACAGGACGGCAGAGCGGCCGAATCGCTGACACGTACGGCGATCAGTCCCGTTGTTTCATCACTCACTCGCAGAAGAGGACGCCTGCATGAGAAAGCCCTGGTTCATCCCCCTGGTCACGCTTGTCGCCGCCGCACTCGGCGTGACGGCGACAGGCGTGACGCCTGCCTCCGCCGCCTCCGACACGCCTTTGCGGGTCATGCCGTTGGGTGACTCGATCACGTGGGGTGTGGGAAGCAGCACGGGCAACGGCTACCGGGGGCCGTTGTGGAACAGGCTCGCGGCGGACGGCCATCCGCTGGACTTCGTGGGCACGGTGCGGGGCGGTTCGATGTCCGACCCCGACAACCAAGGCCACCCCGGATACAAGATCCACCAGATCGCCGCACTCGCCGACGCCTCACTGACCCGCTACCGGCCCAACGTCGTGACGCTGCATCTCGGTACCAACGACCTCAACGAGAGCTACCAGGTCTCCACCGCCACCGACCGGCTGAAGTCGCTGGTCAACCAGATCACCGCCGCCGCCCCCGACGCAACGGTCCTCGTGGCCTCCCTCGTTGTGTCCACCAGCGGCTCGGAGGAGCAGTACCGGGCCGCGTACAACCAGGCCATCCCCCGGATCGTGAGCGACGCGCAGGCCGCGGGCAAGAAGGTCGCCTACGTGGACATGAGCAGCCTGACCACGGCCGACCTGGACGACACCCTGCATCCCAACGACTCGGGCTACCAGAAGATGGCCGACGCCTTCCACCGCGGCGTCCAGACCGCGGACAGCGCCGGGTGGCTGAGGAACCCCGCACCCGCCCCCGCCCCCGTGCAGTCCGGCATCGCCGGCAAGTGCATGGACGTCAACGGCGCCAGCACCGCCGACGGGACCGCCGCCCAGATCTGGAGCTGCAGCGGCGGCGCCAACCAGCTCTGGTCGCTCTACACCGACGGCACCCTGCGCCTGGACGTGTACTCGAGGATGATCGTCGGCTGGCAGGTGGCGAACCACATGCGGACCGAACTTCCGCTGGACGCCCTGGAGACTGCCGACCGGAACGGCGAGGGCGGAGGCCGTCGCCATGAACATCGACCGCCGACGAGGCGGGGTCCTTGCTACGGCCGCGGCCACCGCACGATCTTCGGGAGTCCACACAACCCCTTGGATCACGCGGTGGCCGTTCCGTTCCTGCCCGGGCCGACGCGGGATCGCGACGTCGGACCGGAGTATCAGCAGGTGGAGTTGGATTGAGTCAACAGTCCCAGTCGCCAGGGCAGGCTGTTGTAGTCACCGCTGGCGTTGGGGTCCTGTCCTTGGTACAGGTACCGCATCTTGCAGGGGCTGATGGTCAGGGTCTGGTCGTACCCGGCCCGGATCAGCTCCCCGTGGCTGATGTCCTTGGTCCAGGCGCCTGAGGGGAAGGTGACGTTGCCGGCCGCCGCGAACGGGTTGCTCTCACTGGCTGCCAGCGCGGTCCACGAGCCGTCGATGCTGCCCGATGTCCAGGACCGGAAGTAGCGCCGGCCGTCCGACCCGATCGCCTCCACGAGCAGCAGGTACTGGTTCTTGCCCTGGACCTTGTAGACGTTGCTGGCCTCGAAGAGGTTGTTGCGGTTGGCGTCCTGCGCGGCGATGACGGTGTTGGTCATCCCGTTGGGGAACTGCGACAGCGTGGTCTGCGACCGGTACAGCTGTCCGTTGTCGTCGGAGGAGAACAGGTAGCAGTTCGCCGAGTCGCAGATCACCCACATGTCCACCCAGTACCCATTGCCGATGTTCTGCGAAATGATCGCCGGCATGGAGGAGTAGAAGCCCTTCGGGGCGCTCCACCCGTTCGGGTTGCTGATGTCCGCATTGGTCGAGTACGACGCGTTCCCGCCGGTCTGGTACACCAGGTACCACAGGTCCTGTGGTGCGAAGTAGAACACCTGCGGCGCGGCCCGATATCCCGTGCCGATCGGTGATTGGTCCAGGTAGTGGTGGGTGGCTGAACCCGCCTGCGACCAGTCGGTGAAGCTCAGGTACACCATGCTGTACCCGGACGAGTCGGCCACGCTGGCGAACACATGGTATTTGCCTTTGTAGTACACCACCGACGGGTCCTTGATGCCGGCGATGTTGTGGCTCGCATCCGACTTCGGCGAGATCAGCACCCCGCTGGAACTCCATTGGAACGTCGACGGCAGGGAGCCGGTGGCGGACGGGGAGGGGGACGTGGTGGTCCCGTCGGCCGTTGGGCGGACTCGTCGGGTCTTCACGCGTGGTTGATCAGTCGACGACGGGCTGGCGGACGGGCTGGCGGAGGAGCTGGTGGACGGGCTGGTGGACGGGCTGGTGCCGGAGCCCAGGGCGCTGATCACGGCGTCGTAGGCCGGCTTCGGGTTGCCGCCGCTGTCGAACAGTAGCGGGTTGTCCGCGCTCCGCCACGAATCGCTGTCGCGGATGCCCCACACGGTGATGCCGGTGCACCGCGACACGTTCAGGCACGCCTTGACGGTGTTGGCGTATGCGGTCGGCGGGGCGGTAGCGATGTCCAACTCGGTGATCTGCACGTCCACGCCCAGCGCCGCGAAGTTCGACAGCGTGGTGCCGAAGCTGGCCGGCGGCCCGCTGGTGCCGAAGTGGCTCTGGAACCCGACACAGTCGATGGGTACGCCACGGGACTTGAAGTCGCGCACCATGGCGTACAGGCCCTGAGTCTTGGCGTCGGTCCAGTTCTCGATGTTGTAGTCGTTGTAGCACAGCTTGGCCGCCGGGTCGGCCGCCCGGGCGGTGCGGAAAGCCTCCTCGATGAACCCCTCGCCCAGCACCTTCTGGAACACCGAGCTGCGGAGCTGGGTGGATCCGTCGGCGAACGCCTCGTTGACCACGTCCCAGGAGTGGATCTTGCCCTTGAAGTGGGCCATCGTGGTGGTGATGTGGTTGTTCATCACGCTGCGCAGCGTGGCAGCGTCGGTGATGCCGCTGACCCAGGTGGGCAACTGGGAGTGCCACACCAGAGTGTGCCCGCGCAGCTGCTGCCCGTGGGAGGTCGCGTGGCTGACGATCTGGTCGGCTGGACCGAAGTTGAACGATCCCCGGGACGGTTCCGTGGCGTCCCACTTCATCTCGTTCTCCGGGGTGATCATGTTGAATTCCCGGTCCAAGATCGTGGAGTACGCCGAGTCACCGAGCCTCCCGGCGGCCACGGCGGTGCCGAAGTACCGGCCCGAGGGGACCGCCTGCGTACCCAGGGTGGCGGCTCCGGCGGAGCTGGGAAGGAGCGTCGCGGCACCGGCCAGCGCCGCCGCGGCCGACAGCCCTGCCACCACTGCTCGGCGACGCCGGCCGAGCCGGTGCAGGCCCTTCATGATTCTCTTCGGGGGTCGAGGGTCACCCTGCGCGCCGTGATCGTGCGCGCGTCGGCCGGTACGGCCTGATCCGTCGCGGGTTGAGTGCGGTGCAGGACGTGGGGCCGTCCCTGCGTACCGGTCGCCCGGCGTTCGTGGGTGTGTCGCGTCATTGGAGCGGCTTTCTTCAGGGGATACGTCAACGGGGGAAGTCGGGGAATCTGCCACGCCGGCACGCCATGGTGAGCGGCGGGAAGGGCGCCCCATGAAGTGGAGGCCGCCGGACTCGCATCCTCGTAACAGAAAATCGCGCTGTCCGGACGATTGCGCAGTGATGTATCTCGCCGGCAGAAAGCGTTATGCCGAGCCCCCCAGACCGGCCGTCCATGGCCCCTCAGACCGGCCGTCCATGGCCCCTCAGACCGGCGTCCATGGCCCCCAGACCGGCCGTCCATGGGGGAAGGACGCGCCGCCGCCCTGCTCATCAGTGGGGGTTGGGAGGAGTGATATCGGGGGCGGTTGCGGTGATCAGCCTTCAGGCCGGTCTCGGCGAGGCAGCCGTCGATGCATGCGGACCGAAGCCGGATTCGGCGCAGCACTCGGCTCACCGCCGGGTCGAGAACGGCGGGCGCAGGATCACCGGCTGTCACTGCGCGACTCGGTCCGGAATGCTCAAGGAGCGGTTCTCAAACCCCGGCCCTGCGTACGGTGAAGGAAGCCTGGCCGGCGAAGGCCCTCGTGCCGTCGGAGCCATCCAGCCAGATGCCACCGTCGCGGTGGCGGATGACCGATCCGGGATAGTTGTGCGCGTGCAGGGTCACCGACCCGGCGACTGCCCCGGGGCGCGGACAGAACGTGGCGTCTTCACGGAACAGTTCGCTGCCGTCGTTGGTGCTCAGCCGTAGCCGCAGGTAGCTATGGCGCAGATAGCGGCCGTCGGCGGCGCGGAAGGTGACGCACCGGGTGTCGGCCAGCCCTCGGATGACCAAGAAGGTGACCCGCCGCCGTGTCCCCGCGCTGCTGGACGCGGAGACCCGGCGGAGCGCCGCGAAGTCGCCGGCATAGGTGAGGTACAGGGTGGGCTTGTCCACGGACTCCAGCGCATGTGCGCCCAGCGGAACAGTGCCCGCGGCGGTGGTCGGACTCACCGGGGACGGTCCGGCCGTCGTGGTGGTGCGCGACGGGGTCGGCGTGGGATGGCCGGCCGTGGGAGCGGCGGTGACGCCGGGCGCCCGACGCTCCGGTTCGGGCCAGGTTGTGTAGGTGGCGGTCCCGGCGATGAGCACCGCGCCGGTGGTGAGACCCACCAGCGGATGAGCGGTCATCGCGTAGAGCTTGCCGATCAGCGAGCTGTGCAGAGCGCTTCCCCCCGACGCCGCCGCAGTGCCGACGGCGACGTGTGCCGTGGCCAGCCCGGCGGCACTCGCAGCCGTACTCGACAGCAGGCCCTTGGCAGCCAGCGCGGCGACGAGCCCGGCCGGGACGGCCAGCGGCGCGAGGCTGAGAAGCAGCAGTTCGGCCGGAACCCGTTCTGTCCTCGTCGCCGTGCAGACCGGGCAGCCGCGGGTGTGCCGCGCGATCCGCTTGCGCCACACCGAGGTACGGAGACCGTCCCAGCCGACGACGGTCTCGTCCAACTGCGGACAGCGCGGGTCGGCCTCCAGCGCGGCGACGATCGTCCGGCTCAGTTCCAGCTGCTCGCGCATGCGCTGCAGGCGCACTCCGACGTGGGCGGCGGTGAGCCCCGTCGCGGCGGCGATGTCGTCACGGCTCAGCGAGCCGGCGCATTCCTGCCACCACAGCGACAGCAGTACCCGATGGTCCGGGTCGAGCCACCGGCCGGCTTCGGCAACCTGACGCCGCTCGTCCGACACATGCAGACGCAGGATCGTCATGTCCTCGGGTACGGCGCCGGCGTCCGGTATCTGGCATGCGTCGTCGATGACCGTGGTCCGGCCGGCGAAGGCGCGTTGCCGTTGCCAGTGGTTACTGATCTGGCGGAGCGTGATCGACACCAGCCAGGACCGGAAGCTCTCCGGGGCACGCAGGGCAGGCAGGTCGCGCACCACGCGCAGCAGGGTTTCCTGGACGACGTCGTCGACGTCGGCATGTCCGCTCAGCGCTCGCCGGACTATGTTGTAGAGCAACGGCAGGTACGCGGCGATCAGCTCCTCGCGCGCTCGATCGTCACCGGCCTGCGCCGCGACGACCAGCTCTGCGTGGTTTGCGTCTGTGATCATCATCTTCACCCCATCAGGGGAGTAAACCGCCGGGTACGGCGCCGAACCGTAGCGTTAGAAAACGCGTTCGAGCCACAGTCTGTGTCTTCGGTCACTTGGCGACGGTGACTGGTCCTGGGGCGGAGTGTGCGATGACTGCCAGGACGGCGTCGTTGGCGTACTTGTGGCCTCTGGGCTGTGTTCGCGACGCGACCCGCGAGGCCCTGCTCAAGCGGGACGCGGCCGACTCCGAGTCACGCTGATCGTGGCGCAGCGCGGCACGGGCCGCTTCTACCTCGTCCCGGGGTAGCGGGTCGGGTCTCGAAGTCGGCGACCATCTCGCGGAGCTCGTCCATGGCCACATGCTGCTCCAGCGCCTCGGCCAGCCACATAGGCGGAGAAGCCGCCGGGGCCCACATGGGTGCGTACGGCCTCGGTGAGGCCTTCGGGGAGGCTGATGGAGTGCTTCTTGCCACCGCTCACGGTCCTGATTTCCTACCGGAGGTAGGAAGCTCTCTCGGTGTGTGAAGCGAGGGACTGGCCCGGCGAGGTCGAACGGGGGAGCCCTGACTCGCTCATGGGCGGGGAAGGCCTGGCCCTTGTCCCGCTGCGGGCCAGGCCTTCCCCGCCCCACGGTGCGGAGTTCGACTTCGGCTTGCTGCAGTTGCGTCAGCCACGATGATCCTGGTCGCTGGTGCGCAGCCACGTAAGATCACGTCTCCCGATACGCTCGTCACAGGAGGCCGAACACCCATGCCGGATCAGCGCGTTGTGGTCGTGACCGGGGGAGGAACGGGTATCGGTGCGGCAACCGCGCGGCTGCTTCGGGCGGCCGGGCACGACGTTGTCGTCTCCGGGCGACGACCAGAGCCTTTGCACCGCGTCGCCGAGGAAACCGGAGCCTTGGCGTGCCCGGCTGATACCGCCGACCCGGACGCTGTTCTCCGCCTCGTCGAAACCGCCGTCGCGCGATTCGGTCGACTCGATGGGTTGGTCCTCAATGCGGGAGTGGCCCGCAGCGGGGGTGTCGGGGAACTGTCCGATGAGGACTGGGAGGCGGTGCTTCGTACCAATCTCACCGGCCCCTTCCTTCTGATGCGGGCGGCATTGCCGCACTTGCTCCGAACCCGGGGATCTGTCGTCGCGGTCGCTTCGGTCGCTGCCCTGCGCAACGGGGTGCGCAATGCCGCCTACGCCACGTCCAAGGCGGCACTGCTGCAGTTGTGCCGGTCGCTGGCTGTGGACTACGGGCCTCAGGGCTTGCGGGCCAACACCGTTTGCCCCAGTTGGGTGCGCACGGAGATGGCCGACCACCGCATGGCCCGGTTCGCCGAGGACGCTGGATTGGCCTCTGGTGAGGTCGATGGAGCCTATGAGGAGGCCACCCGGCTGCTGCCGGCGCGCCGCCCCGGCGAGCCTCGTGAGGTCGCCGAGGCCATCGCCTGGCTGCTGTCGCCGGCTGCGTCCTTCGTCAACGGCGCTGCACTGACCGTGGACGGGGGCGCGACTGCGCTGGACCCCGGGACTCTTCCCTTTGCTTTCCGCATCACCCCGCGCGACAACGAGGGTTGATCCTTGTCGCTGGATCGCGAGTCGGTCTCGCGCCGGACCGCCGTGGTCCACGGGGTGGGCCTGAGTGTCGGCGTACACGTGAACGTCAGCTCGTACGCCGACCTGCTTGAAGTCCGTGGCGGTGGAGGAACAGCGGGCTGCTCAAGGCCGGTAGGCGCTCAGTACTCCGTGCCAGAGGTGGGCCTTTCCTCGCCGGTCGCCTGCTCGATCGGCGGGACGTCCGGCAGGGCCGACTTCTCCTCACCGCGAAAGGTGAAGGTCGCGCTCTCGCCCTCGCCCTCGGTGTCCACGACCACGATGTGACCCGGGCGCAGCTCGCCGAAGAGGATCTTCTCCGACAGGCTGTCCTCGATCTCGCGGATCTCGCGGATCTCGCGGATCTCGCGGATCTCGCGGATCTCGCGCTGGATGGTGCGACGCAGTGGACGCGCACCCAGCACCGGGTCGTAACCCTTCTTGGACAGCAGTTCCTGCTTGGACAGCAGCTCCTGCTTGGACAGCAGCTCCTGCTTCAGGTCGTCCGACACCTTGTTCTTCATGCGCTCGTAGTTGGTCTTCTTGTCACCCGCGGCCACATCCCGACGGTGCCGGACCCCGCGGAACGGTTCCGCAGCCTCGCGGCGGACGCCTGACAGGCCGCGGAGGAATACCTCCAAGTGGCCGTCGCCCAGGCACTGGCCCGCGACCGCTCCAAGGGGTGAGCGCCATTGGCCTGTGCCCTGAGTGGGTGGCCCCTGCGCAACGAGCTGGTCCACCCGGCTGCCCGATCGTCCGGTCGGCGTATCTCCGAGGCGAGCCGGGTTATGTACTCCCGCCTGTTGAAGCGGCAGCTGAAGTCCTTCGGCGACTGGACTGGTGAGACATGGGTCACTCGATCTTGTTCAGCGACTAGGTTAAATGACATTGTCGAGTGACAATGTCATTCGCTTGAGGCATCGGAAGAATCGAGGTCCCCCCATGAAGACCATGCTTGCCGGGCGGCTCCACCTGGACACCCACGCGTTCGCCGTCGAAGAGGTCCCGGTGCCCACCCCCGGCCCGGGGGAGGTGCTGGTCGAGGTGCGGGCCGCGGGGGTGTGCCTGTCCGACGTCCACCTGATCGACGGCAGCATCAGCCCGGAGTTCCCTGTCGACTCCGTCGCTAAAGCACGCGCCGTCACTCTCGGTCATGAGGTTGCCGGCGTCATCCATGCGGTAGGCCCGGGGGTGGCCGAGGAGTGGGCGCCTGGCGCTCGGGTGGTGCTGCAGGCCGGGCAGCCGTGCGGCGGGTGCGGCGGCTGTCTGCGCAGCTCCTCGTGCCGGCAGCCGCTCACGCGCGGCGTGGACTATGACGGCGGCTGGGCCCAGTACGCCGTGGCGCGTCAGGACACCCTGCTCGCGATCCCGGACGACCTCCCCTTCGACCAGGCCGCCATCATTCCCGACGCCGTCTCCACTCCGTACGCCGCCATCGTCGAAACGGGTGCGGTGCGTCCGGCGCAGGCGGTCGGCATCTGGGGTGCGGCGGTCTCGGTGCGCATGGCATCCGGCTTGCCCGTATGGTCGGCGCGGCCCCGATCATCGCCGTCGATCCCCTGCCCACGGCTCGGGAGCGGGCCCTCGTTTTCGGTGCCGATTTCGCGCTCGACCCGATGGCGGACGGCTTTGCCGAGGCGCTGGCGGAGGCCACGGCGGGGCGGGGCATCGATGTCGCGTTCGACTTCGCCGGCGTAGCCGCCGCTCGCGCTCAGGCGGTCGCCGCGCTGGGGGCCGGCGGAACCCTTGTTCTCGCAGGGCTCACTCCGGAGTCGATCGTCGTCAGCGACAGCACCGGGTTCAGCTACCGGGGCAACCAGATCCGCGGCCACTACGGCTCTGGGTTCGAGCACGTGGAACAGCTCATCGGCCTGACCTCTGCCGGACGGATCGATCTGGCCCCTTCCATCACTGCTCACATCCCGCTGGCCGAGGCCGCTGACGCCGTCACCCGGCTGGAAAAGAAGATCGGCGACCCGATCCGGTTTGTTCTCACCCCCTGAAGCCTGCCGACCCGTCCCCATGGCCAAGGTTCGATCGAACAGGTCTGACATCGAAGTGGTCTGACAAAGGTCTGAGAGGCCCCTCTGGCGGCGAGAGGCCCCTCCGGTGACGGTGAGTCGCGGGAGGGGCTTCGTGTCTTGTGGCGGGCCGGTGGGGGGAGCGGTGTTTCCCCCGGGCCGTGGTCCGGCCGGACGTTTCAAGGCCTCCGATCGTCCCGTCAATCGACTGTGTCACTCGTCACAATCGAGCGACATTGTCGAGTGACAATGTCGTGTGTATGGTTCTGGCCAGCGACAGCCTGCGCCGGCGCGGGGGCGGCCTGAGCCGGAGCCGCGGGCGCGGCCGGGGCGGCGGCTGCCGCGGGCGTGGTGGTCGCTGCGGCCCCCACGGCCGCAGTACCCGCCGGAGCCGGGGCGGCAGCGGCCCCCGGCTTGTAGTCGGCGAAGAAGTCCCACCAGGCTCGGTCTACCGAATTCGGGTCCTGGAGGTACTGCTGATAGATCTCGTCGACGAGCCACTCGTTCGGACCGAAGGCCGCGGCGGGGTTCTTACCCGCTTGGTCTGCGTCGGTCGAGATGCTCGAGTTACTGGGGGACTGTGGCGACACGGCGGCAACCGCCCTCTTCCGCTTCACAAGGTGATGGACAGCGGGAATAAAGGCTACGCCTGTGTGGCCGGGAAGGTCAGGCCGAGCCCGCTCATCGTCGCGTAAGTCACATCGGAAAGCGTGTTTCGGGGGTGGAAATGGCGGGAAACAAGCGGGGTTCCGGGCCGGAATGGGTGTGGGAGGCACACGCCGGGTACGCGTCGGGGAGGGCCTGCGGCGATGAAGACGCGGCCCTTCTACGCGAACGCACCTGATCACACGTGTCCGCCAGGGTGGACCTGGCGTGGACCTGGGGTGGATCTTGTGGCTCTGGGGCGAACTTTACGTCAACTTGGCACAGATGTAAGCCCCGCGAGGATGAGCGATATCCGGCAATGTTGGAGGGATTCAGCCATGCCGGAGGTGGGTAGCGAGGGGTGTTTCGCCCCCGCCGCCCCTACCCGTCCCTCCCCCATCCAGGGGCTGCTGCCGCCCCTTCGACCCCGCTGCGCCTTCGAGCTCGGGTGGGTGGGGGTGCGGGTGGGTGGGTGGGGGTTGATCGCGCAGTTCCCCGCGCCCCTTGAAAGCCCGGGGTGCCGTTGGCTGGCGGGTGCGGGTGGGCTGGTCGCGCCCATGCGGCGGAGCCGCATGTCGATACGGCCCCGCGCCCCGTTCCTCAAGAGATTCAGGACTGCAGGGCCCGCTGGCCCGGCAGTGGGGTCGACGCCCCCGGCAGGGCCACCTGGATGCGGCAGCCCTTCGGGGACTCGGCGACGCCGATGCGGCCGCCGTGGAGGTCCACGGCCCAGCGGGCGATGGCGAGGCCGAGGCCGGTGCCGCCGTCGCTGCCGGGGCCGTGGGGGGAGCTGACGGCGCCGCGGTTGAAGCGTTCGAAGACTCGGTGCCATTCGGACTCGGGGATGCCGGGGCCCTCGTCCAGCACCTCCAGCTCCAGTGACTCGGGGGTGGCGCCGCGGCGGGCCTTCACCGTGACGCGGCCGTGCGCCGGGCTGTGCTTGACCGCGTTGTCTATCAGGTTGGCGACGACCTGGTGGATCCGCTCCGGGTCCGCGTTGGCGGTGAGCTCCGGGGGGTGCACATCCAGGTGCAGGTGGACGTCCGTACGCGTGTGCTTGCCGGAGTCCGAGGCGACGCCGCCGCGCGCGGAGGACACCATCTGGGCCTCCTTGAGGACGCCCGACAGGTACGGCCAGACCTCGAAGCGGCGGCGGCGCAGCGGAACCACGCCGTTGTCCAGCCGGGAGAGGTCCAGGAGCGTCTCCACCAGCCGGCCCAGGCGTTCCGTCTGCTTCAGCGCCGTACGCATCGTCTCGGGGTCGGCCTGCGTGACACCGTCCACGATGTTCTCCAGGACCGCCCGGAGCCCCGCGATGGGGGTGCGCAGCTCGTGCGAGACGTTCGCCACGAGTTCCTTGCGCTGGCGGTCCTGGGCCTCCAGCTCATCGGCCATGAGGTTGATCGTGTGGGCGAGGTCGCCCAGCTCGTCCCGGCGGTTCTCCCGGACCCGGCGCGTGTAGTCGCCGCGGGAGAAGGACCGGGCCACCGCGTTCATCTCGTCCAGCGGCGCGGTGAGCGAATGCGCCACGAACTGCATGATCAACAGTGTGGCGATCATCGAGAACACCGTGATGAAGCGCACCTCCGTCTCGGTGCGCACCGCGATCATCAGCAGTCCCGTGGTGATCAGGACCGAGACGACGACGAGCATGCCCAGCTTCGTCTTGATCGAGAAGGGACGCAGGCCGCCCAGTGGCCCCGCGCCCTTCCGTGACTGCGTGTCACCCGCGTTCCGTGACCGTGGGTCACCGACTCCGCTCATACCGCCACCAGCCCCCTACGCCTGCACGTCTGCTTGTCCGGGCATGTCTCAATCCATGCCCTAGGGCCTGTCCTTCGGATCATGCCTCGGCCGCGGTATTCACGACACCGTAGTCCGAAGTCGGCATGATCCGAACGGCAGACCCTACGCGTGGTGCGGGCACCGGCTCAGGGAGTCGGGGTCTCCAGGGCGTACCCGACACCGTGCACCGTGCGGATCCGCTCCGCGCCGATCTTCCGCCGCAGCGCCTTGATGTGGCTGTCCACGGTCCGCGTCCCGGACGCGTCCGCCCAGTCCCACACCTCGGCGAGCAGTTGTTCGCGCGAGAGTACGGCACGCGGGGTGTTCGCGAGGCATACGAGGAGGTCGAACTCGGTGGGCGTGAGGTGGACGTCCTCGCTGCGCACCCGGACCCGGCGCTGCGCGTGGTCGATCTCCAGCTCGCCGAGGCGCAGGATGCCCGAGCGCGGCGTCGTGGCGGCCAGCGCGGCCCGCTCGACCCGGCGCAGCAGGACGTGCACGCGGGCGGCCAGCTCACGCATGGAGAACGGCTTGGTCATGTAGTCGTCGGCGCCGACGCCGAGCCCGACCAGCATGTCCGTCTCGTCGTCCCGGGCGGTGAGCATCAGCACGGGCACGGGCCGCTGGGCCTGGACACGCCTGCACACCTCCAGGCCGTCGAAGCCGGGCAGCATGATGTCGAGGATCAGCAGGTCGGGCTGCCAGGCCTCCGCGGTGTCGACCGCCGCCGGGCCGTCGGACGCGGTCTGGACGACGAAACCCTCGGCGCGCAGGCGGGCCGCGATGGCGTCGACGATCGTCGGATCGTCCTCGACCACGAGCACGCGACGCTGTGCGCCCGGCGTCGCCGTGGTGTTGCTGTGGGAGGTATGTGTCTGCTCCATCGCCCGCCCCTGTGTTGCTTTCCGGAATCCGTGGGGGTGATCCCTTGACTACGCATGGCTGCGCATGACTGCGATTGACGCTTGAATGATCGGCGCCAGGGAAGCAGGGTACGGGCAGTCACCGCGCCACGGCTATCCAGGCCTTACAGCGAGGTGCACGACGTCCGGAACGCCTCGGGCAACCGGGATCTCTTCGGTACGCACCTGTCGGAACCCGGCATTCCCCAAAGTTTCCTCAAATTGCGGCGAGGGTTGCGCGGACCACACCGCCAGCACCCCACCGGGCCTCAAAACCCTTGCGCAGCTTGCCAAACCGGCCCGTGAGTACAGGTTTTCATTGGCCTCGGAGACGGTCCAGTCGGGCCCGTTGTCGATGTCCAGGCACAGCGCGTCGAACGTGGCGGATGTCTCATTGACGTACTCGACGAGGTCCGCTTCCACGACGGTCGTACGAGGGTCGGCGAAGGCGTCCGAAGACAGTGCGGACAGCGGTCCCGCGCGGTGCCATTCGATGACGGCGGGCTCCCGTTCGACGACGGTGACGGCGCCCCAGCGCGGGTCCGCGGTGGCGTGTGCGAGCGAGAAGCCGACGCCCAGACCGCCGATCAGCACACTCGGCCGGAAACGGTCGCCGAGCGCGTCCAGGGCGGCGTCGACGAGCAGTCGCTCCGAGCGTCCGTCGGAAGTGTCCATGAGGAAGCACCCGTTGGCGATGATCTGCAACAGCTCTCCGTGCCGCCGCAGCACGACCTCGCCGTACGGGCCCTCGCGCCGGTCGATGACTTCGGGTACGTCGGTGATGCGCATCCGCCCATCTTTACGCGACCCTGGCGCGGGGGCGGCCGAATTTCGACGCCGTCGCGTACGGCCGGGGTGGGCTCAGACGTCCAGGCCGTGTCCGTAGGGGAAGACCGGGTCCTCGGTGTCGTTGGGGACGTCCGGGCGGGAGGCCGCCACGGCCGCCATGGAGCGCGGGAGTTCGAAGGGCAGCCGTCCCTCGGCACGCGCCCGCCCGAAGGCCACGTCGAGCAACGCGGTGTCGGAGGCCCCGTAGTCGGCGACGAGAGCGGCCGCCTTCGCCGCGATCTCCGGGAGCACGACGGGCCGTTCCAGGTTGACGCAGACCAGCGTCGGCACGGCGTCCAGCAGCCCGAGGATCTCCTTCAGCCGTTCCTCCCCGAACACCGGCGACCCGGAGTGGAAGAACGACTCGAACCGGCCCGGCCGTTCCTCGTACGGCGCCCGCAACCGCAGCACCGCCAGGTCCGCGTGGGCCGGATCGGCGACGACGTTGCCGTACAGCGACGCGGTCTGCGCGCCCACACCCTCCACGTACAGGTTCGGACGGTCGGTGAGCGGCAGCAGGGAATGGTTCGTCAGGACGGTGAGGGAGCGGCGCTGGGCCGCCGCGCCGAGGGCGGTGAACTCGGCTGCCCCGACGGTCTCCTCGGCCCGGTCCGGGTCGACGTACCGCCTCTCGAAGAGCCCGAGCACGAACTTCTCGCGCAGCAGCCTCCGTACGGAGGCGTCGATCCGCTCCTCCGCGATCCGGCCGGATCGGACCAACTCCACGATGACGTCCGGGCACTGCTCGCCGCCGAACTGGTCGGCGCCCGCGTCCAGCGCCTTCGCCGCGCGCTCGGCGACGGAGAGATGTTCGATGCCCCAGGCGCGGGCCTCGTGCGGCTCGCCCATGAGGCGAGCGTCGGTGAGCAGGCCCCAGTCGGTGCAGATGATCCCGTCGAAGCCGAGGCGTTCGCGCAGCAGTCCCGTCAGGACGTCGCGATTGAACCCGAAGCCGACCTCCTCCCACCCTTCCACGCCGATCGGCTGCCCGTAGTACGGCATCATCTGCGAACACCCGGCCGCGATCGCCGCCTTGAAGGGTTCCAGGTGGTGATCGCGCATCCCGCCCGGGAAGTGCTTGACCATGGCGGCCACGGAACGCGGCCCGAGCCGGGGCCCCTGCAGACCGCGTACGTACGCCCGTACGAGCTCGCTCGTCATGTCCGCGGACGAGCCGAAGGTGCCGGACTGGCGGGACCAGCGGGGCTCGGTGGCGAGGTCGATCTGCGGGTGGAGGGCGACGCGGAAGCCGGTGGACAGGTACTCGCGGCGGACCGTGTCGCCGAACCTCTCCACCAGCTCCGGGTCGCCGATCGCGGCGAGGCCCAGCGGTTCGGGCCAGGCCGAGAAGGCGCCGGAGTGGAAGGAGGCTCCCGGGTTGTCGGTGAACGCGTGGCGCGGGTCGGTGGACAGGGTGACCGGGATGCCGAGCCGGGTGTCCGCCGCGAGCGCCTGGAGCCGGTTGACCCACTCGGCCGTCTCCCGGACCCCGTACTGACCCAGGAGGTTGAAGTGCGTCAGATGGCCGTCCGTGACCAACTCGGTGGTGCCCTGCCGCGGGAAAGGCCCGTCCGTCGCCTCGGCTCCGGCCTCGGCGAGCGTCCCGTCGGCGTTCATCGTCAGCGTCGTGTGGAAGAGCTGGCCCGCCTTCTCCGCGAGGGTCATCCGTGCCAGGAGGTCTTCCACCCGTTCGTCGACGGGGCGGTTCGGGTCGAGGTACGGGTCACGGTGCGGGAGCATCGGCGTTCCTTGATCACGGGATACAGGGGGCACAGGGGGCACAGGGGGCGCAGGGGCACAGGAGCACAGGAAGCACAGGGGGCACAGGGCTACTGGACCGAGCGGACGAACTGGACGGCGACGGCGCCCACGACCGAGGCGACGGCGCCGAAGAGGAACAGGGCGCTGTAGTTGCCGCCGTCACCACCGCCGAGGGCGAGCAGGCTCGGGGCGATGACCGGGACGAGGGACTGAGGGAGGGCGTTGCCGATGTTGAGGACGCCCATGTCCTTGGCGGACTCCTCCGGGTTGGGCAGCACGGCGGCGGCCAGCGCCATGTCGACCGAGAGGTACAGCCCCTCGGCGAACCCGAAGACGGCCATGGCGACGAGATACATGCCGAAGGTCTGGGAGGCCGCCACCAGCGCCAGCCCGGCCGCCATCCCGAGCGAGGAGCCGAGCACGTACGGCTTGCGGTGGCCGGAGCGGTCGGAGAGCTGTCCGCCGAGGACCGACCCGACGACGGTCGCCGCGACCATCACCAGGATGCCGACGAAGAACTTGTCGGCGACCTCGACGCCGTCGTACCCCATACGGTCCATCAGGAAGTAGACGGAGTAGCTGGTCACGCAGGCGGCGCCGGTGAAGACCAGGAAGCGGCCGGCGAAGTTCCAGGCGAAGTCGGGGTGCCTGCGCGGGTCGACCCAGAAGCTGCGCAGGAACTCCCTGAAGCCGTACGGCTCGAACGCGCCGGCGCGCGCCGGGCGGTCCCGGTCCTTCACGACGACCACGAGCAACCCGACGCAGGCGAGGCCGATGAGCCCGGGGACGAGGAAGGCGAGGAACATCGAGCCGCTGAAGATCTGGGCGAGCCCCGAGCCCGCGATCATCGACAGCGACAGCATCATGCCGACGACCCCGGAGACCCGGGCCCGCTGCTGGTCCGGGACCAGGTCCGGCACGCAGGACGTCAGCGCGGCGAGGGTGGCGTTGATGCCGAGCTGCGCGAGGGCCCAGCCGGCCATGAGGGCGAGGACCCCGCCGCCGAGCGCGACGATCAGGAGACCGGCCAGTCCGGCGACCATGCCGCCGAGCAACCAGGGGCGGCGACGGCCGAAACGGCCGGTCGTACGGTCGGAGAGGGCACCGAAGACCGGGTTGCCGAGCATCGCGAGCAGCGCGCCGACGGACAGTACCTGACCGAGGGCCGCACCACGCTCCGCCTCCGGCACGATCTGGTTCACGCGGAGGGCGAGGGTGACCATGACGGGCGTCAGCACGGCCAGATACGCGCCGAACTGGGCGAGCGCCAGGGCGACGACGAGTCGGGCGGGGGCGGGGCTGATCTGCTCGCTGAGCGAGGAGGCGGAGCCGGGTGGGGAGGGGTGTGCGGCCTCCGGGGTGACAGCCATGAGGTCTCCTGAGGGACGGGGACGGCTTGGTTGCCGCGCAGGCTCGTTCAGGGAAGCGTCGTTCAGAGAAGCAGCAAAACCGAGTGGGTGCTAGGTATTGCCCAAGTGGCCACAATCACGCGGCAGATGGCTTGAAAGGGGGGTGGAGATGACTCGTGTAATCGCCGGTTTGCGAGGACCTTCGAGGGCCGCCGGAGGGGGTTGTGAACAGGTGGTGATTGACGGCAGTTGAGTGTGTTCTGGGGCGAATGAGTGAGTCTCCGGGTAGTGGCAGGTACACATCCCCCGGGTGGGGAACGGGAGTTCTTGCATCGAATGTGTGACCTTTGCCGGTGGTGGTCGTTGGGTGTGGTGACGGATTTCTGCGACACCGGCTGGGGGGTGGAAGAGATGGGTGGGCTGCGGGAGTTGGCGGCGTCGTTCGTGGTGCCCGGCCCCTCGGGAGTCGCGATCCGTACCCGCCTCAAGCACCTGACCGCCGGGGACGAGAAGGTGCTTCGCCTGGTCGGTGACCTGCTCGGCACGCTCGCCTCCCGTGACCTGAAGGCGCGGTGTTCGGCCGGGCTGGAGCACGACACCAAGCAGTGGGCCCAGCGCAAGCGCACCCTGTCCGAGCAGTCCTCCTCCCGCTGGGCGGGCAGCATCACCAAGGCCTCCCACGATCAGTGGGCGCTGGCCCGGCGCGGCCAGCTCGCGCACATCCAGAGCCTTCAGGCCGGGATCGAGACGATCGCCCACCGGCTGTCTGTGCCCGTGGGTGAGAAGGGCAGCAAGCAGGCACCGGGCGGCTACCGCAGCACGCGGGAGTGGCACGCGAAGAGGCTCCGCCTGTGTGTGCTCGAAGACCGGCTTCAGGCGGTGCGGGCGGACCGTGAGGCCGGGGTCGTGCGTGTGGTGCGTGGCGGCAAGCGGCTGCTGAACACCCGGCACCACCTTCAGGAAGTGCAGCTCAGCGAGGAGCAGTGGCGCTTGCGGTGGCAGGCCGGGCGCCGGTTCCTCGCCGCGGACGGCGAGTCCGGCAAAAGGTTCGGCAACGAGACGATCCGCGTCACCCCCGGCGGCGAGTTCTCGATCAAGGTGCCCGCGCCGCTGGCGCACCTGGCGAACGCCCCGCACGGCCGGTACGTCCTGGCCGCCCGGGTGTCGTTCGCGCACCGGGGTGAGCAGTGGGCCGACCGCGTCGCCGCCAACCGGGCCGTGGCCTACCGCATCCACGAAGACGTGAGCAGGGGGCGCTGGTATGTGACCGCGTCCTGGACGATCCCGGCGGTGCAGACCGTGCCGCTGGAGGCCGCCCGCACGGGCGGCCTGATCGGGGTGGACACCAACGCCGACCACCTGGCCGCCTGGCGCCTGGATGCCCACGGCAACCCCACCGGCAATCCCCGACGCTTCGACTACGACCTGTCCGGCACCGCCGCCCACCGCGACGCCCAGGTCCGCCATGCCCTGATCCGCCTGCTGCACTGGGCCGAGCGCCAACGGCCGAACGAACGAACCTGAAACCCCGTCAACCCGCCCTGACCAGCTGATCAGCGCCTCCCGCACACCGGGGGAACCTCAGTGGGGCAGAGATCGATCAGCAGGCAACGGTGGACGGGGCATACTGCCGCGATCCCAAGACGCCACCACAGCGGCCATACCGGTCTCTCTGCAAGGCAGCACGGGCAGGCCCGACTTGACGTGGTCAACATCCATTCACGAAGAGCGACAAGCCGCATCGACGTCCGGTCGCTCGGCTCCAGGCCCGCGAAGTCGAGTGCGGTCCCGTCATACCGGGCGGAGCTGCATGGCCTGAAGCGTTCGGACCGGCAACCCTGTCGCATCGCGCAGGCCGCTGAGGCTCTCAGGGGTGAGAATGACTCCGAAAAACACGGGCCGAGTGATTGCCGCGCCTTCGGAACACTCCAACCCCAGTGCGTGGGCAGCCCGGCCGGGAGGAACGCTCAGCGTGCCCGCAACACGATCTACCCAGGAGGAGAAAGCCTCGCCGCTAACCGGCTTCGGGACGACAGGAAGCCGGCTGGCACGGGGTACGGCAACAGGACTACGCGCAGGCACTTGTGGGATCGTGCGTCTCGCAAGCACGTGCACTGCCGCCAATGCCGCCCCCTCCCACTTGCGCGTCCGTCTCAGGCTCTTTCGGCGGCCTCTCCTGACGAACGCGTGAACACCGGCCCCAGTAGGCCGCTTGACGTTATTCATTCCCCGATGTCCACGACGAGAACCCGTCTGAGGTAGTGGCCTCGCACGCGGTGGCCGTCGCCTTTGAGGTAGACCATTCGGTATGGCGGACGAGGCGGTCAACCAATGCAGTCCGAGACCCCGCCTGTCAGTGAGCGTTTTCAGCTCGGCCACTGATCGGGTGACGCTGGTGGTGTGCGCAACGCACGAGGCTCCCGTGCCGTTGGGGGAGGTGTTCGAAGTCTCAACCCAAAGGCACAGGAGCCGCGTTGGTTCCGTATTCTGCCGCGCTCGACCTGCCTCACGCCCTGGCCGAGTGGGTCACCGTCACCATGCTCATCGTCACCCGCGAGGGTGACCGCCGCTGCAAACTCCCGCCGCACCAACGTGCCCTGGTCGGTCTGGTGTACCTGCGTCGGCACGACACTCTGGCGCAGATCGCGGCCGGGTTCGGCATATCCTTCGGCACCGCCCACGCCTACACGGCCTCTGTCATCGATCTGCTCGCCGACCGGGCCCGGCCTGCTCCGTGCCCTGCGTGAAGCCGACCCGGAGTACGTCCTGCTGGACGGCACCCTCGCGGAGTGCGACCGGGTCGGCGACAGCCGAGCCGACTATTCCCACAAACACCGCCGACACGGGGTGAACGTGCAGATGGTCACCGATCCAGACGGCCAGCTGCTGTGGATCTCACCCGCACTCCCCGGCCGCGCCCACGACCTGACGGCGGCGCGCAACCACCGGATCATCCGGATCTGCGAACGCCGCGGCGTCCCAGTCCTCGCTGACCGGGCTTACATGGGAGCCGGCTCATGGGTGACGACACCCCTCAGGCGCCCGCCGGGCCGCGAGCTCACACCGACCCAGCAAACCGTCAACCGCGCGCTGTCCGCAGCCCGGGCCCCGGTCGAGCGCGGCGTCGCACGGCTGAAGTCCTGGCGCATCTTCCGCCGGTCCCGCTGCAGCCCGAATCGAATGACGTCAATCGCCGCTGCCGTCCTCACGCCGGAGCGGCAACGCTGAAAGAGCTAAATCACCCCGATCACAACCGACCGGCCAATTGCCCGTTACTGACCCACGCTCCTAGCCCTCGGCCTCGGCGGGGTTCTCCTCGCCCAGCTCGGCCCAGACCGTCTTGCCTTGCCTGGCATGGCGCGTTCCCCAGCGCTCGGCAAGCTGGGCGACGAGAAACAGGCCGCGTCCTCCCTCGTCGAAGACCCGGGCCCGGCGCAGGTGGGGCGTGGTGCTGCTGGCGTCGGACACTTCACACAGCAGGGAGCGGTCACGGATGAGGCGCAGACGGATGGGAGGCTGACCGTAGCGGATGGCGTTGGTGACCAGTTCGCTGACCACCAGTTCGGTGGTGAAGTCGAGTTCCTCCAGTCCCCAGGCGGTCAGCTGCCGGGCAGCATTCGAACGGGCTCGGGTGACGGCTGCCGGGTCGGCGTCCACGTCCCAGGCTGCGACCTGGGTGTCCCCGAGGGCGCGGGTGCGGGCCAGCAGCAGGGCGACGTCGTCGTCGGCTCGGCCTGCGGGCAGCAGGGCTTCGAGCACGGTGTCGCACGCGGCCTCCAGCGAGGCGCAGGGCTGGGCCAGGGCGTGGCGCAGGAGGGTGAGGCCTGCCTCGACATCGCGGTCACGGGCTTCGACCAGGCCGTTGGTGTACAGGGCGAGGAGGCTGCCTTCGGGCAGGTCGACCTCCGCCGCCTCGAACGGCAGGCCACCGAGGCCCAGCGGCGGGCCGGGCGGGAGATCGAGGAGGTCGACGGTTGCGTCGCCGGTCACCACGGCGGGCAGCACGTGGCCCGCGCGTGCCAGGTAACAGCGGCCGTCCACGGGATCGTAGACGGCGTACAGACATGTGGCACCGATGTCCCCGGGCGCTTCCACGTCCGGGTCGGCCGAGACTTCGGAGGACAGCCGAATGACGACGTCGTCCAGATGTGTCAGCAGTTCCTCGGGAGGCAGGTCGATGTCGGCGAGGGTACGGACCGCGCTCCGCAGGCGCCCCATCGTGGCGGCGGCGTGGATACCGTGGCCCACCACGTCGCCCACCACCAGGGCGACCCGGGCGCCGGACAGCGGGATGACGTCGTACCAGTCGCCGCCTACACCGGCCTGGGCACCGGCGGGCAGGTAGCGGCAGGCAACGTCGACGGCGGACTGCTCCGCCGTACGACGTGGGAGGAGACTGCGCTGCAGGGTGACGGCCGTGGCATGGGCGTGCGTGTAGCGGCGGGCGTTGTCGATGGCCACGGCCGCCCTGGCCGCGATCTCCTGGGCGAGGATCAGGTCTTCGTCGTCGAACAGGTCGGGGTTGCTGTGACGGGAAAACCGCGCGACGCCAAGGGTGGCACCGCGGGCGCTCAGCGGCACCACCAGCATCGAGCGGGTGGGGTGGCTGACGAAGGCATCGGCCGGATCGGTCGGCGCCGCCGTGTGCCGGGACGGCTGACCGGTGGCCAGGGCGCGAGCCGAGGGCGATCCGCCCGGGCAGGTGTGGCGCTCCCCCAGCCGAATCGTCGGCTCCTGACCGCCCCACGCCGACGACGCCTGGGCAACCCGGTGCAGTACGAGCTGACCCGCCGCCGGACTGCCGCCCCCGTGGTCCACGGGGTCGAGCAGGTCGACAGTGACGAGGTCGGCGAAGTGACCGATGGCGAGATCCGCCAGCTCCTGGGTGGTGCGAGCGATGTCCAGGGTGGTCCCGACGCGTTTGCCGGCCTCGTTCACCAGGGACAGCCGCCACTGCAGTCGCCGGTCCCGCTCCTCCTGGTACGCCGTGACGCCCTGCTCAGATGTGTGGTCGACGTATCCGCTTGTCGCCAGCAGCCAGCGCGACGCCGCACTGATCAGCTCCGCATTCTTCGTCAGTCGCGGCATTTCCGCGAGCAGTCTGTCGAGGACGATGCGCTGACCGAGCCGGTAGGCCCGCAGCATCACACTGACGGGCGTACCGCGCCGGGCCAGCCGGCGTGCGCGTTCCATCTCCGCGGCCGGCGGTTCGATCTCGCTCGGCTCGATGCCGTATTGCAGGCCCCGCAGCACGCCGACGACGTTTTCGGTGACGCCCTCGGAGGTCTTACGGGCGAGATCCGGGTCGTTCCACAGTTCGGGAACCTCATGCCGAAGGCACCGCACCACGTCGGCGATCAGCTCGTCCGCCTTCGGTCCGAGCTCGCCGGCGACCCGGGACACAAAGCTGGCGGCCGTGTACTCCATCACACTGTCGACTCTACGCCGAGCGGGCGACCCTGAGCGGTCCGGCGTGACGAGCTCCCGCGCGAGACGGCGCACGCCCCGGCCGTCAGCCGGACCGCGGCGTACGCCACCGCCGTCAGGGCCGGCACGGGCGGGCTGGGCCCGCACGGGCGAGCCGCTGTTACTCAGGTGGGCCACAGCGGCCGCGAAGCCGGACGCTTGCCAAGTCACCACAGAGCCGGGCGGACCATGCGGCCACGGGCTTCCCGCATCTGCCGAAGCCGGGGGATCAAGCGGACCACGCCGGCGAGCCGACCGCCACCGAATCGCGGACGCACACACTCCCCGGCCACCACGATCCTCGGAGCCGTCTCGGCGGCCAGGTCGTAGGCCGCCAGGCAGTCATCCAGACCGGCGGGGAAGGGGTTCTCGGACGCGAGACGGTATGCGCGGGAAGCAGCACGCGCGCGCCTGCGGCCAGCGCCACTTGAGCGCCCAGGGAGCGCGCCCCGGCAGCGGATCCGACACGGAAGCTGCCCCCGTGCAGGTCGAGGATGACAAGGTCTTCGGGGGCGCCTTGCGGTGTCAGGAGCCACGATCCGGGCCGGAGTTCCGCGACCTCCTCATGGGTGGGCGACTCCCGCCAATGGCTGGTACATGCCGGCGAACGCGTCCACCCCTCGCGTTCCGACGCGAGGCTCACGGGGCCGTTGGTCCGGGCCGACTCCTGATGCCACCCATCCATCAGGGCGAACGTGGCGCTGGGCATGGTCGTGCTCCTCACTGTCCCCCGAGGGGGCTTTCAATGGAATTGGCCACGGCGGCCGGACGTACCGGCGAGCCGATGGGAAAGACGTCAGACTCCGCACAGACGGGATAGCCGGTCACTCGAGCTCAGGAGACTTCAGTACCGGCGGTCAGCGTGGTGAACCGCCCTTCCAGGTTGGCCAGGAAATTCTCGCCGTCGGGCAGCATTCCGGCGATCGCCTGTACGGTGGTCCGGCCGGAGCTCCGGAGCCGCTCTCGACGAACTCTGCGGCCTCTGGGAAGTACGAGACGAGCAAGTCCTTGAAGACACGGACCGCATCTTCGCGGTCCATGAGTTCCCCCATCGTCATGTCCAGGGACAACGGTGCCTGCTCAACCGTGTGTGCCCCCAACGCCACTGTCCACGTGTGCCTCCCGGAGCCCACCTCGATGACGCCCCTGCCGTCCGGCAGGACAACGTCGGCCGTGGTGTTCGGAGGGACGACGTGGCCTCCACGGTGAGTTCACGCCCGGAGAGCGCCCAGGACACCTCGGCGGTGCCGTACGGCGTGTGCAGACGTGCTCCAGCCTGGGTGATACCGCCACCCGGAAGGGGAGCGATCCGCAGGCGGCGGTATCCCGGCGCGGCGGGAGCCAGGCCGGCCACCGTACGGTGGCACGGCCCCGGGCGGACTTCAGCGGGCGAGCAGCCCGCGGAGAACCACCCTTTCCACAGCTGCGACGAGTTCCGTCAAGTGGGAGGCGTCAGCGCGGAGTCGGTCCGCGCGCCAGGAGAGGCCGAGAACGCCGTTCATGGCAGCCCACAACGCGGTGGCGGTGGTGACGGGATCGAGGTCGGCGGCGAGCGAGCCGTCGGCCACCCCGTCGGCCAGGGCGGCGGCGAGTTTGGCGTTCTGCTCGTCGACGAGCGCGGCGACCCGTTCCAGGGCCGCGGGTTCGTCCGGCGGCTCGGCTAGCAGGCGGAACTGGTGTGGGCGCTCGGCGGCGAAGCGGACGTACGCGGCCGAGGCGGCCCTGATGCGTTCCACGGGGGTGCCCGGGGCAGCGTAGGCGTCGTCCATGTAGGTCCGGTTGTCCTCGAGTGCCCGCTCGGCAACCGCGATGAGAACGGCCGCGCGGCCGCCCACGCGGTTGTACACCGTCTGCACGGCGACATCCGCGCGTTCGGCGATGCCTTCCAAGGTGACCGCGTCGGGGCCTCCGGAGGCCAGCAGCTCCTCGGCGGCGTCGACGATGGCCGCACGGGTTGCGGCGGCCCGACGTGTCGTGCGTGTGACCTTGATTGTCATGGTCTCCGCTACTTTACGTGGTGCTTGAAACGGCCGGACCCCCTGGGCCGCTTCCTTCAGCCCGGAATTCAGCGGGAACCGGCCTGGTGGCGCTCATGCACCGCCGGGTCGTGCCAGCCCGACGCCGAGGCGAGGCCGAGGGCGCGCTGGACCGTCTGAGGGCGGAAACCGACACGTTCGAGTATCGGCCGGAACAGGCCGGGAGCGTTCGCGGTCAGGGTGAGGGACCTGGGGACGACGACGCGGTCCGCACGGCGCTCGATGCCGCGGACGATACCGGCGATGACCTTTTCCAGCGGCACCATCTTCCACAACCCCTTGGAGTTGCCGCCCCAGAGGGCGTGCCCGGCCGGGTCCGCGGTCACGTCGTCCATCATCGGAGTGCGGAAGAACGTGGGGTGGGCGCTGCCGACACCGACACCCAGGTGGCGAACCTCCAGGCGAAGGCTGTCGCACATCGCCCACACGCCGGCCTTGCTCGCGGTGTAGGAGATCTGGAGCGGCGAGTGCACGAAGGCGGCCATGGAGGAGATCGCGAGGAGATAGCCGCGTTGGGGCTCGACGTGGGGCAGAGCCGCGCGGAAGGTGCGCCAGACGCCGTTGAGGTTGATGTCGATCACGCGCTCGTAGGCGGCAGGGTCAATGGTAGCCAGGGGGGCCATGGTGTCGATGCCCGCGCCGGCGACGGCGACATCAAGGCGCCCGAAGTGCGCGGCGGCCTCGTGCATGGCCGTCTGCAGTCCGGCGAGGTCGCGGACGTCCACGCCCCAGCCCCGGGCGACTGTGTCGCCACCCAGTTTCTCCGCCTGGGCCTGGGCCGCCTCGGCGTCGAGGTCGAGCAGTGCGAGGTTGGCACCCCGGTCGCGCAGTGCGTTGGCCAGGGCGATGCCGAGGCCGCCGGTGGAGCCGGTGAGGGCGACGGTGCGTCCTGTCAGGTCGTAACGGGTCATGACGGCCTACCTCGGTGTGTCGGTCTGCGGGGACTTGCCTGTGGGGCCGGCGGATTCCTCGAGTCGGCGCAGGAGTCGGCGCAGTTCGGGGTGGCGTTCGGCGATGAGATCGGTGACGGGGTTAAGGACGCCGCGCAGGGCCGAAATCGGTACCCACCTGCGGGGGACCATGACACGGGCCGAGCGGTTCTCGATGCCGCGGACGACGGCGTCCGCGACGCGCGTGGGGGCGATGGCCTTGCCGAGCAGGGACGGGAAGGCGATCTCGCGCATGCGGGTGGTGATGTCGTTGCTTCCGAAGGCTGCTCCAGCGATGGGCGTGTGGACCCAGCCGGGGTAGAGGACCCCGGCGCTGGCGCCGTGGATGCCGAGTTCGGCGCGCAGGGCGCGGCCGAACTGCTCGACGCCGGCCTTCGACATGGCGTAGGGGGCGTTGGTCATACCGTTGAAGTAGGCGTACACCGAAGCGGTGACCAGGACGTGCCCGCGCGCCGCGATGACGTGCGGCAGTGCGGCGCGAACGGTGCGCCAGACGCCCAGCAGGTCCACTTCGACGACGCGCTCGAACATGGCCGGGTCGATGGTGGCGATCGCCGCCGGCGGATCGGCCGCGATCCCCGCGTTGGCGAAGACGACATCCAGGCCGCCGAACCGGTGGACCGTACGGTCCACCGCGTCGGCCAGTGCGGCGCTGTCGGTGACATCCACCGACAGCGTCAGTGTCCTGTCGCCGCCGAGGTCGCGGGCGAGGGCCGATGTGGCGTCGATGCCCCGGTCGGCGAGGACCACGTTGGCTCCGCGCGAGTGCAGCGTGCGGGCGGTGGCCGCACCGATGCCTCCGGCTGCGCCGGTGATGAAGACGGTCTTCCCCGCAATCGGGTAGGTGAGCATCTCGTACCTCTTTCAGGGTGTCGTGGGTCCCGGGGCTTCACCGGGTGCGGAGCCGATGGGGACGTGCCGCGCCAGGAAGGCGAGCTGGTCCGTGACAACGCGTTCGAAAGGCTCGCCGAGGTAGATGTCGAAGTGGCCGTCGGGGTAGAGGCGGATCTCGCCGCGCGGGGCCCTGCGGGCATGGCGCAGGGTCGGCCGCGCGGGGGCCACGCTGTCGTGCTCGCATACGCAGAACAGCACCGGGCATGCGATCTTCGCGGTCCGGCGGCCCGGCCGGTAGCGGAGGATGTCCAGGGCGAACCGCGCCGCAACCTGGTTGGAGAAGGGCGCGTCGTTGGGCACGAGGGCCAGGTAGCCGGGCTCGGCGTCCGCAGCGGTCATCAACGCGGCGGATCCGGGCGGCCCCGCCGTCGCGACCATGACGGGAGGGCGCCCAAGGCGGGCGCCGACCACGTCACGGACCGCGCGGGCCATCACCTTCACCGAGGTGTCCGGGCGCATCGCCAGGGCAGAGGCGACACCATCGGTGAACAGGCCCTGGGCGATGACGGCGGCGACGGCCGGGTCCTGGGCGGCTGTCGCCAGGACATGGCCGCCGCCGAAAGAGGTGCCCCACAGCACCACGCGCCGGGGATCGGTCTCCGGCCGGGAGCGCGCGTACGCCACGGCGGCCCGCCAGTCCTGGAGCTGTCGTCTGATGCTCAGGAGCTGTCGCGGCTGACCGCCGCTGGCCCCGAAGTGCCGGTAGTCGAACACCAGGCACGCGTAGCCGGCGGCGGCGAAACGCTCGGCGTAGGCGTCCAGCCGCATCTCGCGGACCCCACCGAGACCGTGTGCCATGACCACCACGGGGCGCCGACCCCCGCCCTCGGGCAGGTACAGCCAGGCGTGAATGCTCCGGCGTCGTCCCGCAGCAACCACCGATGAGGGACAGACCGTACTCGTGGACGAAGTTCTCCTGGGCGTCGGCGAGTTCGGGCGCGGTCAGCGGGTAGTGCGCGCCCTCCTTGCCGAGCACCGGCAAGCCGGCGTTGGGCATGCACGACAGCGGGACCCGGGAGTGGCGGGCGAGGTAGCGCAGGTGCTCGCTCATCTCGGCGGGCCCGGTCGCGCAGTTCAGGCCGATCATGTCGATGCCCAGCGGTTCGAGAGCCGTCAGCGCCGCGCCGATCTCCGAACCCAGCAGCATCGTCCCGGTCGTCTCCACCGTCACCGACACGATCAGCGGCACATCCGCGCCGAGAGCATGCAGGGCGCGCCGGGCGCCGAGTACGGCTGACTTGGTCTGGAGCAGGTCCTGGGTCGTCTCCACCAGCAGCGCGTCGGCGCCGCCGGCCAGCAGGCCTTCGGCGTTTCGCTGATAGGCGTCGCGCAGCGTGGTGTAGGGGGCGTGGCCGAGCGTGGGCAGCTTGGTGCCGGGCCCCATCGAACCCAGAACCCACCGCATCCGCCCATCCGCGGCCGTGAACTCGTCCGCCGTCTCCCGGGCGATCCGTGCCCCGGCCTCCGACAGCTCCAGGACCCGCTCGGCGACCTCGTACTCCGCCAGCGCGGCGTGGTTCGCGCCGAAGGTGTTGGTCTCCACGCAGTCGACGCCGGCCTCGAAGTAGGCCCGATGGACCGAACGGACGATGTCGGGGCGGGTGACGTTCAGGATCTCGTTGCAGCCCTCCAGCTGCTGGAAGTCGTCCAGCGTCGGGTCCTGGGCCTGGAGCATCGTGCCCATCGCGCCGTCGGCCACCACGACGCGCGAGGCGAGGGCCGCACGCAGAGAGGCGCCGCTCACAGGACTTCCCCGAGGTGTGGTGTGACGGCGTCCGTCGCGACCGAGCCGTATCCGGCGCGCAGTGCCACCCTCAGGGCGCGGCGGCTGAGCGGGTACGTCTGGGTGCCGGTCGTGCCCAGGGCCAAGGAAGCCATGGCGCAGCCGAGCCAGGCCGCCTGCTCGGTCCCGAGCCGCCGGCTGTGTCCGGCGAGGAAGCCCGCGCGGAAGGCGTCTCCGGCACCGGTGGGTTCCACGACCCGCCGTACCGGAACGGCCGGGATCCGCACGAGTGTGGTGCGGGCGCTTTCGATGCGCACGCCGTCGGCGCCCTGGGTGATCACCCAGGTGTCCACCCGGTCGAGGATGTCCCGCTTGCTCCAGCCGGTGCGCTCGGTCAGCAGTTCGGCCTCGTAGGCGTTGGTGAACAGGAAGCGAGCACCGCGCACCACGTCCTGGGCCTCGGCGCGTTCGAGCACGGCCAGTTGCTGGGACGGGTCGGCGGAGAACGTGATGCCGTGTGCCCGGCACTCGCGGGCGTGGCGCACCATCGCGCCCGGGTCGTCGGGGGAGATGAGCACGTGGTCGACGCCCGTCCGGCGGGCGATCTCGGCGATCGAGATCTCCCGGGCCTCGGACATGGCCCCGGGGTAGAAGGTGCCGATCTGGTTGTTCTCGCGGTCGGTGGTGCAGATGAACCGGGCGGTGTGGGCCTGGTCGCTGACACGGACCCAGTCGGTGTCGACGCGGTGCTCCTTCAGCCAGATCCGGTAGTCGTCGAAGTCGGTCCCGGCCGCCGCCACCAGCAGCGGCTGCGCACCGAGCCGCCCCAGGCCGAAGGCGATGTTCGCGGCGACGCCGCCCCGCCGGATCTCCAGTGACTCGGCGAGGAAGGAGAGGGAGACCTGGTCCAGCCGCTCCTCGATCAGCTGCTGGGCAAAGCTGCCGGAGAAGACCATCAGCTGGTCGATGGCGATCGAACCGGTCACGGCGATACGCATGACTGCGCCTCCTGTGATGTACGCGTGATTGAGCCTGGTGGTGGGGCGGCCGTCGTGTCGTGTCAGCCGATCGCGGACCCGGCCGTCGTCTCGTGTCAGCCGATCGCGGACCGCAGTGCGGCCACACGGTCGGTGCGCTCCCAGGTGAAGTCGGGCAGTTCACGGCCGAAGTGTCCGTAGGCCGCGGTCTGGGCGTAGATCGGGCGCAGCAGGTCCAGGTCGCGGATGATGGCGGCCGGGCGCAGGTCGAAGACCGAGGAGATGGCGGCCTCGATCCTGTCCACGTCCACCTTCTCGGTGCCGAAGGTCTCCACGAACAGGCCGACCGGCTCGGCCTTGCCGATGGCGTAGGCGACCTGGACCTCGCAGCGGGAGGCGAGGCCCGCCGCGACGACGTTCTTGGCGACCCAGCGCATCGCGTAGGCGGCGGAGCGGTCGACCTTGGAGGGGTCCTTGCCGGAGAAGGCGCCACCGCCGTGGCGGGCCATGCCGCCGTACGTGTCGATGATGATCTTGCGGCCGGTCAGGCCCGCGTCGCCCATGGGGCCGCCGATCTCGAACCGCCCGGTGGGGTTGACCAGCAGCCGGTAGCCGTCGGTGTCCAGCTTGGTGCCGTCGTCGCCGAGCGCGCCGAGCACGGGCTCGACGACGAACTTGCGGACGTCCGGGGCCAGCAGGCTGTCCAGGGAGATGTCCGGAGCGTGCTGGGTGGACACGACGACGGTGTCCAGCCGCACCGGGCGGTGGCCGTCGTACTCGATGGTGACCTGCGTCTTGCCGTCCGGCCGCAGATACGGCAGAGCGCCCCCCTTGCGGACCGCGGTGAGGCGCTGGGAGAGGCGGTGGGCGAGCATGATGGGCAGCGGCATCAGTTCCGGGGTCTCGTCACAGGCGAAGCCGAACATCAGGCCCTGGTCGCCGGCGCCCTGCCCGTCGAGCTCGTCGGACTCCCCCTGGACACGCTGCTCGTAGGCCGAGTCCACGCCCTGGGCGATGTCCGGGGACTGGGCGCCCAGGGAGACGGACACCCCGCAGGAGGCGCCGTCGAATCCCTTCTGCGAGGCGTCGTAGCCGATGCCGAGCACGGTCTGCCGGACCAGGCTCGCGATGTCGGCGTAGCCCTTGGTGGTGACCTCGCCGGCCACGTGCACCTGTCCGGTGGCGATGAGGGTCTCCACCGCGACGCGTGCGGACGGGTCCTGGGCCAGCAGAGCGTCCAGGATTGCGTCGCTGATCTGGTCGGCGATCTTGTCGGGATGCCCCTCGGTGACGGACTCCGAGGTGAACAGGTTTCGGGTCACGGGTCCTCCAGCGGCGGATTCGGCGGGGTACCGGACGGTGTGCGACCGAGCCGGGATGGGTCGTCGTCTGAACAGCCCCGGGGCCGTCCCGGAGCGCTGCGGGGGATGTATGGCGCTCCGGGAACGGCTCCGGGTCCCGACAGGCTGGGCGAGTGGACTGCAGAGGTGCTCAAGGGCGGCTGGACATCCGGCAGTTGAGGACGGTCGAGCAGATCGCGAGCTGATTGCTAGCCGGTTGGCGCACCGTCGGTCGCGCACTGGACCCACCCGATGTTCCGGGGTCCACCGACGTCATGAAGGGGCTGACGGAAGCCATGCGCGTACTGTTCACGACCTGGGCCTGGCCCTCGCACCTGTACGCCCTGGTGCCGCTGGCTTCGGCCTTCCGGGCAGCGGGGCACGAGGTGCTGATGGCCAGTCAGCCCGCGCTGAAGCCGGAGATCGACCGGACCGGACTGCCCGCCGCGGTGGTGGGCGAGAACGTCGACGCGGTCGGGATGGTGCGCGGGTATGTGCTGCCGTCGGCCGCCGGCGAGTCCGCCGGCGGTCCGCAGGCTCCCAGGGAGGGCAAGGGGCCCCGGGCGCTGCGGATGTTCGAGGCGCACGCGGAGTCGATGACCGACGGCCTGGTGGAGCTGGCCCGTGACTGGCGTGCGGACGCGGTGGTGTACGAGCCGACCGCGCTGGCCGGTCCGCTGGCCGCCGCGGCGGTGGGGATTCCGGCGATACGGGTGCTGTACGGCACCGACCTGATGCTGCGGGCCCGCGGACTGCTGCCCGGGCTGCTCGCCCCGATCCTCGAACGGCACGGTCTGACGGACTTCGACCCGTTGGGAGCCGTCACCGTCGACCCGTGTCCCGACACCTTCCAGGTGGTCACCGATTACCCGCGACTGCCGGTGCGGCATGTGCCCTACAACGGCGTCGGCAGTCCTCCGGGGCCGCTGGGCCCGCCCGCCCCGGGTGTCCGGCGGGTGCTGGTGACGTGGGGTCACACCATGGCCCGGCTCAGCCCCGAACTCTTCCTCGCCGGGGAGGTCGCGGCGGCGCTGCGCGGCGCGGACACCGAGGTGGTGCTGGCGGTGACGGCCGCACAACGCGGGCTGCTGGACCCGGCCCTGCTGTCCGGTCCCGGCGCGGTCCGGGTGGTGGAGGACGCCCCGCTGCACGCACTGGTGCCGGAGGCCGACCTGGTGGTGGCGCACGGCGGTGCGGGCACTGTGCTGACCTCGCTGCGCGCCGGCGTGCCGCTGCTGCTCGTACCGCAGCTGCCCGACCACACCGGACACGCGGGGCGGGTCTTCGCGGCCGGGGCGGGAGAGGTGCTCTCCCGGGACGAGGCGACGCCGGAGCGGCTGCGCGAGGAGGCCGGGCGGCTGCTGGACCCCGAGGCGGGGGCGGCGGTGCGCGAGACGGCCCGCCGGCTGCGGGCGGAGATGCTGGACCGGCCCTCCCCCGCCGACATCGTGGGCGAACTGCGGACGAAGGTGATCTCATGTGCGGCATAGCGGGCTGGATCGACTTCCGGCGTGATCTCCGCGAGGAGGGCAGCACCGTACGGGCGATGGTCGCCACACTCGCCAATCGCGGCCCGGACGACGAGGCCGTGTGGACCGACCGGCGGGCCGCCCTGGGCCACCGCAGGCTGTCCGTCATCGACCTGGCGGACAGCACACAGCCGATGACCGCCGAGGAGGACAGCCGCACCCTGGCCGTCGTCGTGCACAACGGCGAGATCTACAACTTCCGTGAGCTGCGGCGTCAGTTGGAGGGGCTGGGACACCGTTTCCGCACCGCCGGGGACACCGAAGTGGTGCTGCGCGCCTACCTGGAGTGGGGCGAGCGCTGCGCCGAGCACCTGGAGGGCATGTTCGCGTTCGCCGTCTGGGATCCGGGCCGGGACATGCTGCTGCTGGCGCGGGACCGGCTGGGCATCAAGCCGCTGTACTACGCGAGGACCGCGCACGGTGTGCTGTTCGGCTCCGAGCCCAAGGCGTTGTTCGCCCACCCGTCGCTGGAGTGCGCGGTGGACGCCGAGGGATTCGCGGAGCTGCTGGCGTACATCGCGACACCGGGGCACGCGGTCTACCGCGGAGTCCGGGAGCTGCCGGCGGGTCACACGGCGGTGGTCGGTCGGGGCGGAGTGACCGAGTCGGCGTACTGGACGCTGCCGGCCCGCCCCCATGTCGACGACGCGGCCACCACCGTGGATGTGGTGCGCGGCCTGCTCGCGGAGTCGGTCGAGGCGCACCTGGTCTCCGACGTGCCGCTGTGCACCCTGCTGTCCGGCGGTGTGGACTCCAGCGCCATCGCCGCTCTCGCCGCCCGTGCCGGAAGCCGGCCCCGGACGTTCGCGGTCGACTTCGAGGGGCACACCGAACGGTTCCAGAAGGACTTCTGGCACGAGGACCCGGACGCGCCGTACGCCGCCGAGGTGGCCCGGCACGTGGGCACGGACCATGAGCCGGTGGTGCTGCGCACCGCGGATCTCGCCGACCCGGTGGTCGACGCGGCGGCGCTGCGTTCCCAGGACCTGCCACGCCCGATCCCGGACATGGACCGCTCGCTGTATCTGCTGTTGCGCGCGGTGCGTCAGCGCTCGACCGTGGCGCTGATGGGCGAGGCGGCCGACGAACTCTTCGGCGGTTACCGGTCGTTCCAGGATCCGTCGCTGGTGGACACCGGGAACTTCCCCTGGGTGACGATGGGGCTGAAGGTGGCTCCGCACGGGATGAGCACCGGGCTGCTGGACCCTGGACTGCTGCGGAAGATCGACGTCCCCGGGTACGCCGCCCAGCGGTACGCGGAGGCCGTGGCCGAAGTGCCCCGGGTGGAGGGCGAGTCCGATCTGGAGCACCGGATGCGGCGGGTCAGCCATGTCCATCTGACCCGCTGGATGCCGCTGCTGCTCACCCGGGACGACCGGCTGAGCATGGCGGTCGGCCTGGAGCTGCGGGTGCCGTACTGCGACCACCGCCTGGTGGAGTACGTCTACAACATCCCCTGGGAGATGAAGACCGCGGACGGCCGGGAGAAGAGCGTCCTGCGCTCCGCCGTGGCCGACCTGCTGCCCGCCTCGGTGACCGAGCGCCGCAAGAGCCCCTTCCCGATCACCCAGGACCCGGGCTACGGCCAGGTGCTCAAGGAGCGCTTCGACGCCGTGGTGAACGACCCCGCCGGGCCGGTGGCCCCGCTGCTCGACCGCGAGGCCTGCGCCCGGCTCTCCGCACAAGACCGGCCCATCGAGGTCAGCGGCTGGGGGGAGCGGCGCGACGTGGAGATGGTGCTGCAGCTGGACACCTGGCTGCGTAACTACCGAGTGCGCCTCGATCTGTGAACCGAGAACCGAGCCCGAGAACCGAGCCCGAGAAGCGAGCCCGAGAACCGACAGGAGCGGAATGCCCATGCTGAGCAAGGAACTCCAGGAGCTGGCCGAACCCGTTCTCGCCAAGGTCAAGGAGCACCCGTTCTGGGCGGGGCTGCGGGATGGTTCGCTGCCGGCCGAGTCGCTCGCGTACTTCGTCGAGCAGGACACCAGCCATCTGCTGCCCGCCTACGCCCGGGCGCTGGCCCGTACCGCCGCCGCCACCCGGTGGGACGCCCACGCCGCGCTGCTGGCCCGCTCGGTCATGGGCTCGCTGGAGGCCAGGGACCGGCTGCGCGGGGCGTACGCGGAACTGGAACCGCGGCTTCAGCTGCCGCCGGCGGCCGAGTCGCCGGAGATCACCGCGCCGACCCACGCACACTGCTCCTTCTTCCACGCGGCCACCGCCGCCACGGTGGCGGCGGGGATGGGGGCGCTGCTGCCCATGGTCTGGTTCAACCACCGGATCTCCGACGACCTGCTGGAACGGCATGTGCCGGGCTCCCGCTACGCCGAGTGGATCAAGGTCTACCACCCGGGCGAGGGCTACCAGTACGCGGTGAAGGGCTTCATGGCCGCGTACGACGAACTCGGGGAGCGCATGGCCGCGCCCGGCCGCGCCGAACTCATCGACTACTTCACGACCAGCATCCGCTACGAGTGGGCCTTCGCCGAGGCCGCCTGGTCCAGGTCCGGCTGGCCGCTGTGACCGCCGGCCACCCACGACCGCCGACCACCGCCCATTGATGAACACCGAACCGACGAGACCGTGTGTGAAGGGATCGATGTGAGTACTCACACCCCGCCCAGGTATCCGTTCGCCTGGACCCCGCCCATGCAGATGCCGGAGGCGCTCAAGGACGTCCACGAGTCCTCGGCGATGGAGGTGACGCTGCCGAGCGGTGACACCGCGACGCTGGTCACCCGTTACCAGGACGTGCGCGCGCTGTTCGCCGACAAGCGGCTGTCCCGGAACATCGCCCGGCCGGACTGTGCCCGGATCTCCAAGGACAACGACCTGTTCATGGATCCGCACATCGACCCGGACCCGCCCAAGCACACCCAGGTGCGCTCCCTGGTGACGAAGGCGTTCACCGCCCGGCGCATCGAGTCGCTGCGGCCGTACGTCCAGGAGGTCGCGGACGAACTGCTGGACGAGATGGCGGCCGGCCCCCGGCCCGCCGAGCTCAACGAGGCGTTCGCGTTCCCGCTGCCCATCAAGGTGATCTGCAAGCTGCTCGGTGTGCCCGCCGAGGACCGTGACCAGTTCCGGGGCTATGTGGACGGCTTCCTCGCGGTGACCAAGCTGCCGCCGGAGGAGATCGGCAGGGCCCGGCAGAACCTGTGGAAGTACCTGGGCGATCTCATCGAGGACAAGCGCAAGCATCCGGCCGACGACCTGATCAGCGAGTTCATCCGGGTCCGCGACGAGGACGACAACCGGATGAACGAGCATGAGCTGCACTTCTGGTGCCAGGGTCTGCTCATCGCGGGCTACGTCACCACCGCGAGCCAGATCGGCACCGGCACCGCCGTGCTGCTGCACCGCCCCGACCTGGTGCGGGAGATCCAGGCGGACTGGTCGCTGGTCCCGTCGACCGTCGAGGAGCTGCTGCGCACCCAGATCATGGGTTCCTCGGTGGGCACCATGCGCTACGCCATCGAGGACATCCCGCTCTCCGACGGCACGGTGATCAAGAAGGGCACCAGTGTGCTCCTCTCCGAGGAGGGCGCGAACTGCGACCCCCGGGTCTTCGACAAGCCCTTCGAGCTCGACATCCGGCGCCAGGAGAACCACCACATGACCTTCGGCGCGGGCATCCACTACTGCGTGGGCGCCGCGCTGGCCCGGATGGAGCTGCAGATCGCCACGGAGAGCCTGCTGCGCCGCTTCCCCGACATCCACCTGGCCAAGCCGGCCGAGAGTCTCCCGCGCGCGCTGGGCGGCTTCATGGAGGGCTTCACCGAGATCCCGGTGGACTGGTGACGGCATCCGACGACGAGGTGAGGGAGCAGCAGCCATGCGTGTGGTAGCCAACTCCGCGACCTGCGCGGTCAGCAGCCTGTGCGTCTACCGGCTCCCCGGTGTCTTCGACCAGGACGAGGAGGGGCTGGTCCTCGTCCTGGACGAGCACCCGGACACCGGGCTGCACGAGGAGGTCCGTCGCGCGGTCCGCGCGTGCCCGACGAACTCCATCCGGGTCGTCGAGAACGGCTGACGCCCCGGCGGCGGATCCTCCCCCATGGCCGTGGCCCGGGAACCGAGGTTCGGTTCCCGGGCCACGGCCATGGCACGTGCCGGGCACGTGCCATGCCACGTGCCCGGCACGACCTTTCCTGCGACGAGGCGTCCCATCGAGGGACCGGGCGAGGCCGGCGCGGCGGACTCGGGGGAGGTTCGGGGCGGCGGAGGCGAGTTCTCCGGGAGAGCTGACGTCTCCTGCGGCGGCTGCGTCTGTGTCATACGGCAAACCTCGCGCGGAGCTCAGGGGGCGGACCATCCGGCAGGCTTCGGTAACGCCCCCGCCGACCGGCGGGTACCGCCCTGCCAACCGGCGGAACCTCGTACCCGACCCGGTCCGGTGCGACCGGGCGATGGTCTTGTCCAGCCACTCGGCGGGGGTGGACCCGACGGTTGCCGGATGGGTGCGGGGCGACCGGGCTTACAGGCTGGAGGCATGACCCACCGTGCGCGGCACAAGGAGCCCGACACCTCCCTCGCCTCACCAGCTGACGAACCGGGGCATGACGTGGTCCCTCGCAGGGGCGACTTCCTGGAGTTCCTCGGCCTGGTGCTGGCTGCGGGCGCCCTCGTCCTGCTCGTCGTACGCCCTGAGCGCCCCGAAGCGTTGGTGCGCGCCCTTTCCTCGAGCACAGCCGGACTCGTCCGTTGAGCCGACACACCATCACGCCCGGTCCGCCCGGCACCGTCTATGCGGTGCCGGGCGGACCGCAGAAGGAAGGAATGTTGTGAACACCGCATCCGCCCCGGCGAAGGATGAGACGTCCCTGTCTGCCCGGGAGACGGTCAGGGCGCTGTACGGGTATGTCCGGCCGCACCGTTGGGCCGTTGCCCTTGGTCTGTTGTGTGCCCTGGTCGGGGCCGCCGGGGCGCTGTTGCAGCCGTTGGCCACGAAGGCGCTGGTGGACCGGATGGCCTCCGGTGGGACCATCGCCGGGATCCTGATCGGGCTCACCGTGCTGGTGGTGGTGGGCACGGCGGTCGAGGCGTTCGGCGCGTATGTGCTGGAGCGGACGGCGGAGTCGGTGGTCCTGGCCGCTCGACGCACCGTGGTGAGGCAGCTGTTGCGGCTGCGGATCGCGGAGTTCGAGCGGATCCCGCCGGGTGATCTGATGTCCCGCGTCACCGCGGACACGACGCTGCTGCGGGCGGTCAGCACCCAGGCGGTCGTCTCCGCGGCCACCGGCGCGGTCGCGTTCGTCGCGGCGATCGTGATGATGGCGTTCCTCGACGCCGTGCTGCTGGGTGTGACGCTCGGCGTGGTCGTGCTGGTCGGCGGGGCCGTCGCGCTGGTGATGCCGCGGATCGCGCGGGCCACCGAGCGGGCGCAGGAGGCGGTCGGGGAGATCTCCGTCGCGTTGGAGCGGGCCTTCGGGGCGTTCCGCACGGTCAAGGCGTCCGGTGCCGAGGGCCGGGAGACCGCCCGGGTGGAGGCGGCGGCGCGGCGGGCGTGGCGGCACGGCGTGAAGAGCGCGAAGTGGGAGGCCGCGGCGGGCTCGGCCGACGAACTCGCCGTACAGCTGGCCTTCCTCGCGGTGCTCGCCGTCGGCGGGGCGCGCGTGGCGTCCGGGCAGATCCCGGTCTCCACCCTCATCGCCTTCCTGCTGTACCTCTTCTATCTGATGGAGCCGGTGTCCCGGCTGGTCGACGCCGTGTCCTCCTACCAGGAGGGGTCGGCCGCCATCTCCCGGATCGCGGCCGTGGAACGTCTGGCGACGGAGCCGGTCATCGGGCGGCAGGACACCCCGCCCCGCCAGGAGGCGGCGGTGCCGGGCCCGGCGTCGGTCCGCTTCGAGGACGTGTCCTTCCGCTACCGGCCCGGTCTGCCGTACGTCCACCACCAGGTCAGCTTCGAGGTGCCGGGCACCGGGACGACGGCCTTCGTCGGTCCCTCGGGCGCGGGCAAGTCGACGGTCTTCGCGCTCATCGAGCGGTTCCACGAGGTCACCGGCGGCCGGGTCCTGGTCGACGGCAAGGACGTCCAGGACTGGTCCCTGGCCGAGCTGCGGTCTGCCATCGGGTACGTGGAGCAGGACGCGCCCGTGCTGGCCGGCACTCTCAGGGAGAACCTCGTCTTCGCGGCGCCCGGCGCGACGGACGACGACATCCACGACGTCCTGGCCCGGACGAAGCTCGACGCCCTCGTCGAGCGCCTGCCCCACGGCCTGGACACCCCGGTCGGACACCGCGGCTCCAAGCTGTCCGGCGGCGAGCGGCAGCGCGTCGCCATCGCTCGCGCCCTGCTGCGCAAGCCCCGGCTGCTGCTCCTGGACGAGGCGACCTCGCAGCTCGACGCCGTCAACGAGCTGGCGCTGCGGGACGTCGTCACCGAGGTGGCCCGCGAAACCACCGTGCTGGTGGTGGCCCACCGCCTGTCGACGGTGACCGGCGCCGACCGGATCGTCGTCATGGACGCCGGCCGGGTCCGCGCCGTCGGCACCCACGAGGAACTGGTGGATGAGGACCCGCTGTACGCACAACTGGCGGCCACCCAGCTCCTGACCCCCGCCCGATGACCCCACCACACGCGAGGTAGTCCGGTCGGCCACTGCCCCACGCCCGGCCGGACAACCAACCACACCCACACCCACGCAGACCAAGACCGCGAAAGGCCGCCCATGTACACCGAGTCCGCCATCGGTCACAGACGTGCAGTGTGGAGCTGGCTGGCGCAGCCGACCGCGCTGTTCGGCGGCGTGTACGGGCTGCTGGTGTCGAGTTCGGCCGTCGCCGCGCTCACCCAGTTCGGCGAGACGACTCGAGCGGCACGCATGGACGACGCCCTGTGGGTCCTGTTCACCGCCCTCGCCTCGGCCCTGGCCCATGGTTACGCCCACCAGATCGCCCACCGCGACGCGCAGGGACGTCCCGGCGTACGGGGTGTGGTGCGTGCCGTGCTCGCTGAATGGCCGCTGGTGGTGGCGGCGCTGCCCACCGCACTGCTGCTGTGGGGGGCGGGCCTTGGCTGGTGGCGCTCGGCAGGCATCGAGTACGTCGCCTTCGGCATCAACACCGTCCTGCTGCTGGGCTGGGGCGTGCTGGCTTCCCGGGCTGCGGGCAGCACATGGGGACGAGCTCTCAGGATCGGCTGTGCGGACGCGCTCCTGGGAGTGGCCGTCGCTTTGGTCAGCACCCTGCTGAAGTGACGGCGACTTGTCACGTGTAGCTCTCGTCGTCCGCCGTGGGCGAGGCGGAAACCAGAGCTGTCAGCCTGGTGCCGGGACGTTCACTGTCCGGCCGCAGCACCAGAGACGGTCAGGGCGGGGAGCGGGACGAGCGTGCATGCTCGGCGGAGCGCAGGTCAGGGCGCCAGCGCCCGTTTTCCGGCCGCGGACCATGGCGTCGTGAGCCGACGGAAGAGCATGAGGGATCGAACAAATGTTGCTTCCTCGTCTGAGGCCGTCGGCGGGCTTCGTTCCGATCGTGCGCGGGGGATCATGGGTGATGTGGGAGATGCGCTGGTGGTCGTGCATCGGCTGGGCGAGAGTGGCGGTCGGCGGGTGACCGTGCGCCGCGGCGGGACGAGTGTGGATGTAGGTCTCGCGCATTCCGACCATGACCTCGTTGTTTTCCTGGAGGCCGCATGCCTCGCCGACCCGGATGCGGCTCTCGATGATCGGTGGGTGGCAGGGCGGCCGCCCCCCACCAGTGGGATGCGGCATGAGGGACTGGTGGTGTCGGCAAGGTATGGGCGGCTGATTGGCGGCCACTTGGTGAGCGGCGTGGGGCAGCATCCCCGGCTCCCTTACCCACTGGTCGGAGGAGGGATCCGTCAGTCCCCTGGGACGCTATAGCCGAAGATGTCTTGGCGGCTGCTCACGGGGCAGGAGCGAGGTAGCCCCCGCTTTCCCTGCATAGGAATCGTGATGACTTCGTCTTCCCACCGCCGCCCTCACGATCGGGCAGTCGAGGAGAAAGTCATGCTGCTGCAGGAAGAGAACGCCCAGCTACAGCAAGCGGTGCATTCACATGCCACGGTCGATCAGGCTCTGGGCGTCCTGATCGCAGTGCACCGGTTGCCGCCCGAGGAAGGGTGGGAGGTGCTGCGCGCGGTCTCCCAGCACCTCAACATCAAGCTCCACCTCATCGCGGACGAGGTCATCGGATGGGCCCTTGGCCGAGCGCGCGACAGGGCGATCTTGGAGAGGCTGGATGCGGAGGTGGAAAAGCACAAGTGCGCTGTCCGTCTGGGCGGCGGGCACCCTCGCACCCGCCCGGACCATCTCGGCGGTGAACAAGGCGTATTCCTCCCACCGCAACCGCTGCTACCTGCGCAGACGGTAGATCAAGCAGATCATCCCCGAGCCGAAGAACCAACGGGCCAACCGCCAAAAAGCAGATCTACGGCACTCAGATCGCCGTCGTGAAGGACGGGGCACCGGTTCCCTGGCCGGCGAAGAGCCCGAGCGCATGGACGAACTCCGTGCAGAAGTCGGCATCGAGCCCTTCGACGAGTACGTCGCCGAGTTCGCAATGGCCTGACGCCTCCGCCCCGTCCGCTTCCGCTTCCGCTTCCGCTTCCGCTTCCGCTTCCGCTTCCGCTTCCGCTTCCGCTTCCGCTTCCGGCGCACCCTGCCCAGGGTTCACCTGCCGTAGGTAATGATCCGCCGGACAGGCCCTGAGTAACAGCTCAGTCCGCGCTGAGCGGGATCCGCAGCCGCACCCGGTAGCCGCCTTCCCTGGTCGGACCCGCATCCAGGGTGCCGTGCAGGATGTCGGCGCGTTCCCGTAGTCCGACAAGGCCTTGCTGGGAACCGGGGAGGGATAGGGAAGGACGCGTGGACGGGGTGTTGGTGACGGTCACTCCGATGCCGTCGCCGTCCTGCCACAATTCGACGCTGGCCGTGGCGCCAGGTGCGTGTTTGCGGACGTTGGTCAGCGCTTCCTGAACCGTACGGTAGAGGGCGCGTTGGGTGGGTGTGCTCACAGTGGGCGGCAGTTCCCCCGTCAACTGTACGTGAGTGCCGCTCGATTCCACGAGTTTACTCAGGTCGGCAAGGGTGGGCTGAGGCGTCAGCTCGGTGGCGTCGCCGCCGGAGGCCCGCAGCAGTGTGACCATGGTGCGCAGTTCGTCGAGCGTGGTGACACTCAGCGAACGGATCGTGCGAGCAGCCTCCTTGGCGTCCACGTCCCGGGCGGCGACCTGCAACGCCCCGGCCCGTACGGCGATCAGGCTGACCTGGTGGGAGACCACGTCGTGCATCTCCCGGGCCAGCTGGGCGCGTTCGCGAGCGAGGACGGCCTGGGCGTGCAGGGTCCGCTCGTGTTCCCTTGCCTCCTCGATCTCGGCCAACCGCCGCGCCAGGTCCCGCTGTGCCTGGAGTAGCTGGCCGAAGAGGACCGGTGCCGCGGCCGTAGCCAGGCCGTACACGAAGAAGACCAATGTCATGGTCCGGTCGACCTCGGCCAGGGGCCACGGAGTGCTGCTCGCGACGGCGGCCAGGGCTACGCACACGGCGAGGAGACGGCGGTTGCGGGAGCGTTCGGCCAGGGTGAACAGCGCCGCGAGCACAGCGACGGCGACATCCTGCATCAGCGCGACGGGCAGGGTGAGCAGGAACACGACGAGCGGGAACCGGCGCCGGAAGGCCAGCGCGGTGCACCCGACAGCCGCCAGCGCGAGCTCGAGGCGCGTGGGCTCCCAGTTGTTCAGCCGCACGTCCACGGCCGCCGCGGCCACCAGGGCGAGGTCGATGACCGGCGCGGGAACCCGCTGCCATAGGGCGCGTGCACGGCTCATCCCCCGACCTCCGACCGCAGGCGCTCGTCGAGTAGCCCGGCCCGCTGCGCCAGCAGCGCCGCCTGCACCCGGCTCGCCACGCGAAGCTTCGTCAGGATGGCGCTGACGTGGTCCTTCACCGTGCCCGCCCCCAGGTGGATACGCGCCACGATGTCGGCGTTCGACAGCCCCTCCGCCACCAGGACGAGGACGTCGCGCTCCCGCGCGGTGAGCAGCCGGACCCGCGCGGCCTCCTCGTCGACGGCCGTCCCGGTGCCGGGGTGGCTGTGCAGCAGCGTCCGCGACGCCTTGGGGGACAGCACCACACCGCCCACGGCCAGGGTGCGCACCAGGTGGGCGAGCTGCTCGGGCTCGGTGTCCTTGAGGAGGAAACCGGCCGCGCCGGAGTGCAGGGCGGTGAGGATGTACTCGTCGGCGTCGAACGTGGTCAGCATCGCCACCACCGGCGGGTCCGGCATCGTGCGCAGTTCCCGGAGCACGGTGAGCCCGTCGACGTCCGGCATCCGGATGTCCAGCAGCACCACGTCGGGCCGCTCCCGGCGGACCGTCTCGACCGCCTCGCCTCCGCTCGCGGTCGCGACGACCTCGATGTCCTCGGACGCGCCCAGAATCAGCTGGAAGCCCGAGCGGACCAGAGCCTCGTCGTCGACCACCATTACCCGGATCACGCGCTCCCCCTGCCCTTCGTTCATACCGTCCGGCCCATGCCGACTCGACCCTAAAGCCCCGATCGGTCCCGGCGGCCCGCTGAGCTGCAGCTCCAGCCACACGGCGGGGTAGCACCCACCACTCGGCAGGGCCACGGCAGCCTTCTGCCGGATGGGCCGTGATCGGCTCGGCCTCCAGTCTGAGGGCCATGACCCATCACCCGGACTCCGCGCTACTCCCGGCCGTGGCAGTGCTCCGGCCATGACCACGATCAACGGGCCCGACCACTGCCCGCCGGAGCCATCCCGCCCGCCTGCTGGGAGGGCGGATCCCTGAGGCGCAACGGCCTCACGGCGCCCTCGTGTGCGGAGAGCTGGAAGCCGAGAGGGGCCTCGTCGCAGCCCCGCTGATTCAGCAATCACTCGCGAAAGGGAGGAAACTCCATGAGAAAGTGTTGGGTTCTACCCTTGATCACGCTTGTCGCCGCCACGCTCGGGGTGACAGCGGCAGGTGTGGCCCCTGTCCTCGTCGCCTCCGACACGCCTTTGCGGGTGATGCCGTTGGGCGACTCGATAACGTGGGGTGTGGGTAGCAGTACGGGCAACGGATACCGGGGGCCGTTGTGGAACAGGCTTGCGGCGGACGGCCATCCGCTGGACTTCGTGGGCTCGGTGCAGAACGGTTCGATGTCCGACCCCGGCAACGAAGGCCATTCCGGATATCGCATTGACCAGATTGCCGCACTCGCCGACGCCTCGCTGACCCGCTACCGGCCCGACGTCGTGACGCTGCACATCGGTACCAACGACCTCCGAAGGGCCTCGGAAGTCGACACCGCCATCACCCGGCTGAGGTTGCTGGTCAACCAGATCACCGCCGACGTCCCCGACGCCACCCTCCTCGTCGCTTCCCTGGTCGTTTCCACCAGCAGCACGGAGGAGCAGTGGCGGGGCACGTACAACCAGGCCGTCCGCCAAATCGTCAGCGACGCCCAGGAGGCAGGCAAGCGCGTCGCATACGTTGACATGAGCGGCTTGACCACGGCCGACCTGGCTGACCCTCTGCACCCCAACGACTCGGGCTATCAGAAAATGGCAGACGCCTTCCACCGCGGCGTCCAAGCCGCGGGCAGCGCTGGTTGGCTGAAGAACCCGGCCCCCGCATCCGCACCCGTGCGGTCCGGCATCGCCGGCAAGTGAATCGATCTCAACGGTGCCGGCACCGCCGACGGGGACCACCGTCCAGGTCTGGGGCTGCAGCGGTGCAGCGGCAGCGCCAATCAGGCCTGGTCGCTCTACACCGACAGCACCGTGCGCTCCATGGGCAAGTGCTTCGATGCCGCCGGCGGGGGCACCGCTAAGGGCACCAAGGTGCATATCTGGACCTGCCACGGTGGCGCCCATCAGGTAAGGCAGCCCTACAAAGGCGGCCGAGCACCAGAGCCAGTTCGTGGCGGCCGCCCGCCATCTCGGCCAGCGGCTGATGGACCGTGTCAGGAGCGGATCCGTCCAGGTTCCGGCCGGTACGTCGTCGAAGCCCACCACGGTGCGGGATGCACAGTCCAGCTCGCGCGCGGTGGGTGATGCGGCTATGGCCCAGGTCTTTGGAACCGTGTTGAGGCGGAACGGCAGGTGAGAGGCCCATGGCTACGCGGGCACCGCACGTTCGTGTCATGCGGCCCTACCTTCTTGAGTGCGTTCCGAGAGTTCGCGATTCTGGGACTGCGCGGGTGGGGCAGGGATGGCTTTCATGCTGGCTGCCCTCGATGGCTCAGACCGCTGATCCCCCTGCCCCGCCACTTCTTCCGGCCTGCTGATTAGGCACTGCGAACGATCGCTGAGTAGGGCGAGGTCAGGCGGAAGGAGTCGCGCCACACGCTGCACCGGGAGGGGACCATGACCGCCAACGCAGGCTTCGACATCGCCAAGGGCTTCCACTGGCTCGCGGTCACCGACGACCGCGGCCGTCAACTCCTCAGCCACCGGATCGACAACACACCCGACGCCATCGGCGAGTCCATCGGCGAACTGCACGCCGTCGAGGCCGAACACGGCCCCGTCACCGTCGGCCTGGGGAGCTACGGCTTCCGGCCCGCGTGCCGGAGGTCACTCACGCTGCCGCGCATTCCCGGAGTGCTGAAGCACTCCGGGAATGCGCACACCCTGTGAGGCGCTGGCCGTCCTCAAGGACGACAGCACACTCGCCGCCCCCTCTGCGGTGATGCCGGACAGCTGCCATTTCTTTGTACGGATTTCCCGGGGTGCCCGCCTGGGCTCAGCGGACGCGGTTCGCCAGTTTGGTGGCGCCGTTGAGCAGGTACTCCAGCGGTCCGCGGCGGAAGAAGCGGGACCAGATCGCCGCGAACAGGGTGGCCCCGACAACGAAGCAGAGCAGCAGCTCGAAGGAGGCGGACTGCGGTGGGGTGACAGATTCGCCGGGCAGGGCGAGGATCACCAGGATGTGGCTCACGTAGAGAGTTAGGGACATGGTGCCGACGGCGATGACCGGAGTCGCCGGCCTGCGCAGCACCGGCAGCCGGTCCACGGCCACCGTCAGGCAAAGGATCACGGTGATCGCGACTCCCAGGCAGCCGATGAGGTCGAACGTGGAACCGCTGTGCGGCTCCGCCGCCAGCAGCCCCCATGCGTCGGGGCCCCACAGCCCACTGCCGACGGGCAAGTCGAAGGATCCCGCTGCCATGCCGGGATCCACCCGGCCCGGCGTCCTACGGCACGCTACGAGCGGCCAACCCGACCGCGTCCCGCTACCCCCATACAAGTCGGCGGTTCAGTTCGACAGCGAGCGGGCGAGATAGCGTTCGTACAGGGCCGGGTTGGCCAGCGCTTGGCGCCGGTAGCTGGTGACGGCCTCCTCGGACGCGGCCAGAGCCTCCTCCCGTTGCCCCACCTCCGACAGTCGGACGCTGTAGTTGTCCATCCAGTAGGCGAGGTCTGGTTCGAAGGTTGCCGGGTCGATCTTCGCCAGCCGCCGTCAGATGGAGACGCCCTCGTCGGTCGCGGCCAGCGCCTCCTCAGCCCGGCCAGGTGCGTGACCCAGGCGGCAATCTGATCGCCGGTGTCATAGCGGAACGGCTCAAGGTGGACCAGGTCGAAGCGGGCGTTCGCTCTGGGTGGCCAGTTCGTCGCCGTAGGCGGTGGCCGGGGACGGGAGCAGCCATTGTCGGTTGCGGGGGTCGTGGCGGCCTTCGCGCAGCAGCCCAAAGCCGTGGATGTTGACGCCGACCAACACCAGCTTGGTGTACATGATCATCAGGGCCCGGATCAGGGTCGAGGGCGTCTTGATCGTCGGCGCGGTGCAGCTTCAGGCGGGTGATGTCGTCCAGCAGCAGCACGCGGGTGCCGTGATCGTGCAAGGAGCCGCGCACTGCCCTGGTGAGCTGGGGCAGGGTCATCTTGCGGTGATCAGCGCCGAAGAAGTCCAGCACCGCCCGGCGAGTGCTCTCCGGTGTGGCCGTCACGGGTTTGAACGTAGGCGACCGGGGCGTGCAGGTCTCGGGTGCCCGGTGTCGCGGTTGAGTTGAGCTGGTGGTGCAGATCGAGCCAGGCGTCCTCGAACGCGGCGGCGACTTCGCAGGCGGTTTCGGTTTTGCCCTGGTAGCCACCGCCGGTGATCATCAGCCCGGCCCGGGTGGTGGGCCTGTGCTTGAGGGCGTTGGTCTGCAGCCGGGACCGCATCAGCCGGCCGACTACCGTGCTCATCGGGGTGTCCTGCAGGTCTGTCCAGCCGAGTCGAATTCCTCTGCGAGCTATCGCCTGCTGACGGCATCGTAAGCTGAGAGAATGATGGGTACTGCCGAGGAAGTATGTGCATCGTCGTGCACGGTGGATTACGTGCAGGCTGGCCTGCGGGTGCTGGAGGGCCGGTGGAAGCTGGTGATCGTGTCCCATCTGTTTCGTAACAGCCTGCTGCGGTTCTCTGAGTTGGAGAGGTTGATCCCGGGGATTACGCAGAAGATGCTGATTCAGCAGTTGCGTGCTTTGGAAGCCGATGGCGTGGTGGAGCGCATCGCTCACCCGGTGGTTCCACCTCATGTCGAGTATCGGCTGACTCCGGACGGCCTCGGCTTGGAGGGGGCTCTGATCGCTCTCGACGACTGGGCTCGGACTCGACATCAGCCAGCCTGACCATGCGGCCGGCGGCCATCAGGCGGTCCCCGCTCTTGGGGCTGGGCCCGGCACCGGCGTCTGCCTGGTATCGGCGTGCGCTGACAACGGGCCGACCACTGAGTCTGACGTTGATCGATGTCCGGGCTGTCGCTCAGGTCTGGCTGGCGTCGATGGCTGCCTACGCCTTGGCGTCGTTCGACGAACGTTGAGGCCGCCGTCACTGCCTCGATCCGGAGCCGGCGTCTCGGGGCCCCGACGGTAGTTGGTGATGACTTCTGGGCGCCTGCGTTTGAAGCGCATGTTGGTGTGAGTCCCCGCAGACGGGTCGGCGACTCCAGCAGCGCCCACGGCGGGCACGTGACGGATGGCACGTAGGGCGCCGATGGCCATACTTACTTTTTAGTGTGTACTTGTTCTTTGGTCAGGGCGCGTTAACGTCGGATGTGGGCCGAGCAGCAGGGGGCGAAGCGGCGCGTCGCGCGCCGCGCCTCCCGTCCTTTGACCCAACCATTGCCGCCAGATCCGGCGGTGCGGCCCGCATGAATAGGAACGCATGACCGTGAGTACCATCACCATTATCGCCGGCCTCCGGTAGCGACCCCGGTACCCGGAAATCCAATCGCGATTCGCCTTCGTGCGGCCCTTCTTGCTGGTTCTCGGCATCCGACATTCGGCCTAGAACGCATTTCATGCCCGCGAACAACGGCGATTCGCGCCACGTACGTGAACGGATGAAGGAATTCGACATGACAAGCGTAGATCTCGACGCATCGGCGGCGGAAACCGCGATCAGAGACTTTCGTGTGGAAATCTCACAGGAGGCGGTGACCGAGCTGCGGCGGCGGCTGGCGGCAACTCGGTGGCCGGATCCGCTGGCCACACCGGAAACCTGGGACCGCGGGGTACCTGTGAGTTACCTGCGCGGTCTGGCGGCGTACTGGGAACGCGACTTCGACTGGCGTCAGCAGGAGACACGCCTCAACGATTTCCCGCAGTTCCTCACCGATATCGACGAGCAGCAGATCCATTTCATTCATGCGCGGTCCCGGCGTAGCGACGCCGTTCCGCTGTTGCTGTTGCACGGGTGGCCGGGATCGGTTCTCGAGTTCCTGAAGGTGTTGGGCCCGCTCACCGATCCCGACGGGCACGGCGCTCCCGGCGCTCCGGCATTCCACGTCGTGGCACCGTCGCTTCCCGGTATCGGGTTTTCCACCCCGATCTCGGCGAAGGGTGCGAGCTCCGGGCGGATCGCGCGGCTGTTCGCCACGCTGATGGCCCGCCTGGGCTACGACCGGTACGGCGTGCAGGGAGGCGACCGTGGGTCGACCGCGGCGCCGCTGATCGGGCTCGTGGATTCCGAGCACGTGCTCGGAATCCACATCAACGCACCGACGGTGGGGTTCTACCCGTGGCCACAGATGATCGGTGAGCAGGCCGCCCTCCAGGAAACCACCGGGCTCACCGAACACGAGAAGAAACACGTCGAGCGAGCCCAACGGCTGGGCGCCGACGGCATCGGGTACATCGCGATTCAGTCGACCCGGCCGCAGACGCTGTCTTACGGGCTCACGGATTCCCCAGTAGGCCAGCTCGCCTGGATCGTGGAGAAGTTCCGCGAGTGGACCGATCCGGCGAAAGAGCTCCCCGAGGAGGCGGTCGACCGTGATCAACTCCTGGCCAATGTTTCGCTGTACTGGTTCACCGGTACGGCGGGGTCGTCCGCCGATCTTTACTGGGAAGACACGCACACCCTGGATTGGCTTCCCCAGCCGACCGACATCCCGACCGGTGTCGCCCTCTTCGCGGACGACAAGGGGATTCGCGGGTTCGCCGAGAAGACGTACAACATCGTCCGGTGGACCGAATTCGACACCGGCGGCCACTTCGCCGCCATGGAAACTCCCGACCTGCTCGTGAACGATATACGCGAGTTCTTCGGCAAACTCCGCTGACCACCAGCGCAGCGACAACCCGACGAGGGTCTTGACCGGCCCGTCGGCGCACAACAGCGCGTCGGCCAGCTCGAACAAGGCGCCCGCCCGCCGGGTCATGCACTGGTAGAACCGCTGGCGGAGCCCCGCCAGTACATCGATCGCTGCAGCCCGGCCTGCCATGACCATCACAGCGACCATCAAGCCCCGCCGGACACGGCCGGATACCGCCCCATCAAGGTTCGGGCTCGGCGCGGGGGTGGCCCAGGGCTCCGTCAAGTTCCGTGCTTGCGTGGAGGGTTGACGATCAGGCCGGTAGGGGCGGATAGCAGAGCAGGCACGGGGGTTCGTGATCATTGTGGTGTCGAAGCCAGATGATCACGAGGATGTCCCGTGCCTGCTGTTGCATCTTCCCCTATCCCTGCCGTGCTGGAGAAACTGGGGCCGCTGGATGCGGAACGGATCGCTGACCTGCGTCCCTATCTCGAATCGGTTCAGGATCCGCGCTCACGCCGGGGCCGGTGGTACTCGCTGACGGCGATCTTGCTGGTGTGTGCCTGCGCGGCCGTCTGCGGCGCGAAGAGCATCGACGAGCTCGCCGAGTTCGGTGAGCGGGCCACGAACTCGCTGCTGGCATCCCTCGGGGTACGCCGTCACCTGCTCGGCTGGCGGCGCAGCCCCAAGCCGGTCACTCTCGGACGCGTCCTTCAGGCACTTGACGGCGACGCCCTGGACCAGGCTGTGGGCGCCTACCTGGCCGACCGGCACCGCGTCCGCGGACGTGCCCGAGGCCCGATCGCGGCAGGTCATCGCCGTGGACGGCAAGGCCCTCAGGGGCTCAGCCCGCCTGGATACGCCGCGCCGTCACCTGCTCTCGGCGGTCACCCACGACCGCGTCGCCACGATTGCCCAGGTCGAAGTCGGTGCGAAGACCAACGAAGTGCGCCACTTCAAACCCCTGCTGGCGCCGCTCGACCTCGCCGGCACCGTCGTCACCTTCGATGCCCGCCACTCGGTGAAGGCCAACATCACCTGGCTGGTCGAGACGAAGAAAGCCCACTGCATCGCCGTCATCAAGACCAACCCACCGCCTACGCCCAGCTCGCCGCCCTGCCCTGGGCCTCGATCAAGGTCCAGCACACCACCTCCGCCACCGCCCACGGCCGCCGCGAGTCCCGCTCGATCAAGACCTGCGCCATCGCCGACAACCTCGGCGGCATCGCTTTCCCCCACGCCCACCTCGCCATCCGGGCCCACCGCCGCCGCAAGCCCACCGGCCGGCCCGAAACCCGCGAGAACGTCTACGCGGTCACCAGCCTCGCCGCCCACCAAACCCGCCCCATCGACCTCGCCGCCATTCGCGGACACTGGGGAATCGAAAATTCCTCCCACTACATCCGAGATGTCACGTTCGCCGAGGACGCCTCGACCATTCACACCGGCACCGCACCCCGTGCCATGGCCACCATCCGCAACCTCGCCATCGGCACCCTGAAGAACTCGGAGCCGACAACATCGCCAAGACCACCCGAGCCATCCGCCACGAACCCGAACGAGCACTCGCCATCCTGGGCATCACCAACAACCCAGACACTCACGGAACTTGATCAAGCCCTGGCGTTGGGCTCCTCGGTCGTTGCCGGGCTCCTCACTCATGTCCTCACTGGACTGCGCGCGGGGACTGCGATCCGCCGTGACCGATACGCCGACTCCGTGAAACTTCTCGTTGCCCGTATCGAATACCCCTACCGGATCCGGCGGCGTACGAGCGACGACCCAGATGTCCTCAACACCCTTGCCGGCACCGGACACGATCTCCAAGAACGCCTTGCTGAGATACAAGCTTGGATCTCCACCGAGAGCACCGTGCTGAGCGAGGTCTTCGCTGCCTGTCTCGCCAGTCTCGATGGCCCGTTCAAGCAGGCTTGCAAAGATGCCTGGAACGCAGCGCCGATTTCCGCTGCGACCCAGATGAACTTTAGCGGCTTTGGCATGGGAAATCAGCAGCACATCGTCACCAGGATGGAGCGGACCCTCACCTACCGTTTCGGCTGGCGTCGAATGATCCCGGCTTTTCTTCTTCGTCGCACCTTCACGAAGAACGGACTGCTTCCCTTGGTCGACTAAGGGCTGTCCAGTAAACGATCTTTCGCTCAGCCTGGGCGTCGGTGGTCGGCATGCGCGTTGTTCGGCTACCCGCCGAGGGTGGGTTGTGCAGTCGGGCGAGGACAAGAGCATGGCCTGGTGCCCGCCGTCGCCCTTGAGGCGGCATACGCGGCCACCGCCTCGTGGGCGGTGGCCACCGTCTTGTCCATCAGGCCACTTCCTCGCCGGCCGCGAGGTCGGACGGGTGTTGGGCCAGGGGCGTGACTCGACGCTCATGTAGGGGAAGAGCGGCAGGTTCCAGAGGATCCGGTGCAGCGCCTCGTTGTCGGCGACGTCGAAGACGCTGATGTTTGCGTACTGGCCGACGCACCGCCAGATGTGCACCCACTCACCGGTCTTCTGCAGCTCCTGGCAGTAGGCCTTCTCCCGGGCCACCAGGTCCGCGCGTACCTCGGGGTCGAGGTCCCGCGGAATCTCCACGCCCATGCGCACCGCGAACAGCATCGCGTTTCCTCCGGTCCTTCACTGTTCCGGCGCGAGCTCGAGGTCGTAGTGGACCTTGTGCCCGTTGCCGTCCGCCGCCGGGGCGGGGTCCAGGATCAGCTCGGGCTTGACGGCGGAGGCGATGTCATCGCTGACGTGCTCGCCGCCGCGGAAGTACAGCTGGGTGGTGAGCGTTTGGTGGCCGGGTGCGCTGGCCTTCAGGTGGAGGTGGGCGGGGCGCCACGCGTGCCAGCCGGCGGCGATCAGCTTGCCGCGGGAGCCGTCCGTCGGAATCTGGTAGGGGGCCGGTTCGACGGTGCGGATACGGAAGGTGCCCTTCTCGTCGACCGTTACGCTGCCCCGCAGGTTCCATTCCGGTAGGCCCGGCGCGAACTGCGCGTACAGGCCGTCGGCGTCGGCCTGCCAGAAGTCGACCAGGGCGCCGGGCAGTGGGGTGCCGTCGGCGCTGCGCACCTGGCCCTGGAAGACGAGGGGGGTACCGCTCTCGCCCTCACGCATGGGCAGGGTGGCGTCCGCGGACAGGGCCGGGGCGCCCGGCACGTAGTACGGCCCTTCGATGGTGCCCTTGCTGCCGAGGCGGGCCTCGTTGTTGACCTCCTCGACCACGTGCTCCACCCACACGTCGAGGAAGAGCGGCCACTCGCCGTCGAGGCCGACCTGGATCAGCCAGGCCTTGAGGGCGTCGTACTCAGCGTAGGTGACCTTGTGACGGCGGATCACGTCGTGTACCGCGGCCAGGACCTCCGAGGCGAGCGTGCTGACCCGCTCCGCCGCTCGATCTCCATCCGCTGGGCGGCGATCTGTGAGAGAGCCCGCTCCCTGCAGTCGGTGAGTCCGCCGATCTGCTCGTCACGCGCGGCGAGGCGCTCCTTCAGCCCGGAGACCTGTTCTTTGAGGCGCTCGATCTGTGCAGTCTGCCGGTCCGGGATCACGCCCGTTTCGCGAAGCTCGGCCAGCCGGCGCTCGAACTCCTCTGTTAGGTGTTGGTAGGGGCCTGGCCGGGGCGAGCCGTCGCGGTTCTTCTTGGGATAGAAACCGGTGCGGGCGACCCCGGCTTGGGTCGCGAGGGTTTTGATGTCGCACTTGCTGCCCGCGGGAACTTCGCCGGCAAGGAGCCGGTCCATGACGTGCCGGATGGCCGCCTCGTTGTCCCGCCGGGTCTCGTCGCTGATACGGGCCACGTCATGCACCGGTTCCGGAGTTGACGTCAATCTCGGACAACGCCTCTTCATCGCGGGCGAGTTCAGCGCACAATCGGGCCTTCTCCGTCCGCTGCGCGCGCCCGATTGTGGCGATGAAGACCTTCTTGCTTTCCGCGCTGGCTGCCCACACCGGGCGGTGCCTGGCATGGTGGGTGGCTTGAGGACACCGCGCCGAGTCACACATCCCGATCAGGGGTTCCGTCGCCCCACGGGCGTGGGCCCCGGCGAGCTTGAGGCACAGCGCCTTGGAGGGATCGAGGAACCAGCAGTAGTTCGCCGACCCAGGGTGCAGAGCTTTTGCCCGCTTGGCGAGCAGGTTTGTCACCTCCTGGTCGCTGCGCTTGATGTTCGGCGCCCCGGACGAGTCCAGCTGTTCGTCGACGAAGGCGAAGAAGTCCAGGAGGTCACTGGCGCCGGGCCCGGCAGGCCGGATGCCGTTCTGGTAGTCCTGGAATGCGTCGAGGGCGACGCGCATCGTATGCTCGCGCTCCTATTGGCCGAACTCGGCCATCAGCACCGACTGGGCCCACCGGGGCGGTCCGCGTAGCCCTCGGTGGTGACCACCGAGATGTGCTTGAGATGGATCTTGGCGGCCAGCAGACCACCGGGCCGGTGCGCCATTTCCACCGCCAGGGTTCTGCGAAGCATCCGCAGACTGACCGGAACCTCGGGGATCGGAGCCAGCCCAAGGCGACGGCCGTCTGGGCCATTGACCCAAATCAGGAACCATTCGTACGGGGTGAAGAAGGAGAGCGACTTGAACAGGTGACCGTCGTTCTTCACCGGATCGGCGAGCGAGGCGGCTACGCCGGCGGTGTCGTACGCCTGCTTGATGGTCACCCACTGATCGTGTTCACCACCCAGCTTCCGGCCCTTGATGACCTTGCCCTTCAGGCGGTAGCGGACGCGGCCCTCGCCGAGCTGTTCGGGAGGCAGGCGGCAGTCGTGGGTCAGCTCGGCCAGTTCGCTCTTGCGCATTCCGGTCAGTGCGGCGAGCGCGATGAGGCAGGCTGTGCGGGCCCGGGAGAGCTGCAGTCGGGCCTCGGTGGTGTTCATCGGCAAAGTCCAGGGGACACTGCCCCGTCCGTCCGCGCGTTCGACCAGGGTGGCCGTCCGGCCCCAGCGTTTGGACAGGCCGACTTCCCTGACGGCCTTCTCCAGGTGGCCGCGCAGTGTGGGCAGTCACGTGTAGTGGAAGGCATGCCGTCCGGTCTCGTGGGCGAGGGAGATCAGGTTCACCCGCAGCAGCGGATCGTCCGGATCCCAGCCGTCCGCCAGCCGCTCGGCTACGACGTGATCGAGGGCGACATCGAACGGGTCGCCCTCCCGGATGCGGCGGTCGACGGCCCGGACGACCTCGACCTTCCAGCTCGGACGCCCGCTGTTGCGGCCCGGCCGGTTCGGCGTCATCCCCCGCAGCTGTTGCTGGAGTTCCACGACGTGCAGCGCCAGCACCTCCACCACGTACAGGGCCGCCGCCACGAGCGGCTGGAACACGTCGTTGCTCAGCGGCGGCGTTGTGTTGCCCGTCCTACAGACCATCCCGGCAACCGAGTACGCCGTGCGTCGCCCCCATGGACGGAAGCCCGGCACGTAGCCGCCGGTGGAGAACAATTCGGTGTAGTAGCCCAATTCCTGGATAACCGCCACGACGTCCATGCGGTAGCCGGGACTGCTGTCGCGGATCACGACGCCGTGCTTGCCCCGTACCTTAAATGACTCGGAACGGCAGTTGTCCTTGGACAGCGAAGTTGAACCGCCCCAATCCGGCAATCCGGGATGAAACAACGAAAGAAGGCGCCCTCTCAGCCCTCTGCCCCCACCAACCGCACCGTCCGCTCCGCCAGTTCGCTGATGTGCACCCCGTCGAAGCCGAACACGGCGCTGCGTACGGTGTCCTCCAGCGGCTCCTTCCACCGGTCCGGGATCGCCTCCGCCCCGCGACCCCGCCATCGCCGAGCGCGAGTTCAATCTCATCGTGACCGACGTCCAGCTCGCCACCTTCGGGCGCGTCCTGACCGGCCTGGTGCACGAGGCGGCGCCGGGGGTGAAGTTGCGGTTCCAGCACAACAGCCCGCACCTCGTCCGCGGCGCCCAGGAGCATCTGCGCATCGTCGACGGCATGGTGCTGCCGCAGGGCCTGCTGGCGAACGTCCCCGGCATCGATCTGTACGAGGACCGCTGGGTGTGCGTCATTGCGCACGACACCGTCACCTCCGCGCCGCCGACTCCGGAGGAACTCGCCACCCGCCCCTGGATACTGCCCTATTACCTCCCGTCGTGCGGCTTCTCGCCCCTGCACGGGCTGCACGCCCACGGCATCGAACCGCGGGTCGAGGTCGCCATCGAGAACTTCCTCACCATGCCGTACCTGATCGCCGGAACCGACCGGGTCGGCGTGGTCCCCGAAAGCGCCACCCGCCTGTTTCCCTCCGACAGCGGCACGGTCGTCGTCGAACTGCCCTTCGGCGGAGGGCGGTTGGTGTATTCCCTGTGGTGGCACCCCCTGCATGAAGGCGACCCCGCGCACCTCTGGTTGCGCAAGACCGCGGCCGAGGCCGGTCGAATCGTCGCCGCGAGCACGGCACAGACCGTACCCACCCACACACCGCACAACTGATCACAACCTCGGAAACCGACCTCCGCGGCGGTATTGATCCCATCTATGCCCGTCATCGGCGATTTCGCGTTCCCAAAGCACGCAGCGACAGCCAGAGTTGATCTCGCCCAGAAACGACTGAGCTTGTCACCCCACACCTTGCGGTTTCTCGGAGTTCAACAGTGATACCCAGCGCGTTGCAGGCGCTACGGGCAGGACATGTTTCACCCCCGAAGGCATCGAGGCCTACGCCAGGATGCTGGACGAGGTCGTGCGGCGAGGCACGTTCGCCGGCCTCATGGTGGGCATGATGCCCGGCACCATGCAGGCTCTTCCGGCCGTGGTCGCGCGCAAAGCAGCCACGGCGGACGCCATCGCCGAGATCATCGCCTCGGGCGTCCGGACCGTTCCCGGAATCAGCGCCGACATCGGCTCCGACAAACCTCCGGTGTCCACCCCCACACCCTGAACCCTTTCACCGAGTTGGGCATGTCGAACCGCGACGTACTGCGGTCCGTGCCCAGCGAGGCAGCCGACGTGGTCGGCCGGGCCGGACACAAGGGCGTCCTGCGCCCCGGCTCCGACGCCGACCTCCCCGTGCTCGGCGGCTCCCCGATCGACGCCGTCTGCGCGGTCACCGACATCCGTGCGGTGTACCGGGCAGGCCACCGGGCCCGCTGCGCCAACCCCCCTCCCACAGAACCGAAGAGAGAGCACACGCAACTGATGCGTACGCACAAGGCACCACAACTCGTCGCCGCCGCACTGGCAGTCGTGCTGAGCGCGCCCGGCGTGGCCGCCGCCGCCTGCCCGTGGAGCGGCGGCGACAACACCACTTACTACATCTCGATCGGCGACTCGATAGCCGCCGGCTACCAGCCGGACGTGAACCAGGACACGCAGGCCGCCTACTCCGACCAGCTCTACGCCCAGCTCAAGCAGTACCAGCCGGGACTGAAGCACATCCGCCTCGGCTGCGACGGCGAGACCACCACATCGCTGCTCAAGGGCGGCACCTGCTCCTACCCGAACGCCCAGTCCCAGCTGGACGCCGCCCTGAAGGCCATGGCCCAGTACAAGGGCAAGGTCGCCTACGTCACCATCGACATCGGCGCCAACGACATCCTGGAGTGTGTCAGCAAGACCACCGGCGCATTCGACCAGGACTGCGTCAACCGCGCCACCCAGACCATCCCCCAGAACGTCGCCCAGATCACCCAGGCACTGCGCGCGGCGGCGACCCCGAACACCAAGCTCGCGGGCATGACGTACTACAACCCGTTCCTGGGGCAGTGGCTGCGCGGCCCGAGCGGACAGGAGACCGCCAAGGCCTCGGTCTCCCTGGTCAACGCCGAGAACTCGGCCCTGTCGCAGGTGTACGCCGGCGCCGGCTTCAAGGTCGTCGACGTGGCCGGAGCCTTCGGCTCGAACGACTTCACGCCCGTCAGCGCGCCCGGTTACGGCGAGGTTCCCAGGAACGTGGCCACGGTCTGCCAGCTCACCTGGGCCTGCACCAAGCAGGACCCCCACCCGAACGCCGCCGGCCACACGTTGATCGCCAACACCTTCGCGGCGGTCCTGCGGCAGGGTTAGGCGTCCCGGCCGTGACGACCGGGAGGCATGTGCCCACGCGAGGGTGGGCACATGCCTCCCGCCGTCCCTGATGAACGCAACCTGCGCAAGCAAAGGAACTGCGGCACGCAGACCGTCAGCGGGAGTGGCCGACCGGGCCGCTTCGGGGGTTGCCGGCAGGGCGACGACGGTGACGGGCGGGTCGCCCAGCGGGTGGTCCCGAAGGGGCCGTCGCGCCCTCAGGGCGGTGACCGACGCCGGGATGGTGCCGGGAGGTGCTGACGGCGATCGTGTTCGTAGCAACGTCCGGCTGCACGTGACAACAGCCGCCCGGGCCGACACCGTTGGACCACAGAACACACCCTTGCCCGGCTTGCCGGACGCCGTCGACCGCACCGCCGCCACGAACGCGGAAGCCGAGCACCTCACGACCTGACGACCTCGCGCCTTGGAGCGGAGGCAGGGCGGAGCCGCTCCTCGGCCGGGCGGAAGCAGCCGTCCCCCGGTCGGTCCGCAGGCCGATGAGCCGACGCAGCCTCGCGGTGCCGTACCGGCTGTCACCGCGCCCTCGCAGGCATCCCAGGTCTCCTCGGCGCCGACCTGGGCGGCGTCCTCGGGCACGCTCATCAGCGTGGGACGGCCACAGCGTGGACACGGACTGCATCAACAGCCGGCACCGGCTTTCTGACGCGCCGACAGCAGGCGACGGAAACAGCACGGTGGGAACAGCCTTCACACAGAACGTGCGCCCCGGGGCATCCGCACCCGGGGCGCACGTTCGCGTCAGGCCCAGCAGCCGTTGTGCCCGGCAGCTGTTATGCCCAGCAGCCGTTATGCCCGGCAGCCGTTATGCCCAGCAGCCGTTCACGGTCGCGGCGAGGCCGTCCATCGCGTCCCTGATGGCGCTGTTTTTGGCCGTGGAGCCGTTCTCCACGAAGGAGAAGACCTTCCACTGGCCGTCCTTGCCCTGCGTCAGGCCGCTCAGTGCGATGGCGCCGGTGAGGGTGCCGGTCTTCCCGTACACCTTGCCGACGGCACACTTCGAGTTCTCGTCGTCGAAGCGGCCCCACTCCGGGCCGAGCGTGCCGCCGGCCACGCCCGCGACCGGGAGACCCTCGCGGATCGAGCCCAGCAGGTGCTCGTAGCGCTTCTCCGTCAGCAGGTCGAGGATCTCCGCCAGGGTCCGGGCCGATATGCGGGTGTCACGGGAGAGGCCGCTCCCGTCGTACATCTCGAAGTTCTCCAGCGACACTCCGTACCGTTGGCTCAGCACGTCGCGTACGACCGCCGTGCCGCCCTCGAACGTGGCGGGCTGCCCGGCGCGCAGCGCGGTCATCCGCAGCAGGGTCTCGGCGATGTTGTTGTCGCTGACCTTGATCAGGTGGCGGACGATGTCCGACAGCTTGGCGGACTTGTGGCAGGCCACCGGTACGTCGGTGATGGCCGCCGTCCGGCGTGTGACCTCGCCGTCCACGGTGATGCCGTCGGCGGCGAGTTGCTTGGCGAAGACCTGTCCGGCGTCGATCGAGGTGTCGCTGACGGCGTGTCCGTCGACGACGAGGGCACGGACCGGAGCGACGGAGTCGGGGTAGTAGCCGTCGTTCCAGCCGCGAGCCAGGGTCGGTTCGGGGAAGAGGCTGTCGTCCACGGCGACCTTCACGCTGGTGAGGCCCGCGGCCTTCAGCCCGGCCACCGCGTCCTTGGCCATTTCGCCGAGGTCCGCGCTGGTCAGGGTCCGGTCACCGCCGCCGACGAGGGTGAGGGTGCCGTCGCCGTAGACGACCTTCGTCTTGAACTGGTGGTTCGGGCCGAGCACGGTCAGGGCGGCGGTCGCGGTGGCGAGCTTGGTGTTGGACGCCGGCATCAGCGCGGTGTCGGCGTTGTGGTCCCAGACAGTGCCGTCCGACTCGGCGTCCAGCACCACGCCGCTGACGTTGCTGCCCAGGCGCTCGTCGTTGACGCGGATGTCGAGGTTCGCGGCGATCGCCTGGTCGGTGGGGTCGAGGCCTTCGTTCGCGTCCGGGGCCGTGTCGGGGGTCGTCGCGGTGGTGTTCCCGTTGGCGGCGAAGGCCGACGGACCGGCGAGCGCCGCCGACGCGACGGGCACGGCCATGGCGAGCACCAGGGCTCGGCGGGCGCCCGTGCCGAGCTGCTTCGGCTTGCGGTGCCGGTGGCGACCGTTGGGGGTGAAAGCAGTGGGGGGCACGACTTCTGTTCTGTCGTTCATGGGGGGGGCTTTCCGTGATGTATGTCGGCGGAAGGACAAGCCGACGTAGTGGGGAGGTTTTTGACCACGAGGCGCGAAATGATCAGCGCCGCACAAGTGGTCACATGAACCGCACGACCGGCGAAAGATGACTCACAAGTAAGAGACAGAAATCACAAGTTCGCGCACGCCAGTCGACTCGGGTTCCAGAGGGCGTCGCCAACTGTTTCACCGACCGTCAGACGCCCGCCGCGTCACCTGAGCGGCTGTCAAGGTCTGCCTCCCGTAACTCCCTGAGTCGAGGTCAGTCGCCGCACGTCTTCCGGCAGGTGCGCAACTGAGCCTTCGTCAGGCCGGTGCCCCGGCTCGGCACCCCTGACATGTGCCCATAGCGTGCCTGCCCGTAAGGCGAACAGCCAACAGCCAACAGCCATGGTCAACAGCGGCGTGATCCGACCCGCACAACCACCCCGGAGAGAAGGCATCCGCGCAGCCCAGAGCCATGCAGTCCGCGCAAGCGCCATCGCTTCCCAAGCCTGGATCAGCGCGGCGTTCTCGGAGGACCGGCCCGCGCGAACCATCGTGTGCGTGAGGGTGACGCCCGAGCGGGTCGAGCATCGGCCCTCCACCGGGCCTTGTGAGGAGCGGCGACAACCGCCGCACCAGCTCGCCCGTGCGACATGAACGTCATCCACGCCGCGCTCGGCGAGCCCTGGATCTCCTACCTCGGCTCCCCCCTCCTCCCCCCTCCTCCCCCTGCTCCCCCCGGCCGCCGCGCGGCACGGAACCGGCCAACCGGCACGCTCTCAAGGGCTGGGCCACCTGGGCAGCCGCCCGTGACACCGTCCACGGTCTGGGCCGCACCCCGGGCGAGGTGCTGGCGGCCGTGGACAGCGTCCAGGCGGCAGCCGGACGTACACCCCTGCTGATCGGCGCCCACCGGGTGGACGATGGTGGCTCGCCTCAGCCCGCGGACCTCGTCGTACGACCCTGGTGTGATTGCCTGGCGGCAGTCGCCGACTGGCGGTGCGAGCTGACAGGACATGGCGGGCAGGAGGGGAGGCCGGAAGCACCGGCGGTTTCGAGCGGTCGTTCCCGTCGTACCGCCAAGGTAATCGCTGCCGCGGTATTGACGTGCCGACCTCGGACAGCTGTGATGTGGGCACTTTCGTTGGAAAGTGTTTCTTTGCACAGCTCGGAGAGCCGCATGCCGCACATCAACGCACGAAGATGGACCCGCCGGATCACGGCCCAGATCCTCACCCTCGGCCTCGCCGTCGTCGGCCTGGCTGCTGTCGGCGGCCAGGAGCAATCGGCGCCCCTGTCCACCGAGCCGGCCGCAGTCAGCACCAACCAGATCGGTGTGACCCCGCCGCCGATGGGCTGGGCGTCCTGGAACAGTTTCTTCAGCAGCATCGATCACAACGTGATCAAGCAGCAGGCCGACGCCCTGGTCTCCTCCGGGATGGCCGCCGCCGGCTACAAGTACGTCAACCTGGACGACGGCTGGTGGCAGGGGCAGCGCGACGCGAACGGCAACATCGTCGTCGACGAGAACCTGTGGCCGGGCGGCATGAAGGCGATCGCCGACTACATCCACAGCAAGGGTCTGAAGGCCGGCATCTACACCGATGCGGGCAAGGACGGCTGCGGCTACTACTTCCCGACCACAAGGCCCGCGACGCCCGGTTCCGGTATGGAGGGCCACTACCAGCAGGACCTGGAGACCTTCCAGCGCTGGGGCTTCGACTACGTCAAGATCGACTGGTGCGGCGGCCGCGCGGAGAAGTTGAACCAGGAGGCGACGTACAAGCAGATCGCCGCCGCCAACGAGGCCGCGTCCGCCGTGACCGGCCGCAAGCTGGTGCTGTCGTTCTGCGAGTGGGGCACCGGCCTGCCGTGGAACTGGGCGCCGGGTTACGGCGACCTGTGGCGCACCAGTGACGACGTCCTCTTCTTCAGGGAGACGCCGGGCCTGACGAAGATGTACCGCAACTTCGACCAGGCCCTGCAGCCCGCCGCCCAGCACACCGGCTACTACAACGACCCCGACATGCTGATGGTCGGCCTGAACGGTATGACCGCCCAGCGCAACCGGCTGCACATGAGCCTGTGGTCCATCGCCGGTGGCCCGCTGCTGGCCGGCAACAACGTGGCCACGATGACCACCGAGACCCGCGACATCCTCACCAACCCCGAGGTCCTCGCCATCGACCAGGACCCGCGCGGCCTGCAGGGCGTCAAGGTTGCCGAGGACACCCGTGGCCTGCAGGTCTACGGCAAGGTGCTCTCAGGCACCGGCAAGCGCGCGGTGATGCTGTTCAACCGCACCGGCACCGCCGCGAACATCACCGTCCGCTGGGCCGACCTCGGACTGACCTCGGCATCCGCCACCGTCCGCAACGCCTGGACCCGCACCGACGTCGGCTCGTTCACCACCGGCTACACCACCTCCGTCCCCGCCAACGACGCGGTCCTGCTCACCGTCTCCGGCACCGAGGCCACCGGCTCCACGTTCGAGGACACCACCACCGCCACCACGCCCACGTTCACCGGCGTCACCGCCGCCTCCGCGGGCACCAAGTTGGTCGACATCACGTACGCCAACGGCGGCACGACCGCCCGTAAGGCCACCATCCAGGTGAACGGCCAGTACAGCTACCGCATGGCCTTCCCGCCGACCGGCTCGGCCACCACCTACCGCACCGTGTCCGTGCTCGCCCACCTGGCCAAGGGCGCGAACACGGTGAAGTTCGCCCCGGTCTCCGGCAGCACCGCCCCGGACATCGACGCCCTCCGTGTCCAGGGCATCCCCGGCACCGACGGCACCGCTCTCGTCGGCGGCGCCTCGGGCCGCTGCGTGGACATCGACAAGAACACCTACGTCAACGGCACCCAGGCCCAGATCTGGGACTGCTCCGGCGGTCGTAACGAGACCTTCCAGCACACCTCGCGCGGCGAACTCGTCGTCTACGGCAACAAGTGCCTCGACGTCCCCACCAGCGGCACCAACGGCACCAAGGTCGCCATCTGGGACTGCACCAACGGCACCAACCAGAAATGGACAGTCAACTCGAACGGCACCATCACCAACAACCTGACAGGACTCTGCCTGGACGCCTCGAACGGGGCAACGGCCAACGGCACCAAGCTGATCCTGTGGACCTGCAACGGCCAGAGCAACCAGAAGTGGACCCTCACCTGACCAAGGCCTGAGCACCCGTCGCGGGAGCGCGACACCAACGGCCGGCGAGCATGCGGAAGTCCTGGAACGGCAACCGCACGCTCGCCGGCCGACGTCGTTCGCCGCACCCGACGGTCCTGCGGGGGCCAGGTGCAGCGCATGGAGCGATACCTCGTGGTGCCAGCCGTAGCCACCCGGTCTTGAGCACCAACGCCGTCGAGGGTCCACCCGAGGAGTACACGTCGGGGCTGGGGACGGAGCCGCGGTGCGGCGTCGTGTCGGGGGCGACCTCAGGCCATGGCCAGGACGGCCGAGACCAAGGCCCGCTGGCAGACGCGCTCGGCTTCCTCGTCCGGCAGGGAGAGGTGCTGCATCGTCAGTCCGTCGAAGCCGGCCAGGAAGAACCTCGCGATCGTCTCAGCGGGCCGGCCGAGCTGGTGACCGGTGCGTTCGGCGGCCTGGTCGACCAGTTTCGTCGTCACTGCCAGGACCTCGCTGTAGTGGCTCTGAAGAGCCTCCTTCAGGTGTGGCGTACGCATGGCGAACATGCTCAGCTCGGTGAGCAGCTGATACGAGGCGGACTGTTCGAGCACGGTACGCCAGAGTGCTTCGGCGAGCGTGACGATGGTTTCCTCGAAGCTCGCGTCCGTGGGCGCGGCCCGTGTCACCTGGGCGCTCAGGCCGTGCGTGAGCTGTTCCATGACGGCCCGGTACAGCTCCTCCTTCGTGCCGAAGGTGTAGTGCACGGTCGCCTGCGCCACGCCGAGCTCGGCGGCGATGGCGCGGGTACTGCCGGCGGCGACGCCTTCCCTGGCCATGAGGCCGATGGCCGCCTTGATCAGTTGAGGGCGGCGCTCCGCCGCGGACACATGAGCCATGACGTGATAATACCCGACTCAGTCTGTCGAACAAGTCGCTCGACAAGGACGCTGCCCAAGTCAAAAAAGCTGCCTGCCAGAGGCGGCCGACGCCGTCATCCGACTGGAGAAGAAAACCGGCAACCCGATCCGCCTCGTCCTCACCCCGTGAACCATCACGCCCCCGGAAGTCGGCCTGCCCGCCTTCCGGCGCCTGCCCCGAACCGAGGAGCCCTGGACAGTTCACGATCTGCCACCGCGCGGTCCGTCCGGCCGTCAATGCACCCGTGGCGTTCATCGACGAGTTCAATAAGGTGTTCGGGGTCGAGTAGATCTCGTCGCGTACTGTCCAACTCCATCGAATAGGTCGCCCGGTCCAACCTCCAGCGTCTGCAATTCTGCGACCGGCACTATTCGGCCCGTCGAACACGAGGCCAACTACCACGCAGTGCGTGCAGGCGGGCGGGCTGTCGCGCAGGGAATTCACCACTCAGTCGATCACTCAGCGAACGGCTACGAACGAGTCCGGTCACCAATTCCCGGGCGGTCGAGCCTTTCTGACGATTACATGTGTCGTTGTGACCGTCCCTTTATCGGCTTCCCATACCCAAGGCGGTTTTCAGCCTGCTAGATTGACGTCCGTGTCTCCGAAGTGAAGTCGGGCAAATCCCGCGGTCTCGCGGGCGACCGCGACCCCGCCACCGTGCGCAGGCTGCTCGACGCCCTGTACCGTCTCCTGCACCACCTCGGTGCCATCGAGGCGTCGCAGCACATCAAGCCGCCGACCGTGCCGCCGCGCGAGTGGATCTGGACAGGCGAGGTCGAGTCTTCGGTCGCCGGTCTGTGGTATCCGGACGCGGTCACCGGTGACGAGGTCACCGAGGGACAGACCATCGGCCGCATCATCGACCCGATCGACGGCTCCGAGCAGAAGGTCGCCGCCGTCTCCACCGGAAAGATCATCTACAACATGAACGGACTCTCCGTCCGCCCCGGCACGCATCTCGCCGCCATCGCCACTCCGCACCACTGACGGGTTGCATGCCCGGCCGGGACACGTACCGCCCCGGCAGTGACTCCACTTCTGCCTCGGTGCCCGGCAGATGGGCCTGCGGCACGAATACCTCCGTGTACTCGTCCAGCAGTCGGTCAAAGACTCTGCCAGGTCACCCCGTACTGGCCGCTGCAGAGCGCGCATCGACATCCCGGCGCGCGATACTGCTTTGGTGCTGTTGACGTGGATCGCTGAGGTGGCGGACGAACCATTGGCGCTGGAGCCGGGCGACCGGTGGGTGGAGTGGGAGACCAACACCTGGTCGCTGGGTGCGGCGGACGAGGACAGGAGGTCGTTGTCCGCCGCCGAGGTGGTCGCTGCCTTTGAACGGACTGCTGCTGCCATTCGGGAACGCATTCGCGAGCTGGGCTTTTCCGGAGTGGCGACGTTCTATGTGTGGCACGACGCGCAGGCCGGGCAGCTCCGGTGCTCAACCGGTTCTGTGCCCCCGGATGCGTTGCCGTTCAGCAGCACCTATGTGGCTTCCGACGACCTTGGTCCAGTCGTCGAGGCGTTCCTGGCCGTCGCCGCCGCCAAGGACGGCGGGACATTCAACCTCACCACACCGCTCGACGGATCACTCACCTTCGGCCGGCTGCTCGCCGCCTGCCGCCTGGCAACGGATTCCACGGCCGCCTTCGCCTGGGCGGACGACGGCCTCCTGCACCAGTACGGCATCAGGCCCCTTATGGAGTTGCCTCTGTGGCAGCCAGAACCGCAGGCGTGGACCATGGCAAGCGACCGCGCCCATGCCGCCGGCTTCTCGTGCCGTCCGATCGAGGAGACCGTCCGCGACACCTGGGCGTGGATGTCCACCGGGGACCCCGCCGTGGTCCACCCCCGACACGACGAACACGGAATCGAACCGACGAAGGAGCACCAAGTCCTCAATACCTGGCGGCGCCGAAACGAGTCCCAGCGCCCATCCCGGAGCCAAGCGGGCGAACCAGGAGGACAGCCAGGGTCACCCAGGCCACCACATCACGGCGGGGAAGTTGCGTAGTCGGTCGACCAGGCGGGTTGAGGGAGGGGATGGTGCCGATTTCGGAGCGGCGCTGGCGGGTGATGTGAGGTGATCTTCTTGATGCGGTTCACGGCGCCCTCGGTGCCGCCGGAGATCCAGTGCAGGATGAGGTCGGCGGTCACGGCGTCGAGGTCCCGGAGCATGCGGAGTGCGAAGTTGGTGAGGCCGGGCAGTTGGCTGGCATCGACGGCGTTGATCCAGGTGGGGGGCGTGGTGCCGAGGCGGTTGATGAGGATCTCGCCGAAGTCGCGGACCTGTTCGGCGTCGTGGGGTGGCGGGTGAGCCAGCAGGTGACCTTCCGCACCGTTGGTGGCGGAGGCGGCGCTTGGCGTACTACTTGAGTTCCTGGGCGTCGCTGGAAGCCAGATGGGGAAGAACCGCCTCAAGGCTTCGTGAGCTTCGCGGTCAGCTGAAGACCACAGCTTCCGAGGAGCAGCCCGCACCAGAACGTGTCGTGATGGTGACGGCGGCGGAAGGCGTCCAGTTCGATCGCCTCCACCGGCAGCATCAACGGCTCCTCCGAGCTGCGGAGCACAACTACGACCCTGACGTGACGAGTTCAACTTCTCCGCGAAGCCGATCGCGAAAGCCGACAACCAGGCAGGCGGGCTCATCCTGAAGAGCTTCCATGCCAAGAACCGCATCGTCGACGGACTGGACGACGGCTTCATCGTGACGATCGCCGGCTGAGCCGGCCCGGAGGCGGCAGCGGGCCGATGACACCGCCCCGCTGCTGCCTCCGGGCTTCATGACTGTGCGGGCCAGAACTGCCCGTGGTAGCGCTCGACACCGTGTCCGGTGCCCTCGCCCTCCGACCGGGCCGCAGCGGCGGCCCGGCCCGCGCGGGTGCGCCTCTTGCCCAGGTGCGGTGTGTCACCTTCCTGCTGGAACGACAGAAGCCTTGGACAAGCCCCGTCGTCCCAGGTCAGAAGGCTTTCGCGTTCCTGCCCAAGATCCGGACGCCGCTCAAGCGGAACAGCCAGGCTAGTTCTTGCTGCCGTTCACGATGACCGGCGTACCACCCGAGTCCGTACCGCACGGCACCGCATAGACCGGATTGGCCTTCGCGGCCTCCTTGTAGGCCTCCAGGCACTGGTTGTACAGGACCTTGTCGCTCAGCGACTTTTCGATGATCTTGTTGGCGTTGGCGATGCCCTCCGCCTCGATCCGCTTGCGCTCTGCCTCTGCCTCTGCCGTACGCTGCCCTTCCTCGGACCGCTCGGTGGCCTGCTCCTGCTGGATCTTCTTGTCGATCTGATCCTGCAACTTGTCTGACGGCTTCACATTGCGCAGATTGACAGCAGTTACATCGATCCCCCGCGGCGCCAGGCGCTTCTTGATGAGGTCCTCGATCTCCGCGCCGATCTGCTCGCGGGCCGAGGCGTAGCCTTCCTCACTGGTGTGCTTCGCGAAGACATTGCGGACGATCTCGCGGCTGTCCGGCAGCACCAGCCGTTCTTGAACTGCCTCCTCACTGCCCGCCAGCCGGTACAGCGCGACCGCCTTCGCCGGCACCACCGCCCACTTGATCGTGACGTCCGCGTACAGCACCCCGCCCTGCGAGGAGCGGACCTCAACCACGTCCTTGTCATAGAGGTTGAGATCCACTGGGCGGGTGGAGAAGGACGTGACCTCGGTGAACGGCGACTTGAACTGGATGCCGGACGTCAACGGCGTGCCGACCCTGCCGAAGGTCACCGGCACACCGACCTCATAGGCACTCACGACATGGACACAGGCGAACAGGCCGGCCAGCACACCCCCCACCGCACTGAGCACCGCCCCGAGCTTCCAGCCCCCGCCGTCGCGGCCGCGACCGACGAGAAAGACCACGACCGCCGCTATGAGCAGCAGAATGGACAGCACAAACACAGATATCCCCCTCCGGAAAACGGAACCGCGCCGCCCCCCAGGCAACGCGCAGCGCATCGTAACCAGCCCTGCTCCCTCTCCGGTACGCAGCCCCTGTGGGTAGCCCAGGTTGTTGCGGGCACAAAGGTGCAGCGGCCGATTCCCTTGACATACCCATCGCGACTCCGTCACGGACTCCGAGCAGTACATCGACTGTGCCCTTGCCGACTGGGCATGTAGCACGCCCGGCGACGGCGTAGAACCCGGAGCGCTCGAAGGTCGTCGTGGACCGGTGTGTCAGGGGCTGTCGAAGAGTGTGAAGAGCAAGTCGGAGTTGGCAGGAGCGGGCTGGCTCCTGAGCCGTTGGCCATCCCGGAGTGGGAGGATTCCTGTCCGGCCCCACTGCCGTCCCGAGGCTCACGCCCTCGGTCCGGACAACAGCTCCACCAGTTCGACACCGCGCGTGGTCAGTCGCTGGCGCACCTCGCGACCATGACGCTCCCGCCGCAGCAACCCCGCAGCCTTCAGCTGTTCGCAGTGATAGGTGATGGTGCTGACGCCGACGTTCAGCAGCCCGGCGAGCTCGCTGACGGTCGCCGGAGGCTGCACGGACCGCAGCACGCCCGCCCTGAGCGGTCCCAGCACCTGGGTGAGCGCGTCCTTGCGCGACGGCTTCCTCGCGGGTGCGCCGAGACGTCCCAGACCGGGCAACGGGTAGCTGAACCAGACCAGATCGTCGCGGTCGACGCTGTACATCGAGGCAGTGAAGCCGGACACCACGGGCACCAGCATCAGCCGGCGTCCGGCGAGATCGAGATGCCGGTCGCACTCCCTGTAGGGCCCCTCCAGCGCACCGTCCGCAAAGCGCACCTTGGCGCTCAGCCCGGTCAGCACTCCCTCGAGGCTCCGGCTGACCACGGCGGCCCCGACCCGCTCAGCCTCCTTGCCCAGCAGGGCGTCCGCCCCCGCCCACAGCGGTTCGAGTTCCCGCCAGGCGGCGCGCACCACATCGCGGTACGCGGCGAGGATCCCGGCCGGGTCGTCCAGCACCCGCTGCCACGGTCGCGGCACCCGGTCGCCGAAGCACTGGGCCACCTCGGCCGCGAGACCCTGCGGATCAACGTCCTCCAGACCGGAGAGTACGGCCCGCATGCTGGTCGCGCGCACATCGGCCGTCAGCGCCAGAAGGTCGGGCACCCAGTAGGAACCGGGCCCGAACAGCGGACGCACCACGTCCGCCGCGGCGGGCAGGGCGGTGCTGACGGCATCCCGCCACGGCCTGGGCACACCGTGGCGCGCGCCCCCCAACACCTCGTGCAGTACGGGGAAGAGCGTGGCCCCGGGCGCACGGGCCACCTCGACATGTACCTCGTCCAACGAGCCCAGTAAGAAACGTCTGCCGGCCAACGAGGCACCCCCTGTGAAGTGACTGTTTCCTGCCCGACCCAACACGCGTTCCCTCGGCAATAATCCGGGCGCGCCGTGCTGATCCGGCCCTGCGGCCAATACCGGGGCCGGGAGACGCCGGACGTTTCGAAGGAATCCGAAAGGCTGGAGCGGCGCCCCTGAGGGAAACGAGGCTGAAGCCACGACGAGCCGCCGGCCGGTGCGGACGGTGGCCTGTCGACTGGCGCGCCCGCCTCGGGCCGCCCGAGTGGCCGATCAGGGAGAGACAGAAATGCAGACGAAGATCGCTGGTGTCGTAGGCGGAGCGCTGGTGGCCCTCGCCGTGACCGCCGGTACGGCGTACGCGGGGCACCACCAGACCCACGGTACGCCGACCGGGTCGCAGACGGTCGTCGCAGCCGTGTCCGGGCAGGCAGGCGGTCCCTACAAGCCGGTCCACCAGACAGCAGGGTCCACAACGTATGGCAAGGGCGTGTCAGTGGCAGAAGCCCTCGATGCCGAGTTGGCCAAGCAGGAGCGATCGGCCACCGCCGCACGTGCGGTGTGCTACCGCGCTCATGTGGCCGACTACGGCTGGCTGGGCACGACCTGCAACGGAGGTACCGCAGGGTCGGTGGGACTGAACAAGGCGATCGAAGCCCTGGAGGTCGCGGTAGGCGGAGCCGGTAGGTTCTGCGTCAACGCCCATCTGCGCGACGTCCCCTGCCAGGGCACGCAGTGCGCGGACGACGGCGACCAGCTCACGGTGGGAACGGTGGGCCAGGCCCGCCCCATGGAAGCCTTCGCGATCGGTGTGAGCTCCGGAGCAGTGAACGCTCAGGCCCACGTCCAGAACATCGGCTGGATGGACCCGCAATCCGGTGGAGCCGTCGTCGTGGGTACCACAGGCAGGGCCTACAACCTGGAAGCCATCAAAATCTGGCTCTGATCCTCGCTCAGCCCCGACAGATCGACGGCCCGTCGGTTTCTCCGACGGGCCATGGGGGTTCTATGACGGGCCATGGGGGTTCTATGGATTGATCCCGGGCAGGGCCGCAACCCGGGTGGCGGAGGTGGGCGCCGGGACTGTCAACGGACTTCTGAAGGTGGCGAGTCCGGCACCGTCGGGGAAGTCGAGGCGTTGAAACTGTTGACCCAGCGCGTCGAGGACCACCGCAACGAGCAGCGGTGCCGCCAGCAGCAGCTGGACCAGCCCGCAGACCAGGCCGGCCCTCGGGACTGGTGAGCTCGCATGTTCAGGTGTCGCCTCTTCGCGGCCGAGTCCACTTGGGGCTCGCGGCTGAGTGATCAGCGCGAGCTGGGCCGACCTCGCGGACGGCCTGGCCGCAGCCCGGGCCGTCGGCAGTGGCCGGGTCGGGCGCCTACGGATCGGCTTCGCCGCCTCCCTCGCCCTGACGATCCTGCCCGGCCTGCTGCGCAGCCTGCTGCGCACCTTCCGTCACCAGTTTCCTGGCGTGCACCTGGACATCCACGAGATGACCACCGCTCCGCAGATCGCCGCCCTGCATGACAAGACCATCGACATCGGTCTACTGCGCGAACCCCCCACCGACGAGACAGAGCTCGGCTTCAGGACGGTACTCAGCGAGCCTTTCGTGGCCGTGCTGCCGTTCACTCATCCTCTGGCCACGCAACGGGCCGTACAGCTTGCACAGTTGGCGGACTCGCCCTTCGTGCTGCTGCCCCGCGCAGTCGGCCCGACACTGCACGACCAGATCATTAGCCTGTGCACCGCAGCAGGATTCACACCGCAGATAGCCCAGCGCCCGGTGGAGTGGCAAACCGTGTGCGCCCTCGTAGAAACCGGTCTGGGCGTCTCCCTTGCCCCGGCGAGCACCCGACGCATCCGCCTCAAAGGCGTCGCCTTCCGCAGGATCGAACCCGGCACCGCCCGCACACGAGTGGCCGTCGCCTGGCGCGAGTACGACCATAATCCCCTGGTCACAAGCCTGCTGGCGACCATCAGCCAAGATCCGCCGGACAGGCCCTGCGGTCAGTGACTCATGAGGCGCGGGGCCGAGGGAGGCCCAGATCCACCGGTCGCCGGACCGTTCGAGTGGCGTCTGCCTGCTTGGTCCGTTGGAAGGTCAGGGTCGTGTTGATGCCGTCGATCTCGCCGAGCCATCCCTCGGTCTCGCCGAGCCATCCCTCGGCCTCACCAGATCTGCATCGCCATCCCCAGCCGGTGCACGTCCGTACGACGCGGCGCGATCAGATCGCGGTCGTCATCGTTCGAGGAAGAAGAACCGCTCCAGCTCCGGGCCGCGTGGGCTCCTCGGCGAACGTCCCGTACGCCTCGGCCTGCCACTCAGTCAGAAACTCCACTGGCACGCCGGGACCTTAGTCGCCGGCGACGCCCGTCCAGCGGCCTTTCCGCGAACCCCAGCGGCGCCCCCGAGCGGGCGTGCTAGCCAATCAAGATCAATCTCAGCGGCACTTTCTGTACCGCAACCACTCACACCTGGAGAGGCCCGCGAGTTCCCGGAAACCAAAGGTTCTTCAGCATGAACCCGCGGGCGTGTTGCCTCGATTTCGACGGATGGACCCGTGGGTTCGCGCTCAACCCGCAGGGTCGACCTCGGCGGGATGCGCGGCCGGTCAGGCCTGATCTGCGGCGCACAGGGCCCGCGCCAACCACTCCAACTCCTCGGTCGCGTCGGGCGCCGAATGCTGCCCGCGGACGCGGGCGACAAGCCTGCGGTAGCGCTCCGCCTCTGCTTCGATTCCGGCCTCCAGGCTGCGCAGCACGGCGGCCCGATCGGCGTCGCCGAACAGTTCGGACAGCATTTCGGCCGCCTCCGGTCCCTCGGGGGCGACCCCGCGTTTCCTGACCTCCGCGACGGTCTGCACGACCTGCCTGGCCCACCAGATGGACGCCCCGGGGAGACGGCCCTGCCCCGGTACGGGCGTGTTGAGCTCCATCCACGTGCGCAATCGGGCGCGAAAGACGGGGTCACGCACCAGTTCGGCCAGTTCGATCCAGGCGTCGACCTGCTCAGGTGTGGGATCGTCGGGCAATTCGATACTGAAGGTGCGCATGCGGTCGCGCACGTCCGGGTCGACGTCGAGACCGCCGAACACCTCCTCCTTGAACTCGTCGATGATCTGCTTGCGTTCGGCGGCGGAAAGCCGCGCCAACCGGTTCATCAGTGCTGTCTCCTCAGCGGTGGAACCACGTTTCGCCACGGTGGACAGGACGGCCCGGCTCACCTTGAGCGAGCGGATCTGCGCGTCGAGCGCGGCCACGTGTGCGTTGGCGGCCTCGGCGACCGTGGTCCGACCGCTCAGCACCCGGCACACGTCGTCGAGCCCGAGGCCCAGCTCCCGCAGGGTACGGACCAGCTCGACGCGGGCCACGGACTCGGCGTCGTACAGGCGGTAGCCGCTCGCGGAGCGGGCCACGGGCGGCACCGCTCCCTCGTCCGCCCAGAAGCGCAGGGTACGCACCGGAAGTCCGGTGCGGTGCGCGAGCTGGCCGATGGTGAGCACGTCGGGGTGTTCGTCGTCCATGGGCGAGATCCTGGACCCTCCAGCCGCTGGAGACTCAAGCGCCTCAGTGCGACATCCCGTGAGTTTTCCAGAACTCCGCTGAGTTCCCTCACCACCGCCGGCGCCGACAGCATGCGCCTCCTCGCCTTCGATCAGGCCGCAGATTGATCAGATCGGGAGTAATAGTCAAGACCGGTGGATCAGTTGAGGTTGTTCAGGCTGCGTGAGCCTCGGGGCGTTCGATGAGGTGGCCGCGTTCGAAGCGGGCTCCGGCCCGGACGAGGGCGACGAGGTGGGGTGCGTTCACGGCCCGCCAGCGGGCCTGGGCGGACTCGACGAGCTTGAAGACCATCGCGAGGGCCGCGGCCGCGCTGCCGGCCCCCCGGATGACCTTCGTTCGCAGCCGGACCGTCGCGAACGTCGACTCGATCGGGTTTGTCGTGCGCAGGTGAATCCAGTGCTCGGCCGGGAAGTCGTAGAACGCCAACAGTTCCTCGACGTCGTCGATGATCTTCTTCACCGCTTTGGGTCACTTCGCGCCGCAGGCATGCTCGAAGACGGTGACCGCCTTGAGCGCGTGCTCGCGGTCCTCGGCGTTGTAGATGTCCTGCAGGACCTTGCGGGCACCTGGCTGGGCCGACTTCGGCAGGGCATTGACCACATTGGCCGTTTTGTGAACCCAGCACTTCTGGTGCCGGGCTTCTGGGAAGACCTCGGCCAGGACCTTCCAGAAGCCGAGCGCGCCGACGCCGACCGCGAGCACGGGCGCGCGCGTGCCGCGGCGGGCGCAGTCACGCAGCAGGTCGGCCCAGGACTCGGCGGACTCGCGGTAGCCGTCGGCCATCGCGATCAGCTCCTCGGTGCCGTCCGCGCGCACGCCCATCAGCACCAGGACGCAGGACTTCGCCTCGGCCAAGCGAATACGCAGGTGGATGCCGTCGGCCCAGACGTAGACGTGGTCGTATCCGGCCAGGTTGCGCTCGCCGAATGCCTTGTGGTCGGCCTGCCACTGGGTGGTGAGGCGGGTGACCGTGGCAGGCGAGAGACCGGCCGAGCGAGGGCCTCCTTGCCGGTGGCGTCGATGGTGTCGAGTGCGGTCCGCGCGGTGCGGCGGTCGGTGTCGAAGACGAACCGGGCGGTGCGCACGGTCCACCGCAGACGCGTCGGCCGCACGCACACCGGTCGGGGGAGCGCCCTGCTGTGGGGCGCGCCCGTCAGCAGATGACGCTGCGGATGACCTCGCCCGCCTCCATCGCGCGGAAGGCGTCGTTGACCTCGTCGAGGCGGATCCGCCGGGAGACCGCGGACCCGATGTCGAGCTGTCCGCTCTCGGCCAGCGCGACGAGGTCGGCGAAGTTCCGGCGGATCTGGGCCGATCCGTAGAACGAGCCGATGAGGCGCTTCTCCTGGAGGAAGAGAGGCACGGCCGGCAGGGTGATCGTGGCGTCGGCCGCGGCCATACCGACGACGACCGTGGTCCCCCGGGGGCGGGTCGCGTCGTAGGCCTGCATGATCACATTCGGGTTGCCGATCACCTCGAAGGCGTAGTCGACTCCGCGCCCGCCGGTCGCCTCGCGTATCTGCTCCACCGGGTCGGCACTGCTCGGGTCGACGAGGTCCGTGGCCCCGGCCTGCCGGGCGTGCTCGCGTTTCATCGGGACCGGGTCGACGGCGAAGACGCGCGCCGCGCCCGCGATCCGGGCGCCCTGCATCACGAACTGGCCCACGCCGCCGCAGCCGAACACCGCCACGGTCGCCCCGGGCTTGACCTGGGCGGTCCACAGGGCGGCACCCACGCCGGTGGTCACACCGCAGCCGATGAGAGCGAGCTGCTCGCTCGGCAGATCGGTGCGCACCGGGACGACGGCGTGCTCGTGCACGATCATTTCCTCGGCGAACGTGCCCAGCCCCGACATGCCCAGCGGACGCGACCCGTCGGACCGGGTGACGTGGCCGGCCCCGCTGCCCCCGTACGTCTCGCAGTGGTTGGACTCGCCGCGCACGCAGTACCAGCATTCACCGCACTCGGGGACGAACGACGCGATGACCCGGTCGCCGGCCTTGACCCGCCGTACGTCGGTGCCGACGGCGGTGACGACTCCCGCGCCCTCGTGACCGAGGATCATCGGCGGCGCCCCCGCCGAGCCGGCCGCCTCCGCCGTCGCCCGGAGAACCGACAGATCGCTCCGGCACACTCCACTCGCCTCGACGGTCACCCGGACGTCCTGCGGGCCGAGTTTGTCCAGCGTGACCTCCTCGATGACGAGCTTGGTTTCCGGAGGGGTGAACACCGTTGCTTTCATGACCTGCTCCCGTCGCCGTTGACGCGCGTGCCCTTCGGCACATGCACCGCTTTCTTCTCGATGAACTGCGCGAAGCCCTCGGGGCCGTTCTCCCGGCCGACGCCGGAGGACTTGAAGCCGCCGAACGGCGCGCAGCTCTCCATGCCGAAGGTGTTGACCCCGTAGTTCCCGGCCCGGATCCGCGCGGCGATCTCCATGCCGTGGGCGAAATCGGCGGTCCACACCGTTCCGGAGAGCCCGTAGGGCGTGTCGTTCGCGATCCTGACCGCGTCGCTCTCGGTGTCGTAGGGGATGACCGAGACGACGGGCCCGAAGATCTCCTCCTGGGCCACCCGCATCCGGTTGTCGACGTTGCGCAGCACGGTCGGTTCCACGTACCAGCCGCGGGACAGCCCCTGGGGCCGGTCGCCGCCCAGGACCGCCTGCGCGCCCTCGGAGATGCCGCTCGCGATGTAGCCCTCCACCCTGTCCCTGTGCTGTTCGCTGATCAGCGGGCCGAAGGCGGTTTTCGGATCGTGCGGATCGCCGACCGGCATGGCGGCGATGGCATCGCTGAGAGCGTCGACCACCTCGTCGTAGCGGCTGCGCGGAGCCAGCACCCTGCTCTGCAGGACGCACGCCTCACCGTTGTTCAGGCATGCGGCACCCGCCAGACCCGGCATCACGGTCGGCAGGTCGGCGTCCTCGAGCACGATCGCCGCGGACTTTCCGCCGAGTTCGAGGCTGTAGCGCCGCAGGTCACGAGCGCAGATCTCGGCGACGCGGGTGCCCGTGGCGGTGCTGCCCGTGAAGCTGACCTTGTCGATCCCCGAGTGGGAGACCAGTGCCTCGCTCACCTCGCGTTCCGCGGGCAGGATGTTGACCACACCCGGAGGGAACCCGATCTCCTCCAGCACCTCGCCCAGGACGAACGCGTGCAGCGGCGTAAGGGGATCGACCTTCAGCACGACCGTGCATCCCGCCGCCAGCGCGGGCGCGAGTTTCATGAACGCGATGGCCAGCGGTGAGTTCCACGGCAGGACCGCCGCCACCACCCCGACCGGCTCGCTGCGCACGACGACATCGGCGTACTCGCCCCCGCGGAGCTCGGCGAAGTCGTAGCGCTCGATGAAATCGGCGAAGTAGGTGAGGAGGCCGATGGAGGAGTTGGCCGTACTCATCATGGTGGGCAGGCCGGCCTCGTCGGTGATGACGGTGCTCAGTCGGCTGCCGTGGGCGCGAAGACCGTCGGCCAGCCGTCGCAGGTGCTGTGCCCGGTCGGCCGGCGACAGCCGCGGCCAGGGACCGGTGTCGAACGCGGCACGCGCTGCCGCGACCGCCCGGTCGAGGTCGGCTCGGGACGCGCTCGGCGCCGATCCGACGGATTCCTCGGTACTCGGAGAGATGACGTCCAGGACCCGTGTGGAGTCCGGGGTGACCCAGTCCCCTCCGATGTACAGCCTTTGGAAAGTAGGCAAGGTGCTGTCTCCCGATGGGTGTGCCGGTCCGGGCCGACGGCGGTGTCGGCCCGGACATCGTGATCGGTCAGTCGGTGGGGACGTCGATGTTGTAGACCTTGGCGGCGTTGCCGCTGAGCAGCTTGACCCGGTCCTCCCAGGGCACGTTGTTCTCGCCCAGCGCCTTGGCGATTCCGTTGAGCGGCTGCGGGTAGAGGCAGGTCGGGTGCGGGAAGTCGGTCTCGAACATGCAGTTGTCGATGCCGATGCGGCTGATGTCGTTCAGGAAGTCGCCCTGCGACTCGAACCAGAAGCAGGCGTAGATGTTGCGGCGGAAGTAGTCCGACGGCTTCATCGACAGGTGGTCGACGTTGTTCTCGACGGCCTGGTAGTCCAGGGCGTCGAGGATGAACGGGATCCACCCGACACCGCTCTCGACGGAAACGATCTTGAGGCGGGGGTGGCGGTCGAGCAGACCCGAATAGATGATGTTGGAGATGACGCGGGCGTTGTAGATGTAGAGCATCGTCGAGCCCAGAGCGATCTGCGTGTCCCAGTCCAGGGACGGCCAGGGGCTGCTGCCGGCGTAGCTGGTCTGGGAGACGCTCGCACCGATGTGGAAGTTGACGGACAGATCGAGACTCTCGCAGGCCTCCCAGAACGGCGCGTAGTACGGCTCCGAGAGGTCGGGGTGGCCCTGGTTGTGCGGGTCGGCGTTGGTGTTGATGCCGTGCAATCCCAGGTCGTGGATGCGCTGGACCTCGGCGACGGCGAGGTCGATGTCCCACCACGGGGTGATACCGAGGCCCATGATCCGGCCGCCCGACTGCTCCTGCATCTCGGCCATGGCGTCGTTCCAGATCTGCAGAACCGTCAGCCGCAGTTCCGGGTCCTGGATCTGGGCCATGGCCTGGCCGCCGAACCCGACCGCGTTGGGGTAGAGGATCTGACCCCAGATGCCGACCTCGTCCATGAGTGTGAGGCGGGGCTCCACCAGGCTCGCGGCCGGCGAGACCTCGGTGAGCGGCCAGTGGACGAAGTCCGCGCCCCTGACTTTCTGGCCGGACTTGTTGATGACGCTGGCACCGCCCGCGAAGCCGAGGGGGATGTCCTCCCCGGCCATCCAGACGGGGGACGTCTCGGAGTCCTCGGTGTTCTTCGGGCGGAACACGCCCATCTTGGCGAGCTCGGAGTTCTTGACGTGGACGACCCGCGGGACGAGGTCCCTGTACTTGGACGGTGCCCGGGAGGTCCACAGGTCACCGGGCTCGGTCAGGTGTGTGTCGACATCGATGATCTTGATGTCCTTGATCGATTCCAGCAGGGGGTGGTCCCGGTCCAGCGGAAGTTCACTGTTGATGTCGTTGGTGACGGTCATGTCTGTGCCTTTCGCAAGGGTTGGTCGGGTGCGAGGGGGCGGCTGTGTCCGGTGTCAGATCACCCCCTCTCGGGAGCGGTCCTCGATCTCGTCCGGAGAAAGGCCGAGCAACTCGCCGTAGACGTAGGCGTTGTCCTGGCCGTAGTTCGGTCCGCTGCGGTCGAACCGGCCGCCGATGTAGGCGGGTGTCTCGCTGAACCGGACGGGGACCTCCTTCACCGGCCAGTGGCCCATCTCGGCCTGCTCGACCTCCACCAGCCAGTCCAGGTGGGCGAGTTGGGGATCGGTCTCGTAGCGGTCCTGGGCTGTCTGGCAGACCCCGGCCGGTACCCGCGCGGCCTGGAGTTCCTCCATGAGCTGGAACGGTTCCCACTTCGCCGTGGCCGCCGTGAGCAGCGCGTCGAGGTGGTCCTGGTGCGCCAGCCGGTCCTCCAACGTGATCAGCTTGGGGTCGGCGGCCCACTCCGGCACCCGGAGCACCCGGGTCAGGGCGAGCCACTGCTCCTGGTCGAACGCGGCGATCGCGATCCACTGGTCGTCACCCGCTGCCGGGTACACGCCGTGCGGGGCCGCGGGCAGGTACGGCGACCGGTTGCCGTAGCGGGACCAGGACCGGCCGTTGACCGAGTGGTCGAGGACGGCTGTGCCGGTCAGGTAGAGGCCGCACTCGACCTGCGAGGAGTCGATCCAGCAGCCCTCGCCGGTGGTCCGCTTGCGGTGGAGGGCGGCGGTCATCGCGGTCGCCATCTGGTAGGCGCCGAACCAGTCGAGGTAGGAGTAGCCGATGCCGGCCGGTGCGTAGGGTTCAGGAAGTCCGGACATGTCGGAGATCCCTGACATGGCCTGTGCGGTCGGGCCGAAGGCGCGCAGCCGCTGGTAGCGCCCGTGCTGACCCATGCCGGACTGCTGCACGTAGATGATCGAGGGATTGAGCTTGCGAAGCTCCTCGTATCCCAGCCCCATCCGCTCCATGGTCCCGGGGGAGAAGCCCTCGACGACCATGTCGGCGTCCTTGATCAGCTCTTTGAGCAGGTCGAGGGCGCGGGGGTCCTTCAGGTTGAGGCTGATTCCCCGCTTGCCCGCGTTGATCTCCATGAAGGCGCCGCTGCGGTTCACGCTGGTCGTCGGGGACGGGACGATCGGCGCCTGCGCCTGGTCGCGCTCCGCCCGGCCTCCGTCGGGCAGCATGCCGAGGCCCAGACGCATCCCGTCCAGGCGGGACAGGTGCTCGACCTTGATCACCTCGGCCCCGTGGGCGGCCAGGAACCGGCCGGCGCCCGCACTGGCGAGGAACCAGCTGAGGTCGATGACCCGGACACCGGCCAACGCGAAGGGCTTTCCGTGCTTGCTGAGCACCGGCTCGGCCGCGGTCCCCACCGGTTTGTCGGCGCGCGGGGTGGGGGAGAGGGTTTCGAGGCCGGCGAGCACCTCGGCGGTGTGCTCGTCGAGGAGCGGTGCGCGGGGGCCGTCGCGCCACGGCAGGCCGGGGCTGTACCACTTCGCGCCGATCTCGGTGAAGGTCCTGCCGATCTCGGGGTGTTCCACGTCGATGAAGGCGCCGCGGTCCCGCCAGTGCTCGTCGGCGACGTTCTCCTCGGGCCGGCGGACGGGCGCCCAGGCCATCCCGGCGGCCTGGCCCTCCTTCCACAGGTCCTTGTCGAAGGTGAAGCCGGCGACGAACCGGTCGACGGCCGCGTTGATGTGGTGCTTGGTCTCCGCCCTGGCGAGCACGGCCGGGTCGTCGTACTTCTCGTCGAGGAGGTCACCCTCCATCCCATGGGGAGCGAGCACGCGTCCGATCGAGGCCGCGCCGGAGGTGAAACCGGGCAGGTAGGTCCGGTACGGCAGGACCCAGCGGCCGTCCTTCGTCCGCGAGATGCCCGGAGTCGTCGCGGCCGCGCCGGTGCCGGAGGCGGCGGACTCCTCCCGCCGGCCGAAGGAGTGACGGCACGTCAGACGCTGGTGCGGCGTCCTGTTGTAGATCCAGTCCGGCAGATCGGTCTCGGTGTTCTTCGAGACGGCCTCGTGCACGGCCGAGGACAGCGCCTGCCCCACGCCGGTATCCAGCCGGTAGCAGAGCGCCACCATGATCTGCGCGGCCATGATCTCCCCGGTGATGTGGTACGCATGCCACATCTGGGGTGCCACGGGCGGGGTGTCGTAGGTGCCGGTCGGGTCGGGGTCGTACCCGCAGTTCATGACCACACCGCCCAGGGCCAGGTGGATCAGATCACTGCCCACGTAGTCGGCCCACGGGCCGGTGTCCCCGAACGGGCTGATGCGGGCGTACACCAGGCCGGGGTTGGCACGGCGCAGCTCCTCGTACCCGAGTCCCCGCTCGCGGAGGTAGTCGCGGTGCCGGGTGTCGAGCAGGACGTCGGTGGTCCGCACCAGCCGGGAGAACTGCTCGCGTCCCTCGGGGGTTTCCAGGTCGAGGACGATCGCACGCTTGCCGAAGTTGTAGTGCCAGAAGTGCAGACTGCGGTTGGGGTCGGGCCGGTCGTCGACGAACGGCCCGATTCTGCGGGTGCGTTCGCCGCCGAGGGGTTCGACCTTGATCACGTCCGCGCCGAGGCCGGCGAGGATCTTCCCGCAGTACTCGCCGAGTTCGTCGGCGATCTCCACCACGCGGACGCCGGTCAGGAAGCTGCCGGTCTCGACATCTGGTTCGGTCACCGTTGTCATCCTTTGTGTGGTTCGGGGCGCCAGAAGGCCGCCAGGGTCATCACGCCCGCGGCGACTCCGATGCCGGCCGTGAGGGCGAGACCGGCCCAGCCGTCGACGTGCGTGTCGACGTGGTGGTCGACGGACCAGCTGCCGGCTCCCAGCGCTCCGAGTGCGCAGGAGGCGACGATGATCATGAGGACGTACTCATAGCCCTCGCCCGGCCGGAAGATGAAGAAGCCGTTGCGGAGGTGGTTCGTCACCAGCGCGACGAGCATCGTGCCGACCACGGCGGCGGCCGCCAGCGGTGTGAGCAGACCGAGCACGAGCAGCAGGCCGGCGCCGAGTTCGGTGGCGGTGGCGACGAAGGCGTTGAGACGGCCGGGGCGTACGTGGATGGACTCGAACCAGCGGGCGGTGCCCGCGATTCCCCCGCCGCCGAACGCGTGGTTCCAGCCGTGCGCGATCATCGTGCCGCCCACCGTCAGACGCAGCAGCAGCGCGGCGATGTCCGTGCCCACCTCGGCGCTCACCGGACCGCTTCCCGTGCGGCCGGGCGGCGGAACTGCGGCACCGTCCAGCCCACGTACTCCTCGAAGCAGACCTCCAGCGCCTCGCCGATCGTCAGCGTCGCCGGATCGGCCCCGACGACGTTCGAGACCATCCGGACGCCCTCCTCCAGATCGACGACGGCGATGACCGCGGGGCCGTCGAACCCGGGTGCGGGAGGGTGGTGCAGGACCGTGTAGCTGTAGAGCGTGCCGCGGCCGCTGACGTCGCTGACCTCCCAGTCGAGCGAGTGGCACTCCGGACAGGCGGGACCGGGCGGGTGGCGCAGCGCGCGGCACGCGGAACAGCGCTGAACCGCCAGCCGGCGTTCGAAGGCGGCGTCCCAGAAGAACCGGGTGTCGGGGTTCGCCGCCGGGCGTGGGCGACCCGCCGTGGGGGCCTTGGTCATCGTGGTCGGCTCCTTCCTGCCGGTCATGCCGTCCGTCCCAGGACGACTCCACTGGTGGGGGCGTGCGAGCCGCCGGTGACGACGGCGTGCGCCGCGCCGGTGACCTGGTTCACGGCGGTGCCGCGCAACTGGCGTACCGCCTCGGCCAGTCCGTTGAAGCCGTGGATGTACCCCTCGGACAGCTGGCCGCCGTTGGTGTTGGTGGGGATCACACCGTCGATTTCGGTGCCGCCGTCCCGGACCAGACCGGGGGCCTCGCCGAGGCCGCAGAACCCGAGTGCCTCCAGCTGCATCAGCACCGCCGGACTGAAGTGGTCGTAGAGAATGGCGAGGTCCATGTCACCGGGCCCGAGTCCGGACTGGGCCCACAACTGGTCGCCCATCACCCGCGTCTCGGCCGCGACGGCGAGGTCGTCCCGGTAGAGCGGAGCCACTCCGTACTGCCGCGGGCCCACTCCCATCGCCGCCCCGAGCACGGCGACGGGTGGTTGGCGCAGATCCTTCGCGTGGTCCGGCGCGGTGAGGACCAGGGCGACCCCGCCGTCGCTCTCCTGACAGCAGTCGAAGAGCCGCAGCGGGTCCGCGATCATCCGCGACGACTGATGGTCGTCCAGGGTGAGTGGCCGGTCATGGAAGAAGGCCTGGGGGTTCTTGTTCGCGTAGGCGCGCTGTACGACGGCCTGGCGGCCGAAGTCCTCCGAGGTCGCGCCGTACTCGTGCATATAGCGGCGGAAGCTCGGCGCGAAGAACGCGGCCGGCGTCACCATGCCGAAGGGAGCGGCCCACGACATGGTGACCGCCGCGGCGGTGGCCGCTCGGTCGCCGGCGTAGCGCGACGGCTGCCCGAACCGTCCCTGCGAGCGCTCGTTCATCGCCCGGTAGCAGATGACGGTCCGCGCCCTGCCGGTGGCGATCGCCATCGACGCCAGCGCGAGGGTGCCCGGCCCGCCACCACCGCCACCGGCGGTGCGCGCGAAGAAGGTCAGCGCGTCGAGTCCGAGGTAGTGGGCGACGGCCGGCTCGTCGTTGTCGTCCATCGTCATGGTGACGAGTCCGTCGACGTCCGAGGGGTCGAGGCCGGCGTCGGCGAGGGCGAGGGTGCATGCCTCGAGTGCGAGCCGTAGCTCGCTGCGGCCGGAGGCTTTCGAGAACTCCGTGGATCCGACGCCGACGATCGCCGCCGAGGGAGGGTGGGTCATGAACCGGCTCCTACTTCGTCGTAGGACGTTTGAGTGACATGGCTGAGCGTGCTGTCGCCAGCACGGAACTAGGAAACGACGCAGTGCCTTTTCCTAATTGACTCCAGCGAACACGTGCCGGGTGCGCTTGTCAATGGGCTGCGCGTGCAGGGCGGTTCGGGCGCTTGACGCGAAGGGCGATGGAGACTCTACTTAGGAAAAGACATCATGTCGTTTCCTAACTGTGAGGTCGAAGCTATGACTGTGTCGAGTCAGGACTGTGAGGTCGAAGCCATGACTGTGCCGAGTCAGGAAAGGGCACGTGGCCGTCCGTTGGACGCCCACCGTGAGGCCGCTTTGCTGGACGCGGCGCTGGAGCTGCTGTCCGAGGTGGGTTACGAGCGGTTGAGCCTGACCGAGGTGTGCCGCAGGGCCGGGGCCAGCACGAAGACGGTGTACCGGCGGTGGACGAACAAGGACGAGCTGATGACGGCGGCGCTGCGCCGTGCGGGGGTGCGGGCGGTGGACGAGCCGTTCGAGGTGGTGGCCACCGGGTCGCTGCGGGGTGATCTGCTGGAGAACCTGCGGGCATCCGCCGAACTGCAGCTGCAGTTCTCGCCCCAGTACGCGGCCGGGCTGCTGGTCGCCGCGTCCAGCGGCAGCGACGCCGGGCGGATGGCCCGGGAGCTGTTCCGCGTCCATTACGCCCGTCGAGGGCACCACGACCGTCACCACCACGGCCGCGCAGGTCGGCCTGTCCGGCAGCTCGTTCACCCTCACCGACCTGTGGACCGGCGGCACGTCCAGCACCTCCGGGCAGATCTCGGCGAGCGTCCCCGCGCACGGTGTCGCCGTGTTCAAGATGACCGGCGGCAGCCCGCTGGCCGCCACCACCGCACGCCTGCGCGGCACCGGGTCCGGTCGCTGCCTGGACGTGGACCGCGCCTCCACCGCGGCCGGGACGGCGACGCTGATCTGGGACTGCCACACGGCCGCCAACCAGCTGTGGACCACCTGGGCCGGAGGCGAGATCCGCGTCTTCGGCGACAAGTGCCTGGACGCCTACAACCAGGGCACGACCAACGGCACCCGTGTGATCACCTGGCCCTGCAACGGACAGAACAACCAGAAGTGGACCGTCGGCTCCGACGGATCGATCCGCAACGTCCAGAACGGGCTGTGCCTCGCCGTCAACGGGGCGGGCACCGCCAACGGAACCCCGCTGGTCCTGTGGACCTGCAACGGCCAGGCCAACCAGAAGTGGACCCGCGTGTGAGGGACCGCGATTCACGAAGTGAACGAAGAGTTCATGATGACCAGGACTGGCGCGCGACCAGGGCGATAACACCCCGCGCACGGCTGTCGAATCCGCCGCGAGCCCCAGCTCCGGTTGCGGCGTGACGGCCAGGAACGTCGTCTCCCACAACGCCACCATCGTTCCAGGCGCGTCGGTCGACATCGGCTTCCAGGCAACCCACATGGGCAACACCGCCCCGCCGAGCTCCTACACCCTCAACGCCACCGTCTGTGCTGTCACGGGGAGTTGAGCAGACGGTCTGTCTTCTTGGTGCGATCCGTGGCGAGGGCCCTCGCCACGGATCGCTGTCAACGGCGCCGGACGGCACGGAAGCGTCCGGCGCCGGTCACGTCACGTCTTGGCGCAGGTGCTCCCGTTCAGGCTGAACCCGCCCGGCGCGGCGAAGGTGCCGCTGTAGGTGCCCTGGAAGCCGAAATCTGGCTGTCTCCGGCGGCGATGCTCGCGCTGTGTGTCAGGCCGCTCGCCGTGACGGACGCCGAGGACGGGGAGACGGCGGCGTTCCAGGCGCTGGTGATGGGCTGGCCGGAGGGCAGGATGAAGGCGAGGCGCCAGTCGTCGACGGTGCCGAACCGGTGTTGGCGACGGTGACGTTCGCGGTGAAGCCTCCCTGCCACACGTTCGTGGTGTACGACACCTCGCAGGTCGTGGTGCCGCCCGGTCCGCCACCCGTGTTGACGGTCGACTAGAACGAGTTCACGGTCAGCCCCATGCCGTTCTGCCAGGGTTCGAAGCCGGCCTGAACGCTGGTCAGATACCAGTTGCTCTGACAACCCTGTGGTGTGGCGCTGTGTCGAACGCACTACGTGGCTTCCACGGCGAGGTGCGAGAATGGCGGCGGCAGCAGGCGAGGGGATGAGGAAGGGCGACCGTGCCGGACAACCGAGCGGGAAGACCTTCGACGGAGGACCACGGTGAGGGCGGCGGGGGACCCGCATCGGTGACGATCGCGTACATCGCCGAGTCCGCGGGCGTCTCGGTGCCAACCGTGTCGAAGGTGCTCAACGGCCGGTCGGGGGTGTCGGACGAGACCCGGGCCCGCGTCGAGGAACTGATCCACCGGCACGGTTACCGCAAGCCCCCGAAGAGCCGCAGCAACGTCGTGGAGCTGGTGTTCCGCGAGTTGGAGAGCATGTGGGCCGTGGAGATCATCCGCGGTGTCGAGCGCGTGGCCCGCAGGAACCGGATCGGTGTGCTGGTCTCGGAGTTCGGGCTTCATGACACGGTGGGCATGACCATCGACGACACGGTCGGCCGGCGCCCTCGATGCGTCCTGTCGGTCGCGCAGCTCTCGGAAGCCGAGCGGGAACAACTGGCGGCGAAGGGCATCCCGTTCGTCGTCTTCGACCCGATCGACGAGCTGCCCGACGACGTGCCGTTCGTGGGGGCCACGAACTGGAGGGGCGGGCAGGCGGCGACCCGGCATCTGGTCGGCCTGGGGCACCGGCGCATCGCCATGATCAGTGGGCCTGATCACCCCTTCTGCCTCGCCCGGCTGTCCGGCTACTTGTCCGCTCTCGCGGAAGCCGGCCTGTCGACGGAACCTGACCTGGTGGTGAAGACCCAGCTCATGCGCGAGCACGGGTACGCCGCGGCACGGGAGCTGCTGTCCCGCACCGATCGCCCCACCGCCGTGTTCACCGCGAACGACATGCAGGCGGTCGGTGTCTACCAGGCCGCGCGTGAGCTCGGGTTGCGCATCCCGCACGATCTGAGTGTGGTCGGCTTCGACGACGTACCGGCCGTGGCCTGGATGGATCCGCCCCTGACCACGGTCCATCAGCCGCTGGCCGAGATGGCGACGGCCGCCACCGAGTTGGCCTTGGCGCTCGGCCGGGGTGAGGAAGTGTCGCAGGTGGGGCTGGAGATCGCCACCACTCTGACCGTCCGGGAGAGCACGGCCCCGCCGAAGGACGAGTGAGGCGACCGCGCGGAAGGCGGGTGCCCTGGTTGCCGGGGAGGTGGCAACCAGGGCGAGGGGCCGGTCGGTCAGGAGGCGGGTGTGACGCGAGTGCCGGTGACCGAGTCTCCGGACTTCTTGACGTGTTACATGAGCTTTTCGCCGCTGTAGAAGTGGAAGGTCAGTGTCACGAGTTCGCCGTCGCGCAGCGCGTCCAGGAACTCCGGCCTCAGGATGATCGTGTCGTTCGGGTAGTCCGGCGAGACGGACTTGTTGAACTCCTGGTACGGAGTCCAGTCGGTCTGGCCGGCGTTGCTGCCGTCACGTACCTGGCCTCCATGGTGGCCAGCACGTCACCCTTGTACTGGGGGGTGGGTCGTGCGGGTGGTCCGATCCGGGGGCAGGCGGCGACGAGGCGCCACCGCCTGCCACTGCCGGCGGTGCGGCAGGGGAGTGGGCCGGTTCAGCTGTCCAGAGGCTCGTAGTCGAACCAGTCGAAGTGGACGGTGCCTGCAGCCGCGTACACGCCGATGACCCGGCCCGTGAAGCCGCCGGCGACCTCGGTCGACAGGTAGCGGCCGTCGAGGGCCGCGAGTTCGGTGAACGTGCCGTCCGCGGCCTCGACCCCGAGGGAGACGACGTCGGGTCCGGTGCACGGCCCGTGCGGAGGCGGCGGGTCGGTGATCGTGACACCGAGGACCACCGGCTCGGCGGGCACGGTGCGTTCGGCCACGACCGTGCGCAGGGAGCCGACGCGCGCGATCACGCGTACCTCCGTGCCGGACGCCTCGATCGCGTAATGGTGCCGCTCGTCCAGCCGGACGGCGAGGCCGCCGCGCCCCTGCTCCGGGTCGACCAGGGTGCGCGCCCGGCAGGTGAGGTGCTGCTGGCGGCGGCCGGTGAACACCACGTCGGGCTCGTCCAGGGAGCCGCCCCGCGCGTGCAGCGTCAGCCATCCGGGGCGCTCCTTGGTGGTGCAGAGCTCGGCGGGGCGGTCCCGCACAGAGATCCAGGTCGGGCCCAGTTCGCTCAGCTCGAAGTCGTCGCGGCGGTCTTCGGCGGAGGCGGGGGAGAGCGGCCAGGGGAGCGCGGACAGGTCCAAGGTGACCTCGCCGACGACCGGCCAGCCGTCCTCCCAGGTCACGGGCGCCAGGAAGGTCTCCCGGCCGAGCACGTGCCAGCCGGGCGTGCCGCCGCCCGGCCGTACGCCCAGCAGCACCATCCACCATGAGCCGTCGGGTGCCTGGACCAGGTCGGCGTGGCCGGTGTTCTGGATGGGGTGGTCGGTGCCCCGGTGGGTCAGGATCGGGTTGGCCGGGCACGGCTCGAACGGGCCGCCCGGCGTACGGCCGCGGGCGATCGAGACGCCGTGGCCGCGCTCGGTGCCCCCCTCGGCGATGAGCAGGTACCAGTAGTCGCCGATCCGGTAAAGGTGAGGTGCCTCCGGGGCCTTGGCGCCGGGCCCGCCGGACCAGAGCCTGTGCGGTGTCCCGTATGTTTCCCCGGTCGTCGGGTCGATACGGACCTGCGACACCCCGGCGACAGTGCACCAGCAGGTCCCGTCCTCGTCCCAGGCCAGGTCGGGATCGATACCGGGCACGCCCGGTGCCGGGATCGGATCCGACCACGGTCCGGCCGGGTCGGTCGCTGTGACGATCAGATTGCCGCCGCCCTCGCTGCAGTTGGTGACGATCAACCAGAAACGGCCGTCGTGATGGCGCAGGGTGGGGGCGTAGATGCCGCCCGAGGACGGCATGGAGGCCGGTAGACGCAACTGCTCCGGCCGGTCCAGGGCGTTCCCGATCTGCCGCCAGTGCACCAGGTCGCGGCTGTGGAAGAGGGGTACGCCGGGGAAGTACTCGAAGCTGGAGCAGGCGAGGTAGTAATCGTCGCCGACCCGGCAGATGCTCGGGTCAGGATGGAACCCCGGGAGCACGGGGTTGGCCGCGCGGGCGGGCCGGTTCTGAGCGGGCACTTTTGGTCGTCCTTTCGTCACGTCGGCAGCAGGACGGCTTCAGAGAGCGTCCGGCTCCGTACGGGTGATGCGGAGCAGCGCCGCGGAGGGCGCGGTGGGCAGGGTCACGGTGAGGTCGGCGGTGTCCGGGTGCCAGACGGCAACGGCCTGACGCGCGGCGGGGTACAGCACCTCGACACGGGCCGCGCCGCCCGCCGGTTCAGGCAGCCGGAGGGTGGTCGTGGCCGCACCGCCCGGTCGGCGCCAGACGGTGAGGTAGGTGGTGGCGGGGGTGTGCAGGGCCAGGGCGATCCAGGGGTCGTCCCAGGCGGGAAGGCCGAGTGGCCAGGACGGTACGGCCCCCGGCAGGTCGGCGCGGATGGCCTTGTACACGGCTACCGCCTCATGGACCAGAGCGCGGGCCTCGGGCTCCAGTTCCGGCAGGAGGCCGGAGAGGTGGATGCGGCCGAGGAGGGCGTTCGCCATGGTGAAGGCCACCTCGTCGAGGGAGTCCTCCGGCCGCGGGTAGGCCCACACGGCGCCCTGTTCGGGAGTGACGGCGGTGGGTGCGGAGGCGGCGATGGGCGCGTAGAGGTGGAGGTTCTGCTGGTCGCTGGTGGACTGCAGTTGCAGCCGGGACAGCAGGGCGTGGTCCCAGCGCATGCCGCCCGAGGAGCAGTTCTCCACCACCAGGTGCGGGTAGCGGTCCAGGATGCCGTCCAGCCAGTCCAGGTGGGCGCGGTTGTGGCCGAGCAGGCCGGCGCCCGGGGTCTCACCGGGGTGGGCGCTGGTGCCGGAGCCGGGGTCGATGTTGTGGTCGAGCTTGAGGTAGCCGACGCCCCACTCGCCGACCAGGCGGTCCACGACCTGGTCCAGGTGGGCGCGGGCGGCGGGATGGCGCAGGTCCAGGTGGTGCCGGCCGGTCTCCGTGAGACGGACGCCGTCGCGGCGGAAGAACGCCTCGTCGGGCAGGGACTTGGCCATGGGGCTGTGCACGCCGATGACTTCCGGCTCCAGCCACAGGCCGGGCACCATGCCGCGTTCGCGGATACGGTCCAGCACCTCGTGGATCCCCTTCTCACCGGGGAAACGGGAGGCGGCCGGTTCCCAGGCGCCGACAGTGGTCCACCAGCCGCCGTTGTCGCCGTCGTACCAGCCCGCGTCGATGACGAAGTATTCGGCGCCGGCCTCGGCCGCCGCGTCGATCAGGGGCAGCAGCTTGTCGGTGGTGGGGTCGCCCATCAGGCAGTTCATGTAGTCGTTGAAGATGACGGGCAGACGCCGGTGGTCGGCGTGCGGGCGGCGGTGGGCGCGGCGGTAGCGGGTCAGCGCGGCGAACGCGGCATCGGGGCCGCCGTCGGCGCTGAAGGACAGGGCCACGGGTACGGTGCGGAAGGCGGCGCCGGGTTCCAGGGGGTGCCGCCAGCCGTGGTGGGTGTCGGTGGGGCCGAACAGCGCCACATAGGCCGCCCCGTCGTGCTCTTGGCACTCCCAGCGCCAGCCGCCGCCGTTGTGCTCGATCTGCCATACCCAGGTGCGGCCGGAGCGCCGGTCCGTCAGGCCGCCCATGGGCAGGTGTCCGCAGCTGGACCAAGTGCCCTGTCCGGTCAGTTCGGCGCCGGCCTTGCCGTGCCCGTACTTCACCCGTCCGCTGAGGGTGGGTGTGCTCCGGCGCATCGGCTGTCGCTGCCAGCGGCACTCGGCGAGCCAGTCGTTGTCCGCCCACAGCAGGTCGGCGGCGTCGACGGCCGCCGGGTCCTGCGGGGTGAGGCAGCCCACCGCGAGCGAGCTGACCGACTCCAGGTGGAGCGTGGACGGCCCTTCATTGCGCAGGATCACCTCGCTGCGGAGCACGGGGATGCCGTCCGGCGACCGGTAGGTCACCTCCGCGGCCAGCCCGGTTTCCGGGTCGTGGAGTTCCACGGTCAGCGTGTGCCAGTCGCCGTCGCGGGCCGCGCGGTGGGCCCGGTGGCGCAGCCGGTCGCCGAGAGCGGTCCCGATCAGGCGGCTGCCCGACCAGCTGCGGCCGTGACCCGCGGCCGTCACCTCCACCAGAGGCAGGGACGCACCGGGTTCGCTGCCCGCTTCGCCGGGCGGCCCGAGATACGTCAGGCGGGCGCTGCCGTCGTCGCCGAAGACGAGCTCGAGATGCAGGGCCTCATGACCCCAGAGGAAGCTACGCTGTTCGTTTTCCATGGTGTCCTTTTCCAGGTCAGTGGCCGCGCAGGACCGCGCAGCCGCCGGGCGGCAGTTCGTGGGCTGTGGTGCCGGTGAGCAGGTCGTGGGTGGGCCGCGGCAGCGGCACGGTGCCCGTGGCGTGGTTGATGAGGACGTCCCAGCGGCGGCCGTCCGCCGCGCGCCGGGTGACGGCTTCGACACCGGCGGGCAGGCCGGGTACGTCAGGTTCGACACCGCCTTCCTTCACGAGCCGGCCGACCAGAGTGCCGTAGTCGGCGTCGTCCAGGCGGGTGGAGAGGTACCAGCCCTGTCCGGTGCCGAAGCGGTGCCGGGTGAGCGCGGGGCTGCCCGGGACCGCCACGCGGCCCAGTTCCCGCGTCGGGCCGGACACGGCGGTGAGGGCGGGAGCGTGCTGCTCGGCGAGCTGCTCCGGGCACAGGGCCACCACCGAGGCGTCCGCGGGCACGGACCGCCCGCTGCTGTGCAGCGGGCTGAGCAGCGGGCCGATCGCCGCCTCGTTCTGCACCACGAAGCCGGTGGTGCGTGGGCGGTCGGCGAGGATGCGGGCGAGGGGCCCGGCGGTGCTTTCGAACGTGCCCTCGCATGAGATCCGGCGTGTGCCGTTGAGGACGTAGCTGACCGTGCTGGACGAGGCACCCGCGTGTCTCGCCACGTCGAAGATGGTCACCATGGGTGTGTCGAGGTTCCTTCCTGGCCATTGACCAGCCCTTGATCGCCCGGTGAGCACACCGGTCCGGAAGTGCTTCTGGACGAACGGACAGACCATCAGCCGGCGATCACCGCGGTCACGGTGCGGGAGGTCGGCGGGACGACGGACCACAGGATCCGCCAGTCCCCGGCGCTGTCGAGACTGCCGCGCTGACGAAGCTTCTGCGGTTCAACTCATGACTCATGGCGGCGGCCTTCCCTTGGCAGAGTTGTCGAAGCGCTTCACCTGGCAGGTGAAGGTAACGGACGAGTTTCGTGCGAAACAAGGGCCACTGCAGTGAGAAACTTTCTTTTCTCGGCGCATTGACCGTCCGTTAAGAGCGATGGAGCCGTCGATGCGCTTCGACGCTCACGCTTCGGAGTCGGCTTCGCGCCGGATGGCCATGAAACTTTCCTCCGTCGCACGGCCGAGCACGGGGCATGAGGGGCTCAGCGGGTCAGCGCACCCGCCTTGACATGAAGAGAGCCTGCTCACCGGCCGATGCAGTGCCGTCGTAGAGCGTGGTGTCCAGACCGCAGAAGGTGAACCCCAACCGGAGATAGGCACGGATTGCGGGAGCGTTGATATTGGTGACCTCAAGCCACACATGCCTCGCCCCGAGCTCCTTCGCGATATCGAAGGCGTGATGCATCAGGGTGCGCCCAACCCCCTTGCCCCGCCACGCCGGTGCGACCTCGATGTCGCAGATGGTCAGCCGTGCGTTCCACGGATCGAAGGAGGTCTCGATGAATCCACACAACTCATCCCCGTCGAAGGCGACAACCGTTCGGCTGAGCTCGGGATCGCCGTCATCATCGTCACTGCCGTCCTCATCGGGGAAGGCCTTGTGGATCGGAGGGGCCACCGGCGTCTCACGGATCCTGAACTCGCCGCCCGCCAAGGTCACTTCGAACACGGAATCCGTTGTGAACGACCCGTCCAGCCCCGCCAGAGCCTCATCGTCCTCGCGTCGCGCCAGCCTGTAGACGACGGTTCCCACCACGCCGAGCACAGCCTCCTCGTCTGCGGGCCTCTTCATGACACGACCGTAGTCCGCCTCCAGCAGCGACGATCGGCTTCCGGCCGGCAGGGGCTCGCCGTCGCACGACCGGACGCTGCCGCCTTCTCCGCGGTCGGTCACCGACGACAACGCGGCAGACGTGCGTACCGGGCACCGCGACGCCGGCATGTTGGCAGAGCCTCAAGGCGGCGACAGCGTTGGCGATCGCCTTGGCGGCCGTCTCCGGCACGGCTGCCGGCTGCCTGCGCACACGGGCTTCCTCAAGGCCCAGCAGGCGCAGGACCCGCTGGTGCTGGAGACCGGATGGCTAGGCGTCGGTCACGTGGACGAGTTCGTGCAGTTCCTGCCCGCCGACACCCCGCGCGGCTGGAAGATCGGCATCGCCGACCCGGAAGGCGGGCTCGCCCTGCTGCGCAAGGCGCAACGCGACGGGCACGGCCACACGAAGGCGTTCTCCATCCCGCGCTCCTACGCCGACGACCGCGTTCTGACGATCGACCAGGCCCTGTCCGACCGGCAGTTGCTGAAGTCCAACGCCTACGCGGTCCGGAAGATCAAGGAGAACCTGGCGCTGCTGAAGCGCGAGACCGGCGTCACGGACGCCGAGATCGTGAAGATCCCGGCGATGTACGTCGACTTCGGTGACTTCCCCCGGAGCGCAGGACCCTGCGGTCATCGCCTACCACCCCGGCGCCGTCAGCGGCGTCACGCTGACCCCCCACCACCTACCTCGCCCCCAAGCAGTGGGGCCCGGTCATCGGCGGCAAGGACATCCTCGCCGAGGCGGTGACCAAGGCGTACGCCAAGGCCGGCATGCGGGTGCGCTACCTGAACGACTGGCGCACGCACCACGTCGGCGGCGGCGAGGTGCACTGCGGCTACCGCGGTGACCGGGTCGGCCTCTACACCTACAACCCGGGCGGCACCGGCCACGTCGACATCGACTCGGTGCAGTACACCATCGCCCCCACCAGGGCCTACACATGCGTCAGCGTGCGCAGCGGCAAGGTCGCCGACGTCTACCGCGCCTCGAACGCGGACGGCGCCGCCGTGATCCAGTGGCCCGACAACGGCAGACCGAACCAGCACTGGGCCTTCCAGTCGACCTCGGACGGCTACCACACCATCACCTGCCTCCACAGCGGCAAAGTCCTCGACGTCGCCGGGTCCTCCACGGCGGACGGCGCCACACCGGCCGAGACCAGACAGCGGCACCAACACGCCCTCGCGGCATAACGAACGAGTGTCCAAGATCACGGGGAAACTTCAATCGACAGGGAAGTCGAGCGTCTGCACGGCGCGCTTCGCGCTCCGTAGATGCGCCATCTCCCCCTGGTCGAGGAGGCCATGGGACGCCAAGCACTTGCGCTGCTACGGCAACTGGAAGCCGCGTGCGCAAGCGCCGATGACCTCGCCGAAGCCGCAGTGCGGGCGTTCGAGGCCCACGCTGACGCCGAGATCATCACCAGTTTTCCTGGACTCGGCCCGCTCAGCGGGGCCCGAGTTCTAGCCGAGATTGGCGACGACCGGACTCGGTTCGCCGACGCCAGAGGTCTGAAGGCGTACGCGGGATCCGCTCCCGTCACCAGGGCCTCCGGCAAGAGCGTGTCCGTCGCGGCCCGCAGAGTGAAGAACCAGAGGCTGGCCGGCGTCGGCTACATGTGGGCTTTCTCAGCGATGGCCCACTCGGAAGGAGCGCGGGCCCACTACGACCGTCGGTGTGAGGCCGGAGATCGCCACACGGCCGCACAGAGGAACCTCTTCAACCGGATGATCGGCTGCCTTCACCACTGTCTTTCTCACCGCGTCCCGTTCAACGAGGCTGTGGCCTTCCCAGCCTCTCAAGAACCCCGCCTCACCCTGGCCGCTTGACTCCTTCTTCGCATCGGATGTCTTCTTGCCCGCATCCGTGCCCTGGCTCGTGGCGGGGGCGCTGGTGGAGGTCTTCACGCTCTGCGCGTCGATCACGCGGGCCGACGGCTCCGCCCTCCGCCCCTCCTTCTGCCTCACCAACTCCCGCAGCAGGCCGTTGAGCTGGGCAAACACCCCTTCCTTCTGCCACTTCGCGAAGTAGCCGTAGACCGTCTCCCAGGGCGGGAGGTCATGCGGCAGGTGGCGCCACTGCACGCCGGTGCGGTCCACGCAGAGGATCGCATTCATGATCTCGCGCAGTTCGTGTTCGGGCGGACGCCCGAAGTCCAGGCCCCGGCCGCGGCGCTCAAAGCGCCAGGCCGCCAGGACCGGCTCGATCAACTCCCAGCGGGCATCGGACAGATCACTGGGATACGGACGTCGCTCACTCATGACCTGGGCGTACCGCCCCGAGCCGAGTGCGCTCAGGCGTGCGTCTTCGACCGGTCGGGTGTCCCGGGTTCTGCCGCTGACCGCGTTCGTCGGCGGTGAGTGGCAGGCGAGATCAGCGATGCCGCCGAGCCACACGGAGAGGTGTCGTTCGTTCGGACTGCCGGGATGGGACCTACTGCCGCGCGGCGTTGCCGCGGAGCCCGAGCTTTGTGATCGTGCGGCGGAGTGCGGTGCGGATCGCCTGCGTCGTCGACGGGTCGAGCGGTGTGGAGAGGTGGTCGATCTCCAGACCCGCGATGACCGAGAGAATGATCTCTGAGTCTGTCTCGGGATCGTCCGAGCCGAGCCGGCTCGCGACATGGCTGACCTGGATCTGCAGCGCCTGGCGCCACGCCCGCGAGACACGTTCGAGATCCGGCCTGCGGGTTGACTCGATCAGGAACTCGTACTCCGCGACCAGGCTCGTGCGTGCCTCGGTCAGCCCGTGGTGGATGAACGCCGTGAGGTGCTCGGCGATGTCGTCGGCATGGTCGCCGTTCTCGACACCCGCGAAGGCGGCGAGGACCCGGTCCGCCTCCCGGCGCGTGTGCAACTCGAACGCATCGAGGATCAGATCGTCCTTGGTCTTGAAGTAGTAGCCGAGAGCTCCGAGCGGCAGCCCCGCTTCCGCCGCGATGGCACGCATGGACAGCCCGGCGAGTCCCTTGTTCCCGATGACCCGCAGGGCTGCTTCGAGGATGGCCGCTTTGCGGACCCCGCCGCGCTCGGTCAGGACAGGGGTGTCTCGTTGCTGGGCGGACTCGCCGGGCCGGCTCATGAATGTCGTCGTCCTTCTCGCCTGTGGGTGACCGCCGGGCGTCGCACGACGGCAATGGCCGCACGGTAGCAATCGGGGGGCAACCTGCCTGTGTGGTGCGCCGCGGCATCCTGTCCCTTGACCGTTGGAACTGGAACGAACGTACCACTCAGATCAAGAAAAGTCGGCCACCCTGCTCGGATCCGTAACGGTTCAGTTCCCTTGAAATGCAGGTGAACTGACCATTGCCGCGCAGCCTTGATTCCCCTACTGTGACGAACGTTCAACTCAGTCACGCCATGAGGCGTCCAGGGATTCGAGGGTGAGCACCACATGAACCCGACCAACGCCGACGGCCGGCCCGTTGCGGTCATCACCGGGGTCGGCAGTGCATCCGGCATCGGTTTCGCCTGCGCCAAACGGTTGGCCGACGACTACTCGTTGCTGATCACCTCGACCACCGGGCGGATTCACGAGCGGGTGGCCGAGCTAGCGGGGAGCTGCCCCGTCCGTGGGGTCGCAGGCGATCTCACCGATCCCAGGTTCGCCGAGTCGGTGGTGGCCGAGGCGCTGGATGCCTTCGGCCGGATCGACGTTCTCGTCAACAACGCCGGCATGGTCTCGGTGGCCGAGCCCGAAGACCCGTCCAGCCTCGCGACGGCCTCCGACGAGCAGTGGCGTTCGGCCCTCTCGCGAAACCTCGACACCACGTTCCACATGACCCGCGCCGCGCTCCAGCCGATGCTCGACCGAGGGTACGGCCGGGTGGTGAACATGTCGTCGCTCTCGGGTCCGGTGATGGCCTACAAGGGCGACGTCGCCTATCACACGGCCAAGGCCGGCCTGATCGGTCTCACCCGCTCGACAGCCATGGACACGGCCTCACGGGGCATCACGGTCAACGCCGTCGCGCCCGGCTGGATCGCGACCGGGGGACTCGACGAGCATGTCGACGCCCTCGGGGCGGCAACGCCGGTCGGTCGTGCCGGGCGTCCCGATGAGGTGGCCGCACTGGTGGCGTTCCTGGCCTCGCCGGAGTCGTCCTATGTCACGGGACAGCTGTTCGTGGTGGACGGCGGCAACTCCATCCAGGAGGAGCGCGGACTGAGCCCGGCAGGCGGTCCCCTGGCGCTGTTCGCGCAGTAGCCCGCTATTCGCCCATTTTTTCTAGTTTGCCTGTGCTGCCCATCGCCAAGAGGAGCGAAGGATGGACCTGAACTATCTGTCGGCCGACGAGATGCTGGGGGCGTTTCGGCGGCGCGAGCTGTCCCCGGTGGAAGTCCTGGACTCGCTGATCGAACGGGTCGCCAAGACCAGTGAGGTCAACGCGGTCGCCGAGGAGATGTTCGACGAGGCCCACGATGTCGCGCGGGCCGCCGAGGCCAGGTACGCGGGGAAGGGCCCGGCGCCCCGGGCGCTCGAAGGCGTCCCGGTCGCGGTGAAGGAGGAGATGCCGATCGCCGGCAGGTCCCATCGTTTCGGCTCCCTGCTGACCGAAGGCAACGTCGCGACGCAGACGCAACCGATGGTCCAGCGACTGATCGACGCCGGTGCGGTCCTGCACCTGCGGACCACGACGCCGGAGTTCTCGATCGCCGTGACCACCCACTCCGAGCTGTGGGGCGTCACACGCAATCCATGGAACCTCGACTACAGCCCCGGCGGTTCGTCGGGCGGCTCGGGTGCGGCACTGGCTGCCGGACTCGCCCCACTGGCCACCGGCTCCGACATCGCGGGCTCCATCCGGGTTCCGTCGGCTCTGTGTGGCGTCGTCGGGTTCCGACCCCCCTACGGACGGGTGCCGTCGCTGCCGCCGCTCAGTCTCGACACCTACTGTCAGGACGGGCCGATGGCCCGCACGGTCACTGACTGTGCTCTCTTCCAGAACGTCATCGCCGGACCGGACCCCGTCGATCACGTCTCGGTACCTGCTGCTCCACCGCTCCCGACGACCTTCGGATCGTGTGCGGGACTGAAGGTCGCGCTCGCGGTCACCATCGGTGACTTCCCCATCGTCCCAGAGGCGGCGGCCAACATCGAGCGGTTCGCGAGCGCCCTGCGGGACGCCGGAGCCGAGGTGACGCCGGTCGAGATCCCGATCACCCGTCAGTCGATCATGGCCACTGCTATGGCGCACTACGGCCTCCTCCTCGGGCCGTCCGTATTGGAGTGGGCGCCGGCTGACGACCCGCGCTGGTCCCGGAACGTCCTCGATGTCGTCGAGGCGTGTGGGGCAGCCCTGGAGAACGTCGGCGCCCTGGGGATCGCGGAAGAGGAAGGCCGCATGCACGCCGTGCTCGCCGAGATCTACCGCGACCACGACGCCATCATCTGCCCGACCATGGCCACCACCGGCTACCCGGCGGACGCCACGTCCGCGGAATCCGTCGAGCTCGCCGTGGGCGTGCAGTTCGCCAACCTCGTGAGCCAGTGCCTGACCCAGCTCTTCAACATCGCGAGCCGCCATCCGGTCCTCAACGTGCCCTCGGGTCGCGCGGGCAACGGGGTGCCGACCGGCGTGCAGATCGTCGCCCGACCGTTCGACGATCTGACCGCGTTCCGCCTCGGGGCGGCCGCCGAAGCACGTCTCGGCCTCTGGAGCGACCCGGACTGGCGGCCGAAGCTGGGGCACCATGGCTGAGGCACAACGGTCGTTCACCGACGAAGGCACGGTGGACGTGGCCGCCTCAGCCGCCCCCTTCACCGGCCCGATGCTGTCGGAGCAGGACGCGACCCGCCTCCTGCGTGAGGAATGGGGAATCACCGGTCGGCTCACCGACCTGGGGAGCACCCAGGACCAGGTCATGCTGGTCGAGGACGACAGTGACGGGCGCCGATACGTCCTGAAGGCGACCCTGGCCGAGGGCGGTGCTGAGGCAGTCCACGCCGAACACCTGGCGGTCCGTCACTTCCGGTCCCTGGATCCGGGTCTCGTGGTGCCGGAAGCCGTCCCGACGCTGCAGGACCACGACCTGGTCGACCGCACCGGGCTCCGCGTGCGGCTGTTGAACTGGGTTCCGGGCGCACCGCTGGGCTCCGTCGCGTACCTCTCGCCGACGGCGCTGCGCGGCCTTGGCCGACTGGCCGCGAGATCGGTCACCGCACTCGCCGGGTTCGACCACCCCGGGCTGCACCGCCACTCCTTGTGGGATCCGCGCCACGCGGTCCATACCGTGTCCGGGCTCACCGATCACTTCACGGGCCCGGAGAACGCGCTCATCGATCAGGCACTCGCTCCGGTGGCCGAGCTCGTCGGCGGCGGGACCGCCGGGCGACTGCCGGAACAGGCCGTGCACACCGACATCCACGAGTACAACGTGGTCGGTGACTTCGATGCCGACGGAGGGTTCGTCCCGACCGGGATCATCGACTTCGGGGACCTGGTGTGGACCTGGCGGGCCAGCGAGGTCGCGACGCCGATGCTGGCCGCCGTCGCACGTGCGCCCGAGGACCCACTAGGGGCGGCGCTGCCCGTCCTTGCCGGATACCTCGATCGGCTGCCGTTGGCCGAGGCCGAGGCGGACGCGGTCTGGACGCTGGTCCGTGCGCGTGCCGCGCTCTGCGCGGCGCTCCAGACCGTCGCGTCGCACCAGGATCCGGATGACGAGGGGGCGGCCAAGGTCGCCGCCGAAGACTGGCGGGCGTTGCGGGCCGTGGTGGAGATCGACCCGGCGCTCGCCACAGCGGTGGTGCGCCAGGCCTGCGGTTTCGGCGCACCGGAGACCGACCTGGCCGATCTCGTCGCCCGGCAGTCGCCGAGCCCGATCCTCCGCGACCAGGAGTTCGGTCCGCTCCGGCCGGTCGATCTGAGCGTCGAGTCGGAGCTGTTCTCGGCGGGCAACTGGCTGGATGGCGCGGCCTTCCCCCCGCTCGGATCCGCCGCGGAGGTGGCCGTCGGGCGCTTCGACGAGATCCGCCTCGGTGAGCCCGACCTCACCGACCAGGCGCCCGCCACACTGCACCTGGGTGCTGACCTGCTCGTCCCAGCCGGCACCGCGGTTTACGCTCCGCTCGACGCCACGGTGGTCCGGGCCGATGCTCACGCCGTCGTGTTGCAGAGCCGCGTCGACACCACAACGTTCTTCGTCCGGCTCGCCGGAGTGGCCTCGCACTTCCCCGTCGGGCACACCGTGCGCCGTGGTGCCGAGGTCGCGCTGGTCGCACCGTCGGCCGGCCCGCTGCCTTCCCACGTCCACGTGCAGCTCGGGCTCTCACCCGACCTGCCGGGCTACGGCCGGGTCCGGGACCGTGCGGCCCTCCTGACGCTCTGTGCGGACCCGTCACCGCTCGTCGGGACGCCCACCAGGGCGGAGCACGCGGAAGCGGTCGAACGCGTGCATGAGCGCCGGGCCAAGTACGTGGCCGGCGCCCAGTCGACGTACTACGAGACTCCCGTGCAGATGGTCCGGGGCTGGCGGCACTGGCTCTACGACAGCGCGGGCCGACGGTACCTCGACCTGATCAACAACGTTGCCGTCGTCGGGCACTCCCACCCCGCACCCACCTCGGCGGCGGCTCGGCAGATGGCGTTGCTCAACACCAACTCCCGCTTCCTGTACGACGCCATGGGTGAGTACGCGGAACGGCTCGCCGACACCCTGCCCGAGGAACTGCACACCTTCTTCTTCGTGAACTCGGGCAGCGAGGCCGTCGATCTCGCCGTCCAACTGGCCCGTGTCTACACCGGGCGTCGCTCGGTGGTCGTCATCGAAGGCGCCTACCACGGCTGGACCTCGGACGTGTTCGCGTTGGACACGCTTCCCCATGACCGCCCGCGTTGGCGTGAGGAGCTCGACGAACACGTCCACGTCGCCGAGACGCCCGACCCGTACCGGGGACGGCACGGTGCGCGGGTGGAGCCGTATCTGGAGTCCGTGAGGCGAGCCTGCGCCGAAGCCGGCCCGGGCGGTGGCGTGGCCGCGTTCGTGGCCGAGCCCCTGCTCGGCAGCCAGGGAGGAATCGTGCCGCCGCCGGGGTACCTGGCCGGCGCCTACGCCGCCGTTCGCGAGGCGGGCGGAGTGTGCATCGCCGACGAGATCCAGGTCGGGATGGGGCGGACCGGGTCGGCCTTCTGGGCGTTCGAAGGCCAGGGCGCGACCCCCGACATCGTCGTCGCGGCGAAGGCGACCGGCAACGGACATCCCATCGGTGTCGTGGCGTGCCGGCCCGAGATCGCGGCGGAGTTCGGCCGACGAGCAGGATTCTTCTCCTCCACCGGCGGCGGCCCGGTCTCGTGCCGGGTCGGTACGGCAGTCCTCGACGTCCTGCGTGACGAACGCCTGCCGGAGAACGCGCGCACGGTCGGTACGCACCTCGGCGCAGAGCTCAACGCCCTGGCCGCACGCTTCCCCGAGATCGGTGCAGTCTATGGGGAGGGCTTCTACCGCGGTGTCGACATCGTCGAACCGGGCGCGGACAAGAAGCCGGCACCCGCCGCCGCGACCCAGATCTGCGAACGCATGCTCGAACTCGGTGTCGTCATCCAACCCACCGGAGTCGAGCTCAACGTCCTGAAGATCAAGCCACCCCTCTGCTTCGACAACGCGGCAGCCGACTACTTCCTCGCCCAGTTCACCCGAGTGCTCGAGGAGCGGGCACAGTCCCGCATGGCCATGACCCGATCGGTTCACCGGCATCCCACGACCACGCAAGGTTGCCCGTGAAAGGAATGAGAGCCCATGACCGGAACACCCACCACTGAAGCCGGGATCGAACTGCATCACGTCGATCCGGTGCCCGAATCCCACCGAAGAGGCCGCCCCCGCGACCTCTTCCACGTGTGGTTCGCCTCCAACCTCAACGTGGGCAACGCCATCTTCGGCGCGATCATCTACTCGGTTTGCCGCAACATCCCGCTGGCGCTGCTCGCCGCCGTCATCGGGAACCTCGTCGGGACCGTCCTCATGGCCCTGCACTCGATCCAGGGCGCCAGGCTGGGGATTCCCCAACTGATCCAGAGCCGCGGCCAGTTCGGATACCTCGGCGCCCTGGTACCCGTCGTCGTGGGGTCCGTCATGTACGTCGGATTCACGGTCTCGGTCTCGCTCGCGGGCGGTATCGCGCTCAAGGTGGCCACAGGAGGGCGGATCCCGCTGCCCCTGGCCATCTGTCTGATCGCCGCGCTGAGCGTGCTCCCCGCACTGATGGGAAACCGAGCCATCCACGTCGTCGCCCGCTACGCGACGTGGCCGCTCGCCATCAGCCTGATCGTCGTCAGCGGCTACACGCTCGTCCGAGGGGGTGACGTGGCGGCGACGTCCGGTCCGGTGTCGCTCGCGTCGTTCCTCGCCGGCACCGGAGTCGCCGTGACGTTCGCACTTACCTACGCCACCGCCGTCTCGGACTACTCTCGCTACCTGCCGAGCGACGCGTCAGGCCGGGCGGTCTTCTGGTGGACGGCGGCCGGGGTGTTCCTGTCGTCCACCTTCTGCTGCGTCGTCGGTGTGCTGCTCGCGGCCAAGTTCGCTGCCGCGGACGTCTTCCAGAGCACCAGTGCCGCGCTCGGCGGTGGCGCCCTCGCCACTGTCGTCCTGGTGGTGACCGCGCTGGGCCTGGCTGTGACGAACATGCTCAACCTCTACGGCGGGATGTTGAACCTGATCACGGGCCTGTCGACCTTCGTCAAGATTTCGAACTCGTTCAGGACCCGTGCGGCGATGATGCTGCCGACCCTCGTCATCGGTCTGGGCCTGGCCGTCACGGCCTCACAGGACTTCACCGGCAATCTGACGGCGTTCCTGTCGTTCCTGCTCCTGCTGCTCATTCCCTGGGGTGCGGTGAACCTCGTGGACTTCTACCTCGTCCAGCACGGAGAGTACGACGTCCCCGGCATGTACATCCGCAGCGGAAAGTACTGGAGCGACCCGGCCACATGGACCCACAACGGGGTCAACCTCAAGGTCCTCATTGCCTTCGTGGTCGGCGTGGTGTCCGGCATTCCGGCCATGAGCAACGCGTGGTACGTCGGGCCCATCGCGCGACACTTCTCCAACGCCGACCTGTCCTGGATTCCCGGCATGGTGGTCACCTCGGTCGTCTACCTGGCGCTTGTCCGCGTCGGCCGCGGCGCCCGTGGAGAGTCGTTCACGGCAGTCGCGAGTCGGCACCAGACATCTCCCCTGTGACCAGAACTCCCAGCTCTGGTGCCCAAGCCTGACCTGCGTCTCGGCCCGCCGGAGTCGAGCATGGGTGACGCACCGGGCATCGCCGACCACCTCCGCCGGCCGGCCGAATCCGCCTCAGGCACGCTCAGGCAACAAGGGACTCGAGCAGTGCGGCAACTGGGCCTGGGGCGGAGATGATGCCGTCATGCCCCCCTGGGAGTTCTGCGAACTTCCAGTGAGGCCCGTGCAACGTGAAGTTCGCAGGTCAAGGGTCTGGTGTGAGGGGCGAGCGGATACTCATGCCGGTCGTCGGCGGGTGTCCACGGCGAAGATCGTCTGCCGTGGCGGCCGTTGCTTTTGCCGTTGCCGTTGCCGTTGCCGTTGCCGTTGTCGGGTTCTGCCGTGCCGAGGACCGTGCCGCTCTTACCATCCGTCACCGGGGCGGTAGGGGGATGTCGCGGGGAGGGCGTTGGTATGCAGGAGCTGGAGCGGATCACCAGCTCGCCGGACTGAACTGGACGTGCTGGCCGAGGAGTTGGCCAAGCAGCCGCAGGAGGTCCGGGCGGCGGCGGTTGGTGAGGCGGGTGATCAGGCGTCGGATCTCGGCGAGGCTGAGGTGGATGAGCTGGGAGGATCCGTTTCTGCTTGCTCGGTTCGGTCTGGCTCGCCTCGGTCTGGCCCGGTCGGGTTCGGCTCGGTCCGGTTCGGTCTGGCTCGGCTTGGCTCGGTCTGGCTCGGCCTGGCCTGGTCGGGCTTGGCTCGGTCTGGCTGTCGGCGGCGGCTGAACCTGGGCTCAGTCAAGATTTCCGTGAAGCCGATCACGGGACCGGTGGCAGGCGTCGCCGAGAGCCCTCCACTTGCAGCCAGTGTCCACGACATAGCGAATCGCGTCGACGACCTCGCGGCGAGGGTGCTTCTCCGGCCGGCCGCCGCGGCTGGTGTCGCAGGCCGGTGTGGGCAGGCCGGTGTGGGCAGGAGGGGTTCGAGCAGGACCCATTCGGCGTTGGTGGTGTCCGAGGGATAGCGGCGGCGACGCATGGCAGTTGACTTTCCGCAGTGCTGCGGGGGCCGCCCGCCGTCCGGGCGGCCCCCGCGGTGACCGGTCAGGAGCTGTTGATGAGGTCGAGGGTGGATTCAATGGAGTTGAGCTGGGCGGTGATGTGCTTGACCCACTTGTCGCCCGGGTGGGCGGAGGCATGCGGGGCGACGGTGCCAGTAATGAGCCGGCGGAACTCGGTCAGCTTCTCCCTGATCACGGCCCGTTCGTGTGCCTCCAGGGCGGCCCGCTCGGCACCGAGCTGGTAGCCGTTGGCTCTGGTCCAGATCAGCGGCGGCCAGCCCTTCTCCGTCGCCTGGTCCTTCAGGGCCGCAAGCCCGGACCGCACCTGACTGGGGGACAGATCGCTCGCGCGTACCAGCTGAGGGAACAGCAGACCGGCGGGTCTGGCCTCGAACAACACGAACCGGACGGTGTCCGCGTGCCGCCGGGCGGCATCGCCCCGCCGCCGCGAGGCTCGGGGCATGCCTACTCGCCCTTCAGCATGCGGGCCAGTTCGTCGTCCATGTCGACCTTGCCGGTGTCGACCGCGGTCTCGATCCAGTCCAGGGTGGCCCGAACCCGGGCGACGTTCTCGTGCACGATGGTGCGTTCGTCGTCGTTGAGGGTGCGGTCGCGCAGGCCGGGGACGGTACGGCCGGCGGCGGCGACGAAGGAGTGGCAGGCGGTCACCAGGTCCAGGAACTCCACAGTCCGGTCGATGTGCCTTACGGCCGGGGCAACGGGGCTGGTGCGTTCGAAGTCCTCGCGGGCTTGTCGGCTTCGCTCGTGGGAGGCGGCCTGGGCGGAGTTCGTGCCCTTCCTCCAGTTCGACGTGGAGATCGCAAGATCGTCTGCACCACCAACGCGATCGAGAGCATCAACGCGCGGATCCGCAAGGCCGTCCGAGCCCGGGGACACTTCCCCACCGATCAAGCCGCTCTCAAGTGCGTCTACCTGGCCGTCATGAGCCTGGACCCGACCGGCACCGGACGCAAACGCTGGACCATGCGCTGGAAGGCCGCACTCCAAGCCTTCGACATCACCTTCGACGGCCGGCTCACCGCCGGACGCCGTTGAAAACATCCGACCGAGTTCCACCGTTCGCTACACATACCCTTCGGCCCATCGGTGGCTTCTTCTGCAACTGGACCAGGGGCGTTGCTGGGGGAACGGGCCGTCGACCGGCCGCAGACCCGGACTATGCGAGTCGCCGTACGCCCTTGGGGGGATCCCATGGAAGCTCTGTTCAACGTCGTACCCATCCTCCTGATTCTCTTCGCGCTCGGGCGTGAGCAGACACCAGCGGCCGCTGAGCGGCATCCGAAGTCTGGGCGTGCCGGAGCGGGCGGCGGATTCTCCGTCGCCCGCTGTGGTGTTTGGTTCAGCAGGTGATGTACGCGGAGTTCGAAACGTCGACGCCGGTGCTGGTGTCCACCAGGATCACGCGGTACTGATGGGTGCCACGCAGACAGGGAGTGGAGAGTACGCGCCAGCTGCTCCCGGTCCAGGTCGTGGAGGATTTCAGGGTGCTGTCGGCGTAGAGGTACATGCGGAGCCGCGTGCCGCTGGAGCACGATCCTGCTTCGGTTTCGCCGTATACCCGTGTTCCCGTCTCGTAGGGCCTGTATGCCCGAAGACTGCTGCAGGCGGTCGCCGAGGCGGCCGCCGAGCTGGCTGGAAGGAAGGCGGCCGTGGCCGCCGCTGCCGCGATGATGGCGACGCCGGCCGTTCGGCGGGAAACGCGCATGTGTGTTTTGAGCATGAGGGCTCCAGAGTTGGTGATGTGGCGTCAGTTGCTGAGTAGCCCGACAGAGTTCTTCGGAGTGACGTTCAGGCCGCTCTCGAGGGCTGGTCTGCGCGTCTTGCGACTGGACGGGCTGGTCAGAGCTTGCTGGAGCGTGCCGGGTGGGATCAATGGGAGTTGGCTGTCCCGGACAGCTGGCGCCTTGTCTGGCCTGGTCAGGGGTTTGTCCGAGTTCTGTCCGGGACGTGTATGGGCCGCCCGTACGACGGAGTTGACCGTGCCTCCCCTGCCCAGGGCTGGTCTCCAGGATCAAAACTCGGCCGCACGGCCGGCCAACGTCGACCGGGTGTTGTGCGGCGTCATGCCCGTGCAACAACTCCGGGCGGAAAAGATCGCCGACGCTGCCGGTACATGGCAGGGGGTCAGCTGGCGTGGGTGACCTCGATGACCGTGTTCGGGCAGCCGTCGAGGCCACGCCATGTTCGGGATGCTGTCCAAACTCGCCGAACTCCAGCGCGAGCTGATTGTGGCGAACACGGACGACGGGCTCGCCTATGCGCGGGCCCGCGGCCGCGTCAGCGGGCGCCGGCCGAAGCTCACGGCCGACCAGGCCGAGCTCGCCCAGCAGTACACCGAGATCCTCCTCCTGGCGGACACGCCGCACCTGAGCGACGACTTCGCGACGATCGCCCGTACTCCGTGTGGATCACCTACCGCCCAGCTGGGGGGCCGCGGTCTCCGGCTACCGTGTCCTGGGCAACCCTTTCTGACCTCGCGCGCCATGCCAAACAGCCGCCGTATTCGTGACACCGCGCACGAACCCACGGCCGCACGCCGGGGTTCGTTGTTTCGATCAGACCCGTCAGCCACTCGGGAGTGGCCTCCGTCGAAGGGTTCGCAGGGCGCTCACCGCGCACTTGGCCGTCGTGGTCGGCGTCGATCCCGTGCCGGAACCTGTAACCCGGCTGTCAGGCGTGGTACGGAGGCGCCGTTGCCGTTCGGCAGGCGATGTCAGGCGACGCCGGTCCGGTAGTGCACAAGTGGGTCCAGGCTGTTGCGATGAAGATCAGTCCTGCGCCCAGCATGTGTAGTGCGACCAGAAATGGGGGCACACCGGTGTGGTACTGGACGTAGCCCAGTACGCCTTGGGCCACGATGAGTGCGATCGTCACGATGATGCCGCGTTGTACCCGCTTCGGAGCGTGGAGGGCGTGGGCCGTGACGGCGGTGGCGAGGGTGAGGCCGAGCAGGAGGTATACCAGGTCGGCGTGTACCTGGGTGAGCGTGTCCGGATCGAAGGGCAGCCGAGCTGCTCGCGGGTCGCCAGCGTGCGGACCGGTGCCGGTCACAAATGCGCCGACGACGAGGACGGCACTGGCGGTGGCCAGCAGCCCGCCGGTGAGCAGTCGTAGTCCGTGGCGAACTGTCGCTGTCCGTGGGCCGGCGCCGTCCCGTGTGCGGCGCAGCAGCGCGGCGGCGGCGAACAGGATCGGGAACGAGATCAGGAAGTGCAGGGCCCGCACGTAGGGGTTGAGATCGGTAAGCACCAGTATCCCACCGATCAGCGCCTGCGCGGGCACTACCAGTGCCTGTGCTCCGGCCAGCCACAGCCATGCTTTCGGGGACGCGGACCGGGTTCGAATCGTGGTGGCGACCAGCGCGATGGCCACCAGCTCGAGGACGACGCCGATCAGGCGGTTACCAAACTCGATGTAGCCATGGACGCCCATCTCGGGAGTAGTGGCCAACGAGGCCTCGGTGCATCGTGGCCAGGTCGGGCAGCCCAGTCCGGAGCCGGTCAACCGCACCACCCCACCGGAGACCAGGAGCACGACATTGAGCCCCAGCGACGTCGCCGCCAACTGGCGCACCGTTGCATAGCGGTGACGAGCTGGAGACGAGCGGCCACGATTGATTGCCGAGCACATTTCGGCTAAGTCCTGTTTCACCGGGTTTTCGACTCCTTAACTCAGCACGGCGGCAACGAGGGTGCGCCTGAGCCATGCTTCGTAGTCTTCGTGGGACCAGCCGGAGTCCACGACGAGGCTGTCGTGGATCCCGGTGCTCAGCAGAGCGACGGCGATGTCCACAGCCTTGGGATCGACACCGTGTCCGGTACTGCGGACGCGCTCGATGACCATCTCGATGCCGAGCCTGTTTCGTCGAGCCCCTTCCGCCTGTGTGGCGGCGATTTCTGGGGCGACTGCGGCGCCGGAACTCAGCATGGTGACGATGTCACCACAACGCTCCCGGACTTGGCTGCTGGCCCTGGCCAGCAGTCCAAGGAGCTCGACGGGGTCTGTCATCTCCGCCGCCTCGGCCATCAGGTCCGGTAGGCCTGCCTCCTCGTCCATCAAATCGACCAGCCCAGTAAGAACGCCGGCCTTGGACCCGAAATGCGTGTAGATGGTCTGCGGCGCGACGCCGGCTTCCTGCGCGATCGAGCGGATGGGCGTGCGGGCGTAGCCGTGTTCGGCGAACAGCCTGCGTGCGGCAGTGAGGATCGCGCGCAGCGTGAGTGCCTCGCGCCGATCACGGAGTCGAACGATCCCTGGCAGATCTGGCATGTATGCTCCAATTTAGAACGTCGTTCCAGTCTATGGAACGATGTTCTCGACCTTATCAAGTGGCGACTGTCAGGGAGAAGCGCATGAAGCTCGTGGTTTTCGGGGCGAACGGCCCCACCGGACGGCTCGTCACCCAGCGGGCACTCGACGAGGGGCACACCGTGACCGCCGTGACCAGACGGCCCGATGCCTTCCCGATCGAGGGGCAACGGCTGCGGGTGGCGGGCGTGGACGCGCTGGACGCGGCAGCGGTGGACGAGGTGGTGGCCGGACACGACCGTGTCGTCTCGAGCCTCGGCGTCCCCTACACCCGGGAACCGGTCACTGTCTTCTCCCAGAGTGCGCGCAACATCATGGCGGCGATGAGCCGACATGGCCTGCGGCGACTGGTGTGCGTGACCTCGATCGGCGTACACCCCGAGCTCCCGCCCGAGGAGAAGTTCTTTTTCCGTAAGGTGATCGGGCCGATTCTGCTGGCCATGGGGCGCCCTCTGTACGAGGACGCGCGCCGCATGGAGGAGATCGTGCAGGCCGCCGATCTCGACTGGACGATCGTCCGCCCGTCCGGACTGTTCGACGCCACGACCGTCACTGACTACCGCATCGCCGTCGCGCCACAGCGGCTGCCCGGCATGTTCACCTCCCGCGCCGACCTGGCCGACGTGCTACTGCGTGAGGCCGCAGACGACCGGCACGTGCGCGCATGCATCGAAGTGATCACCACCCAGGGCACCCCGAACTATGCCACCGTGTTCCTGAAAGAAGCGCTGCACATTGGTAAGTAATCCGGTGCCGGGACATGGTTCGTGGGGTGGAGCAAGCGTGCACGGTGGGAAATGACCTACGGCAGCGTGGGAACCGATCTCCGCTGAGAGGTGAATCGGCCAAGGTTACGGACTTCCGTCGGTGCCCCCACGCTGCGCCTGTGCCTTTTTGAGGTCCGTCTGGAGCCGCTCGACTTCCAGCCGGAGCTCGTTGCGCTCGGCAATGAGGCCGGAGATGTCCGGGTGTGCCGCCGCGAGCTCGTCCGCCCGCTTCTGCTCCGCGATACGGTCGGCCTCAAGCTGGTTGAGCCGCGTCTCGAGGTCGGCGATGCGCTGCGTCCGGTCCAGCAGCGCATCGCCCAGGACGTCGCCGCGGACGCTGGATCGCCGGGAGACCCGGTCAGCGTCGGCGAGCTGCTGCTCAAGGATCTCCACCGCGTGCTTGGGCGAGGACGCGGCGTCCACGGCCAGTCCGTACAGGCCTCGTACGAGCTCGATGGCCTCGGTGGTGACCGCGGTTCCCCGGTGCTCGGCAACGTCCGCGAAGAGGTCGCTGATCATCTGCCACGGCGGTAACCGGGTGCCGTTGAGGTAGCGCGAGACCGTGCCCGGGTCGAGTCCGCGGCGCGCGGCGTACCGTCGGACGGACACCTGCAGACCTTCGAACAGCTCCCGCAGGGCCTGGGCGAGCGCGCGTGAGGCGTCGTTGAGGTCGTCTCCCAAAGGCCGCAGCTCAGCCACTGTTCTCCCCCTCACCGGCGCCGGTGCCCGCAGGGGCCGGCGGCTGGAGCGTGGGCCTGTCGGAGTCGATCAGACGGTTGAAGAAGGGGACGGCGATCCCCGCGACGGCGAGGCCCGCGAGCACGCTGCGCGGCGTCCCTTCCCCGGACAACGCCGTCAGTCCGCCCGCTGCCGCGTCGGCGAGCAGGGCGAGCAGGAACACCAGCGTCGATCTCAACGACAGCAAAGGGCGGTCCATCACGTACTCCGATCATTCAACCCGCCGCAGCGGAACGGGACTTGTCACCCGTCCAGCGGACTGCGGGAGGGGAAATCCAGAATGAGGGAACCTCAAGGTGTTGCAGACCGTGATCGGCGGACAGACGCGACAGAGTGTTCGGCTGCAACACCCCATGGGCCCGCCTGCGGGGTGTTGCGGCTGGTCACGAGAATGGAGCCATCGAACGTTGCCTCGTGTTGCTGTGCACCGGTGCTGACTCTGGCAACACCGGTGCACAACCGTGGAGTGATCGCTACCCGGACGCCGTGCGTTGAGCGGCGTCCGTATCTCGCACACCTTCCCGGTCCTCGCAGTCCGGGCGGTACGACACGGTCGTGATCTTCGTACCGGTACTGGGTCAAGTGTCGCCGGAGATCCGTCTGCCGGTCACTCTTGCGGGAGGTAAGTAACACTGCCGTACCGTTGTCCCCGCCGGGCAAGGGGCGAGTGGGATCGAGGCTGGACGTGGCCGGTCCGTATGTCTCAGGTTCCTTCCTCGCCACTGTTCGGTCCGCCTCCTGGACGGCGCAGAGCCTTCACCGCGAGGGCCAGGGCCACCACGGCACCCAGCGATCCGGCCAAGGCCCCCACGATCGTGATGGAGGTGCTCGCCCATCCGAAGACCTTGCCGGGCCAGGACAACGGTCCGGAGTCGGCGTCCGGTGTGTCCGCCTCGACGGAGCCACCGTTGACGGACTTCTCGAACAACACGGTGTCCGTATCGAGGTAATAGGCCGTCACGGTCAAGTCCAGGGAAATGGTGCCGGACTTCTTGGGTGTCACCCGCCACGTCCAGGTGGCTGTGTCGTCTTCGGCCAGGACGCTCTGACGCGGTGAGGACAGCGCACGGCAGGTGACGCCTTCCCCAGAGCAGTGCAGTCGTGCTCCGATCTCGGCCCCGGCCCGGACCTCTGTCCTCGTTCCTGAGGTTCCACCAGCGGCCGGTTGCCAGCCCCCCCGTGATGGTGGCCCGGAACAGGGCAGTGTCACCCGCTTTCAACTCGATCTTCTTGGCCTCGGTGTAGTCGAGCCTGGCCCGGAACAGGTTCTTGCGCGCCTTGTCCAACTGCTCGATGTACTCCTGCTGCTGGTTGCCTACAAGGGGCGGGGCCGGGGGCGCGCCGCCGCTGCTGAGGAACAGGAAGGTGCTGGCGGCAATGGCCGCCAGCACGGTCAGCGCTAGCCCCGCTAACACCAGCAGCAACCTGCGTCTGTGCCTCGCGCGCGCTTTCGAAGCGTCCGCCAGGGCTAACCAGTCTGACCAGTCCGGACCGTCGGCAGGGGAGCGAGACATGGCACAGCACTGTAGTTGGCCTGCGCCTGAACCTGGGCTCAGTCAAGATTTCCGTGAAGCCGATCACGGGACCGGTGGCTTCATAACTCTGTGTCGTCGGCGGTCCGCGGCGACGAGCAGGACTCGCTTGCGGAGCAAGGGGAGTCCTGCTCGTCCTGCCATCTGCCGTTTGAGCAGCTTGATGTCCGTCACCCGGCCCTCGACGCAGCCCGAGCTCCACTCCGTGCTGAGCCCCTGAGCGACGGCGTCGAAGTCGGTCAGCAGGCCGTCGGCGAAGCCGCGGAGCCCGTGGTGCTCGTCCGCGCGGGCGTCGGCGATCCATTCGGGCAGTCGGCTCGCGCTGCGGATGGCCATCATCGCGGCGAAGGACCGGACATGTCGGGTGCGGCCTCAAGTTCGGGGCAGCGGGACAGAATTGCCTTGAGTTTCTGCTGATCGTCGTCGCTCAAGCGGTCGGGATTCCGGGTGATCCATCCGGTCACCTTGCGCACCCCTGGGTGGGCGCGGTGGGGGCGGGGTGCCGGCCGGTGCGCGGCGGAAGCGGCGGAGGTAGTCGCGGACGACGGAGTAGGAGCCGGTGAAGCCGCGTTCCCGGAGTTCGGCGTGGAGCTTGGCGATGCCGCTGGAGGCCGCCCGCGCGGGCGGCCCCGCTGGTGTGTCCTTCGTTCCAGCGTCGGTGGAGATAAGGCTTGTAGGGGTCCAGGGTGCTGGGGAGGTTCTGCCAGCGGCCGGTGGCGAGTTCCTGCCAGGTAGCGGCCCGGGCATAGCGCCGGACGGTGTTGCGGGCCAGGTCAAGGCGGTGGGCCACAGCCCGGACACTCAGGCCCTGGCCGAGGAGTTCGTGCACGGCGGTGTGGTGCTGCTGGACCCGGGCGGCGAGCCGGCCTGCGTGCGAGACGGGCGGGCATACGACGTCCGGCCCCGATTCCGGGTCGGGATCCGGCTCGCGCAGGCAGGCGCTGTGCTTGCTGACCAGGTGTTTCACCGCTTCGGCGAGGTTGTGCCAGATGTGCCAGAGATCGGCGATCTGGACCGCATCGGGGGCTGCGGAGCGGGCGCCGTCGGCGAAGGCGCCGCCCCGGTCGCGGCAGATGATCTCCACTCCAGGGTGTTCGGTGAGCCAGGCGGCGAAGGTGGCCGCCTCCCGGTCCGGGAGGAGGTCGATCGGGGCGTGAGTCTCGCAGTCCACCAGCACAGTCCCGTACTTGTGCCCCTTGCGGGTGGCGAACTCGTCGACCCCGAGCACCCGGGGCGTCCCAGCTGGCGGATCAGGCAGCGCCATGACCAGTCCCAGCAACGTGGTCCGGCTGACCGGCGCCGGCAGCCGGGCCGCCAACCGCTCGCCGGCCCGGCCCGCCAGAGCCACCGAGATCGTACTCAACAGGTCCCTGAGCTGCGGGGTTCGACGCTCATAGCGCACCGTCAATCCCTCGACCTGCTCGGCGAAGGTTACCCGGCCGCACCCAGGCGCATCGCAGAACAGACGGCGGATGGTCAGCTCGATGCACACCTGCCGGCCGCCGACTGCGCCATCCGCGAGACGGCGCTGGTATCCGCTGTGCCGTCGCAGGGACGGTGCACCGCAATCCGGGCACGACGCCGGAACCGATCCTGAGGTTCTCGCCACAATGCGTAACACCCCGTCCTCGGCACTCACTTCCTCCACCAGCACCCCGCCCAGGTGCGGTAACACCGTCTTCAGTAGCTCCCCACACTCTCCGAGTGTCGTGGCATCAGTGACGGAGCGTCACCGGCGCACGGAAGCGTGATCGGCTTCACGGAAATCTTGACTGAGCCAGAATTCAGGCGTCGCCGAGACTGGCTCGGCTTGGCTCGGCTTGGCTCGGTCCGGCTCGGCTCGGCTCGGCTCGGTCGGCTCGGCCTGGCTCGGCTCGCTCGGCTCGGCTCGGCTCGGCCTGGCTCGGCCCGGCTCGGCTCGCTCGGCCCGGCTCGGCTCGCTCGGCTCGGCTCGGTCGGCTCGGCCTGGCTCGGCTCGCTCGGCTCGGCTCGGCCCAGGACGTTGCCGACGCCCATCGGATAGCTGTTGGTGTTGTTGTTCTGCCAGATGTCGAGCAGGTCCTCGGTCGTCCGCCACACGTCGGCGACCTCGCCCCAGTTGTACTTGTCACCGGTGGGGGCGTGGAAGCTGTTGGAGTTGATGCTGTAGACGATCGGCCGCCCCGTGGCACGCAGGGCGTCGCGCATGATGGTGAACCGCGCGACCTGCTCGCTGAGGGTGCCGCTGCCGGAGCACCAGTCGTACTTGAGATAGTCCACACCCCACGAGGCGAACGTGGCGGCGTCCTGGGCCTCATGGTCCTTGCTGCCCGTGCGGCCAGGGTAGGTGCCCACGCCCTGCGCGCAGGTGACCTCGTTGGGCGCCTGATAGATGCCGAACTTCAGGCCCTTGCTGTGGATGTAGTCCCCGAGCGCCTTCATGCCGCTGGGGAACTTGGTCGGGTTGGCGCGGAGGTTGCCTGCCGCGTCGCGCTCCGGGTCGAACCAGCAGTCGTCGACGACGACGTACTGATAGCCCGCGTCCCTCATGCCCGAGGACACCATCGTGTCGGCGGCCTGGCGCACCTGCGCCTCGGTGATCCCGCACCCGAAGCTGTTCCAGCTGTTCCACCCCAGCGGCGGGGTGAGCGCGGGGCTGCCCGGTGCGGCCTCGGCGGTCGGGCCGGCGGAGGCGGTGACGCAGGCGGTGAGCGTCAGCGCGGTGGCTGTGAGGAGACGCAGCAGTCGTCTTTGTATGGGAACCATGGGGGGTCCTTCCTGGGAGACAAGGCGGAAGCAGCTTGTGACCGTGCCTGACAGGCACGGTCACAAGCTGCTGGTCGTGCGCGCGGGTCAGCGCTGCAGGGTGAGCAGACCCGGCCGGTACGGCAGTTGTATGTAGGGGGTGTTCGGCGGGACGGAGCCCAGGCCCTGGTAGAGGAACTGCAGGTTGCAGGGGTCGATGGTCATGGTCTGGTCGGGGTTGTTGCGGACCAGGTCACCGTGGCTGATGTCGTTGGTCCAGGTCTGGTTGGTGTTGACCTTGCCGGCGAAGGGGTTGGACTCGGTGGCGGCCTGCGGGGTCCATGGACCGTTCAGGCTGGTGGCCGTGAACGAGCGGAAGAAGCGGTGCTCGGTCGCACCCCGAGCCTCGACGATCATGAGGTACTGGTTCTGGCCCTGGACCTTGTAGACCTCCGGCGCCTCGAACAGGTTCTTCACCGTGTCTTTCATGATCGTCTTGTACGACGAGCCGAAGCTGGCCGGGAAGTTCCCGATCGGCATGGTCGACTGGTAGATCTCGCCGTTGTCACCGGCGAAGAACATGTGCATGTTCTGGCCGTCGCCGATGATGGTCGGGTCGATCGCGCTGCCGTTGGGGACGCTGCCGGTGAACAGCGGCTGCGCCGCGGACCAGCTGTTGGGGTTGGTGGGGTCGCTGGAGGTGCGGTAGACGAAGGGCCATTGGGTACCCCACCCATTTGAGGTCAGCACCCAGATGTTCTTGGGCGCGAAGTAGAACAGTTTGGGAGCCACCGCGCCCTGGCTCATGCCGGTCTGGGTGGCCGACGCCATGTCCGACCAGTTCGTGAAGGGACTGAACGCCATCGATCTCCACGACGATCCGTCAGAGTAGGTCGCGTAGACCAGGTGTCGGCCGTTGTGCGTCACGGTGGTGAAGTCCTTCAGCGAGGTCCACCCGTTCGCCGGCTGCGCCAGCGGGCCGGTCGAGGTCCACCGGTACGTCGACGGAAGTGGACATGTGCCGCTCGGCGGTGCGGACAGGCCGGTCCACTTCTGGTTGTTGCCGCCGGTGCAGTTCCAGAGCTGCACCGCCGTGCCGTTGGCCGTGGCGCCGCCCGAGACGTCCAGGCACAGCCCGGACTCCACGGCGACGATCGTGCCGTCGGAGTTGACCCGCCACTGCTGGTTCGTACCGCCGTTGCAGGACCAGATCACCGGCCGGGTACCGGCCGTGTTGGCGTGGCCCGGAACATCGAGGCACTTGTTGCCGTACACAGTCAGCTGGTTGTTGTCCGTCAGCGTCCACTGCTGGTTGGTCCCGCCCCAGCAGTCCCAGATCTGCAGGTTCGTGCCGTCGGTCTGGCTGGCGTTCGGCACATCGAGACACCGACCGGAACCGACACCGCGCAATTCGCCGCTGGTGGCCGCCTGAGCAGGGTTGGCGACGAGCGTCGCCGCCGAAGCGACCAAAGCCGCGAGCAGCACGGAGAGGTGTCTGAGGCTGAAAATACGTCTGAGCACGTGGACCTCATTCCTTGGGTGAGTGGTTCCGGTTGGCCCTGTCAGAGGCTGTCCGGACTGATGTGCTGCGACCCGACCCGTCGTTCGGCATGCCGAACGACGATCGAAGCGTCGAGCGAAGTGAAGGGCGGAGAGCGACCAAGACCTGGTTCCGGGGCGGATCTCAGTTCCTCACGATGCGCCACCGGTTGTCGGCGGTACCGTCGTCCGAGTCCTGGACTGCGAACGCGCCCACAGCGGTGGAGTTGTTCGCGATGGCGAGCAACTTGCCGCTGTTCTCGTTGCGGATCTTGTAGGTCCCGTCTCCCTGGTCGAGCAGCGTCCATCTGTGGTCGGCGGTGCCGTTGTCCGACCACTGCAGGACGGTCGCGTCGTCCGCCGTGGACATGCCCTGGACGCCGAGCACCTTGCCGCTGTGGGCATTGCGGAAGCGGAACCCGTTCCCGTCGGTGATCATGTACCAGTCGTGGTCGGCGGTGCCGTTGTCCGACCACTGCAGCGCGCGGCCACCGTCGGCCGTGGACATGTTCTGGATGCCCAGCAGGAGACCGCTGCCCACGTTGACCAGACGGACGCTGCCGCTGGCGTTCCAGTAGACGGTGTAGTTGTGGCCGTGCGCGTCGTGGAAGGGGCCCAGGTTGACGGTGGAGCCGTTGGCGGTGGCGGTGAAGGCGAGCGAACTGCTGCTGGTCCGTGTGATCGACGACGTGTTCAGTGTCGGGAGGGAGCTGAGCGCGGAGTTGCCGTAGTTGCCGGACAGGACCACCGGGCCGTAGGTGATCGCGGCGACGTTGGTGTTGTCGTTGGCCCCTCGCATGACGATCCGCATGGGCATGCGGACGGTGACCGTGTCGCCGGAGCTCCAGGAGCGGCTCAGGGTGGCGTAGCTGCCGGGGTTGGTGGCGATGTTCTGCTGCGTGCCGTTGACGCTGATGGTGGCCCCGGTGGTCCAGCTCGGGATGCGGATGCGCATCGCCCAGGTTCCGCTGACGTTGCCGGTGACCTGCAGGGTCGTGGTGTCGCTGACGGGGTAGGACGTGGTCTGGGTGACCGTGATTCCGCGCTCGGACCAGTTGAGCACCGAGGGCACGAACAGGTTCACGATCAGGGTGTTGTCACTGCGGTAGTAGATGGAGTCCATCAGCCTGGTGTGCATTTCCAGGCCCGTGCCCTGGCAGCACCAGAAGGTGCCGTAGTCGGTGCTCCAGGTGCCGCCGCCCCACGCCGGGCCCACACCGCGTCGGCCTCCTGGGTTGAGCGGGGTGAAGTAGGTGACGTGGCCGTGGTTGTCGGCCGGGTTCTGCTGGCCGATCATCTGGTTGAGCCATGCCCGCTCGTAGTAGTCGAACAGTGCGGCTCGGTTCGGGTCCAGCGCGAACAGCTCCCGGGTGAGGAGGAGCATGTTGAAGGTGTTGCAGCTCTCGCACGTGTCATTGTTCAGGAAGCCGGCGATGGCGTTCGGGGCGCGGAAGTGCTCCGCCTGGCTGTTGCCGCCGATGGCATAGGTGTGCGAGTTGACGGTGAAGTTCCAGGCGTTGGTGGCGATGTCCCGGTAGCGGGTGGTGCCGGTGGCCTTGTACTCCCGGGCGGCCCCGATCCACTTGGGCACCTGGGTGTTGGCGTGCAGTCCGTTGAGCCGGTCCTGGTTGGACGCCAGCGGGTCGAACACCGCGGCGTGGTCGAACCGCTGGGCGGCGGTGAGCCACCGCGCATCGCCTGTCTGCTGGTAGAGATCGGTCAGCACGGCGTTCATGCCGCCGAACTCGGTTCCCAGCATGGCCTGCATCTGCTGGCTGGTCAGCCGGCCGGTGCGCCAGTCGACCCATCCCGCCAGGGCGAGCAGCACGTCCCGGGCCTGGGTGCTGCCGATGTGGCGCCATACGTCCAGCAGGCCGGCGAGGGTCTTGTGGATGGTGTAGTACGGCACGTTGCCGTTGCTCAGGGTCCGCTGCTCGAGAGCGGTGAAGTCGGACTCGGGGTAGCCGGAGAGGTACCCGGCGTTGAAACCGGCGGCGCTGTTGTTGGCCTGGCACTTGGCCAGCTCCGCGACCATGTAATTTGCCTTGTCCCGGCAGGTGGTGTCCCCGGTCACCGCGTAGAGCTGTGCCCATGCCGTGAGGAAGTGTCCTTGGGCGTGGGTGCGGAAGGGGAAGTTCGGCGCGTCCCAGCCGCCGGTGGCGGCCGCGCCGTTGGTGGACAGCCGGTGGTTGGCGCGGAAGTTGTACAGCAGTCGGTCGACATCGACGAACCGCAGGTAGTTCTGCGTACGGTTCTGGTTGTCCAGCCAACGGCTCGCGGTGAGCCGGACCTGGTCGAGTCCGAAGGGGTGCGCCAAGACCCCGATGTCGGCCCTTGCGGGCGGGATCGCCGCGTGGGCGGGAGATGCGCCAATGAAGGACCCGGTGGCAGAGGCGGCGGCGGTGGCCCCGGCTATTTGCAGGAGGCGCCGTCTGCTGACGGAGGAAGACATCTTGAACCTTTCGGTGACGAGAAAGGGATTGCTTGGTCGTCAGTGCGTTCGCTCGCATGACCGACGGTCGGGTGCAGTACGTCAGGGGCTTGTCTGCTGCCGACGTGGCGTCATACGTGGCAGGCCGACGACATCACAGCGGGAGCCGTTGGTGGCGGCCACCGTCCCGGCCGCCATCCCGGCGAGAACCGATGCGCGTGCGACTCCTCCGGCACTGCGGTTGGTCCTGTTCGCTCGTCGGCCTGGGATTCATAGGGGTCTCGGTCCCAACAGCCCTCTCCACTGACACATGGGATGGATTAACGGACATGAATGTTGCCTCTGTCTAGTCTTGCGACACGAAGACTTTGTTACCTGCGAGTATGTGTCCTGCTCGCACTCTGACGCCCAGTCAAACATTGGAGTGCAAAGAGGAGTGTGAGGAGTGCGAGAGCTGGATAACTTCAGCTCAATACCTGCGCTCGAAAATCCCGGCCAAGGAGTGGCAGCAGGCGATGAACCCCACCGGCGGGCGCCACCACCCCTGAGGGGGTGCCACTCGCCGATGTACAGAACGGCGTTGTGACCAGTGGGCCCCACGCCGTTCCCACAAAGGCGCCGAGCGCCGGAAAAGGCTGCTGAAACACGCGATCATGACCGGATGGACACTCGTTTCCTTGGCATCGCCGAGCTGGTCGAAGCCCCGTCCGTGGCGGTCGTGGTCGACGTCATGCGTGCTTTCACGGTGGCTGCCTGGGCCTTCGCCCAGGGGGCGGAAAAGATCGTTCTTGCTGAGTCGCTGGACGAAGCCCTGGCGCTCAAGGCTCGCCACCCGGATTGGGTGGCGCTCAAAGACGGTCCGCCCGCGCCCGGGTTCGACACCGTCAACTCGCCGGGCCTGCTGCGGTCCACTGACCTTGGCGGACGGACCGTTGTGCAGAAAACCACGGCAGGGACGGTCGGCGCCCTCGCGGTCAAGGAGGCGTCGCTGGTGCTGTGCGCCGGCTTCGTGGTGGCGGAGGCAACGGCTCGGCTCCTGCGGGCGCGCAAGAGCGACAGTGTCACGTTCGTGGTGACGGGCGAGGACGGGCAGGCCGCTGAAGACCTGGCGTGTGCCCAGTACATCGCTGCGAGGGCCACCGGTGCCGGGACGGATGCTGCTGAGTTCCTCCGCCGCGCTGCCGAGTCGCGCGCCGCCGCCGAACTGGCGGACGGCATACGTCAAGGAGTCCATCCTGACGACGTCGCACTCTGTCTTGAGCTCGACCGGTTCCCCTTCGCCATGGCGGCGACCCTGGAAAGCTCGCTCATGGTCCTGCGCCCGTGCACCGTGCCTTCGCTGACCGACGACGCCCCCGATCCGAGCGCTGGTGAGGGTCGACCCATACCTACCGGAAGTCGGTGATCAGTCTTGTGGCGCAGTACCCGAACGCGACGTATTACGCCTTCCGTACCTGAGAGAGACGGCTACCGCTCGTGGCGGCGCCGCCACGGCCTGCTCATGGTGGTGCTCTGCGCGGTGCTGGTGACCTCGTGTGGCGGCGGGGGCGACGAAGAGGCGAAGTTGCCGAACCTGGCGGACCAGGACCGTTTTCTGCGCGATTATGTGGAGCTCCTCAACGAGTCGGACGAGACCGGTCTGGCCCGACTTCTCGACGCCCACCCGCAGGGCGACAAGGACGCCCGCGCCCGGGTCAAGGCGTACGGTGGCCAGGACTGGGATGTCCGATGGAGCCGCATCTCGGAGTTCGAGGGTGTGTGGAGCGTGGACCTGACCGGCACCGCACGTGCCGAGGGCAGGCCCGTCCGCCTCACCGAGACGATCACCTGGGAGGACGAGCACTGGGTGATGGCCCCGCTGCCGGGTGTCGTACCGAAGCCGTCGAACGCGGCGGACACCGAACCACCCGGGTAGGCCTTGCGCGCGGCTCCGAGCAACCGGAGTGGGTGAGCGTTCCCGGTGCGGAGTGTCAGTGGCGGTCCGTACGCTCGGTGGTATGGAGGGGGACGAGCTGTGCGAGGAACCGAATGAAGGACTGCCTGATCGGGGGCGCGGCGCCGAGGTCTGGCAGCGGCTGAGCACGTACGCCTATCTCAGTGCGACCTAGCGCCTGGAGTATGTCGCGGTGATGCGGGTGTTCTGCGGCACGCTGCTCGCGGATCTGGCCGTACCGGACGTGCTCGACAAGTTGGCGCGCTTGAGCGGATCAGCACCCTCTTCGTACAGTTCGCCGAATTCGCCGGGGCGAACTCATTGAGGAATCCGGCCCGGTTGTGCGGTTGCAGGAGACGCACGATGCGGTGCGCGGCCTGGCGCTCACTCCCGCTGAGTCGCGCAAGTTCATCCTGCGGATGTTGGAGGAAGTACCGTGCGATCCATCGATCTGAGTGCCGCCTCCTGGCGCAAGAGCAGCTACAGCAACCAGGACGGCGGTGCCTGCGTCGAGGTCTCCGACGACTTCGCCGCCATCGTCCCGGTACGCGACAGCAAGGTTCCGCGCGGTCCGGTGCTCGTGTTCCGGACCGCCGGCTGGGCCTCCTTCGTCTCGGCGGTCAGGGGCGGGCAGTTGGGCGACTGACCCCCACCACCTCCGCCAAGCGCCCCCACGCCCTCCTCGGCGGCGCGTCGTCCGGTCGTTCGTCGATGATCTGCAGGGCCACATGGTCCGCCCCCGCCGAGTGGAACTCCTCGGCACGTGAGCGGATCCGGTCGTCGTCGCCCCAGGCGTACACCGCGTCGATCAGGCGGTCGCTGCCGCCGTCCGTGAGGTCGGCGTCGGTGAAGCCGAGGCGGAGGAAGTTGTCGGTGTAGTTGGGGAGGCCGAGGTAGAAGGAGAGGTGGGCGCGGGCGAGGGAGCGGGCGCGGGCCGGGTCGGGCTCCGGGATGATCTTCAGCTCCGGGGCCAGTAGCGGCCCTTCGCCCAGGATCTCGCGGGCCTCGGCCGTGTGCTCCGGCGTGACCAGGTACGGGTGGGTGCCGGCGGCCCGGTCGCGGGAGAGGCGGAGCATCTTCGGGCCGAGCGCGGCGAGGACGCGGCGGTCGGCGGGTACGCCGGCCGCGTCCAGGGCGTCCAGGTAGGCGACCATCGCCGAGTAGGGGCGGCGGTACTCTTCCGCCAGCTTGGCGTGGCTCACGCCGAGGCCGAGCAGGAAGCGGCCGGGGTGGGCGGCCTCCAGGTCGGCGAAGGCCGCCGCCGTGTCGGTGGCCTCGTACTGCCAGATGCTCTGGATGCCGGTGGCCACGGTGATCCGCTTCGTCGCCTCGACGAGCGGTACCGCGTGGCGTACGGCGGTGCTGCCGCCGAGCCAGATCGCGCCGAAGCCCAGTTCCTCCAACTCGGCCGCCGCTTCGGCCAGTTCACCGGCCCGTGCCGGGTCCTCCGTGCGCAGCCCGATGCTGAAGATGCCGTACCGTCCCAGGTTCTGTTCGCTCATGCAGGCGCCAACCCGGAAGTCCGCGCATACTATTCCGCGACCCGTTCCGAGACATGAAACGTGTCGCAACCATTGACGTCCCTCCCGCCTCACCTTTACCTTCTGGCCGAAGTTACGTACAGCATTCGAAGTTTCGAACATTGTCGTTTCGAGTCGCTCCCGGAAGAGACTTGTCGTGTCCCCCACCCCCGCCCGCGTCCGCCCGCGCCCCTGGTCGACGCCTCGACACCTGTTGACGCTGGCTGCAGCGCTGCTGGCTCTCTTCGCGTCGCTCCTGGTGGTACAGCCCTCGCAGCCCGCTGTCGCTGCCGACGGCAAGCCGTACACCAACCCGGTCAAGTCCCAGAAGGGGGCCGATCCGTGGCTGGAGTACTACAACGGCAACTACTACCTGGTGACGACGTCGTTCACCGGTGAGCTGACCATGCGGAAGTCGCCGACGCTGGCGGGGCTGAGCACGGCGCCCAGCGTGCAGGTGTGGTCGGACAGCACCAGCAGCCGCAACTGGAACATGTGGGCGCCGGAGATCCACTTCTTCGACGGCAAGTGGTACCTGTACTACTCCGCCGGTCCGCGCGGCGCCGCCTGCTGCGACGACCAGCGCACCCATGTGCTGGAGAGCGCGGGCTCCGACCCGATGGGGCCGTACACCTACAAGAACATGCTCGCCGGGTCGAACCTGAACCCGGGCGGCTGGCTCATCGACGCCAGCGTGCTCAAGCACAACAACAAGCTGTACCTGGTGGGGAGCGGGTCGGCCGGTGGCAGCAAGCAGAGCCTCGTCATCGCGCCGCTGACCAACCCGTACACCCTCGCGAGCTCCACCTTCACCGTGATCTCCAGCCCGACGCTCAGCTGGGAGACACAGAGCGGTGAGGTCAACGAAGGGCCCGAGCCGCTGTACCGCAACGGGCGTACCTTCCTCATCTACTCCGCGAGCGCCTGCTGGGGCCCCGACTACAAGCTCGGCCAGCTGGAGCTGACCGGTTCCGACCCGCTCCTCGCCTCCTCCTGGACGAAGAAGCAGACCCCGGTGTTCCAGAGGAACGACGCCGCCGGCGTGTACGCGCCCGGTCACAACGGGTTCTTCACCTCGCCCGACGGCACCGAGAACTGGATCGTCTACCATGCCAACGACGCCGCGAGCGACGGCTGCGACAACGGCCGTACGACCCGCGCGCAGAAGTTCACCTGGAACGCGGACGGCACCCCGAACTTCGGCACCCCGGTCGCCCTCGGGACCACCATCGCCGGGCTCTCCGGTGAGACCGCGACGACCCCGACCGCGTACACCATCGTCAACCGCAACAGCGGCAAGTGCCTCGACGTCAACGGCGGCAACACCGCCGACGGCACCAACATCTTCCAGTGGACCTGCAACGGCGGCGCCAACCAGAAGTGGCGCATCGAGGACCGCGCCGACGACACCAGCCGCCTCGTCAACGTCGCCACCGGCAAGGTCGCCGACGTCGCCGACTGCGCCACCGCCGACGGCACCGACATCCGCCAGTGGTCCTGGCTGAACAACAACTGCCAGAAGTTCCGCATGGTCTACCTCGGCGGCGACTACGTCCGCATCGTCAACGCCGCCACCGGCAAGGTCATGGACGTCGCCAACTGCGGCACGGCCAACGGTACCGACGTCCGCCAGTGGTCCTGGCTCAGCAACACCTGCCAGCAGTGGCGGCTCGTCCCCACAGCCGCCTGATCCCGAAGGGCCGCAACACAAACATGAGACATCTCGCCAGACGGGTTCTGGTGGCCGCGGCGGCGGCGCTCGCCGTGCTCACCACCGTGACGACCCCTGCCCAGGCCGCCGTGCCCGCGTCCCCCGCCGTCACCTTCACCAACACCGGACCCGAGCCGCCGTCGCCACCCGTCACCGGACCCGAGCCGCCGTCGCCACCCGTCACCGGACCCGAGCCGCCGTCGCCCACCCTCACCAGTCCCCACCACCCGCCATATCCCGGCTTGTCCCGCCTTGTTCCGCCATCCCCCGCACCCCTCGGCCGTCACCGACAGGCCCCGCTCGCTCATCTCCCGGGCGTGCGTACGGCACGCAGCAGGGTCTTGTCGTCGGCGTTCAGGGCGGTCAGGCGGTCCGAGCGAAGGAGGGCGGCCAGGCTGCCGTCATGGGTGTTCCGGTCGTCCTCGGCGGCGGTGTCGAGGGAGCGGAAGACGGCGTCGGCGAAGGACGTGTTCGGGGACTGGGCCCCGCCGGCCGGCCGGTTGAGCATGGCCTGCGCGAGCCCGTCCGTCGACAGCAGCACCCCGTCGAGCCCGTCGTCCGCCACGCACTCGGTGTGCGTCCAGCGGGCCACGTCCGGCGAGGTCAGGAACACCGTCTCGTTGCTGTACTCGCTGGCCGCCGCGGCCTGCGGCAGCAGATGGAACTGCCGCTCCCCGTTCTCCGTCCCCGCCCGTACGACGACGAACCCGTCCCCCACACTGAGATGCCCCAGCCACCCCGGCGCGAGCACCACCACGGTCAGTGTCGTCGCGAAGTCCTGCGCGTCCGCGCCGGTCCGGCCCAGGAACTCCTTGCTGACGTCGTGCAGGGCGTCCCGCAGCAGCTCGTGCACAGCTTCCCCGGGCCGCACCTCCACAGCCGCCCCGGCCCGCCGCGCGAAGTGCTCCGCGGCGAGCTTCACCGCCAGCTGCGCCCCTTCCTCCGACCGCGGCCGGCTTCCGGCCCCGTCGGCGACCGCGAGCACGGCGACGTGGGAGGTGGTGGCGTAGGCGCAGGCGTCCTGACAGGGCAGGCCCTGGCGCCGGTGCCGATAGCCTTCGACGCTGAGCCCGTGGATGCGCCAGGGCGGGGCAGTCGGGGCAGTCGGGGCGGTCGGGGCGGTCACCTCACGCCTCCCAGGCCGGGCGTTGCGTCTTGAACTGGCTGAAGATCTTCTCGAACACCTCGTCCCCCGCCCCCTTCTGTTCGGCGTTCGCACTGGCGGACATCATCTGGAGCAGCTCCCGGAACGGGAATCCCTGCAACCGCGCGTTGAACTTGGGCGCGAACGCCCGCAGCACCTGCTCCCCCATGTCCGTGATCCCGCCGACCCCGATCGCGTACAACCGGAACCGCCGCGCCCGCTGCTCCTCCTCGAGAACGGGGACCAGCCGGTGCCAGGAATCGGTGAGATGACCCGTCGGGTCGGTCGGCAGTCCGTCCGTGACGAGGCAGATCTGCGGCCGGTAGTACTGCAGCCCGGAGGCTCGCAGCTCCGCCTTGCGGGCCGCGACGATGTGCATCGACAGCTCCAGCGCCTCGGTCATCAGCGTGACCCCGGCGGCGGCGAGCTGCGGCGCCTGGAAGGCGTGCGCCGGGATGAAGGGACTCACCCGGGTGCGCGGGTCGAGGAGCTGGGGCCCGCGCCAGGCGCCGACGCCCTGCCCGCCGAAGGTGACGACGGCGACCTCCACGCTGTAACTGAGGCTGACGTCGTCGTGGAGCTCCCGGGTCCACTCGGCGAGCGCGTTGTTGAGCATCTGTATCGGCGGGCCGGCCATGGAGCTGGAGGTGTCGAGGCACAGCACGAGCGGCATGCGCTGGGCGTTGTTCTCGAACTCGATGTCGGCGTACTCCGCCGGCATGGTGGGCGGGTATTCGCTGTGCATCGGTCGTCCCCCTGATGTTTCTGGTGTTTCTGGTGTTTCTGTGTTCCTGGTTGTTTCTGTGTTCCTGGTTGTTTGTGTTGTTTCTGTTGTTCGTGGTGCTGCTTCGGCTGTCAGGGCTATCGGGGCGTGCCCTTGGCGTGGCGTGCGGCGGTGGGCGGGAAGGCGTACAGGACGTCGGAGTCCGGTTCGTGTGTGTCGGTGACATCGACGAGTGAGCCGGGCGCGGGCGGCGGGCGGCCCGGTTCGGCCCACACCGCTCGGTGGAGCACCCGGTCGACCTCGACGTAACCCTGCGGGTGCAGTTCGGTGCGTACGACCGCGGTCCGGGCGTGGGCCGGGCGGGCACCCACCTGCCGGCCGTGGCGCGGTGTCGGCGCCACCCGCAGCCGGGTGGTGCGCTCCTCGCCGCGTACGGCGGCGGGGGCGCGGGCGTGGCCGACGGCGGGCCGCCTGGGCGGCGCGCGGTGGCCCACCGCGACGGGGCCCCGGGAGCGACGGACCACGATCACGAAGGCCAGGAGCAGAAGACCGAGAAGGAGCGCCATCCAGAAGGCGGTCCAGGTGGAGGTGCTGTAGCCGGAGGCCTCGGGGTCGGGGTTGGGGACAGGGCTGGGGTTGCTGGTCTCGCGAGAGGTGGAGCCCGGGTCCGGCGACACGGGGACGATGGCTTCGACGTGGGTGGACATGTCGGCGACGAGCCCGTCCTCGATCAGCTTCCGGCCCTTCAACGGCTGTGTGTCGCGGCCGCTTTCGGTGACCAGGTTGCACAGCAGCTGCGGGACGCAGACGCCCGCCTCGCGCAGTTCGTCGACGGCCCACGCCGGTACCCGGTCGATGGTCGCGTCGGGATGGACCATACGGCCCCCGGCCAGGACGAGCAGTGCGGTACCGCCGGGTCCCGTACGGCTGCCCTTCGGCACCTCCACCACGAGCTGGTGCCGACGTTCCTGGACACGGTTCTTGAGAATTGTTCGCTGTCGCCGGCCGGGCTCGACCAGCGACAGCTTCTCGTTCAGCGTGACGACGTAGGGCCCGTTGCCCTGGACCCGCTCGTCCCAGCACTCCAGCCATTTCTCGACGACGGGATCGGTGCACGGCTCCACGGCCCCCGTGGCCCCCGTGGCCTCCGTGGCCTCCGTGGCCTCCACGGCCGAGGCTGTTCCCCACGGCACCAGAGCGACCAGCAATCCCACAAGCACACCGAGAAAGCCCGAACGCCCGACAGCACCCATCGCACCAACCCCCCGTGGCCTGAAAGGCGCGCCCCCGCGGCCCTGAAAGACCCACCCAATAGTGGAGCAGACGGCCGGGCGACCGGAAGGGTTTGGATATTTTCACCGGCGGACTTCCGGTGATTTCCGTTTGGTTCGCGATTCACTTCTACAACTTGAACACCTGATGGCAACGACTGAACATCTGCCGCGCCCGATCGACCCAGTCATTGGCCAGGGCATCGAAGTCCGCCTGGGTGATACGGCAGGTCAACGGGAGGTCGCAGACCCCGGCGAGACAGGGGCGCGGCCCTCGTACGTCCCACACGGAAAGCATGGGGTTCAGTTGTTCGGTATTCCATGCGTTCGATGCCGCGGCGGCGATGGCGAGTTGGTCCTGCCGTAGGTAGTTCCCGTCCGTGGCGAAGGCGACGAGGAGTTTCTTGGTGGTCATGAATCTCACCGTGACCATGCGTCCCGCTTCATGCAGATCGAATTGCAGGGAGACGGACACGGTGTCGTCAGCCGTGTGGTAATTCCGCCGGGCCACCCAGTTCTGCACCAACTGCCGCCAGTGCGTGCCGAGGTCGAAGATCTCGGGGTTGCGCCCCGGGTAGGAGTCACGCCCGGCGTACGGGTCGCGCCCCGCGGACGAGTCCCGCCCGAGGTAGGAGTCAGGCGCCGTCACGGACCACCGCCTCGGCGACCATGGCATCGGTCAGCCCGGCGTCGAGCAGCGCCTGGGCGTGCAGCAGCAGACAGGAGGGCACGGACTCACTCGTCCCCGTACGGCGTCGATGCCGGTCCTTCAACTCCTCGTACCGCACCTCGATCGTCCGGGCCACCTGCGGCGGCGGCCACGCCACCACGGTCGGCGCCTCCGCCACCAACTCCTCCAGGATCTCCGTGAGTTGCGGCCGCTCCTCGGGCCGCTTGGCCAGGCACCGGGAGATGATCGGCCGCAACCGTGCAGGCACCCCGTCAAGTTGAGGTGTCCCTCGTACGACTTCGACCCGCACGCCCTCTCCGCTGCCGTGCGGCGGCCGCCCCGTGAGCGCGTACACCAGGACCCCGCCCAGCGAGAACACATCGCTCGGCGGGCCGACCCGGGCTCCCCTGATCTGCTCCGGCGACATGAACGGCGGGGTGCCGACGACGATGCCGACCCTGGTGAGGCCGGGGGCGCCGTCCACGCGGGAGATGCCGAAGTCGATGACGCGGGGGCCGTCACCGGCGAGCAGGACGTTCGCGGGCTTGAGGTCGCGGTGGACGACACGCGCGGCGTGGATGGCCTGCAATGCCTCGACCAGGCCGGCGCCGAGGGAACGGACCTGGGCCTCGGGCAGCGGGCCGTCCGCGCGGACCGCCTCCGCGAGGGAGGGGCCGGGCACGTAGAGCGTGGCCAGCCAGGGGAGTTCGGCCTCGGTGTCGGCGTCCACGACGGCCGCGGTGTACGCGCCGCTGACCACACGGGCGGCGGCGACCTCGCGGGCGAAGCGTTCACGGAACTCGGGTTCCGCGGCGAGTTCGGGGCGGACGACCTTGACGGCGACCTCACGCCCTGCGGGCGAGCGGCCGAGGTAGACCCATCCCATGCCGCCCGACCCGAGTCGGCCGACTATGCGGTACGGCCCGATCTTCATGGGGTCACTCACGGGTGTACGCACCCCGCTCACCTCATTTCGGGGTTCGGTGCGGATGTCCCGAGTGTCCCGCGAAATCCCACGCGTGGGGGGACTTTTCACCCCCGAGAAGGGCTGCGCCGCTTCACCCCCCGGGGAAGAGCACGGGGATGGGGGTGTGTTGGCGTGTGCGGGTGAGTTGTGGTTGCTCGCGCAGTTCCCCGCGCCCCTGAAAGACACGGCCCTGCGGGCCGATGAAAAGCTGGGGCGCAGCCCCGCTTTTCGGGGGCGCGGGGAACTGCGCGACAAGCCCTCACCCACCCGCACCCGCAAGTGACGCCCGACCCACAACGGCGCCTGGGCGATCCGCTCACGCCGACCGCATGGTCAGCGCCTCCCGAACTATCGCCTCCAACTGCTCGTGGTGCGCGCCCTTCCAATAGGCCCGCCCACACTCCTCGCACTGTGCGAACACGTCGTACGACCGATGCGTACCGTCTTCGAGACGTTCGGCGACCTCCTCCTTCGTCGCCGGCCTGAGCAACCCGTTGCAGGCGGTACACCGCGTCCAGGGCCGCAACTCGGGCGTGAACCGATCCAGCACATCCCGGAGTTGGTCCTCCGGCCGCGTGCTGTAGATGAACGCCCCGGCCCACAGCTCACGCCGCCGCAGCAACCCCCGATCGCGGCTGAGCATGACGCGCCGCTCGGCGGCGGAGCGCGCGGCCAGCGCGGGGTCGCCGATGTCCGTCGACTCGTACGCCGCGTCGACGCCCAACAGCCGCAGGCGACGCGCCAGCGTGCCGAGGTGGACGTCGAGGAGGAAGCGGAGCGGGGCGCCGGGGACGGGCTGGGGGCGCCGGACCGGGCGGACACGTACCGACTCGCCGTGGACCGGGATGTGCGACACCGGCACCTCGCGGCCGTCCACGACCAGCGCGCCGACCTCCGTCAGCGGGATACCGAGGGACTCGATGACATGGCCGAGGGTCGAGACCCCGTCGGTGGCGAGCGGCGTCGCGCCCCCGCGGCGGCCGTGCGGGACGAACAGGTCCAGCTCGGGGGCGATTTCGACGTGGATCTCGGCTGCGTTCACCTGGTCAGAATGGCATGGACGGGCCGGCCGGACTCAGCGGTTTTCCGTGAGGCCTTCCGTGGGGCTTTCCGTGGGGCTTTCCGTGAGGCTCTCCGTGAGGAGGCCGTGTTGCAGGACCTCCAGCGTACGGTCGACGAGGGAGGCGAAGTCGTCGCGGTGGTGGTTCTCCGCCCAGTACAGGGAGGTCTCCATGAGGCCGCCGATGAGGGACATCGCGTAGACCCGTACCTCCAGACTCTCCGGATCCCGGCCGGTGCGCTCGGCGACGGCGGTGCAGACCATACGGCCGGTGACCGACATGCTCTCCATCATCCGGGACCGTACCGCCGGGACCTGGACCATGAGCTGGGTGCGCAGCTTCGCCACCTCCAGGTCCTCCTCGATGCCCGTACGGACGGCCTCCCGCATCACGTGCCGGATGGTGTCCGGCCACGGTTCGTCCGCGGGCCGGGCCCGGAGTTCCTCCAGCAGGACAGGGTCGTACTCGTCCGTGAGGACGATGTCCTCCTTGGTCGGGAAGTAGCGGAAGACGGTCGACGGCGACACTTCGGCGCGGTCGGCGATCTGCTCGATCGTCGTGGCGTCGTACCCCTGCTCCCCGACCAAGGCGTAGGTCGCGGTGCGGATCGCCTCACGGGTCTTGATCTTCTTCCGCTCACGGAGCCCGAGCGGGGGGCGATCTGCGGGGGACGTGGGGGAATGTGCTGCCGTCATGCCGATCATTGTCGGCCATCGGTCTTCGCGGCGACCACGGCAGCACATGGCGTGGACGTACGAACTGTGGCCGCGGCTTGGTCAGCCGCGGCCACAGAAGAGCGCCCGAGCCCTCCGTCGTCCGGAGGGTCAGCCGTGCTGGTACGCCACCAGCGAGATCCCCACGTAATGCACGACGAACGCCGCCAGCGTGAAGGAGTGGAAAACCTCATGGAAGCCGAACCATCGCGGTGACGGATCCGGCCGCTTGAGGCCGTAGATGACACCGCCCGCGCTGTACAGCAGACCCCCGACGATCACCAGGACGAGAACGGCGATGCCGCCGGTGCGCATGAAGTCGGGCAGGAAGAAGACGGCCGCCCAGCCCATCGCGATGTAGCAGGGGGTGTAGAGCCAGCGCGGGGCACCGACCCAGAACACCCGGAAGATGATCCCGGCGAGCGCGGCCGCCCAGATGCCCCACAGGAGCCACTGACCCTTGGCGCCCGGCAGGAGCAGCATCGTCAGCGGGGTGTAGGAGCCCGCGATGATCAGAAAGATGTTGGCGTGATCCAGACGGCGCAGGATGCCGTCCATGCGCGGGTTCCAGTTGCCCCGGTGGTACAGCGCGCTCACGCCGAACAGGAGGCAGGCCGTGAGGGCGAAGATCCCGCAGGCGATGCGTCCGCGCGTGGAGTCCGCGAGAGCGGTGAGCACCAGTCCGGCGACGAGAACGGCCGGGAACATGCCGAGATGGAGCCAGCCCCGGAGCTTGGGCTTGATCTCATCCGTGATTTGGTGGGCGATCTGATGTGGCAGGGAGTGCGCGTCGGGACGGTGGCCGTCGGCCGGCGTCTCCGTAGGCGCGTCGGGGACGGACGCAGTCATGCCCCGCATCGTATCTACGGAACCGTAAGTAGCGGGATGGTACGGGCTGTTCGCCTATCCGGAAGTGGCCATCGTCTCACGCTGAGCTCATGCGACGTCCGGATCGGCGTTACACGGGTGAATTCACGGATACCAAGGGTGAACCGGTGGTGACACGTGGAAACCCTCCGGATGGACGCGAATGAGTGGCGATGCTCACGATGCTCAGGTGTGCGGCCCTCTGGACATATGGGCATCACCGTCGGATGATCAAATGAGTGCGGTCGGCACCGGATGAGCGCCAAGATCTCCCACCGTGAAGCATCCGGGCCGCAGCCCCCACGGGGCCTCCAACAAAAAATCCCTCATTTAGGAGCAATCGTGGCGCGCGACATCGCGGCTCCCCCGTCAACCGTCCCCACCACCCACCGAGAACTCGTCGCATGGGTGAACGAGATCGCCGAACTGACGCAGCCGGACAACGTGGTCTGGTGTGACGGATCCGAGGCCGAGTACGAGCGCCTGTGCGAGGAGCTCGTCGAGAAGGGCACCTTCCGGAAGCTCGACCCCATCAAACGCCCGAACTCCTACTACGCGGCCTCCGACCCGACCGATGTCGCCCGGGTCGAGGACCGTACGTTCATCTGTTCGGAGAAGGAGGAGGACGCCGGCCCGACCAACCACTGGAAGGCCCCCGCCGAGATGCGGGAAGTCTTCCAGGGCTCCGGAGGGGAAGGGGGCCTGTTCCGCGGCGCGATGCGCGGCCGCACGATGTACGTCGTCCCCTTCTGCATGGGCCCTCTCGGCTCTCCCCTCTCCGCGATCGGCGTAGAGATCACGGACTCCGCGTACGTAGCCGTGTCGATGCGCACGATGACCCGCATGGGCCAGCCGGTCCTCGACGAGCTCGGCTCCGAGGGCTTCTTCGTCAAGGCCGTCCACTCCCTGGGCGCCCCGCTGTCGGAAGGGGAGGCGGACGTCCCCTGGCCCTGCAACAGCACCAAGTACATCTCCCACTTCCCCGAGAGCCGCGAGATCTGGTCGTACGGCTCCGGATACGGCGGCAACGCACTCCTCGGCAAGAAGTGCTACGCCCTGCGCATCGCGTCCGTGATGGCGCGCGACGAGGGCTGGCTGGCCGAGCACATGCTGATCCTCAAGCTGACGCCCCCGCAGGGCGAGTCGAAGTACGTGGCGGCGGCCTTCCCCTCCGCCTGCGGCAAGACAAACCTGGCGATGCTGGAGCCGACCGTCCGGGGCTGGACGGTCGAGACGATCGGCGACGACATCGCGTGGATGCGCTTCGGCGAGGACGGCCGCCTCTACGCCATCAACCCCGAGGCCGGCTTCTTCGGCGTCGCCCCCGGCACCGGCGAGCACACCAACGCCAACGCGATGAAGACGCTGTGGGGCAACTCGGTCTTCACAAACGTGGCGCTGACGGACGACGGTGACATCTGGTGGGAGGGGATGACGCAGGAAACCCCGTCACACCTGACCGACTGGAAGGGCAACGACTGGACCCCGTCCTCCGAGACCCCGGCCGCCCACCCGAACGCCCGCTTCACGGTGCCGGCTTCCCAGTGCCCGATCATCGCCCCCGAATGGGAGGACCCGAAGGGCGTCCCGATCTCGGCGATCCTCTTCGGCGGTCGCCGCGCGACCGCGGTCCCGCTGGTGACGGAGTCCTTCGACTGGAACCACGGCGTGTTCCTGGGCGCGAACGTGGCGAGCGAGAAGACAGCGGCGGCCGAAGGCAAGGTAGGCGAGTTGCGCCGCGACCCCTTCGCCATGCTCCCCTTCTGCGGCTACAACATGGGCGACTACATGGGCCACTGGGTCGACGTAGCCAAGGGCAAGGACCAGTCCAAACTCCCCAAGATCTACTACGTCAACTGGTTCCGCAAGAACGACGAGGGCAAGTTCGTCTGGCCGGGCTTCGGCGAGAACAGCCGCGTCCTGAAGTGGATCGTGGACCGCCTGGACGGCAAGGCGGAGGGGGTCGAAACCCCGATCGGCATCCTGCCGACGGCCGAGGCCCTGGACACGGAGGGGTTGGAACTATCCGCGTCCGACCTCGACTTCCTCCTGACGGTCGACAAGGAGGTCTGGCGCGAGGAGGCCTCCCTCGTCCCGGACCACCTCAACACCTTCGGCGACCACACGCCGAAGGAGCTGTGGGACGAGTACCGGGCGCTGGTGGAACGCCTGGGCTGATGCCCTCCGAGGGTGTCCCCCGCTGGGGGACACCCGCTCGGGCTGACGCCCTCCGAGCCGATGCCCTCTTGGGCTGACGCTCCCGCTACTCCGCGGCCGGTCGTGTATATGGGTTGCCCTGACCAGCGACGTCTCCTCGACCGGCCGCGGATTCTTCTGCCTTCAGACGCTGAAGCCACCCTCGACTGCCTGCGAGCCACCCTGTTCGGCCATACACCGCTGCCTGCTCCACCGGGAGATCTAGGCTGCGCGCTGCCCGCTCGGCGCCGTGGTTCCCCGTGGTTTCCGGCTGGATCGGACACGGATGGGGCACGGATGCCTTCTTGTCCGTAGCTCTACAGAGATCGGTCATTGAAGGTGATGCAGGCTGCCGGGAAAGCCCTAAGGGCCGGTGTCGGTCGCTGCGGTTGCTGTACTTCGCTGCTGTACCGCATCACAGATCCACACGGGACTCCGTCTCACGGCTCCCCTGCCGCAACACGACGTACGCCGGCCTGAACGGCAGGCATGACAGTGAGCCACCCGCGCGCCGCCCTGAGGTGACGCGCCGATGGCTCACTGATCACATAGCTCTTCGCTCAACCCGGTCGCCCGGCCCGGTTCCGGTCCCTCGCGGAAACCCGATCGGTGCGTCCGGCCGGTCCTACTCCTTGTAGAAGGTGGCGTCCTGCTGGCCGACGGTGGTGGTCACCGGCTGGGTGTAGAGCAGGTGGTTGTAGTGCCGGATGTACCGGCCGGGGAAGTTGTACGACTCGGCGGCTCATACCGGCCGCCAGTCACCGCTCACCCCGTCCGCCGGATCGCGGCTCATACCGGCCGCCAGTCACCGCTCACCCCGCCGCCGAGCGGTACTTCCGTACCGCCAGGGTCCGGAATATGACGATGATGAGAATCGAGTAGATCAGGGAAGCCCATACCGGATGCTGCATGGGCCAGGCGTCTGACGGTGACACTCCCGGGTTGCCGAACAGCTCGCGGCAGGCCTGGACTGTGGCGCTGAACGGGTTCCAGTCGGCGACGTGCTGCAGCCAGGGCGTCATCCTGCTGGAGTCCACGAACGCGTTCGAGATGAAGGTGACGGGGAAGAGCCAGATCAGTCCACCGGAGGTGGCCGCCTCGGGGGTGCGCACGGAGAGGCCGATGAGTGCGCCGACCCAGGTGAACGCGTATCCGAGCAGGAGCAGCAGCCCGAAGGCGCCGAGCACCTCGCCGATGCCGGTGTGGGTGCGCCAGCCGACGAGTAGGGCGACCAAGGCCAGGACGGCGAGGGTGAGCGCCGTCTGGACCAGGTCCGCGAGCGTCCGTCCGGTCAGGACGGCCCCGCGCGCCATGGGCAGCGACCGGAAGCGGTCTATCAGCCCCTTGTGCATGTCGTCGGCGATACCGGCGCCCGCTCCGGCGGTGGCGAAGGTGACGGTCTGCGCGAAGATGCCGGCCATCAGGAACTCGGTGTAGACATCCGGGTCGGTGGTGCCGCCGATGTTCATGGAGCCGCCGAACACATAGGTGAACAGCACCACGAACATGATGGGTTGAATAAGCCCGAAGATGACCATTTCTGGAATTCGAGACATACGGATCAAGTTCCGTTTTGCGACGACCAGTGAGTCCCGGATGGACTGAGTGATCGGATTGCCGGGCGGCGCGACCCGCACGGCGTCGGTGACAGCGCTCATTTGACAACCTCGCCGTTCTCCTCGGCTTCGTCCTTGACCTCGGCGATGTGTCCCGTGAGGGAGAGGAACACGTCGTCCAGGGTGGGGCGGCGCAGGCCGATGTCGTCGATCTCGATGCCGCGGAGGTCCAGCTCTCGGATGACTTCGGCGAGGAGCTTGGCGCCGCCGGTCACGGGCACGGTGAGCTTGCGTGTGTGCTCCTCGACGGTGGTCTCGCCCTTGCCGAAGCCCGCCAGCACCTCTCTCGCGGGCGCTATCTGCTCGCGCTCATGCACGACGACCTCGACGCGCTCGCCGCCGGTGCGGGCCTTGAGTTGGTCGGAGGTGCCGCGGGCGATGACACGGCCGTGGTCGACCACGGCGATGTCGTGCGCCAGGTTGTCGGCCTCTTCGAGGTACTGGGTGGTGAGCAGCAGGGTCGTACCGCCGGAGACGAGTCGCTTGATGACGTCCCACAGCATCTGGCGGTTGCGCGGGTCGAGTCCGGTGGTCGGCTCGTCCATGAACATCACCGGCGGTGAGACCACCAGCGCGGCAGCCAGGTCGAGTCGGCGGCGCATACCGCCGGAGTAGGTCTTGGCGGTGCGGTCGGCGGCGTCGGTGAGGTTGAACTGCTCCAGCAGTTCACCCGCGCGCACCTTCGCGTCCTTGGCCCGCATCTGGTAGAGCTGGCCGACCATCTGCAGGTTCTCACGGCCCGTCAGATACTCGTCCACCGCGGCGAACTGGCCGGAGAGGCCCACGGAGCGGCGTACGGCGTCGGGATGCTTGAGTACGTCGATGCCCGCGACGACGGCTTTGCCGCGGTCGGGCCGCAGGAGGGTCGTGAGGCATCGGACGGCGGTCGTCTTGCCCGCGCCGTTCGGCCCGAGCAGCCCCAGGACGGTGCCCTCGGGTACATCGAGGTCGACACCGTCCAGAGCCCTTACGTCACCGAAGGTCTTCACCAGGCCTTCGGCATAAATAGCGCCTGGCATGTGATTTCTCCACGTCGTCGGGGTTCCTTCGCAAAGCCTGTGTTTGTACTTTTTGCTCCACCTGACGGGCGGCGCGAGCCACACCGTCGAGCAGCCACACGACACACCATAACGCGATGTATCGCGTCTCTCAATGGAATTGGCCGAGTACCCCCCGATCGAGTGAGAACGGGGCTCTGACCTGGTTCGATGGGCTCCTGGCGCGGTTCAGTCGATGACCGTGTAACCCGCCTCGCGGAGTGCGAGACCGACCTCGGCGCAGTGCTCCGGACCCCTCGTCTCCAGGTGCAGCTCGACCTCCACCTCCGTGAGCCCGAGCCGGGGATCGGTCCGGACATGGCTCACGTCGAGGACATTAGCGTCGACCACTGACAACACCCCCAGCAGCGTCGCGAGGGCGCCGGGGCGGTCGGTGAGGCGGAGGCGAACCTGCAGGTAGCGGCCACCGGCGGCCATGCCGTGGCGCAGGACGCGCTGCATCAGCAGCGGGTCGACATTGCCGCCGGAGAGCACCGCGACGACCGGGCCCTCGAAGGAGCGCGGCTCGCGCAGCAGGGCCGCGACGGGGCTGGCGCCGGCCGGCTCCACGACCAGCTTGGCCCGCTCCAGGCAGAGCAGCAGGGCGCTGGAGAGGTTGTACTCCGAGACCGTGCGGACCTCGTCGACCAGTTCGGCGATGATCTCGAACGGCACGTCACCGGGACGGCCGACCTTGATGCCGTCGGCCATCGTGGCCGGGTTCGCGACGGCCACGGGCGTCCCGGCCGCGAGCGAGGGCGGGTAGGCTGCCGCGCCCTCCGCCTGGACGCCGATGATCCGGACGTCCGGGCGGAGCGACTTCACCGCGACCGCGATACCCGCGGCGAGTCCGCCGCCGCCGATGCCGACGACGATCGTGCGCACCTCGGGGCACTGCTCCAGGATCTCCAGGCCCACCGTGCCCTGGCCCGCGATGATGTCGTGGTGGTCGAAGGGGTGGATGAACACCGCGCCCGTCTCGGCCGCGTACTCCTGGGCGGCGGCCAGCGTCTCGTCGACCACCGTGCCGTGCAGGCGCACTTCGGCGCCGTACTCGTCGGTGGCGCTGATCTTCGGCAGAGGGGCGCCCTTCGGCATGAAGACCGTGGAGCGCACGCCGAGCAGCGAGGAGGCGAGGGCGACGCCCTGGGCGTGGTTGCCGGCGCTCGCGGCGACGACCCCGGCGGCACGCTGCTCGGGCAGCAGGCCCGCGATGCGCACGTATGCGCCGCGCAGCTTGAAGGAGCCCGTCCGCTGGAGGTTCTCGCACTTGAAGTGCACCGGCGCGCCGACGAGCTGCGACAGGTGCCTGCTGCCCTCCATCGCGGTGACACGTGAGATGCCCGTGAGCATCTTCTGGGCGCCTCGCACATCGTCGAGCGTCACCCGCGGCAAGGAGTCAGCCGTGCTGTAGCTCATGACACCAGTCTCGCAGTTCACAGCGGGGTGGCGCGGTTGTGACCAACCCCCGGGACGGGTTTCAGCGGCGCCGGTACAGCCTGCGGTCGGTCCGCGTACTCTGTCCCCCAACCCAGCGCCCCACGCATGAATTGAGCCTTTGGCCATGCCCACAACACCTGAAATGTCGATGGACATGACGACCGTCGGTGACACCGGTCTTCTCGACACGCTGCAGCACGAGGTCGCGGTGTTCGCGCGTCGTGCCGAACAGACCCGGCTCGGCGGCGTCGGGCAGGTGCGCAACTCCATGGACCGCGCCGCGTACCTGCTGCTCAACCGCCTCGACAAAGAAGGCCCGATGGGCGTCAAGGCGCTCGCGGCGAGCATGGGGATCGACTCGTCGACGGTCACCCGCCAGGTGGCGCCGCTCGTGGACACCGGTCTCGTCAAGCGCACCTCGCACCCGGAGGACGGCCGCGCTGTGGTGCTGCAGCTCTCCCCGCGCGGGCTCTCCCGCCTTGAGGAGGTACGTTCCTCCAGGCGCCAGTTGATGGCCGAGCTGACGCAGGACTGGGCCCCCGAGGAGCGCGAGGCGTTCTGCTCCCTCCTGACCCGCTTCAACACCGCGCTCTCGGCGCGCATGGCGGCTGCCCCGGAGGCGCCGACGCCGTCCTGAGCCGCGCGGTCGCACGGGTACGCGCGTGTACGCGCGCGCGTGCCGCCCCGTACGGGCACACGCGTATGCGCGTACGCGTGTGCTGCCCGGCTCTTGACCGCGCACCCGCTTCTGGCCTCATATGAGACTGGGTGTTTCCCTCAGGATTCCGTCTCGGGCGGGAGGCGCGGTGCGAGAACGACGCATGGCCCAAGGCGCCCGCAGGGCACGGGAGTTCGAGGCGTTCGTGGCGGGTGCGGCGGGGCGGCTGCTGCAGACCGCCACCCTGCTCACAGCGGAGCCGCCGAACGACAACCCGCACGCGCGGCGGCTGCTGACCCACGCCCTCGCCAACACCTACGCCACCTGGGACCGGTTGCGCGGCGAGGATCCGTACGACCGCACCCGGCGGCAACTGGCCGTCCGTTTCGCCCGCGGGGCGTGGCACCGGCACGGTCTGTTCCGCCCTCCCCCGGGCGGCGTCCTGGGCATGCTCAGCCCTCAGGAGCGACTGGTCCTCGTCCTCCAGCTGTACGAGGGGGTCGCCGAGGAGCAGACGGCGGCACTGCTCGGGCTGCCCGCCGAACGCGTACGGGCGATCTGTCTGCGGGCGATGGCGACGGTCCTGCATCCCCCGCGCAAGGCCGTCCCCAAGGTGGTGGAGGTGGCGCCGTCGTGAATCGGCGGGGGCGGGAGACGGCCGTACGGGAGATCCTGGAGCGCGGGTCGGTCCAGGTGCCGCCCGAGCTGTGCGCGGACGCGATGCGGCGCGGTGGCCGTATGCTGCGGCGCCGGACGGCGGCCAGGCAGCTGATGTGGCTGGTGCTGCTGGCCGCGGTGATCGCGTTCGTCGTGTGGGCCACGATGACCCGCCCCTGGGTGGAGCCGCCGTTGGAGACGACTCCACCGCTGACGGGCTGGTGAACGCCGGCCCCTTCGGGGAACGCTGTCCCCTTGAGGAAGCGCCATCCCCTTCGGGGAACGCTGTCCGCCTTGAGGAAGCGCCATCCCCTTCGGGAAGCGCCATCCCCTTCGGGGAGGCCTAGCCCAGGGCCTGCTGGAGGTCCTCCAGGAGGTCGTCCACGTTCTCGATGCCGACGGAGAGGCGTACGAGGTCGGCGGGGACCTCCAGGGCGGAGCCGGCCGCGGAGGCGTGGGTCATGCGGCCCGGGTGCTCGATCAGGGACTCGACGCCGCCCAGGGACTCACCGAGGGTGAACACCCTGGCCCGGTCGCAGACCGCGACGGCCGCCTCCTCGCCGCCGGTGACCTGGAACGACACCATGCCGCCGAACGCCTTCATCTGCTTGGCGGCGACCTCGTGGCCGGGGTGGTCGGGCAGGCCCGGGTACAGCACGCGGGACACGCGCGGGTGCCGGGAAAGCATGTCGGCGATCTTGGTGGCGTTCTCGCTGTGGCGGTCCATGCGGACGGCGAGCGTCTTCGTGCCGCGCAGCACGAGCCAGGAGTCGAAGGGGCCGGCGACGGCGCCCATCGCGTTCTGGTGGTACGCCAGCTCCTCACCGAGTTCCTGGTCGCCGACGATCAGGGCGCCGCCGACGACGTCGGAGTGGCCGCCCATGTACTTGGTGAGCGAGTGCACGACGGCGTCCGCGCCGAGCGCGAGCGGCTGCTGGAGGTAGGGCGTGGCGAAGGTGTTGTCGACGACCAGCTTCGCGCCGGCCTCGCGGGCGACCTGGGCGACGGCGGGGATGTCGGTGATGCCGAGCAGCGGGTTGGAGGGGGTCTCCACCCAGACGACCTTGGTCTTCGGGGTGAGGGCGGCCCGTACGGCGATGGGGTCGCTGGTGTCGGCCACCGACCAGTCCACGCCCCAGCGGGAGACGACCTTCGCGAAGAGGCGGAACGTGCCGCCGTACGCGTCGTTGGGGATGACCACGTGGTCGCCGGGGCTGAGGAGCGTACGCAACAGGCAGTCCTCGGCCGCCAGTCCGGACGCGAACGCGAGGCCGCGGCGGCCGCCCTCCAGGGCGGCGAGGTTCTCCTCCAGCGCGGTGCGCGTGGGGTTGGCGCTGCGGCTGTACTCGTAGCCGCCGCGCAGGCCTCCTACGCCGTCCTGCTTGTAGGTCGAGACCTGGTAGATCGGCGGGACGACCGCGCCGGTGAGGGGATCCGCGGTGTTGCCGGCGTGGATCGCGAGGGTCTCGAAGTGCTGGCTGATGTGGGTGTCGCTCATGGGTACCGAGCGTAAGCGCTCCGCTCGCCGCCGGGTGCCTTGGGACTCGGGGGTGGAGAGGGCCGGCGAGGGTGGGCGCGTGATAGCTCGGGGAGCACTGTGGTTCGGCGACTGCGGGTGGGGCGCCTTATGACTCGGGGGCGAGTGTTGTTTGGCGCGTGCGGCTGGGGTGCCTGATACTCCAATGCGGTTTCGTGATCTATCCAGTCGGTTCGTCGTTGGAGCGTCGTCGGTAGTGGCTGCGACGGGCCGTTTCCTGGTGTTGTCGCCGCCAGTTGGACCAGTGCAGCAGCTTCGCCGCTGACGCGGCTGGTGGGTTGAAGACGGTGGCGAGTAGGTGTCGGATCTCCGGCACGGTGAGCGTGATCAGGCCGTGGCTGCCGGTGGGGTGGGCCGGCTGGGCGGGTCGCTCGGGGGCTGAGCTGGCGGCGAGGGCGGTCAGGAAGGCCAGGGCGAGCATGGCGAGGGTGATGTGCCGGTGCCAGGAGGTCCAGTGCCTGGCCTGGTAGTGGTCGAGTCCGACCTGGCTCTTGGCGGCCTGGAAGGACTCCTCGACGCTCCAGCGGACACCGGCGACGCGGACCAGCTCCGCAAGAGTGACCGTGGCGGGTGACCAGCACAGGTAGAAGGCGACTTCGCCGGTCGTGCGGTTGCGGCGGATCAGCAGATGGCGGTGACTGTCGCTGCCGATGTGGACCCAGGCCCAGTCGTAGTAGCGCGGGCCCTTCGCACCGGCTCCGGCGCTGTGCCGCTGCCAGGCGGTGGCGGGCAGGCGCTCGGCGACGGTGTCCGCGCGGACGGGGGTGCGGCCGTGGTTGATCCGCACCCGCGTCGAGCACGCAACAGCCATCACATAGCCGGTGCCGCGGGCTTCCAGGGCGGCAAGGAGCTGCGGGTCCTGCCCGTAGACTTCGTCGCCGGTCACCCACCGTGCCTTCACCCCGGCATCCAGCGCGGCGGCGATCATCTCCCAGGCCAGGCGGGGCTTGGTCGCGAACTGGATCTTTTCAGGTATCCCGGCAGCGTGGCGGCGCTCGGCGTCAGCGCACCAGGAGTGCTCGGGCAGGCAGAGCCTGCGGTCGATCAGCGTCCGCCCCCCGGCGGGTGGCGCAGGCGAGGAAGACCCCGACCTGGGAGTTCTCGATGCGTCCCGCGGTGCCGGTGTACTGGCGCTGCACTCCCGCCGAGGCGTGGCCCTTCTTCACGAAACCGGTCTCGTCCACGATCAGGACACCACCGTCGGTGCCGAGGTGTTCGACGGCATAGGCGCGGATGTCGTCACGGACGGCATCGGCGTCCCAGCGGGCATAACGCAGCAGCCGCTGCATCGGCCCCGGCCGGGCCAGGCCGGCCTGTTCGGCCAGCTGCCAGCAGTTCTTCCGCTCCGCCTTCGACAGCAGCCCGAGCAGATAGGCGCGGGCACTCGCCCTCGGTTCAACTCGGCCGAACCGGCCCGCGATCCGGGCCATCACCTGGTCGAACATCGCCCGCCAGCGGGCAGGGTCTACGCTATGGCCCGCGGCCACCGCACGATCTTCGTTTGTCCACACACCAACCGATGATCACGCGGTGGCCGTACCCGTCCCCGGCCGGGTACGGCCGCAAGATCGCGAAACCAGACTGGAGTACTAGGAGGCGGCGGTGCAGCGCCTCATGCTGGGTGTCGCCGAGACCGAGGAGGCCTCCCTCCTTCGGGTCAGCGTCGACGAACTACACCCGCCGCTGACCTGGGTCGCCGAGCAGTTGGAGCGGGTCCTGGGGTACCCGGATAGTCGAACCCCCAGGTTCCGCGCCTGGGTGCGGCTTGCGTAGGTCCATCGGGCGGATGCGGCGGCCGGGCCGGCGGCGTCGGATCTGGGTCGAGTAGGACCGAGTGCAATTTGGTGTCATACGAGGCGATACCTATTCGGTCAAGATCAGGAATCGGGGCGGCAGCGCACTCCAATCGCGTGTCTCACAAGCATGGATCTGACACAGGACTTCGGTGATCGAACGGTGATCACGTTCCCGCAGGTCGGCCCGTGTCAAAACCTGGTGCCACAAGCATGTGTCAGAAGCCGCACCACGGCGTCAAGTTGTGGGACGGCGGCCCGTATGGATCTCGCGTATTGCAGAGTCAGCACCACCGCGCAGGACCTCGCCCGGCAGATCGACGCGATGCGCGCCGCCGGAATCGCCGAGGAGCGCATCTACGTCGACAAGCGCACCGGCGCGAACATGGACCGCGAGGGCCTGACCGTGCTGCTCGCCTTCGCCCGGCCCGGCGACCGGATCAACGTGCTCACCCTGGACCGGCGGCCGCAACATGCGCGAGACCCTCAACCTCGTGCACGACCTCACCCAGCGCGGCATCCACCTGCGTACCCTCGGCGACAAACTCGCCGTCGACACCAGCGAGCCCGGCCCCGGCACTCCGCGCCGCCGGCGCCCGCGCCGCCAAGCAGGCCCGCGGCCTGCCGACCGGGCGCCCGGCGATGCTGAACGCGACCACCCGCGCTGGAGCCGCTCAACGGATCAAGGACGGCGTGATCCCCGAGCAGGTCGCCGCCGAGCTCGGGGTGAGCCGCTCCACCCTGTACCGGGAACAACGCAAACACCGCGAGAGCGTCACCGCACAAGTCGGACAGGAAGACTGATCGCCACCCAGCCCCCATCCCCGCTGGCCAGCGATATCCGTTGTTTCCGCGGCCGTTACTACCGGGACCCCGGGACGGCATCCGGTTCAACCGGACCGAGCGGGGACTTCGGCGTAGGCATCGGCGGGGTGAGCTTGTCTTTTAACCGGCAGGGATCGAACGGAACGCGTACCTGTAGCGTCTGAGGATGAAGATATCGCGCCATATCGCCGTCCTGCTTCTGAGTGCCGGGGTGCTGCTCTCAGGGTGCTCGTCACCGTCCGACAACCGGGGTGACGACTCCGCCGGCCGAACCCTGCCCGCCCGTACTGTCGTCGAGGGCAAGTGGCAGGAAGGACCGGCAGATCCCAAGCAGCACAAGCCGTACCCGTACGATATCTATACGCACTGCGGGATCAAATGGGTGAAGTTCGACGGCCGCTGGTGGGTTTTGGACTCCGTGTTCCCCGGCGCTGAGCAGGTCAAGGGGGAGCCGCGCTCACAAGACAGCCAGAGGCTCGCCGGCTACATGACTCTGATCGGTCCGGATACTGCCAATTTCGATGCCGCCGGGATGCCCACGATGCAATTTGTACCGACCGAGGATGAACCGGCGGGCTGTGCCTAAGGCTTGCCCCGAAAGCCCCCGTGAGGCCTTCGACGGCTCCCAGGGGTGGTCAGGACGTCGCGGCTACTCTGTAGACCTTCGTGAGGATGGCGATCTTTGGGGGCCCGGTGGGACGCAGCAGGATGCCTGTGAAGAACTTGGGCGCCAGCGAGCTGTGTCTCTTCATCGAACCGTACGGCGAGGACTACTGGCTGAAGCCTGGAGAGGCCCTTACTGTCGGGCCGGAGGCCGAAGGGATCGACGTCTGGTTCGACACCTACGTCTCGACGGACTGCATCACCGTGTGGCTCTACGAGGGCGGTGACCCCACCAAGGTCGTTCTCGACTACGTAGTCGTTGACGCCGACGGCACCCGGCTGGATTGCGGACATCAGAGGCCTCCGCGGCTGGCTGACCCTGATCCGGTCTGACCTGGTCTGTCTCTGCTTTGATCACCCGGTCAGAGCGAGGTTGTGCAGACGGGCGACGCCGAGCATGGCGTGGTGGACGCCGTCGCCTTTGAGTCGGCAGTCCCGAAGGATCTTCCAGGTCTTCATGCGGGCGAAGACATGCTCGACGCGGGCACGCACCTGTTTGTGGGAACGGTTGTGTTCCTCCTTCCAGGCCGGGAGGTCGGTCTGCCCACGCTCCCGACGGTGCGGGATGACGAGCCCGGTGCCGGGATAGCCGCCGTCGGCGATTGTGATGGTCCGACCGACGGCGGCTTTGGCACCAGATTCCGCCCATGCCTTGCAGTCGTTGCGGTTGCCGGGCAATGGCCGGCCGACTACGACGACCAGTCGAGTGTCGGCGTCGATGACGACCTGATGGTTGGTGGAATACCGGTAGTTCTTAGTGGGCGGTTCGTGAGTCTTTGAGTGGTTCTGCTGTCGCCTGATGGTGTGGCGGCGGGGCGGAATCTGCCGGTCCGCGCCCCACCGAACACCACCTCCCGCAGCGGGCGCGGCAGTTCGGTGTCGAGATGGGCACAGGCCGCGTCGAAGGCATCCGCGAAGGCGGCGTAGGACTCATACAACTCCCAGCCCATACTCAGGCGTTGCGAGCCCTGGCCCGCGAACAGGAAGGCGGTGCGTACGTCGCGACGGGCGGTGCCGATGACGGCGTTGCCCGCTTCTTCGCCGGCAGCGACCGCCTCCAGGGCGCTCAGCAACTCCGTACGATCCGCGCCCCACACCACGGCCCGGTGATCGAACACCGACCGCGACCGGACCAGAGCCCCACCGACACCGGAGACGCTCAGTGTTTCGTCAGCGGACACGAACTCCACGAGTCGCCCGGCCTGGGCCCGCAGCGCGGCGGCCGTACGGCCCGAGACGATCCACGGCACCACAGTGTCGTCGGCGGGGGCGTCCGGCGTGATCGCCTGCTCCTCCAGGCCCGGCGGCTCCTCCAGCACCACATGCGCGTTGGTGCCGCTGAGGCCGAACGACGAGACACCGGCCCGTCGGGTCCTGCCCTCGACGCGCGGCCAGTCGGCGTTGTCCGTCAGCAGGTCGACCGCGCCGGCGGACCAGTCCACGTGGGTGGAGGGTTCGTCGGCGTGCAGGGTGCGCGGGAGCACGCCGTGCTGAAGGGCGAGGACCATCTTGATGACACCGGCGGCCCCGGCGGCGGCCTGGGTGTGGCCGATGTTGGACTTCACCGAGCCCAGCAGCAGGGGCTGTTCGCGGTCCTGGCCGTACGTGGCGAGCAGGGCCTGCGCCTCGATCGGGTCGCCCAGCGACGTGCCCGTGCCGTGCGCCTCGACCGCGTCGACGTCCGAGGGCTTGAGCCCCGCACCGGCCAACGCCGCGCGGATCACCCGCTGTTGGGAGGGACCGTTCGGTGCCGTGAGGCCGTTGCTCGCGCCGTCCTGGTTGACCGCGCTGCCGCGTACGACGGCCAGGACCGTACGTCCGGCCGCGCGGGCGTCGGAGAGGCGCTCGACCAGCACCAGGCCCGCGCCCTCGGAGAAGCCGGCGCCGTCCGCCGCGTCCGAGAACGCCTTGCAGCGGCCGTCGGCCGCGAGGCCGCGTTGCTTGCTGAAGTCGAGGAACAGGCCAGGCGTCGACATCACGGTCACACCGCCCGCCAGTGCCAGGTCGCACTCCCCCGCTCGCAGTGCCTGGGCCGCGAGGTGCAGTGCGACCAGGGCGGCAGAGCAGGCCGTGTCCACGGTGACCGCCGGGCCTTCCAGACCCAGGGTGTACGACACGCGGCCGGAAACGATGCTCGCCGCGTTGCCGGTGCCTAGGTGGCCGCCGACGTCCTCGCCGGAGGCGACGAGGAGCGGGGTGTAGTCGTTGCCGTTGGTGCCGGCGAAGACGCCGGTGCGGGAGCCGCGCAGCGAGAGCGGGTCGATGCCGGCGCGTTCGAACGTCTCCCAGGCCAGTTCCAGCAGCAGCCGCTGCTGCGGGTCCATGGCGAGGGCCTCACGCGGCGAGACGCCGAAGAAGGCGGGGTCGAAGTCGGCCATGTTCCGCAGGAATCCGCCTTCGCGGGCCGTGCAGGTGCCGGGGTTGTCGGGGTCGGGGTCGTAGAGGTTGTCGACGTCCCAGCCCCGGTCGGCCGGGAAGGGGGCGATGGCGTCGCCGCCCTCGGCCAGGAGGCGCCAGTAGGCCTCGGGGGTGTCGGCCCCGCCGGGGAAGCGGCAGCTCATCGCGGTGATGACGATCGGGTCGTCGGTCATCGAGGCGACTGTGGCGGCATGCGCGGAAGCCGTCCCGGTTGTCGCGCCTGCCTCACCCGCGACACCGGTCTCGCCCAGTTCGCCGAGCAGCATCCGTGCCAGGTCGGCGCAGTTGGGGTAGTCGAACACCAGCGTGGCGGGCAGGCGCAGGCCGGTGAGCTTGTTCATGCCGTTGCGGAGTTCGACGGCGCTGAGCGAGTCGAAGCCGAGGTCGCTGAAAGCGCGGGTGGGCTCGACGGCCTCCGGGCCGGGGTAGCCGAGGACGGTGGCGACGTAGGCGCGTACGACGTCGAGGACGGCGTCGGCGCGGTCGGTGCCGGTGCGGCCGGCCAGGTGGCGCAGGAGCGCGGGACGGTCGCCGTCGGCTGTGTCGCCGCCGAGGGTGTCGTCGGCGGTCCGGGCCGAGGACGTGCCGGGGGCCGGGTCGAGGACGCGGCGGGCGTCGGGGAGGTCGCGCAGCAGGGCGCTGGGGCGGGAGCCGGTGAAGGCGGGGGCGAAGCGTTCCCAGCCGATGTCGGTGACGGCGATGGTGGTCTCGCCGTGGTCGAGGGCCTGTTGGAGGGCCTGGCAGGCGAGTTCGGGCCGCATGTCGTAGACGCCGTAGCGGCGCAGACGTTCGCCGACCGCGCCGTCGCCCATGCCGCCGTCGGCCCAGTGGCCCCAGGCGACGGCGGTGGCGGGCAGGCCGAGGGCGTGGCGCTGCTGGGCGAGGGCGTCGAGGAAGGCGTTGCCGGGGGCGTAGTTGCCGAGGCCGGGGCCGCTGATGGTGCCGGAGGTGGAGGAGAAGAGGACGAACGCGGACAGGTCGAGGCCGGCGGTGAGTTCGTGCAGGTTCGTCGCGGCGGTGGCCTTGGTGCGCAGCACGGGGTGCATACGGCCGGGGTCGAGGGCGTCGATGACGCCGTCGTCGAGGGAGCCGGCGATGTGCAGGACGGCGTCCAGCGGGTGTGCGTCGGGGATCGAGTCGAGGAGGTCGCGCAGGGCGTCACGGTCGGCGACGTCGCAGGCGGCGAGGGTCACCTCGCCCGCGCCCAGCGCGGTGAGCTCCGCCTTGAGTTCGGCGGCGCCGGGCGCGTCGGCGCCCCGGCGGCTGGTGAGCAGCAGGTGGTCGGCGCCGAGGCCGGCGAGCCAGCGGGAGATGTGGCCGCCGACGGCGCCGGTGCCACCGGTGACGAGGACGGTGCCGCGCGGGCGCCAGCTCTCGGCGGGCGGGGTGGCACCGGCCAGGGGTGCGCGCAGGAGGCGGCGGCCGTAGGTGCCGGAGGCGCGCAGTGCGGTCTGGTCCTCTCCGTCGGGCCGGGCGAGCAGGGCGCACAGCCGGTCGGCGGCCCGGCGGTCGAGGGCGGCGGGCAGATCGATGAGGCCGCCCCAGCGGTCGGAGTGTTCCAGGGCGGCGACCCGGCCGAGGCCCCAGACGAGGGCCTGCGGGGCGCTGAGTACGGTCTCCGAGCCGGTGACGGCGACGGCACCGTGGGTGGCGCACCACAGGGGGGCGCCGACGCCGAGGTCTCCGAGGGCCTGGACGAGGGCGAGCGTGCCGGCGAGTCCGGTCGGTACGGCGGGGTGGTCGGGGTGCGGTTGCTCGTCGAGGGCGAGGAGGGACAGGACGCCGCCGAGGTCGGCCGGTTCGAGGGCGGGTTCGTCGGCGGTGCCGACCAGGGCGCCGGTGAGGAGGGTGGCGAGGTGCTCGCGGTCGGTGCCGTCGACCAGGACTTCCCGGAGGGGGATGCCGTGGCCGGTGAGCGCGTTCCGGGTGGCGTCGATCAGCGGGTGGCCGGCGGCGGGGACGACGAGGAGCCAGGTGTCGGCCGGGGGTGCGCCGGTGGTGTCCTGGGTGAGCGGGGTCCAGCCGACGGTGTAGCGCCAGCCGTCGACGGTGGACTGCTCCTTGCTGGTGCGGCGCCAGGCGGACAGCGCGGGCAGCACCTCGCGCAGCGGGGTGTCGCCGCCGAGGTCGAGGGAGGCGGCGAGGGATTCCAGGTCCTCTTCCTCCACGGTCTGCCAGAAGCGGCTCTCCACCTCGTCGACGACGACCGTGCCGTCCTCGGCGGCGGGCTCGGCTTCCCGCAACTCGGGCCAGAACCGCAGCCGTTGGAAGGCGTAGGTGGGCAGGTCGACGTGGCGGGCGCCGGTTTCGGCGAAGACGGCTCGCCAGTCGACGGTCACGCCCTGGGCGTGGGCCTCGGCGAGGGAGGTCAGGAAGCGGTCGAGGCCGCCCTGGTCGCGGCGCAGGGTGCCGAGCACGGCCGCGTCGGCGGCGGCGTCCTCGATGGTCTCGCGCAGGCCGAACGCGACGACGGGGTGCGGTCCGACCTCGATGAAGGCGCGGTGGCCCGCCGTGAGCAGGCCGCGTATCGCGTCCTCGAAGCGGACGGTCTCCCGCAGGTTGGTGTACCAGTAGGTGCCGTCGAGGACGGTGTCGTCGTCGAGCCAGTCACCGGTCACCGAGGAGCGGAACGGTATCTCGGCGGGCCGGGGCCGCAGTTCGGCGAGCGAGTCGAGGATCCGCTCGCGGAGGGGTTCGACCTGGGGGGAGTGGCTGCCGTAGTCGACGGCGACCTTGCGGGCCTGGACGCCGTCGCCGGTCAGTTCGGTGAACAGCCGGTCCAGGGCGTCCCGGGCACCGGAGACGACGACCGATCCGGGGCCGTTGACTGCGGCGACGGCCAACTGGTCGCCGTACGGCTCCAGTCGGGGCCGTACCTGGTCGGCGGGGAGCGGGACGGACATCATGCCGCCGTCGCCCGCGATGGCGGTGATGGCCTTGCTGCGCAGGGCGGCGACGCGGGCCCCGTCCTCCAGGGTGAGGGCGCCGGCGACGACGGCCGCGGCGATCTCGCCCTGGCTGTGGCCGACCACGGCGGCGGGTTCGACGCCGTACGCACGCCACAGGTGGGCGAGGGAGACCATGACGGCCCACAGGACGGGCTGGACGACGTCCACCCGGTCGAGGTCGGGCGCGTCCGGGCCACCGCGCAGGGCGGCGGTCAGCGACCAGTCGACGTGCGGGGCGAGGGCCTGCTCGCACTCGGCGATACGGCGGGCGAACTCGGGTGCGGTGTCGAGGAGTTCGCGGCCCATGCCGACCCACTGGGCGCCCTGGCCGGGGAAGACCAGCACGGGTCCCGTGCCGCGCCGGTCGACGCCTCGGACCACGTCGCTGACCATGCGGTCGTCGGCGAGGTCGCGCAGCCCGCGCTCCAGGGCGTCCCGGTCGGCGGCGAGCACGACCGCCCGCTGCTCGAACGCGGTCCGGGTGGCGGCGAGGGACAGGCCGAGGTCGGGCAGGCCGATGGCCGGGTGGGCGCGCAGGTGGGCGAGGAGCCGGTCGGCCTGGGCGCGCAGGCCGTCGGAGGTGCGGGCGGACAGGACGGCCGGTACGAGCGGGAGGGTGGGGCAGGCGTCGGCGGTGTCGCTCGGGGTTACGTCCCGGTGCTCCCGGGATGTGGTCTCCTCCGGCGCCTGTTCGATGATGACGTGCGCGTTGGTGCCGCTCATGCCGAACGAGGAGACGCCGGCCCGGCGCGGACGGCCGGTCTCGGGCCAGGGCACGGCCTCGTCGAGGAGCCGTACGGTGCCCGCGGACCAGTCGACCTCGGGGGTCGGGTTCTCGGCGTACAGGGTGGCCGGGAGGATCCCGTGGCGCAGGGCCATGACCATCTTGATGATGCCGCCGACACCGGCCGCCGCCTGGGAGTGGCCGATGTTGGACTTCAGCGAGCCCAGCCACAGCGGGCGGTCCTCGGGGCGCTCCTGGCCGTAGACGGCGATGAGGGCCTGGGCCTCGATGGGGTCGCCGAGGGTCGTGCCGGTGCCGTGTGCCTCGACGACGTCGACGTCGGCCGGAGTGAGTCCGCCGCCGGCCAGCGCGGCGCGGATGACGCGCTGCTGCGAGGGGCCGTTGGGGGCCGTGAGGCCGTTGGAGGCGCCGTCCTGGTTGAGGGCGCTGCCCTGGACGACGGCGAGGACGGGGTGGCCGTGGCGCCGGGCGTCGGACAGTCGTTCGAGGACGACCATGCCGACCCCTTCGGCCCAGCTCGCCCCGTCTGCGTCGGCGGAGAACGGCTTGCAGCGGCCGTCCTCGGCGAGCGCCCGCTGGCGGCTGAACTCGATGAGGGAGCCCGGCGTCGACATCACGGTGACACCGCCCGCCAGCGCCAGGTCGCACTCGCCCTGCCGCAGCGCCTGCACGGCGAGGTGCAGTGCCACCAGGGACGACGAGCAGGCGGTGTCGACGGACAGCGCCGGCCCTTCCAGGCCGAGGGCGTAGGCGATGCGGCCGGACAGGACGCTCGGCGAGTTGCCGGTGCCGACATACCCTTCGAAGCTGTCCTTCGCGGCGCCCAGGATGCTGATGTAGTCCTGGTAGGTGACGCCGGCGAAGACGCCGGTGAGGCTGCCACGCTGGGACGCCGGGTCGATGCCGGCCCGCTCCAGCGCCTCCCACGAGGTCTCCAGGAGCAGCCGCTGCTGCGGGTCCATGGACAGCGCCTCGCGCGGGGAGATCCCGAAGAAGCCGGGGTCGAAGTGGCTGGCGTTGTGCAGGAATCCGCCTTCGCGGGCGTAGCAGGTGCCGGGGTGGTCGGGGTCCGGGTGGTAGAGCGCCGCGAGGTCCCAGCCGCGGTCGGCCGGGAGCGGGGAGATGCCGTCGCCCCGGTTCGCGACCAGGTCCCAGAGTTCTTCGGGGCTGCTGATGCCGCCCGGGTAGCGGCAGGCCATGCCGACGAGCACGATCGGGTCGTCGTCGAGCCGGGCCCGGGACGCGGTGGGCGCCGTGGAGTCGGGTCCGGTGCCGAAGAGTTCCTGGTCGAGGTGGGCGGCGAGGGCGAGCGGCGTGGGGTGGTCGAAGACCAGGGTGGCGGGGAGTTGGACGCCGATGTCGGCGCTGAGCCGGTTGCGCAGCTCCACCGCCGTGATGGAGGCGAAGCCGAGGTCCTTGAAGACCCGTGAGGGCTCCACCTCGTCGACGTCGACGTAGTCCAGTACGGCGGCCACCGTGCGGCGCACCATGTCGAGCAGCACGCGCTGCCGCTCGGCCGGGGAGCGCCCGGCGAGCCGGTCGAGCGGGCCCGACTCCGGGCCCGCGCCGGCGGAGTCGGCGGCTCGGCGGCGGACGGGGCGTGGCGGGGCGGCCACCGCGGCTTCCGTCGGGGCCACTGCGGCTTCCGTCGGGGCCACCGCCGCTTCCGTCGGGGAGTGCTCGCCCGTGGCGGTGGGCTGCCGGTCGGCGGTGGGGCGCAGCCGCAGCGAGTCGACGACGAGGACGGGCTGCCCGGTGGTGTCGGCGGCGTGGAGCGTCACCGCGTTCTCGGCGCACCGGGTGAGCTTGACGCGTAGCGCGCCGGCGCCGTCGGCGAGGAGGGTGGCGCGCTGCCATGCGAACAGCAGCAGTCCGTCGCCCAGGCCTTCCGGCAGGCCCAGCCCGAGCGGGTGCAGCGCCGCGTCCAGGAGTGCCGGGTGCAGACCGAACCGCCGGGCCTGCTCACGGGTCTCCTCGCCGAGGGCGACCTCGGCGTACACGTCGTCGCCGTGCCGCCATACGCCGGTCAGGGCGCGGAAGGCGGGGCCGTACTCCAGGCCGGAGTCGGCCGCGAGCCGTTCGTACAGGTCGCCGATCTCGACCGGTTCGGCGCCGGTCGGTGGCCAGACGGCGAACTCGGTGCTCCGCGCTTCGACTGCCGCGGTGTCGCCGGGGGTGTCGCCGGGTGTGAGGAGACCGCTCGCGTGGCGCGTCCAGGCGGTCTCGTCGTCCAGCGGTGCGCCGTCTGGGCTCGAATACACGGTCAGGGCGCGGGTCCCCCGGCTGTCAGGCTCCTCGATCCGCACCTGGAGCCGGATCGCGCCCTGCTCGGGCACCGTCAGCGGTGCCTCCAGGGTGAGTTCGCGTACCTCGGCGCAGCCGACCCGGTCGCCCGCGTGGACGGCGAGTTCCAGGAAGGCGGTGCTGGGCACGACGGCGACTCCGCCGAGCCGGTGGTCCGCCAGCCAGGCGTGCGAGCGCAGGGACAGCCGTCCGGTGAGTACGACCGTGCCGTCCCCGGCGACGGGCAGCGCGGCGGCGAGCAGCGGGTGGCCGACGGCGGCGAGCCCGAGCGCGGAGGCGTCGCCGGACCCTGCCGGTACCTCCAGCCAGTAGCGCCGGCGCTGGAAGGCGTATGTGGGCAGGGCGATGTACGGTTCGCGGGCCGGCGACGGCAGCGGCGCCGTCCAGTCCACGTCGGCGCCCCACGTGAACAGGGCGGAGACGGCGGAGAGCAGGGCCCGGGGCTCGGGGTGGTCCTTGCGCAGGGCGGGGACCTGTACGCCGTCCGTCGTGGGCAGGCACGACTGGGCCAGGGTGGTCAGGGTGCTGTCGGGGCCGAGTTCGAGGAAGCGGGTCACGTTCGCGGCGGTGAGGGCGCGTACTCCGTCCGCGAAGCGGACCGTGTCCCGGACGTGCCTCACCCAGTACTCGGGGGAGGTCAGTTCCTCGGCCGTGGCCGGGGCGCCGGTGACGTCGGAGACGACGGGGATGGTCGGCTCCGCGTAGGCGACCCTCTCGGCGACGGCCCGGAAGTCGGCGAGCATCGGCTCCATCAGCGGCGAGTGGAAGGCGTGGCTGACCCGCAGTCTCCGGGTCCGCCGGCCCAGCGCCTCGATGGCCGCGGCGACTGCGGTCACGGCCTCCTCGGTGCCGGACACCACCACGGACAGCGGGCCGTTGACGGCGGCGATGCCGACACGGTCGTGGCCGTGGGCGTTCAGCAGGGGCAGTACCTCGTCCTCCGAGGCCTGTACCGACACCATGGCCCCGCCCTCGGGCAGCGCCTGCATCAGCCGGCCACGGGCGGCGACCAGACGGCAGGCGTCCTGAAGCGTCCAGACACCGGCGACATGCGCGGCGGCCAGTTCGCCGATCGAGTGACCGAGCAGCACGTCGGGGCGTACGCCCCACGACTCCAGCAGCCGGAACAGGGCCACCTCGAAGGCGAAGAGTGCGGGCTGGGTGAACTCGGTCCGGTTCAGGGCGGTTTCATCGTCACCGAAGACGATGTCCCGCAGCGGCCGGGGCAGTTCGGCGTCCAGGTGCGCGCACACCGCGTCGAAGGCATCCGCGAAGACGGGACAGGTGTCGTACAACTCCCGTCCCATGCGGAGTCGTTGTGCGCCCTGGCCCGCGAAGAGGAAGGCGGTACGACCGTCCGGGCGCGCGGCGCCGACCACGGCGACGGCATCGTCGGTTCGCTCGCCGTCCGCGACCGCCCTCAGCGCACGCAGCGCCTCGTCGCGGTCGGCGCCCCACACCACGGCGCGGTGCTCGAACATCGACCGCGAGCCCAGCAGGGACGCGGCGATCCGGGCCTGTGTGGCCTCGGGCCGCTCCTCGGCGAACCGCACCAGGCGTTCGGCCTGGGCGCGCAGCGCGGCGGCGGTGCGGCCGGAGACGATCCATGGCAGGGGGGTGGCGTGGCCCGTCGGGGCGGCGTTCTCCGCGGTGGCACCCTCGGCAGTGGCGCCCTCGTCCGCCGGTTGTTCCAGGATGACGTGGGCGTTCGTGCCGGAGACGCCGAACGCGGACACACCGGCCCGGCGCGGGCGGCCCTCGGCCGGGGACCACTCCACGTTCTCGGTCAGCAGTCTGACGTCACCGGACGACCAGTCCACGTGGGTCGACGGCCGCTGTGTGTGCAGGGTGCGCGGCAGCAGGCCGTGGTTCATGGCCAGCACCATCTTGATGACGCCGGCGACTCCGGCGGCGGCCTGCGTGTGCCCGATGTTGGACTTCAACGAGCCGAGCCACAGGGGCTGTTCGTCCAGCCGGTCCTGCCCGTACGTGGCGAGGAGGGCCTGCGCCTCGATCGGATCGCCCAGCGTCGTCCCCGTACCGTGTGCCTCGACCGCGTCCACGTCGGCCGGTGAGAGCCCGGCACCGGCGAGGGCCTGGCGGATGACGCGCTGCTGGGAGGGGCCGTTGGGTGCGGTGAGGCCGTTGGAGGCGCCGTCCTGGTTGACGGCGGAACCTGCGACCACGGCCAGCACCCGGTGGCCGTGGCGACGGGCGTCCGAGAGCCTCTCGACGACCAGGACGCCCACGCCCTCGGCCCAGCCGGTGCCGTCGGCGTCGTCGGAGAACGCCTTGCAGCGGCCGTCGGCCGCCAGTCCGCCCTGCGCGCTGAACTCGACGAACGCTCCCGGGTCGGCCAGTACCGTCACCCCGCCGACCAGCGCCAGGTCGCACTCGGCGGACCGCAGTGACTGCGCCGCCAGGTGCAGCGCCACGAGCGAGGACGAGCACGCGGTGTCGACGGTCACCGCCGGTCCCTCGAACCCGAAGGTGTAGGCGACCCGACCGGACACCACACTGCCGGCGACACCCGTCAGCAGCTGGCCGCCCAGCCCCTCGGGCACTTCGCGCAGCCCGGCGCCGTAACCGGAACCACCGGCGCCGACGAACACGCCCGTACTGCTCCCGTGCAACGACTCCGGCCTGATCGTCGCGTGTTCCAGAGCCTCCCAGGACGTCTCCAGCAGCAACCGCTGCTGCGGGTCCACGGCGACTGCCTCGCGCGGCGAGATCCCGAAGAACCCGGCGTCGAACTGCCCCGCGTCGTAGAGGAATCCCCCGGTGCGGGTGTGGCTGCGGCCCTGGCCCTGCCCGTCGCCGGTCGTGGAGCCGTACAGGGCGTCGAGGTCCCAGCCCCGGTCGGTGGGGAACTCGGAGATCGCGTCGCCGCCCGCTGTGACCAGCCGCCACAGATCGTCCGGGCCCTCGACCCGGCCCGGCAGCCGACAGGCCATGCCGACGATGACGATCGGGTCGTCCGTGGTGGACGTCAGGGCCGGGACGGGCAGTGACGCGTCCGCCGCGGCCTCGTCGACGGTCCCGGCCGTGCCCTCGGCGTCCGCGAACAGTTCCTGTCGCAGCAGCCGTACGAGGGCCGCCGGCGTCGGATGGTCGAAGACCAGGGTGCTGGGCAGCTTGAGGCCGGTCTCGGCGGCGAGCCGGTTGCGCAGCTCGACCGCCGTGAGCGAGTCGAATCCCAGGTCCCGGAAGGACCGCGTCGCCTCCACTCCCCCGGCATCGGCGTGGCCGAGCACCTCGGCGGCACGACCCCGCACCAACTCCAGCAGCGCCCGGTCGCGTTCGGCGGCAGTCAGTCCGCCGAGCCGGTCGAGCAGAGCCGAGCCGGCGGTTCCACCGGCATGAGCAGCCGGGCCGGTGACGTGGTCGACGTGTGCTTCGGGGAGGTCGGTGAGCAGCGCGCTGGGGCGGCTGCTGGTGTACGCGGGCGTGAACCGTGCCCAGTCGACATCCTGTCGGCCGGGCAGTAGGCGATGTAGTAGGAGATCTCCTCGGGCCTGCTCACGCTGCGGCGGGCGAGAACCCAGTGCCGGCGGCCCTCGCGGTGCCAGGGCCGCACCTCGACGCGGGCCCAGTCGTAGACCCGCCGGCCGTGGGCCCCCTCGCCGCAGGAGCGGCGTTTCCACTTCTGCCGTGGCAGGCCGGGAAACAGTTCGTGCACGGGGTGGTCGAGTGCCCAGCGGGTGACGACGGTGTCGTGGCGGGTGGTGGCCATGACATGGAAGACGTCGGCCTGCTCCAGCTCGAACCGCCACCCTTTGCTGTAGCCGTAGGCGGCGTCCGCCGTCACCCAGCCGAACGGGACCTTCTCGGCGATCGCCTGGCGGACCATCGCCTTGGCCATGGCCACCTTCGTCTCGAACCCCACCGTGTCGTCGATGCCCGCCCGGCGGCAGCGATCCCGGTCGTTGGTCCAGGAGGCGGGCAGATACAGGCGGCGGTCGATCAGCGTGCGTCCGCGGTCGGTGGCGCAGGCGAGGAACACACCGATCTGGCAGTTCTCCGTGCGTCCGGTGGTGCCGGAGTACTGCCTTTGCACCCCGGCGGAACGGATGCCCTTCTTCAGAAATCCGGTGTCATCGACGATCAAAACGGCCCCGCTGTCGCCGAGGTGTTCCACGACGTAGTCACGTACGTCGTCCAGGACGTCGTCGGCGTCCCACTCGATCCGGTTCAGCAACCGGTGGATGCGATCGGGACCCGCGTGCCCGGCCTGTTCCGCCAGCGTCCAGCCGTTCTTGCGCTGCAGCGGCGCGATCAGTCCTCTCATGTAAGCCAGCGCCGACTGACGCGGCTCCTCCCGGTTGAACCGGTGCACGAACCGCTCATGCAGCACGTCCAGTTCGCCGGCCCACAACCTGACATCGGCAAGGTCCCCACCCATAACCCCACCAACGACAGATCTGGCCAGCAATCACGGCAAGCACCGTTGCAGTACTAGGGCCCACCCCTAGCCACTACTTCGGTGAACTGATTCGGTGCGGGACTGGGCGAGTGCGCTCGAAGGGCGCGGGGCCGTCGTCTCACACCGGTTGCCAGATCCGGGCGAGCGTTGCTCCGGTGAGAAGTTGCTCGGGGTGTCCCTGCCCTGCCAGTTGACCGTCGCGGAGCAGGAGGCAGGCGTCCGCCGAGCGTGCGGCTTCCAGGTCGTGTGTGGCTTGGACGACGGTGACTCCGTCGGCGACCAGTTCCGTCAGCAGCGCAGCGATCCGGTCCCTTGCTTCCGGGTCCAGGCCCGTGGTCGGTTCGTCCAGGAGGAGCAGGTCCGATTCCTGGGCGAGTCCTTGGGCGATCAGGGCGCGTTGCCGCTGTCCGCCGGACAGTTCTCCGAGTTGGCGGGTGGCGAGCTCGGTGATGCCGAGCCTCTCCATGGCCTGGTCCACGGTGGCCTGGTCCTGCCGTGTCAGCCGGCGCCATGGCCCGCGGTCGCTCCAGCGTCCCATCTCCACCGTCTGCCTGACCGTGAGCGGCAGTGCGTCAGCGACGGAGCTGCGCTGCGGGACGAACGCCGGCCGGTCGCCGGCGTGGTGGAGCTGGCCTGATGTGGGTTGGATCACTCCGGCCATGACTCCGAGCAGGGTGGACTTCCCGCTCCCGTTCGGGCCGACGAGGGCCGTGATCGCCAACGCCGGTATCTCCGCGTCGAGTTGATGCAGAACGGGGCGGCCGGGATATCCGGCGGAGAGCTCCGTGAAGCGGACGCGGGGCGTCCGGATCTCGGCGACGGCGGGAGAGCGCCCCTGTGTTTCGAACATGGTTTTCATTATAGTGCGCTTACATGGAGTGGTTGACGGGTCCCTTCGAGGTGACCTTCGTGCAGAGGGCCCTGTGGGGCGGGATGCTGGTGTCGGCGATCTGTGCCCTGGCCGGCACCTGGGTGGTGCTCAGGGGGATGGCCTTCCTCGGTGACGCCATGTCGCACGGGCTGCTGCCCGGAGTCGCGCTCGCCGCGCTGTTCGGCGGCAACCTGCTGGTGGGGGCGCTGCTGAGCGCGGCCGTCATGACCGTCGGCGTCACGGCTCTCAGCCGCACCCCGCGGCTGTCCCAGGACACCGGGATCGGGCTGCTGTTCGTGGGGATGCTGTCGCTCGGTGTCATCATCGTGTCGCGCTCGCAATCCTTCGCGGTCGACCTGACCGGGTTCCTCTTCGGTGACGTCCTCGCCGTCCGCGAGCAGGATCTGCTGCTGCTGGGTGGGGCGCTGCTGCTGGCACTGGCCGTCTCGGTCCTCGGCCACCGGGCCTTCCTCGCCCTGGCCTTCGACTCACGCAAGGCCCAGACGCTCGGCCTGCGGCCCCGCCTGGCCCACGCCGTGCTGCTCGGCTTGCTGGCGCTGGCCATCGTCGCCTCCTTCCACATCGTGGGCACGCTGCTGGTGCTGGGCCTGCTCATTGCGCCGCCGGCCGCAGCGCTGCCCTGGGCGCGCAGTGTGCGGGGCGTCATGGCCCTCGCGGCGCTCCTCGGCATCACCGCCACCTTCGGCGGCCTGCTGCTGTCCTGGCACCTGAGCACCGCGGCCGGCGCGACCATCTCGGCCCTCGCGGTGAGCCTGTTCTTCCTCTCCCACCTGGCATCCGGCCTCCGCCACCGCAGCCGTGCGCGCTCCCTCGGCGCTCACGCCACGGCGACCGACTCCGCAGCCGTGCGCGCCACCTCGGCGCTCACGCCACGGCGACCGACTGAAAGAACCTGAGGCGATCCCTTTGCTCGTCCGAAGTAACGTCATGCCTTGGGCGCCCGCCGCGCTCGTGGCGATCTCCCTGCTCACCACGGGTTGCGCGAGCCACGACGACACCGCGTCCGCCCCGCGGGCCACCGCCTCGGCCTCTGCTCCGCACGGCTACGTCGAGGGGGCGCAGGAGAAGGCCGAGCAGCAGTCGCGGCTGCTGCTCAACGACCCGGCCACCGGCGACACCCGGGTACTCGATCTGATCACCGGCAAGACACACGAGGTGTCCCGGACGACGGACACCACCGGGCTCACCGCCGACGGCCGCTTCGGCTACTTCCACACCGGGGGCGGCACGCGCGTCCTGGACGGCGGCGCCTGGATGGTGGACCACGGCGACCACGTCCACTACTACAGCGCGGCGATACGTGACGTGGGCCGGCTGCCCGGAGGACCGGGCACCCGCGTCCGCAGCGATGCCGCCGTCACCGCGGTGACCGACGAGGAGGGTCGAACCAGGATCTATCGCCGGGCCGGTCTGGAGAAGGGCAAGGTCGGTTCCGCCCGCATGCTTCCCGGGACGCACGTGGGAGCTGTCGTGCCGTACGCGGAGCACCTGCTCGGCGTCACGGACAACGGGAAGGTCCTGGTGTACGACCGCGAGGGCCGGCGGGCCGCGTCGCCGGACGCCCGCTGCGAGGAGGTGCGGGGCGACGCCGTCACCCGGCGCGGCATCGTCCTCGGCTGCGCCGACGGCGCCCTGCTCGTCCGTGAGGACGACGGCACCTTCACCGCCGAGAAGATCCCCTACGGCAGCGACGTATCCGAAGCGGAACGGGCCACGGCCTTCCGGCACCGGCCCGGCAGCGACACGCTCACGGCACCGGCCGGGAAGCGGATGGTGTGGGTCCTGGACGTCAGCGAGCGCACGTGGACACGGGTGAAGACCGGCCCAGTCGTCTCCGCCAACACCGCCGGTGAGGGCTCCGTCCTGATCGTCCTTGAAACCGACGGAGCACTCCACGGCTACGACATCGCCACCGGCAAGCAGGTCTCCAAAACGAAGCGGCTTCTGACAGGCGCCCCCGACGCCGACCGCGAAGGCAGCAGTGCGGGACCGGTCATCGAAGTCGACCGCAGCCGCGCCTACCTCAACGACCCCAAAGGCAAACGCGTGTACGAGATCGACTACAACGACAACCTGCGCATTGCGCGCACCTTCGCCTTGGACGTCGAGCCGGCCTTGATGGTGGAGACCGGACGATGACCACACGAACGCGAGGGTCACGGCGACTGCACACCCTCCCGCTGGTCCTGCTGACCCTCGCCCTTGCCGGCGCGGGCACCGGCTGCACGAGCAGCGACGACCGGCCCCGGGTGGTCGTGACGACCAACATCCTGGGCGACATCACGCAGGAGATCGTCGGCGACGAGGCCGACGTCACCGTGCTGATGAAGCCGAACGCCGACCCGCACTCCTTCGGCCTGTCGGCCGTACAGGCCGCCGAGTTGGAGCGGGCGGACCTGGTGGTCTTCAACGGGCTGGGTCTGGAGGAGAACGTACTGCGGCACGTGGAGGCCGCTCGCGAGGCGGGGGTGCCCACCTTTGAGGCCGGCAAGGCGGTCGACCCGCTCACCTTCCAGGCGCATGGCGACGGCGGCCCCGAGGAGGAGGCCGGGCAGCCCGACCCGCACTTCTGGACCGACCCCGACCGCGTCCGCAAGGCCGCCGGCCTGATCGCCGACCAGGTCGCCGAGCACGTGGACGGCGTCGACGAGAAGACGATCCACGCCAACGCCGACCGCTACGACGCACAACTCGCCGACCTGACCACCTCGATGGAGGAGTCCTTCGACCGCATACCCGAGAAGCGGCGCGCGTTGGTGACCAACCACCACGTCTTCGGATACCTCGCCGAACGCTTCGGCTTCCGGGTGATCGGCGCGGTGATCCCGAGCGGCACGACGCTGGCCTCTCCCAGCTCCTCCGACCTGCGCTCGCTCACCGAGGCGATGCGGAAAGCAGGCGTCCAGACCGTGTTCGCGGACTCCTCCCAGCCCACGCGCCTGGCCGAGGTCCTGCGTACCGAACTGGGCGGCCAGGTACGCGTCGTCGAGCTCTACTCCGAGTCCCTGACAGAGAAGGGCAAGGGCGCCGGCACCTACCTGCAGATGATGCGTGCCAACACCACCGCCATGACCGACGGCCTGACCGGCGCCTGAACCGCGCCCCTGACCTGCCACCGGCCGACCACGGCCCTCACGCACTCCCCACCCCCACCCCATGCCGCGCTCACGCGGCACAGAAAGGAACACACCGGTGAACACGCCGATACGCAACCGAGCCTTCACGGGCACGGCCCTCGCCCTGGCGGCTTCCGCGGTCCTGACCGCATGCGGAGGAGAGGACACCCCCTCGTCCGACACGAAGGCCAAGGCGGCGCCGAGGACGAAGGCCGTTGCGGTCAAGGACCCGGTGGTCGCCACCTTCGACGGCGGCCTGTACGTCCTGGACGGCGAAAGCCTGAAGCTGGCCAACACGATCGAGCTGCCCGGCTTCAACCGTCTCAACCCCGCCGGCGACGACTCCCACGTCATGGTCTCCACCGACGCCGGGTTCCGCGTCCTGAACGCCGCCGAGCAGACCCTCACCAGCGTCGAGTACAAGGGCGCCAAGCCCGGCCACGTCGTCCAGCACGCCGGCAAGACGGTGCTCTTCACCGACGGCACCGGCGAGGTCAACGTCTTCGACCCCGCAGACCTCAAGGGCGGCAAGAAGCCGGAAGGCCGCACCTATACCTCCGCCGAACCGCACCACGGCGTCGCCATCGAACTGACCAACGGCGAACTCCTCACCACCCTCGGCACCGAGGAGAAGCGCACCGGCGCCCTCGTCCTGGACAAGAACAACAAGGAGATCAAGCGCAACGAGAACTGCCCCGGCGTCCACGGCGAGGCCGCCGCCAAGGACGAGGCCATCGGCATCGGCTGCGAGGACGGCCTCCTGATCTACAAGGAAGGCAAGTTCACCAAGGTCGACGCCCCCGACGACTACGGCCGCATCGGCAACCAGCGCGGCAGCGACACCTCGCCCATCCTCCTGGGCGACTACAAGACCGACCCGGAGGCCGAACTGGAGCGGCCCACCCGCATCTCCCTCATCGACACCGAGACCGCGAAACTGCGCCTGGTCGACCTCGGCACCAGCTACTCCTTCCGCTCGCTCGGCCGCGGACCCAACGGCGAGGCCCTCCTCCTCGGCACGAACGGCGCCCTCCACGTCATCGACCCGGAGACGGGCAAGGTGGAGAAGAAGATCCCCGTCGTTGACAAGTGGCAGGAGCCGCTGGACTGGCAGCAGCCCCGGCCCACCCTCTTCGTCCGCGACGACACCGCGTACGTCTCGGAACCGGGCAAGCGCCAACTGCACGCCATCGACATCGAATCGGGCAAGAAGGTCACGTCCGTGACCCTGCCCAAGAGCACGAACGAACTGTCCGGCACCGTCACCGGCCACTGATCCTCCGACTCGGCGAAGCCGCTCCGCACCCGGGGCCGACGGCCTACGACGGCCCCGGGTGGCAGAGAGCCACGGTCTCGACGGTGGGGCCCTCTCCTCATGCGCGGCCAGGCAAAATGCCCCACCCCGACAGCCACCACCGATTCAGACGGCCTCACATCGGAGAAACAGCAAAGTCAGACGTTTCAGAGAGATGTGCTCCTCCAGCAAAGTGCCGCACGTCAGAGGCTCTCAAGCAGCCGACGCAGACCTCACTCATGCTGGTTGTGAACGGGCAGCGTCTGGGACGAGGGAACGGTAAGCAGCACGCGCCCGGGCCGCCCCCTCAGGCAAGCGAGGGGGCCGGTTCCTCACCGGTGTCTCTTCCGGACGCGGCAGACACGACGGCAAGATCCCGTGAGCCGAGTCGGTGATCGCCTGAGCGAGACGGTCCAGCATACGGATCCCTCGACTGCTCAGCCCGCGCTCCACACGCCGGCCATGGTGAGACGACCAGACAATCTTACGCGAATGGTGCCAATGACCTGCGGATACGTGGACCCCTAGCGTCAGGGGCATGAACGCACAGCACGATACAGAGCACGCCATGCCGGTCCGCTCGCTCGGTTCGCAGGGCTTGACCTCTTCAGCGCTGGGCCATGGCACGATGGGCATGACCATGGGATACGGTCCGGCCGACCCCGATGGCGGGATCGCCGCCATCCGCCGCGCTTTCGAGCTCGGCGTCACTCACTGCGACACCGCCGAACTGTACGGGCTGGGCGGCGATACCAGCGAGCAACTGCTCGGGCGGGCGGTCAAGGACTTCCGCGACGAGGTTGTCCTGGCCACCAAGTTCGGCTACGACCTGACCGACATGAGCCGCCTCGGCCGCGCCTTCAACAGCCGACCTGAACACATCCGCGCCGTCGCAGAGGCAAGCCTCCTGCGGCACCTGGGCACCGACCACATCGATGTCCTCCACCAACACCGCGTCGATCCGAACGTGCCGTCGAGGACGTCGTCAGCGCCGTCGGCGAGCTCGTGGCCGAAGGCAAGGTGCGCGGCGACCGGACCCATCACGGTGCGCGTGCCGGGTTGCGGCTGTTGCTGTCCGAGTGGCCGTTGGTGGTGGCGACGGCGCCGCCCCTGGTCCTGCTGCTCGGCGCGGCCTGGGGGTGGTGGCCCTCGGTGGGCATCGAGTACGTGGCCTTCGCCGTGAACGTGGCGCTGCTGTTCGCCTGGGGCCTGTTCGCGGGCCGCGCCGCCGGTCGCACGTGGGACTCCGCCTTGAAGATCGGCACGGTGGACGCGTTGCTCGGGCTGGCGGTCGTCGTGGCCAACGCCGTCATCAAATAGAGGAAGTGTGCCGGCCGGGCCCGCCGGCCTGTCGGCGCGGCGCGGTCCCGCCGGTCGGCGGGGCAGTCCCAGCCGGTCGGCGGGGGCGTTGCCGAAACCTGTCGGATGTTCCACCGCCTGGCGGCACCGAAGGATTCGTCGTATGACACAGGTAAAGCCGCCGCAGGAGCTGTCGGCTCCGCAAGGGAACGCGACTCCACCGCCGCAGGCCTCGTCCGAGTCCGCCGGGCAAGTCTCGGGCCGCCCCTCGATGGGACGCATGGTCGGGCTGGATCTGGCCCGTGCGCTGGCGGTGTTCGGCATGTACATCGTGCACATCGCCCCGATGGACTCCCCCCAGGGCAGCGTCGGCAGCTGGGTGTACTTCCTGGCCGAGGGACGCTCCTCGGCCCTGTTCGCCACCCTCGCCGGGTTCTCGCTGATGCTGATCGCCGGCCGCCGTGAGCCGAAGACCGGCCTGGCGGGCCGGCAGGCGAAGGCCCGCATCGCGATCCGCGCCGTGATCCTGCTGGCCCTGGGCACCGTGCTGGCGATGGAGTACGGGGACATCATCATCCTCGCCTACTACGGCGTCTACTTCCTCCTCGCACTGCTCCTGGTACGACTGAGCGCCAGGACACTGGCGCTCATCGCGGCCGGGATCGCGCTGGTCATGCCGCAGCTGGCGTTCGTCTTGAAGATGTGGCTGAGCGACTCCGTCCAGCAGACCATCAACGCCTACGACCCGCTGGAACGCCTCAGCACCGTGGGAGTACTCGATCTGCTGCTGACGGGCCTCTACCCGACCATCACGTGGATGGCGTTCGTGACCACCGGCATGGCTCTGGCCCGCCTCGACCTGTCCGCCCCCGTCGTCCGGCGGCGCCTGGCCGTCCTCGGTGCTGGCCTCGCCACAGCCGCCTACGGCCTGGCCACACTGCTGACCGGCGCGAGCGCGGTATGGAACGTCGGCGGAGGTGGGGGACCCTCCAGCGGCTCCGGTCCGGGCTCCATGGGCAGCGGCTCCGCGGTCTCCGGCTCCATGGGCAGCGCACCCGGCGGGCCCGAGCTGTCGGCCTCGGACCTGCTGGGCGCCGTGTCCCACACCGGCACCACCTTCGACACCATCGGCTGCGCGGGCATCGCGATCCTCGTGATCGTGGCCGCGACGGCGGCGATGGACCGCCTGCCGCTACTGCGCCGCCTGGCGAAGCCGGTCATCGCCGTGGGCACCATGTCCCTGACCGCCTACGTAGGCCACTTCCTCGCACAGTCCGCGTGGCCCGCTTCCGGCGCCGGCACCACGACGTCCTGGGTACCCGTGCTCACGTACATCCTGACAGCGATCGTGTTCGCCACGATCTGGTCCCGCTTCTTCCGCCGCGGCCCTCTGGAGTATCTGCTCAACGCCGCCACCAAACCCGCCAAGTACATCCGCTGATGTCCGGTCGGGGTGGCTCGGCTTCCTGCCCCACCCCGGCCTGCACGGCCCGCTCGGCCCGCAAGGGGACAGCCCTTGCGGGCCTCGGCAGTGGACCTGGCCGACTGATCTCAGCTCCGCCTGTCGCCGACCTGCCGTCCGCGGCGCGGCCTGGGCAGTGGCCGGCCATGCCTGGGCCAGGGGCCGGGACATGGTCCCCGGGGCAGGGTTGGGCGCGGGCCAAGACGCGACTGCCGCCGATGCGGCTGAGGCCACGACGGATACACCCAGGTTGGTGAACCACGGAGTTGGCGGCCAAATGCCTCTCGCCGCCTCATCTGGTCGAAGGAGCAGCGGCGGTTGCCCACGCGTGTCGAGGCTGGTGATTTCCGCCCAGGTCGTAACTCGCGGTGAAACGCAGAGCGCCCGTACTCGACGGAGGTCAGCTGAGCCAGGCGGCGACGTCGTCCCCCTTCCCGGATGAACACAGGAATCCCTATCAGCGGGGACTGCGCGGGCGTGCGAGGGAGCCGAAGGTGGTGGGGGATGTCACCGGACCGCAGCAGGGCCCCGTACCTCTGGCTGCCCGCCCACGCGAGCGGACCAGCGACAGTAGCCGGTCCTCGCCAGCCACGCGCAGGCGGCCGGCCACGTGTGGGTGTGCAGCACGGGGTAGTCAAGTCAGAAGCACTCCACGCTCAGCGAACGGTAGTTGGCGTTCAGCCGCCGCCACAGCGCGGCGCGTGCCCCGGGGGCGTTGCAGTACGCCATCGGGAGCGTTGGCGCCTCGTCGGCCTCCCGGGTTGGCCACGCGAAGGTGAGCAGACCGCGCTCCGCGTCCCGAACGAGGTGTCCGGACGCGCGAAGCTCGTGATAGGTGTCGCTGCCGGGTTCGACGGTCTGCCACATCGAGACGGCGACCTTCACCTCAAGATCGGCCAACTGCTCGGCCATAGCCGCGAGGTCGGGCCACTCGCTCTCCTCGAAACGCCGGTCGCCCGGCTCCGGCCAGCGGAAGAAGTCGCAGATGATGCCGGACAGCGGCAGTCCGCGCTCCTTGTGCTGCCCAGGGTGTCGCCGGCGGTGATCCAGCAGTCGAGTGCCCGCCGCCGTCGGCGGTCCACCGGGTGGTGGCGGCGCTCGATACCCCAGGCGATACATGATCTTGTGGTCGTGAGCCTGCTGGCCCGCGGCATCCCGGTGGCTAGCTCGACGACCACAGTCGTTCATGTAGGCCGAGACCGCCCCCCGCCGATCGGAGGGGGTCGGTGGGTCGACTGGCAGGGCACCTCCTGAAGCCTGGCGGATGGTCGACCGCCCACGTCTCGGCAAGGTTGTCCCGGGTGACCGAGATCGAAAGCGCCAACAAGGCGCCTGCCCAGCCCTTGCACGTACCCGAGCCTGTCACGGCGATGGAACGCCCTTCGTCGGCGGCGCGGCTGGTCGGGGTGGACCTCGCCCGTGCGGTGGCCGTGTTCGGAATGTTCGCCGTGCATGTCGGTCCCTTCAACCCCTTCCCCACGTCCAGCGACGGTGTTGGCACCTGGTCCGTCTGGCTGGCGAGCGGCCGGGCCTCGGCGCTGTTCGCCACCCTCGCCGGGTTCTCGTTGGTGCTGATCGCCGGCCGTCTGGAGCCGAAGACCGGGCTGGCCGGCCGGCAGGCGAGGGCCCGGATCGTGATCCGGGCCGTGATCCTGCTCGTGGTGGGGACCGCGTTGGCGATGACCGACTTCGGCGGCGGCGTCATCATCAACTTCTACGCGGTGTACTTCCTGTTGGCCCTGCCCCTGCTGCGGTTGCGCGCCAGGGCGCTCGCGATCATCGCGGTCGCGCTCGCGCTCGTCATGCCGCAGGTGGCGTACGCCCTGCGGGCGCTGCTCAGCGAGTCGACCGTGAACACCATCGACTCCTACGACCCGATCGCGCGCCTCTCCGGCGTGGGTGTGCTCGACTTCCTGCTCACCGGCTTCTACCCGGCGATCACCTGGATGACGTTCGTGGTCACCGGTATGGCGCTGGGCCGGCTGGATCTGTCCTCCGGTGCGGTGCGGCGGCGGCTTGCCGTGGTCGGTCCCGCGCTGATCGCGTTCGGATACGGCGTCTCGTGGCTGGCGCTCCGGGTGACTTCCACTCGCCGCTGATGGAGCCGATGCTGGCCGACTTCCGCGAGGTCGCCGAGAGCCTGACGTACGCCGAGCCCCGTCTGCCGATCGTCTCGACCGTCACCGGCGAGGTGGCCACCGCCGACAGGCTGATGTCGCCCGAGTACTGGGTGCGGCACGTCCGCCAGTCCGTCCGTTACGCTGACGCCGTCCGCAGCCTTGTGCAGCAGAAGGTGACCAGGTTCGCCGAGCTGGGTCCGGACGGGACGCTCACCGCCCTCGCCGCAGCGCTGTTCGAGGACGACGACCGGCGGGTCGCGGTGCCGGTCCTGCGCAGGGACGTGAAGGACGTACCGGAGGCCGAGAGTCTGCTGCGGGCGGTCGGGTCGCTGCACGCGTACGGGCACAGCCCGGACTGGTCCGCGCTCTTCCCCGGTGCGGATCGCCGCGTCGAACTGCCGACCTATGCCTTCCAGCGCCGCCGGCTGTGGCTCGACCCCGTCCCCGGGCGCGGACGGCAGGGCATCGGTCATCCGTTGCTCGGTGCCTCGGTGACCCTGGCGGACTCCTCGGCCGTACTGTCCACCGCGGAGTTCTCCGTCCGTACCCACCCCTGGCTGGCCGACCACGCGGTGGCGGGCACCGTCGTGCTGCCCACGGCCGCGTATCTCGACTTCGCGCTGCATCTCGGCGGGCGGGTCGGCTGCGACCACCTGGTCGAACTCGTCCAGGAGCGGCCGCTTGTGCTGGATGGGCCCGAGTCCGTCGAGATCCAGGTGGTGCTGGACGGGCCGGGCGAGGACGGGGGCAGGCCGTTCGCCTGTTACTCCCGGTCTGTAGAGGTCATGGCTGCGGCTGCCGTCTCGTCGACGTCGGACGACGACGGTGGGGCGGACCGGCCCTGGACCCGTCATGCCCATGGAGTGCTGGCTCCGGCCGGTTCCGCGCCGAGTCCCGTGGAGAGCGACGAGACCTGGCCGCCGCCGGGTGCCCAGGCGGCCGACACCGACGAAGTGGACGAGATCTACGAGGGGTTGTGGGAGCGGGGGCTTCAGCACGGCCCCGCCTTCCGGGGGCTCACCGCGGTGTGGCGGGCCGGGGACGAGGTGTACGCCGAGGTCGCCGTACCCGAGGAGTTCCGGGCCGACGCCCTGCGGGTCGCGTTGCACCCCGCGCTGCTGGAGGCCGCCCTGCACGCGGCCCCGTCCCTCGGGCATCCGGGCGGGTTCGCCGTGTCCTGGACGGACTGCACCCTGTACGCGGCCTCGGCGGAGGTGCTGCGCGTCCGGCTGCGGCCGCTGCCCGACGGGCGGCTGCGGCTGGACCTCGCGGACGAGTTCGGCGCCCCGGTCGCCACCGTCGGCGCGGTCGCCCTGACGCCGGCCACCGAGTTGTCCCTGCCCGTCGCCGACGCCCCGGGTTCCGTGGACCTGTTCGCTGTCGAGTGGGCCGAACTGCCGGTCGCCGCACGGCCCGTGTCACGGCCGGTGATGGCCGTCGCGGGTGACGGACCGGCCCTGCCCGACGCGGTCCGCCATCCGGATCTCGACGCCTTCCTCGCCACCCTCGACGACACCGGCGCGGTGGCGCCCGAGCTGGTCCTCGTGTCCTGGCAGGACGCGGCGAAGGATGTCGCGGAGGCCGCCGAACTGCCCGCCGCCGTACATGAGTCGGCCGCCGCTGCCCTGGAGTCGTTGCAGCGCTGGCTGGCCGAGGAGCGTACGGCCGACACCCGCCTGGTCGTGGTCACCCGGGACGCGGTGGCCGCCCGGCCCGGCGAGTCGGTCGCCGATCTCGCCGCGGCTGCCGTACGAGGCCTCGTGCGCTCGGCGCAGTCGGAGAACCCCGGCAGGTTCCTGCTGGTCGACACCGACACGGATACCGAGACGGGTACCGACGCCGATACCTTCCTCGCAGCCGTGCTCGACGCGGCGCACAGCGGGGAGACGGAGATCGCCCTGCGCGCGGGGCGCGCGTACGCGGCCCGGCTCGGCCGGCACGTCCCCGACCCGGCCACGTCCGGTCCCGCCGCCGTGCCGGCCCTCGACCCCGAGCGCACCGTCCTGATCACCGGCGCGGGCGGCACCGTCGCCGGGGCCGTCGCCCGGCATCTGGTCGCCGCGCACGGCGTACGGCATCTGATGCTGATGAGCCGGCGGGGCCAGAACGCCCCCGCGACAGTCGGGCTGTGTGCCGAACTGGAACGGGCGGGCGCCGAGGTGACCGTCGTCGCGTGCGATGCGGCCGACCCGGCCGCGCTGGAGGAGTCGCTGGCCGCCGTACCGGAGCGGCATCCGCTCGGTGCCGTCTTCCATGCGGCCGGGGTGGTCGACGACGGGGTGGTCCCCGCGTTGACCCCGGCGCGGCTGTCGGCCGTGCTGCGGCCCAAGGTGGACGCGGCGGTCCATCTCGCCCGGCTGACGCGGGAGACGGATCTGTCGGCGTTCGTGCTGTTCTCGTCGGCGGCCGCCACCTTCGGCGGGCCCGGACAGGGCAACTACGCCGCCGCCAACGCGTTCCTGGAGGCGATGGCCGCCACGTTGCGGGCCGAGGGGCGCCCCGCGCTGGCCCTCGGCTGGGGGCTGTGGGAGGAGGAGAGCGGTATGACGGGCGGCCTCGGCGACGCCGACCGTACCCGGATGGCCCGCTCCGGCATCGCGCCGCTGCCCACGGCGGACGCCCTGGCCCTGCTCGATCTCGGGCTGGCACAGGACCGCCCCGTGCTGCTGCCGATCCGCCTGGACCTGGCGACCGCCCGCGCCGCGACCAGCCCCACCCCGGCCCTGCTGCGTGACCCGGCCGCGGCCCGCCGTACGGTGCGGGGAGCCTCCGCCCGTTCCGGCGGACGGCTGGCCCGTACGATCGCCGCGCTGCCGGAGTCGGAGCGGCCCGGCGCCCTGCTGCGGCTGGTGCAGACGGAGATCGCGCAGGTCCTCGGCCATCCCGCGGGCGCCCCGGCCGCCGACCCCGAACGGGCCTTCCGTGACCTGGGCTTCGACTCGCTGACCGCGGTCGACCTGCGCAACGCCCTGGAACGCCGGACCGGTCTGCGACTGGCGCCCACCATCGCCTTCGACCACCCCACCCCGGCCGCGCTCGCCGGCCATCTGCTGCGGTCCCTGCCGACCGGCGGCGGCCCGCGCACCCCCGTCGTCACCGGCCGTGCGGCGGCCGGACAGAGCGGCGCGGACGAGCCCATCGCCATCGTCGGCATGGCCTGCCGGCTCCCCGGCGGCGCCGACACCCCCGAGTCGCTGTGGGACCTGCTCGCCTCCGGCGGCGACGGTCTGCGGGACTTCCCCGACGACCGGGGCTGGAATCTCGCCTCCCTCTACCACCCGGACCCCGAGCACGAAGGCACCAGCTACACCCGAACCGGCGGCTTTCTGAAGGGAGTCGACCGGTTCGACCCCGCCTTCTTCGGGATCTCGCCGCGCGAGGCCCTGGCGATGGATCCGCAGCAGCGGCTGCTGCTGGAGGTGTGCTGGGAGGCCGTGGAACGCGCCGGAGTCGATCCGAGGTCGCTGCGGGGCTCCCGTACGGGCGTCTTCGCGGGCACCAACGGGCAGGACTACCCGGCCCTGCTGCGGTCCTCCGCCGAGGACGTCGACGGCTACCTCGGCACCGGCAACGCCGCCAGTGTCGTCTCCGGCCGTATCTCCTACACCCTCGGCCTGGAGGGTCCGGCCGTCACCGTCGACACCGCCTGCTCGTCGTCCCTGGTCGCCCTGCACTGGGCGGCGCGGGCGCTGCGCGCGGGGGAGTGCGACCTGGCGCTCGCGGGCGGGGTCACCGTGATGTCGACGCCGGCGGCGTTCCTGGAGTTCAGCCGGCAGCGCGGGCTCGCGCCGGACGGGCGCTGCAAGGCGTACGGGGACGACGCGGACGGCACCGGATGGGGCGAGGGTGCCGGGATGCTTCTGGTGGAGCGGCTGTCGGACGCACGCCGCAACGGGCACCGGGTGCTGGCCGTGGTCCGGGGCAGCGCCGTCAACTCCGACGGTGGCAGCAACGGCCTGACCGCCCCCAACGGCCCCTCCCAGGAACGGGTGATCCGGGCCGCGCTGGCCGATGCCCGGCTCACCCCGGCCGACGTCGACGCCGTCGAGGGGCACGGCACCGGGACCGTCCTCGGCGACCCGATCGAGGCACGGGCACTTCTCGCGACGTACGGACAGGACCGGCCGGACGGACGGCCGTTGTGGCTGGGGTCGGTGAAGTCGAACATCGGACACACCCAGGCCGCCGCCGGTGTCGCCGGAATCATCAAGACGGTGCTGGCGCTGCGCCACGGCGAGCTGCCCGGCACCCTGCACGCCGACCGGCCCTCCCGCCACGTCGACTGGACGTCCGGCGCGATACGGCTGCTCACCGAGCGCCGACCGTGGCCGCGGGACGAGCGCCGACCGCGCCGCGCCGGTGTCTCCTCCTTCGGCTTCAGCGGCACCAACGCCCATGTGATCCTCGAAGAGGCCCCGCCAGAGCAGGTCGCCCCGGTTTCGCCCGGTGCCGACCGGCCGTCCCGGCACGGCACGATCGCCTGGCCCCTGTCCGCGCGTACCCCCGAGGCGCTGCGCGCGTACGCCGGGCGGCTGCTGGACCACGTGGAGCGGCACCCCGACCTGTCCGCCGCCGACCTCGGCCACTCCCTGGCGACGACCCGCCCCGCCTTCGAACACCGGGCGGTCCTGCTCGGCACCGGACACGACGACCTCCGCGCCGAACTGGCCCGGCTCGCGTCGGGCGAGCTGCGGAGCGACGAGATCGGCGCCGCCGCGCGGGCCGGCCGTACCGCCTTCCTGTTCACCGGGCAGGGGGCCCAACGCCCCGGTATGGGGGGCGAGTTGTATGCCGCGTTCCCCGTCTTCGCGGACGCCTTCGACGAGGTGTGCGCCCACTTCGGCGCCGATGTGCTCGACACTCCGCTGCGTGAGGCCGTCCTCGGCGAGGCCGTCCTGGACGGTGCCGTCCTGGGGGACACCGGACAGCTGCTGGACCGTACCGGATACGCCCAACCAGCCCTGTTCGCCATGGAAGTCGCCCTGTACCGGCTGGTCCGCGGCCTCGGCGTCACCCCCGACTATCTGCTCGGCCACTCCATCGGCTCCCTCGCCGCCGTGCATGTCGCGGGCGTCCTCTCCCTCGCCGACGCGTGCACACTGGTCGCCGCCCGGGGCAAGCTGATGGACGCCCTGCCCGACGGGGGCGCCATGGTCGCGCTCCAGGCCGCGGAGGACGAGGTCCTGCCGCTGCTGGACGGCAGGGAGCACCAGGTGGGCGTCGCCGCCGTGAACGGGCCCCGGTCGGTGGTGGTCTCCGGTGAGGAGGCCGCCGTACTCGATGTCGTGGGGCACTTCGAGGCCCTCGGCCGGCGTACCAGGCGGCTGCGGGTCAGCCACGCCTTCCACTCGCCGCTGATGGAGCCCATGCTCGGCGACTTCCGCAAGGTGGCCGCCGCGCTGGAGTACCGCGAGCCCGTCGTCCCCGTGGTCTCGGACGTCACCGGACGGCCCGCCACCGCCGATGACCTCGGCTCACCCGACTACTGGGTGCGGCATGTGCGACAGACCGTGCGGTTCCACGACGGCGTACGCAGCCTGCGGGACCTCGGAGTCAGCCGGTACCTGGAGATCGGCCCCGACGGCACGCTGACCGCGCTGGCCGCAGATGCCCTGGCCAACTCGGCTGACGTCGCGAACACCACCGATGCCGCCGCGATCGCACTGCTGCGGCCGAAGCGGGGCGAGCCCGCCAGCCTGCTCTCCGGCCTGGCCCGTGCCCACGCGCACGGTGCCGACATCGACTGGAGCGCGGTCACGGAGGGTTCCGGCACGGTCGTCGACCTGCCGACCTACCCCTTCCAGCGGCAGCGCTACTGGCCCGCCACCGGCGGCCGCGGCACCGGTGACCTCGCGGCCGCCGGACTCGCCGACCCCCGACACCCGCTGCTGGGCGCCCGTGTCGACCTCGCCGACACCGGCGGACACCTCTTCAGCAGCCGGCTCGCGCTGTCGGACCAGCCGTGGTTCGCCGATCACGCCATCGGCGGCACCGCCGTACTGCCCGGCACCGCCCACCTCGACCTGGCACTGTTCGCCGGGGACCGCGTCGGCTGCCCCAGGGTCGCCGAACTGACCCTGGTGGAACCCCTGTTGCTGCCTCCCGGGCAGGCCGTCACCCTGCAACTGCGGGTCGGTGCCCCGGACGCCCACGGCAACCGGCCGCTCGGTGTGCACTCCCGGCCCGCCTCCGACGACACCGACACCGACGCCGCCCAGGACCGGCCCTGGACCCTGCACGCCGACGGGATCCTCGCCCCCGACGCCCCCCAGGAACCCGACGACGCCCCGCCCGCCGCCTGGTTGCCCGCCGGCGCGGAGGAACTGACCGTCGACGACCTGTACGACCGTCTCGCCGAGGCCGGCTTCGGCTACGGGCCCCTCTTCCAGGGCCTGCGGGCCGCCTGGCGCCACGGCGACGACGTGTACGCCGAGATCGCGCTCCCGGAGCGGGCACACACCGACGCCCCCCGCTACGGCCTCCACCCGGCGCTCCTCGATGCCGCCCTGCACGCCACCGCCTACCTCCCGATGGACGACTCCACCCCCGGCCGACTGCCGTACTCCTGGCGGGACGTGACCCTGCACGCCACCGGCGCCACGGCCCTCCGGGTCCGCCTCGGCCTGCGCGGGGACGACTCCGTCGCCCTCGACGTCACCGACCCCGAGGGCCGGTCCGTCGCCTCCATCGGCTCCCTCACCCTGCGCGCCCTGGACCCCGGCAAGCTGCGCGCCCGGTCCGACCGGGGGGCCGCCGACCTGTTCCGGCTCGACTGGCAGCCGCAGCCGGCCGCCGAACACTCGGACACCGATGAGCGTGCGCGTGTGCTGACGGTTCTGGGGGACGCGGCGGGACAGGAGTTCGCCGCCGCGCTCACCGCCGCCGGCGTACCCACCGAGCTCACCGAATTCGACGGAACCATCGAGGGAACCACCCCGCCCGGCACGCTCCTCGCCGTCCTGCCCCACGACGACGGTCCCCTCGAACAAGCCGGGCAGTCGGCGGCACAGCACGCCCTCACCCTCGTACGCCGGCTGCTGGCCGAGCGGAGCCCGGACGGAACCCGGCTGGTGCTGGTGACCCGGGACGCCGTCATGCCGGACGGCCCCGCCGGGCCAGGGGTGCGTCACCCCGCCGCCGCGGCGGCCTGGGGCCTGGTCCGCTCCGCGCAGTCCGAGCACCCCGGCCGCTTCGTCCTCGTCGACACCGACCTCGCGGCCGCCTCACTCACCGCACTGCCCGCCGCCCTCACCCAGGACACCGCGCCTCAACTCGCCCTGCGCGAAGGGGTGGTGCACCTGCCCCGCGTCGCCCGGGCCGAGCCCGACGAGGCGCTGCGCCCGCCGCGCACCGACGGGACCGGCGCGGTGGAGGCCTGGCGGCTGGACATCGTCCGCAAGGGCACCCTCGACGGGCTGGAACTCGTCGCCGCGCCGGAGGCCGAACGCACCCTCGGCGAGGGCGAGATACGGATCGCGGTCCGCGCCGCCGGGGTCAACTTCCGTGATGTCCTCAACACCCTCGGCATGTATCCCGGCCCGGCCCGCGACTTCGGTCTGGAGGGCGCCGGTGTGATCACCGAGATCGGCCCCGGAGTCACCCGACTCGCCGTCGGCGACCGCGTGATGGGCATGTTCCCGGCCGCGTACGGCCCGGTGGCCGTGGCCGACGCCCGCACGGTCGCCCGCATCCCCGACGGCTGGACCTTCGCGCAGGCCGCCACCGTACCGATCGTCTTCCTCACGGCGTACTACGCCCTCGTCGACCTCGGCGACGTCACCGAGGGGCAGTCCGTCCTCGTCCACGCCGCGGCCGGCGGTGTCGGCATGGCGGCCACCCAACTCGCCCGTCACCTGGGCGCCGAGGTGTACGCCACCGCCGGGCGCGGCAAGTGGGACACGTTGCGTGCGGCCGGGCTGGACGACACACACATCGCCTCCTCCCGGGACCTCGACTTCGAGGACGCCTTCCGTACCGCTACCGGCGGCCGGGGTGTCGACCTCGTGCTGGACTCGCTGGCCGGTGAGTTCGTGGACGCGTCCCTGCGGTTGCTGCCGCGCGGCGGACACTTCCTGGAGATGGGCAAGACGGACGTCCGCGACCCCGAGGAGGTGGCCGCCCGTCATCAGGGCGTCCGCTACCGGGCGTTCGATCTCATCGAGGCCGGCCCGGACCGTATCGGCGAGATGCTCACCGCGCTCGTCGAACTCTTCGAGGCCGGGGTGCTCACCCCGCTGCCGGTCACCCCGTGGGACGTACGCCGTGCCCCGGAGGCCTTCCGGTACATGTCACAGGCCCGCCACGTCGGAAAGGTCGTCCTGACCGTCCCCGCCCCGCTCGACCCCGACGGCACCGTCCTGATCACCGGCGGCACCGGCGGCCTCGGTGCACTGCTCGCCCGCCACCTGGTCACCGAGCACGGCGTACGCCGCCTGCTGCTCGCCGGACGCCGTGGCCCCGAAGCGCCGGGTGCCGAGCAACTCGCCGCCGAACTCGCAGAGTTGGGCGCCGACGACGTACGGATCGAGGCGGCCGACCTCGCCGACCGCGCCCAGGCCGCCGCGCTGCTCGCCTCCGTGCCCGACCACCACCCGCTCACCGCGGTCGTGCATGCCGCCGGAGTCCTGGACGACACGGTCGTCGAACGGCTCACCCCCGAGCGGCTGAACACCGTCCTACGGCCCAAGATCCACGCCGCCGCCCATCTGCACGAGCTCACCCGTTCCCTCGACCTGTCCGCCTTCGTCCTGTTCTCCTCCGTCGCCGGCACCCTCGGCGCCCCCGGCCAGGGCAACTACGCCGCCGCCAACACCTTCCTCGACGCCCTCGCCGACCACCGGCACGCCCTGGGCCTGCCCGCCCTGTCCCTGCCCTGGGGCCCCTGGGCGCAGACCACCGGCATGACCGGCACCCTCACCGACGCCGACCTGCGCCGCATGGCACGGGCGGGGCTGCCGCCGCTGACCGCCGAGCAGGGGCTGACCCTGTTCACCGAGGCCCTGGAACAGCCGGCCGCCGTACGGCTGCCGCTGGCGGTGGACACCGCCCGGCTCGGCGTCGACGGGCCGGTACCGCCGCTGCTGGCCGGGTTGGTTCGCACGCCTGTCCGTACGCGGCGCAGTATCGGCGGGCCGGGGGCCGGGGCCGGGACCGATACGGGTGCTGCTGCGGGTGATACTGCCGCTCTTGCCGCCGAGTTGGCCCGGCTCGGTGGTTCCGACCGGCTGCGCAGGCTGGTCGAGGAGGTCTGCCGTCAGGTCGCCGCCGTCCTGGGGCACTCCTCCGCGGCCCGGCTCGACCCCGACCAGTCCTTCAAGGAACTCGGCTTCGACTCCCTCACCGCCGTCGAACTGCGCAACCGGATGAACGCCGCCACCGGGGTGCTGCTGCCCGCCACGCTGGTCTTCGACCACCCGACACCGGCCGTGCTCGCGGACCACCTGTACCGGGAGCACTTCGCGGGTGACGAGCCCGGGTCCGGAGCCGGGGCCGGGGCCGGGGCCAACGAGGGCGATGCCGACGAGGCGGCCATTCGCCGGATGCTGTCCTCCATCCCGATCACGAAGTTCCGTGAGTCGGGACTGCTGGCGGCGCTCATGGCGCTGGCCCCGGCCGAGGCCACCGCCGCCGCCTGTGGCGGCCATGTCCCGGTCACGGCCGACGCCATCGAGGTGGACGTCGACGACATGGACGTGGACGACCTCGTACGGATGGCACTGGGCGCCGACGACTGAGCGCCCGCCCGATCCGGCCGTTCCTTCCCTCCTTCCTTCCTGCCCGTCCGGTGCTTCGGGGTCTCCCGGAGCACGAAGTGTGGAGCTGAGCATGTCCTCCGAAAAAGTCGTCGAAGCCCTCCGTGCCTCGGTCCGGGAGAACGAACGGCTGCGCAAGCACAACCAGCAACTGCGGGACGCGATGACCGAGCCGGTCGCCATCGTCGCCATGGCCTGCCGATGGCCGGGTGGCACCGAGACCCCGGAGGACTTCTGGCGGCTCCTCGCCGACGGCACGGACGCCATGACGGACTTCCCCACCGACCGCGGCTGGGACCTGGGGGGTGTTCTGGAACCTCCGCACAGCGCCCACGGCGGTTTCGTACGCGGTGCCGACCGCTTCGACGCCGACTTCTTCGGCATCTCGCCCCGCGAGGCCCTCGCCATGGACCCGCAGCAGCGGCTTCTGCTGGAGGTCTCCTGGGAGGCCGTCGAACGGGCGGGCCTCGCCCCCGCCTCCCTGCGCGGCAGCCGCACCGGTGTCTTCGTCGGTGCCAGTAACCAGGAGTACGGCGCCGGACTGCGCGAGATCCCCGAAGGGGTCGAGGGCCACATCCTCACCGGCAACACCGCCTCCGTGGTCTCCGGCCGAGTCGCGTACACGCTGGGCCTGGAGGGTCCGGCGGTGACGGTGGACACGGCGTGCTCGTCGTCGCTGGTCGCCCTGCACCTCGCCGTGCAGGCGCTGCGGGCGGGGGAGTGCGACCTGGCGCTGGCCGGTGGCGTGACCGTCATGTCGAGCCCTGCGGTGTTCGTGGAGTTCGCGCGGCAGCGGGGGCTCGCGGGGGACGGCCGCTGCAAGGCCTTCGCGGACGCCGCGGACGGTACCGGCTGGGGCGAGGGCGTGGGCGTGCTGCTCGTGGAGCGGCTGTCCGACGCACGCAGGAACGGCCACCGGGTGCTGGCCGTGGTGCGGGGCAGCGCGGTCAATCAGGACGGCGCCTCCAACGGTCTTACGGCGCCGAACGGTCCCTCCCAGCAGCGGGTGATCCGCGCCGCGCTGGCCGGTGCGGGGCTGTCCGCGGCGGATGTCGACGTGGTGGAGGCGCACGGTACGGGGACCTCGTTGGGCGATCCGATCGAGGCGCAGGCGCTGCTGGCGACGTATGGGCAGGACCGGCCGGACGAGCGGCCGTTGTGGCTGGGGTCGGTGAAGTCGAACATCGGGCACACGCAGGCCGCCGCCGGTGTCGCCGGTGTGATGAAGATGGTGCTGGCCATGCGGCACGGCGTGCTGCCCCGCACCCTGCACGTCGACACCCCCTCCACCCATGTCGACTGGTCCGCGGGAGAGGTGCGCCTGCTCACCGAACCCCGGGAATGGGCGCGTACCGAGGACCGTCCGCGCAGGGCGGGGGTGTCGTCCTTCGGGATCTCCGGCACGAACGCGCATGTGGTTCTGGAAGAGGCCGGTGAGGGGGACGCGGAGGAGCCGAGCGTCGGTGCCGGTGCCGGTGCCGGTGCCGGTGTTGTGGTGTGGCCGGTGTCACGCAGCTCCATCTGTGGGACTGCCACGGCGGCTCCAACCAGAAGTGGACCACTCTGACCGCCGGATGACGCCCGCTCCCGGGGCCTGAGCCCAGCTCAGGTCCTGGGAGAACATCGGTGGCGGGCACCGCCGGGTGCGGCGCCCGCCGTGGCTGAGGTCAGTAGTCCTGGGCGGACTCCGGCCAAGAAGGCGGGGGTTCTACGTTTCTGACCGCGGTCACGCTCGCGTCGGAAGCGGGGCGGTCCTCAGCCACGGCAGCGCGGCCGGCACGGCCACCTCGCTCGCCCCGCGAAGGCCAGGCGAGCTGTCGACGCCTGGGGCGGCGGGCGTCAGACCGCCCGAGCCGCCCCAGGCACCGCCGCACACGGTACCGGCCACCGTGGCCATGCCCCACGCTGATGCACCTGTCCGGGCCCTTGAGAAAATGTTCAGGCCGGGAAGTGGACCCCCGTCGACCGCAGGCGGAGTACGACCGGCTGCTCAGTGCTTACGGCGGGCAAGAGAGTGCCCTGGGCACCGGTTACGTCCGCTCGCATGTCAGCTGCATCAGGAGACGGTGAACTCCTGGTGGTCGGCGCCGTCGAACGGGCGCTGCTCCAACTGGTCGCCCTGGGCGCTGCCCGCGGTGAGGTAGAGACCGCTGTGGCGGTTGAGGAGCCGGATACGGCCGTTGCCCGCGTCTTCCGCCAGCCATTCGTCGTTGGTGTTCGCGTTCGCTTCGTACGTGTACTGGACGGCCTTCGCGCCCGCGTCGCGGGAGGCCCACCGGATGACGACGTCCTTGCCACTCTCCTGGTTGACGATCCGCGTGTATCCGTCGCCGAGGGGGACGAACGCGAAGCGCTGGTTGGTGCCGCCGGTGCTGGTCCAGCGGATGATCGGGGCGTCGTTCACGAGGCTTCTGCTCTGCACGTCGAATACGTGGCTGCTGCCGGCGATGGTCACCGTGCGGTTCCCGGTCGGGATGACCGGAACCTTGGTCAGCCTGACCACGTGGCCGCCGCCCGCGACCGCCGGGACGCTGAGTGTGTCACCGGCCTGGATGACCTTGCTGGTGCGGGTCAGGCCATTGGAGCCGTCGGTGGTGATCTCCGCGTGCCAGGTACCGGAGCCGAGGAACGTGGTCGGGTAGCTGATGGTGGTGGCGCCGCCGCGCCTGAAAGCCCCGACGAACCACCGGTCGCCGTCGCGGCGCGCGATGACCCCTCCGGTGAGCGGGTCGCCCGAGACGTACTTCGTCTCGTCCCACACGGTCGGCAGCATGCGCATCCACCGCTGTGCCTCGGGCCGGGCCTGGTAGTCCGAGATGCGGCTGCCGGGCAGCATGATGCCACTGTCCAGGAGTACACCGAGGGCGAGTTCGGCGGCGTCGCTGTTCGGGTTGCCCTGCTGGAAGCTCATCGGCGAGTAGTCGGCCGGGCCCAGTACGCCGCGAGTGAACGGGAGCGCGGCCACGTGCCCGATGTCCCGGCCGCCGGGGTATTCCTCGCCGCGGACGGCCTCATTGGTCAGCACGTGCGGCCAGGTGCGGTGGACACCGACGGACAGGCGCGAGCCGTGCAGGTCGACCATCAGCTTGTAGCGGGCGGTGTCGGCCAGGGCCGCGTCGTACCACTGCTGACGGGCCCGGGTCTCGGAACCCATGAAGTCCATCTTGACGCCGACGGCTCCCCACCCGGTGATCTTGGTGAACTGGGCGTCCCGCTCGGCGGCGGTGTCCAGGTCCTGCCAGTGGTACCAGAGCATGATCCGCACGCCCCGCTCCCGTGCGTAGGTCACGAGCTCGGGAATGATCGCCTCGTTGGCCTTCCACCCGTCGTCCACCAGAAGGTAGGGCCAGCCCTGTGAGGAGGCGTAGTCGGCCCACTGCTTGAGCTTGGTCAGGTCGCGCTGGGTGGCCCACATGCCGTCCAGCCACGGCCACGCGGCGATACCCGGCTTGATCCACGAGGTGTCGGAGATCTTCGACGCGGGCGCGACGTCGTCGACCAGCGTGGACTCCACGACCGTCGCCGTGCTGCCGATGATGGCGGTGCGCCACGCTGTGGTGAACGCGCCGGATCGCACGATCTGCGCGTCGGCCAGCGCGACGGTGAACCGGCCGGTGCCCTGGGTGTGGGTGAACCAGCCACCCGAATAGTTGCCGTCCACACCGGACTCGGCGAGCAGCACCCTCGCGCCGTTGGCCTGCTGGGCGAACATGCCCATGTCGTAGGAGCCGGTCGGGACGTCGGCGACCGTAGAGGTCGCATAGCCCCTCTCGTGATCGGGACTGAACACCTGCCGGGACAGCTGGGCGTCAGTCGGCAGTTCGAACGACGTCGCCTCTCTCAGCACCGTCGCACCCGACGGCAGCTCGTAGCGCAGCGCCATACCATCCGCGGAGGTGCGGACGTGTACGGTCATCTGCGCGGAGCCCTTCGCGAACACCAGTCTCGTCTCGGTCGCGGACCGCGTCCGGTCGCGGGACTTCCCCGCTTTGACCTCGTAGTTGTACGAGACGGGGGTATCCGTGCGTCTGACGAACTCCAGTCCGGTGGTGAAGTCGACCTGACTGGTCACCAGCCCGATCGGAGCGGGTATCAGGGCTTGGCGGCAGTTCCAGGTCGCGCCGAGCGAGAGGGCGCCGTTCACATCCAGCGCCACGGTGGCGCGCACACCGTCACAGCCGGTCTGCGCAGCACCGGGCTGGACCGACGTCCAACTCCCCGGCGTGGCGGCGGATGCGGGCACCGCGGTGACCGAACCCATGCCGGCGAGGAGGGCAGCCGCCGTACCGGCGACTCGAATCCCGCTTCGTTGTAGGAGTTTCATGCGGCCCTCCGGGTGAGGTGGGTGAGGTGGTCCGCCGCGTGTCGCTCGCGCCGGGAGTCGGACGGAGATTGCCCTTACATCCCATCACTGTCAAGGGATACGTCCCCAGATCCCGGAGTTACCCGGCGGTCACGGCTTACAGCCCGGCTTTTTATGGGATGTCTGGCGTCGACTGGGTGCACTCGGCTGCCGGCACCAGTGCCGTGTGACCCGACTGGCGGGCCAACTCTGCAATGTGGTCGAAGAGTTGGTGGGCAAAGCGGGCGCCCGCCTCTTCCGTGGGCAGACGGGGGTACGGGACGGAGCCGTTTGACCGGACAGGCCCGTTCGATAAGGGACCACTGATGTCGAATGTATTGACGCACCCTGTTTCCCTCACTTAACGTCTGCCGACCTTACGAACGCTGTTCGATATATCAAACAATTCGGCTGGCCGGAAACCGAGTTGGCTACGGCGCTTCCCCCGACCACGAGCACGGGGAGGGAACGCCGCCGCAACAGCGGTCAGCACCAAGAGGAGGAGCCCTCCTGATCACCACGACCGCCCCGCCCGGTCGACAGCCATGACTTAGCCCCACAAGCCGTACCACCACCGACGCACCGGCTCACATGCCCAGCCCCGCCGTCACCACAGCGACGCCCACCACACACGGGAGACACACCGTCGCCCGCATCCCCCCTTCCGGATCGCGCGGCAACCGGCCCTGTCCCGCCCACACCGAGAAGCCGATCTTCCCCCGCCACCCGCTTTCCCCCTCCGCTCGAGGTGGCACTTGCAGAACGACAGGAGATGCTCATGTCCGTGGTTCTCTCCCGGCTGGCGGCGATAATTGTCGCCGTCGGCCTGCTCTTCACCTCCCAAACCCTCGCCACACCCGAGCGGGCCGCCGCAGCCGACCCCGGCTACCTGATGGTGCACTTCACCGGCGATTCCGCGACCGGACAGAGGCTGTACCTCGGGCACAGCACGGACGGCCTGCACTGGAACGACCTCAACGGCGGAGCGCCGGTCCTGCACTCCCCGATCGGCACGAAGGGGGTGCGTGACCCCGCACTGGTGCGCTCTCCCGACGGCAGCAAGTACTGGATCATCGCGACCGACCTGTGCATCCGCTGCGGCTCGACGTACACCAACGGCAGCCCCAACTTCGTGGTGTGGGAGTCGACGGACCTGGTGACCTGGTCGAAGCCCTGGCTGCTCAGTGCCGCCGGACTGATCCCCGGCGGACGCAACGCGTGGGCGCCGGAGGCGATCTGGAACCCCGAGACCAACGACTACGTCCTGTACTGGGCGACGAACGCCACGGTGAACGGCGTGTTCAAGTACCGCATCTACTACGCCCGCACCACGGACTTCCGCACCATCACCACCCCGCAGATCTGGATCGACCCCCCCGGCACCACGCACGTCGTCGACACCCAGATGACCGAGGTGCCCGCCGGTGTCGGCAACTACCGCTACGTGCGGGTCTCCGGCGACGGTCAGAACACGGTCGAGGGCAGCAACTCGATCCTGGGAACGTGGACCAACCTCGGCAACCTCTCCAGCCTCGGCCTCACCGGTAACGTGGTCGAAGGCCCGGTCTGGATGAAGTTCCGAGACCGCAACGAGTGGGCCCTCTACATCGACTACAACAGCCCACAAGGCGTACGCGAATACAGGCCGATCCTGACGACCAACCCGTCCAGCGTCAGCACCTACCGGCTTCAGGATTCGACCGGCTACGACATGGGCGGCACCCCGAAGCGCCACGGCGCGATCATGACCCTCACGGCCGCCGAGGAGAGCCGCGTGCTCGCCCGCTGGCCCAACACCCCGGCCCAGCGGCTGCAGTCGTACAACTTCCAGGACCGCTACGTACGCCACACCAACATGGACGTACGCATCGACCCCGACGTCATCCCCGCCGACGACGCCCAGTTCCGGCTGCGGCCCGGCCTGGCGGGCACCGGCACCGTCTCCTTCGAGTCGGTGAACTACCCCGGCTACTTCCTGCGGCACGCCAACTACGACTTCCAGCTCGCCTACAACGACGGCACCACCCGGTTCGCCGCGGACGCCACCTTCCGCAAGGTCGCCGGCCTCGCCGACTCGACCTGGTCGTCGTTCCAGTCGTACAACTACCCCGACCGCTACATCCGCCACTACGCCTACCAGCTGCGCCTCGACCCGATCACCACCGCGACAGGCCGCGCCGACGCCACCTTCCGTGTGACGAACTGACCCGACACCCACAGGGACGCCGGCGCCTCCGGGGAGAGCGCCGGCATCTCCCGGCATCCGCCGCCCAACGCCGTCCTGCTCGACTTCGCCCACATCGCCGAATACACCTGTACCGCTGCCCACGTCTGCCTCGCACCTGGCAGCCAGGAAGCCGAGACTGGGCCGCGCCCCGCCTGACCACGATCCTCGCAGGCCCGGCCGACCGAGCCGCCCACAACATGCTCGCGCAGGCCGCCCACGAACACCCGCCCCGTTCTCACCACGAGGCCGTCATCGCATGCCACCGCTACCTCACCGGCCACCTCGACCAGCCGCCCCACGACACCACACTCGACGCCCACCGGGCCCACCACACCACACACGAGCACGAACGGCTTCGCTTCAGAAGCGCCGCATCCTCTGGCGGTAATGCGCCAGCAGTGGACCATGCGGTCCCGCAGACGGTCGGCGACCGATCCTGCGAAGCCCTTTCCGTGCGGCATTGGCGTCCGATCACTTCACCGAACGACGTTCGACATGTTGACCAAGGTGGTCTTTCGATACGACCACTTCCCCGGCTTTCCACACACCTTGGAGGCACCAGATGAGCGCAACCCCCCTCCCGTCGCGCCGGCTGTTCCTCGGCATGGCCTCGGCCGTGCCGCTGTCCATGACCGGCGCGCTGACCATCGGTAGCCAGTCCGCGAGCGCCGCGACGGCCTCCCCGTTCGTCATGGCCTACTTCACCCAGTCGCCCAGAGGCCTCGGCACGGACTACGGCCTGCACCTCGCGGTCAGCACCGACTCGCTGCAGTGGATGCCGCTGAACCAGAACAACCCCGTCGTGACCCCGACCGGGGGTGACGGTGGTCTGCGCGACCCCTTCATCCTGCCCAAGCAGGACGGCACCTTCGTCGTCCTGGCGACCAACCTGAAGGGAACCGACTGGACCAAGCAGAGCCAGGTCATCCACGTCTGGGACTCCGCGGACCTGCGCTCCTTCGACAACTACCGCCTGCTGAAACTGCACTCGATGGCCACCCACAGCTGGGCGCCCGAAGCCTTCTGGGACGCCTCCCGCGGCCAATACGGCATCATCTACTCGGCAGTCAACAGCAGCGGGCACAACGTGATCATGGTCAACTACACCACGGACTTCCAGACGGTGACGTCGCCGCAGGTCTTCTTCGACCCGGGCTACGACGTGATCGACGGCTCCCTGGCCATGAACGTGAACGGCGTCAACTACCTGTACTTCAAGGCCCGCAACAGCCTCGTGGGTGCGAGGTCCACCTCACTCAGTCCCGGCAGCTTCACCGTCTACACCTCGGGCCTGGCGCCGCAAGGAGGCATCGAGGGCCCGATCCTCGCCCAGGCCAACGGCACCTGGTACCTGTGGGGCGACGCCAACGCGCTGTTCTACACCTGGCAGACCAACGACCTCTCCACCGGCACCTGGACCGCCACCGACCGACGCGTCTACACCCAGCCGCTGAACTCCAAGCACGCCGACATCAAGCCGATCCCGCAGACGGTGTACGACAACATGGTCGCCAAGTGGGGCAAGCCCGCCTGGAACCGACTGAAGTCCTACAACTTCCCGGACAGATACTGGCGGCACGCCGACTACATCGGCCGCATCGACCCGTACCCCTTCGACCCGTACACCGACTCGCAATGGAAGCTGGTGCCGGGACTGGCCGACCCCTCCGGCGTCTCCTTCCAGTCCGTCAACAACCCGACCCGCTACCTGCGGCACGCCTACTACCAGCTGCGACTGGACGTCAACGACGGCACCACGAAGTTCGCGGCGGACGCCACCTTCCACAAGACCGCCGGACTCGCCGACCCGTCCTGGTCGTCGTTCCGCTCGCACAACTACCCGGACCGCTACATCCGGCACTACAACTACGTGCTGCGCATCGACCCGATCTCCAGCGCCGTCGGCAGGGCCGACGCCACGTTCTCCATCTGGTACTGACGCAACACGCCACGGAAGCCCGCGAAGCCTGCTCGCCAAGGGGTAAGCGGGCCGGCCGCGGCGGCGTCGGGCGGTCACGGCCGAGGCTGAGTGACGAATCGGGCAGCACCAGCAGGGTCTTGCGGGTGATCCTTACCTCCTCGGCGGCCCGGCCGGCTCGTCCAGCCGTGCGGCCGGCTGCCGGATCTGCTCCCTCGTCGTCTCGGCCCGCGCGGCAGCGCTACGCCGCGGCGGCCGTGAAGGTCACCGAGGGCGGCAGCGCCTGCTGCGAACCGCAGCCGGCCGAGGGCGACGAGGCCGATGTCTTCCGTGCGGAGCCGCGCTGCACGGACCAGCCTTCCGCACCCAGGGCTGGACATCTGACGCCCCGCCACCTCAAGCCCTCCGCCCTCGGCTTCAGGAGCTGCACCGTGTCCTCTCCCCCTCTCCGAAGGTTCGGAAAGGTGATTGGCTTCAGGTTCTCCTCCTACCTCGGTGACTGCACGTGGGTGTTCCGCGGCGGAGCCATGACGGAGTCGCGGTCTGGTTTTGAAGAACCGGCACCCCAACCGCTCGGCGGAGTGTCCGGCTCGCCGGCCCGCACCCCGGCATCAGCGAGATCCCCACCCATGGCCCTCACGGCCACAACGACGGCCGGGCCGCCCGGCCGTCGCCACAGCGTGCCGCCGCAGCACCAGTCCACCCACGGAAGTCAGGAACAGCAACCATGATTCTCAACGCTCACATCACCCCGGGGGGCCATGTCCCGCCGCGAAGATGGATCACCACCGCGGTCTCCGCGATGATCGCCATGGTCATGGCGATGACAGCGGTTCTCTTCACCGGCGCTCCGGCGCAAGCAGCCAACCCCATAGTCACCGATCGGTTCGTGGCCGACCCGTCGGCACATGTCTTCAACGGGCGGATGTACGTCTACGCCACCCATGACTCCGACAACAGCGGTACGTACTGGGACTCCAAGGACTGGCGCGCGTACTCCACGGCCGACGGGGTGAACTGGACCGACCACGGACAGGTCTTCTCGCTCAGCGGGTTCAGTTGGGCCACGCGCCTGGCATGGGCGCCGGCTGCCGCGCAGCGCAACGGCTACTACTACCTCTACCTGCCAGTGGACCGCACCAAGATCGGTGTTGCCCGCAGTACCTCACCCACATCAGGTTTCAGCGACGTTCGCGGGACGCCCTTGATCGATACCGCACGCGACGCGAACACCGGGGTGGAGCCCATCGACCCGATGACCTTCATCGACGACGACGGACAGGCGTACCTGTACTTCGGCAGCAGCCGCCAGCCCAAGGTCGTCCGGCTCAACTCGGACATGATGTCGACCAGCGGCCCCATCATGAACGTCACGGTCAACGGTGCTCCCGGCCAGGGCTTCGCCGAAGCCCCCTGGATGCACAAGCGCAACGGTCTCTACTACTTCTCGTTCTCGACCGGCTGGCCGGGACAGATCCAGTACGCGACCGCGACCAACCCGCTCGGTCCGTTCACGTATCGCGGCGTCGCGATCGACTATGTGAACGTGAACACGAACCACGCGTCCCTCCTGGAGTTCAACAACAAGTGGTACGCGGTCTACCACAAGAAGGCTCTTGAGGGCGGGAGCAACCACCGCCGGTCGATCGTCGCGGACTACCTGCACTACAACGCCGACGGCTCCATCAAGACGGTGGTCCAGACGGCCATCGGAACCGAAGGGCCCTATGGCCCGTACGAGATGATCACCGGTCGGCAGAGCGGCAAGGCCATCGACGTCCAGAGCGGCAGCACTGCCGACGGCGCACCCATCATCCAGTGGTCGCCCAAGCCCCTCGCCGCGAACCAGCACTGGTTCTTCCGCAGCACGGGCGACGGCTACTACAGCCTGGTCAGCCGCAACACCGGAAAATGCCTCGATGTCTCGCGCGCCAGCACCGCGGACGGCGGGAACGTCATCCAGTGGCCGTGCAAGGGCACTGCGAACCAGCAGTGGTCAGTGGTCACCGTCGACAACTACGTGCAACTGGTGGCACGACACAGCGGGAAGTGTCTCGAGGTCAGGTCCGCGAGCACCGCCGACGGCGCCGCGATCATCCAGTGGACCTGCAAGGGCTCGACGAACCAGCAGTGGACCAGAACCGCGATGTGACCCGCACGGGCAATGAGCGGCCGGAGGTCTGACCCATGTCGGCGTATGCGGCGCGGGTCGGACCTCCACCCTCCCTCGCTCCGGCCCGGACGGCCCGCATGCGCACTCCAACTCTGGCTGGTCAACGGGCGAATCGCGCACATCACGAGGGCCTGCCCACAGCGGCCGTCGTGCGCGCGCGCCTCGTCAGCATGCGCGGGGGGAAGGGTCTGTCGGCGCGGCCCGTGCCGTGCCGTGCCGTGCCGTGCCGTGCCGTGCCGTGCCGTGCCGTGCCGTGCCGTGCCGTGCCGTGCCGTGCCGTGCCGACAACAGCGTAGCCGGAGCCGAATAGCCGCGACTGGGGGTCGCCTGGGACGCTCTGGCCTTTGAACGGTCTCGGTGTTTGAGAGACAGGACCGGCTGTCGCACGACGCGAAAGGGGCCGACTGGATCCGGGTAACGGTGGCTCTCCCGCGTGCGGTGCACTTCGCCATGGTGACGGCGGGACTTGACACACGATGCCGGCGCGTTTCGTGGTGACGGCTTGTGGGGTGATGGCAGAGCGCGCGTGGGCGCGGTGCGGCGAGACGGCCTGGCGCTTCTTCCGGCGCCTGTGAGGTGGCTCTTCTCCTGTGCCGCTTCGGCGTCCTGTTCTCGTGCGACTCCTGTTTCTCTGCCGGAGGAAGCCTCCGTGGCCGACTCCCTGTCCACCGAGGCGAGTTGTCCGGTAAATCGAACGCCGTTCGTACTGTCGGGCAGACGTTAAGTACGGGAAGCGGGATGCGTCAATACCTTTCGACAGCAGTAGTCCATTCCGGGTGACCCAGGTGGATGGAGGCGCTAGACATGCGATGTCTAGCGACGGGTGAATCGCAATATCACTGCCTTTAACGGGCAAAACGACTTCCCGTGAATGGCAGTTCATCCCTGCACGCCCGTTGACACAGACGGGTCACATGGACGAACTTCATGCGTAACATCCGGTACCCGACACCCAGGAGTACCGCGCCACTCGTGTGTTCTCCCCGTCAAGGGACCCCCACGTGCCCAAGTCGTCGGGGTGTGCGGCTTCCCTCCCGCGAACGGACGAAGCGGTTTCCCGTGGATGCAGGCGCCGAATCCCCTGAACGTAGGAGTAAGCCCCATGTCGTCAGGAAGACTGTCCCGTCGCACGCTGCTGGGTGCCGCGGGCGCCGCTGTGGCCACGACCGCGCTTCCCGTGATCCCCGCGTTGTCGCCCCTGTTGGCGCAGGCGGCTGCCGCGGACCCCCAGACCAACCTGGAAAACCTGGTGAACATGCGGTTCGGCATGTTCAACCACTTCAGCCTGGGCACATTCACCAACGAGGAGTGGGCGGCCCCCAACCAGGACCCCGCCAAGTTCGCCCCCCCGACCGTGGACTGTGCCCAGTGGGCGGCCGCCGCCGCGGCGGCGAAGATGAGCTACGGCCTCCTGACGACCAAGCACCATGACGGCTTCGCCCTGTGGCCGAGCGCCTACGGCACCCAGAACGTCGCGAACAGCTCCTACAAGCACGACGTGGTGAAGGCGTACTGCGACGCCTTCCGGGCGGAGGGGCTGAAGGTCGGGTTCTACTACTCGATATGGGACCGCACCTACGGCGTCGAGGCGTGGGAGAGCCGGCACAAGAACGTCGGGCTCGAACCCACCGATGCCATCCAGCCCAGCGACATGACCTTCATCCTCGGCCAGATCACCGAGCTGCTCACCAACTACGGCACCATCGACATGTTCGTCACCGACGGTTGGGCGTGGCAGATGGGCCAGCAGGCCGTCTCCTACCAGCGGGTCCGTGAGCTCGTGAAGTCGCTCCAGCCGAACATCGTCATGATCGACCACGGTGCGCTGTCGCAGCCGTGGCTCGGCGACGCGATCTACTTCGAGGCGCCGATGGGCATCAGCGCGCCGGCCGGGAACACCTACGCCGCCACGCAGGGGCAGACGATCAGCAGAGGCTGGTTCTGGCATCCGCACACGGCGACCGAGGACCCGATGAGCAAGGAGACGATCCTGGCCCACCTGGCGGACCTGGAACCGAAGTACACCTCCTTCATCCTCAACTGCCCGCCCAACCGCAACGGCAAGCTGGACACCAACATCGTCAACCGGCTCGCCGAAGTCGGGGCGGCATGGAGCCCCGACACCTCCAGGCCGCCCCTGCCGGCCCAGCTGCCGCGCCCCCAGTACCCCGTGACGCCCGTCAGCGCCTACGCGACCGCGTACCGTGCGGGTGAGGGACCGCTCAACGCCATCGAAGGACTCAGCGACAAGGGCTACGAATTCTGCTGGTCGACGTGGGGGCTGGCCTCGCCCCTGCCTCACTCGATCACGATCGACCTGGGCGGGGTGTGGAGCAACGTCTCCACCCTGGAGTACCTGCCCAAGCAGTGGGGCCGCACCAACTCGACCGACGGGGACATCACCTCGTACACCATCTCCACCAGCACCGACGGCACGAACTTCACCCAGGTCGCCTCCGGCACCTGGGCCGGCAACCAGACCCTCAAGGTGGTCGAATGGCCCGCCCGGAACGTCGGCTTCGTGCGGCTCCAGGCGAAAGCGGCCACCGGCGGCTTACTTGCTTCCCACCTGGTGCTACTTCCTCTGGAACCTCTAGATCCCAGTCTCCAGGTGTCCACGATCAAGGGGAAGCTTCAAGATCGACCGGAGTGCCGCCCTCGGTGAGCTTCTCCCAGGCTTGCGCCATCTTCCGCAGGATCGACGGGCCGCCGCGATCGCTGAGCTTGAGCAGGTAGTCACCGTTGACCGGGGTAGAGCTGTCCGCGGCGTACTTGACCTGCATGTAGGTGTGCGGCGGCACCTGCCGGTACAAGACGACATCGTCCAAGTTCCCCGCGTCGTCGACCTCGGCGCCCACCGCCACCACCGGGTTGGACGCACGCAGCGCCGCATCCCGGACAGCGGCGACACACCCCTGCCACGCAGCCAGCCACTGATAGCGGTCACCAGCAATACGGACACCCGTCGAGCTCGGGGCAGGCAGGTCTCGCACTGAAACGATCTCCCAGGCGTCGGGCCGCCGCGCTTACGGCCATCGGCATGCTCAGCCGATCATCGCCGCAAGCAAGGCCAAGTGGGAAGCCTCGCACCCACCGGCAGTCGGGCGGGGCCACAGGCTCTCGCCCGCCCACCGGCATACCGCCCAGGACCCCGAAAGCCTTCTCGGTCGCTGCTTCATACCGCGTCCGAGAGCAGTTGATGTGTGTCCGGATCAAGTTGCGGCGTGCCAGGTCAGAGGACCTCGAATCAGAGAAGCAGCAGGTCAGACGTTTCAGAGAGTCGTCCGGCCCTAGTCGAGATCCCGCAGGCCAGAGGCTCTCAAGTCGTCGACGCAGGCCTCACCTCTGGCTGGTCGTGACACTCGACGCCGACACCGAGCGGCAGGTGACCGGCTACGGCGTCGGCGGTCTGATCCTGGACGTGCCCGCCAAGTCGCTGCCCGCGCTGGTGGAGTGGACGCTCACCGAGGCGCAGCTCGGGGCGGAGAGGCTGCACGGTTCGGGCAAGGACGCCGACCCGCTGCTGGTGCTCACCGAGGCCGCGTGTGAACGCTACGGGCTGCCCGCCGCCCTGTCGGATTCCGAGCGGCTCGCCGGACGGCTGCCGGAGGGACACAAGGTCATCAGGCAGCTGGAGCGTGCCGACTGGCAGCTGACCAAGCGCGGGCTGGGGCCGTGGGCGCGGATCTACCGCCCCGCCCAGGGCAGCCGCAGGCAGTGCGTGCAGTTGTGCATCCCCTCCTGGCGTGCCCTGGACGGCCGCGCCTGGGGCCATGCCGCGCAGCTTCCGCCGCCGGAGCTGGCCCGGGTGCTGGGGGTGTACGCGGCCCGGGTGATGACGCCGGTCGGCTCCACCGCCGTGACGGGGCTGCAGCTGATGACCGCGCTCAGCCCGCCGACCCGCGCGAGCGAGCCGGACGAGAGCGGCAGGCGGCACCGCGAGCACCGGCCCGGCTCGCTGGGCAGCGAGCCGGTGGACCCCGCGCCGTGCGAGGCGATCGACGGGCACCCCGTCCTGGACCAGCTGCCCCGCTTCCACGTGCGCGGGCCCGGCGAGAGGCTGTTCGAGGAGGCCTACGACTGGGCGCGGGATCTGACCGATGCCGAGTGCATGCAGCGGTACCTGGTCGGCCTGGATGTGAACCTCGCCTTCGGCGCGGCCGCCAACGGGGCGGTCGTCGGTCTGGCCACGCCGCCCGTGCACGTCACCCGCCCGGTCTTCGATGCGGCGGTGCCCGGCTCCTGGCTGGTCGACCTCTCCCACGTCGACCTGTCCCGGGTGAAGGTCGGCAAGCAGTGGCGTGACCTCGACGGCGCGCTGCTGCCCAGCCCGTTCACGCCGACCGGCGAACGCCCGACCGGTCCGGCCTGGTACGCCACGCCCACCGTGGCGTATGCCGTCGAGCTCGGCTACGACATCACACCGCTGGAGGCATGGGTGCGCCGTGAGAGCGGCCGGTTCCTGGACGGCTGGTACAAGCGGCTGCGCGATGCCTACGTCGCCACCATGGCGGACCTCGGCGTCGCGGAGAAGCTGTCCCCGCAGGAGTTTTTGGAGGCGATGAACGGCTACAAGAGCCGTGATCCGGAGCTGGGGATCGTGGTGGACGCGGTCAAGATGACCGTGAAGGGCGGCATCGGCAAGCTGCAGGAGAAGGCACGCGGGGGCGGCTGGAAGCCGGGGCAGGCCTGGACCGCCCTCGCCCGCCCGACCTGGCGCCCGGACATCCGCGCGACCGTCATCTCCCGGGCCCGGGTCAACATGCACCGCAAGATGCTCGCCCTGGCGGCGGCCACCGGCCGTTACCCGGTCGCGGTCCTCTCCGACTGCGCCGTGTACGCGGCCGACGGGCCCAGCCCCCTGGACGTGCTGCCGTACGGCGCCGACGGCAAGACCGTGCCGGGCTCGTTCCGGCTCGGCGTCTCGCCCGGGATGGTCAAGCACGAGGGCACCCAGAGCGTGCTGTGGGGGGCTGACGTCCTCGAACAGCTCGGCGCCGACGGCCATGTCGCCAACCTCGCCCGCTACATCAAGACCGGCGAGGTCACCGCCAAGGACACCGGAGAGTAGGAGAGTTACGCCGATGGTCACGGTCGGGGAAGAACTCGACAGGGCGGTGCAGGGCGCGTTCACGCGGCCCATCCCCAAGTCCGCCGGGGCGCAGATGCGTTACCTCCTCAAGAAGCACGGCGGCCGGACGATGCCGGTGGCCGAGCTGCTCGGCATCAGCCAGCGCACGGTGGAGCGGTATGTGAAGAACCAGATCAAAAGGCCCCGGCCGGAGCTCGCCGACCGGCTGGAGCGTGAGGTCCGCGTGCGCTGGCAGCCGCAGATCAGGGCGAAGGCGAAGGAGGCTGCGGCCACCACGAGCGGCATCATGATCGATGTGCAGGCGAGGTTCGGCTACACCGCCGCCGCCGGCAGCACCGACCAGGCCCGCGTGCGTCACCTCACCCTGGCCCTGCCGCCCCGGCACGCCGCCCGCCTCCTTCAAGCCCAGGAAGCAGGCGTCGACGAGGACGACCTCCGCGATCTCGCTGCCGAGGCGTTGGGTGAGGTGTACTTCCGTGACGGCGGCCGCCGTGCCCACGGCCTCGAAGTGGAACTCAAGGACATCGTCGACCTGCAGTTTGAGCTGTAACCCCGTCAGGGGCGCCAGGACAGGAGACCAGGAACAGAAGCCGAAAAGAGCTGTGACAGCAGGAGCGTTACGGGGTCCCATACTGGTGGGCTCGCGTATTCAACTGTCGCCGGTTCCCCGAGGAACGCAGCCCGCTGGTGACCGGCTGTGATCGCCAGCGGCGTACAACTCCAGGACTCGTTCATCGCCTTCATCGACTACGGCCAGGGACGTTCGAGTCCGCTGATAGATTCCTTCGGTGAGCGAGCAACTACCCAGCGGCGGCATCGAGCTGTCACCCGACGAGATCGAAGTCCTCCCCGCCAGGTGGTCATCATGCTGGACCCCGAAAGAGGTCGCGCAGCAGCTCGCCGGGATCAGCACGCCTTGGTACGTGGCCGCGGGCTGGGCGCTGGACTTGTTCCGCGGCAAGCAGACGCGCACTCATGGAGACATCGAGATCGCGATTCCGGCCGGGAGCTTTCCAGAGGCCCGCCACCGCTTCCCCGGCTACGTCTTCGACGCGGTAGGCAGCGGCCGGATCTGGGAGGACGCCACACCGGAGGTGCTGGCCGCCGTGCATCAGACATGGCTTCGAGATCCGGCCACCGGAAACTACCTGCTCGACGTGTTCCGCGAACCGCACGACGGCGACACCTGGATCTGCCGACGCGATGAGAGGATCCGGCTTCCCTACAGCGACATCGTCCATCACACACAGGACGGCATCCCGTATCTGGCGCCGGAACTGGTCCTGCTGTTCAAGGCCAAGCACGCCCGCCGAAAGGATCAAACAGACTTCGAAGCGACCGTCCCGCACATGACCTCGGCTCAGCGCGAGACCCTGGCCGAGCTACTCGCCCGCGTACACCCGGGACACCCTTGGATTGCGGATCTGTAGCCGACGCTCTACTGGTGGGCTCGCCTATTCAGCTGTCGCCAGTCCCCCGAGGAGTCCAGCCTGCTGGTGACCGTGTGGGGTCCCCGGGGGCGTAACGGCTCCAGGTTCCTCCGGCTTCCGCTGCGAGCTTGGTCGTGGTGACCTGGTGGTAGCCGAGGGCGTCAGCGACGACGGGAGCGGGCATCTCCAGCACTTGTTGCCGGATCGCCGCCGTGCGGCTGGCGGTCGTAGGGACACCGATGTCGTTGATCAGCTCGGAGAGAGCGAAGGGATGCAGCGGCTGACCTGCCCGTCGGCCGGGGAAGATCCAGCGGGAGCCATGGTTCGTCCCGGTGTTCATGTTGTCGCGGTTGTCGATCCAGGCCAGGAGGAGCTCGGCGAACGGCGCGGGCACCGGGGAGGGCGGCTCGCCGAGCCGCAGCCGGACCTGGCCGTTCTCGTGGACGACGTCGTCGACGGTAAGACGGACGACCCTGGTGCAGGGTTGGGCATAGAGAAGGACGATGATCCCGGCGACACGGCTGCGCAACGGCAAGCTGTCGTCGGTGAGGAGCTGACCGAGCAGGTCCAGGCGCTCGTTCTGGGAAAGCGGGGCCGCCCGGCGAGTTGGCGGTGACGGCAGCCGAAAACGTCGGGTGAGCTTGACGTTCTGGCACCACAGCAGGAAGGGCCGGATGGTGTTCCGCTCGTGCTCCTTGTGCTCGACATGCCAGAGGTCGATATCGACCTGGCCGCAAGTGGCGAACGTCCGGTCGTGGTCGGCGAGCCACTCAAGGAAGGACGCTGCCCGCTTGACCTGGTCTGCGGCGTACTTGCGGCTGCCGGGGGTAAGCGGGCGGCGGTCGGCGCGGGCCCGGAGTTTCGGCAGGACCTCCCATGTAGCGAACCGACGGACGATCTGACGGTGTTCAGGGTCGGAGACGGAGGCGAGACGGCCGGTGAGCCAGCCCTCGAAGAGGCAGATCTGTTTGTCAATGGCGGGCAGGATGCCGCAGGCCATCAGGAGTTCACGCAGGTGGGAAGCGGCCCGCCAGGGCTGGAGGGTGTGGAACGCCTCGTGCTTCAGACCGATCTCGCCCCGGCCCAGGCGCCGCAGCAGGTCCTCGGCGGAGCCGGTCTTGCCTGTGCGCATGTAGAGCCAGGTCAGGATGGACAGCGGGCTGTCCGCGGTCAGCAGCAACTCGCCCAGGGGGACGAGTTCGGGACGGATGCGGCCGGTGCCGTCGTCGAGGAGCTCGGCGAGCTTGTCGGCGAGAGTGCAGCGGGTGCAGAGCCGCCCGCCGTGGAGTTTGCCCTCATGCCCACAGCGTGAACAGCGGTAGGACGTCATGAAGTCCGCGCAGTCCGGGCAGATCAGGGCCCCATCACCAGGTCGGATGCCCGGAAGTACACGCTCTCCGCCGCAGTCGGGGCAGCATCCACGGACGCGCAGGGCCTTGTCATGGCAGGTGCGGCAGACATAGCCGTCGGGCCAGCGGGCGGCGAACCATCCGTGGCGTCCGCAGCGGGCGCAGTGCCGCTTGTGCCAGCGTTCGACCTGCTCAGGCGTCTTGTAGGCGGGGCTCATGAGTCGGGCAGGATCCGCGCTCGGCGGGGCCGCAGCGGGGTGGCGGCCAACGTGGTCGGAAGGTCGCCGGTGGCGGTCTTGCGGACCCCGGCGTTCTCGGCGGCGGTGGTCACGAGGTCGGCCGGGGTGCACTCGAAGATGTCGCAGAGCGCGGCCAACACCTGGAGCGAGAGACGTTCGGGAGTCCCGGAGACCAGGCGGTGGACCTGGGATGCGGACAAGGTGACGCCGCGATCGTGCAGCTGCGGAATCAACTCGGTGGTGGTGAACATGCCGTGGGAGGCCATCACTTCGCGCAGCTTCCAGGTGTAGCCCACCCGGCGTTTCACGCCGGCCTCCGGTTCTGGGCCTCCAGAGCGGCGGCGACGGTGTCGTCCAGGTGTCGGCGCAGGGTGCGGGTGCGGAAGTCCGAGCCGACACACGTATAAAGGGCGGTCGTGGAGGCATGCTCGTGTCCGACTTGTTCCTGCACGAACCGGGGGTCCCAGCCGTCCTCGATCAAGTGCGTCACGTACGACCTTCGCAGCGAGTGGAAATCCAGACCTTTCTCGTCCAGGCCGAGTTCCTTGCGGTAGGCGCCGAAGCGGGAGTTGAGCCGCTGGCAGCCGACCCGCAGGCCCCGCTCCGAGGGCCAGGCCGCGGGGTTCCCGTCGGTGCCGAACAGGGGCCTGATCTCGGTGAACCACTCGTCCAGGATGTCGGGGCTCCAGTCCCACACGGTCAGCACGCTACGGCGCTTGGGCGGTGAGCCCTTCTTCGCCTTGCCGAAGCGGACCCGGCACAGACCGAACTCGCCGAACTCCGGGCCGTGCGGGTTACGGCCGAAGTCGACGGCGTCCAGCATCCGCGTCTCGTTGCGCCGCAGCCCGTAGGCGTACGCGGTCTTGAACAGCACCGCGTCCCGGAAGGCGGGCAGCCATCCCTTGCGGCCGCGGGCCCGGATGCGCTCCACCTGCTCGTCGGCGTGGTCGAAGAGCGCCTGCAGTTCGGCTCGGGTGAAGGCCCGCTTGGCCGGGTCGGACTCGTTGTCCTGAACGTGAACGGCGGTGTTCCACTCGTGCACGACCTGCACCGGGTGGGTGCCAAAGCGTTCCTGGCAGGTGTCCGCCCACTCATACAACGGGTCGGTCGCGAAGTAGCAGAAGGCCCGGACGGCCTCGGAGTACGAGCGGATCGTCGACCGCGCCAGATCGCGCAGCGAGCGCAGGTCGCCGAGCCACTCGTCCACCATCGCCGGCGTCCACTGCCATGGGAAGGCGTTGACGTACGCGGCGAACGCCTTCACCGCATTCTCCCGGCCCTCGACCGTGGAGCGGGCCAGATTCCGGGCCAACTGCTGGTTGGCGAAGCCCTGCATCATCGCGTTGAAGACCTGCTCCTCCGGCCTCAGCAGGGCAACCCCGCCCACCAGTTCAAGCCTCGCCGCCCCCGGAGCCACGACATCGATCCGCACCGGTCCACCACCTTCCGTCACTCGCATGGGATGCGAGAAAACCGCATCTGATGCGAGTCGGCGGGCGATCCGCTGGTCAGTCAGTCGTACGAGTGACACCGACTGGCGATCACGCACCGCGAGTCGCTACGGTCGCTTCCGCCTTCCGAGCCCAACGGCCCTGGTCACAGGCAAGGAACTGCCGCCCGTCGACGGCGAATCGCAAAGTGTCGCGAGTTCGCATCCGATGCAATTGGCGGCAGTTGTAGTACTCGCCGAAAAAACAACGCTAAGGGCTGCGCCGCAGGTCAGGATGTGGGTTCCATCGCGGTTGTGTGCTCGTCGTGTTCGCGCAGCATCCGCATGACGGTCGCGGGCGAGGGGTGCTGTCCCTTCTTCTTGCCCGTGGTGATGACGAGCCGGGCGGCGATGTCGCGCAGGCTCATCTCATGCTCTCGCAGGTGGAGGGCCATGGAGAGCATGTGGTCGTCGGTGACGCCCGCTCCGCCGATGGTCTTGCCACGCTTGCGGGCGGACTCGTGGCCTTCGAGGGTGCGGTCGCGGATGTACTCGCGCTCCATGCCAGACAGGGCGGCCAGCACGGTGAACACGACTCCGGAGGGGTCGTGCGAGCCCTGGAGTTCTCCCGTGAGGAACTCCAGGCCGACGTCGCCCGCCTTGAGTTCCTCGGCGAGCGTCGCCAGTTCGATGCCGCGGCCGAGCCGTTTGTGCTCGTGGACGACGAGGGTGACGCGGACGCCGGAGGCGCGCAGTTCGCCGGCGAGGGCGACGGCCTTGTCCAGTTCGGGGCGCTGGGTGGCGCGGGTGGAGATCTTCTCGGAGAAGATGCGGGTAACCCCGGCTTCGACGAGCGAGTCGAGTTGGGAGTCGAGGGACTGCCGGGCGGTGGATGCACGTGCGTACCCCAGGCGGGCGTGCCCGACGGGTTCTGCGCCGGCGTTCCTCGGCCGGGGCAGCTCGGCCCAGGCGGAGCCGGGCTTGCGCACGGTGGGGGTCGGCACGTTGAGGGCCTTGGCGAGTTGGGGCACGAGTCGGAAGCGGGCGGTGTGGTACTGGATGGCCACCTTGCTCTTGCCGGTCCGGCACGGCGAGCCCGCGGGGGCGGCGCAGGTGGACATCGGGCAGGCGTGCGATTCCACCCGCTTGAAGTCGTCGCTCACGAGCCCCGACTGTTTCATGAGTGGTTTCAAACTGTCGAGCCGTTTGCAACAACTCATGAAACACGGTTCGCCCTGGACGCGTCCACCGGGTGACGGTGTTTCACAGGCGAAACACCTATGAAACGCTCTGCCCGGATCCCGTGCGCCGCACCGTGGGCCGACGGGGCGGTTCAGCCCCAGATCGGTTTCTCGTGGTTCTCTGGCTCATCGTTGAGGAAGATCTCCAGGGACCTGGCGAACCCTTTCGCGCGCTCTGTGACCACAGTTTTGTTGTCCGTCTCGTTCAGCGGGACCCCGAACTCTCTGTATGACACATCAATGAAGAGTCCTTCGTGCCGGAACCAGATCGTGGTCGAGTTGAGTCTGCCCGGCTTCCCCTCCTTCGCGATGGACTCGTCGGTGACCCACTGCTTCGCCTCGTCCGCTATCCCCTCCAACTGGCTCACCGTTCTGCCGATGTCTTGCGTAGCGCGGCCGAGCTTGATCGAGGCCATCTCCTCGGCCGCTCCCTCCTTGCTGAGCAGCGTCGCGCTGAGTGTCATTTCGAACCCACTCGTGCTGGAGTCGGGGCTTTTCCATCCGCAGTTCGCCTTTTTGCTGGTGTTTTCGGTGTCCGATCCCAGTTCCGATGCCGTCATTTCCTGTCGCCCCCGGAACTGGTTGCGCTGGAGGTACCCGCAGAAGTCCGGCATCCTCAGGTACTGGGCCGCCGCAGTGGCGCTCTCGCTGGGCGAGGTGCCGGTGGTGTCGCGGTGGCGGGCCGCAGAGGAGTAGTAGGTGACGGCGGTCACCGCCAGCACAAGGGATACGGGCAGGGCCGCCGCCAGGAGTCGGATGCGTCTGCTTGCGGTCCATCGGCGCGCGGAGACTGGAGTCTTCGGCGGCTCGGCGTCCGTGCTCCGGGCCGCGTCTTCAGCCTCCGGCCGGCCGGTGCTGAGCTTCAGAGTCGCCGCGGGCGGCGCAACGGACTCGGTCTCGGCCTCGCCAATGTCCCGGCCGGCCGAAACCGTGCGCAGACGGGTGAGGCGCTGCCGGACTGATACGGCCGTTCTGGGGCGGTCCTCGGGGTCACGCCGCAGGAGGTCTGTCAGTAACTGGGCAACCGGTGCGGGGACATCAGGGCGCAGTGCGGCCACCGGACGGGGTTCTTCATCGAGTTTGCGGCGGATCACCGACAAGGGGGTTCCGTCGGCGAACGGGGGCTCCCCGGTGAGCATGGCGAAGAGGACGCTGCCCAGGGCGTAGAGGTCAGAGCGCTCGTCGCCGCGTTGGTCCAGGAACTGTTCCGGCGCTCCGTACTGGGCGGTTCCGACCGGGGAGAGCCCGGTGGTGGGCGCGACGGTGAAGGTGTGGGTGTGGGTGAAGCCCGCGATGCCGAAGTCCACAACCTTGATGGAGCCGGTGGCGGTGAGCATGACGTTGGAGGGCTTGATGTCGTAGTGGACGACATTCGCCGCGTGTGCGGCGACGAGGGCGGCACAGATCTCCTGGGCGATCTCCAGGGCCCTGTCCAGGTCCAGGGGGCCCTGACGGTGAAGGTACTGGGCCAGGCTGGTGCCCTCAACGTGCTCCATGACCAGGAACTGCAGGTGGCCGTGCGTGCCGCGGTCGTAGAGGGCAACGATGTTGGGGTGATTGATCTGGGCCGCGGCCACTGCCTCGCGCTCGAAGCGCTGGACCAGCTCGGGTTGAGCGTTGTCGTCCCGGTGCAGGAGTTTGACGGCGACGCTGCGGTGGAGCTCACGGTCACGGCCGGCCCAGACCTCACCCATGCCTCCTCGGCCCAGCAGTTCGGTCAGCTCGTACCTGCCCGCGATCAGGGCGCCCCGTTCCACCTGCCACCTCCAGTGACCTGTCCACGCCGAGAACCTCAGCATCACCGATCACGCTGGCGTCCAGTAGGTGGTTCCCACAAGTTTCACAAGCGCAACAGCTTGACCGACGCCTGCTGTTACAGCCCGGCTCCGGGCTCGTCCACGGCTGCGGTTCGCAGCGGCCGGTGGCCCTGTTCGTCAAGCTGGGCCAGTTCGTGTTCGTAGTCGACGGTGATGGAGCCGTAGTAGTTGACCACCGAGCTGCGGGCCGGAGAGATGTGCGCCAGGACCTCGGCGTCCACCTCGCGGCCGGCGCCCCGCAGTTCGCCGACGGCCAGGCCCATGTACTCGGTGTGCCAACAAACGACCGCGTTCGTCACCACGGTCAGGCACCATGCCTGCTCGCTCTGCTGCTCGGGCTGACGGCGGGTGACCTTGCCCTCGCGTGCGTAGTGGAGCTGGCGGCGCAGGGCGTGGAGGGACTCGCCCTTGTTCAGCTGCCGGGCGATCTTGCGCCGGTAACCCTCGTCCGACAGGTACTTCGCCGCGTAGATCGTCCTCCTGATCGCCCCGTACTCCTTGAGCGCGGCGGCCAGCGCGTTCTGCCGGGAGGACGCGGAGAGCTTGCCGACGATCAGGGAAGCGGTGGCGTGCCCATACTTCAGCGACCCTGAGAGACGGAGCAGGTCGTCCCAGTGGTCGGCGACCAGGTCGAGATTGGCCTTCTTCGTCAGCAGCGGTCCTGCCTTCGGGAACCGCCCCTCGTAGTCGGCCTTGGCGCCCATCCGGTACAGCGTGATCTTGCCCAGGTCGCGGATGCGCGGGGAGAGCTGCTTGCCGACCAGGTCGAACAGGCCGAAGTTGACCAGGGTGACGCCATGCGTGTCGGTGGCGTGCTCGGTGATCGGCAGGTCCGTGGCGTTGCCCAGGATCTCGTCCAGCACATAGTGGGCCTCACGGTGCGTGGCCACGATGACCTTCGTGCCGAACGTGGAGTGCTGGTCGGAGACGTGGGTGTAGGTGGAGATGCCCTCGGACACGAAGTACTTGTTCAGGTGCCGGGCGGTGATCGACTTGCCCCGGGTGGGGAACCGCTGCCCGTCCGAGGAGGACAGCGTGCCCGAGCCGAACATCGCCGTCACCGGCAGCTGGTGGTGGTAGTTGACCAGGCAGATGTTCGCCTCGCGCAGCGTCTCCTCACGGATATACCACTCCGCCGTCCACGCCAGCACGTCGTACGGGATGCCGCAGGACGCGGCCATCCCGTGCAGACCCAGATTCGTGGAGAGCCCGATGAGGCAGGCGATCAGATTCCTTTTGAGCTGCGGGGAACGGGCCTGCTTGCCGCCGGCGTGGACGAAGCAGTCCAGGAAACCGGTGTGCCGGTCCATCTCCACCAGCAGCGAGGCGATCGGCACGTTCGGCAGCATCCGCTCCAGCTCGGCGTGCAGGTCCTCGGCCTCGGTAGGGATGTCCTCCGCGGTCAGCGGGGAGATGACCAGCTCCCCGTCGTCGTTCAGCCGGACCGGCCCGTCGCCGCGCTTGAGTACCTCCTCCAGGTCGGTGAGGGCCTCATCCAGTTCGTCCATCACCAGCGGCAGGGCCTCCGAGGCGTCGGGGCTCTTGCCGACCAGGTGGCAGAACTCCGTACGGTGCGTCTCCCACTGGGCGGGCTTGAACAGGTAGGCGGCCGGGTTGTCGTAGCGACGCGAGCCAGGCACGAACACATCCCCCGAGCGCAGAGTGGGCGGTTCCCGTGCCTGGTCATGCTGCGCTCACCTCGGGACGCTCGACGAGGTAGCCGTTGTGGAATGTGGCGCCGTTGGAGCCGGCGGACCGTCCCGTAGTTCACATGACGGCCGAACAGCAGGCGTCGCCCCGGCGGGTCAACTCCCGCCGGGGCGACGCCCGTTCACGCCTCCACGCCCGTTTACATTTCTGAAACGTTCACCGGACAGTCGACTTTCGGTCAACATCATCGCGAACTCCTGACATGAACACGCCTCAAGTGTCACTCTTCCTCCACCCGCCGCACCAGCACCAGAGCACCTCCCCCACATAAGGAGCTTGTGTGACTCCCCTCTACGCGCGTCACAAGCGCACCACGCTGGCCATCGCGACCGCCGTCGCCGCCGGAGCGCTGCTGACCACCGGGCTGACCTCCGGTGCCACCGCCCAGCCCGCCCCCGTCGCGGACAAGGCCCAGCCGGCCGGCGCCCCGGTCCTGCTGACCCCCGCCGCGCGCACCGCCCTGATCAAGGAGGCGGACGCGGCCACGGCCGAGACCGCCGACGAGATAGGCCTGGGTGCCAAGGAGGAACTGGTCGTCCGCGATGTCCTGAAGGACGCGGACGGCACGGTCCACACGCGCTACGAGCGCACGTACGGCGGACTGCCGGTCCTCGGTGGCGACCTGGTCGTCCACGAGTCCAAGGCCGGCGACATCAAGAGCGTCACCAAGGCGACGAAGGCCGCCGTCGAGGTCACCGACCTCACCGCCGAGGTCACCAAGGCCACCGCCGAGAAGCAGGCCCTGAAGGCCGCCCGGGCCGAGGGCTCCACCAAGACCGCGGCCGACAAGGCCCCGCGCAAGGTCGTCTGGGCCGCGAGCGGCAAGCCCGCCCTCGCCTACGAGACGGTCGTCGGCGGCTTCCAGCACGACGGCACCCCGCAGGAGCTCCACGTCATCACCGACGCGGAGACCGGTAAGAAGCTGTACGAGTGGGAGGCCATCCAGACCGGCAGCGGCAACAGCCAGTACAACGGCTCGGTCACCATCGGCACGACGCTGTCGGGCTCGACGTACCAGCTCAGCGACGCCACACGCGGCGGCCACAAGACGTACAACAAGGCCCGCGCCACGTCCTCCTCGGCCGGCACGCTCTTCACCGACTCCGACGACATCTGGGGCACGGGTACGGCGACGAGCTCCTCCACCGACCAGAACGCCGCGGTGGACGCCCACTACGGCGCCCAGGTCACCTGGGACTTCTACAAGAACGTCCTCGGTCGCAACGGCATCAAGAACAACGGCGTCGCGGCGCATTCCCGCGTCCACTACGGCAACGCGTACGTCAACGCCTTCTGGTCCGACAGCTGCTTCTGCATGACGTACGGCGACGGCTCGGGCAACGTCAAGCCGCTGACCTCTCTGGACGTGGCCGGCCACGAGATGACCCACGGCCTGACCTCCAACACGGCCGGCCTGAACTACTCCGGCGAGTCCGGCGGCCTGAACGAGGCCACCTCCGACATCCTCGGCACGGCGGTCGAGTTCTACGCCGCCAACTCCAAGGACCCGGGCGACTACCTCATCGGCGAGAAGGTCGACATCCGCGGCAACGGCACCCCGCTGCGCTACATGGACCAGCCGAGCAAGGACGGCAACTCGGCCAACTACTGGTCGTCGTCCCTGGGAAGCATGGACGTCCACTACTCCTCGGGTCCCGCGAACCACTTCTTCTACCTCCTCTCCGAGGGCAGCGGCTCGAAGACGATCAACGGGGTGACGTACAACTCCCCGACCTCCAACGGCGCCACGATCACCGGCATCGGCCGCGACAAGGCGGTGCAGATCTGGTACAAGGCGCTGACGACGTACATGACGTCGACCACGAACTACAAGGGCGCCCGTACGGCGACCCTGAACGCGGCGTCCTCCCTCTACGGCGCCAGCAGCGCGGAGTACGCGGCGGTGAACGCGGCGTGGGCGGCGGTCAACGTCACGGCGTGAGGTACATCTGAGTCGACGCACATCTGAGTCGACGCACATCTGAGTCAGGGCGGTACCCGGAGAGAAGGCGACTCCGGGTGCCGCCCTAGGCTTTGGCCTCATGCCCCACAGCGACGCCGCCCGCCCCGACCTCCCCGAGGGCCCCTTCACCTACGCCGACGTCGGCGCGACCCGAGAGGGCCGCTGCCCGCCCGGTTTCAACCCGTTGCAGGTCAGAACCCGTATAGGCGAGGGCACGGACGTGTTCACCAGGGCCGCCGAGGCGGTCCTCACCTGGGAGATGCACCGCGCGATGGGCGTGGGCATCAGGACGGACGCGGCGGAGGCGGCCCCGGGCGTCGACGTCACCGTCACCCTGGGCGGCGTCATCAAGGCCCCCTGCCGTGTCGTGTGGACCGTGGACGAACCCCGCCGCAAGGGCTGGGCCTACGGCACACTCCCCGGCCACCCGGAGTGCGGCGAGGAGGCCTTCGTCGTCGACCGCACGGGCGACGGCACGGTCTGGCTGACGGTCACGGCCTTCAGCCGCGGCGCCAAGTGGTACGCCCGCGCGGGCGGCCCGGCGACCAGGGGCTTGCAGCACGCGTACGCACGCCGGTGCGGGGTGGTGCTGCGGCGGCTGGCCGGGAACCCCAAGGACTGAGACGGGCGTCTCCGACACCGGGGCGCGGCTGTGTGACCCTGGACTCTGCTGAGTGGCGTACGTATACGGGGGTGTCGTGAGTCAGGTGCGGTATGGCGAGCGGTCGAGGAATCCGCTGGCGCGGACCGTGGAGTTGACCGAGGAGCATCTGCGCAAGGGCGGCAGGATCACGCCGTTGAGCGAGCTGAACCTCGGTGCCATGGCCGAGGCGTTCCAGCGCGGGTACTGGGTCGGGGGCGGCGGGACGGAACGCCCGCTGACGCGGCTGCCGAACGGCCCCGGGGTCGTCCCCGTGACCCGCGTCACCGGTACCTCCACGCCCGTGAAGGTGCGGCAGGCCGCCGAGTTCGCCCACAGGCTGGGGGAGTTGGCGGTACAGCGGTGCGGTGGGCCGGCGCAGGTGGCCGCCCTGGCGGAGCGTGCCCGGGCCGAGGGCGTACCGCTGTGGATCGCGCGCCGGTACGCGCCGGGCCCCGCCGGGCCGGTGACCGTCGCCGTGGACCGGCGTCTGGTTCGCGTGGACGTGTGGGGGCCACACGCTCCCGTCGTACGGATCCGGGCACCGCACGGCTTCCACAGGGACGCCCCGGAACCGTCCAAGGGCCTGACCCTGACCGTCGGCGACGTCACGGCCCACCTCGCCCTCACGAAGCGGCTGCGCAAGTCAAAGAGCTCTGTGGAGGTGCGCCTGCCCGGGAGCCACTGGGTGCTGCGCCGGGAGAGCGCGAAGAGTTCGTGGCTGCTGCGCGACGAACGCCGCGTCGCCCTTCTGACCCGTCCATTTCGCCACCAGGTGCTCGACCCGGGCTCGGTGCTCCTCCCGCTGGCGCCCGTCCACCACGAGAGCCCCGACCCCCTGGACGCCGTCATGGCCCATGTATTCTCCGTCGCCTTCGGCATCGGCGACACGACAGGCCTGGCCCGCTTCCCGTCCAACCGCAAGCGCCCCTCACACGAGAGCGAACCGATCGCCCTCGATGAATGGTGGGACCGCACGTGGTTCAGCAACCTCGGCAACAGCAGCGACGACAACGAGCCCGGCGGCAGCGACGGCTGGGGCTCGGACGGCGGGGACTCCGGCGGCAGCGGGGACGGCGGGGGCTGGGGTGGGGACGGCGGCGGTGGCGGTGGGGACGGCGGCGGTGGCGGTGGCGGTGGCAACTAAGGCCCGTCTTCAAACGGATCTTGCCCAGAGCAGGAATGACGCAAGACTGACCGCTGCTTCGTAGGAGGTGGCGGTCCTGTCGTATCTGGTGGCGATTCCGCGGAAGCCTTTGAGGCGGATGAAGCAGCGTTCGACGAGGTTGCGTCGGCGGTAGCTCTGCCGGTCTTGCGCAGGAAGTCACCCTGCAGCGCTGCTAGGCGGCCCCGAGCATGACCTTGCGGATGGCCTTGACAAGCCCTGAGTGGTGGTCGCCGATGACGAGCCGGACCCCGGTCAGACCGCGTTCGCGCAGGTGACGCAGGAACTCGGTCCAGAGAACAACTCGGTCTGGCTGTCACCGACCCTCACGCCCAGCACCTCCCGGCCGCCGTCCTCGGTGATCCCCGTGGCGAACACCACGGCCCGGGACACGATCTGGTGCTCGACCCGCGCCTTGGCCGCGTGGACACGCCGTGGATGTAGGCCTCCATGATGACCGCATACAGGGCCTGGTCGATGCGGCGGCGCCGCTCCAGCAGCGCGGGAAAGAAGCTCCCCGACCGCAGCTTGGGAATCGCCAGGTCCAGGTCGCCGGCCTGGCTGCTGAGCGTCTTGTCGCGGTGGCCGTTGCGCAGCGCGGTGCGCGTGTCGGTGTGCTCGTTCCACTCCGCGCCGATCCGGGCCGTGGCCTCGGCCTCGGCCTCGATCAACTCCTGGAGCATCCGCTCGGCCGGTTGCGCGTCGGCTGGAGGTCTCGCGGCTTCCACGTCCCTGGCCCCGGGGCTCGCTCGACCTTCACCTGCACATTGGCTGGCTCAGCTACCCGGCAGAGCCGCCGATGCGGTATTGGTGCGCCCGCTCGCCGGGCACGTGCCTGCGGGTACGGCCTTGTCCGGGCCTGCTCGCCAGGCAGTGACGTCGGCCAGCCCCGAATGCCACACCCTGACATCTGTCAGGGTCGCGACGTCCCTGACGCGGCCTACAGTTCGAGGCGCTGACTCGGGGGAGCTCTTGGCCGCTACGGCATCTTGAGCAGGGGATGTGAGCGATCCGGTCGGGTAACAGCAGCAGCCGTGGTGACGACATCTCGCCGTTGGAACGGCTGCATCGGTTGCGACTGCAGAGGAGATCAAATGAGCTTGAGAAGAATCGGAAAACGGGCGGCTGCAATGGTCGTGACGATGATCGCCGCGGTCCTTGTTCCGCTGGCGGTGTCGGCACCAGCACAGGCAGCACAGAACGTTGCGGCCGGAACGACCGGGTGGACACCCGAGATCTACCCGCTGTTCTCAGGCGAGTGGGTAAAGCGGGATGTGTCGAGTGCCCAGCGGGACAGTGAGCTGATCTGGTGCTCCCGGGCATCTGGAATCGCCTGCGTGGCGATTGGTCAGGGCGACGGCAAGCACAGCATCTTCCACCTGTTCAAGTGCGATACGCGGTCGCTCTCGAACTTCATCGACGCGCTCTCTGTTCGCAACAACCAGACTGGCGGAGCCCAGGTCCGTTTCTGGGGTCCCAACACCAACCCGTACTACGCCCTCGCGGACGGCAACATCTACAACTTCCCGGACCAGGCGACGTACGACTTCAATCGCCTCGATATCTGCTGAGGGCACATCGACCCGGGCACGCTGATCATGGTGTCCGGGTCGGAAGCCTTTGCAGTGACGGCTGCGGAGTGACGACTGTCTGACGTACAGGTGGTCGAGACCCTGGTTGACCACGCTGCGCCGGGCGATGGTGAACAGCCAGGCCTCCTCCACGGCCGCATCCGCTACGACGCGGCCACCACGTTCTCCCACACCGCCGCCTGGTCTGGGCTCTCGGAGTGAAGCCGCTGATCGCCCGGCGGGGCACCGAGCATGGCTCCGGCTTGGGCAGCCAACCCGGGGGCGTGGAGCGCGTGTTCGCCCATCTGCACTGGTTCCACCGCCTGCCGATCTGCTGGGAGATGCGCGACGACATCCACGAGCGAAAGCTAGTCGGCCGTTCGATGCCCCTGGTCAGTGTGGACTCCATTTCCGCGCAGCGATCATCTGGATCGGCAGCCTCCTGCCAGCCTGTTGATCACGACAGGCCCTGGCGTCATCCTCGGGTCGCCCCTTCCCCTACCGCAGCGTGGAGATGCCATGACCGACGCCTCACCCTCGCGGTTCCTGCGCATCGTCCTGCGTGCCGACTCCTTCACCACGTCCTCGGCCGGGACGATCACGCTGATCGCGGTCCTGCTCGCGCTCCTCTTCACCGACACCGTCGCGGGCACCCTCGCCGCGACCGTCCTCTTCGCCGCATGGGTGGCTGTCGGTTGGACCGGCCGCAGGTATCAGCGGCTCACTGGGCGGAACCGGAACAGCTGAAGACCGATGACGCCCACGATCTGCCACCTGTTGATCACACCACGTTGTCTCTCTTGGTCATTTGCGCCAGAAAAGGTGGTGCGTCACGCCGCTCGGGCTGGGCACGACCTCCATGTGGAACCGGTCCAGCAGCTGTTCGGGCGAGTCCCAGAGGCGTAGCCCGGACCCGAGCTTCACCGGTGAGACGGCCACATGCATGGTGTCGACGAGGTCGGCGTCGAGGAACTCCCGGATGGTGGTCACGCCGCCGCCGAGCCGGACGTCCTTGCCCTGCGCGGCCTCCCGCGCCTGCGCGAGAACGGTGGCGGGGTCGCCGCCCACGAAATGGAACGTGGTGTCGGAGAGCGTGAACGATGGACGCTTGTGGTGGGTCAGGACGAACACCGGCGTGTGGAAGGGCGGCTCGTCACCCCACCAGCCGCGCCACTCGTGGTCGCCCCACGGGCCGCGCTGGGGTCCGAACTTGTTGCGGCCCATGATCTCGGCGCCGATGTTGTGGCTGAAGTCCCGGGTGAAGTAGTCGTCGAGGCCCCGGCTTCCCCCGGGCTCGGTGCGGATGGGCCAGCTCGCCGTGGCGCCGGCCCAGGCGAAGAGCTTTCCCGGATCGATGTTGTGGCCGAAAGGCCGCTCCAGACTCTGGTCCTCGCCGGCGGCGACGCCGTCGCTCGAGATGGTGAAGTTCTGCACTCGCAGCAGCTGATCCATGTGTTGCCTCATCAGGTCCTGTCGCCTCCTCGTATGGCGATGCGATGCGTCCTGCATGAGGATGTCGAACGGGACATGGCTGGATCGACAGCGGCGCGTAGGTTCTTCCAAAGCGTGCCCCGCGCGACCGTTCACCTGCGTCGTTCGGCGGCATCCCGGTGCCCACTGGTGCGGCGCCGAGTCGCCAAGAGGCGCGGGGACGGCATTGCCTGCGCGGGGGCAGCCCATCAGACTGCGACACGGGTGATCGCGGTTGCCCTGGGCGCGGCGACGAGGCCACGCCCAGGGCACCGGGGCCGACGGCCGACGCCGTGTCGCCCGAGGTCACCTCACCGCATCAACACCCCCGCCCCCTCCCCCATCTCCTCCGAAGGCACCACCACCAGCCCCAGCTCGGCGGCGGAGGCCAGCAGTCGGTGGGCCGGGAGGATGCGGACCGTGTAGCCGAAGGGGCCCGTGCGGTCCAGGGACAGAGGGCCCTCGTAGGTCCAGCGGCCCTCCTCGTCCGGGCCGTTCGCCGGTTTCAACGGGACCGCTGACGCGTCCGTGATGCGGTCCTCGGAGTCGACGCGGCCCGAGACGGCCTGGACCTCGACGTCGTCCGGGGCCAGCTCCCCCAGCCGCACGCGCACGCGCAGCACGAGCGACGCCCCGAGTTCCGCCGCCCTGCCGGTCGGGGCGGCGGAGGTCTCCACGTGGTCGACCGCCACCCGGTGCCAGGCGCCCCGCACCCGCGCCTTCCACTCCGCCAGCTCCCCTGCCACATCAGAAGCCGTATCCGGAGCCATGGACCGGTGTGCCCGAGCCGCCGGCGCGTACAGGCGCTCCACGTACTCGCGGACCATCCGCCCCGCCAGCACCTTCGGGCCCAGATGCGTGAGCGTCTGGCGGACCATCTCGATCCAGCGGTCGGGCAGGCCGCCCTGGCCGCGTTCGTAGAAGCGCGGGGCCACGCGCTGTTCCAGCAGGTCGTACAGCGCGGCCGCTTCCACGTCGTCCCGGCGGTCCTCGTCCATCGCCGCCCCGTCGGCCGTCGGGATCGCCCAGCCGAAGTCCGGCTGGAACCATTCGTCCCACCAGCCGTCCAACACGGAAAGATTCAAACAACCGTTCAGGGCCGCCTTCATCCCCGACGTCCCGCATGCCTCCAGCGGCCGCAGCGGGTTGTTCAGCCACACATCGCACCCCGGATACAGCTTCTGGGCCATCGCCATGCCGTAGTCGGGGAGGAACACGATCCGGTGGCGTACGCGCGGGTCGTCCGCAAAGCGCACCAGCTCCTGGATGAGGCGCTTTCCGCCGTCGTCCGCCGGGTGTGCCTTGCCCGCGACCACGATCTGGATCGGACGGTCGGCATGCAGCAACAGGTCCATCAGGCGGTCCTGGTCGCGCAGCATCAGCGTCAGACGCTTGTACGACGGGACGCGGCGCGCGAAGCCGATCGTCAGCACGTCCGGGTCCAGTACGCCCTCGATCCAGCCCAGTTCGGCGGTGCCCGCGCCGCGCTGGCGCCAGGAGGCGTACAGGCGTTCCCGTACTTCCGTCACCAACTGCTCGCGCAGGCTCCTCCGCAGCTCCCAGATGTCCTGGTCGGGGATGTCCCCGACCGCGTCCCAGCGGTCCGACCCGCCGACCGACATCGCGTCCTCGGTCCGTTCGGCGCCGATCTGGCGGGCGCCGAGGCGGAAGACCTCGGGGGCCACCCACGTCGAGGCGTGCACGCCGTTCGTGACCGACGTGATCGGGACCTCGTCCGGGTCGAAGCCCGGCCACAGGCCCGAGAACATCTCCCGGCTGACCTGGCCGTGCAGAAGCGACACGCCGTTCGCCCGTTGTGCCAGCCGCAGGCCCATCACCGCCATGTTGAACACGTTCGGGTCGCCGCCCGAGTACGTTTCCATGCCCAGGCCCAGAACGCGTTCGACGTCGATGCGCGGGAGCTCGGCGTCGGGGCCGAAGTGCTGGGCCACCAGTTCCCGGTCGAAGCGGTCGATGCCGGCCGGGACGGGGGTGTGCGTGGTGAAGACCGTGCCGGAGCGGACCGCCTCCAGGCCGGCGTCGAAGTCGAGCCCCTGGTCGCAGAGTTCGGCGATCCGCTCCAGGCCGAGGAAGCCGGCGTGGCCCTCGTTGGTGTGGAAGACCTCGGGGCCGGGGTGGCCGGTGAGGCGGCAGTACGTACGTACGGCCCGGACTCCTCCTATGCCGAGCAGCATCTCCTGGAGCAGGCGGTGTTCGCTGCCGCCGCCGTAGAGGCGGTCGGTCACGGCCCGTTCGCCGAGGTCGTTCTCCTCGACGTCCGAGTCCAGCAGAAGCAGCGGTACGCGGCCGACCTGGGCCTGCCAGACGCGGGCGTGCAGCCGGCGGCCGCCGGGCAGGGCCAGGTCGACCCGGGCGGCCGAGCCGTCGGCCTCCTGGAGCGGCACGAGGGGCAGCTCGTTGGGGTCGAGCACCGGGTAGTGCTCCTGCTGCCAGCCCTCCCTCGACAGGGTCTGCCGGAAGTAGCCGTGCCGGTAGAGCAGGCCGACGCCGATCAGCGGTACGCCCAGGTCGCTGGCCGCCTTCAGATGGTCGCCGGCGAGGATGCCGAGGCCACCGGAGTACTGCGGCAGCGCGGCCGTGATGCCGAACTCGGGCGAGAAGTAGGCGATGGCGGCCGGGAGTTCGCCGGTCTGCGCCTGCCCCTGGTACCAGCGGTCCCCGGTGACGTAGTCACGCAGGTCGTCGGCTACGGCGGTCAGGCGGCGCAGGAAGCGCCGGTCCTCGGCGAGTTCGGCGAGACGCCGGGGGGAGACGGAGCCGAGGAGTCGTACGGGGTCGCCGCCGGAGGAGACCCAGCGCTCGGGGTCGACCGACTGGAAGAGATCACGGGTCTCCGCGTGCCAGGACCAGCGCAGATTGCGCGCCAGCTCGCTGAGCGGGTGAAGGGCTTCGGGGAGGACGGGTCGGACGGTGAATCTGCGGATGGCCTTCACAGAGGATTCCACCTTCACACCTGGACGTACGGGCCGGGGCGCACCGAAGCCAGTGGCCGACAGCCGGCGGTCACCGGCCACTGGAGCCGTGCGCCCGTCATCACCCACGACACCCTCGACGGTAGCGGCACGGGGGCCCGGCAACCACGGCACGTACCCACGGCACTTACCACGGCACGTACCTACGGCGCTTACCACGGCACGTTCCTGTGGCACGTCGTACGGCACGCACGACCGCACGTCCTACGGCACGTCCTACGGCACCTGCTCCTGCGCGTCCCTCGGTATGCAATTACGGCGCATCCGTACCCCGACCGCCCCGCCGCGCAGTCCACCCCCACATGTTCAGGCCTGATTTCGCCGCGACCTTCACATGTACACCACGGGCGATATGGCCGATTCCGCCCCTCTGTGCGACCTTGTGGCACTTCACACCACACGAGACGCTGCCCAGTGGCGTACCTCCCGACTCCGGTGACGGTGCGCCGAGTTGAGGAGGGGGTTCTCACACATGCGACACCCGACAGAGGCGAGAAACAGGCGTCTGCGCCGGGCGGGAGGCCTGACGGCGGTCATCACGGCCGCGGCACTTTCGGCCATCACCCTGCCCGCGCACGCCGCTCCGGAGGGGTACGTCCTCGGAGCCGGTGGTCCCGGTTCCGTCGGCGGCAGTTACATCGTGACCCTCAAGGGGGGAACGAAAGCCCCGTCGAAGGCCGGAAAGGATGTAGCGTCCAAGTACGGGGCGAAAATAGGCCACACGTACAGCTCGGCCCTGAACGGATATTCCGTGAAGGTCGACGCGAAACAGGCCAGGCGGCTCGCGGCGGACTCCCGCGTGGCCTCGGTCGTCCAGGACACGACGGTCACGTATGACCACAACCAGCAGAATCCGCCCTCGTGGGGCCTGGATCGAATAGACCAGCCGAAGCTGCCGCTCGACAAGAGCTATACGTGGCCGGAGTCGGCGGGCAAGGGCACGACCGTGTACGTGATCGACACCGGCATACGGATCACGCACAAGGACTTCGGCGGGCGGGCGAGCAACGGCTTCGACTTCGTCCAGAACGACAAGACCGCGCAGGACGGCAACGGTCACGGCACCCATGTCGCGGCGACCGCCGTCGGCACCAAGTACGGCGTCGCCAAGCAGGCCAAGGTGATCGCCGTACGCGTCCTCGACAACGCGGGGGAGGGCACGACCGCCCAGGTCATCGCCGGCATCGACTGGGTCACCAAGCACGCCGAGAAGCCGGCCGTCGCCAACCTGAGCCTGGGCGGCTTCGCCAACGTCCAACTCGACACCGCCGTACGCAACTCCATAGCCTCCGGCGTCACCTACACGGTCGCCGCGGGCAACGACGCGCTCGCCGCGGGCCTCTACTCACCCGCCCGCGTCAAGCAGGCGATCACCGTCGGCGCCACCGACAAGAAGGATGTCCGCGCGGAATTCTCGAACTGGGGCCCGAGCCTTGACCTGTTCGCGCCCGGCGTCTCCATCACCTCCGCCTCACACAAGAGCAACACGGGCAAGGTGACCTTCTCCGGTACGTCGATGGCGAGCCCGCACGCCGCCGGGGCCGCCGCGCTCTACCTGGCCGACCATCCAGGGGCGTCACCGGCCGACGTGAGCAAGGCACTGGCGAAACGCGCGGTTTCGGGCAACCTCAAGAACACCTATCCGGGCTCACCGAACAAACTCCTTCAGGTCAACAACCCGTAGGGCCCCTGTAACACCACAGGTGAACGTCCCTTTACCCAGAGCGACTACAGTGACCGGTCTCGTCTTCCTTGGACGAGGCCGGTCTTGTGTGTAGACATACGCGTGAGTAGTTAACAAAGTGCCGGAATGCCCACCCGCACTCTGTGGGAAGGCTCCACCGGTACGTCCCGCTGGCCCCACCTCCCCACACCCTCATCCGCCCACCCACGTTGACGCGGACAGGAGCGGTCATGCCCGCCACGCACCACTCGTCAGCCCTCCCGACGACCAGTACGCCCCCCGCCCCGACCCAGAGCACCGACGCAAGCTCCGCGAGCCGGGCGCACGACGGCCCGCCCGCGCCGACCGCGCCGCCCCCCGAGAACCCGTCGTCGGACGCGCTGCACAACACGCCGGCGCACGCCCCGTCGTCGTACGCCCCGTCGTCGTACACCCCAACTCTCGGGCGCATACCGGTCATCGACGTACGGCCGACCGTCCACCACGGCCGCCGTCCGGCGAAGGCCGTCGTGGGCGAGGCCTTCGAGATCTCGGCCGTCGTCTTCCGCGAGGGCCACGACGCCGTCGCCGCGAACGTCGTCCTCAGGGACCGCGAGGGCCGCCCGGGCCCCTGGACCCCGATGCGCGAACTCGCCCCCGGCACCGACCGCTGGGGCGCCACCGTCTCCGCACCCAGCGAGGGCCTCTGGACGTATGCCGTGGAGGGCTGGGGCGACCCGGTGGCCACCTGGCGGCACCACGCCCAGATCAAGATCCCGGCCGGCATCGACACCGAGCTGGTCCTGGAGGGGGACGACCGTCAACGCCTGGTCCACCGCCTCTCGCACGGTGGGCGCCGTGAACGCCGCCGAGATCAGCGCCGCCGCCCACATCGCCCCGTACACGCTAAAACCCCGTTCTTGGCGCTACCCTGGAAGCGTTCAGGGAGTGGGCCTTTTCAGCGTTGCCGCTCCAGGGTGAGGACGTCGGCGGCGATTGACGTCATTCGATTCAGGCTGCACCGAGCTCCGCGGAAGATCCGCCAGGACTTCAGCCGTGCGACGCCGCGTTCAACCGGTGCCCGTGCCGCCGATAGCGCCCGGTTGACGGTTTGTTGAGTCGGTGTGAGGTCGCGGCCCGGCGGCGTCTGAGGGGCGTGGTCACCCAGGGCCGGCTTCCATGTAGGCGCGGTCGGCGAGGATAGGAACCCTGGCGTTCGGAGATCCGGACGATCCGGTGGGCGCGGGCCGCAGTGAGATCGTGCGCGCGGCCGGGCAGCGTCGGCGAGATCCACAGCAACCGTCCGGCCGGGTCGGTCACCACCTGCACGTTTACCCCCTGGCGGCGGTGCTTGTGCCAGAAGTCAGCCCGGCTGGCGCCGACCCGGTCGCACTCCGCGAGGGTGCCGTCGAGCAGGACGTAGCCAGGGTCGGCTTCGCGCAGGGCGCTGCAGCAGGCCGGGCGCGCGGTTGGCCAGCAGGTCGACGACGGCTGCTACGTAGGCGTGGGCGGTGCCGACGGAAAATCCGAAGCCGACTGCGAGCTGGGCGAGGGTGTCGTGTCGGCGGAGGTACACCCCGCACGCTTGCTTCCCTATCCTGCCGCACTCGACCTGCCGCATGCCTTGGTCGAGTGGGCCACCCTGCTCATCGTCACCCGGGAGGGTGACCGCCGATGCAAGCTCCCGCCGCACCACAGATCAGGGGCCATGCTGAGAGGGCTCAGCGCCCCGGGGAGGACCGATGACCACCGCCACGGCAGCGCTCACCGCCCGCGAGTACCTGCGCGTCAGCGTCGACAAGTCGGGCACCGAGCGCAGCCCCGAGCAGCAACACTCCGAGCACGCGGAGACGGCTGCCGAACTCGGCATCACCCTCGGCAAGCCCTACAAGGACATCGGCTCCGCCAGCCGCTACGCCAAGAAGGCCCGCGACGACTTCGAGCGGCTGCTCGCCGACCTGCGCAACAACCGGTTCGGCGCCGACCTGCTGTGGCTGTGGGAGTCCTCGCGCGGCAGCCGGAAGACCGGCGAGTGGGTGACGCTGCTCGACCTGTGCGAGGAGAAGGGCGTGCGCTTCTACGTGCAGACCCACGAGCGCATCCTCGACCCTCGCAACGGCAACGACCGGCGGACGCTGCTGCTGGACGGGGTCGACTCTGAGTACGAGAGCTACAAGACCCACAAGAGGGTGACGCGCGGCGTGAAGACCAACCTCAACCATCCCGGCGGAGCCAGGGGCCACGGCGTATGCCCCTTCGGCTACGAGCGCGACTACGAGCGTGTTCGGGACGCCAGTGGCCGCCGGGTCATGCGCCCCACTGAGCAGAGGCCCAAGCGCGACGAGGCGCAGGCCGTCATCGAGCTGTTCTTCCGCATCCGGGCCGGGCACTCCATGGCCGCCATCGAGCGGGACTTCAAGGCGCGCGGCCTCGTCGGCCGACAGGGCAAGCCCCTGAGTACGCGGACCATGCGCGGCATGGCGCGGCGGGTCGCCTACATCGGCAAGCGCACCCACAAGGGCAAGGAACTGCCTGCCTCGTGGCCCTGCGTCGCTGACTTTGAAGGCGCCTCGTACGACGGCAAGCCCGTCAGCGTGGCGGAGTTCGTCAAGGTGTTCCACGAGGTGCAGGGCATCCTCAAGGACGGCGACCGGCGCACCAACTTCTCGGGCGGTGCCCGGCACGCCTTCAGTGGCGCGCACGTGTGCGACGTCTGCGACGCCCCCATGACTGTCACCTACCGCAAGGCGGCCGGTAGGCCCCAGCCCCCGGCCTACCAGTGCCACGGCAAGGGCTGCACCCGCATCAACAAGGAGAAGACGGACTGCCTGCTCCGCACGGTGATGCTCGCGTACCTCGGCGCGGAGCTGGTTACCGTGCAGGCTGAACTGATCCTGAAGCGGAGCCAGTTGGAGGCGTTCGAGGCCGAGGACCCGGAGACCCCGGCCGAGGCGCGGCTCATCGGCCGCAAGATCGAGAGGCTGACCGGCGAGATCCGTGAGCTGGAGAAAGGCGAGACGGAGCTGACGCCCGGCCCGTCGCCGCTGGCCGCCCTGTTCGGCTACGGGCTCGACGTGGAGAAGCGCTGGGATGCCACGCCTGTGGAGGCGCAGCGCTCCATCGCCCGCATGCTGCTGGCGCCTGACGTCCTCGGACAGGTGCGGGTCAAGCAGGTGTCCGCCAGCGCCTCGCCGAACGTCACCGACCGGCTCAGGTGGGTGGACGCCGACGGGCGCGACGTGACCCCGTTGAGCCGCTGAGCGGCCGTCGCGTGACGGGGGCGCAGTGCTATGCGGGGGACTACTTGCCTCGGTGACACGCGCATCTGCACCGGTGCACGAGCAGGATGCGGCCGCTGTGGATCAACGGCACGTCCTTGGGCTGGCGGCAGTCGGCGTGCAGGTCGGCGTACTCGGGCCCGAACTCCGCCACGGTGCACTCCGCCTGCCGGCTGATCCCGAAGTACCGGCAGGACATAGCGAGACGTTCCCGGTGACCTCTTCGACGTGGCGTATCATCGTCAGGCGCCGCTTGGCCTCACGGTCAAGCGGCGGAGTGGTGGGAGTGGACTTCGGCATGCGGATCTCCATAGCGATCGGAGACCCAGGTGTCAACGATGATCGTCAGTTCTAGACCGACACACCCCCGAGACCGACTTCGCCGCCGTCGTGGCCCTGTGTCAGCGCGGCCTTCAGGAACTTAGCCGTCTCACTTTTACCGTCGCTGGCATCAGGCTCTGGAAAGGGCAGGTCTCCTTCCGCGAACACGCTTCCATAAACTGAAGCGCTTTTACACTTCCACGCTCGCCATGTCAGGAGAGCACGACTCCAAGACTGTGCGGCTGCTGTCCCGCCACGCCAGATTCTCTGAAACCTGGGACACGTATGCGCAACTCCAGTGGACTGCCGCAGAGCTGAGGGTCAACGTTTTCAGTGGCGCATTCAGCGTGGCGAGCTGACGCCGTATGGCATGCCGCGCGGCGGGGCCTGCCGGGAGGACGCTCCCCGGGTTGCCGTGGTGCCTCTCGGCCCTCAGCCCCATGACAAGGCCTCTGTCCCGTACGTCAGAAGCACCGCAGGCGATGGCCCATGGGCGGAGGCCGCCGAGATGTGACGTGAGGGTCCCAGGGGGAGGAGCACGGCCGATTTTCTACCGCAACGGCCGGATGATTCTAGCCATTCTCTGAATGCCGTCTGGCGTTGCCGAATGGCCGACGTCACTCTTATGTCTGAAGAGGTACGTCCGCGTGTTCAGGGGGAGGGACTGCCGTGAAAGACGCTCTGAGTGCTGCGCAGATACTGGAACGCCTCTTGGATTCGGTTGTGGTCGCTGCGGATTCCAAGAACGCACTGATCGGCAGCGTGGAAGCAGCGGCTCGCGCCGAGGACAAGAAACGGCAGCGGAATCAGCCGAGGCCGGTGACGACCTGGAGGACCGGACGGCCCACGGCCTCCTCGAATCGCTCGGCGAGCCACACGCCCACACCCGGGGTGTACTCGCTGGGCTTGAAGACCACGGCGTTGCCGGCTGCCAGCGCGTAGGCGATCGACCCCAGCGGTGTGAAGACCGGGTAGTTCCACGGCCCGATCACGCCGATCACCCCCAGCGGTTTGTAGGCCACCGACGCGGACTGGTGTGCCATAAGCAAGCCGGGGGACACCTTGCGCCGGCCGAGCACTCTCCTCGCGTGTCCGGCGGCCCACCCGATGTGTTCGATCGCGAGCCCTGCCTTGAGCGTCGCGTCGCCGACCGGTTTGCCGGTTTCGCGGTGCACCGTTTCGATGAGCTCGGGCAGTCGCTGGACCATCGCGGCTTTCCACGCCGTCAGGTGCCGCTTGCGCACCGTGAAGCCGAGGCCGGCCCACCAGGCGGCCTCTGAGAGCATCCACATCCACTCCGCCGGCTGCTACTCCGACCGCGAGACCTACTCCGAGCACTTCGTCACCGAGGAGTCCATCGCGATCCTCGCCATGCTGCGCAGCGAGGTCTTCACCGACTTCCCATCGCTGCGGGTGATGATCTCCCACGGCGGTGGTTCCGTGCCCTACCAGGTCGGACGCTGGCAGGCCGAGGTGCTGCACCCCGGCCTGGGCGGCAACCCGGACTCCGAGCGCTTCGAGACCTCACTGCGGCGCTTCTGGTTCGACACCGTCCTGCACTACCCGCCGTCGCTGGAACTGCTGCTCAAGCTCGTAGGCCCCGACCGAGTGCTGTTCGGCACCGAGAAGCCCGGCTCCGGCAGTGCCCCGAACCCGGAGACCGGCCTCGACTTCGACGACATCAAGCCGGTCATCGAGGGCTTCGACTTCCTCACCGACGCCGACCGGAAGGCCGTGTTCGAGGACAATGCGCGAGCCTTCTTCCCCGGCCTGAAGAACCACCTCGCATGAGCGAGGTGGACCGGCTCCGGGCGTTGGACACCTGTGCGGTGTCAGACGCTCTGGACCGACATGGGATCCACGGCGTCGTGCGCGGGCTGCGACCCTGGGCAGCCCCCGGAACCGTGGCGGGCCGTGCGGTGACGGTGCTGCTCGGCCCGCCCGCCGAGGGCGCCGCCACCGCCACCCGCCACCTCGGCACCGCCGCGGTCGACGCATCGGGGCCAGGTCAGGTCGTCGTCGTCGCCCATCAGGGCCGGACCGACTGCGCCGGCTGGGGCGGTCTGCTCTCCCGCGCCGCCGCGGCCCGCGGGATCGAGGGCGTGATCGTGCACGGCGCCGCCCGCGACCTCGCCGAGGCCGCCGAGGCGGGCCTGCCGGTCTACGCCGTCACACCCACGCCCGTCACCGCCCGCACCCGCGCGGTCGAGCACAGCTGGGACGAGCCGGTGCAGCTCGACGACGTCACCGTGCACCCCGGCGACCTCGTCCTGGCCGACGGCGGAGGCGTGGTCGTCGTGCCCGCCGCCCGCGCCAAGGAGGTCCTCGCCACCGCCGAGCGGATCGCCGCCACCGAGGCCGCGATGGCCCAGGCCATCGAGGGCGGCGCCCGGGTGTCCGACGTGATGGGCAAGTCCTACGAGGAGCTGACCGATGGTCACCACTGAATCCGACACGCTGACGCGGCTGCGCGCGCTGTCCACCTCCGGGGTCTCCGACGCCCTGGACAAGCTCGGCATCCCAGGCCAGGCGCTGGGCATCGCGCCGCTGGACCGCAGCTTCCGGCTGGCCGGGAGAGCCTGGACGCTGCGCTACGGCCCCGTCGGCCAGGACCGCGGCACCGTCGGCGACTACATCGACGACCTCGGCCCGGACGACGTCGTCGTGCTGGACAACCAGAGCCGGGTCGACGCCACCGTCTGGGGCGACCTCCTCACCACCGTCGCCCACCGCCGCGAGGTGGCGGGCACGGTGATCGACGGCGTCTGCCGGGACGTGGACCGCTCGCTCGAGCTCGGCTACCCGGTTTTCTCCCGCGGCAACTGGATGCGCACCGGCAAGGACCGGGTCCGCGTCGAGGCCACCGGGGTACCGGTGTCCATCGGCGGGATCCGCGTCGAGCCCGGTGACCTGCTGCTCGGCGACGGCGACGGGATCGTTGTGGTCCCCGCCGCGCGGGCCGAGGAGGTGCTCGCCGCCGCCGAGGAGATCGAGCGAGCCGAGCAGGCCATCCGCGACGCCGTCGAGGCCGGCTCGTCCCTGCGGGAGGCCCGCGTCGCGCACCGATACCACGACCTGCAGCACGGAGCCGGATCGTGAGCGCGACGACGACCGTGCTGAGCTCGGCCACCGTGCACGAGGCGGCGGGCCGCACCGGCGCGCTGCCATCCGCGATCAAGCCACTGCATCCGTCGATGCACCTGGAGGCCCCCGCCTTCCCTGTGAAGGCCCCACCCGGGGACAACCTCTGGCTCCACCGTGCCGTCTATGCCGCTTGCCCCGGCGATGCCCTCGTCGTCGACACCGGCGGGGGCCTCGAGTTCGGCTACTGGGGCGAGATCCTGGCTGAGGCCGCGATCGCTCGCGGGCTGGCCGGGCTGATCATCCACGGCGGCGTCCGGGACTCCGCACGGTTGGTCGAAATGGGCTGGCCGGTGTTCGCAGAGCGCGTCTGCATCCGCGGCACCGGCAAGGACCCCCACGGCTACGGCGAGCTCGGCGAGCCCGTGCTGATCGGCGAGCAGGCCGTGCGGCTCGGCGACCTGATCGTCGCCGACGCCGACGGAGTGGTCGTGGTCCCCGCCGAGCGGGTCGCCGAGGTCCAGCGGCTCTCCGCGGAACGAGAAGCCGCCGAGGCGGACTACCTGCGCCGTATCCGCTCCGGCGAGTCCACCCTGGACATCTACCGGCTGCCCTGAGCCGCCCCGCCCAGGAGAACGATGACACCCCTACAGCTGCCCGGCAACGGACAGAACTGGATCGCGCAGATCGACCGGCACGCCCTCCTCGCGCCGGAGTGCGTCGCGCTGGTCTTCCAGGGTGCCTCGCTGACCGGAAAACTCGAGGGTTCGATGGGTATTGTCGGCGTACGAGTTGAAGTGGCTCTGGCAAGATTTTCGTAGGCGGAGATCATCTGGGTGCCGTGGTCGGCCGGTCCGCGTAACGGCGGCGGAGGTGAGCAAACAGGACGATGCGGTGGCGCAGGAGCGGAACGCCAGCACGTCCTTGCCATCAGGCGTTTCTGGAGTTTGACGTCGGTGATGCGGCCTTCGTTGACGCCGGAGCTGTAGGTCGTGGAGATCCCCTGGGCGACGGCGTGCTGGTCTTCGCGCAGGGCTCCGGCGATACCGGCAAAGGGTGCCAGTCCGCTGCGGGAGAGCTCGTCGAGCCAGGACGGCAGGGGTGCGGCGTCACGGTTGTCGAGCATGGCGGCGAACCGGCGGACCAGGTCGTGAGCGTGCTTGAGTTCCGGGCAGTGCTCGAGGAGCCGGTGCAGGCGGTGGGTGACGTCAAGGCCGCGGCGGTCCGGGTGGGTGGCGATCCAGCGTGCGGTCTCGCGTGGGGACGGCGGGCGCTCGCGGGGCTGGTCCAGCGGCAGCCCGCGTCGCAGGGGCGCGATGGCCATCTTCACGCGCTGGTAGTGCCCGAGGTAGCCCTTGGTGCGGAGTTCCTGATGGGGGACCATCGCATTGTGCTCGCCCTCGTCCCAGCGTTGTTGCAGGTAGTCTCGGTAGGGATCCAGGGTGCAGGGCTTGCGGGGCGGGCGGCGCACGACCTCCTGCCAGGTGCGGGCGCGAGCATACTTGCGCACGGTGCGGCGGTCCAGGGCGAGCTGCCGGGCCACGGCGCTGTAGCTCTGGCCGGATCCGGTCAGGGCGTGGACAGCCTGGAACAGTCTCCTGGCGTGCTGCCCGGCTCGTGTGTCCGCTGCGGCATCCTCGGTGGTTGCCTCGGCCGGTGCTGGAGCGGCTTCTTCGGCCGGTGGGAGGGCTGCGGGCAGGCAGCCCCGGTGGGCGGCAGCGATGTCCTGAACACGACGTGACAGCCCCTGCCACAGGTGGAAGCGGTCGCTGACCTGCACGGCATCGGGGGCGCCGGCGGCGATGCCCTGCCGGTAGGTCAGCGCACCGTCGCGGCAGACGATCTCGACGCCGGGATGCTCACGAAGCCAGCGGCTGAGCTGTTCGGCGTCCCGTCCCTCCCAGAGCGTGAGGGGCAGACGGGTCGTGGCATCGACCAGGAGGGTTGCGTAGGTGTTGCGGTAGAGGGCGAAGTCGTCCACGCCCAGCACCCGCGGAGTGATCAGGGGCGGCAGCGGCTCCGCATCAGCTGCGACAAGACGGTGCACCGCGAGAGCGTGACGTTCTTCCCACGATTCTCCGCCGGAGGTACGTAACTCGGCGAGGACATCCACTACGCCTACCTGGCGTGGGCCGCCGTGGCCCTCACCGTCCTGGTCGCCCGCAATGTCGTCGCCTCACGGGCCGGCCGCGGCCTGCGCGCGCTGGCCACCAGCGAGACTGCGGCGAGCGCCAGCGGAGTGCCGGTGGCCCGCTACAAACTCGCCGTGTTCACCCTGGCCGCCGCGTTCGCCGGGCTCGCCGGAGGGATCTACGCCTTCTTCATCGGCTACATCAATCCGGGGTCGTTCCCGGTCCTGCTGTCCATCCAGTTCCTGGTGATGGCCGTCGTCGGCGGGCTCGGCACCATTTGGGGCGCGCTCCTGGGCGCCACCGCGATCACGCTGATCGTGCAGTTCCTCAACGACCTGGACTCCAGGCCGGGCATGCCCGCCAGCGCCCCCAGCATCCTCAACTACGCCGTGTACGCCGCCCTTCTCATCCTCGTCGTGCTGTTCCTGCCGCGCGGCATCGTCCCCGCACTGCGCGACGCGTGGCAGCGCCGCGTCGCGGGGCGAGCGTCCTCGTGATACCTCACCGCTGAGTTTCGCGTACGGCCGCCCGTTCTCGCCCGGCGACCGCGGATTCGGTGCCTGGTCCCGCAGCTCCTGCTGCGGGACCAGGAATGTGTGCTCGGGCGCGCGGCATGAGCCGTTCAGGGCCGACCTCCGGGGCGGCTTCGTCCGCCGGGGTGGGTCTGCGCGGGGGAGGGAAACGGTCAGGGCGGCGATGCTCTGCGAGTGCAGGGCATCGCTTCTTCGGCGTCGGAAGGGGAAGCCGCTGGGGGCGGGTGCGAGGCCATTCCCCGAACTGACGCGATCGGCTTCGGATCGGCAGAGCTGGTCCCTCTTGCAGGCTTTCGGGACGCAAGGACAGGAACAGACAGGCAAGGTCGAGAGGGGCCGACATGGCTCGCGCCGTTTGACCTGCAAAAACATCATGGATCGGCAAGGGCCGCCAAGATCCTCAAAGGATCCCGAGCCGCAGGGCCCCGAGCGGTGGGGCCCCGAGGGGTGGGGCAGGCTCAGCTGCTCACACGCTGACCACGATCTTTCCCTGCGTGTGTCCGCGCTCGGCGTATGCGTGCGCTTCCGCGATCTGTTCGAGCGGGTATGTCCGCTCGATGCGCGGGGTGTAATGGCCCTGTCGGCCGAGTTCGCCCGCTTGGGCGAGGAGTGTGGGGTCGTTCTCCACGTTGGGTAGGTGCACGCCCAGGCGATGTGCGTTGGCGTGGTCGGCGATCGTCGACACGCGGGCGGGGTCGCCCACGATCGCGACGAGGTCGGCCAGGGAACCGGAAGCCGCGGTGTCGAGCGCGGCGTCGGCTCCGTCCGGAGCCAGGGCGGTGAGGCGCTGCGCGAGGCCGGTGCCGTAGGTGGTGGGAACGGCTCCGAGCGAGGTGAGGAAGGCGTGGTTGCGCTCACTGGCCGTCCCGATCACGGTGGCGCCGTGAGCCACCGCTATCTCGACAGCGGCACTGCCGACGCCTCCGGCGGCGCCCTCGATGAGAAGAGTGCGGCCCCGCAGGGGACCGAGTGCCTTCAGTCCGCTCATCGCGGTCACGGATGCCAGAGCGGCGCCGGCGGCCTCCTCGTCGGTCCACGTGGCGGGCGCGTGGGCCCAGGCCGAGAGCACGGCCGACTCCGCCGTCGCGCCGGTGAGGCCGCCCAGCCCGAAGACACGGTCACCGATGCTCACCCCCTGCACGCCCTCACCCATCTGGTCAACGACACCGACGGCCTCACGCCCGGGAATCGCGGGCAGGTCGATGGGGAGCGTTTTGCGCCCGGCACCGGAACGCAACTTCCAGTCGATGGGATTGACGCCGGCCGCTGCGACACGGATACGGATCTCGCCGGGCCCGGGACGGGGCTCCGGCACCTGCTCGACCACGAGGGTCTGCACTCCGCCGTACTCGTGATAGCGGACTGCGCGCATGAGGTTCTGCCTTTCCACGGGGCCTGGAAGGGCCGTTCGTGAGATCAGTAGGTGAAGCGGAGAGTGGACTCGAATCCGTCGCGGCCTGCGGTTCGGGCAAAGGTTCCGCGGGACGGTGACGGCAGTCCCGAGACCGGGTGCGATCGGGATCTTCGTCGACATCGGTCTTCCGGTCGGAGGGTTCGTCGGTGTTCTGCTTCTGCCGACGGTCGCGGAACGCCGGCCAGGCCAAGGAACCGAGGCCGAATTCGAGGTCTGGTGGGCCGATCAGCGGGTGCTCGGAGGGGAGGAGTTCATTCCACCGGGCGCCGGATTGTTTCTCCGTCCGATGCGGATCAGTTTCCGGCGGGCGGTTCGAGGACGAACACGGGGATCTCGCGGTCGGTCTTCTTCTGGTACTCGGCGTACTCGGGAGCCGTGGCGACCGCCCGCTTCCACCACAGGGCCTTCTCCTCGCCCGTCACCTCACGGGCGACCATGTCCTGGCGCACCGGTCCGTCCTGGATGTCGACGCGCGGATCGGCGAGGATGTTGAAGTACCAGGCCGGATGCTTGGGCGCGCCGCCCAGCGAGGCGACCACCGCGTACAGGCCGTCGTGCTCCACCCGCATGAGGGGAGTCCTGCGGAGCTTGCCGCTCCGGGCGCCCCGGGTGGTGAGCAGGACAACCGGCCTGCCGGTGTCGAGCAAGGTCGTTCCCTCGGTGCCGCCGGACTTCTCGTACAACTCAACCTGATCACGCACGAATTGGGTCGGACTGGCTTCGTACTCGCCCTCAAGAGGCATGGAATTCGTCCCATCGTCTTTGTCGCGTATGACTGCTGTGTAGAAAGGTCCACCACGCCGGCGGCCCGGTTCCCTGTGTCCTCGTCAGGTCGGGGACATCACCATCCGTACCGCCAGCGCCATGATCACCGCGCTGGACGCGAGGGCCGTCACCAGCCGTCCGCGCCGGCCTGTCAGCGGCCGGCCGAGCAACGCGCCGCCGGAGGCGATCAGTACCTGCCGGCTGGCCGAGGCGATGAAGGCTGCGAGCACGAGCACCCCCTGTTCCCGGGGGGACACGGCGTCCGAGGCCCGGCTGCCGAGCACCAGCGCGGCGAAGTAGATCACGGTGGTGGGGTTGAGCAGGTGGATGTCGAAGTGGCAGATGTGTCCGGCCCCGATGTGTGGGCCGGGCACCGCATGGGTGGCTGGGTCAGACGGCCGACCAGCCGTTGTCGACGGGGAGCACGGCGCCGCTGATGTTGCTCGCCGCGTCGGAGGCGAGGAACACGATGGCCGCGGCGACTTCCTCCGCCGCGGCCACGCGGCCCACGTTCTCCCGGTAGCGGCCCATGATCGAGGCGCCGTCGCCGTCGAAGGTGACCGTGTCGGTGATGGAGGTTTGGGTGTCGCCGGGGGCGACGGCGTTGACGCGGATGCCGCGTTCCCGGTACATGACCGCGGTCGACTTCGTCAGGCCGATGATGCCGTGTTTGGAGACGGTGTACGCGGTGCCGGCGGCGCTGCCGCGCAGGGCTGCCTCCGAGGCCGTGTTGACGATGGCGCCGTTGCCGCGGGCCAGCAGGTGGGGCAGGGCGGCGCGGGTGAGCAGGAACGGAGCGGTGAGGTTGATTCGTATGACCCGTTCCCATTCGGCGTCGCTCACCTCGGCGGTGGCGGTCATGCTGTCCATGATCCCGGCGTTGTTGACGAGCACGCTGAGGTGGCCGAAGGACTCGACCGCGGTGGTGATCACCTCGTCGACCGTGCGCTGGTCGCTCAGGTCGCCGATGACCGTGCGGGCGCTGCCGCCGCTCGCCTCGATCTGCTTGGCGACGGCCGCGGCGCCGACCGGGTTGATGTCCGCGATGAGAACCCCGGCTCCCAGGCTCGCGAACCGCAGCGCGGCGGCGCGTCCGATGCCGGACCCGGCGCCGGTGACGACGACGCCTCGTTCCTCGAATTCGCTGTTCATGCTGCCACTCCTGTGGACGATGTGGGTACGGCGTCCTGCCAGCGGGCGCGCAGGGCGATGGATTGCCGCCAGGCCAGGGTGCTCTTGGGTGGCATGCCGATGGACAGGACGCCGGTGAGGCGGTCGCCGGTGCGGTAGATGGCGGTGAACTTGCGTTCTTTAAGGCTTCCTTCGGCGATCCGCATCTCGTCGTGGCCGCGCAGGTAGCCGTAGGCGCGGATCTTCAGGTCGTACTGGTCGGACCAGAAGTAGGGGACGGGTGCGAACGGCCGTTGGGCGCCCAGGAGGTTGCGGGCGGCGGCCATGCCCTGCTCGGCGGCGTTCGTGCGGTGCTCGATGCGCATCGACGTGTCGAAGAGCGGGTTGTGCCAGCGGGCCACGTCACCTGCGCCGTAGACACCGGGCGCGGCGGCGCAGAACTCGTCGCAGACCAGCCCGTCTTCGAGGGTGAGGCCGCTGCCGGTCAGCCATTCGGTGTTGGGCCGGGACCCGGACCGGGCCGCGCACTGAGTACGGCAGCCGTGTCCAAGGTACGAGCGGCTGTGTAACGGACGGCGAGTGTCATCGTGTTGTCAGGGTCCCTTCAGCGCGGACGCCGATGGTCAGCAGCAGGTTGGCGTAGGTCCGGGTGTCGGCGGTGACAATGGCCAGTGCCAGGTCGGGCGAGCGGGCGGCGTCGTAGAACTCGAAGCGGCCGAGCGTGTCGACCGGGACGGGCGCCAGCATCGAGCGGTACTCGGCGATGGCGGGCGGCTCCGGTTCGCCCTCGGGCGGCACCATCACATGGGCCGCCTCGACGGGCAGGGCGCGCAGCAGGACGTCGAGCACGGTGGTGACGTCCAGCAGGCCGGGGGCCAGGTTGAGGTGGACGGTCCGGGCACGCTCGCCGGTGGCGGTGCTCGCGGGGTAGTGGCCGTCGGCCAGCAGCACACGGGCGCCGTGGCCGGCGCCGGCCAGGGATTCGAGGATCCCGGGGTGCAGCAGTTCGGTCAGGAGCACGGCGTCCCCTCCTTCGTCGGGGCAGGGGTCAGGTGGTAGAAGGCGGTCGCGGTGCCGGCGAGCACCGCGTGGATCTCGGTGCCGGAGCAGCCGTCCAGGAGTTCCTCGACGGTGGCGGCCCAGCGGTTCCAGCCGCCGGCGAGGACGCAGACCGGCCAGTCGGAGCCGAACATCAGCCGGTCGGGACCGAAGGCGGAGAGCAGGACGTCCCATACCGGGCGGATGTCGTCGACGGTCCACTTCTCGTGGTCGGCCTCTGTGACGAGACCCGACACCTTGCAGCGGACCTGGGGATGCCGGGCCAGTGTCCGCAACTGCTGTGCCCAGTCGGTCAGTTCCCGCCGCGCGATGGGGGGCTTGCCGGCATGGTCCAGGACGAGCGGCAGCTCGGGGAGCCGGTCCGCGAGGCGGATCGCCTGCGGGAGCTGGTGGCTGCGGATCAGCACGTCGTATCCGAGCCCGCGTTCCCCGACCGCTCGCAACCCGCGCTCGACGTCGGGCCGCCCGAGCCAGTGCGGGTCCGACTCGCCCTGTACGACGTGCCGTACGGCCCGCAGGTACCGGCCCGCGGGCCCGGTCCGCAGGTCGTCGAGTTCGTCGCCGATCGCGGGGGACGTCAGGTCCGCCCAGCCGACAACGGCACCGATCAGCGGGTCGCTGTCGGCCAGGGCGAGGAGGTCCCGGGTCTCGGGCACGGAGGCGATGCACTGGACGACCACCGTGCTCGTCAGTCGCCGTCCGGCGATCGGCCGGGTCGCTTCCGATCGCAGCGCGTGCGAGCCGAAACTGCGGCGGATCGGCTCGTGGCCCGGTTCGTCCAGCCAGGGCTGCGGCCGGACGTCCAGGTCCCACACGTGGTGGTGGGCGTCGACGAGGGCCTGCGTGTCAGACACGAGCGGTCCAGACGGGGCCGTCGGGGTAGGCGTACTCCTTGAGGGACTCGGGGTGCATCTGCGCGCTCAGCCCGGGAACGGTCGGCGCCAGGTAGTGGCCGTCGGCGATGCGCACCGGGTCGATGAAGTGCTCGTGCAGGTGGTCGACGTACTCGATGACGCGGTCCTCGGTCGTGCCGGATACGGCGACGTAGTCGAACATCGACAGGTGCTGGACCATCTCGCACAGGCCGACGCCGCCCGCGTGCGGGCAGACCGGCACGCCGAACTTCGCGGCGAGCAGCAGGATCGCGATGTTCTCGTTGACGCCGCCGACCCGCGCGGAGTCGATCTGCACGATGTCCACCGCGCCGGCCTGCAGGAGCTGCTTGAAGACGACCCGGTTGGCGATGTGCTCGCCGGTGGCGACCTTGATGGGGCTGACGGCCTTGCGCACGGCGGCGTGACCGAGGATGTCGTCGGGTGAGGTGGGCTCCTCGATCCAGTACGGCTGGTAGGGGGCCAGCGCGCTCATCCAGTCGATCGCGGGCTGGACGTCCCACCTCTGGTTGGCGTCCACCGCGATGCGGATGCCGTCCCCGACGGTCTCGCGGGCGGTGCGCATGCGCCGTACGTCGTCCTCCAGGTCCGCGCCGACCTTGAGCTTGATCTGCGTGAAGCCGTCGGCGACGGCCTCGCGGGCGAGGCGGGCCAGCTTCTCGTCGGAGTAGCCGAGCCAGCCGGGGGTGGTGGTGTAGGCGGGGTAGCCCCGGTCGAGCAGGTGGCCGATGCGCTGTTCGCGGCCGGGTTCGGCACGGCGCAGGATCTCCAGTGCCTCCTCGGGGGTGAGGGCGTCGGACAGCCAGCGGAAGTCGACCTGGGCGACCAGGTCCTCGGGCGACATCTCGCCGAGGAAGCGCCACACGGGCTTGCCTGCCCGCTTGGCGGCCAGGTCCCAGGCGGCGTTGACGACCGCGCCCGTGGCCATGTGGATGGCGCCCTTCTCCGGTCCCAGCCAGCGCAGTTGGGGGTCGTGGACGAGGGAGCGGGAGAACGCGCCGAGATCACCGCAGACTTCTTCGACCGAGCGGCCCACCACGTACGGGGCGAGGGCGGCGATGGCGGAGGCCTGGACATCGTTGCCGCGGCCGGTGGTGAAGGCCAGGGCGTGGCCCTCCAGACCGTCGCCGGCGTCGGTGCGCAGGACGACGTAGGCGGCGGAGTAGTCGGGTTCTGGGTTCATCGCGTCCGACCCGTCCAGGTGCTCGGAGGTCGGGAAACGCACGTCCAGCACGTCGAGGGCGGTGATGCGGGCAGCGGCCGGGGAAGCGGACAGGGCGGATGACATGGCGGCAACTCCTGTGAGGTGCAGGGGCGAGCGATACGACCCCTTGCGACGAGATGTGGCGTGCTGCGGAGGGTGTCGGGCGGCCCGGACGGCCGCCCGGTTCACTCCTGGACCTTGCCGCCCGTGATGCGCGAGATGGTGAGCGCGACCAGGATGATCAGGCCGTTGAGGGCGCCGATCCACTGCGCGGGGACGCCGGCGAGGGTGAGCACGTTCTGGATCATGAACAGCAGCAGGATGCCGCTGAACGCCCCGAACATGGTGCCTTTACCGCCGTTGAGGCTGATCCCTCCGATGACGGCGGCGGCGAAGACGGTGAAGATGTAGCCGTTGCCCTGCGCCGAGGCGACGGAGGCGAGGCGTCCGGAGAGCATCAGTCCGGCGAGGGCGGCGAGCACGCTGCCGGTGACGATGACGATCCACAGCACCCGGTCGGTGCGGATGCCGGCCGCCTTCGCGGCGTCGACGTTGCCGCCGATGGCGTACAGCGAGCGGCCGAAGCTGGTCCAGCCGAGCACCACGATCGCGACGGCGAACAGCACCAGGCAGATCCAGATGGACGCGGGCATACCGAACCACTGTGCGGTGCCGAGGTAGAGCATCGACGGCGGCAGCTGGAAGAAGGTCTGGCCGCCGGAGATGCCCGTGAGGACACCGCGCAGCACGATCAGCATGCCGAGGGTGACGATGAAGCCGTTGAGGCCGAAGCGGATGATCAGCAGGGCGTTGATCACGCCTACGAGGGCGCCCACGGCGAGGGTGACGGGGATGGCCCAGGCGCCGGAGAGCAGTCCGAGTCCGTGGCCCGCGCCGACCGGCACCACCAGCCAGGCCGCGACGCCGGGCGCGAGCCCCATGGTGGACTCCAGCGACAGGTCCATCTTCTTGACGATCAGGACCATCGTCTGGGCGAGGACCAGCAGGGCGATCTCGGACATGGTCTGCAGGACGTTGATGAGGTTGTCGGCCTGCAGGAAGACCGGGTTGACGATCTGTCCGACGATCGCGATGACCACGATGGCCGGGACGAGCGCGAGGTCGCGCAGCCGGGCCAGGGGTATCCGGCCGCCGAGCAGTGCGGTCCGCCTCCGCTCCGGCTCCGTGCCCTTGACCGCGGCGGTGTCCGCGAGGACGGTTTCAGGCATGCAGGTCCACTCCTTCCATCGCGGCCACGAGGTCGTGGTCGTGCCAGCCGCGGGCGATCTCCGAGGTCACACGGCCCTGGAACATCACCAGGACCCGGTCGCACATGCGCAGGTCGTCGAGTTCGTCGGAGGCGATGAGCACTCCTGTGCCGGTTTCCGCGGTCTCCTCGACCTTGTCGAGGAGGAACTCCTTGGAGCGCACGTCCACGCCCGCGGTCGGGTTGATCAGGACCAGCAGCCGTGGGTCGTCGGCGAGGGCACGGGCCATGACGACCTTCTGCTGGTTGCCTCCGGACAGGGCGGAGACGGGCAGATCGGGACCGGGAGTCTTGATCGCGAGGTTGTCGATCAGGCCCTCGGCCAGCCGGTCCCGGCGGCTGCGGTTCAGGAACCCCTTGGGGCCCAGCCGCTTCGGGATGGACAGTGTGGCGTTGTCCGCGATCGACATGTCGGGAACGAAGCCCTGGTGGTGCCGGTCCTGGGGGACGAACCCGGCGCCGGCGGCGAGCGCCGCGGGCACACTGCCCGGCCGAGGCCGCGACCCGGCGATCTCCACGTCGCCCGCCGTTGCCGCCCGCAGCCCTACGACGGTCTCGGCGACCTCGGTGCGCCCGCTGCCGGCGGCGCCCGCGAGGCCGACGATCTCGCCGGCCCCGACCTGGAAGCTGACGTCGTCATACCCGTCGCCCCCCAACGCGCGGACGCTCAGTGCGGCCGTGGCGCCGGGGTCGAGGGTGGCGGCCCGTTCCTCGCGCCGGTCGGCCGCCGCCTCGCCGGTCATGGCGGCGACCAGGTCGGCACGGCCCAGTTCCGCGACCGGTGCGGTCACGATGTGCCGGGCGTCGCGGAACACCGTCACCATGTCGCAGATCTCGTAGATCTCCTGGAGATGGTGGCTGATGAACAGGAAGGTGACGCCCTGGCGTTGCAGGTCGCGGATGCGGTCGAAGAGGCGGCTGATGGCAGCCGCGTCGAGTTGGGCGGTCGGTTCGTCGAGGATGATGAATCGCGCCCCGAAGGACAGCGCCCGGGCGATCTCCACGAACTGCCGCTGCTCGACACTGAGTTCTCCGGCCGGGGTCTGCGGGTCGACGTTCACCGACCACGTCGACAGCAGCTCTTGTGCGCGGCGGCGGGTGGCCTGCCAGCTGATGAGTCGGCCTCGTCCGTGGTCGTGCCGGTTCAGGAAGAGGTTCTCGGCGACGGTCAGTGTGGGGATGATCGTCGACTTCTGGTAGACGCAGGCCACGCGTTGCCGCCAGGCGTCGCGGTCGCTGAGCCGGGGGGCCGGTGTGCCGCCGAAGGTCACCGTTCCCTCGTCGGGGGCCTGCAGGCCGGTGAGGACCGACACCAGGGTCGACTTGCCGGCTCCGTTGCGGCCGACGAGCGCGTGGGTCTCGCCGGGCCTGATGATGATCCGGGCGCCGTTCAGGGCCACCGTCGGACCGAATCGTTTGACTATGCCCGTCGCCTCCACGACGGGCGGGTCCGAGGGGACCCGTCCGTCGTCCGCCGGGGCGGGCGCGGGGGTGACTGCTCGCTCCCCGTCGCTCATGTCAACCGCCTTGTTCTCGTGAGCTGTTGGATTCGAGGTGAGGGATCAGCCGAGGTTGTTGCCCCACAGCGACTTGTCGTCGCTCTTGACGCTGGGCACGCCGCCGTAGGTGCCGCCGTCGGCGGTGACGAGCGGGGCGGAGAGCTGGTCCTCGAGCAGGCCGTCGCGGACCTGGATGATGGTGCTGTCGTGGTCGGTCTTGCCGGGCTTGAACGTCTTTCCGTCGATCGCGGCCTTGAGGTAGTACAGGGCGTACTTGGCGTAGAGGTCGGCCGGCTGGGAGACGGTCGCGTCGATCTTGCCCGCGGCGATGGACTTGAGCTCCTCGGGGATGCCGTCGTTGGAGACGACGAACACGTGCTTCTTGTCCTCCGGGCCGACCAACAGGCCCTTCTGCTTGAGCACCTGGAGGGTCCCGGACAGGGCGAAGCTGGACTGCATGTAGACGCCCTTGATGTCCGGGTGCTGGGTCAGCCGCGTCTGGAGCTTCTGTGCGGCGACCGCACCGTCCCAGTTGGTGGCCTCGCCGAACACCGTGATGTCCGGGTAGTTCTTCTTCATGCACTCGTTGAACGCCTCGGTGCGGTCACGGCCGTTGATGGAGTCCAGACCGCCCTGGAGCATGACGACCTTGCCCTTGCCGCCGAGCTTGGTGCCCAGGTACTGGCAGGCCTTCTCGCCGTAGGCGCGGTTGTCGGCACGTACGACCATGAACACCTTGCCCGTGTCGGGGCGGGTGTCGACGGTGACGACGGGGATCTTCTTCGCCTCCATCTGCGCGAGGGTCGGGGCGATGGCGGCGGTGTCCTGCGGGGCCATCGCGAGGCCCTTGACGCCCTGGCTGATGAACGTCTGCGCGTTGGCGGTGAGCTTGGCGACGTCGTTCTGCGAGTTGGTGGTCTTCAGGTCCAGCCCCAGTTCCTTGCCGTACTGGGGTGTGTACTTGATGTAGGAGTTCCAGAAGTCGGTGTCGGAGCGCGGGTAGTCGACGCCGACCAGCGGCGTGTCACTCGACGACGCCGTGGTGGAGCCGCTGCCGCACGCGCTGAGCAGCGCCAGTGCGGACAGAGCGGAGACGGCGGAACAGAGGGCGGTTCTGAGTCTCATCGGTGCTTCCTCGCGCCGGTCCCGTAGCGGGAGATGTTTCGCCTCGACGACTTCTGTGTATCGCCGCGCGGTAGAGATGGGATGTTTATAGAGGCGTCTCCGGCGTGTTGTCCAGACCCTCGCTCGAACCTCAAAGAAGTCCCAGGCCAAAGGTGACTCAGGAACTGACCCAGAATCTAGAACGGAATTGATCCATCCCATCAATCGGTGCCACTCGATGACTCGAACTGGCCATAGAGCACTGCCAGACATGCGATGTTTGACTGGCGATAATTCCTCTCAAAAACGAGTCGAATGGGACAAAATGCCTGACCCCGTAGCGCTTTTCATCCCTGCACGCTGGTTGACATCCCAGGGAGACATGACCGACCTTCATGCGTAACACACGGCGCCCTATGCACAGCGGCCACGCCGACTCGTTTCCTCTGTCTTCCCCTGTCCTCCTCTGCACCAGGGATGTGTCCATGCCGAGTCCGATCAACAGACGCCACTTCCTGGCCGGCGCCACCTGTGTGGCCGCGGCGGCCGTGGCCGGAGGTTTGTTCAGCGCCGGTGTCGCCCACGCGGCACCCAGCACGTACACGCCCGACTGGAACTCGGTCGACCAGCACCCGCCGGCTCCGGAGTGGTTCCAGGACGCGAAGTTCGGGATCTACTTCCACTGGGGCGTCTTCAGCGTCCCGGCCTTCGGCAACGAGTGGTACCCGCGCAACATGTACCGGGCCGGCGACAACGCCAACCAGCACCACATCGCGACCTACGGCCAGCCATCGGCGTGGCCGTACCACAACTTCATCAACGGCGCTCAGGACCTGGCGGGCAACTTCGTGAAGTTCGCGCCGAAGCTGAAGTCGGCCGGCGGGAAGTTCGACCCGGACGAATGGGTGCAGCTGTTCGTCGACGCCGGCGCCAGGTTCGCCGGCCCTGTCGCCGAGCACCATGACGGCTTCTCCATGTGGGACAGCCAGGTCAACGAGTGGAACTCGGTGAAGAAGGGCCCAGGCCTTGACCTGCTGAAGCTCTTCTCCACGGCCATCCGCGCCAAGGGCCTGAAGCTGCTGGTGGCCATGCACCACGCGTACAACTTCACCGGCTTCTACGAGCACGCCCCCGCCCAGACGGACCCGAGCCTCAAGAAGCTCTACGGGCAGCTGGGCCCGGCCGCGGAGAACCAGCTCTGGTTCGACAAGCTCAAGGAGGTCATCGACCGCGCCCAGCCCGACATCCTGTGGCAGGACTTCAACCTGGACGACGTCGACGAGCAACAGCGCCTCAACTTCCTGGCGTACTACTACAACCAGGCCAACAGCTGGGGCCGTGAGGTCGTCACCACGTACAAGGACGGCATGCACGGCAAGGGCGAGGTCTTCGACTACGAGCGCGGCGGCCCGGCCGACCTCACCAGCCCGTACTGGCTGACCGACGACAGCATCTCCAGCAGCAGCTGGTGCTACACGCAGGGCATCGGCTACTACACCATCCAGCAGATGCTGCACTCGTTCATCGACCGGGTCAGCAAGAACGGCAACGTGCTGCTGAACATAGCGCCGATGGCCGACGGCACCATCCCCCAGGCGCAGAAGGACATCCTGCTCGGCATCGGCGACTACCTGAAGCGCTTCGGCGAGTCGGTGTACGCGACCCGCGCCTGGACCGCGTACGGCGAGGGCCCGACGAAGATGGGCGGCGGCTCGTTCACCAATCCGACGGCCGGCACGGCGCAGGACATCCGCTTCACCCGCAACAAGGCCAACAACGTCCTGTACGCCACCGTCCTGGGCTGGCCCGGCAGCTCGCTGACGATCAAGACCCTCGGTTCGGACCGGATCAACCTCTCGTCGCTGTCCTCGGTGAAGCTCCTCGGCTCCACCGCCGGAACCTACATCGACCTGCCCACGCCGGTCCAGAACTCCTCCGGCCTCACGGTCACCCTGCCGTCCTCCGCGCCGTACAGTGCGAACGCCTACGTCCTGAAGCTCTCTTTCTCCGGCACGATCCCGGGCCTGCGGCCGCTCGCCGGCGCCATCGGCTTCACGAACGTCAACTACAGCGGCGACTACGCCGTGCTCCCTGTCGGCGACTACACCGCGGCCGACCTGACCGCGGCCGGACCGGGCCCGCGCACCCTCTCCTCCCTCCGGCCGGCCCCCGGCTACCGGGTGGTCGGCTACTCCGGAGACAACTTCACCGGCACCTCCTGGACCTTCACCGCCGACAACCCCGACCTCAGGGTCACCGGCAACAACGACCAGATCACCTCGCTGAGGGTCCAGTTCAACCCGGCGACGTACTTCCGGATCAGCAACGTCACCAACGGCCTGGCCCTGGACAGCGGCGGCAACGTGGCCTCCGGGTCCAACCTCAAGCAGTGGACGTGGGACGGCAGTCCCAACCTGCAGTGGCAGGCGGAGGCGGTCGGAGGCGGCTACTACCGGCTGGTGAACCGCACGAACGGCATGGTCGCCGACGGCTGGGGCGCCACCGGCGACGGCTCCGCCGCCCGACAGGCCCCCTGGAACGGTGGCACCAACCAGCAGTGGACGATCACCCACCGGGGCAGCGACCGCTACTCCATCGCCAACCGCACCACCGGCCTGGTCCTCGACGGCGGCGGCAACGTCGACTCGGGCTCCGTCACCAAGCAGTGGGCCTACAACAGCAGCACCAACCTGCTGTGGACCTTCACGGCCCTCTGATCCGCGGGTTGCGCGAGCGGCTGCGGCAGCGTACTCCTCATACGCTGCCGCAGCCGCTGTCACGCTGCCGCCCGGCTCGGCTCGCCTCTTTCTGTCTCCCCCACTACCCCGCAGCGCCTTCCGTACCAAGGAGTCCCCGTGACGGGCAGTTCCCTCGACCGCAGACGGTTCCTCACCGCCGCCACACTCACCGCAGGAGCCGCCGCCCTGCCCGGCGGCCTGTGCGCCGGCAGGGCGGCCGCGGCCGTCCCGCCGCAGATCACGCTCCCCGAGCGCGGCATATACGACACGTCCCCTGCCTCCTCCTGGACCGACGGTTTCCTCACCGGCAACGGCGACTACGGCGCCGTGCTGTACGGCGCTCCCGCCCTGGAGAAGGTGGTTCTCAACCACCACCGGCTGGTACTGCCGAACGGCACCCGTGACGTGGCCCCGCCGGTGATCTCCGGCCGCCTGGAAGGCGCACGCGACAAGGCACTCGCGGGTGACTACGCGGGAGCCAACCAGGACTTTGCCGCGGGCTGGTCGCTGCGCTGGACCCAGGCCTACCATCCCGCCTACGAACTGCGCATCGACACCCCGGGCATGACCACGGTCAACAACTACGGGCGGGTCACCGACTTCCGTACCGGCGAGGTGAGTTCGAGCTGGACCGACCAGTACGGCACCTGGACCCGCCGGGCGTTCGTCTCCCGGGCCGACAAGGTGGTCGTCCATGAGCTGATACCCGCTTCCGGCCGCACCGTCGACACCACACTGAGCGTCCACACCGCGCTCGCCGGGCTGCCCACCAGCCTGAGCTTCACCACGCGGGCCACCGTCACAGGCGGCTCCGGCTACCTGAATCTGCGCGGCACCTACCCCGCGGGAAAGGGTGCCTTCGGCTACGAGGGTGTCACCCGTGTCGTCGCCACGGGCACCGGCGCCACGGTCACCGTCAACGGCTCCACGATCGTGGTGGCCAGAGCGGCCAGGGTGCTGCTGCTGACGAAGCTGGGCCGCTACGAGACGTCCACCGGCTGGGACTCCGAGCCGCTGCACACCCAACTGGCCGCGCTCGGCACCGACTACGTCACCCTCCGCTCGCGGCACACCGCCCTGCACACCGGTCTCTACGACCGTTCCCGCCTCGATCTGAACGTCCCGGCCGCCGACCGGCAGCTCTCCGTCAGCGAACTGATCGCCCGTCAGAACGCCGACCGCAGCGTCATCGACCTCGCTCTGCTGGAACGTCTCTACGACTCGGGCCGCTACTTCTTCATCAGCTCCAGCGGCATCCTGCCACCCCGCCTCACCGGCATCTGGGCGGGATCGTGGGGCGCCGCCTGGGCCGACGACTTCACCACGGACGCCAACGTCAACCTCCAGGTCGCGGGCGGCAACATCCTGGACACGACCGAGGTCATGGAGGGTTACTTCAGCCTGATCCTCGGCCAGCTCGACGACTGGCGCACCAACGCGAAGAACCTCTACGGAGCCCGCGGCTTCCTCGCCCCCTCCCGCACCGACGGCGAGTACGGCCACATGCTCCACTTCAACGGCGGCGGCTTCCCGGGCCACTGCTGGACCGGCGGCGCCGACTGGCTGCTCTACCCGCTCCTTGAGTACTACGAGGTCACCGGCGACCAGGCGTTCCTGCGCGACAAGCTCGGTCCCGCGCTGATGGAACTGGCCCTGTTCTACGAGGACTTCCTCACCCGCACGGACGCGAACGGCAAGGCGGTCTTCGTGCCGTCCTTCTCCATGGAGAACTCCCCCGGCAATACCGGCGTCTACTTCTCGATCAACGCCACCGGCGACATCATGGCCGGCAAGCATGCCCTGCAGGCCGCGATCGACGCGGCCAACGCCCTCGGTGTGGAACAGGGCAGCGGCGAGGGCGTCGCACGCTGGACGGCGTTGCTGAAGAAGATCCCGGCCTACCGCGTCAACGGGGACAACGCGCTGGCCGAATGGTCCTGGCCGAGCCTGACCGACCGCTACAACCACCGGCACGTCCAGCACCTGTACGGTGCCTGGCCGCTGCACGAGATCAACCCCGAGGACGAGCCCTCCCTGGTCCGCCCGGCGCAGCGGGCCCTCGAAGTACGCGGCGACCAGAACGTCTCCGCCCACGGCAGCCTGCACCGCGCACTGGCCGGGGCACGGCTGAAGGACGGCGGGCAGGTCTACGGCAACCTGCGGAAGATCCTCGGCAACAACATGGTCTTCAAGTCGCTGATGACCTCCCACAACCCGAACCTCGACATCTACAACGCCGACGCCGCGAACGCCATCCCCGGCGTGCTGGCCGAGGCCCTGATCTACAGCCGCCCCGGAGTGCTGGAAATTCTCCCCGCGCTGCCGGACCAACTGCCGAAGGGCACGATCACCGGGGTACGGGCCCGCGGCCGGATACGGGTCCACAGCTTCGACTGGGACCTGAACGCGCGGACCGCCACGCTGTCCGTCACCTCCGCCGTCAACCAGGACGTCACCCTGATCAGCCGCCGCGGCATGACCTCCGTGACCACCACGGCTACCGTCACCCCCTCCTCCCTCGGCGCCCACGCCAGAAAGATCTCCCTGACCGCCGGTCAACGCACGGACATCACCGTCGCCCTGCTCAGCGGCTTCTTCCGGCTGGTCAACCGACGCAGCGGCAAAGTGCTCGACGTCGCCAGCGGCAGTACCTCCGACGGCGCCAAACTCATCCAGTGGGGCTGGTCCGGCAGAGAGAACCAGCAGTGGCGGCTCCTGCCCTGCGCCGACGGCTCCTTCCGCCTCGCCGCCCGCCACAGCGGCAAAATCGTGGACAGCCCCGCAGGCGCCGGCCAGGGTGCCCAGCTCGTCCAGTGGCCGGACAACAACAGCGACAACCAGTACTGGCGGCTCGTCGACGCGGGCGGTGGATACGTCCGGCTCGTCAACGTCCGCAACGGCTGGTGCGCGGACGTGGAGGGCGGATCCGCGGCCGACGGCGCCCGCGTCATCCAGTGGCCCGTCGGAAACGGAACGAACCAGCAGTGGCAACTGGTCGCCCTCTGACCGTCACCGCGCTGCTTCAGCAGTGTGCCGGCCGAGGCGACGCCCACACCCCATCGGCATGTGGCGGTGAGTACTAGCCGGTGACGCGGTGGAAGGTCCATCGCTGGTTGGAGCTGCCGACGTCGCGGTACTGGATCAGCGCGGCACCGTCGGCGGTGGGACGCGCTGCTGCAGGCGGTCGCGAAGCAGGCCACGGCAGCGAGCCAGGGCAGAGTCTTGCGGTATCTCACTTCAGTCTCCTGTGTGCGTTTTCATGTGTTCGATGCTGATGCGCGTCACTGTGGATCGATACGCGAAGGGATGGGGCCTTGGCGGTCCGTCCTACTTGGCGGAGGTCCACCAGGCGGTGCCCGGCGGCGCGATCGTGTTGCTGCCGCTGTGCACCTCGCCGGCGGAGACCTGGTGGGTACGCCAGTCGTCCAGGTAGCGCACCCGCATGCCGACCTTGGCGTAGGTGGTGGGGGTCAGCACGACACCGTTGACGGCACCGGGGTGGTAGGCGATGACCGGACGGTCCTGCGGTCCGGGGCAGCCGGGAGCCGTGCCGGCTCGGGCGCCCGTACGACGTTGCCCTGGGCGTAGTTGCAGGCGGCCTTCACCGTGCCGGACACGGCCGCCAGGGAGATCGCCAACGCCGTCACAGCCTGAACCTGGTTCTGCTCATTCACATACTCCTCGTGGTCTTGGCCCGCCCCTCCATCCCATCGCGGCCCACTTGGGCGTTCACTCCGCCGACCGGCGGGAGCGCCCCCGCCGACAGGCCGGGCTCCGACCCTCCGAAAGTGGCACCCGCGCCACGGACGGTTCAGCGGCGACCGTGCGGGCCGGCTGTGCCTCACTGTTCCTGGAGGGATCGTCGGCGAGCTTTCGCTTCGCGCGGGGACCAGCGGGCCACGAGCGACTGCTGTCTGCGGGGACTGACGATGGACGGGCAGGGCAAGTCCATCCAGGCCATGGCCTAGCGGCTGCCGGACGGCAACGAGCAGAACCTGCAGCAGTTCGTGAACCGGTCCATCTGGGATCCGATGCCGGTGCGCCGGCAGGTCGCCGAGCGGTCGGTGCCGCGGCTCGGCCCGGACGCCTGGGCGGTCGATGACACGTCGTTCCCAGGGACGACAGGATGTCGGTCGGCGTCGCCCGCCGGCGCTGCGGTGCGCTGGGCAAGCAGGCCGACTGCCGGGTCGCGGTCACTGTGCACACGCTCCGACGAGGCATCGGGGCGGGTGTCCGAGGTACCGGACACCCGCCCCTACCGCGTCATACGGCTTACCGCGTGACCTTCTCGATGGTCACGTCGCCCACACCCACGGTCGTGCCGCGCGTGTTCACCAGCCGTACCTCACCGACGATTTCGCGGCCCTCGGCCACGTCCCCCGTGACGGTGACGCTCGCCGATGCCTTCGCGGAGTCGCCCGTGCCGAGCTTGACCGGCGTCGACTCGTCCACGGCGACCTTGCCGAGCGCGGAGGAGAAGAACACGTCCCGGTAGTCGTACTCGGTCGAGCCCGACGGCACCTCGAAGCCGACCACCTCGACGGTGTACGTACCGGCCGCCGGGTTCGCGATGGAGACGGACTCCTCGGAGTGGCTGTTCCCGGACTGGCCGACGACATTGCCCTGGGCGTCGTAGACCGTCAGGTCGAGGTCGGCGCGCGCGTCGGAGACCTTGCCGATGGCGACGTCCAGCGACGTGGTGCCCTCGGGCACCTCGACCGTGCTCCTCTGCGTGACGCCGTCGGCGATGGTCGGCCGCGCGGTCTTCGACGAGCCGAGCGTGCCGCCCTTCAGGGCACCGTCCACGACCTCCATCTTGTTGGTCACCGTCCAGGAGGCGTCGACCGGGGTGCCGGACTCGGCCTCCGGCACGGTCACCGGTGCCGGGTCGAAGGACGCGGCGAACGCGGAGACGTTCAGCTTGTACGGGTTGTCGAGCAGCGTCGACGTACGGTGCGAGTCGACCGCGATCTCCCAGACGCCCGGCATCGGGTCCGCGTACGAGGCGATGTCCGTCGTCTTCGGGTCGTCGTCCACGGCGGGGATGCCCTGGGGGTTGATGGCGCTCAACCGCGCCCGGCTGCCCTCCTTCAGCCCTCCGAGCGTGACCTCGAGCGCTTTCCCGCCCTCCGGGACGGTCACGAAGTACGACTTGTAGTTGTTGCGCTGCACCGAACCCGAGGCGGTGAAGGTGTACTTGGCCGGCGTGGAGACCACTACAGTCGTCAGGATCTGCTTGTCGACGCCCGGCGTCCGAGGGTCGTCGGCCTGAAGGATCGCGCTCTTGATGCCCGCGTGCTCCGGCGCGGCCTGGATCTTCACGGTGACCGGCTTGTTCAGCGGCAGGGTCACCAGCCGCGGGCCGACGATCGAGAAGGTGCGGGCCTTGTTGGCGGCCAGGCGAAGAATGTGCGGGAGCGAGCCGGACGGCCCGGACGTACGGGTGATCGTGATGTCGTACGTCTTCTTCTGGCCGGCCTTCAGGCCGCCCTCGCGGTCATAGAGGCCGGTGCCGAAGCCCGGCGTCTTCAGCGCCTGGTCCAGCACGGTGTCGACGGGGGCCTTCACCGTGTACTCGTGGGCGGTCGCGCCGGCCTTGATCGCCTTCCAGGCGCCGAAAATGTCGATGAGGCCGGCACCCTCCTCGTACGCCTGAACTCCCTTGATGTGCTTGGCGGTCGAGGTGAGCGCCGTGCGCAGCTTCGCGGGCGTCAGTTCGATGCCCTTCCGCTTGGCGGCGCTCAGCAGCAGCGCGCTCGCGCCCGTGGCCTGCGGGGCCGCCATCGAGGTGCCGTTGTACATGGCGTAGCCGGCCGGCAGCTTCCAGCCCGCCTCGGCGACGGGCGCGCCGGGCATCCAGGCCGGGATCGGGCTGACCGCGGAGCCGGGGGCGACGACGGTCGGGGTGAAGCCGCCGTCCTCCCGCGGGCCGCGCGAGGAGAAGGTGAACAGTTGGTAGTCGTTCTCCACGCCGGTGCCGTAGTTGGCGGCGTAGGTCTCCTTGGAGACGCTCGCGCCGACCGAGACGACCTTGTCGACGAGGCCGGGGTCGGCGATGGTGTTGGCGCCGGGGCCGGAGTTGCCGGCGGATATGACGAGCTGGACGCCGTAGGTGTCGATCAGGCGCGTGTACAGCGCCGCGCGGGCGTTGTTGCCGTCGTTGAGCGGCGGCAGGCCACCGATGGACATGTTGACGACATCGACGCCGCGGTTGACGACGAGGTCGATCATGCCCTCGGTCGTCGCGATGTTGGTGCAGCCGGGGCCGAAAAGGCAGGCGCGCGACGACACGATCTTCGCGCCGGGGGCGGCGCCGTTCATCCTGCCGCCGAACATGCCGTTGGCGGCGGTGATGCCGGCGACGTGGGTGCCGTGCGAACCGGCGACGAGGCCGATGTTGACGAAGTCGACCTTCTTGCCGACCCAGTCGCCGCCCAGCGGATCCATCGGCACGTCCTTGCGGACCTCCACGACGAAGTCCTGGCTCTCGGCGATGTCCGTGGCCGGGTCGTCGGTGCCGAAGCGGCCGATCTGGTAGCCGTCCTTGTACGGCTTCATCGGGGTGTCGTCGGTGAAGTCGCCGTTGTCGTTGACATCGACGGTGACCGTGCCGGCGGCCGGGTCGTACAGGACGCCCCAGTCGTCGGTCGTGTCGCCGTCGCGGTTGACGTCACCGTCGGCGTCGCCTTCCTCGACCTTGCCCTGGGCGGTGACGTCCTCGCGGAAGACACTGATCCGGTACGAGCCCTCGGGGGCCTTCCAGCTCTTGTCGCCGAAGGTGAAGGACGGCCCGGAGACCGAGGTGGTCATCGGGCGCCAGGTGCCGTCGCCGTCGACGACCGGGTCCGTGACGGTCACCCAGTCGACGATCTTGCGCTCACCGGTCGTCGTCTTCTGCAACGCGGGACTGGCGAGGTCGACGCCGGTGTCGAGGACACCGATGGTGATGCCCCGGCCGTCCGCCTTCGGGTTCTTCTTCACGAAGTCGACGGCACCCATCTCGAAGGACGGGTTGTACGGGTTCTTCCCGGGGGTGTTCTTGTCCGGGCCGGGGTAAGTGGCGGCGGAGGCACTCGACTTGCCGCCGCTGTCGAGGCCCGGCTCCTCCAGGGGTATCTCGTCCCGCAGGTCGATGGCCCGCACGGAGGACAGCTTCGCGGCGGCGGCGATGGCCGACTCCGCCCTGCCGGTCGGCACGGTGGCCCGTACGTAGCCGAGCTTGTCGTACGTACGGCCCACGGAGCCGCCCTTGACGGCGTCCAGCTGCTGGGCGACCTTCTCGGTCTGTCCGGGAGCGGTGGCGATCATCATCGTGACGTTCTTCTCGCGGTGAGCCTTGGCCTGCGCGAGGAGTTCGGCGTCGTCCGAACCGAGCTTGTCGTGCGCGGACTTGACGCCGGGGTCGGCCGCGGTGGCGGTGGGGCCGTCCGTGGCGAAGGCTGCGGGTATGGGGCCGGTCGCGGCGAGCGCGGCGGCGAGACCGGCGGCCACGGCGATACGGGCGGCGCGTCTCGCGCCCGGTATCGGGGCCGGGTGGGGGGTGGGGGGCATGCGTGATCCTTGGTGCGGAAGGAACGGAGGCATGGGCGGCCGGATCGAATCCGTCGACCGCCCGCGGTCCGGGACGTGGCCCCGGATGATCGCCAGCCTTGCACAAGAGACCTACTTTTGTTGAGAGTTCACGCACCGAGATCACGACCTGGCACAAACTCTCCACACGTCATCGGGGATGCCCTTCAGGTCAGCTCCGGCCGCGTGGGCGAGGGTCGCGGCCCCGGTGGCGGAGGTCGTGGAGCCGGACCGGCGGGAGGCCGATCTCCTCGTGCCGTTCGACGAACCGCCGGGTGACGTGGGCGGTGTGGAGCGCATCCCGATCGGTGTCGGTCCGCTTCTGCCCGTATGCCTCCGGCGGAACTGTTACGGACACGCGGGACCGGGCGGCTGTCGACCTCCGCGATCCGGGTGGCGGTCGTGGAGGCCGACGCTGGAGCGGGTGCGGCGCGAGCCGCGTCCGCCTACTGGAAGCTGCAGCCCGGGTTCGCCGCGTCCTGCGCCAGCGGGCTGCCCGCCGGGTTGACGTAGAGCACGTCGAGTACGACCGGACTGGTGCCGAGGTTGCGCCCGATGTGGACGTGGTCGGCCCCGCTGGGCTCCACGATCGTGTTACCGGGCTTGTGGGTGTGGTTGGTGGTGCAGTCGGACTCGGTCCGTGTCAGCGTGCCCTCCTTGACCACGGCGTACAGCGTTCCGTCGTGGTAGTGCCAGCCCGTGCTCCCGCCGGGCTGGATCGTTATCTCCCGGAGGATGTAGTCCTTACCACCCACAGTCGTCTGAGCGAGGATCGTGGCGGACACTCCCGAGGAAGGAGTCGCGTTCGCCGTCCCTGGCAGCAGGGCCAAGCTGAACGCGGCAACTCCCGCGAGCGTGAATCGATGAATGGCGCGCATGCAGAGGTTTTCCTTTCCGAACACACAAAGCAGCAAGGGCGCGCAACATCCTGCCCCAGCCTCATCACCGCGCGGCCGGGGGGTAGCCGACCGTGGCCGCCTCGGCACCAACCCACGGCGGGCTGAGACCGATTGAGCGTCGAATCCCGTCTGCACGCAAAGACCCGACATTCTGGTGTGTCATCAACAAGCTTGGTTTTCCATAGCCTTTGACGACAGCCCGGTTCCTCCCTCGGAGGAGGTCGCCGTGCTCGGTGAGTCGCAGGGACTGCCATCTGACCGATCTCCGGCCCGTGCCGTTGTCCGGACCTGTTCGATCACCGCCTGGACGGCCGTGACGAAGTTCTGGGGGTCGTCCAGCGCGCAGAACTGAGGGGAGACACGGGCGATGTTGGGGTACTTGTCGGGCGGCAGTGTGAGGTAGTCCGTCGTCCACGCACGCAGGTCCGCGTCCCGGACTTCCGGTGGCAGCGCGGCGAGGCTGGCGTCCATGGCGCTGTAGGCGAGCACGAGGTCGGCGAAGACCCGGTAGTAGCGGGCGGCGTCCGTGTCGTCGAGACCGGCCCGGCGCATGCAGTCGAGCTTCCGCTCGACGGATCGGAACTCGTTCTTCCGGCGTGCGGTACGCGCGGCGGCCAGGGCCCCGACGTTCGGGTGCCGGAGGAAGGCGTCGTGCGTGTGGATCGCGATCTGCATCAGGTCGTGCGCCCAGTCGTCCGTGGGCGGTGGCGTGTGCGCTAGCGCCTCTTCGTGCAACGCGTCGATGAGGGCGAGCAACAGTTCGTCCTTGTTGCGGAAGTGCCGGTAGATCGCCGTCGGGTGGGCCGACAGTTCACGCCCGAGTGCCTGGAAGGTCAGCTTGTCCATGCCCGCCGAGTCGGCGACCCGGAACGCGGCCTTGATGATCAGCTCCTGGCTCAGGGTGCCCCGTGGCAGCCTGCTTCGGCTCACGCTCTTGGCGGCCCTGCTCGTTGTCATGTTTCCTTCCCCGACGTCGATCTCTCCCTTGCGGCGCACCGGTATCCGGTGCGGTGTCAGCCCGCCAGAGCGGAGCCGTCCGCACGCGGATCCGTGGCCGCCGCCAGCCACGGCCGCCCGGCGACCGTGGCTCGGCGCACCAGTTGACCGTGGCCCACCCCATCGTCGTACGACTCGATCCGCTCAACGGCGAACCCGGCCCGCTCGATGGCCTGGACACCGGCGACGGCCACGTCCCGCTCCGCCTTGACGACGCCCGCGCCCTCCGTCACCCCCGCCTCCATGGCTCCGAGTACCCAACGCGGCGCGGATGTGGCGTGCCGGGGCGGGGCACCGGTGGCGAGGTGCAGTGCCAGGTGAGTGTGCACCTGCGGTTGGGCACGTCCGCCCATGGCACCGTGTGCGGCGCTGAGTTGGCCGTCCTGGCGCGTCAGGACCGGCATCAGGGTGTGCAGGGGGAGCTTGCCGCCGGCGAGGCGGTTCGGCGAGGTGGGGTCGAGGGAGAAGGACGCGCCCCGGTTGTGCAGGACGACGCCGGTCGTGGGGTCGAGGAGGGCGGCTCCGAAGGCGTGGAAGACGCTCTGGATCAGGGAGACCCAGGTGCCGTTCGCGTCCGCGACGACGACGGCGACGGTATCGCCCGACACTTTGCGCTGCCCCGCCAGTCGGACGGGCGAGTCCGACATCGCGTCCTCGGCGATGGCTCGGACATAGGCATCGGACAGGAGCTCATCGGCGGGGACGGTGGACCAGTCGGGGTCGGCGCAGTGGCGGTCGCGGTCGGTGGCGGCCCGGGCGAGCACGCGCGCGACCACGCCGGCGTCGCGGCCCGCCGGTTCGAGAGGGCCGCGGGCCGTGCGTACGAGATCGAGTGCCTTGAGGGCCTGGAGGAAGTACTGGCCTTGGGAGTTGTCGCCACTCGACAGGTACTCCACGCCGTCGTACGACGCGCTGTGCGGTCGCGACAGCCGTACGGTGTGCTCGGCGAGGTCCTCCTCCGTCATGGACGAACCCCGCTCGGCCAGCAGCTTCACCAGGCTCGCGCCCACTTCACCGCCGTAGACGGCGGAGGGGCCCTGGTCCGCGATCATCGCGAGCGTGCGGGCGAGGTGGGGCTGGCGGAGCGTCTGCCCGGCGGCCAGAACATCGCCGTCCGCGAAGAACACTCCGCGCATACCGGGATCAAGGGCCAGGCCGGCGCACTCCCGCCGCAGATCCTGGGCGAGTCCGGGGGCGACGGCCACGCCGTCCCGGGCGGCGGTCTCAGCGGGGGCGAGCGCCGCCGCGAGCGGGCGGCTTCCCCAACGCCCGGCGAGTTCGGCCCAGCCGGCGACCACGCCGGGAACCGTCACGGGCAGGGCGCCGAGTACGGGCATCATGTCGTACGCCGCCATCAGCGACTCGACGTCGACGGCCCGCGGCGACCGGCCGCTGGAGTTGACACAGCGGATCTCACCGTCGGCGGTGCCGACCAGGGCGAGCAGGTCGCCACCGACCGAGCACTGGTTGGGATACACGACCGTCAGCAGGGCGGCGGCCGCGAGTGCCGCGTCGACCGCATTGCCGCCGCCACGCAGCACGTCGGCCGCCGCATCGCTCGCAGCCGCGTGCGGGGTGGCGACGGCCCAGTCCGGGCCCTGCGCGGCCAGCTGGCGTTCGATGAATGCGGACATCGTTCCCTTTCCCTGTGAACCTCAGAACCACTGAACCTCTGAACCGAACCTCTATTAACTGCCTTGTAACAGCTAGTCCTTGACAGTCCTGGACCGCCGCGCCTAGCTTCCCGTTTCACGGAACTCCATAGTCAATGGCGATGACTATGGCATTGACTTACTCGCCGCGCAACAGTGCGAATCCGCAAAGGAGTTCGGTATGGCCAGGTCGCTCCCCTGTTCTCCCCGGTCGGCGTTCGCGCTCGTCGGAGCCGCTGTCGCGGCTGCGGCGACGCTCACCGGCTGTGGAGGTTCCACCGATGCCGCCGACACCTCCGGCCCCACCGTCCCGGCAACCGTCAAGGTGTCCGCCGGCACCCTGGTGAAGGACGGGCAGATCACCTACTGCTCCGACATCAGCGCGCCCCCTCTGACCTTCTACGACGCGTCGCAGAAGCCGGTGGGCGCCGAGATCGAGCTCGGAGACGCGCTCGCCGCCCAACTCGGCGTCCGCGCGGAGTGGGCCAACACCAGCTTCAACGGCATCATCCCGGCGTTGCAGGCCAAGCAGTGCGACGCGATCATCAGCCAGCTCTACATCAAGCCGGAGCGGGAGAAGGTCGTGAACTTCGTGCCGTACATGTACGCCTCCAACACCCTGCTCGTGGCGGCGAAGAGCGCCGAGGACATCAAGAGCGCGGACGACCTCTGCGGCAGGAAGGCAGCCGGCCAGACCGGCACGACCATCGTCCAGTACCTCAACGACCGGTCGAAGCAGTGCGTGGCGGCCGGCAAGGCGAAGATCGACATCCGACAGTTCACCAAGGACAGCGACGCCCTCCAGCAACTGCGCCTCGGTCTCGTCGACTCCTACGGCACGACCCTCGAAAGTGCCGCCTATGTCATGAAGCAGCAGCCGGACACCTTCGCGTTCGTCGGCGAACCGTTCAACCGCATCAAGGTCGGCGCCGCCACCCGCAAGGACAACGCGGCCCTGCACGATGCGCTGACCAAAGCGCTGGCAGCAGTGCAGAAGAGCGGGACGTACACCTCGATCCTCAAGAAGTGGAACCTGACCGGCGACGACATCGAGGGGAAGTAGACGTGGCCGACGTCTCGCTGCTCGCCGAGTCGGCGTCTGGAGCCGGCTTCGACTGGTCCTTCTTCTGGCACCAACTGATCTCGCCCTCCGGTACGTTCCTCGAGGGACTCTGGCGCACCGTCTACATCTCGGTCGTCGCCCAACTCCTCGGCGTGGTGCTGGGACTTGTCATCGCCCTCGCTCAGCGCAGCCGCTTCGGCGCCCTGCGCCGGGTGGGCCGGACCTACGTCTGGCTGGTGCGCGGCACACCGCTGCTCGTCCAGCTCGTCCTCGTCTACAACGGCCTCGCCGCGACGGGCATTTACCGGTTCACGGACCTCGACCTCGGCGGCTTCGTCCTGCTCGGCGTCGTCCAGGCGGCCATCATCACGCTCGCCGCGAACGAGGCGGCGTACATGGCGGAGATCTTCCGCGCGGCGCTGGACGCCATCGACCCCGGGCAGACGGAAGCGGCCCAGGCGCTGGGGATGACTCCGGCGCTGACCATGCGGGTTGTACTGCTGCCCCAGGCGCTGCGGATCGTCGTGCCGCCGCTGGGCAACGAGTTCAACCTGATGATGAAGTCGACGTCCCTTCTGTCGGTCATCGGCCTGCAGGAGATGTTCCTGACGGCACAGTCGATCAACTCGGCGACGTTCAAGACCTTCGAGATCTTCCTCGTCGTCGCCTGCTACTACCTCGCCCTGACCACCGTCTGGTCCTTCGTCCAACGCTTCATCGAGCGCAAGTTCGCGGACCCCGGCCTCACGGTCGCCAGACCGTCCCTGCGCGAGCGGTTCGTCGGCGGGGGCCGCTTCACCAGTCGCGAGGAGGACTCGCTCGTCAAGAAGGACTCGCTCGTCAGCAAGGGAGCGAACTGACATGGAAACGACAACGACGGCGGTGATGTCGGCCCGGGGAGTGGTGAAGCACTTCGGCGGCGTACGCGTCCTGGACGGCGTGTCCATGGACGTCATGGCCCGTGAAGTCGTGGTCGTCGTGGGCCCGTCGGGCTCCGGCAAGACCACGTTCCTGCGGTGCCTCAACCATCTCGAGACCATGGACGAGGGTGAGATCCTCGTACACGGCCGCCCGGTGGGATACCGGCCCGGCTCCGAGCGGCTGGTCGAGGAACGGCCGAAGGTCGTCGCCGAGCGCCGCCGCGACATCGGCTTCGTCTTCCAGCGCTTCAACCTCTTCCCGCACCTCACGGCCCTGGAGAACGTGGCCGTGGCCCCGGCGAAGGTCCTCGGCCTGTCGAAGTCCGAGGCGTGTGAACGGGCGCACGCCCTGCTGGCGAGGGTCGGCCTCGCCCACAAGGCGTCGGCGCGGCCGTCCGCCCTGTCCGGAGGTCAGCAGCAACGCGTCGCCATTGCTCGCGCCCTCGCCATGAAGCCGGCCCTGATGCTCTTCGACGAGCCGACCAGCGCCCTTGACCCGGAGATGGTCGGGGAGGTCGTCGAGGTGATGAAGGAGTTGGCCGAGGAAGGCACGACGATGATCGTCGTCACTCACGAGATGGGCTTCGCCCGCTCCGCGGCCGACCGCCTCGTCATGTTCGACCAGGGCGTCATCCTGGAGGAAGGGCCTCCGGAGAAACTCATGACCGACCCCGACCACGCGCGCACACGGGCCTTTCTGCACCGGATCAACGAGCACGGCTGAAAGCCGTTGTGCGTGCGGGGGACCAGAGAGGTGCCAGAGCGACGGCAGGCATCGTGTGCCCTCGGACCTTGGCGCAGGTCGACCGACCCGGTCTCCTCTCCGGAGTGGGGAAGGTCGGGCTCGATCGGCAGACGGCGTGCCTCCACAGGTCCGCCTCTGCCTTGGTCTGCGGATACACCAAGGCAGAGCCGGAAAGCCGTCGGCTTCGACGGCACCGAAGCTGCTGGTGCGGGGCGAGGAGGACCACTTCCAGCCGATCACGTGCGCCGAGCGGTTCGTCACGGAGGTTCCGCACAGCACCCTGGTCCGGATCACCCGGCCGCCGGCTGGTGACGCAGGCCCTATCCCGATGGAGAACGACGGCACCGCGGTGGCCCGTGCCTGAGTTCGGTCTTCATCGCCTGAGCACCCTCACCGCGCCCGCGTTCCGCGATGAACGGCTCACGTCATTCCGCTGACATCAAGGACACCGACGCCCCGGCACGATGAACTCATGAACGGACACACCAGAGACGAACTACTGGCCGAAGCCATCCGCCTGCGCCGACAGGGGAATCCCGAAGAGGCCCGGAGGAGGTTACTGGATCTGGCCGCCGAGCACCCCGGGGACGCCGAGGTGGCCTATCAGACTGCCTGGGTCCATGACGTGCTGGGCCTGGAGGCGGAGGCTGTCCCCTTCTACGAATGCAGCCTGACGGGATCAGGGCTGTCGGAAGAGGACCGCCGCGGAGCTCTCCTCGGCCTCGGCAGTACCTATCGGATACTCGGCCGGTACACCCAGGCGGTCGACACCCTCCGCCAAGGCGCGGCCGAGTTCCCCGATGACGGTGCCCTGCAGACCTTCCTCGCCATGGCCCTGTTCAACACCGACCAGCACCACGAAGCCATGCAGATCCTGCTCAAGCTGGTCGCCACCACCAGCGAGGACCCTTACGTGCGCCAGTACCGGCGGGCCATCGAGACATACGCCCAGGACCTCAACGACACCGTCTGATCCGACTGATTCGCTCCTCTCACCGAAGCACTCGGTAATGAGAACACTCAGGTAGAGGGGAGCGACCGCCGGTTGACGCCCGGTCACCCCGGCTCATTACCCCACTCGTTGGCTGGAGCGCCGCTGGTCAACGGCACCGTATGCGGGAGCGATGCCTGAGCGATGCGTAAGCGGACGGGCCGCTGGGCTGGCCGGGCGCTGCGGGCTGCGGGCTGCGGGCTGCGGGCTGCGGGCTGCCTGAGGTCAGTTGTAGACGTTGAATTCTGCGACTGACCACCAGCTACGCGCGACATCGCCGGTATTGACGACCTTGATGTAGCGAGCTGTTTGCGTCGGGAAGGAAATGAGGTGGGCTCGTTGGCCGTCCGCTGCGGAAGAAACCCTGGTCCAGTCGGTTCCATCCGTGGATACGTATACGTCTGAGCTCCGCGCACAGTCGCTGACACTGCCGCCGGCATCCAACCCAATCTTGTTGAAGGTCTGCGTTTGCCCCATGTCCACTTGGATCCAGAGGCCGTCGCACTGTCCTGTTCCGGAGCTGACCGAGTGTCGGAATGACCACCGGCTCGTACCGGAGCAATCGCGCCCAGACCGTTGACGTACTGGTCGGGTTGGGCTTCATAATCGGGCACCTTGATGTCATCGTTGACACAAGTCAACGATGACATCCCGGTCGGCGGCATGGACGACGCCGGCAGGAGACGTCACTTTTCGGTCCGTCCGCGCAGGAGCCGCATTCACCGCTGCCCGGACGACCGCGGGACTAGGAGACACATGAGCTCTGTACGCGTATCCCGGCACGCCCGTATACGGATGATGGCGGCGGTGGCGACCGTCTGCGCCCTGTCCGCAGCCCCCCTCGGCCCTCAGACGGCGGTCGCGGCCGACACCCCGCCGTACACCGAGACCTACCGACCCCAGTTCCACTTCACTCCGCAGAAGAACTGGATGAACGACCCCAACGGCCTCGTCTACTACAAGGGCGAGTACCACCTCTTCTACCAGTACAACCCGAACGGCAACTCCTGGGGCGACATGTCCTGGGGGCACGCGGTGAGCAAGGACCTCGTGCGCTGGGAGGAGTTGCCGCTCGCCCTGTCGCACGACGACGAGGAGATGGTGTTCTCCGGCAGCGCGGTCGTCGACTGGGACAACACCACCCTACAGCACGAGCCGACGGTCAGCCGCGGGTGGGGAGGCGGTAGAAGGCGGTCGCGGTGCCGGCGAGGAGCGCGTGGATCTCGTTCTCGGCACAGTCGGTGAGCAGTTCGTCCACGGTGGCGGCCCAGCGGTTCCAGCCGCCGGCGAGGTTGGCGACCGGCCAGTCGGAGCCGAACATCAGCCGGTCGGGGCCGAAGGCGGTGAGCAGGATGTCCCAGACGGGGCGGATGTCGGCGGTGGTCCACCTGTCGTGGTCGGCCTCGGTGATCAGTCCCGACAGCTTGCAGACCACCTGCTGGTGTGCGGCCAGCCGTTGCACCTGGCGTTCCCAGTCCGCCAGGTCACCGTCGGCGATCGGCGGCTTGCCGGCGTGGTCGAGCACCTGGGGCAGGTCCGGGAACCGCTCGGCCAGGCGGACCGCCTGACCGAGCTGGTGGCTGTGCACGAGCACGTCGTAGCAGAGCCCGCGCTCCCCGACCGCCGCCAGCCCGCGTTCGACAGCGGGACGTTGGAGCCACTGCGGATCCGCTTCGCCCTGCACGAGATGACGCAGCGATCGCAGGTACGTGCCGCCCGGCCCGGAGAGCAGTCGGTCGAGTACGTCCCCGATCGCCGGGGAGGTCAGGTCCGCCCAGCCGACCACGGCCCCGATCAGCGGCTCCCGCTCCGCGAGCGCGAGCAGGTCTTCCGTCTCGGGCACGTCCGGCATGCACTGCACGGCCACCGTGCTGTGCAGTCGGCGGCCCGCGATGGGTCGGGTGGCGGCGGAGCGCAGGGCGTCGGGGGTGAAGGCGCGGCGGATCGATGCCAGGGCGGGGTCGTCGAGCCAGGGTTGCGGACGCTGGTCGAGGTCCCACAGATGGTGGTGAGCATCGATGAGGACGGGGGAGGGGGTCATGGCAGGTTCCAAGTCGGGTCGGTCTGGTGCGGGCCGCGTCAGACGGTGGCGTCTTCGCCGGGCGGGCCGAGGTGCCAGATCTCGGTCAGTTCCGTCCACTGGCGGGAGTCGCCCCGGTCGGGCCAGGGTTCCTGGCAGGGGTCGGTGAGCTTCCACCACTGCTGGGTCTCGGGGTCGGCTTCGAGGGCGGCCATGTCGGCCTCGAAGTCCTCGCCGTGGTACTCGAAGTAGGCGAACAGCGCGTCACCGTGGAGGAAGATGCTGTAGTTGCGGATGTGCGCCCGGTGCAGGGCGGCTTCGACTCCGGGCCAGACTGCGGAGTGGAGTTCGAGGTACTCCTCGCGGCGCTCGGGCCGGAGCCGGATGGTCTGGGCCATGCGCTTCATGAGGTTTCCCCTTCGGTGCCCGGGGCGGACGTGTCGCCCGCCGTGTCGAACGGTGTGCGGTAGCTGGGGGTGTTGGCGCGCAGCCGAAGCCGGAGAACGAGCCGGATGCGGGTGGATGCGGGCAGCCGGACGGTCAGGAAGGCGCTGTCACAGGACTGCTCCGTCTCGCTGACCACCGGCTCCGTGTGGCCGTAGTCGTACATGTCGCCGATCCAGCCGTCGTCCGTGCAGGTCGTGTACCGGACAGCGGTGATGGTGTGCTCGGCGAAGGCGCCCGCCTGGACGATCACCGTACGGTCTGTCTCGGGGGAGAGGTTCACCAGTTCGACAGTGGTCGCCTCGGGGTCGATGGAGGTGACGAGGGCGGCCACGTCCGGCGGCAGGCCGGCGCGGCGGGCCTCGGCGTCGTGGTAGCGCAGCCGGGCCTGCTGCAGGCCGCCCTGGTACAGCACCTGGGGGCCGCCCCAGGTCAGCTGGACGAGGGCTTCGGTGGCCACGGGGTTGCACAGCTGCCACACATGGATGTCGGCCTCGGGCACGTCCAGGTCGCGGTAGCGGTCGATGCGCCTCAGGCGGTGGCGGACCTGCGCCTGGGCGGCCGTGAGGATGCGCTCGGGATAGCCGGGGTCGTCGCCGGCGAGGAAGGCGAACCACGCCTTTTCGTGCCCGGACTCCTCCTTGGCCCGGAACGGCCGGACGGTGCGCCAGTCGATGCCGTCGGCCGCACGCAGCCGCTCCAGCCGGGCCCGGTCGGCGTCGGAGGCCGTGTGGTGCCACAGCGCCACCGGTACGGGCGGTGTGGCCGGGTTGTAGTCGAACCAGCCCGAGTCGTTGTGCCGGAAAGGGACGTGGAGCGTGGGCGTGTGGACGTCCGGGCCGAGCTCGACCACCCATTTGGAGGGCAGACTGGAGTCCGCCTCGGTGTGGGGCATCACCTTGCCGCGGTCGATGAGGGTGTCGAGTGAGGTCGCGACCATGGAGAGGTAGTCGTCGTCGCCGGTGACCGTGGCTGCCGCCAGTGCCGCCACACAGGCCGCGTGGCCAACGCTGTGCCAGCCGTGCGGCCAGGACCAGCCGTAGTGGCCGCCGTACCAGCGGCCCTCCAGCAGACCGCCGACGACGCCGTCCGGGGCGACGTTGTCCGGGACGAGACCGCTGTTCGCCTCGGTGCGCTCGCGCCACGCGCCCACGTACTCGACGATCCAGTCGCGGTAGCGGTCCTCGCCGGAGAGGATCCAGGCGTTGAGGACGAGTCCGGCCGCGGCGAGGTTGACCGCGGTGTCGCCGACGCCCATCCGGTCCCGCATCTGCGCGCCGAGACGCGGATCCTCCGAGAGGGGGTACGGGCCGCCGCCGGCCTCGGGGATCCAGTCGAGCGGGAAGCCGTACGTCTGGGCTTCCTTCTCCAGCCAGGGGTAGACGTCGCCGTCGAACAGGCCCCGGCGGTCGGGGTCGCTGCCGTTGTGCGGGCGGGTGATGACGCGGTGTTCGGGCTCGTAGTTGCCCTTGGCCGGGTCGACGTACAGCTCGGCGAAGCGCAGGGCGCGTTCGGACCAGCGGTCGGGGGCGGCCATGCACAGGAAGTAGAGCAGGAGCAGGCTTTCGCCCTGGTGGAACCAGTCGTAGCCGCGCTCGTACTCGTCGCGCAGCATGCCCAGTTCCGTCAGTTGCCGGGTGACGCCTTCCCAGTGCCTCTCACTGGCGGTCAGCAGATCGTCGGCGCCACCGAGGAGATACAGCTGGGGCCAGTTGAAGAACACCTCGTAGAAGTCGTCCACACCGTCGCGGGTGGTCAGCTCCCCGGTGTAGTTCAGCCGTCCGTCCGGGCCGGTGAAGTCGCGGGCGAAGCGCCGCCAGGCGTGGTCGAGGAGGTCGAACAGGGATCGCTGGGCCACGGCCCAGCCGGGTGGTTCCAGCAGCGGCACCCCCGCCTCGATCTCGGGTGGCGGGACCAGGTGGTCGCGGGGGGCGTCCTCGGCGGGGGCGTGGTCGGCAGAGCTGTGGGGCATGGGGAATCTCCGTTCGGGTGGACGGCGGGACGGCGCACGCCGGGGACGACGGCCGGGCGGGTGGGGCCCGCTCAGGGCGTCATTCCTTGGTGGCTCCGGCGAGCATCCCGCTGACCAGGAAGCGCTGGGCGAAGAGGAAGACGACCAGGACCGGTGTGATGGCCACCAGCGTCGCCAGAGCCAGCTGCGGGCGCTCGATCGCGAGCTCGCCGACGGTCGGATTGAACGACGGCACGTTGCTGAGCAGGTTGCCGACCCCCACCTGGACGGGCATCTGGTCACTCTCGGGGAGCATGACGTACGGCAGGAAGTAGTTGGTCCAGTTGGCGACGAAGCTGAAGAAGCCCACGAGCGCGATGACCGGTGTCGCCAGCGGCAGTGCCACCAGACGGAAGACACCGAACTCCGAGCAGCCGTCCATCCGCGCCGCCGCCAGCAGGTCCTTGGGCACGGCGGTGGTGAAGTAGATGTAGGTCAGGTACACCCCGAACGGATAGAACGCGTACGGCAGGATGATCGACCACATCGTGCCGATCAGGCCCACCGCGTTGATCTCCAGGAACAGCGGCACCACCAGCGTGGCGTTCGGCATGAGCATCACGACCAGGGTCGAGACCAGCAGGGTGCGCCGGCCGCGGAACTCGGTCATCGCCAGGGCGTATCCCGCGGGTACGGCCACGCAGAGCGTGATGACCAGCGAGATCGCCGCGTAGAGCGCGGAGTTGCCCAGCCACAGCAGGATGGCGTTGTCCTGGAAGGCCGTAAGCGCGTCCCAGTTGGCCTTGAGCGTGTGCCAGGAGCCGAAGGAGAGTGGATGGTCGTGGACCAGTTGCTGGTCGGTCTTGGTCGCCGCGAGGACGAGCCACAGCACCGGCAGCACGAAGAACACCACGAACACGGCCAGTACGGAGCCGGCCAGCAGCCTGGACGGCAGGTGCCGCGCGGATCGACGGCGCTGCCGCGATGCGCGGTGCCGGGCCGGGCTCATACCGCCTGGTTCGCGTCCCTCGCGCGAAGTGGCGGCGATCGGAGTGGCGGAGGTCTCAATCGGCATCGAAGAATCCCGACCGTGCGACGAAGAGGGCGGCGGCCGACACACTGACGACCAGGAGTTCCACCGAGACCGCGGCGGCGCCGTTGATGTTGTTCATCTGGAAGGCGAAGTCGTAGGTCAGCTGGTTGAGCGAGTAGTCGCGTCCGGCCACGCCCACGCTGGCGAGGGAGAGCAACTGCGGCTCCACGAAGAGCTGGGCGCCACCCGCGAAGGCCAGGATCACCATGTACACGATCCACTTGCGGAGCATCGGGATCTGTATGTGCCAGGCGGTCTGCCAGGCGCTCGCGCCGTCGATGTGCGCGGCTTCCATGACGTCCTTGGGGATGTTGTTGAGCGCGCCGTACATGACGACGATCCAGCCGCCCGCCCCGGTCCAGAACGCGATGACGGTGAACAGCAGCGCCAGGTTCCCGGGAGCGATCACCTCGCCGAAGGTGTCGAATCCCAGCAGGCCCAGCAGTGAACTGACCGGGCTCACCGTCGGGTCGAGCATGAACAGCCACACCAGCACGCTCGCGGCGCCGGCGAGCGCTCCGGGGATGTAGTAGAGGAACCGGAGCGCCTGGCCGGCCGTGCGGGAGGCCAGGCGGTGCAGCAGCAGCGCCAGGCCCACCACGAACAACACCAGCGAGACGAGCCAGAACACCAGGTACAGGGTCACGTGGCCCACGGCGTCGACGAAGCGGAAGTCCTGCGCCGTGGTGATGAAGTTGGTGAATCCGGTGAACGTGCCCCCGGCGTCGGTGAACGCGAAGTAGACGGCGTAACCGGTCGGAAGGATGCCGAAGGCGATCAGCAGCAGCACATAGGCGGCGACGAATGCCATGCCGGCCCGGCTCTGCGGGGAGGCGCCGCGACGGCGCCCCCGCCCGGAGCCGGCCATGGTGCGGGTGGGGGTCACTCGGAGACCTTGTATCCGTTGGACTTGGCGTGCTTGACGATGGCGTCCTGCCAGGCCGGCAGCATCGACACGATGGTCCTGCCCTCGGTGAGACCGGGCTTGACCGTGGCGGCCCAGATCGCCTCCTGGCTGAACTGGCCAGAGCCCCAGCCCGGCCAGACCTGGGAGGAGGCGGACGCGAGGGCGCTGAGGTCACTGGCGAAGTACCCGGAGGCGGCCTGCCCCTTCAGCCAGGCCTCGGCCGCGGGCGCGTAGGCCGGGAAGCCGGGCGCCTTCTCGCCCTGGTAGGCGTTGTCGGTGGTGACCCACTTCAGGAAGTCGGTGGCGGCCTTGAGGTGAGCGGAGTGCTGGGACACCAGCCAGGTGCCGCCGCCGACGTTGCCCGTGGACGGCGAAGAGTCACCCTTCCACTGGGGCATGGGCGCCGCCGCGATCTGCCCGGCCGGTGTCTTGAGGCCGTCCTTGAACACCGCGCCGCCGAACCAGGCGGGGCCGGGCATGAGCAGGACCTTGTCGGCCTTGTTCTTGGCGAAGTCGGTGCTGAAGACCCCGCTGATGGACATGGACTTGTTCTTGATCAGCACGTCCATGAGCTCGGCCATCTTGGTGCAGTTCTCGCTGGTGGTGTTCACCGACACGGACTTGGCGCCCGTGATGTCGTTCGCGCCGCACTTGCTCGCCCACAGGTAGATCTCGGGCGTGAAGGAGTCCCCGGCGTCGCCCACCAGGTAACCGGGGTGCTCCTTGGCCACCTTCTTGCCGAGTTGCCCGTACTCCTCCCAGGTCGTCGGGACGGAGTAGCCGAACTTCTTCAGCAGCGGCGCGTTGTACCAGAGCACCGCCTGGGAGAGGTCGTTGCGCAGGCAGTACAGGGTGCCGTTCACCGTGCAGACGTCGTTGGCCCCCTTGGCGAACTGCCCCAGGGTCGCCTCCGGGATGAGGCCCTTGTTGAGCGGCGCGGCGAAGCCCGCGTCGACCGCCCAGGTCACCTCGTTGTTCTGGGAGCTGAAGACGACGTCCGGCCAGCCCTTGCCGGTGCGGTTGAACAACTGGACCTTGGTCTGAAGGTAGTTGGACCCGTTGGCGTTACCGTCGTAGGTGACGATGTCGAGCTTCACGTCCGGGTGGAGCTCCTGGTACTGCTTCGCGGCAGCCAGTCGGGTCGAGTCGACCCAGACGGTCAACGCCCCCTCCTTCTGCGGCACCTGGGCGAAACCGTCCTTGGTGGTCTTGGCGCCGCCGGTGCCGGCACCGCCACAGGCGACCGCGGACAGCATCACGGTGACAACACAGCCGGCCAGCAATGCCGAACGTCGCTTGCCGAGCACTCTTGTCTGCCGGACCGAAGGGTTTGTGACGGTCATGAGTGACTCCACTGGGTGTGCAGGCGCGCCGGACAGGTGGGAAGGGTGGCGCGTGGATGAGGCGACGCCAGGCCGTCCCTGGCCGGTCGTCGGACGCTGCGGGCGGCTGTTCCGTTGCCGCCGCGGAAGCAATTAGCCGCCCCATAGAGGGTTTCGTCAAGGGTTCGCGCAGCTCTTCTCTCCCATGATTCCTGGATAGTGCCGCAGCATGGAGGGCGGAAACAACCAGTAAAAAGCTATTTGTGCCTGCTTATGCCTCTGCCTTGCGATGTGGATCAACCTTCTTGATGAGTACGACTTATCGAGGCTTGAGATAGGGTAAGGATGGCTCCACAGCGATCAGTCGCCCAACTTGCGTCAGCCAGGAGGCAGGACAGATGAACGACACGCCCGCGGCCCAGGCGGCAGTGCCGACGCAGGCACCTTCTGCTGAGGCGGCGGCAGTGAACGACGGGGACGCGCTGCCTGAGTACCGGCCCGGATACGAGGTCGTGGCGGAGCGGATCCTTGAGTTCATCGCCGAGTCCCGTCTGGTGGCGGGTGACCGGCTGCCCACGGAGAACGATCTGGCGCAGAGGCTGAATACCAGCAGGGCGGTGGTACGCGAGGCGGTGAAGATCCTTTCGGCGCTCGGCCGGGTACGGGCCCACAAGGGGCGCGGACTGTTCGTCGCCGACGACGAGGGCATGCTCATCACCAGCCGGTGGGGCGGCTTCTTCCGCCCCGTCGACCTCGATCATGTGCTCATGCTGTTCGAGTTCCGCAGGGTGCAGGAGATGGCCGCCAGCAGTCTGGCCGCCACCCGGGCCACCCCCGCCGAACTGCGGACCATCGAAGTCGCCATGCAGCAGTGCCGACACGGGTTCGTCCACGGGCAGGTCGACGTGTTCAACCAGGCGGACGAGGACTTCCACGCGGCCGTCGCCGCCGCCTCGCACAACACCTTCCTCGGCAACGCCGTGCGTGACGCCCGACGTCTGCAGCGGCAGTCCAGTGCCATCGGGATCCACCAAACGTTCGGCGAGAACACCGCGGCCGCCGTCGAGGAGCACGAGGCCATCTACCGGGCCATCCGCGACGGGCGGCCCGACAAGGCGGCCGAGGCCACGGCGGCGCATCTCGACAGAACGCTCGAGGACTACCGGCGGGAGATCCAGCGTCGCCTGTTCGGATAGCGTCAGCCGTCGCACCCGACGTGCTGTGGTGCGGGGACGCCACGCAGATCGACACCGACGAGGGGCCGCTTGACCTGGCCACCGTCGAGGACCTGTTCTCCCGCCGGATGTTCGGCCACGCGATGTCCGCCCACCACGACGCGGCCTGGCCGTGGCATCGCTGCAGATGGCCGCCGCCACCCGCGGCGGGGACGTCGACGGGGCCATCTTCCACACTGACCGCGGCAGCGAGCCCGGACTCAACCGGTCGACGCAACACCGGCTTCCTGGACCGATAGTAGATGTTCGTTGTGGGCTTCGGCAGGTGTCTTCCAACCGAGGGTCTTGCGGGGCCTGTTGTTGAGTGCGAGTGCGAGTGCGAGTGCGAGTGCGAGTGCGACGGCTTCGGGCGAGGTGACACCGTCGGCGTCGCCCCCAGGGACCTGTGGCGCGCGCCCAGTGCAAAGCACCCATAACGACAAAAGCGTGGCCCTGGGTCAGGGCAGACGCGGATCGACGTGGATCTTCGGGCCGGGTCCGGCGTCCGGCGGACGCCGGCCGGCGAGGACGGCACCGACCTGGCTGAGGCCGACGGTGGCGGCGATCAGTGGACTCGGGTCGACGGTTCTGTCGGCGTAGGCCCGGATGGTGGCGTCCAGGCCGGGGGAGGCGGACAGGACGCCGACGGCGGTCACGTCCTTCAACGCCAGGGTGCGGGTGTCGATCCGGCTGGGCTCGCCCGCCAGTCCGATGCAGACGACCCGGCCGCCGGGCTCGACAAGGTCGAGGGCGGCAGCGGGCAGGTGGACGGCGTTCGAGGCGTCCACGACCGCGTCGAAAGGCAGGTCGGGAACGTCGTTCTCCCGCCAGACGTGCTCGAAGCCGAGGGCACGGGCGAATGCGAGCGACTCGTCGGTCTGTCCCATCAGGTGCACCTCGGCACCCGTGGTGCGGGCGAACATCGCGACCAGCAGGCCGATCGTGCCCGGCCCGAGTACCAGAGCGCGGTCCCCGGGCCCGAGTTCGGCGGCCTGCGCGGCGCGCAGGGCGTTGCCGCCGGGTTCCACCAGGGCACCGAGGGCGGCGTCGACGCTGTCGGGCAGGGCGTGCAGTGAGGAGACCGGAACGGCGAGACGCTCGGCCAGCGCACCGGGCCGATCCCCTCGGATGCCCACCTCCTGGCGCTTCTCGCAGACGTGCTGGTGCCCCTTGCGGCAGCGACGGCAGGTGCCGTCGCCCAGCATGGTGTCGCCCATGACCCGCCGTCCGGTCCAGGAGGGGTCCACGCCGTGACCCACAGCGGTCACCCGTCCGGACCACTCGTGGCCCGGACGCAAGGGGTAGGAGGCGTGGCCCGTGTGGAGGTAGGCCATCTCACCGGTGAAGAACTCGACGTCGGTTCCGCAGACGCCGACCCGTTCGACGTCGACCACGACCTCGCCGGGAGCCGCCACCGGTGAGGGCACCTCCTGAACCTCGTACGCGCCGGGTGCCGTCAGGACGAACGCGCGCATGGGTGCGTCGTTCACCGCGGTCCGAGCACGTGCTGCCGCTGGCTGCCCAGCTGCTGAATGCCCAGTTCCATGATGTCGCCCGGCTGCAGCCACACCGGCGGGTTGAAGCCCATGCCGACGCCGGGCGGGGTGCCGGTGTTGATCAGGTCGCCCGGTTCGAGGACGAGGAACTGGCTGAGGTAATGCACGATGAAGTACGGGTCGAAGATCATCGTCTTGGTGGTGCCGGTCTGCCGGCGAACGCCGTTGACGTCCAGCCACATGTCCAGGGCGAGGACGTCGTCGATCTCATCGGTGGTGGCGAGCCACGGACCCGCGGGGTTGAAGGTCTCGGCGGACTTGCCCTTGGCCCACTGCCCGCCGCGTTCCAACTGGAAGGCGCGCTCGCTGACGTCGTTGACGACGACGTACCCGGCGATGGCGTCGCGGGCCTCGTCGACGGAGTCCAGGTAGCTGGTGCGGCTGCCGATGACGATGCCCAGCTCTACTTCCCAGTCCGGCTTGGTGGAGCCGCGCGGGATGCGCACGTCGTCGTTCGGGCCGATCAACGTGTTGGGCGACTTGGTGAACAGGATCGGCTCGTCGGGGACGGCCATGCCGCTCTCGGCCGCGTGGTCACGGTAGTTCAGGCCGATGCACAGGATCTGGTGCGGCCGGGCGATCGGTGCGCCGATCCGCTCCCCGGCGAAGCGGGACACCTGACCGGCGGCGGCGCGCTCGGCGACGACGGGACGGACGCGGTCGATGCCGCCGGAGGCGAAGAAGGCTTCGTCGAAGTCGGTGACGACATCCGACAGGTCGATGTAGCTGTCGGCGTCGATACGGGCAACGGGCTTCTCGGAGCCAGGGGCGCCGATGCGCATGAGGTACACGGATGGTTCTCCAGGGTGAGCCGGTGTGACGGGTCAGATCAGATGGAGGGTGAGGACGGCCGGACCGGACCGGCCGGGGGAGTGACGCGGAGGCCGGGACGGCACGTATCTGCTGTGGCCGGATGCGCGGCGGTCACGGGCAAGCCGTTCCCAGGACGCCGAGCAGACCCCTGATCTCCTCGACGGCGTCCGTCAGGGTGCTCAGCGGGGTGCGGTAGGCCACGGCGCTCACGCTGATCGCGCCCGCGGGAACGGCCGGCGTGGCCGCGTAGATGGGCAGCGCGAGGCAGTTGACCCCGATTTCGTTCTCCTGGTCGTCGACGGAGTAGCCGCGTTCCCGGGTGAGTTCGAGTTCCTGGTGCAGGTCTTCGGCCGTGCACTGGGTCTGTGCCGTACGGCGGGGGAGGGGGTCGGCGCCGACCCAGTCCCGGACCGCGTCCAGGGTGGACAGCCGGTGTGCGAGCAGTAGTTTTCCGACGGCGGTGGAGTGTGCCGGGTTGCGTCCTCCCACCGTGGAGGTGAGCCGCACCGCGCCGCTGGGCGGGTCCACCTTGGCCCGGTAGACCACCTCGCGGCCGTCGAGTACGGCGTAGTGCGCGGTCTCGCCGAACCGGGTGGCCAGCGTGTTCAGCAGCGGACTGATCCGTACGTGTTCCGGGCGGGCCTCGTGGTGGGCGAACGCCATGCGGAGGAACTCGTCGCCCAGCACATAGCGGCCGCGGCCGTCCTGGTCGGCGAGGCCGGCCCGGCGCAGGGAGCCCAGCGCCCGGTGCACCGTCGGCTTCGGAGCCCCGATCGCCCGTGTCATCTCCTCGAGTCCCACGCCGTCGGGGTAACGGGCGAGTTCCTTGAGTACGGCCAGCACCCGGTCGGAGCCCACCAAGCGATTGGTGTCGCCGCTGTCGGCGTTCTTCTCGTCCGCGAGGTCTGTCGATCCGTCGAACGTCTGCGTATGCTCCATCGTGTTCCAGACTGTAGACCGTCGTACCAATTAATGAAAAGAGTCGTCTGTGAAGCTCCGCAGCGCACAGTGGTACGCGGGTCAGGACCGCAACGCCTACATCCACCGGGCCTGGATGCGCCGAGGTGTGCCGGGCGACGCGTTCACGGGCCGTCCGCAGATCGCCATCGCCAACACCGCCTCCGACCTGACGCCGTGCAACGCACATCTGACCGAGGTGGCCGCCTCAGTCCGCAACGGCGTGTACGAGGCGGGCGGCATCCCGCTGGAACTTCCCGTGATCTCCCTGGGCGAGACCCAGATGCGCCCCACCGCCATGCTCTGGCGCAACATGGCGGCCATGGCCACGGAGGAGATGCTGCGGGCCAACCCCATCGACGGCGTCGTCCTGCTCGGCGGCTGCGACAAGACCATCCCCTCGCTGCTCATGGCCGCCGCCTCCGTCGACCTGCCCGCCGTCGTCGTCCCCGGCGGCCCGATGCTGACCGGCACCTTCCGGGGTACGCCGCTGGGCTGCGGCACCGACGTGTGGCGGCTGTCGGAGGAGGTCAGGGCCGGCACGCTGTCGAACGAGGAGTTCACCCGCTCCGAGTCCGCGATGATCCGCAGCCGCGGGCACTGCAACACCATGGGGACCGCGTCCACGATGGCCATCGTCGCCGAGGCGCTCGGCACAACCGTGCCCGGAACCGCCGGCACCCCCGCCCCCGACAGCCGCCTCCTGGAGGCCGCACACGGCACCGGCCGCCTCGCGGTGGACATGGTCTCCGCCGACCGCAGGCCCGGCACCTTCCTGACCAAGGCGTCCTTCCACAACGCCATCGTGGCGCTCGCCGCCGTCGGCGGCTCCACCAACGCCGTCGTCCACCTCCTGGCGATCGCCGGCCGCCTCGGCATCGACCTGACCCTGGACGACTTCGACCGCATCGGCTCCCGTGTGCCGGTCCTCGTGGACCTGCTGCCGGCCGGACGGTTCCTCATGGACGACTTCCACCGGGCCGGCGGACTGCTCGCCGTCCTGCGCGAGGTCCGCGACCTGCTCGACCCCGAGGCACTGACCGTCACCGGCACCCCTCTGGTGGACCACCTCGACGACGCCCCGATCTGGGACCCAGAAGTGATCCGCACCCGGCAGAAGCCGCTGGTGGCCGAGGGCGGCATCGCCGTCCTGCGCGGCAGCCTCGCCCCACGGGGCGCCTTGATCAAGCCGGCGGCGGCCTCACCGCACCTGCTGCGCCACCGCGGCAGGGCGGTCGTCTTCGACAGCATCGAGGACTTCCACGCCCGCGTCGACGACCCGGAACTCGACATCGACGCCGACTCCGTCATGGTCCTGCGCGGCTGCGGCCCCAAGGGCTACCCGGGCATGCCGGAAGTCTCCAACATGCCCCTGCCCAGGAAACTGCTCGAACAGGGCGTGCGCGACATGGTCCGCGTCTGCGACGGCCGGATGAGCGGCACCGCCTACGGCACGGTCGTGCTGCACGTCACCCCCGAGGCGGCCGCCGGCGGCCCCCTCGCCCTGGTGCGCACCGGGGACATCATCAGCCTGGACGTCGAAGCCCGCCGCATCGACCTCGAAGTGCCCGCCGACGAACTCGCCCGACGCACCCCCAACGAGGCGACCGTCACCGGCTTCGCCGCCCCTCGTCGCGGATGGGAACGGCTCTACGTCGACCACGTCCAGCAGGCCGACACCGGCGCCGACCTGGACTTCCTCACCGGTTCCAGCGGATCGGACGTCAGCCGTGAGTCGCACTGACCGGTCCCGCGCAGAAGGCTGAGGTCGACGCGGAGTACGGGTGGGTCGGGGAGCACAGGCAGCAAGAGCAGCCTCTCCGTCCTCGACACCGAGGCCGTCTCGCCGATGCCCTGCGCTGCCCCTGCCCGCGCCGTGGACTCCCCGTACCTGGCGCCGTGTATCCCTACTCCCGTGTCCACGGCGTGTACCAGACCCTGCGACGTTATCTGCGGCGGCCGTGGTGATGAAGAAGGTCGCCGTGGCGGTGAAGGCGTTCCGGCGGGAGAGATGGCCGAGGTCGTCCTTCCACAGCGCCAGCCGCCTCCTCGCTGACGGCGCCTTGGGCGAGAGCTGCCGTCAGGGCCGGCTCCAGTACCAGGCCGAAGGCGGACGCGTGGTCGTTCAGGGACGCCAGGACGGAACGACCTCGATGTCGGTGAATCCCGCGTCGGCGAGGTGGTAAGCGCTGCGGATGCCGGCGTGGGGGTTCGGGGTGGCTGAGCAGAATGCGTCCTTGACCGCGTCGGTCGTCTCCGGGATCCGCGAACTCACCACCATCGAGACACCTCAACACCGGGAACAGGCTCGGGAGTCGGCTCAGGAACCGGCACCTCCTCAAGGATCACGTGCGCGTTCGTACCGCTTGCGCCGAAGGCGGAGACGCCCGCGCGGCGGGGGTGGCCGTTCCGGGGCCAGGAACGGGCCTCGGTGAGCAGTTCCACGGCACCGCTGGACCAGTCGACCTGATCCGTCGGCTCTTCCGCGTGGAGAGTGGCGGGCAGTACGCCGTGGCGCATGGCCTGCACCATCTTGATGATGCCCCCGACGCCCGCCGCCGCCTGGGTGTGCCCGATGTTGGACTTCAGCGAGCCGAGCCACAGCGGCTGGTCCGTGGACCGTTCCTGGCCGTATGTGCCGAGGATGGCCTGGGCCTCGATCGGGTCGCCGAGCCTGGTGCCCGTGCCGTGTGCCTCGACCGCGTCCACATCTGCCGCCGTCAGCCCCGCCGAGGCGAGCGCCTGACGGATCACCCGCTGCTGCGAGGGACCGTTCGGCGCGGTGAGCCCGTTGCTCGCGCCGTCCTGGTTGATCGCACTGCCCCGCACCACCGCCAGGACCTGGTGGCCCTGTCGCTGGGCGTCGGACAGCCGTTCCACCAGCAGTACGCCCACGCCCTCGCCCCAGCCCGTACCGTCCGCGTCGACGGAGAACGCCTTGCAGCGGCCGTCCACCGCCAGCCCCCGCTGCCGCGAGAACTCGATGAACGCGCCCGGGGTGGACATGACCGTCACGCCGCCGGCCAGGGCCATGTCGCACTCACCGGTCCGCAGCGCCTGGATCGCCATGTGCAGGGCGACCATGGAGGACGAGCACGCCGTGTCCACGGTCACCGCCGGCCCCTCCAGGCCGAAGGTGTAGGCGATCCGGCCCGACAGGACGCTGGGCGAGATGCCCGTGCCGATCAGACCCTCGACGTTCTCGTCGGAGTACGCGAGCGCCGTCTGGTAGTCGTGGTAGGTCACACCCGCGAAGACACCGGTCTGGCTGCCCCGCGCCGTCTTCGGGTCGATACCGGCCTGTTCGAACGCCTCCCAGCAGGTTTCGAGGAGCAGCCGCTGCTGCGAGTCCATGGCCATGGCCTCACGCGGCGAGATGCCGAAGAAGCCCGCGTCGAACTGACCCGCCTCGTACAGGAAGCTGCCGAGCCGGGTGTAGATCTTGCCCTGCGCATTGGGGTCCGGGTCGTACAGCGCGTCGCTGTCCCAGCCCCGGTCGGCGGGGAAGTCGGACACCGCGGCGCGGCGCTCCATGACCATCTGCCAGAGGTCCTCGGGGTTCGCGACACCGCCGGGGTAGTGGCAGCTCATCCCGACGATGGCGATCGGCTCGCCGCTGTCGACGTTCGCCGTGAGGGCCGGCCTGAGCGGTGCGGCCTGTTCCTCGGGGAGCAGTTGAGCGCGCAGCGAGCGGACGAGGACTGCCGGGGTCGGGTGGTCGAAGACCAGGGTGGCGGGGAGGCGGAGTCCGGTCGCCTCGTTGAGCCGGTCGCGGAGTTCCACCGCGCTCAGGGACGTGAAGCCGAGTTCGTGGAACTCCTGGTACACGTCGATCTCGTCGGCCGACTCGTGACCGAGGACCGCGGCCACGTGGGTGCGTACGACGTTCGTCAGGAAGCGTTCCTGTTCGGGCGCGGACAGGCGGGCCAGTCGTCCGCCCGGGGTGTCCGCGGCGGCTTCCATGGCCTCGCTCGCCTCGCTCGTACCGGTCGTAGCGGTCGTAGCGGTCGTAGCGGTCGTAGCGGTCGTAGCGGTCACGGGTGCGGGGCGGCGGGGGGATCCCGTGCGCCACAGCGGCGAATGGGGCGCGCTGTCCGCGCCGAGTGCCAGGACCAGGGGCGCTTCGACCGCCAGGGCGGCCTCTACGTCGCTGTCCTGTGGCGGGCGCGCCCAGGCCAGGGTGCGGGCGGGGAGGCCACGGTCCCTGCGCCGGTGTACGAGGGCGTCGGCGAAGGCGTGGGCCGCCGCGTACTCGGCGCTGCCGGGCGCCCCGAGGGTGGCCGAGGCCGAGGCGAACAACACCAACTCGACTGTGGCGGAGCGGTGGTTGAGCGCTTCCTCCAGTTCGACCAGCGTGGCCAGGGTGCGGGCCAGCGCGTCCGGGTCGTCGGTACCGCGGGCGTCCACCGTGTGCATGACGGCGGTCAGGGGACGGTCGGCGGGCAGTGCGTCGCGGGTTGCCGCCAGGGCCGTGACCTCGCAGGCCTCGACCGTGACGGCCGGGCCGAAGGCCGGTCGTACGGCTGCCGGGTCCGCGTGGCCGCCGGTGACCAGGACCGTGCCCTCGGTGGGGCGGCCGGTGGCCGGGCGGGTGTCTGCCGTGCCCGGCGCGATCCTGGCCAGCCGGGGGGCGAGCATCTCGTCACCGTGCAGGGCCAGTTGGGGTTCGCCCGTGCCCAGGCACCGGGCGAGCCGCTCGACCGTCGGGATATCGGCGTCCGGGTCCAGGTCCAGGAGGGTGAGGCGGCCGGGGTCGGCGGCCTGTTCCGAGCGGACGACCGCCCATACGGCGGCACCGACCGGGTCCGGCGCGCTGACCGGGTCCGGGGTCGCCGCGCCTCGGGTGACGACGACGAGGCGGGAGCCGCGCAGACGTTCGTCGGAGCGCCAGGATCCGATCAGATCTGTCACGCGGTCGACCGCCGAGCGGGCCTGGGCGGCGAGTTCGGCCGCTTCTCCGTGGCCCGGCGCGAAGGGGACGAGGAGTGCGTCGGGTGCCGGTGTGCCGGTGTCGAGAGCCGTCAACAGGGCCCCCGGGTCCCGGTGGTCGGCGCGGTCCGGGCCGGCCGTCGTGTCATCGGGGTCCGCCAGCCACACGTACCCACCTGTCTCGGCAGCCGTACCGGTCTCCCTATCCGAACCGGTCTCCGCCTCGGCGGACGGTACCGGCGTCCAGTCCAGCCGGTACAGGGGTGTCGCGGTCGCGCCCGGTGCGGCACGCAGGGTGAGCGACGCGATGGAGAGCACCGGCTGTCCTGTGGCGTCCGCGGCCGTCAGCGAGAGTCCGCCGCCCGCGCCGCCGGCGGGGTCCAGCCGGACGCGCAGGGCGGATCCACCGGGGACATGGAGGGTGGCTCCGCGCAGCGCGAACAGGAACCGGTCGTGTCCGGTGCCGTCGAGGGTGCCGAGGCCGAGCGGTTGCAGCGCGGCGTCCAGGAGCGCCGGATGGAGGCCGAACCGCTCGGCGTCCGGGGTGTGTCGCGGCTCCGGGCCGACCTCGGCGTAGATCGCGCCGTCCCGCTCCCACACCCTGCGCAGGCCCTGGAAGGCGGGGCCGTAGTCGAAGCCGGTGCGGGCCATGCGGTCGTGCACGTCCGTCACGGACACCGGCAGGGCGCCTGCCGGCGGCCACACCGCGAGGCCGCCGTCCGCCGGGGCGGCCGGGGTCGAGGTGAGCGTGCCGGTGGCGTGCCGGGTCCACGGATCGTCGTCGGCGGCGTCCTGCGGCCGGGTGTGGACGGTCACCGTGGGCTCGGCCGCGTCGGACACCACGACCCGCAGTGCGAGCGCGCCCTGTTCGGGCAGGGCCAACGGCGCCTGGAAGGTGAGTTCTTCGAGGTGGTTGTGGCCGAGCCGGTGGCCTGCCCAGAGGGCGAGTTCCAGGAAGAGGCTCGCGGGGATGACGACGACGCCGTGTTCGGTGTGGTCGCCGAGCCACGGGTGCGTGCGGAGCGAGAGGCTGCCCGTGAACAGGGTGCCGCCGGATTCGGGCAGCCGCACCATCGCGCGCAGGAAGGGGTGTTCGGCCCGTTCCTGACCGAGCACGCCGGGCTCTCCGTCGACCAGTACGGCCCGTGGCCAGTAGCGTCGGTTCTGGAAGGCGTAGGTCGGCAGGTCGACCCGGTGGGCGCTGCTTTCGCCGTACAGCGCGGGCCACTTGGGGGCGACGCCGTTGACGTACAGCGTGGCGACGGCGGCGACGAGCGTACGGGCCTCCGGCCGGTCGGCGCGCAGGGCCGCGACCACCGCCGGGGTGGTCGGCGCCGTCTCGTCGGTCCGGGCGGGGAGACATTCGGGCACAAGGGCGCTCAGCACCCCGTCGGGGCCCACTTCGAGGAAGCGGGTCACGCCCAGTTCGGCCAGGGAGCGCACACCGTCGAGGAACCGGACGGGCTCTCGGACGTGCCGTACCCAGTAGTCGGCGGAGGCGATGTCGTCCGGCTCGGCCGGGCGTCCGGTGATGTTGGAGACGACCGGCACCATCGGCGTGTTGTAGGTCAACTCCGCTGCCATGCACCGGAATTCGTCGAGCATCGGGTCCATACGGTGGGAGTGGAAGGCGTGCGACACCCGGAGCCGACGGGTCTTGCGCCCCTGCTCCTTGAAGTGCGCGACGACGCGTTCGACGGCTTCCTCGTCGCCGGACACGACGGTGGAGTCGGGGCCGTTGACGGCGGCGACGGTGACCTCCGCCGGCTCCAGGAGCTGTACGACCTCGTCCTCCGTCGCCTGGATCGCGGCCATCGCACCGCCCGCGGGCAGGGCCTGCATCAGCCGCCCTCTGGCGGCGACCAGAGCGCAGGCGTCGGGCAGGGAGAGCACGCCCGCGACGTGGGCGGCGGACAGCTCGCCCAGAGAGTGACCCATCACGAAGTCCGGGGTCAGTCCCCAGGACTCCAGCAGTCGGTACAGGGCGACTTCCACGGCGAAGAGGGCAGCCTGCGCGTACCGCGTCTCGTCGAGGGCGAGCAGACCGTCCGGCTGTTCGTGGGGATCGGACACGACGTCGGCCAGCGGGCGGTCCAGATGGCGGTCCAGCTCCGTGCGGACGGCGTCGAACGCGTCGGCGTAGGCCGGGTGGGTCTCGTACAACTCCTGCCCCATGCCGAGGCGTTGGGCGCCCTGTCCGGTGAACAGGAACGCGGTCTTGCCGGTGCGCGCGACGCCTTCGACCACGTGGGCGGCGGCGGTGCCGTCCGCGACGGCCGCGAGCCCCTTCAACAGGTCGTCCCGGTCATGGCCGAACACCGCCGCGCGCCGCGTGAAGGCGGTGCGGCCGGTGGCCAGGGCGGACGCCAGTTCCATCGGGGCGAGGTCGGGACGGGTGCGCAGATGTTCCCTCAACTGCCGGGCCTGCGCGCGGAGTGCGGGCTCCGTCTTCGCCGACACCACCCACGTCAACGGGCCTGTCGGCTCGGTCGCCGCAGTCGGATCGGTCGGCACGGCCGACACGGCCGGTGCGTCGCCCTCGGGCCCGGTCTCGTCGCCGGCCTCGGTCTCGGTCTCGAACTCCTCGAATTCCTGGGCCTGTTCGATGATGACGTGGGCGTTGGTGCCACTCACGCCGAAGGCGGAGACGCCCGCCCGGCGGGGGTGACCGTCGCATGGCCACGGCTGGGCCTCGGTGAGCAGGCGGACAGCTCCGGCCGACCAGTCGACCTGGTCGGTGGGCTCGTCGACGTGCAGGGTCGCGGGCAGCGTCTCGTGGCGCATGGCCTGGATCATCTTGATCACACCGGCGACGCCCGCGGCGGCCTGTGTGTGGCCGATGTTCGACTTCACGGAACCGAGCCAGAGCGGCCGGTCCGCGCCGCGCTCCTTGCCGTACGTCGCCAGCAGGGCCTGCGCCTCGATCGGGTCACCGAGCCGGGTGCCGGTGCCGTGCGCCTCGACCGCGTCCACCTCGGCCGCCGTGAGCCCCGCCGAGGCGAGCGCCTGACGGATCACCCGCTGCTGCGAGGGACCGTTGGGCGCGGTGAGCCCGTTGCTCGCGCCGTCCTGGTTGACCGCGCTGCCCCGCACCACCGCCAGCACGCGGTGGCCGAGCCGCCGCGCGTCGGACAGCCGTTCCACGAGGAGGACACCGGCGCCCTCGCCCCAGCCGGTGCCGTCCGCCGCCGAGGCGAACGCCTTGCAGCGGCCGTCGCCCGAGAGGGCGCCCTGGCGGGAGAACTCCACGAAGGCGTCCGGGGTGGCCATGACGGTCGTGCCGCCCGCGAGCGCGAGGTCGCACTCGCCGCCGCGCAGGGCCTGTACGGCGAGGTGCAGCGCGACCAGGGACGACGAGCACGCGGTGTCCACGGTCACCGCCGGACCCTCCAGGCCCAGCGTGTAGGCGATCCGGCCGGACAGGACGCTCCCCGCGCTGCCGGTGAGCAGTCCTTCGGTCGTCTCGCCCGACATCTGGACCGCCGGGCCGTACCCGGAGCCGCTGCCCCCGACGAACACGCCGGTACGGCTGCCACGCAGTGCGGTGGGGTCGATGCCCGCCCGTTCCAGCGCCTCCCAGGAGGTCTGCAGCATCAGACGCTGCTGCGGGTCCATGGCCAGCGCCTCGCGCGGCGAGATACCGAAGAAGGCAGCGTCGAAACCGGCCGCGTCGGTGAGGAACCCGCCCTCGCTGGTGTGCCGGGCGCCCTCACCCGCCGGGGCCAGGTCCCAGCCCCTGTCCACGGGGAACGGCTCGATCGTGTCGATGCCGTCGGCGACCACCCGCCACAACTGCTCCGGGCCGGTGATGCCGCCGGGGTAGTGGCAGGCCATGGCGACGATGGCGACGGGTTCGTCGAGGGCCGGCGCTCGCAGGGCCGGTACCGCGGTGGACCCCGACTCGTTTGTGTGGCCGAGGAGTTCGTCGAGCAGGAAGGCGGCGAGCGCCTCGGGGCTGGGGTGGTCGAAGACCAGGGTGGCGGGCAGGACGAGCCCGGTCGCCGTGTTCAGAGCGTTGCGGAGTTCCACCGCGGTGATCGAGTCGAATCCGATGTCCCGGAAGGCGCGTTCGCCGGGTACGGCGTCGGCGGAGGCGTGCCCGAGCACGGCGGCGGCCTGGGCACGTACCAGCGACACCAGCGCTTCGAGCCGGTCGCCCGCGGCGAGGCCGTTCAGCCGCTCGCGCAGGGCGTTGCTCCCGGCCGGCCGGCCGTCGGCGGCCTGGTCCGGCTCGTCCGGCGGGCTGAACAGCCTCACGGCTTCGGGGAGTTCGCTCAGCAGCGGGCTGGGCCTCGCCGAGGTGAACGAGGGGATGAACCGCTCCCAGTTCATGTGGGTGACGGCCACGGAGGTCTCGTCCAGGTCGAGCGCCTGTTGCAGCGCGGCGATCGCCAGCTCCGGGTCCATCTCCAGCAGTCCGCGCTTGCGCATGTACTCCATGGCCTCGGCATCGGCCATTCCGCCGCCCGCCCAGCCACCCCAGGCCACGGAGGTGGCGGTCAGGCCCCGGGCGCGGCGGCGGTCGGCGACGCCGTCCAGGTAGGCGTTGGCGGCGGAGTACGCGCCCTGGCCCGCGCCGCCCCAGACGGCGGCGCAGGAGGAGAACAGGACGAAGGCGTCGAGGGAGGTGTCGCCGAAGACGGCGTCCAGGTGGTCGGCGCCCGCGGTCTTGGCGGCGAGCAGACCGGCGAGGTCGGCGGGCGCCGTGTCGGCGAGGGCGATCATCCGGCTGACTCCGGCGGCGTGCAGCACGGCCCGGATCTCGTCGTCGTCGGCCCGCAGCCCGTCCACCAGGGCGTCCAGTGCGGCGCGGTCGGCGACATCGAGGGCGGCGAGGGTGACCCGTACGCCCAGCTCCTCCAGTTCGGCCTTGAGGTCCGCCGCGCCGGGGGCTTCGGCGCCCCGACGGCTGGTGAGCACGAGGTGCCCGGCACCGCCACGGGCCAGCCAGCGGGCGACGTGGGCACCGACTCCGCCGGTACCTCCGGTGACGAGGACGGTGCCGGACGGCTGCCAGCGGCGCGCGGGCTCGGCGGCCGGGACGGCGTGGCTCAGCCGTCGTACGTGGATGCCTGTGCGGCGTACGGCGAGCTGGTCCTCGTCGCCCGGGGCCGCGGCCCGGCCCAGGATTCCGGCGAGTCGGCCGAGGGCCGGTTCGTCGACCGTCTCCGGCAGGTCGATCAGCCCGCCCCAGCGTCCCGGGTACTCCAGTGCCGCGGCCCGTCCCAGGCCCCAGACGGCGGACTGCGCGGCGGCGGTGATGTGTTCGTCGCCGGTCACGGCGACCGCGCCCCGGGTCAGACACCACAGGGGCGCCTCGACGTCGGCGTCGCCGAGTGCCACGGTCAGGGCGAGGGTGGCGCTCACAGCCACCGGAACACCGGCCGGCCCGTCGCCGTCCTGGAGGGCCAGCAGCGATACGACGCCGGCTATCGGGGGCCGGTCCGCAACGATGTCGCGCAGACGGGCGGCCAGTTCGGCCCGGTCGGCACCGGCCGGGACACCCAGCCGGACGATCTCGGCATCCTGGTCGGCGTGTCCGGCGAGTCCCGCGACGAGTTCCGCGACGAGTTCTGCGTGGAGGGCGCCTTCGCGGAGGGCGCCCTCGTGAGCGGCGTCCACGCAGGCGCCGTTCTCCGGGGTGACGACCAGCCATGTCCCGGACACCGTCCCGGACTGTGTCGTACCGGGCCCGGCCGCGAGCGGCGACCAGCGCACACGGTAGCGCCAGGCGTCCACGGTGGACCGGTCCTGGCTGCGCCGCCGCCAGGAGGCCAGCGCGGGCAGCACGGCGTCGAGGCAGGACCGTTCGGCTCCGGCGTCGAGGCCCAGGGTCTCGGCGAGCGCTTCCGTGTCGGCGGTGGCGACGACCTCCCAGAACCGGGCGTCGGCCGGGCTCGTCCCGGCGTCGGCGCCGGGCACCACGACCGCGGGCCGTGGCCAGTAGCGCGCCCGCTGGAAGGCGTAGGTCGGCAGCGGCACACGGCAGGCGTGCGCGGAGTCGTACGTGGTGTCCCAGGCGACTGCGATCCCCTGGACGTACGCCTCGGCCAGCGCGGTGTGCATCCGGGACAGCCCGCCCTGATCACGGCGGAGCGTGGTCAGGACGGCGGCACGGGCGTTCGCGTCCTCGGCGATGTCCTGGAGGCCGGGAGCCAGCACGGGGTGCGGGCCGATCTCGACGAACGCCTGGTAGCCCGCGCCGAGCAGAGTACGTACGGCGTGTTCGAAGGCGACCGGCTCACGGAGGTTGCGGTACCAGTAGGCCGCGTCCAGCGTGGCCAGGTCCTGGCGGTCACCGGTGACGGTGGAGTAGAAGGGCACCGTGCCCGGCCGGCCCTCGACCTCGGCGAGCCCGGCGAGCAGTTCGTCGCGGAAGGGCTCGACCTGGACCGAGTGGCCCGCGGCGGCGGCGGGCACCAGCCGGGCCCGTACCTTGCGCGCGGTCAACTCGGCGACGAGCGGGAGCAGTTCACCTTCGGGCCCGGTGATAACGGTGTGACGTGGGCCGTTGACCGCCGCGATGCCCAACTCCGGTCGCTCGGCGAGCAGTTCACGTACCTCGTCGGCGGACAGCCGGATCGACGCCATGCTGCCGTGACCCGACAGCCGGGTGAGGATCCTGCTGCGCAGGGTGACGATACGGGCGGCGTCGTCCAGCGAGAGGCCGCCCGCCACCACGGCGGCGGCGATCTCGCCCTGGGAGTGGCCGACCACGGCGTCCGGCTCGACGCCGTGCGCCCGCCAGACCTCGGCCAGCGACACCATGACGGCCCACAGCGCGGGCTGCAGGACGTCGAGGCGGTCGAGCGGCGGAGCTCCGTCCTCGCCGCGCAGTACGCCAAGGAGCGGCCAATCGACCCATGCCTCCAGGGCGGTCGCGCACTCGTCGATCCGCTGGGCGAACACCGGGGAGGAGTCATAGAGTTCGGCGCCCATGCCGAGCCACTGCGCACCCTGGCCGGGGAACACGAACACCGTGCGGGGGGCTTCCGTGCCGGGTGCGACCGAGCCGCGTACGAGACCGGCGGCGGGTTCGCCCGACGCCAGCGCGGCGAGGCCGGCGAGCAGCCGCTCGCGGTCACCACCGGTGACGACGGCCCGGTGTTCGAAGGCCTGTCGGCCGACGGCAAGGGAGTGGGCGACGTCCACCGGGTGCGCCGCGGCGCTCTCCACGTGGGTACGCAGCCGGGCGGCCTGCTCGCGCAGGGCACCCTCGCTCTTCGCCGACACCACCCAGGAGACGGGCCCGGAGACGAGCCCGAAATCGGGGATCGAAGGCCGGTCCGAGGTGCCGGGTTCAGGCGCGTGTTCGATGATGATGTGGGCGTTGGTGCCGCTGACGCCGAAGGCGGAAATGCCCGCCCGGCGCGGGCGGTCGACCTCCGACCACTCCCGCGCCCCGGTCAGGACCCGGACGGCACCTGTGGACCAGTCGACCTGGTCGGTCGGCTCGTCGACGTGCAGGGAGACCGGCAGCCGGCCGTGCCGCATCGCCTGCACCATCTTGATGACACCGGCGACACCCGCGGCGGCCTGCGTGTGGCCGATGTTCGACTTGATGGAGCCCAGCCACAGCGGCCGGTCGTCGGGACGGTCCTGTCCGTACGTGGCCAGCAGGGCCTGCGCCTCGATGGGGTCACCGAGCCGGGTCCCGGTGCCGTGTGCCTCGACGGCGTCCACGTCGGCGGCGGACAGTCCGGCGACGGCCAGGGCCTGCCGGATCACGCGCTGCTGCGACGGGCCATTGGGAGCCGTCAGCCCGTTGCTCGCGCCGTCCTGGTTGACGGCGCTGCCCCGCACCACCGCCAGCACCCGGTGACCGAGCCGCTCGGCGTCGGACAGCCGCTCCACCAGCAGCACACCGGCGCCCTCACCCCAGCCCGTACCGTCCGCGTCGACAGAGAACGCCTTGCACCGGCCACCGGGCGACAGAGCACCCTGCTGGGTCGACTCGATGAACACGCCGGGAGTGGACATGACGGTGGCGCCGCCGGCGAGGGCCACATCGCACTCGCCGGACCGCAGTGCCTGCACGGCGAGGTGCAGCGCGACCAGCGACGCCGAGCACGCCGTGTCGACAGTGACGGCCGGCCCCTCCAGGCCCAGGGTGTAGGCGATCCGCCCGGACATCACGCTGGCCGCGTTCCCGGTACCGAGGTAGCCCTCGGCGGGTTCGGGGGTCTTCAGCAGCAGGCTCGCGTAGTCCTGGCCGTTGGTGCCCATGAACACACCACCCCGGCCACCCCGCAGCGACGCCGGATCGATCCCGGCATCCTCCAGCGCCTCCCAGCAGGTCTCCAGCAACAGCCGCTGCTGCGGATCCATCGCCATGGCCTCACGCGGCGAGATACCGAAGAACCCCGCATCGAAGGCCGCCGGGTCGGTGATGAAGGCGCCGTACCGGGTGTAGTCGGTTCCGCTGACACGCGGGTCCATGTCGTACGCCTGCTCCCAGCCGCGGTCGGCCGGGAACCCGGTCACCGCGTCGGTGCCGGACGCCAGTAGCTCCCACAGTTCCTCGGGTGAGGCGACGCCACCGGGGAAGCGGCAGCCCATACCCACGATCACCACCGGATCGTCGGTCGACGGGCCCGTCCAGAGCGGGAGTTGGGCCGCCGCGTCCAGGGTTCCGGACAGTTCGGCCCACAGGTGCTGCACCAGGGCGAGCGGGGTGGGGTGGTCGAACACCAGCGACGGGGCCAGCGCGAGGCCGGTCTCCGCGCCCAGACGGTTGCGGAACTGGACGGCGGTCAGCGAGTCGAATCCCAGTTCCTTGAAGGCACGCCCGGGTACGACCGTCTCCGCCGAAGCGTGCCCCAGCACCGCCGCCGCCTGATCCCGGACGATTCCGAGGAGCACCCCGCGCTGTTCGGCCTCCGAGAGGAGGGCCAGCCGGGTGCGAAGTGGTCCGGCGGAGGCGGGGGTGTCGTTCCCGTGGCCGCTCCTGGCCAGGTCGGCGCCGGTCCGCGCCCGTATCCGCTCCGCCTCGATCTCGATCTCGTCGAAGAGGGTGCTGGGGCGGGTGCCGGTGAACAGCGGAAGGAAACGGTTCCAGTCGACGTCGGCGACGGTCAGCACTCCCTCGTCAGCCGCGATCACTCGCCCGAACTCCGTCAACGCCCGTGCGGGGTCCATCGGTTGGACCCCCGCCCGCCGCACGCGGCTCGCCACGGCCTCATCGGTGGCCATCCCGGAACCGGCCCACGGCCCCCACGCCACACACGAGCCGACCAGCCCGCGGGCCCGACGCTGCTCGACCAACGCCTCCAACGCGGCGTTCGCCGCCGCGTAGTTGCCCTGTCCGTCCCCGCCCCAGGAGGCGGATGCGGAGGAGAACGCGGCGAACAGGGCGAGCGGCTCGGGGAGTTCGGCGGTCAGCTCGTCGAGATGCACCGCCGCGTCCACCTTGGCCGCCCACACCCCGGCGAACCGCTCAGGGGTCAACGCCTCGACCACACCGTCGTCCAGCACTCCGGCCGTATGCACGACACCGCGCAGCGGGAACTCGGCGGGAATCCCCGCCAGCACCTCGGCGAGCGCCGAACGGTCGGACACATCGCACGCCACCATGGTGACGCGAGATCCCAACGTCTCCAGTTCATCCGCGAGTTCGGCGGCTCCGGGCGAGCTCGGCCCCCGTCGGCTCACGAGCAGCAGATGTTCCACACCTTCGCTCGCGAGCCTGCGCGCCACCTCGGTACCCAGACCGCCGGTGCCACCGGTCACCAGCACGGTTCCGTCCGAGCGCCACACCGGCTCGGGCGCGGTGACGGCCGGCGCCGCGACCAGACGGCGGGCGAAGACACCCGCTGCGCGTACGGCCAGCTGGTCCTCGGCTCCGGCCGCACCCGCGAGTATCCCGATGAGCCGTCCGGCCGTGAGCGCGCCGTCCGCCTCCGACCTCTCCGCCGTCCCCGCTGTCGCCGCAGGGAGGTCCACCAGGCCGCCCCAGCGTTCGGGGTACTCCAGGGCCACCACCCGGCCCAGCCCCCACACTCCGGCCTGTGCGACCGTGGCCGCCTCCTCGCCGGAGCCACCGACCGCGACCGCGCCCTGGGTCACACACCACAGCCGGGCCTGGATTCCAGCGTCACCGAGAGCCTGTACGAGGGTCAGGGTGGCGGTCACAGCCACGGGCACCCCGGTCGCCGTCCCGCCGTCACTCGACACCGGCAGGGCTACGACGCCGACCACACCCTCGGCCACCTCGCGCAGTCGCCCGGCCAGGGTGTTCCGGTCGGCGTCGGCACCCACCTCGACCGGCACGACCTCCGCTTCGGCCGCGTTCAGGGCCGCCAACACCGTGCGTACGTCGGCCTGTTCAGCCGTACCCGCCGGAATCACGGCCAGCCACCGGCCCGACAGCCGCTCACCCGACCGGATGCGCGCCGGGCGCCACACGGCCCGGTAACGCCAGCCGTCCGTTGCCGGGCGCCGATTCGGGCTGGCCAGCCAGTAACGCTCATGCTGGAAGGCGTAGGTGGGCAGGGGCACTTGGCGAGGCGAGGTACCCGGCAGTGTCTTCGTCCAGTCCACCGGGGTGCCCTGGACGAACAGTTCGGCCAGCGCACGCAGCGCGGTCACGGTCTGGTCCTGCTCGCGTCGCTGCAACGGCACCACGACACCGGCCCCGTCGTCCAGGCACCGTGCGGCCATCGGGCTCAGCGCGGCATCCGGCCCGACCTCGAGGAACGTCGACACACCCTCCCCGGCCAGGTACTGCACCGCATCAGCGAACCGGACCGCCTCACGGACCTGGCGCACCCAGTACTCCGGCGTGCAGAACTCCGCACCCGCCACACCACCGGACAGGGTCGAGACCACCGCAAGCCGCGCCTCCCGCACGACCTGCCGCAGAAGAGCGCCACCTACTACTACTTCGCCGCCTGGCGGGACGACGGAACCGACCAGGTCATCCAACGGGACCTATGGCGGCCGACCGAAGTGCTGGCCGCGTTCCAGCAGGTGGGATTCAACCCGTCGCTGAGCAAGGTCGCCGCGTTGTGGGGCGGCAAGCCGGTCACGGTTCGCCTTGACGACCTGGACCTGATGTGCGCGGCGCTCGACTGCACGGTCGCCGACCTGCTCCAGGCCGAGCCAGTCACCGACGCGCAGGCCGCCCAGGACTCCGGCCAACTGGCGGTCGGCGCCGAGGGGCGGGAGCCGGGGCCGGCGAGGCCCATCCCCCGTACCCGCCACGGCGGCGGGCCGAGTTCACTGCCGCCGAGCTGAGGAACGGGCATGGCGAAGAAGTCGGGACGTGCCCGCAGCTGCGAGATGTGCCTGAACTGGTCGGTGCTGTACGGGCGGCGGATCTGCCACGGCTGCGAACACTGGAAGTACGACTACCCCGCACGCGGGATGTGCCCGCGATGCCGACACGAGGCCCACCTCAACACCGAGGGACTGTGCAAGCCTTGCCTTCAGGCCATCCGGGCCGAGGACGACGCGGAATGGGCGCTGGCCGTCCCCGGGGCACGGCCGCGTGCCCTTCAGCTCACGATCGGAACCTACCGCCACTACGCGACGCAGGCCCGCAAGATCGTGCACGGTCGGAGTGGCGGGCGTGGGGTGAACGCCAGGTGGAGACGCATGCTGAATCAGCAGCGCGAAGAGCCGGCCGGTGCGGCGGTACTGAAGCCGCAGATGTGGGGCCAGCTTCCCCTGTTCACCCTGCCGCTCACCCTCACCGACGCCACGGTCCGCGCTCTCGCCACCCGGACGGTCTCCGGCTGGGACCAGGCCCAACCCCCGTGCTGGAGGCGTTGACGGCCGAGCGAGGCTTGACCAAGGCCTGGTACTACCTGGCCGCCAAGGTGGTCCGCCTCGCTCTGGCCGTGCGCGAGGCGGACGGTGTCGAGACGGCCCCGGAGACGTTGTTGCGGGATCTGCCGACGAACGGGGACACGGTCTGCTTGGTCCTGCTACGCGCTGGCCTGCTGGCCGCGTCTCACCCCCGACACCTCTCCCGGGTCGGCCCACCTCAGGCCCCCGATGCCGCCCCAGTCCCGAACTCATGGTCCGCACCGCGCCAGTGCAGCTACTGCCAAGCCTGGATGCCCGGCAGGCGACATGCGGGATTCCTCTGCGAGCCCTGCCGGTATTGGCGGGAGCGACAACAGCCTGGGGACTGTACGCGCTGCCGCCGGGAAGGGCTGCGCTGCGTGCCGGCCACTGCCGCACCTGCCATCCCTACCGTGATGCCGACCGGACACGGCCTCCCGTCAGGTCGGCCACGCAGCTGGTGATCGACCTGCCCGCTGGCGTGGGCGCACCGAACCTGCCGCTGCAAGCCGACGACGAACCCCTACCGCTGGCCGCGGACATGACGCCTGCGACGACGGTCTGCCCGGGGCAGGAGAGTCTGTTCACCATGCGCCGCAACTGGTCGCCGGTGCTGGCCCGACTGCGGAGTCGGCCGCCGGGCGAACTGCCGCTGACCGGCACGGCCACCGCACTGGTGGAGGACTTCGCCGAGCTTCGCCGCGACCAGCAGGCGTCAGGCTTGCGCAAGAACATCCGCACCCTCACCATCCTGGGCTACTGGCTGGGCGTCGAGAACGCCTTCCACGAGCGCGACGTCCACGACTTGGCCCAACTGGACACGCACCTCGCGGCTAAGCCCGTCTGCCAGTTCCTGCGGGCCCGCGGCCTGCTCGTCGAGGACCCCGAACTCCACCGGGACCGCAACCTGGCCTGGATCGAAACCGCGCTCCATGCGCTACCGCAACCCGTCGCGGATGAAATCCGCACATGGGTGGACGTGCTGCGCGGCCAAGGCCCCCGTGAGAATGAACCGCGCAGTTGGGAGGGCATCCGCCGATACCTGACCACTCTCCAACCGACCCTCACCGCTTGGACAGCGGCCAGCATGACGACCCTTCGGGAGGTCACCTCGGACCACCTTCACAACACGTTGAAGGACCTGGCAGGGACCGCCCGACGCCAGCTCGCCACCGCGCTGCGCAGCCTGTTCCGGGCTCTCAAGCGAAAGCGGATGATCTTCCGCGACCTTGCCCGCCACCTCGCCGTGGGCGATCTGACTAGCATCCCACGGCCGGTTCCCTCCGACCTGCTGGCTGGCCTGCTCGACCACGCCGCGACCCCGTTCGCGCGGCTCACCATCGCCCTGGCCGCCGTCCACGCCGTCCCCGCCGCCGACCTGGACCTCGCCCGCGGAACCCTCGAACTGCACCGCGGCCTGCTGCGACACACCCTCTACCTGGAGGAGCTCACCCACCGGCTCGCCGCCGACTGGCTGGCCTACCGTCATCAGCGCTGGCCCGCCTCCGTCAACCCGCACTTGCTGGTCAGCCAGAAGACCGCACTCGACCCGGACCACCCGGCCGTGCACAGGGTCACCCTCGGCCAAGTCGTCCCACCCAACGGACCGACCCTCGACAGGCTGCGCCAGGACCGCATCCTCGACGAAGCTACTGCCACCGGCGACCCGCTCAAACTCATGAGGCTCTTCGGCATCACCGAACAGACCGCCATGCGCTACGTCGGCACCGCCTATCCCGAGCGAACCGCGAAACTGCCCAGGTAGCCGGACTCCTCTCACTCAATCGCAAGAACCGATGAAGCCGGTGGGACTCCGGGCCTCTAGGTCCTGTCCGGCGGACCTTGGCTGATGGTCGCCAGCAGGTGTGTAACCAGGGGATTACGGTCGTTCTCGCGCCAGGCGACGGCCACTCGTGTACGGGCGGTGTTGGGTTCGATCCTGCGGAAGGCGACGCCTTTGAGGCGGATGCGTCGGATGCTCGCCGGGGCCAGGGAGACGCCCAGGCCAGTCTCAACGAGGGCGCACACGGTTTGCCACTCCACGGCGTGCTGGACGACCTGCGGTGTGAACCCTGCTGCGGTGCACAGGCCGATGATCTGGTCGTGCAGTGTGGGGCCGACCGTGCGGGGCAGCAGCACGAAGGGCGAGTCCGTCAACTGTGCAACCTGTACGGTCCGTTGGCTGGCCAGAGGATGGGTAGTCGGCAGCACGGCCACGAAAGGCTCGCTGAGTACCGTCCTGAAGCCGAGCTCTGTCTCGTCGGTGGGGGGTTCGCGCAGTAGACCGATGTCGATGGTCTTGTCATGCAGGGCGGCGATCTGCGGAGCGGTGGTCATCTCGTGGATGTCCAGGTGCACGCCAGGGAACTGGTGACGGAAGGTGCGCAGCAGGCCGGGCAGGACCGTCAGGGCGAGGGAGGCGGCGAAGCCGATCCGTAGGCGGCCGGCCCGGCCACTGCCGACGGCCCGGGCTGCGGCCAGGCCGTCCGCGAGGTCAGTGAGTGCCCGCCGGGCGGCGGGCAACAGTTCGCTGCCGGCTGGGGTGAGGGTGACACGCCCTGGGGAACGGGTGAACAGCGCGTGGCCGACCTTGTCCTCCAGGCGGCGGATCTGCTGGCTCAGCGGCGGCTGGGCGATGCCCAGGCGGGCGGCCGCGTGGCCGAAGTGGAGTTCCTCTGCGAGCACGACGAAGGCGTGCAGCTGCGGTAGGGGCAGTTCGGGGCGCTCCATACGCCTATGGATATCAGGTCATGCACGCGGTCGTATTAGACGTATCAGCGCCGGTCATTTAGCGTCCGGCGCATGACAGAGCGACACGCGATCCTCAGCGGCTCGGCCTTTGAGGAGCAGATCGGCTATGCCCGTGCTGTGGTCGACGGCGACTGGGTGCACGTGTCCGGGACGACCGGGTTCGACTACGCCACCATGACGATCTCCGACGACGTGGTGGAGCAGGCCGAGCAGTGCCTGCGCAACATCGAGGCCGCGCTGGCCGAGGCGAAGTGCACCTTTGCCGACGTGGTGCGCGTGCGCTACCTGCTGCCCGACCGTGCGGACTTCGAACGCTGCTGGCCGGTCCTGCGCCGCTGCTTCGGCGACGTCCGGCCGGCCGCCACGATGCTCATGTGCGGTCTCGCCGACCCGCGGATGAAAATCGAAATAGAGGTGTACGCGCGGCGGCGTGTCCCGCCTCACGGCGACGCCATGAGCGATCACTCGGAAGCGCCTTTTGCGCCCGTCGAGGCGTATGAACCCCCGTACTACGTGGCTGTCTTCACTACTGTGCGAACCCAGGACCAGAGCGGCTACAGCGAGACCAACGCACGTATGGAAGACCTGGTGAAGGACGTCCCCGGGTACCTGGGGATGGACCACGCGCAGACTCCTGGCGGGCTGGGCATCACCGTCAGCTACTTCCGCGACGCCGACGCCCTCACCCAGTGGCGGACCAACACCGAGCACCGCGCGGCGCAACAGCGCGGACGAGCCGAGTGGTACCAGAGCTACACACTGCATGTGGCGAAAGTGGAACGCAGCAACGGGTTCACGCGAGCGCAGGACCCGCAGAGCCCGACAGCAGGCCGACCAACCGAGACCACCTCAGCGACCGTCCCGCCACAGCCTCACATCGAACGGGTCGGCGTTTCCCTCCCGAGCCTGAGGGAATCCCCGGGCTGTGCAAACCACACGCCGAACCACTGTTCGGCGCCCCACTTTTCGCTGGGTGCAGAGCACCACCGGCTCGCCGGGGAGCGCGTCGGCGAACCAGTCGAGTGCCGTTGCGCACGCCTCGGCGGCGTACCCGCATCCCCACGCTTCCGGCAGGAACATGTAGCCGAGCTCGGCCTCCCCGGCCTCCGGACGAACGTGTCCCGGACGCTCCGCGTCGCGCCGATCGAGAAGCGTGATTGTGCCGATCATCGCTCCGTCGAGAGCGACCACGAAAAGGCCAGGGCGCCGCCCGGGTATCTCGGGCACTGCGCGTTCGAGCTCATCACGCGGTCGAGGGCCACCGAGGTAGGTGCGCACCTCTGGCGAGGCGAACAGCTCGATGAACGCCGCACGGTCACGGGCCTCGGACTCGCGGAGTACGAGCCGTTCGGTCCTGATCGGAGCAGGTGGCCAGGCGACGGGTCCGAGCTCGGTCATGGCGGGCAACCTCTCGCACGCCCGTGGGGGTGATCCGAAAGGGGAAGTCCCAGCCCGGAGTCCGCCTCTCGCCGAGTCCTGATCGGTGTCGGGGCAGTCGATCTGCACCCCAGCGTCGAGGAACCCATCTACCTGACTCCCAAAAGCGGGACTTTCGTCCGAGTTCCGAGGGTCCGGCCCGCAGGAATCCGGGAACCCGCGCGTTTCCGGACGCACGGACGGCAAGGCGTCCTTACTGCTCGCCTTCAACGGCGCCGTCCTCGCCGGCCTCGCATCCGTCGCCGACAAGGACCTGCCGCCTGTGACGAAGGTCTGCGGCGCGCTCGCAGTCCTCGCCCTGGGCGCAGCCGCCGTGCTGCTGCTCCTGGTCGTCAGGCCCCGCCTGCGCGGCGACGACAAGGCGTCCTTCCCGCACTGGGCGCGCCTGGACGAAGACGAGATCCGCGGCTGCATGGACGGCGATACCCGCGCCGCCCGCATCCGGGTCCTGTCCAACCTCGCCGTACCGAAGTTCACCCATCTGCGGCGCGCGGTCGACCTGTCCCTCGCCGCGCTGGCCCTGCTCGCCCTGGCCGCCACCGGCGTCGCGCTGTGACGGCGGTCGCGGTGACCCGCACCCGCCTGGAACGCATCCGCGCCTCGGTCGGCATCGCTCAACTCGCGCTCCAGCAGATCGAGGACGACCTCAACGCCGGCGACGTTGACCAGGCGGAGCTCGCCGCGATCCTGCGCGAGCTCATCGAGGACACCGACCCGCTTGGAGGCTTCATCGCCTCGCTCGCGCAGCTGGTCACCGTCGCCGCGCGCTGGGCTGAGCAGATCGAGCCCGACCGCGATGGCGACGCCTCCTGCCCGCTGCACGAGGCCGCCGCCCTGATCACCGACCACGCCGGGATGCGCCTGATCTGGGCAGCCCGCGCCCTCGACCCCCAAGGAGAAGCCGAATGACCGCCTCCCTCTACCCGGGCCGGCCCGAGAACGCGCTCCTGGTGCTGATCGGCGCATCCGGTGCCGGGAAGTCCACGCTCGCCAGCACCTGGCCGGAGCACCAGGTCGTCAGCCTCGACCGGCTGAGGGGCGTCATGGCCGACGACTTCTCTGTCAAGTCCAGCGTGTTGAGTTCGATTGCGAGTGCGGCTGCCGCCCCGGGAGCTCTGGCTGCTCGTGTGAACATCTCGTTGCTGATGCGTTCCGCCGGCGCCCGGCGGGCTGATACTGACCGGGCGGCGACCAAGGGGCGGGGAGCAGGGTGGACTGGACGGTGTGGGCAGGCCTGGCCGCGGGCCTGCTGATCGCGATGGTGACCGCGCCGGTCGGCGTGTCCGGAGCGGTGTTCCTCCTTCCGGTCCACTTGAGCGTCTTCGGCGTGCCCAATCCGGCGATCACGCCGACGAATCTGCTGTTCAATGTGGTGGCTGGGCCAGGCGCCCTGTGGCGGTACCGCCGCGATGGCGCTCTGCGCGGCGGCCTGGCCCGGCGCCTGGTCGCCGGCACGCTTCCCGGCGTCGTCCTCGGCGCCGCGATACGCGTCTTCGCTCTTCCCGGTCCGGGTGTCTTCCGACTGCTGATCGCCGCCCTGCTCCTGCCACTTGGGGTGTGGCTGTGCGTCCGTACCCTCGCCCCGGCCCCCGTCCGGGCGGGTGCGGCGGCGGAGCCGTCCCCGGCTGCGCTCACCACCCTTGCCGTGGCGGTGGGGGTCGTCGGCGGGATCTACGGCATCGGCGGCGGATCCCTCCTCGGGCCGATCCTCGCCGCCCGGGGGCTGCCCATGGCGCGGGTGGCACCGGCCGCGCTCGCCGCGACGTTCGCCACCTCGATCGTCGGCGCGGGTGCCTATGCGCTGCTGTCCCTGATCGGCGGTGACGTCGCACCCAGCTGGTGGCTCGGGCTGGCCTGCGGGCTGGGCGGACTGGTCGGCGGCTACCTCGGTGCCCGCCTCCAGCCTCGCCTGCCCGAGACCACGCTACGCCTCCTCCTCGGCGGCCTGGCCGCCGTCCTCGGCACCTTCTACGCCGCACAGACCCTGGCTTGAGGCCCACGCTCCGCCACAGCTCAGGTGCCCCGGCTCCTCACGTCCGCGTCAGCGACTCAGCCCGAGCACACCTCCAGACTGGTTGTGCCATCGAACCTTCTGGTTGTACGGTCGAACCATGTCCAGGGATCACAGGGCTGATGACCCGGCCGTCCTCCAAGAGGCTCTGGGGAGCTTCGTTCGGGCCTTCGGGCTGCATCAGCCGGAAACAACCCCTTGTGGCCAACCGATCTCGGTCTCCGAGGCACATGCCTTGGGTGAGCTGGCGCAGGAGCACGAGATGCGGCAGGTCGAACTCACCCGTCGGCTGCGGCTGCAAAAGAGCACGGTGAGCCGGCTGGTGGGTCAGATGTCCGCCCGTGGCTGGGTGGAACGCGCTCCGGCGCCCCACGACGGACGCGGCGTTGTCCTGCGGCTCACCGCTTTGGGGCAGCGGGCGGCGCAGAACCTGGCTGAAGCACGGCGGGAGCGGTTCTCCCGGCTGCTCGGTTCGATCCCGGCCCATGAAAGAGCGGGCGTACTGCACGCCCTCGATGTGATGGTGGGGGCATTGGATGAAGAGCAGTAGGCGCCGGGCCCTGGTGGCGGGCGCGGGTGTGGTGCTCGCCGGCGCGGTGACGGCTGTCGCCCTGGTGGCGGGCGGCTCGCAGCAGGAGTCGGGCGAAGACCGGAGCGAGCGGCAGGCGTTAGTGGCCGAGCGGGGCAAGAGTGTGATGCCCTTCGACCTCGAGCAGACCACCCACCGCTTCACCCCCACGGCGACGGGAGGTGTCCAGGATGTCGTGGCCGACCAGAGCGGCGATACCGAGCAGATCGGTCTGATACGTGCTCATCTGCGCAAGGAGGCGGAAGCGTTCGGCCGGGGTGACTTCGCCGACCCCGCCCGGATCCACGGCGCCGACATGCCCGGCCTCGCCCAACTGCGGGACGGGCATGACCGTACTGAGGTGCGCTACGAGGAGCGTGCCGACGGGGCCACCCTGACCTACACCACCAAGGATTCTGCACTGGTTGACGCCTTGCACGACTGGTTCGAGGCCCAGCTCGGTGACCACGGCGCGCACGCCGAGTCTGGTCATTGATGCGGAAGAGGGGACGGGGACAAGGGCACGACACCGCGATGACCGACACCACCACCGCGTCCCCGCCCGTGCTCGCCCGGGTACTGATCGTCGGCTCCGGCATCATGAGCCTGGCCAACTCGGTCACCGTGCCCTTCCTGGCCGTGTTCCTCCACAAGGAACTCGGGCTCCAGCCGGGCATGATCGGCTTCATCATCGGCTCGTCGGTGTTCTTCTCGATCTTCGCCGGGTTCGTCGGAGGTTCGCTCTCCGACCTCGTCGGCCGGACCCGGCTGCTGCTGATCTCCCTCCTGGGAGTGATCGGCTCGTTCGTGGGCCTCTACTTCAGCCACGGCGTCCTTGCGGTGTTCGTTTTCAACGCGACGATGGCGCTCGCCAGCAGTTCCTTCGGGCCCGTGGGCAAGGCGCTGCTGAGCGACCTGCTCCCGCCGGGCCGGCGGGTGAAGTGGTTCTCCTACCAGTACGTGACCACCAACATGGGGTTCGCCGTCGGTCCGGTCGTCGGCGCGGCGGTGGGTCTGGCTGGTGACCGGTCGGCGTTCCTCGTCGGCGCGCTCGGCTACGGCGTCTACCTGCTCGGCCTGGCCGGGGTGCTGCTGTTGACCTCCTCGTCCGCGTCGGACCGCGAGCCCAGCCGGACGACCACCGGCGGCGGGCAGACCCAGCTCTTCGGCAGCGTGCTCAAAGGGCTCGCGGAGAGCGCACGGGTCGTGGCGAGCGACTCGCGTCTGCTGTTCCTCATCCTTGCCGGACTGCTGCTGGAGGCCGTGCATGGCCGGGTCTCCTCGCTGCTCGCGCAGCATCTCTCCGACGGCTTCGCCGACGGCACCGCGATCCTGGGATACGTACTGACCGCCAACGCGGTGACCGTGGTGGTCCTGCAGTTGTCCGTTTCCCGGTTCATGGACAAGCGCAATCCCGTGACGTCCATCGTCGTCGGTGGTCTGCTGACCGTCGGTGGCATGGCCGGCTTCGCGTTCGCGCAGGAGCTCTGGCACTTCGTCGCCGCAATGGTGGTGTTCTCGCTCGGCGAGATCCTCATCTATCCGGCGGAGTTCGCCATCATCGACCGGATCGCGCCGGAGGACCGCCGAGGCTCGTACTTCGGTGCACAGACCTTCGCCCAACTCGGCGTCTTCATCGGCCCCTACACGGGCGGCCTACTGCTCGCGGCCTACGGCGGCACCACCATGTTCCTCGGTGTCGGCTCCTTCGCCCTGGCCAGTGTGGCCATCTACCTGCTCGTCGGCCGACGAATCCCCGGACTGGCCGCCCCCGTACCGGAGCGCACCACGGAGCGGTCGAAGGAAGAGCATGCTGATGACGTGGCGTGAACGGCGTGCGCTTGCGAGGAGCAAGCCCCACACGGCGGCCGCCGCCCCGGGTGCGCCGACATCAGCTGACCGCTACCTGCCGAGCGGGGCCTGCGTCGGCAGTACGCGCACGACCGCATGGCGGTCGGCGAGCTGATGGCGCAGGTGACTGTTCTCCATCGTGGCCTGGTGCAGGGCGCCCACCAGCGCCTCGACGTCGGCCGTGAGCCGGGCGATTTCCTGCGCGTCCGCAGCCCGGAGTTCCTTGAGCCGCCGGACCTGCTGGCGCAGACGCCGCTCGCTGTCCAGCATCCCGCCCCGGGCACGGACCTTGTCGTAGAACTCCGCCTTCAGGTCGGTGTGCCGCTGGGTGAGAGCGTTGCGCGGTACACCGGCTTCGAGCGCGAGAGCGACGATCGTCAACGCGCCGTTGGAGCGCTCGGGTGTGCCGCCCAGGATGCGGTCCATGGCGGCACGGATGCGGCCGCGCTCTCATCACGCTCGCATCGTCCGCCCGTTCGCCGAATGGGGCGTCCTTCGCTCCGCCCGGCGCCGGGCGGACAAGGGTCGCTACACCCTTGCTTCTGCCTCTAGCGACCGGCGAAGCATCCGGGCCGCAATCAAGTTCATGACCTGACTCGACGCCAACTCGATCACGCACGCCGACCTCAGCCAGGAAGACCTCGACCTCTGGCTGACCACCAACCCCACCTGGCGCCGAGACCTCAAGCCGTTCATCCGCTGGGCCGGCGCCCGCCGCCTGACCAGCAAGGTCACCATCCCGACGAAGAAATACGGCCTGCCCTCCCGATTCCTCGACACCGACGAACTCAACCAACAACTTCGCCGCTGTCTCAACGACGACACCCTCCCCTTGGAAGCCCGCATCATCGGCGCCCTGACCTGCCTCTATGCCCTTCCCACTACCCGGATCGTCGAGCTCACGACCGACCGCTTCCACCGAGACGGCGACGACGCCTACCTGACGATCAGCAAGCACCCCGTCCTCCTCCCACCCCGGCTCGCGGTCCTCATCGAAGGACAGATCACGAGCCCCGCCTGCCGCACCTCTGTGCTCCAGCAGTCGCACACCGGGACACCGGGCTTCCTCTTCCCGGGCCGGCCCCCAAGCCGCCCCCGCAGCCCTCAGACCGTCAACCACTACATGAAGCTGCACGGCCTGCCGGGCGTCAGCACCCGCAACACGGCCATGATGGAAGCGATCACCGACCTCCCGCCGATCGTGGTCAGTGACCTCTTCGGCATCCACCTCAACACCGCCTACGCCTGGGCTCAGTACGCCCAAAACAGCTGGGCTGATTACCTCGAAGCTGTTCAATCCACCGACTAGCCCCCGCGACTTCGAGGACCGATCTTGGGGACCCTCCTTCTCGTCTCCGCAGGCACCCCTTGGACAGCACCACCAGGAGGAACCAGTGTCATACCCGCAACTGCTCACCCCCGAGGAGAAGCTCGCCGACGCGAAGAAGCTGTTGAGCCTCCCGCATATCGTCGTGATCTGCGGCTCCACCCGCTTCATGACCGAGATGAACGAGGCCGATCTGCGGGAGACCAAAGCTGGAAAGATTGTCGTCAAACCGGGCATTGACATGAAGTCGCCGCACGAACTTTGGTCCGATCCTGTCGAGGCCGAGGCGCTGAAGGTTCGACTCGACGGTCTGCACCGGGCGAAGATCCGGCTCGCTGATGAGGTGCTCGTAGTCGGCGACTACATCGGAGACAGCACCCGAGCCGAAATCGCCTACGCCCGGTCGCTGGGCAAGCCCGTGCGGTTCACGCACCCCGAAGTCGACCCTGACGCCTGACCGCCCGAACCAGCAGCCCGTGTCGGCGTACACGCGAACGTGCTCAGCGTTTGGGTACGCCTGATCGTGGGCTGCGCCGTTACAGAGCCCAGATGTGGAGGGCGTGGTCGAGGTTGGACACGGTGTACCAGGTGCCGTCTCCGAGAGCCTTGGGCAGGCCGGGCACCTCGAAGGGATAGGTGATCTGGTCGATCAGCTGCATGCGGACCGCGTCGACGAGCCAGTGCCGGCCTGTGCCGAACTCCTCGTCGCTCTCGACGGTTCCGACGACGAGGGTGTTTTCGTCGACGAAGCCGCCCTCGTAGTCGAAGAACGCCTGCGCCTCGTCATCTGTGGTCTCCTCCTCGAACGCGGGATGCGGGGGAAGCACGTCCGCGTTCAGTTCGGCCACCACGGAGCCGTCGGCGACCAGATGAACGGCGAGAAGGTCCTGATCATGGGTCACTGTGAGCAGACGATCTCCGCTCGGGCTCACCCCCAGCAGGACACGGTCCTCGTCGCCGAAGCTGTGGACAATGAGGGCGTGACCGTCCCAATTCCCCCAGCGCAGGGGTGATCCGTCCTGGCCTTCTCCGATGGTCAGACCCATCTGGCCGGGGTCCGGATGCGGAACGTGGACGGAGCCCGCGGCGGCCGTCCGAGTCTGGGTGCGGGCCAGCACCGTGCCGTCAGTGGCGTCGATGACCAGCCACTCTTCCCCGCGGTCGTGGTCCGGGGTGTCGTGCTCCAGAGGACCGTGGACATGGGCCCACACGGTCTTCCCGTCCGAGGAGAAGCCGGCCGAGCCACGGTTGGCATAGCGGTGGTCTCTGTCGTCCGCGTACTCGGCGAAGTCTGTGTGTCCCGCGCAGCCTGCCCAGCAGCGGTGCCGCAGTTCCCACCGTGGGCTTCCCGACTGGTCAACGGCTCGCAGTACATGCGGTCCGGCGAAGACAACCAGGTCAGCGGCAGGCGACACTGCGCTCGCGCCGAACCGGCGAGGCCAGGGCGCCGGAAAGGAGACGGTCGAGGCAGGGGCTGGCGGCCGGACTTCCTGGACGATCAGCTTCGTGTCCCCTCGCTGTACGAGGAGCCGCGATGTGGGCCGGGTCTCCAGATGAGGCGCTGCGTCGGCCCCGGAGAACGGGAGAGGGGCCGCGAGCGTAGTCACAAGGCGAGCAAGGCGGGGCACAGGCGCTCCGAGAGGACTGGGGGACTCTTTCCGGGACCTTATGGCAGGCCGCTGACCCCCTGCGCATTCAACCCTCTCCGCAGCACTGACCAGGATGCACGGGACCGGAGGGATGCGGAAAGTGGGCACGTTTCTCCGCCCGCCTGGGCACAGAAGGGCGTACTCCGACAGTCCGCCGCCTGACCGTTTCGCGGTGGCTTCGGCCACCGCCCACCCCACACCCTCCGCAGGCATCCCTTGGAATTGATCATCTAGTACCAATACCGGTGACTTTGGGGCTTTCGGGTCGTTGGGTGTGGTGTGCCAAGGCCCGGACAGGTGAAGCCGTCGTCGGATGAGCGGTTGCCGGATCGGACGGCGATCGGCCGGGCCCGTCTGCGACTGGGCCCGGAGCCGCTGAAGGCCCTGTTTGCCCGGGTGTGCCGGCCGGTGGCGACCGAGGACACCAGTGGGGCCTGGTATCGGGGATGGCGGCTGGTCGCGGTGGACGGCACCACTTTCGACGTGCCGGACACCGAGGCCAATGCCGCCTTCTTCGGCCGTCCGGGAGTCAGCCGCGGGCAGGAGAAGAGCGCGTATCCGCAGGTGAGGGTGGCCGCGCTGGCCGAGTGCGGCACGCACGCCGTCTTCGCGGCCCAGGCCGGGCCGCTGGCTGTCCATGAAACCGAGCTGGCCCAGCGCCTGTTCAGCTCACTGACACCGGGGATGCTGCTGCTGGCCGACCGGGGCTTTCGCGGCTTTGACCTGTGGCGGGCCGCCGCCGCGACCGGCGCGGACCTGCTGTGGCGGGTCAAGAACGACGCCGTACTTCCTGTCCGGGCCCTGCTGGAGGACGGCTCCTACCTCTCGGAGATCGTTGCGGCCCGGGACAAGAACCGTCGCGCCGACCCGGCGCGGGTCCGGGTGATCGAGTACACGCTCGGCCGCGACGGCAGCGGCACGGTGTACCGGCTGATCACCACCATCCTGGATCCGCGGGCCGCGTCGGCCGCGTCGCTGGCCGCGCTGTATGCCCAGCGATGGGAGATCGAGGGCACTCTCGATGAGATCAAGACCCACCTTGGAGGTCCTCGTCTCGTCCTGGTGCCGGGCAGCAGGCGGGGACGGACCCCGGTGGCCACGATGAGTCCGTCGTACGGCACCTCCGTACCGTCGGCGAGCAGCACGGTGCGCGCGGAGACATTCACGCCGACGGCCTCGCAGCCGTAACGGGCGTCCAGGTCAAGGGCGTCAAGATCCGCCGGAGCGCGCAGGGGGAGCCGGTCGGGGCTCCAGGCGCCGGAGAGGATCTCCTTCGACAGGGGCGGACGGTCGTAGGGGGCGGCGGGTTCGTCGCCGATGAGGGTGATGGCGCCGGTGTGGCCCTCCCGGCGGAGGGTTTCGGCGGCGGCGAGGCCGGCGGCGGAGGCGCCGACGACGACCACGCGGCCGGCCGGGGGCACGCTCACGACTCCTCCAGGCGGATGGCGGCCGCGGGGCAGACGGTGGCGGATTCGCGGACGGCGTCGTGGAGTTCGGCCGGCGGGTTCTCGTTGAGGAGGACGACCATGCCGTCCTCGTCGCGCTGGTCGAAGACGTCGGGGGCGAGCAGTACGCACTGGCCCGAGGCGACGCACTTGGGGACGTCGACTTCTACATGCATGACGATTCTTCCTGCTCTCGCTGGTGGGGGGTGGGGGGTGGCCGGCGGTTCCGGTCACCAGGTGACGGGCAGCTCGCCAACGCCGTAGACGACGGTGTCCTGCTTGAAAGCGATCTCATCCATCGGTACGGCGATCTTCAACTCGGGCAGTCGGCGAAAGATCTCGGGCAGCACGATCTGGAGTTCGGCACGGGCCAGCGGCTGGCCGAGGCACTGGTGAATGCCGTAGCCGAAGGCGAGGTGCTGGCGGGCGTTGGCGCGGTCCAGATCGAGGTCGTCGGGAGCGGTGAAGAACTCCGGGTCGCGGTTGGCGACGTGGACGGGAACGATCACGCCCTCTCCCGCGCGGATGGTGACGCCGCCGATGGTGACGTCCTCGACGGCGGTTCGGCGCAGCCCGCCGTGCACGATCGAGAGGTAGCGCAGAAGCTCCTCGACCGCGACCGCGACCTGCTCTTCCCCGCCGAGGATGTGCGGTATCCGGTCGGGGTGGTTGAGGAGGGTGATGGTGCTCAGCGTGATCATGTTCGCGGTCGTCTCGTGCCCGGCGAACAACAGGAAGGCGCTCAGGTCGGCGGCGTCCTGATCGGTGATGACACCTTCGTCCGCCTGCGCGGCCAGCCGGGTGATCACGTCGTTCCCGGGCTTGGTGCGCTTGGTCCCCACGAGTCCCAGCAGATACTCGGCGAGGCGCGCGAACGCCTGCGTGGTCTCCTGCCCCGTGGCGTTGAAGTCGACGAGGGCCTTCGAGTGCTCCTGGAAGAACGCGTGGTCCTCGTACGGCACACCCAGCAGCTCGCAGATGACCAGGGACGGCAGCGGCAGCGCGAAGTGCTCCACGAAGTCGGCGGGACCGCTCAGCTTGGTCAGGTCGGTGAGGAGCTCGTCGGTCAGGCGGGCGATGGCCGGGCGCAGCTCGTTGACGCGCTTGACCATGAACTCCCGGGTCAGGGTGCGCCGCATCGCCGCGTGGACGGGGTCGTCGTGGGTGGCGAAGAAGCCGCGCGGGGTCTGCGGGGTGTCTTTCCTGAGGTTGGGTGCGCCGGGACGGGTCGGATCGGTGCTGAACGCCGGATTGCCCAGCACGGTGCGGGCGTCCTCCCAGCGGGTCACCAACCAGGGGCTGAGCTGCCCCTCCCACAGGGAGACGCGGGAAATGGGCTGTTTCGCACGGAGTTCGGTGTACAGCGGCGGGGGGTCCAGGGGGGCGCCCTGCGGGCGGGTGAGCGTGAACGCGGGGACGGCCGGAGACGAGGTCATGGCTGTGCCTTTCCATCATCGGTTAACACCGTTAGTCGAACGATTGCTAGACTAACAGCGTTAATCGAGGAATCGGAAGCCCTGACGTCGGGCCTGACGGAGCGCCGACCGCCCGAGGCAGGGCGCACGGAGGGTCGGTAGGCTGCTGCGGGCGGTGAGGAGGAGGCCATGAAGTCGCAGGTCAAGCGGGTCCCCAACGTGCGGGGAGAAGGCGAGCGGCTGCGCCAGGAGATCCTCGACGCGGCGACCCGCATCCTGGAGGAGACGGGGCGCGAGGACGCGCTCTCCCTGCGCGGGGTCGCCCGCGAGGTCGGCATTTCCGCGCCCAGCGTCTACCGGCACTTCAAGGACAAGGCCGACCTGGTATCCACCGTGCTCGACGCCACCTACCGAGCACTGGCCGACGTGATGAGCGAGGCCGGCAAGTCGGCCGCCGGGGCGGGCGCGGACCCATGGGGGCGGGTGCGGGCCGCCGTCACGGCCTACCGCAGGTTTGCCATCGACAAGCCCCGCCGCTACCGACTGATGTTCAGCCTGGAGTACGAGCCCGAGCGTCGCCCCTCCACCGACCACCCTGTCGACACCGTGCTCCAGGCATGGACCGACACGACTGACGCCTACCTCGCCGAAGCGGCCCCCGGCCGTCGGGCGGAGGCACAGGACTTGGGTATCCACCTGTGGACCGCTCTGCACGGCCAGCTCGTCCTGTGGCGCACCCTGCCGAGCCCCGTCGCCGGCAACGAAGCCATCCTGATCGAGCTGGAGGAGTCCTTGCTGCGACGCCTCCTCCCGCCACCGGAGTCTCCGAGCCCCACTGAGTGACAGGCCAGGGGGTTTGCCGGTACCCGTGGACAGCCCCGCAGAGTCGGCCGTAAACGCCCCGACGAGCTTGGCGGCGCGCCCGTAGGCGCCCCCGGTCCGACTCGCTGGATCTGCCGTGATCATCACACCGGCGGGTGGAATGATCTTTGTTTGGGTATCGACTGGGCGGCAGCCACGCTCTCGCCCCGCAATGGAGCGCGGCCCCGGCGCGAGATTCAGCAGTGGGGGAGCCGCGCCGACGACGCCGAACGTCCAGGCTGGTGGCGGGGGTGATCATCGCGGACGTCAGGACGTTGTATCCCCTGCGTCCCGCGGATCTTCTGGTCGGCTTACCGGACTCTGCCGAGAAGGCGCGTGGCGTGGCGGACGGCGGTGATGGCGTGGCGGTCGTCGGTGGCGCGGGTGGCGATGGCGATCTCAACGGGCGGTCCGTCGAGCGGGACGAACCGGACGTTTGGGTGGGGGTAGAAGCGTCCGGCGGCCTCGGCATGGAGGGCTATGCGGCCGGTTGTCGCCACGGCTCCTGGTATGGCGGCGGGGTGGCGCAGGGCACCGCGACTGTGGGACCCGCCGGAGGCGGGGCCGGACCATGCTTCGAGCGCGGGATGGGCGAGCGCGGTGGGCAGCCATGGGCTGTCACCGAGGTCGGCCTCGGTCAGACGGTCGGCGTCGGCGAGAGGGGAGCGGGCGGGGACGACCACGACCCGGGGCATGGTCAGGGCGTGCTCGAAGACGAGCCCGTCGACGGGGCCGACGTACTGGACGATGCCCACGTCGACGCGGTGGCTGCGGACCGCTTCGTACTGGTCGGCCAGGTCCAGTTCGGCGTAGGAGAAGGTGACGTCCGGATCGTGGCCGTGCACCGCCGCGGTCAGGTCCGGCCAGCGTTCGGCGAGTCCGAATCCCAGGACGCCCAGCGTGAGGAGCTTTTCGTCGTCGGTGCGGCGGCCGTGGTGTCGGGTGAGGGAGTCCACGGTGTCGAGCAGGGCTCGGGCCTCGGCGATCAGCCGCTCGCCCTCAGGGGTGAGAGTCACCCGGCGGCTGGTGCGTTCGAAGAGCTTGGTGCCCAGTTCCCGTTCCAGCCGCTGAATGTGGCGTCCGAAGGGCTGGGGACTGATGTAGTGCCGCTGCGCGGCCCTGCCGAAGTGCAGTTCCTCCGCCAGTGTCACCGCGTAGCGGAGCGCCCGGATGTCCATGCCTGTGCCTCCGTGCCTCCCGCTCCGTACCGCCCGCGCTGCCGGTGCTTCCGTTTACGTCAGAGGAGACCGGGCCGTCAATCCCTCGGTCACGGCCGGTTCACAACCATTTCGGCTGATGATCTCTGGCGTGCTCCTCTGGTGAGGTGAGTCCACGGGAGGCAATGCCTCTGTGGCTCGGATGACGAAGGAGTCATCATCATGGCTCGGCATCGTGTTGTGCTGCGCGGCGGCACCGTCCTCACCATGGATCCGCGTCTGGGGAACCTGTCCCGCGGCGACGTGCTGATCGAGGACGGTGTGATCGCCGCGGTGGGACCGGACCTTTCCGTCGAGGAGGCGGAGACGGTGGACGTCACGGGGCACATCGTGGCGCCCGGCATGATCGACACCCACCGGCACACCTGGCAGACGCAGCTGCGCGCCCTGTGCGCCGACTGGACCCTGGCGGACTACCTGTTCGGCATCCGGCTCGGCGTCTCACCGGCCTACCTCGCCGAGGACGTCCACCTGGGCAATCACCTCGGCGCCCTGGACGCCTTGAACTCCGGCGTCACCACGATCCTGGACTTCTCGCACTGCAACAACACGCCTGAGCATGCCGACGCCGCGATCACCGGGCTGCGGGACGCGGGAATCCGTGCCGTGTTCGGCTACGGCTTCTTCGAGTCCAACCCGCTCCAGCCGCCGCACTTCACCGATCACGCCTTGCGCCTGGCGGACTTCCGGCGCGTCGCCGCCACCCACTTCCCGAGCCGGGACGCGCTGCTGACCCTCGGGGTGGCGCTCACCGAGTACGGCACGCGGCCGTTCGACACCACCCGCGCCGAGATTGCCGCCGCCCGCGAACACGACGCGCTGATCGTCACGCACACCGGCTGCGTGTGGTCACTGCCGAGCGGCGTGCGGGAGTTCGCCGCGGCGGGCCTGCTCGGACCGGACCAGGTCCACGTGCACTGCAACACCCTCACCGACGAGGAGTGGCATCTGCTGGCCGACCACGGCGCCAAGCTGTCGATCTCGGTGGAGACCGAACTCAACATGGGCATGGGCCGCCCCGCCTTCGCAGCCGCCCGTCGGCACGGCATCAAACCGACTCTGTCCTGCGACGTCGTCTCTCTCAACACCGGAGACCTGTTCACCCAGACCCGCATGGGCCTGGCCTTCCAACGCTGGGCCGACACCGAGGACCTCAACCTCGCCGGCGCTGACCCCACCGCGGTGACCGTCACCGCGCAGGAGGCACTGGCCTGGACCACCGTCAACGCGGCCGAGGCGATCGGACTCGATCACCGCATCGGCAGCCTCACCCCCGGCAAGCAGGCCGACATCATCGTGACCGGCGGCCCCGGCATGTCCCAGCACCCGCAGCTCGACCCGGCCGGCACCCTCGTCTTCCAGACCACCCCCGCCGACGTCCGCCACGTCCTGGTCGCCGGCCGTTTCGCCAAGCGCGACGGCCTCCTCACCGGCACCGACTTTCCGGCCCTGCTCGCACGGGCGGACGCCTCAGCCGAAACAGTCCTCGGCCGGCTCGCCGACGCCGGGCGCCCCCTGCCCGGCACCCCGCCGGAAGCATGGGGCTTCATTGCCGGCATGTCGTCGGAACTCCAGGCGGCTCCGGAACACCAGCAGCCCGGAAAGTAGTCATGCGCTTCGTCACCTACACCGAAACCGACGGCGACGGCGGTGACCGCGTCGGTGTACTCGACGCCGACGACCTTGTCCACGCGCTGCCATCCGGTATCCGTCTCATCGACCTGCTCGACGACCCGCAGCGGTTGCACGACGCCGCGGACGACGCGCTGCGCGATCCCCGTGCCGTGCACTCCTACGCCTCGCTCCGGCTGCGGGCGCCGATTCCCCAGCCGCCGACCGTGCGGGACTTCATGACCTTCGAGAGCCATGTCGAGGGCGTGGCCAGGCTGGGCGGACCGGAGGCAGGACCGCCCGAGCAGTGGTACGAGGCGCCGGCCTTCTACTTCACCAACCCCTATGCCATCCAGGGCCCGCAGGACGACGTGCGCATCCCGCCGGGCTGCACGCGCTTCGACTTCGAACTGGAGGTCGCCGCCGTGATCGGCCGAGGTGGCCGGGACCTGAGCGTCGCCGAGGCCGAGTCCCACATCGCCGGATACGTGCTGATGAACGACTGGTCCGCGCGCGACGTGCAGTTCAACGAGATGCAGGTTCGCCTCGGCCCTGCGAAGGGCAAGGACAGCGCCACCACGCTCGGCCCGGTGTTCGTCACCCCCGACGAACTGGAGCCCTACCGGGCGGGCAACGCCTACGGCCTGCGGATGACGGCGGCCGTCAACGGCAGAGTCGTCGGCGAGGACATGTGGAGCAACATGGCCTTCAGCTACGCCCAGATGATCGCCTACGCCTCCCGTGGCACCAAGGTCCGCACCGGCGACATCCTCGGCTCCGGGACCTGCGGCGGCGGCTGCCTGGCCGAACTGTGGGGACGACGCGGGCTCGACGCCCACCCTCCCCTGGCCCAGGGAGACACCGTCACCCTGAGCGTCGAGCACCTGGGCACCCAGACCTGCCGCGTGACCGAGCGCGCCGAGCGCCCCGTCGGTGATCTGCGGGCCACCTCGCACCCGCACCACGGAGGCCGCCCATGACCCCCGCACCGAGCCCGGCACCGGACACGGCAGGCACCGCCCACGCCGTGGCCCCCGGCGTGTACGCCTGGACACAGCACGACGGCTCCTGGTGGATCAACAACGCCGGGTTCGTCACCACCGACGACCACACCGTCCTCATCGACACCTGCGCCACCGAGAACCGCACCCGGGACCTGGTCGCCGCCGTCGACCGGGCGGCACCGGGCACACCGATCCGCTACCTGGTCAACACCCACCTGCACGGCGACCACACCCACGGCAACAGCCTGCTGCCCCGCACCACGGTAGTCATCGCACACGAAGCCACCCGCGAAGGCATCCTGACCGACACCGTCATCGACGGCTGCCCGCCGATCTGGCAGCCCGTGCCCGACTGGGGCGCGGTCACCCGGCGCGCCCCGGACCTCACCATCCGCACAGCACTCACCCTGCACAGCGACAGCCATCCCATCGAACTCCACCACCCCGGCCACCCCGCGCACACCAGCGGCGACCTGATCGCCTGGCTCCCCGAACAACGCGTGCTGTTCGCCGGAGACCTGCTCTTCCACCGCGTCACCCCGCTGGTGTTCATGGGCTCCCTGGACGGCGCCCTGCGCTCCCTGGACTGGATCGCCTCCTTCGCACCCGAACACGTGGTGCCGGGCCACGGCCCCGTCATCGACGCACACGCCCTGCCGGCGGTGCTCGACCACCACCGCGCGTACTACCGACTCGTCCACACCACCGCCCAGGCCGGCCTGCGCGACGGCCTCACACCCCTGCAAGCGGCGCGCACCTGCCGCCTCGGCCCATTCGCCGACCTGCCCGACGTGGAACGCATCGTCCTCAACCTGCACCGCGCCTACGCCGACACCACCGGCCACCCCTTCGATCTGCCCCAGGCATTCACCGACGCGATCACCTACAACTCCGGCCCCCTGCGCACCCGGGTCTGACCGGCGTCGGCCTGCCTCACGAAGCGCGCAGTTGCCCCGCCACCACCTGCAAAGGCTGCACGTGAACAAAGTCCGCGACACCGCCGCCGAGGCGGTCCGACATCCCCGACGGTGCCTCACTGGCCGTCGGCGGCTTCGGCCTCAGCGGCGTCCCCGATGTCCTCATCCGCGCCCTCTACACACAAGGCGCGGGCGGGCTGCGGGTCGTCTCCAACAACTGCGGCGTGGACGGCCGCGGCCTCGGTGTCCTGCTCGCCGCCGGCCCGATCGCCCGCGTCATCGGTTCCTACGTGGGTGAGAACAAGGAATTCGCCCGCCAATACCTGTCCGGCGAGCTGGAAGTGGAACTTGTGCCGCAGGGCACGCTCGCCGAACGTCTGCGGGCGGGCGGCGCCGGCATCCCAGCCTTTTACACCCCGGCGGGCATCGGCACTCAGGTCGCCCAGGGCGGACTGCCCCGACGGCTCGGTCGCCGTCGCCTCGCCGCCCAAGGAGCCCCGGGACTTCGCGGGCCGCCCGCACCTCCTGGAGCACAGCATCACCACTTGAGGTGCAATCCCAAGACAGTTCGCCGGTGGCTGCACCGCTTCAACCGCTTCGGCCTGGACGGGCTGGAGGACCTGGGTGGACAGGGCCGGAAGCGGCGGATCATCGAGACGGAACGCTCAACAATCATCGGTCTGGTCAAACAGCCGCCCCCAGGTCGGCTGACCGTGCAGGCCGACGGCGAGCTGGCCGCGGCGGATGAGTCCGGGTCGGCGGAGTGGACCCTCGACGCGCTGGCCGCCGAGGCCGGACGAATGGGCATCGAGGTCGGTCGCAGCCAGGTCCGCCGGATCCTGCTGGCCGAGGGCGTGCGCTGGCGCCGCACCCGTTCCTGGACCCGGTCGAAGGACGCGGACTTCGAGGGAAAAGGACACGGATCATCGAGCTCTACACCTGCCCGCCCGAAGGCGCCACGGTCGTCTGCGCCGACGAGCTCGGACCGGTGATCCCCCGTACCTTCCCGCCGGCGCCGGGCTGGTCGCCGGACGGTCACCGCATCAAGTCCGAGGCCGACTACAGTCGCGGGCCGGAGAAGACCTGGGTCTACGGCGCTCTGCGGGTACGGGACGGACACGAAGTCACCATGACCGCCTCTTCCCGAAACAGCGCCTTCTACCAGCAGTTTCTTCAAAGGGTTGAGGCGGCCAATCCGGCCGGCGATATCTACGTGGTCACCGACAACCTGTCCTCGCACAACAGCCTGTCCACCCGGACCTGGCTTGAGGGTCACCCCAGAATCCGGCACGTCTTCATCCCTGTCGGCGCCTGCTGGCTCAACCTCCAGGAGGGCTGGTGGCGCATCTTCCGCAAAGCTGCCCTCGCGGGCCAGTCCTTCGCCGGACCACCCGAGATCGACCAAGCCACCCGCCTGGCAACAGCCCAGCTCAATACACGAGCCCGACACTGGGTATGGGGAAGACCCGCGCCTTCAACCCGTGTCCTACGCCGCCGATATGTGTACTCCGTTTGAGGAATCCAGCACTAGAGGCCAGCGTCACGCGGGCACGCGGAGAGGCCTGTCCCGCACGATCACCGAGGACGTCCGCGAGAGCGTACACTTCACCATCGCGAGCCTCCTCTACATGCCGACCGGGAGAAGATCGCGTACCGCAACGCGGAGACACTGCTGCGGATCTGAGACGACGGGGTCGGCGGTCTCCGCCTTGCTCGTCTTCAGCCCCTGCTACTCCTGCGTGAAGAGCGCCACAAAGATCTTGCTCGCTGGTTCGACGGTCTCCCACACGCCGCTGAAGCCTCGGGGGACGAAGAACGCCTCGCCGGCAGCGAATTCGCGTCGCTTGCCGCTGGTGTCGATCAGGGCCACCCGGCCGGAGAGCATGACGCACACCTCGTCATACGGGTACGACTCCAGTCGCAGCGTGCCCGGCTCGCCCTCCCAGGCGCCGGCGAAGGGATGTTCCTCGTCCCGGCCGAAGCCGCGCCATTCCGTTTCCCGCCAGTCGGGACTGGCGTCGCCTTCGCCCCAGACGGGTACGACGCGCTCGCCGCTCCCGACCTTCAGGGCGCGGATGCTGTCGATGCCGCTCATGTCCGTTCCTCCCCGGCGCCGAAACGCCGCAGCACGTTGTGGGTGATCTGCTCGGTGAAGGGGTCGCGGTGGATGAGGCCGCTGACCCATTCCGTCGTACCGGCGTTGAAGACCTGTCCGGCGCCCCGGGTGAAGGCGGCGACCATGCCCGCGCCGTGGAACTCGCCCTGGAAGCGGTCCGGCACGTCGTCGCCCCACAACGCCTGCATGTGTCCGACGGCTTCTTCCCGAGGGGCGCCGAGAGGGACCTCGCCGCGCCACCGGTCGACCTCGCCGACGACCGCCGGGGTCATGGCGATGATCTCCAGCCCGTCGGGGGCACCGTCGACGTGGGTGGGATACGGCAGACCGCGGCGGAAGGTGTAGTCGACGCCGTCCAGTTCGAAGGCGGCGATACAGGTCGGCGCGCTGCCGAACACGTCTCCGTAGTACAGGTCAGTGTCCTTCAGGGCCCAGTGGCCAGGCCGGTAGACGGTGAAGCCGCCGGTGCTGCGCGGGGTGGCCGCCCCGTACCGGTTGTAGCCGCCGCCGAGGCCGGTCAGGCCGAAGGTCCGGGCTCCGGGCCGGTCGATGAACGGCGCGTCCCAGGCGGTGGTGGTGCGGCGCGGGTCGATGTGGCGCAGCGGGTCGGTTGCCGGGTCCTTATAGCAGACCTGGGTGGTGCCGTCGTCCTCCAGGCGCACCTGCCAGATGTAGTTCCCGGCGAACCGCGCGGCGTTGCCGCCGCCCTCGACGAACTGGTCGACGGCGTCGCGCATCTCCCAGGTCCAGTACTCGTCGTGGCCTACGAACACGGCGCAGGCGTAGCCGTCCAGCGCCGAGTGGTCCTCGTGCAGGTCGTGCTGGGTGAGGTAGTCCAGTTCGTATCCGTGCTGCTCCGCCCAGACGACGAAGGGGCGTTCGTAGGCGGCCCAGAACGCGTCGGCATGGTGGCGGGAGTAGCCGTGTGCGTGCGCCCACTCGTAGGCCGGGTGGCGGGGAACGTAACCGGGGCCCGGGGTCGCCGGGTTGGCGCTGCGCGGGGCGCCCGGCGGCAGGCGGAGCATGCCCCGTGCCACGGGCCGTTGCGTCGACAGCACCGGAGAGGGGATGTCCTGGTAGGGGTCGTCGCCCACGCCGCGGTAGTGGTTGGCGCCGCCCCAGTCGTTGTAGGCGGTCATGGTGCTGGTCGTCAGCACGAGGACGTACGGGGCACGCGGTCGGGGCGGGCGCACCACGAAGAAGTGCTCGCGCTCGACGCGGCGGCCCTGGTGCTCGATGCCGACCACGATCAGATACAGCCCGGACGGCCAGGAGGGGTCGACGGTGAAGGTGGTGGACACCGGCCAATCGCAACCGACCTCGTAGGCGTCGGTGGGCGTCGGGTAGGCCTTGCCGGGCAGGGCGTCGGCGGACCACACCTCGACGGGGGTGCTGCCGTCGCGCACGACACGGACGTCGTAGTGGGGGGCCGTGGTGTGGACACGCAGGCCGATCTCGTCGCCAGCGGTGTAACTGAAGCGGTCCGTGTAGCACCAGATCTCGCCCGAGTCCGGCGTGCCCGTGGGCCGTTCGACGGCGAAGCCGGGGATCGACCAGGCGTAGCGGGGCGTGGTCACCGGACCACCCGGCCCCGTGCCGCACCCGCCACGAACGCCACCAGCAGCGGCACCGTCAGGAGCAGGTTCTGCCATGGTCCCAGCCCTGTCAGCAGGTCCATCTGCGTGCAGACGAGGTAGAGCACACCGCCCAGCGCCGCCACGGACAGGGCCGGCGCCATCCAGCGGTGCCAGGCCTTCTCCCCGCGGTGATCGCGGGCGAAGAAGCGGATCACGGCGACCGAGGTGAGAATCTGCAGCGCCAGAACAGCCACGAGCGTCGGCGTGTTGGTCCACACCACGACCTGGGTGTACGGGTCCAGGTCGCTGAAGGCGAACCCGACGAGCGAGGCGACGACCAGCACCCCCTGTACCGCGGCGGCCGTCGTCGGGCTGGCGGTTCGGGGAGAGGTGTGGGCGAGCACACGGGGCACCAGACCGTCCCGTCCCAGCGAGTAGAGGTAGCGGGAGCCGGCGTTGTGCAGCGCCAGCACGCCGGCGAAGAAACTGGTCACGATGAGCACCCGGAGCACATCGGTCATCACCGACCCGAGGTAGTGCTCGTTCAGGTCGAACACCAGCGTCTGCGGCGAGCCGGTGAGCACCGCGGCGAGCCGGTTCGGACCGATGCCCATCAGCAGTGCCCAGGCGACGACGGTGTAGGTGAAAGCGAGTACGACGACCGCGATGTACGTCGCCCGAGGGACGGTACGCCGCGCGTCACGGGCCTCTTCGGCATACACCGCGGTCTGCTCGAACCCGACGTAGACCACGAACGTGATCACGAACAGCGAGCCCATCCCGGACAGCGACCACCCGCCCGGGTCGAAGCCCTGGACGGTCAGTCCGTCGGGCGCGCCGCGCAACAGGATCGCCGCCGTGAGCAGCGCGAGCAGTCCGACCTCGGCCACCAGGAGAACTGCCAGGACGCGGGCGCCGATGTCCACCCGGCGGTAGGCCAGCACACTGACGGCCAGCCCGATGACCACAGCACACACGCCCCAGGGCACGTCGACGCCGAGGATGCTGTCGGCGGCCGTGGACGCGAACAGGCCCGCGGCCGCGCAGAACCCGATCTGTCCCAGCGTGTAGCCGACGTAGGCGACCAGAGCGGCACCGGCACCGCACGTACGGCCCAGGCCCTCGGTGATGTAGGCGTAGAAGGCTCCCGCGTTGGTGACGTACTTGCTCATCGCGGTGAAGCCGACCGCGAACACCAGGTAGACCAGGCCCGCGGCGAGATACCCGACCGGCGCGCTCTGCCCGCCGAGCGAGAAGGCCAGGGGTGCGAACCCCGCCATCACCGTCAGCGGGGCCGCCGCGGCCACCACGAAGAACACGAGATGTTTCGTGCCGATGACGCCGTGCTTGAGGCCGTCCGCGTCGGATGAGAGGTCTGAATCCGCTGTCCGGTCCGTACCGGCTGTCGTGTCCGAGGAGTCCATGAGGCCCGCCTTGTCGACGTGATGTGGATAATCGCCTACTTGGCCTATCGATCGATAGACGGCGAGTATGCACGCCTTCCGGCACCTTGTCTATCTATTGATAGGCTGCCCTGGTGGCAGACCAGAAACCGACAGCCGATCTGATCCTGCGCAAGGCATCGCACCTGTTCTCCGTGAAGGGATTCGAAGGCACCTCGACCCGGCAGATCGCCGACGCGGTGGGCATCCGACAGCCGTCGCTCTTCCACCACTTCAAGTCGAAAGCGGCCATCGCCGAGGCTCTTTTCGCCTACGACTGCGAACGCTCACCCCTGCTGCGCGGCCAGCTCGAACTCCCCGATGCCGAACCCGCCGTGACGCTCTACCAGATGGTGCGCCGCGAGGTCGAGACCGAGCTGACCAGCGCCTACGACCTGCGCGGCCTCTACCTCACCTCGGTCATCGACCGGCCCGAGTTCGCACGGTGGAAACTCGCCTACGACACGGCACGTACGACGGGACGCAGCTTGCTGGCCCGGGGCGTCGCAACCGGCGACTTCATCGACCACAACATCGACCTGGCAGGCGAGATCATCGGTGCCACGCTGTGGCAGACGATCCACTGGCCCCATGAGAAGCGGCCACCGGCAGACGCGGACGAGGTCGCCGGCATGATGCTGCGAATGGTCCTCGCGCACCCTGGCAAGCTCCCGGCCGTCCGCCGCGCCGCCGACCACGCACTGCTCGCACTGCGCTCACTCCAACGCGATTCCCGCGGGTGAACAGCAGGGCGGAACCGACTGGGCGAGCAAGCAGGCTCAGGGGCTCCCGGGGCCCGGGCGGCCCCACCCCACCACCAAGCCCGCGTACGACAATGTCCGGGACTATCAAACGAGTGGCTCTGTCCCGTAATCGGTGGTAGCGCTGTGTGGTGATCACTGGAGGAGGATGCGGTGGCGGAGCAGGGAGAACCCGGCTCGGCCGTGCATCTGCCTCATGATCTTCTTGGTTCGTGTGTTGACGCCTTCGGTGCGGCCGTTGTGGTACGGGGTGGTGAGTCCGGCGTCGACGGCTGCGCGGTCGAGCTCAAGGCCGTTCGTGAAGGAGTGCAGGTGGGGCAGGTCGGTGGAGCGAACTGCGGTGATCCAGACGGTGAGCTTGGCGTCGTTGCCCTCGGCCGGGGTCAGCAGCTGCGCGAACTCGCCGGTCAGGCGGGCGAGTCCAGTCATCTCGGGGCAGGCTTTGGTGAGTCGGTGCCTCTGTGTCTTGTCAAGCCGCCTGGCCAGGGAGGGACTTGACTCTTCGCTCGTCGGCGATCATGACGCGCCAGACGTGGGCCCGTGCCGCTACGTCTGCCCGCCGCCTGGTGCGGGGCACCTCCGGCGGGTGGGCCGGGGCACGTGCGGTGCGTTGGGGGGGCGGGGCACGTGCGGTGCGTTGGGGGGCGGGGCCCGTGCCGCTACGTCTGCCCGCCGCCTGGTGCGGGGCACCTCCGGCGGGTGGGCCGGGGCACGTGCGGTGCGTTGGGGGGCGGGGCGCGTGCGGTGCGTGGTGGGGCGGGGCCGTGCCGGTACGTCTGCCCGTCGCTTGGTGCCCTACTGCTCGGGGTTGATGGGTTGGGGTTCTCTGGGCCGCTCTACGCGACGGGCATGACGTACCGGCACGGCCCCTTCCGCCGTCTTGCGGCCGCCCCGCCGTCGTGGTGGCTGGCCTCGCTGCGGGCAGTCGTGCCGCTGAGTGGGCGCGGCGGTGCCTTGTGGCGCCGAGTTGCGCAGCCCACCCCCGCCCAGGGTTACGCCGAGGCCTCTGTCAGATGGGTGACGTCCTCGGGGGTCAGGGTCAGGTCGGCTACGGCCAGGAGGGGTGGGAGTTGGTCGGCGGTGCGGGCCGAGGCGATGGGGGCCGTGATGGTGGGCTGGGTGAGGAGCCAGGCCAGGGCGACTGTGGCGGGGTCGGTGTTCCTGGACTTGGCGATGTTGTCCAGGGCGGTCAGGACTCGGGTGCCTCGCGGGGTTTCGAGGTAGGCGCCGGCGCCTGCGGCGCGGGGGCTGTCGATCGTTGTGCCAGGGCGGTACTTGCCGGTGAGGAAGCCCTTGGCCAGGGCGTAGTAGGGGACGGCGGCGAGGCCGTAGTCGGCGGCCAGGGTCTGGAGGGGGCCCTCGTACGTGTCGCGGGAGACCAGGTTGTAGTGGGGCTGGAGGGCGACGTAGCGGGCGAGGCCCTCGGTGGCCGAGAAGTCCAGGGAGGCCTTGAGGCGCTCGGGGGTGATGTTGGAGGCGGCTGTCGCGCGGACCTTACCGGCCTTCACGAGGTCGTCGAGGGCGGTGATGATCTCCTCGACGGGGACCTCGGGCTGGTCGAAGTGCGTGTAGTAGAGGTCGATGTAGTCGGTGCCGAGGCGGGTGAGGGAGGCGTCGGCTGCGGCCTTGATGTTGGCGGCGGTCAGGCCCCGATACCGCGGGTGCTGGCTCACCTTGGTCGCGATCACCACGTCGGCGCGGTTGCCGCGGGCGGCCAGCCACTTGCCGATGATCGTCTCGGACTCCCCGCCCTCGTTGCCCTCGACCCACGCCGAGTAGGAGTCGGCGGTGTCGATGAAGTTGCCGCCTGCGGCCGTGTAGGCGTCCAGGACGGCGAAGGAGTCTTTCTCGTCTGCCGTCCAGCCGAAGACGTTGCCGCCGAGGGCGAGCGGGAAGACCTCGAGGTCGGACGTACCCAGCTTGCGAAGAGAAGTCATGCTTCTCGTCAACCGCCGGGCCGGACGCCCGCATTCCGGGATCGCGCGATTGGCAGCTCAGTCCCACGGTCACGCCGCCGGCGCGGCATGTCACCGGGACCGAGCTGCCAATTACCCCTGCCGGGTCTGCCGGGTCAGAGGCTCAGGCCCTTGCTGCGCAGCCATGCCGCCGGGTCGATGCCCGTGGCGGAGCCGTCGGGGTGGACCTCCATGTGGAGGTGGGCGCCGGTGACGTTGCCGGTGGCGCCGACGCGGCCGATGACGTCGCCGGTGGCGACCTTCTGGCCGACGCTCACGCCGATGGAGGACTGGTGGGCGTACCAGATCTCGGTGCCGTCATCGAGGGTGAGGACGGTCTTGTAGCCGTACGAGCCGTCCCAGCCCGCCTGCGTGATCGTGCCGCTGTGGACGGCCTTGATCAGGGTGCCGGTGGGAGCGGCGAAGTCGAGGCCGGTGTGGTACCCGGAGGACCAGTAGGGGCCGGACTGGCCGAAGTAGGAGGTGAGGGTGTACGAGGAGGTCGGAAGCGCGTACTGCTTCGCGAGGGCGGCGAGGCGCTCCTCTTCCGCCTTCTTCGCGGCCGCCTCCTCCGCCTCCTTCCGCTCGGCGGCTTCCCTGGCCTCGGCTTCCTTCTTCTCCTGGGCGGCCTGCTCGGCGGCCTTCTTCGCGGCGGCGGTCTGCACGGCCTCGGCGGCGGCCTTGTCGAACGCCTCCTGCTGCGACTCGGCCTGCTGCATGATCCGGGCGCGCAGTGCCTCGCCGGCGTCCGAGGTGCCCTGCTCGGTGTCGGCGGCGATCAGGCCGGCGCTGCTGAGCGGGGAGGTGGAGGCCTGGGGCTCCGGCTCGTCGGCCTCGTCCTCGAAGACCGAGCCGACGTTCGGCATGTCCGGCAACGAGATGGACACCGGGGGCTTGCCGGTCTGCGCGCTGGCCATGCCGGCGCCGCCGACGGCGGCTATGACACCGACGCCGAGAACCGTGGAGCTGCGGGCGAGTCCGCCGCGCTGGCGCTGCTTGGCGACGCGGTGCCGGCCGCGAACGGGACGAATGGACTCCTCGGTGGGGTTCCACTCCTGGAAGGGGCCCTCGTTCTCGGCGTTGTAGCTGCCGTAGGCGAACGTCTCGCCGCTGCGTTGGCTCGGCACGAACGGGGCTTCGGTCGCGGACCGGTTGGACGCCACGTGGGCGTACTCCTTTCCTTCCTTCTCGCCTACCGGGTTAGCTGACGGGTTCGGAGCAGGAAGGTCTCCTACGCGCGTAAACCTGTCGTGCTGCCACGACGGCTTCCGCGCGATTCACCCCAGGGTGGTGGTTCCCCGGTTCCCGTACAGGTACGGGATTCGGCGCGTGAGCACGGAGCCGCCTCTTGTGACGGCTGGGACGACCGCGCTGCGTTATCGAACGTTAATAGACGCGAGGGCCGCATTCCAAGCGGTTCCGAATGATCGTTCCGGCTTTTGCGCTGGACTTTCGGGTCATGAGGGGCGGAAAACGGGCGAGTTGACCTTGCCCCAGCCGTCACAAAGGTTCTGACTGAGCGTCAGTTGTTATGCGGAGGGGGTCGGGTGAACACGCTGGGTGAGGAGAATCGTGAAGGACGTGGAGGAGATGAGGACGCCGTCGGCCCATCAGGGTCACGGGCGGCGTACCGCCAGCAGTGCCATGTCGTCCGTCGCGCCGCCGCCGGTGTGGGCGCGTACCTCCTCCGCGAGGGTCGTCAACACGGCGCGCGGGCCGGGGAAGGTGCGCCCGGAGAGGCGTTCGGCCGGCTCGTAGAAGACGCCGTGCGCGTCCCGGGCCTCGGAGAGGCCGTCGGTGTAGAAGAGCAGCGTCGCGCCGGTGGGGAACTCGGCCTCCTCGGCTCGGTCCGGCCAGGCGCCCAGCTCTCCCATGCCGAGCGGGAGTGCGGGGGTGGGGGCGTCCAGCATGCGCAGGGTGCCGTCGGCGTACAGCAGCAGGGGGGACGGATGCCCTCGGTTGACGATGCGGGCGAGTCCGGCGCCATGCGGGAACTCCGCGAGTACGGCTGTGGCGAACCCCTCGTACATCTCGATCGCCTCATAGGTCTCGATCGCCTCGATCGCCTCGATCCTGCTCCGGCGGGTCGCCTCCCGTCGCGTGGTCTCCCTGGTGAGGGCCCGTTCCAGTCGCTGGGCGACCGCTTCGAGCGTGGACTCCTGTTCGGCCGCCTCCCGGAACGCGCCGATCAGCACCGCGACGGCCGACACCGCGCCGAGCCCCTTGCCGCGTACGTCGGCCACGATCAGCCGTATGCCGTGGGGCGAGTCCTGTACGGCGTACAGATCGCCCCCGATCGACGCCCCGGCCTGCGCCGCCTCGTACCGCGCGGCGATCTCCAAGCCGCCGATCCGCTCCTGCGGCTCCGGCAGTACGGCCCGCTGCGCGGCCTCGGCGATCTCCCGGGCGGTGGCGAGGCGGGCGCTGCTGCGGTGGACGAGTCTGTTGATGACCACGGCCAGTACGGCGACCGTGGCCACCGTGGCGATCTCGGTGATCGCGTCCACATGACCCGCGTCGCCGTAGCGGAGGTGGACGACGACGATGCCGGCGAGGGAGGCGACACCCGCGACCACCGTGCCCGTGAGCGAGAGCAGCGGGGCGGCCACGAGGGGGGCGGCGGTGAAGAAGGGGACCGCCGTGAACTCGCGTGGGGTGAAGCGGTCGTAGAAGAGGCCCGTGAGGACGAGGAGAGCCGGGAGGGCGCGAAGGAGGGCGCGGGCGTAGAAGAAGCGCCGGCTGCCCGGCCCCTTCACACCCGCTGCACCCTGTACGCCGTGCCTGCCCTGGACACCTTCCGACTGCCCCACAGGTCCATGGTTTACGGGCGCGCGGGCGGGCGGCCAGTCGACCGGGGCCGAGTGGACCAGATGAAATCAGCCCGCCGTCAGTTCCGGCAGCAGGAGGGTGTGCTGGGTCTGGAGGACCTTGGCGCGGAGGTAGCGGACGTTGTGGGCGGTGGTGAAGACGCCGGTGGGGACACGCTGCTGGACGCCGACGCCGAGGTCACGGAGTTGCTGGGCCTTGTCGGGGTTGTTGGAGAGCAGGTCCAGTTCGGCGATACCGAGGGCGTCCAGCATCTGGGCCGCCGCCGTGTAGTCGCGCGCGTCCTCGGGCAGCCCGAGCGCCGCGTTCGCCTCGTAGGTGTCGAGGCCCTGGTCCTGGAGGGCGTACGCGTCGAGCTTGTTGTAGAGGCCGATGCCGCGGCCCTCCTGGCGGAGGTAAAGGAGGACCCCGCCGCGATCGGCGATCCGCTCCACCGCCTCGCGCAGCTGCGGGCCGCAGTCGCAGCGGGCCGAGCCGAGGACGTCGCCGGTCAGGCACTCCGAGTGCAGTCGGACCAGCGGGGGCGTGCCGGGTGCCGGGTCGCCGAGGACGATCGCCAGGTGCTCCTGGCCGTCGACGAGGCCATGGAAGGTGACCAGTTCGGCGTCGACGCTGTAGCCGTCGTGGAAACGCAGCGGTACCCGGACGCGGGCACGCGGGGTGGCAGCGGGGAATTCGGGCATGCGGGTCTCCGGTCCTGGTGCGGGTGGCGTGGCCAGTCAGTGCTTCAGATTTGAAGCACGACCTCGGCAGGACTCTAACCCCTGCTTCAAATTTCAAGCAACCCGTTTTGGGATGGGTCGCATTCCCGGGAGTCCGGGAATGACGGCCGAATCAGTCGGAATGACGGCGGGAATCGGTCGGGAAGGGAAGGCAAGGGAAGGGAAGGGAAGGGGGCGTGATGACGATCACTGTTCCGGCAGGCTCGACCCGCACGAGCGGCGGCGCCACGGCAGGTCGTCGGGGGCCGCGGGGCGGGAGCCGCCCTCGCCCTGGATCGCCGCCGCGATGCCCATGCTGATCTCCTCCAGCTGCCCGATCTGTTCCGGGGTGAGGTGGTCGAAGACCGCCTTGCGGACCGTTTCGACGTGACCCGGCGCCGTACGTTCCAGCAGGGCCATGCCCTCGTCGGTCAGTACGGCGATGCTGCCGCGCTTGTCCCACTGGCAGTTCTCGCGCCGCAGCACACCGTCCTTCTCCAGCCGGGTCGCGACATACGTCAGCCGGCTGCGCGTGATCTTCAGGCGCTCGGCGAGGTCGGTCATCCGCATCCTCCGGTCCGGCGCCTCGGAGAGGGCGGCCAGCATGGAGTAGTAGAGGTGCGGCATACCGGCCTCCTGCTGGAGCTGCCGGTCGAGCGCGTCCTCCAGGAGCGAGCTCGCGGCGACGTAGGCACGCCAGGCTCGCTGCTCGTCGGGGGTGAGCCAGCGGGTCGTCATACGTAGAGTGTAGTTAGTGTTTAAAACTTGAACCAAGCCCGCCCTTCCCACACAAGCCCCCGGCCCTCAGCCATGGAGTATGGAGCGCGTCCATGTCCCTGCCCTACGTCCTGTTGTCCGCCGCCGTCTCCCTCGACGGCTACCTGGACGACACCGGGCCCGAACGGCTGCTGCTCTCCGGCCCGGCCGACTTCGACCGGGTCGACGAGGTGCGCGCGGCCAGCGACGCCATCCTGATCGGCGCGGGCACCCTGCGCACCGACAACCCCCGGCTGCTGGTCAACTCCCCCGAGCGGCGCGCGACCCGGATCGCCGCCGGCCTCCCCGAGTACCCCCTCAAGGTCGCGGTCAGCGCGTCCGGCGACCTCGACCCGGCGGCCCAGTTCTGGCACACCGGCGGCGAGAAGGTCGTGTACACGACGGACAAGGGCGCGGAACGGCTCCGCGGGGCCGGGATCGCCGCCGACGTCGTCCCCCTCGGGACAGAGCTGGACTGGCCGGCGATCCTCGCCCACCTCGGTGCCGTACGCGGCATCCGGCGCCTGATGGTCGAGGGCGGTGGACGCGTGCACACCCAGCTCCTCCAGCAGGGGCTCGCGGACGAGCTCCAGTTGGCCGTGGCGCCCGTTCTCGTGGGCGAGACGGACGCGCCGCGGATGTTCGGGACGGGCGCGTATCCCGGAGGGCCGAGGAACCGCCTCCGTGTGCTGGAGACCCGGCCGGTCGGCGACGTCGTCCTCATCCGGTACGTCCCCACTCTCCCCGGCACCGGCCCGGCCGTCTCCCCCGCCGACCGGCACTGGCTGGCGCTGGCCTGCGAACTGGCCCTCGCGTGCCCGCCCTCCCGGACCGCGTTCAGCGTGGGCGCGATCGTCGTCGCGGCGGACGGTACGGAGCTGGCCCGCGGCCACTCCCGGGAGGACGGCGACCCCGTGGTCCACGCCGAGGAGGCGGCCCTCGCCAAACTCGACCCCGCCGACCCGCGCCTCGCCTCCGCCACCGTCTACAGCACCCTGGAACCGTGCGCCCGCCGCGCTTCCCGCCCCGACCCGTGCGCCCGGCTCCTCCTCGACGCGGGCGTACGGCGCGTCGTCACGGCCTGGCGCGAGCCGGACACGTTCGTCGAGAACGCCGCCGCCGGCAACGCGATGCTCGCGGCGGAGGGCGTCGACGTCGTCGTACTCCCGGAGTACGAGGGACTGGCGAAGGCGCCGAACGGGCATCTGCTGCCGTGACGGGCCGTGGGTGAATCCGTGACGGGCCGTGGGTGAATCCGTGACGGGCCGCTGGTTGGGTGGCGGGTGAACGTGGGTGAAGGGGGGCCGTCGTAAAACCGTGTGCTGGGTGCCCCGCGGATGGCGTACACTGGTTTCAACGACGCGGGGTGGAGCAGCTCGGTAGCTCGCTGGGCTCATAACCCAGAGGTCGCAGGTTCAAATCCTGTCCCCGCTACTGAAGGCCTGGGGCCGGAATCCGATGAGGATTCCGGCCCCAGGTGTTTGTGCGGCGTGTTTGTGCGGCTCACCGGCCGTCTTGACGACTACATGCGGCGGGCCGCCCGTACCGCGTCCGTGTACAGCTCGCGTGTGAGGTCCTCCGGGGCGATGCCGAGTTCGGCGAGGACCGTGCGGATGGCGCCCAGGGCCGCTGTGACGTCCGTCTCCTCCTCGACCATGGTCTCGATCTCCAGGAACGTGCCCTCGAGCTCGGGGACGCGGACCAGAGTGGCGAGCATCCTGCGCCCGTACGCCTCGAAGGCGTAGCTGCGGCACCGCTTCTTGACGACGATCGCCGGTACGTAGCCGAGGTGCTCCAGGATGGCGTGGGCGGCCTGCGAGTCCTCCAGCCGGGTCTCGAACTCGGGCTTGGAGCCGGACGCCTCGTCCACCGCGGCCCCCTTGAAGGTGAGGAGGGTACGGCGGTCGCCCGTGCCGCGGTCGACCACGAACCGGAGCCGCAGCTCCTCGTCGCGGGCGCGCAGGCCCCCGTCGGGCCGGTCGTAGTACGTGTCCTGGTACGTCTCGACGCGCCCCTCGGCCCGATCACCGAGCGCCCGCTCGCTGAGTGCCCGCGCGTTGAGCGCCCGCTCGCTGAGTGCCCGCGCGACCGCCTCGGGCGCATGTACGCGCGCCTTCAACTCCGCCTCGATCACCGGCCGTTCCCTCCCGCCCTCCCGCCCTCCCGCCCCGTTCAGCTCTTGACCGCGTACACCGTGCCGCTGTCGTTGCCCACGTACACCGTGCCGGCGGCTGCCGCGGGGGAGGAGCGGATGTCGGCGCCGGTGGGATAAGTCCAGATCGACCGGCCGGTGTCGGCGCGCACGGCGTAGAGGTTGCCGTTCTTGCTGCCGACGTAGACGGCGCCGCGGAGGACGGTCGGTGAGGAGTAGACGACGTTGCCGATGGTGAACTTCCACCTCTGTTCGCCGGTCAGGGCGTCGACGGCGTACAGGTTGCCGTCGTCGCTCCCGACGTAGACGACTCCGTCGGACACCGCGGGCGAGGAGCCCACGCCGGCCTGGGTGCGGAAGGTCCAACGGAGTTCGCCTGTATCGCAGTTGACGGCGTAGAGGTTGCCGTCGTAGCTGCCCACGTAGACGGTCCGGTCGGCGACGGCCGGGGAGGACTTGACCTCGCCGCCCGTCTTGAACGCCCAACTGGGCTCCCCTGTCGCCACGTCGACGGCGTGGAGACGGGAGTCCTCGCTGCCCACGTAGACCTTGTTCCACGCGACGACCGGGGAGGAACGGATACGGCCCCGGGCGGTGAACGTCCACTTCCGCTCACCGGAGTTGGCGTCGACGGCGTAGAGGCGGCCGTCGTCACTGCCGACGTAGACGACGCCTCCGGCGACCACCGGCGAGGAGTTGACCTCGCCGCCGGCGCTGAACTGCCAGCGCTGGTCGCCGGTTTTCACATCGACGGCGTAGAGGTGGTAGTCGGCGCTACCGAAGTAGGCGGTGCCTCCGACCACGGCCGGGCAGGTGTAGACACCGTTGCCGGTGCCGAACGCCCACCGCTGTTTGCCGGTCTCCGCGTCCAGGGCGTACATGCTGCCGTCCCTGCTGCCGGCGTACACCAGCCCGCCCGCGGCAAGGAGGGCCGGGGCCACCGGGCCTGCGGTGCCGTACTTCCATCTCTGGCGGCCGGGGCTCGGCACGCCGGACGGGTCCTTGAGGGTGTCGTTGTCCGCGCCCCTGTCGGGGTCGTCCTGGTCACCCCGCCCCAGCAGGTAGGTGCCCGCGCCCACGGCGGCGACGGTACCCGCTCCGGCGAGGGCGATCAGGACGCGGCGACGGGTGGGCGTAGGGGCGGGTCCGGGTGTGGGCGTACGCGTCTCGGCGGCGGCGCCCTCTCTCGCACCGTCCGAAGGCGAAGGCAGGGGTGGGGACGGGAACGGCGGCGGCTGTGGATGCCGGCGCGCGTCGGTGAGACCGGGCGTACCACCCGGTCCACCCGGTGGTACGGGGCCGGGGGTGCCCGCGTCCGGGTGCCGCGGGACCTCGGTCTCGGCAGCGGTCTGCGTGTGTGGCGCATGTGGAATATGCGGCATATGCGACGTATACGGCCCCTGTCCCGGGGCGAGGCGGGGGTCGACCGCCGCGCCGTTCGGTGACAGGGCTCCGCCGGCCTCCTCGGCGCGCCGTACCGAGGCGGCGACGGGTGCGGGCAGCCAGGCGCCGCCGCCGAAGGCGAGGGTGGTCGTGTCCTCGCCGTACGCCGTGCCGGACGACGGCAGCTGCGACGGCGTCATCCGGTGGGCGAACTCGGCGAGCAGCTCCTCGACCGTGGGCCGCAGCGCGGGGTCCTTGTCGAGGCAACGCGCGAGGAGGGGGCGCAGACCTGTGGGGACGGTGGACAGGTCGGCCGTGTCGTGGACCACGCGATAGGCGACGCCGGCCACCGAACCGGACCCGAAGGGCCCGCCACCGGTGGCGGCGAAGACGAGAACGCCGCCGAGGGCGAACACATCGGAGGGCCTACTGGCGCGGCCGCCCGTCAGCTGTTCGGGCGACATGAAGGCGGGGGTGCCGACGACGACCCCGCTCCGGGTCAGCGAACTCGACCCTGCGCTGATCGCGATACCGAAGTCGATCACCTTGGGCCCGTCGGGGGCCAGCAGCACATTGGACGGCTTCAGATCCCGGTGGACGAGACCCGCGGCATGGATGGCCTGCAGCGCCTCGCTCAGGCCCGCGCCCAGTGCGACGACCGAGGACTCGGGCAGCGGCCCGTGCCGCGCGATGGTGTCGTCGAGCGAGATGCCCGCGACATGGACGGTGGCGAGCCACGGCGGGTCCCCGTACGGATCCGCGTCGACGACCGCCGCGGTGAAGGCACCGCTGATGGCCCGCGCGGCCGCCGCCTCCCGGGCGAACCGCTGACGGAACTGCGGGTCGTCGGCCATCTCGGGCCGAATGACCTTCACGGCGACCGCCCGCCCACCCGGCGACCGCCCCAGATAGACCCGCCCCATCCCACCGGCTCCGAGGCGCCCCACGATCCGGTACGGCCCCACCTGCCGCGGGTCGCTGCTTTCCAACGGCTGTGACATGGGCCTCCCTGCCCCCCGCCGGAGGGCATGTCGCTCCCCCGATGTCCATCCCGTCCATGATGTCCGGCGAGCACGCAATCCGCACCATCACTGTGCCCTCGGACGCGGCGAACGGGGGCAGAGGTTCCCATTGCCGACCCCGGGTGCCCCCAGCTCCCTCTGGGGCATTGCCCTCTTGTTCACCTCCCCAACGGCCAATGGTGACGAAGAGCAGTTCGCAACTACGTTCCGGCATGCCCCCTTCGGCATGACTCCCCTCGGAGATGGGGAGCACCGTTGCGCAACCGCATGCCCATACCCCGCCTGGCCGCCATCTCGGTCATGCCGCTCGCCCTGCTCGGCGCGACGGCCGGTACCGCGTCCGGCGCCCCCGCCGCGAAGGCCGCCGCCGCGAAGCCCGCCGCCGCGAAGGCCGCCTTCGGCCTGGACGCGACCGCCTACCGCGACACGACCGGCAGGGTCGCGCCAGCCGCGAACGTTCAGACGGAGGGCTTCAGTGTGCGCACCGCGCCGTCCGGGGAGACCGCCGTCGTGGACGACTCCATGGCGTCCGAAGGGGCCATCAGCGCCGCGAACCCCCACTTCGTGGATCTGGCGTGGAAGACGTATTCGGCCAAGGCCCGCTACACCGTGTTCCGCGGTGACACCGTGCTCGCCGAGTTGCCGGCCGGGTCGACCAACTTCCGTGACACCACGGTGGCGCCGGGCGCGAAGTACCAGTACCGGATCGTGCCGCAGTTGGTCGGCGACACCGCGCAGGCCCGCACCTTCGGCCTGCAGGTGACCGTCCCCGCTCCCCAGAGAGGCCAGTCGGACCTCACGGCGATGCGTACGTCGGCCACGTCGCGCGCGGAGGCCGCCGCGGCGGCGACCACCACGACCCTGACGTGGGTGACGTTCATCGCACAGAAGCGGCTGGATGCCCCACTGATTCCCGGAACCAGCAAGCCCGCGTGCACCTACGGCAAGGGCTACGCCTTCGGTGGCGACAACCACGGCTTCAACTGGCGCAGTTCCAGCAATCGCACGGCCGCCCACGCGGTGATCACCTGGAAGAGCAAGAAGGTCCAGGGGCACACGAGCATCGGCACCACACACGTGTACAAGAAGAAGACCGGCAAGCTCGTGGCCAAGCGGACCGCGTCCGGCAGCAAGATGCAGGTCCGCAAGCTCGGCAGCGGCTCGGGCTACGGGGACATCCGTATGGTGACGCACGCCACCAACCCGTTCTGCAGCAAGAAGCTCCCCAACGCGATCGACGGAGCCCTGCAGTTCAAGATCCGCTCGAACGGCAACTGGGAGATCCGCTCCGGCAACCACCGGCAGATGCCCAGCCACCACATCTTCATCTACAACGGCGGCCGGGTGACCGACGTTTACAAGCGCAAGGCCGCCAGCCCCTGGTGCCTGTCCGGGTCGGGCGCGGTCGGATGCCAGCTGGCCAACCTGACCGGCTACACGGGCCGCTACAAGTAAGGTCCCCCGGCTCACACCCACCGGCGGCCCCCGCGCACCTCGCGGGCGCCGCCGCTGCCGTACGGAGCCCCAACGCCTCCGATCCGCAGAGGGAGGAGGACACTGGAGGACACTGACCGTGCAAGCGGACCGCCGCACGGGGTCCACCGTCCCACCAACGGGAGAGCGTGACATGACTGTCACCTGGCGCAGCGCTGTCTCCTACGCGCTGACCGTCGTCATCGGTTCCTGGATGGCCGGAGCTGTAGTCGATCTCGCCTGGTCAGCGGCTGCGGACAGCTTCGGCCCCTGGGTGTCGCTCTGGGTGGCGAACCCTCTGGCCTACGTGTTCCTGGCCGCGACCACGCTCACCCTCACCCTGACGCGCCGCTTCACCGCCCCCATGCCGGTGTGGCGCGTCCCGCTGATCGACGGCGGCGCCTACCTGCTGGTCCTGCTGCTGTGGGCCGGCCTCTCCGCGTGGCGGGAGGGAGCCGCCGTACCGGTCGACGACGCGTTCGCCACGGCGGGCTTCGCCATGCTCACCCTCCAGTTGCCGTCCGCGTGGCTGCTGATCGTCTGGCGCGCCCGCCACCTCCGCGTCGTCCTCACCCAGGACGACGGCGGCACGACGGCCGCCCGGGTGACCGGGCAGTAACCGCCGATGCCGCCCGGCGTGCCCGAAAACACCACAGCGCCCGAGCCGGCCGAAGCCGACCCGGACGCTGCGTAGCAGGTCAGAGGGGTTCCCCTCCCCCGCGTCCGTAGGCCCTGTGGGACTCGAACCCACAACCAATGGATGAAAGGTCCTGGCCAGAGACTCCACGAGCGGGCGGATTCCCCATCAACCTTTCAGCAGGCCAGCGGGACAAGCTCCTGTGTGGCCCTCGTGCAGTTCATGCGGGTGCTCTGCGTGAGCGATGCACTTCGGCGGCGCTCCGCGCTTATCTCCTCCCGAGCCCCAGGGTCTGGAGCGTTCTTACTGTGAGGGATGGTTGTCAGGAGTGGTCCTCGGTCGCCGGGGGTGCGTTGTTGAGGTCGGCGAGGTCTTGGGGCGTCAGTTCCAGGTCCGCTGCGTGGGTGTTGTCCCGTAGATACGTCGGGCGGGTGGTACCGGGGATGGGGATGACGTGCTGGCCCTGGGAGAGGATCCAGGCGAGCGCGACCTGGGCCGGGGTCGCGGCGTGGCGCTCTGCGACCGTGCGCAGGACGGTGACGATCTGTAGGTTCGCGGCGCGGGCCGGAGGGGTGAAGCGGGGGTGGCGGGCGCGCAGGTCGCCGGGCGGGAAGGGGGTGTCCGGGGTGATGGTGCCGGTGAGGAATCCGCGTCCCAAGGGGGCGAAGGGGACGAACAAGGCACCGTTGCGGGCGCACCAGCCGACGGTGTCTTCCTCGTGTGCCCGGTTGCCGAGCGATAGTCGGGACCAGAGGGAGAGTTCGGACTGGATGGCGGCGACGGGGTGGATTCGATGTGCCTGGTCGGCCTCCCGGATGCGGACGTCCGAGAGGCCGAGGTGGCCGATCTTGCCCTCTGTCACCATTTCGGCGAGGGCGCCCCAGCTGTCCTCCAGGGGGACGGCCGGGTCGATGCGGTGCAGGTAGCACAGGTCCACGGTGTCGGTACGCAGGCGGCGCAGGCTCGCCTCGACCGCGTTGCGCAGGTGTGCTGGTCTGCCGTCGCGGTGCAGTGCCATGGTGGCGAGGTCGTCCACGACCAAGCCGACCTTGGTGGCGAGGAACGCCTCGCGGCGGCGGGAGACCAGAGTCTGGCCGATCAGCGTCTCGTTGTGACCTTCGCCGTATACGCCCGCGGTGTCCAGGAATGTGACTCCGAGGTCCAAGGCTGCGTACAGCAGCGCGGCTGAGGCTTGGTCGTCGAGTTGCGGGCGGGCGTACATCCAGGGGCTCATCCCGGCACAGCCCAGGCCGACGGCTCCGAGCAGCCGTCCGGTCGGTGGGAAGGGTCTGGTCCTCGTGTTCATCGGTCTACCGCTGTTTCGTGGTCCTGTGTGTCGTTCACGCGGTGGCCGGCCCGGAAGACGGCGCGGACCCAATCACATGATCAACAGCCAAGTTACCCTGCCCCAGAAGCACCGCCATCACAGACCGCCATCACGCCGCAAGCACTCGACAACCGCGACGACCCGGCCAAACGTGCACGGTTCACCGGCGGGGTGGAGAGTTTCGTGCGAGCCGTCCACGGCTCGCATTCCCAATCTGGGAACCCGGCGAGGCTCGAGCGCCGACGGACGCGCGGCGGCCGTCCGGCCCACAGACCTCACTGCGCGCATGGACAGGGTGCAACGCCGCGACCCGGTCGCCCTGCTGATGGGCGTCCTGCTGGCCCTGCTGGTGGCGTACATCTGGTGGCAGACCCGCATCGTGCGGCGGAGCACCGTTGGCGATCGTCCGCCACTACATCGAGCAGCAAAAACGTCCGCTCCAACGTGCACGTCAGAACAGTCTTGAGATGCATCCATCCCCGACGTGAACGCCGGGGCTTTCTGCAAGAGTCCCGGTAAGGGCTGACCGGTCTTTCTGGCTACTCCAACGGCGTGATCCGCGAGCAACTGTCCGAACTCCGGCAAGTTCGGTAGTCGCGGCCACGCAATCAGGCCGGAACTTTTCCATCCGGCGTTGGCCGTACGCGGCCGGGGTGTGCAGGCACTGGCTCATGACGATGACCGGCGTACCGGCGTCGACCAAATCGTGGACGGCTTGCTCAAGGCCGACCTCGTCGGAGGGGCCCTCGCCGACGCCGTGGGCGCGCAGGATCACCGCGGCGGGGGCGGGGGCGGCATGCCCGGCCCTGGCACAGACCCGGCACGAAGGGGAAGGGACCAGCCGATGGACGACGAGCATCTGCTCGCCGAGGCCGAGAAGATCGCCATCGCGCCGGGGCGGATGTTCCCGCGCCTGTGCCAGGTGGTGCTGAACGACCTGCGCAACACGGCCCACGCCATCCGCGTCATCGAGGACAATCTCTCCGGCCGGAACGTTGGCGACTCGGCCACCGCGAACCGCGAGCAGCCCCTGGAGACGCTTCGGGACCGGACCGCGCGAGAGCTGCGCCAGACCGTCGAGGCCCTGGCCGCGGAGCGAGCGGGCACGCCGAGGTCGCTGAGCCGGGAGGACAAGAAGGCGCTCGTGCGGCAACTGCACCGGGACGGCTACTTCGACTCGCGCGACGCCGCACAGACCATCGCGGACCTGCTCGGCGTATCCCGGGCGACCGTCTGCAACTCACCAAGTGAAGGCAAGGACGCGCCCGCAGGGCCGTCCCTCGGCACGAACGACCAGGCCGTGGTCCGAGGTACGGCTACCGGCGGCTGCGGACCAGGAGATGGAGGAAGTACGGCGTGTGGCACCTCGCCCACGTCTGGTACGAGTCCGACGGGACCACCCGCGTCGGCACCGTGGTGTCCCGGCTGACCGCACCCGACGAGATGGACGCCGACGCCCGTGCCGCCGGCCTCGAACCGGAGGCCCGCTTCGGCGACTGGCCCACCGAGACGGAGCGGTACACCCCACACTCACCGCTGGCGATCTGCACCTACGTCAAACCCTCGTCGCCCCAGCCCTGACCGCAGGGGCGTCAGGCGGAGCCGGTGCGGCGGCCCTTGAGCCACCATGCGGCGCCGCCGAGGGCGAGTACCGCGGCGGCGATGCCGAGGGGCAGGGCGAGGGACATGCCGTCGTCCTCCTCGGTGCTGTCCGCCGCGGCCTGCGCCGAGGGGGTCGGCGTCGCCGGCTGCGACTCCGTCGGCTCTTCCGAGGCGGTGGTGGGTTCCTGGGTGGGCGTGGGGCTGACGGGCTCGGCGCCGGGTGCGGCGGCCTTCAGATCCAGGCGGGGCGCGGGGTGGCCGTGTCCATGACCGTCACCGCTCTCCTCTTCCTCCAGTTCGATCCAGCGGTCGATCTTGCCGTCGCTGTAGGACTGCAGCGTCTTGAAGGCCAGGGACTTCACGTCGGGCAACTGCCGTACGGTGACGACGTACTCGACGTCCTCTCCCACCGGGAGCTTCTCGCCCGAGACGGTGTAGCCGCGCTCCGTGGGGGCGAACTTCCAGCCGTCGGGGCCGCTGCCCTCCTTGTAGGTGATGTCGGCGGGCGTGATGCCCTCGGGCAGGATCACCTCCAGCTTGGTGATGCCGGCGGAGGAGGACTCCGACTCCGCGGAGAAGGTCAGCTCGACGTTCTGGGCAAGGGCGCGGGCGCCTTCGGCTTCGACGTCCGCGTGGGCGGCGGCAGGCCCGGCGAGCGCGACGGTGGCGGCGAGGGCGACTGCAGTGAGGGCGCCGAGGCGGCGGGCCGTGGTTGCCGGATGGGTGCGGGACACTACGGGACTCCCTTGTGTTCAGCGAACGGGGCGGGCCTTCGGGAAGCGGACGTGAAAGCAGTGGTTCGCTCCAGGAGTCGGATCGCCCTGGCGGGAAGTTCCCGGCCGATCGAGTGATCTACATCACACAGCCCACCCCCAGGTCCAGCACAGACACCACCCAACCGGCTCCGACAGGGTCGGAGCATGCCTCGCACGTCCGCGCGCTGCGGGTGGCGGGTGGTCACCACCCAGGTGATCGAGACGCCGGTCTTCGGCGCCCAGGGCGCGTCAACCGTCAGGAGCGGTCGGCGCAGGTCGCCCCGCGTTCGTAGACGGCCACGTGGCGGCCCCGTACGCGGGTCTCCTCGCACAGGGTGAAGTGCTCGGTGAGCACCTCGCGTTTGGCCACGTCACGAACGGCTGTTCCCCGGTGGTGCTGGATGCCCAAGTCGCTGATGACCACGATGCGGCGTTCGCGGAGCATGGCCGTCCGGATGAGTACGGGGGCGGCCTCGATGCCGCGCAGGGTCGCGGAGTCGGGGCCGTTTCGGGCGAGGGTCACGTCCCGCAGGCCGCGGAAGGCGTCGGGCGAGGTCAGGGCGGTGTCGCGGCGGGCGGCGGGGAGGTAGACCACCGCGCCGTCCCGGCCGCCGCGCGCCTCGGCCTCGGAGGCGGCGGCGAGTACGTCGTCGACGCGACTGTTCCACTGCCGCATGGACAGTTCCACGGGCAGCAGCGCGACGAGGGCCAGCAACGGCATGGCCACGAGGGGCCAGTTGCGGCGGGGGACGCGGATTCGTCCGGCACGCAACAGCCTTTCCGCCCCGGCACCCAGCAGCAGGGCGAGCCCCACGTTGCCGAACAGCACATACCGGTCCACGTACAGCGGTTGCCAGGTGATAGAGGCCAGGGTCAGCAGCAGCTGCGGTACGGCGAGCAGCGGCAGCGCGAGCGCGGGCAGTGACACCGGGGCCGGGGCCGCATCCGGTCGCCGCCGTCCTACGGCCCACGCGCACAGGCAGCCCGCCAGCACCATCCCGGCGACCGACAACAGCCGGGCTCCGGTCATGGGGGCGATCCAGGCGACCTGGGCGCGTTGGCCGAGGCTGACGACGATCAGCGGCAGGCTGCCCAGGGTCACTCCGCCCACGGCCGTCAGCCAGGGGATCAGCGCGGTGCGCGCGGCCAGGAACACCATGGTGCCGTGGGCGAGCAGGGCGAGGGCGGCGAACTCGTTGAGCAGGACGGCGACGAGCATCGTGAGGGCGTACGCCGTCCAGGGCCGCCAGGCGTGGCGCCGCGTGGTCAGGGCGGTGAGCAGCAGACCGCTCGCCACGACCACCGCGGCCACGACCAGGGCGTAGGGGCGGCCTTCCTGCGCGTAGTGCTGGGTGGAGGGGATCGCCGTGAAGGTGAGCCCGGCCGTGAGTCCTGCCCAGGGGCCGGCGAGGCGTCGGCCCAGCAGGGCCGTCCCCGCTGCCGCGGCGGCCATCGCGAGGACGGACGGCAGCCGCAGGGTGAGGAGATTGTCGGGCGCGACGGCGAACATCCGGTGCATGAGGAGGTAGTACAGCCCGTGCACGGCGTCCACCTCGGCCAGCATGCGCCACAGCTCGGGCACCGTGCGGTGGACGCCCTGCCAAGTCGCCGCCTCGTCCCGCCACATGCTGCCCTGCCGGGTCAGTCCCCAGGCCCCGAGCAGCACCATGACGACCGAGGGGACGACAGGCACCACCCAGCTCGGCGCCGGTCCGGGCCGTGCCCGTCGGACCTCGACCGCTTCGCGGGGCTGGTTCGGTATGGTCGCGCGAACGGCACCGGCCTGCACAAGTCCCCCTGTTTCCCCCGTGTTCTCAGCAGGGGCGGCCGTCGTTCACAGGGGCCGCCCCTGCTGGTCAGAGGGAATTCCGCTGTTGGGGGTTGCCTGCCGGCGGGCTTCGATCAGCGATGGGGGATTCCGTTCGGGGGGCCTGACCGTCCTGGCTAGACCGCGCAGGCCCGGACGAACGCGTCGGCGAGTTCGGCGGGGCGGGTGAAGAGGGACTCGTGGCTGCCGGGGGTCTCGATCATCAGCGGGTTCTTCAGACGCTGGGGGAACCGCTCGGCCCAGTGCCACTCGCCGGGGAGGGAGAGGTCCTCGGTGGACAGGACGTGGGCGGTGGGTATGTCGAGGGCGTAGAAGGCTCTCGTGTCCGGCTTCTCCGTGAACGTGCCGAGCGGCTGCGGCACGAGCAGGGAATGGACGATCCGCTGTGTCTCGTCGTCGGCGTCCTGCATGAACGCCTGCTGGAACACCTCGAACGGGAACATCACCCCGTTGTTGCCGGAGGCGGCCGCCACGGCACGGAACATCTCGCCGTAGTGCGGAGGGCACGCGTCGATCAGCGACTCGCCGTCGTTCGGCACGAACGCGCTCCAGAAGACCAGCCGCCGCAGGCGGGAAGCGAGCCGAGGCGCCGCAGCCACCAGCACATAACCGCCCCAGCTGTGGCCGACCAGCGTGACGTCCTCCAGACCGGCGCGCTCGATGTACTCCACGAGGCTGTCGACGCAGTCGGTCAGGGTCACGTCGGTCGGGTCGTCGCCCTCGCCGAGCCCGGCCAGTGTGGGGGTGTGCACCTTGGTGTCCGGCGGCCCGCAGTTCGTTCGCGACGGGGCGCCAGGCCCAGCCGCCGTGGCAGGCGCCGGTCACCAGGACGAAGGGCTCGCTCATGCCGATCTCCTTTGATCGAATATCGATATCGAGCTGCGGCGACCGGTTCACAACCAGGTCGGGATGTCGGGGAGTTCACCCGTGACGTGCAGGTCTTCAGCAGTGCCCCGGCCGGTGAGCCACGCGGCCAGGGCGTGCGGCGGTCCGGAGACCGTGGCGCCGACGGGGCCGGTGCCGAGCGTGAGGCTGCCGTGGCCCTCCGCGCTCAGCTCGACGCCGGTGCCCGGGGCGACGCGGGCCGTCATCCACCCGGCCACATCGCGTACGAGGGCCCAGGCGAGGTCGGGGGGCAGGACGTCCATGCCGACGCCGACCCGCAGGTCGACCAGGTGGATCCAGACCTCGCGGGCGCGCAGCCACGGCACCTCGGACGCCGGGATCTCGCGGCCCTGCCCGCTGGTGACGGTGGCCGACCAGTCGTCGTCCGACAGCGCCTCGGCGGCCTTCCGGAAACGCTCGGCGGACTCCCGTACGTCTGCCCGCTGTTCGGCGAGCGGGCGGCCCGCGCCGGCCTCGATGTCCGTGGCCCGTTGGTCCGGTGAGGCGTACATGGGGGTGGGGATTCCCGTGCGGGCCCAGGTCAGCAGGTTGACCAGGGCGTCGGCGTTGCGGGCGAGGTGGGTGAGGAGGTGGCCGCGGGTCCAGCCGGGGAGGGCGGACGGTTCGGTGACGGCGTCCGGCGGCAGCGCGTCGACCGCCCGCCGGAGCCGTGCCTGCCCGTCCGCGACCCAGTCGAGCACCTTCACGGCTTGTCCTCGACGACCGTGTTGACGCACTCCCCGATGCCCTCGACGACCGTCCGCACGACCTGGCCCGGCTTCAGGAACACCTTGGGGTCGCGGGCCGCGCCCACCCCGCCGGGCGTGCCGGTGAGGACGAGGTCGCCCGGCTCCAGGGTCGTGAACGTGCTGAGGTACGCGGCGATGTCCGCCGGGGTGAACAGCAGGTCGGAGGTGCGTGAGCGTTGCATGACCTCGCCCTCGACCTCCAGTCGGATCTCCAGGTCGGCCGCGTCGTCGATCTCGTCGCCGGTGACCAGCCAGGGCCCGGCCGGGGTGCTGGCCTCCCACGCCTTGCCCTGCAGCCACTGCGGGGTGCGCCACTGCCAGTCCCGCATGGAGATGTCGTTGACGACGGTGTAGCCGGCGATCGCGGCCGCCGCCTCCTGGCTGGTGGCCCGGCGGGGCAGCCGGGAGCCGATGACGAAGCCGAGTTCGGCCTCCCAGTCCAGCTCTTCCGTCTCGCCCGGGTGGACGATGTCGTCGCGGGCGCCGAGCAGACAGTTGGCGAACTTGGCGAAGAGGGCGGGGTGCGACGGCATCTCGCGGCCCATCTCCGCGATGTGGGTGCGGTAGTTGTGGCCCACGCAGAAGATCTTGGCCGGGGTCGTGACGACGGGGGCGAGGTCGAGGGCGGCCGCGTCGTGCGCGGGGCCGTCGGCGGCGGCCGCGGCCGTACGCCAGTCGGGGCGGCGCAGCAGGGTGGCGACGTCGGGGGCGCCGACCTCCACGGCACGGTCGCCGTCGAGACGGACGGCCGCCGTGCCTCCCCCAGCCTTCGGCCGGGGGGACCCCCATCTCACTTCGTTCGCGGTGCGGATGGTGGCGAGCTTCATGCGGTCGTGCTCCCGGTCGTTTCGGTGCGGGTGGTCGTTTCGGTGCGGGTGGTCGTTTCCGTACGGGCGAGGTTGAGCGCCTCGTAGAGGGGCGCGTCGTTGAAGGTGAACAGGTCGAGCCGGGTGTCCGCGGCGATGGTGAGGGCGCACCAGGAGGGCACGGCGATCAGGTCGCCGGCGGCCACCTCGATCACCCGGTCGTCGAGGGTGACGGTGCCGTTGCCGCGGAACACCTGCCAGACCGAGGAGCCGACGGTGCGGCGGGTGGCCGTGGTGGTGCCCGGGCGCAGCCGGTGCATCTCGGTGCGCAGGCTGGCGAGGGCGTCGCGGCCGGTGGCGGGGTTGGTGAAGCGGATGCCCGCGCGGCCGGGCTCGATGACGCCGGGGTGTCCTTCGTCCTCCAGCTCCAGCTGGGCGGTGAGGGCGTCGTCGGTGTCGGCCCAACGGTAGGCCATGAGCGGGGAGTTGGGGGTGTCCGGGGCCGCGATCGGGCGCAGTCCGGGATGACCCCACAGCCGCTCGTTGCGTGACCGGGACGGGGTCGAGCGGTCCGACACGCCGTCCTCGCCGAACTCGAAGAACCCGGCGTCGAGTCGGTGGACGAGCGGGATGTCGAGGCCGTCGAGCCAGACCATGGGCTCGTCGCCGACGTGGTGGTGGCCGTGCCAGTGCATCGACGGGGTGAGGAGGAGGTCGCCGGGGCGCATCTCGACCGCGTCGCCGTTGACGACCGTCCACACGCCCTCGCCCTCCAGGATGAACCGGAACGCACCCTGCGAGTGCCGGTGCGCGGGGGCGACCTCGCGCGGGCCCAGATACTGGATCGCCGCCCACAGGTTGGGAGTCGCGTACGGGCGTCCCGGCAGGCCCGGGTTGGCGAGCGCGATGGCCCGGCGTTCGCCGCCGCGCCCGACCGGCACCAGGTCGCCGGACCGGCGGGCGAGCGGCAGCAGGGTGTCCCACTGCCAGACGTGCGGTACGGCGCCGGGCCGCGGGGTGAGCGGCATCAGGTCGCCGATCTCGGTCCACAGCGGGATGAGCCCGGCCGCCGCGAATCCGTCGTACAGCTTCCGCAGGTCGGGGTCGGTCTCGTCCGGGGCTATGACCGGCACGGAGGCGGTGGCTGTGGCCGGCGTGGTGCCGTCGGCGTCAGTGGTCATCGGGGGTTCCTTCGGCGTCGAGGCGGCGCGCGATGTCGGCGCGCAGGGCCTTCTTGTCGATCTTTCCGACCTTGGTGGCGAGGAGTTCGGGGACGGTCACCAGCCGGTCCGGGAACTTGAAGCGGGCGGTGCCCGCGCGCTCCATGACGTGGTGGATGTCGTCGAGGGTGACGGTGTGATCGGGTTCCGGTACGACGTAGAGGCAGACCCGCTCACCGAGTCGGTCGTCGGGCATGGCCACGGCTGCGGCGCGGGCCACGCCCGGGGTCTGGTACGCGAAGTTCTCGATCTCCTCGGCGGAGATGTTCTCCCCGCCCCGGATGATCATGTCCTTGTCGCGGCCCTCGACGACGAGGTTGCCGTCGGGCCGCAGCCGCACGATGTCGCCGGTGCGGTACCAGCCGTCCTCGGTGAACGCGCGGGCGTTCTGCTCCTCGGCCCGGTAGTAGCCGCGCGGGGTGTACGGGCCCCGGGTGAGCAGCACACCGGGGCTCCCCTCCGGGAGCGGGTTGCCCAGTTCGTCCACGACGAGAAGCTCGTCGTCGTCGCACATGGGGCGTCCCTGCGTCGTACAGATGACGTCCTCGGGGTCGTCCAGGCGGGTGTAGTTGAGGAGACCCTCGGCCATGCCGAACACCTGCTGGAGTGTGCAGCCCAGTTCGGGGCGGACGCGGCGGGCGACGTGGTCGGCGAGGCGGGAGCCGCCGACCTGGAGGAGACGCAGCGAACTCAGGTCGTGCCCGGGGTGCTCCCGGTGGTGGTCCAGCCAGCGCTGGGCGATGGCGGGCACCAGGGCGCTCACCGTGACGCCCTCACGCTCGACGATCGGGAACGCCTTGTCCGGGTTGGGCGAACCGAGGACGACCCGGCCGCCGTTCAGCAGCGTCCCGAGCAGGCCCGGGCAGGCGAGGGGGAAGTTGTGTCCGAGGGGCAGGGCGGCGAAGTACACCGTGTCGGGGCCGAGTTCGCAGACCTCGGCGCTGCGGCGGGCGTTGTAGAGGTAGTCGTCGTGCGTGCGGGCGATCAGCTTGGGCAGTCCGGTGGTGCCGCCGGAGAGCAGGAAGACGGCGATGGAACGGCTGTCGGGCCGGTAGGCGTCCATGGCGCCCCGCGCGTCCCGGGTGTCGGGCGCGGCGCACAGTTCGCGCAGGTCCACGGCGCTGTCGCCCACCTTGTCGCCAAGGACCAGGATGTGGGCGAGAGTTGATGAGGCGTCAGCGATCTCGAACGCCATGGACTGATGGTCGTGGTCCTTCAGGACGTCCGGCACCGCGATGGCCACCGCCTCGCTGTGCTCCACGAGATGACCGATCTCGTGTCTGCGATGGCCGGGCAGCGCCATCACCGGGATGACGCCGAGGCGCAGGCACGCGTAGGTGAGGATCACGAACTCGACCGTGTTGGGCAGCTGCACCACGATCCGGTCGTCCGGCCGCAGGCCCAGCGCGGCCAGGCGCAGCGCCGCGGCGTCCGCCTGCTCGGCGAGCTGCCGGTACGTCACCCTCCGGTCGCCGTCGACGACCGCGATCGTGTCGGGGGCCGCGTCGGCGGCGGCGTGCAGCCGGTCGCCGAGGGCGATGCCCTCCCAGTAGCCCTTCGCGGTGTAGCGCTCGGCGTACTCCGCCGGCCAGGGCACAGCTCCGTCGCTGCTAGGCCTAGGCATGGTCGTTCTCCTTGGTGGGCGTGGGCACGGTGGGCGTGGGCACGGTGGGCATGGGCACGGTGGGCATGGGCACGATCACGGCGTCCAGGGCGATCAGTCCGTCGGCCGTGAGCCGCAGCGGGTTGATCTCGATCTCGGCGGTCCTCGGGCTCGCAGCCAGGGCGGCGGCGAGCGTGGCGGCGACGCGTCCGAACTCGGCGCGGTCCAGTACCGGCCCGCCGCGCCAGCCGTCGAGCAGGGCACGGGCGGCCAGTTCGTCGGGCATCGTGGCGGCCTCGGTCACGGGCAGCGGGGCGAGCCGGATCGCCACGTCGGCGAGCGCCTCGGCGGCCGTACCGCCCAGCCCCGCCAACACGACCGGCCCGAACACCGGGACACGCCGCACCCCGAGCACGAGGTCGACGCCGGCCGGGGCCATCGCCTCGACGAGGTAGCGGCGATCGGGGCCGATGGCGTCCAGCGCCACGTCGAGCTCCTCGGCGGTGCGTACGCCCAGGTGGACCCCGCCGATCTCCGTCTTGTGCAGGATCGCGGCGTCGAGCACCTTGACGGCGACGGGGCCGCCCAGCCGGCGCAGTGCCTGATGGGCCTGGGCACGGTCGTCACAGGCGACGCGGTCGGGGGTGCGGATACCGAGTCCGGCGAGGAAGGTCTTGGCGGCGTCCTCGTCGAGAGGGCCGGCGGGTACGGGCGAGGACGCGTGGGCCTCGCCTCCCAGTGCCGGTGACATCTCGCCCGCCTCGCCCCGCAGGGCCCTCCCCCGCGCGTCCCTCACCAGCGCCCGTACCGCGTTGGCGGCGGCTGCCGGGCCGGTGAGCGCCGGGACGCCGGCCTTGTGCAGGCGGGCGCGTTGTTCGGTGACGTCCTCGGGGAGGCCGCCGACGACCACCACGGCCGGGGAATCGGCGCCGAGGCCGGCGGCCTGGGCGGCGGAGGCGAGGTCGACGCTGTCGGGCTCGGTCAGGGCGTAGACGGCGAGGAGGACCACCGCGGGGTCGGCGGCGGTGGTGGCGAGTACGCGGTCGAATGTCTCGGCGGGGCGGCCGGTGTCGACCGGGTTGCGCTGGTAGGTGAGCGGCGGCAGCAGCTCGCTCAGCGCGCGCCGCGTGGTCGTGCTCAGCTCCGGTACGGGGATGCCGTCGGTGCCCGCCCGGTCCGCCAGGAGCAGCCCCGGTCCCGCCTGGGCGGTCACGATGCCGAGCCCCGGGGCGAGTTGGGGGCGCAACCGGATACGGGAGAGCGCGGTGAGCGCGTCGACCAGCTCCCGCTCGTCGTCCACGACCACCGCCCCGGCCTGCCGCAGCGCGGCTCGTGTCGTACGCCAGGACGTGGCGAGCGCGCCGGTGTGCGACCGGGCGAAGTCACCGATGTCACTGCGGCCGACGACCAGCGCCACGACCGGTTTCGCGGCGGCCACCCTGCGCACGGCCGCCACCAGGCGGGGTCCGTCCGGCACCGTCTCCAGGTGCAGGGCGACAGCCGTCGTACGGTCGTCCTCCGCGAGGTGCTCCAGGACGTCCGCGGCGGTGACGTCGAGGCCCGCCCCGATGCCGACACCGAGGCTGATCCCGTTCCCGGCGGCGACCAGGTCGAAGGAGAGGGCGTGGTTGACGCCGCCGCTGGCCGCGACGACGGCGATGTCTCCGGCCGGGAGCTGTCCGGCGGCGGGGACGAAGCTGGCGGTCAGACCGAGGTGGGGCGCGAAGAAGCCGGAGGTGTTGGGGCCGAGCAGCCGGATCCCCGTCTCCCGGGCCACGCGGCGCAGTTCGTCCGCGTACTCCTCGCCCTCCGGGCCCGCCTCGCCGAAGCCGCCTGAGCAGACCAGCGCGGCACGGCAGCCGGCGGCGGCCGCCTCGGCCAGCGCTTCCGCACAGCCGGGCGCGGGCACGCACAGAACGGCGAGGTCGAGCCGTCCCTCGAGGTACGCGGCGGCCTCGGCGACGGAGGCGTACACGCCCTCGGCGGGGTCGGGGCGGCGCGCGTTGACCAGGGCGCGGGCGCCGGGGAAGGGAGCCAGGGAACGGGCCATGGCGGCACCGAGCTTCCCGGCCTGCCGCGAGGCACCGATCACGACGACGCCCTCGGGCGCGAACAGCGGAGTGAGGTTGAGATCCATGGTCACGCCTGCCCCACCGAGTCGGTCCGGCCCGCGAAGTCGGCCTGGGCCACCAGATCGGCCCGCCCCGACAGCACCAGGGTTTCGGCCCGGTCGTCGTCCATCGTGTCCTCCACGATCAGCACGGGGACGCCGTACACCAGCCGGGCCTGTTCGGCGAGCAGGGAGCGGGTGAGCGGGGTTCCGTGCTGTACGGCGACGAGCTCGGGCGGCACCTCACGGCTCAGGGCCGCGGCCAACTGGTCGTACGACGAGGCGAGTGCGGCCTCCGCGTCGGGCGCGGTGAGCCACAGGCAGCGGGAGCCCTCGCCGCGCAGCTCCGCGAGCTGGGCCGGGGTCAGCCGTCGGCCGCCGAACTCCATGAACGGGGTGTCGAGGGGGGCCGATCCCTCGTGGGCGACGCGCCAGTCCCGTACGACCCTGTCGACGAACCCGGGGTCGCGGCGGGCGATCCGCTCCTTGCCGATGGAGCGGGAGATGAAGTGGAAGGCGAACTGGGTGGGCCGGAACGCGTCGTGGTAGCGCCCGAAGTTCTCCCACCAGGACAGGCTGGGCCGGGCGGCGCCCTGGATCTTCTCGACCGAGGGCCGGCGGGCGGCCTCGTACGCCTCCAGGGCGGTCGGCAGGTCGTCGCGGTGGGCGAGGAGGCTGTCGGCGAGGGCGACGGCGTCCTCCATGGCCATCTTGGTTCCGGAGCCGACGGAGAAGTGCGCGGTGTGGGCGGCGTCGCCGAGCAGGACGACGTTGCCGCTGTGCCAGCGGTGGGTGCGGCGGGTGCGGAAGTTGCCCCAGCGTGAGTTGTTGACCAGCAGCTGGTGTCCGTTGATCTGCTCGGCGAAGAGCTTCTCCAGGTAGTGCCTGGTCTTCTCGTCGCTGGGCCCCGGCGGCTGCGCGGTGTCGAACTCGTCGAGGCCCGCCCGCCGCCAGGAGTCCTCGTCGGTCTCCACGATGAAGGTGCTGACGTCGTCGCTGATCGGGTAGCCGTGGACGGCGAACGTGCCGTGCGGGCCGCGTTCGTGGACGAAGGTCAGGCCGTCGAAGAGGTAGTTCGTGCCGAACCAGATGAACTTGGCGGTCGCGACCTCGACTTCGGGCACGAGTACGTCGGCGAGCCGGTCGCGGAAGCGGGAGTTGGCGCCGTCGGCGGCCACGATGAGGTCGTAGTCGGCCAGTTGCTCCGGATCGGCGGGGATCTCGTGGCTGAACCGGAGGTCGACGCCGACCTCCTCCGCCCGCCGGTGCAGCAGTTGGAGCAGGGTCTTGCGGGTGATGGCGGCCATGCCGTTGCCGCCGCACCGGACGCGCTGTCCCTTGAGCCGCACCTCGATGTCGTCCCAGTGCCGGCCGTGGTCCGCGAGTGCGGTGCGCAGGACGGGGTCGGCCTCGTGGATGGCGGCCAGGGTCGCGTCGGAGAACACCACGCCGAAGCCGAAGGTGTCCTCCGGACGGTTCCGCTCGAAGACCGTCACCTCGGCCGACGGATCGGCCTGCTTGATGAGCGCCGCGAAGAACAGCCCACCTGGGCCGCCTCCCACGCAAGCGATCCGAGAAACCATGGCTCCGCCTTCAGTTCGAGTACAGGCCCAGACTCAGGCCCGCAGGCATCCTGTGTCAATGGATACACGGGCGTCAATAATTTGTTGCGCATCTTCAAGGCTGCCCCAGCCGCTCCAGCAAGGTGATCCAGAGATCTCCGTCCTCGAACCGCTCATCCTCACGACGGCCGTCCGTGTGACATAGTCATTTTCGTGAAGCCTCGATCGATCGTCTTCGACCTGTTCGGCGACTACGTCCGCTACCGCGGCGGGGACGCCCGGATGCGCACGCTCAGCACGCTGATGGGCTGCTTCGGTGTCGGTGAGAGCACCGTGCGGGTGGTCCTCGCCCGGCTGCGGAAGGAGGGGTGGTTCGATGTCCGGCGGGAGGGCAGGGAGACGGTCTACGCGCTGAACAAGCGCAGTCTCCAGCTCCTCGACGAGGGCCGCTCACGCATCTTCGACCGGGCGCCGACCGACTGGGACCGGCACTGGTACATGGTCATCTACTCGGTTCCCGAGACCGAGCGCGGCGTGCGCGACCGCATCCGCAAGGAGCTGGCCTGGCTGGGCTTCGGCCCCCTGGCCCCGTCCACGTACGTCTCCCCGCACGACCGGCTCCAGCAGGTCCGGGAGAAGTTCGCGGACGAGCCGGCCGTCCGGCTGGACACCCTGCGCTGCCAGTCCGGCGGACTGCCCGTCGACCGCGAGATGGCGGCGCGCGGCTGGGACCTGGCCGCGCTCAACGAGGACTACCGGGAGCTGCTGCGAACCTATCGCGGCCGGATGCCCTCGTACCGGGCCGGGCACCTCAGCCCCGCGGAGGCCCTGGTGGAGCGCATGCGGCTGACGTACGACTACCGCAAGTTCCCCTTCCGCGACCCGGACCTGCCGACCGAGCTCCTCCCGGCGGGGTGGGTGGGCCACGAGGCGTACGAGATGTTCATGGAGGCCCATGATGTGCTCGGCCCGGCCGCCGAGTCCTACTACGACGAGGTGGCCGGGACCCGTCCAGGCTGAGGCACGCCCCGGGGGCGTGTTGCGAAAGTCCCGCCTGCCGCCCGACGCCCGGCACGCTCCCCCACCCTCGGCTTCGCTCGAGCGGGAGGGGCCCCCATGAGCGGGAGGGACCCCCACCGCCGCACCGGGCGAAAGCCCACGTACATCCAGTCCATTCACGGGGCCTTCCGCCCGGCACGCCGAGAGCACGTTCCCCCACTCTCGGCTTCGCTCGAGCGGGGGGACCCCCATGACGCCGCCCGGCACGCCCTTCGGGCGGACGACGGGATTTTCGCAACACGCCCTAGGTGTTCTGTCCCGGGAGGTTGTGGACGGGTGAGCCAGGTCTCGGCTGAGGGATCTTGAACAGGTGAGGGCCTTCCGGTAACCATCACTCCGGTGGAGCGGGGGCCCCGCACACTGGCGCCGTACCCGGCGTCCCGGATCGCACGATCCCCGTAGCCCGAACAGCCCAGGACGCCGCAAGCACAGAAGCCGACCATCACACGATCGAGTCGAACCGTCCTCCTTCACGCTCCTTGGTGAGCAGCTGGCAACCCCCGTTCGACGCAGCCCCGTTCCCGGAGCATGCCCTCACGCGCCCACGCACCCCAGAGTAGGACTCACCACCTTGCCGCGTGCCGGATCCGCTGAGCATTCCGTGCCCTTCACACGTACCCCTTCTCGGGGTGCACTCAGTACGTAGGCAGAGCGCGAACGGAGAACAGGACGTGGTGAGGAAGCTGACGCGTGGCGCCGCGCTGGCTGTGACCCTGGCTGTCCTGCCCTTGATGGCGGCGTGCGGCGGTGGCGGTGACGACGACAAGGCGGCGGACAGGGCGACGGGGGACGAGTCCAGCCCGGTCGCGGCGGTCGTGGCGCCGGCCAAGGTCGAGGTGATCGCGTCCCTCACGGGCTGCAAGGTGAAGATCCGTACCGAGGCGGAGGAGCTTCGCGAGGGGGTGTGCCGCACCGCTGAGGGCGACTACCTCATCACCACCTTCCCGAAGGAAGAGCTGAAGGAGGTCTGGCTGGAGAGCGCCGCCATCTACGGCGGCAAGTACCTGGTCGGCCCCCGCTGGGCCATCTCCGCCAAGCCCGCCGTACTCGACCCGCTGAAGGCCAAGGTCGGCGGCACGATCCGCGATCTGAGCCGACCGACCGCCGCGGAGAGTCAGTCCGGCAGGTAGTCGCTGATCCCGTACAGCGCCTCGTCGTCGATCGCGTTCTCGTCCCAGTCGAGGAAGATACGGGTCGGGTGGCCGTCGGCGGCGCGGTCGATGTCCACGGTGTCCGCGTCGTCCTTCCGAGCCGCTTCCGCCTCCGCCAACAGCTCGCCGATCGTGGGCACTTCGTCGGGCAGATCCCGCACGACCCGCCGCCCACTCTCATCGACCCCGACAGCGTCCACGACCTTCCCGTCCCGGACGGTCACCTCGAACGTCCCGATCAGCGAGCGCTCCCCCTCACTCGACTCCAGCGTGTAGCTGTACGAGGAGAGCTCCCGCCAGTCGGTCGCCGACGCCTTCGCCGACGTCGACTCCTCTGCGCACCCGGAGACCCCCCACCCCAACACCCCGGCCAGTACGACGCCGGACAAGGCACGACGACGGTTCCGCACGGCATCGTTCACAGGCATGGCGTTCCCCCTTCGAAGACGGCCGCCACTGTGACGTCCGGTGGACCGGGAACGTTCACCGGAGTCGGACGGCACAACGCACGAACCCCACCCCGCGGTTCACGGAGTGGGGTTCGAAGTGGAGCGCCGGGCAGGCCTTGCACCTGCATTTCCCCGCAGGAAGCGGGGCGTCTTTCCTTGGACCACCAACGCATTGAGTGCTTCCCGGAGTTCCGGTGAGCGGCTCGTGATCAATCATACGGGATCCGCGGCGACGCACCAACTCGCCCGCAGGGACCCACGTTCACTGGAGCTCCGCCTGGGGTTCGTACTCGATGCGGAGGTACTTGGCGTTCTGCTCGCCGTAGGCCTCGCGGAGGATCGGCTCGGCGGTGCCGGGGTCGTCGACGCCGATGTGGACATAGCCGGTTCCGTCGAGACCGACACTGCGCATGTTGAACGTGCCGTCCCAGCGGCGCATGTCGTCTGCGATGCGGTCGGAGAGGGCGTTGAGGTCCTTCTCGTTGATGTCCCTGTCGTACAGGCGGATGGTCACGCCCTTCTCGGCGGCCCCGCAGATGTCCTCGTCGAAGGCCTCGGAAGGGATGCGGTAGACCTCCGCGGCCTGGCCGTCCTCGTCGACCACCAGCCCGGTGAAGACATCGGCATGACGGCCGTACGCCAGCTTGTCCACGTACCCCAGCGTCCGGTCCAACGGGGTGTCCTCCGGGAGGCCGTGCCCGGCGAGACTGCCCTCCGGCCGCCCGCCGACACACACCTCGGCCGGAACCGACACGTCCTCCACTGTCTGTGTACCGGCGCTCGCGCCCTGGAGCCCGCCGAGCGCCAGCACCGTACCCACCACGACCGCACCCGTACCGACCCTGGCCGCCCGTATCCGCTTGCCCATGTGTGCCCCCTTCGACTCCACGATCGGTACTGAGACGCGGGAGGCGGCCGATGGGTTCGATACCGGCTGTGGAAAGGGCAGTGGCCCGGAGCCGATGCTCCGGGCCACTGCCGACTTCCAGACGCCTCAGGTGTCAGTAGCCCACCGGGAAACGTCGCGTCCGCTCGTTCCCTCGCCGTCGCGTGTCGCTCATGTCAGGCTCCACTTCTGGTTGTTCTGGCCGTTGCACCCCCACAGCACGAGCTTGGTGCGGTTGGTGGTGGCGGCGCCGTACGCGTCGAGGCAGAGCCCGGCGTTGACGTTGGTGATGGTGCCGTCGCTGTTGACGTTCCACTTCTGGTTGGTGGCGCCGGTGCAGTCCCAGATGACGACACGGGTGCCGTTGGTGGTGCCGGCGCCGTGCGCGTCCAGGCACTTGTTGCCGTAGACCACCAGCTCCTTGCGGGTGCTGTTGTACTGCCAGACCTGGTTCTGGCCGCCGTTGCAGTCCCACAGCTGGGCGTCGGTTCCGTTGTTGATCGTGTTGTTGTCGATGTCGAGGCAGCGGCCGGACTGGGCGCCGGTGACGAGCGTGCCGTTCCTGCCGGGCAGTGCTCGTACGACGATGCCTTCGAGGGTGGGGGCGCCGGAGAAGGAGATCGTGTTGGCGCTGCCCTGCTTCAGGGACACGGCGACGGAGATGTTGCCGGGGCTCGAACCGGTCGGCGGGAAGGAGACCTTGGTGGGGGTCTGGCTGCCGTTGACCGTGAGGGTGGCCTTCACGGGGGCGGAGGTGTTATTGGTGTAGGAGACGTCGACCGTCTTCAGGCCGGCGCTGCCGGCGGCCACGCCGGAGAAGCCCGCGGTGCCGTTGTACGTGCTCGCCGACTGCTCGGTGCCGCCCTTGATCGTGAGCATGACCGAAGTGCCCGCCGGGACGCTGGCGGTGTAGCTGGTGCCGGTGGTGGCGACGTTCGTCCGCGTCCACAGGTCCCGGACCGTCGCCGTCGCGTTGGTCAGGCCGAGGTCGGACCAGCGGACGGTCATGTTCTGGGTCGTGGACGTGCGGTTGAGGAGGACGACGGCGCGGTTGCCGTTGCCGGACAGGACCTTGCCGTACACCTGCAGGTTCCTGGTGTCCTCGGCGACCTTGACGCCCTGGAGACCGCGCGGGTCCTGGTCGACGGCGATGACCTCGGGGTTGGTGAGGATGTTCCTCGTCTCGGTGGTGAGGGTGGTGAGGTCGAGACCGGCGAGGAGCGGGGCGCCGGAGATGGCCCACAGGTTCATGTGGGAGCGGTTCTGGGCCGCGCTCAGGCCGTTCATCCCGACGACCATCATGTCGGGGTCGTTGTAGTAGCCGGTGTGCTGGGCTGTGGGGTGGATGTTGCGGTCGAAGGCGGTGAGGACGTTGCCGTACGACGGTGTGCCGCCGTGGAAGAAGATGTCCGAGTTCGTCCGCCACATCGCGCCCATGCCCGGCGCCCAGTTCCAGGGGTTGGAGCGGCCCCAGTTGCACAGGGAGAGGGTGAGCGGGCGGCCGGTGGTGGCGGTCGCGGCGGCCACCGCGTCGCTGATCGCCTGGTAGGTCGTCTTCGAATCGAGGCGCTCGGCGTCACCGCCGCACCAGTCGACCTTCACGAAGTCGAAGCCCCACCTCGAGAACTGGGTCATGTCCTGCTCGTAGTGGCCTTCGCTGCCACTGCCGGGCGCGGCCGGGCGGCCGGTGGGGAAGTAGTAGCCGCAGCCGTCCTTGCCGGCGTCGGTGTAGATGCCCGCCTTCAGGCCCTTGCTGTGGATGTAGTCGGCGATGGCCTTCATGCCGCCGGGCCACTCGGCCTCGTCGACGGTGATGTTGCCCGCGCTGTCGCGGGTGCCCTGCCACCAGCCCTCGTCGATGTTGATGTACTCGTAGCCGGCCTCGCGCAGCCCCGCCGCCACGAATGCGTCGACCTGCTGCTTGATGACGTTGTAGTCCACCTTCGCGGCGAACGCGTTCCAGGAGGCCCAGCCCATGGGGGCCTCGGGCACGGCTATTTGACGATCCGTCACAGCGACTGGAGACGCGTTGAGTTCGGTCGTCGCGGGGGCGGGCGCCTGGCTCGGCTGGGCGAACAGCAGCGCGGCCGTCACGCCGGTCGCCAGGGCGAGGGCCCGTACGGCGGCGGTTCTGCATCTGCGGCGGAGGGAGGGGGATGACATGCGGCTCCTACGGATATCCGGGGGTCGATATCCCGAACAAGGATCGGTTTTCCGAACGTATTGGCTGGCTGAAAGTAGAGCCGCATGATGCGGAAGTCAACGGGTGTGGCAGAGCACATTGGGGCCCCACCGGAGGCCCAACACCACGATGAAACCGAGCCCCGGTTTGGGCTCGGCATCGGGCTTCGGCCGCCGGTTGTATGACGGGAACACGGACACGCCGAGTCTTCGGAAGGCGGCGAGGCGGGCAGGGCTACCTCTGCAACCCGTCACCTCGGCGATCCACTTGATGAAGTCGGCCGCGTCCTCGTTCGCGCCGTGGCCGTGCGTCGCATTACTGATGGCGTTTGCTGCGCTACTCCGTGGCTGTCGGCCGACGCGACGCCCTCGTCGCCTGTCCCACATCCCTCAGTGGCCGCAACCGATATGTGTACGCGTAGTCCCGGCTCGCGAAGAGTTTGTACTCGTCGTGGGTGTGGGCGCCCCAGCTGTTGTCGCCGCCGATGCCCATCTGGCGGTGGTTGACGCGCAGGACGACCTGGTTGCGTGGGGTGAGCTGGAAGTCGTGGCGGACGCCGGCGGACAGGTCCTCCGGGGTGAAGTGGGAGGCGTTGAACTCCAGCAGGGTGCCGGGCTCGGCGGAGACGAGGAGGCCCGAGCCGTTGCGGCCCGTCAGAGAGAGCCAGCGGACATCCGTCTTGTTGCCGTTCTCCTGGGGGCGGATGTACGGGGTCCACTGCTCGGCGACGGTCCCCGAGTACCGGCCGACGTCCGTACCGTCGTTGCGGTCCCAGTGGTTCTCCTCGGGGCCGCGGCCGTAGTAGTGCAGCCGGTCCAGGCGGAGGGGGAGGAAGAACAGGGCGCCGACTTCGGGGATGTACGGCAGTGAGGCCGCGCCCGGGTGGAGTGTGTGGTCGACCTTGATCTCGCCGTTGCCGAAGACGGTGTATGTCGTGGTGTACGTGGACTCCGTGGTCGTCGGCAGGGTGCCCCGGACCCGGATGACGACCGCCCTGTCGGTCAGGGCATGCGCCTCGACGGCCGTGACCTTTCGCCGTGCGCCCGCGTCCCTCCAGGTCTGGTTGCGGGTGTGCTGGCCGTTGCCGTTGTCGTTGTCGGTGGGGGCCCGCCAGAAGTTGGGCACGGGCCCGGAGTCGACCAGCCGGGTGCCGCCCACGACGTACGACGTGAGGGTCCCGGTGCCCTTGTCCACGGTGACCGAGAAGCGGTCGGCCCCGCCCCCGCCCTTACCGGTGACCGTCACCTTCCCCTTGCCGTCGTCGTACGTCAGTGTCGGCACGCTGGTCAGCGGTACCGGCGTCACCGCCGGGCCGCCGGCGTCGAGGGCGAGCTGCTGGCCGGCGACCTCGAAGCCGGACTTGGCCCACGGTGTGCGTTCCCTGGTGGTGAAGGAGAGGCGGAGGAAGTACTCGGTGCCGGGGGCGGGGTCGTCCGGCAGCTTCACGGGGAGCGTGATGTCCTTGCTGGACAGTGGCGGGACGTTCAGCTGGGCTCGGGTGAGGCGGCCGCGCCGGACCACCTCGCCGTCCGCGACCAGCGTCCAACTGCCGTCGAATTCACGGAGGTTGGTGAAGAGGTACTCATTCACCAGCGTTACCTCGCCGATGCCCGGCCGCTGGGTGACATTGATCGCCTGGTAGATCCGTTTGACCTCGGCGGCCTTGCCGGTGTGGCCGCGGTCGGCGAGAACGATGCCGTCGGCGACGAAGGCCCCGTCGTTGGGATGGTCGCCCCAGTCGCCGCCGTACGCGAAGAAGGTCTTGTCGTGCGGCCTTTGGGCTTTCTTCTCCTCGAAGGCGACCGTGGCCGCGTCGAACCAGAAACGTACGCCGTCATCGGACGGCTTTCGGCCGTCGGAGGCCAGTTCCGTGGCGCCGAGGGCACGCGCGTACACCCGGGCCCGTCGGATCGTCCCGCTGAACTCGCGGGTCGGGTTGTCGGTGTCGGTGCCGAGGGCGAGCGGGGCGGTGTTGTTGGCGGGCTTGCGGGTGGTCGTACGGGTGGCCCGCACCTCGCCGTCCACGTACAGGGTGAGGGTGCCGGAGTCGGCGTCGAAGACACCGGCGATGTGGTGCTCGGCGCCGGTCCAGCCCTCGTTCGGTACGGCCCAGCTCACGCTGACCCACTGTCCGCCGCCGTGGATGAAGAACTCGACGCTCTTGTCGGTCTGCTTCAGCGCGTACTGGGTGTCGCCCTTGGCGAGGATCGGCTGGTGGTAGCCGGTGAAGTGCGGGGTGACCCAGGCTTCGAGGGTGAGCGAGCCGGTGAGGTCGAGGGAGGTGTCGCGGGCGAAGACGGTCGCGTAGGTGACGCCCTTGTCGCGGTCGAACGTGCCGGAGGGGTTGACGATCTCACCGCGCAGGGCGTTCGGCCCGGACTCGGTGAACAGCTTCCGCGTCGGGGTCGGGGTGCTCACGGACTGGTCGGCGAAGTCCCAGATCCAGCCGCCCTGCAGGACGTCGTAACGGCGGATCAGATCCCAGTACTTCTTGAAGTTGCCGGTCGAGTTCCCCATCGAGTGCGAGTACTCGATCATCACGTACGGCCGGGTGTCGGCGGTGTCCTTCGCCCGCTGCTCCACCCGCGCCGGGCTGTCGTACATCTCCGAGCGGATGTCGCTGATCGTCGGCCGGTCGTCGCCCTCGTACTGCACGACGCGGGTGGTGTCGTACGACTTGATCCAGTTCCGCATGTTGACGAACGTGCTGCCGCCGCCGGCCTCGTTGCCGAGCGACCAGATGACGACCGAGGCGTGGTTCTTGTCGCGGTGGACCATGTTCCGCGCACGAGCGACACACGCGGCGGACCAGTCGGGGTCGTTGCCGGGGAGGCGGTCTCGGATGCCGTGCGTCTCGAGGTTCGTCTCGTCGACGAGATAGAGGCCGTACTCGTCCGCCAGTTCGTTCCACAGCGGGTTGTTGGGGTAGTGCGAGGTGCGGACGGAGTTCATGTTCATCCGCTTGATGACCCTGATGTCCTTCACCATGTCCGCGCGGGTCAGGGCCATACCGCGCTCCGGGTGCATCTCGTGCCGGTTGGTGCCCCGGAAGGAGACGGGTTTCCCGTTGATCCGCATCAGGCCGGCCCTAAGGGCGAACTCCCTGAACCCGACGCGGTGCGAGAGTGTCTCGACGATCTTCCCGCGCGGGTCGCGCAGCCGCAGCACGGCGGTGTAGAGGTTCGGATGCTCGGCCGACCAGAGGGCGGGGGAGGGAACGGCCTTGCTCGCGTGTACGGTCACGTCCTCCCCGGCGGTGGAGACGACGGCCGTCTGCTGCAGCGGCCGGGACCAGACCGGGTGCCCGCGGTCGTCGTAGAGCTGGGTTTCGACGGAGTACGAGCCGCCGCCGCCCTTCTCGTAGCCGCGCACGCTCGCGGTGACCGACAGCTCGGCGGCCGTGTAGTCGTCGCTGAGCGGGGTGTCCAGCTTGAAGTCACGCAGGTGGACGGTGGGTGTGGAGTAGAGGTACACCGAGCGGAAGATGCCGCTCAGCCGGATCATGTCCTGGTCCTCCAGCCAGTCCCCGTCGGAGTAGCGGTACACCTCGACGGCGAGATGGTTGGTGCGGCCCGGCTTGATGTGCGGGGTGATGTCGTACTCGGCGGGGGTGTACGAGTCCTCGCTGTAGCCGACCAGTTCCCCGTTGACCCACACGTAGTGCGCGGACTTGACCCCCTCGAAGTGCAGGAACGTACGGCGGCCGGACCAGTTCCTCGGGACGGTGAAGGTACGCCGGTACTGCCCGACGGGGTTGTAGGCGGTCGGCGCGGCGGGTGGCTGGACGTCCTCGCCCTTGGCGTTCTTCCCGTTCGGCCCCCACCACGGGTAGGTGATGTTGACGTAGATCGGGTAGTCGTAGCCGTGCAGCTGCCAGACCGCGGGTACCGGGATGGTGTCCCAGTCGCTGTCGTCGACGTCGGTGCCGTAGAAGTCGGGGTCCCGGTCGTCGGGCCGGTCCGCGTACGCGAACTTCCACTTTCCGTCGAGGCTCACGCGGTACGGGGAGTCGGTGCGGTCCGCCTTGAGCGCCTGTCTGACATCGGCGTACGGCATGAGGGTGGTGTGCGGGGGCTCGGTGCCGACCTGGAAGAGGGCGATGTTGCCGTTCCACTCGGGGGTGGCGGCGGCCGCGGTCGCGGTGCGGGGCGCCGCGTAGGTGTCGCCGCCGGGGAGGGCGAGGGCGCCGAGAAGGGCGGCGCCGCCTTCCAGGAGACGGCGGCGGCTGACGGCGACGGGGCGCGGGTGGGGGAGGTGCATTGCCGGGGCCTTCCTCGGGACGACATGGTGCGGTGCACGTACTGAGGAGCGTCGGATGCTGTCCGGTGATGTTGAGAAATCCCGGCAACACTAGGACTTCGAACAGAGTGAGGCAATGAATCTGTCGGACTTTGTGTGGTCGTGAGTGGCGCGAGGGAGGGGTGGGGAGCCGGCTGAGGGGGCCGTGCGGGTGGGTCCCGCTGGTGTCGCGGGGGTGGGGCGGGGGCCCGTCGTTACGGTGCCCGCATGGTGGCGGGTCTGGTGCTGGCGCTGTGCGCTGCGGTGTGCATGGGGATGGCGACGGTGTGGCAGGCGGTGGGGGCGCGGCGGGCGGCGGCCGATGGGGAGGGTTCACGGGGGCGGATCGTGGCGAAGGCCCTGCGGGGCTGGCCGTTTCTCGCCGGGACGGGGCTGGACACGCTCGGGTTCGTGGCGCAGGTGGTGGCGTTGCAGCTGGTGGCCCTGTTCCTGGTGGAGGCGTTCGTCGCCGCTTCGCTGGCGGTCACGGCGGTGGTCGGTACGGCCGTACTGGGGCTGCGGCTGCGGCGCGTGGAGTGGGGTGCCGTCATCGTCGTATGCCTCGGGTTGGCGACGCTCTCGGTGTCCGCCGGGCGCGATGGGCCCGGTGACGGCGACCCGCCGATGCGGGCGGCGATGCTGGTGGCGTCGGTGCTGGTGGTGGCGGTGGGGTGGGTTCTGGGTGGGTTGCTGCGGCGCGGTCGTCCCGTCGTCCTCGGTGCCACGGCCGGCCTGAGCTTCGGCCTGACCGCGATCGCCGTCCGCCTGCTGCCCGACGCGACGGTGCCGACGGTGTTCGCCAACCCCGCCGCGTACGTCGTGGTCGTCTCCGGCGTCGGCGGCTACCTCCTCCTCGTCCAGGCCCTGCAGTCCGGTTCGGTCACGGCGGCCACGGCGGCGATGGTGATCTGCGAGACCGTGTGGCCGGGCGTCTTCGGCGTGGTCTGGCTCGGCGACACGACGCGGCACGGGTACGGAGGGCTGGCCCTGGCGGGGTTCGTGTGCTGTGTCGCGGGGGCGGTGGCGCTGGGGCGGTTCGGGGAGGCCGAGGGGGCGCCGACGGCCGAGGGGGCGCCGACGGCCGAGGGGGCGCCGACGGCCGACGAGGCGACGAAGGGCCATGGGGTATCGGATCGATGACATGCGCCAGGGCTGCGTGGGGCGCCGACGGTCGTGGGGGAGCGGAGCGGGGGCGGCAGCCGGGGCGGCGGAGAAGACCGACAGCGGAGAGACGGGAGGGTCCGGCCGGTGACCTGCGGCTGCGTGGGCCAGGTCGGCCGGGGGGGAGGGGGGATGCGGACCCTGGCGGTCACCCGGCCGTGGCGACCATTCCCCCACGGCGGCGGAGTAGCGGCGGACCGTGAGGCCCTGTGGCCGGCCCGCGTCTCCCGGACCGCCGTCAGCGGACGAGCGGTTCGATCCTGATCAGAAATGGACCTTCCTGTTCTACTTCACCGAAGACGCCAGCGCACTGGTGGCCTGCGCCCGCCTGCAGCGGTGGGTCGAACGATCACCGCTTCAGGAGTTCGATCCGACGCCCTCAGCGGTCGGCTGTTGCGAGGCTTGAGCTGACGCCTGCGACCGCCCGGAGTTGCTGGCGTCCGTCGCGGTTGATGTCAGCCATGGATGTCAGGTGGCCCGCCGGTGCGGCTACGGGCGACGGTAGACAGCAGGGTCGATTCCGGGTGCCGGAGCCCGGGACAAATCCAGGTGGCACGGGTGGTCGGGGTCGCGTACCGCCAACACGCTTTCCAACTGTGGTGGTGGGGTGGTGGGGTGTGTGCGGGGGCGTTCACCTGCGTTCATCCAAGGTTGATCGCCAACGTGAGTCGGCCTCGTGGTCTCCGTTGAACGGCCGTGAACGCAGCTGAATGAGACGGAAACTGAGACGGTCCCTGGCGGGAGATGCCTCCCGTGCAGGCTCACAGACCTTCGTCTAGAGCCGCTTCAGGTTCCGGTCCAGGATCGCCCGAAGCCGGTCAACGTCTCCGCGGTCCTGGGCGCCCCGCTTGGGCAGCACCGCGACTCCGGCCGCGCGGTCGCCACTCAGCAGCACGAAGAGTCCGGGCGTCTCCAGGTATTCCCGGAACACCGTCCAGTCCACGGTGAAGGACACCCGCTCGCCTGTGCTGACCGCGCCGTGGTCGTCGGCCACCATGCGGCACTGCCCGTACGGCTCCACGATGCTGAACATCCGGCGGGCCATGGTGCGCAGCCCTCGCACAGTGGCCCAGAACGCGACTGGCACGGCGAGTACCAGCGAGATGATCCACACGGGCAGCGGGGCATCCTGGAGAACCGAGAAGACGCTCACGGCGATTAGCGCCACGAGCGGCGCCATGAGTGCCTGGGCCCGCCCCGACGGTGACCGACGAGCTCGTGCACGGAGCGCCTCTTCGAAGTCCGCTGCCGTTGGCCTGTAGACGAACTCCACGGCCGTACCGGAGTCCGTGTGCTGGTGTGAGGGATCCCCGCCCTTGCTGTCCATGGGCAGGGATCGTAGCGAGGAGCTGTGAGGCGGATCCGACCAGCTGGGCCAAGGTCCACCGTGCCCTTGGCTATCGCCGGGCACGATTGGGCACTCAACTTGGGAAGCTGCGATCGGTCGAGGCTGAATCGGGCGCTGACCCGCACTCTCGCAGGTGCCGTCGGCTTTCACCGTGATTCCCCGCTGTTCCCCGCTCGATCTGGTGCGGTAGTGGTGCAGAGCTGCGGCGTCCAGGAGGTGATCAGCTGACCAGACTCCCTTCCCGGGCACCGTCCGGGATGCCCGGCTGCTAGCGTCCGGCACCATGTGGGCTCAAGAGATCGTGGCCGGTCGACCGGCTTGGCGGCACATCCCTTCCGGAGTGGTCTTCCGGGCCGTTCCCGGTGGGACGTTCCGGATGGGCTTGTCCGACGCGGAACTGGACGCGGTTCGTGCCATCGAGCGGGCCGAAGGCGCCGATGACGACCTCAAGGCGTTCTTCGCCGGCGCTGACCAGGCCCGGCCGGTGCGAGAAGTGCGGGTCGAGCCGTTCCTGATCGCCAGGCATCCGCTCACGGTGGCACAAGCACGGCACTGGCTCCCCGAGTACGAGGACAGCTTCGCCGAATCGGATTCGAGTACGGCCCGGTTCGAGGACGACTTGGACGACCTGCTGGGGACGCTGCCGTTCCGGCTGCCGAGCGAGGCGGAGTGGGAGTATGCGGCCCGGGCAGGTACGACCACTCTGACCTTCCGCGGGGAGGGAAGGCCGGACGAGGACCAGGTGCTCGACGATTTCGCCGACGAGGAGCGCACTGCCGCGGCTGAGAACGCCTTCGGGCTGGCGGGGATGGGGTCGGCGAACGAGATCTGCGCTGACGTGTGGATCCCGCATTTCACGGATGCACCGGTGGATGCACGCCCCCGCACGGGGGACGGACCGCGAGTGGTGCGCGGAGGCGGCGGCGACCTTTCTCCGTGGCAGGGCTGCGACGAGTGGCTGCTGTTGCTCTCCGCCACCCGCTATGAGTTCCAGGACTTCACCGCGGTCCGTCCCGTAGCACCCGTGCCAACCAGTTAGGGACATGCCGAGCACAGAGGCAACACGTAGACAGGGTGCGGACCCTGGGAGCTCCGGTACGGCAACAGGTCCCCCACCGGCGGAAGAACTGCGGACAGGGAGTCTGTGGGTGCAGGCTCACTTCTTCTTGCCCTGGGTCTTGCCGGGGATCTTGGTGAGCTGGGTTTTTGCTGGTCAGGGGCGGTGGGGTCGTGCGCCTGGTGGTCGTCGTTGGTCGTCATTGGCCACTGGTGAGCAGCCTCGGACGGCCCAGAGACGGCCCGGCACAGACACGAAAGTCAGCTCTGCCGGCCGCGCGCTCATCGGGAGACGGTCCCGCGTTGGCCGTCGCTAGTGTCCCGCCCACCGTCGCAACTTCCTGGTGACATGGGCCTTGTGAAGGCTGGCTGTCGAGGCTTCGCTCGGGCTCGTCATGAACGCCGTGATAGGGGTCCATCGCTTACCCCCCTTGCGAGCCGTCCATCTGACGGCGGGGAAGGCCGTGATCTCCGTGATGCTCTCTCGCGGAATCACGCGTGTGCGCAGGTAGCCGCGGATTGAGAGTCTCCCGCGCTCACACGTCACGCCGAGCCGGTAACCCCTCACGGCAAGGATCACGAACCCAATCACAGCGAAACAGGCCGTGAGCCGCGAGAAGCCGGTACTGGCTTGTGCTGCGTAGGCCACAGCAGCGGCCGCCGGGACGGCTCCGAGGCTGCTGTTCGCAAGACGGTTCAACATCGGTGGCGATAGCTCCACGACGCTCCTCGTCTGTGCTGGTGCCTGCCGCTGGCAGCGTACTGGTACCTCAGCTTGGGAAGCTGAGGTGATTCGGGGTTAGCCGCCGTCCCGACCTGCGGCGGAGCCTGAGCGGCGTCCGGTTGGCTGCTTACCGCTTGCCCGGCATTCCCCGTGGTTCCCCGCACGACCTGGCACGCATCTGGCACGCCCCCTCATCTTGGCCGATCACACGTCTACCCGAGAGTCGTCGGACTCGGCATCGCCACGACGCAGAACGACGTCCGCAGTTCCTCCGGCTCTGCGGACGGCTCAGCCTCATGCTCGCTGGGCCGTCCGGAATCCAGTCTCGGCCGCCGAGCTCCGCCGTTGTCCGGCGACATTAATGAGCCGGAAATATCAAACCGCGAGGGTCAGATCACCTTTCCATTTTCGATGATGATGTGTTCCGCGCAGAATCGAAGAAGGGGCACCTCGCGAGCCAGTTCCGCATCGTTAACGAAAGGGAAATAGCGCGGGCGTGCGCCATCCTTAGCGTGCACGAGGGAATTGCGTGTCTGGTAGATCCTCTTGGCCAGGGCGCTTTTCACTTCGGATTCGCGTTCATTGGCGAGGTCAACCGTGACATTCTCGGAAAATGATGGCGATTGCTTCTTGTAGTAGTCGAGTAGATCACTGTCGTGAGCGTGTAGTTCGCTGGCGAGTCTCGGGAGGTCTACGTACTTCTCAAGGACGAGATTAAGTGCGCGCTGTTCGTCCACTCCTCCCTCATCGCGAACCTTTCTCTGCGTAGAAGAGATCAGCTTGATGACGCCCTGAATATCTTTAGCTCTCTTGAGGGAGAATGCGGGATCGGCAATTTTCCTGCGCACCTGCTCTACGAAATCGTCATTGAATACGCGCTCAAAGAAGTGCTCTGCGATGTGATAGTACGAAAGGTACTGGAGCATTGGGCTGTCGGCGGAGACTGCGAGTTGGTAATGGTGCACGAGGTCGGATTTGTAAGTCATTCGAGGAGCATCCATCGCTGCGTCGGCTGCCCGACCTCTCCTCCTCACGCGGCCCGAGGAGACCAAGTGCTCCAAATTATCCGCAACTCGATAGGAGACATCGAAGTTGTAGGCGAGTTGGAATAGAAAGGCCTCGGAGATCTCCCTGAAGTCGGACCGCGGCTTGGCCGATTCTATTTTCAAAGTGATGATTGGAAGGATTGCTCCGACGATTCCCCGAGCAAGTGGAGCGCCAGGCTTGATCATCTCCTTCACGTTGTCGGGAGACAAGTAGATTTGCAAATCTCGCCGATTGCGTGACGTGCGCAGGAAATTTGCCCTTCGTGCCTGATTGCCCTCTTTGATTTCCCTGAGTACGCTTAGTGAAAATTCTAGACTAGGGTCTCCGATGGAAAATTTGAGACCATTTTCATCGAAGGAGGATGTTTCTTCTACAGCGCGAATGCTGAACCCCATCCGCGCAATGCTCGTGGCGTTTCGGACCACCATTACTTCAAAGGAAGTTCCCCAGTTTACTTCCGCGCCTTGCAATCCCCTAGCCGCATTAGCGCGTTCCATAGCAGACCTGATCTCTGCGACTTCAAGTCGGTCAATTCGATGCGCTGTGTCAAGGTTAATTGGTCTCTGCAGGATCACTTGACTTTCCGTCCATGCATCGATTGCCAGGACGAGTTTCAGGCAATTCATCGCTTCTTCGAAATCGATCTCGGTCATATTGATCCGAAACGGTAGGTGTTCCGGGTCGTTGATCCCTGTGTGAGTGAACTGGTGGGGGACGCACGGCAGTTGTCGCCGTTACCGCGCTGGTCTGCACAGGAGTTCAACCCCGTGTGCGACGCGGGTCGTACGCGGCGGACCGTACGTTCTGGGAACACAAGGGTCCACCAGGGATGGGCTCCACAGTCCTTCTCTTTTCCTCAAGGGGGAACCACAGTGCGACGCAAGACACTCTTCGCTGCCACACTGGCCGCTGCGGCCGTACTCGGCGCTGGGTCGGCCACCACCGGTCAGGCGGCAGCGGCGGCGTCCGCTCCGCGAGGCGCCGTCGCGACGTTCGAAGGCAAGAAGACCGACCTGTCCGGCGGTTGGGGCGCGGCGAAGGCCTGCGGCGTATGGCAGAACAGCGTCAACTGCTTCCGTACGACGGCCGAACTGGACCGCAAGGCCACACAGGTGTACGCCGACCGCACCGCGGCCGGCATACGGGCGCGCTGCTCGTCCCCGCTGGAACTGGGCGAGCACATCGACCTGCGCCCCAACGGACGCATTCTGCGGTTCTACGACCGCGGATCCTGGCAGAACCTCACGCGCTACAACTTCAACAACAAGACGTCCTCGTACCGGACCGGCGCCTGCACCGCTCATCTCGCCGAGAACCTCGGCGGCGAGGGCAACTGGTATCCGGGCAACACCGGCCCCAATCACTACGAGCGGGCGATGAGCAGCCGCTGGAACGACCGGGTGAGCTCCATCAAGATCGACTGAGCCGGGGGAGGGGAAAGTCCCACGGGCTGGGCCCGCCAGGTCCGGCCCGTAGGGCTGTCCGGGCTGTCAGTGATCTGCCTCACGCCTGGCATCACGCCGGCACCCGCAAGGTTCTTCCGCCCGGGCGTCTTCACTCGACCGGGTGCGCAGCCCGCGCGTGTGCCGCGCTGTGGGGCAACCCAAGGGTGTCCCCTACAACTGCGAGTACAAGCGAGGCAATGACCGCAGGTTGAAGTGGTTCTTGTACCGCTGGTACTGGTCTGAACCTTCGTGACGGCTCGTCAGTTTATCGACCCTGTTGGTAAAGCCGTAGTCGCTGATGAGCTCACCGAACTCCCAGCAGTAGGCACCGCGGGCCTCACCCGCCGCCACGGTACCCGCTGAGGGGAACGGACGAGCCGGCCCCGTACGGACATTGACGGTCTCGTACGGTACGACCACATACGGCCCGCCCAGGACGCGGGCGGCGCCCTGCTCGCCAGCGGAGGACACAACAGCGGTCCCTGTAGTGAGCGGGCCGAGCAGAGCGACCGCACCGCCGCCCACGTTCTGCTCGGGCAGGTGGCCGACGCCCATCACCGCCTGGCCCGGATGTAGGCCGACGGCGGTTACACCGGCAGCCTCGTCGAGAACTGCCTGGCCGCCTTCGCCCTGGTCCTGGCGATCGTCAAGCGCAGCGACGACATGCGTGGCTTCGTGGTGCTGCCCAAACGGTGGATCGTCGGCGCGATGTTCGAGGAAGCCCCAACGAAGGGCATCGGCCTCTGACCGAAGCGGTCATCACGTAGGCGGCCGGCGGGAAGTCCCGTCGGCCGCCACCGCGATGTCCCCTGGGCACCAGAGGACAAGTAACCCGTGAGGAGGGCGGGTAGAGCCCATCGTCGGACGGCGCAGCAGTGCGGTCGGTCGATCGCCGAGGGAGGCGGCACTGCACCATCCACCAGCGGCAGCGATCACGGGGCGGACGCTGTCGGGCGCAGCTACTCGTCGGCTGCCGCCTCGACCTCAGCAAGGAGATCCTGGAGCTGCTGCTCGACGGAAGGCTTCCGCAAAAGCGCCCTCTCGTACGCCTGGGGCAGCGTCGGCCCCTTGTGCGTCATCTCGTTGAGGAGTTCGATCAGCGAACGCACAGAGACAGGCCCGACGCCGTTGAGACGGAGAGCGGCGAACTCCTCGGCGGTGAGCGGGTGCGGGCGGTCGTGGCGCAGGACCGTCAGACGCGGCTTCTCGCTCTGATCGCCGCCTGGATGTCTCCCGAATCGTCTGCCGAAGCGGCCCGGCTCTTCGGCGTATTCGACGCGACCGAGATATGCCCCATCGGAGAGGAACCAGGCGTCGCCGGCTCTACTCCTTCCAGCCGATCGGCGCCGATCCCCGGTCCGTCATCGACCGGACGACCCCGCTGGCAGACCCCGTCGGACGCGCTGGCCCGGCACTTGGACTTGTGGAACCAGAAGGAAGGCGCTTTCCGGTGAGCCGACGTGTCGCCACCACCGGCATCGGTCGTGGTGGCACCCAAGAACGACCCGGTGCGGACCCTTGGGGACCGAGACGCGGTCCGTTCCGTCCAGCAGTTCGATCATTCCGACCGGTACATCTTCCTCAGCTCAGTAAGATCGATCAGACATGCGGCAGAACCAAGAGGGATGGGAGCCCGATGCCCGTACGCCGGCTCAACCATGCTGTCTTGTTCGTCCGTGATATCGAATGTTCTGTCGCCTTCTACAGCCAGGTGTTCGGCTTCGCCGTCGAGCACGAGATACCCGGCAGGGCCGCCTTCCTCAGGGCCCGGGGCAGCGACAACGACCACGACCTCGGCCTCTTCACCCTTGGAACCGACGCGCCCGGCCCGCAGCGCGACCGCGTCGGACTGCACCATCTCGCCTGGGAGGTCGGCACACTTGGTGAACTCGCCGAGACGGCGGAGCTGCTCAAGGCGCGCCAGGCTCTGACGGGGAGCACCGACTTCCTGGTGGCCAAGTCCCTGCATGGCGTGGACCCGGACGGCAACGAGTTCGAGGTGATGTGGCGCGCCCCACGCGCCGACTGGCCGACCTCGGAGGAGAACCAGAAGCCGCTCCCGCTGGACCTCCGGTCGGCGATCGACCGATGGGGCCCCGATCTGAGAACGGGAGCGGCTGCCGGGTCGGTCACGTGACAGCGCATCGGGCCCGGCGGCGCGAGGCCGGCCGGCGGGCGGAGTGCTGTGGCATACGCCCGTTCAAAGGACTTGCTGACTGCATGGTCTCTTCTTCGTTCGCTCCAGCAGGCGCTGAGGCACCTTCGGACGGCGTTCGGAACGTCCACGTGGCCTCGTCGGCGATGCACGGCTTCGTGTGCCAGTTCTCGACGATCACCTGCCTGTCGGCGCAGCTAAGCGCGTATCCAGAAGGCGGGCGTACTCCGCGCTGCGCCGGCGGCGGTGGGCCTGATCGCGGCCGTGGGCGGTTGCGGGGTTTGTCTATTGATTGTCTACGGGCGTTGGTTGGGTGTTGAAAGGCCTGGTCGAGGCGGTTGGATGGGGGTGTGCCGCCTGGTGTGAGTGCCGGGCCGGCACCGGTTGTTGCAGCCGTGCGGCTGTGGAAGAAGAAAGGGGGAGCGCACGTGATCCGCTGTGTGCCCCAAGGGCAGCCTGGCGATCCGGATCCGGGACCAGTTGGGCGTGCTGTTCACCGATGAAGAGTTCCCGGACCTGTTTCCCGTGCGGGGCCGGCCTGCCTGGTCACCTGGAAGGCTCGTGCTGGTGTCGGTGCTCCAGTTCGCCGGGGGCCTGCCGGACAGGCTGCGGGGACGTATGGATGGGAAATACGCGCTGAACTTGGAACTCACCGATCCTGGCTTTGACTTCTCGGTGCTCGGCGAGTTCTAGGGGAACAGGTGCCGCAGTCGGGCGTGGGGGAATCGGAGCCAGTGCCGGGCCGAGGGGAAGCCCAACAGCACTTGCGCCACAGACAGGCACAGCAGTTCCGCGTCCGACAGCTTCGGCGGTCGCCCGATCCGGCGACGAGGCGACACATGGTCGTCGATGAACACATTCAGGGCCGCCAGAAGGGCGTCCAAGCCGGCGGTCACGGTTCAGCCGCGGGCGATGGTCTGTTCGATGAGGGCCACCGTGGCGCGGGGATCGTCGACCTCGATGACGAGACGGTCGTACCTTTCGGCGTCGGCGAGTTCGATGACGACCGCCTTGTCCGGGTTCTTCACGTCCCAGAAGAGGCGTTCACCGTCGCGGCGGAAGCGGCCGGCGGTGATCACACCGGGGAAGTAGGTGCCACCGACGCGGATGCCCTTCGGTTCGCGGGCGATGCCGGGGTCGTGGGTGGCGCCACGCACGTGGGTGAGGGGGATTTCCAGGCGGCTCTTGAAAGTCCAGAGCTTGTCGAGGCCCTGGAATTCGGCGGTCAGCAGGCCGCGTTCGCGGTCGATGGAGATCAGGGCCATGTCAGTGCTCCTTTGGGGCGGTCGGCTGGGCGCGCAGGCGCAGGCGGGTACCGAGGACGGTGGAGGCGAGTTGAGGGGCGGCGTCACCGTGAGAGGGGCGCAGGGCGTCCTCCAGTGCGGTGATGCCTTCCGCGACCAGCGCGGCAACCTCTGGGTCGTGGGGAGCGCGTTCGGCGGCGGCAAGAAGGAGAAGTCCGGCGGCCGGGCCGTTGTCGTATGAGGCAATGGCTGCGTTCAGTGCCTGCCTGGGGTCGGTGAGGGTGGCGATGGCGGCGCTGGCCGGGTGGATCTCGTGGTCGAGGTGGTTTCGCAGGGCGGTCAGATGCAGGCCCCGTTTGGAGCCGAATACTTTGTAGAGACTGCCTCGGTGGATGCCTGTGGCTGTGACCAGGTCGTCCACCGAGGTGCCCTCGTAGCCGTGGGTGGCGAAGAGGGCGGCCGCGGTACTGACGGCCTGATCGGTGTCGAAGGCGCGTGGTCGTCCCATGCCCATGACCGTATGCGATTAAAGAACGACCAGTCAAGAACGAGCGTTCTCTTACGGGGGGTGCAGGGAAGCCGACTCGTCTCTGGCGACGCCCCTGGTGACGATGCGGTGCTGTTCCGGGTCCGGCGGGCGCGAACGTCTTCGCGCAGGGGCCTGGGGCTTTGCGGCGGCGGCCTTGTGCCCACTCATCCAGGCACTGCGGGGCTTTGTCCGTGTGGTCTTGGCGACCGTCTTCTTCGCGGTGGTCTTCTTGACCGGCGCCTTCTCTTCGGCATCTCGTGCACGTTGCCCTCGTCCTCGCCGAGTGGACCTGGCCCGCGCCACCGACTGCTTCAGGGCCGCCAGCAGTCCACCGCCTCGCCCGGCGCGGCCTCCGCCGCCGGCGCCTTCGGCAGTTCGTGCCCACCGCTACAAGCTGATGGGGATCCGCGATTTTGGCTCTGCCCGAAGTTCCGTGAACGATCTTGAGCTTGGTGTAATGCCAGGGTGATGTTGGCGCCGAGAATCGGGGACGGCTTGGTGTGTGCGTGGGGGGGAGAGAGATGGCGGCAGCAGAGATTCGGGGTGTCGTGAAGGGGCCGACGCGGTTGGACTGGGAGCTGATGCCCCTGGTAGGCGTAGGGCCGCTGTGTTTCGGCATGCGTATCACTGAGGTCGCCGCAGTACTGCCGGGCATGACCGAGCTGCGTCGGTTCCAGGCTGACCCCTCGTTTCGCGAGGCCCTCGGCGTGGAGTTCGGCACAGGGCGTGCGGAGTCTGCCGTGTACGCCTACTTCATCGACGGCCGGTTGTTCTGCGTCGCGGTGGACGCGGTCCACGGACCCCAGGTGACGCTCTGGGGACGGGAGTTGACCGCCTGCGTCCCAGCCGATCTGGAACGGTTCTTCTTGCATGCTCACGCGTGTGGGCTGCTCGATGTGTCCTACGGTCCGCGGGGGAACCCTGGAGCCAACGGGCTCGGTCTGGTGGTGCGGGTGCAGGAGGTCGCCAACGGCGTGGTGACCCGGCCGGTCATGGTGGGCCGCACCTGGGCCGACCGGTGCACCGACGACTGGGAAGGCACGATCCCGGAGTGTGAATGGGTGGGCCGCCTGTGGCCCCATCCAGGTGAAACGGCATCCTGGCCCCCGCCCGGCCACAAGACGCACTGGGGCGGCTGGCGACCTCCCTTCTAGCCTGGTCCCTTCCTGCTGCGAGCTTCCGGCGCATGCGGCGTTCCCTGGAGGCCCACCTGCGGATTCACGGAACTTCGATCAGAGCTTTGAAACCCGGGCGACGTGGCCGTCGATCTCGATCTCGACGTCGTCGCCGGGCTGCCACGGGCCGGGGGTCCAAGTCCTGCGGGTCAACCGGGCGGCCGCCGTCCACGGCCGCCCGGTCCAGCTCCTGGTGAACTGCTGGCTCAGTCGGCTCCAAGCTCCACTATGGAGTCGCTACCCAGGTGTAGACGGCACCGCCGAGCGACACGAGCACACCTACGGACACCAGCACCCTCTCCGATACCGGGTGCATCCACCGCCGCCTCGGCGGCTGGTGGAGGGCATGTTCGCGTTCGACCAGGCGCAGTGAATCAATGTCAAGAATCGTTGCCAGATGCTCCTGAATCTTCTTGATCGCGTCCTCAGCCAGGAGCGCCGAAGCTTGAAGCCTCATGGTCTCCGAATGCGCCCCAACGAGGATGACGGCCGCCACCAGGCACATCACTCCTGCTGCACCATGCATGTCTGCGTTCACAGCTGCCGCGTAAGCCGTAGCCGTGACCGCAAGGAAGACCAACAGTGCGTTGAGTACCTGGTATGCACGTCCCCCGTGGCGTCATGGGAGCAAGATGGCAGGCGCCGTCAGCACCGTCCAGAGGGCCGTGAGCTGCCCCTGCGCGTCTCTGCGCTGATCTTCAGATGTACCTGCGCGCGCAGGGCTCCGTAGTCAGGAAAGGGCCCCGGTTCTGGCGTCGCGTCGCCGGAGCGAGCTCGGGGGCAAGGAATCCGCGACGGTCAGCGGACGGCTCTGCCGACCTCGCTGTGACGAGGCGCCGTCCTCTCAGCCAGGGATCGCGCGGGAGCGACACTCGAGAGGCCGCGGTCAGGCTGCCTCGATGACGTCCAGCGGGATGCCCTTTGGACGCCGTTTTGCCGGACCGGCAACAAGAGTGGCAGATCGGGACGCGGTGGGCGACGGTGGGCCCGTGACCGACAACATCGCAGCAGGATCGCCCGCATCCCACATTCCCTCGTCTGCCGACGGATACGTCGGAGACCCCGCGGTGCGGGCGGAGTGGGACAACCGGTACGCCGACCGTCAACAGTTGTGGAGCGGCCGGCCCAATGGTGCGCTCGTGGCCGAGGTCGCCGGGCTCACACCCGGGCGGGTGCTCGACGTCGGCTGCGGCGAGGGCGCGGACGCCGTCTGGCTCGCGCGCGGCGGCTGGGACGTGACCGCGCTCGAGGTCTCGGGCGTGGCGCTGGAGCGGGCGGCCGGGCATGCGCGGGATGCAGGCCTCACCGTTCACTGGGTACACGCCGAACTCACCGAGGCGGTGCTCCCGCCGGCCTCCTTCGACCTGGTTTCCGCGCAGTACCCGGCCTTGCTGCGCACCCCCGACGCCGCGGCCGAGCGAGCGCTGCTCGCGGCCGTCGCGCCCGGTGGCGTGCTGCTGCTCGTGCACCATGCGGGGATGGAGACCCAGCAGGCGCACGAGGGCGGCTTCGACCCGGCTGACTACGTCTGGCCCTCGATGGTCGCCGCTCTGCTCAACGACGACTGGGAGGTAGAGGTCGACGAGCAACGGCCACGCGTGGCACCCGGCGGTGGCGCCGGCGCGCACCATACCGACGATCTGGTGCTGCGCGTGCGCCGGCTGCGCTGAGAGACTCCTCGGCTCGCAGCAGACCCGGCAACTGGGCGGACGCGGTTCACCGTTCCACTGACGACGGGCTGCGGTCTCTCATGGTTCAAGAGTGTTCTTGCTGCTTCGAACCCGCACCTCGCTGCAGTCGACGTCGGGGAGCACCGGCTGCCCGACGTGCTCACCCTGCCGCTCGCCGCAGCCACGCTCGTGCTGCTCGGTGGTGCCGCGTTGCTGCCCGATCCCGACGGCAGCTGGGCGTCTGCGCTGCTCGGTTCCCTCCTTCTGGGAGCCTGCTTTTTCGTGCTCTGCCTCATCAGCAAGGGCTTCGGGTTCGGCGATGTGAAACTCGCCCTCGTGCTAGGCGCCGTCCTGGCTGGTACGGCTGGCCCATCGTCCTGATCGGGACCTTCGCCGGGTACCTGCTCGGCGCGCTGTACGGCATAGCCCTCATCCTCGCAGGCCGGGCGGGCCGGGCGACCAGGATCCCGTTCGGCCCGTTCCTCCTCGCCGGGGCATTCGTCGGCGTACTCATGGGCTCCTCCGCCTGATGAAACGGCGGGTGCTCGCGGACTGGCTGCATAGCTCTCAACGAGTGTCGTTTGTCGATGAGTTCGGATGTCATCCGAGGGCCCGTGAGGCTTGGAATATCGGTGAGTTTCGATGTCACTCGGACGCTCTGGCAGGGCCTCCGTAGGCCGCGGAGAGCATTCCCCCGGCGCGAAGCGCCAGGGCGTCGTAGACATGGCTGGGCAGCACATGATCTCGGGGGAGGCATGCGCTGCCTCAGGTTGTCCGGGTTCTGTCTCAGGTTCAGCGGATAGCGATATCGGGTGCGAGAGGTTCCCGGTGTGGCGGATGCCCGGCAGGGTGGGGACATGACTGTGGGATTCAGTGGCGCAGTGGCCGAGTACTACGCAGAGTTCCGGCGCGGGTACCCCTCCGAGGTTTTCGACGCATTGCAGGAAGTCTTCGAGTTGTCGGAAGCCGACGTCGTACTCGACTTGGGGTGTGGCACTGGCCAGCTTGCCCTTCCTTTCGCTTCCCGGGTTCGTTCCGTGGTTGGAATGGATCCCGAGCCGGACATGCTGCGGCTGGCCAGCGTTGCAGCCGACGACCAGGGAATCAGGAACGCGACCTGGATCCTTGGCGCCGACACCGACGTTCCGGCGCTTGGAGCCCTGATGGGGGAGCGGTCGCTGGCACTGACGGTGATCGGACAGGCTCTTCACTGGATGCAGCACGAAGAACTCTTCCGTGCTGTGTCGCCGCTGCTCCGCGTAGGCGGAGGCATTGCGGTGATTTCGAACGGAACGCCGCTATGGCTGCAGAACAGCGCATGGTCCCGAGCCCTGCGTGGCTGTCTGGAAAAGTGGTTGGGAACCACGCTGGAAGCATCCTGCGGTACCAGCAGCCGCGACAGGCTGAGGTATGCGCAGGCGATGGAGTCGGCGGGCTTCGTCGATGTGCGGGAGATCGTAGTCGAATACAGCGGTGACCTGACCTTCGATCAGCTGTTCGGCGGCGTCTGCTCAGCAATTCCCGCCGACCAGTTGCCCGGACCGGACGAACGCGCTGTCTTCGCCGAACGTATCCGGCAAGCACTCCCCGCGGACGAGCGGTTCACCGAGCACGTGAGGGTGTCCACGCTGGTGGGACGTGTCGGGGTCGTCGATGCTTAGCCGGCTGTCGCACCGGCCCGTGCCCGGGTCTGGGCGAGGCGGTAGGAGTCCGTGCCGGTCTCGATGATGGCCGCGTCGAAGGTGAGCCGGTCGACGATGGCCGTGCAGAGCCTCGGATCACTGAACGTCTTTGTCCAGCCGCCGAAGCTCTCGTTGGAGGCGATGGCGACGCTGTTCTTCTCCTCGCGTTCGGTCAGGACCTGGAACAGCAGCTCGGCGCCCCTGCGATCAAGCTCCATATAGCCTTATTCGTCAATACAGAGGAGATCGACGCGTCCGTAGCGGGCGATCGTCTTGGTCAGCAGCCTTTCGTCGGCTGCCTCGACGAGTTCGTTCACCAGTTTGGTGGCGAGGGTGTAGCGGACGCGGTAGCCCGTCATCGCGGCCTCCGTGCCCAGCGCGATCAGGAGGTGCGATTTCCCGGTGCCCGAGTCGCCGATCAGGCAGAGCGGCTGTCCCTTCCTGACCCACTCGCAGGTCGCGAGGGTGTTGATCGTGGCGGCGTCGACATTGGGGTTCGCGTCGAAGTCGAACGCCCGCAGTGACTTCTCGCGCGGGAACGCCGCGGCCTTGATCCGCCGTTCCGAGCGGCGGCGGGCCCGGTCGTCGCACTCGGCCAGCAGCAGTTCGGCGAGGAAACCCTTGTAGGACATCTGATCGCGCTTCGCCGCCTCGGCGAGGTCGGGGAACTGGCCCCGGATGGTGGGCAGCCGCAGCATCCGGCATGCCGGGTCGATGGCGGTGTCGGCGGCTTGTTCGGTCAGGCCGTGATGGCGTTGGGCACTCACGTCGCTTCTCCCTCGGTGGCAGGGGCACCGCCCGGGCGGCGGTGTCGTAACAGCTGGTCGTAGGGGGCCACCGAGGGCAGCGGACGGGTGTCGGCCGGCAGATGAGACATCCGCCAGTCGGACAGGAAGGTGACCGTCGCCCGCTGCCGCCCAGGCGGCTCGGGCAAAGCAGCGTGGGCAGGGATGGAGGCCGCCAGTTCGTCGGCTTCAGCGGCCTTGCGGGCCTCCAGGGCGACCGCGTCCGCGGTCAACGCGCCGGCCCGCAGGGCCGTCGCCAGTCCGGCGACGATGTGTTCGTGGCTCATGTGGCGGCCCAGCAGCAGGACTTCGATCAGGGCCTTGGTGCCGTCCTTGTCGCCGTGGGCCGCCCGGGCGGCCGCCCACCAGTCGTCGTGGACCGGCGTGAACTTGCCCGCGGACTTGGCCTGTTCGAGAGCTGTGGCGCCGGGGAAAGCGCCGGGCTTGCGGATCAGTGCCTCCAGATAGTGGTCCAGCTCCAGGCGCGAGCCAGCTTTCGTGCTGAGCCGTTCGTGGCGGGCGACCTCCTGGCCCCGGTCGTAGACGATGAGGTGGCTGGCGTGCAGCATCACCCTCACCGTCCGGCCGATCAGCCGGACCGGAACCGAGTAGCGGTTGGTCTGCGCGGCGATCTGGCTGTAGCGGTCCACTCGCGGCGTGAAGAGCCGGCCCGTCTCGAACAGCTCGGTCGGCAACGGCTTGAGCAACGGCGCCTCGACGGCGAAGTACTCGCCCACCGTCCTCGCCCGCGAGCGGATTTTTCGGCCCTCGTCCTGAAGGTCCCACCGGTCGACCATCTCGTTGAGCTCGGCCAACGAGACGACCTCGGGAACGGGGACGAAGTGATTGCGCCCGAAGTACCCGATCTGCCCCTCAACACCGCCCTTCTCGTGGGCGCCTTCGAGTCCTGGCCTGCAGTAAAAGCTCTCGATGCCCCAGTGCGTGCGAAACGCGGTCCACCGCTCGCTCTCCTGGCGGTGCCGGGCGAACCCGAGCACCTTGGCGACCGCGGCCTTCAGGTTGTCGTAACGGACCTTGCCGCGAGGGGCACCGCCCAGCACGGACAGCGCGTGAACGTGGCCCTCGAAGAACGCCTCCTGGCCGCAGGACGCGAAGACCCGGTGGACCGCCTTACCCGAGTACGACAGCCGGAAGGAGAACAGATAGCAGCGGGTCACCACGCCGGCGAGCACGATCTGCACGTCCCCGAAGTCCACTTCTGCCTCGGCGCCCGGCAGATGGGTCTGCGGCACGAACACCTCCGACGGCCCCCGCCCCGCTTCCTGACGGATCTCCCCACGACGCGTGGCGATGTAGCCGCGGACCATCTGATACGAGATCTCCGTCGCGGCGTACTCGTCCAGTAGCCGGTCGAAGACCCGCTTGGAGGTGTGCCGCTGCTTCGGCGGCGCGTCCAGATCCCTGCGCAGCATCTCGTCGATCAGCGGCCTGTAGGGATCCAGCCTGGTCGGACGCGGAGGCAGCTTCTTGCGCGGCTCGGGCCAGACCAGGTCCAGTGCCTTGCGGACCGTCTGCCAGGTGACCCCGTACTTGCGCTGCAGAGCACGCATCGACATCCCGGCGCGGTGGTCCCGGCGGATCGCCGCGTACAGATCGGCCTTGGATTTCGACAGGCGCATCGGTGCCCCCAGCAGGAGAAGCACAGCCATCGTCCCACCACAAGGCCCCAACTGCCATTAAAACTCGACGACATCGTCTTCGCCCACACGACGGTGCCATCCGCGCTCAACGACAAACGACACTACGACTCACCGACAGAGCCACGCGGACTTTCCAGGCGCTCAGCAGCATGAAGTCCCGCACCGGCCGGACGTCCCGGTGGGGAGCCAGCGCGTCACGCAGGTCATCGAGCGCGTCTGATGGCCGTGAGGAGTTGAGGGTGACGTCCTGGGTGAACGCTTCCGTCGCGACGATGCAGGCGGCATCCAGGTCACCGAGCGGGAGTTGCGCGCGGGCGGTGCGGATGAGGTGGGGGACGCGGTCGCGGGCGTAGCCGTCGCCCGCGTCCTGGGCATGGCGCGCCTGCTCGAAGTGGGTCAGGGCGCGGTGCGGCGCGTCGAGGTCGAGGGCGGAGGATTCGGCGAGCATCTCGATCTCGCCCATTGTGTTGGCGCTTCAGTCTGTCTCACAGATCACGCAGTTACGAGAGCGTAACTGAGTCTCAGAGGGCTACATGGAGCGCATGGGTACGTCGTCCGTCCGTGGTTCCGAAGAGGAGAGAGGCCCTGTAGAGGAGGAGCGTCAGGAAGCCGTCGTCCTCATGCACCACACCTCGGCGGCACGGGCGAGCGGAGGCTGGGGGTTTGACGCGTCCGCCATGTTGGAGCGGGCTGGCGTACACGACGGCAAGTGGTTCGTGCTCGGAGCCGACGGCTCGTACGACGTGCACCGGAACAGTGGCTACGACGTCGTAGTTCGGCCCGGCATGACGACTCGAAGCGTCCCCGTTTCGTGAAGATCCGTGACGGCTCGAAGCGGTCCCCGTGCCGGCATGGGCAGGTCTCTGCCGGAGTCTGAGAAAGCTGTCGATGTTCAAGGGGAGCCGATTCCCGCTGCCCGGGTGGGGCTGCCCGAACGACGTCGCAGTCAATGACGTGTACGCGGGTGAGGGCCGGTTGTGCTTGGACTGAGGGCCTTGTCCCCACCGCGAGCCGGCGGGGATCATGACCGCGTGCAGCACGGAGAGGAACTCCACGAACTACTCGCACGCGCCGGACTCACGGTTGTCGAGGACGTGCGCCCGGGCAGCCTGTTCCCGCCGGAGGCCGCCTGGCGGATCGCGCGGGGGATCGCGGCGCCGGACGGCGTGGCCCGGGGAGCGCTCGATGCCGCGTGGTGGCGCCGTCTTTGCGATGTCGACGGCGAGTTCCTGGTGGCCGTCCTCAGGCACCGGATCGGCGGCAACGACTCCTGGTGGACCCGGGTCCGGCACGCCGGGAGTGGCGTGCCGGAGTTGACCGGCGACCCCGGGTTCGTGGCGCTCTCCCTCGACGGGCAGGTGCTGCTGGCGGAGGTGCCCGGCGCGGGCGGGCCCCGGGTGACGGCCCTCGACCGACTGCCGGAGCGGCTGGAGGAGGCCGCCGAGGCCGCCGGACGCGAGACGGAGGCCGAGCGCGCCGAGGTGTGGACGGCGGTGCCCGGCCGACATGCGTGGCCTCTGCACTGGGCGGAGGGGATCGGATCCAATCCTGCCGCGACGGACGAACTACTGATCCGGCTGCTGGATGTGGACGAGGGCTTCCTCCACGGATGCGACCGGCCCTCCGTCCTCGACGCCGCCCTGGCGCACCCCGATCCGCAGGTGCGGTCGCGGCCCGCCGACACCTTCCGGCCCAAGCTCACGTCCGATCAGTGGGTACACCTGGTCCGCGCCGAGCCGTCGCCCGATCGGCGCGTGTTCTGGGCGGAGCGCGCCTGCGTCTGGGGCGCCGAACTCCCCGATGACCTGTACGACGACCTCCTCGCCGGCCCGTCCCGCGCGCGAGCCGCCGAACTCCCGGGGCTCCCCGCACATCACCTCCCTGGCCTCGCGGCCGACGCCGATCCCCGGGTGCGGGCGGCGGCCTGTGCCCGGTGGGAGGACCTCGCCGCGCCGCTGCGGGAGCGGCTGCTGGCCGACACCGACGACGCGGTGCGAACGGCTGCGCTGCTCGCCCACCACACCGGCGTACCCATGCCGCGCGAGGTTTTCGCCGCCCTGCCCGACCCGCGGCGGGCGCTCGAACGGTGCCGCCTCGCGCCCGAGCTGGAGGCGGAGCTGGTCCGGGACGGGGACGCGGAGATACGTCGGGCGCTGGCCGCCAACCGGGGCCTGAGCGCGCACGGCGTCGCCGTACTGGCGCAGGACCCGCGGGACGACATCCGCTCCACGGTGGCGCTGCGCCCCGACCTCACCGAGGAGCAACGTGCCGCGGTCCGCCACGACTTCGACCCGATGTCGATGTCGCACACCCTGCCCTGGGTCGAGGACCTGCACGGCGACGCCGACGCGATGCGCCGTCTCGCCGCGTCGTCCCACCCGCTGGTCCGCCGCAGTGTGGCCCGAGCCCGGCACCTCCCGCCGGATGCCGTGACGCGCCTGGCGCGGGACGGGGACCGGGTGGTCCGCCTGTTCCTCGCCGAGTCGTGCGAGGACGCGCCGGCCGACATGCTGCTGGAGGTCTGGCGCTGGTGGGACGGCAGCTTCAGCCACCCCGACCGGCCTCACAGCCACCCCAACTTCCCCCGTGCGGGCCTGCTGCGCTACATCGCCGACCCCAGCGGGCGAATGCGCCGCCTGGCCCTGGACGATCCGGAGTCGACACCGGCCGACGTCGCACGCCTGGCCCGGGATCCCGAAGCCGAGGTGCGCCGCCGCGCGGCTGAGGACCCCCGGCTGTCACCGGCCGACGCGATGCGGCTGCTGAACGACCCGGAGGCTTACGTCCGCGGCACCGCGGTGCGCAATCCGCGGCTGCCGGCCCGCGTCCTGGCCGGGCTGCTGCACGACCGCGACACGGCATGCGCAGCGGTCACCAACCCGGCGATCCCGGTCCCCGTCCTGCACCGCATCCTTACCGCGGCCGTCGCAGCCGTGGCAGCCCCGCGCTGAACACCGACACCCCGCACGGCGGCCGTGGTGGTCCGCCGCTGAACTCCGGCACCCCTAGTAGGGCTCCGTTAGGTTGCTCTGGCTCTTGGGTTTGGGCTGGTGGTGGATGTTCTGGGCAGGGGGCGGTGGCAGGTGGTGCAGGTGCCGGTCCAGCAGTTCAGCAGGTCCTGGATGGTGCTCGAAGATCACTACGTGACGGAAATCGCCGTCATCCTCGCGGTAGTCGATCAGCAGGTCACCCTTCTTGAGCTGACTCACGCTGCTGAGCCGCGTGGTGACGCCGTTTCTCGAGTCGGCCAGCCCGACGGTGTTCAGGCCGGGCTTCCCCAGCCCGAGCGCCATGGAGACAAAGCCGGAGCAGTCCTGGCGGTAGCCGTCCTTCCAGACGCGCTCCATGCTGTAGGGGACCGGGCGTCCGTTGTTGGCCGTGAGCCAGGAATGGGCCCGGTTGATCATCACGTCGGGCGAGAGCGTGGCCGTGCTCATGGTCGACAGCTCGCTGCCCTGGGTGACGAGCTTGCTGTCGGCCTCGGGCTCGGGCCCGTAGTCGGTCTCCTTCTGGGCGGCGACCGTCGCCAGCTCCGAGGAGTTGCTGTCGGCGAGCGACGGTACGACGGCGATCGCGGCGGCCGCGACACCTCCGGCGGCGACGCCTATGAGAGTGACCTGCGCGCGGCGCGTGAGTCGGCTGCGAAGAGACATGATTCCCCCGTATTTCCTTTTGTTGTGGCACGCCGAGCCGAGTCGGCCGACCAGTGCTTGGAGTGCTTGTCGTTCATCGGGTGCCGCCTGTGGCCCCTGACGGGTCATCACGACGGCAAGGACTGCTGCCCGGGCCCGGCGTTGTTGCGAAGGACGGGACCAGCCAGGCGGTTTCGTCCGGATCACTGGGTGGACCGGAGGGGACGCACGCGGCCTGTCCCCTCCTGCACGAGGGGACGGGCCGCGTGTGTCAGGGGCGCCGGCCGTCCTTGATGCGGCCCTGTGGCCCTGTGGCCCTGTGGCCCTGCGGCCCTGCGGCACCTGCCAGGTGCCGCAGCACTTCCCGTCGTCGCGGTCACCCCAGATCTTGATGGCGTGGGCGTCGTTCGCCCAGCTGCCGACCGACGGCCTCGGAAGGACGTGTGGTCAGCTGCAGGTGCGGTAGTTGTAGCCCGCGAGGCGCCAGGCACTGTCCTGGACGAACCCGTACCGGTTGCTGTCGTCGCGCCTCAGGGTGAAGTCGTGGGCCGCGCCGTCGTACGTGAGGTAGAGCGTCCCGGAGGACGTGCTGCCCGAGCTGTACCGCAGCTTGTTGTCCGCCTTGCCGAGCGTCAGGGGGCCGACCAGTCCGTCGTCGTCCAGGCCCCAGCGCGTCTGAAGCCGCTTGCTGGCGTATGTGGTGTTGGGGCCGAAGACTCCGTCGATGTCCGCGTAGTCGTAGGCGGTGCCGTCGCTCTCCGTCGCGCCCTCGGCCCAGAGGATCTTCTGCCACAGGCAGGTGGCGTTGGACCTGGCGTAGCTGCCGGACGACAGCGTTCCCTCGTTGCTCCAGTCGTCCGTCCATGTGGTGCCGTAACCGGTGAAGTACCCCTGGGCGGAGGTGGCCGAGGCGGGCGAGGCGCTCACGGCCAGCGCGCCCGTCGCGACGGCGGCGGTGACGGCGGCTGCGAGGCGGGTCCGGGTCGTACGGAAGTTCATTGTGGTCCTTCCCTGATTGGCATGCGTTTGCCGGAGCCGACCGCACCCGGCCGGCTCTGCGACGAGACTGCGGGTTCGGCGTGATGTTCGGCCACAGCTGGCGCGGAAGTGACCTCATCCCGAGACGTCCCGCGCGCTGACCTGCTGAGATGTCGCCCGCCGAGTCCCTGCGGCGGGACTGCGACGAGAGGGGATGGCTGATTCCGCGCCAGGGCGGGGTCGCTCCGGGGCGGGTCCAGCTCTGTGATCCCGGTGACAGCTGATGCAGAATGAGACCGGGACACGGGGGCCGGGCCTGCGGTCCCGAACGCGAGTGGGGGGAAGCGTGTCGCGATGGAAGGAACTGCCCGCAGAACTGCATCCACACGTCCACCAGTTGATCGTGCGACTGCGCAGGCTTAAGGACCACAGCGAACTGAGCACGCGGCAACTGGCCGCGAGGACCGGGTACAGCGCGAAGTCGTGGCAGCGATATCTGAACGGCAGGTCTCTGCCGCCCCGGGAGGCCGTCGAGGCGATGGCCCGCGTCGGCGGTGACGATCCGCACCGGCTGCTGGTGATGCACGAGATCGCCGCCCAACGCTGGGCGGAGGGACGGGTGGTCACCACCGACACCCCCGAGGACTTCTCCGCGACACCGGAACACACCCCCACGGAGCAGCAGCCGTACGGGCGTCACCTGCGCGTCGCGGTCACGGCGGGAGCCGTGGTCACGGTGCTGTCCGTCTCCGCCGCGCTCCTGCTGGCCCTGCGGCTCACCGAGGCCCGTGCCCAGCTCGCGCACGACCGCAGCGATGCTGTCGCGACGGCCCTGGCCACCGTGTCGGAGTCCACGGTGCCGGTCATCTACACCTGTCGGCTGGAGCAGCGTGACGGCCGCTGGTACGCGGGCCTGAGCCGGACCACGGACATCCTCCTGTCCAACACCCACGTGGGGCTCGAAGTGGCCGAGGCGCAGTGCCTGCTGCGCCGGGCGGGTACTGAGCCAGGGGACATCGACGGCATCTTCGGCCCCAAGACGCGGCGAGCGGTCGAGCGCATGCAGAAGCAGAACGGGCTGATCGTGAACGGAGTCATCGACCCGCCCACCTGGCAGGCCCTGCGGGAGGCGGATCCGAAGTGACCGCGGAACACACCCGGCTGGTCGCGGCGCTGAGGGAGCTGCGGGCCGGTGCGGGGCTGAGCCTGGCGGCGCTGGCGGAGCGGACGGCGTACAGCAAGTCCTCGTGGGAGCGGTACCTCAACGGCAAGAGCCTGCCTCCTCGCCAGGCCGTACGGGAACTGTGCCGGCTCGCGAACGAACCGGACGGGCGGCTGCTGGCCCTGTGGGAGATCGCCGAGTCGCACTGGAGCGGACGCGCGGTGGCCCCCGCACCCGCCCCTCCCACGGACGAGTCGCCGCGGCCACAACCTCAGGAGGCGCCACCGCCCGCCGGGACCGGGCGGCGGCGACGTGGCGGGAGCAGGCTCCTGGTGGTGCTGGCGTCGGCGTACACCGTGATCGTCGGTGGTGCTGCGGCCCTGCTGTTCCTCCTGCTGCCGGACTCGGAGGCTCAGGAGGACGAACCGCTGCCGGCCTCCGTCCCGTTCTCCCTCGCTCCCCAATGCCACGGAGCCGCCTGCGAGGGCCGGGATCCGATGCGCCTGATCTGCGGCCTCGGCCCCGACACCCTCGCCTCGCACCGCACGGCCACCGGCGCCCACGTCGAGCTGCGCCACAGCAAGAAGTGCGGTGCGAGCTGGGCCCGGACCTGGGGGACCGAGATCGGCGACCGGTTGGACGTAACGGCAGGCGGCCCGACCCACGGCGTGCGCATCAGGAACAAGGACGACGCGGCAACCTTCATCTATACCGAGATGACCGAAGTCCGTCCCGGCAGCACCGTCCGGGCCTGCTTCCGGCCCGCGTCGGCCGACGGCGAACGGGAGTGCTTCGAGGCCCGCGTGGGCGGGGCCGCCACCACGACCCGGCTGCCCTCACCTCCAGTGGCGTCAGGCTCGCGCGAGTAGCGTCCGGCCCTCGGACGTGTCGATGCCGAAGTCGGGAATTCCCAGTGGGGGTGGGTAGGCGGGTGGGGAGGCCGTCGGTGGTGGTCGGAAGAGCTGGGCGTCGGGGCCCGGGGGTTGCGCGTGAGTCGCTGACTTCTTGTGGTTCGAGGGAGCCGATGCGAGGGAGCCAAGTGGCACGGCGCAGCGTGACAGGAGAGGCATGCGACCACCGGATGAACCGCGCGGCGGCCAGGGTGCGGACGAGCACGAGTTCGACGCCTTTTACGCCGCGAGCGTCGGCCGACTCATCGGCCGGCTGAATGCGATGACAGGCGACCTCGCCGAGGCGCAGGATGTGGTCCAGGAGGCTTTCGTCCGGGCCTGGGAACGCCGGGCCGAACTGGACTTGAACGGCGCCGGAGGCCGTCGCCCTGTACGTCCGGAGGAACGGGTCCAGCCTGGCCGGCCCTCCGACCGGCGGTCTGGAGATGTGCTGGACGCTTGCGGAGCAGGCCGGGGACGCGACCCCGTACGGCCTGCAGCACCTGCTGTCGAGGGCCAGGTGGGATGCCGACGCGGTACGTGACGACATCCGCGGCTTTGTCGTCGAGCGTCTGCGCCACGAGGACGCGGTGCTGGTCGTTGATGAGACCGGCGACATCAAGAAGGGCGTCGCCACGGTGGGCGTGCAGCGCCAGTACAACGGCACCGCCGGGGCCTGTACGTCAATAAGTCCTCGGTAGGCGGGTGTTGGTGGGAGCCCGGGATATGACCACGTGTCTGCCAGGCTGTCTCTCGACCCGTGCGCTGCGGGCCAAGTTCGATCAGATACTGCCGCACGTCGACGAGCGCCTGTCGGCTGTACCTGGCCGGCGAGGCCACCGCCATCGGCCACGGCGGGATCACTCGAGTCGCCGCCGCCTCCGGCACCACCAGTACCACCAGTACCACCAGTACCACCAGTACCACCAGTACCGCCACGATCGCGCGCGGTATGGCCGAGTTGGCCGGTTGCTCCGTGCCGACCCTACGGATCCGGGCTCCAGGTGCCGGCCGCAAGCGGCTGCCAGACACCGACTCCGGTCTGCTGCCGACGCTGGAGTCGCTGATCGAGCCGCACACCCGAGGCGACCCCGTCTCCCTTTGCGCCGGCCACCTTGTCGCTGCGACCCGATGGGCTGCTCTTCGTCGGTGAGAAGGGTGCGGCCCTTCGAGGCACCTCCTTCGGCCGTAAGCGACGGCGCGCCCGCGCGGTCGTCGGTCTGAAGGACGGTGGTTCGCGCGGGCCAGTCCTCCGAGAAGGCCGCGCTGCTCTATCAGCACTCCGACGAGGAGCGGCAGCGCGAGGTGACGGCCGGGCTCGACGAGATGGTGCGCGCCGAGCGTGCGAAGCACCACGAGGACAACCCCGCGCACCACAAGGAGGACGCCACCGGAAGCTAACCGAGAGCTCATGGTGCGGTTGTGGTGCGCTACCCGCTCACCGGTCTGGACAACAAAGAACCCCCGGGCCGCTGGCCTGGGGGTTTCATCATGGAGCGGGTGACGAGAATCGAACTCGCGCTCTCAGCTTGGGAAGCGACGGCGCTTGGAAGGCGACGTGGTCGTTGACCTGCACTTATGTGGCTTGCGGGTAGCGCTGTGTGAGTCCCGGCTCGTACCGCTGTCGACCGTTGTCGTCCCCTGTTACGGGCACGCTGGGGGCACGGCGTCGCAGTGGGGGAGTCCGACTGGCGATCTTCGCGGGCGCCAAGACCGCCGTCGACCGCGGAGGCGCCGCCGCCTGCTGCCGGGAGGCTGACCCGCGGGGCACGACCTGCTGTCCCAGGCGGGCGCTCAGGGGCGATCGGGCGTCGCGCGTGTTCGAGCCGACCGGCACGCGCCCACGTGATCAGCTGTCACCGGGAAGGGAGCTGTCGGGCGCCTCGTGCTCGGCACGGCTCCGGTACTCGGCGTTGATGCGCTGAGCTTCCTCGAGCTGGTCCTCAAGGATGACGATGCGGCATGCAGCCTCGATCGGGGTGCCCCTGTCGACGAGCTCGCGGGCACGCGCAGCGATCCGTAGTTGGTAGCGGGAGTACCGGCGGTGTCCGCCCTCCGAGCGAAGCGGAGTGATCAGACGGGCCTCACCGATGGCTCGGAGGAAAGCCGGGGTGGTTCCGAGCATCTCGGCGGCCCGCCCCATGGTGTATGCGGGGTAGTCGTCGTCGTCCAGACGATCACTGAGGGGGATATCTGCTGTCATGTCACCTCGTTGCGCAACGCGTCGAGGGGCCCTGGTGCCGTGCGGCACCAGGGCCCCGAAGGAAATTCAACACCATCTGTCGGCCCTATTGCTGTGCCGACCTTCTGTTTCCGCTACCAGCCCTGCAGAAGGGGGGGTGCGGGGATCGCGGCTGCGTGACCGGGGACCACCTTCCAATCCGGGGTCTTGCGGTACCCGGCCGAGTGCTTCCCGGGCCGGGCGATCCTGATGGCGTCTGCGTCCTCCGTCCTTTCTCTGAACCAACCGCTTGGTGAACTGGTACTGCGGTACTGCTGTCGGCGGCCCCTCGACCTGCGGGCCGCCCAGTGTGGCCCTCAGCCCCGTCACCGTTCTACGAACACTTGGCTTCGGGACTCCAGAGCCGCACTGGCCTGCGAACTTCATGTACTGCAACCCGCCAGTTCGTGTCTGCCGGGTTTCGCTTGACCGGTGTCAACGAGAAAAAGGCTAACCGTGCCAGGGCCTAATGTCTACTCTGGCAAGAGTAGATTTCAGCTCTTTGGAGGAATAGATAGCTTGTGACCTGCAACAACGGGTGACGCAGGCCGTTGTGGCGGGCGATCCAGTCGCGGAGAACGGGCGGCGAGACGGCCGTGAGGGCCCTGCCGACACATGTCGGCAGGGCCCTCACGGCGATCCTGATGGCGGTTTGCCGCCCGGCTTCATACGCCCATGGAGGCGGCGCCGAGCAGTGCCGACGCGGTCTGGAGCGGAGTCGGGACACGCACGGGCGCGGCGTCGGGGCGGGCATGGCAGGTGAAGCCGAGGCGGGTCATGGCCCGGATGACTTCGCCGCCGGTGAAGTCGCGGCGGTCCTGTCGGGTGATGACCTGGCCCACCTGCTTGACGGGGTAGCGGCGGCGGCCGATGGTCACGGACTCACCCGTGACGATCTCGGGCGTGACGCCCCTCATCGAGGCCAGCACTCCGCTCTTGGTCAGGTCGAACGGGTACCGGGCGATGACAAAGCGCATGAGCCCTCACAGAGAGATGGAGACGGGCTGAGGGAAGGAGAACGAACTGATCGGGGCGGGGCGGGGCGGATCAGCGGGAGAGAACGAGGACGCCTGGGGGCGGCCGTGTTCCCCGACGGCGACGGGCCGAGGGGCGGGCGAGGTGAACGGTCCGTCGAGGACGTCCCGTAGACGGAGTCGGTCCGTGTACGTGGAACATCGGCGGTGCACGGCGAGTTCGGCCCTGCTGATCGAGCCCGTGCACTCGTCGTCCCCGTCGCACAGGAGGAGGTACTCGACACCGGCACTGGCCATGACGGCCAGGGCGACCTCGACGGTCATGTCGTCCCGGACCCGGGGCCCGGCCGCGTCCATGTCGTCGACTGCGCTCCTGGGGGAGGTAACCGTTCGTTGCCGCTGCGTCTGTACCGGTGTCAAAGCTGTCTCCTCGGGGATGCGTGAGCTTCTGATCGATGCCTCTAGGCAGCCGGGTCGAAGGCGGGCCGCTGCGTCCTGCGCCGCCCCGCTCGTCCGGTGGCGCGCCCCTGGGCGGGGCGGGCGCGGCGGCCTCGGGGCGAGGAAGCCGCGGACGACCCGGCTCGGTGGGGGCGTTCCGCGACGGGGGCGGTGATGACGACGGGAATTCCGGAAGGGGCCTGGGCCCCGGTGATGCGGCTCAGTTCCGCCTCACCCGAACGTACCGGGGTGATCCGGGGGGTGATGGCGGCTGAAGCCATCAGCCGGCTCATGCCGCGGCGCTGGTCGGGGGTGACGAGGGTGACGACGCTGCCGGACTCGCCGGCGCGGGCGGTGCGGCCGCCGCGGTGCAGGTAGTCCTTGTGGTCGGTGGGCGGATCGACGTTGACGACCAGGTCGAGATTGTCGACGTGGATGCCGCGGGCGGCGACGTTCGTCGCCACCAGTACCGTCACATGCCCGGTCTTGAACTGGGCGAGGGTCCGGGTGCGCTGGGGCTGGGACTTGCCGCCGTGCAGGGCCGCAGCGCGGATGCCGCTGTTCAGCAGGTGCTTGGTGAGCCGGTCCACGGCGTGCTTGGTGTCCAGGAACATGATCACCCGGCCGTCCCGGGCCGCGATCTCGGTCGCCGTCCGCTGCTTGTCCGCCTCGTGCACGTGGAGTACGTGGTGCTCCATCGTGGTGACCGCTCCCGCGGAGGGGTCGACGGAGTGGACCACCGGGTCGGTCAGGTAGCGGCGGACGAGCAGGTCGACGTTGCGGTCCAGGGTGGCGGAGAAGAGCATCCGCTGTCCTTCGGGCCGCACCTGATCGAGCAGGGCGGTGACCTGCGGCATGAAGCCCATGTCGGCCATCTGGTCGGCCTCGTCGAGGACGGTGATGGCGACGTCGTCCAGCCGGCAGTCGCCACGGCCGATGAGGTCCTTGAGCCGACCCGGCGTCGCGACGACGACCTCTGCCCCGGCCCGCAGCGCCCCGGCCTGCCTGCCGATGGACATCCCGCCGACCACGGTCGCCAGCCGCAGCCGCACGGAGCGGGCGTACGGGGTGAGCGCGTCGGTCACTTGCTGGGCCAGCTCGCGGGTGGGGACGAGGACCAAGGCAAGCGGCTGCCGTGATTCCGCGCGCCGGCCCGCTGTACGGGCCAGCATCGCAAGACCGAAGGCGAGGGTCTTGCCCGACCCGGTACGGCCGCGGCCGAGCACATCACGTCCGGCGAGGGAGTTCGGCAGGGTCGCTCCCTGGATGGGGAACGGTACGGTCACGCCCTCGTGCCCGAGCGCGGCCAGCAACGGCGCCGGCAGGGCGAGGTCGGCGAACGACTCGACGGCGGGCAATGCGGGCGTGATCGTCTTCGGCAGCGCGAACTCGCCCTGGCGTGCGGCCGGCCGACGTTCGTAGCCGTTGGAACGCCGCGGCGCTCCCGAGCGCTGAGCGGCAGACCCCCGGGAGCGGTCGTAGGTGCGGGTTGTGCGGGTCGTGAGTGCGGTGCGTGCGCGGTTCAAGCGGAACCTTTCCTCGATGTGAGCACGTTGGCACGTAGCAAGGAGATTCCGCAGCAAAATGAATGGCGCAGAGAATCGCGAGAACGGGCCGGAGGTGATGGGCGCCGATTCGGATCGACGGGGGAATGCGTCACCGTTCGGTGATGCGGTGATGCGGTGATGCGGTGATGCGGTGATGCGGTGATGCGGTGAGGCATTCCCGTCATGCGCCCTGAAATGCAGCGAGCTGGGGCCCGCACCCCAAGGTGCGGGCCCCAGCTGCGAAGTATGCGTTGCCGCCGGTGTCAGGCAGGAACGATGTTCTCGGCCGTCGGGCCCTTCTGGCCCTGCCCGATGTCGAACGACACCTTCTGGCCTTCCTGCAGCTCGCGGAAGCCCTGGGTGGCGATGTTCGAGTAGTGGGCGAAGACGTCGGCGCCGCCGCCGTCCTGCTCGATGAAGCCGAAGCCCTTTTCCGCGTTGAACCACTTCACTGTGCCAGTAGCCATGTCATTTCCCCTTCGGGGACGATATACGGAATTCGCCCTGTGCGAATTCCGCGCCGCCGTGCTGATTAACCCGTCGGAAAATGAACCTTCTGGCAACCACACCTGCAACTGAGATCGACATTAGCATGCCGCGAACGGCCCTGCGCGGGAAATGATTCCGCCAGGGTCGGTGATCGAGGAATACTCGCTGCGTGCCGCACCTATTTCTCACTTCACGGATACAGATATTGATCCGCGCGGATGCAGTGTTCCTGCCGAGCGCTTCCGGCCACAGCGCCATGACCTCCGGCGATGAGCCATGCGCCGCTGCCATCGTCATCAGCGGATGGGGCAACGGGCACCCCGCTGAGACCCCACTACCGCGATGAAGGTCACATCGGCCAGAAGGGCACGACGCCGACGGCCGCAGCCACGGCGGTTCCCGTGAGCACCCCGCGTCGTCAACCGGACGGGTGGCCGGTTCGTCGGTCAGGTGCTTTCGCCAGGCTGTCGGGCGGCGTTCCGCCCGTACGGCGACGACATCGTGCCGCGCCTGCCGCCACGAGAATCGCTGTGTCTCGCTCAGCCTCACCACCGGTGAGCACTGACCGCGGGTGGCGCGCAGGCGATGCCGGCGAGGGATGGTATGCAACCGCTCTCAGTCGGCGCGTGCGGCGGTCCAGGTGATGTGCGGGGGCTCGACGCGTCCGCACAGGGGCCCGCCCTGCGCGTCGGTCAAGCCGAGTCGTCCGACCAGCAGCCCGTCGCGTGCGGCGGTGGCGAGTAGGTCGGCGGGGATGACGTCGAGCATGAGCTTGGCGCGGCGGAACATCGTGAAGGTGCCCGACTCGTCGACCGTGCCCCACGACAGGTAGATGAACCGTCGGCCCAGACGGTCCTGCACATAGGGCCCTTTGACCTCGGTGCCGGTCGGCGAGGAACTGGTGGTGCACTCCAGGGTCCATGTCGCCGACGGTGCGTCGCCGGGCTGTGGCTCCAGGAGTTCGGCCGGACGGTCGCGGCGTTGCACGGCGATGTGGATGTTCCCGTAGGCGGGCACTTTGCCGTCGACGGAGGCGGGGCGGGTGAGCCCGGGCAGGTCGACGGCGTCGATGCGGATACGCATGGCGGCCGTCCCCCTCTCGCCCGTCGCTGACCTCCGGCTTGACGGAATACTCACACGCAGAGTCGCCCCGCTTCATTGCCGTGTTCCGGCAACTTTACGCGTCTTTGATGCCGGGTCGCGAGCCCCTCGGCTGAGGCGGCATGAGCGGCCGGGCAAGGAGCGGAAAGCCGCCGGCGAGAACAGTGAAGCGAGTCCCCCGTGTGCGGCCAGGCCGGCGGAGTCGCCCGCGAGACCTCCCAGGTGCTGGGCAAGGTGTTCACTGCCCTGCGCAGCGAGGGAACGCGGCCTGCCGATGCGGCGCGCGAGATTCACCTGCGGCCTGCCGATCTCGACGACCTGATCATAGGGCTTGTTGTCACCGCGCAGGAGGGAGAGAGGCAACGGCACGGAGGTGGACACAATCGGCCGCAGCTGTCTGTGGTCCGCTGACATGTCGTCCGGCGGGATCGAGGACCGGATCCGGGCTTGCTCACCGACCTCGGCGTGGGCCCCAGCACGTGACACCCGCTACGGCTGTGCGCCTCCCTACGCCGCAGCCTGACGACGAGGCGGCGTTGGGGGAGCCGTCGGCGAAGGGACCGCGCACGCCTCATCCGGGAACTGCTGCTTTGCGTAAGCGACTTCGCAGCCACGGCATGCAGCAGTGGCGCAGGTCGCACGAAATACGTCTCGCCGTTTGAGCGGTTTGAGGGGCTTGAGGGGTGAGTTTTGGACTAGACAACAAACAAACCCCAGGTCGCTGACCTGGGGTTTCATCATGGAGCGGGTGACGAGAATCGAACTCGCGCTCTCAGCTTGGGAAGCGACGGTGCTTGGGCGGGCCGTATGGCTCTGACGTGCGCAGATGGCTTTCGCTCGGGCGGTCGTGCGGGTCGGATCGCACCGCTGTCAACCGTGGTCGCCCCACTCGCACAACGCGTCGATCAGCCGGTCGCTGCCGCCGCCCGTGCGGTCGTCTCAGGGCGTCGCCGTCAGGCGACCGGGCCACTGACGCCGGTCATGGCGGGCGCCGCACCCGGCGGTGCCCGCCACCGATGTTCTCCCAGGACCGGCGCCTGGAAAGGGGCTCGGGTCCTGGGAGCGGGGGTCAGCCGGCGGTCAGAGTGGTCCACTTCTGGTTGGAGCCGCCGTGGCAGTCCCACAGCACGAGCTGCGTGCCGTCGGTCGTGGAGGAGCCCGGGTCGTCGAGGCAGCGGCCGGAGGCGGGGTTGCGGTAGCCGCCGTTGTAGGGCTGCCAGACCTGGTTGGTGCCGCCGTGGCAGGTCCAGAGCTGCACCTTGGTGCCGTTGGCGGTGCCAAAGCCGGCGGCGTCGAGGCACTTGCCCATGGAGCGCAGGGTGCCGTTGGTGTAGAGCGACCAGAGCTGGTTGGCAGCGCCGTTGCAGCTCCAGATCTGGACGGCGGTCCCGTCGGCGGTGCCGGCGCCGTTGACGTCCATGCACTTGCCGGCGATGCCGGACTGCACGGGGGCGGGGGCGGGGGCGGGGTCCTTCAGCCACCCGGCGCTGTCCGCGGTCTGGATGCCGCGGTGGAAGGCGTCGGCCATTTTCTGGTAACCCGCGTCGTTGGGATGCAGGGGGTCGTCCAGGTCGGCCGGGGTCAGGCTGCTCATGTCGACGTAGGCGACGTGCTTGCCCGCGGCCTGTGCGTCGCTGACGATCTGGGGGATGGCCTGGTTGTACGTGCCCCGCCACTGCTCCTCCGAGCTGTTGGTGGACACGACCAGGGAGGCGACGAGGACGGTTGCGTCGGGGACGTCGGCGGTGATCTGGTTGACCAGTGACTTCAGCTCGGCGATGGCGGCGTTGGGCCCGGAGGCGCCTATGAGGTCGTTGGTGCCGATGTGCAGCGTCACGACGTTGGGCTGGTAACGGGTCAGCGAGGCGTCGGCGAGTGCGGCGATCTCGTTGATGTGGTATCCGGGGTGGCCTTCGTTGTCGGGGTCGGACATCGAACCGCCCCGCACCGTGCCCACGAAGTCCAGCGGATGGCCGTCCGCCGCAAGCTTGTCCCACAACGGCTTCCGGTAGCCGTTGCCCGTACTGCTTCCCACACCCCAGGTGATCGAGTCACCCAACGGCATGACCCGCAAGGGGGTGTTGGAGGCGGCGGAGGCGGGGGCCACGCCTGCCGCCGTCACTCCGAGCGCGGCAGCGACCAGCGTGACCAGGGGCAGTATCCAACTCTTTCTCATGCAGGCGTCCTCTTCTGCGAGTGAGTGCTGAATCAGCGGGGGTGAACGCCGTTCGTGTCAGCAACTCGGCAGTCGTGCCGCCCCATCGGCGTGGGCGTCGGCGACCGCCAGACGTACTGGCAGGAACGGCGTGGGTGGGAAGTCTCTTGCGCTGTGAGCGCTGACAACGCCGCATCCGCCCGGCGTCCCGTCCGCTCCGGCCGTCCTGTGCTGAGCGGTCGGCCCGGACCGGTTCACCAGAGCATCCGTAGAGATACCACGCTGATCCACATCTGGGACATCCCATGAATGCCAGAAATTTGAGAGCGGTGCCGCAGAGGCGACTTCTGTGCCACTTCGTCCCGTTGTCGCTGCTCCTATGGGCTGTTCGCCGCCCTCTCTCTCCGGCACTGGCCCGCTGGCATCCGATGTCTGGTTGCTGGGGCTCGACCCGCCGATCGCGCCCCGTCCAGGGTCGGCTCCCCGTCGTGCTGGATCAGCACACGGCCCGCAAACCAGGTCGAGGCCCGCCGTCACCACCCCGACCGGGCACGCACCCTCCCGAAGCCGTCGCGACCCCGGCGACGTCGCCGCACAGCCCGAGACCATCGCCGCACAACCCGTGGCCACCCCCACGAACCAGTACCTCGGCACGAGCCCCCAATGGCGCGCAATCCAACATGGTCAAACATCAGATCCGACAAAAGTCTTGACCCTCGCAACCCCTCATCCATACGCTCGGCCCGCCATCAAGCCCTTCGAGTAATCCGGATGGCACCGGCCGCCCCTCTGACCGCGTGATCACGTCTTCACCCGACTCTGAGTCGATCCGGCCGAGCAGACCTTTTGGGGGCGCTCCCGCCCCTCGGTGTGCCGGTCACCCACCATGTCGTGGCCGCCCGCCGTCCCCACCCACGGCCGGCCACGCAGAGCACCGTGACGGAGGAAACGTGAAGAGACCGAGCGGTCACCTTTCGAGACGGCCGGGCTCAGCCGCACTGTCGGGCCCGGAGGGCGCTGTCATCTCTGACGCGATGAGCCGCGGGAAAGCAATGGTCATGCACACCGATGTGCGTACGTGTGGGCCGACCGCCCATCCATCGGTGAGACGGTCGATCGCCGTGACGGCGGTTGCGTCGCTGTCTCCCCGGTTCCTCGCCGCGAAATTAGTACGAGCCCGGCGACCTCAAGGGCAACCTCACCGCGACCTGGCACTCCTGCAGCTTCAACACGTGTGACACCGCCTCCTGTTGGAACAGCCAGATCGCCCCGGTCATCGCCAGCAGCCCGCTGGTCACCGGCTAGATCGGGCAGGGCGACTGCGGTGACAGCTGCATCAACCCGCTGATGAGCCGGCTGGACGGTCAGAAGTCCGGGTACCTCGCCTGGACCTGGAACACCTGGAACCGCGCCAGTGACAACGTACTGATCAACGACTGCTCCAGAACCCCCACCGCGTCCGGCAGGTGCCTGGATGTGCCGACTGCTTCGACCACGCCGGGCAAGCAGTCGGAGATCCGGGACTGCCATGGCGGTGCCCATCAGATCTTCATGCGGACGTCCTCGGCTCAGCTGACGGTGTACTCCGGTGCCAGTCAGCTGGGCCTGGGCGCGTACGACGACCAGACGGCCCCGGGCACAGGGTTCAGACCTGGACGTGCACGGGCGGTGCCGACCAACAGTGGAGCTTCAACTCCCACGGCACCATCACCGGCCTGCAATCAGGCCTGCCCCTGGAGGTGGCCGGAACCTCCACCGCCAGCGGTGCCCTGCTCGACTGGGGATCCTGCAACGGCGGCAGCAACCGGCAATGACAACTCGGCTGACACTCACACCCCCTGGAAGGTTGCGATGCGACTGACCCCACCCTCGTTCCTGCGACGCGCGGACCGGTACAGACGCGGCAGGCTGCGCGCCGTGCTCGTGGCCTGTGCTCTGGCCCTGCCCGTCGCGCCGGTGGCCGTGACGGCCGTCGCGACGCCGGCCGCGGCGCTGGACAACGGTCTGGCCAAGACCCCGCCGATGGGCTGGAACAACTACAACGCCTACGGCAACAACCCCACCGAAGAGCTGATCAAGCAGACCGCGCTGGAGATGCGCAACAACGGCATGCTGGCGGCCGGTTACGAGTACGTCAACATCGACGACGCGTGGATGGCGCCGAACCGGGACGCCAACGGCAACCTGGTGCCCGACCCGGTGAGGTTCCCCAACGGCATCAAGGCCGTCGCCGACTACGTGCACTCCCTTGGCATGAAGCTCGGCATCTACGCGGACGGCGGCACCAAGACCTGCGCCGGCATGCCCGGCAGCCTCGGTTTCGAGACGCAGGACGCGAAACTGTTCGCCTCCTGGGGTATCGACCTGCTCAAGTACGACAACTGCAACAACAACGGGATCAGCAACCAGACCCGGTACACCGCGATGAGCGACGCGCTCAAGGCCACCGGGCGCCCGATCCTGTTCAGCCTGTGCAACTGGGGCCAGGACAACGTGTGGACCTGGGGTCCGAACATCGGCAACATGTGGCGCACCAGCGGTGACATCGCCGACACCTACGCCAGCTTCCTGGCGAACTACCGCAGCAACGTGAACCTGGCCGCGTACGCCGGGCCCGGGGGCTGGAACGACCCCGACATGCTGGAGACCGGCAACGGCGGCATGACCGCGACCGAGTACCGGAGCCAGTTCAGCCTGTGGGCCCAGATGGCCGCCCCCCTGATCTCCGGCAGCAAGATCATCGGTGCGAGCCAGGAGACCCTGTCGATCCTGACCAACAAGGCGGTCATCGCCGTCAACCAGGACCCCCTGGGCAAGCAGGGCACCATGGTCTCCTCCTCTGGCGGCCTGGACGTGCTGGCCAAGCCGCTCGCCAACGGCGACGTGTCGGTCGTGCTGTTCAACGAGACCAACTCCACCGCGACCATCACCACCAGCGCCTCGGCCGTCGGCAAGACCGGCGCCTCCGACTACACGCTCACCAACCTGTGGACCGGCGCGACGTCCACCACCACCGGCACCATCAGCGCCAGCGTGCCGGCGCACGGCACGGTGATGTACCGGGTCGCGGGTGGCACCGGCGCCACCACAGGTCCGGTCCACGCCATCGGTTCGGGCAAGTGCCTTGACGTGCCCGGCTTTTCGCAGACCAACGGCACCCAGACGCAGATCTGGGACTGCAACGGCGGCACGAACCAGCGCGCCGCCGTCGGCCGTGCGCAGCGCGAACGCCTGCGGCGGACCCGGCTTCACCGTGCGGACCAACTGGGTTCCCTTGCCGCGCAACACCCGCAACGCGGCCTTGAAGCCGTTGCCGAGCTGGTCGTCCAGCACGGCGCTCGTGCCGAAGATGTCCCTGCCCGCGACGTCCTGCTTGTAGTGGGCGAAGATCCGCTGGGCGAGCTCGTCGGGCTGCAGGGCAAGGTCGCCGAAATCGTTCACCGCCGTGGCCGCTGATGCGCCGTTGAGCGTGACGGCAGGCACCTGCACATCCGCCGGCGGGGTGAGTGAGTACGCCGCCAGCCAAGGGGCGCCCTTATCCTGCCGCTTGAATACGGTGTAGGTCTGGTTCGTCGCCACCACCCCGCCGTGCAGGCGGGTACTGATGGACACAAACCAGGGCAGGTCGGCGCTTCTTGACGGGATCATGAAGCGTTGGTCGGTGCTTTTGATCAACGGTATGGACTGATCGAGCACCTTATTGGCCTCGAGTTCGGCTTCACTGGCCACGCGCAGGGGAGTGCTCTCGATCTTCGCCAGACCCGCTGCGTCGGCTGTCGAGTTGACCTTGTTGTTGCCGACGTCGTAGGCGGTGAGCACCCTGTCCGCCTCGGTGGTGGACACGATGGGTGGCGACGCGGGCGCGGCGTCGGCAGAGGGCGTGGCAGAACCGCACCCGGCGAGCGGAAGGACACACACCAGCACGAGACCGGCGACCAAGCACTTGTTCCTCATGGTTACTCCTTGTGGGGCAACGCGTCTGGTTGGGCCTCAGGCATCTGGCGACGGACGAGGTGGTGGAAAATGCTGTTCGGGTCACCGAGGAGCTCCGCGGGGCTGTCGCACTCGGCGACTCGGCCCTCCGACAGCACGATGACCTTGTCGGCGTCGAGCACCGTGCTCAGCCGGTGGGCAATCACGATCCTGGTGGCGTGCAACCTCTTGGTGCTGTCGGTGACCACGCGCTGGGTCTCGTTGTCCAGCGCGCTGGTGGCCTCGTCGAAGAAGAGGATGCGCGGCCGCCGGATCAGGGCCTGCGCGATCACCAGGCGCTGGCGCTGGCCACCCGACAGTGTCGCCGACTCGCTGAGGACCGTGTGCATCCCCATGGGCATGGCCTCTATGTCCTCACGCAGACCGGCCATCTCGGCGGCCTCCCACGCCTCCTCGACGGAGAAGTTCTGTGCTCCCGCGATGGCTTGGAAGATCGTGCCCGTGGGGGTCTTCGCGCTCTGCAGCACGACGCCGCACTGCCTGCGGACCGCGGCGATGTCCAAGGACGACAGGTCCTGGCCGTCGTAGAGGATCGTGCCGCTGGTGGGCTTCTCGAAGCCGAGCAACAACCGCAGCAGCGTGGACTTGCCACAGCCGCTCGGCCCGACGATCGCAACGAATTCGCCCGGCTCCAAGCTGAAGGACACATCGGTCATCACCGGCGGCGCGTCCTCGGAGTAACCGAACGAGAGGTGGTTGACCTCGATCTTGCCCGACAGCTCGCCGGGCACCGCGCTGTCCTCGGACACCTCGAGCGGCTCGGTGAGCACCGGCTTGAGACGGCGGAACATCGGGACAACGGCGACGATCGACGTGATCGAGTTCGTCACCTGCATCATCGAGGCCAGCATGATCGAAAATGCGGTGCTGCACGCCAGGAACTGCGCCGCGCTCAGCTGCCCCACGGCTGAGCCGGCCACGATGAGGTAGAGCACGAGTGTGCACAGCGGCACGTATCCGGCGTTGAACGCGGTGATCAGGTTCTGGTAGTGCGCGATGCGCTTCTGGTAGTCCTTGCCCCGCACGAAGTCCGCCGCCCAGTCCGCGTAGGCGTGGTTCTGGGCCGCGGCCACTCGCAGCTTGGCCAAGCCGCGCAGGGTCTGGAACACCTTGTTGGACAGCCGGTAGTTGACCTCGAGCGACTTGCTCTGCCAGCGCATCTGGCGAACGCCGAGGAAGACGAAGACAGCGGTGCTGATCGCGAGGAACACGCCGGCCAGCAGTGCCAGCCGCACGCTGTAGGCGAACAGCAGCCCGAAGTTCGCCACAGCGAGCACCGTGGAGTGCAGGACGACCGAGGTGCTGCCTGCCAGCACCGCCTTGATCTGCTTGATGCCCAGCGCCGCGCTGGCGAGCTCGCCGGTGGAGTGGCGCGCGAAGAATGTCGTGGGCAGCCGGAGCAGGCGATCCCACACCGCGGCTTGCAGGGTGGACTCGAAACGGCCTTCCACACGCAGCAGCGCGAGGTCCTCCAGCAGCAGGAACGCGGCGGAGGCGAGGCTGGCGGCGACCAGGCCGAGGCAGAGCTGGACGATGAGCTCGCTCTCACCGTTCGGCACGAGGCTGCCGAGTACCTCTCCGGTCGCGATCGGTATGAGCAGCCCGAGCAGGACCGCGATAAGCATGCTGGCCGCCATCCTCCGCAGGTCACGCAGGCTTCCCCGCAACCCGAACAGCAGCAGCCGCAAGGTCGACACAGGCTGCTCCGGCAGCGACGGGTAAAACATCACCGCCAGCTCGCTGATCTCCGACGCGACGCGCTGGGTGATCGGAGTGCTCTCGCCGGTAACCGGATCCACCGCCTGGTATCGGCCCGATCGCCAGCGCAAGGCGATCGGCGCCTTCTCGTCGCCTCGGTGACCGACGAGAGGGCCGATGTCGGTGCGCCACCACGTGCCCTTGAGCGCGATGGTGCGGGTGCGGATGCGCGAGCGGACCGCGATCCGCTCGATCGGGCCCACCTTGCCCGAGACCTCCTGGCCTCCGGGCGCGCTGATGGTGAGGCCGAGGTCGTCGGCCACCAGCTTGCATGCGGCGAACGTCGGGTCGTCCTGATTCAGCGACAAGGTGGCCAGCGAGTCCAAGTTCGGCTGGATGACCGCGTGCAGCGCGTGGTCGGCCTTGTCCCGAGCGGTGTTCCCGGCCTGCCTGCTCATGGTGTTGCGGTCTTCGGACACCTGCTCGCGGCGCTCGACCGCGCGGTCCACGGTGTACAGGGCCCGCATCTGGACCTTGATCAGCGCTTCCCACAGCTCACCGCGGGCGAGCATGCCTTCGGTGTCGTTCACCCGAACCTGTGCGTAGGACTCGCTGGAGAGCCATCCCTGCTCGGACAGCGTGACCGAGTCCCCGGCTTCGCGGTCGCGGAACGCGGCCAGCCCGCCGGCGCGAATGCGGCCCTTGAGCACGTCGACCCACAGGATGCCGCCGCTCGGGCGGGCGTTCTGTCCGGCGCCCAGTTCAAGTTCGGTGCCGGGCTGCAGCGACAGAAAGTCCCGTGGCGGCAGGCCCTCCCCGGCGAAGTCCAGTAGGGGGGCCAGTCCGAGGTCGATGCCCTTCGCCAGAGCGCGCTCCTCCGTGGAGAGGCCGTCGGCGTCCCGGTGGGCGATCCACTGCTCGCGTTGTGCCACGACGAGTTCGCTGATCCTGATTCGGCGCAGCGCGGCGTCCTCCAGCGGTCGGACGACGAGCTTGTGCCGAGGCCCCTGGATGGGCGCACACAGGACAGTCCCTGCCTCGAGGGTCCCGACGTGGTGCCAACGGCCGCCGGTGGTGTGCACGGCGAACAAGTCGAACGAACCCCCCGTGACCAGCCACAGTGTCTTCGAGGCTGCCAAGGGGATACTCCCTGCGTCGCAGGCAACGGCCTCGCCGAGGCGCTCCAGTGGCGACGCGCTGTCCGGCCCGGCGGCACGGGTGAGAGTGAAGGTCATCAGTGCTCCCTGATCAACTCGGCGTACGGCCCGCCTGCCAGGACGAGGTCGTCGTGCTTACCCCGTTCCACGACGCTTCCCTTGTTCAGCACCAGGATTTCGTCGCTGTCGCGGATGGTGGACAGCCGGTGCGCGATCACCACGGTCGCGCAACCGCGTCGCCGGAGGTTGGCGGTGATGCGCCGCTCCGTCTCTGCGTCCAGCGCGCTGGTGGCCTCGTCGAGCACCAGCACGCTCGGCGCGCGGACGAGCGCCCTGGCGATCTCCAGGCGCTGCCGCTGGCCGCCGGAGAAATTGCGGCCGTCCTCGAGTACGCGGCTGTGGATGCCGCCCTTGCGGCCGGAGACCACGTCGTAGACTTCGGCGTCCTTCAGCGCGGCGACGACCTCGTCGTCGTTGATCGTGGTGTCCCACAGTGTCACGTTGTCCCGCACGGTGCCCTCGAAGAGGAAGATCTCCTGATCCACGAACGCCACCGACGCGGCGAGGACACTGCGGGGGATGGCTGTCCTGGGCAGCCCGTCGACCAACACCGCGCCGTTCCACGGCTGGTAGTGGCCTGCCATCAGGCGGGACACCGTGGACTTGCCGCTGCCGGATCCGCCCACCAGCGCGATCTGTTCGCCAGGCCCGACCTCAAGCGTGAAGTCTGCCAGCTGCGGTACGCCCAGCGGGCTGTATCCGAAGGTCACGTCGTCGAACCGGACCCGGCCGTCCAGCTTGCGTACGCGCTCCGGTTCTACAGCCTCGTCGATGTCCTCGGGCGGGAAGTTCTCGACGTCACGCAGGCGCGCCACATCGACGCCGAAGTCCTGAATCTGCCCCATGGTGCCGGTGAGCTGGGTGATCGGGCCGGTGAACGACGTGATCAATGCTTGGAACGCCACCAGCACGCCGATCGTGATGTGTCCTTCGACCGCTTGCAGGCCACCGACCAGCAGGATCATCGCGCTGTTGAGTGCCGCGAGCGTGGGCGCGACGACCGACAGCACTGCAGTGGGCGTCGCGGTCCGCTGTTCGCCGGTCAGCACCTTCGCGTACGCTCCGGCCCACTTGCGGAAGTACTCGTTCTCCCCGCCAGTGGCCTTCAGCGTCTCGATGAGCTCAAGTCCGTTGTAGGACACGCCGATCATCGTGGACTCGTCCGCCGCGAGCTTGTGCACTCGGGTCGAGCGGAGGCGGGCGACTGTCCGCAGTGCCACCACGTTCAACAAGGCCATCGCCACACCGAGCATGGTGAGTTCGGGGTTGTAGCTCCATAGCAAGCCCGCGTACAGCAGCACGACCAGCGCGTCGACGACGACACCGCTCAGGTCGCGTGACAGCATCTGCGCCACATTCTCGTTGGAGCTCATGCGGCTGGTCAGGTCGGCGGCGCTTCGCTGGGCGAAGAACTGCAGCGGCAGCCGGAACAGGTGCCGCAGGAAGCGTGCGCTGCTGAGCGTGGCGCTGGTGATCTGTGCGCGGACCAGGAAGGACTGGCGCAACGCGGTCAGCGCGACCGTGCCCGCCACGGTGCAGGCCATCAGCAACGCGAGCGGCATCAGGATCGAGGTGTCCCCGCCCAGCAGCACATTGTCCACGTAGGCGCGGGTGAAGGCGGGGGTGGCGACGCCGAGCACCATCAGCAGCAGGCTCGCGAGCGCACCGAGCAGGACCATGCCCCCGGTGCCGCGCAACCGCGCGGGCAAACCGGCGAGGATGCCAGGGCGGCGCCCGCCGGGCTTGAAATCGTCACCCGGCTCCATCAGCAGAGCGACGCCGGTGAAGCCCTCGTCGAACTCCTCCGCGGTCAGCACCCGGCGGCCCTCCGCCGGGTCGTTGACATACACGACCGGCTTGCCCCACCGACGTCCGATGCCTTCCAGGACTATGAAGTGGTTGAACTCCCAGAAGACGATGGCTGGTGGCTTGATGCCGGCCAGTGACTCCGGTGTGAGCTGCATGCCCTTGGCGACCATGCCGTAGCTGCGCGCGGCCTTGATCAGGTTGGACGCCTTGGAACCGTCGCGGGAGACGCCGCACGCCACACGGAGCTCTTCCAGCGGCACGAAACGCCTGTAATAGGCAAGCACCATCGCGAGGCTGGCGGCGCCGCACTCCACCACCTCCATCTGGAGGACACTGGGCGTTTGGACCTTCCGGTAAGTGGTGCTCATCTACAGCACCACCCAGTCGATCGGCTTGATCGGGGGCAGGTACAGCGCCCCGTCGACCAGCGTCCGGGAGTCGATACGGAAGGGCGGACCGGACTGGGTCGACCACTCATAGCCGCTGGCAGTCTGACGCGGTAGGAGCTTCACGACGACCTTCAGCGGCTGGCCCTGGCTGGAGAACTGCTCGCCGAGCTGATCGTCGCCGAGGAAGTCCGTGATCTGCTGCCTGCTCTCGGTGAACTGGCTGATCGACTGCACCACGCCGCGCAGGACGCCGTACTCCTGTGCGGGCGCCGAGCGCACGGCGAGGTCGACCTGACTGCCCTTGCGCACCTGACCCGCATCGGTGGTGGGTACGTACAGCACCGCGACAAGCTGGTCGTTCTTGCCGTCGATCCGCTCGACCACCGCCAGCTCGGAACCAGCGGAGATCACCTGGCCGAGCTTGCCGAGCATCGCGGTGATCCGACCGCCCGTGATCGCCTTGACCACCTCGACGCGTTTGCCGACCTGGACACTGAATATAGGTGTGCCGGCGGGAAAGGTGTCGCCCTGGTCGACGTAGACACCGTTGATCTGCCCCGACACCGGGCTCTGCAGGGAGAAACTGCCCTCCGAATAGGTGAGGATGCCCGACGCGGCGACTTTGCGGGGCAACTCAGCGTTCATCGCCCAGACTCCGCCGCCGACCACCAGCACCGCGACGACTACGAGCGCGATCCAGGTGCGCGGACGAGTCAGCTCCGCAGGCGCGTCGAGGTCATCACGTTGGTTGAGCCTGTCGAGCGCTTTGCTCCGAAACCTTATAGTTACCACTGGCTACTACTCCTTTCTCTTGGTCCGACACCGACGGGGGCCGAGCCGAGCATGAACTCGCCCACGGTCGACTCCTTCGTCGCGTCCAGGCCGGTCGCGCGGGCGAACAGCCCGCTGTCGCTACCGCCGACCGCGCACGGCGCGAGGCCCATCGCGGTGGCGACGGCGTACATCGCGGCCGTCAGCACGCCGGTGTTCTTCAATGTCAGCGCGTACGCCATTGACTGGTACTTCCACATCACGCGTCCGAACCTCGCACTGATCACGAGCAGGACCTGCGGCGCGCGATCGAGGTTCGCGGCCCTGGTCGCGTGGTCGGCAAGCCGACGCACGAGCGGGCCGTCCTCGCGAACCAGGTGCAGCACGTGTCGGGCGGAGTCGTAGTGGTAGAGCCCCGGGTGCAGGCCCCGCACGGTTGTCACGACCGGGTAGATCTCCAGTTCGTGCAGTGCTCCACCGGAGGGGAAGGGACGTTCCACCAGATCCGCGACGCCGTCCGTCCACACGCGACGGATGCGGACGGTGCGGTGCAGGAACTCCGAGAGCTGATCGAGCGTCATGGGGTTCGCGTGGTCCTGCGCGCGGACCGTGCGCCCCACGACGGGCACGTCCGGCACGCCCGGCTCCGACAGCTCCACCACGGGGCCCGGGAACTCCGGCCGGTGGGCAGGCAACGGTTCGAACCGGCCTTCGGCCCAGCGCGTGCCGCCCCACGGCCGCCCGTCGTCACCCGCATGGCTGCGGGTGTGAAACCACAGCTCATGCGGACTCCACTTGGCGAGGTCGAAATCGTCATGCTCGGCCTCCGCGGGGACGAGGAACCCCTGGGCCGCCAAGACGTCCACCACGGGCGCCGCCCATGGGTACCGCGCCGGTTCGGCGAGCACGTTCAGCAGAGCGGTGTCGTGCACCTCAACGACCACACCCGTGCGGGAGGACTCCAGCACCAGCCGGTCGTCCTCGCGGTGGACGAGCGCGAACCGCGACAGGACCAGCTGTCCCCGGGTGGAACACACCATGGGGGAACCGGGGAACGACAGCAGCGGCCGCCCGTCGTGGTACATCGTCGTGCGCAGAAAACCGCGGGCGCCGAGCCGGCCCAGCAGCGCGTGCGCCCCGGTCACGTCCGGCGTCAGCAGCTCAACCAGGTCGCACGGACCCGCGGCCAGCCGGTCGAGCACGTTCCGGCTGTGCTCGCCGAGCCGTACACCGCCGAACGGGGAGAACACCCGGACCAACCCGTCCGTGTCGGGCCGTACCCGTACCCCTGGCCGCAGCGAGATCTCATTGGTGATCACGGTGGCGCCTTCACACGAAGACGCTGACGGGGTTGCACCCGTCCTCGGTCGTCGGGGTGTCGAGCCAGCCGAGCCGGACCGGGACGTCGTACAGCCTGCCGGGGCCGAGCCTGCGCCAGAAGTGCCTCAGGCCGGGGACCATGACCTTCACCACAGCCAGCTCGATGTCCGGCCGGGTCTGGTCGAGGACGATCATCTCAAGGCCGGCGCGCTGGGCGATACGCACGCAAAGCCGCACGTCCTCGGCAAGGTCCTCGCCCCCCAGGACGGGGTAGGTCGTGAGCGAGGTGGGCGCCGACGGGCTCGGGAGCAGCCAGGGCTCCTGCTCGACTCGCACGGTCGTCAGCCAGTCCACGATGGACTTGTCGTCCTCGCGGTACACGGAGCTCCCGTCGGGCCGCCGCTCGGCGACGCTCGGCAGGAACTGGTTGAGCTCGGACAGCGCGCGCAGGACCGCGATGCGCACGTCCAGATGCGCGCCGAAGCCGAGCAGCACGTCCTGCACCGGGTGGTCGACCCGCCGCGACACCGCGGCGAACGTCGGTACGCCGAGGTCGGTGGTGAGGTCGAGCACCCAGATCTCACGCCCCTGCTCGGCGTGGAACCCGCGGAGCCGGTCGACGAGCGGATCACACAGGCTGTCGAGGTCGAACCCGGGCCGCAGCGCCCTGTTGTACCACCACAGCGCGACGCCGTCGCGCTCGATGAGTTCGCAGAACCCTTGGAGCACAGCCTCTTCGATCGTGTTGCCCGCCGCGTTGCCGTTGGCATCCGGCACGCAGTACCCGTGCTCGTCCAGGTCGGGGTGGCCGAACCAGGCGTACCCGGCTGGTACCAGCCGTTCCCGCTCGTGGGTCAGCGACCAGGCGGTGCTCCAGCTGATCGGCCGGAACGGGTCCAGCGGCACAGGCACGGTGTGCAGCCGTCCGGCGGCAGGGGACGCGTTCCACCTGAGGCGGCGCTCGTACTGTTGTTCTGAGAACAGGAGCAGGTTGTTGGGCGCCACTGCTGTTTCACCGAGCGCGGCCAGGCCGGCTGTGGTGATCGGCTGGTCGCCGCGCCACACGCCGCAGTACCGCTCGAGCGCCTCGCAGAGCGCGCCTGTCCTGGCCTGTATGTCGCTGTGCCCCTTCCCGCCGCTCTGCCCACGCAGCGTGCGGCGCAGCACCTCCAGGTTGTGCGGCCGTACGGCGAAGTTGTGGCCCGCCACATAGTTGTGCGCGACGCCTTCACGCGTGCCGTCCACCGGCCGCAGGGTGCTGACGGCTCCGAGCAGCCGGCTGACGTGCTTCGCCAGCCGCCGGTGGGTTGCCTCGACCGGCACGGTCCGCCGTCCGCCCTCGAGCGCGACGGGCACGTACCCATCGGTGAGTTCGATCTTCGCGGGCACAACCGACGTAGGGCTGCCGCACGCGGGGCACTGCGGCCGGCGGACCAGCTCGTGCCGTTCGGACTCCAGCGTCGTCGTGCGTACCGACAGCAGAACCCCTTCCAGCTCCGGGAGTTTGTCGTCGATCAGCATGGCGGTGACCACGTTCGCGATGAGGTACGCGGCCAGCCCAAGGGACGCGGGCGACGCCGCGATCGAGGCTCGGACGGGTTCCTGGTCGCCCGTGGACATCCGCAGGTACTGCCCGATCGGCCGGTTGCCGTCCAGCCGTTCGGCGAGGCAATGCCAGCACCCGGTGAGTCCAGGACGGAAGTACGGTCCGACCCAGACCTCGAGACCGGTCGGTTTGGCCAGCAGCCAGGAACGGCCCTCGGCACGGAACACTGCGTCGAGCTCGGAAAGCCGGGGATCCAGGTACTCGTCGGTCACCACCACGACCGGTCCGCGCTCCGGCGACGGATCGCCCACTCGCACTCGGACACCGCAGGTCCGCAACGCGGTCACGATGTCCTCCACAGGTGGTTCCCCCACCCGCACCAGCGTCACGGTCCGCGAGGCCAAGCGACGTGCTGCCTCGGCGCCCGACACGCCACGCGCCTCCCAAGCGGCGTCGGCGTGAAGGTCGGTCACCTCACCCTCGGTGAGATGGCCGGAGGTGAAGAAGGTCGCCAGGGCCAGAACGCAGTCGGTGTAGCTGATCTCCGCGCTGGTCGCTTCGACAATGTCCGCCAGGGTGTGCGTGCCGTCCAGGTAGGGCACGACCGCCGCGGCAGCGACGCCGTGGACCAGGTGGTAACGGTCCTCCGCGATGAGGAAGACCCGCGCAGATCCGGAGGTCCTTGCCGTCAGGTGCGCCCTGAGGCGTGGCTTGTCGAACACAGGGTCCATCCAACGTGGAGTAGAGACGGCTCAGGACTGGCAGCAGCACGGGTTGCAGCAGTAGCTGGTGCCTCCACCGCCGGCGAGGCCGCCGAGTTCCTCGTCCGCGAGGTCACGGACATCCAGTTGGGGGAGCTCCGGTACGTAGAGGACGTAGTGGCCCGACCGGCGTCCGATCTCCCAGAGCTGCATCTGGGTCTGGAGATCGGGTTCCCCGTCGCGGATCCGGACGATATCGACACGCGAGCCCGCCTCGACGGCGAGCCCGTTCTCGGCGAGAACCGACACCGGGTCGGCCTCCAGCCGTAGCGAGAACTCCTCGCTCGACCACGCACCGGTGAGGATCTTGGTGTAGCCGTTGACGAAAACGGCTCTGCCATCAGGCTCCATCGGTGACATCCCGTTCTCCGTCGATTTCGATGGGCAGGCCAGAGCTGATGCCCTGAATGTCTTGCCGAGCAAGGCGGCTACGCATCCGTGAAATAACCCGTCGAGACCTCGACGGCTAAGGTACGAGATGCGTCGTGGCGAATGCCGCAGATGAGTTGTTCATAGCCACCTGGGAACGCCGCGGCACCTGGAGCGGTAGGCCGTCGGCGTCGATTGGACCGAATCCCGTGCGCGCGACCCAGTCGGGCCAGGCGTACTTGTAGGTCAGTTCCTCGCCTGGCTCGATATCACGCAGCGCGGTGAAGACGATCACGCGCTCCTCATCAGCAGCACTGTCCCAAGAGAGGTTCGGTTCGTCACAGGAGTTGTACAGAGCGCCGTACCCCAGGCAGATGGCGCCACCGCCCTTCTCCCAGTGCGGCTGAACCCAATGAAACCAACTATAGGCAAGAGCGCGCACGTGCGGAACGAATACCAGTTCGGCCGGCGGGACCAGCACCACCGGACAGCGCTCGACCACATCACCCACCCGGAAAGCACAGGTCGCAAACACCCCACGGCCATGCGCCGTGTCACGAATCTCGAGCCCGTTCATCCTCGATCACCTTCCTTCGCGGGAATTCCCCGCGCCCGCAGCGGACGCCGACTCCACGATAGGCAAACCGTCGATGTCGGTAGGCCCGAAGCCGATCTTGGCGTGCTCTTCCGACCAGTTGTAGCTGTGGGTGAGTTCCTCGCCGACCGCAATGTCGCGTTTCGCACTGAAGACGATCGCTCGAGCGCTGTCAGGGTCAGGCATCCATGTCAGATTCGGGTCGTCATCTGAATTGTTGAACAGCGAGCCGTACCCCAGACAGATCGCCGTTCCCCGCCCCGGCCAATGCGGCTCCGTCCAGGTATAGCTATAGAAAGAAAGGGCTCGAATGACCCGCCGATACTGGCACTCCGTCGGAGGAACAACCATGACAGGACATCGTTGGACCACCTCCCCTTCCTGGAAACTTCGGAGGGCGAACACGCCACGCCCGCAGGAAGAGTTACGAACTTCCAGATCACTCACGTCAGCACACCTTCCAACACGCCAGTATCGACGTGTTCACGAGCTCCCGCCGCCCCTCTCCTGGCTCCGCGGTCGCCCCCCATCGACTTGAATCCTGAATCGCCGGGCAAACCGGCCCTTTCACCGAGTGCGGTGACCCGGAACAAATACTCCAGGCCACCGCGCACGACACAGTCGACCAGGCGGACAACCGGCAGATACAGAGCCGACCGCAGCTTTACCCGGCGACCTCCCCAGGCACGGGACTAACGCTTAGCGTGCTTGTCCCAATTCCCGGTGTTCTTTTCATCAAACTTTCCGTTGCCGCCGGCAACGCCGTCGAGATCTTCCTCGACAAGCTCCACACTCACGTCGGCCTCGTAGTCATTTTCGTCTGCAGCACCCATGATTAACCTTCTCTTTCTGGGATTTCTTGACGGAGAACCGCCCTGACACCGAGAACGTTAGATTCCTGCGGCGCGGGACTAGCGCCGGGGCGGCGCCGACGGAGCCTGCGGAGGGCCGTTTGAGATAATAGGTCTGGGGCCCCCCGAACCGGAGCCCCCCGAACCGGGCGGCGGAAACGTGACGGGAGGGGGGGCCCACCCGCCGGCAACGCCGTCGAGATCTTCCTCGACAAGCTCCACACTCACGTCGGCCTCGCGGCCATTTTCGTCTACAGCACCCATGATTAACCTTCTCTTTCTGGGATTTCCTGACGGAGAACCGCCCTGACACCGAGAACGTTAGATTCCCGCGGCGCGGGACTAGCGCCAGCCCGACACCATCGGCGCCGACCCACCGCCTGAGGAGGGCTGACCAGATCCGCTGCCCTCCGAACCGGGATTAAACCTGATGGGAGGGGGGCCCCACCCGCCGGCAACGTCGTCGAGATCTTCCTCGACAAGCTCCACACTCGCGTCGGCCTGGCTGTCATTTTCGTCTACAGCACCCATGATTAACCTTCTCTTTCTGGGATTTCCTGACGGAGAACCGCCCTGACACCGAGAACGTTAGATTCCTGCGAACTCTTCGGCATTGGGCTCCGAGCCCAATGCCGAAGCTTTGGGCTCGGAGCCCAATAGAGCAGCCGTTGTTCGTCGGCTCAGAAACTGAAGACGCCGACCGCCCGGCCGACCGCGGCCACAGCACGAATCAGCAACGTGCAATCAGCTGCGGCGCAGACTTGACGGCCACACCCCAGGGGTGAGTCTTGGACCCATACCTGGTCACTGCGGACATCCCGAACGGTGTTGGGTGTCCTGGTTGCCCGCGTACTCGCCGCGTCCGGCGGCACGGATCGTGTCCGTGGTCCGGGGATGCGGGGGCGGGGTCCCTCACGCCCAGGGGCACGCTGGTCGGCCTGGACGGTCCGATGCCCGTGCACATCGCTCTGGTGTGCACGGGGCGGTGTCGTCCTCCCCCCGTGCCTTAAGGGCCTGGGAGGTACCCCCAGCCGGATCGGGTGTCCCTGGGCGCGTCGTCCGATCGCGATGCTCGCCGCATCGTGCCGGGTGGTCTTACAGGTGGGGCCGGCCATCGGCTTGCCAGTGCTGGGCGCCCCACTTGCTGGTGTAGGCCGGGTCCACTGCGATGATCGCGATACCCGTGGCGTCGGCCATGGAGGTGAGCCGGGCGCGGAGCTTGCCGGTCGGCATGCCGGAGATGAGTTGCCGGAATCGGCGCTTGCGCCCGTGCTTCTCTCTGGTTTTCTCGGCCTGGAATCGAGGTCTTCGACCGCGATGGCGTTGACGCCGCGGGTTTTGGCCCAGTTCAGCAGCCGCGTGAGGGCGTGCCGTACCTGGGCGTCGCGGTGCTGGGCGGTACCGGACAGGTCGTAGAAGAACCGGCGGGGTCGGGCGACCGGGTTGCCGTGAGTGTCAAGGCGCCATGCGGCGAGGTGGTCGGCGTTGGTGTCCACGCCGATCACGCCCTCGGCGAGAGCGGCTTCGAGTGGGACGGCCGTGGTGGGAGGGATCTGTCAGGAGGCGTCCACGTACCAGCGCCCGCGCCCGGTGTCGATGGGGGTCCCCCCGAGTGAGCGAAGCCGAGCGCGGGGGAGGATGCGGTAGGCCACGGCCCGGTTCGCCTCCACACGGTCGGCCCACTCCTGCCCCCGGTGAGCGAACCGCACCTGCGCAGCGAGTACGTACCGGCCGTGCTTGGCGTTCGCCAGGTCGGCGCACGGGGCCGGGAGCCTGATCGACACCTCGCCCTCGGGCGTGATGCGGATCGTCTCGTTGCCGAACGCTTTCCCCGACTCGCCGTCCGCCTGGAGGAACCAGCGCCCGGCTTCCCACCGCTGACGCCACTCGGTCTCGGTGAGCTGCGCCTTGTCAAGGTTGTGACGGGTGCCCAGCAGACGCTTACCGCCACGCATGACATGCACCCGGCCCGCTTCCCGGTCGGCCCGGACCTTCTCGAGCCGGTCCTCCAGCACATGCGGTCGTCGCGTCTTCTGGAACCACTCGTGCGTGGAGCGGTAGCCGCCCGGAGCCCGCTTGGTGCCCTTCTCCCCGACCGGCAGCGACAGCCGGTGCCGGATCGTCGTGATCCCGGCTTCGAGGGACTACACGTGCGCGGCCTGGCCGCGCCGGGCGAGTGCCCACTGCTCATGCGTGGCCTTCGTGATCGACCCGGCCCACCTGGACGACGACTCGGGCCGTCAGGTCCCGCTTACGGGCCGCCCACGACCCGGTGGAGTGCTCCAGGCCGTCCATGCAACGCTCTTTGAGGTCCTTCGAGGCGAGCGTGCCCAGGTGCGCCACAAGCGCAGGACCTTCTCATCCTCGGGCGTGAGGTCCCCCAGCCGGGTACGTACCGCCACACCGGACGGGCCGAGAGCGACGAACGGCGTGGCGATCGGGCGGAGGTCAGCCATGTTCGGCGGCCTCCAGTGCCTTGCGGGCGCGGTTCTTTGCCGACCTGCGCCCGTACAAGCGGGCGCAGAACGACGTCAGTAACTCCACCATGTCCCGCACCAGGTCGTCTTCGACCTCGCCGTCGTCCAGCACCAGCAGGCGACGGCCCGTCGCGGACAAGGCGGCCTCGACAAGTTCGACGTTCATCCGGCCGAGCCGGTCCTTGTGCTCCACCACCACGCAGGTCACGTTCGGGTCGGCCAGCAGACGTCGAGCCCTGGAACGGCAGCCGTTCATCCCGGAAGCGATCTCTGCCTCAACACGAACGACTCGGTGACCGGCCACCGCTGCCCACGCCGACAGCCGAGCGACCTGGCGTTCCAGATCGGTCTTCTGATCGTGCGAGGACACACGGGCATACAGGCTCAATCGATGTGCGGGAGGGCAGGCGGCAACATCCGAGCCGCGCGCGGATCGGATGGCAGTGAGACGGGCCGGTCAGGCTGATGCCGGTGTGAGGGCGACGCGGTTGCCGAGGAACTGGCGAGCGAGATCACGGGTCTTGCGGGCGTGGTGGGTCTTCGACCTGTCCGGGCAGGGCCCCGATGAGGGTTGGTTTCCTCTTGATCAGGTTGCCGTTGGCGAGGTCGACCAGCGCGGCGTGGGCGGCGCTCCGCGTCGAGGGCGTCGTCCTTGCCGTGACGGCGCCGGTCGGAGCGGTCGGGCACCGGCCTCCAGGTCCTTGCCGATACCGTCGAAGGTGTGGGTCGGGTCCGATGGATGCAGCGCGACCTCATCCGCCTTGGACTCGGGCGAGTAGACCTGCGTCACCATAAGAGATCCTCCCCGGCCCCTGGGGCCGGGCTCAGAGGTGTCCATCATTCAGGGTCAGGTCCTGGCTGCGGAACTGATCGCGCTGTGCGGACGGTAGTGATCGGCGCGGGTGGCAGGCGGCCGTTCCGCCAGACCACCCATCGTCGATGATCCGTCCCTTCTACAGGTAGGGCGGACGCGGCTTACGGCCGGCATCGCCGCCCGCGATGGCGTCCAGTTCCTCGTCGGGCAGCACCTCACCGGCGGACTCGGGGTCGGTCATGTGCTCTTCCGGGTCGGACATCATGTCTCCTCTTTGTTGGTGTGTGCCCCGGTCAGCGGACGCTGACCGGGAAATCGGTGTACGCGAGCACGACGACCGGTCGCCGGTGCAGTCCCAGAGTTGGATCTGGGTGCCGTTGGTGGTGCTGGAGCCGGGGACGGTCAGGCAGCGGCCGGACTGCGCGCCCACGATTCTCTGAGCCGTTGTCGGCGGTGGGGTGGTGTCCTGCGGTCCGGCGGACGCCATCACGTCCTGGGCGCCGGACGGCCAGTTGCCATTGGTGACCGTGACATTGCCGGAGACCACGTTGCCGCGGTCCCCGTTGGTCACGTTCGTGCTGCCGTTGGTCGACCAGTTGTTGGTGACGGTCCAGTTCCCCATGTTCTCGCCACCCCAGTAGTTGGCCGTCGCCCACGTACCGGTGTTCGAGAAGACATTGTTGGTGGCCGTGTAGTACTTCGAGCCCTCGTCGAAGTACAGCCCGAAGTGTCCGTTGGTCCGCAGGCAGTGGTTCCGGCTGATCAGCGCGCTCGGGTTCCATCCGAGCGTGTAGATGCAGCCACCGTCGTTCATCTGCTGCATGACATCGTGGATGTAGTTGCCGATGAGCCGGTTGTTGGACGCGGTGGTCGGCGTCGTGTAGCGCGGCTGGTAGTTGTACAGGCCGCGGTTGGCATAGTGGTTACTGCCGCCCGCGTCGTTGGCGCCCCAGCCGTACCCGATCGACATGCCGGAGTACGGCATGTTGTAGACCTCGTTCTGGGCGACGGTGCTGTTGGTGACGTACGTGGTCAGGACAGAGACGATGCCCCGGTGGTCCGCCCCGAGGTCGTGGATGCGGTTGTTGCTGATCGTGATGTCCCTGTTGACCATGCGCTGGTCGCTGGGGTGGTGGGCGTCGGCGCGCACGCCGCCCACGAGAATGCCACCGGCTGAGCTCCGGGCGATCTCCGACCGGGTCACCGTGATGTTGCCGGCGCCCAGGCCGACGCCGCTGGCGTGCGCGTTGGCGTCGTTGCCGATACCGATGGCCGTCTGGCCCAGGTTGACGAACCGGGAGTCGGTGAAGGTGATGGTGTTGGCGGCGGAGATCTGCACGGCGGCCGGCATCTGCAGCCAGTGTGGCCGGGCGGCCTCGAACTGCGTGCAGCCGTTGTGGCAGGAGTCGAAGCTCGGCCAGTTCCAGTTGCCGGCGATGTACGCGCCGGTCTGCTGGTCTGCGTAACCCTGGTTGCTGCTGGGGCCCAGCCAGCTCGTACCGGTGAAGGTGATCCCGCTGAACGTGATGTGGTGCGCCGGCTCGCTGTACGTGCCCCCGACGTTCACCAGCGACTGCAGCGTCGGCAGTTCCACGCTGACGGTGCTCATGTTCTGCCCGGCCAGGGGGATGTAGTACAAGGCTCCGGCCGTGGGGTTGAGGTACCACTCGCCGGGCGAGTCCAGGAACTCGTACGCGTTGGACAGGTAGAACGGACCGGCCCGGTGTGGCCGCATGAGGGTGTCGTAGCCGAAGTTGTTGTTGTTCCACGCCGGCTGCTGCATCGTGATGAAGTTCGCACTGATGCTCTGCACCGGCGAGTACCGGTCGGTGAAGGAGTTGACGCTCTCCACCTCGATCCGGCTCTGGTTGGCCAGGTTGTTCAAATAGCTCAGCGCACCGCCCGAGAACCTCATTCCGGCGCTGGAGGCCGTGAAATCGGCCCTGTTCACCTGCGTGCGTGCCCGGGTGGCGACGGCGCCGTCGACGTAGAGCTGCCGGGCATCGAGACCGGCGGGCACGTCGGCCTTCCAGATGTTCCTGGCTGCGTCGGCCACCGACCAGCCGGTGACCGCCCGGGCACCGGTGATCACCGGACGCGCCGACGGGGCGGCCTGCCACATGACCGTGTGGCCGCCTGAGCCGGAGTCCTCCGCCGTCAGCCGCAAGGGTTGAGCCAGCCGGTACACACCGTCGGCCAACTGCACCACGATGTCGTCCGACATGGCGTCGTTGAGCGATCGCACCGCCGCCTGCGCGGCTGTCAGTGAGCACGGCTGCGCGCTGGAACAGTCAGTGCCGGTGCCGGACGGCGAGACGTACACAGTGCGGGGAGCTGCGGATGCGGGCGCGGGGAACGCCATCACGGCGGTCGCGGTTAAACCGACTGTGGCGGCTCCGGCCAGGAGCCGCCTTCGTATCGTGAGAGTTGTGAACACGTTTTCTCCTTATGGCGGTTCCCGGGCCGAAGGGGATGACGGCACGGTCGATGCACAGACCGGTCGGACCGTGGTGCGGTTCCCGGTGGGCCAATTCGTATGACGTATTACGTCGTTTGAAGACCAAGGCGACCCCACCCCTGTCACCCGGTCAAGGGAGCGTTCTCCAGTCCGCGGAGGACAGTTCGGAGGTAGGACAGCCCGTCACGGGCGAGGGTGTCCTGCGACGGGGCAAGGGGCCGCCAGATCGAGGCCGCGGTAGCGATGGCCTCGTTCTGCGCGGTGAACGACTCGATGCACACCGCGCCGCCGTAGCCGGTCGTGGCCAGGCCGGCGAGGAAGCGTGGCCAGTCGAAGTGGTCGGCGCCCGGGGTGCCGCGGTCGGTGCCGCTGACCTGGACGTGCTTGATGTGCGGACCAGCCGTGACGAGCGCCTCGTAGGGGTCGGCCTCCTCGATGTTCATGTGATAGGTGTCGATCATGAGACCGACGTTCGCGGGCAGGCCGTCGACCAGCTCCACCGCCTGCTCGACCGTGTTGACGACGCTCGTCTCGTAGCGGTTGAGGGCCTCGACGCCGATGCTCACGCCCCGCTCCCCCGCGTAGTCGGCCACGGGCCGCAGGGCGCGGCGGACGTCCGCGTAGCAGGCCGCGCGCTCCACCGGTGACATGCGCCAGGTCCGCCCCACCGCGGCGTAGACCGGGCCGCCGACGCAGGGCGCGCCGACGGCCACCGCACTGTCCACACACGTTTTCAGGTACGCCACGGTGGAGGCGACGACCTCCGGCGGGGCGTTCACGAGGTCACGTCCGGGCGAGGTGACCGCACAGACGCCGACCGCGCGCAGGCCGTACGCCGCCAGCAGGTCCCGGGTGCGGGCCGGGTCCCAGTCGCCGGGTTGCTCGATCGGCAGCTCGACCGCGTCGAAACCGAACGCGGCGATCCGCGGCACCAGCTCGGCCATGGCCTCGTCGTCGACCGGCGAGGCCCAGACCCACGGGTTGACACCGATGGTGTACACCGGACTACTTCCAGCGCCGCGGGTAACCGGGCAGATCCGTGCAGCCGCACATCGCGTAGTGCAGCGGCGGCATGGTGGGGTCGACGTACTCGTCCAGGTTGTCCTGGGTGATGGTCGGCTGTGGCAGCTTCCACGGGTTCGGCACCTGCTCGCCGTCGAGGATCTTCAGCGCGGCGATGATCGGGGTGCGCCACTGGTAGGTCGGGTAGGTCGGGGCGATCGCCGTGAGCTTCTTGTCCTTCCACAGCTTCAGGAAGTCGAGCTGGTCCTCGCCGTTGATCGGCGGCACGGGCTTGCCGGCGTCCTCGAACGCCTCGACCGCCGCGCCCGCGACCGCCCCGGCGTCCATCCAGACGCCGTCGATCGTGCCGTACCGCTGGATGTAGTCGTTGACGATCTTCTTCGTCTTGGCCGGGTCGCCGTCGGTGAACTCGACGCCGACGACGTCGACGCCCGCCTTGTCGAAGGCGACCTTCGCCGCGGACCAACGGGTCTCCAGCACGTCGACGCCGGGCAGGATGCGCAGCGCGAGCACCTTGCCACCCCGCTTCATCTTCTGGGTGACGAACTCCGCCGCGACGTGGCCGAATCCGTAGCCGCCGATCGGGTTGATGAACGTCACCGGGCAGGTCGTGTCGACGCCGCGGTCGAAGACGATGACCGGCAGGCCCTTCTGGCAGGCGGCCTCCACGGCCGGGGTGAGCGTCGCGGTGGTGTTCGGCGAGACGATGAGCGCGTGGCAGCCCTTGCCGAGCAGGTCGTTGATGTCGGCGATCTGCTTCTGGTCCTTGCCTTCGGCATCGACGTGGACGAACTCGGAGATCCGGCCGCGGTGCGTGTCGACCTCGGCCTGCATGGTCTTGAAACCGACCTGGCGCCAGGGGTTGTTCAGCCCCGCGTTGGAGAAGCAGATCTTGTACGGTCCGGACTTCGTGAACTTCGCGGTCTCCACCATCGCCGGGTTGAGCGCTTGCTCCCAGGGCTTGCCGGCCGGCCCGGTGGGCGCGGCGTCCAGGAGCGCGAGCTGCTTGTCGTAGTCGGCCTGCACGAAGAACTTCGACTGTTCCCCGGTGCCCGACCCGGTGCCCGCGGAGGGCGAACTCGATGCGCCGGTGGTGGGCTCGTCGGTGGCGCAGCCGGCCAGCACCAGTAATGTGCTCACGGCCAGCACCGTCATGGAGTGCCTCACTGAATCCCCTTTATCTGGACGGGAAACGGAAGGACGCCGCCGCCACGGCGAACAGAATGATCGCGCCCTGGACGGTCGGTTTGAGGGCGCCGGAGACGCCGTAGAAGTTCATGAGCGTGAAGAGCGTCTCGAGGGTCAGCGCACCCAGCATCGCGCCGACGACCGAACCGCGGCCCCCGCCCAGAGCGACACCGCCGAGGACCGCCGCGGTGATCGCGCCGAACTCAAGGCCGGCACCGGCCTGGAACGACACTCCGCTGTACCCGCCGATAAGGACCGCCGCGAGCGTGGCGGCGAGTCCGCTGAGGACGAACGCCATGGTCTTGGCGCGCCACACGCGCACGCCGCTCAGCTCGGCGGTCCGCGGGTTGCCGCCGACGGCGACCAGGGTGCGGCCGAAGTCCGAACGCGTCAGCACCAGCGCCAGAGCGGCCGCCGCCAGCAGGATGACCAGGGCGTACGGTATCCGGCCCAGCACGGGCACGTCCTCGAACGCCGACCGACCGAGCCGGCGGAACTCCTCGGAGAGGCCGCCCTTCGGGGCACCGTTGGACCACAGGTACACGGCACCGACGAGGATCAGGAACATCCCGAGGGTCGTGATGAACGACGGCACCCGCAGCCGCGTGGTGACGAGGCCGTTGACGAGGCCGACGGCGATGCCGAACGCGAACAGGAGCACGACGACAGGCCAGCCGGCCGACGGATCGCTGTCGATCAGCCGGGCGGCGATGACCACCTGCGCGGTGACCAGAGAGCCGACGGACAGGTCCAACTCGCCGGAGACGATGACGAAGTACTGGCCGGCGGCGAGCAGGATGATCGGCGCGGAGCGGCCGAGGAACGACATCAGCGACGGCGGCGAGAGGAAGTCCGGTTGGCGGGCGGTCAGCAGAACCAGCAACACCGCCAGGATCACGATGATCGGTGCGAGACTGCCGGAGCGGAACTCAAGGAGCCGCAGTGGGCGCGCGATCCGCATGCTATGACGCCTTTCGCATCGCCCGGCGGGCGTAGACGGCGACCGCCGCGATGATGATCACGCCACGGATCACCTGCTTGAAGAACACGTCGACCTCGAGCTGGTTGAAGATGGCGTCGATGCTCGCGAGCAGCAGCACGCCGCCGACCGTGCCGGCAACGCCGCCGCGCCCGCCGGCCAGGGCGGTGCCGCCGAGCACCACCGCGGCGATCGACTCCAGGTCGTACAGTCCCTCGGTGCCCACCCTCGGTGCGCCGGCGCCGAGCCGACTGGCGAGGTAGACCCCGGCGAGGCCGGCGCAGAGGGCGCACAGCACATGGGCGGTGACGAGGACCCGGCTGCCCCGCACGCCGGAGAGCCGGGCGACCTCCGGGTCACCGCCCACGGCGATCAGGTGGTGGCCGAAGCGGGTGCGCGCCAGCACGAACCAGGCCGCGGCGGCGACGGCGAGCAGCAGCAGGAACGACAGCGGCACCGGGCCGATGCGCTGGTACCCCAGGCCCTGTACCAGGGCGGGTGCGGTCTTGCCGGCCGGGCCGTCGTATCCGTTGTCGAGGTACCCCTTCAGCAGCAGTCCGACGCCGACGGTCGCGATGAAGGGGTTGATCCGCGCTGTGGTGACGAGCAGGCCGTTGACGAGGCCGATCGTGGCGCTGACGGCGAGCGTCAGGCCGATCGCCGGCAGCAGCGCACCGTCGTCACCGGCCATGGTCTCGGCGGCGACGAGGGTGCTCAGGCTGACCACGTACGCCACGGACAGGTCCAGCGAGCCCCCGACGACGACCAGCGTCTGGCCGACCGCGACGAGGCCCAGACCGGCGGCGACGTGCAGCAGGCTCACCGTCGTCGGCAGGCTGAACAGCCGGCCGCCGTCGACCGTGACGATGAGCCAGCCGATCGCCAGGGTGAGGACCAGGGCGACGAACACGCCGGGCGGGGTCCGCCGGTCCGGCAGGGACAGCGCGCCGCTCATCCGGCCGCCTCCCGCGCGGTGCCGACCGCCAGGGCGACGACGTCCTCCTCTGTCGCGCCGGCGGGTAGCTCGCCGGCGATCCGGCCGTCGCGCATGACGATGATCCGGTCGCTCATGCCGAGCAGTTCGGGCAGCTCGGACGAGACCATCAGCACGGCGGCGCCGTCGCGGGCCAGCCGGCGGACGAGATCGTGGATCGCCGACTTGGCGCCCACGTCGATGCCCCGGGTCGGCTCGTCGAAGAGCAGGATCCGCGGGGCGAGCGCGAGCCACCTGGCCAACACGACCTTCTGCTGGTTGCCCCCGGACAGGAAACGGATCTCCTGGTCCTCCCCTGCGGCGCGAAGCTCGACGGCCGCGAGCAGCTCCCGGACCCGCGCGGTCCGGGCACCGTGGCCGAGCCGACCCGGGCGGACGGCGCGGCCGGCCAACAGCGCGTTGTCGAGCACCGACTGCTCGGCGACGATCCCCTCGCCCTTGCGGTCCTCGGAGACGTAGGCGATACCGGCCCGTATCGCGGCGCGGGGCGAGCGCAGCCGGACCGGCGCTCCGGCGACGGTCACCTGGCCGGTGCTGAACGGTGCGGCGCCGAACAGTGCGCGGGCCAACGCCGACCGGCCGGAGCCCTGCAGGCCGCCGACGCCGAGCACCTCGCCGGCGCGCAGCCGTAGGTCGATGCCGCGCAGCTTCCGGTTGCCTCCGCCCCGGACGGTCAGCCGCACCGGGCCCAGCTCCTGCGGCTTCGCCGGGTCGGGGTAGTAGCTCGACAGCTCGCGGCCGACCATGTGGCGCACCAGCTGATCGGCGCTGGTGTCCGCGGTGTCCAGGGTGGCCACCGCCCGGCCGTCCTTGAGCACGGTGATCCGGCTGGACAGGTCGAAGACCTCCTTGAGGCGGTGCGAGACGTACAGCACGCCTATCCCGTGCTCCTGCAGCCGCCGTACGAGCGCGTAGAGCTGGTCGACTTCGTGGTCGGCGAGAGCCGCGGTGGGCTCGTCCATGATGAGCAGCCGCGCGTCGAGGGCGAGCGCCTTGACGATCTCGACCACCTGTTGTTGCGCCACGCCGAGTCGTCCCACGCGCGTGTCGGGCGGTAACGAGCCCTCCCCGATCGAGGCGAGGAGCCCCGCGGTGTGGCTGAGCATCGCCCTACGGTCGACGAGCCCGCGGCGCAGGGGCTCGCGGCCCAGACAGACGTTCTCCGCGACGGTGCGCTCGGGCAGCAGGGTCAGCTCCTGGTAGACGATGCCGATACCGGCCTGTTGGGCCTCGCGCGGGCTGCGGAACGTCCGCGGTGCGCCGGCGAACTCAACCGTTCCCTCGTCGGGCTGGTAGACGCCTGACACCACCTTCATGAGCGTGGACTTGCCGGCGCCGTTCTCGCCGACGACCGCGTGCACCTCGCCCGGCCGGACCTGGAGGTCGACGCCATCGAGCACCCGCACGCCGAGGAACGACTTGCCGATGCCTCGCAGAGCGAGCAGCGGCGACGGCAGCAGGCCAGACATCGTGGGACCCTCTACATTCGCGTCGTCAGCAGGATCGAGTCACCGATAGCTGAATCGTTTGGGTACGGCCGGCATGGAATGACAACTCCCGCCCGCGAGCTGTCGTCGAATAGCCGCGGACTTTCGCCGGACGCGATGGCGACATCGCGGCCCCGAGGGTAAATGCCTCGATGAGCGCCTGGCAATACCACCGGACATCACAGTAGGACGTTTCGCCGTTCGAACTGCTCACTGTGGACCGGCGATCAGTCGACAGCGATTGAAACGCCAAAATCTGTTATCGAATCGGCCCGTCCACAGTCGCGCGCCGAACCACGACGACTGATGCGCAAAATATGTTATGGAATCAGCCCGACGACAGTCGCGCACCAAACCACGACGATTCATGCGCAAAATGTGTTATGGAATCGGCCGCACCCGATTCATATTGACTGTTGCGATACGCCGCTGCATGCTGGCCGGCAGACCACGGGAGACGGTCGCATCTGGTGTGACTCCCCTTGCTTCCGTAGGGACTTGACTGCCCGTCACGGCGGACGGATGACGAGCTGACGGCACACGCGTGCCTACGACGCGCTCAGGCACTCCGGCGCATCGGAGGTGCGGCCGGCGCGTGCCCGTGGTCATGCCATCGTTGCTCCGCCGAAATAGGAGACGGCATGCGTCGCATCATATTTATCTTCGGGGCGATCGCGAGCGTGCTCCTGTCGCTCGTCATCGCCCAACCGGCGTCAGCGGCGCCGACCTTCCGAGCCCTGGTCTTCACGAAGACGGCCGGCTACCGGCACGATTCGATCCCTGCCGGCCTCGCGATGTTCCGGGAGCAGGCGGCGGCCAACAACTTCGAGTTGGTCCATAGCGAGGACTCGAGCGTTTTCACCCCGGCAAACCTCGCCACCTTCGACGTGCTCATCATGTTCCAGACCTCGGGAATGGTGTGGACCACGGCGGCCCAACGTCAGGCGGTGGAGGGCTACCTCGCCAGTGGCAAGGGCATCGTCGCGATCCACAACGCCACAGACATGGGCATCGAGAACGAGTACCCGTGGTGGGACCAGACCATCAACGGCGGCGCACACATGCCGGAGCACTCCCCCGGCGTGCTGGGCGGCACCGCCATCGTCGCGGACAAGAAGCACCCGTCGACGGCCGGCCTGCCGGACCGTTGGAACCGCAGCGAGGAGTGGTACAACTTCGACCGCAACCCCCGCGGCGACGTCCATGTCCTGGTCACCGCGGACGAGCGCACGTACAACCCGGGCCCCCGTGCCATGGGGCCGGACCACCCCATCTCCTGGTGCCGCAACACCGGCGGCGGCCGCGTGTGGGCCACCGGCATGGGGCACACCAGCGCGGCCTACAGCGAGACCCATTTCCGCAACCACGTCCTCGGGGGCGTCAAGTGGGCGGCCGGCAACGAGCCCGGTGACTGCGGCGGCACCGTGTGGAGCAACTTCGAGAAGCGCACCCTCGACGACAACACCGCGGACCCGATGGCCCTCGCGGTCGCCCCGGACGGGCGGGTGCTCTACGTCCAGCGGGCCGGGCAGCTGAAGATCTTCAAACCGACCACGAACAGGACCGTGACAGCCGGCACGCTCAGCGTCTACACCGGCGGCGAGGACGGCCTCACCGGACTGGCGCTCGACCCCGACTTCGCCAGCAACGGCTACGTGTACCTGTATCACTCCCCGGCCGGAGTCCCGACCGACATCAACCGGGTCTCCCGGTTCACGCTCACCGGCGACACCCTGAACATGTCGAGCCAGGTGACGATCATCGACATCCCCGCGACCCGGGACCGTACGTTCGCCGAGCCCGGGCACACGGGCGGGTACATCGAGTTCGGCCCCGACGGGAACCTCTACATCGGCACCGGGGACGACGTCCCACCGAACCTCGACTCCAACTGGCAGGGCTACGCCCCGCTGGACTGGCGGCCGGGCAAGGCCAACCTCGACGCCGCCCGCACCGCCGGCAACACCAACGACCTGCGGGGCAAGCTCCTGCGCATCCGGCCATCGGCCGGCGGCGGCTACACCATTCCGGCCGGCAACCTCTACCCGCAAGGCACAGCGCAGACCCGGCCGGAAATCTACGCGATGGGCTTCCGCAACCCGTTCCGCTTCTCGATCGACCCGGCCAACGGGTGGGTCTACCTCGCCGACTACGGCCCGGACCGGGGCGCCCCCGCGACGAACCGCGGCCCCGAAGGGCTCGTCGAGCTCAATGTCATCAAGGCCCCGGGCAACTACGGCTGGCCGTTCTGCCACGGCGACAACCAGGCCTACGCGCCCTACAACCCGGACACCCGCGTCGTCGGCCCCAAGTTCAACTGCAACGCGCCGGTCAACAACTCGCCGAACAACACCGGCCTGACCAGCCTCAAGCCGATCGTCGCGCCGAACATGTGGTACGGCTACGGCGTCTCACCGGACTTCCCCGAACTCGGCTCCGGCGCCTCGGCGCCGATGGGCGGACCGGTCTACCGCTACAACGCCGCGAACCCGTCCGGGACGAAGTTCCCGCCCTACTACGACGGGGTCCACTTCTTCTACGAGTGGTCGCGCCACTCCATCAAGGAGGTCCACTTCGACTCCGCCACCGCGGTCACCCGGACCAACCCCTTCATGCCCGCCGGCAAGTTCCTCAAGCCGATGGACATGGAGTTCGGGCCCGACGGCTCGCTGTACCTGCTCGAGTGGGGCACCAACTTCTTCGGCGGCAACAACGACTCGGGTCTTTACCGCATCGACTACAACCAGGGCGGGCGGTCGCCGATCGCCAAAGCCACCGGAACGCCCACCAACGGGAACGCGCCGTTGACCGTGCAGTTCAGCAGCGCGGGGTCCACGGACCCGGATCCCGGTAACACGCTCAGCTACCACTGGACATTCGGCGACGGCACCACGTCCACGGCGGCCAACCCGTCACACACCTACACCGCCAACGGCAACTACACCGCCCAGCTCAAGGTCACCGACAACACCGGCAAGACAGCCTTCGCCAACGTGCCGATCACCGTGGGCAACACCGCACCGATCGTCACCATCACGATTCCGCCCAACGGCGGCATGCTGGACTTCGGCGACCGCGTCTCGTACAAGGTGTCCGTCTCGGACCCCGGCGGCGCGCCCATCGACTGCGCCAAGGTGTTCGTCAACCCCGCCCTCGGCCACGACGACCACCAGCACGAGACCACGGACTACCCGGGGTGCTCGGGCACCATCGACACGACGCTGCTCGGCGGGCACCCTGAGGGCGCCAACCTGTACTACGTCCTCAACGCCCGCTACACCGACGACGGCGGCCCCGGCGGTGCGGACCCGCTCACCGGCTACGCCCAAGCGATCCTCCAGCCCAAGCACAAGCAGGCCGAGTTCTACACGGACCAGTCGGGTGTGCAGGTCGTCGAGCAGGCCGGCGCGGAGAGCGGCAAGCGGGTCGGCAACATCTCCGACAACGACTGGATCGCGTTCAACCCGATGAGCCTGTCGGGCATCACGAGCGTGAGCTACCGCCTGTCGTCGCCGAGCGGCGGCGGATCGATCGAACTGCGTGCCGACTCCCCGACCGGCACACTCCTGGCCACCACACCGGTGCCCAGCACCGGCGGCTGGAACAACTACCAGTCCACGCCGGCGGTGAACACTGCCGATCTCGCCGGCTCGCACCTGCTCTACCTGGTGTTCAAGGGCACCTCGAACAACTGGTTCGACCTCGACTCACTCACCTTCGGCGGCAACGGGGTCGGCGAACCGGGCAGTGGCGGCGGTGGCGGCGTGGCCGGTCGGACCTGGACGGTCGCAGCGCAGCACAGCGGCAAGTTCATGGACGTCAGCGACGCCTCGACCGCTGACGGCGCCCAGATCGTCCAGTGGTCGGCCACCGGCGGCAACAACCAGAAGTGGCAGGCCGTCGACGCCGGTGGCGGCGCCGTCTACCTGAAGGCGGTGCACAGCGACAAGTGCCTCGCCGTCACGGGCGGGTCCACCACCCAGGGCGCGTTCCTGCAGCAGTCCACCTGCAACAACAGCAACCCGCAGAAGTTCCTCGTCACTCAGACCACCACGGTGGGCGTGTACACGGTGAAAAGCCTCCCCAGTGGACTGTGCGTCGACGTCAACGGCGGCTCGACGGCCGACGGCGCACGACTCCTGCAGTGGAGCTGCCACAGCGGCACCAACCAACAGTGGCGGTTCACCGCCGTATAGCCCGTCCGAACGGGATGCCCGACGCGGTTGCGCGCCGGGCATCCCTCCCTACGAACAGGTGAGGAACCGCCATGGTGTTTCGGATACCTCGGCCCCGCCGGTACGGACGGCTGTCTGCGCTGGGCACCGTCCTGGTCCTTGTTGGCGTCGGCACCGCCGCGGTGGCGGCACCGATCGAGCCCGGGCAGAGCGCCACCATCGTGGGCGCGCAGTCCGGCCGCTGCCTGAGCGTCCCCGGCTCCAGCACCACCAACGGCACCCAGACCCAACTCTGGGACTGCACCGACGCAGCCGGCCAGACCTGGACCTACACCGCCGGCAAACAACTGACCGTCCACGGCAACAAGTGCCTCGACGCCAGCGGACGCGGCACCACCAACGGCACCGCCGTCATCATCTGGGACTGCAACGGCCAGAACAACCAACAGTGGAACGTCAACCCCAACGGCACCATCACCGGCGTCCAGTCCGGACTGTGCCTCGACGCCAACGCCGGCGGCACCGCCAACGGCACCAGGACCACCCTCTGGTCCTGCCACGGCGGCACCAACCAGCAGTGGAACTCACCGACCCCGCCGCCGAACCCACCGGTGCCCGGCGGCGCGGGCACGTGCGACATCTACGCCTCAGGCGGCACCCCCTGCATCGCCGCCCACAGCACCGTACGAGCGCTCTACGGCACCTACAACGGCAACCTCTACCAGGTCCGGCGCTCGTCCGACAGCACGACCCGGAACATCGGCGTCCTGAGCGCGGGTGGCACCGCCGACGCGACGACGCAGGACTCGTTCTGCGCGGGGACCACCTGTGTCGTCACCGCCATCTACGACCAGTCCGGCCGCGGGAACGACCTGTGGTACCAGGGATCGAGTGTGGTTCCCGGCTCCAGCCAAAGCCGCCCGGCGATCGCGACGTCGGAGTCGCTGGCGGTCGGCGGCAGCAAGGCCTACTCGCTCTACATCAACCCCGGCAACAGCTACTGGCGGGACGGCCACCTGACCGGCGTGCCGACCGGCAGCGCCCCCGAAGGCATGTACATGGTGACCAGCGGCACCCATGTCAACGGCGGCTGCTGCTTCGACTACGGCAACAGCGAGACGACCCGAGCGGCCGACGCGGCCGGGGCGATGGACGCGATCAATTTCAGCACCCAGTGCTGGTTCGGCGGGTGCGTCGGCACCGGCCCATGGGTCCAGGCCGACCTCGAATGGGGGCTCTACTCCGGTGGCAGTCAGAGCTGGAACACGAACCAGCGGGCCTTCACCAGCAAGTTCGTGACGGCGATGTTGAAGAACAACGGGACGAGCCGTTTCGCGCTCAAGGGTGGCAACGCCCAGACCGGAAGCCTGACCACGCTCTGGGACGGCGCGCTTCCACCCGGCTACAGCCCCATGAAGAAGCAGGGCGCCATCATCCTCGGCAGCGGTGGTGACTGCTGCAAGCCCGGCGGCGGCGCGAACCTCAGCGCCGGCACCTTCTACGAGGGCGCGATGGTGTCCGGATACCCGTCCGACGCAACCGAGAACGCGGTACAAGCCAACATCGTCGCCGCCGGCTACCGCTGAGTCGCTGCATCCATGAACGGAGAAACGTGATGCGACAGGGCAACAATCGTCACCGATGGCGCACGCTGATCGCCGTGGCCATCACGCTCTTACTCGCCGCAGCCGGCATCAGCGGCATCTCGCTGACGTCCGCCGCCGCCGAGGTCCCCTCCCTCGCCGCGAGCGCCGGATGTGGCAAGCCCCCCACGCTGTCGAGTGGTCCGCACTCGATTCAGAGCAGCGGCAGGACGCGGAACTACATCCTGCGGGTGCCCACCAACTACGACAACAACCGCCCGTACCGACTGGTCTTCGGTTTCCACTGGAACGGCGGCACCGCAGGCGACGTCGACTCGGGCGGAACCAGCGGATACTCCTGGTCGTACTACGGCCTGCGGGCGCTCTCGAACAACAGCACGATCTTCGTCGCGCCCCAGGGCCTCGGGAACGGCTGGGCCAACTCCAATGGCGAGGACCTGACCTTCGTGGACGACATGATCAGGCAGATCGACGCGGGCCTGTGTGTCGACACGAACCAGCGCTTCGCCGGGGGTTTCAGCTACGGAGGCGGCATGAGTTTCGCCCTCGCGTGCGCCCGGCCGACCGTGTTCCGCGCGGTCGCCGTCTACGCGGGCGGACAGTTGAGCGGGTGCAACGGCGGCACCCAGCCGGTCGCGTACATCGGACTGCACGGCTTGCGGGACCCGGTGCTCCCGATCTCCACAGGACGCTCGCTGCGGGACAGGTTCGTGCGGAACAACGGCTGCACTCCCCAGAACCCGCCGGAGCCGGCCCGGGGCAGCCTCACGCATGTCGTCACGACCTACTCGGGGTGCCGCGCCGGCTACCCCGTGGCATGGGCCGCGTTCGACGCGGGTCATACGCCCGGCCCTGTCGACGGATCGGCCGGCGACTTCGAACCGGGTGAGAGGTCGTGGACCCGGGCGGTGGTGTGGAACTTCTTCACGCAGTTCGACGACACGACGCCCACCCCGCCGCCGGACCCGGTCACGGTCCGGCTGCGCAACGAGGGTTCGGGCCGGTGCCTGGACGTCAACGGCGGAAACGCGGCCGGCGGCACACCGATGATCATCTGGGACTGCCACAGCAACGCCAACCAGCAGTTCACCCAGAACGGTGCGGCGCTGCAGGTGCTGGGCAAGTGCGTGCACGTCCCGGCCGACGCCGCCGCCGGCACGCGGGTACAGATCCAGGACTGCAACGGTGGCGCCAACCAGCAGTGGGTCTTCAACAGCAACGGCACGATCCGCAACGGTCAGAACGGGTTGTGCCTGGATGTCAACGGCGCAAGCACCGCGGGCGGCTCCGCGGTCATCGTGTGGAGCTGCCACGACGGCGCCAACCAGCGCTGGACGCGAGCATAGGCGCACGAGTGAAGGCGGTACGTGACATCACGTGCCGCCTTCACTCCCTCCGTGGCGAGCCGGGCCGCACCACTCCATCACCGTGGTCTTACCGATGACCGAGGAGCCCAGGGATGAGACGGATCTTCATGGCGGTCGCCACGGTGCTCGCCATCGCTGTGGCGTCGTTCGGACGGCCGGCGGTCGCGTCGCCGGCAGCCGCGGCCACGCTCGTCGAGGTCACCAACTTCGGCGCCAACCCGACGAACCTGCGCATGTACCTGTACGTGCCGGACCGCCTGGCGGCGCGGCCACCCGTCGTGGTCGCCGCGCACTACTGCGGGGGAAGTGGCCCGGCCTTCCACGACGGAAGGCCGTACGCCCGGCTGGCGGACCGGTACGGCTACATCGTGATCTACCCGTCGGTGACGCGCAGCAGCAAGTGCTGGGACGTCGCCTCGCCACAGGCGCTGCGGCGCGGCGGAGGCAGTGACCCGGTCGGGATCATGTCGATGGTCGACTACGTGAAGCAGCGGTACCCCGTGGATCCCGCCAGGATCTTCGCCGTCGGTGAGTCGTCCGGGGCGATGATGACCAACGTCCTGCTCGGCCTCTATCCGGACGTGATCGCCGCGGGTGCCTCGATCGCCGGCGTGCCGTTCGCCTGCTTCGCCACGACCAACGGCTCGGAGTGGAACTCCGACTGCGCCCAGGGGCGGATCACGAAGACCCCGCAGCAGTGGGGTGACCTGGTGCGGGGCGCCTACCCGGGGTACACCGGGCCGCGGCCCCGGATGCAGATCTGGCACGGCACCAACGACGACATCCTGCGCTACCCCAACTTCGCGGAGCAGGTCAAGCAGTGGACGAACGTGCACGGCCTCAGCCAGACGCCCGCGTTCACCGACTCGCCGAAGGCCGGCTACACCCGCACCCGCTACGGCGGTACGGGCGGCGCCGCGCCGGTCGAGGCGATCAGCCTGCAAGGCCGGGGGCACGGTCTGCCGGACGAGGCCGCGGAAACCATCCGCTTCTTCGGCCTTGACGCGACGCCGCCCACAAGCCCACCGCCGCCCACGGTTCAGAGAATCGTGGACGCGCAGTCCGGCCGCTGCCTGACCGTCCCCGGCTCCAGCACCACCAACGGCACCCAGATCCAACTCTGGGACTGCACCGGCGGTCAGACCGGCCAGCCCCGCACCGACCACCACCACATCCGCCCTGCGGGCGTGCTGCGCCGTGGCAATGTCCTTCTTCTGCGTGCTGCTCATGATCACTCCTTGTCCTGCGGTGGTCCCGGCGCTGCGGACGTGCTCCGCGGGGAGAGCGGCGCAGGCCCATGACCTGGCTCTTCCCGGGGGCGGTGTGCTCCGGTGACCATCACCATACAGGCGACATGGTCAGCTGACAATGTCGTTAGTTCCAGTTGAATGATTTAGTCACCCAACTTGAGCAACTGTTAAAGTCGGTGCTCGAAGCACTCGGATGCCGCCCTGGCACCGAAATGCCTCATGCCCGCAGCCGCTCCACGGCGCGGCCGACCCGTTCCGCCGTTCGTCCCGCGTCCGTGTCCGCGACGAGACGTCCGAGAAACCCCTTACCGCTCTTGGGAGTTCGCCATGGCAGTCCTGCTCCATCGGCTGGGCCGCAGTGCCTACCGCCATCGCAAGCTGGTGTTCGGTATCTGGCTCGTGGTCCTGGCCGCGCTCATTACGTGCGCCGGCGTCTTCGGCGGCAAGCTCGACGACCGCTTCACCGTGCCGGGCACCGAGTCCCAGCGCGCGCTGGACACGCTCGGCAAGACGCTGCCCGAAGCCTCCGGAGCGGGCGCCCAGATCGTCTTCACCGCACCCGAGGGCCACCGCATCACCGAGGCCCCGTACACCGCGGCCATCGCCGGAACCGAGGCGGCGGTCGCGAAGGCGCCCCAGGTCGAAGCCGTCATAGGCCCAGGCCTGTCAGGGGCCGTCTCGGCCGACCGGAGCACGGCGATCGTGCAGGTGCAGTACTCGGTGCAGCGGGCCGAGGTACACCCTTCGTCCCTGGACGTGATCGAACGGGCGGCCGAGGCGGCCGAGAAGAGCGGGCTCAGGACGTCGGTGGGCGGCAGTGCCTACGGCAGCAACGGCGTGCACATAGGCCCGTCCGAGATCATCGGTGTCGCCGTCGCCGTGCTCGTCCTCGTCGTCACCTTCGGCTCCCTGCTCGCCGCGGGCATGTCGCTGCTGCCCGCCCTGCTCGGCGTGGCCGTGGGGCTTGCCGGGCTGTTCGCCCTCACTCCGGCGGTCAGCATCTCCTCCACCGCCGTCACGCTCGCGCTGATGCTGGGGCTGGCCGTGGGCATCGACTACATCCTGTTCATCCTGTCCCGCCACCGCCAGCAGCTCGCCCGCGGAACCGACCCGCAGGAGTCCATCGCACTGGCCAACGGCACGGCCGGCAGCGCGGTCGTCTTCGCCGGCAGCACCGTGATCATCGCCCTGGCCGCACTCGGCGTCATCGGCATCCCGTTCCTGACCGTGATGGGCCTCGGGGCCGCCGGAGCCGTCCTCGTCGCGGTCCTGGCCGCGATCACCCTGCTCCCGGCCCTCGCCGGATTCGCCGGCACGCGGTTGACCCCGAAGCCCGGCAGCAAGGAGGCCCGGCGGGCCACCGATCCCGACGGATCAGCCGGCCGGGCGACCCTGGGCGCCCGCTGGGTGCGGACTGTCGTCGCCAAGCCCCTGCTCACCGTCCTGGCCGTCGCCGGCGTCCTCGTCGCACTGGCGCTCCCCGTGGCGGACCTGCGCCTTGCCCTGCCGGACAACGGCTCGGCCCCGGCCGCCTCCTCCGAACGCAAGGCGTACGACACGGTCGACGACAAGTTCGGCCCCGGCTTCAACGGCCCGCTCCTGGTGCTGACCGAGACCGACAAGGGGCCGGGCGCGCACGCGGGTTCTCAGGCAGCGCGGAAGCTGCGGGACCTCAAGGGGGTCAAGGCGGTCCTGCCCCCCGTACCCACACGCGAGCCCGCGCAGACCGTCATCCAGGTCATACCCGAGACCGGTCCCGACAGCGCCCGCACCGACCGGCTCGTCCGCGACATCCGTGCCGCCGCCCCGGACATCCGCGAGACAACCGGAGCGACGGTCGCGGTCACCGGCACCACCGCCGTCAACATCGATGTCTCGACCCGCCTCAGCGACTCCCTGCTGCCGTTCATGGCGATCGTCGTCGGCCTGAGCCTGATCCTGCTGACCGTGGTGTTCCGCTCGCTGGTCGTCCCGCTCAAGGCCGCCGTCGGATTCCTGCTGTCGGTGGCGGCCTCGCTCGGCCTGGTCGTCGCCGTGTTCCAGTGGGGCTGGCTGGCGGACACCCTCGGCCTCGCCCACACCGGTCCCGTCGTCAGCTTCCTGCCGATCATCCTGATCGGCGTGCTCTTCGGACTCGCCATGGACTACGAGGTGTTCCTCGTCTCCGGGATGCGGGAGGAGTGGGTCCACACGGGCGTGGCTCGCGGGTCGGTGATCGACGGCGCGCGGCACAGCGTCCGGGTCGTCACCGCGGCCGCCCTGATCATGTTCACCGTCTTCGCCGGGTTCTTCCCGCTCGACGACGCCCTGATCAAGCCCATCGCCTTCGCGCTCGCCGTCGGCGTCGCCATCGACGCCTTCGCCGTCCGCCTGACCCTCGTCCCGGCTGTCCTCGCCCTCGCCGGACGCCACGCCTGGTGGCTCCCCGCCTGGCTCGACCGCGTCCTGCCCGACCTCGACGTAGAAGGCACACGCCTCCAGAAGGCCCCGCAGGTGCAGCACAAGCAGCCCGAGCGAGTCCCCTGACCCGGCTGCGCGCCCGGCGCATCAGCCGCCGCGCGCCGAGGCCCTGGCCCGGAGGAAGCACCCCCTCCGGGCCAGGGCCTCGGCGCAAGATGTTCTGGGCCGACGTCCGCCTGTGTGCACGGTCGTGTTCTTCCAAGTACGGCCCGCCGTCGTACGACACCTGCGCCGCAGACGACTTGGCTGAACCCTTCTTGGCAGCCGGGCCCTACGGCGTCCCCGCCCCCGTAGCCGGGCAGGACGTCGCCCTGCAGCAGGTCCGCCGCGCTTCGGCGAGTGGTGGGCTTGTTCGCAGGAGCAGCGCCACAAAGTGCTCCGACCACATCAGAGGCTCGACCGGCTCCGGCCTACATCCAGCGAGCCGTCTACCACCATGCACGTCCGACACCGTCCGCCTGGTTCGGGAACGCCGTCTTCTGCCGAGGCTCCGGATCTCGGTGGAACAGCCCGAGGTCGGCATCTGCAGAGCCCAGCTACCCTCTTCACTCGATCCGCCGAGGGCAAGAAACTCCGATGAATCGAGTAGCTCAGCCCGGCGCTCGAACGCGCCTGTAAGCGGCAATCTATGCGTTCGTCTGCCAATTTCCGTCGAGACCCTAGACAGATGACCGACTGGTGTCCGCTAATACGTCCTATGTTAGTCGCTGAACACACGCCGTATTCAAGGCCGGTCATGGCCGCGTGTGCTGTCCTGTGAACTGCCAGGAGAAGACCTTGTCAGAGCCGATCTCCTGCCGAAGGGGCCGCTCGTCGGCATGGTGGTCCTCCACGGCGGGCTTCGCCGTTGCGCCCGGGTCCCTGTATCGAACGGAAGACCTGCTGCCCAGCGCCTAACGCCTGTGCCGGGGCCGAACTCAGGGGGTCAATTCACCTGGCGGGCCAGCCTGCACGTAGTTCCGTGATGACGCCGGTTGCGTCGACTCCCCAGCACGCTGTCACCGCCATCCATGCCATTCGATCCACAGGAGCGGGCCATGTCCTCATCGAGAATGACTCGCCGTACGTTTCTCGGCGCGGCGGGTGCGGCGAGCGCCGCGACCGCTCTGCCGCTCGTCCCCGGTTTCTCCGGCCTTCTGTCGCAGGCGTCCGCCGCGGACACCCGACCAACCTGAGCAGGATGGTCGACATGCGGTTCAGCATGTTCAACCAATTCAGCCTGGGCACCTTCACCAACCAGGAGTGGGCTGCCCCGAACCAGAGCCCCACCCTCTTCGCTCCCCCGAGTGTCAACTGCGGACAGTGGGCCGACGCGGCGGCTGCCGCGAAGATGAGTTACGGCATCCTGACCACCAAGCACCACGACGGCTTCGCCCTGTGGCCGAGCGCCTACGGCACCCAGAACGTCGCGAACAGCTCCTACAAGCACGACGTGGTGAAGGCGTACTGCGACGCCTTCCGGGCGAAAGGGCTGAAGGTCGGGCTCTACTACTCGTTATGGGACCGCACCTTCGGCGTCGAGGCATGGGAGAGCCGGCACAGGGTGACCGGCCTGGAGATCACCGATGCCATCCAGCCCGCCGACATGACCTTCATCCTCGGCCAGATCCGCGAGCTGCTCACCAACTACGGCACCATCGGCATGTTCATGACCGACGGTTACGCATGGCAGATGGGGCAGCAGGCCGTCTCCTACCAGCGGATCCGTTCACTGGTGAAGGAGCTTCAGCCCGACTGCGTCATGATCGACATCGGCGGACTGTCGGAGCCCTTCCTCAGCGACGCGATCTTCTTCGAGGAGCCGCTGGGCGTCACGGCGCCCGCAGGCAACACCTACGCCGGAATGCAGGGACAGACCATCAGCGGCGGCTGGTTCTGGCACCCGACCACGCCGACCGAGAGCCTGATGAGCAAGGACGCGATCCTCTCGCACCTGGCCGACCTGGAACCGAAGTACACCTCGTTCATCCTCAACCGCCCGCCCAACCGCAACGGCCTGCTGGACACCAACATCGTCAACCGACTCGCCGAGGTCGGCGCGGCATGGAGCCCCGACACCTCCCGGCCGCCGCTGCCCACCCAGCCCCTGCGAGCCGAACACCCCGTCACACCGGTCAACGCGAACGCCACCGCCTTCCGCACCGGCGAGGGCCCGCTGAACGCCATCGACGGACTCAGCGACGTCCGCTACGAGACCCGCTGGTCGACCTGGGGACTGCCCTCGCCCCTGCCCCACTCGATCACGATCGACCTGGGCGGGTTGTGGAGCAACGTCTCCACCCTGGAGTACCTGCCCAAGCAGTGGAGTCGCAACGACACCACCGACGGCACGAACTTCACCCAGGTCGCCACCGGCACGTGGGCCGGCAACCGCGCCATCAAGGTGGCCGAATGGCCCGCCCGGAACGTAGGCTTCGTGCGGATCCAGGTCAACGCGGCCACCGGCGGCTACGCCAACATCGGCGGCGTCAGGATCGGCGGCCGGACGGCCGAGCCGGCCCTGGTGTCCACCACGCTGCCCGGCGACGGCACCGTCTACCGGCTCGTCGCCCGGCACAGCGGCAAGGCCGCCGACGTGCAGAGCGGGGGCACCGCCAACGGCGCCAACGTCCTGCAGTGGCCATGGCTCAACGGTCCGGCCAGCCCCCCAGAGGAGACCGACCGGAGCCACTACTCAAGGATTAGGACCCCTTGGCCACGCCCCCCGCGACTCGGCCCGGTCACTCGGCGTTGATCAGCGTCCACGGTGTGGGCCGGCCGAGCGCCTGGCGTGGCTTGCTCTGCGCCCAGTGCCGTACCGATGCCGCCATCACCCCACCCGGGTCGGCCACCCGACAGGTGGGCGGGAACGGCTCGCTCATGCTGGTGTAGCTCTGGAACATCGCCAGCAGCTTCACGGCCTGTTGCTGGACCGGGGAGAGCCACTGCTCGGCCAGCGGCAGGAAGAAGCGGTTCCAGCTCTCGGTGGACACCGTCGGAGGCTTGGCGATCGGTTCGACGCCGTGCTCGGCCCGGAACGCGTTGAGAGTGTCGCATGTGATGTCGACGAGGGTGTCCAGACGCAGGCTGTCCTGGCCTGCGGCGATCACCTCGGTGCGAGGCGCGGACGGTGCCGGACCCAGAGCCGCGGCGGCGATCACCTCGGCGACCTCGTCCACGGGGCTGATCTCGGCATAGCCGGCCGGGTCGCCGACAACGACGGCCGCGAGGCCGGAGACGAACGCGGGGAAGAGGCTGTAAGGGCCGGAGAAGCGGGCGATGCGGCCGTCCTCGCGGCGTCCCATGACCAGTGGTGGACGGACGATGGTCACCGGTCCGCGGTGCTCGGTCGTCACGATGTCCTCGCATACGGCCTTCGACCACTCGTAGCCGTTGCGGTAGCCCTCGAACTCGGCGCCCCGTAGATCCTCCGGGGCACGCACGCCACCGACGTAGGCGGTGGACACATGCACCACATGGGTGTCGGGACCGGCCAGTGCGAGCACCTCGCGCAGCGTGCGGATGTTGGCGTCGGTGGCCTCGTCACGGGTCATGGTCCAACGAGTGGAGGCCGCTGTGTGCACGATGACGTCCCACGGCCGGGCGGTCAGGGCATCGGGCGCCGGCTCGGCGCCGATGTCCCAGCGCACGGGCGAGTTCCCGGTGGGGCGGCGTGCGGTGGGGACGATCTGGGGGCCGCTGCGGTCGGCGGTCCCGGCGGCGAGACGCGAGGCGACTTCGGCGCCGACGACACCGGTGGCACCAGTGAGAGGATGCGCATGGCAGGAGTTCCTCAGAAGTTCACGTGGCGGGCAGCAGGACCAGGCAGACGTTCTGTCCGCCGAAACCGAAGGAGTTGGACAGCACGGGGGCACGGTCCACGCTGCGTGGAGCACCGAAGACCACGTCGATCCGGTCGGCCTCGGAGGGCTCCGTGAGGTTGGCGACCGGCGGCACGATCCTGCGCTCCGCGCAGACCAGGGAGATGGCGGCCTCCAGCGCCCCGGAGCCACCGATGAGATGCCCGGTGACGCCCTTGACGGCGGTCACGGGCGGCGCCTGGCCGTCGAAGCACCGGTGTATGGCGGTGGCCTCCGAACTGTCGTTCGCCGGCGTTGAGGTACCGTGGGCGTTGATCTGGCCGATATCGGCCGGCAGCAGTCCGGCGTCGGCGATGGCGTCGGCCATGCACACGGCCGCGACGGTCCCCTCGGCATGCGGTGCGACGATGTGGTGGGCATCGGCGTTCGTGGCGTACCCCGCGACCTCGCCGAAGATGTGTGCCCCGCGGGCGAGCGCCGATTCGCGTCGCTCCAGTACGAGGACGGCGGCACCCTCGCCCATGACGAAGCCGTCACGCTGGGCGTCGAAGGGGCGACTCGCCTGCTCCGGAGCATCGTTGCGGGTGGACAGCGCCTGCATCCGGGAGAAGCCGGTGAGCATGAAAGCCGTCACCGCCGCATCGAAGCCGCCGCCGACGGCGACGTCCAGCTCCCCGTACTGGATCCGGCGGGCGGCCTCCCCGATGGCTGTGGCGCCGCTGGCACAGGCCGTGTTGTACGTGACGCACGAACCACGGAAGCCGTAGCGCATCGCCACCCGGGCGGCGGCCGAGTTGGCCATGGTCCGGGGCACGGCGTGCACGGGCATGCGCCTGGAGTCCCCGTAGTGCTCACGCACGCTCGACTCCATGGTGGGCAGCCCCCCGATACCCGTGCCGAGATGGACGCCCACCCGTGCCGACGGCAGGCCGGACAGTGCGGCCTGTTCGACGGCGTCAACGGCGGCGCACAGCGCCAGTTCGGTGGGGCGGTCGATCTGGCGGCGCTCCCGGCGGGTGACGTAGGGCTCGGGGTCGAACTCGGGCACACGGCAGGCGAAGTGCACCGGAGAGCTGCCTTCGGCCAGCTCGTCGTGGAGCGCGGCGGTGGAGCGTGCTGCCAGGACAGTGCTCATGACCTCATCCAGGGTGAGGCCTGCCGGGGTCTTCACACCGATCCCGGTGACGACGACGCGCGGGCGTTCGGACGGCCATCGGCCGGCCGTTGAGTGGTGCTGTTGCGGAGTCATTCCCGCCCCGTCTTCCGCTGCGCGAGGAGTTCGACGGCCTGGCCGACGGTGTCGGCCCCCATCAGGTCCTCGGCCGATATCGGCACGTTCAGTACGCGTTCGAGCTGGGCTCCGATCGCCATCAGCTCCAGGCTGTCGATGCCGTACTCGGTTCGCAGGTCGGTGCTGTCCACGATGGCGTCGGGCGTGGTCCCGAGGACCTCCGCGATGGTCTCGCGGACCACGGCGGACAGGTCGGCAGAGGACGTGTCAGAAGAGGACGGTACGCCGACAGAGTCAGCGGTCCTGGTGCCCGCGGGGCCGTTGTGCGTCAACTCGGTTCCTTTGATGCTGGTATGAGTGAGAGGAGGTGATGGTTCATATCCGGAGGGTGAGTTTCCGGAGTCGTGCGGTGGAGCGGCAACGCTCGCGGGACCTGCGGTCAGTCGTGGACCGCCGTGCCGGCCGCCGTCAGCGCGGTGTCGAGGATGTCCATGGCCTCGTCCAACTCCGCATCGGTGGTGACGAGCGGCGGGAGGAGACGCACAGTGGTCGGGCGGCCCAGGCACGGGGAGACCAGCAGCCCGTTGTTGGCCAGCGAGACCACGGTCTCGCCCGCCGCCGCGGGTGTGGTGAAGTCGATGCCCCACAGCAGTCCCCGGCCGTGGTATCCGCTCATCACGCGGGGATGACGCTGCCGGAGGTCACGCAGACCGTCGACGAGCGCGTCCGACAACTTCCTGCCATGTTCGGCGAGTTCCTCGACGGCGTCCAGCGCGGCGGGGAGAGCGGCACAGCTCAGTGGGTGCCCTCCGAAGGTCGCCGAATGAAGGAACGGGTCCATTTCCAGCGGCCGGTACAGCTCCTGGGTGCATGCGACGGCGGACAGCGGCATCACGCCGCCGCCGAGCGGCTTGCCGACGAGCACGGCGTCGACGGGCAGGCCGTCGGCAAGGGCGACCGAGCGCTCCCCGCACCGCCGCAACCCGCACTGGATCTCGTCGGCGATCGCGAAGGCACCGTGGGCGCGGGCGTCCTCGCACCATTGCCGCAGGACGTCCGTCGGCAGCGGAACCGCGCCGTTCTCGCCCTGCACGGGCTCAAAGACGACGGCCGCGACGGGGCCTGCCGACACCTGTTCGCGGACGGCATGCGGGTCGTGGGGGTCTAGATGGACGACATCCACCACACAGCCCCGCAGTCCCGCCCGGAACATCGGACTGTGCGTGAGGGAGAGCGCCCCGAGCGTCTTGCCGTGGTAACCACCGGTCACCGCCAGCACCCGCTCCCGCCCGGTGGCGAGCCGCGCGAGCTTCACCGCCACCTCGACGGCGTCGGCCCCGTTGAGGCCGAAGTAGACCTTGGGCAGTCCGCCCCCGAGGTAGTCGGCGAGCCGCGCCGCCGCCTCGGCCGCCACGGGATTGGCCAGACTGCGGGTCGACGTCGGCATGACGCCGAGCTGTCGGCCGACGGCTTCCACCACACGGGGATGACGGTGGCCGAGCAGGGTGACGGCGTAGGAGCCGAAGTCGAGCACGGAACGGCCGTCGGAGAGGGTGACACGGGCGCCCAGCGCACTGGACTCCACGGCACCCTGCCCCGCGAGCTTGCCGGTCAGGGCGAGTTGCGGAGACTGGTGACGGCGGAGTGTGTCGAACACCCGGCTGGCGGCGTGGGCGCTGGTCATGGAGCTGGTTCCCAACGGGAACTCCTGTAGAAAGGGGCGGCCGGACCGGGCCGCGTTTGACGGGGGACGAACAGCCGGGTACGTGGTCTTTTCGGGACGGCATCGGTGAGGGGACGGAGGCGGCGAGCACCGGCTCAGCCGTCGACAGCGGCGGTGAGCCGCCGCTCCAGCGCCTGGAGCATCTGCCGGGCGTTGTCCCGCAGCGCGGCGGCGGCGACCGGGTTGAGCATCTCCGCGAGGAGGGGGATACCAATCTCGAACTCCACCGTCAGCGACACGAGGCTGCCGCCGCCGTCGGAGGGGCGAACCGCCCAGTGCCCCACGAAGTGGGCGAGGTCGCCGCTGACCTGGTGGAAGTCGAAACGCCGGGACGCGTGGTCGAGCTGCTCCGCTTCCACCCACTCCAGAACGGAGCCCTTCAGACGGACGGACCACGCCGTCGTCCTGCGGTCCTCACCGGAGCCTTCGAGGACCACCACGGACTGGACGCTGTCCATGCAGGCGGGGTAGCTCTCGACATCGACGACAGCCTTCCAGCTGTCCTCGGGCGGGGCAGCGATGGTGATCTCGACCTGGACAAGGGGCATGGCGGTCTCTTTCTCGTAGGGGGTGGCAGGGGGCGGCCGTCGGCAGGCACGTCGCGGTCAGGACTTCGGGGCCAGCGCCTGTTCGCGTGCGGTTTCCAGCGCCCGTGGCAACAGCAGACGCAGCACGGCGCGGGGCAGCCGGCGGGTGTGGGTCATCGCGTAGTTCTGCTCGACCAGTTCGCAGCCGAGTTCCCGTTTCGGCTCGTAGGCGGTCTGCGCGAAGCGGATGTGGCGGCAGCCGCGGGTGATCGCCAGCTCGATCGCCGCGTAGTGGAGGTTGTGGTAGAGCCGCGCCCGGTGGGCCAGCCGGTAGTCCAGACCGATCCGGGCCCCGACCGCGCCGCGGCCACGGAACAGGCAGTGCAGATAGCCGACAAGACGGTCGCCCTCGAAACAGGCGACCAGCCGCTGATCGGCGTCCGGGCTGTTGGCCAGGCGCCGGACGAATGTTTCGTCGAGCACGTCGAGCGTCTGGTCGGCGCGGTCCATCACCTGCCGGTACAGCCCCATCATGTCGGGGACGAGGTCGCCGAACTCCTGAAGCACCTCGATCCGCAGTCCCTCCTGTGCCCGGAACTTGCGTATCTTGTTGCGGGCGTTGCGGCGAGGCTTGGCCGGCAGCGAGACGAGGTACTCCTCGAAGTCGCGGTGGCCTAGCAGGAGTTCGGTGTCGGGCAGACCGGCGACGATGAAGAACCCCTCGCCGTCCAGCGCCGGGCGCAGCGCGTCCAGGTCACGGGGGGCGAAGTCCTTGAAGACGACGGTGCCCAGGCGGTGCCGCCGGGCGAACTGCAGTACTTCCCGCACCAGCAGCTCGGCCGCCTGCGGCGCAAGCGGGTCCTCGCCCGGGATGTGCCCTTGCCCGAGGAAGTTGCCGCAGAAGAGCATCGGCACCCGCAGCAGCCGGGGGAACAGCCGGGCCACTGGGGCGAGCAGGCGCCGCTCGCCGGGACCCACGACCCGCTCCAGCCGCAGACCGTGAACCGCGCTGAGGGGCAGCACCGCGACCGGCCGGTCGTCTCCCCGTACGAGAAGGTAGGCGTACACGTCCGGACCGATGGCCGCCCCTTCCATGGCCGTGAAGACCTCCCGGCCCCACATGGGATCGTGGGCCGGCGCCAGTGCGTCCCACAACTCCCGCGGCAGGTCGTCGACGGTGGTCAGACACTCCGCCGTGTACCGCGGGGCCGTCTGGACCATCTGTCCGCCCGGAGCGGAGCGCCGCGGGTCGCCGTCCCCGTGTGGGCCCTCAACCGACATGCAGCGGCTCTCCGTCCAGGGTCGCGCACAGCGACTGCGCCATCCGGCCCCGGGACGGCGGGTGGAAGCCCAGCCCCGCGGCCGCCGACGCCAGGTACGTCCCCTCGTCCGAGGTGATGAACGACATCCCGCCGAGCGCCTCCAGCGCGGTTCGCGTGGTGCGCGCGATAGCGTCCTGCGCTGCATAGCGCGCCATGAGCGCGTCCACGAGCAGCGATTCGTCCCATGCCTGCGACTCCCGCATGGCGCGGGCCACGGCCTCGACCCCGAGCATCGCCGCGTTGACGTCTGTCACCAGTTCCGCTCGCACCAAGGCGGCGGAACGTCCGTGCCGCAGCACCCGTTCCACCAGGGCGCTCGCCGTACCCAGGTAGCCGGCGGTCATCAGCAGCTCGAACCAGAGGAATCCCGCGATGTGAAGCGAGTCCAGTACGGCGTCGGCTCCGACATCGGTGAGCACGACCAACTGCGGGTCCAGCACGACGTCCTCGAGGACCACTTCCTCGCTTTCGGCACCGGCCAGCACCGTGCTGCGCCAGAACGGGCGTACGGACACGCCCTTGGTTTCGGCCGGGACGATGGCCACCGCCAGTCGTTCGACGCCGCTGTCGTCCGCCATCACCACCGAAGCGGTCAGCAGATCCATGGAGTGGGCCAGGCTGCACGGCTTCTTGCTGCCGTTCAGCACCACGTCGCCACCGCGCCGCTCGGCGCGGATGGCGGGCCGCAGGATCGACTGACCGGTCTGGCCCTCCGCGAATCCCGAGGCCAGCAGCATCCGCTTGCCGACGATCGCCTCCAGCAGCATCCATTCGAAGCCCGCCCCGTGCTTGGCGGTCTCCACGAGGCTCGCCACGGAGAAGTGATGCATCGTGGTGGCCACGGCCAGGGACGGGCAACGTGCCCCCACGGCCCTCTGCAGCCGCACAGCCTGGAGCGGGTCCGCCCCGATGCCGGTGTTCTGCGCCGGCACCAGCAGGGCCGGACCACCGGCCTCCCGGAACGCCGCGATGGCGGGGCCGCCGGGCCGCTCCAACTCCGCCAGCGAGTGGCGGGCGAGCGCTGCGTCCAGACCGGGGAGCAGCGCTTCGAGCACCTCGCGCTCGGTGCCGAGAAAATTCATGACGACGTCACTCCTTCGCTCTCGTGGCGGGTGATGGTGGTGGCCCGGTCCGGGGATGTCACAGAGCCGTGGGCCGTCAGGGGGAGGTTCTCGTAGACCCGGAGGCTGTAGGACTCGCGCCGCACCGGGACGCCCGACACGGCGAGCTCGGGGAAGCGGGCGAAGAGACGGCGCACGGCCACCGTGCCCTCCAGACGTGCCAGGGCGGCGCCCAGGCAGTAGTGGGGACCGGCGCCGAAGCTGAGCACCTTGGTTCCGGAGCGCCGCACGTCGAAGCGGTGCGGGTCGGGGAACTGGGCGGGGTCCCGGTTGGCCGCGGTGAGGACTGTGGTGACGTTGGCACCAACCGGGATGGTCACGCCTGCGATCTCGGTCCGCTCGGTGGCGATCCGCTCGGTCATCAGGACGGGCGAGTCCCAGCGCAGCGCTTCCTCGACCGCCTGAGCCGCGAGCTCGGGGTCGCCCGTCACGAGGTCCCGCTGGTCCGGGTGTGTCAGCAGTGCGTGGGTGACCAGTCCGAGCGTGGCCGTGGCCGTCTCGAAACCGGTGACGAAGACAAGGAGCAGTGTGTCGACCAACTCCCGCCGGGTCAGACGCTCCTGTCCCTCCTGGGCCTCCAGCAGCACCGTCGCGAGATCCTCGCGCGGCTCACGCCGGCGGCGCTGGAGCAGTTCCTCGAAGTACGCACGCAGTTCGGTCACCGCCGCGTCGGCCCGTGCCCAATCCTCCGGGCTGCGCACCGGCTCGAGCAGCCGGCTGGCGTCACTGCCCAGCCTGCGGAACCGGGGGCGGTCCGCCGCCGGGACACCGATCAACTCCCCCGCCACCGCGACGGGCAGGGGGTAACCGACCAGTTCCTGGAAGTTGACCGCACGGCCGTGCGCGGAGGCGTCGGCCAAGGCGTCGAGATAGCCGTCGGTCAGGTCCTCGACGGCGGATTGCAGTGCTGCCACGCGGCGAGGGGTGAACCCGGCATTGACCAGTCGGCGAAGCCGGCTGTGGTCGGGATGGTTGGCGCGGAACATCGAAGCGTAGAAGAAGTCGGCCGCGGGATGGTCGCGCCAGTCCGGGAGATGCTCCTCGCACCAACTCAGATCGGGGGTGCGGAAGGCCGTGTCGGTCAGCACGGCCTGGCAATGCGCGTACGTGGTCAGGAAATAGGTGTCGAGGTCTTTGTCGTAGTAGACCGGGGCGGTCTCGCGGAGTGCTTCAAGCGCCGGGAACGGGTTCTCCCGCCCCTCCGGCGTGAAGATGGAGAGAAGCAGAGTTTGCGGGTCCAAGGGAATCCTCGGTAGATCGACTCTTTGGGAATGACGTGAAGTGCGGCTGAAGGCAGCGCGATTCAGCTGCTACGGATTCAGACAGCCGAAGCAGGTATGGTGAAGGCGTGGTGAGGGGTAGATGCTGGAGGTGAAACCGGCCGGCGTATTCCGCGGAGTTGGACAGCGCACAGTAGATCTGCTCGACCCCGAACACCCTATTTGACTCGTCGATTGACGCTACGAGCGAACTGACGACCGGTCGAGCTCGCAAAGCCGACGTAGTCTTCGAGATCAAACAGCCGCCGTCCGACTGAGTGCAGGTCATGCTGGATCAGCGCCGCAGGACCGTCATAGCCTGCGCCGCCTGCCATGGCTGCATCCACGAGACGCAGATGGCCAGATCATTCACCGGTGGGCGCGCGGTGGTTCACGGGGTGAGGACGAGGCGGATCGGGTTGCCGGTCTTCTTCTCCAGCCGGGTGACGGCGCCGGCCGCCTCCGCCAGGGGGATGTGATCGGTGATGGAAGGCGCCAGGTCGAGCCTGCCGGTGGCGGCCAGGCGGATGAGCTGGGTCACGTGTTCTGGTCCGGAGCCGTAGTGACCTCGGATCTGGTTGCCGCGGTAGCTGAACCCTGTGCTGTCGGTGACGGTGAGCGGTTCCGGGGTGAGGCCAGCCAGGACGAGGACACCGCCGGCGCCCAGGACCGCGGCAGCCTGCTCGCGGACCGCGGGGAAACCTGCGAAGTCGAAGGCGACGTCGAGACCGTGGCCGCCGGTGGCCAGGTTCACGGCTTCGGTGAATCCCGGGTCGGCGGGGTCGAGTGCGATGTCGGCGCCGAAGGCGAGGGCCCGTTCACGGGCCTCGGGCAGCGGGTCGACGGCGATGACGGGCGCGGCGCCGGCCAGGCGGGCAATCCGGATGCCGTGGGCGCCCAGGCCGCCGGCGCCCCAGACGCCGACGGACTGCGCCGGCCGGACCATCCCGGACTCGGTGATCGCGGCATAGGGGGTGGAGACCGCGTCGGGGATGATGGCGGCCTGGTCGAAGGGCAGGTGGTCGGGGAGGGGGGCGAGGGTGTCCTCGCGGGCGACGGCGTACTCGGCCCAGCCGCCGTCGTAGTCGACGCCGCGGGTGAGCGGCCGTGGACAGGGGGAGCGGCTCATGCAGTCGGTGCATGCTCCGCACGCCTGGCCGGCCTGCAGGGCGACGCGCATGCCGGGGGCCCAGTCCCCCAACAGGCCGCGGCCCAGGGTGTGGATGACGCCCGCGACCTCGTGGCCGAGGGTGACCGCGCCCGAACCGGTGACCGCCTCGACGGGAAAGGCAGGGGTGAGGCCGCCGTCGATCAGGTGGACGTCGGACAGGCACACTCCGGCGGCCCTGACCTCGATCAGCACCTCTCCGGGACCGGGGACGGGAACGGGGACCTCTTCGACCGCGAAGGTGCGGGTGTCTAGGACTTGTCCGGCCGATCATGAACGGAGCCAGATGACGAGGACTGCGGCAGTCGCAGTCCCGAGGAAGACGTAGCCGCGCTTGTCGTAGCGGGTGGCCACGGCTCGGGAGTGCTTGAGCCGGTTGATCGCCCGTTCGACGGTGTTGCGTTTCCGGTACCGCTCTTCGTCGAAGCCAGGCGGTCGTCCGCCGCGTGAGCCTTTGCGCAGGCGGGCGGTCTGGCTGTCGGTCTTGTCCGGAATCGTGTGCCGGATGCCCCGGCGCCGCAGATACTCGAGGCACGGGCCGTTGCTGTAAGCCTTGTCCGCCGCGAGGCTGTCAGGCTTCCCGCGTGGTCTGCCCGGCCCGATCCGCGGGACGCGGATCTTCTCCAGCACAGGCGTGAACTGTGTGCAGTCCGCCCGCTGTCCCGGTGTGACGATCAGGGACAGCGGGCGGCAGCGGCCGTCCGCGCTCAGATGGAGCTTGGTGGTGAACCCGCCGCGCGAGCGGCCCAGGCCCTCACCTCCTGCACCACCTCCACCAGGCGGGCGAGCAGGCTCTGCCACGGTGTTTCGCCCTGGTGTTCTGCCGGTGCGTCCCCCTTTGACGCAGGCGTCGGCGGCGGTTCGGTGCGGGCACCGGCGGCGTGCTGATGTGCCCGCACGATGGTGGAGTCGACCGAGATGTCCCAGTCGATCTCCCCAGCTGCGTCGGCCTCGGCCTGGACCTGCTGGAGCAGGCGTTCCCAAGTTCCGTCGGCCGACCACAGGCGGTGGCGTTCGTAGACGGTCTTCCACGGGCCGAACCGCTCGGGCAGGTCACGCCACTGAACGCCGGTCCGAACCCGGTGCAGAATCCCGTCGATCACCTGCCGATGATCCCGCCACCTGCCGCAACGCCTGTTGCTGACCGGCAGGAACGGCCGCAGCCGTTCCCACTCGGCATCGCTCAAATCGCCCCGCCCCATGTTCACATCAACGACCCGGACGCGGAGTAGTCACATGATCGGCCGGACAAGTCCTAGGTGGAGACGTCCGGCCAGCATGGTGGTGGACATGATCGGAACCTCGGTTCTCTGGGTGAGGGCGGATCTCTGCGAAGGGCGCGAGCCGGGTTCGCCGAGGACCCGGCCCGCAAGCGGCGGGCGGCCGCTGACCTTCGTCACCGTCAGCCGGTGTTCGTGTCCTCGGATCGCAGCAGGGTGTTGAGGTTGGCCATGGAGGTGCGCATTCCGGCGCGCATCGAGGACTCCTGTACGGAGTCGAGGAGCTGGCCCAGGGGGCCGAGGCCGATGGTGTACTCGACCTGGTAGAGCATCTCCGTCGCCTCCCGGCCGTCGGCGGTCTGGACCGGGCGGAACTCGAAGATGTTGGTGACGTCCTGGAGTGGGGCGAATCCGACGCCGGTGTCGACGCGGCGCTTGTAGGGTTCGATCTCCCTGACGGTCCACACCGAGTCGGTCTTGAGCGGGCCGATGGTGCGGTTGCGCTCGGAGTAGGTCTTGCCGATGGTGGCGACGCCGTGGTGGTCGGTGACCTCGATGGCTCCGGCGACCCACTCGGCGTACCGGTCGGTGCGGGAGATGACCTCCCACACCCGCTCGACGGGGGCGTCGATGACGGCGGTCTCGGCGACGACGAAACGGTTCATGACAGGGTTCCCTTGCTATCTGCGCCCATGACTCAGAGCTGGTGGAGGAGTTCGGTGGCGGTGTGGCGGCCGGAGCGGACCGCGCCGTCCATGTAGCCGTTCCAGTAGGGGGAGAACTCGGCGCCCGTTGGTGAAGGTGACGGCGGGGGACGCGGGCACGGCGGCCTGGGCAGGGGTCGTCACGGTGGTGAGCACGGCGAGCGCCGCCGTGGCAGCCACCAGAACCCGTCTGGCGAGATGTCTCATGTTTGTGTTGCGGCCCTTCGGGATCAGGCGGCTGTGGGGACGAGCCGCCACTGCTGGCAGGTGTTGCTGAGCCAGCTCCACCGGCGTACGTCGGTACCGTTGGCGTGCCGCGGTCGGCGACGTCCATGACCTTGCCGGTGGCGGCGTTGACGATGCGGACGTAGTCGCCGCCGAGGCAGACCAGGCCGAACGATGTTCGACGTTACGAACGGCGTGCGGAACTGCGAACGAAACGTAAAGGCGGCTCAGGGGCGGCGTCAATGGGCCGAACCAAACCGATATCCCGAACGCCCCCGACCACCCGAAAAGCCACTGTCAGCCACACGACAAGCCCAGGCCACGCCCCGCGGCGAGCCGTACGCCTTGTCGGCCCGGACCCGGTCCGGGCGCTTGCGCGGCCTGCCCGACCCCTGCCTCGGGACCCGGACGGACCAGGACCGCTTCAAACTGCCGCCGGCGCCGGAACAGATATTGCCACCGTCGCCCAGGTCGATGCCCTCGCCGAAGCGATCGGTATCCGCTGGCGCCTCATGGTCTACCTCGGCGCGTATGGCCCGACGCGACCCGAGGAACTCGCCGGTCTTCGCTGGTGCGGTTGTGGTGCGCGCCGCGTACAGGTCTAGATACGGTCTAGATAACAAAGACTCCCGGGCCACTGACCTGGGGGTTTCACATGGAGCGGGTGACGAGAATCGAACTCGCGCTCTCAGCTTGGGAAGCTCAGGTTTCTTGCCGGCGATTGCTGTGCTGACCTGCGTCGGAGCGGTGCTGGAGCCATGGTCGCACCCCGGGCAAGTTCCCGCGGTTCCCCGTGGTTCCCCGCAGGATCTGGCACGCGAATGGCACGGTCCCTTCGTCTCGAACGCGAGCTCCCCGCGCACGCTCCTACGGACCCGCAGATGCCGACGGCGCCCCCCTCTCATCCCGGTGCCGGCCAATCCCCCGCCGGAGGCATTGTTTCGGCCTCGCTGGCCTGCCCAAGGTGCTCGCCTTACCGTTCTCGGCTCGTTCATCAGCGCGCGGCCCGGCCCTTGGCCGGGCTGGAGCGGGGCGGGCTGTCCGGTCCCGGGAGATGCTTGACACTTCGGTCCCAGCCGATGGTTGACGGTGGCCGTGTTCGGCTTTTCTGTGCGCGCCGTTGCGGCATGGAGAGGGGCTGATCGTTCACATACTGCGAGCAGTGGCGTAGCGGACGACATCGCGTAGGGCTCGGAGCGTAGGAAGGCTTCGTCAGAGCTCTGTGCGGCGCCACCAGCCGCCGCCATCCCTACCGGGGGCGTCCCGATCGAATACCCGGAAGAGATGGTTCGGGGATCCGGTCAAAGAGTCACCTGGGCCGGTGACCGATCGCCAGCAAGTGGGAGCTCGCTGCCAGCAGTTCCGGGTATGGCTCCGCCATGCGCGCTGCGGTCAGGGCCGACCTGAAGAGGGGTGAGTCGGTGAAGGGCTCCCCGGTGTGGCGTTCGGTGGCGGCCAGGAGGGACCAGGCCGGGCCTTCGATGCCGTAGACCTGGGGGTTGGTGAAGCTGGCGGTCGTGACCTCGTCTAGGAGTTGGGCGCCGCTGTGGAAGTACGCCTTGGTGAACGCCTTCTTTCCGTCGTGGATCTGGGTGGCGAGGATGCCGGCGATGCTCTCGCGCAGGGGTTCCTTGTGGAGGTGGGCGAAGGCGGTGTGTTCGAAGAGGGAGGCGTAGCGGTTGATGCCGGCCGCTGCGAGGAGGCCGCCCGGTTTGAGGACGCGGTGGGCTTCGGCCAGGGCTCGGTCGCGGTCGGTGCGGTCGGGGAGGTGGTAGAGAGGGCCGAGGAGCAGGACTACGTCGTACGAGGCGTCCTCGGCCGTGAGGTGGCGGGCGTCACCCAACTCAACGCTGGCGCCGGTCTGTTTGGCCTGGGTGAGGTGGCGGGGGATCGGGTCTACGAGGTGGACCTCGTAGCCGTCCGCTACGAGCCAGCGGGCGTGGGTGCCTGGGCCGCCGCCCACGTCGAGGATTCGGGCCGGCGGGGGCGGGAGGTGGCGGCGTAGCAGCTCCTGGGTGCGGATCAGTTCCAGGTGGCCGTCCGCTGTCGTGGACAGCCGGTCCGCCTCGTTGATGGTCTCGGTGTAGAACCTCACGATCTCCGGCGCTACCTCAGGGCTCGTCATACGGGCATCCTGGCGGTGCGGCGATGGGGCGATGGGGCGTCCATCAATCTGGCCTGGCGGCGCCGATTACTCGTCGAGCTTCTCGATCGGGATCTCGTAGGCGATTTCCCAGCGGACGTCCGGCACGGTGATGTCCGCCGTTTCGACGGGGCGGCCGTCGCTGTCGTAGTAGGTGCGCTCGATGTGGGTCAGTAGCTCGCCGACGTTGACGCCCAGCAGGTTGGCCTCCTCCTGGGTGGCTCGGCCTGGGCGGGGGATCTCGACGGCCGTTTCGATGATGACTCCGATGGTGCGCATCCGTTCCACGACGCCCATGCCGGCGAGTGGGCCCATCTCGGGGAGGACGATGGGAGTGCCGTCGGTGATGGCCATCGGCTCCCATGATTCGGAGAGCTGGACCGATTGGTCGTCTGCGAGGAACTCGTAGCGGGTGACGACGCAGGGGTCACCCGGGTCGATGGCGAGGCGCTGGGCGATGTGCTGCGGTGCGGGGACGCGGGCCTGGCTGTGCGACTCCCAAGTTCCGCGTCGCCCTTGTTCCTTCATGTCGGCGCGGAACGGTGAGCCGCCCCGGAGCTCGCGGTGCCGGGACCGGACCATGCGCAGGCGCTCGCGCGGTGTGCGCACGTAGGTTCCGGAGCCCGCCTTGCCTTCCAGGATGCCCTCGATGATCAGGCGTTCCATGGCGCGCTGCGTGACATTGCGGCCCACGCCGTACTCCTCGGCGAGTTGGGCCCGCGACGGCAGGCGGTCGCCGACGGCCCACTCCCCCGCCCTTACCCGGCGGCGCAGGTCGTCCGCGACTTCGAGGTACGGGGCCTCTCGCGGCATACGGCTCTCCGAGCTGCCCCGAGCGTGAGCGTGCAGGGCCTGGTAGTGCGGTTGACGGCGACATTGACAAACTACTGCATCAGGTGGAATCTACTGGAGTAGAAGTACACTGGGTGACTAAGCTCTCACTAGGAGAGTTGTGCGTCCGAAGGTCGAAAGCATCGCCGCACGACTGGCCGTCGCCGCCAGGTCCGAGGTGCGTCGCGAGGAGGTCCCCGCCGGTGTCCGGCTGGAAGTGGATCTGCCCCGGGAACAACTGAGTGAGACCGCACGGAAGACCGTCCTTGCCGCCATCGCCGACGCCGACGCGTACGGGCATGAGCGCACCGGCGAAGGCGACTACCTGTGGGCGCTCGTCATCAACAAGGCCGAACAAAGCCCCGACGGCCGCTGACACGGCCCCGGGGCGTGGCCGACTCAACCAGGAGATCGACAATGCACCTTGTATCACGGGCACTTGCCTGGGTCAGGGCCCTGCTCTTCGGCCCGCCCGAAATCGCATGTCGCGCGCCCCTCGGCGTCCGCGCCGACACCGCTCAGGAGAGCCGTCCGAGCCCGCCCGTTCGCCAACCGTCGCCCGAGACGTGGGCCCCCTTCCTCGCCGGCGCCCGGCGTCGCGGAACGTCGTGTGCATCGCCGCGCACCGGGCTGCCACCCATCACCCCCGACGACATCGGCAGCACGCTCGTCGGTGCCTACCTCCTTACCTCCGAAGTGCGCCAACAGATCCGGCAGGCACGGCAGTTCGTGGAGGTGAGCTGATGAGTGGTGGACAGGTCCGGGCCGCCGTCCGGCGGGTCGAGATTCCCATGCTGCGCGCGTATCGGCTGTGGTTCGAGCACACGCGTAAGTGCGGCGACGGCTGCAAGGGCGCCATCAAAGTCCAGTACGGCTGTGCGGTCGGGCGGGGGCTGTGGGGCGCCTACCGGCTCGCGCGTAACGAGCGGAACGGGGAGAACGGGGCGGTGACCTCATGACGTGGACCATTGCGCGGGCGCCCGGCCGACCTGTTCGTCGAACCGGCGACGACCGGATCGCCGTACCTCTGCGGGTGAACCGGGCCGGCAGCGGACACCCCGCCGAAACCGACACCGAGATGACCCTCACCCTCGCCGAAGCCGGTCACCTCCACGCCGCCCTCTGTGGCGCCCTCGACGGCCATCCCGCGTCGCCAGACGCGCCAGACTGTCGCAACTCCGTGCAGGCCTCCCCCGGAACCGCGCACATCGTGGGCCGCGCGTAACCGTTGACCGTCCAGCAGGCGCATCCAGCACACGGCCCCGTATCCGGCGAACATCGCCGGGTACGGGGCCGTCGTCCTGCAATGGACCTCTGAGTTCGTCAGCAGCGCTTGACGTCCCCCTTCCCGCGGGGAGACGGGACCCAGGACGCCGCTCACCGAGGCCCTTGGCTGACGAGGCGGTCCAGCATGCGCTCCAAGGGTTGGTTGTCGCCCAGGAAGCTCTTGATCGAGGCGTACTCGTTCTCCTCGGCGTTCAGCCCGGCCCAGCCGATCGGCCAACCCGCCTGCCTGCTGAGCTCCGTGAGGAAGGCGCGCTGGGTGCGTCCGTTGCCTTCACGGAAGGGGTGCAGGGCGTTGGTGTCACCGTAGAGTCCGGCTACCGCACGGACGAAGTCGTCGCGGGTCAGACCGCGCAGGTGGTCGGCGGCTCGGAGACGGCCGAAGACCTCGGCCGCGTATGCGGTCATGTGCTGGAGGGGGCAGAACGGGGTGTGCTTCGCTATGTCCACCGTCCGCAGTTCGCCCGCCCAGTGGTACAGATCGCAGAAGATCGCGGCGTGGAAACGGCGCAGGTGGTCAGGTCGAAGTCGCCTGGCGGAGGGTGTCTGTCCACCTCGAGAAGGCGGGCACGCGTGATGTCGGCCTCGGCGGTGGCGAGCGCGACAGCGTCGGTGATACCGAGGCGGTTGCGCAGGACGCCGTTCGGTAGGACGTACGGGTCGTTCATCCGGCTGCCTGGCGACTCTCGGCGCTATGGCGGGCCAGGGCGCGGGCAACCAATTCCTCGGTCGACAGCGTGCCCCGTACGTAGGCTTCCACGTCCTCATCGGAGGCGGAGGTCGGTCGCAGGCCCTCGGCGGTGAGGGAGCCGGTGACGGACTCGACTGCCTCCCTGCGAGCAGCGCGTTCCGTCAGGCTCTCGTAGGCCTCGATCGAGAGCAGCACACCTTGCGCTTTGCGGTGGGCACCGATCAATACGGGCTCAGCCTGCGGGCCGGCCTCGGCCAACTCGGCCAGTATCCGTGACAGGCCACTCCTGGCGTCGCTCACTGTGACGATCTCGGGTACTCGCATGGACAACACCCTACCCGAAACCGGTACAGAATTCTGTACAGATTCCTGCGAGGTGCCGCCCCAGGGGCGGCACCGCACACATCGTGGGGCGCCCCTGGGCATGGGGAACCATGCGCCCGTTGTGGCTGGTCGCGCAGTTCCCCACGCCCTTGACTCTGTTGTCCCTCAGCGCTGCTTCGCGTCCCCCTTCCCGCAAGCCAACCCATCCCTGTTCGGGTCCAGCCGCAACGGATCGTCCTTGCCGTTGACCTTCAAGCGGCCGTAGTTGTTCTCCTTCAGCCACTCGCAGCGGGACGCAGTCGTCTTCTTGACCTCCGCCGGGAACGCGGTCGGCACGCAGACGTTCGCCGTGCCGTAGTGGCGGTCGCAGCCGGCGATCGTCGGGCTGACCTTCTTCGACTTGGTCTTCTTCTGTGGGCCGGTGGTCTTTCCCTTCGGGGCGTCCGCGAAGTCGTGGACGTGGGCCGAGGGGGCTTCGCCGGAGGCGGCGGCAAGGGCGGACGGGCCCTGCAAATGCACCCACTCCGCCACCGACGGGACGCCGTTCGCGTCCACCGCGAAGAGCATGTACCAACCCGGCGGGGCCAGGTTCGGGTTGCTCGTCACGTTCAGGTCCACGTTGTTGCCGTCGACGGACAACGGGAGGTCCACGAACCTCTGGTTCGGGTCCGACGAGTGGGTCACCGCCGCGGGGCGGATCAACTCCGCCTTCGCGATCGGGCGGTCCACCGTGATGCGTTGCGTGTCGCCGTACACCCACTCCTTGTCGATCACCGAGGTGATCGCCGGACGCTGCCCCTTCAGCAGATACGGCGGCGTGTAGATCGATACGTTGTGGTTCCAGGACCCATTACCGGGGTTGTCGCCCGTCGCCATCACGCGGCCGTCCGGGAGCAGGAACGCCGAGGAGTGGTAGCCGCGGGCCTCGGGGTCCACCGCCACCGGGTCGAACGCGTTCGTCGCCGGGTCGTAGATCGACGTCTCGAAGACCGGGTTCGCCCGGTTGTGCAGGGCGCCGCCCGTCTCCAGGACCTTGCCGTCCGGCAGCAGGACCGCCGAGACGTACATCTTGCCCTGGTTGCCCGTCTGGGCGACCTTGCCGTTGCCCAGGTCCACCGTGCCCTGTGGGATCGGCGGGCCCGCCACGTACTGCGGGTTCGCGGCCTTCAGGTCGATGATGTCCGTCAGGCGGTTCGCCTCCGGGTTGGAGTCGATGTTGCCGCCGCCGAGGGTCAGGACCTTCTGGTCCTGGGCCGGGGGCAGGAGGACGCTCGCCGACTGGTCTCGCTCGTCCTTGTTCTGCAAGCCGGGGACGGACGTGGTCGTGTTGGCGCCGTAGTCGTAGATCGCCGAACCCGTGCCGGGGATGTTGTTGCCGAAGACGTGGCTGCCGGAGTAGAAGAGGCGGCCGTCCTGCATGAGGATCATCGACGGGTACAGGCCCCAGTACGACCAGGTCTGGTTGACCTTCCAGAGTTCGAGCCACTTCTGTTCGGCGTCTGACCACAGTTCGGCCGTGACAGAGCCCGTGGAGTCCTCGCGGAGTCCGCCGAAGGAGATGACGTCACCGTTGCCGAGGATCGTCGCCGACGGGTACCAGTGCCCGTCGTTCATGTCGTTGGTCTTGGTGTACGTCTCCGTGACCGGGTCGAAGATGTACGAGTCCTTGTAGCCCTTGTAGCCGTGCGAGCCGTCCGCCGCCGGGTACGCCTTGTTGCCGCTCATCACCAGCACACGGCCGTCATCCAACTGGACGTGGCCCGCGCAGAACATGTCGTCCGGGGTCGGGATCTGCTTGTACGTGCCGTTCTTCGGGTCGTAGACCGCGGATGTGAACGTGCCCGCCTCGAACATCTCCTCGCTGTTGCCGGAGCCGGCGATCAGCAGCACCTTGCCGTTGTTCAGCACCACGGAGTGCATGGAGCGGACGGGGTTCTGGGTGGGCAGGACGTCCCAGCGGCCGTTCTGGCATTCCTCCGCTGTGCCCGTGCAGTCGGGTTCGGGGACGGGGTCGGCGACCTGCTCCATCGTGTAGTCGTCGGTGATGACGTAGCCCGTGCCGTAGACGGAGGCACCCCAGGTGATGCGGTCGGTGCCGGCCGGGACCGCCGGAGTGCGGACCGTGGCCTGGGTCCAGCCCCCGGCCATCTCCAGCGTCTTGAGGTCGGTCCAGTACTGCCAGCCGGCCGTCGTGTCGTGCCGGAAGAGGGTGATGGACACGTCCGGGGTCGTCGACTTGTACCAGAGGCTCAGGTCGTACTGCTTGCCCACCGAGACCGGCGGCGCGCAGGTCGCCGACTCGGTGATCAGCGCCTTGCGGTCGCCGTCGACCCGGCGGGTCAGCTCGACCTTCATCGCCTTCGTTCCCGAGTGGGCGTCGGCGACCGTGGAGAAGGTGAAGTCGTTGTTGCCCCAGCCCGACTTCTCCCAGCAGTACGGCATGTCGGCCGCACCTCCGGAGCCCGCGGTTTCGAAGCCGGGGTTCTGTACGAGGTTGGCGGCGGACGCGGGTTGGGGTGAGATCAGCAGTAGGCCGGAGGCCAGGGCGCCCACCGCCAACAGGGCCGTTCTGCGTCTGGGGCGGATACGAAGTCCGGGTCTGAACAGGTTCTTCACGCGGCTCTCCTTGCAGGTTCGGCCGGCTCCTCCTCGCCGCGCTCCCCACGGCGAGGTTTCCTGCGCGGCAGATAGACCAGCGCTTCGGTTCCGACGAAGCGCAGGACGAAGGTGGTCACCAGCGCGAGCGCGGTGGCGGTCAGGGCGTGCATCCCGAACTGGCCGACGAACAGCGCGATCAGCGGGATGCGGAGCACCAGGTCGGCGTTGGCGAGCAGCGCGAACCGGCTGATGCGGTCCCAGCCCTTCCGATGTCCCCTTCGCTCGCGGAAGCACAGGTGCTCGATGAGGAAGAAGTTCCAGAGCACCCCGAGTTGGTTGGCGAGGATCTCGGCGGGAACGTAGTGCATGCCGAGCGAGGTCAGCGCGTACAGGCCCGCCAGGTTCGGGAGGAAGCCGGTGACTCCGATCAGGCCGAAGACGATCATCCGGGCCAGTGGGGAGGCGGTGCGCAGGCCCACCAGGTGGCGCAGGAACCTCAGGCCCTCCTGCGCGGTCGACTTGGACTCCCCCGCGTACCGGTCCTGGAAGACGAACGGCACCTCGGTGACCTCGCGCGGGCGGCTGCGCACGGCGAGTTCGAGGAGGATCTTGTAGCCGAGGGGCTGGAGGATCTCGGCGGTGACCGCGCTGCGGCGGATGGCGAAGAAGCCGCTCATCGGGTCGCTGATGCCGTGCAGCCGACGGGGGAACAGGGACTTGGTCAGCCAGGTCGCTCCCCGCGAGACGGCCACACGGTAGCTGCCCGCGAGTCCGGCCCGGCTGCCGCCCTTGATGTAGCGACTCGCGACCACCAGACCCGCCGACGACCGCTCCCCCGTCGCCACCAACTCCGGTACCAGGGAGGGGGGATGCTGAAGGTCGCCGTCCATCACCACGATCCAGTCCGAGCCGGCCGCCTTGATGCCCTCCACGACCGCGCCGCCGAGGCCGCCCACCGGTTTGTCGCGGTGCAGCACAGTCACCGGGAACGGGCAGTCCTGCGCGGCCTCGTTGATCACCTCGGGGGTGTCGTCGGTGGAGTCGTCGACGAAGACGACCTCGCAGGGCAGCAGCCCAGGCACGGTCTCGGTGATCTGGTGCAGCAACTCCCGTACGTTCGCTGACTCGTTGAAGGTCGGTACGACGATGGTGACCGCGCCGGGCTCGGGCACCTCGGCACCGCGTACGGCCGGATCGCCCAGCTCCTCGGGGACGGTGGACTCGTAACTGCCGCCACTCATCGGTCGCCTCCCGCGCCCTGGATCTTGCGGATCTCGATGCGGTCCTCGCCGGTGCCGAAGGTGACGACCGGTGTCGAGTTCTCCATCGCGGCCTTGACGTTGGGAAGGTCGACCGCGTCGCGCCGTACCGTCGGGGAGGCGACGACGTAGTCGAGGTCGCGCCAGCCGCGCGGCATCGTCTTCGTCACCGCGGGGTCGAGGTCGGCCTTGTAGAACCAGATGACGCCGAGGCCGGGCTTGTAGCCCTCGTGGACGAGGTCGAGCCAGAGCGCGTCGTCGACGAGGACCCGGGTGTCGGCCGGGTTGTCGACCTCGCTGCCGAGCCACTTGGCGGCCTGCTGGTAGGGGGCGTTGGCGTCGAAGGTCATCGCGGTGTGGTTGCCGTCGTACCAGCGGGGGACTACGTACGCGGTCGCCGCGGCGGCCAACGCCAAGGCGACCACGTACCGCGCCCAGGTCAGGGGGCGTTTCTCCGTCGGGCTCCGCCAGCGGCGCAGTACGCCGTGGGTGACGCTCGCGGTGCCGCCGGCGAGGACGAGCGCGAGGAAGGGCAGGGCCTGGAGGACGTACATCGCGGGCAGGTAGCCGGGGCGCAGAGCCATGCCGGCGAGGATCGCCACGGCGAGCGCGGGTCCGGCGAGGGCGCGGGCGGTCACCGACCAGCGCCAGGTGACCAGGAGCAGCAGGGCGCCCGCCAGGCCGCCCAGCGGCAGTATTCGGTCGTAGTACAGCCAGGACTGCAGGACGCCGTACGAGCCCGTGCCCTCGGTGAGGATGAAGCCGGAGCCGGGGCGGCTCATCTGGTAGACGATGCCGTCCCACAGGGAGACATGGCCCTCGCCGGGGAACAGTTCGCCCTTGAGCAGGGCGAACAGTGGGTACGAGATGCCGATCAGCGTGCACGCGGTGATGGCGCCGGTGATGGCGAACTTGCGGGTGTCCCGGTGGCTGTGCCGCCACATGGTGAGCAGCACGGCGGGCAGGACGAGGAGCATCGTCTCCTTGGTGAGGACGGCTGCCGCGGCGGCCAGCCCCGCGCCGAAGTGGTGCCAGAGGTGGCGGCTCGGCGAGGCGGCGAGGCAGAACGCGAGGAGCGTCCACATCACGGCGATGTTGTCGAGGAAGATCTCCCGCTGGAGGACGACCGACAGCGGGGAGAGCCCGAAGAGGGCCATGCCGAGCCCGGCGGCCCAGCGGGGCAGCGAGAGGCGGCGGCCGAGGACGTAGACGAGGATCGCGCTGATCGCGCTGATGACGAGCATCACGGCGCGCATCGAGCCGACGGTCATCGATTCGGGGGCGAGCTGTGCGGGGATCCAGGTCAGTACGGCGATCTGGATCCAGCCGAGGGGCGGGTGGTCGTACCAGTAGGTGTAGTGGGCGAGTCCTCTGCCCTCCTGGACGGCCCAGGCCTGGGCGAGGTAGGTGCCCTCGTCGTCGCTGAGGGCCGGGTAGTCGGCGATGTTCCAGCCCTGCACGATCATGATCGCGACGAGGAGCAGGCCGCAGAGGATCAGGTCGGGGCGGGAGTCGCGCAGGCGCTTGGGTGAATTGGGTGAAGGAGAAGTGGAACCGGAAGTGGCTGTTCGACTGGTCGAACCGGCTGTGGGCGCAGCTGTCCGTTGCGCGGGGACCTTGACTTTCGTCTGGGTCTCCGCGGGAAGTATGGAGGTCACGCAGGAACGTCCTCTCGGTTCACGTGCGCGAGATGTGCGCCGACGTGGCTGGTCAACTCCCAGTCGTTGCGGCCGCGTTGCTCACGCCAGACGGCGCGTACGGCGGCGAAGGCGAGGAGCACCTGGTAGAAGGGGCCGCCCACGACGAGCTTGAAGTAGTGGACGAACCGGACGCGCAGGCCGTACTGCTTGCCGAAGTCGTGGAGTCCGACGACCTCGAACACGAAGGTGACGAAGGCGGTGACGGCCGGCAGGAAGGTGATGAAGGCGACGCCGACGGGCACGTCGAGGAAGAGCGCGATGGCCACGTTGAGAGGGATGATCACGCCGGAGATGGCCTGAAGGTACGGGGTCATCAGGGTGTAGCGGGCGAGCAACCGCTGCCGGAAGCCGGGCAGTTGCTTCCAGTCCTTCTTCCGGTAGACCTGGAGGAAGCCCTGGTTCCAGCGGGTGCGCTGTTTCATCAGCGACATCAGGCTGCCGGGGGTCTCCTCGCGGGTGACCATGTCGGAGTCGTAGGCGACGACGACCTTCTTGCCGACGCTGGACAGGCGTACGCCCAGGTCACAGTCCTCGGCGAGGCAGTGGGGGTCCCAGCCGCCGGCCTCGCGCAGCACCTTCGTCCGTACGAAGACGGTGTTGCCGCCGAGCGGGATGAACCCTTTCTGCGCGTGCAGATGCAGCCGGGAGCGGAACCAGAAGAAGTACTCCAGGCAGTTGCGCAGGCTGTACCAGCTGGAGTGGAAGTTGATGAGCTGCACGCCGCCCTGGACGACATCGGCGCCCGTGGTGCGGAAGGCGTGGTCGACGTGGGACAGCAGCTCGGGATGGACCTGGTCCTCGGCGTCGAAGACCCCGACGACGTCGCCGCGGCAGTGCGGTAACGCCGTGTTCATGGCCTTCGGCTTGTTCTTCTTCTCATGGGTGTCGACGACGACGCGGACGCGCGGATCCCGCTCGGCCGCCCGCTCGGCGACCGCCGTGGTCTCCGGGTCGTCGTGCCCGACGATCACGATGATCTCGAAGTCGTCGTGACTCGATTCGAGGAGTCGTTGGATGGTGTGGTCCAGCACGGCCTGTTCATGGCGTGCGGGCAGCAGCAGCGAGAACGAGACGTGTTCGTCACCGTCCGGTCTGCTGAAACGGGTGGAAGCGAGCACTTCGGGCGTACGCCACGCGTGCATCTGCCACCACAAGGTGAAGGCCGCCATCCAGAACAAGGCCAGCGAGACGACGGCAATGAAGACAGACGTCAGCAAGGAAGATCCCCCCAGATCTCATGAACCCCCTGGTCGCAACAGGGAGTTACTCCTGTCGCGTCACAGTGGAGAGACTAGGGGGAAACTGTGAAGTCGGAAGCCCCTTCGGTTAAATAACGTGTTTCCGTTCGGGTGAACACGTAATCGGACGTGTCGTCACACAGCCCCACTTCAGGCCAGTTGTTCGATCTCGTCCCGGCCGTTTTCCAGCGAGTTTCAGCCGGTTGGAGCCGTTCCGAGGCCCACCCGCAGACGGTCTGCATCCGTCGTGGGGCTGTCACATGTGAAGTTACGGCAGACGTACGCGGTCGGTTCACCGCCGACGAGCGGCCGGTCGGCCAGCAGCGGCAGCTCGTCACTGTCCGTAGTCCCTACGGCGACCACGGCCCCCGGCGCGGTCCCCAGTAGCGCCGCCCGGTGCAGCTCCCGCGTCCCCGGATGGTCCTCCGGTCCGACGACCGCCACCTCGCGCGGCCCGTCCAGCAGCGCCTCGGCGGTGGCGAGCCCCCAGCCGAGGAACCGCGGAGCCCGTGGGCCGAGCGCCTTCACCACGCCCAACGCCCGCTCGGCGGCGGCCCGATGGGGCTCGGAGCCGGTGTGCGCGGCATAGCTCAGCAGTGCGCCCGCGGCCGCGCTCCAACCCGAGGGGGTGGCGTTGTCGGTGGGGTCCTGCGGCCGGCGGATGAGCTTCTCCGCGTCGGCCGCCGTGTCGTAGAGGGCACCCGACTCCTCGTCGACGAACCGCACGAGCACATGGTCGAGCAGGAACCCGGCGAACTCCAGCCACACCCCCTCCCCGGTGACGGAGGCCAGCGCCAGGAAGCCCTCGGCGACGTCCGCGTAGTCCTCCAGCACCCCCGCGTTGGCCCCGACCTGCCCGTCCTTGCTGGTACGGGCGAGATGGGCCCTGTCGTCCATATGCAGTCGTACGAGGAGGTCGGCGGCCTCGATCGCGGCGTCCACCAGGTCGGGGCGGTCGAAGTAGGCGCCGGTCTCGGCCAGCGCGGCGATCGCGAGGCCGTTCCAGGCGGCGACCACCTTGTCGTCGCGGCCGGGGGCGGGGCGCCGGGAACGGGCGTCATTGAGCCGGGTTCGGATCGACTCGATCCTTTCGGCGTCGAACACCGCCTCGTGCTGCGGGAGTTGGAGGACGGAGGAGCCGTGCTCGAAGGTGCCCTCGTCCGTGACCCCGAAGTGGTGCGCGGCGAGCCGCGCGTCCTCCTCGCCGAGCACCTCGGTGAGCTGGTCCGGCGTCCAGACGTAGTAGGCGCCCTCGACGTGCTTGCCCGTCCCGCCCTCCCGTCGCCCACCACCACCCTTCTGAAGACGCTCCCCCAGACTCCGTCCGGGGGGACCCCCATCGCGCGGCACCTCCTCTTCGCTGTCGGCGTCCAGGGCGGAGGCGAACCCGCCCTCGTCGGTGCGCAGTTCACGGACCATGAAGTCGGCGGTCTCCAGCGCCACGCGCCGGGCCAGCTCCGAGCCTGTGGCACGCCAGAGGTGGGCGTAGACGCGGCAGAGCAGGGCGTTGTCGTACAGCATCTTCTCGAAGTGCGGCACGATCCACTCCCGGTCGACGGAGTACCGGGCGAAGCCGCCGCCGAGCTGGTCGTAGATGCCGCCGCGGGCCATGCGTTCACAGGTGTCCCGCGCCATCTGCAGGGCGCCCTCGGAGCCCGTGCGGGCGGCATGCCGCAGCAGGAACTCGATCACCATGGAGGGCGGGAACTTGGGCGCCCCGCCGAACCCGCCGCGCGTCGCGTCGTACTCCCGGGTCAGTCCGAGCAGCGCCTGTGCGAGCTCCTCCTCCCCCGGTACGTCGATCGCGGCGAACTTCAGCTCCCGCCCGGCCAGGTCCCGCACGATCTTCCCGGCGACCTCGGCGACCTCGCCCCGCCGGTCCGCCCAGGCCGCCCGTACGCCCTCCAGGACCTGCCGGAAGGAGGGCATCCCGTGCCGGGGGGCGGGCGGGAAGTACGTACCGAAGTAGAAGGGCTCGGCGTCCGGCGTCAGGAACACGGTCATGGGCCAGCCGCCCTGCCCGGTGGCCGCCTGCACCGCCTCCATGTAGACGGCGTCGACGTCGGGCCGCTCCTCCCGGTCGACCTTCACGCTGACGAAGTGCGCGTTGAGGTACGCGGCGGTCTCGTCGTCCTCGAAGGACTCGTGCGCCATGACATGGCACCAGTGGCAGGCGCTGTAGCCCACGCTCAACAGGATGGGAACGCCACGCCGCCGGGCCTCCTCGAACGCGCCCGGCTCCCAGGGCCACCAGTCGACGGGGTTGTCCGCGTGCTGGAGGAGGTACGGGGACGTGGCCTGCGCGAGTCGGTTGGACATGCCTCCATCCTTGCGCACCCGCCGGACTGGTGCCCGTGCGGCACGGGGTGAGCCGGCGAGGGTTCGGGCGCGGCGGGGTGTGCGCGTGGGCGTCACCCGGCCATCAGAGCCGCGACCTCCTCACGGAGGGCCGGCATGGCCGTGTAGAGCGTGCCGGGGCAGTCGGTGCTCGCCCAGTGGCGGTGCCCGCCGATGGCCGGCGCGGCCCGGCTGACGCCGCTGACGGGGTTGCGGTAGACCACCTTGCCCCGGGGGTCGATCAAGTGCCGCGTGGCGAGGTCGGCCAGGAGCCGGACCAGTGTGGCGCGGGCGGCGGCCGACGGGGGCGTGTTGGTCAGCGTGCCCAACAGCGCGATACCGACGTTCCCCGAGTTGTACCCCTGGACGTGGGCCCCGGTGACGAGCCGGCCCGCGGCGTCGTGGGCGGGCGTGCCGTCGGTGCCGGACCAGCGTCCCTCGTACACCCTGCCGTTCTCGTCGATCAGGTAGTTGTAGCCCATGTCGCCGTAGGGGTCCTTCTGATTGACCGCGTTGTTGCGGTAGATCGCGCGCACCCGTGCGGCCGGGTCCGGGTCGGTGCTGCCGTCGTCGGTGTGGTGGACGGTGAGCGTCTGGACCGGGGAGTAGGCGGGGGGCCAGCGTTCTGTGCCGTCGGCGGCGAAGCGCAGGCTCTCGTCAGCGCCCCACTGGCTGCGGGACAGCAGCGTGTAGGCGGCGGCCGCGGCAGTCGTGGCGGCCGCCGCCGGGGACGGTCCGGCGACCGCGACCGACGCGGCGGCTCCGAGGGCGGTCAGGAACGTACGGCGGGGCAAGGGCGTCATCATCCTCTGCTCCTCTGTGTCGTCTCTGTCGTCTCTGTCGTCTCTGTCGTCTCTGCCGTCTCTGCCGTCTCTGCCGTCTCTGCCGTCCCGGCGGTCAAGGTGCACTCGGGCTTGGGGGTGTAGAGCCGGGACCAGGTGCTGGGGCCGACGATGCCGTCCGGGCCGCCTGTGGTCGCGTTGCAGTTCTGCACCCACTGGACGCCTTCCAGGGTCCTCGGGCCGTAGTCGCCGTCCTCTTCCAGCCAGCGTGAGTAGCCGCTGTAGTGGTTGACGAGGCACTGCACCTGACGAACCGCGGCGCTCACGTCGCCGGGGCGGACCGTGGGCCGGGCGGCGTCGTCGATGTGGTTGCAGTTGGTCTCGGCGGCCGGGGCGGCGCTCGCCGTGGGCGTGCCGGTCAGGAGTGTTGCTGCGGCCAGTACGGCGAGGGCGGCGGCGCCACTGACGCGGGCGCGGGCCGATCGGTGTATGCCCATGGTGTCTCCCCCAGTTCGGTCAGGGACGGCGCGCGGGCCGGAGGCCCCGGGCACGCGCCGCCCAAATCGGGGCCAGGGTGGCCCTAGAAGCTGGTCACGCACCAGTTCGCGAATCGCGCGAACGCGGCTCGGGTCCCCGGTCCCGGGTCCGCGTCGATTTCGCCGGTGTAGCCCCAACTGGCCTTGAGGTGGCGCTGCAAGGCCTTCAGTGTGCCGCTTCCGACGATTCCGTCGATCTCGCCGGTGTAGCCGGCGTGCGCCTTGAGGTGGCGCTGGAAGGCCTTCCAGCTGTTGGTGCCCAGCTGTCCGTCGATCTCGCCGGTGTATCCCCAGAACCTCGCCAGCCAGCGCTGGACGCCCTTGGCCTGATTGGTGCTGAGCCCGAGGTTGACCGTCGCGAGCTGCGCGGCGGGCGCGGCGGCCACCACCTGCGGCTGCTGAGCCGACTCCGACGCCGCGAAACTCGTGCTCGCACCCGCCAGAGTTCCGGCGGCTATTCCGACGACGGTGGTGAGGCTGACAAGCGTCCTCGTCACAAGGTTCGGTCGCATTTGTTCCCCTTAAGGGTCGTTCCGGATTGGTTTTCGGCCGATCCGTGATTGGGCTCAGTGCGCACCTTGTCAGCCGCTCCCCGGCATCGAAATACTTTTGCGTCTGAGTGCAAAAGCCCAGTTCACCAACAGGAATTGAATGCTCCGCATACACTTCACGGACGCTGATCTCGCCCGCGTCCAGGTCGCTTCCAGACCGGACCCGCTCTGGGAAATCTTCTTCAGCCTGCTCCGCTTCCAAAGTCGTCGAGGTCTGTGGTCGTACGCCGACTGGCATCGGACCGCTCGCACGGATCTGCACGACAAGGGGCTCACACCCGTCGTCCGCAAGGTACTGCTGCCGCTTTATCCGAGTGGCGCGTATTTCCCGGATTTCCTCACCCCCGCCGAAGCGACCGAGGGTCTGGACGCGGGCCTGGAGGCGATCCTCGGCATCCCCCGCCGCCGGGTACTGCGGGAACTGGGCATCCTGGACCGGGTGACCGGTGCGCCCGCCTGGTCCCAGGGGCTGGCCGACGACCGCACCCGCAAGGAGTTCGTCGGCACCCTCCGCACCTACTACGACGTCGCCATCCGCCCCCACGAAGACCACATCCAGGCGCACATCGACGCCGACCGCTCCGTCCGCGCCCGAGCCCTGCTGGACGGCGGCATCCACGGGCTCCTGGCCGGGCTGGGACCGTATATGCGCTGGCAACCTCCCACCCTGCTGGTCGAGTACGCCGCCGAGGACCGCGATCTGTACCTGCGGGGGCGTGGCCTCACGCTCGTGCCGTCGTACTTCTGCTGGGGCGCCCCGGTGTCGCTGGCCGACTCCGGTCTTCCGCCCGTCCTCGCCTATCCGCTGCACCGCCGGGCCCCCCGCGCCGACGATGCCGAGGCCGAGCAGCCGCAGGCACCGCTCTCCGCTCTTCTGGGCGCGACCCGGGCCGTCATTCTCCGGGCGACCGCGACCGGTGCCACGACCGGCGAACTCGCCCGCGCCGCGGGGGTCTCCGCGGCCGCCGCCACCCGCCACACCACCGTCCTGCGCGACGCGGGCCTCATCCTCAGCCACCGCCACGGCCAGTCCGTGCTGCACACCCTGGCTCCCGCGGGCGCCGCCCTGCTGCGACCCGGTACGGGCGCGGTCTGAAACCGTTCCTGTGGACTGAGTGGGAGTGAGTCCGCTCAGCCGCGCGCCCCGAACGGTCTTGGGCGTACTGGTCCCCGGCGTACTCGACCCCGGGGCGGCGACACGGATCCTGTCCGTGGTCCGATCCCGGGAGGCCCCCGCGGCCGGAGGCCGCTGATGAACGCTGCCCTACGCGACCTGGCCAGGTGGGTACGGCCAGAGGCGACGGGTACGGCGCTGCACGAGACCGACGCCACGTTCGACTTCGGCCTGGCCGACTGGGACCGGGACGGGCGTCCGGATCTGGTGGCCCTGAAGAAGAGCAACACCGGTACGAACTCGACCGAGGTCCACATCCTCGGAGGCTGACACAGCCCTAAAAATTCGTAGTGTCCCGATGGTCCTGCCGGCGGAGGCGGACAGGTCGCTGGGGACAGGCCCGGGGATCAGGATGGGCCGTCGGGCGACCCTGCCCTCGTGAGCAACGGCCCGTGCCTATCCGGCCTGCCTCCCGGAGCGCCGAACAACTGCTGCCAACCGCGAATATAGCCAGCAGGACCACTCCGGCGTCACAGTCGAGCCGCAACTGTGCCGCCGGAGCAGGGATCGTCGGGGCCCGCTGTCACCAGTGAGCCAGCGCGAGGGTGGCCGCCGCGACACTCGGCTGGAACAAGGTGAGAACCCGTCTTTGAACATCGTGCGCCACGAGGCGCCACGCAACCGGGATAGCGCGTTGCGTCGGCTGTTGAGAATCCACGCATCTGAGCCTATTGCGACGTAGTCCCCGAGGTTCAAAGACGGGTTCTTACACGTGGTCATTCCAGTGCTCCAAGAGTGGTCACCCAGGCCCGCAGCTCGGTCTCGCGTCACTCAACGTGAGACCGAGTTCTCGGCGACAAGGAGTACGCGACACCTCAACATGCGAGCCCACAGTCTCAAGCCCGAGAACGTCCTGCTCATCGATGACACCTGGACCACTGGCCACCATGCCCAGTCCGCAGTAGCGGCCCTGAAGGCCTCCGGCGCCGGCACTGTGGCTGTCGTCGTACTCGGCCGTCATCTCAATTCCACCTACGCCGATACCGCTGCGCACGTCGAACAGACACGCCTACGCCGCTTCTCCTGGGACGCCTGCGCGCTCCGGCCCTGGAGTCACGCCTGAGCGTTCGCACGCGGAGGTGGGGATGAGCGGGTTCCTGGACCGGGCCATGGAGCAGGCGCAGAGCGCGAGGGCGGGAGCCTGGTGAGGAGTGGGGGAAAGCTGATGTGGTTCGAGGTGGGGGGAGAGCAGGCGGTGGAACAGCAGTGCCTGTGGCGGCGAGACGTATACGGCGCCCCGTTGCGACTAGCCTGATTCCAGTTGGCCTGAATGGATTCCGGCTGAGAAATTGTTGTGAGACTGGCAGATCCGTTCCGCTTCCGCCGTCGGGAGGAGCTGGTCGTTGACCCCGGACCTGGGACGAATCCGCCAAATACCGTGCCAAGCCGCCCCGTCGGCAGCGCACGTACACCGCTGGGGGGCGGGGCGGCCGGATTCGAACCGGCGTCCTCCGAGATGCTGTCGCGGCGCACTACCTCTGTGCTACGACCCCGCCTTGCTCGTGATCGTAAGCTTCGCGTGCGGCGGTCGGCCACCGTGTTTCGGTTGTGGGACAGACTGCCGATCACGGCACTACCGCTGTTCCCACGAGGGGACCGGGGCAAGAGCCGACAGAGATCGTGGAGGTCGGAGATGAGCGGGTTCCTGGACAGGGCCAAGGAGCAGGCGCAGAGCGCGTTGCAGCAGGGCAGGCAGAAGGTGGACGAGGTTCAGCAGCAGAGGGCCGGAAACGATCTGCTGAAGAAGCTCGGGGCGGCGTACTACGCGGAGCGGCGTGGGTCGGGCACCCCCGACGCCACCCAGCAGGCGCTCTCCGCGCTGGAGGCGCACATCGCCGCACACGGGGACGGGTTCCTGCGCGAAGCCTGACCGGGCGGGCCGCCCGCGGTCGCAGGCACATGGCAGGGCCAGACACCTCATGAATTGCCAAGTCCCCGACAGATCACCACACTTCCTGAGGTATGAGAGCAACACGGGGGGCGTTTCGCGGTTCCATATGGAGCATCCTGGCCGTCGTGTCCTTCACGGGAGCCGTCGGTCTTTTCGTCTTCCGGGACACCGCGCCGCTGCGCGACAGCCCGCTGGCCGACATCCTCGCGACCGCGTTCGGCGCGGCGGGCGTCGCCATCGGTCTGTACGCGCTGGGCTTCACGATCAGGGTCGAACAGGCCGATCGAAATCGCCAGTTGGCCGAGTTCAAGAACCAGGTGGACCGGCGTCTCATCGCCGCTCCACGCGGCTACTTCCCGGGCTCCGGCAACGTGATCCCTGTCGGTTTCAAGGACTCCGCCGACCCCGGGATCACGGTGTCGGATCCGCTGGGCGACTACTTCACCTCGTCACGATGCAAGGACCGCCTGGTCATCCTCGGCGGTCCGGGCTCCGGGAAAACGGTCGCCGCGACCCAGCTGATGGCCCATCTGATGGGCGGCTGGCAGGACGGCGATCCGGTGCCCGTACGCATCCCGCTGTCCACCTGGAACACCGAACTCACGCTGGTCGACTGGTTGTCCGGCTACCTGAAGGAAATGGGCCTGGTCCGTTCCAGGACCGTGGCCCGCCAACTCCTCGACGACCGTCTCGTCCTGCCGATCCTCGACGGCCTCGACGAGATGGACCCGCCCGACGCGCCGCCCGGGAAGACCCGTGCGCTGAAGGTCCTGGGACGGCTGAACCGCGAGTACGACGGCCGGACGGGCCGGGCGCCGCTCGTGGTGCTCTGCCGCACCGACCGCTACAACGCCCTCAAGTCGAAGGAGAGGCTCGAGAACGCCACCGTCGTCACCCTCCAGCCGCTCTCCAGCGACCAGCAGCTCGCGTTCCTGCGCGAGAGCGGCCTTCAGGACGAGACGGGGGAGTGGCTGCCCGAATGGCGACGGCTCGCCGAGACCCTCACCTGGACCGGCACCCCGCGCGGTCTGGCCAGGGTCCTCGACACCCCGTGGCGGATGGCCCTGCTGACCACGGCGTACACCGAGCGCGACGAACACGACTACCGCCCCCTTCGTAACCCCAACGCGCTCCTGGCCATGCCGTTGGACGCCGTACCCGCCCACCTTCTCGGCCTGTACACCCACGCCGCCGCGTCGACGCGCAACCGGCAGCCGGACGTCGGCCGCCGCCGGGACCCCGCGAAGGTCGAGGAATGGCTGACGGTCCTGGCCAGGCATCTGCGGGACGCCAACCAGCCGGACGAGTCGGACGACGGCCCTCGCCCCCGGGACGAGGTGGTCTCGGACACGGATCTCGTACTGCACCGGCTGTGGCGGATGGAGCGCGACTCCGGGCTGCCGTATTACGAACTGATGATGCTGGTCTGGCCGTTCGTGATCTCCATCAGCCTGGCGGAGCGGCTCGGGTTCACACCCTGGGAGAGGCTCCCGCAGCAGTACCAGCCCTATATCGCCGTCTTCGGCATGCTGCTCCTCATGCAGACGGTGCTGCCGGCGGCGCTGGAGAACACCCGACGGCAGCCCGTTCCACGGCACCTCGACTGGCGGCTCGTGAGACAGCCCAGGATGATCGCCTGCAACGTGCTCTACGTCGTCGGTTACGTGCTGTACCTGTCGGGCCGGGACCTCAGGCCGTCGCTGTTCGCGGCGATCCTGGCCGGGAGCGTCCTTGCGTTCGTGACCTCACAGGCCGTCTGGAGGACGGGCGACCGCCCACAGGCCACCCTGACCGGCCCACGCGACCCGCTGCGTGCGGAACTGCGCTACGCGCTCCTCTGGGCGACCGTCGCTTCGCTGGGGGTCGGCGCGCTGATCGCCCAGAGCACGCGCAGCGGCCTCGGCTTCGCCTACGGCCCGCTCCTCATCGCCCTCCCCGCTTTCATCATTGCGGCGAAGGCATGGCGCCGCTACGCCCTCTTCAAGCTTGTCGCGGGCCGCCGGCTCCCCGCCGGTCTCGGCGCCTTTCTCGACTGGTGCGTCGAGGCAGGCATCATGCGCGTCGAGGGCTTCGCCTACCAGTTCCGCCACCGCGAACTGCAGGAGTGGCTGGCGGACCGGCCTTGAGGGGCGGCGTGGGCCCACCCCTCAAGGCGGCTACTTCCCGGTCGACGCCGACCACACCGTCACGGCCAGGGCCGTGCAGGACGTGATCGCCGCCAGGGACGGCAGGGCCAGCGGGTGTGTTCGAGGGCGTCCAGGCGGTCCTCGTCTGTGGCAACCGGGAGCCGGTCTGCGGCAACCAGGGAAGGGGGCAGCGGCAACTGAAGAGGGAAGGAAAGTCTCCTTTTGTTGCGAGCCCGCACACAGCTTCACATGTTGCGATCTCGCGCGCAGCGGGGATTGACGTAAGGCCCTCACGCTGGACCTTTACCCGTGCGTGCACGCAACTGCATAGTTCGCGTGCGCACGACCGTTAACGTGGGGGTGAGCTGAGGGGAGCGTTCACACATGAAGAGCGATGCCGAACACATTGATGAGTTCGCCGCCTGGGTAGAGGGCGTGATGCGGGCGCGTGGGTACGACATCGACAGTCCGCGCGGCGGCGGCAAGACCAAGCTGGCCGAAGACGCCGGGGTGCACCGGGCCGCCATCACCCGGCTGCTGCAGCGCCAGAGCATGCCCGACCTGGAGACGATGCGCGGCCTGTCCCGGGCTCTGGGGATTCCCGTACGGGACGTCCTGATCCGCTCCGGCAAGCTGACCGAGGAGGACCTGCCCCAGGCTCCGGCGTCACCCGCGACCGGCACGGCCCCTGAGGACCAGACTTTCCTCTCCGCCGAACAGGCCGCGATCGCCCTCGGTATCCCGGAACACCTCCGTGCGGCCTTCGTGCAGATCACCGAGCAGCTCAGGGTCGGCACCGCCACCGAGCCGTCGGCCCCGGAGGTGGAGGTGGACGGCCAGGCCGGAACCTGACAGGACCTGCGTCCGTACGTCGTGCGAGGAGGCCGCATGCCCGAAAGCCCTGGGAACGCCGAGGGCTCCAAGAACCCCGGTGCCCCCGGGGAGCCGGTGATCCCCTCCGCCTGGACCCGCCCGCGCCGCCCCAAGCGCGAGCGGCCCACGCTGAGCCGGGACCACATCGTCACCGAGGCCGTCCGGCTGCTCGACGAGGAGGGCGCCGGCGCGCTGAGTATGCGTCGCCTCGGCGCCCGGCTGAACGCGGGCGCGACCTCCATGTACGCGCACGTGGCGAGCAAGGACGAACTGATCGAGCTGGTCGTCGACCGGGTCTATGGCGAGATGGAGATCCCGGCCCCGGACGCCGCGAAGGACTGGCGGACGGCCGCCGCCCGGTGTGCCCACGACGTCCGTGCCACGATCCTGCGCCACCCCTGGATCGCCCCCATGCTCGGCGAGGTGGGCGTCTCCCTGGGTCCCAACTCGCTCCGGCTGAACGAGAGCATGCTCGCCATGCTGCACACGGCCGGCTTCGCGCTCGACCGGGCCGACCACGCGGTACGGATCCTCTTCGCGTACGTCCTCGGCATGACCACCAGCGAGGCCGCCTGGCTGACCATGCTCGCCCGCGGCGGCCGCAGCCCCGAGGACTGGACCCGCGAGGCATGGCCCGCGATCGAACAGGCCACTCGGGATTACCCGCTCCTCAGCCGCCGCTACACCGAAAGCCGCCGCTACACCGAACAGGCCGTCGGCGGCCTCCCCGCGTCCGCCGACGTCGTGCACGACAACTTTGACTACGGCCTTCAGTGGCTGCTCGACGGCCTGGAGACCCGCCTCGACGCGGACGCCACCCGCGCCTGACACCTCATCCGAACCGCAAGGCCGCCCGTGGCATGCGCCCGTGGGCGGCCTTGCGCATGGCCTGTCACGCGCCATCAGGGGAACGCTGTACGTCCTTGCGAACACTGTGCGCGATGCGTACAGTGTTCCTCGCGGCCGCACGGTGTGCGGCGGAACCGGATCACTCACCTCCGAAGGAGCAAGCCATGCCTCAGACCCTCGACCTCGCCCACTGGCAGCACCGCCTCGACACCCTCCGCGCCACCCACGACGTCCCGGGCGCGACGCTCGCCTTCCTGGTCGACGGCGAGGTCCATGAACTGGCCAGTGGTGTACTGAGCCGGGCGACCGGTGTCGAGGCGACCACCGACTCCGTCTTCCAGCTGGGCTCGATCGCGAAGGTCTACACAGCGGCCCTCGTCATGCAGTTGGTGGAGTCCGGTGAGCTCGACCTGGACGTCCCCGTGGTGAAGGTGCTGCCGGAGTTCGCGACGGTCGACCCCAAGGCCACCGAGGTGATCACGCCCCGCCTGCTGCTGTCCCACACCAGTGGCCTGACCTGCGATTTCCACATCGACACCGGGCGCGGTGACGACGCGATCGCCAAGTACGTCGAGGCCGCCAAGGGCGTGGCGATGGACTGCCCGCCGGGTACGGCGGTGTCGTACAGCGGTATCGGGTACGTCGTGCTCGGCCGGATCGTCGAGGTGCTGACCGGCATGAGCTGGGACCGGGCGCTCAGGGAAAGGGTGCTGGCGCCGCTGGGGCTGACGCACTCGATGACGCTCCCGGAGGAGGCGCTGCCGTTCCGCGTGGCGATGGGACACATGGCGGGGGAGGACGGGCGGCAGACCCCGGCCCCGGCCTGGGACCTGATGCCCCGCGCGGCCGGCCCGGGCGCCCGGGTGCTCGCCACCGCGGGTGACGTGGTCCGGTACGCCAAGGCGCACCTCGACGGCGGTGGCGGGATCCTCCGCCCCGAGACCGTGACGGCCATGCAGGCCCGCGAGACCGACGTACCCGACAAATGGACGGTCAGCGCCGACGGCTGGGGCCTCGGCTGGACGCTGTACGACTGGGACGGCGTCCCCGGCTACGGGCACGACGGCGCCGCGACCGGCCAGTACGCCTTCCTGCGCGTGGTGCCGACCGCCGGGGTCGCCGTCGCGCTCCTCACCAACGGCGGCGCCTCCCGCCTCCTCTACGCCGACCTGCTGCGCGAGCTGATGGCCGAGCTGGCCGGGATCACCATGCCCGCCCCGTTCGCCCCGGCCGCGCAGCCGCCCACCGTCGACATCACGCCCTGGACCGGTACGTACAAGAGGGAGGGAGTCGTCATCACGATCAGCGAGAGGAACGGCACACCGCACCTCACGTACGCCTTCGTCGACGGCATGGTCGGCTACTCGCCCGACCTGGAGATGGAGCTCGTGCCCCTGTCGGACACGGTCTTCGCGGGTGCGGGCGGCGGCGCCTCGTTCGCCGAGGACTGGATGCCTGTGGTCTTCTCCACGCTCAGCGACGGCACCCGGTGCGCCTACATTGGGATGCGGGCCGCCCCGAAGGTGGCGTGACCGCAGGTTATGACGCTGCCCTCACCGATTCCTCACCAGCCGGGCCGCGCTCCGGTGAGAGCAAAGTTCCTTTCCGGTCACTCGGTGCCACAGCGAGGAAACGCGCCCTCCCTACCTTCGGACTCATCACACCTCACCCCCCAAGTACGAGCTGGTAAGAACCCGAGCCGGAGAACCGTGGAGGCGTCATGACAGCCCCGACCCAAGCCCCCGCCGCGAGCAGGGGAGGCCGCTGGATCGAGCACTGGGATCCGGAGAACGAGGCCTTCTGGAACGAGACCGGCGAGAAGGTCGCCCGTCGCAACTTGATCTTCTCAGTGCTCTCGGAGCACATCGGCTTCTCCATCTGGACCGTGTGGTCGGTGATGGTGCTGTTCATGGGCCCGGAGTACGGGCTCACCCCGGCCGACAAGTTTTTCATCGTCTCGATGGCCACGCTGGTCGGCGCGATCGTGCGCATCCCGTACACCTTCGCGGTCGCCCTCTTCGGCGGACGGAACTGGACGATCGTCTCCGCGGGCCTCCTGCTGATCCCGACGGTCGCGGCGTTCCTGGTGATGGAACCGGGGACCTCGTTCACCACGTTCCTGGTGTGCGCCATGCTCGCCGGCATCGGCGGCGGCAACTTCGCCTCCTCCATGACCAACATCAACGCCTTCTTCCCGCTGCGGAAGAAGGGCTGGGCGCTCGGCCTCAACGCGGGCGGCGGCAACATCGGCGTCCCGGTCGTCCAGCTCGTCGGCCTCGCCGTCATCGGCGCCAGCGGCGGTCCGCGCGTGCTGCTCGGGATCTACATTCCGTTCATCGTGATCGCCGCCGTCCTCGCCGCGGTCAAGATGGACAACATCGCGCACCTGAAGAACGACACCGGTGCCGCCAAGGACGCCGTCAAGGACGCCCACACCTGGATCATGTCCTTCCTCTACATCGGCACCTTCGGCTCCTTCATCGGCTACAGCTTCGCCTTCGGCCTGGTCCTCCAGACCCAGTTCGGCCGTACGCCGCTGCAGGCCGCGTACGTCACCTTCCTCGGCCCGCTGCTCGGCTCGCTGATCCGCCCCGTCGGCGGCTCGCTCGCCGACAAGTACGGCGGCGCGAAGATCACCCTGTGGAACTACGTCGCCATGGCCGCCGCCACCGGTGTCATCGTCGTCGCCTCCATGCAGAAGTCGCTCCCGCTGTTCACCTGCGCCTTCATCACCCTGTTCGTCCTCACCGGACTCGGCAACGGCTCCACCTTCAAGATGATCCCGGGCATCTACCAGGCCAAGGCCCTCGCCAAGGGTCTGGAGGGCGAGGAGGCCGCCGCGTACGGCCGTCGCCTCTCCGGCGCCTCCATGGGCATCATCGGAGCGGTGGGCGCGCTCGGCGGCCTCGGCATCAACCTGGCCTTCCGCCAGTCCTTCCTGACGGTCGGCTCCGGCACCGGCGCCTTCGTCTCCTTCCTCGCCTTCTACGGGCTCTGCTTCGCCGTCACCTGGGCCGTATACCTTCGCCGCCCGGCCGCCGGCACGGCCCAGAACACAGTTGCGACGGAAGCGAAGCCGCAGCTCAGCTACGCCGAGGTGTGATGTCGCCCATGCCCTGACACGTGCGACGTAACACCAGCGACATCAAGCCGAACCGAGCCTGTCACGCACCGTTGACAGGCTCGTTCGGCATGAAGGTGCCAAGCATGGTCTGACGACACGAATGGTCTGAAGACAGGCCCCAGGTGCAACGACTCGAGTGCGGGACGAGAGCCATGTACGACGAACAGCAGGGACCAGAGCGGGCCGAGCGGCCGGCGCAGCCGGAACACGGCCCGCTGGCGGGCTTCACCGTGGGCGTGACGGCGGCGCGGCGGGCCGACGAGCTCGGCGCGCTGCTCCAGCGCCGCGGGGCCGCGGTCCTCCACGCCCCGGCCCTGCGCATCGTGCCACTCTCCGACGACAGCGAACTGCTGGCCGCGACCAAGGACATCCTCGACCGGACGCCCGACATCGTGGTCGCCACCACGGCCATCGGTTTCCGCGGCTGGATCGAGGCGGCGGACGGCTGGGGACTGGGCGAGGCGCTGCTGGACAAGCTGCGCGGTGTGGAGGTCCTGGCCCGTGGCCCGAAGGTGAAAGGCGCGATCCGAGCCGCCGGTCTGACGGAGGAGTGGTCACCGTCCTCCGAATCCATGGCGGAGGTACTGGACCGCCTGCTGGAGCAGGGCGTCGAGGATCGCCGTATCGCGGTCCAGCTGCACGGCGAACCCCTCCCCGGTTTCGTCGAGGCCCTCCGCGAGGGCGGCGCCGAGGTGGTCGGCGTCCCGGTGTACCGCTGGATGCCCCCGGAGGACATCGCCCCGATGGATCGCCTCCTCGACTCGACGATCAGCCGCGGCCTCGATGCCCTGACCTTCACCAGTGCCCCCGCGGCGGCCTCGCTCCTCTCCCGCGCGGAGGACCGGGGCCTGCTCCCGGAGCTGCTCAACGCCCTGAACCACGACGTACTCCCGGCCTGCGTCGGCCCGGTCACGGCCCTGCCCCTCCAGGCCCACGGCATCGACACGGTCCAGCCCGAACGCTTCCGCCTCGGCCCGCTCGTGCAGTTGCTGTGCCAGGAACTCCCGGGCCGCGCCCGCATCTTCCCCATCGCCGGCCACCGCGTCGAGATCCGCGGTCACGCGGTCCTGGTCGACGGCGCCCTGCGCCCCGTCCCCCCGGCCGGAATGTCCCTGCTCCGCGCCCTGTGCCGCCGCCCGGGCTGGGTCGTCCCCCGCTCCGAACTCCTGAAGGCCCTCCCCGGCGCCGGCAAGGACGAACACGCGGTGGAAACAGCCATGGCCCGCCTGCGCACGTCCCTGGGGGCGCCGAAGTTGATTCAGACGGTCGTAAAACGCGGCTACCGCCTGGCCCTGGACCCGGCGGCGGACGCGAAGTACGGCGGCTGAGGGGGGCCGGGTAAAGGACGTGGGGTGCCCCCAAGCTTTCAAGGGGCGCGGGGCTGTGCTCATGTGCGGCTCCGCCGCGTGGGCGCGACCAGCCACTACGGACCCGCACTCGCCCACACACACGCACCCTCGAGCTGTAAGGCGCCAGGGGCAGAAGGGGCGCAGCCCCTGGAGGGGTTCCGCCACCGGGCGCGGCCCGGCACTGTAGGGGGTACGACCGTTTCAGGCACCCCTGTGACGCGGTAATCCCAAGGCGGTGACAGGCACATGGCACCGGGTACATCCCCGTCCCCAGCCCCGCAGGGGTCCCGCTTCGACTGCGGTCACCTCTGCCTGGACCTCCTCGCCACCACCCACCCCGAGGAACAACTCGACTCGGCGGAACGGTTGCACGCCTGGATCACCGCGGCGCGCATCGTCCCCGAGAACACCTCCCTCGACCACATCGCCGCCGACTGGCTGATCGGCTTCCGGGAACTGCGCGGCCACATCGGCCAGTTGGTCCGCACCGAATCGGACCGCACAACCGACTACCGCCCCTTCGACATCTCCTTGGCGAGGGTCAACGAACTGGCCCGCGCGGCAACTCCGGCCCCCCGCGCGGTCCGCGCCGTACGCACGGACGACGGCACCCCCACCCTGACGCCCGCCCTGACCCTCACCCGCACCCTGGACCGCCCCCCGGACTGCGCCGCCCTGCTCGCCGTCATCGCCCGCGACACCGTCGAGTTGCTCACCGACCCCGTCGCCTGCGCGAGCCTGCGCCAGTGCGCCGGCGACAACTGCCCCATCGTGTACGTCGACACGTCCCGCGGCCGGCGCCGCCGCTGGTGCTCCAGCGAGATCTGCGGCAACCGAGAACGAGTAGCCCGCCACCGCCGCCGAGCGGGCCTGGCCCGCGCCTGACCACCCACGCGTTGACTCGCGTAACCGAATCACTCAACTTCGGGCGTCTTCATCCCGATTGCCCATCTCTCTTGCCGGGCCGGGCAGTTGGGCAACCACCCCGCTTCCGTAAAGAAGCAGCAGTGCTGTTTTTCACACTGCCGTACGGGCGTCTTCACAATTCCCGCCCATGAGTGCCGGTTTAAGCGCGGATATGGCCGCACTTGTCCCCCAGCAGCCCCAACTTCCCCAAGTTGAATCGAGAAAGTTGTGGCTCAACTCTGAACACACAACTGATTACCTACGTATCCCGATGTGAGCGACCGACTGGGGGAACCCCCGGACACCGGAGGTAGCCGTGCGCAAGGATTCCGCTGTGGCCGATGAACGCCCGCACAGGGCCCGACATCGCGCATCACAGCCCTCGGAACCAGACGAGGAGCTGATGCGCGCGCTGTACCGCGAGCATGCTGGACCCTTGCTCGCGTACGTGCTGCGTCTGGTCGCCGGCGACCGCCAGCGTGCCGAGGACGTTGTGCAGGAAACTCTCATCAGGGCCTGGAAGAACGCCGGTCAGCTCAATCGAGCGACCGGATCGGTACGCCCCTGGCTGGTGACGGTCGCACGCCGCATCGTCATCGACGGCCACCGCAGCCGGCAGGCCCGGCCGCAGGAGGTCGACCCGTCGCCGCTGGAGGTCATCCCCGCGGAGGACGAGATCGACAAGGCGTTGTGGCTGATGACACTGTCGGACGCGCTGGACGACCTGACCCCTGCTCACAGGGAGGTCCTGGTCGAGACCTATTTCAAAGGGCGTACGGTCAATGAGGCGGCCGAGACGCTTGGCATCCCCAGTGGAACCGTCCGCTCACGGGTGTTCTACGCCCTGCGGTCGATGAAGCTGGCTCTGGAGGAGCGCGGGGTGACGGCATGAGCAACATCTACGGGGGGTATGGACCGGGAATGCCCGGGTCTGTGCAAGGAGCCCAAGGTTCCGGCGACAACATCCATGAAACCGTCGGCGCGTACGCCCTCGGGATACTGGACGACGCCGAAGCCACACAATTCGAGGCCCATCTCGCCACGTGCGAGTGGTGTGGCCAGCAGCTCGACGAGCTGGCCGGTATGGAACCGATGCTGGCCGCCCTCGCGGACCTGCCCGCAGCACAGGGCACACCCGCGATCGGCGAGTCCTTGGCGGCGAAACCGAGTTCGAACCTCTCGGACCGGCTCGTCGGCGAGGTCGTCCAGCACCGGGCGAAGAAGAGCCGGCGCAACTTCTTCATGCTGGCGGCCGGTATCGCGGCGATCGTCGCGGGTCCGACCGCGGTGTTCGCGACGACCGGCGGCGGCGACAACGACGGCGGCACCAAGACGGGTGAGGTACTCGCGGCCAACCCGGCCAGGGACATGTTCATGAGCCTGGACGACAAGGTGCAGCGCACGGACGCCTCCACCAAGGTCAGTGCCACGGTCGCCATGCAGGAGAAGGCCTGGGGCACCCAGGCGGTCCTGGAGCTCAAGAACGTCGAGGGCCCGGAGAAGTGCTCGTTGATCGCCGTCGGCAAGAACGGCGAGCGTGAGACGGTCACCTCCTGGTCCGTCCCGGAATGGGGCTACGGCATCGAGGGCGCCAAGACCGAGCAGGCCAGGAACCCGCTCTACGTCGAGGGCGGCGCCGCCTTCACGCCGGACGAGATCGAGCGCTTCGAGGTGCTGACCTTCAGCGGCAAGAAGCTCGTCGAGATCGCGGCGGCGTAGCGCACACGGCACAGACACGGCGGTACAAGCCGCACACATAGCGGTACAAACGGCGAAACGCAAGACAGAACACACACCCCGGGCGGGCGCATAGCCGCCCGGGGTGTGTTTCGCGTACGGTGGACGGCTGCCCAGCACGTCAGAAGGGGGCCCGGGTGGCCGCTCAGGTTCAGCAGGAAACGCTCGACTCCGCTCACGACTCCGTGCGCGAGAAGGAGATCGGCGTCGAACAGGAACATCTGGACCGGGTGTACCGGCGTCTTGAGGAGAAGATCCACGAGGCGGAGTTCCTGATGAACGACGCCGCCAAGCGCGGCCAGGTCGGCACCCCCGGCGCGCTCGCCGAGCGGGACGCCCAGGTCTTCCGCGCGGGTATCCACCTGAACCGCCTGAACAACGAGTTCGAGGACTTCCTCTTCGGCCGCATCGACCTGCTGCTCGGCAAGGACGGCAAGAAGGGACCCGACGGCGCGTACACCGCCGTCGAGCCCGCCGAGGGCGCGGTCCGCCCCGACAACACCGCCGACATCGCCGAGACCCTGCACATCGGCCGCATCGGTGTCCTCGACTCCGACTACGCGCCGCTGGTCATCGACTGGCGAGCCCCGGCGGCAGCCCCTTTCTACCGCTCGACCCCGGTCGACCCCGGCCGGGTCGTCCGGCGCCGAGTCATCCGTTCCAAGGGCCGCAAGGTGCTCGGCGTCGAGGACGACCTGATGCGCCCCGAGCTGAAGGCCCGCCTCGACGGCAGGGAACTGCCCGTCATCGGCGACGGCGCCCTCATGGCCGCCCTCGGCCAGGCCCGCAGCCACACCATGCGCGACATCGTCGCCTCCATCCAGGCCGAGCAGGACCTGGTCATCCGCGCCCCCGCCGCCTCCGTGACGTACGTCGAGGGCGGCCCGGGGACGGGAAAGACGGCCGTGGCGCTGCACCGGGCCGCGTACCTCCTCTACCAGGACCGGCGCCGGTACGCGGGCGGCATCCTGATCGTCTCCCCGACCCCGCTGCTGGTGGCGTACACCGAGGGCGTCCTCCCCTCCCTCGGCGAGGAGGGTCAGGTCGCCATCCGCGCGATCGGCTCACTCGCCGAGGACACGGGCGGCGCGGAGGCCACGCTGTACGACTCCCCGTCCGTGGCCCGCGCCAAGGGCTCGTACCGCATGCTCAAGGTGCTGCGGAAGGCCGCGCGGGGTGCCCTGGAGCTGAGCGACGCGCCGACCCGCCTGCGTGTCGTCGCCTTCGGCCGTCGCCTGGAGCTGGAGACCGAGGAGCTGAACCGCATCCGCCAGTCTGCCCTCGGCGGTACGGCACCGGTGAACCTGCTCCGTCCCCGCGCCCGCAAGCTGCTGCTGGACGCCCTCTGGGCCAAGTCGGGAGCCGCGGGCCGCCACACCGACCCGGAACTCGCGGCCGAGCTGCGCTCCTCCTTCGACGAGGACATCACCAGTGAGGACGACTTCATCGCGTTCCTCGACGCCTGGTGGCCCGAGCTGACCCCGCGCGGGGTACTGCGGGCCATGGCCGACGAGCGCCGCCTCGGCCGCTGGGCGCGGCGGATCCTCAACCCGGGGGAGGTACGGAGGGTCGCGCGCGCGTTGAAGCGGGACGGACTCTCCGTCCACGACGTGGCCATGCTGGACGAGCTCCAGGCCATCCTCGGCCTCCCGGCCCGCCCCCGGAAGAAGCGCGACCTCGACCCGCTGGACCAGCTCACGGGCCTGGAGGAACTCATGCCCGTACGCGAGGAGACCCAGCGCGAGCGGGCCGAGCGGCTGGCGCAGGAGCGGACCGAGTACGCGCACGTCATCGTCGACGAGGCGCAGGATCTGACGCCGATGCAGTGGCGGATGGTGGGCCGGCGCGGCCGCCACGCCACGTGGACGGTGGTGGGCGACCCCGCGCAGTCGTCGTGGTCCGACCCCGACGAGGCGGCCGAGGCCCGCGACGAGGCCCTCGGTAGCCGTCCCCGCCGCCGCTTCACGCTGACCGTCAACTACCGCAACCCGGCGGAGATCGCCGAGCTGGCGGCGAAGGTGCTGGCGCTGGCCATGCCGGGATCCGAGTCCCCGTCGGCGGTCCGCTCGACGGGCGTCGAGCCCCGCTTCGTCACCGCCGCACGCGACACCCTGGCCCGCACGGTCCGCGCGGAGGCAGCCCGCCTCCTCGACCTCGTCGACGGCACGGTCGGCGTCGTCGTCGCCATGAACCGCCGCGAGGAGGCCGCCCGCTGGCTGGCAGGCCTCGGCGACCGTGTGGTAGCCCTCGGCAGCCTGGAGGCGAAGGGCCTGGAGTACGACGCGACGGTGGTCGTCTCCCCGGCGGAGATCGCGGACGAGTCCCCGGCGGGGCTGAGGGTGCTGTACGTCGCGTTGACCCGAGCCACGCAACAACTGACGGTGCTGTCGTCGGACCGGGACGACCCCGACGCGACGGGCGTCCCCGACCTGTTGCGGGACTGATCGCACCCTCATCCCCCGAGCGCGCAGGCGCCCGGAAAAAACAACTCCCGGTACGGGAATGGCCTTACGGGATCTGTTTGTTAGCCTGGGTGTGGCACCGGCTCGATCCAAGCCCCCGGGCCCAACCTTCGTCGCTACGAGCGACCACTTGCCGCGAGGCGAGCATGGCGGGTCGGTGCCACTGAACTTCATAGGCACCCGAAGAGGTCCACGTCACCTGTGACGTGGACCTCTTTCCGTTGAGAACAAAACGTTCTCAATCTCACGGGGCTAACGCCTACTCGGCGGTAGGTGCGACGATCGGACGGCAAAACGCAGCAAACGTAAGTGCTCTCAGCAGAGGAAGTCGGCCATGGCAACGGCGCCCAGCGTCTCCTACTCGATGACGGTCCGGCTGGAGGTGCCCGCGAGCGGAACCGCGGTCTCCCAGCTCACCACGGCCGTCGAGTCCCACGGAGGCTCGGTGACCGGCCTCGACGTGACCGCCTCCGGCCACGAGAAGCTCCGCATCGACGTCACCATCGCCGCCACCTCCACCGCGCACGCCGACGAGATCGTCGAACAGCTGCGCCAGATCGAGGGCGTCACGCTCGGCAAGGTCTCCGACCGTACGTTCCTGATGCACCTCGGCGGCAAGATCGAGATGGCGTCGAAGCACCCCATCCGCAACCGTGACGACCTGTCCATGGTCTACACGCCCGGCGTGGCCCGCGTCTGCATGGCGATCGCCGAGAACCCCGAGGACGCCCGCCGCCTCACCATCAAGCGCAACTCCGTTGCGGTCGTGACGGACGGCTCCGCCGTACTGGGCCTCGGCAACATCGGCCCCAAGGCCGCGCTGCCCGTGATGGAGGGCAAGGCGGCCCTCTTCAAGCGGTTCGCCGGCATCGACGCCTGGCCGCTCTGCCTGGACACCCAGGACACCGACGCGATCGTCGAGATCGTCAAGGCGATCGCCCCCGGCTTCGCGGGCATCAACCTGGAGGACATCTCCGCGCCCCGCTGCTTCGAGATCGAGGCGCGGCTCCGTGAGGCCCTCGACATCCCCGTCTTCCACGACGACCAGCACGGCACCGCGATCGTCGTGCTCGCCGCCCTCACCAACGCACTTCGCGTCGCGGGCAAGGCGATCGGTGACATCCGCGTCGTCATGTCGGGCGCCGGTGCCGCCGGTACGGCCATCCTCAAGCTGCTCATCGCCGCCGGTGTGAAGAACGCCGTCGTCGCCGACATCCACGGTGTCGTGCACTGCGACCGCGCCGACCTGGTCGACGCCGCCAGTGACTCGCCGCTGCGCTGGATCGCCGACAACACCAACCCCGAGGGCCTCACCGGCACGCTCAAGGAGGCCGTGCGCGACGCCGACGTCTTCATCGGCGTCTCGGCCCCGAACGTCCTCGACGGCGACGACGTGGCCGCCATGGCGGACAACGCCATTGTGTTCGCGCTCGCGAACCCCGACCCCGAGGTCGACCCCGCGATCGCCCGTCAGACGGCCGCCGTCGTGGCCACCGGCCGCTCCGACTTCCCGAACCAGATCAACAACGTGCTGGTCTTCCCGGGTGTCTTCCGCGGTCTCCTCGACGCCCAGTCCCGCACGGTCAACACCGAGATGATGCTCGCCGCGGCGACCGCGCTCGCGAACGTCGTCACCGAGGACGAGCTGAACCCGAACTACATCATCCCGAGCGTTTTCAACGACAAGGTCGCGGGCGCCGTGGCCGGCGCCGTGCGCGAGGCCGCGAAGGCCGCCACGTCGGACTGAGAATGCCGCTCGCCGCTCATCTGTGACGGTCGCCACGGCCCCGCGCACCGGCGCGTCGCGGGGCCGGAGGCCTTGCGCCGTCTAGGGTGGCGGCCAGTCCAGGCTTGTCGAGGCGCTTTCCGTGTGACTCCCAAGGGTGTTCGTGTGACTCCCAGGGGTGCCGGATTGGCTTTCCCGCCGCAGGTGAGTGCAGGATGCGTCTCTGGGCGTTGGGTCTGACGCAGGACCCGGGTCCGCCTCAACGGCAAGAAGAACACGGGAGTAACAACATGAACCGCAGTGAGCTGGTGGCCGCGCTGGCCGACCGCGCCGAGGTGACCCGCAAGGACGCCGACGCCGTGCTGGCCGCGTTCGCCGAGGTCGTCGGCGACATCGTCGCCAAGGGCGACGAGAAGGTCACCATCCCCGGCTTCCTGACCTTCGAGCGCACCCACCGTGCCGCTCGCACCGCGCGCAACCCGCAGACCGGCGACCCGATCCAGATCCCGGCCGGCTACAGCGTGAAGGTCTCCGCGGGCTCGAAGCTCAAGGAAGCGGCCAAGGGCAAGTAAGCGCTCCGCTTTGAGCGCCGGGAAACTGCGGGCCGTCTGTGGCTGGTCGCGCAGTTCCCCGCGCCTGGAACGCTGAAGGGGCGGCCACCCGATTCCGGGTGGCCGCCCCTTCGCGTGCATCATCTGCTCAGCCCAGCGCCTTGCCCGGCAGCTCGACCTTCGCGCTCGGTTCCACGAGGGTGTCTATCCGGGGGACAACCCCCGGGCCCCCGGCCGGGGGCGGGGGTGCTGCCGGGGGGCCGGGGGTGATGCTGCCGGTGTCACTCTCGGGCTTTCCTCCGGGCGCTTCCCTTCGGTCTTGCGTTTCCGACTCTATCAGATCGTTTTCCGATCCGATTTCCTCGGTGCTTTCCAGGTTTCCGCTTTCGCGTTTCCCTTTCCGGCGGTTCCGACTCTATCAGATCCTTTCGGGCCTGATCCCCAGTCAGCGGGGCTTGTCTTCACGGCTGTTGGGCCGTTCCGACGTTCCAAACCTTAGCGGATCTGCTCGGCAGTTCCCAATCGGGGCCGTCGAACCCAATCGAATTGAATTCGGGCACGCCGAATTCATCCCGGTTGGGAGATCGTGCTGGTTGGCTTGTGTGCCGCTTGAGCGGCGAAGGTGCTGCCGCAGAACCGTTACGGCTCCGTGGCAACCCGAAGAACTTTACGGATCAGCGGGTGGACTGTCAAGCTTCCCCCGGGTGACCCGCCGGCAAACCTCGGGCGTCCCCAAGAGTACGTCTTCAGTCGAGGTCGCTGAGGCGTCCGCCGGCGTCCGGCTGGGCGTGCTCGACGCGTCGTAGGAGTCGGGTCAGGACCTCGCCGAGGACGGTGCGCTCGAGGGGAGAGAGGTCCTGGAGGAGGTCCTCCTCGAAGACCGAGGCGAGGCGCATGGCCTCCAGCCACTTCTCGCGGCCCTCAGGGGTGAGCTCCACGATGACGCGTACCCGGTTGGTCTCGTCGCGCTCCCTTGTGACCAGGCCCTCGGTGACCATGCGGTCGATGCGGTGGGTCATGGCGGCCGGGGTGAGGCCTAGCCGCTTGGCGAGATCGCTCGGGCCCATGCGGTACGGGGCGCCGGAGAGGACGAGGGCCTTGAGGACCTCCCACTCGGCGTTGCTGATGCCGAGGGCCGAGGTCTGGCGGCCGTAGGCGACGTTCATACGGCGGTTGAGGCGGGAGAGGGCCGAGACGATCTTCTCGACCTGGGGGTCGAGGTCTTGGAACTCGCGCTGGTAGGCGGCGATCTGTTCTTCGAGTGTCGGCTCGGCGGTGCCGTGGCTGCCCGGGGTGTCACCCATGGACCGAAGTATCGCATGAGACTGCTGGCATTGAAGTCCTTCACCATGTAGTCTTTATCTTCGAACTTTAGCTTCGAAGTCTTCACTCCTAACTCCTACTGCGAGAGGTGAACGTGAGCAGGGCGAGGGGCTCGGCGATGCGCCGGATCCATGTGGGCAACGCGCTCAGCGCGTTCGGGCTCGGCTTCACCGTCCCCTATCTGTATGTCTATGTGGCGCAGGTGCGGGGGCTCGGTGCTGTGACGGCGGGGCTCGTGCTCGCCGTTTTCGCCGTGGCCGCGCTGGTGGTGCTGCCGTTCGCCGGGCGGGCCATCGTCCGGCGCGGTCCTCTTCCGGTGCTGCTCACCGCCCTGGTCACCGCTGCCGTCGGGTCGCTGAGCCTCGGGCTGGCGGCCAGTGCGACGACCGTTCTGTTGTCCGCGGCGGCGCTCGGGGCCGGGCAGGCCGTGATGCAGCCGGCACTCGCGACGATGATCGTGGACTGTTCGCGTACGGAGACGCGGTCGCGGGACTTCGCCACGCAGTTCTTTCTGCAGAACCTCGGGCTCGGGGTCGGTGGGCTGATAGGCGGGCATCTCGTCGATGCCACACGCGCGGGGTCTTTCACACTGCTGTTCTCCATACAGGCGGCGATGTTCCTGCTGCTCGTCGGTGTGATGGCGACCGTGCGGATGCCTCGGGCGCCGAAGGTCGAGAGTGTGCCGGTGGGGGCGACGGCGAAGGGCAGCTGGAAGCAGTTGCTCGGCAACCGGGCCATGGTGCGGCTGTGTGTGCTGGGGTTCGTGCTGTTCTTCGCCTGCTACGGGCAGTTCGAGTCGGGGCTCAGCGCGTACGGGGTCGAGGCGGCCGGGATATCGACGTCCGCGCTCGGAACGGCGTTGGCGGCCAACACCGCGGTGATCGTGGTCGCACAGTTCGCCGTGCTGCGGTTCGTCGCGCGCCGCAGGCGGTCGCGGGTGATCGCGGCCGTGGGGCTGATCTGGGCCCTGGCCTGGGGCGTGGCGGGCTTCGCGGGGCTGGGGCGTGGCAGTCAGGAGATGGCTGTGGCCGCGTTCGTCTCGACGTACGCGCTGTTCGGGCTGGGTGAGGCGATGCTGTCGCCGACCGTCGCTCCGCTGGTCGCGGATCTCGCGCCGACCGGGATGGCGGGGCAGTACAACTCCGCTTTCGCTCTGGTGAAGCAGCTCGCGTTGGCTGTCGGTCCGGCGGTGGGCGGACCGATGGGTGCCTCGCTGCACGCGCCGTACATCGTGGCGTTCCTGCTGTGCTCGCTGGGTATCAGCGTGCTGGCGCTGCGGCTCGGGCGGCACCTCACGGAGGTGCAGGACCAGCCGTCGCTCGCGCAGAGCCGAGTGGTCGCCGGGGGCGGAGCCGCCGCGGAGCCGGTGGTGGCGCGGGCCTGATGCGCCTGCCCTGAGGGGCGTCGAGGGGACGCCCCTCAGGTCGCTCGGGCTTCGGTCACGCGGAGTTTGTGTGCGGAGAGGACTGCGGCGAGGAATGCCGCGGCATAGGTTGCCGCGGCGAGTACGCCCAGTTGCCACCACCGGACGCTCAGGACGAAGCCGGAGATCCGGGAGGCGAGGACCACGCTGGGGAGCATGGCGATCACCAGGCCGAGCAGGGTGCGTTGTGCTCCCGGGAACACCACGCCGACGGTGCGCAGCCGGAGCTCCGCGCGCCGCGCCTCGTCGGCCGTGCTCGCGCTCGTCGGCGTCGGACTACCCAACCTGCCTCTCGGGGTGGGGCGGCGGGCGCTCCTTGTCAGGTCGTCCCCCGGGGCAGTGCGAACTCGCACCAGACCGACTTGCCGCCGCCGGGGGCTCGGCGGCTGCCCCAGTTGGAGGCGATGGTGGCGATGATGGCGATGCCTCGGCCGGACTCGTCGCCGGGTTCGGCGCGGCGGCGGCGGGGGAGGTGGTCGTTGCCGTCGGTGACCTCGACGATGAGGCGGCGGTCGGTGCGGCGTAGGCGTAGGCGCATGGGTGGGGTGCCGTGCTGGAGGGAGTTGGCGACCAGCTCGCTTGCCGCCAGGACGCCCAGGTCGTGGAGTTCCGGGGGGAAGCGCCAGCTGGTCAGGACTCCGGAGGCGAAGGCTCGGGCTCGGGGGGCCGCTTCTACGCCGCCCAGCAGTTCCAGGGCCGCGTTGCGGAAGAGTTCGCTGTCGGGGCCTGTGCGGGCGGGGTGTTGGAGGACGAGGACGGCGACGTCGTCGTCGTGGTCCGCCGTCACGCCCGTGGAGCGGACCAGGCGGTCGCAGACGACCTGGGGGGTGCCCGTGGCGCCGGCCAGGGCCCGTTCCAAGGCCGCGATTCCCTCGTCCAGGTCCTCGTTGCGGCGTTCCACCAGGCCGTCCGTGTAGAGGACCGCTGTCGAGCCGGGGCCGAGGGGGACCGAGCCCGAGGCGTGCATCCAGCCGCCTGTGCCGAGTGGAGGGCCGGTCGGCTCGTCGGCGCGCAGGACCGTACCGCTCTCGTCGCGGACGAGGATGGGGAGGTGGCCTGCGGAGGCGTAGATCAGGCGGCCCTCGTTGGGGTCGTGGACGGCGTAGGCGCAGGTGGCGATCTGGTTGGCGTCGATTTCCGTCGCCAGGCCGTCGAGCAGTTGCAGGACCTCGTGCGGGGGGAGGTCCAGGCGGGCGTACGCGCGGACGGCCGTACGGAGTTGGCCCATGACGGCGGCCGCTCGTACTCCTCTGCCCATGACGTCGCCGATGACGAGGGCCGTGCGGCCGCCGCCGAGGGTGATCACGTCGTACCAGTCGCCGCCGACGGCGGCCTCCGTGCCGCCGGGGTGGTAGACGGCGGCGATACGCAGGTCGTCGGGCTGTTCGAGCTCCTGCGGGAGGAGGGAGCGCTGGAGGGTGACGGCGGTCTGGCGCTGGCTGCGCTCGCTGGCGCGCAGGCGCTCGGCGGCCTCGGCGTGGTCGGTGACGTCGGCGGCGAAGATGAGGACTCCGCCCTCGCCGGGCTTGGTGCCGCCCGCGCCCGGCACGTCGACCGGGGTGCAGGTGATCGTGTACGAGCGGCCGGTGGGGGCCTTGCGGGACTTGACCGTGCGGGGTTTGGCGCTGCGCAGGACCTGGTCGAGGAGCGGGAGCAGACCGAGGGCTTCCAGCTCGGGCAGGGCCTCGTGGGCGGGCTCGCCGAGGGGGCGTACGCCGAAGGCCGCTACGTAGGCGTCGTTGACGTAGGCGGTGCGGTGGTCCGGGCCGTGCACGAGGGCGACGAGGGCCGGGATGCGGTCGAGGATCTCTCGGGTCGGGAGCTCGTCCACGGCGGGGACGGACGGGCCGGCGGGGACGGACGGCACGCTCGGTGTGTCGTCCGGTGGGTCGTCGGTCTGCCGTTCGGCGCGGGCCGCGGGCACGGAGCCTTCTCCCCGCCGGTCCGGGGTGACCGTGTGTTCGGTCCGCGCTGCGGCGCGGCGCTGCGTACCGGGGAGCCGGGCGCTCCAGCGCGTGAAGTTCACCGAATCCTTGCCTCGTGCCTCGTGGTGTTGTCTGTGGCCGGCTCCGGATCCGGCCGTGGGTCCGGGGGTTGCCCGGAATTCAGCGGTGGGGGCGCCTGGTCGTGAGTGCTTCGTGGGTCCTCGTGGGTGTTGATCGTCGTGGATCATGTCCGTGGATCATGTCGCGGAACAGTCTGGCCGACCGGACCGACATTCGTCAGACGTCGGTCTGAACGGTGGAGTTCCTGGATCCGGTCAGGACGACCCCTTCGGGTCTGCAGGAGGCTTTCCACCGGCCGCCAGTTCGAACTCCGCACGGGGATGTTCGAGTGATCCGAGGGAGACGATCTCCCGTTTGAACAGGCCCGAGAGGGTCCATTCGGCGAGGACGCGGGCCTTGCGGTTGAAGGTCGGCACCCTGCTCAGGTGGTAGACGCGGTGCATGAACCAGGCAGGGTAGCCCTTCAGCTTCCGGCCGTAGACGTGGGCGACACCCTTGTGCAGGCCCAGGGAGGCGACCGAGCCGACGTAAGCGTGGGCGTACGTTTCCAGCGGCTCGCCGCGCAGGGAGCGGACGATGTTGTCGCCGAGGGTCGTGGCCTGCCGTACGGCGTGCTGGGCGTTGGGGGCGGTCTCCTTGCCGGGTTCGGAGGCGGTGACGTCGGGGACGGCGGCCGCGTCACCCGCCGCCCACGCGTGCGTGACACCCTCCACGGACAGTTCGGGGGTGCACTTCAGACGGCCGCGCCCGTTCAGCGGGAGGTCGGTGGCGGCGAGGATGGGGTGCGGTTTCACACCGGCGGTCCAGACGACCGTACGGGTCGGGAAGCGGGCTCCGTCACTGAGGACGGCGACGCGGTCCACACATGATTCGAGGCGGGTGTGGAGGCGTACGTCGATGTTGCGGCGGCGCAGTTCGGTGACCGTGTAGCGGCCCATCTCCTCGCCGACCTCCGGGAGGATGCGGTCGGAGGCCTCCACGAGGATCCACTTCATGTCCTCGGGCGTGACGTTGTGGTAGTAGCGCGCGGTATAGCGGGCCATGTCCTCCAGTTCGCCGAGCGCCTCCACCCCGGCGAAGCCGCCGCCGACGAAGACGAAGGTGAGGGCCGCGTCGCGGATCGCGGGGTCGCGGGTGGAGGAGGCGATGTCCATCTGCTCGATGACGTGGTTGCGCAGGCCGATGGCCTCTTCGACGCTCTTGAAGCCGATGCCGTGGTCGGCGAGCCCGGGGATCGGAAGCGTGCGCGAGATCGAGCCGGGGGCGAGGACGAGTTCGTCGTACGTCAGCTGCTCGGCCTCCCCGCCCTCCTCGGTGGCGAGGGTGGTGAGGGTCGCCGTGCGCTTGGCGTGGTTGATCTCGGTGGCCTCACCGATGACGACCTTGCACTGGTCCAGGACGCGGCGCAGCGGGACGACCACGTGGCGGGGCGAGATGGAGCCCGCGGCGGCCTCCGGAAGGAAGGGTTGATACGTCATATAAGGGTCGGGCGACACGATGACGATCTCGATGTCGCCACGCGTCAATTGTTGTTTGAGCTGCTTCTGCAGACGCAGCGCGGTGTAGAGCCCGACGTAGCCGCCGCCGACGATGAGGATGCGCATCCGTTCCTTCACCATCCCATGACGCACCTCTCTCGTTGGTTTGTCCACAGGCCCGGCAATTTGTGTGACCGGTCGCCTTGGGGGCGCGGGGTTGGCCGGTTTACCGGAGTGTGCGGCAGATGCGCAGGTCAGATGGTGTGAGCCGGGTGGCAGGAGGGGGCGCAAACGGGACGTAACCGGCCCGTACTCCGATCGGGGGTCGCTCCGTGCGGAACCTGCCCCTTCTGAATTGACTCCCTCTCAACTATGTTCGTGTCTCGACGGGGTGTAGGGGGGATGCGTTCAAGAGGTTCGGTCGGGACCGGGATCCGAGTTCGGATTCCGAACCGTGGCGGACCGCTGACGCTCGTTCCGTAGCTCCGGCTTCCGATGACGGGGAGAGTCTCCGGGGGGAGACGTCATTACCGGGGGAACACGTATGCATATTCAGGACTCGCATTGGTCGTCCACCTCCGCCCTCGCACCGAGCGGTGCGATCGGCGCGGCGGGCGGCAACGGACGCGGGGACGGAGGGCGGTCGACTCCGCTCCGCGTGGACGCACAGCGCAACCTCGAGCACGTGCTGCGCGCGGCGCGCGAGGTCTTCGGCGAGCTGGGATACGGCGCGCCGATGGAGGACGTCGCCCGGCGCGCCCGGGTGGGTGTCGGCACGGTCTACCGGCGCTTCCCGAGCAAAGACGTCCTGGTCCGGCGGATAGCCGAGGAGGAGACGTCTCGGCTCACCGAGCAGGCCAGGGTCGCGCTCGGACAGGAGGAGGACCCGTGGTCGGCGCTGTCGCGCTTCCTGCGGACCTCGGTGGCCTCGGGTGCCGGGCGGCTGTTGCCGCCGCAGGTGCTGCGGGTGGGGGTCGCCGAGGACGGGGCCGACGGAGTCGGTGGGACCGGCGGCGTCGGTGGGCTCGTCGTGGACGAGGCGCGGGTGCCGCAGCAGCGGGCTCAGCCGGGGGCGGAGCTGCGGCTCGTGTCGGCGGGTTCGGGTGCGGGTGCCTCCGGCGGTTCGGCTGCCGTCTCGCGGGCCTCCTCTGCTCCGGCGGATGATTCCGGGGCTTCCGCGCTGCTCGAGGTCGTGGGGCAGTTGGTTGAGCGGGCTCGCGGCGCGGGTGAGTTGCGGGCGGATGTGACCGTGGCGGATGTGTTGCTGGTGATCGCTACGGCTGCGCCGTCGTTGCCGGATGCGGCGCAGCAGGCTGCGGCGTCCGCGCGGTTGTTGGACATTTTACTGGAGGGGCTTCGGTCTCGGCCGGCTTGATGTCGCCGCGGGGGTGGTGGGGGAGTTTTTCGCCCCCACCACCCCTACCGGTTCCCATCACCAGGGGCTGTGCCCCTTCAACCCCCCGGTGCCTTCTGGCCCGGGGGGTTGTGTTGTGTGGCGGGTGCGGGTTGTTTGTGGTTGCTCGCGCCCACACGGCGGAGCCGCACATCGATACAGCCCCGCGCCCCTTTCCGGGGCGGGGGTGAACTCGCGTACTGACGTCCCCCAAGAACCCTCGGACGAGTGGTATGTCCCTGCTGCCGGGGTCTGAATAAAAGGCAATATGGCAGGCTGATCCGGTGTGATGAGTGTTTACGGGCGGGACGGGGCGGGGCAGTCGTCGTCGCGGGCGGTGGACCATCCGCAGGTTCCGGCGCAGCGGGATCGGTTCGGCTCGGGGGAGTCCGAAGGGGTGTCGTCCGACGCCGATCTCATCGAGCGGATGCGGGCGGGCGAGGACGCGGCGTACGAGGAGTTGTACCGGCGTCATGCCGAGGCCGTGCGGCGGTATGCGCGGACCTGCTGCCGGGACGCCTACACCGCGGACGATCTGACGGCCGAGGTCTTCGCCCGGATGCTGCAGGCGGTACGGGGTGGCTCCGGGCCGGAGCATGCCGTACGGGCGTATCTGCTGACGTCGGTGCGGCGGGTCGCGGCGACCTGGACGAGTTCCGCCAAGCGGGAGCATCTGGTCGACGACTTCGCGGTGTTCGCGGCGCAGGCGGCGCGCGGGGCGGAGGGCTCGGACACAGACGCGCTCGATCTCGGGGCGGACGTACGGGCGATGCACGGGGCCGAGCAGTCGATGGCGATGCGGGCCTTCCGGTCGTTGCCGGAGCGGTGGCAGGCCGTGTTGTGGCACACCGAGGTCGAGGACGAGTCGCCGAGCGAGGTAGCCACGCTCTTCGGGCTCGACGCGAACGGGACCCGGGTGCTCGCCAGCCGGGCGCGCGAGGGGCTCAGAGAGGCGTACCTCCAGGCCCATGTGAGTGCCTCCCTCGCGGGCAACTCCGCGAAGTGCGGGCAGTTCGCCGACCGGCTCGGCGCGTACGCCCGCGGCACTCTGCGCACCCGGGCCGAGCGGGGGCTGCGCAAGCATCTGGAGGAGTGCGCGGCGTGCCGGCTGGCCGCCAGTCAGATCAAGGAAGTCGCCGGCGGGATTCCGGCTGTGGTGCCGATCGCGGTCATCGGATGGTTCGGCGCCGCCGGGTACGCGAAGGCGGCCGCGATCGTCGCCGGTGGCGCGGGGGCCGGAGCGGCCGGGGCCGCCGGTGCGGGGTCGGCGGCCGGTGGTGGCTCCGTCGCCGGTGGAGCGGGTGCGGGCGGCGGGTCCGCGGCGGAGGGGCTCGGCGCGCCGGCGAAGGCCGGGATCGCGGTGAGTGTGGCCGGGATGGTCGCCGCGGCGGTGGCGCTCGCACTGGCGGGCAACGAAGGGGAGAACGAGAAACCGCCGGCCAAGCCGTCCGCCTCGCGGGCGGTCGAGGCCGCGCCGGAGCCCTCGCCGCCGAAGCCGCCGAAGCCGTCGGCGCCTGTGCCTGCCGTGGAGCCGGAGGCTGAGGCGGCGCCTGTGGTGGTGCCCGTCTCCAGGCCGTTCACGGCGCCCGCGCCCACGCCGTCCCCGACACCGGATCCGCCCGCGAAGTCGTCGCCCACACCGACTCCGACCCCGACCACCCCACCTTCGCCGACCCAGCCGACGCCGACTCCGACGCCCACCCCTCCCGTCTACCAGGGGAACGAGCTCGAGTACGGCCTCCTCGGCGACGGCGCCGAGCCCGAGATGCGGCTCGGCGAGAGCAGTTGGGTCTGGCAGCGGTACGGGGTGTCGATCGCCGGCAAGAGTTACGCGGACGGGGTGACCGTGCACGGCCGCTCCTCCGTCACCATCGACCTCAACCGCCGGTGCACCTCGTACGACGCGCTCGTCGGCGTCGACGATCTGACGCCCGGCCTCGGCAAGGTCCGGTTCTCCGTCTACGGCGACGGGGTGCCGCTGTGGAAGTCCGGGCTCGTCCAGGGCGGGGACCCGGCGGTTCCGGTCCATGTGAACCTCGCCGGGCGGGAGATCGTACGGCTGGTCGTCGAACCGCACGGCGACGTCGACGTGGCGGCGCTGGCGGACTGGGCGGAGGCCGGGTTCACGTGTGAGTAGGGGTGCTGCCGGTCGTGTGTTCCGCGTCGTAGCGGGTGCGGCCCAGGGCGGTGAGGGCGGCGGCCTCGGGGTGTTCGGCCTCGTGGTGTTCGGGGAACGGGCGGGGGTGGCCGGCGCGCCAACGGGTTCCGGCCGCCAGCAGGTGTACGGCGCGGGTGTGGTCGCCCAGGTGGGATGTACGGCCGCCGCGCTGTCGGCGAGGGCCGCGGTCACCGTCTCGGCGCACCGGCCCTCCACGGCGGACCGCAGGGCGGCGGTGAGCCCCAGTCACCCCCTCCGCGCCGTCGCCCCCAGCACCCCCCTCTGTGGCGTGATCCCCGCCGGGACCGCCCTCTGTCTGGCGGGCGTGCCTGTCCAGCAGGTGCCTCGGCGGGAGAGGAGGCGGCGTAGCCATAGTTCCAGGGAGACCAGGTCTGCCAGGCCATCCAGGGGAAGGGGTTCGCCCTCGGCGGCGGCGCGGAGGGCCTTGCGGACCACTCGGGCCTCGACGAGGCCGGCCTGGGCCAGGAGCGGGGTGTCGAAGAGGGTGATCAGGGTGTCGGCGGCGACGCGGAGGCCGGTGCGGGCGGCGGTGGTGGACGTGGCGTGGGAGGGGGCGCCCCAGCCGGGTGGGAGGTCGGTGACGCCGGCGCCCTCCAGGACCGTACGGAGGATGGCGGCGCGGGCGCCGGGCTTGACGCGGAGGGCTTCGGGGAGGGCTCGGCAGGCGCGTACGACCTGGTTGTCGAGGAAGGGGGCGTGGAGGCGTTGGGAGCGGATCTCCGCGGCCTGTTCCAGGATCCTCAGGTCCGCGGCGTGGCGGGCCAGAGCCGCGCGGGCGCGGAAGTCGCCGGGGCGCTGGCCGGGGCCGACGCTCGGGCGGCCCGTCGTCGCGCCCAGGCGAATCGATACTTCTGCCAGCGCCTCGCCGGTCAGCCAGCGGGCCGCCGGGCCGGGTCTGGCCCAGTTGAGGGCTGCCAGGGAGGCTCCTACCGCGCCTCCTGGTTCCTCGAAGCGGCGTTGCATCAGGCGGGCGGCCAGCACTTCCACGCCGGCTCTGTACGGGGTGCGGGACAGTTTGCGCGCGGCGCTGTACACACGCGCGGGGACCATCACCGAGCCGTCCGCCTTGGCCAGGGCGGCGACCGGGCGGACCAGGTGGCGGCGTTTGCGGTCCATCAGGAGGTCGGCGAGGCGGGCGGGGTGGGCGTCCAGGACCTGGCGGGCGCCGTAGCCGGTGAAGTGGTCCGCGCTGCCGGAGGCGAGGCGGGCGCGGTGCCGGGCGGCGGCGACGAGGGAGGGGCCCGGTTCGTCGGTGAGGGGGACTTCGAGGTCGGCGTACGGGAGTGTCTCCTCGCCGCCGGTCACCACTACGTGGTGCAGGCGGGGGTTGGCGGCCAGGGTGCCCGCCCGTTCGAGTTCGGCTTCGCGGCCGGGCGTCGCCAAGTCGTTGAAGGTGACGGCCAGGAGGCGTTCGCCGGCGGCGGTGCCGTGGCCCAGGACCGTGCCGGGGGCGCCGGGGAGGCCGGCGGCGAGGAGGGCCAGCGTGCCCGAGGCCGGGCCGCCGGAGAGGTCGGCGCCGATGCCGGGGACCGGCATGCCGCGGGCGGCGCGGCGCTCCGCCGGGCCCATGCCGGGGACCGGGCCGGGGTCGACGTCCGGCACGTGGCGGGGGGCGGCCAGGCGGGCCCGTACGGCCTCGACGAGGGCGTCGCGGACGCCGTCCACCGCGCTGGCGGGGTCGGCGGAGGGGGCGGCGACGGCGAGGGAGGCCACGGGTTCGTACCCGGCGATCTCGCGCGCACCGGCGCGCAGGATCAGCGCATGCCCCGGGGGAATGCGGCGCACGCCGTCGTACGGAGTGGAGTCATGGAGGGCGTCCGGTACGTCGGGGGCGGCGAGCAGGGCGGCGAGGTGCCCGAAGTCGAGGTTGGCCTCGGTGAGGTCGGCGAGGGGGAGGGCGGCGGTCGCGTAGGCGGTGCCGCCCGCCCAGGGGGTGTAGAAGACGGGGCGGGCGCCGGCCAGGTCGCCGCAGACGGTCACACGGCGGCCGACCTGGACGACGGCCGTGTAGCTGCCGGGCCAGGCGGTCAGATGGCGCAGGGCGCCACCGCGGGCGGCGAACAGGCCCACGCGCAGCTGCTCGTCGGAGGCCCCGCAGATGCCGAGAACGGCGATCCTGGTCTCGGCGTCGGCCTGCACGACGCGGATCTCGTCGGGGCGCCAGTCGCCGACGGCCCACAGCGGATCCGGGTCGCCCCACAGGATCTGGGAGCCGACCGGGTGCACGGTCTCGCCGTCGTGTCCGGTGGCTCCGGCGCCGCCGATCACGGGAGCGCCGGCGGCAGTACTGCTCCATCCCACCAACCACCGCATCGACGCCTCCACAGACTGTGGACAACCAGTGCACCGTACGAACGGCTCCCATGCTGCCACGAAGGAGGCTCGCTGGAGGGCGTGCGGGACTGCTTGCACACCGGTAAATGCGCCCCTGGAGAGCCATGAGCGCTCCCCCGCCACACCCCCGGGTCGCCCTCAACTCGCCGATGTACAGGGGTGGTCGACAGAGAAGGACCCCGGGTCTACGACGTGAATGCGCCCCCGATACGCTCCCCAAAAAACACCTAACGCGCCCTCAAGAGACGTGGTCGGAGGGGTAATCACCCTCCACGACCACCGGCGATTTTCAGCCAAATCGGAATCGTAGGGCAGAACTCACACACGCTCCGTACGGGCCCCGACGGCCACTCAGTGTCAACGCACAGTCCGGGAGGCGGAGTTCGCCTCCCGGACCGGTCCGCCGCCCGCGGGGATGGAGGCGGCGGTGTCCCCCAGCCCGCTGGATCCAGTACAGCGGGCCGACCCACGCACAGCCATGGAACCGCTCCCCCGATGGCCGGAGAAGAGCGCACGGACGGGCGCACGGCCACACAGCGGGAGCACACCGCAACAGTGCGTACTCTCTCCGCAAATTCGTACGGACCACAATCCCGCCATCCGGATTTGGGCCCCTTAACGCTTGGGATGCGGCGAACTACGCTGGGTTTACGAATGCCGCGTGCCTATGCCGCCGCGGCAGCCGTCTGTTCGAGGGGTGGCGCAATGTCCAGGGAGCAACGCGGGCCGAACGAAAAGCTCGGCGCCGTTCTCGCCCTCGCGGGAATCAGCAACGCAGGACTCGCGCGTCGCGTCAACGATCTTGGCGCTCAACGCGGGTTGACACTTCGCTACGACAAGACGTCGGTGGCGCGGTGGGTCTCCAAGGGCATGGTCCCGCAGGGTGCCGCGCCGCATCTCATCGCCGCCGCGATCGGCCAGAAGCTCGGCCGCCCCGTGCCGCTCCACGAGATCGGCCTGGCGGACGCGGATCCCGCACCCGAAGTGGGCCTCGCCTTCCCCCGTGACGTCGGACAGGCGGTGCGCGCGGCGACAGAGCTGTACCGCCTCGACCTCGCCGGCCGCCGCGCCGGCTCCGGCGGCATCTGGCAGTCCCTCGCCGGATCGTTCGCGGTGAGCGCGTACGCGACGCCCGCCTCACGCTGGCTGATAACCCCGGCCGACAGTTCGGTGGCGCGCGAGGCGAGCTCCATGGAGGGCTCCGGGTCGCCGCTGAAAGTCGGCCACAGCGATGTGCAGAAGCTGCGTGAGGCCGCCGAGGACGCCAGGCGCTGGGACTCCAAGTACGGGGGCGGCGACTGGCGTTCGTCCATGGTGCCCGAGTGTCTGCGGGTCGAGGCCGCTCCGCTGCTGCTCGGCTCGTACTCCGACGAAGTCGGCCGCGCGCTCTTCGGAGCCTCCGCCGAACTCACCCGCCTCGCCGGCTGGATGGCTTTTGACACGGGTCAACAGGAGGCCGCGCAGCGGTACTACATCCAGGCGTTGCGGCTCGCGCGGGCCGCGGCCGACGTACCGCTGGGTGGGTATGTGCTGGCGACGATGTCGTTGCAGGCGACCTATCGGGGCTTCGGCGACGAGGGCGTCGACCTCGCGCAGGCCGCGCTCGAACGCAACCGGGGGCTCGCCACCGCCCGCACGATGAGCTTCTTCCGGCTCGTCGAAGCGCGTGCCCACGCGCGCGCGGGAGACGCGGCGGCCGCCGGGGCGGCCCTCAAAGCCGCCGAGGGCTGGCTGGAGCGGGCCCGCGACGGCGACAACGATCCGTCGTGGCTCGGGTTCTACGGCTACGACCGATTCGCCGCGGACGCCGCCGAGTGCTACCGCGACCTCAAGGCGCCGCGTCAGGTGCGCCGCTTCACCGAGCAGGCACTGTCGCGGCCGACGGAGGAGTTCGTACGCTCGCACGGGCTGCGGCTCGTCGTGTCGGCGGTCGCCGAGCTGGAGTCCGGCAACCTCGATGCGGCGTGCGAGCAGGGGGTGCGGGCGGTGGAGGTCGCGGGGCGCATTTCCTCGGCTCGCACCACCGAGTACGTGAAGGATCTTCTGCATCGGCTGGAGCCGTATGGGGATGAGCCGCGGGTCATTGAGCTGCGGGAGAGGGCGCGGCCCTTGTTGATGACGCCGGCGTAGGTTTTTGGGCGCCTGATCGCCTGCCGGGTTTGTGTGGTTTTGGCGAGTTCGGGTGCTTTGTGGTTGCTCGCGCCCACGCGGCGGAGCCGCAAACCGATACGGCCCCGCGCCACTTTTGGGGCACGACCGGCATCGAGAACGTGATCGGCGCCATGCAGACGGCTTCCGTGTTTGAGGGCATTGTCAGTGGTGCAGTGCACTATCGGATGCGGGAGGTGGGGTGCGTGTCGAGGCAGGTCGTGTACGACTGTGACGTGCTCGTGGTCGGCGGTGGGATCGTCGGGCTGTCGACGGCGTATGCGATCACACGGGCCGCGCCGGGGACGCGGGTGACCGTGCTGGAGAAGGAAGCGGGACCCGCCCGGCACCAGACCGGGCGGAACAGCGGGGTCATCCACAGCGGGATCTACTACCGGCCCGGATCGCTGAAGGCGCGGTACGCGGTCAAGGGCGCCGCCGAGATGGTCAAGTTCTGCGCCGAGTACGGGATCGCCCACGCGGTCACCGGCAAGCTGATCGTCGCGACGGAACGGTCCGAACTGCCACGGCTGCACGCCCTCGTCCAGCGCGGGCGGGAGAACGGGATTCCGGTGCGGGAGCTGGGGCCCGCCCAGATCACCGAGTACGAGCCGGAGGTGCGCGGGCTCGCCGCCATACACGTCGGGACCACCGGGATCTGCGACTTCGTCGGCGTCGCGCGGCAGCTCGCCGCGGCCTCCGGAGCCGAGATCCGGTACGGGGCCGAGGTCGAGCGGATCGACCGGCGGGCCTCGCTCGGGGTCGCCGTACGGACCCGGCGCGGTGACGTCGTACGGGGGCGGGTGCTGGTGAACTGCGCCGGGCTGCGGTGCGACGAGGTGGCCCGGATGACCGGGGACGAGCCGGGCATGCGGATCGTGCCGTTCCGGGGGGAGTACTACGAACTCGCTCGGCCGGAGATGGTGCGAGGGCTGGTGTATCCGGTGCCGGATCCGGCGTTTCCGTTCCTCGGGGTGCATCTGACCCGGGGGATCGACGGGGGTGTGCACATAGGGCCCAATGCCGTGCCCGCGCTGGCCCGGGAAGGGTACGGGTGGGGGACCGTACGGGTGCGGGAGCTGGGGGCGACGCTGGCATGGCCCGGGTCCTGGCGGATAGCCCGGCGGCACTGGCGGTACGGGGCCGGGGAGCTTCGGCGGTCGGTGTCGAAGCGGGCGTTCACCGGGGCGGTGCGGCGGCTGCTGCCCGGGGTTTCCGAGGCGGATCTCGTGCCTGCGGCGGCGGGGGTGCGGGCCCAGGCCGTGCTTCGGGACGGGACGCTGGTGGATGACTTCCTGATCCGGGAGGGGGCGCGGGCCGTGCACGTGCTGAACGCGCCGTCACCTGCGGCTACCGCTTCGCTGCCGATCGGGCGGGAGGTGGGGAGGCGGGCGTTGCAGGCGTTGAGGCAGGTGTGAGGGGGTTCGGCTGTGACGGGGTTCGGCTGTGACGGGGTTCGGCTGTGACGGGCTCAGACGTGACGGGCTCAGACGTGACGGGCTCGGGTGTGACGGGCTCGGGTGTGAGGGGTCGGGCTGGGGGTTGCTGACCTCGCCGTAAAATTGGGCTCACTGTGTCTGACTTCGCCAACGCCTCCGAGCCCCGCACCCCCGGTGCCTCCCTTCGTCGTACGCGGGCCAAGGGGGAGCCCCGGTTTCCCGATGGGCCGAAGGCGGACCCGGCCGGGGCGCACTTCGAGCGGCGGATCCGGAGTTTCCAGCCGCGGCGGAGCCGGGTGACGACCGGGCAGGCGGACGCGTTGCAGCGGCTGTGGCCCAAGTGGGGGCTCGACATCGACGGGCGGAAGCTCGATCTCGTCGAACTGTTCGGGGACGAGAAGCCCGTCGTGCTGGAGATCGGGTTCGGGATGGGCGAGGCGACGGCCCGGATGGCCGCCGCCGATCCGGGGACCAATGTGCTGGCCGTGGATGTGCACACCCCCGGGCAGGGCAATCTGCTCAATCTCGCGGACCAGGCCGGGCTGTCCAACATCCGGGTCGCGAACGGGGACGCGATCATTCTGCTCCGGGAGATGCTCGCGCCCGACTCCCTAGATGGGCTTCGGGTCTACTTTCCCGACCCCTGGCCGAAAAAGCGGCACCACAAGCGGCGGCTGATCCAGCCCGAGTTCCTCACGCTGGCCGCGTCGCGGCTCAGGCCGGGGGCGATCGTCCACTGCGCGACGGACTGGGAGCCGTACGCCGAGCAGATGCTGGACGTGCTGACCGCCCATCCGGACTTCGAGAACACCCGGGCCGACGGCGGGTTCGCGCCACGTCCCGACTTCCGGCCGCTGACCCGTTTCGAGGGGCAGGGACTGGACAAGGGTCATGTGGTGAACGATCTGCTCTTCCGCCGCGTACAGCAGCGTGAGCGGCTCGATGAGCGGGCTTGAAGAACAGCAGGAACAGCAGCAACAGCAGCAACAGCAGCGGTCCGATCTTCCCCCCACCGGCGTCTGAACATGTGCTTTCGTGCCCCGGTCGGCCGTCCGAACGTCGCGCGGGCAGCGCCCATCCCTCGTTAGGGTCAACGCAATGGCCACCAGTCACCCCTACCCGACCCACCCCAGCGGCCCGGCCGGTGGGGGTGTGTTCAGGCCCGTGCGCTGGTGGCAACAGAAGAGCGTGAAGTACGGGGCGCTCATCGCGCTGCTCGCGCTCTCCGGGCTCGTCATCCTGGCCCTCGTACGCGAGCAGACCGGCACCGAGGGGTTCCTCGTCGGGCTCGGGCTCGCGGTACTGCCCGTGCCGGTGCTCATGGCCGCGTTCCGGTGGCTGGACCGGGTGGAACCCGGGCCCTGGAAGAACCTGTTCTTCGCGTTCGCCTGGGGGGCTTGTGCGGCGGCGCTGATAGCGATCGTGGCGAACAGCTTCGCGACGAGATGGATAGCCACCGCCACCGCCGATCCCTCACACGCGGATACGTTGGGCGCCACCGTCATAGCGCCGGTGGTGGAGGAGACCGCCAAGGGTGCCGCCGTCTTATTGATCTTCCTGTTCCGGCGGCGGGAGTTCACCGGGATCGTGGACGGGGTGGTGATCGCGGGGGTCACCGCTACCGGGTTCGCGTTCACCGAGAACATTCTGTATCTGGGGACCGCGTTCGGGACGGATCAGCTCAGCGGGGGGAGCGGGCTGGCGTCGGTCACCGCGGCCACGTTCTTCGTGCGGGTGATCATGTCGCCGTTCGCGCATCCCCTGTTCACCGTGCTCACGGGGATCGGATTCGGGATCGCGGCGTGGTCGGCCGAGCGGCAGCATGTGCGGCGGGTTCTGCTGCCGGTGGGTGGGTTGTTGCTCGCCATGGGGATGCATGCGATCTGGAACGGGTCGGCGACGTTCGGGGAGTACGGGTTCTTCGCGGTGTACGCCGGGTTCATGGTGCCGGCGTTCGGGCTGTTGACGTGGTTGGCGATATGGACGCGGCAGCGGGAGTTGCGGACCGTGCGGGAGGAGTTGCCGGCGTATGCGGCTGCCGGGTGGCTGACTGTGCCGGAGCCGTTTGTACTGGGGTCGATGCGGGCGCGGAGGTTTGCGCGGGACTATGCGGCGCATCACTTCGGGAAGGCCGGGGCGCGGGCGGTCGCGGAGTACGAGACGTACGCGACGTCGCTGGCCTTTCTGCGGCGTCGGGGGCGGCGGGGGCGGGCCGGGGGCGACTTCGTGCTCCGCGAGCGGGAGCTGCTGTTCGAGCTGTGGCGCCGACGGGAGTTGGCGCGGCCGGCGTTGGCGTACGCGGGGCGGGAGTTGGGGGTGGGGGTCGCTTGGCCGGGGCTTGCGGGGGCGTATGGCCACCGTGGCTGGTACGGGTACGGGGACGGGTATGGCGGGTACGAGTACCGGTCGGCCTATACGCAGCCGGTGGTGTACGGGGTGACACCGCATCCGGCGTACAACCCGTACCGGTCGTAAGGGGCGGGTGCCTCCGGCGGTTGGGCGGGGGCGCGTGCGGTTCGTTGAGGGCGGGGGCGCGTGCGTTCGTTGGGAGGCGGGGCCCGTGCCGCTACGTCTGCCCGCCGCCTGGTGCGGGGCACCTCCGGCGGGTGGGCCGGGGCACGTGCGGTGCGTTGCCTTAAAGCCCCCGAGAGTCATCGGGGCTCGGCGAGTCGCAGCTCCAGCCACCCGGCGGGGTAGCACCCACCAGTCGGCAGGGACATCACAGCCGCCTGCCGGATACTCCATGATCGGTCCGGTCTCCAGCCTGACTGCATGGCACAACACCCGGACTCCCCGCCGCTCCCGGCCGACGCACCATCCCCTGCACGCGAGCGCACCAAGCTCTCGACCGGAGCGCCCGGCGTGGGCCGGCTGATCGGGCTGGACCTGGCCCGCGGCCTGGCCGTCTTCGGCATGTACGCGGTCCACGTGGGGCCCGCCCCGAGCCAGGACGGTGTCATCGGCTTCCTGATGGAGCTGGCGCAAGGCCGCTCCTCCGCCCTGTTCGCCGTCCTGGCCGGCTTCGCGGTCGCCCTCATCACCGGTCGCCGCACGCCGAAGACCGGTATGGCCGGCCGTCAGGCCGTCGCCAAGGTCGTCATCCGGGCCGTGATCCTGTTGGCCCTCGGCACCGCCCTGACCATGACCGGCACTCCGGTCGTGCCGATCCTCGCCTTCTACGGACTGTTCTTCCTGCTCGTGCTGCCGCTGTACCGGCTGGGCGCCAAGCCGCTGGCGCTGATTGCCGCGGGTTGGGCCCTGGTGGGCCCGCAGCTGCTGTACCTGTTGAAGCCGGTGGTCGGCGGCCGCGTATTCCTCTCCTACGGCCAGGCCGACGGCCCCGTCTCGCTGTTCTTCACCGGCGGCTATCCGGCCCTGACCTGGGTCCCGTTCGTCATCGCCGGTATGGCTGTCGCCCGCTGCGACCTGACCGCCACGGCTGTCCGGATACGCCTCGCCCTCACCGGCGTCGCCCTCGCCGTCACCGGTTACGGCGGCTCCTGGCTGGCGGTGCGTCTCGTACCCGGTGCCGCCGAAGCCGTCCGGAAAGCCGAAGAGGGGTCGGGCATGTCGTCCGTGTCGTCCGTATCGCCCGACAGCATCGGCATCTTCGGCGACACCCCCGCCGGGATGCTGGCCTCCGCCCCGCACAGCGAGGCGACCCTGTCCATCGTGGGCAACACCGGTGTGGCGATCCTGGTGATCACCGCGTGCCTGGCCGCCATGGACGCCTTCCCCCGGCTACGACGCCTGGCCACGCCCGTCATCGCGGTCGGCTCGATGTCACTGACGGCGTACGTCTACCACATCGTCGCCATCTGGCTCCTGGACACCGAGGCACTGACCGTCCCGCCGCTGTACGTCCTGCTCGGTTTCATCGCGTCCGTCACCGTCCTCGCCACCCTCTGGTCCCGCTTCTTCCAGCGGGGGCCGCTCGAATGGCTGATGGGCAAGGCGACCGGGATCGCCCGACACATTCGACAAGACGCGTCCAAAGAAGCGTGACCGGATCGCCAACCGCCAGCAGCGTGGTACAAACACCGCGGCCGGTGAGGACCACCGGTCCTGGTTGAGGTGGTGAGTGAGTTCCCGATCGGCCACGCATGCCGCGTCCAGCTCTTGGCTGCGTTCGTCGAGCCAGGTCGGTGCAAGGGATGGGACAGCCGGGCAACGACGCGCACGCGGTCAGGTCGTCACCCCCGGCGTCGACGGCGGTAATCAGGGCCGCGCGGATCGTGGTCGGGGCAGCGATCTTCGTATCGACCCGCCCGGCGCGGCGGGGGCTGCTGCCCGCCGAGCACCTGGTCGACGGGGGCTACACCTCACTGGTCCACCTGGAACGAGCCGAGCGCGAACACAAGGGCACCGTCAGCGGGCCGCTGCCGGGCAACCCCACCCACCGGCACCGCAGGAACGACGGCTTCGACGGGGCGACGTCCACATCGCCTTCGACCGCCGGCAGGTCACCCGTCCCCGGGGCCGGCGCCGGCCGTGTCCGGACCGCCCCCCTTGCACCCACTCCCGCGAGAGGCCCGCAACTGGGCTTGCCCCCGCGAGAACTCCGCGACCTGCAAGTCCGCGTCCGCACCGAGCAACGGACACTCGTCTGGAAGGCCCCCTACGCGGTCCGCTCCGGAGTGGAAGGCACCATCAACGAGTTCGCCCCGGGACACGGGATGCTCCTGTGCGGCGACTCCCGTGCACATGGGGTCGATGCGGACCTCAGACGGAGCAGGCGATGCGCGCGAGCCGCACCGGGCCACGCAGGCCGAGGCGGACGTCGTGCACACCGGCCGCCGACAACGGGGCGCTCACGTGGCGAAGCCGTGGGGCCCGGCCGTACCCGGGGAGAGCGTGAGCACTGCCGGTACCGGACCGTCACCCACGAAGAGATCGACCGACCGACCGTGCCTTCGGGGACCAGACGTTCAGGCCCACCCGGTCGTCGCGGGCACGATCGCGCGGGTCTCCTTGGAGACGGCCTCGCCGACCCACCGTACGAGATCGGTGTTCCACGTCGTGCCGAGGTCGACCGCCTGCGGGTAGACGGGGGCCTGGCCCATCCAGGCGACGCCGGGCAGGGTCTCCTGGCCGGTGCGGAAGGCCGCGATGCCCAGGCGCTCGACGGCGGGCGTGAACTGGTGCAGTACGGCGGGCGTGAACTGGTGCAGTAGGGATCCCGTCTTTTCGTCGAGGCTGAGCCGCGGCAGAAGGTCGTCGATGCGCTTCGCGAACGGCAGCTGTGATCGCGGAACGGGCGAAGTGTGTGCGAAGTGTGTGCAGCGTGTGTGTAGACATGTGGGATTCCCTTGGGATGGAGCGAAGAGAGCTTTCGAAGCGCTTCGATGCTCGTTAGAGCAGTAGGGAGTGTCAAGAGGTCGACATCGTTGCCACAAGCAGGGGTTCGAGGTAGCCGCTTCCTGCGCCTTGGAGGAATCTTGGAAACGACCCTTGTGTGCCCCCATACCTTCACTTAACCTCGCAGCAACATCGAAGCGCTTCGACTGCATGTCACGTCGTAGTAATGGGATGTCCTCTTCCAGCTCAGCCAGTTCCAGTCACAACACCGCAGCCGACGGCCCACCGCCGGGTGTCCAGGTGCGCCATGAAGGGTTGACGCAATGACGCCGAACGCCTCCACCTCCTCAGAACCCAGTCGGAGAAGTTTCCTCGCCTCCACGGTGGTCGCAACAGCGGCGGTGGCCGGTGGGATGCCACTGCTTGCCGCCTGCGGCGGTTCGGAAACCGGCTCACGTGAGGGGGCCACGTCGGGCAAGGCCGCGGACAAGCTGCTCCCGACGTACGTCGCCAGCAAGGTCGCCCAGCCGGACCTGCCGTCGAAGAACGGCTCGGCGGCCGGCTACACCGGCAAGGTCGATCTCGCGGCCCTTGAGACCTCGGTCCCGGACAAGCTCGGCACCGGCGCCCCCTTCAAGATCATGTCCCCGTTCTGGGGCGCCCCGCCGAAGCCCGGAAACCCGTACTACACGGCGCTCGACGCCGCGGCGGGCACCAAGGTCACCTGGCAGAACCAGGACGGCAACACCTACGGCGAGAAGCTCGGCGCGGTCCTCGCCTCCAGCTCCATACCCGACATGGTGGTTGTGCCGCGCTGGGAGCTGGTCGGCAAGATCGCGAGCGCGGTCACCGCGAAGTTCATGGATCTCGGCCCCTACCTGGCGGGCGACAAGGTCAAGAAGTACCCGAACCTGGCCGCGATACCCTCCGACGCCTGGCGCATGGGCATCTTCGGCGGCGCGCTGCGCGGCATCCCGATGCCCTCCGCCCCCATGAGCGTCATCGTGCCCTACTACCGCAAGGACATCTTCGACAAGCAGGGCTGGTCCGTTCCCAAGTCGCCCGATGAGTTCCTCAGTTGGGCCAAGGACGCCACCAGCGCCAAGGCCAAGGTGTACGCCTGCGGTGACAACATGATCTGGAGTTCGGCCGCCATCTTCGGCGTCCGCCCCGCCGGGACGGACGGTTGGAACATCGGGGACGACGGCAAGGTGACCTACCGCATCGAGGAGCCCGCGTTCCTCGAGTCCCTGGAGTGGGTCCGCAAGCTGTTCGCCGCCGGCGTGGTCCATCCCGACGACAAGGCGCGCTCCGGCGACCCGGGCCAGCGGTTCTCCGCCGGACAGATCCTGGTCTTCAACAGCGACATGTCCGCCTGGCACGGCAAGACCGCGGAACAGGCCCAGTCCAACCCGGAGTTCGAGATCGGGGCCATGGACTACTTCGGCGCCGACGGCGGCAACCCGACGCTGTGGGCGGCCCAGCCCGCCACCATCTGGTCGCTGATCCGTAAGGGCGCCTCGAAGGAGACCGTGGAGAACGCGCTGGCCGCCGCCAACTTCTCGGCCGCGCCCTACGGCACCAAGGAGCGGATGCTCGTCGACTACGGCGTCGAGGGCACCCATTACACGGTCAAGGACGGGGTCCCGGCCAAGACCGACCAGGGCAACTCCGAGGTGATCAACGCCTGGGTGATGCTGGCGGCCCCGGCTGCCTACTTCGCCCACCCTGACTTCCCCGACATCGCCCGCAAGCAGGTCGAGTGGCAGCAGCGGCAGGGTGCCTTCATGAAGAAGACGTCCACGTACGGCATGAACATCGTCGAGCCCAGCCGCTACGCCGGTCTCTCCAGCCAGTTCGAGCAGTTGGAGATCGACTACGTGCGCGGCAACAAGAAGCTGTCCGATGTGCAGCAGGCCATCTCCACCTGGAAGTCCTCCGGCGGCGACAAGCTGCGCGACTGGTACAAGGAGCTCTTCGACAAGAACGGCAGTGGCAGCTGATGTCCCTCACGGCCAGGAGCAGGCCGGACGGGACCCGTCCCCCCGCGGCTGTCGAGGAGCCGACGGCCGCGGTCGCCGCAGCGGCGGCGAGGGACCGGGCGCCACGCAGGACGAGCAAGGCGGGCAAGATCCGCTGGCGGATCCGGCTGCGCCGCGACCGCACCCTCATCCTGATGACGCTACCCGTCATCGTCCTGCTCCTGATCTTCAACTACGTCCCGCTGCTCGGCAACGTCGTCGCCTTCCAGGACTACGACCCGTACGTCTCCAGCAACGGCATCACGGCGATCTTCCACAGCCCCTGGGTGGGCGTGGAGCAGTTCTCGCGGATGTTCGACGACCCGCTGTTCTGGAGCGCCACGAAGAACACCATCGTCCTGTTCGTGCTCCAACTGGTGCTGTTCTTCCCGGTTCCCATCGCCCTCGCGCTGGTCATCAACAGCGTGATCCGGCCCAGGGTGCGGGCCGTGGCGCAGGCGATCATGTATCTGCCGCACTTCTTCTCGTGGGTCCTCGTGGTCACCGTGTTCCAGCAGATCCTCGGTGGCGCGGGCATCATCGCGCAGACCCTGGAGCAGCACGGGTGGAGCGGCTTCGACCTGATGACCGACGCGGACCTCTTCAAGTATCTGGTCACCGCGCAGGCCGTGTGGAAGGACGCCGGCTGGGGGATCATCGTCTTCCTCGCTGCTCTTGCCGCCGTCAGCACCGACCTGTACGAGGCCGCCGCCATGGACGGCGCGGGGCGCTGGCGACGCATGTGGCATGTGACGCTGCCCGCGCTGCGCCCGGTGATCGCGCTGCTGCTGGTCCTGCGGGTGGGCGACGCGCTGAGCGTGGGATTCGAGCAGTTCCTGCTCCAGCGGTACGCGGTCGGTGCGGGAGCCAGCGAGGTCCTCGACACCTACGTGTGGAACATGGGTATCCAGAACGGCGACTTCAGCTATGCGGCCGCGGTCGGTGTCGTCAAGGGAGTCATCGGAGTGTGTCTCGTCCTGGGCGCGAACAAGGTCGCGCACCTGCTCGGCGAGCAGGGGGTGTACAAGAAGTGAGCCTCAATACGCAGCTCATCCGCAGCCTGAAGGCTCCCGCCCGCCCCGTGTGGGAAGAGCCACCGAGCAAGGCCGGACTCACCGCCAAGGCCGGCTTCCTGGTGCTGTGCTGCCTGGGGGTGCTCGGTCCGCTGTGGATCGTGATCGTCACCAGCCTCTCTCCCAAGCCCGTGATCGACCGGGTCGGCGGCCTCGTCGTGATCCCCCAGGGCATCACCTTCGTCAACTACACCGAACTGCTCAGCGGCGGCCAGGTCAGCCGGGCGATCATGGTCTCGCTCGGCGTCACGCTCTTCGGCACGCTGTTCTCGATGACGGTGTCGGTACTCGCGGCCTACGGGCTGTCCCGGCCGGGCAGTCTGGGGCACCGGTTCTTCCTGATGACCATGATGGCGACCATGTTCTTCGGGGCGGGGCTCATTCCGACGTACCTGCTTGTGCAGTCGCTGGGGCTCACCGACACCTATCTGTCGCTGATCCTGCCGAGCGCGGTCAGTGTCTTCAACATCCTTGTGCTGCGGGCCTTCTTCATGGGGATCTCCCCCGAACTCACCGAGTCCGCACGGATCGACGGGGCCGGTGACCTGCGGATCCTGCTGACCATCATCATGCCGCTGTCCCGCGCGGTCCTGGCCGTGATCTCCCTGTTCTACGCGGTCGGCTACTGGAGCGCCTGGTTCAACGCGTCCATCTACCTCACCGACCAGCAGATGATGCCGCTGCAGAACGTGCTCATCCAGCTGGTCCAGAAGAACACCGAGGCCCCGACGGGCCTGCAGCAGGCGGTCCGCACCGGTCAGCTCTCCGCACTGGGGCTGCAGATGGCCGTCATGGTCCTCGCCCTGATCCCCGTCGCGATCGCCTCCCCGTTCGTGCAGCGGCACTTCAAGAAGGGCATGCTCACCGGCGCGATCAAGGGCTGACGCCCTCGACCCGCCCCGTGCCGTGGAGCCGTCGGTCCCAGGTCCGCAACTTCGTTGTGGCTGGTCGTGCCCACGCGGGGGAGCCGCACAGCGATAACGCCCCGCGCCCCTGAGGGCGTCACTTTCTCCCTCTCCTTTGCACAAGAAAGAGGTATGTCATGCGCACGCTCCGTCTCAGCAGAAGAGGTGTTCTCGCCGGAACCGCTGCCACGGCCGCGGTCGCCACCCTGCCGGTCCTGCAGGGACGTGCACAGGCCGCCGACAACGGCAGCGAGACCGCCGCCCCCGCCTACCGCTGGCGCAACGCCGTCCAGGGCGGTACAGGATTCATCAGCGGCGTCCTCTTCCACCCCTCCTGCCGCGGCCTCGCCTACCTCCGTACCGACATCGGCGGCGCCTACCGCTGGGACGACCGGACCGACCGCTGGATCCCGCTGATCGATCACCTCGGCTGGGACGACTGGAACCTGCTCGGCGTCGAGGCCATGGCCGTCGACCCGGCCCATCCGAACCGGTTGTACCTGACCCTCGGTGCCTACACCCAGTCCTGGGCCGGCAACGGAGCCGTACTGCGGTCCGATGACCGCGGGGCCACCTGGAAGCGCACCGACCTGGCCGTGAAGCTGGGCGGCAACGAGGACGGGAGGGGTGCGGGGGAGCGGTTGCTCGTCGACCCGCGCGACAGCGACACCCTGTGGCTCGGCACCCGGCACGACGGGCTGCTCAAGTCCACCGACCGTGGCGCCACTTGGCAGCCCGCGGACTTCCCGGCCGTCCCGAGCGCCACCGGCCAGGGCGTCACCCTCCTCGTCGCCGTGGGCCGTACGGTCTACGCCGGCTGGGGCGACTCCGACGGCACGGCGGACAAGCCGAACCTGTACCGCACCGCTGACGGGAAGACCTGGGAGCCCGTCCCCGGCGGGCCCACCGGCACCGCTGCCAAGGTGCCGATCCGCGCCGCGTACGACCGCCACACGCGCGAGCTGTACGTGACGTACGCCAACGCCCCCGGCCCCAACGGCCAGTCCGACGGCAGTGTGCACAAGCTGCGCACCACCAACGGGAAGTGGACCGAGGTCACGCCCGTGAAGCCGGGCGGAACCGCGACGGACGGGTCGGCCGACACCTTCGGCTACGGCGGTGTCGCCGTCGACGCCCGCCGCCCCGGCACGCTCGTCGTCTCCACGAACAACCGGTGGGCCGAGATCGACACCGTCTTCCGCTCCACGAACGGCGGCCGCACCTGGACGTCCCTGAAGGACAGGGCCGTCCTCGACGTCTCGGAGACCCCTTACCTCAAGTGGGGCGGCGACAAGCCCAAGTTCGGCTGGTGGATCCAGGCCCTGGCCCTCGACCCGTTCGACTCGGAGCACGTCGTCTACGGCACCGGAGCGACCCTCTACGGCACCCGCGACCTCAGGCACTGGGCCCCGGAGATCCGCGGCGTGGAGGAGGCGGCCATCCGCCAGCTGGTCTCGCCGCCGACCGGTGAGGCGCACCTGCTCAGCGGGAACGGGGACATCGGGGTGATGTACCACGAGCGGCTCACGGCGTCGCCGTCGCGCGGCATGGCGTCGAACCCTGTGTTCGGCACCTGCACCGGCCTGTCGCTGGCCCCGGCCAAGCCGTCGTACGTGGTCCGGGCGGGCTGGGGCAACGACGGCAACGGCGCCTACTCGAACGACGGCGGCAAGACCTGGGCCCCCTTCGAGACGCAGCCCGCCGTCGCCAAGGACGCGCCGGGGCCGATCGCCACCAGCGCCGACGGCGGCGTGCTGCTGTGGTCCTTCGGCACGGCGAACCCCGGATACCGCTCGGCCGACAACGGCGCCACCTGGTCCGAGGTCGCCTCCTTCCCGAAGGGCGCAGCCCCGGTCCCGGACCCCGTCGACCCGACCCGCTTCTACGCCTTCGACACCACGACCGGCACGGTGTTCGCCAGCACCGACGGCGGCCTGACCTTCACCGCGGGGGCCACCGGCCTGGCCACGGGCGACGCCGAGTTCCAGTTGAAGGCCGCCCCGGGCCGCACCGGCGACCTGTGGCTCAGCCTCAAGTGGAACGGGCTGTACCGCTCCACCGACGGAGGGGCGACCTTCACCAAGGTCAGCAGCTGCCATACCTCACACACCCTGGGCTTCGGCAAGGCCGCCGAGGGCGCTTCCTACCCGGCGATCTACATGGTCGGCGCCATCGAGACCTTCAACGCCGTCTACCGCTCCGACGACGAGGCGAAGACCTGGACGCGGATCAACGACGACCAGCACCAGTGGGGCTGGACCGGCGCCGCCATCACTGGCGACCCGCGCGTGTACGGCCGGGTCTACCTCGGCACCAACGGACGCGGCGTGCAGTACGGGGACCCCGCCTGATGCCCGACTGAGTGAAGCGACCCGCGGCCGCCACCCACCACGACCTGCTGACAGCGGAGACCGTCACCGACGGGGTGACCCTCGGCCGCTACGGCGTGGCGGTGCTCCGGCCGTGATCACGAGCCCCCACGGCGCCCTCGTGTTCGGAGAGCCGGAAGCCGAGGGGGCGCCGTCACGCATCACACCCTGGTACGGCCGGGCGGCGATCAGCCCCGCTGATTCAGCAATCACTCGCGACAGAGAAGGAAACTCCATGAGAAAGTCTTGGATTCGCCCCCTGATCACGCTTGCCGCCGCCGCGCTCGGGGTGACAGCGGCAGGTGTGGCCCCTGCCTCCGCCGCCTCCGACACGCCTTTGCGGGTCATGCCGTTGGGTGACTCGATCACGTGGGGTGTGGGAAGCAGCACGGGCAACGGCTACCGGGGGCCGTTGTGGAACAGGCTCGCGGCGGACGGCCATCCGCTGGACTTCGTGGGCACGGTGCGGGGCGGTTCGATGTCCGACCCCGACAACGAAGGCCACTCCGGATATCGCATCGACCAGATCGCCGCACTCGCCGACGCCTCGCTGACCCGCTACCGGCCCAACGTCGTGACGCTGCATATCGGTACCAACGACCTCCAAGGGGCCTCGGAGGTCGACACTGCCATCGCCCGGCTGAGGTCGCTGGTCAACCAGATCACCGCCGACGTCCCCGACGCAACCGTCCTCGTCGCCTCCCTGGTCGTGTCCACCAGCAGCTCGGAGGAGCGGTGGCGGGGCACGTACAACCAGGCCACCCGGCAAATCGTCAGCGACGCACAGGCCGCGGGCAAGCGCGTCGCGTTCGTCGACATGAGCAGCCTGACCACGGCCGACCTGGACGACCCCCTGCATCCCAACGACTCGGGCTATCAGAAGATGGCCGACGCCTTCCACCGCGGCGTCCAGGCCGCGGACAGCGCAGGGTGGCTGAGGAACCCCGCCCCCGCCCCCGCCCCCGTGCAGTCGGGCATCGCCGGCAAGTGCATGGATGTCAACGGCGCCGGCACCGCCGACGGGACCGCCGTCCAGATCTGGAGCTGCAGCGGCAACGCCAACCAGCTCTGGTCGCTCTACACCAACGGCACCCTGCGCTCCATGGGCAAGTGCCTCGACGCCGCCGGCTACGGTACCGCCAACGGCACCAAGGTGCAGCTCTGGACCTGCCACGGCGGTGCCAACCAGGTCTGGCAGCCCTACAACGGCGGCTACCGCAACCCCGCCTCCGGCCGCTGCCTCGACATTCCGGGCTCCTCCACGACCGACGGCACGCAGCTCCATCTGTGGGACTGCCACGGCGGCTCCAACCAGAAGTGGACCACTCTGACCGCCGGATGACGCCCGCTCCCGGGATCTGAGCCCTCTTCGGGCTCAGATCCCGGGAGAACGGCTTGACCAGGTAGGCGTCGAGTCTCTCTCGTGGACCAGGGCGCGGGCCTCGACCCGGTCGGAGCGCAGTCAGAGGCGGCGGGCCGCGCGCAGCCCTTGGGCGTAGTAGCCGTCACCGTCGAGCCGTGAGGTGCCGCCCTTGTCACCCATGGTGGGGCCGCCCGCGTTCTTCCGGCTGGAGATGAAGCGAGGGTGGTCGGCGGTGTCCAGGCCGAGGTAGATACCGATGTGGCCGATCCGTCCGCCGGGCAGCTCCTTTGTTCTGAAGAAGACCAGGTCGCCGGGCTGGAGCTGCTGGATGACAGCGGGGCGGCGGTTGCTGAGGGGGATCACGGGTAGGCCGAGCCGCCCGTGGGCGATCGCGTCGGGGGTCCGCTGCAGCCCGTTGCCCGCCGCGCTGTCCCTGCTGTTCAGCGGGAACCCCGAGCGATATCCGTACACCAGCCGGACATAGCCGGAGCTGTCGACGGAGCGTGCGCGGTCCTTCTCCGGGGTGCGGGTGACCTTGTCGGGGAAGGTCCAGGGGATGCCCAGGTAGTCGTAGAAGTCCGAGCCCGTGCGCGGCTTCGGCTTCCTTTGCCCGGCACGCCCGGAGTCGCCGGCGGTGCCGGGTGTGTAGCGGGCGGCACCGCTGTATTTGACTCCCGCTGCCGTCGTCCGGACCGGGGCACCGGCGATGTAGTCGAAGGCCGTGGCGAGGATGTCGGGGTCGCGGCTGCCGAGCCGGGACCTGAGCCAGGTCTTGAACCAGCCGCTCTTCTCCGCGCCACGGGCCCATGCCTTGGGCAGCAGCCGCACCCAGCTCTTGGTGACGACCTTGGCATCCGTCGTACGCGGCTCCGCGAACGTCCTGCTGGGCCCGGTCAGTACGGCCGTACGGGCGCCGTCGGTGAACGTGGCGATGACGGCGCCGCGCTGGTCGCGGGCGACCGTGCGGGCGGGGTTGCCGATCCGCTCGAAGTGCAGCGAGCCGCTCCTGACCCGGATTCCGGCACCCGGTGACGCCAGTGATGCCCGTGACACCTGTGATGCCGACGGTACCGGCGATGCCGTCGGCTTGTCGATACGGTGCCTGAGCTGCAGGGACAGCCCGCAGCTCGCCGCGAGCAGGACGGCTGTCACCAGGAACAGGGTCGCGTTCCTGGTCCGGGAGAACCTACGGATTCTGGGCTGGAGGCGTTTCACTGGTCAACTCCGATGGGGGGAAGGGGAGATGGCGCCGCAGGCCGGTGAGGGGGCGGCTCATTTCGTGGGCAGGGCGCCCAGCAGCAGCCCGGACACCAGAATCACGTAGGTGGCGAACGTGACCGCGCCGGTGGAGAGGACCGTCGCTGTCTTGGGCTGCCTCTCGAGCTGGTAGGCGATGAGACCGGGGACGATGAACCCGAGGGCCTGATGGGCGAACAGCATGGGGAACTCCTGCTGGAGCAACAAGGAGAGCCCGGCCTGGAGCAGGACACCGGTGAGCACGACGGCGGCGAACAGCCGCTTGCCGTAGAGGATGACGAAGCGCTGCAGCAGCTTGGTCAGCAGGTAGGTCAGGGCTGCCACGCCCGCGACCATGGCGGCGCGCCGCAGATCATCGACGAGGGTGAGGGCCAGCCAGCCGGGGGTGATCATGCCGCCCGGTGAGAGGTTCGTGGTCAGGTAGCACAGGAGGGAGAACACCAGACCGAGGGCGATGCCGATGGCTGCGATCTGGGGGGTGACTACTGCGGGGATCAACGGGATGCTCCATGCGAGGAGTTGTGGTGGGCGACGAGTGATGCGGGGGCGTCGCTCGGGTCGGCGGGGTCGGCGGCGGCGTCGACGTGGTCGGGCGCGAGTGCCGCGAGCCGCTCCAGGAAGAGTTCGCCCTGGCCGTGGATGTTGCCGATGGCGACGAGCGAGGAGTCCGGCCCCAGGTGAGCCAGCAGGTCCGTGGTGAGCAGGTCGGGGTCGCGGCGGTCGCCGCCGAGATCGACGATGTTCCCGGTCCAGTGGGTGGGTATGGCGTCGGCGGCCGACTTGGTGGGGTGGCCGATGAGGAACACCGTCTCCGGGTCGAGCTGGGGGATGAGCGCGCCCATCTGCCCGTTGCGCTCCACACGGTCGGGACGGCAGTTGATGACGACGTGCAACGGACGGTGGATCGCGCCCAGTTCGAGCAGCTGGTTGATGTTCATCAGCGTCGACTCGGGGTCGTTGGCTGCGAAGACGTTCGCGAATCGCAGCCGCTTTTCGTCAGGGGTGCGGTACCGCTCGACGGACAGCACGCCCGGGTCCGGTGGCGCCTCGTACATTCCCTTCAGCGCGGTCGCGCGGTCGACGCCGAGCAGTTCGGCGACCGCGAGTGCGATGGCGACGTTCTCCTTGAAGGTGAACCAGCTGAAGCCGCGCAGTTCCTCGTCGGTGACGGTTTCCGGGTCGGCGTAGATCAGCTCGCAGTTCCGGGCGTCGGCCTCCTCCTGGAGGATGTGGAAGCGCTCTTTCTCCGCGGTGACACAGACGCCGCCCTCCGGCAGGGACCGGCACAGGGAGCGGGCCACGTCGTCCAACGTCGGGCCCATCTCGGCGAGATGGTCCTCGCGGACGTTGCAGAGCACGCCGATGGTGGAGCGGATCAGCTTGGACTGGTTGATCTCCTGGAGTGCGGGCATGACGGCCATGCACTCCATGACCAGGACATCGGGCCGGTAGCCGGCGGCCCGCCGGACGATGCCGATCTGCTCCACGACGTTGGCGATGCCGAACTTGCGGTAGACCGGCTCCTCGGTGGCATCGGGGTGGATGAACCGGGCCGCGGTGCCCGTGGTCTTGGCGACGGTCACCAGGCCGCTGCCGCGCAGCGCGCCCGCGCACAGCCGGGTGATGGAGGACTTGCCGCGAATGCCGTTGACCAGCACTCGGGTGGGTATGACAGCGAGATTCGCGTCATGGCGGCGCTGTTCGACGATGCCTGCGACGAGCAGGCCGGCGCAGCACGTCGCGAGGACGCAGTACAGGAAGAGCACGGCGAGTCAGCTCCTGGGACCGGGGCCGGACGGGGAAGTGGAGGGGGTGTGCGCCCCGTCCGGGGAACCGGGCGCGGGCGGTGCGTCGGTGCGGGGGAGTCGCTGTCTGATCAGTTCGAGGCTGCGGGCGACGGATCCCACCTCGTCGTGGTAGCGCGGGTAGAGCACCGTTCTGCGGTCCCCGGCCGCCAACGCCTCAGCGCCCTGGGCGACTTCACGCAGCGGACGTACGACGACGAGGTACAGCCAGCCGAGGCAGAGGGCGCCCGTCGTCAGTCCCAGCAGACCGACGAGCATGATCCGCCGCTGCGCCTCGTACTCGGGCAGCCCGATCCAGAACACCGGCTTGATGGAGGCGACCTTCCAGCCGAGTGCGCCCGCGACGCCCCGCTTCTCGTTGAACGGCGCCACCGCGGCGACCGCCGGATCCCGCCGGCCGAGCAGCAGCTCAGCGGAGCCCTTGGTCGTGCGGACGGCCTTCATCCGGGCCCGCAGCCGGCCGTCGGAGACCCGCCCGAAGGCCACGAACCCCTTGTTGGACGCGATGACCCGATGCGCGGAGTCCACCAGCCACACCGAGCCGAGACCGGGCCGGTTGAGGATGCCGGTCAGGTACTGGACCTTGAACTCACCCACGACATAGCGGTGTCCTGACCTCGCCGACGCACCCTTGACCGGCTGAGCGGCCACGGCGGCGAGCACCGGTTCCGTGCCGGAGGTGTTCGTCTGCCTGACCCCGGGCCTGATGCGGACCTTCTTCGGGGTACGGGGTTCACCACCGGCGCGGACGAGGATCTTGCCGGCGCCGTCGACGATGTACAGGGACCGATATCGGCTGTGCTGCTCCAGGGATCGGTCGAGGACCTTGCGCGCCTCCTTCGACCGGGACGCGTCGATCACGGTGGCGAGATGGGCGAGATCCGCGTATCCGTCGTTGATCCCCCTGCGCAGGCGATCCGCCGTCGTCTCGGTGCGTTGCCGCTGGTCGTCGGAGATCAGCCGCGGTACGACCGCGGCCGGGTGCGGCAAGGTGCTGCCGAGCGTCAGCAGCATCGACGCGGGCCAGGCCAGCAGAGCGAACGCGCACACCACAAGTACGGCGCGCAGTCCGAGCCGACGCGGGCCCTTGCCCGTCCCGCGCGGAACAGGCCCCTTGGCCGGTGGCTGCGCGACCGTCTCCTGCGACGGCCCGCCTCTGCCACGGAGTTGCAGGCGCAGTGCCTCCAGCGCGGCGCCGACCCGGGCAGGTTCCCCGAAGCGGGCTACGCGGACGGGAGCCGTGAGATCACCCGAGCCGAGCCTTAGCGCTTCGCGACGCAACCGCAGCACAGGCCGCTGCACCACCAGGTGGAGGGCGGCGGTGACCCCGGCAGCGAGGGCCAGTAGCACGGCCGCGGCGAGGAGGGCGAGACGAAGGTCACCGGTCCCTGCCTCATGACGCTCGGTTCGCACCGTCGTGACGACCGTCAGTCCGAGTGCGCTGCTCGGACTCTCTTTCGCGGCAGGCCCTCGGGCCACTGCGGCGTATCCGACGGCGGTACGGGTGTTGCCGTCCGCCGCCCTGACGAGACTGCCGCTCGGACCGTCGAAGCCGCCGGCGGCGGTTTCCGACGGTCCCCTGCTCTGCGCCGCGCGGGCGGCGGTGCCGGCCAGCGACTTGGCACGGTCGGTGCCGGATCCCGGCCCGGCCGAGGTGAGAGTGGCCCCGTCACGGTCCACGACGTTGAGCGTGTGATTCCTGCCGACGGAGATGCCCGGCAGCTTCAGGCTCTGGGAGGCGACGAGCAACTCCTGCCTGCCGCCTTGCGACAGCGTCGCGAAGACCAGCAGCCGGGTGACGCCCGAGTCGTCCCGCACCAGTCTCGGAGGCGGGTTCGCCGGCAGTCCACGAAGGTTCACCTTCCCGAGCGGTACGGCCTCGCCCTGCGAGGCGAGCAGCCGACCGGTGGACACATCGACGACGGCGGTACCCCGCCACTTGGGGTAGGCCCGGTCGAGGCGGGTCAGCATTCCCTCCGCCGGTACAGACTTGGAGCCGCCGAAGTCCGCGGCCGCTGCCCGCAGATCGGTGACGCTCTGGTCGACGGCGCCCTGCAGCGCCACCGCCCCGTCCTCGGCGATGTGCTGCTGGGAGCTGAGGACGGCCTCGGGGACGCCCCGTTCGGCATCGCTCCCGACCGCGAACACCGTCAGGCCCGCGACGAGGGCTAACAGAACCGGCAGGGCCGCCAGTGGCGGCCGCACACCTCCCAGCACAGCCATGTCCGCCCGACGCCGAGCCGGGCGCTGCGTGGATATCGGAGATCGAGTGGTGGTCAAGAAGAATCCTTTCCAGGCTCTGTCGATGTCGCGTGAAGCAACGAAAAGAAGTTCTCGACCTACCTGACGACGGGAATGCTTCGCCGGTTTATCGGGGAGGTGTGACGGTGCTCACCGAAAGACTGTCACAACCCGCATGACCTGATCGTTTGCCACATCTGTGAGCATGGTGAATTTAGGCTTCGCGAAATGTGAACAATTGTGATGGGTCGACCCGTGGGCGAGACGATAATTACCCGCGAGGATTATTTTGCATTTCTCCTTCCTTGCCCATCCGGCAGTCGACTGTTTCACCCCCGCCGATCGGCGGGGGTGAAACAGTCGTAGAGGCCGAAGTTGCCCCGGGTGCGCCAGCCGTAGGCCCCGGAGCGGATGCGCTTGCAGTGGGACTTCACCCACGTCGTGGCGGGGGTGGTGGGTCGCAGGTGAGTGAGCAGCACGTAGCGGAGTTGGTGAGTGGCGATCAGGTTGCCGAGCTGCGGGGCGCTGGGGAAGGGGGCCTTCCCGGTGAATCCGCCCATGACGAGCATGGGTTGGGCCTGAGCGCGCAGCAGGCGTTCCGCGGGGTAGGCGGCCTGGGTCGCGAGCAGGTACTTCTCACCCTTGCGGTGCGCGATGAGGTAGTCCAGCAGGGCGGTGTCGCGGGCGCTGGGCCGGTCGAGCTCGGCCCGGCGGAGAGCGGACGGGTCGTGGAGAGCCCTGTGGTAGAACTCGCCGACCGGACCGGCCGTCGGGGACGTGGAGGCGCCCGCGTAGCGCGGGTGGAGGGACGAGACGGCCCAGCCGGCGGGTACGAGCAGAGTGGCCGCGATTCCGGCGGCCAGAGAGCCCTGGACCAGCCCCCGGGAGGCGCGTGACCCGCTGGACCACAGGCCGAACGTCCCGCACACCGCGAAGATCACGGCGAACACCAGCAACCGGGAGGCGAACCAGGTCGGCCGGTCGAGTACGAGCGCCCAGGCCACCGTCAGCACGATCGCCGACGGCAGCCACAGCCGTCGTCGGCCGCCCGCCTCGTACGCGGACCGGAAGAGCGCGAGCCCGCCTCCGGCAAGCGCGGCGATCGCCGGTGCGAGCACGGCCGTGTAGTAGACGTGATTGCCATTGGAGACGCTGAACACCACAGCATGGATGGCGAGCCAACCGCCCCAGAGGAGGAAACCCGCACGCAGCAGGTCGGTTCGCGGCTCGCGGGCGCGCCAGACCAGGGCCGTGACGACGGCGAGCACGGCGAGCGGCAGGAACCAGGCGATCTGCGGGCCGACGGTGTGGTTGACGAGCATCCCCCAGCCGGTGTTTCCGGAGACACGGCTGGCGGCGGTGGCCGGGACGGCGCCGAACGCGGTGCCGTCGTCGCTGAAGCGACTCAGGCCGTTGTAGCCGAAGACCAGGCTGAAGGGGTTGTTGTTCGACGTAGCGTCGACATACGGGCGGTTGTCTGCGGGAGTCATCCACGCGATCAGCGCCCAGGAGCAGGAGACGGCCAGCGTGACCGCACCGCTGAGCAGCAGGCGCAGAGCCCTCCGCAACGGCGAGTCGACCGCTGTGAGTTGATAGACCACGGCGAAGACCGGCAGTACGAGCCAGGCTTGCAGCATCTTCGTCTGGAAAGCGAGCCCGACCCAGACACCACACGTGATCAGCGGGAGCAGCCGCCCGGTTCGCACCGCCTTCTGCAGGGCTCCGGCGGCTGCCACCAGCAGCAGGGTGAGTGCCGTGTCCGGGATGGTGGCCCTGTTCAGTACCACGGTGACCGGAGTGAAGGTGAGCGTCAGCGCGGCGATCAGGGCGGCGAACGGCCCGGCCCATGCCCGTACGATCCGGTGCAGCAGCCATACGGTGAGCACCCCCTCGATCACATGGGGCAGCGCGGCCGCCCACGTGTGCGGCCCGAAGATCCATACGGAGACGGCATCGGGCCAGAAGGCGCCGGGCACCTTGTCGAGGGTGATCGAACCGCTGGTGTCGAGACCGCCGAAGAAGAAGGCCCGCCAACTGGTGGCCATCGACCGTACCGCCGAGCTGTAGTAGGGGTGGATCGCGGCGTGCCCCATGCCCCAGGAGTACAGCAGTGCGGCGACGCCCAGCACCGCGGCCAGCGCCGGGCGCTCCCAGCGCGCCGGAGCTTCCGGCCGGTCGGCGCGGCGGGGCGCTTCCCGGCCAAGGCCATGGGAGCCGGTGGTCCGGGCGGTGGGGATGGTGGCCATGGCGAAGGTCCTTCGATCAGTGTGGAGGCGGAACGGCAGGTGAGAGGCGGAAGGCCACGCGGGCACCGCACATTCGTGCCGTGGGGCGGTGCGCCGCCCGACAGACCGGCGATGCGCGTCGAGAGGGGGCTGCGGCCGGCCCGCAAGCCGGAGGCCGACTCGCCCGCCCCAGGGCGCTCCCGGACAGCAGCCACTTCTTTGTCCGGACTTCCCGGGGTGCCCGCCTGGGCTCAGCGGACGCGGTTCGCCAGTTTGGTGGCGCCGTTGAGCAGGTACTCCAGCGGTCCGCGGCGGAAGAAGCGGGACCAGATCGCCGCGAACAGGGTGGCCCCGACAACGAAGCAGAGCAGCAGCTCGAAGGAGGCGGACTGCGGTGGGGTGACAGATTCGCCGGGCAGGGCGAGGATCACCAGGATGTGGCTCACGTAGAGGGTCAGGGACATGGTGCCGACGGCGATGAACGGAGTCGCCGGCCGGCGCAGCCACGGCAGTCGGTCCAACGCCACCGTCAGGCACAGGAGCACGGTGATGGCGATCCCGATGCTGCCGATGAGGTCGAACGTGGAACCGGTGTGCGGCTCGGGCTGTCACGGACGACCACCGTCTTGCCGCCCTTGCCACCGCTGCCGACGGACCGGCTGGTCCCGGTACCGCAGGCGGAGAGGGCGGTCGCGGCGGCGACACCCGCCGTGACCCCGCCTATTCCTCGCAGGAACAGTCTGCGGTCTATTCGGGCATCTTTCATTGTGTGCCTCCTGGTGGTGCTGGCCGTGTGAGAAGGGGAGCGGCCGGGGACTTGGGAAGGGGGGCGGCTGGAATGGGGGTCTAGGGGCGGGGGTCCGCCTCGTCGGATCCGGCACCCAAACCGGGGGCCCGGAGGGTGTCGGCCCGCGCGGCCGTGTCGGGGTTCCACGGGATGGCCAGGGCGGCCAGTTCCTTGCCGGGGGCGACGGTGAGGCCGTGCATGCCGTAGAAGATCCGTCCGGCGGCCGGGGCGTGGACCGTGTGCTCGCGGCCGTCGATCGGGTCGACGATGCGGCCGAGGAGGTCGCCCTCGGCGACTTCGCCGATGACGTCGGCGTCGAAGGAGAACTCCGGGTACCACAGGCCGGTGGCCTCGGCGGTGACGCCTGCGGACCAGACCCACTCGCGGATCGGTGCCGGGGCGGAACCGTCCTGGTCGAGGACGCCCAGATGGCGAAGTGCCTTCAGCAGGCCGTCGACACGGCGGAGGGCGGTGGCCTCGTCCCGCTGGCCGAGCTGGCCCACCTCGACGAGAACCGCCGAGATGCCCCGGCGGGCGGCGGCCGCGTGGCTGTTGCCGCCCTCGGGCGTCAGCCCGAGGATGACGTCCTCGATGCCGAAGGAGCCTGCCAGCTCGGCCGTCGCCTTGTCCAGGTCCGGTTCACCGGTGAGGCGGTAGCCGACGAAGTCCCGCAGGACCTGGTCGATGCCGCCGCAGTGCAGGTCGATGTAGACGTCGGCGCCATCGACCAGGTGGGTGAAGAGCCAGGCGGCCAGCCGCTCGGTGGGGCCGCCCGCCGGGTCGCCGGGGAAGACGCGGTTGAGGTTCACGCCGTCGACCGGGGAGATGTTGAGCCGGCCCTGGTACACGGCGGGAGGGTTGGCGACCGGACAGATGATCACTTGTCCGTGCACCTCTGCGGGTTCCAGCTCGTCCGCGAGTCGCACGATGGCGTCGATGGGCGGGAACTCGCCGCCGTGCACACCCGCGGTGATGACGACCCGGGGGCCGGGGCGGGAGCCGTTGACCAGGGTCAGCGGGATGTCGACGGTGAGGGTGCCGAGGTCCGCCTGGACGGTGCCGCGCGCCTTGGTGCCCGGCTGGGCCTGAAGGGAGCCGACGGAGAGGGTGGCGTCGCTCATGGTCAGGCCTCCGTACGGCCGATGGTGGAGAGGAAGTCGATGGGCTGGGGCGAGGTGCCGTCCAGCGCGAGGTCGGCGGCGATGTCGCCGAAGGCGGGCGAGAGCTTGAAGCCGTGGCCGGAGAAGCCGGCGAGGAGGATCACGTTCTCGGCACCGGGCAGCGGGCCGACCAGCGGACGGCTGCTCTCGGTGTAGCCCTCCATGTAGACGGAGAGGCGGGTCGGGTCGGGGTGCACGTCCGGCAGGTAGCGGCCGATCAGCTCGCTGAAGATCTCCAGCTCTTCCGGCTGCACCGTCCGGTCCAGCTGGTTCGGGTCGCCCGCGGGGCGGTGCAGGGCCTGGGAGAGGCCGAGCTTGACGGAGATGCCGTCCGGGGAGGGCAGACCGTAGCAGTGGGTGGGTGCCGTACGGATGAACGCCGGGCGCTCCTCGCCGAACCAGGCCTCGGGGGTGGTGGGCACGTACCAGGCGCTGACCAGGCGGCGGACGTCCACTTCCCACGGCAGGTCGGGCAGCAGGTCGTTGACCCAGGGGCCGGGGGTGACGACGGCGGTGTCGAAGCGCTCGCTGCCGGCGTCGGTGCGGATCTCGACGCCGCCCGCGACGGGGACGATCTCGCGGACCGCGCTGTAGCGGTGGATCACCGCGCCCAGCTGCTCGGCGCGGCGGGCGGCGGTCTGGATGGTCAGCTCCGGGCGGATGAAACCGGCGCGGCGGTCGAGCACGGCCGCGTCGCCGTCCTCGATGCGGTATTGGGGGAATCGCTTCGCGAGAAGCTCGGCGTCGAGCACCTCGTGGTCGAGGCCGTGCTCCGCGATGGACTGAAGGACGGTGGCCATCTGTTGCTGCTCGGTCGGCCCCATCAGCAGACACCCGGTCAGCCGGCGCAGCTCACGGCCGGTCTCCTCCTGGAGCTGCTCCCACAGGACGTCGGCGTGCTTGAGCAGCGGAACGTAGCGGGAGTCCTCGAAGTGCGCGCTGCGGAAGATGCGGGTCTCACCGCCGGCGGCACTGCGGTCGTGGCCGGGGGCGAACCGGTCGTAGCCGACGACCTCGGCGCCGCGGGCCGCCAGCCGCCAGGCGGCCTGGCTGCCCATCGTTCCGACGCCGACGACGGCGACGCGCTTCCTGGCAGCTGACACAGGACTTTCCTTTCGTATCGCCGAGGCGCATGCTGGGCGCCCGGCGTGAGGCTGGTCGATTCGAGGTGGTTTGACGGGGGCCGGGCCCTCTTCCTGGGCTCTCGGCTCACAGCCGCCGTGTCTCGCGGTGCCGGCCCACTCCTTCGGAATCTCTTCCGCTGGACCGTGCCACATTGTGGAACGTCGTGCTAGAATCTGGCACGAGAATGACAGCGGCTCGTTGGGGAGTCAAGAGGGTGTCCATCAGAAATTCCGAGCATTAACAGGGGGAAACCGGATGGAAATGAAGAGCGTGACCAGGTCATTGCGCATCCTGGAGGCGGTCGCCCAGCATCAGCCGGTCACCGTAGGGGAGTTGACGAAACTCTTCGGCCTCCCGAAGTCGACCGTGCAGCGCACCCTCGTCACCTTGGCCGAGGCGGGCTGGCTGCGCGCGAACCGCAAGGACACCACCCGCTGGGAGATCGGCGCCCGGGTGCTGGCCGTACGACCCGCCGCCCTCCAGGGCTCCAGCCTGTTCGCCGCCGCCCGCGAACCCATGATCCGCCTCCGGGACGCGGTGAACGAGACCATCCACCTGTCGGTGCCCGACGCACTGCAGTGCATGGTCGTGGTGGACCGCGTCGACTGCGACCACCCCGTACGGACCTTCCACACCATCGGTGACACCTCTCCACTGCACGCCACCGCCGTCGGACGCGCGATCCTCGCCCACCTTCCGAAGCGGGACGTCGAGGAACTCATCACTCAGGGCCTGGAGCGCTTCAGCGACACGACCCCCGCCGACCCCGACGAACTACGCCGCGAGCTGGACCGGATCCGCGCCGACGGGTACGCGATCAACCGGAACCAGTTCCGACCCGGCGTCTGCGCCCTCGCCGCGCCCGTGCTCGACGAGAGCGGGACACCACTGGCCGCCGTGGCCGTCTCGATGCCCGACTCCCGGTACGACGCGGACCGGGAGTCCGAGTGGGGCGGCCTCGTCGCCGGCACGGCAACGGAGATCAGCGGGCGCCTACTGGGCGCCTAACGGAAGGCGGTGGCCCAGGAGGGCCCCGGACCGGCGAGGGCCGGCTTGCACGCGTCGGAGCGTGCGGGCCGGCCCTTGTCGCATGTCAGGGCGGCCCTCGCCCTGGGTCCGGCCGGGGGAGGTCCCGGACCCAGGGCGGCCACCCCGCGCGGCACGGCAGGGAGGGGGCAGGGCACTCCCGCCGTTCATCGCCGCGAAGGTCCTCGGATCCACTCTACCTCCATGCCATATTGTGGAACGCCATGCTAGAATCTGGCACGGATCATGCCGATGACTCCGGAAGGAGTCAAGAGGTGAGCACGACGAAGCCACGAGTAATGGGGGCCCGGATGGAAATGAAGAGCGTCACCAGGTCACTGCGCATCCTGGAGGCGGTCGCCCGACATCAGCCCGTGACCCTGGGTGAGCTGACGAAGCTCTTCGGCCTGCCGAAGTCAACCGTGCAGCGCACCCTGGTCACGCTCAACGAGGCGGGCTGGCTCCGGGCCAACCGGAAGGACACCACCCGCTGGGAGATCGGCGCCCGCATCCTCGCCGTACGACCCGCCGCCCTCCAGGGCTCCAGCCTGTTCGCCGCCGCCCGCGAACCCATGATCCGCCTCCGGGACACGGTGAACGAGACCATCCATCTCTCGGTGCCCGACGCGCTGCACAGCATGGTCGTCGTCGACCGCGTCGACTGCGACCACGCCGTACGGACCTTCCACCCCATCGGCGACACCTCGCCGCTGCACGCCACGGCCGCCGGGCACGCGATACTCGCCCATCTCCCCAATCCCGATGTCGACGAGTTCACGAGGGGCACGTTCGAGGGGTACGGCGAGGAGACCATCACCGACCCGAGGGAGCTGCGCACTGAGCTCCTTCGGGTCAAAGAGCGTGGATACGCCGTGAACCACAACCAGTACCTTCAGGGTGTCTGCGCCATCGCGGCCCCCGTCCTGGACGGTGACGGCGTCCCGCTGGCCTCGGTGGCCCTCTCCCTGCCGGACTCCCGCTTCGAGCCCGGCCGACTCGCCGAGCTGGGGCGGCTCGTGAACGAGACGGCGGCGGAGATCACCGCCCGCCACCTGCGCTGAGGGCGGGGGCTTCGGATCGGCCCTACGGCGAGGCCGACCTGACCCCGTGCCCGGCCAGGAGGACGGAGCGGCCGGGCACGGGGGGCCCGCGGTGCGCGTTGCGGCGTATGTCAGGGCAGGACCGCCGTCATCGCACGGGCACCGCGAGGTACTGGTACTCCAGGAACTCGTCGATCCCGACCCGGCCGCCCTCGCGGCCCAGCCCGGACTGCTTGACGCCGCCGAAGGGGGCGGCCGGGTTGGAGACGAGGCCGGTGTTGAGGCCGACCATGCCGACCTCCAGGCGCTCGCTGACCCGCAGGGCGCGGTCCAGGCCCTCGGTGAAGACGTAGCCGACGAGGCCCCAGGGAGTGTCGTTGGCCCGGCGGATCACCTCGTCCTCGTCGTCGAAGGTGAGGATCGCCGCGACCGGGCCGAAGATCTCCGTGTCCATCAGGCGGCTGTCGGAGGCGACGTCCGTGAGCACGGTCGGCGGGTAGAAGCAGCCCGGCCCCTCGGGCGTACGGCCGCCGACGAGCACCCGGGCGCCGCGCTCCACCGCGTCGGCCACCAGTTCCTCGACCTTGGCCCGGCCGGTCCGGTCGATCAGCGGGCCGACGTCGACACCGTCCCGGGTGCCGGGGCCCACGACCAGCGCGCCCATGCGCTCGGCCAGGCGCCGCCCGAACTCCTCCACCACGGAGGTGTGGACGAAGAACCGGTTGGCGGCGGTGCAGGCCTCGCCCATGTTGCGCATCTTGGCGACCATCGCGCCGTCGACCGCCTTGTCCAGGTCGGCGTCCTCGAAGACGATGAACGGCGCGTTCCCGCCCAGCTCCATCGAGGTTCGCACGACCGCCTCCGCGCTCTGGGCGAGCAACAGGCGTCCGACGTTGGTGGAGCCGGTGAAGGAGAGCTTGCGAATCCGCCCTCCGCGCAGGAGCGGTTCGCACACCTCCCCCGCACGGGAGGTGGTGACGACGTTGAGCACGCCGTCCGGCAGCCCGGCCTCCTTGAGGATCGCGGCGAGAGCCAGGCTGGAGAGGGGGGTCTGCGGGGCCGGCTTGAGGATCATCGTGCAGCCGGCGGCGATCGCCGGGCCGATCTTGCGGGTGCCCATGGCCAGCGGGAAGTTCCACGGCGTGATCAGCAGACAGGGGCCGACCGGGCGGCGGGAGAGCAGCATGCGGTTGCGGCCGTCGGGCAGGACCCCGTGGCCGCCCTCGATACGGACGGCCTCCTCGGAGAACCAGCGGAAGAACTCGGCCGCGTACGCCACCTCGCCCCTGGCCTCGGCCAGCGGCTTGCCCATCTCCGCCGTCATCAGGTGGGCCAGCTCGTCGGTGCGCTCGACGATGATCTCGTAGGCCCGGCGCAGGATCTCGCTGCGGACCCGAGGCGCCGTACGGGCCCACTCCTCCTGCGCCTGGACTGCCGCGTCCTCCGCGCGCTGGGCGTCCTTGGCGCCGGCGTCGGCGACACGGCAGAGGATCTCACCGGTCGCGGGGTCGTCGACGGGCATGGTGGCGCCGTCCGCGGCGTCCACCCAGGCCCCGCCGATGAACAACTGCGTGGGTGTGTCGGTCATGGGGTTCCTCCTGGTTGATCGGCGGTGGGGTCGAGCAGTTCCGCGAGGTGCAGGGCGCGGATGCCCCGGTCACCGGCGAGGTGGTCGATCTGGGTGGCACAGCTGAAACCGTCGGCCACGACGACCGTCGGCGTGTCCCGGTCGATGTCGTCGAGACGTGGCTTCAGGGCCAGGTCGGCGACGGCCATCGAGGTGTCGTAGTGCTGTTCCTCGAAGCCGAAGTTCCCGGCGAGGCCGCAGCAGCCCTCGGCCTCGTCGACCTTCCGTACGCCGAGGCGGCCGAGCAGGTCGCGGGGGTGGCGGCCCTTGAAGGTGGCGTACTCGTGGCAGTGGGTCTGCAGGACGACCTGGTCCGGCAGCTCCGGCGGTGTCCAGTCCGGCGCGGCGAGGTCGGTCAGGGCACCGGTGAGGGTGTGGACGCGGGCCGCGACGCGCTGGGCGGCATCGGTGCCGAGCAGTTCGGGCACGTCACGCTTGAGGGCGGCGGCGCAGCTGGGTTCGGCCACGACGATGGGCCGGTCGTCGCCGTTGTCCAGGTGGGCGACCGTACGGGCCATGATGCGGCGGGCGGTGGACAACTGCCCGGTGCTGACCCAGGTCAGGCCGCAGCACAGACCGTCCTCCGCCGTGCAGGGGATGCCGGCGTCGGCGAGCACGCGGCTCGCGGCGCCCGCCACCTCGGGGCGGAAGGCACGGGTGAAGCTGTCGACGAAGAGCAGGGCCTTCGCCGGTTCGCCGGTCCTCGCCTTGCGCAGGGCCTGGCGCAGCGCGTGCCGGGAGGCGAAGGCCGGGATCCGGCGCTTCGTGGTCACGCCGCCGAGCCGGGCGAGCAGCTTGCCGACCGGTCCCCGCAGCAGCGCGTTGATCGGGCGGGCGGCGAATCCGGCGAGGGCCGAGGTCAGCGGCAGCCAGCCCAGCGAGTAGTGGGAGCGGGGCCGGATCCTGCCCTTGTAGTGCTGGTGCAGGAACTCCGCCTTGTACGTGGCCATGTCGACGCCCACCGGACAGTCACTGGAGCAGGCCTTGCAGGACAGGCACAGGTCGAGGGCGTCACGCACTTCCGTGGAGCGCCAGCCGGCCTGGACGGTTCCGCCCCGCACCATCTCCTGGAGCAGCCGGGCCCGGCCCCGCGTCGAGTCGTTCTCCTCCCCCGTGGCCCGGTAGCTGGGACACATCACGCCGCCGGCGTCGCTGCGGCAGCGGCCGACACCGACACAGCGGCGTACCGCGCCCGCGAAGCCGTCCTCGTCGTGCGGGAAGGAGAAGAGGCTGGCGACGGGCAGCACATCGGAGGGCGTGTGCAGCGCGAGGTCGGCGTCCAGTCGGGCCGGGGCCACGATGACACCGGGGTTGAGCAGTCCCTCGGGGTCGAAGATCTCCTTGAAGTCGGCGAACGCCCGGATCAGCTGATGGCTGTACATGACCTCCAGCAGCTCGCCGCGCGCCCGCCCGTCGCCGTGCTCGCCCGACAGGGTTCCGCCGTGCTCGACGACCAGGGCGGCGGCCTCCGTCAGGAACCGGCGGGTGGCGGCCCGCCCGGTGTCCGTGGCGAGCTCGAAGTCGATGCGGACATGGACGCATCCGGCACCGAAGTGTCCGTACAGCACTCCGGTCAGACCGTGGGAGGCCAGCAGCTTGCGGAAGTCCCGCAGGTAGGCGGCCAGGTCCTCGGGCGCGACGGCCGCGTCCTCCCAGCCGGGCCAGGACTCCGAGCCGTCGACGAGCCGGGCGGCGAGCCCTGCCCCGTCCTCGCGGACCCGCCACAGCGAGCGCCGCTCGGCCGGGCTCTCCACGACCCGCCCGCCGGTCATCCGGCCCCGGGCCTTGAGCACGTCCAGCAGTTCGGCGGCGCGGGCGTCGACGGCCGCCTGGTCGTCGCCGTCGAGCTCGACGTACAGCCAGGCACGCCCCTCGGGGAGGCCGGTGACGGAGTCCGGACCGCGCCGGGCACGCATGGTGGCGACGATCGCCTCGTCCATGCCCTCCACGGCGGTGGGGTTCCAGCGCAGGATCTCGGGAACGTCCTCGGCGGCGTCGACGACGTCGTCGTAGCCGAGGGTGAGGAGCGTGGAAGCCTGTGCGGTCGCCACCAGGCGGACCGTCGCTGCGGTGACGACCGCACAGGAGCCCTCGGTGCCCACCAGTGCACGGGCCATGTCGAAGCCGTGCTCGGGCAGCAGATGGTGCAGTTGGTAGCCGGAGACCTGACGCGGAATGCGGCCCAGCTCGGTGCGGATCGGCGCCAGGTTGGCCTCGATCAGGCGGCGTACGTCCGCTTCGAGGCGGGCGACTCGCTCGACGGCGTCCGAGTCGTTCGAGTCGGCCGCACGCAGTCCGGTGCGGTCGGCGACGGCCCGCACTCCGTCGGCCGTCACGATCTCCAGCGCCTCGATGTGCCCGCTGGTGCGCCCGTACCGCACTGACCGGTTGCCGCACGCGTCGTTGCCGATCATCCCGCCGAGGGTGCAGCGGCTGTGCGAGGACGGGTCGGGGCCGAAGGTGAGCCCGTGCAGGGCCGTCGCGCCGCGCAGCGCGTCGAGGATCACTCCGGCCTCGACGCGCGCGGTGCGGGTCACCGGGTCGATGTCCAGGATCCGGTTCAGGTACCGGGAGAAGTCCAGGACGACGCCGGGCCCGACGGCGTTGCCCGCCATGCTGGTGCCGCCGCCGCGTGCGGTGACCGGGATGCCTGTCTCCCGGCAGGCCCGCAGCACCGCGACGACGTCGTCGGCGCTGCGGGGAAAGACCACGGCCCTCGGCGGGACCCGGTAGTTGGAGGCGTCGTAGGCGTAGAGGCCGGTGGAGCCGGGGCCGGTCTCCACCCGCAGGCCGGGAGCGGTCTCGGTGAGCCGCGCGACCAGCGGCTCCAGGGCCGTGGTGGTGTCCGTCATCGCCCTGCCGCTCCCGATGTGCCGGCCTCCACCGCGGTCGCCCATGCCTGGAGGCCCTCGTCCACCGCCGTTTCGTCGATGACGAGTGCCGGGATCATGCGTACGACCTGGTTCCAGGCGCCGCACAGCAGCAGGAGCAGGCCCTCGTCGATGGCGGCGCGCTGCACGCGGGCGGCGGTCTCGGGGTCGGGGCTGCCGTCCTCGGTGACGAACTCGGTGGCCAGCATGAGGCCGAGGCCGCGGACGTCGCCGATGCCCGGCGTCCGATCGGCCACCGCCTCCAGTCCCTGGCGCAGCCGCTTGCCCATCGCCTCGGCGTTCTCGACGAGCCTTTCGTCGCGTACGACGTCGAGGGTGGCGCAGGCCGCGGCGCAGGCGACGGCGTTGGCGCCGTACGTGCCGCCCTGCGAGCCGGGCCACGCCTTGCTCATCAGCTCCTCGGAGGCGGCGATGCCGGACAGCGGGAACCCGCTGGCGAGGCCCTTGGCGGTGACGAGGATGTCGGGCGTGACACCGAAGTGGTCGTGACCCCAGAAGCGGCCGGTGCGGCCGACGCCGGTCTGCACCTCGTCGAGGATCAGCAGGAAGCCGTGGCGGTCCGCGCGCTCCCGCAGGCCCTCCATGAAGGCGCGGTTCGCGGGGACGTATCCGCCCTCGCCGAGCACCGGCTCGACGATGATCGCGGCCGTGTCGGCGGGCGAGGAGATCGTCTGGAGCGTGTAGTCCAGTTCCTTCAGGGCGAAGCGGGTCGCGGCCTCCTCGTCCCAGCCGTAGCGGTAGGCCGCCGGGAAGGGGGTGACGACGACACCGCTCATCAGCGGGGAGAAGCCGGACCGGAAGCGAGTGCCGGAGGTCGTCATGGAGGCGGCGGCGACCGTACGGCCGTGGAAGCCGCCGTGGCAGACGATGACGTTGGGGCGGCCGGTGGCCTGGCGGGCGAGCCGCAGCGCGGCCTCCACCGCCTCGCTGCCGGAGTTGGTGAAGAACAGGCTGTCCAGGCCGGCCGGCAGCACCTCGCCGAGCTTCTCGACCAGACGCCGCAGCGGCTGGTGCATGACCGTCGTGTACTGGCCGTGGATCAGCGTGCCCACCTGCTCCTGCGCCGCCGCCACGACCTTGGGGTGGCAGTGCCCGGTGCTGGTCACGCCGATGCCGGCCGTGAAGTCCAGATAGCGGCGGCCGTCCTGGTCATAGAGGTGGACACCCTCGCCCCGGGCCGCCACCACGGGCGTGGCCTGGCGAAGGTGTGGCGACAGTGCGGTCATGTTCGTCTCCCGGCCTCGGTGTTGGGTCTGCTGCGGTTCTGTTGGGGTTCTGTTGGGGTTCTGCTGGGGTTCTACTGCGGTTCCGCTGCGGTCTGCCGAGCATCTCGGCGGACCGGGGCCGCGCCAAGGCGCGATCTGTCCGGCCGGGACGCGATATCCGGACGTTGTGTCAGCCCTCACCGGGGCCATGCCGGGTGCCGATCCCCCACGGATCGCTCTTGCGCAGGTCAGCGACGCTTGCCAGAGTGGCCGGGCACTCCCCCGAGCTCTCGGCTCACCAGAGCAGGGGACCCCCATGGAGATACCGTGAACGACAACGACCCGGCCGGCCAAGGGCCCACCCGTCCGCTCACCGTGGCCGACGTCCTGGCCCTTCCCGTCCTGGCCGCCGGACAGCCCCAGGTCGTCACCGGCGTGCCCCACCTGGACCGGCCGGTCAGGTGGGTCCACATCACCGAGCTGACCGACCCCGCGTCGTTCCTCAAGGGCGGCGAACTGGTCCTCACCACCGGTATGCCACTGCCCGAGGACGCGGCCGGCGTGCGCCGGTACGTCGACGAACTCGCCGACATCGGTGCCGCGGCGCTGGTCATCGAACTCGTACGCCGCTATCACCGTCCGCCGGACGCGCTCGTCGACGCCTGCCGTCTGCGCGGCCTGCCCCTCGTCACCCTGGCCAAGGACGTCAACTTCCTTGAGGTCACCCAGGTCGTGCACGCGCTCCTGCTCGGCAACCAGACGGACGCCATGCGCCGCACGCAGCGCATCCACGAGGCGTTCACCGCCCTCACCCTGCGCGGAGCCGGTCCGGAGGACGTGGTGCGCGCGGCGGCGGAGATGAGCGGCCACACGGTCGTCCTGGAGAACCTGGTACACCAGGCACTGATCTGCGAGCCGTCCGGAAACACGGTGGAGGAAGCGCTCACCGACTGGGAACAGCGCTCGAGAGCCACCGGGGCCGGCGACCATACGGCGATCTGCGGCCCGGAGGGCTGGCTCGCGGCACCGGTGGAGTACCAGGGCGAACGCTGGGGCCGTGTGGCCATGCTCCCCGCTCTGCTCCCCGCTCGCGCCAACGACGGGCCGGCCTTCGGCCCGGAGGACATCACCGTGCTGGAGAGGACCGCGATGGCACTGACCGTCGCCCGCCTCATCCACCCCACCCCCTGGGAAAGCACCGCACACCGAAACGCCCTGCGCGACCTGGTCGAACAGCGCCACCGCTCCGCCGAGCACGCGCGCGCCCACTGCGCCGCGCTGGGTCTGCCGACCGATCGAAGCCGCTTCGTCGCGGCCTTGGTGGACCTCCGCACAGGGAACGGGGAAACCGAAGCCGAAACCCGCCTGTTCCAGGAGCTCCGGACGGCAGGCATCCCGGCCCTCGTCGGCGAACTGGCCCCCGACCGGCTGGGCGTCCTGCTGGCTCTGCGTCCGCCCCAGCCCTGGCGTCCCCTCGTCGAACGACTGTGCCGCACGGCACTGAGCCTGGTCCCGCAGGCAGTCGTGAGTGTCGGTTCCGAGGTCACGGACCTCTCCGACACCGCCCGCTCCTTCCGCGAGGCGGCCCGAGTCGCCGAGGCCACCCCACCCGGCCAGCCCCTCCCCCCGGACCGGTCCTTCCACGAGCTGTCCGACATCGGCCTGCGCCGCCTCCTGTACGCCCTCCGCGAGGACCCCCGAATCCAGGAGTACACCGAGCGGCAACTCGGGCGACTCATCGACCACGACGCCCAGCACGGCACCGACCTGCTGACGACCCTGCGCCACTACCTCGACGCGGCCGGCAACAAGACCACCGCCGCACGCCGGGGCGGCCTCTCCCGCGAAACCATGTACCAACGCCTGCGCACCATCGAGCGTCTCCTCGACCGCGACCTGGAATCGGGCGGCCAGCGCACCGAACTTCACACGGCTCTCACAGCACTCGATGTCTTGCGAGCCCACTGACGAAGAACGACCTGCTGTCGGCGTCCCGGACCACCCATCACAGCGGGCGTACGCGTCTGGAACCTCCTGGACCGTTGCGGATGAGTTCAACCACCGGCTGCGCACAGCTCTCGGCTGGAACTCCGGACGAGAGCTGTGCATGGGGCCCTTCGCCACACGATGGAACCGTCCGTCCATGGCGACGAGTCGGGGAAGCCACCTATTCAGGGGGCGGGCTCACACGGGGCCGGTTGTTCAGCTGTCCGCGGGGCGTTCGAGCGCCACCTTGGGCAGCCGCCGGGCGAGCGGGGCAGGCAGCCACCAGGCCCACTTGCCCATCAGATGCATGAGGGCCGGGACGATCAGGCAGCGGATGACGAGGGCATCCATCAGGATCGCCACCGCGAGGCCGAGGCCGAACTGCTGGAGCATCCGGTCGGCACTCAGCATGAAGGCGCCGAACACCACGATCATGATGGCCCCGGCCGCCGTGATCACCTTGCCGGTGGAGGCCAGTCCTTCCCGTACGGCGAGGGAGTGATCCTTCGTACGCTCCCACTCCTCATGCATCCGCGAGACCAGGAACACCTCGTAGTCCATGGAGAGCCCGAACACGATCGCGAAGATCAGCACGGGGAGGAAGGCCTCGACCGGGCCCGGCTGCACCCCGAACAAGCCGTGCTGGAACACGAGAGTCATGGCGCCGAGCGCGGCGGTGATCGAGAGCAGGTTGAGCAGGGCCGCCTTGACGGGGATCAGGATCGACCGGAAGACCAGCATCAGCAGCAGTGAGGAGAGGCCGACGACGACGGCGACGAAGAGCGGCAGCCGCTTGGAGACCGTGTCCGCGAAGTCCTGGGAGGCGGCGGTGACCCCGCCGACCAGGATCTCGGCGCCGGTGTCCTGCTCCACCCTCGGGGCCACGTCGTCGCGCAGGCGGTGCAGGAGATCGGTGGTGCCTGCGTCCTGCGGTGCCGTCTGCGGGTAGACGATCACGGTGGACAGGGCGCCGTCCTCGGAGGGCATCGCGGGGCTCGCCGCCGCTACACCCTCGGTCTTGGCCAGCTCCAACTGGACGGCCCTGCCTGCTGTTTCGTCTCCTTGGGCCACGACGACCAGGGGACCGTTGAAGCCCGGGCCGAAACCCTCGGCGAGCAGGTCGTACGCCTGCCTGGAGGTCGTCGCCCTCGGGTCGTTGCCCGCGTCGGCGAAACCGAGGCGCAGGCCGAGGGCCGGTGCGGACAGGGCCAGCAGGGCAAGGACGGCGACCAGCAGTGACAGCAGCGGACGGCGCTGTACGGCGGAGGCCAGGGCCCGCCAACGGCGGCCTTCGGCCTGGCCCTTGGACTCGGTCTTGGCCGCGTGCTTGAGCACATGGCGCTGGATGCGTTTGCCGAAGAGCGCCAGCAGTGCGGGCAGCAGGACCAGCGAGGCGGCCATGGTGGTCAGCACGGTCAGGGCCAGGGCGAGGGCCACGCCCTGCAGCGAGCCGAGGCCGAGCGCGACCAGGCCGAGGAGGGCGATGATCACCGTGCAGCCGGCGAAGAAGACCGTGCGGCCGGCGGCGTCCAGGGCCTTGCGGCCGGCCGCGGCCGGGTCGGCGCCGTCGGTGAGTTCGTGGCGGTAGCGGTAGAAGATCAGCAGGGCGTAGTCGACGCCGACGCCGAGTCCGACGAGCATCGTGATGGGCGGCGTGAAGTCGGCGATGGTGAAGACGTGCGAGGCGAGAACGATCAGTCCAAGGGCGGCGCCGACCGCGAAGAGGGCGGTGAGCAGCGGCACGGAGGCCGCCACCAGTGAGCCGAAGAGCAGCCCGAGGATGACCAGGGCGGCCACGACGCCGGCCAGTTCCGCGATCGGGCTTCCCTTCTCCTCGGCGCCACGCACAGCCTCGCCGCCGACCTCGATCTGGAGACCGTCCGTCTCGGCGCTCTTGGCGGTGTCGATGATCGCGGTGACGTCCTCCTTCGGGATGGCCTCGGCCTTGGCGTCAAGGGTGACGGTGGCGTAGCCGATCGTGCCGTCGTCCGAGACGGCGGAGGCGTCGGTGTACGGACTGCGTACCTCGGCGACGCCCGGCAAGCGTTCGACCTCGGCCAGCATCTGCTCGACGGTCGCCTTGGGCGCGTCGATGCCCTGCCTGTCCTTGAGCACGATGTCGACGCTGTCCCCGGCCTGGGCGGAGCCGTGCTTCGTGAACAGGTCGGTGGCGGCCTGGGAATCGGTGCCCGGCAGGGAGAAGTCGTTCTTGTACGCGGAGCCTGCGGCCTGCGATCCCAGCGTGACCGTGACCAGGACGGCCACCCAGATCAGCAGGGCGGCCCAGCGGTGACGCTGCGCCCAGCCGGCCAGGGATCCGAACCGGCCGCCGCGCGGCCGGTCCGGCCGGACCGGTGGTGTGGGCAGGGCAAGAGGCGCGGCTGTGCCGCGGGTGGAAGACATGGGTGACTACCTCGGATTCAGCGTGAGTTGCCAGGGGTGACGAACGCGCCCACCACGGCGCCGCAGAGCGCGGGCAGGCCGATCGCCAGGAGGGCGAACACGCCGTCGACCTCCACGGCCAGGGCACCGGCGGCCGAGACCAGCAGAATCCCGGCGGCGGCCCCGACGAGCGTGCCGACGAGCGCGGCCGTGACCCGTCCGGTGAAGAGGCGTGCGTTCATGGCCTCGATCGTGCCTGCGCGCCGGGGGCCGAATCGTCAGTCTCCGGCCGACACCGGTCGTACCCCAGCGGATGTACGCTGCCGCCGCGCCGTACCCCAGGAGTTGCGAGGAGCCTGCGGCCGACCGTGCACCAACTCCCCCACCCTCCGGCCTAGTCCGTGTCGTCACATTCCCGTCTGCCTCGCGACGCCATGCACGCTCCCCCGCTCTCGGCTTCGCTCAGGCGGGAGGGGCCCCCACCGCCGGGCCGCCCTCCGGGCGACGACGGGAATGTGACGACACGGCCTACTCCGCCATCCAGCCCGGGCTGACCAGGCCCGACTCGTACGCCATCACCACGACCTGCGACCTGTCCCGCGCCCCCAGCTTCGACATGATCCGGCTGACATGCGTCTTCGCCGTCGACTGTGCCAGCACAAGGCGCGCCGCGATCTCGTCGTTCGTGAGCCCCGCTGCGACCAACTGCATGACCTCACGCTCCCGTTCGGTGAGGACACCGAGCCGGGGATGCGGCTGAGGGCCCTTCACCCGGCCCGCGAACTCGGCGATGAGCCGCCGCGTGACGGACGGGCTGATCAGGGCATCACCGCGGGCGGCGACCCGCACCGCCTGCAGCAGTTCCTCCGGCTCCGTGTCCTTCACCAGAAAGCCCGTCGCCCCGGCTCGCAGCGCCCCGTACACGTAGTCGTCCAGATCGAAGGTCGTCAGGATGACCACCTTCACCGATGCCAGCCGCTCGTCCCCGGCGATCGCCCGGGAGGCTTCCAGACCGTCCATCCCCGGCATCCGAATGTCCATCAGGACCACGTCCGGCTCGAGGTCGCGGCAGGCCGAGACCGCGGCTTGCCCGTCCGCGGCTTCGCCCACCACCTCGATGTCGTCCTCGTCCGCGAGTATCGACCGGAACCCGGCCCGCACCAGCCTCTGGTCATCCGCCAGCAGGACCCTGATCATCGGTCGCCCTCCTCCATCGGCTCTCCTGTGCTCCCGTACGGCACCCGGGCCCGCACCGCGAATCCGCCCTCCGGCCGCGGACCTGCGGCCAGTTCGCCGCCCAGTGCCCGCGCCCGCTCGGTCATGCCGGCGATCCCGCTGCCACCACCGGCCCCGGCCGGGCGGGCCGCCGTGCCCCGGCCGTCGTCCTCGACAGCCAGGGTCAGCTCCTCGTCTCCGTAGGAGAGTCGGATGGAGACGCGCCCGGCGCCGCTGTGTTTGGCGGCGTTGGTCAGGGACTCCTGCACGATCCGGTACGCGGCCAAGTCGACCGGGGCGGGCAGCGAGCGTTCCACCCCGGTCCGCACGATCCGCACCGTGAGCCCCGCCGGCTTCGCCGAAGCCGCCAGCTCGTCCACCCGGGCGAGTCCCGGCGCAGGCGCCGTGGGCGCTTCCTCATCGACCCGGCGGAGCACCCCGAGGGTGGCCCGAAGCTCCCGTAGGGTCTCCCGGCTGCCCGCCTTGATCGCGCCGAGCGCCTCCTCGGCCTGTGCGGGGTCCTTCTTCAGTCGATGCAGCGCCGCACCCGCCTGCACGTTGATCATCGAGATGTTGTGCCCGATCACATCGTGCAGCTCGCGAGCGATGCGCAGCCGCTCCTCGGTGGCCCGCAGCCGCGCCTCCTCCTCGGCATGGGCCGCCCGGCCGTGCCGCACGGTGCCGAGAGCCACGACGGCGACCAGCCAGCCGGCGAGCATGAACACCGCCGTGCCGTTGATGTCGCTGGTGCCCGCGAAGGTGCCCGCGGACATGCCGATCACCATCGCTGCCGCCATGGCGACAGCGGCCTGCAACCGGCCCTGGGCCGCGATGGCGTACAACGCCACGATCGGCACCACGACCAACGGACCGTCGGTGTCGCTCCACAGGTGGTAGCCGCCCGTGGCCAGCGCCGTGAACCATCCCACCGCCACCGGATACCGGCGCCGTAACAGCAGCGCTCCGCACACCGCAGCGATCAGCAGCCACGACGCGATGAGCGAGGGCGTCGAGCCCTCTCCGCTCCGCAGCAGCTGCCCCTCCGCGACCGCTACCAACACGAACGTCCCGAGAGCCAGTGCGGCGTCGGCTCGGGCGCCACGGGGCAGCTGGAAACAGGGCCGGCCTAAAGGGGGTTGGTCGAAAGGGGGCACGCAACCATTCTGCCCGCGATGCCCATCGAAGGAGGCCGGAGCCATCAGTGACGTGCGCCGTGGGTCGGGGACAGCTGGGCGTGCGGGCTTACGGGCTTACGGGCTTACGGGCTTACGGCAGCACAGGCGTTGCAGGCTTGGCGCGAACCCGCTGCTGCTCCGGGACGCTTGAGGCGCTGAACCCGCCGCTACCTGGCACACGCCCCCGGTCCCATGAGTGAACAGCCGCCGCCCTCTGCAGAGGGCGGCGGCCAAGGTCTGTACGCAGAGGGCGGCGGCCGTGTCTGTGCCTTGCCTGTGAATAACGGCAACCTCCTGCCCGGCGGCGGCCACTGAGGGGCAGCACCGCCTCGATCTTCCTGAACGCCAGATCGCGGGCGAAGTCGCCTGCGCCCCGCTCACCGGACGTGGCGCGCGATGTCGGTCGCCTTGGCCATCAGCCACTCCAGAGGGCCGCGTGCGCCATACCGCGACCAGAGCATCGCGAAAGCCATGACACTCACGATGAAGCCGACCAGCACATGCAGCGGCGAGCCGGGCAGTTCGTCGATGCCCAGGAGTTGGATGCCCACGATGTGCAGGACGTAGGCCGTCAGCGACATGGAGCCGACCGCGATGACCGGCCCGGCCAGGTGGCGCAGGCGGGGGAAGGCGTCCATGGCGGCGAGGCAGACGGTCACGACGGCGATCGCCACGCCGGTGTTGCCGAGGATCGACAGGGTCGTCTCGCTGTGCGGAGAGGCCACCAGCAGCCAGTAGGGGGTGTCACCGGACGGGAAGCCGGCCGTGTCGGACCACCATGCGCTCGACGGGTTCCCGCCGAATCCCGACTCACCGATGGCGGACAGCGCGCCGGGCACAGCATGGAGCGTCAGCCAGGAGCCGCCGTAGCCGATGACCGCGAGCACGACGCCGGTCAGCGCGAGGCGTGCGCGTACGGCGGTGGCGGTCAGGTCGAGGCGGGCCACGGCCATGCCGGCGATGACGAACGGAATCCACGTCAGGGCCGGATAGGTGCCGGTGATGAGCAAGGAGAGGGGTCCTTCGGGCTCACCGGGCAAGGGCGATCCGCCGTAGCCGAGCACCTGCTTCACCACGTACAGCACCTGCGGCATGACGAGGGCCGTGCCCGCCGCGATCACCGCCAGAGGGCCGGCACTGAGCTGGTACAGCGGCAGGACGAGCAGGAAGTACACGCCGTAGAAGGCGAGGATCACCTCGACCGGGGTGCCGGTCATGGTCAGCGCCGAGCCCACGGCCAGCAGGATCACGGCCCGGATGATCACCTTGGCGACGGCTTGGCGTCCTGCCCGGCCCGTCTTCGGCACGCTGCGCCCGGTGATGAGCACGACGGCGAAGCCCGCCAGGAAGGCGAAGAGAGCGGAGGAGCGGCCATGGGCCAGCTCCATCAGGAAGCCGATCACTCCGCCCTCGCTCGGATCGGGTCCGACGTGGGCCGCGAACATGCCGAATACGGCGAGGCCGCGGGCCAGGTCCAGGCCGATCAGCCGGCCCACGCCGGGCATGCGTGGCGTGCCGGTCGAGGGTTCGGCCCTGCCGTCGGTCGGGGACTTCTCGTCGACCGGAGGCATCGCGGCATCCATGCGCTGTGTCATGGCTCCAAGCCTGGAAACCGGGCGGGCCGCGGAGTATCCGGCGGAAGGCTGCGGTCCCCTGCCGACTGGTGGGTGCTACCCCGCCGGGTGGCTGGAGCTGCGACTCGCCGAGCCCCGATGACTCTCGGGGGCTTTAAGGCCACTCCGCGCACCGCTCCCGCAAGGTCCGCGCATGGCTCGCCGATCACCCGGACCGCATCGAGCTGCACTTCCTGCCGTCGTGCAACGAATCGCCCAGAACGGCCCGATGTACTGATGTTGTTCGATGATGGCACACAGTCGACCTCAGGCCGCCGTCGCTCCTTTTCGGTCGATCATAGACGTTCGCGCAATTTCTCTGCCAGAACGACGCGGAATGGGTCAGCACTTTCCGTTACTAAAAACGAACTGTCGCGCGGTGGACCCAGGCTCGTTCATGATGCTCCTGCAGAAGCGGGATACAAGAAAGCCAAGAGCTCATCGAAGAGCACTGCGACGGCACGTTCCTCCTGCTGCTGACTCAGGTCATCCAAACGCCGCACTCGGACTGGTGAGGAAGCAAGGTTGGCCACCAGAAGTGCCCAGTAGAGATTTTCCCCCTCCCCTAGCTTTGCAGCCAAACGCTCGGAGAAACCTTGCAACAGTTCAGCCCCAGTCGCAGCGTTACAACCGTTGATGAAGGCGACGTGCTCTCGGTAGCCGCCATTTAGGCCGTAAGCATCCGGCCGCCTTTGCACATCAGAGAAAAGCCGCACAAAATTCATTTCAAACACCTCACGGCTGATAGGGGCTCGGCTTCATCTGCAGATATTCACCGTACTCCCAGCGACTCATGTAGCGGTCCACAGGTTCACCGTGACGCCCTGTCCACGCATCGTATACCTGTCCATCTTTCAGCACGACGTCGTGATGCGCCCAACCCGTGTCCTCACCTCGGTATTTCCCGAGTTGTGGTGCACCGTACTGGTCGGTTATACGCATTCGCTCTCCGCCGATCTTCGCCTGGATATCTACAGCTACGTCTTCACAACCGCTACTCCCACAAATATTTGACGGTTCTTGCGCCTTCCATTTCGGACCGAGGTCTCCGCTCTTGGCTGTGGATCCAGCTCCCTCGCTCTTCCCTGCATTCGACTCGGCCTCTCTGAGCGCTTTCCCGAGCCCGTCGTTGATGCGGCCGATGCCGTCCGCCGTGCCCGCGGCGCCAGCGCCGATCAGGGCCACGCCGCCTGCGGCGGCGGGAACACCAATGACACAGCCGACGCCGGTGGCGGCGCAGACGGCCCCGCCCGCGATGACGAGGTCTGCGCCGGCGCCCATAAGAATCATGCTTCCGGCGGTCTCGGCGGCGCCCCACCAGATGTCGGGCTGGGAGAAGATCGCGGAGCCGTAGTCGACGACCGTGTCCTCAATGGCCGACAGCCAGCCCCACTTCGGGCCACTGACACCGTTCCTCTTGATGGGGGTGGGAACGCTGGTGGTCGTGCCGGTGCTGCTGGTGCTGGCGGTGCCCTTGGAGGGGTCGACCGTACCGGTCTTCGGGTCGTAGCCGACCGACTTCTGCGTCTTGGAGTCGCAGTTCGCGAGCGAGTAGCGGCAGGAGTTGGGCATCGACCCGATCTCCAGACCGGTGGGGTCGGACCAGGTCGCCGGGTTGTTGTTGCCGTAGGTGTAGCCGTTCAGCGACTGATGCTGATCCAGACTGAGCAGCGGGTCGACGCTGATGAACCGGCCGGTGACCGGGTCGTACTCACGGGCGCCCAAATGGGTCATGCCGGTGGAGTTGTCGGCGGAGGCGCCGAGGAACGCCTTGTCGTCGGGCCAGGTGCCGGTGCCTCCGGCGCGCGGGGCACCGAACGGAGTGGTGTAGCGCTTGGTGACGGCCTGGGTGGAGGCGTCCACGGCCAGGCTGCTGGTGCCGTGGTGGTCGGCGGCCAGCCAGGTCAGTGTCGACGTACCGGACTTGTTGCTGCGCAGGGCGACGATGGAGCCGGCGCCGCTGTAGTAGCGCTGGGCCCAGTACTTCGCGGTCGAGTTCGAGGTGTCGAGATGGACCTCGGTCGTGCCCAGGTACAGGACTGTCTCACCGCCGGTGTTGCGGCGGATCAGGAGATCGCCGTCCGCGTCGTAGACGTAACCGGTGGTGCTCGCGCCTTCCTTGACTGTGTCGAGGCGGCCCTCCGCGGACCAGGTGAGGGCCTGGCTCGCGCTGCCGTCGGGCCGGCTGGTGGTGTTGCCGGTGGTGTCGTAGCCGTAAGCAGCCGTGACGCCGGTGCAGGTGGCGCCGGTGGTGGTGGCGGTGAGCCGGTGGACCTTCGTGCTGTCGTAGCAGTAGGTCCGGGTGGTGGTCGCGCTGGTGGTGTGGGTGGTCTCGGTGGCTCGCAGGCCGGAGTTCTTGTAGGTGTACGACGTCCAGTACGGGTCGGCGCCACCCAGGTTCGCCGTCGTACGGCCGGAGGTGGCGCAGTCCGCCGTCGACGGGGTCCAAGACTCCAGCAAACGGCGGTGACCGTCGTAGCTGAAGCACTGGTGGTCCGCCTTGCCGGTCCCGCCCAGGGTGGTCGGGTCGGAGATGGCGGTGACGTTGCCCGCTTCGTCGTAGCTGTAGTTCAGTTCCTGGAGCTTGTAGGCGTGCGTGTCATCGGTGACCGAGGAGCGGGTCAGGCGGTCGGTGCCCTCCTCGTACAGGTTGCTGACGTACGCCTTCTTGGTACCCGCGGCCGCGGAAGTGCCGAGGGTGAGCACCTCGGGCTGGCTCAGGGCGGAGTAGCTGGTGTCCAGCAGGTAATCACTGGTGCCACCGGACTTCGTGTTGAGGCCCAGGCCGTCGTATTCGAAGGCGACGGTCTCCGCGCCGAGACCGCCGGCGGCGGGCTCCGCGGTGTACTGCTGGGTGCCGTCGATGTTGTAGTACGTGGAGAAGGTCAGTGTCGAGCCCACGGCCTTGGAGGTGACGAGCGGGTCGGTCGACGGCAGGATCAGCTGGGTGGTGGTGGCCCGGTACAGGCTGTCGTAGGCCGTCACCTTGCGGGTGTAAGCGCTGCCGGAGACACCCCCGACGTAGCGGGTGGAGGAGTCGAGCTGGCCCTTGACGAGCGTGTCGTACGCGTAGGCCGTGAGCTTGTTCGCGTCGACCTGCTCCTCCGTGGTGGAGGTCAGGTCGGCGCCGGCGGCAGCGGACCAAGTACCGGTGGTGCGGCCCAGTACGTCGTAGGCGGTGATGAGGACCCGGCCGGCCGCGTCCTTGGTCCAGGAGACCTGGTCCAGGCTGGTGTAGCCGGTGGTCGCTGTGCCCTTGTCCGGGTCGGTGGCGGAGGTCTGACGGCCATACAGGTCGTAGCCGTAGGACCAGCTGCTGTCCGGGCCGGTGATGGTTTCCTGCTTGCCGTCACGGGTGTACGTGAACTTCGTGGAGGTGTAGGACGCGCCCACACCCGCCCCGTAACCGGTGTCGGCGGGGCTCGTACCGGCGTACTCGCGGGTCTCGACCGTGCGCCCCAGGGCGTCCACGATGGTCCGGGTCGCCGAGCCGCCTGCAGCGGCCGTGGTCGCGGTGGAGTCACCCGTGTACGTGCTGCTGTTGCTCCACTTCTGCACGCCGTACACGTAGAAGGTGCCGCTCACCGGCCGCTCGGCACCGTCGAAGACGATCGCGGTCTGCTTGGGGGCGCGGCCGTACTCGGCGCGGGTGTAGGTGCCGTTCGGGGTGGATGTCGTGTCGAAGACGTCGGCGTACGTCTCGTAGGCCAGGCCGCGGCTGTCGTAGCGGGTGTCGGTGAGCAGCCGTCCGCCCTGCGGGGTCGGTGTCTGGCTCTGGAGCGGGCGCAGCAGCGAGTCGTAGATCTGGTAGCTGGTGTTGTACGTGGTGCCGTCGGACTTGAGCGAGGAGGTCGAGGACCAGGACGGGGCGCCGTCGGTGACGGAGTAGGCGTAGGTGTGGTTGGCGCTGTAGCCGCCGGAGCGGGAACGGTTGGGCAGCCAGGTCGCGGTGGCGCGGCCGAGGGCGTCGTACGTCGTCTCGGTGATCTTGTTGTTGACGTCGTAGACCTTGGTCGGCAGGCCCCTGGCGTAGTCGTTGTAGGTGTAGATGCTCTGCGACTTGGCGTTGGTGACCTTGGTCCTGGTCAGCGGGCCGGCCGCGACGGGCGTGTAGGACGTGGTGCTGGTGTTGCCGGCCGTGTCGGTGACGGAGGCGACCCGGCCCAGGGCGTCGTACGTGCTCCGGCTGAGGGTCTGCCAGCTCGACGGGTTGCGCTCGCCGTTCGTCGCCGCGGCCGGGTAGGCGGAGGCGCGGCCGGTCCAGGTGGCCTCACCGAGTGTCGGCGTCTGGGACGCCGTCCAGGCGGTGGTGGTGGCGGGGCCGTCGTAGACGGTGGCAGCGTCGGACAGCACGTCGCCACGAGTGGCACTGGACGTCGGCAGGGAAAGATCGGTCTCGGCGGTCGAGCAGGCCCGGCCGACCACCCGCTTGCGGGTGACCAGGGAGTTGATGCCCACGTCGGAGTTGGCCACGTACCAGGTGCGGGTGCAGGTCTCGTCGCCGGTGACGGCGGTGTCGCCCGCGTCGTACACCTTCAGCGGATTGCCGTAGTCGTCCCACTCGGTGGTGGCGGTGGTGCGCGTGCGCCAGTCGGCCTTCGCCGTCAGGTAGGTGTGGGTGAAGGTCTTCTCCGTGCGCACGTAGTACGCCTCGGAATCGGCGTAGGACTTGTGCTGGGTCGCGGTACGGCGGGACCAAGGATCGTTGACGGTGACCGCGATCGGGGTCGAGCCGTCGTAGGTGATCTGCTCGCGCAGGAAGCCCGCGTACGCGTCGCTGTCGGTCTGGTCGGCGACGTCCAGACCGGCGACGTCGATGCCGGCGACCGAGACGGACCGGGTGGCGGTGGTGTCCTTGCGCTTGTCGCCGTGCATGCCCTGCAGGTAGAGGGAGACGGTCTTCGACTGGGTCTTGCCCGCGATGCCCTTGGTGACGGTGACCTTGCCATAGCCGCGCCAGACGGACCAGGTGCGCTCGTCCTCCGGGGTCAGCGGATCGTCGTTGTAGTGCCAGGCCGGGTCGGCGTAGCTGTAGGTGTTCTCGGTGCCCTCGTTCTTGCCGGTCGGGTCGGCGGTGCCGACGGCGGTGACCCGGTACTTGTGGAACCAGTCGAGCGAGGCGTTCTCGGCGCCGTTGATGTGCCAGTACTGCGGGTAGCAGGACTTGGAGTTGTCGTCCTCGGCGGCCGGCATGTTCGAACCGCGCACGCACTCCGGCCCGGAGAGGGTGACGGTGGTGATGGCGCCCGTCTCGGAGGTGACCGTCCTCATGCGGGGCCGGGTCAGCGGCAGGATGTTGTCGGTGGCATCGACTCGGTTGGGGCGCATCTCGTAGGTGAAGGTCACCGGGTCGAGCGCGATGTCGGTGCCGTTCTTCCCGGTGTGCCGGACCGACTTCAGGGTCAGGGTCTGGTCTGAGGTGTCGCCGATGTCGCCGCCGTCCAGGTACTCCTGGGTCAGGTCCCAGCTGTCGACGGCGGTGAGGGCGCTCGCCGTGGCCGACCAGGCGTGCGTGGTGACGTTGGTCAGGCGCTTGCGGGTGAAGAAGGCCGGGCTGACCGCGTCGCAGTCGGCACCCGAGGCGCACACCGAGTCATAGGGGACGTCCGGCCAGTTGTCGGCGGTGGACTCCTTCAACTCAGAGCAATCGGAGGCGGTGCAGCGCTCGGCGTAGGAGAAGGTGACCTTGTCGGAGGTCACGCCGGAGAACAGGGTGTCCTTGTCCTGACCGTAGAGGATCTTGTTGAGGTAGCCACCGCGGGTGTACTTGGTGGTGGCGGTGTCGGCACCGTTCTTGGCGTAGTAGTTGGTCTCCGGCGTGTACCAGTACGTCATGGCGTTGCCGTGCGTGTCCACGACGTAGTCCAGGTTCCAGCGCCAGGCCTGGGTCACGGACCGGTCGGCGAAGGCGGAGCCCTGGTCGTAACCGGGCTCGCCGGAGTCGTCGCCGTAGACCGGGACCGTCCACACGGAGTCGGTGGCGTCGTCGGTGCCCGCGCCAGGCAGCTTGTTGAGGCCGAAGACGTACTTGGTGCCGTCGCCGGTGATCACGGTCCAGTACTCGCCGTTGCCGTCGCCGTTGTCGGCGCCGGTGGAGTGGGTGACCGTGGAGGCGTCATCGGAGCTCAGCCGCCACACACCGGTCGTGTCGTCCTTGATCAACTCGTTGGACTTGCCGTTGAGGACGATGGAGGCGTTGTCGTACTTCCAGCACAGGTCGTACTTGTCATCCTGCCCGTCCTCGTCGCAGGAGCCGTACGAGCGCTCCACGTAGGACGCGGCGGACAGATCGAAGCCCTCGCCGACCTGGCTGCCCTGGTTGTTCGTCGAGGCTGTCCGGCCGTCGATGCTGCCAGAGTCGTACGACAGCGACACGCTCGGTTTCGGCCCCGCCGCGGCGGGCGGTACGGCCATGTCGTACGACCACGTGAACGCGCCCGATGAGCCGCCCGCCTCCCAAGTGGAGGAGGACGAGAGAGGGCTCGCGGTGTAGTCGCCGGAGCCGGACGTGGACGCGCCCGTGGTGGCGGCCAGGGCCAGGACGGTTGTCGCGGAGGAGTCGGTCGCGGCGGCAGCGGTGGTGGCCGAGGAGAAGCTCGCCGGGGTTACCGTGCCGGACTCTTCTGCCCTGTTCGACGCCGTGCCCGTTGGCGTCTCCGTCAGCGCGATGTCCGCGGAAACGGTCCTGCCCGAGATGTCGTTGTGGGAGTCGAGCGGGGTGCGCTCGCGGCAGGCCGGCTTGTCCGGGGTGGTCAGGGCGCAGGCCGGGAGGCTGTATAGGCGCAGGCGGCCCGCCCAGTCGCCACCGTACGCGGAGGCGAAGGCCGAGTAGTCGACGCCGATCTTCGCGGTGCCGGGCTCGGTGGCCGTCGCCGTCAGTAGCACGCCCTTGACGCCGGCGGCCTCGGTCTTCTTCCGGTCCAGGACCTCGATCCGGGTGCTGCCGGAGGTGTCGGCGAGCGTCACGGGGAGCCCGCCTGCGGTCAGCCGGGCGGCCTTGCCCTTCCCGGCGGGCTTCGCGCTCGCCGCACCGGCCTTCGGCCAGGTCGCAGTCTGCTGCGTCTTGGCCCGCCGGGCTTGCAGGGCGTTCTCCTTGCCGACCGCGGCCACCCGGGCCCGGGCCTTCCCAGCTCCGAGGCCGGTGACCGCGTGGACCTCGGAGACCTCCTGCTTCGGCGCGTCGGGGCGGCCCAACCCGCGGTCCGCCGCCTGGACCGGCCCGGCCAGCGCGGTCGGCGCGAGGACGGCCAGTACGAGCGCCGGCACCGCGACGCGTCCGATACCGCCACTGCCCCGGCGGGCGCGCAGACGGGCACGTATACCGGCGCTCATGACACAACTCCCCTGGTGATCACGACGGAAGGAGAACGGACGGACGGAGAACAGGAGGTGGCGTGAGCGGTCAGGCACCGGTGGCGCCCACGGTGTCGGAGATCTGCTGCTGGCCGGACATGGCCCCGGCCCAGATCCGCACATCGGTGATCCTGCCGGCGAGGTAGTGCGCCCAGGCGGAGTTCACGAAGCCCTTGCCGACCGCGAAGTCGGCGGAGCCCGCCACGGCGGTGTAGGCGAGGTCGGAGCCGTTCTGGTTGATGCCGATGTACAGGCTGATGGTGTCGGTGTACGCGTCGAACACACCGGTCAGCTGCGTCACGCTGTTGGCGGAGACGATCGCGGCCTCGTCGGAGACCACCGCCGTCCAGCTGCCGTCGGCGTTCAGTCGGCCGAAGTACCACTTGCCGACGGGAAGCTCCGTCTCGGTCTCCGGGTCGAACTCGGTGCCGGTCTTCTCGAACCACAGGCCCCACGAGGCGCCGTCGGTGCCGCGCTGGCCGACGACCTGGGCGACGTAGCCGTCGGCCTTGGCGGCCATGGCTGAGCCCAGCTCCACCGCGGCGGTCGCCGTGAACGAGCCGGACTCGTCGATCACCGGCCCGGCCGCGGTGGCCGCGTCGTCCGTGCCATGGAGCACGATCGCCTCGCCGTCCAGCGTGGCCCCGCCGGTGAGCGTGAGGGTCCGCCCGTAGCCGGAGACGCTGTCGGCCACGCTGGTGCCGCTCGCTCCGGCCGGGTCCCAGGCGGCCATCAGCTCGACTTCCGCGTTGCCGTCCGTGTCCAGCAACCGGGCTTCGGTGGCGACCTCGTCGTCGGTCAGCAGCCGCTGCCAGACCGCCACTTCATCGACCCGGCCGCGCCAGTAGTTCTGGTAGGTGCCCGCGCTGTAAGCGACCCGGCCGACCTGCAGCGCTCCGTCCACGACCGTCGCGTCCGAGGTGGCGGGCAGGCTCACCGGCGAGCCCTGGAGCCGTCCGTTGACGTAGAGGCGGATGGTCCGGTTCTCGGCGTCGTACGAACCCGCCACGTGGGTCCACGCCTTGAGCGGCACGCCGGCGGCGTCCGCATCGGCGCCCTGGTACTTGCGTACGCCGTTCTCGTACCAGCTCCACAGGAACACCCAGCGCTGCGCACCGGACGAGTAGTAGAGGGAGAAGCTGGAGCTGTCGCTGCCGGTCTGCGACAGGACAGTGCGGTAGGCGGATGAGTCCGTGAGGTACGCCCACGCCCCGACGGTGAACGAGGACTGGGTGTTGACGACCGACTCGGTGGTGGCCGCGTACCCGGCCTGGCGCGTGGTGTCGGAGGTGTCGTTCAACCAGAGCGAACGGTCGCCATCGCCCCGGCGAGCCAGCGAGGACCAGCCCGCACCGGTGGTGTACAGCGTCGCCGGGTGCCGGGCGCCCTCGGTGGCGGTGTCGGCCGCCGTCGTCACGCCCGAACCCGCTGCGGCGTCGTCGAAGTGCCAGCGGCCGACCGCCGTCTGTCCCTCGGCGACCTTGAACTCCACGATCGCCTTGCCGCCCCAGCCGTTGACGTCCTTCGCCCGGACTTGGAGCTGCTGCAGGCCCGACAGCCGTGGCGTGATCCACGGCTTGACCGTCTCGCCGGCGATCGCCGCCGACCAGGCCTTGTCGGTGGAAAGCTTGTACTGGTAATGCGTGTTAGTGGTGTCACCGGTCGCCGGGGAGAACGTGAACTGCGCCTTGGTGCCGGGTCCGCCGGCCGCCGTGCAGGCGTCGTCGGTGCACTCGCTGTACGGGGTACCGAAGGTGATCTTCGGGGCCTTGGGGGCGGTGGTGTCGACCTTGAAGTAGCACCAGCCCTTCGTCGTCACCGTGCTGTACGACTCCAGGTAGCTCGCATCGTTGTTGTAAAGCGACCGCGTGTGCACCCTCAGCCGGTACAACGGCCCTTCGGAGAGGGTGATCGGCGACGGATAGGTCACCGCGACGTTGTCACCGACCGAGCCGCTGAGGGGACGCACCGGCTCAGTCGCCACGTCCCAACTGCCGTCGCTCTGCTTCTTCTGGATGACGAAGTGCGCCCGCAGATGTGCGCCGCTCTCACCGCCCGCCGCGGTCTGCGGCCGCGCGGTTCAACATCGGCGTCGGGTCCGCGATGATGTCCGGATCTCCGGAGTCAGTCTCGCAGCTGATGCCGCTGCTCTGCACGAGGCCGGCGCTGGTCGGCACAGCGGGCAGCCCGACGTACTTCACGGACAGCACGGCGTCGTCGTCGAACCGCTTCCAGCCGTTGGGGTCGGACTCGTCGTCCGCCTTCAGCATCAGCGTGAGCCGCGAGAAGTCACCGGCGGCAAACTTCTTGACCGTCGCGGTCAGGTTCTCGTAGCTCTGAGCCGGGTCGTCGTTGAACTCGATCGGTGCGTCCGGCTGGTCCGGGTCACACAGCGAGCCCCGCCCCGCGGCCACGGTGCGGTCACCCATGACGTCCCAGTTCGCCGTCGGGCCCGGCCAGCGGGTCGCGGAAGAGATGTTGCCGGTGCGGACCAGCTCCACGACCGTCTTCTCGCAGGACATCGACCAGCGCTCGGTCACCCGGAACGTGGCGTCCAGCACGCGCTTGCCCGCCAGCTTGGTCGGCGCGAACTCGAAGTACATGCGTTGCTTGTATCCGGAGCCGCAGTAGTAGGCGTAACCGCCGGTAACATACGTGCCGCAGTAGCCGACGCCTTCGCCGTCGTCACCGCCGGAAAAGTTGTAGAAGGCGTCGCCGTCCGAGGACAGCACGGTGCGCTCGGACTCCTCCAACGCCACATCGGGGTCGATATATAGCGGATAAACCGTGTTCTCGCCGGCCAGCAGCTCCGGGTCGGGCACGACCGCCACCGATTCCTCGGTCAGTTGCACGGGCAGCACGGCGGAGGCGTCACCCGCGCCCGGCCCGTCGGCGGGATGGTCGGGAGAGGCTTCGCCGTCGCCGTCCTGGACGGGCTCGTCGTCACTGGCGGAGGCGAGTGACATGGTGGTCGATCCGCCGGTGCCGGCGTCACCGGCCGAGTCCCACATCCGCGCGGCCGGTGAGCGGAACACCGTGTTGCCGTCCTCGTCCACGGCGGCCAGCCCACCGCCCGTACGGCTGCTCACCGCCAGGCCCTCGGTCTCCAGCGAGAACTCGATCCTCTCGAGATCCGGGTTGGCCGCGGCCTCGGCGGACTTGACGATCAACACCTGCTTCACGCCCTCCACCGTGGCCGTCAGCCGCAGGTCGACTCCCGGAAGCACCTCGGCGTAGGTGGCGGCAGCGCCATCCAGCGTGGGCCTCGGCAGGGTGCCGGGCCAGCCCAAACTCAAGGACTTGCCGTCCTCGGCGAGAGTCACCAAGCCGTCGCCGTCACCACCGGCGGAGAAGGAGATATCGGCCACCGCCGCCTTCGGCCCGATCGAGCCGTCAGCCCGGCGCTCCAGAGTGGCGTCCGGCGCGGTCCACGATCCGTCCTTGGTCGCCACCCGCACGGGGACGACGGACTGCTCCAGGGTGAACGAATATCCGTCCGGGTTGGCGTACGTCGTGGAATACTCCGCGCGCTCGCCGACAACCTCGACCTCCTCCCCCGAAGCCGCCGCCCGCTCCAGCGCCACCGAAGCCTCAGACGCCGAGGAGGACTCCTGCGTGTCCGCCGACGCGGTCGGCGCGGTGACGACAAGTGCGGGCAGGACAGCCAGCAACACCACCGCAGCAGTCGCCGCGGAGAGGAAACGCTCCAGACAACCCGAGCGACCGTTCTCCAGGCAGCGCGAGCGATCCCCGCCCATACCCCCACCCCCGCTCACACGATCTTTACAAGCGAGGGTGCAGCCTTGAACGAACCCGGTCAAATGAAATCCAGATGAACTAACCACGCACCTCAGGCAACTGACGCCACGTCAGCAACGAGGAGTCCGCCGTCCGAATTGGTCCGGATTCAAGACCGCGCCGAACCTTCAAGAACGCCGACCGCCATACCCTCCGGTCAAAGCTCACTTCGACTCACCCTCACACCTCCACGTCGGAGCGGCGCGAGGTTGGCGCTTCTCGACAAGAACAGAAGACCCCTGCGTTCGTGTTTTCCCTGTTCGCCCAGCCCGCTTTGGGCGCTCCCACAACCGCCCCGGCCGCACCATCACTGCACCGATGGCCTCCCCTCGGCCTCCCCTCTTCCCGAATCCCGGTCCGAAGCAGGCGATGATCCGCACAAACATGCAGGTCAACGGCCTACACGTCGCCAGAGTCACTGAGCGTGGAAACCCCACAACCTACGCACGGAATGCGTAGGTCACCAGGCGTTCCAAATCGACGTTCCCATGGTCAAGGAAAAGAAAAAACCGCAGGTCATAGGCTTGACCTGCGGTTCACCATGGAGCCGCCTTCGGGATTCGAACCCGAGACCTACGCATTACGAGACCATGAGGGTTCGTGTTGCCTGGTACCTCGTCGTGCCGCGTGGTGACGTTTTTCCTGATCAGAACACGTGCGACAGGTTGACCCGTGCCACCCCGTGATGCACCGTCCAAAGGCGTCTGTCCACCGGCTGTCCACCAGTGAGGCTCTCGCCGACCCGCCCATGAGACTACTGCTGCGCTGCCGACGAGACGTCGAGCGGCACCGAACAGACGAGTGGAGGTCACTATAGGAACTCCACAAGTCATCCATTGGTGGGTTGCTCAACAGAGGCCTTTCCGGTAGCGCTCATCCTGGCCGCCACCTGCCACGCCCTGAGACCAAGGGAAGAGCGAAAAGGAAGAACATCATGCGCTCCCTCGAGTAATTCGTCGCAGAATTCACCCGGTGAATCCAGTTCAATACCTCGGCACCGAGTCCACCGCAGGCATCAATCCATTCCACCCGTAAGCAACGAAGATCTATTCCCTCACCCGCAGGAAGATGCTTTCATGTAATCCACGCCTGGTCACGACCGACCTGCCACACAGACGTGACCAGAGCCCGGCACAGCCACGAGTACCCCCCCTGGCATACGAGAAGGGTGAAATGAACCTAATCAACCTGTCCGACAGCAGCAACAGCGTCCGGCTGCATCTTCTGGGCCGCCAAACACCCGGAATCCTACCGACGCACGATCTAATGGTAGCCGAAGTAATCGTCGGCACCAATTTTATCAGCGGCAGTTGCCGCGTCTACTTCTTCCTCTCCAATCTGGAGCAGTGGTCCTCGGCTCTGAACTCACTCGAAAACGGCCAGGACGCCGAATGGCTGGACACGGGAAACGGACCCACAATAAGAATCGAATGCGCGAGAAGCAACGATGACGACTCAATTATTGCCATCGAAGACACCTCGGACTCGAGTGCGAAAGCGTTTATTCCCATGGCCGTGCATCCCGGATGGGTTCAGGAGCAGCGAAGACTCCTCGAGAAAGTGGTGAGAACGTGGCCCATAGAGGTCATGGAGACGTCACCTGGATCTTACAAGTGGAAGAACCGAGATAATCAGGTGGAGGTGGGCAGACACGGCGGCCCCTCCCCACAACGTTCATCGGTTCGTTGTCACTGCTTGAATCCCAGGGGTCAAGTCACATGACCCAAGATTCAGCACCCGGGGCCTGCAAACGGGAGAGATAATGCACCCAAATGTCTACTACTCGGCGACCCCGCCGGAATCAATTTCCGACGGGGCCCCAGAGATACCTTCAGAATTCACCCTTCGACAGCCCCCGACGGGCCATCATTCCGCCTGCTGATTTCGCCGACCAAACGCTCTTCGAAATCTGCCTCATGACTCTCGTCCCAGTACTTGACCGGACGCCACCGCTCTTGGTCGTACTCATCATGCCACTGCCACGAAGAGGACAACGTCCACAATGCGTTCCATGACAGTCTGATTTTCCAGCGCACGATTTCCTGCGTACCACTGCCCACATGCGGAAACGAAAGAGAATGCTGAAGCGTCACGACCAGATGCAACTGGGCAGCCCTGATCGAGCGCGCCATCTGACGTTCTTCAGATCCGCGTTCTGCGCGCGCAGGACCTGCAGTGCGCTCCGTCAGGAACGAGTTCAAGCGTTCGACATCGTCTATAACAATGTCTCGGCCATAGCGCAGTATTGGTCTTTTAGGCCGCGATTCCTGCACTCCACGCCTCCCCGCTACCTCTGCCAGATCGGCTCATCGTAGTCGAAGTCAATCTCACCCCACTCATCTTTCTTCCAAACTCTAGTTACATACTCCCACGGGATTCCACCCTCAAATACCACTTCCGCCTCATGTGAATTCGGGTTCACTCCTGGACCAAGAGCCTTGTTCACATCAATCCCACCAGGCGCCCCCTGAATCTCATAGACGTATCCACGCAAGCGCTCAACCCCATTGGGAAATGTCTGAGCGGTGTCGGCAAGTTTGGACGTCCCGACAAAATTACTGGGAGTGTTATTGACGGCATAGTCGTAAAGACCCGTGCTCGCACCCGGAGCCTTGGGCATGAAACCTCCGGCAGCCATGATCTCGGCAGGATCTCGCGTGTCACCACGATAGACCGTGCCACAGTTGTGGACGAGGACAGAGATATCTCCGGCCAGCACATAGTACGTATGGGCGTCATCGACCGTCAGGTTGTGGACGGTGGCCGACCTGCTGGTCCGGTGTTCCACCGCTGTGATCTGAACCAGGGTGCCCGCGCTCGTGCGCAGCCACTGGCCCTTCTTCAGGTCAGTGGCGTCGACCCAGGCGTCGAGTTCGGGAACCCAGAAGGGATGCCCGTCGGTCGCGGTGATCGTGTCCGTCGCAGTGCCCTCGAAGCCGTCCGTGTCGACCGTGAGCTCAACCAGGTGCTTGAGGCCCTCGCCCTTGATCTCGGCGGTGACCCTCTCCGCAGTCGTCTCACCCGTCTCGGGGTCCGTGGCGAGGACCTTGTCGCCGGTCTCGATGTCCTCGATCGGCTTGGTGGAGCCGTCGGCCATCAGGACGAGCGTGCCGGGGACGAAGCTGTTGCTCGTCTTGCAGGAGCCGCCCGCAGCGGGTGCGTCGGTGTCCTTGCCGCCCCCTCCGGTGTCGGACTTCTTCTCCGCCCCGTCGCCCTTCTTGCCTCCGGAGTCGCCCTTCTTGGCCTCGGGTGCCTCCTTGGCCTTGGCCGGAGGTGCCGGGGCGGGCTTCTCCTTCGGCTTCGGGGTGACCGGCGGGGTGACCTTGTCGGCGGCGTCGACCGCGTCCTCGGTCTTCTTGGTCGCCTTGGTGGCGTCCGTCGCCGTGTCGACGGCGTCCACTGCCTTGTTGACGTAGCGCGCGCCCTTCGCCGCGCTCGCCGCGTATCCCGCGATCGGGATGGCCGAGGCGTAGGCCAGGCCCGCGTCGATGTAGTTGCCCTCGGCTGTGTACCAGAGGCCGTTGAGCAGGTCGGCGGGCTCGCCGAAGCCGGGGACCAGGCCCACGACATCGAGGGCACCGTGGCCGATCGGGCTGATCCAGGACTCGCCCCAGTACAGGCCCGTCGGGTCCGGGAAGGCCAACGGGTTGTTGCGACCGTAGGCATACGCGTTGAGGTGTTGCGGGTCCGCGACGTTCAGCACGGGGTCGACGGAGACGAAGCGGCCTGCCGCCGCGTCGTACGCGCGGGCGCCGAGCTGGATCAGCCCCGTCGTCGCGTCCGCCGTGCCGCCCACGAACGACTTGTCGCCCGGCCACGCGCCCGCCGCCGGTTTGGCGCCGCGCACCTCACCGAACGGCAACGTCCGACGCTGTGTGATTGCCGAGTCCGCGGCCTTGATCGCGATCTCAGCCGTGCCGTTCTGGCCACCCACCAGCCAGGTCACCCCGGCCGACGTCCGCACCGCGATCTTCCGACCGCCGTGGGAGTAGTAACGCGTACCGGACAGGGAGTTCTTGGCCGTGTCGAGGCGGATCTCCTGGCTGCCCAGGTACAGCGTGACCGCGCCCTTCTCCTTGCGGAGCAGGCGGCCGCCCGAGGCGTCGTACACGTACGAGGTCTTGTTCGCCTCGTCCAGGGTGTCGCCGGACAGGTACGGGGTCACCGCGCTCAGGCGACCCTGCTCGTCCCAGTCCAGCTTCTGGTCGACCGCCGGGGAGAGGTCCGTCGCCGCCTTGGTGCGGCGGACGGTGTTCCCTGTCTCGTCGTACTGGAAGCTCTGGGCCGCGGTCACTTCCTTGGCCGCCGTCGCGGTGCGCACCTCGGCCGACTTCAGGGCATGCGGGTGCGTGCCGCCCTTGGTGTCCGTGGCCTTCGGCACGTACGTCGTTGTCTGCGTGATCGCCGCGTCCCCGGTCGTGCCGGTCGCGTGGCGGACCTCGCTCGTGCGGTTGCCCGCCGCGTCGTAGGTGTAGGAGTGCCGGTACGGGGCCGGGCCACCGATGGTCGCCTCACCGGCGCTCGGCGCGCAGGCGGTGGCCGTCTGGGTCCACGCCTCGGTCAGGCGGCGCAGGTAGTCGTACGTGAAGCACTGGACGTCTGCCTGCTTGCCCTCGGGTGCGTCGGCGATTCCCAGGATGTTCCCTGCGGCGTCGTAGCCGTAGGTGATGTCGGAGTCGGGTGTCTTGACGATCTCCCGGTCGATGCGGGCGCGCTCCAGGCGTCGGGTGCCCTCCTCGTAGGTGTTGGTGAGCCAGGTGTACTTGTCGGCGCTGGCGGTGCCCAGGGTCAGCTGGAGCATTTCGCCGTAGTTGGAGTAGCGGGTCTCGCGGGCGTAGTCGGTCGTGTCGCCCAGGGTGAAGGACGGCAGGCCGGTCGCCGTGTAGCCCGTGGTGATCTTCTCCGCGGGAAGACCGCCGGCGGCTGGGAGACCGACGTCGTCGATCGAGCCGTCCGGCTTGTACGACGCCGTCGAGGTGTAGGTGCCGGCCAGCTTGCCCTCGGACGCGGGGATCGTCACCGACGTCTTCGTCGGGCGGCCCGCCACGTCGTACGCGTCGACCGACGAGGTGTAACCGTTGTCACCCACCCACTTGGTGGCCGAGGTCAGGCGCCCCTTGCCGTTCGGCACGGTCGCGCTGTCGTACTCCCAGGTCGTCAGCTTCTTGTCACCGTTGAAGAGAGAGCGCTGACGGCCCAGCTTGTCGTAGGTGAAGGTGAGGGTGGTCTCACGGTCGTTGCGGACCGTCTTGACCTGGTCGAGGTCGTTGTACGTCATCCACGTCGTGCCCGCGTCGGGGTCGACCGACTTGGTCTGCCGGCCGCGTACGTCGTACTCGGACGACCAGACGTTGCCCGACGTGTCCTTGACCTCGGTGAGGCGCCCCGCCGCGTCGTAGTCGTACGACGTCGTGTCCGCCGCGCCCGTGGGTGACGAGGCCTTGAACTCCAGGGCCTTGGTCGTCTGCCCCTGTGCGTTGGTGTACGTCGCGGTTGGTGTAGCACCGGCCGGTGGGTCGACCGTCGTGTGGTCGCCGTGGTACGTGGTCTTGGTGCGCCACTTCTCGGTGCCGGCCACGCGGAAGATCGAGTCGGTTGCCCGGCCTGCCGCGTCGTAGACCGTCTCCGTCTCCCGGGGCGTGCCCTCGGAGGCGTCCTTCACGTTCACGAAGGTCGTGCCGACGGCCGCCTTGTTGTAGAAGGGGCCGATCTCCTTCACGGCGAGACCGCGGGTGTCGTACTCGGTGGTGGTGATGACCCGTCCCGAGTTCGCGGCCGGGGTCTGCGTCTGGCGGGGTCTCAGCAGGCCGTCGGAGAGCTGGTGGCTGGTGGCCACCGAGCCGTTGGGCAGCAGGGACTTGGTGGTGGTGACCACCGGCGCGTTGTTGCGGATCAGGTAGGCGTACTCCAGGCTTGGGGTGTCCGTCGCCTTGGCGCGGCCCGGGAGCCAGACCTTCAGCAGGCGGCCGAGGGCGTCGTACTCCAGGTCGGTGCGCTGCTTGTTGGCGTCGACCGTGGCGGTGACCAGGCCCCAGCGGCGGTCGACCGTGGAGGTGGTCGTGTTGCCGAGCGGGTCCTCGACCTTCATGCCGGTCACCGGGCCGCCCGTGCTCGGCGTGTACGTGGTCTTCGTCGCGTTGCCCGCCTGGTCGGCGGACTCCACGACACGGCCGTGCACGTCGTACTTGGCCGTCGACGTCGTCACGTACTGCGGGGTGCCGTCGGCCGTGTAGCCCTTGACCTTCTCGCTGCGCACCACGTCGCCCTTGGTGGGCGTGGCGCCGTAGGTGTCGCGGTCGTCGTACCAGGTGCGGACGTCGGAGATCGCCTCGCCCTTGAAGGACGTGGGCGCTCCGTCGTCGCAGTTGACCGGGACCACCGTGACCCGCTTCAGCAGCGTCAGCAGGTTCGCGTCGGTGTTGCGGTTGTACTCGTTCGTGGTGCAGGTGTCGTCGTCCTTGACCGCCAGGTCACCGGAGTCGGAGGAGCGCACGAGCATGCCGTAGGAGTCGTAGAAGTGCTCGATGGCGGCGCGGCGGACCTTGCCGTCGTCCAACGCCGTACGGGTCTTCGTGGTCTTGACGGCCGCGTACGACGCCTCGTCCTTGCCTTCCGTCGCGGTGGGCTCGGACTTCCACGGGGTGCTGACGGACCCGGTGATCTCCGTGTCGCCGTTGAAGCTGCGCTGTTCGACGACGAAGCCCTGGTGGCGGGCGTCGTCGCGGATCTTGGTGCCGTCGGTGGCGGTGACGGTGACGGACTTGGTGCCGCCGGACTCCTTCTCCCGGTCGCCGTCCATGCCCTGGAGGTAGGTGGTCTCGGTGCGCAGCTGCTTGCTGCCCGCCTCACCCGTCTTCATGGTGACGGTGCGGTAGCCGCGCCACTGGTTCCAGGTCTTCTTCTTGGTCTTGACCAGCTCGCTGTCGTCGAAGGCCCAGGCCGCGCCCGAGTAGTCGTAGGAGGTGACCTTGTTGGGGCCGGTGATCGTGACCTCGTCCTCGATCACCGTGTCGACGACGAACTTGTGGAACCAGTCCTCCTTCTCCCCGATCGTGCCCTCCTTCGACCAGAAGGACGGCATACAGCGCTTGGTGTTCGTCTCGGGGGTGGGGAGGTTGGACGGGGTGCACTCGGTCGGCTTGTAGTTGACCGAGATCGTGCCGCCCGTCTCCGACTGGATGGCCCGGATACGCCACTTGTACATCGGCAGACGGTCGTGGGAGTCGGAGTGGACCCGGTTGGCGTCCTGGCGCTCGTAGAAGGTGACCTTCGGGAGCTTGTTGGCGCCGTCCTTGCCGGAGTGGGTGACCGACTCCAGCCACATGGCCGGGGCGTGGGTGGTGTCGGCGCTCTGGTACTTGTGCGCCAGGTCCCACTCGTCGACGTCCGCGTACGTCTTGCCGTCGGCGCCCAGGACCTGCGTGGTGACCTTCGCCAGCCGCTTGCGGGAGAAGAAGGTCGGGGACCACTGGTCCTTGCACTCGGTGTCGGAGGTGCAGATCTGCTCGAACGGCACGTCCGGCCAGCGCTTGGCGGTCGACTCCTTCAGATCGCCCGGCTGACAGTCCGCGGCGGCACCCGTGCAGCGCTCGGCGACGTCGAAGACGACCTGCGCGGGCGCGGCGGTGGTGTTCTCCTTGCCCTCGCGCTCGCCGTACTCGATCCGCTTGAGATAGCCGCCGCGGTCGTAGGAGACGACCTTGTCGCCGCGCACGCTGTCGTACTTGTTGGTCTCGGTGCCGTAGTAGTACGTCATCACGAGTCGGGACGACAGGATTTGAACCTGCGACCCCTTGACCCCCAGTCAAGTGCGCTACCAAGCTGCGCCACGTCCCGTTGCCCGTCTGACCTGGGGTTTCCCCTGGCTGAACACGCACGGAAACAATACCGCACTTGAGCCGGTGGTCGCGCACCCGTTTATCGGGGGCCGCCGGACTCACGCTTGACCTGAAGTTTGGTTGAGGTTGCACGATCGTCGGCATGACGACGACAGCGGAACGAAGCACGGAACGTACGTACGACTTCGCGGACCTGCCCTGGCTGATGGGACTGATGACGGGCGACGAGAAGCACGGGCCCGCCGCCACCTCCACCCTGGACGTGCTGTGGGTGCTCTACGACCGAGTGCTGCGGGTGGAGCCGGGGCAGATGGAGGACCCGACGCGTGATCGGTTCCTGTTGTCCAAGGGGCACGGGCCGATGGCGTACTACGCGGTGCTCGCGGCCAAGGGCTTCGTGCCGGTCGACTGGCTGCCGGGCTTCGGCTTGTACGACTCTCCGCTCGGTCATCACCCGGACCGGGTGCTGGTGCCGGGCGCCGAGATCGGCAGCGGGTCGCTCGGGCACGGGCTGCCGATCGCGGTCGGGACGGCGCTCGGCCTGCGGGCCCAGGGGCGGGTCGACCCGGCGGTGTGGGTGCTGATCGGGGACGCGGAGCTGGACGAGGGCAGCAATCACGAGGCGATCGCGTACGCCGGACCGGCCGGCCTCGACCGGCTGCACACCGTCGTGATCGACAACTCCTCCGCCAGCCATGCCCTGCCCGGCGGGATCGCCGCGCGGTTCGAGGCGGCGGGCTGGTCCGCCGAGACCGCCGACGGCCGGGACCACGAGGCGCTGTACGCCGCCTTCACTGCCCCGCACCCGGGCCGGCCCCGAGTCGTGGTGGCCCGAGTCGCGCCGAAGAACGCCTGAGCACTCCGTCTCCCCCTCCACTCCCTGAAAGGAAAGCGGACCCATGGACACCATGCGTGACCGTTTCGCCCCTGTCCTCACCCGGCTGCTCGACGAGGATCCCCGGGTCGCGGTGGTCCTCGCCGAGATCGGCAGGGACGGCTTCACCGAAGCGATGCTCAGGCACCCGGAACGGGTGATCAACGTCGGTATCCGTGAGCAGCTGCTGGTCGGCGCGGGTGCGGGGCTCGCGCTGACCGGGATGCGCCCCGTGGTGCACACGTTCGCCAGCTTCCTGGTCGAGCGGCCCTTCGAGCAGGTCAAGCTGGATCTCGGGCACCAGGACGTGGGCGCGGTGCTGGTGAGTGCCGCCGCCTCGTTCGACTGGCCCGCAGGCGGCTACACCCACATGGCACCCGGCGACGTGGCCCTGCTCGACACGCTCGACGGCTGGACCGTGCATGTGCCGGGTCATCCCGACGAGGCCGAGACCCTGCTCCGGCACGCGGTCGGCGCAGGTGAGAGCAAGGACGACAAGGTGTACGTACGGCTGTCCGTGCAGTCCAACGAGCGGGCGCTCGCGGTGGACGGGAAGCGGTTCCTCACGGTGCGTGAGGGGCGTCGTGGGGTCGTCGTCGCGGTCGGGCCGATGCTCGACGCCGTCGTCGCGGCCACGGAGGGGCTCGATGTGACCGTGCTGTACGCGACCACCGTCCGCCCCTTCGACTCGGCGGCGCTGCGCCGGGCGACCGAGGGGATGACGGGGAGCGACGGGGCGGGTGCGGACGTCGTGCTCGTCGAGCCCTGTCTGGCGGGCACCTCGACGGCTGCCGCGAACGACGCGCTCGTCGACGTACCGCACCGGGTCCTGGGGCTCGGGGTCGGCCGTCGGGAGCTGCGGCGGTACGGGCAGGTCGAGGAACACGTGGCCGCGCACGGACTGGACGCGGCCTCGCTGCGGGAGCGGATCGGTGGGTTCCTGGGGGCCGGGGCCGGCGCGTGAGGGAACCTGGCCCGGGTCATCGACGGTCAGGTCAGTCGGCGGCCGGAAGCCCCAACTCCGGGTAGGACTCCAGGAGTCGGGTCGGGGCCGCCTGGCGCCACGAGTCGGCGAGGATGTCGCGCAGCTCGGGCTCGTCCTCCAGGGCGGACAGCCGCACCCGTACCCAGGCGAAACCCGCCTCGTGGTCGGCGATCCAGAACTTGTCGGGCTCGGCCAGAACCAGTTCGTCCCGCTCCTCCTTGGGGCAGCGCACCGCCATGGACGTCTCGTCCTCGGGCAGAGTGGCGAACATCTTCCCCGCGACCCGGAACGTGGGCATGCTCCAGGCGACCTTCTCGGTGGTGTCGGGCAGGGAGAGGGCGACTCGTCGTACGTCTTCGGCATCCGGCATGAGACGCACCGTAGCGGTACCCACTGACAATCGCCTTGCGGCAGCCACAGCCCCCACCTGCTTACCCGGTGGCGCACGGTCCCGCCTGCTCCCAGCCGAAGATCCAGGAACCGATACACCACGCAACAAAGAACAGAATGCCGCTGGCAACAGCTCCCACGCCCCTGTCTCACCCCCTGCGCTACCGCCGACAACCGCTCCAAGACCGGCTGTGAGGGGCACGATCCAGAAGAACAAGGAGCGTCTCTCTTCCCGCGCGGGACCGGTCCCACGGGCCGGGGGCTAGGTTGCGCCTGTGATGGCTGATGACCCGTATTGTCGTGAGTACCGTTATTCGGGCGGCAGTTGGCTTTGGCTCGGCTTGGCCGCTCCCTTCCTGGCAGGCATCGGGCTGATCGCGGAGATGGCTCTGGACGACGAGGTGCCCGTCATCGTCCCCGCCGCCGTCGGCACGGCGCTCGCCGCCCTGCTCCTCTTCCTGCTGCGCCTGGTCAAGGTCACGGCGACGATCAGCGACACGACCCGTCTGACGGTCCGAGGACCGTTCCGCAGCCGCGCCACGGCCTGGCCGGACGTGCAGGGCATCGAGATCGAGGTGAACCCCGGGGCGCAGGCGCAGGGGGCGCCGAGCCGGATCGTCGTGCTGTACGACGCCTCGGGCCGGCGGCTCATCCTGCCGCATCTCAACGATCGCAACACCCCCGATCTGGCGCGCGAGGTGGCGGCCCTGTGTGAGGTGTGGATGCTGCGCAGGGGTGAGGACTGGGCGCCCGTTCCCAAGGCGGCGGACAAGATCGCGCGCATGCGCAGGCATCCGACACCGCTGGTGCACATCGCGGTCAAGACAATGTTCGGTGCATTCCTGCTGGGAGGGATCCTCTTCTTCATCGCGCTGGCCACGGGCATGTACGACGGCTCCGACCCCAGCGCATTCGCGGACACCGTGTTCCACCCCTTGGCGCTGTTCATGGTGCTTCCCCTCGGGCTGTACTTCGGCGCCTTCGTGGTCGGAGCGGTCCTCCGCCGCCGCTGAGGGCGGTCCGGAGCAGGGTCATGTTCCGCCAAATCCCCGAGGACCAGCCTTGTTCGGCCCGCAGCTCTGCCAGGCGGGCGGCCAGGCGGACGGCCAGGCGGGCGGCCAGGCGGGCGGCCAGGCGGGCGGCCAGGCGGACGTCGACGGATCCAGTACTTCCTCGCCTCACCAGCCGCCTTCCCCGCCTCACCCGGCTGCCTCCCCCGCCTCTCCGAGCGCCTCCAGCACCGGGCGGATCAGTGGGTGCCCCTCCGCGCCACGGCGCACGGCGGCGAAGACGCGGCGGGTGGGAGCCACGCCGTCGACGGGGCGTACGACGACTCCCGTCAGGTCCATGCCGCGCAGGGCGGAGCGGGGCACGAGGGCGACGCCCGCGTCGGCGGAGGCAAGGGCGACGACCGCGCGGAAGTCGTCCGAGGAGTGCTCGAGACAGGGCCGGAAACCGGCGTGCTCGCAGGCCAGGACCACCACGTCATGACAGGGGTTGCCGGGGTAGGGTCCGATCCACGCGTCCTTGGCCAGTTCGGCGAGCGGGACCTCGTCGGCGTCGGCCAGCCGGTGGGTGACGGGGACGACGGCGTCGAAGGGCTCGGCGTACAGCGGAACGTGGGTAAGGCGCGGATCGTCGGCTGCGGGGGCACCCCGGTACTCGACGGCGACGGCGATGTCGACCTGCCGGTCCAGCACCATCGGGAGGCTGGCGTCACCCTCGGCGTCCTGGACGCGGAGGCGGATGCCGGGTGCCGAAGCGGCGAGGCGGGCCAGGGCGGGCGCGACGACCAGAGCGATGCCGGTCGCGAAGGAGGCGACGGTGACCGTACCGGCGGCGCCCGAGCTGTACGCGGCCAACTCCGCCTCCGCCCGCTCCAGTTGGGCGAGGACCGCGTTGGTGTGGCCGAGCAGGATCTCGCCGGCCGGGGTCAGCCGTACGCCCTTCGCACCGCGCTCGACCAGACGGTGGCCCGTCTCCTGTTCCAGGGCGGTCAGCTGCTGGGAGACGGCGGACGGTGTGAGGTACAGCGCGGCGGCAGCCGCCGTCAGGGTGCGGTGGTCGGCCACCGCACGGAGGATGTGGAGCCGCCGCGCCTCGATCATGGGATCGATTCTCTCAAATGCCCGCTTTTCCCTGACCTGGCCAGGTCCCGGCTCAGGCCGTCAGCTCGGCCCGGGCCGCCACGAACGCGTCGACCGCCCGGTTCACGTCGTCGGTCGAGTGCGCGGCGGACAGCTGGACGCGGATACGGGCCTGGCCCTGCGGAACGACGGGGTAGGAGAAGCCGATCACGTACACGCCCCGCTCCAGGAGCAGCTCGGCGAGGCGGCCCGCCTTCGCCGCGTCACCGATCATCACCGGCGCGATGGGGTGGTCGCCGGGGAGGATGTCGAAGCCCTCCTCCGTCATACGGCTGCGGAACAGTGCGGTGTTCTCCGCGAGCCGGACCCGCAGGTCGTCGGCCGACTCCAACAGATCGAGAACCTTGAGCGAGGCCGCCGCGATCACGGGGGCGAGCGTGTTCGAGAAGAGGTACGGGCGGGAGCGCTGGCGCAGCAGGGCGACGATCTCGGCGCGGGCCGCGACGTAACCGCCGGAGGCGCCGCCGAGGGCCTTGCCGAGGGTGCCGGTGATGATGTCGACGCGGTCCATGACGCCGTGCAGCTCGGGTGTGCCGCGGCCGCCCGGACCGGTGAAGCCGACGGCGTGCGAGTCGTCGACCATGACCATGGCGTCGTACCGGTCGGCGAGGTCGCAGATGTCACCCAAGGGCGCCACATAGCCGTCCATGGAGAAGACACCGTCCGTGACGATCAGCTTCCGACGCGCGCCACCCTCGGTGGCCTCCTTCAACTGCCGTTCCAGGTCGGCCAGATCGCGGTTGGCGTACCGGAAGCGGCGGGCCTTCGAAAGGCGGATGCCGTCGATGATCGAGGCGTGGTTCAGGGCGTCGGAGATCACCGCGTCCTCGGGGCCGAGGAGGGTCTCGAAGACTCCGCCGTTGGCGTCGAAGCAGGAGGAGTACAGGATCGTGTCCTCCTGGCCGAGGAACGCCGACAGCCGGGCCTCCAGTTCCTTGTGCACCTCCTGTGTACCGCAGATGAAGCGGACCGAGGCCATGCCGTAGCCCCAGCGGTCGAGCGCCTCGTGGGCGGCGGCGATCACCTCGGGGTGGTCGGCGAGGCCGAGGTAGTTGTTCGCGCAGAAGTTGAGGACCTCGCCGGGGCGGCCGCCCGCGGTGACGTTCACCGCCCTGGACTGCGGGGTGCCGATGACCCGCTCGGGCTTGTGCAGGCCGGCGGCGCGGATCTCGTCGAGGGTGGCGCGCAGGTCGTCGCGCACGGAGTCGAACATGAGGGAACTCCTAAGAGATGCAGGGGACTTACGCGCCCCTGGGACATGCAGGTGCCTTACGCGGTCCAGTCGAGGATGACCTTGCCGCCGCGGCCGCTCGCCGCGTCGGCGAACGCCGCCTCGAAGTCGCGGTAGCCGTAGCGGCCGGTGATCACGGGGGCGAGGTCGAGGCCGCCCTCCAGGAGCACCGACATCGCGTACCAGGTCTCGAACATCTCGCGGCCGTAGATGCCCTTGATGGTGATCATGGAGGTGACGATCCGGGCCCAGTCGACCGGGAACTCCTGGGACGGCAGGCCGAGCATGGCGATACGGCCGCCGTGGGTCATGTTGGCGATCATGTCGCGCAGCGCCTCGGGGCGGCCGGACATCTCCAGGCCGATGTCGAAGCCCTCGCGCAGGCCCAACTTCCGCTGCTCGTCAGCGATTTCGGTGTCCGAGACGTTCAGCGCCAGGCTCACGCCGACCTTGCGGGCCAGTTCCAGCCGCTCCTCGCTGACATCGGTGATCACGACGTTGCGCGCACCCGCGTGCCGGGCGACAGCGGCGGCCATGAGGCCGATCGGGCCGGCACCGGTGATCAGGACGTCTTCGCCGACGAGCGGAAAGGACAGCGCGGTGTGCACGGCGTTGCCGAACGGGTCGAAGATCGCGGCGATGTCGAGGTCGACCGGAACGCGGTGCACCCAGACATTGGCGGCGGGCAGGGCCACGTACTCCGCGAAGGCGCCGTCGCGCCCGACCCCGAGGCCGACGGTGGCGCGGCACAGATGGCGCCGCCCGGCGAGGCAGTTGCGGCACTTGCCGCACACCAGGTGGCCCTCGCCGCTGACCCGGTCGCCGACCTTGATGTCGGCGACGTCACGTCCGGTCTCGACGACCTGGCCCACGAACTCGTGGCCGACCACCAGCGGCGTACGGATGGCCTGTCGGGCCCAGCCGTCCCAGGACCGGATGTGCAGGTCGGTCCCGCAGATGCCGGTCCGCAGGACCTTGATCAGTACGTCGCCGGGGCCGATCGCGGGCTCCGGGACGTCCACGAGCCACAGCCCGGGCTCCGCCTTCTCCTTGACCAGCGCCTTCAACGCTACGGCTCCTGTGGGTGAGGTCCCCGAGCAGGGCATGACGAACGGGCCCGTACCGGGGAGAGGGGTGGGAACGCAGAGAAATCTGCCGTACCCCGGTGCCCCGGGTCCATCGAGGTTTTCTTAACCTCCGCCGCAGCTTTCCTTCACGCCTTTCGGACGCACGCACCCCGGCTTACGGGAACGCCTCCCGCCCCTCGATCTGCCCGGACAGCTCCGTCGCCATCGCCTTGATGGTCTCCAGGCCCGTCCTGCCCCACGGCCTCGGCCGTACGTCGATGACACAGACGGTGCCGAGGGCGATGCCCGTGCGGTCGATCAGCGGGGCGCCCAGGTAGGAGCGGACGCCGTGGTCGTGGACGACGGGATTCCCGGCGAACTTCGGGTACTCGCGCACGTCGTCGAGGACCAGCGCCTTGCGGCGGACCACCACATAGGGGCAGAAGCCGTGGTCACGGGCCAGGTGACGATCGGCCCCGAGTACGGCGTCCGCGTCGCCCGTCGGGTCCCGGGGCGCGTGCAGACCCGCGAAGAACTGCCGCTTCCCGTCGATGAAGTTGACCATCGCGTACGGCACGGAGGCGACCTCGGCGAGCCGGTCCGCGAACGCGTCGAAGGCCGGTTCGGCGTACTCCCCGAGCCCGAGCAGCCGCAGCCGCCGTACACGCTCGGGGGCGTCGTGGTCCTCCGGGGTCAGCAGCAGGCGGCCGACCGGGCGCGGCTCGTAACTCATCGCCGGGCTCCGCGGATCGGGTCAGGGGTCATCGATGGGCTCCGCGGCTCGTGTCGTACGTCATGTGTGGGCCCCGTGGCTGGGCAGCTGCGCGGGGGTGTGGGCGAGGAGGTGGCGTACGAGGGTGAGCAGGGTCTGTACGCCCGAGCTGGAGATACGGGCGTCGCAGCAGACGACGGGGATCTCCGGGTCGAGGTCGAGGGCGGCGCGCACCTCGTCGGCCTCGTAGCGGAAGGAGCCGTCGAACTCGTTGACGGCGACGATGAAGCCGAGGCCGCGCTGTTCGAAGAAGTCGACGGCGGCGAAACAGTCCTCCAGGCGGCGGGTGTCGGCGAGGATGACCGCGCCGAGGGCGCCTTCGGAGAGCTCGTCCCACATGAACCAGAAACGCTGCTGCCCGGGCGTGCCGAACAGATAGAGCACATGCTGCGGGTCGAGGGTGATGCGGCCGAAGTCCATGGCCACGGTCGTCTCGACCTTGTTCTCGACGCCGTCGAGGCTGTCCGTCGCGACGCTCACGGTGGTGAGCAGTTCCTCCGTGCTCAGCGGCGCGATCTCGCTCACCGCGCCCACGAAGGTCGTCTTGCCTACCCCGAACCCTCCCGCCACCAAGATCTTCAGTGCGGTGGGGAAGGGGTCAGAGCTGTCGTCGTAGTCCATCGAGCACTGCCTCCAGAAGAGACCGGTCTGTCGGGTTGTGGTGGAAGGCCGGGGGCTTGGTGGTGAGTGCCCCGCAGTCGACCAGGTCGGACAGCAGCACCTTGGTGACCGCCGCCGGCAGCTTGAGGTGGGCGGCGACCTCGGCGACCGAGACAGGTGCCCGGCACAGGTCGAGTGCGGTCGTGTGCTCGGGGCCGAGATAGCCGAGGGGGGTCGCCCCGGTGGCCATCACCTGTGAGAGGAGATCGAGCGCGGTGGTCGGCCGGGTCCGGCCGTTGATGACGGTGTACGGGCGCACCAGCCGACCGGCGTCGTCGTCGTACAGGGGTCCGTCGCCGGACATGGCCACGCTCAAGGCCTCATCGCCGGGGGTTGGACGGCCTGGCGGGGCTGGGTGACCAGATACGGGCGGACGCTCTTGACCAGCATCGCCATCTCGTAGCCGAGGACCGCGGCGTCGGCCTCGCGGCCGGCGAGCACGGCGAGGCAGGTTCCGGCGCCCGCGGTGGAGACGAACAGCAGGTTCGAGTCGAGTTCGACGACGACCTGGCGTACGTCGCCGCCGTCGCCGAAACGGACACCCGCGCTGCGGCCAAGGGAGTACAGGCCGGACGCCAACGCGGCCATGTGGTCGGCGCTGTCCGGGTCGAGGCCGTGGACCGACTTCACGAGCCCGTCACAGGACAGCAGCACCGCGCTCGTCGTGTGCGGTACGCGCTGCACGAGACCGCTCATCAGCCAGTCGAGATCGGATACATGGCCGGTCGGCGCATCGCTCGCCATGGTGGATCGACTCCTTGGGGTACGAAGGTCGGGGGGAGCGGAGGAGGTGGGGACGGCGCTGGGGGTGGAGAGGGGGCTGATCATCCGGCTGGTGTGCTCCCGTCTTGCCGGGGGGGCGTGAGGTCGTGCGCGGCGTCGAGGTTGGACGGCGGTACGGCTATGGGGGTGGCGCCCCTGGTGGGTCCGCCCAGGGGTTGTGCCGCGTCCTTGTGCGGGGCGTCCATATGGGCCAGCTCCATGTGGACGGCGTCGGTGTGGAGGGCGTCCGCACGGCCCGTGTTGCCCAGGTCGATACGGGACGGCGTGTCCAGGTGGCCCAGGTCGATGCGGGACGAGGCGTCCGGGGGTGCCAGGTCGACGGGGGTCGTGTCGAGCGTGGCGGTGTCCCAGTCGGAGGTGTCCCAGTCGGAGGTCTCCGTCTGGCGGGCCTCGGCGAGTCCGATGCCGCGCTGGAACGCCGCCATGAGCCCGGGGTCGTGGCCGACGTAGTGGTCGGGGTCCTGGCGGGGCGTGGGCGGGGGGCCGCCGCGGAGCTGGGGCACGATGTGCTGCTGGGCGCGGCGGCGGGGCAGCTGGGGCTTGCCCATCGTGCCGCGTACCGTGCCGCCGACACGCTGGGTCGGCGGCGTCGCGGTATTGTCCGCGACGGTTCGCCGCTCGTCGGGGCGAATGCCGGGCACGGCCTCGGCCGGGTTGGGCCGCTCCTCACGGGCGCCGCGCACGGGCAGCGGGTCGAGGCCGCTGGTGCCCCGGCCCTGACCGTGTTTTCCGTTTCCTCTGTCGGGGCCCTGCTGCCGGGGCACGGAGGCGCGGATCGGGCTCGCGGCGGACGAACCGGTGTCTGGGCGCCCGTGACGTGCGGACCGCGCGGAGGTCGGCCGGGCGGCCTGCGCCGGGGCGGACCGGAACGGCTGCGCGGACGCCGGTCGCTCCGCGGGCCCGGGGGCGGATGTCCGCTGGGCGGTGGAGGGTTGCGCGTGGCGGGGGCCGGCGGACGGGTGCCGGGCGGCGGTGTTCTGCGGGGTCTGGGGCTGGGTCTGCGTCAGGTCGCCGGGGGCGACGCCCTGGTCGTCGCTGCCCAGCAGCCCCTGCGGGACGACGAAGGCGGCCTGGACGCCGCCGTAGATGTTGGTCTGGAGGCGGACCTGGATGCCGTGGCGGCGGGCGAGCTGGGATACCACGAAGAGGCCGATGCGGCCGTCCTGGAGCAGGCTGGCGACGCTGACCTGGTCGGGGTCGGCGAGCAGGGCGTTCATCTTGTTCTGCTCGGTGACGGGCATGCCGAGGCCTCGGTCCTCGACCTCGACGGCGAGGCCGGAGGTGACGATGTTGGCGCGGAGCAGGACCTGGGTGTGCGGGGCGGAGAACACCGTGGCGTTCTCGACGAGTTCGGCCAGCAGGTGGATGACGTCGGCGACGGCGTGCCCGCGCAGGGTGCCGTCGACCGGCGGCACCAGCTTGACCCGGGAGTACTGCTCGACCTCGGCGATCGCGGAGCGCAGCACCTCCGTCATGGAGACGGGGTTGCTCCACTGACGCCGGGAGACGGCGCCGCCGAGGACGGCGAGGTTCTCGGCGTGGCGGCGGATGCGGGTGGCGAGGTGGTCGACGTGGAAGAGCCCCTTGAGGAGATCGGGGTCCTCGATCTCGTTCTCCAGGTCGTCGAGGATGGAGATCTCGCGCTGCACCAGGGACTGCAGGCGGCGCGCCAGGTTCACGAAGACTTCGAGCTTCTGTTCGCTGCCCGCGTGGCTGGAGAGTTGCGAGGCCTGGACGACGGCGGTGACGGCGCTGTCGTGGGCGCGTGCCAGGTCGGCGGTGAGCAGCTCGAAGTCGTCGGCGTCGGCGGCGGACTTGGTGCGCGGGCCGCGCGCGGGCGGCTGGTCGCCGCGCCGGAGCGCGTCGACCAGCGCGCGCAGGTCGTCCTCGCCCTTGGTGCTGATCTGGCGCAGGGCGCCCAGGCGTTCGCGTACGGACTTGGCGGTGCGCCCGGCGGCGACAGCGGCGATCGCGATGCCGGCGAGGGCCACCGCGGCGGCTCCGGCGAGCACCGCCCACACGGTGGGGCTCGGGCGGGCGCCGCCGGCGCGGACGGTGAAGAGCACGGCGGCGCAGGCGCTGAGGGCCACGGCGGTGGGGGGCAGGACCGCCAGACGCAGCAACTGCGGCCGTATGTGGATCTCGGGCAGCGAGGGGACGGCGCGGGTGGCCGGTCGCCCGTGCCGCCCGCCCTCACGGCGGTCTGCGCGTGCGGCCGGTGCGCGAAGGTGAGACATCAGCGTCCTCGTACTGGTCCGTCTGGGGCGTGGGGGTGCCGCGTCTGGGCGACTTGGGCATGCGCCATCGCGTGCCGATCGGGAGAGCCGAAGAATTCAGCCCTGCGTCGTCCGACGGAAACTCACAGTAGTCACCAACGGGCCATGTGCGGTGCGCAGTTGACAAATGCCTCCGCAAAGCATCTCGCTCTGGTATGAGGCCTCATGGGAAAGACCGGCAATTATTCGGACGCGCGTTCTTGCCGCTTTCCTTTTACGACCGGAATCCGATCAGAGCCGGTCGGAACGGGTCGACAACAGGTCAACAACAGAGGGCGAGGGCCGGAGAAAAATTCACTCTCCGGCCCTCGCCGTCAATCCAAAAATCACCCCATCGGGAGAATTCTCGACGCGGATGTCAGCTCTCCGCCACCAGATCCAACCGCTCCCCCACCGGCGGCCACGCGTGCCAGCCGCCGACCGGCTGCTGGGCCACCGCCCGCCACCACGGATCCACCGGCGGTGTGCTCTCCGGCTCGAAAGGCTCACCCGGCCGCGCTGAGGCCAGCGTCATCCCCGCCCCGTGCGCGGCCCACATCGTGCGCTCCCCCGGCTCCGCCCAGGCGTGCGGCGCCAGATTGAACGTCGCCCAGTGGATCGGCAACAGCACACCACTCGACTGCCCGCCCTGAAGGTCGAGATGGGTCTGCAACCCCTCCTCGGGCGTCATGTGGATGTGGGGCCGGAACTGATCACCCACTCCATACCTATGCCGGGAGGGGCGAGCTGTCGGAGTTCTCCTCGCCCGTACGGGCCCGTGTCCCTGGTATCTGCTGAACGACGGATGATTCCGGGGGCTCTCACCCCGTGACTCGCGTCGGGTCACTGGTACGTGTAGAAGCCCCGCCCCGTTTTCCGGCCCAGCAGGCCGCCTTCCACCATCCTGCTCAGGAGCGGCGGGGGCGCGAACAGTGGTTCCTTGTACTCCTCGTACAGCGCGTCCGCGACGGACGCGACGATGTCGAGGCCGATCAGGTCTGCCAGCCGAAGTGGGCCCAGCGGGTGGGCGCAGCCCGCGACCATGCCGAGGTCGATCGCCTCGGCGGATGCGAACCCGGATTCGAGCATGCGGACGGCGCTCACGAGGTAGGGGATCAGCAGGGAGTTCACCACGAAACCGGTGCGGTCCGGGGAGACGATCGTCGACTTGCCGAGGACGTCCGCGGTGAACGCCCGGACTCGCGTCATGGTGCGCTCCTCCGTCAGGAGGGAGCCGACCAGTTCGACGAGCGGCAGGTCGGGCGCCGGGTTGAAGAAGTGCATGCCGATGACGTGACCGGCCCGGTCGGTGGTACGGGCCAGTCGCATGATGGGCAGGGAAGAGGTGTTCGAGGCGAGAATCGCCTCCGGGTCCTCGACGATCTTGTCGAGTTCGGCGAACAGGGACAGCTTCGCCGGTTCGTCCTCCACGATGCACTCGACCACCAGTTGACGGTCCGCCAGTTCGGTCCGGTCCGTGGTGAACTCCACGCATCCCAGGATCTGTTCACGCTGCCGCTCGGTGATCCGTTCCTTGCGGAGGGCGCGGTCGAGCGACGCGGTCAGCCGGCCCCGGGCCCGGGCGGCGGAGGCGGCGCCGGAGACGGCGACGCGTACGTCGAGCTCCGCCCTCGCACACACCTCGGCGACGCCGACACCCATGGTGCCGCCGCCCACCACTCCGACCCTGCTGATGTCGTTGTCTCCGTGCGGGGTCATCGCGCCCCTCCCCAACGCAGCAGTCCGGCGCCGATGGACATACCGCCGCCGAAGCCGGCCAGCAGGACCAGGTCGCCCTCGCCCAGTCGGCCGCGCAGGTTGGCGTCGTGCAGGGTGTACGCGACCGAGGCGCTGCCCATGTTGCCGTACTGCTCCACGGTGCGGTGGTTCTGGGCCTTCTCCAGGCCGGTGTGCTCGACCAGTTCGTCCAGCATCACGCCGTTGGGCTGGTGCGGCACGAAGTGCTGGACGTCTCCCAGGGTCAGGCCGTGTGCGTCGGTCAGCGTACGGACGGCCGGCGGAAGGTTCTCGTTCACGAAGTTCCGTACGTCGCGGCCCTCCATCCTGAGGAAGTGGCCGCCGTCCGCGACGGTTTCGGCGGACGGCGGGATACGGCTGCCGCCCGCCTCGACCCGGATCAGCCCGTGCGCGTCACCGCGCCCGACGAGTTCGAACCCCAGGAAGCCACGCCCCTCGGGCACCTGCCCCACGACGGCCGCGCCCGCCCCGTCACCCATGAGTACGGCTGTGCGGCGGTCGGTGAAGTCGACGAACCGCGAGTAGACCTCGGCGGCGACGACCAGGGCGTGGCTGCCCGGTCGCTGGGCCACCAGGCCCTGGGCCAGGGCCAGGGCGTACACGAAGCCGCTGCACACCACGTTGATGTCGAGGCAGGCCGCGCGGTACGCCTGGATCTCCTTCTGGACGAGGTGCGCGGTCGGCGGCTGCGGCGAGTCACCGGTCGACGTCGACACGATCAGGTAGTCCAGGTCGGTGGCGGCGAGCCCGGACCGCTCCAGTGCCTGCTCCGCCGCCCTCGCCGCCAGGTCCGACGTGGCCTCGCCCGGCGCCGCGTACCGGCGGGAGACGATCCGGGTCTTGCGGGTGATCCACTCGTCCGTCAGCCAGGAGTCGGTGACGGCCACCTTCTTCGCCACCTCCTCGCTGGAGATCGCGGCCTCCGGCACGTATCCGCCGGTTTCCAGTATTCCAATCGATGTTTCCGCCACCACAGCCCGCACCTCTCATGAATGACCCGGGTCGTCCACCAAAAAGACAGCCGGAACCTCAGACCAGCTTCAGCCGGTCCTCACCGATTTTCTCCCGCATTGCGGGATCCGTGACACCGAGCCCCTTTTCCGGAGCCATGCACAGGACACCGACTTTTCCGATGTGTTCGTTCTTCTGCACCAGCCGCGCCGCTTCCGCGACATTTTCCAGGGAATACGTCGTCGAGAGCATCGGGGCCAGATACCCGAGTTCGAAGAGCCGGTTGCACTCGGCCTTCTCCTGGAGATTGGCGATGTGACTGCCGACGATCCGCTTGAGGTTCATCCACAGATATCGGTTGTCGAACTGGTGCTGATATCCGGTGCTGGAACCGCAGGTGACCACCGTGCCGCCGCGGCGGACGACGAAGACGGATACGCCGAAGGTGGCGCGGCCGATGTAGTCGAACGCGACATGCGGATCCTCGCCGACCTCCTTGCGGATGCGGCGGCCGAGCCGTTTGCCGATCTCGATCGTCTCCTCGGGAGAGGCCGGCTCACCGCCGCCCATCCCGATCTCGTTGCGGTCGATGATCACCTCGCAGCCGAGTCTGCGCAGCACCTCGGCCTTCTCCGGGGAGCTGACGACGCCGACCGGGATACCACCGGCCCTGCGCACCAGCTGTACGGCGTATCCGCCGAGCCCGCCGGTCGCCCCCCAGATCAGCACGACGTCACCCACCTTGATGCGGGCGCCGCGCTCGCTGATGAGCATGCGGTACGCCGTACCGGCGCACAGCGTGTTGGACGCGGCCTCCTCCCAGGTGAGATGCGCCGGCTTGGGCAGCAACTGGCTGGCCCGTACCACGGTGTAGTGGGCCAGCCCGCCGAAGTTGGTCTCGAAGCCCCAGGCGAGCTGGTTGGAGCCCATCATGCCGTCGCCGTGGGTCGCGGGTTCCTGGTCGTCGACGTACGCCGGGCTGACCACCACGTGGTCGCCGGGCCGCCAGTGCCGCACCCCGCTGCCTGCCTGTACGACCACGCCGGCGCCGTCGGAACCGACGACGTGGTAGGGCAGGTCGTGGCGGGCCGCGTAGCCGCCCTGGCGGCCGAAGCGGCGCAGGAAGCCGAAAGTGGGAATCGGCTCGAACATCGCCGACCACACGGTGTTGTAGTTGATCGAACTCGCCATGACGGCGACCAGCACCTCGTCCGGCGCGAGTTCAGGCATGGGCACCCGGCCGACGTGCAGGGATTTCCGGACGTCCTTGTCCTGTACCCCGGCGAACATTTCGGTGTCCTCGGCCCGCAGATAAGCGGCGAGATATTCACTGGGCGGACTCAGCCGCGCCATTTCTTCGGAAGAGGCGCCATTGACGACCGCCTCGTACACATCATCCATTCACCACACCACCCAGGGAAAGGTACGTCCTAGAATTCATCATGTACGGCCGTCCGGCCCACAGAATTCACTAACACAGCGGCCCTAGCAGGTCTTCTAATCTTCGCCATCCGCCGGACCGGCGCCGAGCCGCGCGTCGAGCCAGTCGTTGACCGCCCGGGCCGTGGAATCTGCGTGTCCCTCCATCATCGTGAAATGGTCACCTGAGACATCCACGACCGTCCGCGCCCACTGCCAGGAGGTCCGCCAGAAGTCGACGCCCCGGTCCGGGGCGATCCCTGGCAGCGGGTCGGAGGCGCGGACCAGGAGCGTCGGCGCGGCGACCTCCTGCTGCTCCAGATCGAGCAGCAGGTCGCCGTACCAGGAGGACGCGCTCAGCCGGAGCCCGTCCATGGACACGTATCCCTGGTTCCGCTCCTCGTAGATGCCGGACATCAGGGAGTCTGTGATGTTCTGCAGCGCGGCGTCGTCCGGCGCATACGGGTCGATGAGTACGACGGCCGCCGGCGCGTCGCCCGTGGCCTCCATGTGCCGGGCCAGGGCATGGGCCAGATAACCGCCCGAGGACATGCCGAGCAGCACGAAGGGGGCACCCTCCGTCTGCCGCCGGATGCGCTCCGCCTGGGCTTCCAGCAGGATCTCGGCGCTCTCCGGAAGTGTCTGGCCGACCCGGTAGCCGGGCAGCCCCAGGGCGGTGACGTCCCGAACCCCCCGGAACGACGCCGCGAACCGCGCGAACTGGTGCGGTCCGGCCACCGGGACATGGGAGGGCAGGCAGAACAGTTGGGCCGTCGCCGCGCCCGTGGCCAGTCGGACCGGTTCCGTGTGGTCGGCGAGCAGGGCCGGTTCCGGGGACTTCGGGAGCAGCCGGGCCGCCTGCCGCAGCAGGTCGAACGCCTCCTCCGATCGGCCCTGTGCGTAACTGCTGGCGAAGATGGAGACGAGCAGATCCGGTGCCGCCGCCTCTTCGGCCGCCTGCGGCGACGGCTCCTGCGGCGCCGACAGCAACGCGAGTTCCGCGCCGAGGAAGTCGGCGAGCTTGGCGGGGGTCGCGTGGTCGAACACCAGCGAGGTGGGGAGTTTCAGTCCGCTGGCCGTGCCGAGCGCGTTACGCAACTGGATCGCGGTCAGTGAGTCGAAGCCCAACTCCAGGAACGGCCGGTCCGGTTCGACCGCCTCCGGCCCGGTGTGGCCGAGCACGGTGGCGACTTCGGCGCGTACGGCATCCAGTACGGCGTCGGCGCGGGCCTCCGCGGCCAGCCCTGCCAGCCTGGCCGACAGCGACTGCCCGGAGGTCGGCGCCGTCGGCTCGTCGCCTGCCAACGCCTTGCGGGCTTCGGGCAGTTCGTCCAGCAGTCGGGTGGCACGGGCCACCGCGAACGACGGGGCGAACCGCGTCCAGTTCATGTCGGAGACAGTGACGCAGGTGTCCCCGGCGGTCAGCGAGTCGCGCATCGCCGCGATGGCGAGGTGCGGCGGCATGGCGTGGATACCGCGCAGGCCGAGCTGTTCCGCCACGCCTTCCGTGGTCGCCATGCCCACCTCCGCCCAGGCTCCCCAGGCGACCGAGGTCGCGGCGAGCCCAGCGGCCCTGCGGTACTCCATCAGCGCGTCCACCTCCGCGTTGGCGGCGGCGTAGGCGCTCTGTCCGCCACTGCCCCAGACCGCGGAGATAGTGGAGAAGGTCACGAAGGCGTCCAGCGAGTCGCCCAGCAGCTCGTGCAGGTTGCGCGCACCCACCGTCTTGGCCCGGTAGACCTCGGCGAACTCCGCCATACCGATGTCCGTCAGGGCGGTGAGGTGGCTGATGCCCGCGGTGTGCACGACCCCACGCACCGGAGTGCCCTCGTCCGCCAACTCAGTGATCAGACGCGCCAGTTCGTCGCGGTCGGCCACATCGCATGCCACCACGCCGACTCGGCTTCCCAACTCCTCCAGTTCGCTGCGGAGTTCGGCCACTCCGTCGGCGTCGGGGCCGCGCCGGCTGATCAGCACCAGTCGCTCGGCGCCTGCCCCGGCCAGCCAACGCGCGGTCTCCCGGCCCAGTCCGCCGGTGCCACCGGTGACCAGCACGGTGCCGGACGACGGCTGCCAGCGTTCCCTCGCACTCTCCACCGCGGGAGCGTGGACCAGCCGGCGGGCGAAGATCCCGGCGGGTCGGATCGCGACCTGGTCCTCGGTCCGCCCCGCGGCTCCGGCCAGCAGACCCACCAGACGGGGGGCCACCGCGGCGTCGACCGCTTCGGGCAGGTCGACCAGACCGCCCCAGCGTCCCGGGTGCTCCAGGGCCACCACACGGCCGAGGCCCCACACGCCCGCCTGGGCCGTGTCCGTCACCTCGTCGGAGCCGCCCACGGAGACCGCGCCTCGGGTCACGCACCACAACGGGGCCTGTACGTCGGCATCGCCGAGGGCCTGCACCAGGGCCACGTTCGCGGCCACACCGGCCGGGACCGGGGCGGACAGTCCGGAGGTGTCCGGGTCCCCGCCGCTCAGCAGCGCGGCGAAGGACACCACCCCGTTGACGACGGCCGCCGTGCCTTCGGAAAGTTCGGAGAGTTCGGCGATGGCTCGGCCGAGGCTCTCCCGCGTGGCGTCGGCCGGTACGTCGATCCGTACGGCCTCCGCGCCGGCCCCGGTCAGGGCCTGGGTCACGGCGTTCACCCACTCGTCCGCGGCCCTCCCGGCCGGTACGGCGAGGAGCCAACGCCCCGTGAGCGCCGCCCCCGCCCCGAACTGCACCGGGCGCCAGGCCACGTGGTAGCGCCAGCCGTCCACCGTGGACCGTTCCCGCTGCTCGCGCCGCCAAGAGGCGAGCCTGGGCAGCGCCTCGCCCAGCGAGGTCTCGCCGGGCAGCTCCAACACCCGGGCCAGCGCGGCGAGATCTTCCTGCTCCACGGCCTCCCAGAACCCGTTCTCCGCGGAACCGTCCACCTCTGCCACGGCGTTGGCCTCCTGTGCCGGGCGCCGCCGTGGCCAGTAGTGACGGTGCTCAAAGGCGTAGGTGGGCAGGGGGATTTGGTGTGCCGTGTCGGCGGGGTAGGTGGTGGTCCAGTCGACGGGCAGGCCGTTGACGTGGGCGTGGGCGAGTGCGGTGGCGAGGCGGAAGGCGTCTCCGCTGTCGCGCCGCAGCGTCTCCAGCACCACACCCCCGCCCGGAGTGTCGTCCAGCGTGTCCTGCAACCCCGGTACCAGCACCGGATGCGGACTCACCTCGACGAACGCGCGATGCCCGTCGGCCAGCAGACCACGCACCGCGTCCTCGAACCGGACTGTGGCCCGCAGGTTGCGATACCAGTACCCGGCATCCATCTCGGACATGTCCAGCCAGTCGCCGGTCACCGTCGAATACAGCGGCACACGCCCCGCCACCGGCCGGATGCCCTCCAGCTCGGCCACCAGCTCCGCCTCCAGCACCTCCACCTGCGCCGAATGCGACGCGTAGTCCACCGGAACCATCCGCGCAATCACCACCGCGGACACACCGCTCTGAAAGGCCAACCACCCGCCAGCCGCGTCCCCAACCTCTCAGGGCAATACACCTAGGCGCGCGAGACGCCCAGGCGGCCCTCCAGTTGGATGAGCAACTCCTCCAGGAGGACGGCGAGTTCGCGGCGGTTGTCGGCTTCGACGCCGGAGAGGACGGCTGTCTCGTAGGACAGTTGTTCCGGCAGAACGCTGTCCACGAGGTCGCGGCCGGTGTCGGTGAGGCGGACGTGGGCGACGCGGCGGTCGCGGGTGTCGCCGCGTCGCTCGACCAGTCCGCGCTCGGTGAGCGCCTTGAGGCGTTTGGTGACGGCGGCCCCGGAGGCGAACGTCTCGCGGACGATCTCACTGGGGGTCAGCTCGTGGCCGGTGCGGCGCAGGGTGGCGAGGACGTCGAACTCGGGGCGGGTGAGCCCGGCGCGGCGCAGCGGGGCGTCCTCGGCCTGTTGGAGGAGGGCGGCGCAGCGGTTGACGCGGCCGATGATCTCCATCGGCGCGGTGTCGAGACCGGGGTGCACCGTCTGCCACTGCCGCACCACCTTGGCGACCGTGTCCCCGAGAGCCGCGCCGCTCCCCGTCGCCGTCCACCCGTTGCCTGCCGTCATGCCCGTGCGCCCTCCGAAGCCTGGAACCCGTGCCGTCGTACCGTCGCCGTGAGCGTACGGTGTCCGGCCTGCTCGGCGTGTGTCACCCGCTCCGAGGGCCACGCGCGTTGCCACCATTCACCGGCCGCGGCACCGGTGGTGGCTCGCAGTTCGAGGAGGGAGGCGGACAGGTGGCGGCGCGCGGCCGACAGTGCGGCGGGCGCGGCGTCGGGGGCGGCGAGCGCGGCCTCGGCGTGGGCCACGAGCCGGGCGAGGGCACGCCGGGCCTCGGTCCGGGTGCCGGAGGAGAGCAGGGTCTGCCACGCGGTGTGCACTGCCGTGGCGGCGGCCGTACGGGTACGCGTCCGGTCGGCACCCGGGGCCCCGATGTGCGCGGCCACCAGGTTCAGGACGTGGGCGGTGGCACGGCGTTCCGGCCCGTGTGGACGTACGAGCGCGGGGGCCATGCACACGAGTGCCCGTGAGGGCGGCCGCCGTGCGCACAGCGCCCCGGCCATCGTGTACAGCGCCAGGTCGAGGCGGCCGAGCGCCGGCAGTGTGAGGTTCGGCGGGTCGGAGGCGGCGGCGACGCTCAGCGCCGGCTCAACGTTGGCAAGTGTTTTACGTATGAAACATCCAGTGCACCCCGCGCGCTCCCCCGCGTACCCCTTTGCGCTCGTATGCGCGCCATCGCCCACGGGCATGCCCTGACCGACCGAGCGTGGAGGTGCGCGATGCACGGACCGGCTTCGTTCGGCTGGCTGCTGGTGGCGCTGTGCGCGCTGACCGGGGGCTACTGCCTGCTGCGGATGCGCAGCGCCGTCGAGGAGCAGCGCCGGTCCGCCGGCGACGAGGCGCTGATGGGCTTCGGCATGGCCGTGATGGCCGTCCCCGCCGCGGCCGTGGCGCCGCCGCGCTGGGCCTGGCTCGCGTACACCCTCGTGTTCGGTGTGGCCGCGGTGCGCGCGCTGTGGACGGCCCGCACGAGTCCGCGTCATCTGCATCACCTGGTGGGCGCGCTGGCGATGGTCTACATGGCCGCGGTGATGGTGGCCTCGCCCGGCGGCGGACATGGCGGCACGGGACCGCCCCTGCTCACGGGGGTTCTGCTGCTGTACTTCGCCGGCTATGTGCTGTGGGCGGGTGCCCGTCTCATCCCCGTGCCGGTCACGGCCGGCGTCCAGGTCCCGGCACCGCGGATCCTCGGCTGGGGTGACCGCCCCGAGCTGGCGCGGGCCTGTCGACTGTCCATGGGCATCGGGATGTTCGCGATGCTGCTCACGGTCTGACCGCCGCACGAAACCCTGGCCCGTGACGCTGTACGCGTCCGTGGTCTGCGTCACTTCGGCGTCGCGGCCCGTGTCGCCGTGCCCCGCCCCGCTCATAGGCTTGGCCCATGATGGTCCCCGCGGCGTTGTTGCTGCTCGGCGCCCTGACCGCCGTCGTCGCCCCGCGGCTGTTGGCCCGTGCCGACTGGGCGGACCGCGAACCGGTGGTCGCGCTGTGGGTGTGGCAGTGCTTCGTGGCGGCCGTACTGCTGTGTTGTGTGCTGTCGATGGCCCTGAGCGCCGCCGCGGCCTGGACGGAGGTACGCGTGCCGTTGTTCGCGCCCGCGCCGAGTGGGGTCGTGGAGGCGTACGCGCTGGGCACGGGCGGTTCGTGGGCCGCGAGCACAGCGGTGGCGCTGGCGTGCGGGGGGCTGTGGACGGGGACGATGCTGGTCCGTGAGATCGTCCGGGCCCGGCGGCGCCGCCATCGGCGCCGGGCCGAACTTCGGCTCCGCGCCCCGCTGTTGCCCGGCGAGGAGCAGGGGACCGACCAGCTCGTGGTGGTGGAGGGAGAGCGGCCGGACGCCTGGTGGCTGGCGGGGGCGGAGCCCCGACTGGTCATCACCACGGCCGCGTTGCGCCGACTGAAAGGACGGCAGGTGGACGCGGTGGTCGCGCATGAACAGGGGCACGCGCGGGCGCGGCACGACTGGCTGCTGCACTGCTCGGCGGCGCTGGCGGGCGGCTTTCCCCGGGTGCCGGTGTTCGCCGCGTTCCGCGACGATATGCACCGCCTGGTCGAACTCGCCGCCGACGACATGGCCTCGCGCCGCCACGGCCGCCTCACCACCGCCCTCGCGCTCGTCGGGCTCAACGAGGACCGCGGGGTGTTCGGGCCCTGCTCGACCCCGGAGGACCATGTGCCGCAGCGCGTCCACCGGCTGCTCGCTCCCCCGGAACGTCTCACTCCGGCGCAGCGGCTGCGGCTGACCGCGTGCGCCGCGCTTGTACCGGTGGCGCCCGTGTTGGTGGCTTTCGTACCGGGGTTGCGGGCACTCGCCATGGCGTGACACGGCAAAGAACGAACAAAGAACAGCCCAAGAACAACGTGCGGGACTCGGTCTTTGCTCCGGTCGCGGCGCGTGACAGTGATCTCACGCCCCGGCGTTGGCATGACACCCCAGGAGTCGGCCAGGATCGCAGTATGCACACCCCCACCGTCGACTCGCCGCCCCACCGCCCGTCGGCCGACCGCACCACGCGCGCCGCCGCGGCGTTCGCGGCGCCCTCCGTTCTGCTGCTCGTCCTGGTCGCCCTCTCCTGGGGGCCACTGATGTGGCTGGACAAGAGCATCGCGGACACCGCACACAGATGGGCCGTCGAAGAAACGGGGATCACGCACACGTTCCGCATCCTGACCGACTGGGTCTGGGACCCCGTGACGATGCGTCTCCTCTGCGCGGCCGTCGCGATCTGGCTGGTGTGGCGGCACAGAGAATGGTGGCTCGCCATCTGGTTGGCGGTCACCTGCGCGATGGGCACGGCGGTCCAGCAGGGACTGAAGGCCGCCGTCGGCCGGGAGCGGCCCGCGTGGCCCGATCCCGTCGACTCCGCCCACTACGCCGCGTTCCCCTCGGGCCACGCCATGACGACCACGGTGGTCTGCGGTCTGCTGCTCTATCTCCTCCACCTGTACGGCGCCGGACAGACCCTCGTGCGTACGGTGCTGACGGTGTCCGCGATCTCCGCCGTGGGCGTCGGCCTGACCCGGATCTGGCTGGGCGTGCACTGGGCGTCCGACGTGGTCGGCGGCTGGCTGCTGGGCCTGCTGACGGTCGCGCTCGCGGTGCTCGCATGCGAGAAGTGGCGCAGCCCGGCGCGTGCTTGACCGGGGGAGGCCGGGCGCGAAGGATCGCCGTCATGACGATCAAAGGCGTGCTGTTCGACTTCTCCGGAACCCTCTTCCGCGTCGAGTCCACCGAGTCCTGGCTGCGCGCGGTGCTCACGGACGCCCGTCTCGCCCTGCCCGAGCCGGAGCTGCTCCGGACCGCCGAGGCCCTGGAGCGGGCGGGCGCGCTTCCCGGCGGGGCGTTCCCGGTGGAGCCGCCGACCGGCGAGCCGGGTGAGCTGTGGGCGGTCCGGGACCGGAGCGCCGAGCACCACCGGGCCGCGTACACGGGCCTCTCGCGCCGGGTGACTCTTCCCGACCCGGCGCTCCACGACGCGCTGTACGACCGCCATATGACGCCGCCCGCGTGGAGCCCCTACCCGGACGCCGCCGAAGTCCTCGCCGCCCTGCGGGAACGCGGGGTGGCCATCGGCGTGGTGAGCAACATCGGCTGGGACCTGCGCCCGATCTTCCGCGCCCATGGCCTCGACCCGTACGTGGGCGCGTACGTCCTGTCGTACGAGCACGGCATCCAGAAGCCGGACCCCCGGCTGTTCGCCATCGCCTGCGAGGCGCTCGGCGTCGACGCGCGGGACACACTGATGGTCGGCGACGACCGGCGCGCCGACGGCGGCGCGGCGGCCCTGGGGTGCGGGGTGCACTTCGTGGACCATCTGCCGGCGGCGGAGCGGCCGGACGGGCTGCGGCCGGTGCTGGACCTGATCGGCTGAGGCACCGTCACCGCCGGCCGAGGTGCTGTCATCCACCGCTGGACGTCCGTCCCGGACCGTCCCCCGTGCGGCCCGGGACGGACAGCGGCCCGGGAGGGGCACGCTGAGTGGCCGCCCGGGAGCGCTGAGTATAGTTGGCTGGCAGCCAGTCAACGCAGGAGTTACAGGATGTCCCCGCGCAGCGCCTCGGTCAATGAAGAGTTGCGTCGCCGTTCCCGGGAGCGACTGCTGCAGGCCGCCGTCGAGTTGGTGGACGAGCGGGGCTACGAGGCCACGACGCTCGCGGACATCGCGGACCGCGCCGGATCCGCACGCGGGCTGGTGTCGTACTACTTCCCCGGCAAGCGCCAGCTCGTCCAGTCGGCGGTGCACCGGCTGATGCACCGGACGCTGGAGGAGGCGCTGGAGCGCGAGCCGCGCAGCGAGGACGGGCGGGAGCGGATGGCGCGGGCCGTCGACGCGATCCTGGAACTGGCCCGGGACCGGCCGGTGCTGATGCGCCAGCACATGGCGGGGATGCTGCAGAACCCGGCGGGGCTCGTGCGGTGCCCGGAGCAACAGCGGCTGGGCGCCCTGCTGCGGGACACGGTGAGCCGGCACGGCTCCATGGACCCGGAGGCCGACTACCCGCTGCTGCGCGCCCTGTTGATGGGCGCGGTGTACGCGATGGTGCTGCCGAACTCACCGCTGCCTGTCACCACGCTGCGGGGCGAGTTGTTCCGGCGCTACGGACTGGACTGGGAGTCGGGCGTCCCGCCGGCCCCCGAAGGGCCCGGCGGGACGTGCGACAGGGATCTGTCGCGGTTCTTCGCTACCTGACTCGCTGTCCCGGCCGCCTACCAGCCGAAGCCGAAGTAGTCGGGCTGAGTCTGCACGTTGAGCTCACGCATGTGGACCCACTTGGCCGGGTCCGTGCGCCGGTCACTGAGCTTCAGGACGTCGAAGCCCTTCGCCATGTCGTTCGAGTAGATGTAGCCGTTGTAGTAGTACGCCGACCAGGCACCGCCACCGACGAGGGTGTCGGTGGAGATCGGACCGCGCTCGAAGTAGGCGATCTCCTGGGGCTTCGAGGAGTTGGTGAAGTCCCAGACCGAGACACCGCCCTGGTACCAGGCCTGGACCATGATGTCCTTGCCCAGGACCGGGATCAGCGAGCCGTTGTGGGCGACGCAGTTCTCGGTGTTCGCCTGGTGGCGGGGGATCTTGAAGTAGCTCTTGAAGACGAGCTTGCGGTGGTCGCCCTTGCCGACGATCTCGTAGATGCCGTCGGCGCCGCGGTTCGGCCCGATCTCCGCGTTGCAGGTGGCCGCGCCGCCGCCGCCCAACTCGTCGGTGAAGACGACCTTGTTCGCCTTCTGGTTGAAGGTCGCGGAGTGCCAGAACGCGAAGTTCACGTTGTCCTGGACCTGGTCGATGATCTTCGGGTTCTCCGGGTCCTTGATGGAGAACAGGATGCCGTCACCCATGCAGGCACCGGCCGCCAGGTCCTTCGACGGCAGCACCGTGATGTCGTGGCAGCCCGTCGTCTTGGAGACACCGGGGTTGGTGGGCGAACCCGGGTTGCCGCCGCCGTCCGCACCCTCACCGGGGAAGAGGACGGGGAAGCCCACCACGGCCGCCTTCTCGGGGGACTTGCGCGGCACCTTGATGACCGAGATGCCGTCGTGCGGCGGCTGGCAGTCGGGGAACGAGGCGCTCGGCGAGTACGAGGAGACGTACACGTAGACGTTCTTGCGCTCGGGCACCAGCGTGTGGGTGTGCGAGCCGCAGGCGGTCTCGACGGCGGCGACGTACTTCGGGTTCCGCTTGTCGCTGATGTCGAAGATCTTCATGCCCTCCCACGACGACTTCTCGCTCGCGGGCTGCGTGGTGCTGTTGCAGGAGCTGTCGCTGCGCGAGGAGTCGGTGGACAGGAAGAGCAGATCACCGGAGACGGAGATGTCGTTCTGCGAGCCCGGGCACAGCACCTGGGCGACCGTCTTCGGGGCCTTGGGGTTGCTGATGTCGAAGATGCGGAAGCCGTCGTAGTTGCCGGCGAAGGCGTACCTGCCCTGGAAGGCGAGGTCCGAGTTGGTGCCGGGCAGCGCGTCCTTGGGGATGTTCGTGACGTGCTGGATGTTGTCGGAGTGGACGATCTCGTCCTGGCCGGGTATGTCGCCGGCGGCTATCGCCGCCCGCGTCTTGGCGGCGTCGCTCTTGGAGACCTCCTCCTGCGCGGCGGGCGAGTCCCCGGGGTCGGGGGTCGCGGCCGCCGGTGCGGCAGTGAGCAGGGCGGCCAGCAGTCCGGCCGCCGTCGCGGCGACTCCTAAACGTCTGCGTCGCGTCCGAAGGTTGTTCAACAGGGTCACTGTGTCCTCCCGTGTAGCCGTTCGCAGTTGAACGGTTCAGCCACCTCCGAAGTATCGTCTTCATCATGCACAGAACAACAGACGGCAATGCATTTGTAACGTACAAATTTGATCACGGACGTCTGAAAGCGTGTTAGGAACTTTCGTCAACACTCATGAGGTGTACGCCCGTTCCTGTATCTCAGGAGGTCACTGTGCTCGTCCGCCGCACGTTCCGCACACCGCTGGTCACGGCCTCGCTGGCGACCGCGCTTGTCCTGCTCACGGGGTGCGATTCGGAATCGGGATCGGACCCCGACGGCGATTCCACAAAAGCCGGCGGACCCGCGGTGATAGCCCCCGGGAAGCCCGGTGAGGCGGCCCGGACCCTCTCCCCCTCGGAGGCCGAGAAACAGCGCGCCGAGGACGATTCACCGAACTCGGCGGACTTCACTTACGCCCGCATGATGATCGAGCACCACACCCAGGCCCTGGACATGACCGAACTCGCCCCCGAACGGGCGGCGTCGACCGGGGTGAAGCGGATCGCCGAGCGGATCTCGGCCGCCCAGGAGCCCGAGATCAAGGCCATGGAGGGCTGGCTGAAGAACAACGACGGGGGGAAACAGGGCACTTCGCACGACCACGCGGAGATGCCCGGCATGGCGAGCGAGGCTCAGATGAAGGAACTCGGCACCCTCGAAGGGGAGTCTTTCGACCAGCTCTTCCTGAAGCTGATGATCACCCATCACGAGGGGGCGATCACCATGGCCACGGATGTGAAGGCACAGGGCAACAACATCCTGATCGAAGAGATGGCCGACGACGTGATCGCCCAGCAGACGACGGAGATCAGCCGGATGCGCGACCTCGTGGAGTAACCGCCGCCCCGTGTCCGCGCCCGGCCGTGGGGGCGTGGGCTCAGCGCCGGGCGTGGCGGGGCGTCAGCAGGCCCGCGTCCCGCGCCCCGGCGATCAGCCTGAGCGACCGGCGGCGGCTGTGCCCGGTCGCCCACATCACCGCGAGCACCGGGTCGCAGCCGGACCGCTGCGCCGCCAGATACTCCTCGGCCACCAGCCGCCGCCCCTCCACGCCGTGCGGCCACACGGGCCTGGCCCGGCGCGCGGGCCGGGCCCTCGACGGGTGTTCGTACGGCGACGCGTCGGCCGGCTCGGGCGCCGCGCCGCACGCCTCGAAGAGCGGACCCTCGATCCAGTCGGCGAGCTCCGCGAGGTCGTCGAGGGACAGCGGCGGCTGGGCCCGTACGTCCTCCAGGGACAGACGCCCCTCGGACACCACGGCGAGCATCTCGACCCTGGCCCCGTCCGGGAAGCTCAGCCGGGCGGTGAACCATGCCGTGGCACCGCCCGCTTCCCGCACCTTCCACGCGGGCCGCACGGACACCGCGCCATCCCGACAGTGGCGATCAGAAAGATTAAGAAAGAAAGCTTCCATCACATACGCAACGTAAGCGAATGATCACATTCGCTCCGCCCAGCCACGCGCCGAGGGCGCGCCCGGCACCCCGACGGCGCAGCGCCCCCCTCCGCGCCTGAAGCTCCCCTCCCCTCGCGCGCCTCGCGGTGCGATCCTTGAGACATCAGCGATCTCCTCGCGTAGGGAGTTCCGCCGTGCTGCGTGTCGCCGTCATCGGTTCGGGCCCGAGCGGGTGCTACACCGCCCAGACCCTCGTCCAGCAGGATCCCGACGTGCGCGTCGACGTCCTGGACCGGCTGCCGTGCCCCTACGGCCTGGTGCGTTACGGCGTGGCGCCGGACCACGAGAAGATCAAGTCGCTGCAGAACAATCTGCGCACCGTGCTGGAGCACGAACGCGTCCGCTTCCTCGGCGGCGTCCCGGTGGGCCCCGATGGCGTGCCGGTGGCGCGGCTGCGGGAGCTGTACCACGCGGTCGTGTACTGCGTGGGCGCCGCAACCGACCGCCGGCTGGGCATCCCGGGCGAGGAGCTGCGCGGCAGCTGGTCGGCGACCGAGTTCGTCTCCTGGTACAGCGCGCACCCGGACGCCGTGGGCTGTGCCTTCGAGGGGTCCGCCCTCAGCGCCCGGTCCGCGGTCGTGATCGGCGTCGGCAACGTCGCGGTGGACGTGACCCGCATGCTGGCGCGCGGCGCGCCCGAGCTGAGCCCCACCGACATGCCCCAGGCCGCCCTCACCTCGCTCGCCGCCAGCGAGGTCACCCACATCCACATGGTGGGCCGCCGCGGCCCCTCCCAGGCCCGCTTCACCACCAAGGAGCTCCGCGAGCTGAGCACCCTCCCGGACACCCGGGTCACCGTCAACCCGGCGGAGCTGGAGCTGGACCCGGCGTATGGGGACCCCTCCGCGCTCCCCGCCCCACAACGCCGCAACGTGGAGGTCCTGCGCGGCTGGGCCACCGCCCCGCCCGCCGAGGGCCGCCACCGCATCCGCCTGCGCTTCTTCCTCCGCCCCGTCGAACTCCTCGCCGACGGCGACCGCGTCTGCGGAGTCCGCCTGGAACGCACCGCACCGGACGGCCACGGCGGCGTCACCGGCACCGGCCGCTACGAGGAGATCGAGGCCCAGCTCGTCCTCCGCTCGGTCGGCTACCGCGGCGTACCACTCGAAGGCCTCCCCTTCGACAACGACCACGGCACGGTGCCGCACCTCGCCGGGCGTGTACTGCGCGACGGCACGGCAGCACCGGGCGAGTACGTGGCCGGCTGGATCAAGCGGGGCCCGACGGGAGTCATCGGCACCAACCGCCCGTGCGCGAAGGAAACGGTGACGTCACTGCTGGAGGACGCCTCCGAGCTCGTACGACGAGAGGTGCCGGACGATCCGCTGGCGGCGCTGAGTGCGGAGGGCTGCACACCGGTCGAGTGGTCGGGATGGCAGGCGATCGAGAGGGCAGAGGCAGCGCTGGGCGCGTCGCTGGGCAGGGGCGTGGTGAAACTCCCGGACTGGGAGTCACTGATGACCGCCGCCCGCGACTCCTAGCAACACCCCAGAAATCAACAGACTGTTCAATCCCCCTATGGTCTCGCCCGTGGAATCACCCACCCACCCCGTCGACGAAGTACCCCCCGTACGCCAACTGGCCGCCTTCGGTCTCCAACACGTCCTGGCCATGTACGCCGGCGCGGTCGCCGTCCCCCTGATCGTCGGCGGCGCGATGCGACTCCCACCCGCCGACCTCGCCTATCTGATCACCGCCGATCTCCTGATCTGCGGCATCGCGACGCTCATCCAGTGCGTCGGCGTATGGCGATTCGGCGTCCGGCTCCCGATCATGCAGGGCTGCACCTTCGCGGCCGTATCCCCGATGGTGCTGATCGGCACGGAGGGCGGCGGCCTCCCCGCGATCTACGGATCGGTGATCGTGGCCGGACTGGCGATCATGCTGCTGGCGCCGGTCTTCGGCAGACTGCTCCGCTTCTTCCCGCCCCTCGTCACCGGCACCGTCATCCTGATCATCGGCCTCTCCCTGCTGCCGGTGGCCGGAAACTGGGCGGCCGGCGGCGTGGGCGCCGAGGACTTCGGTGAGCCGAGGAATCTGGCACTCGCGGCCTTCGTCCTCCTGGTGGTGCTCGGAGTGCAGCGCTTCGCCCCGGTCTTCCTCAGCCGTATCGCGGTGCTGATCGGCATCGTCGTGGGGCTCGCGGTCGCGGTGCCGTTCGGTTTCACGGACTTCGGCGGGGTGAAGGAGGCCGACTGGCTGGGCATCAGCACGCCGTTCCACTTCGGGGCGCCCACGTTCGAGGTCTCGGCGATCGTGTCCATGCTCGTGGTAGCCCTGGTCACCATGACGGAGACGACCGGTGACCTGATCGCCGTCGGCGAGATGACCGACCGCGAGGTGAAGCCGCGCTCCCTCGCCGACGGGCTGCGCGCCGACGGGTTCTCCACGGTCCTCGGCGGTGTCTTCAACACCTTCCCGTACACGGCGTACGCGCAGAACGTGGGCCTGGTCGGCATGACCCGCGTCCGCAGCCGCTGGGTCGTCGCGGCGGCCGGCGGGATCCTCGTCCTGCTCGGGCTGCTGCCCAAGCTGGGCGCGGTGGTCGCGGCGATCCCGGCACCGGTGCTCGGCGGAGCAGGGCTGGTGATGTTCGGTACGGTCGCCGCGAGCGGACTGCGCACGCTGGCGCGGGTGGACTTCCAGGGCAACGGCAATCTGACGATCGTGGCCGTCTCGGTGGCCGTCGGCATGCTGCCGGTCGGGGTGCCGACGGCGTACGAGAAGTTCCCGGACTGGTTCCAGACGGTGATGAACAGCGGCATCAGCGCGGGCTGTCTGACGGCGATCGTGCTGAACCTGCTCTTCAACCACCTTCCGGCGAAGGCAGGTTCACTTCCGGCGCTCACGTCCGCCGAAGCAGGCGCAGGGGAACCGACTCGGCCAGCACCCGATAGCCCTCGGGGTTGAGGTGCAGCCAGTCGCCGTCGTGGAGGGCCGGAAGGAGGCGGCTCGGGTGGTCGGGGTCGCGGACCGCGCGGTCGAAGTCGATGACGGCGTCGAAGCGGCCGCTGGTGCGGATCCACGTGTTGACCGCCTGCCGTGCCGCCTCGCGATGCCCGGCCGTGTCGTCGTAGAGGGTGTTGCCGTCGAACGGCAGCAGGGTCGCGCCGTAGACGTCGATGCCCTGGGCGTGCGCGCGGACGACGATCTGCTCGTAGGCGGCGATGAGGTCGGCGGTGACGCGCTCTTGGGCGGCGGGGGTGGCCTCGGCCGTGCCGATGTCGTTGATGCCCTCGAAGACGATCAGTTGTTCGACGGCGCTGTGGGCGAGGATGTCGCGGTCCAGTCGGGCGAGGGCGTTCGGGCCCAGGCCGTCGTTGAGGACGCGGTTGCCGCCGGCCGCCTGGTTCACCACCGCGATGTTCCTGGTGCCGGGTTTCTCCTGGAGACGGCCGAAGAGCTGGTCGGGCCAGCGGTTGTTGCCGTTGGTGGTGGAGCCCCGGCCATCGGTGAGCGAGTCGCCGAGGACGGCGACCGCGGTCGTGGCGGGCCGGGAGAGCACCTCGACATCGCTGAGCAGATACCAGTGGTTGGTGGGGGTCGCGCCGGGGAGGTCCTCGGCCCGGGTGTGGTCGCCGTGCCGGAGGTAGGAGGTGGTGCGGGAGCCCGGGTGCGAGGTGAGGGCGAGGGAGGCCTGGCCCTCGGCGAGGTACGCCGTCACGGTCAGGGTGGAGCCTGGTGCCAGGGTGAAGTCCAGGGGGTCCGAGACCACTTGGGCGCCGACGGGCACAGTCGTGGACTGCCGCCCGCTGAACGTCACCGTCCGGGTGGTGCCGGGCTCGATCGCCCCGACCCCGGCCTGCCCGCCCAGCGGGAGCGCCACGGTCACCGCGGTCAGCGGCAGCGCGGTGCCGCCGAAGGCGTTGGAGAAGCGCAGCCGGACGCGGTCGCCACCGGTGGTGACATGCACGGTCTGCCGCAGCGTGGTGTCGACGAGTACGGCCCGGTCACCGGTGAACGGCGCGGGCGGCATGTTCCCGGGCTCGGTGAGCTGGGGCATCGCGGACCAGGTGTTCACCCAGTGCCGGGCGGCCGCCGCCGCGTCACCGGCCCCGGCGTCGCGCTGCGGGCTCCCGACGAGGGCCACCACCGCGGACGAGGCCACCACAAGGCTCAGAGCGAGGATACAGACGGCGATCAGGTGGGGGAGGGATGCCCTTCTCGACGCCTCGGACGGCTGGGGGCTACTGGACAACTCCACGGGCGAGAGCCTTTCTCGGTGCGTACGGAACATGAACGTGAGCCGGGGTCGCGGAACACGGACGGAGCCGGGCGCACGCCGGGTGGCGCGCGCCCGGAGGGACGGTCAGGACGCGTCAGGACGCGTCAAGCGGTCGTACAGGCGGTGCCGTTGAGGGCGTACGCCGTCGGTATGGCGCTGTTGCCGGTGTGGCTCGCCTGGTAGCCGACGCCGACGCTCGCGCCGGGAGCGATCGCGGCGTTGTACGAGACGTTGGTCGCGGTCACAGCGCCGCTGGTCGGGCTGTACGTTGCGCCCCAGCCGTTGGTGATGGTCTGTCCGGCGGGCAGGGTGAACGCCAACCGCCACCCGTTGATCGCCGTCGTACCGGTGTTCGTGATGGTCACCGAGGCGGTGAGGCCCGTGTTCCAGGCGCTGGGGGTGACGGTCACCTTGCAGGGGCCCGCCGGGGGTTGGGGCGCGGGACCGGAGCTGTTGAGGCCGAAGAAGGTGAGGACGCGCTCACCCATGCCCCAGGCGTACACGTTGTGTCCGGTGCCCTGGAGGCTGATGGCCTCGACGGGGGCGCGGTCACCGGTGCCGCCGTAGCGGGTACGGGTCCAGTTGGACTGGGGCGAGTCGGTGACGGCCGGTGTCTGGCTCAGACCGTGCACGTTGGTCCACTGCTTGATCTCTTCGCCGAAGTTGGGGTAGCGCAGGACGTCGTCCGCGGTGCCGTGCCACAGCTGCATGCGCGGCCGGGCTCCGGTGTAGCCGGGGTAGGCGCCCCGGACGAGGTCGCCCCAGGCCTGCGGGGTGCGGGTGATCGTGCCGTTCGCGCAGTCGCTGTTCCACTCGGAGCCGTTGGTGGTGGCGAAGCAGGCGAAGGGCACACCCGCGAACGCGGCGCCGGCGGCGAACACGTCGGGGTAGTCGCCGAGCAGGACGTTGGTCATCATCGCGCCGGAGGAGATACCGGTGACGAAGATCCGGTCGGTGTCGGCGGCGTAGGTGCGGACCGTCCAGTCGACCATGGACTTGATGCCCACCGGGTCGCTGCCGCCGCTGCGGCGCAGCGCCTGCGGAGAGGCGACGTCGAAGCACTTGCTGCTACGGGTGACGGAGGGGTACACGACGATGTAGCCGTACTTGTCGGCGAGTTGGGCGTACTCGGTGCCGTTGTACATGGCGGGCCCGGAGCCGGTGCAGTAGTGCACGGCCACGAGGATCGCCGGGTTCGCGGTGACGCTGTCCGGTACGTACAGGTACATCTGCAGATTGCTGGGGTTCTCGCCGAAGCCGGTGATCTGGGTGAGCGCCGCCCGGGGTGCGGCCTCGGCCCTCGCGGCGGGCGTGGCCCACGCGTCCGGCGCCGCCGCGGCCGTGGGCGCGGTGAGGAACGTGGCCACGAGGAGCGGCACCAGCGCTCCGAGGAGTGCGGCGAGTACGGTACGCAGCGGTCTCCGCGTGGTGGTGTGGGGGGTGACGGACACGTCGTCGTACCTTCCTGTGAGGGGTCAGCAGGAGGAACTGGTCTGGGTGAGCAGGCCCAGCCGGCACGGGTTGATCTTCTGGGTCTGGTCGACGCCGTCGCGGATCAGGTCACCGTGGCTGAAGTCCACGGTCCAGGCGGGTTGTCCGGCCTCGAAGGTCGCCTGGGTGAAGCGGATGAAGGGGTTGCCGGCTACTCGCCGAGGAGCGTGAACGAGGACGGTTTCATTCGACCGTGTGATCCGGGACGCCGGGTACGGCGCCGGCATGCGAGGCCCCCGCTCCACCGGAGTGATGGTTCGGGGCCTCCCCGTCGCCTCTGCCCTTAACCACATGGCCAGGTCGTAAGGGGGCAGCGTTCATCAGCGGCCTCCGGCCGCGGGGTGGGCCTCCCGGGCCCGGACCACGGACAGGATCCGTATCGCCGCCCCGGGGTCGAGTACGCCGGGGAGCAGTACGCCCAAGACCGTTCGGGGCGTGCGGCTGAGCGAGCTCACTTCTGCCCAGTCCACAGGAACGGTTGGCCTCGGTCTCCGCCAACGGCGTCCAGGAACCGCCGATGCCGTCGGCCGTCGCGCCCTCGGTGCCGGCTTGAGGAAGATCAGCGGGCCGGTCGAGGACCATCTGAACGAACCGGGCAGCGGGCCCGCGCCGCCGCTACGGGAGACGTCGGCGACCGCCCGGCCGGGGGCCGGCGCGGTCAGGCCGACGGTCGGTAACGCCAGGACCAGTCCGCTGATGAACGTACGCATACGTGGAGTCGCCATCGACTCACCCTCTCGGCAGGGAAGCGTCCGGCGAGCATCGTGGCATGCACATGGCCGCCCTGGAAGCGCTCCCACACGTCGAAAGAATTCGCTCACGCCGCCCATCGGGGGCGGCCGTCCTGACCCACCAGGGCTGACCACCCTCCCCACCGGTGGTACCTGAATGCATTTTGCGCAAAGCGTTGACTAGAAAGCGCTTGCCCTCTACGTTCCGTTCAGCAGTGTGAACCAGTTGCGCACCACTCCGCGTGTGGGCCGACACGCGACAGCACCCCATCCTCCTGGGGCTGCCCACCTTCTGGGACACCGAGGACCCCACCTCGGCGACTCCCGCCGCTTGCACAAATCAATATGGCGAACACTGTTCATGTACATGGCCCATCAGCCCTCCCCGAAGGGACGCACCCGCATGCGTACCGTTCCCCCCACGTACACAGGCGCAAAGATCAGTCAGGGTGGCCGCCGCGGCCGCCCTGGCGACGGCCGCCGTCCTCGCCCTGCCGCAGTCCGCGGGGGCCGCGGAGACCGCGCCGATCGGCTACGGCGCCGGGACGACCGGTGGCGGCAGCGCCACCCCGGTCACGGTCTCGACACTCGCCGCCTTCAAGACCGCCGTCACCGGTGACGCGGCCAAGGTCGTCCGCGTCAGCGGACTGATCTCGCTGAGCGGTCAGGTCGACATCGGTTCCAACACGACGGTGCTGGGCGTGGGTTCGTCATCCGGTTCACCGGCGGCGGCCTGCGGATCAAGGAGGAGACCAACCCCGTCCTCCGCAACCTGAACATCAGCAAGCCGGTCGCGCCCGCCGACGGCGTCACCGTCCAGGAGTCCACGAGGGTCTGGATCGACCACAACTCCTTCTCGGCGGACCGTGATCACGACAAGGACTCCTACGACGGGCTGCTGGACATCAACCACGGCTCCGACCACGTGACGGTGTCCTGGAACACCTTCAAGGACCACTTCAAGGGATCGCTCGTCGGCCACAGCGACAACAACGCCTCCGAGGACACCGGTCACCTGAAGGTGACGTACCACCACAGCCACTTCGGCAACGTGTACTCGCGGATCCCCAGTCTGCGCTTCGGCACAGGGCACTTCTTCAACAACTACGCGGACGGCGCCGACACCGCTTGCCACTCGCGCAGGGGCGCCCAGACGCTCGTGGAGAACAACGTCTTCCGCAACACGAAGATCGCGGTCACCACGAACCGCAGCAGTGACGTGGACGGCTACGCCAATCTGCGCGGCAACGACCTCGGCGGGGCCGCCACCGAGGTCTCCCAGGTGGGGTCGTTTCACCACCCCGCCGTACGGCTACACCGCGGAGTCCGCCTCTTCCGTCGTCGCCTCGGTGACGTCGGGCGCGGGCGCCGGGAAGCTCTGAGAACCCTCCCCCCATCCGCTCGGACAACAGAAGGAATCGGGACATGACTTCTGCAGCACGTCCACGCGCGCGTGCACGCGCGATGACCGGGACGGTGGCCACCTTCGGCCTCTCGTTTGGCATGATCATGACCACCGGCGCCACTCCGGCGAACGCCGCCACCTGGCCGACGCCCACCAACAGCCAGCCGGTGAGCTCCACCATCTCGGTGTCCGGCACCAGGGACGGCGGCATGGTGCGCTACTACGGCAGCGGCAATCTGGCCGGTGACGGCCAGGAGGAGGGCCAGGACCCGATCTTCAAGCTCGCGGCCGGCGCGACCCTGAAGAACGTCATCATCGGCGCGCCCGGCGCCGACGGCATCCACTGTGAGGGCAACTGCACCCTGCAGAACGTGTGGTGGGAGGACGTCGGCGAGGACGCGGCGACCTTCCGCGGCGGCTCCACCTACACGGTGACCGGCGGCGGCGCGAAGAAGGCGGCGGACAAGGTCTTCCAGCACAACGGGCCGGGCACCCTGAACATCTCCAACTTCGCCGTCAGCGAGTTCAAGACGCTGTACCGCTCGTGCGGCGACTGCTCCACGCAGTACACGCGCAAGGTGAACCTCAACAACATCGAGGTGACGGGGACCGGCTCCACCGCACGGCTCGTCGGCATCAACGTCAACCGGGGCGACGTGGCGACGCTGCGCAGGATCACGATCCTCAACGACAGCGGCCGCAAGGTCATCCCGTGCCAGAAGTACAACAACAACACGGCGGTCGGCACGGGCCCCGACAGCACCAACTGCCTGTACTCCACGTCGGACATCACCTACAGGTGAGACCGCTCATCACTCACTGGTGAGTCCACTGCGGCGGCCGGACGGAGCCTTCCCCCACGGGCCTCGTCCGGCCGTCGGACGTCAGCCGGTGCCGTGACCGACGGTCCTGCCGGTGGGCCGTTCACCAGGTCTTGCGCGCCCACAGCGGGCCGATCAGGGCCCACTCCTCGTCCCACTGGTCCATCCGCCGCCGCTCCAGGCGGCCGCGTACGAGTCTGCCGCCCACGTAGGGCACGGCCGCGACGCACATGCCCGCCAGACCGCCGACGAGCCCTGCGCGCAGCCGGGCCTGGGACTCACTGGCGGGCTTGGTGACCAGGCGGCCCTCGGTGTCCGTCCAGACGGTGACCTGGGTGCCCATCAGAGTGGCGGGCTCGACCCGGGCCTGGCCCTGGCGCTCGGAGCCGTCCGGTGCCGTCCAGCGCACCTTCGCCCACACCTTCTCGGCCCCCGGTCCGCTGGTGGCGGACGGCTCGGGCGCGTCCTGGGTGAGGAGCGCGGCGGTGGGGTGCCACTCCGCACGCTGCCGGGCGAGACCGGACTCGACGGACTCCGCCGACAGCAGTCCGGCGATCACCCCTCCGCACACGGTCAGCGCCCAGGCGGCCAGCACCACCCAGGACTCCAGCCGGTCGCTGCGCCGTTTGAGCGGGTTGCGCCGCCATCGCCACAACCACACCTTCGGACCACGGAATGCCACCATCGGGGGCACCCTCCCTCACGCACGCAGGACAGCCGAACCTCTCTCCCATACGGCGGCGCTCCCCGCACTGCTCATGCGACGTGGGTCACGCCGCCCGGACCCGACTCCCGCGCCGCCCGCCGCTTCCTCGCTCACATGGCCGCTGACCTGCGGTAAGAGCGTCTCGAGGGGTGACTGTCAGTGGTGGGGTGCAGACTGGCCCGTGACTGAGACGACGATGTCCGGGAGGTGGTCGGCATGACCGAGGTACTGCTCACCGTAGGCACGCGCAAAGGACTGTTCATCGGGCGGCGGCGAGGCGGCACCGGGGGTGTTTGGGAGTTCGACGACCACCCCTACTTCAACGCGCAGGCCGTCTACGCGGTCGCCATCGACACCCGCGCGGACACACCCCGGCTGCTGGTCGGCGGCGACAGCACGCATTGGGGCCCTTCCGTGTTCCACTCAGACGACCTGGGCCGCACCTGGACCGAACCGCCGCAGCCCGCCGTCAAGTTCCCCAAGGACACCGGCGCCTCCCTGGAGCGGGTGTGGCAGCTGCACCCCTCGGCCGCCGAGCCGGACGTGGTGTACGCGGGCACGGAGCCGGCCGCGCTGTACCGCTCCGAGGACCGCGGCGAGACCTTCGAGCTGGTACGGCCGCTGTGGGAGCACCCGACCCGCGACAAGTGGTCCCCGGGCGGTGGCGGCGAGGGGCTGCACACCATCCTCACCGACCGGCGGGACCCGCGCGCGCTGACGGTCGCCGTCTCCGCCGCCGGGGTGTTCCGCACCGAGGACGGCGGCGCGAGCTGGTCGCCCTCCAACTCCGGCGTCTCCGCGGTGTTCCTGCCGGACCCCGACCCGGAGTTCGGGCAGTGCGTGCACAAGGTCGCCCGGGACGCGGTGACCCCGGACCGGCTGTACCTCCAGAACCACTGGGGTGTCTACCGCAGCGACGACGCGGGCGCGCACTGGACCGACATCGGCGAGGGCCTGCCCTCCACCTTCGGGTTCGCCGCGGTCGCCCATCCCCGGCGCGGGGACACCGCGTACGTGTTCCCGATCAACGCGGACTCCGACCGCGTCCCGGCCGACCACCGCTGCCGCGTCTTCCGCACCGCGGACGCGGGCAAGAGCTGGGAGCCGCTCTCGGCGGGGCTGCCGACGGAGGACCACTACGGCACGGTGCTGCGCGACGCGATGTGCACGGACGGCGCGGATCCGGCGGGGGTGTACTTCGGCAACCGCAACGGCGAGGTGTACGCGTCGGCCGACGACGGCGACAGCTGGCGGCAGTTGGCGGCGCATCTGCCGGACGTGCTGTGCGTGCGTGCGGCGGTGATCGGCTGAGGCGGACGAGAACGAACAGGAAACGGGAACGGAAACGAGAAGCGGGAACGGGAACGGGAACGGGAACGGAAACGGAAACGAGAAAGCGTGGTCGCCAACGGGGGTTCTCGTCACGCGCGTCACTCGGTGAACCTCGGTACCGACCGTTCGTCGAACACGGCGCGAAGCTCGGGGTCGATGTCGAAGTCGTCGATAAGAACCCCGGAACTCGCGGATTCCACGTCCTGAAAAGGCGCTGGGTGGTGGAGCGGAGTATCGGCTGGATCATGATGCACCGGCGCCTTGCCCGTGGCTACGAGACCCTCTCCGTCAGCTCCGAAGCCATGATCCACATCGCATCGATCGACAACCTCGCCAAGCGCATAACGGACGAGACCACACCAACCCGGCGAGGAACTCACTAGGACATAAGCGGCAACTCGGCTAGATCAAACGCCCTCTTAGTGGGCGGTTCGTGAGTCTTTGAGTGGTTCTGCTGTCGCCTGATGGTGTGGCGGCGGGGCGGAATCTGCCGGTCCGCGAAGCTCGCACGTCCGGTTCGGAGGGAGGCCACGCGGAAAAGGATCAGCTCGCAGCTGGTACCTCGCCGCGTGGCCGACCCTACTCCCAAGCTGCACGACTTCCTTAAGACGTCGTCTCATTTGGTGAGTCTGCGATAGCAGATGAGGCTGCAGGCGATGGCTGTGAAGGCCAGGAAGTGTTCGGCCTTGTGTTCGTAGCGGCGGTGCAAACGGCGGCAGCCGCCCAGCCAGGACATCGTGCGCTCGATCGTCCAGCGGTGCCGGCCAAGCCGGGTGGAGGACTCGATGCCCTTGCGGGCGATGCGGTGCCGGATGCCTCGCTTGCGTAGCCAGCGACGCAGGTGGTCGCAGTCGTAGCCCTTGTCCGCGTGGAGCTTGGCGGGTCGTCGCCTGCGCGGGCCGCGGCGGGAGCGGATCGGCGGGATGCCGCGGACCAGTGGCTGGAGTGCCTGGCTGTCGTGGAGGTTCGCGCCGGAGATGCCGATGGACAGGGGTAAACCGGTCCGCTCAGTGGACGTCGACGACCGACACCCCGAGATCGCCGAGCTGGTCGGCTCGGGCAGCGCCCACGCAGCCGATGGCGAACGCAGCCTGTTCGCCCAGCGCAACAGCGGAAACCAGATCCGCGTCTACATCATCCAACGCCTTCCAGTCGACGGGATCAGCGCCAAGGGGCTGACCGCCGAGGACACCGATGGCATCCGCGCCGTGCTGCGCGACGAGTACGCGCACTGGTCGCCCTGCATGCGCCAGATGATCAGCGAAAACGACGGCCTCTACATCCACCGCCCGATCTTCGTGCTCCCTGTCCCGCACACCTGGGACCACAACCCGACGGTGACCCTGCTCGGCGACGCCGCCCACCTCATGCCCCCGCTCGGCACCGGCGTCAACCTCGCCATGCTTGACGCCAGCGAACTCGCCCTCGCCCTCGCGAACGCAGCCACTGTCGACGACGCCATCCGCGTCTACGAGAAGACCATGCTCCCCCGCTCCACCGAGACGGCCCAGGCCATCGAACATGGCGGTCGGCGTGGGCGCCGACCCGCAGGAGTATCTCGACCGTGAAGGCGGCCAGAAAGCCGCACTCGACCAGCTTCAGCTCGTCATGCCACCGGTGGACGACGCCGGTGTAGGTCTCCACGCCCAGGACGACCGCGTTGGCGACGACGAGAGCGAAGGCACCGACGGCGAACCAGCGGGCCTCGGTCACCGCGCGGCAGCGGCAGGCCACGAGCCGACGGACGGCGGTTAAGCGTGTGATCCCGTCGTGTGCCATCGGGCGTCCATCATCATCGGGGTCCGTGGCTCCCTCACCAGCAGGTCGTACGGCCTTCTGCCGGAAGTGGATCTTAGTGAGTCGGGGTTCCCGAGCGGTGGCCGCTGCGTGAACTCCGTTCCGACGCAGGTCCGTTGAACGCTCAGTGTGACTCGCCGCTCTGCCGGGCGCCCTTGTCCGTCCCTTCGGCGGTTGCCTGGTGGGGACGGACAAGGCGCCGTCGCCTCACGCCTGCGGGCTCACGCCTCCTGCGGGTGCAGAAGTCGGGCCAGCAGGTCGTCCAGCGTGACCATGCCGGTGAGCCGTCCGTTGTCGTCGCACACGACCGCGAGGGAGGCACGGCGCTGGCGGAGCTGCTCGATGGCGTGGCCGACGGTGTCCTCCGCGGCCAGCTCCGGCACCGGACGGGCGAGTTCCCGTGCGGTGGCGGTACGGCCGCGTCCGCGGGCGATCAGCGCGTCGCGCGCGTGGACCGAGCCGACGACCAGCGGGCCGTCGCGGACCAGCAGTCGGCTCCGGTCGTGTTCGGCCGCGGTGGCGAGGATGGTGTCGAGGTCGGCGTCGGCCGGTACCGAGGTGATCTCGGCGACCGGGATCTGGCGGTCACCCACCGGGTTCTGGGGCTCAGTGAGGGTGTTGGTGATCAGTTCGGAGTCGTCCTTGCTGATCAGGCCCAGCCGCTCGGACTCCTCGACGAGGTGAGTCAGCTGCTCGCGGTTGTGGACGGATGTCAGCTCGTCGCGCGGAGTGACCCGGCACAGCCGTACCAGGGCGTTGCTGATCTTGTTCAGTACCCAGATCAGCGGGCGCACGGCCGCCACCACGCCCCGGAAGGGCGGGGACAGCAGCATCGCGGAGCGCTCCGGGTGGGCGATGGCCCACGACTTGGGGGCCATCTCGCCCACCACCATGTGGAGGAACACGACCACGATCATCGCGACGGCGAACGCGACGCCGTAGCTCAGCGCGCTCGGCAGACCCAGGTCGTGCAGCAGGAAGTCGAGTTCGTGGGAAATCGCCGGCTTGGAGACCGAGCCCAGGCCCAGGGTGCAGACCGTGATGCCGAGCTGGGCCCCCGCCAGCATCAGCGACAGCTCGCGCATGCCCGCGAGGGCCGCCCCCGCGCCCCGCCGGCCCTCGGCCGCCGCCTTCTCCATGCGGTGCCGTTTGGCGGCGACCAGCGCGAACTCGGCCGCCACGAAGAAGCCGCTGCCGATCAGCAGCAGGACGGTGACGAAGAGTGCCATGGGGAAACTCATGCCGGTTCCTCCGTCTTCTCGGCCACCAGTCGCTCGATGCGCACCCGCTCCGGTACGTGCCGGTCGAGGGTGCGTACGTCGATGCGTACACAGCCTCCGTCGGGGAGTTCCACGGTGAGCCGGTCACCGATGGCGGGGAAGCGGCCCAGCCGGTCGACGATCAGGCCGGCCACGGTGTCGTAGTCCTCCTCCTCGGGCAGTTCGACGCCGGTCGCCTCGGCGACCTCGTCCAGGCGGCGCCCGGCGTTCACCAGCCACGCCTCGCCGTCCATGACGGCGATTTCGGTGACGGTGTCCAGCTCGTCGGCGATGTCACCGACCAGTTCCTCGGCGATGTCCTCGTAGGTGACGATGCCTGCCACGCCGCCGTGCTCGTCCAGGACCACGGCGAACTCGTCGTCCTGGTCCCGCATCTGCTCCACGGCGTCCGGCAGTGGCAGCGTGTCGGGCAGCAGCAGCGGTCGGCGGGCCACCGCTCCGGCCCTCGTCTCCGTGAACCGGTCGGCGGGCAGCGCCATCAGTTCCCGGACGCCGAGGACGCCCGCGATGTCGTCGGGGTGGTCGCCGAGGACGGGGTAGTTGGAGTGGCCGTGCTTGGCGATGAGGTCGATCGCCTCGGCGGCGGTGGCGTCCTTGCGGACGAAGAACGTGTCGGCGCGCGGCACCATCACCTCGTGCAGCGTCCGGTCGGAGAACTCCAGGGCGTGGTCGAGCAGGTCGGCCGTCTGGCGCGGCAGATGGCCCTGTTCATGGGACTCGCCGATCAGATGGCCGAGTTCCTCCAGGGTGGCGCCGTGGTGGAGTTCCTCGACCGGTTCGATGCCGACCCTGCGCAGCAGTTTGTTCGCCGCGCCGTCGAAGACGTGCACCACCGGGCCGACGACCTTCAGGTACGCCAGCGTGGAGGCGGCCAGCGCCTTGGCCAGCCGCTCCGGGACAGCGATGGCGAGGTTCTTCGGCGCCAGCTCGCCCAGCACCATCTGCACGACCGTGGCCAGCACGAAGGCGAGCACGACCGAAATGCCGGAGACGGCGCCGTCGGGGATGCCGATGCCGGAGAGGGCCGGCTTCAGCAGCGCCGACACCGACGGCTCTGCGATGAAACCGACGACCAGGCCGGTGACGGTGATGCCGAGCTGGGCTCCCGACAGCATGAACGACAGCCGCTCCAGCACCTTCAGGGCGCGAGCGGCCTTCTTGTCCCCCGCCTCCGCCTCACGGGCGAGCGCGAGCCGGTCGGCGGAGACGTACGCGAACTCCTGGGCGACGAAGTAGCCGGTGCCGGCGGTCAGCACGAACACGGCCAGCACGCCCAGCCACGCTTCCACGGCACTCATCGGCGCGTCGATCGCGAGGGGGCACCCCGCCGCGTGCCGTGCTCAGGAAGTACCTGGCGGGGTGGTCGGGGACTGTGCCCCGAGGGGTCCGTCGATCTGGCGGACACGTATGTACTCCTCATCTCGGTGTGTATCCGGACAACGTTTCCGGGCGAAACCCTGTCCCCGACCTGGGGTGGTACCACCCGGCGCGCACGCTCCTGACCTGCATTGGCGCGGTCCCCTTCCACTCGCGTCCTGCTCACGCGGAAGCCGGAGCCGCCGGTCCGACGAGTTCGGACAGGACGTCCTCCATCGTCACGAAGCCGATCACCTTGCCGCTCCCGCCGAGCACGGCGGCCAGATGGCTGCCGTCGGCTCGCAGGGCGGTGAGGGTGTCGTCCAGCGGGGTGTCGATGCGCACCCGGGTGACCGGGTGCAGGGCGGTGCCAGGGAAGGGCAGGTCGCGGTCGGTGACGCCGAGGGTGTCCTTGATGTGCAGATAGCCGAGGAGGGCTCCCTCGGGGCCCGTGACGGGGAAGCGGGAGTAGCCCGCCTCGGCGGCCTTGCGCTCCAGCCGGGCGGGGGTGATGGTGTGGTCGACGGTGTGCATGCGCTGTGCCGGGACGAGGATCTCGCCGACCGGGCGGGTGCCCAACTCCAGCGCGTCCCGCAGCCGCTCCCCGTCGGCCGGGGAGAGCAGCCCGGCCTCACTGGAGTCGAGGACCATGCGGGCCAGCTGGTCGTCGGTGAAGACGGACTCGACCTCGTCCTTCGGTTCGACACGCAGCAGCTTCAGCAGGGTGTTGGCGAAGGCGTTGATGCCGAACACCACCGGGCGCAGCGTACGGGTAAGTGCGACCAGCGGCGGGCCCAGCAGCAGTGCGGTCGGCACGGGGGCGGCGAGCGCGATGTTCTTCGGGACCATCTCGCCGATCAGCATGTGCGCGTAGGTCGCGAGCGTCAGCGCGATCACGAACGCGATCGGGTGCACGAGTCCGTGCGGGATGTGGGCCGCCTCGAAGGCGGGTTCCAGCAGGTGCGCGATGGCGGGTTCGGCGACCGCCCCGAGCACCAGCGAGGAGACGGTGATGCCGAGCTGGGCGGTGGCCATCATCGCGGAGAGGTGTTGCAGCCCCCACAGCGTCATACGGGCCCGGGTGTCGCCCTCCTGGGCGCGGGGTTCGATCTGGCTGCGGCGTACCGAGATCAGGGCGAACTCGGCGCCGACGAAGAACGCGTTGGTCAGCAGGGTCAGGGCGCCGATGGCGAGTTGCAGCACGGTCATCGGGCGTCCTCCGCCAGCTCACGCAGGATGGGTGCCGGTTCGGTGATGCGGACGCGGTCGGCGCGGTGGTGGTCCACGTCGACGACGTCCAGCTGCCAGCCGTCGAGGACGACACTGTCGCCCTGGGCCGGGATACGGGCAAGACGGGTCGCGATCAGGCCGGCGACCGTCTCGTACGGCCCGTCCGGCGCGGTCAGTCCTATCCGGGCGAGCTCGTCGAGGCGTACACCGCCGTCCGCCTCCCACACCGCGCGCCCGTCCTCGGTGCGCGGGGCGGGCAGCAGGTCGGGGGCCTCGACGGGGTCGTGCTCGTCACGGACCTCGCCGACGACCTCCTCGACGATGTCCTCGACCGTGGCCACGCCCGCCGTGCCGCCGTACTCGTCGATGACGACGGCCATGGTGCGGGCGGCGCGCAGCCGCTCCAGCAACTGGTCGGCGGCCAGACTGTCGGGAACCAGCAGAGGGTCGGTGGCCAGCGCGGTGACCTGGGTGAGCCGACGCTTCTCGGGGTCCAGGGCGAGGACGTCACGGATGTGGACGGTGCCGATGACCTCGTCGAGGGTGTCGCGGTAGACGGGGAAGCGGGACAGGCCGGTGGCGTGGGTGAGGTTGGCCGCGTCGGCGGCCGTGGCGTGCGCTTCGAGGGCTTGGACGTCGACGCGCGGGGTCATCACGTTCTCGGCGGTCAGTTCGCTCAGGTGCAGGGTGCGGACGAACAGCTCGGCGGAGTCCGCCTCCAGGGTTCCCTCGGCGGCCGAGTGCCGGGCGAGCGCGACCAGTTCGTCGGCCGTACGGGCGGAGGCCAGCTCCTCGGTGGGCTCCAGGCCGAAGCGGCGCACGAAACGGTTCGCCGTGTTGTTCAGATGGCGGATGAACGGCCCGAACGCCGCCGTGAAACCGCGCTGCGGACCCGCCACCACCTTCGCGACGGCCAGCGGACGGGAGATCGCCCAGTTCTTCGGCACCAGCTCACCGACCACCATCAGCACGACCGTCGAGACGGCCACACCCAGCACGGTCGCCACGGACGAGGCCGCGCCCCCGAGCCCGGCCGCCTCCAGCGGGCCCTTCAACAGCGCGGCGAGCGACGGCTCGGCGAGCATGCCGATCACCAGCGAGGTGACGGTGATGCCGAGTTGGGCCCCGGACAGCTGGAGCGTGAGCGACCGTACGGCCTTCAGCGCGCCGGGGGCGCCGCGCTCGTCTGCCTCGGCGGCGCGCTCCAGTTCACCGCGCTCGACGGTGGTCAGCGAGAACTCGGCCGCGACGAACAGCGCGCAGGCCAGGGTGAGGAGGAGGGCCAGCAGAAGCAGCAGGACCTCGGTCACCGTGCCACCTCCCGACCCTCACACGCAGACAGCGGACGGGGCGTGGCACGGCTGGTACTGGGAGGCTCACCCATCGCGGGACTGTCGCTCCTTCTCGAAAAGCGTAGGACAGCAGTGTTCGGAAGCAAGGTCACATGCTTCTACACCCACTGTAAAGGAGCCGCAAAGAAGCTCACCCGGCCAGGGTCTACGGCTTTCGGTCGGCCCAGGCGGCACGCCCGGCCAGCGCCTCACGCCGATGACCGAGCACAGCTCTCCGGCCAGCACAAGTATCCGTTTTCGGCCTTTCCCGCCGCGCCCACGCGGACCGCGCCTTTCCCCGCCCCTGGCGACCCTATGCTTCTACTCGTCTGTAGAAGGTCTGCGTACGGGCCGGGCCTCGCGCACTTTGGAGACGACACACATGGCTTCGATCAGCCTGGACGAGGTGCTGGACAAGTCGTGGGCGGACAAGTCCTTGCCCGAGATCCTGGCGGCCCCGGTCGGGGCGCTGAAAGGCGTCTCGGACCGCGACGGCGAACTGCTTCAGGAGGCGTTCGGGGTCAAGACCACAGCCGACCTGGCCGACCTGAAGTACGTCCGCTGGGCACAGGCGCTCGCCGCTCTCGACGCGGCCGAGTAACCGGCCCGCGAACCGCCGTGGCGCCGCGAAGCCCCTGGCCCGGCGGCGCCACCCCCAAGGAACACACGCACGTATAAGGAGTGGACGCCACGATGGTGTTCAAACGACTGCTCGGATCGCTCGGTGTGGGCGGACCCACGGTGGACACGGTCCTCGACCCGGGCGCGGCCCGGCCCGGCGGCCCGCTGACCGGACAGGTCCATCTCAAGGGCGGTGACGCCGACTTCGACATCGACCACATCACGCTGGAGCTGGTGGCGCGGGTCGAAGCCGAGCACGAGGAGGGCGAGAGCGAGGGTGTCGTCACCTTCGACCGGTTCACCGTCGGCGGCGGCTTCCGGCTCGCCGAGGGCGAGCTTCGCAGCGTTCCGTTCAGCGTGATGCTGCCGTGGGAGGCACCGATCACCGAGCTGTACGGGCAGGGCCTGGGCATCGTCCTCGGCGTCCGCACCGAACTGGCGGTGTCGGGCGCGAAGGACAAGGGTGACCTGGATCAGCTGACCATCGCCCCGCTGCCCGTGCAGGAGGCGATCCTCGAAGCGCTCGGCCAGCTCGGCTTCGGCTTCAAGTCCGCGGACCTGGAGTACGGTCGCATCGGCGGCACCGGCCAGCAGCTGCCCTTCTACCAGGAGATCGAGCTGACCCCGGCACCGCGGTACGCGCAGCAGGTCAACGAGATCGAGCTGACGTTCCTGGCCAACCCGGGCGGCATGGAGGTCGTCCTGGAGGCGGACAAGCGCGGCGGTCTGTTCTCCTCCGGCCACGACGCGCTGACCCGGTTCACCGTCTCCCACGAGGGCATCGAGTACCAGGACTGGAACACGATCGTCGACGGCTGGATCCGGCAGTTGGTGGAGCACCGGGCCTCGTACGGCTCGCACTCCGCCCACGGGCACGGCGACCCGTACGCGCACGGCCACGGCGGCCATCACGGCCATGACGATCACCACCACCATGACGGCCACCGTTCGGGCCCCGGTATGGGCACGGTCGTCGCCGCCGGCGCGGCCGGACTCGCGGTCGGAGTCGTCGGCGGGATGGTCGCGGCCGAAGTGGTCGACGAGGTCGGCGACTTCTTCGAGGGCGAGGACGAGGAAGAGGAAGAGGAGGGCTGACGGTCCGGGGCGAGCTCTCCAGTCAGGACATCGGCGAGAACCCGGCCGACGGGACAGCGTCCGGCCTTCCCGGTGAACCTCCCGTCGAACCTCACGCAAACAACTGGAACTCATCCGGTCGGCCATTAGTTTCTACATTACTGTAGAAACAGAAGGGTGCCGGGTCGCCACCGAGGCGGCCCGGGCTCTCGACCGACCGTATGGAGTTCTCATGGCCCTGTGGGACCGCATCAAAGAGTCCACGTCGACGCTGCAGACGCAGCTCATGGCGAAGAAGAACGACCTCAAGAGCGGCGCCTTCCGGGACGCCAGCATGGCGATGTGCGCCCTGGTCGCTGCCGCCGACGGCACGATCGACCCGTCCGAGCGGAGGCGCGTGGCCCAGCTCATCGCCACCAACGAAGTTCTGCAGAACTTCGACGCCATGGATCTGCAGCGGCGTTTCGAGGAAAACCTGAACAAGCTGACCGCGGACTTCGACTTCGGCAAGGTGAGTGTGCTGCAGGAGATCGCCAAGGCGAAGAAGAAGCCCGCCGAGGCCCGCGCGGTGATCCAGATCGGCATCGTCATCGGCGGCGCCGACGGCGACTTCGACAAGACCGAGCAGGCCGTCGTACGCGAGGCGTGCTTCACCCTCGACCTGCCGCCGCACGAGTTCGACCTCTGACCGACGTGCGGGGCGCAGGTGCCGGGTCGAACCGGCAGGTCACGGCCTGGCACACCGCCCCGTCGTGAGAACTGGGGACCCGACCATGCGCGCCGGGCCGCCCCGCACACGGAGCGCCTTGCGACACGTTCGCTCGGCCGCGGTCGGCGTTGCCCGTGCCGACGACGGGGCGGGGTCCACGCATGGACGCGCCCCTTCCGAGTCAGCCGCGCCGGATCACCGGAACCAAGATCGCCCCGGAAAGCGTCTCCAGGCGTGTCTGGGAGCGCAGAGCCGAGGAGGAACGACGTGAGCAGCGCCGACGGTGTGCGATCGGCAGCCGGGGAACCGGCGCGGTCGTGGGCCGGCCGGAACCGGGCGGCCAAAGTCAGCGCGTTCTTCGCGAGTGGCGGCGTCGCATTCCTCGGGAACTTCGCCACCGGCATCGCCTGGATCAACCCAGCCGTCTTCGTCGGGCTGGCCGCACTGTGCGCGCTGATCGCCATCCCCGCCGGGCACGCAGGCCGGTTCCAGGGCCGTCGGCTGTACGGCGAAGGGCGTGGCCTCGCCCTGGTGAGCATCCTGACCGGCTGGCTGACACTGATCGTCTGCCTGCTCGCGACCCTGGCCTTCCTGGGCCTCGCCGCCGGACTCGCCGTACTGCTGGACAGCGCCTGACCGACGCCGATGCCCGCTCAAAGAGGTGTGGCGGCGTACAGGATGAAGAACATGGTCACCGCGGAGTTCGCGGACGACATCGCGGAGACGGCCGTACCTGCGGCAGCGCCCCACGCGGCCAGACCCACGGTGGTGAACACCGAGGGCCAGTTGCGTACGGCGGGAGCCGGGCCGAGGAGGGCCGTCACCCGGCGCGGCACCGGTCCCGGCGCGGCGAACCCCGCCAGCGTCGGCACCGGGGTCCCACGGGAGACCAGGGCTGCCTTGCCGATCGCGCGCGCCACCGTCCGGCGGCTGCCCACCGTCTGAGCCGCCTCCTCGTCCGCCCACCGCTCCGCCGCGTACGACACTGCCGTTCGCAGCGGCCTGAGGAACGGGTTGGCGCGCGCCGCAAGTTGGACGGCGAGCAGAAACCGATGGTGTCGTGCGGCCAGGTGGGCGCGCTCATGGGCGAACAGGGCCCGGCGCTCGGCCGGTTCGAGGCAGGACAGCAGCGCGGTGGTCACCACCACACGGCCCCGACGCCCGCCGGGCAACGCGTACGCGTAAGGGGCGTCATCGGGCAGCACGACCACCTCGGTGCCCGGCAGCCCGCCAAGCGCCCGGTGAGCCCTGCGGCGCACGCTGCCATGCCGCCACAGCGTCTGGCCGCAGGCCACCAGCACGGCGAACAGCGCGGGGATGGCGGCCTTCCCGGCCACCTCGTCGTACGGCACCGCCTCGCGCACCTCGGGGTCGGACCAGCCGTCAGGCAGGGGGTTGCCGGGCAACTGGGCGGTGCCGACCACCATCACCAGCCCCAGGCACACCGTGCTGCACAACGCCATCACCGCGGCCACCCAGGTCAGCAGCCGGGTCGCGGCGCGCGGATGCAGATGCTGCTCGGCCAGGCGCGCTATCGGCCATGCCGTGAGCGGCAGGACCAGCGGCAGAAAGACGAAGACCCCCATGAGGCGTCAATCTTCCCCTTCGTTCCGGCTCCGACCCAGCAGTTCGCGCAACAACCGCTCGTCGTCCGGGCCGAGGCCGGTGACGAAGCTGGCCAGCACCGCCTCCCGGTCACTCTCCGCGTCCAGCACCCTGCGCATCTTGTGCGCGGCGAGGCCCGCCTGGTCCGAGGCGGGCGTCCAGGTAAAGGACCGGCCCGACCGCTCCCTCGTCACCGCGCCCTTGGCCAGTAGCCGCGTCAGGATCGTGATCACCGTCGTATAGGCGAGGTCACCGCCGAGCCGGTCCAGCACCCAGCCGACCGTCGCCGGCCCCTCCGCCTCCCGCAGCGCCGACAGGACCTGCGCCTCCAGCTCGCCCTGCCCCCGCCGCCGGGGACGCTCCCGGTGATCCGTCACGCCCTGTCTCCCTTCCGCCGCCGCCCGTTTCCCGACCGGACATCGTATAGACACCCGACGCCCGACCACCTCACTGTGCACCGCCACCCAGGATCTACAAAAGTGTAGAAGAATAGCCGCCCGGACAGGTAACTCCATGCCACACCGACGGCAATGGCAGCACAAGGAGAGTGGGAGACATGGGGGTCATCGCATGGCTGGTGCTGGGGCTTCTCGCGGGAGCGATCGCCAAGGCCATCCTGCCCGGCCGTGATCCGGGTGGTTGCATCGGCACGACGGCCATCGGCATCGCGGGCGCCTTCATCGGCGGCTGGCTGTCGTCGCAGCTCCTCGACCGACCGGTGGAGCGAGAGTTCTTCGACGCCGCCACATGGGGCTCGGCCGTCGCGGGAGCACTGGTCCTGCTGATCGGCTACCGCATCCTCTTCGGCCACTCCCGCGACTGACCCGAAACCAACAGCCCCACTTCTTCTACAGTGTTGTAGATTTCAGATCGGCCTCTCCGGGCTTCACCCGACGTATCAAGAAGGAGTACGCAGTGGGAGTTTCCCTGTCCAAGGGCGGCAACGTCTCGCTCAGCAAGGAGGCGCCGGGCCTGACCGCCGTCGTGGTCGGCCTGGGCTGGGACGTGCGCACCACGACCGGCACCGACTACGACCTCGACGCCTCCGCGCTGCTGCTCGACGCCTCCGGCAAGGTCCTGTCCGACGGCCACTTCGTCTTCTACAACAACCTCACCAGCCCGGACGGCTCGGTCGAGCACACCGGCGACAACCTCACCGGTGAGGGCGAGGGCGACGACGAGGCCATCAAGGTGAACCTCGCGGCCGTCCCCGCCGAGGTGGACAAGATCGTCTTCCCGGTCTCCATCCACGACGCCGAGAACCGCGGCCAAAGCTTCGGCCAGGTCCGCAACGCCTTCATCCGCATCGTCAACCAGGCCGGCGGCGCCGAGATCGCGCGCTACGACCTCTCCGAGGACGCCTCGACCGAGACGGCGATGGTCTTCGGCGAGTTGTACCGGCACGGCGCGGAGTGGAAGTTCCGTGCCGTGGGCCAGGGTTACGCGTCCGGACTGGCCGGGATCGCCGCCGACTTCGGCGTCAACGTCTGACCGGGGACCCTCCCGGCCGGGTCCGCTCCTGAAAAGGCGGCCAGGCTGGTCCTCCTCCAAGCCCCTGCCGAAGCACCCCTACCGTCCGGAGACCGTGTGGCCACCCCGTTCCGCCTTCGCCCCGAGGACCGGCCGGACTTCGAGGCCGTACTGCACCTGGCACTGAACACCCCGGACATCCGGAACACCCTGCGCTCCGACCCGACCGGCCGGACCGCCGCACGCCTGCGCGTCCGGGCCCTCGGGGACGCCGACGAAATCGTGGCCACGGCGCAGAGCGAGTACCGCTCGTTCCTCGCCCTGCACGCGTCCGCACAGGGGGATGCGGAGCGCCGCCCCGCCGACGGCAGCCTCTTGCCCGCCGTGGCCGTGCTCACGCCGCCCGTGGCCGCCTCGTCCTCCGCGGTCCTGCTCGTCCTCGGCTACGCACTCCAACTGGCCGACGTACAGGGACCTTTGCCGGACTCGCTCGTCACCGCCGGATGGACCCTGGCGCTCGTCGCCGCCGTAAGCGCGTACATGGCCATCGCCGCGCTCATGACCACGGCGATACGTCGGCGCGGCGGCTCCCCGCACCCCGCTCGACTCGAACAGGCGCGGCTGAACTGGCACCAGGCCCTGCTGACCCGCGGCATGCTGCCCCACCTGCGCGGATACCTGGGCGAGGAGCCGCACCTCCAGCCCGCAACGCCCGCGACACATCCACCGGCCAACTTCACCGCCGACTCCAACGGCGGTTCCCCGCCCACCGGTTTGCAGCCGCACGCACGCCCTGAGCATCAAGCGGGCGAATCCTGCAACGCCATGAATCCCGTACGACCCGAGAGCGAGAACCCCCCCGCATGTCGATCAACCTCAGCAAAGGTCAACAGATCAGCCTGAACAAGGCCGACGGCAACACCCTCACCGCCGTCCGCATGGGCCTCGGGTGGCAGGCCGTGCCCCGCAAGGGCTTCCTCGCCAAGCTCACCGGCGGCGGGGGCGACATCGACCTGGACGCCTCGGCTCTGCTCATCGCCGAGGGCCGGCCCGTGGACGTCGTCTTCTTCCGCCACCTGGTCAGCGACGACGGTTCCGTACGGCACACGGGCGACAACCTCACCGGTGGTGCCGGCGCGGGAGGTGACGACGAGGCCATCCTCGTCGACCTGGCGCGCGTACCCGCCCACATCGACCAGATCGTCTTCACCGTCAACTCCTTCACCGGACAGACCTTCGCCGAGGTGCAGAACGCGTTCTGCCGACTGGTCGACGAGACGAGCGGAGCCGAGCTGGCCCGCTACACCCTCACCGGCGGCGGGAACCACACCGCCCAGATCATGGCGAAGGTCCACCGCAACGGCGGCGGCTGGCAGATGAAGGCCATCGGCGAACCCGCGACCGGCCGCACCTTCCAGGACCTGCTGCCGTCGATCACGCCCCACCTGTAGGCACGGCTTCCACGGCCGTGCTCCGACCACCCGCGGCTGATCACCAACCGAGAGAAGGACAGTGTCCCCATGTTCGGACTGAGCGAACTCGCCATCATCCTCATCGTCGTCATACTCGTGTTCGGCGCCAAGAAGCTCCCCGAACTGGCCCGCTCCGCCGGCAAGTCGGCCCGCATCCTCAAGGCGGAGGCCCGCGCCATGAAGAACGAAGAGGCCAAGACCGAGGAAGCCACCACACCCGAGGTCATCGAGGGCAAGGTTGTCTCACCGGGAAGCGGCCCGGCTCCCGGCGCGGGTCAGCCGCCTTCCCAAGACCCCGGTCCGAGCCGCACGACCGAGGCACCGGGCGGTGGCAGCAGGCCGTAGAGGCATGAGCACGCAACCGGAGTCTCGTCGGCAACGCGCCGGTCGAGCGAGTCGAGAGCCACGAACGATCCGGGCACGCCGGCTCAGGCTGCTGCTCGCCTTGGAATGCCCTGATGCGGTTGCCCGTCGCCGTCCTGCGCAGTGACAACGAAGTTGACCGCGCCGGCGGCCGGATTGCGCCAGTTGTCTCCTGCGCCGAGGCGACAACTGCCTTACGTCTGGAAAGTCGCATCCTTGCAGTTCAACGGCGCCTGGCTGCTGTCAGGGCGTCAGATCGCTCAGTGCTTCAGGGCGTCCGAGATGGACTTGACGCCGCCGTGCGCAGTGAGTCCCCCGTCCACCGGAATCTCCGCACCGCTGATGAACGACGACTCGTCGGACAGCAAGAACACCACGAGCGGGGCGATGTCATCGACCGTCCCGCTCCTGCCCAGCGGTGTCTCTCCGATGGTCGCGTCACGAAAAGCCTTCGTGGCCTGGGCCGTCATCTCGGTCTCGATGTAACCGGGGAGCACCGTGTTGACCCGGATCCCTTTCGGCCCCAGTTCCGTGGCCGCGATTTTCGATACGGCACGCAGGGCCCATTTACTCGCGGTGTAGGCGACGGGGTAATAGCCGGTGAGCGCGGTGGCCGACCCGATGTTCACGATGGACGAGCCGGGTGGCATGAGCGGGGACAGGCGCTGGATACCCAGCAGTGGGCCGGTGGTGTTCACCGCCTGCACATGTGCCATGTCCTCGGGGCGTACGTCTTCGAGCCGCTTCCTCTCGATGATCCCCGCGTTATTGACCAGCCCGTGGACCTGGCCGTACCTATCCTTCAGTTCGGCGGCCAGTTCGTCCCAGTCGCTCTCACTGCTGATGTCGAGCCGTCGGCATCCTTCGCCTTCGGGACGCGCGTCGGTGGCCACCACGGTGGCACCGGCTCGGGCCAGCGCCCGAGCCTCGGCCGCCCCTTGCCCGCGGGCCGCTCCGGTGACGACGACGACTTTGCCCGCGAGACGCCGAGCGGGCTGCCCGTGTTCGGAGATCGAACTCATGACGGACAACCTACCGTGCCAACGTCACCCGTCCGGCATCGCCTATTGATGCGAAATGATGGAGACTCTGAGCTGAATATTTAATCGTCGCGTGAATGAACTGTGGAATTCTCCTTCTGTTCGCCCGTGACCCTTCAGGACCGGAAGATCGAGGTCCTGTCCGCGCGGACATCGGATTCGACGACGTCGGATTCGACGACGTCCGCGTCGCCCGACGGCCGGTTGGAGACCGGGGCCTTCGCCGGGCCGGCCGCACACGCGAGGAACCGGCCAAGGAGTCCGGACCAGCCGAACCCCACCCTGCTTCAGCTCCCACTGTAGGACGGCATCTTCGCGTGTGCTGGGTGGCACGATCGCGCGCGTGCACTGCCGGCTCTTGACCGAGGCTTGCCGCCACGCGCGGCCAGGAGCCGAAGTGGTTCGGCGAGGAGAAGCGTGATCGTCACGTACATCATCAATGCGAGCCACACGTAAGCCCGGCCAGGCGATCCAGCGGCCGACGTGCTGCGGCAGGTCTCTGGTGGTGACCATGGCGAGCGGCGGCAGCACGGCCAGGACGGCCAGGACTCGGGCACCGTGCCGGACGGTGCGTGCGCCGAGGGCGGTGTCGTGGATCAGCCGCCGCCACAGGTACCAGTGCACGAGGGCACTGGCACCCGTGTACAGCGCAAACGTCAGGAGCGCCGTGACCATCGCTCAGCCCCGCTTCGGCAACCGGAACGCGCCGGTGAGCGTGAGCAGGCCGATGACCGCCAGGGTGACGAACGCGGCCTGGTAGGAGCCACTGGCCGTTTGCGTTCCCGTGCGCTGGTCCGCGGCGATCAGCTGCACGGTGGCGATGAGGTTGATGCCGAGGGCCGCGCCGATGTTGCGGCACAGGGTGACGCCGGCCGTGTAGGCGCCGATCCACTGGGCCGGGGACGTGTTCTGTCGTCACCGCCCTGGCGGTGGTCACCGCAGTCGGCATCGTCGGCCACGTCGTCCAGGTGCGGCGCAAGCCGCAAGCGGCCGTGGTCCCGGTCGCCTTCGCGACCAGTGGCGAACAGCGCATCGCTGCCCTGCTCACCATCGGCGCGGCCGCGGTCCTCTATGCCCCCGTCACCCTCCTCCCGCTCGCGCTGGCCTCCCACGGCACGGTCGGCGACACGGCGAGCGGTCTCTTCGTCATGGCCGGTGCGCTGGGCTGGGTGGTGGGATCGGCGGTCTGTGCCGGCCTGCTCAAGCGCTTCGGAGCCCGCGGCACGGCACTGATCGGCGGTCTGTTGCTGACGGCCGGTCCGTTCGTCCTCGTACTCGGCGGCAGCGAATCGCTCGTCCTCGTCGTCATCGGCGAGGCACTGGCGGGTCTCGGCACCGGTTTCGTCGCCACCACGGGCCTGGTGCACATCCACGAAGGCGGGGAAGTCCAGGGCGGGGGCTTCGAGGAGCAGAGCGCGCCACCCAGGGCGAGGGCGAACGACAGCAGGGCCCAGGGGCTGATGGTGCGGGAGCTCTGGGCCTGTGCCGGCGGCACACGCCGTACCAGGAACGCGGCGAGCGCGGCGAGGGGCAGGTTGATCAGGAAGACCCGGCGCCAGCCGACGGTGGCCTCGGCGGCCGTGCCGAGTGCGGGCCCGGCCACCGCGGCGAGGCCCCATACGGCGGAGAGCATCGCCTGCATGCGGGCGCGCTCGTCGGGGCCGAACGCCTGGCCGATGACGACGTAGGTCAGCGCGGCCACCGCGCCCGCCCCGATGCCCTGCGCCGCGCGGGCGGCGATGAGCAGCGGCATCGTGGTGGCCGCAGCCACCGCCGCGGAGGTGACGGCGAAGGCGAGAAGCGCGGCAAGCATCGTGGTGCGGCCGCCGTAACGGTCGGCGGCGAACCCCGCCAGCGGCGTGACCAGCACGCTGGTGAGCAGGAACGCGGAGATCAGCCAGGGGTACAGGTCGGCCTGGCCCAGCTGATTCGCCATGGTGGGCAGCAGCGAGCCCACCACGGTGGAGTCAGCGGCGGCCAGGAACAGGGCGAGCAGCACGCCGGCGAGCAGGGAAGTGCGGTTGCTTCGGGCATCGGCCGAGTGGCTCTGGGCCGGTGTGTCGGTGGCGCCGATGCCGCTGGACAGCGAGGTCTCGGACATGAGCGGTCCTCTTTCGATCGTGAGGTCCGGTGGTGGAAGCCGTGTGGTGAAGGGCCGGCGGGGAGAGGGGTGGTGCCTCCGCCGGCCTCCGGGTCCTCCGGCGGCCCGGGGCGCCGCCGGTGGGAGACGAAGACCATCGGGCCGGCCAGGCGATGGGTGGGCCCCGGCGCCGTGCGGAACTGGTCGGTCCGCAATGGGTGGGCCCCAGCGCCGTGCGGAACTGGTCGGTCCGCAATGGGTGGGCCCCAGCGCCGTGCGGAACTGGTCGGTCCGCACGGCGGTGATGGTCTGCGCGGGCAGGACGGGAGTACTGCGTGGCCGTTGTGATCGCCGGGCGGGCGTGACGCATTGCCGCACCCGCCCGCCGGTCACCAGTCGACACGCATCTTCGAGTGGCTCAGCTTCAGCACGAGCCAGGGCGGCAAGGGGGATCTTCCCAGGTCAGCGACCTGGGGCTTCTGTTGCGCCACCAGCCCTCCAGCGCCTTTCGCTCCGCCACACAATCGAAGATTGGGCATGCGGTGGGCACGAGTGCTTGTTTGAGGCGAGCGGGGCACTGCTGGGACGACTCCGAAGCCTTTGGGTGGGCTACGCCGCCGCGCTGCCCAGATCACCACTTGCCGGCATCCGCAGCGTGTGATCACCGAAGTCGGCAACCAGGTCCAACCTGCCGCCGAGCGCCTCCACATAACGTGCGATGACATCGAGAGTGGCGACCTCACCGTGTTCGATCTGGGATACGCGAGCGATGCTCACACCCATGCGGGCAGGCATGGGCATGCGTGCCAAGACCTTCATGAAGAACCTCCCGCATCAGGTCGCGCCGAAGGCGGGGAAATGCTCTCCTGGAAGGAGCCGCAGGAGAACACGCCGATGCGTCACAGCCGGAGTTCCGCTCTCGTAGCGTTCCGGTCGGTCGCCCCGACCGGAACGGGTGGGGGTTTGCTCCCCACGCGGGATCTCGCGGCCGCCTGGTTCCTCGTGGTCCTGATCGCTGTCCCCGCCTGGGTGCTGACGATCGGCCAGGCCCGGGGCATGGGGGTCGAGCCCGGCACGATGGGGATGGCGCTGCCGCTGTTCCTGGTGCTGTGGGTGACGATGATGGCGGCGATGATGCTGCCGTCCATGGCGCCGGTGGCGATCACCTGGGTGCGGGGCATCGGCCGGCAGTCCTCCGGCTGGGCCCGGACCGCCCGTACCGTCGAGTTCGTCGCCGGATATCTGCTGGTGTGGACGGCGTTCGGGCTGCTCGTCTACGCGGCCCTGGCCCTCACCGGCAGCCTCGTGGACGATCACCCCACGGCCGGTCGCTGGATCGGCTCGGTCGCCTTCTTGCTCGCGGGCCTCTACCAGCTGGGCCCCCTGAAGTCCGTCTGCCTGCGGCACTGCCGCGACCCCCTGGGCCACCTGGTGCACTACTCCGGCTTCCGAGGGCCGGCCCGCGACCTGCGGGTGGGCCTCCACCATGGCGCCTACTGCGTCGGCTGCTGCGCCGGGCTGATGGTCGTCCTCGTGCCGTTGGGCGTGATGAACGTGGCGGCGATGGCCGGGCTGGCCGTGGTGATCTTCGTGGAGAAGCTGTGGTCCCGGGGCCCACTGCTCGCCCGTGCCGTGGGCGTCGTATTCGTGGTTCTGGCCGTGCTCGCGCCCTTCCAGGACTGGCTGCTGCCGGGGCTGCAGGACTCGATGCCGTCGATGAACATGTGATCCCCCGCCCCGGGGCGGGTTCCGCACCGGGGACGGGAGGTGCAAGCTGGGAGAGAGACCGTCTCCCGATCCCGGGGCCGGGCTCGGCACACGCGGTCTCCCCCTAGTGAGCTCCTTCCTGGGGCTCGGCAGGAGGGAAGCGAGATGACAGAACAGGCCACCACTGCGACGCGCTGGCATCTGGCCGGCGACTGGTTCGATGTGTGCAAGTGCGCCATCCCCTGCCCGTGCACCTTCGCGCAGCCCCCGACCTACGGCGACTGCGAAGGCGTCCTGGTCTGGCACATCCGGGAGGGCAACTACGGCGACGTCCGGCTCGACGGCCTCAACGTCCTGATGCTCGGCTCCTTCACGGGCAACGCCTGGGCCGGCGAGCACACCGACCCGTACGCCGCGCTCTTCCTCGACGAACGTGCCGATGACCAGCAGCGCAGTGCTCTCGGAACCGTCTTCGGCGGTGAGGCGGGCGGCTGGCCGGCGCAGTTCGGGGAGATGTTCCACCCCGAGATGCGCGGCATGGATGTCGCACCCATCCACGTCGAGCTGGACGAGGACCTCGCCACCTGGCGGGCCGAGATCCCCGGGCGGGTCTCGGCGGCCGCCGAGGCGCTCACCGGCCCGACCACCCCCGACGGCGCGCGCGTCCAAGTCCACAACGCCCCGGGCGCCGAGGTCGGGCCGGGCCAGGTCGCCACGTGGGGCCGGGCCACCGTTGACCGCGCGGACGCGTTCGGCTTCTCCTGGGACCGCTCCGGCAAGTCGAGCAAGCACTTCCCCTTCGACTGGAGCGGCCCCGACTGACTCACCCGCTCCCGAGGACCGGCTCAGACACGGCCCTGAGCGGCTCCCTCGGCCTCCTCGCCGCTGAAGACATACTCGGCCGCCTCTCCGTACGATGCCTCATACGTCAGCCCAAAGGCATCCGAGCGGCCAGTCGTCCGGCCGACCTCGAACTCGGGCGCGACCCCGAACATGGCGTTCTTGATCTTCGTCGCGCTGCCGTCGGAGCCATCAGCGGAGTGGGTCGGCGCACCCTACTCGTCTTCAGCCACCCCCTTTCTGCCAGGCCTTCTCATCTTCGGATGACTCCGGAAGAAAGCCAGGAGGTAGCGGAGGAGGTCAACAAGCGCATCCTGGCTCAGGCGTACTTCGTGGCTTTCGCGCACCCAGATGACCGGTGCCTCCTCGCAGGCCCTCTCCCCGATGCAGGCCCGCTCTGTCGCGTCGGCGGCGTCCACCCCGAGCAAACCCGCGTTGCAGGCGCCGCCCGCCCACAGAGAGGCCCCGTTCACCTGGGCTTTCCGAAACATGGGGTCACTTATGCTGACCCGGACAAAGACGATGTCGTCGCGGAGGCTTGGCGCCATGGGTGTGGATCTGAACCTGCTGGTGCCCTTGGACGCCCTGCTGCAGGAGCGCAGTCCCCACCGAACACCACCTCCCGCAGCGGGCGCGGCAGTTCGGTGTCGAGATGGGCACAGGCCGCGTCGAAGGCATCCGCGAAGACCGGGTACGTCTCGTACAACTCCCGTCCCATGCCGAGCCGTTGGGAGCCCTGACCCGCGAACAAGAACGCCGTCCGTACGTCACGCCGGGCCATACCGGTCGCGGCATTGCCCGCCTCCTCACCGGAAGCGACCGCCTCCAGGGCGCTCAGCAGCTCCGTACGATCCGCGCCCCACACCACGGCCCGGTGATCGAACACCGACCGCGACCGGACCAGAGCCCCACCGACACCAGCGATGTTCAACGCCTCGTCGCCGGTCATGAACTCCGCGAGTCGCGCGGCCTGGGCCCGCAGCGCGGCGGCCGTACGGCCCGACACCACCCACGGCACCACAGCATCGTCGGCCGACGTGTACGGACGCGGCGGGTCTTCCTGGACCGGCGCCTCCTCCAGCACCACATGCGCGTTGGTGCCGCTGATACCGAACGACGACACACCGGCCCGTCGCGTCCTGCCCTCGACGCGCGGCCAGTCGGCGCTGTCCTTCAGCAGTGCCACGGAGCCGGCCGTCCAGTCCACGTGGGAGGAAGGTTCGTCCGCGTGCAGGGTGCGCGGGAGCACGCCGTACTGAAGGGCGAGGACCATCTTGATGACACCGGCGGCCCCGGCGGCGGCCTGGGTGTGGCCGATGTTCGACTTCACGGCCCCCAGCCACAGGGGCTGTTCGCGGTCCTGGCCGTACGTGGCGAGCAGGGCCTGCGCCTCGATCGGGTCGCCCAGCGACGTGCCCGTGCCGTGCGCCTCGACCGCGTCGACATCGGTCGGCGACAGACCGGCTCCCGCGAGCGCCTGCCGGATCACTCGCTGCTGGGAGGGGCCGTTGGGGGCGGTCAGGCCGTTGCTCGCGCCGTCCTGGTTGACGGCGCTGCCGGCCACCACCGCCAGGACCGTACGTCCGGACGCCCGGGCGTCGGACAGCCGCTCGACCATGACCAGGCCCGCGCCCTCGGAGAACCCGGCGCCGTCCGCCGCGTCCGAGAACGCCTTGCAGCGGCCGTCGGCCGCCAGGCCGCGCTGTCGGCTGAAGTCGAGGAACAGGCCCGGTGTCGACATGACCGTCACGCCGCCGGCGAGCGCGAGGTCGCACTCCCCCGCTCGTACCGCCTGCACGGCCAGGTGCAGCGCCACCAGCGCCGACGAGCAGGCCGTGTCGACCGTCACCGCCGGGCCTTCGAGGCCCAGGGTGTACGACACGCGGCCGGACATGACGCTCGCGGAGTTGCCGGTGCCGAGGTGGCCGGCGGTCTCCTGGGCCATGGTGGGGTCGAGGGGGCGGGAGGCGTAGTCCTGGTAGTTGGTGCCGGCGAAGACGCCGGTGCGGGAGCCGCGCAGCGAGAGCGGGTCGATGCCGGCGCGTTCGAACGTCTCCCAGGCCAGTTCCAGCAGCAGCCGCTGCTGCGGGTCCATGGCGAGGGCCTCACGCGGCGAGATCCCGAAGAAGGCGGCGTCGAAGTCGGCCACGTTCCGCAGGAACCCGCCCTCACGGGTGCTGGCGCGGCCGGCCACGCCGGGCTCGGGGTCGTAGAGGCGGTCGAGGTCCCAGCCTCGGTCGTCGGGCCATGGGGTGATGGCGTCGGTGCCGTCGGCGAGGAGGCGCCAGTAGGCCTCGGGGGTGTCGGCCCCGCCGGGGAAGCGGCAGCTCATCGCGGTGATGACGATCGGGTCGTCGTCGGTGGCGCGGGGGACGGGGAGGAGGGCGGCGGGGGTACTGGGCTCGGCCGGGGCGAGGCCGGCGCGGAGGTGTTCGGCGAGGGCGGCGGGGGTGGGGTAGTCGAAGACGAGGGTGGCGGGGAGCGAGCGGCCGACGGCAGTGCCGAGGGCGTTGCGGAGTTCGACGGCGGTGAGGGAGTCGAAGCCGAGTTCGCGGAAGGAGCGGGTCGGTTCGACGTCCTGCGGGCCGGTGTGGTTGAGGACGACGGCGACATGGGCGCGGACGAGTTCTTCGAAGGCGGCCTGTTGTTCCGGGCCGTCGAGGGCGGCCAACTGCCGCATGAGGGCGCCCGTTTCGGAGCCGCCGTCCTCCGGGGCCTGCTGGGCGTCGGTGCCGCGGCGAGCGGCGGCGAGGGCCTGGCGGGCGTCGGGCAGGTCGTCGAGGAAGGGGCGTGGGCCGGCCGCCGCGGCGGCGTGGGCGAAGAGCTCCCAGTCGATCTCGGTGACGGCGAGGGTGGTGTCGTCGTGGTCGAGGGCCTGGCGCAGGGCGCCGAGGGCCAGGGCGGGGTTCATGGAGCGCACGCCGTGGCGTTGGAAGCGTTCGCCGATCGCACCCTCGGCCATGCCGCCGTCGGCCCAGGGTCCCCAGGCGATGGCGGTGGCGGGCAGGCCGCGGGCGCGGCGGTGCTGGGCGAAGGCGTCGAGGTAGGCGTTGCCGGGGGCGTAGTTGGCCTGGCCGGGGGCGCCGAACGTGCCGGAGGTGGAGGAGAAGAGGACGAACGCGGACAGGTCGAGGTCGGCGGTGAGGGCGTCGAGGTTGTGCGCGCCGCCGACCTTGACGCGCAGGACCTCGGCGAGCTGGTCGGGGGTGAGGGTGGTGATGACGCCGTCGCGCAGGACCGCGGCGGTGTGGAAGACGGCGGTGAGGGGGCGTTCGGCGGGGATCGTGGCGAGGAGGGCGGCGAGTTGGTCGCGGTCGGCGATGTCGCAGGCGGCGATCTCGACGTGTCCGGCGCCGAGTTCGGTCAGCTCGGTGCGGAGTTCGGCGGCGCCGGGGGCGTCGGCTCCGGTGCGGCTGACGAGCAGCAGGCCGGGGGCGCCCTGGCGGGCGAGGTCCCGGGCGACGTGGCGGCCGATGCCGCCGGTGGCGCCGGTGACGAGGACCGTCCCGGTGGGCGCCCAGTCGCGTCGGGTGTCGAGGCCGCCGGTCGCGGCGCGGTGGAGGCGGCGCCCGAAGAGGCCGGAGGCGCGGACGGCGACCTGGTCCTCGTGACCGACGCCGGCGAGGGCGGCGACGAGCCGTTCGGCAGTGGGCCGGTCGAGAGTGGCGGGCAGGTCGATCAGGCCGCCGTGGCGCTGGGGCTGTTCGACGGCGACGACCCGGCCGAAGCCCCAGACGAGAGCCTGGTGCGGCGCGTCGACGGTCTCGTGGCGGCCGGTGGCGACGGCGCCCCGGGTGACGAACCACAGGGGTGTGGCGAGGCCGAGGTCGTCGAGGGCCTGGACGAGGGCGACGGTGGCGGCGTAGCCGCGGGGCAGGCCGGAAAGTCCGTCCTGGTCCTCGTCGTCGAGGGCGAGGAGGGAGAGTACGGCCTGCGGCTGGTCCTCGCCGGTGGCGCGGAGGAGTTCGGCGATCCGGGCGCGGTCGTCCCGCGGTCCCACGGTGACGGTGACGGGGGTGGCCCCGGCGCGGGTGAGCGCGTCGACGACCGCCGTGGTGAGGTCGTCCTCCGTGGCCGGCTCGTCCTGCGTGGCCGGCTCGTCCTGCGTGGCCGGCCGGACGACGAGCCAGGTGCCGTTCAGCACCGGCGCCCCGGGCGCGGTCAGGGGCTTCCAGGCGACGCGGTAGCGCCAGCCGTCGATGGTGGCGTTCTGCCTGCTGCGCCTGCGGTAGTCGCTCAGGGCGGGCAGGACCGTGGAGAGGGTGTCCTCGTCGAGGTGGAGGGCGGCGGCCAGCGGGCCGGTCTCGCCGTTCTCGACGGACTCCCAGAAGCGGGCGTCGAGGTCCGTGCCGGAGTGGTTCGCGGCAGGAGTGTGCGCGGCGGGCGTAGGCCAGTAGGTACGGCGCTGGAAGGCGTAGGTCGGCAGGTCGACCCGTGAGCCGGCGCCGATGAGGGCGGGCCAGTCGACGTGTACGGCGCCGCGTACGTGCAGTTCGGCCAGGGAGGCCAGGAAGCGGCGCCGTCCGCCGTCGTCGCGCCGCAGTGTGCCGGTGACGACGGTGCCGGTGCGCCCCTGTTCGTCGAGGGTGTCGCGGACGGCCGCGGTGAGCACGGGGTGCGGGCTCGACTCGACGAAGGCCCGGAACTCCTGGGCGGCGAGGGCGCGTACGGCGTCGGCGAAGCGGACGGGCAGGCGCAGGTTCTCGTACCAGTAGGCGGCGTCGAGGCGTTCGGTGTCGAGCCAGTCGCAGGTGACGGTGGAGAAGAACGGCACGGTGCCCGCCTGCGGCCGTACGGGGGCCAGGTCGGTCAGGAGCCGGTCGCGGATCGCCTCGACATGAGCGGAGTGGGAGGCGTAGTCGACGGGTATGCGGCGCGCCTGTGCGCCCTCGGCGGTGAGGGCGGCGACCAGCTCCTCCAGGGCGTCGGGATCACCGGCGACGACCACCGAGGCGGGGCCGTTGACGGCGGCGACCGTGATCCGCCCGTCCCAGCGGGCCAGCCGCTCCTCGACCTCCGCCAAGGGCAGCAGGACGGACGCCAGGCCGCCGTGTCCGGCGAGTTCGAGGATGGCCCGGCCGCGCAGGACGACCACGCGGGCCGCGTCGTCCAGGGTGAGCCCGCCGGCCACACAGGCGGCGGCGATCTCGCCCTGGCTGTGCCCGACCACGGCGTCGGGCCGCACACCACGGGACTGCCAGAGCCGGGCCAGCGCCACCATCGTCACGAACAGCGCGGGCTGGACGACGTCGTCGCGGTCGAAGCCGGGGGCCCCTTCGGCGCCGCGCAGCACGGCCTCGACGGACCAGTCGACGTACCGCTCGACGGCGGCCGCGCAGGCGGTGAAGTGCTCCCTGAACTCCGGGTCGGTGTCGAGGAGTTCGACGGCCATGCCGGACCACTGGGCGCCCTGACCGGGGAAGACGAAGACGGTACGGCCGTCCACGTCGGCGACGCCCTGCACCAGGCCCGTCGCCGGTGCGCCCGCCGCCAGCGACCGCAGGCCGCGCAGCGCCTCCTCGCGGTCGTCAGGGTCATCGGGGTCGTCGGCGAGCAGCACGGCACGGTGTTCGAACGCGGAGCGCGTCGCGGCCAGCGACCACGCCACGTCGTGCGCGGCCGGCGCGTCGTCCTCGCGCAGCCGTGCGTGCAGCGCGGCGGCCTGGGCGCGCAGCGCGGCGGCGCCGCGCCCGGAGAGGACGTACGGCAGCGGGGCGTTCTTGAGCTGGGGCTCGGGCTCTGAGACGTCCTCGGGCTCGGGCTCGGGCTCTGAGACGTCCTCGGGCTCGGGCTGTTCGAGGATGACGTGGGCGTTGGTGCCGCTGACGCCGAAGGAGGAGACGCCCGCCGCGCGGGGGCGGTCGGTGGTGGGCCAGGGGCGGGGTGCGGTGAGGAGTTCGACGCGGCCCGCCGTCCAGTCGACGTGGGAGGTCGGGCGGTCGACGTGGAGGGTGCGGGGCAGCACGCCGTGCCGCATGGCCAGGACCATCTTCATGACGCCGGCGACCCCGGCGGCGGCCTGGGTGTGCCCGATGTTGGACTTGATCGAGCCGAGCCACAGCGGCTCTTCGCGATCCTGCCCGTATGTGGCGAGGAGGGCCTGCGCCTCGATGGGGTCGCCCAGGGTGGTGCCGGTGCCGTGGGCCTCGACCGCGTCGACGTCGGCCGTGGACAGCTGGGCGTCGGAGAGGGCCTGCCAGATGACGCGCTGCTGGGAGGGGCCGTTGGGCGCGGTCAGTCCGTTGGAGGCGCCATCCTGGTTGACCGCGCTGCCGCGGACCACGGCGAGCACCGGGTGCCCGAGGCGGCGGGCGTCGGACAGCCGCTCCACCAGCAGCATGCCCGCGCCCTCGCCCCAGCCGGTGCCGTCGGCGGCCTCGGCGAAGGCCTTGCAGCGGCCGTCGGGGGCGAGGCCCCGCTGGCGGCTGAACTCCAGGAAGATCCCCGGCGTCGACATGACGGTGACCCCGCCCGCGAGCGCCAGGTCGCACTCCCTCGCCCGCAGCGCCCGTACGGCCAGATGCAGGGCGACCAGGGAGGAGGAGCAGGCGGTGTCGACGGAGACCGCCGGGCCCTCCAGTCCGAGGGCGTAGGAGACGCGGCCGGAGACGACGCTCGCCGCGTTGCCGGTGCCCACGTGGCCCTCCAGGGACTCCTGCGAGCCGAACAACAGCACCGGGTAGTCCTGGCCGTTGGTGCCGGCGAAGACACCGGTGCGGGAGCCGCGCAGGGTGGCCGGGTCGATGCCGGCGCGTTCGAACGCCTCCCAGGAGATCTCCAGCAGCAGCCGCTGCTGCGGGTCCATCGCCATGGCCTCACGCGGCGAGATCCCGAAGAAGTCCGCGTCGAACGCGCCCGCCTCGTCGAGCGCGCCGCCCGCCGTGGTGTACGTCCGGCCGGGGCGGCCGGGTTCGGGGTCGTAGTGGTCGGCGAGGTTCCAGCCGCGGTCGGCCGGCCAGTCGACGATGGCGTCGTCGCCGGCGTTCAGCAACCGCCACAGCTCCTCGGGGGAGTTCGCGCCGCCGGGGAAGCGGCAGCTCATCGCGACGATGGCGACCGGTTCACGGCGGGCCGACTCCGCCTCGCGCAGCCGTCTGCGGGTCTCGTGCAGATCGCCGGTGACCTTCTTGAGGTAGCTGAGAAGTTTTTCCTGCTCGTTCACGCGTACTCCCCAACTCCGAAGGTCGTGTCGGTGGGACAGGTCAGGTGGATGGTGTGGGTCGGCGCGGCGCTGGTCATGAGATGCCGAGGTCGTTGTCGATCAGGGCGAAGATCTCGTCCGCGCCGGCGGAGTCGATCCGCTCCTTGAGGTCCGCGTCCGCTCCGCCGTCGCCGTCGCCGTCGCGTTTCGTCGGCTGCTCGCCGCGGCCGTCCCAGTGGGCGGCCAGCGCCACCAGTCGGGAGATGATCCGGCCGCGCTGGGTGTCGTCCTCGGACAACCCGTCGAGCACGGCTTCCAGTTGGGAGAGCACGTCGAGGGCGGGTGTGCCCGCCTGGCCGTCGGTGAGGATCCGCGACCGCAGGTGGCGGGCGAGGACGCGTGGTGTGGGCTGGTCGAACAGGAGCGTGGCGGGCAGGTGCAGTCCGGCCGCCACTCCGAGCCGGTTGCGCAGCTCCACCGCCATCAGCGAGTCGAAGCCGAGTTCGCTGAAGGCGCGGTCGGCCTCGATGGCGTCGGCGGAGGCGTGCCCGAGCACGGTGGCGACATGGCCGCGGATCAACTGAACCAGCAGCCGCTCCTGTTCTGCCTCGGCGAGCCCGGCGAGGCGGCCGCGCAGAGCACCGCCACCCGCATCGCCGTCGCCGTCCTGCTCCGGCGTCCGGCGCGACAGCGCCCGTGCCTCGGGGAGTTCGGCGAACAGCGGGGCGGACCGTACGGCGGTGAAGCCGGGCAGGAAACGCTCCCAGGCCAGTTCGGCGACCGTCACTTGCGTGTCGGGGCGGGCGACCGCCCGGTCGAGGGCGCGGAGCGCGGCGTCCGGGTCGAGGGGGACGACACCGCCGGCCCGCATCCTGGCCTCGGAGTCGGGCCCGTCTGCCGCCATGCCCCCGCCGGCCCACGGGCCCCAGGCCACCGCGGTGGCGGGCAGTCCCTCGGCCCGGCGGCGGGCGGCGAGCGCGTCGAGGTAGGCGTTGGCGGCGGCGTAGTTGCCCTGGCCCGCCGAGCCGATGGTGCCGGCGAAGGAGGAGAACAGGACGAACGCCGAGAGCGTGCGGTCGCGGGTGAGCCGGTCGAGGTGGTGGGCGGCGGCCAGTTTGGGGCGCAGCACCGTTTCCAGTCGCTCGGGCGTGAGCGATTCCAGAAGTCCGTCGTCCAGGACCCCGGCGGCGTGCACCACGGCGTCGACGGGATGGTCGGCGAGCAGTGCGGCCAGCGCGTCCGGGTCGGCGGTGTCGCAGGCGGCGAGGGTCACCTCGGCCCCGGCCGCGAGGAGTTCGGCGCGCAGGGCCTCGGCGCCGTCGGCGTCCGGGCCGCGACGGCCGGCCAGCACGAGGTGCCGGGCGCCGCGTTCGGCGAGCCGGCGGGCGACCCGGGCGCCGAGCGCGCCGGTGCCGCCGGTGATCAGCACGGTCTCGCCGGCGCAGTTCCACTCGGGCTGCTCGCCGCTCCCGGAGGGCCGGGCGCGCACGAGTCGGCGGGCGAGGACTCCGGCGGCCCGTACGGCGACCTGGTCCTCCCCCGTGGAGCCGGACAGCAGCCCGGCGAGCCGTTCGGCGGTACGGCCGTCGAGGTCGGCCGGGAGGTCGACGAGTCCGCCCCAGCGCTGCGGATGCTCCAGTGCGGCGACGCGGCAGAGCCCCCAGGCGGCGGCCTGCGTCGGCGAGGTCATCTGTTCCCGGTCACCGGTGGCGACGGCGCCGGAGGTGGCGCACCACAGCGGGGCGCCGATCTCCGCGTCGCCGAGAGCCTGGATGAGCGCGAGGAGCGCCGACAGGCCGGCGGGGGTGGCAGGGGTGGCGGACGTGTCGACGCCGGCGGGTTCCTCGTCCAGCGCCAGCAGCGACAGCACGCCCCGCAGGTCGTCCCGTTCGGGCAGCTTGCGCAGCTGCTCGGCGAGCGCGGTCCGGTCGGTGAGGGAGCAGTCGACGGGCAGCGGCACGATCCGCGCGCCGTGTGCGGTCAGGCCCTCGGTGAGCGTGTCCGTCCACGGGTCGTCGGCGAGGGAGGCGGGCACGGCCAGGAGCCAGCTGCCGGACAGCAGCGGCGGCGGGCCGTCCGGCACCGGCCGCCACACCACTGTGTACTCAAGGGAGTCCAGCGTGGACGCCTCGCGGCGGCGGTGCCGCCAGGAGGCCAGCGCGGGCAGCAGTTCACCGAGCGGGGTGTCGTCGCCGAGGTCGGGGCGGTCGGTCAGCCCGCCGAGGTCACCGCGCTCGACGGCGGCCCAGAACTCCGCGTCGATCTCGTCGGCCACCTGGGCGCGTTCGCCGAGCGCCTCGCCCGCTCCGGTCGGCCAGTAGTGGCCGCGCTGGAAGGCATACGTCGGCAACTCCACTGTGCGGGCCGGGCCGTTGAGCCCGGTCGGCGCGTCGGCGAGCCCGCGTACGTGCAGGGCGGCGGCGGCCAGCAGGGCGGCGACCGGCTCGGGGCGGCCCCGGCGCAGCACGGGGACCGCGACGGGCGACTCGGCGGACCGCGACGGGGCGTCCTGGTCGGGCTCGCCGAGGCTGTCGAGGGTCATCGCGGTGAGGGAGCCGTCCGGGCCGAGTTCGACGAAGGTGCCGACGCCGTCGTTCCGTAGCGCGCGAACTCCTTCGGTGAAGCGCACGGTCTGCCGGACGTGCCGTACCCAGTGCTCGGGGGCCGTGAGTTCGGCGTCCGAGGCCTGCTGCCCGGTCACGTTGGAGACGATCGGGATCGCGGGCGCGGCGTACCGCACGCCGCGCGCGACTTCTTCGAACTCGGTGAGCATCGCGTCCATATGCGCTGAGTGAAATGCATGGCTGACCGGCAAACGCCTAGTCTTTCGGCCCAGCGCGGCGAAATGCCCGGCGATGTCCGCGACGGCCGACTCGTCCCCGGAGACCACGACCGAGGCGGGCCCGTTGACGGCGGCGATTCCGACCTGGTCGCCCAGCAGGGGCGCCACCTCGTCCTCCGCGGCCTGCACCGCGACCATCGCCCCACCCTCGGGCAGTGCCCCCATCAGGCGGCCCCGGGCGGCAACCAGCGCGGCGGCGTCGTCCAGGGACAGCACACCGGAGACGTACGCGGCGGACAGCTCGCCGATGGAGTGCCCCATCAGCAGGTCCGGGGTCACGCCCCACGAGCGCACCAGCTCGAACAGGGCCACGTGCACGGCGAACAGCGCGGGCTGGGTGTAGGCGGTGCGGTCGAGGAGTACGGCCTCTTCGGTGCCCTCCGCGGCCAGGACCACGTCGGCCAGCGGCCGGTCGAGGTGGGGGGCGAAGGCGTCGCAGATCCGGTGGAAGGCGTCGGCGTACACCGGGAACCGGTCGAGGAGGTCCCGGCCCATGCCGGGCCGTTGCGAGCCCTGCCCGCTGAACAGGAAGGCGGTACGGCCGGTCGGCCCGGTCCGGCCGCGCACCACGCCGGCGGTGTCCTCGTCGTCGCCGAGGGCGGCGAGCCCGGCCAGCAGTTCCTCGCGGTCCGCACCGACCACCACGGCCCGGTGCTCGAACGCCGCGCGGCTCGTGGCCAGCGAGTGCGCCACCTCGGCCGGCGTCGGTTCGGGGCGGGAGGCCAGATGGGCCCGCAGCCGTTCGGCCTGTTCCCGCAGCGCGCCGGCCGACCGTCCGCTGAGCGGCCAGGCGACGGGTCCCCCGGCCGGTGTACACGCCACCGTGGGGTCGGGGTCCGCTTCCTCCAGTACGACATGCGCGTTGGTGCCGCTGATGCCGAACGACGACACTCCCGCGCGACGCGTCCTGCCCTCGGTACGGGGCCAGTCGGCGTGGTCCGTGAGGAGTTCCACCGCCCCGGCGGTCCAGTCGACGTGCGAGGACGGCTCGGTCACGTGGAGGGTGCGCGGCAGGACGCCGTACCGCATGGCGAGCACCATCTTGATGACGCCGGCGACGCCGGAGGCGGCCTGCGTGTGCCCGATGTTCGACTTGGCAGAGCCGAGCCGCAGCGGCCGGTCGCCGGGCCGGTCCTGCCCGTATGTGGCGAGCAGTGCCTGGGCCTCGATCGGGTCGCCCAGTCGGGTGCCGGTGCCGTGGGCCTCGACCGCGTCGACGTCGGCCGGCGTGAGCCCGCCCGCCGCGAGCGCGGCCCGGATGACCCGTTGCTGGGCGGGGCCGTTGGGCGCGGTGAGGCCGTTGCTGGCGCCGTCGGAGTTGACGGCGCTGCCGCGGACGACGGCGAGCACCGGGTGGCCGTTGCGGCGGGCGTCGGAGAGCCGTTCGAGGAGGAGGACGCCGCCGCCCTCGCCCCATACGGTGCCGTCGGCGTCGTCCGAGAAGGCCTTGCAGCGGTGGTCCCCGGCGAGCCCGCCGTGCCGGTCGAACTCGGCGAACCCGACCGGCGTCGCCATCACCGTCACACCGCCGGCCAGCGCCAGATCGCACTCCCCGTTGCGGAGGGCTTGTGCCGCCCAGTGCAGGGCCACCAGGGAGGACGAGCAGGCGGTGTCGAGGGTGACGGCCGGGCCTTCCAGGCCGAGGGTGTAGGCGATCCGGCCGGAGGCGACGCTGACCGCGTTGCCGGTGAGGATCTGGCCCTGCGAGTCGTCGGCGAGGGCGCGGGCGATCCCGCCGTAGCCCTGGTCGCCGGCGCCGACGAAGACGCCCGTGCGTGAGCCGTGGAGGGTGCGCGGGTCGATGGCCGCGCGTTCCAGGGCCTCCCAGGAGATCTCGAGGAGCAGCCGCTGCTGCGGGTCCATCGCCAGGGCCTCGCGGGGCGAGATCCCGAAGAAGTCGGCGTCGAACTCGGCCGCGTCGTACAGGAATCCGCCCTCGACGCCGTCCGCCTGCCAGCCGCGGTCCGCGGGCGGGGCGCCGATCGCGTCGACGCCGTCGGCGAGCAGCCGCCAGAACTCCTCCGGGCCGCGTACTCCGCCGGGGTACCGGCAGCCGATCGCCACGATCGCGATCCGCTCGTCGTCGCTCCCCACCAGCGCTGTGGTGGTCGCCGACGCGGCCTCGGTGCCGCCGAACAGCTGCTCGTCGATGTGCCCGGCGAGGGTCTGCGGCGACGGCTGGTCGAAGACCAGGGTGGCGGGCAGCGCGAGGCCGGTCTCGGCGGTGAGGCGGTTACGCAGTTCGACGGCGGTGAGGGAGTCGAAGCCGGAGTCGCGGAAGGCGCGCCGGGTGTCCAGCAGTCCGGCGTCGGCGTGGCCGAGGACGGCGGCGGAGTGGGTGCGGATCAGGTCCAGCAGGGCACGGGTGCGTTCGGCGGCGGGCAGCGGTGCGAGGCGGGCGCGCAGGGCCGACGCCGATGCGCCGTGGGCGTCGTCCGTCGTGGGCCGCTCGTCGCGCAGCGCGTCCTGTGCTTCGGGCAGTGCGGTGAGGAGAGGGCTGGGACGGGTGCTGGTGAAGCCGGGGGCGAACCGGGACCAGTCGACGTCGGCGACGACCTGCCCGGTGGCGTTCTCCGCCAGGAGCCGGTGGAGTGCGGCCAGCGCGAGGTCGGGGTCGAGGACGGTGAGTCCGCGCCGGCGCAGGTACTCCTCCGCCCCGTCCTCGGCGACCATGCCGCCCTGCCCCCAGGGTCCCCAGGCGAGGGAGGTGGCGGTGGCGCCACGGGCGCGTCGCTGTTCGGCCAGGCCGTCGAGGTGGGCGTTGGCGGCGGCGTAGGCGCTCTGGCCGCCGCTCCCCCACACGCCGGCGATGGAGGAGAACAGCACGAACGCGTCCAGCGGCCGGTCGCCCTGCTCGCGCAGTACGGCGTCGAGGTGGGCCGCGCCGTGCGCCTTGACGGCGAACACCCACCGGAAGCGGTCGGCGTCCAGGTCGGTCAGCGGCAGTGTGTCGGCGACGCCCGCCGCGTGGACGACGGCGTCGACGGTGTGCCGGGACAGCAGCCGTTCGACGGCGGCCCGGTCGGCCACGTCGCACGCCTCGACGGTCACCCGGGCGCCCAGGGCGGTGAGTTGCTCTGCCAGTTCGGCCGCACCGGGGGCGTCGGGTCCCCGGCGGCCGGTCAGGACCAGGTGCTCGGCGCCCTGTTCGGCGGCCCAGCGGGCGACCCGGGCGCCGAGCGCGCCGGTGCCGCCGGTGATCAGGACGGTGCCGCGGGGGCGCCAGCCGGTGCCGTCGGTCCGGGCGGCGCCCGCTTCCTGGATGGGCGTGTCCTGGACGCGCGTCAGGCGGCGGGCGAAGACACCTGACGCGCGTACCGCCGTCTGGTCCTCCGTGCCGGTCTGGGCCAGCACCTCGGCGAGCCGCTGTGCCGCCCGGCGGTCGAGCACCGCCGGCAGGTCGACGAGTCCGCCCCAGCGGTCGGGCAGTTCCAGCGCGGCCACCCGGCCCAGCCCCCACAGCGCGGCCCGCACGGGGTCCGGCGCGGCGTCGGAACGGGCGGCCGCCACCGCGCCCTTGGTGGCCAGCCACACCGGGGCGGTGACCTGCGCGTCGCCGAGCGCCTGCAGGAGCCGTACGGTGCGGAACAGGACGTCGGCCGGGTCCGTGTTCCCCGAGTCGTCCGCTGCCTGAGACCCGGGCAGGACGAGGACGCCTGCGAGGTCGTCGAGGTCGCCGGGTATCCGGGCGGCCAGGTCGGCGCGTTCCGCGTCCGGCGTGTACTCCCACGGCACTGGCTCGGCGCCGCGTGCCGCCAGGGCCTCGGTGATCGTGGGCAGGTCGGGGTGGCCGGTGTCGGGGACGGCGAGCAGCCAGCGGCCGGTGAGCGGGGTGCCGGTGGCGGGGTCGAAGGGCTGCCAGCCGACCCGGTAGCGCAGCCGGTCCACCCGGGCGCTCTCGCGGCGCCCGCGCCACCACGAGGACAGCGGGGACAGCAGCGGGCGGACGAGTCCTTCGTCCACGTCGAGGGTGTCGGCGAGGGCGGCGATGTCCTCTTCCTCGACGGCCGACCAGAAGGCCGCGTCCGTGCCGGGGGCCTGGTCCGGGGTGCTCGGGGCGGCCGGGGTCGGCTCCAGCCAGTACCGCTCGCGGCGGAAGCCGTACGTCGGCAGCTCCACCGGCCGGGCGCCGGTGCCCGCGAAGACCGCCGGCCAGTCGACCGGCGCGCCGTGGGCGAAGACGGCGGCGAGCGCGGCCGTCAGCGCGGCGGGCTCGGGCCGGTCCTTGCGCAGGGCGGGAACAAGCAGTCGGCCGTCGCCGCTGCCTTCGCCGTCCAGGCAGCCCTGCGCGAGCGCGGTGAGGGTGCCGTCGGGGCCCAGCTCGACGAACCGTACGACCCGGCGCTTGTCCAACAGCCGTATGCCGTCGGCGAACCGGACGGGCTCGCGCACGTGCCGGACCCAGTAGTCGGGCGAGCACAGCTCGGCCGGGGTGGCGGTGGTGCCGGTCACGTCGGAGACGATCGTCAGCCGGGGCGGGTGGTAGGTGACGGCCTCGGCGACGGCCCGGAAGTCGGCCAGCATCGGCTCCATCAGCGGGGAGTGGAAGGCGTGGCTGACCCGCAGGGCGGTGGTCCTGCGGCCCTGGGCACGGAAGTACGCGGCCGTCTCCTCGACGGCCTCGGCGACGCCGGAGATCACCACCGCGCGGGGGCCGTTGACGGCGGCGATACCGACCCGGTCGTTCAGCAGGGGCAGCACCTCCTCCTCGGTGGCCTGCACGGCGGCCATCGCCCCGCCGGACGGCAGCGCCTGCATCAGCCGGCCGCGCGCCACGACGAGCCGGCAGGCGTCGGCCAGCGACCACACACCGGCGACATGGGCGGCGGCCAGTTCGCCGACGGAGTGGCCCAGCAGGTACTTGGGGGTGATCCCCCACGCCTCCAGCAGCCGGAACAGGGCGACTTCGAGGGCGAAGAGGGCGGGCTGCGCGTACTCGGTGCGGTTCAGCAGGTCCGCGTCGTCACCGAAGACCACCTCGCGCAACGGGCGCGGAAGTTCGGTGTCGAACTGGGCACACGCCGCGTCGAAGGCCTCGGCGAACACCGGGTACGCCTCGTGCAACTCCCGTCCCATGCCGAGCCGTTGGGCTCCCTGCCCGGCGAACAGGAACGCGGTGGCGCCGCGTGTGGCACGGCCGAGGACGGTGGCGGCGCCCGGGGTGCCCTCGGCGAGGGCGGTCAGTTCGGTCAGCGCGCCGTCGTGGTCGGAGGCGACGACGACGGCCCGGTGCTCCAGCGCGGCGCGGGTGGTGGCGAGCGCGAGACCGACGTCCACCGGGCGCGGCGGCTCGGGCTGCTGCCGAAGTCTTTCGAGGAGCCGGGCGGCCTGGGTCGCGAGGACGTCCTCGCTGCGGGCGGAGAGCGGCCACGGTATGACGGGTGGCGTCCTGAGGGCGGCGACGTCGGTGTCGGTGTCGGCGGCCTCGGGCTCGGGCTCGGGGGCCTGTTCGATGACGGCGTGCGCGTTGGTGCCGCTGATGCCGAACGACGACACGCCCGCGCGGCGCGGGCGGCCCATGTCGGGCCAGTCGACGGGGTCGGTGAGCAGCCGTACCGCGCCGGCCGCCCAGTCGATGTGCCGGGACGGCTCGGAGATGTGGAGGGTGCGGGGCAGTACGCCGTGCCGCATCGCCTCGACCATCTTGATGATGCTGCCGACACCGGCGGCCGACTGGGTGTGGCCGATGTTGGACTTCAACGAGCCGAGCCACAGCGGGTGTGCGCGCTCCTGGCCGTATGTCGCGATGAGGGCCTGCGCCTCGATCGGGTCGCCCAGCGAGGTACCCGTACCGTGCGCGTCGACGGCGTCCACGTCGTCGTGGTTCAGGCCGGCGCCCGCGAGGGCGGCGCGGATGACGCGCTGTTGGGCGGGCCCGTTGGGGGCGGTGAGGCCGTTGGAGGCGCCGTCGGAGTTGATGGCGGTGCCGCGGACCACGGCGAGTACGGGGTGGCCGTGGCGGCGGGCGTCGGAGAGCCGCTCGACCAGCAGCAGACCGGCGCCCTCGGCCCAGCCGGTGCCGTCGGCGTCGTCGGAGAACGCCTTGCAGCGGCCGTCGGCGGCCAGGCCACGCTGGCGGCTGAACTCGTGGAACATCGCCGGGGTGGCCATGACGGCGACCCCGCCCGCGAGCGCCATGTCGCACTCGCCGCGACGCAGCGCCTGGCACGCCCAGTGCAGGGCGACCAGCGACGAGGAGCACGCCGTGTCGACGGTGACGGTGGGCCCTTCCAGACCGAGGGTGTAGGCGATGCGGCCGGAGGCGACGGAGGTGGCGTTGCCCGCGAGCAGCAGCCCGTGCACACCCTCGGGGAACTCGGTCACGCCGGAGCCGTAGCCGGAGGTCGCGGCGCCGACGAAGACGCCGGTGCTGCTGCCGCGCACCGACCCGGGGTCGATCCCGGCCCGTTCGAAGGCCTCCCAGGCGATCTCCAGCAGCAGCCGCTGCTGCGGGTCCATGGCCAGCGCTTCGCGCGGGGAGATCCCGAAGAAGTCGGCGTCGAAGCGGGACGCCTCGTGCAGGAAGCCGCCGGCCCGGGCGAAGAAGGTGCCCGCCTTGTCGGGGCCCGGGTCGGAGTCGTGGTCGCCCCAGGTGTCCCAGCCGCGGTCGACGGGGAAGTCCGAGACGGCGTCCCCGCTCGCGGCGACGAGGTCCCACAGCTCCTCGGGGCTGCTCACTCCGCCGGGGTAGCGGCAGCTCATCGCCACGATCGCGATGGGTTCCCGGTCCCTGGACTCCGCCTCGTGCAGCTGTCGACGCGTCTGTCGCAGCTCGGCGGTCAGCCGCTTGAGGTACTCGACGTACTTCTCGTCCATCTTCTCGTCCGAAGTCCTGCCGTTTTCAGCCACCAACGCCACATCCTTGAGCCGGTGCCAACGGTTTCCCGTGGCTGATCACGACATCCCGAGTTCTTTGTCGATGAGGTCGAACAGTTCGTCCGCCGTCTCGACGGAGGCGAGTTCCCCGTCGTCGACGTCGGTGACTGCCGCTCCGGTGCCGCCGGAGCCGGTGCCGTTGTCGTGTCCGGCACCGCCGTCCTTCGTTGCGAGTTCCTGCCACTGGGCGGTGAGCCGCCGCAGCCGTGCGGCGATCGTCGCGTGGTCGTCGCCGCCGACGGCGGCCGTGGCGAACGCGGCCTCCAGTCGGTCGAGTTCGGCCAGGAGGGGCCCCGCGGGCACAGCCACGCCGCCCGGGCGCTCGCCGCCTGGCGGCGGCTCCGGCAGGGTGATCTCGTCCAGCAGATGACCGGCCAGCGCGGTCGGTGTCGGATGGTCGAACACCAGCGTCGCGGTGAGCCGCAACTTGGTGACGGCGCCGAGCCGGTTGCGCAGTTCGACCGCGGTGAGCGAGTCGAAGCCCAACTCCTTGAACGCCTGGTCCGGTTCGATCTCGTCCGCCGAGCCATGGCCGAGCGTGGCCGCGGCCTGCGCGCAGACGAGGTCGACGAGGTACTGCTCCCGGTCGGCCGGAGCGAGCGCCGCCAACCGGTCGCCGAGGTCCTGCCGTTCGGCGCCCGCCCCCGCCGCCGTTTCCGCCGCCCGCCGCACCGGTGCCCGTACCAGTCCGCGCAGCAGCGGCGGTACGGCCTCGGCGTGGGCCCGCAGCGTCTGGAGGTCCAGGTTCACGGGCAGCAGCAGCGCCCGGTGCGCGGGGGTGGCGTCGGCCAGGAGGCCGGCGGTGTCGAGGAGGTGGAGGCCCTGTTCGGCGGTGAGCGGGCGCATGCCGCCGCGCGCCATGCGCCGCAGGTCCGCCTCGGTGAGCTCGGCCGTCATACCGGCGCCGGGTGCCCAGGCGCCCCAGGCGAGGGACACGGCAGGCAGGCCGGACGAGCGGCGTACGGCGGCGAAGGCGTCCAGGAAGGCGTTGGCCGCCGCGTAGTTGGCCTGGCCCGCGCTGCCGAACGTACCGGCGACGGAGGAGAAGACCACGAAGGCGGACAGGTCCGCGTCCCGGGTCAGCTCATGCAGGTGGACCGCCGCGTCGGCCTTCGGCCGCAGGACAGCCCCCAGCCGCTCCGGGGTGAGCGAGGAGACCACCCCGTCGTCGACGATGCCGGCGGTGTGGACGACAGCGGTCAACGGGTGCTCGGCGGGTACGGCGGCCAGGACCCCGGCCAGCGCGTCACGATCGCCGACGTCCACCGCCGCGACCTCCACCCGGGCGCCCAACTCAGCCAGTTCCGCGACGAGTTCACCTGCGCCGGGCGCGTCGAGCCCACGGCGGCTGAGCAGGAGCAGCCGCTCGACGCGGTGCTCGCTGACGAGGTGCCGGGCCACCAGCGCGCCCAGACCGCCCGTACCGCCGGTCACCACCACGGTCCCGTCGGGGTCGAGCGGGGCCGGGACGGTCAGGACGACCTTGCCCACGTGCCGCGCCTGCGACAGGAACCGGAACGCCTCGGCCGCACGCCGGACATCCCAGCAGGTCACCGGCAGCGGTTCGAGAACTCCGGCCTCGAACAGCGCGACCAGTTCCGCGAGCATCGCGCCGATCCGCTCCGGCCCGGCCTCCCACAGGTCGAACGCCCGGTAGGTCACCCCCGGATGCGCTGCGGCCACGGTGTCCGCCTCGCGCACATCGGTCTTGCCCATCTCCAGGAACCGGCCGCCCCTCGGCAGCAGCCGCAGCGACGCGTCCACGAACTCACCGGCCAGCGAGTCCAGTACGACGTCCACACCGCGGCCTCCGGTCTCGGCCATGAAGGCCGTCTCGAAGTCCGTGTCCCGGGAGGAGGCGATCCGCCGCTCGGCCAGGCCGAGTTGGCGCAGTGTGTCCCACTTCCCGGCGCTCGCCGTACCGAACACCTCGGCACCCAGATGGCGCGCCAGCTGCACCGCCGCCATGCCGACACCACCGGCCGCCGCGTGCACCAGCACCGACTCGCCGGCCTGGAGTCCGCCCAGGTCCGTGAGCGCGTAGTACGCCGTCAGGAACACGATCGGCACCGACGCCGCCTGCGCGAACGACCAGCCCGCGGGAATCCGCGCGAGTATCCGCGCGTCGGCGACGGCGACCGGCCCGAACGAGCCGGGGAACATGCCCATCACCCGGTCCCCGACGGCCAGCCCGGTCACTCCCGGCCCGACCTCGGTCACCACCCCGGCGCCCTCGCCGCCGAGCGGGCCCGCCTCGCCCGGATACATGCCGAGTGCGTTGAGTACGTCGCGGAAGTTGAGGCCGGCGGCCCGTACGGCGATCCGGACCTGGCCTTCGGCGAGTTCGGCGGTGGCCTCCGGGAAGGGGGCCAGCGTGAGGTTGTCCAGGGTGCCCTTCTCGGTGGTGTCGAGCCGCCAGGCCGACTCGCCTGTGGGGAGGGCGAGTTGACCGCCCGCCGGAACGCGGCCGAGGCGCGGGGCGAGGGCGGTGCCGTCGCGCAGGACGAGCTCCGGCTCGCCGGTGGCCAGGGCGCGGGTGAGCGCGGCCCGGGACGCGTCCGTACCGTCCGTGTCGACGAGGGCGAACCGCTCCGGCGCCTCGGCGCGCGCGGCCCGCACCAGGCCCCACACGGCGGCCAGTGCGGGATCGGCCGCCGTCGTCTCGTCGAGGGCGACCGCCTGTTCGGTGACGACCACCAGGCGGGACTCCTCGAACCGCTCGTCGTCGAGCCAGGTCCGTACGGCGTCCAGGACGCGCGCGGTGGCGGCGCGGGCCGCGGCCGGTGCGCCCGCCGTCTCCTCGTTCACGTCGTTCACGTCGTTCACGCCGGGACCGGCGGCGAACAGCACGGTCGCCGGGACGGGGGCGGGCAGGTCGGCCAGGTCGGAGAAGACCCGCACATCAGCGGCGTCCCCCTCGGGGAGCGTCACCTTCGTCCAGTCCACCTGGAAGAGGCTTTCGCGGTGGCCGTCGGCGTCGGCGCGGGCGGCGAGGTCGCCGGAGACCTGGCGCAGGAGCAGCGACTCGACGGAGGCGACGGGAGCGCCCGTGGGGTCGGCCAGGTCGAGTGCGACGGCCTCCGGGCCGGCCTGGACCATACGGACGCGCAGGGCCCGCGCGCCGGACGCCCGCAGGGAAACCCCGCTCCAGGAGAACGGCAGCCGTCCCTGCCCGGCGTCGGCCAGCGACACGAACATCATCGCGTGCAGGGCGGAGTCCAGGAGCGCCGGGTGGACGCCGAAGCCGCCCGCCAGCCGCTCGTGCTCATCCGGCAGCCCGACCTCGGCGAAGACCTCGTCGCCGCGCCGCCAGACCGCGCGCAGCCCCTGGAACACCGGCCCGTACGCGAATCCGGCCTCGGCGAAACGGTCGTAGAAGCCCTCCATGGGGACGGCCTCGGCGTTCGGCGGCGGCCAGGCGGTCAGGTCCGCGGCCGTGGTGCCGGCCGACGACAGGCCGGTGACGTCGGAGTCCCCGGTGAGCAGCGAACCGCTGGCGTTGAGCGTCCAGGGGTCGCCGTCGAGGGCGTCCTCCGCCCGGGAGTACACCTCCAGTGTGCGCGTGCCCGACTCGTCGGGGGCACCCGCCCGTACCTGCACCAGGCGTCCGGTGCGCTCGGGCACGATCAGCGGGGCCGCGATGGTCAGTTCCTCGACGCGGTCGCAGCCGAGCTGTCCGGCGGCGCACATCGCCAGTTCGAGGAACCCGGTGCCCGGGAAGAGAACCGTGCCGGTCACCGCGTGGTCGCGCAGCCAAGGATGCGTGCGGAGCGAGAGCCGCCCGGTGAACAGCACCTCCTCACCGCCGGCCACCCGCACGGCCGCCCCGAGCAGCGGGTGCCCGGCCGATCCGACGCCCGCCGAACCGAGGTCGCCCAACGTGACACCGGTGAGGTTCGGCCAGTAACGGCGCCGCTGGAAGGCGTACGTCGGCAGGTGCACGGCACTCCCGGTCCGGTCACCGCCGGTGAGGGCGGGCCAGTCGACGTCGGCGCCGTGTGTGAACAGTGCGGCAAGTGCGGCCGTCAGGGAGGCAGGCTCGGGCCGGTCCTTGCGCAGGGCCGGTACGAACACCGCGCCCTCGGAGTCGTCCACGGCAGCCTGGGCGAGGGCGGTGAGGGTGCCGTCGGGGCCGAGTTCGAGGTAGCGGCCAACACCCTGCTCGGCGAGGACGCCCACGGCGTCGGCGTAACGGAGGGTTTTCTCTTTCTGACTCAGGCCGTGGAACGGCCGTTTGTGGTGATGAAGTCGATCGGCTGGGAGGTGCGGCCCTCCAGGGCCAGGTCCGCGGCGATGTCGCCCATGGCGGGCGAGATCTTGAAGCCCTGGCCGGAGAAGCCGGCCAGCAGGACGATGTCGTCGCAGCCCGGCAGGGGGCCGACCAGCGGGCGGGTGCTGTCGGTGTAGCCCTCCATGAAGACGGACAGCCGCACCGGGTCGGGGTTCAGGCCGGGCAGGTGGCGGCGCACCGCCGTGGTGAAGGTCTCCAGTTCCTCCGGTGCGACGGTCCGGTTCAGCCGGTTGGGGTCGTCCACGGGCTTGTGGTGGGGCTGGGGCAGGCCGAGCTTGACGGTCAGGCCGTCCGGGGACGGGATGCCGTAGAAGGGGATGTCGCCGCAGCGGATGAAGGCGGGCCGCTCGGCGTCTGCCGGCTGGTCCTCGTTGGGCAGGAACCACGCGCTGATCGCGCGGTAGACGCTCACCTCCCACGGCAGGTCGGGCAGCAGGTCACCCACCCACGGGCCGGGAGTGACGACCGCGGTGTCGAAGCGCTCCGTGTCGGTGTCGGTGCGGATCTCCACGCCTCCCCCGGCGACGGGAGTGACCTCCCGCACCGGGGTGTAGCGGCGGATCCGGGCACCCAGCTCCTCGGCACGCCGGGCCGCGGTCTGGACCGTCAGCTCGGGGCGGACGAAGCCCGCGTGGGAGTCGAGGACCACCAGGTCGCCGTCGCCGACCCGGAACTGCGGGAAACGCTTGGCCATCGCCTCGGTGTCGATCACCTCGTGGTCGAGGCCGTGCTCGGCGATGCCGTCCATGACGGTACGCATCTCGGGGTCGTCGGCCGGCCCCATGACCAGGGCTCCGGTCAGGCGGCGCAGTTCCCGCCCGGTCTCCGCCTGCAACTGCTTCCAGAGGGCGTCGGCGTGCCGGACGAGCGGCACATAGCGGCCGTCGTGGGTCTGCACGCTGCGGAAGACGCGGGTCTCGCCTCCTGCGGCGCTGCGGTCGTGGCCGGGGGCGAAGCGGTCGTAGGCAACGACTTCGGCGCCCCGTGCCGCCAGCCGCCAGGCGGCCTGGCTGCCCATCGTGCCCGTACCGACGACGGCGACACGTTTCCTCGCAGCTGACACAGGACTTTCCTTTCGTAACGCGGGGCGCTTACTGGCCCCCGACGTGAAGTGGTCCGATTCAAGAAGGTGGACGGGGCCGCGGCTGCGGAAGCACCGCATCGCAGCCTTTGTATCTCGGATCCCGGACCCATGCCACATTGTGGAATGCCATGCTGGAATTCGGCACAAACGTTGGCAGTGGCCGGGAGTGGAGTCAAGAGGCCGCCGTACTGAAGAGCGAATCGTAATGACGACAGTGCAGATCGGCATGATGACGAACAAGGTCGCGGCGTTCCACAAGCGCAGCTACGGGCTGATGTTCGCCTCCGACGTGCTCCGGGACAACGACCGGGACCACTGACCACTTCCGCACGCACGGGGCGCTCCGCGCCGCCTTCCTTCCGGGGTCCCGGGACGGCGATCGCTACAGACCCACCACCGGGGCCAGTTGGGATCGGAGGGTGCCGGCGTGGGGCTGCAGGGAGCCGTCGAAAGCGGCGGATCCGATGGTGAGCTTGGAATATCACTGTTCGAGCGACAGACACGCGCCCTGCGCCCGACCCCGCAGGCCCGCCAGCTGGCGGCCGTCGTCCGGGACGCGCTCGATCAGATCGATGCGGCAGCCCGGCAGATCTCACACCGCACACCCGCAGGGCCGCTCACCCTCTCCTGTGAGCCCACACTCCTGATGCGATGGCTCATTCCCCGGCTCCCCGATCTGGCCGCGAACGTGCCGGACGTCGCCGTCCACCTGTCCGCAGGCGGCGGCCCCGTCTTCTTCGAGCGGGACAACATCGACCTCGCGATCCGCCGAGACGACTTCCCGTTCCCTGAAGAGGCGAGCCGGACCCGCTTGTTCGCAGAGCGGATCGGCCCCGTCTGCCGGCCCGATCTCGCGACCCGCCTGACCTGCGCCGCCGGCGTATCGCAGGTAGTCCTTCTGCACACCGGCACACGGCCGCGCGTGGGACGACTGGCGACGTATCACCGGCATGAAAGCAGAGCCCGCCTCCCAGCAGACCCTGGAGCACTTCTACCTGACCCTCCAGGCCGCCGCGGCCGGCGTGGGGGTCGCCATCGCCCCGTATACCGTCGCCCGCGACGACCTGGAGCGAGGGCAACTCGTCGCACCCTTCGGTTTCGTCCCCGACGGCACCAGCTACCACCTCCTCAGCCGTCAATCACCCGAGCAAGACGGCCGCGTCCGCCGGCTGACGGCATGGCTGCGGACCAAGACGAGCCAGCTCGAAAGCGATTCCGAACCGGTGTGGCCGCTGGGCTTGTCGGACCTTCATTGCGTGACGATCGAACCAGTGACCACCACATCAGTGAAGTGGTCCCATGACCGCCTTCCGTGCCGAGCACGACTCTCTGGGCAGTGGCGCGACCTGCCGGAGCGGTTCGGACCATGGAAGACGGGTTACTGGGGAGCACCTGGCCTGCAGGCCGCCCAGTCAGTGGGCTCGGTGACTGTCCTGACCCGCACATCGGCTACGCGGCCGCCGCCCTGGTTGTGAAAGAGGCCCTCGCGACGGGACGGACGTGGTGGACCTCGTGGTCCAGGGCTGGCTGCTCCACCGGGAGCAGGCCACGTGCGCTGCTCACCCCGGTGCCGTAGAACTCCGCTCTCCTCGCGGGCGGTTGACGACGCTGGACAGGGTGAGCGCGGTGACCGTGTCCCGCACGCCGGGCATCTGGGCGATGTCCTCCCAGATGACTCGTACGCGTTCCAGTGAGGCCGCTTCCAGGCGCACCATGATGTCGAAGTCGCCGCTGAGGATCTCGCAGATGACGACCTCGGGGATGCGTTTGAGCGCGGCCAGGACGTCGCCGCCGCGCATGCGGTCCTGGCGGTAGACGAGTACGAGCGCTGAGACGACATCGCCGGTGGCGTCGCCCGCGCGGACGATGGTGTAGCCGGCGATGTGTCCCTCGCGCTCAAGCCGTTCGATGCGCTGGCGCACCGCATTGCGGGACAGCAGCACCTTGCTGGCCAGTTCGGAGTGCGAGATGCGGGCATTGCGGGTCAGCTCGGCAATGATCTTCTCATCGATGGCGTCCACAGCGGACCGTCTCCTTCGCGAATCGGTCGAGGTTGCAAGCCCCACGGCAAGCGGGGTGCCGCAGACCGTGAGGCGGCGCGGCGGCGACTCCCGCCCCCCGAACTGCGTGCCACAAAGTGGAATGCCGTTCCGCATTATGGAACAGACAATGGCAGTGGCGCGGTGCTGAGTCAAGAGGGTCTCGGGCACTCCGCTGGAGCCGATGCCAGCGGGCCGAGGCCGCGTCGATCCGGCCGGCGTAGGACTTCGTGGTCTCGAGCGCGCGGCTCCGCCCGAAGCCCTACACGGTTGGTTGGTGAGGCATTCAGCTGAGGCGCAACAGCAGCGTTGGCGGCCGAGTCAACCATGCGGGTGGAGCATCAGCCGATTCATCCCCGAGGCTGCCTCCACCGGCCCGTGTGAGGGCGCGGGCCTGGTCTGCATGTCGGAAGAGTCAGGCACCGGACCCGAAGAGCGGCCCGACCGGGTCGAGGACCCGTTCGATCTGAAGCGCGCACCGTTCTCGCTGATCAGGCAGTGCCTCGCCGGCCCTGTGACGAGGTGCTGTTCACCCTCTTCACGGACGAGCTACGCCGTCAAGGTAATGCCGGGGTGGGCGCCGTACTGCTGCCACGGCGCCGAGCGTGGGGCGCCGCCAGACACACGGACTCGTCATGTGTGTATCCCATGTACCCCAACAGCCCCATTACAGCTTGTGGTTAACACCTTAATCACTCAGCGTACCCGGCGATGGCGGCCGGGACGGCCGCCGGGTGAGGAGTTGTCAGATGCCAGATGTTCTCGACTGCACCTCCGCGGCACGCGCGGACGGCCCGCTGCAGCGGCGGACGTTCCTGGCCGCGGCGGGGGCGGGCGCCCTCGCGGTGGCCGGTGCCGGTACGGCCGCCCGGGCCGCGACGGGCACGCCCCCGGTGCGGGTGGCCACCGTGGTGCTGAACGGGCGGGTGTTCACCGCGACCAAGGGCAGCACGCGGGCGCAGGCGGTGGCCGTCGGCACGAATGGAAAGGTGCTCGCGGTCGGCAGCAACGCGGACATACGCCGTCGCATCGGCCCCCGTACCGTCGTCATCGACGCCCACGGCGGTACGGTCATGCCGGGCCTCCAGGACGGGCACATGCACCCGCTCGGGGCGGCCGCGCAGTCCCTGAACCCGTCGCTGGGCAATGCCAGCATGACGGTTCCGCAGTTCCGCGCGAGGATCCAGGAGATGCTGGACGCCTCGGCGGCGCAGGAACCGGACGGCTGGCTCCAGGTGGTCGACTGGAACCCCGTCGGCCTGCTGCCCGCGGGCACCGTGGCCGACAAGTCGCTGCTCGACTCGCTGAACACCAGGCGCCCGATCTACCTGCAGGGTTCCGACTTCCACAACAGCCTCGCCAACAGCAGGGCACTCGCCCTCGCGGGCGTCGACCGCACCACCCCGGACCCCACGGGCGGAAAGATCGTCCGCGGCGCCGACGGGGAACCGACCGGTCTGCTGGTGGACGACGCCCAATGGCTCGTCTCCCAGGTGATCCCTCCGCCGAGTCCGGACTTGATCCTCGCCGCCCAGAAGAAGATGGCCGGCGCCCTCCTGGCCGCGGGCATCACGTCCTTCCTCGACGCCTCCAGCGGCGAGGACTTCGTCGAGACCTACGCCGAGCTCATGGCCAAGGGCGTGCTGCCGCAGCGCATCACCCCCGCCCTGGTGATCGACGCGGAACTCGCCAAGAAGCCCAAGGAGGCGGCCGAGTTCCTGCGCGGCGTGCGTGAGCGGTTCGCCGGACCGGCCAGGCTGCGGCTGACCACGGTCAAGGTGTTCCTCGACGGCGTGATGGAGTTCCCCGCGCAGAGCGCCGCCCTGCTGGACCCGTACCTGGACGCCCAGGGCAGGCCGACCGACAACCGTGGTCCCCTCCACGTCAGCGACCGGGACTACCGGGCCCTCGTCCGGGCCCTGGACGCGGACGGCTGGCAGATGCACGCCCACGCCATCGGCGACCGCGCCGTACGCACGGCCCTGAACGCCTACGAGGCCGTCGCCCGCCCCGGTCGCCGTAGCCGACGGCACACCATCACCCACCTCCAACTGGTGCACCCCGACGACTACCGGCGCTTCGCCCGCGCCCAAGTGGTGGCCAACATGTCGTTGCAGTGGGCACGGCCCTCCTCGTTCACGACCGCCGCGCTGAAGCCCTACGTCGGGCCGGAGCGGTACGCGCGCCTGTTCCCGGCTCGCAGCCTGGCCAAGGCAGGCGCCCTGCTGGCCGGTGGCTCGGACTGGCCGGTCGACCCGCTGCTTCCCTTCACCCAGATCGCCACCGCGATCGACCGCAGCAGCCCTGAGGAGAACCAGCCGCCGCTCAACGCCCGCGAAGGGCTGACCCGCACCCAGTCGCTGGCCATGCACACCGCGGGCGCGGCGCACCAACTGCATGACGGGAACTCGGGAACCGTCCGGCCCGGCAAACGGGCCGATCTGATCGTCCTCGACCGGGACATCACCAAGGTGCCCGTGAACGAGATCCGCGCCACCAAGGTCCAATACACCCTGATCTCCGGGCGAGTGGTCCACGACGCGGAGTCCAAGGCGGGACAGGATCGAGCCGAGGCGGCGCAGCGCATGGGCGTGCAGGGCACTGACCGGGCCTCGGGCGGCTCCTGCTGCCAGGGGCACTGACCCGCCCGTCCGGCAGTCCTCGATGTGCCGATCGCGGAACAACAACAGTTGAGGCCAACCAGGGCCGACTTCTCGCCATTTCCGTGTTCTTGCCCCGCCCAGGGGCCGTATCAGATCGGGCCGCCCGGTCCCCACGACCTCGCGGGGACCGGGCGGCAGTACGCCCTGCTGTGGATCCTCCTCACCCACGCCGTGCTGGTGGTGCTGCGCGGCGCTCGTCGTCGTGGTCGCCGCGGTCTCCGCCCGACAGGTGAGGAGGCGGCTGCGGTACGAGACCTGGCACGGTGTGCACCGTCATGCCGCTGTGGCGCAACGCCTATCACCGGTTCGAGGTCGCGGCGGTGGTGCCGGAGTCGGACGACGTGGTGTCGGTGCACGTCACCGGCCGCCACCTCCCCCGTTCTCGCTGTCGGCAGCACCCGACGGCCGCACGCTGCGCCTGACCGCCAAGGATCCGTCACCGTCCTCGTCACCCTCTGGTCCCGCTTCTTCCAGCGGGGGCCGCTCGAACGGCTGATGGGCAGGGCGACGGAGGTGGCCCGACGCGTCAAGTGAGGGGAATCCGCGCCCGGATCCCGAGCCGATGAGCGGCGCCCCGTACGGCCGTACCCGTACGGGGCGCCCCTCGTCGGTCTCAGAACTGGCAGGTGTCCATCCAGCGCGTGACCAGGGACGTGTTGTTCTTGTCGGCGTCACGTGCGGGTCCGCACAGGAACGGACCGAAGCGGGTGTCGGCCCGCAGCCAGAGGCTGAGGAACGACACGATCCACTTGCCCTGCTTGGCCTTGTTTCCGGAGCCCGTCATCGGGCACAGATGGTCGCCCGGGACCTCGATGTAGAGCTTCTCGGCCTGGGACATGGAGTTGTACCAGGGCACCGCGTAGCTGTTGCCGTGGGCGACGGGGTCGCTCTGGCAGGTGAGGAAAAACGTGGGGTCGGTGACCCCGGAGAAGTTCATGCTCGGGTAGTAGGGGGCCGTGGGTACGCCCGCCCGGAACCGCGAGTCGTCCCGGAGGGCCGCCATGACGCCACCGCCGCCCATCGAGTGTCCGACCGCGCCCAGCGTGCCGTTGACCTTCCCCGATATCGGGTTGCCGGTGGTGTTGCCGAGCGCGAGCAACTGGGTGCCGGCGGCGGTGATCTGGCGGCCACGGGATGCGGGATCGTCGTTGAGGGTGTTGGTTCCGACATTGATGACGACGAAGCCCCAGGACGCGAGGCGGGGTGCGAGCCACCGCAGGTTCTGCTGGGTTCCCTGATAGCCGGGCATCAGTACGACGCCCGGGTACGAGCCATTGGTCGTCGGGTACGTGACCGTGCCGGAGCCGTATCCGCTCGGGCTGGGAACGGTGTAGGTGGCGGTGGTCAGCGGCCCGTCGCCGGCTTCGAGGGACGCGGTCGTCGGGTCGGGGATCCCCTCGCCCGGAGGGGTGCCGGCGCCGGAGCCGTACACCTGGAACTCCCACAGGGAGTAGCCGTAGGCGGTGCCGCGCTGGGTGCCGTGGACGCGGACGTACCGGCCGCTGCCGTTCACGTCGAGGGTCTGTACGCCGCCGGTGCTCGTCGTGGTCGAGTACAGGGTGGTCCAGGCGGTGCCGTTGTCGGAGGTCTGGATCTGGAACGCACGGGCGTACGCGGCCTCCCAGCGCAGTACGACCTGGCTGAGGGTGGCGGTGGCGCCCAGGTCGACGGTCAGCCACTGCGGATCGCCGAAGGTGCTCGACCAGCGCGTCCCGGTGTCGCCGTCCACGGCCGCCGAGGCGGGGGTGGACGCGTTCTCGGTGGACGAGGAGGTCGCCGGCCTGCCCTGGGACAGCAGGTCGGCGGCGGCCGCCGGCGGGGCGGCAACCGTCAGCAGGGTCAGCGCCAGGCCGATGCTGGTCGCGAGGGCGATCAGTGCCGTCATGACACGGGGTCGGGTCCGTAACGGCGTGGTTGTGTGGTTCGAACGAGTCGTGGGACGCATTGCTTTACCTCCGGATAGCGGTGAGAGCGCGGTAACCGGACAGCGAGGTTGCTCGCCGCGTGCGGGCGGCTAGCGGGACTGTGCGAAGAGCCAGTCGATGACCACGTCGTTCTCGTAGGTCTGGGCCCACGAGAGGTGGGGGTTAACCGGTGTCGTTCCGGGGGTGTAGCTCGTGAAGAGCACATGGCTGCGCGTGGCTCGGGCCTGCCGCAGGAGCGCCCGGGACCGGGCCTCGAACTGTTCCTTCGGCAGATCGTTGGCCCATTCCCCACGGCTGACCCGTGCGCCGGCGGTCTCCAGCGTGTTCATCAGTGTCCAGGTGCCCGGCTTGCCGAACCGGCCCTCCCGGTAGGGGACGATCGGGTCGTCGACGGAGTGGTCGGCCCAGATCGGGATGTGCGTGATGCCTTCCATGGCGGCCGTCTCACCCCAGCCGGCCGTGGGCAGGGCGGCTGCGAACGTGTCGGGTCGCTTGGCCAGCAGGCTGTAGATGCCGCGTGCGCCGGAGGACAGGCCGACGAGATAGAGCCGGGCCGTGTCCAGGTTCCGGGAGTGCTCGCTCACGAAGGTGTCGATGAGTTCGATCAGCGCGGCCTGAACCCTGGCGTCGGTCCAGTCCGTGCCGTCGGGTCCGTCCATGGGACGGGGCAGGGGGATCTGCGGGGAGAGGACGAACGCGGGGTTGCGGCGCTGTCGTCGCGCTGTGGCGAAGGTGACGGCGATCCGGTTGGAAGTGAGCTGGGTCATGTTGTTGTCCGCGACTTCGCCGCCGCCGTGCAGGGTGACGACGAGCGGGTATCGCGTGCTGGTCCGCGGGTCGCGTACGAAGCCCGCGGGCCGGTACAGCCGGAAGTCCAGTTCGAAACCCGCGGAGTCGGTGAAGGATCCTGCGGCGAAGTCGTCGACGACGGGAGTGATGACGTCGTCGTTCCGGCTTGCGAACGGACCGGCCCTGAGCACCGGTTCGCCTTCCGGGGTGTGCAGGTCCGCCATCTGTCTGACGGAGTAGGCGCGGTCGAGTGGAAGGGGGTCGGTGCCGGCGGCCCGCGCGTTGGGGTCGTTCGGGTCGAGTTCGATGATCAGGCGGTCCCCCGGCCGTCCGGGGTGAGTTCGGTCGTCCACTGCCGCGGTGGAGTTGGTGTAGACACGGGTGACCTTGCGAGCCGCTGCTTGTCCGCCCACCGTTGCCTTCACCTGGAAGGCCGAGGGCGGGATCACCCCGCCGCGTAAGTCGATGCTGTGCGCGTACTGGATGGCCACGGCTGTCACCAGCCAGTTGTTCCTCGGTGTCACACGCGTGACAAGGTCCGTTCGCAGGACCGGATTTCGTCCGGGAGCCGCTTGTCGTCCTTGGGACGTGGCTGTCGTGGTGTCGGCTGCCGCGGCGGGTGCCGTGCTCACGGCAGGCGCCGCGACCGCACCGGCGGTGGCGGCGAGTACCGTACGTCTGCTGATCCGTGTCATGGGGCCTCGTCTCCTTCGGGGGCACCCGGACCAGGTGCCTGGTGGGTGGGGATCCGGTCGCCCGGCTCCGGGCTCTCGGCGGTCACAGGGAGAAGGCGCCGGTCAGTAGGGCGCCGGCGGTCATGACAAGGGTGGTGGCGAAGGCCCAGCGGAAGATGAAGCGCTGGTGCTCACCGAGCGACACACCGCTCATGCCGACCAGGATGAACGTGGACGCGGTGAGCGGACTGAGGGGGAACCCCGTGGTCATCTGACCGAGGATGGCGGCCCGGGCGACCTCGGCCGGTTCCGTGCCGAAGCCGTTCGCGGTCTCGGCGAGTACGGGCAGTACCCCGAAGTAGTAGGCGTCCGGGGTGAAGACCAGGCTCAGTGGCATGCCGGTGACGGCCACCGCGACGGGCAGGTGTGATCCGACGGAGTCGGGGACGACGGCGACGAACGCCTCGGCCATCTCGTCGATCATCTTGGTGCCGCTGAGGATTCCGGTGAGCACTCCGGCCGCGAAGATCATCGTGGTGACCAGGACCACGTTCTTGGCGTGCTTGTCGAGCAGCGCCTGTTGCTGTTCCCAGGTCGGGTGGTTGACCAGCAGCGCGATCGCGAATCCGAGGACGAACAGCACCGGAAGCGGCATCACTTCCTGGATCAGGCAGACCACGAGGGCGAGGGTGAGCAGGAGGTTGAAGACGTTCAGCCAGGTCTGTGGCAGAGGCGCGACCCGTACGGTGCCGGGCCCGTCCCCGGGGGACCGGAAGGCCTCGGGCTCCGGCGCGTCGGCCGTCGTGGGCGTGGCCTGTCGACTCGACTCGGCTGCCACGGCGGCCGTGGACGTGCTCGGGGACAGCGCGGCGAGACGGTCGCGTTCGCGGCGCCCGAGCAGGTAGGAGGCCACCAGCACCCAGGCGATGCCGAAGCCCATCGCCGGCAGCACGGGGTTGAAGACCTCGGAACTGTCCAGCTTCAGGGCCGCCATGGCTCGTACGGTGGGGCCGCCCCAGGGGACCATGTTCATCACGCCCGCGCCCAGGCAGACCACTCCGGACAGCACCAGGGGGTTCATGCCGAGTCTCTTGTAGACCGGCAGCAGTGCGGAGACGGTGATGAGGAAGGTGGAGGCGCCGTCGCCGTCCAGGGCCACGCACAGTGTGAGGACGGCTGTGGCGACGGTGATCCGCAACGGGTCGCCACGCGCCACCCGCAACAGACCGCGGATCAGCGGGTCGAAGAGTCCGGCGTCCACCATCAGGCTGAAGTACAGGACCGCGAAAGCGATCATGATGCCGGTGGGGGCCACCTTGGACAGCCCGCCGAGAATCAGCTCGCCCAGATCGCCCGCGAAGCCGCCGATGAGCGCCGCCAGCACCGGAAGCAGGATCAGAGCGACCAGCACCGAGGCGCGCCTGGTCATGGTGAGCAGCAGGAGGACGGCGATCGTGGCGAAGCCCAGGGCTGCCAGCATGGCGGCGCTCGCTTTCTCGGGGACGGCCTCGGCGGCGGTCGGCTGGAGCTGGGCGGGGGCAGGCCGAGGTGTTACGCGAGAGTTTCGGAGCACTGGTGGATCGATGTCCAGCATCAAACCGAGATCTGTCCATGCGATACGCGCATCAATTCGGGCGTGGGCGCCCTATGCTCGTCGGCCATGGAGGCCACCACCCTGCGTCAACTGGCGGCGTACACGGCCGTCGCCCGTGCCGCGAGCTTCACCGCGGCCGCCGCGGAGATGCATGTGTCCCAGTCCTCGCTCAGCCGCGCGGTCGCGGATCTGGAGCGACAGCTCGGCGTCCAGCTCCTCGAACGGGACACCCGTAACGTGCAGTTGACCGCGGCGGGCGTCGAGGCCCTGCGTGTCGCCGAGCAGATCGTCACCGCTCACCGGGCGGGCATGCAGGAGCTCAGGCGGTACCTGCTCGGCGAGTCGGGAACGGTCGCCGTGGCCACCCTTCCGTCGGTCGCCGCGGTGCTTCTGCCGCAGGTGATCTCCGACTTCCGCCATCGACGGCCGCAGGTGGCGGTACGCCTCCTCGACGGCCTGGAGCGGCTGGTACTGGACCGGGTCCTGTCCGGTGAAGCCGACTTCGCGATCACCACCGTCGGGGACCCTCCAAAGCAGTTGGAGCACCGCCCCCTGGTCAGGGACCGCTTCGTCGCCGTGCTGCCGGAGGGCCACCCGCTCGCCGACCGCGACGAGATCACCTGGGACGACCTCGCTCGCCGCCCGTTCCTGGCCGTGGGACGCGATTCGAGCGTACGGCGGCTCACCGACGCGGCGTTCGCCCAGATCGACGCGCGTACGGTACCGGCGGCCGAGGCGGGCAGTATCGCGACCGTGGGCGGACTGGTGACGGCCGGTCTCGGGGTGTCGGCGATGCCCGCCCTCGTGCTGCCGCTCATGGGTGCCGGGCCCGTCGTCTGCCGCCCTCTGGTGGACCCCGTGGTCGACCGGCGCCTCGACATCGCGGTGCGGGTGCGGCGAACGCTTCCGACGGTGACGGAGCGGTTCCTGGAGACGCTCGAAGAGTTCCGCCGCCACAAGCACGCCCTTCCACCTGGGGTTTCGTGGGCATGAGGCCGCGTGAGACCTCCCGGTTCTTCGTGGGCATGAGGCCGCGTACGCCCTCTCCGATTCATGCGTTTTCCGCATTGATTGATGGCCTTCTGTTGCTCGACAGGCATTTCTCCGCTCCGGCAGTCTGAGGTTCGGGACCGCAACGACCGTGAGGGAGCGCATCGGTGTCGGACGACGAGCGGAACAGCGGCGGACGGGGGCAGTTGCAGGGGCTGCGAGTGGTCGAGTTCGCCCATGTGGTGGCCGGGCCGCTGGCGGGCTCGATGCTCGCCGACCAGGGGGCCGACGTCGTCCATGTGGAACCCCCCGGAGCCGGCGACGCGGCCCGTGCCATGGGCCCCCGACGTGACGGTGTCCCCCTGTGGTTCAAGGTCGCCGGCCGCAACAAGCGCTCCGTCACGCTCGATCTGCACCACGAGGCCGGCCGGAGTGTGGCTCGCCGGCTCGTCGCCTGGGCGGACGTCGTCATCGTCACCCTGCGCGCCGGACGCCTGCGCGACTGGGGACTCGACTGGGACTCCGTGCACCGGCTCAACCCCCGGGCCGTGCTGCTGCAGATCTCCGGCTTCGGTGCCACCTCGTCGCAGGCGGACGCCCCCGGCTTCGGCAAGATGGGCGAGGCACGCAGCGGTGTCGTCCACCTGACCGGTTTTCGCGACGGCCCGCCCGTCCACACCGGCTTCTCGCACGGTGACGCCGTGACCGGTCTGATGGGCGCCTACGCCGTCCTCGCCGCCCTCCACCGCCGCGACCACGACCCCGGGTTCGACGGCGAGTGGATCGACCTCGCCCTTTTCGAGTCCCTGTTCCGTCTGGTCGAGTGGCAGGTCATCGTCCACGACCAGTTGGGACGCGTGCCCGAACGCTCCGGCAACCAACTGGCGGTCGCTCCCGGCGCCGTGATCAACACCTATCGCACCCGCGACGGTGAGTGGATCACCGTGACCTCCGCGACGCTGCGCTCGGTCCGCAACGTGGCCCGCCTGCTGGGGCTCCCCGAGAAGGAGTTCGCCACGGCGGAACAACAGTACGACAGGCGCGGGGAGTTGGACGAAGGTCTGCGGAACTGGGTGGCGGAGCGCGGCACCGGCGCGTGCCTCGACGCGTTCGCCCGTGCCGAGGTCGTGGCCTCACGGGTGTTCGACGCGGCGGACATCGCCGCCGACCCCGTGTACGCCGAACGGGAAGACATCGTCACGGTCGATGACCCCGACCTCGGTCCGGTGCGTATGCAGGCGGTGATCCCGCATTTCCGCCGGCGGCCCGGCCGGATCTGGCGGACGGGGCCCGCCCTCGGGCAGGACAACCATCTGGTCTACGGGCAGTGGCTCGGACTCAGTGCGGACGAACTGGCCGACCTGGAGCAGAGCGATGTCATCTGAGGCGTCTGCGCAGAGCTCTCCCGGGGGCGACGCGGGAGCGCGCGACCGGCCCCCGCTGCGCTCCCTGCTCTTCGTCCCGGGCACCAGAACCGACTGGTTGCCCAAGGCGCGGGCGGCAGGCGCCGATGCGGCCGTCCTCGACCTGGAGGACGCGGTGCCCGCCTCGGGCAAGCGCGCCGCCCGTGCACAGGTGGCCGACGCCATCGCGCGGGCCGATCACGTGGGACGGATGGCACTGTTCGTCCGTGTCAACCCGCTGGACGGCTGGGCGGGGGCCGAGGAACTGCGCGCGGTCGTACGGCCCGGGCTCGCCGGCATCGTGCTCCCCAAGGTCCGCTCCGCCCAGGACGTGAAGCTCGCCGACCGGCTGCTGACCTGGTGCGAACAGGAGCAAGGCCTGTCGCCGGGACGGGTCGCCCTGGTGCCCCTGCTGGAGACGGCCCGTGGCCTGCGCGAGGCCTACGACATCGCGCGAGCCGCCTCGCGCATCGCCTACCTGGGCGCTCTCACCGCCCCCGGTGGCGATGTGGAACGTGCCGTCGGCTACCGCTGGTCCCCTGAGGGAACCGAAACGGTGGCACTGCGCTCCCGGGTTCTGCTGGACGTCAGGGCAGCCGGAGTGCCGTGCCCGGTCGGCGGACTGTGGACGCGTATCGGCGACCTGGCGGGGCTGCGCGCCTTCGCCGAGCAGAACCGCTCCCTCGGCTACGAGGGGATGATGGCGATCCATCCCTCCCACGTCCCCGTGATCAACGAGGTGTTCGCTCCCAGCCCCGCCGAACTCGCCCGCTGCGCGGACCTGATCGCGGCGGTCGAGACGGCCCAGCGGGACGGGACGGGCGCTGTGACGTTCCGAGGGGAGATGGTCGACGAGGCCATGGCCCGTACGGCTCGCCTTGTCCTCGACCGGCACGGGGCGCACCCGTCGCCCCCGCGATCAGACGCTGACCGTTCCTGTGAAGATCGCGTGAAGCACGGCAACCTCCGGCCCATCGACGGCCACTGAGGGAGACGCCGGCTCGATCTTCCGGAACGGACGAGCAATGACGGCACGACAGCAGGCCGCCCGGCACCGCAGGCGCGGGCTCGGCTTGGTGGTGGGGCTCCGCTGGCACTGATCGCCGCGGGCGTTCTCGCCTGCGGCACCGCCTTCGGCACGTTCGGCGACGGCGCCAAGTCCGAGGCGGCCGCGGACTGTGTCATGACCATCGGCCTGGGAAACGGGAGAGCCGGCGAGTATCGGCTGACGCCTGGGACGGCCCTGCCGACCGGCGGGTGATACCCCGCCGTGTGGCTGGAGCCGCGACCTGTCGGGGCAGGGTGGCTCTCCGGGACCTTAAGGTCGAGCCAAGGGCGTGAAGGCATGGACGAAGGTGAGGCGGAACGCACGTGATCCGGGTAGTGGTGGTGGACGACGAGGCCCTGGTCCGGTCAGGATTCGGACTCATCCTCGGCGCGTCCGAGGACATCGAGGTCGTCGCGACCGCGAGCGGCGGCGACGCCGTCGAGACCGTCCGCCGGGAGCGGCCCGACGTGGTGCTGCTGGACATACGGATGCCGGACGTCGACGGGCTGACCGTCCTGCGCGAGCTGCGGACGATGCCGGACGCGCCGGTCGTGGCGATGCTGACCACGTTCGACGCCGACGAGTACGTCCTGACCGCGCTGCACTCGGGGGCGGCGGGCTTCCTGCTCAAGGACACCGAGCCGGAGCAGTTGGCCCAGCTGGTGCGCACGCTCGCCGCGGGCGGCGTGGTGCTGTCCCCCAAGGCGTCGCGGACGCTGCTGCACAGTCATCCCGGCACCGAGGCCGCCGTCGACGAGGAGGCGGTCCGGGTGCGGCTGTTGACCGCCCGCGAGCGTGACGTCCTCGTCCTGGTGGCGGAGGGGATGTCGAACGCCGACATCGGGGCCCGCATCCACCTGGGTGCCGGCACGGTCAAGGACCACGTCAGCGCCATCCTCACCAAGCTTCGGGTGACGAGCCGGGTGCAGGCCGCGCTGCTCGCGCAGCGGGCCGGGCTGCTCGACGCGCGCCCGGACCACGAGGCCGCAGAATGAATCGCGAACGCGCACTGTGGCAGCGTGTGCCCGCACCGGTCGTCGACGTCGTCCTGGTGGCGGTGGCAGCCGTGGACCTGTCACTGAATTTGTGGGACGACACACCTCTCGGCATCGCGGTGGCCGCGCTCGGCTGCGCGGCGCTCGCCTTCCGGCGCAGATTCCCGCTCGGCGTCTTCCTGCTCACCCTGCCGGCCGCGCTGACGCAGCCTGTCGCCGTCGCTCCGCTCGTGGCCCTGTTCACTCTGGCCGAACGCTCCCGCAACCGCCCTCTCCTCGCGGGGTGCGTCGCCCTGTCCGCCTTCGCGAGCAGCATTCCGTGGCCCTTGGTCAGCGTCGCCGAGGTCGGTCGGACCATGACGCTGGTCGCCCTGGTGTACAGCCTGGCGACCTCTTCCGCCCCGGTCCTGTTCGGTCAACTCCTCCAGGCGCATCGGGACTTGGCGCGACGCCTGGAGGAGATCGAGGAGGCCAGGGAACACGAGCGGACCCTGCACGCCCAGGCCGTGCTCGCCCGCGAACGCGCCCAGCTGGCCCGCGAGATGCACGACGTGGTCTCCCACCAGGTCAGCCTGATCGCCGTACAGGCCGGAGCCCTGCAGGTCGCCACCAAGGATGCGAACGCCAAAGAGGCCGCCCGCACGATCCGTTCGCTGAGCGTCACCACACTCGACGAACTGCGCACCATGGTCACCCTGCTGCGCGCCTCCGGCGGCAACGCCACCGAGCTGACTCCTCAGCCCACCCTGGCCGACCTGCGCAAACTCGTGGAAACAAGCGGCACTCACGCACAGCTCACGGGTGAGCTTCCGCCCACGGTGAGCACACCCGCCCAGCGGGCCGTCTACCGTACGGTCCAGGAAGCGCTGACCAATGTCCGCAAGCATGCTCCCGGCGCCTCGGCCCGCGCCGAGCTGTGGCAGGACGGCGACACCGTGGGAGTGACCGTCACCAACACCGCGCCCACGCGTCCCTCCCTTGCCCTGCCCGGTTCACAGCAGGGCCTGGTCGGTCTGCGGGAACGGGCCGACATCCTGCGCGGCGTCCTGGAGGCGGGCCCGACCGCGGAGGGCGGCTACCGGGTACGGCTGCGCATTCCCCTCGACACGGACTGACCCCGCTCGAGAGGTGCCACTGCCCCACACCCACCCTGGCAGGCGGTGAAAGCGCTGGAACGCCAGATCAGGGGCGGCGGCCCAGATGCCCCGGGCCGTCGTCCACGAGGTTGGCGGCCATCCGTTCAGGACGAGGGCGTCCAGGGCCACGCCCCCGGTAGCCGACAAGCGCTTACCCCCGACGCCACCACGGGCTGCACGAGCAGGAGCACGCGGGCGATGACGATGTCCGGGTCGTACACGGTGACGCCCAGTGCTCGGAGCAGTTCCGCCGACGCGCGGGCCCAAGACCCAGCTTCGCCCCCTGGGGCTCCCAGGCGGCGCAGGCGTGTCGAGGCGGGCGCCGATCAAGTGCCGGCCGCCCCGGCGGGATTGGATCTTGCGGTTCAGGCTTCCCAGGGAGCCTCCGAGTTTCCCGTCGGCGCGGTGCTGCCGGGCGTGCGTGCGGTGGTCGCCCGATCATGAGGCGCCGTCTACGCCTTGCGGGCGAGCAGGTGCACCTCCTGGAACTGCCGCGGGTCGGTCGGCTGAGGCTCGCGAACCATCCGGGCCACCTCCTCCAACCCGCACTCGCGCAGCATCGCGGCGAGGTGATCGGGCCACCACCGATAAGCGGGCGCGACGGTGTGATCGAAGCCCTGTGTCGGGTGGGACGGGCCCTCGCTCGCCGAGAAGCCGATCAGGAGACTGCCTTCGGGCGCCAGCACACGGTGGAACTCCGTCAGTATGGCGGGGAGTTCCCGCGGCGGAGTGTGGATGATGGACCAGCGCGAGAGGACGCCGCCCAGCACGCCGTCGGCGATGTCCAAAGCGGCCATGGAGCCCACGTCGAACCGCAGGTCCGGATAGGCCTGCCGAGCCAGCTCTATCATCGCGGGAGAGGCGTCGAGACCGAATGCCGCCAGGCCCAGCTCGTGCAGATGAGCGGTGACATAACCGGGTCCGCACCCCACGTCCGCGACCCGCCCGTTCCCGTTCTCGCGTACGACCTCGGCGAAGGCAGCCAGGATCGCGCGGTCCAGGGGCCTGTCGCGCAACGTGTCGCGGAACATCTGCGCGTACGTGGGGGCAACATCGTCGTAGGCGTCGCGGGTGGCACTGAGGGCATCGTGTTCGACCATGCTCGCAACAGTAGTTGCCGGCGTTGCGGCGAGTCGGGAGGATCACGATCTTCCCTCGAGGCGTCCTCGGCCCGCCCGCTCAGCCCTGTGCGGCGGACGCCTGTGCCCTCTCCGCCGCGAGCAGTGCCGCGAACCGCGCCAACCGGGCTCCCTGGAAGCGGGCGCAGTCCAGTGTGACCTCGTCCGGGGGTGTCGAGGGGAAGCCGGCGGGCCATGACGTCCCGTACGGGTTGCCACCTGCCGCGTAGACGATGTCGTCGGTGTAGCCGAGGGGGACGATGACCGCGCCCCAGTGGTAGAAGACATTGTTCAGGGACAGGATCGTCGACTCCTGGCCGCCGTGCTGCTCCGCCGAGGAGACGAACGTCGTCACCGGTTTGTCCGACAGCTTCCCTTCGTGCCAGAGGCTCCCGGCGGAGTCGATGAACTGCTTCAGCTGCGCCGCCGGCGCGCCGTAACGCGTCGGTGTGCCGAAGGCGTATCCGTCGGCCCACTCCAGGTCGGCGAGTTCGACCACCTCGACGGTCGATTCCGTCTCCTGGTGATGCCTGGCCCAGTCCGGATTAGAGGCTATCGCCTCGGCGGGGGCGAGTTCGGCGGCCCTGCGCAGCCGTACCTCGGCGCCTGCCGATTCCGCTCCTTCGGTCACCGCCTGCGCGAGCCGGTGCACGGACCCGGTGGCGCTGTAGTAGACGACCAACACATGTGCTGACACGGAAAACCCCTTCCAAAGCCCTGATGTTCGATCATGACGACGGCGCCCAGGGGCGCCTGTTCACTTGGCCGGTGTGTACGAGAGGACGGCGGTGACCGTCTTCTCCTCGGTGTTCGCCTCGATACCGGCCCAGCCCAGTTCCCGTCCCTGGCCGCTGAGCCTGGAACCGCCCCACGGCAGGCGGGGGTCGAGCGGCGCCCAGCCGTTGATCGCGACCGCTCCGGCCTTCACCCGGCGAGCGGCCTCGTGTGCCCTGCTGACATCGGAGGTCCACAAGGTGGCGGCCAGCGCGTAGTCGCTGTCGTTGGCCGTCGCTATCGCGTCGGACTCCGCGTCGAAGGGGATGATGGCGCCCACGGGACCGAAGATCTCCCGCCGGGCGATCGTCATGGTGTTGTCGACCTCGGCGAACAGCGTCGGTTCGATGAAGAAACCCTTACCCTCCGGTCGGCCGCCCCCGGTGACCAGGCGGGCGCCCTCGTCGACTCCAGCCGCGATGTAACCGGAAACGCGCTCCAACTGCCGTGCGTTGATCAGCGCGCCCATCGTGGTGCCTTCGTCGAACGGATCGCCGACCTTGATGTCGCGCGCCCGCGCCACCAGCCGTTCGACGAACTCGTCGTACACGGAACGGGCGACGAGGATCCGGCTGCCCGCGGCACACACCTCGCCCTGGTTGGCGAAGATACCGACCGCCACTCCCTGCGCCGCTTCGTCCAGGTCCGCGTCCCCGAAGACGATCTGGGGGCTCTTGCCGCCGAGTTCCAGCGTCGTACGGCGGAATCCCTTCGCGGCCGCCACGGCCACCTTGTATCCCGTCTCGGGGCTTCCGGTGAACGAGATCTTGTCCACCCCGGCGTGATCGATGAGCGCCTGGCCCGTCACGGCTCCGAGCCCGGGCAGCACACTGAACGCCCCGGCCGGGAACCCGGCTTCCTCGGCCAGCGACGCGAGGAGAAGGGAGGTGAGGGGTGCGTCCTCCGGAGGCTTCAGGACGACGGCACAGCCCGCGGCGAGCGCGGGCGCGATCTTCCACGCCCCGATCATGGTCGGGGAGTTCCAGGGGGTGATGGCCGCGACGACTCCGACCGGTTCGCGCACGGTGTAGCTGTGCGTGGGGCGGCCCATGTACGCGGACGTGGGGACGGAGCGGCCCTCCAGCTTGTCGGCCCAGCCGGCGAAGTAGCGGAAGGTCTGGATCGCCTGGGGCAGGTCGATGGCTCGCGGCTCGAAGCCGGGCTTGCCGATGTCCAGCGACTCCAGGATCGCGAACTCCTCGCTCCGCGCCTCGATCAGATCGGCCAGGCGGTGCAGAAGTCGCGCCCTGTCGCTTCCGTCCGTCCTCCCCCACACCCCCTCGTCCAGGGCGGACCGGGCGTGGGAAACGGCCTTGTCCACCTCCCGGGCCCCTGCCGCGGCCACGGACGTGAGCCGCCGCTCGGTCACCGGGTCGATCACGTCGAAGGTGTCGATGCTCTGACTGCTGTCCCATCGTCCGGCGAAGTAGGGCTCCGTCGGAACCGTGCTGACCAGCCGTTCGGCCTCTGCGCGTGCTAGCATGAGTACGATTACCGTTCTATGTGGACGATATTTGAAACCATAGGGATAAGGGTGACGCCGGGTCAAGGGGGCGGCGGCATACGAGCGTTCTGACCGCCGTGACATGATGTGCGGCACGGAAAGGCAGGAGGCGAGAGACGAACGTGGCGGCGACCGGCGGGGAAACGTCCCTGACTCTTGACCGCGGGCTGACGGTGTTGTCACTGCTCGCCCGAAACGCCGACGGCCTCACGGCGGCGGAGCTCGCCGAGCAGCTGAGCATCGCCCGAGCGGCCGTCTACCGTCTTCTGCGCACCCTGGAGGCGCACAGTCTCGTCGCCCGTATCGGCACGAGATACATCCTCGGATTCGGCGTGGCCGAACTCGCCGGGCAGCTCAAACCACGACTGCAGGCCACCGTGCTGCCGATTCTGCGACGGCTCAGCGAGCGGACCAACAGCACGGCGCTGCTGAGCGTGGCCGACGGCGACCAGGCCCTGATCCTGCTCACGGCGGAACCACCGAACTCGACCATGCACCTGGCCATGCGGGAAGGCGCCCGGCACGACCTGACCATCGGCGCGGACGGAATCGCCATCCTCGCCGGCAGGCCGGACAGCGCCGAGGACACCGACGCCGTCCGCGAGGCACGCCGTCAGGGCTACGCCGTCAGCCTGGGCTCGATCCAGGAGGGCGCGATCGGCATCGCCGCCCCCATCCGGGTCTCGGACTGGTCCACCGCGAGCCTGGGAGTGGTGCAACTCGGCCTGAAACTCGTCGACGAACAGGTGCCCCACCTGGTGACGGAGGCCGCCAGAACAGCCGCAACGCAGCTGGTCGGGGCGGCCGGCCCAGCAGCGGTCACGCGCTAGCTGTTCTGTCCCGGGAGGTTGTGGACGGGTGAGCCAGGTCTCGGCTGAGGGATCTTGAACAGGTGAGGGCCTTCCGGTTCCACACCGGCCGAGACCAGACAGCGGCACCAACACGCCCTCGCGGCATAACGAACGAGTGTCCAAGATCACGGGGAAACTTCAACGGGAGCTGTTGGCGCGGGCGAACACGTAGTAGAAGCGCGGAAGGACATCAGCCTGGTCCGTGGGCTGACATCCCCTTGGAAGCCGCTATTCCTTCCCGCCCGTTGGCGGAACGCGGGAGAGCGTGGCGTATGCGGCGTCCTCCGCAACCGGGGCGCCGACTGAAGCGGTGCCGCGGACAGGCCCAACGCGCTACCCGCGCAAGACGACGGCGGGCGGGAGGGGGTGGACTTGGGCGGCGTGGTCCGCCAACTGCAGTAGGCTTCCAGGCCGTCCGCTGTCCACAGGCGGCCCCGGGCAGGCTCCTGAAGTCATGAACATCAGCGCGCCGGGCATCGCCCGGAACAGCAGGAAGGCGCCGCGCTGCGAGCGCCACGACGCCTTCTTCCACCCGGAGGAGCAGGCCGAGTCCGCCGCGCGGTTCCCGGCCGGCCACCAGGCCCAGATGGCATTCCTCCTGGCCGCCTACGCCGGCAACGCCTCCGTGGTCGCTGCACTCTTGGGCACCCGCACGCGTACGGTGCACCGTCACTGCCGTGGGTGGCCGCTGCCTCCCGGGCCCCGGCTGCGCCGGGCCCTGCGCCGCCGTGTCCTGGACCTCGTGTGCCCGCGGTGCCTGTCCGATCGGGCGGTTGAAGAGGCCCGCCAGGCGAGGCGGGACGCCCGGCGCGCGGCCCGCCGGATTCCGCGTGAGTAAAGCGGTCCTCATCGCTGACCTGTCGGCCCGGGTGAGAGACCGCCATAGCGAGGGCCCTCGGCTCCGAGCAGGTGAAGCCTCTATGCATCGCTGATAGCAATTAACTATTCATGATGCGAAAGTTGCATCGAATCGGGTACACTGGGGGTATGGGATTGGCCTTGGAGGAGTCGTTGCGGCTGACGGTGGCCGCGTTGATGCAGGTGACGGGTGACTCGCAGCGGTCGGTTGCGGGGGTGCTGGGACTGACGCAGACACAGGTGTCGCGCAGACAGTCGGGTGCCGTCTCGTGGAGCCTGCGTGACGTCGATGTCCTGGCCGAGCACTACGGCATCGGCGCGCTGGACCTGCTGGCGGGTCCGACCAGAGCGTGTGAGGTGCTGCCCGCCGACAGGCGCCGTTCCGCCCGGGCCGAGGCGAAGAGGACGAGCCGGTGAGTGACTTCGACGCGATCGACTCGCTGCTCGACGCCGTCGGGCCGCAGGCCCAACTTCCGCCCTGCCAGGTGCGCCGCGAGCTGCGGGAGCGGGCCCGGCTGTCCAAGGCGCAGGTGGCCCGCGCGCTCGGCGTGAGCCCGTCCACCCTCAGTGGATGGGAGAGCGGCCGGGACCCTGCCGGCGAGGCCCGGGCCAAGTATGCATATCTGCTGGACGGGCTGAACGCCAAGCTCGCCACCGATACGGAGAACAGGGCGGAGCTGGCCGAGCAGCCCATGGCGTCAGACGCTGCTGCGGCGGCCGTCACCTCTGCGTCTTCGCCGGAAGCCGGCCAGGACGAGGACGAGGTGGAGCTGCTCGCCGTGCCCGAGCCGTGTGTGCTGTGCGGCCGTCCCGCCGAACAACGCGTGGCGGGGTTCGCTCAGCACCTGGACCCCTCCGACTGCCAGGCGACCCCTGTCGAAACCCCGAAACGCGAGCCCGCCGCGCCGTCTGCCCAGGCCCACGAGCCGCGTAGAGTACGCCCGCCCCGCCCGGTCGGCGGGAAAGGTGCGCCCCTGCGCGGGCGGGCGTTCCAGGAGCCGTCCGGGCCGGGCGACTTGATCCAGGAAGCGGTTCGCGCTGCGCTCGCCGAGCACCAGGGTGACGTCGAAGCCGCGAGCGCCGCATTGCTGAAGCGGGCCATCCCGGAGGCGATGCGTCTGCTGGACGAGACCCGCAAGGGCGCCCGCTACGACGTGATCGCTCACCCCTGGATCCCCGACATCCTCAAGAAGCCGACGTCCAAGGGCGCCGATCAGATCTGGGAAGCCCGCCCCAAGTGGACGCGGCCCGGACTGCCGCCCGGGAAGCACGACGTCACCGCGCTCGACATCAACGGCGCCTATTTGAGCGCCCTCAAGACCCACCTTCCGCTCGGCCAGCTGGAACACTCCACGGGCTTCGCGCATGACCGGCGTCGCGCCGGTGTCCACCTGATCACCCCGCCCGTCTGGGAGCACGACGCGGTGCTGCCCAACCCGATCGGCCAGCGCGACGAACCAGGCCCTCTGTGGGTCACCGAACCGACCCTGCGCGTGCTGCTGCGCCTGTCCGGCCCGAAGCACCGTCTGTGTGAGCCGCCCGAGATCCACGAGTCGTACACCTCGGGCGCCACCGAGAACCTCCTGGAGAAGTTCCGGATCGCCCTCAAGGACGCCCGCGACACCGCGATCGCAGGCGGCGACGAGCTGACGCTGGAGTACGTGAAGGCGATGTACTCCAAGTTCGTGTCCACGATGGGGGAGTCGAACTACAACCGGGAGCTCTACCGCCCGGACTGGATGCACATCATCCGCTCCCAGGCCTTCGCCAACCTCTGGATGAAGGCGCTCAAGGCCCACGACGGGGGGCTGACGGTCGTACGGGCGATGGGAACCGACGAGCTCCACGTCATCGGAGACTGGCGCCGTGTCTTTCCCGAAGGCCGCTCGGTTACCGAGGTCAAGGTCAAGGACACGTACACCGCCGGGACCGGCACCGAAGCCGGCACGGGGCAGGAGCAGTAGATGCCGGAGAAGAACATCGACTTCGGGAAGTTCGGTGCGAGCGGGATCAAGGGCAGCGAAGCCGTCGCCCGCCAGCTCGACCGGCTCGCCGCTCATATCGCCACCCCGGTGACCGCCAGGCGTGGCCTGATGGCACGCCTGCACTACCTGACGACGTCGGACAGGGCCTGGCAGGCCGCCAAGGACGCCGGACTGACCGTGAGCGACCGCACGCTGAAGGCATGGCTGCAGGGCACACGCCGTCCCTCGAAGGCCAATCTGGAACGCATCGACGCCGCCTACCGGGCGGTGCGGCGCCGCAACGTCGCCCGCCACCTCACCGCTCGCCTCAACCGCGAGGGCCGCGGCACTCGCGTGGAGATCCACCCCCTCGACCAGTCCGGCGTGGCGCGCCAGCTCCAGCGGGTGGTGGCACACCGGACGATGAACGTGCGCCGTTGGGACAAGATCGTCGGATCCTGGGCGGCCGGCGACCACCAAGGCCTGGACGACGCCTGGACCGCCGATGTCCTGCCCGACCTGGGCTCCCAGTGGGGCCAGTACGAGTACGTCAAAAACATCGGCTTCGCCGCGTAGCAGCCGGCGACTGGTTCTGTAAGTTGGAGCGGGCAACGTTTGTCGACGATTTCGGGCAGCACTCAGCGATCACAGGGCCCGAAAATGTCGATGAGAATCAGCAACGCTGGTGCTCCAGATGCCCTGCGAGGTTGGTCTTGGACCCGCGTCGCTGGTTCGAAGTGCGATGTTTGCGTGGCTCATTCGGGGGTTCGGTGGATGCCTGGCCGCTCATCTCACGCGGTCATTCCTCCGCGGCTATGTCGCCGTAGCGTCGCGCGACCTCGTGGAACGACTCCTTGGGTCTGCACGCACCGTCGCCGGTCACCGCCACGACCCCGAAGCCGGCCTTGTCGAGGTCGAGACGAGAATCGTCGTGATGCGGGAAGTCAGGCATGGCGAAGGTGAACACGAAGCAGCCGTGCAGGCCCTCCGCGTTGTACTGGTCGATGAGTTCGCCGAGGTAGCCAGCCTGGACGGCCTCGTCGCGGGGGTGGTCGCCGCGGATGCGAGGGGGTACGGCGAACCAGTTGACGATCCAGAAGGAACCGGCTCCCCGCTGGTCGGCTCCGGTGAAGGCACCGCACCCGAACTCGGTGATGACGACGGGCTTGTCGTGCTCGCGCACCATGCTGCGCAGGCGGTCGGCGTAGGTCGGGTGGTTGCGGCCGGAACGGTAGAAGCTGACGCCGACCAGGTCGAACAGCGACCAGTCGATGTGTTCCCACCCGGCCGCGGAGTAGGTGACCGGCCCGCGGAAGCGTCGCCGCGCGGTGGTCACGGCGGTGGTGAGCAGTCGGTGGAGCCGCCGGTCGATCCTGCGCCGCAGCACGCGCTGGAAACGCACGATGAGCTTCAAGCGCAGGAACGAGCGAGGTCCGGGGACGATGCCGGGCACGGTGTGGGAGAACTCGCTGCCGACCAGGAGCGTCACCCGGTCCGGGTGTTCCCGGCGAAGTTCTTCGGCCGCCTCGGCGACGGCGTCCAGGTGCTCCAGCAGCTTCGGCTGAGGCAGCTCGGGAACGTGGGGCCGGATGTAGACGCCGAGACCGGTCTCGAGGGCGGTGCGGGCTGCATCGATCAACCGCTTCCCGTCCCCGATAAGCATCACCGTAGTGCAGTGCAGATCCCGGGCGATGACCTCCATGTCCCGCCGCACGTCAGCGGTGCCCGCCTCGCCGACCAGGTAGGAGATGCCGCGAACGGTCAGCATGCGCTCGACTCCTGTCGCCGCAGACGGTGGGCGGCCATGAGGAGAAGGGCGGCGACCCCACCGAGCATCGCGGCGTTGACCATGTACTTCACCGTGAAATCCACGTTGTCGCCGAGCGGTTCGACCAGGAATGACAGCCCGGCGCGGACGACGAGGGCACTGCCCGCGGCGGCCAGTACGTGCCGACGGCCCCAGCCATGCCGACGCGACCAGCGCAGCAGCAGCCAGCCGAGTACGACCATGGCGACCACGTTCACCGTCACCCCCGCCCAGGTCGCCGGCAGCAGCTGATTGGCGCACCATGCGACCCCTGTGACACCGCCGACCAGCCACCACGACGGCACCTTCGCAGATGATGAGCTCCTCGCGGGTCGGACGGTGAGCGCGGCGGCGATCAGGGCGATGGCGACCACGGCGGCGCCGATGAGCTGCGCCGGCCTGGCGGTGGAGTCTGCCGCCGTGTCGTTGTAGATCAACGCGGCGCTCAGCGCCCACAGCAGCACCATGACGCCGACGCCGACCGGGCCCAGCCACCGCCGGTTCGCGATGCGCGGGGCACAGGATTCGACCACCGCGATCGGAGCGGCGAAACTCCAGATCACATGCCCCCCGACATAGTTCAGCAGGCTCGCCGCATCGACCCCCAGGCCCGGGATGAGGGTGACCAGCGCCTGGGTCGCCCAGTCGGGGCCATCGGCGTCGACGTCATTGTCGAACAGGGTCTGGTCGATCAGACCGGCCTGGATCACCCCGAAGGCCGCGCTCAACAGCAGGATCGTCGGCCAGCCACGACCGGTGCGCCGAGTGATCTCGCGGATGAGCACGGCGACGGTTCCGTAGAGCGGCGCGAGGATGAGCAGGCCCGCCAGCAACTCCAGTGGCCGACCAGTGCTTTCGCCGTAGCCGATGAGGTACTCCGCGCTGATCGGGGACAGCACGAGTAGGCCGGCCACCGCCGCCCAGCGGTGCCGAAACCGCGGCAGTGCAGCAGGGGCGGACGGTGCGGACATGAGGATCCTTTGCGTAGTAATTCAGGGGTCCGGGTCGTCACCGGTCCTGTCGACGCTAGAGAGACCGCCTGCGGTCGGGCATCCGTCTTTCGTCCAGGAACGCATGACTTCCGTCTAGAAGTGCGCGGCCCTCCGACCATGCGGGCCTGACGTCCGTTCATGCCTGAACCCATGGCGATCTCACGCGGGCGCGATCAGCCTCATCCCGCAGAGCACGTCCGTGCTCCCACCGCAAGCTCCCGGGCGTTGCCAGAACTCACAGACATCGCCCTCAGCTGAAGCGAGGCGTTCTCGGCCCTGAGCAACAAGTGGTGTCGGATCCCGTCAACAAAACCAGGCGACCGGCAGAAAAATGGTCTTCAACGCCTGCCGCCATGGCGTAGCGTGGTGCGAACCGACGCGGGGTGGAGCAGCTCGGTAGCTCGCTGGGCTCATAACCCAGAGGTCGCAGGTTCAAATCCTGTCCCCGCTACTGCAGAGTGGGGGCCCAAAACCATACGGTTCTGGGCCCCCACTCGTATGTGGCCTACATATCGGCGGCCGACATACCCAACTGCCAGGTCAGGCACGAGCGCTGGTGAACCGAACCAGTCCGGGACACGACCCGGTAGTGCCCCAACGCCAGCGTGAGGTGACGCCGCCCCGCTGGGCGGGCCGGCGCGGGCGGCCCCATACGGTGGCGCCCCAGCCACACCAGCAACGCCTGACGTCCTTCCGCCACGTCCACCCCCCACCCGGCCATCAACCGTTCCACGCCCGCGAGCCATCGGGCCCGGTCCGCCGCATCCCGCTGCCCCGCCCGTTCGAAGTCCACCATGGCCTGCGCGAGTTCCGCCGCCTCCGGGTAGATCACCAGCGGGGCCGCCCGCATCTCCCGCGCGTCCAGCCCAGCGGTCCAGGCCCGCCGCACCCAGCACACGGTGTCCGGCATCCGCGTCCACCAGTACACCGCCACCTGGAAGGCATCGGCGAACAACTCCTCACCGGCCCGCCCCCACCGTGCGGCCAGGGCCTGCCGCGCGCGGTGCGCCGTCATCGTCTCGGGCAGCTCGGCCAGCCGCACGAAGTCCGGACCACGGCCGCGGGAGTCGTCCGACCAGGAACCGTGCCGCAGACAGACCTGCCAGCTGTCCGGCGACATCAGCCACACCGCCTCCCCGACACCCAGGTCATCACCGCACGGCGGGCAGTACCGCACGAGATGCCCCGCCAGCGGCTCCCAGGGCCACCTCCACTGCGCCGCTTCCTCCGGCCCGCCCGCCAGCAGCCGGCCTGAGCCCAGACTGGGCAGATCCCGCTGCAGAAGACCGGGCGCCCGGTCAGCCAGGACGCCCAGAAAGCGCAGCCCCGCCTCGTTCACGTACATCTCGGTGCACTGCGGATACTTCTCCACCCGCTCGGGATCCGCGGATGACTCGCCCTGCCCTACCCGGTCGAGGAAGTCGGCCAGACCCAGGCCGTTTCCGTGCGCGAGCCGGTTCACGAACGACCCCGTCGACTCACCCGCCACCGGCCCCACACGCAACGGCAGTGCCCTGCGAGGCCCGTACAGGCCGGGATCGTCCAGCACAGGTGTCCTTCCGCCGAAGCCGCCACTATCGGCACCGTGACCGGCCCGGCAGCGCGCGGTCAAGGACGCCAGCACTCGTTCGGGTGAACCCAGGCGAACGTCCTGCCGCAGCCCCGCACACCCCTTCCACCCTGTGAACCAGGTGCTCACGCATGCCGTCACACGGGGGAGGACCATGGCCACGACGACGCGCATCCGCCCGGCTGCGACAGTAACTGCCACTGCCCCTCGCCTGAAGACGCGCCTGCGCGGACGTCAGCAGAGCGCCGCAGACGCTTGCGTGAGCAGCTTCATCGAAGGCTATCGCCGCGTCACCGTCGTCATGGCCACCGGCACCGGAAAGACCCTGGTGGCCCTGCACGCCGTCCAGGAAACCGCGCCCGAGGGCGTCTCCCTGGTAGTCGTGCCCTCCCTGCGGCTGCTCGAGCAGACCGCCGCGGTATGGCACCGCGAAGGACGTCCCGGCCGCTACCTCGGCGTCTGCTCCTCAGACAAACCAGCGGACCCGGACCTGGCCGGCATCCTCACCTTGGTCCACACCGGTGACGAACTGGCCTTGCAGGCAGCCGACACTCACGGACCGCTCAACGTGTTCTGCACCTACGACTCCCTGGACAAGGTGGTCGAAGCCCACCGCGACTTCCACCTGCCCCGCTGGGACGTCGTGGTCGCCGACGAAGCCCACCGCACCGCCGGCGACTACGACAAACCATGGGCCCACGTCCACCAGGACGACAAGCTCCCCGCCCGCCACCGCCTCTACATGACCGCGACGCCCCGCGTCTTCGACGAGAAAAAGGCCCGCGCCAAAGGCATCAGCACCGACACGATCATCGCTTCCATGGACGACGTGAGCATCTACGGGCCCGTCGTCTACCGCATCTCCCTGAGAGAAGCGATCGACGAGGGGCTCCTGGCCGACTACCGCATCGCCGGCGTCGTCATCAGGGACGAAGACCTCCGCGGCCTTCTGAAACGGCTCCCCACCAACACCTGGACCGGCGAAGCCTTGCGTGCCGCAGCCGCCCAAGTCGCCCTGCTGGTCGCGCAGCACCGCTACGACCTGCGCCGCACCTTGACCTTCCACCCCTGTATCGACGCGGCGGAAGTCTTCGCGGAAACGCTCCACGAGACCGCAGCTCTCATGCCTGCGGCCTACCGCACCCCGCTGCAGGTCGGCACCGTCAGTTCCCGGCAGACCCCCTTCGAACGCCACAAGAACTTCACCGCCTTCGCCGACACACCACTGAACACTCCCGCCTCACAGCAGCCGCCCCGGCGCGCCGTCCTCACCAACTGCCGCTGCTGCGCCGAAGGCGTCGACATTCCCGCCATCGACTCCCTGCTGTTCGCCCACCCCAAGACCAGCACCATCGACATCATCCAGTCCATCGGACGCGCCCTGCGCCAGACCCCCGGCGACAACAAGATCTCCACCATCGTCATCCCCATCTACATGGCCCCCGGTGAAACCCTCGAGGAGGCAGTCAAGAAGACCGCCTTCCACCTGATCTACCGGGTTCTCATCGACCTCGACGTCTACGACGAGCACACCTTCCACCTCGTCGACCACTTCCGGTACCCGAGCGACCCCGCCGCCCCCCAGATCGCCCCGCCCCCCGAACGCGCCGACGAGATCATCCCCGTCCTCGACCTGAACGACGTCATGGCACCCAACCGGGTTTGGGAGGGAGCCTTCGACGTCGCCACCGACTTCCGCACCCAACACGGCCACCTCGACGTCCCCAGCCTCCACCTGCACGACGGCTTCTTCTACCTCGGCTGGTGGATCGGCGTGCAGCGGTCCATGCGCAAGAACGGCCTGCTCCTGCCCGAACGCATCGCAGCCCTGGACACCCTCGGCATGATCTGGGAACACCCCCCGCACAGCATCGAGCGAAAACTCCTCATCGCCCGCGACTACGTCACCCGCCACGGACACCTCGCACCACAGTGGGCCGAACACCACCAAGGCATGCACCTGGGCCGCTGGCTCGCCGAGCGCCGAAAGGAAGCCAATGCACGCCGCCTGCCCCACTGCTATCACCGGGCGTTGAACGAGATCTACCCCTGGTGGAACGCCAAAGGCAGAGCCGAATGGAAACGCACCTACGCCCGCGCCCACACCGCCGCACGCGACAACACCCTGATCTTCCCCGACCCGCGCCAACCCACCGGCACCGCCCACCAGCTCACCCAGTGGCTGGCCCAGCAGATCGACAACCTCGACAAGCTCGAGCCCTACCAGCACCACCTCCTGGGCGACCTGCCCATCGAGCACCCCCTGGCCCTCCTGCTGCGCCGCCCCCGCGGTGCCTCCCAGTGGGCCTTCGCCCGAGGACTGCAGGCCGCCTACGCCTACCGCCGCCGCCACCATCACCTGGACGTTCCCTACAACTACACCTGCGCAGACGGCCCCGCCTTCGCGCTGGGAAGGTGGCTCGCCGAGAAACGACGCGTCCCGCAAACCCTCTCGCGAGAACAACTGGACGCCCTGGAAGCCCTCGACATGCGCTGGACCTCACGCCACCGGCACAGCACACCCTGAACCGCCGTGCGCACCGGCAGACCACGCAAGCCCGGGCCTTCCTCCGCCCCCTTGTACAAAGAGCCGTCCCGGATCCTTGCGACAGTGTCTGCCGCAGCTGTCCGGCAAACCCCGACACCGGTTCCCCGACCGGCACCCACCGCAGCGTGGAAGCAGGGAAACCGACGTCCTCAATCAGGAGTACTGCGGCATCATGACGACACCGCCCCACCCACCCGGTCGGCTGCCCGCCTTCGACATGAGCCTCACGCACGTCACGCTTCCCAGCTCGCAGGTGCAGGTCAACCGCCTGACCGACCTCGTCAACGAAATCATTCTGGGCACCAGCGTCATCGTTATCGTGCTGAGCACCGTCACCGACCCGGCCGGGGCCGACGTTGATCGAAGCCGCTTCACCTGGCCGCCCTGGCAGAACGAGACCATCCCCGAGGCCCACCACAAGTGGAAGGCAGTCTTCGTCACCCAGGACCGCACCTTCAGGGGCCTCTACCACGAGGGCCCCGCCCCTGAAGAGACGCAGACTGTCCGCGTCCCCAATACCGTTCTGTCCGACGCGATGTGGAAGATGCTGCAGAACGAGCCCTGCGCGGTCCTGTGCACCGGCCTCACCGGGGACCCCTCCGCAGCCGAAATCAGGACTGCCCTTGAAGAGGGAATGCTCCAAGCAGTCCTGGTAGAAGCTCTGTTAGCCTAACCCAAGACCGGCTCCGAAGCATCCCCTGATGTCGCACGGCCGCGACCCACGCCCATCGAGCCGCCGCCTCCGCAATACTGCTCAGCGAAGGGCACACCCCCACGAAAATCTCGCCGGCCACGCTCCATCGCGCACTGAGGACCCTGCCCCATGTCTTCCCCTGATGAGCCCATCGCTGAGATCTCCGCCATCTCCCGCACGCGCCCCGTCCGGCTCTCACTGCGCCCCGACCAGCAGCGGGCGGTCGACAGCGCGGCACGTCACCTCGCACGCGCACACACCCGCGGACACATGGTGTCGGCCTGCGGCACCGGCAAAACACTCACCGCGCTGCGGACCGCCGAAGCCCTTCACGCCCAGCACCTGCTGATCGCCGTGCCGAGCCTGGACCTCATCTCGCAGTGGGCCCGGGCAGCCCGCAACGACGGACGCCCGGAACCGATGATGGCGGTGTCCTCCCTGGCCGCCGCCAAGCACCCCGTCCTGGCCGGAGCAGCGGTCCACAGCACCAACAACCCGGAGTTCCTGGCCACCTGGCTGGCCCGGCACGAACAGGCCACCGTCTTCGTGACGCTCGACTCCCTTGCGAAGATCGAACAGACCCAGCACACCCGCGCCCCCGCCCCGACCTTCGACCTCATGATCGTGGACGAGGCACACCGCACAGCAGGCAGCTGGGACAAGAACTGGACCGTCCTGCACGACCACACCCGCATCCGCGCCGACCGCCGGCTCTACCTGACCGCCACCCCCTACGAATGGGACCCGCCACGCCTGACAGAAGCACCCACCACCCGCCCTCAGCCCAAGCGCACCGCCGCCACCGCCCCCGCATGGGACGCTCCCGCCCTCGTCGCCTCCATGGCAGACACCAAAACCTTCGGGCCCCGCCTGCACACCTACACCCACGCGGACGCCATCGAAGACGGAGTTCTCGCCGACTACCAGCTGGTCGTCCCCACGATCACCGACACCCACCTGCGCACCGAACTGACCGCCCCCGACACGCACTCCGGCTTCGGCCCGACCGCACGCCGCACCACCGCACTGCACCTGGCGGTCCTCAAGGCGATGGGCGAACACGACCTTCACCACGTGATCGTGTACTTCCAGCAGGTTGCCGACGCCACCGACTTCGCCCGCCAGTTCCCCCACACCCTGCGCACCCTCGCCGAAGACCGACGTCCCGCCTGGGCAAGCGACCTGATCGTCCAGTCGATCAACGGCGCCCACAACCCCGGCCAGCGCCACGACATCCTCACGGACTTCGCCACCGCCGACCGCGCCGTACTGACCAACGCCCAAGTGCTGGGGGAGGGCATCGACCTGCCGGCCGTCGACGCAGTCGTCTTCGCCGACCGCACCGCCAGCGTCCGCCGCATCGTCCAAGCCCTGGGCCGCGCGCTACGCAAACCCCCCACCCAGGACACGAAGACCGCCAGCCTCGTCATCCCCGCCTACGTGCCCCACGGCGCCGACCCCACCGACCTCCTCGGCACCCCCTACGAAGCCCTCTGGCTCGTCACAGCAGCCCTGCGCCACCACGACCAGACCATCGCCGCCCGCGCCCCTCGCACCACCGCCAAGCACCGCCTCGAGCAGGGCACCCGTACGCTCCTCGCCCGCCGCTTCCGCTTCGACTTCACCCTCGACCCCGACACCATCGCCCAGGCGATGGACCTGATCGCCTGGCCCGCCGACAACGCCATCCTCTCCGCCCCCCGTCGTGCCGGTCTGGCGGCCGCCGTGCGCTACCGGGCCGAACACGGCCACCTGCGGGTGCCGGCCGACTACGAGGACGCCTACGGCTACCGGCTGGGTGCCTTCATCACCGGCCAGCGCACCGCCCACCGCGCCGGCGCCCTGGACACAGCATGGACCGCCGAACTCGAGGCACTCGGCATGATCTGGGACGACCACGAAGCCGCCTGGCAGGGCCACCTCGCCACCGTCGAGGCCTACCAGGCCGAACACGGCCACCTCGCCATCCCCGCCCAGGCCCCCGGCGGCCAGTTCCTCGCCGACCAACGCTCCCGGGCCCGCAAGGGCCGCCTCACCCCCGGCCGCGCAGCCCAGCTGGCCGCCCTCGACGCCCACTGGCGCCTGCCGCACGGCGCCGACTGGCACCGCAAGTACCACGCCCTGCGCCGCCACATCGAAGCCGGACACAACCCCGCTGCCCTCACCCGCGACACTGTGATCGGCGAGGTGAAAGCGGGCAGCTGGCTGCACCGCCAGCTCGCCACATGGAACCGGCTCGAGCCCGCCCAGCGCGACCTGCTCACCCGGATCGGTCTCACCCCCGGCCACGTCACACTCGACGGTCCGCAGACTCCCTCGGCGACGCCCGCTGCGCGGCGGCGTTCCTTCGCCCGGACCGTACAGATCCTCTCCCTCTTCCTTGAGCGGTGGCAGCGCACGCCCGGCGCCCGCGAGTGGATCGAGGTCGACGGCGAACGCGTCATGATCGGCCCTTGGCTCGCCAAGACCCGCACCAAGCTGAACAACGGGCAACTGGCGCCCGGCCAGGAGCAGATGCTGGCCCAGGCGCTCGCCGGACACGGCCTCGATGCCGCCCCCGCGTCTGCGCCCGTGGCTTGGGCCGAGGACGGCTGAGGTCCCGCCGAACGAATTTGTGCTGCTGGAATGAGCACCGCTGGCTGCCTGCCCGCATCCTCACGTCTGCCGGGACCGCGGCCACATTCTGGCGGCTGGCCCCGCAGGCTCACGCCCGCCCGGGTCCGCAGGGGTTCAGAAACCTGTGTGCGAAGGCCGGCTCCCCGGCCGGTGCGCCGAAACCTTCCCGCCCAGGTCCCGGCCGGCCGCCCGGTTCGAAGAACCAGCGACCAGCCCCCCGCCACGAGGTCGGGCGAGTCCTCGCCACCGGCGAGGCATACGCTCGGCCAGCCCACCACAAGGAGGGCAGCAAGACCCGACGCGAGGTTCAGGACGCGCAGGAGGAGCAGGAGCCAGCACCGGACGAGGCACGGCATGGACGAGGCCCAGGACACCAACCCCGTCGTTGAACGCTGCGGATCCTGATCGTCGACGACCACAACGTCGTACGAGCCGGTCTGCGCGCCCTGGTGGAGGGCGAGCCCGGCTTCGACGTGGTGGGCGAGAGCGGGGACGGGCTCGAAGCAGTGCGGCTGGTCCAGCGGCTCGGTCCCGACGTCGTGCTCATGGACCTGCGCTTGAGGGAGCCGGGCGCGGCGGGTGACGGCATCGAGGCGACCCGCCGGATCCTCGATGTCGACGCGCGCGTACGGGTCGTCGTGCTCACCAGCTACGGCAGCCAGGCCGACGTACTGCGGGCCGTGGAGGCGGGGGCGTGGGGGTACGTCCTCAAGGCGGACCTGCCCGAGGAACTGTTCCGCGCGGTGCGGTGCCGCGGCGGCCGGGGGTCTGGCGCTGGCCCCGGAGGCCGCCGCCAGTGTCCTGGGGCGCGCGGCCGAGCCGCCGCTCAGCGAGCGGGAGGTCGACGTCGTCCGGCTCCTCGCGCAGGGGCACAGCAACCGGGCGATAGCCGCTGCGCTCTTCCTGGCCGAGGCGACGGTAAAGACCCACCTCGTCCGCATCTACCGCAAGCTCGGCGCCGAGAACCGCGCGGCCGCAGTCAAGGAGGCCGTCCGGCTCGGGCTGATCGGGCTGGTCTGACACGCCGCCCGTAGACCACCTTCCAGCGGGCCCGATGCCGCGCGTCGCCTGAGGCGGGCAGGAGGTCGCCCATACTTCGTCGAGGCGGTCCTTCACGTCACCATGGTCGGGATCGATCGAGTCGTCGGTTGATTTCCTACCGGGGCAGAGGGCGCGTATGGACATTCGGCAGTTGGAGTACTTCCTTGCGATTGTTGATCGTGGGGGGTTCAACCGTGCGGCGTCGGCTCTGTACGTGTCGCAGCCGTCGCTGTCGCAGGCCGTGCGGGCGCTGGAGCGTGATCTGGGCTCGGAGCTGTTCCATCGCATCGGGCGCAGGGCCGTGCTGACGGAGGCGGGAAGGGCCCTGATCGAGCCCGCCCGGGAGGCCGTGCGGAGTCTGGAGACGGCGCGGGCGAGTGTGGCGGCGGTGCATGAGCTGCGTGAGGGGCGCCTGGATGTGGCGGCGATGCCGTCGCAGGCGGTGGAGCCGCTGACGAGCATGGTCAGTGCCTTCAGCCGCCGTTATCCCGGCGTTTCGGTGGCGATCAATGCCGCGTTCACGTCGCGTGATGTGATCGACATGGTGCGCACGGGTGCGGTGGAGCTGGGGCTCCTGGCGTCCGCCGGTCCTGTTTCTGACAAGGAGGTCGTCTCCCATGCGCTGGGGCGGCAGCGTTTTGTGCTGGTGGTGCCGGCCGACGGCCCGTTCGCCGGCCGGAGGGCGGTGCAGGCCCGGGAGCTTGCGGGACAGCGGCTGATCGTCGGGCAGTCGGGTACCGGGATGCGCGCCTACGTCGACGCGCTGCGGGAGCAGGGCATCGACTTCGCCGTCGCCGTCGAGACCGAGCACCGGGTCTCGCTCATGCCCCTGGTGCTGGCCGGGGTGGGGCTGGCGGTGGTCACGGATTCCTGGCGGGGCCTCGCCGGCCGGCTGGGCGCCCGTGTCCTGGACATCGAGCCGGAGAACACCTTGGACATCGCCCTCGTCGCCCGCCGCGGCATCCTGTCCCCGGCGGCCGCCGCGTTCGTCACGGCCGCGACCTCGGCCACCGACCGGTGATAGGCCCCGCTTATAAGGCAGATCCGCTTTGCGTCTTGGACGCCCCACCGACCGCCCTGCTGCAATCGACGCCATGACGACGAACCACCGGATCGCCCTGATCCCGGGCGACGGCATCGGCGCCGAGGTACTGCCCCCGGCACAGCAGGTGCTCGATGTGCTCGGCTGCCGCCACGGCTTCAGCCTGTCCTACACGTCGTACGACTGGGGTTGCGAGCGGTATCTGCGCCAGGGCGCCATGATGCCCGCCGACGGGATCGACCGGCTGCGCGAGGCGGACGCGATCCTGCTGGGCGCGGTGGGATACCCGGGGGTGCCCGATCATGTCTCGCTGTGGGGGCTGCTGATCCCGATCCGGCGCAGCTTCCGCCAGTACGTCAACCTCCGGCCCATCCGTGTCTTCGAAGGCATCGACAGTCCGGTGCGCGGCGCACGGCCGGGCGAGGTCGATGTCGTCGTCGTGCGCGAGAACATGGAAGGCGAGTACAGCGAGGTCGGCGGCCGGCTCAACAGCGGCTTCCCGGACGAGATCGCCGTGCAGGAGGCCGTGTTCACCCGGGCCGGCGTCACCCGCCTGCTGGACTACGCCTTCACGCTCGCCTCCCGGCGCGGCGGCCGCCTGACCTCCGCGACCAAGTCGAACGGCATCATCCACACCATGCCGTTCTGGGACCAGCTCGTCACCGAGCGGGCCGCCTCGTTCCCGCAGGTCGCCTGGGACCAGGAGCACATCGACGCGCTCGCGGCCAAGTTCGTCCTCGAGCCGGCCCGCTTCGACGTCGTCGTCGCCTCCAACCTCTTCGGCGACATCCTCAGCGACCTCGCGGCCGCCGTCGCCGGATCCATCGGTATCGCCCCGGCGGCCAACCTCAACCCCGAGCGGGACTTCCCCTCGATGTTCGAGCCGGTGCACGGCTCCGCGCCCGACATCGCGGGGAAGGGCATCGCCAACCCGCTGGGTGCGATCTGGTCCGCGGCCATGATGCTCGACCACCTCGGCCATCGAGCTGCGGCCAGGGACATTACGGACGCGATCGCCGCGGTCTTGGCCAAGACCGATGTCCGCACCCGTGACCTGGGCGGATGCGCGACCACCGCCGAGTTCACCGACAAGCTGATCGAGCTCCTCTGAGCCATCGCCCCCTTCCTCAAGGTGGCACAACAGCGTTGACCTGTAGGTTTCCCGGGCTGATAGTGAACGCCACTCTCACGGGACGAAATGGGAAGAAAGGAGCGACCTCATGAGCATCCCCAAGCGCGTCGCCGTGATCGGCGCCGGCAGCATGGGCAGCCAGGCCATGTGGCGACTGGCCGCCCGCGGAGCCGAGGTCATCGGCTACGACCGGTACGCACCGGGTCACGACCGCGGCGCGGCCGGGGGCGAGAGCCGCATCTACCGTGCCGCCCACCTCGGCGAGCCCGGGTACGTTCCGCTGCTGCGGCTCGCGGACCGGATGTGGGAGCAGCTCCAGGCGGAGACGGGCCGGTCGCTGCTGCGCCGCAGCGGCAGCCTCGTGATGGGGGAGACCGCCTCACCGTCCATGCGCCTTCTGCTGTCCACCAGCGCCGCCCAGGGGCTGGATCACGAGGTGCTGGACCGGGAGGAACTCGCCCGCCGCTACCCCCAGCACCGGCTCCCGGACGGACACACTGCCGTCCTCGACCGATTGGGCGCCGTCATCAGACCCGAGGCGTCCATCCAGGCCGCCGCCGCCCGCGCCGAACAGCTGGGAGCCCGGCTGCACCGCTACACCACGGTGCGCGAGGTCGTCCCCGCGGCGGGCGGCGGGGTGCGGGTCGTCACCGACCAGGGCACGGACCACGTGGACGCCGCCGTGGTGACCGTGGGCCCGTGGATCAACACCCTGCTCCCGGACCTTCCCCAGGCCATCGACATCCGCCGGGTGATCTGCTCCTGGCACCTGCCCACCCGGCACGACTGGTTCGCGGGCGGCGCCCCTTCCTTCGTGCGTGCCGCACCCCACGACTGCTTCGGGATCCCGTCGCCCGACGGCATCTCCGTCAAGCTCGGTCTCTCCTTCAAATACCATGCACCCGTGCCCGAGCCCGAACGGCTCGACCGCACGGTCCACCCCGAGGAACTCGGCATCTTCCGCGACCTCATCGGTGAACTCATGCCCGACCTGAACCCCGACCCCATCAGGATGTCGGCCTACATGGAGGGCTACACCACGTCCGGGAACCCGCTCGTCGGCCATCTCCCCGGCGAGGACGACATCATCGTCATGGCCGGCTTCTCCGGCAGCGGCTTCAAGTTCTCGCCCGCGATGGGCGAGATCGCCGCCGACCTGGCGCTCGACGGCGTCACGGAGCACCCCGTCGACTTCCTCGCTCCGGCAGGAGTCGGCGCCGTCTGACCCCCGGCGAACGTCGACGGCATCACCCCACCCTGCTACCTCGTCATGAGCATGCCCGAAAGCAGTTGTCGCCCGTCATCAGTTCCCCCAACCAAGAAAGTGGAGCACTTCCATGCCCATTCCCTCGTTCCAGTTCCGCCCGAAGTACGTCTCGTTCGACTGCTACGGCACGTTGATCGAGTGGCCGATGACCCCCATCACACGTGAACTCGTCGGCGACCAGATCCCGGCCGAGCACTGGCAGCAGTTCGTCAAGGAGTTCCGCGGCTACCGCTACGACCAGGTCCGCGGCGAGTACTACCCCTACGAGCAGGTGCTGCAGGACTCCTTCGAGCGGGTCTGCCGCAAGTGGGGCATCAAGGCGGCCCCGGACGCGGGCAAGCGGTTCGCCGACGGCGTGCGCAGCTGGGGCCCGCACGCGGATGTGCCGGAACCGCTCAAGAAGATGGGCGAGAACTACAAGCTGGTGATCCTCTCCAACGCCGGTGACGCCTTCCTCGCAGAGAGCGTGCCCCGGCTCGGGGCGGACTTCCACGCCGTCTTCACCGCGGAGCAGGCCGGCTACTACAAGCCCCGCTACGCCGCGTTCGAGTACATGCTCGACCAGCTCGACGCGTCCCCCGAGGACTTCGTGCACGTCTCCTCACACACCCGCTACGACCTGATGCCGATGCACGACATGGGCTTCCGCAACCTCGTCCTCCTGGACCGCGGCTGCGACCCGGTCACCCACGGATACGACTACGTGACGGTGAAGTCCCTGGACGAGCTCAACACCATGCTCGGCATCTGACCTGCGACACACCGTCCCGCACCGATACCTCGAAGGACCCGCAGTCCATGCCGGCGACGCCCGCGTAGAACCCGAAGCACCGGGTTGAGGGCGACATCCCGCACCGCATCATCCCCCCAGCCGGCAGCGGCGAACACACGGTCCCCGCCCTGGCCGGGGGCGGATCCCCCACGGCATGCACGGCCTCACCGCCCCCGACGCGGGACTGGCCGCCCTGGCCCTCCCCTGCGACCCCGCCACGGCCACGCGCCCAACCCTGCGGCCCACAGACCAGGGCGTCGATTCCGGCGAGGCGGATCCCCCAGACCCAGCTCCGGCTGCCGCTTTCCACGTCCCCAGCCGCTTCCCTTCTCGCGGCCGGCACCACCAGGAGGCACACGATGAAAGACACCCGAATAGACCGCAGACTGTTCCTGAGAGGAATAGGCGGGGTCACGGCGGGCGTCGCCGCCGCGACCGCCCTCAGCGCCTGCGGTACCGGCACCAGCCGGTCCGCCACGGGCGGCGGCAAGGGCGGCAAGACGGTGGTCGTCCGCGACAGCGGCGGTTCCTACGGCGCGGCGCTGCAGAAGGCGATCTACACGCCGTTCACGCAGGAGACCGGCATCAGCGTCAAGGTGCTCAACCTGGACAACGCCCCGCTGCTGGCCCAGATCAAGCAGGGCCGCCCGCAGTGCGACCTCATCAACGACGCGATGGTGTCGCACACCAAGTACGCCAAGCAGGACGCGCTGGAGGCGCTGGACCTCGACCGGCTGGGAAGCGTGAAGAGCGCGAAGATCCCCGAGAACCAGATCACCGACCATGCCATCGGCCACAGCTTCTACGGCCAGTGCATCGCCTACCGCACCGACGCCTTCGGCGGAAAGAAGCCCGAGTCGTGGGCGGACTTCTTCGACACCAAGGCGTTCCAGGGCGGCCGTGCGATGTGCAGCCCCGACGGCGACCTGCCCGAGCTGGAGTTCGCGCTGCTGGCCGACGGCGTCCCCGCGGACAAGCTGTACCCCCTGGACATCGACCGCGCCTTCAAGGTGCTGACCCGCCTGCGGGGCGACATCAAGAAGTTCTGGGACAGCGGCCCGCTCCCCGGCGTGCTGCTCAGCCGCCAGGAAGTGACGATGTCCACCGTCTGGGACGGCCGGATCGCCGATCTGCAGAAGCAGGGCGTCCCAGTGGAGCGGCAGCTGGGCGGCATGCGCCGCCAGTTCTCGGGCTACGCGATCGCCAAGGGCGCGGCCCACGTGGACAACGCCTACAAGCTGATGGACTTCGCTCTGCGTGCGGAGAGCCAGGCAGCGCTGGCCAAGGCCTTCCCCTCGAACCCGTCGTCCCCCGTGGCCTACGCCAAGCTCACCGAGGACGAGCGCAACGCACTCGCCGGTGCGCCGCAGTACTACGACAAGGGTTTCGACACGGACGTCGACTGGTGGCTGAAGAACGAAGCCGCCGTCACCAAGCGCTGGCTGGAGTGGGCTCGTGGCTGAATTCGGTGTCGCCACACCGTCCGTCAAGGTGGCCGGCAACAAGCCGGCCACCGCGACCGGCAAAGCGCTGTCGGTGGTGGCCCTGCGCAAGACCTACGGCGACGTCGTCGCCGTCGACGAGGCGTCCATGGAGATCGCCGCCGGGGAGTTCGTCACCTTCCTCGGCTCCTCCGGGTCGGGCAAGACCACGACGTTGATGATGATCGCCGGGTTCTGCGAACCCGACTCCGGGACCATCACCGTCGGCGGCCGTGACGTCACCCGCCTCGCCCCGCAGAAGCGTGGCCTGGGCTTCGTCTTCCAGCAGTACCTGCTCTTCCCGCACATGACGGTCGCCGAGAACGTCGCCTTCCCGCTCACCCTGCGCGGAGTGGGCAAGGACGAGATCCGCCGCCGGGTGGGGGAGACGCTGGAGATCGCGGGCCTGTCCGGGTTCGGCAACCGCAAGCCGCGTGAGCTGTCCGGTGGTCAGCAGCAGCGTGTCGCCCTGTGCCGGGCGCTGGTCTACCGCCCGCCGGTCATCCTCATGGACGAACCGCTCGGCGCGCTGGACAAGAAGCTCCGCGACCAGCTCCAGATCGAGATCAAGACCATCCAGCAGGAACTCGGCCTGACCGTCATCTACGTGACGCACGACCAGGAAGAGGCGCTGGTCATGTCGGACCGCATCGTGGTGATGCGCAACGGCCTGATCGAGCAGTTCGACACCCCCCGCGAGCTGTTCGAACGGCCCAGGACGCCGTTCGTGGCGGACTTCCTCGGCGCGGCGAACTTCCTGCCCGGCCGGGTGGACAAGCACGACGGCGAGCACACCCTGGTCCGCCTCGAAGCCAGCGGCGGCCTGCTCAAAGCCCGCCGCCACCAGCTGACCCCCGGCACTCAGGTCAAGGTCGCAGTGCAGCCGGGCCGGCTGCGGGCGTCCGCCGCCGATGACGGGTTCTGTACGGGCACGGTGGAAACCGCCACCTACGTCGGCACCCTCGTGCGCGCGGGTGTACGCATCGACGGCGGTGACGCACCGCTGCTGCGCCTGGAAGTCCCTGCCGGACGCGGCCCCGTGGCCGGTGAGCGGGTCGGGATCACCGCCGATGCCGAGGACGTCAACCTCTTCGCCGACGAAAAGACGGGGTGAGCCATGGCAGCCACCCTCACCGCAGGAGCCCCCGCCCGCCCCCGCAAGCTCCTCGCCTCACGCCGCACCCGGGTCGGGATCCTGTACGCCCTCCCGGTCGTCGTGTACCTGCTGGTGCTGTTCGTCTACCCGATCTTCAGCACCCTGCTGCTCAGCCTGAAGGACGCCGACGGCTCCTTCACCCTGCACTGGTACGCCGACGCCCTGACCGGCGTCAACCTCTCCGTCCTGATCACCACGCTGCGGATCTCCGCCGAAACAGCCGTCCTCAGTCTGGTCTTCGGGTTCATCCTGGCCCAGGCGATCACCCGGCTCAAGCCCATCCTGGCCGGCCTGGCCATGCTGATCGTCGTCGTCCCGCACTTCATCAGCGCCCTGGTACGCACCTACGGCTGGATCATCATGCTCGGCGACAAGGGCCTGGTGAACGAGACCCTCACCTGGGCACCGGGCGCCCCGTACCAGCTGCTCTACAACGAGCTCGGTGTGGTCATCGGTACCACGTCGATGATGCTCCCGTACACGGTGCTGCTGCTGTACGGGGTGATGCGCGGGGTGGACCGGCGGCTGCTGGCGGCCGCGTCCAGCATGGGCGCCGGCCGGGTGACACGGCCCCTTCCGCCGTCTCGCGGCTGACCCGCCCGTGGTGGTGGCTGTCCTACGCCGCTGCCCCCTCGCTGCGGACAGTCGTGCCGCTGGGGCGGTACGGCTGGGCGCGGCGGCACCCCGTACGCGCCCAGCCGTACCGCCCCAGCCCAGCCCCAGCCGCCAGGTGCCCAGCGGTTGTCGGGCCGGGTGGTGGGCCTCGTCGTAGTGAACGGTGTCAGTGGGGTCGCGCACAATGGGGCTCGGACTGGTGACGGTGGGACTGAGGGCGGTGGGGCATGGGCGTGTGGGACGACCTGGTGGGGCAGGAGCGGCTGAGTGCGCAGTTGGACGCGGCGGCTCGCGACGCGGATGCCATCGTTACCGCGGCCGAGAGCGGGGGGACGCCTCCCGAGGCGTCGAAGATGACGCATGCGTGGTTGTTCACGGGGCCGCCGGGGGCGGGGCGGACGACGGCGGCGCGGGCGTTCGCGGCGGCGTTGCAGTGTGTGAGTCCGGACCGGGCGCTCGGGGGGAGCCCGGGGTGCGGGTTCTGTGACGGGTGTCATACGGCGTTGGTGGGGACGCACGCCGATGTCACGACCGTGGCGGCCGTGGGTACGCAGATCCTCGCCGAGGACATGCGGGACACAGTGCGGAAGTCGTTCACGTCGCCGGCGAACGGGCGGTGGCAGGTGATCCTCGTCGAGGACGCCGAGCGGTTGAACGAGAAGTCGGCCAACGCGGTGCTGAAGGCGGTCGAGGAGCCTGCTCCGCGGACGGTGTGGTTGCTGTGCGCGCCTTCGTTGGAGGACGTGCTGCCCACGATTCGGTCGCGGTGCCGGCACGTCGGGCTGCTCACGCCTTCGGTGGACGCGGTGGCGGACATGCTCGTACGGCGGGAAGGGATCGAGCCGGAGGCCGCCGCCGTGGCGGCGCGGGCCACTCAGGGGCATATCGAGCGGGCTCGGCGGCTGGCCACCGATCCGCGGGCGCGGGAGCGGCGGGCCGCCGTACTGAAACTGCCGTTGCGGGTCGGGGAGGTCGGCGGGTGTCTGAAGGCCGCGCAGGAGCTGGTGGACGCGGCCTCCGAGGAGTCCAAGCAGCTGGCGGAAGAGGTCGACACCAAGGAGACCGAGGAGCTGAAGGCGGCGCTGGGCGCGGTGCAGGGCGGGCGTATGCCGCGCGGTACGGCGGGGGTGATGAAGGATCTGGAGGACAAGCAGAAGCGGCGGCGGACCAGGGCGCAGCGGGACAGTCTGGATCTGGCGCTCACCGAGCTCACCGGGTTCTACCGGGACGTACTCGCTCTGCAGCTGGGGTCGCGGGTCGCGCTCGCCAATGTCGAGGTTCAGGACACCCTGGAGCGGATGGCGCGGGGCGGGACGCCGGAGTCGACGCTGCGGCGCATTGACGCGATCGCGGCGTGCCGGGAGGCCTTGGACCGGAATGTGGCGCCGTTGTTGGCCGTGGAGGCGATGACGATGGCGTTGCGGTCCGGGTGACGTGAGGTGGTGTGGATGACAGTGGGTGGCGTTCGGCCGAGAGGGTCGGTGCGTTCGGTTGACCCTGTCACTCGTACGAGGAGCATTCGTCGCCGTTCGTGATCGTCGTGTCGCGTGTGGTTACGCTCGCGAGATGCACACCAGGCGTACTTCCCGGTCGAATCGGTCCCTGCGCACCGGCGGCGTGTTGCTCGCCGCCGCCGCACTGCTCGTCTCGGCCTGCTCCTCCGGCGGTTCGAGTACGGCGGCCACGGCGGCTACGGCGGCGGACGGGGCGCCCGCCCTCCACGCGCTCCCCCATGCGACCCCTGCGGCGCTGGCCCCGTACTACGAGCAGAAGCTGACCTGGCGCAGCTGCGACGTCCCAGGCTTCCAGTGCGCCACGATGAAGGCGCCCCTCGACTATGCGAAGCCGACCGGGGGTGACGTCAGACTGGCGGTCTCGCGCAAGAAGGCCACCGGGCCGGGGAAACGGCTCGGCTCGCTGCTGGTCAACCCGGGCGGCCCGGGTGGCTCGGCGGTCGGCTACGTCCAGGGGTACGCGGGAATCGAATACCCGGCCCAGGTGCGCGCCCGGTACGACATGGTCGCGGTCGACCCGCGCGGCGTGGCCGGCAGCGAGCCGATCCGATGTCTCACCGGGCGCCAGATGGACGCGTACACGCAGACGGACCTCACCCCGGACGACAAGGGGGAGGAGGCCAGGCTGGTCGCGGCGTACAAGCGGTTCGCGGAAGGGTGCGGGGCGCGGTCGCCGAAGCTGCTGCGGCATGTGTCCACGGTCGAGGCGGCCCGCGACATGGACATCCTGCGTGCGGTGCTGGGTGACGAGAAGCTGACGTACGTGGGTGCCTCGTACGGGACGTTCCTCGGCGCGACGTACGCGGGGCTGTTCCCGGAACGGGTCGGCCGACTGGTCCTGGACGGTGCGCTGGACCCGTCGCTGCCCGCCGACCGGCTCAACAAGGAACAGACGGCGGGCTTCGAGACGGCGTTCGAGGCCTTCGCGAAGGACTGCGCACGCCGGAAGGACTGTCCTCTGGGGCGCACGCCCGCGCAGGTGCGTGAGAATCTGCGCGCCCTGTTCGAGCGCCTCGACGCGAAGCCGATCCCGGCCGGTGACGCCGGTGGACGGAAGCTCGGCGAGTCCCTGGCCACGACGGGGGTGATCGCGGCGATGTACGACGAGGGGGCGTGGCCCCCACTGCGCCAGGCCCTCACCGAGGCCCTCCGGCGCAACGACGGCGCCGGCCTGCTCGCCCTCTCGGACAGCTACTACGAGCGCGACCCCGCCGGCGGCTACTCCAACCTGATGTACGCCAACGCGGCCGTGAACTGCCTCGACCTCCCGCCCGCCTACACCACCCCCGACCAGGTCGAACAAGCCCTCCCCGCCTTCGAGAAGGCCTCGCCCGTCTTCGGCCGGGCCCTCGCCTGGGCCTCCCTCAACTGCGCCTACTGGCCGGTCAGGCCGACGGGCGGCCCGCATCGCATCGAGGCGAAGGGCGCCGCCCCGATCATCGTCGTCGGCACCACCCGCGACCCCGCCACCCCTTACGGCTGGGCCCGCGGCCTCGCCTCCCAGCTCTCCTCCGCCCGCCTCCTCACCTACGACGGCGACGGCCACACCGCCTACGGCCGCGGCAGCGCCTGCATCGACTCCACGATCAACACCTACCTCCTCCACGGCACACCCCCCATCAACGGAAAGCGCTGCTCACAGCCCTGACCGCCACCCCCGCCGAGCACCGCTCCCGCAGGGCTCCGGGGTGCTCCGACCCTTGGTACGGAGCACCCCGGAAACTGTGTAGACTTACCGACGTTGCTGATCGCACCATGGTGCGGACAGCGCGCCGCCTTAGCTCAGATGGCCAGAGCAACGCACTCGTAATGCGTAGGTCTCGGGTTCGAATCCCGAAGGCGGCTCTGTGGTGAACCCCAGGTCATGCCTTTGACCTGGGGTTTTCTGTTTTCGTTGACCTTGGATATCCGGCGAATCGGGCACTGCTGGTCTGTGCATCGAAATGCGTAGGTCTCCGGTTCACAGCTTGTGTCCGGTTTTCGGTGCACCGCTGTGACCTGCGAGTTCATGGCCCTGAGGGCTTCTGCATCGAATTCGGAGTGATCGCCGGTGGCCATCCGGTGGCCATTTGTGCAGCGTGCGTGCAGGGGGGCATCCGATCTCGGCCCTGCAGGTGCTGTCCCAGGTGCCCCTTCTTTGTGCGGTCTGCATAGTGGAGAGACTTGCCTTGGAGTCCTCAGTCCGGTGTGAAGTGGCCCGGTCTCAGATCGCGTTACCTCTCGTGCGGCACGTTGTGGCCCTGTTCCACTTTGGCCCTGGATCTCACGATTGTGCAGACCACGCATGACCCTGCGATCAACGCGGAGAGCTTGCGGAACTGGAGCCGTGCCCCGGCGTGCGCGATCCCGATCTCCTGTAGGTCAAGAACGGCACCGGCACCGGTTCCGGCCCGCAGAACACTCAGGGGCGTGATGGCCAGGTCGGCGCATGACGGGCCGTCATCGCGTAGCCGAGCACGTGACGGGAGGAGGACAGGTCGATGACCGTCGCCAAGCTCAGCTTGCCCTCGCCGGCTCGGCCGCCGGCCAGTCCTACGACGCGACCCGTTGCGCGCGTCTGCGGCACCCAACTGCACAACGTCCTCGGGTGGATGCCCAGATCCTCAGCCACTTCCGGGTTCGGGTTACCGGTCTCCGCCGCGATTCCATACCGCGCCCTAGCAGAACTCGGCGTCGTAGATGCGCTTCCTGGATGCCATGCCCCCAACTATCCCGCCGGTCACGGTCTCCACGATAGGAGGGGTGCCCGGGGTGAGTGGTGGCTCGTTGCCAGGCGGCGCGCCGTAAGCGGAGTGTGAGATGACCGTCACTGAGCACTCTTGGTAAAGATCCCTCCACCAGTTACCCTCCCTTCGTTCAACAAATAATCAAAAAATAAAGAACGCAGGGGGGAAGGTGCGACCAACCAGTCGCAACAGAGCCGTGCGCGGGGCGATGACCGTCGCCTCGGCCGTGCTGGTACTAGCGGGCGGTATACAGGCCGTCCCGGTCCAAGCGGCGGACACGGACACGGGGGGTTCCAGTACTCCGGCTGACGAGGGGGCACGGGGCAAGGAGTTCTGGGAGGATGACGCGCTTCCGGCCGCCACGCCCGAGCAACGCGCTTCTGAGAAGGCGGTCGCCTCCGGCAAAAGCGTTGAGATCGGCGAGTTGACGTCGCCGACCAGCCGGGTGGTAGCCAATCCCGACGGGACATTCACCGCCGAAACGGCGGCTTCGCCCGAGCGGGTCCTGAAGGCCGGTAAGTGGACGGATGTCGACACCACGCTCGTCACACGGCCGGACGGCGGCCTCGCACCGCGTGCAGCCGAGGACATCCGTTTCTCCAGCGGCGGCACCGGCGAACCGCTGGCCCGGATGGTGACGGCCGACAAGGAGTACGCGGTGTCGTCGCCGTGGGCGCTCCCGAAACCGGAGGTCGACGGGTCGTCGGCCGTGTACCGGTCGGTGCTCCCCGACGTGGACCTCGCCGTGCAGGCCCACCCGGACGGATTTACATACCACTTGGTGGTCCACACCCGCGAGGCCGCAGCCAACTCTGCCTTGCAGAAGGTGAGTTTCCCGGTCGAGGCCAAGGGGCTGTCCGTGCGCACGGACGACTCCGGCGCGGCCACCTTTGTGGATGGCTCGGGACATGCCGTGATCTCCAGTGGGTCGGCTCTTATGTGGGACGCAGGCACGACCACTGCGAAGGCCGGCAGCGCGGCGAAGAGCACCTCCACGGGTTCCGCGTTCGCCGCGGAGACTGCAGCCGACACTCTCGGCACGAGTCCCCGGTCCCGTACGGCTGTCATGGAAACAGACGTCACCAACGACGCCCTCTCCATCGTTCCGGATCAGGACTTCCTTGCCAGCAGCGCGACTTCATACCCTGTCGTTCTCGATCCTCCGGCGGTCAAAGCGACCCTGACAGGGTGGACAGCGCTGTGGTCCAACTCGCCAGGCACCAGCCTCTGGAAGACCAAGCACGCGCTCGGCGTGGGCTATGACGCGTTCGTGGACAACAAGAAGTCGCGCTCACTCTTCCAGTTCGACACCCGCAGGGTGGCCGGCAAGAAGATCGTGAACGCGACCTTCACGCCGTACGCGATCTGGTCGGCGAACTGTGTGAAGCATGACGTCGACCTCTATCGCACGAGCCAGATCTTCTCCTCGACGACGTGGAACAAGCCGCCAAAATGGCTTGCGAAGGTCGACACGGTCTCCGCTGCCAAGGGCCACTCCTCCGACTGCCCGGACGGGGACATCGAGTTCGACGCCACGGCTGCCGTCGCGCACACCGCGAAGGCGAAGGACACTCTCACCACGCTTGGACTGCGGGCCGACGAGGGTGATCCGATCGCGTGGAAGCAGTTCCTGTCTCCGCTGGACCCTGACGCCACGTCCTCCCGCAAGCCCCGGCTGTCGATCACGTACGTGACTCCGCCGAGCAGCAAGCCCTCGTCGGTGAAGATGTCCGATCCCAAGGTCTCCTGTTCTGCTTCTTCCGCTCCGGCACAGATTCGGGATACCACTCCGCGACTGACCGCGACACCGACATCAAGCGACGCCTCCAACTCCTCACTTCGCCCCAACTTCGAGCTGTACAAGGGCAGCAGCACCACCGAGACCTCGCTCAAGCCGTCCACGTGGACGGACAGCGGCACGGCCGGAACCGTGGTTACGGCGGCCTTGGACCAGGCTGTCACCTACAAGTTCCGCGCCCGTACCGAGTACAGGTACACGTGGAAGGGCGACACCCACTCCCTGTTCGGGCCCTGGTCGAGCTACTGCTACTTCAAGGTGGACTCCAAGGGGCCGCCGGTACCGAAGGTGTCCTCGACCGTGTACAAGGAATGCGGTGGCACGGTCTGTGAGGCCGCCGACCCGGAGTTGGGCAGCGTCGGCATGACCGCCGGCTTCAAGATCGACGCGGGTGCCAGCGACGTGCGCCGTTACGACTGGTGGCTCAACGGGGCGAAGCTCGGCAGTAAGACGTTCACGGCCAACACCTCGACGTACGAGATCGAGGCAGCGCCCGACAAGCGGCTGACCAACACCTTGCGGGTGCAGACCTACGACGGGGCGGGGAACCCGAGCGCCCACTATGACTACCTGTTCAAGGTGGCAAAGGGCTCTGATCCCGTGGCGAGCTGGAAGCTGGACGACGGCAGCGGGGCCACTGCTGCGGACAGTTCGGGCAAGAACCGGCCGCTGGCGCTGACCTCGGCGTCCTGGACGGACAAGGCCCGGCTCGGTGGCGGGCTGCGAGCCAACGGCACGAACACTGCGGGCTCCACCACCGCATCGGTTCTGGACACCACCAACAGCTTCACCGTGTCCGCCTGGGCTCGGCTGACCGCGAAGGATCACATCTCCACCGTGGCAGCACAGAGTGGGACCCGGGTGGGAACCTTCCAGATCTACTACTCGCAGTCATACGACCGCTGGATCTTCAACCGGTACTCGGCCGACACCGACAATCCTACGATCGTCCGCGCGGTGGCCAAGAAGCCGCCGGTCGTGGGCGCGTGGACCCATCTGATGGGTGTGTACGACCACAACAAGAAGCAGATCCGCTTCTACGTCAACGGACAGCTCCAGGCGACCACCGAGTTCACCACACCGTGGGCGGCGAAGGGCTCCTTCGAAGTTGGCCGCATGAAGGGATCGGGTACGTACTCGTCCTGGTTCGAGGGCGACCTCGACCATGTCCAGGTCTGGAACCGTGTGGTCTTCGAGAACGAGATGTGGTCGATCGCCAACACCGTGAACCCGGCGACCGGCCGGACCGAGCCTGCGCTTCTCGCCAACTGGGGCCTCGACGAGGCATCCGGCACCACGGCGGCGGACGCCACCGGCCGCAGCAACCCGCTCCAACTCCAGACGGGTGCGGCCTTCGCCGCGACCGAGGATCCGGCCCACGGCAACGTCCTGGAACTGGACGCCGAGAAACTGGGCAGGGCCACCTCCACCGTCGCACTGGACGAGTCCGGCAGCTTCAGTCTGGCCGGCTGGGTCAACCTGGCCACCCAGTCGAAGCTCGACGACACCACCGTCGCGCATTCCCCGAGCGTCTTCTCGCACCCGGGCGCCGAGCGGAACTCGTTCCGCCTCTGGTACCGCCAGGAGGCGGGCCAGTCCATCGGTGACTGGAACTTCGGCCGGTACGAGACGGACGTCCTGGGCGGCCCCGCCGTCGCGGCTGTCTCGGACGAGGTCAACTCGCCCGGTGGCTGGGTGCACGTCGCCGCCGTCTTCGACGCGGTGAACAAGTCCATCCATCTCTATGTGTCCGGACAACGACAGGGCGACGAAGACGGCGTCCTGAGCGAGGAAGCCTTCCAGCCCACAGGCCCTCTGATGGTCGGCGGCGCACGTCGTCACGACAACGGAGAGTGGGGCAACGCCCTGCCCGGCCAGCTCGACGACCTACGCGTGTACGCCGGTGTCCTGTCCGACGACGAGATCACGCAGCTCGCGACGGTTGACGAGCCGCCTGTGCCCGTCGAATAACCCCTCCCTTCTTCTCCGGTGGCGTACCGGGCCACGGGCCCGGTACGCCCTCACAACTCAGAATCCAGGAGCACCCCCCAAGTGTTGTCCAGGAACAGCTCACTGCTGCCCAAAAGATGGGCATGGAGCAGAGCGGGCCGACGTCGTCTGGCCGCTGTTGTCCTGCCTTTGTCATCAGCGGTCGTCGCTGGTCTGCTGAGTGCCGCACCGGCGCAGGCAGCCGCGGCGGATCGCGATCACACCGCCCTGCAGAAGGCCAAGTACGGCAAGGCCGAGCTCTTCGACCCGAAGGTCACCAAGGTCAAGGACCCGACGGAGGCCGCTGCCCGCAGGACGCTCGCCAAGGCTCGCGCGAAGGTGACATGGCCGGGAGCGTCGGCGGTGACGGTCGATCTGCCGCCGGAGAACAGCAAGAAGTCGGTCAAGGCCGCCGGGCTGCCCATCGCGCTCGCCCAGCCCAGCGACAAGGCTGCTGGGGTCGCGAAGTCCTCTGAGGCCCCCGACGAGGCCAGGGTCCGCGTCCTCGACCGGAAGACCACCGATAGGCTCGGCATCGACGGCGTGGTCTTCACGGTCGCCCGCGCCGACGGCGACACCAGTGCCGCGAGCCTCGGCGCGACGATCGACTACAGCTCCTTCGCCGATGCCTACAGCGGCAACTGGTCCTCCCGGCTGCGTCTCGTCCAGCTCCCCGCGTGTGCTCTGAGCACGCCGGAGAAGGCGGAGTGCCGCAGGACCACTCCGGTGGCTTCGGAGAACGACGGCGAGGCCGAGACGGTCACCGCGCAGATCACCACGCCGAAGGCGACCACGGCCGGTACGAAGACCCGGACCGCGATGGCCGCCAAGCCCGCCGCCATGGTCATGGCCCTGTCCGCCGCGGCCGGCTCGGACCAGGGCACCTACGAGGCCACCCCGCTGGCGGCCTCCTCCACCTGGTCGGCCGGCGGTTCCAACGGCGACTTCACCTGGAACTATCCGCTGGAGACTCCGCCGGCCCCGGCCGGCCCGGCGCCCAACCTGTCCATCGGCTACTCCGCGCAGAGCGTGGACGGCCGCACCTCCTCCACCAGCGCGCAGTCGTCCTGGATCGGCGAGGGCTTCGACCTGTCGACCTCGTACGTCGAGCGGGCGTACGGCAGTTGTGAGGACGACGGCCAGGACAAGAAGTACGACCAGTGCTGGAAGGAGGACAACGCCTCCCTCGTCCTCAACGGCAAGTCGACGCCCCTGGTGAAGGAGGGCGGCAAGTGGCGGCCCAAGAGCGACGACGGCGAGCGGATCGTCCACGACACCGGCGCCGTCAACGGCGACGACGGTGACACCGGGGAGAACGGCGACAAGGGTGAGTTCTGGACGGTCACCTCGACCGACGGCACCCAGTACGTCTTCGGCAAGAACCGGCTGCCCGGCTGGAGTTCGGGCAAGCCGGAGACCAACTCGGTGTGGACGCTCCCGGTCTTCGGCGACGACTCCGGCGAGCCCGGATACTCCTCCGGAGACGCCTTCTCCGGCCGCGCCAAGACCCAGGCCTGGCGGTGGAACCTCGACTACGTCGTGGACCCCCACGGCAACGTCATGACGTACTGGTACGACAAGGAGCTCAACCACTACGCCAAGAACGGCACCACCGGCAACGGCACCGAGTACGTGCGCAACGGCTGGCTCAAGCGCATCGACTACGGCCAGCGCACCGACACGATCTTCTCCACCACCCAGCCCGCCGCGGCCCGCGTGAAGTTCACCGTCGCCGAACGCTGCCTACCGGTCTCCGGCGGCGAGAGCTGCGGCTCGCTCACCTCGTCTAATCGCAACGCCTGGCCGGACGTCCCGTTCGACCAGATCTGCGCCGCCGACAAGCCCTGCACCGACCAGCCCAGCCCGGCGTTCTTCACCCGCAAGCGCCTGACCGACGTCACCACCCAGGTGCACGACGGCTCCGGCAGCGCCGAGAGCGACTACCGGGCGGTTAACGCCTGGCACCTGGGGCAGACCTTCCCCGACCCGGGCGACGGCTCGGATGCCGGCCTGTGGCTGGACTCCATCAAGCGCACCGGCAAGGCGGGCACCGACGCCTCCCTGCCCGCGGTCACCTTCAGCGGCATCCAGCTGCACAACCGTGTCGACAGGACCGGCGACGACGTCGCCCCGTTCATCAAGTGGCGAGTCCGTACGGTCACTTCGGAGACGGGCTCGAAGCTGACGGTGAACTACTCCAAGGAGGACTGCGTCGCCGGCAGCGACGTCCCCTCCAAGCTGGACGCCAACACCCGGCGGTGCTATCCGGTCAAGTGGATCCCGCCGTCCAACCCGACGCCGGGCACCGACCCCAAGCCGCGCACGGACTTCTTTCACAAGTACGTCGTCACTCAGGTCACCGAGTCAGACCCGACCGGCGACGCCCCGCTGAAGCAGACGGACTACACCTACAGCGGTGGCGGTGCGTGGGCGTACGACGACGAGTCGCCCATCACCCAGGCCAAATACCGCACCTGGGGTATCTGGCGCGGCTACCAGAAGGTGACCACGACCTCCGGTGAACCTTCCAGCACCCAGTCGAAGTCCATATCCCTCTACTACCGGGGCATGGACGGCGACAAGCAGTCCGACGGCACCACCCGCAAGGAGACGGTCACCGACTCCAAGGGCGTGGTGAAGACGGACTCGGAGCAGTTCGCGGGCCAGCTGCGCGAACAGATCACCTACAACGGCGCGAATGGTCCCGAGGTCTCCGCGACCGTCAACACTCCCTGGTCCCGCACCACCGCCACGGACAAGCACTCCTACGGCACGGTCAACGCGTACATGGTCCGCACCGAGACCTCGGTCTCCCGCACCGCGCTGTCGGGCGGCGGAGAGGCGACGACGGCCAAGACGACGACGTACGACCCGACCAGCGGCCTGCCGCTGAAGGTGGAGACGGACGCGGCGGGCGAGAAGGACTGCACCGTCACGGAGTACGCCACCAACACCTCGGCGTGGATTCTCACCCTGCCCAAGCGGGTGGAGAAGGTGTCCACCGGCTGTGCCGCGACCCCGAAGCGGACCGGGGATCCGAAGACAACAGACGTGATCTCGGATGTGCGGACGTCGTACGACGACCAGAACTGGGGGAAGCCGCCCACGAAGGGCGATGTGACCCGGGTCGAGAGGGTGACCGGCTACGACGGTTCCACGGCCAAACTCCAGACCGTCAACACCACCAAGTACGACGCGCTCGGCCGTGTGACGGACTCCTACGACACCAGAGGCACCCGGGTCTCGCACATCGAGTACACCCCGGCCGCCGGAGGACCGCTCACCCAGACCGTCGAGACCAACGCGCTCAACCACGCCACCACCAACGAGATCGCCCCTGACTGGGGAGTGCGTACCTCGACCACCGACCCCAACGGCAACCGCACAGAACTGGCGTACGACAGCTTCGGGCAGCTCACCGATGTGTGGCTCGCCAACCGGGACCGCGCCGCCGGCCAGACGGCCAGCCACAAGTTCGAGTACAAACTGCAGAACACGGCCGCCTCGTGGGTGGCGACCAAGTCCCTGAACAACGACGGCACCACCTACCAGACCACCTACGAGATCTACGACGCACTGCTCAGGCTGCGCCAGACACAAGCACCCGCCGCGTCCGGCGCCGGACGGATCATCACGGAGACCAAGTACGACACCCGTGGCCTGACTGTCGAAACGTCTACCGACTACGTCGACACCACCGCGCCCTCCGGCAAGCTCGCCACACTGCTCACCGCAGCGCCGGCAGGTACGGAAACGGTGATCGACGGCGCCGGGAGGGTGACGATCGAAAAGGTCCTCGCCAACGGCAAGGAGTTCTCACGGACCAAGCACACCCATGACGGCGACTCCACACTCGTGGAGCCCCCGGCGGGTGCCTCGGCCATTCGGGAGAAGGTCGACGCCCGAGGTCGCACGGTCGAGAAACTGGAGTACGACGGCAACGCGTTGAGCACGAAGTTCGCCCGGTTCACCTACGGATACGACCACGCCGACCGCTTGACCAGCGTCAAGGACGACGACGGCAACACCTGGGCGTACGGATACGACTTCCTGGGCCGCAAGGACAGCACCACGGACCCCGACGCCGGCGGAAGTTCATCCGAGTTCAACGATCTCGACCAGGTCGTCTCCACGACCGACGCCCGGGGCAAGTCGATCGGCCTCACGTATGACGTGCTCGGCCGCCCGACCGGCCGACTCGACGGCAAGGTGCCCGTGGTCAACGGCCAGCCGGCTCCCGAGGACTCCAAGTACCTGGCGCGCTGGACCTACGACTCCATCGCCAAGGGCGAGTTGACGTCGGCGATCAGATACGTCGGGGGCAAGGGCGGCAGCGTCTACGCCCAGACCAACGCCAAGTACAGCAAGACCTATCAGGTCCTCAACGAGCAGTACACGATCAGCAAGACCGAAGGGGCCCTGGCCGGATCCAACGGAACCTGGACCATCGCCAACGCCTACAACCTCGACGGCACGCTGCAGAAGCGGACCATCCCCGCGATGGGCGGCCTCGCGCAGGAAGTGTTGACGTACGGCTACACCGAGCAGCGCATGCCCGACACCCTCCAGGGCCTGACCGGCATCGTCCAGAACACCGACTACCTGCCTGCCGGTGAGCAGATCCGCACCACCCTCGGCGTCTCGCCCCTCGCGGACTGGACGGAGATCAACCGCAGCTACGAGACCGGCACCAAACGCCTCGCGCGCCAGAACGTGGTCTCCGAGACCCACACCGGCACGGACTCCGACGTCCACTACCGCTACGACACGGCCGGCAACCCCATCGAGGTCGAGGACAAGGCCACCAGCCCCAGCGACCGGCAGTGCTTCACCTTTGACGGCCACCGCCGTCTGAAGACAGCCTGGACGACGACGGCCGACTGCGCCACCGCACCCGCCAAGACGAACGTCGGCGGCCCGGGCCCGTACTGGCAGTCGTTCACCTACGACAGCGCGGGCAACCGCAAGACGGCGACCGACCACCTGGCCGACGCCACCACCTCGTACACCTACAAGACGCCCGATCAGCCCCGCCCGCACGCCCTGGCCGCCACCGAGACCAAGAAGACGGACGGCACGGTCACCGGTACGACGAGCTACACCTACGACTCCGCCGGCAACACCGACATGCGGACGCTGGGTGGAAAGCCGCAGGATCTCGACTTCAATGCGGAGGGCAGCCTCGAGAAAGTCACCGAGGCGGACAATACGGCGACGGAGTACCTGAACGACGCCGACGGCTCCCGGCTGATCCGCCGGGACACCACCGGCACCACGCTCTACCTGGGCGAGACCGAACTGAGGCTGGACAAGGCGAGTGCCAAGGTCGAGGCCACCCGCTACTACAGTCACAGCGGGCAGACCGTGGCGGTGCGCACGACGGCGGGCCTGACCTGGACCGCCGCCGACCACAACGGCACGGCGAGCGTGCAGATCGACGCTGCCACCCAGACGGTCACCCGGCGCCAAATGAAGCCGTTCGGCGAGGATCGAGGCCAGACCGCCAAGGCGTGGGTGGGCGAACGCGGCTTTGTCGGCGGCACCAAGGAGCCGACCGGCCTCACCCACCTCGGAGCACGCGAGTACGACCCGTCCACCGGGCGCTTCGTCAGCGTGGACCCGGTCATCGACCTCACCGACCCCCAACAGGTCAACGGCTACTCCTACAGCAGCAACAACCCGGTCACCTTCGCCGACCCCGACGGCAAATTCCGCGCCTCCGCCATCCTGCTTTTCCTGGCCCGCCAGCTTGGAAAGGCCATCCTTGCAGCCCAAGCCGTCATCATGAGGCAGTCGGGTTCATCCAGCTCGGGTGGTATGTCCACTGGAGGAAGCGCCAACTACGCGTCATCGGGCAGCAGTTCGTGCATGCCGCCCAGAATCTGCGGCAACGTCGAACCGGCGGATCCCAGATCTGTGGGTAGCTGGAAAGACGTTGCGGGAGGCATCGGAGATTTCTTCGCCGAGAGCGCGGATGTGGCCGAGTTCGCCACCGAGCCCTGGTGCTGGAGCGGCACAAACCCGGACTGCGGTGGTACCCAGGACAGCTATCAGGAGCTGGTTGAGGGGTTCGGCGCCGATCCCGACTCTGACGTGTATCAGGGGACCAAGACCGTCATGGATGTCGGGTCGGTGTTCGCCGGTGGTTTCGGTATCGGAAAGTTCGCCCTGAAGCAGCTCTTCAAGAAGCAGATGCGGAAGCAATCCAAGGAGAAGAGTGGCTGCAGCAAGTGCTTCCTTGCCGGTACGGACGTCCAGATGGCAGATGGCTCGACTAAGGACATCGAGGACATCGAGGTCGGCGACGAGATCCTGGCAACCGATCCCGAGACAGGCGAGACTGGCGCTCGTAAGATCACGCGCCTCATCGTCACGGACGATGACAAGCTCTTCAACGAGCTGTCCATTGCGACAGACGATGGCATCGAGAAGCTGACTGCGACGTACGAACATCCGTTCTGGTCTCCGTCGGAGCAGGACTGGGTCGAGGCCGGTGTTCTTGCGCCGGGCATGAGTTTGCTCTCCGAGGAGGGTAAGACCGTCGTCGTTACCGCTAACCGTGCGTACGAAGACAGCGTCCGCACGTACAACCTCACAGTCGATGACCTGCACACGTATTATGTGCTGGCGGGCGATGCACCGATACTCGTCCACAATGCGGGAGGGCTTGGTTCCGATGAGATGTATCTGTGGCGCGCGGTCACCGGAGCGGAGCTTTCTGACATTCATAACACGCGCTCCTTCAGAAGCACCCAAGGTGTGAAGTACTTCTCTTACACAGAGCATGGGGCTGCTGAATATGCCCGGCGATCTTATGCGCTCCGAGGAGAGAAGGATGGCCCATACACAATGATTCGCACGGTCATCAATAAGGCAGACATCCCCGTCATGGCGAATATGCCTCATACGTCCGATGTTGTCGATGGAGGGGTTGCTCTCGGAGACGACGTGCTTTCTAAGTTGGGAAGGCCGCGGATCATGACGGGTATGAGTGCAGGAACCGAGTGCCCATGAAATATGTGATTGCGTCAACTTCGAAGGTTGACGTCGACAAGTGCCGGGCGGCATTGGTCGGAATCGCTGGTGTCGAGTACAGGGTGGGAAATGTGCCCGATACCTGGCTTGGCTGCGATGCTGCAGTGGTGTGGTGGCCTTTGGCTCACGAGCAGTACGGTGGAATTCCGAAATCTGGGGTAGCGCAGGTCTTGTTCAGTTCCTTGGAGGGTGACGCGCCAGAGGTCATTTTGGCAACTCCCCCGGGCCCAGGCGGAACTTCGGGGGTGGGTCCAACGGATCCCGAGATTGAGGACTATACTTTTACCTCTCTGGATGAGAGTATTCGCGAGTATTTGCGACTATTTCCTGGGTGTCGGGATAAGGCGACAATCCTCATCCACCTAGAGGTGGCAGGTATCAATAGGCGAGACATGAAGGCGCCCCTCCGGGGCATAGAGAGGTTCCTTCGCGTACGTAGGTGAAGTCGGCTGCTTGGTGTTGGGGTGCGCCCCCTGGATTGAGCTCGATAAGGTTTCGCGAAACTGTGGTCGTGGAATCCTCCAGGGAGCTGAACACCGGAAGATAGGTAGGGGGTACCGCCGGATCCGGCGGTACCCCCTACCGCCCACATCAAGGCCCACTGCATCCAGAAATCTCGTACATGCATGGACGCATATCTAACGGCCGCCCAAAGGACAAGTCTGCGCACTGATGAGGGCGAAATAGTCGTCGTCACCGAAAATCGGGCCTACACGGGTCACGCCCGCACCTACAACCTCACTGTCGATGACCTGCACACCTACTACGTGCTTGCGGGTCGGACCCCGGTACTCGTCCACAAAAGTGGCGAAGACCCAACATCCTTCTCGAACCTGCAGCCCGAGGACAAGCTTGATTGGTTCAAGCCGATCGCGCCCGGAACTGCCATGTCCCGCTCCGGCAACTACGCCTATGTGGCGCGTGCCGACGGGGAACTCATCATTGGCAAGAGAACCGCGGGCCATGTGAGCCTTGCCAAGGGTGGAAAAGTCCTGGCCGCTGGCGAGTTCAAGACGAAGGGGGGTGCGGTGGTGTACCTCGACAACAAGTCTGGGCACTATCGACCCTACGGAGCCAATGCACAAACGGCAGCGGTTGATGCCTTCAACAACAACGGAATGGACGCGAATGGAAAGTACATCGCCGCTTGGGGAGCACCCGACTGCTGACCCAGTCTCCGAGTTCAGAGGAATCGTGCAAGACATTCGGGACGCCGTCGAGGAATCGTGCGGAGTCGAGTCTGTCGAGCGGGATCTCGAACGAGCGCTCGACGTCCTGAAGTCGAATCCTGGCTCCAGGGAGGCATTTGAGGAAGTACTCGTCTCGGTGATCGAATCATTGGGGGAGGGTGCCGTCGAGTTGATCTCCTTCACCATGCATGAACTGAGGTGGCAGGCGGTTGAGGAGGCGGTTACAGCGAGGGTTTCCGCCCCTGGGCGGAATGTCAGCGACCTTCGCCTCTATGAAGCCATGTTGGATGCCTTCTCCGACTCATGGCGAGATCGTGATCTCTACGCGAGATTCGATCGACAGGACGGATGACGCACAGTTGTGAGCGTGCAGCCCCATCGGGTGACCGATGGGGCTGCGGTCTTCTCCGCGGAAAAGGTGATGCACGTGAGGCGTCGTACCGTTCCACTCAGCCCTTCAATACCGGAAATCCCCGAGGCGCCACAGCCGGCAGCGCCAATGCCACCGTGCAGGGGTCGTACGACCAGGTAGACGCATGGGGGGACTGGCACAAAGGCGACTTCCTGCTGTCCTATGATCGGCTCAGGCGGCGCGGAGAGATTCGGCTTTCGGATCTACTCGCGCAGCAGTGCGGGACTCTCGTTCAACTGTGCAGTGGGAGGGTCTGGGGGAGGCCGACAACCCGGGTGATCGGTTCCTTGCTACCCGCGGCACCTGTCTCGGTGGCCAGCCGGTGGCCGGACGCCTTTGGACGACGTAATACGAGGTAGCACAGATCAACCAGCCGTACATGCTCTGATCAGGCAGAACGTCACTCAGCAGCACCACCAGGCACCACGCAACACGAACGCTCACGGTCTCGTAATGCGTAGGTCTCGGGTTCGAATCCCGAAGGCGGCTCCATGGTGAACCCCAGGTCAAGCCTTTGACCTGGGGTTTCTTGTGTCGGGTGACCTTGGAATCTCGGCAAATCGGGCACTGTGTCTCTGTGTATCGTAATGCGTGGGCCGGAGGTTTGGTTTCTGTGACGAGATCGACGATCTAAGGCTCTGACCTGGCGCTTTGCTGGCCCGTGGGGGATGGATCATGCTTGCGTAATGGGTTCCGGTGGACAATCGGTGGACAGGTGTGCGTGACGCTCCGTCAGTGGCCTGTGGTTGCACCTGGACCGACCGGTGGACGTACGACCGTCTTCGAGGCGGCGATCGGAAGCGGCGGGACTGTCCGGTTCAGACAACTTCAGTCGGACATGGTCAGCTACTCCTCTGTGATGCCGTCGTGTGAGGGATGGCGCCCTCCGGCTCGTAGGGGCGGTTCCTGTCGAGCTGGGCAGGGAGCCGGAGGCGCCCATGCATGCTGCGCTGATCCTGCGTCGGTTTGTGCCGAACCGTGGCGGGCGCCGTGTCGGCGACCGTGGGTGGGGGGCGGTGCATGTCTTTCGTGCCGAAACGGATGATGAAGGTCGGACGGTCGGGAACGTCTTCCGGATTCAGTGTCCGGCCAGGGCGACGGTGTCTTCCGGCGCGACGGTCGGCCCCAGCTTGACACTGATGGGGTTGTGCACTGCCGGCGTGAGGCCGACGTGGTCGGACTGCTGTATGCACCGCGCGCGTCCTCCCACGCCAAGGGCCGTTCCTCAGGCATGAGCAGTGCGTGTGTTGTGTGGGCTGTGGGGCGGTTCACTCTCGAAACGCCCTTGCTCCGGTGAAGGAAGTCCCATACGTTTCTTCAGCCACTGCTGTACGGCATGGCCACATCAATTTCATAGCGGGCTCTGGGGAGAGCCTGGGGGGAGACAAGGGTATGACCAACCCTTGGTTCCGGCGGCTTCGTGCTGCCCGGACGCTAGGCGTGCTGCTCGGCGGCGCCGTTGTCCTGGGCGCGCTGCCCGCCGTCACCAGTCCGGCCACCGCGGTCGGCAGCACACCGCCTGCATCGGCCGAGGGGGCCGCGTTCGCACTGGCCGCTCAGACCGGCGAACCGGTGGAAATTGTTCAGCAGCGTACCGAGGACGAGCTCGTCTTCGCCAACCCGGACGGCTCGCTGACCAGTGAGACCAGTGTCCAGCCGCAGCGTGTCCAACGGACCGACGGCAGTTGGGTGAAGGCGGACGCGACTCTCGTACGTCGGCCGGACGGCACGGTCGGGCCGAAGGCGGCTGTCGTTGATCTGGCGTTCGCGGCGGGAGGCTCGTCCGACTTCGTCACGCTCGGCGAGGACGGTAAGTCCTTCACGCTGCGCTGGCCCGCGCCGCTGCCGGAGCCGGTCCTGAGCGGTGACACCGCCGAGTACCGCGAGGTGCTGCCCGGTGTGGACCTGCTGGCTACCGCCTCGGTCACGGGCTACTCGTACGTGCTGGAGGTGAAGACCCCGGAGGCGGCCCGCAACCCGCAGTTGGCCGAACTGCGGTTGCCCGTACGGTCGGAGGGCCTCGACCTCGGTACCGGCCCGACCGGTGGTCTCCAGGCGGTGGACGCCTCGGGCGAGCGTGTCTTCGGCGGTCAGGCTCCCAAGATGTGGGACTCGTCCGCCACCGGGGTGCCCGCCGACGCCGTTCCCGCCTCGGGCACGGACACGCCTGCCCAGGAGGCGCCCGACGCGGGCGCGAAGGTCGCGGACCTGGCCCTCGACGTCTCCGCGTCCGAGGTCACCGTCGAGCCCGACCGTGCCCTGCTCACCGCCGCCGACACCGACTTCCCGGTCTACATCGACCCCGAGGCCGGCATGTCCAAGAGCGAGTGGCTGTACGTGTCCAGCTCGCATCCGAGCACGGAGTACCACAAGTTCAAGAAGGACGAGGGTGTCGGCCGCTGTTCGGCCAAGACCATCGGTGGCATCTACTACGTGTGCAGCAACTCGCCGTACACGAACCGGATGTACTTCCAGTTCGCCACGAAGGGCTGGAAGAACCGGACGATCTCCAAGGCGGTGTTCCAGGTCTACGAGACCTTCTCCTTCTCCTGCACCAAGAGCACCGTGAACCTGCACATGGTCGCCGAGGGCGGTGTCGACTCCGCCACCAACTGGAACAACAAGCCCAAGGACGGCGACCTGATGGTCGACAAGACCGTCGCGTACGGCCGGGGCGACAGTTGCAGTCCGGACGCCCCGCCCAGTTGGGTGCACTTCGCGGACAACGCCGAGGAGACCAACGAGAACCTCACTTCCTCGGTCCGCAAGAAGGCCGCCGGTGAGGACCCGATCGCGTTCTCGCTGCGGGCCGCCGACGAGGACGACCCCAACTCCTGGAAGCGGTTCCGTGGAGACGACGCCAAGCTCGTCGTCACGTACAACACCCGTCCGAACAAGCCCACCGGGGAGAAGCTGAGCAACCCGGAGGAGAAGACCTGCACGACCGACAACACCAAGCGCCCCTGGATCCGTGACGCGACCCCGGCCATGTCCGTCACGGGCACCGACGCCGACTCCCACACGGACGGCACCGGCCAGAACCTCACCGCAACTTTCCGGGTCTGGGACCAGGTCGACGGCCGGCCCATGGTCTACGAGGGCAAGGACGGACCGCAGAACGAGGGCAAGTTCGAGGAGAACATCCCCGTCCGGGAGCTGAAGCACGGCAGTGGCTACCGCTGGCACGCCCAGACCTACGACGGCTCCACCGGTAAGCTCAAGGACTCCGGGTACTCCCCGTGGTCCGACTGGTGCGAGTTCGTGGTGGACGTGGAGCGGCCCGACACCAAGCCGCACGTGGCGCCGGTGGCGAGCGAAATCGACCTGCCGGCGGGCAGCAAGCGGCACTTCACCTTCTCCGCCAACGGCAACTCCGACCCCGTCTTCAAGAACGACGTCGAGTTCTACGAGTGGGACCTCGGCAACGACACCCCCACCCGCAAGGCGGACCCGGCCACCCTGGGCGGCAAGGCAACCATCGAGGTCGCGCCGAGCACCTTCGGACCGAACGTGCTCTACGTCCGCAGTGTCGACCGGGCCGGGAACCGGGGCCCGCTGGAGAAGTTCTTCTTCACTGTTGGCCGTGCCTGCGCCGACGCGCTCGCCGACGCCTGCGCCGCCGCTGTCTACGGCCTCGACCAGACCTCCGGCACCACGGCCCCCGACGCCTCCGGCCACGACCGCGACCTGACGGTCAAGGGCGCCGACTGGGTCGCCGGTCACCGTTCAGCGGCCGATCCGGCCGACAAGGCGCTGCGTTTCAACGGCACCACCGACCACGCCACCGCCGCCTCCGCCGTGCACACCGGCCAGGCGTTCACTGTCTCGGCGTGGGTGCGGCCCACGTCGCTGGCGAAGAACATCTCGGTGGTCAGCCAGGCGGGCAGCCAGGGCAACGGCTTCAACCTCTATTACTCCACCGCCTACAAGCGCTGGGTCTTCGGCCGCCACGTCTCCGACAAGGCCGGCTCCGACCTCGTCCGCGCCATGGCGACCAGCGAGCGGCCCGCGACCGTCAACAAGTGGGTCCACGTCGCCGGAACCTACGACCCGGTGGCGCGGAAGTTCAGGCTCTTCGTCGACGGTGAGGAGCAGGGCAGCGCCACCGTCACCGATGTCTGGAACGCCTCCAAGGGCCTCAACCTCGGCCGCGCCCAGTACGACGGTGACTGGTCCGACCCGTTCGCGGGTGACATCGACGACGTACGCCTCGTCCCCGGCCTGCTGTCCGGCACCGAGATCTTCCGGCTCGCGAACACCAGCTGACCGCCCCTGACCAGGGCGTCACCTTCCACACCACCCAGAGGGGGAGCGCGCGTGCGCGCATCACGCAGACACAAGGCACATCCCTGGGCGAGAGCTCTCGCCGTAACGATCACATCCGCCCTGACCGTCACCCTGCTCCAGGGCACCCCGGCGCTCGGTGACGACCCGGACGAGGCCCGGGAGAAGCGGCGCCCCAAGACCCAGGACGTCGCCTCGACCCCGGTGGTCGAACAGGAGGGTCAGCCCACTCCGCTCGAGCACACCAAGGGGTACGGCGAGACATTCCGCCCGAAGGCCGCGTGGCCGAAGGCGGGCAGCGCGACCGTCGATCTCGCGGGCTCCAAGAAGCGCAGCGCGCTGTCGAGCGCCAAGGCGGGTTCGCTCCCGGTCAGGGTCGGCCCGGCCAAGGGCATGACCCGGTCCGCGATGGCGGCCGTGACGCCCACCCGCGCCAAGGTCGATGTCCTCAGTCACGCTGCCGCGCAGAAGGCCGGTATCGACGGGCTTCTGCTCAAGGTGGCCCGCGCCGACAGCGGCACCACGAACGGCAAGGTGTCTGTCGAGGTCGACTACGCGGCCTTCGCCCAGGCCTACGGTGGTGACTGGGCGCAGCGGCTGCGTCTGGTCGAACTGCCCGCCTGTGCGCTGACCACGCCCGAGGCGGCCAAGTGCCAGACGGTCACGCCGCTGAAGACCGACAACAACGTGCGCGAGCAGAAGCTCACGGCCGACGTGGCGGCGCTGCCCGCGGCCAAGGCCCCGCTGCTCGCGGCCGCGGCCGCGCCCTCCGGCGGCTCCGGCTCCTACACCGCGACCTCGCTGGCGCCGTCCGCGTCCTGGCAGGTGGCCGGGCAGACCGGCGGCTTCACCTGGCAGTACCCGCTGCGTGTCCCGCCCGCCGTCGCCGGCCCCTCTCCGCAGCTCGGTCTCGGCTACAACTCCGCGTCCACGGACGGCCGTACGGCTTCCAGCAACAACCAGACGTCCTGGATCGGTGAGGGTTTCGATCTCTCCGCCGGCTATATCGAGCGCTCGTACCGCTCCTGCACGGAGGACGGTCACGACGAGGCGGGGTCGCAGAAGTACGACCTGTGCTGGCACTCCGACAACGCCACCATGAACTTCGGGGGCCGGGCCGGTGAGCTGGTCAAGAAGGGCAAGGACGAGTGGCGTCTGAAGCAGGACGACGGCACTCGTATCGAGCGTAAGTACGACGGCTTCAACTCCGACAACAACGACGAGTACTGGGTCGTCACCACCACTGACGGCACCCGCTACCACTTCGGCAAGGGCAAGCGCGAGTCGGAGGCCGCCGACACCGAGAACACCGGTGCCACCTTCGAGGTCCCGGTGGGTTTTCTCTTTCTGACTCAGGCCGTGGAACGGCCGTTTGTGGTGATGAAGTCGATCGGCTGGGAGGTGCGGCCCTCCAGGGTCAGGTCCGCGGCGATGTCGCCCATGGCGGGCGAGACCTTGAAGTCCTGGCCGGAGAAGCCGGCCCGCGGGGCACTTCTCGCATTCGCGGGCCACTCTCGTTCACTGCCTCAGTAGACGGTTGCCCGTCTCAGGACTGAACGGCCGAGCGCAGCTCGGGCAGGGACAGGACCTCGTCCAGCACGTCGACGTAGAGATCCACGTGCTCGCGGCGGAAGGTCATGGGCGGTTTGATCTTCAGTACGTTGTCGTGCACGCCATTGGGGAAGACGATGACACCGCGCTCCTTCATGAGCTCGGTGACCATGAAGGCCTGCTCAGTGGCCGGCATTTTGGTGGAACGGTTACGGACCAGTTCGACGCCGAGGTAGAGCCCTTCTGCCCGCACGTCACCGATGAGCGGTTGGCGCTGCTGGAGCTCGCGCAGCGACTGGGCGAAGTACCCGCCCACGCTCACGGCGTTCTCCCTCAGTCCATCCTGCTCGACGATGTCGAGCACGGCCTCGCCGATCGCGCAGGAGACCGGGTTGCCGCCGAAGGTGTTGAAGTACTTCATGCCCGTGTCGAACGCGTCGGCGATCTCCCGAGTCGTGACCACCGCCGCGAGGGGATGCCCGTTCCCGAGCGGCTTGCCCATCGTGACGATGTCCGGGACCACCCTCTGGAGCTCGAACCCCCACCAGGGCCCGAGTCGTCCGACGCCGACCTGGACCTCGTCGGAGATGCACAGGGCGCCCGCCCGCCTGGCAGCGGTGAACACGCCGTCGAGGTAGCCGTCGGGGAACACGATGTTCCCACCCGATCCCATCAGGGACTCGGCGATGAAGGCGGCCGGGGGTCGGCCGTCGGCCGTGATCCGCTCGATGACAGCCGCGGCGTCGCGCGCGTACTTGACTCCGGCGTCCGCGTCGTCGTACCCGTAGGTGCTGCGGTAGCGGTCCGGGATGACGACCTCGTGGGTGGTCGCGGGTGCACCGGCGCCGCCGGGGCCCTTGTAACGGTTCGGGCTGATCCCGGTCACCACGCCGGTGTTTCCGTGGTATGCGCCGTCGATGTTGACGATGTGCTGACGACCTGTCACCTGGCGGGCGATCCGCAGCGCCAGGTCGTTTGCCTCGCTGCCGCTGCACACGAGGAAGACGACCTCGAGCGGGTCGGGCAGCGTGGCTACCAGCTTCTGCACGTAGCTGGCGATCTGCGGGTAGACGAAACGGCTGTTGGTGTTGAGCTTGCGCATCTGTCGGCTGGCGGCGGCCGTCACCCGTGGCTCGGCATGGCCGACGTGGGTGACGTTGTTCAACGAGTCCAGATAGGCCAGGCCGTCCTCGTCGTGGAACCACACGTCCCGCCCACGCACGAGGTTCATCGGGGTGCGGTAGTAGTTGCGCTGCGAGCGAGCGATGTGGCGACGGCGCACTGAGACAACGTCGTCGATGGTGGGGACCGCGGCGGGGGACTCGGTGAACCCGAGGAGCCGGGCGGGGTCGGGTGACAGGTGGCTCCACACCTGCCGTGCGGAGGGCGGCACGGCACGAGGGGGCGGCCACGTGGCCATCCGTGCGGTGCGGTGGACCTGCACCTGGACGCAGGGCCCGAGCGGGTCCGTCTCCTCGCTCGCGCCGGCACGTCCCAACGGCGCCCCGGCCGGGACTGTCGCCGCAACGGGCGGCGTGTCGTCGAGTCCCCACCAGCACGTCCAGAACTCCAGCCCTTCGACCGCATGTCGCAGCACCAACGGCATCCCTGCGCCACCGCGGGCCTCGACGATGCCGGACAGCGGGCTGGCAACCTCCTCGGCGTCGGCCACGATCAGCGAGCCGCCGACCTGAACCGTCGCGGGCTCCTCGGCTCCCGGGCGGCGCCGGCCCCCCAGGAGCAGCGATGCGCTGAGGTGGGGCACGTAGCCCCGTCGCCGTCGTCCGTCGAGGATGTTGTCGATGCTCGCGCGCAGCGCCCTCGCGTCGTGCCAGTCGACTTCGTCGTAGAGGTCACTTGCCGGTCGCAGGTCGAGCAGTTGCGGGGCCGGTGCGTACGGGGCACCGTCTCGGGCCGCCTCTACCAGGACCTCTTCCAAACCCCGCTGCTCCCGCGTCGGGGGGAGCCCACACGCGACCCGGAACATCGCCTCGGCGACGTCGGGGCAGACCTCGGCCACCTGCGCGATCGCGGGCCATGTGTGTTGCATGCGGGTCCGCCCGTACGGCGTGTCGCTCTCGGCGACCCGGCGCGTCCACGTCACGGCGTTCATGCACAGCCGGGCGGCCGCCAACGGATAGACAGCCGCCAGTTCCTCAGCCGTCAGGGGGAGCACCGAGTGGAAGCCGGCCACGACTTCGGCCGCCGCAGCGAGCGGGTCGGCCTTGCGGACACTGGCGTAGCCCGCCGCGATCGCCACCTCCGCCGCGCGCACGCTGTAGAGCGAGTCGCCCAGGTCGACGATGCCCGAGATCCGCAGCACCCCGTCCTCGTCAGCGTCGGCGAGGACGTTGGCGTCATTGAGATCCTGGTGTACGACGCTCCGCGGCAGTCGGTCCCATGCCGGCAGGAGATCGTCGTACCAGCCCATGATCGTGCGCACCGACTCCCGCCGGTCCGCGTCCTGTACAGCGTGCAGCGACGCCTCGACGATCTCAGCGGCCCGGCGCATGTCCCAGTCGTGCGGTTCCAAGCCCACCGGTGGCTCCACGCTGGAGAGTCCGAGGCTCAGCCGCCCAGCGGCTTCTCCCAGCTGGCGCAGAAGCGCTGCGGGGTGGTCGTCGAGATCCGCCAGGACCCGGCCCTCAAGCCAGCTCATCACGCGGACCACGTGCGTTCGGCCCTCGTGGACGACGGCGGCAAGGAACTTCCCCTCGCATGTCGGGATCAGCCGTGGAACCGGAAGGTCGGGAACGGTGGAGGCCAGATGCTGGAGGAGCGAGTTCTGCCAGAGAACGTCGGCCGAGTCCGGCTCCGCGCGGGTGACCCGTACGAAGTAGCGCATGCCGTCGTCGCCGGTGATCCGGACGTTCTGGTCGACCTCCCCTCCCAGGGGGTGCTGGGCATATCCCTCGAGCCCGAAGGACTGCCGCAGCACGTGATCGAGGAGCGAGCCCGGCAGTTGGCCGGTGTGACCGGGGATGGTCGTTCCGTCCTGGCCGGTGGTGGTCGCTGAGGTCATCGGTGCGTTCTCTCTCTCGTCGTCAAGTCGCTCATCACTCACCGTGGGCCTGTGTCACGACGCTCAGGTCGTGGCCAGTCCCCCGCCGCCACCCGTGTCGGCTTTGCCCGACGCTGTCAGTCAGTTCCCGGACGGTCCGATCGATCGCGGTTCCCGGGGGCGGCGGGCAGAGCTGCCGCGGCTGTGTCTCGAATCGCTTCACGGGCTGCGCAGACCTTGGCCAGGTCGACGACCGACAGGTCCAGGGCGAACTCCCCCGTTTGGTGCTTCGCCTCGATGCCTCACTCCGACGGCCGCAGGGGCCCGGGCCAGGACGCGCTCCAGCACTTGGTCGGCATCAGGTCCGAGGTGGGCCGTCCGTCAAAGGCGGACCGCTCATCGAGACCTGTCATCTGCTCACGCGGCGGCGGTTATGACGTCCCAGGTGACGTTGGAGGGAGCACCCCGCGCAGCGCCTGGGCGGGGTCCAGCGGTGTCCTCATGGTCCTCGACCCTCGCCTTGAGCTCGGCGTAGTCTCTGGGGGAGTCCTGGGTGATCTCGATCCCGCTCTGCCTGGCGAACCGCTGACACTGACCCGAGGAACGGCGTCCTCAGCAGTGCCTACTCAAGGTGACGGACTGAGGATCAGGTGTCTATGGAAGTGCCATGGCTGCTCCAAGTGCGTGGTCATGTCACGAGCTTTCTCCAGCCCGAGGTGATGCGTCAGATGAAACACCGCGGAGAATCCGGCAACAAGGGACGCGAGGCCGCGACATCGACCCCGTATTTTGTGCTTGTGCACAATTACTGCCAGGGAGCCCCACCGGCATGTCAGCGGTATTACCCGGAGACGGCCCCGGATCCGTCCGGTGACGGCTGTCGTCGGGAGAGGCGGTCCTCATGAGCGGCCCGGGACGCCGTCAGGGCGGGGCCCGCCACGACGCCGTGCAGGCGATCGCGCGCCGGCTCCTCGAGGAACGACTCGACGAACTGACCTCTCGTGCTCTCGAACGGCTGGAAGCCGAGGAGCCCGCGTACGCGTCGGCGGACTGGGACCCGGTCCAGAAACGGGAGGGGATGCGACGAACCCTCGAACTCGCCCTGACCCGGCTGGCCGGCGGTCCCGTGCCCCGGACGGTCTCGCGCGCCACCGAGGACGTGGGACGCGAGCGAGCGGAGCAGGCGTTTCCCCTGACCGCTCTGATGCACTCCTTCCAGCTGGACCTCAGGACCCTGTGGGAGGCCGTGCTCGCAGAGGGGCGAGCACGTGGCATCAGCGCCGATCCCGACTTCCTCGACGGGTTGATCCGCGTCTGGGAGGCGACGGACGCCAACAGCGTTGAGGTCGTCGACGCCTACCGCCGCACCGAGCGCGACCTGGCGAGCCATCGTATGGAGGTGCGCAACCGCGCCTTCACCCGCCTGGTCCTGGAAGGGGAGCAGGATCCCTCCATCGTCGCCGAGGCCTCCACGTTGCTGGGCTTCTCCGAGAACGTCGCCCTGACCGTGGTCGTGGTCGAATCCGTTCCTACCGGGGACCCGGCTGTGTCCCAGGTCGACGACGCGCTGCGTCGGGGCGGCCTGCTGCGTCACTTCGGATGGATGGGCGACGAGCTCCTCGGCATCATCGGTCACGGACGGCGCGATGAAGAGGCCGTGCTTGCCATGCTCCGGCCGTTCGCCCCGTGGCGCTGCGGCGTCGCGGAAGTCCCCGGCCTGGCGCTGACGGCGCGGGGCATCCGGTTCGCACGTGCCGCGATCCGTAGCTCCGCGCAGCCCGGAGTGCGGCACGTGGAGGGCCACTGGATCGGGGCGATCATGTCGGCGCAGGAGGAGCTCACCGGTGCGATGGCCACCGGCGTGCTGCGCCCACTGCTCGAGCTGCGCGACCGCGACAGCATCGTCGAGACCCTGCGCTGGTACCTCGACCTGGGCTCGGTCGCCGAGGTGGCCGCACGCACCTACCGTCACCGGAACACGGTGGGCAATCGCCTGCAGGCTGCGGAAGAGGCGACCGGGCTGAAGCTGTCACGACCGAACGACGCCGCCCGGCTGGTCTTCGCCCTGGCTTGGCTGGAGACGGACGCGGGCGCCCGCTTCCGGGCGACGATGTCCTGATCCACCGATTGCTGGACGGGGCAAGGCAACCGGCCGGGGCCGCGACCAAGAGAGCTGGAGCCAAAGCGCGGCGGTCAGAGGCCACATGCCCTTCATGAGACCGGCTCCTTGGCGGCCGACAGCCCGGTCACGCCGCCGGGCAGCAGCGCCAAGCGGCCGCGGTTCGCGCCGGAGCCGCTCGCGGTGCCTCTCAGAAATTGTGCACAGGCACAAAATACGCGGTCGATCTCGCGGCCTCACGTCCCTTGTTGCCGGATTCTCCACAGTGCTTCACTGACGCATCACCTCGAGCCGGAGAGGCTCATCGCATCGGAGCAGCAATGATGCTGCCGCCGACTACCTGATCAGCATTCACCGTCCCTGGCCTGTCCGGGGGCTCGTCCTCCAGCGGCGGCCCCTCGGGCACCCCCTCAGCCCCCATGCCATCGGTCGCCGCCCCAACGCTCGGCAGCCTCCTGAAACCCCGATGCGGCCGGCCTGGCCGCACTCGACGAGATCGTGACTCCCGCTAAGCGGAATGTCCTATATGCCTGGAAAGAGGTTGAATATCATGCGTCAGATCGTCACCTTCGATGCCTACGGCACCCTGGTCGACTTCCAGCTCGGCCCCACCACCCTGAAGGTCCTGGCCGACCGGCTGGACCTGGACCGTCTGAACGTCGACGAGTTCCTCGACGACTTCCGCATCATGCGGTTCCACGCCGTCCTGGAGGCATACCGCCCCTTCCGCGAGCTGCTGCCCTCCAGCCTGGAGATAGCGATGCGTCTGCACGGCCTGGAGTACCGGCAGTCCGACGGCGAGGCCCTGGTCGCGGCCGTGCCCACGTTCGGCCCCCACCCCGAGGTCCCGGCCGCCCTGCGGGCGCTGAAGTCCCGGTACGAGATCGCCATCATTTCCAACACGGACGACGACCTCATCGCCCAGAACCTGGCCAACATGGGCGTCGAGTTCGACCATGTCATCACCGCCCAGCAGGCCAAGGCGTACAAGCCGTCCCGGCAGACCTTCGAGTACGCCTTCCAGGCCATGGACATCGACCCCGCCCAGGTCATCCACGTCGCCCAGGGCTGGGAGTACGATCTCATCCCCACCCGCGACCTCGGCCTCGCTCGCCGCGTGTGGATCAACCGCTACGGCCACAACGGCTCCATCGGCGCCCGCGGCAGCGCCGACTACCAGCCCTTCGACGAGCTGCCCGACCTGTCCGGCCTGCCGGCCCTGCTCGGCTGCTGAAGCCGGGACCGCAAGCCCCTGCCCGAGCAGGCGGACCTGGTGGTCATCGGGGGCGGCCTCACCGGCCTGTCCACCGCCTACCACGCGGCACGCAAGGGCGCCCACGTCGTCCTCGTGGAGAAGGACAAGGTCGGCTCCGGCGCCTCCGGGCGCAACGGCAGCATGTGCACCCAGGGCATCACCATCAGCCCCGCCGAGGCGCGCAAGCGTTACAGGCAGCCGCGGGCCCGGGAACTGTACGACGCCTTCCGCGAGGCGGTGGACCTGGTGGAGGAGCTGACGGTCATGGAGCAGATCGACTGCGACTTCCATCGCGTAGGGCGTCTGGGCGTCGCGTTCAAGCCGCAGCACTTCGAGAGCATGCGGGCCAAGCAACGCGACCTGGCCGACAACTTCGGCCACGACACACGCTGCTGAGCAAGAGCGATCTACGTGCCGAGCTGGGCTCCGACTACTACCACGGAGCCCTGCTCGACCCGCTCAGCGCGCACCTTCACGTCGGCAAATACGTCCATGGCCTGGCCGAGGCCGCCGAACGCGCCGGGGCTCAGATCCACGAACGCAACGCCGCGACCGCGCTGCACCGCCTCCCCGAGGGCGGTTTCCTCGTCGAGACCCTGCACGGCACCATCCGTGCCAAGCAGGTCATGGCGGCCACCGACGCCTACACCGACAAGGCCATGCCCTGGTTCCGCAAGCGGCTGATCAACGTCGGCAGCTTCGTCATCGTCACCGAGCCACTGGGCGAGGAGCGGGCCCGGCAGCTCATCCCCAACAACCGCGTGGTCGTGTCCTCCAAGAACATCGGCCACTACATTCGCATCACCCCGGACAATCGCCTGGCCTTTGGCGGCCAGGCCCGCTTCGCCCCCTCAGACCCCGCCTCGGACGTCAAGAGCGGTGACGTCCTGAAGCGGGAGATGACCGAGATCTTCCCGCAGATGGCCGGGGTGAAGATCGACTATGTATGGGGCGGCATGGTCGGCTTCTCCCACGACCGCGTTCCGCACGCGGGCGAGGTCAACGGCCTCTACTACTCCATGGGTTACTGCGGCCACGGCGTCAAGATGGCCACCTACATGGGCCGCGCCATGGTCGAGGTCATGGACGGTGAGGGCGTTGCGGGGGACGCCGGCCTCGATGGCGAGGGCCACGATGGTCAGGGCTCCGTTGGAGCGCTCGGGTCGGCCGGTCAGGATGCGGTCCATTGCGATGCGGATGCAGTCGCGCTCGTCTGCTGCTCCGCTCACGGTGTGGGGTCCTTCAGGGTGATCCGGCTGCGGTCGTGACTGTCGGCGATGCCGCGCAGCCGTTCGGCGTGGTCACCTAGCCGTTCGCTGATCGGCTGGGGCACGTGCGTGGACTGGTTGTCGAGGGCGGCGGCGCGGTGGCGCAGCGCTGTGGCGTGGTGGTCGGTGCGGACGATGTTGCCGCAGCCGGGCACGCAGTGGTCAAGCCGTGGGGTATCGCGCATGCCGGTGCGGTGGCACAGGGCCTGTCCCCGCTTGTAGTGGCACAGCAGGAGCGCCTGCGGGTTGTCGTACAGCATGGCGTCGTCGTTGGCGAGGAGGCGGCGGGCGGTGGTGGCGTTGATGACGGTGCCCTCGAAGCGCGGGGCGCGGGCGGCGGCCTTGATGGCGCGCCGGGCGGCCGGGCCGGAGAGGCCGCCGCCGGCCTGGAGGTCGTCGTTGAGGTCGGCGACGGTGTCGGCGACGGCGCGGACGGTCTCGATGTCGATCAGTTCGTGGATGCCTTCGCGGCTGCGCGCGGCGTAGCCCTCGGAGACCAGCGCGGTGCGTAGGTGGCCGTACTGGATGGCGAGGGCGACGAGCCCGCCCGGGCGGCGGGCGATGTGCCAGGCCAAGGTGCGGCGGAAGCGCCTTGTGCCGACCGCTCCGTGCGGGTCGGGCGGGATGACCTCGCTGGGCAGGTGGTGGCGCGCGGCTTCGGCGTTGGCCCAGGTGACGAAGTCCTCGATCCGCACGCGTAGGGCGGGTGAGCGCAGGGATCCGGTGCTGGGTCCGGCCTTGGCTCCGTGCACGGCGTGGGCGAACAGCAGCTCGCCGGGTTCGACAATGCGCTCCAGCACGCGGATGGCTTGGACGACGGGGGTGATGGCCACCCAGGGGACGTCGCGCTCGCGTCCGGCGGAGTGGTGGTTGCCGTGCGCGTCGGTGGCGTTCTTGTACTCGTGGCCGTAGATCAGGTGTCGGCCGATACGGCCGGAGGCGTCGGGCTCGGGATCCGGGCAGCAGCCGTGGCGCAGCCCGAGCACTACTGGCGGGAGGGGGTTATTTCCAACCGTGCACTATTCCCCGATATCGCTCGCTCCGACTGGTGAACCTGAGTATGTGACGCCGGGGCTCTGGGCTCTACCCGGGGTGGACGGATCAGTTGCCGCAGGGTGGCCCGGCGGCAGGCTCGGCCGGGCCACCCCGCTGTCAGCGAGTGTCGGTACGTTTTTCGAGGCGCGTGCCGTGGCGAAGGGTGATCGACATTAGGTCACTGGGGGCGTCCAGCTCCAGGCGGTGCCAGCGGCCACGGGGAACGATCACGGCGGTGCCTGGCTGCAGCTGCACCATGTCCTCGGTGTCGTCGGGCCTGGCGTGACGGAAGTAGAGGCGGACACCGCCGGTCAGGCAGCAGACCGCCTCCTCGGCCTGCGGGTGCATCTCCCAGTGGTCGGCGTGAACGTCGACGTCGGTCTCCACGTGGAACGTCGCGAGCTGCCAGGCGCCCGATTCGTTGCTCGTCATCCGCCGTTCGGCAGCTTTGACGTCGCCGTTGGGGTGGATGTGCAGCGCCGCGGAGAACAGGTCGATGGGTGAGATGGGTGTCGTCGTCATGACGGCGTTCCTTCCAGTCGGTTCTCTGCGGGGGTGGCAGGTCGTGGCGCAGGTGTTTCGGTCCGGCGGCGGGGCAGTACTCCGATCGCCACGGCCGCCGCGATCACGAAGAGAGCGGCGGCGATGCCCAGGCCCAGGGCGTAGCCGTCGTTGAGCGCGGCAGGGTTGGTGGCCGTGCCGGTGCGGTGTGCGGCGATGGCGGCGAGGGCGGCCAGGCCGATGCAGCCGCCGAGCTGACGGGAGCTGTTCATCAGGCCGGAGGCCATGCCGGCCTCTTGGGGGGCGACGCCGGTGGTCGCGGCGGCGACGATCGGGGCGATGACCAGTCCGACGCCGATGCCGGTGATGATGCAGGGACCGAGCACGTCGGTGAGGAAGCTGCCGTCGGGGCTGATGCGGGCGAACCAGGCCAGGCCCCCGGCGGCGAGGAGGGCGCCGGGCACAAGTGACGCACGGGGGGTGTGTGCCGCAGTGACACGGGTCGCGACGATGCTGCCCGCGACCAGGCTTGCGGAGAAGGGCAGAAATGCGGCACCGGTTGCTGCGGCACCCATGCCCAGAACCTGCTGCATGTACAGGGACACGAAGTAGAACGCCGAGAACTGCCCGGCGGTAGAGAAGAAGACCAGCACGTTGGCGCCGGCGACCCAGTGGCTGCGCTGCAGGCCGAGACGCAACAGCGGTGCGGGAGCCCTGGATTCGGTGACGACGAAGGCGGCCAGGAGCATGGCCGCGGCGACGAGCATCGTCCATGTGGCCGAGGAGTCCCATCCTTGGGCGTCGGTGCGCACGACACCGGTCACCAGCAGCCCGACTCCACCGGTGGACAGGACGGCACCGAGCACATCCAGCCGATCGCTCCGGACGGGGCGTGCTTCGGCGGGCACGCCTGCGCGGACCAGCACGAGAGCCACCGCGACGATGGGCAGATCAATCAGCATTACCCAACGCCAGCCCGCGTACTGGGTCAGTAGCCCACCCGCCAGCACGCCCAGCGCTCCGCCTGCGGCGTTCACCCCGCTCCACACCCCGAGCGCGCGCACGCGCCGCGGGCCCTCGGGGAAGGTGATGGTGAGCATCGCCAGCGTGGCCGGGGTGGCCGCGGCGGCCCCCAGGCCCTGGCCGGCGCGCGCGGCGATCAGTTGCCAGGGTGCCTGGGCGAGCCCGCCCGCCAGTGAGCACAGCCCGAAGACGGCCAAGCCGAGCACGAACAGCCGTCGTCGGCCGTAGAGGTCACATGCGCGGCCTCCCAGCAGCAGAAAACCGCCGAGCGTGAGCGCGTAGACATGCACGACCCACGACAGATCGAGCGGTGCGAACCCCAGCGCGGTGCGGATCGCGGGCAGGGCGACGTTGACCACGGATAAGTCCAGGGCGACGACGAACTGGGCGACGGCCACGGCTGCCAGCACCACTCCGGGTCACCCTCGCGCATTTTTATACATGTAAGGAAAGTAGCGTCAGGGGATCGTCGTTGTCGACACCTGGGAGATGATGAGGGCATGCCGCAATCGTCCGCACCGCGCAAGACCCTCGGCCGACCTCCCCGCATCTCCCGCGAGGAGGTCGTCACAACGGCCCGTCGGATCGTGGACGCGGAAGGCGTGGACCGGCTGACCATGCGGCGGCTGGCCACGGAGATCGGCAGTACGCCGATGGCGCTCTACCACCACGTCCGCAACAAGGAAGAACTGCTCGTCCTATTGCTGGACGACTACGCCACGCGGACGCTGCACCGACCCGAACTGCCCGCTCAGCCTCGCGAGCGGATCGTCGCCGCCGCTGCCACGATCCACGAGGCGCTCGCCGCCTGCCCGTGGATCGTGGAGGTGCTGACCGCCGACGACCTGATGGCCCCATCCGCTCTCTGGTTTGTCGAGCAGATCGTCGACGGCCTCGTCGAATGCGGCCTGTCCCCCGAGCGGGCAGTACACGGCTACCGCGCGATCTGGTACTACACCGCCGGAGAGATTGTGGTCCGCGTGACAGCGGCCCAGCGGCGCACAGACGACGACCGTCCCACCTACCGGGAACGAGTCTTCGCCGATCTCGACCCGAGCGAGCTACCCCGCTTGGCACAGGTCGCGGACCAGTGGTCACCACTGACCGCCGAGGACACCTACCTGGACGGGCTCCGAGCCCTGGTAGACGGCCTCCTGGCTCCCTGTTGACCTACTCATTCAGTTCATATTCTCGAGCGCCGATCCGGTGCCAACGCCTCCGCCCCGGATCCTCACGAAGCCGATGTCATGATCGCTGCGATCTGCTGTTGGTGACCTCCTCGGCGCGGACGGCGAGGTACTCGGCCCAGTCACGTCTGGCGTAGGCGACCCAGCGGAGCGCGGTGTGGCGGTGCATCCCGGTCACATCGGCGAGGATCGGGCTGGGAAGATCAGCCGCGAGGGCGGCCAGCGCCCCGTTGCGCGCGGTGCGAACCAGGATGCCGTGCCGGTCGAGTTTCTGGGTCATGCCGTGTGTCGAGATCGGCTTGCCCGGGACCATGACCGGGAAGAGCCACTGAGGACCTGGATGGGCTCGCGAGAGCTGCGGCCGCAGTTGGGGCTGTTCGGCAAGTTACCGAAGGAGCTCGGCGAGCCGTGGAGGCAGCAGGACAGGGGGGCGGCCCAGGACCACGAGTGCCGTGCCGAGTGCGGCGTCGCGTACGGCGCGAAGACCTGATGCAGATCCATCCCCAGGTACTTCGGCGGCGTCAGCACCTTCGCGCACCGCTGGTTCGCCGTACGGAACACGCCGTCCCAGGATGCGGCCGAAACGGCATCCCCTGCTCGTTCAGCCACAGCCACAACGGCTCCGGACCATGCGGCCCCTCAGTGAACAGCATCATCCGCTCGCGCACGGACAGCGGATTCAACTCCCGCTCCCCAGCAACGCCACGCTGATCGCGCCACCGCACCTTCGGCTTCAATCCGCGCGTCACCTCGGTCACCAGCCGCAGCTGAGCAAGCCGCTCGTACCAGCCAGCCTGCCGGGCCTTGCGAACCACCCAAGCCCGCGAGGAATCGACGTACGCCTCGACGTCGCCGAGCGCATCGGCGCCGACATAGAACGTCCGGGGCCTCTTCGACCGGGTCACGGCCGCGGCCACCTTCCCCCCCGGTAGTACCGGCCCCCGCCGATCCGCCGCACGGGCAGCTCGAACGTCAGCAGCGACCCGCCCTCGCCCCGCCGCAGCCCGGACGACGTCAGCAGCCGCACGAAGGCCACGTTTCCTCCAGCCGACCCACCCAGCCCGGCTGCGGAATACCCCCGCGCGTGTGGCCGCGCAGGCCGACGTTGACCCACTTCCGCCACGTCCGCGGCGTCAGCCAGTGCACGTTGCCCGGCCGGACGTCCTTCGGCGCCGCCTCCGGCACCGAGATCACCTCGCCGTTGCGCCCCACGATCTACCGCACGAGCAACGGACTGCGCACCAGGTGTCCATCACGGACAGCCCACCGGAACAGGCTGGCGAACGCGGCCAGTTCACGTCCCCACTTCGACCCGCCGACCCGCCTCGGATTCCCCTCCGTTCTCCGCCGCCAATGCTCGTAGTCCTCCAGGTCCCTCGGTGTGGCCTCCAGCCAGCCCCGCCCTCGCTTCCACAAGAACGTCAGCAGCAGGGCGATGTCTGTGGCGTAGTTGCGGCGGGTCTCCTCCTCGTAGCGGCGGAAGGTACCTGACTGGCCGTTACAGGCTCAGGAGGGGATCTACCCGATGATCTGGCGGACAGGAAGATGGGGGCGCCGGCCATCACACCCACCGCGTCCTCGCGAGACGGCAGGCCCTCCCATCCCTCGACGACACTGCCCCGAACTCCACCCCGCACCGCGTCCGACGGTACCCAGAACACGCGCCAACTCACCGCTAGTGCACCCTTCTTGATTGGCTTCAACACGCCAATTCAATAGGGAACTCCGGGATACCGGCCTCGCCCTGGGGATTCCGCCGCAGGTCGTCGGTGAGATCGCCAAGAGCTTTCCGCACCTGCGCGCCCGGGACATTCGCGGTGCCTTGGCCGAACTGCCGGAGCTGCGGCAACTCGCCTCCCAGGCGGGGAAGTTCGGACCGCTGTGGGAGCTCGCCGAAGCCCTGGACGCGCTGCCCCGCGGCTGCGCCATGCACACGTGCGGGGTGATCCTGTCGAACGCGGCGCTGCTGGACCGGCTTCCGGTGCAGCCGACCCCGGCCGGATACCCGATGGCGCATGCCGCCACGCTCGGCATCGACCTCGAAATCGTCCAACGCGCCCACGGCAGCAGGGGATTCACCCCGATCCCGAAACGCTGGACGGTCGAGCGGACCTACGGCCGGCTCATGCTCCACCGCCGCCTTGCCCGCGACTACGAAACCCTCCCCGCTCGCTCCGAAACCATGATCCACCTCGCCATGACCGACCTCATGGCCCGCCGCCTCACCGGCGAGGCCACCAGCTCCTGGCGCGACCCGACATCACCGGAACAAATCCACATCACGGGATGAAACAATGGGAGAAAACGACCTCTGAGCCTCTTCCAACCTGATGGGTCTGCTGCACGATCGGGTGACACCTGAACTGGCTTGCCCTGTGGGGCGAGTGGGAAAGATGTCGCTGCGCCCAAGCCTGTGACGCTGTCGAAGTGGATGCGTCGCGCGGACATCGACGACGGTGTGAAACCCGTGACGAGTACGAAGGAGAACGAGGAACTGCGTGCCGCGCGTCAGCGGATCAAGCGGGGATTCACGGTGAGAGCTGTTGCTCCCAACGAGGCCGCGTCCCAGCCATTTTCCCAGGTCAGCCACGGATCCGCCGTCAAATGATCGCAGCCGTCCAAGTCAAGCGGTTCATGTCGGCTGCAGCAGCGACAGCCATGGCCATCGCCGTAGTCAGCCGCACGCGGCCGTGGTCGGCTGTCGACGACAAGGTGAGTCTGCGACCTGGCTCGTCTCGGAACGCCTGCCTCGTGGATCCGTTCCCGATCACGTACACGAATGAGTCGATTCCCTCGGAATACCGCAGGAAAGCGCCGGGCCTGGCAGACTGTGCGCCACCTGGGGGGAGATCATCGTGCCGGATGAACTGACCGTCCGCCGGATACTCGGGGACCAGCCGTTCGCCGAGATCGGCCGGCCCGTGTGGGCGGTGACCGACGCGCGCCACGGCTGCGTCATCGCGGCCGGTGACCTCGGACACGTCATATGGCGCGGTACGGGCCACTGGCTCGGCCACCGGATCGGCGTGTACGAGGCCGGCACCCTCCGTCCGCGCCACGTCCTCGCCTCCCGCTACTCCGTATGTGCCATCGAGCCTCACCCCGAGCTGCCACTCGTCGCCGTCGGCACCGGCCGCTACGACGGCTCGTGGGACTTTCAGGGACAGCTGCTCCTGCTGCACCTGGAGACCGGGCGCGTGACGAACCTGCTGAGCAAGAGCCGCCAAGTGCGCCACCTGCGCTGGCTGGAGGACGGCAGGCTCGCGATGCTGCTCTCCCCCGAGGACAAGGACGGCGGCTTCCGCAAGGGCTTCGAGCTGGCCGTCGCGGCGGACGACTGGCTGTCTGCTCCGGCCGGTCTGGTCGACCCCGACGACACACGCGATGCGATGGTCGAGAGCGGGCTCCTTTACGACCCGCGTGTGGAGGACACCCTCGCGCGGCTGACGGAGGGCCGGTGGCGGCGGCGGGCGGAAGTGCGGGACCTGGCGGTGCTGGCCGACGGCCGGGTGCTCGCCACCGGTCGGCACACGGACCTCGAATGCTGGGATCCGTCGGGCGCGCTGAGGTGGGCTCTTCCTGCGGACGGGGAGGGGAGCGTCCGGGTCGAGGCGGCCCCTGACGACGAGTCGGCGTGGGTGACGTACCGGGGGTACCGGCGCGACGAGGTGACGGGTCGCCTGGTTGACCGCGCGACCACTGTTCGGCGGATATCGACGGCGGACGGCGGTGCGGTGGACTGCGTGGACGTGCCGTCGGTCCCCGCACTGTGCGCCGCGGACGAAGGATGGCTCGCCCTGCGCCCGCGAGGGCGCGACGCACACGCCGCGCTGCTGCTCGCCCCCACGCACCAGGAGGCGGCCCGCCTCGGCCTCGCCCCCAGCCGCTCCAGCTCCCCGGCGCTGCGCGTCAGACACAGTGCCCGTCTGCTGTATGTGGACGGCCCCGGCCCGGACGACGACGCGCCGTGGATCCACGCGATCGATCCTCCAGGCGCCCACGGCCCCGCCGCTCTGCGCGCCCTCTTCCCCTTGCGCTGGGACCCGGCGTCCGCACTCCAGCCCTGGTACGGCCCCGCCGTCGAACTGACACACACCCTCGTCCACGCGGGCCGGTCGTACGAACAGGGCGCCACCTACGTGGAAGCCCGCGAGGGCACATACGTCGTGAGCCGCCAGCTGCCGGACGGAGAGGCACGCTGGGTGTACCGCACCGACAGGCCGCTCGCCGATCTCGACGGCGACGAGCGGAGGGTGTACGTCGTGTATCTCACCGGTGAGGTGGAGACCCTGGACACGGCGACGGGCAAGCTGCGAGCCCGGCACACCCTGCGCGCGCACGGCCACCCGGTCACGCCGGTGTCCGCCGCGTACCGGGCGGAGCAACAGCGGCTGGTCGTGGGGACGGTGGACGGGCGGATCCTGGACTGCTCGGTTCCGGGTTGACCGGGTCGGGTGACTGCGCAGGTCGCACGGTCGAGCAACCCGGGTGGTACGACGGCGATATGAGTGCGTGACCGGCTGGATGGACTGTGGTACGACGAGGACTTCGCCGACTGGTACCCGCGGGATGGACGTCCGGGTCTCTCGCCTGCTCAACTGGCCACCGTCTGTGTGCTGCAGTTCTTACTCGGCCGGTCGGACCGGCAGGCCGCCGAGGCGGTCCGCTGCCGCATCGACTTCAAGTACGCCATGGAGCTGGACGACCCCGGCTTCCATCACAGCGTGCTGGCCGACTTCCGCGACCGCCTTGCTGAAGATGACCGTGCCGACCGCCTCCTCGACCTCGCGCTGGCCCGTCTCAAGGAGGTCGGCCTGGTGCGCGAGCGCACCACGCAGCGCACCGCCTCCACCCACGTCTTGGCCGCAGTGCGTGACCTGACCCGCCTGGAGCTGATCACCGAGGCGATCCGCGCCGCACTGGAAGAAGTCGCCGGCACCTCCCCTTACCTGCTCGATGAGCTGATCGACGAGGACTGGGGGCGCCGCTACGGCCGCCCGGTGCGCCTGGGCAAGAACCCCACCAAAGCCAAGACCAGGATCCTTGCCACCGGAAACGACGCAGTCCGGCTCCTGGAACACCTCTACCGTCACGGAGCAGACTGCACATCAGGCCCTCGTATCCAGGCCCTACGCCAGATCATGGCGCAGAACTACCACTGTGACGCCGCAGGACACCTGCGCTGGCGCACCGCCGAGAAGGAAGGCGGGCCCGGACTGCCGCCCTCGTCCCGGGCGATCGTCTCTCCCTACGACACCTCAGCCCGCTACGCACGGCACGGACACATCATCAGCTGGAAGGGGTCTCCGCCCATCTGACCGAGACCTGTGCTCCCGACGGCCCCAACGTGATCACGGACGTGGCCACCACCGCGGCCACCACCCACGACAGCCAGGTCCTGCCCGGCATCCACACCCGCCTGTCACGCCGCGGCCTGCTGCCCGCCGAGCACCTGGTCGACACCGGCTACACCTCCCTGCCCCACCTGGAACAAGCCACCCGTGAGCACCAGATCACCGTCTCCGGGCCGCTCTGGAGCAACCCCACCCGCCAACACCGCCGAAACGAGGGCTTCGCCCGGGACGACTTCCACATCGACTACGACCATCGGCAGGTCACCTGCCCCCAGGGCCAGGTCAGCCAGGGCTGGCACGGCCCCTACCCGACCTCCTCACCCACCGCGGCCCCGCTGATCGTGGCCAGGTTCACCAAAAGCCGGTGCCAGCCCTGCCCAGCCCGCAGCCGGTGCACCACCTCCCGCGAAAGCACCCGCACTGTTGGCTTTCCTCCACGAGAACTCCGCGACCTGCAACTCCGCGACCTGCAACTCCGCGTCCGCACCGAGCAACAGACGGGTCGAGACTCATCAGCGCCATGTAGACGCACTTGAGGGCGGCGGCCTCGTTGGGGAAGTGTCCGCGGGCGCGGACGGCCTTGCGTATGCGGGCGTTCACGGACTCGATCGCGTTCGTCGAGCAGATGACCTTGCGTATCTCGACGTCGAAGGAGAGGAAGGGCACGAACTCGGCCCAGGCGTTCTCCCACAGCTTGATGATCGCCGGATACTTTCGGCCCCAGGCTTCCTGGAACTCCCCGAACCGCTCCGTCGCCGCGTCTTCGCTGGGTGCGGTGTAGACGGGCTTAGGGCTTTGGCGACCTTGTCCCAGTCCTGGCGGGCCGCGTAACGGAAGCTGTTGCGCAGGAGGTGAACAACGCATGTCTGGACAATCGTGCGAGGCCAGACGGTCTCCACCGCCTCGGGCAGGCCCTTGAGGCCGTCACAGACGAGCATGAGTACATCGTCCAGGCCTCGGTTCTTCAGCTCGGTGAACACATGCAGCCAGTACTTCGCGCCCTCACCGCCGTCGCCGGCCCAGATCCCCAGGATGTCCCGGGTCCCTTCGGTGGTCACGGCCATCACGACGTAGACCGGCCGGTTCGCGACCTGACCGTCCCTGATCTTGACGTTGATGGCGTCCACGAACAGGACCGGGTAGACGCGGTCGAGCGGCCGGTTCTGCCATTCGGCCATTCCCTCCATCACCTTGTCGGTGATCGTGGAGATGGTCTGCTTGGACACCTCCGCCCCGTAGACCTCGGCCAGGTGCGCGGAGATCTCCCCGTGGGTGAGGCCCTTCGCGGACAGGGAAAGCACCATTTCGTCCACGCCGGACAGGCGGCGCTGCCGTTTCTTGACGATCTGCGGCTCGAAGCTGCCGGCGGTGTCCCGGGGCACCCTGACCTCGACCGGGCCGACGTCGGTCAGCACTGTCTTCGCACGAGTGCCGTTGCGGCTGTTGCCGTTGTTCTTTCCTGCCGGATCGTGCTTCTCGTAGCCGACATGGTCGGTGATCTCGCCCTCCAGCGCGGACTCCAGCACTCGCTTGGTCAGCTGTTGCAACAGCCCACCCTCGCCAGTCAGCTGCAGGCCCTCGCTGCGGGCCCGGTCGACCAGCATCGCGACGAGCTGTTCGTCCGACGCGGCCGACGGCATCGCACCACCGGCTGGCTCCTCGACAGACTCGCGCTCGATCGTCATCTCTCCCACTTGGCGTCTCTCCTTGATCAGCAGATCCGCGGGTTGCGTTCGACGATCTCGACATCGATGCCCAGACCGGCGCCGTGCGCGACGACCTGGTTCTTGAAGCCCTGGTCGACCAGGGCCTTGCGGACGGTGCCGCCGGTGTGCCCGGCGACCTGGTCCAGCAGGACGATGCCCGCAGTGTTGACGTGGGTGTTCGCGGCGAGGACGACGACCGCGATGACCAGGCCGAGGACGTCCACTTGAGGAGCAGGTCGGCGCATCCTTCGGCGAGGCAAAACGATAGCCTTGGCCCATGCCACCCGAGACCCGTGAGCCGATGCGCCATGCCGGTATGCGCGAACGGAACCTGGCGGTGCTGCTCGGTGTGATCGCCGCGAACCAGCCGGTCACCCGGGCACGGCTCGCCGCGCTCACCGGTTTCACCAAGACCACCGTCTCGAACCTGATCGCGGTGCTCGCCGAGGCCGGCCTCGTCCACGACGGGGACATGCTGCACGAGGGGGACCGAGGGCGCCCGGGCATCGGGGTCTCGGTCAACGGCACCGGCGCCGCGGGGCTCGGGCTCGAGGTGAACGTCGACTACCTGGCGGCCGCCGTGCTCGACCTCGGCCGACGGGTGCGCTATCGGCTCCTGGTGGCGGCCGACAACCGCAACCGGAAGCCCGCCGAGATCGCCGTCGCGCTGGCCCGACTGGCCGGACAGGCGTTCGACTCGGCGGCGGAGCAGGGTCTGCCGGTGATCGGGGCGACTGTGGCGCTGCCCGGTCTGGTCGACCGCTCCGGGATGTTCCGCGCCCCCAACTTCCCGTGGGACGACGTGCCCGCTGCGGCCTTCACCGACCTCGGCCTGTCCGGGCTGAAGCTGCCGACCAGGGCCGAGAACGAGGCCAACCTGGCGGCGCTCGGGGAGCTGTGGTTCGGGGCCGGGCGCGCCAACCTGGGCGACTTCGTGCACGTCTCCGGAGAAATAGGCATCGGCGCAGGCGTGGTGCTCGACGGCCGGGTGTTCCAGGGGGCGCATGGCTACGCCGGCGAACTCGGCCACCTGCAGGTCGACCCGGCCGGCGAGCCATGCGCCTGCGGCGCCCGCGGCTGCCTGGAGCGCGCCGCGGGCCGGGACGCCATCCTGCGTGCGGCGGGCCTCGGCGACATGCTCGCCGACCACGCCCTCGCGGGACCGCTGGAGCCGTTGTCCGCGCTGACCACGCTGCTGGACTCCGGCGACCCGGCCGCGACCGAGGCGGTCGGCCGGGCCGGTGAGGCGCTGGGGCGGGCGCTCACGGACGTGGTCAAGGTGATCGACCCGGACACGATCGTGCTCGGCGGGATCTTCTCCACGATCGCCCCCTGGACTCTGCCCTCCGTGGAAAAGGCGCTGCGGGCCGGCGGGCTCTACGGGCAGGTCCCGACTGTGGTGGTCTCGTCGCTGGGGGAGCACGCGGCCGTGCTCGGCGCCGCGGGACGGATCATCGAGCACCTGTACTCCGATCCGGCGCTGCTGCTGCGCTGAACGCGCGACGGCCCGCCCCGGCCCGCAGGTGCGCGTCGTTCCGCGCGCGGCAGCTGCGCCTCACCCCTGGCCCAGTTCCTCCGGGCGCGCCGCGGCGGGGATCGGCTCGGGGAGCGGGGAGTCGCTGACCACAGGGCGGCTGTCACCGGACTTGGCCGCGGCGAGCAGGGCCTCCATCACGTCAAGCACGTGGTAGGCGAGTTCGGCGCTCGCCCGGTGCGGCCGCCCCGTCGCGATGGCGTGCGCCATGTCCGCGACGCCGATGCCCCGCTCGCCGTCCGCGTAGCCGCCGAGAACCGGCGCCGTATGCCAGGCGGGGTCCGCGGCGTGACGGACCCGGACGTCGCCGGTGAAGCTGTTCGGGTCGGGCGCCGACACGGTGCCCTCCGTGCCGTACACCTCGATCCGGGGCAGCGTGCTGTCCCACACCTCGAAGCTCATCATCAGGGTGGACAGCGCACCGCCCTGGTGTTCCAGCACGCCGGTGACATGGGTCGCCACCTCCACCGGGAATGTCGTGCCCGCGCGGGGACCGCTGCCGATCGTGCGCGTCCGGCGGGGGCTGCCGGAGAGGCCGGTGACGCGGCGGACCGGTCCGAGCAGCAGCACCAGCGCGGTCAGGTAGTACGGGCCCATGTCCAGCAGCGGCCCGCCGCCCGGCCGGTAGTAGAACTCCGGGTCGGGGTGCCAGCGTTCATGACCGGGCGTGGTCATGAAGGCGGTCGCCGCGACCGGGACGCCGATCTCGCCCTTCTCCACGCACGCCCGAGCCGTCTGGATGCCGGTGCCCAGGACGGTGTCCGGAGCGCAGCCCACCCGGACCCCTGCGGCGCAGGCGGCGTCGAGGATGGTGCGGGCCTCCTCGACGGTGGGTGCGAGCGGCTTCTCCCCATACAGGTGCTTGCCCGCCGCGATCGCAGCCAGGGAGATCTCCAGGTGCGCCTCGGGAGTGGTGAGGTCGAGGACGAGGTCCACCTCGTCCGAGGCGCAGAGATCCTCCGGGGTCGTAGCGCGCACCTCCGGGAACCGTGCGGCGACGGCCCTGGCCCGTTCGGGGCGGCGGGCCGCCACCTGCACGGGACGTACGTTCGGCAGCCGGGACAGTGTCTCCAGGTACGCGCCGCTGATGTTGCCGGCGCCCACCACGCCGATCCGCAACGGGCCGCTCATGTCGTCTCCTCCTGTGGAATGGCCGTGAGGCAGTGAACCTATCGGCGAAGCGGTCCTCCCCGGCCCACTCGGCCGGGGAGGACCGGTGGCCGTCGAGCCGGCCGACACGGAACGGGCGGACGGGACGGCCGGGACTGCCGGGACGGACGGCGTCAGGCCGGACGGGACGGAGGCGGCACCTCCTCCATAACGCCCCGGCCCTCGGAGAGCCGGAGACTGACGTCGAGCACATGGAGGCAGAAGCCTGCGCTCAGGAAGGGCTCCCCCTTGCTGAGGACCGCCGAGGCAAGGTCGGCCACGCCCGCGCCGACCGTGAGGTCGTGGGTGTCGTCGTAGCGGTAACGGGTGGGCGGCGCCACGAAGGGCAGCTGTTCGGGCTCGCCGAGATAGGCGTTGGTCTTGCCGCTGGTGGGGACGTTGCGGCGCAGCACGACCGGCGCCGAGGCCTGCCACACGTCGCCCACCGACAGCACGCCCCGGTCGCCGATGACGGTGAGTGACAGATCGGTCGGCGCCACCCAGCCGACGCTGAGTCGGCACACGGCGCCACTGGCGAACTCGAGGAACCCGAGGGAGACATCCGGGGCGAGCTCGCCCGGGTCCGGCCACTCGCCGCCCAGCTGGAGCGAGGTGTGCGCCGCCATCCGCACCACCGGGCCCAGCATGGCCACCAGCCAGCTGAGCTGGTAGCCGGCGTGCTCCATGACGCAGCCGTTGGCGACCTCGTCCCGGTAGGACCCAGCACCGGTTCGTGAGTGGGCTTGCACCGGTAGGGGAGCCCCCGGCGGGAGCCGACGAGCAGGCGTGGCTCGCGCCCTGACGGAACGTACCGCAGTGTTCCCGCGGCGTCCCAGGTGTAGCGTCCGCCCCGGCCCTGGGTGAGCAGGGCCATCATGTCGAAGAAGGCGAGCCCCATGCCCCGCACCAGCGCGTCGGAGCCGGGCGGTAACACCGAGAGGTCGGTCTCGGCCACTAATACTGCAACGGTGTCTGTTCTGAGTGCTGGGCAGTTTTCAGGGGCTGTGGCCTCGTCGCTTGTAGTGGCTGATGCGGGCTTGGTGTTGGCGTCGTCGTCGCCAGTGTGACCAGTGCAGGATGTGGTCGGTCGGGGTGGGACGGCGATCGGTGAGGCGGGTGATCAGGCGTCGGATCTCGGCGAGGCTGAGGTGGATGAGCTGGGAGGATCCGTTTCTGCTTTGTCCGTGTCGAGCTGGCGGGCCCGCAGGACGGTGAGGCAGGCGTGGGCGGCCATGGCGAGGGTCATGTGGCGGTGCCAGCCGGGATAACGGCGGACCTGGTAATCGTCCAGGCCGCACTCCTGCTTCGCCGTCTGGAAGCATTCCTCCACGGCCCATCGGCTGCCCGCGATGCGGATCAGCTGATCCAGGGTGGTCTCGGCGGGACAGTAGGCGATGTACTAGTAGTGCTTCGTTAGGTTGTGGGCTGTCTGCGGCTGCTCCGAGGGCTGGGCAGGGGGTGTCCGCAGGTGGTGCAGGTACCCCAGCTCGCGCACATCCAGAGCCTTCAGGCCGGGATCGAGACGATCGCCCACCGGCTGTCTGTGCCCGTGGGTGAGAAGGGCACCAGGCAGGCTCCAGGCGGCTACCGCAGCACGCGGGAGTGGTTCGCCAAGTCACGCCGCCTGTGTGTGCTCGAAGACCGGCTTCAGGCAGTGCGGGCGGACCGTGAGGCCGGGGTCGTGCGCGTGGTGCGTGGCGGGAAGCGGCTGCTGAACACCCGCCACCATCTTCAGCAGGCGCAGCTCACCGAGGAGCAGTGGCGCTTGCGGTGGCAGGCCGGGCGCCGGTTCCTCGCCGCGACGGCGAGTCCGGCAAAAGGTTCGGCAACGAGACGATCCGCGTCACCCCCGGCGGCGAGGTCTCGATCAAGCTGCCCGCGCCGCTGGCGCACCTGGCGAACGCCCCGCACGGCCGGTACGTCCTGGCCGCCCGGGTGTCGTTCGCGCACCGGGGTGAGCAGTGGGCCGACCGCGTCACCGCCAACCGGGCCGTGGCCTACCGCATCCACGAAGACACAGCCCGGGGACGCTGGTATGTGACCGCCTCCTGGACGATCCCCCCGGTGCAGACCGTGCCGCTGGAGGCGGCCCGCGCCAGGGGCCTGGTCGGCGTGGACACCAACGCCGACCACCTGGCCGCCTGGCGCCTGGACACCCACGGCAACCCCGTCGGCGAACCACTCCGCTTCGGCTACGACCTCACCGGCACCGCCGCCCACCGCGACGCCCAGGTCCGCCATGCCCTGATCCGCCTGCTGCACTGGGCCAAACGCCACGGCCTCGCCATCGCGGTCGAGGACCTCGACTTCACCGCCGAGACCACCCGCGAGAAGCACGGCCGCCGCAAACGCTTCCGCAACCTCATCTCCGGCATGCCCATCTCCAGGCTGCGGGCCCGGCTGGTGTCCATGGCGGCCGAACTCGGCATCCCCGTCGTCGCCGTCGACCCGGCCTACACCTCCAAGTGGGGTGCCCAGCACTGGCACAAGCACCTCACCACCAAGGACAGGAAGACCACTCGCCACGACGCGGCAGCGGTGGCGATCGGAAGGCGCGCCCTGGGGCACCCGATCCGGCGACGGACGGCACCGCCCCCGCACGACCGGAGTGATCGTGCGGGGCATCGGACCGTCCAGGCTGGCTCGGTGGCCCCGGGGCGTGAGGGAAACCGCCCCCGTATTCCCGGACCACGGACACGATCCGTGCGCGCCGGACACAGGGCGAACGCGGTGGACCAGAACGCCCAACACCGTTCGGGGCGTTCGGCTGAGCACGGGTCCTGGAAACAGGACTCGCTCCCGCTCAGACTTTAGGAACGGTGGGTTGGTGGTGATGGGTTAGGTGGGCTGGTCGGGGGCTGGTTGGTCGGAGAGGCGGGCCGAGGAGGCTTGGAGAAGGCCTCGGGGATGCCTAGACGAAGCCGCCGAACCGGCCCCGGTGGAACAGCAGCGGTGCGTTCGCCTCGCTGTCCTCGCCGTCCTCGCTGTCCTCGCCGTCTTCTCCGGTCGTGCCCAATGCCTCCACCCTGCCCACCACGATCAGGTGGTCGCCGCCGGTGTGTACGGCGTGGATCGTGCAGTCGATCCAGGCGGGGGCGCCGGTGAGGCGGGGGGAGCCGGTGGCGGGGGCCGGGTCGTGGGGGACCCCGGCGAACTTGTCCGCGCCGCTCACGGCGAAACGGCGGCACAACTCGCCCTGGCGGGCGCCGAGCACGTTCACGCAGAAGACGCCGGCGCGGGCGATGCGGGGCCAGGTCGTCGACGTACGGCCGACCATGAACGCGACCAGCGGCGGGTCGAGGGAGAGCGAGGAGAAGGACTGGCAGGCGAAGCCTGCGGGGCGGTCGTCGTCCGTCGCTGAGGCGGGGGCCGTGATCACTGTGACGCCGGTCGCGAAGTTGCCCAGTACGCGCCGGAATTCGGCCTGGTCGACCGGTGCGCGTTCGTCCTCTCCGACGCAGCGCAGGTCGGGGCGCGGCAGTGCTTCGACGACCGGTTCCGTGGCCGTCATGCGGCCTCTGTCCGCCCTCAGGTAGCGGACGGCGGCGGCTGCCATTCCCGCATGTCCCATCACATCACCCATTGAAACTGACGAACCGTCAGAAGTGAAGCGTCAGGCGGGACTCAGCGGCCCTCGAAGCGCGGTGCCCGTCGCTCCACGAAGCTCGCCACGCCCTCCTGCGCGTCCGCCGTCGTCATGTTGATCTCCTGCGCGGCGGCCTCGGCGGTGAAGGCGGTGGTGCGGTCGGTGTCGAGGGAGGCGTTGACGAGCTGTTTGGTGAGGGCGAGGGCGCGGGTGGGGCCGGTGGCGAGGCGTTCGGCCCACTCGCGGGCGGTCTTCTCCAGGTCCTGGGCGGGGACGACACGGTTGACCAGACCGAGGCGTTCCGCGTCGGTGGCGGGCAGGGCGTCGCCGAAGAACATCAGCTCCTTGGCGCGCTGGGGGCCGATCAGGCGGGGGAGGAGGTGGGCGCCGCCGCCGTCCGGGACGAGGCCGCGGCGTACGAACACCTCGATGAAACGGGCCTCTTCGGCCGCCAGGACGAGGTCGCAGGCGAACGCGAGGTGCGCGCCGATGCCGGCCGCCGTGCCGTTCACCGCCGCGATCACCGGTTTCTCGCAGTCGAGTACGGCGGCGACGAGGCGCTGGGCGCCGAGGCGGATGGTGCGGGCGACGTCGCCGGGGAGGAGTTCGGTCGGCTGGGGTGCGCCGCGCAGGTCGGCCCCCGCGCAGAAACCGCGGCCGGTCCCGGTGATCACGACCGCGCGTACGGCGGGGTCGGAGGAGGCGTCCGAGAGCAGCTGGATGAGCCGTTCCCGCTGGTCAGGGGTAATGGCGTTCATCGCCTCGGGGCGGTTGAGGGTGATCCACGAGACGGCGTTGTCAGTGGCGTGCAGTATCAATGAGTCACGGGATTTTTCGGGAGGTTCAAGGGGGGAAGCGGACATGTGGGTGCTCCTGTTCTTACGTGGAGTGATCGTCGGGCTCGGCGTCGGGCTCGGCGTCGGGCTCGGGGTCGGGCTCGGCGTCGGGCTCGGAGTCCGGTGGCCGGTCCGGTCGGTCCGGTGGTGGTCGGCCCGGTGGTGTTCGGTCCGGTGGTGCTCAGCGGCACACCGCCAGCGCGTCCAGCGCCACGGCCCCCTGCCCCCTCGGCAGCACCATGAGCGGGTTGATGTCCAGCTCCGCGATCTCGTCCCCGAGTTCGAGCGCCATGCGCTGGACGCGGAGGACGACCTCGACCAGGGCGTCCACGTCGGCCGGGGGAGCCCCGCGGACCCCGTCCAGCAGGGCCCGCCCGCGCAGTTCGGTCAGCATCGCGCGGGCCTGGTCCTCGCCGAAGGGCGGCACGCGTACGGCGGAGTCGCGCAGCACCTCGACGAGGACACCGCCGAGCCCGACCGTGACCGTCGGTCCGAAGAGGTCGTCGTGGGTGACGCCCACGACCATCTCCACGCCCTGCTCGACCATCTGGCAGACCAGTACGCCGTCGAGGGAGACGTCCTCGTAGCGGGCGATGTCCGTCAGTTCGCGATAGGCGTCGCGGATCTGGCTGGCGGAGGTCAGGCCGATCTTCACCAGGCCGAGCTCCGTCTTGTGGGCGATCCGTGCCCCGGACGCCTTCATCACCACCGGGTAGCCGACCAGGCTCGCGGCGCGTACGGCCGCCGCCGCGCTGGTCACCAACTGCTCGCGCGGCACGCGTATCCCGTACGCGCGCAACAGCTGCTTCGCGGCATGCTCGCTCAGCTGCTGCCCCGGCCGCATCAGAGCCTGTGCCTTACGGAAGGAGGGCGAGGGGGAGCGGGGGGCCTCGTCGAAGGGGGAGCGGTAGGCGGCGGTGAAGCGGCTGTGGTCGAGGTGGGCGCGGACAGCGGTGATGCAGTTGGCGAAGGTACGGAAGGTCGCCACCCGGGACGACCCGAGCAGCGTCTCGCGGTACGCGGCCTCGGTGCCCACCGGCGACCCCCACACCACGCACACCAGCTTGTCCGTCCGCTCCGCCGCGTCCACCAGATCCTGGGCGAGCTTGTCGCTCATCGGCGGGAAGGGGCCGGTGATGGGGCAGATCAGCACGCCCACCGCCGGGTCGTCGAGGATGGCGTCGAGGATGCGGGGGCCGCGCCAGTCGCCCACGGGGTGCCCGCCGTTGTCGACGGGGTTGGCCACGCTCAGGTAGTCGGGGATCCACTGGTGCAGCTCGGCCTGCTTGGTCTCCGAGAGGGTGGGCAGGGGCAGCCCGGCTTCCGTGGCCAGGTCGGCGAAGTGCGCGCCCGTGCCGCCCGAGATCGAATAGACGACGACGCCGTCGCCGTGCGGTTGCGCCGACTCTGGGGCGCGTGTCCGCCGGGCTCGTGCCAACAGGGTGGCCGTGTCCTGGAGTTCGTCGAGCCCGTCGACCCGTATCACGCCGTACTGCCGCATCGCCGCGTCCACCACCGCGTCCGCGCCGGTCAGCTTGCCGGTGTGGGAGGCGGCGGTGCGGGCGCCGGTCTCGGTGCGGCCGACCTTGACGGCGACGACGGGGACACCGCGCCGGGCGGCCCGGTCGGCGGCGAGGAGGAAGGCGCGGCCGTCCTTGAGGCCCTCGACGTAAGCGGCGATGGCGCCCACCTCGGGCCGCTCGGCGAAGTAGGAGATGAAGTCGGCGGTCTCCAGATCGGCCTCGTTGCCGGTGGGGGCCCAGTGGGAGAGGCGGATGCCGAGTTCCTGGAGGGAGAAGACGGGGCGGCCCTGATGCCCGGACTGGGTGATGAGCGCGATCGCCGGCCCGTCGAGGTCGTCGCGGAACCGCTCGAAGGCGTTGAGGTTGGTGTTCGGCCCGAGCAGCCGCATTCCACCGGACCGCGCCACAGCGGCCGCCAGCCGCTCCTGCGCGGCCGCGCCCTCCGCACCGGTCTCGGCGAACCCGGAGGCGAAGGCGACGGCGAACTTCACCTTGGCCTCGGCCAGTTCACCGATGAGGGGAAGGGGATCGGAGACAAGGAGCACGGCCAGATCGACCTGCTCGGGCAGATCGGCGACGGAGGGGGAGCAGGGGATGCCGAAGACCGACTCACGTGTGGGATGCACGGGGTGCAGCCGGGCCCCGACCCGCTCGGCCCAGGCGATCAACTGCCGGGTGATACCGGTGTTCGGCCGCCCCTCCGCGTCCGAGGCGCCGACGACCGCGACGGACTCGGGCCGGAAGAACCGGTCCAGATCGGGGACGGCGGCGTGCAAAGGCCGCCCGCTGACGTCCAGATCACCATCCTCGGCAGGCCTGCCGTGTACGACCTGCTGCGGATGCTCGCCGCAGGCGATCACCCGGGCCCGGCGGGAGTCGGTGGTGAGGGTGCCGTGGGTTGATCCAAGCATCGGTCCGCCCGCTCCTGTGTGACAGCCAATTCACTGACGTGACGCGCTCACGTTTCCCGTAACTGACACAGCGTCAGATTTCAGGCTACTGAACTGATTCGATGTCAGGAATGGGGCGCGCAGGCAAAGTTACGCGGCGGTACGGGTGGTGTACGGGGGTTGTACCCACCGTGCGCGATCGGAACCGAGGACAGATGGGGCGGATGGGAACACTCGCGTGCCGAGGCGGCGTTCAGCGTGCGGCGCGGCCCTCCACGGTGAGCGCGTCGCGTGTGGCGACGCCGCCCCTGCGGGCGACGGTCTTGGCGATCTTCTCGGCGTCGATGGCTAGTTCGCGGAACATACCGCTGATCGGGTTGGTGTAGCCCTGGAAGTAGAGACCTAGCGCGTTGGCCGGGGTGCGGGCGCCGTGGACGAGGGGTCTGCCGCGCCCGTCCAGGACACCGAGGTGTCCGACGAGCCCCTCCAGGGCCCGCCGGTAGCCGGTGGCGGCGATCACGGCGTCGGGCTCGATACGGCTGCCGTCGGCCAAGGCGACCTTGCCGTCCTCGAATCCTTCCACAGCCCCCACGACCTCCACCCGCCCCTTCCGTACGGCGTCGATGAGGCCGACGTCCTGGACGGGGATGGACCCCTCGTTCACGCGGGAGTAGAGGCCGGTGTCGGGGCGGGCCAGACCGTGCGCGGACAGGTCGGGCACGCTGAGCTTCGCCATCGGCTTGGCGAGCCGGTCCACCAGGGCGACCGGGAGGTGCCGTACGAGGACGCCGGTGTACTGGGCCGCCCAGCCCGCCGTGGACCGGCGCACGATGTGCGGGGCGGTGCGCACGGCCAGCCGTACGCGCTCCGCGCCGCCCTCGACGAGGTCGACGGCGATCTCGGCGCCGGTGTTGCCGATGCCGACGACGAGGACGTCGCGGCCGGCGTAAGGCTTGGCGTTGCGGTACTCGGAGGCGTGCACCAGCTCACCGCGGTACGTCTCCCGGCCCGGCCAGTCGGGTACGTGGGGGGTGTGGTTGTAGCCGGTGGCGACGATCACCGCGCCGCCGGTGAGCTCGCGCCCGCCGGTGGCGTGCAGCAGCCAGCCGGTGCCGTCCGCGCTCCGCTCCACCCGGAACACCTCGACGCCGGTCACGATCTCCAGTTCGTGCACCTCGGCGTACTTCTCCAGGTACCGCACCACGTTGTCCCGCGACACCCACCGCCCGAACCGGCGCGGCATGGGCAGACCGGGCAGCCCCGACAGCCGCCGGGTCGTGTGCAGGTGCAGCCGGTCGTAGTGCCGCCGCCAGGACGCGCCCACACCGTCCGCCTTCTCCAGCACGACGGCCCGTACACCCCGCGCCCGCAACGCGTACGCCGCCGCGAGCCCGCCGGGGCCGCCACCGATGACGTAGACGGGGCGCTCGGAGGCTGGGTTCGCGGATTCCGTGGATGCTCTGGAGTCAGCCATGTGCCCGAGGGTATTCGCGCCCTCACTTGATGGGTCTCGGTCAAGACCGGAATTGGTTGCGGATTCATCACGGCTGTAGGAGGGGTGGGTGGGGTCTGTGGCGTAGGTCTCCCGGAGTGTGGGAAGGCGATGACGTACGTGGTGACGGTGCGAGGTCAGCCGTAGTCGCCACGGCTCGGCCAAGCCCCCTTACGCGGTCGTCCTCGTCGGGGAGCGGCAGGACGCCACGAGCTCACGTCCTCGGCGGACAGGCCCGGGCCTTGGTAAGCACTACACCCCTTAGGGGTGCAGTCCTGAGGTGGCGTATTGCCCTGTGAGGTTCCGTCCGTCGGTCCTTGTCTCTTGCGCATCCACCCCCCATCCGCTGAACTGACGTACCGTCAGATACTCCACGCGGATGCGGAAGGGCGGCGACGTCCATGGACTCGATCTGGCTCACCGGTGGTGAATGGCTGGCCGTCCTTCGGATCGGGCTCGGGCTGTGGTGGCTGGAGAGTTGGCGGCACAAGGACAAGAAGACCTGGTTCGAGGGGGCCGGGATCGCGTGGGCGGCGGATGTGGCGGGGAAGCATCGGTGGGAGGCGGTGCGGAGCGGGTTCGACGTGGTGGTCAAGCCACGGCCGAAGACGATGGCGTACGTCGTCGCCTACGCGGAACTCGCCCTCGGGCTCGGCCTGATCCTCGGCTTTCTGACCCCGATCGCGCTGGTCGGCGGGCTGTTGCTCAACCTGCTCTACCTCGTGCTGATGATCCACGACTGGGCCGAGCAGGGGCAGAACTCGATGATGGCGCTCATCTCGGTGGTGGGGCTGTTCGGGATGTCCTGGCAGTCGTGGTCGGTCGACGCCGGGCTGGGGCTGTTCTGATGGGCGGCGGCGGTGGCGGCGCCGTAGGCGGTGGTGTTGGCGGTGGTCGGTTCGATCTGCCGGAGGTCGACGGCTTCACCCGTACGTACTGGGACGCGGCCGCCGGCGGGCGGCTGCTTCTGCGGCGCTGCGGGGCGTGCGGACGGGCCCATCACTATCCCCGCGAGTTCTGCCCGTACTGCTGGAGCGAGGACGTGCGGTGGGAGGATGCCTCCGGGCGCGCCACGCTCTACACCTGGTCCGTCGTCCACCGGAACGATCTGCCGCCGTTCGGTGAGCGGACGCCGTACGTCCCCGCGGTCGTCGATCTCGTCGAGGGGCCGCGGATGATGACCGAGATTGTGGAGGGGGAGGAAGGGGCGCTGCGGGTGGGAATGGGGCTTCAGGTGGTGTTCCGGGACGCGGGGGAGTTCGCGGTGCCGGTATTTCGGGCGCGGGAGTGACGGCGTACGGGTTTCAATGGCCGCGTGGCCCGTACTGATGATCGATCCTCCGCCGTTCCCCGTCCGTACCCCCGCTCCGATGTGCGCGGGCACGGTCTGCGGCTCTGTTCCTGGGACCCCGAGTCCGACGCGGATGTCGACGCGTGGTTCCGGGGGCGTGATGATCCGGAGTTCCGGCGGTGGAACACGCCATGGGTGCTGGACGAGGGGCTCGACGGGGCTCGAGCCTCGTTGCGGCAGCGGGCCGAGTCCGACGCGGAGGGGCGGACGGCGACCTTCCGGGTCGTGGACGAGGCGAGCGGGGTGACGCTCGGGCAGGTCGGGTTCAGCGCCATCGAACCGTTCATGCGCAGGGCCATGGTCGGCTACTGGGTGCTGCCCGAGGCCCGAGGCCGCCGCGTCGCCACCCGGTCCCTCCACCTCGCCGCCCGCTGGGCCTTCGCCGAACTCGGCCTCCACCGCATCGAACTGGACCACGCCCTGGGCCACGACGTGTCCTGCCGTATCGCCGAGCGGTGCGGGTTCCCGGCCGAGGGGACGTTGCGCGACGCGATGTTCGAGCAGGGGCGGCACGACGCCTTCCGGGACTCCCACCTGCACGCACGGCTGGCCACGGATCCGGACCCGGAGCCGGGAGGGGTCGAGTAGCGGCGGAAAATCGCGTGCGGCTGCCGGCGGGGCGTCGGTACGGTCCCAGAATGCGCGAAACGGGATATCGCGAGCAGGAGCACCGCGAGCAGGAGCACCGTGAACAGGAGCACCGCGAGCAGGGATACGGCGACGACGGATACGCCGAGGTCGACGACCCCGACGGCTACTTCGGTGAAGCCATCGCCGCCCACTACGACGACACCTCCGACGAGATGTTCAGCCCCGAGGCCATCGACCCGGCCGTGGAGCTCATCGCCGGTCTCGCCGAGGAACATGGCAGCCCCGGCACCCCCCGCGCCCTCGAGTTCGGCATCGGCACGGGCCGTATCGCCCTCCCCCTTGCCGGCCGGGGCGTCCCGGTGCACGGCATCGACATGTCGCGGGCCATGGTGGAGCGGCTGCGCGCCAAGCCGGGCGGCGCGGACATCGGCGTCACCATCGGGGATTTCGCCACGACCAGGGTGGACGGCGACTTCACCGTCGCCTACCTCGTCTTCAACACGATCAACAACCTGACCACGCAGGACGCCCAGGTGGACTGCTTCCGCAACGCCGCCGCGCACCTCGTACCCGGCGGCTGCTTCGTCATCGAGGTCGGCGTGCCGGACCTGCGCAGACTGCCGCCGGGGCAGAACGCGGTGCCGTACCACGTGGGGCCCGATCGGCTGGGGTTGGACACGTACGACGTGGCCACGCAAGGGATGCGCTCGCACCACGTGTGGGTCGTCGACGGGCGGACGGAGTACTGGTCGCTGCCGTTCCGCTACGTCTGGCCGGCCGAGCTGGACCTCATGGCCCGGCTCGCGGGAATGCGGCTGCGCGACCGCTGGGCGGACTGGAACCGGGAGCCGTTCACGAGCGAGAGCACGAAGCACGTGTCGGTGTGGGAGAAGGTCACCTGACTGGGCAGTACAGCTAGGGCCACAGCATCTCCGTGGACCAACCATCCTCCTTCCGCCGGTAGTTGAGCCGTACGTGCCGCCGCCGGGCGTCCCCCTGGAAGAACTCCACCTCGTCCGGTTCCACCACGTACGCCGTCCAGGAGGGCACCGGCGCATCCGGCTCGCGCTCGGCCCGGGCCCAGGCGGCCTCCGACGCGCGCTCCAACTCCTCGTAGGAGGAGAGGACTTCGCTCTGCCGCCCGGTGAGGGCGGCGGCCAGCGCACCGGTGGACCGGGCGTGCAGGTCGGCCTGCGCGACCGAGGCGGGCTCGATGACCACGCGGCCCCGCACCCGTACCTGGCGGCCCAGCACGGGCCAGTAGAAGCCGAGCGCCGCGTACGGGCGGGCGGTCAGCTGTCGTCCCTTCCGGCTGCCGGAGTGCGAGGCGAAGTGCCAGCCGCGCGCGTCCACGTCGTGCAACATCACGATACGTACGTCCGGCTGTCCCTCCCCATCCGCTGTGGCCAGCGACATGGTGTGCGGCTCCATCTGCCCTGCCGCCACCGCCTCCGCGAACCACCCGACGAACAGCGCCGACGGCTCGGCGGGCGCGGCGGCCGGGTCGAAGGCCGGCAACTCGGTGACCTGCGGATCCCACACCCGCAGCGCCCGCAGGGACCGTAGGAACCCGGAGGAGAGGGAGGAGGGAGCCGGGGATGGCGAGAGGGAAGGCGTGTCGGCAGTCATGCCCCGATTGTCATCCCTCGGCCTGCCGCTCCGCCCGCGCCTCCCGGAGGGTCCGTACCGCGTCAACCGGGTTGAGAGGCAGCACGAGTTCCCTGCCGGCGAGGGCGACCAGCCGCGCGGGCACGTCCTCGCCGCCCCGCAGCGCGGTCACGTAGGCGACGGCCTCCCCGGGGCGCAGTGTCGGCACGGCCGCCCGCAGCACGCGCGTGGCGTGGAGCCGTCCGCGCGTGGCGGCGATCTCGCGGATCTCGTCGTGCAGGTCGTCCACGGCGGTGCGTACGGTCTGCCCTCGGACACGGACGCGGTAGTCGTCCTCCCAGGCCCCGGTCATGGCGGAGACCACGCCGACCGAGTGCAGCCCACCGTCGACGCGGTCGACCAGGTACGGTCCGTTGCCGATCAGCATGGTGTGCCGGTCCCCTGTGCGCACGTACTCTGCGGACTGGTAGCGGACGATCCAGACGAGCTCGTGCCGTTCCGCATCCGTCACGGTGACGGGGATGGGGTCCAGCCCCCGTGCCAGTTGCTCCTGATCCTCGCGGGCCAGCTGTTCCTCGACGATCCGGATCGCGGCGTCCCGTTCGATCACACCGTGCCCAGGTCGGAGGAGACCCACCGCTCGGGGCGCATGCGGATGATGACCTGTTCGCCGTGGTTCTTCGCGGCGAAGTCGACGTAGCCGTCGACTTTTTCGGGCGGGAGGTAGCGGGCGGAGATCTCGCGGAGGTGGTCGTGGGTGGCAGGGGTGGTGTCGATGACCGGGCCCTCGACGGAAACGTAGCGGATGGTGGGTTCGAGGCGGTCGATCATCAGGGAGAAGCGGCCCGCCGCCTGGATCAGCCGGTTCTTGCGGGTGTCCAGCCCGGTCATGATCCAGACCTCGCCCCCGGGTTCGTACTGGTACCAGATCGGGACCGTGAGCGGCGCCCGCCCCTCCCCGGCGTCCACCGCCAAGGCGGCCACATGCGCCTCGGCCAGAAACTCCTCGCGCTCCTTGCGGGACAGTGCCATGTCACTTCCTCCGGGGAACCGCTACGGGGACGTCGTCAAGTCTGCCGATTCCGTTCAGCGCGCCGTCCCCATGTCCTATTCCGGAGAAGGGGGGCCGAAGCCAACCTCACCCACGCCCCAGCACCACCGTCCCCGAAGAGCAGAACCACCCGCCCGTCCCGGACGCCACCGCCAGCCGGGGCAGATGGCCGTCGGCGGCCCGGACCTGGCGTTCGCCCGCCTCGCCGCGTAGTTGCCGTACGGCCTCGACGAGGAGGAAGAGGCCGCGCATGCCCGGGTGTTGGGCCGACAGCCCGCCCCCGTCCGTGTTCACCGGCAGATCCCCGGTCAGGGTCAGGCGGTTTTTCTCCATGAAGGCGCCGCCCTCGCCCTTCGCGCAGAAGCCGAGGTCCTCCAGGGTCACCAGGGTCATGTAGGTGAAGGCGTCGTAGATCTCGGCGAAGTCGATCTCGGAGGGGTGGACGCCTGCGCGTTCGAAGGCGAGGCGGCCGCTGATGGCCGCGGGGGAGGTGGTGAAGTCGGGCCACTCGGACATGGTGGTGTGGGAGACGTGCTCCCCGGTACCGAGGATCCAGACCGGAGCCGTGGGGCGGCAGTCGCGTACGTACTCCTCGGCCGCCAGGAGGACCGCCGCGCCGCCGTCGGAGCGTAGGCAGCAGTGGAGCTTGGTGAAGGGGTCGGCGATGGGAGGCGAGGAGAGGACGTCGTCGACGGTGATCGGGGTGCGGAACATTGCCTCGGGGTTCGCCGCCGCGTTCGCGCGGGCCTGGACGGCCACCGAGGCCAGCTGTTCCAGCGTCGTGCCGTACTCGTGCATGTGGCGGCGGGCCGCCATCGCGTACTTGGCGATCAGGGTGTGGCCGTAGGGGACCTCGAACTGGAGGGGGCCGCGGGCGCCGAAGGAGAGGTTGCCGGTGCGGCGGCCCGCCTTGATGTCGGCGCGGGCCGTTGAGCCGTAGACGAGAAGGACGACGTTCGCGTGGCCGGCGGCGATCGCGTCCGCCGCGTGGGCCGCCATGACCTCCCAGGTCGAGCCGCCGACGGAGGTCGAGTCCACCCAGGTCGGCCGCAGGCCCAGGTACTCGGCCACCTCCACGGGGGCCAGCGTGCCGAGGCCTGCGGAGGCGAGGCCGTCGATGGCCGTGTGCTCCAGGCCCGCGTCCGCCAGGGCCCGGCGGGCGGCCTGGGCGTGGAGGGCGTACGGGGTGGTCGCGTCGTTCACACGACCGCAGTCGGAGAGGGCCACGCCCACGATCGCGACCTTCCTGCGGCGGTGCTGCCGTGGTCCGCGGTCGGTCACAGAAGCCATGGAAGCCGAGGAAGCCGGGGAAGCCGGGGAAGCCGAGGAAGCCGAGGAAGCCGAGGAGGCCGCCGGGGAAGCCGGGGAAGCCGGGGAAGCCGGGGAAGCCGGGGAAGCCGGGGAAGCCGAGGAAGCCGAGGAAGCCGAGGAAGCCGAGGAGGCCGCCGAGGAAGCCGGGGAAGCCGGGGAAGCCGGGGAAGCCGAGGAGGCCGCCGAAGAAGCCGGGGAAGCCGAGGAAGCCATGAATCTGACGGTACATCAGGTAAGGGGCTGTGCATCCGGGGGTGCCCGGCCTAATATGACGAGCCGTCAGATGTGAGTAAGCAGATGGGATGAGGAACCAGCTGGGGGGCCTGCCCATGGACGCCCGCTTCACCGCCGAGCAGGAGGAAATTCGGCGCACTGTCAGGGAGTTGCTGCTCAAGCGGTGCGGTCCGGAGGAGGTCCGGGCGGCCGTGGGGACGGGCGAGGGGCACGACGCCGCGCTCTGGGCCGCCTTCGGTGAACAGCTCGGGCTGCCGGGGCTCGCTCTTCCCGAGGCGTACGGCGGTGTCGGCTGCTCTCTTACCGAACTTGCCCTGGCGGTGGAGGAGTTGGGGCGGGCGCTCGCGCCTTCTCCGCTCCTCTCCACCTCTGTCCTCGTGGCCCCCCTTGTTCTCGCCCTCGGCACCGAGGCCCAGCGCGCCGAGCTGCTGCCCCGCGTTGCCTCCGGCGAGCTGACCGCCGCCCTCGCCGTACCGGGGCCGTCTCTCGGCGTCGCGCTGGCGCTGACCGGTGACAACCGGGGGGAGTGGGCGGGGGGCGGACGGGCCGGGGGTGTTCAGGCGCGGCGCGTCGAGGGAGGCAGGGGCGGGTGGCGGTTGTACGGCGAGGTCGGGCAGGTGCTCGACGGGCACAGTGCGGGGGTGCTGGTCGTCGCCGCGCATGCCGGGGGCTTCGCTCGGTCGCGGACGTTGTTGTTCGTGGTGCGGGGCCCGGCGGCGGCGCCGGGGCTGGTGCGGGCGCGGCAGACCTCGCTCGACGAGACGCGGTCGCAGGCTCGGCTCGAACTCCGGGATGTGGAAGGGGAGTTGCTGGGCATCGACGACGGTGGCGGGGGCGAGGTGTTGGAGGCCCTCTCCGGAGTGGGCGAGGGGGCCGCCGCCGTGCTGGCCGCCGAGGCCGTGGGGGCCGCCGACCGGGCGCTGGAGCGGACGGTCGCGTATGTGCGGCAGCGGGAGCAGTTCGGGCGGCCGATCGGATCGTTCCAGGCGGTGAAGCACCGGCTCGCGGATGTGTACGTACAGGTCCAGGCGGCCCGCTCCGCGGCGTACTACGCGGCCTGGGCGGCGGCCGGCGACGGCAAGCGGGAGCGGGTCGGCGGGCTGGCGCTCGCCCAGGCCCTGGAAGCGTTGCGGATCGCCGCCGGGGAGGGTGTTCAGCTGCACGGCGGGATCGGGTTCACCTGGGAACACGAGGCCCAGCTGTACTTCAAGCGGGCGGCGGGGGACGAGCTGCTGTTCGGGCCGGTGCATCGGCTGCGCGGGCGGGCGGCCGACGTAGCGGGGGTCTTCGAGTCCGCGTCCGAGTCCGCGTCCGAGTCCGCGTCCGAGTCCGAGTCCGAGTCCGCGTCCGAGTACGAGTACGATTCCGGGTCCGGCGATCGCGAGGAGGTGCGGGGCTGATGGCTTCGAGGAGTGCGCGGGGCATGGGTGTGCGCTGGGTGCAGAAGGTGTCCTCCGCGCCGGCGTTCGCGCGGGTCGCACCGCATGTCATCCCCGCGCTCGACCGGGCGGTGCATCGGGTGACGCGGGGCCGGGTGCTGCTGAGCGCGCAGTTGTTGCCGGGAGTCGTACTGACCGCCACCGGCGCGAAGAGCGGGGTTCCGCGTCGTACGCCGCTGGCCTGTATGCCCGAGGAGGGCGGCGGGAGTTGGATCCTCGTCGGCTCCAACTTCGGGCGGACGGACCATCCCGCCTGGACCGGGAACCTGCTGGCCCACCCCGACGCCGAGATCAGCTGGAAGGGGCAGGACATCCCGGTCACGGCCCACCTCCTGGAGGGCGAGGAACGGGCGGCCGCCTGGAAGGAGTTGCTGTGCTTCTGGCCGCCGTACTCGACGTACCAGGCGCGGGTGGAGCGGGAGATACGGGTGTTCCGGATCGTACGGCGGTGATGTGGGCCGGCGGCCCTGCGGCCCTTCGGCCCTGCGGCTCGTCTGAACGCGGCAGGCGGCACACCTCCCTGAGGGTGCCGCCTGCGTGACAGGAATCGCGTCCGGGGGCGTCCCGGGGATGCGCCTCGTCGCCCCGCCCGGTTACCTCGTGGGCTTCTTGCCCGTGATGCCCAGGTGCACCAACAGGGCGAGGTTCGGCTTGAGTTCGGCCTGTTTGACGCCCCAGGTCTGGAAGCCCTTCTGGTGCGAGGAGACCGAGGCGAGCATGGCGACGAGGGAACCGGCGAGGGCCGCCGGGTTCACGTCCTTGTCGACGCGGCCCTTGGCCTGGAGGTCCCTGACCGTGTCCGCGAGGGAGTTGGTGACCGAGGTCAGGATCTTCATGCGGATCTTGTAGAACCGTTTGTCGCCCTCGGAGGCGCCCAGGTCCACGACTCTGAGGATCGCGTCGTTCTTCCGCCAGAACTCCAGGAAACCGTCGACGAGTTCCTGCGCCGTCTGCCATCCCGCCTTGCCGACCCAGGAGCGGCCTTCGAGGAGGCTGGTCAACGTGGCGCCCTCGGCGGCCATTTGCTCGGCGATCTCGAGGACGGCGCCTTCGACGTCCGGGAAGTACTGGTAGAAGGTTGCGGGTGAAGTGCCCGCTTTTCGGGCGACATCAATGACTTTGACGTCCCGGTAGGGCGACGAGCTGAGCATCTCGCTGAGGCAGTCGAGCAGCTTCTGCCGAGTCGCCTGCCCTCGCCGGCCGGCCACGCGGCCGTCGACGGTACGTACTTGTCCTGTCATGCCGTCAGCTTACCGAGGGGTGATCGAAGCGCTATTCGGCCGACTGCAAATGGGGCGTACGGGCTTCACCAAGGGGTTCTTGTCGGTGGGTGGTGGGGGATTTGGCGGGTTTCTTTCGCCCGCTGCGCCCCTTCCCAGGGGCGCAGCACCCCCTGGCCCCCGCTGATTCCGCGTGCCCGGCGCTCAAGTTGCGCCTCCGGCGCGGGTGTGGTGGCAGGTGCGGCACCCGTGTACGCGATGTGCCCGTGCCCCCCGGCAGGAGCCCAACGGTCGTCTTCAACGCGCGCACCCCCTGAACCCACCGTTAACTTGGCCCTATGGCCGAGAACGCCGCGTACGCCGTGTACGCCGAGGGTGTCCCCTGTTGGGTGGATGCTCAGCTGCCTGATGTGGAGGCGGGGAAGCGGTTCTACGGCGAGCTCTTCGGGTGGGAGTTCCGGGTGGCGCCCGGCGACGGGGCGCACGAGGTGTGGGCGTATCTCGGGGGCGATGCCGTGGCCGCGCTCGCGCCGAAGCCGGACGGACGGATGCCCACCGTGTGGACGCTGTACTTCGCCACGCCGGACGCCGTGGCGCTCGCCGCGCGGATCACCGAGGCCGGCGGCCAGATCGTCATCCCGCCCACCCCGCTCCTCGACCTCGGCACGACCGCGCTGGCCACCGACGCGGAGGGCGCGGTGTTCCGGATCTGGCAGGCGGGGACGCACGCCGGGTTCGGGCGACGGCACGAAAACGGAACGTTCGTGTGGGCCGAGTTGTACACACGGGACACCGCGGCCGCCAACTCCTTCTACGCGCGTCTGTTCCACGAGGCGCTGTTCGGCCCGGACGCCCGCCCCGACTTCGGCCGCGCCGCCCTCACCGACGTGTTCCCGGCCGAGATGCCGCCGCACTTCCTCGTCCACTTCGGGACGGACGACTGCGAGGCGACGCTCGGGGTCGTCAGCCGGCTCGGCGGGCGGGTGCAGACCGGGCCGTTCGAAACGTCGTATGGAAATGTGGCGGTCGTCACGGACAACCAGGGCGCGTCGTTCGCGCTGCTCCAACGGAGTGACGGGAGTGAGTGGCGGGAGGCGCCGCGAGAAGCGGATCAGGCGGAGCGACGCCCGGACGAGCTGCGGCAACAAGGTGACGTGCAGGGGCGTGAACAGGGGCGTGAACAAGGGCGTGAACAGGGTGAAACAGGGGGGTGACCAGGGGAATGACCAGGGGAATGACCCGCGAGGTGGCCCGGGAGCCGACCAGCGCGAGAACGCCGGATGAGCGGTAGGGGCGTGGCTGCGGACGCGCCGGTCGGAGGGGGTGTGCGCCGGTGGTACGCCGGACGCCGTCGTGTTCCATCATCCGGGCTCCCGCTTCCCATAGGGCGGACGACGTGGTTTTGTCCTGAGACACCCCGATCCGCGCCCGGGTTCGCAACCTGCCCCCGGTACAGGAAGAATCGGGGTGCGTGCCGCCATGGCGGTGCGGTGGTGAGACGCTGCACGGGGTCGCGTACACAACGTGGGTGACGCGGGCCGTACGGGGAGGTGGCAGGGCAAGTGGTGGATCAGCTGACGCAGCACGATCCGCGGCGGATCGGGCCGTTCGAGGTGCTGGGACGGCTGGGTGCCGGCGGCATGGGGCTGGTCTATCTGGCGCGCTCGGCGTCGGGTCGGCGCGTGGCGATCAAGACGGTGCGGACGGAACTGGCGGAGGACCAACTCTTCCGGGTCCGTTTCACGCGCGAGGTCGAGGCGGCCCGCGCGGTGTCCGGTTTCTACACGGCGGCGGTGGTCGATGCCGACCCGCGCGCCGCCGTGCCGTGGCTGGCGACCGCGTATGTCCCCGCGCCCTCGCTGGAAGAGATAGTGAATGACTGCGGTCCGCTGCCCGTCCAGGCCGTACGGTGGCTCGCGGCGGGTGTCGCCGAGGCGCTGCAGTCCATCCACGGCGCCGGGCTCGTCCACCGGGACCTGAAGCCCTCCAACGTCCTCGTCGTCGAGGACGGGCCCCGGGTGATCGACTTCGGTATCGCCTCCGGTGTTTCGAACACCCGTTTGACGATGACGAACGTCGCCGTCGGTACGCCCGCATACATGTCGCCCGAGCAGGCCAAGGACTCGCGGAGCGTGACCGGCGCCAGTGACGTCTTCTCGCTCGGGTCGATGCTCGTGTTCGCCGCCACCGGGCACGCGCCGTTCCACGGGGCCAACCCCGTCGAGACCGTCTTCATGCTGCTCCGCGAGGGCCCCGACCTCTCCGGCCTCCCGGACGACCTCCGCCCGCTCATCGAGTCCTGTATGCAGATGGACCCGACCGGCCGGCCCAACCCCGCCGACCTCCAGGCCCAGCTCGCGCCCCACCTCTTCGGCTCCGGTTCGGACGACAGCGGTACGGCGTCGGCGTGGCTGCCCGAGAAGGCGGTGGCCCTGATCGAGACCCGCCGGGGCGGGCGCCCGGCGCCCAAGCCGCACCAGACCTCCGGTAGCCGCGGTGGAGGCGGGGGGCGACCCGCCGCCCCCGTACCGCCACCCCCGCCCTCGTACGACCCCGCGCCCGTGTCCCCCGTGTCCCCCGTGTCCGTCGGCGCTCCCGACGCCGGGCCGGTGCGGCTGGCCGGCGCCCAGGTGCCCATCGGGCCCGGGCCCCGGGTCGCCGACGCCCGCGCGGCCGCCGTGAAGGCGACCCCTCCCGAGGCGGGCCTCGCCGCGTCCTGGTCCCGGCCGCGCGCCGGCGTGAACGGCGCCGACCCCGCCCCCTCCATGACTGCCTCGCCCGCCGTTCCCGCCCCCGAGCCGACCTCCCCCGCCGGCTGGCGCCCCTGGCGGTTCCGTATGTCGAACGACGTCTGGGGCACGCCCTCCGTCGCCGACGACCTCGTCTACGTCACCTCCTTCGAGGTGCACGCCCTGGACGTGGCGACCGGTCGGCGCCGCTTCAAGACCCGGGACGTCGCCTGGTCGATGGCGGTCGCGGACGGCCGTATCCACGCCTCCGACGGCCCCACCCTCTTCGCGCTCGACGCACGCGAGGGCAACGATCTGTGGCGGCTGTCGACGGACGCCTGGGTGTACTCGCTGAAGGCCGACCGGGGCACCGTCGTCACCGCGACCCGGGGCGGCGGCGTACAGGGCTGGGAGGCCTCCAACGGGCAGAAGCTCTGGGAGCTCACCGGCACCCAGACCGACTTCGAGACCCCCGAGGCCGGGCCCGTCGTGGCCGACGGCACCGTGTACGTCTGGAAGGACGCCCGGCTGCGCGCCCTGGAGGCCCGCACGGGCGACGAGCGCTGGTCGTACCCCATCGGCGACGCCGCGTCCTGCGGCGGGGTCCCGGTACGGCTGACCCCGGCCTCGGACGGCTATGTGTACGTCTCGGCCGGCAGCCGGGTCCTCGCCATCGACGTGGCGAGCGGCCACGTCCGCTGGCACTTCGAGGCGCCGGCGGTGTTCCTCTCCGCGCCCACATTCGCGCCGGGCCCGGCGGTGACGGGCGGCGGCGTCTATCTCGCCGACTACCTCGGCACGGTCTACGCCCTCGACGCCACGGACGGTCGCGACCGATGGCGCATCGCGACGGAGTCCCGCTCCTCCCTGGAGCCGGTACTCGTCGCCGCCGGCCACGTCCACGTCGGCAGCGGCAAGGGCCTCTACACCCTCGACGCGGTCACCGGAACGCCGAAGTGGCGCTTCCAGGCGGGCGGCGAGATCGTGGGGGCGCCGTCGGTGGCGGAGGGCCGCATCCACTTCGGCTCAACGGATCACTTGCTGTACACGCTCAAGGCGGACGACGGCCGCCTGCGCTGGAAGCTTGCGACGGGCGGGGAGATCACCGGGTCGCCCGTGGTCAAGGACGGGGTGGTGTACGCATGCAGCAAGGACCGCTGCGTGTACGCCCTGGACGCGGAGAAGGGGACGGGGACGGCGCGGACGTCGTGAACTGACGCCCTACCTGTGCCCGGTCACGTTCCACGCCTGGCTCGACCACGTCCTCGCCTGCGGCGACTGCTCGAGGGACGCCAGGCCAAGATCGAGGAGGGCGGCGCGACGTACGCGGCCATCGTCTGGGAGGCGGTCATCGCGCACCCCATGAAGAGCGTCGAGATCCACCGGGAACAACTGTCCGCGATCCTGGAAGTCGGCAGGCGGAGGAACGTAACCGTGCAGGTACTGCCATTCAGCGGGGCGGCATTGGCTGCCTCGACCTCCGCCTTTTGCGCGTTCAGCTTCGACACGGAACCGACCGTCGAAGCGGTGGCGCTGGAGAACCTCAGGGGCACGTCGGTGCTTGAGGGAACGGAGGACCTCACGGCTTACTCGAACGCGTTCGACCAACTACGATCGGCAGCACTGGCACCGGAGGCGAGCATGGAACTCATCCGGAGCGTACTGCGGAGTATCTAGGAAGCAGATCGTGACCGACGTTATAGGCCCCTTCCGGAAATCCTCGTACTCCGGAACCCAGAGCAACTGCGTCGAAGTCGCCCCCACCACCGGCGGCCGAGCCATCCGCGACAGCAAGAACCCCCACGGCCCCCTCCTCCACCTCGGCCCAGACGGCTGGAGGGCCTTCCTGGGTGGGGTCAAGAACGGCGCGTTCAGCTGACCGTGGACTCGGAGGGATCGAGGCCGTCAACTGCTGGGGAAGCACAGACTTCCCAGTGCTCCACGTGCTGTTAGGGTGTCGTGCGCCTGCCAGTGAGTTTGCGGGTGTGATTCCAAATCGACGCTTCTCAACGGGGGTTGAGCAACGTGCAGCCTCGTCATGTCCGGGCCGTCGCGGTCTTCGGTATCGCCGTGTTCGCACTCACCGGAGCGCGCGGCTCCGGCGGAGGAGGCTGCTCCGGTGGCTCCTCGTCTTCCAGTTCGTCCAGTTCCAGCGGTGGCAGTGACAGCGGCGGTACGACCACTACGGGCGGGAGCACCACCACGGGCGGGAGCACCACCACGGGGACGGGCGGGACGTCCAGCTCCAAGGGCGACGCCAGGGACCTGAAGATCGAGACCTGTGAGTACGACAACGGCCTCGTCGCTCGCGTCCGTGCCACCAACAGCAGCTCGACCAGCACGTACACCTACAAGTTCGAGGTCCGGTTCACGGACGCCGACGGCAAGCACGTCGCCACGACCGAGGGTGGCGCCATCCGGTCCGTGCCCGCCGGTTCCTCCGACGTCCTCCATGTCAAGGTGATCGAGGGCTCGGTGGACGACGACGCCTTCGCGGCGCGTGGCGGCACCTGCAAGCTGACCGGCCTGTCGCGTACCGCCGAGTGAGGGAGCCGCTCATGCGAATGCAAACACGGGCGCGCGGACTGAAGTTCGCGTCGATGACGGTGATCGTCGTGCTCACCTTGACCGGATTCTCGACCCGAAGCAGCGGCGGTACGAGCTCCAGCGGCGGCAGCAGCGGCAGCAGTGACGGCGGCAGCGGAGGCGGCTGCAGTTCCTCCTCGCAGGATCACGACACCTCGTCCTCCGGCGGTACGTCAGGCCTCGGCAAGAGCGACGACTACGACGACTACGACGACTACGAGGACAGCTACGACGACTCGTACGACGACTCGGCCACCGAGGACACCGGCACGGGCGAGGAGCAACTTGAGCCAGCGACGGTGCGGTTGGTGACGTGCGCGTCCGCGAAGGAGCCGTACGCGACCGTCGAGGTCACCAACCCCAACGCGGTCGACGCCGAGTTCTGGGTCGAGGTCTCGTTCCTGGACAAGAACGGAGTCCTGCTGGAGGACGGGAGCTGGAAGGTCGATGTGGCCGCCGGTGACAAGTCGACCGCACGCATCGAGATGGCCGAGGAGACCCTGGCGGAGGCCACCGACCACTGCGAGGTCGAACCGGAGGCCGAGCCGACCGGCTGATTTCACGGCGAGAGTTCACCGCACCCGGACCCACCCGGTCGGCGTCCCGCGAGAGCGTGTGCCCCGGCCGTTTCCCGGGCTGTCCTCTCTCTCCCGCGACGCCCTGGTCGGCCGCGTCCGGTTCGTCGCGGCTCGGCTGGCTGGACGCGCTGCGCGGCCTCGCGGCGCTCGTTGTCGTGTTCGACCACTCGTCGTACTCCTTCATGGCGGAGTTCCGATGGGAGCTGATGCCGGAGTTCAACACCAGCCGCTACGGCATCATGGTGTGATGACGTCACGGGTGCCCGCTGCGGCCTCCGTCTTGCCGGGTCTGGGGTCGATGACCGGGCAATGGCCGGCAGTCGACTTCATGCCGTCCTCTCAGGTGTCCGCGCCGTCGGTGGTCGGCAGGAGTGCGGCCAATTCGGCGTCGTCCGGGCGGTGGGCCGCCTCGGCTGCCTTGCGCAGAACGGCGCGGTCGACCTTGTCCGCATCGGCGATTAGACGAATCACCACGCCGTCGTCGGGCACCGCGTATTCGTGGCTGCCACCGGCCTTGCGGTACCAGGCGTCGCCGTCGCGCTCACAGGTGACCTGCTTCTCTGACACCTCGCCCAGCGGCTGCTTGGGGCAGCTCTCCGCCGTCATCGTGCCACGCCCTACGAAGAGGCCGAACTTGGTGGCACCCTTCTCGGACCGATACGCGGCAACGAACTCGTCGTTGTACTCGCCAACCGACTCCTGGAACACGGTGTAGCCGGAGACCTTGGTGACATAGACGAGTTCCGGCGCGACGCCCCAGTCGCCCGCGGCGGCGTCAAGGTCGGCGCTGTCGGCGGCCGTACCGCCGCTCTTGTCCGCGTCGCATCCTGTTAGGAGAACTGGCAACAAGAGAAGGGGGAGCAGCGCACGCGCGGGTCGCATCATGCGCACATCCTGTCGCATGGGCATGCCACATCAGGGCGGTTGCAAGTTCCGGGGTCGTGCGGCTGGTCGGGTTGTGGCCGGTTGGGGCGCATAGCAGAGCAGGCACGGGCTTCGTGATCATTGTGGTGTCTAAGCCAGATGATCATGAGGTGACCCGTGCCTGCTGCTGCATCCTCTCCCATCCCTGCCGTGCTGGTGAAACTGGGGCCGCTGGACACCGGCCGGATCGCCGACCTGCGCCCCTACTTCGACTCGGTGCCCGACCCACGCGCACGGCGGGGCCGGTGGTACTCACTCACAGCGATCCTGCTCGTGTGCGCCTGCGCGGTCGTCTCGGGAGCGAAAAGCATCGACGAACTCGCCGAGTGGGGAAAGCGTGCCTCGAACGCACTGCTGACAGTCCTCGGGTTCCGCCGCCACCTGCTCAGATGGCGGCGCACTCCGTCGCCGGCCACGATCGGCCGCGTGCTGGGGGCTGTTGACGGTGACGCCCTGGACCGGGCGGTCGGTGCCTACCTGGCCGACCGGCGCCGTGCCGCCACCGAACCCGCCCGGGCGCCGTCGCCCTCCGCATCCGGGCGGACGCGCGCGATCGCTGTCGACGGCAAAGCACTCAAGGGATCAGCCCGTCTCACCGCGATGCGCCGGCATCCGCTCTCCGCGGTCACTCACGGCACCGCCGTGACCCTCGCCCAGGCGGAGGTCGGCGCGAAGACGAACGAAACCACACACTTCCAACCGCTGCTGGCGCGGCTGGGCCTGACCGGCACCGTCGTCACCTTCGACGCCCTGCACTCGGTCAAGGCGAACATCTCCTGGCTGGTCGAGACCAAGAAGGCCCACTACATCGCCGTGGTCAAGACCAACCAGTGCGCCACGAGGCGCTTTGACACATCCCCGCCGCAGGCGGGACAGACTCGAAGGGAGGTCTGCTGGGTCCGATGGCACTCTCGGGCTTTCCTCCGGGCGCTTCCCTTCGGTCTTGCGTTTCCGACTCTATCAGATCGTTTTCCGATCCGATTTCCTCGGCGCTTTCCAGGTTTCCGCTTTCGCGTTTCCCTTTCCGGCGGCTCCGACTTTATCAGAAGTTCTGAGTCGGAATTTCCGCCCGGCTCGGGTGGCTCCTGACGCTCGGTTGCACCGGGTTCCCCCCTGGGCGGAGCCGTAAACGTACTGGAGCGGGGCGCCCCGATGCAAATCGAGGAGCCCCGCTCCAGGCGGGTCCTGACGAAGGGTCAGACCTCAACCACCACAGGCAGGATCATCGGCCTGCGGCGATACGTGTCCGAGACCCACTTGCCGAGGGTGCGTCGGATGAGTTGCTGCAGCTGGTGGGGTTCCACGACGCCGTCCTGCGCGGAACGCTCCAGGACTTCGGTGATCCTCGGGATGACGTCGCTGAAGGCGGAGTCCTCGATGCCGGAGCCGCGGGCCTGAATGTGCGGGCCACCGGTGATCTTGCCGGTGGAGGCGTCCATGACCACGAAGACCGAGATGATGCCCTCGTCGCCGAGGATCTTCCGGTCCTTGAGGGCCGGCTCGCCGACATCGCCCACGGAGAGGCCGTCGACGTACACGTAACCGGCCTGGACCTTGCCGGAGATCTTGGCCTTGCCCTCGATGAGGTCGACGACCACGCCGTCCTCGGCGATGACGATGCGGTCGTGCGGGACGCCCGTCAGGGCACCGAGCTCGGCGTTGGCGCGCAGGTGGCGCCATTCGCCGTGGACCGGCATCAGGTTCTTCGGGCGGCAGATGTTGTAGAAGTACAGCAGTTCGCCGGCCGAGGCGTGTCCGGAGACGTGAACCTTGGCGTTGCCCTTGTGGACGACGTTGGCGCCCCAGCGGGTCAGACCGTTGATGACGCGGTAGACGGCGTTCTCGTTGCCGGGGATCAGCGACGAGGCCAGGATCACCGTGTCGCCCTGGACGATGCGGATCTGGTGGTCGCGGTTGGCCATACGGGACAGGGCCGCCATCGGTTCGCCCTGGGAGCCCGTGCAGACCAGGACCACCTCGTGGTCCGGGAGGTCGTCGAGCGTCCTGACGTCGACCACCAGGCCCGGCGGGACCTTCAGATAGCCCAGGTCCCGCGCGATGCCCATGTTGCGGACCATCGAGCGGCCGACGAAGGCGACCCGGCGGCCGTACTCGTGGGCGGCGTCGAGGATCTGCTGGATGCGGTGGATGTGGCTGGCGAAGCTGGCCACGATGATGCGCTTGCGGGCGCTCGCGAAGACCTGGCGCAGGACGTTGGAGATGTCCCGCTCGTGCGGGGTGAAACCGGGAACTTCGGCGTTCGTGGAGTCGGAGAGGAGGAGGTCGATACCTTCCTCGCTCAGCCGTGCGAACGCGTGGAGATCTGTCAGACGGTTGTCCAGCGGCAGCTGGTCCATCTTGAAGTCGCCCGTGTGGACGACCATGCCCGCAGGGGTGCGGATGGCCACGGCCAGGGCGTCGGGGATGGAGTGGTTGACCGCAACGAATTCGCAGTTGAAGGGGCCGATGCGCTCGCGGTTCCCCTCCGCCACCTCCAGGGTGTACGGGCGGATGCGGTGCTCCTGGAGCTTGGCCTCGATGAGGGCGAGGGTCAGCTTGGAGCCGATCAGCGGGATGTCCGGCTTCTCGCGGAGCAGATAAGGGACGGCGCCGATGTGGTCCTCGTGGCCGTGCGTGAGGACGATGCCCTCGATGTCGTCGAGGCGGTCCCGGATGGACGAGAAGTCCGGCAGGATCAGGTCGATTCCGGGCTGCTCCTCCTCGGGGAAGAGCACTCCGCAGTCGACGATCAGCAGACGGCCGCCGTACTCGAAGACGGTCATGTTGCGGCCGATCTCGCCGAGACCGCCGAGCGGGGTGACGCGCAGGCCGCCTTCGGGAAGGGGCGGCGGTGGGCCGAGTTCAGGATGCGGATGACTCAAAAGACTCTCCTCACCACGCGCGCCACGTACCTCTGTGGCACGTGGCGCGCGTGACGTTCGTGCAAAAGCAGTTGTGGATGGGATGCAGGCACCTGCGTCCTGCCTATTCAGTTGTGAAGTCAGGTGTGCCGCGCTGTGCGAAGTCCGGTGTTAGAGCTGTACCCCGCCGGCGGCAAGATCGATCTTGAGCTGAGCGGTCTCCTCGGGCGAAAGCTCAACCATGGGGGCGCGCAGCGGTCCGGCGGGCAGGCCCTGGAGAGCGAGCGCCGCCTTGGTGGTCATCACGCCCTGGGTGCGGAACATGCCGGTGAAGACCGGGAGCAGCTTCTGGTGGATCTCGGTGGCCTTCTGGACGTCACCGGAGATGTACGCCTCGACGAGGGCGTGCAGCTCGGGGGTGACGACGTGGCCGACGACCGAGACGAAGCCGACTGCGCCCACGGAGAGCAGTGGCAGGTTCAGCATGTCGTCGCCGGAGTACCAGGCGAGGCCGGAGCGGGCGATGGCCCAGCTGGCGCGGCCGAGGTCGCCCTTGGCGTCCTTGTTGGCGACGATGCGGGGGTGCTCGGCGAGGCGGACGATCGTCTCGGTGTCGATGGGGACGCCGCTGCGGCCGGGGATGTCGTAGAGCATGACTGGCAGGTCAGCCGCGTCGGCGACGGCCTTGAAGTGGCGGTACAGGCCCTCCTGCGGGGGCTTGTTGTAGTACGGCGTGACGACGAGGAGGCCATGGGCGCCGGTCTTCTCGGCGGCGCGGGCCAGCTCGATGCTGTGGTGGGTGTCGTTCGTGCCGACGCCGGCGATGATGTGGGCGCGGTCGCCGACGGCTTCGAGGACGGCTCGTACCAGGTCCGATTTCTCCGCGTCACTGGTGGTGGGGGACTCGCCGGTGGTGCCGTTGATGACGAGGCCGTCGTTGCCTGCGTCCACCAGATGCGTGGCGAGCCGCTGCGCGCCGTCGAGGTCGAGTGCGCCGTCCGCCGTGAAGGGCGTGACCATGGCGGTGAGGACCCGCCCGAAGGGGGTCTGCGGAGTCGAGGTCGGAGCCATGGGTAACACGCTACTCGTTGCTCAGGGCGCGGTCTGCCCTCGGGTGGCGGGAAAAGTCAGGACAAATGCGGATCCCGGCACTGCCTGCTCGGGGGTTCAAGCAGTGCCGGGTCCGTTTGATCAGGCTAGATGAACTTCACGAAATGCCGCAATACGGACACTTCGCCCGGCTGACCCGCACATCTGTGCCTGGCCGAAAGTCGGCGCCTCGTTACGGGGCGACCCGGCCGTTCGCGTTGAACGCGGCGTATGTGAGCGGCATGAGCTTCGCCCATTCCGCCTCCATCTTCTCGCCGACCATCTCGATCTCCCGCTGCGGGAAGGACGGCACCTTCGCGAGCTCGTGCTGGGTACGCAGACCGAGGAAGTGCATCAGCGAGCGGGCGTTGCAGGTGGCGTACATCGACGAGAACAGCCCGACCGGGAGAACGGCCCGGGCGACCTCCCGGGCGACACCGGCGGCGAGCATCTCCTGGTAGGACGCGTAGGCCTCCCGGTAGGAGTCCTCCATGACCCGCCCGACGAGCTCCTGCTGCGCCTGGGTCCCCTCCACGAAGACGTACTTGCCGGGGCGCCCCTCCTGAACGAGCTTGCGGGACTCGTCGGGGACATAGAAGTGGGGCTGGAGTTCCCGATAGCGACCCGACTCTTCATTGTACGAATTGTGTACGATAATCCCGTTGGCGAGGAAGTTGTGCCAGGGCCCCTCCACGGAGAGGTCGTACGTCATCTCCTCGCCGTCCTGCTCGATGGCGACGATCCGGTCCGGAACGGCTTTGGCGATCTTGTCGCCGCGCTGGGCCAGGGCCTGCTCTCCGGCGCTCTTCGTTGCATGGCAGGGCTCACACGCGGGTGCGAGGTTCTTCTCGTCGAGGGCCTGCGTCAGGTCACCGGCCACGGGAACCACATGGTCCAGGGCGAGTCCCGCACGGGGGAAGTCCCGGCCACAGAGGTGGCAGGTGTCGATCTCCTTGATCAGCCGCTCTCGCTGCATGGAGGTCCACACGCCGATGCCCCGACGGAGGCTCGGCGGGACAAGCGCCTGCGACGGGCGCGGGGCGGTGCCCGCCACCATTACCGCGTCCCCGACTGTCAGTTCACCGGCCTTGCTCCAGCCCTCCGGAGTGAACACCGCGTGATCGACGGTGCAGCGGAGCGTTTTCCCGGACTCTGTGGTGATCTTGATGAGCGACTTGACGCCGGACTGAATGACGTCGACGATCCTGGCCCGCTGGGCGAGCAGTGTCTCCTCGTCGTAGCAGCGCACATGGTCGCGGCGGACTGATTCGAGTTTGCGGAGACGGGTGCTGGGGTGCAGTTCCCGAAACTCTGCCACGGCCGACTCTGCCGCCTCACGGCTCTCATAGAGGCCGAGGTAGTGGTTCTGCTCGCCGCGCCGGACCTGGGCCGTCCACTTTCCGGCCCGGCTGTGCCAGGTCACACCACCGGCGGAATGCGGAAGCCGGTCCTCGACGCCGAGGTGCCAGAGCTTGTACAACTCCGCGATGGTGCGTCGACGGAGATTGCCGGCCTCGCTCTCCAAGGTGATCTCGGTGTCACCGGCGATGCACCAGCCCACCCTGTGCCGCATGAACTCGCGGAAGACGAAGATCGGGGCGTTGATGAAGAAGGTCATCGAGTTGTGCTCGAAGGGGCTGCCGTGCCGGTCGCGCATGAGGTAGTTGATGAGGCCCTTGGAGCGCTCGGGGTCCTTCTTGAGCTCGTCCAGGGACTGCTCGCCGGCGGTGGAGACGCGGGCGGCCCACAGGACGTCGGAGTCCGACGCGCTGTGCTTCACCAACTCGACGGTGACATCGCTGCGGAAGCTGGGTTTGAGATCGTCGGCGGGGGTGTCGGTCACGGCTCGGAGGGTCCTTCCCATTGCTGCTCGGGCGGCGCCTACTCTACGGCCCGGCACTGACAAGGGGTCCGGATGGTCCGAGTTGCACCTTCGTGTGCCCCCGTTGGCCCCCCGAAGGTGGTGAGTGGGCACCCGGCTCGGTAGCCTCACCCGGCGAAACCCGTGCGTGGATGAGTGAGGATCAGTCGTGCCCCTGCCCTTCCTGACCGCCGACCGCGCCTTCGACCAGGCGGTGGACGAGCCGCTGCCGTTCGAGGACCGCGACCGCTGGCGGCGTCCCTACCGGCCCGGGCCGTGGCGGGTGGGCGCGGCGGCGCTTCTGCTGCTGCTCTCCTCGTATGTGCTGGCGGCGGCGGTCATCATCGCGTTCGCGGGCACCCTGACGGCGGGCGCGGCCTGCTTCGGCGGGGCGCTGTTCGTCATCGCCTGCGCGCTGCGGCTGCTGCGGGTCGGTGTCTGGGTGAGCGCGCGAGGGGTGCGTCAGGTGGGCTTCTTCCGGACGCGTACGGCGTCCTGGGAGCCGACCGTCTCGGTGCGTACCGTGCAGCAGCCGGTGCGGTGGCTCGGGCTGCCGCGGTCCGTGCAGGGGCAGGCGCTGCTCCTCGTCCGCACGGCCCATGCGCAGGAGTACGTGACACCGCTGATGACCACGCACAACGCCGACTTCCTGGCCCGTACGGAGGCCTTCGACCGGGCGGCCGACACGGTCGAGGCGTGGGCAGCGGAGTACCGGCGGCGCTGAACAGGGCGACGACACGATGGGGCCGGTCCGTATGTGCGGGTCGGCCCCATCGCCGTACCGTCCGAAGGGACCGGTACGGATCAGGCCTGGACGGGCCTGCCGTCGTGGAGGGCGATCGCCCGCTGCATCGCCTTGCGGGCCCGGGGGGTGTCGCGGGCGTCGTGGTAGGCGATGGCGAGGCGGAACCAGGCGCGCCAGTCGTCGGGGGCGTCCTCGGTTTCCGCCTTGCGCTGCGCGAAGACCTCGTCGGCCGAGTCGCGGTCGATGCGGCCGCTCGGGGTGCGCTTCAACTCGTCGACGGGGAGGCCGCCTTCGGCGTCGAGCTCGGCGGCGAGCTGGTTGGCCTTGCGGACGAACTGGGTGTTCTTCCACAGGAACCAGACGCCGATCACCGGGAGCACGAGGACGGCGACACCGAAGGCGATCGTGATCGGTGTGCCGGTCTCTATGAGCATGACCCCGCGGCTGCCGACCAGGACGAAGTAGACGACCAGGACGGCTGCCGTGATGGCGTACGTGATCTTCGCGCGCATGGCGGTCAGCCCAGGTCGAGGAAGTGTTCGAGGCCGAAGGTGAGGCCCGGGGTCGTCACCACACGGCGGGCGCCGAGGAGGATGCCCGGCATGAAGCTGCTGTGGTGCAGGGAGTCATGACGGATCGTCAGGGTCTCGCCCTCGCCGCCGAGCAGGACCTCCTGGTGAGCGAGCAGGCCCCGCAGGCGTACGGCGTGGACCGGGACGCCGTCGACGTCCGCGCCCCGGGCGCCGTCCAGGGCCGTGACCGTGGCGTCCGGTGCCGGGGCGGTGCCGGCCGCGCGGCGGGCCTCGGCGATGAGCTGGGCGGTGCGGGTGGCGGTGCCGCTGGGGGCGTCGACCTTGTTCGGGTGGTGCAGTTCGACGACCTCGACGGACTCGAAGTAGGGCGCGGCGATCTGCGCGAACTTCATGGTGAGGACGGCCCCGATGGAGAAGTTGGGCGCGATGAGCACGCCGGTCTCCGGGGACTGGGCGAGCCAGCCGTTCAACTGTGCGAGGCGCTCGTCGGTCCAGCCGGTCGTGCCGACGACCGCGTGGATGCCGTGGCGTACGCAGAAGTCGAGGTTGCCCATGACCGAGGCGGGGGTGGTCAGTTCGACGGCGACCTGGACGCCTTTCTCGGCGAGCGTCTCCAGTTTGTCGCCCCGGCTCAGGGCGGCGACGAGTTCCATGTCCTCGGCGGCCTCGACGGCCCGTACCGCCTCGGAGCCGATACGGCCCTGGGCGCCGAGGACCGCCACGCGCAGCTTGCTCATTGCTTGGTTCCTTAACTCGGGTGTTAGGCGACGGCTTCGTGCAGACGGGACGCCTGTTTGTCCTTGAGCGGGCCGATCACCGACAGGGAGGGACGCTGTCCCAGGATGTCCCGGGCCACGGCACGGACCTCGTCCGGGGTCACCATGGCTATCCGGGTCAGCATCTCGTCGACGGACATCTGCTCGCCCCAGCACAGCTCACTCTTGCCGATGCGGTTCATGAGCGCACCGGTGTCCTCCAGGCCGAGGACCGTGGAGCCGCGGAGCTGGCCCACGGCGCGTTCGATCTCGTCGTCGGGCAGTCCGTGCTCGGCGACCTGGTCGAGCTCGTCGCGGCAGATCTTCAGCACGTCGTGCACCTGGGACGGGCGGCAGCCGGCGTAGACGCCGAAGAGGCCGCAGTCGGCGAAGCCGGAGGTGTACGAGTACACGCTGTAGGCGAGGCCCCGCTTCTCGCGGACCTCCTGGAAGAGGCGGGAGGACATGCCGCCGCCGAGCGCGGTGTTGAGCACGCCGAGGGCCCAGCGGCGCTCGTCGGTGCGGGAGAGACCGGGCAGGCCGAGGACGACGTGCGCCTGCTCGGTCTTGCGGCCGATGAGCTCGACACGGCCGGCCGTACGGAGGCTGCGGCGGCCTTCACGCGGGGCGATCGGCGTGGCGTCGGTACGGGTCAGTGCACCCGCCTTCTCGAAGGCCGCACGGACCAGTCGTACGACCCTGTTGTGGTCGATGTTGCCGGCGCAGGCGACCACGAGGTGGGTCGGGTCGTAGTGCTTCTTGTAGAAGCGGCGGATGCGGTCGGCGGTGAGGGCGTTGACCGTGTCGACCGTGCCGAGGACCGGGCGGCCGAGGGGGGTGTCGCCGAACATCGTGTGCGCGAACAGGTCGTGCACACAGTCGCCGGGGTCGTCCTCGGTCATCGCGATCTCTTCGAGGATGGCGCCGCGTTCGACGTCGACGTCCTCCTCGCGGATGAGCGAGCCGGTGAGCATGTCGCAGACGACGTCGATGGCGAGCGGGAGGTCACTGTCGAGCACGCGCGCGTAGTAGCAGGTGTACTCCTTCGCCGTGAACGCGTTCATCTCGCCGCCGACCGCGTCGATCGCGGACGATATGTCGAGCGCGCTACGACGGGAGGTGCCCTTGAAGAGCAGGTGCTCCAGGTAGTGCGTGGCGCCGTTCAGGGCGGGGGTCTCGTCGCGGGAGCCGACGTGGGCCCAGATGCCGAAGGTGGCGGAGCGCACGGACGGCAGGGTCTCGGTGACGATGCGCAGGCCGCCCGGGAGGGTGGTCTTACGGACCGTACCGATGCCGTTCATGCCCTTGATCAGGGTTTGGGTACGGGCGACGGCCCGCGCCTCCGAGGAGGTGCGGGCCGTCGCCTTGGAGCTACGCGACGTCACTGGTCGGCGTCGTCCTTCTTGTCGTCCGAGGAACCTTCCTCGCCCTCGATCACGGGGATCAGGGAGAGCTTGCCGCGGGAGTCGATCTCGGCGATCTCGACCTGGACCTTCTGGCCCACGCCGACGACGTCCTCGACGTTCTCCACGCGCTTGCCGCCGGCGAGCTTGCGGATCTGCGAGATGTGCAGCAGACCGTCCTTGCCCGGGAGCAGCGACACGAACGCACCGAAGGTCGTCGTCTTCACGACGGTGCCCAGGTAGCGCTCGCCGACCTCCGGCATGGTCGGGTTGGCGATGCCGTTGATCGTGGCGCGGGCGGCCTCGGCGGCCGGGCCGTCGGCGGCACCGATGTAGATGGTGCCGTCGTCCTCGATCGTGATCTCGGCGCCGGTGTCCTCCTGGATCTGGTTGATCATCTTGCCCTTGGGGCCGATGACCTCGCCGATCTTGTCCACGGGGATCTTGACGGTGATGATCCGCGGGGCGTTCGGGGACATCTCGTCCGGGGTGTCGATCGCTTCCATCATCACGTCGAGGATGTGGAGGCGGGCGTCACGGGCCTGCTTGAGGGCAGCGGCCAGGACGGAGGCCGGGATGCCGTCCAGCTTGGTGTCGAGCTGGAGGGCGGTCACGAACTCCTTGGTGCCGGCGACCTTGAAGTCCATGTCGCCGAAGGCGTCCTCCGCACCGAGGATGTCGGTGAGGGTGACGTAGTGCGTCTCGCCGTCGATCTCCTGGGAGATCAGACCCATGGCGATACCGGCGACCGGGGCCTTCAGGGGCACACCGGCGTTGAGCAGCGACATGGTGGAGGCACAGACCGAACCCATGGACGTCGAGCCGTTGGAGCCCAGGGCCTCGGACACCTGACGGATCGCGTAGGGGAACTCCTCGCGGGTCGGCAGGACCGGGACCAGGGCGCGCTCGGCGAGGGCGCCGTGGCCGATCTCGCGGCGCTTCGGGGAGCCGACGCGGCCGGTCTCACCGGTGGAGTACGGCGGGAAGTTGTAGTTGTGCATGTAGCGCTTGCGGGTCACCGGGGAGAGGGTGTCCAGCTGCTGCTCCATGCGGAGCATGTTGAGGGTGGTGACGCCCAGGATCTGGGTCTCGCCACGCTCGAACAGCGCGGAGCCGTGCACGCGCGGGATGGCCTCGACCTCGGCGGCGAGCGTACGGATGTCCGTCACGCCACGGCCGTCGATGCGCTTCTTCTCCTTGATGACGCGCTCACGGACCAGGGTCTTGGTCAGCGAGCGGTACGCGGCGGAGATCTCCTTCTCGCGGCCCTCGAACTGGGGGATCAGCTTCTCGGCGGCGAGCGCCTTGACGCGGTCCAGCTCGGTCTCGCGCTCCTGCTTGCCGGCGATGGTGAGCGCCTGGGCGAGCTCGTCCTTGACGGCGGCCGTGAGGGCCTCCAGGACGTCGTCCTGGTAGTCGAGGAAGATCGGGAACTCGGCGGTCGGCTTGGCGGCCTTCGACGCGAGGTCGGCCTGGGCCTTGCACAGGACCTTGATGAAGGGCTTCGCGGCGTCCAGACCGGCGGCGACGACCTCCTCGGTCGGCGCCTCGGCACCGCCCTGGACCAGCTTGATGGTCTCCTCGGTGGCCTCGGCCTCGACCATCATGATCGCGACGTCGCCGTCCTCCAGGACGCGACCGGCGACGACCATGTCGAAGACGGCGGCCTCCAGCTCGGAGTGGGTCGGGAAGGCCACCCACTGGCCGTTGATCAGCGCGACGCGGACGCCGCCGATCGGGCCGGAGAAGGGCAGACCGGCCAGCTGCGTGGACGCGGACGCGGCGTTGATCGCGACGACGTCGTACAGGTGGTCGGGGTTGAGCGCCATGATCGTGGCGACGACCTGGATCTCGTTGCGCAGGCCCTTCTTGAAGGACGGGCGCAGCGGGCGGTCGATGAGGCGGCAGGTGAGGATGGCGTCCTCGGAGGGACGGCCCTCACGGCGGAAGAAGCTGCCGGGGATCTTGCCGGCGGCGTACATCCGCTCCTCGACGTCCACCGTGAGGGGGAAGAAGTCGAGCTGGTCCTTGGGGTTCTTGGAGGCGGTGGTGGCCGACAGCACCATGGTGTCGTCGTCCAGGTAGGCCACGGCGGAGCCGGCGGCCTGGCGGGCCAGACGGCCCGTCTCGAAGCGGATGGTGCGGGTGCCGAAGGAGCCATTGTCAATGACGGCCTCGGCGTAGTGGGTCTCGTTCTCCACTAGCGGTTTCTCCGTTACGTATCGTCTTTTGTCCCTGGGCCTGCCCGTGTGGCAGGGGGACGGTGGCGGAGAAGCGCGCCGTCTGGTGCGGGCCGGTCTTCGATCGAAGCCCTCGGGGTTCGTTATCCCCGGGGGCCACTACCGAGGACCGGCGGCGGCGAGGTGCGCTTCTCCTCGTTCGGTGCGTTCGGTCACCCGGGTACGGGGCCCTCACGCTGTGTCATGCATGGTGCGTCGTACATATTGCGTTGTGCTACCACACTACAAAGGGGTGGTGACACTCCGCACGTTTCCGCATGTACGGCAGCTTCCGTATGTACGGCAGCTGCCGCATGTACGGCAAAGGGAGCGGCCCCCGATCGTTTCGGGAACCGCTCCCTTCACGGCGTCTTACTTGGCGCCCGCCGCACCACGGCGGATGCCGAGGCGGTCGACCAGCGTACGGAAGCGCTGGATGTCCTTCTTGGCGAGGTACTGCAGCAGGCGGCGACGCTGACCGACCAGGATCAGCAGACCACGACGGGAGTGGTGGTCGTGCTTGTGGGTCTTGAGGTGCTCGGTCAGGTCAGAGATACGGCGGGAGAGCATCGCGACCTGGACCTCGGGGGAGCCGGTGTCGCCCTCCTTGGTACCGAACTCGCTGATGATCTGCTTCTTCGTAGCGGCGTCGAGCGACACGCGATACTCCTCATGAGTCTCTTCGATGCCACCGAGTGCCCCTGGTCTTCGTCTCAGGGGGGCTTCTGTGACTCGGGTGGCGGGATCCGTCGGCGCTGCCTCCGGGTCCTTGAGGGAGTCCGGGGTGCGTACACAGACGGCCGGTGCAAGGGTACCAGGCTGGTGGGACGCGCTCGGTCGGGCGGTCGGGGCGGCCCTCAGCCGGTCAGTGACCGGACCGTGGTGAGGACACCCAGGACCGCCAGGCACAGCGGGATCAGGGTGAGCAGCACGAACGCCTCGGCGATGTCGAGGAGGCGGCCCCAGAATGGGGAGAGACCCTTCTGGGGGATGATCAGGCCGATCGCCGTGAGCAGCGCGGCTCCGGCGGCGACGGCGGCCGTGAGCCAGATGGTGCGGAGGTTCAGGGCACCCCGGTCGCCGTGGAGCACGAACTCGGTGAGGGCCTCGGCCGGCGGGTTGAGCGCGAGGCCGATCAGCAGGAGGGCGAGGGCCGCGACACCGGCGACGAGGGCGCAGGCCACCTGCGAGGTGTAGCGGAACAGACGGGCGCGGATCAGCATGGCGAGACCGGCGGCGAGGCCCAGGAGCCGGCCCCACAGCCCGTCCGAGAAGCCGAGTACGGCGGTGGAGGCGACCACCACCGCGGAAGTGCCGCCGACGAGGCCCAGCAGCATCTCGTGCCCGCGCCGGGCCTGGGCAGCGATGCGCTCGGCGTCGAGGGGCTCGGTGTCCGGGGCCTGGGAAGGGTCCAGGTCGAAGTCCTCGTACGCGGCGGAGCGCGGCGAGGCGTAGCCGATCGGCAGCCGGGCGAAGCGAGCCGACAGACCGGGCAGGAAGGCGACCAGGCCGACGGAGACCGGGGCACACACCGCGGCGATGTCGGTCGCGGAGCCGTCGGCGACGATCGCCACGAAGGTGGCCACGGCGCCGACCGCCGCCGCGAAGGTGGTGGCCACGAAGGCCGCGTCCCCGCTGGGGGCGAGCGCGACGAGCGCGACGGAGGCGACCAGCACCGCCACGCAGCCCAGCATGAACTGCAGCTTGCCCGGCCCCTGTCCGCCCGCCGGGCCGATGATTCCGGAGCCCGCGAGTAGGAGCAGGGGCAGGGCGGCGAGCCCCATGGCCGCCGCGCCCACGCGGTCGGCGTACACCCGTGCGCGCACGGCCGCGTAGGCGGTCAGGAGCACGCCCAGGCCACCCGCGATGACGCCGGGCAGGCCGTGCATGTCGTGGCGGACCGGGTCGGCGTACCAGAGCACGAAGGCGACGAGCAGCAGGAACAGGGCGCCGCCGATCAGCCCGGCGACACGCAGCAGGTCGTCACTCCACAGGTGGCGGTCGCGAACGACCGCGGAGGCGACCGCGTCGGAGACGTCGTCGTGGACGGCGGGTGGCAGCGATTCGGCGAAGGGTCGCAGGCTGAGCACCTCGCCGTCGAGCACCCGTTCGTCGGCGAGCGTACGGGCGCCGTCGAGAGTGGTGCCGTCGCGGCGTACCAGGTGGTAGCCCGTCGGAGTGCCGACCGGTTGGGTCTGGCCGGTCAGGCGCAGGATCTCCGGATAGACGTCGGCGATGGTGATGTCCACCGGGAGGGCGACGTCGATGCGGCTGTCGGGTGCCACGACAGTGACTCGGCAGAACCCGGTCGTCGCGGTCGTACTCACCTTTACTGACCCCCTGCTTCGCGGATGCGTACGCTGCGGGCGTCACCCTACCGGTAGGGGCCGTCAGTGGTGACAAGTAGGATCCGGGCGAGTGGAGGGCGACCGTCACCACGGGGGTGCCGGTACGGAACTGCCTGTCCGCATAAGGGGATTGATGCAGCGGTGAGCCAGATCGTCATCAAGCGCCCACCGCGTTCCCTGCCGCCCGAAGTGCCCTCCGACGAGCTGCGGTTGGAGGCTCCTCCGGAGCTGCCGCGGGGTCAGCAGGAGGGCATGCTGATGCAGATCCTGCCGACGCTCGGCATGGGCTCGTCGGTGGTGTTCTACTTCGCGTCCCCGAACGCCCATCCGTTCATGAGGATCATGGGTGTGGTGATGCTCGTGTCGACGGCCGCGATGGTGATCGCGCAGATCGTCCGACACCGTCGCGGTACGCAGGGGCAAATGGCCGATGTGCGCCGGGACTATCTCAAATACCTCGCGCAGACCCGGCGTACGGTCCGTAGGACCGGCTTGAAGCAGCGCGACGCGCAGCTGTATCTGCACCCCTCTCCCGAGCAATTGTGGTCGGTGGTCGCCGAGGGCAGCCGGGTGTGGGAACGCCGGGTCGGGGACGCGGACTTCGGGCAGGTGCGGATCGGTCTGGGCCCGCAGCAGCTGGCCTCTCCCCTGGTGGCTCCCGAGACCGCGCCCGTGGACGAGCTCGAACCTCTCTGCGCCGGTGCCATGCAGCGCTTCCTCGCGGTGCACGGTCAGTTGGACGGGCTGCCGGTCGCGGTGTCGATGCGCGCCTTCTACCACGTGACGGTGTCCGGCGAGCCGGAGAGCGCACAGGCCGCCGCACGCGCCCTGGTGGCCCAACTCACCACTCTTCACTCTCCCGACGATCTGCTGCTGGCCGTGGTCGCCGCCCCGAACGCGGTCGGCCGCTGGGACTGGACCAAGTGGCTGCCGCACAGCCAGTTGACCGGGCAGTTCGACGGGGCCGGCACGCGGCGGCTGTTCGGTGACGATCTCGGTGAGCTGGAGCAGTTGCTGTCGGCCCGCCTCGAAGGCCGCCCGCGTTTCAGCCGGGACGGTCAGCCCGTCCTGGACCAGCCGCACCTCATTGTCGTCCTCGACGGCGGAATCGTGCCCCCGACCTCCGCCTTCGCGGCCGCCGAGGGTCTGCAGGGCGTGACCATCATCGAGGTCGTCCCGGGCGAGCTCGACCAGCCCCGGGGCGGCCTCTCCATCGTCGTACGGCCGGACCGGCTGTGGCTGGACACGGGTGCCGAGGTCGCCTACGAGGGCACGCCCGACGGGCTGTCCCTGCCCGCCGCCGAGGCGCTCGCCCGGCAGCTGGCCCCCCTGCGCATGGGCGGCGGCAACGACGACGAACCGCTGCTCGCCAACCTGGACTTCACCGATCTGCTGGGGCTCGGCGACGCCGCTTCCGTGGAGGTCACCCGCACTTGGCGACCGCGGTCGACACCGGAGCGCCTGCGGGTGCCCATCGGTGTCGGCGAGGACGGCCGGCCCGTGATGCTGGACCTCAAGGAGGCCGCGCAGGACGGCATGGGCCCGCACGGCCTCTGTGTGGGCGCGACCGGCTCCGGCAAGTCGGAGCTGCTGCGCACGCTGGTGCTCGGCCTCGCGGTCACCCACTCCTCCGAGACGCTGAACTTCGTCCTCGCGGACTTCAAGGGCGGCGCCACCTTCGCCGGCATGTCCCAGATGCCGCATGTCGCCGCCGTCATCACCAACCTCTCCGACGACCTGACCCTCGTCGACCGCATGGGCGACGCGATCCGCGGTGAACTGCAGCGCCGTCAGGAGCTGCTGCGCTCGGCGGGCAACTACGCCAACATCCACGACTACGAGAAGGCGCGGGCCGCCGGTGCGCCGCTGGAGCCGCTGGCCTCGCTCGTCCTGGTGATCGACGAGTTCAGCGAACTCCTCACGGCCAAGCCGGACTTCATCGACATGTTCATCCAGATCGGCCGCATCGGGCGCTCCCTGGGTGTGCATCTACTGCTCGCCTCGCAGCGCCTGGAGGAGGGCCGGCTGCGCGGGCTGGACACCTATCTGTCGTACCGGATCGGTCTGCGTACGTTCTCGGCCGCGGAGTCGCGTGCGGCGCTGGGCGTTCCGGACGCCTACCATCTGCCCTCCGTGCCAGGTTCCGGGTATCTGAAGTTCGGTACGGACGAGATGACCCGCTTCAAGGCGGCGTACGTGTCGGGTGCGTACCGCTCCGGCGGCCCCGACGTCTCCCGGGACCGGATGCCGATCGAGCGCCGGCCCGCGCTGTTCACGGCGACGCCGGTGCCGGTCACCTATGCGACTCCGGACCCGGCGCAGGGCCAGGCTCCGCCCTCCAGGCAGGACGACGACGCGCTGGCCGACACGGTGCTCGACGTCATCGTGCAGCGGCTCGAGGGGCAGGGTGTGCCCGCCCACCAGGTGTGGCTGCCGCCGCTGGACCAGGCGCCGACGCTGGACCAGTTGCTGCCGCCGCTCGCCTCGACGGCCGAACGCGGCCTGCAGGCCGCCGAGTACGCGCGGCCGGGCGGACTGACGGTCCCTCTCGGTCTGATCGACAAGCCGTTCGAGCAGAAGCGCGAGGTGCTGTACCGGGACTTCTCCGGCGCGGCGGGTCACATGATGGTCGTCGGCGGCCCCCAGTCCGGCAAGTCCACGCTGCTGCGCACGCTGATCGGTTCGTTCGCCTTGACCCACACGCCGCACGAGGTGCAGTTCTACTGCCTCGACTTCGGCGGTGGCGGCCTGTCGTCACTGTCGGACCTGCCGCATATCGGCGGAGTCGCCTCCCGGCTGGACCCCGAACGGGTCCGGCGTACGGTCGCGGAGGTGTCGGGCATCCTCAACCGCCGCGAGCAGTTCTTCCGCGCGAACGGCATCGACTCCATCGGCACATACCGTCGACGGCGCGCGGCCGGCGAACTGCCCGGCGAGGCCTGGGGCGACGTCTTCCTGGTCATCGACGGCTGGGGCAACTTCAAGGGCGACTACGACGCCCTGGAGGGCGTGGTCAACGACATCGCGGGCCGCGGCCTCGGGTACGGCATCCACGTCGTGCTCTCCGCGTCGCGCTACATGGAGGTGCGGTCGGCGCTCAAGGACCAGATCCTGGGCCGGCTGGAGCTGCGCCTCGGTGACGTCATGGACTCCGAGTTCGACCGCAGGGTCGCGGCGAACGTTCCGGCAGGTGTGCCGGGCCGTGGCCAGGTCCCGGAGAAGCTGCACTTCATGACGGCACTGCCGCGTATCGACTCCTCGTCGGACGCGGACGGCCTGTCGGACGCCACGGCCCAGCTGGTGCAGGCGGTCAAGGGCAACTGGCAGGGGCCCGCGGCTCCGACGGTCCGCCTTCTGCCCCGCAGGCTGCCGGCCGACCAGTTGCCCAAGGGATTCGAGTTCCCGCAGCACGGCATCGCGATCGGTATCGACGAGGCCAACCTCGAACCGGTCTTCATCGACTTCGACACGGACCCCTTCTTCCTGGTCTTCGGGGAGAGCGAGTCGGGCAAGACGAACCTGCTGCGCCTGATCGCGAAGCAGATCGCCGAGCGCTACACCCCCTCGGAAGCCCGGATCGTCGTCGGCGACTACCGCAGGACGATGCTGGAGGCGGTCTCCGAGGACCATTTGCTCGAGTACGCACCGATGGCATCCGCGATGGACGTCCACATGGACGCCATACGGCAGTTCATGGAGATGCGCGCGCCCAAGCCCGACATCACGCCGCAGCAGCTGCGCGACCGCAGCTGGTGGAGCGGACCGCAGCTGTTCGTCATCGTCGACGACTACGAGCTGGTCGCCACGAACTCCGGGAACCCGCTGTCGGCCCTCGTCGAGCATCTGCCCTTCGCCCGTGACGTGGGCGTGAAGTTCATCATCGCCCGTAACGCGGCGGGGGCCTCGCGTTCCATGTACGAGTCGTTCATGCAGCGAGTGAAGGAGCTCGGCGCGCAGGGAGTCGTCCTGTCCGGCGACCCCATGGAGGGCGACATCCTCGGCAACGTCCGGGCGCGGCCCATGCCTCCGGGGCGGGGCACATTCGTGTCACGGAAGCGCGGAGCCCCACTTATCCAGGTGGGCTTGCTTCCGCAACGCCATTAGAGTGATGAACAGCGTTGAAACAGGCCTTGGTTGACTTGGGTGAACGGGGAGAACGGGGAGGCGGCCGACATGAGTTCGGACGGGGGCGAGGGCAGGGGCGGGGACGCGCCGGACACCGGCAAGTCCTTCGACAGCCTGTACGGCGTGAACCCTCAGATGGCGCTGGACATCCAGCACGACGCCATGAAGAACTTCAAGAAGCGCGTCGACAACCTGCTGATCGAGCTGGGCAAGTCCGAGGCTTCCCCCGACAAGGTCGGCCAGGACCGTCTCTCCCGCGCCCAGCTCGGATCTGCCGACTTCAAGGAAGCACAGTTCCTCTACGAGTCGTACGCCATCGTCCACGACGAGTTGGAGAACCTCTCGAAGGCGCTCAGCGCACAGATCGAAGGGGTGGGACTGGCCGTGCACGCGTCACGGGTGGGCTTCGAGAACCTGGACGAGGACATCAAGGCGCGGATGCGGGAGGTCAACGCGGAGGTCGACAAGTACTACGACGTCGACCGTGACCCGTATGCCCGACAGCAGGCACAGCAGCAACAGGACGAGCCGATCGCGGAGGTCACCGAAGCGGAGAAGGGCCTGTAATGAGCGAGCAGCCCCAGCGAAAGCAACCCACGCCCCAGCACACCGACTTCGAGTCCATGACCCACGCTCAGCTCGCGGCGATGCTGGACTCCGCCAACGCAGAGGGCGCCTACGACCTCGCCGCGAAGCTCTCCAAGGCCGCCTCGACGATCACCAAGATCGGCGACGACCTCATGACGTACGTCAAGGGCCTGGAGTGGCAGGGCGAGGCCGGCGACACCTTCCGCGAGTGGGGCGGGCAGACTGCGAGCGCCACGCTCCACCTCGGCGAGTACGCCGAGGTGGCGTCCCGTTGGATGGGCATCGTGTCCCAGGCCATCGCGGAGGCGAAGGCGGTCATGCCGGCCACCTCCGAGACCACGGCCGCGCAGGCGGACCTGCGCACCGCGGAGAAGTCCCTGGCCGCAACCAAGGAGCCGGGCGCCCGCAACGACCCCGACGCCCGAAAACTGGCCCAGACCGCCCAGTCCGACGCGACGGCGGCACAGTGGCGAATCGACGCGGCCCGGTACGAGGCGGCGCAACAGATGCGGAAGCTGGCGCAGACTTACCAGCAGTCGGCTGCGCAGGTTAATTCTGTGGAGCCGCCTACGTTTGTGCCGCCGGCAAAGAGCATGAACCGTGGCCAGTGGGTGGACGACGATCGTAATTACGAATCGATCACTTCTCCGTCCGGTGGAAGTGGCAACGGGACAGGTTCGTCCACCACTTCTGGTCTCAACGGTCGCGAACGCGACTCCACTTCGCAGTCGACCCCAACTGAGCCGGGCAAGGAGCGGATTTCTCGTCCCGAGCCAGTCAACATGGGTCTTGACGGCCTGAACACCCTCCCGAAATCTTCGGGACCAGACCTCACTCAGCCTTCGGTTGTTCCCGGCGGCTCAGAGCGTCCCGACCCACGTCTTCCGTCGCAACCGGTCGGTATCCCGCCCTTCGACGGCACCAGAAGCAGCACTAGTCCGACTGCCCCCGGCCGCGTTCCGTCGGCCACTCGGGCACCATTCCTGCCTGGCCAGGGCGTGGCCAACGGCAGTGCTCGCATGCCGCGCGAGACCGGAATCGTAGGGGGACGCCCTGTGCCCCCGACCTCAGGCCGTCCGACTGGGGCCCTTCCGAGGGGGACCGTCATCGGCGAAGGCGCGCAGGGACGTACGGCGATGGGGCGTGGTATCACTCCCGGCATGCCCTTTGGAGGCAATTCAGGTGCTGGGCACAGCAATGGTGCATCCGTCGGCCGACGTCTGGCTTCTGAGGCTGGCGGAGTGTTCGGCAACCGTCCGAACCAGCCTGGCAATGGCGGATCCCGTCCTTTCACCCCAGGAGGATCGGGTCTCACTCGGCATGCTGGTGGATCCGCGCCCGCACAGAGCTCAACGCAGCGCCGCGACGGCATAACTGCACACATGGCCAGTTCGTCATCAACACGACGCGACCCCCGTCAAGGCGATCGACCCGACTATCTGACCGAAGACGAGGAGACCTGGCAGCGTGGCAATCGTCGCCCGCTGCCACCAGTTGTCGACTGACTCCTCATTCGGTTGCGACCCGCCCCTGGAAGGCACATGCGAACCAGTAGTAAGCAAATAGCGCGACCCGCGTCGGTAGTCGCAGGTGCCCTCGGACTGCTGCTGGTGGGCATCACCCCAACTCCTGCGCATGCCGACTCGATTCGCTCCCGGCAATGGCACCTCGATGCCATGCAGGCTGACGAGATGTGGAAGATCAGCACCGGGCGTGGCATAACCGTTGCTGTCATCGACTCCGGAGTAGATGACAGTTTGGCCGATCTCAAAGGCCAAGTCCTTGAAGGTAAGGACTACTCGAAGCAGTCCGGAGACGAAAAAACCGACCTTGAAGGGCATGGGACCGGCGTGGCCGCTCTCATCGCGGCAACTGGCGCGCGCGGGGAACTCAACGGCTCCTATGGCCTCGCGCCAGGGGTGAAGATCCTCCCCATCCGCATGAGGTACGCCACCGAAGACTACGGAAAGGTGGATACAGGAGCCGAGTATTCCAGAAAGATGACGGAGGCGATCCGATTCGCGGCGGACTCCAGAGCTCAGATCATCAACATTTCCATGGCCAGTGAAAACACTCCAGGAATGCAGAACGTCGGAACCCCGGAACTTGCTGCAGCCGTGAAGTACGCCCTCGCTAAAGGTAAATTGATCTTCGCCGGTGTCGGCAACCGCGGCGACAAAGACAACCTACCCATGTATCCAGCAGCCACACCTGGCGTCATCGGCGTCGGAGCGATCAACGAGGACATCGAACGAAGCTCCTTCTCCCAGTGGGGAAAGCAAGTAGATATCGCCGCCCCCGGTGAAAATATGGTCCACGCGTGTCCTGGTGGCACTCAAGTCTGTAACTCCGACGGAACCAGCGACGCCACCGCGATCGCCTCCGCCTCCGCCGCCCTCATCTGGTCGAAGCACCCCACGTGGACGAACAACCAGGTTCTGCGTGTCCTGATCAACTCGATGAAGGGCAACGAGAAGAAGTGGACCTGGAACAACGCCATCGGTTACGGCATTGTCCGTCCGCGTATCGCGCTGCAGAACCCTGGCGACCCGGGACCTGCGGACGAGTATCCGCTGCCCGACCTCGCTGCGGCCGCGGAGTCAGCCTCTCCGTCTCCTGGGGCTTCGAAGTCCAGCGGCTCCTCCGGCGACGAGAATGCGGACGCGGACGAGTCGACCACCAGTGCCTCGCCCTCGGACGATGACAACGCAGTCCTTTGGATCAGCCTGGGCATCGGAGCAGCAGCACTGCTCGGCGCGGCGATTGTCGTCCCGATGATCCTCGCGCGCCGGCGACGATCCACGATTCCGTCGATCTCGACGATCCCTCCTGGGTACGCGCCTCCCACTTCACAGCCTCCCCACACCTACGGGACCTATGGCCCGCCTCAGGCGCCCTCGAACTCCCCTTATTCGCCGCCACCTCCTGGGCCCGGCCCGTCTTCTTGAACTGCTCTGTCGGAGCAGCCATCGAACCGCCCGGTCAAATAGGCAACTGTTGTCACCAAAGAGGTCTCTGTGTCCTTCGAAGAACAGTGGTCGTCAGCCCGCAACCAGGCCACGACCAACAGCACTACGTCCGCTGCCGCCGACTCGGGGCAAGGAGAGGCCGGTGGACGCATGGTCTACATCGACTTTCCATGGCTCAAAGGTGCCAGGGTCCTCACTGAATTGCGCGCGACCACGGCTTCCGGCGTGACACAGCTCAGCGACGAGGACAGCACTTTTTCCCCGAGCACCAAAGCGCTGGCAACAGTGTTGGCCATGGATGCCGTACGGGACTCATGGCATCGCCGCCTGAAGGCGGTCCGGGACGAGTGTGAGAATCTGGATTCGCCGATGCGCCAGGTAGCCCGGGACCAGGGAGAGAACGAGGCTGCCCTCACATCAGCCATCGCCAGTGAACGCATGTCGGCATCACGATTCCCCGGCGGGAAGTAACCACCTTGATCTCTCTACAGGAACTAAAGGACCTCAAACTGACGGAACTGGTCGACGCTGCCCGAGGCTGGTCAGAGATCAGCAAGAAGGCCTACTCCTCTCGCGACCGGGTCAACAACGAGATCGTCGCAACCCTGACCGATACGCAAGAGAGCATGTCAGCGGTGGCGGCTGTCATACGCCTGGGAACACTCTCACGGAACTATCAATACATTCATACGGAGTGCGGCCTGGTGAGCGCCGCTCTGCACGGACTCGCCGAAGAATTGGCGGCTCCACAGCGCCGACTGCTCGACGCTCTCGCAGAGGCCGAGAGTATGAATTTCGAGGTGTTCGACGATGGCTCGGTACGCTACCCGGCAGCGAAATCCAGCGATACGGAACTCCCCGGAGACACAGTTTCGGGGGCTGACGACTTCTTCTCCCGAACTCTTCGCACCACGGTAGCCGCAGCCACCATGAATCCGAACGCAACACTCGCGCAAGGGATCGCCAACAGGATCGCTACTGCGCTGAGTGAAGCGAACTCCATTGACGAGCAATACTCTGCGGCAGTCAGCAAACTGAAGGCCGCAGAAGGCCTCGAGGTTACCGACGCGACGTGGGCAGATGTGAGCGCCGATGCCTCTGCCGTTCACGGAGCTGTCGACGACGTTCTCAAAGACGATATTCCCACGGACAAGTCGGCAGCAGAACGGAAGGAGTGGTGGGACGGCCTCAGCGAAGAGGACCGCATCGCCTATATGGCAATCTATCCAGACACCATCGGCAACATGGACGGCATCCCGGCAGTGGCCCGCGATGAGGCCAATCGCACTTACCTGCCGCAGCTCATGGGAAAATTGGAAGCCCAGGGCAGTGAGGATGCTCAGACAAAGCTCGCAGGTCTCCGTAAAATTAACGATCAACTCCTGGCGGGAAGCAACCCACCCATGTTCCTCCTCGGTATCGGAGATGAAGGACAGGGAAGAGCGATCGTTTCATACGGAAACCCTGACACATCAAGGAACGTATCCGCCTACGTACCCGGCTTGAGCACGAAACTTGATGGAGAGTTCGCCGACGGCACATTGAAGCGCGCACGAGACACTGCCATTGGAGCTCGAAGAATCGATCCTTCAAGCGCTTCAATCGTTTGGCTCGGGTATGACGCGCCATTGGGTGCCGATGTAGGATTCACTGACGACGCCGAAAGAGGTGCACCCGCGTACCAGAATTTCATGAGTGGAATCGCAGCGGCGAATGAAAATGCCGACCCCCACGTGACCGCCATCGGCCACTCATACGGTTCTCTGACCGTGGGTACCGCCAGCCAGCAACCAGGCGGCATGCCTGACGTCGATGACTACATCCTGCTCGGCAGCCCGGGTGTGGGCGTGGACCGCGCCGAAGACCTTGGTGTCAGCAAGGAGCATGTCTTCGTCGGAGCAGCCGGCAATGACCTCGTCACACACGCGCCGTCCGGCGGTTCGGTTGCTGGTGGAGCTATTGGGGCAGCCGCAGGCTTCGCTGTCGGTGGGCCAGTCGGCGCGGGCGTGGGCCTTGCCGTGGGCTCGGACCTGGGCGACCCAGGCGATGACGACAACTGGTTTGGCACCGACCCTGTGAACGAAGAGTTCGGCGCCATTCGTATGCGAACAGACGATGGACCGTTCCCTATCCCTCACGCTTTCGACGCCCACTCCAATTATTTCGACCCAGAAATAGATCTCACGTCTGCTGAAAACATCGCTAAAATTGTCGCCGGAAATGGAGACGAAGTCATCCGGGAGGATCATCGATGAAAGTACGCGCCGGATTGACTGTAATGGTCATCGCGCTCGCTACGGGCTGCGGCGTGCTGGGAGATAACGGCAGCGAAGGTAAAAACATGTCCGACATGACAATGCAACAAGCAGCTGAAAGAGCAGACAGCATCCTGACCGAAACGATGACGGCAATCAAGCCTCAAGTGAAATGGGTGCACGGGATCTCCACAGACCTGACGTGCTCAGTATCACGCAGAGTCTCGGTGACCACTATTATCTCCCCAGAACGAAGGGGTAGTTTTTTTGGCGTCGTGGAACGCTACTGGAAAAAGAAAGGATTTACCCATCGCGTCTCGAGTAATGGCAGCAAGAATCCGTCAACGCACTTCCTGACTACGGATCAGTTTCAGATCCAATTGCTATTCGGCTATCAAGGCCAGGCCCACTTTCAGGTCACAACCCCCTGTGTCAAAAAATCCGCGGTAGCACCACCGCAGCCAGTTTCCGGCGTTCCAGAATATGACGGAAGCGAGCCGCCACTCCCTAGCGAGACTTCGGATTTCTGGTCGGCAAACACACCAATTTCGTCTGCCTCGCCCAGCTCATAAGAACGTGGCGGTGTTCCAGCAAGTCCAGTGGCAGAAAAGCCCTCGGCACCAAGGTACTCCGGGGGCTTGTTGTCAACTGGCAGGGGCCCGCGGCTCCGACGGTCCGCCTTCTGCCCCGCAGGCTGCCGGCCGACCAGTTGCCCAAGGGATTCGAGTGCGCAGGCTGTCGCTGGCCAGAACCATACACACGACATTGTCACTCGACAATGTCGCTCGATTGTGACGAGTGACACAGTCGACTGAGGGAACGTTCGAAGGACGTGAGACGTCAGGCCGGACCAAGGCCGGGGGAAACACCGCTCCCCCCACCGGCCCGCCACAGGGCACGAAGCCCCTCCCACGACTCCGCCGTCGCCGGAGGGCCTTCTCAGACCTTTGCCGGACCACGTCGATGTCCGGACCCGTTCGATCGAGCCGCGGCCCTGGGCCGGCGTCAGCGGGCATCAGGAGGTGAGCACAGACCGGATCGGGCCGCCGATCCTCTTCTCCAGCCGGGTGACGGCGTCGACGGCCTCGGCCGGCGGGATGTGCGCAGCGACGGACGGGGCCAGATCGATCCGTCCGGCGCAGGCCAGGCCGATGAGCTGTTCCACGTGCTCGAACCCGGAGCCGTGGTGGCCGCGGATCTGGTTGCCCCGGAAACTGAACCCGGTGCTGCCATGGACGACGATCGACTCCGGAGCGAGCCCTGCGAGAACCAGGATTCCGCCGGCCCCCAGCGCGGCAGCCGCCTGAGTGCGAGCGGCCGGCACGCCGGCGAAGTGGGTGGGGCACGGCGGTCGCAGGCTGAACGCCGCCGCGGGCGGGTGTCGTGCGGTCCCACTCGCCCTGAACCCGTACTGACGATCGCGATGGGTCATGCCGCTGAACGGCCGCCTGCAGGCCACGACCAGTTCGACGGGCACCGAGTATGTGGTGCCGGTGTCCCCGCCGGCGGAAGCTGGCCCGCCGGCGTCCGGGGCATATCCGCTCGGCCGGTGATGCCGGCAGCAAGCAGCACGAGTCAGGTGGCTGGCGCCCACTTTCGGTGCAGGTGGGTGTGGTGACCCAGGCGGTGAGGCGGTGAGGCGGTGAGGCAGGACAGCCGGCCAACCCCCCGGGACGGTACGGGGCCCTGTCGCGCCCGAGGGCAGGCGTGCGCCGACAGGGCCGTCGGTGCGAGAGCCGATCGGCCTCCCCGGTATCGGGGAGGCGCGGACGCAGGTGGTCGCCTCGCTGGACGCCGACGTCCGGCGGCTCGCCGGTGACGCTCCGGCCTGCCTGGAAGGGGAAGCGTTCACGCAAGCGAGTCGACCAACTCAATCAAAGGACATTGTCGATTGACAATGTCGGCTGTATGTTGGCTTCATGCCGCCGCGTCCTGCGGGCACAAAGGCAGACCCGTGATCACCAAGGCCTGCCTTCCCCAGTGCGTTACCGGGGTCATGGCGACCTCGCGGCCCTGCCCATCGACATCCAAGAAATCGAGGTCACACCATGCCCACCATGCTCGCCGGACGTCTCCACCTGGACACTCAGACGTTTGCAGTGGAGGAGGTGGCCATCCCCGTTCCCGGCCCTGGAGAGGTGCTGGTCGAAGTCAGGGCCGCCGGAGTCTGTTTGTCCGACGTCCACTTGATCGACGGCAGCCTCAGCTCGTCCTTCCCTGTCGACGAGGTGGTCCGCTCGCGTGCGGTCACCCTCGGGCACGAGGTCGCGGGCGTTGTCCACACCCTCGGCCCGGACCTGATGGGGGATTGGGCCCCCGGCATGCGTGTCGCCCTGCAGGCTGGGCAGGCGTGCGGCCAGTGCGACGACTGCATGCGGCGCTCATCGTGCCGGATGCCGCTGACCCGCGGAGTCGACTACGACGGCGGCTGGGCCGAGTACGCGATCGCCCGCGAGGACACGCTCGCCCCGATCCCCGACCACTTGCCGTTCGACCAGGCCGCGATCATCCCCGACGCGGTCTCCACCCCCTACGCCGCGATTGTCGAGACGGGTGCTGTCCGCCCGGCGCAGGCCGTCGGCATCTGGGGTGCGGGCGGCCTGGGCGCGCACGGCATCCGGCTCGCCCGCCTGGCCGGGGCGACCCCCGTCATCGCCATCGACCCGCTGCCGAAGGCCCGCGAGCGCGCCCTCGCCTTCGGCGCCGACTTCGCGCTCGACCCTGCCGCGGCGGACTTCGCCGCTGCCGTGGACCTCGCCACTGGTGGCCGTGGCCTGGACGCCGCCTTCGACTTCGCCGGAGTCCCCGTGGTCCGTGAGCAGGCCGCGGCCGTCCTGGGCCCCGGCGGGGTGCTGGTACTGGCTGGACTCACCCCCAAGCCCCTCACCGTCACCGACAGCACAGAGTTCTGCTTCCGCGGCAACCAGATCCGTGGCCACTACGGCTCCGGACCTGAACACGTGACCCAGCTCATCGGCCTGGCTTCCACCGGCCGGCTCGACCTGGCCCCCTCCATCACCGCCCACATCCCGCTGGCCGAAGCCGCCGACGCCGTCAGCCGGCTGGAGAAGAAGATCGGCGACCCGATCCGGTTCGTGCTCACCCCGTGAGCGTCTGCCCTACGTGCTGAGCGGGGGCCCGGACGATCGGAGCACAGGGTCGGTGGTGCCCAGAGCTCCACGTACCCAGTGCTCACCGCCGTCCGATGGCTACACGGATGAGCCGCAGGAGAGGAATGAGCCTGTGCCCGTCCCCTCCCCGGCGAGTGCCCGGATGGTGTCAGGCGGGTCGGCGATGGCGGACCAAGCCGCGCGCCGACGCCTCCTCAAGGTCCGGATTCGGCGCGCGTCTCAGCCCCTGTTGCCCCGGGGCCGCGGCTGAGCGGCTCGTGGCCCCGGACCGCGCCGGGACCGTTGGGGCGGGACCGGCGCGGCATAGGAGCCCGGCGGTGGCCTGGTGAGGTCATGTGCCGCCGCCGGGCACTCCTTTGCACTCGCCGCACAGACGGATTCCCCTCCCGGTGCCCTCCGGTCCGGCCGGGGTGTTCGGCTCCGGGACTGTGCCGATACTCCGTCGGCTGGGCGGGCCGTCACCCGGCTCGCAGCCGGATCTGCATACGGCGCCGCGGAGAAACCGGGGTGCCAGGCCGCTCCGGATCCTGCGGAGCTTGGTGGGAAATTCCTTCGAACCACCTTCAAGAGACCCGCCGCCCCCTCGACGGCGGGAGACCGAGCCCGTGGGGCCAGTCAGCGAGACATCGCCACCGTATCGGGTCACCTGACGACCGAATCATAGTTGGTCGATCGTCCAAGACGCCGGTTAGCATGGAGTGAGCATTTCACTCTTGATGAAACGGTGGACCGAATGTCTCGCATGGCAGCGAAGGATCGACGGGAAGAACTCATCGCCGCGGCGTTCCGTGTCATGGTCCGCGACGGAGTCGTCAAGACCACCACACGCGCTGTCGTCAACGAGGCGAAGATGCCGCTGGGCGTTTTTCACTACTGCTTCAACTCACGTGAGGAGCTCCTGCAGGAGGTCATCACCCGCATCACGGACAGCGGCGTGGCCAAGGCCCGGAACGTGTTCGAGGGAGAGGGCGACCTCGGCGCACGCATCGCCAGGAGCCTCTACACCTTCTGGGAGGGAGTCGAGCTCAGCCCGGGAGAGCATCAGGTGGGGTACGAACTCACTCACTACGCGTTGCGCCAGGAGGGCTTTGAGGATCTGGCTCGCCGGCAGTACGCGCATTACCTGGAAGTCCACGAGCAGCTCCTGGCTGAAGCCGCCGAGAGCGCGGGCATCACGTGGACGGTGCCCCTTCCCGTTCTGGCCCGCTACCTCAACGCGGTGCTGGATGGCGTCACGCTGTGCTGGCTGGCCGACCGCAACAGCGAGAACACCCGTGAGGTGCTCCGCCTGGCCGGCGAGCACCTCATGAGCCTCGCCGTCAAGGACGCGTGAGGTGAGGCGCCGGTGAGCGCACGCTCATGGACACCGGCCGCCCCGTCGTCGGACGGCGGCCACACCAGGAAGTCGGGTGGGTACGGCGGCCGTAGCAGCCGTACCCACCCGACGTGGCTTCCTGGGATCAGCGCGTCATGTCAGTCGAACAGGTCGGGCTGGTCTGCGGTGATCTGGTCCCACAGGGGGCGGAACTGGAACCAGCCCGGCAGGGGGCCGGAGATCTGGTCCCGCACCATCCGCGCCGTCTCGGCATCGATGAGCTTCGGCTCACCGGCGGCCATGGCCAGCAACTGGGCCTGGCAGGAACGTTCCATGGTGATGAAGTACCAGGCCGCCTCGGCGACGGAGGACCCGACCGTCAGCAGCCCGTGGTTCTGCAGAACGACGGCCTTGCCCTCCCCCAGCGCCACACCGATCCGCCGGCCTTCCTCGGTGTCGTTGACCACTCCGCGGTAGTCGGAGTAGATGCCGTGGTCCTCGAAGAAGGCGCAGGCGTCCTGGGTGATCGGCTCGAGCGGGACGCCGAGGCTGGAGAAGGCCTTGCCGTGCAGGGAGTGGGTGTGTGCGGCCGCGACCACGTCCGGCCTGGCCCGGTGCACCTCGGAGTGGATGCAGAACGCGGCGTTGTTGACCGGGCGCTTGCCCTGAAGGAGCTTGCCGTCATGGTCGACGAGGATCAGGTCGCAGACGCGGATCTGGCTGAACGACATCCCGAAGGGGTTGACCCAGAAGGCCGAGGGGTTCTCCGGGTCGCGGGCCGTGATGTGTCCGGCCACGCCCTCGGAGAAACCGAAGCGGGCGAACAGGCGGAAGGCGGCCGCGAGTTCCTGCTTGCGGACCTGACGCTCCTCCTCGACGCTCAGGTTCTGCGGGGGCAGCGGCAGGGTGACGCCCTCGGGCATGGCGCCGACGGACATGTGCGGGGCGGCGGCTGTCGTGGTCATCGGGATCTGGCCTTTCGTGATCTGGTGAGCGATGGCGCGGTTACCTGCTCCGGCGGCGCAGGCGGTTGCCGTACATGAGGTCCACCAGGCGCAGGATGGACCGGTAGGCCGAGGGGTCGAACGGGATCATGTGAAGGTCGCGGCGGGTCGGGAAGCGGTTCACGCTGACGGCCTGGAGCCTGGTGTACTTGCGGATTCCTTCGGCGCCGTGCCGTACGCCGAGGCCCGACTCCTTCCAGCCGCCCATGGGCAGGCCGAAGGCCATGTAGTTGGTCTGGGCGTCGTTGATGGTGACGCAGCCTGCCTCGAGACGCTCCGCGAGGTGTCGGGCACGCTTCATGTTCGAGCTGATGATGGAGGCTTGCAGGCCGTAGGTGCTGTCGTTGACGAGCCGGACGGCCTCCTCGGCACTTGCGACCTTCATCACGGGCAGCGTGGGTCCGAAGGTCTCCTCACGCATGCATGTCATGGTGTGGTCGACATCGACGAGCAGCGTGGGTTCGAAGAACCGGCCCGGGCCGGGGGCGGCGTGGCCCCCCACGAGGACGCGCGCTCCTCGGCTCACGGCGTCCTTGACGTGGTCCTCGACGATCGACATCTGCGGCGGGAAGGTCATGGCGCCCACATCGGTGCTGCCCAGCCCTGCCGGCCTGCCGGAGGTGACCTCCTCGAACCGCCGGCGCAGCCTGGCGACGAACGCGTCGTACACCGGCTCCTCGACGTAGACGCGCTCCACCGAGGTGCACATCTGCCCCCCGTTGCACAGAGCGCCGTGCAGGGTGACGTTCACCGCCCGCTCCAGCGAGGCATCGGCCAGCACGATCAGGGCGTCCTTGCCGCCGAGTTCGAGTGAGCACGGGACGAGCCGCTCGCCCGCCCGCGCGGCGACGGCCCGGCCGGTCTTCGTGGATCCGGTGAACATCACGAAGTCGGCGGTGTCGACCAGCGCCTGGCCGGTGGCGCCGGCGCCGGTCACGACCTGGAAGACGTCCTTGGGCCAGCCGCACTCACGGGTCATCTTCTCCATGAGCAGCGCGGTCAGCGGTGTGTACTCCGAAGGTTTGAGGACGACCGCGTTGCCGGCGGCCAGGGCCGGAATGGCGTCACCGAAGGAGTTGATCAACGGGTTGTTCCAGGGGCCGATGACTCCGACCACACCTAGGGGGACCCGCCGGGTGTACATGCTGCGGCCGAGTACGAACGGCGAGAGCGAGCGGATCTTCGTGTCGGCGAGGTAGTGCCGTGCGCGCTTGGCCCAGTGGGCGAGGGCGCTGACGCCGTAGACGATCTCGACGATCGCGTCCTCTTGGGTCTTGCCGTTCTCCGCGACGATGGAGTCGATGATCTCCTGCCGGTGGGTCAGCAGCCACCGACGGCCGCGCGTGAAGAATTCCGCACGGCTTCGGGCGCTCAGTTCGGCCCAGCCCGGCTGTGCCCGCCGGGCTCGCGCGACCGCTTGCGCCACCTCCTGCGCCGACGCGTCTGCGACGTGGCCGACCACTGCTCCGGTGGCCGGGTTGTCCACTGCGATGTGTGCGTCCGCCCCAGCGCCGTCGGGCGTGAGCGATCGAGTCTGAGCCACGGAAAAACTCCTGCCGGAACGTTGACTTCGGTTTGCCCAGAATGAGACGGTCACCCGTACAAGTCAAGTGTCTTGTACAGATGACCAACTTGGTTTGCGGCAGCGACACCACGCCCCAGGCCCGTCACCAAGGAGCGGCTGGAATGAAACGGACGACATCGGTCGCACTGAGCGGTTTCGGCGTTCCCGAGTCACTGCGCTGGCATCAGGGAGCCCTGTGGTTCTCCGACCTGGCACACGGCACGGTGCACCGCTGGGACGGCACGGGAGAGGCCGAGACGGTCCTCAAGGTTCCCGGCCGGGCCGGCGGGCTCGGCTGGCTTCCGGACGGGCGCATGCTCGTCGCCTCCATGGACGCAGGCGTGGTGTACCGGCTGGAGGCAGACGGCGAGCTCGTCGAGCACGCGGACCTGCGGCACCTCGTCGGCGGCCCGGTCAACGACATGCTCGTCGACCCGCACGGACGTGCGTACGTGGGCAACTTCGGCTTTGACTACCACGCGTTCGCCCGCGAGCACGCCAACGCCATGCTCTACGCCCCGCCCGGCCCGGCGAAGACACCGATCGCGTGCCTGGCCGCGGACGGGACCCTGCTCGGGGTGACGGAGCCGGTGCTCTTCCCCAACGGATGCGTCCTGACGGCCGACGGCACGACCATGGTGGCGGCCGAAACCCTGGCCATGCGCCTCACCGCCTTCCCCGTGCTCCCCGACGGCACGCTCGGACAGCCGCGCCCCTGGGCCCCGCTGATCTCGCCGTCCCTGTGGCACGCGGTGAACCATCCGGGGCTTCTCGGCCGGATCACCCGCAGGATCTCGGCGCTGCTGGACCACCCGGCCATCGCCAAGCGCTCCGCCTCACCGATCGCCCCCGACGGCATCGCCTGGCACGGCGACGGCGAGACGATATGGATCGCGAACGCACTGCGCGGCGAATGCGTGCGCGTGGCCGAGGGCGGCCGCGTCCTCGACCGCGTGGCGACGAGCCAGAACACCCTGAGCTGCCTGGTCGCAGGTCACGACGAGCGCACCCTGTTCGCGGCGACCGTGCCGACCGACGATCCCGTCCGCGCCGCACAGCTGAACGGTGGTCGCATCGAGATGCTCCGGCTGTGAATCGACGAGGGGCGAACGAGGACCATCTCGTATCGGACAGTTGACTTGGACATTCGACCAGGAGACTCTGTTGGCCATGAGCGAAGTGTCTGAAAACAGCCGGGTCCTTCTCGTCACCGGCGCGGCCTCCGGCATCGGGGCCGCAATCGCGCAGTCGGCGGTCGCGCGCGGTCACCGCGTGATGCTGTCCGATGTCAACGAGCAGGCCGTACAGGCCAGGGCGCTCAGTCTCGGCAGCCGGGCCGCCGGCTGTGTCCTGGACGTCCGGGATCCGGCGGCGTGGGTCAAGGCATTCGAAGCGACCGAGGCCGCGTTCGGAGCCGTCGACGTGCTGGTCAACAACGCCGGCATCACCCACACCGGCCACGCAAGTGACCTCAGCCCGCGCCAGCACCGCGACATCCTGGAGGTCAACCTGCTCGGCTCGATCACCGGCACCTGCACGGCGATCGAGCGGATGACCGCGCAGGGCCGCGGCCACATCATCACCGTCTGCAGCATGACGTCGTTCCTCCCGCTCCCCGGATACGCGACGTACTGCGGCTCGAAACACGGCCTGCGGGCCTTCCATCACAGCGTGGCCCTGGAAGAACGCGACGGGCCACTGGACTTCACGATCATTCATCCCCCGTCCACCCGCACGGACATGCTGGAGCAGGAACTGGCCGACCCCGCCTGCGCCATCTCCTTCGCCGAGAAGTCCTACGCACCGGAGGAGATCGCCAAGACCGTCGTCGACGCGATCGTCTCCAAGCCGGTCGAGGTGGTGTTCCCTCCCCTGGGCGGACGCATCCAGCGGATCGCCGGCGTCTTCCCCCGCCTGATGCGGTGGGTGATCCCGCTCGCCGAGGCCAAGGGAAGAAGGCAACGAGAGCGGATCATCGCCCCCACGGGCCGCCACCGCTCCGATACGGCGCGGCCTTCGGACCGCTCCACCGACTGACGCGGCACCCGGCCGCCGCTCACCGGGCCGGTCCACCGAACTACCGAGAAAGGGTGCGGATATGAGCGCACATGTGGCGTCCTGGCCGGACGTGAAATCGGCCGCCTCCGCCATGGCCGGCTTCAGCGAGGCCCGGATGGCCCAACTGGAGCGGGCCACCCAGCACGTGGATCCGCCGTTCGCCGTGGTGGACCTCGATGCCTTCGACGCCAACGCGAGCGATCTGGTGCACCGCACGGGCGGTCGCGCCACGATCCGCCTGGCCAGCAAGTCGGTCCGCAGCCGCGACCTGATCCAGCGCGTCCTGCAGCGCCAGGGCTACCGGGGCATCCTCGCCTTCACCCTGCCCGAAGCCCTGTGGCTGGCCGAGGACCACGAGGACGTGGTCATCGGCTACCCGACCGCGGACCGCACCGCGCTGCAGCAGCTGGCCAAGGACGAGCGGGCGGCCTCACGTATCACCCTCATGATCGACTCCGTCGCCCAGCTGGACTTCATCGACGAGGCCGTCGGCGCGGCCCGCCCCCGGCTGCGGCTGTGCATCGACCTGGACGCCTCCCTGGAACTGGCCGGCGGACGCATCCACCTGGGCCCGTACCGCTCCCCCGTGCACACCCCGCACCAGGCGTCCGCGCTCGCCCGGGCGATCCAGAGCCGTCAAGGATTCCACCTGGCCGGGGTCATGTCCTACGAAGGACAGATCGCCGGCATGGGCGACAACCAGCCCGGATCCCCTCTCAAGCGCGCCGCGCTGCGCGCCATGCAGCGCCTGTCCGCACGCGAACTGGCCGACCGGCGCGCCGCCGCCATCGCCGCGATCGAGACCGTCACCCCGCTGGAGTTCGTCAACGGCGGCGGCACCGGCTCCGTGGAGCAGACCTCGGCCGAACACGTCATCACCGAGATCGGCGCCGGTTCGGGCCTGTACGGACCGGGATTGTTCGACTTCTACCGGCGCTTTCGTCCCCGGCCCGCCGCCTACTTCGTCATGCCGGTCGTACGCCGTCCCACGGACAGGATCGCCACCGTACTCGGCGGCGGCTGGGTCGCCTCCGGCCCGCCCGGCCGCGACCGCCTGCCCACCCTCAGCTGGCCCCCGGGCCTGCGGATGAACCCGCTGGAAGGAGCGGGAGAGGTACAGACACCGGTGCTCGGCCCGGCAGCGCACGGACTGCGCCTCGGCGACCACGTGTGGTTCCGGCACGCCAAGGCCGGCGAACTGTGCGAGCGGGTGAACACCCTCCACCTGGTCTCCGGCAGCGACATCGTCGGCCAGGTCCCCACCTACCGGGGTGAAGGACACGCCTTCCTCTGACCCCTCTCCCCCATCCGCGGCCCACCCTCCCCCGGAGGCCCGATGCTCCCCGACTTCAATCCACCCGCTCCTGCCCTTGCCAGACCCGCCGGCCAGACCACCGCCCAAGGACCGGCCGAACCCGTCTCGCGCCGCTGGACGAGTCTGTACGGCCTGGTGTGGTTCGGCTTCTGGACGGCCAACCTCGTCCCCCTCCAGCTGCTGCTCCCCCAGCAGCTGGAGGCCATCGACCCGGCCTCGAAGGTCTACGACTTCGCCGTCGTCAACGGTGTCTCCGGACTGGTCGCACTCCTCGCCCTGCCCCTGTGCGGCGCCCTGTGCGACCGTTCCCGCAGCCGCTTCGGCCGACGCAGACTCTGGCTCACGGCGGGCGCTGTCGCCTTCGCCGCCGGGCTGATCGTCACCGGCGCCCAGACCACCGTGGCCGGCGTGGTCGTGGCATGGGCGGCCGGCATGATCGGTCTCAGCGCAGCCACCGCCGGGCTCACCGCCATCATCGCCGACCGTGTTCCCGAACATCAGCGCGGCATGATCTCCAGCGCCATCTACGGTCCCCAGGCTTTCGGCGTGGTCGTCGGCATCGCCCTCGTGTCGGTCTTCGGACTCTCCCCCATGTCCGGGTTCGCCGTCATCGCGGCCTTGCTGATCGTCTGTCTGGTGCCGTTCCTGGCCGCCCATCGCGACATCGCCTTCACCGTCGAGGCGCCGCTCAGCATCGCGGAACTGCTCGCCTCGATGGGCAACTCGCTCAGGAACCGAGAATTCGCCTGGGCCTTCGGCGGACGGCTCCTGGTCAATCTGGCGAACTCGCTGGGCACGTGTTACACGCTCTACTTCCTCACCGACGGCCTCAACGTCCCCGATCCGGCCGGCACCCTGCTGATCTGCACCGTTCTCTATCTCCTGGCCGGCCTTGTGGCCACCGCCGCCGCCGGTGTGCTGTCCGACCGCCTCGGCCGGCGACGGATCTTCGTCGCCCTGGCGGCACTGCTCCAGGCCGCTTCCGGCTTCCTGCTGGCGAGCGCCCCCAACCTCACCGTCATGATGGTGGCATCCGCCCTCATGGGCGGCGGCTTCGGTGCGTACATGGCCGTCGACCAGGCTCTGATCACACAAGTGCTCCCCGACGCCGAGAGCCGGGCCAAGGACCTCGGCATCATGAACATCGGCGCCATCGTTCCCCCGGCGATCGCCCCGCTGATCGCCGGAGCGATCATCAGTTCACAGCACGGCTACCCACTTCTCTTCGCGCTCGTGGGTGCGGCCGCCGCCGTCGGAGCGGTCCTCGTCTACCGCATCCGTTCCGTCCGCTAGACACGCGCATGGCACCACCGCCCAGCTCACCGCATGGCACCACCGCCCAGCTCACCGAGGGGAGAAGAGGGACATGGCAACGACCCGCTACGGCGCGCACGCGGGCAAGGACCGCGCGAAGGGGAGTGTGTGGCGCAACTGGGCCGGGAACGTCACGGCCCGCCCGGTGAGGGACGTCGCACCCGCCTCGGTCGATGAGCTCTGCGCCGTCGTGCGCGAGGCCGCCGAGGACGGCCTGCCGGTGAAGCCCGTCGGCAGCGGCCACTCGTTCACCGCCGCCGCCGCGGCCGAGGGCGTGCTGATACGGCCCGACCGCCTGAGGGGCATACGCGCCATCGACCGGGAGGCCGAAACCGTGACGGTGGAAGCGGGCACACGGCTCAGGGACCTGAACGTCGCCCTGGCTCGGGAAGGCCTGTCACTCACCAACATGGGCGACATCATGGAGCAGACCGTCGCCGGCGCGACCAGTACGGGCACCCATGGCACGGGCCGCAGCTCCGCCGCGATCGCGGCCCAGATACGCGGCCTTGAACTGGTGACGGCAGGCGGCTCGTTGCTCACATGCTCCGAGAAGGAGAACCCGGACGTGTTCGCCGCCGCACGCATCGGGCTGGGCGCGCTCGGGGTCGTCAGTGCCCTCACGTTCGCCGTGGAACCACTGTTCCTTCTCACCGCGCACGACGAACCGATGACGTTCGACAGGGTCACCGCGACCTTCGACGAACTCCACGCGGCCAACGAGCACTTCGAGTTCTACTGGTTCCCGCACACCGACAACTGCAACACCCTGCGCAACAACCGCAGCACAGGTCCGCTCGCCCCGACGGGCCGGTTCAGAGGCTGGTTCGAGGACGAGTTCCTCTCCAACGGTGTCTTCCAGGCCGTCAACTCGCTGGGGCGTGCCGTTCCCGCCGCCGTCCCGGCCATGGCGAGGGTGTCGAGCCGGGCTCTTTCCGCCCGCACCTACACGGACATCCCCTACAAGGTCTTCACCTCACCCCGCCGCGTGAAGATGATCGAGATGGAGTACGCCCTCCCGTACGAGGCACTGATCGACGCCCTGCGCGAGGTGAAGGCCATGGTCGACCGCTCGGATCTGAGGATCACCTTTCCCGTCGAAGTGCGTACGGCACCCGCGGACGACATCACCCTCTCCACGGCGTCGGGCCGCAAGAGCGGATACATCGCCGTCCACACCTACCGGGGCATGCCCTTCCATGAGTACTTCGCCGCGGCGGAGCGCATCTTCACCGCGCACGGCGGACGCCCGCACTGGGGCAAGCTGCACACACGTGACGCCGACTACTTCACGGCGGCGTATCCACGCTTCGGTGAATTCACCGCACTGCGTGACCGCCTCGATCCGGATCGGCGCTTCACCAACGCATACCTGCGACGAGTCCTGGGCGACTGACCCGGCCCTGTCCACAGCTCTCATTACAGAAAGGTGGGAGTCAAACCCATGTCCTCCACACAGCTGACTTCGGTGGCAGATCTTCCCGCCGTCGAGGACTTCATCACGTTCGACGATTTCTCACGCGACTTCGTGGAAGCGGCAAGAGAGTTGCGGGGCCGAGAAGGAACCGACTTTCTCCGGGGCCCGATGAACAGCCTCGTCGTGCTCCGCAACAAAGACGCCAGAACGCTTGCGGCGAATCCGGCGCTGGGCAACGTGCCCGCGGACATCGTCCTGTGGATGGCCACCGAAGCAGATCTCGGCTCCGGGCCCGTGACCAAACCGGATCCCGAACAGACCGAAGGCTACGGCAGGTTCCTGCAAAACCAGGTGTTCACCACCAACCCTCCGCTGCATCAGCCCTACCGCAATCTCCTGGTCCGGCAACTGATGCCCCGCAACATCCTCCGTTTCGCCCCCGCCGCCGCACGCCTCGCACAGGAACTTGTCGAGGAATGCGCCGGGCGCGACCGAACCGACTTCTCCCGGGAGTTCGCCGGACGGTTCGTCACCCGCTTCTGGGCCGAGCAACTCGGCCTGAGCAGCAACCAGGCGGCGCACGTCCAGCACCTCATGGAGGAAATGAGCCTCACGTTCCTGCTCACCCGCACACCCGAGCAGTCGCAGCGCCTGTTCTCCGCCGCGACGATCTACATGGACGTCGTCGGAGAAGCCGTTCAAAAGGCCTGGTCGGACGGAGGCAACGCGCTCCTGGACGACATGGCGGCCGAACTCGCCACGATCGACATGGAGGGCAAGCCGCAGGACATCGGCTCGTTGGTGGCCTCGAACTTCTTCGACGGCTTCCACACGATCGGCGTGGCGATCGAGAACGTGGTCTTCCGCATGCTGAGCGACGAAACGGCCCCAGAACAGGTCCGTGCCGACCCGGCGCTGGTCACCAACGCCTTCTACGAGGGCACACGTCTGGACTCCCCGCTGATGCTCAGCCAGCGACTGACGCTCCAGGACGTCGAGTACAACGGCGTCCTTGTCCCCGCCGGCACACCGGTCGTCATGATGTGGGCCTCGGCCAATCGCGATCCCGAGGTCTTCGACGACCCCGACAGCTACCGCCTGACCCGGCCTATCCAGCACGGCGCGACCTTCGGCGGCGGTGCCCACCTGTGCCCGGGCAGGAACGTGGCCCGGATGCTCACCGAGACCGCCGTGACCGCCCTGACCGCACCCGATGTCGACATCGCACTCGCCGGGGACGACCACGCATGGGCGGCCCACACCATGATGCGGCAGCTGACGGCGCTGCCGGTCACCATCCGACGGGTGAACCGGTGAAGACCGTCGTCATCGTCGGTGCGGGACAGGCCGGCTCGGAACTGGCCGTGGCACTGCGGCAGAACGGCTTCAGCGACCGGATCCGGCTCGTCGGGGCCGAACCCCACCTGCCCTACCAGCGCCCGCCGCTGTCCAAAGCGTTCCTGCACGGCAAAGCCGATCAGGTGGCACTGCGGACTCGCGCCCCGGACGCCTTCACCAACGCCGGCATCGAGATCGAACTCGACACCGCCGCGGTCGGGATCGACCGCCGGACACGATCCGTCGCCCTGGCCGACGGCCGCACGCTGCGCTACGACAAGCTGGCCCTCACCACCGGCGGCAGTCCCCGTCCTCTGCGATTCGGATCCGGCCACGTCGCAGGCAGGACTCTGCACACCCTCGACGACGCGATCGCGCTGCGGCAGGAACTGCAGTCCGGTGGCACCCTGCTGATCGTCGGTGGCGGATTCATCGGCCTGGAGACGGCGGCCGCCGCGGCCGACATGGGGATCGCGGTGACGCTCGTAGAGGCCCAGCCGCGAGTCCTGGCCCGGACCAGCCCACCGGCCGTCTCCGCCTTCGTCGAACGCGAACACCGCAACCACGGCGTCGATCTGCGCACAGGCGTATCCGTCCGCAGCGTCGCCCGGCGCGACGGAGCCCTCCACGCCCAGCTCAGCGATGACACCGTGATCAGAGCCGACCTGATCCTGACCGGCGTGGGGATCGCCGCGAACGACACCCTCGCCGCCACCGCGCAACTGGCCGTCGACGACGGTGTCCTGGTCGACGCCACGGCCCGGACCGAAGACCCCGACATCGTCGCCGCGGGCGACTGCACGCGACAGTGGCACGGTTTCCTCGGCCGCAGCGTACGCCTCGAATCCGTCCAGAACGCCACCGACCAGGCCAGAACCGCCGCCCGGACCCTATGCGGAAAACCGACCGAACGCTTCACAGCGCCCTGGTTCTGGTCCGACCAGTACGACCACAAACTCCAGATGGCCGGCCTGCCGCAGACCGGCGACACAGAAATCGTCCGCGGCGACCCGTCAACGAACTCCTTCAGCGTGGTGTATCTGCGCAACGGCATCATCACCGGCCTGCACGCAGTCAACCAGCCGCGGGATTTCACGGCCGCCCGCCAACTCGTCACGGCACGGGCCGCCATGACCGGCGACGAAGCCGCCTGCGAAGACCTCCCGCTGTCCGAACTGATGAAACGACACCAACCCACCGCAGAAAGGCGTACCTGACATGCCAGTGATCAGATTCATCGAAGCCGACGGAACACCGCACCCCGTGGAGGCCGCCGTCGGCCAGAGCCTCAAACAAGCAGCACTCGACCACCTCGTGCCCGGCATCATCGGCGACTGCGGCGGCTGCGCTTCCTGCGGAACCTGTCACGCCTACATCGACGACAAACACCTGCCGCTCCTTGCTCCGGCTGACGAAAACGAGGAGATGATCCTCGAAGGCATACCCACCCCACGCACCGCAAACAGCCGCCTCACCTGCCAAATCCCTGTGACAGCCGACATGGCCGGGATGGAGGTACACATCCCCGACACTCAGTTCTAAGGGACGGGCCATGTCCCGAGTGCCAGGGTGGCTCGGCCGGCTCGGTGCCGGGCTCACCGAGCTGAGTAAGCGGCTCGACGAGCGGCGCGCCGACGCCGACCAGGAGAGTCGAGAGTCACAGGGCGAGCAAAAAAAGACGATACGGCCCCCGAAGAGTCCGGCGCGTAGAAGCCCTCATCCCCTGCAGGCACGGACGAACACGCCCCTGTTCCTGTCCCCAACCAGGGGACAACGCGGGGGGGGACCTGTCCCCGGGTGGTGGACACCTCTGAGCTTGGCGTTTAACCTCGCTGCTGTTCGTGTTCCTTGATCGTTTCGGCGCGTTTGACGGTCTTGCCGACGTCCTGGATGCGGGCCTTGTGCTGGTTGCGGCTGCCGGGTGGGCGCCCAGGTCCGGGTCTGCCCGGTTTCGGTGCGGCTGCGGGACGGGCTGTCTTCCGGCGGAGGTTGCGAAACCCTCGCCGGACGCGGGCTGGAGACAGCCGTTCGGTCTTCACGGGGCGTTCCCAGGGGTGGCGCAGGTCCTCGGCGAGGGGGCGGGCGAGGTGGAGCTGGCGCGGCGGCGGCCGCTACTTCGAGAGCCGCAACGTCACCGACGACGGCGCCAGCTCCCCGGGACGGCTGATCACCGAAGCCCTACAGGCCACCCGCTTCGCGCGTGCCGTCGTCGAGGACCTCGCGCCCGGCACCGATCTGCTGATCGTGTGGCGCTGGGCGCAGGGTGGGCACGCCATCACCACCTCCGATCACCACCCACCGGTCGGACTCTTCCGGTTCGGCGTGATCGATAGCGCTGGCAGCGCCTGGGCCCGGGCCGAAGGACTGGCCGGTTCGCCCTTTCGCCGCGGGCGGCGCACGGTCAATGCGCTGGTGCGGCGCGAGCCCGGGCAGAACAGCCAGGCCACCCATAGACTACGTGCTGGTCGACCAACGGGTGCAGCAGGAGGCCGCGGACATCATCGCGGCCGGCGCCGAGGACGCCGCCGAGCGCGCCCGCCAGGCAGTCCTTGTCGCCGAACTCCGCGCCATTCCCGATCCCGACAACCGGCAGACCGCGACCGCAGACTGCCACGACTACGAGCACAGCCCCTTCACCGGGCCGGGCAAGGGCTGCCTCGCCTCGTTCCTGATGTGCCTGGGCTGCACCAACGCCCGCATCCACCCCGGCCACCATGCACGCCTGGCCCATCTGCACCGGGCGCTGACCCACCTGCACTCGGCCCAGCCGCTGCCGGTGTGGGAGGCCGACTGGGGCGAGGCACACGCCCGGCTTGAGGACCTCAAGCGCCGCCTCGGCGAGCCGGTCTGGGCGCAGGCCCTGGCCCGCGTCACCGACGCCGACCGTGATCTCATCGACTGCTTGCTGACCGGAGTGCTCGACACGTGACCACCGCAGCCCACCACGATCCCTACATCCTGCCGATGCCCACACCGGACACGCCCGTCGTGCTGCCGCACCTTGTCCTGCCCATGCACGCGCACATCAACGGCCGCTACGCGGACTGGATCTGGCCGCTGGCCGCGCTGACTGAGAACCCCAGCCGCAACAAGGCCAGCATCCGCTGGCGTCAATGCCCCGTGGCCTTCCGGGACGAACTCCGGCTGGTTGCCTGGACCATGATCAACGGCGAGCTGCGGCCCACGTACCTCGCCGAACGCGCCACCCGGCTGCGGGCCCGCATCAGCCTGAGCGACCTGACCGAGGCGGTACGGCAGTGGATGTACCTGGCGGCCTGGCTCGAGGAACGCGGGCTGACCTCGCTCGCCCAGTGCACCACCGCCGTCTGGACCGCCTACGACCAGCACCTGCTCGCCGCCGGCTCCAGCCGGGAACGCGTGCTGGACATCCTCGGCACGCTCACCCGCCTGTGGGCGTTCGACCAACTCTCCGCCCGCCCCGCGGGTGTCTCCCGGCCGCCGTGGGACGAACTCGGTGCCGACGACTACCTCCCGGCCGCGTCCTCCGCCGGCGGTGGGGAGAACACGAGCGAGCCGATCGCCGAAGCGACCATGGGACCGCTGCTGGTCTGGGCCCTGCGCATGGTCGACGACCTCGCCGACGACATCCTCGCCGGGCACACCGACACGAAGCGGCTGGCGGAGACCGGCCGGACGATCCCCAGCACTTCTGCCGGCCAGGCCGCCCTCGATGCGTACCTGGATCCGCTCGTTGCCGCCCGGGCACCGCTGCCCGCCGTCCGGCTCAAGGGCCGCGAGGGGTACGGCTTCGCCCGCTACTACGTCGGCGGCCTGACCGGCGCCTCCCGCCACCAAGTCGCCCTGTACGTCGCGCGCCACGGCCTGGTGGCCGCGGCCGCGCAGCGGCCCTGCCCGCTACCGACCCCCATCACCGGCCGCATCGCCGGGCGCCCGTGGCGCGAGGCCCTCGACTTCGGCGAGACGCCGGGGCTGATTCGGCTGCTGGTCACTGCGTGCTTCATCGTCATCGCCTACCTCACCGGGATGCAGCCGGGCGAGAACGGGGCGGAGTTGCATCTGATGCAGCACTCCGCAGGGTCCAAGTAAGCGCGAATCGGCAGGTGATGGGCCTCTGCTCCGCCCATCTTCTCGCGCCGTGCAGGCGATCTACCAGCGGCTCTTGCGCTCCGCCGAGGCTATCCCAACAATGTTGCACCTAACGCAACGGAGGTTGGAGTGGCGAAAGCGGCTGATTTGGCGGGTGCGGCACACCTGATGCTCGTGGACGGGATCTCCTACCTGGACCCCGAACCTGCCGTGTTCGAGGCCATGCTGGAGGGGTGGACCAAGCAGCAGCGGGCCCGCTTCCTGAAGTGGGACGGGACCATCAAGCCGCGGCTGTCGCTGGTCCGCCGGTTCGCCGAGTACTCCAACCAGTACCCGTGGCAGTGGCAGTCGGCCGAGTTCGAGGCGTTCATCGACCATCTGCGGACGAAGACGCCGACGTTCACGGTGTCGAGCGGCCGGAACTACCAGAACCACCTGCGGCTGTTCTGCGAGTACATCACTGACCCGCGCTACGGCTGGATGTCCGTCTGCCAGGAGCGCTTCGGTGAGGTGCCGGTCCAGATCCTGCACGAGTGGAACACCGTCACCCACGTCAGTGAGTACGAGGGCGACCCGAGCCGCCGGCCGCTGACCTACGACGAGATCCAGGACCTGTTCGACGCCGCCGACGGACGGGTCGAGGAGATCCGAAAGCGCGGCCGCAAAGGTGCGTTGACCGCGATGCGCGACTCCGCCTTGCTCAAGACCTACTACGCCTATGGCATGCGGCGCCGGGAAAACGTCGGCCTCGACATCGCCGACCTGCGGCGGAACGCGAAGGCTCCGCAATACAGGCGCCACGGAGCGGTGTTCGTGCGCTGGGGCAAGTCCTCCAAGGGCAGCCCGCCCAAGCGCCGCACCATTTTCACCGTCCCCGAGATGGACTGGATCGTCGACGACCTCGACCACTACCTGACCGAGGTCCGGCCCCGCTTCAATGTGGGGAAGCACCCTGCGATCTGGGTCACCGAACGCGCCGGGCGCCTGTCACGCCGGTCGGCGAACGAAGCCTTCGAAGCCGCCAGGCAAGCCGCTGACCTGCCCGAAGAACTCGAATTGCACTGCCTGAGACATTCCTATATTACGCATTTGACCGAATTTGATTACCCGGAAAGATTCGTTCAAGACCAGGCCGGCCACGGCTATGCCAGCACCACGGCCCTCTATACCGGCGTCTCGGACGAGTACCGCAACCGGCTGCTGCACAAGAAGTTGGGCCAGCGATTCCCCGGCATCTGGGAGGACCCGAAGTGATCAAGAAGATGGGCTACCGCTGGAACCTGCGCAAGCTCATGGCCGACCGGGAGATGTTCCAGACCACCGACCTGGTGCCGCTGCTGGCCGAACGGGGCGTCAACCTCTCGCGCGAGCAGGTCTTCCGCCTGGTCACGCAGCCGCCGCAGCGGCTGTCAATGGACACCCTTGCGGCTCTGTGTGACATCCTCGGCTGCCAGCCCAACGACCTCATTGAGGTCCAGGTCGTCAACGAAGAGGTACGCAAGACCGCCGGCGGCGAGACGCCTGGCCCGCTTCCGGCCGTGCGCCGCACCTCGATCCGGCGGCCGGAGGGCCTGTGAGCGCATCCTCTTCGACTGCTCCGTCAACCGTCGCCCGGCTCGCCGCGCAAGCAGCCCGCTTGGAGGCCGCGACGGCCGCCGCCGTCGGCCACCTCACCTCGGCTCTGCCGTCGCTCGGCCGCCAGGACGCCGAGGCCGCGCTGGTGACCGTGGTGCCGATCCCCACCCGCGGGGCGGCTCGCTACCTGGAGGAACTGGCCGGACACCTCGCGGCCCACCCCGATGCGCTGACGTCAGGCAGCTCGCTCTGTCCACCGGTCCTGCTTCGGCTCGCTCAAGCCCTGCACGATGCCGGGCACCCTGTGGTCCGTCCCGGATGCGCACACTGCGGAAAGATCCGGTCTGACCTGCGGCACTCCGCCCTGAGGGGCGCCTCTGCGGTTCGTGCGACGCCCGAAGCCGCAAACGCGAAACCTGCGTACGGTGCCACCGTGACGGCCAGCGCGTCGTCGCCCGTCGCCCCGAGGGACCGATCTGCAACCGGTGCTACCGCGCCGACCCCACCACGTTCGAGGAGTGCGCCGAATGCGGGCAGCTCCGACACCCGGTGGTACGACGGGGCGACGGCCGAGGGCTATGCATCAAGTGCTGGAAACGCCCCATGCACACCTGCGTGAGCTGCGGAAAAACCGCAGCCGCCGCCCTCGTTGACGACGACGGCGCACTCTGCCACCTCTGCTACAACCGTCATCGCCGGCCACGGCGGCCCTGCGGTCGGTGCGGACAGCTCAAGCGCATCGCCCGCAACGCGCGCGACGGGCAGCCGGACCTCTGCGACGGCTGCTACCAGGGCCCCGACGCGACCTGCTCGATCTGCAGCCGAGTCCGCCCCTGCGCCAGCCGCGACGAACAGGGACAGCCGATCTGCGCCACCTGCTACCAGCGTCATCGCACCGGCGAGCCGTGCGCCCGCTGCGGCCGGACCAAGCCGGTCAACACCCGTTGGCCGATCGGGCCGGTCTGCATGACCTGCTACACCGCGGTGCTCCGCTCACCGGCCGAGTGCCCTCGCTGCGGCATGGTCCAGCCGCTGATCGCGCGGGATGACGACGGCACCGAGGTCTGCGGACCATGTGTCGGCTTCGCCGCCGACTACACCTGCAAGCAGTGCGGCCGGACCGGCAACCCCCACAGCCGCGGCCGATGCGCTCACTGTGTCCTCGCCGAGCGGGTCAACGCCCTGCTGGCCGGGCCCGACGGCACCGTCGCTGAGCAGCTGAGACCGCTCGCGGACGCACTGACACACGCTCCTTCACCGTTCCCCGCCATCCAGTGGATCAAGGAAAGCCCGAACACCAAGCTCCTTTCCCGACTCGTTGCGGAAGGCGACACGCTCACACACGAGCTGCTGGACGAGCTCCCGCCCAGCCGAAACCAGCGCTACATCCGTCAACTCCTCGTCCACACAGGCATCTTGGAGGAGCGGCACGAGGACCTCGAACGCATCCCCGGCTGGCTGGAGCACGAACTCGCGGACAAGCCGGCCGCCCACGCCAACCTCGCCCGCCCGTTCCTGAACTGGTTCCTGCTCCGGCGGGCACGCCAGCGGGCCGCCATCCGCCGCCATCCCGCCTCTGCCGACCGCGACCTGCGGCGCCGCGTCAGCGTCGCCCTGGACTTCCTGGCCTGGATGGACCGGCGCGGCCTTGTCCTCGCCGACCTCGCCCAGGAACACATCGACGACTGGATCGCCGGAGCCACCAGCCAGCGACGCTACCTGATCCGCTACTTCCTGAAGTGGACCACGAGCCGTCGACTCACCCGCGAACTCACCGTCCCCTCCATCCCGAGGCAGGAACCCCAGAACCTGCTCGACGAGGACGATCGGTGGCCGCTCCTCCAGCGCTGCTTGACCGACTATGCCCTGCCCGCGGACGTCCGCGCCGCTGGCGCGATCACCCTGCTGTTCGGCCCGTCCACCGAACGCCTCTGCCATCTGACTCCCGAGCACCTCAAGTTCGGCGACAAGCACGCCCACCTGGTCCTGGGCCGCCACCCCGTCCTGCTGCCTCCACGGCTCGCCGAGCTCCTGCGGCACCTCGCTGAACAACCGCAGCTGCGGCCGCAGCTCTCGCGAGCCCGCCCAGGCCCCCGGTGGCTCTTCCCGGGCATGGTCCCGGGCAAGCCGATCTCGACCCACGGCATGACTCAGAAGCTCAACCGGCACGGCATCCCGGTTCGCACCGCGCGCAACGCGGCGCTGGCCGCCCTCGCTGCTGATCTCCCCAGCCCGATCCTCGCCGACGTGACAGGGATGCACCGCCACACCGCACTCCGCTGGGTCGCCTACGCCCGACGCGACTGGGCCGAGTACCTCGCCGCACGTGCTGCGGAACAAGGGCAGGGGGTTCGCGAGTAGGGCTGGTTAGGGCCAGGATGCATCGGCTGGAGATCGGCCCCGAGTAGGCGCAACTTGAAATGAGTCGCGGCTGATCTTCCCCGAGTTACCCGGTACGGCGCGTGATCAGGGCCTCCAGACCGTCGAGGATCCGCTCCAGACCGAAGTCCAGCGCCTGATCCCGGCCGTCCTGTGAGGCAATGGCCTCGGCGAGCGCGGGGAAGCGGTCGGCGTGCTGGTGCACCAAGGGGCCGAGGACGGCCAGGAGGTCCGTCTCGGGCGCGCCGTCCGGCCGGGCCGCGCGGGCCTGCTCGGCGATGCCCCGGACATGCCCGGCCAGCAGCACCGCGGCGTCCATCCGCTCGGGGCCGGTCAGCCCGTGGCCGTCCAGGGCCGCGACTACCCGCTCCAGCCAGCCGAGTTCCTTGGGGCCCATCACCCGCGGGCCGACGGTGGCGTCGAGCAGCCACGGGTGCTCGGTGAACGACCTTGCCAACTCTTTTGCCCACGCCGTTAGTTGCTCACGCCACCCGAGCCCTTCCATGACTGGCGGCGGACCGCCGACCGTGGCCTCCACCATGAGCGCGACCAGCTCCGCCTTGCCGGGCACATAGCGGTAGAGCGACATCTTGGTGAAGTCGAGCAGCCCGGCCACCTTCTGCATCGAGACGGCGCCGAGGCCCTCGGCGTCCGCGATCTCGACGCCCGCCGCAGCGATCCGCGCCAGGCTCAGCGCGGGCTTCGGCCCCCTGGACGGCTTGGCGGGCGGTCCCCAGAGCAGCCGCACCGCCTCGTTCGTTTCCTCGCCCAATTCCCGCTCCGTCCCGCATTTCCGCCTGTCCCTTGCGAGGCGACCTAACTGCGTCTACCGTACACAGAAATAAACCGTGTCCGTCAGACGCAGTTATTCGACAGACTCAGATGGAGTGGTTCACGTGAGCACGAAGGTCCTGATCTCGGGCGCGAGCATCGCCGGCCCCGCACTGGCCTACTGGCTGGGGCGGTACGGCTTCGAGACCACCGTTGTCGAGCTGGCCCCCGCCCTGCGCGGCGGCGGCCAGGCGGTCGACTTCCGCGGCCAGACCCACCTGACCGTGCTGGAGCGGATGGGCGTGCTCGACGAGCTGCGCGCGCTCGACACCGGCGGCAGCCCGATAACCTTCGTCGACCAGCGCGGCCGTCAGATCCTCCACCTGCCGGCCGACTTCGCGGGCGGGGACGTCGAGGTCCCGCGCGGGGAGCTCGCCCAGGTGCTGCACCAGCGAAGCCTCCCGCGCACCGAGTACCTCTTCGGCGACTCGATCACCGCCCTGGAGGAGACGCCCACCGGTGTCCGGGTGACCTTCCAGCACGGCGCGCCACGCGAGTTCGACCTGGTGATCGGCGCCGACGGGCTGCACTCCAATGTCCGACGGCTCGCCTTCGGCCCGGAGGAGCACTACGTCCGCCACCTCGGCTACTACGCGGCCACCTGGCAGCTGCCCAACTACCTGGGCCTGCCGCCCGGTTCAGTCGGCCTCAACGTCCCCGGCCGGCTTGCCGCCGTCGGCGCCGACCACCGCGACCCGACCAGGGCGGGCGCCTTCTTCGTCTTCGCCTCGACCGAACTCCGTTACGACCGCCACGACGTGGCGCAGCAGAAGAAGCTGATCCGGGACGCCTTCGCCGGCCTCCGCTGGGAGGTGCCCCGGCTACTGGAGAGCCTGGAGCAGGCCCCCGAGCTGTACTTCGACTCGATCAGTCGGGCCGACGTCCCCGCCTGGTCCTCCAGTCGGGTCGCCCTGCTCGGCGACGCCGCCTGCGGGGCCACCATCGGCGGCATGGGCACCGGCACCGCCGTGGTGGCGGCGTACGTCCTGGCCGGCGAGCTGGCCCGGGCCCGAGGCGACCACCGCACCGCCTTCCCCCGCTACGAGCACACCCTGCGCGACTACGCCCAGGGCTGCCAGAAGGGCGGCGACCGCACCGGCCCGATCCTGGCGCCCGGCACCGCGACCGGGCTGCGGGTGCGCAACGGGCTACTGAACCGGCGCTGGATCCTCGACAAGATGCTGAAGATGGGCAAGCAGATCAGCAGCGTCGATCTGCCAGACTACGCGGCCGGGCCGTCCAACGCCGCTGCATTCAGTGCCGTGGGCGGACAGGTCAGCCCACGGGCAGCACGCCGCTAACGGGACCACCCGGTCGCGGGCGGCTCGCAGCGCGACGGTGAAACCGTGCACGATCGAACCCTGGCCGGACAGGGAGCTCTCGGCACTGAGCAACACCTGCTCTCGGTACTCGCCGACGAAGCCACCCGCTGGCCCCACACCGCAAGCACAGAAGCCGACCATCACACGATCGAGTCAAACCGCCCTCGTACACGCTCCCCGGCGAGCAGCTGACAACCCCGCCACCGTCAGTGGCAGCTTTGGCCGAGCCGACCTCGGGCTGGAGGCGTTCATCCCCTCACCTGGCGGCACGGCTCGAGACCGTGCGTGTGCGCCCGGCCGACGGAGCAGTCGAGTGGTCATCAGATCACCCTCGCCCGACTCAGTGAGCTTCGCCGCCTGCGGCTAAGGCTGTTCTCGGCCGCCGCCCAGTGCGTCATCACCGGACGGCGCCCCCACCCTCCGACTTGCGTAGTGATGGCACTCGATGAACGTGATCACCGCTGCTCAGGAGCGCCCTGCCGAAACAAGGCCGACCAGCAGCGTCCCGTCTCTGTGAGCAGCACCGTCACGGCCGGAGCCGTAGAACCCGACCTGCGCCACCAGTACTTGACAGATCAAGTACTCTGGGGTTCCTACAGGTCAGCCTGCTATCCGTCGCCTTCCCTGTGGGGCGCAACGTGAGTTGCAGAGCAATGCTCATGACCTGTGGATCGGCCTCGGGTTGGGCGCGAAGGGCGTACCTTCCCGAGTGATCGACTTCTGGTCGTCGAGTAGGCCGACGTTGCACCGTCGGTCAGGAAGGCAGGCCCGTGCTGAGCGCAGTGAATGCCGATGGGACGACCGAGACCGGCTCCCTGATCGACGACATCGTCCACGAGGGTGCACAGCGGATGCCGTCCGCCGACCTGGAGGCTGAAGTCAACGCCTACATAGCCGAGTTGGCCGATCAGCGTGACGAGCACGGGCGCCGCCTGGTGGTCCGCAACGGCTACCACCAGGCAAGGAAGGTCACGACCGCGGCCGGGGTGGTCGAGGTGAAGGCGCAGCGGGTGAACGACAAGCGCGTCGACAAGGCCACGGGCGAACGCAAGCGGTTCTCCTCGGCGATCCTGCCGCCGTGGTGCCGCAAGTCCCCGAAGATCAGCGAGGTGCTGCCGCTGCTCTATCTGCACGGCCTGTCCTCGGGGGACTTCGTGCCCGCCCTCGAGCAGTTCCTGGGCAGCTCCGCCGGGCTCTCCCTGGCGACCGTGACACGGCTGACGGCCCAGTGGCAGGCCGATCACACCGCGTTCGGCGAGCGTGATCTGTCCGGCAGCGACCACGTCTACGTCTGGGCCGACGGCATCCACCTGCGCATCCGCCTGCGCATCCGCCTGCGCATCCGCCTGCGCATCCGCCTGCGCGAGGCTAAGTCGTGCGTTTGGGTGCTGATGGGCGTGCGCGCGGACGGCACCAAGGAACTGATCGCCATGGCCGACGGCTACCGCGAATCAGCCGACTCCTGTGCTGACTTGTTGCGCGACTGCCGACGCCGCGGCATGCGCGCCCCGGTCCTCGCGGTCGGCGACGGCGCCCTGGGATTTTGGAAGGCCCTCGCGGAGTGTTCCTCGAAACCCGTCATCAGAGGTGCTGGGTTCACAAGATCGCCAATGCCGCGAACGCCCTGCCCAAATCCGCCCAGCCGAAGCGAAGAAAGCCTTGCAGGAGATCTACAACGCCGAAAACCGAAACCACGCGCTTCAGGCCGTCACGGCGTTCGAAAAGACCTACGGCCCGAAGTTCCCCAAGGCGGTCGAGAAGATCACCGACGACGTCGACGAACTGCTGGCGCTCTACGACTTCCCCGCCGAGCACTGGATTTAGCTGCGCACCACCAACCCGATCGAGTCGATCTTCGCCACCGTCCGGCTGCGGACCAAGGTCACCCGAGGCGCCGGCAGCGCGGCCGCCGCCCTCGCCATGGTGTTCAAGGTCGTCGAGTCCGCCCAGCAACGGTGGCGGGCCGTGAACGCACCTCACCTCGTTGCCCTCGTGCGTGCCGGAGCCCGCTTCGAACGGGGTCAGCTCGTCGAACGCTCCGAAGCCACCACAGCCTGAACTACCTCAAGATCAACGGGTCTTGACTATTGCTCTGAGTTGCCGGAATGATTTCAAGCCACTTACTCCAAAAGATCTTGACCGAATCTCAGGTGGTAAGACGACGTGGTAATTCAAGATCGAAACGTTGGCTCCGGCACGTCGGCTCCGGGGTCTGTCGTCAGTGACCGACATCAACTGCTCGCGCAGCTCCTCACCAAGGGTGACGCTGACTGCTACGAGGCTGAGCGCATGCTCGGTGTGCGGCTGTCGGACTATCACTGGGCTGCAGTTCTTCGCTCAAGACCCGGATGCGGGCTTACCGTCGAGGACTTGGTCCGCTCTGCCCTGACCGTCAGCCGTATGGTCGGCGGAGCACGCCCGTTGGTCGCCGTGAACGATGTGTGCGAGGTATGGATGTGGACTCGCTGGACGCGGCAACCGGAATGGGAGGCCCTCGCCTCGGTGCGGACTCGCTTGCAGGCAGTGGAAGGTCTGCAGGTCGCTGTCGGACCGATCTCGTCGGGCCCGGCGGGTTTCCGCCGCAGCCTGCTCGGCGCACGGGCTGCACGGCACAGCGCCGAGTCGCGTACCGGGTGGTGCACGTACCAGGACGTGTCCTCGATGATATCGCTGCTCACCAAGGACGACGAGCACTCGGGTTGGTTCGCCGAGGAGGTGCTCGGCGAATTGGGAGGCAGCGGGCCCTGGTGCGCCACCCTGCGCGAGACGCTCCGCCTGTACCTCGCCAAGGGGCGCAGCCGTCAGCAAGTAGCCGACGCCATGTACATCAACCGAAACACCGTCGCATACCGGGTGCAGAAGGCGATTCAACTGCTCGGTCGGCCGATCGGCGAGGACGACTTCGAGGTGCGGCTGGCCCTGGAGATCGCGCGGGTCAGCCGTTTGGCTCCGCTGTCCGGCTCGGCACCGGCGGACGCCGCGACATCATCCGCGAGCTTGCCTGGTGCTGTGAAGTGACAGCCAGTTGATCACTGGTGGATCTCGTCGCCACCGCCACCCTCGGCTGGTACTCGGCCGACCCGCTCTGGATGCCCTCTGCTTGCCCTGACTCGGCAGCCGTGGTTCCTGACCGGTGAGGGCCAGCCCTGATCGGCGGCGGGACCTGCAGGCAGCTGAACGGCCATGCCCCTGCCCCTTCGCCGGATCCCAAGAGAGCGTGGTGCAGAACAACAACTTCGGCCTCGACACCTCCGGGCTCGCCGAATTCGCAGCCCTGGTACGTCAGTTCGCTCCGACACTTGGAGCCTCACCGGAACAGCAGCTTCACTCGCAAGCGCCTGACCGGGATCGACACGTTCTCCTACAACGCCACGAGCGCCGCCTACGACGCGGTGGACTCCTGGGACTTCACCGGGCAGTACCTCGACGGTGGGGACATCGGTGACAGCTCCGACCATGTGCTGACCCTGAAGTCAATCAAGCGGACGGCCAAGGCGGGCACCACCGGCATCGCCATGGACCCGATCAACTTCACCTACCAGATGCGGCCCAACCGGGTCGACGCCACCGACCACATCCTCCCGCTGACCCGCCCCCGCATCTCCACGATCACATCGGAGACCGGTGCGATCACGACGGTGACGCTGTCGGGTGAGGAGTGCGTGCGCAGCCAGGTCATCGACGCGGCCCCTGACACCAACACCCGTTCCTGCTACCCGCAGTTCTGGAACATCAATGGCGCCACGGAAGCCTCCATCGACTGGTTCCAGAAGTACCGGGTACTTGCCGTCACCGTCTCCGACCCGGCCGGCGACAACGAGGCCGTCGAGCACTCCTACTCCTACAGCGGCGCAGCCTGGCACCACGGCGACTCGCCGTTCACGCCGAAGGACGAGCGGACCTGGTCCGAGTGGCGCGGTTACGCGCAGGTCACGGCGTGGACCGGCGCGACGAATACAACCCGCTCCAAGACCGTGTCCCTCTTCCTGCAGGGCATGCACGGGGACAAGAACAAGGACGGCACCACGAAGTCCGTCACGGTCGCCCCGTTTTCCTCACCCGCCCTCGGCGCGGCGTCGATCACCGACAAGGACGAGTACTCGGGCCAGTTGCGCGAGCAGGTCACCTACGACGGCTCCACGGCGATCTCGGCGACGGTGAACGACCCCTGGTCGCAGGAGACGGCCCGGCAGAGCCCGCCCGGCGCCGGCGACCACGTCGCCCGCTTCGTCCGCACCGAGAAGGTGCACAGTTACACGTACCTGACGGCGTCCCGGACCTGGCGCGAGCGCCAGACCAGCACGACCTTCGACAGCTACGGCATGCCTGTCACGGTCGACGACTTCGGCCAGGTCGGCAAGGGGTCGGACGAGACCTGCACCCGTACCTGGTACGCCCGCAACACTGCTGGGCCTGGGTTCGCACAGCGGGCCCGGGCCCAGGCCGTGAGAAGTCCCGGCCCTCCGGCGAACGAGTCCGTAAGACAACGCGCTGACCCCGGTTTCGGGGCCAGCACGGGCAGTCGACTACTTGAGTGGCAAGCTCTCGGCGAAGGCGCGTCCCTCGTCGATCCACCCGCCGAGGACGTCATCCAGCGGTAGTGGGCGCTGCGGGCCAGGCCGGTGATGGGGGTCCCCCCCGCTCGAACGAAGTTGAGAGTGGGGGGAGGGTCTGGTCGCCGCTCAGCGCGAAAAGCACCTCAGGTGACGTCGTGGACCAGGCCGGAGGTGTCGAGCAAGTAGATCACCGGCTGTGCTTCTCCGCCCGGTGCAAGCGCTCGGCATCCTCGACGGCAAAGCTGGACCGCTGGTGGCCCCCGTGCCCCAGAGGCGTGCCCCAGAGGTGTGCCCCAGAGGTGATGCACATCACTGCGGTATGCCGAATACAGGCCCATGCATGGTCAGGGCCCAGCGGGCCGGTGAGCGTTCGGATCCCCCACCAGCTGCTCCACGCCCCATCGATCATGCACAGGGCGGCTGCTAAGATCCGGCCACTCACCTGGGGGGATGCCAGAACGTCATATGCCGCGGGTTCATGACCTGCGGCTCAACGGCGCACGCGCAAGCCTTTCCACACCTTCGCCCACCGTCTTCGGAGAGGTCCTGCATGGGCAGACGTGCGCTCGTACGAGGCGCCACCGCCGCCGCCGTTTCCTTCACACTTGCCGTCGGCCTCGGCCCGCTGACAGTCGGCAGCGCGCACGCTGGAACGGTCACCGGGGAGGTGGTCGTGCCGGCCACCACGTCCCTGGTTCCCCACACGGGCCTGCTGAGCGCGGGGCCTTCGGGGTTCCTCCGGTACGAGGAGGGTCGTGGCCAGCTGTGGACGTCGTACGACGGTGTCGACACGGTCGTCGACGCGTCGGGCACGGACGCGTACGGCGTCACGAGTGCCGGCGCGGGCTCGGACGTCGTCGCCCTCTTCGACCGTTCCGCCCGGATCGTGACGCTGCGGAACATGACGTCCGGCCAGGTCAGTACGGTCGCGCTGCCCGACGGGCACTCGTACTTCAGCACGCTCGGCTCGACGGTCGTCACGACGGCGGGAACCCCGGGCACCGACGCCGTGTGGCATCTGCTGGACGCCCAGGAGGACGGTTCCGTCACCGACCGCACGGTGGAGGGCGTGCCCCCCGGCGTCTATCTATGGACCGCCGAGGGGCTGGGTGACGCGCGCGGACAGATCGTGCGGTACCGCCAGGGCGACGACACGGTCACCGGGTGGCTCGACATCGAGCTGGGGCGCTTCATCAACCTGCCGTACAACGTGCTGACGGCGGGCGACCTGGTCGCACTCAGCCCCACCCACGTGGTGTGGTGCTACGACGGCACCCTGCACATCGCCTCCCGCCAGGACCCGTCCGCCGCCGTGCGGACCGTGACGGTCGGGGACATCTCGCAGGTGCTGGGCCTGGTCGGCGACACCGCCATCGTGTCCCGGTACGACTCCTCCCTCGGCCGCTACGACACCAGCCGCGCGGTCTCGCGGGTCGAGGCCGTCCCCCTCGACGGCTCCGCGCCGCGGACTCTGCTGGCCAGGACGTCACGCGAGGCCGTGGCGACTCCGGACGGCGGGCTCCTGGTCGCGGGCGGCGCCGACACGGACCACTGGGGCGTCTCCCTCATCGAGGCAACCGAGAGCGGCGGGGTCACCGTGCGCCGGATCGCGGACGCGTACCCCCGGCAGGCCGCTCACTCGGTCTCCCAACTGACCCTTGCTCAGGGGCGGTTGACCACCGTGGAGCTGGACCCCGTGGGTGACTGGACGTATCTCCACACCCGTGAGACCGGCGTGTCCGACTCCCCCACGGCGGGGGCACGCACCACCCGCGGCCGGTTCGCGCTGGAGAACTACTCGCAGGGCCGCCCACGCCTCTACGACACCGGTGACGGCCGGACCGTCGTCTCGGGCTACGGCACGAGCGTCGCCCAGCAGCCTCAGCTCCTCGGGGCCACCCAGCCGCTGCCCGGCACCCGGATCGACAGCTCCCGCAGCTACCAGACCGTGACCGCCGCGAACGGCCGTTTCGCCGCCCTGATGAGGCCGTGGGACAGCACCGGCACGGCGGAGACCCGGGTCGTCGACCTCGACTCCGGGCGCACGGTGTACACGACGACGGAGACCGTGCGGGCGATATGGGGCACCACCCTGTGGGTGATGTCCGGCAACAGCACCGTGGTCCCCGTCGATCTGCTGACGGGGCAGCAGGGCGACTCGGTGTCGTTCGGGCGCGGTTGCCTGCTGAACGACTTCCAGGCGGTCGGCCGCTGGCTGCTGTGGAACTGCGTACTCAACTCCGAGGGGCAGGGCGTCTACGACACCGTCACCAAGCAGAACCTGACGCTCGTGTCGGGCGACAGCTGGGAGCAGGCGCAGCTCGGCGACGGTTTCGTCGCAACCGTCGAGGCCGGGCAGCTCAAGGTCATCGACGTGCGCGACGGGACCCCCGTGTCGCACACCGCCGGGAAGTTCGAGGGCAACGCCTGGGACGTCGATCCGTACACCGGCGTGATCGCCCAGCTCCGCTCCGACAACAGCATTCGCCTGACCTCCAGCGACGTCCCCGTCTCCGCCCTCGTGCAGCGCGACGCCACCGTCGCCGCCTCGGCGGACGTCAAGGGCGGCACCGCGCAGTGGAGTCCGAAGTGGTGGCTGAACAAGCCCGCGGCCTCCTGGAACCTCGTGATCAGGAACAAGGCCGGTGCGGCCGTCCGCACCCTCTCCGGCGGTCTGGCACGCGGTGTGGTGGCCCCGGCATGGAACGGCACGAACAGCTCCGGCCGGCTCGTGCCCAACGGCTCGTACACCTGGACGCTGACCGTCACCCCCGCGGACGGACAGGGCGCGGCACTGACGAGGACGGGAACCGTGAAGCTCACCGGCGCGGCGGCAGCGTGGCGGGACTTCGTCGGGTCGGACGGCTTCGGCGAGCTGGTGACACTGAACAGCTCGGGCGGGCTGACGTACCACTACGGGACCGGGCAGGGAACGTTCACCGGGAAGAAGACGGGCTCCGGGTGGCCGACGACGGTGAAGGCCGTGTCCTTCGGCGACCTGAGCGGTGACCGGTGCAACGACGTGCTCGTACGGTTCGACAGCGGCACGCTGCGGGCCTACCGGCCCCAGTGCGGTGCGGCGGTGACGCCAGCGACCGCGTACACCTCGCTGGGCACAGGCTGGAACCAGTACAACCTGCTCACCTCACCGGGAGACATCAGCGGTGACGGGCGAGCGGATCTGATCGCCCGTCACGCCTCGACCGGGGACATCTACCTCTACAAGGCGACGAGCACGGGGAAGCTCTCGGCGCGGGTGAAGATCGCCTCCGGATGGACGGGCTACAAGAAGATCGTGGGCGCCGGTGACCTGAACGGTGACGGGTACGGCGATCTGCTGGCCCAGGACAGGTCGAACGAGCTGTGGCGCTACGACGGCACGGCGACGGGCCAGTTCAAGAGCCGGGTGAAGGTCTTCAACGACTGGGGCTCGTCGTACAACGTGGTCGTGGGCGTGGGCGACATCACCGGTGACGGCAGGGCCGACATCGTCTCCCGTGACAGCTCCGGCGACGTGTGGCGCAACAGCGGTGACGGCAGGGGCTCCTTCGGCGGCCGCACGAAGATCGCCACCGGCTGGCAGGGCTACAAGGGCCTGTTCTGAGCCGGCCTTCGCCGCTGCCCGCGGGCCCGGACGACGCGGTTCGTCCGGGCCCGTTCCATGCCGGACATCCCTTCGTCGCGTGCCCTGGCACCGTGCTGGTCGTCGGCCACGCCCGAGTGGCGGATCCCGGTATGTGCGGTTGCGACGGGCGCTCCGGATCAGCCGAACGATGATGCGTTACTCAGGGTGACTGCGCGCGGCCGGCGGCAGCGCCGCGGCCTGCACATGGGTCAGCGCCTCGGGCTTGCGGACCAGGTGCCGGGCGGGCGACGTCACGTACTCGGCGTACGTCCCCGCGGGAGGCGGGTGGCGCGGCAGGCCGAACACCTCGTTGCCCGGTGCCAGTGTGGTCACTCCGGGGCCGACCGCCTCGACCACGCCGGAGACGTCCCAGCCGAGCCGGACGACCGCGCCGACCAGGACGGCGGCGGAGCCCCAGGGCGAGCGGCCGGCCGACAGGGCTGCAGGAAGCCCCGTACGACCAGGAAGGAGGCGACCGTGGCACCGGTGGTGAGGGCGAGCAGTACCGCGGTGCCGCGCGGACCCCGCTGGTCCGCGATCCTGCCGAGCGGTACTCCGACGAGGGAACCGACCGCCCAGGCCAGGGTGAGGCCGAGTCCTGTCCGGGCCGGGTCGAGTTCGACGACGTGGGTGAAGTAGAGGGCCGAGGTGACGTAGTAGGCGCCGTCACCGACGGAGTTGGTGAACTGGGCTGCGGCCAGCATGCGTTGTGGTCCGCGAGGCGGCAGCAGATGTTCCCGGATGTGACCGTAGACAGACAAGGGTTCTCCCCGTGGGACAGTCTGGCGCGCCTTGCGCGCCGTGTCGGACGCCGGTCACAGGCCGGCGTCGGGGACTATGCAACCGGCCGGTAGTCCAGGACTACGCCGCCGGAGCGGAAGGCCGTGGTGGACGCGGGCGTCCACGTGGTCGCCGGAGCGCCCGCAGGGAACAGCCGCTTGCCTCGCCCAGGACCACCGGGTGTACCCACAGCTTGAGCTCGTCGACGAGTCCGAGGGCGATCTGCACGTTGGTCAGCTCGCCGCTGGCGTAGACGAGGATGTCCTTGGTGTAGTGCTCCTTGAGCTTGCCGACCTCTGTGGCCAGATCACCGCGGACAACGGTGGCGTTCCATGCCGACTGCTCCACGGTGGTGGACACAACGTGCTTGGGCAGGCTGTTCATGCGGACGGCGAACTCGCCCTCCGAGTCCTCCATGTGCGGCCAGGCTGAGGCCATGCCCTGGTACGTCACGCGGCCCAGCAGCAGCGCGTCGCTGGCGAACAGCTGGCCGTGGGCGTACTTGGCGTGCTCGCTGTTGAAGTACGGACTCGGGGGAATGATCGTCGGCGCCCAGGTCACCCGCTTCTACGGCCGCCCCGACATCACCTACATCCCCTTCTCCGACGCCCACCCATCGACTGGGCGCCGGTCTGACTCAAAAGCAACACCACGCCTCTGATCCACGCCTTCACTCGCACCGCTCAAGAGGCTGCCAACCGTGTCCATGTGAGAGGCCGTTAGCATCGCCGACCTATGGACCGTGCTCCTCGAAGGGGGACAGGTCCAGGGCTCCGTCGATTCCTCCTGTGTTCAGGAACATCAGGTCCAGCGCATCGGACAGCTGGTCCTGCCGACTGTCCGGGCCGATCAGGACCTGTTCGGTCCAGATGCACTTTCCCTTCTTCGTGTAACGCGTGCCCCAGCGTTGCGAGAGTGCCGTAATCAGTTGTAGCCCGCGGCCTCCCTCGTCGGTGTCCGTGGCACGGCGGATGCGGGGCATCGTGAGGCTGCCGTCGAAGACCTCGCAGATCAGGTTGACATCCTGGAGGAGACGCAGGCGGGCCGGTCCCTTGGCGTGGCGTACCACGTTGCCCACCAGTTCGCTGGCCAGGAGTTCCGTGGTGGCTGTCAGGTCCTCCAGGCCCCATGCGCAGAGTTGCTCTCGGACGTGGCGGCGGGCCTGGCCGGCGGCCCGGGGGTCGTCGGGCAGGGACCAGGAAGCGACCTGGTCGCCGGCCAGGGCGTGGAGGCGGGCGACGAGGAACGCGGCGTCGTCGGCGGCCTGCTGCTCGGCGGGGAGCAGGCCGGCCGTCAGCACGTCGCACAGGCGTTCCAGATCTGCGCTCGTACCGTCCTGGTGGGCCGTGTGCAGGAGCCGCGCCAGATCCGTCATGCCCTGGTCGATCTCACGCTTCGCCGACTCGACCAGACCGTCCGTGTAGAACACGAGCAGGCTGCCCTCGGGAACATGGAACTCAACCGTCTCGAAGGGGGGCTCCGCGGCGCCCAGCGGCGGGTCCGCGGCCTGGTCCGAGAAGTGAACCGTGCCGTCGGGGTGGAGCAGCGCGGGTGGTGGGTGTCCGGCTCGGGCGATGCTGCAGATCTGGGTGGTGGAGTCGTAGAGCGCGTACAAACACGTGACGTACGACTCCTCGCTCATGCCGCCGACGATGTCGTTGAGGTGGGTCATGATCTCGTCGGGGGGCAGTTCGAGGTCGGCGAGAGTGTGGACGGCGGTGCGCAGGCGGCCCATGGTGGCGGCCTCGGGCAGTCCGTGGCCCATGACGTCGCCGACGACCAGGGCGACCTGGCAGCCGGAGAGCGGGATGACGTCGTACCAGTCGCCGCCGACGTCCATGCCCCGGCCGGCGGGCAGATAGCGGGCGGCGGACTCGCACGCGCGCAGATCGGGCAGGTCCCTGGGGAGCAGGCTCCGCTGGAGCTGGCGGGACCGGGTGTGCTCGGCGTCGTAGAGCCGGGCCCGCTCCAGGGCCTGTGCGACGAGAGCGCTGATCGTGGTCAGCAGGGCGCGTTCCTCGTCGCTGAGGCGGCGCGGGTGGTCAAAGGTGACCGCGCAGATTCCGAACGTGCGCCCGGAAGCGGTCAGGGGCAGGAACGCCCAGGCCTTCTTGTCGGCGCGAGCGGGCAGGTCGGCCAGCTCGGGATAGCGTGCGGTGAACTCCTGCGGAGAGGTGATGAAGAGCGGCGCGCCGGCCCGGATCGCGTCCCAGGCCGGGTCGCCGGATGCGAGGGGGCGGCCGTCGGCGAGGGCGAGGAAATCGTCCGAGTAGGCGACGGCTCCGACGTTGTGGAGCCTGTCTCCCTCGATGACCTGCATCATGAGCCCGGTGGCGGCGAACGGCGGCAGCACCCGGTGGGCAACCGCGTCCACCACGTCCCGCGAGGTCGTCGCCGTCGCGAGCGCCGTGGTCAGCTCCGCGATACGGGCCGCCCGCTCGGACGCGAAGCGCTCGGCCGCCCGGCTCTCCTCCTCCAGGCGCCGCTTCTCGGTGACGTCGGTGAAGTAGATGGTGTGGCCGCCGGGCCCCGGGACCAGCCGCAGGTGGTAGCGGCGCCCGGTGTCCGGCATGTGGACGTCGAAGCCCGCGGACCGCTCCTCGGCCGCGGCCTTGCGGCAGCGGTTCTCCAGGCCGGGGACCTGCCGGACGGCGGGCAGCTCCCACAGCAGGCGCCCGAACATCTCCTCCTCGGAGAAGCCGAGCGTGCGTTCCGTTTCCAGGTTGGCGAAGGTGATCCGCCAGTCGTCGTCCACCGCCAGGAAGCCGTCACTCATGTGGCGCAGGGCCCGGCTGAGCGCGTCACGGGCGGAACGGGACTCGTTGCTGTCCCATCCCATGCCGATCATCCGTTGCGGTTCACCGTTCTCGTCGTACGTGGCCTTGGCGCGGGCCTGGGTCCAGCCCCACGTACCGTCCAGTTTGCGCACCCGGTACTCGGCCTCGAACACGCCGTGGTCCCGGATCGCCCGCTCCACCAGTGCCAGCGTCGGCGCGAGGTCGTCGGGGTGGACACACCGCATCCAGTCCTCGACCCTGCCCGTGAAGTCGGCAGGCCGGGTGCCGTAGAGCTCCAGGGCTGCCTCGTCCCAGATCAGGTCGCCGGTCTGGATGTTCCAGTCCCACGAGCCGACGCTGACCTCCTTGAGGGCCTGCCGCAGACGCTCACCGCTCGGCTCCGTCTGCGAGGGCCGGGTCGGTGGCGGGGCCTGGACCATGCGGTCCTCGATCCAGGCGATCACGGCCCGGAGGAAGTTGCAATGCTCCGGGGTCGGCTCGCCTCGGTCGCCCATCAGGACCGTGAGTGCGCCGATGCTGCGGTCTCCGCTGAACATCGGCAGAGCCATCAGGCCGGTGCCGGGCCAGCTGCGGGCTGCTGTATCCGCCTGCTCCGATGTGAACGGCACCCATACGGCACTGCCCTGTTGCAGGGCGCGGGCCGGGGCCAGCGGGCCCTCCTGGTCGACGATCTCCCAGGAGCGGGTGAGGACGGGAGGCAGGCCGGTCACCGACACCAAGCGCAGCGCGGACATGGGGCCGCGCAGGTGAATCGTTCCCCCCAAGGCATCCAGTTCGGCCACCGCATGCTGCAGTGCCAGCCGGAAGACATCACTTTCCGCGAGGCCAGGGTCCGACTTGCTGAGCAAGGCAAGCCGTGCGCTCATACGAGAAATTCTACGACGAACCCTTATCCGTAACCGCGCGTGCCGCGATCGAACGCGCAGCGCGCGTGAAGACCGCGAGAAGAGGGACTCGGCATGGTGTCTGCCACTGATTCGAAGGCGCCCAGTACCGCCTCGGACCCCGTCACGAACGCGGCCGGCGCCCCTCCCCGCCCAGGCATGTGGACTGCTGACTGGTTACGCACCCAGCCCACCCGAACGCGACGGTCGACGCGCCATCGGGTACGGCTCTCCACCGATCAGAGGCACCGCCGAGAGGCGCATCCCGAGGCTGTGCCCAATCCGTGCCCGTAGGAGCGGACAACCACGGTGAACAGCGGTGCGACCTGGCCCACGCAGCGATGCCAGCCGGACCAGTGGATCGGCGTGCACCACGACGGCACCGTGAACGCGGCGCCAGGACCTTCTTTCCTGCTCCGTGCCACGACCCTTGCGGTGACGGGTCAGGGCTGGTCGGCGCCTGTGTCAGTGCCCGTGCTGGACGTCCGTTTGCGGCCGCAGGTCGCCAAGCTGCACCATCTGCGCCGCCCGCTCGCGTCGAGGAACAGCCAGCCGCAGTCCTCACTGGGGCAACTGCGGACCGTGAAGCGCCGTGGATCCGCAAGCAGTTCGCCCGCGCTACGGGCAACCGCGCACACGGGCAGGCGCAAACCGGCGGAGGGTGAGGGCTGCCAGCGTCCGAGGCCGTCCTCGCCACGGGTGAAGACCGAGTGCCTGGCAGCGTCCTCCACCGCGCCGGCCACCGCCTTGAAGGCACGGGCGTCCTCCGGATCGGTCAGACAGGCATACAGGTTCGTACGGAACTGCCGAGCCTCGGCGAGGGTGGCGGCAGCCTCGTCGGGGTGCCGCAGCGCCTGTTCCCGCAGCCGAGTGACCAGCCTCTCCTCGACCAGGTCCATATGGCCGGTCCATACGGCCAGCGTGGCGTAGCCGCGCAGCCACTCCGATCCCGGCAGCTGGTCCCCGCCCCAGCCCGCGTAGGTGTTGCAGAACTCCAGGGCGGGGTGTCCGCTCGTGCTCCATGGCAGCCATTGGTCGTCGACCCGCACGGCGTATACGGGTCCGGGAGGCCGGTCCAGCCGGTGGTCGCCATGCAACATGCGGTCGTGCAGCGTCTGCAGTTCCGCGCCCGGTTCGATACCGAACTCGGTCACCAGCGCCTTGCGTGTGCTGCGGTACAGCGCCAGGGCGTCGCCCTGGCGGCCGCCGCGGTAGAGAGCGGTCATCTGGGCAGCGACCAGCCGTTCCCGCCCTGGATGCTCCTCGGCCAGCGGGGTCAGATCCGCCACGACGCGGTCGTGCAGACCCATGGTGAGCTGCGCCTCCGCCCGCCGCTCCACGGCGGTCAGGCGCAGTTCGTCGAGGGGACCGCCGAGGCGGGTGCGCAGCCGGTCGTCGGCCACGTCGGCGAGCAGCGGGCCCTGCCACAGCCCGAGGGCCTGGTCGTAGAGGCGGACTCGCTCCGCGGGGTCACCGGCATCGGCCGCCTGCCGGACGAGGAAGGTGAACTCCTGCGCGTCGATCGTATGAGGGCCCTGCTCGACGGCGTAGCCGTCATGCCGGGTTTCGACCGGCACTCCGTACGGCTTGAGAGCGGCACGCAATCGACCTACGTAGGTGTGGACGGTGCCGCGGGCCGAGGCGGGCGCATCGCCGTTCCACAGCAGGTCGATGAGGCGCTCGGTCGTCACGGCGCGGCCCGCGTGCAGCAGCAGGACCGACAGCAAACACCGCTCCTGGCGGCGGCTGCCCACCAACACCTGTCGTCCCTCGTGGCAGGCGGCGAAAGGACCGAGCAACTGGAACTCCATGGCGCTCGGCAGCCTAGTAGGGCCGAGCGTCCGCGGTCCGTGCCGGTGGCGGTAGTGGTGAGGGTTTGGTCAGAGGCCGACGGGACACTGGCATCCGTCTCTTCGGCGGAACCTTTCCTTTCACCCGTCTGACCAGGGAGAGTCATGCGACGAACCGTTCTCGCCCCGCTGGTGCTTGTCGCCGTGCTTCTGGGAGTGCAGCCCACGTCGGCCGCGTCCGCCGGAACCGGCACCGGGTGGGAGCCGGCGCCCTCCGCGCCATGGGACATCGATGCCGGGCTGCGGTGCGACTTCCCTGTTCACGGCGAGCCCGTCATCGACGAGGTGATGCAGCGCGTCCTGGACACCTACCCCGACGGCACCGTGAAGCGTGTCGCGTACAAGGGCGATCTCGTCGTACGGGTCACGAACACCGACACCGGCGCCTTCTACGACGCCGACGCGAGGGGCTCGGCCATCGTCGAGCACCGAACCGACGGCTCCCAGTTCTGGGCCGTGCACGGCCCGGTGCTGGTCGGCATCGGCGAGGGCAAGGGCAACCTGCCGCGCGGCCTATACATCATCGACGGGGTGTACGCCATGGACATCAGCTCCGTCGGGTACAAGGCCGTGAACCTGGTACACGGGACGACGGACGACCTCTGCGCCCGCATCGACTGACGTCTGCCCGCACCTGCGGCACCGGCGCCGCAGGTGCCGCAGGTGCGCAGAGCCCGAGATACCGACGTCGCGTACAGATACATGCGGCAGTGATTCAAGCCGCTGATTGCGGCTGACAGGTCGTCTGTACGGCTCCGCCGCGTGTCCTCCGGGACAGCTCCCCACAGGACCGATGATGCCGCCGCACGCCACAAGCCGAGGCCGTGCCCAATCCGTGCCCGTAAGAGCGGACAACCGCGGTCAACAGCGGTGCGAACCGACCTGCAGGACGACCGACAGAGAAGGAATCTGCGCAGGCCAGAGCGATAGAGCCCTCCCAAGCGCCGGCGCTTCCCAAGCTGAGAGCGCGAGTTCGATTCTCGTCACCCGCTCCATTTGAAACCCCAGGTCAGCGGCCTGGGGTTTGTTTGTTGTCTAGTCCAATTTGGGGGTTGCATGCCCTCCGCGTGCCCTAAGTCGGGGTCGAGCGGCCATCTCCAGGGTCCCCGGGCATCACTTTGCACCCCCCGACCCTCGTTCGCCTCAAATAGCGAGACGCATTTCATCTGACCCGCACCACAAGTCGAGCAAATGGCGAACCAAGTCGCTTACGCAAAGGGCCGGTTGCACGGCGCCGGTGTGGCCGGGTGGTTCACAATGCCCGGCATGCCCACCAGGTACGACCGTTCCCGAAGACGCCGAACGGCAGCGCGCTGAGGTCGCCCCACGAAGAAGGGGACGCCATGCAAGCTCCCGCAGGAGATCGGTAAGGGCTGCCGACACCATGCCACTGGAGCAGAGCGCGAAGCCGCCGCAGAGGAGGCGAGGGCTCGGGCCGAGAGAGCGAGACAGCAGGCAGAACGGGAGCGACGGGCCATCCTTACTGTGGTCGCCCAGCGGCAACGGCCTCGTCGGCGTGCGCGGGTGGGGCAGGTCTCGGTCCTAGCGACCGGCCGTCGGCGTGGCCGTCGGGTGCCACTCGCGGCGGAGGAGGCCGAAGACCCAGGAGTCGGAGACGTCGCCGTTGACGACGCAGTCCTCGCGGAGGGTGCCTTCGCGGACGAAGCCGAGCTTCTCCAGGACCCGGGCGGACGCCACGTTGCGGGTGTCGGTCTCGGCCTGGACGCGGTTCAGGTCCAGGGTGTCGAACGCCCACCGCAGGACGGCGTGCGCGGTCTCCGTGGCGTAGCCGTGGCCCCACGCGGCGGCGTCGAACACGTAGCCCAGGGACGCGCTACGGAAGTCCGGGTTCCAGCTGGTCAGGCCGCACCAGCCGATAAATGCGCCGTCGGAGACGCGGTCGACGGCCACCCGCGCTCCCGTGCCTTCCTCCTCGATCGTCCGGCCGGTCGCGATGAAGCGCTGGGCGCGGGCCGGTTCGGTCCACGGCGGGGAGTCCCAGTAGCGCAGCACGTTGGCGCTGCTGTGCAGCGCGTAGAGCGACGCCGCGTCGGCGTCGGTGAACGGCCGCAGTCGCAGGCGGGCGGTGTGCAGCTCGGGGGTGGGCAAGGTCATGCGGAGTATCCTGCCGCGTCACGCTCGCCCCCGACCATCCGTTTATCCGGACGGTTGGGGGCGCGTACGTCCGCGGTGACGCCGGACGCGCCGGATGGGCGGTGAGTCCGCAGTACCGTGCCGGCATGGCGAGCAAACGGCGGCCGTACTGGCGCACCTTCGGGACGCCGACCAGCCTCGTCCTGTACCGGACTGCGGACGGATGGAGGTACGCCGTCCACTTCACCGGGCCGGCCGGCATCGCCCACGGCACTCTCGCTGGTCCTCCGCCCTCGTCCGAGCCGGACATCGCGCAGGCGGCCCTGGTTCAGAAGGCGGAGGAACCAACCCACCGCCGGCCCGACGTCCTCTGGCAAGCACCCGATCAACCGGACTGGTGGACCGGCACGGTCACCGTCGCAGGGCCACTTCCACCTGCCTGAAGCCGGCGCACCGATGCGGTCAGGGCACCAGACCCCGACGGCGTCGGCCATCGCACCCAGCAGCAACCTCTCCGTGCCAGTGCTGCTGTCGAAACCCGTGAACATTTCGATTCCCTCTCGGGTGGCGGCTGCCTCCCAAACCGGTGTACATCCGCTGCCGTTCTCGCGGACAGAGCCAGGCCGGCGAGAGGCGATGACCGTCGGGTAGCCCGATGAGGGCTTCGGCTGGACCACCCAGTTCAGACGCCTCGTACGCGCGGTGAACAAGACACCGGGCGGCTCCGCCTGGCACTCACACCCGTCCATTCGCCGAGTCGAGTGCAACATCCTGGTGTACCTTGTGTGCGGCGCTGCTGCGGCAGCGTGTCTCGCTACATCCGGTCCCGGCGCCGGAGCGAGCAGTGGGCTCTTGAGAGTCACCCGCAGTTGGCAGTCAGTACGCCTTTGGACATCCGATCTGTCTCTCCTGTCGTCGCCGGGCGGCAAAAGGAAGGGGCGATGTATGTCCAGCTCACGCAACACTAATCGTCTGGCCAAGAAGATCCGTAACCAGACGTCACTCACGCTCTCGACCGCTTCCAGGCTGGCCCGGCAGGCCAACGTCTATCTCGGGTCCTCGGTCACAGATGCCACCGATCCTCATCAGCGTCGGCTGGAAGCGCACCTAGCACATGTGTTGGCAAGCGGCTTCAAGGATCGACAACTCAACGGTGCTCTTCTCGGCGTGCGAGAAGCGAAGCCAGACGCTCAGGGCTTGCACCTCACCTTGGAGTCCGAGATGGCGGACGAGTTTCTTCGTGAGCTTCTGCCGCGGTTCGATCACTTCTACGGAGGCGTCCGCGGGGTCCCCGGGCTTCGCGTCCGGGGAAGCAACGAGCGCGTGGTTCTCCACGACGCGCTCAGCGCGGCCCAAGTCACTGTGACACGTACCGATCACAGCCGCATGCGTCTGCCTTCCGCGCGCGATGGTGAAGTGCTTCTGTGGCAGCGCGCTCCTGGCGGCCTCTCTCGCGAGGAAGGGCAGGAAGCCGAAGAGTGGGTGGACTCGGGAGGCAGCGCGGACCTACGGGTACGCGATCTGTTGTTGAGTCGAATTCTGCGTTGCCCAGGAGTGGTGAACAGGACGGCAGAGCCGCACGGGTTCGCGAACTGCTACACGCACCACTCCGGCGATCTTGTTATCGAGTGGTGCTGCGGTGACACTATGGAAACCCTCTGTGCGAATCTCTTGGCTCACGGCATCGCCGACGGTTTGCCACGGAGGCAGGCGATCGAGTTGCTCTCTCGCCACTCTGCTCACCTCGGCGATCGCACAGTGATCTTGAATCGCCACAACTCATGCTTGTGCGGCCGCGGGGCAGCGGAGATCGCCGAGTACATCCGGAAGGGTTACGAGTCATGACCCTGTCTGCAGCCATGCTTGGAATGACGGCATGCGTGGTCCTTGGCGTGATCGCGCGCTGCGGGCGGGACCTGGCGGTCATTCGCCTCTTGGAGCGGCTCCTGGAGGGCTCCGATCAAGGGCAGCGAGTTGAGGTTTGCCAAATTCTCGCTGCCTCGTTGCGCGCGGTGGGGGGCGCGGAGCCGCAGGGCGGACCGCCAACCAGCGAGCCGCCAGCACGGTGAGCCTGCCAACCTCGAGGTGCGTGCTGTTCGGGGCCTGCCTCGATGTACCGGGCCAGGGCGAGCAGCGGGTACCGGTCAGGTCGACCGTGTCCTTCGGCCACCAGCCGCAGGTCATCGCCAGACGTGACACCGCCTCCTCGAAACCTGGGCCCCCTGCACGTCTTCACCCACAACGATGGCATCGTGGGTGAGAAGTACCTGACCTGGGTGCCTGGTTCATCCGTGCTGTGTCAGACGCGCGCGAGGGCGCATCAAGAGCACAGGAGCACGGTAAGCCGCTGAGACAGCGTTCCTGTCACTACTCCATCACCAGCCCGACGTAGGAAATAGGGCCTGCCATATCCGTCAGAATGATTCCCAACAGCTGAGACACTGACGCCACGCCAGGTGTAATGTCCGCGGCATCAACAGCGGCGCGATCCTGCGCTCTCGGGCACCACGTCAAAGCCCATACGCCCAGGTCAGAAGCTACCCAGCTCTGCAAGCGTCGTGGCTTCCCAAGCTGAGAGCGCGAGTTCGATTCTCGTCACCCGCTCCATGATGAAACCCCAGGTCAGCGGCCTGGGGTTGCTTGTTGCCTAGACCATTTTGAGGGCTTCGCGCCCTCTGCGTGCCCTAAGTCGAGGTGAAGCGGCCACTTCAGGGGTGTTCACGGGCCTCTTTGGGTAACTCACCCCGCAAGCGTCTCAAATGGCGCGACGCATTTCGTGTGACCTGCGACACTACCTCATGGTGTGGCTGCGAAGTCGTTTACCCAAAGCAGCAGTTCACGGATGAGGCGTGCTCGGCCCCTTCGCCGACGGCTCCCCCAACGCCGCCTCGTCGCCAGGCTGCGGCGCGGGGAGACGCACAGCCGTAGCGGGTGTCATGCGCTGGAGCCCACGCCGAGGTCGACGAGTAGTCCGCGGATCCGGCCCTCGCTCTCGCCGGACGGCATGTCAGCGGACCACAGACAGCAGCGGCCGGTTGTGTCCACCGCCGTGCCGTTGCCCCCCTCCCTCCTGCGCGGTGACAACGAGCCCGAAGATCAGGTCGTTGAGATCGGCAGGCCGCAGGTGAATCTCGCGAGCCACGTCGGCAGGCCGCGTTCCCTCGCTGCGCAGGGCAGTGAACACAAGGCGACGGACACCAAGGCCACCCCGAAGCCCGCCGCTTCGGCCTCGGCCTCGGCCTCGGCTTCGGCCTCGGCTTCGGCCTCGGGCGCCGCCTCCGACCCGCGACCCCAGACGGCCACCGCGTCGGCCTCCGCTTCCGCCTCCCCCACCACGGGGGACGACCTCGCCGCGACCGGCTCCAGCGAGATCGTCGGATGGGCGGCCGCCGCGGGCGCCACCGCCGTCGCCGGCGGCCTGCTCCTGCTGCGCCGCCGCGACCGGGGGCGCCACGGGGCGTCGTGACTACAGGGCGCTTGCCAAGAGGATTGGAGTGGTGGGTGCCTGATCGAGCAGCTCACCTGCCGGTCTCGCATCACCCGGAACGGCAGCCAACCTGATCCCCGTCCAGAGCCGGCCGGAGTCCGGGGCGGTTTCGCCCCGACGGGATGAGGGCCGCGCCGATCTCCGGCTCGACATGATTCCTTCCCGATCACGGCAACCTTCTTGGGCGTGGAGCCCACTGGCAGGTACCCGGGTCCCAGACCAAGGCCCGCTGCACTAGAAGGGCATGCCGTTGCCAGATCAGAACCGCTCTCATCGCCGCCGACCGGCGACCGGCCGACTGCTCGCCGCCGTCGTGGTTCTCGCCGCCGTGGGTACTGCCGTACCGCTGGTCGCCCAGGCCGCACTCACGCCGGATGCCCCCAAGCCGACCCTGGCCGCAGCGGCCGACAGCGGCCGCTACTTCGGCACGGCAGTGGCCTCGGGCAAGCTCGGCGATTCGACGTACTCCACCCTTCTCGACCGGGAATTCAACATGATCACCCCGGAGAACGAGATGAAGTGGGACACCATCGAACCCTCCCGCGGGAAGTTCAACTTCGCCCCCGCCGACTCGATCGTCAGCCACGCCTCCGCGCACGGCCAGCGCCTGCGCGGCCACACCCTGGTCTGGCACTCCCAACTGCCCGGCTGGGTCAGCTCCATCAAGGACGCGGGCACCCTGCGCAGTGTGATGAACAACCACATCACCCAGCAGATGGCCCACTACAAGGGCAAGATCCACTCCTGGGACGTGGTCAACGAGGCCTTCGCCGACGGCCCCGGCGGCCAGCTCCGCAGCTCGGTCTTCCGGAACGTGCTGGGCAACGGCTTCATCGAGGAGGCCTTCCGCACCGCCCGTAAGGCCGACCCCGCGGCCAAGCTCTGCTACAACGACTACAACATCGAGAACTGGTCCGACGCCAAGACTCAGGGCGTCTACAAGATGGTCAAGGACTTCAAGTCCCGCGGCGTGCCCATCGACTGTGTCGGCCTCCAGAGCCACTTCGGCGCCGGCGGCCCGCCCGCCGGCTTCCAGACCACCCTGTCCAAATTCGCCGAGCTCGGCGTGGACGTCCAGATCACCGAGCTCGACATCACCCAGGCGTCCGCCACCGCGTACACCAACGCAGTCAAGGCCTGCCTGAACGTCGCTCGCTGCACGGGCATCACGGTGTGGGGCATCCGCGACAGCGACTCGTGGCGCACCGGTGAGAACCCGCTGCTGTTCGACAGCGGCGGCAAGAAGAAGCCCGCCTACAGCGCGGTGCTCACTGCCCTGGGCGGCGGCAGCAGCGGTAGCAGCGGCGGCACGTCGGGCGGGGGCATCACCTCCGGCGCCGTCTACACGCTCTCCAACGCCGCCACCGGCCGCGTGCTCGACCAGCCCGCGGGACACAACGGCAACGGCATACCGCTCCAGGTGTGGAACGCCAGCGGTTCCTCCAACCAGCAGTGGCGGGCCGGCCGGAACAGCGACGGCTCCTACACGCTGACCAACGTCGCCAGCGGCCGGGTACTGGACGAGCCGGGCAACCAGACCGCCAACGGGACGAGGATGCAGATCTGGGACTCCAACGGCGGCGCCAACCAGCGCTGGCGGGCCCACCGGAACAGCGACGGCTCCTACACGCTGACCAACGTCGCCAGCGGCCGGGCGCTGGAGATCCCCGGCGGTCGGACCGCCAACGGCACTCCCGTCCAGATCTGGGACTCCAAGGGCGGCGCCAACCAGCACTGGAACTTCAGGTCATCGCCCGCTCCGACGAGCGGCAAGTGTTCCCTTCCGTCGACATACCGGTGGACGTCGACAGGTGCGTTGGCGCAGCCGGCGAACGGGTGGGCCTCGCTGAAGGACTTCACCACCGTGACGTACAACGGCAAGCACCTGGTCTACGCGACCGCCTCTGACGGTTCGTCGTGGAAATCGATGGGGTTCAGCTCCTTCACGAACTGGTCGGACATGGCGTCGGCCGGCCAGACCCAGATGAGCCAGTCCGCGGTGGCGCCCAAACTGTTCTACTTCGCGCCCAAGAAGATCTGGGTGCTGGCCTCAAATGGGTGGGGTACCCAATGGCCCTTCGTCTACCGCACGTCGAGCGATCCCACCAACCCCAACGGCTGGTCCGCGGCGCAGCCGCTGTTCACCGGCAAGGTCCCCGACGGCAGCGCGATCGACCCGACCCTGATCGCCGACGACCAGAACATGTACCTGTTCTTCGCCGGTGACAACGGCAAGATCTACAAGTCGACCATGCCGATCGGGAACTTCCCGGCCAGCTTCGGCTCGTCGTACACGACGGTCATGAGCGACACGGTGAAGAACCTGTTCGAGGCGCCGGAGGTCTACAAGGTCCAGGGCCAGAACCAGTACCTCATGATCGTCGAGGCTCGGGGTGCGACCGAGCACCGCTTCTTCCGCTCGTTCACGGCCTCCAGCCTGAACGGTCCATGGACCCCGCAGGCCGCCACCGAGTCCAACCCCTTCGCCGGCAAGGCCAACAGCGGCGCCACCTGGACCAACGACATCAGCCACGGTGACCTGGTCCGCGTCAACCCCGACCAGACCATGACCATCGACCCCTGCAACCTGCAGTTCCTCTACCAGGGCCTGGCCCCCAACCAACCGCCGAACACCCCCTACGTGAAACTGCCGTACCGGCCGGGCATCCTCACCCTGAAGCGCTGACCCGCCTGATCCACGGTGATCGCGATGTGGTGCGGTCCGCCGACACGTAGACGAGCCGTTCACGGCCCGGGCAACTCCACGTGCTGACCGACACGCACCGCCTCGAGGAACCCCAGCCGCACGTCGGCTGGGGTTCCCCAACGCTTCGTCCTGCACTGGCTCCTGGCACCGGACTGGCATGGGAGTCCGGGCATTCAGCACATGGGAGCGACACCAGAGACCCGTGCCTCGCCAAGCCGTCCGGTGCCACAAGGTTCCGACTGGCTCAAAGGGCTGCCCGCTTCAGCCGTCCAAGGCCGCCCGCCTGCAACGAGGTTCACGCGGCGGACGACCTCCGGGCTTGACTCAGATGCGTCTGCGTCGGCACTGGCGCCGCCGCGGTCCCCATCCGTCTCCGATCGTGATCAGAGAGCCGGATCCGACGGCCCCACGATCGCCCGCAGTGCCGCGAGGTGCCCCTGATATGCATCCCGGCCTCGCCGGGTCAGCCGGAGCCACACTCGCTGCCGGGTGTCGCGGACGGCCTTGCGCTGCTCGACGTAGCCGGCGTCCATCAGCACGGTGACGTGCTTGCTCAGCACGGAGGCGGAGAGGTCGAGTTGCTGTTGGACCAGGCCGAACTCCGCCTCGCCCGCGGCGTCCAGGAGGGCGCAGATGCGCAGCCGGTTCGGGGCGTGGATGGTGGTGTCGAAACCCTCCAGCCGGTCGTGGGTCTCGGCACTCACGGGGTCTTCCGGTGCAGGCGGACGAAGGCAAGGTGGAAGCCGACGGACACGGCGGCCCCGATCAGCGAGGCCGCGATCAGCCACACCGGCCGCTCCGTGACACGGAAGGCGAACGCTGCCCCCACCAGCAGCACGGGCAGGCCGACCGCGAGCGGCACGGTCGCCCGCTTCGGCAGCACGTCGAACCGCAGCGCCACCCCGGTCTTGGTCCGCCACGCCCTCGCCGCGACGGCGAAGAGCGCCAGGTACACCGCGGTGCTCGTCAGCATGACGGCCATCCACGCGGGGCGCGGCAGCAGCCAGTCCGAGCCGGCCATGACGCCTCCGTAGGTGATCGGGAGCGCGGCGATGTAGAGCGTGAGTGTGACGAAGAACCAGTTCGGCCAGGGTGTGGCCGACAGTGCCGCGGCGGAGGCCCGGATGTGCTCGGTGTCGGCCAGGGCGGCATGGGCCTGCTCCGGCGTCAGTCGTACCCCGTGAGTTTCCATACCGGAAAGAGTAGCGGCTGGTTTCCGGTGTGGAAAGAGACGAGTTTCCAGTACGGCAAGTGACCGGCTCGGCCGCTTTGGTTCTGTCTCTCCGCTCGTGATCGGGCGCTCCGGGCCCAGATCGGCCCGGGAGACGGTGCCGACCCGTCAGCGTCCATCCGCTTGGACGCCAAGTACTCCGTCATCGCGGAAGCCGCCGGACCTGGCGCGCGCCGCCCGCGGCCCGTCGCTGCGGATGGCCGTGCCTGTACGGGCTCCCACCTCCAGTTGGCAGGGCGAAGGCGAACGACCCGCGGGAGGGTTCGGCGGTGTCCCACGTCATCTCGTTCTCGGGTCGGCGTCGGAGTCCGACCGATCCGCCGTCAGAGGGTCAGGGTTCGGCCGTCGTCGAGACGCGGCCGTGAACGGATCAAGTCAGACCTTGTGGTATCGCCGGCCTGGCTCAGGATGCGACCAAGAGAACCCGTGATGAGCGGGGAAGGCCCATGGTTGAGTGTCGGCCCCCGTAGGGGCGGGGGTTTCGTGCTGTCTGGGGTTTGCGGGAGGCGATGACGGCCGGCCGAGGGGCGGATTCGGTGCGCGGAGTGGCGCACCGCCGACGGTGCCGCGCTGATCCAGTACCGCGACGTCGGCAGCTCCAACCAGCGATGGACCTTCCACCGCGTCACCGGCTGACCAGCGCGCCGGCCGACAGGGCCTGGAGATCCAGACGTGAGGTGGTGCCGATGCCCGGCTGCCCGGCCTGCGCATCGGCACCCCCTGGGTGCCGGGTTCGACTCGCCGCTCACGTAGTGCGACGTGCTGCACGTGCTTGAGCCTGATCTGCCGGCACGCCGCTCCATCACCCCTGAGTGGCCCCGAGGACCCCGACCTCACTGCTCTACCAACACTCCCGCCCCCGACCCGCAACAGAGAGGCGACGCATGCCCGACACCACATCGCACCGCACACCGCCGCCGCGTTCCTGACTCTGCTCGGCAGTCTCGCCGCCCTGCTCATGCCCGCCACGCAGGCACACGCGGCCACCGTGACCTTTACGACGGGCGCCGCACGGACCGACCAGAACGGCAACCCGCTTGCAACTGCACGGGCTCGCATCATCGAGGTCGGCGACACCTGGTACGGCTTCGGCGAGGACAAGACCGGCAAGACGTCGGCGGACACGTCGTTCGAGAACATCCCCTGGGGATGGCGGGCGGTGCCGCCTGCATGATCGCCTGGCTCACGCGCTGCGCAGCGCGAACCGGGACGGCCGACTGGCGGAAGGCGCCGCCCCTGCCACCGAGCCGAGCGCTGGCGGCTCCCGTTGGGTCGTTGACGCAGACGTAGGGGCAACTCATCGCGGAGGGTTGCCTCTCCGCCCCGGTCGCCGCCGCGCCACCGGCGCTGGACCTGGAACCCGATGTCCCAGTCTCCAGGTGTCCACGATCAAGGGGAGGTTCACTCGCCTACCTCACCCGCACCGGCGCCCACCACATCGCCGGGACGCACAGGCGCGACGGAGGCGACCTGGCCGAGGTCGCGCTCGCCCGGCGGGGCCGCTACCAGACCGTCCGCGACGACCTGCGCGTCAAGTCAAGCTCGAACGCGACCGCCGCCACCGCGCGGAGGCCATCCAGCGGATCGAGGCCGAGCTGGAGCGGATCAGTGTCCAGCGTGAGCGTGATGCCGAACGCGCGGCCATACCCGAGGCGCGCGAACGGGGAAAGCCGTTCACGTGCGCGCCCGATACCTGCGAGATGTACGGGCAGCATGACGGTGTCGAAGTGCACTGCATCCGGCATCTCCAAGACCGTCGGAAGACTCTGGACGTCTGCCACAAGGACATCCACTACGGTGCGGGTCACTCACGGCAGAACTCATGAGAAGAAAAGGCACTGGAGAGACGGATGCGGTTACAAGCTGCAGTCCGGTCCGTAGGGCCGTCAGAAAAGGGCCTGATCACAGGCACCTCGCTGGCGGCCTGCCCAACGCAGGCACGGTTCGATGCGGCGGGGGCTGGAAACGGAGCGTACGTACTACGCCACCGCGCCAGCCCTCGACCCTACGCGACGACTCGTCACTACGGCGAAGTGGCGGCGGCCTGGACAGTATCGACCCGGCGCAATGTCACCTAGGTTCTGGCACTTCTCTGGACCACGCGCGTACACACAGACGCACTCCACGATGCAGCGCTTGCACATCCTGATGAAACCCTCACATCCACGACTTGGCAGCGAGCTCAGCCCGTTGTGCGTCGGATCGCTGTGCCCCGGGCGGGGTTGGCCGCTGACTCCTCGGCCGACGACAGCTCCCGGCGCCGGAAAGTGCCCGCGACCAGAGTCAACGGGGCGATCAACAACACGAGCACCGCAACAGCGCCGAGCGCGACCGGCAGGCTGGTCAGCTCAGCGATGCCGCCCACCATCGGAGGGCCGAGCAAGAACCCGCTGTAGGCAATGGTGGTCGCGAACGCGACCTCGCGCTCACCACCACCCCCATCGGCCCGTCGCCCAGCCGCACCGCTCAACTCCATGACGACGGGGGACGCGTACGCCAGACCGACACCAGCGACAGCGAAGCCGGCGAAGGTGAGAGTCGGCGACGGCGCCATGACCGCGGTGACCAGCCCCAGCCCACCGATCACCGCACCCCCGATGAGCATCCGTGGTGCGCCCCAACGACGCTGGATCGCCTCACCGCACAAGCGGGTGCACGCCATCGTGATCGAGAAGAACGAGTAGATCAGGGCGCCGGTCGCCTCACTGAGACCGCGCTCCTGCACCCCGAACAGCGCCGACCAGTCCGCGGTCGCTCCTTCGGCTATCGAGGCGCACAGTGCCACACCGCCGAGCAGCCACAGCACCGGTCGCCTGAACGGCGCTCGCCCTGCGTGCCCGCTCTTTGCGGGCACCCTGAGGAGTTCCTCAACGGGAATCCAGCGGGCGATACCGACGGTGACGCCGCCGCAGACCACAGCGACTATGACGAAATGGCGGCTCGGCGCCAGTCCCTGTCCGGCCGCGACCGCGGCGCCGACCGAACCGGCCAGCGTGCCGAAACTGAAGGCCGCGTGGAACACCGGCATGATCGCCCGACCGGTCCGCCGGGTCGCTGTCACGCCGGCCACGTTCATCGCCACGTCCATCACGCCGACCATCGCGCCGAGCACAATCAGCAGCAGGCCGAGCGTCACGGGCGACCTCGCCAGCCCCAGAGCCGGAAGCATCGCTGACCCGGCAACGCCGGCCACCGTCATCACGACGCGAGCGCCGAACGCCGCACACAGCCGACCGGCGAGAAGCGAAGCGGCGATCATGCCTACGCTGGCACCGAGCAGGGACAGCCCCAGCGCACCCTCCTCCGCACCGATCTGCGCGGCCAGCGCCGGTACCCGAGTGGCCCACGAACCAAGCAGTACGCCGTTGAGGACGAACGCACCGAGTACGGCGACGATTCCCGGGTCCCGGCCGCCGGCTCGGTCCGGATGGGTTCCAGTCATTGTCAACTCCGTCCCGGCCCGTTCCTCGTCGAGCCATAATCGGCCCGGCACCGTGGCACACCTGCGGAGATCTGAGTGGATCACGCCGATGAAACCGAGCGTATGTGCGCCGGAACACCCGTCAACCTCGTCGACAGCTTCACGCCAAGAAGATGGCTGATTCACGCAAGTAACGTGCAGAACCAGTCGGCAACCCGTCAAAGTCTTTACACGAAACGAGGAGATGTCGCCCCCAACGGATCCCCCCGAGGAGTAGCAATGGTCGAGCGAAACCAGCCCCTGGATCTGACCGAATCCCGACTGCTGCTCGAAAGGGCGGTTCGCGTCGACGCCACCCAGGCCTACTCCGGCTATGTACTCGACCGCGACCGCCTGGTGGACGGTGAATACCCGCTGTACGGAGAGCGAGCATCCGGTGCATACGTATGGGATGTCGACGGGAACCGGTATCTGGACTTCATTCTGGCCTACGGCACCATCATCCTCGGACACGCCGATCCGGTGGTGTCCGAGGCGGTTATCCGCGAGATCCGCGACGGGTTCGCCATAACCCTCCGAAAGAAAGTCCAGGTGGAACTCGCCGAGTTGCTCATCTCGGTGGTGCCGCACGCCGATCGCGTGTTCCTGCTCAAGAGCGGCTCGGACGCTACGAGCGCGGCGGTGCGGCTGAGCCGAGCGCACACCGGACGCGAGCGGGTGATTCGCTGGGGATACAACGGCTGGCACGACTGGTGCGCCAACCGTCCGGCAGGCGTGCCCCAGTCCGCCCAGCAGACGGTCAGCACGTTCAAGTACAACGACCTGGCCAGTCTGGAGCAGGAATTCCGCCGCTATCCCGGCGAGGTCGCCTGCCTGCTGATGATGCCGTTCGAGGAGGAACCCCCTGCCGACGGCTTTCTCGCCGCGGCCGCCGATCTGGCTCGGCAACACGGCGCCTTGTTCGTACTCGACGAGATGCGCTCTGGTTTCCGGGTCTCGCTGGGCGGTGCGCAAGAGCGGTACGGGGTACAGGCGGACATCGTGACCTTCAGTAAAGCGATGGCCAACGGATATCCCATCTCGGCGGTCGTGGGTCGCGAGGAAGTCATGCGTGCCGTCGGCGAAGTACACATCGGGTCGACCTTCCACGTGAACGGTGCGGAAATGGCCGGTGCCGTCGCGACGATCACTCAACTTCGTGATTCCGACGCGTTGAAACGTATCGAGGAGCTGGGTGCGATCTTGCAGCGCGGCCTGGCCGAGCAGATTGCCCGATCCGGACTCGACGCCCATGTACTGGGAGTGCCGCAAATGCCCTTCATGCGTTTTCAGTACACCGATGACGCTGTGCAACGAAGGATTCAGGACGCCTTCTACACCGAAACCACGCGTTGTGGGGTCTTGTTCCACCCCAACCACCACTGGTACATCAGTGCCGCGATGACCCATGACGACATCGATGCCGCTCTCGATGCCACCGCACAAGGATTCCGGGCGGCGGAGATCGCCGCGAGCCGCGATTGAGGACGTGTCGAAGAGGTGCGTCGGCGATGAGGCACCGGTCAGCGGTCAGCCGATTTGTCCTGTTCGATCTCAACGAGCCCTGGCCAGACCCACCGGGAGGCGACACGCCGGCCACCGGCGGATGCTTGCGCGATGACGGTTTCGTGCTCGGCATGAGCACCGGAAGACGCCCCGCGGCTGGCTGGAAGCTGTGAAGCCTCACCTACGGCGGCGCCTTCACTGGTGCGCTGGTCGAGGGGTATGTGGCCGGCAAAGAGCTCTCGGGCAGGGCGTCGCACAGTAGGGCCGGGCGCGCGTGCTCATTCTCTGCGAGAAGCAGATGCCGCTCGAACCGGCCCTGGACGACGGGTTGCGCGGCTTCAGGGAAACGGCCCCCGACCTGCTGATGCCCCCAGAGGACCAGGGGCCCTTCCTTCCCCGGCCAACCCGCCTGCACTCACCGGGGACAACCATCCGACCGCGCCGCACGACGGGACAAGCGGCAACGCCGTCCTGCTCAACCCACGACAGTGCTACGTCGTGCACTGGACCGCGCCGCAGGCCCACCAACGGGACTACCTCGCACTCCGCTTCCCTGCCTGAGGCCGAGATCATCGCCTCCGAAACCATCCCCCCGCGCCCGCAGGCGTACATCGCCGGGAAGCGCTCCCGTCGGCCACCGTCATCGAAGTGCCCTTCACTCCCAGCACCAGAGGAGCTTCCACCATGCAGCTTGAGACCACATGGAACATCGCCAACTACGACATATCGGACGGCACTGTCCTGGGACTCGAACCACTTCGCTGGCTCAGCGTGGGCAAGATCGCGGTCGTTTCCTTACGCGGGCTGCTAGGGGCTGGGGAGTTGGACGCAGCCCGCCGACAGGCCCACGAACTACTGGGCCGCACCTCGGCCGTGAACGGCACCAACGGTTCCCAGACCACCGTCGGCCCCTCCCTGACCGCCCACCTCCACGATCCGCACACGTACTTCGACATCGCCACCCGCGCCAACGAGCACATGGCCCGCGCAGGTTTCGACCTACCGGCCCGCGTCCGCGCCGCACTGTGCCGGACATTCGGGCTCGCCACCCTGGAACCGGCGCGCGGGCCCGACGGCCGACCGTACGGCGAGGCCGTCATCCGGCTGCACGCCGACGGCGTGCGAAACCCCCTGCACAGCGACCACATCGCCCGCGACGCGACGGGCACGGCCTGGACCGTGGCCGACGTGGTGGGCCAACTCAGCTGCGTCGTCTGCCTCCAGGAGTGCGACTGGGGCGGCGAGCTGGTCACCTACCGGAAACCGTGGGAACCGGGCGACGAGCAGTGGAAGGTCCCGGGCGGTCCGGGCTACCACAGCGAGGTCGTCGCCACCGCGCCGCGGCACGTCTTCCGGCCGCAGACACAGGACGTCTATCTCATCAATCCGACCTACTACCACGAGATCGAAAAGCCTCACGGTGCCACCCGAACCACGCTGGGCTTCTTCATCGGCTTCACGGACGACACCCTTCACCGCGCCGTGGCGTGGGGATGACGTGGGGCACACGCGGCCTTGGTATTTGCCGGTGGCGCGATGGCGCCCACCACGGCGTCGTCGAGCAGGGTCATCGCCAACGACAGGTTGATCGAGCTTCCCGACCGAGCCGGGATACCGCTTGCCCATGTGGGCCGTGGCGCTCCCGTCCTTGCGGCACTGTTCGCGGGCGGCCAGGCTGACCTGGTCGATCGCTGAATGCCTTGCCCTGGTGTGGTAGCGGGCGATCCAGCGGAAGACCGTGAGGGAGGCCTCGCTGACGGTCGACCTTCAACCCCACCACAGACTTCCAGTCGATGTGCCCACGCAGGTCAGCCGCTGCCTGACGATTCGACAGGTCCGCCACGAACTTTCCGATGGTGTGAAGGGGAAGATCGGTTATGCGGGTAGCCGTTGACGGCGTGGAATTCTTCTTCGATGTGGATGGATGCTCCTTGGCCGTCGAGGGCAACACCATGGCCACGCGCGTACGTTCTTGCGCCGGCTTGCAGTCGCCGTAGCCGAACAGCTGGAGTGCAGGAAGTGTCCGACCCGGTGCGACGAGTTTCCCCTGACCCGAAGCCAGTGGTTCATACTGCACGGCAACACCAGGGACCATCCGGCGGACTGGGGCTGGATGCGGTGGTAGTTGACCTCCTGCGCGGCCCAGCCCGGACGCTTCAGCCGCCCAGGCTGTCCCGATGCGCCACGCACACCTCATAGGCGGCAGCAGTCCCTGCTCGCAGGCCTCGGCCAGGGTGGGCGCCTGCTCGTCCTGGGCGGAGAGCAGCGGGGTGAGGCCGTCGGGCCACTCGATGCCGAGCTCCGGGTCGAGCGGGTGGATGCCGTGCTCGCGCTCGGGGGCGTATCCCTCGGAGCAGAAGTAGACCACGGTGGCGTGGTCGGTGAGCGCCATGAAGCCGTGGCCGAGGCCCTCGGAGAGGTAGACGGCGTGGTGGTTCCGGTCGTCCAGGCGGACCACCTCCCACTGACCGAAGGTGGGCGAGCCGGTGCGGATGTCCACGATCACGTCGACGGCCGTGCCGCGCACGCACTTGACGTACTTGGCCTGGCCGGGCGGCACGTCAGCGTAGTGGATGCCGCGCAGGGTGCCCTGGCTGGAGACGGACATGTTGGCCTGGGCCAGCGTGAGGGGGTGACCGGCCGCCTCGGTGAACACGGGGGCCTTGAACCACTCATGGAAGCTGCCCCGGTCGTCGGGGCAGACCTTCGGTTCGTGCACCCAGGCGCCGGAAATCGAAAGGGGTCGCTTTTGGGGGGTCTTCACCTCTTCTTCTGCTGGCTGCACAGGGCACGCCTGAGGCGGTCGGCCGCCCGGCGCAACAGCGGGCGCAGTGGGGCGGGCTTCTTGCGGGTCGACTTCTTTGCGGGCGCGGTGTGCCGGTCGATCACCCGGGCGGTGCCGTCCTTGGTCACCACCACGTCGACCGGGAGCCGGGTCCAGCGCGGCTCGCCGCGGTCGGCGGACGGCACCTCGATCCGGACCGCCCAACGGCGGCCGGTGAGCTGCTCCAGCGGCAGCCGGGCGGTGAGGACGGCGCCGTCGGACACGGCGTCGGCGGGGTACTTGCCGACGTTCTTCCGTTCGAAGCGGAGCCGCAGCGGCTCGCCGCCGTCCACCGCGATGTGCAGCGGCAGCGGAAGCCGGACGTCGCACCGTCGATCGAGGCCGCCGTCGGGTCCACCCGAGCCACCGCCTCGCCCCCCAGCTTGCCGGTGTGCTGGTCGACGTCGAGGGAGAGGTTGCCCGGACCGTCGGTCCAGTACGGCAGGACCAGACGGGCAGGACCAGACGGGCAGGATCACCGGTAAGCACGGCCGTCCGGCCGGCCTCCACGTCCTCGGCGCGCACCGCGTCGAGCCGGGTCTCCTTGCTCCAGCCGCAGGACTTGATGCGCAGGTGCAGGTCCCAGATGCCCTTGTCGAGCGGGCCCCGGCCGTCGCGGTCTGCGGGTCGAGCACGGAGTGGGCGGAGATCCGCTGGCGGACGACACCGTCCCTAAAGCCGTACCAGGTGGTCTCACCGAAGCTGGTGCCGTGGTAGACGCCGACCGGGGCGGTGCCCGACAAGGCGCCGCGGCCCAGGTCGTACAGGAGTCCGGCCAGGTCGGCGCTCCAGGTGGGCTGGCCGCGCTGGTCGTCGACGTCCAGAGTGTCGCGCTCGTCCGCCAGACGGATCATGGTGCGGACGAAGTTGGGCCCACCGGCGCCGTAGAGCCAGGCGGTGCGGACCACATACCCGTGGTCTGGCAGCGTCTTAAGGACGGCCCGCTCGCCGGCGAGCTTGGTACGGCCGTAGGCGCTGCGCGGGGCGGTGGGGGCATCCTCGGCGTACGGGGTGGTGGCGTCGCTGGAGAAGACGTAGCCGGTGGAGACGTGGAGCAGGACGGTGCCGGTGTCTGCACAGTCGCTGGCCAGGTGGCCCGGGCCGTCGCCGTTGATCCGCAGGGCCTCGTCCTCGCGGGACTCTGCGTCGTCCACGGCCGTCCAGGTGGCGCAGTTGACGACCACGGCGGGCCGGTGTGCGGCCAGCGCTGCCCGCACCGAGGCCGGATCGGTAATGTCCAGGTCGGTGCGGGTGGCCGCGACGGCCGGAATCCCGTCGGCGGCGAGGCGCACCAGGACGTCCTGTCCGAGCATCCCGCCCGCACCGGTGACCAGCCAGTTCCGCATGTCGGTCACAGTGCCGCCCGTTCCTTCAGCGGCTCCCACCAGTCCCGGTTGTGTGCTCGGCGGTGCGGCCGTCCGGCAGGTGCAGGTGCTTGACGTAGCGGGTGAAGCGGTCGACCAGGGTGCCGATGGCGGAGCGATTGCCCTGGCCGACGATGAGGTCGCCTTCCCAGTGCTCGGCGACCTGGCGGTCTGCGACCTCGACCGGTCGCCGGCTGATCAGCGCACCTCGGTAGACGAACCGGGTTGCGCGCTCGTCGACGCGGCGCCGGGCACGGCGACCGGTGCGCAGCACATTGGGCTTGCGCTCCAGGCCGCTGCGGTGCGGCAGGTGGATCGCCTGGTAGATGGTCTCGTGGGCCAGGTGGCGGTCCTGCTCGTCCGGGAAAGCCGAGCGCAGGACCTGGCTGATCTGCTCTGGGCTCCACCGCCGGTCGAGGTGTTGCTGGATGAACTCCTTCAGCTCAGGATCGCGCCGTATCGACCCGCACCAGGAACGCCGGCCCGTAAACAGGACGAGTTCAGTGAGGCCGGTAAGTCTCGTGCGGACTTCCGTGCTCGGCAACCAGGCCGAACCGGTTCGGCTCTCCGCGAGGGGACGGGGCGTCCAGGGTGACGGACACCGTGCCGATCACCTTGTCCGGCTCCTGTGCCGCGGATTCGAGTCGCTCCAGGTCGGCAGCCGACACGAGGGCGACGAGCGGCTTGCCGTGGCGGGTCAGGACGACGTGCTCCCCGCCGTAAACGACGCGGTTGATCAGCTCCGCCAGCTCGGCCCGGGCTTGCGTCACTGGAATCTCATGGGCCATGCTACGTATCCTACATTCTGTACATCCTGTACGTTTCATTGGGAGCGCTCCCGCCTAGGTGTTCACAGGGCACCAGTCGATCGGCTGCGCAGGTGACCGACCGAAAGAGAGTTGGTTGAAGTGCGGGGGAACCTGGTCTGCCTGAAGGGGGCAAGTGGGCGGTTCGCGCCGGCCTTCATCCATCCGGCGAACCGGTCGGGCCTCACGGGCGGACGGCACAGCACCGCGTCTGGAGAGGCGACCAGGCCGACTTCCGTTGGAATCGGATCGGTGCCGGTGAGCCGGATGGGCGCGTCGGTGAACGCGAGCCACCGGTTGGCCTGTTCGGCGAGGAGCGGGCCGAAGCGGAAGGAACGAAGGTGAGGTGGGTGGCGCTGGCGGTAGACGTCGGCCGTCTACCGCCAGCGGACAAGGAGGCACCAATGGTTCGCAAAGAGTCCCTTGCACAACTCCTCGACGAAGGGCGCCGCAAGATCCAGGTAACCGACGAGGAACTCCCCGAGGCCAAGCGCCGCCGCAGAGAAGAAGTCCATGTCCATCAGCGGTGTCTTCAGCACCGACTTCGGCAAGAACAAGGCCGACAAGGTCCTGCTCATGCCGGGCCCGGCCTGGTTCGGCAGCGCGGTCTTCAAGGACACCCTCAAGGTCCCCGGCAAGCAGATCGGGGTGGCGCCCATGCCGCAGTGGCAGGGTGACGGCGCGCCGTCCACCGGCAACGTCGGCGGCGGCACCTGGCTGCTGTCCCAGCACTCCACCCACCTCAAGGCGGCCACCGACTTCCTGACGTGGGTCACCACCGACAACGCCTACCAGGCGGAGAAGGCGCCCGGCTTCCCGGCCTACGCGCCGGCGGCCGAGGCATGGCTGAAGGGGCAGGACGCCTCCGGCTACTTCGCCAGCGACCTGAGCGTGCTCTCCGGCGCCGCCTCCCAGGTGTGGCCGGAGTGGGGCTCGGGCCAGTTCAGCCAGGAGGCGATCTGGGCGTCCACGGTCAAGCCGGGCCTGACCCAGGGCAAGTCCATCGTCTCGATGCTGCCTGCCTGGCAGGACTCCATCGTCAAGCACACCAAGTCCAACGGATACAAGGTCGAGCAGTGACCCTCAGCCACTCCCCGTCCGGCTCTGCCGGTCGGCGCCCCAGCGGCACCGACCGGCAGAGCCGGGCCGGCATCGCCTTCGTCGCGGCCTACGTACTGCTCCTGATCGCGTTCGGCATCCTGCCGACCGGGTAGCCGTCTACTTCGCGTTCACCGACGCCGGGGGCACCTTCACCGGCTTCAGCAACTTCGTCACCACCGCACAGGACTTCCGCTTCCTGGACGCCGTCGGCCATGTCGCGCTGTACCTGCTGTTCTGGCTGGTCTCCCTCGTGGTGTTCGTGGTGAGCCTGGCGCTGCTGCTGCACCGCCTCGCCTCCGGCAGCCTCAGCAAGTCCCTGCGCTTCCTCTTCTACATCCCCGGAGCGCTCGCCGGCGCCGCGAGTGTGCTGGTGTGGCTGTTCATGCTCGACCCGACGGTCAGCCCGGTCAGCTCCCTGCTGGGCTCCCTGGGCTTCCACACCTTCGGTGAGGTCATCGCCCCCCGGAAACCTGGCGCTGCTGTTCACGATCATCGCGTTCTGGACCGGCGCGGGCGGCTGGATCGTCGTCATCTACGGCGCGCTCAACAACATCCCCACCGACGTCATGGAAGCCGCGCGCATCGACGGCGCGGGCGCCTGGCAGACCGCCTGGCACATCCAGATCCCCATGCTCCGCAAGTGGATCGTGTACATGGTGATCCTGGCCTTCGCGGGCGGCGCCCAGCTCTTCGTCGAGCCGCAGCTGCTCTCCCTCGCCAGTGTGGGCGTGGCCGGACGCGACTACTCGCTCAACCAGCTGACGTACGACTTCGCCTTCCAGATGAACAACATCAACGGCGCCGCCGCGGTCTCGGTGGAGCTCCTGGTAGTCAGCGTGTCGGCCGCCGCCGTCTTCGTCGCACGATCGGGGTTCTTCGATGCCGACTAGTTCCCCGCGCCGCCTCGTGCCCCGTCTGCTGACCGGCTCCGTCCTGCTCGTCTTCCTGGTGTTCTTCGTGCTGCCGGTGCTGTGGCTGCTGCTCGCGGCGACCAAGACCGATCAGCAACTCATCCACGGCAGCCCGCTCTCCTTCGGCTCCTGGCACACCCCCAAGGCCAACTGGAACGCCCTCACCGCGTTCCAGGACAACGCCGTCCTGCAGTGGCTCGGCAACTCGACGCTGTACGCGCTGATCTCGCTCGTCATCACGCTCTGTGTGGCCATCCCGGCGGGCTACGCGCTGGCCATGACCGAGTTCCGCGGACGGCACGCCCTGCTCGTCTCGACGCTGGTCGTGATGCTCATGCCGACCGCCACGCTGGTGGTGCCGCTGTTCCTGGAGATCAACGCGGTCGGTCTGATCGGCACGATGTGGTCGATCATCCTGCCGTACTCGTTCTACCCGTTCGGCGTGTACCTGACGTACATCTACTTCACCACCGCAGTACCGAAGGACCTGCTGGCGGCGGCACGGATGGACGGCTGCTCGGAGTTCGGTGTCTTCCGGCACATCGCGCTGCCGCTGGCGACACCGGTGATCGCGCTCGTCGGGTTCTTCAGCTTCGTCGCCAACTGGACCAACTACTTCCTGCCCTACGTGATGCTGCCCGAGAGCGGCCAGATGCCCATCCAGGTGGGGGTCGGCACCCTGCTCAGCAATGTCCCGTCCTTCAATCCCACCGTCGGCACCCTCGCGATCGAGCGGCCGCAGCTGGCCCTGGCGACGCTCGTGGCCATCACACCCGTACTGATCGTCTTCCTCTTCGCCCAGCGTTTCCTGGTCAGCGGGATGCTCGCCGGCGCCACCAAGGAATAGCGGCTCCTCCCGGCCGTCGTCCCCGGCGTGCGCCGTCCCGCCGCCCACCCCGAACGGAGATCCCCCATGCCCTACAGCTCCGCCGACCCCGCTTCGGCCGAGGCCACCCCCTGCGACCAGCCGGCCCCGCCACCCCACATCGAAGCGGGGGTGCCGCTGCTCGAACCACCCGGCTGGGCGGTGGCCCAGCGGTCCCTGTTCGACCTCCTCGACCACGCCCGGCGACGCTTCGCCCGCGACTTCACCGGCCCCGACGGACGGCTGAACTACACCGGGGAGCTGACCACCCGCGACGGTGTGGACGACTTCTACGAGGTGTTCTCTCAACTGGCCCCAGCTGTACCTCCTCGGCGGCGCCGACGACCTGCTGCCCGCCGGCGAGAAACACTGGGAGGGCGTGACCCGGCAGCTCACCGAACTCGACATGCTGCACGACGAGTACGAGCGCGGCTACGACTGGTTCCACCAGGGCGAGAGCCTGCTCCTGCTCTACTTCCTGTGCATGGCCGACCCCAAGCGCTGGTCGGAACGCGCCCTGCGCTTCGCGGAGTTGTACGTCGACCCGGCCCACGGCAACTACGACCCCGAGCACCGCATCATCACCCGCCCGCACAACGGCAGCGACCCCGACCGCACGGGCCTCTTCGACGGCGACGTCTACCCCTGGCTCCAGAAGGAGGCCGACACCTACGGGTACCCGCTCGAGTGGATCCCCGAGGCGCAGGGCGGCGGCCCGTTCCCGCTCTCCTCCGACCCGCGTCTCGGCGCGCAGATGCGCGACCGGATGGGCGTCGGAGACACCGCGCTCAACCTCGGCGCCACCGGTCTGGTCCTCAACGCCTGGATCCTGACCGGCGACGAGCGCTACCGCGACTGGATCGTCAGTTACGTCGGCGCGTGGCGGGAGCGCACCGAGGCGAACGACGGTGTCATCCCCGACAACGTCAGCCCGGACGGAGTCGTCGGCGGCCTCCTCGAAGGCCGCTGGTACGGCGGCCACTACGGCTGGTCCTGGCCCCACGGCTGGCACAGCATCGGAACCGCGGCCTACGTGGCGGCGCTCGCGGCGGCGACGGTCACCGGGGACGACGACTTCCTGTCCCTGGTCCGCACCACGCTCGACTCACTCATCGCCCGCGGCAAGGTCATGCCCCACACCGAGTCCGACTCCAGCCTGCCCTCCAAGTGGCGCGCCGAACTCGGGCCGGACGCCGACACCCCCACGCTCCACGTGCCGTTCCGGCACAACGACACCGGCTGGTTCGACTACAACCCGACCACCCCGCCCGTACCGGTGGCCCTGTGGCACCACTCGGCCTCGGACGCCGACCGCGAGCGGCTGGAGGACCTGCGCAAGGCCGAGGCGATCGACTGGCGTACCGTGCGGCCGTTCCGGGCCAAGGAGGAGTCCGGCCACGAGAAGGCGTGGTTCGCCTTCCTCGCCGGCGACGACCCGGGCTACCCCGAGCGCATCCTCGCCACCGCCCAGGCCCAGATCCGCCACCGCCTGCGCCGCGTCGACCGCTACCGCGACCTGGACGTGCCCGAGGCCGAATCCACGTCTGGCAGCAGTCGAACCCCGTGGCCACCGAGGCCCTCGTCCAGCTGACCTGGGGCGGCCCCCAGGTGCTCTACAACGGCGGCCTGCAGCAGGCCCGGCTGCGCTACCACGACGCCGAGGCCCGCCGCGCCGGCCTGCCGCCGGAGGTCGCCGCGCTGGTCACCTCCATCGACCCCGAGGCGACCACCGTCGAACTGGTGAACCTCTCCCCCGAGGCCGAGCGCACGGTGATCGTCCAGGCCGGCGCCTTCGCCGAGCACACCATCACGGCCGTCCGGTACACCACCTGCGAGGACGACAGCTGGATCGGCGACATGTACGACTACGGCCACACCGAGCCCGTCGTCACCGAGGAAGAGCTGTCCTGCGACAGCCCCTTCCTCACCGTCCGGCTGCCCGCGTCCACCCGGATCAAGCTCGTCCTGCGACTGGACCTGCGCGCCAACACCCCCAGCTACCGCACCCCGTTCGACACCGACGCGGGCGAGCCCGCCCCCGGCACGGAAGAGAGCACGGTGTGAAGCGCATCGCGCAGACCATCAGGCTCCGCCCCGAGCACCGCGAGGAGTACCTGCGGCTCCACGCGGCCGTCTGGCCCGGCGTGGAGGCCGCCCTGCACCGGGCGAACATCCGCAACTTCGGCATCTTCCTCCACGGCGACGTGCTGTTCGCCTTCCTCGAGTACCACGGCGACGACTTCGAGGCCGACATGGCCGCCCTGGAAGCGGACGCCGAGACGCAGAAGTGGTGGAAGCTCACCGACCCCTGCCAGGAGCCCTGGCCCGACCGGGGCGACTCCCGCCAGTGGACGGAACTGACCGAGATCTGGCACCTCGGCCCGCCCGGCGAAGACGCCACCGTCTGACACGGACCGCCCCCGGACCGACCCGACTTGGATCCGCCATGACCTCCGCCCCCGCCCCCGTTCTCATCGACGCGCACCACCATCTGTGGGACCTCGACCAGCGTCCGCAGCCCTGGCTCGACGACCCCGACCTGACATCGATCCACCGCACCTTCACCCCCGACGACCTGCGCTCCACCGCGACCCGCCCCGTCGCGGGCCGTCACCTGCACGGCACGGTGGCCGTGCAGTGCGTGCCGGAGGTGCCCGAGACGGAGGACCTGCTCGCCCTCGCGGAGCGGGAGCCACTGATCGAGGCGGTGGTCGGCTGGGCGGACCTCACGTCGCCGGCGATCGGCGACACGCTCGACCGGCTGCTCGCCGGACCGGGCGGCACCCATCTGCGTTCCCTGCGCCACCTCGTCCAGGGCGAGACGGAACCGGCCTGGCTGCAACGCCCCGATGTCGAACGAGGGTTGGCGGCGGCGAGGGACCGCAGGCTCTCCTACGACGTCCTGGTCCGCAGCCACCAGCTCGACCAGGCGATCCGGCTGGCCGAACGCTTCCCCGACCTGCCTCAGGTGCTGAACCACGCGGGCAAGCCGGACATCGCCGGGCGCCAACTCGCCGAGTGGCGAGAACAGGTACGACGGCTGGCCGCGCACGAGCACGTGGTCTGCAAGCTGTCGGGACTGATCACCGAGGCCGACCACGACAGCTGGACCACCTCCGACATCCGCCCGGTCTGGGACGAGCTGCTCACGTCGTTCGGCCCGGACCGGCTGATGTTCGGCTCCGACTGGCCGGTCGCCAACCTCGCGGGCGGCTGGAACCGCTGGGCCGACACCGTGGACGAACTGCTCACCGACTGCGGGGAGAGCGAGATCCACGCGCTCCTCGCCGGCACCGCGACCGCCTTCTACCGCCTCCCCACCCGCGGCTGACCGTCGGCTCGTGCTGTAGGAACTCTGGAGAACACGATGACACTCGCCGTTCGCTACACGGCTGCCCGCACCCTGGACACGGCTCCCGCATCGAGCGTGGAGCCGGGCCCCGGCGAGGTGGTACTGGCCCCCGCCTACGTCGGTATCTGCGGCACCGACCTGCATATCTTCCACGGCGACATGGACGCCCGCGTCGCCACGCCCGCCGTCCTGGGGCACGAGATGTCCGGCCGGATCGTCGGGATCGGCCCCGAAGTGGAAGGCTGGCAGGTCGGGGACGCGGTGACCGTGATGCCGCTGCGCTGGGACGGCACCTGCCCCGCCTGCCGGGCCGGTCACCGACACGTCTGCCAGCACCTCGACTTCATCGGCATCGACTCCCCCGGCGCCATGCAGCAGCGCTGGACCGTACCCGCCTCCACCCTGATCCGCCTGCCCGAATCACTCCCGCTCGACCGGGCCGCACTCGTGGAGCCCACCGCGGTGGCCGTCCACGACGTCGGCCGGGCGCAGGTCACCGAGGGCGAGAAGGTCGTGGTCGTCGGCGGCGGGCCGGTCGGCGTGCTGATCGCACTGGTCGCGCAGGCCACCGGGGCCGAGGTGCGGCTGGTGGAGCTCAGCGCCCACCGCCGTTCGCTGGCCGAGGGACTGGGGCTGGCCACGTGGGATCCGGCCGCCGACGACATCGACGCCCTGGTCGGCGCCTGGACGGCCGACGCGGGCGCGGACGTGGCGTTCGAGGTGTCCGGCGCGGCAGGCGGTGTCGACACCGCCGTGGAAGTCCTCGGAGTGCGGGGGCGGCTGTGCCTGGTCGCCATCCACCCCCGGCCCCGCGAGGTGAACCTGCACCGCTTCTTCTGGCGCGAACTCACCCTCGTCGGCGCCCGCCTGTACGACCGCTCCGACTTCGAGAAGGCCGTCGCCCTGGTCGCCGACGGCACCATCCCCGCCGACCGGCTGATCAGCAAGGTCGTCCCCCTCACCCAGGCACCCGCCGCGTTCGAGGCACTGGAGAGCGGCGGCGACGTGATGAAGATCCTCCTGGACTGCACCGACGGCACCGACCACTCCGACGACGCCCAGGGAACCGCCGTATGAGCGCCTTCGGCCTCACCGGCAAGCTCGCCGTCGTCACCGGCGCCCGCCGCGGCATCGGCAGGGCCATGGCCCGCGCCCTCGCCGAAGCCGGAGCCGACATCATCGGCGTGAGCGCCAACCTGGAGGAAACCGGCAGCGACGTCGAGAAGGACGTCACCGCCGCAGGCCGCACCTTCGAAGCCATCCGCACCGACTTCGCCGACCCCGACGCCGTCCGCGCCCTCGGCACCGACCTCGCCGGACGCGAACGCCCCGTGGACATCCTGATCAACAACGCGGGCACCATCCGCCGCGCCCCGGCCGCCGAACACCCGGATGACGACTGGGAGTTGGTACTCCAGGTCAACCTCAACGCCCAGTTCGCCCTCACCCGCGCCGTCGGCGCCACCATGGTCGCCCGCGGCCACGGCAAGGTCATCTTCACCGCCTCGCTGCTCAGCTACCAGGGCGGCATCACCGTCCCCGGCTACACCGCCGCCAAACACGGCATCGCCGGACTGACCAAAGCCCTCGCCAACGAATGGGCACCGCACGGCGTCAACGCCATCGCCCCCGGCTACATCGCCACCGACAACACCCAGGCCCTGCGCGACGACCCCGCCCGCAACAACGCCATCCTCGACCGCATCCCCGCAGGACGCTGGGGCAACGCCGACGACCTCGCGGGCGCCACCGTCTTCCTCGCCTCCGACGCCGCCGCCTACATCCACGGCACCACCCTGCCCGTCGACGGCGGATGGCTCGGCCGATGAGCGGCGGCCTCGACTCCGCGCCGCTCGACATCCACGAGGAGGGCGTCATGCCACGCCGGAGAGTCGCCCGCACCTCCGTCGGACTCACCGCCCTCGGGTTCGGCGCAGCGGTGATCGGCAACCTGTACCGCACCACCTCGGCGGCCGACGCGTCGGCCGCCGTCGACGCGGCCTGGGACGCGGGCATCCGGTACTTCGACACCGCGCCGCACTATGGCCTCGGGCTCTCCGAACAGCGCCTCGGGGCGGCCCTGCGGCAGCGCCCTCGGGAGGAGTACGTCGTCTCCTCCAAGGTGGGCCGGCTCCTCGTCCCCAACGAGCGTCCCCAGGGCGTCGACAGTGAGGGCTTCGTCGTCCCGGACGACCTGCGCCGGCAGTGGGACTTCAGCCGCGACGGCGTGCTCCGCTCCATCGAGGACTCCCTGCGCCGCACCGGCCTCGACCGGCTCGACATCGTCTACGTGCACGACCCCGACGACCACTGGCGGCAGGCCGCCGACGAGGCCCTGCCCGCTCTGGCGGAGCTGCGCGACCAAGTGGTCGTCGGGGCCATCGGCGCCGGCATGAACCAGTCGGCCATGCTCGCCCGTTTCCTGCGGGAGACCGCCGCCGACGTGGTCATGCTCGCCGGGCGCTACACCCTCCTCGACCAGTCGGCGCTGGACGACGTGCTGCCCGCCGCGCGGGAAGCGGGCAAGAGCGTCGTCGCGGCCGGTGTCTTCAACTCCGGGCTGCTCTCGCGTCCACGGCCCGCCGAAGGCATGAAGTACGACTACCAGGACGCTCCCCGGGAGCTGGTCGCCCGCGCACGGGCGATCGCGGAGGTCTGCGAGGAGCACGGCACCAGCCTCCCCGCCGCCGCCATCGCCTTCCCGACCACCCATCCCAGCACCGTCAACGTCACGCTGGGCATGCGGGACCGCGCACAGGTGACGCAGAACGTGGCACTCCAGCGGAGCGCCGTACCCCGGGCGCTCTGGGCCGACCTCCGCGACCGAGGGCTGATCAGGCAGGACGTCCCGTCACCACCGGCGGTGTCCCTTGATGCCGCTGAGGGGCGAGCGCGCCCCCCGTCCAGCCTTCCTCGACCGACCCGACCGATTACCCGGGCCACTCCGCGTCCGTCGCCAGGGAAACCCGTACCGCTTCCGCCACTGAGGAAGCACTGAGGAAGCCGCCCCCGTCCGCGAAACCGCACCGACCGCACCCCCGGAGCCGCCGCATGAACGCTTTCCCCACCGACCGATCCAGCAGGAGGGGCAGACGATGAAGCCCTTCCCCTCCACCGTCCGCAGACTCTCGGCCGTACTGGCCACGGCCCTCTGCACGACGCCGCTGACCTCCCTCACCCTGTCGACCCCGGCCTCGGCCGCGACCCAGGCGACGTACTACGTCGCCCCCGACGGCAGCGACACCAACGCCGGGACGATCTCCGCGCCGTTCAAGACCCTGCGGCACGCGCGGGACGTCGTGCGCACCGTCAACGACGACATGACCGGCGACATCAACGTCTTTCTGCGCGGCGGCAACTACCCCGTGAGCAGCACCATCGACTTCACGTCGGCCGACTCCGGGACGAACGGCCACCGTGTCGTGTACGCCGCCTACCAGAACGAGAAGCCGGTGCTGAACGGTGGCGTCCCGGTGACCGGCTGGACGCAGCTCAGCGGGAACATCTGGAAGGCCTCGCTGGACCGCGACGACAAGCTCCGCGCGCTCTACGTCGACGGCAAGCGCGCCAAGATGGCCGAGAAGACGATTACCTCGGCCGGCTGCCACGGCACCTACACCGTCACGGCCGGCCAGGCTCCCTGGGCCTGGGAGTCGGGTTCGCAGTGCGACGGATCCAAGTACAGCCTCGCCGACCTGCCCGCCGTCGCCGCCAACCAGGACGACGTCGAGATCAAGTCGGCCACGACCTGGACCACGGCCATCGTGGGCGTCCGTCAGATCACCACGAGCTCGGACGGCGCCAACCGCGTGGCCCTGTTCCAACAGCCGGGCGCGGCCATCGCCCAGGGACCGCCGAACGGCAGATTCGACACCGGCGGCACCCACACCTTCATGAACGCGTTCGAATTCCTCGACCAGCCGGGTGAGTTCTACTTCAACAAGACGAACCACACGGTCTACTACTACAAGTCGGGCTCCGAGGACATGACATCGGCGAAGGTCTTCGCGCCGAACAACGTGTCCACCCTCCTCAAAATCGCGGGCACGTCCAGGACCGACCACGCGCGGAACATCACGCTCTCCGGGCTCACCGTCGAGCACTCCGACTGGGGCCTGACCAATGTGGCGGGCTCCGTCTTCCGGCAGGGCCAGCAGGGCAACTCCGGTTCCACCGTGTACGCGAGGAAGAACTTCCACGCGTACTCCTACCGCAACGTCGACCTGCCGCCGGGCATCATCCAGATCGAGAACGCCGACGGCATCACCCTGCGGGGCAACACGGTGCAGCACACGGGCGCCGACGGGATCAACATGGTCAACGACGTGACCGACTCGCAGCTGATCGGCAACGTCACCAATGACATAGGCGGCTCCGCGATCACCGTGGGGCACCCCCAGCACGTGTACATCGGGGACTACACCTCGACCAACAACGAGAAGTACCCGGTGAACGTCGAGGGGGTCTGCAAGAACATCTCGATCACGAACAACTACCTCTACGACAGCGCGGTGTTGTTCCAGGGCTCCAGCCCCGTGTCGGCGTACTTCGTGGACTCCCTGTCCGTGGAGCACAACCGGCTCGAGAAGTCCTCGTGGGCGGGCATCACCCTCGGCTGGGGATGGTGGAACTTCGACGGTTCGACGAACTCCATCAATCCCGGGAACCCGACCACCACGGCGAAGAACAACACCATCCGCCACAACCAGATCATCGACCCGATGCAGACGCTCGGCGACTCCGGCGCCATCTACACCCTGGGAGCGCAGCCGGGAACCGAGGTGAGCGACAACTACATCCAGGGCGTTCCAGCCGGCCACAAGTACGGACTCCACCCCGACGAGGGCTCCGCCCACATCAACTACCACGACAACGTGTTCAACGTGGACGTGCGCCTGAGGTCCACCATCCACTCCGGCAATTGGGGCCGGCAGCACGACCTGAGCATCACCAACACCTACGGCACCATCAACAAGATCTTCGACAAGAACGTCACGAACAGCACCATCCAGGACGTGCGCGCCTACCCGGACAACGTGTGGCCGTCACCGGCGTACGGCATCACGGTGAACGCGGGCCTGGAGGACGCCTACAAGGACCTCGTCCCCAGCAGCAGAGTGGCCCAGCAGGACTACGCGCTGCCCGCGAGCACATTCACCAGCAAGGGCGTGTCGTCCATCCCCGTCCGCAGCATCGGTGACGGGACCAGGACGCTCTGGCTGGCTCCCTCCGGTACGACGACGTTCGCCGTCGGCCCCACCATGACGAAGGCGGCCGGAACCGCGACGACCATCACCGTCCCGCCGACGGCCGGCGACTACCGCCTCTACGTCGTGGACGCCCAGGGGAACGCCTCGCCCGCGTCAAAGTCGCTCGTACGGCAGCTCTGGACCTACGTCGACGACAAGGACTCCCCCGTCACCTACTCCAGCGGATGGTCGAACTGGAACGACTCGCGAGACTTCAAGGGGTCCGAGAAGTTCACGAGCACCGCGGGCAACTCCGTCCAGTACTCGTTCACCGGGTCGGCCATCCGCTATCTCAGCATGAAGCAGCCGAACATGGGCAGGGTCGACGTCTACATCGACGGCACCCTGGCACAGGCGGGCATCGACGCGTACGCCCCGAGCGTGACGAAGCAGGCGGTGCTGTTCGAGAAGACGGACCTCGCCGCGGGACCCCACACGATCAAGGTCGTGTGCACCGGCACGAAGAACGCGTCGGCCTCCAACACCGTGTGTGCGCTGGACGCGTTCGCCTCCGTCGTCTTCCCCGTGAACAACGCCTTCTACAAGGTCCTCAACAGGAACGGCGGCAAGGTGGCCGACGTCTCGGGCGGATCGACCTCCGCCGGGGCGAAGGTCATCCAGTGGGACGACACCGGAGCTGCGAACCAGCTCTGGCGGTGGGTCGCGGTGGGTGACGGCAGCTATGAGATCGTCAACCAGAAGAGCGGTCTGCTGCTGGGCGTCACCGACGGGTCGAGCGCGGACGGCGCGGCCATGGTCCAGCAGGCCGACGACAACAGTGCGAGCCAGCGCTGGACACTGGTCGCCGACGGAGACGGCTACTTCTACAAGATCAAGAACGTGAACAGCGGCAAGCTGCTCTCGGTGCCCAACGCGAACGCGGGCGCGCAGCTCGTGCAGACGACGGACACGAACGCCGACAGCCAACTGTGGCTGGCGGTGATCGTGGACTGACCCTTCAGCCACCGCGACCCGCGGCGCGCGACGCGCCGCGGGTCGCGGTGCCGTCGGCGGAGGGCCGTGGTGACGGCACCTCCTGGGGTCCACGGTCTGTCGGCGCCGTCCTCCACGGCCGCCGACAGACCCAGCGTCGCCGTGGCGTCCAGCACGACGACGCCCCCAAGAGCCACCGCCGACGCGTCGTCCCTCTCCCCACCCTCTGCATCGCCCCACTACGCCGGCACCGCATGCGGCAGTCGGCTGCGCGTGTCAAGGCGGGGGAGCGGTGACACGGTGTGTCGTCAGACCTTGTCGACTCGTACGGAGTGTCCCGCGAGGAGCTGAGCCATGTCGTCGGTGTCGGACGTGAAGACGGTTGCCTCAGCTCCCTGCCCGGCTTCCCGCCCTGCCACAGCCGCCAGGATGGCGTCGATCGCGTACTGGTGACCATGCGGACCGGCTGCCTTCAGCATGTCGCGCGCCATGGCGATCACCTGGTCGTCCGTGTGGACGACGCGGATCCGGGCCAGCGTCCAGTTCCACAGCGCCTGCCTCGACGTTTCGCGAGGGTCCCATGCATCCAAGGTCGTGAGCGCCGACGTGACGATCGGGATGTCGAGCCCCGGAGCCGTTTTGATCAACGCGGCCATCTCCCGATCGCCGTGAACCGCCTTGGAGAGGGCCTCGGAGTCGAGCACTCGTATGAATGCGAGTGCTGCTCGTCGTGCCGGCCGTCAATGGCGGCGATACGGTCCAGCGCTGCTTGCTGCTCGTCGTCCGACACGGCGCCGTGCTCTTCTTCTCTCGAGATCCAGCATCCGGTTTTGGGCGTCCCTGGGGGTCGCGATGGCGGACATCGTCTTCGCACGGTCGTCGAAAGCCCGCTGGGTGAGTCCGGACCCCGAGGAGCGCTGAGACCCGGTACCGCGTGGACAGCGGTACCGGGTCTCGACGCGCGTACGCCCGAGGCGGGTCACGCCTCGAAGGTGTCACGGACCAAACGTTCGCGGCCCGTAGGTGTCACGGCCTGAGTGTCGACGCGCGCTCGATGTCACGCTTGTCCAGCCTGGCGTCGTGCTTCGCCAGCGGCTTGGCCGCGTCGGGGTTCGCTTGGACCTTGGCGGAGGCCACGCCGGCCCACTCCAGGATGCGGGCCGTGGCCAGGGCCTTCTCGTCGTCCACCAGAGCGGCGACTTTGGCACCGTGGTGGTTGGCGCCGGGCGTCGTGAAGACGTAGCTGTCGCGGGCGCCCTCGCCGAGGCGGAAGGGCTCGGCACCCCACGGGTCGTTCTCGCCGTACACGAAGAGCATGTGGTGGGCGTTGTGGCGGACCCAGGTGTCCACGTCACGCATCACCCACGGTTGGAAACTCATGGGGATGTCGCGGGGCACGAGGTTGCGCGGGGTCGGATAGCCGTAGCGGATGTACTTCTCCTCGATGTGCGGGAACTCGATCGTCGGCGCACCGAGCTGCGTACCCGCCTGGTACTTGTACGGCATGGTCGGCTGCAGGCCCTGGTCGGTGTACGAGGAGAGGCCGCCGATCGTGTTGACGGACGTCCAGATCTCGTCGTCCGTCGCGTTCTTCGCGTCCTTCGGGATGACGTTGCTGTCGCAGTCCGCCACCTTGCTGAGCTGCCAGAAGTCCCACACGTAGTCGAGCACGACCGCCTCGTACGCCTTGTCCAGGTCGCCGATCGTGTCGAAGGTGAGGCCCCTGGCCTCCGCGTACTCCGCGTACCTCTTCTTCAACGGTTCACGGCGTACGAGCGCCTCGCGCTGTACCGCGTTCAGCCGGTCGCGGCACTCCTTGGTGCCGACCGTCCGGAAGAAGCGGTCGTACGCCGAGTCTTCGTCGTTCACCGCGTCGTTGGGCGCGGTGTACGCGACGACGCCGTCCATGTCGCGCGGGTAGAAGCGCTCGTAGTACGTGGCGGTCATCCCGCCCTTGGAACCGCCCGTGGAGATCCACTTCTGGGAGTAGATGTTCTTGAGCGCACCGAAGATACGGTGCTGGTCGCTCGCCGCCTGCCAGATGTCGAGCTGGGACCAGTCGGCCGGGGCGGGGCGGGACGGTGTGAAGAAGCGGTGCTCCATGGAGACCTCGTTGCCGTCGACGATCCGGGTGGGCTCGCTGCGGCCGGGGGTCATGAAGAGGTTGTAGCCGGTGGTGGAGAAGACCGTCGGGCGGTTGACGTCCTTGTGCAGTACGGTGATCCGCTGCTGGAACGTGCCCTGCGAGGGGTGCCGGTGGTCGACCGGCTGGGTGTAGTTGAGGACGAGGAAGCGGTAGACACCGAGGTGCGGCTTCTCCTCGACAAAACTCATGCCCGGTATCTCGAGCAGCCTGTCCTTGATGTCGGCGCTCCCGGTGATTCCGGTGCTTCCGGTGACCTCCGGCTGGGCGGCGGTGGCCGCTCCCGCCGTGCTGATGGTGCCCGTGAGCAGAACGAGTGCCAGCAGCCATCTGAGCGCCTTGCGCATGTGGATTCTCTCCTGGGGGGTCAGGTGTACGCCGGAACCTAGCGCGGCGGCCGACGTAGACACCAGAAGAGAGGGTGTCAACTCGCCCTGAATCAAAGAAGATTAGGGAAAACCCTGTGGGTGGTGAAGGCACGGTGGCCGCATCCCGTCTGACGGATGACAGATGGGCGGACAGTCGGGCTCCCGCGCAAGGACTCAGACGCATTTCAGGTGGTGAGTCGGCGGTGGCATATGAGGGTGGCGGTGAAGGCGAGGAAGCGTTCCGGCTTTCGCTCCACCCCCAAACAAGCCGAGAGGGCCTGCCAGCAAGCTGACGGGCCCTCATGCAAGATCGAGGTCAGAGCTGAAGGGGACGACCTCCGGACCAGCCGAACCATCGATCGATCTCTACGTGGACCGTCACGAGCGGGTTCTCTCTGGCAGGGTAGTCCTTGCCGAGGAAGTGCCGTGAGAGTCAATCGATGTCGGCGAGTCCCTCATCAGGCTTGATGGACACGACGTGTCCCTGGACGGATACATGCGTGCCGAAGTCGTCCGCTCCCAGCACCGTCAGCGACACGTGGCCGTTGTTCTGCAGGTGTTTCAGGCGGGCGCGGTCGGCGTTCATGCACAGCATGAGAAGTCCGTCATCTTCGATGAGGTACCAGGTCGCTACCGATACGGGGCGGCCTTTCGCCGTGACCGTCGCCATGACGGCCGGGTTCGGCCTGCGGAGAAAGGCCAGGGCGGCCTCTGGCAACGGTGCATCAGACATTGGATCCATCCTTCCATGACGCGGGTCCCGCGGACGCGGCACCCTCCGCCAGATCACATCGCAGACCAACCGCACTGTGCGGTAGGGCTGTTGTCACGCCGCTGCGCGTTCGACCGGCGGCCGGCGCCTTAGTACTGCAACGGTGCTTGCCGTGACTGCTGGCCAGCTCAGTCGTTGGTGTGGTTATGGGTGGGGACCTTGCTGATGTCAGGCTCTGGGCCGGTGAACTGGACGTGCTGCATGAGCGGTTCGTGCACCGGTTCAACCGGGAGGAGCCGCGTCAGTCGGCGCTGGCTTACATGCGGGGACTGGTTGCGCCGCTTGAGCGGAAGAACGGCTGGACGCTGGCTCCAGGCTGTGGAAGCAGTCCAGGCCATCGAGGCCACCCAGGCCGTCGAAGAGGCGGCCAAGCCGCGCCGCCACCGCACCCGTAAGTCGGCGTCCGCGGAGCCCGCGGTGGCTGCCGCCGCCGAGACCGCGGAAGCCGCGCTCGACTCGGCCGAGGGTGCGACCGACACCGAGCCCGCCAAGCCGCGCCGCCGGACCCGTAAGGCCGCGGCGACCGTCGAGGCGGCGCCCGTCGAGACCGTCGCGGAGGAGGCCGCCGCCGAGGTTGCCGCGCCGAAGCGCCGCCGGACGCGGAAGACCGCCGAGGCCGGGGTGGAGGCCCCGGAGGCCGTGACCGCGGAGTCGGCCACGGCCGAGGCCCCGGCCAAGCCGCGCCGTCGTACGAGGAAGGCCGCGGAGGCCCCGGAGGCTGTGGTCGAGGTGGCGGATGGTGCCGCCGAGGCCGCCGTCGACGCGGTCGCCGAGGCGCCGAAGCCGCGGCGTCGCACGCGCAAGGTCGCGGCCGCGACCGAGGCCACGGTGCCGGCGCAGCCGACCGAGGAGCAGGCCACGAAGCCGCGGCGGACGCGGAAGACCGCGGCCGCGGTTGCCGCCGAGGAGTCGGGCGAGGCGCCGGCGCCTCGTCGGCGGACTCGTAAGGCTGCGGCTGTCGTGGAGGCGACAGAGGGCTGACCCCGCTCTCGACCAGGCGTAGGCCCGGTCCCCTTTCCGGGGGCCGGGCCTTTCGTGTGCCCGTCCGAAGTGCAGAACCGGCCATCAGCCCGCCCATCGGGCCCCACCGCCGGTTACCCTCCCCCCATGAGCCGTCCTCCCATGTTCACCCTGCCACCCGGTGCCCGCGCCCACCGTCTTCGTACCGCTCGTGGAGAGTTCGCCGTGATCGAAGCGGGAGTGGCGGTGAAGGGGTCCGTGCTGCTTGTGCCGGGGTTCACCGGCAGCAAGGAGGACTTCATCGCTCTTCATGAGCCGCTCGCGGAGGCGGGGTACCGCACGGTGGCCGTGGACGGGCGGGGGCAGTACGAGAGCGAGGGGCCCAAGGACGACGAAACTCCGTACGCCCAGGCCGAGTTGGCGCAGGATCTGCTCGCGCAGGCACGGGTCGTGGGCGACGGCGACCCCGTCCATCTCGTCGGGCACTCCCTCGGCGGTCAGATCTCTCGCGCCGCCGTGCTGCTGGACTCGGCACCCTTCGCCTCGCTCACGCTGATGGCGTCGGGGCCGGCCCAGATCTCGGCCTCCCAGCAGCAACGCGTGAAGCTGCTGCGGGACGCCCTGGCCGTGATGGGCATGGAGCAGGTGTGGGACGCGATCCAGGCGATGGAGCCGCCGGAGGAGACCGACACGGGCGCCCTCGACGAGGGGCTGGACGACCGCGCCGACCTGCGCCGCCGCTGGCTCGGCAACAGCCCCGCCCAGCTGATCGCCACGGGCCGTCAGCTCTGCGTGGAGCCCGACCGCGTCGCCGAACTCGCCGCCGTCGACCTGCCCAAGCACGTCCTGTCCGGTGAGCGCGACGACACCTGGCCGATCGCGATCCTCGACGACATGGCCGTACGGCTGAGCGCGCACCGCACCGTCGTCCCCGGCGCCGAGCACTCCCCCAACACCGACCAGCCGAAGGCGACGGCCGACGCCCTCATCGGTTTCTGGGACCGGATCAGCGGCTGAGCCCCGCTGGTGCCGCACTCAGTACTGGGCGCGCAAGTGCTCCCAGAAACCGTCCCGCAGGGCCCGTCGCAGGTCCGCCTGGCCCCGCAGCGAGTACTGGAGCAGCCCTTCCGCCTCGACGAGCAGATCCTGGTCGACCGAACCGGGCAGGTATGGGTGGCCGTGGAGGAGTTCCTGGAGTGCCTCCCGGCCCCGTGACGCGAGCCACTTCGCGGCGATCTGTGCGCCGACGAAACGGACATCCTCGCGGGTGGGGCGGACGCCCGCGGCGGCCTCGTAGGTCGCGGCGGTCCGCCGCGACACGTACGGCTTGAAGAAGTCGAGGTCGAACGTCCGCTGGCTGTCGACCTCCCAGAGCAGCGGCTCGGCCTGGTTGCGGCCCTCCGGCGCCTCGATGCCCCACAGATGGACCCGTGCCCCGTAGCCCTGCGCGGCCTCGACCGCCGAGACCAGGTCCTCGTCGCCGCCGAGGAGCGCCGCGTCGCTGATGGCGCGGTGCCGGGCCAGTGACTCCAGGTCGGTGCGGATCAGGGAGTCGACGCCCTTCTGCTGGTTGTTCGCGTTGAGGTTGCCGAGCCGCACCTTCACGTCCGGCAGTTCCGCGATGGACTGCTGTTCCGCCGTATGGATGCGGCGCCGCGCCCCGTCGTACCAGTAGACCCGCAGCAGCCGGCTGTCCGCGAAGATCGTGCGCGCCCTGTCGATCAGCGCGTCGATGAGACCTTCCGCATCGAGGTCGAAGGACCGCCGGTCCTCCGTCCCAGCGACGAGCCGCCCCACGGCCGCGTACAGATATCCGGCGTCGACGAAGATCGCATGCGTCGAGGGCGTCTTCGCCACCTCGGCGAGCATGCGCTGCAACAGCTCGTTCGTACGGTCGATGCGGGCGCCGAGCGCCGCGAGGTCGTCGTTCATATGCATCCATTGTCCCGGCGGTCACGCTGCGAACACAACCGGTCCCAATCAGTCTTCCAGTTTCCTGGTAGACGCACCCACACCAGCACTTACCGAGCACTCACCGAGAGGTACTTAGCTTCTCGAAAATTTTCCTTAGCGTAGGGAATGTTTGTAACATGCATAACGTTGAATCCTCATGGAACCCGGGCACCGAGGACCCGCGTACCACCACCAGTAGTTCTCCTCAGGAGGATGACCAGACGAAGGGAGAAGCCCTTGCGCTTCGAAATCCTGCGACTCGACGACGTCGACGGCACGCCCGTGGACAGCACCGTCGTGGACGCCGCCTCCGTCAACCGGATCGTGCAACAGGCCGCCGCCATCGGGCAGCGCATCTGGATTCGCCCGGCTGACGTGACCGCCTCGTAGGACGCGGTCCGTTCACACTTCAGAGCCCCGTACGGCCTCGATGCCGTACGGGGCTCTGCGTATGCGCGGGTGGCCGACGCGACCTCAGCCGCCCTGGATCACCTGGGTCACGCCGTTGATGATCTGCTGGACGGCGATGGCGGAGAGCATCATGCCCGCGAGCCTCGTCACCAGCACCACACCGCCGTCCTTGATGACCCGGATGATCAGCAGCGAGTACCGCATCGTCAGCCACAGCACGACATGGATCGCGAGGATCGCGACCCACACGGACACCTGGGTGGCCACGCTGTCCGCCTTCTGGACCGCGAGGATCACCGACACGATCGCACCGGGGCCGGCCAGCAGCGGCATGCCCAGCGGGACGAGGGCGACGTTCACGTCCTTGGTCTGCTTCGGCTCGTCCGTCTTGCCGGTCAGCAGGTCGAGAGCGATCAACAGGAGCAGCAGGCCGCCCGCGATCATCAGCGCGGGCACGGACACATGCAGATAGTTCAGGATCTGGTGACCGAGGAGCCCGAAGACGGTGATCACCCCACCGGCCACACACACGGCCTGAAACGCCATCCGCTTCTGCGTCCGCGCGGGACGACCGGCGGTGAGCCCGAGGAAGATCGGCGTGATCCCGGGCGGATCCATGATCACGAAGAGAGTGAGAAAGAGCGAGCCGAAGACGGCGAGATCGAACACAGGGGGACGCCTTGGAGGAGTGAAGAACAAGCGAGCAGCCCACTATGACCGCTGCTGTGACCGCGGTGTGACCACTGTGGGCAATCGTTCCGCAGGGCGATGGGGGCACCGCCCGCTCGAACGAAGTTGAGGTGTGGGGAGGGTGGGCACAGCCAGCAACCGCCGGGTGCCGTACAGCCAAAGGACCAGCTAACGAACCCCGTCGGCCCCCGGGACGGGAAACGCTCCGGTGGCCCGCCGCGTGATCTCCCCGTACACCTCGGGGTCGGTCGTGTACTCGCCGAGCACGCAGGTCTTGCGGCTGCCGTGATAGTCGGAGGACCCCGTGGTGAGCAGCCCCAGCTCCTTCGCCAGGCCGCTCAGTCGGGCCCGGGTCGCCGGGTCGTGGTCCATGTGGTCGACCTCAATGCCGTCGAGTCCGGCGGCGGCCAGTTCGGCGATCGCGGACTCCGGGACGGTCTTGCCGCGCTTGACCGCGGCCGGGTGCGCGAAGACGGCGACACCGCCCGCGCCCTTGATCAGCCGGATCGCCTCGAAGGGGTCGGTCTCGTGCTTCTCGACGAAGGCACGGCCACCGTCGGCGAGCCACTGCTCGGTGAAGGCGTCGCTCACGGTCGGTACGACGCCGAGTTCGACGAGGGCGGTGGCCACGTGCGGCCGCCCCACGGAACCGTCACCGGCGATACGGGACACCTGGTCCCAGGTCACGGGGACGCCGAGCTCGTTCAGCTTGGCTATCATCCCGCGGGCCCGGGGCACCCGGTCGTCCCGTACCAGCTCCCGCTCGGCGAGCAGGTCGGGCTCCTCCGGATCGAACAGGTAGGCCAGCATGTGCATGCTGACACCGTCCAGCCGGCACGACAGCTCGGCACCGGTGACCAGCGTGAGCCCCTCCGGCAGCGCGGCGATCGCCTCGGCGTACCCGCGCGTGGTGTCGTGATCGGTCAGCGCGACGACGTCCAGCCCGGCCTTGGCCGCGTTCCGCACCAGCTCGGCCGGGGTGTCCGTGCCGTCGGAGGCCGTGGAGTGACAGTGCAGATCGATACGCACGACGGGGACTCCAGGCGATGACGGGACACGAACAGAAGCGGACGCTCAAGGATAACGCGCTTCCGAACAGTACGTGTCACACCCGAAACCCCTGGGCGCCCCCTACACACCCAAGCCGAAGCCGCCCACCCGTCCGGCCGAACCGAGCGCTACGGCTCAAGAATCCGCGGCGAAAGCGCCCCGCAAGGCAGCAGCTCGACCTCCGCACCCGCGTCCCGCAGATCCGTCAGCACCAGCTCGTCGTACATCAGCAACCCGGTCTGCTCGGGCCAGACGATCGCCCACAGCCACAACCCGAGCGCCTCACCGGCGAACACCGCCCGGTCGTCGGGCGTACCGGAGACATGCCAGAGGGGCGTCGGGCGTCCGGCGGCCAGGACCTTCGCCTGAGGCGGCTTCTCGACGCTCAGATACGGGCCGGGGTCGGGGCCGTCGATGCCCGCGTACCGCGCGCCGAGGCCGACGCCGAGTTCCTCGGCGATGAGCACCAGCTCCCCTATCCCGCCGAGCGGCCCCGGGCCGGAGCAGGCCACGGCGGTGGCGCGGCCCCCACTACGGTCGTCACCGGCGAAGGCGGCCCCGGTGAACAGCCAGCCCACGGGCAGCGGCCAGGGCATCCACACGGGCACCTTGGCACGGTGCACCACGACACTGAGGGCCTCGACGCTGGGCGGGATCACGGGCTGCAGCGGGTGCACCGTCCCGTGCACAGCGCACTGCCAGGAGTCGGCAAAGAGGCCGGGAGCCCTGACCCGGCCACCACACTTCGGGCAACTGGGTTCGCCCCTCATAGGGCCCAACGGTCCTCCCCGTGCTTCCTCGCGTCAAGGACGATCACCCGTCCGGCGTGTGCGCGTCACATTCCGCTCACGAACACCGGATCCCGGACAGCGGTTCGCCCACTGGACCAACCAACGGGATCAACTACCCGCACGACCAAGGGAAGCGGCGATTTTCGGCCACCTGTCGGGCGTCGTCCGGTCACGTACGCCGTGCCGTCCGTCACACGGGGGAGTCGAGACCGGTCGGTCCCATCAGTCCAGGGGGACCGACTTGCGGACCGGGTCGCGCAGATCCGTGCCCTGCGTGAGCCAGCGCTCCTGGAGGGCCTGGGCGCCGTGCACCCGCTTCCAGGCGGCCTCGTTGGCGGTCATCGGCAGAAGGGGCAGGAAACGTACGGGGTCGGCGGGGGCGTCCAGTTCGAGGTCCTCCACGAGGCCGCCGGACTCGGCGACGAGGACGGAGGTGAAGGGGGCGCCGGGCCAGAGCGGCGCACCCACGTCGAGGGAGGCGCCGGGAGCCACGACCACGCCTTCGACCTGTGGTGACGCGGCGAGCACGGCGAGCGGGCGGAGCACCTTGTCGGTGTCGGCCGTCCCGTGCCGTACGGACAGGACGAGCTCGGCGCGCGGGCCCTTGACGGGGTCGGCGAGCATCGCGGCGGGGTCGGTCATCGGCTGGGCGGACATACCGAGGGTGGCGTAGCGGACGAGGTCTCCGTCGGTGAAGCGGAGGACCTCGATGCGGTCCGTGCCGAGGAAGGTGACCGCGGCGCGCGCGTCCGGTTCGCCCAGCGCGGTGCGCAAACGGGCCTCCACCAACGGAAGAACATCAACCATGAGCCGAGCATAGAACTCGTCAGGAACCGGCAAACGGGCACCTTGGCACTTCAGTCGACTGTTAGTCTTGGGCGCCGGTCAGGTCAACACACGAGCAGCACGCAGAAGCGTCGCTCTCACGACCTCGGCCGAGAACTGACTCCCCTACGGGGAACCCCGAGTGGGGTATGGAACGTCCCTTACGAGGGACCGGCCGGAGGAGGTGGGGCTGCGATGGACCGAAGTCGACCGTGCAGTACCACCCGCTCTTCCGCCCACTGAGTTCCGTAGCTCTGGCTTCAACTCTCTGCTTGGCTGCCACCCTCACTCGCGTCGTGCCGTCGCCGTCTGTCGGTCGCCGCGCAACGGAAGAGCACTTCTTTCCCGTCTTGATCTGAATCGCCGATCTGAATCGCTACCCCAAACGCTGTGCCGAACCAAGCGAACTGATCTGCATCAAGCGAAGCTGTCACCGCGACGGTGCGGTGCTCCCCGCTTTGTGGACGTGCCAAACATCCGCAGTCAAAACGTCCCCATTCCGGGTAGTTCCAACCGTCGTCGGCGGCCCTTTCGTTGCGAAGGAGTCTGCCCATGTCGATGATCAACAACCTGCGTGCCGCGGTCCGCCCGACCCGTACCTCGCGCCTGTCGCTGCGCAAGGACGGGGGCGCGTACGACGCCACGCGCCCGGCGGAGGCGACCACGGCCGTCGTGGACTGCGCCGTCTACCGCGACGGCGTGCGCGTCGTCACCGAGCGCAGCCTGACCCCGCACGAGGCGATCCGTCAGGTGCGTCGGGACGGCGGCTTCGTCTGGATCGGGCTGCACGAGCCCTCCGAGGCCGAATTCTCCGGTATCGCCGCGGAGTTCGGGTTGCACCCGCTGGCCGTGGAGGACGCGGTGCAGGCCCACCAGCGGCCGAAGCTGGAGCGGTACGACGACACCCTCTTCACCGTCTTCAAGACCATCCACTACGTCGAGCACGACGAACTCACCGCCACCAGCGAGGTGGTCGAGTCCGGCGAGGTCATGTGCTTCACCGGGCGGGACTTCTTCATCACCGTCCGGCACGGCGGTCAGGGTTCGCTGCGCGCGCTGCGCCACCGGCTGCAGGACGACCCGGAGTTGCTCGCCAAGGGCCCCTCGGCCGTGCTGCACGCCATCGCCGACCACGTCGTCGACGGGTACGTGGCCGTCGCGGACGCCGTGCAGGACGACATCGACGAGGTGGAGACGGAGGTGTTCTCGCCGGGCCGCAAGGGCACGCCGCGGGGTACGGACGCCGGCCGGATCTACCAACTCAAGCGCGAGGTCATGGAGTTCAAGCGCGCGGTGCTGCCGCTGGTGCGGCCCATGCAGCTGCTGAGCGAGCGGCCGATGCGGCTGGTCGACCCGGACATCCAGAAGTACTTCCGTGACGTGGCCGACCACCTCGCCCGCGTCCAGGAGCAGGTCGTCGGCTTCGACGAGCTCCTCAACTCGATCCTTCAGGCGAACCTGGCGCAGGCCTCCGTCGCGCAGAACGAGGACATGCGGAAGATCACCTCGTGGGCGGCCATCATCGCCGTACCGACGATGGTGTGCGGCGTGTACGGCATGAACTTCAAGTACATGCCGGAGCTGGGTTGGAAGTTCGGCTACCCGATGGTTCTGACCGTCACGGTCGCGATCTGCTTCGGCATCCACCGCACGCTCAAGCGGAACGGGTGGCTCTAGTAGCCGACGGGCGGTTGTGCGGGGCCCGGCTAGGCTGCTGTTCATGACGGAACAGCTGCTCGACCGGGCCCTCATCGAGGAGGCCACCAAGAAGTCCGGGCTCATCTGGGTGCGGGGCGACGGGGTGTCGTCGCGTGCACTGTGGCATGTCTGGCACGAGGGTGCGGTGTGCCTGATCGGCGACGGGCCGGGGGAGCAGCCGTTGCCGGGGCTCGTCGACGGGGGTTCCGCCGTGGTGACCGTGCGCAGCAAGGACAAGGGCGGGCGGCTGGTGACCTGGGACGCGACGGTCGTGGAGCTGGCCGCGGGCTCTCCCGAGTGGGAGGCCGCGGTGGCCGAGCTCAAGGGCAAGCGATTGAACGCGCCTGACGGTGAGGCCATGCCGGAGCGGTGGGGCCGGGAGTGCCGGGTGCTCCGCCTGGAGCCGACGGGGACCACGGTGCCATTGCCCGACGGCGACCTGGCGGCGGTGCCGTTGCCGACGCCCGCGACCACACGGAGGCCGATTCCGGCGGGGTTGCCCAGGCTGCTTCTGAAGCGGCGTAGGAAGGCGAAGAAGGCGAAGAAGTAACGCTCCGCCACTACGACGTCGGCAGCTGCTTGCCGTAGTCGACCACCGACTTCTCGTCCGGTTCCTTCAGGGTGAAGTCCTCGCCCCAGTCGGAGAGGGTGATGGTGCCGGCGTCGCCCGCGCGGACCAGGCGGAGGGGGTAGGGGGTGCCTTCCAGGGAGACGTCGAGGGTGCCGCCGGAGCCCTTGTCGCCGGTGATGCGGATGGTGCGGGTGCCGGACTGATTGTGGTAGCCGTCGGTGGACAGGGCGCCGTGGAGCGTGAGCAGGCCCTCGAGGAGGACGTCCTTGTCTGTGAAGCCGCTGAAGCGCTTGTAGGCGGGGTCACCGGTCGGCACCTTCACATACATGCCGTCCAGCTTGTCCGCGGCGGCCGCCCCGGCGTCGTGGTCACCGCCCTTGCCGTCCTCCTCGTGGGCCCAGAAGTCGGCGTCGGCCTTGAGGAAGAGGTGCTCGCCGACCTTCAGCAGCCGGAAGGTCGAGCCCTCCGCCGTCACAGAGCCCGTACCGCCGTCCGCCTTCAGGCGCATGTCCAGCTTGTACGTCTTGCCGTTGCTCACCACGGCCCCGGAGAGCCGGACCGCGCCCGCCGCGATGGCGGCCGCCTTGGTCTTGCTCTGGATCTGTGCCGGTTGCAGCTTGCCGACGCCGTTGGTGCCCTCGTTCGGATCCTCGCTGCAGCCGGTGAGCCCCAGCCCGCTCGCCACGAGGGTGCAGACGGCGCTCACCAGTGCGGCCCTTCGGGTACGGGGAATGAGAGTCACAGACGACACACCTCTTCGTGGGGAGTCCCGGCGTACCGCAGAGTACCGGGGCTCCCGCCGCGCCACGGAGGCAGTCCGTCCGCACCGCTCACCAGGGCATATCCGATCGGGACGGGCTAGCCTGAAGCCCTCCTCGGCGGACAATCCCGTATGACTCGCGTGATTATCGCGAAAGACTCACTCCCTAGGGAGAGCACAAGACCCACACAAAAGGAAGGGGCGGCTCATGGCGGCGCTGGCGCCCCGGATCTTCGTCTCGCACCTCTCCGGAGTCGCCGTCTTCGACCCGAACGGCGACCAGGTGGGCCGGGTCCGTGACCTCGTGGCCATCCTGCGGGTCGGGCGGAAGCCGCCGCGGCTGCTCGGCCTGGTCGTCGAGCTGTCCACGCGGCGCCGGATCTTTCTGCCGATGACCCGGGTCACGGGAGTGCAGTCCGGACAGGTCATCACCACCGGCGTCCTGAACGTGCGCCGCTTCGAGCAGCGGCCCACCGAGCGGCTCGTCATCGGGGAACTGCTGGACCGTCGCGTACGGCTGGTGGAGACGGGTGAGGAGGTGACGGTCCTCGACATCTCGGTGCAGCAGCTGCCGGCCCGCCGGGACTGGGAGATCGACCGGGTGTTCGTACGGAAGGGGAAGGGCGGGGCGTTCCGGCGGCACCGGGGCGAGACGCTGACCGTGGAGTGGTCGGCGGTCACCGGGTTCTCGCTGGAGGAGCACGGGCAGGGCGCGGAGAGCCTGCTGGCCACCTTCGAGCAGCTCCGCCCGGCCGACCTCGCCAACGTGCTGCACCACCTCTCCGCCAAGCGCCGGGCCGAGGTCGCCGCCGCCCTCGACGACGACCGTCTCGCCGATGTCCTGGAGGAGCTTCCGGAGGACGACCAGATCGAGATCCTCGGCAAGCTCAAGGAGGAGCGGGCCGCCGACGTCCTGGAGGCCATGGATCCGGACGACGCCGCCGACCTGCTCGCCGAGCTGCCGGAGGAGGAGCAGGAGCGGCTGCTGACGCTGATGCAGCCGGACGAGGCGGCGGACGTACGGCGGCTCATGGCGTACGAGGAGAAGACCGCCGGCGGCCTGATGACCACCGAGCCGATCGTGCTGCGCCCGGACGCGACCGTCGCCGACGCGCTCGCCCGGGTCCGCGAGCCCGACCTCTCCCCCGCGCTCGCCGCCCAGGTGTATGTGTGCCGGCCGCCGGACGAGACCCCGACCGGCAAGTACCTCGGCACGGTCCACTTCCAACGGCTGCTGCGGGACCCGCCGTACAACCTGGTCAGCTCGATCCTCGACGACGACCTCCAGCCGCTCGACCCGGAGGCCCTGCTGCCCGAGGTGGCCGGGTTCTTCGCGACGTACGACATGGTCGCGGCGCCCGTGGTCGACGAGAGCGGCTCGCTGTTGGGCGCGGTGACCGTGGACGACGTACTGGACCACATGCTGCCCGAGGACTGGCGGGAGACGGAGTTCCACCTGGACGAGGACGACGGGGACGTCGAGGGGGCGGCCCATGGTTCCTGAGCGCGACGGGCGCGGGGGGCGAGACGGGCACGGAAGGCGAGACGGGCACGGAAGGCGTGACGGGCGGATCGGGGGGCTTGGGGGGCGCGAGCGGGATCACGCGAGCGCCGCGTCCATGCACGAGCGCACGCCGTCCTCCGCGGCACCCGTACGGGAGCGCACGCTCTCCGGGGCCACCGCACGCCCACGTACGCGCCTGGACCAGCCGCTGCGCCGCCGGGCCAGGTTCCTGCCCGAATGGGACCCCGAGGCCTTCGGACGGCTCTCGGAGCGCATCGCACGGTTCCTGGGCACCGGACGGTTCCTGGTCTGGATGACGGTCGCCATCAATGTCTGGGTCCTGTGGAACGTGTTCGCGCCCCGCGCCCTGCGCTTCGACGAGTACCCGTTCATCTTCCTGACGCTGATGCTCTCCCTCCAGGCCTCGTACGCGGCCCCGCTGATCCTCCTCGCGCAGAACCGCCAGGACGACCGCGACCGGGTCAACCTCGAACAGGACCGCAAACAGAACGAGCGCTCGATCGCCGACACCGAGTATCTGACCAGGGAGATCGCCGCGCTCCGTATCGGCCTCGGCGAGGTCGCCACCCGCGACTGGCTACGCTCCGAGCTCCAGGATCTCCAGCGGGAGATCGAGGAGCACCGGACCTTCGCGCTGCCGGAAGATGGTTCCTGACGGCCGCTCCAAGCGCCGTACCATCGTCCTTGTGACTGCGCCTCTCCCAGAGGGAGCGGCCTCTCACTTGAACGCGTCCGCGTCCTCATGACGGACAAGCCCTGTCCGGCGCCACATGGCACAGGCAGGAGACTAGTAGCGAAGGAAGACGGATGGCTGTCCACAGGCCGGGTTCCACCCCTACGAGTGACGCCGTGCACGCAGCACTCGCCACGGTGAACGACCCCGAGATCAACCGGCCCATCACCGAACTCGGGATGGTCAAATCGGTGGAGATCGGTGCGGACGGAGCGGTCGCGGTCGCCGTGTACCTGACGGTCTCCGGCTGCCCCATGCGCGACACGATCACGCAGCGTGTGACGGAGGCGGTCTCGCGGGTCGAGGGCGTCACCCGCGTCGACGTCGAACTCGACGTCATGAGCGACGAGCAGCGCCGTGAGCTGGCCTCCGCGCTGCGCGGCGGCCAGGCCGAGCGCGAGATCCCGTTCGCGAAACCGGGCTCCCTCACTCGCGTGTACGCCGTCGCCTCCGGCAAGGGCGGCGTCGGCAAGTCCTCGGTGACGGTGAACCTGGCGGCGGCGATGGCGGCCGACGGTCTGAAGGTCGGTGTCGTCGACGCCGACATCTACGGCCACTCCGTGCCGCGCATGCTGGGCGCCGGCGGCCGTCCCACCCAGGTCGAGAACATGATCATGCCGCCGTCCGCGAACGGCGTGAAGGTCATCTCGATCGGCATGTTCACGCCGGGCAACGACCCCGTCGTCTGGCGCGGCCCGATGCTCCACAGGGCGCTCCAGCAGTTCCTGGCGGACGTCTACTGGGGCGACCTGGATGTTCTGTTGCTCGACCTGCCCCCGGGCACGGGCGACATCGCGATCTCCGTCGCCCAGCTGGTCCCGAACGCGGAGATCCTGATCGTGACGACCCCGCAGCAGGCGGCGGCCGAGGTGGCGGAGCGGGCGGGCTCGATCGCGGTCCAGACCCACCAGAAGATCGTCGGCGTCGTCGAGAACATGTCCGGCCTCCCCTGCCCGCACTGCGACGAGATGGTCGACGTCTTCGGCACGGGCGGCGGCCAGGTCGTCGCCGACGGCCTCACCCGCACGACGGGCACCACGGTCCCGGTCCTCGGCAACATCCCCATCGACGTCCGCCTCCGCGAGGGCGGCGACGAGGGCAAGCCGGTGGTCCTGACCGACCCCGACTCCCCGGCGGGCTCGGCCCTACGAGCGATCGCCGGCAAGCTGGGCGGCCGCCAGAGGGGCTTGTCGGGCATGAGCCTGGGCATCACGCCGAGGAACAAGTTCTAGAGCAGGTATCGAAGGGGCGCGGGGGCCTGCGTGAGCAACCACACACAACCCGAAGTCCCCGACAAACCCCAATCCCCACGGCGAAGAAGGGCACCGCACCCAACGAGGCGGTGCCCTTTGCGCTATGCGTACTCCCCGATGTCCTTGATCATGGCGAAGCCAAGCCCGTACGCGCTCATCCCTCTTCCGTACGCACCCACGTGCACCCCCTCAGAGGTCGACCCGGCGAGCACCCACCCGAACTCGGACTCCCGGTAGTGGAACGGCGTCGGCACCCCGTCCACCGGCAGGGACAGCGTCGACCAGTCCGGCCCGGCGAGATCGTCGGCCAGCACCCACGCCGCCTCGGTCTGCTGATCCAGCCAGTCGTCCCGCAGGGAGTGGTCCAACTGCCCCGGCCACGTGAACGACAGCAGCCCCACCCCCGCGAGCCACGCCGCCGAGGAAACCGATGTGGCTTCCAGCAACCCCGTGCCGTCGGCGCTCCTCCGGGACGGATTCGCGGCGATGGTCACCACCACCGCGAACCGCTCCTTGGCCTCGTCGTCCGCTCCGGTGGCGTACTCGTTGCGCACCGAGGGTTCGTCGCCGTGTCCGATCGAACCGTGCTCGACGGCGCCTTCCGCCGACGTACCGACCTGCATCAGCCAGCGCGGCCCCGTGAAGGCCTCGTCGAGGCCGTACCACGGGAAGGGCGCCAGCAGGTAGCCGTCGACCGTGCGTCGGGCGGAGGGGACCTGTTGTCCGCCCTCCGCGGCCGACGCCTGCGCGCCTACCCGACTCGTCGTCTCCATCTGCCCGGACGCCTCCTCGCTCTAGGCGGACCGGAGCGGCCCGCCCCCCTCGGGCGTCGTCGCTCGCTCTCCATGCGGTCCGCACAACAACTGGGCAGCATAGCCACAGCACTCCGAGCAGCAGGGAAACCGCTCGGCGCGTAGGACGGCGTACAGGCGGCTTCAGGCCGTACGGAGAGGCGTGACCCGTATGAATCGCATCACGTAGGGGGCGCGGCAGCACGCGGAGGTACGGCGTACGGCTCAGGGACGGCGTACGGCTCAGGTGGCGTCCGCGTCGTAGGGCGGGCGCTCGTCCTTCTCGAGTGCGGCACGCTTCTTGCTCATGTCGACGGAGCCGCCCGAGGAACCCGACGTGGAGGCAGCGGCGGCGGACGAGGGCTCGGATTCGCGGCCCTGGACCGCGTCCGTGAGCTCGGCCATCTCCTTCTTGAGGTCGAAGCTGCTGCGCATCTCCTTCAGCCCCAGGTCGTCGTTGTCCAGCTGCTTGCGGATGAACGTCTTGGGGTTGAGGTCCTCGAACTCGAAGTCCTTGAACTCCGGGCCGAGTTCGTTGCGAATGTCCTGCTTGGCGCTGTCCGAGAACTCACGGATCTTGCGGATCGTGCGCGTGACGTCCTGGATCACCTTCGGGAGCTTGTCCGGACCGAAGACGAGCACGGCAAGGACGATGAGCGTCACCAGCTCGAGCGCACCTATGTCATTGAACACCTGAAGCTCCTTGCGATGTCCTCGGTCGCGGCCCTCGGTAGATCTTCCGCGGTCCGGCAGGTCTTCCGTGGTCCGGGCCGGGTCCACGGTACCCGGCGATCCTGTCGATCGGGTACTGCCGGGCACCCTCCGACCAGGGTCGCACGGCTGGTTTTCCCAGCTGTTTGCCTGGCGGGAGGGGGCCAGGGACCCCCTACTGTGAAGTTCCTGTCAGTACGTCGAGCCGTCCGGCCCCGTCCGAGCCGCCCTTTCAGTCACCGTCGGACGAGCCGAGGGTCAGACTGACCTTCTGTTCCCTGCCGTCGCGCTGAAGAGTGAGCTCCAGCCGGTCGCCGGGGCGGTGGGCCCGTACCTTGACGATGAGTTCGTCGCCGGAGTGGACGCGCTGGCCGTCGACCTCGGTGATGACGTCACCCGACCGGATGCCGGCCCGGTCGGCCGGCCCGCCCGCGTTGACCGCGGCGCCGCCGTCGTCGTTGCCGATGCGGGCGCCGTCACCCGAGTAATCCATGTCGAGGGTGACGCCGATCACCGGGTGGGTCGCCTTGCCCGTGTTGATCAGTTCCTCCGCGACGCGCTTGCCCTGGTTGATGGGGATCGCGAAGCCGAGCCCGATCGAACCGGCCTGCCCACCGTCCGACTCGGAACCGCTGCCGGCGGACCGGATGGCGCTGTTGATGCCGATGACCCGGGCGTTGACGTCGACGAGCGGGCCACCGGAGTTGCCCGGGTTTATCGGCGCGTCGGTCTGCAGCGCGTCCACGTACGACACATCGCTGGCGTCGCCGCTCTCACCGCCGGCCGTGATGGGCCGTTCCTTGGCGCTGATGATGCCGGAGGTGACGGTGTTGGCCAGGTTGAAGGGGGCACCGATGGCGACGACCGGGTCGCCGACCTGGACCTCGTCGGAGTTGCCGAGGGGCAGCGGCTTGAGCCCGTTGACGCCGGTCACCTTGACGACGGCGAGGTCGTAGCCGGTGTCCCGGCCGACGATGGTGGCCTCGGCGGTGTCGCCGCCGCTGAAGGTCACCGATATCTCGCCGGAGGTGGCGGCGGCCTCGACGACGTGGTTGTTGGTGAGGATGTGGCCCCGTTTGTCGAGCACGAAGCCGGTGCCGGTCCCCTGCGCATCCGATCCGCTCACATGCAGGGTCACGACGCTGGGCAGCGCGCTGGCGGCGATTCCGGCGACGCTGTCGGGGGCCCGCCCCGTCCCGCCGCCGCCGGACTGCGGCAGCTCGACCTCGCCGACCCCGCCGTTCCGCTCCAGATACGCGCCCATGGCTCCGCCGACGCCTCCGGACACGAGAGCGATCAGCGCGGCGCCGACCACCAGGATCTTCAGCCCTCGCTTCCGCCGCGCCTCCTCGCTCACCACGGCGGCCCCGTTCTGCTGCAACGGGGCGGAACCTGCCCAGGGGTCGTAGTTCTGCCAGGGGTTGGGGGCGGCTTGCGGCACGGCTCGGGACGCGTCCGCGTACGGCGGCTGGGGGGAGGGGGACGGGTACGAGGGCGGGGCGGCCTGGGACGCGTCCGGGTAAGGGGTGGCGGCCGCAGGCTGCGGGGCGTCCGTGTACGGGCCCGTCGCGGGCTGGGGAGCCGTGGGCGGTACGGAGGTGCCGTGGGCCTGGGTCACCGGTGACGGCGAGGGTATCGCCGACGAGGCGTGTGTGCCGTTGGCCGAGGGGGCCGGCGGCAGGTGAGCGGCAGGGGCCGCTGATACCGGCGAGGTGCCGTGCGACGGGCTCGGTGCGGCGGCGGACGGCGGGGGCGCCGCCGCAGTCGCCGTGTCGTGCGACGGGGGCGCCACGGGGGCGGGCACGACAGGTGGCTGGGGCGTCGCGGGGGCGGGCACCCCATGCGTCTGGGGTGCCGTCGGATGAGGCTCACCGTGCGCCGGTGCCGTTGCCTGAACGTTTGTGCCGTGCGCGGGCGTCGTCGCCGGATGCTGGACCGGCGGCGCGGGCGCCCAGGGGCCGGGCTCGCCGTACGGCGGGGTGCTGTAGGGATCGGGGTCGTGCAGCGGCTTGGGGCGCTCAGAGGGCGCTCCAGGGCCACCCAGGGCACCGCTCTGCCCGCCCGGCGCTCCCGCACCTTGGGCTGCCGTGTCCTGGACCGTGTCTCCGTGCACCGAGGCGCTCTTCGTCAGGCTCAGTCGCGTGGTCGCCTCACCGCTCATCGTGACCTCGTCGGCGGCAGGCGAACTCTCCTCACCGACCGACGAATTGCTCTGCTCCAGCCCAGGAGGCGCGGCCACTTCGCCCGGAGCGCCCTCAATGGACGCGGCCACGGCGCCCGTGCCCGCACCGCCCGCAGCGGGCCGCAACTCGAAGTCGCCCCCGGCGTCGGCGCCCGAAGCGGAGTCACCGGGCCCGGAGTGAACCAGTCGTTCGGAGCCGTTCGGCGTCAAAGACGATGCCGGGCGGGCCAGTTCGAAGTCGTCGTCGGGGCCGGCCCCACCGGGGGCGGGCACCGTCGCAGGTCGCTCCAACTCGAAATCGCCCCCATCGCTTTCCCCGCGAACCGCGTCCGCGGCCACCCCGTCGCCCCCCGTCGGCCCGGTGTGGTCCCCCATCGTCCCGTCTCCCGCGTCCTGCGTCCGGGATCGGCTCCACCACGTCGCCTTCGTGGGCTTCCCCTCGTCCATGTTCTCCCCAACCTAGGACCCGTCGTTCGGATCACGCCTGGGCCGCAATCATGAGGCACCGCGTCCCGAAGTCGGCATGATCCGAACAACGGGCCCAGGCCCGTCTCGAAGACCGGCCCACTGCCCACCGTTCACCGAGTACCGCAGGCCGGAACCGGCAAGTGCGGACACGGCCCATTCTGGATTCAACCAGGTTCGCGGGCCGGCGCGCAGAACTCGGGGTCAGCGGAGGGCACGGGAGGTGGGAGGGGGAGACGAGGTGGCGTCGGGTGCCGTCAGCAGACCCGGAGCGGTGACCTCGGGTGCCGGGGGCCACCCGGTCAGCTGGAACGGCGGAGCGGCGGCGAGCGGAGGTATGAGCGGGGACATGGCGGCGGCGCCGGCCAGGAGGGGCGTGGTCAGCGGGTGCTCGGTCTGCCGGACCTGGCCGACCGGAGCGGGGACTCCGGGCAGCAGGGGCGCTGAGAGTGCCGTCGGCGCCACGGGCACCTCGCCCGTGGACCGCTGGCCCTGTCCGAGCAGCGGCCCGACGGCTCCCCGGCGGCGCTGCGACTCGGGGGCGGCTCCCGTGGCCTGCGTCCGCAGCGGTGTCACATTGCTGCCGGAGCCCGAACCGCCTCGGGCGTCCACCGTCTCGGCGGGCACCCCGGTGGTCATGCCGCCGAGCGCGATCGCGGCCAGCGACACCGCGCCGGCGGCCACGAAGGCGAACCGAAAGCCGCGCGAGGCCGAACGCTCGGCCTCGTGCCGGCTCACGTCATGGATCCGAAAGCCACGGTCACCCGTGACTCCGCGGTTCTCGGTGGTCTCGCCCTCCCGGTCCTCAGCGGGGTCGGCGTCCACCGAGAAGCCGCGGCCTCGGTCGAGGAAGCCTCGGTCACCCGACGAGGCACCCGGGGCGCCACCACCCAGCGCCCCTCGGTCGCCCAGGAAGCCACGCCCGCTCAGAAAGCCGCGGTCACCGAGGAACCCACGGCCGCCGGAAAGGCCCCGGCCGCCGAGCAGTCCGCGGCCCTCCGACGGCGACAGAGCGCCGCCGTGCGGTCCCGACGGGAGGTATCCGAAGGAGTCGGTCCGGGGTCCGAAGACACCGAAGTCCGCGAAGTCCCTGCTGTCAGAGGAGTTCATGGAGTCCATGGGAAGACCGGGCCCACCGGCCGTCCCCCTGAGTCTTCCCCCGAAGCCGCCGCCGTCCAGCGGCGAACCACCGTCGGTGTCGCCGCCCGCCGGGAGCATCTGGAGGCGGGCCAGGAAGCTCTCGGAAGGGGGCGGTGGGGCGGCCTCCGCGAAGACGTTCTTCAGACGGCGCTGTGCGTCCGCCTCCGCCTTGCACTTCGAACAGGTGGCGAGATGCGCCAGGACGCGCTCGCGCGCCTCATGACCGAGCTCTCCGTCGACCAGCGCGGAGAGACGGTCTCCCAAGTGCTGGTCAGCGACGCGCCGCTCGGCTGAATTGGGTCGTGATCCAGTCACGCGGTCGCGCCCCCTCCTCCCAGGGCGGGCACCCGCGGCACCGCGAACCCTCGACGCTCGGCCCGGGCTTCCGGGGAGCGGTGCGCGAGGGCCTTGCGGAGCTGGGAGCGGCCGCGGTGGATCCGGGAGCGGACCGTGCCGAGCTTGACGCCCAGGGTCGCGGCGATCTCCTCGTACGACAGTCCTTCGATGTCGCAGAGGACGACGGCGGCGCGGAACTCGGGCGCCAGGGTGTCGAGGGCCTGTTGGACGTCGGCGTCGAAGTGCGCGTCGTTGAAGACCTGCTGCGGGGTGGGCTCACGGCTGGGGAGCCGCTCGGCCGCGTCGTCCCCGAGGGCGTCGAAGCGGATGCGCTGCTTGCGCCGGACCATGTCCAGGAAGAGGTTCGTGGTGATGCGGTGCAGCCAGCCCTCGAACGTGCCGGGCGTGTACGTCGACAGGGAGCGGAAGACGCGGACGAAGACCTCCTGAGTGAGGTCCTCGGCGTCGTGCTGGTTGCCGGTCAGACGGTAGGCGAGGCGGTAGACCCGGCCGCTGTGGGTGCTGACGATCTCCTCCCAGGTGGGCGGAGTCCACGCCTGCGCGTGCGCGTCCGTGGTGAAGGTCGCGGTCTGCGCGGCGTCGGCGGCGTGGCTGTGGTCAGCGGTGTCGTTCACGGATTTCGGCCTGCCCGCCGACCCGAGAAAGCGCCGCAGCACTCCTCCCCGATCCACAGGCGCGGCCGCACCTCCCCTGTCGGCTCTGGTGGTGTCCAGTGGAGCCCCTACCATAGCCACCTCGCCCGTTAGCTCCGGATAAGCGGTTTTATAAGAAATTGATGTGCGCAGATGTGGCTCATATGGCTGATGCGGCTCATATGGCTCAGTCAGCAGCTGCGTCTGCGCCCGCTCCCGCTCGGCGTACTGATCCATCCCTAGACCCCCGTCCGATCCCCCGTCGCTCACTCACCCCTTTAAACGACCGGTCCCATCAGCAGGTTCCCGGCGGCAACGGATACAGTCACGCCCAGGCAACCAGGGGACATAAGGAGAGGGTCATTACCGGCAACCGGCTGACGAGCTGGGCGTTCGCCGACGCCTTTGTCGCCGAGGACGACGCGCTGCGCTGGGCCCGCGACCGGGCCCGGGAGGCAGGGCTGCGCTCGGTGTCGCCCGGCACGGGCGCCGCGCTGCGGGTGCTCGCCGCCACCGTGGACGCGAAGGCGGTGGCGGAGATCGGGACCGGGACCGGTGTGTCCGGGATCCATCTGCTGTACGGCATGCGGCCGGACGGGGTGCTGACCACCGTGGATCCGGAGCCGGAGCACCAGCAGTTCGCCCGGCAGGCGTTCCGCGCGGCCGGCTTCGCCAGCAACCGCGCGCGCTTCATCCCCGGCCACGCCCTCGACGTACTGCCCCGGCTCGCGGACTCCGGGTACGACCTCGTCTTCTGCGACGGCGACCGGCTGGAGAGCCTCGACTATCTCGCTGAATCGTTGCGCCTGCTCAGACCCGGTGGCCTCGTGGCCTTCGAGGGTGTCTTCGCCAGTGGCCGCACCGTGGACTCCGGCCCTCAGCCCACCGAGGTCATACGCCTGCGGGAGCTGCTCCGCGCGGTCCGCGAGAGCCCCGAGCTCGTACCGTCCCTGCTCCCGGTGGGCGACGGCCTGCTGTGCGCGGTCAAGCGCTGAGGACCTCCCCGGACCGGCTTGGCGGTCACACCCGGCACAACCCCGGTACAACAGCGCCCCGGCACTCGCCGAGTGGCGGTGCCGGGGCAGCTGAAAGGGTATGGTCGCTACGCGCGTCAGCCGACGACCTTCTTGAGGGCGTCGCCGAGCGCGTCGGCCTCGTCAGGGGTCAGCTCGACGACGAGCCGCCCGCCGCCTTCGAGCGGAACGCGCATGACGATGCCCCGCCCCTCCTTGGTCACCTCGAGCGGGCCATCGCCCGTCCGCGGCTTCATGGCCGCCATGCTCGTACCCCTTCCTGAAACCAGCTCATCGCCAAAGCCGACGGCCCTGGAGGGCAGGCGCGGTCCCACCTGCGGGCACGCGACACCGGCATCGAACACATTGCTTCCAGGCCATTATCCCGCATCTCATGACCCGATGACCAACATCAGTCGGCATCGCTTGGGCAACGCGCGCGAGCAAAACCACTCAATTCGGCGATGTGACTGCGATACTGCGCCACCGCACGGTCCTCGGCGGCCGCTCGGCCGATCGAGATTCTTTGACGCAGGTCACACGCTCCGCCCACGCCGCCGCCCGTGATCTCCGCCATGCTGTGCTGTGACGCAGGGCGTACTGACCAGTACGTCGCCAGCCGCGACATCGGAGGGGAACCGCCATGGCCGACACCGTGCTCCACGAGGTGAGCGACGGGCTCGCGACGATCACGCTGAACCGCCCCGAGGCGATGAACGCGCTGAACGTCGCGACCAAGGTCGCGCTGCGGGAGGCCGTGGAGGCCGCCGCCTCGGACGACGCCGTACGGGCCGTGCTGCTGACCGCCGCCGGCGACCGGGCGTTCTGTGTGGGGCAGGACCTGAAGGAGCACATCGGGCTGCTGGCCGAGGGCTCGGGGCAGGTCATGAGCACGGTCAAGGAGCACTACAACCCCGTCGTGAAGGCCCTCACCGGCATGGCGAAGCCCGTGGTGGCCGCGGTGAACGGTGTGGCGGCCGGCGCCGGCTTCGGCTTCGCGCTCGCGGCGGACTACCGCGTGGTCGCCGACACCGCCTCCTTCAACACGTCATTCGCCGGGGTCGCGCTCACCGCCGACTCCGGGGTCTCCTGGACCCTGCCGCGGGTGATCGGCCCCGGTCGCGCCGCCGACCTGCTGCTGTTCCCACGCAGCATCAGTGCGCAGGACGCGTACGAGTTGGGGATCGCCAATCGGGTGGTTCCGGCGGCGGAGCTGGCCTCCGAGGCTGCGAAGGTCGCTCGCGCGTTGGCCGGGGGGCCGACCCTCGCGTATGCGGCGCTGAAGGAGTCGCTGGCGTTCGGGCTCACGCACTCATTGGAGGAGGCGCTGGAGAAGGAGGACGAGCTGCAGACCAGGGCCGGGGCCTCCGAGGACCACGGAATCGCTGTGCAGGCGTTCGTGAACAAGGAAAAGCCGAAATTCCTGGGCCGGTGACGGTTCGCGGGGAACTGCGCGTCCGTTGTGGCTGGTCACGTGGTTCCCCGCGCCCTAAAGGGGCACGCTCCTCGCCACGCAGGTCTCCAAGTGGTCGTCGACCAGACCGCACGCCTGCATCAGGGCGTATGCCGTTGTGGGGCCCACGAAGCGGATGCCTCGCTTCTTCAGGGCCTTGGACAGGGCCTTCGACTCATCGGTGACCGCGGGGACGTCCGCCAGGGTCTTCGGGGTGGGGCGGGTGGTCGGGTCCGGGGCGTGGGACCAAATCAGGGTGTCCAGTTCGCCGGGGGTCCAGTCGGCCAGGACCTGGGCGTTGGCGATCGTCGCTTCGATCTTGGCCCGGTTGCGGATGATGCCGGGGTCGGCGAGAAGGCGGGCCTTGTCGGATTCCGTGAAGGTGGCGACTTGGGCGATCTTGAAGTCGGCGAAGGCGGTGCGGAAGCCCTCGCGGCGGCGGAGGATCGTGATCCAGGACAGGCCCGACTGGAAGGCCTCCAGGCACAGCCGCTCGTACAGGGCGTCGTCACCGTGGACCGGGCGGCCCCATTCCTCGTCGTGGTACGCCACGTAGTCGTCGGTGGACAGGGCCCAGGGGCAGCGGAGTGCGCCGTCGGGCCCCGCCAGCGCCATACCGTCACTCACTGGTGATCGCCCTCCTCCCGCTTGTGCAGCGAGTTCAGGGTCGCCTCGCGGGCGCCGGCGAGGGCGGACTCCAGGTCGGCGATACGGGCGTCGCGCTCGGCGATCTCGGCGCCGAGGCGGCCGAGGGCGTCGTCGACGTCGACCATGCGGTAGCCGCGCAGGGCGAGCGGGAAGCGGAGCGCCTCCACATCCGCCCGGTTGACCGGGCGGTGCTCCGGCAGCGGATCCTGGAGGCGCTCGCCCGCGGCCTCCGGCAGTGCCGCGCTCTCGCCGCCGCCCACCACGGCGAGCGTCACCGCGGCGACCACGACCGCGAGCGCGACGACCAGGAACAAGAACATGAACATCGTTGAGGTCCCCACGCTTCGGCTGTTGTCTCGGATCCGAGTTCTCTCCGGCTCCGATCGTGCCATGCGAGTCTGACAGTTAGGGTCGCAGGCGGTTAAGTCGCAGGTGGTCCACAGGGCGCAGGGGAAGAGGGCACAGCGGATGCTCAGACTGGGCAGGCGGGAATTCGGCGTGCACGAGCCGGTGATCATGGCGATCGTGAACCGGACCCCCGACTCCTTCTACGACCAAGGGGCCACCTTCCTGGACGAGCCCGCGCTCGCGCGTGTGGAGCGTGCGGTCGCCGAGGGGGCCGCCATTATCGACATCGGCGGGGTGAAGGCCGGGCCCGGGGAGGAAGTGACCGCCGAGGAGGAGGCGCGGCGGACGGTGGGGTTCGTCGCGGAGGTGCGGCGCCGGTTTCCCGATGTGGTCATCAGCGTCGACACCTGGCGGCACGAGGTCGGTGAGGCCGTCTGCGAGGCCGGGGCGGATCTCCTGAACGACGCGTGGGGCGGGGTGGACCCCCGGCTGGCGGAGGTCGCGGCGCGGTACCGGGTGGGGCTGGTGTGCACGCATGCCGGGGGGTCCGAGCCTCGTACGCGGCCGCATCGGGTCGAGTACGGCAATGTCATGGCCGACATTCTTCGGGTGACCGTGGGGCTGGCGGAGCGGGCGGTGGCGCTGGGGGTGCCGCGGGAGTCCGTGCTGATCGATCCCGGGCACGACTTCGGGAAGAACACGCGGCACAGTCTTGAGGCGACTCGGCGGCTGGGGGAGATGGTGTCCACGGGGTGGCCGGTGTTGGTGTCTCTGTCCAACAAGGACTTTGTGGGCGAGACGTTGGATCGGCCGGTGAAGGAGCGGGTGGTGGGGACGCTGGCGACGACCGCCGTCTCGGCGTGGTTGGGGGCTCAGGTGTTTCGGGTGCATGAGGTGGGCGAGACGAAGCAGGTGCTCGACATGGTGGCGTCGATCGCGGGGCACCGGGCGCCGGCCGTTGCCCGGCGGGGGCTCGCCTGAGGGTTTTCTCGCCCCCGCCGCCCCTACCCGTCCCATCCTCGTCCCATCCTCCAGGGGCTGCGCCACTTCGACCCCCTGCGCGGGAGAGCTCGGGAGTCCGGTGTGTGAGGCGGGTGCGGGTGAGTGGGGGCTTGTCGCGCCCACGCGGCGGAGCCGCAAATCGACACAGCCCCGCGCCCCTGAAGCCGGGGGCCACGCCCCGGCTTCAGGGGCCCGCAGGTCAGCGGCCGGCCTCCTTGGAGACCAGGGCTACCGCCTCGTCCACGTCGTCCGTGACGTGGAACAGGGTCAGGTCCTTCTTCGCGGCCTTGCCCTCGGCCACCAGGGTGTGGGTGAGCCAGTCGACCAGGCCGCTCCAGTAGGACTCGCCGAAGAGGACGATGGGGAAGCGGGTGACCTTCTGGGTCTGGACGAGGGTGAGGGCCTCGAAGAGTTCGTCGAGGGTGCCGAGGCCGCCGGGCAGGACCACGAAGCCCTGGGCGTACTTGACGAACATCATCTTCCGGACGAAGAAGTAACGGAAGTTGAGGCCGATGTCGACGTAGGGGTTGAGGCCCTGTTCGAAGGGGAGCTCGATGCCGAGGCCGACGGAGGTGCCGCCGGCTTCGAGGGCGCCCTTGTTGGCCGCCTCCATGGCGCCGGGGCCGCCGCCGGTGATCACGGCGAAGCCCGCCTCCACCAGGCCGCGCCCGAGCCGCACGCCCGCGTCGTACTCGAGAGAGTCGACCGGTGTACGGGCCGAGCCGAACACGCTGATCGCGGCGGGGAGTTCGGCGAGCGTGCCGAAGCCCTCGATGAACTCCGACTGGATGCGCAGGACCCGCCAGGGATCGGTGTGGACCCAGTCGGAGGGGCCGCCCGCGTCCAGCAGGCGCTGGTCGGTCGTGCTCGCCTGCACCTGAGTGCGCCTGCGCAGCACAGGTCCCAGCCGCTGCTCCTCCGGTGGCTGCTTCTTGCCCTCGGGGTTGCCGGTCGCCATGTCCGCTCCCTCCGCCATGCTGGTGGTTCACCTCAGCGTAGATCCACGAGGGTTACGGACGGGGTACGCGCGCGTGTCCGCCACAATCCGCCACCCGGTACTTCTCCGAACTTCTCCGAACTTCTCCGACAGACGTGGTCTCACGCCGTCAGCCATGCCCTCAGGCGCTCCTCCCCCGCCAGGATCGTCGCCGTGTCCACGCGTTCGTCGCGCTTGTGCGCCAAGTGGGGGTTGCCGGGGCCGTAGTTGACGGCCGGGACGCCGAGCGCGCTGAAGCGGGAGACGTCCGTCCAGCCGTACTTGGGCTGAGGCGTGCCGCCGACCGCCTCGATGAACGCCGCGGCCGCCGGGTGGGAGAGGCCTGGCAGGGCGCCCGGGCTGTGGTCGTCCACGACGAACTCCTCGACGCCGCAGTCGGCGAAGACCTCGCGGACGTGGGCGAGTGCCTCCTCCTCCGTACGGTCGGGCGCGTAGCGGAAGTTGACGGTGACCACGCATGCGTCGGGGATGACGTTGCCCGCGACCCCGCCCCCGATGCGTACGGCGTTCAGGCCCTCCCGGTACTCCAGGCCGTCGATCACCGGGTAGCGCGGCTCGTACGCGGCGAGGCGGGCCAGGATCGGGGCCGCCGCGTGGATGGCGTTGGAGCCCATCCAGCTGCGGGCGGAGTGGGCGCGCTCGCCCTTGGTCTTCAGCAGGACCCGCAGCGTGCCCTGGCAGCCGCCCTCCACCTGGCCGTTCGAGGGCTCCAGCAGGACCGCGAAGTCGCCCGCGAGCCACTCGGGGTGGGCCTCGGAGACGTGCTTCAGGCCGTTCAGTTCGGCGGCGACCTCTTCGTTGTCGTAGAAGACGAAGGTCAGGTCGCGGTTCGGGGAGGGGACCGTGGCCGCGATGCGGAGCTGGACCGCTACGCCCGACTTCATGTCGCAGGTGCCGCAGCCCCATAGGACGCCGTCCTCGTCGAGACGGGAGGGGACGTTGTCGGCGATGGGGACGGTGTCGATGTGGCCGGCCAGAATCACGCGCTCCGCCCGCCCCAGGTTCGTACGGGCGACGATGCTGTTGCCGAAGCGGTCGACCGTGAGATGCGTCAGCGGGCGCAGCGCGGCCTCGATCGCATCGGCGAGCGGCTTCTCCGTGCCGCTCTCGGAGGGGAAGTCGACGAGCTGCGCGGTCAGCCGCGCGGCGTCCTGCGTGAGGTCAATCGGGATCTCGGCCATGCCGTCGACCCTAACGCGCCACCGGAACCGCCCCGGACGGCGCCGGGCGGGCAGCATGCGCGGGGCTCGGCGGGCAGCGCGCACGAGACCCTGCCAGGCAGCGTGCGCGAGGCCGGGCACGCGCCACGCACGACGCCAGGCAGACGGCACGCGCGAGACCGGGCAAGCGGCGTGCGCAAGGCCGAGCAGGCAGCGTGGACGAGACCGACCGTACAGCGTGCACGAGGCCGGGCACGCGGCATGCGCGGGAGCAGGCGGGCAGCGTGCACGACACCAAGCGGATCTTGGTTGTGCAGCTCCGCTACAACTACCGGGCCTACCCGGACGCCGCACAGCGCCGTGCGCTGGCCAGTGCGTTCGGGTGCGCCCGCGTGGTGTGGAACGACTGCCTGCGCGACCGGAAACAAGCGCACGCGGCGCGGCTGCCGTATGTGAAGTCGGCCGAGCTGTCCCGGCTTCGCATCACCCAGGCCAAGCGCACCGAGGAACGCGCCTGGCTCGCCGACGTGTCGGCGGTCGTCCTGCAACAGTCCCTGCGGGACCTGGACACCGCCTACAAGAACTTCTTCGACAGCCTCAAGGGCAAGCGGCAGGGCCGCAAGGCCGGCCCTCCCCGCTACAAGTCGAAGAAGGACACCCGGCAGTCGATCCGCCTCAACACCAACGCCTTCTGCCTGAAGGGCGACGGGCACGGTGTACGTGGCCAAGGTCGGCAACCTCAAGGTCAAGTGGTCTCGCAGGCTTCCGGCCGCACCCACGTCCCTGACCGTCACCAAGGACAGCTGTGGCCGGTACTTCCTCAGCTTCGTCGTGGACACCGGGCCGGACAGCCTGCCCGAGCTGGAGACCGACGCCGGTATCGACCTCGGACTGTCCGCCTTCGCCGTCCTGTCCGACGGCAGGAAGATCGACAGCCCGCGCTTCCTGCGCCGGGCGGAGAAGAAACTCAAGCGTCTTCAGCGGGAGCTGTCCCGTAAGGCCAAGGGATCGAAGAACCGGGCCAAGGCCCGCATCAAGGTCGCACGCCAGCACGCCAAGGTGGCCGACCGGCGCCGGGACTTCCACCACAAGGCATCCACACAGATCATTCGCGACAACCAAGCGGTGTACGTGGAAGACCTCGCGGTGTCCGGCCTCGGCCGCACCCGGCTCGCCAAGTCCGTGCACGACGCGGGATGGTCCGCGTTCGTCGGCATGCTGGAGTACAAGGCGGCTCTGCACGGCCGCACCTTCGCCAAGGTGGACCGCGCTTTCCCGTCCTCTCAGGTCTGCTCGGCCTGTGGATTCCGGGACGGTCCCAAGCCCCTGCACGTCCGGGAGTGGACGTGCGGCGAATGTGGCACCGTGCACGACCGCGACCACAACGCAGCACGCAACGTCCTCTTCGAAGGACGCCGAATCGTCGCCGCCGGACGGGCGGAGACGCTAAACGCCTGTGGAGCGCCGGTAAGACGGGCACCCGTGCCCGCACAGCGCGGTGAAGCAGGAAGCCCCCGGAAGGGTCAGACGACCCAGGCCGGAATCCCTGGGCTTTAGGCCAGGGAGCACGTCAAGAGTTGCACATCTCGCTCACGCCGCCGAGGGTCGGCCGAAGCGCTGCGGCAGTGCTAGGGAACGACTCTGAGTAGCCTGTTGGGTGAACCGCTCCCGATGTTCCGTAGGACTCCGATCGTCGCTCCGCTGACGAGGGCGCTGTGTACGGCCGCCGGGCCGGCGGTGGGGTGGGTCGTGAGGTAGACGGCCGCGGCCCCCGCGACATGAGGGGCTGCCATCGAGGTGCCGGAGAGCGTGGCTGCCGCCGTGTCGCTGGTGTGCCAGCCGCCGGTGATCGACGCACCGGGGGCGAACAGGTCGAGCAGGTAACCGTAGTTGGAGAAACCTGCCCTGAAGTCAGTACTGGTGCTGGCCCCCACCGTGAGGGCAGAGCTCACCCGGGCGGGTGAGGAGTAGACGGCGTTTCTGTTGTCGTTGCCGGCGGCAACCGCATAGGTGACACCGGAGGCGATGGAGTTGCGCACCGCGGTGTCCAGTGCCGTGCTGGCGCTCCCGCCCAGCGACATGTTGGCGACGGCAGGGCCGGTGCGGTGCGAAGTGACCCAGTCGACGCCCGCGATGACACCCGAGGTGGTGCCGGAGCCGTCGGCGTCGAGCACTCGTACCGCCACGATTCTGGCTGCCTTCGCCACGCCGTACGTCGCGCCGGCGACCGTGGTGGCGACGTGGGTTCCGTGACCGTTGCCGTCGGAGGCGATGGTGTCACCGTCGATCGCGTCGTAGCCGTATGCGGCACGCCCGGCGATCTGGGTGTGAGTGATGCGCACGCCCGTGTCGATCACATACACGGTCGCTCCCCTGCCCGCCGAATCCGGGTAGGTGTACGACCGGCTGAGCGGAAGGCGGAACTGGTCGATCCGGTCAAGACCCCACAGCGGGTTGAACTGGGTCGCGTCGAGGTGGACCTTCTGGTCCTGCTCGACGGACGCAACGGCCGGGTCGGCCGCGAAGCTCCGCGCTCCGGCGGCGCCCACGCGGACGGCGTAGCCATTGAGTACGGAGCCGTAGGTCTTCCACACCGTGGCACCGTACTTGGCCGCCAGTTGGCCGCCTTTCCTTGAGTTCGCCTTGAAGCCGACGGAGTTCTTCAGTGTGACGATGTAACGGCCGTCGACGGCGTCGGGCGAATCCTCGTACAGGACCCTTCCGGCGGCGGGAGCGGCCTCGGCGGGCAGGACGGTGCCGCACCCGATGGCTGCGGCCGAGACCATGGCGGCAACCGCCGAAACAGTCCGCCTTCGGGGGGTGAACGTTTCTCGCATCTTGAAGGGCCTTCCTCGGGCGGATCCGCGACAGTGATCGCTGATACTGCTGATCCGAGGATGGCCAGACGATTCATCACCGATAGGCCTCTTTGGCTACTTTCACTCATATTTATTACTGATTCTCATGTTTATGTGAGCTATTGAGGCCTGCGCTGGAATGTTCGGCGACATCACCCATGTGGACTGCTTCTACCGGCGGCCGCGGCAAGAGTGTCCGGCTCCGCCCGCAGCACTTCTGGTTCCGCGGCTGCAAAAAGCAAAGGCAAGGAGCGCGCTCTCCTTGCCACTCTCAACGTACAGCCCGCTGGGGGGCTTGCCGCAAGACCCGGGTCACGGCGCAGAATCGTCGGCCGAGGCCACAGCACAGTGGTGGGGCCGGGAGTGCAGTCGCGGACGATCGGTGCGGAGGTGCGGGGGTGCGCGCCGTCCGACTGGGCGGAGCGGCCGGCCGACTCGTCAGAGGGAAGGCAACCAGGGATGAAGACGTGCTCGACAAGAGGTTCGACAGAGTTGGAGGCGCTGGTGATTCGATCGGCCGGCGCAGTGCAGCGGAGCACGGTCGCCCCGGAGGTACGGCAATGACCGAGCGGTACGTGCGGGATCTTCAAGAGGTTGACGAGACGCAGGTCGGGGTCGTTGGGGGCAAGGGCGCGCACCTGGGCGGGCTGTCGGGGATCGAAGGCATCCGCGTGCCGGGTGGCTTTTGTGTGACGACGGACGCCTTCCGGCGGATCATGGCGGAAGCGCCGTCGATCGACGATCGGCTCGATCAGCTGTCGCGCTTGAACCCGGACGACCGGGAAGCGATCCGCACGCTCAGCGCGCAGATTCGCCGAACCATCGAAGGGGTTGCCATTCCGGGCGATCTCGCGGCGGCGATCACCCGCGCACTCGCCCAGCTCGGCGAGCAAGCCGCCTACGCCGTCCGATCCAGCGCTACGGCAGAGGACCTGCCGACGGCCTCCTTCGCCGGCCAGCAGGACACGTACCTGAACGTGGTGGGGCCGGCGGCGATCCTCCAGCACGTCAGCCGGTGCTGGGCCTCGCTGTTCACCGAGCGGGCCGTGACCTACCGCCAGCGGAACGGCATCGACCACCGTACGGTCCACATGGCCGTGGTCGTGCAGCAGATGGTCTTCCCGCATGCGGCCGGCATCCTGTTCACGGCCGACCCCGTCACGGGCAACCGGAAGGTCGCCACCGTGGACGCCGGCTTCGGCCTCGGCGAGGCCCTGGTCTCCGGCCTGGTGAACCCGGACGTCTTCAAGGTGCGCGACGGCGAAGTCGTCGCCAAGTCGATCGCCGCCAAACAGCGTGCCGTTCACGCCCTGCCGGACGGCGGCACGCAGGAAGTGGCGATCGACTCGCAGCGGCAGGAGCGGCCGACGCTGACGGATGCGCAGGTCGTGCGGCTCGTACAGCTCGGGCGGCGAATCGAAGCCCACTTCGGCCGCCCGCAGGACATCGAATGGTGCCTGGCCGATGAGGGCTTCCACATCGTTCAGAGCCGGCCGATCACGACGCTGTTCCCCGTCCCCGAGACCGGCGACCAGGACAATCACGTCTACGTCTCCGTCGGTCATCAGCAGATGATGACGGACCCCATGAAGCCTCTGGGGTTCTCCATGTGGCAACTGACGGCGATGGTGCCGATGCACGAGGCCGGCGGAAGGCTGTTCGTGGATGTCACCCGGCGCCTGGCCTCGCCCGCGAGCCGCGCCGGCCTCCTGGACGTCATGGGGAGGGGCGATCCGCTGGTCAGGGACGCGCTGGAGACCGTCCTCGACCGCGACGACGATTTCGTCCCGTCACTCCCGGACGCGGGACCCGGCAGGCCGCCGGCCGGCGGTGCCTCCGCCCAGATCGAGACCGATCCGGCCATCGTCACCGAGCTGATCGAGCGCAGTCAGGCGTCCATCGCCGACCTGGAGCGCGACATCCGGACGAAGACCGGACCGGCGCTGTTCGACTTCCTGCTGGAGGCCTTCGAGGAGCACAAGCGGGTCCTCAGTGATCCGCTGAGCCATCAGGCGATCATGGCGGGGATGGAGGCCACGTGGTGGCTCAACGACAGGCTGCGGGAGTGGCTGGGCGAGAAGAACGCGGCTGACACGCTCACACTGTCCGTCCCCGACAACGTCACGTCGGAGATGGGACTGGCGCTGCTCGACGTCGCGGACGTGATCCGCCCTCAGCCGGAGGTGGTGGCGTTCCTGCAGGGCGTCGAGGACGAGGGTTTCCTGGAGGAACTGGCGAAGCTCGCGGGCGGGACCGAAGCGCGCGACGCCATAGAGGCCTACCTCGACCGGTACGGTATGCGCTGCGTCGGCGAGATCGACATCACGAGGCCACGTTGGCGCGAGCGACCCACCACGCTCGTGCCCGTGATCCTCGACAACGTCAGGAACTTCGAACCGGGCGCCGCCGAGCGGCGCTTCGAGGAAGGTCGGCAGAAGGCGCGGAAGAAGGAACAGGACGTGCTGTCACGCTTGCGGGCCCTGCCGGACGGGGACCAGAAAGCCGACGAGGCCAAGCGGATGATCGACCGGGTCCGAACCTTCATCGGGTACCGGGAGTACCCGAAGTACGGCATCGTCAGCCGCTACTTCGTCTACAAGCAGGCCCTGCTGGCGGAGGCCGAGCGCCTCGTGCAGGCCAACGTGCTTCCTGCGAAGGAGGACATCTTCTACCTCACCTTCCATGAACTCCATGACGTCGTGCGCTCGAACCAGGTGGACGACCAGCTCATACAGCAGCGCAAGGACGCGTTCCGGTCGTACCACGCGCTCACACCGCCCCGCGTGCTCACATCGGACGGCGAGGCCGTCACCGGGGCATACCGGCGCGACGACGTGCCGGCCGGCGCCCTGACCGGCCTACCGGTGTCCGCCGGGACCATCGAGGGAAGGGCCCGCGTCATCCTTGACATGGCGGAGGCCGATCTCGAAGCGGGCGACATCCTGGTCACGACCTTCACGGACCCCAGTTGGTCGCCGCTGTTCGTCGGAATCGCGGGCCTGGTGACGGAGGTGGGCGGCCTGATGACCCATGGCGCAGTGATCGCCCGGGAGTATGGCTTGCCCGCCGTCGTGGGCGTGGAGCAGGCCACCCGGCTGATCCGGGACGGACAGCGGATCCGCGTGCACGGAACCGACGGGTACATCGAGATCCTGCCGTGACCGACCACACCGAGAAGCCCCATCTCGCCCTGGCCGACAGCGGCCTCAGCCGTATCTCCCGGTCTTCTCCGCCGGAATGGCGGCCGGTGGAGCGATCTCATCATGCGCCGCATCAAGCAGGCATTCAGCGCCGGTAGTTGTTCGCGGCGGCGATGGTGGCCAACTCGAGCGCCACCACGTGCCCGATCGCGATGAGCGAGTCCGGATCCTCGGCGTACACCGGTCGCAACCTGCCGCGCCTTTCGTCGTTCGGCTGCGTCGCCTTGAACCAAACGGGTGCGTACGGTGGTCCGTCCCGTACGGTCGAGGTGCGGGCCGGTGCGATGGTCCGGCACCGCTTCGACCTGCGTGCGAGCCGCCGCTGGTACGACCTGACCGTCACGTCCGCCGCGGATCCGACGTTCCTCCGCCGGTTCGCGGGGCACGTGGAGAACGGGCGTGTGGGAGTGAGTGATCCGGCGCTGGGGTCGTAACCGGGCGTCTAATAGCTCGGGGGGAACTGCGACGAGGCGGCTGCGGCCGTACGTGGCTGATCGCGCAGTTCCCCGCGCCCCTTTACGGGGCGGGAGTGAGGTGACCCGGCGCCGGGGGCCCTGGCTGGAGGGGGAGCAGGGGCGGCTCCATCGGGGCGTGCCTGGGTTCCAACGCGAGGACCGCCGCCACCGGGTGGTTCTCGTCCACCGGCCGGACCTCGACCGGCGGCACCCGCGTCAGCAGCACCACCCCCCGTGCCGCCACCACCGCGAGCAGCACCCCCGCGACGCCTCCCCGCAGTCCCTCGCCGAGGAGGAACAGGCCGCCGACCGCGCAGGCGGCCACCAGGAGGGCGACCACGACGACCTGCGCGTTGAGGAGGTACACCGTCGGCCCGTACGCCTGCCCGGTGTCGACGAGTCCGGCGGTCTCCAGCATCCGCGGCGGGGCGAGCGGGAACGCCAGATGCAGCAGCAGGGCGGCGGCGGTGAGGGCGGCGAGGACCCGGCGCGCCCACACGTAGTGGGCGGGGCGCCGCAGGGGTACAGCCAGACCAGGAAGGCCGCGGTTGCCGGGAAGTGGATGGTCGCGTAGTAGACGTTCGCGACGTGGACCAGGCTGTCGCTCTGCAGCGGCGCGGACTGCACGGAGCACTCGCCCGGCAGCCCCAGGGCACGCTCCCAGCCCCACACCTCGTGGGCGTTGTGGAAGGCCTCGGCGGTGTGGCCGTTCGCCAGCAGTCGCCCGACCTTGTGGAGCAGGAAGAGCCCTGCGACGAGCAGGAGTTCACGGACGAGGGGCGGCCGCGATATCGCGGCGGGCCCTTCTTCGGCAGGCTCGGTGTGGCATTCCATCCCCGGCCCTTTCACTGACGGTGCTGGTGGCGCTGGTGGCGCTGGCTCTCACGGCGGTACAAGCGATCGATGCGCGCGGGTACCGATACGTTGTCGTACCGATACGCGGGTGCACCGATACGCGGGTGCACCGATACGACGCTGTACCGAAACGATGGAGTATCGAAACGGTCAGGTATCGACACGCCACTGTACCGATACGGAGCCGTTCCGGTACAGTGGCGTATCGAAGGGCCGATGGGCGCCGGATCGACCGAAGGAGACCAGAGCCATGACGTCGCAGGCCGCGGACCGGCCGGAGACGGCCGTCGCCTCGCGCCGCTCCAAACTCACGCCCGAGCGTGAGCAGGAGTTCTTCGACGCCGTGCTCGAACAGATCAGACAGTGCGGCTACGACTCCGTGACCATGGAGGGCGTCGCCGCGAGCACCCGGTGCAGCAAGTCCACGCTCTACCGTCAGTGGAAGACGAAGCCCCAGTTCGTGGCGGCGGCCCTGCGCGCGCGCCGCAGTGTGCGCTTCGCCGGCATCGACACCGGCACGCTCGCCGGTGACCTGCGCGAGGTGGCCCGGCAAGCAGGCGAGGGCTACGTCATCGAGGGCCGGCTGTTCCAGGCGCTCGGCCACGCCGTCGTACAGGACGAGGAGTTGCAGGCGGCCCTGCGCGGCGCGCTCGTCGAGCCCGAGATCTGCGCGCTCAGGGCGATGGTCGACCGCGCCGTCGCCCGGGGCGAGGTCCCAGCGGACCACCCGGCGCTGGAGTTCATCCCGGCGCAGATCTTCGGCGTACTGCGGGCCCGCCCGGTCCTGGACGGGCAGGACGCGGACGAGACGTACATCATCAAGTTCATGGAGGCGGCCGTGCTGCCGACGCTCGGCCTCACCTGAGACTCAGGGCGCCGTCCGCGCGATGACCGGACGACGACCTGATCGCGCCGCACCGTGGGGACGGGGGCGGCGTGCACCCGCGGCCGGGTGGGGTTCCTCTGGAGCGGAGAGGAACCCCACCCGGCCGACTCGTCGCCGGGCGCGTCGGGTCAGACCTCCTGACCGCTGCCGCCGCTGCTGATCGACGCCTCCTTGATGCCTTCGGTGATCTCGTCGATCACCGACTGCTCGGGCGCCTCGTCACTGACGTCGATGCCGAACCGGACCACGACGAGCCGCGAGGAGTCGGCCGGGGAGGGGAACGCGAGGGACTCGACGTAGCCGTCGTCGCCCTTGCTCGTGACCACCTTCCAACGGACCAGATAGCCCTTCTCGCCGGCCACGGTCACCGCCTTGGAGGCCAACTCCTCGTGCGAGCTGATCTCGCCGTACGCCTCGCTGCCGTAGGCGTCCTCGGCGTTCTTGGAGATGTCCTCCTTGGCGGCCGCCTCGGCCGTGGTGGCCTTCAGCTTCAGCAACTCGGCGGGCATCGAGTAGGCACCGCCACGCGTGCACGTCTTCGAGTTGTCGGCCGGGCATTCGTACGACGCCTCCGTCACCACCTGCGCGCCGGCCTGGAGGGGCGAGGTGACCCAGCCGTCGGGCACCGGGATGCTGATGCCGCTGGCCGCGTCGGTCGCGTACCCCTCCTCGGTCTGCGGCGGCCGGGCGGACCCATCGGGCGCCGGACTCTGACCGCCGGGACCACCGGAACCGCCCGAGCCACCCGAGCCGCCGGGCCCGCCCTGGCCGCCGGAGTTGCCGCCCGGACCGCCCTGGCCGTTCTGCCCGCCGGGGCCCTGGGACGTCGTGCTGCCCTCGCTGCCGCCGTCGCCGCTGGTCAGGGCATACACACCCACCCCGATGCTCGCCAGGACCGCCGCCGCCACGGCGACGGCTATGCCCGTGCGCAGGCCGCGCTTCGGAGCGGCGACCGGATACCCCGGATACCCCGGATACCCCGGATACCCCGGATACCCCGGATACCCGGGGTGCGGCCCGGCACCCGGCGGGAAGGCCGGGGGACCGAACCCCGCGGCCGAGCCCGCGGGCCGGATCTGGTCCGTCCACGCCTTGCCGTCCCACCAGCGCTCGGTGGCGGGCGCGTCATTCGTCTGCCCGGGGTCGGGATACCAATCGGGAGGAGTCACCTGCGTCATGGAGTCACCGTATGAGGCCGGAGTGAAAAGCGGATGAGGGGGACGGTTGTTCGCCGCGACCCGTCGGGTTCTCCCCCGACGACGAGCCGCCCCGGCGGGCGCACGCGAGGAGGGCGGCGAGTCGATGGTGGAGAAACAGCTTCGGATCACGTCCAGTTGACTGTTCATCACCTTCAACGCAGCAGGTGGGCGGCCGGATGCGTCGCCTCGCTGCCGCACGATGTCACCCGACACGGCAATACCTGCACGGACCAGCCTTCACATCGACAGCCGGAGGGCTACGCTCGATGACCTGTACGTCATTTGGGCGACCTGGGGAGGTAGCGGGATGACGGAGGACCGGCCCGAAGCGGCCGCCTCGGCTTCCCTGTGGGAGCGCGACGCGGAGATCACCGCCATCACGGAGGCGATCGACGAACTGCGCGTCGACAAGGCGTCCCCGGGCACCGTCCTGGTCTTCAGCGACGAGGCGGGCATCGGCAAGACCGCCCTCCTCACCGAGGCCCGTCGCGTCGCCGAGGAGCGCGGCTGCACGGCCTGGTACGCCCGCGGCGGCGAGACCGTCACAGCCGTCCCCTTCAACGTCGTACGACAGTTGCTGCAGCCCGCGCTGCTCGGACTGCTGGAAGAAGAGACCCGCGACTACCTCGGCGACTGGTACGACATCGCCGGACCCGCCCTGGGGCTCGCCGAACCGGGCGCGACACCCGCCGACCCGCAGGGCGTGTGCGACGGACTGGTCGCCGCCGTGAACCGGCTCGTGCGGCGCGACTGGCCGCTCGTACTGCTGATCGACGACGCCCACTGGGCCGACCAGGAGACCTTGCAGTGGCTGTCGGCGCTCTCCGACCGGCTGACCGAGATGTGCGTCCTCGTCGTGGTCGCCCACCGCCCCGGCGAGGCCACCGGCGACCGCGCCCGCCACCTCACCCGAATCGCCGCCAAGGCCCGCCCCGTCACCACGCTCAGCGCGCTCACCCCCGAGGCCACCGCCGGCATCACTCGCACCACGATCGGCGACCACGCGGACGACGCGTTCTGCCGCGAGGTGTGGGCGGTCACCGGAGGCAACCCGTACCTCACCGTCGAACTGCTCGCCAAGGTGAAGGACAGCCAACTGGACCCGGTCGAGGACTCCGCCGCGAGACTGCGCGCCCTGAACAAGGCGGCACGCGGCGACGGCCTCGTCGCCCGCCTCGAGAAACTGGGTGTCGAAGCCACCCGGTTCGCCTGGGCGGCGGCCATCCTCCACACCGGTATCACCGGGGAGATCGTGGCCCGGCTCGCCGGCCTGCCGCCGGACACGGCGGCGGAGTGCGTGGAACTGCTCACCCAGGCCCGCATTCTCACCGCACCCGATCCGGCGAACCGCCAACCGGACGACGGCGACCTGGTGTTCGTCCACCCGCTGATCGCCACCGCCGTCTACGACTCGATCCCGCCCGGCGTCCGCACCGCGTTCCACGGTGTGGCCGCGACCGTCGTCACCGAGTCCGGGCGCGGTCCCGCGGCGGCCTCCCGCCACCTCATCGAGGTACACCCGGACGGCGAGTCCGAACTCGTCGAGCAACTGCGCGCCGCCGCCACCGAACACCTCGCCGTGGGCGCCCCCGACGCGGCCCGGCGCTGTCTGGAGCGCGCCCTGAAGGAGCCGCCGGCACCGGACGTCCGCGTCCACGTGCTCTACGAACTGGGCTGCGCGACCCTCCTCACCTCACCCGCCACCACCATCGAATACCTGCGCTCGGCGCTCGCCGAACCGGGCCTCGACAGCACCGAACGCGTGGACGCCGTCTTCCGCCTCTCCCAGGCGCTGCTCCACAACAACCAGCTGGAGGAGGCCGTCCGTACCGTCGTGGCGGAAGCCGCCCGGCTGGAACCGGGGCCCGACCGGATGCGACTCCAGGCCGCGCGCTACATGTGGGAGGGCATCCACGCGGGCGAGGCACTCACACCCACCCACTCCCAGGAACTCGCCGTGCTCGCCGCCACCTGCACGGGCAGGGACAACGCCGAACGCGCGCTGCTCATCCTGCGTGGCTTCGACGCGATGGTGCGCGGCGAGAACGCCGAGGAGGTCGTCGAGTTCTGCGACCGCGCGCTCGTCAACGGCCGCCTGGCACCGGGCCTCGGCTGGACCGACTCCGAGTGGGGCATCGAACTGCTGCTGATGCTGGCCACCGCGTACGCCTATGCCGACCGGCTCGACCGGGCGGAGAGCCTCTACACGGAGGCTCTGCGCACCTATGAGTCCGCCGGGTGGACCGGCGGCCATCTCGCCATGGCCTATGCCCACGTCGGACACGGACATCGCAGGCGGGGCCGGCTCAGGCAGGCCGAGGAATCCCTGCGCAAGTCGCTGGCCTTCGCCGAGGGGGTCGGCCGTGGACTGCCCCTGCACTGGTCGACGACCTGCAATCTCGTCGACACGCTGCTCGCCCGCGGCCATGTCCAGGAGGCCTGGAAGGTCGCCGAGAAGTACGGTTTCGCACCGCCGTACCCGTCCCCCATCGTGCTGCCCGACCCCCGCTCCATTCGGGGTCGGCTGCTGCTCGCCGTCGGCCGCACCGAGGAAGGCATCAACGAACTGGAGGGCGCCGAGAAGGCCGCCAACACCCGGGGCCACCACAACACGATCGTCGCCCCCTGGGGCGGTGACCTCGCCCGAGCCCTTGCGGGCGACGACCCGCGCCGGGCCGCCGAACTCGCCCTGAGCGTCCGCAGCCGTGCCGAACGTTTCGGCACGAACACGGCCATCGGCGAGGCCCTCCGGGTCGAAGCCGCCCTCGCCACCGGCAAGCAGGCCGCCAAACTCTACGCCAAGGCCGTCACCTACCTGGCCGCCTCACCCTGCGGCTACGAGCACGCCGCGGCCCGCGTCGAATACGGCATCGCGATCCGCTCGGCCTCCGAACTCACCCGCGGCCTGACCCTGGCCGAGTCGTGCGGCGCGGACGGCCTGGTCCGACAGGCACGGGAGGCACTCGCCCGGCTCACCTGAGGAGGCACCCTCAGCCTTGCCCGGCCTCCTCCTCCGCGAGGACCCGCTGGGCCGTGGCGAAGGCCGAGTTCGCGGCCGGGACTCCGCAGTACACGGCGGTTTGGAGGAGTACGGCGCCGATCTCCTCGGGGGTGAGGCCGTTGCGGCGGGCGGCTCGGATGTGCATGGCCAGTTCGTCGTAGTGGCCGTGGGCCACGAGGGCGGTGAGTGTGATCATGCTGCGTTCGCGGCGCGAGAGGGTCGGGTCGGTCCAGATCTCGCCCCAGGCGTAGCGGGAGATGAAGTCCTGGAACCGGGCCGTGAAGGGTGATTGACGGGCCTGGGCGCGGTCCACATGCGCGTCGCCGAGGACTTGGCGGCGTACCTCCATGCCGCGCTCGGCGTAGCCGTCGAAGTGTGCGCGCAGCGCGGCCAGTACGGCCTCCGGGCGCTCAGCGGGGGCGAGGTGGGAGGCGCCGGCGATCTCCGTCAGCGACGACCCCGGGACCGCGTCCGCGATCTCCCGCAGATGCGCGGGCGGCGTCGCCGGGTCCTCGCGGCCGGCGATGAGGAGCGTGGGGGCGGTGATCCGGGAGAGGTCCTCGCGGATGTCGAACGCGGCCAGCGCGTCACAGCAGGCCGCGTACGCCTCCGGGTCGGCGTCACGGTGGTCGTCCACGAGCTCCGGCACGGTGAAACCGGGCGTGAACCAACGGGAGTTCGCCGTCTTTGCGAGTCCGGCCAGCCCCTCCCGGCGCACCAGCTCGGCGCGCTCCCGCCAGGGCCCCGCGCCGTTGAAGTGGGCGGAGGAGCAGATCACCGCGAGGGACGAGACCCGCTCCGGGTGGTGCGCGGTGAGGTGCAGACCGACCGCGCCGCCGAGGGACACACCCGCGTACGCGAACCGCTCGATGCCCAGCGAGTCCGCCGACGCGAGCACCAGGTCGGCCAGGTCGGCGACCGTCGCCCCCGGGCCGATGAGACCGGCGGGGGAGCCGCCGTGTCCCGGCAGGTCCCAGCGGACCACCCGGTGCGTGATCGACAGCTCGGGCGCCACCCTGTCCCACAGCTTGGTGGAGGTGCCGAGGGAGGGGCCGAGCAGCAGCGGGGGAGCGGAAGTCGGGCCCTCCGCACGGTGGTTGAGCAGCTTGTCGGTCAACGTCGCTCCAGGGCACGGTCGGTGAGGGCTCCGGCGGAGCCGGTGTAGCGGGTGGGGTCGGTCAGGTCCGCCAGGTCGAGGTCCTTCAACTCCGGCTCTTCGGTGAGGAGTTCACCGAGAGAGCGACCCTCGGCATGGACGCGCTCGGCGGCCCGGGTGAGCAGCTCCTTGGCGCGGGCCCGGCCGAGCACCGGAGCCAGCTCGGCGGCCAGCCGTTCGGAGACGATCAGCCCATGGGTGAGATCCAGATGCCGGCGCATGGTGTCGGCGTTCACCCGGAGTCCCCGCGTCAGTTCCACGGCGTCCCGGGCCGCGCCCCCGACCAGCCGGAGCAGATCGCGCAACGGCTCCCACTCGGCGTGCCAGGCCCCGGCCGGCCGCTCGTCCTCGGCGGCGAGCGAGCCGTACAACGTGGCCGCCAACTGGGGTGCCCGCCGGGCGGCCGCCGCGATCAGCGTGGACCGTACGGGATTCGCCTTGTGCGGCATCGCCGACGAACCGCCGCCGCTGCCCTCGGCGACCTCCGCGATCTCGGTGCGGGCGAGGGTGAGCACATCCACCGCGACCTTCCCGAGAGCCCCCGCGCTGAAGGCGAGCGCTCCGGCGAGGTCGGCGATCGGAGTGCGCAGGGCGTGCCAGGGCAACTCCGGCTCACAAAGGCCCAGTTCACGGGCGTACGCGGCGCTCAGCGCATGGCTGTCGGTCGCGCCGAAGACCGTGAAGGCCGCCAACGTGCCCGCCGCGCCCCCGAGTTGGGCGGGCAGGCTCGCCCGTACGACCGCGAGCCGGTCCCTGGCGTCCAGCACCAGTGACCGCCAGCCCGCCGCCTTCCACCCGAACGTCGTCGGTACGGCGTGCTGGGTGAGGGTCCGCCCGGGCATGGCGGTGTCCCGGTGCTCGGCGGCGAGCCGGGCCAGCGCGGCCTCCGTACGGCCGAGGTCGGCGAGGACCAGGTCGAGGGCGCGCGCGGCGACCAGCATCGTCGCCGTGTCCATGATGTCCTGGCTGGTCGCGCCCCGGTGGACGTACGGGCCGTACTCCGCGCCGACCGCCTTGGTGAGGTCCGCGACCAGTGGGATCACGGGGTTCCCGCCGCCGCGGGCGCGCTCCGCGAGCGACGATCCGTCGATGGCGCCGGTGCCGACGCCGGCCGCGGCCGTCACCGCCGTCGCGGCCTCGGCGGGGGCCAGCCCCAGCGAGGCCTGGGCCCGGGTCAGCGCGGCCTCGGCGTCGAGCAGCGCCTGGAGGTAGGCCGTGTCGCCGGTCGCGGCCGCCGCCGGGGAGCCGGTCCACCCGGGGGCGAGCAGACCGGTGTCGGGAACGTCAGCTGTCACTGGAACTCCAGGAAGACCGTCTCGCCCTCGCCCTGAAGGCGGATGTCGAAACGGTAGGTGCCGTTGCCCTGGTCCTCGGCGATCAGCGTGCCGCGGCGCGCCTCCTCCACCCGGGAGAGCAGCGGGTCCGTGGCGAGCGCCGCCTCGTCGCCCGGCAGATAGATCCGGGTGAACAGGTGCACGAGCAGGCCGCGCGCGAAAACACACGCGCTGAGGTACGGCGCGTTCCGCCCGCGCGCGCCGGGCCGCAGCGTACGCGCGACCCAGTGGCCGTTCTTGTCCGTCTGGATGCGGCCCCAGCCGGTGAACTCCAGGCCGTTGCGGCCGAGGAAGCCGCCGCTCGCAGGGTCGCGCCGCATCGAGCCGTCGACCTGCGAGACGTTGCCGTCCGGGTCGGGGCCCCACAGTTCCACGAAGGCGTCCGGCAGCGGGTTGCCCTGGCCGTCGTAGATGTAGCCCTGGAGGGAGATGGTGTCCGGGTGGCCGATCGGGGCGATGTCACCGCCGCCGGGGAACGGCAGGGCATGGCCGTAGAAAGGGCCGACCGTGTGGGACGGGGTCGGGAGCACCGTCTCGGGGCGGCTGGTGTCGATCTTCGTCATGGCAGCTCAGCGCCCTTCTTCGATCCAGGTGGCGTTCGGCCCGTCGAGCACGATGTCCCAGACGTAGCCCATCGAGAACTCCGGCACGGACAGGCTGTGGTCGTAGGTCGCCACCAGCCGCTGCCGGGCCGCGTCGTCCGTCACGGACTGGATGATCGGGTCGTACGGGAAGAGCGGGTCGCTCGGAAAGTACATCTGCGTCACGAGCCGTTGCGTGAACGCCGTACCGAAGAGCGAGAAGTGGATGTGGGCAGGACGCCAGGCGTTGAGGTGCTGGCTCCACGGGTACGGGCCCGGCTGGATGGTCGTGAAGTGGTAGTGGCCGTCGTCGTCGGTCAGCGTGCGGCCGACGCCGGTGAAGTTCGGGTCCAGCGGGGCGTCGTGCTGCTCACGCTGGTGCGCGTAGCGGCCGGCCGAGTTGGCCTGCCAGATCTCGACCAGCTGACCGCGGATCGGGCGCCCGTCACGGTCGAGGAGCCGGCCGGAGACGGTGATGCGCTCGCCGATCGGCTCGCCGTTGTGCTGCCGGGTCAGATCGTTGTCGATCTCGGTGATGTCCCGCTCGCCGAAGGCGGGGGAGTGCAGCTCCACCAGCTCCGGGTCCTTGGAGACGTCGATCGCGATCGGCGGCTGCTTCGGATGCCGCAGCACCGAGGACCGGTAGGGGGCGTAGTCGCGACGCGGCTGATGCTCGACCGGCGCGCCGTCGGCGACCCGCTTCTCGTACGCGGCACGCTCGGCCGCGATCTCCAGGTTGATGTCGTGCTGGGTGAGGGTCATGGGTGTTCCTGGGGTTCGGGGTTCTCATCGAAGTCGGGTCCCTGCCGCGCCACGATGGGCCGAAGGCCCAAAGGGGCGCGGGACTGTATCGATATGCGGCTCCACCGCGCGGGCGCGACCAGCCACAGACGGCCCGCAGCCGCAAACAGTGCTCAGCGTTCCAGTACGAGGGCGAGGCCCTGGCCCACGCCGATGCACAGCGTGGCGACGCCCACGCCGCTGCCGCGCCGGGCCAACTGGTGGGCCACCGTCCCGGCGAGCCGCGCACCGGACGCACCCAGCGGATGCCCGAGGGCGATGGCCCCGCCCTGCGGGTTGAGGATCGACGGGTCGAACTCGGGCCACTCGGCGACACAGCCGAGCACCTGCGCGGCGAACGCCTCGTTCAGCTCCAGGACCGACAGATCGCCAAATCCCTTGCCCGCCTTGGCCAGCGCACGCGTAACCGCCTCGACCGGGGCCAGACCGAAGTAGTGCGGGTCGATCGCGGACACCCCGGACGCCGAGACCCGGGCCAGCGGTTCGCGACCGGTGGCCGCCAGACCCTCCTCGTCCACCAGCAGCAGCGCGGCGGCACCGTCGTTGAGCGGCGAGGCGTTACCGGCCGTGACCGTCCCCTCGGAGGTGCGGAAGGACGGCTTCAGCTTCGCCATCGCCGCGAGGGAGGCATCGGCCCGCACACATTCGTCGGCACCGAAGACGACCGGGTCGCCCTTGCGCTGCGGGATGGAGACGGGCGCGAGCTCGGCGTCGAACAGACCCTCGGCCTGCGCCTTCGCGGCCTTCCGGTGGGAGGCGAGCGCGAACTCGTCCTGCTGCTCCCGGCTGATCTTGTGCTTGTCGGCGATGAGCTCGGCGGACTCACCCAGCGGGATGGTCCACTGCGGGTCCATCCTGGGGTTGACCATGCGCCAGCCCAGCGTGGTCGAGTACAGCTCGGTATGCCCGGCCGGGAAGGGCCGGTCGTTCTTGGGCAGGACATAGGGGGCGCGGGTCATGGACTCGACACCGCCGGCGACGGCGATCGAGGCGTCACCGAGCGCGATGGCCCGGGCCGCCTGGACCACGGCCTCCAGACCGGACGCGCACAGCCGGTTGACGGTCACGCCGGGCACGGAGGTCGGCAGGCCCGCGAGCAGCGCGGCCATGCGGCCGACGTTGCGGTTCTCCTCGCCGGCGCCGTTGGCGTTGCCGAAGTACACGTCCTCGATCCGGGCCGGGTCCAGGTCCGGGGTACGGGCGATCAGTTCGCGGATGGCGTGCGCGGCCAGGTCGTCGGGGCGCAGGCCCGCCAGAGCGCCGTTGTAGCGGCCGATCGGCGTACGCACCGCGTCGACGATGTAGACGTCCTTCAGACCGTTGCTCGGACCATCGCTCATGACTGGATCTCCTCGGGGATGCGCACCTTGGCGGCGGTCTTCGCGACGATCTCCTCGACGGTGACGCCGGGCGCCGTCTCCACCAGCATGAGGCCCTCGTCCGTCACGTCGAGCACGCCCAGGTCGGTGATGATCCGGTTCACGCACGCCTTGCCGGTGAGCGGCAGCGCGCACTCCTCGAGGATCTTCGCCGAGCCGTCCTTCGCAGTGTGCGTCATGACGACGAGGACCGTACGGGCGCCGTGGACCAGGTCCATGGCTCCGCCGATGCCGGTGATCATCTTGCCGGGGATGGCCCAGTTGGCCAGGTCGCCGCCGGCGGAGACCTGCATGGCGCCGAGGACCGCGACGTCGATGTGACCGCCGCGGATCATCGAGAACGACAGCGCCGAGTCGAAGTACGACGCGCCGGGCAGGACCGTTACGGTCTCCTTGCCCGCGTTGATCAGATCGGGGTCGACCTGGTCCTCGGTCGGGTACGGGCCGGTGCCCAGGATCCCGTTCTCGGATTCGAGGATCACCTCGACGTCGTCCGGGAGGTAGTTCGGGATCAGCGTCGGCAGACCGATGCCGAGGTTGACGTACTGGCCGTCCTGAAGCTCGCGCGCGGCGCGGGCGGCCATCTCTTCACGGTTCCAGGCCATTACTCGCTCACCGTTCCCTGCGCCGGAGGCACGGAGACCGTGCGCTGCTCGATCTTCTTGTCCGCCGCCTGCTCGGGGGTCAGGGCGATGACCCGCTGTACGAAGACGCCCGGCAGGTGTACGGCGTCCGGGTCGATCTCGCCCGGCTCGACCAGTTCCTCGACCTCGGCGATCGTCACCTTGCCGGCCATCGCCGCGAGGGGGTTGAAGTTGCGGGAGGACTTGTTGAAGACCAGGTTGCCGTGCCGGTCGCCCTTGGCCGCCCGGACCAGGGCGAAGTCGGTACGGATGCCGCGCTCCAGCACGTACTCCGTGCCGTCGAACTCGCGTACCTCCTTCGGTGGTGAGGCCAGCGCGACGCCGCCGTTGCCGTCGTAGCGCCAGGGCAGCCCGCCCTCGGCGACCTGCGTGCCGACGCCGGCCGGGGTGAAGAACGCGGGGATGCCGGCGCCGCCGGCGCGCAGCCGCTCGGCCAGCGTGCCTTGGGGGATCATCTCGACCTCCAGCTCACCGGCGAGGTACTGTCGCGCGAACTCCTTGTTCGCCCCGATGTACGAACCGGTCACCCGGGCGATCCGGCCCGCCGCGAGCAGGACCGCGAGCCCGGACTCCATGGCCCCGCAGTTGTTCGACACCACGCCGAGGCCCGAGACGCCGCGCTCGTACAACGCCTGGATCAGTACGTTCGGCACCCCGCTCAGCCCGAAGCCGCCGACGGCGAGTGTCGCGCCGTCCGGCACATCGGCCACTGCCTCAAGGGCTGTGGCGACCACCTTGTCCATCCGTGAGGCCCCATCTCGTCCGAGCGCCCGGTGACCAATTAATCAGGGCACTGAGTATTTCGGTGAAGTTTCCTTCACGCTGCCACTCGCCGGGTCCTGCGTCAAGGGCCGGGAGAAGAGTGAGGCCAGAGGCATGCACGGCTGTGGACAGGCTGCGGTCGTCTGTGGGTATCGTTCAGTGCACCAACATTTTCCAGCGCGTCAACGATTTGCCGACCCCGTCGACCAGCCGAGGAGCGCACATGGCCGCGGTGGACCTCTCCACCCACCCCGGGCACCTGGCCCGACGGCTGCAGCAGGCCCACTATCTGCTGTGGAACGTGATGGTCTCCGAGGAGATCACCTCGCCGCAGTTCGCGGTGCTCAACACGCTCGTCGCCGAGCCGGGCCTTGACCAGCGCACGGTGGGGGAGCGGGTCGGGCTCGACCGCTCCACGATGTCCGAGGTCATCAGCCGGCTCGGCCGCCGAGGCCTGCTCGACAAGGTCCGCGATCCGCAGGACGGTCGGCGGTTCCTGCTGCGTCTGACCGAGGAGGGAGTGCGTACACATCGCAAGCTCACGGTGCGGACGGCCCGGATGAACCAGGTGTTCCTGGCGCCGCTGTCCGACGGGGAGCAGGAGATGTTCTTCGAGCTCATACGGCGGGTCGCCGATGCGGCGGAGGAACTGCGCAGCCCGGCGGAGATGGCCCGTCCGTAGGCCGTCCCAAGGCCCAGTAGGCAGTCCCCCAGAGTCACTTCTTCGCGTAGACCACCCACACCTGGCCCTTCGCGAAGTTCAGCGGCTCGCCGTTCCGCGTCGTGAAGTCCGTGCCGTCCGTGGCCGTCTTCCGCTCCCAGTCCGCGTCGAAGGCGCGGCCGCCGCGCAGGATCTCCGCCCGGCCCGAGCCGACCGTCTCCGTGTAAGGGGTGTTGTTGCCCAGGAAGTCGCGGAACCGGGACTCGCGTACCGTCACGTACTGCACGACCACGGTCGACGCGGCCACCCGGGTGCCGTCCGTTGTCACGGTCGGTGTGCCGTCCATGGAGACCTGCCAGCGCTGCTCGCTCTGCGACCAGGTGAAGGTGAAGCGGGCGGCCGGGTAGCGGATCGTGCGGGAGTTCTCCCGAGTGCCACCCGTGGGGGCGGGGCCGTAGCGGAAGCCGGTGGTCAGGGCGTCGGCGCCCGGTGGGGAGTCGATCAGTCGCTCGGGGCGCAGGAAGAGGTTGTGCGGGGCGGACTTGTCGGTGCTCCGGAAGTAGGCGTCGGGGGCGTCCGAGGGGGTCGCCGCGCGCAGGGGCTCCTCGTCTATCAGGGGGAGGAGCTTGCTGTGGGCGCCGGAGAAGGCCAGCGTCGGCTCGTCGAACTGGCGCAGTAGTTCGAGGTCGGACTCCCGTGCGCTGCGCACCGGTCCCACGGTGTCCGGGAACTTCGTCGCGTAGACCGCCATCAGCCGGCTCAGCCCGCCCTCGACCTGCTCCGCGTAGACGATGTCCGCGGCGTCGAGGCCGGTCGGGGGGCGGGCGGCGCGCACGTTGTCGATCTTCACGGCGAGTACGGAACCGGCGGGGCTGGTCGTGACCTGGTCGTCGCGGGGTTTCGGGCTCGTACCACGGCCGTCGTCGTTCGAGCCGTTGGCGGTGCAGCCCGCCAGCAGGGTGCCCGCCGTCAGGGCGGCGAGCAGCGCCCCCGTCACCCCGCCGCGCCGCCTCCGTCGCGCGCTGAGACCTATGCCCACTGTGGCCATCCTGTTCCGCGTTTGTCTTTTATTGTGCGCTTAATCATTCATAGATAGCCATACTTGCTTGTTTATGGCTTCGGTCTGGGGGTGGGGCGGTTCGGGGATGGGGCCGCGGGTACTCGTGCCGGATCTGCTGGGCCGAGGCGAGGGACGGGAGTGTGTCGCGATGAAGGCAGTGACATGGCAGGGCAGGCGGGACGTACGCGTGGAGACCGTGCCCGACCCGGTGATCCAGGAGCCGACGGACGCGGTCATCCGTATCACCTCGACCGGGCTGTGCGGCTCCGACCTGCACCTCTATGAAGTACTCACTCCGTTCATGACGCCCGGCGACATCCTCGGCCACGAACCCATGGGGATCGTCGAGGAGGTCGGCGCCGGTGTGCCGGACCTGGCGGCGGGGGACCGGGTTGTGGTGCCGTTCCAGATCGCCTGCGGCACCTGCTGGATGTGCCTCACCGGGCTGCCGACTCAGTGCGAGACCACCCAGTGCACGGGCGAGGGCATGGGAGCGGCCCTGTTCGGCTACACCCGGCTGTACGGCGCGGTGCCGGGTGGGCAGGCCGAGTACCTCCGCGTCCCGCAGGCGCAGTTCGGGCCGATCAAGGTGCCGGAAGGGCCGCCGGACGACCGGTTCGTGTACCTCTCCGACGTGCTGCCCACCGCATGGCAGGCGGTCGAGTACGCGCACGTCCCGCCCGGCGGCAGCGTCGCCGTGCTCGGCCTCGGGCCCATCGGCGACATGGCCTGCCGGGTCGCCCAAGTGCGGGGCGCCGAGCAGGTGTTCGGGGTCGACCTGGTGTCCGAGCGACTGAGCCGGGCGAGCGAACGGGGCGTCGAGGTCTACGACCTCAGGGACTTCGACAGCCAGAAGGAACTCGTCACCGCACTCCAGGACCGCACCGCCGGGCGCGGCCCCGACGCGGTGATCGACGCCGTCGGCACCGAGGCCCACGGCAGCGCGGCCGCCCGGCTCGCCCAGACCGCCACCGGACTGCTGCCCCGGGCCATCGGCGCGCGGTTCGCGGAGCATCTGAGCGTGGACCGGCTGGCCGCCCTCCACACGGCCATCGACCTCGTACGGCGCGGCGGCACCATCTCCATCTCCGGGGTGTACGGCGGCACGGCCGACCCATTGCCGCTGCTCACCATGTTCGACAAGCAGGTCTGCCTGCGCATGGGCCAGGCCAACGTCCGCACCTGGAGCGACGACATCCTGCCCCTGCTCACGGACGAGGACCCGCTCGGCGTCGACTCCTTCGCCACCCACCGCCTGCCACTCTCCGAGGCACCGCACGCCTACGCGATGTTCCAGCGGAAGCAGGACGGTGCGGTGAAGGTGCTCATGGAGCCCTGACCGAGGGAACCCTGAGAGAGGGAGCCCTGGGAGCGGGAGTTCTACTCCTCTGGCACGATGCGCTCGACCGCTGCCGTCACCAGCAGTTCGCGCTCCGCCTCCGTGAAGACGTCCGGCAGGGTGAGCTGCTCGACGATCAGCCAGTTCAGCGTCAGGATGAGCAGCTTGACGGCCATGGCGTCACCGGGGAGGCCGGACGCCTCGTGGTAGGCGACGTTGGCGTCGACGTCTGCGCGGACCCGCGCGGTGAGGACCTTGCGCAGTTCCGGGCGGCGAGTGGCCTCGAGCCGGAGTTCGAGCAGCGCGAGGTAGCCCGTGCGGAATGAGGCGACCCGGCCGACGAGTTCACGCATCAACTCCACATAGGTCTCCCGGTCGCGGCCGGCCGCCTGCTGGCGGGCGATCGTGGCCTCGTCGGGCTGGAGCCGCTCATAGACCCGGGCCCCGGCCTGGGTGAGCAGGTCGTCGCGGTTGGCGAAGTAGTTGGACGCGGTGCCCGCCGGTACGGCCGCCTCGGTGTCCACCGCCCGGAACGTCAGGCCCCGGGCACCTTCCCTGGCCAGCACCTCGATCGCGGCGTCCACGAGCGCGGCGCGCCGCTGGTCGTTCCTTCTCACCATGGACCCATTCCTCCTTCACCGTTGACACCACTCCAACTGTAGTACTACGTTCTAACCACTTCAGTCAGAGTACTACGTGTGGAGTTACCAGAATGCGAAAGCTCGTGTACTACGTGGCCGTCTCCCTCGACGGCCGTATCGCCGGCCCCGGCGGTGAGTACGACTTCTTCCCGGGCGGCGACGAACAGCAGCACGCCGCCTACAGCGCCTGGACCAACGGGCTGTACCCCGAGACGGTCCCGACCGCCATGCGCGCCGCCGTCGGACTCACCGACGCGCCCAACCGGCACTTCGACACGGTCGTCATGGGCCTCGGCGCCTACCGCCCCGCCCTCGACGCGGGGATCACCAGTCCGTACGCGCACCTGCGTCAATACGTGGTGTCCAGCACCCTCGCCCCCGACACCGACCCGGCCGTCACCGTCGTCTCCGACGACCCGCTCGCCCTTATACGCGAGCTCAAACGACAGGAATCCACGAACATGGACATCTGGCTCTGCGGCGGCGGCAAGCTCGCCGGCGCGCTCCTGCCCGAGCTCGACGAACTGGTCATCAAGAACTACCCCGTCGTCGCCGGCGCCGGAATCCCGGCCTTCGACGGCGCCTTCGATCCCACCGTCTTCGAGGTCGCCGAACGCACCGCCTTCCCCAACGGCGTGACTCTCACCCACCTCACCCGCCGCTAGGGCGTGTTGCGAAAGTCCCGTCGTCCGCCCGGAGGGCGGACCGGGCGGCGTCATGGGGATCCCCCGCTCGAGCGAAGCCGAGAGTGGGGGAGCGTGCATGGCGTCGCGAGGCAGACGGGAATGTGACGACAGGCCCTAGGGTCCGAGGATCTCCGTCAAGTCGTAGTTCACCGGCTCCTCCAGCTGGGCGTAGGTGCAGCTCTCGGCGGTGCGGTCGGGGCGCCAGCGGCGGAAGCGGGCGGTGTGGCGAAAGCGGACGCCGTTCTCCATGTGGTCGTACGCCACCTCGGCGACCCACTCGGGCCGCAGTGGCACCCAGGAGAAGTCCTTCTTCGTCGACCAGCGGCTCGGCGCGCCCGGGAGCCGGGCAGTCTCATGGGCCGCCTCGTCGGACCAGGCCGCCCACGGGTGCTCCTCGACGTCCTCCATCCGCAGCGGCTCCAACTCCTCCACCAGCTCCGCCCGCCGCTTCATGGGGAACGCGGCGCACACTCCCACGTGCTGGAGGGTGCCCCCCTCGTCGTACAGACCGAGCAGCAGTGAGCCGACCACCGGCCCGCTCTTGTGGAGGCGGTACCCGGCGACCACCACATCCGCCGTGCGCTCATGCTTGATCTTGAACATGGCCCGCTCGTCCTGCCGGTAGAGCAGATTGAGCGGCTTGGCGATCACCCCGTCCAGTCCGGCGCCCTCGTACTGCTCGAACCATTGCTCGGCCAGCTCGCGGTCCGTGGTCGCCGGGGCGAGATGGACGGGCGCCGTGGTCTCGGAGAGGGCCAGCTCCAGCAGCGCGCGTCGGTCGGTGAGCGGGACCCTCAGCAGCGACTCGTCGTTGAGGGCGAGCAGGTCGAACGCGACAAAGGAGGCGGGGGTCGTCGCGGCCAGCATCCGGACCCGGGAGTCCGCCGGGTGGATGCGCTCCGTCAACGCGTCGAAGTCCAGCCGGCCCTCCCGGACGATCACGATCTCGCCGTCCACCACACAGCGCTCCGGCAGCCGTTCCCTGAGCGCCTCCACCAGCTCGGGAAAGTACCTGGTCAGCGTCTTGCCGGTGCGGCTGCCGAGCTCCACCTGGCCGCCGTCGCGGAACACGATCGCCCGGAACCCGTCCCATTTCGCCTCGTAGTGCATGCCGGGCGGGATCTTCGCGACGGACCTGGCGAGCATCGGTTTCACGGGCGGCATCACCGGCAGATCCATGTTCCGATTCTGCGACCCCACGGTGAGATTCGCCCGGTATGCGCCTTCTCTTCGTTCCACCTACCGTGGCCGCATGGGTGATGCGGTGGAGTTGGAGGCGGCGGGGCGGACGGTTCGGCTGTCCAGCCCGGACAAGGTGTTCTTCCCGGAGCGCGGTTTCACCAAGCTGGACCTCGCCCGGTACTACCTCGCCGTCGGCCCCGGCATCCTACGGGCCCTGCGCAACCGGCCCACCACCCTGGAGCGGTACCCGGACGGGGTCACGGGCGAGAACTTCTTCCAGAAGCGCGCCCCCAAGAGCATGCCCGGCTGGATCCCCACCGCCCACATCACCTTCCCCAGCGGCCGCAGCGCCGACGAGATGTGCCCGACCGAGGTGGGCGCCGTTCTGTGGGCAGCGCAGTTCGGCACGCTCACCTTCCACCCGTGGCCGGTCCGCCGCGACGACGTCGACCGGCCCGACGAACTCCGCATCGACCTCGACCCACAGCCCGGCACCGACTACGACGACGCCGTCCGCGCCGCCCATGAACTCCGCACCGTCCTCCACGACTACGGCGACCTGCGCGGCTGGCCGAAGACCTCCGGCGGCCGCGGCCTGCACGTCTTCGTGCCGATCGCACCGCACTGGACCTTCACCCAGGTCAGACGCGCCGCCATCGCCGCCGCCCGGGAGCTGGAACGCCGGATGCCGGACCACGTGACGACGGCCTGGTGGAAGGAGGAACGCGGCCAGAAGATCTTCGTCGACTACAACCAGACCGCCCGGGACCGCACGATCGCCTCCGCCTACTCCGTACGACCCCGCCCGCACGCCCCCGTCTCCGCGCCCCTCACCTGGGACGAGGTGGGCGTCGCCGTGCCCCGCGACTTCGACCTGGCCACCATGCCGGTGCGCTTCGCGGAACGGGGCGATGTACATGCCGACATGGACGACCATGCGTACTCCTTGGAGGCCCTGCTGGAGCTTGCCGCCCGTGATGAACACGACCATGGGCTCGGTGATCTGCCGTATCCGCCGGAGTATCCGAAGATGCCGGGTGAGCCGAAGAGGGTGCAGCCGAGTCGGGCCAGGAAGCCGTGAGTCGGTCGGCCCTTCAGGGCGCTGCCGAACTGGCCAACGTTGCCTGTATTCGGCGGCAGTCCCTCAGCAACTCCTCGTCCGCCGTGATGTCTTGGCGTGGTCTCGTCGCCAACCCGTCGTTGTGGTGGCGGCGTGGGGAGGCCAGCTCTGCCTGAACGAGGGGGAGGGCCGGGCTTGCGGTGGTGCCCATTTCGGTGAGGCAGGCGGCTATGGCCGGTCGGAACTTCGGGTCGGTGCTCCAGTGGTGGAGGAGGCGGGGCAGGGCCTCGTCGGTGTCGACGGTCACCTTCCAGAGGGTGATCGCCGCGCGGGCGCCCCCGTCCGCCGCGCGCACGATGTCGCCCAGGGGCGCTGCCGCCGGGCCCAGCGATCCGAGCAGTTGGAGGGTGAGGTCGCGGGTGGCGGCGTCCTCGGACTCCACGCCGGCGCGGAGGGCCGACAGCGCCGTCCCGGTGTCACCGGTCGCCGCCCACAGGGCGTGGGCCGCTGCCAGCCGGTTCCCGGGGGAGACGGCGGCGGAGGCCAACTTCCGCAGCAGCGGGGCCGTCGGGGCGGCCACCTCGCCGTACCGGGCCAGAGCCCGCAGTACGTACCACTGGGTCATCTGGCCTTCCCGGCCTTCCCGGAGTCGGCCGACGAGTATCCCCAGCGACTCGGCGTGGGCTAGTAGTGCTTCGTTAGGTTGTGGGCTGTCTGCGGCTGCTCCGAGGGCTGGGCAGGGGGTGTCCGCAGGTGGTGCAGGTGTGACCCTCGTCGGGCCGACCAAGGCCAGGCCGACCCGCCGGAAAACAACCTAAATCACCGGTATTGCATCTAGCCGGCCACCCCTACTCCCACTCCGCGAGCACCCGCCGTACCCGGTCGTACGTGCGCCGCCAGGGCAGGGCGGACGGTGAGGACGATGCTGCACGCGTCCGAGCTGGTGGTCTACGACGGCCAGCAGGAGGTCGCCCGCCATGAACGGCTGATCGCCAAGGGGCGGGCTGGGCTGGATCTGGACCACTACCTGGAAGCCCTGGTCCGCAAGCACGGTGCGTTTCCCGGCGCCACCGCCCTCGAACAGGCCCGTTCTGCAGGGAAGTTCACGCCGGTCCATGACGCCTGGTGGGCGGCGGCGAAGGCTGCCCATGGCGAGCGGGAGGCCACCCGGGCCCTGATCGAGGCCCTGCTGATGGGCCGCCACGTCCCCCACGAACATCTGGTCGCCGGACCTGCCTCCGCTGTGCGGGCCGGCGCTCTGACTGCAGACGCCGTCGCCCTGGAGCCTGGGAGACGGCGCTCTGACCGCAGACGCCGTCGCCCTGGAGGCCCGGAAGGCGGCCGAAGCCGACGGGGTCGCGGCTCCTGCTGTCCCCGTGGAGCCGGAACGGACGAACGTGACCTCCCTGACCGAACGGCGGCTGGCGCAGCGGCCGCCCGACACCCGGCCGCTGCCTTCGGTCGCGGCCTACGACCAGCGGCTGAGAGCCAGGCAGGTGGCCGACCGCCCCGCTGACATAGGGAGGGATGCCGTGACACTCAAACGCCACCGCGGGCTGACCGAACACGTCGCTACTGCCGCCGTCGACCAGGCATGCCGCCTGCTCAGGCTGCCCACCGTTCGGGCCCAGTTCCCCGAACTGGCCGAAGCAGCCGCCCGGGACCAGATGTCCTAGCGCGGGTTCCTCGCCGTACTGCTGATGGCCGAGTGCGACGACCGGGCCCGCCGCCGCTCCGAACGGCGCATCAAGGCGGCGTAGTTCCCCTGGGAGAAATCGCTGCGGGCCTTCGACTTCGAGGCCAACGGGAACATCGACGCTGCGGTCATCCACACCCTGGCGACCTGCGAACGGCTCAAGAAAGGCCTGCCACTCTGTCTGATCGGCGACTCGGGCACCCGTAAGTCCCACCTGCTGATCGCGCTCGGGACCGAGGCCGCCATGGCCGGCGTCCGTGTCCGCTACACGCTCGCCACCAAGCTGGTCAACGCGCTCTTCGAAGCAGCGGACGAGAAGATCCTGACCGAGACGATCGCCCGCTACGGGCGCGTTGATCTTCTCTGTATGCGAACAGCGTCGCCATCGCCTCCAACGAGTCGTTCGGTGGGTGGACCAAAACGTTCACCGATCCCCGACTCTGCGCGGCCATCGTCGACCGCCTCACCTTCGGCGGGAACATCACCGAGACCGGCACGGAATCCTACCGACTCGCCAGCGCCCGGGCCGCCCGGGCCCAGGACACAAGCGCGGGATGAAGTACTGCGAAAGAGGCAGTGAACACTTCTTGTCAGCACCGACCATCCCCACTGGGAGCAGGACAGCCCCGGGGACGCGCCGTGGACCGGCTGAGCGAAGACAGTTGCGGTACCGGCCCAGCCGGTTCGGCCGGGGGCTGGTCCGCCCGGACGTCGTATCCGTCGGGCTCATCGTCCCCGACGTGGTCAACCCCTTCTTCCCGGAGTTCGTGGCAGGAGTGATTGCGGCCGCGGACGAACGCGACTGGCAGGTGCTCGTGGCCAGCACCGAGAACGATCGGTCCCGGGAGCTGACCTTGGTCCGCTCACTCGGCCAACAGGTTGACGCTCTTGTCGGCTACATCAGCCATCCCGATGCGCAGCTCGAGCCGTACGTGGGCACCGTGCCGCTGGTTCTGGTCGATCGAGGGCTGGACTCGTCGAACCACGCGGTGGTCCACATCGACACCGCGGCCGGAATCCGGGCCGGGATGCAGCACCTCATCGACCGGGGTCACCGCCGGATCGGCATGATCGACTGCGAGTGCGTGAGCGCCCCGATGGTCCGGCGACGCACCTTCCTCGAAGTCGTCGGCGAACATGCGCTGCCCGTCGACGAGGGCTGGGTTGTCATGGGTGAGCAGTCCCCGGCCGGGGGCGCCGCCGCGTTCGAGGCGCTGTACGCCGCGCGCCCAGATCTCACCGCCGTGGTCGCCTTCAACGACCTGGTTGCGATCGGCGCGCTCCGGGCCGCCCGCCGGCTCGGCGTCCAAGTACCGGGCGACTGCGCACTGGTCGGCTACGACGGGCTGAGCGTCGTCGATCTGGTCGACCCGCCACTGACCACCCTCCACCTCGACAAGCGACGGCTGGGCGAACTGGCCATCCACCAAGTCGACCAACTCCTCGCAGGCGAACTGCCACCCCCTATCGTCCTGACACCAAGCTTGAATGTCCGCGGCACGACGTGACCCACCTTTGACCTCGATCCGTCAGCGGGGTTCGGTCGCTGAGTGGCTCGGCGGTTCGCCCGTAATGTCCCCTGACGTCTGAGGTGGGCCGTCGCGTGACGCCACGGCTGCACCGGGTTCACGGGCCCGGGGTGGTGCGGGTCTCCTCCGTTCTGGTCTTCGTCGGGACGGGTCGGACCGTCAGGTGACGGCGGGAAGTTCACAGAGTGAGGGTTTTCAGCACGGCCACCGATCGGGTGACGTTGGAGACGGTGATGGCGCCGCAGGGCCCGAAGCGCGTGCGCGTCAACGCCGAGTACGACGTGGACGACGACGAAGAGCCACTGCGCATCGTGCAGTTCGTCGACTGTCTGTTGTGGCGGAACGCGGGCCGCGGGGCCAACTGCCTGACGCCTGCCCGGATCCGGCGTGGCGGGGACGGCACGGCGAGCGCGACGCTCTGTTCGCGGGCTTGCTCGTTTACACCGGGATGCGGCTGGGCGAGGGGGCGAGTCTGCTCACGACCGAGCTGCCGCCGGTGGCGGGAAGCCAGGTGCGGGGTGATGTCCATCTGTCGTCGGCGGTGGCCCAAAGCGGCACAAGGCCCGGACGGTCTGCGCGAACCTGCGGACGCTGCGCTCGTACGTCCTGCTCATCCCCTACCACCGGCCCGGCGACCCCCGCGTGGCCGACCTGGTGACCGCCCGGATCGCCGACCGTGCAGCGAGCGGTACGCCGATCAGGGCCGTCCTGCTGGAACGGCTGGGCCCCGTCGTCTGGGGCCCCGACGCCGCCGGCGTGCTCGCCGTCCTCGAAGAACTCGAGGAGACGGCACGTCTCTGGCTCGCGACCGACCGTCGCCCCGAGCCGCTCCCCGCCCACGCCCTCGACGAACTGAGGTCCGTGTTCGGCGCCGCGTGATGATCAGCACCACACCTCTGGGGTGACAGTCGCCCCCTCCAGGGGGTGACGAATGCCCCGATCCGCCAGAGAATCACCTGAGGTGCACGAAGGATCCCCTATGTCCATCCCCGTCCTCGTCACGGCGGCCGAGAGCCACGACATCGCCCGCGAGAACGCCGTCTTCCGTAAGGTCGTGCGACGTATCGTCCCCTTCCTGATCCTCTGCTACATCTTCTCCTACCTGGACCGGGTCAACGTCGGCTTCGCGAAGCTGCAGATGTCCGCCGACCTCGGCTTCAGCGAGGCGGCGTACGGCCTCGGTGCCGGACTGTTCTTCATCGGCTACTTCCTCTTCGAGGTCCCCCTGGAACCTGTTACTGCAGCGCATCGGCGCCAGCACCTGGATCGCCCGGATCATGATCACCTGGGGCATCGTCTCCGCGGCGTTCATGTTCGTCAACAACGAGACATCGGCGCCGCCGCGGTGCTCACCACCAGGAAGCAGCTCGTCAACCGCTGAACCCGCTGACCGGATCCGGGTCCGGAGCCCCCGCTTCGGGCCCGGACCCCGCCCGAACACAGGAGCACAGCATGCCGAGGTTCGCCGCGAACCTGTCCATGATGTACACCGAGCACGACTTCCTCGACCGCTTCGCCGCGGCCTCGGCGGACGGCTTCCAGGCCGTCGAGTACCTCTTCCCCTACGACCACGACGCCACCGAACTGCGCCGCCGGCTCGAGGAGCACGGCCTGACGCAGGTGCTCTTCAACGCACCTCCCGGGTCCTGGGAGTCCGGGGAGCGCGGAACTGCCGCACTGCCCGGACGCGAGGCGGAGACGCACTCGGGGATCGACCGGGCGCTGGAGTACGCCGCGGCGCTGGGCTGCCCCCGGGTGCACGTGATGGCCGGGCTGGTGCGGCCGGAGGCGACAGCGGAGGAGCGGGCCAAGCACCGCGACACCTATCTGGCCAACCTCGCCTGGGCCGCGGAACGGGCCGCCGCGGCGGGCATCGACATCCTGATCGAGCCGATCAACGGCCGCGACATGCCCGGCTACTTCCTGCGCCGGCAGGCCGAGGCCCACGCGGTGGTGCAGGAAGTGGGCGCCGCGAACCTGAAGGTGCAGCTCGACCTGTATCACTGCCAGATCGTCGAGGGCGACCTCACCGCGACCCTGCGCCGCGACCTGCCGACCGGCCGGGTCGGCCATCTGCAGATCGCCGGCGTGCCCGACCGCCATGAGCCCGACCACGGCGAACTCAACGTTCGCCACCTGTTCGGCGTCGTCGACGACCTGGGCTTCGACGGGTGGATCGGCTGCGAGTACCGCCCCCGCGCCGGCACGAGCGAAGGCCTCGGCTGGCTGGACGACTACCGACGCTGACGACTACCGACGCTGACGACTACTGAGGCACTGGAGGGACAGCACATGAGGATCGTCATCACGGGTGGCTTCGGCTTCCTGGGACGGCAGGTCACCGAAACGCTGCTGAGGACGCGGACGTTCCGCGGTGCACCGATCGACCGGCTGGTGCTCGCCGACCGGTTCGTGCCGTCCGACTCGCCGACGGCGGCCGACCCGCTCGTGGACGTCGTCCAGGGCGACCTGGCCGACCGCCTCGACGAGCTGTTCGCGGAGCCGGTGGACGCGCTGATCCACCTCGCCGCCGCGGTCTCGGCCGAGTGCGAGGCCGACTTCGACCTCGGCATGCGCGCCAACGTGGACACCACCCGCGCCCTCCTCGAAGCCGCCCGGGCCCAGTCGGCCGGCGGTGGACCGACACCGCGGCTGGTGTTCTCCAGCAGCGTCGCGGTCTACGGTTCCGACCCGGCGCTGCCGCTGCCGCCGGTGGTCAGCGAATCGACCCTGCCCACGCCCCGCTCCAGCTACGGAACCCAGAAGCTCGTCTGCGAGCAGCTGATCGCGGACTACACCCGCCGCGGCTTCGTCGACGGACGCGTCGTCCGCCTCATGACCGTGTCGGTACGACCGGGCAAGCCGAACGCGGCCGCCTCGAGCTTCCTGTCCGGCATCATCCGCGAGCCGCTCGCGGGCCTCCCGGCTACCTGCCCGGTCAGGCCCGAGCTGAAGGTGGCCCTGGCCTCGCCGCGGCGCACGGTCGAAGGAATCCTCCGCGTCGCGGAGGCCGACCGTGGCACCAGCCGGGGCCGCCTCGACGGCGCGCTGCCGGTCAACCTTCCGGCGCTCACCGTGTCGGTCGCCGAGATGCTGGCCACGCTGCGGCGAGTGGCCGGCGACGCCGCCGCCGACCTGGTGACGCTCGCGCCGGACGTGAACGTCGAGGCCATCGTCGGCTCGTGGCCCGCTGTCTTCGACAACGCGCGCGCCGCCGCGCTCGGTCTGGAACCCGATCCGGGCTTCGAGTCGGTGGTACGGGACTACCTCGCCGACCACGCCGACGCGCTCGCGCCCGGCACACTCGTCCCAGCCGCGCGGCCGAATCCATGCCGATAGACTGAAGATCATGTTTTCCAAGGTGAGTGGTCCCGTCCGGCTCACGGACCGGGTCGCCGCACTGCTCTGGGAAGAGATCGAATCCGGGCGACTGGCCGAGGGCGACAAGCTGCCGACCGAGGTGGAGCTGGTCAAGCAGCTGGGCGTCAGCCGCACGGTGGTGCGTGAGGCCGTGTCGCGGCTGCGCAACGCGGGCCTGGTCGAACCGCGCCAGGGCCTCGGCGTGTTCGTCATGCCCCGGCGCATCCGGCCGCTCGATCTCGAGGCCGATGCCGAGACCGCGGACACCAAGTCCAAGGTGCTGCAGATCGTGGAGGTACGCCGCGCCATGGAGGGGGAGGCGGCCTACCTCGCGGCCACCCGCGCCACGCCGGGCGACTGCGCCCGGATGCGTCAGGCTCTGGCCGCGATCGACGCGGCGGTCGTGGCCGGCGGTGACGGCGTGGACGAGGACCTCGCCTTCCACCGGTCCATCGCCGAGTCGACGGGGAACGCGGTGATGGTCTCGACGGTGCGGTACCTCGGCGAGGTGCTGCGCAGCGGCATCCGTGTCACCCGCGCAAACGAGGCCCGACGGGCCGACTTCATCGAAGCGGTCCGGCAGGAGCACCACGCCATCCTGGCCGCCATCGAAGCCCGCGACGCCAAGGCGGCACGCTCCGCCGCGCGCAGCCACATGAAGCACGCCGCCTCTCGTCTCCAGGACGCGGACCCGGTGTTCTGGACCGAGACCGAGGCCGTCGACGTGGACCTCGACACCACTCCCTGACGCGCGTCGTCGGAGCCGAGTGGGCCGGCGGCCTGCTGCGCACTGACCGAAAGGACGCTGCGGCAAGGCGGGCGGGCATGGCCGGCGGCGGGTCGGACGGAACCGGCGGGGCCGGCAACGCGGCCGCGCGGTGTCAGGCGGAGCCGGACTCCTGCAGTTCCGGTGACGACTGCAAGGGGGCGAGGACATGGGCGCGCAGGTCTTCGGCGGTCTGCGCCCTATGCGCGGCCATCGCACGGCGTGCCTTCTCCGGATCCCCGGATCCCCGGATCCCCGGATCCCCGGATCCCCGGATCCCAGGGCCTCCAGGATGAGGGCGTGGTGTGCGATGGCGTGTTCCGGGATCGCGGGGACCGCCGACGTCTCGCGGCGGCCCTCGATCAGCAGCTTTCCGAAGAGCTTGAAGAGCAGCGGGATGAAGGCGTTGTTGGTGGACCGCATCACCGTGTCGTGGAACGCGATCAGCGGACAGCAGCGAACCCTGTCCATCATTTCGGCTCGCTGGCCCACCCCGGCAGCAGAGCAGGATCAGGCACGGGGGTGGCCAGCATCGGCTCCGGAAGCGTCCACGTCACGCACCATGCCTTCCCCCGGGCAAGCTCGCCCGCCTCTTGGTGCTCCGACGAAGGACTCCACCAGGAACTGGCGGCGGTACGGGAGGCGTTGACGGCGGTGCGTTGAACTGTCGGGGTTCATCCCACCGCACACGGACCGGGCCGGGCTGTCAGCTCAACAGGCGATGACGTACCACACCGGGGTCCAGAACACGTCATTCCTGTTGGGAGCGTCGATGGAGAACATCCAGGCACCGTTCGCGTCGTAGAAGTGCGCCCTGGTACCCGGCGTCTGGTTGTTGTGGAGGGAGCCCCAGCCCACGAGGTTGGGCAGGGTGTACGTCGTGTTGCACGTGGTGTAGTCGAATCTGTTGCCGTTCCCGCCCTTCCCGCACACGTAGTAGTACGCGCAGTTCAGCGAGGCGGCGACCGAGCCGGACCCGGCCGCTTCGGGTACGACGGCGTTCTTCATCTGGGCCGCCGTCAGCGACGGCTGCCGGGCCTCCTCGGAGGTGAGGATGCCGGTGCCGCCGTTGGCGCTGTCGGTGTGGGCGGCGGCTGTACCGTTGAGACCGACCGTCGAGGTCGTGATCGCCGCTGCCGCGAACAGTGTCGCGGCCAACTTGCGTAGTGCCATGAGAAATCCCCTCCCTGTGCCCGTCAACTCGCGGTCCACATACAGCGGTTGGCGGTTCTCCACCTTCGAACACTGGGGCCGAACAAACAACCCTTGAACACGTGACGCAGCTGTCGGACGTGAACTGGAGGAACAGAGAGCAACGGGGGCGGCGACCCGGCTCAGCCTCCAGGAGACCCTGCGCGGCCGCGCGTTCGAGCCCGGCCTGGACGACACCATCGCCGATCTGGCCCGGTATCTGGGTCAAGCGGCCGCTCTTCTTGCGGCGGCGCCCGGCTCGGGCGAGGGCCTGGATGAGGTCCTGTCGGCTCATCATGGAGCGGCCTGCGATGTCGTGCTCGGTGGCCCGCTCATACACCCCCCCTTGCTCAGCTGCCGCAGTTCGCTCTTGCCGGTGCCGCGCTGGCTGCGGGCGGCGGCCGAGGCGCGGGCCGTCTTCGGCGGCGCCTTCCTGGCGGCGGTCTTCTTCGCCGCTTTCCGGGTCGTCTTCCGTGCCGTCCTGCGGGCCGGGGCCGGCTTCTTCTACTGCGGCTCACTCTCTGTCCTACTTCCGTCGCGAGCCTGGTCGATGCTGCCCTGCAGAACCGTCATCAGGTCGATGACGTTGGTGGCCGCCGACGCTTCCTCGGCCGACGCGATCTCCTCACCCTCGTCCTTCGCCTGCACCAGCTCCCGCTACCTTCTCCTGGTAGGTGTCGTGATACCGGCCGGGTGCCACGGCCCGCTGAGCGCGCCGACGAGCTGGAGCGCCATGTCCAGCTCCTTGCCCTTGCCCGCCCGGCCGGAGGGCAGTTCGGGCAGCTCCTGGCGCGGGTCGCGGAACTCGTCGGCCCAGTGGAGGGTCTGGAGTACCAGCACCTTGTCCTCTGCGCGCAGCGCGGTCAGGTACTGCTTGCCGCGCATCACGAACGTGGCGATGCCGACCGTGTTCGCTTCGGCCAGGGGGCGCGCAGCAGCTCATACACCTTGGTGTACTCCCTGCCGCGCGGGGCGATGTGGTAGGTGCGGTCGAAATAGACGGGCTCGATCTCGTCGAGGTCGACGAAGTCGATGGAAGGGCGGGATGGTCGGCGCGGCCGCTGCCGGGATCGGGGCGCGCTCACCGGTGTTGCGCGCCGGGCGGGCCGCCGCGCCCGGTGCTGCGGCAGTGCGGCGGTGACGTCAGGCGGGGGACGTCGGCGGGGGAGAGGTCGGGTCGGGCACGGTGCCAGCAGACTTTTCGGAGTTCGGCGGTCTGCGGATGTCGAGAACGTGCCCCCGGCTCCGTCCCAGGAGCATCAGCGGCCATCACCGGCCGCACGAGGCAGAAGGAGAAACCAGCATGGCGATTCAGCGGATGGACAACGTCGGCATCGTCGTCGACGACATGGATGCCGCCATCGCGTTCTTCGTGGAACTCGGTATGGAACTGGAGGGCAGGGCGCAGGTCGAGGGCCTCTTCGCTGACCAATGCACCGGACTCGATGGCGTCCGCTGTGACATCGCGATGGTCCGGACCCCGGACGGTCACAGCCGGCTCGAGCTGGCGAAGTACCGCAGCCCCGCGGTGATCAGCGCCGGGCCGCGCAACCGGCCGCACAACACTCTGGGCACGCACCGCATCATGTTCGCCGTCGACGACATCGAGGACACCGTTGCCCGACTGCGCCCTCACGGCGCCGAACTCGTCGGCGAGATCGCCCGGTTCGAGGACAGCTATCTGCTCTGCTACATCCGCGGCCCAGAGGGCATCATCGTCGGACTGGCCGAGCAACTGCGCTGAGAAGGAGCAACCGAACTGCGGCAGGAGAACACCGATCTGCGCCGCACCCTTCAGTTGTACGAGGAAGCCATCCGGCAGCTCGCACTCGAAAATGCCGCCCTGCGTCAAGGCGCCACTGTCCATCCGCTGCCCGACCGCGCCCGATCGGATGCAGCGGCCCGGGGTTGAGGTGCGTCCGTTCGGTGCTGCCCGTGCTGCTGCTCGGCTTCCCCCTGTCGGAGGGCGGCGATCTTGTCGTCGACGCGTTGCAGCCGCCGGGCGTGCCAGACCCGTAGCGAGCCGGACAGTCGGAATGGCGTGCTCGCGTGGACAAAACCGCATGAGCCTCACGAAGTGGGAGGGCGGTTCTCGCTGGTGCCGGATCGGGGTGTGGGCGTTGACGGCGCAGCTTGGTGCGGCTGGTCAGCGGGCTCTGCCTGGGGCTGGGTTGCTGCCAGGCTGGCCAGGAGCTTGAGTCGGTCTTCGGAGGTGGTGCCCGGTTCGGCGGTGTAGAGGGTCAGGTCGTGCATGGCCCGATGGGACAAGGGCAGGTCCAGGGACTGGTAGGTCAGCCCCAGATCGCCGACCGAGCTGACCGCTCTGGGCTCCGGCCGAGTGGGGCTGGTGCTGGCGGCGTGCGCCACCACGACCGGCGGTGTCCTGGCGGCGTACTTCTACATCGCGCCGCTGCTGACCGACCGGTCGCAGATCGCGTCCGGGATCGTGCCGCTGGTCCTGGTCGGTTTCGGCCTTGACGCCCCGGCCGGCTCGATCGTCGGAGGCCGTCTGGGCGACCGCCGCCCGCACACGGTGACCCTCACCGCCGCCACGGTCGCCACCCTTCTGCTGCTGGCAGTCGTGCTGTTCGCCGACTCCGCCCCCGCGACCATCGTCCTGGTCGCCCTGCTGGGGCTTCTTCGGCCTGGGCGCCAACCCAGTCCTCATGGCCCTGGCCGTCTGCTACGCCGGCAAAGCACCCACCCTGACCTCGGCCCTGACCGTCTCGACGTTCAACCTCGGCACCGCGAACGGCTCCTGGCTCGCCGGCCTCACCCTCGACACCGGCCTGGGAGCCATCGGCCCCGCCGTCGTCGGGACTGCCATCGCCGCCCTGACCTTGATCCCCACCATCGCCCTCGCCCTGCGACGGGACCACCGCGCCGGTTCACCCGGCCCCCTCGCCCGCGGAGCAGCCCCCGTTCATGCCGACCAGGCTTGAGCCGGCCCAGCCCTACCCCCTGACCAGTCGCTTTCCCTCGAACCCGCACCACCGCACTGGAGAGCATTCACGCGCGCGACCCTCATGTACGGCGCCGGCGACGTCCGCGTCGAGAACGTCCCCGACTCCATCATCAAGCTGCCCACCGACGCGCTGGTCCGCATCACCAGCTCCTGCATCTGCGGCAGCGACCTGTGGCCCTACGGCTCGATGAAGCCCGAGGACGGGCCGGCCCGGATGGGCCACGAGTTCATCGGCGTCGTTGAGGACACCGGCTCGGAGGTGACCACCGTCAAGCGCGGCGACCTGGTCGTCGCCCCGTTCGCCGTCTCCGACAACACCTGCCCGTTTCTGCCGCGAGGGTCTGCACACCTCCTGCGCCCACCCGCAGGCGAACTTCTGGGGCGGCGAGCCGGAGGAGGGCGGCCAGGCCGAAGCGGTCCGCGTCCCGCTCGCCGACGGCACCCTCGTCAAGCTCCCCGTCGCCCCGGACTCCGCCTTCATCCCGTCCCTGCTGACGCTCACGGACGTCCTCGGCACCGATTACCACGCCGCCGTCGCGGGCGGCGTGAACGAGCGCACCCGCGTCACCGTGATCGGTGACGGCGCCGTCGGCCTGATGGCCGTGCTCTCGGCCAAGCGCCTGGGCGCCGAACAGATCATCCTCATGGGCCGCCACCATGCGCGTACCGACCTCGGCCGCGAGTTCGGCGCCACCGACGTCGTCTCCGCCCGAGGCGAGGAAGGCATCGAGCAGGCACGGGAACTCACCGGCGGCGACGGCACGCACGTGGTCCTCGAATGCGTCGGCAACACGCCCGCCTACGAACAGTCCCTCGGCATCGTGCGCCACGGCGGCGTCATCAGCCGCGTCGGCGTCCCCCAGTGCGAGGACGACCCCGTCGGCTTCGGCAGCCTCTTCGGCCACAACATCCGCCTCGCTGGAGGCCCCGCCCCCGTACGTGCCTACATCGAGGAACTGATGCCCGACATCCTCAACGGCACGATCGAGCCCGGGAAGGTCTTCGACGCCACCACCGCTCTCGATGGAGTCCCGGTCGGCTACCAGGACATGGCCGACCGCAACACCCTCAAGGTCCTCATCAACCCCTGAACCCTGCCCGCCGGCACAGCACCACAACGAAGAAGGACGACATGTCTCGCACCGGCAACTACATCTTCGACTGTGCGACATCCGGCGAGTTCCCCAAAGCTCCGCTGAGCGCTTGCCCCTGTGGCCAGGGGGTTCTTCCTTCGGCGGCGGCTCGACTGCCTGCTGACGTAACTTCGGGATTCGGAGAACGCGCCGTCGTGGATGCGCAGCGCCACCTGGTCGCGGTGGAGATTGGATTCGCGCCGCCGCGAACCCCCGGATTGCACGGGTTCATTGGACGCATCGCTCGCCTGTCGTCAAACGATCGTTTGACGACAGGCGAGCAGGGTTCGATCCTCGGTCGCAGGGTTGAACTCTGGTGAGGGTGTCCAGCCTGCCCGTTTCCCGCCACCCGTTCGGCCCTACGCCCTCGCGGCCGCCAGAGGCCGGCGACGGCGCCCGCTCTTCGCCGCGAGGCAGTGCTGTCCGTGAGCGTGAACAACGGCGGCCATGGCCAGGCCCCGGCTCTGCCAGTCGTTGCGGACCATGTACGGGATCTTGAGACCACGAACAGCCCATGGCAGGCTCATGCCGCATGATCGATGAATTCGCGAAGGACAACCTGCACGGGAGACTGCGGCGGGACCGCGAGGCGCTGCTCTGGAAACTCGACGGCTTGTCCGAATACGACGCCCGCCGACCTTTGACAGCGACCGGGACCAACCTCCTCGGCCTGGTCAAACACGTGGCCAGCGTCGAGGCCAGGTACTTCGGCGAGGTCTTCGACCGCCCTTCCCCGGAACCGCTGCCCCGGTGGCAGGACTCCGACGGCAGCGATCTGTGGGCGACCGAGGACGAGACCCGCGATCAGATCATCGGGTTCTACCGGCGCACGTGGGAACACTCGGACGCGACGATCAACGAGCTTCCCCTCGACGCCCCCGGCCACGTGCCGTGGTGGCCAGAGCCTTATGCCGACACGAACCTGTTCGCCGTCATGGTCCATGTCCTCGGCGAGTCCATCCGGCATGCCGGGCACGCCGATATCCTGCGCGAGGGCCTCGACGGCCGGACCGGGTTGCGCGCCGAACACGAGAAGCAGATCGACGAGGAAGCCCGTGCAGCCTACTGCGCGAAGATCGAGCTGGCCGCCAGGACGGCCGCACCAATCAAGGCTTAGTTGGACATACCAGGCAGCCTGACATCGGCTCCCCAACTGGCGCTTGCGATGTCCGAGCACCCCGGCCACCTGATGTGCCCGCGTCACCCGATGTGAGCGTTCAGTCCACGCTTTCGTCGTCCTCGTCGAGCTCGGGCGCGTCCGGGTCGCGCAGCGGGCGCAGGGCGCCGGCCGCCGGGGCCGAGGCGGTGAAGTTGTACCGGCCGAGCAGGTTCAGGTTGCGGTGCTTGAGCGGGGAGAGCCGGGTGATGTCCTCCTCGCGGATCTCGTGGCCCTCGGCCTGGAGCTGGGCGACGGCGGCGTCGATGTAACGGGTCGTCCAGAGCACGGTGGCGTTGAGGACCAGGCCGAGCGAGCCGAGCTGGTCCTCCATGCCGTCCCGGTACGCCTGGTGGATGGCGCCGCGCTTGCCGTGGCACACCTCCCGGGCCAGCTTGTGGCGGGATTCCTGGACGGTGAGCTGCCGGTTCATCTGCCTCCGGTAGGTGCCGTCGACCGGGTCGACCATGCGCAGCAGGTGCTCGGTCTTGGCGATCCGCCCGTACTCCGCGAACGCCGCACCCAGCGGAGTCGGGCGCCCCTCTCGTCCGAACATGCGCAGCAGGGTTAGGCACGGACCTGGTTGGTGACCAGGGAACCGGCGACCTTCAGCATGTCCGGCCAGTGCGTGATCACCTTGCTCAGGTTCACGCGGTTGCGCGCCAGGTCCTCCACCGCGCCGTACGTGCCTGTCTCGACGCCGGGCATCGTGGCCCGCCAGAACCGCTGGTCGTCCAGGTCGCGGAACCGCGGGCTGAAGTTGTAGCCGAGGATCTTGAACAGGCCGAACACCATGTCGGAGTACGAGGCGTTGTCGGTCGCCACCATCTCCGGCTTGACCCCGCCGTCCAGGTTCAGCAGCGCCTCCAGGATGTGCAGGGAGTCGCGCGGGGTGCCGGGGACGACCATCTGCCCGATGCCCGCGACCTGGTCGTTTACTGCGTTGAGCCAGGTGATGCCCCGCTTGAGCCCGAAGTACTTCGGCGACGGCGCCGCGCTGACGGTCCGGACGGGGACGACGAACCGCAGTCCGTCGACCGAGGCGAGCAGGCCCTCGCCCCAGAACTTCACGATGGGCACCTCGGCCTGGGCGGCCATCAGCCGCGCGTTCGCTGCGGCGACCGTGTCGGCCCGCAGGTAGGACTGGTCGACGTGCACGAGCCGGGCCCGGGTCAGCGCCTCATGGGCGGGGTTCACCACCGGGGCCAGGCCGATGTTGCACGCCTCGGACACCAGCAGCGCGACCACCGAGGTGGACAGGTCCTTCATCCACGGCGACGCGCCACCCGCACCGAGCACACCGGCACGGTGCGCCCCAACCACGCATCCGCCCGGCACGGCGGGGGCGTCTTCGAATCACCGGTGCGCCAGGCATCCCTGACCTGCCCGGCGCACCGGTTCGACCGCGGCGCCCCGCGCCCTCCCCAGCCCCGCACGCGGGGCGCCGCAGAGACCGCCGGTCCCGCACCCATATCGCCGTCGTAGCGCCCGCATCGCTCGCCCGCGCGATCTGCGCGGTCAGACAAGGGACTTGCTCACCGGAACGGGAACAGAGGGACAACGGACACCCCATCAACTGCATCCGCCCGCGGAACAGCCCCGAGCATGCCCGTTGGTCATGTCATTGCACCGGGAAACTCCAAGATCCCCGACTGTGAGGATGTGGGAGGCACCGCTCGAGGGTCTGACCCGATCCCCGATCGACGCTCAGAGTCAAGCTCAGGCACTCTGCAGCGCGTTCGTCGTCCGACAGATGCCTGCCCCTCAGCCGCAAGACGATCCGCCGGCGGCTGTGACCAGAGCATGGAAGACGCCGACCAGTTCGATGAACTCGATCGACCGCTGGATGTGGCGCAGGGTCGGGGCGACGGGCGAGTCGCGGTGGAAGGCCTCGCGTGCCTCCTCGTCCTTCTGCTGCTGGGCCTCGTTGACCAGGAACTGGGGTGGTGTCGTCGGACATGGCCCGCCGCACGACCCTCGACCGACGCGGCATGCTCATGTTGATCGCGGCGGCCACGCTGTTTCCCGGTCGGGGGACCTGGGCGAGGGGAGGACGCGCAGTCCTCCCCTCGTGAGGAGCTGCGCCCGGGCCCGCATCAGCCGTTGCCAGGAACCTGCCCCGTCACGACACGCGGCCGGGGCGGCGCGTCGACCTCGCCGGTGCGCCGCAGTTTCTGCCAGGGAAGGCGGGCGCCGGTGACCGCTGTGGCACAGGAGTGCAGCAGGACAAGATACATCAGCTGTCGGTAGACGATCTGCTGCAGGGGCAGCAGGAACAGACAGCGGTATCGCTCGCCGTCGAGCTTGAACGCGTACAGTGCGCACAGCAACTGCACGAGCAGGACCGATGCCCAGGCCGCCAGCGACCTCACGGGGTCGAAGAAGAAGATCCCGTAGAGCATGAACAGGTCGATCAGCGGGGCGAAGAGAGGCATGAGGATCTGGAAGAGGACCACCAGCGGCATGCCGACCCGGCCGAAGCGTCCTGACGATCCGCGGTCGACGACCGAGCGGCGGTGTTTCCAGAGGGCCTGCATGGTGCCGTAGGACCAGCGATAGCGCTGGCGCCACAACTGGCCTACGCTGTTTGGGACTTCCGTCCAGGCACGGGCATGTTCGGCATAGACGATTCGCCAGCCCGCGCGATGCAGGGCGATGGTGATGTCGGTGTCCTCGGCGAGGGTGTCTTCGCTCATGCCGCCCGCGTCGACCAGCGCCGTGCGACGGAAGGCCCCGATGGCGCCGGGGATGGTGGGCATGCAGCGCAACAGGTCGTACATCCGGCGGTCCAGGTTGAAGCCCATGACGTACTCGATGTGTTGCCAGGCGCAGATCACCGAATTCCGGTTGCCGACCTTGGCGTTCCCCGCCACCGCGCCCACACGGGTGTCGGCGAACGGGCGGACCAGCTCGCCGACGGTGCCGGGCTCGAAAACCGTGTCGCCATCCATCATGACGATCAGGTCGTGCCGGGCGTTCGCCACACCGCGGTTGAGGGCCGCGGGCTTGCCGGCGTTGCGCTGCCGGATCACGCGTACGGAGGGCAGCTTCATGGCCTCGGCGATGTCGGCGGTGCCGTCCGTGGAGCCGTCGTCCACGACGATGATCTCGATGGGGTGGCGGCTCGCGGCCAGCGAAGTGATCGTATGGGCGATGCACTCCTTCTCGTTGTACGCCGGGACGATCACACTCACGGGCTCCGTGACCGGCGGCCCCCAGGTCCAGGACCGCCTGTTGCGTGAGCGGTGGTGCCACGCCGCAAGGACGGGCATCGTGATGAACCGGGCGATGACCGCCGCGCCCACGGCAAGCAGCAGGACGTTCAACGCCGGCATCACCGCGCCGGTCAGCGACACCGCGGCGACCATGGCCCTGCCTTCCCACAGACGCACCGTCCCGGCCTTGTGCACAGCGCTGGGGGCTGAGAGAGCCCCGGTGACGGTGGTGAACACGTAACCCCTACGCTTCATCTCCTTGATGTACATGCCGAGGGCGCGGACAGTCTGTGCGCGGTCGCCCCCCGCGTCGTGGAAGAGTACGGACGCGCCCGCGCCGGCCTTCGGCATGGCGTTGCGCACGATTTTCGCGGCCGCGAGCTGCCGCCAGTCCTCGCTGTCCTTGTCGATGAACGTGCTGATGTACCCCTTGCGTCCGAGATACCGGGTGACCGCCCAGTCGCGGTCGTCGAGCACCGTGACGTAGGAGGTGTACGGGGCCCGGAAGAGCGAGCTGGTGACCCCGGCTGCGCCGGCCAGCACCAGCTGTGTCCGCGCGAGTTCGCGGTCGATACGCCCGGTGCTGTGGGATCCCAGGTCGGGGTGCGAGAACGTGTGCACGCCGATCTCGTTGCCGGACTCCAGAATCCGGCGGATCAGTTGGGGATGCCGGGCTGCCATCCGGCCGACCACGAAGAACGTTCCAGACACGTCGTGCTTCCGCAGGACCTCCAACACCTTCGGGGTCCACTCCGGATCCGGTCCGTCGTCGAAGGTCAGTGCGATGGTATTGCGGGGGATGCGGTGGCTGGTCACCTTGCCGTCGGCAGCGAAGGTGAGGACCGGGCCTCCGGTGAGCACTTCTTCGGGGACCGTCCGCTGGTAGGAGCCCCTCCTCGCTGTGGCGGCCCTGAGACGCGCCGCATCGAAGGCTCGGCTCCTGGGGGGCGTGCCCACGGAGACCGCTCCCCTGGGGACGGCCCTGTGAAAGACGGGGAACGTACTCCCGGGGACCGCCCCACGGGAGTCGCTGGTTCCCCGGCCGGGCGGGTCGGCCCCGATCTCCGCGCGCAGATAGCCGTTGAGCAGCATGGCGCAGGCCAGCGCGAGCAGCGCGGCCAGAGCCAGCACCGCGCGGGGGTGCGCGATGCCTTTGACGACGGGAAGGCAGCCGGCCACGGCCTTCAGCAGCCTCCGGGATGCGCCGAGCGCCCGGCGCGGCCGTCGGCTCGTCATCGCGGCTCGGGCCTCAGCATGCCTGCCCCGTCCCAGGAGGTCCGGGCGGTCCTGGCGGTCGGGGACGGGGGCTGGGCGCTGGACGTGGCACGGCTGCCCACAGCACCTGTGGTATCCGCGTCGCCGGCGGTGCCGGGGACGAGCGTCCGTGGAGCGAACGGGGTGCCGCCCGAGAGCCCTACGCAGAAAATTGCCGCGTAGCCGACCAGCGCCGTCCCGGCGACCACGGCGCAGCACCCGATCAGGCGGGCACGGCGGCCGGTGGGGTCCACGAACACAGGTCTGCCGCAGGGCTGTTCGGGCTGTGGTTGTTGCCTGCCTTGTTGGCATGGTTCCCGCTGGAGGCTCAGCGTGGGCGCGCACTCGGCCGTGCCGAGCTGGAGATCCATGACGCAGAGGCTAGACGAGAACATTACTAATCGTGACACAGTGGTGCTTATCAGCGTGTCATCAGGGTCGACACACTCGGCAGCGTGAGACTTCTCCTCGAGGACAGCCAACTGACAGGCCAGGCCGTCCCGTTCCTTCCCAACCTCCCGACCGGAACAGAGGAGCGACCTGTGAGGGGTTTCTTCCGCTGCCGCGGACACGCCGGCTCCCTTGCACCGGGACATATCTCCATCGGGCTGTTCGCTGTGCCTGCCGTGCTGGTGTTCGTGGTCCTGGCCGGGCTGTCGGCGCTCGCGCTGCCCTCGGTACTCAAGACCGAGCACCGAACAGATCAGGTCCCGCCCGCCTCCGGCGCGGGCCCCCGGTTCGCTCCGTACGTCAATGCCTGGGCGACCGCCCCCACGCCGCCAGGCGTCAAGGACCTGATCCTCTCCTTCATCGTGGCCGACGACGGCCGTTGCAAGCCGGAATGGGACGCAGACGTTCCCGTGGCCGAGCCCAGGGTGAGGGACCGTATCGCCGCCACCCGCCGGGCGGGTGGCGACGTTCGGGTCTCCTTCGGCGGTGCCGACGGAACGGAACTGGCGACGGCATGCACCCGAGTGCCCCAACTCATCGCCGCCTACGGCTCAGTGATCGACCATTACGACCTGACCGAGGTCGATTTCGACATCGAGGACGAGGCGCTCTCCGATCCCCGTGCCCGTGCCCGCCGCGCCGAGGCGATCGCCGAACTTCAGCGCACCCACGAGGGCCTTGACGTCTCCTTCACGCTGCCAGTCCTGCCGACCGGGCTCACGGACGACGGCATGGCCCTGCTGACCGAGGCCAGAGAAAGCGGCGTCCGGGTGTCGACCGTGAACATCATGACGATGAACTACGGTGAGGCGCTGCGCGGCGACATGGGCGGGTACGCGATGCAGGCGGCCACGAACGCCCAGGCTCAGGTGCGCACAGTGCTGCGCCTTACGGACGCGGCCGCATGGAGGGCTCTGGCCGTGACACCTATGGTGGGTGTCAACGACGTCGCCGGTGAGGTCTTCACCTTGGAGGACGCGGCCCAACTCGCCGATTTCGCCGCAGACAAGCGCATCGGTGGGCTGTCCATGTGGTCCGCCGAGCGCGACCGTCCGTGCCTCGGCGAATCGAAACGCGAGCCTGACCACGCCTGCAGCGGTGTCCAGCAGCGGCCCGGTGCGTACACGGCGGCGCTTCGACGTGCCACCGAGGCATCGGCCTGATCCACGTGACACGGCGCCGACCAGCGCGAGCATCCCGATCGCGACGCACGCCAGCCCCCCGACCTGCAGATTCAGGTTGTGCATCGCCCAATGGTCAGCCTCATCCGGCCCTCCCCGCGATCGCTGCCGCCATCCTGTCCCCAACCAGTCGCAGCTGTCGCCTCGTTGGGCAGGTACGCCCAGCACGTCCGCCCTCAGGACACGCCCCCGAGGGGCCGCTACGGTTACACCTCCTGATCTCGGCTGTCCTCGTGGACATCGAGGGCGTACTTGAGCTGGCTGCGGGCGTCGGGACGATGCGGTGCCGCGACCCCGTCCCAGAAGGCGTGCGTGAGTATCACCCCGGTGACGTCGCGTGCCTTCTCCCGCAGCGCGGCGACCTGCTGCTGTTCCTGCTGGGACCAGCCCGGCGAGTCAGGGTACGCGCGGGACGTTGCGAACCAGTAGCCCTCGGACGCCCCCGGGCCTCCATCGGCTCCACCGAGTAGGGCAGCCGCCCCTACAAGGCGGTGAGGTCGGCGCGGACCTGGTTGAGGTCCGCTGCGCGATGAGGAGATCGTCGGGTTCTCTGGGGTTTTGGTGGCAGTGGTGTGACATGGCATCTCTTGTCGTCGCGCTCGAGCGAAACAGACGGCTGACAGCCCGGGGCCGACAGTTGGAGAAGCGTCTCTCCGAGACCCTTGGTGAAACCGCCGGGAAAGAATCCGGCCTTGGCGCGTCCGCCGACATCGACGAGCTTCAACGTCGCATCACGTTGCTCGAACAACACCTCGCCGACATAAAGGGCCAGCTCGATGAGCGGACCGAGGAACTCGATGCCGCGCGGGCGGCCAACCGGGAACTGACCCGGGCACTGAACCGGGCCCGCTGAGAAGGCGTGGAATCCTCGGAGGACAGGGGCCAGGGCCGCGGTGGCTACCAGGCGGTCTTGGCGGTGCTGTAGGAGGTGCGGCAGGTGGCGTCGGAGGCCGTAGCGGAAAGCTTGGTCATGGCCTCGGTCCACACCTTCTTGACCACCTTTTCCAGGCCCCGGGCCGCCGCCGGGGTGTTCGGAGAGAACTTCCTGACCGTTCCCACAGTGGCGACGGTGAACTTGTTGCACACCGGCAGGGGAGCGTTGCGGTAGCGGTTGTCGAGCTCACCCGTCACGGCGGTGCTGTTGGCGGTGGCCCAACTGTTCCACGCCGCACAGGCAGGCCGGGTGAGTTCGGCCCGCTCGGTCTCGGTCAGACTGCCCAGAGCGGCGACAGCGGCGTTCCAGAACTCGTCCGGGATGGCGTAGCGGGTGGTGGCGAACTGATCCCCGGTCTTGAAGATCGCCTTCTGGCAGGCGAACGGCAGCGAAGCCGCTTGCGTAAGGGCGGCCAGGAGCGGAGGGGACTTCACACTCTGAGCGGCCGGGGTCTCCTCCTGAGGGATGACAGTCACCGCCACCGCCAGGACACCGGCGGCCCCGGCCACGGCCAGAGCGGAGCGCTTGAGTATGCGGGAGGTGTTCATGAGCGCAGGTCTCCTGTACTTGAGGGCTGAGCGGCCAGCCCGGTGCAGACCAGGAGCGGGAACTGGAAACGGAGCATCAGCCACCGCGCCAGTCCCGGCCCTACTCAGCGCTGACGGTCGGCTGCTGATGTGGCCAGTTCGGCGAGGCGCAGGGCGTCCGGCAGGCCGGTGAGTGCAACGTGTGCTTGTTCGGCGCGGGAGGATGCCATCTGGGCCGCCTTGGTGAGGGCGCCGGTGCGTGTCAGCACGGCGAGGATGTCTCGGTGTGCGGTGACGGGGTCGGTGTCGCCGTGGAATACGGTGGTCAGGCGGTCGCGGTCGGCTTTGTCGGCCACTTCGTAGGCGAGCAGGACGGGCAGGGTGGGCTGCAGGTTGGCGACGTCGCTGATGGCTGTCTTGCCGGTGATCTGGTCCTCGGCGGTGTAGGGGAGCAGGTCGTCACGGATCTGGAAGGCCATGCCGAGCTGTTCTCCGTACCTGCGTAGGGCTCGGTCCTGCTCCAGGGTTGCTCCGGCCAGGATGGCGCCGGCCTGGCAGGCGGCGCCGGTCAGAGCGGCGGTCTTGGCTTGCATGACGTTCAGGACGGCGGGTACCCCGCAGGTCAGGTCGCCGCGGATTCCGGTTTCGCGCATGATGCCCTGGCACATGTGACGCAGGGCATCGACGGTGACCCGTGCTGCGTGCAGTACGCGCTCGGCGGGGCCGCCGCTGAGCATGGCCGCAATTCCGGCCATCGACAGTCCGTCACCTGCTACCAGGGCCTCGGCGAGGCCGTACTGCTCGGCGGTGGAGGCCCGCCCGCGGCGTACCGGGTCCTGGTCGATGATGTCGTCGTGGATGAGGCTGGCGACGTGCAGGCATTCGATGCCGGCCGCGAACGCCAGCACCTGGTTCATGTCACCGCCGACGGCTTTGGCGGACTCCATACACAGGATGGGGCGAAGGAGCTTGCCCGGGGGGAACAAAGCGTCCAGGCAGGCTACCTCCAGCAGGCTGTCGCCGCTGCCCACCCAGCGCAGCAGCTCAGCCTCCAGGAGCGGAATGTGTGTGCCCCCGACTGGGGTCACGGCGATGGGCATGACACGTCCTTTCAATGGTCAGCAGGGGATGACGTCGCGCATCAGGGGGCGCCACGCATTGAGGAAGTCACCCATGGGTGGTTGGACCGGCCGGTGGAGCACGTCCTGGCCTGCGGCCAGCACGCCGGCCAGGAGCAGCCTGCAATGCTCGCCGAATGCCTGGGCGAAGGTGCCGACGGGGGTGTGTTCCAGTTCAGCGGCCAGGGCGGGCAACCGGTCCCTGACGCGCGCGGCTTCGAACGCGATGAGGTCAGCCATGGCCGGTGTCCACCGTTTGGCCTTGACGTCCGCGGGGTGCACCCCGAGCTGGTCGAGATCCTCAAGAGGGAGGTAGAGGCGGCCGTCGTCGAGGTCCTCCGACAGGTCGCACAGCACGTCGGACAACTGGCAAAGTTCGGCGAACTCACGCACCAGCGACTGCGCTTCCGTGAGTTCGGTGCCAGCCATGGCCCACATGACCCCGTAGGCCGGGCTGCCGGTCATCTGCGTGGCCCACTGGCGCAGTTCCGCGTAGGTGGCGAAGTCGCGGAAGTCGACGTCGCGCTGCATCGCGGTCGCCTGCGTTGCCGAACCAGCGTGCGAGGCAATCGCACAGCGGCACGCGAGAGTTGGACTCCGATAGCACGGACGCGACAGGCTGGGGCAAAAGGGCCTCCAGATGCCCGAAGCGGGTTCGTTCCCCCGAGTTGCCAGCAGGCCCTGTTTCCGTGCGCAGCCCCCCACGAAGATCACCCGCGCGGGTTCTGGGTTGGGACATATGTTCGCGTGCCGCCCGACAAGATCGGAATGACAACAGCCTCTACTGACCTCGGTGGCGTGATGTCATGGATGTCGGCCCGTCGTTCCCAGCGCGCCCGGAGACGTCGGAAGCAGTGCAGCCAGGCGAACGTGCGCTCTACCACCCCGCGGTAGACACCCGGTCCGCTGCCGTGGGGCGTGCCGCGGCGGGCGATGACGGGCAGGATCCGGCGGGAACGGACCTGGTCGCGGTAGATGTCGTGGTCGTAGCCGTGGTCGGCGAACAGCGAGTCGGGCGTGCAGCGGGGACGTCCGACCCGTCCGCGGACCGGCGGGATCGCGCCGAGGAGCGGCAGCAGCTGGGTGATGTCGCCCGCGGTTGCCGCCGGTGAGGATGACCGCGAGCGGCGCGCCGTTCCCGTCGATGATCAGATCGTGTTTCGAGCCGGCCCGGCCCCGGTCGACCGGCGACGGGCCTGTGTGGCTCCCCCTTTTGGCGCCTTGACGTGGGAGGAGTCGACCACGCAGCCCGACCAGTCGAGCTTCGCCGCCGCCTTCAGCTCGGCGAGCAGGACCTCGTGCAGCCGCTGCCAGACACCGGCCTCGTTCCAGTCCCGCAGCCTGCGCCAGCAGGTCATGACCGAGCCGAAGCCGAGCTCCTGGGGCAGGTACTCCCACTGGATGCCGGTGTGCAGCACGTACAGGATCCCGCACAGCACCTTCCGGTCCGGCAGCGGTTTGCGGCTCGGGTAGCGCAAGCGCCGCCCACGCCGCGGCAGCAGCGACTCAAGGCGGTCCCACAGCTCATCCGACACGATCCACGGCGCTGTCCCCACACCCGGCCGAACGGTCAACTCCCGCCCCGGACACGGTCATCGGCGCCGATCCACCTCTTTGTGTCAGCCGCTGTTAGCCACACGGAATTCGTGGCTGCTATGAACCTGTCTACGGCTGCCGCGCCCACCGCGCGGCAGCCGGATTTCCCGTCACCGTTTCCGCGACGGCTGGGAGGCTCGTGTGAGCACCCATGTTCCCCGGTCCAGCCGCCGTCCCTGCGTCCCTGCGTCCCTAGGTCCCTGCGTCCCGGCGCCCGCCGCGGCCGCGCCCTGCTATCCGGTCGAATGGGCGAAGGTCGGCCGCCGCTCGGTCCGCCGACGCGCCACCGGCATGACCGCCACCGAGGCCGCGGCCGCCCTCGACGAAGCCCGGCTGCAGCGGCACCTCGAACGCGGCCGCGAGGACCTGGCCGACGACGAACGCAGCCCCGCCGAAGTCGGCGAGTGGGAGCGCATCGCGTAGCTGCTCGCCACCACCGGCGGTGTCTACGACCCGGACGCCGACGCCGTCGTCCAGCACGGGCTCGCCACCGAAGCCAAAGCCGCGGCCGCCGAAGCCGGGGACCGGGATCTCCAGACAGAGATGGAGCGGCAGGAACAGCTGCACGCAGGCGGGCTGCCCGAGCGCGCCCACTTGGGCTGCCAGGCGGGCGCCGGCCCGTCCGGCGAGCGTGAGCCCGATGCGCTCCAGGATGTGGTTGAGCCGAGTGGTGAAGCGCGCGTACGGCGCGGTCAACTGAGCGAACGGCTCGACGAACATGCGGCGCAGGCAGTTGGCCGCGCCGCAGATGAAACGCCGGACCGTCAACCGGATCACGACGCTCTGCTCACCGAGCGGGAGATCCATCAACCTGCGAGTCGTGCACCCGGTCCGAAAAGCGACCGCAGTCCGGACACGCCGCCCCGGCCGCCCGGCCTCTCGCCACCACATCGACCGTGATGCCGTGAACGTCGAGGTCCGCGACGGGCAGGTCGCCAACCGGCCGGTCTACATCGCCCTGGCGGTCACCGCGGACGGGCAGCGCGACATCCTCGGACTGTGGATCGGCGACGGCGGCGAGGGTGCGAAGTACTGGCAGCAGGTCCTCACCGAGATTAAGAACCGCGGCACCCGTGATGTGCTGATGCTCGTCTGCGACGGCCTGTCCGGGCTGCCGGACGCGGTGAACAATGTGTGGCCCCGCACTGTGGTCCAGACCTGCGTGGTTCACCTCCTGCGGAACTCGTTCTCCTACGCGGGCCGGCAGGACTGGGCGAAGATCGCCGCCGACCTCAAGCCCGTCTACACCGCGCCGACCGAGGACGCGGCCACGACACAGTTCTTGCAGTTCAGCGAGAAATGGGGGACGAAGTACCCCGGCATCGTGCGCCTGTGGGAGAACGCCTGGGCCGAGTTCGTCCCCTTCCTCCAGTTCGACGTCGAGATCCGCAAGATCATCTGCACGACCAGCGCGATCGAGAGCGTCAACGCCCGGATCCGCAAGGCCGTCGGAGCCCGCGGGCACTTCCCCACCGACGCGGCAGCTCTCAAGTGCGTCTACCGCGCCGTCATAAGCCTGGACCCCTCCGGCAAGGGCCGCCAACGCTGGGGCCGCCGCTGGAAGCCCGCCCTGAACGCCTTCGACATCGCCTTCGACGGCCGCCTCACCGCAGCCCGCGACTGACCACCACCAAACCGAGTTCCACAGAAGCCTTTACAGACCCGCGTACGCGGTCTCACGCGAGCCCGTGTGAACGGTCGCGATATTCCCCTGGGAGACGTTCACGAGCTTTCCCACGGGGATTGCGGACGCGGCTCCATCGGGACCAGACCCCTGCCGGAGCCGCGCCGCACTTCCCGGCCGCTCGGTCAGTTGTCCGCAGTGGCTTGGGTCTCCAGCGTCTGCTTGATGACGCGTGCTCCCTGGTCGACCATCTCAGCGATAGGGCCCGCGAGGTCGTCCGGTGCCACATCGCTGATCCAGACGAACCGACTGTGGTCCTCGCCGCCCGCGAAGACCTGCATCGACGCGTGGTGGTGCTTGGGGGCCAGTGACCCGCCGATCACCGCATAAGCGACCCGACGGGTTTCGTCGTCGATGTCAACGAGAAGCTCGTGCACCACGACGCCGTTGGCGAAGGTCACGACTCTGGTATCCGCCTCGAGACGCGTGTCCGTGACGAAGCCGGGTGCCAGGCGCCGGTGTATCCCGCTGACGTCGCGGAGTGCCGCCCAGACGTTGTCGGGGGCGCTCGCGATCAGGAATTCTTTATGGATGTGAGCCAGGGTGGTCTCTCCTGTTTTCCGGGTGGTCAGTCGCCGGTGGTGAGGCAGAACGGGTGCCCCTCGGGATCGGTGAGCACCACCCACTTGCCCTCGCCGGTCTGGAACTCGGGCTTTGCTGCCCCGAGGGCGAGCAGTTCCTTGGCGGTGCTCTCCAAGTCGGTGACGGTGAAGTCGAGGTGCGCGTGCTTGCGGGCGTCAGGCCAGCCCGGCGCCTGGTAGCCCTCGATGCGCACGAAGGCGATTTGCATTCGACCGCCGTTGCCCAGGGAGGCGAAGTCCTGGTCGCTGTAGGTGATTTCCCAGCCGGTGGCCTTCCTGTAGAACTCGGCGAGCATGGCCGGATCTGCGCAGTCGATGACGACCGCGGTGAACTCCGCGAGAGCGGGCATGCCAATGACCCCTTCGTATGGGTGCTGGTGATGTGTGACGTGCCCCGCCCGTGCCGACGCCGCAGCGCGGGTGCACTGGGCCGGGCGGCCGGGCCGGGGCACGTCGACCAGCCTGCTCGTGGCAGTAGGTCCCCGTCTTGAACATCCTTGCGAGGGTGATTGTCAGACCCTCGGCGTAGCGTGCAAAGGTGCTCTCAACCACCACTCTCGCTACCCGACTCGATTTCAGCATCACGGCTGTGACATGCCAGGACGACCATGCGCGCTGGTCGGAGGCCGAAGTACGTGAGGACTACCGGTTGGTGCTCGTGTGCCGTGGCCGGTTCCGCAGGCGCGTAGCCGGAGCCGCCGCCGACATCGACTCGACAATGGCCTACGTCGGCGTGCCGGGTGAGGAAGAGCACTTCGCCCATCCCGCCGGAGGCGACGACTGCACATCCATTAGCCTGACGCCGGCGCTCTGGCACGTCATGGCCGGCGACGTCGCGCGCCTGGCCACCCAGAACGTGTACGTCGATGCCCGCCTCGACCTCACCCATCGCCGGCTCCTGGCGACCGCGCGGACCGGAGACGTCGACTACACGCTGACCGAAGAATTGCTCGGCCTGCTCGCCACCACCGTCCGCCAAGTCGTCTCAGGGCCCACACCACTCAGCGCACAAGCCCAGGGAAACCAAGCGGCTCTCGTTGCGGCGGCACGCCAGGCGATCACCGAAGGCCACCCGGCCTCGAACGGACTGCTCCCGCTCGCAGAAGTGCTGGGCGTCTCGCCCTACCGCCTGAGCCGATCCTTCAGCCGCGAACTGGGGGTGTCCGTGACCCAATATCGCAACCGCGTCCGCATCGGCCGCGCCCTCGACCGCCTGGAGGAGGGCGAGAACAGCCTCGGCGCCCTCGCCGCAGACCTCGGCTTCGCCGACCAGGCGCACATGAGCAGGACCATACGCCAGTACCTGGGCCGTACACCGACGGCACTGCGACGCCTGCTCGCCCCTCGGACACCTTGACGCTCTCCGTTGCTTCGTCTTCGCCTGGGGAATTATCGGGACTCTTGCAGAAAGCCCCGGTGTTCACGCCGGGGATGAATGCATCTCAAGACTGCTCTGACGTGCACGTTGGAGCGGACGTTTTTGCTGCTCGATGTAGTGGCGGACGATCGCCAACGGTGCTCCGCCGCACGATGCGCACGACCGACGGCACGCAGCTCCATCTGTGGGACTGCCACGGCGGCTCCAACCAGAAGTGGACCACTCTGACCGCCGGATGACCCTCGCTCCCGGGACCTGAGCCTTTCCGGGCTCCGGTTCCGGGAGCAAATCGGTGCCGGGCGTCGCTGGACATCCACCGCTCGCGCGGCTGCTCCTCAGTCACTCACGCCGCTTTCGGCGGAGCCGTGCTCTCCCGGACGGTCAGAGTGGTGGCGATCTCCAACCCCACCTGCGGCACCTGCTCACCCCGGCCGAGCGCCAGGGTCAGCTCGGTGGCAGCTGCCGCCATCTCGGCCAACGGCTGATGGACCGTGGTCAGGGGCCGGGTCCATCCAGGCCACGGCCGGTACGTCGTCGAAGCCCTCCACGCTGAGATCGTGCGGGATGCGCAATCCGAGCTCGCGCGCGGCCTGGTAGACACCGAGCGCCTGCATGTCGTTCGCGGTGAACACCGCGGTGGGACGATCGGAGCGGGACAGCAGCTCCCGCGCGGCGGTGTATCCGTGCTCGCGGGTGAGCTGGGTCTTTACCACCGGGCCGGGTTCCAACGGCAGGCCGGCTTCCGCGAGAGCCGACGAGTGACCGAACAGCCGGGCGAGGCAGAAGGGGTGATCCGGGCCGCTGATCATGGCAATGCGCCGGTGCCCCAGGCCGAGCAGCCCCGAGCGGGTCGACTTCCGGCTGGTACGCGGCCCCGTCCCGGCCGTCACCGAGTCCTTCGAGCTCGGCGAGCAGGGGTCGAGGACCCGGCTGGAATACACCGGTGAACTCTCTACGGACCTGTGGCGCCTCGGCCAGTGGTGGGGTGGCCTGGTAGCCCCCCGCTGGGAGGCAACGGTCGCCGGATCGCTCGCCGCGGTGAAGGAAGAGGCGGAACGCAGGGCCCGGCGATGACCGGTGCGATGGCCGGTACGAGTCATCAGGGCGTCGCCCGGGCGCCGAGCGAGGCGAGGGCGGTGGTCACCGTCCTGTTCAGGTCGCGTGCGTCCGCTCCGGCGCGGGAGCGGAGGTTGACGCCGTACGCGAGCAGCGCCAGCAGGTCGGCGCAGGCGCCCGGATCGCAGCCAGGGGCAAGCTGTCCCTGAGCATCGGCGGTGACGAGAGCCGCGTGCAGCGCGTCCCGCAGCTCCCGGTGATGCTGGTCCAGGACGGCGCGCACCTCGGGATCGCTGTTCTCGGCCCCGGCGTGCGCGTCGGAGACCATGCAGCCCCAGCGGGCGTACTCGCCCGAGCAGCGCGCCTCGATCAGGCCCGCGAAGAACTCGGAGACGGCCGGCAGTCCCCGCTCGTCCTGCGCGAGGCGCCGGAACATCGGCTGAGACCGTTGCTCCATGTAGCGGCGCAGCGCGGCGAGGTAGAGCTCCTGCTTGCCGCCGAACGTGGCATACAGGCTGGAGCGGTTGAGCCCGGTCGCGGTCACCACGTCCTGGATCCCGGTCGAGGCAACACCCTGTCGCCAGAACAGGCGGCACACCGTCTCCAGGGCCGCGTCCGGGTCGAAGTGCTTGATGTCCGGCATGCATGCCTCACTTCGCCAACTTGAAACGAGGGTTCCGGGTTACTTCCTCGCCCGCTATCTTGGAACGGCCGTTCCGAGTTGAGTCGTGGCCTGACCCAGGAGGACCATCGGCGGGCTGCCACCGGTCGCCGGTGCGCAGGTCCGCGAACTGTTCCTCGCCAAGCAGGGCAACACGTTGCGGGCCGATGACCTCGTTCCCTTCGACCAGGTCAACGACACCATCTGGGACACCGGCGCGGAGGTCTTCTTCCCCTGCGCGGCGTCACGTCTGTCACACGCGAACACGTCGACCGTCTGACGGCGAACGGCCTCGAAGTCATCGCCAGCGGCGCCAACGTGCCGTTCGCCGACCCCGAGATCTTCTACGGCCCCGTCTACGAACACGCGGACCACAGCGTCGCCGTCGTTCCGGACTTCATCGCCAACTGCGGCATGGCACGCACCTTCGCCCTCCTGATGCAGGGCAACCTGGAAATCTCCGATGAGTCGATCTTCGAGGACATCTCGTCCACCATCGAATCCGCGCTGAAGCACTGTCATGCACGGTCACAAGCCCCCACGCGCGTGGCGAGCACCGCTTTCGCCATCGCCCTCGACCAGCTCCTGTGAACTCCGGCCCGGGCACCCGCCTCGGCCCCCGGCACACGGCTCGCAGACGCCGGCCTTGCCCCTGGCGGCGCTCCGGCAGGGTGTGGAGCATGTCGTCGGTGACGACCTGCGGCCGACCACCGTGCTTGCCCTTGGGGGTCGCGGTGTCGCGCCTCTCCAGGGCCGACACCCGGATGTTCTCCTGCTCGGTCTCCGCCGTCGCCGCGAAGAACGCGAACAGCAGCTTCTCGGGCCCGGCGAGCATCTCCAGGACCAGGCCGTGGGCGGTGAGGTGGTCGGCGAGCGCGGTGAGTTCGGCGGCGTTACGGCCGAGCCGCTTCATCTGCGCAGATCTTCCGTGCACGATCCCCTGCCCAGGCTCGTCGGCATCGCGTGGTCGGCGGATGTCTCGGCGTCCACGCCGGATCCTGTTCTCGGTGCCGTGAGCGAAAGACCGGCGGACATTCCGCTTGAAGTGCGTTCCTTGCTGTCGGATCCCGGTCTGCTGCTCACCACCGAACCGACTCGTGTCATCGAGTTGTTGGGCCGGATGGCCGACCCGTGGAGTCGGGCCGTGGCGGCGGTGTACCGGACTTCGGCGGAAGTGACCAGACGGTGGCACCGGTTCAGCGACGGCAGATACTGGCGCTGGATGCGGCACGGCTGGGTGATGCGGAGCTGGCCTCATGGTTCGGGAGCGCAGATGTGCCGGGACAGCCCGATCCGGAGCCGGGTCTGGAGTGTGATCCGGCCTGGGCGAGCGGCTCTGCTGCCGACCCTCGGTTCCTGCGTGCTTTCGCCGGCCACGGTGGTCCTGTGACGGCGGTGACGACGGCGGTTGTCGGCGGGCGAACGGTCGCCGTTGCAGGAAGCAGGGACGGGGAAATGCGGGTATGGGACTTGACGACCGGGAGCCCGCGGCATGAGCTGATCGCGGGCCGTACCGACCCCGTGTCGTCAATGGCGGCCGAGTTGCCCATGACTCGATCCTCTCAGGGAATCGAGCCTCCATCAGACCCGGAACGGTTCATCTTCAGGGCGTCCTCTCGCGCTGGACGACGCTGGAATGTGAAACGGGGAAGGCGAACGACGTTGCCGCGACACCGTCGTGGCCCCCGTCTTCCGCAGTACACGATCCGGATCTTGGCCGTGTGCAGCACCTCATGCCGGATCTGCTCTACTCGCTCAGCCACCCCGCAAGACGGGCGGCGGTCTTCTCGCCCGCTCGCTGCTTGATCAAGCCTTCCTTGGCAGCTGCACGAAGCCTGACCTTCGAGCTGCCCATCCCGCCCTTTGTCACCAGCGCAGTAACCACTACGGGATTCATGCCGCCCGCGCCACCGCTGGTGACGACACGGATCGTCTCCTGGTCCACGCCAGGCTCGACATGCATGGACCCCACCGCTCGTCCGGCGTGACCAAGCACTTTGGCGACACGTCTGACGGCATCATCGAACGGCAGGGGCATCTCGAGGTCGATCTCATGGACATTCTTCCTCATCAGTTTGGCCACAAGCCGGGTCAAGCGACGGCTGCCCCCGACCACGGCCCCCAGAGCAGCAAGCTCTTCAGCCAGGATCTCGTCCTCACCGTGGTCCACGCGTACCCACCCTTCACTGTCTGGTTCTGGCACGGACGCCCCGCCTTCTGACAGGCGGGAGTGACGATTCGTCAGGTCTGCGCCTGAAGTCATCGCCGAACGACTCCCGCGGAAACCGACACAGCCAACCATTCCAAGGAGTATTCAGAGAAACGTCGCCCTGCCAGGGCCTTCCTCGACGAAGCTGCGCATCCCCCGCTCGCGGTCCTCTGTCGCGAACAGGCCCGCGAACCAGTTGCGCTCGATGGTGAGACCGGTGTCGAGGTCGGTCTCCAGGCCCTGGTCGATCGACTCCTTGGCGGCCCGCAGGGCGAGTGCGGGGCCCTTGGCCAGCCGGGAGGCCCAGGCCCGCGCCTGCTCGTACACCTCGGCGGCCGGAACCACGAGGTCGACCAGGCCGATCCGGAGAGCCTCATCGGCCTTGACCATCCGGCCGGTGAAGACGAGGTCCTTGGCCTTGGAGGGGCCCACGAGCCGGGACAGGCGCTGGGTGCCGCCCGCGCCGGGGATCAGGCCGAGGAGAATCTCGGGCTGGCCGAGCTTGGCGTTGTCGGCGGCGATCCGGTAGTCGGTGCACAGGGCCAGCTCGCAGCCGCCTCCGAGTGCGTAACCGGTGATCGCGGCGACGACCGGCTTGGGGATGCGGGCGACGGCCGTGAAGGCGTCCTGAAGCGGGCGCGAGCGCCTGACCATGCCCGCGTGGTCGACGAGCTCCATCTCCTTGATGTCCGCGCCGGCCGCGAACACTTTCTCGCCGCCGTACAGGATGACCGCCCGGACGTCGTCGCGCTCGGTCACCTCCGCGGCAAGCTCGCCGAGCCGGTCCTGGGTGGCGATGTCGAGGGCGTTCATCGGCGGGCGGTCGAGGCGGATCGTGCCGACGCCTTCGGCGACTTCCAGGTGGACGGACATGGGCTTCCTCAGCTGTCGAAGTCGACGGTCAGCGTCTCGGAGACGGGGAAGGTCTGGCAGGTCAGCACATAGCCGGCCTCGACCTCGGCGGCTTCGAGGGCGAAGTTGCGGCGCATGTCGGCTTCCCCTTCGGTGACCAGGGCGCGGCAGGTGCCGCACACGCCGCCCTTGCAGGCGAAGGGCAGGTCGGGGCGCATCTTCTGGGCGCCGTCCAGCACCGTGGCCGCGCGCGGCAGCGCGGCAGTGGTGGACCGGCCGTCGAGCGTGACGGTGACCTTGCTGACCGGACCCTCGGCAGCGGCTTCCTCGCGCCGCGTCTGCCGTACCGGCGCGTCGTCCGCGTAGAACAGCTCCTGGTGGACACGGGTGTCGGGCACCCCCAGGCCGGCCAGGACCCGCTGGGCGTCGCGGACCATGCCGTGGGGTCCGCACAGCCACCAGTGGTCCGCGGTGGTGACGTCGACCAGCCCGCCGACGAGGGCGGAGAGGCGGTCGGCGTCCAGGCGGCCGGAGAGCACCTCGGCCTCGCGGGGCTCGCGGGAGAGGACGTGGGCGAGCTGGAAACGCACCGGGTGGAGGTCCTTCAGGTCGGCGAGTTCGTCGGCGAACATGACCGAGCCGGTGCGGCGGTTGCCGTAGAACAGCGTGACCCGCGAGCGGTCGTCGGCGGCGAGGACCGACTCGGTGATGGAGAGCATGGGGGTGATGCCGGACCCCGCTGCGATGAGGACGTGGTGGCCGGGTGCGGTGAGATCGGGGGTGAAGGCACCGGTCGGGGCCATCACCTCCAGGGTGTCACCGGGCCGTACGTCGTGGACCAGCCAGGAGGAGAACAGCCCGCCGGGCACTTCGCGCACCCCGATGCGCGGCCGGGCGCCCACCGGGGAACAGATCGAGTAGGAGCGCCGCTCGTCCCGCCCGTCGACCTCGCGGCGCAGGGTGAGCGACTGGCCCGGGGTGAAGGCGAACTCCTCGGCCAGGTCGTCCGGGATGTCGAAGCCGACCGCGACCGCGTCCTCGCACAGCCGCTGCACGGTGGCCACGCGCAGGTGGTGGAAGGCCGGGCGGCGGCGCCGCACGGGCGTGGGGGCGGAGGTGCCGGGTGGCAGCAGGTCCTCCATCAGATCTCCTTGACGTACTCGAAGGGTTCGCGGCAGGCGCGGCAGCGCCACAGCGCCTTGCAGGAGGTGGCGCCGAAGCGGGAGGTCTCCTCCGTGTCCGCCGAGCCGCACCGGGGGCACGGAATCGCGGGGCGGGTGGGGGACAGTGTCAGCGGCACCGGGCCGGGGGCGGGGCGCGGCGCCGGTCCGGGGGGCGCGATGCCGTGCTCGGCGAGGGTGCGGCGGCCGCTCGGTGTGATCCAGTCCGTGGTCCAGGGCGGATCGAGCACTGTGCGCACCCGGACATGCGCGTATCCGGCGGCTGTGAGGCGCGCGGCCACTTCGGCGCGCATCTCGGCCATGGCCGGGCAGCCGGAGTAGGTCGGGGTGAGGCTGACGACGACCGTCCCGTCCTCACCGACCTCGACGCCCCGCAGCACACCGAGGTCGGCCAGGGTGAGCATGGGCAACTCGGGGTCCGGCACGCACTCGGCGATGTGCCGAGCGCGGCGCACGTCCGTCAGTACGGTCACCATGTCGCGTCCGGGTGGGCGCGGGCCACGCTCTGCAGCTCGGCCAGCAGTGGGGCGAGGTGCTCGGTGTGCTCGCCGTCGCGGCCGGCGCCGGGCAGCGGCCGGCACACCGGCAGGGGCACTCCGGCCGCCTCCGTGACCTGTTTCAGCACCGCCCCGACCTCGTCCTCGACGTCGTACACGGTGAACAGCTCGTCCAGGTACGGCGCGACCTGCTCCAGCGCGTCCTGCATCCGGTGATGCGACTCGGCGGTGCCGTCGCCGAGGCGGACGACCCACTCGGCGGCGTACTGCCGGTGATAGCTCAGCTCCTTGAGGCCCTTGGCGGCGATCGCGGCGAGCACCGGATCGTCGGAGGCGGTGAGCCGCTCGAAGTGAGCGAGCCTCCAGGAGGAGAGCACCAGCAGGCGTGCGACGCAGAACGCGAAGTCACCACCCGGGAGTTCGGCGAGGCGTACGTTGCGGAAGTCGCCGGCGTCGCGGAAGTAGGCGTAGGCGTCCTCGTCGCGGTCGGTGCCGTCGACCTGGCCGGCGCGGGAGTACAGCAGGCGGGCCTGGCCGAGCAGGTCGAGTCCGATGTTGGCCAGCGCCACCTCCTCCTCCAGCTCGGGGGCGCGGGTGGTCCATTGGGCCAGCCGTTGCGCCAGGACGAGGGCGTCGTCGGCCAGCGCGACACAGACGGCGGCCAGTTCGCCGGTGTCGATGCCGTCGGGTATCGCGCTGTCCACGCCGTGCAGGGGGTCCTCGAAGCCGGTGCCGTAGGCCCAGCGGGTGTCGTCCTCGTGTCCCTCGGCGAGGGTCAGGTGGACGTGGTCGTCGCTCATGCCCTGCTCCTCAGATGTGGGGGACGTCGTCGGGGATGTCGTAGAAGGTCGGGTGGCGGTACACCTTGTCGGCGCTGGGTTCGAAGAAGGGGTCCTTCTCGTCGCGGGTGGAGGCGGCGATGTGCTCCGAGCGCACGACCCAGATGGACACGCCCTCGTTGCGCCGGGTGTACAGGTCGCGGGCGTGGGTGAGGGCCATCTGGTCGTCGGCCGCGTGCAGCGAGCCCACATGGACGTGGTTGAGGCCGCGCTTGCCGCGCACGAACACCTCGTACAGCTGCCAGTTGTCCTTCTCGGTGGTCATGCCACCGCTCCCTTCTGCGTACGGGCCGCCTGCTTGGCGGCGTGGGCGGTGGCCGCCTCCCTGACCCAGGCGCCCTCCTCGTGGGCGGCCCGGCGCCGGGCGACCCGCTCGGCGTTGCAGGGCCCGTCACCGGAGATCACCCTGGTCAACTCGGCCCAGTCGGGGGTGCCGAAGTCGTGGTGGCCACGCTCGGCGTTCCAGCGCAGCTCGGGGTCGGGCAGGGCGACGCCGAGCTTCTCGGCCTGCGGGACGGTCATGTCCACGAAGCGCTGGCGCAGCTCGTCGTTGCTGTGCCGCTTGATCTTCCAGGCCATCGACTGCGCGGAGTTGGGCGAGTTGTCGTCGGGCGGGCCGAACATCATCAGCGACGGCCACCACCAGCGGTTCACCGCGTCCTGCACCATCGCGCGCTGCGCGTCGGTGCCGCGCATCATCGTCAGCAGCAGCTCATAGCCCTGCCGCTGATGGAACGATTCCTCCTTGCAGATCCGCACCATCGCGCGCGCGTACGGCCCGTATGACGACCGGCACAGCGGCACCTGGTTGCAGATCGCCGCACCGTCCACGAACCAGCCGATCACACCGACGTCGGCGAAGCTCAGCGTCGGGTAGTTGAAGATCGACGAGTACTTCTGGCGGCCCTCGATCAGCCGGTTCGTCAGGTCCGCGCGATCGGCACCCAGCGTCTCCGCCGCCGAGTACAGGTACAGCCCGTGCCCGGCCTCGTCCTGCACCTTGGCGAACAGGATCGCCTTGCGGCGCAGCGAGGGCGCCCGGGTGATCCACTCGCCCTCGGGCTGCATGCCGATGATCTCCGAGTGGGCGTGCTGTGCGATCTGGCGGATCAGCGTCTTGCGGTAGCCGTCCGGCATCCAGTCGCGCGGCTCGATCCGCCGGTCGCGGGCAATCGTCGCCTCGAAGTGCTCCTGCAGCTCCGACCCTGCGCAGCCCACCGCCGACACGTCGACGTGTGACGCGGTCATCTGTCCCCACCTTCCCGACCGACCGTTCGTTCGGTCGACATCATGGTTGAGCGTTCGTGTTCCGGCAAGTGCGGCAGCCGGGTCAGTGTCCGGTGAAGGACGGCTGCCGGCCTTCGAGAAAGGCCCGCACAGCAGCCCGGTGGTCCTCGGTCGTGCCCAGCCGCTCCTGGGCCGCCGCCTCGCGCTCCAGCACCACCGGCAAAGGCGCCCCGTGGGCCCGGAGCAGCGCCTTGACCTCGGCATACGCGGCCGTGGGGCCGGTAGCGAGACGCTGGGCGAGGGCCAGGCCCTCCGCAGCGGCAACGCCGTCCGGCACGACGCTGTGGACAAGGCCCCACTGGCACGCCGCCTCGGCGTCGAAGCGGTCACCGAGCAGCATCAGGGCGGCGGCCCACGACGGACCGACCGCCTGCGCCAGAGCCCCGCTCAGACCGCTGTCGGCGGCCAGGCCGATCCCGGTGAACGCGGTCGAGAAGCGGGCACCGGCTCCCACGACCCGCAAGTCGGCACAGAGCGCGAGCCCCAGCCCCGCGCCGACGCAGGCGCCCTCGACGGCAGCAACCACAGGCTGCGGCAGCGCGTGCAGTTCCTCGACGAGCGGGTTGTACTCGTCCCGCACGATGGCGAAGGCGGAGGCGGGTGCGCTCTCCAGGGCTCGCGCGTGCTCCTTGAGGTCCTGTCCGACGCAGAAGTGCCGGCCCTCGGCGGTGAGCAGCACCGCCCGGACGAGGTCGCCGTCGCCGCGCACCCGGCGTACGGCGGCGATCAGTCCGGCGCGCAACGACACGTCCAGAGCGTTTCCCGCGGAGGGCCTTCGGAGTTCGATGACGGCAACGCCGCCGTCCAGGGTGTAGCCGACGCCGTGCCGCGTCTCGTCGGCCGGAGGCCGGCTCGTAGCGCTCATTCCCACGTGTAGAACCCCTTTCCGGTCTTGCGGCCGAGCTCGCCACGGGCGACCTTCTCCCTCAACAGCCGGGGAGGGGCGAAGCGCTCGCCGAGCGTGGCGTGCAGGTGCTCGGCGATGGCGAGGCGTACGTCGAGTCCGACCAGGTCGGTCAGGCGCAGCGGCCCCATGGGGTGCTTGTAGCCGAGCCGCATGGCGTCGTCGATCGCGTCCGGTTCCGCTACGCCCTCCTCGACCATGCGGATCGCCTCCAGGCCCAGGGCCAGGCCGAGGCGGCTGCTGGCGAAGCCGGGCGAGTCCTGGACGACGACGTCCTTCTTGTCGAGGCAACGGGTCCAGCCGAGGGCCGCGTCGAGGGTGTCGGCTCCCGTGTCGGGTGCGACGACGATCTCGACCAGTTCGGAGGCGGGCACGGGGTTGAAGAAGTGCATGCCCAGGAAGCGGGCCGGGCGGGTGAGGGCGGCGGCGAGATCGGTGACCGACAGGGAACTGGTGTTGCTGGCCAGTACCGTGCCGGGGCTCACCGCCTGCTCGGCGGCGGCGAGGAGCCGGGCCTTGAGCGCGGCGTCCTCGGGGACGGCCTCGACGACCAGGTCGGCGTGCGAGGGCAGGGCGTCGACGGACGGAACCGTCGTCACCCGGGCCAGCACCTCCTCCGCGGGCTCAGCGAGTGCGCCGCGTTCGGCTGCTCTCTTCAGTCCGGCGGCGACGCGGTCCAGTGCCGCGGCCGCGGCCTGCTCGCCGCTCTCCACGACGGTCACGGCCGAACCGGCCGTCGCGAAGGACTGTGCGATACCGGCGCCCATGCGGCCGCCGCCGATCACCCCGACGACTGCGGGTGCTGAGGTCATGCCCGGCTCCTCTTCTCCAGGAAGCGTGTCATGCGGTCCTTCTTGTCCTGTCCCTCGAACAGCACGGCCTGGGCCAGGTCGTCGGCGACCGGGTGGGCGCCGGGTGCGTCGACGACGAGTTTCGTCAGCCGCAGGGCGGTGGCGGAGGAGCGTGCCATGCGGTCGAGCAGGGCGTGTGCCTCGTCCAGCAGCTTCTCGGCCGGTACGACGTCGATGACCAGCCCGGCCGCCAGTGCCGCGGCCGCGTCGAGGTTCCGCCCGGCGAGCAGCACCTGCTTGGCGATCGACTCGCCGACCAGCTCGGGCAGCCGCCAGCAGGCCCCGGCCGCGGCGAGGATGCCGAGCCCCGGCTCGGGGTTGCCGAAGACGGCGTCCGGACCGGCGATGCGCAGGTCGCAGGCGTACGGCAGTTCGGCGCCGCCGCCCAGCGCCCAGCCGTCGACGGCGGCCAGCGTGGGCATGGGGAGTCTGCGCACCCGCTCGAACAGACGGCTGTTGATGCCCTGCAGAGCTTCGTCGCGGCCGCGCCGCAGCAGTTCGGCGATGTCGGCGCCGCCCGCGAAGACACCGCCGTGCCCGGTGAGCAGCAGCAGCTTCGGATCGGCTTCCAGCAGCCCGCACACCTCGTGCAGTTCGGCGATCATGCGGCCGCTGATGGCGTTGCGGGCCTCGGGCCGGTGCAGGGTGACGACGACCCGGTCTTCTCGCTCCTCGACGAGCAGCGTCTCGTAGGCGGTGCTCACACCCGCTCCACGAGCATGGCGACGCCCTGGCCGACTCCCACGCACAGCGTCGCCAGGCCCCGGCGGGCGTCCTCGCGCTCCAGCCGGCCGAGCAGTGTCAGCAGGATGCGGGCACCGGAGCAGCCGAGGGGATGGCCGAGCGCGATGGCGCCGCCGTCGGCGTTGACCCTCTCCTCGTCGAGCTTGAGACGGCGTATGACAGCCAGCGCCTGGGCGGCGAACGCCTCGTTCAGCTCAACCGCGTCCACATCCCCGGCCTGCCATCCGGCGCGGGCCAGGGCCTTCTGTGTGGCGGGCACCGGGCCGAGGCCCATGATGTTGGGCTGGACGCCGGCCGACGCGGACGTGACGATCCGTGCCCGCGGGGTGAGCCCGTACCGCTCCACCGCCTCGGCGCTCGCGACCACCAGCGCGGCGGCACCGTCCGACAGCGGCGAGGAGGAACCGGCGGTGACGATGCCGTCCTTGCGGAAGATGGTCCGCAGAGCACCGAGCTTCTCCAGCGTCGTGCCGGGACGCGGCCCCTCGTCGCGGGTGACCTCTCCGTCCTTCACCGGGACCGGCACGATCTCGCGGTCGAAGCGCCCCGCCTCCCGCGCCGCCACGGCCCGCTGGTGACTGCGCAACGCGAACGCGTCGGACTCGGCACGGGTGATGCCGTCCAGGGCCGCGACCTCCTCGGCCGTCTCCCCCATCGCGAGGGTCACCTTGACCGTCTCGGGACCGGCCCCCGCGGGCACGGCCCGGTCGGCGGCGGCGAAGCGCGGATTGGTGAAGCGCCAGCCCAGTGAGGTGTCGTGCACCTCCCCCGGCTTGGCCCAGGGGGTGCCTGGCTTGGCCATCACCCAGGGGGCGCGGGTCATGGACTCCACCCCGCCCGCGACCACCAGGTCCGCTTCCCCGGACCGGATCGCCTGGGCGGCACTCGCGACCGCGGTCAGCCCGGAGGCGCAGAGCCGGTTGACCGTGTAGCCGGGGACGGTGTGCGGCAGCCCCGCCAGCAGCACGGCCATGCGCGCCACGTCCCGGTTGTCCTCACCGGCCTGGTTGGCGGCCCCGAGGACCACCTCGTCCACAGCCTCGGGCGGGATCCCCGCGCGGCGCACGGCCTCACCCACCACCAGGGCGGCCAGGTCGTCGGGACGCACGGAGGCCAGTACGCCGCCGTAGCGGCCCTGCGGGGTGCGCGCGCCGTCGATCAGGAAGACGTCGTCAGACACGGGCGGACTCCTCGGCGGGGGCGTGGCGGCGGGACTGGACCACCGAGAAACGGCCGGTGACAAAGGCCGGGTCGGTGAGGGCCGCGTTGGCGGCGGGGTTGGCCGCAGTGCCGTGGAAGTCGCTGAAGGCGGCGGACTGGTTGACGAAGACGGCGCCGGTCAGGTTCTCCGACAGGTGCACGCCCGCGTCCAGAGCGGTGTCGCGGGCCGCGTCCAGCACATCGTCGTCGGTGGTGTACACGGAGGCGGTCAGCGCGCCGTACCGCCGGACGGTTTCGTGCAGGAGCCGCAGGCCGTGCGCGGTGGAGTCGGTGCCGATGACGAACGAGACCGGTCCGAACCACTCGCTGGTGTACGTCTTCTCGTCGGTCCCGGCGTCGAGCCGGGCGACCAGCGGGGTGCGGACGACCGCGTCGGGGTGCTCGGGGTGCGCCAGCTCCCGGGAGGGGTGCGCGATACGGCCGCTGAGGACCGTCGCCGCCTCCTCCAGCCGGTTCAGGACGCCCTCGTTCACGATCGCGCCCAGGGTGCCGGCGGCACGCGCGGGGTCGCCGAGCAGCTTGTCCAGCGCCGTACCCAGGTCGGTGGCGAACTCGTCGGCCGTGCGCGGCCCCTGGTCGGTGGGGAAGCCCTCGCGCGGGACCAGGATGTTCTGCGGGGTGGTGCACATCTGGCCGCTGTAGAGGGCGAGCGAGAAGGCCAGGTTGCGCAGCAGTCCCGCGTAGTCGTCGGTGGAGTCGACGAGGACGGTGTTCAGTCCGGCCTTCTCGGTGTGCACGGTGGCCTGGCGGGCGTTGGTCTCCAGCCAGTCGCCGAACTCGCTGGACCCGGTGAAGTCCACGATGCGCACATCGGGGTGCGTGGCCAGGGCGGTGGCGGTGCGCTCGTCGGGGCGCTGGGCGGCGAGCAGTACCACGTCCGGGTCGAATCCGGCCTCCCCCAGGACCTCACGGGCGATGCGCATCGTGATGGCCAGCGGCAGCACGGCCCGCCGATGCGGCTTGACGATCACCGGGTTTCCGGTGACCAGGCTCGCGAACAAGCCCGGGTAGCCGTTCCAGGTGGGGAAGGTGTTGCAGGCGATCAGCACGGCGACGCCGCGTCCGACCGGGGTGAAGGTCTTGTCCATGGCGAGCGGGCCGCCCCTGCGCTGCGGCTTGCTCCAGCGGGCGGTGGCCGGGTGGCGCTTCTGCTCGTACCAGGCGTACGCCACCGCTTCGAGCCCGCGGTCCTGGGCGTGCGGGCCGCCGGCCTGGAAGGCCATCACGAACGGCTGGCCGGTGGTGTGCTGGACGGCGTGCGCGATCTCGAAGCTCGCCGCGTTCAGCCGGGCCAGGATCTCGGCCGCGACTCCGGCCCGGGTGTCGGGGCTCGCGGCGCGCCATGCCGTGGCGGCGGCCTTGGCCGTGGCGACGGCCGTGTCGGGTGCGAGGTAGGGGTAGCTGACGCCGAGTGGGAAGCCGTAGGGCGAGAACTCGGTGGCGGGGACGGTGCCGGCGGTGGGGTGTCCTTCGAGAGGGAAGGGGTTGCCGAGGAGGGCGCGGAAGGCGGCCTCGCCCTGCTGGGGCGCGTCGGTTCCGTAGACGGAGGTGCTGGGTGTCTCCGGGTACGGCGTCCAGTAGCCGCGGCCGGCGGCGTGCTCCACGGCCTGCTGGAGCAGGTCCGCGTGGCGGGCGTAGAAGTCGGTGGACATCGGGAACTCCTGGCCGAACATTCGGTAGGTCGGTGGGTGCGGTCCGCCCGGGGGCGGATACGCGGGAGGCATGGGGGTCAGGGACTGACCGGTGACGGGCTGAGCTGGGGATCGATGGGCTGAGCCGAGGTCCGACGGGTGAGGTCGGCGGATCACACGTCCGCGAGCAGGATCGCCGGGCGCTCCACGCAGTCGGCCACGAAGCGCAGGAAGCCACCGGCCACTCCGCCGTCGCAGACCCTGTGGTCGAAGCTGAAGGAGAGCTGTGTGACCTTGCGGACCGTCAACTGGCCGTCCACCACCCAGGGTTTGTCGACGAGGCGGCCCACGCCGAGGAGGGCGGCCTCCGGGTGGTTGATGATCGGTGTGGATCCGTCGACGCCGAACACCCCGTAGTTGTTGAGGGTGAAGGTGCCTCCGGTCAGCGCGTGCGGCGGCAGGTTCCCGCCGCGGGCGAGATCGGTCAACCTGGCGAGTTCGGCGGCCAGTTGGACGGTCGTCATGAGGTGGGCGTCGCGGACGACCGGGACGACCAGCCCGCGTTCGGTCTGGGCGGCGAAGCCCAGGTGCACCTCGTCGTAGCGGAGGATCTCCCGGCGCTCGGTGTCGACCGTGGAGTTCAGCTCGGGGAAGCGACGCAGTCCGGCGACACAGATGCGGGCGAACAGCGCCAGCAGGCCGATGCGGGTGCCGGTTCCGGCGGACTCCAGCGCCTTCTTGGCCTCGAGCAGCCCGGTCGCGTCCACGTCGACCCAGGTGGTGGCGTCGGGGATCTCGGTCCGGCTGCGGGAGAGCTTGTCGGCGACGGCGCGGCGGACTCCGCGCAGGGGGATGCGCTCGGGGCCGGCCGCCGTGGTCGGCTCCTGCGGTGCGGGGGCGGGGGCCGCTGCCTTGTCGGCCGGGCTCGGGCTCGCGGTCTGCCCGGCCCGGGCGATGGCCTGCTCGACGTCCCTTCTGAGGACGACTCCCGCCGGGCCGGACGGTGACACACCGGCGAGGTCGACGCCGTGGTCCCGGGCCATCCTCCGTACGAGGGGCGAGATCACCCGGGGGGCGTGCGATGCGGTGGCGGTGGCGGCCGAGGTGTCGGGTGCGGCATGCGACGCGGATACGGCGCCGCCCGCCCGTGCGGCACTGTCGACGGCGCCGGATCGCGGCACGGCACTGGCACTCCCGGCGGCCCCGGCAGACGCGGCGCTCGCGGACGGGCCCGCTGCCGCGGCGGCGCGCCGACGGCGGCGGCGCGAGGTCGTCGGGCCGTGGCCGGTGCCGTAGCCGATCAGCACATTGCCGGATCCGGCCTGTTCCTCCTCCCGGTAACGCTCCGCCGCCGCGTCGGCCGGCACCACCGGCTCCGGTGCGCCACCCGCGTCCTCGGGCCGGGGCCCGCCGGCGGACCCGTCGGCCCCGGCGGGGGCGCCCGCCCCCACGGTGATCAGCGGCTCCCCCACCGGCAGCGCCGTGCCCGCCTCCGCGTGCAGCCGGAGCACGGTGCCCGCGTACGGGACCGGCACCTCGACCGCGGCCTTGGCGGTCTCGACCTCGACCACGACCTGGTCGACGGTCACGGTGTCACCGACGGCGACCTTCCACTCGACGATCTCCGCCTCGGTCAGCCCTTCGCCGAGGTCGGGCAGCCGGAACAGCTGCTCCAGGCGCGTTGCGGTGGTCATGCGACCGCTCCCTTCAGCAGATGCCGGGTGTCCGGCTCGTCGTCGAGCTGAAGGCGGTCGACGGCGTCGAGGATCCGGTCGACACCGGGCAGATGGGCGTGCTCCAGCTTCGGTGGCGGATAAGGGATGTCGAAGCCGGCCACTCGCAGGACGGGTGCGGCCAGCGAGTGGAAGCAGCGTTCCTGGACGCGCGCGGCGATCTCCGCCCCGACCCCGGCGAAACCCTGGGCCTCCTGCACGACCAGACAGCGCCCGGTCCGCCGGACGGAAGCCGTCACCGTCTCGTCGTCGAAGGGGACGATCGTGCGCAGGTCGACGACCTCCAGCTCGATGCCCTCGGCCGCCGCGGCCTCGGCCGCGGCCAGCGCCACCGGAACCGACGGCCCGTACGCGACGACCGTGGCGTCACGGCCCTCCCGCCGTACGGCGGCCCGCCCGAACGGCGGCGCCGAGCGCCGCTCCAGGTCGGTGTCCTCCCTCGACCAGTAGAGCTTCTTCGGCTCCAGGAAGACCACCGGGTCGGGGTCGGCGATCGCGTCGCGCAGCAGCCAGTACGCGTCCTCGGCCGTCGCCGGGGTGACGACCTTCAGGCCGGGGGTGTGCGCGTAGTACGCCTCGCTGGAGTCGCAGTGGTGCTCGACTCCGCCGATCCCGCCCGCGTACGGCACGCGGATCACCATCGGCAGCGAGAGCCGTCCCCGGGTCCGGTTGCGCAGCTTGGCGACGTGGGAGGCGATCTGCTCGAACGCCGGGTAGGCGAAGGCGTCGAACTGCATCTCCACCACGGGCCGGAAGCCGCCCATCGCCATGCCGACGGCGAGTCCGACGATGCCGGCCTCGGCGAGCGGGGTGTCGAAACACCTCTCCTCGCCGAAGTCGCGGGTCAGTCCGTCGGTGATGCGGAAGACGCCGCCGAGCGGGCCGACGTCCTCGCCGAAGACGAGCACGCGGTCGTCCTCGCGCAGTGCGTCGCGCAGCGCGGTGTTCAGCGCCTGCGCCATCGTGACCTTGGTGGCCTGGGTGGTCTCGGCCATGGGTCAGTCCTCCTGAGTCGGGGCGGTCTCGGCGAGCTCGGCCGCCAACTGGGCGCGCTGCTCCAGCAGTTGCGGGGTGGGCTCGGCGTAGACGTGGTCGAACAGCTCCATCGGGTCGGCGGTGGTGTCCGCGTTCATGCGGGTGCGCAGGTCCGCGGCCAGGGCTTCCGCCTCCTCCCGTGCCGCCGCCGCGTCGGCGTCGGTCAGGGCGCCACGGGCCCGCAGGTGTGCCTCCAGCCGGCTGAGGGGGTCCGCGGCGCCCCAGCGCTCGACCTCCTCGGCGTCGCGGTAGCGGGTCGCGTCGTCGGCGTTGGTGTGCGCGTCCATGCGGTAGGTGTGCGCCTCGACCAGCACCGGACCGTGCCCGGCGCGGGCGTGCGCGACGGCGTCGGTGAGCACCGCGAGCACGGCGACCAGGTCGTTGCCGTCGACCTGCTCGGAGCGCACCCCGTAGCCGATGCCCTTGTAGGCGAGGGCGGGCGCCGCGGTCTGCCGGGCCAGGGGGACGGAGATCGCGTACTTGTTGTTCTGGACGAAGAAGACGACCGGCGCGCGGAGGACGGCCGCGAAGTTCAGCGCCTCGTGGAAGTCGCCCTCGCTGGTGGCACCGTCGCCGATCAAAGCCATCGCCACGCCGTCCTCGCCCTTGCGGCGCTGCGCCTCCGCCATGCCGGTGGCGTGCAGCACCTGGGTGGCCAGCGGGGTGCACTGGGGGGCGACGCGGGTGGCGGCCGGGTCGTAGCCGCAGTGCCAGTCGCCGCGCAGCAGGGTGAGCACCTCGACCGGGTCGACACCTCGGGTGACCAGGGCGACGGAGTCCCGGTAGGTCGGGAACAGCCAGTCGTCCGGGCGCAGCGCGAGCACAGCGCCGACCTGGCAGGCCTCCTGGCCCCGGCTGGACGGGTAGACGGCGAGCCGCCCCTGCTTGGTGAGCGCGGTGGCCTGGGTGTCGAAGCGGCGCCCCAGGACCATCCGCCGGTAGGCCTCACGCAGGGCCTCCACCGAAGGCTCGCGGTAGCCGGCCGGAGGCTTGGCCACGCGGGTGCCGTCCTCGGCCACGAACCGCACCGGCGTGAGGGACGGCAGGAGGCCCTGGACCGTCTGTCGGAGGCTCTTCACGGACATGGAGGGCGCTCGCTTTCTCTGGACGCTTGACAGGAGAATGGTGACGACGAGGGAATATGTGTTCAAGACTTCGCGTGAACCGCAGATGAAGTGCCGAATTTCAATGTCCTGGAGAGCAATGTGTCCGAGATGGACTCGCCGACGGGGCCCGTGCCCGGACGAACTGCCGTCCCGCTCGACGACACCGACCGCCAGATCCTGGCCCGGCTACTGAAGGACGCCCGCCAGTCGGTCCGCGCGCTGGCCGAGCAGGTGCACATCTCGCGCGCCAACGCCTACACACGCATCAGCAGGCTGCTGGCCGAGGGGGTGATCACCGGCTTCACCGCGCAGCTGAACCCCAAGCGTGCCGGCCTCGGCACGAGCGCCTACGTCACCCTGAGCACCGAGCAGGCCGCCTGGCGGGACATCTCGCGCGAGCTGCGCGACATCCCGTACGTGGAGCATGTCTCCCTGGTGACGGGCGACTTCGACGTCCTGGTGCTGGTGCGCGCGCCGGACAACGAGGCATTGCGCTCGGTCGTGCTGGAGCGCATCCACTGCGTTGCCGGGGTGCGCTCGACACGGACCTGGCTGGTGTTCGACGAGGTGCGGGGGCGCGGGGCGGACTGGACGGGCTGACCGAACTGCCGGCCGGCCTTGTCCGCGCCGGTGGGGTACCGGGCTGACCGGGGGTACCGGTCAGCCCGGACGGGCTCACCCGGCAGGGCCGGCCGGCTCGTCAGGCGCCGACGAGTTCCTCGGGGTCGCGCACGGGCGGGCGTACGGCGGTGGCGAGGCGGCCGCGCGAGCGCACCACCCGGAACCGTCCGGTGACGAAGTGCGCCCCGCCGCCCGGCGGTTCGGGCGCGGCCGAAGAGGGGTCGGCAGGCAGGTCGTCGGCGAGGTTCTTCACCAGGTGGACCCCGGCGTCCAGCGCCGCCGCCTCGGTGGCCGCCAGCACCAGCGGGTCGGTCGAGTGCACCGCGGCGAACAGCGCACCGTGGCGGCCGACCGTGCGGCGGAAGATCTCCAGGCTGTGCGGGGTCGAGTCGGTGCCCACGAGGAAGGAGACCTGACCGGGCCACTCCCGGGCGTAGACCCGCTCGTCCCGCGCCCCCAGCCGGACCACGAGCGGGCTGCGCAGGTCGGCGCCGGGATGGTCCGGATGGGGCAGCGCCCCGGAGGCGTGCACGACCGCGCCGTATCGCGCGGCCTGCGTCAGTCCCGTACGCACCTCGTCGTCGACGATCGCGCCCAGCAGCCTTGCCACGCGTGCCGGGTGCCCGAGCAGCCGGTCGACGGCCTCGCCGAGGTCGGCGCCGAGGTCCCGGAGGGTCTTGCGCCCCTCGTCGGTCGCGACGCCCGTCGCGGGCACCAGGATGTTCTGCGGTGTCGTACGGACCGTTCCGTTGCACAGGCACAGGGAGAGCGCGAGGCCGTGCAGCAGGCCTCGGTAGTCATCGGTGGAGTCGAGGACCACGGTGTTCAGTCCGGTCCGGTGGGCGAACACGGCGGCCTGCCGGGCGTGTTGCTCCAGCCAGTCGGCGAACCGGGCCGGGCCGGTGAAGTCGACGATGCGCACCGCCGGATCCGTGGCCAGCCGCTGCCGCAGGGGTTCCCCGGGTGCCGCCACCGCCAGGGTGACGAGGTCGGGGTCGTGTCCGGCCTCCGCCAGCACCTGCCGCGCGACGCGCACGGTGATCGCCAGCGGCAGCACGGACCTGGGATGCGGGGCCACGATCACCGGGTTGCCGGTCACCAGGCTGGCGAACAGACCCGGCCAGCCGTTCCAGGTCGGATGCTCGGGGCAGCCGACGAGCAGCGACACACCGCGCGGCGCCAGGGAGCAGGTGCCCGCCATCGCCAGCGGTTCCTTGCGGCGGCGCGGACTCTCCCAGTGCAGGTCCGCGGGAACGCGCTCCGACTCGGCGAAGGCGCGGGCCACCACCTCCAGTGCGCGGTCCTGGGCGGGCGGCCCGGCGGCCCGGAACGCGGCCGCGAGGGACCGGCCCGTGGTGTGGTGCACGGCGAGCGCCAGCTCATGGCTGCGGGTGTTCAGCCGGCGCAGTATCTCCACCGCCACCCCGGCCCGCTGGTACGGCCCGGCGGCCCGCCAGCCGGCCATCGCCCGGCCGGCCGCCGCGACCAGCGCCGCGGGGTCGCAACGCGGATAGCCGATGTCCATGGCGACGCCGTACGGCGAGGACTCGGTGCGCACCCGGCCGAGTTCACCGGGCTGGCCGAGCTCGAAGGCGCGGCCCAGCAACGAGCCGAACACCTTCTCCGCGGTCCGTGTCGACCTCATGCCCGCATCGGTGCCGCCCCGCCCCGCGCGGGCGAACGGCGTGCAGCACTCACCGGCCGCCACGGCCCGTACCGCCTGCTGGAGCAGCTCGCGATGCCGCTCGTACGGCCCCACGCGCATGGCCGTCAGCCCCGCCAGCTCGCGGCGAGCGCGAGCAGGGCGTCGTTCTCCGCCCGCAGCCCGATCGTCACCCGGACGCCCTCGCCGACGAACGGGCGCACGACGACATCGCCGCCGAGGCAGTGCAGGGCGAAGTCCCCGCTGTCACCGGCGAGCGGCAGCCAGACGAAGTTGGCCTGAGAGTCCGGGACTTCGAAGCCGAGGGCGCGCAACCGCCCTGTCACGCGCTGCCGTTCGGCGACCGTGAGGGCGGCCCGCCGGACGACCTCCGCGTGCTCGCCGAGGGCGACCATCGCCGCCTCCTGGGCGAGCGCGCTGACGCTGAACGGGATCTGGGTCTTGCGGACGTGCGCGGCGATGCCGGGCGAGCCCACGCAGTAGCCGACCCGCAGCCCGGCCAGGCCGTACGCCTTGGAGAAGGTCCGCAGCACCACCACGTTCGGCCGGTCACCGAGCAGCGTGAGGGCGTCGGGGACCAGCTCCGGGTCGGCGTACTCCCGGTACGCCTCGTCGACGACGATCAGTACGTCCTCCGGCACCCGGTCCGCGAAGTCGCGCAGCGCCTGCTCGCCGACCGCGGTGGAGGTGGGGTTGTTGGGGTTGCAGACGAAGACCAGCCGGGTCCGGTCGCTGACCATCTCGGCCATGGCGTCGAGGTCCAGCCCGTGCGCACGCAGGGGGACCTGCACCGCCGTACCGCCCGCCACCGCCGTGAGGATCGGGTACGCCTCGAAGGACCGCCAGCCGAAGACGACCTCGTCGCCGGGCCCGACGACCGAGTGCAGCAGCTGTGCACAGACCTCCGAGGAACCGGCGCCCACCGCGATCCGCTCGGTCTCGACATCGTGGTGCTCGGCGAGGGCCTGGACGAGTGCGGTGGCGCTCAGGTCGGGATACCGCGACACCCCGCCGGCCAGTTCCGCGAGCCTCGCCGTGACACCGGGCAGCAGCCCGTACGGAGACTCGTTGCTGGCCAGCGCGACCGCACCGGGCATCTTGCAGCCGGGGACGTAGGCGGGCAACTGGGCCAGGGACGAACGGACGCGGACCATGCTCGACTCACTTCTGCAGCGGCGGGGCCGGAAGTCGTGCCTCCGGGCACTTGACAGGAGAATCGTGGACAGCGATCGACAATCGTTCAACCAACTGGGAAATCAGGCGACAGACTGCCGGTCAGCCACACCTGTACCGGCAAGTAGTCCCGCCGGGCCCCCGTCAGATCCCCTCCCGCAAGACGGACGGCCCGGCCCCACAAGCGTGTGTTGATCACAAGTCGGCCACATGCCCCTTTCCGGTCCCCCGGCCGCCGCCGTGCTCCGCAAAGACTGCCCTCACTCCGCGAGGCCGCCGGCGCCTCGCCCGCGCCGATCGAGGGAGACCATGTCCAGGCCCCAGCTCGCCCACGGGTCATTGACGTCACTGACGGCGGCTCTGACGCTGCTGACAACCGGCTGCGCGGAAAAGGACGACGGCGCACAGGCCGCCGCCGACGCCTGCCGGGCGGCCGGCGGCTGGTCGGCCGAGAAGCGGGCGGAGTGGCTGCGCCCGGCCGTGTCCTTCCCCGACGAGGCGGCGGCCGAGGGCGCGGCGGTGGTGATCGGTTCGCGCACTGGCGCGCCCCTGTGCGAGCCCATCGCGGTGCAGGTCCAGTTCTGGGAGGCCACCGCCACGGCGGCGGGGACGGACCTGAGGTCCGTCCTGCGCATCCGCCTGACCACCGACGGAAGCAGGCCCCGGACCATCGGCTTCCCCGCGGGCCTCTCCCCGGAGGAACGCGACGACTGCACCGGCGTCCTCATGGCGGCGTACCCGGGCGCACCCCTGGCGCAGACCGAACTCCCCGCCGCCGCAGGTCGCTTGACGTCTGCCTCCACAACGGCGGACACAACATTCGGCACCACCCGAGTCGCCGCCCAGCGGCTCCTCCCGCCGACGACCGCGTGCAACACACCCGGAGAGCCCACACCGAACCCGTGGGGCAGCGACCATCCGTGACCGGCTTTGCCAACTGAACCTGTCCGCTGAGGAAATGAGCCGCTCCTTGCCGACCTCCTCGAGCTTCGACCCTGGCTGGACCAGTGGCACAACAAGTGCGCCCCGATGTACGGCGAGTCCCCGGCGGCTACCGAGGGAGCAGGCAGGGCGAACACGGCCTGACCGACGACGGCTTGCACAACTGGCGTCCCGCTCCCCCACCCCCCACGCCGCCCGCCTTCACCGCGCTCTCAGCCACCCTCATCGAGGCTCACTGCGAGGCAAGACAGCAACCACACCGGCGTCGCTCCAGTCTGGTCAGCCAAATCATTCTGCGCGCGGCCGGTCGGCCGGAGTGTTCGGTCCGCCTGGCGTGGTGATGCGGAACGCCAGATGCGCGCCGTGCGGTGTGTCCTGGACCGTCAGGGTGCCTCCGTGGGCGGTGGCGATGTCGCGGGCGATGGCCAGGCCGAGTCCGGATCCGCCCGCATCGCGTGCCCGGGCTTCGTCCAGTCGATGGAAGCGCTGGAACACCTGCTCACGGGAGGCGGCCGGGATGCCCGGGCCGTCGTCGATGACATCCAGCCCGTCGGTCGTGACCCGGACGGTGACTTGGGAGGCGGCGTGACGGACCGCGTTCGCCACGAGATTGGCCACCATGCGTTCCAGGTGCGAGCGGGAGCCGGTCACGATGACGTCGGACTCCAGCTCCAGCGCGATCTTCACTGGGGCCGGGCGTGCGGTGGCCTCGGCCGCCACCTGTGCCAGATCGACATCTGTGCCGATCAGTGGTTCGCCGCCGTCGAGCCGGGCGAGGAGCAGCAGATCACCGGTCAGCTCCTTGATGCGGGCCACGTCGGTCAGTGCTTCGGTGATGAGGTCGGGTGCCTGCGTCATCCCGAGTTCGAGCCGGGCGCTCAGCGTGGCGACGGGGTTGCGCAGTTCGTGGGCGGCGTCGGCGACGAACTGCTTGTGCCGATCGACCGCGGACTCCAGCTGGCCCAGGGTGACGTTCATGGTCCGGGCGAGGCGTGCGACCTCGTCGCGGGTGACGGGCTCGGGCACCCGGCGGTGGAGGTTCTTGGCGGTGATGTCGGCGAAGGTGGCCCTGATCGATTCCACGGGGGCGAGCACCCGGCCCATCAGCTGCCATGTCATCACGGCCATCAGCACCACCAGCGCCGGGACACCCACCAGGAGCAACTGCTCCAGCACACTGAGGGCGTTCCGCACGGGGGCCAGCGAGACGCGGGCCTTCACCGTCACGGGGCCGTCGATGGTGTCCACGACCGTGCTGGCGGTCGCGTAGCCGTCGGCCAGGACCACCTTCTCGCCGCCCGTGCCGGCACCGTTCGCGCTCTTCTCCGGTGTCGGCTCCGCGCTGCCCACCTCACCGGGTGGAGCCGCGTCGAGGGGCGGGTCCTCCTTGAGCGCCGCGGCACTGGCCCTGACCTTTCGGGCGGCCTCGTCCGCGACACCGCCTTGCAGACTGTCGCGCAACGTGAGGATCAGCACCAGGGAGGCCGCGGTCAGCACCGTGGCGACGATGACGGACGCGGCCAGGGTCACCCGCATCCGCACCGACAACCGGTTCACGGAAGCTCCAGAAGATAGCCGCTGCCTCGCACGGTTGTCAGCGTGCGGACCCCGAACGGCGCGTCGATCTTGCGGCGCAGGGCACTGATGTAGACCTCGACGATGTTGGGATCGCCGTCGAAGGCGAAATCCCAGGCGTGCTGGAGCAGTTCCGTCTTGGTCACCAGCCGGCCGGCCCGGCGGGCCAGCAGGTGCAGCACCGCGAACTCCTTGGGAGTCAGCGCGATGTGTACGCCGCCACGCCGGGCGCACGCCGCCGCCGGGTCCACCTGCAGATCCCCCACCTCGATGACGGCGGGCCGTTCCTGCGCCCCGCGGCGGACGAGAGCCCGCAGCCGCGCCAGCAGCACCGCGAAGGAGAACGGTTTGGCCAGGTAGTCGTCCGCACCGCTGTCCAACGACTGGACCTCATCGAGTTCACCGTCCATCGCGGTCAGCATCATGATCGGTGTCCAGTTGCCGGCTTCCCGCAACTTCCGGCACACAGCGAAGCCGTTGAGGCCTGGCAGCATCACGTCCAGCACGATCGCGTCGTACTGGTGCTCACCGGCCATCCAGACGGCCTCGCTGCCGTCACCGACCACGTCCACGGCGAAACCCTTGTCCACCAGTCCGGACTTGATGACGTCGGCGAGTCGTTGTTCGTCCTCGACCAGAAGCAGGCGCATCCGCTCAGTTTCCGCCATCCGAGCTGAAAAAATCCTGAAGATGGCCTTCAGAAGCGTTTCAGGCACCGCCCGGCAAGCTTGCCGCCATGAACACGACCACCCCAAGCTTCCGCGTCAGGCGTCTGACGACGGCCGTCGCGCTCGCCGCCCTTGTGCTCACCGGATGCGAAACCAGCACGGCCGCCATGGCCCCGGACGAGAACAGCGCCACACCACAGGCTCTCTCCGGAATCTGCGCGGCCTCCACGCAGCGAAACGGCATCGTGCACTGCACGAAACTCTTTCCGGGAAAGAAGCCGATCCGACTGCCAGGCGCCCCGTCCCGCACACAGCGCTACGGAGCCCTCAAGCGCGGCGGAACGACGTTCCACACCCGAGGCGGCGATCTGCCGCTCGCCGCCGCCGTCGCCAAGCAACTGAAAGCGGGAGCCGACAACGGCCGTACCGCCTACGCGAACACGATCTACCTCGCGACGATCTCCAAAGGCACCGTCACCAAGATCAAACCGGTCGCGGACATCGAGGAGAACGCCGTCCTTCGTGCCGCCTTCGCCGGCCGGGCCATGGAGGGCACCATCGGTGTCCGCACCCGACAGGGTGACTACGCCTCCCGCGCAACCCTCCCCGTCCGTATCGCATTCGCCAAGTCACCGGTCCACGGGGAACTGACCGGCAAGATCACCAACGCGACCAGGGCCGTCCGAAGCGCCAAGGGCTCCTGCTTCGCCCCGCTCAACCGCACCAAGGCGAATCCTCTTGTCGGAGAGTTCACCGCCAAGATCGCCCTTGAGCGGGTCTCCTCCATGCACGCGGCGTTCGACGACGAACTCCTCCTCAAGTGGTCCAGCGGCGCGAGCAACATGGGCCACGCGTACTACCCGAGCATCGCGACCCTGCTCGGCGGGGATCCGCTCGGCCGGACCTGGGAGACACTGCTCCACGGGACACCGTCGGCCGGCCCGCCCGTCAACCTTCGCCTCGTCAGCGGCGGCGGTGGAACCTGCTGACAACATGACCGGACAACCGTCCCGCCCCTACGGCACCCCCACCGCACCCCGCGTGGCCGTCCGCGGCGAAGCCCACCTCGAAGTCGACCCCGACCTCGCCCGTATCGGCATCACCGTCACCGCCCGCGGCACCGATCGAGGCGACACCCTCAGCGACCTCACCCGCCGGAACACCGCCGCCCTCGACCTCGTCAGAAGCTACGGCGACGTCGTCGAACGCCTGGAGACCGGCACGCTGGCCATCACTCCCCAACTCACCGAACGCGGCCGCCGCGAACGCGTCCGCGCCTACTACGGCCACGTCCGCACAACCGCCGAACTCACCGACTTCACCGCCCTCGGCGAACTCACCACCCGCCTCGCCCAACTCGACCTCACCAGCGTCGACGGTCCCTGGTGGGCCCTGCGCCCCGACTCACCCGCCCACCGCGCAGCACACCGCACCGCCGTCCACGACGCCGTCCGTCGCGCCCGCGCATACGCCGAAGCCCTAGACGCCACACTTGTCGCCCTCGTCGAGCTCTCCGACAGCAGCCTCAACGCCCCGGTGTCAGCCGATTACGGCCCGTACGGCGCTGTCAGCGCCGAGGGCCTCGACGGAGCCGAACCGCCAGACGCCATGCACCTGCAACCCGCACGACAGATCGTCACCGCCCAAGTCGAAGCCCATTTCGTCATGACCCCACCACGACTGTGACCGAAGCCGCTCCGCTCCCCTGCTCGCACAAGAGAGCCGCACTGTGCAAGACCACTCAGGAGGCACTCACGCCGCCGGTCAGGTGGTCGAGATGGGCAAGCACCGTACGTCCCGAACGACCGGCACGGCATCGCGGTGAACCACCCGGGTGCGGTGACGGCCGCGGACTTCATCGCGTCAGCTCCTCCTGCCCTTTGCCGGCTGTCGCAGGGCGGGAGAACGGCACCGCTCGTCCGGGTCGAGGTCGAACGTTCACCGATGCTTGAAGCTGGTGGAGCCGGCTTGACCCGGACGCCCGCGCGATCCGGGAGTCGTGGTTTGTTGCCGTGTACGAATGCCAGATTCCTGTCTCCCGCAGCTTTCGGCCCGCGCGGAGGGGCTGCACGGACACGATGCAGGCACATCCCGGCTCCCGCTGCGGCACCGGAGTTGCTCTCGGTGATGGCCGATCGCCTCGGCGAGCCTCCGTCACTCGTCGGGGGCGGTCCGGAAGCTCGGCAGACGCGTGACAGCATCCGGAAGGGCCACCTTGGGCGCATGGCCCAGACAGAGATCTCGCACAACACGTCACCTCCACAAGACGCGGGTGGAGGACGTCAGCCCGGAGGAGGGGGAACGCCGTATGGACGACCCGAAGTGGGCCGAGGCGATGGCTTACGTCCAGGGTGCCGACTTCTTCCCGGAGGCTTCCGGTTTCGGGGGATGACGCACCTCCGTGCGGGTGGTGCCCACCCAGGCCTCGAGCCCCGTACCTGAGCCGCTCTGCCGCCCACCGGTGGTCGGCACCACTGCATCCGAGAGGAGCAGGAGGTGCCCAAGAGGCGTCGTGTGACGAACGAGAACCGGGGCACCCTGCTGGGCGCGCCGTATGGGGAGACCGGCGACGAGTTGGTGGCAGACCGGTGGACGGGCAGACCGCCACGCGGTGCGGTCCGTGCCACCGCGGCGAGCCGGGCCGTGGTCGCCCGTCTGGCGCTGTCCCGGAACTGCGCCACCTGCGCTTCGTCCAGCGGCCGGTGTCCGGGCCCGGACCGCCTGCGGTGATCCCCCCACCCCCCACCGAACGCGCGCCGGGCCGTGCGAGCGGACGCTCGCACGGCTCCGCATCGGCACCAGCGGTGGGCGTCGGTAGAGGCGACGACCGTCGTCGGGATCGTCAGACGGCGATGATCTGCCACTGCTGCCGCGTCAGTGACGCGTACGGTTGCTGCTCGATGTTGGCTCCGTCGAGATCTTCCTTGGTGCCGAAGGTGTAGTGCACCGTTGCCTGGGCCACGCCCAGCTCGGCCGCGATGGCGCGGGTGCTTCCGGCAGCCACACCCTCCCTCGTCATGAGGTCGATGGCGGCCTTGATCAGCTGAGGACGGCGCTCTGCCGCAGAAACATGAGCCATGCAGACATCATATCGACTTAGTCCAATGAATAAATCGTTCGACCAAGTCATGGTTATCACAAGCAGGAAGTGGCTGCCGGCGAGCAGGCGGCCGCCGAACGGATCAACACTGCGCGAGCGCGATCAACTGCTGGTGGCTGGTGGCGCCCCGAGGCTGGTTCCGCCCGCCGGGGGCGGTAGGGAGCCCAAGTGGGCTGTGACGCGGGATCGCAGGAGTTCGTATTCCGCCCAGCGGCGGGGGAGCGGGCCTGGAGGGCGTTGGATGACACGGGGGGCGGTGACGACCTGACCGTGCTGGAACTGTTCGAGGGTCAGGTCGAGCTCGACTCCGCTGGGCAGGCGGTTCCACCAGTGGTAGCCGAAGTGTTCGCCGTCGCAGTGGACGTCGCCGAGCATGAGGTCGCCGCCGAAGATGTCGTTCACGACGAGCGCGGTGATGTCGCAGTGTCCCCAAGAGGGGTTGCCCGGGTGCCATCCGGAGCGGGCCAGGTCATCGGGCGAGCAGGTGTCGGCGGCCCAACTGGCGTGCAGCGCACGGTCGATGTCGGTCAGGGTCCATGGCGTCATAGGGGGAGCATGCCAGAGACATTGACGACCTTGACGGCATGAGTCGGTGGCAGTTCTCGGGACAGGTGCGATCGTGCCCAGGGCAGGTAGGCGACTCCTCGTTTCCGCCGGGGAGCCCTGGCTGCGGGTGGCGGCCGCGGCGTCGGCCCGCACCGCGGATGGGGGGTGCGGTCGTCGCCGTAGTTCTGCTCGCGGGGGCGCAGGGCGGGGCCGGGGCGCGGGTCGGGGTGCGGGTCGGGGTGCTCGGCGCGGGTGTCACCGCTCCGCATCTGTGCGTCCCGTTCACCGTCGTATCAACCTGGACGGCGACGGACACAGGACCATCACGGCAGCCCGTCCGCGCTACGCCGCCGCGCTCGCCACCGCCGTCCTGACCTACGCCCAACTTCCGGCGTCCGTCACGGCGTCGCTGCCGGGCGTCGCCGGGACCTGTGGCCCGCTGCTCACGGACGGCCGCGCACCCAGCGCCGTGCGCAGGGCTGGGACGTGACCGCGTACGGCACCGCGGGGCTCCGACGGCACCCTGGCCGTCTGCACGTCCGCCTGCCCCTCCTCATCGGACGCAACGTCGCCGTCGCGGCGGCCCCCGGCCGCGCCCCGCGAGACCCGCAGGGCGCGGCGCGGCCGGGCAGCCCCGGGAAGCACCCGAACCCGGAGGTGAGGGCAGGGGGCGGCGCGGAGGACGACGGTTCCCCCAGGCGTCCGGCGGATGCCGGGGGCCGCCCGCATCGGCTCCACCGGGGAGGAGAAGAGCCGATGCGTCGGGCGTGCTCGGCGGTGTCAGGGCACCACCGGGCCCCGGTACTCGGTCATCGCGTCGATGAGCCAGCGGGTCAAGTGGTCGGCGAATGAGGAGCGGGGGAGGAGGCGGTAGGTCGGGGTGTCGTCGAGTTGCCAGAGGACGACGGCGATGGGGCCCACCGTGGTCGAGACCGCTCGGCCGGGGGTGAAGGACCGGGGGTGCAGGTCCAGGGGGCAGCCCTTTTCCAGGACCTGGCGGGCGGACGGGCCGGTCAGCTCCAGGGTGGTGCGGTTCGCGGAGACGTCCACGACGGAGCCCGGGGCTCCCGCGAGGGCCTTCCGCAGCTCGGCGGTCACGGTGGTCGCGTCGGCCTGGGAGAGGACGAGCCACTCGTCGGGGCCCAGCCAGATGACCGTGTGGGCGCCGGACGTGGACGTGTGGCCGCATTGGTCGGGGAGCGGGGCGCCCAGGGTCTCACCGATGCGGTCGGCCGCTTCGGAGATGGGGTCGACGCGCAGGTTGACCATGGTGAGGAACGGGCGCTCGGTCAGGGTGACGGCGCGGGCGCCGGTGACGGTGGCGGCGTCCATTCGCTCCTCCAGGTGCGCCAGGGGGCTCCTGCGCAGGGCCACCGGGCCGGTCGCCCCTGTGTCCGCCTCGAACGTCGGGTCAGCCATCGCGCTTGGTCCCTTCGGGGTCGTAGAGGACGAAGTCGGTCACCTCGACGGGCACCAGGTTCTCGCCCACCGGGGCGAGCAGGGTCTGGCCCTTCCTTGCCTGCCCGTCGGCGACGAGGGCGAGGGCGAAGGGGCGGCCGAGGGCCGGGCTGTGGTAGCTGGAGGTGACGTGGCCGAGCATGGGCACCGGCCCGGCCTCGGGGGTGATCGGCACGTCCGGGGCGACGAGTTGGGTGCCCTCGGGGAGCCGGGTGCTGCGGTCGGTGGGCAGCAGACCGACCAGTTGCTTGCGGTCGGTGCGGGAGGTGTCGGCGCGGGCGAAGGACCGCTTTCCGATGAAGTCCTTCTGCTTCGAGACCACCCAGGACATGCCCGCGTCCTGCGGGGTGACGGTGCCGTCGGTGTCCTGGCCGACGATGATGTAGCCCTTCTCGGCCCGCAGGACGTGCATGGTCTCGGTGCCGTACGGGGTGATGCCGTACGGTCGGCCGACCGCGTACACCTCCTCCCAGACCGCCAGGCCGTACCACGCGGAGACGTTGATCTCGTAGGCCAGTTCGCCGGAGAAGGAGATCCGGCAGATGCGGGCGGGAATGCCGGAGGCCAGTGTCGTCTCGCGGAAGGCCATGAAGGGGAACGCCTCGGCGGACAGGTCGACATCCGGGGCGAGATGGGCGACGACCTCGCGCGACTGCGGGCCGACGACGGCGATCGTCGCCCACTGCTCGGTCACCGATGTGCAGTGGACGTCGAGTTCGGGCCACTCGGTCTGCAGCCACTCCTCCAGCCAGTCCAGGACTCCGGCGGCGCCGCCGGTCGTGGTGGTCATGAAGTAGCGGTTGTCGTCGAGGCGGAGGGTCACGCCGTCGTCGAAGATCATGCCGTCGGGCTTGCACATGACGCCGTAGCGGGCCATGCCGGGCTTGAGCTTCTTGAAGGCGTTGGTGTAGACGCGGTTGAGGAACTCGCCCGCGTCCGCGCCCCAGATCTCGATCTTGCCGAGGGTGGAGGCGTCCATGAACGCCACCCCCTCACGGGCCGCCCGGCACTCCCGGGCCACAGCGGTGTCCATGTCCTCGCCGGGCTGCGGGTAGTACCAGGGGCGCTTCCACTGGCCCACGTCCTCGAACTCGGCGCCGTGGGCGACGTGCCAGCTGTGGAGGGAGGTGGTGCGCTCGGGATCGAACAGTTCGCCGCGCTCCCGCCCGGCCAGGGCCGCGAAGGCTATCGGCGTGTACGGCGCCCGGTAGGCCGTGGTGCCGATCTCTCCCAGGGAACCGCCGAGGGCCTCGGCGATGACTCCGATCGCGTTGACGCCGGACGTCTTGCCCTGGTCATTGGCCGTGCCGAGCGAGGTGTAGCGCTTCACGTGCTCCACGCCGCGCATGCCGGCGCCGGTGGAGCGCCACACGTCGGCGACCGTGACATCGCGCTGGAGGTCCACGAAGTGCGTGTCCCAGTCGCCGGGTTCGCCCTCGGGGGCGGGGACCAGCCACAGGGCGCGCGTCGTGCCCGCGGGCCGGGCATCGCCGGGCGACGGTACGGCAACGGGGAACCCGGCCTCCGTCGCGGCCCGCGCACCGGCCTGCGCCCCTTCGGCCAGGCAGCCGTCGAGGTCGTACGTCCCCCGCGCCGCGCCGGCCACCCGCTGGTCCCGTACGGCACCGTCGGGCACGAAGGCGACCAGGTCGTCGTCCCAGCGCAGCTGTCCCTGGCGCTGGCTGTGCAGGTGCACCACCGGGCTCCAGCCGCCCGACACGGCGAGCAGATCGCAGTCGAACGACACCGGTTCACCGGTGAGTCGACCGTCCTCGGAGAGTGCCTGGACGGTGACGCCGGTGAGCCGGTCGTCTCCCGCGGTGTCGACCACCGTGCTTCCCGTCAGCACCCGCACCCCGGTCGCGACGGCGACCTCGGCGGCCCGGTGGGACAGTTCGGGGCGCGCGTCCACGACGGCGGCGATGGCGATGCCGGCGGCGTGGAGATCGGCGACCGTGTCGTAGGCGCTGTCGTTGGTCGTGCTGACGACGGCTCGCGAGCCCGGGGCCACGGCGTACCGGTTGAGGTACGCGCGCACGGCCGCGGCGAGCATCACGCCGGGGCGGTCGTTGCCGGCGAAGACCAGCGGACGCTCGTGCGCCCCCGTCGCCAGGACCACCTGGCGGGCTCGTATGTGCCACAACCGCTGGCGCGAGACGCCCTCGGGAGCCGCGGTCCCCAGGTGGTCGGTGCGGTGCTGGAGGGCCAGTACGTAGTTGTCGTCGTACGAGCCGAAGGCCGTGGTGCGGGGCAGGACCACGACCTCCGGGGCGGCGTCGAGTGCCGCGCGGACGTCGGCGACCCACTCCAGGGCGCTCCGCTCGCCGACCCGCTCGGTGCGTCCGGCGAGCAGCGAACCGCCGGGCTCGGGCTGGTCGTCGAGGAGGATCACGCGGGCGCCGGAGCCGGCGGCAGCGGCGGCGGCCGCGAGCCCGGCCGGTCCGGCACCGACGACAAGAACGTCGGTGTGGACGTACTTCTTGTCGTAGACGGCGGGGTCGGGGGTCGGGTCGAGCCGGCCCATCCCGGAGAGCGTGGCGGCGGACAGGCCGTCGTACAGCTCCACCGTCGGCGCCGGAAGCATGCCCTCCGAGCACGGACCGTCCAGCTGCAGCAGGGCGTTGGGCTCCTCCGCGCCCGCGGCGACGATGCCGCGCGGGCGGCCGCGGTAGAGCGACGGGGCGACCTCGACGAGGCCGTTCGCCAGCATCGCCGAGGCGACGGTGTCTCCGGGGTGGCCGGTCAACTCCCGGCCGTCGACGGTGAAGCGCAGCACGGTGCCGCGGTCGATACGGCCGCCTTCCCGGAGCCGGAAGTGCTGGTCGGTCATCGGTTCCCTCCGGCCTGGGGCAGTTCGGGGCGGGGCTCGTCGAGCCGGTAGGAGGCGAGCACCGCGTAACTGACGGTGTCGCGCAGGACGTTGAACCAGCGGCGGCAGCCGGTGCTGTGCATCCACCGCTCCGCGAAGGGACCCTTGGGGTTGTCGCGGTAGAAGACGTACTCGGCCCACTGCTCGTCGCTGAGGTCGGCGGGGTTCTCGGGGTGGGGGACGTGGGCCTGTCCGCCGTAGTGGTACTCGGTCTCGTCGCGAGGGCCGCACCATGGGCAGCTGATCAGCAGCATGCTGTCCTCCTCAGTGGGCCACGGCTGCTGCGCCGTGTTCGTCGATCAACGCGCCCGTCGTGAAACGGTCGAGCGCGAAGGGGGCGTTCAGGGGATGCGGCTCGCCCGTGGCGATGGTGTGCGCGAAGGTCCAGCCGGCGGCCGGGGTGGCCTTGAAACCGCCGGTGCCCCAGCCGCAGTTGACGTACAAACCCTCTATCGGGGTGGTGCCGATGATCGGGGAGGCGTCCGGGGTGACGTCGACGATGCCGCCCCAGGTCCGCAGCACGTGAGCGCGGGCGAAGACGGGGAACAGCTCGACGGCGGCGGCCATCTGCTTCTCGATGACGTGGAAGGAGCCGCGCTGGCCGTAGCCGTTGTACGAGTCGACGCCCGCGCCCATCACCAGCTCGCCCTTGTGGGCCTGGGAGACGTAGACGTGCACGTGGTTCGACATGACGACCGTCGGGTGCACCGGCTCGTGCAGTTCGGAGACCAGCGCCTGGAGCGGATGCGACTGTACGGGCAGCCGTACGCCCGCCCGCTCGGCCAGCACACTGCTGTGCCCGGCCGCCGCGAGGCCGACCCGGCCGGCGTTGATGCGGCCGCGGTTGGTCTCGACGCCCACGACGCGGTCGCCGTCCTTGACGAAGCCGGTGACCTCGCAGCCCTGGATCAGGTCCACGCCCATCTCGTCCGCCCGGCGGGCCAGCGCCCAGGCGACGTGGTCGTGCTTGGCGATGCCGGCCCGCGGCTGGAAGGTGCCGCCGAGGACCGGGTACCGGGTGCGGGACGAGACGTTGAGGATGGGGCAGAGCTTGGCGATCTCGTCCGGTTCGAGCCACTGGGCGTCGACCCCGTTGAGACGGTTGGCGTTGACGCGGCGCATGCCCTCGCGGACGTCCTGGAGGGTGTGCGCGAGGTTGAGGACACCGCGCTGGCTGAACAGGAAGTCGTAGTCCAGCTCCTCCGGAAGGCCCTCCCACAGCTTGAGCGCGTGCTCGTAGATCGCCGCGCTCTCGTCCCACAGGTAGTTGGAGCGGATGATCGTGGTGTTGCGGGCCATGTTGCCGCCCGCGAGCCAGCCCTTCTCCAGGACGGCGACGTTGGTGATGCCGTGGTTCTTGGCGAGGTAGTAGGCGGTGGCCAGGCCGTGGCCGCCCGCGCCGACGATGACGACGTCGTACGAGGAGCGCGGCTCGGGGTTGCGCCAGAGGAAGTCCGGGTGCTCCGGCAGCGGCTCGGCGGTCATGCCGCGCCTCCGTTCAGGTGGGGGTAGAGGGGGAAGGCGGCGGCGAGCTTCTCGACCCGGGCGCGCAGTTCGTCGTCGGGCCGTTCGCCCTTCAGGGCCTCGGCGATGACGTCGGCGACCTCCCGGAACTCCGCCTCGCCGAAGCCGCGCGTGGCCAGGGCCGGGGTGCCGATCCGCAGCCCCGACGACACCATCGGCGGGCGGGGGTCGAACGGCACCGCGTTGCGGTTGACGGTGATGCCGACGCGGTGCAGCCGGTCCTCGGCCTGCTGCCCGTCGAGCTCGGAGTCGCGCAGGTCGACGAGGACCAGGTGGACTTCGGTGCCGCCGGTCAGGACGGTGATTCCGGCCTCGGCGACATCGTCGGCCAGTAGCCGGCCGGCGAGGATGCGGGCGCCGTCCAGGGTGCGCCGCTGGCGCTCCTTGAACTCCTCGCCCGCCGCCACCTTGAAGGCCACCGCCTTCGCCGCGATGACGTGTTCCAGCGGGCCGCCCTGCTGGCCGGGGAAGACCGCCGAGTTGATCTTCTTGGCGAGGTCGGCGCGGCTGAGGATCACCCCGCCGCGCGGGCCGCCGAGGGTCTTGTGCGTGGTGGTCGTGACGACATCGGCGTACGGCACCGGACTCGGGTGCAGGCCCGCGGCCACCAGACCGGCGAAGTGCGCCATGTCCACCAGCAGATACGCGCCCACCGCGTCGGCGATCCGCCGGAACGCCGCGAAGTCCAGGCGGCGGGGGTAGGCCGACCAGCCGGCGACGATCATCTTCGGCCGGTGTGCGAGGGCGAGTTGCTCGACCTCGTCCATGTCGACGCGCATGTCGGACTCGCGTACGTGGTACGGCACGACGTTGTACAGCTTGCCGGAGAAGTTGATGCGCATACCGTGGGTCAGATGACCGCCGTGCGCCAGGTCGAGGCCGAGGATCGTGTCGCCGGGCTTCAGCAGCGCGAACATCGCGGCCGCGTTGGCCTGGGCGCCGGAGTGCGGCTGTACGTTCGCGGCCTCGGCGCCGAAGAGTTCCTTGACCCGGGCGATGGCCAGCTGCTCGACGACGTCGACGTGTTCGCAGCCGCCGTAGTAGCGGCGGCCCGGGTAGCCCTCGGCGTACTTGTTGGTCAGGACCGAGCCCTGGGCCTCCATGACGGCGGCCGGGGCGAAGTTCTCCGAGGCGATCATCTCGAGGGTGGACTGCTGGCGGTGCAGCTCGGCGTCGACAGCGGCGGCGACGTCCGGGTCGAGTTCGCTGAGCGGGCGGGAGAGTGTGGTGAGCGGCGGGTTCGTTGCCATCTGTGCACCATCCTGAGGGCCAACTAGTGCGCAACTGATATATCAGACTGTGCGGTACGGTATGGGAGCTCGCCGGACAGGTCAAGGGGGCATCCATGCAGCAGACGGCGACCGAGCCCAGGAGCGGGGAGCCCGGGGGCGAGGAGATCTCCCTCGCCGAGCGTGCCTACCGCGCCATCCGCGACCGGCTCGTCATGCTCGAGATCCGCCCGGGCGCGCCGATCAACGAGGAGCAGCTGGGGCAGTCCCTCGGCGTCGGACGGACGCCGGTGCGCGAGGCGCTCAAGCGGCTCCAGTACGAGCGCCTGATCACGACCTACCCCCGGCGCGGCACCTTCGCCACCGAGGTCAACATCACCGATCTGGCCCATATCTCCGAGGTACGCCAGGAGCTGGAGCCCCTGGCCGCCGCCCAGGCCGCGCGACGCGCCACGGCCACGGACCGGGCGACCCTGACGGCCCTGCGGCGGGAGCTGGAGAGCGTGGCGAGCGGCGAGTCCCGCGGGTACGACTCCACCGAGCTCATGCACCTGGACCTCCAGGTCCACCGCGCCATCTACGCCGCCGCGCACAACCCGTACCTGGAGGACACCCTTGTCCGCCACGACAACCTGGCGACCCGCATCTGGTGCCTGTTCATCGACCGGCTGTCCGACATGGCCGGCCACGTCGAGGAGCACGGACCGCTGATCGAGGCGATCGTCGCCGGGGAACCCGAGAAGGCGGCACAGCTCGCCCGCGGTCACGTCGAGGGGTTCGAGCGGGCGATTCGCGAGGCCATCTGACACCGCGCCGGGCAGCCCGAGAGTGCCTCGGTGCGCGCCGCCCCGCGCATCCTCCCGGCCCGGAGCGGCCTGCCCGCCAGGGTGGTCCACAGGTGCGGGGCGATGTCGTCCTCGGGGAGCCGGGCGATCATGTACCGGACGCAGCGCTCGATCTTCACCCGCCACAGGCGGGCCGCCTCGTTGCCGTCCGCGTCGCGCAGCGCGTCGAAGACGACGGTGTCCTCGCCCAGGATCGCTCGTCGCCGGATGCGCTGCCCGCTTCAGTCGCGGCCCCGGCGCAGCGCTCGGGCGCAGAGGCCGATCAGGGTGGCGTTGGCCAGCGCGCCGAAGGCGACGGCGGCCATGGACATCGTGACGTGGTCCGGGAGGAAGAGGAGGACGAGGCTGGCCGGTGCGGTGGCCAGGACGGGGATGACGCCTGCCATGGATTCGTCCGAGGCGGCGGTGGTGATCAGGGCCCAGACCAGGAGGGCCGCGCAGAGGGCGAGGTAGGCGAGGGCCAGGGGATGGGCCAGGGCGTGGCGCAGGCGGTGGGGGAGGGAGACGGAGCGGGTGGGCATGGGCGGTTCCTTGGGCGAGTGGTTTCCCCCGGGATGGGTGGCGTGTCACACGGGGGAGCCGGGCGGGTTGGGGTGGGCCAGGCCCAGGTCGTAGGCGAGGATCGTGGCCTGGACGCGGTCGCGCAGGCCCAGTTTGCGGAGGAGGGCGTTCACGTGGGACTTGACGGTGCCCACGGTGATGCCGAGGGTCTCGGCGATCTCCGCGTTGTTGAGGCCGGAGGCGACCAGGGCGAGGACGTTGAGCTGGCTGCTCGTCAGGCTGTCCAGTTCGCGGGGGGTGTCCGCGGAGCGGGGTGCCGTGCCGGGGCCGGAGGCGTAGTGGCTGATCAGGCGGCGGGTCGCGGAGGGGGCCAGAACGCTTTCGCCGGTCGCCACCACCCGGATGCCCTGGAGGAGTTCGGCGGGCAGTACGTCCTTCAGGAGGAAGCCCGAGGCCCCTGCGCGCAGGGCGTCGAAGACATACGCGTCGAGGTCGAAGGTGGTCAGGACCAGGATCCGGGGGGCGTCGTCCCGGGCGGTGATGATGCGGGTGGCGGCTATGCCGTCCAGTTCGGGCATACGGACGTCCATGACGACCACGTCCGGGGCCAGTTCCGCGGCCAGGCGCACCGCCGCCGCGCCGTCGGCCGCCTCGCCCACCACCGTCATGTCCTCCTCCGCGTCGATCATCGCGGCGAAGCCCGCCCGTACGACTCCCTGGTCGTCGACCACCAGCACCTTGAGGCTCATCGGTCCCTCTCCTCCTCTGCCTGTTGACCCCCTGCCGGAGCGAGCGGCAGCCGGAGGTGAAGTGTGCCCTGTGGGCCGGTGGTCAGGGTGCCGCCGAGCGCCTCGACCCGTGCCGTCAGCCGCTGCCGTACCTCGGGCTCGGCCGCGCGGGGCACCCCGGTGGCCGTGAGCGTCAACTTATCGTCGTCCGCGTCGAGTTCGAGCACGGCGGGGTCCTCGCCGCCGGCCGCGAGCACCGTCTCGGCGGCGTGGTACGCGGCCAGGTCCACCTCGGTGGGCAGGTGTTCCGGTACGCGGTCGGTCAGCCGTATCTCGACGTCGCGGCCGGTGGCCCGGCACTGATGGGCGAGCAGGTCGAGCGCCTGGAGGGTGGGCTGCGGGCGCAGCCCGGGGCCCGACTCGCCCGCGCGGACCGCATCGAGCAGCGCACGCATCGCGGCCAGCGCCTCGCGCGCCCGGTCGGCGGTCGCGTCGAGGCGGCCCGCCTCCGCCTCCGCGACCATGTCGGCGGCGCGCGCCAGCACGGTGGTCTCCAGCCCGGCGGCGATCCGGCGACGTTCGGCCCACGCGTCCCGCACGGCCTCCTCCGTCCAGGCGGTGAGGCGTTCCTTCCGCTCACCCCGCGCGGCCCGGTCCCGCCGCCCGCGCCGGACCCCGACCCACAGGGCGACGCCGACCGCCGACGCCGCGCCGGCCGTCGCCCCCGCGGCGACCGCCCAGCCGGGGACCGTCGTACCCCGGTCCAGGACGGCGACGGTCGCGGCCGCCGCGTGCACCACCACGGCGGCGACCGCCACGAGGGGAACGCGCTTCCGACTCCCGTGGGCCTCCCCCGCGAGGGCCGCGCAGGTGGCCGCCATGCCGATCACCGGCGGTAGCGCCGCCGGACCCGTGTACGAGCCCGTCGCCATCGCCACCGGCCACAGCGCGGCCAGGCCGAGCAGGACGCCGTACGCCGTGAGGGGCGCCCGGCGCAGCCACAGCAACGCCACCGCCTGGGCCGCCGCCAGCAGCGCGAAGAGGACACCCGCCGACACATGCGAACCGCTCGACGTCTCCTCGGCGCGGATGACCAGCACTGGGAGCAGCGGCTGCAGGCACAGGCCGACGGCGGCCGTCACCTGCGCCAGACGGTAGGCCGCGGGAACCGACCGCGCCACGGGGGCGGCGGTCCGGCCGGGCAGGACCGCCCGTACCTCCCAACCGCCGTCCGCCGTCGGGCCGGTGTGCAGTGTGCCGCCCGCCTCCCGCGCCCGGGACCGCAGGAAGCCCTGGCCGCGTCCGCCGCCCAGTCCCGCGCCGTACGCCGCCGCACCGGCGGGCGGCGCCGCGCTGGTCACCACGACGTCCGTGCGGGCGTCGCCGTACCGGCACAGCACCGTCGTATGCGCGCCGGGCGCGTGCCGTGCCACGTTGGTCAGCGCCTCGCGGACGATGCCGTACGCCGCGTCCGCGACCGTGCCGTCCGGGAGCGGGTCGATCTCGCAGTCCACCCGCTGGTCCAGGCGGCGGAACCCGGCGACCAGGTCCAGCAGCCGTTCCTCCGGCGACGGCAGATCCTCGCGCGAGGGCGCCGGCGCCCGTACGGCAGTGAGCGCCCGTGTGACCTCCCGGCCGGTCTCCGTCGCGAACCGCAGTGCCTCGTCGGTCAGTTCGGGACGACGGTCGCGCAGGCCGAGCGCCGCGCCCGCCGTGACCACCACGGCCGTCAGATGGTGGGCGCTGACGTCGTGCAACTCCCGTTCCATACGGCGCCGTTCGGCCGCCGGGAGCCGGTGGCGCTCGGTCTCTGCCCGCTGCAGCAGCTGTTCGGCCGCCTGCCGTGCGCGCGTCCTGCGTCGTACGAGGAGGCCGGCGCCGCATGTGGTGGCGTACAGCAGAGCGGTCAGGACGAGGTCGAGTCCGTCGCGGTCGCTGAGCCCGTGCAGGGTGATGTCCTGCAGGAGCTGCCAGGCGGCGAGGGTCACCACGCACAGCACGGCGGTGAAGGTGTCGCGTTCGGTGGCGACGCTGAACAGGGCCAGCGCGACGCCCGCCGTCCCGAGCACCGCCATCGCCCCGACGGGCAGCGGGCCGGCGCCCAGCGCGCACGCCGCGACGACCACGACGAGGGTGAGCACCGGGCGGGTACGGCGCAGCGTGAGCGCGGCCGTCACCACTCCGGCGACCAGGACCGCGACGAGAAGAGCGGACGCGGACGGGACCGTCCCGCGCACGAGCGCCGCGCCGGGCCACACCAGGGCCTGGGCGGCGCAGATCAGCAGGACCGGGGCCGGTCGGTCATCGGTTCGATTCATGACGGGGCAAGGCTATGGCCGCCCGTACGCCGGCCCCCTCAGGCTGGAGGGGTATCTCGTGACGAGGGCTTCTCTATCTCCGGTTCGACGCGGCAATCGTCCTGCGGCCCGAGGACCGGGCGGGGGGTCGCGCCATAGCCTCGATCACATCGAGAAGGCGATCGGCCGACTGCCTCTCCACTTGCTCCCACAACCCATTCAGGGGGAATTCCCATGTCCAAGCGCATTGTCGTCTCGTCGCTCGTCGGTGTTCTCGCCGTCGGTGGAATCACCGCCGGTGGTCTCGCGGTCGCCTCGGCCACCACGAAGTCACCGACGAAGACGGAGACGACCCTGGAGAACACCTCGGTCCGCTACGTCGCCCCGTCCGGCAGCCGCGCGGGCTCGCTCACCTTCACCGCGGAGGTGAGCGACGACTCCGGCGTCAAGGGGCTCAAGGTCCTGGTCTGGCCCGCGAGTTCGAAGCTCGATCCGACCGAGGCGGAACTCCGGCACGTCGACAGCGCCACGTGCGAGAGCACCACGGACGAGACGTCCCGTTGCACCTACTCGTTGAAGGTCACGAAGGACGACGTGGCCGACATGGACAAGGGCACGTGGTACGTCTCGGCGCTGGCCACGGCCAAGGACGGCGGCACGGCGTTCGCGCCCCGCGTAGCCACTTTCGACGTCGCCGGCTGAACCACTGGACCACTGACCAGAAATCGGAACAGAGGCAACAATGGACCTGCTGCTGACCATCGCGTTGATCGGCGGACTCGTCGGCGGGGGCGCGATGTACGCGTTGGTACGTCGCGACGTCGGCAGGAACCGCGCCCTGCTGGTAGCCGCCGTCGCGGCCGTGGCGCTCGGCATCGGCTGGTTCGCCGCGCTGTACGGAGTCGTCGTCGGTCTGGGCGCCGCCATGCTCGCGTATGCGGTGGCGCGTTCCCGGATCGGCGCCGACAAGGCGCTGCTCGCCGCCGGCGGCGCGTACTTCATGGTCGTCGCCAGCTTCACCGCCCTCCTCTACGCGAGCATCGAAACGATGTGACGCCCCCTCAAGTCGTGGGCCCCCGTGTCGTATCGACTGGGTCGCATGTGGTCGAAGAACCTCCTTGCCGCGTCGGCGCGTCATAGTGTTGTCGGCAGAAGATGGAGGTCGTACGTGGTGGAGCGGAAGCCCGGCGGAGGGTTCGCGTGCGAACTGGTCCTCAACGGGGATGTACGAGCGGATGCGCCGGCCGCCTTGGGACGGAGGCTGGCCGAGGACGGGGTCGCGCGGGTCGAACCGGTCTACGCGGCACGGCCCGAGCCCGGACGGCGCTCGGGCGGTGTCGTCGAGGTGGCCACCCTTGTGGTGACCTCGGCCGGAACCCTGGTCGCGATCATCGAGACGATCCGGGGCTGGCTGACGGGCGCGCGTGACACCGGGCCGAGCGGTGGGACGGACGGCGGGACGGGCGCGGCGGACGGGTCCGCGGGCGTCACCTCGATCACGGTCATCATGGGCGACGACAAGGTGGAGATCGTCCAGCCCTCCACCGCCGCCGAGGAGCGACTCGTCGAGGCGTTCATCCGGCGGCACAGCCCGTCATGAGCGAGCCGGCCACGCTGAACGTCCGGGTCACCGGGCAGGACACGATGACCGTCCGCTACGAGTACGAACTGCGGGTCGGCAGCACCGCCGGCGACAGCCCTCCGCTCGAGATGGAGTACACGGTCGAGGTCGACCCGGGGTTGGTACGGGACTATCGCAACCGGATCGACGACGCCCTGACGGAAGCGGCCGCCGTCGACGGGGCCGCACCGACCTCGACGTCCGGCCCGGCCAAGGAGCTGGCCAAGTGGGGCAAGCTGCTCTACGGGCATATGTTCCCCCGCCTCCAGGGCAACGTGGCCGAGCTGGTGACCCGGCTGCACGCGTCGACCGGACCCGTCCTGGTGCGCACGAACGAGCAGGAGGTCCCCTGGGAACTGCTGCACGACGGCACGGACTTCCTCGGTCTCAAGCACGACCTCGGGCGCAAGCTGGTGGGCAAGCGGCCCGTTGTCGGCGGGCGCAGCATCAGCCGGGTGCGGCGCGCGCTCATCGTGGGCGACACCGTCGGTGACCTTCCCTCCGCCCGCGAGGAGGTCGCGAAGGTCGCGGCATGGCTGCGTGACCGGGGTATCGAGTGCAAGGTACTGCTGGGCAGGGACGCCACCCGGCTCGACGTCATCACCGAACTGGCCTCGGAGGAGACGCCCTACGACCTCTTCCACTTCTGCGGTCATGTGGCGACCGGGGCCGGTACGAGCGGGCTGATGATGCACAACCGCCAACTCCTCCACGGGGTCGCGCTGCAGAACCTCTCGTCGCGCGGCGCGCCACCGGTGACCTTCATCAACGGCTGCGCCTCCGCAGGGGAGGGGCAGGTCGCCAACATGTGCATGTCGTTCATGACGCTGGGCGCGAAGACCGTCGTCGGTACCCGCACCGACGTCGCCGACGAGGGGGCCTGGCTGTTCGCCGCCGAGTTCTACGGGCGGCTGCTCGCGGGCGAGCCGGCCGGCGGCGCGGTCCGGGCGGCCCGCGCCGCGCTCCGCGAACGGCCGGACGCCGCCTGGGCGTCCTTCATCCTGTACGGCGACCCGTCCGCGGGCATCAGCAAGGACGCGGCGACGGGGATCCACGAGCCGCCGGAGCCGCCCGAGGACGACGATCTCACGATGGTTCTCGCCCCCGACGCGCAGAAGCTGATGCGGCGGGTACGGGCGGCTGCCGCAGACCGGGGCGGGGTCGCCTCCGTCGATCTGCTGCAAGGGCTGCTCGGCGAGGCCGACATCCGGCAGCGGATCGAGGACAGCATCGGGGCGAGCGCCATGGCGGCCCTCGACCAGATGATCCATTTCGTCGTCGACCGCAGCGCCGGCCCGGACGACGACGATTCCGACGCCGGCCTCGATACGGACGATGGCAGCGTGCTGTCCGACACTGTCATCCGTGTCTTCGCGGACGCGGCCACCCGTGCCGCCGAGGACGGCCGGTCCGCCATCACCACAGCCGACATCACGGTCGCCTTCGTCGCCGTGGGCGGTGGTGTCTCCTCCCGGCTGCTGCTGGAGATGTGCGGGGTCCCACTGGACCGACTGCTGCCGGACAGCGAACGGGAGGACAACGTTCCGGACCCGGTCCACGACACTGCCGAGCTGAACGGCGACGGACTGCTGCCGATGGGCGACCTGAGCCGCAACGCCGTGGGCGTGATGCGGTTCGCGAATGTGCTGGCTCAGAAGCACGGAGAGGTCATCGGCACCTACACGCTGCTGCTCGCCTTCGGCGCGATGGGCAGCGAGGTCCTGCGCCGGGGTATGCACGAGCAGGGGAGCGCCGGGGAGCGTGCCTTCCGGAAGCTCTCCGAGATGCTCACGCCCCACCGCCGCGACCTCTCTCCCCGCGTCCACGACGTTCTGGACCAGGCTCGCCGGCACAACGCCGCCGCGCGCGTCCCGTCCGCCCGCGTCGGCGAGGCCGCGATCCTGCTCGCCCTGCTGGAGGACGAGCGCTCATCGGCCCGCGAACTGATCCAGAACCTCGGCCTCGACCCCGACCAACTCATCCGCTCCCTGAAAACCTCCCGCTGATCCCGGACTCGTCTCCGCCCCCGCCGCCCCCGACCGGCTCGATCGCCTCGCCCCGCCCGCCGGGCTCGACGGACTCTGCGGGCTCGACGGACTCTGCGGGCTCGATGGACTCTGCGGGCTCGACGGACTCTGCGGGCTCGATGGACTCTGCGGGCTCGATGGACTCTGCGGGCTCGACGGACTCTGCGGGCTCGATGGGCTCTGCGGGTTCGCTGGGCTCGGCGGATGCGCTGGGCTCTGCGGGTTCGCTGGGCTCGGCGGATGCGCTGGGCTCTGCGGGTTCGCTGGGCTCGGCGGATGCGATGGACTCGACGGCCTCGCCCAGCTCGGAGACCTCGACAGGCACTTCGGGCGCCCCCGGTACTTCCAGCACACCAGCTACATCCGGCTCGCTCGGCGCCGCAGCGTCGGCGGATCCGCCGGACCCGGCAGGCTCACCCGGACCGCCACGCTCATCCCGTTCATCCGCCCCCGCAAGCTCCGCCAACCGCGCAAGCCCCCGCGTCGCCTTCAGGTCCCCCGGCCTGCGGCTCAGGGACTCTGTCCAGTGGCGGTGGGCCTCCAGGGGGTCGCCGAGGTGGAGGGCGGTCAGGGCGAGGGCGTTGCGGGCCTCGGTGTCGGTGGGGCACCAGAGGACGACGGCGGCGAAGCAGTCCCGTGCGGCGGTGAGGTGGCCCTCGCGGGCGAGGGCGAGACCCCGGTTGAACAGGTACGCCGGGTACGTGTGCAGGCGCGCGTAGCCGGCCAGCGGCGTACGGCAGCCCGCGCAGAGCTCCGTACCGTACGGGTTCTCCCTGCGGCACAGGACCACCGGGCAGCGGATGTGCATCGCACTGGCAGCGGCAGCGGCGGCGGTCATCGGGTGGCCACCGGGATTCCGGAGTCGTCCGGGTCGTCGAACGGACCCCCGATGATGCTCTTCAGGCGGATCAGGCGCTGGCGTTCCTGCGCGGCCTCCTGCTGGACCCGGCGCGGATCCTGGGCGAGGAGCGCCTGCAGCCCGGCGAGCCGCTGGGCGATGCTCTCCACCTCGTGGCGGTGCTCGGGGGTGGCGGCGGGCGAGGCCTGGACCTGGGTGCGGACCTGGCGCAGGGTGTCCAGGGCGCTCTGCAGCTGGGACGCGGCCATCTCGGTCTCGGCGAGCGGCTGGGTCTGCTGGTGGTGCCGGTACGCCAGCGTCCTCAAGTGGTCGAAGATGTGCTGGAGTTGGGTGATGACCTCGGAGTACGACCGCTGGTCGCCGGCGCTCAGGGCCCGCTCGCCCTGGTCCCGCTGGACCTCGATGGCCTGGGCGATCTCCCGTTCGTCGTGCGGGGTCTCGGTCTCGGCGCTGAACGAGGCGACGTACCGGTTGAGTTCGGCGCAGTCGCGGACGAGCTTCTCGAAGTCCGCCCGGGGCGGTTGCAGATCCCCGGTCTCGTGCTTGCCGACGGAGTCGGCGATCGCCTGCATTTCTTCGAACTCATGGCCCGCTACCGCCTTCTCGCCCCGGGCGAGGGCGTCCTTGAAGGCGGTCTGAGCCATCTCCATCTTGGCCGTCTTCACGGCCGCCTCGCCCGCGGGCAGGAACTCCACGCCCTGCTCGAAGCGCCGCTTCAGCTCGGCCACCTGCTCCTCGTCGGGCAGTTCCGCCTCCGGCGGCACCTCGACGAGCGCCTCGAAGGGGTGGTCGCCGATCGAGCCGCGCACGGTGATGAGCGAGTGCACGTCCATCTCCACGTCGAGGTCGATGACCGTGCCCCGGGGCGTCGAGGACGGCACCGGCACCTTGATGACCTGGATCTGCCGGGCCTGCTGGTACAGCCGGAACTCCACGGTGGTGGTGTCGCCGGGGTGGCTGAAGTCGTAGCGGTCCTTGAAGGGCAGCGGCCGTAGCGCGGGGATCAGCGGCTCGCGCTCCGTACGGCCCTCGCGGGACACCTCCAGCAGGATCGGCTTGGCGTTGATGGCCGCGTTGACCGGACTGCCGACCGGCTTGGCCCCGGCGTCACGGTCGTGGACGACCGCACGACCGACCGTCGCCAGCAACTCCCCGTCCGCGTCGAACACTTCGACGGTGAGCAGGCTCTGTGCGTCCGGCTGGACGGGAATGCGAGTGAACGCGAAGCTGCCGCCCGGCTTGAGCGGCGCCTCGTCCTCGTACTCCTCGGTGCTGAGCCGCACCGAGCCGCCGGTGAGAGCGAGGTCGGGGTCGAGCGCCTCGACCGTACCGCCGACGACCGTGCGGTCCGTGGCCGTGACGACAGTGCCGCGGAAACCGACCCGGACCGTCCGCTCCTCGTTCAGGATGTCCAGGCCGCCCACCGCCGACGCCCGCACGGCGGCGCCCAGCGCGACGACCGTGTCCACCTGCTCGTACACCGGCTCGGCGCACCTGGCCCGCGGCCCGTCGGCGCCGGGGGCGGGCGAGCAGAGCCGCTCGCGCACCATCTGCCGGACCAGCGGCAGATGGGTGGAGCCCCCGGCCAGGATGATCTGGTCCACGTCGGCGAGGGTGATCCCGGCCTCCGTGGTCGCCTGGTCGAGCGCCTCGTCGCAGTACTGGAAGGTGCGCTCCAGCAGCGGCCGGGCGATCCTCTCCAGCTCCGTCCGCTCCATCAGCGTGTCGATGACGACCCGCTGCCCGTCCTTGTCGGTGAGCCCGCCGGCGTCGCGGAGCATGAACTCCGTACGGTCCGACAGGCCCTTCTTCGCGGACTCCGCGAGGGACTTCAGCTGCCGGAAGCGCAGCCGGTCCTCCGCGTCGTTCTCCAGGTCCAGGTCCATCGCCCAGTCGTCGTCGATGAGCAACTGCTGGATGTGGCGGGCGAGGGCGGTGTCGATGTCGTCGCCGCCGAGCATGGTGTTGCCGCTGATGCCGAGGACCTTGAAGTCGCCGGCCTTGCAGCGCACCACGCTCACGTCGAAGGTGCCGCCGCCGAGGTCGTAGACCAGGAACGTGCCGTCCCGGGTGCCGGTGCGCCAGCAGTAGTAGCTCGCGGCGGCCGTCGGCTCGTGCAGCAGGTCCACCACCCGCAGCCCGGCGCTCTCCGCCGCCTTGCGGGTGGCGTCGATCTGCGGCTGGTCGAAGTACGCGGGGACGGTGACGACGGCCCGGTCGACCACCCAGCTCACGTCCTGGGTGTCGAACTCCGTCACGTCCCGCTCGATCTGCCGCTTCATCTCCCGCAGGATCTCGGCGGAGATCTCGACGGGCGTGCGTTCCTCGCCGGGTGCCAGCGACACCGTCGTGGGTGATCCCATCAGGCGTTTGACGGAGGTGATCGGCTGCGGCTCGCTGCCGACCCGCGCGAACGCCTTGCGGCCGACGACCAGTTCGCCGCTGCGCGGATTGCGCCACACACAGCTCGGCGTCGTACGGGCGTTCATGCCGTCCTGGTGGATCACGATGTCGGTGTCGCTCGGATTCATCACCGCCACCGCGCTGTTGGTGGTCCCCAGGTCGATGCCGACGGCCTTGCTCACGTACTGCGTCATCCGTTGTCCTTCGTTACGGCGCTCGACGGGGCGCCCATGATCACTTGTCCCAGCCGTACGACCGTGCCGCGGTCGAGCACGATCGGCTCCACGGTCTCCGCCACCACCTCGGCGGTGAACTCGGGCCCGTAGCGCCAGCCGGCGATGTCGACGACGTCCGCGACCGACTCGTACGGCTTGCCGGTGGGGTCCTGCGTGGTGATGTCCATCGAGTGCAGCGGTTCGAGGACCTGTTTCCTCGCCACCTCCAGCCGGCGGCCCAGCGACTTCTCGCCCGCCGCCGCCAGCGGTCCGGCCGCCTCCCGCAGCAGGCCGTCCAACCGGGCGACGTGGACGGCCAGTTCGGTGAGGACCTTGCGGGCCGCCGCGGTCTCCTTCTGCACCCGGTTGCTCTCGTCCTGCAGGTCGGCCCAGTACCGCTGGAGTACGGCGGCCATCTCCCGGCCCGGGGCGACGGGGTCCGGCTGTTCCGGTCCCGCCGGTCCCGCTGGTCCCGCCGGTCCCGCCGGTCCGTCCGGCACCGGGCGCTCCTCGAACTCGTCCCAGTCCACCGAAGGGGTGTTAACCGAAGAGGACATCGCGCACCTCCAGCGGCGGGCGCTCCAGGCGCAGTGGCACCGGCGCGTGGTCCAGGGCGGGGCGGAGGTCGACGGCGGGCGGGGTCAGCATCCCGTCCAGCAGCCGCCGGGCCACCGCGGCGAGGTCGAAGTCCGCCGCCCTCGGCGCCTCGGCCGGCGGCCCGGACCCGGCGTCGAACGCGACCGGACGGCGACCGTACTGCCGGGCGAAGTCCTCCCACCGCTCACCGCGGTCGTAGTCGGTGTCCGGCACTTCCAGCAGGACGTGCAACTCCCGTGTCTCCGGGAAGCCCATCAACTCGTCCTTGGCCCATTCGGCGAGGGCGCCCGCCTCCTGTGGCCCGGTCAGGCCGAGTTCCCGGCAGCGCTCCGCCACCTCCTCGTCGCTCGCCGAGACAGGAAGTCCGAGGACGTGGAAGGGGTTCGGCTTCATAGGTCTCCTTCTTCGGGGTCGTCGTCGATGCTGTCGAGGAGCGTGTGAGCCGTGTCCGAGGTCGGGTCGAGTACCAAGGCCCTGCGCAGCACCGCACGGGCCGCGGCCCGGTCTGCCGTGCCGATGTGACCGACGCCCTGCAGGACCAGGGTCTGTGAGCGGTCCTTGTCGTTGTCGGCCGCTTGTTCCGCCTCCCGCGCCGCGCTCAGCAGAGCTGGATAGTTCTGGGTCTTCAGCGCGTCGAGGGCCCGGTTCATCGCGGCGCCGTACTGGGCGGCGCCCCTGGTGCTGGACAGCAGTTGGGGGGCGCTGGGGTTGCTGGGATCCCACTTCAGCGCCTCTTCGTACAACTTGACGGCGGCGCGGCTGTCCTGCGCGACGAACAGCGCGCGGTCCACGAAGTGCACGCCGAGCGCGCTGTTGCCGGGGAGGTGTCCTTTGCCCGGGGTGCAGAGCGGAGCGAGGGCGTCGGCGAACCTGCGCGCCCTTCCGACGACTTTCCGTAGTTCCCCGGTCCTGCTCATGCGGTAATGGCAGTTCTGCAGGTCGTTGTACCACTGGAGGCCGGTCTGGAGGAGGCGGGGCAGCGGGATGCCGAGGTCGATCAGCGGTTCAAGGAGGCGGACGCCGGATTCGTAGTCCTTGTCGATGCCCTCGTCGAGTTCCGTGATGGCGGCGGGGTCGTTGAGCGCCTTCTCGGCGGTCCGGACGACTTCGGCGCACCACTCGTCGATGACCGAACCGGCGAGCGCGGAGATCCCGGCCCAGCGCTGGGGGTCGCCCGCCGGGGACCACGGGAAGTCGAACTCCCGCAGAAGGCCGTGCACGGCGGACTCGCCCTCGCGGACAGCGTCCAGCACCCGCAGATGCAGCCGGGCGGCCTGACGCCGCCCCGACTGGCCCGACTGCCCCGACTGCCCCGACTGGCCCGGCTGCCCCGGCTGGAGGGCCTCGGCGCCGAGCTTGCGGTGCAGGGCGAACAACTCCGTGCACACCTCGTCGCGCAGCCGCCTCTCCGCGTCGGGCCCGGCGGGCGTCTCGCCGTGCTGCTCCCAGAAATCCGCCGAGCCCAGCAGCAGGGTCCACAGCACGGTCGCGCGGGCCAGGTTCCCGCCCGCCGAGGAGGCCGACGCGGGGCCGCCGAGTGCCACCTCCCGGTACAGCACGGCCAGGGTGTGGTGGAGCCGGACGCCGTACCGCAGGGTCTTCACCCGCTCCTCCCAGGCCCGCCGGACGCCTTTGCGTCCGCCCGATCGCAGGGCTCGGGTCAGCTTGCCGTCGGCCTCGATCGCCTTCTCCAGGGCAGCCGCGTAACGGCCGGGCCGCTCCCAGGGGACGGGCTCCGGCAGCGTGCCGGGGAACAGCTCGTTCAGCAGGCGGTCGACGTAGAGGTCGTATTCGAGCCCGTGGGCGAGCGACCTGGCTCTGCGGGGGGACGGGAGGGGTTTCAGCCCGGGGCCCTCCGCGGGTTGCAGCCCGGCGGCCCGGCGCAACAGCTCCGCGCCGCGCAGCGGATCCTCCGCCCTGCGGGCGGTCACCGCCCGGTGGCAGAGCAGCCGTCCGTACTGCGTACGCACATGTCCGGAGTCGTTCCCGTCCCCCTCCCCGTTCGCGTCGTGCGCGCGCTTCCACTGCTGTTCCGCCAGCTCGTACTCCCCTATGGCGGTGGCACAGCCCGCGAGGACCGCCGGGGCGAGTCCGGGCGCGTTGTCGTCGATCATCCGTTTCACGAGGCCGGCCAGGGGGTGGGGTTGGCCTGGACGGCGTTTGACGCCACCGGGCTTGCCCTTGGCACCGGGTTTGTTCCTGCCGCCGTTCCCGGCCTTGCCGCCGGGCTTGCCGTCGCCCGCGAGGAGCGCGGGCAGCAGCCGGTTGACGTCGGTGACGGCCGAGAGGTCGCAGTCGTCGGCGGCCGCGGAGAGCAGTTCCAGGGACCGTGTCGCGTCGCTCTCGACGAGCCCCGCCGCATGGACGACCCGGAGCAGCGCGGCCCGCTCGCCGCGCCCGTCGGGCGGGGCCGCTTCGGGTGGGCGGCCGTCCAGGACGTCGGCGAGCAGGGCGCACACGGCGTCGTCGCCCGGCGCGGCCCTCAACTGCCGTAAGGCGGCGTCCCGGTCGCCCCGGGAGAGGTCACCGGCGGCGGAGGCCAGCGCCAGCACCGGCTGTACGGCGCCGGAGAGCCGCTCCGCCCGGACCGGGGGCCGTCCGGGGGCGGGCCGTGCCATCGCGGCGGCCACGAGCCGGTCGGCGAGGGCGTGCACGTCCGGCAGGTCGTGCCGGTCGGCCAGGTCGCGCACCAGCTGGGCGAGGGCGTTGCGGCGGCCGGGGTCCTCGCTGAGCATGCCCGCCCGGGTGAGCGCGGTGGCCAGCACGGTCACGGCCTGCGGGGGCGGCTCGTCGGTCTCCTCGACCAGCGCCGCCAGCCGCCCGCACAGCCCCAGCCCGGCGGCCTCCGGATCCTCCACCAGCAGCGCGAGCCCCAGGACCCACTCCGTCCAGGGGTGCTGCCGTACGGCGGGCGGCAGCCCGGCCGGTTCGTGGCCCGGTCCGTCGTCCGGCGGGGGAGTGGTGCCGTGGGTGACGGTCCTGGCGGCCCGCAGCAGTACGGCGGCGTCCGGAGGTACGGCGTCCGGTGCGGCGGCGACGGCTCCGGCGAGTTCCCTGGCCGCCCGCCGCGCGTGGTACGGGGCGTCCTCGGGGTCCAACGTCGAGCCCTCCCCGGCCAGTTGGTGCAGCCGGACCGCGCCGACCACGTACGGCACCTGCGGCAGCCGGTTCCTGGCCAGCTTCGCCAGCCCGGCCTCGACCTCCTCGTCCGCCGCGCCGCCGGCCGCCTCGGCCCACACCCGCAGCAGCTCCGCCTTCGCGCCGGTCAGCCCGGCGAGCAGCCGGTGTGCCCGGCGCGGACGGCGCTCCTGAAGGTGGTGCGCCGCCAGCACCAGCGCCGCCCGCTGGTGCCCGAGGGCCAGCGCCGAACCGAGCAACCGCCGCCCCTCCTCGGGCTCGGCACGCAGTGCCCGCAGCCCCGACCACAGCAACCGGTCGGCCCGCGGCAGCCGCCGGTACAGCGGATGCCTCAGCAGCTCCGCCATGTCCGCCGCCCCGTCTGCCCGGCCGTACGCCTCGGCCAGCGCCGTACGCAGCGCCTCCAGCCGCTCCGGCGGGTCGCCGCCGTTCGGGGGCGGATCGGGGCGAGCCGGAGGTGGACCGGGTGGCCGTCGCCCCCCGGCCATGTCGCTGCGGATCCGGGCGATCGGCTCATAGCCGGGCGGGGGCGCCGTAGCGACGTGTTGCGCGTTGCTGCCGGGCCCCGCGTCCGGCTCGGAGTCCAGCAGGAGACAGGCGAACGCCCAGTCGTCCGGACGCCGGGTCATCGTGTCGCTCAGCAGCCGGAGTCCGGCCCGGTCACCGGCCAGCAGCAGCGACCAGGCGGCGTGGTAACGCCACCGCGGCAGAACGGAATCGCCGGATGCCAGGGGTACCTCGCCGGATGCCAGAGGTACCTCGCCGGATGGCAGGGGTACCTCGCCGGACGTCACGGGTACATCGCCGGACGCCAGGGGTACGAGGAGGTCGCGGGCCCGCGCCGCGTCGCCGTCCAGGAGGTGCAGTCGGCCGAGGGCGTAGGCGGGCCAGGGTCCCGCCTCGTGGGTCAGGTCGAGCGCGACCAGCCGGTCGGCGGCCGGGGGAGGGGCGTCGGTGTCGGAGTCGAACCAGGCCAGTATCCGGCCGAGGGCGGCCGCCGCGGCGACGCGGGGCGCGGCCCTGTCCGCCGCGTCGAGCGCCCACTCCGGAATGCTCGCGGCCCGCCCCGCCCGTACGTGTGCGACCAGCAACCCGAGAAGCGCGGTCTCGTCGCGGGGGTCCGCCTGACACGCCGCGAGAAGGTGCTCCCGGGCCGCGTCGGGTTCCCCGGCCACGAGCAACCGGTGCAGCCCGGCCGCCCGGTCGGCCCCCGGAACCCCGGTCCCCGCCAGCGCGGCCGCCCGCCGCAACCGCTCCGGGTCCGAGGAGAAGTCCACCCGCAGCACGTCGGCGACCAGCGCGACGACCGCCGGGGGCCATGGCCCGCCCCGCCGCAGCAGATCCGCGTAGACCTCCAGCCGGGGCGCGTCCCGTTCACGGGAGCGGGCCAGCTCGTCGGCCAGCGCGGCCCTGGCCTGGTCCGGCACCGACTCGGCCCAGTACAGCCTGGTCAGCAGCTCGACGCCCTGCCGCCCCTCCCCACGCCCGAACCGCGCCCCGGCCAGCGGCCGCAGCGCCTGATCGAGACTGACCTCGCCGGTCCCCGCGACAAGCCCGCCGACCCGCTCCAACGCCTCGAAGTCGGCGTCGGTGAGCAGGGGCCGGAACGGCTGCCCGGTCACCGACCGCAGGAACTCGCCCCACATCGGAGCAGCCGCGTCGGGCCGCTTCTCCATCCGCGCACACACGTCGCGCAGCCGCACCAGCCCGCTCTGCGGATCCGCCTCCTCGACGGCCGCGGCCCACAACCTGCGCAGCCGCCCCGACGCACTGAACCGATCCCCGAAGGACGCCGAAGGACTCATAAGGCCACGCTCGCTCTGTATGAGCGGCCCACTGCAGCCGCGCCCGACAGGGGCGCGGGGCTGTGTCCATATGCGGCTCCGCCGCGGGGCGCGACCAGCCACAACGCAGCCGCAGACGCCCGACGACCTACCACGGCACCCCCAGCCGCGCGCTTCACCTTCTGTTCCTCTCGCGTCCCGGAAGAGCCCCGAAGCACCCCGCCCCAAGGGGCGCGGGGCTGTGTCCATATGCGGCTCCGCCGCGGGGCGACGAGCAGCCACGACGAGGCCGCAGTCACTCGACGGCCCATCCCGGCACTGCAAGCGGAGCGCATCGTCACCCCCGGCTCCTCTCACGCCGCAGCAGATCCTCGAACCGCGCGGCCTGATACGTGTTCCCGGCCCGCCCATACGCGTCGGCGGCCCGCGACAGCAACTCGCACCGCTCCCTCCGCGTACGCAACAGCGCACTGTCACGCACCAGCTCCCACGCCTCGGCGAGGTGCCGTGCGGCGCCGGCCGGGTCGCCCTGCGCGTCGAACAGCCGGGCGAGTTCGTTCAGCATCGCCAGCCGGAGGGGAGGGGGGACCTCCCCCGACTTGGAGTCCAGACAGACGCGCAGCGTGCGGCAGGCCCCCGCCGCATCCCCCTTCGCCGCCTGCTCACGAGCCTCCTCCAGCGCGATCGCGCCCGGCGACGGACGACGGGGTCCGGCATGGGCCCGGTCCAGCGCGTCCAGGAGTTCCTGCGCGCTGCGGAACCGCCGCGCGGGCTCGAACTCCAGGCAGCGCAGCACGACTTCGTCGATCTCCGGCGTCACCGTGTTGTTCAACCGTGACGGCGGCGCCGCGCGACTCCCCTGCTTCTGCTCGTACAGCCAGATGCCGTGCATCGTGTCGGGCAGCCCCGGCGGCGGTATGAGGTGCTCGAACGGCAGCCGGCCGGTCAGCCCCTCGTACATCAGCACCCCGAGCGAGTACAGGTCGGACGCGGGCACGCTCTGGCCCTGGGAGGTCTCCGGTGCCATGTAGGTGAGGGTGCCGACGACGCCGGGGACCGACCCGGACTCCAGCAGCCGGGCGGCGAGACCGAAGTCGATCAGCCGTACGGTCAGATCCGAGCCCAACAGCACGTTGTCCGGCTTGAGGTCCCGGTGCAGCAACGGCTGGTCCAGGGCGTGCAGTCCGCGCAGCGCCACACAGATCTGCCGCGCCCACTTGAACAACTGCGGGGCCGGTACGGTCTTCATGCTCGCGAACTGGTCGGCGAGCGTGGTGCCCTGGACGAACTCCATCACCAGGAACGCCCGGCCGCCGGCGTCATGGGCCAGCCCCCCGTCGTACACATGGACGAGGTGACGGCGGGCCTCGGAGTCGGTCATCCCGTCCATCGCCTCGGCCAGCCGCAGGATGTCGGCGAACTTCTCCCGGGCGTCCGCCTCGGTCATCCCCGCGTCCCGGGAGATCTTGCAGGCGACCCGGCGGACGGGACGGCCGAGGATGCGCTGCTCGCTGAGGAACACGGCACCGAAGGCACCGCCGCCGATCCACTTGGTGAGCAGATAACGGTCGTTGATCACCCGCCCCTCGAACGACCGCAGATCGGTCCCGTCCCCGTGGCCACTCACTCCTGGACCTCCTGCCACCGGGTCTCCTGCTCCGTCTCCGTCTCCGTCTCCGTCTCCTTCTCCTGCTCCTTCTCCTGGGCCGGACTGAAGCGGATCTCCGTCCAGGGCCCGTCGGGCCCGGCGGCATGGAACACGCACTCGATCCGGTCACACCGCCGGAACTCCTCCTCCCGCCGCTCCCCTTCGAGCAGGAGCGGCTGGTCGATCAGTTCCTTGAGGAGCTTGCCGATGACGCGGCCACCCTCCTTGCCCCCCGACTCCTCGTTCGCCAGATGTCCACGCCGGGCGACGTAGTCGATCAGCGACTCGGGAACGACCAGCTCCTTCTCTCGCTTCTCCAGCCACCACGCCCGCTGCTTGTCGACCGTCTTGAGGCAGATGCCGACCATCGCCTCCAGATCCAGCGGCCGGAACACGATGATCCGGTCGATGCGCGCCATGAACTCGGGGGAGAAGACCGGCCCGCCCCGCGACTGGTCCCCGACCCGGAGCAGCGCCTCCTTCACCGCGGCCACGATCTCCTTCTCGGGCCGGCCCTCCCGTGTCATCCGGGAGATGATCTCCGCGCCCGCGTTGCTGGTGAGGATGAAGATCGCCCGGTCGCCATGGGCCTTGACGCCCCGCTGGTCGACGATCCAGCCCTCGTCGAAGAGGTTGAGGAAGGGCCGCCAGACCTCGGAGTGGGCCTTCTCCGCCTCGTCGAGCAGGAAGACGCCGTACGGGTCCGCGTTCAGCTCGTTGATGAGTTTGCCGCCGCGCTCGTAGCCGATGTATCCCGGCGGGGAGCCGATGATGCCCGACACGCTGTGCGCCTCGGTGAAGTTCGCCATGGGGTAGGTCACCAGGCGTTTGGAGGCGGAGTAGAAACTCGCGACGGTCTTGGCCAGTTCGGTCTTGCCCGTGCCGGTCAGCCCGGCGAAGAGCATCACCGACGCGGGGCCGCCGCTCGCCCCGGCCAGGCCCGCCTTGATGCGGCGCAGCTCGCCGGCGACCACCCCGACCGCGTCCCGCTGGCCGAAGACGGAGCCGCCCAGCGCCTGTTCGTAGTCGATCCGCTCGCCACCGATGCCGGCGATCTGCTCGGCGGGCACGCCCGACACCTCGGCGATGACCCGCACCACGTCCTCGGTGGTCACGACGGACCCGGACGCGGCCCCGGACGCGGCCCCGGGCGCGGCCCCGGGCGCGGCCCCGGGCGCGGCCCCGGACCCGGACCCGGGCGCGGCCCCGGACCCGGGGGTGCGTGCGCACCCCCGGCGGCCCCTCCCTCACTCCTCCCGAACCCCTGGGAGCGCCTGCCGACCGGGTGACGCTCATGGGAGCGCCTGCCGGCCGGGTGACGCTCAATGGCCGAATGAACAGTGTGTGACGGACACATGAGCCCCCGTGAGCCTTCTGTCATACCCGAGGCGTACGCTGATCGGCTGTCACGGGATCACCGTGGCACAGGGGGAAAACAGGAGAGTGCTCGGTGCTTGAGAGTCTGGGGTGGCTGGCCGCCGGCCCATGGATCTACGCCGTCGTGGCCGCGTCCATCCTCCTGGACGTGTTCCTTCCGGTCCTGCCGAGCGGTGTCCTGGTCGTCGGTGCGGCTACGGCCGCCGCGGCGGGGACGGCGACGGGGGCGATGCCGTGGGACGTCCCGGACATCCTGTTGCTGATCCTCTCCGCGGCCACCGCGTCCGTGCTCGGCGACCTGGTGGCGTACCGGCTGGCCTGGCGGGGCAGCGCCCGCCTGGACCGCGCCATCGCCCGCTCCCGGCGCCTGACGACCGCGCAGGAACGTCTCGGCGCGGCGCTCGCCCGAGGTGGCGGCCTCGTCGTCGTCGTCGCCCGCTTCGCGCCCGCCGGCCGCTCCGTCGTCTCCCTCGGCGCGGGCGCCGCCCGCCACCGCGCCCGCGACTTCCTCCCCTGGTCCGCCCTCGCCGGCCTCGCCTGGGCCGCGTACAGCGTCGCCCTCGGCTACCTCGGCGCGCAGTGGCTCGGGCCGACGTGGCTCGCCACGGCGGTGTCTTTGGCGGCGCTGTTCGGGGCAGGGGCGGTGGCGGCGTATTTCATGCGGGGGCGCTCCGCTGGGGCAACAGCGCCTTAGCGCTAGGGTCCAACTGTTGTCGGGCGAGTGCGGGTTGGTGGGGGCCGGTCGCGCCCACGCGGCGGAGCCGCAGATCGACACAGCCCCGCGCCCCTTACGGGCGTGGCCCTGCGGGCCGCCCCGCCCTCGCTCAGGCCTTCGTGAAAGAGGTTGACGCATGGGGCGTACCGCCTTGGTGGTCGGTGGGGGGATCGGGGGGCTGGCTGCCGCGATCGGGTTGCGGAGAGCCGGCTGGGAGGTGGCCGTCGTCGAACGCTCGCCCGTGCTGGCCGATGTGGGCGGTGGGATCTCCCTGCATGCCAATGGTGTGCGGGCGCTGGATGCGCTTGGTGTGGGAGAGGCGATACGGGCGGCCGCGCGGCCCCAGTACAGCGGGGGTACCCGTACCCCGGCGGGTGACTGGCTGATCCGGATGGACGGGGCGGCGATCGAGCGGGCGTCGGGGGTGCCGGTGTTCGGTGTCCGGTGGGCCGAGTTGCATCGCGTCCTGCGTGCGGCGCTGCCGGCCGGGTGCCTGCGGGTCGGCGCGGAGGTGATGTCCGTCGAGCGCGGCGGCACCGCCCCGGCGCGGGTGTCCCTGGCGAGCGGTGCGGAGCTGGAGGCGGATCTGGTGGTCGTCGCCGACGGCGTCCACAGCCGACTGCGCGGCCTGTTGTTCCCGCACCACCCCGGCCCCGCCTACAGCGGGTCGACCGTCCTGCGTGCCGTCACCGAGCACCCGGTCACGCTGACCGGCGACCTGGAACTCACCTGGGGAAAGGGCGCCGAGTTCGGGCACATCACCTTCCCCGACGGCCGCGCCGAATGGCACGCGGTGATCAAGTCACCGCCCGGTGTGCGGCACGCGGACACCCTCGCCGCGCTGCGCCGCCGGTTCGCCGGCTGGCACGAGCCGATCCCCGCGCTGCTGGACGCGACCCGCCCCGACGCCGTACTCCACCACGACATCCACGAACTGGCCACTCCCCTGCCGACGTTCGCCGTGGGCCCGATCGCCCTGCTCGGCGACGCGGCCCACGCCATGACCCCGAACCTCGGCCAGGGCGCCGGCCAGGCGCTGGAGGACGCCACCGTCCTCGCCGCCGCGCTCGCCACCGAGCCCACCGTCGACGCCGCGCTCGCCCGCTACGACGCCGAACGCCGCCCCCGCACCCGCACCCTCGTCCGCGCCGCCCGCCAAGCGGGCCGAGCGGGCCACCAGTTGACCCACCCCACGGCCATCACCCTGCGCAACACCGCCCTGCGCCTGACCCCGTCCCGCCTGACCGTCCGGGCGTTCCTCCGCCACACCAACTGGACTCCGCCAAGCCTGGGTTGAGGCGGTTTCCGTGGGTTACGTGTGCCCCTGTCGGCGGTATGGTCCGATCAGGGGGACTCATGGATACGCACTCGGCGACACAAGCGGAACGGTTAGCGGGGATCAGCGCGATCGTCGTGGGGGCGGGGATCGGCGGGCTGGCCGCGACGATCAGTCTGCGGCGCGCCGGGTGCGAGGTCACGCTGGTCGAGCAGACGCGGCGGTTCACGGAGATCGGGGCCGGGATCCAGCTCGCACCCAACGCCACACGCGTACTGCGCCGGCTGGGCATGCTCGACGCGGTCGCCGAACGGGCCACCCGACCCACCGAGTTGACCTTCCGCACCTGGTCCGACGGGACACTGATCGCCCGCTACACACTGGGCCGCGACGCCGAGGACGAGTTCGGCGCGCCCTACCTCCAGGTCCACCGGGCCGATCTGCACCAGGCCCTGGCCGACGCGGTGCCGCCCTGGTCCGTGCGCCTGAACACGGCCGCCGTCGGTATCGACCAGGACGACACATCCGCCTACGTGACGACGGCGAGCGGCGAGCGTCTGGGAGCGGACCTGGTCGTGGCCGCCGACGGGGTGCGGTCCCCGGCCCGCCGGTGGCTCTTCGGCACGGACGCCGCCGTCTTCTCGGGCACCGCCGCCTACCGGGCGCTGCTCCCGGCCGCCGAGGTGGCCGACCTCGACCTGCCGGAGTACGCCCTCTGGCTCGGACCGGACCGGCACGTCGTCCACTACTGGGTGCGGCGCGGTGAACTGCTCAACGTCGTGGGAATCTTCCAGACCGAGGCGGCGCAGGAGTCATGGACCGCCCGGGCCGAGCCGGGCGAGCAGCAGCGGATGTTCGACGGCTGGGACCCCCGGGTGCTCAGCCTCCTCGAACGCTCGGGCCTGATGCTCCGCTACGGCATCCACACCCGCGCCCCGCTCGAGCGCTGGAACCTCGGCCGCGTGACCCTGCTCGGCGACAGCGCCCACGCCATGGTGCCGTTCCAGGCCCAGGGCGCGGCACAGGCGATCATGGACGCGGCCGTGCTCGGCGACGTCCTCACGGGGGCCACACCGGCCGACGTACCGGGCGCGCTCGACCGGTACGCGCGCCGCCGGATCTCCACCGCCACCCGCGTGCAGGCCCGCTCCCAGCGGGCGGGCACGGACTACCACCTGCCGGACGGCCCCGAGGCCCAGGCACGCAACGCCCGCCTGACGGCGTACGCGGCCGAGAACAGGTTCGGCCCGCACTCGCTCGCGTGGGCGGACGACGTCCTCGCCGAAAACGACGACCTGAGCAGGCAGTAAGCAGTAAGAGGGGCACAGGGCTACCCGGCCCGACGCGCCGCGCCGCGGACCTCCAGCCCGGACAGCAGTTCGGCGGTGGCCGCGGCGATCGCGTCCACCGCCTGGTCGAAGACCTCACGGTTGTGGGCGGCGGGCGCCCGGAAGCCGGAGACCTTGCGGACGTACTGGAGGGCGGCGGCACGGATGTCGTCCTCCGTGGCCTCTTCGGGGAGGACGGGCGGTCGGAGAGTCTTGATGCTGCGGCACATACGCCCAGTCTCGCGCACGCCCACACCGAGGCCGCAACCCAAGCTTTCCCTTGGATATCAGCAAGCTTCTCCGAGGATTGACTCCACCTTCCGCCCCTTGTGATCATCACCGGGGTCGGCCGGTCCGGCCGACCGGACCAACGGAAACGGCGGAAACGAGGGGGAGCATGACAACGAACGAACGGCTCACGGTGGCCGTACTGGGCCCGGGCGGCGTGGGCGGCCTGCTCGCCGCCCTGCTGGCCCGCGCCGGCAACCGCGTGATCTGCCTGGCCGGGGAGGAGACCGCGCGGACTCTGGACGAGAACGGGATCACCGTCCGCAGCGCCCGCTTCGGCGAGTTCACCGCCCGCGTGGAGACGGCGACCGAACTGCGCGAACCGGTCGACGCGACCCTGATCACGGTCAAGCACACGACCCTGACCACGGCCCTGGACCGCCTCCCCGCCAAGGCCCTGACCCCCGACACCCTGGTCGTACCGTTCCTCAACGGAGTCGAACACCCGGCGGCCCTGCGCGCCCACTACGCCGACGCCGCCGCCCACATCGCCCCGGCGACCATCCGCGTCGAGTCGACCCGCGTCGCCCCGGGCGTGATCGAACACGGCAGCCCCTTCGCCGACGTCGACCTGACCGGCGACACGGTCCCCCGCGACCGACTCAACTCCCTCGCGGGCGCCCTCGAATGGTCGGGCCTGGGCACTCGCGTCCTGCCCGACGAAACGGCGGTGCTGTGGGCGAAGATGTCCTTCCTGGCCCCCTTCGCCCTCCTGACCACCCGCTACGGCCTCCCCCTGGGCGAGATCCGCACCCACCACCGGGACGAACTGACCGCCCTGGTCGAGGAAACGGCAGCGGTGAGCGCAGCCGTCGGCTCCCCCACCGACCCCACCGAGGCTCTCCGCCGCTACGACGCCTTCCCACCCCTCACCAAGTCCTCCATGCAACGCGACGCCGAGTCGGGCCGCCCCCTGGAACTGGACGCGATCGGCGGAGCCCTGCTCCGCGCAGCGGCGCGACACGATGTACCGGTTCCCGTGACAACGAGGGTGGTGCGGGAACTCCGACGCCGCCACGCTTGACTGCGGGCAATCGTGCCGCTGGGGCGAGGGAGCACCTCCCGCTCGAGCGAAGCCGAGACCCCACAGCCACCCCTCACCCCTGAACCGCCCGCACCGCATGCCGAGCCACCGTGTCCGCGAAGGCCCGCGCCGGCGGCGACAGCGCGTCCCACCGCCGTACCGCCCAACCAACGGTGAGCGGCGGCAGATCGGCCACAGGGACGAACCGCAACCCGGGGTGGCCCGGCCCGGTCCACCCCGGCAGCGCGGGCACGACGGCGTGCCCAACTCCCAGCTCGGCAAGGAGAATCGCGGTGTCCCAGTCGGCTACCCCCGCCCCGGAAGGGCTGGTCGTTATACCCAACTCCCGGTAGGCGGCGGCGAGATGGGCGTACGACGTGGAGTTCTCCGGCAGCCCGATCAGCCGCATACCGTCCAGCTCCCGCCCATGCACCCGCTCCCGCCCCGCAAGCCCGTCATCGGCCCGCACGGCGAGCACCCAGGGCAACTCCGCCACGGCCCGCTGTTCGACCCCCCGCACGGCGGGCCCGAGCGTCACCCACGACAGATCCAGATCCCGCGACGGATCCACCAGCGCGTCCACACACCCGGCACTGGACCGCGCGGTCTGGAACTCCAGGCCCACGTCCGGATAGGACCGCCGGAAGTCGACGATGCCCTCCGCCATGAAGTGCCGCACGGTCGTACCGCCGGTGGCGATCCGTACGACACCGCCGTCACCCCGCACCATCTCGGAGAGCCGCCGCAGCGCGAGATCGAGCCCGGTGATCCCCTCCGCCGCCGCCTCCTGGAGCACCCGCCCGGCCCGCGTGGGCACGACCCCGCGGGCCTGCCGCTCCACCAGCCCGACCCCGACCTCCCGCTCCAGCCGCCGTACGTGCTGGCTCACCGCCGACTGGGTGCAGCCCAGTTCACGGGCGACCGCGCTGAGGCTCCCGGCCCGGCACACGGCGACGAAGACACGAAGATCATCGAGGGTCATGACACGCGAAGATACCCACTTGCCCGAAGGAACTCGCATCCCAAAATCGAACAGGCGTAGCATTGCCGCGTGGCTAAGACCTATCCATTCCCCAGTGACCTCCTCGCCGGTCAGGAGGAGCTGCATCAGGTCCGGGCCGAGCTCCTGGCACTGCTGAAGCGGCTGCCCTGGTCGGTCGCGCCCCTGGACGGCTTCAGTGACGACAACGGCTGGCGGAAGGTCGAACGGCCCGCCTCCCCCGGCTGGACACCCGACGAGCAGGCCGAGGTGGAGAAGCTCCGCCGCCGCGAGCGGGAGCTGGCGGTGTTCGTGAGCTGCCACCGCTTCTGGGACGAGGTCACCGGCGCGGACCGCGTCGACGCCCGAAGCCGGCTGAAGCACACCCCCGCGACGCCGCCGGAGGATGCCTCCTGACATGACGAAGACCCCGGCCGCGATCGGCCGGGGTCTTCGTCACTCATCCATCCCGGTGGGCGCGGACGGTTTCGAACCGCCGACATCCTGCTTGTAAGGCAGGCGCTCTACCCCTGAGCTACGCACCCGAGTACGAGTCGACAGCCTACATGGCCCGAGGGCATGCCCCGCAAACCCGAGTACGGCTCGTACCGGGGGTTATCCCCACCGTTGATCCGGTAGCGCCCCGGATCCCCCCGAGAGTGCCCGCTCCGTACGGTCGAAGGACATCGGAGGACAGCGGAAGACCGGCCCCAGGGGGAGAGCGTCATGGCACGTACGGTACGTACGGCACGCACGGTACGTACGGCACGAAAGGCGCACGGCACGAGGATCGCCCTCACCGCGCTCGCCGTGGCCCTCCTGGCCTCCGTCGCCGCGTGCGGTGCGAGCGCGGGCGACGACGAGGATCCCGAGCGCCGGAGCTTCGCCCTCGAGGGCCGTACGCTCACCGTCGACTCGGACGACTCCGCGCTCGAACTGGTCTCGGCGGACGTGGCCGAGGTCGAGGTGACGCGGTGGTTCGAGGGGCGGGTCGTGGTCGGCGGGGATCCGCGGGTGACCTGGGAGATGAAGGACGACCGGCTTGAGCTGCGGGTCAAGTGCTCCGGCATCGTCGCCGACTGCTCGGCCAAGCACCGTATCGAGGTGCCGCGCGGGGTCGCCGTCACCGTGGAGGAGGACGACGGCAGCGTGACGGCGAAGGGCTTCGCGGAGCCGCTGAAGATCCGGACGCAGGACGGTTCCGTGCGGGTCAGCGACTCCACCGGGCCCCTGGACCTGTACAGCGACGACGGCTCGGTGCGTGCGCTCGACGTCGAGTCGCGGAGCGTCAAGGCGAGCACGAAGGACGGTTCGGTGAAGCTCGAACTCGGGGCCGTGCCGGACCTGGTGGAGTCCCGCAGCGACGACGGCTCGATCAGCATCGGGCTGCCGCGCGAGGTGTCGTACAAGGTGGCGGCCGGGAGTGACGACGGTGCGGTGGATGTGTCCGTGCCCCGTGACGAGGACAGCGCGCACGTGGTGAGTGCCCACACCGAGGACGGCTCGGTCACGGTGCGGAACCTGGGTTGAATCGTCCCGGGAAACGGCGAACCGTCCGACCCGTGTTTTCGTCCTCGACCGGTGGGAGAATGACACCGGTCGAGGCGGATGACAGCACGGGAGAGGGATGTGACGGCGACACCTTCAGAGCCGTACACGCCGAGTGTGCCGCGCGCACAACAACCCCACAGCCGTGCACCACGACCGGCCCGAAGCCATGCGTCCGTCGGCCGGGACGTGCTGACGCTCCTCACGCTGCCGCTGCTCGCCGCCCTGACCCTGCCCGCCGCCTTCGCCGGTGGCGGCACCCGGCGGTGGTTCGGGGGCCGGGCGGAGGGGCAGCGGGCGGAGGCACAGGCGGCGAAGGACGCGGCGGCGGCCGCGTTCTACGAGCTGGACACCGCCCAGCGCGATCTGCGGATCTCGATCGAGACGATCACGGCGGTCGACGACTCCCCGGCCGCTCGCCGGGCCGTGGCCGACTTCGAGGCGTTGGGGCGGCAGATCGACGAGGTCAGCCACCAGTACATCAACGCCGTCGACGCGCACGACCTGGACCGGGACGACCTGGAGTCCTCCGCCGCCGCCCGCGCCCGGACCGAGCTGACGAAGGCCAAGGACGAGCTGGGGCGGGTCAAGCAGGAGCTGGACCGCTTCACCACCGGGCTCGGGCCGCTGCTCGGCACGGCCGAGACCCAGCTGGCCCGGCTGGTCCCGGCCGTGGAGCGGGCCCGGCAGGGGCTGCTCGCCGCCTCCAACGCCCTTGATTCCGTGAGGGGTTCGGGGCTCAAGGCCGACGATCTCGCCGCCCGGCTCGCCGCCCTCGCGCCCGAGCTGACCAAGCTGAACCAGGGCGCCGGGCAGCACGGCGTACGGGAGACGCTGGAGCGCGCCGACCGGGTCGTACGGGAGGCGGAGGCCGTGCGGGCCGAGGCCGAGCGGCTGCCGGAGCGGGCGCAGGAGATAGACCGGCGGCTGGTGTCGCTGCGTACCCGCGCGGAGGCGCTGGGCACCCGGGCGGGGCAGGTGCCGCAGGTGCTGAGCGAGCTGCGGCGGCGGTTCGTGGCGGCCTGCTGGCAGGACCTCCAGCGGGTGCCGGAGCAGGCCGCGCGGGACGTCGAGCAGGCCCAGCTGAAGCTGCGGGAGGCGCGGGCCGCGCGGGACGCGCAGCGGTGGCCGGACGCGACGTCGCTGCTGTCGACCGTGCGGGAGCTGTTGAACCACACCGACGAGGCGGTCTCGGCGGCGGGCGACCGTCTGCGGCGGCTGAACGCCGTGCAGAAGAATCCCCAGCAGGAGATCGACCGGACCCGGTTCGCCATCCGGGATGCTCAGCGCCTCGCGATGACCGGCCGCTCGACCCCCGACCCCCGCCACGCCCGGCCCCTCGACGACTCGGTCGGCCGTCTCGATCGGGCCGTCGCCACGCTGGAGGGCCGCCATCCCGACTACTGGCACTTCCTGACGGAGACGGAAGCGGTACGGCACACCGTGGCGCGGGTGGTGGACCAGATCCGCAAGGAGCGCGGGGCGGGGACGGGTGGCTGACCGGGCTCGGGCCACCGCTGGGTTGCCGGTCCCCTCCCCCCGGGCGGATCCTTGAGGGGTACGCAGGCCTCCGTTCACGCCTGAGGAGGCGGACATGGCCACGCATGCCACGCATTCGACGCGGCCGAGGGGGCGGCACGCGGCTCCCCGGCAGCGGATCAGGATCGATGAGCACCTTCCCGTCGACCACCGCCTCAGCAGGGTCTACCGGTTCGGGGCGGGCCTGATGGGTCTGTTCCTGCTCGTCTTCGGCATCCTGGGGCTCATCGACAAGGTCGGCTGGTTCGACACCCGCGGGGACGAGGTCGTGGGGCTGAGCACCAACGGCACGCTGAGCGTCCTGTCGGTCGCCGTGGGGCTGCTCCTCCTCATCGGCATGGTGATCGGCGGCAACTTCGCCTCCACGCTGAACATGACGCTGGGCGTCCTGTTCATCCTCAGCGGCTTCGGCAACATGGCCCTGCTGGACACCGAGTCCAACTTCCTGGCGTTCCGCATCCAGAACGTTCTGTTCAGCTTTGTCGTCGGCATCCTGCTGATGACGTTCGGGATGTACGGCAGAGTCGGCTCGGCACTGCCGCACGACAACCCGTACTGGCGGGCCCGTCACCCGGAGGTGTCCGAACGTGAGATGCGGCGCAAGGCCGCGGTGGGAACGGTGAAGCTGAAGCGGGCCGGCGCCCACCCCGAGAACGACGGGGAGGGCGCCGGCTGAGGCTCGCCGCGGCCTGGGCTCAGGTGCGGTACGCGTAGTAGTTCGCGCGCGGGTACGAGGCGATGATGCTCGCGACCGAACGGCGGTAGGTGTCCGCGTCGTGGTACGTCAGGTACGGGACGCCGCTGGGGCTGCGGTAGGTCGTCATCATGGAGTGGTCCTTGTCCCCGTCCGCGTTGAAGTCGACCTGGAGCACGTCGCCGATGTCCATCTGGTAGACGTTCGCGAGCGGCGTGGTCCGCTTGGCGGTCTGGGTGAACCAGGACCACTCGTTGACGCCGATCCAGGCGTCGGCCGTACCGTTCGAGGCGTAGTACCAGGTGTCGTACTCCTCGGGCGTGACCGTGGAGATCTGCTTCCAGCCGCCGGCCAGGAGGCCCTGGCTGAGGTAGTTGGTGCAGTCGCCGCCGGCCGCGTTGTACCTGCGGTACGCCGGGTTGTAGTTCCTCCAGTACCTCTCGGTGTACGTCGCCATCGCCCTGTAGTCGTACTTCCCGCCCGTGATGGTCTTCGGGTTGGCGGGGGCGGGGTAGGACGTGGCGGCCTTGGGGGCGCTGATGATGGCCATCGGCGAGCGGGAGGGCCCGGCGTCCGCGGTGGCCACGGGCTCGTTGATGCGGGGGGCGCCGCCGTCGGTGGAGCGCATCGCGGTCAGCTGCCAGGTGCCGTTCGCCTGGGCGGTGAAGGTCAGCACGTGGTGCGCCTCGAAGCCCGTGGAGGCGGGCTCGTCGCCGCGTATCTTCTTGTACTTCAGGGTCGTGGTCTCGGTGACCATGACCGTGGCCTTCTTGCCCTTGACCTTGGTGCTGTCGACGGTGACGCCGGTGGTGGCCGAGGTGTAGGCCTCCCCCAGGCCGGCAAGGCGGGACCTGGTGCCCTTGAGGGCGGACAGCTTGCCGTCCTCGGCCTGCTTCTGGGCGGCGGAGAGCTTGACGCCGCCAGTGGGCTTCAGCGACTTGCGGGCGGCCTTGCTGCCGAGCAGGACGGCCGTGCGGTCGGTGAGCACGTTGTCCGCGACGCGGCCGAAGGCGTCCTTGGTCGCCTTGGTGACCTTGGGCGTCGGCGCGGCGTGCGCGGTGGTGACGGGAAGCAGCGCGACGGCCAGCGTGGCCGCCACGACGGTCGAGCCTGCGAGGCTCAACGTCCTTGATCTCACTGGGATTCTCCTTGACCCCGGGTTGGTCGTCCCCGGGCAGCGAATCTTTACATGACCTCCTCAAGCGGAGTAAGGCCAGGGGGAATAACAAGTCAGCGACGCGGGCAAACTACTTGACCACTGTCGACCAGTCCGACGGTGCCTGCGCGGGGTCCAGAGCGCGGAGGTTCGCCAGGGTCTCGGGCTTCTGTACGTCCATCCAGTCGGCCAGTTCGTCGAAGGACACACACTTGACGTCCTTCTTCGTGCACACGTTCTTGATCACCTCGTCGACGGCGTTCATGTAGATGCCGCCGTTCCACTGCTCGAAGTGGTTGCCGATGAACAGGGGCGCCCGGCTGCCGTAGTAGACCCGGTTGAAGCCGGCCATGTAGGTGTCGATGGTCTCCTGCTGCCACGTCGGGTACATGGCCGGGTCGCCCTCGGTCTCGCCGTTCGACTGGTTGTAGAGGAAGTTGAAGTCCATCGACAGCGCCTGGTAGTCGTCGTCGTACGGGAGCATCTGCAACGGGAAGTCCCACATGCCGTTCTTCTTGCCGGGCCACACCTGGAAGCCGCCCGGGGAGCTGGCGTCGTAGCGGTAGCCGAACTCCTTCGCCGCCTTCATCAGGTTCTGCTGGCCCTCCAGACAGGGGGCGCGGCCACCGGTGACGGCCTTGGTGTCGAAGGGCAGCGGGTCCAGGTCCGTGTAGCCGGTGTTGGTCTTCCAGTTCTCCAGGAAGGAGTTGAACTCCTCGATCTCCTGCTTCCACTCCGCGACGTTCCACTCGCCGCCGCCCTTCGCCTCGCAGAAGTGGCCGTTGAAGTGGGTGCCTATCTCGTTGCCCTCCTCCCACGCCTTGCCGAGCTGCTCGATGGTGGTGCGGATGTGTTCGTCGGTGGGGTAGCTGATCGCGGCGTCGCCCTTCTCGTGCCGCGGCGCGTCGTAGAGCTCCTTCTTGCTCTGGGGCAGCAGATAGATGCCGGAGAGGAAGAACGTCATGTGGGCGTCGTACTTCTTCGCCATCTCCCGGTAGTGCTGGAAGAGTTCGTCGTCGCCGGCCAGGGCGCCGTCCCAGGAGAAGACGACGAACTGCGGCGGCTTCTCGCCCGGCTTGAGCGGCTCGGCCTTCAACCGGCCCTTCTGCGGGCCGGTGTAGGAGGTCGACCCATCCCCGATGATCTTCGTCTTGCCGTCCCACTTGGGTTCGACGGACTTGTCGGCGCCGCCCTTGTCGCCCCTGCCCCCGGAGGACAATGCCGTCGGCGCCGTACCGGCGGAACGGTTCAGCACCATATAGCCGCCGACGAGCGAGGCGACGACGAGGAGCGCGGCCAGGGTCAGGAACTGCGGCCGGGTGGTGCGGCGGGGCGGACGGGCCTTGCGGCGGCGGCCCTTGGACGGCTTGCGGCCAGGAGTCATGTACGGCTCATTCTGCGAGGGTTGGCGGGTGCGGATGCTCATCGGTGGTCAGCCGATACTCATCGCACTGGACCAGATGTCGTAGGGGACACCGGAATTGGGCGTTCCGGCGATCCCGTCGAGCGGCAGCGGTTCCAGGCTCTTGGTCAGGTCGATGCGGTAGACGACGACCGCGGTCGACACGTCCTCGGCCGTCCCGACGTACCAGGCCGCCTTGTCGTCCTGGGTGGTCCCGCCCTTGCCCGCCACCTCGAAGGAGGCGGCGCCGGGCGAGGTGGGGTGGTCGGTGCGGAAGGCGTCCGTGAGCGCCTCGGTGACCTGCCGGGCCACCTCGCCGCCCACCGCGCGCTTCGGCTTCGGTGTGTTCAGGGCCACCTTGGAGCCGTTGTGGGTGATCTTCCGTACGGAGTACGGCTCGGTGTGCTTGCCCAGTGCGGCGAACGTGCTGTAGCCGCTGGCCATCCGGATCGCGCTCGGCGTGGCACTGCCCACGGACAGCGCGGGCACCTGCGCCCCGAGGCTGGAGGACAGCAGTCCGGCCGCCTCGGCGGTGTCGCGCACCGTGCTCAGTCCGGTGTCCATGCCGAGCTGCATGAACGGGGTGTTCACCGAGTTGGTGAGCGCGTCGTGCAGGGTGATCTGCCCCCAGGACTTGTTGCCGTCGTTGTGCGATCTGACCTTGTCGCCGCCGCGATCCCAGTACGGCCCCTCCGGTGTGGTCACCGCGATGTTGTCGTTGCCGTCGTAGACCGTCTGCGGGGTGACAGGTGTCGCCTCGCCGCCGCGTTCCTTGACGACACCGTGTTCCAGGGCGGCGGCGTAGACGAACGGCAGGAAGGCCGAGCCGGACGGGACGGTGGTCGCGTTCGACTCGTTGAAGCCCTGTCTACGGTGGTCCGGGCCGCCGTAGACGGCGAGGATCCGCCCGTCGGCGGCGACCGACGAGGCGCCGAAGTGCGCGGCGTCCGCCTTCTTCGGAGCGGCCTTCTTGACCCGGGCCCGCGCCTTGGTGACGGCCTTGGTCAGCTCGTCCTGCCGCTCGCGGTCGAAGGTCGTGTAGATCTGGAAGCCGCCCATGTCGAACTCCTGATCGGAGACGCCGGCGGCCTTCTTGGCGTACTGGGCGGCCAGTACGACGAGATAGTCGGTCTGCTTGCCGGTGTCGAAGCTGGTGCCCTGATTGAGCGGCTCGGGGAACGTGTTGTACGCGGCGCGCTCGGACCGGGACAGTTTCCCGAGGGACACCATGCGGTCGAGGATCCACTCCCACCGCTCCTCGGCCCGCTCACGGTTGGTCTTGCTGAGGGCAGGGTCGTAGAGGCCGGCACCCTTGAGCAGGGAGGCGAGGAACGCGGCCTCGCTGACGTTCAGCTCGCCCACGTCCTTGCCGTAGTACGACTGGGCGGCCCGCTGGATGCCGTAGGTGCCGCGGCCGAACCAGCTGGTGTTGAGGTAGGCCTCCAGGATCTTGTCCTTGCTCATCTTGTTGTCGAGCTTGAGCGCGATCATCGCCTCGTCGAACTTGCGGCCCAGCGAGCGGTCCTGGGACAGGTACACGTTCTTGACGTACTGCTGGGTGATCGTCGAGCCGCCCTGGGTGTCGCCCTCGCCGACGGTGCGCACCAGCGCGCGAGTGATGCCGCTGACGGAGATGCCCGGGTCGGAGTAGAAACTCGCGTTCTCCGCCGCGAGGACCGCCCAGCGCACATCCTCGGGAACGTCCTTCAGCGGCATCGCCTGCCGCCGCACCCAGCCGGTACGGGCCATGGGGGTGCCGTCGGACCAGAAGTACACGTTGTCCTGCTGCGTGGCGAAGGTGTTGAGGTCCTCCGGTATCTCCGTGGTGGCGTAGGCGATGGTGAGGAACATGGTGCTCATCCCGAAGGCCGCGCCCACGATTCCCAGCCACTGCCGCCAGGACGGCAGCCAGCGGCGCCAGTCGGTACGGCCCGGGCGCGGGTACCGCGGACGCAGCCGGCGGAAGAAGGGGACGAAGGGAGCGAGGCTCGCGCCGACGACGGCGAGAAATCTGGCTCGAACAGACGGCCTGGGCGCCTTGCGCCGCCCCCGCCCGCCCGGCTTCGACTCCTCCCCGCGGCCGTCGAGCACACCCGGCTCCAGCACCCGCAACTGCATCGTCTCGTCCGCCGCGACGACCGGAATCTTCAACTGCATGGTGAGATCGGACTCCGAGGGCGCCTCCCCAGGATCCTCCCCCGGCCCTTTCGCAGTCCCCGGCCTAGCCACGGCGGGCTCCCGCGTACGGGCGGCCCGAGCGATGCGCAGCAACTGTTCGGCAGTGCGCGGCAACCTTTCGCCCGCGCCCGGCGACTATTCGACCGGGACACCTGGCTCCCGATCGACACAGGACAGCGGTCACGGCCGTCCCCCCTCCCCACTTGGCATCGCCCGTGTGGACAGTCGCAGCCGCCACTCCCGCGGCTACGATCCCCCTGTTCCCCCGGCCTTCCGGCCTCCACACGACGACCACAAATTATCAGTCACTTTCACAACCGCTCCGGTCGGCAACATGAAAAATCGGCCAGTGTGACGCAGCAGCCGAAAGCGGAACGACAGCCACCGCACGGCCCCCGGTTAACCTGTCCGCATGCCTCGCTACGAGTACCGCTGCCGGACCTGCGGCGACACCTTCGAACTGAGCCGCCCGATGGCCGAGTCGTCCGCCCCCGCGGACTGCCCCTCGGGCCACCCGGACACGGTCAAGCTCCTGTCGACGGTCGCGGTCGGCGGCTCGGCCTCCGCGCCCGCGTCCGCGCCCCGGGCGGGCGGGGGCGGTGGTGGTGGCGGGTGCTGCGGCGGCGGCTGCTGCGGTTGATCAACACACTCCGATCAACGGCTACGGCCCCGGCCGTGTTCATCACGTTCTGAGGCGGTCCAGTTCGGGTCGCCTTGAGTCCACACTCATAGAACACACGCAAAAGTCCGACTGCCGGACGAACCGGCAGCCGGACTTTCCGCTTATGTGGCGCGCTACTGCTTCTTCACGGTGATCGCGAAAGCAGGCACTCGCGTCTACGAGGCTCGCCCTACCGCTACTTGAGGTAGACGATCCCATCTGTCGTGACCGTGGGACGTCCGGACGTACCCGCCACCACGATCTTGACCGTGTGCTTCGCACTGAAGGACCAGGTCTTCGTCCAGATCGCGTTCCGATACGCCGTCTTGGACGACTTCAGGTCCACGGTCGTCACCTTCTTGCCGTCGACGTAGACGTACGCCTGTCCCGAGGTGGTGGCCCGCGAGACCACCCAGGCGACCGAACGGCCGGTGAAGGTCCAGGTCAGCGAGGCGTTCTTGGTCTTGCTGGTGAGGGACTTGCCGCCGAGGTAGCTGGTGGAGGACTTGGCCGTCCAGGTCCCGGACCTGGTCGCCCCGGTCTCCTGGACGATCGTCGGAGTGCCCGAGACCGAGGCAGTGGCCGTATTGCCGACCGTGTCGTACGCCGTGAGGGACCACCTGGTCGCGGTGCCGGATTTGGCCGTGTACTGGGCGCTGGTCACGGCCGGCCCATAGGTCTTCGCGACCGGCGCGGTCAGGCGCACCTCCTTCAGGCCGGTGGCGGTGTCGGCCGCCTTCCAACTCAGCGTCAGCGGAACGCTCGTGGTGCTTACGGTGCCGGTGCGAAGGGCCAGGTTCGGCTTGGTGGTGAAGGTGGGCGCGGTGGTCTCCGAGATCACGGTGACGGCCTCGGTGACCGACGTCCGCCCGGACTGGTGGACGGCTTTGACCTGCACTTGGTGGGTACCGGCAACCAGCGTCGCCTTGGCGGAGGTCGCGCCCGCCTCGGCCGTGGCAGCGGTCTCTCCGTCGACCAGCACCTCGTACCCGGAGATCAGCTCGGTCGGGGTCGTGGCCGACCAGTTCACCGTGACGGGGCCGTTGGTGTACGGGGTCGAGTCGACCGTGCTCGTACCGGTGACGGAGGTGAGCGCGAGCCCGGTGACCGGACCTGCGGCCCAGCCGCGGACCGTGTCGAGCGCGGCGTAGAACGCGTCACCCGGGCACAGGGTGTTGTAGCCGTCACGGTGGCCGTGGATGGCCGGGAAGCTCAGGTCCTCACCCGGGCCCCAGGTCTTGCCGGCGAGGTTCTGTCCGTTGACGGCTGTGGTGAGGGTGACGGTACCGTCCGGGTCGACGCCGTACTGGCCCAGCTTCCACGCGGCGACCCGGGCGACCGAGGTCATCGCGGCCTGCGAGGGCGCGGCGTCGATGTAGGTGCCCAGGACCGCGATGCCGGTGGTCTGGGAGTTGAAGCCGTAGGCGTGGGCGCCCATGACCGGCAGGTCGATGCCGCCCTTGCGGCCCTCGTAGACCGTGCCGCACTTGTCGACGACGAAGTTGTAGCCGAGGTCCTTCCAGCCCAGCGTCTTCACGTCGTACGTGTAGATGGCGTTGATGATGGACGGTGCCTCGTCGCAGGTGTACGTGTTGCTCTGGGCGGTGTGGTGCACCACGACCGCTTTGATCTTCCCGCCCGGCAGATACGTCGGTGCCTCCGGGCTGAGAGCCTCGTCCGCACCCCATCCCGAGCGCGGGGTGATCGTCGGCTGCGGCACGGTGGACGGCGGGGCCGTGGGCGTGTTCGGCGCGGACGCGGACGCCGAGGCGGACTCGCTCGCCGACTCGCTGGGCGTGGCGCTTTCCGACGGTGACTGCGAGGCCGACGCAGACTCGGTGGCGGACGGTTCGTCGGTCGGCGACTTTGAGGCGGACGACTCCGTGGGCGTGCTGTCGGTCGCCTCGGGGGTCGTGGGCTCCGAAGGGGTCACTGACTCCGTGGCGGTGGGGTCGTCGCTCCCCTCGGCTCCGTCGGCGAGGAAGGCCGCGGGCTCGATGTCATCGCCGCCCGCGGATCCGTCGGCGGAGCCGACCATGTCCAGCCGGAGCCCCTGCGGCAGCCGCGCCGCCGACTTCCCGTTCACCCGCACCTCGACGCCGTCGGACGGGCCCACCCACGCGGGTTCGGTGCCGCCCCGGGCCGCGCCCCTCTCGTCCTGGCGGTTGTCGCTGTCCAGGCTCAGCCAGTCCGACCACCTGCCCGAACCGACCGCCCTCGTCCGCACCTCGACCTTGCCGGCCACCTCGACGGACGGGTCCTTCCAGGAGACCCCCAGCAGGTCGAAGGGCTCGGCATCCCGCCGCCCCAGCGTCGCGGAGCCCCCGTCACCGCTCGTCTTCAGCGCGGCCGACCGCACGTCGTTCCTGACGGGCCTCGGCTTACCGTCGCCGTCCCCGCCATGGCCGGATCCCCCCCATCACCCCCTGCGCCACCAACGTCCCGCACACAGCCGCCGCGACGACTGCGCCGGTCCCCCACCAACGACGTCTCATACCGAACCGAATACCTTTCCCTGACGCGGGGTCAGGAGTTTTCAGAGGAAGCCTCATGCTTATGAGGCTGTTGTGAAGAAAGCCTCACCCTTGCCTGACGAGCATGAACATGCCATTCGGGTCCGCTACGCGCCATCGGGGCCGCCCCGGCGTGCGGTCCACCACTCCGTGAGGACCTTGACCTTGTCGTCGAAACGGCGGTCCAGGAACGACATCGGCGCGCGCAGCGGTATCCGGCGTCCATCGGTCACCGACACGACGACCGTCCGCACCCCGACGCTCCTGCGGATCTCCAGGCCGGTGACGTCCCGCCACTCGATCTCACGCCGGCCTGCACCCCGGATGACGAGTCGGCTGTCGGTGAGTTTGACGCCGTAGCTCGGGGGCAGCAGCGGCAGGGCCGCGCTCGCGACCACGGCCGCCGAGACGCACGCCCACAACTCCCCCGCCGTCATGCGCTCACCGGTGGCCGCGAGAAGCACGTACACCAGCGCGGTACCCGCCAACAGTCCGCCCAGCACGGGCACGGCGATCTGCACCGCCGCCAGTTTGAAGGTAGGCGCCGCGCCACCGGCGCTGGTTGGAGGGAGGGGGCCTACAGGGCCATTCATCTGGATCACCCTTTTCGGAGGTGGTCGACGCGGTGAAGGCGCGCCGGAGGCGAAACGTGCAGCCACGAGGACGGTCCGTGCCGGTAGTGCCCCAATGGGAAGCACTACCGGCACGGACCGTGCACTCACCGGTTACGGTTGTGACCGGTTACTTCTTCTTGCAGTTCTTGTTCTTCTTGCTCACATTGCCCGGATAGGCATACCAGGTGATGCCCAGGCCGACGTTGGCTCCGACGGTGAAGACGAAGCAACCGCCGCGTTCCACCGCGCTGTTGATGTGGTGCACGGACCACCACGTGTAGGCCCAGGCGAGGGCGATGCAGCCGGCGGCCGCGACCGGGTACGGGATCCGGGTGCACACCGCCGCCTCGGCGATCGCGACACCCGCGCCGCCCATGGTGGAGATGTCATCCTTGATGATCTTCGTCTTCTGTCTGGTGAAGTAGAACTTGCACTGGAACCGGTAGCCGCTCCAGGTCCAGCCCCGGCTGCACTTACGGACCCAGGAAGCCTGCCCGGACAGGTCGTACTGGTTGCCGGGGTCCTGGTTCGCATAGTCGTACGCGGTGGCCGAGCCGCCGTACACCGGGTCCGTCTGGAGGAACCGGCCGGTCGACGGGGTGTACATGCGCACGCCCATCAGGACGGCGTCACCGCCCGCGGTCTCGGCGGAGCGCTGCTTGGCGCCGAGCCATCCGTACCGCTCGGCCTGCTGGCCCACCCGGGGGTTGCCGTACTCGTCGGCGTCCAGGGCGGTCGGTGCGACCGAGGTGTCCAGCGGGAGCAGCAGCGCCACGTCACCGTGGATGGTGGTGAACTGGAGCGTCACATTGCCGGTCGCGCTCGTGGTGGCCGCGAGGTCACCGGTGAGCGAGCTGACGTTGCGGGAGACAGCGCCGGTGGCGGTGTCCTCTACGATCCAGCGGGGGTTGTCCTCGTCCCCGCCGTAGTGGTTGACCTTGGACGCGGTCTGCGTCCAGGTGCTGCCGTCGCTCGACTCGACCGTCCAGGAGCCGAACCGCTGGGCGGGGTCGAGCTCCCAGGTCTGGCGGGTGTTCCCGCTGGTCTGCCGGCGGACGAGATCGTTGGTGTAGTAGCCGATCGTGCTGCCCGGCTCGGTGGTGGTCCGGCCGAACTCGTCGTAGGCGTACCCGGAGTCGACGAGGCGGTCGGCGCTGTCGTAGGAGTGGTTGGAGGTGGTGGCTCCCGAGGTCGAGCAGGCGGCGCCAGGCGTGCCGACGGCCGTGCTGAGGGAGGTGCGGTTGCTGCGCTGGTCGAAGGTGTAGTCGCGGTGGGTGCAGACCGTGCCCACGGTGTCCTCGACGCTGGTCAGCCGACCGGCGGCGTCGTAGGCGTAGGTCTGGTCGGACCAGCCGGCGTGGGTGACGACCTGGCCGTGCACGGACTCGCTGACGGTGTCGCTGTAGACGAGCGTGCCGTCGCTGTCGCGGGTGTACGTGCGGTTGGTGACGCTCCCGTCCGGGTTCTCGGACTGGGTGAGGGTGTAGCCGCCGGGCAGCTTCTGGCTGCTCAGCGAGCCGTTGGCGTCGTAGGTGCCGGTGATGGCGCCCGCCACCGAGTCGGTGGCCTTGACCGCCAGGCCGCGGGGCTCGACGGAGTGGTCGTAGGTGTAGGTGACGGTGGACGGGACGCTGTCGCCGACCTTCACGGGCCGGTTGAACAGGTCGTACTCCGTGGTGGTGGTACCACCCTCGGCGTCCTTGTACGAGATCAGGCGGCCGAGCTTGTCGTACGCCTTGGTGATCTCGCCCGCGCTGGAGCTGATCTTCGTGACCTGCCCGGTCGCCGGGTCGTACTGCGTGGTGGTCGCGGGGACCGTCTCGCCGACGCCACCCGTCGTGGTGACGGTCTTCGGCCGCCCGGCCTCGTCGTACGAGGTGGTGACGGTGCGGGTCGCGCCGTTCGCGGTGTCGGTGGCCTTCGTGACCTGGCCGTAGTAGCCGTACTCGGTGATGGTGTCACGCAGTTCGGACGGGTTGGAGCCGCCGCCGGTGATGGCGCCGGCCGGGCCGGTCCAGCACGCCAGGCCGGCCCACTCGGGCCTGCCCGCGCACCAGCCGGTTCCGTCCGCCTTCCAGTACTCGGTGATCCGGGTGGCGGCGTCGTCGCCGGTGCCGCCGGGGAGGGCCTGGGAGACCACTCGGCCCTGGGCGTCGTAGTCGGTGGACGTGGTCAGGTTCAGGCCGCCGGAGTCCTGGATGGTGAGGGTCGGCAGGCCCTTGGCCCAGTCGTACTGGGTCTCGTTGACCCGCTTCTCCGCCATGATCGAGTAGTAGTCGCGGACCCGGGCACCGGTGATCTCCAGGGTCACCTGGTCCTTGACACTCGCGCTGCCGTCGGTCGGCCGCCCTTCGTCGTACTCCTTGACGGTCCACGACCGCGCCGGCACCGAGGTACCGGCCTCGACCAGGACGGTGTCGCCGTCCTTGAAGTCCTTGGTGAGGGTCGCCCGGTGGAGGGGACCGAACTCCTCCAGCTCCCGGTTGCCCGACTCGTCGAACAGCCAGCGGGTGGAGAGCAGTTCGGCGCGCTCGGCGCTGTCGAGGTGGGAGATGCCCAGCTCGGCCAGCTCGGCCTTGTCCTTGTCCGTCTTGCCGAGGGCGAGGATCCGGTTCGCCGCGCTCAACTCCCGGACGGTGTTGCCGAACCGGTCGTTCTCCGTGGCAGTGATGTGCCCGCCCGGGGCGGCGGTGTTGGTCCGCTCCCCCGACACACCGAGGTAGTGCACACCGGCCCGACGGTAGTCGGCGGCCGTGAGGCCGCTCCCGGAGTGCGACGACGGGGCGCTGTCGGTGGGGAAGAGAGCGGTCGCGTCCGTGGGCGCGTCCGTCTGCCCCCATGCGGCGACATCGTCGTTGCCCATGGCGTAGGGCGCCTTGTCACCGGTCAGCGGCACGTCGTAGACCACGTACGAGGTCGCGGTGCCCTCCACGGTGTCCGCGGTGCCCTGCTTCAGCCCGCTGCGGGCCATCTTCAGCAGCATGCCCTCACCGGCCGCGGCCGAGCCACCGGCCGAACCGTAGGTGAAGGTGTACGGGAGCTGCCCCGACGGCTGCAGCCAGGTGATCCGGCCCTCGTGGTAGGCGTACTGGGTCTCCGCCTGCTGTCCGATCCGCGGGTCCCAGGCCTGGCGCAGTCGACCCTGGGAGTCGTAGCGGTAGGTGGCCACGGTGGTCGGGGTCGCGACGGCCGCGCCGGGCTCGGTGGCCCACACGCGGATCTCCTTCACCTGACCGGTGAAATAGCCGAAGTCGCTGTCGGACTCCGTGCCGGTGGCAGTGGTGGTGTCGGCGTAGATGTACTGCAGCGCCCGGCAGCCCTTGGTGGCCGGTGTCTCGGCGCAGGTGGCCGCGGACACCGCCGGCGTCGGGGCGATGACCAGGGTCGGGCGTGCGAGTTGCTTGCCGTCCACCTCGACGGTCTCGGAGACGACCGTGTTGGTGGACTGCGAGACACCTTCCACCTTGGTCGTTTCGGCCTGCCAGGTGGTGGCACCGGTGGGCTTGACGAACTTGGTGCTGACGCCGTCGGTGTCCGTCAGGGTGAAGGTGCCGCTGAGGCTGCCGGTGAGGGTCAGGCTCTCGGAGCCGGGTTCGGCGACCCAGCCGTCCTGCGCGGCGTTGGCCGTGAAGTGGATGGCGTCGCCCTCGACCGTCACCACGTCGACGGCCGTGTCGGTGACCTTGCGGAGGTGGTTGTAGCCGGTGGCGGTGGCCTCCGCGACCGTGCCGGAGGCCCACTCCTTGCCGAAGACGGGCGCCTGTCCCTCCTGCTGGGCGGCCTGGTCGGGAACCCGCGAGGAGGCACTGCGCGTGACCGTGAGACCGAACGCCGAGGCGTCGGTGGCGGAGAGTGTGTAGTCGCCGGTCAGCAGGTTGAGCTCACCGGGGCCGACCTGGTCGGTGGAGGCTCCCTCCGCGTTCCGGTCGACGACGACGGTCAGCGGCTCGCTGCTGCCGGAGGCGGAGCTCGGGCCGGTGAAGTCGGCCTTGATCTGGATGGTGCCGTCCGGGTCGACGGTGTCGGTGGCGGTCCACACCAGCGCGGAGTTCTTGCCGTCGGTCAGCGGCACCGGCCATGCGGCGAGCGGATCACCGCCGGAGGTGACGGCAGCCTTGGGGATCTCCGCCCAGTCGTCGGCCGCGGAGCGGCGCCAGAGGAAGGTGACGCTGTCGTACTTCTGACCGTCCGTCTCGACCGCGAGCCGCAGTCGGCGCGCGGTGTACTCGCCCTCGGTAGGGGTGATGAACCCGCCGGAACCGGCGTGGAAGGTGTACGCGAGCGGCTCGGACTTGTTGTCCGCCTTGTCCACGGACCGCACCTGGAGGGTGTGGGTTCCGTTCTGCGGCGGGGTCACGCTGATGTTCTTGTCGGCGGAGGCGCCGTCCGTGGTGACCTTGGTCCAGGTGGCTCCATCGTCCAGGGACCACTCCAGCCACTGGTGGTCGGAGCCCGAGGGCGGGGTGACCGTGAAGGTACCGGCCTCGCCCTCGCCCTTGACCCACTTGTCGCTCGGATAGTCGCTGGAGACGATCTTCGCGGGGGCCGAGGGTGCGCTGGTGTCGACGGTGAACGTCTGCCACGCCGACCAGTCCAAGTTGAAGTGCGTCCCGTCATACGGAGAGGTACGGAACTTGTACGTCTTGCCGTTGGTCAGCAGACCCGAGGGAACCTTCACCGACGCCGGCGAGCCGGAAGCCGTGAACTCGGAGGTGAGGATGTCGCCGACCTGCGAACCGGTGGCGGAGTCCGCGACCTGGAAGCTCCCAATGACCGTGTCACCGTTGACGTCGACGAAGGTGTCCCGCAGCGTGGGCGTCGTGGTGTTGACCACGTAGTCGCCACCGTAGGAGAAGTACGGCGGACCGGCCTCACGGTTGGTGCCCGTCTTCGGGCGGAAGTTGTACGTAACCGTCAACTTCGGCGGATTCGTTGCGGCGTTCGCAGAGTTGACCTGCTTCCACTGCGCTTGCGCCGCCGAGACGGAGCGCAGCCCCATGTGCGAACGGGTGTTCTTCGCCGATGCCCAATCCTGGAGCAGGGTGGTCACATTCGCATTGATCCAGCCGTCACCTCCGCAGGCGTCCCGGCCCTTGGTCTCGGTGGACTCCGCGTACTGCTGGATCCACTCCGGCTGGGCGGTCCACCGAGAGGAGGTGGACGCCGCGCCGGTCGACCACACCGTCCACGGTGCCGCGGTGCAGTCGGTGTTGCCGGAGTGGAAGTTGTACAGGCTCAGCTTCGCGTCCGACACGAGCGCGTCACGGACGGGGCTGGTGTCCCAGGTGATGAAGGAACGCGCGTAGCGGGGTGAGCCGTCGGCATTGACCGTTCCGGGGTTGCCCAGGTCAAGTTCGGTGTCGCCGGACCAGTCGACCGTCTCGCCCTGCTGGACGTAGGTGTCGAAGACGTTGGTCAGTGAGGAGGTGGAGGGGTCGACGGTGACCGGGTACTGGGTCTTCGGGTCCGCGAGGAACTTCGCATCCGGCGTGACCACCAGATCGACCGAGCCGCCCTTCTTCTTCACCACCTTCATCTTCACCGGCACCCGGCGGGTGTGCTCGCCGGAGCGCTCGTCGACAGTGGAGTCCCACATCACCGGCGCGGGCATGACAGCCCGCTTCTTGTCCTTCTTGCTGGTGAACAGCACACTGCCGTCCCGCAGCTGCTTCACCTTCAGGCCCTCGGCCCGCAACGGCAGTGTGTAGGAGAAGCCGTCCGTCGGCTTCTCCTTGATCTCGACGTACTGCTCGAAGCCGGTACGGGTGGCCTCGACCACCACATCCGCGCCGGGTACGGCGTTGACGTACTCCGCGCGCGTCCCCTTCACCTTCGGCGCGGGCAGTCCACCCTTCCACTGAAGGGTGATCTGCTCGTCGCCCTCGCCCAGCGTCACCAGGTCGACGGCCTTGGCATCCTGCGCCGCCTTCAGCGACTTCGCCGGAGTCCCGGTCTTCCCCGCCAGGGAAAGCCCGTTGGGGTGCGCCACCGGCTCGATGCCGTCACCGGACTCACGCAGCTTCACATCGACGTCGACCCACTTGCCGTCCCGCTCGAAGCGGATCGGACCGGCCGACAGCTCCGTGGTGAGACTGCCGTCCTTGTTGACCCAGGTGGTCGACGTCTCGGTGCGCTCCGAGAGCGCCTCGACGCGCTTGCCCGACAGCCGGGCCGCCACTTTCGCCGACGCGATGTCGGCTGCCTGGGTCGCCGCCGCCTTCTTCTTGGGCGCCTCAGGCGCCTCGGGCGGTGCCGCTACAGCGGCGCTCGTCGCGTTGACCAGGCTGATCGCCGTCGCGAGCGCGAGACCACCGGCGAGGGAACGAACCCCCACACCCTGCCTGGGTCTTCCGCGCCGCCGCGCCGGAGATATCCGAGGTATCACAATCCTCAGCCCCCTACAGATCCAAAAGGATCACTTATGTGACCTCAAGTGAAGGTAGTGGGTAAGTAAAGATGCGAAATCCCCCCTTGCCAGACCAAGATCGACATCGCGAAAAGTAAACGTCACATGATCTATGTCACTAGCTCACGGGCACCTTCGAAGAAGGGCCTGAAGCGCAACTGACCAGCGGAAACTTCCTGTGATTCCGCTGTGATCCCGGCGGGCGCCAGCCTGTCGTCATGCCTCGTTACGAGTACCGCTGCCGGACTTGCGGCAACACCTTCGAACTGAGCCGCCCGATGGCCGAGTCGTCCTCCCCTGCAGACTGCCCGTCGGGCCACTCGGACACGGTCAAACTCCTGTCGACTGTCGCCATGGGCGGCTCCGCTGCGGGCCGAGCACGCCCTCATGGTTCACGCCTGGCTCTGTAGTCGCCTCCAACGTGATGACTACCGTCCAGAGTTGAGGCGTGCCACTCACTTCTGAACCCTTCGGTTCAGTCCGCAGCCACGGGCAATCAGCGCAGCCGCAGGCGGTGCAGCATCAGCAGCGCCGCCACACAGAGGAATGCGCAGGGTGTCGTCGATCCGCTCGACTACGTCGGCGGCGCCTGGCTGCTCAGTCGTCGAGGTCGATGACGAAGTCGACGATGGTGGTGTCGCCACGTCGCACGATCGAGTGGGCCACCTCGACGATCCGGCCCGTGTCGGCGATGTGCCGACGCGTGTAGCGCAGCACAGGAACGCCTGAGCCGATCCGCAGCGTGGCCGCCTCGAGTTGGGTGGGCATGCCTGCGGTGAACGACTCGGTGACCCGTGTGACGCGGATACCCAGGCTAGCCATCTGAGCCTGAGTACCGCCCGGCCAGGGTTCGTTGATCGGGTCGGCGACCGGCGTCCCGGCGACATCCGACCAACGCACGTAGGAGGTACTCATCTGGGTGGGCTGGTCGTTGTCGTGGAACACGAAGTGCCGTGCCAGCAGCCACTCACCCGTCTCGCACTCGAACAGCCCGGCCAGTTCGGCGTCCGCCCGCACCTTCTCGAACCGCTTGTCGAGCCGGTACTCGGACCAGCCGATCCCCTGATCCCTTGTGTACGGAGTCGAGTTGCGCATACCGCTCCCGGGCCCCCAAGCGCCGCTGAGAGCCCCCGCTGTCGGCACCCGGAGCTTGCGCTGGCAGCGGAACGGGCCGCCCCCACGTCCCCATCCGGGGGTGGCCTGTGCCCGCCGCTGTTACCCCTGTGTCGACACCAACGGCGGGCCTGACAGCGGTCAGCCGTGTGCCACAGGTGCTGGGGAGCGCCTACAAGAGCGTCACGTGCACAGAGGTGACCCCGGAAAGCCCCGCTCAACCCTCCCGCGCCGCCCTCACGAACTCCCGCAGAATCCTCTCCCCCGCTATAACCCCCCGCTCCGGCAGCGCGGTAACCGCAGGGCCACCCCACCCCACGTCGGCCAACTCCCCATGCCCCGGCCGCCACGCCCGATCCGCCGCGAGCAACAAGTCCGCGTCCAGCAACGAATCCCCGGCGGCCACCGTCAACTCGGCCCCGGTCCGCCGCGCGACCTCCCGCATGGCCGCCGACTTGGTGAGCGGCTTCGGCACGGCGTACAGCTTCCGCCCCTGAAGGGACACCGTCCACCCCCGGTTCTCCGCCCACACCGCGAGATCCTTCACCCACTCCTCGGGCAGCAACTCCCGCTCGACGACGAGGTAGGCGAACAGGTCCTCGGCGACCCGATGCTTGCGCACCCAGGACGGATCGGCGGTGGCGGCCAGATGATCCCGCACCTCACTCAAGGGCGCACACTCAGAGGCGAGCCGGGCGAGCACCCCGTCGTGCCAGGCGGCATCCGTGACCCCGTCCACCAGCAGATGCCCACCGTTCGCGCAGATCGCGTACTTCGGCGCGGGCCCCGGCAGATTGATCCGCTGGTACTGCTTACGCGTCCGGGTGGTCGTCGGTACGAACACCGCCGTGTCCCCGAGTTCGGTCAGCAGTCCCGCCGCCGTCTCGGTCATGTACGACAACGGCCGGCTCTCGTGCACCTCGACCGTGAGCAGCCTGGGCGCCCGCGCGTCCGGCATGGTCAGCGCGAGCGCGGCGGACGAATAGATGAGCGTACGATCGAGATCGCTGGCGACCAGCACCTGCGGCATCCGGGGCCGGGACATCAGACAGCCACCGCCTTGCCGTCGGCACCGGTCGCGCCCCGCGTGTACTGGGGGTGGATCAGCCCCACGCAGGTGTACGGCAGTTCGGCCACCTCTTCCACCGGTACCCCTCTCTGTTCGGCGAGCAGACGTACGTGGTCGAGGTCCGCGCCCGCCCCGGCCCGCGCGAGGATCTTCCACGGTACGCGGCGCAGCAGCACCCGGGTGGTCTCGCCGACACCGGGCTTGACCAGGTTCACGTCGTGGATCCCGTACTCCTCACTGATCCGCTCGACGGCCGCCCAGCCCTCCCAGGTGGGCGTACGGTCGGCGGAGAGCAGTTCCTTGGTACGGGAGTCCACCGCGTCCACGATCCCGGCGAACCGGGCGGATATCGCGTCCAGGAAGTCCACGGACACATCGGCCCCGGCCAGCTCCCGGTAGAACTTCGCCCCGTGGAAGTCGTTCGGCCCCACCAGGTCCGACCGCAGCACGGTCCGCGAAATCAGCCCCGACACGGTCGAGTTGAGGCAGGCGGAGGGAATGAGGAAGTCCTCCCTGGTCCCGTACGTCCGCACGCACGACCCCGGATCGGCGAGCACGGCGATCTCCGGATCGAATCCGGTGATCCCCTCCGCCGCCTCGAACTCCTCGATGGCCGCGGCGAGTTCACGGGTGATCGCTCCCTTCCCCGTCCAGCCGTCCACGAAGACGACATCGGCCGGGTCATGGTGAGCCGCCAGCCAGCGCAGCGCGTTGGCGTCGATCCCGCGCCCACGCACGATCGACACGGCGTAGTGCGGCAGCTCCACCCCGTGCCGCTGCTGCGCCCACCGCCGCATGAGCACACCGACGGGCGTACCGGCACGGGCGAGCGACACGATGACGGGCCGAGGCGACCGCTCGGCCAACACGGTCTCGGTCACGACCCCCACAGCCAGGGCGATCCGATCGGCGGAGGCGTCGAGCGCGCTGTGGAACAGTTCCTGATACCGCTCGCTCGGCTGGTACTCGACCGGCAACGACTCCGCGTAGTGCGCCCCACCGCTCTGGATCGCCTCCTCCCGCTCCTCGGTCGGCGCCTCCAGGGTCACCTCCGAGAGGTCCTGAAGCAGCCAGCCGACGTCCTCCGGCGCATAGGACGAGAAGTCGGGGCCGCGCAGGGGCTCGGGCAGCATGGGGGACCTTTCGTGGGTGTGCGGGGACCGGGACGGCGTGTCCGGGCCGCGGCGAACCGGCGGAGCATACGGCGGTACATACGACGGCACGACGGCCAGCAGGACGCTCGGCGTATGCGCGGCGAGCGTCGCCAACAGACCGTCACGGGCGTGCAGCGCGGGCGTGTCCGCGACCGAGTCGACGACGGCCACCACCGCGTCGAACCCGCCCCCCGCCACGTTGTACGCGTACCGCTCCCCAGGCCCTTCCGCGGGCTCGTCGTGCGCGGGGAAGACGATCCGGCTGCGTATCGCGTAGCCGGGGTCGTCCACCGCCAGCACGGGCGACCGCGTAGTCGTGGAGAACCGTATCTCCACCCCCGCCTCGCCCCCGACCACCCGCTCCAGCTCCCTCGCCAGGCACAACGGCGCGTACATCAGCTCCTCGAAGCCGAGCACCAGCACCCGTCGGGCACCCGGCGGCAGGGCCCGCACGAGACGGTCGGCCAGGTCGGGCAACGCGGCCTCCAAACGCCTCCGATGCGCCGGCGTGAAGCCATGGCGCCCCCCGTCGGGCACCCCGGCCGGCCAGTCCAGCTCGACCCTGGTGACCCGCGGCGCCGCGCCTGCCGGGACCGGCACCTCCGCCGCGCCTCCCGGGACCGGCACCTCCGCCGCGCCTCCCGGGACCGGCACCTCCGCCGCGCCTCCCTCCCTCGACAAGGTCATCAAGACCATGAAGGACACCGGCGCCGACATGAGCGTGAAGTACAAGGAAACCGCCCGCGGCGGGCTCGCGGTGAACATCATCGAGTGCTGAGCGGGCGGCAAACCGGCGACCGGCCATCCCTGTCACCAGGACGGCGACGCCGGTGATGCCGTGGTCTTCGCCAAGCAGTGAGCGGTGGCGAGGCCATGGCCTCGCCACCGAGGGTCATACCGTGTTCGCGTTCCTCTCCGCGGCCTCGACGACGTTGGCCAGCAACATCGCGCGGGTCATGGGGCCCACGCCGCCGGGCATGGGCGCGAGCCATCCGGCTGTCCGGGCGGCGTCCGGGTGTATGTCGCCGACCAGGCCCCGGTCGGTGCGGGTGATGCCGACGTCCAGGAGCGCCGCGCCGGGGCGCACCATGTCCTTGGTGATCAGCCCGGGCGAGCCGGCGGCCGCGACGACGACATCCGCTTCGCGTACGTGCCAGGCCAGGCCCTTGGTGCCGGTGTGGCACAGGGTCACGGTGGCGTTCTCCGACCTGCGGGTGAGGAGGAGTCCGATGGGGCGTCCCACGGTGATGCCCCGGCCGATCACGCACACCCGTGCTCCGGCCAGCGGCACCTCGTACCGGCGAAGCAGTTCGACGATGCCGCGTGGCGTGCAGGGCAGCGGGGCCTCGACGCCCAGGACCAGCCGGCCGAGGTTGACGGGGTGCAGGCCGTCGGCGTCCTTGGCCGGGTCCATGCGCTCCAGTACGGCGTTGGCGTCGAGGTGGCGCGGCAGCGGAAGCTGGACGATGTAGCCGGTGCAGGCCGGGTCGGCGTTGAGTTCGTCGATGACGTCCTCGACCTGCCGTTGGGTGGCGTCGGCGGGCAGTTCGCGACGGAGGGAGGCGATGCCCACCTGTGCGCAGTCGCGGTGCTTTCCGGCGACGTAGGCGTGGCTGCCGGGGTCGTCGCCGACGAGGACCGTGCCGAGCCCGGGCAGGCGGCCGCCGGTCGCGGTCAACTTGGCCACGCGCTCCGTGAGTTCGCGGCGGATTTCGGCGGCGGTCGCCTTGCCGTCGAGCAGCTGTGCGTTCACCGGCGGTGTTCCTTTCCCTCAGAGTCGACGCGGGGTGTCAGCCACGGAGGCGGGACATGGTCGGGTCGAACAGGGGTTCCTCGGCGACGGTCGCCTCGACGCGCTGGTCGAAGTAGCCGATGTGCACGGTGGTACCGGGGGTGGTGAGCTCCACGGGGAGCCAGGCGTAGGCGATGCCCTTGCCGATGGTGTAGCCGTGGGCGGCGCTGGTGACGTAGCCGACCGCGCGGTCGCCGTCGTACACCGGTTCCTTGCCCATGACGACGGACAGTGGGTCGTCGATGGTGAGGCAGGTCAGCTTCCGTCGTACGTCGGCCTTGCGGCGCTCCAGCGCGGCCCTGCCGATGAAGTCGTCCTTGTCGAGCTTGACGGCGAAGCCGACGCCGGCCTCGTAGGGGTCGTGCTCGTACGTCATGTCGGTACCGAAGGAGCGGTAACCCTTCTCCAGGCGCAGGCTGTTGAAGGCGCCGCGGCCGGCGACGATGCCGCCCAGCGGCTCGGCCGCCCGCCACAGCGTGTCCCACAGCTTCCCGCCGAGGTCGGCGGTGGTGTACAGCTCCCAGCCGAGTTCACCGACGTACGACAGGCGCATCGCCGTGACCGGGACGCTGCCGATGTGGGCCTGCTTGGCGCGGAAGTACTTCAGGCCGTCGTTGGTGAAGTCCTCGTCCGTGAGGGGTTGCAGGACCTCGCGGGCGAGCGGGCCCCACAGACCGATGCAGCAGGTGCCGGCGGTGATGTCACGTACCTGGACCGTGCCGTCGGCGGGGAGGTGCCGGGAGAACCAGTCGAGGTCCAGGTTGCCGTTGGCGCCGACCTGGAAGCGGTCGCGGGCGAGCCGGGCCACCGTGACGTCGCTGCGGATGCCGCCGTCGTGGTCGAGGAGCAGGGTGTACGTCACCGAGCCGACGGACTTGGCGACCTTGCCGGTGCACAGGCGCTCCAGGAAGGCGGCGGCACCGGGGCCGGTCACTTCGAGGCGCTTGAGAGCTGTCATGTCGTACATGGCGACGGTCTCGCGGGTGACCTGGGCCTCCGCGCCGACGATGGGCGACCAGTACCGCGCGGCCCAGTCGTTCGGGGTGGGGATGGAACGGCCTTCGACCAGGCCCGCGTTGGCCTCGTACCATTGCGGGCGCTCCCAGCCGCCCGCCTCGAGGAAGAAGGCGCCCTGTTCCTGCTGGCGGGTGTGGAACGGACTCAACCGGATCGGGCGCGGGTCCCCCGACGGCTGCAGCGGGTGCAGGATGTCGTAGACCTCGACGAAGTTCTGGCAGTCGCGGGCCAGGACGTACTCGGGGGAGAGCTGGTGCGGCTCGAAGCGGTTGACGTCGCACTCGTGCAGGTCGAAGGAGGAGCAGTAGCCGTCGACGAGCCATTCGGCCACCGCTCGTCCGACGCCCGCGGAGTGCGTGACCCACACCGCCTCGGCGACCCAGAAACCCTTGACGTCGGGTGACTCGCCGAGAAGCGGGTAGCCGTCGGTGGTGAAGGAGAACAGGCCGTTGATGCCCTCCTCGACCTTGGCCTCCTTCGTCGCGGGGAGCAGGGACTGGGTCTCGGTCCAGGCGTCGGCGAAGTCGTCCTCAGTGAACTTCAGGACCGACGGCATCTCGTCGGCCTCGTCGACGGAGAGGATGTCGTCGGCGGAGATGGGCATCGGACGGTGGCCGTAGTAGCCGATGCCCAGGCCGTCGAAGCGGTCGCGGTAGTAGAGGTCGGCGTCCTGGTGGCGCAGGATCGGACGGACCGCCTCCTGCGTCTGCCCCGCCAACGCCGGCACCGGACCCGTCCAGGCCAGCTGATGGGCCAGTGGCGTGAGCGGAAGGTTCATCCCGACCATGCGCGCGATCTTCGGACCCCAGATGCCGGCGCAGCACACCACGATGTCGGCTTCCAGATCGCCCTGGTCGGTGCGGACGCCCGTCACCTCGCCGTCGGTCTTCAGGATGTCGAGGACTTCGTGGCGGGCGAGGAAGCGTACGCCGCGCTCGGTGGCCCGGCGGATCTGCGCCTCGACGGCGAGGACCGCCTTGGCCAGGCCGTCCGTCGGGACGAGGAGGCCGCCGAGGACCTTGTCCCGGTTGACCAGGGGGTGCTGCTCGACACACTCGTCGGCGGTCAGGAGCCGGGACTCGATGCCCCAGGCGGTGATCCAGCCGTGGCGGCGGTGCAGCTCAGCAAGGCGCTCGGGGGTGGTCGCCACCTCGAGGCCGCCGACCTGGAGGAAGCAGGGCTTGCCGTCGACGTCGAGGGAGCAGAACTTCTCGACGGTGTAGCGGGCCATCTCGGTCATCGTCTTGGAGGGGTTCGTCTGGAACACCAAGCCCGGGGCGTGTGAGCTGGAGCCGCCGGTGGCCGGGAGCGGACCCTGATCCACCACGGTCACTTCGCTCCAACCCCGCGCCGAGATCTCGTCCGCGAGAGCCGCGCCAACGACTCCCGCTCCGATGATGACCACTCGGGGTCCCGCCATCGCCGCACCTCCGGTTTGTAAACCAGTCGAGCCGATCGAGTTGCTGTCTACGCAACATGATTCAGGTTGCGCAACTCAATGTGCCTTCCGCGCACGTGGGTGTCAAGGGGTCCATGACGTCGAGGAACGGCCGGGAGAACGAGCCGCCGAGCAGCCCGGGAAACGGTCCGTGACCATGGCGAGGGCAGCCATGATCGACTGATTGACGCGCATGACCCTGGTCCGCTTGGACATCGGCAGCAGGGACTGCCGCCGGGTCGCGCCGAGCAAGTCGGCCGCCTCGACCGTGGTCTCGGGCACGGACCGGATGGCGTGCACGGTGATCCGGATCGCCGGCGGGGCCGCGCAGATCACCATGGCGATCGTGGCGGAGGCGCCGCCGATGAGGAAGAACAGGATCAGCGCCCGGTGCCCACCCGACGCGACAGCCGGACCGCCTGGATCCCCCCTCAGCCCGGACAGCCAAAGCGGCCCATTAGAGAGATGGGCGGACCGTCACGAAAAGTCTCGACAAGTGAATTGTGAAGATACTACAAAAAGAACTCGGGGGGCACCCAGTGAACGCGTCCCTGGGATAAGATCCTGCCTGGAATGGGAACGGAGCAAAATTGACTGAGTTCCCTTCATTAACGGGGAGGAATGCGCCATGGCGCGTATTTTCAAAATCAGCTACCGGCCTGTGCGTCACGCGGCCGTCTTCGCGGTCGCGGCCGCGGTCGCCCTGGGCGTGGCCAGCCCTGCAAGCGCGGCGCCGAAAAATCGCCTGGCCAATGGCAAAAAGCTCAAGGCGGGGCAGTGTATCACCGATGGTCCCGCGTCGCGAAAGGCCAGGTTCTGTGTCGGGAAGAACTACAACATCTACATGACCTACAAGGCCTTGACCTGCACGGTATACAAGGCCAAGGGGCACCTCAGCGGCCCGTCCGCGTACGTCCAGGTCGCCAAGAACGGCGATGTGCGATTCTACCAGTATTCCGGTGGCCGGGTCCTGTGGCACTCCAAAACCAAGCAGTTCAAGGGCGCGGACCTCGTCGTCGGCAGCTCAAGGCCCGGCAACCAGGGAGTTCTTGGTGTGGACCAGCCCGGAAAAGCATTCTTCATCATCAAGAAGTGCCCCTTCAATGGCTGATGTGGATTGTTGCGCACTGACCCATTCGGTCTGACCGACGCGCAATGCCCAATGGGGGGCCGACAGCTCGCTGTCGGCCCCCCATCAGCGTCTCGTGACCCGGTTCGCGTTACTTCGAGCGTTCAGTAGTCCGACCACGTCCGGGAAAGGGACCGGAAAGAGGGCCTGAACACAGCGATGCCCGGTGGGCGGTGCGCGCGGGATGCGCACCGCCCACCGGGCGTGGTCGACCGGTTCTTGGCGTCCGGCCTCCGCTACTACTTGATCCAGGCCTTCACCTTGTCCCGATTCGCCTCGACCCACTTCTCGGCCGCCGCCTCGGGCGTCATCTTGTCCACCGCGATGTACTTCGCCACGACGTTCTGGTCGTCGTTGGTCCAGGTGAAGTTCTTGACCAGGTCATAGGCCGGGCTGCCCGACTTGGCGAACTTCGCGCTGACGATCTTGTCCAGCTTGTACACGGGGTAGTCGCAGGCGACCTTCTCCGCGTCGGCGTCGCAGCCCTCCTTGTAGTCGGGCAGCTTGACCTTGACGAGCGGCACCTCGGCCAGGAACCACTGCGGCTCGTAGAAGTAGCCGATCAGCCACTTCTTGTTCTTCTCCGCGTCGCGGAAGGCCTGGATGAGCGCGGTCTCACTGCCCCCGTACACCACCTTGTAGTCCAGCTTCAGGTTCTTCACCAGGGCCTCGTCGTTGGTTTCGAACGACGGGTCGCCGTCGAGCAGCTGCCCCTTGCCGCCGGACTCCGAGGTCTTGAACTTGTCCGCGTACTTGTTGAGGTTGTTCCAGTCCGTGATGTCCGGGTGCTCCTTGGCCAGCCACGGCGGCACGTACCAGCCGATGAGGCCTTCGTTGCCGGTGGAGCCGGCCTCGACGGCGGTCTTCTGGTCGGTGATGTACTTCTTCTTCAGGTCGTTGTGGCCCCAGTTCTCGACGACGGCGTCGACCTCGCCCGTCCCGAAGCCCTGCCAGGCGATCTCCTCCTTGAGGTCCTTCTTGACGACCTTGCAGCCGAGGTCCTTCTCCGCGACGTACGCGATGACCGCCGCGTTGGCCTCGTAGCCCACCCACGGGTTGACCGCGAGGTTGAAGGTGCCGCACTCGGCGGAGCCTCCCGAGCTGTCGGACCCCGAGGAGTCGTCACCGACCTTGGCCCCTCCGCAGGCCGTGAGGGCGAGTGCGAGGACGGCTATGCCGGCCGCGCCGACTCTCCAGTGTTTTACGTGTCCTGCCATGGTCCGTAGCTCCTTATGCGCCGGCACGCCGCGCCGCTGCCTGAGTGATCCTGTCGAACATGACTCCGAGAAGGACGATGGCCAGTCCCGCGGCCAGCCCCTTCCCGTACAGCTGCCCCTGCGAGAAGCCGGCGACGACGTCGTAGCCGAGGGCCCCGGCGCCCACAAGACCGCCCACGACGACCATCGACAGCACGTAGATGAGACCCTGGTTCGTGGCGAGAGTCAGGGCACCGCGTGCCATCGGCAGCTGGACCTTGGTGATGATCTGCCAGGTGTTGCACCCGGCGGAGGTGGCCGCTTCCACGGTGGTCGCGGGCACCTTCCGTATCCCGTCCGCGATGATCTTCACGGCGACGGGGGCCGCGTAGACGACAGCGGCGACGATCGCGGTGAAGCGGGTCGGGCCGAACAGCGCGAGAAACGGGACGAGATAGACGAACGGCGGCATGACCTGGGCCGCGTCCAGAGTGGGGCGCAGCAGCCGGTCGACCAGCGCGCTGCGTCCCATCCACACACCGAAGAAGACGCCGATCAGCATCACCAGCACCGTGGCGACGAGGCTCAACGCCATCGTCGTCATGCCGTCCGACCACACACCGGTGCCGACCAGCAGGCCCACGCACACGGCCGTGGTGAGCCCGGCACGCCAGCCGCCGAACACGACGCCGAGAGCGATCAGCACCGCGCCGACGAGCCACCACGGGGAGTCGGTGAGCAGCGACTGGAAGGGGTTCAGGAGGCCGTTGGTGAGGGTGTCACGGACGGCGTTGGTGAGGCCCGAGAGCTCGTCCTGCACCCAGGTCGTCGTGGTGTCGGCCGCGCTCGCGATGGAGCTGCCCGCGCCGCCCTCGCCGGGGAACTCGGCCGCCCAGACGTAGGTGTGCGACATGTAGACGAGGACCGCCGTGACCACCGCGCCGGCACCCAGGAGGCGCCGCCGCCAGGCAAGGAAGCGAGTCTTCGAACTTCTGGCCGCCTTCGCGCGGGTGCTGGCGGCGGTCGTGACCCGGTCCAGGACGATCGCCATCACGACGATGGAGAGGCCCGCGTTGAAGGCCGTACCGACGTCGAGGGACTGCAGGGCCTGGACGACGGTCCTGCCGAGGCCGGGCGCACCGATCAGGGCGGCGATGGTGACCATGGCGAGGGCGGCCATGATGGACTGGTTGACGCCCATCACCACGGTCCGCTTGGACATCGGCAGCAAGACCTTCAGCAGTGCCTGCTGCCGCGTCGCGCCCAGTGAGTCGGCCGCCTCGACGGTGGTCTCGGGCACGGAGCGGATGGCGTGCGCGGTGATGCGGATCGCCGGTGGAGCCGCGTAGATCACGGTGGCGATCGTGGCGGAGGCGCCGCCGATGAGGAAGAACAGGGTCAGCGGGGCCAGATAGACAAAGGTCGGCATGGTCTGCATGAAGTCCAGGAAGGGCGTCACGATCCGGTTGAACCGGTCGGACAGCCCCGCCCACACGCCCAGCGGGATCGCGAACAGCAGCGCCACGAGGACCGCGGAGAGGGTGAGCGCCAGGGTGTCCATGCTCTCCTGCCACAGGCCCTGCACCCCGAGGAAGGTGAAGCCGGCCACCGCCAGCAGCGCGACCCTCCAGTTGCCCACGGCCCAGGAGACGTAGCCGGCGATGCCGACGACACCGAGCCAGCCGATCTGCGGGACGGGGCGGTCCCCGGACGGCTGCGAGATCAGCTCCTGGACGAAGGTCACCAGGGTGTCGATGACCAGGCGGATCTCGTTGAAGAAGTAGAGGAAGAGCGGGTTGGAGTTGCGGTTCGCGCCGATCGAGTCATTGACGTCGTTGAACCACCGGTGCAGGTCGGTCAGGTCCGCCGCCGACAGGGTCAGGGTGTGTTTCCCGCGCAGCACGGCGAACAACACCAGCCAGACGAGAAGGACCGCGCCCACGACCATGCCGCGGCTGACCTTGCGTACCCCGGCGAGGGGCGCGGGTTCCGGCACCTTCGCCAACTCGACTACTTTGTCCGGCTTATCCGTTTTCTCTACGACGGCAGCCATCACACGTCGCCTTCCTGCCCGGCGACCACCGCGAGGATCTCCTCGTCGCCGACGATGCCGAGCAGCTTGCCGTTCTCTACGACCTTCACCGGCTTCTCGGCCGCGAGCACCGCCCGGGTGGCCTCCCGCACCACGACGTCCGGGCCCAGCTCGGGGCCGTCCAAGGCGTCGTCGGGCGCAGCCGGGCGCATGATCCACCGCAGGGTGAGTACGTCGCCGCGCGGTACGTCCTTGACGAACTCGCGCACGTAGTCGTCGGCCGGGGCGCCCACCAACTCGTCACCGGTGCCGCACTGGACCATCTTGCCGTCGCGCATGATCAGGATGCGGTCGCCCAGTTTGAGGGCCTCGGAGAGGTCGTGGGTGATGAACACCATGGTCTTGCCGACCTCGTGGTGGAGGCGGATGACCTCGTTCTGCATGTCCCGGCGGATCAGCGGGTCGAGCGCGGAGAACGGCTCGTCGAAGAAGAGGACGTCGGGGTCGCCGGCCAGCGCCCGGGCGAGGCCGACGCGCTGCTGCATACCGCCGGAGAGCTGGTCGGGGTAGGAGTTCTCGTAGCCGGCGAGGCCGACCAGCTCCACGACCTCCTGGGCCCGTTGGACGCGTTGGGCCTTGCTCATGCCGCGGATCTCCAGGCCGAAGGCCACGTTGTCGATGACCCGGCGGTGGGGCAGCAGCCCGAAGTGCTGGAAGACCATGGAGAACTTGCGGCGGCGCAGTTCGCGCAGGCGCCCCGCGTCCGCGTCGCGGATGTTCTCGCCCTCGAAGACGATCTCACCGGCGGTGGGTTCGATCAGCCGGGTCAGACATCGCACGAGTGTGGACTTGCCGGAGCCGGACAGGCCCATGACGACGAAGACCTCGCCGGGCGCGACCTCGAAGTTCACGTCGCGTACGGCGGCGGTGCAGCCGGTGCGGTCCATGAGCTCGCGGCGGGTGAGCCCGCACAACTCCTCGGAATCCGGGACCTGCTCGGCCTTCGGCCCGAACACCTTCCACAGCCCGCGCACGGATATGACCGGCGTGCCGTCCGAGTCCTGGGGTGTGCCGCGCCGCTGCGGCACCTCGGTCTTTACTGGGGTCACGTCGACCTCTTTTCGGCGTTCAGCCGCTAAACCAGCGTTGCGGCCGGGGTTGGATGTTCTGCCAGATGTGTTTGGGCTCCCGGTACTCGTCCAGGCCGGTCGGTCCCAGCTCCCGGCCCACACCGGAGTGCCCGAAGCCACCCCATTCCGCTTGCGGCACATAGGGGTGGTAGTCGTTGATCCACACCGTGCCGTGGCGCAGCCGCCGGGCGACCCGCTGGGCCTTGCCCGCGTCCTGCGTCCAGACGGCTCCGGCGAGTCCGTACTCGGTGTCGTTGGCGATGCGTACGGCGTCGTCCTCGTCGGTGAAGCGCTCCACGGTGAGCACGGGCCCGAAGGACTCCTCGTGCACCACGCGCATGTCCTGGCGGCACTCGTCGAGCACGGTCGGCGGGTAGTAGTGGCCGCATCCGAGCGCCGGGTCGTCGGGCCGTACGCCGCCGCATCGCAGTACGGCGCCCTCGGCGAGGCCCGCGGCGACATATGCCTCGACCTTGTCCAGGTGTTGTGCGGAGATCAGCGCCCCGGTCTCGGCCTCGGGGTCGAAGGGGCCACCGAGGCGGATCAGCCGAGCGCGGCGGACGACTTCGTCGACGAAGCGGTCGTGCAGCGAGTCCTCGACGATCAGGCGGGCGCCGGCCGAGCAGACCTGCCCGGAATGCAGGAAGACGGCCGTGAGGGCGAAGTCCACGGCCGTCTCGAAGTCGGCGTCCGCGAAGACGACGTTGGGGTTCTTGCCGCCGAGTTCCAGTGCCACCTTTTTCACGCTCGCCGCGGCGGTGGCCATGATCCGTCTGCCGGTCTCCAGCCCGCCGGTGAAGGAGACCATGTCGACGGCCGGGTCCTCGGAGAGCGGGGCGCCCACCTCGGGGCCTGCGCCCAGGACGAGGTTGGCGGCGCCGGCGGGGAGTCCGGCCTCCGCGAGTGCCCTCATCAGCAGGATCGAGGTGGAGGGGGTCAGTTCGCTGGGCTTGAGGACGATCGTGTTGCCCGCGAGAAGGGCGGGGGCGACCTTCCAACTGGCCTGGAGAAGCGGGTAGTTCCAGGGGGTGATCAGTCCGCACACGCCGATCGGCTCGTACACGACACGGCTGACGGCGTCGTCACGGCCGGTGTCGACCACGCGTCCGGCGTCGGTGCCCGCGATCCCGCCGTAGTAGCGGAAGCAGGAGACGACGTCGGCGATGTCGTACTCGCTCTCCACGAGCCGCTTGCCGGTGTCCAGCGATTCGGCGCGGGCGAACTCCTTGGCGTCGCGCTCGACGATGTCGGCGGTGCGCAGCAGCAGCGCGCCACGCTCCCGCTCGGGTGTGCGGGGCCAGGGGCCCTCGTCGAAGGCCCGTCGGGCCGCGGTGATCGCCGCCTCGGTGTCGGGGCGGGTCCCTTCCGACACGGTCGCCGTGAGGGTGCCGTCGGCGGGGCAGCGGATCTCCCGGCGGCCTCCGGCCACCGGTTCCCGCCATTCACCGGCCACATACAGGTCTGCCACGCGCCCAGCCCTTCAACCGAAATGCGTTGCGCATTGTGCATTCAATTGCTTGTGGTGGAACACCTTGGCGAATGGTCGGACCTGCGTCAAGAGGTTCACTGATGACGTTTTGGCAAGGTGACCCAGGGTCCTCGCCCGACGACGGCACCACGCCCTTCAACCGTCCAGCCGCTCCAGCAGAGCGCGTCGCCACTGTTCCGTCTCGGCGACCTGATTGAAAGTGAACAGGTGCAAACCAGCCACCCGGGCCGCGGGGGTGCCGAACGCGTCCGCACAGCGCGCGAGCAGCCGTTCGGGCGCGTAACCGCCGGGGGTCGCGAACCGCAGGAACCAGGACGGGTGCCGGGTCAGGAAACGCGTCGACTCCCCCACTCCGATCTTCGTCGCCATGGCCAGCAGCTTCGCCCGCTGCACGGGCCCGGCGACGCCCACATGCAGGGGGAGCTCGACCGCACGTCCGCGTATCCGGGCGACCCAGTCCGTCAGCGCCCTCCCGTCGAAGCACAGGTTGCTCACGATGTACGTCGCGTGCGCGCGCTTGTCCCACATCGACTGGATGGTGATGTCGTCATGGAGGAGGGGATGGCTCTCGGGGTAGCCGGTGATACCCACGCGGGCGAAGGGGCCGCCCAGTTCGCTCAGGGCGCGCAGCACGGGCAGTGCCCCGTCGTAGATCCCGGCGGGCGGATCGGCGTCACCCGCCGGGACGAACACGTCGTCGATGCCCGACTCGCCGAGCCGGGCCGCGACGTCCTTCAGGTGGGCGTCGTCCCGCAGCAGCCGCGCGGGCAGGTGCGGGACGACGCGGTAACCGTGTGCGGAGAGCCGGGTGGCCAGGTCGAGGGTGGGTTCCAGACCCTTGACCGGCGACGCCGTCACGGTGACGACGACGTCGCGCGGGACATGGGAGAGGACCTTGTCCTCGGTCGCCTTCGCCGGCAGCACCTCGTAGCGGACGTAGCCCAGCAACGCCCGGAGTCCTGCGTTCGCCAACGTCTATCCCGGCTGACTCTGGGCGTCGCGGTGGCGGTAGTACGCGGCCTTCGACGGCGGTAGCGGCTGATTGCCGAGGATCAGGTCGGCGGCCTTCTCGGCGATCATCATCACCGGCGCGTAGATGTTGCCGTTGGTGACGTACGGCATCACGGAGGCGTCGACGACGCGCAGGCCCTCCAGACCGTGGACCCGCATGCTCGTGGGGTCGACGACGGCCATCTCATCGGTGCCCATCTTGCAGGTGCAGGACGGATGCAGCGCGGTCTCGCCCTCCTTTGCGACCCAGGCGAGGATCTCCTCGTCCGACTCCACCTTCGGCCCGGGCGAAAGCTCCCCACCGTTGTAAGGCGCCAGCGCGGGCTGGTTCAGGAGCTTGCGGGCCACGCGGATCGCCTCGACCCATTCGCGGCGGTCCTGCTCGGTGGAGAGGTAGTTGAAGCGCAGCGCGGGGTGCTCGCGCGGGTCCTTGCTCCTGATCTTCACCGAGCCGATGGCGTCGGAGTACATGGGGCCCACGTGCACCTGGTAGCCATGGCCGCCGGAGGGTGAGGAGCCGTCGTAGCGGACCGCGACGGGCAGGAAGTGGAACATCAGGTTGGGGTAGTCCACGTCCTCGTTGCTGCGGGCGAAGCCGCCGGCCTCGAAGTGGTTGGTGGCCGCCGGCCCCTTGCGGAAGAGCCACTGCAGCCCGATGAAGGGGGCGCGCCACTTGGCCATGTACGGCTGCATGGAGACGGGCTGCTTGCAGGCGTACTGGACGTAGACCTCCAGGTGGTCCTGCATGTTCTCGCCGACACCCGGCAGATCGTGCACGACGTCGATGCCGAGGGCGCTCAACTCCTCGGCGTTGCCGACACCGGAGAGTTGCAGCAGCTGCGGGGAGTTGATCGCGCCGCCGCAGAGGATGACCTCCTTGGCGCGGACCTGCTGGAGCGCGCCTCGCCCACGCCGGAACTCGACTCCGACGGCCCGCTTGCCCTCGAAGAGGACGCGGGTGACGAGGGCGCGGGTCCTGACCGTGAGGTTCGGCCGTTTCATCACGGGTTTGAGGTACGCCTTCGAGGCCGACAGCCGGCGTCCGCGGTGGACATTGCGGTCGAACTTGGCGAAACCTTCCTGCCGATAGCCGTTGACATCGTCCGTCGGGGCGTACCCGGCCTCCTCGGTGGCCTTCTGGAAGGCGGTGAAGAGCGGATTGGTCGCGGGGCCGCGTTCGAGGACGAGGGGCCCGTCGTGGCCGCGGAACTCGTCGTCCGGGTCGGCGGCGAGGCAGTTCTCCATCCGCCGGAAGTAGGGCAGACAGTGCGCGTAGTCCCAGGTCTCCATGCCAGGGTCGGCGGCCCAGCGTTCGTAGTCCAGGGGGTTGCCGCGCTGGAAGATCATGCCGTTGATGCTGCTGGAGCCGCCCAGCACCTTGCCGCGCGCGTGATAGATACGCCGGCCGCCCATATGGGGTTCGGGCTCGGACTCGTACTTCCAGTCGTAGAAGCGGCTGCCGATCGGATAGGTCAGCGCCGCGGGCATGTGAATGAAGACGTCCCACGGATAGTCGGACCGGCCCGCCTCCAGCACCAGCACCCGGTTCGCCGGGTCAGCGGAGAGTCTGTTCGCAAGTGCACTGCCGGCGGATCCACCACCGACAATGACGAAGTCGTACTGCAGGGGAACCATGGTGCCTCGTCTCGCTCGCGCCATAGATACGCGAGGCATGCTAGTCCCGGTGTCGCTATATGCACCAGGTTGCGGGAGGCGCAACTTGTGAAGTCTTCACTACGCGCCTGTTACTTGCAGAAGTGTTGTTTACTACGGATATAGTTTCGCTGTGAGCAACCACAGCGAAGACACCGAAAACTCGAACGCCCCCACCGGGGGCGTGCAGTCGGTCGACCGCGCCATCAGCGTCCTGGAGATCCTGGCCCGACGCGGCGAGGCTGGCGTCAGCGAGGTGGCGGCCGAGATAGATGTGCACAAGTCCACCGCCTTCCGGCTGCTCGGCGCTCTGGAGGCACGCGGTCTGGTGGAGCAGGCGGGCGAGCGCGGCAAGTACCGTCTGGGCTTCGGCATCGTGCGCCTGGCCGGCGCGGTCACCGGCCGCATCGACATCACCCAGCAGAGCCGCCCGGTCTGTGAGGCGCTGGCCGAGGAGATCGGCGAGACCGTCAACATCGCTGTCCTGCAGGAGCATTACGCCGTCAACCTGTACCAGGTGCGCGGCCCGGGGGCCGTGACCGCGCAGAACTGGGTCGGCCAGCTGACCCCGCTGCACGCCACGTCCAGCGGGAAGGTCCTGCTGGCCCACCTCCGCACGCAGGAGCGAGCCGCGCTGCTGACCGCGAGCGGCCTGAAGAAGGTCACCCCGCACACCATCACCGCGAGGACGAAGCTCGAGAAGAACCTCGCCGAGGCCCGCGAGCGCGGCTACGCCTGGGCGCTGGAGGAGTTGGAGCTGGGCCTGCACGCCATGGCCGCCCCGATTCGCAACCGGGAGGGCGAGGTCGTGGCAGCGGTGAGCGCCTCCGGTCCGTCGTACCGGCTCACCGAGGAACGTCTGCACGAACTCGCCCCCGTACTGCTCAAGGGTGCGGAGGAGATCAGCCACCGCATGGGGTACCTGGGCTGAGCGGCCTGCGCTACTGGGCCTGTTGGGCGCCCAGGCGCTCGTTGACCCAGTCGTGGAACGCGCCGATGTGATGCTCGCTGGGCACCAGCACACCGCCCTTGGCGTACATCCGGGAGTACATTCCGGGCTGTGTGCGCTCGCAGGCGTCGAAGTCCTGCTGATTGACGCGGTGGAAGAGCTCCACGGACCGGCTGACGTCCTTGCCGCTCTCGACGACGTGCGGGAGATAGAGCCAGTCGCACTCGACGATCGTCCGGTCGACGGCCACCGGGTACATACGGTGGAAGATCACATGGTCGGGGACGAGGTTGATGAAGACCTGCGGCTTGACGGTGATCGCGTAGTAGCGACGGTCCTGGTCCTCGGCGACCCCGGGAATGCGGTCCAGGCCCTCGGAGCCGTCGACGGTGAAGCCCTGGACGTCCTCGCCGAACTCGGCGCCGTGGCCGACGTAGTACTGGGCGGCGTAACCGTCCGCGAACTCAGGGAGCACTTCGGTGAGTTCCGGGTGGATGGTGGCGCAGTGGTAGCACTCCATGAAGTTCTCGATGATGAGCTTCCAGTTCGCCTTGACGTCGTAGACGATCCGCTTGCCGACGGAGAGGTTGTCGATGTCGTAGCGGTCGATCGACTCGACGTCGCCGAGCCGGGCGACGACCTCGCCGATGACGTCCTCCTCGAACGGGGGCGGATTCTCGGCCAGGCAGACCCAGACATAGCCGAGCCACTCACGCACCGCCACACTCACCAGGCCATATTCGGTGCGGCCGACGTCGGGCATCTTGGTGAGGTTGGGCGCCGCGACGAGCTTGCCGTTCAGGTCATAGGTCCAGGCGTGGTACGGGCACTGGAAGGCCCTTTTGACCTCGCCGGTCTCCTCCGTGCAGAGCTTGGCTCCGCGATGCCGGCACACATTGAAGTACGCGCGGATCGAGTTGTCCCGCGCCCGGGTGACGAGGATGCTCTCGCGGCCCACGTCGACGGTACGGAAGGCGCCGGGCTTCGCCAGGTCGGACGACCGGGCGACGCAGAACCACATGGTCTCGAATATGCGCTCCTGCTCCTGGGCGAAAATCTCGGGATCCGTGTAGGAGGAGCCGGGGAGGGTGGCGATCAGGCTGTCCGGCAGGCCGGTCGAGGTCACAGGGCACTCCTCGGAGAACGTCGTGGATCGGTCATTCACGCGCCGGGAAGAGCGACTCCGGACGGCGTTGTGTCATGCGAAATGCTGCGCGTGATATGCAACCGCAGCATGAGATGCCTCGGGGGCGGTGTCAAGAAGTCACGAGGGCGAGCTGCTTGCGCCAGCGGGTGAACAGCCGCGGCTGGTTCATCCCGAGCACGGCGACCGGATGACCGGCACGCCGGTAGACGGCCAGGACGTTACGGTCGTCCGGGGTGCCTTCCTCGATGGTCAGGCTGTCGGCACCGGCCGCGTGACCGACGAACTGGATCTTCACGCCGTACTGGTCCGACCAGAAGTACGGCGGCCGGGGCACACCCGGCTCGGCCGCGCCCCCGGACAGCAGGGTCGCGACGGCGGCGTCGGGGCGCTCGCGTGCGCCGGTCCAGTGCTCGACGCGGCGATGGGTGGCCGCACGAGGGTCGTACCAGTTGGCGCAGTCGCCGACAGCGACCACGCCGGCCAGGCTGGTGCGGCCGTCCACACCGCACTTGACGCCGTTTTCGAGCGCGACTCCCGAGCCCTCCAGCCACTCGACGCACGGCCGTGCGCCGACTCCGACGACGACCGTGTCGGCGGGGACGGTACGGCCGTCCTCCAGCAGGACGGCATTCACCTGACGCTCGCCGCTCAGCCCCTTGACCCCCACGCCGCACAACAGACGTACGCCGTGGTCCGCGTGAAGAGCGGAGACAACACCGCCCATGGTCTCGCCGAGCGGTCCGGCGAGCGGCGTCGGGGCCGCCTCGATCACCGTCACATCGAGCCCGAGGGCGTACGCGGTGGAGGCGACCTCCGCACCCACGAACCCGCCGCCGATCACCACCAGCCGTCCGCCACGAGCCAGTTCGTCCCGCAGGGCGCGGGCGTCGTCCAGGGTGCGCAGGAGGTGCACCCCGGCCAACCCCTCGGAGCCGGGCAGAGTGCGCGCGGCGGCGCCGGTCGCGATGACGATGCCGTCCGCGCGCACCTCCCGGCCGTCGGCGAGCCGGACGGCGCGGTCCATACGGTCGAGTCCGGTGGCGCGGGTGCCGAGCAGCCACTCCGCCCCCAGGTCCTCGCCCTCCGACTCCAGCGCGAGGTCCGCCTCGCCGATGGTGCCGGCGAGGAACTCCTTGGACAGCGGGGGCCTGTCGTACGGGCGGTGGAGCTCGCCCCCGATGACGACGAGCCGCCCGTCGTAGCCCTGCTTCCGCAGCGAGCGGGCCGCCGACAGTCCGGCCAGCGAGGCCCCGACCACGGCGACCGTCCTCACGCGACTCCCCCGGCGAGCCGGGCCGAGATGCAAGGCGGCAGGTTGGGGGCGGCCGTGGACAGCCGGACGTGGATCATGCCGTCCTCGACGACGACCTCATGGGTCCGGACGGGGAGTTTGGCCGGCGGGGCGTCGCAGGCACCGGTCCTCAGGTCGAACTTCGAGGCATGCAGCGGGCATTCCACCTCGCAGCCCTCCAGCCAGCCGTCGGCGAGCGAGGCGTCCTGGTGGGTGCAGGTGTCGTCGATGGCGAAGAGTTCGCCGTCGTCGGTGTGGAACACCGAGACCGGCGGATCGATGTCGAGCCGGAAGGCCTCACCTCGCGGGAGATCCGCGAGACGGCACGCGGGAATCATCATGACACCTCGGTGCGTATAGCGAAACGGATTGCGGTAAGCGCAACATCAGTCTGAGGTCGCCCTGAACCCTTGTCAAGGCATCCATAGGCCACGAAAGCCGGACCGTGCGAGTTGCTCTTTACGCAACCTGCTGCGCGATAAACAACAATGGTGGGTCTCTCGGGGGGCACATACAGGCAGCCCGCCTCCTCGTCCCGAAAGGGCCGAGGAGGCGGGCGTGCGCGGTTCGACGGGCGGTGGGTCAGAAGCCGCGGTCGATCCACTCCTGCAAGTGCGGTGCCTCTGTGCCGATACTGGTCGTCTCCCCATGACCGGTGTGCACGACGGTGTCGCCCGGCAGCGTCAACAGCCGGTCCCGGATGGAGTCGACGATGGTCGGGAAGTCGCTGTACGACCTTCCCGTCGCCCCCGGTCCGCCCGCGAAGAGGGTGTCGCCGCTGAAGAGGGCCGTCAGGGCCGGCGCATACAGGCACACCGCGCCTGGGGCGTGACCCGGCGTGTGCAGCACGGTCAGCTCGACACCGGCCACCGTGAGCACCTGACCGTCGGCCAGGTCGCCGTCGGGCATCCGGTCCGGGTGAGTCTGCTTCCACAGCGGCAGGTCGTCGCCGTGGAGCAGGATCGGGGCGCCGGTGCGCGCCGCGAGTGCGGGCGCGGCGTCGATGTGGTCGTTGTGGGCGTGGGTGCACACGATGGCCCGCAGGGTGCGGTCGCCGAGGGCATCGGCGATCGCGGCGGCGTCGTGCGCGGCGTCGATGACGACCGCCTCGCTGTCGTCGCCGACGATCCACACGTTGTTGTCGACGTCCCAGGTACCGCCGTCCAGCGAGAACGTTCCTGACGTGACGAGGTGTTCGATACGAGCGCCGGCCGTCACAGGACCACCACCGAGCGCAGGACGTCACCGTGGTGCATCCGCTCGAAGGCCTTCTCCACCTCGTCCAGCGCGATGGTCTCGGTGACGAAGGCGTCCAGGTCCAGACGGCCCTGGAGATAGAGGTCGACGAGCATCGGGAAGTCCCGGCTCGGCAGGCAGTCGCCGTACCAGGACGACTTGAGCGCGCCGCCCCGGCCGAACACGTCCAGCAGCGGCAGTTCGAGCTTCATCTCCGGCGTGGGCACACCGACGAGGACGACCGTGCCCGCCAGGTCGCGCGCGTAGAAGGCCTGCTTGTACGTCTCCGGGCGGCCGACCGCCTCGATCACCACATCGGCACCGAAGCCGCCGGTCAGCTCGCGAATGGCTTCAACCGGATCGCTCTGCCGGGAGTTGACTGTGTGCGTCGCGCCGATCGCCATCGCGGTCTCGAGTTTGCGCTCGTCGATGTCGACAGCGATGATCTTCGCCGCCCCGGCGAGCCGGGATCCGGCGATCGCCGCGTCCCCCACCCCGCCGCAGCCGATGACCGCCACGCTGTCACCGCGCCCGACGTTGCCCGTGTTGATGGCCGCGCCGATGCCCGCCATGACGCCGCAGCCGAGCAGGCCGACGGCCACCGCCGAGGCCGCCGGGTCGACCTTGGTGCACTGCCCGGCCGCGACCAGCGTCTTCTCCGCGAACGCGCCGATGCCCAGCGCCGGCGACAACTCGGTGCCATCGGTCAAGGTCATCTTCTGTTTCGCGTTGTGGGTGGCGAAGCAGTACTGCGGTCGTCCGCGCCGACAGGCCCGGCACTGCCCACAGACGGCACGCCAGTTGAGGATGACGAAGTCACCGGGAGCGATGTCGGTGACACCGTCACCGACCGACTCCACGACACCCGCGGCCTCGTGCCCCAGCAGGAACGGGAAGTCGTCGTTGATACCGCCCTCGCGATAGTGCAGATCGGTGTGGCAGACCCCGCACGCCTCGATCCTCACCAGCGCCTCGCCCGGGCCCGGGTCCGGCACGATGATCGTCTCAAGGCTGACGGGTGCGCCCTTCGCTCGCGCGACGACCGCACGGACCTGATGAGTCATGGCTGCTCCTCGGCTAGTACAAGATCCAGTGGGATGTTTCTCATTACGGCACGCATCCCACCTGGCGCAACAAAGCATCGTGGACGGGACGAGCGGCGGTCAAGGATTCGTGCACGCGGCGGCTCAGGCCACGGTCTCCTTATCGGCCAGGAACTCGGGCGTCTTCGCGCCGCCGTCGTCCCGCACCGCGGGCTGTTTCACGCGGGGCTCGGCGCTCAGCGCCTTCACCAGGGACACGCACATCCCGATCATCACGAAGAGGAACGGGAAGGCGGCGATGATGGCCACTTGCTTGACCGCCTCCAGGCCACCGGCGAGCAGCAGCACGGCCGCGACCAGACCGGTCAGCACACCCCACAGAATCACGACGGGGCGGCTGGGGCTCATACTGCCCCGGCTGGAGAGCATGCCCAGCACCACGGAGGCCGCGTCGGCACCGCTGACGAAGAACAGGCCGACCAGAACGATCACCACCACCGAGGTGATGGGGAACCAGGGCAGGTTCTCCAGGGTGGCGAAGAGGCCGGCTTCCTCGCCCTTGGCGACCGCCTCGGACAGCTTGCCGCCGTGGAGTTCCTGGTTCAGGGCGGTACCGCCGAGGATCGCGAACCACACGACGCTCACCACGCTCGGCGCGATGATCACGCCGACGATGAACTCCCGGATCGTACGACCGCGAGAGATCCGCGCGATGAACGTGCCCACGAACGGCGTCCAGGAGATCCACCATGCCCAGTAGAAGATCGTCCAGCCGGAGAGCCATTCACCGCCGCCGAAGGCTCCGGTCATGAAGCTCATCTTCGGGAGCGAGGCCAGGTAGCCGCCCATCGCCTCCGTCTGGCTGTTCAGGATGAACACCGTGGGGCCGACGACGAAGACGAACAGCAGCAGGAGGGCGGCCAGGATCATGTTGCCGTTGCTCAGCCACTGGATGCCGCGATGCACCCCGGAGAGGGCGGAGAGCACGAACATGAGGGTGAGGACCGCGATGATCGAGACCGCGAGGGCGGTGGAGTCGTCGATCCCCCAGAGCGAGTTCAGACCGCTGTTGATCTGCAACGCGCCGAGACCGAGGGACACGGCGGAGCCGAAGAGGGTGGCGAAGATCGCCAGAATGTCGATGGACTTGCCCAGTGGTCCGTCCACCCGGTCGCCGATCAGCGGCCGGAACGCGGAGCTGATCAGGCTGTTGCCGCTCTTGCGGAATCCGAAGTAGGCGAGCGCGAGACCCGCGACGGCATACATCGCCCAGGGATGGATCGCCCAGTGGAAATACGAGTACTCCAATGCCACCCGGGCCGCGTCGTCCGTTCCCGCCTCGGCGGTTCCCGGCGGCGGGCTGGACATGCGCATGAGGGGCTCACTGGCCCCGTAGAACATCAGACCGATGCCCATGCCGGCGCTGAACATCATCGCCACCCAGGAGACGGTGCTGAACTCCGGTCGGTCACCGTCCTTGCCGAGCCGGATGGAACCGAACCGGCTGAACGCCAGCACGGCCGCCAGCAGCACGAAGCCGGCGCTGGCCAGTACGAAGAGCCAGCCGAAGTTCTCGATGACACGGGCGAGCGTCGCCTCGGCCACCGAGCCGAGGTTGTCGGTGAAGAAGACCCCCCACGCCACAAAGAGGGCGGAGACCGTCACTGATATGTAGAGAACAGCGGGATCCACCCGTTTCGGAGCCGATCCCTTTTCCGTCGTCGCGGTACTCATGCGAAGCCTTCCGAAGAGGGTGAGGAGTTACGTCCCTATCCCGCAGGACCACCACACTGTGATGCACAACACGCAACCATGCGCTCGATGTGCAACACAGTCCCTGCAGGGCCCTCCTACGTCAACCCCTGTACACTCCTCGTTCTCGCGCGGGCTCAGACCATCGGGTCGAACCACGTGGGCGCGTCGGACAGCGACTGCTTGATACGGAAAAGTCCGAACTCGTTCAGGTCCGGCAGGGCATCCAGCGAGAACCAGCCGACGTCCAGCGACTCGTCGTCGTTGACACGTGCCTCGCCGCCGACCGCCCGGCAGCGGAAGGTCGTGTCCATGTACTGGCAGACATCGCCGTTGTCGTAGCGCACCTGGTCCAACGCCTGTACGAGGACGATGCGTTCGGCAACGCAGTGGACCGCCGTCTCCTCGAAGACCTCCCGCACGGCACAGGCCGCGGGCTGCTCCCCCGGCTCCGGGATGCCGCCGATCAGCGACCACTTGCCGGTGTCCGAGCGGCGGTTGAGAAGCACCCTGCCCTCGTCGTCGAAGACGAGGGCGGTGACTCCCGGGAGCCAGAGAAGTTGATGGCCGGCGGAGGCGCGGAGCGTGCGGATGAAATCAGGGGTAGGCATGGGACCGACCCTAGCGGGCCGGTTCCCTCACCCCCGCTCTTCCGGAGCGCGCACGCAAGGCGTACCGCTACACGCCACCGGCGCGCCGCCCGCGCACACCGGCCCCGATCGCCCAGCCGAGCCCACCCGCCGCGACCAACAGCAGAAGCGTCTCGGGCAGCACGCCGAACTTGGTGGCAGGCGTCTGCGAGGAGCGCAGCGGCACCTCCTGGACCAGGGAGTCCGGGACGAACATCCCGGTCTTCTGGGTGATCTTCCCGTCCGGCATGATGATCGCGCTGACGCCGCTGGTCACCGGGACGGTGACGGTGCGGCTGTGCTCGACCGCGCGGACGCGGGACATGGCGAGCTGCTGGTAGGTCATCTCGCTGCGGTCGAAGGTCGCGTTGTTACTCGGGACCGAGATCAACTGCGCGCCGTCGCTGACCTCGGAACGCACCGCCCAGTCGAAGGCCGCCTCATAACAGGTGACGAGCCCCACCTTGGCACCGTCCATGGTGAACACACCGGGGTCGGTGCCCCGGCTGAAGTCCTTGCGGACCATCGACGTCCACTCGCTGTTGATGGCTCCGATGACCGACCGCAGTGGAAGGTACTCGCCGAACGGCTGGATCTGCCGCTTGTCGTACGTGTCCGTCGGGCCCTTCTCCGGGTCCCAGAGGATCTGCTGGTTGTAGAGCTTGCCGTCCCGCTCGACCACACCGCCGACGGAGATGGGGGCGCCGATGGCGGTGGCCGCCTGCTCGATGACCGCGCGTGCGTCGTCGTTGGCGAAGGGGTCGATGTCGGAGGAGTTCTCCGGCCACAGCACGAAGTCGGGCTGCTCGACCTTGCCTGCCTTGACCTCGGCGGCCAGGCGCTCGGTCTCCTTGGCGTGGTAGTCGAGCACGGCCCGCCGCTGCGAGTTGAAGTCGAGGCCCAGGCGCGGGACGTTGCCCTGGATGACGGCGACGGTCGCGGTGCCGACCTCGGCCTTGTCGCTCACCAGGCCGCGCGACGCGAAGGCGCTGAGCACGGGCACGACCACGCTCAACGCCGCCACGGCCGCGGTGGCCCTGTGCAGGGCGGCACCGGAACGGCGCCCCTCGACGACCAGGCGTACGACCTCGTACAGCCCGAAGCCGCACAGCACGACCGCGAAGCCGAGCACCGGGGTGCCGCCCAGTGCCGCCAGCGGCAGGAAGACGCCGTCCGCCTGGCCGAAGGCGATCTTGCCCCACGGGAAGCCCTCGAAGGGGGCACGCGCGCGTGCGGCCTCACCGGCGATCCACAGCGCGGCGGCCCAGACCGGCCAGCCGGGCAGTCTCGACACGGTGGCGACGCCCGCGCCGACGAGCGCCACGAACACCGCCTCGATGGCGGCGAGCGCGATCCACGGCACGGGGCCGACCTCGACGCCGGTCCACACGAGCAGCGGCAGCAGGAAACCGAGACCGAAGAGATAGCCGAGGCCGAGCCCCGCCTTCCAGCCGCGTCCACGCAGCACCCATCCGAAGACCGCGAAGGCCGGCAGGGCCAGCCACCACAGGGTCCTCGGCGGGAAGCTGATGTAGAGCAGCACCCCGGAGAGCGCCGCGGCGGCGGCCGGAAGGAGCCGGCCCGCCCATCTGGACGCGCGGGACACGGGCGCGGCCTGGGGTTCGAGCTGCTCCGGCTCGTCTACGGGAGTCGCGGTGACGGTCACTCGGGGAGTGTACGGCGCCTTCCCCCGGCCCCGACAGCGCGGTCCGCGCGGCCCCGGTGAGGTCGTCAGCGCGCGGCGCCGGACGCCCTCGGGCTGAGCCGGGCGCGGATGACGCGTACGGCGGTCTCCGCGTTGTCCACGGTGATCGTGAACGTGTGGCCGTCCCAGAAGCTCAGCACCACGCCCTCACCACGGCGTACGACGACGGCGGTGCCCTTCTTGGGCCGCCAGCGGTAGCCCCAGCCGCCCCACTGGTGGGGCGTGATCATCGGTGCGAAGGCCGCGTCGGCGACCTGTGAGAGGGGGATGCGGCGGCGCGGCACGCCCATGTGGCCGCAGCGCACCTCCAGGCAGTCCTTGTCGACCGTCACGGAGACGTGCACGAACGCGAGCGTGCCGAAGAGGACGAGCAGTCCGGCCGCGATGCAGCCGATGACCGACATGAGGAGCGGGGCGATGCCGGACGTCCATGCGGAGTCGACCGCGAGTTCGATACCCAGTGCCATGCAGGCGCCACCGCCGAGTGCCAGGAGCCACTGGCCGCGGTTGGTCGCGCGGCCGGTCCAGACCTCGGGGTGGGGGGCATCGGGGGTGCCCGTCTCGCCGTGGGGGTGGTCCCTCATGGCTATGAGCCTACTCAGGTTCCGCAGCGCGGGCACCTGGTTGCGGAACGTCACTGCTCCCGGTGTACGGCCAGTGCCGGACTGACCGTCTGGAGCAGCCTGCCCTCCTCGTAGGCCAGTGCCGGGGCGGGCAGCGAACCCTCGCGTCCGCTGAGGAGCACCGTCAGGGTCGCGTCGGTCCAGTCGGCATCGGGAGCGGGGAGCTCGCCGATCCGGCGGAACGCCTGGGCAGCCACGGCGCCCGCGGAACCGTGCAGGACGAGGGGCGGCGGGCCCGGCTTCTGAACGGCCGCGCGGATGCGCTCGGCGACGAGTTCGTAATGGGTGCAGCCCAGGACGACGGTCGTTACATCGTCGGGGGTCAGCGCGGCGGCCGCGGCGATCGCGGTGTCGATGGCCGCCTCGTCGGCGTGCTCCACCGCCTCGGCGAGCCCCCAGCAGGGGACCTCGGTGACGGCCACGCCGTCGGCGAACTCCGCGATGAGGCCGCGCTGGTAGGGGCTGCCCGTGGTGGCGGGCGTCGCCCAGATGGCGACGTGCCCGCCGCCGGCCGCGGCCGGTTTGATCGCCGGGACGGTGCCGATCACCGGCAGACCGGGTTCGAGGAGGGCGCGCAGGGCGGGCAGCGCGTGGACGGAGGCGGTGTTGCAGCCGACGATCAGGGCGTCGGGCCGGTGCGCGGCCGCCGCCTCGGCGACGGCGAGGGCGCGCTCCGTGAGGTCCTGCGGGGTGCGCGGGCCCCAGGGCATGCCGTCGGGGTCAGAAGAGATCACGAGGTGCGCGTCGGGTCGCAGCCGCCGTACCGCGGCGGCGGCGGGGAGCAGACCGATACCGGAGTCCATGAGCGCGATCTTCACCCGGCCACGATAGACGATCGCCTCGGTCGGGCCACCGCCGTGGGGCAGACTGCCCATGTGAGCGTCATCGCGTGGACCGCCGCCGGATCACTCGCCGCCTGGCTGTGGCTGCTGCTCGGACAGGGCTTCTTCTGGCGCACGGATGTGCGCCTGCCGCCCCGCCGGGATCCCGACGACTGGCCGTACGTCTGTGTCGTCGTCCCCGCGCGCGACGAGGCCGCCGTACTGCCCGAGAGCCTGCCGTCGCTGCTGGCCCAGGACTACCCCGGCCGGGCGGAGGTCTTCCTGATCGACGACGGCAGTGCGGACGGGACGGGCGAGCTGGCCCGTGAACTGGCCCGACGGCACGGCGGGCTGCCCCTCACCGTCTCCTCACCCGGGGAGCCCCCTTCCGGCTGGACCGGCAAACTCTGGGCCGTACGCCACGGAATCGGGCTCGCACGCGCGCGTGCACCCGAGTTCCTGCTCCTGACGGATGCGGACATCGCCCACCGCCCGGACAGCCTGCGCGCGTTGGTGGCGGCCGCACGTACCGGCGGCTTCGACCTCGTGTCGCAGATGGCGCGGCTGCGTGCCGAGAGCCTGTGGGAACGGCTGGTCGTGCCGGCCTTCGTCTATTTCTTCGCCCAGCTGTACCCGTTCCGCCGGATCGGCGTACGGGGCTCGCGCACGGCGGCCGCGGCGGGCGGCTGCGTGCTCCTGCGCACGGAGGCGGCCGAGCGGGCCCGGATCCCGGACGCGATCCGGCAGTCCGTCATCGACGACGTGGCGCTCGCCAGGGCGGTCAAGGCCGGCGGCGGCCATATCTGGCTGGGGCTCGCGGAACGGGTGGACAGCGTGCGGCCCTACCCCCGGCTGCACGATCTGTGGCGCATGGTCGCGCGCAGCGCCTACGCGCAGCTGCGGCACAACCCGCCGCTGCTCGCGGGCACCGTTCTCGGTCTGGCGCTGGTGTATCTGGTACCGCCCGCCGGGCTCCTCGTGGGCCTCGCCACGGCAGACTCGCCCGCCGCGCTCGTCGGCGGGCTCGCATGGCTGCTGATGACAGCGACGTACGTCCCGATGCTGCGCCACTACACCCAGCCGCTGTGGCTCGCTCCTCTGCTGCCCTTCACCGCGTTCCTGTACCTCCTGATGACGGTCGATTCCGCGGTGCAGCACTACAGGGGACGTGGTGCGGCCTGGAAGGGCCGCACCTACGCCCGCCCGGACACCGTCCCGGACGAGAGCTGAGCGCTCCGCTGGAAGTACCGAGACAGGCCGTCGATCGTCTGCGGCACCGTCGTGGCTGGTCGCTCCCCCACGCTCGGCTGCGCTCGCGCGGGGGGGGGACCCCCATCGCGGCGGAGCCGCAGAATGTTCCGCCCCGCGCCCCTTCAGGGCGCGGCCGAACCGCAGCGGACTTCGCCCGATCTGCTTGGAGCCGCTCCCCCTATACGGCGCTACTTCCTGCCCGGCGTCCAGTTCATCCCCCACCCATAGGCGTAGTCGACCGTGCGCTGGGGACTCACGCCGCGTTCGGGAACCAGGTAGCGGGCCTCGCGCTGGACTATGAGGTCGCCGCCCTGGTTGGTGAGGAGGGCGAGGGCGCAGACGGTGGACGGGACGGTGCACTCGTCGAGGGAGAAGTCGACGGGCGCGCCGTGCTGGGGCTGGAGGGTGACCGTCGCGTGCAGGTCGGCGAAGGAGCGGGCGCCTTCGTAGATGGTCACGAAGATGAGGATGCGCCGGAACGCCTCCTTGTGGTCCAGGTTGATGGTCAGGTTCTCGCCGCTCGCGAGGGCACCGGTGCGGTCGTCGCCGTCGAGATGGATGAACGGCGGCCGGTGCAGGGCTCCGAAGGCGTTGCCGAGCGCCTGGACGACGCCCTTGCTGCCGTCGGACAGCTCGAACAGGGCGCACAGGTCGAGGTCGAGGTCGGAGTGCATGGCGACGGCCCGGCCCAGCTTGGCGCCCCACCCCTTGAACTGCTTGCGCACCTCCCAGTTGAGGTTGACGCGCATGGCGCCGGATGTGCCGCCCTGTTTGGTCAGGGAGACCGCCGGGGCGTCCTTCGTGAGGGTGACTTTGGTGAGGCGGACGGGGGTCGGCGGCATGGGCGGGGCGGGGTGCGCGGGCGGTGCGGCCGTCACCGGCGGCGGGGCGGTGACGGGTGGGGCCACGGGCGCGGGCGGTGCCGCTTGCTGGGGTTCGTCCACGGTGATGCCGAAGTCGGTGGCCAGGCCCTCGAGTCCGCTGCTGTAGCCCTGTCCGACGGCGCGGAACTTCCAGGCGCCCTGACGGCGGTAGAACTCCCCGAGCACGAAGGCGGTCTCGACACTGGCGTCCGCGCTGTCGTAACGGGCGATCTCGGTGCCCGCCCGGTCGTCGAGCACCCGGATGTACAGCCCGGGTACCTGCCCGAAGGTGCCGCCGTCGGCGGAGGCGGCGAGCACCACGGTCTCGATGGCGGGCTCCACGCGCGCGAGGTCCACGAGCACCGAGTCGGTGACCTGGCCGCCGGCGTCCCGCTTGCCCTCGTGCCGGACCGCGCCCGAGGAGTGCGCGGGCTGGTTGTAGAAGACGAAGTCCGCGTCGGAGCGCACTTTTCCGCCCACCAGCAGCAGCGCCGACGCGTCCGTGTCGGGCACGCCCGGTCCGGAACGCCAGCCCAATTCCACGCGAAGCGCGGTGGTCGGCACCGCGACGTTCGATCCTTTCGGCATTGACATGTCCGCCCCCATCAGAAGGTCACCAAGAAGGTCGTCGCCGGGCCGGCCGCACGCAGTCCGCCGGATCCGATCGGCTCCGTTGTCGGCGCCAAACCTATTCCCCCGGGCGCCCGAACCCCCAGATGCCGTACCGAAAGACGAGTGGCCAACTGCAGGTAACCCCCGCGGAACTCGCCCTTTACACGATCAGAACGCTCTTTGCTGCCCTTTTTCGCCGAGTTCGCTCGCATTAGGGATCCAGCGTCACTGCCGACACGGAAAACAACCCTCTTATCGGTCTCCCCAACCAGCACATCGTGGGCTTAACTTATGTGCCATGACCTCCCCCCGCTCCACCTACGGCGGCGGTTACTACTCCGCCTCGTCCTTCGCGGACACCCCGATCTACGACTCCCTCGTCGCCGAGCGGGGAACCCCTCAGATCGCCCCGATCCGAGTCCCCGCCCAGTACGACATCCCGGGCAGCAATCTGCCCGCGCTCCCGTCGGCGCTTCCCGCACTGCCGGCGGGCCCCTCCCAGCCCTCCCCCGCCTACGGCTATCCGCAGCAGCAGCCCTCGCCGCTGCAGCAGGCACCGGCCGCGTACATCCCGCAGCAGGCCGCGACTCCGCGTGGTTACCCCGGCGCCCAGCCTCAGCAGCAGCGCCCCATGGCCGGCACGGGTTACGAGGCGATGCGCCCCGCGGCTCCGCGCCCGGCCGCCCCGGCCGCCGCCCCCTACCAGCAGGATCCGTACAACGGTCAGCAGTACCGCGGGTACTGAGGGCTTCTGGAATATTCCGCGTGGGGTTGTCACCGCCTGCTGGCAGGATGACCCCATGGGGAATCCGTCACTGCACTCGATCCATGTCCACCCGCTGAAGGCGGCCCGGGGTTTCGCCCCCGACGAGGCCGTCGTGGAGCCCTGGGGGCTGGCGGGCGACCGCCGCTGGGTGCTGGTCGACGACTCGGGCAAGGTCATCACTCAACGTCCGCATCCGCGGATGGCGTTGGCCGCCGCCGGGCAACTGCCCGACGGCGGTCTCTTGCTGTCCGCGCCCGGCCGTGAGCCCCTCACCGTCCCCGTGCCCGAGCCCGCCGGGACGACGACGGTGGAGCTCTGGCGGGACAAGGTTGAGGGGGTCCCCGCCGACGCCGCCGCACACGCCTGGTTCAGCGGCTACCTGGGCGTTCCCGTACGGCTCGTGCACCTGGACGACCCGGCGACCCGCCGCCCGCTGGACCCCGAGTACGCCCGCCCCGGCGAGACCGTGAGTTTCGCCGACGGCTACCCGTTGCTGCTCACCACGCTCGCCTCGCTCGACGCGCTCAACTCCCTTGTCGCACAGGGCGACCACCCCGAAGAGGGCCCGCTGCCCATGAACCGCTTCCGGCCGAACGTGGTGGTCGACGGCACGGACGCCTGGGAGGAGGACGACTGGCGGCGCGTCGCCATCGGCGAGGTCGTCTTCCGGGTCGCCAAGATGTGCGGGCGGTGCGTGGTGACCACCACCGACCAGCACACCGCCGAGCGCGGCCGGGAGCCGCTGCGCACCCTCGCCCGCCATCGGCGTTTCGGCGACAAGCTGGTCTTCGGGCAGAACCTGGTTCCGGAATCCGGGGGCACGGTACGGATCGGCGATCCGGTGCGCGTTCTCGAATAGCCGTTTGAGGATGGCCCGTTGAGCTGTTTGCTCTCGATGAGTTCCGTGCCACCCCGGATTGGGTCGGTGCGGTTTTGAAGGAGCTCGATCCCATCTTGAAAACTCAACCTCTTACGATTGGGTGCGTGTACGGGGAACACAGGCGCCCGGCCCGGCCGTTGGGGTTTGTGAGAAGTTCATGAGACGGCCTTTCACGGACGCGGAAGGGGGGGTGGGGACGACCGTGCGGGCGATCAGTGGGCTGCGGGCATTCGGCGGACTGTGGCGTTGGCGACACAACCCGTTGCGCCGGACGACCGATCTGGTCGAGGCATGGCTCGCCTTCGCGGCTCTCTCGCTGATCCTCCTCGCCGCGCCCCTGATCGGCGTCCTCGTCGGGATCGCCGCCCAGGGCGCCCTGCAGCAGTCCGTACGGGACCAGCACAAGACCCGGCATCTGGTGACGGCCACCGTCGTCAAGAAGGCGGACGCCTCCCCGCTGGACCCCGACCCCGAGACCGCGACGACTCGTGACCGGCAGCGCCGGGTCGTCGCCGACTGGACGGGCCCGGACGGCTCCGACCGGCAGGGCACGGTCATGGCGAACCTCAAGGAGCCGAAGCCGGGCGACCACTTCACGCTGTGGACGGACGCACAGGGCCGGATAACCGGCCGGCCGCTGGACACCGCCACCGCGACGACGCACGCCGTGCTGGCCGGATTCGGCGCGACCGTGCTCGCCGCGGGACTGGTCGAGGGCGGCAGACGGCTGATCGTCTGGCGCATGGTCCGCCGCCGGTACACCCGCTGGGACCAGGCATGGGACAAGGCGGGGCCGGACTGGGGCAGGACGGGCACGGGCAGCTAGGGCCTGCCGTTTGGATCATGCCGACTTCGGGCTACGGCCCCCACGGCCCAGGCGTGATCCAAACGGCAGGCCCGTCGGAGGCGTGGTTGCCGAGGTCGGCCCACCCGCGGCTGAACACGGTGTAGTCGACGGACTTCTTCTTTGCCCGCGTTGCCTACGGCTCAGCCCGTCGACGCAGCCCTGCAACTCGCGGCTGCACTGGCCGAGGTGAGCGATCCCGTTGATCCTTGGGATGAGTTCTGGTCCCGGACATGGGCCGAGCTGTCGGAGGACCTCCAGCCGATTGAGGACGTCATGGCCCGGGCCGAACGCTGGCCGCCGTCGGAGCCGGGCAGGGGGAGCACATGATGAGGACATGACCTGCCGACGGGGTGCTGTTGCGGGGTGTTGAGCTACGCGCGCGGCAGTGCACATTGCCTTCGCGTCGCCTGCATCTACATCCGTAACAGTGGCCAGCCCGAGGCCGGGAGGAGGGGCACCTTCACTTGGCGCGCTTACTCTGGAGCTATGGCTGGTGTGGCGCCAATGAAGCCCCGCTGGGACGACGACTTGTTGATCGCCAAGGCTGCGGCAGAGCAGCAGCTCTTGGTGGCGCACCAGCATGCAGCTCCTACTGGTTAGGCACTTGCGACGTGGGCCGCCGGGAGTGCATCCCGGCGGCCCGTCCGGTCGCACTCAGCTTCCGAACACCCATGCCAGGACGGCGGTGGTGGTCGCGGCCAGGGCCGCCACGGCGCTCCAGATCACGGACGTGCGGTGCCAGAACGGCGGACCGGCGTCCGGCTCGGCGACGGCGGGCGCGGCGATCTCGCTCCGCGATCCGTGGTCGGCGCTTGCGATCGTGGTCGCCACGACCAGCTGTGCCGGGCCCTCGACCGTGATGTTGACGGCTGCTGCGTGAGGCGCGACGCGCGGGTTACGGTTGTCGGTCAAGTGGTTCTCCGTTCGGGACTGCTTGGGCCGAGGCCGGGCCTGTTCAAGGGGTGCCTCCTCGGGTGTTCGATGCGCCGGGGGTCGCAGTGGCGCTGCGGCCCCCGACGTGCGGAATCGGTTTCCGGTGTGTCGTTCGTGTGCGGTCACTGCCGACGTCGCCGTTCCCCGCCCGCACGGTGGCCCTCGCGCAGTCGTGACGGACGGTGACCGATGGGTGCCGAGCCCTGCCCAGGAGCTCACCATGACAACTGATCGTCACTGGTGCGCAGGCCGAGTCTTCTCGCCAGACGCCTTCTGGCCAGCCGATCGTGGGAGCGAACGGTCGCCGGGCTGACTCCAAGCAGATCGGAGATCTGCTCGGTGCCGCAGCCCAGCACGTACCGCAGTACGATCACGTCGAACTGACGCTCCGGCAGTTCCGCGATGGCGCTGAAGAGGCCGAGATCGCTGGTCATTCCGTCGAGGGTGGCCCGGGCGTCCCGCATGGCCCGTGCCACCACATGGTTTCGAGAGATGATGCCAGCCCGCTCGGCGACACTGCGCCGCAACAACTTCCAGGCCCAGGCAGCGGGCTCCGAGTGGCCCAGGAAGACCTCCCACTCGCTCAGGATGGTGAGAAAGGTGCCGTGTACCGCCTCCTGGGCCAGTTCCTCCCGCAGATGCAGGCGGGCGTACTTGGTGTAGGCCTCCCTGTTCATCATGAAGAACGCCTGGAAATCGAGCGGTAGTCCGACCGCCTGCTCACTCCTGACGTCAGAGGGCACGAGCGTGGCGACCGGTGCCGATCCGGGGTGGGCCTGCGCGTCGCTCCGTGCGGGCTGGACGCCTGGCGTCAGCGGCATCCCGCCCGGGCTCGGGGGCCCTCGATGCTCGGATCCCCTGCCCTTCCCGGCGATCGGTTCCGGGCGGGGGCTGCTTCCGACGGGCCTTCCTGTCTCTGTGGCGTCGCACCGGGCGACGGGGCGCACGTCCTCCGCGGGCAGCGTGATGTGGATCGCCTTCGGCGCGGGCGACTCGTGGGCCGTGCCGTCGGGCGGCTCATGCCGTTCGGTCAGCTTCTTCACCAGCGCCTCAGACGCCGATAACGCGCGGAGCAGGGTCTCGCAGCGCTCATCCAACGCGTCCCGCTCGGCGCGCAGCGCGGTGAGTTCCTTGGTCATCGCGCTCAGGGTGCGGTGTAGCTTGGCCACGTTATCTGGCCCCAAGCCACGGCCGGGATTCCTCCTCGCACCGTGAACCGGTGGGGTGGACTGCGGCAGCGCCATCGGGGTCGGCGCGGCGGGCGCCGTACCGACCCCGTCGGGACGAAACCGGCCACCGCCGTTGAGGATCTGACGTGCCTGCCGTGCCCTGGCCGGCGCGTCCGCGGCGGAGAAGCAGACCGCGGCCACGGCATCGACGAACTCGCCGGTGAGATTGAGCCCGGCCAGTCGGTCGGCGACCGTCGCCCGGCTTGGCACCGGCCCCTTGCCGACGGACCCGTCGGTCATTGCCGAGTGCAGGGCCGTCACGGTCAGGTCTGCCTCATCCATCCACGTACGCACCAAGGCCGCAGCCTGGTTCTCCTGTGGACTGGTGCCCTTTAGAGGGCCCCAAGGTCGAGTCCGTCGCCCTGCCATCCACTCCTCCTCGCGCTCACCGGGAGCACAAGTCTGGAGAAGGATAGAGATGTCTACGAGTTGTCCAGCAAGATTGCCAGACAACCTGGGCGGCCTTGAGGCGGTTCTCGTGTTCCGGGCGGGGATCGCGTCCGGCGCGTCGTCGAGGTGCGGGTGCCGGCGCAGCGACTGGAAGTCCGTCAGCGCCACGGCTGGCGTGTACCCGACGTCGTGCAGCACTGCGGGTTGCGCACTGACTGCAACTGGCGTCTGGGCGTGGCGTAGCGGGCAATTCGATTGCTGGAGAAGACGCTGCCTGCTGCACTGAACGGCATGGTGACGATCACCGGCGAGACGAGGGCCGCGTTCGGCCGACAGGGGGTTCGTGGTGATTTCCGACGTGCTCAGCGGCGAGCAGATCGCCGACGGGCGCGAGCTGGTCGCTGCGCTGCTCGAGCAGCAGCCTCATGGAGAGGATCACATCGGACCGTATTTCCTGTGGCCGCGCTTCGCCCCAGAGGGCCATGCACTGCTCGACTTCTACCGGGAGGCGGGCATTGGGGAGCTAGCTGGCCAGCTGCTGCGTTCGGATCTCGATGTTCAGGACCCTGATTTCGCGCAGGTGGCGACGACGGTCCCGCCGTGGCCACGTCGGCCGGGCGCCCCGCACGTCGATGGCCTGATGCCGGGCGAACCGGACGGACGCCCCGGCTCCTTCTCGCTGCTGGCCGGTGTATGGCTTACCGACCATGGCAAGCGGCACCGGGGGAACCTGTGGGTCTGGCCGGGGCGGACCTCCGTTGACCAGTCGTCCTCGCTCACCGAGGCGGGCCCGGCCGGGGCATCCAGGGGGTTCAGCCTGCCCGGGAGCCCCGGCCCCAGCGCGATGCTGTAGCCGCCGAGAGCCTGCGCGACGGCCGTCCACTCGCCCTTGGGGTCGCAGGGCACGTAGACCCGGTAACCGTGGGCGATCGCCCGGGTGGCGATGGACTTGGCCAGTGCGGACTTGCCCATGCCGATGATCCCGGCCAGGACCGCGTTGGGGTTGGTGAAGCCCTCGACCCGGCCGCTGCTGTACAGCGAGAACGGGTCGTAGCAGAACGCGGCCTCCGCGTGGACGTCGCGGCCGATGAAGATGCCCTCCGCGCCCAGTCCGCCCTCGGCGAGGAAGGGATAGGCCCCGGACACCGTGGCGGTGGTCATCCGGTGGGCGGGCAGGCGGAGCTTGCCAAGCGGTCGCCACCACCGTGGGTGACCGCGATGCCCAGTGGGTGATTCACACCGTCGGCCCGCGCTTCACGCTGGACACCGACCAGCCCGACCTCCTCGCCTCCTGCTACCGCGAATCCCTGTGCGTCGCCGACGAGTTGGGCGTCCCGCCCGGTCGCCTTCCCCGCCGTTACCGCCGGCATCTACGGCTGGCCGATGGGCGACGCCGCCCGCATCGCGGTGCAGACGGTACGGGCCACCCGGACTGCAGACGAGGAGGTCCGGTCTGTCCTCTTCGACGAGGGGCCTACGAGGCGTTCGCAGCGCAGGTCGGTTGACGGAACAACTTCCCGGTCGGCGTCGGCTCAGGCGGACCGCGACGCGATCAGCGCTTCCAGCCGACGACGGGTGTCCCGGCGGCGCACCGCGGCGAACACCGAGAGTTCCCGGCGCATGGCCAGGAGACACAGGTCCCACTCCGGCCCGTTGTCGTAGGCGTAGTACGCCGAGCCGGGGAACTCCTCGTCGCTCGCGATCACGGGCGATTTCCAGGCATCCGACCGGTATGGACCGACCTGCCTCCGCGTCCGGACGAGCAGTGCCCGGTACGACGCAGCGACGATCGGCGAGTCGAGCGTGAGCACCGCCTCGTGATAGCGGCGGCGGGCCGCACTGGCGCTGAGCCGCTCCGATATCCGGGCGCGCGTCGCCGCGTCCGGCCCTTCACGCCGACGTATCAGGTACGGGGTCTGCTCGTACTCCCGGATCGCCTCCAGGGCCGAGGCGAAGACGTCGGCCCGGCGTTCCCGGCGCTTCTGATGCTGGCTCACCCAGTACCCGAGGAGCGCGACCAGAGCGGTGACGAGCCCAGTCAGCAGAGTGATGACCTGAGTGGTGTTCATGACCGTCCGAGCCCCGTATGTGCGCGAGTTGCGCCGGTCTCCTCCATGACGTTCATACTGATCCCTCCTCTTCTCACCCAAACCTCTGAACACTCGACGGAGACTGTTTGTCCACGACGGAAGAGAGCCCCACCACCGGCCGTCTCGGCTGGCTGTGGGAGAAGCTCGACGCATGGGAAGTGCCCGCACAGGGCTTGATGGACCGGGCCGCGTTACGCGTGGCCCCCGTACCGCTGGAGGAACTGGCCGACCCGCTCACCGCCCCGGCGGCGGTCGGACGGGCGTGGAAGGCGGTTATGGACCGGGGAGTGAAGACCGAGGCCGCCGATCTGGTGGTCCTGCTCCTGGTCCACCGGGCTCTGGAGATGGATCCCGGCGTGGCGCACACGTCCCTGCGTGCCGCCGACCCCAGATTCAAACGGGACAGGACCTGGTTCGAAGTCCACTTCCGACTCGCCGGAGTGCTCAACGAACTGGCCCGTGCGGCATTGCACGATGAACGGACCGAGGCGGCCCGCCGCCTCTACGCGGCCTTGCTGCACGAGGGCGAGGTCATCAACGTGGCACTGTCCGTCGTCGACTTCTCCGAACACCAACTGCGCCGCTTCCACGGCATGCGCGGCGTCGCCTCCCTCATCCTGGCCCGCAAGGACGACGACGCGGCCGCCCTGCTCGCCTACGCCGACGGCCAGTTGGCGCTCGCCGAGCGGTGCGGCGACGTATCCCCCGAGCACTTCCGCTACCACGTCGAGGTGAAGGTGCGCCGGGCCGACCTCGCCATGCACCGGGCCCGGACCGGCCAGGCGGCGCAGGCGGTGGACCAGGACCGGGTGCCTCAACTCCTCAGCGAAGCCGAGGACTTGCTGGACAGGGGTGCGGAACTCGCCCTGCCCACCCGGGAACTGGCCGCGGCGGAGGGGGACGTCGCCTTCCGCTGGGGCCTGCATCTGCTGGCCATCGGGGACGGCAGCGGGGCGCTCAGCGAGTTCGAGCGCAGCGTCGGCGCGTACGAAGCCGCCGAAGGAGAGGCTCGTACCGCCCACGCGTGCCCTGACCCGGTGCTCTCGCTGCTGCGCGGACAGGCCCGGTTTCGGGTCCACATCGGCCGGCAGGCCACCGTCGACTGGAACGCCCAACCGGACATCCTGGAACAGCGCAGCACCGAGGACGACGAGGACACCGAGCCCACCCTGCTGGACACGGCGATCGCAGAGCTCGCCGTCGGCGCGACCGCCGTCAGCAACACCTCGTACCCCGACGCCCTGCTCAGCCGGGCACGCGGTCGGCTGTGGACCAGGGACGTCGACGGCGCGCTGAACGACATCGACACGGCCCTCTCCTATCTGCGCGACGTCGGCTGGCTCACCGGCGACACCGTCACGGCGCCGCCGGTCAACACCGCACAAGTCGTACGGCAAGTACGGATTGCCGAGGTCCTGAAGGGCGAGGCCGCGCTGCGCCGCGCGACAGAGGCCGCCGACGTCGAGGAGACCGAGCGCCTGCTGGACCTACTCCTCACCGTCGACGACGTGCCCCTGCACAGCACCGCCCTGGCCCAGGCGGCCTTCCTGCTGTGCTCGGCACGCCAACGGGCAGACTGCGCCGACCGGTTGAACGCCGTCAGCCGCCGCCTGGAGCAGCAGCTGGCGCGGTTGCGCTCGCCGGCCCGACGCTCCTTCGTGGCCAGCCGGGCCGCGACCCTGTCCGCGCTCGCCTTCGGCGACGTCGTCCGGACCGCCGAACTGGAGCGGGTGCACGAACTGTTCCAGACGGCGCTGCCACACGGCGGCGAGGCCAACCCGGTGCTGCGGCGGCATGCCGCCGTCGCCGCCCTCAAGCTGGCGTGTCGGCTCCAGGCCGGGGACGAGCGGCGCCGCGAGGAGGCCGTACAGCTGCTGCGGGACGCGCTGGCCCTGCTGCTCAGCGTGCTGGGCGAGCACACCGCGAGCGTGCCCGGCGACGCCGGCACGGCCGAACTGGCCGAGGCCGAGGCACTCGTCGACGAGATGACCGACCCCGCATCCACCGGAGCGCCGCCAGAGCCCTCCGCCCGGCCGGACACCTACGACGAGTCGGCCACCGCCCTGGAGGAGCCAGACCCCGGACCCGACCGTGGCGACGACCTCCTCGTCGACGGCCGCCTCGATGACGCGGCCGACGAACTGCTCGATACGGCGGGCGAGTTGCCCAACCATCCGCTGCCGGAGCCCGGCGCCCCGGACGCCCCCCTGGACGAGCGGCTCCGTGACGACTGGCTGGCCCGAGCGCCCCAGTTGCCGACAGACCCGGAACGCGCCGCCCTGGAGAGCCGGATCGGCGAGTGCCATATGCGCCTGCACCTGATCACCGGCGACGAGGACCACGCGGAGAGGGCCCTGTACCACTTCGCCCGCAGTCGGCACCACGACAACCTCAGCGGCAACCTGCTCGGACTCGTCGGCGACGTGTACTACCGCCTGGGCCGCGACCGCCAGAACCCCAAGGACCTCCGGCTGGCCGTCTCCTGCAAGTCCGCCGCCCGCGACCTGGGCTACCAGAGCCGGGAGAACTGGTCGGTGTCCAGCGCCGCCCACCACATGCTGTTCCGTAGGAGCAACTCCCCGACCGACCTCGCCGAGGCCCTCCGCTGTGCGGACGAGGCCGGTCGGCTGGCCCCCGACTGGCCCTGGCCCCTGTTCCAGCTCGCCGAGCTGAGCTCGGTGCCCGAGCAACACCGGGAATGGGCCACACACCTGCTGGACGGCCGCGACCGCACCGAGAACCTGCGCCTCTCCCTCGCCGGAGCACGCGGCGAGCTGCTCAGTCGTGCCGCACGGCTCGTCGTACGAGACGAGGAGTTCGACCGGCAGGGCATGGGCGGCCGGATGGAGGGAGCGGTGTATTTCGTAGACGATCCTCATCGCCTGCTCAGCAGCACCGTCGTGATCAAGGAACGCCCCACGGGGTTCGCGCGCACCGAGAGCGAGCTGCTCACCGGGTTCGCCGCGTGGACGGACGACCACGAGCAAAGCTGGATCAAGGTGCCGGAGGTGATCGACACGGTCCCGCTCCCGCCCGCGCGGGCAGGAGCGGGACGGGACGTGGCCCTCGTCATGCGGCGCATGTCCGGCCGCCCGGTCAGCGCGCTCGTCGCCGACCGTAAGCCCGCGGAAGCGGCACCGGACACCACGGATGTGGTGGAGGTCGCCGACCGCGTCCTGCACGCCCTGGCCTCCTTCCACCACTGGCGGGGCCCGTGCCCCGACGACGGCGACCGCCGTTCCACGGTCCGTGAGCGGCTGGAGGAGGACATGCGGGTGCATCTGGCAGCCGCCGGCCGTGCCGTCGACAACACCGCGCTGACCGACCTGTGGTCCGGCACGGCCAGCCTGCCCCTGGCGGCCCAGCGCGACGCCCACGCCGACAACTGGCTGATCCCGGCCTTCCCTGGACGACCCGCCTGGATCGCCCCGATCGACCTGGAGGCCAGCGACTGGCGTCCCGTGCTGTTCGAAGTCGCCCAGTTCATCGAGGACTTCGCCCTCCTGCCGGTGGACGATCAGCACTTCACGACCCGCGTGGACCTGGCGACACGCTACCTCCACCACCTGCCCCCACAGCCCGCCCTACTCGCCTTGCGCGACGACCCGGTCAAGGTGCGCCGCGCCTACGAGACCTTCGCGCTCGCGCGGGCGGCCTTCCTCCAGTACTTCCTCGCTTCGCCCCGCCGCGCGCACACCGGGCTGTCGACCGGCAGCCGCCGCCTCAAACGGGTCCGCCAAGCCCACTGCGAGGCGATCGTCGCCTACCTCGCCGGCAGCGCGTTCCCCGACGTGGCCGCGGTCGCCTCGGCCTGTTGATCACCGGCCGCCCCAGCCCAGCGACGGGGGCGGCCCGCGACGTACAGCCGCAGCGGACCCGTGTCGCCACCGCCCTCCCGCAGCCGCCGGTACACCACCCCCAGCTCGTCCACCCCGACGACTCCGATCTCCCGGCCCACCGAGGAGCGCACCACGGACCGTACGGTCCGTTCGTCGCGCACCGGCCGGAACCCGCAGCCGAGCACCAGCCGGACGGCGTGCGACGTGTCCCGCCCGACCTCGACGAACTGCCCGGGAAACCGCCGCTGCGCCAGCCGGGCCAGTCGCAGACCGATGCCGAGACCCCGGTACGCGGGGAGCGCGCCGCAGGCCCCCCACTTGCCGTCCCCGCGCACCTGCGAGCACCCGACGAGCCGCCCGCCCTCCCGCGCCCACACCAGCAGCCCCGACGAGGTGGTCAGCCTGCGCAGATGGGTCTCGCGCGGATGACTCGCGCTCCCGTACGCGGACCGCAGGACGTCCGCTGCTTCGGCCGCCGTGTCGGACCTGTCGCGCAGCTCGCTGAGCGCCAGCGCGCCGAAGGTGAGCCGGGGTGCCCTGGGTCGCCATAGCTCCTGCCCGGATGCCTCGGAGAAAAAGGACACCGCCTGGTCCCAGATCCCGGGGCCGTGGACGACGCCGACGGGCACTCCGAGCGCCTCCGGCGGCCGCACACCAAGCCCCGGCGCGCACAGGGCCACCGCCACCACCGGTGAGGGCGCCCCGGGATGGCGCCGACGCCATCGCGCCAGCGCCTCGGCCAGGACCGGCGCGGCCGCCCGTTCGACGATCGCGAAGGCGGCCACCCGCCGGTCCAGCAGCCTGAGGACCACCTCGGACTGTGATAAGTGGGGGACCGCCCGCAGATCGGGACAGAGGAAGGGCAGCCCGCGCGCCGCACAGGCCGCCTCCAGCAGACGGGCGCGACCGCTGCCGGAACGCATCGCACCCTCGTACGATTCCTGCGGATCGTGCAGATAGAGAATCCCGGGCGTGCTCGAGGAACTGTTCACCGCTGCCCTCCCACCGATGCCATGACCACTTGGTCCCTCATACCGCCGTAGGTCTATCCGGCCGACCGCCGAGGTAAGCGCCCACACCCGGGCCGGCGCCGCTGTGCGGCGGCCTTGACCCCCGGTGGTCAGCCCGTGAGACACCTGCGTAATCAGCGCTTCGTACCGTCATAGACGGCTCTCAGGAGGGCGAACGTCGGAGAGAGGGGAGCGAGTGTGGTCGTGCCGGACCAGAAGGGCGACGCTGTGACCACGGTGCGCACCGTCTGCCTGTACCGCGGTGTCGGCATGGTGCTCGACGTCGGCACCGGCCGCGACGAACGTGGCGCTGGCGGCCGCTCACGAGACGGCGGACATTTTCACGACAGGTCGGCATGTTCGCATGATGCGACGGCTGACCGGCCACCTCGCGTTCCGGCTGCTCCCGGACGATCTCTGACCTGCTCCGCTTTGACGGCGCCCGCCTCCCCGAGGAACGAGGAGCCTGCTACCTGTAGCTCGGTCGTCCCGACCTCGCGGAAGAGGCCCTCACCGCAGCCCTCGCCCAACGATCGTGCGCTACGCGGAGACAGTGCTCAGCTTGGCCGACCGGTCGAGCTCATGCCCGATGACCGAGTCTCGGACTGGATCACCGGATCGCGGCTCTTTCTCGCACGACGAGAGGGATACGTGCATGAGCGACGGTCGGATCTTCCGCGAGGCGTGGAATTCCGGTGTGACCCAGCACTACCGGTGAGCCGAAGCCCGGCTATGTCGCGCCGTGGAACGAGACGCCCGAGTGGGAGCGCGAGGCTGCCGCCGCTGTGTGTGGACAGGTATGCGACTTCATTAGGGCCAGCGAAGGGGACGCCATGCGGCTCACCCGCGAGCAGAAGGGCCGTTTCGTCGTGATCTGCTGGGGTGGTGCCCCGCCGCGTGGTGTAGCGGCGATCGCAGTGAGTCTTCGCCAACCTGAAGTCGCAGGTCAAAGGGCTGGTGTGACCGGTTCTCGGGTCGCTCACGCTGGTCGCGGGCGGCAGTTTGAGTAGTAGATCGTCCGTCGGGCTGTGTTGTGTTGCTGGCGCCAACGGCCCGAGTGTCAATCTCCATGCTTACTGCGGCAGGTTGGACTCGTCTGCCTTGCGGAAGATGTCTCCGCACGTAGGTGAGGGCACCGACTGGCGGGCTGCAAGGACGGTCAGCGTATGGCGCACTTCCGTGCTCAGCCGAACGAGCTGGAGACTGGTCTGGCCGCCCTTATAGGCGTGCAGGCGGAAGACTTTGACCGCGATTTCGTCGCGGTCGTCCGCGAAGGTGTCTGGGAGCCCGGCGAGTAGTTCGAAGTCTTGCTTGCCGGTCGCCGCGTCGGCCACGGCGCTGAGGGGCAGGGTCTCGAACTCTGGTGCGGACAAGGAAGTGTCCACCGCGACAGCGTGGGCAGCTAAAGCCGCGAAGACCTCAATGAGTCGTTCTCCCACCGCCACGTCAATGCCCCAGGAGTGCAGCCGCTCTTGGCGGCGATCCTTGCGCCATGGCTCCTGGTCCAGCAGTGGCAGCAGGACGTGACCCAGGTACGCGCAGCGACGCCACAGCGTTTCGTGGTCCGAGGTCATGATCGATTCTCTCTGCAACAGTTGGAGGGCCTGCCGCCCGAGCGGCGCAGGCCCTCCAACTTTCCACTACACGCCGGCTGGGTACAGGACGGGGCTGGACGTTGTCTCAGCGGTTGACTTCGAGATTTGTCAGGACGAGCAGGGCACGCAGGAGGCGCGTGGCGCGAGCGGGATCGGTACGGAGCTTGGTGAGGATCCGCCAGTTCTTGAGGTGAGCGAAGCCGTGTTCGACCGGTGCGCGTCCGACGGCGAGGACTCGGTTGGCGGTCTTCTGGCCGGGCGCGAGCTTGTGGGTGCGGCTGGCGTGGAAGCCGGTGACGATCACGGGGTCGCGTACGTCGTTGTCCAAGCCGCGGAAGCCGAGGTCCGCCAGCGCTCCGAGGCCGGCGGCGCGCAGGTGGGCCAGGATGCGGTCGTGGCGGGCGGCGGTGTTGTCATGGGTGCGGCCGGGCCGGGCGGCAGATATCCAGATCAAGCGGCCCCTCTCGTCGGTCAGGGCGAGAAAGTGCAGGCCATGATGGTGGTGTTTACCGGAGTAGTTCCGCCGGTCGGCCTTTCCGGTGCGGCGCTGGGTGGGGATGAGAGTGCCGTCGATGCCCTCTGCGGGGAGTCCGTGAACGTGGGTGGTGATAGGTGGGGTGTCCGTGGTGTCTGCCGCTCGTTGAACAGGTGCTGCTGGTGGCGGTGTACCACCGCTCCGGCACGTTGGCAGCCTTTGCGTATGGGTGTGGCTCTTTTGTAGAGAAGGGGCCCAGAGCTCGCTTTTCGCGCCGGGGCAGACTATTCACTCGGTTCGGGAGCTGTGCGCGCAGCGGCACGCCACGGGTCGTTGGCTCCGGGGAGACGGCAGTCGAGGACTTTGGCCGCGACAATGGCACCGTACTGGTCGCGCTGCCTGGAATTCGGCGACCTCGCGGGCCGTGGCCTTGGCGTGCAGACGCAGGTCTGCAAGTTCGGGATAGCGAGTGGCGAGACCGGTCAGCTGACGGACCGCCGTACGTCGTGGAGGTCAGGATGGACGCTGCGGCGCTGCTTCACGCGGCTGATCAGTGGGACCTCGCTCTGACTTCCTTCCCGCGCGGCTCAATGAACGAAGCGTCCGGTGACAGCTCGCCTGCGGCAACGCGCGGCGTCTCTCGGCCAATGTCAGCAACTGGTCGTTGAGTTCAGGAAGTTGGCAGGCTCGCGCGATGCGGAGCACTGAGTCTTCGCCAACCTGAAGTCGCAGGTCAAAGGGCTGGTGTGACTGATTCTCGGGGTGCTCACGCTGGTCGTGGGCGGGAGTCCACGGACGAGATCATCTGACGGAGCCGGGCTTGTCTCTGAAACGGAAGTCAGTCCAGGCGGGTGCTCTGACCGGTGCACCTGGGCTGCGAGGCAGTCCGTCCTGCTGGCCAAGCACGGCACCAGACACTCCCCGTACCGCTGATTCCTGCTCGCAGTGCCCGGGGGGTCTTCTACGATCCGGTGCATGGATCCCGAGCTGCTGGAACGGATCACCGCGCGGCGCGCGGAACTGGACCGGCAAACTGCCCGAGGCCGCCCTCGCTGACCTGTACACCATGGTTACCGACCACATCGGCATCACCCGGCTCCTGGACTACCAGTTCGAGGGTGGCTTCTCTACCGACGCTCGCAGCAACCTGCACCGAGGGCTGCTGGGCCTACTGATCTCCAAGACCAGCCCGGAAGCAGCTTCGGCGCCTGGCCGCAGACACCAACCTGCGCACCGTCACCGACGCACGCCATCTCCAGGACATCGTGCTGGCCAGCCTCGACCGCCTCCAGACGGTACTTCAGGGGTCCAACGGCCTTGTGGTCAACTTGTGGAACCGGAACCTCTGGACAGTGGATCACACCGACTGGTGGCCGTGCTGGGAAGAAGACTTCAGCGACATGATCGCAGCTCTCCTGCGCCAGGACATCGGCGGAAACCGCGTCGTCATCAACCGCGAGGTCCAAGTCGACCGCTCCGGGTTTCCAGGCAGACGCACCGACATCCAGATCCAAGCCACGGCCCCGCCCACCAGCAGCAACGACGGCACACTGACCGTAGTCATCGAATGCAAAGGATGCTGGCACCGAGACCTGTCCACCGCCCTGGCCGACCAGCTTGTCCGCGACTACCTGCGCACCCCCGGTACCGCAGGCATCTATCTCATCGGCTACTTCGACTGCGACCGCTGGAACCGCGAAATGCGCAGGAAGCGACACCACACATCAGGCGATCACACCATCCGCGACCTGCAGCACGGACAGGATGGACGAGCCCATCCGGGGTGACTCGTTCGACGACAACTGGCTGGTCATTGCTGGCCTAATCGGCAAGGGGCGCCGCCTCGGCAGGGTAATGGTTGCCGGGGTGGCTTGCCGGGTCTTCGACGTGGGTGCCGATGGTCGACCAGACGCGGTCGGCGTGACACGACCGACATCGGACGTTGCGAGGCCACTTCGGGGGCAACCCTCCGTAAAGGCTGACGGATACTCAGGTATCGCTGACGTATCGCCAACCATTCAAGATCATCTTGCACGTGCGTTGCACAAGGTGCTGAAAAACAACAGTGATCAGTGAAGGGTCGTGAAGGTGAGTATCGGCAGGTCAGCTGGCATGTTGAGGTGTCGTGCCCCTTGCCTTCAAGGGGCACGACACCGCGCCGTTCAGATGTCCCGGAAGATCTCGATCTGTGCGCCCACCGAGTTCAGTCGCTCGGCGAGGTCCTCGTAGCCGCGGTTGATGACGTACACGTTGCGCAGGACGGATGTGCCGTCGGCGGCCATCATCGCGAGGAGGACGACGACGGCGGGGCGCAGGGCGGGCGGGCACATCATCTCGGCGGCGCGCCAGCGGGTGGGGCCCTCGACCAGGACGCGGTGGGGGTCGAGGAGTTGGAGCCGTCCACCGAGGCGGTTGAGGTCGGTGAGGTAGATCGCGCGGTTGTCGTAGACCCAGTCGTGGATGAGGGTCTTGCCCTGAGCGACGGCGGCGATGGCCGCGAAGAACGGCACGTTGTCGATGTTCAGGCCGGGGAACGGCATCGGGTGGATCTTGTCGATCGGTGCCTGCAGCTTGGAGGGCCGGACGGTGAGGTCCACCAGCCGCGTACGGCCGTTGTCGGCGAAGTACTCCGCCGAGCGGTCGTGGTCGAGGCCCATCTCCTCCAGGACCGCCAGCTCGATCTCCAGGAACTCGATCGGCACCCGGCGCACGGTGAGTTCGGACTCGGTGACGACGGCGGCGGCCAGCAGGCTCATCGCCTCGACCGGGTCCTCGGAGGGCGAGTAGTCGACGTCCGTGTCAATGTGCGGCACGCCGTGGACGGTGAGCGTGGTGGTGCCGATGCCCTCCACACGTACGCCGAGGGCCTCCAGGAAGAAGCACAGGTCCTGGACCATGTAATTGGAGGAGGCGTTGCGGATGACGGTCACGCCGTCGTGGCGGGCGGCGGCGAGCAGCGCGTTCTCGGTCACCGTGTCGCCGCGCTCGGTCAGCACGATCGGGCGGCCGGGGACGACGGACCGGTCGACCTCGGCGTGGTACAGCCCCTCGGTGGCCGTGATGTCCAGCCCGAACCGGCGCAGCGCGATCATGTGCGGCTCGATGGTCCGCGTTCCGAGGTCGCAACCGCCCGCGTACGGCAGCTTGAAGTGGTCCATGCGGTGCAGCAGTGGGCCGAGGAACATGATGATGGACCGCGTACGGCGGGCCGCCTCCGCGTCGATCGCCCCCAGGTCCAGCTCGGCCGGCGGCACGATCTCCAGGTCGACGCCCTCGTTGATCCACCGGGTGCGTACGCCGATGGAGCCGAGCACCTCCAGAAGGCGGTACACCTCCTCGATCCGCGCCACCCGGCGCAGTACCGTGCGCCCCTTGTTCAACAAGGAGGCGCACAGCAGTGCGACACATGCGTTCTTGCTGGTCTTCACGTCGATCGAGCCGGAGAGCCGGCGCCCGCCGACCACACGCAGATGCATCGGTCCCGCGTATCCCAGCGACACGATTTCACTGTCCAGGGCTTCACCGATTCGAGCGATCATCTCAAGGCTGATGTTTTGATTGCCGCGCTCGATGCGGTTGACGGCGCTCTGGCTGGTGTTGAGTGCCTCCGCCAACTGCGACTGCGTCCAGCCACGGTGTTGCCTGGCGTCACGGATGAGCCTGCCGATGCGTACGAGGTAGTCGTCGGTCATGCGGTGAGGTTATCTCAGATATGAGATGCGCTCTGCTCCGGGGTGGGCTGTGTGGGTGAGTGGGGTCCGAGTGGAGTCCGAGTGGAGTCCGAAAGTCTGTGTGATGGATGCCGCTTCTTCTCCCGGGAGTGAGGGCACGGCTCGGCGACCCTGCTCGGCCGGGCCATGGTCGCTCACCCGCGACGGGACCGGGCCGTGCGCGTCCGGCGCCAGCCGAAGGGTCCCGGCAGATCCAGCGACGTCGTACGCCGCCCCGTGCTGCTGTGCGTTCGGCGCGGGCCGTGGCGGCCTCCGGTGGTGATGGACCAGGAGTGCCGGTTGATGTTCAGTCGCACCCCCGGCAGGATCCGAAAACTCTTGCGGAACGTGAGCGGCATGAGTGCCTCCCGTCGGCGTTCGTTCGAAGGCGCCGGTTCGGCGTTCGGTGCTGCTTGTCGGTTACCCCGCCTTCGCGAACTGATGGGCGAACGCCAGAGATTGGTCGAAGTTCACCGACAACACGGGTTCCGCACCCGGCACCGGCGAGACCGGCGCGACGCGAAACCGGTGCCGCGTGACGTCGCCGTCCTCCGCCCGCAACTCCACGACCCCCGGCTCGGGGCAACGCCACCGGAAGCGCGTCACGTGCTTTTCGAAGGCATTCGTCACCGAACACCACCCCCGCCCGTCCGCGAGGAACTCGACCTCGGAACACTCCATCACCCCGAGATCGAAGGGCTCGCTACCCCAGCGGCCGATCAGCGCCCCATCGATTTCCCTGTGATCCATGCCGTCGATACTGGCACCGTGATAGGCAGGGTGGATGCTTGGCCGACTTCCTCTCGTCGAGCAACTCGACGGTCTGCGCCGCGTGTTGTCCAAGAACGAGGTCCTGACCGAGGTGATGACCAGGGCGACGGCCTTGGACCTGCCCGGCTGGTATGTGACGGCTGGTTGCCTGTTCCAGACCGTGTGGAACGTGGTCACCGACCGCCCGCCGGCCGACGGCATCAGGGACTACGACATCTTCTACCTCGACAGTACCGATCTCTCCTGGGAGGCCGAGGACGCCGTGATCAAGGAGGGGCGGGAGGTGTTCGCAGGGCTGCCGGCCGAGGTGGAGATCCGTAACGAGGCCCGTGTGCACCTCTGGTACGAGCGGAAGTTCGGCGTCCCCTGCCCGCCGTACGAGTCCACGGAGTCCGCGATCGACTCCTTCGCCGCGACGACATGCTGTCTTGGCGTACGGCAGGAACCCGACGGAGAGTGGCGCGTCTACGCGCCCCACGGCCTCTCCGACATCTTCAACCTCGTGGTCCGCCCCAATCCGGTGCTCGCCCCGCGCGAGGTCTACGAGGCCAAGGCCGCGCGCTGGAAGAACACCTGGCCGGAGCTCACTGTCCTGCCGTGGCCGAGCTGACCGGCGATTCCTGACGGGTGTTCAGCCGGCGGCTCCGCGCGCAAAACCTTTTCGATCGCTCCACGGACAAGACATCGGCGGGCGCTACTCGAACAGATGGCGGTTCGACCGGCTCCAGGCGAGTCGGCGGTCAAGTTCTTCCAGCAGCCCCTCGCGGGCCCACGTGGCCTGTGGCTCGTGCCCTTGGGCGGCCAGCCGTCGGACGAGGTCGATGTTCTGCCGTTGCCTGTCGATCACGGCATCCACGACACCGACGGTCGTGGTGAGGCCGTAGGCGGTGCAGAACAGTTCCAGACGTCGGCGCCGGTCGGGCGGCTCCGGGAAGTGCAGCCACCGCAGACACTCCGCGTCGTCGCGGAACGGGGCGACGTATTGCAGTGCGTAGGCCACGTCGTGCAGCGGTGGCGCCGGTCGGGCGAAGTCCCAGTCGATGATCCCCACGGGGCGGTCGCCCTGCCAGACAACGTTCCACGGACCGAAGTCTCCGTGGCAGACCACCTGGCCCTCGCCCGGCGTGATGGCGCCGTCGGCCCAGGCCGCCTCGTCCGGCGGCGAGAAACCCATGGTCGCGTCGTGGTAGGCGCGCAGCAGCCGAGCGAAGGCGGACAAGCCTTTGTCGTCCACCACCTTGGCCCAGCCCTCGGGCCCGGACTCGCCGCCGATGAAGGTGAGGACCTCCCGGCCCTGGTCATCGAAGCCCAGGGGCCGGGGAGCGCAGGGGAAGCCCACCGCTTCCAGATGTCCGAGCAAGGCGTGCACCGTCGACGTCCACGGCTGGACCGGTCGGCGAATGGTGTCGCCGACCCGTACCACCTCCCGGTGGGGCTGGTCCTGCAACACGTCCTCGCTCGCCATGCCCGGGACGCTACCGCCCCCTTGTTGCCTGGCACGGCTTTTGGCGCACGCCACAGCGGGCCGGGCATGACCAGCCCGCGCCCATGTACTAGAGTTATCTCGACATCGAGATATCTGCCGAGGCGTGACCGCAGCCGCCCACCCCGGTAAGGGTTACCTAACTTAGCCTTACCTTAACGGATCGGCCAAGAGGGCGTGGCGGCAGGATGCGGTGGTACGCGCACATGGAATGAAGGAGACTGTCGTGTCGGCGAACAGCTTCGACGCCCGCAGCACGCTGCAGGTGGGCGACGAGTCGTACGAGATCTTCCGGCTGGACAAGGTGGAAGGCTCGGCCCGCCTTCCGTACAGCCTCAAGGTCCTGCTGGAGAACCTGCTCCGTACCGAGGACGGCGCGAACATCACCGCCGACCACATCCGTGCTCTTGGCGACTGGGACTCGCAGGCCCAGCCCAGCCAGGAGATCCAGTTCACGCCGGCCCGCGTGATCATGCAGGACTTCACCGGTGTTCCCTGTGTCGTGGACCTCGCGACCATGCGTGAGGCCGTGAAGGAGCTCGGCGGCGACCCGGCGAAGATCAACCCGCTGGCCCCGGCCGAGCTGGTCATCGACCACTCCGTCATCGCCGACAAGTTCGGTACGCCGGACGCCTTCGGCCAGAACGTCGAGCTGGAGTACGGCCGCAACCGCGAGCGCTACCAGTTCCTGCGCTGGGGCCAGACCGCGTTCGACGAGTTCAAGGTCGTCCCCCCGGGCACCGGCATCGTCCACCAGGTGAACATCGAGCACCTGGCTCGGACCGTCATGGTGCGTAACGGGCAGGCCTACCCCGACACCCTCGTCGGCACCGACTCGCACACCACCATGGTCAATGGTCTGGGTGTTCTCGGCTGGGGTGTGGGCGGTATCGAGGCCGAGGCCGCGATGCTCGGCCAGCCGGTCTCCATGCTCATCCCGCGCGTCGTCGGCTTCAAGCTGACCGGTGAGCTCACGCCCGGCACCACCGCCACCGACCTCGTGCTGACCATCACCGAGATGCTCCGCAAGCACGGTGTCGTCGGCAAGTTCGTCGAGTTCTACGGCGAGGGCGTGGCCGCCACCTCCCTCGCCAACCGCGCCACCATCGGCAACATGTCGCCGGAGTTCGGCTCCACCGCCGCGATCTTCCCGATCGACGGCGAGACCCTGAACTACCTGAAGCTGACGGGCCGTTCGGAGCAGCAGGTCGCGCTCGTCGAGGCGTACGCCAAGGAGCAGGGCCTCTGGCTGGACCCGGCCGCCGAGCCCGACTTCTCCGAGAAGCTGGAGCTCGACCTCTCCACGGTCGTCCCGTCCATCGCCGGCCCGAAGCGCCCGCAGGACCGCATCGTCCTCGCGAACGCCGCCGAGCAGTTCAAGACGGACGTACGCAACTACGTCGACACCGTCGACGAGGCGGGCCAGGAGTCCTTCCCGGCCTCCGACTCCCCGGCCGTCGCGCCCAACGGCGCCCCGTCCAACCCGGTCACCGTGACCGCCCCCGACGGCTCGACCTACGAGATCGACCACGGTGCGGTGACGGTCGCGGCCATCACCTCCTGCACCAACACCTCCAACCCGTACGTCATGGTCGCCGCCGCGCTCGTCGCGAAGAAGGCCGTGGAGAAGGGCCTGACCCGCAAGCCCTGGGTCAAGACCACCCTCGCCCCGGGCTCCAAGGTCGTCACCGACTACTTCGACAAGGCGGGCCTCACCCCGTACCTCGACAAGGTCGGCTTCAACCTCGTCGGCTACGGCTGCACCACCTGCATCGGCAACTCCGGCCCGCTGCCGGAGGAGGTCTCCAAGGCCGTCAACGACCACGACCTCGCGGTCACCTCGGTCCTCTCCGGCAACCGGAACTTCGAGGGCCGTATCAACCCCGACGTCAAGATGAACTACCTGGCCTCCCCGCCGCTGGTCGTCGCGTACGCCATCGCGGGCTCCATGAATGTGGACATCACGCGCGACGCCCTCGGCACGGACCAGGAGGGCAAGCCGGTCTACCTGTCCGACATCTGGCCCTCCGAGGCCGAGGTCAACGACGTCGTGGCGAACGCCATCGGCGAGGACATGTTCAACAAGTCCTACCGGGACGTCTTCGCGGGCGACGCCCAGTGGCAGGCGCTGCCGATCCCGACCGGCAACACCTTCGAGTGGGACGCGGAGTCGACGTACGTCCGCAAGCCCCCGTACTTCGAGGGCATGGCCATGGAGCCGTCCCCGGTCAGCGACATCGCCGGTGCGCGCGTCCTCGCCAAGCTGGGCGACTCGGTCACCACCGACCACATCTCCCCGGCCGGTGCGATCAAGGCCGACACCCCGGCGGGCAAGTACCTCACCGAGCACGGTGTCGAGCGTCGTGACTTCAACTCCTACGGCTCCCGCCGAGGCAACCACGAGGTCATGATCCGCGGTACGTTCGCCAACATCCGCCTGCGCAACCAGATCGCGCCGGGGACGGAAGGCGGCTACACCCGCGACTTCACCCGGGCCGCCGAAGGTGAAGGAGGTGCGCCGGTCTCCTTCATCTACGACGCCTCCCGCAACTACATCGAGCAGGGCATCCCGCTGGTCATCCTGGCCGGCAAGGAGTACGGCTCCGGTTCGTCCCGCGACTGGGCGGCCAAGGGCACGGCCCTCCTCGGCGTCAAGGCCGTCATCGCCGAGTCGTACGAGCGCATCCACCGCTCCAACCTCATCGGCATGGGCGTCCTCCCGCTCCAGTTCCCCGAGGGCGCCTCGGCCGAGTCCCTCGGTCTGACCGGCGAGGAGACCTTCTCCTTCACGGGCGTCGAGGAGCTCAACAACGGCACCACGCCGCGCACGGTCAAGGTCACCACCGACACCGGTGTCGAGTTCGACGCGGTCGTCCGCATCGACACCCCTGGTGAGGCCGACTACTACCGCAACGGCGGCATCATGCAGTACGTGCTGCGCAACCTGATCCGCGGCTGAGCGGAGCGGTAAGGCAATTGAGGGCCGCACCCCCTGTTCGGCAGGGGGTGCGGCCCTCGTCGTGTCCGGTCCGAGTGTCCAGGTCATCGGACCGCCTCAGGTGGAACACAGCGTTCCCTCAGCGAACCCGGACACGATGCGTACATGGCTGCCACTTCCGCGACCCGAAACGGCCGAGTCCGTGTCCTCATCGTCGACGACGAACCCGGGCTCACCGAACCGCTGTCCGTGTCCGTGTCCGTGGCCGAGGCGGGCCGGCGCCCCCTACCCGGTGGCGGACGGGCACAGCGCGCTCCGGGTGGCGCGCGGCTGCGCCCCGCACGCCGTGGTCCTCGACGGGATGCTGCCCGACCTTGACGGCGTCCAGGTGCCACGCTTGTCGGTGGGGTCTCGCGGCCTCGCCGAGGAGGGTGCCCCACGTCGCCTGGGCGCCGGGCGTACGTATGGCACCCTGCCGCGCGGGCTCGGGTACGCGATCCGGGCGGGGGAGTACGGAAGATGACGGCCCGTTGGACGGCTGGGGTGGGGGATTCCCCACGTCGAGGCGTCCCTCGCCCAACGGCAGCGCAGCGAGGAACGCATGCGCCGCTTCCTCGCCGACGCCAGCCATGAACTCCGTACGCCGCTGGCGTCGATTGCCGGCTACGCGGAACTGATGAACCGGGGTACCGACAAGATCGAGCCCACGCTGGCGTGGCGGCGCATCTCGGCGGAGTCGGCGCGGATGACGGGCCTGGTGGAGGACCTGCTCCTGCTCGCCCGCCTCGACGAGGGCCGCCCGTTGGAGTCGGCCGAGGTGGACCTCGCCGCCCTGGCGGCGGAGGCGGTGTGGCACGCGCGGGCGGCGGACGAGGACCACAACTGGCAGCTGACCCTGTTCCTGGACGCCCCAGCGCTGGTCACGGGGGACGAGGCACGCCTCCACCAGGTGGTGGCCAACCTGCTGGCCAACGCCTGTGTGCACACGCCGCCGGCACGACGGTCACGGCCTCGGTCGAATCCACCGCCGACCGCTGCATGATCCGCGTACACGACGACGGCACCGGCATCCCGCCCGCTCTTCTCCCTTCGGTCTTCGAACACTTCACCCGAGCCGACGCCTCCCGCTCCCGCACCGGCCCTCATCAGGGCGGCTCCGGCCTCGGCCTCGCCATCGTCGCCGCGATCGTCTCCGCCCACGGCGGCCGCCTCGATGCGAGCGCCGACTCACCGCCGTCGTCGACGTCGAACACGGCACGGAGCGCCGCTACCTCATGGGGATCCGCGTGATCGATGTCCATACGGTCATGAATAGCACCCACCGCTGACAACGCCCGCGCTGTTCAGTTTCGCCTCAGCCTCCGCCCCCGGAGTCGTCGGCAACGACTGCGGAAAGGAGCTCCTTCGACAACACCTCCTGACGTCGCCTCACCACTGGCGAGCCATCGGGGAGTTGACGACCACACCGTTCTCCGTCATCGCGAGGGCCGCATCCACCCCGGTGCGGCTCTTGTGCGTCAAGGGTTGCGCAAGACGTTTACAAGCGCGGTGCTCCGCGCTAGCTTCCGAAGCAGGTGGGGGTGGGAGCGCTCCCATAAGAGCGGTGGACCGGAACCCGCCGCCCCGGACTCGCTTCCACCCCGCACCACTCATCCACACACATACACATGCACACGCGCACGTTCCTCAAGGCCGTACACCCAAGGAGCGTTTGTCATGCACGTGACAACAATACGATTAGGGCTGCCCAAACGCCACCGTGCCCTCCTCCTCGTCCTGCTCGCCCTCGTGACGACGATCCCGGCGCTCGGCCTGGTCGTCACCGCCGGCAGTGGCAAGGCGGAGGCGCACGGCACCCCGATGAAGCCCGGCAGCCGTACATTCCTGTGCTGGCAGGACGGGCTGACCGACACCGGGGAGATCAAACCGGTCAACCCGGCCTGCAGAGCCGCACAGCAGGTGAGCGGGACGACCCCGTTCTACAACTGGTTCTCGGTGCTCCGTTCGGACGGCGCCGGTCGCACCCGGGGATTCGTCCCGGACGGCCAGCTGTGCAGCGGCGGCAACACCAACTTCACCGGGTTCAACACCCCCAGCGCCGACTGGCCGTTGACCCATCTCACCTCCGGCGCGACCGTCGACTTCTCGTACAACGCGTGGGCGGCGCACCCGGGCTGGTTCTACGTCTACATCACCAAGGACGGCTTCGACCCGACCAAGACGCTCACCTGGAACGACATGGAGGAGCAGCCGTTCCTGAGCGTCGACCACCCGCCGCTGAACGGGAGCCCGGGCACGGTCGAGGCCAACTACTCCTGGCGCGGGCAGCTGCCCGCCAACAAGTCGGGCCGCCACCTCATCTACATGGTCTGGCAGCGCTCCGACAGCCAGGAGACCTTCTACTCCTGCTCCGACGTCGTCTTCGACGGCGGCAACGGCGAGGTGACCGGCATCAAGGAACCGGGCAACCCCACCGACCCGGTACCGGGTGAGTGCTCCGCGACGCGCCGTACGACGGGCAGTTGGGCCGGCGGCTACCAGTCCGAGGCCGTCGTCACCAACACCGGTGACGTGCCGATGCTCGGCTGGATGGTCAACTGGACGCTGCCGACCGGACAGAAGGTCGACAGCCTCTGGAGCGGCAACGCCACTTACACCGGACAGGACGTGATGGTCCACAACGCCAACTGGAACGGGGCGTTGGATCCTGGCGAGACCGCCACGTTCGGATACGTCGTGCAGGGATCGGGAGGTGATCCCGCGACGACCTTGCCCTGCCGGGTGGGCTGAAAGGCTCGGTGGACCGGGTGGGCGGACGGTGCGTGCCCACCCGGTCCGTGAGCCGCTGCCGGTACGGGGGAAACCGGCAGTGGAGGGGGAGTGGTTCGAGAAGACCGGGCGACGACGAGACAACGTTGTCGAGTGATCTATACAAGACTCTACCGCCTCAACGGACGGCAAAGTCAAACCAGTTGGGGAGTTGAGGGCCGTCGGAGCCTTTGTGTTCATACTGTTCTCGGCTCCGGACGAGTGCCGGGTCGCTCGCGTCGGCCTCAGGCCAGTAGCTCCACCTCCGCCAGAGTCGCCGTCTCGTCGAGAACCAGGCGGTAGTGGCGGTACGCGCTCGGGGCCGGGATCGAGAAGGCCCGGGTCTGGCGGTCCCAGGTGAACGACTCGCCGGTACGTCGGTCGAGGGGCTTCCAGGTGGTGCCGTCGGTCGAGGCCTGGAGGGTCCAGCCGGTCGGCGCCTCGGCGCGGTCGGACGAGGTCAGCGTGTACTGAACCGCCTTGGTGGCAGCGGCAATCGGGAAACCGACCGTCTTCACCGACGCCTTCGTCGACGACGTGTTGTCGAACAGCTCCCCGTCGGGCTCCCCGCCGCCCTCGACGGCGTCCGAGCGCGGTGACGGCACTTTGTCGTTCTTCGTGATCGACACGGGGGCCGCGCTCTCGCCCGTGCCCCAGCGCGAGGGCTTCGGGCCCATGTCGAACTCCAGCACACCGCCCTTCGCGATCAGCGCGTGCGGCAGTGAAGTCGACTTCCACGCCTTGCCGTTGACCCTGAGCCCCTGCACGTACACGTTCTTCGCACTGTTCTCGGGCGCTCGGATCACGAGGTCCCTGCCGTTCTCCAGGTGGACGGTCGCTTTCGTGAACAGCGGGGAGCCGATGGCGTATTCGCCGCTGCCCATCACCAGCGGGTAGAAGCCGAGCGCGGAGAACAGATACCAGGCGGACTGCTCGCCGTTGTCCTCGTCGCCGTGGTAGCCCTGGCCGATGTCGCTGCCGACGTAGAGGCGGGAGAGGACCTCGCGGACCTTCGCCTGGGCCTTCCAGGGCTGACCGGCGGCGTCGTACATGTAGATCGCGTGATGGGCGACCTGGTTGGAGTGACCGTACATGCCCATCCGTACGTCACGCGCCTCGGTCATCTCGTGGATGACTCCGCCGTAGGAGCCGACGAACTCGGGCGAGGCCGTCTCCGGGGTGGAGAAGTAGGTGTCGAGCTTCTGCGCCAGGCCGCCGCGGCCGCCGTACAGGTTGGCCAGGCCCTTGCTGTCCTGCGGGGTGCTGAAGGCGTAACCCCAGCCGTTGGTCTCGGTGTAGTCGTGGCCCCAGACGCGGGGGTCGTACTTCGCGGAGTCGAGCCGCCAGGCGCCGTTGCCGTCCCGGCCCTGGAAGAAGCCGGCCGTGGAGTCGAACAACTGCACATAGTCCTGCGCCCGGTCGAGGAAGTAGGCGGCCTCTTCCTTGTAGCGCTTCTCACCCGTCTTCTTGTACAGGGCCTGGCCCATGCGGGCGATGCCGTAGTCGTTGAGGTAGCCCTCCAGTGCCCAGGAGAGGCCCTCGTGGGTGTCGGTGCTCGTGTAGCCGAGGAAGGGCGAGGTGGTCATGCCCTTACGGCCGACGCCGGAGGACGGCGGGACGACCGTGGCGTTCTTGACGGCCGCCTCGTACGCCGCCTTCGCGTCGAAGTCGACGCCCTTGACGTACGCGTCCGCGAACGCCACGTCCGACGACGTGCCCGTCATGAGGTCCGCGTAGCCGGGGGAGGACCAGCGGGAGGTCCAGCCGCCGTCCTTGTACTGCTGCACGAAACCGTCGACCATCTTGCCCGCCTGAGCAGGCGTCAGGAGCGAGTACGCCGGCCATGTCGTCCTGTACGTGTCCCAGAAGCCGTTGTTGACGTAGACCTTGCCGTCGACGATCTTCGCGCCCGTGCGCGTCGGGGTGTCAGGTCCCGTCATGGGCGAGAAGGGTGAGGCGTACTGGTACGTCGAACCGACCTTCTCGAAGCCCGAGTTGGGATACAGGTACAGCCGGTACAGGTTGGAGTACAACGTCGTGAGCTGGTCCGGGGTGGCGCCCTCGACCTCCACCTTCCCGAGGACGCGGTCCCACTGCGCCCGAGCCCGGTCCCGTACCGTCTCGAACCCCGTGCCCTCCGGGATCTCCTGGCGCAGGTTGTCCTTCGCCTGGTCGACGCTGATGAGAGAGGTGGCGAGGCGCAGCGTCACCGCGCGGTCCGTGCCCGCGTCGAAGCGGAGGTGGCCCTTCACCCCGGCCGAGTCGCCGCCCGTCACCGGCGCGTCGAACACCCCGTAGAGGAAGAGGCGGGTCGCCCCGGTCGAGAGGCCGGACTTCACGTCCGAGTACCCGGTCACCACCCCGGCGTCCTTGTCCAGGGTCAGCCCCCCTTCGTCCGTGACGTTGTCGAAGAGCACGCTCGCGTCGTCGCCCGGGTAGGTGAAGCGCAGCGCCGCCGCGTGGTCGGTCGGGGCCATCTCCGCTTTGACGCCGTTCTCGAAGCGCACCCCGTAGTAGTACGGCCGGGCCGTCTCGTTCTCGTGCCGGAAGGGCAGCGCCCGCGCGGTGCGGCCGGTGTCGGGGGTGCCGGACGCGGCAGACGGCATCACCTGGAAGGTCTGGCGGTCGCCCATCCAGGGGCTCGGCTCATGGCTGGCGCTGAACGCCTGGATGGTCGGCAGGTTGTCCGCGTTGTTGGCCCGCGCGTAGTCGTACAGCCAGCTGAGAGAGCCCGCGTTGGTCACCGGAGTCCAGAAGTTGAAGCCGTGCGGCACGGCCGTCGCGGGGAAGTTGTTGCCCCGGGAGAAGCCGCCGCTGGAGTTGGTGCCACGGGTGGTGACCGCGTAGTCGGAGAGGTGCGCCTTCGGCCGTTCGGGGGCCCGGACCCGCAGCGTCACATCGTCGAGCCAGCCGCGGAACCTCGCCGGACCCCTGGGGGAGTCGTACGCCACCAGAATGCGGTCCACGGTCTTCCCGGCGGCGACCGAGCCGATCCGGGAGACCACGTCGTTCCACTGGTTGACGTACAGCACCTTCGCCGCGCCCTGTCCACGCGGCGTCAGCGGGAATCCGTGCTGGTCGACGGCGCGCAGCCCGCTCAGCGAGGTGCCGTCCGTGAAGACCAGGTCCACGGCCGCGTGGGTGGCGTCGTAGTCCAGATCGCCGTCCGCCATCGACGGGAAGATCCGGTACGCCAGCTCGGTGTCCCGCTCGACGGTCACGTCCACGTCGAAGACCTTGTTGTACGAGTACGCCCGGCCGTCCGCCGTGTGCCGGCCCGCGTACCTGAGGGCCCGCTTGCCGGTGAAGCCCATGCCCGCCTTCGCGGTCGCCGAGCCGCTCGGACCCCGGTCGACGTGCGAGCGCATCTCCTTCGGCGCGGGCGCCTCGCCGCCGCCCGTGGAGAACTGCACGTCGGCGAGCTGGGTGATGGTGGCGGCGCCGTTGTTCCTGGTGATGTCGAGGCGGAAGTGGCGGTACTCGGCCGCAGCGTCGGCGGGGATGCCGTACGACCTGGTCTGGAACCGCTCCTCGAATCTCTCGCCCGATCTGGTGTCGAGGGTGCGCCAGTCCTTGCCGTCGGTGGAGCCCCGGAGGGTCCAGTCCTTCGGGTCGCGCGTCTCGAAGTCGTTCGCCGAGGTCAGCGCGTACGTGACCACCTTGGCCGGCTGGTCGAGATCGAACTCGGCCCAGCCCGTGGGCTGGAAGGTGAGCCACTTGGTGCCGGGCTCGCCGTCGACGAGGTTCTCCTTTACCTCGCCGCCGCCCGTGTTCTCGCCGCTCGCCCGGACGTCCGTGACGCGGTCGGTGATGCCGCCGGGGATGCCGGTGGTGTAGCCGCCGTCGACGCCGGACGCGCGTGGGGAGCCGTCGGGTGCCGTGTCGACGGTGTTCAGCCAGTCCGGTGCCGGATCACCTGACTCGAACGAGGAAGCGAACTGCCGGTCCGCCGCCGGGCGGTCCGGTAACGCGAGGGCCGCCCCCTGTGCGGCCACCACCAGAGCGAAAGCGGCAGCCCCCGGAGCCGCCGTGGAAATCCATCCGTCCCACCACCCGAGCCGCATGCGCGAGCACCCTCCCTGAACGACTTAGACAACGTTGTCGACCGCGTAACGCAGGGACCAGTAGTGGTTCAAGTGGCGAGTGATGTCAAGGGTGTTGTGTGAGCCATCCGGGGTGAATGGCGGAGATTTTCTGGTCAGGTGACGCAAGGGCGCTCATATTTCCGAGAGGTCTCAACTCGGAAAAGACCAATGGCCAACCTTGCATTCGATCTTGCCCCCCTGCCGGGAAGTGGACTATACCTGTCGGCGTCCGCATAGTGGGCACACAGGTGTGGGCAGGCACGACCCGGGGGGAATTACCGGTGATCGCGGACGTGTCACGCCGCGGACCGCCGTCCTGCCGCTGTTGAATCCTCACGCACGACCCAGCTTGAACCGACCGCGGTGCCGGGAGGATCCGGTTCACCGCCTGAGTCCTGGAGAAGGCGAGGACTTGAGCATGGGATCCACTACCGCTGAGAACACCGGGTACGACAACGGCTCCGCAGGTGTCGGCCGCCGCGATCTGATCAAGCGCTCCGTCGCGCTGGGCCTGATCTCCGTCCCCACGATGAGCTTCCTGTCCGCCTGTGCCAGCGGCGGTGACGGCGACAGTGGCGAGAAGGTGGAGAAGGGCGAGAAGACGGCGGAGAACCCGCTCGCCGTCAATGAGAGCGCGCCGCTGGAGATCGTCATCTTCGACGGCGGCTTCGGCACGAAGTACGCCGAGGACGCCAAGGCCGTCTACGAGAAGAAGTTTCCCGACGCGAAGGTCAAGTTCTCCTCGACCCAGAAGATCCAGTCGGTCCTCCAGCCGCGCTTCAACCAGGGCACGCCGCCGGATCTGATCGACAACTCGGGTGCCGAGCAGATGGACATGGGCGTCCTCGTGGGCCAGAAGCAACTCGCCGACCTCACCCCGCTGCTGGACGCGCCGTCCGTCGACGACCCGAACAAGAAGGTCCGGGACACCCTGCGCCCCGGCATTGTCGAGATGGGCCAGTTCGACGGCGACCCGGTCTGGATCATGTACTACGCGTACACCGTCTACGGTGTGTGGTACTCCCAGAAGGCGCTGGACTCGCTCGACGCCGCCTACCCGGAGACCTGGGACGACATGCTCGCGGTCTGTGAGAAGGCGAAGAAGAAGGGCATGGCGGGCTGGACGTACGCGGGCAAGCACCCGTACTACATCCCCTTCTCGCTCTACCCGATGATCGCCAAGGTCGGCGGCGCCGAGGTCCTGGACGCGATCGACAACCTGGAGCCCAACGCCTGGAAGCACCCTGCGGTCAAGACCTGCTTCGAGGCCTACTACGAGCTCTACAAGAAGGGCTACATCCTCGACGGCACCCCCGGCCTGGACCACATCCAGTCACAGACTGCCTGGACCGAGGGCAAGGCACTCTTCATCCCGAACGGCTCCTGGGTGGAGAACGAGGCGGCGAAGACCATGCCGGCGGACTTCGACCTCGCCGTGTCCGCGCCGTCCGGCATCGACAGCTCGGACAAGATGCCCTTCGGCACCATCTGGGCGTCCGGCGGCGAGCCCTTCGTCGTCCCCGCCAAGGCCAAGAACCCCGACGGTGGCATGGAGCAGCTGCGCATCATGCTCGGCGAGGACTCGTCGAAGAACTTCACCTCGTCGGTGAAGTCGCTGACCGCCTTCAACGGCGGCACCGACGGCATCGAGTTGACCCCCGGCCTGAAGTCCGGAGTCGCCGCCCTGGAGAAGGCCGGCGACAACGTGGTCAACCCGCGTATCCAGGACTGGTACGTGGCCCTGCAGAAGGAGAAGATCGGCGTCGGCGGCCTCGGCGAGATGATGGCGGGCCGCCTCACCCCGGCCGAGGCCATCAAGAAGATCCAGGGGTACGCCGATGAAGCGGCCAAGGACGACTCCATCAAGCACTACAAGCACCAGTGAGCGCGGCCGGGGATTTCCGACGGTGACGGGAATCCCCGGCTCTTGATGGTGACGTCGGCGGCGGTGCTCGTGGGAAGATCGGGTCGGTAGGAATGCAGCACGGCAAGTACCGTTTCATCGTGGGGTTCTTGGCGGCCCCCCTGACCATTTACGGCCTCTTCGTGGTCTGGCCGTTCATCCAGTCCATCTACTATTCGTTCACGGACTGGAGCGGCCTGAGCCCCGAGTTCAAGATGGTGGGGTTCAAGAACTTCACGAGAATGCTCGACGACGAGGTCTTCTGGAAGTCCTTTCAGCACAGCGTGCTGTTCGTGGTGCTGCTTCCGCTGGTCACGCTCACTCTCGCCCTGTTCTTCGCCTTCATGCTCAACGTCGGCGGCAGGCGCCGGAAGAGCGCCGCGATCGCGGGCGTACGCGGCTCCTCTTTCTACAAGGTCGTCTATTTCTTCCCGCAGGTGCTGTCGATCGCGATCGTCGCCCTGCTGTTCCAGTTCGCCTACAACCCCAACAGCGGCGCGCTCAACTCCGGTCTGAAGCTCATCGGTCTCGACAATGTCCAGCCCGACTGGCTCGGCGATCCTGATCTCGCCCTGTGGTGTGTCTTCGCGGTCCTCGTCTGGAGCACCGTCGGATTCTTCGTCGTGCTCTTCTCCGCCGGAATGGCCTCCATTCCCCGGGACTACTACGAGGCCGCGCTGCTGGACGGGGCGAACCGCATCACCACGTTCTTCAGGATCACCCTGCCGCTGCTCTGGGACACCGTGCAGTCGGGCTGGGCCTACATGGGCATCCTCGCGCTGGGCGCCGAGTCCTTCGCGGTCGTACAGATCATGACCGTGGGCCCCAACGGCGGCGGCCCCGACTATTCGACGACGGTCCTGCCGCTGTACGTCTACCAGAAGGCGTTCCGCGACGGCCAGGCCGCGTACGCGACGACGATCGGCGTCGCCCTGCTCGTCGTCACGCTGCTCTTCGTCGCGATCGTGATGAAGCTCGGCCGACGCGAGCGGCTGGAGTACTGATGGGGACCGAGCCGACTCGGCCGACCGGACTGACCGGGTCGCTGACCTGGCCGACCGTGCCGATGGAGCTGACCGTGCCGACCTGGCCGACCGTGCCGATGGAGCTGACCGTGCCGACCTGGCCGACCGTGCCGATGGAGCTGACCGTGCCGACCTGGCCGACAGTGCCGCTGACCGCGCTGACCGCGCTGACCGCGCTGACCGCGCTGACCGCGCTGACCGCGCTGACCGCGCTGACCGCGCTGACCGCGGGGCGGCATCGGCCTTGTCGGCGGCGGGATTGCCCACGCCGGCGACGGCCCGTACCCGGACGTGGCGATCGAGAACCTGCAGGCCGTGGACTGCGACCAGACGTTCGAGCCCGACACCTCCGCGATCACCGGTGGTGCCGCCACTGGCGGCGACGGGGAGACGAGCGCGGGTAACTTCTGCACGGTCATCGGTGAAGTCGAGGACTGATCGCAGGGCGTCATGAAGGGCTGGGTCTCGCACCGTAGGTGCGGGACCCGCTCCTTTGTCTGTGGGGACTTCGCTGACCCGAAAGCCCCCAGGGGTGCGGATATGGGGCAATGCTCTTATTCAGGGAGTGTCGGGAATGGTTGTAAATAGAGTGTATGTTAACGTCTGCTGTGAGTCGGATGCGATCCGTGAGGAGGGTCGTCTGCGTGAGATCGGAGATGCAATGCAGAGCCTGAGGAAAGCTGCGGCTGTGGTGGTCGCGGTCGGTGGTCTCGGCCTTGTTGGCAGCGGAATTGCCAGTGCCGCCGGTGGTCACAGCTACGACGACCCGTTCCCGTACGACGCGCCCATCGAGAACCTGCAGGCGGTCGAGTGTGAGCAGTCTTTCGAGGTTGGTTCTGGCATCCCCACCGAGCCTCCCGTCCCTGGCGTGGCTGGTGGTGACAACGAGACGAACGTGGGCAACTTCTGCACGGTGATCGGGTCTGTAGGGGACTGATTGCAGGATGGCATGAAGAGGGGCTGTGAATGTGTGAGACCCGCTCCTCGGTCCAGCAACTCGCACAAGAGGGGATGTCGGAGTGGTAAGAGTTCGACATCCCCTTTCCGCGTAGTTGAGGCCATGACGTTTCGTGGTGGCCGCGAGTCAACACATGGAGATATGTATGCTCAGGTTCAAGAAGGTTGTGCTGGTCACCGCCATCGTCGGCAGCGTCGGCCTGACGGGTACCGGGACCGCGCAGGCCGCCGATTCTGGTGACCAGCCGGACGTGACCGCTCGGGACGCGCAGGTTCTGGAGTGTGAGCAAGCATTCCGCTCCTCCGTGGTCACGATCGCCCCGACGGTCAATGTTCTCGGCGAGAGCATCACGAACGTCGGCAACTTCTGCACGGCGGCCGCCCCGCGCGGCTGATCGAGTCGATTCCGGGACGGATCTGCCTTCCGCGGGGACGCGGAGTCCAACCTCATAACGGCAGCGGTCATCTATCCAGGTGGCCGCTGCCTCTTTTTTGCGATCGGTGAGCTCGGCGAACCATTGTTCGGCCCGCCCGGTAGGTGGCGTAGGTTGCGAGTTCGACTCGGATATCGTCCGATGGGTGCAATTCATATCAGTCGCCAAACGGGGCCGTTCGGATGAAATTCAGTGAATGCTGGCCCGTGATGATGTCACCTGCTTGGCGGAGGATTTCCTGCCGATGCAGTATCGAATCCATCATTCTCTGCAGTTGAATGCGTGTCGAATCCTGCTTTGGGGAGAATATGAGTGATACGATCATCTTGCCGCGTTGTCCGGAGAGCGGGAAAGCATCGTTCCGCACTGAATCCGAGGCGAGGGTCTGGCTGGTCAGGCAGCCGTTGCTGGAGAAAATCCCCGACCGTATCTACCGATGCTCGGACTGTCGGTACTGGCACTTCACCGGGTCCCATCACTGGACCAGCCAGAAGATCAAGCTGAGGCGAAATTACGGGAGGCGGGAAGCCGTCTCGGGACACAGCCGCAAGAAGAGGAGGAAGCGCTGACGCGGGAGATCCAGTCCTCCCGCCATCCCGCAGGACAGGGAAACATCCTGCAGGGCTCGTTCTGACTGGCTTCGATGCCGCGTCGCGACTTGTTGCGCGCGCTCCCACTTGATTCCGGCCTGTGGCGCGGGCCGGCCCGAGGACGTTCCTTGGGCCCGGGACCGGATTTTCCCCATTTCTTCGCACAGGGAGACGACGAGATTGCGAAAGAAGCTGAGCAGGGCCATGTTCGTGGCGGCAGCCGCGACAAGCATCCTGCCGATGTACGGAATCACGGCATCCGCGGATTCGCACTCCGAGGTGTCCGCCAGCGCCCACGTCAGCGGTCAGAACGCGGATGGATCGTCCAGCGCCCCCCAGGAATCCGAGCCCGGCGAGGACCAGGAGGCCAGCGACCACGGCGACGACAGCGGTTACGGCGACGACCCCGATTACGGCGAGGAGGCTGATGCCAAGCACGACGCCGACCATGGCGAGGAGGCCCATGCCGAGGATGACGCCGACCATGGCGAGGAGGCCCATGCCGAGGATGACGCCGACCATGGCGAGGAGGCCGATGCCAAGGGCGACGACGGCCATGGTGAGCATGCCGATGCTGAGGACGAGAGTGGTTACGGCGACGACCCTGGTTACGGCGAGGAGGCGCATCCCGAGGGTGACAGCGTCCATGACGAGGATGCTGATGCCAAGCACGATGTCCACCATGGCGAGGATGCAGATCCCGAGGGTGACGACGGCCATGGCGAGGATGCAGATCCCGAGGGTGACGCCGGCCATGGCGAGGAGGGTGATGCCAAGGGCGACTCCGGCCATGGTGAGCATGCCGATGCCGCCGAGGACGAGAGTGGTTACGGCGACGACCCTGGTTACGGCGAGGAGGCGCATCCCGAGGGTGACAGCGTCCATGACGAGGATGCTGATGCCAAGCACGATGTCCACCATGGCGAGGAGGCCCATCCCGAGGGTGACAGCGTCCATGACGAGGATGCCGATGCCAAGCACGACGCCGACCATGGTGAGGAGGCCGATCCCAAGGACGGCGCCAACTATGGTGAGGAGGCCGGTGCCGAGGGCGAGAACGGTTACGGCGAGGATGCCGGTGCCGAGCACGACGCCGACCATGGTGAGGAGGCCCATCCCGAGGGTGACGCCGGCCATGGTGAGGACGCTGATGCCAAGCACGACAGCGGCCATGGCGAGGAGGCCAGTGCCGAGGGCGAGAGCGGTTACGGCGAGGATGCCGGTGCCGAGCACGACGCCGGCCATGGTGAGGAGGCCGGTGCCGAGGGCGAGAGCGGTTACGGCGAGGATGCCGGTGCCGAGCACGACGCCGACCATGGCGAGGATGCCGGTGCCAAGGACGGCAACGGCCATGGTGAGCATGCTGAGCACGACAGCGGCCATGGCGAGGAGGCCAGTGCCGAGGGCGAGAGCGGTTACGGCGAGGATGCCGGTGCCGAGCACGACGCCGACCATGGCGAGGATGCCGGTGCCGAGCACGACGCCGACCATGGCGAGGATGCCGGTGCCGAGCACGACGCCGACCATGGCGAGGATGCCGGTGCCAAGGACGATGTCGGCCGTAGTGAGCATGACGGTGCCAAGGACGACAACGGCCATGACGACGACCCCGGTTACGGCGAGGACGTCAACGGCAAGGACGATGCCGACCACGGCAAGGATGCCCATGCCGGCGACGACCCCGGTTACGGCGAGGATGCCGATGCCAAGGACGAGACCGACCATGGCGACGACCCTGGCTACGGTGATGATTCGGACTCGCCCGAGGGTCATGGCCACGACTCTGGCTACGGTGATGATTCCGACTCGCCGGGAGGCCATGACGACGACTCCGGCTACGGCCACGATGGTGGTGACGACCACGAGGACGGCCACGACGACGAGGGCGGCTACGGGGACGACTCCGACACGCCGTCGGTGAAGCCGCCCACGCATGACCGGCCGTGGGACAAGTCGCCCGACTCGCCGAAGAAGCCGTCCCTCGCCGACACGGGCGTCGGCGCGGAGGTGATCGCGGCCTCGGGCGCCGCGCTGCTGCTTGCGGGCGGCGTCATCGTGTACCGGCGAGCCCGAGCGGCGTCCCGTCGGTAGTGGTAGTGCTCTGCTCCGGGTGTCGGACGTGTCACGTCCGACACCCGAGTGCGTTTCCGGCCTCCAATTCCGTGACGGAAGGGGTGGGCGCGGCGAATTCATTTGATTTTCCTCGGCCATGGCTCACTCGTGTGGGTGGTCAGAGTGGGCAAAAGCGGAGAAGCAGGTTGGTAGGGCGGGCATACATATGACTGATCGCCGGAGTGTATTCGGATAAACGGGTGGCAGTGCGCGCGATACGGCTGCTGCCGATCAGCGGAGAAAGGGGCAGTCATGGCCACTCAGAAACGCCGCCGGAAAAGATGGCCTGTATACATCGCGGCCGGTTTTCTCGCTTCGGCCGTCTTGGTGCCGGGGCTGGGACACGCCGCGGGCGCCACCGAGACCGAAGAGATCGCCCGGCCACCTGCGCCGACGGTGCCCGTGCCGACGACGCCCGCGCCGTCGGCGTCAGCGTCAGCATCAGCGTCCGCGCCGTCAACGCCTCTGCCGCTGGCGCCCGTCCCGGCAGTTCCTTCGTCAACGCCCGCCGTCGTACCGCCGGTACCGCCGGCACCATCCGTACCGCCCGCCCTGGCCGCCCCCCGGCCCGCCTTCGGCGCCTACCTCCATTACAGCGCCCAGGGCGTGGCCCGTATGGCCCGCTTCAGCCAGTGGTTGAACGGGGCTCAAGTGCGCGTGGGGCACACCTATCTGCCGGGCGACCGCTGGAGCAACATCGAGGGAAGCCCCTCCTTCCTCGACACCTGGGCGGCCTGGCGCCGGGGCAGTCAGGAACGGATGTTCGTGCTCAACGTGCCCATGCTGGAGCGCAACGAGGAGGGCGTGTCCGACGCCGAGGTCCGTGCCCTTCTGCGCCGGGGCGCGGCCGGTGAGTTCGACGTGCACTACCGCCGGTTGGCCGAGCGGCTGGTCGAGTTGAAGGTGCCCGACACCATTCTCGTGCTCGGCTGGGAAATGAACGGTTCGACGTACACCCATCGGTGTGGGCCGGACCCGGAGGCCTGGAAGACGTACTGGAACAGGATCGTCACGGTGATGCGTTCCGTGGCCGGTCAGCAATTCCGCTTCGACTTCACGCCGAGCCGCGGGCTTGACGCCGTTCCCTGGACGAATTGCTATCCCGGGGACAGCACGGTCGACATCATCGGCATGGACACGTACGACCAGCCGCGAGGGCTGTCCTTCGACGGACAGGTGACCGAACCGTACGGACTGCAGCACCACGTGGACTTCGCGAAGGCGCACGGCAAGCCCATCTCGTACCCGGAGTGGGGACTGTTCCGCAACGGTGACAACGCGGAGTACATGCGGCGCATGCTCGCCTGGATCGACGCGCACAAGCCGCTGTACCACACGATCACGGACTACTGCCCGCACGGTACGTGGCAGTGCCGGCGGAACCCGCGGGCCGCCCAGGTGTACCGGGCCGCGCTGTCCAACCCCGCCTGGCCCACGCCGGTGTCGACGCCGCCCCTGCTCCCGACGGTGCCTCTGCCCGGCCGTGAGTGTTCGCCGTTGGCCCTGGGTGACTGGGTGGAGTACTGGCTCGGCGGAAAGGTCTGTGTCCGCTTCGACTGGTGGTCGCGCCTGTGGTGACCCTGCTCGGTCCGAGGGGCGGCGGGAGGTTCACCTCCCGCCGCCCCTCCGTTCGTTCCACCGGCGCAGGAGTTCCTTGACCCGGCTGCGTGCGGCGACCTTGCCGATGACCGCCGACATCAGGAGGGCGGTGCTCCGCCGGGCCAGCAGCAGTCGCTGGTTGACCACGGGCTCGGGGCGCCAGCGGTACTTGTACGGTTCGTCACCGCGCAGCAGGTTGAGGGTCCTTCGCCCACCGGCGGCGTACCCGGTACTGGCGTCCAGCAGCATCACGGCGATGTCCGCCTTCCGCTCGCGCAGCCGCGGATGGGCGCCGTACAGGTAGCAGCCCGCCATACGCGGCGACAGGAGTGTCAGGTCGACGGCCACGACCTCGCCGTCCAGTAGGAACTCGGTGACCACGGCGTCGCCGGAACGCACCAACGGGCCGACCGCGCGCACGAGGTGGTCGGCGAACCGCTCATGGAGGTGCTCCGGCGTCACCCCGCGGCCCTGCCACTGCAGCCGGTGCAGCGCGAGGAGCCGCCGCATCGCCGCGTCCACCTCCCCGGAGGGCGTGACCAGGCGCGTTACACCCAGTTTGGCCAGCCTGCGCCGCTTGGCCCGCACCTGCCGGACCTTCTCCGCGGGCAGCCGGGCCATGAGCTCGTCCATCGACAGGCCGGGCAGCTCCAGGCAGAGCGAGTCGGGCACCCGGCGGCGCGGTCCGCGCCAGTGCTCGTACACACGCTCGGCCGCGCTGCCCGGCCGTACCTCACGGAAGTCGATCAGCGCGGTACGGGCGGCCTCGGACAGCGCCTCGGCGAGTGTGGCCGCCGCCCGGTCGGCATGCTCGTCGTCGAGAAGCACGTCCCCGAAGTCGGAGATCGCCCCTCCCAGCGGGACGAGCCGGGGCAGCGGACCCCCCGCCCTCATCAGCGGTGCGACCGCGCGGAGTTCGCCGTGTTCGTCGGCGTCGCGCACCAGCACCAACCGCAGTCGGCCCGGCGTGCCGTACGAGGTCCACCACGAGTGCAGCCAGGCGTGGCTCTGGAACGGGGTCGCCGCACCACAGCTGCGGTACAGCCGCCCCCAGGCCGGGCCCAGCGCGGTGAACTCCCGGTCGTCGGTGCACAGTTCGACCCGCAGGGCGCCGACGTCGGCGCGCAGTACGCCGCTCACAGCTGTCCCTGTGCGTCGATGGCGGTGGCGGGGCCGGGCACGCTGGCCGTGCGGGGCCCTTGGGCCGTGGGCCGCGGGCGGGCCAGCAGCGCGAGACCGCCCAGCAGGCCGCCGGCGCTGGCGCCCACCAGGCCGGTCAGCGCCGGGGACGCCGAGGACGGCTCGGTGGGCTTCACGGCCCGGGAGAACCGCAGGAGCTGGACGTGCGTGGAGTTCTTGGTGTTGTTGGCGTGCCGGGTCAGCGAGCGGGAGACCGCGTTGGCCATGTCGGCGGCGAGGTCGGGGCGCGCGGACGTGGCCGTCACGGCGATCATCGGCGCGTCCGGCGAGGTCGCCGACTGCACGCTCTCGCGCAGCGTCCGTACCGGCACGCCCGCCCACACCTGGGCGTCCCCGAGCACCGCGAGCTGGGTGGCGACCCGGCCGTACGCCTGGGCGAAGCCGAGCGCGGCCTGCGGGTCCGACTTCGCGGTCGGTACGGCGACGACGTATGCCGTGGCCGAGTAGGCGGGCGGCATGAGGGTGCCGTACACGCCGCCGGCCAGGGCACCGGCGGCGGCGCCGATCGCGAGCAGGGACCACGGCGGCAGCGTCCGCGGACGGCGGTGCGGGGTCGCCGCAGTGGCCGAGGTGGCCGGGGATTCGGTCTTGGAGGTCATCAGGGGGTCACTCCTAGGGGTGACGGGGGTGACGGGGGTGACGGGACGAGCAGGAGACGGCTGCCGCGTACACGTCCATGAGTCGTGCGGCAGTGCGCGTGATGCAGTAGTGGCGAGCGGCGGCGGGGGGCCGGCGGTCGGTCGGGCGCGACAGTCCGGCCCCGCTCAGGGCGCGGGTCTCGGCCAGGGCGCGGGCGTAAGCGTCCGCGCCGCCCCGCACCTGGTGGGCCCCGGCGGCGAGACGCGGCGGGAGGTCCTCGACGGCCGGGCAGGAGGCGTACAGCACCGGCAGCCCCGCTGCCAGGCCCTCCACGACGGCCAGCCCGAAGGACTCCTCCGGGCTCGGCGAGGCGAGCACATCCATCGCCGAGGCCAGCGAGGGCAGATCCAGGTCGCGGGTGCCGTCGGGCTCGTAGGGCCGTTCACCCGTGAACAGCACCCGGCCGGACACCCCGGCGCGCTGGGCGGCGTGCCGCAGCGCGCTCTCCTCGGGGCCACTGCCGACGAGCAACAGCCAGTAGTCGCGGGGGAGTCGAGCCAGGGCGTCGATCAGGACGCCGAACCGCTTGCCCGCGGTCAGCCGGCCGATGCCGCCGACGACGTACGCGTCCTCCGGCAGCCCGAGCAGGTGACGGGTGCGTTCACGGACGGCCGGGTCGAAGCGGAAGCGGGCCACATCGATGCCGTTGGGCACGATCTCGATGCGCGGCTCGGGCACACCCCAGCCGCGGAGCCGGTCGGCGACCGTGGGCGAGACCGCGACCGTGGCCCGGCCGAGTTGCTCGCTGGCCAGGTACAGCGCGCGCACACCGGGGGTCAGGGCGCGGCCCTCCAACTGGGTGCCGCCGAGGGAGTGTTCGGTGGCCACCACGGCCTTCACGCCCGCCATGCGTGCGGCGATCCTGCCGTACACGCAGGCCCGGTAGAGGTGGGTGTGCACGAGGTCGTAGCCGCCGTCCCGGATCAGGCGGACCAGGCGGGGCAGGGCGGACAGGTCCCGGTTGCCGGACATGCCGAGGTGGACGACGCGGACGCCGTCCGCCGTCAGCCCCTCGGCGACCGGGCCGGGGTTGGTGAGCGTCACGACGTCGCAGTCGACGGGCAGATGGCGCAGCAGCAGCCGGAGTTGCTGCTCCGCGCCGCCGACGCCGAGGCCGGTGATGATGTGCAGGGCCTTCAACCCGGGCATCGCGGTGCTCACACCCCTTCGACGGGGCGGCGCCGCAGCCGGAGCTTGAGGCGCAGCCGCCAGGCTCTGTCCTGCTCGCCGACATGGACGCGGGGCAGGGCGAGCGAGCAGGCCAGGTCATCGGGATCGGTGGCGCAGGCGTAGCTGTAGCCCGCTTCCCGTACGGCGTCCACGACGCGGCGGTCGACCTTCCCGTACGGGTAGCAGAAGCCGTGGACGTGAGCACCGGTCAGGTCGTGGAGCAGTGCTCTGCTGTCCCTCACCTCGGCACGGAGCAGCGCGTCGTCGGCCCGGGTCAGGTCCAGGTGCGTCAGGCCGTGCGAGCCGATCTCGACGCCCTCGGCGGCGGCGTGCCGGATACCCTCCGCCGACAGCAGCGGCTTGCGCGGGCCGCTCGGGTCCCAGGCGTTGTCGCCGCCCAGCCTGCCCGGCAGCACGAACAGGGTGGCACCGCAGCCATGACGGTGCAGCAGCGGCAGGGCATGCGTGACGAAGTCGGCGTACCCGTCGTCGAAGGTCAGCCCCACCAGGTCCTGTCCCTTCCCCTGGGCGCGCGCGGCGAGGAGCTCACGCACACCGACGCCGCGCAGACCCCGGCGGCGTAGCCAGCCGAGCTGCCGGTCCAGGCGCCGGGGCGAGACGGTGACGCGGTAGGGGTCGTGGGAGCAGTCGTCCACGGAGTGGTACATCGCCACCCACGGGGGCGGACCGGGTCTGTGCCGGGGCATGTCGGGTCGGGGCGCGGCGGAAGGGCCGCGGTCAGCGGAAACGGGCATGCGGAAGCCTCCGGGTGACGGTGCGGAGTGCGGGTGTGAGGCCCTGCCCGCCCGGCGTCCCGGCGAGCAGGAGGAAGAGGACGGTCACGGCCGTGCCGCCGACCGTGAGCCCCAGGGCGGGGGAGTCGACGAGGCTCGCGGCGAACGCGCCGGCCCCGCAGGCGGCCACCGCGGCGCGCAGTGGTCTGCCCATCGCGGCCAGCAGCGACCGGGTGCGGATCGGCACACCGCGTGTTCCCATGCCGTGCAGCAGGATCAGGGCGGTGAGGGTGATGCCGGCCGCGTTGGCCGCGGCGATGCCGAGCACGCCCCACGAGCCGACCGTCCACGCGCCGAGGCAGGCCGTGGCGACGATACCGGCGGTCATGGCGGCCACCGGGTACCAGGTGGGCCGCCCCGCCGAGAAGTACGACCGGACGAGCGCGCCCACCAGTGCGTGGCCGAGCAGGCCAAGGGCGTACACGCGCATGACAGCGGCTGTGGCCGCGGTGTCCTGCGCGGTGAACGCGCCCCGCTGGAACAGGACGTGGACGAGTTGCGGAGCACAGGCGACGACGGCGGCGGTGCCGAGCAGTACGACGCACGACACCGCCCTCAGATCGCGCTCGACACGGTCGCGGGCCCGCTCGGTGTCGCCCTCGGCCAGCGCCTGCGACACGACGGGGAAGGTGACGGTGCACAGCATCAGGGCGAGCACCATCGGCATCTGGGCCACCTTCTGGGCGTAGTTGAGGTGGGAGATGGCTCCGGCGGGGAGTGTGGAGGCGAGGAAGCGCTCGATGAGGACCTGGGACTGGCGGCACAGGGCGAAGAGCAGGACCGTGAGGAGGAGGGCGAGGTTCATCGCGTGCCGGCCCGCCGCCGGGTCCCCGGCCGGATCCCCGGGATCCAGCGCCTCCGTCGTGTCCGTCGTGTCCGTCGTGGCTGCCTCGGCTGCCTCGGCTGCCTCGGGGGCTGTCGCCGCCTTTCGGCGTCGCAACTGTCGTACCACGGAGGGCAGTTGCGCCACGACCATGAGCGCCCCGCCCACCGCGACGCCGATCGCCGCCGCGCGTACGCCCCAGCGTCCGCCGAGGACGAACATCGCCGTGATGAGGGCGGTGTTGTAAGCGACGTAGATGGCCGCGGGCGCGACGAACCGGCGGTGCGCGCGAAGGACCGCGCTGCAGTAGCCGGCGAGGCCGAAGGTCAGGACGCAGGTGCCGGTCAGCCGGGTGCAGTCGATCGCCAGCCGGGGATCGGGGAGTCCCGGCGCCAGCACCTCGACCAGGTACGGCGCCCCCCAGACGAGCAGCGCCGACGCCACGGAGAACGCCAGCACCAACTGGGGCAGCGTGCCGCGGACCAGGGCGCGCACCGGATCGCCCGGGTCGCCCGTGTCGCCGTGGGCGCGGCGGGCCACGACCGCGCTGAACGCCGGTACCAGCGCGAAGGCCAGCCCGTCCTCGATCAGCAGTGTCGCCGCGAACTCCGGCACGGTCCAGGCGACCAGGAAGGCATCCGTCTCGCGCCCGGCCCCGAAGAGGTGCGCCAGCGCCTGGTCCCGGCCGAGGCCCAGCACGGCACCGGCCAGGGAGAGAACGACGGTGACGAACGCGGCCCTGGCGAGGAAGCCGCGCGAGACGAACGTGGTCCTGCCGCCGGGGTCCGGGGCGTCCGAGCGGGAGGGTGCCGGGGTGGCTGTGGTGTGCTCGGCCCGCGGAGGGGTGACGGTCATCGTGGAACAGCCTCCTCGGAGGGCTGGGAGACGGCCGGTCCGTAACCGGCCAGCGCCCACCACGCCGTCAACCCGAGGCAGACGGCGGTGAGGACGGTCGAGGGCCCGCCGATGTCGGAGTACGCGAAGTTGACCAGCTGCCAGACCATCAGTCCGCAGGCGACGAGCCCGCAGTCGAGGCCGGGGTCCCGCGCTCCGCGGGCGCGGACCAGCCTCCGCAGCCCCAGCACCAGGAGCGCGAGCCAGCTTCCCGCCAGCGCCATCAGCCCGGTCAGTCCCTGCTCGCTGAGCACCAGCAGGTACATGTTGTGCGGCGACAGCAGTGGCTGCTTCCGGTACGCCGCGCCCGCGCCCTCGATGTCGCTGCCCGAGGACAGCGCCAGCGAGGCATGGCCGTCGCGGTGCTCGGGGAAGTCCTTGAGGCCGACGCCCGTGAGGGGCCGCTCACGCCACATGCCGGCCGCCGCCGCCCACATCGTGTACCGGTCGGTGACCGACTGGTCCGGCGCGTCGCCGACCTGGCCGATGCTGCTGACCCGCTCCTGCAGCAGCGTGGAGCCGACGCCGAACCCGCCGACGAGGATCACGGTGACGGCGGCCACGACCGCGCCCACCGTCACCGCCCGCCGCAGGCCCGCCAGCGCCAGTTGCGCCCCGCAGGCGACGACCGTCGCGATCCACGCACCCCGGCTGAAGGACACGGCCAGCGGTACGAGGAGCAGCAGCCCGCACCCCATGGCCCACCACCGCTGTCGTACGGACTCGGGTGCGAGCGCCAGGCCCACCGCGCACACCAGCCCGAACGCCACCACGGTCGCCATCCCCATGACGTCCGCCGCCCCGAAGGTGCCGACCGCCCGGATCTCCTGGCCCTGGTACGAGGCGCCGGTCCCCGTCGCGTACTGGTGCACCCCGACGGCCCCCTGCCACATCGCGAGTGCCACCATCGACCAGGCCAGCAGCCGTACGTCGCGCCGGTCGCGGACGAGCAGCAGGACAGCGGCCGGGACGAGCACGAAGATCTGCAGACCGCGCCCGAAGCCGGTGAGCGCCGCGCCCGGTTCGGAGGCTCCCACCGCCGCGACCGCGAACCCGGCCACGGGCAGGCCCAGCACCACCGCGGCGGTACGGGACAGGGGGCGCCGCCGCTGCCGCAGCAGACGGATCGCGCATGCCAGGACTACGACACCGGAGGCGGCGTCGACGGGTGTCGCGCCGCCCTCGCCGCCCGCCGCGACGGGCAGCGCGACCAGGGCGATCACCGCGACCACCGGCAGGACGGGCGTCAGCCCGCGCGCGGCGGGCGGGGCGCATGCGTGGCTCACCGCGTTCAGCTCCCCGTCGGGCGCAGCAGCGCGGCGGCCGTACGCAGGAGGATGCAGACGTCCTGCCACGGCGACCAGTCGTCGATGTACGCGTTGTCGAAGCGGGCGCGGTCCTCGATGGAGGTGTCACCGCGCAGCCCGTTGACCTGGGCGAGCCCGGTGATGCCGGTCGGCATGCGGTGGCGGGCGGCATATCCGGGATGGGCCTGGCTGAAGGTGGCGACGAAGTAGGGGCGTTCCGGGCGGGGCCCGACGAGGCTCATGTCGCCCCGGAAGACGTTCCACAGCTGGGGCAGTTCGTCGAGCGAGGACCGGCGCAGGAAGCGGCAGAACCGGCTCATGTCCCGCTCGTCCACGACACTCCAGCGGGTCGCGGCCTCGTGCGCGTCGGCCGGGCGGTGGCTGCGGAACTTCAGCAGTGTGAAGGGGAGGCCGTCCTTGCCGACGCGCTCCTGGCGGAAGATGACTCCGGGCCCCTCGCTGACCCGCAGCACGACCGCGCAGGCCAGCAGCACCGGGGCGGCGAGCAGGAGCAGCACCCCGGAGACCAGTACGTCGACGACGCGCTTGGCAGATCCCACGGGGTGTCGGCCGGTGTCCAGGCGTCGGCAGGAGAAGCCGGCGATCCGCTCGCGCGGGCCACGGCGCCGGGCCGCGGGCTCGGTTGACAGGTCGTCAACGGGGTGGCCGGCCTCCTCGTACGAGGGTACGTGCGTGTCGACCTCCCACAGTGCGCAGCCCGCCTCGGACAACTCCCTTACCAGCGGGCCGTGTTCACCTGCGGGGCCGACGAGGAGCATGGCCCGCACACCGTTCTGGACGACGGCGCGCCGCACCTCCTCGTCCGTGCTGAGCACGGGCAGCCCGGCACCGCCGGTCATGTCGTCGGCGAGGACACCCACCGGTCTGAGGCCGCACCCCGGGTGGCGCAGGAAGGCGGCGGCCACGCGCTGGGCGGTGGCCGCCGGGCCCACGACGAGGGCCGCCGCGGGGCTGCGGAGCAGCTCCCGGCGGCGGCGCCAGTGCACCACGCCGCGTCCGGCGCAGCTCGCCGCCGTCTGCACGGCGCAGCATGTCAGCAGCGTACGGGCGGACAGGGCGTGGGCCGGGGAGAGCGCCGCGACCAGTGCCGCTACGGCGCACCAGCTCACCGCGATCCGGGCGCAGACGGCGGGGAGTTCGTCCAGCACGGCGGGCACGGCGGCAGGGCGGTACAGCGCCGCCCGCGCGTTCAGCCAGAGGACGGCTAGCAGCAGTGGTGCGGCCAGCAGGGGGTGGGGGAGGGTCGGAACGGCGGTGAGCGCGGCCGTCGCGTCCATGACGAGCAGAGACAGCGCCGGGGCACGCCGCGCCCGCTGCCTCGCGGGGGACCCGAAACCCTCGCGGACCCCGCGCGGGGGGAGGACCGGGACGGACAGGAATCCCTGGTCGGGCTGCTGGGCCGCGGGCGGAGAGACGGTGCGTTTGACGGTCACGAGCGGATGGACTCCCTGCACTCGATGTGTTCCTGGGTCACCGTGCGCCCGGAGTCGAGGAGTTCGCGGTAGAGGGCCGCGACCGCCTCGGCGGAATGCCGCACGTCGTGCGTGGTCAGTACGTGGCGGCGCCCCTGGTGGCCGAGAGACTCGCGCAGCGGCGGATCGAGCAGCGCCCCGGTGAGCGCGTCGGCCAGCGGGCCCGGCCGACCGGGGGGTACCAGACAGTGCGTCCGGTGACCGGGCGGCAGACTCTCGCGCGCCCCGGCCACGTCCGTGACCACCACGGGCCGCCCGCACGCCATCGCCTCCAGCGGCGCCAGCGCCATGCCCTCCCAGCGGGACGGCAGCACCACCAGGTCCGCGGCCTGGTACCAGGGCACGGTGTCGGTGACGGCTCCGGCGAACAGCACGCCCTCGGGCGCGCGTTGCCGCAGTCGCTCCTCCTCCGGCCCGTCCCCGACGAGCACCAGCCTGGCGCCGGGCACCCGCCGCAGCACCGAGGGCCACGCCTGGAGCAGCACGTCCTGCCCCTTCTGCCGGCACAGGCGTCCCACGCAGACCACCAGCAGGGCGGCCGGATCGAGGCCGGCGAGCGGGGCGAGGGCAGTTCGTACGGCGGTGGTGCCGGTTGGGCCGGTGGTGCCGGCTTGTACGACCGTGGCGACTTGTACAGCGGTGTCGGCTTGTACGGGGGTGTCGGCTTGTGCGGGTGTGTTGGTTTGTACGGGGGCGGCGGGGCGGTAACGCTCCGGGTCGACACCGTTGGGGATCACTCGCCAGTGGGCGTGCACTCCGGCGCGTACGCCCCTCGCGTGCTCAGCTTCGCTGACGCACACCACCCGGGCGGTCCATCGCGCCGCCCACCGCTCCCACGCCGTGGCGGCCACCGCCGTGACTCCGCCGACCGCCTCGAACGACCAGGCGTGCGGCTGGAACACCGTCGGGATCCGCCCCCTGACCGCCAGTCGGGCGGCGAGCCCGGCCTTGGCGCTGTGCGCGTGCAGTACCTCGGGCCGCACCTCGTCGATGACACGCGCGAGCCGACGGACCTCATCGGGCAGCGACCGCCCCGGCGCGCGGGTGGCGTGCCAGGGCCGTACGTCCGCGCCGAGTTCCCGCATCGTCCGGGCGAAGTGGCTGTCGGGACACGCGACCGTGACGTCGAAACCGTCCGCGCGCTGCGCACGCACCAGCTCGGTGACGACGTGAGTGACGCCGCCGTCCACCGGCTGGGTGACGTGGAGGACGCGCGGTGCAGTGCCCCGCCGCGTCCCGCTGCGCGACGATCCGATGGGTCGGCTGACCATCACCGTGCGAGTCGATCCGAAGGGCGACCGTCCCGGCCTGACGGGCCGTCGGACAGGCCGTCGGACGGGCGGAGCCCCGTGCGTGTCGCAGTGGAAAGACCCCGGGCGTGACGCATGACTGGCGTTGCCCTTTCGCGAGGAACGTCAAGTGTTCGGCTGACTTACGACGCGTCACCCTATCTCGGAATACCTCGCATTTCGGGCAAGAGTGATGAAGTGTTCAAATCCCTCCTCTCGTGTCGACGGTCCCGCACGGTCGCCGTCGCATCCGGGCCGGCTCGTGTCCGCGCTTCCGCCCGTGCGTCGCGCTCCCGCTTGAGCGCTGCGCCGAACGGGACGGAGCGGTCGGAGGGTTCGACAGGGTCGCCCACCAGCGGCGACGCCGTGCCGTAAAGGGTCGGACAGTCACACTGTGCGCTTGTCCGGTTGCAAGGTGTGGTCACCGATTCAAAGGTGGCTACAGGACCCCACGCACCCTTGCGAAAGGAACTTCCATGCGTACTTTCACGGCACGGCGCATCGCGACCTCGGCCCTGTGCGCCACGTTTCTGATCGGTGTCACGGCACCCACCGCCCTCGCGGCCGACACGGCACGGGACCGTACCCGTGAGTCGGCTCCCGTCTCCGAGGCGGAAACCCTCCAGGGGCAGGTAGCGCACCTGGGCTCCATCGGCATCGTGGTCCCCCCGGTCACCACTCTGATGGACACCGTGCTCAAGGCGCCGAACCACCGGCTGTCCGAAGCGGATGCGCAGAGACTCGGCGACGCCGCCAAGGCTGCCATCGCCAAGGTTGCCGCGACCGCGGTGACTCCCGCGAACCCCGCGAACCCCGCGAACCCCGCGAACCCCGCGAACCCGGCGACTCCGGGGATGACGACCCCCGCCGCGCCGACCGTTCCGAACGTGTCGGCGAACCCGGCGTTCGTACCGCAGTTGGCGGAGAACGAGGCACGTGACGAGACGGCGCCCGCCGACACCCTGACGGATGCGATCGCCGAGCTGCAGAAGGCCGTGGATCAGTTGGTCACCGCCGCCAAGACCGGTGACGTGTCCGGCGCCCTCTCCGCGGTCACGGGCGTGTCGACGAAGCTCGCAAGCGTCGTCGTCGCCCTCCTGCTCGGTGCCGTGCCCAGCCTGCCCGGCCTGCCCGTGCCCCTGGAGCAGCCTTCCTGAGAAGGGGAGTTCGCTCGCTGTCCGATGAGGTGCGCCGGCTCGCGCGCGTCATCGGGCAGCGCCCGCGTCACGGGAGTCCGCGTTCATAGGAGTCCGCGTTCATAGGAGGATGGGAAACGCGGATAAGAAACGCTCCTCATTCATTCGGGTGACCTTCCTGCGGCGGGCCGGAATTTTCTGTGTTCGGGGTTTCCTCGGCGGCGGGGGCTCGTTGGTGTCGATGAAGTAATTCCCGCTGGCGACTTTCGGGTTGCCGAAGAAAGGAAATACGATGAAGTCTCTGAAGGCTGCCGCCATCGTTGCCGGGTCCCTGGTCGTGGCCGGTTTCGCCACTCCCGCTCTCGCCCTGGACGCCCCGGGGAGCCAGTCCGGCGGCCTCGGTCAGGCGGTGACCGGCATCACTGACGGTGTCCAGCTGAACGGGAAGAAGGTGCTCGACCCGAGGCAGGGTTTGGCGGGCACCCTCCAGGGGGCGACGGGCGGACTCGGCAACGGTGGCAAGCTGGCGGGCTGAGAACTTTTGCAGAACTGAGCGGTTCGGACGCTTGTGACGTCCCTGGGCCGATTCCGCCGAATGCGGGATCGGCCCTTTGATTATGTTGCGCACAGGGATTCTGTGTGAAGGCTCTTCTTGAGGATTCCAGAAAAGGCTCCTTGTAAGGATTCCGTGTATGGGCGGGTCCGTTTCCATGACGAGGAGGAGACAGAACGTTGGCGACCAGCAGATTCTTTGGGAATGGGGAGACCACGGGGCGACGGCGAGTGTTGCGGGGAGCGTTCGTGGCGGCGCTCGGGATCACGCCCGCGCCCTTCCTGGTGGCGTCGAGATCGGCCGGAACGGAGGAAACGCGGTTCGACGAGACGTATCGCGGCCGCCGAATCGTCGGCGTCAGGCACGAAGACGGGCCGTCCGGGGGCGGTACCCCCGGCACGTGGCACGTCACGGTGGACGGCCGGCCGCTGCATCTGATGCGCCGGGCGGACGGTAGCTGGATGAGCATGATCGACCACTACCAGTCGTACGAGACCCCGCTCGCCGCCGCCCGCGCGGCAGTCGACGAGCTCGGCCCCACCGCACGGCTGGGCGCGCCGGGTGACAGAAGCAGTCGTACGGACGGCAGCCGCACGCCGAGCGGGTGCGAGGGAGCCGAAAGGGATCACCGCCGTGGTGTACACGCGTAAGGACGTCAGTGCGCTGACCCGGTCCGAGCGGCACCGGTTCGTCAACGCGCTGCTGGAGGTGAAACGCCGTGGCGAGTACGACGAGTTCGTGCGCACACACATCGAGTACTACCGCTCCGACGGCGAAGCCGGGCTGCGTGTCGCCCACATGGCCCCCACCTTCCTGCCCTGGCACCGCAAGTTCCTGCTGGACCTGGAGGAGGCGCTGCGCCGCGTGGACGACAGGGTGACCGTGCCGTACTGGGACTGGACACGCAACCGCGGCACGACGGCCGTACCGTGGACCGCGGACCTGCTCGGCGGCACCGGGCGGCGGTCCGACCGGCAGGTGATGACCGGCCCGTTCGCCTACCGCAACGGCCAGTGGACCATCGAGGTGGGGATCACCGACACGGAGTTCCTCACGCGCGACCTGGGGCGCTCGCGGGACCCGATCGCGCTGCCCAGGGCCGGGGATCTGGAACGGGCCCTCGCTGATCCCGTTTACGACGCGGCCCCCTGGAACTCCACGTCCGCCAAGGGGTTCCGCAACAGGCTGGAAGGGTGGGGGTCGGGGCGGGGCGTAGTTTCGTGGCTCACCCACAACCGGGTCCACCGTTGGGTCGGCGGCCACATGGTCGGCGGCGCCTCCGTCAACGACCCCGTCTTCTGGATGCACCACGCCTTCGTCGACCTCCTCTGGTCCCGCTGGCAGCGACGGCACCCGAACGCCCGCTATCTCCCCGCCGAGCAGCCGGCCCTGGGCAGCGGACAGCGCGGCCGGGTCGTCGCGCGGCACGAGCCGATGCCGCCCTGGGACGTGACGCCGGACTCCCTGGAGGACCTCAGCGGGATCTACCGGTACGCGTAGCCCGTACGGGGAGGGTATGCGTGAGGGGGGAAGGGGGGCGGGAACGTGTGCGCGGGCGGTGACGACGAGGTCGTGAAAAGGCCCTCCGCGAAGGGAGGGCTTTCCGTGGCGCCCCCGGCAGGACTCGAACCTGCGGCCAAGCGCTTGGAAGGCGCCTGGCCGGGCGCGTCTGCTGTGCCTCTGACCTGCTCTTACGCGTTGTCCTGACCGGCTGGCAAGGGCATTTTCCGGCATTCTCGGGAACGGTCCTACCGGCCTCGACTACTGCTGGGTGCGTGACGGTCCAGCGAGCGGCCCTGCTCCCGAACGGCTCCCAACGGCTGGGCCTCCACGGAGTAACAGGGTGCCGTTCGTTATCGGAGGGGGCGGCGACCGGTGCGCTGGGACCAGCGGACGGCGATGAGGCCCAGCGCGGCCACAAGGATCACGATGCCGATGATCAGTAGGTAGCCCACCCCTTCTGCGGCCACTCCGATGATTCCCAGCACGACGGCGAGCAGAACGAGAAATAGCAAGAGGGCCATGACGCGTCCACCTCCCTTGGGTGGCTGAGCGGGCGATCAGCGGCGCGCGAGTTGCCGCTCGCCGCCTGCGCCCGTTTGGTAGGGCATGTCGTAGTGCTGGAAGATTGCTTCCTCCGACTCGGCGGGCAGGATGTCGTCCATGCCGACCCAGGGTGCCTTTTTCACCAGCGTCTTGGTGTAGGAGACCTTGACATAGTCCGGTCCGAGGGTCGCCTCGTCGAGGGGGACGAAGGCCAGGTGGTGGCGGATGGGGAGTCCGGTGCGGACTGTGGCCATGGCCGGTTCGTCGGTGGTGGTGTCGACGTAGACCGCTTCGAGTACGCCGATCTTGTGGCCCTTCGGGTCGACGACGCTGCGGTTGCGCCACTCGCGGATATCGGCTGAATGGATCATGGTCTGCCTCCTGAGCCGTTGATCCGAGCCGGTACGCGCCGCCCCCTCGGGCAGTGGCAGCCCGCTGAGCCCGGTAGCCCTTTGTTCTTCCAGGTTATCCGGGTATCTCTGCTTCGTGCCCTCACGCGGCAGGGGTTCCGAACGTGGTAGTCGACAGGCATGCCGATGAAGCCTTCCGGTGCCGCGGACCGTTCCTCTCGGTTCGGGCCGCTGCACCGCCTGATCAGCCATTCGCCAGTCGGGCGCGGATGGCGGCGGAGCAGGGAAATTGAGCTGTGGTCGCGCTCGCTGGGTTTCGCGGCGCTGGGATTGCTCACGCTGGTGCCGCTGCTGATCATTGTCTCCTCTGCCGATCCCGAGCACGGGCGGGGGTTCGCGCAGTGGCTGGGAGAAGGGCTCGGAGTGTCGACGGCCTCCATGCGGCAGGTCGAGCAGTTGTTCACCGGGCCCGGCCAGGCACTGCGGACCACGACCGCGTTCGGTATCGCCGCCCTTGCCGTGTTCGGTCTGACCTTCGGGGCGGCGGTGCAGACCGGCTATGAGAAGGTCTGGGGCCTGTCGCCGGCCCGCTGGTGGGCCAGGTGGCGGCATGTGATGTGGCTCGGCGTCCTCACCGGATATCTCTACGTCTCCGCCACCACCGCGCTGCGGCGTGAACCCCTGGCAGGTGGGGCCGTCGTGTCGCTGAGTGCCGTCCTGTTGCTGTGGTGGTCCCAGCGCCTGCTGCTCGGCGGGAGGATCCGCTGGCGTGCCCTGTTTCCCGGCGCCGTGGCCACCGTGATCGGGCTGCTCGGCCTGAGGGTCTTCTCCAGGCTCGTCTTCTCGCCGTTGATCGCCTCCAACACCGTCACCTACGGCCCCATGGGAACCGTCCTCGTCATCCAGTCCTGGCTGGTCGGCGTGGGTATCGTCGTCTTCGGCGGTGCGCTGGTCGGCCGACTGCTCCACGAGGAACTCCCGCGCATGGCACACGCACGGAAACGGCGCAGATGAAATGCCTCCCTGCAACTGGTCATTTCGCTTGGGCCGCGAGTTCGTCATCGCTGCCGGGCCTGGTTCCTCTTCGGATCCGCGGGCCTCTACAAGGTGCGAGGTCGGCTCCTGGGCCAACGGCAGCGCCCTCCACCACGCTCTGCCCTGACCATGCTGGTGGGCATGTACTTGGGCATCGCCATCCTCATGGGACACCGGCACTCGTTCCGCCGCAGACCACACCGTCGAGCCAGTGAGGGCCGTACGTCATCACGGGCCGATTCCCTTCGCGTGGCGCCGGGCCCCTGCCCACAGTGCGTGGCCTTGGTCGGCGGGCGACGGTGGGTGGGGCCGGGACGGGTCGGTCGCCTGGTCGGTGACCAGTGCTTCGAAGAGGCTTCGGGCTTCGACCCCCCCGACGCCGCAGCCGGCGTGCCCGAACCAACGCCGAGAAGGCCATCTCAGCGGCCCAGCGCACCGGCAGCCACACCAGCTTCGCGGCGATCGCGAAGGAAGCGGGTGTTTCAAGGTCCTGGCTCTACACGCAACAAGATCTCCTCACGGCCATCCGACAGTTGCAGAACCGGCGGCCCTCCAGCCAGCGGACCGGCTTGCAACCCGCCTCGGCCACGTCCATCCAGCGACGTCTGGAGATCGCGCTCACGCGCATCAACCATCTGCGGGCCGAGAACAGCGAACTCACCCGACGACTGGAGACCGCATACGGCGAGGTCCGCAGGCTGCGCAGCGAACGGCCGTTGCCTTGATCGGTCGAAGCGCGTTGCAGGTCGGCGCGGTGGCATCCTCGGGTGTGCGGGCGTCGCCGGCCAATACTCGCACCATCCGTCAGACGCGCTCGTAGGTGGTGCCGGACTCGTTTCTGCGCAACAGACCCTCGTCCACGAGGGCACGGCGCAGGCTCACCCAGTCGTCGAACCATTCGCCGCAGATCGCGTTGACCTTGGCCTCGGAGTAAGTCACGCCGGGCTCGAACGAGTCCTTCACAACGGCCAGAACACGGCTGCGTACCTCCGCCTTGCCCGGAATGGACGTGAGCCGACCACGGCGGAAGTAGGAGCCCGCCCCGTCTCCGCTGCCCCGGCCGGAGACGCTGACCTCGGCCTGGACTGCGAGCCGAAAAGTGTCGTCGAGCAGCGTGTACGTGCGCTTTTCGCTGTCGAAGGCGGCGATCCGGCCGTCCGTCAGCTTCTGCAGAGCCGCGGCAGCGGCCGGTGGGCGGAGCTTGGTCAGTTCGGCGACCTCCGCCACGGAGGTCGCGCCGAGGGCGAGGGCCGCGTAGGCGGCGCGCCGGTCGGTCTGGGCGAGGAGACCGACCAAGTCGCGGCAGGAGGGCGAATAGTCCTCGGCGGGGTTCATGGTGTCCATTCCGGTTGTTGTTTCGGGTGCCGATCGTCGTTGGAGCCTCGGGCGTCTCTACAAGTACCGTGATCTCGGGCTGCCGTTGAGAGCGGTTCGTCGTGAACGGGTGCGTTTCAGCCAGGCCGCCGGGACGGGGGCGTGAGGGGTACGGGGGCCGCCGCGCGCGCCCTCTATGGCCCAAGGGCTCAATAAGCCCGGCTTCCCACACGCGGGTCGAGCGGTGTGAGAACTCCGAGCCGGTCCTCGATCGCCTGGGCCGCGCCCAGGCACAGGTCCTCCCGAAACGCGCGCCCGACGATCTGTACTCCGCAGGGGAGCCCGTCGACCATCCCGGTCGGTATGGCCACACCGGGTACGCCCACGAAACTGGTCACGGTGCACAGGCGCATTCCCGACCCGACACGGTCCCTACCTGACCTGTCACGCGACTCCAGCCCCGGCTCGACCGGTGGCTCGGTGAAGACTGGGCCGAGCAACAGCGGGTATTCGTTGAGGAATTCGGCCCATGAGCGGCGGATGTTCATCCAGGTGCCCATCAACTTCATGAACTCCTCCGCGCTTACGGGCGGGGTCTGCTCCATCGCCATCTCGATATAGCGGTCCCCGCCCTTGCCGAGCAGCCTGCGCACCACCGGCCAGGTCGGGGCGAACTCGGTCACAGTGATCCGGCCGTACGCCTCAAGGGCCTCGTCCATCCGCGGTACGTCCTGCTCCTCGCGCACGTCGTATCCAGCGTCGCGGAGCGCGTCGGCCGCGGACGCGATGGCTCCGCGAACCGTGGGGTGGACGCCGTGCCCGCCAGGGTCCGCCACGACCGCGACCTTCACGCGTCCGGGGAGCGGTTCGCCGTAGGCGGGTACCGGCACGGCCCGCGGGTCTCGCGGATCGGTCCCAGCCAGCGCCTCGAAAGCCAGCCGTAGGTCGCCCACGCTCCGGGCCAGCGGGCCGTCGGTGACCAGCATCTGGGACGCCGGGCCCGGGTCGTCCGGGCCGAGAACGCGGTGGTCGGCGGGGAACCGGCCCGTGGACGGCTTCAGCCCGGCCACACCGCAGAACTGGGCCGGGATGCGCACTGACCCGCCAGAGTCATTGCCGAGCCCGAGCGCTGCCATGCCCGTGGCAACGGCCACCGCGTCGCCTCCGCTGGAGCCGCCCGGGGTCCGGCTGCTGTCCCACGGGTTGACCGTGTCGCCGAACAGCTCGCTGCGCGTGTGCATCCCCGCCAGGATCAGGGTGGGGATGTTGCTGTGCCCGATGGGGATGGCTCCGGCTGCGCGCAGCCGTGCCACCGGGAGTGCGTCGGCCGACGCCACCAGATCGTGGAAGCGCTGCGTGCCGAACGTGGTCGGCACGCCTTCGACGGCGGTGCTCTCCTTCACCGTGAAGGGCACCCCCGCGAGGGGCCCCAGCGCTTCACCGGCGGCCCGCCGACGGTCCGTCTGTGCCGCGGCCTCACGTGCCCGCTCCGCCAGGAGCTGCGTGACCGCGTTCACCTGCGGGTTGACCTCGGCGATGCGATCCAGGTGACTGTCGACCAGTTCGACGGCCGAGACCTCTGCGCTGCGTACAGCCTCCGCCTGCGCGGCGGCCGGCATCTTCCACAGGGCGTCCTGCATGGCTTCACCTTCCTCATCCACGTACCAATGCGCTTGCATCGGAACCGTACCCGGGAACCGATACGTGCGCATCGCATAAACTGCGCTGCGAAGCGGAGCGCTGTGAAACTGAGAGGCGATCGGACATGCCCAGGCAGGTGGATCACGTGAGCCGACGCCGTCTCATCGCCGAGGCCGTATGCCACCTCGCCGACGAAGGCGGACTGGAGGGCGTGACCCTTCGCGATGTCGCCGCCCGCGCGCAGGTGTCGATGGGCGCAGTTCAGCGGTGCTTCCGCACCAAGGAAGAGATGCTGGTGTTCGCTCTCGGTCACATCAGCGAGCGGATCAGCGAGCGTGTACAGGCCCGACTCCTCAGGACCCCAGCCCAGTCGGCCGGCACCGCCCTGGGCCACGCGGCCACCGAGATCTCACTGCTCCGGGAAGAGCACCGCGCCGAGGCCAGGGTCTGGCTCGCCTTCGTCGCGCAGGCGGCTGTGAACAAGGCGCTCGCCAGGACGCTGACGGCGAACTACGCAACCCTGCAGGAGGCGTTCACCCGCCTCATCTCGGAAGCCGGCGAGGGTGCCGACCGCGCCGTGCGCCTCGATCCGCAGCTCGAGGCCCGCACCCTCCTCGCCCTCGCGGACGGCCTCACCGCGCACGTCCTCATCGGCCACCTCACCCCGCACGAAGCACACGACGTCCTCCACACGCACCTGGCCCGCCTCTGGGAGTAACCGGTCACGCGCACCCCCTCCCCGGACTCCCCACTTCCATGAACCGGACCAAGTGAGGCGGGAGCGACAGGCGAATCGAGCCGCCTACGATCAGCGTCGGCTGTCACCGGGGGCGGACAGCACCGACGCCTGGCGGAAGTCCAGGTCGTCACCGCAGAAGCGCCCCACAGCAGTTCCAGGGCAGCCTGCCGATCTCGTTGTCCGCGACCGAGGCCAGCGGCCGGCCTAACCCGTCACGGACATGCCTGCCACGCAAAGCGTCAGATCAGAACCCATGACGAGCCACCGAGCCATCCATGAAGGTCGGTCAGGACCCCAGGCCGGCGAGGGGTTCGGAGCTGTCGATGAGGGCGCGGGCCACATCGGCCAGGCGCCGGTTGTGGGCGCGGGCGTAACCGCGCAGCGCGGTGAACGCCTGCTCCATGTCGATGCCCTGGCGTTCGGCGAGCTTCCCCTTGGCCTGTTCGATCAGTACCCGGCTGTTCAGCGCCGTCTGCAGCTGCTCGTTGAGTACCGTGCTGCGCTGAGCGGTGCGTTGTTGCAGCAGGCTGATGGTGGCGACGTCTGCCAGCGCCTGGGCGATGAGTGTGGCGGCCGGGTCGAAGGGTCCGGGGGCGGCGCGGAAGAGGTTCAGGGCGCCCACGGTCTCGTCCCGCAGGCGCATGGGCAGGGCCTGGACGGCTCCGAATCCGATGCGGTGGGCCACCGTGACGAAACGCGGCCAGCGGTCGACCTCCCGGGTCAGGTCGTGGATGATCACCGGTGCGCCGGTGCGGAAGCACTCGAGGCAGGGGCCTTCGTCGTTTTGGAGCTGGAAGAGCTCCAGCAGGCGCACCTGTTCGTCGGAGGCGGCCATGACGCGGAGCTTGCCGTCCCGGTCGGCGAGCAGCACCCCGGCGGCGCTCGCGTCGAGCATGCCGACGCAGCGGTCGGTCAGCAGGCGCAGGAAATCGATGAGGTCGAAGTCGGCGACCAGATTGTCGGCCAGCTCGACGAAGGTCTTGGCCAGTAGCTGTTGGTCCATCGTGGGCACCCTCGATTGAGACTTGTCCCTGCCCGAAGGGGCGGGAAGTACGGCACGTTCCTCGGCCGGCACCGATGCGTCAGGTTTCCTCCTCGTCCTGGTCCGGCTCCGCGTCCGGGGAGAAACGAAGCCGTCGGGCCACCACGTCGGCGGCCACGTCCGCGAGCCGGCGGCCCTGCACATAGGCATAGGCGCGGAGCCGGACGAAGGCTTCTTCGATGCCGACTCCTAGCTGAACCGTGAGTATCCCGCTGGCCTGGTCGATCTCCGCTCGGTATGCGCCAAGGTCCTCGAAGCCGCGGTCCGGCATCGGCCCGCCGGTCGGCGCGCCCGCCTCGTCGATCCTCGTGTCGAGCAGGAGCAGCGTCGCGAGATCGGCGAACGCCAGTGCATCGGCCAGTTCCTCCGCGTCCAGTACGGTCGGAATGTCGGCGTACAGGTCCAGAACTCCCGGGCTGATCGCCCCCTTCTGCAGGGGGAGCGAGAACACCGCGCGGGCTCCGGCTTCCAAGGCCGCCTCGGCGAACACGGCCCACTGATCCTGAAGTTCAGTGGTGAGCAGATCGGGTGTCAGGACGGCCGAGCCGCGTACAAAGGCGTCCATGCAGGGCCCCTCGCCCAGCGTGAGCTGGAGCTCTTCCAGCTGCTCGCTGATGTCGTCGGTGCTGCACAGCGGATGGCTGGCCGCAGCGGTCCGGGACATCGCCGACAGCCCGGCCCCGCCGACCGGCAGCGCGGCCACGGCCGCGGTGCACACGTCCACCACACTCACCGGGGCACCTCGTCGCACCGCCTGCTCGGCCACCAGCATCCGAATGCGGGTCGACCGCCTGTCAGGCCTCACTGGGGCCGCCGCCTCCAGGCACCGTGACAAGGCCCTCCAGCCTCGCCGTGGTGCGTTCCCCGAGGGGAAGTACCAGCGCGCGGAACGTGGTGGCGCCCAGTGGCCTGCGAAGCTCTCCGATGTCCAGCCACCCCCAGGAGCGGAGCGTAGTGAGGGTTGGGTGATCGGTCCGGTCCACCAGGGTGGCGCCGAGTGATGCCTGGTGGTCGGTCAGCAGCCGCTCCTGCACACGACGGGCGAGTTCCCGGTCCTGCGGGTGTGGCCGGATCAGGATGGCGGCGAACGCGAAGACGTTGCCGGACGCTGTGAGTTGCTCGATGCTGCGCGGCAATGCTCCGTCGAAGCCGAGCCACCAGGAGCCGTCGCCACCTACGGGGAATCCGAAGGCGCATCCCATCAGGCTGTCCGCCTCGGCGATCACCATGGCGAATCCCGGTCGGCGCATGTCCACAGTGAGACGGTTGAGGAAGTTCTGGCGGCTGGGACGGCGGTATGGATCACCCGGCGGCGTTGCGCGGGACTCCACATACAGCCCCGACAGCTCCTCACGCAGGTCCTCCACCAGCCTACGGTTCAGTCGACGCAACCGCACCGGAGCCAGGTCGGACGGCTCGCCGTCCCCCGACTTCCGTGACTGTCCGCGCCCGGGTTCGGCCGTCATCGCACATCGCCTGAGGGAACAGGCGCAGCCGGGACGGACCTGTGCGGCGGGGCTGGACGGGGCGCGGCCGGGGTGTCGCCGAGAGGTGGTGACAGGTGGCCGAACGGAAGGCCGAGGAGCAGGAACTCGCAGCCGGCGAGGTCGAGAATCCGAGCCAGCGTCGTCGGCGGATGGTGCAGTCGCAGGGTCCCACCGGCCATGGTGGTCTGCTGCGCGGCGTGGAGGAACGCGTTGAGCCCGCTGCAGTCGCAGAAGGTGACGGGGGTGAGGTCGACGTCGATGGTGCGGATACCGTCCCGCAGGCACCGCTCCAGGGACTCGCGCACCAACGGCGCGGATTCGAGGTCGATGTCACCGGACAGGGTGATCAGCGCCTGTTTCCTTTGGTCATGGCGGTGGACCGTGAGCTGTGAGAGGGGCATGACGCCTCGGTTCGGAAGACGATCCGGCAGCGGCACGGTGAGCCGGAGTTCCGGCACCCTGGGCGCGCCCCCGGCAGGGGCGTACTTTCGGCGGAGGCAGAGCAACGGCCGGTCCGACAGCCTGCGCAGCAGGACAGAGGACCCACCCAGTTCCCTCCAGGGAAGCGCCGGGTGACGGACGAAGAGTCCGCACCCCGCAGCCATCTGTGTTCAGCAACAGCATGCCGCCGGGGTCTGGGACGTCTACACGGCAGCGTAGTCCCTGTGTCGTGTGACGGACGGTCCGAAGCAGCCCAATCCCAGGATATGGACGGTGCAAAACACGCGGTGGCTCGCGCATGTCCGAGGCATCGCAACAGCAGTTGGACGGAAGGCACTCATGACGGCCGGCAGAGTACGGCACCTGGTGCACCGCCCCAGGAGGTGGCTCGCATGACGGAGCCGGTCGTGCGGTTGTCGGCTCACTCCAGGAGCGCGAGGTGGTCGGCGGTGCCCCCTCGCCATTCGATCAGGAAGAGGGTCGCGTCGTCGGTGGTGCGGCCGCCCCGTTGCTGCTTCAGGGCGTGGGAGAGTGAACGCACCACCGCTCGTACTCCCTTCTCCGTGTGTTCGATGCGGTTGACCCAGTGGATGAGTTGTTCTTCGCCGAATTGTTCTTCGCCGGTTTCGTGCTCCTCGATCAGGCCGTCGGTGAAGCACAGCACTCGGTCGCCGCGTTGGAGCGTCTGCCGGCTGATCCGGGGCTCTTCACCGCCGAAGCCGACGGGCAAGGTGGTCGGGCCTCCCAGTTGCCGGACGACCTGGTGGTCACGGATCAGCAGCGGTGCGGGGTGGCCCGCGTTGACCCACTGCAGGTGGCCCGTCTTGATGTTCAGACGCATCATCTGGGCGGTGACGAAGTGGTCGGGCCCGAACTGCTCGGCGATGGCCCGGTCCATGAACGTGTAGATCTCCGACAGGCCGATGTCGGCACGTCTGGCGTGCCGGTAGGCCCCGACGGCGACGGTCGCCATCGTGGCGGCGTCCAGGCCGTGGCCCATCGCATCGACCATGGCCACGTGCAGGATGTCCTCGTTGAGGGCGTAGTCGAAGCTGTCGCCTGCGACGTCGTAGGCGGGCTCCAGGATTCCGGCAACCGCGACCTGCGGGACGGACATCGCCAGCGGCGGCAGCAGGGACCACTGGATCTCCGCGGCCACGCTCATCGGTTCGCGGCGCCGGGCGAGGAAGAACTGATCGGTGTAGCTGTGCTTGGTGACCAGCATGTCGGCGACCAGGCCGGCGAGCCTGCGCAGCAGCCGCCGGTCGTCGGCATCGACGGTGTCCAGGGTGAGGGCCATCACGCCCACCTGGTCGCTGCCGTCCAGCAAGGGCAGGTACATCCGGATGCCGTCGGCCCTCGGCACCTCGACAGTGGTCGCGTGCAGAAAGGCCGTGCCGGCGGGAGAGTCACCGATCGGCTCGGGCTCGCCGACCATCAGGCGCCGACCCGGCAAGGGCACCAACACCAGTTGGCCATAGTCCTGCAGCAGGATCGAGACGTCGCGGCCACCGACCCTGGCCACCTCTTCCGCGATCAGCGGGGCGATCAGCTGCGGCGGCATCTCGTGGGCCCGGTCCAGCAGCACCCCCAGCAGCCGCTCACCGAACCCTTCCGACCGGTCCAGTACGCCCTCGTCGGGTCGGCGCTCACCTTCCGCCATAACCGCACTCCCGCACCGGCGTCGTCGAAGATTCAGCCGCCGTGTCCATGCTCACCTCGTACCGCGAGTCCAGCGCCCGCACCGACACGCGCGGTCCGTCCTGCGGTTACGGCGGATGCGCTCGACCCGCTCACGTGATCTGTACACACGGGCTCCTGACACGACCGCGATCAACCCGCACAGAGTGACGCGGTGGGCCACGCCGAACAGCCCATTACGCCAGAGGCGGCATGTCACACACGACCGGAACAGATGGCTCTCCGTCCCGTGTGCACTACATCTCTCCAGGAGCCCTCACAGGAGCAGAAGATCGGAGCCGCTGTCCGTGAGGAGCCGTGCGGTCTGCGGGGACGGGTGGCGCAGCCGCAGGGACGCGTGGGCCTCGGCGGCGCGCCGCCGAGGCATCGAGGAAGGCACCCGGGCCGCTGCTGTCGCAGCGGCCGACGGTGGTCAGATCCACGTCGATGGTGGTGATGCCGTCACTCAGGCACCGCTCCAGAGCGGTCCGCACCTGGGGCGTGGTGGCCGGGCCGATCTCACCGGCCAGGGTGATCAGTGCTCGCCTGCCCCGGTCGTGCCGGTAGATGTTCAGCTGCGGAAGAGTCATGACGCCTCGGTTCATGGGACCCGGCCGCTCCTCGCACAGTCACTGGCCCGGCGACGGAAACCGCCTGGTCACCTGTGGTGAGTGGTACGGCTGCGGCGGCGGCGCGGCCGGAAGCGGCCGCGTCCCCCGTCGCGGTGGTCCCGCCGTTCGCCGGTGGTCGGTGACTCGGACCGGTCCGGTCCCACCGGGGGCTGCGGCGTGCCGCCGCCGCGGCGGCCGGGCAGGGGGGCGCCGTACCGGCGCACGGCGATTCTGTCGGCGTGCTGGATGTTGAGCCGGTGGATCACGTATGCGCCCGCTGCGATGAGAACCATGAAGGCAGCGGCTGTCAGGAAGGCGTTCATGGCGGCCACCTCACATACCGATGATCAGTCGGCTGGTCCGGCCGGGCGGACCGGTCTGGTGGGGAACGGCCGCGGACACCGCGGAGGCGCCGCCCTCGTACTCCCATGCCTCGTCCGGGTCCGGTGGCTGGTCGGCCGCCAAGACGCCGTGCCGGGCCTCGTCCGCGGCGATGAGCGCGCTCGCGGTCAGGGGCGGGCCGTCGTAGTCGGACGCGGCAGCCATCAGCCGGGCCGCCGACGCCGCGCCGGTCTCGGGCGGGATGATCAGCAGGTCCCAACGGCCGGTGCCGTAGGAGAGCAGCAGCAGCTTGTGCGGGTCGATTTCCGGGGTGAACCAGCCGACCTTGACGATGTGGCCGTCCACAGGAATCTGGCGGGGGATGACCGGCCAGTGCTCCGGGTTGACGGCGATATGGGTGATCCGTCCCCACAGCGGATCCAGTACGTCCGCCAGAGCGGAGAGTTCGTGTGTCAGGTCACGTGACCGAGGCCACCAGGCACCGTCCAGCCCGACGTGCCCTGGTGAAGGAACTCACGGGTTTCAGCGCGAGGCGCGCGGTCGGGGCCCTGAAGGGAACGGCCCGTAGCGGGGGAGGAGAGGTGGTCGCGGACATCGCGCGAACCCGTCTCCGGACCTCTGCGCGAGCGCAACTGCCCGGTGTCGTTGCTCACTGGGAACGACACCGGCATCGGAGCCGGTGTGCGAAGTGCTCCCGATGAATTCACGCTACTTCCCGAAGGGGCCGAACGGACCGCTCCTGGACGTCGGCTCACTTCCGTCGGCGGTGGTCCTCCGAGGAACAGTTGGTCTCACCGCCGCCGGTTGCCGTGCTCGCGGGTGTGGAATAGGTCGCCGAGTTCCCCTCACCGTCGGCGAACCGTCCGGCGAAACCCAGCGCCATCCCGGTGAACAGGCCAACCGCGGCCATACCCATCGCGCGCTCCTTGCTCGATTCGGCTCCGGCAAGCGATTACTCGAGCCGCCGCTCTGGTTGTTCCTCCTCCTCGTCGAACAAATACACATCCTGTGGAGAGGAGTCCAGCTCCAGGTCTTGAGTAGGGGTCACCCGTCACCGCGCACTGCTATTAGGTCTTGAGCATTGCTCGGTCTCATGAGGTCACGCTTCATCACCTGGTGCAGAGCCTCTACGACCTCACTGACAGGTACTGCGGTGATGGCGCCGAGCATCTCGGGGGTGGCGTGGTCGCCGAGGACCGCGGTCGCGCCGAGGATCCGCCGCTCCAGCGGTTCGAGCGACGGCAGTTCGTCGAGCAGCAGGGCTTCGAGCCCCGTGCGCGGACCGCTTCCTGTCGGGCCCTCGGCAGGAGCGGACAGCGGCGGCGAAGGCATCAGGGGCGGACGAGACCCTCGATGGGCCTGGAGGAGGGTCAGGAAGTACAGCGGGTTGCCCTCACTCGCGGCGTAGATCTCGGCAGCGCGCCGCGGAGGCAGGTCGCGGGCGAGTTCTTCGACGCAGTCGCGCTCGCCAAGCGGCCCCAGGGCGATCCGCAGAACCGCGCCGGTGTCGACCCCACGGGTCAGAGCGGTGGTGAGCACCATCGGCGTCTGACGGTCACGCCGCGCGACGACCAGGAGCACAGGGGCCCGCAGTGGATGCCGGATGAGGTAGTCGAGCAGTTCCAGCGACGCCGGGTCCGCCCAGTGCAGGTCGTCGAGGAGCACGGCAAGGCCGGTCCCGCGAACACGGCCAAGGACGGCCGCCGTCTCCTGGTAGAGGCCGAAGCGGTCGCCGGTCCACCGGCCACTGCTCGCCTCCTCGAAACTGCCGCGCAGCATCGCGGGAAGTTCCCGCAACTCCGGAACCGCCTCCAGATCCCGCCGGCCGACCCAGGCGAAGGCATCGGCGAACGGCTGGAACGGGCTGTGCCGCTCGTACTCCGCGGCCTGGCCCCGCAGCACGGTCATCCCACGGCGCCGGGCCCGCACGCCGAACTCGGTCAGCAGCCGGCTCTTGCCGATGCCGGCCTCACCGGTGATGTCGACGACCGAGGGCCCGCCGTCCGCCAGGCGTTCCAGGACGGCGTCGAGCCGGTCCACCTCCGCCGATCTGCTGACGAAGGGCTCACTGTCCGCGCGGACAGCCGGTGCGTCGTACGCCACAGACATCACAAATCCCTTCTGCAGTCCGTGAGTTGACACGTTCACGAGTTCTTCGCGCGCAGAACACGGAGGAGGTGGCCATGAGTGTTATCTGACTTCTGCTGCTTTTGCTGATTGCGTTCAAAAGGTTCATGACCCGTGGGTAACTTCTGGCGACGGAGCCACAACGAACCCGCAGGTCACGAACCGCCCTCCCGGCGGAGCGCTATCGCCGCTGTGCGGCCAGGCGCACGGAGGCGTTGACTGCGCCATAGCCGCGATAGCCACCGGTGCGCTGGACAAGCTCGAAGAAGACGCGGCCGACGGTGGCCGTATACAGATGCCGGAACTCGCCGCCGTGCTCGTCGCGGTCGTAGAGGATGCCCAGCGCCCGGTAGGTGTCCAGCTCACCAGGGGCGAACTCGTAACGGGCGTCGAGATCGTCGTAGTAGTTGGCGGGGATCTCGAGCAACCCCGCGCCGGCCGTGAGGAGTCGGAGCCCGGTGGCGATGATGTCGTCGGTGGCGAGCGCGATGTGCTGAGCCCGCGTCCCGTCCTGAGCCTCCGGATCGGGCGCGAGGTTGAGGACGAGCCGCAGCCCGGCGGTGTCATCGGACAGGGCGCGGCTGCGCAGCAGCCCGTACGGGTCGGCCAGGTCGACGCTTTCGTGCGGCCGCAGCTCCAGCACGGCGCGGTGGAAGAGAACCGCTTCGTCGAAGTGGTGCCAGGGCTGAGTCAGAGCCACGTGGTCGATGCCGGTGATGGTCCCCCTGGTCGCGGTCTCGGCCTGTGCGGGCTGGGCGCAGGGCGGGAAGTCCTCGGTCCAGTCGGGGTGTTCGGGGCGTCGGGTGGCGCAGAAGAACATCTCGGTGCCGTCGGGGGCGGCTATCGCGTCGAGTGGGGTGTCCTGGGCGTCGCGGCGACGCGGAAGTACGGGCGCAAGGAGGGACTCGGCGCGCCGGGCCGCGGCGCCGGGATCGGGGGACTCCAGGCCGAGGGCCGCCAGCGCTGTGCCCTCACGCCGGGTGGTGCCGGCGTGGTTCAGCACGATTCGGGCTTCGCCCTGCTCCCACAGCTCCACCGGTTTCGCGGCGTGCCGTCCGGTCCGCCGGAAGCCGAGCGCGCCCAGCAGTTCGGTCACGGGCTGCGGGTCCGCGGTGGCTAGTTCCGCGAAGGCGACGCCGTACGGCACTACCGGCGCCGGAAGCGGCGAGATCCCGGCGCTCTCCTCCAGCGCTATCAGCGAGCGCAACGCGTCGACAGCGGTACTTGCCGCGCCCGCCTGGCGGAACACGTCGTTGAAGACCTCCAGGGAGAGCGGTCCCCGGTATCCGGCGTTGACGACGTGGCGGACGAGGGAGGTCACGTCCAGGCCGCCCTGCCCGGGGAAGCAGCGGTGGTGGCGGCTCCACTGGAGTACGTCCATCGCCGGCAGCGAGGCGTCGGCGAGCTGCAGGAAGAAGATCTTCTCGCCGGGGATGTCCTCGATGCCTTTGGGATCCGAGCCCCGGGAAAGGATGTGGAAGCTGTCCAGGCAGACGCCGAGCGAGGGGTGGCCGGCCTGTTCGACGATGCGCCAGGCATGGCCGTACGTACTCACGTACCGTCCCCACGCGAGCGCCTCGTACGCGATCCGGATGCCGAAGTCCCTTGCCACGTCCGCCAGTTGACTCAGCTGCCCGGCGGCGAGCGCGTCGTCGTCCACGGCGTACGGGGAGACGCTGGAGCACACCAGAAGCGTGTCCGTCCCCAGCCTGCGCATGACGTCGAACTTGCGCCGCGCCCGGCGCAGCGTGCGTACGAACTGCTCCTCGGGAACGGCCTCGACATCCCGCATCGGCTGGTAGAGATCGATGCTGAGCCCGAGGTCGGCGGCGCGGGAGCGGATCTCCTCCGGCGGCAGGGGGCTCGCGAGGAGGTCGTTCTCGAAGAGTTCGACGCCGTCGAAGCCGGCTCGGGCGGCGGCGGTCAGCTTCTCGGTGAGGGAGCCGCTGAGGCAGACGGTGGCGATGGACTTACGCATGGCGGCCCGCCTCGGTGTCATGGATGCTGATCCAGGTCTTTCCGGCGCGTTCGGCGGCGCCGGTGAAGGCCTGTTGGGCCTCGTGCAGGGGGAAGCGCGCATCGATGACGGCTCCGGGCCGGGCGTCGGGCAGTTCGGCGATGGCGGCGGTGAAGTCGCCCGGGTGGTCGTAGATCATCGATCCGTGGATCACCAGCTGCCGGCGGACCACGTCGTCGGTGGTGAACGGCAGACGGTCGGGGTTGAGGCCGATCAGGACGACGGTGGCGCCGGGGGCGGCGCGGTCCACGGCCGGGTGCAGCGCCGACGCGTGGCCCGAGGTCTCGAAGACGTACGTGAATCCGGTGCGGCCGTCGTCGGGTATCGCGCCCGACTGCTCCGCTTTGGCGAGCCGGAGGGGGTGGGGCTCGGTGACGACCGGCTGGACACCGAGGCGGGCCAGGATGAGGCAGACGAGCAGCCCCTGGGCCCCGGCGCCGACGACCAGACAGCGGTCGGCGGCCGTGACGCCGCTGCGCCGTACGGCGGCCCGGGCCACGGTGTACGGCTCGGTGGCGGCGAGGTCGGCGCCGGTGAGGCCGTCCGGGACCGGGTGGGCGAAGTGCGCGGGGAGAGCGACGCGTTCGGCCAGTACACCCGGGGCGTTCAGGCCCACGATGGCACGGTGCGGGCAGGCGGAGGTCAGGCCGGTGAGGCAGTCGGTGCACTTCAGGCAGGCGTAGTTGGGTTCGATGACGACGCGTTGGCCCACCTGGCGGTCCCGTACGTCGCTGCCGACGGCGGCGACGCGTCCGAAGCCCTCATGGCCCATGACCCAGTCAGTCGCGGGCACCAGGCGTCTGCCATGGAAGACGGCGAGGTCGCTGCCGCACAGGCCGACGCCGTCCATCTCCACGATGACATCACGCGGGCCGCAGACGGGCTCCGGCCAGTCGTCGACGATGTTGATCCTGCCAGGCCCGGTGAGGACGGCTGCTTTCACTGGAACTCCAAGCGGTCCACTAGATGGATCGTTCGATCCGCTGTGTGGTCAGAATAGAGCGCGCGGAGACCCTCAACAACGGGTCCGGTCTCAACCAGAGATGCGTTCGACCGAGGTGACAGAACGTCTGCGGCTTCCGACAGCCCGGCCGCCGTACTCCGAGGTGCGGAGTACGGCGGCCGGGAACGTGCTGCTTACTGGCCGGAAGGCATCCGCGATACGACCGCCAGGCGGTCAGACCACCGCATCCTCGGTCGCGGCACGCTGCCGTACGACCTTCTTGGCCTCGGGCTGGTCTTCGTTCCGTATGGACAGCGCGACCACGAAGGAGATCGCGCAGCCGAGGGCGATGTAGGCCGCGACCAGGCTCCAGCTGCCGTTCGCCCAGATCACCAGGGAGGCGGCGATGAGCGGGGTGAAGCCGCCGCCGACGGCGCTGGCGAGCTGGTAGCCGACGCCGGCGCCGCTGTAGCGGTACTCGGGGCCGAACATGTCGGTGAACAGGGACTGCTGGACGGCGACCGCCATGTCGTGCGCGACGTTCACCAGCAGCACGGCGCAGGCGATGATCAGCACCAGCGAGCCGGATTCCATGGCCCAGAAGTACGGCACCGCGCTCGCGGCGCCGATGACGGCGCCCCAGAGGTAGATCCGTCGGCGGCCGAACCGGTCGGCGAGGTAGGCGAAGACAGGGATGGTGAGGATGGCGAGTCCGCCGACGGCCAGGTTGACCTTGAGCAGGCTGTCGCGGTTCAGGCCGAGCTCGTCGGTGCCGTAGGCGAGGCCGAAGGTCGTCACGCCGTAGAAGGTGAACAGTTCCACGAAGCGCAGGCCGATGATGGCGAAGAAGCCCTTGGGGTTGGACTTCACGGCGGCGATCAACGGCACCCGGGGCCTGGCGTCCGCCTTCTTCGCGGCGACCTCCTTGGTGAAGACCTCCGACTCCTCGACCCTGGCCCGGATGACCAGGCCGACGATCACCAGGAACGCGCTGATCAGGAACGGAATCCGCCAGCCCCAGGCACGGAAGGCCGCGTCCGACGTCGCGCCCGACATGACCTTGGTGATCAGGGTGGCGAGCAGCAGACCGACCGAGGCGCCGACCTGGACGCCGCTGCTGTAGAGGGAGCGCCACTTGCGCGGGGCGTTCTCCACCGCCATCAGCGCCGCGCCGCCCCACTCGCCGCCTACCGCGAAGCCCTGTGCGGCCCGCAGGACGACCAGCCCGATGGGCGCCCAGATCCCGGCCTGTGCGTAGGTCGGCAGTACGCCGATCAGCGTGCTGGCCACCCCCATGATCAGCATGGTGAGGACGAGCATCCGCTTGCGGCCGAGCCGGTCGCCGAAGTGCCCGAAGACGATGCCGCCCAGCGGACGGAAGAGGAAGCCGACGCCGAAGGTGGCCCAGGCGGCCAGGGTGCCCACGGCCGGGGAGGCGCCGGGGAAGAACAAGTCGCCGAAGAGAAGGCCGGCGACGATGCCGTAGAGGAAGAAGTCGTACCAGTCGACGACGGCTCCCATGAAGCTCGCGATCGCCGCTCTCTTGGCCACGCCGAGGGCTCCGGGGCTGCCGGACGTGGCAGGGGACTGCGTACTGCTCATCTCACACACTCCGTTGGATGCTGCTGAATGCTGCGACATTTCCGGCCCGGCCGTGCCGCACGAGCGGTACGCGGAAGGCAGGGAGGCGGGACATGGATGGCTGCGGTGGGGACAGGCGCTCTGGCAACGGCGGGCGCCCTGGGTGCGGGGCGGGCCGTCACTGGCGGACCGGGCCATCGCCACAGCGGTGGGGGCGGCGACCCTCAGGGCCAAGGTCCACTCAATGGACCGAGCGAACCGTTTGGCGGAAACCTACGCGGCCGGGTGGCGGTCATCAAGGGTTGCGGCAAGATTTCTACGACTTTACGGTTCCCATGGTCCGCCTGGTGGACTACCGTCGGGTTCACGGGAAGAGCGCGGCGGATAACCTGCGCCGCGCAGGCAACGACGTGCACTGGCTCGCATAGGGGAGGGATCCGCGTGGACGACAAGGCCACCCAGGCCGAGGCGGGGCGGGAACCGCACAGCAGCGGCGTACGCAGCGTGCGGCGCGCCCTGGACATCCTCAACCTGCTGAGCGAGGACCGGCCCGTCATCACCCTGCGCGAGATCACCGACGCCACCGGCCTGGCCAAGACGACGGCATTGCGCCTGATCCAGACCCTGGAGGAGAGCGGCCTGCTGTGGTCGGACCCGGCCGGCTACACGGCAGGACCCGGCCTGTGGCGATGGGCCTACCTGGCCCGCAGCCAGTGGGACGTGCCGCGCGAGACCCGCAAGGTGATGCGCGACCTCTCCGACCGGCTGGGCGAGACGGTCAACCTCTTCGTCGCCCGCGACCTCAACCGCGTCTGCGTCGCTCATGAGGAGAGCCCGCACCCGCTGCGCCATGTGGTCGACGTCGGCGACGAACAGCCCCTGTGGGCCGGCGCCTCCTCCAAGATCCTCCTCCGCAATGCCTCCGAGACCCAGCTGCGCCGCATCGCCGCTGCCTCCCCGCACGGCGAGGAGTACGCCGACCGGTTGCGCACCCGGGCGCAGGAGGCGGCCGAGCGCGGTTACGCGGTCAGCAGCAGCGAGTGGGACGACGGCCTGACCGCCGTCGCCGTGCCGATCACCGGCCGCTCGGGCACGGTCATCGCCTCCCTCTCACTCAGCGGGCCCAGCCAGCGCTTCCCGTACGAGGCCGTCGAACGGTTCGCCGCAGACCTCGCGGAAGCGGCCGCGCTCATCTCCGACCAGGGGTTCAGCCACCCGCTCAGCCACGGCCGCTGACCTCGGCGACCGGCTGTCGGCAGGCCGCCACTCGATGGATGGTCCGGGCGTGCCTTCCGCCCGGCAGGGCACGGGGTCGGCCCGCCCAGCGACGTCTTCTCCCTCGGCTGCGTGCTGGCGGAGGTCGCCGCTGACCCGGCGAGGGCACATCGGGCGCACGTGCTGGTGGCATTCGAGGCCTACCACGCCGGACCTCTGCTGGCGCAGGGCCTGGTGTCGGCCGGTGCGCCAGCCGGGGAGATCTGTGTGGCGGTGCGGCCGCAAGACGTGCCCCGCTACGAGAAACATCCGCCAGGCTGGGTGCCCGTCCCGGCGGACCGGCTGGAGCAGTTCCCGCTGCATGTCGGCCACGGGCGGTGCCGGTTCCTGCTGGCGCCCATGGCGCGCGTGGAGCGGGGCCTGAACATCGTCGACCAGGGCGGGCGGTCGCTTCTGCATGTGGCCTGCCTGGTGGTGCGGCCGGTGCTGGTGATGGAAGAACCGGCCGTGCTGCTGGCCATGGTCAACTCGCTCGCTTACCGCGATGGGCCTTCCCCCGTGAAGGTGGGCACGCGGTTATTGATCACGCGGCGAGCGTGAGTTTAGCGGTGTGGTGTCGGCGTTCGTATTCGTTGGGGCTGAGCTGGCCGTTGGCGGAGTGCCGACGGCGGGTGTTGTAGCGGGTCAGCCAGGCGAAGACGGTCCTGCGGCACGTGCCGGCATCGCCGTAGTCGTGGGTGCCCTGGAGGGTCTCGCGTTTCAGGGACGCGTGGAAGCTTTCGCAGGCCGCGTTGTCGGCGCTGGTGCCGACCGCGCCCATCGACCGGGTGACCCCGAGTTGGTCGCAGAGGCCGGCGAAGGCCCGGGAGCCATACTGGGCCCCGTGGCCGGAGTGGAATACAGCGCCGTCCAGGCGACCGCGGGTCGCGGCCGCCATCCGCAGTGCGTCGGCGACCAGGCCAGTGCGCATGTGGTCGGCGATGGACCAGCCGACGACCTCGCGGCTGAAGCAGTCCAGCACCGTCGCGAGATAGAGGAACTCCCCGTTCTCCAGGGGGAGATAGGTGATGTCACCCATGTATTTCAGGCCGGGTTCGGCGGCGGTGAAGTCCCGCTGGAACAGGTCCGCAACCGGTGAGGCTGCCGGGACCGGGACGGTGGTGCGCACGCGTCTGCTCAGACGGATGCCGGTGAAGGAGAACGTCCGCATGATCCGGGCAACCCGCTTCTCGTTGACCCGCCGCCCTTTCCCGCGGAGCTCGGCGGTCACTCGCGGGGAGCCGTAGGCGCCGCCGGACTCGCCGTGAACCTCGCGGATCTCCTCGGCCAGGACCCGGCCCTTGTGCTGCCGGGCGGCCCGGGCCTCGGCGCCGGCAAGCCACATGTAATAGCTGGACCGGTTCACGTCCAGGACCTGGCAGAGCCCCTTCACCTCGTAGGTGTCCCGGTGGCCGTCAACGAACTGGAAACGGCTGATCACCAGTTCGCCTCCCCGGCGAAATACTTGGCCGCCATACGGAGGATGTCCCGCTCGGTGGCGACCTTGCACTCACACGCCTCGAGCTCGGCCACCCTCGCCTCCAACTGCCGCACCCGCTCGTCCCGATCAGCGGACGGCACCGCCTCCCGAGACCGGACACCCGGCCTCGCAGCCACGGCGGTCACGCCACGGCGTTCACGGTCCCGCAGCACCCACTCCCACAGGGTCGCCCGGTTGACGCCCAGGTCAGCAGCGATGCTCTTGTAGATCGCCCCGGGTGCGGACTCATACAGGGCCACGGCACCGGCCCTGAACTCATCCGAGTAGTCCTTCATCGCCATCGGCCGTCTTCTCACTTCCTCCAGATCAAGCAAACCCAGTACCAGCGCGTCCACCACTCAAGGGGAAGCTTCACCGCCGACGTCCCCCAGCTCACCCTGCAACGACTCCTCGGCGCCCGGGCCGGCCCTCATGCTCGACGACGCCGACCTCGGCAACCGCCGGCTGACCATCACCGGACGCGTCCGCCCGCTCGACGGCCTCACATGAAGCTACTGCTGGACTGGCTGGAGCACCGACGCAGCCGATAGCCGAACACAGCGAACCTCCACCTGCAGATCAACGACCAGACCGCCAACACGACCGGCCGCGCCAGCAACCAGTGGATCAGCGTTCCGATGCGCGGACAGGACGCGGCCCTGGAGCGGCTCCGCGTCGACCGCCAACTCGAAGAGGCCATGGTCAAAGGCCCCGACCCTCTCAACCTCGCGGAGGTCTTCGGCCTCGACGAGCAGACTGCGATCCGCTACGCCAACTCCGCTCGCGCTCTCCTGGAACGGCCCCTGGAAATCGCCCCCGCAACTTCACCACGAACCCACTGGTCAGCTCCTTGACACTGGGGACACCGACCTCTCGGGGCCACGCCCAACAGCCTTCAGTTCCGCGAACTCACGGAGGCGAGGGGTCAGCGGGTGGGTGGGACGAACTCGGGCTGGTCGAGCAGGCGCAGCCAGCTTCCATCAGGCTGGCGCCGGACGACCTGTGCCCGGGCACCGGCCCCGTCCTTCGGAGGAGTCGAGGTAAGGGCGATGTCGTCACTGATCAGCGTCGGCAGCGGTTGTTCCTGCTCGAAACGGGGACGGTTGGCCAGCGCCTTCTCCCACAGCGCACGAATCGCCTCCCGGCCCACCGTCTGGTCGCCGGGTGGGTAGGCCATCACCGCACCCTCTTCGTAAAGTGCGGCGACCCCGGCCGCGTCGCCGGCGTTGGATCGTTCGACGAACAAGCGCGTGATGTCCTCGGGCCGCATGGCCTTCTCGTACTCCGGCATGAATTCCTCCTGACGTCGGGCTTCGACGCTTCCCAGCGTGGCCGCCGACTGGCCAGAATTCCAACAGATGAATCTTCTGGAAACTAGAATCTGCAGTCATGGAGCTGAGGCAGCTGGAATACTTCGTCGCAGTCGCCGAGGAGCAGAACTTCACCCGTGCAGCCGAGCGGGTGCACATCAGCCAGTCCGGCGTCAGCGCCCAGATCCGCCAGCTGGAACGGGAACTCGGAGCCGAGCTGTTCGACCGGTCGGCCCGCACTGTCACCCTCACCGTCGCAGGAAAGGCCGCACTCGAACACGCCCGCGCCGCACTCGCCGCCGCTGGGGCAGTCGGCCAGGCGGTGGGCGAGGTGACCGACCTGATCCGGGGGCACCTCACCGTCGGAATGGTCATCGGCTGCACCATCACCCCGCTGTTCGACGCCCTCGCCGCGTTCCACCAGGCACATCCCGGTGTGGAGATCTCGCTGCTGGAGGACAGCTCCGACCGGCTCATCGAGGGGGTGCGCACCGGCACCGTCGACCTGGCACTCATCGGGGCAGCAACCGCCACCCCCGACGGGCTGGACGCGCTGACCATCATCAGCGAGCGGCTCGTCGCGGCAGTCCCGGCCGGGCACCCCTTGGCGAAACAGCGGCGGGTCACCCTGCGCGACCTGATCGCCTACCCCATCGTGTGCATGCCGCCCGGCACCGGCCTGCGCACGGTATTCGACCAGGCCTGCGCCGCACAGAGCCTCCAACCCGCGATCCCTCTGCAGGCCAGCGCCGCGGACGCCATTGCCGACCTCGCCGCCCGCGGGCTCGCCGTCGCCGTCCTCAGCGACTCCATGGCCGCGAGCTACCGCGACCGGCTCACCGCCCGCACCATCGATGATGTCGATACACCCGCATTGCTCGCCCTGATCTGGAAGAACACGCACAGCCCGGGGATGCGTGAACTGCTCGTGCACAGCCGGCGAGCATTCACCAAGCCCGACCCCGCGACTTCACCGCGAATCCACGAGCCCACCCCTGACATCAGGGCGACAGACCCTTGAGTTCCCACCAAAGTGCCTTCAGTTTTCGCGAACTCGCAGGCCTCACGGGGGTTGAGGAACATCCATGTCAGATCGTGCGTTAAGCCCTCGCGGCCTCGATTGGCACTTTGACCTGGGCGGATCGTACGGCGCAGCCTTCGCGGGTCGATGTTGTCGATCTTCTGAGGACCTGGTGGCGGTCGAGTTCCTGTCGGATCAACAGGCAGCCCAGTACGCGGCGTTCAACGGAGCGCCGTCACATGGGGAGCCGGAGCGGTACTTCTTCCTGGATGACTCGGATCTGGAGAAAGCGCAGGCCAAACGGCATTCGCACAACCGGCTCGGCTTCGCGGTCCAGCTGATGAGCGTGCGCTACTTGGGCCGGTTCATGCCAGACCGCAGCAGGTGCCTGCGGAGGTGGCCGAGTACCGGGCCGAGCAGTTGGGCATCGCCGACCCGTCGTGCCTGAAGGAATATGGCGAGCGGGACGGGGACGACCCGTGCACACGCCGGGGGGATCCAGGAGGCGGGAGCTGGCGTGACTTCGCCGAGGTGCGGGACGAGCTGAGCGAGTGGCTGGACGCGCGGGCCTGGACGACTGGCGACGGGCCGAAGTCGCTGTTCGATGCGGCGGCTGGGTGGCTTCGCGAGCGCGGGGTGTTGCTGCCCGGGGCGGGTCGACTGGCCCGGTTGGTGGGCACCGTTCGGGAGGCGGCGAACAACCGGCTATGGGAGGCCCTGTACGGCCTGCTGAGCACCAGTCAGCGGGCGGTGCCGAACTCCTTGCTGACGGTGCCGCCGGGCGCCCGGGTGTCGGAGTTGGACCATCTGCGCCGGGGTCCGGTGCGGATCTCGGGGCCGCAGATGAAGTGGGCGCTGAAGCGTGCGGAGGAGATCGCCCCCTTCGGAATGGGTGAGGTGGACCTGTCCGCGATTCCGCCACGGCGGCTGGCGGAGCTGTCTCGGTACGGCATCGATGGCAAGGCGTCGCTGCTCAGGCAGCACGGCGACTGCCGGCGCCTGGCCACGCTGCTGGCCACCGCCGTCCACCTGACGCCCCGGGCAGTCGATGACGCCCTGAACCTCCTGGAGGTACTGATCGCGACAAAGCTGCTGGCCCGCGCGGAGCGGGAGACGGCGAAGGAGAAGCTGAAGACTCTGCCCGGGGTAGAGCGCGCGTCGGCGAAGCTGGCCGCCGCGTTCCAGATCGTGTTCAACACCACCAGCGAGCAGGTCGACACCGACACCGGGGAGATCAGTCCGCCCGAGGTGGAGACGCTGGAGGCGATGTGGGAGCGGATCGAGCAGGTGGTGCCCCGGCACGAGCTGGCGGCCGCGATCGCCGCGCTGTTCCGAGCTGACGCCGCCGCTCGACTCGGACGCAGACGAGGCATGGCGGTCCCAGCTGGTCACTCGGTTCGGCACCGTGCGGTCGTTCCTGAAGCTCCTGGTCACGGTGGTCGACTTCGGCGCTGCCCCGGAGGGCCTGCCGGTCCTGAAGGCGTTGAAGTCGCTGCCGCATCTGATGGGCCGTAAGAAGGTCGGGCCCGCCGAGATCGGCACCGTCCTGCTCACCGGCTCGTGGCGGCGGCTGGTGCTGTCCGCGCCGCACTTGGAGCCAGGCACGGTGGACTGGAAGGCGTACGCGTTTTGCGTGCTGGAGCAGTTGCACCGGATGCTGCGCCGGCGGGAGGGCGATGACCCGTAACTCCTTCGCGATCACCGATGGCGCTACCGCCCGCAGATCTTTCGACCGCGCCGTAGAATGTGCAAAGTGCCTCTTCCATGAGAGATCCTGATCGATCGACACCGAAAGTTCCCTTGCCGGAGATGAGCCTTCGCCCACCTACACGCCGATAACCGGCACATCCTGAAGATCACCATGAATCACCGAGGTTAACATGACTGACGGAGAAACATTTTTCAGCAGCATTGGCGAGATTCTTGGACGTCGACACCGAATTTCTGGCCTGAATTCCAAGTCTGGCACATTCGAACTGCATGATGCGGATCGAACGGTTCGTGTCACATTAGAGTTGGACCTTCTTGCGGAGTACTTCAATCAGCTAGATGAGCATGACATCCCTGGCCTTTCCCACTCGCCGCAGGATGCGCAGGATCGAGTCCGGGTGAAGCGCATCGCCATGTGGATTGAGGAAATCTTCGAATCAGACATCTCGTTGTCGCTTCTCGAGATCCGGCTCGGCCGGTCAGCTGATGGTCGGATTTGTCTTGTCGATCGACGCGGCCCCGCACGGAGATCATTCCCTCCTGCAAACACGAACGGCGGCTATTGGTCGGCCGACCGGCCTGGCACCTGATCGGTACCTATTCAGCTCGAGAGAGCTGGTGGCGTCCACGGGCTGGTGGTGAACAACTGCTTGGGCACGGCGAGGGCGTCCACGTCGTGCTTGGCCGTGGTGCCCAGGTGCGAGCGGACGGTGGCGAAGGTGGGGCTAGGCCCAACGATGACTGCCGTCGTCTCCGATAGCCGTCCAGAGGGTGTGGCGATCAGGAAGCGAATACCGCCGCCCGCCTCATGCGTGGGCAATGCCGCCGCTGGCTACGCATCCCCGTCACCTGGCCCTCGCGCACCGGATCACCACCGCGTTCGGGCGGGGATGGCGGCCATCCCCGCCCTCGGTTGGCCAGCACAGCCGCCATCCCGACACGCAGAAGGACTCCAGGAGGCCACGCCCACCGCCGCGACAGGCGACCGACCACCACGCCCCGAATACACTGCATCGGCCACTAGGGAAGCCGCCGGGTGCCGGAGATCAGCGTCAGGCGCGAATCATCGAGGCTAGAGCGAGTTACCTCTTACAGATCGCGCTGCTGGGATACGTGGTGATAACGCGGCCATCGTAGGCGCTGTAGATCACCTTGAAGCGCTGCTGCCATACTAAGCGGCCATTACGGTCGTGAAGGTATAGCATCCGATCTCGGCAGCCATCAGTCCCCTCAACGATGACATGGTCGGGGTCTGTGGCGTTGTAGTGAATGGCCCAATGCACCAGATCGCTCCAGTTGAGCCCGCCCGCCCTGGCCAAGCCTTGGAACTCGTCGTAGTGCCTGTTTTTGATGTGACGGTAACCCCAGCTGGCGTTGCCACACTTCAATGGGAAGCTGCCAAATTGGTAGACTAGTTTTTGTTCACTAGTTGACACGCCGCACGCACCCCAGTTGGGCCTGGGCCCCAGCTTTGCTGCATGCGCAGGTGTCGCTACTGCCAGCCCAAAACCGAGGGAGAGAACGACAGCAAGCAGCCCACTGCGTAACTTCTTCAATTCGACATCCTTTGGGGGATGGAGCCAATCAAGCCCTACGACAAGATTGACTGAGATTAGAATTAGGCGTTGGGTTGGATGTACCCTTGGAATGGCTCACTCAGGGGGCGTTTCCTGGCCCTCCGGTCGCGAGCGATTGCCACCATCGCGCGTTTCACGCAATGTTTGCCAGAATGCGAACAAAGCACCTCCCCCGTGCTCGACGTACGCCACCCCAGTTGCCCCGCGCCGAAAATATCACTGGGACAAATGTCAGGCAAGGATTAGGACTGTAAAACGAGGCGTGCAACTCTCGATCACCGGCCTGGTCGAGATCGACGTGCCGCGTGACCGCGACGCGAGCTTCGAGCCCAAGATCGTGACGTCGAGCGCATCGCGCCGGACGAGTTGTGGGATCTGCACCAGCGAGCAGTTGCCGCCGATCTCTGGCCCGTCGGGGCCGAGCGCGCACCGGCCCTTCGCCGAGTGGAGTGCCGCCCGGGTCTGGGCGAAGTGCACCGCCTCATCCTCGACGAACGGGGTTGGGTGCCGCTTGCGTCAGCAGCGTCCACAGCGGCATACCGTAGCCCCGCCCGCTGACATCACCTCCAGCTCCGAATATCGCGTACTTGGAATGACGCTCCCCACCAGTCGGCGCCTCCGCCTGGACCGGGGCCGAACGCCAGGCCTATGCCAAAGACCTCGACGACCCCCGGCGCCCTGATCGCGGTCTCCGCAGCCAGCAAGCGGTCCAAAGCTGACCAGGGATCGGCCACCTGGCAGCCGCCCGCCGAAAACCACCGTTGCACGTACGCCACCGACTGGGTGACCGTCAGAACCCGCTGGAGCCTCGCCGTCGACCCAGCAGAACAGGCCTCGCTCAGCGAGGTCCTCGGCGGCTGCCCGAACACGGTCGTCGCCGTCACCCTCGCCCGCTGAGCCGGGGCCGGTCTGTTCGCCAAGTGGGTCACTTTCGATCCGCCGTCAGAGGTTCAGCGTCGGCCGCCGTCGAGAGGCGGGCCCCGACCGAGCCGCCGACCAGGTCGGTCCACCTCCGCTCGCGCGGAGAGCACCGTCGAGGTCCTGGCCGAGGCCGTTGACGAAGCCGCGCAGGGCGGGCAGATCGTCAGCCTGCACGCGCTTCATCCACTGACCGAGGTCCTGGCCCCGGCGGTTGTTCATCAACTCGGCGAAGGCGCGGACGTGTTCGGCAGATCGGTCGAGGGCCGGGCAGCGGGCGCGAATCGGCTTGAGCCGCTGGGCCTGGTCGTCGTCGAGGCGGTCGGGGTGGCGGGTGATCCAGCTGGTCACGTCCCGCACGGACGTGTGCTTGCGGGGTGGATCGTCGTGCGGGAAGGCTTCGCGGAGCCGTTGGACGTACTTCTTCACGACACTCTCGCCACCGGGATAGCCGCGCTCGCGGACTTCCTCGAACAGGCGGCGTGCGACGGTGCAGCCTTCCGTCCATCGCTGATGGAGGTAGGGTCCAGGCAGGCCAGGCCGATCTCGTTGAACCTGTGGATCACGCCCCGGACGGTGTCCTCGTCGGCCTGCACCAGCTGGGCGATCACCGGCACACGGTTCCCCCGGCCGAGGCCAGCAGCATCATCGCGCGTCGGTAGCGCATCGAGTTGGTGCTGCCCCGGCGCACGTTCTGCTGCAGCTTCTGCCCCTCCTGGTCGGTCAGTCTGCGCACACGGACAGGCTCGGCCACCGCGCCTCCAGCAGTCGGATCGGACGTCACCGCACATCCAACCGCCGGAGCGCCGTCCCGCCGACCGTTCCCGGTCAGAGCACTACTTCTCGCGCAGGTCCTCGACCTCGACGGCCAACACGGCCATCTTGCGCACGTGCGTGTAGTACCTGCTCGCGTACTCGTCGTCGATCACCGGGAGGACCTTGTCGAACACCGCCACCAGCCGCGTGAGGGCTGCGCGGTGCTGTTCGGTGAGAGGCCTTTTGAGAACGTTCGTCGCGTAGCCGTAGGCGTCCGCGTCGAGCATCACCATGTCCTGATCCTCGACGTCCAAGCCGCGGAAGCCGGGCGGGAACGGCATGGCCATGTGCTCGGCCGTCATCCGTGAGAGCGCATCCAACCTTTCTTCGAGCATGCCTGCGATCATGCCAGGCACACAAAGGCATCCAGGTGCGGTTCGCGTCACTGGATCGGACGTCACGGCACATCCGCACGCGCGCGGCCCCAACCCGGTGAACCTATGCGGTCACAGCACGCTGGCCCGCGGGCCAGTGTGGGTTCGGCGTGCCGTCATCGCTCATGTGCACCCGCTGCCAGATCTCGTTCCAGCCGTACGGGATTTCCGGCACGAGCCGGTGGCGCCGCCCGCACGGACACGGCGCCGGCGCCCACGCGCACCGGCCGCACAGCTCGACCCATCCGTGCCCGGTCGAGTGCGGCTCCAGCGGTCCCTCGTCCCCACATGCCGGGCAGCCGGGCAGCTCAGCGCCGTCCAGAAGCGTGTTCTGCCGCCGGACGTAGTCGGACAGTCGCAGCGCCGGGTGGCGGAACGGGGCGTCGTACCAGGCGCGGTCTGATCCCTCCCACCAGCTCCGCAGCCACCACGGCCGAGGGTTCGGTACAGCCCGCCGCCCGCCCTGCTTCTCCGCCCGGCGCTGCGCGGCGTACTCCTCAGCCCGCGCGAGCCACAGCACCCGCGCCTCGTGCAGTTCCTCCACCGCCCGCACCAGCGCGTCCGGATCCGCCTCCAGCCGCCGGGGAATCGCGGCGCTGAGCGTGAGGTGGTGGTACGTCGCCCGCAGGCCGTAGGGCGCGAAGACGGTGAGGCAGGTGCGCAGCGCGCTGTGCCGCCGGTGGAGGGGGAACCGGGCATCGTGCACGCGCGCCCGGTGGGTCAGGAAGCTGGTCACTCTGTGAGCTCCAGGTCCAACGCCCGGGCAAGGGCGGCGGTGACGGCGGCGGCGTGCGTCGGCAGGTGTTCCTCGGCCCAGTTCCCGGCGAGACTGAGGAAGTCCCGCAAGTCCTGCTGAGCGCCGGTGACGAGCGCGCGCACCTCGTCCCCCGGCAGCTCGATCACCGGGCTGCCGTCCTTCGCGTAGGCGTCGAGCGTCAACCGGACGGTGTCGCCGACGCGTTCGGCCACCGAGGACGGGTCGTGGCCGAAGAAGGAGCAGCCAGTGCCGTCGAGCACCTCCAGCCAGTCCCGCCACGTCTCCAGGCCGCTGCAGCAGCCCGGCTCGACGAAGACGGTGCCGGTGGCGTCGTCGGTCACCCGGAACCCGCCGGCGGCGAACAGGTCAGGCATGGTGAGCAGCCCGTGCAGGAACGCGCCGAGCGGATCGCTCGGGCACGGCCCGTGCTCCTCCTCCGGCTCGAAGTCGTTGCACTCGGCGATCCGCATAACCGCCGCCCCGACCTCCGCCGGGGTCAGCTCCCCTCCCAGCACGAGGTAGCCGTAGGACTCGTGCTCGCCAACCGGCCAGAGCGCGAAGTCGCTGGCAGCGACAATCTCCAGAACGGGTTGCATCACCATCACACGGGGATGATGCCGGACCCACTGCCACACCGCCACGGGCTTTCGCTGCGGCATCAAGCTCAAGGCGGGCCCGCTACCAGAGCTTCGCGGTTCCTCCGGATCATGGTCGACCGATCGCTCACCATCTGGTTTCTTGTGGCCGACGACGTCTTGGGAGACGACCCAGGCCTGGACGAGTCGGTCGAGTCCGGTGTTACGGATCTTCGTTTCCTGCTGGACGGTGCGGCCGTTGGTGACGATGACGCAAGTCCAGCCGTCCGCCGTCGCTTTGCCCAGCGCCTCGCGGGCCGAGTGAGCCAGGACGACGCGGTCGGCGGCGCCGTTGTCGACAAGGGCACGGATGGCGGCGGTTGGCACCACGTCGCCGTATCGGTCGGTGAGGGCTGCGGCGACTTCGTAACGCGCGGTGTCGCCGCTCGCGTCGATGGCCAGCGCCCATGTGAGGTCGGAGTTGGGCAGGTCGTGCTCGGCAAGGAAGTCGGCGACGGCGGCGCGGAAGCTGCATCGCGGTCGACAAAAGTGTTGTCGAGGTCCAGCAGCAGCAACGGCATGAGCGGGGTAGAACATGGAACCTCCTGCGAGGCGGGGCAGTATCCGGCTGGCTCGGCACGAGGTCGGCGAAGTGGATGTTGCGGATCGTCAAGGATGGACTTCTGCAAAGCCACTCAGCAGCCGATAGTAGGGGTAGAACGATCTCCACCGCGTTTCGGCGTCGGCTTCATCGGGCTGGCGCGAGAGCGGGATGGTTTCGCAGGGGAAGAACGCGTCGTAGATCGTCCGGCTTGGGTGGAAGGCGACGAACTTGTGGGTGCAGAAATGGTTCTCAACCCATTGGATTAGAGGGTCCTTGTGGTCCTTGTGGTCCTTGGGGACGTAGCCGAGAAGGATGTTGCGGACTGTGATCTGCTCCACGAGCAGGTGACGTGGCCGGTGGCGACCGCGACCGTATCGAGGATGTCCGCGACCGCCTCCGCGCCCCGGCCGCTCCCGCTCCAGCCACGACTCGAAGCCGACGTGCCGCCCCGGTCGTCGCCGCCCAGTACCAGGCTGGGAAGTTACGGTCACCGCGCGACCAGCGAAACGTGCGCACGGGAGGGACATCCTCGAACGGCCCGTCACGCAGTCCCGTAGCGGACGCAGACGACGCCCGTGCACCGCGTCCACGTACGACAACTCGACGCCCGGCCCCGCGCGATCCACCCCAACTGGTACAGCCATCCAGCAGCCCCAGCGCTGTCCCGTTTCATTAGATCTGCAGAGACAGGTCCGCTGACCTGTGGGGTGACAGGTTGCATTGCGACTCGGAGCACGGAGGGCGCGGAGTCCTGGAGGGGCTGAAGCCGGCGCCGAGTTCGCGTCTCATTGATCATGGCGAGACCGGCGCTTCCTGAACCGGCCTTGTCAGGATGGTGAGACGCTCTGCTCCAGGATTCGCAGTGAAGGTGGCAGTTTCCGGGCCAGTCCCGAGGGGAGCTGGGGTGTCGGCAAGAAAGTGTCACCAGCCGCAAAGTAGGCCGGGGACCGGAAAGCCGTCAGTGTTGAGGCCTTCCGGGCGGTGGATGGGCGTCGTTGAGTTGCTCGCGGACCTGAGCGTTCACTGTGGGATGCGTGTCACCGCTGTCCGCGCCCAGGCCCGCGAGCAGGTGCAGCCCGTCCTCGGCGGGGCTGCCGGGGGCCGCGGACAGCACCAGCAGCTCCATGCCTGATTCATCCGGTAGTGCGAAGTTCTCCTGGTGCAGTTCCAGCAGTCCGACCAGCGGGTGCCGGTACGCCTTGCGTCCATGTGTGCGGGCGCGCACGTCCGCGCGGGCCCAGAGGCGGCGGAAGCGCTCGCTGCCCATCGCCAACTCGCCGATGAGCGAGGCCAGGCCGGGGTCCTCGGGGTATTTGCCGGCGGCCAGGCGCAAGTGCCCGACCACGTCGAGGGTGCATTTCTCCCAGTCCGCGTAAAGGCCGCGCTCGGCCTCCTCGAGGAAGATGTGCCGGGCGGTGTTCAGGCCCCGCATCGGCCGGCCGTAGAGGAGCCCGGCGAGGCGGTTCCCGGCGAGCACGTCCAGGCGGTGGTCCATGATCAGCGCGGGTGCGTCGGCGACCAGGGCAAGGACGCGCAGCAGCTCCGGCCGGACCCGCCCGCCCGGCGCCTTCGCGCGGCGGCGGCGCTGCCGGGCGAGCCGGTAGAGGTGCCCGCGTTCGGTCTCGTCGAGGCCGAGGACGCGGGCGAGCGCGTCGAGGACCTGCTCGGAGGGCTGGATCGCGCGGCCCTGCTCCAGGCGTACGTAGTAGTCGACGCTGACTCCGGACAGGTGCGCGACCTCTTCACGGCGCAGCCCTTCGACCCGGCGGCGGCTGTCGGTGGGGATGCCGACGGCCGCCGGGTCGACCCGGGAACGCCGGGTCCGCAGGAAGCCGGCAAGATCGTCCATGCCCCCAGTATGGCCTCGGTGGTGCCCGTGAAGGTGGTCCTGCCGATACCAGGAAGTCCCGTCCGATGGAAGCGGCGCCCCTGAACGCCGGGCGCCGCGGGGCCCAGGATCGAAGGCATCCGATCCGAAGGAGTTCCCATGAAGACGCTGATCGTCTACGCCCACCCGGAGCCGAAGTCGCTCAACAGCTCGCTGAAGGACCTCGCGGTGTCCACATTGGAAACCGCAGGGCACGAGGTACGGGTGAGCGATCTGTACGCGATGAACTGGAAAGCGGTCGTGGACGCCACGGACTACGGCCCCGACGCCTCAAGTCCGCTGAAGGTCGCCCTGGACTCGGGCCGGGCCTTCGACGCCGGGACGCTCACCCCGGACGTCCTCGCCGAGCAGGAGAAGCTGCTGTGGGCCGACACGATCATCTTCCAGTTCCCGCTGTGGTGGTACACGATGCCCGCGATCCTCAAGGGCTGGGTCGACCGGGTGTTCACCTACCACTTCGCGTACGGCGTCGGCGAGCACAGCGACACCAAGTACGGCGAGCGCTTCGGCGAAGGCACCCTCGCGGGCAGGAAGGCTCTGCTGTCGGTGACCGTCGGCGGCCCGGAGTCGCATTACGCCGCGCGCGGGATCAACGGCCCCATCGACGATCTGCTGTTCCCCATCCACCACGGCATCCTCTATTACCCGGGCATCGAGGCGCTGCCGCCGTTCGTGCTGTACGGCGCCGACCGGGTGACCGACGAGGACTACACGGACGTCGCCAAAGCCTGGGAACAGCGCCTGCTCACCCTGGAGTCGACCGAGCCGATCGCGTTCCGGCGGCAGAACTTCGGCGACTACGAGATCCCCTCACTGCACCTGAAGGAGGGACTGGAGCCTGCGGGCCGCACGGGTTTCGGGCTGCACGTGCGCGGCTGACGGCCGGCCCAACACCCCGAGCTGGGCGCGGGCAATGCCGAAACGGCGTGCTGCCTCAGCCGGCAGCTGGGGATGGCCTCGCCGGTGGAGCGAGGCGAACAGGCCGGTGAGCGCGATGACTTCGGGGTAGGTGGCCACTTCGATCCGCGCTTCGGAGGGACGGTGGGTATCGCCGAACGGGTCCTCGCCCAGCACGTCGAGCCTGCGGTTCCAGCCGCTTGGACCCAGGCCACCTCGAACCCGGCCGCCCCGGCCCTGCCGCTCTGCGGCTCCCCCTGATCGTCCACACCAGGACGATGTCCGCTGGAGTGAGACAAGCCACCTGCTCCGCGAGAAGAGCCACCCCAAAGCGGGACACCGTTTTTTCACTCAAACCTGTCCCAGCCCCGCACACCGCACGGTCAGCACCCAGATCAGTGCGCCAAGCCCCGCTTCACTGAGACGGGACAAGCGCGCTCAACCGCGCGACTAGGTTCGCTGAGACTGAAGACCGAACGACTCGGTTCGGTGAGAAAACGACTCTGTGGTGAGGCGGACGAGTCGCTTGTAGCAGCACAGGGCTGCGGCGAGGCCGAGAAAGGCCAGGTAGTTGCGGGAGTGGCGTTCGTAGCGGGGGCTGAGTCTGCGGTAGCCGGACAGCCAAGGAAATCGTTCGCTCGATCACCCACCTGCGGCGGCCCAACCGTTCGCTGGACTCGATGCCTTTGCGGGCGATGCGTACGCCGATGCGCTTGCCTCGTAACCATTTGCGCAGGTGGGGGATGTCGTACGCCTTGTCGGCGTGCAGGCGCTGAGGCTTGAAGTGGCGGCCGCGGTGGGGGTCGTGTCTCGTTTGGTGACCGGCGACCATGGGCTTCAGTGCTTCGCTGTCGTGGGTGTTGGCGGCCGAGACGCCGACGAGAAGGGGCAGTCCGTTCGCGTCCGACAGTACGTGCGTCTTGGAACCCGGCTTACCCCGGTCCACGGGGCTCGGACCTGTGAGTTCGCCCCCTTTTTTAGCCCGCACGTGAGCGGAGTCGAGGACCACGCGCGAGACGTCGATGAGGCCGGCGTCATCGAGTCGGTGCAGCACCGCCTCATGCAGCCGGCCCCATACCCCGGCCCGCGACCAGATCAGGAACCGGCGGTGCGCGGTCGACTTCGATATCCCGGAAACACGGTGGCAGAGCCCGCCAGGCGCAACCGCTGACCAGCACGTAGATGATCGCCGCGAACAGCGTCTCATCAGGCGTGTCCTGCGTTCCGCCGCCCTGTGGCCGCACCTTCGACGGTGGAATCAGCGGCTCGGCGATCTCCCACAACCCGTCCGGCTGGCAGCGATGGAGGCGGGTGGCCAACGCCCGCGCGAACGCGGCTACTGGACGCAGATGTCGTACCGACTTGATGCTGTCGTAGGTGACTTTGACCGCTTGCGAAGCTGGGCCGAAGGAGTGCCCGGGGCGGTGGTCGCCCCGCTCAGGCAACGCATGGGGCTGCTGACTTTCCACCGCGCTCTGCGGTGACCTGCCGCGAATACTTTGTGACCTCTCGCAGAATGGACCGGTGGTCCATGTGAAAGCGGACTTCTGGGGCGGCGACGGGGATCAGACCGCCGCCTTGTGGCGGGATGGTGTACAGGAACGGGGGCCAGTGCATACCTCGGAATTCAGCGGTCCACGGGAGGACTGGCCGATCAACGCGGCGCTCGCCCGGCTCGGTGTGGCGTCGGTCGGCCCCGGCGCGCCGGACTACCGCGATCTGTTCGTCGAAGTGGGCCTCGGTCAAGGACGGGACGAGGAGGACTGGCGCTGGGCCGCTCTGAAGGCCTCCAACGCGGCCAACTACGACGAGTGGCACGCGAGAGAACAGGCCAAGCGTGAGTCCGAGGAGCGTGCCGCAGCCGAGCGAGCCATCTAGGAGCGGCTGCCCGGTATCCCGGTGCCCCTCAACGGCAAGGAAATCATCACCCTGCTCGGCATACCTCAAGGTCGGACGATAGGGGCGGCCATCCGCCACCTCCAGCAACTCCACATCGACCGCGGCCCCCAGTCCCGCGAGGAAGCCGAAACCGCACTGCGCGCCTGGGCAGCACAGCAAGGCTTGACCCCCGCCGCTGCGGGGCGGGGGAATACAACGTCACCGCGCGTTCGCTGCCCGGCTTCTACCGACCGCTACCGCATCCAGTAGTCATCAGGACGACCTCCTGTACCAGGGCCCTCAAGTAAGTCTGCGGTAGCAGATGAGGGTGCAGGCGATGCTGGTGAAGGCAAGGAAGTGGTCGGCTTTGCGTTCGTGGCGGCGGTGGAGTCGGCGGCATCCGGCGCGCCAGGACATGGTGCGTTCGATGGTCCGGCGGTGGCGGCCGAGTCGTTGTGAGGTTTCGATGCCTCGGCGGGCGATCCGGTGCCGGATGCCGCGTCCGGATAACCATCGCCGCAGGAGGGCGTAGTCGTAGCGCTTGTCGGCATGGAGCTTGTTGGCTTCGTTGATCTCTAGGAACAGCGTTTCTCGACGGGTTCCGGAGTCAGTTGGTGATCAGCGGGTCCACGAGTGTCGACCAGAAATGACGGCGTTGACGTGGGCGCGGCGAGAAATAGGGAGGCGGGTACCAACGGGCCGTTGGCAGGATGTCCACGCTCAACACTCCATGGGAAAGGACCCGACGACCGTGGCTCGTGCCATCACTCTGATCCGCTCCGCCTCCCTGTCCGACGTCGCCGAGTACGCCTACGCAGCTACGGCGCCCGCCGACTCCCGCCTGATCTTCCTCGCCGGGGCGTGTCCCCTGAACGACGACGGCTCGACGGCAGCGATCGGGGACTACGCGGGTCAGGCGCTGAAAGCCGTTGAGAACATGCGGGCTGCTCTCGCTGCCGCCGGCGCGTCACTCCAGGACGTCATCAGTACAAGGGTTCTCGTCGCATCGGCCCGGCGGGAGGACCTGGTGTCTGCCTGGGAGGTAGTCCGGGACTCGTTCGCTGACCACGACGTCCCCAGCACCTTGATGGGCGTCACTGTCCTCGGCTATAAGGACCAGCTCGTCGAGATTGAGGCCGTCGCCGCCGTGCTCGACTCTTGAGGTCCATTGACACAACGCGGCGGCCGAGCGCTGCCTGGACCGGAAGTGCCTGGCGGTAGCACCGCGAATATGGGATTGCCGGCCGCCTGCGAGGGCGGCCGGCAATCGAGGCAGTCAGCTCTCTGGGTCAGCCGGTCTTGGCGGGCTCCTCGGCTCGTGCCCGGGTGGAGGCGAGGCGGCAGGAGTCGGTGCCGGTTTCGATGATGGTGCCGTTGAACGTCAGCCGGTCGACGCTGGCCGCGCAGAGCCGCGGGTCCGTGAATCGAGCGGACGGTCTCGTGACTGTCCGGCTACCGCCGACTCAGCCCTCGCTATGAACGACATTCCCGCAACTATCAGGTCTTCCTCGGCCTCGCCACAGCCCTGTGCTGCTACAAACGACTGGTCCGCCTCACCACGTAGAACACCGTCTTGAATTCCCGGTCTTGGGATTACCCGCCCCCCGACTTCATCCGTGTCTTCCGCACCGCTTACGGCACCACGCCGACTGACTACCGTCATGCATTTGTGCGAGCACATCCTGGCGCCCAGGGCTAAGCAGGTGGCGCGCAGTGCTATCCCCATGCCCACAACCTCCGGGCAAGACTCTGGTCACGGTCTCGGCTGTCCAGCCGAGAGCTGCCGCGCTCGTTGGATGATCCATCACCGAATACCGTCGTGGTTTACCCCGCTGACGCGTTGGGTGGAGCGGAACGTCATACAACCGTGGGACGCGATACGCGTAGCTCTGTCCGTAGGTTCCTGTGATGAGGAAGAACAGTTGCTCAAATGATGAAGGGGGAACAATGCTCAAAGACCTGGTAACAGACGATCTGAGGGAGAGGCCCGTGCAGGGCTGGTTCAAGTCCGCTGCTCGGGGAATCGGAATCGCCGCTGCGGGGGTGGCGGTACTGGTCGGGTTCGCCGGGCCGGCGCACGCGGCAGGCGGGCACTACGAGGCTTCTACCCGGAACGGCTGCGGTCGGGCCGAGGGGTATTACTACTACGACTACACCGCCCACAAGCAGGGCAGGGCCGCCTACAACACCCGGTGGGACTTCAACGTCCGCCGGATTCTCACTTGCGGCGGAACGTATTCGCTCTATGCCACCTACAGCAAATGGACGGGCACCAAGTGGGATTATTCCCACTCCACCGAGTACACCCGGATCGGGGAATCGGGCAGGGGCTACAACGTGGCCGACGTCATGATCTACGTCTGCGAGATCGGGAAGCCCAGCACCTGCGGAAGGATTCACGGCGTATAAGTTCGGCGGATGTCTACCGTCATGGCGTCGTACAACGCGCCGTGGCCGCGGCGGTGTTCGGCCAACGGAGTCAGATCGACCGGCGAGGTCAACAGGCCCGTTCTCGCACAACATCGCGTCCGCCACCTCGAACAGGAGGTCACCGCGCGAGGTCAGGCACGCGTAGAAGTCCTCCCGGAAGTGTGACGTGAAGTCGAACGCGTCCCGCTGGGCATCCTGGTCCAGCACGCTCACCTCTGCGGCCTTCGTATGAACATGATTCCGTGGCGGAACGCATGATCATGCGAAGGCCGTCCGCCTGCCCGGCGAATCCCCGGACGAGTGAGCACGTACGGCTCGACGTACCGCCCAACAATTGAGGACTGCGTACAGCACGGTCGTGTAGCGGGCGGCAGGCTTGTCGTACCGAGAGGCCACGGCCCGGTGGCGAGTGAGGCGGTTGATCCCGCAGCGGATCGCTTCCAGGACGGGCTCGAACTGCGGTGCTTCGCCCCGCTGCCGCCTGTGCTCCCGACGGCCCCAACGTGATCACGGACGTGGCCGCCACCGCGGCCACCACCCACGACAGCCAGGTCCTGCCCGGCATCCACACCCGCCTGGCGCATCGCGGACTGCTGCCCGCCGAGCACCTGGTCGACGCCGGCTACACCTCCCTGCCCCACCTGGAACAAGCCACCCGTGAACACCAGGTCACCCTCTCCGGGCCGCTCCGGAGCAACCCCACCCGCCAACACCGCCGAAACGAGGGCTTCGCCCGGGACGACTTCCACATCGACTACGACCGTCAGCAGGTCACTTGCCCCCAGGGACAGGTCAGCGCGGGCTGGCACGGCCCCTACCCGACCTCCTCGCCCACCGCGGCCCCGCTGATCGTGGCCAGGTTCACCAAGAGCCAGTGCCGCCCCTGCCCGACCCGCATCCAGTGCACCACCACCGCCGACAGTGCCCGCACCGTGGGGTTTCCCCCACGAGAACTCCGCGACCTGCAACTCCGCGTCCGCACCGAGCAACAGACGCCCGAATGGAAGACCCGCTATGCGGTCCGCTCGGGAGTGGAGGGCACGGTCAACGAGTTCGCCCACGGACACGGCATGCGGCGCTGCCGCTACCGAGGACAGGGAACGGCCCACATCCAGCACGTCCTGACGGCCATCGCCGTCAACATCGAGCGCTCAGCGGACTGCCACCGGCTGAGGAAGCACCTACGCCCCGCCGACCGACTGCCTTCCAGAACTACCTCGACCAGCGCGAGATACCCCGGCTGAAGTCCTGGCGAACCCTGGGCAGCTGACCTCGGCAAATCCAAGATCCCCGACAGAGTCAGGCTCAGGTCAGAGCACGGATCTCCGCCTTCAAGGTCCAGACGGGCCGGGCGTGGATGACGGTGTGGACGCACCACTTGTTCGCACCTCTTGCACCAGCGCACCGGGCGGCATGATCGGACGTCTCTCCCACCTCATCGGGGGCGTCGGCCGTCTCCGCGATCTCTCAACGAGAGAAAGGCAGGACAGCGACCGACGCCAGTTGCCCAGGTGGATGACAGGAACATCGCTCGGGCCGGACCGACTGACGACTCACCGGGTGGCCGGGGCCCAAGCCGGGCGGGCGCCGGGCACCCGGTGAGTAAGACTGGTGCCGCGGCGCCTTCGTGGTGATCGCGGAGCAGGGGTGGGCGGCGATCGAGGCGGTGGCTCCGCTCCATGTGGAGCGGAGCGTTCGCTGAGGCCAGGGTCAGGCCTGGTTGAGCTTCTCCAGTTCCTCCAGTTGCCAGTCGGCGACCTCCCTCATGATCGGCCCCTGCGGAGAGGCCCAGTCGAGGCCCGACTCGGAGATCAGCGCGAAGGTCGAGTTGGGTACGCTGCCGGCCTGGGCCATGCGCTGGACCGCCAGGTCGTGCCTCCTTGGTGACGCCGCCGACCGCGTCCGCGGGGAACGTCGTCCTGAGACCTGCGGCCTGCATCTCCGCCACCGGGTAGGCCAAGCAGATCTCGGTCCACAGGCCGAGCATGATGAAATTGCGGCGGCTGGTTTTCCGTATCGCCTGGCGGAAGGCCGGGTCGTCCCAGGAGTTGTTGATGAACACCAGCGCCGAGTTGTCGAACGTGAACAGCTGCTCCTTCGAGCGACCACGGGACGCTGCTGCAGCGGCCTGAGGCACGACCATCGAGGTCGTCACGGCTGCGGCACCGGCGCCAGTGGCCGCAATCACGTGCTGCCGGGGAGACCCCGCAGTGGGAGCGGTGCCGGGTGAAGTTCACCTCGGACGCCAACGCCGCCGTGCTCGGCTTCTTCGACGGCGGCACGCCCACTGGACCATGCGCAATCCGCTCCTCGAACAGCTCGATGAGCGGGCGAACGTGACCGCGTTCGCGGTCCGCCGGCTCATCGCGCGCGGCCTGCTGACCGAGCTCAGCGGCAACCCGGAACGGCTCGCCCCTCAACCCCAACCAGGTCGACGCCGCGGGCCGGCGCGAGACGTGGCCGACCTGGTCACCGCCGTCACCCCGCTCGGTCCCGACCAGGCCACCGACCGTCTCAGGGTGAGGCGAGTTCGACCACATGCGGACCCTGGCATGGATCAAGCCCACGGAGTGGCGAGAGGTGAGGTACGGCACCTCCTGGGCCGGGGCGGTCGACGTGCCGGCCTTCACCACGGCGTCGGTCGACGCGCACCCCGAGGTCGAATGGGAACAGTCGCGTTAGGGCAAGTATTTCTGGCTGTCTCATGGGTCCTCTGAGACGAGCGAAGACAGTAATCGGCGGCGTCACCAGTGCGAGGACCGCGGTGAGGGTCACGGTGGCTCGTTGTCCAGTTGTTCGAGGATGCAATTGGAGAGCCGCGCGAAGGTGGTGAGTTCATCCGGGCTGAGGACGTCGATGACCAGGCGGCGGACCGCGGCTACATGGTGGGGTGCGGCGGCCTCGATGGTTTTGCGGCCGGCCAGTGTAATGGCGACGAAGGCACCGCGTCCGTCCTCGGCGCATTCCTCCCGGGCCACCAGGCCGCGTTTGATCATCCTGGCGATCTGGTGGGACAGGCGGCTCTGTTCCCACTCGATGGTGCTGGCGAGGTCCTGGAATCGCTGCCGACCGTCGGGGGTGTCGGTGAGGGCGACGAGGATCTGGAAGTCGGCGCCGGACAGTTTGTGCGCCTTCAGGTCACGCTCCAGCGTGGCCCAGAGCTTCTGGTGCAGGCGGATGAAGGCACGCCAGGCGTGCTGCTCGGCGGGGCTCAGCCATGTGGGTGTGTCGTTCATGCGCAACGAGTTTACCTGGATGTTTGACATGTCATGCACTCACACCTAACATGCATGACACATCATTTGACACGTCATGCACTTTCGAATGGCTAGATGCATGATTCGTCATGTACGGGGGTGTGTCACCCCCGCCCCAACAAGAAGGAGAAGGCCGTGGCGGAGAAGAAGGTGATCGCGGTGGTCGGTGCGACCGGCGCCCAGGGAGGCGGGCTGGCCAGGGCGATCCTGGCCGACGCCGATGGTGGGTTCGCGGTACGTGCGCTGACCCGCCGTCCCGACTCGGACGCCGCGCGCGAGCTCACGGCGCTGGGTGCCGAGGTGGTGAAGGCCGACACCGGCGACCTGGGGAGCCTGACGGAGGCGTTCGACGGGGCGCATGGGGCGTTCCTGGTGACCAACTTCTGGGAGGACATGTCGCCCGAGCGGGAGAAGCAGGAGGCGGCAGCCATGGCCCGGGCCGCCAAGGCCGCGGGTGTGGCCCATGTGATCTGGTCGACGCTGGAGGACACCCGCGACTACATCCCGCTCGACGACGAGCGCATGCCGACGCTGATGGGCGGCTACAAGGTGCCGCACTTCGACGCCAAGGCCGAGGCCAACCAGTTCTTCACCGATGCCGGGGTGCCGAGCACCTTCCTGCAGACCACTTTCTACTGGGAGAACCTGCTCGGCCCGATGGCGCCGCGACGGGGAGACGACGGCCGGCTCGTGCTGGCCATGCCGATGGCCGACAGTCCGCTCGCCGGCATCGCCGCCGAAGACATCGGCAGGACCGCCTACGGCATCTTCCGCCGCGGCGGTGACCTCGTGGGCCGCACCGTGTCCATCGCCGGCGAGCACCTGACCGGCAAGCAGATGGCCGAGCAGCTCAGCGCGGCCCTGGGCGAAGACGTGGCGTACGTGCCGGTGCCCTTCGACGCGATGCGGGCGCAGCCGTTCCCCGCCGCGGCCGAGACGGGGAACATGTTCCAGTTCTACGCGGAAGTGCCGCAGTTCAACGCGGTCCGCGACCTCGACGTCGTCCGCGACCTGAACCCGCAACTGCAGACGTTCCAGCAGTGGCTGAACGCACACAAGCACGCGTTCGCCGGCGCCTGACGGGCGACCCGGCGGACTTCATTCCACGCACCTGATCCCCATTCCACGCATCTGATCCCCAGGGCCCCGGCGTTCCCGCTGAGCGCCGCTTTCGTCCCGCACATCGGGACGCATCACGAGAACGTCGGGGCCCTGTCTGCCTCCCCCTGATTGGTCAACTCATGAACATCGCTTTGTGGATTCTGGCCGGCCTGCTCGCCGCGCTCTTCCTGGCCGCCGGCGGCGCGAAGCTGGCCCAGCCGAAGGAGAAGCTCGCCGCCTCGCCGAACATGGCGTGGGCCGAGGACTTCTCTCCGGGCACGCTCAAGCTGATCGGCGCCCTGGAGGTGCTGGCCGCGGTCGGGTTGATCCTGCCCGCCGCGCTGGACATCATCCCCGTCCTGGTGCCGCTGGCCGCCGTCGGCCTCGTGCTGCTGATGGTCGGGGCGGCGATGACCCACGCCAGCCGCAAGGAGTCCAGCGCGATCGTGACGAACCTCGTGCTGATCGTGCTGGCCGGTGCGGTGGCGTGGGGCCGCTTCGGCCCGTACCCCTTCACCTGATCACCGGCAGCGTCAAGCTGAGGCCGCACCGTGGAAGGGCCGTAACAAGCCGCGACGCGAAGACCGCAGGTGGGTGGCTTTGTTCACCGGTTTCGGTTCTGGCTCAGGTTCTGTGGAGTGGTCACGGCGAGTGAGCGAGCCGCTGCCGAATCGGATGCGCTCGGAGCTGGGGTGAGGTGAGCTCCAGAGCCCGGTTGTCCTGTCCGCCAGCCATGTGGTCGAGCCATCGTTCATACCAGGCGAGAAAGTCCGGGGCTGAGGAGACGTTCGGGCCCCAGAAGCCGTCTGCGTTGCCGGTGAGCATGCGCCCGGTGAGAGGGCCGGTTATGCCTATTGATCCGAAACGGTAGGTGTTCCGGGTCGTTGATCCCTGTGTGAGTGAACTGGTGGGGGACGCACGGCAGTTGTCGCCGTCGGCGCAGGAGGTTCTTCGGCTGCGGGCGGTGGCCGCGTTGGTGGCCGGCCGGACTCGTGAGGACGTCGCGGCGGTGTTCCAGGTCTCGCTCAAGGCGCCGCACATCGTCCGCGGCTACTTCGGCGGACCCCACGTCCGCTACATCCTCGAATAGAACCCTTTGAGTTTCGGATCAATAGTACGTGTGGGCGTTGTCGACCGTCAGGTTGTGGACGGTGGCCGACCCGCTGGTCCGGTGTTCCACCGCTGTGATCTGGACCAGAGTGCCCGCGCTCGTGCGCAGCCACTGGCCGCTCTTGAGGTCGGTGGCGTCGATCCATTCGCCGAGTGAGGGGACCCAGAAGGGGTGGCCGTCGGTCGCGGTGATCGTGGCCGTGGCCGTGCCCGTGTCGCCGTCCGTGTCAACGGTGAGTTCGACCAGGTGCTTGAGGCCCTCGCCCTTGATCTCGGCGGTGACCGTCTCCGTTGTGGTCTCGCCGGTCTCGGGGTCCGTGGCAAGGACCTTGTCACCGGTCTCGACGTCCTCGATCGGCTTGGCGGAGCCGTCGGCCATCAGGACGAGCGTGCCAGGGATGAAGCTGTTGCTCGTCTTGCAGGAGCCGCCCGCAGCGGGTGCGTCGGCGTCCTTGCCACCCCCTCCGGTGTCGGACTTCTTATCCGCGCCGTCGCCCCTTCTTGCCGCCGGAGTCGCCCTTCTTGGCCTCGGGTGCCTCCTTGGCCTTGGCCGGAGGTGCCGGGGCCGGCTTCTCCTTCGGCTTCGGGGTGACCGGCGGGGTGACCTTGTCGGCGGCGTCGACCGCGTCCTTGGTCTTCTCGACCGCCACCCTGCTCCTGGAACTTCCACTACTTCCGTCACCCACCCCAGAGACCCCGCCAGGACTCCTCACCCGGCGGGGCCTCTGGCTTGCCATCGCTATCCCTCAGCGAGGCAACTGAGACAGCATTTGCGCGAGGTCGCCCGGAAACTCAGACATGTGGGATTCGGCGCTATATCTCACGGTGCAGGCGGCAGAGACCAGCTCCAGCGCCGAATAATCACCACTCGAAAGCATCCTCGCGCACATCCCTAGGGGGACTACGAAATCTGCTTGCGCACCATCCGATAGCGAATCGAGCATGTCGTCTTCCCCTGCGAGAACCAGCTCCACGATCGAACTCAACACTCCCACCACCCTTGGAGCATCTACTCCATGGGCGAGCTCAATCATGTCTTCATATTCGGCAAACCCGAATCGATTAACCTGGAGGTGCTCTCTGGCCACATCAACCACCTTCGAAACTGATCCCCTGATGTTGCAGCCTGGGCTGACAGACCAACGCACATGGACTGGCAGGCGTGCCGTGCGCGCCACCGGGCGGAGAATTCAATCCCCGCACCTTTACCACTTCGAACGATCCCCCTCGGATCCCGGCCGCACCCTCGGCCGCCTCCGCCTGGATGAGGCACATCGTTTCAGCACATCCCGCATGGTAGCGACCCCCCTCAGGCGTGAACTGCCGCACGAGAGAATCCACCTCTCCACCGGGAGCTGGCGTCAGGTCATGACCCGAGTGACCAAAATAGGTTCGCCCTGACGGTGATGTGTATTTCGCCGCAAAGAAGGGGCCATCCGTTTTATTGAAGCCAGCACGCAGGCTGTCGGCATAGTCACCCAGGTTGCAGTTGTGAACGAGGACCGGCGTAGCCCCCGCCACCACATAGTACGTGTGCTGCGCGGCCTCTCTCTACCTGCGTTTTCGCAGGTCAAGTGATATTCGGCGGTCCGCTGAGGTGCGGGTTCGGCCGGGGTTGTTCGTGGTTGTTGCCGTCACTACTGCCGTCAAGGGTCTTGACCCCTCAGGCAGGGCTGGGGACTCGCGGCGGCTCGGCCGTCCGCCGGTTCGGCAGTGCGGGGCCGGGGCGGGACGGGTTCGCCGCTCGGAGGGGGCCAGCTTGGCTCCCCGTCGGAGGCCATGCGCCGACAGCCCGTTCTTGGTCAGCCTGGTCACGGGCCGCTGCCTGGTCTGGGAGCCCGGTCCGGCTGCGCAGGCGGCTACTCCGTGCCGAGGATGCGCAGACCGTGGTGGGCTTGGAAGTCCTCGTAGTCCTTGAGGTTGAGCGTGGCCAGCGGCAGGTCGTAGGTGAGGGCACAGGCCGCGATCCACATGTCGTTGATCGGGCGTGGTCGTCCGCGTTGTATGCCCGCGGCTGACAGGCGGCCCCAGGTTGCGGCGACGGCTTCGTCGCCGGGAAGGATCGGGATGCCGGAGAGCCAGTCGGCGAGTTCCTGGCGGCTGCGGGTGCCCCAGTGACGGATCTCGGTCCACTTGGTCAGTTCACCGAAGGTCACGAAGGTGATCAGCGGCTTGCGGCCGATCAGCCTGGTGGCGAGCGGGCCGGTGAGCTTGCGCTTGTGGGACAGCGAGGCGACGTCGGTATCGAGGATGACGGGTTGCACGGCGGCGGCTCAGGCGACGTCGCGGTGGCGCTCGGCGTACGTGAAGGCCAGGAACTCCTCCAGTTCCTCGTCCGACTCGAAGGTGTCGGCGGCGAGGTCGTCCAGGGACCGGATCGGCTGGGTGTTCTTCGCGGCCAGCAGTTCCTCGACCGAAACTCGGGGCCGAAGCGGTGGGTAGCCGGAATACTCCGCGTCGGGTGTGCTCATCGGGACCTCCACGGGATGGGATGCGGCTACCGAGGCCAGCATACGGGGGCTGCACCGCGCCGACACCGGGCTTCACCCCACAGCCGATCTCCGAACGTGCGTGCGCCGATCCTCGCAGGTGCCGGCGGGATCCTGGGCCGATGGCTTGCCTGGGGGTGTGGTCGGGTACGGGCAGGGGCCATACACCGGGCCAATGAATGGGGCAGGCACTTGGTCCTGCTACATCAGTGCGTCCGCCCGGACGGCTTGCCGCGCCGGAAGCCGGGGTCTGCTCAGCTCGGTCACCAGCCGTCGACGGATCCTGAGTCAGTCGCCGCTCAAGGCCCAACGCGCATCCGTGGACCGCGCAGGGAGCAGGCCGCGGCGAACGGCCGAGTGCATGTTTTCCAGATCCGGGTGGGGAGGGATCGGCCGATGGCGGGGCGCCGGGAGCTTCATGCTCCCCGCCGAAGGCAACGTCGGCCACCGCCCTCGGTGAGCCTGGCGATAGACGCGAAGGGTCGGCCCCCTGGCCAGCCCTGTGCCTGCGATCCGGCCGTAGGACGGTCGTGGGCGACAACTTGCTGTGCGAAGCGCGAGGGGCTCCACGCCGCAACTTGGATCCGGCGGCACCAAGCTCACGCGTGGGTCCGACCACCCGCCGCGCCCAGGACGGGCGTCGGCTGCTTGCCCGACGGCGGGTCGGTCGGCGGCGGTGGCCGGCTCTGGCGGGCGGGCGCCGCCTTGAACCTCGTAGAGAAAATCTGGACGCATCGCCTGACCAGCGTCTTGTCCGGTCCCGGTAGATGCTTGACACTTCGGTCCCAGCTGATGGTTGACAGTGGCCGTGATCGGCTTTTCTGTGCGCGTCGTTGCGGCGTGTGTGGGGAGGCCGGGATTGGCGCTGGTGGAGTTGTCGGTTGTTGAGCAGAGATACCGGGCTGTGCTTGCGGTGCTGGCGGGTGCGACGGTGACGGAGGTCGCTGCTCAGCTGGGTGTGTCCCGGCAGACGGTCAGCGGGTGGAAGTCGCGGTATGCCGCCTCGGGTCTGGCGGGGTTGGTGGACCGTTCGCGTAGGCCTGCCTCGTGTCCGCATCAGGCCTCTGCCGAGGTGGAGGCGGCGGTGTGTGAGCTGCGGCGTAAGCATCCTCGGTGGGGTCCGCGGCGGATCGCTCATGTGCTGGAGCGGGCTGGTGTGGTGGATCCGGTGCCGTCGCGGATGACGGTCTACCGGATCTTGGTGCGGCATGGGCTCGTGGAGCCGGGCGTGCGGCGCCGGAAGCGGTCGGATTACAAGCGCTGGCAGCGCGATGAGCCGATGCAGTTGTGGCAGATGGACATCGTCGGCGGGGTGATGCTGGTCGACCCGGTCACGGGCGAGCTGACCGAGGCGAAGATCGTGACGGGTGTGGACGATCATTCCCGGTACTGCGTGATCGCGTCAGTGGTGGCCCGGGCGACGGGGCGGGCGGTCTGCTCGGCGTTCGTCCATGCTCTGCGGGCGTTCGGGGTGCCGCAGGAGGTGCTCACCGACAACGGCAAGCAGTTCACCGACCGGTTCGGGCAGGGCGGTGAGGTGTTGTTCGACCGGATCTGCCGGGAGAACGGGATCGCGCACCGGCTGACGCAGCCGGCCTCGCCGACCACGACGGGCAAGGTCGAGCGGTTCCACCAGACGCTGCGGCGTGAACTCCTCGATGACTGCGGCCCGTTCGAGAGTGTCCAGGCAGCTCAGCGGGCGCTGGATGCGTGGGTTGAGGAGTACAACTCCTCGCGTCCGCATCAGGCGCTTGGGATGCAGAGCCCTGCGGACCAGTTCACGCCTGTTCCCGAGCATGAGCGGGAGGTGCTCGGCTTGAGGGTGCCCGGGGTCCTCGCGCTCGTCCCGCAGCAGCGGACGGCTCCTGTAGTGGAGCCCTCTGCAGTGGAACCGGCTGAGCCGGTGACGGCCGTGCCTGAGCTGCCGGATCAGAGGGCGGCGGGTGACCTGGCGCCGGTCGAGCATGGCGGGCCGGTGGAGTTCGAGCGGGTGGTGCCTGCGTGTGGGAATCTCCAGGTCGCGGGCAAGCAGTTCTGGCTGGGTCCGGCCCGGTCGGGTCTGACGGTGACGTTCTGGGCCGACACGCAGGTGATCCATCTGCTGGTCGCCGGGGCGCGGATCAAGACGGTGCGGTCGCATCTGTCGGTGGCGGATCTGGCGCAGCTGGCGGCTCGGGGCGGGCGTGCGGCGGGTCCGTCTCCGCTGCCGGTGGGTGAGGGGGCCGCGTTCGAGGTGGACCGGACCGTGAACAACAGCGGGCTGGTGGGCCTGGCCGGGCGCCAGGTGCTGGCAGCGGAGATCCTGGGCGGGCGGCAGGTGGGCGTCCGGATCGACGAGGCCACGCTGTCGTTCTTCGACCCGTCTTCGCGGGAGCTGCTGCGGGTGCGGCCCAACCCGCTCACCCCGGATGAGGTGCAGCGTCTGCGTGGTCTGCGGCCTGCGGGCCCGCCGCCACGGCCCCGGGTGGAGCCGGTGCGTGTCCAGCGGCGGGTCAGCGCGGTGGGCACGGTCATGGTCTGTCGGCAGAGGGTCTCCCTCGGCCGCCCGTACGCAGGCCGGACCATCACCGTGCACGTGTCGGAATCGACCCTCACGGTCGAGCTGGACGGCCAGGTCCGCGTCATCCAGCGCACTACCGACATCCCCGTCCGCCACGTGAAGGCTGACAAGCCCTACAAGGTTTCCGATGTTGTCTAGGCCCACCGTCAGGCATCAGCTGGGACCAGAACGTCAAGCATCACCTGGGACTAGACAGCCTGACCAGCGTCCTGTTCCAGCGTCCCGGCACGGCGGGTCAGTGGCCCCGCCCGCCGCCGCCTGACTCCAGTGCCTCGACGCGGCCACGAAGGTCGGCAATCTGCTGAGCGGCCTCGGCCAGCGCACGTTCCAGCGCCTCGACGCGAGCCGCCGTCCCGCCGACGGATGCGGTCGCGTCCGGGCCGTCGAGGTCATCGGCATTGTCGGCAGCGTGGTCGTGGTGGGCGACGAAGGCTCCCTTGCCGGGGCGGGAGACCGCCCACCCGTCCTGCTTCAACAGGGCCATGGCCTTCTGCACGGTCAGGCTCGCCGCCCCGAACTCCCGCATCAACACGGCCTGCGTCGGCAACGCGTCCCCCGGCCGCAACCCGCCCGAGCGGATCCGCTCGCGCAGGATCTCGGCGATCACCTCGAACGTCAACTGCACCCCACTGCCCGCCGGCCTGCGCCCGCGCCGCCCCACCACCACGCCCGGTCACCCCCGCTTTCCACGCCCTTTACCAGCAAGATCCGGCCCGTCCAAACCGGGAAACCGGCCCCACACTACCCGCGCCCCACCACTCACAAGAAAGGAATCAGGATGGATGTACTTGAATGCGCCTGTGGGCCGATGTTAACGTCACGCACCCGCCGGTGATCACCGCGCGCACTCCGCCCAGACCCCGCCGGTCCCGGCATCCGCGCCCACCCACGAGGCGCCCGTTCCCCTGTGAGCCGAATGCTTCGGCCTGCCCACGCACCCCGCGCCGCCCCTCTCACGTTCCGCCTTCCGCCGAAAGGCCATTCACCCATGCCCGCACAGCTCCAAGTCCCGTCCCCCGCAAGCACACTGTCTGCCGCCATGAGGTTCGCCGCACCAACCGCGCCGCCCACCCCGACGCACAGCACCACCGACGCGTCCGCCGGTCGGCATGCGGCGCTGGAGCGCCGCGCCAGGTTGACCGGCAAGCTGGCGAAGCTCGCCGCCACCGGCCAACTCGCACCCCTCGCACGACAGATCAGCACGCTCGGCGGGTGCGCGCACCCGATCCGCCTCACTGGGCACCGCACCCGTCTGGACAGCGCGACCGGCGAGATCCTCGACCACTTCGACTCCGGTCAACTCCCGGCGGGCGAACTGCTGGTCCGCTGCGGCAACCGCCGCGCCACCCGCTGCCCCGCCTGCTCCACCGTCTACCGCTACGACACCTACCAACTCATCACCGCAGGCCTTCGCGGCGGCAAGACCGTCCCCACCAGCGTCGCCGCCCGCCCACGCGTGTTCGCCACCCTCACCGCACCCGGCTTCGGCCCCGTCCACAACCAGCCCGACACCGGCCGCTGCCACTGCGGCCACACCCACCCCGACGACGACCGGCTGCTGGGCACCCCGCTCGACCCCGAGCGGTACGACTACGCGGGCGCGGTGCTGTGGAACGCGCACGCCCCGGCCCTGTGGGCCCGCTTCACCACCCACCTGCGTCGCGAGATCGCCAAGGCGGCTGGGGTGCCGCAGCGGGTCCTGCGCCATCACGCCACTCTCTCGTACGCCAAGGTCGCCGAGTACCAGAAACGGGGCCAGATCCACTTCCACGCCGTCATCCGCCTCGACGGCCCCACCGGCCCTACCAGCACCCCACCCGCCTGGGCCAGCGTCCAGCTCCTCGACCACGCTGTCCGCGCCGCCGCCGCACGCACCCGCGTCCACCACGAGGGCGAGCCGCCGAAGCAGCCACAGCCCACCGGATACGCCCCCGCGCCCCCGCCCCAAGCCTCAGATCTGACGGGGCGGTTGGTGTTCCGGTTCGGGCGGCAGATCGACGTCCGCGCGATCCGCGGCACCGACTTCACCGAGGGCGGCCCGGTCACCGACCGGCACGTCGCCACCTACATAGCCAAGTACGCCACCAAAGGCGCCGAGACCGCCACCGGCACTCTCGACCGCCGCCTCCGACTCCTCGCCGAACTCGCGACCCACGGCATCACCGACCACGCCCGCCGCATGATCCACACCGCCTGGCACCTCGCCACCAATCGCCGACACGCCCACCTCCGCCTGCGCCAATGGGCCCACATGCTCGGCTTCCGAGGCCACTTCTCCACCCGCACCCGCCACTACTCCACCACCCTCGCCCACCTCCGCGCCGAACGCACAGCCTGGCGCAAATCGGCCGACTCGACGCCGCAGCCGACATGCCGACCGCTGACCACCGCACCGACAGGCACCCGGTCGGTGACCGGGCCGGTCACCGACCGGCCTGACCGCCGGTCACCGACCCGGTCACGGCCACCCCACAGGTCACCGCGATACCGCCAGTCAGCGCGTGGACTCGGATACGACGCTGGTCATCTCCCACTGGCAGTACGCCGGAACCGGCCTCCTGCCCGAACTCGAACATCTCGCCGACCTCCTGGCCGCGACGCGGCAGCCCCGACCCGAGCAACCGACCCCAACCCGGCGCTCGGAGCGCTCCGGTGACCGCGCCGGTCACTCCACCAGTCACCCGGTCGGTCACTCCGCTAATCGGCTGACCAGTGCTGTCCGGGCGGGGGCCGTCGCGTGACCGCCGGCACCGAACTCCTCACCGTCCCCCAGGTCATGGCCCGCCTCCAACTCGGCCGCACCGCCGTCTACGACCTCCTCCGCACCCGGCAACTCGCCTCCCTCACCCTCGGCCGCGCCCGCCGCATCCCCGCCCACGCCCTCACCGACTTCATCCACGCCCGCCTCGACCAGGAAGCCGCCGCCTGATGACCACACCCCGAGACACCCCCGCCTCCCGCCGCGTGCGCGCCAACGGCGACGGAACCGTCTACCAGCGCAAGGACCGCCGCTGGGAAGCCGCCGGATACGTCCTCGCCCCCGGCAGCACTCGCAAGCGTGTCCGCGTCTACGGCAGCACCCGCAAGGAAGCGCTGGCCAAGCTCACCGAGAAGATCGCCGCCAGCAACCGCGGCCTCCCCGTCCCCTCCGCGCAGGGCAGCCTGGCCGCGTACACTGACGTACTGGCTGGAGAACGTCGCCCTACACCACCTCCGCGAGAACACCCACACCCGCTACACCACCTGCATCAACCGGTACCTCATCCCCGGCCTCGGCAAGAAGAAGCTCACCAAGCTCACCGCCAAGGACGTCCGCACCTGGCTCAACCAGCTCCGCACCACCTGCCAGTGCGGCGCGCGAGGCATCGATGCGGGGCGTGATGAGCCCCGTTGCTGCGCCGTCGGATCGTGCTGCCACAAGCTGCTCTCTCCGCTGACGCTGACCTACATCCACTCCGTGCTCAAGTCCGCCCTGGAGCACGCCGTGCGCGAGGAGGAGATCCCTCGCAACGTGGCCCGTAACGTCCGCACCGGCACGCCACGGCCCCGGCGCTTCGAACCCCTTACCGCCGACGAAGCCCGCCAGTTCCTCACAGCCGCGCGTGGACACCGGCTCCATGCCCTGTTCGAACTCGCGCTCCACACCGGACTCCGCAAAGGCGAACTTCTCGGCCTCCGCTGGGAAGACCTCGACCTCGACCGGGGCACGGCTGCCGTCCGCCGCACCTTGCAGCGCACCAGCACAGGCGGACTCACCACATTGCCCACCAAGACCCGGGCCTCCGAGCACCGCATCGCCCTCCCCGCCCGCTGCCTCCAGTCGCTGAAGCACCACCATGAGGAGCAGCAGCGGGACCGTCACACGGCAGGCACCGAGTGGCAGCACAACGGGTACGTGTTCACCACACCGCAGGGCAGGCCGATCGACCCGACCAACCTCACCCGCACCTTCACTACGCTCCTCTGCAAGGCTGGCCTCCGCCGCATCCGCTTCCACGACCTCAGGCACTCGACCGCCACCCTGCTCCTGGAACAGGGCGTCGAACTCGTCGTCATCAAGGAACTCCTCGGCCACGCCCACATCGGCGTCACCGCCACCGTCTACGCCCACGTACGACTCCGCCTCCAGCGAGACGCCATCGACTCCCTCGGCCGCGCCCTCGACCACCCCTGACATACGTACGGCAACGGCGGCGGACACCAGGTGTCCGCCGCCGTTGCCGTCAACTACTGCCGTCAACCCGGCCAGAAGCCCCGTTAGACGAAGCTCTACGCGGCCGAGATTCACTAACGAGAATCAGGTCTTGGCCAAGGATCGAGTCCCGGATCGGAGTACAGACAGATCAGTGGGCGATTCGCGCAGACTGCCAACTCTAGGGAGTCTTCAAAGGTGGAACCAAGCTTCCAAATCCAACCCATGCCAGCAGCAACCACCCTCCCCCCAGCTTCGACGAACACACTTGAATAACTGAGCCATTCACCGATGGGGAAATAGTCCCCGCCGAGAACACTCTCCACCTCTGTTGCTAGATCACGCTGCCCTGATCCAGCGGCGATAGGATCGAAATTGTAAGGCTCGTCATTACTGAAGTTCGGGCCGACTCGATTGACCGGCTCGATTGAGAGCCCTCCCACCGCCGCGAGGATTTCCTCTGCCAATGGGTGGGACCGGTACCCTTCACCCTCCAGCGGCTCCACCCATTGACCTGCGTCGACCTTCCTGCCTGCGCTCCATCCGGACGCAACAAGCGCCCCGAGCAGATCCTCGCTGAGCGAGTCGAAGCGAATCAGGGACATCAGTTGATCTCCAGGTCTTCCAGCAGTCTGACACAACGGCCGCAGGGGTGAGCTGGTTCACCATGCCCATCCGTATTCGATGTCGGCATGGAGTTATTCCGCGTCCTTACCGTTTGCATGGTTCCACCCCTGATGGCCTCGGGCCCCTCCGCCGCCTGCGCCTGAATTAGACAGTGCACCTCCGCGCACCCTCCATGGTGACCTGTCCGTTCGAGCGCATCCGCCAACGGCCCTTCCGCCTGCTGGCCGTGCTTATTGCGGCCGTAGTACTTCGCGCCTGAAGGAGATGTGTACTCGGAGGCAAACTTCACCCCAGGTTCGTTGCGAACACTGTCGGCATAGTCACCCAGGTTGCAGTTGTGTACGAGTACCGGCGTCCCGCCCGCCAGCACATAGTACGTGTGGGCGTCGCTGACGGTCAGGTTGTGGACCGTGGCCGAGTCGCTGGTCCAACGCTCCACCGCTGTGATCTGAACCAGCGTGCCCGCGCTGGTGCGCAGCCACTGGCCGTTCTTCAACTCGGTGGCGTCGACCCACTCGTCGAGTTCGGGGACCCAGAAGGGATGCCGGTCGGTCGCGGTGATCGTGTCCGTGGCCGTGCCCGTGTCGCCGTCCGTGTCGACGGTGATCTCCACCAGGTGCTTGACACCCTCGCCCTTGATCTCGGCGGTGACCGTCTCCGTGGTCGTCTCGCCGGTCTCGGGGTCCGTGGCAAGGACCTTGTCGCCGGTCTCGATGTCCTCGATCGGCTTGGTGGATCCGTCGGCCATCAGGACGAGCGTGCCAGGGGTGAAGCTGTTGTTCACCTTGCACGAGCCGCCCTGGGCGGGCGCGTCGGCGTCCTTGCCGCCCCCGCCACCGGTGTCGGACTTCTTCTCCGCCCCGTCGCCCTTCTTGCCGCCGGAGTCGCCCTTCTTGGCCTCGGGTGCCTCCTTGGCCTTGGCCGGAGGCGCAGGGGCGGGCTTCTCCTTGGGCTTCGGGGTGACCGGCGGGGTGACCTTGTCGGCGGCGTCGACCGCGTCCTTGGTCTTCTCGGTCGCCTTGGTGGCGTCCGTCGCCGTGTCGACGGCGTCCACCGCTTTGTTGACGTACCGCGCGCCCTTCGCCGCACTCGCCGCGTATCCCGCGATCGGGATGGCCGAGGCGTAGGCCAGGCCCGCGTCGATGTAGTTGCCTTCGGCTGTGTACCACAGGCCGTTGAGCAGGTCGGCTGGCTCACCGAAGCCGGGGACCAGGCCCACGACGTCCAGGGCGCCGTGACCGATCGGGCTGATCCAGGACTCGCCCCAGTACAGGCCCGTCGGGTCCGGGAAGGCCAGCGGGTTGTTACGGCCATAGGCGTAGGCGTTCAGGTGTTGCGGGTCCCCGACGTTCAGAACGGGGTCGACGGAGACGAAACGGCCGGACGCCGGATCGTACGCACGGGCGCCGAGTTGGATCAGGCCCGTCGCCGCGTCCGCCGTGCCGCCCACGAACGACTTGTCACCGGGCCATACATCCGCCGCCGGCTTGGCGCCGCGCACCTGGCCGAAGGGGAGGGTGCGGCGCTGTGTGATTGCCGAGTCCGCCGCCTTGATCGCGATTTCGGCGGTGCCGTTCTGGCCGCCGACCAGCCAGGTCACCCCGGCCGACGTCCGCACCGCGATCTTCTGGCCGCCGTGGGAGTAGTAACGGGTACCGGACAGGGAGTTCTTGGCCGTGTCGAGGCGGATCTCCTGGCTGCCCAGGTACAGCGTCACCGCGCCCTTCTCCTTACGGAGCAGGCGGCCGCCCGAAGCGTCGTACACGTACGAGGTCTTGTTCGCCTCGTCCAGGTTGTCGCCGGACAGGTACGGGGTCACCGCGCTCAGGCGGCCCTCCTCGTCCCATTCCAGCTTCTGGTCGACCGCCGGGGAGAGGTCCGTCGCCGCCTTCGTACGACGGACGGTGTTGCCCGCCTCGTCGTACGCGAACGACTGGGCCGCCGTCACTTCCTTGCCCGCCGTCGCGGTACGGACCTCCGCCGACTTCAGAGCGTGGGCGTGAGGCTTCCCCGTGCCGTTCGGCACATACGTCGTCGTCTGCGTGACCGCCGCGTCGCCGGTCGTGCCGGTGGCGTGACGGACCTCGCTGGTGCGGTTGCCCGCAGCGTCGTAGGTGTAGGAGTGCCGGTACGGTGCCGGGCCGCCGACGGTCGCTTCACCGGCGCTCGGCGCGCAGGCGTTGGCGGTCTGGGTCCATGCCTCGGTGAGGCGGCGCAGGTAGTCGTACGTGAAGCACTGGACGTCCGCGGTCTTTCCCTCGGGCGTGTCCGCGATCTTCTGGATGTTGCCGGTGGCGTCGTAGCCGTAGGTGATGTCGGAGTCGGGTGTCTTGACGATCTCCCGGTCGATCCGGGCGCGCTCCAGGCGCCGGGTGCCCTCCTCGTAGGTGTTGGTGAGCCAGGTGTACTTGTCCGCGCTGGCGGTGCCCAGGGTCAGCTGGAGCATCTCGCCGTAGTTGGAGTAGCGGGTCTCGCGGGCGTAGTCCGTCGAGTCGCCCAGGGTGAAGGACGCCAGACCGGTCGCCGTGTAGCCCGTGGTGATCTTCTCCGCCGGGAGACCGCCGGCCGCCGGAACGCCGACCTCGTCGATCGAGCCATCTGGCTTGTACGACGCCGTCGAGGTGTAGGTGCCGGCCAGTTTGCCCTCGGAGGCCGGGATCGTCACCGAGGTCTTCGTCGGGCGGCCCGCCACGTCGTAGGCGTCGACCGACGAGGTGTATCCGTCGTTCCCGACCCACTTGGTGGCCGAGGTCAGCCGCCCCTTGCCGTTCGGCACGGTCGCGCTGTCGTATTCCCAGGTCGTCAGCTTCTTGTCGCCGTTGAAGAGCGAGCGCTGACGGCCCAGCTTGTCGTAGTTGAAGGTGAGGGTGATCTCCCGCTGGTTGCGGACCGTCTTGACCTGGTCGAGGTCGTTGTACGTCATCCACGTCGTGCCCGCGTCCGGGTCGACGGCCTTGGTCTGCCGCCCCCGCACGTCGTAGTCGTACGACCAGAGGTTGCCGGTCGTGTCCTTGACCTCGGTGAGACGGCCCGCCGCGTCGTAGTCGTACGACGTCGTGTCCGCCGCGCCGGTCGGCGAACTGGCCTTGAACTCCAGGACCTTGGTCGTCTGCCCCTGCGCGTTGGTGTACGACGCGGTCGGCGTGGAGCCCGCCGGCGGGTCGACCGTCGTGTGGTCGCCGTGGTACGCCGTCTTCGTGCGCCACTTCTCGGTGCCCGCGACGCGGAAGATCGAGTCCGTCGCCCGGCCCGCCGCGTCGTAGACCGTCTCCGTCTCCCGAGGCGTCCCCTCGGAGGCGTCCTTCACGTTCACGAACGTCGTGCCCACGGCCGCCGTGTTGTAGAACGGGCCGATCTCCTTCACCGCCAGGCCACGGCTGTCGTACTCGGTGGTCGTGATGACCCGTCCCAAGTTCGCCGCCGGGGTCTGCGTCTGGCGGGGGCGCAGGAGACCGTCGGAGAGCTGGTGGCTGGTGGCCACCGAGCCGTTGGGCAGCAGCGACTTGGTGGTGGTGACCACCGCGTCGTTGTTGCGGACCAGGTAGGCGTACTCCAGGCTCGGCGTGTCCGAGGCCTTGGCGCGGCCGGGGAGCCAGACCTTCAGCAGGCGGCCGAGGGCGTCGTACTCCAGGTCGGTGCGCTGCTTGTTGGGGTCGACCGTGGAGGTGACCAGGCCCCAGCGGCGGTCGACCGTGGAGGTGGTGGTGTTGCCGAGGGGGTCCTCGACCTTCATGCCGGTCACCGGGCCGCCGGTGGCCGGGGTGTAGGTCGTCTTCGTCGTGTTGCCCGCCTGGTCGGCGGACTCCACGACACGGCCGTGGACGTCGTACCTGGCGGTCGAGGTCGTCACGTACTGCGGGGTGCCGTCGGCCGTGTAGCCCTTGACCTTCTCGCTGCGCACCACGTCACCCTTGGTGGGCGTGGCGCCGTACGTGTCGCGGTCGTCGTACCAAGTCCGGACGTCCGAGATCGCCTCGCCCTTGAAGGACGTCGGCGCTCCTTCATCGCAGTTGACCGGGACGACCGTGACCCGCTTCAGCAGCGTGAGCAGGTTCGCGTCCGTGTTGCGGTTGTACTCGTTCGTCGTGCAGGTGTCGTCGTCCTTGACCGCCAGGTCTCCGGAGTCGGAGGAGCGCACCAGCATGCCGTACGAGTCGTAGAAGTGCTCGATGGCGGCGCGGCGGACCTTGCCGCCGTCCAACGCCGTACGAGTCTTCGTGGCCTTGACCGCCGCGTACGACGCCTCGTCGTTGCCCTCCGTCGCCGTGGCCTCGGACTTCCACGGAGTGCTCACCGAACCGGTGATCTCCGTGTCGCCGTTGAAGCTGCGCTGCTCCACGACGAAGCCCTGGTGGCGCGCGTCGTCACGGATCTTCGTGCCGTCGGAGGCGGTGACGGTGACGGACTTCGTGCCGCCGGACTCCTTCTCCCGGTCGCCGTCCATGCCCTGGAGGTAGGTGGTCTCGGTGCGCAGCTGCTTGCTGCCCGCCTCACCCGTCTTCATGGTGACGGTGCGGTAGCCGCGCCACTGGTTCCAGGTCTTCTTCTTGGTCTTGACCAGCTCGCTGTCGTCGAAGGCCCAGGCCGCCCCGGAGTAGTCGTACGACGTGATCTTGTTGGGGCCGGTGACGGTTACCTCGTCCTCGATCACCGTGTCGACGACGAACTTGTGGAACCAGTCCTCCTTCTCCCCGATCGTGCCCTCCTTCGACCAGAAGGACGGCATGCACCGCTTGGTGTTCGTCTCGGGGGTAGGGAGATTGGAGGGGGTGCACTCGGTCGGCTTGTAGTTGACCGAGATCGTGCCGCCCGTCTCCGACTGGATGGCCCGGATACGCCACTTGTACATCGGCAGACGGTCGTGGGAGTCGGAGTGGACCCGGTTGGCGTCCTGCCGCTCGTAGAAGGTGACCTTCGGCAGCTTGTTGGCGCCGTCCTTGCCAGAGTGGGTGACCGACTCCAGCCACATGGCCGGGGCGTGGGTGGTGTCGGCGCTCTGGTACTTGTGCGCCAGGTCCCACTCGTCGACGTCCCCGTACGTCTTGCCGTCGGACCCCAGAACCTGCGTGGTGACCTTCGCCAGCCGCTTGCGGGAGAAGAAGGTCGGGGACCACTGGTCCTTGCACTCGGTGTCGGAGGTGCAGATCTGCTCGAACGGCACGTCCGGCCAGCGCTTGGCGGTGGACTCCTTCAGGTCGCCCGGCTGACAGTCCGCAGCGGCACCCGTGCAGCGCTCGGCGACGTCGAAGACGACCTGCGAGGGCGCGGCGGTGGTGTTCTCCTTGCCCTCGCGCTCGCCGTACTCGATCCGCTTGAGCCAGCCGCCGCGGTCGTAGGAGACGACCTTGTCGCCGCGCACGCTGTCGTACTTGTTGGTCTCGGTGCCGTAGTAGTACGTCATCGAGTTGCCGTGCACGTCGACGACGTAGTCGAGGTTCCAGCGCCAGGCCTGCTGGCAGCGCGAGCCCTTGAAGGTGTCCGCGTGGCAGGGCTCGTCCTTGTCGTCACCGAAGACCGGGACCTCGAAGGTGGCACCGGTGTTCTCGGTGTCGGCGGCCTCCGACTCGCGCTTGCCCTTGCCGAAGTGGTAGCGGGTACCGTCAGTGGTGGTGACGACCCAGTACTCGTCGTTGTTGTCCGAGTTGAAGCCGTCGTACTTACGCTCGATACGAGTGCCGTCGTCCTGCTTCAGACGCCACTCGTCCTTGCCCTTCTTGACCAGCTCACCGGCCCGGCCGCCGAAGTTCATGGTGGCGTTGTCGGAATGCCAGCACAGGTCGTACTTCTGCGACCCGGCCTCGTCGTGACCGTCCTCCGTGCACGAGCGGTACGAGCGCTCGATGTAACCGGCGCTCAGGTCGAAGCCCTCACCGACCCAGGAGGTCTGGTTGTTGCTGGACGCCGTACGACCGTCCGTGGAAGCCGAGTTGTAGCCGAGACCCAGCTGCGGGGAAGGCCCGGCGACGGCCGGCGGGACACGCAGCGGGTACTGCCAGGTGAAGCCACCGGTCTGGCCCGCGACCTGCCAGGACGCGGACGGGGCAAGGGAGGTCGCCGTGTACGACCCCGAACCGCCCGCCGGGCCCGCCGCAGCAGCGAGCAGCGGCGCCTTCGCGGCGGACAGCGCCGCCACGTCGGCCGTGAGCTTCTGCCCGCGGACGTCGTTGTCGGTCTTCAGTGGAGTGACCGTCTGGCACTTGGGCGCCTTGGGCGTGGTCAGCGCACAGGCGGGGAGTTCGACCAGGCGCAGCCGCTGGGCCCAGTCGCCGCCGTAGGCCTGGGCGAAGGCCGCGTAATCGGCCTCGACGGACACCTTGCCGTTCGTGGTGCCGCTGTCGGCGCGGGTCACCTTGAGCAGAAGGCCGTCGATACCGGCCTTCTGCGCCGCGGCGTGGCTGAGGACCTCGACCTTGGCGCGGGTGGGTGTCGCGGCCGCCATCACGGACCGGGTCATGCCCTTGGGCGGGCCGACCCGGACCGGGAGCGAACCCGCCTTGCTGCCAGCGAGCGCGCTGCGCTTCTTGGAGCCCGCCAGGTCGACGGTCGCGCTGCCCGCCTTCGGCCAGGTGGCCTTGAGGTCAAGCGGTTTGCCGTACCCCTTGGTGTGCTTGAGCGGGGCGGCCTGGCCGTCCTGCTCGACCACCGGCGTCGAGGCGACCTCCTGGGTCTTGGGGCGCCGCTTCTCCCGGGCCTCGTCGGGGTCGTCGCCGAGGGCCGGGGTGCCCTGGAGCAGGGTGATGGTCAGGGCGGAGGTGAGTGTGACGGACAGGGCTCTCGCCCAGTTGTTTGCCTTATGTCTGCGTGATGCGCGCACGCGCGCTCCCCCTCTATGGGATGTGGGAAGTGACGCTCTGGTCAGGAGCCGTCAGTTGTTGGCGAGCCGGAAGATCTCAGTGCCGGACAGCAGGCCGGGGACGAGTCGTACGTCGTCGATGTCACCCGCGAACGGATCGGACCAGTCGCCGCCGTACTGGGCGCGGCCGATGTTGAGGCCCTTGGAGGCGTTCCAGACATCGGTGACGGTGGCGCTGCCCTGCTCCTCACCGTCGACGAAGAGCGTGAACTTCCGCGCCACCGGGTCGTAGGTTGCGGCGAGGTGGACCCACTTGTTGACGGTCGCGGGCCGCTCGCCGGCGGCCATGGCCCGGACGAGGTCGGAGCCCGCCTTGTCGGAGACGTGGCGGCCGAAAATCCAGCGCTTGTAGGCGGTCGAGTAGTAGAGGTTGAAACCGCTGCCCTGGCTGCCCGCCTGGCTGACCACCGAGATGTTCTTCGCCAGCGACGTGGGACGCACCCACGCCGAGACGGTGAACGCCTGACCGGTGTGGACCGCGGACACGGCGGTGGCGTGGTCGGTGGTGCCGTTGAAGCGCAGCGCCTTGTCGGCCGGGGCGCTCGCGGCGCCATGGCCCGCGACCCAGTCGGCGCCCTTCACGGTCAGCGTCCTGTTGTGGCCCGAGGTGTCGGGGGCCGTGGTGCCGGAGGTCTGGTCCAGGCCGTACACGGCGGCGGCGCAGGTGTCGGCGAGCGCGTCTGCGCAGGCCCGGTCGACGGTGAAGAAGTACTTCTCCAGCGGGCCCCGGTTGCCGGCCCGGTCGACACTGCGGACGTAGAGCACGTTCGGGCCGAAGGTGCTGGTCGGCACCTCGATGGTGGCGTTGCCGCCGAGGGCGGTCGGGGTGGCCTTGCGTGTAGGGGTGTCGTTGCCGAGGTCCCACTCGTAGAACTCGACGTCGTTCTTGAAGACCGGGTCCGCGTTGCCGTTCGCGGAGAGGGTGAAGTGCCGCTTGCCGCCCACCGGCAGGTCGGCCTCGCTCGCCACGGGCGCGACGTGCGGCTTGGTGTCGGGCGCCTTCACGTCCACCACGAACTCGCACCAGTCGGACCACTCGGAGTACCCGGAGTTCTTGAGCTTGCCGGTGGAGCCGTCGTAGGTCTGGGCGTGCCACTTGTAGCCGTGGCCATGGGCGAGCTCCCTGACGGGGATGTTCTCCTCGAACACGCCCTCGTTCTGCGGTCCGTCCTTGCCCTCGTAGACCATCGGCCGGCCGTCGACCTGGTCCCACACCCGGAAGGTCGCGGTGAGGTTCTGGCCTGTGCCGTCGGTGTACGAGTCGGCGTCCGTGCCGGTGACGGACATGGTCGGCGTCGCGTCACGGATCCAGGGGCGCTTGGTGTTGTCGGTGGTGCAGGTCTTCTCCTCCGGGTTGCTCAGCTTCTCCCCGGTGGGCTTGTTCGGACGGGTGTTGTACGTGACGACGAGCTTGGCGTCCTCACCCCGGAACCGCTTCCAGGAGTTCGGGTCGCCCTCGTCGGCGGCCCGCAGCGAGAACGCGATGGGATCCTCACCGGCGGCCTTCTTGCGGACCGAGGAGGTGAGGTTCTCGTTGGACTCCTCGGCGTTGTCCGCGAAGTGCACCCAACTGGGCGGGGCGTCCGGACTGCAGCTGTCGCCCCGCCCGTACGCGACGGTCCTGTCGACCATCAGGTCGCCGTCCTTGGGCTTGTTGTTCCAGTTCGTAGCGGAGTCGACACCGCCCTCGGCGACCATGTGCAGGTTGACCGTGCTCTTGGTGCAGGAGAAGGAGAAGGTCTCGTAGACCTGGAAGACCGCCTTGGAGATCGTCCGGTTCTTCCAGCCCTTGGTGGAGAACTGGAAATACATCCGGTTCGTGTACGGCGAGTTGCTGCACACGTAGTAGATGCCGCCGATGGTCTTGGCCGAGCAGCGGCCGACACCCTCGTCCTTCTTGAACTTGTGGTACTCGGTACTCGGATGCGAGCTGGACACATACAGCCACTCGCTCTTCGACATACCGGCCTCGGGGTCGATGTAGACCGGGAAGTCGGTGTCGGCGGCGGTGAGCAGGGCGCGGTCGGGCTCGACGGTGACGGCGGACGCGGAGACATCGAGGGTCATGTCGGCGACCTTGGCGGCGGCGCCGGGTGCCTCCTGGGCGCGCGTGTCGGTGCCCGAGGCGGGGACGGCGTCGGCGGGGAGCCCGGTGGCGGACGAGTCCCACATCTTGGGTGCCTGGCCGCCGAAGACACGCTCGCCGGAGGCGTCCACCGCCTGGAGGCCACCGGTCGGGCCGGTGCCGAGGTCCAGACCCTCCGACCGTACGGGCAACCGCAGTTCAGCCAGCCGCGGATCGCGGGCCGCCTCCGCCGTCTTCACCTCCAGGACATACGAGTAGCCCGTGACCGAGGCGGTGGCCAGCAGGTCCACGCCGGGCAGCACCTCCCGGTACTCAGCGGTGTCCCCGCTGAGTACCGGCTCCGGCAGCGGGGTCGGCCAGCGCAGCGTGAAGGACTTGCCGTCCTCGCCGAGCGTGACGAAGTCGGACGAGCCTCCCGCCGCGAAGGCCAGGTCGACGACGGCTGCCTTGGGGCCGACCGTGCCGTCCGGGCGGCGTTCGAGGGTGGCGTCGGCCTTCTCCCAGCTGCCGTCGGGCCGCCTCACGCGCTGCGGCTGGACACTCGTCTCACTGGTCAGCGAGCCGTCCGGGTTGGCGTGGACGAGTTCGTCCTCGGTCCGCAGGCCGACGATCTCCACGGGCTCACCGGTGGCGGCGGCACGGGCGAAGGCGGAGGCCTCGGCCTGCTCGGCGGCCGTGGTCGTGGTTGCTGTCGTGGCTGCGGTCGTGGGCTGTGCGCCTGCGACTACGGGTGTCGCGAGGGCTGGTGTTCCGGTGAGTACGACGGCCGTGCCGAGCAGCACGCCGAGTCTTCGGGCAGCACGCGGCCGCCGGTTCCAACGGGTGGTCATGCCCGTTCCCCCTTGGGCTCCCCCGGAGCCCGTTATGAAGTTTGCGTGGCGAACCTGTGAGGCAGCCGTGGTCGATTGAAATCTAAAGTGGCAGGGGAGACTCAGGAAGCCTGATTAATTCGGACACACTGCCGATTAATCGGCGGAACCCTTCCGTCCGGTGCGTGATGTACATCACACATGGGCATGGCGGCAGTGGAGCGAGGACGGGCGGCGACAACGGGGGCGGCGCATGAGCAAGCGTTCCAAGGTTTCGTTCAGCGTGCGAGTGGAGCGCTGGAAGTGGTTCTGGGACGACGTGATCGAGGCGTCGGCCGACCTTGTGACCTCCCGCCGAGGGCTGATGTTCCTCGGTAATGCCGCGGTGCTGCCCTGCGCCGTCGCGGGGCTCGTGTACTTCTGGTCACGGCCGATGACGTTCGAGGGATAGGTCATCCTGCAACTGGCCTGCCTGGGCTGTCAGTCGGTGGCGCTGGTGCCGGTGGCGTGGCCGGGACGGGCGGCGACGCCACGGGATGTCACCGAGTTCTCCAAGGGCCACCACGGCATGACGATCATCACCGCCTGCGGCTCCTGGATCTTCGGCGTGCTCCCGGGCGCGGCCTTGCTGGCCAACTTCGACGTGGACACGGAACGCCCGGTGTGGGCCGCCGCGTTCTGCCCGGGGACGGCCCTCATGAAGTGAGGACACAGCTCCGCGAGGCGGCCGGTCCACCGAGCGGGTCAGGCTGGGCGGCGGAGACGACGCCGACGCGGACTCGGGCGGCTTCGACGGCGACTGAACGCAGGGATCAGCCACAGCCGAAAGCACCACACACCTGTACGATGCGCCGAACAAGGTGTTCAACAAGCCTTTCCGGAGGTCCACTTGACCAGCCATACCAGACGCGTCGTCACCGTCGCCCTGTCCTGCACCCTGGCGGGAGCCGCGCTCACCGCCGCCCCGGCCGCGCACGCCGCGCCCGACGCCGACGACATCACCATCAACAGCGTCGTCGTCAACGGCGGCAAGCCCGTGGTCGTCGGCACCAAGGCCCCCGTGAAGTTCCCGATCGCCGTCACCGCCACCCACGCCTCCGGCGTCTACAGGGCCGCCGCCTACCTCTACGGCTCGTACGCCTACCTGGACTCGGACCACTACCAGCTGGACTGCTCCCCCAGGACCAAACCGACGACGACCTGCTCCGACACCTACACCCTGGATCCGGTCACGCTCTTCTACCAGGGCAACAGCCCGGCGGGCACCTGGACGATCCAGCTCCACGTCGACGCGTGGGACGCCACCTACAGCACCAGCGGCAAGTACACCTTCAAGGTACTCCGCGCCGCCCGGCTCACCGCCGACGCCGCGCCCGAGCCCGTGAAGAAGGGGAAGACCGTCACGGTCAAAGGCGCCCTGACACGCGCCGACTGGAAAACTCACAAGTACGCCGGTTTCAAAGGCCAGTCGGTGAAGCTGCAGTTCCGCAAGAAGGGCAGCAGCACCTTCACCACCCTCAAGACCGTGAAGACCGGCACCGGTGGAGCGGTCAAGGCCACGACCACCGCCACCTCCGACGGTTACTACCGCTTCGTCTTCGGCGGCACCGGAACCACGGCCACCGTCACATCTGGCAGCGACTTCATCGACGTGCGCTAGTTGTTTCACTCTCCCTCTGCGTGCGCTGCTCCTCAGGGTTGATCAGCCAGAGATTGCGGCAGAACCAGTGAAAGGGCGGAGACAGCTGCGGATGGTTGTCCGTCCCCGCCGTGGAAAGCAGCAGCGCGTTCGACCGAGTGCGCCGCACCAGCTGCGCACGGTCCTTGATCCGGCTCCCCGGCCATTCGTACGCCTCGCCCCGCGAGGCGTCCCGGTCGAGCCACACCTGACGGTGGCCTCGCGGTTAGCTGTGCAGCCATTCGGCCTCGACCCGAGTCCGGCTGAGCTCGAAGCCATACGTCCAGCGCACGCCGTCCATGACGAGATCGACCTCGAAGAAGCTCGGCTCGCTCTCACGCGTGGGGTCCAGCGCGAACACGGAGCGCGGAATTCCGTCGTACGATGCCCAGCGGGCGTAGGAGTTGATGACGGCGGAGCGCATGTCGACCAGCGCGGCCAGGACGTTGGACTTGCCCGACGCGTTTGCACCGAAGATGCCGATCAGCGGGAGCACACCGACGGACCGACCCGCCTGCCAGTTCCACTACCCGGGCCGCAGCCCCGTCCCGTCCTCGGGTGCGACGAAGGACAGCTCCTGCTCGTCTCGCAGGGACCGTACGTTCGCGACACGGAATCTCAACAGCACGCTGTCCTCCTTTCCAAGCTCACACTAGCCGCCGGGACTGACAGTGACCTGATCAGAGAGGCGCTGGCCTCCGGGAACATACCCTCCGCCACATGCCGGGCGTCACCGAACGGGTGATCGTCTTGGAGGAACCCCTGGTTAGCCCTACAGGTGCGTCGGCGCGAACATCCGCAGCCGCGCCGGGAGGACGACCACCGAAGGTCCCGGCGCGGCCAGCGCCTTCGCCAGGTCGTCGGCGAGCGTCTCGGGGGTCGTTCGTACCCCCGGTACGCCGAACGACTCCGCCAGGGCGACGAAGTCCGGTCGAGACAGCTCCGTACCGGTCGTCTCCCCGAATGCCTCCGTCATGTACTCGCGCAGGATCCCGTAGCCGCCGTCGTCGACGATCAGCCAGGTGACGTCGAGGCCGTACTGCCGGGCCGTGGCCAGCTCGGCGATCGAGTACAGGGCGCCGCCGTCGCCCGAGACGGCCAGCACCGGCTGCGTCGGGTCGGCGGCCGCCGCGCCGAGGGCCGCCGGGAAGGCGTAGCCGAGGCCGCCCGAACCCTGGGCCGAGTGCATGGTGTTGGGGAACCTGGCGTCAAAGGCCGACCAGGCCCAGTACGCCAGGATCGTCATGTCCCAGAAGGAGGGCGCCCGGGACGGCAGGGCCCGCCGGATCGACGCCAACAGGTCCTGCTCCAGGGTGAGTTGTTGCCCATCGATACGCTCACGAACCTGCGCGAGCACGCCCCGCACGCGCTCCGGCGCCGACTCGTCCTCCCTGGGTTCCTCGATCGTCTCCAGCAGCGCCTGCAACGCCAGCCGCGCGTCCGCGTGGATGCCGAGGGCCGGATGGTTGGACTCCAGCTTCCCCAGGTCCGCCTCGATCTGGATCACTCGGCCCCGGGGCTTGAACGTGTGGTAGTTCGAGGAGAGTTCGCCGAGCCCCGACCCCACCACCAGCAGGACGTCCGCGTCCTCCAGGAAGTCGGTGGTGTGCCGGTCCTCCAGCCAGGACTGGAGAGACAGCGGATGCGTCCACGGGAACGCGCCCTTGCCGCCGAAGGTGGTGACGACCGGCGCCGACAGCCGCTCCGCCAGCTGCCGCAGCTTGCCGGACGCGTCCGCCCGTACGACCCCGCCGCCCGCGATGATCGCGGGCCGGGCGGCCTTCGTGAGCAGGTCGGCCGCCACGGCCGTCAGTTCGGGGCGCGGGGGCAGCTCCTCGGGGAAGGCGTCGCCACCCGTCACCACGGGGATGGACGTCTCGGCCAGCAGCACGTCCTGCGGGATCTCCACCCACACCGGCCCGTGCGGGGCGGTCAGCGCCGACTGCCAAGCGGCGGCGATCGCGGAGGGGATCTGGGACTGGGTACGCACGGTGTGGACCGACTTCACCACGCCCCTGAACGAGGCTGCCTGGTCCGGGAGTTCGTGCAGATAGCCGTGGCGGCCGCCGCCCAGCCCCGCCACCGGGATCTGGCTGCCGATGGCGAGGACGGGGGCGGAGGCCGCGGCCGCCTCCTGGAGCGCGGCGAGCGACGTCAGCGCGCCCGGCCCCGTCGACAGCAGCAGCGGCGCCGCCTCACCCGTGATCCGGCCGTACGCGTCCGCCGCGAATCCCGCGTTGTTCTCGACCCGCAGGCCGATGTAGCGCAGATCGCTGCGGCGCAGCGCGTCGAACATGCCGAGCGCGTGCTGGCCGGGCAGCCCGAACACCGTCGTCGCGCCGAGCCCGGCCAGCGTCTCCACGACCAGGTCACCGCCGTTGCGCCCGGGGGGCGGGTTCAGGGCAGCCGATGTCTGTGCCTCCGTCGGGCGGAGCACCAGGTCGTGGTCGTGGGTCACTTCGCTTCCGAGTCCTTCCGGGCCGCCGCGATCTGGCGGGACATGATGGTGGTCAGCTCGTACGCCGTGTGCGACGCGGCCACCGCGGTGATCTCGGCGTGATCGTACGCGGGCGCCACCTCGACGACATCGGCGGAGACCAGGTTGCAGGAGGCCAGGCCCCGCAGGATCTCCAGCAGCTCGCGGGAGGTCATGCCGCCGGCCTCGGGCGTCCCGGTACCCGGCGCGTGGGCGGGGTCGAGGCAGTCGATGTCGATGGAGATGTAGAGCGGGCGGTCACCGATGCGCTGCCGCAGCTGGTCGGCGACCTCGTCCACGCCGCGCCGCATGACGTCCGCCGACGTGACGATGCCGAAGCCCAGCTTGGCGTCGTCGTCCAGGTCCCGCTTGCCGTACAGGGGGCCTCGTATGCCCACGTGCGAGAGCGCCTCCGTGTCCAGGATCCCCTCCTCCACCGCACGCCGGAACGGGGTCCCGTGCGTGTACTCGGCGTCGAAGTACGTGTCCCAGGTGTCGAGGTGGGCGTCGAAGTGCAGCAGCGCCACCGGGCCGTGCTTCTTGGCGACCGAGCGCAGCAGCGGGAGGGCGATGGTGTGGTCGCCGCCCAGGGTCATCAGGCGCGCGCCCGTCTCCAGCAGCTCGTCCGCCGCCGCCTCGACGGTCTCCACGGCCTCGTTGATGTTGAACGGGTTCACCGCGATGTCACCGCCGTCCGCGACCTGCGCCAGCGCGAACGGCGAGGCGTCCTGGGCCGGGTTGTAGGGGCGCAGCAGCCGGGACGCCTCGCGGATCGCGTTGCCGCCGAAGCGGGCGCCCGGCCGGTACGAGACACCGCTGTCGAACGGCACTCCCACGACCGCGACTTCGGTCCGCCCGCCCACCTCGTCGAGGCGCGGCAGCCGGGCGAAGGTCGCGGGCCCGGCGTACCTCGGGACACGGGAGGAGTCGACGGGGCCGCGGGGCGTCTCGATGCTGCTCATGGGGTGATGCCTTCTCTCCTGCGCCTCATCCGCTTCATCGCGTATGAGGCTGTTTGTACTACTTCTTCTTCGACTTTACTGGGGAGCCGGGGCCGGCTCGGATGCGGGTTCGGGTGCCCGCCCGGCCAGCCGGTCGCGCCAGGCGGCGAGTACGGCGGCGTCGGTCGCGGGGGTGGCCAGGGAGACGGCGAGGTACGCGGCCAGCGAGGTCAGGAGGCCGTAGTAGACGGGTTCGTTGGCGAGGATTCCGTACGTCGCCATCAGGACGATCACCGCGACGCCGCCGACCACGACGGAGGCGAGCGCGCCGTGGACCGTGCCGCGCCGCCACAGCAGCCCGCCGAGGATCGGGACGAGGAGACCGCCGACGAGGAGGTTGTACGCGACGGTCAGCGCCTCGACAACGTTGTTCAGTGCGATCGCCGTACAGATCACGCCGATGCCCATGATCAGGATGAAGACCCGGTTGCCCTTGACCTCGTCCCGCTCCCCCTGCCCGTCCGAGGTGCGCAGGGCGCCCCGCAGCCTCGACCAGATGTCGTTGTTGGCGACGGTCGCGCAGGCGATGAGCGCGCCGGAGGAGGTGGACATCACGGCGGCCAGGGCGGCAGCGAGCACCAACCCCCGTACGCCGATGGGGAGTTCCTCCTTCACGATGGTCGCGAAGGCGTCGTCGGCGTTGGCGAGGTTCGGGAAGAGCACCTTGGCCGCCGTACCGATGACGGCACCGGCGAGGGCGTATGCGAGGCAGTAGGTGCCCGCGACTGTGCCGCCCCACTTGGCCGTCCGGTCGCTGCGGGCCGTGAAGACGCGCTGCCAGATGTCCTGCCCGATGAGCATGCCGAACGTATAGATCAGGACGTAGGTGAAGATCGTCTCGCCGCCGATGCCCAGCGGGTCGAAGTACGAGGTGGGGAGGGAGTCCCTCATCTCACCGAAGCCGCCCGCCTTGACGACGGCGATGGGGAGCAGAAGCAGCAGCACGCCAACCGTCTTCACCACGAACTGGACCATGTCCGTCAGCGTGATCGACCACATGCCGCCGAGCGTCGAGTACGCGACGACGATCGAGCCGCCGAGGACGATCGCGAGGGTGCGGTTCATGTCGAACAGGACGTCGAAGATCGTGGCGTACGCGATGGTGGACGTGACGGCGAGCATCAGGGTGTACGCCCACATGACGACGCCGGAGATGACGCCGGCGCGGCCGCCGTAGCGGAGGTCGAGCATCTCGGAGACGGTGTAGACCTTCAGGCGGGCGATGCGGGCGGAGAAGAAGACGGAGAGGGCGAGCAGCCCCAGGCCGATGGTGAAGACCATCCAGGCGCCGGAGAGGCCGTACTGGTAGCCGAGGCCCACGCCGCCGATGGTGGAGGCGCCGCCGAGGACGATGGCGGCCATGGTCCCGGAGTACATGGCCGGGCCGAGCCGGCGCCCGGCGACCAGGAACTCGCTCTTCGACCGCGCCCGGCGCATACCCCACCACCCCATGGCCAGCATTCCGACGAGATAGACGACGATCACGGTGTAGTCGACGGCCATAGGCCCTCCCTCAGTCGAGGTCACTCGATTCGCCGGCGGGTGACGAACCTCGACACTAGGTGGCCGGAAAGCGACTGCGAAGTGTACGTTTCATCCACTTGAGCGGACACGACTGAAGGAAACGCACATCACCACGCACATCGCCATGTCGGACCCCGCCGTTCCCCCCACCCCACCCGTGCCCCTCGCCGCCCTCCTGGCCCGCCAGGACCTGGGCCTGCGCCAGATCGCCGGCCCGGTCGACGAGGACACGGTGATCCACTGGGCCCACACCTCGGAGATGTCGGACCCCTACCCGTACCTGCTGGGCGGCGAGCTCCTCCTGACGGCCGGCGTCCACATCCCCGAGGCGGCCGGCTCCGGCACCTACTTCGACGACTACATCTCCCGCATCGTCGAGGCAGGCGGCACAGCCCTCGGCTTCGGCGTCGCCCCGGTGCACGACACGGTCCCGAGGGCCCTGATCGCCGCCTGCGACACGTACGGCCTGCCGCTGATCGAGGTCCCGCCCCGGACGACCTTCTCCGGTGTGGCCCGAGCGGTCTGGCAACTGATGGCCGAGGCCCGCCACACCGAACTCCGCCGAGTCACAGAGGCCCAGCAGAGCCTCGCGGCAGCCGCGTCCCGCCCGGACCCGGTGAGGGCGGTCCTACGCCGGCTGGCGCAACGGGTGGGCGGCCGGGCGGTGCTGTACGGGGCCGAGGGGGCGGAAATGGCGTCGTTCGGCCGGGAGCAGGGGGAAGCGGTGACACGACGTCTGGCGACTTTGGCAGCGGTGGTCCACCCCCGTTCTCTCAGGGGCGCGGGGCGTGACACCGTGCGGCTCCGCCGCGTGGGCGCGAACAACCCCCACGCACCAGCACCAGCACCAGCCGAACCACCCGAACCACCCGAGCCCTCCCCGCGCACCTCCACTCCCACCTCCGCGACCGACACGATCAACGGCACCCACCTCACCGCCTACACCCTGACCACCAGCCCCGGCTTCGTACTCGGCGTAGCAACCCCACACCGCACCCCGGGCGACCACACCATCACCTCCGTCGCCGCCGTACTCCTCTCCCTCCTCACCGGCGAACAACAGAGCGGCACAGGCGCGACCCGCACCTCGGCCCTCGTACGCCTCCTCCTCGGCGCATCCCCGGAGGAGGCGGCCCCCCTCCTCGGCCACGGCGACCGGTGGCAGGTCGTGCACGCCCGCCCCACCAAAGACGCCCCGGACCCCCTCTCCGCAGCCACGCTCGGCGCAGCCCTGGGCTCCGCCCTCGTGGACGCCCACGGCGACACCGTCCGCGTCCTCGTCCCGGCCGACCACGAGATCACCGCCCAGCCCGGCTGGACCTGCGGGGTCAGCGCCCCGGCCGCCCCGCACGCGTGGGCGTCCGCCGACACGCAGGCGGCCCGCGCCCTGGCCCGGGCGAGGGCGACCCGTACGGCGTTGGTGCGCCACGGCACCCGTACCGCGCTCGCCGAGCTGATCCCGGCGGACGACGCGACCGCGCACGCCCGCGCGCTCCTGGCCCCGCTCGCCGACTCGCCCGCGCTCGCCGAGACCCTGCGCACCTGGCTGTCGCTGCACGGCAGTTGGGACCGTACGGCCGTGGCGCTGGCCGTGCACCGCAACACGGTCCGCCAACGGATCGGCCGTTGCGCCGTGTTGCTGGAGGCGGACCTGGACGACCCGGACGTGCGGATGGAGTTGTGGTTCGCGCTGCGCGAGCGGTGAGCCGCGAGCGGTGAACCGGCGGCCTTCTTGGGATGGCGCAGATGGCCGGGGAGTGACGCAGGTCGCATGCGGCGGTCACACGGAGGACTCCCACAGTTGTCTGCCTCACAATGGGGGCATGCCGATATCCGGGATCCCCAGCCGCGCCGAGCTCGTCGAGCACCTCGTACGGACGCGTATCGCGGGCGACGTCGCCACGCCGCGCGAGAACAACCTCTCCCACTACCGCGAACTGGCCAACGGCAACCGCCACTACTGGCTGGGCCTGGAGCTCGGCGACCGCTGGAGCGACGAGCAGGATGTGCTGGCCGTGATGGCGGAGCGGGTCGGCGTGAACGACGACCCCGGTCACCGGTACGGCCAGGACACGATCGACCCGGATCTGACGGTCGACGCGCTGGAGCGCATGGCGGCGCGGCTGCGCAAGGCGGCCGACGGCGAGCAGCGGGTGCTGTTCGCCACCGGCCACCCCGGCGGTCTTCTCGACGTGCACCGGGCCACGGCGCAGGCGTTGCGCGCGGCGGGCTGCGAGATCGTCGTCATCCCGGACGGCCTGCAGACGGAGGAGGGTTACGTCATGCAGTTCGCGGACGTCGCCGTCCTCGAACACGGCGCCACCCTCTGGCACACCCACTCCCCCGAGCCGATGCGGGCCATCCTCCGGGGACTTGAGGGCACCGGCCGTCCGCTGCCCGACCTGGTGGTCGCCGACCACGGCTGGGCGGGCTGCGCGGGCCAGCTCGGCATCGACTCCGTCGGTTACGCCGACTGCAACGACCCCGCCCTCTTCCTCGCCGAGTCCGAGGGCACCCTCCAGGTCGCGGTCCCCCTCGACGACCACGTGGTCAGCCCGCGCCACTACGACCCGATGACGGCGTACCTGCTGGAACAGGCGGGCCTGAGCGAGCTGTAACCGACTGGAGGCTTACGGAGTCCTCGGCCTCGGCACGCGTACGACGCCCTCCTGGATGACCGAGATCGCGAGCCGTCCGTCCTGGGTGTAGATCCGGCCCTGGCCGAGGCCGCGGCCGGCCGACGCGGACGGCGACTCCTGGTCGTACAGGAGCCATTCGTCGGCGCGGAACGGCCGGTGGAACCACATGGCGTGGTCCAGCGACGCCCCGACCACGTCCCCCACGGCCCACCCGCCGCGCCCGTGCGCGAGCAGGATGGAGTCGAGGAGCGTCATGTCGGAGACGTAGGTGGCGAGGACGACGTGCAGGAGGGGGTCGTCGTCGAGCTTGCCGTCGGCGCGGAACCACACCTGAGAGCGCGGTTCTCGGGGCTCGCCGTAGCGGCCGTAGGGCGGATCGTCGACGTACCGCAGGTCGACGGCGGCCCGCGCCTCCAGCATCCTCTGGACGAGGGCCGGGGCGAGGTCGTACGACGGCAGCCGTTCCTCGGCGGTGGGGAGGGTCTCCGGGTCGGGCGCGGCGGGCATCGGGGCCTGGTGTTCGAGGCCCTCCTCGTACCGCTGGAAGGACGCGGAGAGGGCGAAGATCGGCTGCCCGTGCTGGACGGCGACGACGCGGCGAGCGGTGAAGGAACGGCCGTCGTTCATGCGGTCGACGGTGTAGACGATGGGCGCGCCCGGGTCGCCGACACGCAGGAAGTACGCGTGGAGGGAGTGCGGCAGCCGGTCCTCGGGGACCGTCCGCCCGGCGGCGACGAGCGCCTGGGCCGCGACCTGCCCGCCGAAGACGCGCGGGACGATGGCGGGCCGGGAGCGGCCGCGGAAGATGTTCTCCTCGATCTGCTCGAGGTCGAGCAGATCGAGGAGATCCTGAAGTGGTGCCTGGCTCATAAAGCCTTTTCTACCGGCGAGTAATTTCGCGGACCTTACAAGATCATGTCCTTACAGGATCATGCCTTACAGGCCCATGTCCTTCGCGATGATCGACTTCATGATCTCGCTGGTGCCGCCGTAGATGCGGTTGACGCGGTTGTCCGCGTACAGGCGGGCGATCGGGTACTCGTTCATGAAGCCGTAGCCGCCGTGGAGCTGGAGGCAGCGGTCGATGACACGGTGGGCGACCTCGGTGCAGAAGAGCTTGGCGCTGGCGGCCTCGGCCGGCGTCAGCTCACCGGCGTCCAGGGCCTCCGTGGCACGGTCGGCGACGGCCTCGGCGGCGTCCACCTCGGCCTGGCAGGCGGCCAGTTCGAACTTGGTGTTCTGGAAGGCGGCGACGGGCTGGCCGAAGACGACGCGGTCCTGGACGTACTGCTTGGTGAACCGCACCGCGGCCTTGGCCTGCGCGTAGGCGCCGTAGGCGATGCCCCAGCGCTCGGAGGCGAGGTTGTGGCCGAGGTAGTAGAAGCCCTTGTTCTCCTCACCGAGGAGGTCCTCGACGGGCACCTTGACGTCGACGAAGGCGAGCTCGGCGGTGTCGGAGGTCTTGAGCCCGAGCTTGTCCAGCTTCCGCCCGACCGAGTACCCCTCGGCCTTGGTGTCCACGACGAGGAGGGAGATGCCGTGCCGGCGGTCCTCCTTGGTCGGGGCGGCCGTACGCGCGCAGACGATCATGCGGTCGGCGTGGACGCCACCGGTGATGAAGGTCTTGGCACCGTTGAGGACGTAGTGCGTCCCGTCCTCACTGAGCTTGGCGGTGGTCTTCATGCCCGCGAGGTCGGAGCCGGTGCCCGGCTCGGTCATCGCGATGGCCCACATCTCCTCGCCGGAGACGAACTTCGGCAGGTACCGCTTCTTCTGCTCGTCCGTGGCCAGCATCTTGACGTACGGCAGACCGAGCAGCACATGCACCCCGGAGCCGCCGAAGGTCACGCCCGCACGGGCGGTCTCCTCGTACAGCACGGCCTCGAACTTGTACGAGTCGATGCCGGCGCCGCCGTACTCCTCGTCCACCCGGATACCGAAGATGCCCAGCTCGGCCAGCTTGTAGTAGAAGTCCCGCGGCGCCTGACCCGCGGCGAACCACTCGTCGTAGACCGGCACGACCTCGGCCTCGATGAAGGCACGCAGGGTCTCCCGGAACGCCTCGTGATCCTCGTTGAACACCGTACGGCGCACCGCCGTCACCTCCACCTGAGTACCTTCGGATGTACCCAAGCGCCCACCGCAGACATGGCTAAGCGCTTGCTCAGACAAACCGTACCGGCGAGTACCAAGTGCGTCCAGAGTGCCCCCGACGTAACACTCGTCACTCCGCCTCGCGGACGGGGACGCCGGCCCGGTACGGCCTGGCAGCCACTCGTGGGGCAGGGGCCCGCCGGTAGCGCACCGAGGTCAGCCCTGCTTCTCCCCGAGGGCTGCACGCAGCCAGTCCAGAACCCAAGACCCACGAGGTGCGGCTCACGTCGTGGGCGAGGAGAACAGCCCGTCCGGAACACAGGGCCTGGGGCCACCACGTCGGGGGCGGCCTCGTTCGGCTTGTCGCCGGCCATGTGCAGCGACGGCTCCTTTCCGCTGCGGGTGCGGTGGGAAGGAGCCGTCGGCCGGCCGCCGGGACCGCTCGCGTCAGCGGGTGCCCAGCAGGGCGCGCCAGGTCTGCGGGCCGATGACGCCGTCGACCTGCAAGTGGTGCTTCTTCTGGAAGTCGACCACCGCCGACTTTCCGTTACGCCGACGCCGTGGGCGTCCTCGCCGAGCAGGGTGTTGGCCGCTACCTCGAACTCGGCCCCGACGGCACCCTCACCACGCTCGCCCAGGCAACGCTCGACGACCCCGAAACGGCCGTCCTCGCCCCGGCCCTGCGCAAGGACCGGCCCGAGGTGTCCGCGCTCCTCGGTGCGGTCGCCAGACTGTACGTCGACGGTACCCGGGCCGACTGGGCGGCTCAGCTGCCCGAGGCGCCGGCGGTGCCGCTGCCGACGTACGCCTTCCAGCGGCGTCGCTACTGGCTGGAGGCGTCCGAAGCGGCCGGTGATGTGACCGCCGCCGGGCTGGAGAGGGCCGAGCATCCGCTGCTCGCGGCCGCCGTGAGCGTCCCCGGCACGGACGGGCTGCTGCTCACCGGGCGGCTGTCCCTCCGTAGCCACCCCTGGCTGGAGGGGCACCGGGTGCTGGGCCGGGTCATCCTGCCGGGCACGTCCTACCTCGAACTGGCGGTGTACGCCGGGGACCAGGTCGGCCTCGGCCACGTGGCCGAACTGACCCTGGAGACCCCGCTGGTGCTGCCCGACCACGGCGCCGTACAGATCCAGCTCGCCGTCGGCGCCCCCGACGCGGACGGACGGCGGGAGTTCAGCCTGCACTCGCGGGCCGCCGACGCCGCCCCGGACCAGCCGTGGACCCGCCATGCGCAGGGGCTCCTGGCCGCAGACAACGCAGACGCCGCAGACGCCCAAGAAGCCGGGAAGCCGGCCGCCTGGCCACCGCCCGGCGCCGTGCCCGTCGTGCCGGATGCGGCGGGGGAGGCCGACTGGTACGAACGGTTCGCGGCCGGAGGCTTCGACTACGGTTCGGCGTTCCGGGGGCTCCAGCGTGTCTGGCGCCAGGACCGGGACCTGTTCGCGGAGGTGGCGCTCCCCGAGTCCCACCGGGCCGAAGCCGCTCGCTACGCCCTGCACCCCGCCCTGCTCGACGCCGCCCTGCACACCCTGCTCGTCGGCGTACCGGACGACGACAGCGATGACGCACAGACCGGGGCGGGGGCGGTCCTCCCCTTCACCTGGAACGGCGTCTCCCTGCACGCGACCGGGGCCACCGCACTGCGCGTCCACCTGGCGCCCACCGGACGCCCGCTGGAGTTCGCGCTGTCCGTCGCCGACCCCGAGGGCCGGCCGGTGGCCACGGCGGACGGTCTGCTGCTGCGGAGGCTCACCGCCGGCCAGATCCCCGACGCGGCCCCCGGCGGTACGGCGGACGCCCCGCCCCTGCTGGTCCAGCGCTGGCGGCGCACCGAGCCGCAACCCGCCGCCCCGGCACCCGAAACCGTGCGCTGGGCCCTCATCGGGCACGGCGACGGCGGGCTCGCCGAGGCGCTGCACACGGCCGGAGTCCATCTGGAGTGCTACGCCGACCTCGCCTCCCTCGGCGCGGCCGTCGACACCGGGACCGCCGCCCCCGAGGCCGTCCTCACCGTCCGCACCGGTTCCGGCGCACCCGCCCCGGAGGCCACCAGGGAGCTGCTGACCGGGACCGCGGACCTCGTCCGGCAGTGGACCGACGACGACCGCTTCGCCGACTCCCGCCTGGTCCTGGTCACCCGAGGCGCCCTCGCCACCGACGGGGCCGAGGACGTGACCGACCTCGCCGGTGCCGCGCTGTGGGGTCTGATCAGGTCCGCCCGGATCGAACACCCCGACCGGCTGCACCTCCTCGACCTCGCGCCAAACCTGTCCAGTTCGCCCGGTGATGCCGCTGTCTTCGATGCCGTCCCCGCCGCGATCGTCGCGGCCCGCCCCGAGGCCGCCCTACGCGAAGGGGCCCTCCTCGTACCGGACTTGAGCGAACCGTCGACACCGGCGGCCGGTCCGCCCCTGGACCCCCACGGCACCGTCCTGGTCACCGGCGCCACCGGCACCCTCGGTACCCTCGTGACCCGGCACCTGGTCAGCACGCACGGCGCGCGCCGACTGCTGCTGGCGTCCCGGCGCGGCGCGGACGCGCCGGGCGCCGACGCCCTCGTGGCGGAACTCGCCGAACACGGCGCCGAGTCGACGGTCGTCGCCTGTGACGTCACCGACCCGGCCCAGCTGGAGGGCCTGCTCGCCGGCGTCCCGGAGGAGCACCCGCTGACCGCCGTCGTGCACATCGCCGGCGTCGTGGACGACGCGACGCTCGCCTCGCTCACCGACGCGCAGATCGACCGCGTACTCGCCCCCAAGGCGGACGCGGCCTGGCAGCTGCACCGGCTGACCGAGGACCGGGACCTGTCGGCGTTCGTGCTGTTCTCGTCGGCCGCGGGCACCTTCGGCGCGGCGGGCCAGGGCGGCTACGCGGCGGCGAACGCCTTCCTCGACGGGCTGGCGGCGCACCGCCGGGCGCGAGGGCTGCCAGCCACGTCGATCGCCTGGGGGCTGTGGGCGGCCGAGTCGGCCATGACCGCCGGGCTCGGCGCTGCCGACCGGGAGCGGATGGCGCGCGGCGGCATGCTGCCGCTGACCTCCGAGGCGGGCCTCGCCCTGTTCGACCAGGCGATGGCCACCCCCGACGCGGCCGTGGTCGCTCTGGCCCGGCGCACCCCGTCGACCACGGGTCCCGCCGCCCGCCGCAGGGCTGCCGCGGGCACCGCCACGGACGGCGGACGCTCGCTCGCCGCACGGCTCACGGCAGGTGACCCGGAGCAGCGGCTCGCGCTGCTCCTCGACGAGGTACGGGCCCAGGTCGCCTTCGTGCTCGGCCACGACTCCACCGACGAGGTGCTGCCCGACCGGCACTTCGTGGAGCTGGGCTTCGACTCGCTGACCGCCATGGAACTGCGCAACCGGCTCGGCTCGGCGACCGGCTTCCGGCTGCCCGCCACCCTGGTCTTCGACCACGACACCCCGCGGGCGGTCGCCGCCGAGCTGGCCGAACGCTTCGCCGCGACGGAGTCCACGGCGTCCGGGACCCCGCAGCAGGGCGGGGCGCACGAGGAGACGCCGGAGCGTGCCGCCCGCCCGCAGGACACCGTGGGCGCACTGTTCCGGGACGCGTGCCGGCAGGGCCGTATCGACGAGGGCTTCGCCCTGCTGAACGCCGTCGCCGATCTGCGCCCCGTGTTCGACTCCCCGACCGGGCTCCCCGCCTCGGCCGGCGGGCTCCGGCTCGCCGCCGGCGACAAGGGCGCCGCGCTGGTCTGCTTCAGCTCCTATGTGGCGCTGGCCGGTGTGCACCAGTACGCCCGGTTCGCGTCCGCCTTCCGGGGCGAGCGCGACGTATGGGCGCTGCCCACACCCGGCTTCGGGCCGGACGAACCGCTGCCCGCCTCGCTGGACGTGGTGGCCAGGACCCAGGCCGAATGGGTGCTGCGGTGCACGGACGGCAGGCCGTTCGTGCTCACCGGATCGTCGTCCGGCGGCATCCTGGCCCTGGCCGCCGCCCGCCATCTGGAGAAGTCGGGGCATCCGCCGCTGGGCGTGGCCCTGCTCGACACGTACATGCCGCGCGCGGACTCCCCGTTCACCCGGTTCTCGGCCGAGATGCTGGGCGGGATGTTCGACCGGGAGTCGATGTTCGCGCACATGGACGCCGACCGGCTCTCCGCGATGGCCTGGTACATCCGCATGATCGGCGAATGGGACCCGGACGACCTGTCCGCGCCCGTGGTGCTGGTCAGGTCCACCGAGCCGCCCGTGACCGCGGCGGACTCGGGGCTGCTGCGCCCGGCGGACTGGCAGAGCTCCTGGGACGGCGCCGGATCCGTCGTGGACGTCCCCGGCAACCACTTCACGATGATGGAGTCCCACGCCACCACCACCGCGGGCGCCCTCGCCACCTGGATCGACACCGTGCTGCCGCACGCCACCGGCGACGAGCCGGCCGACCGACCCGAGGGAGCATGATGCGCGTCCTGTTCGTCACCCTGTCCGAGAAGTCCCATGTGTATCTGACGGTCCCGCTGGCGTGGGCGCTCACCGCGGCCGGCCACGAGGTCCGCGTCGCGAGCCAGCCGATGGCCACCGAGACCATCACGCAGGCAGGTCTCACCGCCGTCCCCGTCGGCACCGACCACGGCATCCACCAGGGCATGAGCGCCTACCGGGACTCCCAGGACTACCGGACCACGAACTGGAGCCGCTGCGAACGCGACGGCCCCGACGGCGTGGACTGGGCGGAGCTGAAGGAGCGCTACGAGGTGAGCGTGCCGTACGCCTTCGCCGTCTACAACGACTCCATGATCGACGACCTCGCGGCACTCGCCCGGAGCTGGCGGCCCGATCTCGTCATCCGTGACCCGCTGGCGTACGCCGGTGCCGTGGCCGCCCGGATCAGCGGCGCGGCGCACGCCCGGCTGATGTGGTGCGCCGACGTCTGGGGCCGTACCCGGCACACCTATCTGGACCTGATGCGGGAGCAGCCCGAGCACGAGCGGGTGGATCCGCTCGCCGACTGGCTGACGGCGAGGTCCGAGCCGTTCGGGTTCTCCTGCGACGAGGAGATGCTGCACGGCCAGGCCACCCTCAGCACCCTGCCCGCCGCCCTGTCCGTCCCCACGGCGTCCCCCGAGCTGCCGATGCGGCACGTCCCCTACAACGGGCGCGCGGTGGTGTGGGACTGGCTGCGCGAGGAGGCCGAGCGACCCCGCGTCTGCCTCAGCCTCGGCACCTCCAACACCGAGGGCTACGGCGGCGACTACGTCTCCGTGCCCGAGATCCTCGACGCGCTGGCCGACGACGACGTGGAGGTCGTCGCCGCGCTGCTCCCCGCCCAGCGGGAGAAACTCGGCACCCTCCCCGACAACGCCCGGGCCGTCGACTCGGTGGCCCTGCACACCCTGCTGCCGAGCTGCTCCGCCGTCATCCACCACGGCGGCTACGGCAGCTTCGCCACCGCCATGGCCGCCGGGGTGCCCCAGCTGGTGCTCTCCACGCTGGTCTCCGACCACGAACTGCGCGGCCGGGCGCTGGAACGCACCGGCGCGGGCGCTTATCTCCACCACCGGGATGCCACGGCCGAGACGGTCCGCGACCAGATCCGGCGGCTCGTCGGTAAGCCGGAGCCCGCCGCGGCGGCGCGGCGGCTGCGGGCCGACTGCGAGGCCATGCCGACCCCGCACGCCGTGGTGCCCGCGTTGGAACGCCTGGCGGCGGCCCGCTGACAGCGTGTGCCAGGCACCCCACGACCCCCCCCGATCACAGGAAGCAGGACAATGTCATGAGGATCAACGTGGATCGCGAGCGCTGTGTCGGCGCCGGCCAGTGTGTGCTGGCCGCCGCCGACATCTTCGACCAGAGCCACGAGGACGGTCTCGTGGAGCTGCTGCTGGCCGAGCCGCCGGAGTCGCTGCGCTCGGAGGCGAAGGAGGCGGAACTGATCTGTCCCGCCCGGGCCATCGAACTGCGGCCCTGACCGCCTCCCACACCCACGACACAGTTAAGGCGGGATGGAAACCGTGAAGGCTCTTGTGCTGTCGGGAGGTGCGGGCACCCGGCTGCGACCGATCACCCACACGTCCGCGAAACAGTTGGTGCCGGTCGCCAACAAGCCCATCCTCTTCTACGGCCTGGAGGCCATCGCCGACGCCGGGATCACCGACGTCGCGGTGGTGGTCGGCGACACCGAGAACGAGATCCGGCAGGCCGTCGGCGACGGCTCCGCGTTCGGCCTCGACGTCACCTACCTTCGGCAGGAGGCCCCTCTCGGCCTCGCCCACGCCGTGCGGATCGCCCGGGACTTCCTGGGCGACGACGACTTCGTGATGTTCCTCGGCGACAACTTCGTCTTCGGCGGCATCAACGACTGCGTCGACCAGTTCCGCAAGGAACGCCCCGACGCCCAGCTGCTGCTCACCCGGGTGCCCGACCCGTCCGCGTTCGGTGTCGCCGAACTCGACGACCTGGGCCGGCTGGTGGGGCTGGAGGAGAAACCCCGGCAGCCCCGCAGCGACCTGGCGCTGGTCGGCGTGTATCTCTTCGGCCCGGCCATCCACGAGGCGGTGGCCGCGATCCGCCCCTCGCAGCGCGGCGAGCTGGAGATCACCGACGCCGTCCAGTGGCTGCTGGAGCGGGAGCACGACATCCGCTCCACGGTGATCACCGGCTACTGGAAGGACACCGGCAACGCCGCCGACATCCTCGACGTCAACCGCAGACTCCTGGACCTGCTGGAGTACCGGGTCGACGGCGACATCGACGAAGCGAGCGAGATCGTCGGCCGGGTACGCGTCGAGGCCGGGGCCAGGATCCGCGGGTCGCGCATCGTCGGCCCGGCGATCATCGGCGCCGGCACCCTCGTCGAGGACTCCTACATAGGCCCCTCGACGTCCATAGCCCAGGAGTGCGTCATCCGGAACAGTGAGATCGAGTTCTCGATCATCCTGCAGGAGTCCGTCTTCGACGGCATCCGCCGGGTGGAGGGGTCGCTCGTCGGTCGCAATGTGCGGGTCACGCTGGGGCCGCGGGTCCCCGCGACTCACCGGCTGGTCATCGGCGACCACGGGCGGGTGCAGATCTCGTCATGACCCGTACCCACCGCACCCGCGTCCTGGTGACCGGCGGCGCCGGCTTCATCGGCTCCCACCACGTACGGACCCTGCTCGGCCCCGGCGGCCCGGCCGACGTCTCCGTCACCGTCCTCGACGCCCTCACCTACGCGGGCAACCCCGAGAACCTGGACGAGGTCCGGGACCACCCCGCCTTCGTCTTCGTCAAGGGCGACATCTGCGACACGGAACTCGTGGACGATCTGATGGCCGACCACGACGAGGTGGTGCACTTCGCCGCCGAGTCCCATGTGGACCGGTCCATCCTCAGCTCCGGCGAGTTCGTCCGCACCAACGTCCTCGGGACCCACACCCTGCTCGACGCGGCCCTGCGCCACGGCGTCCGCACCTTCGTGCACGTCTCCACCGACGAGGTGTACGGCTCCATCGACACCGGAGCCTGGACCGAGGAGTGTCCGCCGAGCCCCAATTCGCCCTACTCCGCCTCCAAGGCCTCCTCCGACCTGCTCGCCCTGGCCTACCACCGCACCCACGGCCTCGACGTCCGCGTCACCCGGTGCTCCAACAACTACGGCCACCACCAGCATCCGGAGAAGGTCGTCCCCCTGTTCGTCACCCACCTCCTCGACGGCCGCAAGGTCCCCCTCTACGGCGACGGCGGCAACGTACGCGACTGGCTGCACATCGACGACCATGTCCAGGGCATCGAACTGGTCCGCACCGCCGGTCGCCCCGGCGAGGTCTACAACATCGGCGGCGGAACCGAGCTGACGAACCGTCAGCTCACGGATCTGCTGCTGGACGCCTGCGGCGCCGGACCCGACCGTATCGAGTACGTCGCGGACCGCAAGGGCCACGACCGGCGCTACAGCGTCGACTGGTCCAAGATCCGCGACGAACTCGGGTACCGCCCGCGCAAGGACTTCGCGACCGGCCTGGCCGAGACCGTCGACTGGTACCGGAACAACCGCGGCTGGTGGGAGCCGCTGAACCCCCCGGCGGAGGTGGCCTGGTGACCGGCCTGCACAAGATCGTCGTGGTCGGCGCCGGCGCCGCCGGCGCCACCACCGCCGAGACCCTCCGGGCCCAGGGCTACGACGGCCGTCTCACCCTCGTCGGCGCCGAACCGCACGAGCCGTACGACCGCCCGCCCCTGTCCAAGCAGATCCTCGCCGGCAGCTGGCAGCCGGACCGGATCCGGCTGCGCGCCCCCGACACCTACGACCGCCTCGGCATCGACCTGCGCCTGGGCACCGACGCCGTCGGCCTGGACCGCACCGGCCGTACGGTCGAACTCGCCGACGGCACCCGGCTGCCCGCCGACGCCGTGGTCGTCGCGACCGGCGTACGGCCCAGGCGGCTGCCCGGCGACGAAGGGCTGAGCGGTGTGCACGTGCTGCGCACCGTCGACGACGCCCTCGCCCTGCGTACCGCCCTGACCGGCGGGGTGCGGCTGGTGGTGGCCGGAGCCGGCCTGCTCGGCACCGAGGCGGCCGTCGCCGCGCGCGGCCTGGGTGCCGACGTCACGCTCGTCGGCCCCGACCCGGTCCCGCTGCTCGGCCCTCTCGGGCCGCAGGCCGCCGGGCTGGTCGCCGCCGCCCACCGCGGCCTCGGGCTGCGCGTCCGGCAGGGGCGCGTCCTCGGGGTCGAGGGCGCGCGCGGCGCCGTCACCGGGGTCCGGCTGGCCGACGGGACACTGCTGCCCGCCGATGCCGTCCTCGTGGCGACCGGTTCGCTGCCCAACACCGAGTGGCTGCGCGGCGGGGGAGTGCCGGTCGACAACGGAGTCGTCTGCGACGCGCTCGGCGCGGCCGGGCCCGGTGTGTGGGCCGTGGGCGACGTGGCGAACCGGCCCGACGCGAGCACCGGGGGCCGACGACGCCGGGAACACCGCACCCAGGCCACCGAGCAGGCAGTCGCCGTCGCCCGCAACCTGCTCGCCGGCACCGGCACCGGAGCCACGCCCTTCGCCCCGTTGCCGTACTTCTGGACCGACCAGCACGACCTCAAGATCCAGGTCTTCGGCGAGATCGACGGCACCGAACCGTCCCACGTCGTCGAAGGCAGCCCCGCCGAGGGGAGGTTCGCCGCGGTGCACTACGCCGACGGCCGGGTCCGTGCCGCCGTCGCCGTCAACCTGCCCCGCGCCGCAGGGCGGTTGCGTCGCATGGTGCTCAGCGGGGTCCTGGAGGCCCCGACGCCATCGTCGGTCTGAGCGGCCGAAGGCGAGCCCCGTCCACAGACAAGGCCCGGCACCGCGTCCCTGCGGTGCCGGGCCTTTCGCCTGTCGGTCAGTGCCCGCGCCGGGCGAACACCATCGAGTAGCGGAAGACCTCCGGGAGGTTCGCCGCGCCCTCCACCGTCACGTCGAAGCCCTGCGCGTCGAGGACGGCGAGGACCGCGTCCAGGCGGCCGTCGAGGTCCTGTACCTCGATGACGGCCTGCTGGACGCGCTGCCAGTCGGTCGCGTCCAGCCCCTCCATGACCTCCAGCTCCGCACCCTCCACATCGATCTTCAGCAGATCGATCGGGCCTTCCGGCGCCCAGTCGCGCAGCATGTCGGAGAGGCGGTGCACCTCGGCCGCCACCTCGACCCCGGCCATGATGCTGTCCACCGCGTCCTGGCCGATCTGCTCGACCGTCAGCTCCTGCCCGACGCTCTTCTGCTCCGGGTAGCGCGTCGAGTTGCCGGGCAGCGCCGGGTAGAACGTGAAGCGCACCTCGTCCTCGTGCCGGCGGCCCAGCGCCGCGCGGTGCACCTCCACGTCCTTGGCGCCGTGCTCGTCGAGGTTGCCCAGCAGCGCCCGGTGGATCGCCGGGATCGGCTCGAACGCCAGGATCTTCGCACCGGGGAACTCCTGCTTCACGAAAAGCGAGAAAAGGCCCACATTGGCGCCCGCGTCCACGACCCGCGAGGAGTCGGACAGTGTGATTCCGTGCTTGAGATACGTGCGCTCGAAAAATATCTCGTTGTAGATGAAATCGACCTCGGAGAACAGCGCGCCCTCCGTCTGCGGCACGAGGACCGAAACCCCGTCGGCGACCTGAACCGACCTGATGTCCGTCATGTTTGCTCCCTCTGTGGTGAATTCTGTGACGAATTCTGTGGTGAATTGCCGTTCAGGGCCGTGTAGTAGGGCAGATACGCGTCCAGCAGCGCCCCCAGGTGCTCCCGGCCGGCGGGCGGGAGGTCCGGGACCAGGCGGCGCAGCCGCCGTACGGACACACGGGTGAGCGCGGGGGCGCCCGGGCGGCGGTCGCGGGCGGCCGTGACGCCCAGCCGCCGTTCGATGGCGGTGACGATCTCCTCCACCGGCCGGGGATCCCCGGAGGCCACGTTGAGCACCTCGCCGGTGACCCCGTCGCGCAGCAGCCGGTCCAGCGCGTGCATCAGGTGCCGTACGTCCAGCAGATCGCGGTGCGCGCCCTCGTGGATCGTCACCCGCCCGTCCAGGACGGCGCGGACGAGGGTGGGCAGCAGCTGGTGCGGCCGCTGGTGCCGGCCCACGACATGACTCAGCCGCAGGATCAGATACGGCACCCCCGAGGAGCGCACCACACTCTCCAGGGCCAGCTTGTGCCGACCGTACACGGACGGCGGCCGTACCGGACCGGCCTCGGTGGCCTCGCCGTCAGGGAAGCCGTACAGGGAGAAGGAGGCCGTCGAGAAGAACACCAGCCGCCGCCCCGCCCGCCGGCACTCCTCCAGCGCGTCGTAGACGACCTCGGCCTCACGGTCGTACTCGGCGAGGTGGGCGGTGGAGGTACTGGAGACCCCGGCGGCGATCGCCGTGACCTCCGGGAAACGGTCACCGAACGTGGTGTCCAGGTTCCGGCCGAGGAAACCGTCACCGATGATCCGCACCGCTGAGCCCTTCGACCGTGCGCAGGGCGGCGACCAGGGTCCGGGCCTGCACGTTGACGTGGTGGCTGTACTTGAGCAGCTCGCCCAGCTGGCGCAGCGTCACCCACCGGTACCCGTCCGGGACATCGGCCCGGATGTCCTCGTCCGTCTCGACGATCAGATAGCGGTTCCGCGCGTTCAGGAACCGGCCGCCCTCCTCCGACAGCACCGTGTCGAACAGGATCCGCTCCGGGCGGGCGCCCTCCACCAGGTCGAGGAAGCGGGGCCGGGCGGCCGCCGGGAGGTGGGCGTAGTTCTCCGGGGTGCACTGCACCGTGGGGCCGAGTTCGACGATGTTCAAATAGCCCGGTTCGACACGGGCGTGGACCAGACAGTGCGGCACCCCGTCGACCCGTCGCACCAGCATCGCCGCCACCCCCAGGCCGTGCGGTTCGAGCAGGGGCTGCGACCAGGAGGCCACCTCCCGCCGCTTGGAGACGACGTCCACCGGCACGATGCTGAAGTACAGCCCCCGCTCGTGGGAGATACGGTCCTCGGCGCGGTACCAGCCGTGCCCCTCGACCTCGCGCAGCGGCAGCGGGTCGGCGGTGAACTCCCGCTCGCTCTGCTGGGCCGTGAACCAGCTGCGGACCGCCACGTCCGAGTGCGCGGCCGGTGTGCCGCCGGGGCCGAGGTGCCAGTCAGGCAGACAGGACAGCACCGTACGGGTGTCCATGTTGACCAGGTCGTCGTGGTGCAGCAGCGCGCCCAGCTGACGCAGCGTCAACCAGCAGAAGTCCTCCGTCGCCTCCACCTCCGGACCGACCTCGATGATCACGTTGCGGTTGCGCTTGCGGAGGAACCACGCGCCCTGCTCGGACTGGAGCACATCGGCCAGCACCCGGTGGCCCCGGGCCCCCGCCTCGCGGAAACAGTCCAGGTACGGCACGGACGAACCACCGTGCACCCGGCTGTAGTTGCTCTTGGTGGCCTGCACGGTCGGCGACAGCTGCACCCCGTTGACGTTGCCCGGCTCCGCCTTCGCCTGGAGCAGGAAGTGCAGCACACCGTTGATCTCCCGCGCCGCGAGGCCGAGGATGCCTATCTCCGGCTGTCTGATGATGGGCTGGCACCACTCGGGCACCGGCCCGAAGTCGGTGCGGACGCGCAGTCCGCGTACGGCGAAGAAGCGTCCGCTGTGGTGTTCCAGGTCGCCGGTGTCCGGGGCGAAGTGCCAGCCCGAGAGCTCGGCGAAGGTGGTGCGCCGCACCTCCTGGACGTGGGTGCGGCGGCGGTCGTCCAGCCAGTCGAGGAACTGGAGGTCGGACATCGCCTCGCCACCCGCGGCCGTGGCGGAGACCGCCAGCCGCGCGGCGAGCACCGAGTCGGTGTCGCACCGGGGACCGGTCGTATCGAGCATGGTGGGTCTCTCCGTCAAGGTCGGGCCGTCAAGGTCGGGCCGTCAGGGTCGGGGTCACAGATGCCTGGTGTCTCGGCCGGTTCTCAGGCGGGCCGCTCCGCGCCGGAGCCGGCCGCGGGGAGCGTCAGCGCGGTGAGCACCATGCCCTCGCCCACCAGCCACCGGCCCGTCAGATCCACGGCCCCGCCGTCGGCCGCCCGTATCAGCGCGGGCGGCAGCGGCACGAGGAGCCGGACTGCGAAGGTGCCACGCTCCAGGCCCGCTGTCGCTGTCTCACGGGTGAAGCGCAGCCGGGCGTCCTCGAACCCGAGCGGTTTGCGGGTGAGGGGGAACCACACCTTGTAGACCGCTTCCTTGGCGCTGAACAGCAGCCGGTCCCAGGGGATTTCGGGCGCGGTGCTCGTCAGCCGGGCGAGGTCGGCCCGTTCCTCGGGCAGCGACACCGCGTCGAGGACACCGTCCGGCAGCGGGCCGGCCGGTTCGGCGTCGATACCGAGACCGGCCAGATCACGATCGTGGGCGACCGCGGCCACCCGGTAGCCGTCGCAGTGGGAGATCGCCCCGACCACGCCGGCGGGCCAGTCGGGCGCACCCGAGGGGCCCGGCAGCAGCGGGGCCGCCGTGCAGCCGAGCGCGGCCAGCGACAGGCGGGCGCAGCGGCGGCCCGTGGCGAACTCCCGGCGCCGCTTGTCCACCGCCCGGGCCACCGTCGCGGCCTCCTCCGGGAACAGCGGGGGAGCGGCCAACTCGCCGCGCACCTCGGTCACTTCGACCTGCTCCGGCAGCAGTCGGCGCATCAGCGGCGTCATCGGGTACCTCGCCGGGACACGGCGGCCCGCCGGGGCAGGATCTCCCGCAGCAGCGGATCGGGTCTGCCGCGGGCCTGCCACTCGCGCGGGTAGCCGAGCGACACCTCGCGGTGCGGCACCCCGTCGTGCCAGGTGGTGCGGGGGATGTGCAGATGGCCGTAGACGACGGTGGCCGCCCGGTAGCGGCGGTGCCAGTCGTGGGTGGCGGTGGTGCCGCACCACAGCGCGAACTCGGGGTAGCGCAGCACCCGGGTGGGCTCGCGCACCAGCGGGAAGTGGTTCACCAGGACGGTGGGCAGCTCCGGCGGGCAGGTGTCCAGCCGTTCACGGGTGTACGCGAGGCGGGCCCGGCACCAGGCCGCGCGGTCGGGGTAGGGGTCGCTGTGCAGGAGGAACTCGTCGGTGGCCACGACTCCCGCCTCCTCCGCCCGCGCGAGCGCGTCGGCGGTGCCGGTGGCACCCGGCGGCAGGAACGAGTAGTCGTACAGCAGGAACAGCGGCGCGATCACCACCGGCCCGTCCGGGCCAGGCCACTGGGCGTACGGATCCTCCGGCGTCAACACCCCGAGGGAACGGCACAGTTCGACGAGGGAGCGGTAGCGGGCCTCGCCGCGCAGCCGTACCGGGTCGTCAGGGTGCGTCCACAGTTCGTGGTTGCCGGGCACCCACACGACGCGGGCGAACCGCTCGGCCAGCAGCCGCAGCGCCCACTCGACGTCGGCCGTCAGCTCTCCGATGTCCCCCGCGACGATCAGCCAGTCGGAGGGGTCGGCAGGGTACAGGTCCTGGACGACCGCCCGGTTCTGCTCGTAGGCGACGTGCAGGTCGCTGACCGCGAAGAGCCGGCCGCCCGCGGGGTCGCGTACCGCTTCGCCGTCCGATGTCCGCGGATTCGTGGTGCTGGGCATGCCGAACTCCTCGCTGCGCGTCCGGCGCCTCGATTCGCGTCCGGCGCTCAGATTTATGCCATCGGCCCACCCGTTCCTTCAATGCGTGACCGGCATGCCGGGCCAAGGACAAGGGATTCGCCCAGACTTCCCGCCGTGTGAGGCCTGTGAATTTCAGCGTCCCCGATAGTGGGAAGACGTCCACCTGAGCAGGCAACTGCTCCACAGTCGATCACAGCGGCAACAGCCGATCGCAGAGGCAAAGAGAGAAAAGGGAGTGGAAGCAGCGTGAGCGTGAGCCCCCATGACGACGGCCTGTGGTGCCGGCGGTTCCAACCGGCGCCCGACGCCGCCCACCGCCTGATCTGCTTCCCGCACGCGGGGGGCTCGGCCAGCTACTACGTGCCCGTCGCCACCGCCCTCGCCCCGCACGTCGACGTCGTCGCACTGCAGTACCCGGGCCGCCAGGACCGGCGCAGGGAACCGCTCGTCGACGACATCGGCACCCTCGCGGACCGCGTGCACGAGGCGCTGCGCGGCCAGGACGACCGTCCGCTCACCTTCTTCGGTCACAGCATGGGCGCGCTCCTCGCCTTCGAGGTCGCCCGGAGATGCGAGCGGGACGGCCGCACGGCTCCCGTGCGGCTCTTCGTCTCCGGCCGGCGGGCGCCCTCCCGCCATCGCGACGAGAACGTCCACCTGCGCGACGACGACGGCGTCATCGCCGAGGTCAAGGCCCTGAGCGGCACCGACGACCGGCTGCTCGGCGACGACGAACTCCTCCGCATGATCCTGCCCGCGCTCCGCGGGGACTACCGGGCCGTGGAGACGTACCGCTGCCCGCCCGGCGTCACGGTGGACATCCCGGTCACCGCCCTGGTCGGCGACAGCGACGCCAAGACGACGATCGACGAGGCCCGCGACTGGGAGAAGCACACCACGGCCGACTTCGACCTGCGGATCTTCCCCGGCGGCCACTTCTACCTCAACGACCGCGCCGCGGACGTGCTGAACGTCCTCGACGAGCACTTCGCGGCACGGAGCGTCCCGGACGCAGTCTGACCGGAGCCCTCTGACGGAGCTGTCTGACGGCGCCGCCCGACGGGGCGGCCCGCCACCGACCTCAGGCCACCCCCTGGGGATACACCTCCCCGGCGGGTGGCCCGGCGATCGCGTCCGTCACATCGAACAGCCCCGAGTCCTTCAACGCGGCGATGAGCCCCGGGCGGCCGGACGTCGACATCTTGCGGTAACAGCTCGTCAGATGTTTCTCCACCGCCCGTCTGGAGACCCCGAGGGCATCGGCTATGGCCTGGTTGGTCAGCCCCTGCACCGCCATCTGGGCCACCATCCGTTCCGCCGGCGTCAACTGCGCCAGGGCCGCCCCGTGCGCCGCCGCCCCACGCACCGCCGCCCCGCGCACCGCCTCCGGCCCCAGCATCTCCTGTGCCCGGGACGCGACCCAGGACGCGTCGCACGCGACGGCCAGGTCGTACGCCGCACGCAGCGCCTGCTCCGCCTCGTCCGGCCGGTGCGGGGCCACCGTCTCCGCGAGTCGCAGCTGGACCACCGCCCGCGTGTGCAGATCGGCGGAGGCCTCGAGTACGTCCGCGGCGTCCCGCAGCAGACCCGCTGCCGCCGCCGTCCCCGCCAAGGAGGCCCGCAGCGCCAGCGCGCGGCCCAGGGGCGCCGGGGCGCCCCACTTGCGGGCCCGCTCCAGATACCGCGCGCCCAACTCCTCGGCCCGTTCGGCATCGCCCATGCGCTGGTGCACCCGCGCGGCCAGGTATTCCCAGGGCGCGAACGCGGGATTGCGCCATCCCGACCGCTCCAGGACGTACCCGGCCTCGGTGTAGTGCTCCAGCGCGAGCGCGGGCTCCTCGCGGCGCTCCGCCTCCATGCCCCGCACCAGGGTGCGCAGCCCCTGGAACCAGCAGTTCTCGGCCGGCCCGCGCAGCCGGTCCGGCAGTGCGGCGGCCAGTTCAGGCTGCCGGGTCCGCAGCGCCACCATGATCAGGGCCATCGACGAGAGCGTGGTCATCTCGTCCGCTCCGGCCACCGCGCAGGCCTTGACCGCCCGTGCCTGCGCCTCGGCGAGGCGGCCGTGGGCCACCAGGACGAGCGCCTGCTGGCTGAGGATCACCGACTCCTCCAGCCGTCCGCCCCGTCGCACCGCGTCCTCGAGGGCCGTGTCCAGCCACGGCGACAGCCCCTCCACCGAGTCCGTGCTGACCGCGACCGGCACCGTCAACGGCACCAGGGTGTGCACCTGGGCGGCGGTGGCGGGTGTGTGGTCGAGCACCTGTCTCGCGAGCCGCGCGATCCGGGAGGAGGGGACGTCGGCGGCAGCGGCCGCCGTGTGCAGCAGCGCCGCCACCAGCTCCCGCTCGTCCCCGCGCGCGGTCTCCGGCCGTTCGCCGAGGCGGGCCAGCCGGCCCGCGGCCGAGGCGAGCACCGCCGGATCGTTCTCGCCGAGGTGCTGCAGCCGTGCCTCCAGACGCACCGCCAGCCGGCGTAACCCGGGCGGCAACGCGTCGGCGGGCCCCAGCTCCTGTGCCGTCTGCCGGAGCAGGTCCTCCAGCGACAGCAGACTGGTGCCGATGGCCACGGGAGTGAGCGTCATCAGCGCCTCGGCGCGCGACTGAGGGCCGGACAGCAAGTGGTACGCCTGGGTGATGTGCCGGACCGCGACCGACGGGGCGAAGCTGCGTTCCACGGTCGCCAGTTCCACCAGCAGCCGGGCCCGCTCCTCGCTGCACGGCGGGCTGTCCCGCAGCGCCCGGCGCAGATAGCGGGCGGCGGCCACGGGGTCGCCCCGCAGTACCGCCTCGTCCGCGGCGACCCGCAGCTCCGCCACCGCCTGTTCGTCCAGCAGCGAGGTCACCGCCACCAGATGGGTGGCCACCCGTTCGGGGTCCAGGCCCCGGTAGCGCAGCAGATCGGCGGCCCGCAGATGCAGCCGGTTGCGCTCGCTCAGTGGTGTCGCCTCCTCGATGACCTCGTACGCGGCCCGATGGGCCAGCCGGACCCCCTTGCGGCTCACCAGGGCCAGACGGCGCAGTTCCGCGAGACCGCGACTGCTGTCCACGTCGTCCAGCCCGGCCAGTTCGCCCACCACCCGCGGGTCGGCGTCGTCGCCGAGGACCATCAGCGCCCGGGCCACGGCCAGCGCCCACGGCTGCATCTCACGCAGGCACAGCAGCAGCCGCCGGCGCAGCGCAGGCGGCACCAGCGTCGCCACCTCGGCCGCCTGGGCGGCCGACGGTGCGATGCCCCGGCTCTTGCACTCCTGGAGCAGGGACCTCACATGAAGCGGGTTGCCACGGGTCGCTTCGTGGCAGGCGGCGGAGAACTCCGCTGCGGGCGGAGCGCCGAGGTGCGCCATGATCAGCTTCTGCACCCCCGCCGCGCTGAGGGAGGCCGGGAGCAGGGTGTGCTCGGCGGTCGCGGTGATCGCCCGGACGGCGGGCGGTTCCACCGTCGGCTCCCCCTCGCACACGGTCACGACCACGAGGATCCCCACGGACGTCTCCTGCGACGCCAACTGGACGAACAGGTCCAGCGATCCGTCGTCCGCCCAGTGCAGATCGTCGATGAGCAGCACCAGGGTACGGTCCTGGCTCATGGTCGCCAGCAGGGCCGGCAGGGCGTACTTGGCATTCGCGGTGTGCTGCTGGGGCGCCTCCGGATCACTGGCCAGGAAGGCCAGCGCGGGCCGGGTGGCCGGCGAGCGCCAGCGGCTCGGAGCCGATCTGACGGCCGGCTCCAGCAACTGCCGTACGACGCCCAAGGAGAAGTCGCGTTCGGTGGGCGCCCCGTAGGCACGCATCACCAGGGGACGCCGAGGCGCGGAGCCGGACGGCCGGGCCGCGTACTGGGCGGCCAGTTCCCCGATCTCCGTGAGCAGGGCCGACTTTCCGGTGCCCGGCGGGCCGCTGATCACGATCAGGGACCCGGTGCCCCGTGCGGCGAGCGTCAGGGCCTCAGCGGCGATCTTCAGTTCGTTTTGCCGCTCCAACAACATGACAGCGGCCTCCTTGCACGAATCGGTCCAGCGGTGGGGGGTGGGGTGGAGCGTGGTCATGCGTGCGGGATCAGGGTGCGGCGGTGCGACCGTTCCCGGTCTCGTCCTCGGAGCCGGGCGATCCGGCCACTCGGGACGCGTGGTGCAGAGCGGCCGTTTCACGTGTCACTATCGCCTGGGCGAAACGCCGGGGAGCCGGTGTGGGGCCGAGCCGCCGCAGCGCGCGTTCGATCGCCCCGGCATACCCGGGCACGGGGGAGGCGAAGCGCTGCCGCAGTTCGGCCCAGCTCCTGGTGGAGTCGGTGCCCCAGCGTTCGGCCAGCCGCAGCTCCTCGGTGAACAGGGCCGTCGCACGCGCACCGTTGTCGCACGCCGCATGGGCGAGCGCCGCCAGCGAACGCCAGGCGTAGGGCGCCGGGCTCACCCAGCCGCGGTCCGCCAGCCGGCGGCCGCACTCCTCGGCCTCGGCCAGGGCCTGGTGCGGACGGCCCTGACAGAGCAGCAACTGCGCGCGGGCGTAAAGAAGTTGGGTCCACGGCACACTCAGCTCGACTCCGCGCGGCAGTTCCTCACGGGCCAGCCGGTCGGCCTCGGCGTACCGCTCCTGCGCGACCAGCAGCTGGATCCGTGTCGCCCGCAGCGAGGTCAGCCGGGTGGGATGCCAGAGCGCGGGCGGCACCAGGGAACAACACGCGGCGAGGTCGCGGGCACAGGCGTCCGGGTCACCCGCCCGCAGGCTGAGATCGGCCCGCAGCATCAGGCCCAGCCCCACGAGCGCGGTGCCGCAGCGCCGCCCGGCCGCGGCGAGCGCCCGGTCCAGCGCGTCACGGGCCTCGTCGTGCGCGTCCGCGAGGGACAGCGCCCAGGACGCGACGAGCCGCGGGTACAGAGCCCCGTCCTGCTCCACGGCGAGCAGCCGACGCGCCAGGTCCAGTACGACGGTGGCGTCCTCGCCCTGCTTGGACCGGCCCCAGATGGCCGCGGCGAGCATCGCGGCGGAGTCCTGCGGGCTGGGCGCTTCACGGGGATCCCGCGCGTCCCGACCGGCGCCGGCCGGCCCCAGCTCGGGACGCCCGGGCCCCCGTTCCGCCGTCACCTGCGAGAACAGGGACGATTCCACGACCTCGTCCGCATCCGCCTCGGCCTTCGCGCGGACCTCCGGCGTCCACTCGTTACGGACGTACAGCAGATCCACGGCGGCGACGCGCACCCCCGGACGGGCGCCGGGGCACTTGAGCAGCTCGGCGATCCTGCGGCCCGCCGCCTCGGGGGCGGTCATCGCGTACGCCTGCGCCGCCTCCAGCAGCACTTCGGGGCGCTCCACGTCGTCGAGCGGCTCGGCCAGGGCCCGCTCCAGCAACGCGGCCGCCTCGTCGTACCGGCCCTGTGACCGCAGAGCGCAAGCGGCGCGGCGCAGCACCCATGGCACCCAGGGGTCGCCCAGCGGCATGGCGGTCGCCAGCAGCAGGGCGGACAACCCCTCGTCGTCGGCGCCGTGGCGATGCGCCCAGCGGGCGGCCGAGGCGTGCAGCTGTCTGCGGTCCTCGGCGTCCATGCCGGACAGCGCCCCCACCGTGCAGTTCGTCGGCCGTGGACACGGCGGATCGCCGAAGTCGATCAGGCCCCGCACCCGTAACTCCCGTAGCGCACTGGGCAGTTCGGCCTCGTCAAGGCCCACAAGCGCCGCCACCCGGTCCACCGCGAGCAGCCCCCGGCACACCGTGAGACCACGCAGCAGCGCGAGCGCCCCCGGGGCGAGACTCCTCGTCGACTCGGTGACCCGCTCCCGGTACGCGGTCGCGATCCCGTGGCCGAACGCCGTGCGTAACTCCGAGGCCCGCAGCTCACCGGGCTCCCGGCGCATCTCCTCCAGAGCACGTGTCAACAGCCACGGGTTGCCGCCGCTGAGCCCGGGAGCCTCGTCCCACCACACGTCGTCCGCCGACTCCGCGACGGGCACGTCCGCCGAGCTGCACAGAGCACGTACGTCCGGGGCACTCAGTGGCCCGAGTTCCAGGAGCAGACCCCGGCCGCCCTGGAGCATGGCGGCCTGGTCGATCAGCTCGGCGCACGGGTCGGGGAACTCCCCCCGGGTGCCGGGCACGGTCAGCAGCAGCCCCAGCGGCGCCGTGCCGAGCCGGCGCAGCAGCGTCCCGATGACCTGAAGCGACTCCGGATCCGCCCACTGCACGTCGTCCAGGGCCAACAGGGTGGGACGCCGCGCGGCGTTGAGCAGATCCCGACACCAACCGTGCACCGAGCGCGTGGCGGTGGGCGTCCCCTCCGCCGGAATCCGGGGCAGACGCAACTGCCGTACGAACGCGTAGGCGGCGTGCGCGTACTCCGCCGAGCCCTGCGCGGTCAGTACCTGGACGCCGGCGGTGCGGGCGAAGGCCACGCCGCGGCGCAGCAGGCGGCTGCGGCCGTGGCCCGGAATGCCGTGGAGCACTGTCGCGCCGGGGGTGCCCTCGGCGAGCTCGGCCATGCGGGTCAGCAGTGCCGCCTGCTCGGCGTCGCGCCCGCGCAGCGGAGTCAGACGGTCCTGGGCCGGGGTACCGCTGTACGACAGCGGCCGACGGCCGGGTGCGGCGCTCAGCGTCCCTCACCCCCCGCGAGGCGGGCTCGGCCCGCGGCCGGTTCCCGCAACACGTCCACCAGCTCTTCCCGACGGCTCACGCCGAGCTTCTGGTACGAGTTCGACAGATGGAGCTCGACCGTGCGCCGGGTGATGTACAGGGCGTCGGATATCTCGCGGTTGGAGCGGCCCGCCATGGCCAGCCGTACGACACCGCGTTCACGTTCTGTCAGGGCGTCCCCCGGGTGGCCGGTGCGCCGCCGGGGCCGGCCGCCGGCCTCGGCGAGCCGGAGCCGGATGCCTTCCGCGGCGTCCCCGGCCCCGCACCCGATCATCAGGTCCAGCGCGGTCCGCAGCCGGGGCCGGGCGGCCTTGGCGTCGCCGGCGTCGAGGAGCGCCGATCCCAGGGCGTACTCGGCGCGCGCCCACAACAGACGCGCCCGGGACTCGGCGAACAGGGTGCATGCCTCGTCCAGCAGTCGGTGTCCGGCTCCGCCGGGCGTGGCCAGCCCGCGGCCCAGCAGGGAGAGCGCGGTACCGCGCGGGGTGCCCCAACGCCGGGCGAGCGCGCCGCCCTCGGCGGCGATGCGCCGTGCCTCGTCCGGGCGCCCCAGTTCGCCCAGCAGGTCGGCCGCCTCCAGCCAGCAGGGCAGTACCGTCGGGGCCGCGGGGACCCCCCGTGGTAGGGCCCGGCCACTGGCCCGCAGCGCCACCAGTGCTCCGTTCCGGTCGCCGTGGGCGCGGCGGATCGCGGCCCGGGTCCACCAGTACACGGGGTGGACGTAGAACACCGGCCGCAGTTCGGCGGGGTCGAGCTGGGCGAGCAGGGCCTTGGCGGCGGCGTATCTGCCGCGCTGGGCCAGCGCATAGGCGAAGACGACCGTGGGGGACACGGTGTCCGGTCCGGGGGTGCGCCGCTCCAGCTCCAGGGCCTGGCGGCAGTCGACTTCGGCCGTCGGCAGGTTGCCCGTGTCGCAGTGCACGAGCGCCCGGACGGTCAGCGCCTTGGCCCGGGTCGGGTCGAGTTCCCCGCGCGCCGGGCGGCCGAGGACACGGTCGAGCGCGGCGAGCGCCGCGGTGTTGTCGTCGGTGAGGTGCGCGGTGAGCGCGGACGCGACCAACGACAGCTCGTCCAGCGGGGTGCCCGAGGAGGTGGCGGACGCCGGGAGGGTGAGCTCTGGTGACGGCGAGGGGTGGCCGCTGAGCACGGACAGCGCGGCGTGGGCCGACCGCAGCCAGCGGTTGCCCGGGTCGTCGGGGGTGTCGCCGAGCGGATCGGCCGCTGTGGGAGAGCGCTCTCTGACCCAGCCGAGGGTCTCCTGCCTGAGAGCTCCGCTCAGTAACAAGGCGCCTTCGAGGGCGGCGCGGCGCTCCTCGGGGACGGTGACGGACTGGGGGACGGTGATGGCGTCGGGCACGGTGATGGATTCAGGGAGGGCGGCGGTATCGGGTAGGGCGGCGGTATCGGGGAAGGCGGCGGTATCGGGGAGGGCGGCGGTATGGGGGAGGGCGACGGTCTTCGGAACCGACACGGCCTCGGCGTGGGCCGGGCCGTTCAGGACGTGGCCGAGGAGGCGGGCCGCCTCCTCGCCCCGGCCGAGCGCGACGAGGGTGTTGGCGTACAGCAGGGCGATGGTGGCCAGTTCGTGTCCATCGGTGCTGGTCATCAGCAGCGAGTTCAGATGGGGGAGGGCGATGGCCGGCGCGGTGGCGCACAGGATCTCGGCGAGCCGGTTGCGGATCCGGCGCACCGTGTCGACGTCCTGACCGTCGCCGATCTCCAGCGCATGCGACAGGTAGCGCACGGCACGGGCGGGCGAGTCGGTGTCGAGGGCGGCGCTGTAGAGGGCCTCCAGCATCCAGGGCGCGGCGCCCTGCCGGAGCCGCAGCAGGACATCGGCCACCTGGGTCGGCGGCCGGCCGGCGTCCTCCAGCAGCCGGGCGGCCCGCTGGAGGAGGTGATCGGCTTCGTCCTGCGAGATGCCGTGCTCGAACGGGGAGGTGGGGCCGTAGGACTCTCCGCCGGTGCCGGTGAGGAGCGCGGTGTGGAGGTCGGCGAGGTCGTCCAGGACCCGTCGCGCGGTCGGCAGCGGTATCCGCAGCAGCTCGCTCACCAGCTCCGGGTCGGGAGATCCCAGCGCGGCCACCGCGGACAGCACCGCTGTTTCCGAGCCCGAATACGGGAGGGGAGAGGGCACTGAGACCGTATCCGTTGTCGGCCCGGGCGTCCTGGCCTCGGCGGCACCGCGCGCGTCGGCGAAGACGTGGACGGCGGCCGGGATGCCCAGGGAGTGCTCCACGCACTGGCGTAACAGATCGGGGGCGGGACGTCGGCCCAGCCGCCGGGTGAGGACCTCGGCGGTCTCGCCGTCGGTCAGGGGGGCCAGACAGATCGTCGTCCAGGCGTGCTGGGCGAGCAGTGAGGCCAGGGCGGGGGGTTCGTCGACGGCCGGGGCGGTCGGTGCGGTGACGACCGTCAGCAGGGGAAGTCCATTGGATCTGCGGAGTACGTAGTCCAGGCTTCTCAGGGTTTCCGGGCGGTACCGCTGCGCATCGTCCACGGCGAGCACCACCGGCCCGTGCCGGGAGAGGTCCACGACTTTCTCGTGGAGGCGGCGCGGCGACACGGGGTCGTGCGAGGTGCCGTCGTGCCAGGTGCCGTCGGGCCCGCCGGCGCGCAGTACGCGGGCCCGGGAGGCAGCGGCCGAGCAAAAGGTCCGTAACAAGGCGCTGCGGCCGATGCCGGTGGGCCCGGTGAGCAGCACCGCGGAGGCCGGCCCGGAACAGGCTCGGGGTATGTGGTCGATCAGCGCCGAGAGCGGGGCGGATCTGCCCGCCAGTGGTTCCTCCGGGCCCATGACCGGGGGCGCCGAGGGATGTGCGGGGGAGGCGAGGGGGAGGTTCACGTTGCCACCGAATGATCTGGGGGGGGAAATGGCTCGGTGCTGTGCGAAGAAGTGAAAGGTCGAAGAACTTCTAGGCTTCGGGTAGGTGGTGGAACCGTCCCTCACCAGGCGGTTCCATTCGGCGTCGGGGTGCGCCTTCGCAACCGGGCTTGAAATTCTTCATCTCTCCCATTCCATTCCGATTCCACCGGCAGGGTCAGGGCGGCATTGTTTCCATCTGTATTTCGATGGGTTCCTGTCGCATTCCTGTCGCATTCCTGTCGCAAGCCTGGCGCGGCGGGCGGGTGCGGCCTGGGGAAGCGCTCTCAGGCCGTGAATTAATCTTGAACCATCAAACATGTCCAGTCAATGTGACGCCCTGCCCAACGAATGGATTCGAGCCGATTGAAACGTTTTATTGGCCGATTCCTGCCCGAATTGCTCTGAGTCGCGCTCGGTGGCCGAGGGATCTATCCGCGTAACTCACTCCGCGTCGGCCGCGCTCCGTACCTCGTCCACCAACTCCGCTTGTCGCAGGATGTCCTCCGCCGGCCCTTTGAAGTCGGTTTCGTGCAAAGCATTGCGGGCGAACTCGGCCACCAGTGAGGCGAATTGGTGCCCAGCGGGCAGTGTCCGTTCCTCCACATGGTCCTGCCGCCGCAGCCGCAGCACCGGCCGCAGCGTCGGCGGCGCGGTGAACGCCCGGTCGAGACTGATGCTCCCCTCGCTGCCCCACAGGGTGCACGTACAGCGGTACGAGTGGTCGAAGCCGAACGCCAGTTGACCGGTCCGCCCGTCCGGGTCCCCGACCAGCGCAGCCCCGGCGACATCCACCCCGGTACCGGGATCGACCCGCAGCACCGCGCCGCGCACCCATACCCGCGGCCCCAGATACAAGCTGGCCGCCCGCAACGTGTACACACCGGCGTCCAGGAGCGCGCCCCCGCCCAGCCCCGGGTCGTACCGGATGTCGTCCGCGGCCAGCGGCGGAAACCCGAACTCGGCGGTGACATGCCGGAGTTCACCGATCGCTCCCTCGTCGACAAGGGCCCGTACGGCGTCGTGCTGACCGTGGTGGAGGAACGCGAAGTTCTCCATCAGCAGCCGGTCGGCGGCGTGGGCGGCGGCGACCAGCTCGGCCGCCTCGGACCCGTCGACGCACAGCGGCTTCTCGGCCAGTACGTGCTTGCCCGCCGCCAGCGCCCGCCCGATCCACTCCGCGTGCAGGGCCGGCGGCAGCGGTACGTACACGGCGTCGATGTCGTCGCGGGCCAGCAGCGCGGCATAGCCGGTGACCGCCGCACAGCCGAACCGGCGGGCCACCGCCTCGGCCTTGTCCCGGCTGCGGCTGGCCACCGCGACCAGTCGCACCGACGGGTCGGCGACCAGCGCCGGGATGGTGGTGCGCTGCGCGATGGCCGCGCAGCCGAGCACACCGACGTTCAACACTCGCTCCGCCACGGCCGCGTCCATGTCCATGCCCGTCCGATTCCTTCCGTCCGATGTGCCGGTTGGCACGGTCAGGCCGGTTCACTGTCCCGGCCCTGGAGGCAGGCAGGCCTGCCGGCGAGCTGATCCCCGGCAGGCCTGCCCCATACGCCGATCCGTCGGCTATGCCGATCCGTCGGCTATGCCGATCCGTCGGCTATGCCGATCCGTCGGCTATGCCGATCCCTCGGCTACGCCCCTCCGAACTGCTTGTCGATGAAGTCGAAGAGGTCGTCGTCGCTGGCGGCGCCGAGTCGCTCCTCGACTGCCTGGGCCGAGGCCTCCGCGCCCCCACCCTCGCCGCCGTGGGCGCCGTCCAGGCGGGACAGCAGCCCGCGCAGCCGCTCCGCCAGTGCGGTACGGATCGGGTCGTCGTCGGCGATGTCGCCCAACGCGCCCTCCAGGCGGGTTAGCTCGGCCAGCACCGGCCCCACGGCCGCGGCGGCCGACGGTTCCAGCTCCGCCCGCAGGTGCTCGGCGAGCCCGGCCGGGGTCGGGTAGTCGAACAGCAGGGTGGCCGGCAGCCGCAGCGCGGTGGCGGCATGGAGCCGGTTGCGCAGTTCGACGGCGGTCAGCGAGTCGAACCCCATTTCCAGGAAGCCGCGTTCGGGGTCCACGGCGTCCGAGTCGGCGTAACCGAGGACCGCCGCCGCCTGGTCCCGGACGACGTCCAGCAGCACCGTGAGCCGTTCGCCCGCGGTCAGCTCCGCGAGCCTGTCACGCAGCCGCTCGGCAGGCACGGGACCCGTACCGGCGGCACCGGAACGGCGCTGGGCGGCCGGCTTGACGAGGGACCGCAGCAGGGGCGGGACCTCTCCGTCCGGCGTCCGCAGCCCGGCCGTGTCGAACCGGGCCGGGACCAGCAGGGGCCGGTCGACCGCGACGGCGGCGTCGAACAGGCCGAGTGCCTGCTCCGACGTCATCGGCACCACCCCGCCGCGCGCCATCCGCAGCAGGTCGGCCTCGTCGAGCTTGCCCGTCATCGCCGACCGCTGCTCCCACAGCCCCCATGCCAGCGACTGGGCGGGCAGGCCGTGGGCGCGCCGCTGCCGGGCGAAGGCGTCGAGGAACGCGTTGGCCGCCGCGTAGTTGCCCTGCCCGGAGCCGCCGAAGATGCCGGCCAGCGAGGAGAACACCACGAAGCCGCGCAACTCGCTGTCCCGGGTCAACTCGTGCAGATGCAGCGCGGTGTCGACCTTGGCGGCGAGCACGGTGTCGAGCCGTTCCTGGGTGAGGGAGCCGATGACACCGTCGTCGAGGACACCCGCGGTGTGCACCACGGCGGTGAGCGGGTGCCCGGCGGGCACACCGGCGAGCAGGGCGGCCAGGGCCGCACGGTCCGAGGTGTCACAGGCGACGAGGTCGACCTGGGCGCCGAGCCCGGTCAGTTCGTCGACGAGTTCCCGGGCACCGGGCGCGTCCGGGCCACGACGCCCGGCCAGCAGCAGATGCCGGGCACCGTGCCGGGTGACCAGATGGCGGGCGACAAGACCACCGAGCGCACCGGTGGCGCCGGTGACCAGAACGGTTCCGTCCGGGTCGAGCAGCGCACCCGGCGTGGCATCGGTGAACTCGGTGAACTCGGTCAGCCGCATACGGACCAGCCTCGGCACCCGCGACTCACCCTTGCGCAGCGCGACCTGGGGCTCGTCGTGCCGGGCCGCGGGAAGCAGCGCCCCGTACGACTCCTGCGCACCGTCCCAGTCGAGGAGCACGAACCGCTCCGGGTTCTCGGACTGCGCCGTCCGCACCAGCCCCCAGACGGCCGCGGCCACCGGATCGGGCGCCCGGTCCCCGTCGTGCACGGACATGGCGTGCCGGGTGACCAGCACCAACCGGGTGGCGTTGAACGTGTCCTCGGCGAGCCACCCCTGGAGCAGCCGCAGCACCCGCCCGGTCACCTGCCGCACCGCGGCCGCCGGATCGGCGTCCTCCGCGGGCCCGGCGCAGCCGTCCCCGGGAACCGGTACGGCGGCCAGCACCGTCCCCGGCACGGGCACGTCACCGGCGGCGACGGCACGCGCGAGGGCGGCCAGGTCGGTGTGGTGGGTGGCGGCGATCCCGGTGGTGGTGAGGGCCTGCCCGAGGGCGGGATCGCCGTCACCGTCCAGGACGACGAGACCGCCGATCGCGGCACGGGCCGGGGCATCGGCCGGGGTCACCCATTCCAGCTCGTGCAGATGCCGGGCGGCAGTACGCGCGTCGCCCACCTGCCCGGCGGGCAGCGGACGCAGCGTCAGCCCGGCCACCGTGGCGACGGCCCGGCCCTCCGGGTCGGTGACCCGCAGCGCCACCGTGTCGGGTCCCGCCGGGGCGAGACGCGTCCGCAGTGCGCCGGCACCCGCCGCGTGCAGCCGTACGCCGGACCAGCTGAACGGCATGAGCCCGCCGCCGGACGCGGCGGAGGCGGTCAGCCCGACCGTCTGCAGGGCGGCGTCCAGCAGCGCGGGATGCAGCCCGTATCCGGCCGCGTCGTCGGCGGCCTCGGCAGGCAGCTCGACCTCCGCGTACACCTCCTCCCCGAGCCTCCAGGCGGCGGTCAGCCCCTGGAAGACGGGCCCGTACGCGAAGCCGTTCGCGGCGAACCGGTCGTACAGCTCGTCCACGGCGACCGGCTCGGCACCCCGCGGCGGCCACGGGACCGGCGGGACGTCGTCGACCGGTGCCGTGCCGGGGCCCGCCGGGGTGAGCTGTCCGAGGGCGTGCCGGGTCCAGGGCTCGTCGTCCGCCGCGTCGTCAGGGCGGGAGTGCACGGTCACACCGCGCGCCCCCTGTGCGCCGGGTTCACCGACGGTGACCTGGAGGTGGACGGAGCCGTGTTCGGGCAGGACGAGCGGTGCCTCCAGCGTGAGTTCGTCCACGGTGGCGCAGCCCACCCGGTCGGCGGCCAGCAACGCCAGTTCGAGGAAGGCCGTGCCGGGCAGGATCGCCGTACCGGACACCCTGTGGTCGGTCAGCCAGGGGTGGCTGCCGAGCGACAGCCGCCCGGTGAGCAGATACCCGTCACCGCCGGCGAGCGCGGTGCCCGCGCCCAGCAGCGGATGCGCCCCGTCGGCCAGCCCGGCCGAGGCGAGGTCCGGGGTGCGCGGGGCCGCGTCGAGCCAGTACCGGTCGCGCTGGAAGGCGTACGTCGGCAGCTCGGCCCGGCGCGCCGCCCGCCCGGCGAAGTACCGCGCCCAGTCGGGGCTCACGCCGTACGTGTGCAGTGTGGCGAGGGCCGTGGTCAGCGCCACCTCCTCGGGCCGGTCCCGGCGCAGCAGCGGCGTGGCGACGACGGCGCCGTCCGGGTCGGTGAGGCAGTCACGGGTCATGGCGGTGAGGATCCCGTCGGGACCCAGCTCGACATACGCCGTGACGCCCTGCCGTTCGAGGGTGGCGACGGCGTCGGCGTAACGGACCGTGCCGCGCACATGCCGCACCCAGTAGTCGGCACCCTCCAGCTGCCCGGAGTCGGCGAGTTCACCGGTGAGGTCGCACACGACGGGCAGGGCCGGGGCCGCGTACGTCACCTCGCGGGCGACGGCCGCGAAGCGGTCCAGCATCGGTTCCATGCGCGGTGAGTGGAAGGCGTGCGACACCGTCAGCCGCTTGGTGCGCAGCCCGGCCGCCCGCCACGCCTCGGCCAGCTCCGCCACCGCGTCCTCGTCACCCGAGACGACCACGGACACCGGCCCGTTGACGGCGGCCACGGACACCCGGCCCTCGTACGGGAGCAGCGCCTCGACGACCTCCGCCTCACCGGCCTGGACGGACACCATGGCGCCGCCGTCCGGCAGCTCCTGCATCAGCCGGCCGCGCGCGGCGACCAGCCGGCAGGCGTCACCGAGGTCGAGCACCCCGGCCACATGGGCGGCGGCCAACTCGCCGATCGAGTGACCGACGACGACGTCCGGCCACAGCCCCCAGTGTTCCAGCAGCCGGAACTGGGCCACTTCGAGCGCGAACAGCCCGGCCTGCGTGTAGGCGGTACGGTCCAGCAGCTCGGCCTCCGGAGTGCCGGCCGGGGCGAACAGCACCTCGCGCAACGGCCGTTCGAGCTCACGGTCGAACTCGGCGCACACGGCGTCGAGGGCGTCGGCGAACTCCGGGTACGCCGCGTACAGTTCACGCCCCATCCCCGGCCGCTGGCTGCCCTGCCCGCTGAACAGGAACGCGGTACGTCCACCGCGCCGCCGCTGTCCGCGCACCAGCCCCGGCGCCTCCCGGCCGTCGGCCAACGCCCCGAGCGCGGCGAGGAGTTCCTCCCGGTCCCGGCCGACGACGGCCGCCCGGTGGTCGAACGCGGCCCGCCCCAGGGCGAGCGAGCAGGCGATGTCACCGGGGGCGTCGTCGCCTTCCTGCCGTCGCGGATCGGTGAGGTGGGAGAGCAACCGGGCGGCCTGGGCCCGCAGCGCCTCCGCGCTCCGCCCCGACAACACCCAGGGGACCACGCCGCCGGAGACGACGGTCAGGGGCGCCGCCTCCGACGACGTGGCGTTCTCGGCGGACGGCGTCTCCGACGATGTGGCGTTCTCGGCGGGCGGCGTCTCCGACGATGTGGCGTTCTCGGCGGGCGGCGTCTCCGACGATGTGGCGTTCTCGGCGGGCGGCGTCTCCGACGATGTGGCGTTCTCGGCGGACGGCGTCTCCGGCTGGGCGGGCGGCGCCTGCTCCAGGATCACGTGGGCGTTCGTGCCACTGATGCCGAACGCCGACACCCCGGCCCGGCGCGGCCGGCCGGTGTCCGGCCACTGAACGGGCTCGGACAGCAGGGACACGGCACCCTCCGCCCAGTCGATCTGCGCCGACGGCCGGTCGGCGTGCAGGGTGCGCGGCAGCGTCCCGTGCCGCATCGCCAGCACCATCTTGATCACACCGCCGACACCGGCGGCGGCCTGGCTGTGCCCGATGTTGGACTTCAGCGCGCCGAGCAGCAGCGGCCGGTCCTCGGGACGGTCCTGCCCGTACGTCGCCAGCAGCGCCTGCGCCTCGATCGGGTCGCCCAGCCGGGTACCGGTGCCATGCGCCTCGACGGCGTCCACGTCGGCCGGGGACAGCCCGGCGGCCGCCAGGGCCTGCCGGATGACCCGCTGCTGCGCGGGTCCGCTCGGCGCGGTCAGCCCGTTGCTGGCACCGTCCTGGTTCACCGCGGAACCGGCGAGCACCGCGAGCACCGGGTGACCGTTGCGGCGGGCGTCGGACAGCCGCTCGAGCAGGACCACACCGACCCCCTCGGCCCAGCCGGCGCCGTCGGCGTCGTCGGAGAACGCCTTGCAGCGCCCGTCCGCGGACAGCGCCCGCTGCCTGCTGAACTCGATGAACGTGTCCAGCGAGGAGATCACCGTCACCCCGCCAGCCAACGCCATCGTGCACTCACCCGAACGCAGCGCCTGGGCGGCCATGTGCAGGGCCACCAGCGACGAGGAGCACGCGGTGTCGACGGTGACGGCAGGGCCCTCCAGACCGAAGGTGTAGGCGATCCGCCCGGACGCCACACTGCCGGCGCTGCCCGTCGCCAGATAGCCCTCGAAGTCCTTGGGCGCGTGCTGCACCCGGGAGCCGTAGTCGTGGTAGTTCGAGCCGACGAACACCCCGACCGCACTGCCGCGCAGCACACCCGGATCGACACCGGCCCGCTCGAACGCCTCCCAGGACGTCTCCAGGAGCAGCCGCTGCTGCGGATCGACGGCCAGCGCCTCACGCGGACTCATCCCGAAGAACTCCGGGTCGAAGTGGTGGGCGTCGTACAGGAATCCACCGCCACGGGCGTAGAAGGTCCCCGGGCGGTCCGGATCCGGGTCGTAGGCCCCCTTGAGGTCCCAGCCACGGTCCTCCGGGAACGCCGACACGGCGTCCCGGCCCTCCGCCAGCAACCGCCACAACGCGTCCGGGCTGTCGGCCCCGCCCGGGTAACGGCAGCTCATCGACACGATGACGATCGGATCGTCGTCCGTCGCCACCACCCTCGCGGGAACCGCCGGCGTGGACTCCACTCCGGCATCCGCCTCCCCGAACAGCTCCTGGTGCAGCTTGCGGGCGAGCGCCGTCGCGGTCGGATGGTCGAAGACCAGCGTCACCGGCAGCCGCAGTCCCGTGGCCTCGGCGACGCTGTTGCGCAGCGCCACCGCGGTCAGCGAGTCGAAGCCGAGGTCACGGAAGGCCCGCTCTTCGTCGACGTCCTCGGCACCGGGGAACCCGAGCGCCGACGCCGCCAACGACCGTACGAGACCCAGCAGTTCACGCCGCCGCTCCTCATACGGCAACGCCGCGAGCCGCGCCGTCAGCGTGTTGTGGTCCTCGTCGCCACCCGGCGCGGGCGCGGTGCGCGCGGCCACCGCCGCCCGCACCTCCGGCAGGTCCGCGAGCACCGGCGCGACGGCGTCGGAGTGCGCGAACGCATACGTCTCCCACCGCACATCCGCCACGGCCAGCACGGGCTCGTCGCCCATGACGGCCTGCTCCAGCGCCGTCAGCGCCGACTCCGGGTCCATGGCGGGCATCCCGGTACGCGCCAGCCGTTCCCCCGTCTCACCGGAGGCCAGACCACCACCGCCCCAGGCACCCCAGGCGACCGACGTCGCGGGCAACCCGTCGGCGTGCCGCTGCCGCGCGAGCGCGTCCAGGAACGTGTTGGCGGCGGCGTAACTGCCCTGCCCGGGCCCACCGAGGGTCCCGGCGAGCGAGGAGAACAGCACGAACGCCGACAGATCGAGGTCCCGGGTCAGCTCGTGCAGCAGCAGCGCCGCCGCCACCTTGGGCCGCAGCACCGTCTCGGCCCGCTCGGGCGTGAGCGCGTCCAGCACACCGTCGTCGAGCACCGCGGCCGCGTGCACCACGGCGGTGAGAGGCATGTCCTCCGGTACGGCGGCCAGCAGCGCGGCGAGCTCATCGCGGTCGGCGACATCACAGGCCGCGACGGTCACCCGGGCACCGAGCCCGGTCAGCTCGGCCTCCAACGCGTCCGCCCCGGGCGCCTCCGCACCCCGACGCCCGACCAGCAGCAGATGTACGGCACCGCCGCGGGCGTGGGCCAACCGCCGGGCGACCTGAGCCCCGACGCCCCCGATCCCACCGGTCACCAGCACCGTCCCACTGGGCGCCCAGCCCCCAGGGACCGCGTCGGGCAGCCCGGCCCGCACCAGACGCCGGGCGAGGAGCCCGGAACCCCGTACGGCGACCTGGTCCTCCTCGACCGCACCCGACAGCACGGCCACCAACCGGCCCACGGCACGCTCGTCCAACTCCGCCGGCAGATCGACGAGCCCACCGAAGCGCTGCGGATACTCCAACGCGGCGATCCGGCCAAGCCCCCACGCCTGCGCCTGCGCGGGTGCCACCAGCCGGTCGGCACGCCCAGTGGACACGGCACCCCGCGTGGCGATCCACAACGGCGCCCCGACCCCGGCGTCACCGAGCGCCTGCACCAAGGCGGCGTTCAGGGCGAGCCCGCTGTCGAGCGCACTACCCGGGGTGTACGGGGACTCGTCCAGCGCGAGCAGTGACAGCACACCGACCGGCTGCACCGGATCCCTGTCACCGCTCATGGCGGAACGCACCAGGGAGGCCAGCCCGACCCGGTCGACACCGCCGGACACCTCGACGGTGACGAGGCGGGCACCGTGGGCCGCCAGACCCCGGTAGGCGGAGGCGATGAGGTCGGCGTGAGGGCCGCCCTCGTACTCGCTCGGGACGACGACCAGCCAGTCGCCGGTGAGCTGTGGCGCCTTCGCGCTCCGACCGATCGCTTTCCAGATCACCTTGTAGCGCCAGCCGTCGATCGCCGAGCGGGTGGCTTCCTGCTTGCGCCAGTTCGAGAGCGCGGGCAGGACCTCGGCGAGCGGTTCGCTGCCAGGCAGTTGCAGGGTTTCGGCGAGTGCTTCAAGGTCTTCGCGTTCGACGGCTTCCCAGAAGCGTGCGTCGATCTGCCGGCGGGAGTCGAGAGCCGGGGCTGGGGTGGTCTTCTCCAGCCAGTAGCGGCGGTGTTGGAAGGCGTAGGTGGGGAGGTCGACCGTCTGTGCTTGTTGTCCGTTGAGCGGCGACAACTGCCGTGCGTCCCCCACCAGTTCACTCACACAGGGATCAACGACCCGGAACACCTACCGTTTCGGATCAATAGACCAGAAAGAGCAGTTGGACGGCGACGAGTACGTCGATGACTCCGCACCACTCGGCGAACGTACGGGAGACGACCTTGTCGAGCCGCAGGTGCACGAAGTCCCAGACACCGTGGAAGAACCAGCCGGCCGCCACCAGGTAGCGGCCCAGGTCCGGATCCACCGCGAGCCCGGCCAGCGCGAGCCCGCAGAAGACGAGCGCGCCGAGGGCCTGGACCCCGAAGGTGGGCCGCCCGTGCGGGGTCCCGAGAACTGCGCCCCGGACCAGGACGGCCGCGGCGAGGGCGACGAGGGCCGTCGACGGGGCGACCAGGTCCTGGAAGGGGAGAGCGAACACGAGCACCACCCCGGCTCCGAGCACCGGCCAGGTGGCCTCTGCCTTTCCGATCTGATGGACGACCAGGTAGATCAGAGGCAGCAACGGCAGGGTCTCCGCGAAGCCGCCGACGGCGTCGGCCACGTCCTGCGATCCGGACGCGATCACGTTGAGTGCGACGAATGCGACGGCCAGGGCCGTGGGCCAGCGCCGCTTGAGCATCGTGGCCGCGTGCGGTCCGTCCGCCGTCGCGTGCGGGGCAGGAGTGGACATGGGAACCCTCCATTGGGTACCGGGACGGGGTATCTCTCGGACCCCTTCAGCCTGCGCCCCCGCCAAGCCCGCCAGTAGTGTCGAATCCCCGTGCCCACGCGTGGAGTTGTCACGTCCGCGCATGACATTTGTCATGCGGCCTGGGCCACAATGGCCCGGTGGGGGACGATGCGATCGATCGACGGGCCGCGGGGCTGACGAGCTTCCGGCGCTACACGTGGTGGACCGTGCCGGGCATGACCGTGTGTGTCCTGGCCGTCTTCGTCGGCGCCTGGGTCCTCGACGGTGACGTCCCGCTGTGGGCCCGCGGCCCGGCCGCCGGGGCGCTGGCGGTCGAGGTGTGGGCGAGCGTCGTACTCCTGAGCCGTCGGCTGGCGCTCCTCCCCGTGCCGGACGCCGCGTCTTCCGAACCGCCCCTGGGTCTGCTGATCACCGCCGGCGTGGCCGGAGCCGTGCTCGCGGCCTTCCCCCTGGCCCTGCGCGACTACGGGCTTTGGCCGGTCGCGCCCGCCGTCGTCGTGGCGATCGTCGCCACGTATCTCCCGCCGCGCCGCAGGCGAGGGGTGATCGCGGGCGCCGTGGTCCTCGCGCCGCTGCCCGGGGGAGTGGTCAGTCTGGTCGAGGGGGACGGCGAGTTGGTGTACGCCGCACTGTTCCCGCCCGGGCTGGTCGCCTTCACGGCGTGGGTGACGCTCGGCCCGCTGTGGGCCTGGGACACGGCACGGCGGCTGGACGAGGCACGGCGGCTGGAGGCGGAGCTGGCGGTCAGGGAGGAGCGGCTGCGGTTCGCCGCCGATCTGCACGACATCCAGGGCCACCACCTCCAGGTCATCGCGCTGAAGAGCGAGTTGGCGGCACGGCTGGTCGAGGTGGACCCGGCGCGCGCCGCCACGGAGTTGAAGGAGATACGGCAGCTGTCGGTGGATGCCCTGAGCGACACGCGGGCCGTGGTGCAGGGCTACCGTCGTACGTCGCTGGACGACGAGATCGGCAACGCGACGCGGGTGCTTGCCGCGGCCGGCATCGACGCGAGGACGAACCTCGACCCCGCCGCCGTGACCCCCGGCCTCACGGACTCCGCCCGGCACCTGCTCGGTCGGGTGATGCGGGAGGCCACCACCAACGTGCTCCGGCACAGCCGGGCCGATTACGCCGAGGTCGACTACCGGATCGCGGACGGTTCCGCCCGCCTGCGGGTGATCAACGACGGCGCCGAGGGGCATCCCGCCGGCCTCGACGGCACGGGACTGCGATCGCTCGCCGAGCGGCTGGAGGCGGCGGGCGGCGAGCTGACGTGGCACCAGGACGGCGACCGCTTCGTGGTCGCGGCCGCGCTGCCGGTGAGGCCGCCGGACCTTACGCGGCCATCGGAATCACCGGAGCCGACGCGATCGCCGAAGTCACACATGTCGAGGAGATCCACGCGATCGCCGAGCTCGCCGGTGTCACTGAAGCCCACGGACGGAGCCGCCCGATGATCCGCCTGCTGATCGCCGACGACGAGGACCTGCTCAGAAGCGCCCTGGCCGCCCTGCTCGGGCTGGAGCAGGACCTCACCGTCGTCGCCGAGGCGGCCACCTCGACCGAGGCGGTACGGCTGGCCCACGAGCACCGCCCCGACATCGCCGTCCTGGACCTGGAGATGCCACCCGCCGACGGGCTGCGCGCCGCCGAGGAGATCCAGGCCGAACTGCCCACGCGGATCGTCCTGGTGACCCGGCACGCCCGACCCGCCGTACTGCGCCGGGCCCTGGCCGCCGGTGTGCGGGGCTTCGTCCCCAAGACGACCCCGGCGGCCCGGCTGGCCGAGATCATCCGCGACATCGCCGCCGGCCGACGCTATGTGGACCCGGACATCGCCGCCTCCGCACTGACCGAGGACGACTGCCCGCTCACCGGCCGCGAACTGGAGATCCTGCGCGCCGCGCGCAAAGGCGCCTCGATCGCGGACATCGCCGCGGAGGTCCACCTGGCGTCCGGCACGGTTCGCAACTACCTCTCCTCCGCCATGTCCAAGCTGGGCGTCCCGACCCGGCATGCGGCCGCCCAGCGCGCCTGGGAGCAGGGCTGGATCTGACGTCACTCGTCCGAGGGGCCGATCCGCCGATGTCCCTCATCCGGTGTTCGCCCGCGCCGAGAATCCGGCCATGGAGACTGCTGGGCGGACTCGGCGGGGCGGTGCGGTCCATCTCGTGCTCTCGGTCGGCGGCATGATCGGGGCGGTGTGCCTCGCCGTCCGTTTCGACCTGCGGATCGCCGAGACGCTGGCCGGCTGTTGCCGTCCGTGGGCGGCATGTATCTGTCTTGGGCGACTTTGCGCGCCGAGCGGAAGGAGGCGCGTACCGCCTCCCATGCGGCGCGCTCAACGATCTACGCCGCCGCCGTCGACGGCGGCCGCACCCGAGGGGGCGAGAAGCTGCGCCTGCTCACCAAGGACGGGCTGGCCTCCGCCGCGATCGAGTTGGACCGGGGGCAGGAGGAGATGGGCGGCATGCCCAAGAGCGTGGGCCGCTCGGGCGCCTCGCACGCGATGACGGTCAACGAGACGGCCATCGCGATGATCCGCCCGAAGCCGGACCTTCACCTGGTGGCCGGGCAGCCGGCCGAAGCCATCGCGGCCGCCCAGGCCTGTCGACACGCCCGACGGGATCGGCAGCATCACCTCCTACGCCACCGAGGTCGCCCTCCTGGCGACGGGCACGTGGAGGAACCCCGGCGTGGGAGATGCGTGGGCGGACATCGTCCTCATCGCCCCGGAGGTGGGGCTGCCGCTGCTGTTCATCGAGACCGACAACTGCTTTGAGGACGCCCCCCGGATGGGAGTGTCCAGGGAGCCAGGGAGCGGCGCAGGGCGGCGGTGGTGCTCTGTCCGCCCTGTGTCATCAGGGTGAGCCTTTTTTGCTGTCACGTCGCTGTGGCGGGCCCGGTTTACCAGGCGGGCATCATCGGCGCGGGGTAGTGGTCGCCGGCCGCGCCGTTCGGCAGAGCGAGACGATCAGACCCAGCCCTTCAGGGGTGAAGGTGAGGTGTGCGGCGGCGACGTTCTCGGCCACGCGCTGAACCGTCTGCTCGATCTCCTCGTAGTACAGCCGCAGGTAGTCGGCGACCAAGGCGACCACCAGGCCGTTCTTGCTCCCGAACAGTGAGTAGATGGCGCCTTCAAGGTGTTGCTCGCCGCCGCCTACATCGTCGGCGCTGCCTCGCTCGGCCGGTTGAATCCGCCCTGCGACCCCGCGTCCGAGTGACGAATCAACTCGCCTGGCTGAACGGAGCGTTGGCCGCGGTCACGCCGCCGGGGGCCGCCTCGATCGGGCCAGCGGCACGCTCCTGTCAAGCCACACCGCACCGAACGGACTGCGACCGGCGGGCGACACATCAAGGACCAGCCACCACAGGCGAGTTCGGCCCGTGCACGCCCGCCGGTCTCCAACATCCTGACATTGACGCGAAGAAAGCCGACCCGCTTTCAAGATCTCGTTGGCCCGCCGCAGTTCGGCGTTCTCGGCCCGCAGCCGCTTGATCTCCGTGGCCTCCTCAGACGTCGTGCCGGGCCGCTGACCGGCGTCCACCTCCGTCTTGCGGACCCGCATCCGCACCGTTTCCGCTGCGCCGATGCCCAGCTTCGCCGCGACTGCCTTCATCGCGGCCCACTCGGTCGGATAGTTCGGACGGACCTCCGCGACCATGCGCACCGCACGCTCACGAAGCTCAGCAGGGTGGGGTGGGGGGAAGGACGTGCCACGACTCGATCCTCTCAGGGAATCGAGCCTCCATCAGACCCGGAGCGGTTCAGTCGCGTCATGCCCAGGAGTGACAGACGCCCTCATCACCGCCTCAAGTGCGCCACACTGGAGGGAGGCGTCCGACGCCGTCGCCCAACCCTCCCTGACCGCGGCCCAGTTGCGGGAGATCACTGGTGTACTCGCCTCCCCCTGACCCGGACACCGAACAGCGCATGCGCGCCCACCACGCGCACACCGGGCAGGCCCTGGACGTCCAGGTGGAGCCGGGCGCGGAGTTCTGGGGTTGGGCCGGGCGCACCCTGGGTGCCCCGGCCCGCACCGCCGCCGGGCAACCGGCGTGGCTGCGGTTGGTGTCCTCTCCGGAGGACAAAGCCTCGGGGAAGCTGTGGGACGGCGCCCTCGATGCCCAGCACGCCTTCGGCGACCTCGACGGCTACCGGCCCGCTCTCCAGGCCGTCCACGACGCCGTCGACGACGGCACCGCCTACCGGGCGGAGCGGTCGGTGCGCGTCGACAAGCCGGTCCTGTCCGACGACCCGATCCTCCAGCACGACCTCCAGCTGCCGGACTCCTGGTGGGCCGACCTCGCGGGGACGCTTCAGAAGGTGTCGGCCGTCGACACCGACCGTGTCGCCGTACGACAGCAGTACGTGGGGCGGGCCATCCCCGAGTTCGTGGGCATCCTGGTCCCGGCCGTCTCCCGTTGGACAACAGCCGCTCGCCGCGCGAGCCGCCCACGGCTTCCGCAACCCACCAACCAACGCCCACGCAGACGCTGCGTCACCACCCGCCGAGCCCGAGGCCACATCCACCCCGCCTGAATTCGAAGACTCCGCAAACCTTCCCGCCGGAATTTGTCGTTCGAGGCCCGGCGGAAAGGTCTGCGTTTGGGAATCGCTCCGGCGTTCATCTCTATGCGCGGACGGAGTGCACCGTCGTGTCGCGCGTATTGCGGCTAGATGCTTGATCCGCCGCCGGAGGTGTTGCTCCACCAGGCGCTGTAGGCGTTCAGCGAGTACCGCTTCTGCACGCCGCTGGTCGAAGTGATCTCGAGGCCGAACTGCATCGTTTCGAAGGTGGTGTTGCGCAGGAGGTTCTGCGACGCGGCCCATCGCCAGACCGCCGAGGCGTCGATGGTGCCGGTGTTGCTCTGCTGGGCGGGGATGAGCTGCAGGACGTTCCAGCCGGGATCGGCCTGCCAGACCGACGCGTACCGGACGCCGCCGATGGTCACGTTGGACGCGATCTGCCTTCCCCAGCCGCCTGCCGTCCCCCCGGACCAGCTGGTGAAGACCATGATCTCGTCCTGGTTGCCGGCCGACCAGATGTCGCTCGTCCAGTTCCAGTGGTCACCGCCGGCGACGGGAGTCGACGACGTGTTGTACCAGAAGCCCGCCGAGTTCAACTGCGACAGCGGCGTCTGGGGCCGGACCGAGGTGTTCGGGTAGGACTTGATCCCGCCGCCGGAGTGGTTGGCATCGACGTACCAGGACTTGATGCTGTTGACGGTCAGGCACTGCGTGCCGTGGTTTTCGCCCCAGATGTTGTTGTAGATCGTCCAGGTGCCCTGGGTGTACTGACCCCACCGGTCGCAGGTGGAGTACACCTGGGCCTGCGCCGGAGACGCGAAGCTCAGGAACCCGACGATCACGGCGACGATCAGGGCCAGCCGACCGAACCCGGCCGACTTGCTGCTGATGGATTTACGGGCTTGCCATCTCATGTGTCCCTCCAAGGACGGCGATGGGTTGTTCCGGACCCCCCGGTCTGGTGGCGGACTCTGGCGCCGCGAGGTGTCGCTCGTCGGCGAGTCCGGGCTCGGGACGGCGCGACCCAGCCCCGTCCGAGGTGCTTGCGCAGTTGGCCGACTGACCGGCTTGATGGCCGGCCCTGGGCGAAGTGAAGAACTGCGGGAACGGTGCTCGGTCCCCTTACCTTCCAAGCAACGGGCTTGCCAGACGCAGGGTGCGAAGTGTCGAAGCGCTTGCGTCTGCGGACAGTAATGACGGGGCGTCTGAACAGCAAGACTCTGCGCAGGAAGACACATTTCTTTCACCTGCGGACATCATTGTCGAAGCGCTTCGAAAACTTCGGCCGCGCCCGCCACCTGGCCTTCACGGAACCGCTACTGGCCCTGGTGGATGTGGCGGAAGGTGCCGGGGCACGTGCCGATGTGACGGGTGAAGAACTTCCCGAAGTTGGTGGGGTCGGGAAAACTCAGACGGCGGGCGATGATCGCCACCGGCTCATCCGTGTGCGCCGGCAACCGATGCACCTCCAACGCGACACGGGCATCGATCACATGCTTCACCAGCTGTCCGGTGGCAGCCATGCACGCACGGGCCAGGGTCTTGACCGTTAACCCAGACGGTGCGCGTGCCACCGGTCGTCCCCGGCCGCACATACCGTTGCACCTGTGCAGATCACCATCATCGGCGTCCGGAACATGGCCCGGGGAATCGCCACACGGGCCCCGTCGGGCGGGCACACAGCGACCGTCACCGCCAAGGATCCCGCCAAAGCCGCGCGATGTGCCTCCTCGAGTTGTGCGCCCTCACTGCCCATCCGCCCGCCTCTGGTTTGCCGCCATCCGCGAGGCCACTGCCAAGGCGCCACCGCTGCCATGCCCCAGCCTGCCGACGAGCCCGCCCGGCCGGCCAACCGGTGGCTCACTCTGCCCGAACTGAGCAGTGTGCATCGTGAAGTTGCTGGTCACCGGTCTGGTGTACGCGGGGTTGGGGGTATTCGTGCTGGTCGTTGGTTGATGACTTCGGTGAAGATCATCGGTCTTCGGGCTGCTTCGTGGTTGGTGAGGACCAGCATGGCCCTGACCAGGGAGGTTGCCCATTTCCGGTCGGTGCGGACCTTGCCGAGCGCGCGCCAGTTCGTCAGGAGAGCGAAGCCGTACTCGACCGGCGCCCGGACGGCGGCCAGCGCTGTGTTGGACAATCTCTGGCTGCGGGGCAGCAGCCGGTTGCGGGCCGCCTTGTAACCGCCCGCTGAGTGGGGAGTCGGGAACGTTGGACACGCGAGTCGGTCGCGGCGGGTCGACTGGCGACCGGCAGGGCTGGCCCCGCCCCGACCGGTAGGGCTGGCCCCACCACGGATTCTCGGGCGCACCGGCTCGTGCCGCGCCCTCACCGTTCCTAGCGTTCTTGCATGACGGAAACGCTGCGACCGCGCACCCAACCCCGGTTACTTGATGTCGACGCGCTGCGCGGGTTCGCGCTGTTCGGCATCCTTGTTGTGAACCTTGCGTACTTCGCCTCCGGCTACCCGTTCCATCTTGTCGCCGATCCGGCGCATGGCTCCTGGCTGGACGACTCCGTCGAGTTCGGGGTCCGGTTGCTGTTCGAGATGAAGTTCTACCTCCTGTTCTCGTTCCTGTTCGGCTACAGCTTTACCTTGCAGCTGGCCGCCGCGGGCCGTGCCGGCGCGGACTTCACCGCGCGGTTCGTCCGCCGGCTCGGCGGGCTTTTCGTGCTCGGCGGCCTGCATGCGGTGCTGCTGTTCCAGGGTGACATCCTGACCACCTACGCTCTGCTTGGCCTTGTTCTGCTTGCCGTGCACCGGATCCAGCCGAGGACCGCGGTCATCGCCGCGGGGGCGATCGTCGGTGTCATGGCGGTCGGGATGGCCGTGGCTGCGCTGGCTGGCGTCGAATTGGTTACCGACCAGGGCGCCGCGCTCGCCGGCGGTCGCGTGTCGACCGATGCGCTTGCCGGCGGCCTGGGTTCGGTGATCGGCGAGCACCTGCGCTCGCTGCCGACGATGGCCGGAAGTCTTGCTGTGCAGGGTCCGCTCGCGCTTGCCGCGTTCCTCGTCGGGCTGGCCGCCGGCCGGCGGAAGTTGCTCGCCGACGGGATCGGCAGGCACACGGTCGCGCTGCGCCGACTGGAGCTGGTCGGGTACCCGATCGGGCTCGCCGGCGCGCTGGTGTTCGCGATCGGCGGCGGCACTGTGGGCCTGGCCGGGCTGGCGGCGAGCATCCTGACCGCGCCGTTGCTGGTCGGCGCCTACGTGGCGACCCTGCTACGGGTGTTCGCCACCGCGCGCGGCGGCCGGCTGGCACGGGCGCTCGCGCCAGCCGGCCAGATGGCGCTGTCGAACTATCTCGGTCAGTCTCTGCTGGGCGTGCTGATCTTCACCGGCGTTGGGCTCGGGCTGACCGGAGACACGCCGCCGGCGGTCGTGCCGGTCGTCGCCGTCGGTATCTTCGTGGTCCAACTGGAGCTGAGCCGACGCTGGCTCGCGCGGTACCGGTACGGCCCGGCCGAGTGGGTACTGCGGGCCGTCACGAACGCGGAGCGTCCCCGGATGCGCCGCTGACCTCTGCCGACAAGTCACACACTCCCGACAGAGTCGCTCACTGAGCGGTGTGCGAGCTGAAGTTGCTGGTGACGGGGCTGGTGTGTGTGGGCATCGGGATGCTTGTGCTGGTCGCCGGCAGATGACTTTGGTGAAGATCGTCGGTCATCGGGCGACTTCGCGGTTCGTGAGCACCAGCAAGGCCCGGACCAGGGCGGTCGCCCAGGCGGGGGCGGTGCGTACCTTGCCGAGGACGCGCCAGTTCCTGAGGTGGGCGAAGCCGTGCTCGACGGGTGCCCGGACAGCCGCCAGTGCTGTGTTGGACTGCTTCTGGCCTCGCGTCAGAGGCCGGTTCCGGGCGGCCTTGTAGCCGGTGATCACCGCGGGGTTTCGGTGTCGGGGCCGCTGTCGTCGAGGCCGACGAATCCCAGGTCGGCGATGGCTCCGAGCCCGACTTCCCGCAGTTCCCGGGTGAGCTTGTTGTGCCGGCAGGCGGTGATGTCCGAGGTGCGCCCGGGGCGGGCCGCCGAGATCCACAGCAGCCGGCCCCGGTGGTCGGTGAGGGCGATCACGAGCAGGCCGTGCCATTTGTTCTTGCCGGAGTAGTTGTTCCGGTTTGCTTTCCCGGTTCTGCGCCGGGTGCGAATCACCGATCCGTCCAGCAGTACGATGCCGCCGCCCATCCGGGCGATCCCGCTTGTGGAGCGACGGCTTCAGCTGGCCCCACCGGACAGGTGTAGTCGCTCGTGCCGGGGCCGCTTCGTGCCGTCATTGATCTTCACGAATCGGGTCACTCTCGGGCCGCCACACAGGGGCCGATTGACGACGTCACAGCCAGTCAGACAGCGTCCCGCGCCGGTTGGCGAGATCCAGCCCCGGTCGGCGGGTTTGCGCAACTGCCCTCGAACCGGCTCCACTTTCGCCGGTGTCGTCTCCTGCTGGGACCACTCCCGGACTCCGTTGCCTACCCTTCGCCCATGACCGGCCCACGCAGATGGATCCTCGCGATGGCCGCCGCGCTGATGACGGCGGGCTGCTCCAGTTCCCCGGACGCTGCGCCACCGGCATCGGTCCCGGCCTCGTCCAGCGCATCGACCACACGCCCGAGCGCCACGCCAACCTCGGCCTTCTGCCTTAATCTGTCGACCTTCCAGGTCGGCGTCGTTGCCTACAGCGCCGAAGTGGGTGCGGCGATTGAAGGGGAGCCGTTGGACTTCAAAGAGCTGCGGAGGAAGGCCGCCTTGATCGCCGAGACCGGTGAGCCGATGCAGGCGAGCGCGCCGCCGGACATCGCCGAAGAGTTCCGTACGGTGCTCAAGGCGATCGATACCTCGGCGAGCAATTTGAAATCGGGCGCCAACGCACGTGATGTCCTGGATCCGGTCTACGGTGAGCGCAACCGTCCCGCCTTCGAGGCGGTGAATGTGTGCCTCGGTTCGCACGTCCTTGGTGCCGGTGTCGAGTTCCCCGGCTTCTATAACCGGTTCCTGCCGGTCAGACCGCGGTGAACTGCCAGTGCTGGGATGTGCTCCCGTTGCAGGTGAACTGCACGGCGGGCGTGCGCCGGGCGGTGGCCCCGGCCTTGGGGGACAGGCACTTGCCGCTGACCTGTGCCTGCAGCTGGTTCCAGCCCAGGCCCGCCGGCAGCGCCTTCCAGCGCTGGGCGGAGCCTCCGTTGCAGGGCCACTGCCAGATCTGGGCATTGTCCTGTGTGGAGCCGTTGCTCACATCCAGGCACTTGCCGCTCTTCTTGTTCAGCAACGTGTGGGTGCCGTCGCTATTGGGCACCGACGTCCACTTCTGTCCGTCCCCGTCGTTGCAGGTGTAGAGCTGGAGGATGGCGCCGTCCGTCACGCTTGCGCCGTTGACGTCCAGGCACATGCCGCTCTTGTGGATCACCTTGAAGTAGCTGCCGTCGGCCGCGGCCGCTGCGAGGGTCCGGCCGGCGGCGGCTGCGTTCGTCATCCCCGAGGCGCCCGTCAACAGTGCCGCGGTGGCGGCGAAGACCAGGCCGACGCGTCTGCGCTGGTGGGTCATGGTGGTTCTCCTCTCGTGGGCGGTGCCGCCGGAGCCCGGTCCGCGCTCCGCCCGTTCGCTTGGCATGTACTGTGTCGCCAACGCTGGCGGGACGAGCTGAAAGCGAGCTGACCTCTCGCTGAAACCGCCAGGTCACAAGGGGGTTTCATGCAGGTCCGGCTGCTCGGGCCGCTGGACGTCGTCGTGTAGGGGCAGCCGCGCCCGCTGTCCGGGTTACGGCGCAAGGCGGTCCTCGCGGTGCTCGCGCTGCACGCGGGCGACGTCGTCAGCACCGACCGCCTGATCGAGCTGGCGTGGAGCGGGCGGCCCACCGGGATCAACACCGTGCAGAGCCATGTGTCGTATCTACGCCGGGTTCTCGGCGGCCGTTCGGCGATCACTGCCCGTTTTCCGGGCTATGCGCTGGAGTGGGACACCGACGCGGGCGCCGCCGAGCGGCTCGTGCGCACCGCGCGGCACTCCTCGGACCCCGCCGCCGCTGCCGCGCTGCTGCGGTCCGCGCTGGCGTTGTGGCGGGGGCGGCCGCTGGTGGACGTGGCCGAGGTGCCGTGGCTCGCCGAGCAGTCCGACCGGCTGGCGGAGCTGGAGTCGGAGGCCCGTCGTGCGCTGGCCGACGCCCGCCTGGCACTCGGCGAGCACATGCGGGTACTGCCGCAGCTGCGGGACGCAGCCGCTGACCACCCGTTCGACGAACGGGTCCAGGGGCAACTGGTGCTGGCGCTGTACCGGTCGGGACGCCAGGCCGACGCACTGGTTGTTCTGCGCGAGGTACGCACCCGGCTGGCCACCGAACTCGGCATCGATCCGGGCCCCGCGCTGCGGGAGCTGGAGGCGGCGGTCCTGCGTCAGGACCCTTCGCTGGCGCCGCCGGGATCCGTCGTCGACATCCGAGGCGGTACCGCACCCGTTTCCGGCCAAGCCGCACCCGGCTGCGCGCGGGCCGCATCCGTCTGTGCGCGAGCTGTCTGCGCGCGAGGCGTGTCCAGCGGCCCCAGGCGGCCGCTGGTGGGCCGGGACCGGGAACTGGCCGTCCTGGACGGGCTGTTGGCTGACTCGGCGTCGTCACCCTTCCTGGTGGTCACCCGGGATCCGGGGATCGGCAAGACCCGGCTGCTGACCGAGCTGGCGGGCCGGGCGCATTCGGCGGGCCGGGTGGTCCTGTGGGGCCGGGCGACGGAGTTCGAGCAGCAGGTGCCCTTCGGGATCGTCGCCGACGCGTTCGCCGACCTGGGAGCGCAGAGCCTGCGGGGCCTGTCCGACGATGACGTGGACCTGCTCCGGGGCATTCTGCCCATGCTGCCGCAAGCGGCCGCGGCGGTTGCCGCCCGCGAAGGGCTGGGCGCGGAGCGCTACCGGCTGCACCGCGCCGTACGGGCCCTGCTGGAGGCGCTGGCCGAACCCGCAGGGCTGATGCTCGTCCTCGACGACATGCACGACCAGGGCTCCGCCGAGTTGCTGGACCATCTCCTGCGCCATCCCCCGCGCGGACAGGTACTGGTGACGGTGTCGTACCGGACTCGGCAACTGTCCGGCCGACTACGCCAGGGACTCGGACGGGCCCTGAAGGACGGCCTCGTCGAGACCGTCGACCTGGGCCCGCTCAGCCCCGACGCCGTCGACGCGATGCTGCCCGCCCGGCTGGCCAGCGCGCGGCGACGCGAAATCCACCAGGCGGGCAGGGGAAACCCGTTCTACGTACTCGCGCTGGCCGCCACCAAGAAGGCCGACCCCGACCGGACGGGCGGAGAGGAACTGCCCGCCCAGGTGCGGGCCGCGCTGACCGCCGAGCTCGACGCCCTCGCCGAGACAGAGGTACTGGTGGCCCAGACAGTGGCCGTGGCCGCGGACACCGCCGAACCCGAACTGGTGGCGCGTACGGCCGGCCTGGGCATCGACGACGTACTGAAGGCGCTGGACACCCTCACGGCCCGCGACCTGCTCCGCCCAATCCAGCACACCGACCGGTTCCGGTTCCGCCATCCCCTCGTACGGCGTGTCGTGTATGACACGGCAGGTCCCGGCTGGCGTATCGCGGCCCACGCCCGTGCGGCCGCGGCGCTGCGCGAGCACGGTGCTTCGGCGGCCGAGCGGGCCCACCACGTGGAACGCTCGGCGCGCCGCGGCGACCAGGAGGCCATAGCGGTCCTGCGGGAAGCCGCCTTTGGTGCCCTGCACAGCAGCCCGGCCTCCGCCGCCCGGTGGCTGGCCGCCGCACTGCGCCTGGCGCCCCACGACGGCGAGATGGCGCCGGTCCGGCTGGACCTGCTGGGCCTGCGCGCGCAGGCGCTGGCCCTCACCGGCCAACTGGAGCAGAGCCGCGAGACCATCTACGAACTGCTGCGGCTGCTGCCGGCCGAGGCCGGCGGGGTCCGGGCCTCGCTGGTGAGCCTGTGTGCCTCGAACGAGCGGCTGCTGGGGCGCCACGCCGAGGCCAAGGCACTCCTGGTCACCGAGCTGGCGCACCACCCGCAGCACGACGCCCGCGCCACCGCGACGCTGCTGGTGACCCTGGCCATCGGCCATCGGCCATCGGCCATCGGCCATCGGCTGGAGGCACACCTCGACGACGTGGACTGGCCGGAAAAGGCGTTGGAAGCCGCCCGCCGTACCGGGGTACGCCCGCTGCTGGCGGGCGCGCTGGCGGCACGGGTACTGGCCGATCAGGGGGGCGGCGAGGTCGACCTGGAATCACTGGGCCGGCTGGATGAGGCGGCCACGCTGGTGGACGCGATGCCGGACGGCGAACTGACCCAGTTGCTGTGTTCGGCCGTGTGGCTCGCGACCGCCGAGATCGTCGAGGAACGCTCCATAGCGCGGTTCGGCACCTGCGGCGGGCACTCGACCTCGCGCGCAGCAGCGGCCAGACGCTTCTCGGCGGCCAGATCCGCATCCTGCTGGCCATGGGGCACGGACTGACCGGCAACCTCGGCGAGTCCGCGCAGGACGCACGCGACATGGCCGAACTCTCGGGCTCCCGCCAGTCCGTGGCCACCGTGACGGCCTGGCAGTGCTACCTCGCCGCCCTCCGAGGGGACCTCGACCTGGCGTTGCGGCTCAGCGAGGAGGTCATGGAGGTCACGGGCGGACGCCGGGAGTTCCTCGCCGGCATGGTCTTCGGGCCGCTCGCGTTCGTCGCCCTGCACACGGGTGACCCGCCGACCTGCACCGAGATGCTGACCGGCGCGCTGCACCGCCCCGAGCCGGTCGGCGTCGCGTCGATCGACCGCATGGTGTGGTACAACCTGCTCGCCGAGGCGGCGGCCCTGCTAGGGCGCCCGAACGAGGCGGCGTCCTGGGCCGACCGCGCCCAATCGGAGATCCGTCCTTGGTCGCCACCACGGCGCACAGACCTCGCCCACACGGCACGCGCCCACGCACTATTCTCCACCAGCCCGGCATGTGCCCTCGACCATGCGAAGGCGGCCACAGCACTCTTCACGTCCGTCGGCGACCCGGTCGCAGCCGGCCAGGCCCACCTCCTGGCCGGCCGTGCCCTGAACACCCTCGCCAGACCCCACGAGGCCCGCACGACCTTCAGCAGGGCCCGCACCCTCTTCGACGGCTGCGGCGCCCGCTTCTTCGCCCTCAAGGCCCTGGACGAGGAACATCCTGCCGGGTAGACGGCCCGGCCAGGGCGGCCGGCCACGTGCCTTCGCGACGGCGTACGCCCCTCGGGCTTTATCAGTGAGTCCTGACACCGGTTTGTCGATCGCCGAGCGACGCGCCCGGTGCCGGCGCAGAGTGATATCGCCATCGTCGACCGCCTCACCTTCGGGTGGGAACATCATCGACAGGCGGCACCGAGTCCTGCCCGTCTGGGCATCACCCAGGCCCGGGCCGCAGCCCAGGACACCACCGCCAGCCGACCTCGCACCAGGCACCTTCCGGGTGCCGCATTCGCCGCAAGGGGAGCAGCAGTGAGCCGGCCCGGCAAGCAGCGGCCGGTCAGGGCCTGGCTGATCACCCCCCGCCCTGAACGCCGACCGGTTCGAGAAGGCCAAGGCCTTTCGGTGCCGACGTCGCCTTGGCCGACCCGCAGGACTTTGTCGCCGGCACCGCGCAAGGCCGCCGCTCGTACGACGGCCGCGCGCTTCCTTCGCGCGCAGACGGCCAGCGTGCCGGTTCCGGGGCTGCGGGTGAACTCGCCTGTCACCGCCGGCGGCCTGCACGATCTCAAGGCAGTCCTCTTCCGTCTCCGGCTCACACCCGGAAAATCGCCGTGATCTTCACCGGCGGCCGAGATCGAGTGACGGTTTCCTCCCGCCGACTCGTTCCCAGCGTCCAGCAATGCGCCACGTCCTGACCCGAGGCGGCAACAGGAGGGGGCCCGCACCGACGCAATGCGGGCCCCTGCGAAGCGGGGCGTGAAGGCCACCGCAAAGCCGCTGAGGGGACCGGCCGGTTGGCCAGGAAACTGGGCACCTAGCTGCGGTCCAGCGTCCTGGTGGTGGACGGGGTTGGCTATCAGCCACTGGAACGAGCGGAGGTGAATCTGGTCTTCCAGGTGATCTCCAAGCGCTGTGAGAAGGGCTCGATCATCCTGACCTCGAACAAGACCTTCAGCGAATGGGGCCAGGTCTTCGGCGACGCGGTCCTCGTCGCTGCCATCCTTGACCGCCTCCTGCACCACTGCGATGTGATCTCGATCAACGGCCCGAGCTACCGCCTGAAGAACCGCCTTGTAGGTTCGCAACTCGGATGTCCCTTTCTCATTGCGGGTGGCCCGTGTCTGGCCCATGGGACACCCATGTGAGACGAACGATGGCGTCTTCTGTCCCGTCTCGCTGAGCATGGACAAGTCTCACCGATCTGAGCGAGGCGGCCTCGAGTCTCATGTCCGGTGGCTGTTGTCGAGGGTGCGGTCACCCACAAGGGTGAAGCTTCTCTGCGCGGCCATCCTGCGGCCGGCGGGCACGAAGGCGGTCGATGCCGCCTTGCTGCTGGCTCGGACACGGGTGCCCGAGCCGATGCGGCCTGGCTGGGCGGATGGGTTACGCATGTCGGCCTCGCTGATCCCGCACGCCCGCCTGATGAGCATCGACGCCCGGCTGGAGCACGCCGCGGCCAAGCCGGTGATCGTCCCGGACACGATCGTCGTCGACCACGGCAAGGTCTTCATCTCCGACACCTTCATCGCGGCCTGCCGGACACTGGGCATCTCGCTCCAGCCCGCACGGCCGGCCACCCCGACCGACAAGAGCGTGGTCGAGCGCACCTTCTCCTCGATCAACACCCTGTTCTGCCAGCACGTCGCCGGCTACGTCGGCTCCAACGTCACCCGCCGCGGCCAGGACGTCGAGGCCGTCTGGACCATTGCGGAACTTGCCGACCTCTTCCAGGAGTGGGTTGTCGCCTGCTGGCAAACCCGGCCCCACGACGGGCTGCGCAGCCCGTTCCTGCCCGGCAGGGCCCTGTCGCCGAACGACGTCTACGCGCTGCTGGTCTCCCGCTCGGGACACCTGCCGATCTGCCTGAGCGGGGACGACTACATCGAGCTGCTGCCGGTGGAGTGGCGGAAGATCAACGACTACGGGATCACGATCGACTACCGCACCTACGACTGCTGGGAGTTGGGCCCCTACCGGCGCCAGCCGTCCGGGGTCGACGTTACTGAGTTCGGCATTTCAGGGTGACGATGGTGAGCCGAGATGCGCCTTGTGATGGGTACTGGACCAGCTTGGTCGTATGCGGAGTGCAACTTCGTCGCCGAGCTGCTCTCTCCCTGCTGGAGGGCTCGGCCGGACGCAGGTGGACAACCTTCAGGTTTGGCTCCCAGGACTTCAAGCAGTAGTTCTCACATCCGCGGGGTGCGGGTGAGCAGCCGGTCGATTTCAGCGAGCACGCGGTCCACATGCGGACGCACCTGCGCCTGCAATGCATCGCTCCAGCTCTCCTCGGAGTAGCGGCAGTTGAGATAGAGCTGCCGGGCATGCTCGATGGCGGCGCGGTGCTCGGGCGGGAGCTGGGCGAGGGCCCAGTCGGCGGCGGCGTCCTTCGACTTGATCTGGCCAGTGGCGAGCGTGGTCCAGATGCGGGCGAAGGCCAACAGGACGTTACGGGTGTCGCTGTCCAGGTCGTCGAGCAGGCCGGGGATACCCGCCACGCTCGCCCGGACCAGGTCGGCCTGCGGAACCGGGTCGAGGACCTGCGCAGGGCGCGGGCCGGTAAGGGGGTGGTCGCCGGTCAGCGCCATGGTGATCAGCAGGGCCAGATCGGGCATCGGCTCCGGCTGAGGGACCTCCCCGGCCTCGTACTCGGCGCGCAGCCACTCGCCGTAGAGGAAATCGCCGGTCGGTGGGTACCGCCACGGCCGGACCTCGGACTGGACGACCACAGTGAGCTCGACCGGGCGGACCCTGTTTCGGGAGCCGGAGATCCGCATCAGTCCATCGAGGAGTGTCCGTCGATCCTGCTCGTCCATCCGCCGCCGGGAGACGACCAGCACGTCCACGTCGCTGGCCGGCCTGAGTCCACCGAGCACGGAGGAGCCGTGGAGGTAGGTGCCGATGACATCTTGGCCCAGCACACCGCCGACCAGCCCCACGATCTCCTGAACCTGATTCACTGCACCAGCGTCTCCTGTCATCCTCCCGACTGCACCGCATTATCTGACTTCGGCTGGTCAGGGAGATGTGGGAATGTCGAGAGCGAGGCCGGTTCCGGTAATGAAGCCGTCGAGGGTTTCTGGCCGGTGCTGGAGGCGTTTGAGCCGGTTGCGGACGAGCGTTTCCAGGCGGTCGAGGGCTACGACGGCGAGATTGGCCAGGCTGCGTTTGACGTGTGCCCATACCCCCTCCACGGGGTTGAGGTCGGGCGAGTAGGCGGGCAGCAGGAACACCGTCAGCCACTCACGCTCGGCGATCAGCTCACGCATGGCGTGGGAGACGTGGGTGTTCAGGCGGTCCCACACCAGCACGATCGGCGCCTTGACGAGTTGGTGCGTGCCGTCGATCAGCGCGATGAAGTCGCGTTCGCCCATGCTACGGCGCTTACCCTTGCCGGCAGAATGGGTGCGCAGGCGGTGGCACAGCCGCGTGCGGGAGCCAGGTCGCATAGCGATCAGTCCGGCCACGGACAGGCGTCCCGAGCGCCGCCCGCTCACCGTCACCTGCGGTGTGCGACCGTGCCGGCCCCAGGTGCGTCCTCTGGGCGGCCGTCGGGTGAAGCCTGCCTCGTCCTCGAAGCAGATGTAGCCTCCGCAGGCCGCCCGGGCTCTTTTACCTCGGCCCAGGTCGCCTCCTTCCAGATGGTCACGGCGTTCTCATCACGCTCGGCGACCCGCCGTGCGGGCACCTGCGGGCTGAAGCCGAGCCGGTGCATCAGCCTCGTCGCCCCGGAGACGCTGTAGGAAACGTGGAACTTCCTGCCTATCAGCGTGGCCACCCGCGCCGCCGTCCACACCTGGTCCTCCACCCAGCCATGCGCGGCCGGTCCCTGCTCCAGGTAGGCGGCCAGCTTCTCCAGGCAACGCGGCGACAGACGGCATCTCGATCCACTCGGGCCGCGTGAGGCCAGAGCCTGCGCACCGCCGTCTCGCCACAGCTGGTGCCACTGGTAGGCCGACTTCCGGCTCACCCGCAGGCACCGTGCCACCTCCGGCGGCTTGATCTTCTGCTCGAACAATTCGGCCGCCTGCATCCGTACCGTCTCCCGGCGCTGACGTCCCCCAACGGTCAGCCCGCCCCCATCCGCATACCTCACACACCACGGAATACAACCAACCCCGCAGATGGATCCGGAACTTCAGCAGAGATCACCCTGACGAGCCGAAGTCAGTAAAGGCAATCTCTGGGAGGTCCATTACGACCCCTACGACCTCTCGCACGTCTGGGTACGCGACACCCGGGCCGGAGGATGGGTCACCGTCCCGTGGACCCGGCTGGGCACGGTCTCGGCCCCGTTCGCCGACTTCACCTGGCGCCACGCACGGTCACTCCTGGCCGCGCGGGGAGCGGACACCACCGACGAGGGCGCCATCGCGGCGGCGGTCGAGGATCTGCTGACCCGGGCCGGGGCAGGACCGGACCGGCGGATCGCCGCCCGCACCCGGGCCGCCTCCGCGATCCCCGGCCGCCCGCCCGCAGAGGTCTCACCGGAGACGGTCGAGGAGCCGGAGCATGTCACCGTCCCGCCGGCCGCCACCCCGAAGATGCTGGCCATCGAGTTCGCCCGGTTCATCGGCCTGCCTCTGCCGTCCCGCTACAGCCAGGTCGAGGTCACCAACAAGGTCTGTGATCTGCTCTGCACCCTCGGCTGCCGTCTCGTGCTCATCGACGAACTGCACAATCTCGACATCGGTACGCGGGTTGGCGCCGAGGCATCCGACCAGATCAAGTACCTCTCCGAGCGCATCCCCGCGACCTTCGTCCTGGCCGGTGTCGATGTCGAGGGCACCGGTCTGTTTGCCGGACGGCGCGGCGGACAGATCGCCAGCCGCTACAGCCTCATCCCCACCAGCCCATTCCGCCACAAGACCGAGGAACAGCGCAGCTCTTGGCGATCGCTGGTCGCGACACTGGAGGAATCCCTGCGGCTGCATGCCCACCGGCCGGGCACCTTGCTGAAGCTGAGCAGCTATCTTCACGACCGCACCGGCGGCATGATCGGGAGCCTGTCCCACCTCGTCCGCGAAGCCGCCCTGGACGCCATCCTTGACGGCAGCGAGAGAATCACCCGGGCGTCGCTGGAACGGGTCGACCTGGACGAGAGCGCCGAGCAGCAGAACCTCCCGCGAGCACGCCGGCGCCGGACCCGCATCGAGAAACGGACCGCGTGATCACCCGGCTGCGGGCGCTACCGCTCAGGCCGCCGCCCGTTCACGGCGAGACGATCGGCTCCTACCTTAACCGGCTCGCCGACGCCAACCACCTCACCATCGGTCACCTCTCGTCCCTGATCGGCCCGTCGCGACAGCACCGCCGTGACGACAACCGGGTCGGCTACTGGACCCCGGAGGGGCTGTCGCGGCTCGCCGCCCTGACCAGCCGGAGCCCGGCCTCCCTGATCCACGCGATGCCCCCACTCGGCACAATCGTGAACCCGATCCGGCGGCTGCCGCTGTCCGCCACAGAGGAGGTCATCGAGCCGCGGCGCCGCCCGGCCTGCCGCCCCTGCATGGCCCGCCGCCACGTCCGCGGTCTCGTCATCCGCAGCACACCGCACCATGAAGGCGTCTGCCACCGGCACCGCCGATGGCTCCTCGGAGACGAACAGCACAGACTCACGCGACTGCCTGAGGTTCTCCAAGCCAACCGCCGACATCAGCGGATCGCTCGCAGAGGAACCCACCCCTCCACCGCGCTGGCCTACGTCGGTGCCCGCGACCGCCTGATCAAGTGGTTCACCAACGAAGTCGGCAGCCCGCTGCTTCGGCAGCGTTGGAACCGCCGACTCGACGCGCTGGGCGAGGACCCGTTCGGTGATCCCCACCGTCCCTCCGAAACCCGGATCGAACTGGTCGCCTATCCCGAAGTCGTCGTTCTCACCGGCCTGTTCGCCTCACCGCACTGGCGAAACCACCCCCGGCTGCCGACCGAGACGGCACAACGCTTCGGTATCGCTCCCCAGGAACTCCCGTCGGACCTGGGCCGGAAACGTGACTGAGCGCCTCATGGCCGCGGGGCCCGGGATCGGCTGGGCCGGTGTGTCAGACCCAGCCCTTACGATGCTCAGCTGTGACCGATGACGTGCTCAACTACTGGCAGCCCGGCCCCTTTACGACTTTGGATGCGGCGCAACTCCCGCTCATCGAGGGACTGCCAGACGACCCCGTCGGCATCTGCGCCGCCGTTCAGGGACTGGTCATCCAGCCCACAGACGCCGCGGCGTTAGGGATTCCCGAGGACCGGATCGCAGAGAAGAACATCCGGCCGGTCAACGAACTGATTGCCGCGCTGACTGCCCTGGATCCGGCTCCACTGCACCGGCCTCGAACGCCCGAAAAGCGGGTGATCGGCACCTGCCGGCACTTCGCCACGATCGCCTGCGCGATCCTGCGGGCGCGAGGTGTCGCCTCCCGCGCCCGGTGTGGTTTCGGCACCTACTTCCAGGAAGGGCGCGGCTTCGACCACTGGATCACCGAGTACTGGGACGATGGCCAGCGCCGATGGGTACGCGTCGACACCGAACACCTCGGCAAGAACTTCGTCACTCGCCCAGACGACCTCGCTCCGGGCGAGTTCCTCACGGGCGGCGAGGCATGGGCCCAATACCGAAGCAGCATGATCGATCCGCACACATTCGGGGTGGTCGGCACCGATCACGCCTGGGGTCCGCATGAGATCAGCGGCAACGTCGTCCGCGACCTCGCCGCACTCTGCAAGCAGGAGACACTGAACTGGGACGAGTGGGGCCGCATGACCGCGGCCTACGAGGGCAAGACCGGACCGGACTACGACCAGCTGATCGACGTGGTCGCCGGCGCATGCTCCAAGGACGATCCGTCGGCCTTGATCCGTCTGTCCGCCAACCCGGACCTGGCCGTTCCCCAGCACATCATCGGTTGAGCGAGCTCGGGAACCGACTGGCGGAGGTTCAGTCGACGCCGAGCGCCGCAGTGGCCAACTGCGGCGCGCAGCCACAGGAAACTGCCACCTTGAGTGCGAACCCTGAAAGCAGGCGTCTCACCATCCTGACGATTCCCAGCTCAGGAAGCACCACCCCGCCGTGATCGATGAGACGCGCACTCGGCGCTGGCCGCAGCCCTTCCGGGACGCCTCGTCTCGCCCTCCGTGAGTCGCGACTCAACCTGTCACCCCGCAGGTCAGCGGCCTCACTCCTTCAAGATCTAATGAGACGGGACATCTTCGCGTAGCGCTGAGCGGGGAACCCGAGCGACAGTTGGTTCTTCTGGGTCAGCTCGCGCCGAGCAGGGGAACGCCGTGCCCTCAGGCGCGGGGGTGTGACGCCACTGCCCGAGATCCGCGGACTGTGCACCAGGTCGGCCCGACTTGCCCGATGTGCTCTGGGCTCGCGAGGCCCATGCGCATCAGAGGGCACAGGTAGCTCATGGCCCGTTCAACTCGCCTATGGCTAGCGGGCTTTGTGTGTCCAGGTTCTCTGGCCCGGCTGGGTGGCGACTGCGTATCCCGCATCTCGGATTTCATCAGATGGTGTGGTTCATCTGTGGTTTAGCCGTTTCGCTGATCTTGTCCGCTGATGATCGAGGAGTGCCCGGTTGCCGGCTTGGGGGAACGTGTTCGTGGTCTCCGGCGTGCCTGGCCGCATGCACTGTCCGACCAAGAGAAATGGTTCATCGTGCATTTGACTCCGCATGAGCGGGAGCGCCTGTTGATCCATGTCGCGGCCGACGTTGCGCAAAGGCGCCGCGAGCGCGGGCTGCGCCTCAACTATCCAGAAGTGATGGCTCTGCTGACGGTGCACGTCTTTGAGGCGGCGCGCGACGGCAGGACGGTCAGCGACATCATGGACTCGGGTCGGCAGTTGTTCACCCGTGATGAGGTGATGGACGGCGTCCCGGAGATGATCAAGAACGTCCAGGTGGAGGCCACCTTCCCGGACGGCACCAAGCTGGTCACCATCCACGACCCGATCCCGGAGGGTGCAGAGGAGAGCGAGGACCACTCGGTCCACCCGGGCAAGGTCGAGCACCCCCAGCCGCCCCGCAAGCCAGGCTCCCCGGTCGACTGTGGCGACAGCGGTGACTCGCCTGTGTGTTGCGACGAGGACGACACCGTCTCCCGGTTCGACGCGATCTACTTCAACGTGCACCTCGACGGGGACCAGCAGGGCGTCAGTCTGCAGAGGGACGCCACCTCCTTGCCGGGGCCGGGAAGGACGAAGATCAAGGTGAAGAACGAGTCGGACCGCCCCATTCAGGTCGCCTCCCACTATCACTTCGCCGAGGTCAACCCGGGGCTCAAGGTCGTCAGCATCGAGGTCCCTGCCGGTCAGACAGTCCCGGATGACCGCAGTCTGTGGAACTGCGATGCGGCGAAGGGCCGACGGCTCAACATCGCCGCCGGCACGGCCGTGCGCTTCGAGCCGGGCGACGAGTGCTGTGTGGAACTGGTGCAGATCCAGGGTGATGTCACGGCCGGCGGCAGCAACACCAGCGACCTGACCAAGATCCAGGGACTGCGCGAGGGGATCGTCCGATGAGCAATCAGGGACAAGCCCCCGGCCAGGCGCCGAAGCTGGTGAAGGGCCGGCCGAAGCCGAGCAATGAGCTGATGCGGGCGGATTACACCGCGCTGTACGGGCCGACCACGCGGGACCGGGTCCGGCTCGCCGACACCGACCTCGCTCTGGAGATCGAGGCCGACTGGAGCGGAGGCCCTTCGTACAGCGGCAATGAGATGGTCTTCGGCGGCGGCAAGGTGATCCGCGAGTCGATGGGAATGTCGCACCTCGCCAGGGACGGGAGGGACGGCAAGGGCAAGGCCACGGACCACAGGCCCGTGGACACCGTCATCACGGGCGCGCTGATCCTCGACTGGTGGGGCGTGGTCAAGGCCGACATCGGCATCCGCGACGGCAGGATCGCGGCCATCGGCAAGGCGTACAACCCCGAGACGATGGACAAGATCACGAGCTTCGAGATGCCGGATCGTGGGCCTACGCAGGAAGCCCCGCCGGTGACGCCGACAAACTTCGTCATCGGGCCGAGCACCGAGGTCGTCTCCGGCAACGGGCGGATCCTCACCGCGGGGGGTGTGGACACCCATGTCCACTTCATCTGCCCCGGGGAGATCCACGAGGCGCTGGCTTCGGGTGTGACCACCTTGATCGGCGGCGGCACCGGACCGGCCGAGGGCAGTACCGCCACCACCGTGACCCCGGGCGCATGGCACATCAGGCGGGTCTTCGAGGCGCTGGATGAGTTCCCGGTCAACATCGGCCTGCTCGGCAAGGGCAGCACGATGAACGAGCACGAGCTCAACGCGCAGGTGGACGCCGGTGTCTGCGGCTTCAAGATCCACGAGGACTGGGGCGCCACACCCGCGGTGATCGACCGGGCCCTGGATGTCTGTGAAGAGCGCGGTGTCCAGCTCGCTCTGCACGCCGATTCGCTGAACGAGTCGGGGTTCCTGGAGAGCACGCGGGCGGCCTTCACCGGCGACGGCAGGGACGCCGGGGGCAAGTTCACGAAGAAGAAGGCACGCTCCATCCACATCTTCCATGTCGAAGGTGCCGGCGGCGGTCACGCGCCGGACATGATCGAGCTGGTCAAGGAGCCGAACGTGCTGCCGGCCTCGACCAACCCGACGCGTCCTTTGACGGTCAACACCGTCAAGGAGCACGTCGACATGATGATCGTGTGCCATCACCTCAACCCGGAGATTGAGGCGGACATGGCCTTCGCCGACTCCCGGATCCGGCCGTCCACGATGGCGGCGGAGGACCTCCTCCACGACATGGGTGCCATCTCGATGATGTCCTCGGATGCCCAGGCGATGGGGCGCATCGGCGAGATGATCATGCGTACCTGGCAGACCGCGCACGTCATGAAGGCGCGCTACGGCCCGCTGCCCGAAGACCTGCAGAGCGCGAAAGTCCGAACGATCCGCGAGGACAACGAGGACCACAAGGACAAGCAGCACTCCTTCAACGACCAGCAGCGGCAGCCGAACGACAACTTCCGGGCGCGCCGGTACGTCGCGAAGTACACGATCAACCCGGCGATCACGCACGGCATCGACGGCCACGTCGGCTCCGTGCAGACGGGGAAGCTCGCCGATCTGGTGCTGTGGGAGCCGAAGTTCTTCGGCGTCAAACCGCACATGGTCCTCAAGGGCGGCCAGCTCGCGTACGCGCAGGTCGGCGACGCCAACGCGTCGATCCCAACGCCGCAGCCCTACCAGCCGCGCCCGGTCTGGGGCTCCACCGGCCGCTCCCCGGGACACAACTCGGTGAACTTCACAGCTCCGGGCGTGGCCGGCAACCTGAACGGAGACGGCACCGGCAGTCATCCGGGTCTCGGTCTCGACAAGGACTTCGTGGACATCACCAGCACCCGGCACGTCACGAAGGCCGACATGAAACTGAACGACACCGTGCCCGACAGCCTCGAAGTCGACCACAACAGCTTCGAGGTCACCATCGGCGGCGCGACCACGACCGACACCCGCACCGAACTCAATGGTGCGACCGTGCCGCGCTCCTACGTCACCGAAGTACCCCTGGCACAGCGGTACTTCCTCTTCTGAAACCGCCCCCTGCCCGGCCGCCGGAGCAACAGCACCGCGGCCGGGCCCCCGGGCGGGCAGGCCGCGCCCGCCGACGCTCGACACACCTTCCGACCCTGCGAAAGGCAGCCGCTCACCGATGAGCCGTGCAGCCCTGCTCCTGCTGGCCGACGGCCGCTTCCCCGCCGGCGGGCACGCCCACTCCGGCGGCGTCGAAGCCGCCATCGCCCACCAAGCCGTACACGACACCGACAGCCTTCAGGCATTCTGCCGCGGCCGTCTGCACACCACCGGCCTGACCACGGCCGGCCTGGCCGCCGCAGCCGCCGCCGGAGTCGACCCGCTGCTGCTGGACGCCGCCGCCGACGCACGCACCCCCGCCCCCGCGCTGCGCGCCGTCGCCCGCCGGCTCGGCCGGCAGATGATGCGCGCAGCCCGTGCCACCTTCCCCTCCGAGGAACTGGAACGGCTGGCCGCCGAACGTCCCCAGGGCGCCCACCAGCCGCTCGTGCTGGGCCTCGCCGCCCGGGCCGCCGGGCTCACCCCACTGGACGCCGCCCATGCCGCCGCGTACGAGAACGCCGGCGGCCCGGCCACCGCGGCAGTGCGCCTGCTCAGCCTCGACCCACTCGACGCCTCCGGGCTGCTGGCCCGCCTCAGCCCCGACATCGACGCCGTCGCCGAAGCTGCCGCCCAGGCCGCGGACCGCGTCGCAGTCGAGGGCATCAACGCCCTGCCGTCGGCGTCCTCGCCGCTGCTGGACATCACCGGTGAACAGCACGCCGCCTGGACCATCCGGCTCTTCGCCTCCTGACACCTTCCTCTGCCCCCCTGGAGTTCTTCGTGCACCTCGACCACCCCGATACCATGCCGCAGCGCCACACCCACAGCGCCGAGCCGCTCCGCCCCGACGGCCGCCGAGCCTTCCGGGTCGGCCTGGGCGGGCCCGTCGGCTCCGGCAAAACGGCCAGCGTCGCCGCGCTCTGCCGCACCCTGCGCGAGAGCTGGTCCATCGCCGTCGTCACCAACGACATCTACACCCGCGAGGACGCCGAGTACCTGCTGCGCGAGGCCGTGCTGCCGCCCGAGCGGATCACCGCGGTGGAGACCGGCGCCTGCCCGCACACCGCGATCCGCGACGACATCTCCGCGAACCTCGAAGCCGTCGAACACCTGGAGGAGACCCTCCACCCCCTCGACCTCGTGCTCGTCGAGTCCGGTGGCGACAACCTCACCGCAACCTTCTCCAAGGGCCTCGTCGACGTGCAGATCTTCGTCATCGACGTCTCCAGCGGCGACGACATCCCCCGCAAGGGCGGCCCCGGCATCACCACCGCCGACCTCCTCCTCGTCAACAAAACCGACCTCGCCCCGCACGTCGGCGCCGACCTCGCCACCATGGCCGCCGACGCCAAACGGCAACGCGGCGACCTTCCCGTTATCTTCACCAGCCTCACCTCCGACGGCGGCGTCCGCGAGGTCGCCGACTGGATCACCGCCCACCTCACCGAGTGGCACACCAAGGCAGCCGTATGAACCCCGCCCCACAACTCACCACGGACCAGGCAGCGTTGACCGGACCACTCTCGGGCACCGACGCGCCCACCGGGCACCCGCACGGAGTGCGGGCAACAGCCCGCATCCACGCCACATACAACGGACGCACCACCACCCTTCCGCAGCTACACAGTGACGGCCCGTTCCACCTCCGACGCATGCGCACCGACAAGAACACCGCCAAGGTCGGGATCATCGGCGCGATGAGCGCCCCCCTCGGCGGCGACCGGCTCACCATCGACGTCACCGCCGGGAACCGGGCCGCCCTGGAGATCACGACAGCCGCCGCCACACTCGCCCTGCGCGGCCCCACCACCGCCCCAGCCCACTACGACGTACGGCTCACCGCCGGCGAACACACCAGCCTGCGCTGGCTGCCCCAGCCGCTGATCAGCGCCGTCGGCAGCAACCTCCGGCAGACCTACACCGTCGAACTCGCCACAACCTCCCGGCTGTTACTGCGAGAGGAACAGCTCCTGGGCCGGGCCAACGAGGAAGCGGGCCACCTCGTCAGCCGACTCCTGGTCCACCGCGCCGGAAGACCACTGCTCGACCAGCAGACGGCATACGGGGACCCAGAGCCCGGCTGGGACGGCCCAGCCGTCCTGCACGGACACCGCGCTGTCGGCCAACTCCTACTCGTCAACCCGGAGATGGACACTCCCCGCGACCCCGTCCTCCTCCGCCAGGGCTCCCGGGACGGGTGCGCCGTCCTCACACCGCTGGCCAACGGCCCGGCACTGCTCGCCACCGCCGTCGCACCAACCTCCTCGGCCCTGCGGGAACTCCTCGACGAAGCCCTCGCACACGCCCTCCACAAGTAGCCGCCGCCCCTCGGCCGACGGCCCTCGTCCTCACCGCAGCCACAACCTTCCGCACGGTGCGCCGGCAGCGCTAAAGGACAAGATCGTGAGACAGAAATGCCGCGTCCCTCGAATGAGACGGTGAGTGAAACCCAGGTCACCACGTTGGAACAGGACATTCCGATTGCGGGCCTACACGCCTCAAAGCCATCGAGCGCGAGACCGAAGTCGCCTGATACCTCTACACGTTCATCCGTACGCGACTCTGCACCTCAGCTCGTACGCCGACAGTAGGCCGCGTTGAAGTGCGTCTACATGGCGATCATGGCCACCGGCGACCTCGGCGCGCATCCCTCGATCCCACCGGCAGGGGCCAGGCCCGCTGGACCATGCGCTGGAAGACCGCGCTGAACGCCTTCGACATCACCTTCGACGGTCGACTCTCAGCAGTCCGCCAGTAACCCAACCACCCTGGTCACGCCGTTCATTTGACAGACCCTCACTCGGGCGCGGATAGGGTCGTGATCGTCCGCGAGCGGGGGGCGACGGCGCATCGAAGATGAGGGTCCGCGGGCCTGTCGGCCGCCCCCGCACCTGGCCGGATGCCGTCGCCGGGGACAAAGTCCACTCATCCCGGGACAACGGGCCCCAGTATCGCGAAGATGTCGCGTAGTTTGGGCTTGCTGTTGGCAGCCGTTTGTCGAATGCCTTTCTTGCCGGCCGGTGTGACGGCGGTGGCGTGGTGTTCGGCCTTGCCGACGCCCAGGCCGAGGTATACATCGATGTCGCCGGTGTCGATCACGTGCGGTGTCCTCCGGTCGTACTCGTCCGGCCCTGCCGCGGCACGGATCGCCACTGGGCGGTCTGTCAGTGCCTCCGGAGCCGGTGACACCACCCCCCAGGCCATGCACACGACAAGGGTAGGTAGTCATGAATGCCAGCTCTGAAGGCCAGTAACGCCGTTGTAGGGCTACGAAGACGGTAATGCCGGGGGGAGTGGCTGTTGGGTGGCATAACAGTCGTTGCCCTGCCAGTGGCTCATCGCCCCTTGCGCCAGTGCTCGAAACGCGGCTCGGGCGTGCACTCCAGGCTGTACGAGGGGAGTTCCTCGGCGAGCAGTCTGCGCAGGAACTCGACCATGCCGCAGGGGACGACCTCGCAGGTCTGCGAGCCATGACGGGCGAAGAGCAGGACGGGCCACTTGTCGGGGTCGGGATCGCTGGTCAGCCAGCACAGCATGTCGGCGTGGGACGTGTAGCCCCAAGCGAGGATGTGCTCCGGGTCCAGGTCGAGACCTTCTTGGTCGGCGCCCTCCTCTTCCCAGGTCAGACGAGCGTTCCCCGTCTCGTCCTCGAAGTCGTCGGGGGAGTGCTCGTAGGCCCCGGTGGGAAACGGCCCGAGGATTGCGACCTCGCCGATCTCCTCCTGCGAGCCGATCCCGCCGACGCCGTACACGGCCATGAACTCCATGTAGTCCCGGGGGAACCTGGTCCCCCACCGTGCCTCGGCCGCCTTCCAGTCGATGTCCTCGCCCGCGCCGGGGGGCGGAGGCAGCAGCTGCTGCAGTGCGGTCATCCCCGTTGGTTCTTCCATGCCGGTGCCCCTTCGAACAGGCCTGCGAGAGTCTGGTGCTCCAGTTTCGCAGCGAAGGGGTTCGAGCCGCTGGCGAATTGGTGGGTGATCGAGCGGACCTCGGGCTAGCTGATGCAGCACCGTCGCCTGGCGCGGGACTGCGAAGCCCTCCCGCAGAGTCCCGCACGATGATCCACTGGGCGGTGGCCGCACGTCGTCCTGGCAGACACGGGGGAGCACCTGCTCGACAACCGCCTGAAGGCGCTCGCCGCCGCGGTGCGCGGCATCACCATCGAGATCTGGGCGACTACCCTGCTCCGGCTCCAGCGCGGTGAGCCCTGGTACGAGATCGGCCTCGACGATCCGGACCGGCGCCGCTCGCGTGACCCCGAACCGGTCCAATCGAGCGCATAGGGTGTCGGCATGTCACTGAGCCACATGGTCCTCTCGTCCGGTCGTTCGATCGAGCTCACCGAGCTGCGGATGTCCTCGACCTATCGGGGGATGCTGGAGGGCTACCCGTGCAAGCGCATCAACGACATGAAGGTCAGTGGCCTCCGGCGGGAGGCCGAACGCGCGTTTTCCTTCGCGCCGGTCCATCTCATTGCGCCCTTCCGCGAGTACCCGGACGAGACCGCTGGCCCCTTCGGCCCTGTTGAGGTGCTGCCCTCAGTGGCTCGCATTGGTGTTTTCAGCTCGACAGCGATCGCTTCTGAGCTCGACCCGGTGCTGCGCCAGTGCGCTCTCACCGTGGCCTGGTTCCAGTCCGCCCCGGATGTACCGTCGGGCGAGGACGCTGATCTTGTTCTTCGCAGCATTCGCTGGGAAGAGCTTGCCCAGGACTACGAGCTGTAGTGGAGGCATGGCAGGATCGCGGCCATGTCCCTCGTGCAGCCCGTGAGGGCCGGCTCGGCGACGTCTTGGACGCGCGGATCGGGATGTGCTGCGAACCGCTGAAGCCGAGCCCTCTTCACAGGGGCGAGTCGGCCTGCGTTGTTCCACGTCTCCGCCTCGGCGCCATCCGATGTGCGCGCCACCTCGCTCAGCACCTGGAGGGTCCGGCTCGCCTGCTCCGAGTGGGCTCGGAGCAGGCGAGCCGCCCACTGTTGGGCTTCCTTGCGGCCGGCGCCCGGCCTCGGCCGGGCGGAAGACGCGTACCGGCCGAGGAAACGATGTGGTCGAACTGGAGCGGCAAGAGGCGGGCGAGGAGGTCGTCGGTGACGGGGAACTGCCAACGCCTGGCCGATCACCTGCTGTTGATGCTCACCCCGCGTCCTGCGCAGCCCACCTCGCACCGGGACGCCCGACTGTTCGGCCTGCTGCCACAGGACCAACTGCCCGCAGCCGAGGCACGGCTGCAGGAGACGACCGTCGTCCGCTCGCCCAGCGTCTCGACCCCGACTGCATTCCCGCCCCCTGCGGTGTGCCGCAAGACCTCGCCCACCCACCGCTACGACGTCGCCGCCGTCAGCGCTCTCGCCGGCGGTCGCCTCGGCGCCCGCGTCGACGAAGGCCGCGCCGCCCTTGCTGACACCCCGCCCCGCCCGCGGCCGCCTCAGGGCTGGGAGGTTGGTCCCGAAGCTCAGGGCCGTTCCGTCGCGATGGTCGGTGACGGCGTCAACGACGCGGCCGCGCTCGCCCAGGCCGACCCGGGGGCTCGCCGTGGGCAGCGGCACGGGCGCCGCGATCGAGGCGGGCGGCCCCACCCTCGTCCAAGTGATGTGTGTGCCGCGGCGGACGCCATCCGCCTCGCTCGCCGGACGATGGGTACCATCCGGTCCGACCTGTTCTGGGCGTTCGCCTGCAACGTGGCCGCGCTGCCGCTTGCCGCGGCCGGCCTGCTCAACCCGGTGATCGCCGGGGGCGGCCATGACCTTCTCGTCGGTCTTCGTGGTCGGCAAGCCCCTGCGCCTGCGGACGTTCCGAGCCACCGGCGGTCTGAAGAGGTCCGGGAAAGGTCAGTCCGTGACGACGAGCAGTTCGTTGCGCCCACTGCGCCATCGGATGGTGACAGCCCCGTCGGCGACCGCGACGTCCAGTACGGTGCGGGAGTCGACCCGCTCGGGTGCGGTCAGCTCCGGCAGCCGCAGGGTGTGCAGCGGGCGTCCGGTGTCCGCGTCGAGGACGAGCAGGTCGGCACCGGTGAGGGTGTCGGCGTCCCCGTATCGGAAATCCTTTTGGCGGACGACATATACGCGGCCGTTGGCGATCGCGGGCTCGCCGAACGCCTGGCGGGACGGAGCACGTAGCGTCCACAGCGGGTGTCCGTCCTCGAGGTCGTAGGCACTCAGCACAGTGTTCGAGTCGATGTCGTAGATCTCCGGGTCAAGGTACGAGACCAGGAGTCCGTCGCCCGCGACGGTCGCCCAGGTCTCCCTCACCCGGATCTCGCCCCGCTCAAAGACCCCGGCGCGGCTCACGTCGAGCAGGTCGACGCGCGGGATGAGCCGGTCCGGGTCGAGGGCGACCAGGGTGGCCTCGTCGCCGACGACCAGGTCGTCCGCCAGGGAAGGCCGCTCCCACAGCAGGGCGCCGGTGCGGTCGTCGACGCCGAGCAGGAGTTCGGCGCTCTTCTCGACGTCGGGCGTGGTCGAGGGCTGGCCGGCGTCCTTCTTCGGGGCGCTCAGCGTGTCGCAGCTGACCCGGATCACGGTCAGGTGATCCGGGAACGCGTAGGCCGACAGGATGGGCGTTTCGTCGCAGGAGCGGCGCGGCTTCACGGTCCACAGGGTGCGGCCGTCGAGCTCGGAGAGGGCGCGCAGGCTGCCGCGGACGTCGATGACGACTTGGCCGCGGCCCACGGTCCCGGTCGCGGGGCGACGGCTCTTGGCCCCCGGAATCCGGGTGTGCCACAGCGGCCTGCCCGTCCGCAGGTCGACGGCGGTGAGCTTCCGGTCGGGGAACCAGATCACGACGGTGCGTTCCGACGCCTGGAGCCACGCCCCCGTGACGGTCGTGTCCCGGCGCTCATAACGCCAGTACCGCTCGCCGGTCCGCAGGTTCACCGCCCGCACACCGGAGTCCGTCGACCGCAGCCCCAGTCCGTGCACCAGGACCTCGTCGCCCGGCGTACGCCGGATGACACGCTCGGGCGTGGCCTGGGCGTCGGCCCCGAGCGCGGCGGGGAAGGTGCCCCGCGCGCCGGTCACCAGGTCGGGCTTCTTCTCGGTGGTCGCCGACCGGTCGTACCACTGCGCCAGCAGGACGAACGCGGCGCCGAAGGCCACGACGAGCAACAGCGTGTCCCAGGCCGAGCGGCCCATGCGCACGCGCGCCACGCCACGAATCACCGCAGCCCCCAACCCGGCAGCGCGCCCGATCACCACGACCGGCGGATGAGGGATCCTGCATCACCCACGCACCGCCGGGCAACCCCCGTCCGGTGAGCGTGCACCCGTCGGCGGAGAGGAAGCCGCGCGGGAGATCGATGCGTCCCTTCGTGCCGGAGACCGAGGCGGCCCCTGCGTTCTCGGCCCCGATCGAGCAACTGAGCGTGGCGACGGCCCCGCTGTCGTACCCCAGCACCGCGCCGGTCGTCTCGTCGACGCCTTCCGGTGTGAGGTCGGCCCACGCCTCGACGTGGTCGGGGGCGCCCAGGATCAGGTGTGCGAGCGCAACCGGGTAGACGCCCGCGTCCAGCAGAGCGCCCCCGCCCGCCTGCGGGTGGCGCAGCCGGTGCGTGGGGTCGGCCGGGGCGACGAACCCCAGGTCGGCCTGGACGCATCGCACCTCACCGATCGCGCCCGCGCGGACGAGTGCGGCGACCCGGCGGGCGGCCGGCAGGCAGTACGTCCACATGGCCTCCATCAGGAACAGGCCGCGGGCGCGGGCGAGCGCCACCAACTCGGCGGCCTCGGCCGCGTTGAGGGTGAAGGGCTTCTCGCACAGGACGTGCTTCCCCGCGTCCAGGCACAGCCGGACGGCCGCGTGATGCGCCGCGTGCGGGGTCGCGACGTACACGACGTCGACGTCCGGGTCTCCGGCGAGCCGGGCCCAGCTGTGGTAGGCCCGGGGGACGTCGTGCCGCTCGGCGAACCGCCGCGCCGACGCCTCCGAGCGCGACCCGACCGCGAGCAGTTCCGCGTCGGGCAGCGGCGTCAACTCCTGCGCGAAGGCGGCGGCCATGGCGCCGGTCCCGAGAATGCCCCATCGCACGGTGCCGTACCTCCGTCGTCGGTGCCACGGTCGGCGGCCGACCGGAACGCTGCGAGTCGTACAACTTCCCCGGCCGGTACATCCGGCACTACAACCACCTGCTCTACACCCAGCCGGTGACCACCACCGTCGGCCGGCAGGACGCCACCTTCTACAAGGAGTAGGCCCCGTCCCGTTCACGTTCCGCCTGCGCGTCACTCCAGGGCTTCAGCCCTGGGTGGCGCGCAGGTTCCGTATGCGCTCGTACAACTCCGCGTCGTGCGCGTTGACGATCACCAGGTCGGGCTCGGCGCGGTGGTGGAGTTCGGCGAGGCGGGCGTGGTTGGCGCGGACCTGCTTGAGGTCGTACGCCACGAGTCGTTCCATGACGCGCAGGACGGCCGGCGCGGTGGACGTGCGGTCGAGCGTGCTGCGGTGGAAGAAGGCGTCGCCCGCGTGCAGGATCCAGTGGCTGCCGGCGTCGACCGCGACGCAGGTGTGACCGCGGGTGTGGCCGGGGAGGGGGACGAGGACGATGCCGGGGGCGATCGTGTCGAGTTCCCTGGCCGCCGCGAAGCCCCGCCACCGCTCGCCGCCGGGCCCGTGCTCGACGAACCTCGGCCCGTGTGCCCACTGGGCCGCGCGGTAGCGGAACCGCTCCTGCCGGGACGGAGAGGTGACCGATCCGAGCAACTCGGCCGCTGTGACGTGCACTTGGGCGTGGGGGAAGTCGGACAGACCGCCGATGTGGTCCTGGTCGAGGTGCGTGACGACGATGTGCCGTACGTCGTCCCGGTCGAACCCAAGCCGTTCGACCTGCCGGGCGGCGGTCTCCTCGCGGGCGAGGGCCGGCTTGAGGAGGTGGCGCGTGGGTCCCAGTCGCCGCCCGGGTTCCGCGATGTCGTCGAGGCCGAACCCGGAGTCCACGAGGACGAGGCCGTCGCCGGTCTCGATCAGCAGGACGTGACAGACGATCCGGCCGGCACCGGGCGGGAGCATCGTGCCGCAGTTGAGGTGGTGGACCTTCATGGCCGGAGACTACGGGGCGGACTCCGGTGCCGGGAGACTGCGGGGCGGACTCCGGTGGTGTGACCTGAACCAGCCCCTACTGGTAGGCCATGACGACCAGTTGGGCCCGGTCGCGGGCGCCGAGCTTCGTCATCGCGCGATGGACGTGGGTGCGCACGGTCAGCGGGCTGACGTACCGCTTCTCGGCGATCTCGTCGTTGGAGCGGCCCTCGGCGGCCAGGGCCATGACCTCTCGCTCCGGCGGCGGCGGTGAGCTCGTTCGCGGCGACCTTGTACGTGACGGTCGCGTACGCCGTCGAGCCGTCCTGGCTGACCGCCTGGGCCTGGAACGGGTCGACGGCGTTCGTGACCTGCGAGCCGTCGGCCAGCTCGGCCACGGCCTGCTCGATCGCCTCCTTGTTCTCGGTGGCGGTGACCTTCTCACCGCTCGGCGCGACGAACACGACCCGGGCGGTGGCACCGTCGGCCGTGACGCCCGGGAAGCGCTCCTCCAGCAGGTCGAACGCCTTCTGGGACTCGATGCCCGGCATGGAGAACTCCTCGTCGGAGGCTCCCGGGGCCTTGAGGGCGCCGAAACCGACGGCGCCGACCCGCTACTGAGAACGCAGTACGACGCGGCCGCCGGGTCAGCCCGGGGTATGACCGGAGCCCCGCCTACATGGCGTGCAGGGTGTCGCGCGAGGCCTTCGTGAAGTCCTTCAGCGCCTGCCAGAACGGCGAGTAGCAGGCGTCGAAGCGAGCTGCGGCACCGGTGTCGCCCTCGATCATCGCCGCGATCGATTTGTGAAACGGACTCGTCGAACGCCGGACCTTGTTGGCGAGCTCGGCGACCTCCTCGGGCCCCTCCAGCGAGACGATCCACGTGAGATGCCGCAGGCCCGCGTACTCGTCCCGCTGCTGGTCACGCAACCGCCGCAGCTCCTCGATGTGCTCCGGCCCCAGCCCGCCCTCGGCGTCCCGGCACACGTCGGACACCTTCCAGTGCACATCGTTCAGCCGCTGCGCCTGCTCGATGAAGTCCGCGTACGCCGTCCGCCGGGCCTCCCGCAGCCGCTGCACCCGCTGCGCGTTCGTCGTCGTGTCCGCCTGGATGCGCGCCGCCCGCGCCGTCCCCCGGCTGGTCACCCAGCTGGCCAGCACGGCGGTGCCGGCGGTGAGCGAGGCGATCCAGAACGCGCTGTCAGCCACGGCGGGACCCCAGCGAACGCGCGGTGACCCCGGCCAGGTGGGTCGCGAAGACCTCGCGGGCGTCGGGGGTGAGGGTGCGCAGCGCCACCAACGCCGTGATGACCACGTCGCACAACTCCGACTGGACGTCGTCCCAGGTGTGGGTCGTGCCCTTGCGCGGGTTCTGCCCGGTCGCGCCGATCACCGCCTGGGCGACCTCGCCGACCTCCTCCTGGAGCTTCAACATCCGCAGCAGCAGGCCTTCTTGACCGCCGTGCGGTTGGTCGGCCTCCAGCCAGGCGTGGAGAAGGGTGATGGACTGCCAGAGGCCGTCGGTGTGGGGGGAGTCGGTGTCGGGGAAGTCGGTCAGCTCACTCATGGGCGCAGCCTTCCACGCCCCTGTGACAATGGGCGCTCACTCCTCGAACAACGGGTCCTGCTCCCCCTCCTTCTCCTTCCGCACCCGCTTGATCCGCGCCCCCACGACCAGCGACGTCACCGCGGCCGTACCGGCGAGCGCCACGGGGACCATCCAGCCGCGGTCGACGATGTGATGGAGCGCGTGGTCGAGGGAGAGCCGGCCGGGCCCGGCGATCGCGAGGCCGGCGGCGGCGAGGCCGAGGGTCGCGGCGTACTCGTAGCCGCCGCTCGCGTTGAAGAAGCCGTTGGGGGTGTGCACCGCCGCCGCGCCCGCCATGGCGCCCGCCGCGGCGGCACCGGCCCCGGGCGTCGCGAGCCCGAGGGCGAGCAGGGTGCCGCCGCCCGTCTCGGCCAGCCCGGCCGCGGTGGCGCTCGCCCTGCCGGGGGAGTAGCCGACGGACTCCATGAAGGCGCCGGTCCCCTCGATCCCGCCCCCGCCGAACCAGCCGAACAGCTTCTGCGTCCCGTGCGCGGCGAGTACACCGCCCGCGCCCAGACGGAGCAACAGCAGCCCCAGATCACGTCGGTCGAATGAGGTCATGACCACTCCCGGACAGCCCGTGTGAATGTCCCCTCCCGCGTATCCACCGTCGCACCGATCACACCTGTCCGCCCTGCCCGAGCGGCCGTTCGGGTGGCTGTGCGGTGGCGTACCCCTGGGAACGGTGTGAGGCTGACCGGCATGACGATCGCACCAGCCAAACTCAGTGACCCGACCGTCCGGGCCTTCGTCAACGCGGTGAACGCGAACGACGAGGAGGCGTTCATGACCCTCCTCACCGACGACGCCACGATGTCGGACGACGGCTCCGACCGGAACCTCGCCCAGTGGGCCGACCGGGAGATCTTCTCCTCCCATGGCCACATCGAGGTCCAGCACGAGTCCGACGGCGGTCGCACCATCGTCGCCAACTACCGCAACGACACCTGGGGCGAGATGCGCACCGCCTGGCGCTTCACGGTGGCGGAGGACGGCAGGATCAGCCGCTTCGAGACGGGCCAGGCCTGACTTCCGCTCATATGGCTACAGGGCTTGCCTTCGAGTGCACTCCAACTCCTAACGTCCCTGGGCATGGAGACGAACACGGAGATCAACTCGCACACAAGGCAGCTCGGCCGCAGCGGAATCCAGGTCAGCGCCCTCGGCTTCGGCTGCTGGGCGATCGGCGGTGAGTGGACGGATACCGAGGGGCAGCCGCTGGGCTGGGGCAAGATCGACGACGAGGAGTCCGTACGGGCGATCCACCGCGCCCTCGATCTCGGCGTCACCTTCTTCGACACGGCCGACGTGTACGGCACCGGCCACAGCGAACGTGTCCTCGGCCGCGCCCTCGGCAAGCGCCGCGCGGACGTCGTCGTGGCCACCAAGTGGGGCAACATCTTCGACGAGGCCACCCGCACCCGCACCGGCCAGGACGACACCCCGGCCCACGCCCGCCGCGCCCTGACCGCCTCCCTGGACCGTCTCGGCACCGACCACGTCGACCTCTACCAGCTCCACATCTCCGACGCCGACCCCGAGCGTGCGGCCCAACTCCGTGACGCCTGCGAGGAGTTCGTACGGGAGGGTCTGATCCGGGCGTACGCGTGGAGCACGGACGACCCGGACCGCGCCGCGGTGTTCGCCGAGGGGCCGCACTGCACGGCCGTACAACACCGGCTGAACATCCTCCAGGACGCGCCCGAACTCCTCGCCCTCTGCGCGGAGTCGGACCTGGCGAGCATCAACCGCAGCCCCCTCGCCATGGGCCTGCTCACCGGCAAGCACTCCGCCGGGCGCGCCCTGGAGGCCGGCGACATCCGCAACGCCCCGCCCGCCTGGCTGCCGGGGTTCACCGCGGACGCCGGTGCCGACCCGGAGTGGCTCGGCCGGGTCGAGGCGCTGCGCGAGATCCTCACCAGCGACGGCCGTACGCTCGCACAGGGCGCCCTCGCCTGGATCTGGGCCCGCAGTCCGCACACCGTCCCCATCCCCGGCTTCCGCTCGGTCGCCCAGGCCGAGGAGAACGCGGGCGCCCTCGCGAAAGGGCCGCTCGCCGTGGACCAGGTGGCCGAGGTCGACCGGATCCTGGAGCGGTGAACGGCTCAGTACGGCGGGCAGCCGTCCCGCGCCCGGTGCTTACCTCGCGGTCCCACGCGAGGTCCGCCCCCTTCCGGATCGCGGAACGGCTGCCACCTCCCCCCTCGGTGTGGCCAGCGGAAGCCATCGCCTCCAAGTGTGAAGCTCTCGTGGAGACGAGCCATGAGCATATGCCTGCCACGTGCTCGAATGGCCCGGAGTGAATCCCTCCGTTTGTGCAGATTGAGTAGCCGGGGTCCTGGCGGCGGCTCAGTCACTGATGCGCGCGATGGGCAGATTCGTCCCGCCGATACGCCGTAAACGTGACGTGAGGGGACGTGATGGTGAGACAAAGCCGCCAGCTGGTGCGCCCGTGACGGCCGGCGGTGCGTCCCGCCCGTGACGGCGCCCGGTGCGTCGCGCCTGTGACGGTCGGTGGTGCGTCGCGCTCGTGACGGTCGGTGGTGCGTCGCGCTCGTGACGGTCGGTGGTGCGTCGCGCTCGTGACGGCGCTCGGTGCGTCCCGCCCGTGACGGCCGGCGGTGCGTCGCGCCCGTGACGGCCCGACCTGAGCGACTCCCGCAGTCGCTCAGGCTCGGGTTCACCGAGTGAAGACCGCCCGCGCGATCTCATCGGGGGCGGCGCTCGCCTCGGCGATCAGCTCCCCGGCGGCGGACCAGATCCCCGAACGGCCGGACGTGCGGTCGAAGCCGCCACCGGTCGGACCCGCGAAAGCCGCCGTGGCGACCCACACACCGTGGTCGGCGGCGACCCGGCGGGCGCGCTCGCTGTGAACCTCAGCCTCGTGATCGGCGTGGACAACCCCGGCTACATAGCCGTCGATGCCCAGCGCGGCCGTCTTCACGGCGTGCTCGGGGACGCCGGTGTCGCGGCAGACGGCAAGCCCCAGCCGCCACCCGTCCACCTCGATCACGGCGGGCTCACCGGGCACGAAGCGGACGGCCTCGCCGCCGTGCAGGTAGACCTTCCCATAGGCCACGCGCGCCCCGTCTCCGTCCACAGCCAGGATGCCGATGCGCGGACCCGGCACAGGCGCGCCGACCAGGGCCAGCGTCCCGGTCCCGGCGCACGCGGCGACGATCGGAGCCAGCCGTGCGTCGTCCGGGGAGACCGGCGCCGCGTCCAACTCGTATCCCGTCAGCGACATCTCGGGGAACACCACCACCCGTGCGTCCGCTGCCCGAACCGCCTCCGCGTGGGCCAGTGCGTTGGCCGTCACGTCGTGAGCCGCGCACCTCGGCTGCGCCACCGCGATGCTCAGCGACTGCTCCACCCTGAACCCCCCTCGGCGAATGGCGCGATCATCCCATACAGCGGCCGGCGCGAGCAGTTGCGCCCGCACCGCCGGGTGGCAGGGCGGTTTGGCCGCCCTGCCGGTCCCGACTCTGCCTCAGCCCCGTCCCACGTACGGCATGGTCGTCGCCATGACCGTCGCGAACTGCACGTTCGCCTCCAGCGGCAGCTCCGCCATGTGCCGCACCGTACGGGCCACATCGGCGACGTCCATCACGGGCTCGGGCATCAGGGTCCCGTTCGCCTGGAGCACGCCCTTCCGCATGCGCTCGGTCATGTCGGTCGCCGCGTTGCCGATGTCGATCTGGCCGACCGCGATGTTGTACGGCCGGCCGTCCAGGGAGAGTGACTTGGTCAGGCCCGTCAGAGCGTGCTTGGTCGCGGTGTAGGCGACGGAGTGCGGGCGGGGCGTGTGCGCGGAGATGGAGCCGTTGTTGATGATCCGGCCGCCCTGCGGGTCCTGCTCCTTCATCTGCCGGTACGCCGCCTGAGCGCACAGGAACGCCCCGTTGAGGTTGGTGTCCACGACGTGACGCCAGGCGTCGTACGGCAGCTCCTCGACCGGCACTCCGCCGGGGCCGAACGTGCCCGCGTTGTTGAACAGCAGGTCGAGCCGCCCGAACCGGTCCCGCACGGCGGCGAAGAGCGCCGCCACGTCGTCGGGCTGTGAGACGTCCGTACGGACGCACGGCGCATCCGCCGCCCCGGTCCCCGCCTCGGCCACGGTCTCGGCGAGCTTGTCCTCCCGCCGCCCCGCCAACGCCACCGCCCAGCCGCTGCGCAGCAGCTCCACGGCCACGGCACGCCCGATACCAGAGCTCGCACCTGTCACGATCGCGATCTTCGTTCGCTTGGTCGTCATGGGCTCGCAGCGTAGGGGAGGGGCCGCATCGGGCCGCGTAGACGAGGCCCGCGCAGACGAGGCCCGGCATCCGGAACTCATCCGTCCGACACCCCGCTGTTGTGTATGTGACAGAAGATCGTCGAACCTGGCCACTCCAATGCCAAGGACAACAACCGTCAGGGGAGGGCCAGATGACACCCGCAGCCCAGCACTCACCCGAACTCCGCGCCGCCGCACGGCACTTCGACCGCCGCCGCTTCCTCACCGTCACCGGTGCCGCAGCCGCGCTCGCGTTCGCCACGAACCTTCCGGCGGCGGGCGCCGCGGCCGCCGCCCCACTGGACGCCGCGCGAATCACCGAGAACCCCTTCACCCTCGGCGTGGCCTCCGGCGACCCGCTGCCCGCCTCCGTACTCCTGTGGACCCGGCTCGCGCCCAAACCGTACGAGCCCGACAGCGGTCTGCCCGCCGAACGCGTCGCCGTCCACTGGGAGCTCGCCCACGACGAGAGCTTCCGATGGACCGTCAGACGAGGCACGGCCACCGCCCACCCAGAGTGCCACCACACCGTCCACGTCGAGGTCGGCTATCTGGACCCCGGCCGCGTGTACTACTACCGCTTCCGCGTCGGCACCTGGATCAGCGAGACGGGCCGCACGCGCACCGCCCCCGGACGCGGCGACAAGGGCGGGACGGCCTCCGGGCTCAGCTTCGCCGCCGTCTCCTGCCAGGCGTACTCCGGCGGCTACTACACCCCCTACCAGCACCTCGCGCAGGACGACGTCGACATCGTTTTCCACCTCGGGGACTACCTCTACGAGTACGCGGTGAACTCGGTCGGCGGCAACCGCAAGTACACCGACCGCACCCTCCCCGACCTCTTCAACCGCGAGACGGTCACCCTGGAGGACTACCGCCTGCGGTACGCCCTCTTCAAGAGCGACCCCGACCTGCGGGCCGCCCACGCCGCGCACCCCTTCGTCGTCACCTGGGACGACCACGAGACCGAGAACAACTACGCGGACGACATCCCCGATAACGACGTGCCGCCGGAGGAGTTCCTGCTGCGCCGCGCCGCCGCGTACCGCGCGTACTGGGAGAACCAGCCGCTGCGCACCCCGCAGCAGCCGTCCGGCCCCGACATGAGGCTCTACCGCCGCCTCCACTGGGGCCGCCTCGCCCAGTTCGACATACTCGACACCCGCCAGTACCGCTCCAACCAGGCGCAGGGCGACGGCTGGCAGATACCCGGCCCCGAGTCCGCCGACCCGTCACGCACGATGACCGGCGCCACCCAGGAGCGCTGGCTGCTGGACGGCTGGGCCAAGTCCGACGCCGTCTGGAACGTCGTCCCGCAGCAGGTCACCTTCTCCCAGCGCCGCGACGCCACCGGCGACAACTACAAGGTCTCGATGGACTCCTGGGACGGCTACGCCGCCTCCCGCGAACGCCTCCTCGCCGGCGCCGACGCCGCCGGCATCGAGAACCTCATGGTCCTCACGGGCGACGTCCACCGCGGCTACGCCTACGACATCAAGCGCGACTTCGACGACCGCTCGTCCCGGACGGTCGGCACGGAGCTCGTCGCCACCTCCATCAGCAGCGGCGGCAACGGCTCCGACAAGCCGGCCAACTGGGACACGTACATGACCGCCAACCCGCACATGCGCTTCTACAACGGACTTCGGGGGTATGTCACGGTCGCCCTCGGCCGCACGTCCGCCCGGGCCGACTTCAAAACAGTCCCGTACGTGACGACCACGGGGGCCGGTATCTCCACGGCGGCGTCGTTCGCGGTGGAGGCGGGCAAGCCGGGGCTCACACCGGCGTAGTCACCGTCACCAGCTCGTCGCCCCGACGGTCGTCCTCGCCTGGATGCTCGCCGGGATAGCGGACGCCGACGCGGTCCCGGATCGCGTCGAGCGTCCGCATCACGGCGAGGGTGCCGTCGAGGGGGACGAGGGGGGACTCGGTCTCGCCGGCGCGCAGGGCCCGCATGACCTCGCCGGCCTCGTGGCGGAAGCTGTTGCGGGGGCCGTCCGCCGGGTCCGCGGTGAAGGTCTGCGGCTCGCGGCCGTCTTGGTGCAGGACGAACCGGTCCGGGTAGAAGAAGCCGTTCGGAATGTCGATACGGCCCTGGGAGCCGGTGACGGAGGCGGAGGTCGCCGTACCGCCGACGATGGAGCAGTGCACCGAAGCGATGGCACCGCTCTCCCAAGAGAGCAGTGCTCCTGTTTGGAGATCAACGCCCTCGTCGGAGAGCACCGCTCTCCCTGTGACGTCCGACGGCTCCCCGAGCAGCAACTGCGCGAACGAGACCGGGTACACACCGAGGTCCAGCAGCGCGCCCCCGCCCTGCGCCGGATCCCGCAGCCGGTGCGACGGCGGCAGTATCCCATTCCTCGCCTCCGGCAAGAGGTGCCCGGCAAGCCCGAAGTCGGCCTGCACCGTCCGCACGTCACCGATCGCGCCGTCCCGCACCACCTCGGTGAGCCGCCGGACCAGCGGATTGCAGTACATCCACATGGCCTCCATCAGGAACCGCCCGCGCTCCCGCGCCAGCCCGACGAGTTCCTCCGCCTCCCGCACGTTCAGCGTGAACGGCTTCTCGCACAGCACGTTCCGCCCCGCCTCCAGACACATCCCGGCGGCGGCCCGATGCGCCGAGTGCGGCGTGGCGACGTACACCACATCCACGTCCCCGTCCTCGGCGAGCGCACTCCAGGAGCCGTACGCCCGGGGTATCCCGAACCGCTCCGCGAACGCCTTCGCCGACTCCTCGCTCCGCGAGGCCACCGCCACCACCTCGGCGTCCGGCAGATCGACCAGATCGGCCGTGAAGGCCGCGGCGATGCCCCCGGTCGCCAGAATCCCCCAACGCACACGCCCGTCGTTCGACATTGCCACCCCTGTCCTCCCTGCCCCGGCGGGAATGTGACCCCGCCCACGTCGTAGGAGCTGAGAGCATAGGTGGCGGACTCAACGAAAAGGGAGGGGCACATGCCCGAGGGGCACATACCGGGCTCGGCGGCGGCCGAGCCGCAGCTGGTCGCCCAGCCCGACGCCGTCGACGCGAGGCGTACCTCCGCCCGCCGTACCGGTCTCCTCGTCACCCTCATCCTCGGCGGACTCACCGCCACCCCGCCCCTGGCGATGGACATGTACCTCCCGGCGCTGCCGGAGGTCACCGACTCGCTGCACGCCCCCGCCACCACGGTCCAGCTCACCCTCACCGCGTGCCTCGCCGGTATGGCGCTCGGCCAGTTGCTGATCGGCCCGATGAGTGACCGCTGGGGCCGCCGGCGCCCCCTCCTGCTCGGCCTCGCCGTCTACATCCTGGCCACCGCCCTGTGCGCCCTCGCCCCGAACGTCGAGACCCTCATCGCCTTCCGTCTGGTGCAGGGCCTCGCCGGCTCGGCAGGCATCGTGATCGCGCGGGCCGTCGTACGCGACCTGTACGACGGCGACGAGATGGCCCGCTTCTTCTCGACCCTGATGCTCGTCTCCGGGGCGGCCCCGATCGTGGCGCCGCTGATCGGCGGCCAGATCCTCCGGGTCACGGACTGGCGGGGCGTCTTCGTCGTCCTGACCGTCATCGGCGTCGTACTGCTGGCGATCGTGTGGGTGCGGCTGCCCGAGACGCTGACCCCCGCCGACCGGCACGGCGGCGGCATCGGCGAGACCCTGCACGCGATGCGCGGCCTGCTCACCGACCGGGTCTTCATGGGGTACGTCCTCGCCGGCGGCTTCGCCTTCGCCGCCCTCTTCGCCTACATCAGCGCCTCCCCGTTCGTGATCCAGGAGATCTACGGCGCCTCCCCGCAGACGTTCAGCCTGCTCTTCGGCGTCAACTCCGTCGGCCTCGTCATCGCCGGCCAGATCAACGGCAAGGTCCTGGTCGGCCGGGTCAACCTGGACAAGGTGTTCGCGGCGGGCCTCGCGATCGTCACCCTCGCCGCGACCGCCCTGCTGCTGATGTCCACCGGAGTCTTCGGCGAGGTGGGCCTGGTCCCGGTGGCGGTGGCCCTCTTCGTCCTGATGTCCGCGATGGGCATCGCCCTGCCCAACTCCCAGACGCTCGCCCTGATGCGGGTACGCCGCGCGGCGGGTTCCGCGTCGGCCCTGATGGGTACGTCGTCCTTCCTGATCGGAGCGATAGCGTCCCCCCTGGTCGGCATCGCGGGCGAGGACACCGCCGTCCCCATGGCCGTCGTCCAACTGACCGCGACACTGGTGGCCGCGACCTGCTTCGTGGCACTGTGCCGTCCTTGGAACAGGAGTACGACGGTGGAGGGAGCAGAGAGCTGAGCGCGCCGAGACTGCGCACGGACACCCCGGAACGGGCCGGACTCGACCCCGAGGAACTGCGCCATCTCGTACGAGGGGTGCGCGCGCTGACGGAAGGCGACCGCCCCCGGGCCCCCGCCGCCGTCGTCCTCGCCGGCCGCGGCCCCTTCGTAGCCGTCGAGGAGGCGGCGGGCTGGGCGGTCCGCTACGAGTCCTACGACGAGCGGACGGACACGGGCGTGGAACTGCCGCCCGGCTCCTGGATCCCCGCGAGGCCGGACACGCCCTTCGACCTGGCCTCCCTCACCAAGCTCTTCACCGCCGTGGCGGCGGTCCAGCAACTGGAACGCGGCACCCTCGGCATCGACGCCAAGGTGGCCGCGTACCTCCCCGACTTCACCGGCGCCGCCGAACACGGCCTCACCGTCCGCCATCTCCTCACCCACACCTCCGGGCTCCGCCCCGAACTGCCGCTGTACGACTGCCCGACGCCGGACGCCCGCCTGGCGATGCTCCAGGCGGAGCCCCCGATCGCCCGGCCCGGCACGGCGTACGCCTACTCCGACCTGAACCTCCTGCTCCTCCAGCACGTCCTGGAACGTCTGACGGGCCGGGGCCTGGACGTCCTCATCCGCGACGGCATCACGCACCCCCTGGGCATGACGGCCACGGGCTTCGGCCCCTGCCCGGCCGCGGCGGCCACCGAGGACCAACGCCACCCCTGGGCCAAGGCCGACCGGGGCATGCTCCGGGGCGAGGTCCACGACGAGAACGCCTGGACACTCGGCGGCGTCGCCGGCCATGCGGGCCTCTTCTCCACGGCCCGCGACCTGGCCGTCTTCTGCCGCACGCTCCTGGCGGGCGGCTCCTACGGCCCCGCCCGCATCCTCGGCCCCGACTTCGTCGAACTCCTCCTGACCCCACCGGCCCTCGGCTTCGCCCTCGACCAGCCTTGGTTCATGGGGGAGTTGGCGGGGAGGGGCGCGGCGGGCCACACGGGCTTCACGGGTACGTCCCTGGTGCTGGACCGCGCGACGGACACCTTCCTGGTCCTGCTGACGAACGCGGTGCATCCACGCCGCCGGGATCCGATCAACGCGTTCCGGGCGGCGGCGGGGACGCGGGTGGCTCGGGCGGTGCGGGGGCTCAGAGACCGATGACGTGCAGGCGGTCGCCGCACAGCTTGGTCAGCTGCGGTATGCGCCTCGTGGTCCGCTCCGGGCGCTGGACGCGGATCGTGGCGCGGTCGTCCCTCGTAGAATCACCACGTGAACGCCCCCCTTCCCCCCGCCGACATCCTCCGCACCGCCCTCGTCACCCTCCTCGACGGTCTCCCGCCGAAGGCGGCCGCGCAGGCGGTGGAGCGGCTGATCGTGAACTATCGGGGGCGGACGCCGACGGACGCCCCGGTGCTGCGGGACCGCTCCGACGTCGTGGCGTACGCGGCGTATCGGATGCCGGCGACGTTCGAGGCGGTGTGCTCGGCGCTGGAGGCGTTCGCGGCGGCGGTGCCCGGGTGGGTGCCCGGCGGTCATGTGGACGTCGGGGGCGGTACGGGTGCGGCGACGTGGGCCGTGAACGCGACCTGGGAGGGCGGGCGGCCGGTGACGGTGCTCGACTGGGCGGAGCCGGCGCTGGCGCTGGGGCGGGAGATCGCCGCCGCGAACCCGGAGCTGAAGGCCGCAGAGTGGCAGCGCTCTCGTATCGGATCGGCGCTCACGATCGAGAGCACTGATCTCGTCACCGTCTCGTACGTCCTCGGCGAGCTGACCGACGCCGACCGCACCGCCGTCGTCGACGCCGCCGCGACCGCCGCCCAGGCCGTCGTGATCATCGAGCCCGGCACCCCCGACGGCTACACCCGCGTCATCGAGGCCCGCGACCGCCTCATCGCCGCCGGCTTCCACATCGCCGCCCCCTGCCCACACAGCGCCGCCTGCCCCATCGTCCCCGGCGAGGACTGGTGCCACTTCTCCGCCCGGGTCAGCCGTTCCTCCCTGCACCGGCAGGTCAAGGGCGGCTCCCTGGCGTACGAGGACGAGAAGTTCAGCTACGTCGCCGCCACCCGCTTCCCCCCGACCCCGGCTCCCTCCCGCGTCGTACGCAAACCGCAGATCCGCAAGGGCCAGGTCCTCCTCGACCTCTGCGAAGGCCTCTCCGAGACCGGTCCCGTTCCCGCCCTCACCCGCACCACCGTCACCAAACGCCACGGCCTTCTCTACAGGGCCGCCCGCGACACCGGCTGGGGAGCCGCCTGGCCGCCACCCAGCGGGGACGACGACCAGAGCTGAAGCGGTCTCAGCCCACGGACGGAGGCCGGGGGCAGGAGGGCGGAGGGGCGGGCCGCCCCGCGTACTGGACGCGCCGCCGAGGTGGTGGCCCGTAAATCACTTGCGGCGCGCATGCGTCCTCGGGCTATGTCATCGACCATGACCACGCAGACCACGAAGACCGCGAAGACCGCGAAGACCGCGAAGACCGCGAAGACCGCGAAGACCGCGAAGGCCGCGAAGGCCGCGAAGGCCGCGCAGACCGCGCAGACCACGCAGACCACGCCGTACCTCGAAGAGATAACCCCCGCCAACATCGAGACCGCATTCGACGTCCGCATCCGCCCGGACCAGGAACACCTGGTCGAGCCCGTCGCGAAGTCCCTCGCCGAGGCGTACGTCTACCCCGGCGTCGCCTGGCCCCGCCTCATCCGGGACGGCGACCGCGCCGTCGGCTTTCTCATGGCCTTCCTCGACATCGACTGGAAGGGCGACGGCAGCGGCACCGACATCCGTTCGGGCCTCTGGCGCCTCAACATCGCCGCCGGCGAACAGGGCCGGGGATACGGCCGTTTCGCCGTGGAATCCGTCGCCGCCGAGATCCGCCGCCGTGGCGGCAACCAGCTCTTCGTCACCTGGCACCCCGGCCCGGACGGCCCGGAACAGTTCTACCTCGGCCTCGGCTTCCGCCTGACGGGGGAGACCAGCGGCGGCCAGACGGTGGGCGTGCTGGAGTTGGGCGAGTGATCACCACCAGCCTGGGCTCTCGGTACGAGTTCTGCTGGATGGACCTCAAGACCCGTGACCTCCCCGGCACCGCGGCCTTCTTCTCCGCTGTCCTGGGCTGGCGCTTCGCGGTGGACGAGGAGGACTGGCGCCGGGCCACGAAGATCGCCACCGTGGACGGCCATCGCATCGGCGGCGTGAGTGACCTCGCGAACTCCGTCTATCCGCCGGGGACGCCGCCCCACCTCGCCCACTACCTGGCGGTCGACGACATCGACCGTCGCGTCGAGACGGCCACGGCGCACGGCGCCCGTCTCGTCGTCCCGCCCTTCGACGCCGGTGACCAGGGCCGCATGGCCACGCTCACCGACCCGACGGGCGCCGCCTTCTCCCTCTGGCAGCCGCACCGGTTCACCGGGTGGGAGTTCCCGCCCCACGCCGCCGGTGCCCCGTACCGCATGCTTCTGGCCTGCGAACAGCCGGATCTGGCCCGGCACTTCTACCGCGAGGTGACGGGCACGGACTTCGTCCACGCCGACTTCATCGAAGCCCGTGGACCCGTCGAGACCGCCCCGCAGTGGGAACTCGCGGTCGGCGTCGACGACTTGGACGCCGTAGCCGAACGTGCGCGTGGCCACGGTCGGGGCCGCTTTGCCCAGTCCGGAGAAGGCGGTCGATCCCTGTTGCGACTGAGCAGCCCGGAAGAGCTGACCCTTCTGGTGGTCGGTCTCCGGAACCGCTGAGCAGGCGCGTCCGCCCCGCCCGGCCCCCGGTGAGGCCGGGCGGGGCGGACCCGCTCCTGTTCATGACGTCTCGCCGGTCGTGCCTTCCGAGTGCGTACGTCCTTGCTGTCGTTTCTCCTGGAGCTTGCGCAGCAGTTCGCGCTTCTGGGTCTGAGGGTCGAGGCCGCCGCCGACGCGGCCGTTCGGGTTGCCGCCGCGTAGGGCCTTGCGGCCGAGGTTCCTGCGGGCGCCGCCCACTCCCAGCATGTTTCCTGCTCCACCTCGGGACATCAGCAGTCTCCTCTTGTGACGATACGGTTCGTCTCGCTTTCTGGCTTCATCACTGTCAGGCGAGACGGACCGTCTTGTCAACTGATAAATTCGGGGCATGGCCAAAAAGACCGCCCCCGACTCCACCCGCCGCAGCGAGAAGTCCCGCCGCGCCATCTACGACGCCGCCCTCGCCCTCGTCAGCGAGGTCGGCTACCAGAAGACGACCATCGAGGGCATCGCGGCCCGTGCGGGCGTCGGCAAGCAGACGATCTACCGGTGGTGGTCGTCCAAGGCGGACGTCCTGCTGGAGGCGTTCATCGACCTGAGCGCCCAGGCGGCCGAGGCCGCGGCCCACCCCGAGGCCATCGGGGAGCAGGCGGAGTACGAGATCCCGGACACCGGTGATCTGGAGGCCGATCTCAAGTTGGTCCTGCGGGCCACCGTGGACGAGCTGCTCGACCCCAAGTTCGAGGCCCCCTGGCGGGCTCTGGCCGCCGAGGGGATGGTCAACCAGCGGCTCGGTGCCGAGCTGGTCGGAAAGCTCCTCGAACCCCAACTCCAGTTGTACGTCAAGCGCCTGCGTGCCGCCCAGGAACAAGGCGCCGTACGCCCGGACATCGACCCGCGCATCGCCCTCGAACTCTTCGTCTCGCCCCTGGCTCAGCGGTGGCTCCAGTACGCGGGCCCCATCTCGTACGAGTACGCCCTGCACGGCCTCGCGCCCCGCTGAGCCCGGTCAACTCCCCTTCCTGTCCCGCTCAAGTGTGACCAACCGACCAGAGGGTACTCGGCAGTGGATCGTAAATACCGCCAAAGCATGCAATAGCCCACCATCCCTGTCCCGCTCCGGCATCGCCCCACCTACCCCGGATGGGTGCTCCGGCCCCCCGGAGCGCAGGATGGTGGGAGCATGGGGCATGCTGTCCGCACCACAGCGAGGCGAGGGGACAGATGAGCGCGACGTTCGGCGGCCGGACCGGTCGGCAGGGCAGGATCTCCGAATGGCTGCGCGCCCGCCGCACAGGCCGCCCGCTCCAGGAGACCGCCGACGACGCCGACCGTGAGACGCTGCTGCTCGCCACCGCCGCTGCCGGACTCCCGCTCGCGCCCGCCGCGTACCCCTCGGGCTACCGGTGTTCCTGCGACCGCGTCGGCTGTCCCACCCCCGCCCGGCACCCGGTGTCCTTCGCGTGGCAGACCCAGTCCACCACCGACCGCGCCCAGATCGAGCGTTGGGCCCGGCATCAGCCGCAGGCCAACTTCATCACCGCGACCGGCATGGTCCATGACGTACTCGACGTTCCGCTCACCGCCGGGCGGCAGGCGTTGGAGCGACTGCTCGCCTCCGGGATCGAGGTGGGCCCCGTCGCGGAAGCGGAGTCCGAGGCCGACGACGGACGGCTCCTCTTCTTCACCCTCACCCGCGGTACACCCGAGGACGAGGACGAGTGGTGGCCCTGCGAACTGGACTGCCACCCGGAGACCATGGACGAGCATCCCGGCCTGCGTTGGCACTGCCGCGGGTCCTACGTCCTCGTACCGCCGGCCCGGCTCCCCGGCGACCTCGCTGTCCACTGGGTACGCGGTCCCGAGCACCCGCTGCCGGATCCGCTGAGCCTGCTGGAGATCCTCACCGACGAATGCGCCCGGCACGCGGGCGAGGAGCCGGACCGCACCAACTCGCCCTGGCCCCTGCACGGTTAGGGCCCCCAGAAGCTATTCGCCCTTCGCCCCCGTGAGCCCGCCCACCTGGCTCAGGAACTTCACCTGTCGGTCCGCCGCCGTCTTCGCCGGATCGAGCACCGCCTGGTTGGAGACGAACTCCAACGTCAGCGACTCCTTGGGCTCACCCGTCATCAGCGCCTTCACGGCCGCGTCGTTGACGGGGATGTCGACGCCCTGCGCGGCCGTCTGCTTCTGGTAGTGGCGGGTGGTGAAGAAGACCATCGCCCCGCCGTCCGTGGTGCGCAGCCCGATCGGCGCGTAGTCGCCGTTCGTCAGGGGCTCGTCGATGTACTGGCGTACGATGCCCGGCCGTTCCGCGTTCTGCCGGCGCTCCGCGCGCTCCTCCGAGGTGTACACCCCGTCCGCGAAGACGGCGCTGTCCTCCCTCAGATACGTCACGTACCGGTCGGGCAGTTGAGCGGGGGCGACGGCGAGAGCGGGGTCGTCGGGGGTGACCACCTGGGCGAAGCCGTCCTCGTCCTTCTGGAACTCGGGCATCTCGTCCGCGGCGACGATCGTGAGGAACGACACCTCCCACAGGTCGTCCAGCCCGTCCCGGGTGAACACGAACACCCAACGACCCCCGGAATTGCCCTTGTTGGCGGCGGCGTCGGCCACGAACCAGCGCGGCCAGGCGGCCTTCTCCGGGATCGTGTACTTGACGTCCGTCAACTCCAGCGGCACATGCTCGGGGTTGCCGCTCGGGTTGATCTTCGCGCCGGAGCGGAGCTTGCCGCCGTCGATGTCGGCGAGGGCACCGGTCACCCGGTCGGCGTCCAGGGACTGGTCGTACGCCTTGTCCGCCGCGTTGTACGCGGTGGTGAAGTCCTTCAGCGCACCGGCGGCCTCCGACGGTGTCGCCGTGGCGACGATCTCCAGGTCGCCACGGACCACCACACACCCGCTCGCCGTCAACGACAGCGCGGTCACCGCCGTGGTCACCAGCACGCCGCGGCCGTACGAGCGGAGCCAGGCCGGCCCTCCATGCCTACGAACCGGACGAACCTCACGAAGCCTTCGTGGGCTCCGAACCCCGAGAACCCTGCTCATCAGGAATCTTCACCTTCCCCTTCCCGGAGGCGAACCCTACCGGGGCGAGGAACAGCGCGAGCGTCGGGATCAGATACAGGGGCCAGACCGTGACTTGGAGGATGGTCGGGGCCGGCTGGAAGTTGAACACGCCACCGCCGGCGGCCTGTCCGCCGCGATCAGCCCGTCGTGCAGGATCGCCACCCGGTCCGCGTACGCTGCCGCGAGCGCACCTGGGCGATGGAGGCGCGGCCGGAGAGCCAGGTGACCAGGGCCCCAGATCGTGCAGGACGACCACCACGGCGTCCCCGGCCCGCGCCCGCTCCCGGCACACCCGCAGCACCAGCTCCTGATGGCGCAGGTCCAGCGCGGCGGTCGGCTCGACCAGCATCAGCAGCGGGGCCCGCTGGGCGCGCACCCGGGCCGGCGCGACCCGGGCGCGCTCGCCGCCGCTGAGCGCGGAGAAGGGCCGGACCGCGAACCCGGTGACCTCCGTGACGGCCATCGCCTCCGCCACCGCGGAGTCGTCCTCCTCGTACGCCCCCGGCTGCCGCGCCCAGGGCGCCCTCGAAACAGCTTAGGCTAGCCTTACCTGTCTCCAGTGCCCGGCCGCCGTGTCGTCCGACCAGCGCCCGATGATGTTTCAATGCGGGAGTGACTGACTTCGACGTGCTGCGGGTGTTCTGCGGGCCCGGCGGCGGATACGGCAACGAACTGGGCGTCGTACGTGAGGGATCCGTACTGCCCGACCGCGAGGACCGCCAGGCCTTCGCCGCCGAACTCGGCTTCAGCGAGACCGTGTTCGTGGACGACCCCGAGCGCGGTGTCCTCGACATCTACACCCCCACCCTGCGCCTGCCCTTCGCCGGCCACCCCTGCGTCGGCGCCGCCTGGCTGCTCGACGTGCCCGAACTGGTCACCGAGGCCGGTGTGGTCGGGGCCCGGCTGGACGGGGAGTTCAGCTGGATCGAGGCCCTGCCGGAGTGGGCCCCGCCGCGCACGTTCCGCCAGTACGCCTCCCCGGCCGAGGTCGACGACCTGGAGGTCCCGCCGCCCGGCGAGTGGATCTATGCCTGGGCCTGGGAGGACGAGGCTGCGGGCCGTATCCGCGCGCGGGCCTTCCCGGGCCGCGGCGACGGCATCGACGAGGACGAGGCCACCGGCGCGGCCGCGCTGCAGCTGACCGCACGACTGGGCCGTGCCCTCAATATCGTCCAGGGCACCGGCTCACAGATCCTCACGGCTCCGCAGCCGCACGGGTGGGTGGAGGTCGGCGGCCGGGTGTTCCTGGAGCGCCAGCCGGAGCCCGGCCATGGGCTCACGGGGCTCCCTGGGCTCACGGGGCTCCCTGGGCTCACGCGGTGAGGGGGAACTCCTCGCCCAGCGCCCGGAACACGGCCGTGTTCAGCGTGAACGCCCGCTTGCACTCGCTCACGATGCGCTGCTTCTCCAGGTCGTCCGCCCGCACCCGGTCCAGCAGCTCGCGGTAACCACGCTTGAACGCGGCCGGGTTGGCGATGTCCTCGAAAACATAGAAGCGGACCCCGTCGCCCTTCTTGGCGAAACCCCAGGTCTTCTCGGCCCGGTCGCGGATGATCTGTCCGCCGGAGAGGTCGCCGAGGTAGCGCGTGTAGTGGTGGGCCACATAGCCGCCGGGCCACGTACGCGCGCACTCGGCGACCCGCGCCGCGTACACCTCGGTCGCCGGCAGCGCGGAGAGCGCCGACCGCCAGTGCGGGCCGCGCAGATGCCTCAGGTCCCGCTCCAGCGCCGTCAGCCGCATCAGCTCGGGCTGGATGAACGGCCCGGCGACCGGGTCGTCGGCCAGCGCCCGCGCGCCGCTCTCCAGCGCCTCGTACACGAACCACAGCTGCTCGGTGTAGCGCGCGTAGGCGTCGACGCCGAGTTTGCCGCCCAGCATGTCGCCCATGAACGTCGTGGTCTCCGCCTCCGTGTGCTGCTCGTGGGACGCGGTGCGGATGATCGTGGAGAACGCCGTGACTGCCGTTTCTGACCCCGCGGCGGAGCCGCTATCGGATGCGGTCGACGCGTTCATGAAGGCCTCCGGTGCCGAAGTGGAATGACGAGAACCTGCCCATACTTTCGATGGTTAGGCTTACCTAAGTCAACAGGTTCCCGACTCCCTGTCGGTAAAACCGTACCCCGGATCCCGATCAAGCTCACCTGGATCGGCATGAAAAAGCCCGCCGTCCGGAGGGAGCCGGAGGGCGGGCCGAGGAAGGGTGGGTGGGGAGGCCGGGAAAGGCAGGTCAGCAGGGGTTATGGAAGCGTGAGGATCTCCGCGCCCGTCTCCGTCACGACCAGCGTGTGCTCGAACTGGGCCGTGCGCTTGCGATCCTTGGTCACGACCGTCCAGCCGTCGTCCCACATGTCGTAGTCGTGCGTACCGAGCGTGAGCATCGGCTCGATCGTGAACGTCATCCCCGGCTGGATCACGGTCGTCGCGTGCGGGGAGTCGTAGTGCGGGATGATCAGCCCCGAGTGGAACGACGAGTTGATCCCGTGCCCCGTGAAGTCGCGCACGACCCCGTACCCGAACCGCTTCGCGTACGACTCGATGACCCGCCCGATGATGTTGATCTGCCGGCCGGGCTTGACGGCCTTGATGGCGCGGGCGAGGGACTCACGGGTCCGCTCGACGAGCAGCTTCGACTCCTCATCCACGTCCCCGACGAGGTAGGTGGCGTTGTTGTCCCCATGGACGCCACCGATGTACGCCGTCACATCCAGGTTGACGATGTCGCCGTCGCGCAGCACGGTCGAGTCCGGGATGCCGTGGCAGATGACCTCGTTGATCGACGTGCACAGCGACTTGGGGAACCCGCGGTAGCCGAGGGTCGACGGATAGGCGCCGTGGTCGCACATGTACTCGTGGGCCACCCGGTCCAGCTCGTCCGTGGTGACTCCGGGCGCGATGTGCTTGGCGGCCTCCGCCATCGCCCGCGCCGCGATCCGCCCGGCGATCCGCATCGCCTCGATCGTCTCGGGCGTCTGCACCTCCGGTCCGGTGTACGGAGTCGGGGCGGACTTGCCCACGTACTCGGGTCGGCGGATGTTTGCGGGGACGGAGCGGGTGGGGGAGAGCTTCCCCGGTGCGAGCAGTGACTGGCCAGACATGCCAGCGAGTTTAACCAGCGGCTGTGGGGGACCATGTCGGTGGCGATCGGATACGAATCGGATGCGATCGGTCGGTGAGAGGAGCTCGAGTCATGCCCCTGTTCAAGCGGCGTACGGCCGGCAAGCCCGGCGAGTGGTTCTATTGCCTGGAACACAAGAAGGTCGAAGAGGGCCCCGACTGCCCCGGCAAGGACCGCATGGGCCCCTACGCCACTCCCAAGGAGGCCGCCCAGGCGATGGAAACGGCCCGCGACCGAAACGCCGAGTGGGAAACGGACCCCCGCTGGCACGACGCCCCGGCCTCGGGCCCGGACCCCGACTGACGGAACGGCGACGAGCCGCTTGGCAGTCACGAGCGGTGCGGGGGTGGGAAGGGCTGTGACCCGCAGTCGCCGACGGCGGCCGGCCCTCACATGAGACCCGCACCTGTCGCTTGGCAGTGGGCCATGCTCAGCCGCGGCCACCCCCGGAGCAATCGGTTTTCCCCGCCCCGGGCGGTCACCACCGCGCCGGCGGCGGTGCGGTCAGCTGGTCGGCCAGGCGGGCGAGCCGGTCGCGCAGGCGGCGTCGGCCTCGCCGAGGCGGCAGGGACGGTTCGCCCGCCGCCGCGCTCACCAGATGCTGGACCGTGTCGAGGTCGACGTCCGGGTCGGGCGGTGCCGTCAGCGACTCGTGGGCCAGGACGGCCAGGTCCCGGTCCCCGGTGTCCAGCGCGAGCACCCTCGCCCCGGCGCGCCGCGCGTCGTGCACCCGTTCCAACAGGGCGGCACCCGGCGCGGACGGGGCCACGACCAGCAGGGTCTCGCCGCGTCGGGCCGCCGAGACCCGGCCCAGCCCGACCGCCAGATGTGAAGGGTCAGAGGGGCGCGAGGCATGGCGTACGAGCGTGGGGGACAGCTCCGGCGTGCCGGACCACGCGGCCTCGTCCACCAGGTGCGCCGCGAGATGCCACGGCTCGTACTCGGCGGTGCCCACGAGCAGCAGCCCACCGCCGTACGACACCACGGACCCCCGCAACGCCTCCGCGAACCGCCGGGTGGCCCCCAGCCACTCGGTCCCGGCGAGCATCTCCCGCAACAACGCGACCCGTACGGTGTCCATGCGCCCGCATCCTGCCGCAACCGGCCACTCGTGACCCAGAGTTCACCGGAAATTCGCCCGAGCGGGGCACCCAGGCCGCACCGGGACGACCCGCAAACCACCCAAGGAGCCCCTCGTGCCCCGCACCCCCACCACGACCCAAACCCTCACCACCCCCGACACCAGCGTCCCCTTCCGCGCAGGCACCGACGGCTACGCCAGCTTCCGTATCCCGGCCGTCGTCGCCGCCCCCTCCGGCGCCCTGCTCGCCTTCTGCGAGGGACGGGTCGGCGGCCGGGAGGACTTCGGGAACATCGACATCGTGGTGAAGCGGTCGACGGACGGCGGCCGGACCTGGGGCCCGCTCCAGGTCGCGGCCGAGAACGGCGACGCCCTCGCCGGCAACCCGGCCCCGGTCGTCCTCGACACCGGCCGGATCCTCCTCGTACACGTCCGCAACGCGGCCCTGGCCACCGAGGACGCCATCCGCCGAGGCGTGGTGAGCGCGGCCGACGGCCGGCGGGTCTGGGTGCAGCACAGCGACGACGAGGGGGCGACCTGGTCGAGTCCCAAGGAGATCACCGAGCAGACGAAGAAGGCCGAGTGGCGGTGGTACGCCACCACCCCGGGCCACGCCCTCCAGCTCTCCACCGGCCGCGTCGTCGTCCCCGCCAACCACTCCCTCCCGCCGACCGGGAAGGACAACGGCACGGAGGGCAAGTACAACGGCGGTCACTGTCTGCTCAGCGACGACCGGGGCGCCACCTGGCGCATCGGCTACGTCGACGACAACACCGACGGCTACATCAACGTCAACGAGACCACCGCCACCGAACTCCCCGACGGACGCGTCTACTTCAACACCCGCAACGACTCCCCGGCCCCCGGCACCCGCGCCGACGCGTACTCGCAGGACGGCGGTGAGAGCCTGGTCAAACCGTTCCGGCCGCAGGCGGGCATCACCGGCCCGGTCGTCGAGGGCAGCGTCCTCCAGCTCCGCGATCCCGACCTGCTCCTCCACTCCGGCCCCGCCGACCCCGGCTTCCGCGCCCTGATGGCCGTCCGCGCCAGCACGGACCACGGAGTCACCTGGCGCCTCGCCCACACCGTCGACGGCCTGCCCGCCGCGTACTCCGATCTCGTACGCGTCGACGAGGACACCGTCGGACTGCTCTACGAGACGGGCGACTTCAGCGCGTACGAGACGATCACGTTCCGCCGGATTCCCGTGACCTCCCTCACCTGATCCGGCCGCTCCCGGCCTCCGTCCGCGCACGTAAAGTCAGCCCATGACCTCTACTGACAGTGCACAGACGACCGCCCCCGCCAAGACCCCGGCCAAGGACCCCTTCGACCTGCCCGACGTCTCCGGGCTGGTCGTCGGTGTGCTCGGCGGCACCGGCCCGCAGGGCAAGGGGCTCGCCTACCGTCTCGCCAAGGCGGGGCAGAAGGTGATCATCGGCTCGCGGGCCGCCGACCGCGCGCAGGCCGCCGCCGAGGAACTCGGGCACGGGGTCGAGGGCGCCGACAACGCCGAGACCGCGCGCCGCAGCGACATCGTGATCGTCGCGGTGCCGTGGGACGGCCACGGCAAGACCCTCGAATCCCTGCGTGAGGAACTGGCAGGCAAGCTCGTCGTCGACTGCGTCAACCCGCTCGGTTTCGACAAGAAGGGCGCCTACGCGCTGAAGCCGGAGGAGGGCAGCGCCGCCGAGCAGGCCGCCGCCCTGCTGCCGGACTCCCGCGTCACCGCCGCCTTCCACCACCTCTCCGCCGTCCTTCTCCAGGACCCGGAGATCGAGGAGATCGACACGGACGTCATGGTCCTCGGCGAGGAGCGGGCCGACGTCGAGATCGTCCAGGCGCTGGCGAACCGCATCCCCGGTATGCGCGGCATCTTCTCCGGCCGGCTCCGCAACGCCCACCAGGTCGAGTCCCTGGTCGCCAACCTGATCTCCGTGAACCGCCGCTACAAGGCCCACGCGGGGCTCCGCCTGACCGACGTGTAGCCGATACGCGTACACGTACGGGCATGGGGGACACTGGACGCCGTACCACCCCGTCCGACTGTCCTGTCAGGAGCCGACCCCCATGCCCCGCCTCGCCCTGTACGCCCTCGCCGTCTGCCTGCTCGCAGTCGCCGCTGCCGTGGTCTCCTTCGCCCGGGGCAGCTGGCTGGGTGTGGTGTGGGTGCTGATGGCCGGACTCTCGTCCAACATGACCTGGTACTACGTCCGGCGGGCGAAGCTGGAGCGCGAGGCGGCCTCCGCCACCTCCTCCCCCTCGGTCACAGACTGAGGCGTCACAGACCGAGGCATCACAGACTCAGACACACGTCGCTGTCCTCGCGCCAGAAGCGGTACAGCCGGAAGCCGCAGTCGGCCAGTACGTCCTGCACACCCAGCGCACGCATGAACGCGTCGATCGCGTCCCAGAACGCCTCGTTCACGGTGGGGATGAACAGCACCGCGAACACCAGCAGCAGCCCGAAGGGCGCCAGCGGCTCCACCTGGCGGCGGATCTTGTACGACAGCCAGGGCTCGATCACCCCGTAGCCGTCCAGGCCGGGCACCGGCAGGAAGTTCAGGATCGCCGCCGTGACCTGGAGCAGCGCCAGGAAGGCGAGGGCGAACAGGAACGCCGCCGGCACCCCGTCCGTCACACCGAGCCAGAACGGGGCCGTGCAGACCGCCGCGAACAGCACGTTCGTCAGCGGGCCCGACGCCGAGATCAGGCTGTGCTTCCAGCGGCCCTGGATCCGGCCGCGCTCGATGAAGACCGCGCCGCCGGGCAGACCGATACCACCCATGATCACGAAGATCACCGGCAGCACGATGCTGAGCAGGGCGTGCGTGTACTTCAGCGGGTTGAGCGTGAGATAGCCCTTCGCGCCGATGGAGATGTCACCGCTGTGCAGGGCGGTACGGGCGTGCGCGTACTCGTGCAGACACAGCGAGACGATCCACGCCGAGGTCACGAACAGGAAGACGGCCAGCCCGGGTTGCTCGGAGAACCCGGTCCAGGTGGCCCATCCGGTGACCGCCATGACGGCCACGATCCCCACGAAAACGGGGCTGATCCTCCGGTCGCTCCGGCGGGACGCGGCGGTGGTCATGGGGCTCCTAGGACTCTCGATCGCACTGCTGGACGGACTGGACTGCCCGACGGTACCGGGCGCAAGCCGAAAACGTCTCGCGGGTATCTCCGAGTTCCTAGCAAGGTGGGCATACGAACTCGATGTACCGGACACCGGCACCCGACCCCGACAGAGACAATGGACCCCGTGCGCTACCGCATCCTCGGCACCACCCAAGCCCAGCACGCCGACGGCACCCCCGTCCCGGTCGGAGGCGCCCGGCTGCGCGCCCTGCTGACCGTGCTCGCGCTACGGCCCGGGCGTACGGTGCCCGCCGCCGCGCTGGTCGAGGAGGTGTGGGCGGCCGGTGACCCACCCGCGGACGCGAGCGGCGCGCTCCAGGCGCTGGTAGGGCGGTTGCGCAGGACACTCGGCCCCGACGCGGTGGAGTCCGTGAACGGCGGCTACCGCCTGGCGGCCCGCCCCGACCACGTAGACCTGCACCGTTTCGAACGCCTGGCGTCGGAGGGAGCCCGCGCCCTCGCCGACGGCGACGCCGCCCACGCCGCGGTCGTCCTCGACGACGCCCTCGCCCTGTGGCAGGACCCGCCCCTCGCCGACCTCCCCGACCGCACCGCCGAGGCAGCCCGCTGGGAAACCCGCCGCCTGGACGTCCGCCGCACCCGCCTCACCGCCGCCCTGACCCTCGGCCAAGCCGAGACCGCCCTCCCCGAACTGACCGCCCTGTGCGACACCCACCCCTTGGACGAGCCCCTCCACTCCCTCCGCCTACGCGCCTTACACGCCACGGGCCGCACCGCGGAGGCCCTGGCCGAGTACGAGCGGATACGCCGAGTCCTGGCAGACACCCTGGGCACAGACCCGGGCCCGGACCTAAGAGCACTCCACGCAGAGCTCCTGACACCCGGGGCAGCGCCCCGTGAGGGGCGCGGGGAACCGCGCGAGCAACCAACGACAACCCGCACGCGCCACACAACCCGCACCCCCGAGCTCTCAGGCGAAGCGGGGTCGAAAGGGCAGCCGCCCCTGGGGATGGGAACGGGTAGGGGCGGCGGGGGCGAAAAAGCCCGCCCAGGAAACCTCCCCGCCCGCCTCACCTCCTTCGTAGGCCGAGACGCCGACATCCACACCATCCGAGACGACCTCACCACCACCCGCCTGGTAACCCTCCTCGGCCCCGGCGGCGCCGGAAAGACCCGCCTCTCCCAGGAGGCCGCGGAGGCCGTCGCCCACTCCATGCCGGACGGCGTCTGGCTGGCAGAACTCGCCCCCGTGGACGACCCCGCCAACGTCCCCGAGACCGTCCTCACCGCCCTCGGCGCCCGCGAGACCGTCCTGCGCGGCGCCGGCGCCGAGGAGATGCGCGTCGTGGCCGACCGCCACGACGACCCGCTGTCCCGCCTCACCGAACACTGCGCCAGACGCCGCATGCTGATCGTCCTCGACAACTGCGAACACGTCGTGGCCGCCGCCGCCCACCTCGCCGAGCACCTGCTCCAACGCTGCCCGGCCCTGACCGTGCTCGCCACCAGCCGCGAACCCCTCGGCGTACCGGGCGAGTTGGTACGCCCGGTGGAACCCCTGACGGAACCCCACGCGCTGCGCCTGCTCGCTGACCGGGGCGCCGCCGCCCACCCCGGATTCACCGTCGCCGACGACCCCGAGGCCGCCGCCGAGATCTGCCGCCGCCTCGACGGCCTCCCGCTCGCGATCGAACTGGCGGCGGCACGCCTGCGCATGCTGACGCCCCGCCAGATCGCCGACCGCCTCGACGACCGCTTCCGGCTCCTCACCTCCGGCAGCCGCACCGTCCTCCCCAGACAGCAGACACTGCGTGCCGTCGTCGACTGGTCCTGGGAACTGCTCGACGAGGACGAACGGGACGTCCTGCGGCGGCTGTCGGTCTTCGCCGGCGGCTGCGACCTCCCCGCCGCCGAGGCCGTCTGCGGCCCCGCCGCACTGGACGCGCTCGGCTCGCTCGTCGACAAGTCCCTGGTCGTCGCGGCCCCTTCGCCGGTCTCTTCGGCGAGCGCGGGTGGCGGCGGGATGCGCTACCGGCTCCTGGAGACCGTCGCCGAGTACGCCGGCGAACGCCTCACCGAGGCCGGCACCCGCCCCGCCGCCGAACGCGCGCACCTCACGTACTACCGCGAACTCGTCCGCACCACCGACCCGTTGCTGCGCGGCACGGGACAGCGCGCGGCGATCGACCTCCTGGAGCCGGAGTACGAGAACATCCGCACCGCCCTGCGGCACGCCGTCGCCGGGCGGGACGAGCAGGAGGCGCTCTGTCTGACGCTGTCGCTGGCCTGGTACTGGCAGATGCGCGGCCTGAAGAGCGAGGCCAGGCACTGGTCCAGCCAGGTCAAGGAGCTCGGCCCGAACCCCTTCACGGCACCCGCGCGCCCGGTCCCGGACCTGCCCGACCGTATCGTCGACAGCCCGCCGCCGATGCGCCCCGACATCCTGGCGGAGGCCCGGCGCGCGGCACATCTGCTCCATATGGCCTGCATGGACATGGAGTTGTCGGCCTGGGAGACCCCCGAGGCCAAGGAGAAGCTCCGGGTCATCGCCGACACCTACCGTCCCGGCCAGCCCCAGACCTGCCGCTTCCCGGGTGCCATGTGGTTCTACGCCGTACTGCTGTCCGGCGACATGGAGCGGGTGCGGGCGATCCTCGACGAGAACATCAACACGTCCCGTGAGCTCGGCCTCACCTGGGAGCTGGCGCAGTCCCTGCAACTGCGGGCCAACATCCTCGCCAACCGCGGCGACTGGGTCGGCGACGCCACCCGCGACGCCGACGAGGCGCTGGAGCTCTTCGACCGGCTCGGCGACGCCTGGGGCTCCGCCGAGGCGCTCTCGGCACGCGCCGAGGCCCTGGAACGCCAGGGCCGCTTCGCGCTCGCCGCGGCCACCTACCAGCGGGCCATCGAGTACGCCGAACAACTCGGCGCCTTCGCCCAGTTGACCCTCCTCAGCGTCCGCCTGGCCGCCGTGCTCATCGAGGGCGGCGAAGGCGAGCGCGGTGAGAAGATGCTGGTCGACGTGTTGGCGGACAGGCCCCCCGCCACCAACGAGGCCCTCCCCTCGGCCCTGCTCTGCCTGGCGGTCCGCCTCGGCCGCACCGGACGCGTGGACGAGGCCCGCGAGCAGATCAGGCTGCTGCGTGAGGACTTCGAGGCACACACCTTCGTCCTCTTCGCCGGGTACTTCCTCGGCGTCCAAGGCTGGCTGGAGGCGGTGGCCGGGAACCACGACGAGGCCCTGGACTTCATGCGCCGGGCGATGGAACGGAGCCTGGACCCGCTGGCCCTCCTGGTCACGCCCCATATGCCCGCCATCCATCTCGCCACCGCCGCCCTCGTCCTGTCGAGCGCCGACGGCGGCCGCCGCGCCCTCGACGCGGCCCGCCTTCTCGGCGCCGCCGACGCGCTGCGGCCACCCGGCCACTTCCCCAGTCCGCTGGAGATCGAGACCCGCACCGACGCCGAGGCCGCCACCCGGGCCGCCCTGCCGGACGACGAGACGTACGACAGGGCGTACACCGAGGGCGGCGGCCTCACGGTGGAGGAGGCCGCCGCCCTGATCTGACCGGCAGAGTCCAGCCGTCCGTCAGCTCTTCGTACGGAACTTGTGGATGGCGACCGGTGCCATCACCGCCGTGATGGCCACCGACCATCCGAGCGTCATCCACAGGTCGTGCGCGACCGGCCCGCCCACCATCAGTCCGCGCGCGGTGTCCGCGAGCGTGGACAGCGGGTTGTAGTCGGTGAACGCCTGGAGCCAGCCCGGCATCTGCTGCGTCGGCGCGAAGATCGAGGAGCCGAACTGCAGCGGGAACAGCACCAGGAACCCCATCGCCTGCACGGACTGCGCGCTCTTCATGATCACGCCCAGGGTGAGGAACACCCACATGATCGCCGAGGCGAACACCGTGGACAGGCCCACGGTCGCGAACAGCCCGGGCCAGTTGGTGATGTCGAAACCGACCAGTACGGCGACGATCATCAGCACGGTGGTCGCGAACAGCATCCGCGCGATCTCCACCGAGATCTTCGCGAACAGCACCGAGCCGCGCCCGATCGGCAGTGACCGGAAGCGGTCCATGACACCGCTGTTGAAATCCTGGCAGAAGCCGGTGCCGACGCCCTGGGACAGGGTCATGCTCATCATCGCGATCATGCCGGGGATGACGTACTGCACATACCCGTCCTGACCGCCGCCGAGGGCCTGCCCGATCGAGCCGCCGAAGACGTACACGAACAGGAGCGTGAAGATGACCGGCATCAGCAGCGCGTCGGCCATCGACTCCGGGTCCTGTCGGATCCACAGCAGGTTGCGGCGGACGAGCGCACCGGTGTGACGCAGGTGACCGCGCAGCGGAATGCGGACGTCGTCGGTGGTGGCTGTGGCTGTGGTGGCGCTCATACGGCGACCTCCTCGCGGGTCTCGGCGGGCGTGGCGTCCTGCGGGGTACTGGCCCGGTGGCCGGTGAGGGACAGGAACACCTCGTCCAGGCTGGGCAGTTCGGTACTGATGGAGGAGATCGTGATGCCGCGCGCGGTGACCGCGCCGATCACGGCGGTCAGCTGCTCGTCGCTGAGGATGGGCACCAGGACGTCACCCCGCTCTGCGTCCACGGTGGTGGTGGCGAGCCCGGTGATGCCCAGTTCGTCCAGCTCGCGGGCGAGCGGCCGCAGCCGCACCGGGTCGGCCGGCCGCACCCGCAGCGTCCGTCCGCCGACCTTGGCCTTCAGTTCCTCGATGGCGCCGCCCGCGATGACCTTGCCGCGGTCCACCACGGTCAGCTCGGAGGCGAGTTGTTCGGCCTCTTCCATGTACTGGGTGGTGAGCAGGACGGTGACCCCGTCCCCGACCATCCGCTTGACCTCGTCCCACACCTCGTTGCGGGTGCGCGGGTCGAGCCCGGTCGTCGGTTCGTCGAGATACAGGACGGTCGGCCGCCCGATCATCGACGCGGCGAGGTCGAGCCGCCGCCGCATACCACCGGAGTAGGTGCTCGTCGGGCGCTTGGCGGCCTCGGTGAGGGAGAACCGCTCCAGCAGTTCGTCGGCCCGCGCGCGTGCCTCCTTGCGCGGGAGATCGAGCAGCCGCCCGATCATGTACAGGTTCTCCCAGCCGGGCAGCTTCTCGTCCACGGACGCGTACTGCCCGGTCAGCCCGATCACCCGCCGCAACTGCCGCGGCTGCCGTACGACGTCGTACCCCGCCACGATCGCCTGCCCGGCATCCGGCACGATCAGCGTGGACAGACACCGCACCAGCGTCGTCTTCCCCGCCCCGTTCGGCCCGAGCACCCCCATCACGGTGCCCTCACGCACATCCAGATCGACACCGTCCAGCGCCCTGGTCTCCCCGTAATGCTTGACCAGCCCCCGCACGGTGACAGCGCCCTTCGCGCCGCTGGTTTCCTTGTCGATTCGCGTCATGGGGACGACTCTGCCGGTTGCCACCGACAAACCACCGACATCTCCCCGACAGCCCCGACAGCCCGCCGACGGGGCATGCGCGCGACAGCCGTCCCGGCTTCTCCTCGGCAAGGTCCTGGTCACGGGCATTGCCCGCCCAGGTGCTCGTACACCGTGGGAACGGCGGCAGTCGCGGCATGGATGGTGTGCCCGGTGTACCGCTCGTCGGGCTGGACCGGGAGCAGCGCCGGCAGTACTTCACCGGCTCTCTGTCCAGACCCTCCAGCTTCTCCAGGTGCCTGCGCAGGCAGTTGACCGAGCGAGCGAGGAACTGCGCGTGCACCCACTGCTCGGTCTCGGCCTTGCCGGGCGCCAGAGCCCCAGCGGTGAGACCGAGCCGGGTACGGGCTTCAGCAGCCCTGGCCAGCGCGCGCACCGCCAGGCCATCCCCCTTGGGCAACCCAAGGGTGGCCTTCTCGAGCGCGGGGACCAACAGCGTCAGCTCGTCCCGGAGGAGCATGACCAGGTAGCACGGCACCCGCGACGGCGTGGCGGGCAGTTCCTCCCGGGCAAGCACCAGCGCCGCAGCGTCTGATCTCCGGCAGGCACCAGCGCACCCTGTACCCCTCCGGACAGCCCTCGCTCCACGACGACTCCACCAGGGCGCAGCGCCTACAGCTCTTGAGATGGTCGCCGAATGTCCACCAGTCCGGCCCCTTGGGGGCGGCTGTCCTTGGTGTGTCCCCGGACGTTGCGGCAGTGGTCACAGTCGCTCCCCCTTCGACCTCTTGTTGGCCGCTGCCACGCCCGCACTCAGCGCTTCCATGAGCATGAGCAACCGCAGGTCCCCGGGATCCGCATCCCACTCCCGCCCACCGCCGACCGGCCGCAGCTGCACGTAAGGGCCCTCAAAGCCCATGATCTTGCCGAACCGCTTGGTCCTCATGTACTCGACGGTGTCGCCGAGCTTCGGCCTGTACTCGGTCATCGTCACCGTGCCTCCTCTGCGGGGAGACCGGGCGCCCGATCTGGCATGCGCGTTCCCATCTGCCGGATTCTGTGCGTGGGACAGATGGTGGTGGCAGGCAAGGGCCACAAGTACCCCAGTGAGGGGCAGCGCCTTTGCCGCTCAGATGGCGGAGCACCACTCGGCGAAGTTCGTGAGGCTCTCCGAATCGGCTCGCTTCAATCGACGGATCGTGGCGGCGTCCTCACGGACCCAGGAGTGTTCGCGGGTGTGCTGTGGGGCGATACGGCGGGCGACCGTCAGCGACTCGAAGGCGTCGTCCGCGAGGCCGGACCACAGCTGAGCACGGGCGAGTTCGATGTAGAAGCCTGATCGCCGCTCGGCCGGAAGGCCATTAGGCGGACTCCACTCGCTCGCGATGCCGAGCGCACGCCCGACGTGCTCGTCTCCGAGGCTGACCGCGACGGACACCTCGTGGATGCGTACGGAGTCGGGGCCGAACGCGGTGCCGTAGTACACGCCCTCAGGCACCCGATCGGCCAGGGCGCGAGCCTCATCGAGATGTGTTGCCGCGGCCGAGGCATCGCGTGCGCGTCCGGCGATGACGGCCGCCCGCATGTGGAGCGCGCCCTTCACCGCGATCGAGGGAGCCGCGACGGGTGCCGGGGCCGCGTCGAGGGCCTGTTCCAAGGCGCGCAGTCCGGGGCCATGGGCGCGCGCCGCGAAGAACGTCTCCGTCCGCACGTAGGCGACGGAAGCGGAGAGCAGCGGATCACCGGCTGCGGGAGCGGCCCATCGCATCAGGTCGACCAGACGGGCCGACAGGTCCCGTGCCCCGAACTTGTAGGCAACGGCGTCCGCGGAGCTGGCGGCATCCCGCCATGTTGCGAAACCGCCGCCCGCCCTCCGACTCAACCCTTGCTTCACCTATCGAGATTCGATAGATTTCCATCGTAGCTCGATGGAAGGATGGGGCATGGGAAAGCTGGCAGTGCGCGCGCTGCGCGCCGTGCTCGTGGTGGTGCTCACCGGCACCGTGTTCGTACAGGCATTGATGGTGTGGGCGTTGGTCAGCGGGAGTGACCCGGAGGACGGGTCGCTCCCGCTGACCCCGCTGCGCGTGATCACGATCCTGGGCATCGGGACGGCCCAGGTCGCCCTGGTCTGTGTATGGCGACTGGTAACGATGGTGCGACGCGGAACCGTGTTCTCCCACGCCGCCTTCCGGTACGTGGACGTCATCATCGGCGCGATCGTTGCGGCTGCTCTCGTGTGGTTCGCAGTCACGGCCCTGAATGCGCCCGGCCAGCGGGACGACCCGGGCGTCACCCTCATCATGGGCGGGATTGGCGTGGCCATCCTGGGAGTCGCGCTCATCGTGCTCGTGCTGCGGATGCTGCTCGCCCAGGCCGTCGCCCGCGACGTCGAAGCGGCCCAGATGCAGGCCGAGTTGGACGAGGTGATCTGATGCCGATCGCCGTCGACATCGACGTGATGCTGGCCAGGCGGAAGATGTCCGTGGGTGAACTCGCTGACCGCGTAGGGATCACGCCCGCCAACCTGGCGGTACTCAAGAACGGCCGCGCCAAGGCGGTGCGCTTCGCGACGCTCGCCGCGCTCTGCGAGGTGCTCAAGTGCCAGCCAGGCGACCTGCTGCGCTGGGAGGCCGAGGACACCGCGGGCGAATGAACCGTGCCTGCCGACGCGTCATCGCCGATCCCGCTTGCCTTTGACCAACTCCGCGAGCATCCCGGGGCCGTACCCGGGGAGATCCCGGGCCTGCTGGAGCGTCTGGCCGAGGTGCCCGACCCTCGCGATCCGCGCGGCGTACGGCACGCTCTGGTCGTCATGCTTGCGCTGACCGCGTGCGCGGTTCTGGCCAGAACGACCTCCCTGCTGGCGGTGGGTGAGTGGATCAGCGACGCCCCGCCGTCCGTCCTAGAGCGTCTCGGCATACGGCCCGATCCGCTATTCCCGAAGCGGTGCCTGCCGGCGGAGGCGACGGTGCGTCGGCTGCTGGGCCGCATCGACGGCGACGCGTTGGACCGGGCGGTGGGCCGCTGGCTGCCGACCGGCGCGCTGGGGCCGACGGCCGGCTGCACGCAGTGGCGGTCGACGGCAAGACGCTACGCGGAGCGGCCAGAGCCACGGGCCGCAAGATTCATCTACTCGCCGCCTGCGACCACCTCTCCGGCCTGGCCCTGGCCCAACTCGACGTTGGCGAGAAGACCAACGAGATCACCTGCTTCCAGCCTCTGCTGGAGACCCTCGCCGATCTGGCGGGCGTGGTCGTGACCAGCGACGCCATGCACACCCAGCGCGAGCACGCCAGCTACCTGCTCGGCCGAGGCGCGCAGTACATCGTGATCGCGAAAGGGAACCAGTGCGCCACGAGGCGCTTTGACACATCCCCGCCGCAGGCGGGACAGACTCGAAGGGAGGTCTGCTGGGTCCGATGGCTGGTACCTGCACCACCTGCGGACACCCCCTGCCCAGCCCTCGGAGCAGCCGCAGACAGCCCACAACCTAACGAAGCACTACTACCAGCTGGTCTTCCAGGACAGCTGCCACATCGTCATCATCGTCGCCACATCGATGACGTTCTCCAGACCGGCGATCTCCTCGTTCGCGGCCGTGTACGCCTTGCCCTGCCACAGCGGAATCAGCCGCGCGTCGTCCACGAGGATCTGCTGGGCCTTCTCGAACTCCTCGGACACGGCCCCGCGGTCGCTCTCCGCGCGGGACCGCGGCAGCAGCTCGTCGATGATCTCGGGGGCGTCGTACGGGGTGCCGAGCGCGTTCTGCTCGCCGACGAACGGCGCGATGAAGTTGTCCGCGTCGTTGAAGTCGGGGTTCCAGCCACGCCCGAACACCGGGTACTCGCCCTTCTGGTAGCCCTCGAAGTAGTCCTTCCAGGGCCGGCTCTTCAGGGTGATCGTGAACAGGCCGGATGCCTCGAGCTGTCGCTTGAGCTCCTCGAAGGCCGGCTTGGTCTGCGAGCCGTAGCGGTCGGTGGTGTACCAGAGCGTCAGCGGGACGCGCTCGGTGATGCCCGCTTCCGCGAGGATCTTCTTGGCCTTGTTGGCGCTCGGGTTGCCGTAGTCGTCGAAGAAGCCGGTCGTGTGCCCCACCAGACCCCTGGGGATCATGGAGTACAGCGGCTCGACGGTGTCCTTGTAGATGTTGTGCGCGAGCGCCGGGCGGTCGAGAACCTGGGCGACCGCCTTGCGGACGGCGGGGTTCTTGGCCCAGGTGTCCTTGGCGGGGTTGAAGACCAGGTAGCTGATCTCCGTGGTGGCGTTCTCGACGATCTGGAGGCCCTGTTCATCGTGGTTGGCCTGGATGTCCACGATGTCCTCGGCGCCGAGGCCGCGGTAGATGACATCGATCTCCTTGGCCTTGAGGGCCTTGACCTCCTCGGCCGAGTCCGAGAAGTAGCGGATGGTGATGCCGCTGTTCTTGATGTCCGCTATGCCCTGGTAATTCTCGTTGGTGGTGAGCTCGGCGGTCTCGCCCTCCTTGAAGGAGGACAGGTTGTACGGCCCGGAGCCGGTGATCTTCCCGTCCTCACGGAGCTTGTCCGCGGGGTACTCCTCGGGGTCCACGATCGACATGGCGGGCGTGGTGAGCACGAGCGGGAAGGTGGCGTCGGGCTGGCTGAGGTGGAAGACGACCTCGCGGTCACCCTTCGTCTGCACCCGGGAGAGCGTGGTCAGCAGACCCGCGGGCCCGCCGTTGACATTGATCTTCTTGATCCGGTCGAACGAGTGCTTGACGGCCTTGGCGTCCAGCGTGTGCCCGTTGGAGAACTTCAGGCCCTCGCGCAGCGTGCAGCTGTACGTCGTGCTGTCGTTGTCGGTGAACTCGCAGCTCTCCGCGGCGTCGGGCTCGGGCTCGGTACCGCCGGGCGAGTAGTTCAGGAGGGGCTGGTAGACGTTGCGCATCAGCTCCCAGGAGCTGTCCCAGGCAGCAGCCGGGTCCAGGGTGCTGGGCGGGCTGGTGGTGCCCACGACAATCGGATCCGCGTCTTCGGAGGCGTCCGAGGAGAACACACCACACCCGGCCACCATGGCTATGGACGCGATCGCCGCGAGAGACGGCAGGTATCGGTTCCGGTTGAACACGTGCATGCTCCTCGAAATGCCGTACGCAAGTGGCCGAACGATACCGCAGGCCCCGCCGGTCGCTCCCGCCCGGCTGGCAGTACCCAAGGGCCTGTCCGGCGGACCAGGCCTGGGACGCGGGGTCTGGCACGCACATCTGCGCATTCCAGCCGCCATTGCCTGAAATCGGATTCATCCGCCGGACAGGCCCTTGATCGCCGTTTGTGGCGACTTCGTCAAGCCTATGTGTGGGTTGCGGGCGGGCACCGGTGGTATCCGGTGAAAGAGCCACCGGTGCCCGCCGCAGTGTGTCAGCCGACTCCGGCGTTGAGGAAGATGCCGCCGTCCACCACGAGGGTCTGGCCGGTGATCCAGTCGGACTGCTCGGAGGTGAGGAACGCGGCGGCGCCGCCGATGTCGGAGGGCACCCCGAGCCGGCCGAGCGGGTAGGACGCGGCGGCCTCGGCCTCCCGGCCCTCGTACAGGGCCTGGGCGAACTTGGTCTTCACCACGGCCGGCGCGATGGCGTTGGCCCGCACCTTGGGCGAGAACTCGTGCGCCAGCTGCACGGTCAGGTTGATCATGGCGGCCTTGCTGATGCCGTACGCGGCGATGAACGGCGAGGCCGAGACCCCGGCGACGGAGGCGATGTTGACGATCGCGCCGCCGTTGTCCTTCTGCCAGGCGTGCCAGGTCTTCTGGGCGAAGCCGAGGGCCGAGACGACGTTGGTCTCGAACACCTTGCGCGCCACGTTGAGGTCCATGTCGGCGATCGGGCCGAACACGGGGTTCGTACCGGCGTTGTTGACCAGGAAGTCGACGCGGCCGAAGGCTTCCATGGTGCGCTCCACGGCGAGCGCCTGGTGGGCCTCGTCGTGGGCCTTGCCCGCCACACCGATGACGCGGTCGGCGCCGAGCTTCTCGACGGCCTCCTTGAGGGCGTCCTCGTTGCGGCCCGTGATGCACACCCGGTCGCCGCGCGCGACGAGGGCCTCGGCGATGCCGTAGCCGATGCCGCGGCTGGCGCCGGTGATGAGGGCGACCTTGCCCGAGAGCTCGGGGAGTTCCACCGAAGTCATGTTCCCGATCCTTTAGTTGAGCGGTCCGCCGGCGACGTACAGCACCTGACCGGAGACGAACCCGGCGTCCTCGCCCGTGAAGTAGGCGATCGCTCCGGCGATGTCCTCCGGCCGGCCGACACGCTGGACGGGGATCTGGGTCGCGGCGGCGGCCTGGAAGTCCTCGAAGCCCATGCCGACGCGGGCGGCGGTGGCGGCGGTCATGTCGGTGACGATGAAGCCGGGCGCCACGGCGTTGGCGGTGACGCCGAACTTGCCGAGCTCGATGGCGAGGGTCTTGGTGAAGCCCTGCAGACCGGCCTTGGCGGCGGAGTAGTTGACCTGGCCGCGGTTGCCGAGCGCCGAGGACGAGGAAAGGTTGACGATCCGGCCGAACTTGGCGTCCACCATGTACTTCTGACAGGCCTTCGACATGAGGAAGGCGCCGCGCAGGTGCACGTTCATGACCGTGTCCCAGTCGGACGCGCTCATCTTGAACAGCAGGTTGTCGCGGAGCACACCCGCGTTGTTCACGAGGATCGTAGGCGCGCCCAGCTCCTCGGCGATGCGGGTGACGGCGGCCTCGACCTGGGCCTCGTCGGAGACGTCGCAGCCGACCGCGAGCGCCTTGCCGCCGACGGCGGTGATCTTCTCCACGGTGTCCTTGCACGCGGCCTCGTCGAGGTCGATCACCGCGACGGCACGCCCCTCGGCGGCCAGTCGTACGGCGGTCGCGGCGCCGATGCCACGCGCGGCACCCGTGACCACGGCGACACGCTGCTCAGTGGTGGACATTGCTGGCTCTCCTCGCCCTTTGGGATGCGGCACCGGCGGCCACCCATCGGGTGAGCGACCGCTTAGTACCTTCAGCACACGTGACGCTAGAAGTCCTGGCACCCGGTGTCAACGCTCCACCAGGTGTGATCCCTTACCGCGTCTACGCCGGGGCCTCACTTGACCAGCAGATCGAGCAGCCGCGCGGCCTCCGCCGCCGGGTCCGCGGTGAGCCCAGTGTGCACGGGTCCCGCCTGCACGACCGTCGATCGGGGCGCGACAAGCCAGCGGAACCGCCGCCCGGCGTCGTCGTGGGCGGCCTGCCCCGCCGCCTCGCCCCCGGCGCACACGCCCTCCACGGCGCGCAGCGCGGCCCGCACGCCCGCCACGTCCGCCCCGGGGTCCAGGGCGAGCAGCTTGGCCTCGTCCAGGTGCGTACGGGCGGCCACGAGGGCCCGGGAGCGGCTGTAGACGAGGACGCCCGCGTTGAAGCACTCGCCGCGCTCGATACGCGGTACGACCCGCAGCAGCGCGTACTCGTAGACGTCCTGCCCGGTCGCCCCGGTCCCCAGGAATCGGTCGCTCACTTGATCCCCTCGATGCGTTCGTGAATGCCGGTGGCCCGCGCGAGCAGCGGCTCCGCGTACGCCCGCCGCAGCGCGTCCGGCGTGTCGAAGCCGGGCTCGCCGGCCAGCCACACGTCCGGGATCTCGGCGGTGACCTCGGCGAGCAGTTCCTCGGTGACCAGGGGCGCGAGCTCCGCGGCGGCCGCCGCGACATCGGGGCCGAATCGGGCGAGGGCGTGGTCGGAGGCGTCGTACGGCTTGGCGGCGGAGGCGCGGGCGCCGGGCCAGTGATGGTGCCAGATCATGGTGGCGCCGTGGTCGATGAGCCACAGCTCGCCGTGCCACATCAGCAGGTTGGGGTTGCGCCAGGAGCGGTCGACGTTGTTGATCAGCGCGTCGAACCAGACGATCCGCCCGGCCTCCTCGGGGCTCACCAGGAAGGCGAGCGGATCGAAGCCGATCGCCCGGGTCAGGAAGTCCATGCCGAGGTTGGTGCCGCCGCTGGACTTGAGCAGCTCCTGAACCTGCTCGTCGGGCTCACCGAGGCCGAGGACGGGGTCGAGGTCGACGGTCACGAGGCCGGGGACGCGCAGTCCGAGCCGCCGGGCCAGCTCACCGCAGACGACCTCCGCGACGAGCGTCTTGCGGCCCTGTCCCGCGCCGGTGAACTTCAGGACGTACATTCCGCGGTCGTCGGCCTCGACGAGCCCGGGGAGCGAGCCGCCCTCTCGCAACGGCGCGATGTACCGGGTCGCGCTGACTTCCTTGAGCATCGCCCCAGGTTACTGGTGGTCGCGCGGACCCTCGTGGGGCGACCCGTCGGGTCGGGCCGCCGACCGACAGGTGAACGACAGCTCTGATTAACGCCGTACTCATCCCGGACAGGCCAGGATGTGGCCACTGCCTGAACGTTCAAGCACCTGCTCGTCGTATTCCATGGGCGAACGTGCAAAGCCATTTCGGAAGGAACCGTCAGTATGACCAGCGAAACGATGAAACCCGCTTCGATTCCCGGCCGCCGCACCGTCATGACGGCGGCCGGCGCGGCGGGCCTCGCCGTCGCGCTGACCGCGTGCGGGTCGAGCGACGACTCGTCGAGTTCGTCGGCCTCGGGCGGTGGCAGCGAGCTCGCCAAGACTTCCGACATCCCCGAGGGCGGCGGCAAGATCTTCGAGAGCGAGGGCGTGGTCGTCACCCAGCCGGAGGCCGGCACCTACAAGGCGTTCTCCGCGACCTGCACCCACAAGGGCTGCGCCGTGAAGTCCATCGCCGACGGTGTGATCAACTGCCCCTGCCACAACAGCAAATTCTCCATCACCGACGGCAGTGTGAAGAGCGGCCCGGCGACCAAGCCGCTGCCCGCCAAGGAGATCAGCGTCAGTGGAGAGTCGATCACGCTGGCCTGACGTTCGTCAGGTACTCAACTCCGCCGCCGGGGCCGTCCGAGACAGCCCAGCACCTCGTCAGTGGTCGCGACCGTGGCGACCAACGCGAGGGTGTGGCGGATCATCGCGGGGGTGTAGTCGGCAGGCACCCCCGCGATGGCGTCCCCGGGCACGACGACGGTGTAGCCGAGGTTCACCGCGTCGAACACCGCGTTCGGGACGGCCACGTTGGCCGAGACGCCGGTGACGATCAGGGTGCGGCATCCGAGGTTGCGCAGCAGCGCGTCGACATCGGTGCCCGCCAGCGGGGACAACCCGTGCAGCCGCCGTACGACCAGATCCTCCTCGGCGACCTCGATGGGCGGCGCGACGCGTACGGCCCCGGTGCCCGTCAACTGCCGTACGGGAAGCCGTTCGGCCGCGCGGAACAGACGGGCGTTGCGGTTGGCGCCTCGCCCGTCGGGCCGCCGCTCGGCGACGGCGTGGACGACCTGCACCCCGGTCTCGTGCGCGGCGGCGACCAGCCGCGCCACATTCCCGAGCACCCCCGACGAGCGTACTTCCTCGGCGAGTTCGGGCAGCGCACTGCCCGGCCCGACGACACCCTGCTGACACTCGACGGTGAGCAGCACGGCGACGGCGGGATCGAGCAGCTCGCCCAACTCCCGGAGCCTCTTCGCCCCGCTCGCCCCACTCTCACGTGACGGCATGGCGTCCCCTTGTCGCCGACGGTCGGGCGGGGGAGCGTAACTCCCCTTGCGTATCAACGGAAGACGAACGATGCTCTCCTGACGCCCTGTCAGCCGAGGGGGAGCAGCCATGGCCGTCACTCAGCGCCGGGGCAGGAAGATCATGATGGAGCCCGGTGAGCTGGACGAGTTCCTGGGCGCGCAGCGGACCTGCCGGGTCGCGACGGTCTCAGCCGACGGAGCCCCGCACGTCAGCCCGCTCTGGTTCGTGTGGGACGGCACCTCGCTGTGGCTGTACTCGATCACCCGAAGCAAGCGCTGGGCGGCCCTGCGCCGCGATCCGCGCGTCGCCGTCGTGGTCGACGCCGGCGAGGAGTACGGCGAGCTGCGCGGCGTCGAGCTGTCCGGCACCGTCGAGGTGGTCGGGGAGGTTCCCCGCACGGGCGCCCCGAACCCTGAACTCATCGAGGTGGAGCGGCTGTTCGCCCGCAAGAACTTCGGCCTCGACGAGATGCCGCACGACGGCAGACACGCCTGGCTCCGCCTGACCCCGGACGCGATCGCCTCCTGGGACTTCCGCAAGCTGGTGGGGTTGGCGCCCCTTCAGTGACCTGTACGGGTGATCTGTACGGGTGATCTGTACGGGTGATCTGTACGGGTGTGCCGTCGGTGCAGGACCCATCGACGTTACGGTCCGCACGCCGCCCCGGCCACCTTGAGCGCCGCCACGGCCGCCCTGATCGACGGCCGCCGGTCGGCGTCCGCGCGCCACACCGCGTAGACGCTCCGGTGGACGCGGTGCCGCACCGGCACGGTCCGTACCCCGCCCGGCATCGGGTCGCGGCCCAGGCGGGGCGCGATGCACACACCCAACCCGGCGGCGACCAGGGCGAGTTGGGTGTGGTGCTCACCGGCCCGGTGGGCGATGTGGGGCTCAATGCCGTTGGCGCGCAGCGTGTAGAGCAGCCATTCGTGACAGAACTCGCCCTCGGGCCAGGCCACCCACGCCTCGTCCGCCAACTCCTCCAGATCGATCTCTTCCCGGCCGGCCAGCGTGTGGTCCTCGGGCAGCGCGACCTCCACCGGGTCGTCGAGGATCGAGGCCCGGGCGAGCCCTTCGGGCACGGGCAGCGGCTTGTTGTACCAGTCGAGCACCACGGCCAGGTCCGCGTCGCCCCGGATCACCGCGCCGATGGCGCGCTCCGGTTCCAGCTCCCGCGACCGCACGCGCAGCGCCGGATGGTCGTCCCGCAGCGCACGGAAGACCGCCGGAAGCAGCCCCCGAACGGCGGTCGGGAACGCCGCCAGCCGCAGGTCACCGACGACCTGCCCCCGCTGTGCCTCCAGGTCCGCCTGGGCTAGCTCGACCTGGGACAGGATCCGCGCGGCATGGTCGGCGAGCAGCCGCCCCGCGTCGGTGAGGCGCACCCCCCGACCGTTCTTGGCGAGGAGCTGTTGCCCCACCTCCCGCTCCAGCTTGGTCATCTGCTGAGAGACGGCCGAGGTCGTCACATGCAGCCCTTCGGCCGCGCCACTGACCGAGCCGTGCCGGGCGAGGGCGTCGAGGGTACGCAGGCGCTCCAGATTTAACATGTAAGCAATGCTACGAGATTCAGCTCAGCAAATCTCGCTTGTGCTACGAGATTGTCCGGGAGCATCGTTGCGTGCATGACCGCCATGACCCCCACCCGAGCCCCCGCACACGCCCCCGCACGCCGCCGCGCCACCGTCGACTGGCGACTGCGCTTCGCCTTCCTCGCCCTCGTCTGGGGCTTCAGCTTCCTCCTGATCAAGGTGGGTACGGAGGCCTATGCGCCCTTACAGGTCACCTTCGGTCGACTGCTCTTCGGCACGCTGGTCCTCGCGGCGGTGATGGCGGTCAAGCGGGAGCGGCTGCCGCGCTGCGCCCGCACCTGGGGCCATCTCACGGTGGCGGCCCTTCTCCTCAACGCGCTGCCGTTCTCCCTCTTCGCCTTCGCCGAGCTGACGATCCCGTCCACACTCGCGGGCATCTGCAACGCGACCTCACCCCTGTGGGGCATGGCCCTGTCGCTGGTGGCACTCTCCGAGGACCGCCCGACGAGGGTGCGGGTCGCCGGTCTGGGTCTCGGCTTCCTCGGCGTCCTCACGGTCCTCGGCGCCTGGCAGGGCTTCAACGGCCTGGACGCCACAGGCACCGCGATGGCCCTCCTCGCCTCCCTCAGCTACCCGATCGGCTGGATCTACGTCCGCCGCACCCTGGCCGGCAGCGACCACTCCCACCTCTCCCTCACCGGCACCCAACTCATGCTGGCCACCGCCCAACTCGCCTTCGTCACCCCGCTGTTCACCACCGTGCCGAGCAGCTTCCCGATCCTGCCACTCCTGGCGATCGTCACCCTGGGCGCCCTCGGCACGGGCGTCGCCATGCTCGTCCAGTACGGCCTCGTCTCCGAGATCGGCCCGACGACGGCCCAGATGGTCACGTACTTCATCCCGGTGATCGCCACGGCCGCAGGCGTCGCACTGCTCGGCGAGTCCCTGACCTGGTCGACACCGGTCGGCGCAGCCATCGTCCTGGCGGGCGCGGCCCTCACCCAGGCGAGGCCGCGCACCCGACACCACCTCTGACGGCTACCCACGCCCGGACACCACCTGCCACACCTGCCCGCTCCCGGACACCGCGCCCCTCACGCGTACCCGCCCCCACCGCCGAACACCACGCCACACTCCGCACCGAGTCCCTGACCTGGTGTCAACACCGATCGACGCGACCACCATCCCGACAGACGCATCCCTCACCCAGACAAAGCCGCACACCCGACACCACCCCGACCGCTACCCACACCCGACACCACCCCGACCGCTACCCACGCCCGGACACCACCTGCCACACCTGCCCGCTCGCGGACACCGCCCCTCACACATACCTGTCCCCATCGCCCGACACCGATCCGATCGCCGAGGCGACCGCATCCGCTACCCGCCCGATCTCCTCGTCCGTGAGCGTGGAGATCGTGATCCGGATGCCCTGTGGGGCGTTCATCCGGAAGCGTGCGCCCGGCGCCACGGCCCAGCCGGCGTGCAGGAGTCGGGCGACCGCGCCGGTCTCGTCCGGGACCCGGATCCACACGTTCATCCCGCTGACCCCGCACGCCTCGACCCCCCGTCGCGCGAGCGCGCCGATCAACGCGTCCCGCCGTCTGCTGTACGCCACCGCCACGACCCGCGCGTCCACCGCCCCGCCGGCCCGCAGCCGCACGACGGCCCGCTGCACCAGCCGGCTCACCCAGCCCGGCCCCAGCCGCTGCCGTCCCCGCACCCGGTCGACGGTGGCGGCGTCGCCGGTGAGCACCGCGAGCCGCAGATCGGGGCCGTACGCCTTGGCAACCGACCGCACGAACGCCCAGTGGTGCGTGACCCCGGCCAGTGGATGCAGGGCCTGGTCGACGATCCGATAGCCATGGTCGTCCTCGATGAGCAGGGTCTCGGGATGTTCCCGGAGCACGGACCGCAGGGCACGCGCGCGTGCGGCACTCACCGCCGCTCCGGTCGGGTTCTGCGCCCGGTCGGTGACGACGAGGGCGCACGCCCCGCCTTCCAGAGCCCGTCGTACGTCGCCGGGGAGCGGCCCTTCGTCGTCGACGCCGACCGGGACGACGCGCAGCCCGAGCGCGGGCACGAGGTCGAGCACGCTCCCCCACCCGGGATCCTCGACCGCGACGGCGTCCCCGGGCTTCAGATGGACGGCGAACACCCGCTCGATGGCGTCGAGCGACCCGGAGGTGACGGCGACGGGCCCGTCCGGCACCCCGTCGGCGTCGAGGTCGGCCCGCGCGATCCGCGCCAACTCGGGCTCCACGGGTCCCGCCCCGTAGAGCACCGGCTCGCGGTCGCCCTGCGCGGCGGCGGCCGCGAAAACCTCCGCGAGGGGCGGCAGCAACGCCACATCCGGATTGCCGTCGGCGAGGTCACGCACCCCCTCCGGCACGTCCACCCTGATGTACTCGCGCCCCGTGGTGGCGGGCCTGGGCCGCACCCGACTCCCGCGCCGCCCGGCGGTCTCGATGACCCCGCGCTCGCGCAGCGTGCGATAGGCGGCCGCGACGGTATTCGGATTCACCCCGAGTCGCTCCGCCAACTCCCGCATGGGAGGCAGCAGTTGCCCCGGTTCCAACTCCCCCGCACCCACCGCACGCTCGACGCTCGCCGCAATCTGAGCTGCGCGCCGACCCGTGATCACGTATTCTCCTAGCACAAAACAAATTATGCACTAGTGCAATAGTGACCGCAAGAGACGCAGGAGACAGCAATGCAGGAGATCGCGACGCAGGGGACCCAGCAGCCGACGCCGCCGAGGCCCGCTGCCTACACCCCTACCGACCGCACCGTCCCCACCCGGTCCGCGCAGAAAGCCTCGTACGACAAGGAGCTGGTGCACGCGATACTCGACGAGGGGTACGTCTGCCACCTCGGCTTCGTCCGTGACGGCGCCCCGGTGGTACTGCCCACGCTGTACGGACGGGTCGGCGAGACGCTCTACGTGCACGGCTCGACGGGCTCGCGCCCGCTGCGGATGACGGGCCAGGCCGACCCGGGCCTCCCGGTGTGCCTCACGGTCACGCACGTGGACGCCCTGATCCTGGCCCGCTCGGGCTTCCACCACTCGATCAACTACCGCTCGGTGGTCGTGCACGGCACCGCCCACCAGGTCACCGACCCCGAGGAGCGGCGCATCGCCCTCGATGCCCTCGTGGACCACGTCGTCCCGGGCCGCTCGCGGGACTCCCGGCCCGCCAACGCCAAGGAGTTCGCCGCCACCGCCGTGATCCGGCTCGACCTGAACGAGGTCTCCGCCAAGACCCGCACCGGCGGCGTCAACGACGAGCCCGAGGACCTCACGCTCCCCCACTGGGCCGGCGTCGTCCCCCTCCGGAAGGGTTACGACACCCCGATCCCCGACCCGTCTCTGGCCCCCGGCACCGAACTCCCCGACTACCTCAAGGCCTTGTGATGCTGAAACGCCCCTGAGACGCCCCGCGCAACGACACCGCATGACAACGCCGGCTCACCACCCACGACTTCGGCCAACTGGCCGTCAACGGCCTGCCCGGCGACCCGCCGTACGTCCAGCCCACGCACTTCGTCTACGACCCCGGCGACGGCGACGGCGAGCACGGCACGACGAGGCGGCAAGCCAACACCAACTGAACCGACGGGGCCTATGGCCACCGGCCCGCTGAGCGCGCCACTAAAGGGGCGCGGGGCTGTATCAATGTGCGGCTCCGCCGCGCGGGCACGTGCAACCACACACAACCCGCACCCCGCCAACCCCCAAAGCCCCCAAAGCCCCCAAAGCCCCCAAAGCCCCCACGAGGCTTACCGCCTACTCCTCACCACCAACTCCCGCTCAACCCCCTCCCCGCCGGACGCGACCACCCCCGCCGCCTCCCCGGACCGCTGCGCGACGAACGCCCCCACCAGCACACCCACCCCACCCACAACCTGCGGCGCCGACAGCCGCTCCCCCAGCAACACCCACGCCAGCACCGTCGCGACCACCGCCTCAAGACACGCCACCACCCCCGCCACCTGCGGAGACAACCGCCGCACAGCCACCACCCCGGTGACATAGGCGAGCACCGTGGCGATCAGCACGACCCACGCGAGCAGCAACCAGGCGGCGACCGGCGCCCCATCCATCCGCACGGTGCCGCCCAGCACCGCCCACTCCATGCCCCACGGCCGAGCGACAACAGTGAGCACGGCCGCCCCCACGAGCAGTCCGTACGCGATCACCCCGAGCGGATCCGGCGCCGCCTCCCCCGCCTCGCTCCCCTGGTCGGACAGCACGAAGTACCCGACCTGACAGCAGGCCGCCCCCAGCGCGAGCAGCAACCCCAGCACGTCGAAGCTCAGCCCCGACCACACCTCCACGACACAGGCGAGGCCACCGACCGCAAGGACGACCCCGACGGCGGCGGCCCTCGTCACCGGCCTCCGCTGCACGAACCGCACCCAGCCGAGCACCAGCGCCGGCGCGAGGTACTCGACGAGCAGGGCGACTCCGACGGGTATGCGGGCGATCGAGGCGAAGTAGAAGGCCTGGACACCGGCCACAGCCAACAGCCCGAACCCGGCGAGCAGCGCGGGCCGCCGACGCACCAGCTCCCGGTGGCGCACGGCGAGCGGCAGCATCACCAGCGCGGCGCCCGCGACCCTCAGCCACACCACGTGGAGGGGATCCAGCCCCGCTTCGATGAGCGGCTTGGCCGCGGTACCCGATCCACCGAAGGCCACCGCCGAACCGAGCGCGAGCCCCAGCCCGACGCCCCGCCCCTGACTCCCCTGACTCCCCTGACTCCCCTGAGACGTATGCACCGGCACATGATGACAGGCGTCGACAGGAGCGTCACTCCAGATCACTCCTGTCTCACCGGTCGGACGCCGACCCCGATCGGACGTCACCCAGCTGCTCGATCCGCCGCGCCAGCGCCCCCACGTCGACCCCGGTCCTCCTCAGCACCTCCACGGCCCGCGACGCCGGCACCGCGACGATCACGGCGAGCAGGTCGACCCCATGGACCCGCTCCTCGCCCCGCCGCACGGCACGCTCGTACGCCTGCGCCATGGCCCGCGCCGCCACCGGCGACCAACCCGGTGTGCCGGGGACCCCCGGTACGGCACCGGCATCCTCGACGCCGATCTGCCAACGCAGTCCGTAACCGATGCTGCGCTGCACCAAGTAGCCGAGCAGCCGGGCGACCTGTCGGCCGTCGAAGACCGCGCGCACCTCGGGGTCGGACTCCACAAGCGTGTGCAGCAGATGAGCCGTGTCGATCTGCCGGTCCCCGTCCCGCAGCGCCCGTCTGCGCGCACCGGCGATCACCGAGGCCAGCTCATCGGTGAGCCCGACCTCGAGCTCCGCGTGGTTCGGGCCATGGCCTACGGCCGACTGCCGGGGAATACGGGGTCGCACACCCTCACCCCATCAGCCCCACCGTCGCCCAGTCATCCACGACAGGAAGCATCTTCACGTCCACCACAGGCTGCGTAGGGACGACACTCATCTCCTCCCTGCGGATGAGATCCACTCCTCCTGACGGTTCATCAGTATTGAATGTTCCGGCCCTCACGGCTACGTTCCGCGACACCACCGTCCGAGACGTCCGAGTCGAAGGGGTTGTCGCATGGCCGATGTCAGCGCGGAGGCACGCATCGAGGCTCCCGCCGAGAAGGTCTGGGCCCGGCTCGTCGACTGGTCCGCGTATGGCGAGTGGAACACGACGCACACCGGTTTCCCCAAGGGCGGCCCGGAGACGCTCGAAGTGGGTGGCACCTTCCAGGAGAACCTGAAGCTCATGGGCTTCCCGGCGGAGGTCGAGTGGACCATCGCCGAACTCGAACCCGCCCGGGTGCTGGCCATCCGCGGCAAGGGCCCGATGGCCGTCGACCTCGCCACCCGCTACACGCTCACACCGGACGGCGACGCCACCACGGTCCGCATCGACGGCCGTTTCACCGGCGCTGCCGTCTCCCTGATGGCGGGCAAGCTCAGGGACTCCGCCACGGCCGCCCTCGACGAGTCACTGCGCAAACTGGGCGCCCTGGTGACGTGAGGCGGCCGCACGGCCCTCCCGACCACCACACACGGGAGTGCCCCGCGGAAAAACTCCACGGGGCACTCCACGCTCTACCGCCCGCCGCCCGCCGACCGCCGCCCGCCGACCGCCGACCGCCGACCGTCAGTCCTCGTCGGCGAGGATCAGGTACAGCTTCTTGCGGGCTTCGTTGATCACCGCCAGCGCCTTGTCGCGCTGGTCCTTGCTGCCGGTCTTCCAGACCTGGCCGAACGCCTCCATCAGGCCGAAGCCGGCCGTCCGGATCTCGCTCAGCGCCTCCCAGTCGACCCCTCGTGAGGCCTCTTCCCAGGGGGCGTCGGAACCCTCGTCGGCCGCGGCGCGACCGGCCTCGGTGAGCGAGAACAGCTTCTTGCCGCCCTCGGTCTCGCTGGCGATCAGCCCCTCGTCCTCCAGCAGTTGAAGGGTGGGGTACACCGAGCCGGGGCTGGGCTTCCACGCCCCGCCGCTGCGCTCGGCGATCTCCTGGATCATCTCGTAGCCGTGCATGGGCCTGTCCTTGAGGAGGGCCAGGATCGACGCGCGTACGTCACCTCGCCGTGCCCTTCCCCTGGGTCCGCCTCGCCCTCGTCCACCCCAGGGGCCCGGGCCGAAAGGTCCGAAGCCACCGGGCCCACCATGACCCGGCCCGAAGGGCCCGAAGGCGGCGCGCAGCGCCTCGACGTCACCTCGACCGCGGGAGTGATCCCCACCACGGCGTCCATGCCCACGCTCGAATCCGAAGTCCTGTCCACGGGAACGCATCGCAATCACTCCATTCCATTTTTGATCTGTCGCGATGCTTCAACGATATATCGGAACCTGTCGCCCGGCAAGGCCGCAAAAGAAGTCGTCCCGCACTGCGAGGAGTTCGGGCGCCCCATGCCCAGCAGCTGCGAGCGACAAGGCACGCCGCAGCAGCAGCGGCGCGGCCACACGAACGAGAATCAAACAAGTCAGACGGGGATTGGCTTCGAAGAACCGGTCCAGCCACCCGGAATTGGCCTTGGCCGCGGCCCTCGTCCGCCGTCTAACGTCGCCCCATGCGTATCCGTATCGTCGACGCCTTCACCGACCGCCCCTTCGCCGGCAACCCGGCCGGGGTCCTCCTCCTCGACGCCTTCCCTGACGACGCCTGGCTGCAGAACGTGGCCATGGAGGTCAACCACGCCGAGACCGCGTTCACCCACCCCCTCCCCGAGGGCGCGGAGGCGGACTGGGCGCTGCGCTGGTTCACGCCCGTCGCCGAGGTGGCGATGTGCGGCCACGCCACACTGGCCACCGCGCACGTCCTCAGCACCACGGGCGCCCACGAGGGCCCGGTGCGGTTCGCCACCCGCAGCGGTGTCCTCGTCGCCACGCCCCGGCCGGACGGCTCCCTCACCCTCGACTTCCCGACCGCTCCCCTCACCCCGGTCCCCACTCCGGACGGCGTCGCCGAGGCCCTGGGCGCCGCGCCGCTAGGCGTGTTCGACACCGGCCCCAACGTGGGAGACCTGCTGATCGAGCTGGCCGACGAGAAGACGGTCCGCAGTCTCGACCCCGACCACCGGGCCCTCGGTCGCTTCTCCGAGCGCGGCATCATCGCCACCGCCCGCGCCGCGGACCCCGCCGCCGGCCACGACTACGTCTCCCGCTGCTTCTTCCCGAACGTCGGCATCGACGAGGACCCGGTCACGGGCAGCGCCCACACCGCCCTCGCCCCGTTCTGGTCCGAGCGCCTCGGCAGCCCGGACCTCACCGGCCTCCAGGCCTCCCGCCGCTCGGGCCTCGTCCGCACCGAGCTGCGCGGCGACCGCACCCTGCTGTCCGGCCATGCGGTCACGGTCATCGAGGGCGAGCTGCTCACGCCGTAGGCAGCCAGCCCACCTTCCCGGCCAGCAGCGCGTATCCCACGAACGCCCCGATGTCGAGCAGCGAGTGGGCCACCACGAGCGGGCCCACTCGCCCCCACCGCCGGTAGAGGTAGACGAAGACCACGCCCATCACCATGTTGCCGATGAACCCGCCGATGCCCTGGTAGAGGTGGTACGACCCGCGCAGCACCGAACTGGCCGCCAGCGCGCTCCCCGGCGACCAGCCCAACTGCTGGAGCCGGCGCAGCAGATACCCGACCACGATCACCTCTTCGAGGACCGCGTTCTGGATCGCGGAGAGGATCAGCACCGGGTACTTCCACCACACCTCGGGCAGCGCCTCCGGCACCACCGTGAGGTTGAAGCCGAGCCCGCGGGCCAGCAGATAGAAGGCGATGCCCGTGCTGCCGATCACCGCGGCGATCGCCGCCCCGCGACCGAGGTCGGGCCATGGCTTCGTCCGGTCGAACCCGAGTGCGCGCAGCCCCGAGCCCTCGCGCAGCAGGAAGTGGGCGACCAGTGCGACGGGCACCAGCGCGGTCGTGATCCCGAAGAGCTGCCACGCCAGGTCGAGCCACGGCCGGCCCGGCGCGGCCGAGGCGTTCATCGTGGCCGCCTGGTCCTTCAGCCCTCCCGGTTTCGTGACCGACCCGATGAAACTGATCAGCGCGGACACCCCACTCGCACCGAGCGACAGCCCCAGCACGAGCAGTGTCTCGTCCCTCAGAATCCGTCGGGTCGGCCGCTCCCTCGGCACAGCACCGTCCACAGACTCCGCCTGCCCCTGCACCCACGCCTCCAGTTGTCCGGTCCCGCCGAGGAACCATCATCACCCGCGGCGCTACGGATCTTTCCGGCGGCGTACCTCCAAGGCCTCCCACCTCGGTGCCGGCGCCCCACCGGCGGCGTACGTCAGGGCCCGTCACCCCAGCGGCACCGGCTCCGGCAGTCCCACCGGCCAGGTGTGCACCGACTCCCCGGAGCGCATCAGCTCGCAGTACCGGCGTGTGGTGGCGGCCAGCGCGGCGTCCCGTCCGAGGCCCTTCGCCAGCGCCCGGTGGAACGTTTCGACCTGCCACGATGCCCCATTGACCCGGCGCCGGCAGCGGTCCTCGATCACGCCGAGGTAGAAGTCCCGGTCGACCGGCTCGACACCCCACGCGTCCAGCCCCGCCTCGGCGAGCGGCAACAGTTCGTCCCGTACGAGGTGCACCGCGTCCACCGGCCCCACCCCGCCGTACCGCCCCCGTCGCGGCCACTGCAGCACTGCCTCGATCCCGTGCCGGCACGCCTCATCGAAGTTGGCGGCGGCCACCTCGAACGGCATCCGGGTCCACACCGGCCGCGACTCCTCGGCGAGAGCGCGTACGACCCCGTAGTAGAAGGCCGCGTTGGCGATCACGTCCGTGATGGTCGGCCCGGCGGGCAGCACCCGGTTCTCGACACGCAGGTGCGGGACCCCGTCGGCGATGCCGTACACGGGCCTGTTCCAGCGGTAGATCGTGCCGTTGTGCAGGGTGAGTTCGGCGAGCGAGGGCACACCGCCCGCGTCGAGGACACCGAGCGGATCCTCGTCGTCGCAGATGGGCAGCAGCGCCGGGAAGTAGCGCAGATTCTCCTCGAAGAGTTCGTAGGCCGAAGAGATCCACCGCTCCCCGAACCAGGTGCGCGGCCGCACGCCCTGGGCCTGGAGCTCGGGCGGCCGGGTGTCGGTGGACTGCAGGAACAGCGGTGGCCGCGACTCCCGCCACAGCTCGTGCCCGAAGAGGAACGGTGAGTTGGCACCGATGGCGACCTGCGCGGCGGCGACCGCCTGGGCCGCGTTCCACACATCGGCGAACCGGCCCGGGGTGACCTGGAGGTGCAACTGCACCGAGGTGCAGGCGGCCTCCGGCGCGATCGACTTCGAGGTGCAGACGAGCCGCTCGACGCCGTCGATGTCGAGGGTGAAATCCTCACCGCGGGCGGCGACGATCTGATCGTTGAGCAGCGTGTAGCGGTCACCGGCGGAGAGGTTCGAGGAGACCAGGTCGTCACGATCGAGGGTGGGCAGAATACCGATCATCACGATTCCCGCGTCCACCTCGCCCGCTTTCCGGTCGGCATACGTCAGGGAGGTGCGCAGCTCCTCGGAAAGCTGGTCGAATACCCTGCCGCCCAGCCGGTGTGGAGCTATGTTGACTTCCAGATTGAACATGGCGAGTTCTGTTTGGAAATCTCGGCTCGCTATCCGCTCGAGTACTTGCGCATTCATCATTCTGGGCAGGCCGTCGGCTCCGACGAGGTTCAGTTCGATCTCCACACCCATGAGATTCTTGGGGCGGTCGAACCGCTTCTCCTCCAGCAGCCGCGCCAGTCCCGCCAGGCACTGCCGCAGCTTCTCGCGGTAGACCTGACGGTCGGACAGGCCGAACGACCCCGCCACGACCTTCTCCCCCATCGAAGTGTCCCTCCTCGGATGGGCAGGCCGACGAGCCGGCCACTGCTGTCCCGGGTCCACGGATGATGATGCCCAGGCAGAGCCACCGATAACGTCCCGCACAAGACCTGCGCACGCTAGGCTGAGTGCGGTCATCTCCGACGATATTCACTCGGCGTGCTTCTGGCACATTCACGGGGCATAAATCGGCACGGTTCAGAACGCGCTTTCCGTCTGGCGTCGTTTCGTGAAAAGCGCCGATGCGAACCGGCCGTCCGCTACGCGACGGTAATGCGAGGTCATCGACGAGTACCCACTGAGAACCGGGATGATTCCCGTGTTTCGGTGACCGGATACCGCCTTGCTGTTCATATTCGGGACGGCTAGACGAAACATCACCAGAACACGCATCATATAAACTCCGCAAACGAGGCTGAGAGTCGGCAATCGCGGTCCTCGGTCCTGCCGTCAGGCCACGCACGGCAGACCTTCCCACGCACCCGGACCCCGGGCACCCGTCTCTCCGATCCCCGAGAGCTGACAGCGCCGTCCGCCCCCGCCCTCGCTCCACCGTGCCTGTCGAATGAGAGGCGACCCACCATGCCGCTGCATGTCCCCCCGGCTCCCGCGCCCGCCCTGCGCACCGTCCTCACGGCACTCGGTTCTCCCACCGCCGTCCGCGAGGCGCGAACTCCCTCGCTGCAGAGCGCCCAGGGCCCCGCCACACCCGATCTCCCGTTGCCCGTCCACGTCCTCGACCGGATCACCCCCGAGGGCGCGGGCACCACGCGGCTCGCCGGATGGCGTTTCCTGATCCACTGCCAAGGCCGCGCCGTGGCCGCCGCCGAGACCCGGCTGACCCCCGACGGATGGGCGTTCTCGCATTTCTTCGAGGGTCCGTACATCGCCTCCACCGAGCGCGCCCTGCGCCAGGCCGAGACCATGCAACAGCCCTACCAGCCACGCCTGTTGTCGGTGCCCGAGCTGTACATGCTCACGCTCTGGCTGCACGCCGACCACACCGCCGACGGTGCCGCCGGCCACCCGGCACCGACCGACCTCCTGGTCCCGCTGGCGCCGGCCCCGCCCGGCATCGCGGCCCACCGCCCGCACCGCGTCGCCGATCTGCTCCCCGTCCTGACCACTCGGCTCACACCCGTCCCACTGCTGGGTTCGCCCGCCTGAGTTCAGAACCGCTTCAACCCTCGGTCCGGAACCGTTTCAGCCCTTCGCACCGCCTCGTACCCCGCTGCCGATATACCGGTAGCGGGGTACTCGTTTACCACTGAGGGATATTCCGCTCTTCCGCGCGGCAATACGCTCGTACGAGCCAATCCTCGAGCCCTGCCGACCGGACTAGCCCCATACGACCACTGGGAACCACCCGAAGGGACAGTGCAGTTGGGATGAACCCTCCGCGCGGCTGAAGCGTCATCAACCTGTGAGGAGCGGTGCTGCGAAATGCCTGCGGATTGACGCCCGTAGGGCAACACTGGGACCGGACCGAATAATCACCACGGGGGGCGGTCATGAACGAGGCTTCAAGCCGCGCAACAGACGCGACAGCCAACTCATCACACACGACAGAGCGAAAGATCCCAACAACCATGTGCCAGCACCAGCCACTGTGCCCGACAGCCGCATCCGCCGACCGGGAAGGCGCCCGACTCGTGGCGCACCACCCGGAGCAGGGCTGGAGCCTGCTGTGCAACGGCGTTCTGCTCTTCGAGGACACCGGTGAGCTCCTGCCGGACGGCCAGATCATCGCCCCGCACCGCCCGCTGGGCACCGACAAGGTGATGACGGCCGCCTGAGCCGCACTGCACGTGCGCACAGGGCGGGCGTCCCCGCACAGGACGCACGCCCGGACACATGAGGGGCCGGACCGGAGAAACACTCTCCGACCCGGCCCCGACGCGTACCCGCGGGTGACTACTCTTCGTAGGCGTCCAGCGGCGGGCAGGAGCAGACCAGGTTCCGGTCGCCGAAGGCCTGGTCGATCCGGCGCACCGGCGGCCAGTACTTGTCGGCGGGCGTGACCCCGGCCGGGAAGACGGCGTCCTCACGGCTGTACGCGTGCTCCCACTCCCCGCCGAGCGCCGCCGCCGTGTGCGGGGCGTTCCGCAGCGGGTTGTCGTCCGCGGGCCACTCGCCCGAGCCGACCTTCTCGATCTCCGCGCGAATCGCGATCATCGCATCGCAGAACCGATCCAGCTCGGTCAGGTCCTCCGACTCCGTCGGCTCGATCATCAGCGTCCCGGCCACCGGGAACGACATCGTCGGCGCGTGGAAGCCGTAGTCGATCAGCCGCTTGGCGATGTCGTCGACGCTCACACCCGTCGCCTTCGCCAGCGGCCGCAGGTCGACGATGCACTCGTGCGCGACGAGCCCGCCCGGGCCGGTGTACAGCACCGGGTAGTGCGGCTCCAGTCGCTTGGCGATGTAGTTGGCGCTGAGCACCGCCACCTGCGTGGCCCGCTTGAGCCCCTCACCGCCCATGAGCCGCACATACGCCCACGATATGGGCAGGATGCCCGCGGAACCCCAGGGCGCCGCCGAGATCGGCCCCACACCCGTCTCCGGGCCGGCCGCGGGCTGCAGCGGGTGGTTCGGCAGATACGGCGCCAGGTGCTCGCGCACCGCCACGGGACCGACGCCCGGACCGCCGCCGCCGTGCGGAATGCAGAACGTCTTGTGCAGGTTCAGATGCGAGACGTCACCGCCGAAGCGCCCCGGCTTGGCGAGGCCCACCAGCGCGTTGAGGTTGGCACCGTCGACGTACACCTGCCCGCCCGCGTCGTGCACCTGCGCGCAGATGTCCGCGACGTGCTCCTCGAACACACCGTGCGTCGACGGGTACGTGATCATCAGCACGGCCAGCTCGTCGCTGTACTGCTCGATCTTGGCCCGCAGATCCGCGACGTCGATCTCACCGTCCTCGGCGGTCTTCACGACGACGACCTTCATCCCGGCCATGACGGCGCTCGCGGCGTTCGTCCCGTGCGCCGAGGACGGGATGAGACACACCGTCCGCTGCTCGTCACCGTTGGCACGGTGGTACCCACGTACGGCCAGCAGCCCGGCCAGCTCACCCTGCGAGCCGGCATTCGGCTGCAGCGACACCTTGTCGTAGCCGGTGGCCTCCGCCAGCCGCTCCTCCAGCTCGCGGATGAGGGTGAGGTAGCCCTGTGCCTGCTCGGCGGGCGCGAACGGGTGCAGCTGCCCGAACTCGGGCCAGGTCACCGGCTCCATCTCGGTGGTCGCGTTGAGCTTCATCGTGCAGGAGCCCAGCGGGATCATGCCCCGGTCCAGCGCGTAGTCCCGGTCGGCGAGGCGCCGCAGGTAGCGCAGCATCGCGGTCTCGGACCGGTGCGAGTGGAACACCGGGTGCACGAGGTACTCGTCGGAGCGCAGCAGCGCCTCCGGCAGCGCGTCCTCGACGGCGGCGTCGAGGGCCTCGACGTCCCCCTCCAGCCCGAACGCGGTCCATACGGCGCCCAGCTGCGCCCGCGTGGTGGTCTCGTCACAGGAGATCGACACCTGGTCGACGTCCACGAGGTGCAGGTTCACCCCGTGCTCCCGCGCTGCCGCGACGACCTCGGCGGCCCGCCCCGGCACCCGCACGGTGAGGGTGTCGAAGTAGGCGCCGTGCACGACTTCGACTCCGCCGGCCGTGAGACCGGCGGCCAGGACGGTGGCGTACCGGTGGGTACGCCGCGCGATGGTCCGCAGCCCCTCGGGCCCGTGGTAGACGGCATACATCCCGGCCATCACCGCGAGCAGCACCTGAGCCGTACAGATGTTGCTGGTCGCCTTCTCCCGGCGGATGTGCTGCTCCCGCGTCTGCAGGGCGAGCCGGTACGCCTTGTGCCCGTCCGCGTCCACGGAGACGCCGACGAGCCGCCCGGGCAGGCTGCGCGCGAACTTCTCCCGTACGGCCATGTAGCCCGCGTGCGGCCCACCGAAGCCCATCGGCACACCGAACCGCTGCGTCGTACCGACGGCGATGTCAGCACCCAGCTCACCGGGCGACGCCAGCAATGTGAGGGCGAGGAGATCGGCCGCGACGGTGACGAGCGCTCCGAGCTCATGAGCCTGCTCGATGACCGGCTTGAGATCGCGTACGACACCGGAGGCGCCCGGGTACTGGAGCAGCACGCCGTTGATCTCACGCGAGGCCACGTCGGCCGGAATGCCCTCGCTCAGGTCGGCGACGACGACCTCGACCCCGGTCGGCTCGGCGCGGGTCTCGATCACGGCGATGGTCTGCGGCAGCGCGTCCGCGTCGACCAGGAACAGGCCCTTCTTGTTCTTCCCCATGCGCCGGGACAGCGCCATGGCCTCGGCGGCGGCGGTGCCCTCGTCGAGCAGTGAGGCCCCGGAGGTGGGCAGACCGGTCAGATCGGCGACCATGGTCTGGAAGTTGAGCAGTGCCTCGAGCCGCCCCTGCGAGATCTCCGGCTGATATGGCGTGTAGGCGGTGTACCAGGCCGGATTCTCCATCACGTTCCGCAGAATGACGGGTGGCGTGAACGTCCCGTAGTACCCGAGCCCGATCATCGAGCCGAGCACCTGGTTACGGTCCGCGAGCGAACGCAACTCTGCGAGAACCTCTGCCTCGGTACGCGCGCCCGGCAACTCCAGGGCCTCAGCGTTCTTGATCACATCCGGGACGGCGGCGGCCGTCAACTCGTCGAGCGAGCCGTACCCGACCTGCGCGAGCATCTTGGCCCGGGCCTCGACGTCCGGTCCGATGTGGCGCCGTTCGAAGGGGATTCCCTGTTCAAGCTCCGAGAGCGGCATGCGATGGGCGGTCATTGCGGAGGCCTCCTGGTCTGACGCGACCTTCGAGGGGCACCACGGCACGGGTGCCCGGACGGCCTCCCCCTCTGTCATCTCAACCTGAGAGCTTCACCGGTCCAGGCGCGAACCGGCTTTCACCGTCGGTGAGAGCGGAAGCCGTCGACACCCGCTCTGCTTTCCAGAGTGACCTCGTCCGTGCGGTACGTGGGCCTGAGAGATTCCGGGGAGGATTTGCTCCTTCGGCGCCTCCGATGATGTCCGGAGGACTCTCCCGCACGGGGTCAACAGCCGCTGCCAGCGTATCAGCGCGGTCCATGAACGTGCCTCGAGTGGCCGCCTTTCCCAATGTGCCTTTTCGTAGTGGTGAGAGACGATTTGCAACCCCTTTGCGACCACTTGGAGGGCACGTGCAGACCGACATCGATCCGCGCAACCTGATCGGCCGCAAGGCGTTCGACCGCAAAGGCACCAAGCTCGGCACCGTCGACGAGGTCTACCTCGACGACGCGACCGGCATCCCCGAGTGGGCCGCGATACGCATGGGCCTCTTCGGCCGCGACGCGTTCGTCCCCCTCGAGCCCAGCGAACTCATCGAGGGCACCCTCCGAGTCCCCTTCGACCGCTCCCTCATCAAAGACGCCCCCGACTTCGGCGTAGGCCGCCACCTCTCCCCCGAACAAGAACTCCAGCTCTACCACCACTACGGCCTGGACATAGCCCCTCCACCCCCGCTCAACCACAACTCCACGAACACAACAACCCAGGAGGACCCCTGACCAACCCCCAACACCTAAATCACCAGTCCCACAAGGGGCATCCCCCCCCCCCCCCCCCCCCCCCCCCCCCCCCCGCCCCCCCACCCCCCCCCCCCCCCCCCCCCCCACCCCCCCACCCCGCCAGCCCGCCCGCCCGCCAGCCCGCCAGCCCGCCAGCCCGCCAGCCCGCCAGCCCGCCAGCCCGCCAGCCCGCCAGCCCGCCAGCCCGCCAGCCCGCCAGGACAGCAACTTCTCCCACCTTCCGAGCGTTACCCACCGCGCCGACAGGGCTGCCCCTCTCCCGCCTACCGGGCTTTTCCTCCCGCCCCCACCAGGGCAGCCACCTCGCCCACACACCGGCCTTTATCTCCCGTCCCAGTCAGGGGCTGCTGCGCCTCCTTCGCCCACCAGGCTTTGCCTCCGGGGCCGGTCATGGCTATTGCATCCGCCCACCACCCCACCGGCGGCTTGATTCCCCGCCCACCAGAGCTGCCACCTCCCCCACCGCACCCACCGAGGCCAGGCCTTACCTCCCTCGTCTTCCCATCCCGCCGCAACGGCGCTCAACCGCGACATCGTCGGCCGGCGGTCTACAACGGTCCTCAGCCCTCCGCCCCGGACCCCAACCTCGACTCGCTCTCCACCACTCGCCCGGGCTCCGACGACGACTCCACCGGCCCGCCCGATATCAGCGGCAACGGATCCGCCGGCTCCAGATCAGGGTCCTCGGTTCGAAACGTCCGCACCCGCCCCGGCTCCGACCCGGGCGTCTCGAACCGCACAGTGACCCGCCCGAGCCCACTCCCCTGTACCCACCCATGCCCGTACTCGGCATGCCGCACGTCGCGCCCCGCCCGCCACTGCCGCTCAACAGACACACTCTCCTCAGCCACGGCCTCCTCCACCGCCTCCTCCTCAAGGGGCTCCGGCTCCCCCGCCGCCTGCGCGAACAGATCCTCCTGCGTGTAGTCGGCGAGCCCGCTGACCCCCACCCCGAGCAACCGCACGCCCCCAGTCGTGTCCACGGCCTCCAGCAGCCGCCCCGCGGCCTCCCGCACCACGGCAGGGTCGTCCGTCGGCCCCCGCAACGTCTCCGACCGGGTCAGCGTCGAAAAGTCATACCGCCGCACCTTCAGCACGATGGTCCGCCCCGAGAGCCCGGCCCCCCTCAGCCGCCGCACACACCGATCGGCAAGCCGCTGCACCTCCAGCCGCACCCGAACCCGGTCATGGATGTCCACGTCGTACGTGTCCTCCACCGACACGGACTTCGTGTCCCGCTCGGCCACCACCGCCCGGTCATCGCGCGCCAGCGCCATCGCGTACAGCCCATGCCCATGGGCCTTCCCCAGCAGTCGTACGACCTCGTCCTCTCCCGCCTCCACGATCTCCTCGACGGTCGTGATCCCGGCCCGCCGCAGATGGTCCCCGGTCGCCGGCCCCACCCCCGGCAGGATCCGCACCGACATCGGCCCGAGCAGCGCCCGCTCGGTCCCGGGCTCGATGAGCACAAGACCGTCCGGCTTGGCCTGCTCGGAGGCGATCTTCGCGAGCATCTTGGAGGCAGCGAGCCCCACGGATCCGGTCAGCCCGGTCACCGCCCGAATGTCCGCGCGCAGCTTGGCCCCGACGAGCCGCGCCGACGCCTCGTCCCAAGCCGCACTCCCCGCCTCCAGGTCCACGAACGCCTCGTCCAGGCTGAGCGGCTCCACCAACGGCGACAGCACCCGCAGCAGCCCCATGACCTGCTCGCTGATCGCCCGGTAGAAATCGAAGCGCGGCATCAAATAGGCCGCATTGGGCGCGAGGCGGCGCGCCTGCGCCATCGGCATCGCCGAGTGCACCCCGAACACTCGGGCCTCGTACGAGGCAGTGGCGACCACACCACGCGGCCCGAGCCCACCCACGATGACGGCCTTCCCACGCAGGCTCGGCTTGGATGCCTGCTCCGCCGAGGCGTAGAAGGCATCCATGTCGAGATGCAGAATCGTGGGCGCGGTTCTCACATTTCCGATGCTGCCTTATGCCACTGACAATGCCCCGCTATAGCCGACCCGACAGCAACCGCATACCACCTGGCGCCCCGCTCCGCCAACGGCTCTCAGACAGCCCTGTTACGCCTCCGCGCCAGCTCGTCCGCGGGGTTGTGACCGACCAACGTCTCCCCCGTGTCGACCCGCTCACCATGCAGCTGCGAGAGAGCGCTTTCCACGTCATGCCAGACCACCCCGACAGCGATTCCGAAGATCCCCTGGCCGCCTTGGAGCAGAGCGTGTACCTCGTCGGGCGAGGTGCACTCGTAGACCGTGGCACCGTCGCTCATCAGCGTCATCCGTTCCAGATCGCTGAAGCCCCGCTCCCGGAGGTGCTGGACGGCGGTGCGGATGTTCTGCAGCGACACACCCGTGTCGAGGAACCGTTTCACGATCTTCAGGACGACGACGTCCCGGAAACTGTAGAGCCGCTGCGTCCCCGACCCATGAGCGGGCCGTACGCTCGGCTCCACGAGCCCGGTGCGGGCCCAGTAGTCGAGCTGCCGATAGGTGATGCCGGCGGCCGCGCACGCGGTAGGACCGCGGTAACCGACGTTCTCGTGCGGCTCACGCGCCGCCTCCGCACTGTCCTGCACAGTCGTGGGCCGCTGCGGGACGTAACCGGCCGCGCTGCCGTGAAGCGGGTACGGGCCGTTCTCCCCCAGCTTGCGTCCGGGGGCACTCCCAGCCGTACCGTCGCCGCTGCTTCTCACGCCGACCTCCGTCCTTGACCTGCCTTCTCGACGGTAGGCAGCCACCAAGGGTGCGTCAACGACCGCCACACTCGGCACGCCGAGTGATAATCACCCTGAGAGTGGTTTCCCGTGCCCTTCCGCGGGGAAAGGCTAGCCGAATGCGCTTTCGCCGAGCCGCCCGACTCCGCAATGACTCATGTCATGTGCCGAGTGCTCAGCCTCTCCGATACCTCGGACGAGCCGCCTGACGCCCCACTCGCCTCCGGCAGTCGCCCGACACACCCGCCGCCCGGTTCTTCGCAGGGCGCCCGTGCTCACGAGGGCTCCGACTGATACTTCCCCTCGGTCTGCCTCTTATCCGCCGCAACGGCGATCAGCCGCAAACGCAGACCGGCAACCCACGGCGGCCTCAGCCCCGAGACCGCACCCCGGCCGAGCACACTCACCAACCCTCGGCTCTCGGCGCGGCCGCCCAGATCGCTTCTTCGCCGCGCCCCACAGCCTCACTGACTGTTCGTGCCGAAGTCCTCGGGCGAGATCTGGTCGAGGAACTCGCGGAACTTCTCCACCTCGTCCTCCTGCTCGTCCGGGATCGCGATGCCCGCATCGTCGAGCACCCCGTCGCTACCGAAGATGGGCGTCCCGGTGCGCAGCGCCAGCGCTATGGCGTCGGAAGGCCGAGCACTCACCTCCACCCCGCTGGCGAACACCAGCTCCGCGTAGAAGACGCCCTCACGCAGGTCCGTGATGCGCACTTCCGTGAGCTCCTGACCGACGGCCTCCAGCACGTCCTTGAAAAGGTCGTGGGTCAGCGGTCGCGCGGGGGCCATGCCCTGCTGGGCGAAAGCGATCGCCGTCGCCTCCCCTGGCCCGATCCAGATGGGGAGGTAACGGTCGCCTCCCACTTCACGCAGGAGCACGATCGGTTGGTTGGAGGGCATTTCGACCCGGACACCTACGACATCGAGCTCGTTCACACAGCAACCCTAGGCCGTGCTCGGGATGTTTGGGTAGTCGGGCACAGATCGGCCGACCGATCCGCCACAGGCGAACACCCCGCCTCAGCGGAGTCGCACACCCAGCGCGCTCCGCACGAGCGCGGCGTGCAGCTTGACCGTGAGCCCAGCCAGCTCCCTCGTACGATCCTCCGCATGCGCCCTGGTCTGCGGATTGCGGTGGCGGCGCAGCGGGGCCACGACCTGGTCCACGAGGCCTGCCTCACGGTCGGCTGCGGCTCTCATCACCCTCAGATGCCTCGGCTCGATTCCGAACCGCCCCAGTTCCACCACAAGCGTGGCGATGGTGAGGGTCTCGGCGTCGTACGACCCGTCCGGCAAGGCGGCCACGAGCCCGTACGATTCCCACTCGGCCAGCTGCTCCTCGTCGATCCCGGCGCCGGCCAGCAGCTCGGTACGCCCGATCCTGGCGGCCGCGGGCTCCTCCGGCTCCCCGAAGAGTGCACTCAGACACTCTCCGTCACCGACGTCGCGCTGGCGCCCCACCGCAGGCAGACGCACGTCCTCACCGCGCTCCAGAGCCTCCAGGTGCTCACGGATCACCTTCAGCGGCAGATAGTGGTCCCGCTGCATCCTGAGGACGTGTCCGAGGCGCTCGACATCCTCGGCGCTGAACTTCCGATACCCCGAGGGGGTTCGCTGCGGCTCGATGAGCCCCTCCGACTCCAGGAACCGGATCTTGGAGATCGTGACTTCGGGAAACTCCTCACGCAGCACGTTCAGCACCGTACCGATGCTCATCAGGCCACTGTCCGCGGCGGCGGTGCCGTGGTCGGCACCACCGCTCGTTGTTCGAAGCATGGACCTTCCCTGGAGTCCCCCCGGACGGAGCCCGGGTGAGGGTCAGTAGCCCCGCTGGCTCGCGTAGAAGACCAGCCGGTACTTGCCGATCTGCACCTCGTCACCGTTGTGCAGGGCGACCTGGTCGATCCGCTCACGGTTGACGTAGGTGCCGTTCAGGCTGCCTACGTCGGCGACCGTGAACGAGCCGTCCTGACCGCGGCGGAACTCCACGTGGCGACGCGACACGGTCACGTCGTCGAGGAAGATGTCGCTCTGCGGGTGGCGGCCGGCCGTGGTCAGATCGCCGTCCAGCAGGAAGCGACTGCCCGCGTTCGGACCGCGGCGCACGACGAGGAGTGCCGAGCCGAGCGGCAGCGCGTCGACGGCGGCCTGGGCCTCGGGGGAGAGCGCGGGCAGCTGGGTCTGACCGGTGACCTCGGAGTCGTAGGCCTCGAGGCCGGAGATGGAGATCGTGGAGGTCGTCTCGGACGGACGCTCGGCGGCCGCGCCGGCCCGCAGCGGAGCACCGCAGTTCGAGCAGAAGCGGCTGTTCTCCGCGTTGCGGTTACCGCACCTCGTACATACCAGGGCCGACATCGACGGATCCTCCTGCCGCGGCTGCCCCGCCGGGGCATTGGACGTGTACGGGTCAGAGGCAAACCCTCCACCCGTACTTGAGGTTGACGGTTCCCCGAAACCTATGCGGCCGGACTGGGCAGGGTCAACAGACGGCGCGCCCTGACCTCCGGAAATGTCACCACCCGGACCAGCGACCTGGTCGCGGAACAGTGGGCGGTCACCGCCCTGCCCTTCCGCTTCCGATGGCTGCGCGCGGTGGCGGGAGGTCGCGTTGTCGCTGCCCTCTCGCGCGCTCTTGCCGAACAACTTCGCAAACAACTTCACGGGCGATTCCCCTTGACCGAAACAGACCCGCCCGTGGGGCAGGACGAACCCTGACTGAACACACCGGCCGACCCGGACATCCTCACAACGTCCGTTTCCACCAGACAGTTTCCACCACGCACCACCCATTCGGTGCGCCGACCCCCCGCAACCTCATGCCCTCGCCGGACGGCCCCTATGCACCTGCGGTTCACTGGGAGGACGACCGAGCGTAGTCAGGCTGCTTCGCGGCCCGCAAGGCGTCCACGACGATCTTGTCCGCCCGCTCCACGGCCACGGTGGCCTGCTCCTTCTCCAGTGTCTGCACCACGCCTCCGGGGATGTTCAGTGCGGGCTCGAGGTCCTGCGGGTTGCCGATGACCTTGAAACGAAAGGGCTGGGTGATCTTGTTCCCGTCGACACTGATTCCGTCGCCGGAATCGGTCAGGTAAGTGTTGGCGACGACGCGTACGCCGTTCACCTGGATCGCCTCCGCGCCGGCCGCGCGCAGCTCCTGGATCGCGTCGAGCAACATGTCCGCCTCGACCGTCCCCTTCGTGTCGTTGATCGTCAATGTGATGCCGGGCCCCTGCGCGGCCACCGTGCCCGCCAGAATGCCGAGTTGCCGTTCCTTCTCGACCGTCTGCTTGCGTGCCTCCTCGGCCTGGTCCGAGCTGTTCTCCAACTCGGTGCGCTGGTCTTCGAGACCCTGCTTCTCCTCCTCCAGACGCTGAGTACGGTCATCCAGTTCATCGAGGATGCGTACGAGATCTTCCTGACGTGCCCCGCGCAGGGCGCTGTCGTCGTTGTTGGAGGCGACCTGGACGGCCAGGCCGAAGCCGAGGCCGAACAGCAGGAGGGCCACGATGAGTTGGGCGCGCGTGAAGCGCGGCGGCCACAGCCCTTGAGCCAACCGCTGCCGTCCGGTGGGCTTGCTCTCTTCCTCCCGCACCGCCTCGCCGGGCTCCTCGGCGGCCACCGGAGGCACCTCTTGGGGAAGTTCCCTGCGCAGCCGAGTCGTCGGGGTGTCGTCCTTCTCGCTCATCGGCCTCACGCCCGGAACACGTGCCGACGGATCGCCGCGGCGTTGGAGAAGATACGGATACCGAGGACGACCACGACACCAGTGGACAGCTGTGCTCCGACGCCCAACTTGTCACCCAGGAACACGATCAGGGCGGCCACGACGACGTTCGACAGGAACGACACCACAAAGACCTTGTCGTCGAAGATGCCGTCCAGCATCGCGCGCAGACCGCCGAAGACGGCGTCGAGCGCCGCCACGACGGCGATGGGGAGATACGGCTCGACCACCGCCGGTACCTCGGGCCGGACCAACAGTCCGGCCACGACTCCGAGGACGAGGCCCAGTACGGCGATCACGATGTGCCCTTCTCTGTGCTCGGTTCTGCTGTTCGTACGATCACGCTCGGCGCGGCCGGCACCGTGATGTCGCTCTCGACGGAGATGCTTGTCCGGATTCCGAAGTTCTCTTGGAGGGCGTGAAGGTACAGCCCGTCGGGGCTGTTCTGGAACCTGGTACTCAGCCGCTGCCCGTCCCCCACCGCGAGGACCGTGTAGGGCGGCGCCAGCGGCTTGTTGTCGACCAGTATCGCGTCGCCCGCGGCCCTGATCGCCGACAGCGCGGTGAGGCGCTGCCCGTTGATCGAAACCGCCTCGGCGCCCGACTGCCACAGCCCGTTGACGACCCGCTGCATGTCCCGGTCACGCACCCGCCCGGTGTCCGAGAATCCGGACGTCTCACGCGGATCGCCGTCACCGCCCTGGCTGGCGTCCTTGGAGTCGTTGACGACGAGCTTCACGCCTGGGCCGTGCACTTCGACGGCGCCCGCCAGGATGCCCACCAGCTCGCTCTGGTCACTCCCGCCGTTGTCCTTGAGGGCCTCCCGCTGCCGTGCGCTCACGTCGTCGCGGAGTCCGTCGACGGTGTCCTCGAGCTCGTCGGCGGCCGCGGTCTCCTGCTGAATGCGATCGACGAGTTCCTCGCGCTCCTTGGCGACCACAGGAGCGCTGACACGCGCCTGTGCCGCGCCCACCGTCACCACGAGGGCGGCGAGCACCAGGCCGGCCGCGAGCCCCAGCTTCGCCCGCACCGTTTTCGGCATGCCTTCCACGCCTGCGGCCTTCTTGCGAGCGGCGGCCTCGGCGTATCCGTCGTCGAGGCTGTGGTCCATGACGTTGGTGAGCAGCGACATGGAGGCGTCCGGACGCGACGGGCGCGTGGGTGTGCTCCGAACGGGGGGCTGCTGCGGCATGCCGCACATCGTCGCACGTCGCGGCCACTACCACCGAATGGCCCCAGCCGCGTGCCGGACAGGCCCCGTTGGGGGCACTTGTCCGGCACGCACGCGTGAGGGACGATTCAGCGTCCGGCGCTGTCCACGACCGCCGACCACTCGTCGAGCAGGGCCTGCGCCGAGGCGTCGTCAGGCCCTTCCGCCCACAGATGTGTGACGGCCTCGGCCGGATCCGGCAGAACCATCACCCACCGCCCATCGGTCTCCACGACCCGCACCCCATCGGTCGTGTCGACAAAACGATCCCCAGCCGCCTCCACGACCCGCCGCATCACGAGCCCCTTGACGGCCCACGGAGTCGCAAGATCCCGCTTCAGGACATGCGCCCGCGGAATCCGCGCGTCGATCTGGCTGAGCGTGAGCTGCGTCCTCGCCACGAGCCCGATAAGCCGCACAAAGGCCGCAGTACCGTCGAAGACGCTGCTGAACTCCGGCACGATGAACCCACCGCGCCCGTCCCCGCCGAAGATCGTCGTCTCGTCCCGACCGACCCGCGTCAGGTCGTCCGGCGAGGTGGTCGTCCACTCGACCTGCGTGCCGTGATAGGCCGCGACCTGCTCGGCGATACGCGTAGTGGTCACCGGCAGCGCCACCCGCCCGCTCCTCCGCTCGGCAGCCACCAGATCGAGCATGACCAGCAGGGCCCGGTCGTCCTCGACGATGCGCCCCTTCTCGTCGACGAGCGACAGCCGTTCACCGACGGGGTCGAACCGCACACCGAACGCGGCCCGCGACGACGCCACGATCTCGCCCAGCCGCACCAGCCCCGACCGCCGCATATCGGCCGTCTCCGTCGGCCTCGACTCATCAAGGCCGGGGTTGATCGTCAACGAATCGACGCCCAGCTTCCCGAGCAGACTCGGCAGCACAAGCCCGGCACTGCCGTTGGACGCGTCCACGACGACCTTGAGCCCCGACTCAGCGATTCCTGTCGTGTCGACATTCCGCAACAACGAGCCGGTGTACGAATCGAAGACACTGGCCGGGAAGTGCAGATCCCCGATCTCCCCCGGGAACGCGCGCCGGTACTCCTGCCGCGCGAACACCCGGTCCAGCTTCCGCTGACTGGCCTGCGAGAGATCCGCCCCCTGCCCATCGAAAAACATGATGTCGACAGAGTCCGGAACCCCGGGCGTGGTCCGGATCATGATCCCGCCGGCACTGCCCCGCGCGGTCTGCTGCCGAGCCACCGGCAGCGGTACGTTCTCGAGATCCCGTACGTCGATGGCGCTGGCCTGGAGCGCCGAGATAACCGCCCGCTTCAGCGCACGCGCGCCTCGGGAGTGGTCGCGGGCGGTGGTGACCGTGGAGCCCTTCTTGAGCGTTGTCGCGTACGCCCCGGCCAGCCGCACGGCCAGCTCTGGGGTGATCTCGACATTGAGGATCCCGGACACCCCACGGGCACCGAACAGATGCGCCTGCCCACGGGACTCCCAGATCACCGACGTGTTGACGAAAGCACCGGCCTCGATCGTCTTGAAGGGATAGACGCGTACGTTCCCCTGGATGATCGATTCTTCTCCGACGAGGCACTCGTCACCGATCACCGCGCCGTCCTCGATCCGCGCGGCCCGCATGATGTCGGTGTTCTTTCCGACCACACAGCCACGGAGATTGCTGTGCTGGCCGATGTAGACATTGTCGTGAACAACGGCCTTGTGCAGAAAAGCCCCGCTCTTCACGACCACATTCGAGCCCACGACGGTGTGCTCACGGATTTCGACACCGGCCTCGACCTTGGCGTAGTCGCCGATGTACAGAGGCCCGCGCAGCACCGCGTCGGGATGCACTTCGGCGCCCTCGGCGATCCAGACGCCCGGCGAGAGTTCGAACCCGTCGAGCTCGACGTCGACCTTGCCCTCCAGGACATCGGCCTGCGCCTTCACATAACTCTCGTGCGTACCGACGTCCTCCCAGTAGCCCTCGGCGACAAAGCCGTAGACCGGCTTACCCTCCTTCATGAGCTGCGGGAAGACATCGCCGGACCAGTCGACGGGAACGTCGGCCTCGACGTAGTCGAAGACTTCGGGCTCCATCACATAGATGCCCGTGTTCACGGTGTCCGAGAAGACCTGCCCCCAGGTCGGCTTCTCCAGGAACCGCTCGACTCTTCCCTCTTCGTCCACGATAGTGATGCCGAATTCCAGCGGATTCGGCACACGCGTCAGGCATACAGTGACCAGCGCACCCTTTTCCTTGTGGAAATTGATGAGCTCGGTGAGGTCGAAGTCGGTCAGGGCATCACCGGAGATGACGAGGAAAGCGTCGTCCTTCAGCGCTTCCTCGGCGTTCTTGACGCTCCCAGCAGTACCGAGTGGCTTCTCCTCATTGGCATAGGTGAGCTCCATCCCGAGCTCCTCGCCGTCCCCGAAGTAGTTCTTGACGAGTGACGCCAGGAACTGGACAGTTACGACGGTCTCATTGAGCCCATGCCTTTTGAGCAGCCTCAGCACGTGCTCCATGATCGGGCGGTTCGCCACGGGCAGGAGCGGCTTGGGCATGCTCGAGGTCATGGGGCGAAGGCGTGTGCCCTCGCCTCCGGCCATCACGACGGCCTTCATGTCGGAAGCGTCCTCCTTGAAGAGACGACGGTCTAGCCGACTTCACCCGTCCAGATTGTCCCGCACTTTTCCGACGCGGGCCATCGAGCCACTAACAGCCGCCCAATCAGGCGGGCTCAATCGGCCATGGCGTCCGCCCTGACAAGTCGGCGGACCTGAACCACGTAGAGGATTCCTGCCCACCAGTACAGCGTTGTACCCCATCCAGCGAACGCCCATCCGAAAATAGCAGCGAGTGACGAGATCCATCCACTTCCGTCACTGAGCAACAGCAACGGGAAGGCATACATCAGGTTGAAGGTAGCCGCCTTCCCAAGGAAGTTCACCTGCGGCGGCGGATAGCCGTGTCGCCTGAGGATGCCCACCATCACCAGCAGAACCAGCTCTCGCAAGAGCAGTACAGCGGTCAACCAAAGTGGCAGAATCTCGCGCCACGTGAGACCCACCAAAGTCGACAGAATGTAGAGCCTGTCGGCTGCGGGATCGAGGAGCCGGCCAAGGCTGCTGATCTGGTTCCAGCGCCGGGCCAGCTTGCCGTCCAGATAGTCACTGACGCCGCTCAGGGCGAGCACAAGGAGCGCCCAGCCGTCGGCCTTCGGGCCGCCGAACTCGGGCCAGAGAATCAGCCACAGGAAGACGGGCACGCCAACGAGCCGCGCCATGCTGAGGATGTTCGGGATGGTGAGGACCCGGTCCGTCTGAACCCGTGTCTCCTGGACCTCCACCCGGGGGCCTCCTGTGCGAAATGAGCCAACGATGCTCCCTGACCTTACCTCAACGCAAAAAAGCTCTGGCTCTTGGGCGTCGCACCCAAGAGCCAGAGCTCTAAAAGGAGTTCGGCGGTGTCCTACTCTCCCACAGGGTCCCCCCTGCAGTACCATCGGCGCTGTAAGGCTTAGCTTCCGGGTTCGGAATGTGTGTCGGACCGTTGGCCGTCGGCGCCATTCTCGACGGTGCCGGGGCCGGCGTACTGAGTCCCGTCCTGGCGATCGGCACCTTCCTCGCCTCGCTGCCCCTGCTGAGGATGACGGTGGCCAGTGGCGAGGCCGCCGACGAACCGCAGCCCGGACGCGTGCCGACGGCCTGAAGACACCGTCCCGACCTCGCGGAACAGCCGCTGCCCCTGTCCGATGTCAGGGGCAGCGGCTGCCTGTGCGTTGAGGACCGGTTGCCTTGGCCACGGGGCGCAGACGCTGCTCCGGCGAAGAGATGACGCGCCGGACCGGAGGTCTACGACCGGCCCTTCACCGCGGATCGGGCACCTTCCGGCCGGCCGACGTCCGCGGCTCATCGCCGGGTAACGGCGACAAGGGCGAGGCCGGCCCGTTCCGCCCTGCTGTCAGCTCTTCGGCAGGGGCACGAGTTCCATTCGGCCTCCGGCGAGAGCGACGACGGCGGAGACCAGGGCCTGCAGACAGGTGAGCTCGGCTTCCTCGTCGGGCAGTGAGAGATGCTGCGCCGAGAGGCCGTCGAAGCCGGCCAGGAAGAACCGGGCGAGGGTCTCCGCCGGCTGGGCGAGCTGGTGACCGGTGCGCTCGGCCGCCTCGGTCACCAGCTTCGCCGTCACGGCCGTCACCTCGCCGTAGTGGCCCTCGAGGGCCTCCTGCAGCCGTGGTGTCCGGAGCGCGAACATGGACAGTTCGGTGAGCAGCTGGTGGGCGGTGGGCTGCTCGCGCACGGTCTGCCACAGGGCGGCGGCGAGTGTCGCGACCGTCTCCTCGAAGCCGGCGTCCGCGGGCGCCGCCCGTTCGACCTGTGCGATCAGATCATGGGTGAGCTGCTCCATGACGGCCCGGTACAGATCTTCCTTGGTGCCGAAGGTGTAGTGCACCGTTGCCTGGGCCACGCCCAGCTCGGCCGCGATGGCGCGGGTGCTTCCGGCGGCCACGCCCTCCCTCGTCATGAGGTCGATGGCGGCCTTGATCAGCTGAGGACGGCGCTCTGCCGCGGATACGTGAGCCATGCAGACATCATAGCGACTTAGTCCAGTGAATGAATCGTTCGATCAGGTCACGTTTCCGGCACTCCTTCTGCGGCTGAGGTCGCGGGGGTCGGTCTCTGCCGTGCTCGCGGCAACGAGGTGGCCGGCCTCGGCCGCGATCTGCTCACGGAGAAGGGCTACGAGCACCGCCTGAGCTCGCCCGTGGAGAACGGCTCCACAGCCAAAGCAGCGCTATCAGGGACGCGATGGACGGCCTCGCCGCGACCGTGAACGGCTGCTGGGCCTGACGCGAACGTGCGCCGCGGGCGCGGATGCCCGGGGCGCACGTTCGGTGTGAATGCCTCCCCTGGAGGACCCTCGACACCCGCGGTCTGCGGCGCGAGGACGCGATGACAGGCCGGTACGGCACCGTGAGGCTGCGTCGGCCCGGTCGGTCTGCAGACCGACCGGGGGACGGCTGCTTTCCGCGCGGCCGAGGAGCGGCTCCGCCATGCGTCCGCTCGCCTGGATGGCATCCCGCCAGGCCGACGCCGCCACATGAGCCAAGCCGGCTTCGCGCAGCGCGAGGTACCCGTCGTCGCTGACTCGAACCGGTGCCTCTCCCAGTTGGTCACGAGTCTTGGCATAAGGTGCGGTCGAGTTGATGTTCGGACCGTTCATCCATGCTGAGCAAAGGGCCGGTCAGTCATGCCGTTCACGGTGCCGCAGGCGGTGATACGCCGAACTGAAGGCTGGCTTGTCCGGCGGGGTGCACCCACGATGATCGAGGGATACGGCTTCGTCGATCACGTGCTCCCCCGCATGCTGCCGTCGCTGGCCTTCGTGGCGCTGGCCAGCCTGGCCTGGCTCGTCCCGCTCAGATCCGCGGGCTCGCACGGGTGGATCCTCCTCGGTGGCGTCGCCGTGATGACGCTGGCCGCGTGGGGCACAAGTACCGTTCTCGTCCGGCGGCTTCCCCGTTTCTCGCGCAGAGCCGCCATCGCGTTCCTCGCCGCGTACGCCACGATGCCCGTCGCCGTACCTCTGTTGCAGCTCGCCGTCGACGGAGCCGTCACACCGCCGGGCGGCAACGTGGTCGGGCTGCTGGGTTTCGTGATCTTCTTCGCCGCCGCGTTCGTCGCCACACTTCTGGCCACCACCTACGGTCTCGGCACACTGCTGCGTCGGGCGGTCCGCCACTCGGTCTTCGACCTGCGCAACAGCGTGCACCTGCTGGGCCGGGCGCTGCCCGCGTTGCTCTTCGTCACGCTCTTCCTGTTCTTCACCGGCGAGTTGTGGCAGGCCATGAACCGGCTGGCGTGGTGGCGGGTCGTACTCGTCGTCGTGCTGTTCGCCGCGATCACCGTGCTTGCCGCCGCTGCCCGCCTGCGTGACGAGATCGGCCGGGTCGAGCAGGACCTCAGCCGGCCCACGCTCGCGGCGGCGTGCCGGGACACTCCCTTGGCCGGTGTGCGGGTCGAGCAGCTGGCGCCCGACGGTCAACTGCCTGCAATGCCGCGAACGCGATGGCCAAGGCGCTGTACGGTGACGCGTCCGGCCGCCCCGAGGAGGAACACAACGTCGTCTGGCGCTACTTCACGGACCCCTCCGCGCGGGAAGCTGTTCCCGGCCGAGGACCGTGACCGTGCGGCCGCGCGGCGGTGGCGGATCTGCGTGCCACGCTCGCCCGCCGCCCGGACGACGCGCGGCTGGCGGGGCTCGTACGCCGGCTCCGCGCCCGGAGAGAGGAGTTCTCGGCGCTGTGGGACACCCACGACGTCGCCGTACGCCGCGCCGACGTCAAGCGCTTCCTGCATCCGGTCGTCGGCCCGCTGGAGCTGGACTGCGAGGTACTGATGATCCCGGAGCGCGACCGGCGGCTGGTCGTCCACACCGCCCGCCCGGGCAGCGAGTCCTACGAGCGGCTGGCGCTGCTGCGCGTGGTCGGCGTCCAGGACCTGACCCGTGGCTGAAGCCGCCACGCCGGGTTCGCCGACGCCGCGGCAGAAACACAGCTCCGGCCGCGGCCGGTCACCAGCGACGCCCGCCGCTCCCTGCACAAGGGCGACATCGACGGGCCAGGCAGGGCAGCCCCTGCCGAGCGCCGGTGTCGGAGGACTGGTCAGACACCCCATGTCGTTTGGTGTCAAGCGGCATGGGGTGGGGCGTGGTGCGACCAGGCGGTCGCTTCGTCGTAGTGGGTACGGGTTTTGAGGCAGCCCTGCGGGTCAGAGCAGTTCCGAGATCGGATTCCCTCCCCGCCTGAAGGACTCTGCCGAGAATTCCGCGAATCGGGGTGTCAGGCCGCGACGGCGGCGGTGCGGACGCAACAGCGGGCCCAACCCGCCACCTCCTCATCACGGGCCAGGGTGTGGATGGCGTTGACCTTCTCCTGGGTGGACACCGGCTTGGCCACTTGATGCCCGACCCGTCGCTTGGCCGCATCCGGAGTCCACCGACGGCGGCCGGTTGCCTCGTCCCGTGGTGGGTGCGCCAGTGTCGAACCGCTCGTCCTCGGCCGCGACGTTCGCCAGCGTGCGATGGTTGTCAGAGCGGGAGCAAGCCCTGCTTCCTTCTTACGGCGCGGGCCAGTGGCCGATTGCCGGGGTGCGGTCGCCGATGTCTTCGGTGACGCAGGTGTTGCGCTGGCGTCCGAGGTAGGTGATGGAGCTGTTGATGACGTCGCCGTCCTTGAGGAAGAGGCCGCCGTGGTGCATGCCGTTGCCGGGCGGGGAGCCGGCCAGGAGGAGGTCTCCGGGGAGCAGCCGGACGCGTTCGGAGGCGTAGGCGACGAGGGTGGCCATGTCGAAGATCCAGTCGCTGACGGGCCAGTCCTGCATCACTTCACCGTTGACGCTCAGGGTGATGCGCACGGTGTCGTCGATGTGCACGAAGGCGGCGGGTACGACGAAGGGGCCGGCGGGCTTGAAGGTGGGCTGGTGCTTGGCGATCCAGTCGTAGCCCCAGGGGATGTCGGTGCGGCGGAAGAGGTCGACGGTGCCGAGGTCGTTGACCATGGTGTACCCGGCGATCAGACTCTTGGCCTCCTCGACGGTGGCGTAGCGCGCGGTCCTGCCGATGACGCCGGCGATCTCCAGTTCCCAGTCGGGCTGGTTGCCGAGCGGGGGCAGCAGGACGGGGTCGTCGGCACCGGTGAGGGAGGAGTGCAGGCCGGCCCACAGGAAGGGGACGCCCTCCTCGGCCCGCTTCTCCATGAAGGTGTAGTTGCGTTGGAAGAAGTCCTCGTCGCTTTCACCGTCCAGCCGGTTGTGCTGGTTGAACTCGTTCTTCGTCAGCATCTGGGCGGAGTGGGTCCTGTTGTTGGCGCCCGCGCACAGCAGGTTGGGGTGCGCCAGGGGCGGCAGGATCCGCAGGCCGTCCAGGTGGAGCTGAGGGTCGGCGGTGTCGCTGAGAGAGAACAGCCGGTCGAAGTTGCGCTCCCAGTCGTCGAAGATCGCGTGGGTGTCGGTGAAGTGGGCCGACACGTCGATGACGCGGGCGTCCGGCAGGACCAGGGCGGGGAAGACACGGGTGTCCTGGGCGAGGGTGGCGATTCCGAACGTGTCCTCGCGTAGTCCCGTGGCGGGGTTGATGTCGGCGGGAGTCTGAACCATGGTTGTTCCTCTTTCTTCCTGCGGGCCGTGAGGGGAGGGCGCGTGCGGTGCCAGGGCCCACGCGCAGGCGCGGCGCGGTGTGGTGCGTGGGATCGTCAGGTGGTGATGTCGCCGACTTCGAGTCCTTCGAGCTCCTTCACGTAGGCCAAGCAGAAGGGCAGGCTGAAGCCGCCGGCGAGGCTCAGGGCGAAGTTGAACACCAGGAAGGGGTGAGCGCCCTCGGCGACCAGCCACCGCAGGTCCCGGCCTACCAGGGCAGCTGCCTCCTGAGGCGTCAGCCCGTAGGAGGCCAGGAAGTCTTCCGGGCCGGTGGTGAAGGCGTCTGTGTTCCCGGCGTCGCGGTAGACATCGAAAAGGACCTTGTTGACCGCGTACCGGTTCACCGGGCGCCTCCGTTGAGGGTCTGCTCGTTCCACTCCAGGAATCCGGTCGGCAGCTGGGTGGGGCCGTAGGTCAGCTCCGACCAGTCGGGGCGGCGTTCACCGACCATGCCGAGGGCGAAGATGTAGTCGAGGAAGCCGGGCGTGCCGTTGCCGAAGCTGTAGAGGTGCTCGAACGTGGACTCGGCGACGAGTTCGTCGATGTCCCCGTGGTGCAGCCGGTGCCAGGTGCTCTTGTCCCAGTCGGTCAGAGGCTGCTGGGCGAAGCTGAGCATGGTGGGGCTGCCGATGCTGTTGGTCATGTGGCCGCTGGTGACCACTGCGACCCGGGTGTCCGCGTCGAAGGTCTCGATCAACTCCCGTACAGCCAGGCCGAGTTCGTGGAAGCGTCGGCCGGGCGGGATGGGCGGGACCATGACATTGGTGAACAGGGGGATGACGGGGGTGTCCTGTTCGGGGCGAAGCAGCGACAAGGGCACCACGAAGCCGTGGTCGATGGTGAACTCGTTGGAGTAGGACAGGTCGAAATGGCCCTCGACGCCCTTGTTCAGCAGATGCCTGGCCAGGGCGCCCTCGATCTCGACGTCGTAGTCCTCCAGGCCGAAGGCATCCCGTTCGTGAGGGAAGGGCCCGGTGGCGCGCTGTGCCTTGCCGATCAGGAACTGCGGCATGTTGTCCATGAACCACTGGTTCAGGTGGTCGCCCGCGACCATGACGATGACGTCCGGGCGCGCGGCGGCCAGGCGTTCGCGCAGCAGGGCGAAGGCGTCCAGGGTGCGTATCTCTCCCTCGTGGAGAGTCTCCCGGCGGTTGCGGGTTGCGGGTTGCGGGTTGCGGGTCGCGGGGATCGTGGGGGTCGTGCGGGACGCACATCACTTCGACGAGCCGGGCCATAGAAGCCTTCCGGAAACAGGGGGATGGGTGCCCTTCGGTGCTCTTCGGCGGCCTGGGCCAGGCCGGTTACCCAGAGAGCAGGCGGAGGCGAGGACGTGGCCGGGGGTCCTGCGGCGGGGGGCCACGGCGCTAGGCTAGGCATCCTTCAACTGATAAGGGAATGCGATATTTCCTATGCCCGATATCGGTGGTGCCGATAGTGAAGTACGGTGTCCGTCGTGACCCGGAACATGGACTTCAACCTGCTCAGGGCCCTACAAGCCCTGCTGGAGGAGCGCAGTGTGACGCGCGCTGCCGAGCGGCTCGGCCTCAGCCAGCCAGCCGTCAGCGGAGCCCTGAGCAAACTGCGCCGCCACTACGACGACGAGCTGCTCACCCGGGTCGGCAACAGCTACCAGCTCACCGCCCTGGCCCAGCAGTTGCTGGAGTACGCGGCGGGTGCGGCGGCGATGGCGGACCGGGTCTTCTCCCTCCAGGCGGACTTCGACCCGGCCACCTCCGAGCGAGCATTCACCGTGGCCGTCTCCGACTACACCGCCACCGTACTGGGCCAGTCCCTCTCCCGGCTGCTGAACGAACGTGCCCCGAGAGCACAGCTGCACCTGCAGCAGCTGGCCCCGGACGTCATGGACCGGGCACCGGAGTCGTTGCGCTCCCTGGACGCCGTTGTGCTGCCGCACAGCCTGCTGACCGACGTGCCCTACCAGGACCTTCTGCGCGATGAGTGGGTCTGTGTCACCGCCCAGGACAACACGGCCGTGGGTGAGGAACTGACGGTGGAAGATCTCAACGAGCTGCCGTGGGTGTTCTCGTTCCGCCGTCGCACCGCCCTGACCACCGCCATGCGGGAACTGCGCATCCACGGCGTCGAACCGCGACCCCAGATCGTCATCGAGAGCTATGCCGCACTGCCCTCGTTCCTGATCGGCACCAACCGGATCGCGCTCATCCAACGCCGCCTCACCGCGAACACCACCCTGCGAGTCCTGCCGTGCCCCGTTCAGCTGGCCCCCCTGCTGCTGGCCCTGTGGTGGCACCCCTCGCACACCGCCGACGCGGGGCACCAATGGCTGCGCCAGCTCTTCGCCGACGCGGAGGCCGTCGCCGGCCACCCGGCATGAAGCGCATCCGTGCCGCCGATACGCACATCACAACTTGCGATGCATCAGGCAGTTCCCACCACACGGTTCGTCGTCCACAGTCGGGACAAGCCCCGAACCGAGCAGCTGACCCGTTGAGGTGTTGACCGGGCTTCCCCTCCCTTTCCACCTTTCTTCCTCTCTGGAGGCGCGCAGTGCCGCACGCCCGTTTCACCCTCCCCATCGAGCTGGGCCTGCCCGAGCTACGCTCGTCGGGCTCCGCAGCCTCCCTCGTCGCCCGCCTGGCCGCCGGAACGATCATCCTTGGCCACGGCCTGGAAAAGCTCGCAGATCCCCAGGGATTCCAGGGACTGCTGCGGAACTACCTGGGCATCGCCGCTCCCGAGGTACTGGGCTGGCTGGTCGTCGTGGGTGAACCGCTCGCCGGCCTGGCCCTCGTCGTGGGCCTGCTCTCGCGCGCCGTGGCTGTGGTGATGACCTTCCACATCGGGCTGGCCATAGCCATGGTCGCGCGCACCACCGGCTTCCTGACCCCGCACGACGGGCGCGAGGCCCTGGGCGCCGGTTACGAGTTCCACATCCTGCTCGTCGCCCTGCTCTTCGTGGTGCTGTCGACCGGCCCCGGCCCGCTGTCTCTCGACCGCCTCCTCGGCCTGGAGCCCCACCCCGGGCAGACGGGCCGGCTCACCCCCACACAGGTGGCCGCCGCCTACGCTCTGGCCTGCGCGGTGGTGTGCACTGTCCTGGCCGTGGTGGTGAACGGGTCCCTCATCGGGATGCCGTCGGGGGAGGGCCGCAACACCCTCCACCACGCTTTCACCGGACTGGTCGCTGGACTGCTGGCCGGCTTCGCCGCCCTGTTCGTCCACCAGAAGCGCACCGCTCGTACAGCGCCGGACACCGCACGGACGAGCCCGCTGCCCGCCGCGGTGAAGGCTGCACTCACCGGCGGCGTCGCAGGAGCCGTCATGAGCGCCCTGATCAACCACCTGCTCATCGGAATGCCCGCAGCCCCCGACCAGAACACCGCCAACCACGCCATCACCGCCCTGATCAGTGGCTTCCTCTCCGCCTTCGTGGGGCTCCTGTTCCACCAGCGATCCTCAGCGCACGCCACCGGCACCACCGAGCGCGAAGCCGGACCCTCTTCCCGCGCCGTGACGGGGAAGAACACCGCACCCTAGTGATGGCCGAGAGTGGCGTCCGTGCCGGTGTCCAGCATGGTGTGCACCGGATTGGTCCGTCGGCGTCAGCCCTTCCGCGGCCCGTTCATGTCGAAGGACTGTGAGAGCGAGAAACTGACGCCTCGCCGGATGAGGGCGGCTCCCTGGCGGCGTTCGGCCTCGTCGAGGATGTTCAGAGTGCCCAGGACGTCGTCCTCGCCCCAGCGGCCCCAGTTGGAGAAGCGTGAGGTGGCCGCGGCCATCGCGGCTTCGGGGTTCGATCGGTCGATCTGGACGGTCATGTGTGGTGCTCCTTGGCGGCTGCTGGCCTCTCGGACATGCTCGAGGCGCGAAGACCGGCGTCCGGGGCCGCTGGGCAGCCTGTTCCGTGACGGAAGCGGTGGAGGAAAAGGGCTCAGAGAGCCCGGTGTCATGAGTGCTTGGCGAAAGCGAGAGCCTGCGCTCCGGCGTATTCAGCGCGGGAGCCCAACTCGGCCTCGATGCGCAGCAGACGGTTCCACTTGGCGGTGCGCTCGGAGCGGGTGGTCGAGCCGACCTTGATCTGGCCGGTTCGCCAGCCGACGGCCAGGTCCGCGAGCCAGTCGTCCTCGGTCTCACCGGACCGGGCGGACAGCACGGTCCCATAACCGGCGGCGTGTGCGCTGCGGACGACGGTGCGGGCGGCGTCCAGCGTGCCGGTCTGGTTCGGCTTGACCAGCACGGCGTTCGCGACCCCCTGGTTGATGCCGCGGCCGAGTCGGTCCAGGTCGGTGACGAAGAGGTCGTCCCCCAGCAGTTGCCGTCCCGCGAGCCGCCTGCTCGCCAGTGACCACCCGTCCCAGTCGTCCTCGGCCAGGGCGTCCTCCAAGGAGACGATCGGGTAACCGGCACACCAGTCGGCCAGCTCTTCCACCAGCGCGGCCGAGGTCAGCTCGCGATCCTCCGCGGCGAGCCGGTAGGAGCCGTCCTCTTGCTGGAACTGGGTGGCCGCGATGTCGATGGCGATGCCGACGTCGTCGCCGGGACGTAGTCCAGCCCGTTCGATGCCCTGGACAAGCATGTCCAGCGCCGTACGGTTGCTGGGCAGGACGGGACCCAGGCCCCCCTCGTCGGCGACGAGGGCAACGGGAAGGCCCCGTTCGGCCAGGATGTCCGCAGTGCCGGCTCGCACGCGGGAAGCCCAGGAGATGGCCTGCGCGAAGGCAGTCGCTCCCAGGGGCACGGCGAGGAAATCTTGCACGTCGAGAGCACGCCCCGCATGCGCGCCACCCGAAATGATGTTGATCATCGGCAGCGGGAGCAGGGGAGTGGTGCCGGGTTCGGCGATGGCCTCGTACAGCGAGACGCGCCGGGCATCGGCGGCTGCACGTGCCGCCGCCACGGACACGGCCAGAACCGCGTTGGAGCCCAGACGCCCGAGGTCGGCGGTTCCGTCCAGGGTGCGCAGGGTGGTGTCGAGTTGCCGTTGGTCGGTGGCGTCCAGACCGCGTACGGCGTCGGCGATCTCGCCGGTCACGTTCGCCACGGCGCGGCTGACGCCGTTGCCGCCGTAGCGGGCGTCGCCGTCACGGAGTTCCCTGGCCTCATGCCGGCCGGTGGAGGCACCCGAGGGCACCGTCGTTGTGCCTCGGCCGCCGCCCGCCAGGGCGACTTCGCATCCGACAGTGGGCTTGCCGCGGGAGTCGAGTGCCTCCCAGGCGAACAAGCAGGTGATGAGGGTGTCGTTCACTTCAGGTACTCCCAGGCATCGGTGACGAGTGCAGGCGGGTGGTGCAGGAGGTCGCGGCCAAGTGCGCGGGCGCGGTCACGCGTCTCCGCGTCGAGGTAAGCGGCGGGACTCTTGCCGTCGACCCGAGCGAGAACGACACAGGCGGTCTGCCGAACGAGCTGGGCGGGGTCGAGGGAGACCACCGCGTGAGTCTCGGTGAGCAGGGTGCGGAGGAAGATCTGTGCCGCCTCGGCGTACGACGCTGCGTAACGAGGCTCGTTGAGCGTCTTGAGCAGCAGGTGGCCGATGGCCCAGGCGGGGTCGAAGGTCGGGTCACCGACGTGTGCGACCTCCCAGTCGATCACCCACACGCCGCCCCCGGCGGGGTCAGCGAGCACGTTCTTGGGCGTGTAGTCGCCATGCACCAGGCAAGTTCGCGCGTCAGCCATGACGGCGACGGTCTCGTCGATCGGCTCGGCCAGGTCTCGATGACGCTCGCGGACGGCTTGATGGAAGGGATCTACGCGCAGTTGCCTGAACACCGTCAGGTCCGCGAATTCGGCTACCAAGAGCGGATCCTGGGCGGTCGTACGCTGCCAGGTGCCGAGCACACGGCCCAGTCGTTCGGCGACTGACAGGCTTACGGCGCCGGCGAAGAGGTCGTCCCGCCAGGTGTGCCAGCTGTGGGGCGCACGCTCGATCACCAGATACCCGTCGCTCAGATCGTGCACCTGCGGCACCGACGTCGGGGTGAGACGACCGGCCAGGCGCAGTGCGCGGCCCTCGGTGTCCAGACGCGCCGTGTCGGCGGTCCACGACTGGGCCACGCGCAGCTGACTCAGGGCACGTTTGACCACGACATCGAGGCCAGGACCGGTGGCGGCGAAGACGTCGTTGGAGACGCCGCCCGTCAGCGGCCGGATGGTCAGGGCGGAGTCCGCAGCGGCGAGACCGCGACGCACGAGGTGTTCGGTGAGTGCCATCGCTTGTTCGGCGCTGGTGCTCTGGACGGTCATGAACGGTTCTCCAGGGCCGTGCGCAGTGTGGGACTGTCCAGGACCGCGGGGTTGACGACGGTCGCGGGTGTGCGCCCGAGCAGCACATCGGCCGCGTTGGTGGCCGCCTTCCTCGCCAGCTCGGCCAGGGAGCCGTCGGACGAGAAGGCGACGTGCGGGGTGACCACCACGTTGTCGCGGCGGCGCAGCGGATGGTCCATGGGCAGTGGTTCGGGATCGGTGACATCGAGGCCGGCACCGGCGATGCCGCCACGGCCCAGGGCCGAAACCAGCGCCTGGGTGTCCACCAGCGGTCCCCGCGCGGTGTTCAGCAGGACGGCCGTCGGCTTCATCGCGGCGAGTTCGGCGGCACCGATCAGGCCCCGCGTGTCCTCGGTAAGCGGACAGTGCAGCGAGACCACGTCAGCCTCACGCAACAGCTCCTCCAGTGAGGAGGCGTTGCGCACGCCATCGGGGACCCCGCCTGACCGCCGCCGCAGGGCCACCACGTCCATGCCGAGTGCCTGCGCGCGGGGGATCAGGGCCCGCCCTATGGTGCCCAGGCCGACCAGGCCGAGAACCTTGCCCCGCAGCCGCGTCGGAGCCGGTACGGCGCTCCCGTCCCATTCGCCGCCGCTGATCTGCCGTGCCAGGGGGAGAAGACGCCTGGACAGGGCCAGGAGCAGCAGCAGGGTGTGGTCCGCGACTTCCTCGGAGCAGTAGTCCGGGACGTTGCTGACGATCATGCCGAGCCGTGTCGCGTGGCCGACGTCGATGTTGTCCACGCCCACGCCGTAGCGGGCTACCGTGCGGCAGTTCGGCGCGGCGTCCAGGACCTCCCGGGACACCTTCGCGAAGCAGGTCAGGATCGCGTCGGCGTCCTTGGCCAGCCGGATCAGTTCCGCGCTCTCACCGGTTTCGGCGACGATCAGTTCGGCGTCCACCGGGGCGAGTACGCCAGTCTCGACGTCCAGCGTCGGCCAGGCATGGTCGGTGACGAGCACCTTGAACGTGCTCACGGTCGGCTCCAGGGCTGAAGGTCGCGGGGCTTGGTGCCGGCGACGACGCGGTTCCGGGTTTCACCGAGCAACTCGACGCTGGTGGTGACGGTGTCACCCGGCTGAAGGGGCCGGTGGAAGTCATCACCGTGCCGACCCCACATCTCCGCCAGGACCTGTCGTTCGCCTTCGACTGGCAGCGGCCCCCCATGCGTACCCGCCTGAGACAGCTCGTCGTCTCGGCCGCATCCGCCTGGGCAGGTGCCGGACCCCAGCAGGTCTCCCGGGCGGATCCACGTGCCCCGCGAGGCGTAGGCGGCGAGGGCTTCGAAGCTCCAGGCCATGGTGTCCAGTCGGTCGCTGCCGAGGAGCTCGCCGTTGACGCGAACCTCCATGGTCAGGTCGAACGACGCTCCCGAGCGTCGCTCTCGCAGCACGTCGACGGTGACGAAGAAGCCGCCGAGCGCCGTGGCGGTGTCCTTGCCCTTGGCCGGACCGAGCCGCATCCGCATTTCGTGGAACTGCACGTCCCGCGCCGAGAAGTCGTTCAGCACCACGAAACCGGCGATGTGCGACGCGGCCTCTTCGACGCTCAGGTCACTGCCGGCCGCTCCGACGACGGCCGCCGCCTCCAGCTCGTAGTCGAACCGCTGCGCCCCGGGAGGTACAGGCACGTCGTCGTGCGGACCGATCGTCGCGTACGGGTGGGAGAAGTAGAACGTCGGTATCTCCCAGAACTCCGGGGGGGTGCCCCCGGACGGATCCAGGGTTTTCACGATGCCGGCGGTGTGTTCGGGGAATATCGAGAAGTCCCGTACGGTGGGCGGATCCAGCGGGGCCATCAGGTCGGCCGTGGTCAGGGGGGTGACCCGGAGCCTGGTCCGCAGGGCGGTGGCTGCCGTGTCAGCCAGGCGACCGTCCTCGGCGAGCAAGGCCGGCAGCTCACTGTGCGCGGGTAGATCGACCAGATGGTCCTCGGCATCCAGGACGGCGAGCCGTGGGCCCCGCTGCGTCCGGTGGCGGGCAAACCGCATCACGCCTCCTTGTGCGACTCTGAGCGCTGATGCTAGGGAGGCCGCGAGACGGGCGGAAATACACAGTGTGATTGGCTGGCATAAACGCTGCGTATACATCTGCGCCAGGGACGGCACGGGTGCGCGCTACATGTCGTGAGCCGTGGCGGCCCGTGCCGCAGTACCAGTGAGCAGGTGATGAGCGATGAAGCTCGGCCAAGTGGACCTCAACCTCCTCGTCGTCCTCGACGCCCTGCTGCGTGAGCAGAACGTGACCCGGGCGGCGGAGAGGCTGCACATGACCCAGCCGGCCACCAGCACCGCTCTTGCCAGGCTCAGGAAGGTGCTGGGTGACCCGCTGCTCGTGAAACAGGGGCGGCACATGCAGCTGACGCCGCGGGCCGAGACGCTCATTGAGCCGGTACGCAGCGTGCTGGCCACGATCGAGCAGACCATCGTGAGGCCGCCTGGCTTTGATCCCGCCCGCGACAGCCGGGTGTTCGCCATGACAGCCAGTGACTACATCGGCGTCGTGCTGATCAGACCGTTGCTGAGTGCCCTTGCCAGCCTGGCACCGCACCTCCGACTCGATCTCGGGCCGATCAGCGAGCGATACCTCACCGCACTGCAGCGGGACGAGATGGACCTGGCCGTCCTGCCCGACCGGCTCGTCGCCGACGACGACCTCGCGGACTGCTCCCGGATGCCCGTGATCGAGGACCGGTTCGTCGGCGCCGTCTGGAAGGAACACCCCCGGGCCGAAAAACGGCTCACCGCTGAGCTCCTCGCGGCTCACCCCTACCTGGCCTACCAGCCGCCCGGGGGCAACAGTCTGGTGGAGGAAGATCTGGACGCAGCCTCGGTGCAGCGCCGGACCGAGGCCACCGCCAGCACCTTCACGGCCATGCCGTTCATGCTCGCGGAGACAGAACTCATCGCGATCATCCCGGAACGCCTCGGGCGCAGGGTCGCGGACGGGGCGGACATCGTCCTGCTTGAGACCGACATCGACCTCCAGCCGCTGCGCCAGTCCGCCTACTGGCACTCCAGGCGCGACGCCGACCCCGGGCACCGCTGGCTGCGCGAACAACTGCTGGCCGTCGCCCATGCACAGACGGCGGTCGCACCCTGTGACGTGCCCAGACGCGACGGCCGCGGCACAGGTCCAGCGATACCTCGTATTCACAGCGTTTATTTCCGCCCGCCCCGGCATCGTCACTAGCGTCACCGGCGGATGCGAAGGAGAACGCAGTGAAGCGCTGGGTGGAAGGTCATGCCCTCGGCACCTTCTCGAACGGTCAGGACCGGTACGCCGGTCTGATCGTCGGGGACCAGGTGATACGTCTCGACCGTTTCGGACTCGTGGACCCTCCGGTGACGGTCAGAGCGCTTCTGGAGCATTGGGATGCCGTTCGCCCCAGACTGCCGGAGATAGCGGCGACGGCTGGTGAGGCCTCCGCGCAGCCGCTGGCGCAGGTGCGTGTTCACGCTCCTGTCGAGCCGCGTCAGATCATCCAGGCCGGCGCCAACTACCGATCCCACGTTGCCGAGATCATCGTCTCCGGCCGTGCCGCCGACGACCCGCGCTCCGACGACGAACTGCGCCGCGCGGCAGAGGAGATGATGGACGAGCGGGCCCGCACCGGAAGCCCGTTCTTCTTCACCGGTATGGCATCCGCCCTGTGCGGCCCCGACGACGACGTCATCCTGCCGGACGAGGCGCACCAGGTCGACTGGGAAGTCGAACTGACCGTCGTCATCGGCAGAACCGCCCGGCGCGTGCCGCCCGAGAAAGCCATGGACCATGTCGCCGGATACACCGTCTGCAACGACATCAGCGCCCGTGACCTCCAGTTCCCCGCCGAACACCGTGCCCTGGGCGGCGACTGGCTCCGGTCCAAGAACCGACCGACCTTCCTGCCGTGCGGACCGTTCGTCGTACCGGCCGACCTCATCGCCGATCACCGCCAGTTGCAGTTGACGCTCGACCTCAACGGCGAGCGCAAACAGCAGGACACCGCAGCCAACCTCCTCTTCGACGTGCCTACATTGATCGCCGAGGCCTCGGCGGCCACGACGCTCCACCCGGGCGACCTGGTCCTCACGGGCAGCCCCGCGGGCAACGCAGGCCGCTGGAAGCGCTGGCTGCGCCCCGGCGATGTACTGGAGGCCGCGATCACCGGGCTCGGCGGCCAGCGCAACACCTGCGTGGCGGAGAAGGTGTGACCACGCCGTGGGTGAGACGCGACGTGTGCGCGACCTCGTCGTACGCAAGAAGCGTCCAGCCGGCGCCCGTACCGTGGAAGTCCTGCTGTCGGATCCGGACGGCGGAAGGCTGCCCAAGTGGCCGCCGGGAGCACATATCGACCTGCTGCTGCCCAACCGGCTGATCCGTTCGTACTCCCTGGCCGGAGAGCCTTCCGATGCCGACTGGCGCCTGTTGATCAGGTGCCCGCCGCCCGTGGACGAGCGGGGCGCGGCCGCCTCGGCTTCCGTGTACGTGCGGGACGTCCTCGCCGCCGGAGACCGGGTGAGAGCACGTGGGCCGTACGACCGCTTCCGGCTGGCAGGAGCAAGCGCCTATCTGTTCCTGGCCTCGGGTGCGGGGATCGCACCGCTCCTGCCGATGGCTCGCTTGATCGGCACGGCCCGCGTCTACCCGTGGTCCCTGATCCATGTCGACCGTGGGTCGGGCAACGGGGCACTGCGCAAAGAGGTGCTCGCCCTGGGGCCGCCTGCCTCGGTCAGCGATGGCCTGGATATCGACGCGACGCTCAGTGCGGCCGCAGCTGGGACCGCGGTGTACGTCTGCGGGCCGGACCACTTCGTGGCCGCGGTGGAGAAGGCCGCGCAGCAGACTCCACGCATACAGGTGAACAGGCAGCGCTTCGACGCGGCGGCACTCCGTGAGGGCGCCGGTCGCCCCTGCGACATCGTGCTGGCACGGCGTCACGAACAGGTCCACGTCGAGGCGGGCACTCCCATCCTGACCGCGCTGCTCGACGCCGGCGTCGACGTGCCGTACGCCTGTGGCGCCGGAATCTGCGGTGCATGCGCCGTGCGGGTTGTCGAGGGACGGATCGACCACCGCGATTCCGTACTCAGCAGGTCGGAACGCGACGCGGGAAATTTGATCATCACCTGTGTCTCGCGTGCGGCAGACGACGGGATCGTCCTCGACTTGTGACGCCCCCACGGGCCCGGAATCGGGTGAGGGCAGCGATCTATTCGAATTCCCGCATGCCAGCAATAGAGGACAACTATTTCCGCGGTGTTACCGCTTGCTTCTAACGTCGCGTCAACACAAATTCCCTGCGCAACACCGCCGTCAGGCGGGGAGTGGAGAACCCTGATGGGAGAGATCGCCAAACTCGGTTACGTGGGAGTCGAATCCCCCGACCACGAGGAGTGGCGCACCTGGGCCCCGAAGGTGCTCGGATGCATGCTCGGTCCCGACGGGGCGGACGGCGCCGTACGCGTCAAGATCGACGATGCCGATTACCGGATCTCCGTGCACCCCGGCACGGAGCACAGGTTCGCTTACGCGGGCTGGGAAGTCCTGAACCACCGCGACCTGGACACCGCCGTGAAGCGGCTGGAGAACGCCGGCGTCAAGACCGAAGTCGCCGACCAGGCGACCACCGAAGCACGCGGCGTGGACCGGCTGGTGCACTTCGAAGACCCCTTCGGCCAGCGCCTGGAGCTGTACTGCTACCAGGACTCCGGCTACCGCGACTGGGACCCGCCCCGGCCGCACGCCGGGTTCGTCACCGGCGACCAGGGCCTTGGCCACGTCGTCTTCGCCGTGCCCGACGCCCGCAAGGCGGTGGACTTCTACGTCGACGCCATGGGCTTCCTCACCAGCGACATCATCACGCTCAAGGAGCCGCTGGGACAGATGTGGTTCCTCCGGGCCAACCCGCGCCACCACAGCGTCGCTCTGCTCGAAGTGCCCAACTCGCTCGGCCTGCACCACGTCTACCTGGAATCCCGCAGCCTGGACGACGTCGGTTACTCCTACTACGACGTCCTGGGCGGGGACGAGAACCCCGACCTGCTGATGAACCTCGGACGCCACATCGGGGACCAGACAGTGTCCTTCTACATCCACTCGCCGGCCGGCTTCTTCATCGAGTACGGCTGGGACGGCCTGGCCATCGACGACCTGGAGCGCAGGTCGCCGCACTTCATCAATCTGCGCAAGGGCAAGCGGCCAGAGATGTGGGGACACAAGTTCCGCTTCCAGCCCAACGAGACGGTCAAGCCCTACCTGTCCTGACGAGGAGGTCCGAGGGGGCACTCACCTTCGGGCCCCAGCACCACGAACGCGAACACTCGCGTTTGACGACGAATCGGCTCGGAGGGAGCACGACGATGCCCGCAGTCAGCACCGTACTTGTTGTGGGAGGTGGTACAGCAGGTACCGCCGCCGCGATCCTGCTCGCCGAGGCGGGCGTCGCCGTCGACCTCGTCGAACTCAAACCCGACATCACCGCCCTGGGATCGGGTATCACCCTGCAGGGCAACGCGCTGAGGGTGCTGCGGCGGCTCGGAGTATGGGAGGACGTGAAACGCGGGGGGCACTCGCACAATCAGCTCGCCCTGCGCGCAGCCGGTGCCGCGGCTGGCGTCATCGTCAAGCTCGACGTCGATCGGACCGGTGGGCCGGACCTGCCCGCCACCGTCGGCATGTACCGTCCCGCGCTGGCACGCATCCTCATGGATCGCGTGGTGGCGATGGGAGTGAAGGTCCGCACAGGTACGACGTTCGCCGACCTCACGCAGGACAGCACGGGAGTGACCGTAGAGTTCACCGACGGCTCGACCGGACGTTATGACCTGGTGGTCGGCGCCGACGGGATCCGCTCCGCGACGCGGCAGGCGCTGGGGATCGACGCGGACATCCAGGGGGAGAGCCTTGGCGCGTGGCGAGTCATCGTGCCCCGCCCGGCTTCGGTCAGCCACACCGAGCTCTACTACGGCGGACCCTCTTACATCTCCGGCTACTGCCCGATCAACGACCGGGCCATGTACGCCTATTTCACCGAGATCGCGCAGGACCGCATGCGGACGACCCCGGAGGAAAAGCTCGCCATCGTGCGCGGATTCGCCGAGCACTATCACGGTCCTTGGGACGAGATCAGGGAAACACTGACCGACCCTTCCGCCATCCACTACACCTGGTTCGAGTCCCACCTGCTCGACGGGCCCTGGCACCAGGGCCGCGTGCTCCTCATAGGCGACGCGGCCCACGCCTGCCCGCCCACCCTCGCTCAGGGAGCCGCCATGGCCCTGGAGGATGCGCACGTGCTGACAGACATACTGGTGAACAGAGACCGGGTGAGTGACGAGGTGCTGGAGTCGTTCACGATGCGCCGACTGCCCAGGACCAGGGCCATCGTGAAAGCCTCCCGGCAGATCGTGCGCTGGACACTGGCCCGGGACCCGGGCGACGTACCCGCCTTGCAGGCTCAGATCGCCGCGCTGGTGACGGAACCTGCCTGAGAAGCTGTCACCGGCCTGTACGGGGGGAATTCGCGTATCGACCTTGCGCCTGAGCGGTGCACGACCTTGTTCGTTGGTGTGGTTATCTGAGGCCGAAGCCGCCGACGGCCAGGCAGGCTCCGTCGGGGATGTCGGCGAGGCGCCTCGTCGGCGCTTGGGCGGGCCTTGTCCATGGGCGAGAGGGCCTTTCTGCTGGTTCGGGTGCCCGGCGGCGCGGGGCGCGTGATTCGGTTTCCTGGCGCACGGCGTCCGAGACCGGCTCGGCGCCGCTGTGCGCGGTGAGGCCGCCGTCGATCGGGGTCTCCACGGCGTTCACACAGATCGTGCGGGGCCCGTGTGCACGGCCCGCCGCCCGGCGACCAGCAGCCCGAGCGCGATTGCCGCGGTGGTCAGGCCCAGCAGGCCCACGGCACCGGCCAGCGTGCCGACCACCGACTCGACGGCGAGCAGCACCAGCGGGCACACGAAACAGCCACCGAAGTAGGCAGATGTCCACAGCCCCGTGCCCCGGCCGCGGTCCTCGTACTTCAGCCGGGACATGGCACTGGTGAGGAGCGCCGGCAACAGCATTCCCGTACCCAGGCAGTTGATCACTGCACCGACGGCCATCAGCGGGATGCTGTCGGCGAGGAACATCACCCCGAAGCCGGCCGTGCAAACCGCGAAGATGACGGGCAGCATCGGGTCGGGGGAGCGCTTCAGCCGGGCGAAGGTGATCGCTCCGGCCACCGTGGCGGCGCTCGCGCCCGCGGTTGCCAGACCAATGACACCGGTGTTCTCCACACCGAGGTCATCGAGCAGGTACGACATCTCCGCGGGAACGGTGTAGAACACCATCGCCCCGAAGAAGGTAAGGGCGCAGATGCCCGTCATCTGCCGCCAAGGGAAGGGGCGATGGGCCGCCGGGAGACCTTCCACGGCTGTCTTTGGGACCTCGCGCACCGTCGGGCCGGGCAGGGCGAAGGCCAGCACCGGGGCGAGCAGCAGGCTCACCGCGTACACCCAGAACGGGACCCGCCAGCCCGCCGCACCGGCAGCACCTCCGAGCACGAAGAACGCCGTGGCGGACGCGGAGGCGCACATGGTCTGCAGGGCGAGGTACTTCACCCGCCGCCGGCCGGAGTAGTAGTCGCCGATCAGGGTGGTGCAGCAGGTCATGATGGCAGCCTCGGCGACGCCGACCAGGGCGCGGCTGGCAATGATCGCGCCCAGCGAGTCCAGCCAGAGCGGTGCGGTGCCGAACAGCGCGTACAGGACGGTCGCCACCAGCAGCAGACGCTTGCGGCCCACGCGGTCCACGATCACTCCGGCGAACGGTGCCAGCAGCGCAAGTGCCAGTGCCGGAATGGTCAGCGCGAGGGGCACGAGCGCCGTGGCGCCGGGGGTCGAGGCGAAGTGGTCCTGCATTTTCGGCAGCACAGGAGCGATCAGTACCGCCCCCAGCACGGGCAGACAGCTGCCCGCCATCAGCGCGCTCACCCGAAGCAGGTGTGCCGGGCCCGACACACTCACGCACGGCGGGGCCAACTCGCCGATCGCGGCGGAGGGCAAGGGAACGGAAGCAGGCATGGCAACTCCCAGGGACGGTGTGTGCAGTGGGCATGCCGTACAGGCGCGGGCGGCGTTCGGCATGCTGGGAGGACGTCACGCCGACGCAGAACGGGGACGCGGCGTGCAGGTGGGACGACTATGCGGCCTCGGGGGCCCGCCGCCCACCCTCCGTGCGATCGGTATGCCCGATCCGGCTCATCCGCGCGACCGATGCGGTGTCGTGGCCTTGAGCAGGTCGGGTTGTGCCGGCGGAGTCCGGTCCGTTCAGGGACGGGGACGGCTTCGGGGACGACGGCGTCCGGTCGGGAGGGGTACCGGCTCGGGGCCGGGGATGACGGTGTTGCGGACGGAGCCGAGGACGTCCGCGGTGAGGGTGACGGTGTCGCCCGGCTTCAGCGGCGGCGGGATCCGCTCGCCGCGGATGCCCCACAGTTCGGCCAGGCAGCCGCCGTTGCCGCAGGTGCCCGAGCCGAGCACGTCGCCGGCTCGGACGACGGTTCCGCGTGAGGCGTAGGCGATCATCTCCTCGAAGGTCCAGCTCATGTTGGACAGCAGGTCCTTGCCGACGACCTCGCCGTTGATCTCCGAGGTCAGGGCGAGGCGCAGGAAGCCGTCGGCGTCCCGGTACGGCTCCAGCTCGTCCGGGGTCACGAGGTGGGGGCCGAGGGTGGTGGCGGTGTCCTTGCCCTTGCAGGGGCCGAGTCCGACCTGCATTTCGTGGACCTGGAGGTCACGGGCCGACCAGTCATTGAACAGGGTGTATCCGGCGATGTGGTCGCGCGCTTGCTCGGGCGTCAGGTCACGGCCCTCGCGGCCGATGACGACCGCGACCTCGAGTTCGAAGTCCAGCACCTTGCTGCCGGGCGGATACGGGACGTCGTCGCGCGCGCCGATCAGGGCTTGGGGGTTGGTGAAGTAGAAGGTGGGTGCGTCGTACCACGCCTCGGGTACGCCGCGGTCCCCGGAGCGCCGTACGCCCTCGATGTGCTCTTCGAAGGTGTAGAAGTCGCGCACGGACGGCGGTTCCAGGGGCGGAAGCAGCCTTACGGCGTCCAGCGGGACCGGGTCCGCGGTGGGTGGGAGGTCCGTTGCCGCTCGCGGGAGGCCGGAGCGGATCAGGTCGAGCAGTGTCGTGCCGTCGGGGAAGGGACGTATGGCGGCACCGTCCAGCACGCCGCAGTGGCGGCGGCCCTGATACTCGTATGTGGCGAAGCGCATGGGGGCTCCAAGGGGCTGGGCCGGGGCGCGGCGGGCACTCAGGGCAATGAGCGGGGGCATCGCCGCGCCCCCGGAGTAGGGAGGATCAGACCGGCGGGGCGATGAAGCAGCCGCGGTCGGGGTCGTTGAAGGACTCCTTGGCGACCAGTTCGTTCACGGGGTTGGCCGTGCCCCACTGGTCGGAGACCTCGTCGGTGGAGAAGTCGTAGACGTGGGGGTGCCAGGTGTCCTCGTCCAGCTGCTCCAGCTCGGTGGTGTACTCGACGGTGTTGCCGTGCGGGTCGTGGAAGTAGGAGAAGGTGTTGTCGCCCGCGTAGTGGCGGCCGGGGCCCCAGACCTTGTGCACCCCGGCGCGCAGCAGTCGGCCGGTGCCGCGCATGTACTCGTCGATGCCGCGCATCTCGAAGGAGATGTGGTGCAGGGAGGTGTGCGGGCCCTGGGCGATGGCCATGGAGTGGTGCTGGGAGCTGATCCGCATGAAATGCATGGCCTCGCCCATCTTGGGGTGCCAGAGGGTGTCGGAGAGCCGGAAGCCGAGGTGGTGCTCGTACCACTCCTTGGTGGCGCCCAGGTCGGGGGAGTTGATGACGACGTGCGACAGCTTGACCGGGATCGACTCCTTCTCCTCGATCTTGCGGTGCTGTCGTGCGGCGACGTCGGCGGAGACCTCGATGGTGCGGCCGTCGATGTCGAAGAAGCGGAAGCCGTAGCCGCCGCCGGGGGTGTCGACCTTGCCCGGCTGGGAGATCAACTGCACGCCGCCGGCGAGGAGTTGCTCGGCGAGGGTGTCGACGTCGGCCGGGCTGGCGGCGCCGTAGGAGATGAGGTCAAGGCGCTTGTCCTCGGCCTTGCGCAGGCGCACGATGTACTGCTCGGGGCTGCCCTCGGCGGCGAGGAAGGAGATGCCGGAGTCCTCGGCGACCTTGGTCAGGCCCCAGATGCCGGCGTAGAAGTCGAGTTGTTGGTCGTAGTCGGGAACGGCGAGGTCGACATGCCTCAGGTGGGTGAGCAGACGCTCGGTCATGAGTGGGGCTCCTGTTCGAGTGGCCTCAGGTGAGGCGCAGCAGCGATGCCGCGTTGGCACCGCGAATGGCGTGGAAGTCGGGGTCGGGCAGGTGAGCGGCGCGCAGGGCGGCCAGTGGGTCGTCGGCCCCCATGTCGAAGGGGAAGTCGGAACCGAGCAGCACCCGGTCGGCGCCCGCGATCCGGATCAGCTCGCGCAGGACGGACGGGTCGTGGACGAGCGAGTCGAAGTACAGCCGCTTGAGGTAGCTGCTGGGTGGGCGGGCGCAGCCCCTGGCATCGGGACGGACCCGCCAGGCGTGGTCGGAGCGGCCGATGTGGGTGGGCAGATAGCCGCCCCCGTGCGCGGCGATCAGCTTCAGCTCCGGGTGGCGGTCCAGGACGCCGGAGAAGATCAGGTGGGAGAGCGCGACGGCGTTCTCGGTGGGCTGGCCGACGGTGTTGGACAGGTACCACTGGTCCAGGCGTTCGTCGAGGGTGCAGCCGTAGGGGTGCAGGAACAGCACCGCCCCGGTCTCCTCCGCGCGGCTCCAGAAGGGTTCGTATGCGGGGTCCGACAGTTCGCGGCCGGGTGCGTGCGAGGAGATCTCGACACCCGACAGGCCCTGCTCCAAGGCGTGTTCGAGAGCCTCGACGGCCAGGTGCGGGTGCTGGAGCGGGACCAGCCCGAGGCCGCGCAGCCGCTCCGGTGCCTGCGCGCAGTGTGCCGCGACACCGGTGTTGGCCAGCTCCCACACGGTGCGGGCCAGCTCCTCGTCCGCCCAGTAGTGGTAGTCGGGGACGGGAGACACAAGCTGTATGTCGACACCGCAGGCGTCCATCGCGGCCAGGCGGGCTGTGGCGTCGGTCAGCATGGGGATGCGTTCACGGATCATGGGCCCACTGACGGCCTGGGCCTTTGGGCCGGTGCGGCGGGCCTCCAGAGCGCGGGCGGCGGCGCGTTCCGGCCACCCGGCGACGGCCTCCTCCAGCTCGGGGAGTACGACGTGGGCGTGGACGTCGACAGTCAAAGGGCGCGCAGCGCTTCCTTGGAAGGGCGGTGGTGGGAGACGGGTGGGCGGTGTCACGGCAGTTCCGTCAGCATGGTCATCGTGCGGCCGATCAGACCGGGCACGTCGGCGTCGCGTACCCCGTCCAGCTGCCACCGGCAGATCTGGACGGCGCCGTCCACGACCAGCCGGACTCGGGGGATGCGCCGCTCGTAGTAGGCCGTGAGCAGTTCGTCGTCCCAGTCGTCGCGGCCGGCGAGCAGCTCCGCCAGGACCAGGGCGTCCTCCAGGGACATCGCCGCGCCCTGGGCGAGAGTGGGCGGGCAGCTGTGCGCGGTGTCACCGACGAGCACGACGCGGCCGCGGTGCCAGGAGCCCTCGACCAGATGCCGGGTGAACACCGTGTAGTTGACTTTCTTCGGATCGGTGATGGACGCGCGGATCTCGTCCCAGGCACCGCCGTACGGCTCGGCGAGACGCCGCATCTCCTCGGCGTAGGCGTCGGGGACGAGGCTCGCGCGTTCCCGCTGGGGTTCCACCAGGTACGCGTAGAGGGAGTCCGGGCCGGTGGGACAGTAGCCGGCGATGTAACAGGGTCCGCCGTAAGCGAGGTCAGTGCGCTCGACACGTGCGGGACGAGGGGCGCAGACGCGCCAGATCCCCATGCCGACGGGTTCGGGCCGCTCGCTCATGCCGATCATGGCGCGGGTCGCGGAGTGCAGTCCGTCGGCGGCGACGACCAGGTCGTACCGGCCCGACGTGCCGTCGCTGAAGGTGACGTCGACACCTGCGGCGTCCTGTTCCAGCTGCTGGACGGTGGTGCCGAGCCGGACCCGGGCACCGGATCTTCGGACCGCGTCGATGAGGATGCGCTGGAGGTCCGCCCGCTGCATGCCGACAACCGCGGGCAGGTCCCCTCCGCCGGTGCGGTGATGCGCGTCGACGTGCAGTACCGTCCCGTCGGGAGCGGTGATGCCGAGCGCGTCGAACCCGAAGCCGTGCTTCTCGACCTCCTCCCACACGCCGATCTCGCGCAGGACGCGCAGGGCGTTGCCTTGAGTGGTGATTCCGGAGCCGTGGACGTTCCAGTCGGCCCTGGCTTCGACGAGGTCGACGCCGATGCCGGCTTTGCGCAGCAGGACGGTCAGGCCGTTTCCTGCGGTGCCGCCGCCGACGACGAGGACGGTGCGAGTGTCGGTCATGGGAACTCCCTTGTTCCTCTGGCTGCGCGATCCAGCCACTTCACGGCGATCGCGCCGATCCAGCTACTTGACGGCGATCGGGTTGACGGGGGAGCCGACGGCTCCGGTGATGGGCAGGGGTGCGGCGGTGAGCCAGAACTCGTACACGCCGTCGTCCGCGCAGTCCGCGGCGAGCGCGTCGAGGTCCCACATCTCGCCGACCAGCAGGCCCATGTTGGGGATGACGACCTGGTGCAGCGGCTGGAAGGCGCACTCGAACTCGTTGGGCCGGACCTCGAAGCCCCAGGTGTCGGTGGCGATCGCGGCGATCTCGCTCGTGTGCAGCCAGCCGGCGGTGGTGAAGGACAGGCCGGGTGCGTCACCGCCCGCGTAGTCGCCCCAGCCCTCACGGCGCACCCGGGCCAGCTGCCCGGTGCGCACGAGGACGATGTCACCCCGGCCGACGATGACGCCGTGTGCCTCGGCCGTGGCCGTCAGATGCTCCTCGGTGATGGCGAAGCCGTCGGGCAGCTCTCCCCCACTGTCGGCTCCGCTCGAGCGGGAGGTGCCCCCACCGACGCCGAAGACCCGTCCCACGTCGAGGAGGACGCCGCGCCCGGCGACGTGCGGGGCCATGTGCTCGATGCCGGTGACGAGGTCACCGTCGGCGGTGACGACCTTCTGCGCGTCGCGTCCGTTCCACGCCTTGCCGTGGTCGAAGACGTGGCCGAGTCCGTCCCACTGGGTGGAACACTGCAGCGGCATCGTGATGAGGTCGTCGGCGCCGCCGATGCCGTGCGGGGAGCCCTGGTTGCCGAGGGCGGCGTCGGTGCCGGTCATCAGCATGGTGTGGATGGGGTTGGTGCGCCTGCGCCAGCCCTTCTGCGGGCCGTTCATGTCGAAGCGCTGCGAGAGAGAGAAACTCACCCCGCGCCGGCCCAGGGCCATACCCTCGCGGCGTTTCGCCTCGTCGAGGAAGTTGAGGGTGCCGAGCACGTCGTCCTCGCCCCAGCGTCCCCAGTTCGAGTACGCCTTCGCGGCCCCGGCGATCGCGCCCTCGGGATCGCGCCGGTCCAGGCTCACGCCGGTGTCCCCGCCACACAACGGGTGCGCTGCACACCGAGCCCGGTGATGGAGCCCTCCATGACGTCGCCGCCCTGCAGCAGGCGCCCCCAGTGGATGCCGTTGCCGGCCGGACTGCCCGTGAGCACCAGGTCACCGGGCAGCAGCCGGGCAGCCTGGGAGATGTACGACACCAGCCGGGCGATGCCGAAGAGCATGTCCTTGGTGGACTCGTCCTGCATGGTGTCGCCGTTCAGCTTCAGCGTGACCCGCAGGTCACCGGGGTCCGCGACGGACTCGGCGGGGACGATCCAGGGGCCGAGCGGGGTGAAGCCGGGAGCGTTCTTGCTGCGCAGCCAGTCGGTGCCGATGCCGGGCATGTCCTGGCGGAAGACGGAGGCGCGATCGGTGAGATCGTTGGCGATCGTGTAGCCGGCGACGTACTCCAGGGCCTCCTCCACCAAGACCCGGTGGGCGGGCCTGGCGATCACGGCCGCCAGCTCCAGTTCCCAGTCCGGCTGTGCGGCCCATGCGGGGAGCACCACGTCGTCGTACGGGCCGGTGATCGCGCTCGGCAGACCGATGAACACATACGGCAGGTCCTCGCGCGCCCGCCGGTCCATGACCTCCGCGAACTTTGTCCGCGCCTCCTCGACCGTGCGGGGGTCGTCGGGGGAGCGGTGGGCGACGGCCAGATCGATCACGTGCTGCCGGTAGTTGGCGCCGGACTGGAACACCTGCCGTGGCTCCACCGGGGCATGCACCCGCAGGCCGTCCAGCGGCAGCCAGTCGCCGGCCGTGTCCGCGGCCAGAGTGCGCAGACGGGGCAGCACCTCATCCCAGCCCTCCAGCAGCGCGCGCACGGTGAGCTCCGGCGCGCCCAGAGCGGCACGCAGGTCAAGCACGCGGCGGCCCGGCACGACCAGAGCGGGGAACGGATCCCGGCCCTGTGCGCTGACGGTGCCGAGCGCGAAGGAGCCGGAGAAGGCCGGCGAATCAACATCACGTTTCACGGATGTGTCCTCTCGGTGGCGGTGCGACTAATCTGGCCGCACCGCATCCCATTGGGGAAATCGATTCGCCGGATGAAGCCCATCGGCGGCACCGATGAGCTTCTCGTCTCTCGTCTCTCGCCTTGCGGCGGGTGACCAGCCCTCGGGAGCGCCATGCACCTGGCCAGCCTCGACCTCAATCTCCTGGTTGCTCTGCGCGCTCTGCTGGAGGAACGCAACGTCACCAGGGCCGGACAGCGCATCGGGCTCAGCCAGCCCGCGATGAGCGGCGCCCTCGCGCGACTGCGCCGGCATTTCGACGACGAACTCCTCTTCAGGACCGGCAACAACTACGAGCTGACCGCCCTCGGCCAGGCGCTGCTGGACCGCACGGCCAGGGCCTGCGACATGGCGGAACGGGTCTTCAGCAGCCAGGCCGAATTCGACCCGGCCGAGGACCGCCACGAATTCAAGATCATCATTTCGGACTACGCGGTGACGGTCTTCGGCACCGAACTGACCCGCACCATTCACGCGGAGGCGCCCGGGGTCCGGCTCCACTTCGAGCTGACTCCCGCCACGGTCACCGAGGAGACAGCCGCACTGCTGAGCACCACCGACGGGCTACTGCTGCCGCACGGCTTCATCAGCGGTTACCCGGCGGTCGACGTCTTCCAGGACCGCTGGGTCTTCGTGGTCTCACAGGACAATACGGAGGTGGGCGACGAACTCACACCGAACGACCTGACCCGGCTGCCCTGGGTGACATACCGGCGGCTGTACGACACAACATCCACGCGACAGCTGAGCATGCTCGGCATCGAGCCCCGCTCGGAGGTCTCCGCCGACACCTTCCAGGCACTGTGCTTCCTCGTCGCCGGAACCGGGAGAATCGCTCTCGTCCAGGCCAGGCTCGCCGAGCGGCTGCGGGACGCCGCAGGCATTCGGATCATGGAGCCGCCGCACGGCACGATGCCCCTCCACGAAGCTCTCTGGTGGCACCCCGTCCACACCCACGACGCGGCGCACACGTGGCTTCGCGAGACCATCGCGCGGGTCGCGAAACGGATGGCAGAGCGCTCACAGGAGGGGTGACCGGGCTTTCCCTCAGGGCACCGACGGCCTCGGCTCGCCTTCCTCACCTGCGAAAACGCGGAGCTGTAGGGCGAGCGTGGAGTAGTAGCCCACCAGGGTCGTCAGCTCGAACAGGCCGCGCTCACCGATCGCCGACACCGCCGCGTTGTACTCGTCGTCGCCCAGGCTGCCGGAGCGCAGCAGGGCGGCCGTGGTCCGCAGCGCGATGCTCTCGTCGGGATCGGTCAGGGCCGGCAGCGCACCGGAGCGCAGGGAGCCGAGCTCCTCCTCGGTCAGACCGCAGGCACGCCCCACGGCCTCGTGCGCCTCTCGTTCGAAAGCGCTGCCCCAGTGAGCGGCGACGAGGAGCACGGCCATCTCCCGGACACGGTCGCTGAGCGAGGACCGATAGCGCACCGCCGCACCCACGGCCTGCACAGCGGCGCCGACCGGAGGGCTGAGAAGCATCGCGTTGAACGGTCCCCGAAGCCGTCCTTCGCTGTCGGTGAGGGCGAAGAGCTGGGGACCGGCGGCACGTGGGCCTCCGGATATGGCCTGGTAGACCGCGGCCTGTTCCTCGGTCAGATCGCCGGGGAGAAACCCTGCAAGGCGCGCGACCATCGTCGCTCCCTTCGTTCGACGACGGGGAACTATAGCCCGCTGTGGCCCGCGCGCCTCACACAGCGATTCCGTCAGCCCTCACGGCGCAGAGCGGCCGGCGTCGTACCGAAGTGGGCGCGGACCACTCGGCTCAGGTGCTCCTGGTGGGAGAAGCCGCACGCCGCCGCAACCTGCGCGATGGGCATGGAACCCGCGCGCAGCAGGCGGGCGGCCTGCTCCACACGCACGCGCACGAGGTACCGGTGGGGAGGGCACCCGACGCGGGCCTTGAAACGCCGGGCGAACTGGCTGACGCCGAGACCCGCGGCCGAGGCGAGGTCCTCCAGCGACAGCGGCTCGGAAAGCCGGGCGTCGATGAGCTCCCGAACGGCCGCGAACTGCCGGTCGGTGAGCCCCACCTGCCGCCCCGCCCGCTCGCCGACCCTCCCCCAGCCTCCGGCCGGGGGTGCCCCCAGCCGCACGCTGTGGCGACGGGCCAGCTGGGCCGCGGTCATGAGCGCGAGCTGATCCGCGTAGGCGCCGGCACTGGGCTCCCAGCGCCGTACAACACCGTCGAGGGCCAGAACCAGCTGCTCCAGGAGCGGATCCGTGGTGCCGAACTCCTCCTCCAGCCGTACCGGCCGTCCACCCTCTGCGGTCGCTTGGAGGACCGCGTCCGACAGGTAGACATGCACGGTGTTCAGATAACCGCCGAGTTCCACGTCCAGCTCCGTCTCGGCCGGATGCAGGAACAGACCGCCGGGCGGCACCTGCCGCGCGGCCGTCAACCCGCGGCGTCCCCTGCGGACGGTGACGGGCCCGTCCAGATGCAGGATCACCAGGTGGCTGCCGGCTCCCTGAAAGGCATCCCGGTACGGCAGCTCCCGCTGCGTCGACACATACAGCCCCTCCCAGCCCAGACCCGCACTCGTGCGGACGGGACGCACCCCTGGCCGAACCAGTATTCCGTGGGTGTCACCGAGTCCCATCTCGCTCATGCGGCCCTCCTTCGCGGCACAGTCTCGCTGCCTTCCGTACGGGCGGGCAAGCACGGACCAGGCGGCGGCCGACGCCGTTTCTGTGCAAAGCGATGCCGAGATTGTGCAGGAACACCGGTGCACGGCCTCGAATACTGCGACAGACCCCCTGACCCCCGCAGCACGGAGAGCAGCTTCATGAGGAGTTTTGTGCACACGGCCAGCCCGAGCCGGGTGGTCTTCGGCGCGGGAACACTCCCGCAGGTCCGCGATGAGGCCGAACGGCTCGGCGGGTCCCGGGTACTGCTCCTCTCCGACGGATCACCGGTCCTGCGCAAGGACACCGAACGCCTCCGTGAAGTCCTCGGCGACCTGGTGGTGGCCGAGTTCGACGGCGCGGCCATGCACACCCCCGTCGAGGTGACCGAACAGGCCCTGGACCTCCTGCGCGACCAGCGGGTGGACTGCCTCGTGGCCATCGGCGGCGGCTCGACGACCGGCCTCGCGAAGGCGCTGGCGGTCCGCACGGACCTGCCCCAGATCATCGTGCCGACCACCTATGCCGGTTCCGAGGTCACCCCCGTGCTCGGCGAGACAGCGGACGGCCGCAAGGTCACCCGGTCCTCACCCGCGATCCTGCCGAACACCGTCGTATACGACGTCGAGCTCACCCTCGCTCTCCCCATCGCCATGTCCGTGACCAGTGGCATCAACGCCCTGGCCCACGCCGTGGAAGCCCTCTACTCGCCGGACGCCGACCCCGTCACCGACGCCATGGCCCTGGAAGCGGTCGCCGCCATCGGCCGAGCCCTCCCCACCCTCCACGACAACCCCTCGGACATGGCGGCACGCGCGGAGCTGCTGCAGGCGGCATGGCTGTCCGGCAACTGCCTCGGCGCCGTCGGCATGGGACTGCACCACAAGCTCTGCCACACACTGGGCGGCACCTTCGGCCTGCCGCACGCCGAGACCCACACCGTGATCCTCCCGCACGCCATGGCCTACAACGCACCCGCCGCCGAACAGACGATGGAACGCATCGCGCACGCCCTGGGCGCGCCCGACGCCCCCACCGGCGTCTTCGACCTGATCCGCCAGGTCGGCGGCCCGACGTCACTACGGGATCTCGGCATGGCCGAGGCCGACCTGGACCGCGCGGCGGAACTGGCCACCGCACAGCCGTATCCGAACCCGCGCGAACTGACCCGCACCGGCCTCGCCGACCTGTTGCGGGACGCCTGGCACGGCCACCGCCCGCAGGCGGCGGCCGAGTCCGTTCCCGACCTGCGCGCGCTGACCGACGAGGTCGCGGCCAGCTTCGACGGCTGCACGAACCCGCGTCTCAGGCAACTGCTCACCGATCTCGCCCGCACCCTGCACGCCTACACGATCCGCAACGACCTGACCCCCAACGAATGGCAGCGGGCCATCGACTTCCTCACCGAAGCCGGCCACATCACCACCGACACACGGCAGGAGTTCATCCTCCTCTCCGACACCCTCGGTGTGTCCAGCGTCGTCGATGCCCTCGCCAACTCCCGTACACCCGACACCACTTCCTCCGCGATCCTCGGACCCTTCTACGTCGCCGGGCCGCCCGCCGCCGAACACGGCACAGACATCGCAGGAGACTTCACGGGCACGCCGATGTGGGCGGACATCACAGTGACCGACCAGGACGGGAAACCGGTCGCCGACGCCGTCGTGGACGTCTGGCAGTCCAACGAAGACGGCTTCTACGACGTCCAACTCCCTGACCTGGACGGGCCGGTACTGCGCGCCCGGTTCACCACCGGCGCCGACGGGCGGTTCACGTTCTGGTCGATCCTGCCGTCCGCATACCCGATCCCGGACGACGGCCCGGTCGGCAAGATGCTCTACACCGTCGGACGCCACCCCTACCGTGCACCGCACGTGCACTTCCTGATCAACGCCCCCGGACACCAGCCGCTGATCACCCAGCTGTTCGTCCGGGGCGGAGCCTACCTCGACGGAGCCCCCGGCCAGCGCGACGCGGTCTTCGGCGTCAAGGACGACCTGATCACGGACTTCGTCCGGCAAACCGGCCCCACACCCGACGGCCGACCTGTCGACGGCGAGTGGCGCCAACTCGCTTTCACCTTCCGCATCGCCAGTCTCGGGCACTGAGCGCCCATCCCCTGACGGATTTCCACAGATCTTCACGGAGACAGCATGAGCACGCCTGAAAGCTACGACACCGATGTTCTCGTCGTCGGCAGCGGACCCGCCGGCGGAACCGCCGCCCTGCTGCTGGCCACCTACGGTGTGCGCACCCACCTGGTCACCAAGTACGGATGGCTCGCCGACACCCCACGGGCCCACATCACCAACCAGCGCGCCATGGAGGTCTTCCGCGACCTCGGCATCGAGCAAGAGGCCCTGGAGAAGGGCACACCGAGCCACCTGATGGGCGACACCGTCTTCGCCACCTCACTCCTGGGCGAGGAGATCGGCCGCATCCGCACCTGGGGCACCGGCGACGAGAGCCTGACCGAATACGCCTCCCAGAGCCCCTGCCAGATGATCGACCTCCCGCAGACCTACCTGGAGCCCATCCTCCTGGCAGGCGCCGCCAAGCGCGGCGCCGTGGTCCGGCTCAACACAGAACTCGTCGACTTCGAACAGGACGCGCACGGCGTGACCGCACGCCTGCGCGACCGGCCCAGCGGCACTGAACACACCGTCCGCGCCCGCTACATGATCGGCGCCGACGGCGGCCGCAGCATCGTCGCGCAGAAGCTGGGGCTGCCCATGGAGGGGCAGATGGGCAAGGCCGGCAGCATGAACATCGTCTTCAGAGCCGACCTCGGACAGTACGTCGAACACCGTCCCAGCGTCCTGTACTGGATCATGCGCCCGGGCGCCGACGTCGGAGGCATCGGCATGGGCCTGCTGCGCATGGTCCGACCCTGGAACGAGTGGCTCATCGTCTGGGGCTACGACATCGACAACCCCCCGCCCGCGCTCACCGACGAAGCCGCGGCAGCGATCGTCCGCGACCTCGTGGGTGACGACGAACTCGACGTGCAGATCGACAGCGCCTCCCTGTGGACCGTCAACCACGCCTACGCCACCCGGCTCCACGCCGGCCGCGTCTTCTGTGCCGGGGACGCCGTCCACCGGCATCCGCCGTCCAACGGCCTCGGCTCCAACACCTCCGTCCAGGACTCCTACAACCTGGCGTGGAAGCTGGCGACCGTCCTCAAGGGACACGCCGGGCCCGAGCTGCTGGACACCTACTCCGACGAACGAGCCCCCGTCGCCCAGCAGATCGTCGAACGCGCCAACCTCTCCCGGGACCAGTTCCTGCCCCTGTTCGAGGCCCTCGGCGTCGTCGGCGGCGACGAGGAGGGCATCACCAAAGCGCTGCACGCGGCCCGGCAGCCGGACGCCGACGGGGCGAAGAAGCGGCGGGCCATCCGCGAGGCGATCGAACTGAAGCACTACGAGTTCAACGCCCACGGCATCGAGCACAACCAGCGCTACAAGTCGGCCGCCGTCATCCCCGACGGCACCGCCGAAACGATCACCCGCGACAACGAACTCTTCGGACGCCCGACCTCCCGCCCCGGCGCGAAACTGCCGCACGCCTGGCTCGTGGACCACAGGGGCGGGCGCATCTCGACGCTCGACCTGGTCGGCAGGGGCAGGTTCTCCATCGTCACCGGCCTGGCCGGAGCCCCGTGGGCCGACGCCGCCGACACCCTGGCCCGGGAACTCGGTCTCGACCTGCGCACCGTCGTCATCGACCGCGACGCGCACGACGCGTACGGCGAGTGGAGCCGCCGCGCCGAGATCGACGAGGAGGGTGCGCTGCTCGTCCGCCCCGACGGATACGTGGCCTGGCGCCGGCCGGACGGCGCCGCCGACATCACCGAGGCGACCCGACTGCTGCGGGAGGCGCTGACCATGGTGCTCCGCCGACCCGCATGACGTGCAGCACACGCTGCATGACCTTCGCCCACCTGGCGGCGTCTGCTCCTGACCCGCTCGCCTCACCGTGGGAGCTTCGCTGTGCGTTCGGGGTGGGCCGAAACGTGATGTACCGCATCGCGGTGTGAGACGAGATGCCGAACAGGCGCATCAGGCGAAGCGGGTCGTCGACCTCGAACGCCTCGTCGCGGATCCGGTCCTGCCGCAGCGTCGGCATCGTGAGTCCGGTGGACCGGAAGAGGTTGCTGAAGGTGGTGCCGATGGGCGAGTGAGTGGTGTCCACCGCGGTAGCGGACGATGCTTCGGTAGGTGCGGCCGGTGTACTCCCATTTGCCCTCTCCGCGCACGATCAAGGGGAGAGAGCTCAACCACCACAAAACACAACCAATCGGAACGCCCGCAATCAAGAAGAGGAAGACCGGCCCTCTCCGGGCCCCACGGCGATCAACTCGCGCTCTCCCCAGCACAACGTAGCCGCCACCATCGCCCATGCCCCACAACCAACGACGCAGATCACGGGGCCCGCGTGGCCCGCAGCGCGCCCCCGCCAACCAAGAAACACCGCGCCACACCCCCTCCGTACGCGAGAATGAACACGAGTCAGCCCCTCACGCATGCCGAGGAACCGCGCGATGACCGCCAGTCCCACCGCAACAGAACACACCGGGCGTCTGGCCCTGCGCACCGACCAACAAGAGGGCCTCGCCAACACAATCCGCCACCTACGCCGCCCGCGCACCCGCGGACACGCCGTCTCGGCCTGCGGCACCGGCAAGACCCTCTTCGCACTGCGCGTCGCCGAAGAACTCGGAGTGCGACACCTGGCAGTGGCAGTACCCAGCCTGGACCTGGTCGCGCAGTGGGCGGCAGCGGCTCGCGCGGACGGCCGCCAGGAGCCGATGATCACGGTCTCCTCGCTGCGCGCCGAATCACACCCGCTCCTCGCCGAAGCCAAGGTCGACTCGGCCAACGCGGGGAGTACCTGGCCTACTGGCTCGCCCGCCACCCCAAAGCAACGGTCTTCTTCACCTACGACTCGCTGTCCAAGATCGAAGAAGCCCAACACTCCGCGATCTTCCCCGCCCCCGTCTTCGGCCTGCTCATCGTGGACGAAGCACACGCCACGGCCGGCACCTGGGAGAAGAGCTGGACCGCGCTGCACGACAACGAACGCATCCCTGCCGAGCGCCGCCTCTACCTCACCGCCACCCCCTATGTATGGGAAGCCCCACGCCTGACCGAGCCGCCCACCACCAGGGCGCAGCCCAAGCGCACAGCCGCCACAGCACCGCCCTGGGACGACCCGGCACTGCTGGCCACCATGGACCAGCCGCAGATCTTCGGCCCCCGCCTGCACACCTACTCCCACGCCGACGCCATCGATGACGGCGTCCTGGCCGACTACCAACTCGTCGTCCCCACCGTCACCGACACTGAACTGCACACCGCGCTCACCGACCCGGAAGCCGGGCCCACCGCGCGCCGCACCACAGCCCTGCACGTGGCCATCCTCAAAGCCATGCGCGAGCAGGACCTACGGCACGTGTTCGTCTACTTCCAGCAGATCGCCGACGCCGCCGACTTTGCCCGCCAGTTCGCCCACACCCTGCGCACCCTCCCCGACGAACTGCGCCCCGACTGGGCGGACGACGTCGTCGTGCAGTCCATCGACGGCACCCACAGCCCCCGCCGGCGCGCCGACATCATCGCCCGCTTCACCGACGCCGACCGGGCCGTGCTGGCCAACGCCAAAGTCCTTGGCGAAGGGGTCGACCTGCCGGCCGTCGACGCCGTCGTCTTCGCCGACCGCACCGCCAGCGTCCGCCGCATCGTCCAGGCCCTGGGCCGTGCCCTGCGCAAACCACCCACCGCCACGACGAAGACGGCCAGCTTCGTTGTCCCCGCCTACATCCCGCCCGGTGCCGACCCCACCGACCTCCTCGGCACCCCCTACGAAGCCCTCTGGCTGGTCACCTCTGCCCTGCGCCACCACGACCAGACCATCGCCGCCCGCGCCCCCCGCGCCAAGAACCAGCACCCCGCCCGCGACTCCCACACCTACATCACCCGCCGCTTCCGCTTCGACCACACCCTCGACCCCACCGCGATCGCCCGCGCCCTGGACCTGCTCGTCTGGCCCTCCCACGGCGCCGTCCTGTCCGCCCCCCGCCGCGCCGGCCTAGCCGCCGCCATCCGCTACCAAAGCGAACACAGCCACCTGCGCGTGAGCGCCGACTACGAGGACGCCTACGGCTACCGGCTGGGGCAATTCATCACCGGCCAGCGCACCGCCTACCAGGCAGGCGCCCTCGATCCCGAATGGATCGCCGAGCTCGAGGATCTCGGCATGATCTGGGACGACCACGAGGCCACCTGGCAAGGCCACCTGGCCACCGTCGAGACCTTCCACGCCGAACACGGCCACCTTGCCATCCCCACCCAACTACCCGGCGGCCAATTCCTTGCCGACCAGCGCGCCCTGGCCCGAAAGGACCGCCTCACCCCCGACCGCGACAACCAGCTCACAGCCCTCGACCCAGACTGGAAACTCCCCTACGGCCCCGACTGGCATCGCAAGTACCATCTGCTGCGCCGCCACCTGGAAGCCGGCAACCACCCCAGCACGCTGCGCCGCGACACGGTCATCCACGGAGTGAAGGCGGGCAGCTGGCTGCACCGCCAGCTCACCAGCTGGCCCGACCTCGACCCCGGCCGGTGCGACCTGCTCGCCCGCATCGGAATCACCCCCGGCCGCGCCCTCCTGGACCAAGAGCACGCCGCGGGCAGGCCGAGCACATCGCGGCGGCGCACGTTCGCACAGACCACCGAGATCCTCGGGCTCTTCGTGGCACGGTGGGGACGCACCCCCGGGGCCCGAGAGTGGATCGAGGTGGACGGCGACCGTGCCATGATCGGCCCCTGGTTCGCCAAGGTCCGCACCAAGCTGAACGCTGATCAACTACCCTCAGCGCAAGAAGAGTTGGTGTCCGCTACCCTTGCCCAGCACGGCGTCGATCTGGTCCGTGCTCCCGGGACCATCGGGCCATCAAACGGCTGAGGTTTGGCCGCTGAGCTCAGTGCGACAGCAGACGCGTTTCATGTGCTCCCGGGTCCCATCTCCGGTAAGCGGGGGAGTGGCAGAACTCGAATACTCCAAAGTTTGGGAGACAAGGAAGCAGCGGCACACAGGATTGGCACGGCTCGACGTTCTAGTTGTAACTGACGAGCCGTCACCAAGCACCCAGTCGGATAGAGCAACGACCGCCGACCCTTGCTGCTAGCTGAATTAACCTGCACCCCGGTCATGTTGGACTTGAAAGCGAAGGTAAGTCGGGGAGGAGGCACGATCGCGGAGCGATCGGGACAACGCCACCGACGCGCACGGCAACCACCACTCCGCCGGACGCGAGCGCGACGTCCCCTGGGTGGCCATCACCCCCGTCGTCCACGCCATCCGCGCACTGGAGCGCATGGTCGAATGCGGCGAGCTGCTGTTCGCCCACGCCGTGCACGGCGCCATGGCCGGCCCCAGCACCGGCTCCCTGCGCTCACCCGCCCTGCGCGTGAGGATCGAGGACTTCGTCACCTGGGCAAACGCCGAAGCCGCCCGCCACCGCGTGCCCGGCGAAGTGATCCCGCCCGACCCGCACGGAGCGGTCGGCACAAGGCGCTTCCGCCGCACCCTGGCCTGGCACGTCGCCCGCCGCCCTGGCGGGCTCGTCGCTCTCGCCATCCAGTACGGCCACCTACGCACCGCGCTGGTCTCCGAAGGCTATGCCGCGCGCAGCCGCGACGGCATCCACGAACTGATCGACATCGAAACCGTCCGCGCCGTCGCCGACACCGTCGCCGACCTCAACGACGACCTCCAGTCAGGCGGCGGCCTCTCCGGCCCGGCCGCCCGGCGCGCCATCAAGGCCACCGCCCGCGCCCCGCGCTTCGAGGGCACCGTCATCAACGCCACCACCGCCCGCCGCCTCCTCGCCAACGACGACGCCATGCTGTACGACAACCCGCAGGCGCTCCTGCTGTGCCACTACAAGCGGGAACAGGCCCTGTGCCACCGCACCGGCGTCCGCGATTCCCCACGGCTCGATCACTGCATGCCCGGCTGCGGCAACATCGTCCGCACCGACCACCACGCCACATCACTGCGCGACCGCGCCGACACCCTCGACAGACAGGCCACGCACGTGCCCCAGCCGATCAGTGAACGGCTACGCGACCACGCCGACCGCCTACGCGGCATCGCCGACACCCATGACCGCACCCGGATCACCCTGAAGGACCCCACCCCGTGAGCGGAACAGCAGACGAGCGCGACCGCATCCGCGCCGCCATGGACCGCATCCTGACCGGCCGACCCGAGCGCTCCAACGGAGCCCTGACCATCGTGGCCCTCGCCATCGAGGCCGGCGTCCCCCGCAACGCCCTCACCCAGCGCCACCTCGACCTGAAGAACGAGTTCTACGCCAAGGTCAAAGAACGCGGACAACCCACCGACGCCGAGACCCGGCTCCGCAAGCAAGTCGTACGGCTCAAGGAACTCCGCGAGAAGGACAAAGCCGAACTCGAACAACTCCGCGCCGACGTTCAAGGTCTGGTCCGGGTGGTCAACCAACTGACCTTGGAAAACCGGCAGCTGCGCGGACTGCTGTCAGCTCCCGACCCGGCCGTCCATGTCCTTCCCGTCCACTCCCGTATCCGCCTACCGTTCCGAGCAGCTCGGCAGGATCGCCACCGCTACGGCCGGCACTGCGGCCAGGACCAGCCAGGGCACGGCGGCCGGGAGGCCCAGATCGAGCAGGGAGCCCGTCGCCGAGCTGCCGATAAGGACGATCAGGCCGGAGACGGAGGACAGCGCGCCGGTGTAGAGGCCGATGCGGCCGTCCTCGGCGAGGTCGGGCACCCAGGCGCGGTCGGCGGGGACGACCAGCATCTGGCCGAGGGTGAGCAGGACGACGTACCCGGCGGCGGGCAACAACCCGGCCACCCCGTCCAGTCGGCGGGCCGACGGGCACGACCCCGAAACCGGCCGCGATGAGCAGCAGCCCGCCGATCATTGAGCGGCGCAGGCCGAGCCGGTCACCTGCCCAGCGTGTGATGGACAGGTGGGCACAGACGACCAGCAGGGAGGACAGGGCGAACAACCAGGAAAGGGCTGCCTGGGAGCCGGTCGCGCGCTGTACCTCGTCCGGCAGAGCGAGGTACAGCTGGTTGTAGGCGAGCAGGTGGTCCGGGTTATGTCACCCTCCTCCCTCTCGACCGAAATAATGACGTCCCCGATGGCCACCCGCTCGGTGGTAAGCCGGAAGAAGCCCTGGGCGGGCGGTTCCACCCGCAACGACGCCTAGAACGCCGGGTCGACCCGGGACGGATCACAGGAAACCTGGGGCGCGCTATACGGCTTCGCCTTCACTGAGCCGTGTCGCAAGCCGACGGCGGCCGAGCAGCAACCCGCCGGCCGTCAGAGCCGAGGCGAGGCCGAGGAGGCCGACGGCGTGGGCCAGGCTGCCGGTGGCCGACTCCAGGGCGATCAGGACGAGCGGGCAGACGAACTCGCCCGCGAAGAACGCGGCCGTCCACAGTCCGGTGCCGCGGCCTCGGTCGGCGTAGTCAAGCCGGGACATCGCGATGGTGAGCAGTGAGGGCAGCAGGATTCCGGTGCCCAGGCAGTTGAGTACGGCACCGGCGATCACCACCAGCGGGCTGCTCGCCAGGGCGATCACCACGAATCCGGCCGCGCACAGGGCGAAGACCAGGGGCAGCCTGCCGGCAGGGTTGCCCGCTAGTTTGGTGAAGGCGATGGACCCCGCCACGGTGGCGGCGCTGGCGAGGGCGGTGGCCAGGCCGATGACGCCGGTGGACTTCACGCCCAGGTCGTCGAGCAGGTAGGACATCTCGACGGGCACGGTGTAGAAGACCATCGCGCCGAACACCGTGAGCGTGCAGATGCCCGCCAGCCGTCGCACGGGGAATGGCTTCTTCTCGGCCGCTGGCTCTTGGGGCACCCCCGCGCTCTCGGGCCGGGGCTTGGACAGGGTGGCGGCCATGGCGGGGGCCAGCAGCAGACCTATGGCGTACACCCAGAAGGGCGCGCGCCAGCCCGCTGAGCCGGCGGCGCCGCCGATGACGAAGAACGCGGTGGCGGAGACGGAGGCGCACATGGTCTGCAGGGCGAGGTAGCGGTCGCGCACGGACCCTGTGTAGTAGTCGCCGATCAGCGTGGTGCAGCAGGTCATGATGGCTGCCTCGGTGATGCCGACCAGCACCCGGCTGACCAGGATGGCGTCGAGCGAGTCCAGCCACAGCGGGGCGGTACCGAGCAGCGCGTACAGCGCCGTCGCCCAGACGAGCAGGCGAACGCGGCCGAGGCGGTCCACGATGACGCCCGCGAAGGGGGCCAGCAGTGCCAGCGCGAGCGCCGGGATGGTCAGGACGACGGGGACGAGGGTCTTGGCGCCGGGTACGGCATCGAAGTGTTCCTGCATCTTCGGCAGGACCGGCGCGATCAGGACGGCGCCCAGCACTGGCAGACAGCTGCCGGCCATCAGCAGCGTGGCGCGCAGTGGGCCCGCGTTCGCGGCGCTCGGGTGGGTCTTGTCGGTTGGCGCGGGCAGGGAAACGGATCTGGACATGCCGGACTCCACGTGTGGTGGCAGGGTGGGGCGCCGTGGCGTGGGCGTGGCTGTGCCGCGCCGTGGGGCGCCGATGCACCCGAGGGATCGCGCCCAGGAACAGCGCACGTCAGGAACTGCCCCGACTATGAGCCAGCCCACTCCCGTCGCCTAGCCTTCGCGCCATCGAACTGCCGGATCCCCTCATCCGCTCAGCGGATGGTCTGCTGTTTCTTGGCCGCCGCCACGCGCGCCGCGGTCTCCCGCAGCCAGATGTGCGCGGCGTCGCGGGTGTGCAGGGGATGCCACCACAGCGCCTCCTGCAGCGGTACGGACTCGTAGGGCGGTTTCATGATCCGTACCGGTGCGGTTCCACGGAGGCGTTCGGCGAGGAGTGCGGGGATGAGGGCGATGCGACGCGTGCCGGCCACCAGGAAGGGAAGCGTCGTGAAGCTGCCGACGGAGACGTCCACCCGTGGTTCGATGCCGAGCATCCCGAGCTGGCGGACCGCCGGTGAGTCGTAGGCGCGCAGGTACGTCACCCACGGCAGCCGCGCCACGTCCTCACGGGTGAGGTGATCACCCACCTCGCGGTTGTCCTCGGCGACGAGGAAGACCCAACCGTCCTGGAACAGCTCGGTGGCGGGGAAGTCGCTGATGATGCCATGCGGCATGATCATGCCGTCGACGGTGCTCAGCAGCGCGCCCGGCTCCTCACTGATGCCGTTCGGGATCTGCACGAAGCGCACGCGGATGCCAGGGGCCTCACGGTCGAAGGCGCGGGCAAGGTCGGCCCCGAAGACGGTCACCGCGTAGTCGGTGGCGGCGAGGGTGAATTCCCTTGACTCTGCGGTCGGATCGAAGTCGGCCTGACTGGTGAAGAGGCGTTCCAACAGGCCGCAGGTCGCCATGGTGCGATCGAGAAGGACCTCGCCCAGGGCCGTCAGCTCGTAGTGACCGCCGACGCGGGCGAGCAGCTCGTCGTCGAAGTGCCGGCGCAGCTTGGCCAGAGCGGCGCTCATCGCGGGCTGACTCAGGCCGATGCGCCGACCGGCCCGCGTCACATTGCGCTCCTCCAACAGGGCGCGCAGGGCGACGACCAGGTTGAGATCAAGACTTGCCAGGTTCACGGCGCGCTCCAGCAAAGACGACGACGATCCCGCCCCCATCAGCAGGACGGATGATCGGATCCACATAATCAATTTCTCAGATCGGGTGAGGTGCGGCCACATTAGTCCCATCGCAATCAGGAGGACACGTCCGTGAAACCCGCAGCCACGTCAGTCCTTTTCACCGGTCCCTTCGCTCTCGGCCGCCTCTCCGCCCCCGACGGGGTCCCGTTTCCCGCCCTGGTAATGCCGGACGGCCGCGCTCTCGACCTGCGCACCGCCTTCGGTGAACAGGTGGTTACGATCCGCACGCTCCTGGAGAGCTGGGACGAGGAAATGCCCCGTCTGCGCGCCCTCGCGGCGGGCGAGAGGGCTGCTTGGCAGCCGCGGGAGGGCCTGCGCGTGCACGCCCCGGTCGAGCCCCGGCAGATCTTCCCGCTCGGCCTGCAGCGCCCCCGATGTGTCGAGGAGTGCGCGTGAACCGGCATGATCCCGAGGGCGCGATCGCGGAGGCCGCCAAGAAGTACTCGAACTGGGGGCGTTGGGGCGAGGACGACGTCCTCGGCACCCTGAACTTCCTCGACGAGGCCAAGCGGCGCGAGGGTGCCGCTCTGGTGCGGCGGGGCGCGAGCTTCTCGCTGTCGCAGTCCTTCGACATGAACGGCCCGCAGAAGGGCTGGCGGCGTCGGACCAACCCGGTGCACACCATGCTCGACACCGGCACCGACGCCGCCCTCGGCAACCAGGGCTTCCCGCACGGCATCGGCGGCGCCGACGACGTGATCGCGATGCCGCTGCAGTGCTCGACCCAGTGGGACGGGCTCGGGCACATCTTCGACCACGGCAAGGCGTGGAACGGGCGGGCGGCCGAGAAGGTCGTCACCTCCGACGGCGACCTGGTCACCGGGATCGAGCACATGGCGCCGTACGTCGCCGGGCGCGGCGTTCTCCTGGACGCCGGACGGGTGATCGGTGACCGTGGGGGCACCTCCCGCTCGAGCGCAGCCGAGAGTGGGGGAGAGTTGCCCGACGGGTTCGCGATCGCCGAGGAGCATCTGACCGCGACCGCCACGGCGCACGGGGTGACCGTCGGACGTGGTGACATCGTCCTCGTCCGCACCGGTCACCTCGCCCGCGCCCGGCGCGACGGCTGGGGCGACTACGCGGGAGGGCCGGCGCCCGGCCTCTCCTTCACCAGCGCCGGCTGGCTGCACGGCACGGAGATCGCCGCCATTGCCACCGACACTTGGGGCTTCGAGGTGCGGCCCAATGAGTTCGAGGGCGCCTTCCAGCCGCTGCACCACATCGCCATCCCCAACATGGGTCTGCTGGTCGGCGAGATGTGGGACCTCGACACGCTCGCCGCGGACTGCGCGGACGACGGCGTCTACGAGTTCTGGCTCACCGCGGCACCCCTGCCCATCACCGGAGCCGTCGGCTCACCCGTCAACCCCATCGCCGTCAAGTAACCCACGGGACAAGGGAGTTCCCATGACCACAGCCCGTAGAGTCCTCGTCATCGGCGGCGGCTCCGCCGGCAACTCGGTGACGATCCTGCTCAGGCGCGCCGGCCTCACCGTCGACCTCATCGAGGCCAAGCCCGACTGGAACGCCACCACCGGCTCCGGGATCACCGTCCAGGGCAATGCCCTGCGTGTCCTGCGTGAACTGGGTGTCTGGGAGCAGGTGGAAGCCTCCTGCTTCCCCTTCGGCTCGCTGGGCATCACCGACCTGGGCGGCACCCTCCTGCACGTCTTCGAGGACATCAAGACCGGTGGGGAGGACCTGCCCGCCACCGTTGGCATGCAGCGCCCCGAGCTCCAGCAGATCCTCATCGACGCGGTCCGCGCCTCCGGCGCCACCGTCCGTCTGGGCACCACCGCTGAGAACCTGGAGCAGGACGCCGACGGAGTCTCGGTGCGGTTCAGCGACGGCACGAACGGTCGCTACGACCTGGTCATCGGCGCCGACGGCCTCAACTCGGCCACTCGCGCGGCCATCGGCATCACGGCCGAACCCGAACCCACAGGCCAGGCGATCTGGCGCACCCCCGCACCGCGCCCTGCCGACGTCACCCGCACCGACCTGACGTTCGGCGGCCCCGCGTACACCGCAGGGTACTGCCCGACCAGCGAGACCACTCTCTACGCCTACGTCGTCGAGGCATGCCGCAGCCGTGACGCGGTCCCGCCGGAGTCGTACGCGGACGAGATGCGCCGCCTCGCCGACCATTACGGCGGTGTCTGGCCCGAGATCGCCAAGCACATCACCGACCCAGCGAAGATCAACTACACCTGGTACCACCGGTTGCTGGTCGAGGGCTCCTGGCACCGCGGCCGGATCGTCCTGATCGGCGATGCCGTCCACTGCTGCCCGCCCAGCCTCGCGCAGGGGGCGGCCATGTCGCTCGAGGATGCCCTCGTCCTCGCCGAGCTGCTCACGAGCGGACGGGACTGGGACGACGAGCTGTTCCATGCCTACTACGAGCGTCGCATTCCCCGGGTGCGGACAGTCGTCGACGCGTCCGTGCAGCTCGGCCAGTGGCAGCTGGACGCAGTGCACGGCGACATGTCGGGGCTGATCGGCCGGTCCATGACCTTCCTCAAGGCGCTCCCCTGATGCGACTCACCGTAGATGTGCACGCGCACGTCCTGCTGCCCAAGGTCGAGGCCGTGGTAGCCGGCCGGTCCAGACCCGCGGCGGCCCAGGAGGTCGAGGCCCGCCGCCAGGGACCGGTCGCCCTGGCCGTCAACGGGACGATGCTGCGCGAGCCCAGGTCGCGGCCGACCGACGTGTCCGCCCGACTGGCCGCCATGGACGCGCAGGGCGTGGACGTGCAGGGCGTGGACGTGCAGCTGGTCAGTCCCTCGCCATCGCACTACCACTACTGGGCGGACGAGAAACGGAACGAGGAGATCTCCAGCCACGTAACGGGACGCGAACTGTCGGACACGGTCTACGAGACTTTCTGGTCACGAGTGGAGAAGACGGGCACGCTCGTCTTCCTGCACTCCTGGCTGCACCCTCGACGAACGTCTCGACCAGTGGTACCTGTCCGACACTGTCGGCCAGCTGACCGAGAACACTGTCGCCCTCTCGCACCTCATCTTCTCGGGGGTGTTGGCCCGCGCCCCGAGCTGAAGCTGACAGCCGCGCAAGGGGGCGGCTGTCTCCCTACGCACATCGGCCGATCCGACCACGCCTGGACAGCCCGTTCCGACGTGGGCGCGGGCTGCGCCCGCCTGCATCACTGCCGCAGACGCCGACCGGGTCCTCCTGGGCTCCGACTACCCCTTCGACATGGGCACCGACGACCCCGTCGGCGCTCTGCGTGCCGCCCCCTGCCTGACGCCGACTTCGACGCCGTGCGCGGCGGCAACGCGGCCGCGCTGCTCAACCTCACCTGAGAGGACACCCACGATGAACCGCCTGCTCACCCATCTGCGGCACGTTGACCTCGCCGTGCCCGATTACGACAAGCAACTCGACTTCTACGGCGGCGTATGGGGCCTGACCAAGGTCGCCGAGGACTCCGGTGTCTCCTTCCTGGCCGCCGAGGGCTCCCCCGAGAACTACGTCGTCCGGCTGCGCAAGGCTGACGAGAAGCGGCTCGACCTGATCTCCTACGGTGCGGCTTCACCGCAGGACGTGGACACCCTCGCCGAGCGGCTGCTGGCCGGCGGAGTGCAACTGGTCTCCCAGCCGGGCAAGGCGGACACCCCCGGCGGCGGTTACGGCTTCCGCTTCTTCGACGTCGATGGGCGCACCATCGAGGTCTCGGCGGACGTCGAGGTGCGACAGCATCGCAAGATCGAGGAGAGGGAGTCGATTCCGGTCAAGCTGTCGCACGTCGTCCTCAATTCGCCGGACCTGAACAAAACCCGGGAGTGGTACGAGACTCACCTCGGTTTCCGTCTCTCCGACACTCTCTGGCATCCCCGCATGGGCGAGGCCATGCACTTCATGCGGATCAGCAACCAGCACCACTCGATGGCCATCGCGCAGGGCCCGCACACCTCGCTGCACCACGTCTCCTTCGAGATGCGCGGCATCGACGAGTACCTGCGCGGCTCCGGCCGGGTCATCCGTGCGGGCTTCAGGAAGCTCTGGGGCCCGGGGCGGCACACGGCCGGCGACAACACGTTCACCTACTTCCTCGATCCGCACGGCAACACCGTCGAGTACACGACGGAGCTGGAGGTCCTGGACGAGGACACCTGGCACCCGCACGTCTACGACTTCTCCGATCCCGACATCGCCGACCAGTGGGGGACGGCCAACCCGATGAACGAACTCGTCGCCAAGGAGTCGTTCAACGACGTCGACCGCGGCGTGTTCGTCGCCCCGCCCGTCTGATCCCGAGCTCCGGGGGCGCGGTGGCCCTGTCAACTGCCCTGACGCTCCACGCCGCGCCCCCGGCCCACCACCCGAAGACCGCGTAGTCCCGGTAGTCCCGAAGCCTGGAGCCGCACATGCGCTTCGCCGCGTACGAACACCAACACCAGCGCCGTGTCGCCGTCGTCGGCGAGGACGGCCGGCTGCACCCGGTCCCCGGCGAGTGCACGCTCACCGAACTGATCGCGTCCGGCGGTCTGTGCGAGGCAGGCACAGTGGCCCTTGAAGCTCCGGCCGGCCCCCATGTCTCCGAGGTGCGGCTGCTCCCCCCGCTCCAGCCGCCCACCGTGCGCGACTTCGTCACCTTCGAGGAACACGTCGAGGGTGTACGACGGTCTGTCGACGGGGCCTCCGGGGTGCCCGAGCAGTGGTACGCGGCCCCGACCTTCTACTTCACCCAACCCGTACGCAGTGTGCGGCCCGCACGAAGACATTCCCATGCCGCCGGGTTCGAGCGTGCTCGACTTCGAACTCGAAGTCGCCGTCGTGATCGGCAAGGAGGGCCGCGACCTCACCCCCGAGCAGGCCCGCGACCACATCGTCGGCTACACCATCTTCAACGACTGGTCCGCCCGCGACCTGCAGTCCGCCGAGATGAAGGTCGGCCTCGGCCCCTGCAAGGGCAAGGACACCGCCACCACCCTCGGCCCGTACCTGGTCACCACCGACGAGCTGGAGAAGTACCGGGACGAGGACGGCTTCCTGCGCCTCGCCCTGACCGCCTTCGTAAACGGTGAGCTGGTCGGCGAGGACCTGCTGTCCAACATGAGCTGGACGTTCGAGGAGATGGTCGCCTACGCCTCGCGCGGCACCTGGGTGCGCCCCGGTGACGTCCTCGGCTCGGGCACCTGCGGCAACGGCGGCTGCCTCGCCGAGCTATGGGGCGTACGGGGCAGACAGGACCCACCGCCGCTCAAGCCCGGCGACACGGTCACCCTCACCGTCGAGGGCATGGGCAGCGTCTCCAACACCGTGGTGGCAGGCGCCGATGCGGTGCCGCTCCCGCCCGCACGGCGCCGATCGCGGGAGCGGCCATGACCGACCTTCACTCGAAACGGCTGCTGGGCAAGGTCGTCGTGGTCACCGGCGCGGCTCGCGGACAGGGCGCCACGGAAGCTGATGCACTGACCCGCGAAGGCGCGCGGGTGATCGCCACCGATGTGAGGGAGGCTCCCGGCTGCCGGCGCCTCGACGTCACCAGCGGGAAAGACTGGACGGAGCTCGCCGCCGACCTGCGCGAGGCGTACGGGCAGGTGCACGGCCTGGTCAACAACGCCGGCGTCACCTGGCGGGCCCGGCTCGGCGACGTACGTCCCGAGGACTTCGACCGCGTTCACGCCGTCAACGTCACCGGCCCGCTGCTGGGCATGCAGCACCTCGCGCCGCTGATGCCGCCCGGCTCCTCGATCGTGAACGTCGGCTCCTCCGCCGCACTCACCGCCCACTACCCGGTGGCGTACACGGCGAGCAAGTGGGCGCTGCGCGGCCTGTCGAAGACCGCCACGCTGGAGCTCGGCCCCCGAGGCATCCGCGTCAACACGATTCACCCGGGCTACATCGACACCGAGATGACCGCCTCCGACGCCCCTGCCTTCCGGGAGGCCAACATCCGCGAGACTCCGCTCGGCCGCACCGGCTCCGTGGACGAGGTCACCCCGCTGGTCGTGTTCCTGCTGTCGGACGAGTCGTCGTTCATCACCGGAGCCGAGATCCCCATCGACGGGGGCCTCACCGCACACGGCGGCGTCAAGTCCGTCTCTGACGCACTGCGATCGGAGGCACCGTGAAACGTCTCGACGGCACGATGGCCCTGATCCCCGGCGTCGCGTGCGGCCAGGGCCAGGCCGCGGCGATCTGCTCGCCGACGACCACCCACATGCGGCACGTCGCCCGCGACATCCCTCCGCCGACCGGCGCCAACCTTGTCGTCCGCGGCGGCTGGTCCGCCGTCCTGCACGGCGTCAACCCATGAAGGGACCCTGCACATGAACAAAGTCCGCGGCAGCGCCGCTGAGGCGATCGCCGACATCCCCGACGGCGCCTCGCTCGCCGTCGGCGGCTTCGGCCTCAGCGGGGTTCCGGAGATCCTCATCCGCGCCCTGTACGCGCAGGGCGCGGGCGGTCTGAAAGTCGTCTCCAACAACTGCGGGGTCGATGGCCGCGGCCTCGGTGTTCTCCTAGCCGCGGGCCGCATCGCCCGGGTGACCGGCTCCTACGTGGGCGAGAACAAGGAGTTCGCCCGCCAGTACCTGTCCGGGGAGTTGGAGGTCGAACTCGTCCCGCAGGGCACGCTCGCCGAGCGGCTGCGCGCGGGAGGCGCCGGCATTCCGGCCTTCTACACCCCGGCCGGTGTCGGCACCCAGGTCGCCCGGGGCGGACTGCCCTGGCGGTACGCCCAGGACGGTTCGGTCGCGGTGGCCTCGCCGCCCAAGGAGACCCGCGATTTCGCGGGCCGCGCGTACGTCCTGGAACACGGCATCACCACCGACTTCGCCCTGGTACGGGCCTGGCGCGGCGACCGCCACGGAAACCTGGTCTTCCGCAAGGCCGCCGCCAACTTCAACCCGTCGGCCGCCATGGCCGGGCGGATCACCGTCGCCGAGGTCGAGGGGCTCGTCGAACCGGGTGAGCTCAGCCCCGACGAGATCCACCTGCCAGGTGTGTTCGTACAGCGCGTCGTGGCGCTCACCGCCGCAGAGGCTACCGACAAGCAGATAGAGAAAAGGACCGTACGTTCATGAGCTGGACCCGCGACCAGATGGCCGCCCGCGCCGCCGCCGAACTCACCGACGGCTCCTACGTCAACCTCGGCATCGGCCTGCCCACCCTCGTCCCCGGCCACCTCCCGCCCGGTGTCCACGTCGTCCTGCACTCCGAGAACGGCATCCTCGGCACCGGCCCCTACCCCACCGACGACGAGGTCGACCCCGACCTCATCAACGCCGGCAAGGAGACCGTCACCGTCCTGCCCGGCGCTTCCTTCTTCGACTCCGCCCTGTCCTTCGGCATGATCCGCGGCGGCCACATCGACACCGCCGTCCTCGGCGCCATGCAGGTCTCCGCCCACGGTGATCTCGCCAACTGGATGATCCCCGGCAAGATGGTCAAGGGCATGGGCGGCGCCATGGACCTCGTCCACGGGGCCCGCCGCGTCATCGTCCTCATGGAGCACACCGCCAAGGACGGCTCACCGAAGATCGTCGAGGAGTGCACCCTGCCACTCACCGGCGAACGGTGCGTCCACCGGATCATCACCGACCTCGGCGTCCTCGATGTCACGGACGACGGCCTCGCCCTGGTGGAGACCGCGCCCGGCGTCACCGTGCAGGACATCACCACCCGCACCAACGCACCGCTCCTGTTGGAGTCCGCACACGTCGCCTGCTGACAACAGCGTGTCCCCTCCCCTGGCTCAAGGAGCCCTGATGACCCTCTTTATCACCGACGCCGACGTCAGAGCCGCCTTCGACTGGGCCGACGCCATCGCCGCGCTCCGCAGCGCTTACAGTGCGCCACCCGACGAGACGCGCTTCCCCTCGCGCACGATGGCTCGCGGAGACGGCCTGTGGCTGCGCACGCTCAGCGGTGTGCCCGGCGACGGTGGCCCCATGGGCGCCAAGTTGATCGCCGCCTCGCTGCGGCATCGGCGCGCCTCGTATCTGATCCCGCTGTTCGATCAGGAGAGCGTGGAGCTGACCGCGCTCCTGGACGGCCACTCGATCACGGGTTTCCGTACGGCGGCCACTTCGGCGCTCGCCGCCGACCTGCTGGCCCCCGCCGGCCCGCTGCACGTCGCTGTGATCGGCTCGGGCTTCGAGGCGCAGAACCACGTCCGGGCTCTGGCGGCGATACGCACCCTGTCGTCCGTCACCGTGTTCAGCCCCAACCCGGCCAGCCGCACCCGGTTCACCCAGGAGCTCGCGGATCTGGGGCTGCCGCTCGCCCCCGTGGAGAGCGCTGAGGCAGCCATTGCTGACGCCGACCTGGTGATCTGCGCGGCCCGGTCCCGCGACGAGCAGCCGACACTGCGGGAGGCACCGGCCGGGGCGACCGTTGTGTCGATCGGGTCCACCCTGCCCGAGCAGCGCGAGCTGGCGACCGAGGTGATCGCCCGCGCCAAGGTGATCGTCGCCGACATGGTCGAGGAGGTCGCCCATGACACGGGAGATCTGATCGCTGCCAAGGAGGCGGGCGTCGACTTCGCCGGGAAGGTGGTCTCGCTCGCCGACGTCGTCTCCGGCCGCACGACCGGCCGGCCGGCACACGACCCGGACGCGGTCGTGATCTACAAGTCCGTCGGCTCGGCCGCGCAGGACCTCGCCGTCGCCGCGATGTGCACCCGGCGGGCCGCCGAACTGTCCCTGGGCACCAAGCTGCCCGTCACCATCTCCCCGGTCTCGAAGTGAGCAACCCCGTGAGCAGCCCAGTGCGCCGAGAACTCGACGATCCGTCCCTGCTGAAGACCGCCGCGTACGTCGACGGCACCTGGATCACCACCACCGACTCCTTCCCCGTGCACAACCCGTCCACCGGCGACCTGCTGGCCGAGGTACCGCTCCTCGACGCCGCGCAGACCGCCGCGGCCATCGACGCGGCGCACCGCGCGCTGCCGGCATGGCGGGCACGCCCGGCCAAGGAGCGGTCCCGGCTCCTGCGGCGCTGGTTCGACCTGGTCACCGCACATGCGGAGGACCTCGCCCGGCTGATCGTCTTGGAAGAGGGCAAGCCCTACGCCGAAGCCCTGGGCGAGGTCGCGTATGCCGCCTCGTTCCTGGAGTGGTTCGCCGAGGAGGCCAAGCGCATACGGGGCGACGTCATGGAGGCGCCGGAAGCCTCGCGCAGGATCGTCGTCCTCAGGGAGCCGGTCGGCGTGTGCGCGGCGATCACCCCGTGGAACTTCCCCGCCGCGATGATCACCCGCAAGGCGGGTCCCGCGCTGGCCGCGGGCTGCACCATGGTCCTCAAGCCCGCCGAGCAGACCCCGCTGACCGCCCTCGCGCTCGCCGAACTGGCCGACCGTGCGGGCATCCCGGCGGGCGTGTTCAACGTGGTCACCGGCGACCCGCGCGAGATCGGCCCCGAGCTCACGGGCAACCCGCTCGTTCGCAAGATCACCTTCACCGGTTCCACCGAGGTCGGCCGACTCCTGCTGGCCCAGTCGGCGCAGACAGTGAAGAAGACGTCCATGGAGCTTGGCGGCAACGCACCCGTCCTCGTCTTCGACGACGCCGATCTCGACGAGGCCGTCGAAGGCCTGATCGCCACCAAGTACCGCAACACCGGCCAGGCGTGCATCAGCGCCAACCGCGTCTACGTACAGGACGGCATCTACGACGCGTTTGCGAAGAAGCTGGCCGCGCGGGTCGCCGCCCTCGCCGTCGGCGACGGCTTCGACGCCGACGTCCAGCAGGGCCCGCTCATCGACGAGGACGCGGTGGCAAAGGTCGAGTCCCACGTCGCCGATGCCGTCGCCCACGGCGCCACCGTGTTGCACGGCGGCAAGCCCCACGCGCGCGGCGGCCTCTTCTACGAGCCGACCGTCCTGACCGGCGTCACCGCCGAGATGGCCGTCACCCACGAGGAGACCTTCGGCCCGGTGACCCCGCTGGTGCGGTTCACCGACGAGAGCGACGCGATCCGCATGGCCAACGACACCGAATTCGGCCTCGCCGCCTACCTGTTCGCCAAGGACGCCGAGCGCATCTGGCGCGTCGGCGCCGCCCTGGAGGCGGGCATGGTCGGCATCAACACCGGCCTGATCTCCAACGAGACCGCCCCCTTCGGTGGCATCAAGCAGTCGGGCATCGGCCGCGAAGGCTCGGTCTACGGCCTCGACGAGTTCCTGGAGCTCAAGTACCTCGCCTGGGAAGGCGCGAAAACCCCCCAACCCTGATCACCGAACAAGGAGCACTCCACCATGGCCCGTTACACCCGCGCCGAAGCCCGCGACTGGGCGCGCGAGAACCTCGTCGGCGTCGTCAACTGCACCATCCCGTCCTTCACCGGCGACCTGAAGAACATCAACGAAAAGGCGATCCGCCACGACACTCGGCGCGCCATCGAGCACGGCTTCATGGGCACCCTCGGCGTCTCGGAAGTCGCCATCCAGCTCCCCGAGTACCTCGACTTCCTGCGCATCATCAAGGACGAGGCCGGCGACCGGCTGCTGCTCACCCATCACGCCAGCTGGAGCACGCTGGAGCAGAACCTCGAGGCCGTGAAGGGGGCGGAGGAGGCGGGCGCCGAGCTGGTGCTGCTGTCGTACCCGCCGAACTTCTACCCCGAGTCCGAGCAGGAGATCTACGACTACACCAAGGCCGTCTGCGACGCGACGAACCTCGGCGTCATGCTCTTCCCCATGTATCTGTGGGGCTTCAGCCCCCGCATCCACCCCTCCGACATCCCCGTACGCCTCATCCGCCGTCTGATCGACGACTGCCCCAACATCGTTGCGATCAAGGCGGAGGGCGGCTTCCCCAGCATCCAGAGCGTCATCGAATGCCACCGGCACTTCGGCGACGAGGTGGTCATCTCCATGCCGATCGAGGGCGAGCTGATCCCGCTGTCCCAGATCATGCCGATCCAGTTCTCCGCCACCAGCGACCACGAGTACTACGGCCCGATGATCCCGCGCGTCTTCCAGCTGCTGCGTGAGAGCAAGTACGACGACGCCGCAGACATCTACTGGCAACTGCACCCCGCCCGCAAGATCAAGGGAGGGCTGGCCCCGGCGCTGCACGGCGGGGCGTTCATCAACCGGCAGGCGTGGAAGTTCCAGGGCTGGCTCCAGGGCTACAACGGCGGCCCGCTGCGCCAGCCCACCCAGCGCATCCACGACGCGCAGATGACCGCCCTGCGCAAGGGCCTGATCGACGCCGGCCTGGAACCGAGCATGGACCCGTTCCGCGAGTTCTTCATCGGCCGCAACCCGGCCTGAGACGCCGTCGGCCCGCCGCGACGACGTAGTGACATAAAGTCGGCGGCGGGGACGAAGGCTGCTCGACGACGCGGTGCGGTGCACCGGTCGGTGCACCGGCGAGGAGGTCCCCGGGGGCCGGCAGGCCCAGCAGCTCAAGCAGGTCCTCGCCCGCTGCCCCGCCCTCGACCGACCTACCGGACAGGTCCGCGCCCTCGCCGAATCGATGAACGACCGCCGGACCAGGAACTCGGTCAATGGACAGAGCCCGTGCAACGCCACAAGGGGCCGGTGGGCATCGGGTGGGCGGCCTCGGCGCGCAGGCCGTCGAGCATGAAGGCGATGCTGCGGCGCCATGCGTCGGGGGCCGGCGTCCTGCGCCGCCTTGGTGAGCAAGGCAGTGGTGGCGAAGATCTTCTAACCCCTTTCCAGCGGGACGATCTGATCGGGCAGCTCGGGCCACCGCCCTCAGCCCCCGCAGGACCGCCGACTGTGGAAAACGAGGTGGGCCGACGAGCGTGCGGGTGCCGTGTCGGGCAGCCTTGCGGGCGGCGCTACCGCCGTTGGCGTAGGTGATGTCCACCAGCTTCGTGCCCGCCGCAGGGGCGGTGACGCCGGTGAACGTGGGGGTAGTGGCGGTGGTGGTGTCCTCGTACGTGGAGCCGGTGGCCTCGGTGCCGGAGACGGTGAGCAGGGCCGCGTCGTTGGCGGGGACGGAGGTGGTGTAGCCGGTGGTGAACGAGCTGGCGTCGGTACGGGTCCAGGCGTTGCGTACGCCGGCGGATGCCGAGGTCAGGTCCAGGTCGGCCCAGCGGACGGTGGTGTTCGCGGCGGAGCCGGTGCGGTGAACAGCAGCACCGCGCGCTTGCCGGTGCCGGAGAGCACCTTGCCGTACACCTGCAGGCCCCGGGTGTCCTCGGCGACCTTGTCGCCCGGCAGACCGCGCGAGTCCTGGTCGACGGCGAGGACCTCGGGGTTGGTGAAGATGTCGCGCGAATCCGTGCTCGGTGTTGCCGGTACGCGCGAGCAGATCGTCGTCGAAGTGGCGGCGCAGCCGGGCCAAGGCCGCGCTCATCGCCGGCTGACTGAGCCCGACGCGATGCCCGGCACGGGTGACGTTGTGCTCCTCCAACAAAGCCCGCAGGGGCAGGGCGGGGTTGAGATCGAGGCCGAAGAGAGAACACGACACCCAGAACGAGGCCGCTGCGGCTGCGGCATGTGCGCAGAGGACCAAAGAACGTGCGCCGGTGTCGCGATGAGGAACCGGCGCTCACGGCTTCGCGTCGGCTGGGTTCAGGACTCGATGTGTTTCCGCAGAGCGGCCACAAGCGTTCCCACCTGGTCGGTTCTGGCCGCGGCCCCAAAGATGTAGAGATCGGGCCGCAGTACAAGAACCTGTATCCCGTTCTCCTTCATGAAGTCGGAGTAGACCCCTCCAACATCGATGACCTCGTCCTCACCGACGACCGAATCAGACGTCAGGGTCACGAAGGACGTATCCACGCTGTGGAGGAATGCCAACGCGGCAGCACCCAGGAATTCCCGGGGATCTCCCGCCACGCTGATAATGCGGAAACCCAGCGTCGGCAGCAACGCGTCCAGGTGGGCTTGGACACCCTCACGTTCCACGAACCCCTGCGGCGACATCTTTCCGGAGAGCGCCGCCTGGTCGGGGTCGTGCGGCTTCAGCCCGGTCTCCAGCGGGAACTGGTTTCCGGCGGGCGGTGCCTGGCGGCCGGAGCGATATGCCTCGTCGCGCGCAGCGGCCTCGTCCGTGTCCACGACGAAGGTCGTGTCACCGATGGCCTTCGAGGTCTCGATCCAGATCCTGCTGTGGGGAAGCCGCTCATCCTCGTAGCTGTTGAGGAACGCGTCCGGTGCGAGGCCCCGCAGCACGAGGTCCAGCTTCCAGCTCAGATTCCTGGCGTCGCGTATGCCGGTGCGCATTCCCATCCCCATATGGGGAGGCATGGTGTGTGCCGCGTCGCCTGCCAGGAAGACGTTGCCCTGACGGAACTTCTTGGCGAGCCGCGCTTCGAACGCGTAGAAGGTCTGGCTCAGGACCTCGACGTCGTTCGCGGTCAGTCCCCACCGGCCGAGGACCTCCCAGCGCAACTGCTCGCTCTCGAAGTGGGCGCGGTCCTCGTCCGGGAGCAAGGCCCAGCCGAACCGCCTCCGGCTCTTGCCCATGGGCAGGGCCGCGATGTCACGTTCCGGGTCCATGACCATCCACAGATCGTGGTTGCCGAGGGCGAAGGTGCCCTCGCCGATGGTCACCGGGTGCTGGGAGAAGTCGACGTTGGAAGCGACATCGCAGTTGGCCCAGGTCCCCTCGAACCCGAAGTCGTGGCGCTCGATCCCCAGGATCTCGCGCACCCGGCTGTTCGCGCCGTCTGCGGCGATCGCGTACGTGGCGGTGAGCCGGACGATCTCCCCGGTGCCGCGACGCCGGCCGTCATCGCCGATCTCCTGTCGCTCGGCCTGGATCTCGACCCTGCCGCCGAGGTCTCGTAGGTCCACCACCTCGAATCCTCGGCGCAGTTCGACCGACGGGCAGTCGGCGACTGCGCCGTCGAGCGCCGCTTCGAGGTTGGGCTGCCAGGACTGGTAGTCAGTCCCGTAGGCGATGGAATCGTCGAAGGGGGAGGGCGCCTCGGCCAGCGGCTGACCCTGGCCGTTGATGACATGGACGCAGTACAGCGGGGTGTAGTCGTCGAAGCTCTCCCGTGCTCCGACGGCGTCGAGTAGACGCAGCACCTCCTGGTCGATGTGCGTGGCACGTGGGCCCTCATAGAGGTTCGGGTGCCGCTCCAGGACTACGACCCGGTGGCCGGCGCGGCCGAGGAGTGCTGCCGCGCACTGTCCTACCGGCCCGTAGCCGATGATCGCGACGTCGAAGTCGCCAGTGGAGAGTTTCGTCACTTGGGATCAGCTCCGTGAGAATGCTGGAGACCGTATTACGGCCGCGTTCTGGTGTCGGTATGTCTCGTGGAAGGGGACGGCGCGGTCCGGGGCCACGCGGGAAAGGCAGGTCGGACCGGGTCAGCGGTTGTGGCCGACCGCGTTCTGGAGACGGACGGGCACCCGGTCGAAGCTCCCGCCCACCAGGCCCAGGTCGTTGTGGGGCTCGCCGGCGAGCTCGATGTACGTCGTCCTGGCCAGGATCTCCTCCAGGACGACCGTCATCTCCAGGCGGGCCAGCGGGGCGCCGATGCACTTGTGGACACCGTGCCCGAAAGCCGAGGTGGCGGTTCGGACTCCGGTCGAGGTCGAACTCGTCGGCGTCCTCGAAGACCTCGGGGTCACGGTTGGCGGCGGCGAAGTTCAGCCCGACGGAGCAGGCCCGCGGAATGGCGCGGCCGTGCAGTTCCATGTCGGTGGCGGACAGCCGGCCGAGTTCGTGCAGGGGCAGGTCGAGCCGGAGCGTCTCCTCCACGGCACGCGGGATCAGATCGGGCCGCGACCGCAGTGTCTCCTGCAGTCGGGGAACGGTGGCCACCCGGAAGATCGCCGCCCCGAGTGCCTTCGCGATGGTGAAGAACCCGGCGGCGATCATCTGGACCCCGATCTCGGCGACCTGTCCGTCGGTGAGGGCGGCGCCGTCGATCTCGGCGGTGAGGGCACCGCTGATCATGTCCTCGTCGGGGATCGAGCGGTGCGGTGCGGCGCTGCGCCACGACAGCGCCGATATGTCGCGCGAAGACGCCGAACACGGCCTCGGCTCGCGTCCCGCCTCGTCGGGCAGGTGGAGCAGCGCCGCCAGGGCCTGCGTCGGCAGAGGCCTGCAGTGCGCAGGGACCACGTCGGCCTCCCCGGCGGCGAGCAGCGACTCGATGTGCTCGACGGCGTAGCGCCGGATGAGCGGCTCCAGCGCGGCATGCGGTTCGGCCGGACGTAGTGGCTGAGCATGCGCCGGAACGGAGTGTGCTCGGGCGGGTTCAACGTGATGGGGATCTGGTCGCCGAGCGACACCCCGATGAACGGGGTGACCGAGGGATCGCTGCGGAAGCGCGCCGTGTCCAGAGCTACGGCGGTGACGTCCGTGTACCGGGTCAGGGTCGCGTGTACCTCGAGGGCGTCGCTGAAAGCGACCGGGCACTCGCGGCGCAGACGAGCGTATTTCGCGTATCGCTCGGGCGAGCGGAGTCCGCCACCGCGGGAGCGGCCTTCCCGGTCCTCCTCCGGATACCAGTCCGGCTCGACATGCACCTCTGCGTCGGGCGACATGTGATCCTCTCCTCAGGCAGCTCGCGTGGTGGCGGGCCGGGCCCGCCGGTCGACGCTCAGTCGGTCTGGAAGGGGCCGTAGTGGAGCTTGCGGTCGCGTGGCTCGGCGACGCAGCGGTTGCGCTGTCTGCCGAGGTAGGTGATCTCGCTGTCGATCACGTCGCCGTCCTTGAGGAAGCGGCCGTGGTGCTTGCCGTTGCCGGGGGGTGAGCCCAGGAAGATGATGTCGCCGGGGAGGAGGTTGACCCGCTCGGAGGCGTAGGACACGAACTGGTTCGGGGCGAAGATGACGTCGTTGGTCGGCCAGTCCTGCATCACCTGCCCGCTGACCTTCAACGTCGTGCGGATGGTGTCGTCCAGGGTGAAGAACTGAGCGGGGACGACGAGCGGGCCGGCGACCTTGAAGGACGGCTGGTGCTTGCTCATCCAGTCGTAGCCCCAGGGGATGTCGGTGCGCCGGAAGATGTCGATGGTGCCGAGGTCGTTGACGATGGTGTAACCGGCGATCATGTCCGTCGCCTCGTCGGGGGTGACGTTGCGTCCGGTGCGGCCGACGACCACGCCCAGTTCCAGTTCCCAGTCGGGCTCGTCACCCAGGGCCGGCAGGATCACGTCGTCGTTGGCGCCGGTCAGCGAGGAGTGCAGGCCCGCCCAGAGGAACGGCATGCCTTCCCGGGACCGGCGCTCCATCAACTCGTAGTTCCGCTGGAAGAACTCCTCGTCCGTCTCTCCGGGCTTGCGGTTGTGCTGGTTGAACTCGTTCTTGGTCAGCATCTGCGCCGAGTGCGTCTTGTAGTTGGCGCCCGCGCCGAGGAGGTTGGGGTGGCTGAGCGGCGGCAACGGCCGCAGGCTCGCCAGCGGCCTCGTGGTACGGGAGGCGTCGGCCCACAGGTTGCCGACCAGCTGGAGGTTGCGGCCCCAGTCGTCGAACACCTCGTGCAGATCACGGAAGCGGTCCGACAGGTCGGTGACCGTGCCGTCGGCGCCCACCAGGGCGGGGAAGCTGCGTTCTCCGTCGGCGAAGGTGCCCAAGGCGAACGTGTCCGCGCGCAGCCCGGTGGCGGGGTCGACGGCGTACTCGGGGGCGCGGCTGGCCGGAGTGGTGTCGGTCATGGCGATCAGGTCTCCAGGTCGGTGGCGTCGAGGCCCTCGAGCTGCTCGATGTAGGCGTCGGCGAACGGATGGGTGAAGCCGCCGTTAAGGCGCAGGGCGTAGTTGAAGAGCAGGAAGGGGTGGACGCCGAGCAGGTAGAGCCCGCGGATGTCGTTCGCCGTGAAAGCGGCACGCTCCTCGTCTGTGAGGTCACGACCGGCGAAAGCGGTGTCCGGCTCCGACCTCAGCGTCTCCGCCAGGTCACCGTCGGCGGCGATCTCCCACAGGAGGCGGTTGGCGGCGTAGCTCACGCGACGTTCACCTCCGCCCGCGGAACTGCGATGCCGGCACCCCAGGCGAGGAATCCGGCGGGAGGGCCGAACCTGCTCGCGATCATCTCGGCGTAGGCGGGCACCTCACCGCCGACGGCGCCGAGCGCGAACAGGTAGTCCAGGAAACCCGGCGTTCCGTTGCCGACCGCGGCGAGGGCCTCGAACGTGCTCTCCTCCAGCAGAGTCTCGGTGTCGCCGGCCAGGAGCTGCGACCACACCCGCCGGTCCCAGGCGTTCTCGGGCTCGGTGACGAAGTCCATCATCTGCGGTCCGCCGATCGCATTGGTCAGGTGACCGCTGGCGATGATCGCCACCCGGAGGTTCGAGGGGTGCGCCTCGATCATCTCCACGACGGCGGCACCGAGGTCGAAGAAGCGGCGCCCTGTGGCCACTGGCGGGGCCATGACGTTGGTGAAGATCGGGACGACCGGCAGGTCCTGCTCCGGCCGCAGGAACTGCAGCGGCACGGTGAACCCGTGGTCAAGGAGGAAGTCATCGCTGTAGGAGAAGTCGATGCTCCGCTGGAACCCCTGCCGCAGCAAGTGGCGTGCCATGTCACCTTCGAGCGCGGAGTCCCACGCGGGCAGGCCGAACATCTGCTGCTCGTGCGGGAACGGGCCCCGCGCCCGGGCCGCCTTCCCGATGAGGAAGGTCGGCATGTTGTCGTAGAACCACTGGTTGAAGTGGTCGCCGGACACCACGACCAGAACGTCGGGCTGCGCCGCCGCCAGCTGCTCGCGCAGCACGGCGTATTCGGCGATCGTCCGCCGCAGCGGCTCGGGCGCCGCCGGTCCCTCGGCGACGACTCGGGAAAACGTCGGATCGTGCGGCACACACAGCACCTGCACTACGGAAGCCATGGATCACCTTTCACCACCGCGTCGCCCGGACCGTGCGGCGATGGACGACGGTTCGAAGAAGTTCGACCATCTTGATCAGGGGGAACTCCAGGCAGGAATAGGCAGCTGGTTATACGACGCATTGAAGCGGTGGATATTGAGCCCTCCACCTGCGGGAATCGCGCTACGGCCTTGGCACGCCGTGTGTGCTCGCAGATGATGACGCGCGAGGCAGCGCAGAGTCGCGAGGCCGGACGGCGGACGGAGAGATGCAGTGTCCAAAGAACCATCGGCGCGCGGGGCCGGAGAGGGATACGGCCCCGAGCCGTTCCTCCAGGTGCTGCGCAGCCAGGACCTCGTCACCCTGCCGGTACTGCGCGCGCTACTGATCGAGCGCAGCGTCACCCGCGCGGGAGAGACCGTCGGTCTGAGCCAGCCGGCGACCAGCGCCGTGCTTGCGCGGCTGCGCCGACGGTTCGGGGACCAGCTGCTGGTACGCGTGGGCCGGCAGTACGAGCTCACACCGCTCGCGGCCAGCCTCCTGTCCAGGCTGGAGACGGCCACCGAGGCACTGGAGCGTCTCTTCGGCGACGAGTTCGACCCCGGCACCACCACCCGGCGGTTCACCCTGGCGGTCTCCGACTACGTGGTCGCCGTGATGTCCGAGGAGCTCAACCGGATCCTCGCCACGGAGGCTCCCAGAGCCACACTGGACATCCAGCAGTTGACTGCCGCAGCCCATCTCGACGCCGACACCCTGATCCGGCACGCCGATGGCGTGGTCCTGCCGCACGAGCTGGTCCAGGGATATCCCGGCCAGCCGTTGCTGGAGGACCGCTGGGTGGGCATCGTCGCCAACAGCAACACCGTCGTCGGCACGGAGCTGACCCTCGAACACCTGGCCACCCTGCCCTGGGTCAGCCCGCTCAGCCGAATGGACCCCGGGTCGGCCACCGAGCCGCTGCGCCGGCTGCGGTCACTCGGCATCGATCCGCAGATCGAGGTGACAACCGACAGTTTCGTCTCAGTGCCGTTCCTCGTCGCGGGCAGCAACCGGATTGCGTTCCTGCACGAGCGGCTGGCGCACCGGCTCACGCCCATCGTCGCCGTCCGCGTCCTGCCCAGTCCCGTGGACGTCAGCGTCGCGCTCTCGCTGCGGTGGCACCACCGGCTGACCGAAGATCCAGGGCACCTCTGGTTCCGCGGTGTACTGCAGCGGGCCGCCCAACAAGCGATGAGCGCCGCTGACTGATGAACAGGCGCCCTCACAGTGAGCCTTTTCCAACCTGATGTTGCAGGTCACGGGGCTGGCGTGGGACGGGGCGGGGTGCTCGGGCTGGCCGGGTCCTTGATCGACAGTATGTGATGGTCCGCCAGCAGGAGGATTGCGCCGGCACCTGGATCGTGCTGCTCTTTCGTGTGTCCTACCAGAGGGTGCCCGGTCCCGCGATGACCCAGTTGGCGGCGACAGGCTTGACCCAGAAGCTCAATGCCACCTCGATTATCTGTGCGCGGTAGGTGATCTCAACGTAGAAATGGCTGCCGGTGTCGCCCCAGTGGAAGTCTGCGAGATTAAGTTCGCCGAGCCAGGACAGATCCTGCTCCCACTCGTCGGCAGCAGGGCTTCTGCTCGCCTCGTCCCCATCGGCGCTTGCTTCGACGGACCCGGTCCACAGCGACTTGAGCACAGGACGGACCGCGCTGTGGTCGATGAGCTGTTCGGCCTCAGGGATCCTCCCGGCTCGGAGCAGGCTGAAGTAGCGGCGAACGACAGCTTCGACGTCCGCCTTGGCAGGGTGCTCCGTCCAGGTCCTCACCGCGAGATCATACGAGTTCGGTGACTGCCTCAGTCTGAGCTGGCCAGTTGGAGGGTGAGGACGGCTTGGACGATGTTCGTGATCCGGGTCGTTGAACAGCGGAGTTTGCCAAGGAGCCGCCAGGACTTGAGGGTAGCGATGGCTTGTTCGACCAGTGCCCGGATCTTGGCCTGGGACCGGTTGACGGCCTGCTGGCCAGTGGACAACTTCTCCCAGCGGCCTCGGAAAGGGTGACGCACCGTCCCGCCTGCGCCCAGGTAGCCCTTGTCCGCCCAGCAGGCGATGCCGGCCTGGGCAGAGCGTCGATGACGCCGTGCTCGCGTGCGGCCCGTACATCGTGGACCGCTCCGGCCAGGGCCGGTGAAGCCCACAGCAGTCAACCCCTCGGATCGGCTATGACCTGCACGTTCATGCCGTGCTTCTTGAGTTTGCCCGAGAAGAAGGGCCGGTCGGCGGCGATCCGGTCGATCGGTAGAAGTGTCCCGTCCAGGATCAGGTACGCCTTCATCGACGCGGCCTGTACTGCTTCGGCGAGCGTGGGGGCGAGGGTGGCCAGGAGTTCGACGGCCTCGGTGATGTACCGGTAGACAGTGGTGGTGCCGATCCCGAAACCGGCTGCGAGCTGGGCGTAGGGCTGGCCATTGCGGAGGTGGGCGAGGGTGAGCAGGGCCTGTCGGCCCGCGCTCAGGCGCCGCCACCGGGTCCCGAGAGTGCGCCGGCGTTCCTTCAGACGGGCGACGAGGAAGCGCAGGGCAGAGCTGGACACGTTGACGCCGGACGGGTAGACAAGCATGCGAAGCCTCTGGTGGAGACGGTTCTCTTGGTCGATAACCCATCTACCAGGGGTTTCATCCGCCTGTCAGGCCAACTGGCCATCCCGCGCGGGAGGTTGGAAAAGGCTCAGTGTCTGCCTGTCTGAGTATGTTCCCAGCGGTGGGAGGAGTAGACGCCGTTTCTCTCTCGCTCTCGGAACGTTGTGGGAGGCTGCCGTGCTACAGGAGCTGCAGGACGTCATCAACGGCACCTCTGCCGAGGTCGGTGTGCCGACGTCGCTGACGGACACTCGCTTGAATTCTCTCGTTTTCGGACCTTACGACGATGCCGAGATCGATTCGGTGCGTCGGCAGGCGCTGCTTCTGCGGTCGACGCCCGAGTGTGTACGCGAGTGGTTCGGCCGCTACGGCATCGACACGGCGACGGCCCCGGTGCGTATTCCGGCGGACCCGGAACGCGAGCTGGCCAGTCGGGTCGTGGTCCCCGCCCGCCGGGCGTCGAGTCCGCCTGTCGACGAGTTCACCCACTGAACGGATTCCATGAACTGGCGGCATGCGCTCAACACGCAGAACTTGACAGGGAAGCGAAGCGGAAGGTGTGCTCCGGATCGAAGCGGCTGCGTATCGCGCTGATCAGCCGCCGCAGCCCGCCGTCCGCCGTCCGCCGTCCTGGCGATGGCCTCCCGGACGGAGAGCCGACTGAACCGCGGTAGAGATCGTCTTATAGGGCCGCCTTATAAGCCACATCGGGATTGAGTCTTGGACGCGCTGCCCGGCCCGCTGCTGCAATCGGCCTATGACGAACCAGAACCACCGCCTCGCCCTCGCCCCCGGTGACGGCCTCCGGGCCGAGGTCCTGCCGCCCGCCCGGCGATGGCCGAAGGCGCCCGTCCCCTTCTACGGCGGCACCGCCTGGTTCCTGCCGTCCGGCGGCGCCTGCGACAAGGCGAAGGACGAGTCGTTGTGAGCCGATACCGACGGCGGTGAGAGTGCCCGGACTTTCCGCGGCGTGGCCGTGGCAAATCGCACCGCCCTGGCGGCTCGTGCTCGCTCGCCCCCCTTGCCGCAACCCCACACATCCCGCACGCCTGAACACGCTCCGAGAGAAGGCCCGGCCTGCCATGACCGCCGTAGCGCACCGCAGCGAGCACGACCTGCTCGGTTATCGCGACGTCCCCGCCGAGGGGTACTGGGGCATCCACACCCTGCGCGCCCGGGAGAACTTCGCCATCACAGGCACGCCGATTGCCGCCTGCCCGCATCTGATCGACGCTCTGGCCGCCGTGAAGGAGGCCGCCGCCCTGGCGAACGAGGAACTCGGCCTGCTGGATCCGAGGAAGGCGGCCGCCATTGTGGAGGCGTGCCGTGAGATCCGTGAGGGCAAGCTGCACGACCAGTTCGTCGTCGACGCGATCCAGGGCGGCGCTGGCACCTCCACCAACATGAACGCCGACGAGGTCGTGGCGAACCGGGCGCTGGAGCTGCTGGGGCACGCCAGGGGCCGGTACGAGCACCTGCACCCCAACGAGGACGTCAACCTCGGCCAGTCGACCAACGACGTCTACCCGACCGCGGTCAAGATCGCGACGGTGTTCGCGGTGCACGGCCTGCTCAGGGCCATGCTCGTACTCCAGGACGCCTTCGCCGCGAAGGCGGTCGAGTTCCGGAACATCCTCAAGATGGGCCGCACCCAGCTCCAGGACGCGGTCCCGATGACACTCGGTCAGGAGTTCTCGGCGTACGCGGTCATGATCGAGGAGGACCGCAGCCGGCTCTCCGAGGCCGTGGAACTCATTCAGGAGATCAACCTCGGTGCCACCGCGATCGGCACCGGCCTCAACGCCCCCGCCGGCTACGCCGAGGCCGCCCGCCGCCACCTCGCCGCCATCACCGGACTGCCGCTGGTCACCGCCGCCAACCTGGTGGAGGCCACCCAGGACTGCGGCGCGTTCGTCCAGATGTCCGGTGTACTCAAGCGGATCGCGGTCAAGCTCTCCAAGAGCTGCAACGACCTGCGCCTGCTGTCCTCCGGGCCGCGCGCCGGGCTCGGCGAGATCAACCTGCCGCCCGTACAGGCCGGTTCGTCGATCATGCCGGGCAAGGTCAACCCGGTGATCCCCGAGGTCGTCAACCAGGTCGCCTTCGAGGTGATCGGCAACGACGTCACCGTCACCATGGCCGCCGAGGCCGGGCAGCTCCAGCTCAACGCCTTCGAGCCGATCATCTGGCACTCCCTCTCGAAGAGCATCACGCACCTGCAGCGCGCGTGCCTGGCGCTGGCCGAGCGGTGCGTCGCGGGGATCACGGCCAACACCCAGGCGCTGCGGGCGGCGGTGGAGAACTCGATCGGCCTGGTCACCGCCCTCAACCCGTACATCGGCTACGAGGCGGCGACCGGCATCGCCCAGGAGGCCCTGGCCACCGGACGCGGGGTCGCCGAACTCGTCCTGGACAAGGGCCTGTTGCCCGCCGGCGCCCTCGCCGAGCTGCTGTGTCCCGAGGCCGTCGCGGGACCCGGTCAGGCCCTGGTGTGACGTGATCAAGCGCGACCCCGACTGACGTTCCCCCCAACTACCCGTAAGGGAGCAGGAATTCGCCATGTCCCTACCCCTCCATGCCCAGACGCGGCCTGTCCCCGAGGCCGCGGTGCTTCAAGGGCTTCCCCCGGTGCGTGAGGTGAGCGCCGCGGAAGTGGCCGCCCGGATATCCGGCGGTCCCCGTCTCGTCGTCCTCGACGACGATCCGACCGGCACCCAGACGGTCGCCGACGTGCCCGTACTGACGTCCTGGTCGGTGGACGACCTGCGCTGGGCGCTGCGCCAGGACAGCGCCGTCTTCTTCGTCCTCACCAACACCCGCAGCCTGCCTGCTGAGGACGCCGCCGCCCGCAACCGCGAAGTGGTCCGCGCCCTGCACGCGGCCGCCGCGGCCGAGGGCACCGGCTACGTCCTGGCCAGCCGCGGCGACTCCACGCTGCGCGGCCACTTCCCGCTGGAGACCGACGTCCTCGCCGAGGAGCTGACCGAGCTGGGCGCAGGTGCCCCGGACGGTATGGTACTGGTCCCCGCCTACATCGAGGCGGGCCGGCTGACCGTCGGCGCGAAGCACTGGATGCGGACCGCTGACGGGCTGCTTCCGGTCGGGATGAGCGAGTTCGCCCGCGACGCCACCTTCGGCTATCGCAGCTCCTCGCTGCCCGAGTGGGTCGAGGAGAAGACGGGCGGACGCATCCCCGCGGACAAGGTCCTGCGCGTCACTCTCGATGACCTGCGCGGCGGCGGCCCGGCGCACACGGCGCGGCTGCTGTCCTCGCTGCGCGGCGGACGGGTGGCCGTGGTCGACGCGGTGTGCGACGACGACCTGCGGGTGCTCGCCCTGGCCCTCGCCGAGGCGGAGCAGGACGGCACGCGGCTGCTGTACCGGGTCGGGCCGTCCTTCGTCAGGGCCCGCGCCGGACAAGCCGGACGGGCACCGCTCACCCCCGCCGAACTGCGCCCGCTGCGCAGCAACGCCGCGCCGCACGGTCTCATCGTCGTGGGGTCCCATGTGGCGCTGACGACACGGCAGTTGGACCGGCTGCGGGAGCGAGGCGGGATCACCGAGTACGAACTCGACGTGGCCCTGCTGCTGGACGAGGAGCGGCGTGACGCCCACATCGCTGAGGTCTCGGCCGCGGCCGCCGGCGCGCTGGACTCGGCCGACGCCGTGATCCGCACCTCTCGCACGCTGGTGACGGGTGCCGACGCGGACGACAGTCTGGCGATCTCCCGCAAGGTCTCCGCCGCGCTCGTTCAGGCCGTGCGCCAGGTCAGCGCCGCCCGGCGGCCCGCTTTCGTCGTCGCCAAGGGCGGTATCACCTCCAGCGACACCGCCACCCACGGCCTTGAGATCCGCCGTGCCTGGGCCCGGGGCACGCTGCTGCCGGGCATCGTCTCGCTCTGGGAGCCCGTGGACGGCCCCGCCGCCGGCATCCCCTACATCGTCTTCGCCGGGAACGTCGGGGGCGCCGACGCCCTCGCCGACGCCCTCGACCTGCTCAGGAGTGCCTGATGCTGCTGCACGGAACCGATGCCCTGAAGGAGGCCGCGGCCGCCGGTCACGCCCTGCCCGCCTTCGTCGCCTACAACCTGGAGACCGTCCAGGGCATCACGGCCGCCGCCGAGGCAGCCGGAGGGCCGGTGATCATCCAGGCGGGCTCCAGTCCCTTCAAGCACGCCGGCCGCGAGGCCCTGATGCGGCTGGCGCTGGACGCCGCCGCGCGCTCCACGGCCCCTTGCGGAGTGCACCTCGACCACAGCCGGGACCTGGACGAGATCACCGCCTGCCTCGAGGCGGGCTACACGTCCGTCATGATCGACGGCTCCCACCTGCCGTTCGCCGAGAACATCGCGCTGACGAAGGAGGCGGTCCGCCGGGCCCGCGACCACGGCGCCTGGGTGGAGGCCGAACTCGGTGCCCTCCCCGGCGACGAGGACGTCTCCACCGACGCCGTCGCGCACACCGCGGCGATGACGGACCCGCGGCAGGCGGCCGAATTCGTGGCCGCGACGGGCGTGGACGCACTCGCCGTCGCCGTCGGCAACGTCCACGGCTTCACCCAGCACCCGGTGCGCCTGGACCTGGAGCGGCTGGCCGCGATCCACGAGGCCGTAACCGTCCCGCTCGTCCTGCACGGCGCCAGCGGTCTGCCCGTCGAGGAGCTGCACGGCGCCCTCGCCCGAGGCGTCGCCAAGGTCAACGTCAACGCCGAACTGCGCCGCGCCTACCTGGAGGCCACCCGCACGGCCCTCCCGTCCGCGCTGCCCGGCGCCGACGTCGTCTCCCTGTGGGCGGCGGGCCGCGACGCGGTCCGCCGCGCCGCCCTGGACGTCATCGGCCGCCTGAGCCCCCGCACCGAGGGGGCTGACACATGACCTGAACGCGGCCCCGCCCGCCTGGAGCCCACCGCACCGACGGACACAAGACCGTCGTCCCCCCTCCAGCCGTGCGCGCTGCGCGCACTTCGCACCGCTCTGCCCCGCACTCTCGTGCCCTCCTGGGCACGCGGGCCGACAACACACCCTGTTGGAGACATCATGTCCACCACTGCCTCGATCGCCATACTGCACACCAGCCTGCTGTTCGTCGACGCCGATTCGGTCATCAACGAGTACCTCTCGGAACTCGCGCCGGACGCCAAGGTCCTGCACTTCGTCGACAGCGACGTGCTCGCCGCCGTGGTGCGCGACGGTGGGGTCTCACCTGCCAGCACGCAGCGCATGGTGCACCTGGCCCAGGCCGCGGAGTCCGCGGGGGCCGACGTCATCTTCTCCGCCTGCTCCTCGGTCGGTCCGGCCATCGACGTGGCCCGACGCCTGGTCTCCGTCCCGATCGTCAAGATCGACGACGCGATGACCGCGTCAGCGGTCGAGACCGCGGGCGCCATCGGCGTCCTGGCGACGGTCCCTACGACACTGCCCCCGACCCGTGCCCTCGTCGAGGAGAAGGCCAGGGCGGCCGGCCGCGACATCACCGTCCAGGAGCAGCTGTGCGAGGGCGCTTTCCCGGTGCTGATGTCCGGTGACCGCGACCGCCACGACGCGATAGTGCTGGACGGGGCACGGGCGCTGGCCACCGAGGTCGACGTGATCGTGCTGGCCCAGGCGTCCATGGCACGGCTGGCTCCCGCGATCGCCGAAGCCGTCGGCAAGCCCGTGCTCTCCAGCCCGCGCAGCGGAACGGAGAACGCGGTGCATGTGCTGCACGAGCAGACGGCTGAACCTGCCCATGCCACAGCGAGGGCCTGGGAGACCACGCAATGGCAGGGAGGCTGCGGAGCGAGGTGATTTGGAGCACTGACCGTGGCCGTCCCCGGCCGGAACACGAGGAGCCAACATGCCGAGGTTCGCAGCGAACCTGTCCATGATGTACAACGAGCACGATTTCCTCGACCGCTTCGCCGCGGCCTCATCTGATGGCTTCCAGGGCGTCGAGTACCTCTTCCCCTATGCGTACGACGCCGCCGAGCTGCGCCGCCGGCTCGACGACCGCGGCTTGGAGCAGGTGCTCTTCAACGCGCCTCCCGGAGCGTGGGAGTCCGGGGAGCGCGGGACGGCGGCGCTGCCCGGACGCGAGGCGGAGACGCGTTCCGGGGTCGACCGGGCGCTGGAGTACGCGGCGGCACTGGACTGCCCGCGGGTACACCTGATGGCCGGACTGGTACGACCGGACGCGACACCCGGCGAGCGGGCCGAGCACCGCGACACCTACCTGACCAACCTGGCGTGGGCCGCGGAACGGGCCGATGCGGCGGGCGTCGACATCCTGATCGAGCCGATCAACGGCCGCGACATGCCCGGATACTTCCTGAGCACCCAGGCCGAGGCCCACGCCGTGGTGCAGGAGGTGGGAGCCTCCCATCTCAAGGTGCAGCTCGACCTCTACCACTGCCAGATCGTCGAGGGCGACCTCACCACGACACTGCGCCGCGACCTGCCGACCGGCCGGGTCGGTCATCTGCAGATCGCGGGCGTGCCCGACCGGGGTGAGCCCGACCAGGGGGAGTTCAACGTCCGCCACCTGCTCGACGTGGTCGACGAGCTGGGCTTCGACGGGTGGATTGGCTGCGAGTACCGCCCCCGCGCCGGCACGAGCGAAGGTCTTGGCTGGCTCGACGACTACCGCAGCCACCGAGCAGAAAGCGCACGAGGCTGAGCGGTACGGCCTCGACCCCGACCTGGTCACCTTGGCCAAACCTCCACCACACAACTCCTCACCGCCGCCCCGGCCGCCCGGGCCGCCGCCCATGAGGCCGTCGCCCGCATCGGCGGCGGCCGAGCGGGCGCCCGAGGCACCATCGACGTCCACGACCCGAGCCTCCTCGGCACCGTCACGGTGTCCGGGCCGGGCGCCGGGCGCATCGAGACCGCCTACGCCCTGCTCTCGGACATCATCGCCATCCGCCGACGCCACGCCGACGACTACGTCGCGCCCACGTGCCCCGTTCTGAAGGAGACTCACCGTGTCTGACACCGTCGTACCCCCCAGCATCGAACTCGGCGCCGACACGGCGCCCGTGCACAACCCCTACACCGGCGAGGTCATCGCCTCGGTCCCCACCGTCGACGCAGGCGCCATCGGCGGCATCCTGCAGCAGGCCAGGTGCGGGCGCCGCACCGCCGCCGCGCTGTCCCGCGCCTCCAGAGCCGCGGTCCTGGAACGCGCCGCCCGCCTGATCGAGCAGCGCGCCGAGTCCTTCGCCCAGCTGATCGTCAGCGAGGCCGGCAAGACCATCACCCAGGCACGCAAGGAAGTCTCCCGCGCCGTCAACACCCTCTCGCTGTCCGGAGCCGAGGCACGGCGCAACGCCGGCGAGGTCATCCCCTTCGACTCCCACGAGGGCTCCGAGAAACGGCAGGGCTGGTTCACCCGCGAACCGCTGGGCGTCATCGCCGCCATCACCCCCTTCAACGACCCCCTCAACCTCGTCGCCCACAAACTCGGCCCGGCCATCGCTGGCGGCAACGCCGTCATCCTCAAACCCTCCGCGCTCACACCGCTGTCCGCCCTGCGGCTGGTCGACACCCTCATCGAGGCCGGCCTGCCCGAGGAGATCGTCACCGTCGTCAACGGCGACGCCGACATCGCCGCCGCGATCGTGGCCGCCCCCGACGTGCGCATGGTGTCCTTCACCGGCGGATTCGCCACCGGCGAGGCCATCGCCCGCACCGCCGGCCTCAAGAAGCTCGCCATGGACCTGGGCGGCAACGCCCCGGTCATCGTCATGGACGACGCCGACCTCGACGAAGCCGTCGCCTCCTGTGTCTCGGGCGCTTTCTGGGCCGCCGGCCAGAACTGCATCGGCACCCAGCGCATCCTCATCGCCGGCGAGGTCTACGAGCGCTTCCGCGACGCCTTCGTCGCCCGCACCAGGCTGCTGCGCGTCGGCGATCCACTCGACGAGCGCACCGACGTCGGCCCCATGATCACCCCGCAGGCGGCGGCCGCCACCCGGGCCAAGGTCGACACGGCGGTGGCCCAGGGCGCGGTACTGCTGTGCGGCAACACCGTCACCGGTTCGCTGTACGCGCCGGCAGTCCTGGAAGACGTCCCGCCGGCCTGCTCGATCTGGCAGGAGGAGGTGTTCGCCCCGGTCGTCGTACTCCAGCCGTTCACGTCCTTCGAGGACGCCATCGAGCAGGCCAACGCCATCGACTACAGCCTCCACGCCGGCATCTTCACCGCGCGCCTGGACCGCGCCCTGACCGCGGCCCGGCTGCTGGAAGCAGGCGGAGTGATGATCAACGACTCCTCCGACTACCGCTTCGACGCCATGCCGTTCGGCGGGTTCAAGTACGGCAGCATGGGCCGCGAAGGCGTGCGCTTCGCCTTCGAGGAGATGACCCAGCCCAAGGTCGTCTGCATCAACCACATCACCGAAGGGGTGCGATGACCGCCTTCCGCACCGACCGCTACTTACTGGGCAGCGGCGAGGCCGGAGGAATCGTCAGATCTGTGGATGGTGCGCAGCTGACTGTCTGTAAGTAGCAGCCTCATGGATTCAGTTGGAACGATCGCCTGACGCCCTGACAGCAGAAGGGTGCCTCCCACCTGGGGTGATCTGGACTGTCTAGATCAAGAAGACCGCGAGGGAGAGGCACCCGACGGGCGAAGAATGCCGGCTGGGATCATCGGCTTGCCGTGCGGGCCGGCGCCAAGAACCAGATCGGCCGTGCGGGCGTGGTGCTGCTGCGGAAGGTCGCCGACCGCGTCGGCCTTGGCCACTGCCTTGAATGCGGCGTTGCCGAGGGCACCGGTCCGGGCCGGCGGGACCGGGGCACGGCGCTGGTTCAGCCGGCCCGCGCAATCATGCTCGGTGCGACGAACATCTCGGAGGCCGAGCACTCCAGTACCACTGGCGGGCAGTGTTCAGCCAGCCGGTCTCAAAGAGCACTTCGCGCCGTGCTCCGGCGGCGATCGACGCCCCCCGTCGCGGGCCCGGATCGAGCGCGCCCGCGCCGCGATACGCCGCGTGGTGTGGACGCTGCTCACCCTGCGACTCGGCGGCTCCTCCTGGATCTCGGTGTGCGGCCGCGAGTTGGCCAACTGGTACGTCCTGGACCTGGACGCGACCGTCGTCACCTGCACCAGCCGCAGGGAAGACGCGGCGGGCACCTTCAAGGGCAGCTTCGGTCACATGCCGCTGAGTGCGTGGTGGCCGACACCCGTGAGCGCGTCGCCATGCCGCTGCGGCCGGGCACCGCCCCGGCCAACGACGTTACCGACCACAAGGCGGTCCCGGCCTCGGCGTTTCGGCGGCTCCGGCCGCCGCTGTGGTCGAAGCTGCTGGTACGGATCGGGACGGCGCGGCCTCCAAGCCACGCCCTGCTCGCTCATCGGGGAGCCGACGAAATGCGGCACGCCGGGGGGCGACGGAATGCACGGGTCGGGTGTGGCTGGGCGAGACAGTTGTCATCAAGCGCTTCCAGTGGCTTGCACTTCAGCGCTCCGTTGAGCGCGGTGGTTGTCACCATCTGGGCGCTGAAGTTTTTCACCTTCTAAGGTCAGGGTCGCCATCCGCGCTCACGCCAGACGGCGCAAGCGCAGATGGCGATGCCGGCCACCGTAGGGGTTCGGATGCCGGAGCGGCCCGCCTGAAATAGTCGAGGGGAATCGCCTCCGGCACGAAGGGCTCGCCGTTCGCTTCCCCGCGACCCGGGCTCGCTCCCGTGCGGCAGAGTCTTTGACCCGTAGCAACGTGTTGAGTGCTGCCTAGTGGGTGTCCATCCCCAGGCGGGTGGCGTCCTGGTCGCTGGCGGGCAGGTTGGCGCCGGTAGAGACGCCGGCGTTGTTGATCAGGACAGCGACGTCGCCGGTGGCCGGGACAGCGGCGGCGACGGAGGCTGGGTCGGTGATGTGGAGCGCGATCGGCTTGGCACCAGGCAGTTCGACCTGGTCGGGGTTGCGTGCTGCGGCGTAGACGGCAGCGCCGCGGCTGAGCAGTTCGGCGGCGAGGGCGCGGCCATGTGGTTGGCTCCGGTGACGAGGGCGGTGCTGGCGCGCAGGTCCACGGAAGGCTCCTGGTGCAGGTTGAGGTGGCGGGGGATGGGGGTGCCGGTCAGGCCGGCAGCTGGTTCAGCTTGCGGATCTGCCGGTCGAAGGCCCGGGAGGGGACAAGGCGGCGGAGGGCACTGACGCGTCCGGCGGTCGGTCCGGCGGGGTAGCGGAGCTTCGGCTTCGGGTCGGTCGCCGCGGCGACGATCGCCTTGGCGACGGTAGCGGGATCGTCGCCGTCCTTCATCGCCGCGGCCATCACGCCCTCGAAGACCTGCCGCTGCTGCTCGTAGACCGGCAGAGGCGTGGCGGGTTGTGGGGAGTTGGCCTCGAACGCGGTCCTGGTCACGGCGGGTTCGACGAGCAGTACGCGGACGCCGTGCTGGCGGACCTCGTGATCCATGGACTCGGAGTAGCCCTCGACGGCGTGCTTGGACGCGGCGTAGGCGGCCATGTACGGCGCGGGGACGAACCCGAGGACGGACGAGATGTTGATGATCCGGCCGCGGCCCTGGGCGCGCATGTGCGGCAGGACCGCCTTGGTCATGCGGATCAGGCCGAAGACGTTGATGTCGAACAGCTGCTGGTCCTGGGTAAGGGAGCGTTCCTCGCCGGCGCCGGCGGAGCCGATGCCGGCGTTGTTGACCAGGACGTCGATCCGCCCGAACTTCTCGATCACGCGGTCGACCGCGCGGGCGACCGAGGTGTCGCTGGCCACGTCGAGGTCGAGGAACGTCACGCCGTCGCGGTGGGCTTCCCCGGAGGTTCGGCGGCTCGTTCCGACGACCTCAAATCCTGCGTCGACGAGCGCGAGCGCGGCCGCCTTGCCGATGCCTGACGATGCTCCGGTCACGAGTGCTACCGGCCGGTTTGTGGTCATGTTGGGGTCTCCTCAGCGATTGGATTACGACCGTAATGCAATTACTCTAGGATGGGAGTCTGCAAGCGGCAAGCGGCCCCCTGGGCGGAGCGACGAGGAGGAGTGCGTGGCGCGCTACACGAAAGATCACAAGCAGGCGACGCGGCAGCGGATCATCGACGCGGCCGGCCGCCGGTTCAAGAAGGACGGCATCGACGGTTCCGGGATCTCAACGCTGATGTCGGACGCGGGGCTGACCAACGGCGCCTTCTACGCCCACTTCGCCTCCAAGGAGGACCTCGTCGCGAACGCCGTCGCCGACCAGTTGGGCATGCAGAACGCCAGCCTTGAAACGCTGGCGCATGGCCGCGCCGGGCTCGAACAGTTCGTCCGCGCGTACCTGTCCCCCGGACACCGCGACGACCCCGAGAACGGCTGCCCCACCGCCGCCCTGCTCGACGAGATCGGACGCTGCACGGACGCGACCAAGCAGGCGTTCACCGGGGGCATGCTGGCCGTTATCGACGACATCGCAGCCCGGCTGGCACCCGACAACCCTCCCTCGGCACGCGCGCAGGCGCTCAGCGTCTTCGCCATGATGGTCGGGACGCTGCAACTCTCCCGCGCCCTGGCCGACCCCAAGCTCGCCGACGACGTCCTCGACCAGGGCGTCCACAACGCCCTCGCGCTGCTCGACGCCTCACCTGTGCGGTAGCCCGCTCTCCGCCTCGTGGACGAGCCTGGCTGCCCCACGGAAGGCGGCGCACAGGCGCTGCTGCCCACCAGAACCCACCGCGGCATGATGAAGTACCCCGCGCGAGACCTGGCTGCCAGCCACAGATGACGGACACCGCGCCCAGGCGACAACCATTCCGCTCAGTCACATCCCCGCGACCTTCACGGTCTTCCCCATCACACTCGAAGTCTTCGCCACCAGCCGGTTCCCACTCCGGGAACCGGCCGCGACCACCCGTACCGACGACGTCGGCGTACGGCGGTTCAGCGGGAATCTCCACACCTCTGCGCGGGATCGTCACCTCGCAGTGGCTGCGTTTCACCAGGTCAGCGCACGTCGGTTGGCCTCATCTCCAACAGCTGTCCCCGAGCCGGCGCCGGGTGCGCCGGGTGCGCTGGGTGACCGGCTGGGCCGTCAACGCCACGGTCGAGCAGGCCATCGCGCTGCTGCCGGCGAAGGTGTGGACGGCCGCGCTGCGGCAGGACGGCAAGGTCCACGCGACCAAGGGACCCGCGGCGACATGGTTTCTTACCCGGTCGCCGAGTTGACCGGCCTGCGCGACCTGAGCGGCTGGTCGACCGGGATTCGGCTGGCTTCGCTCTTCTCTGTGGTCAACCGCGGATATGGCCGAAGGCTTCTTGCGCCTAGTCGGATGCGGTTCTCCAGGCTTGTCAGTCGCGGATGGATCCCGTGCAGTGAGATCACCAGGGTCGAAGCTGCCGGTGGCTTTCTGCTTGTGGTGCGCACCGTTGCCCTTACGGTGCTTCGCACGCTCGGCCGGACCATGCCGTCGGGCCGGCCGCCACGTTCCGCTGCCGCCTGCGCGAGGCGCTGGAGAACTGGCGGTGCGCTTCGCCACCCACCGCCTGCGGGCCGCGGGCGCGCGGAGGGCCCCTCTTCGATCTGGGGCTCTTGGTGCGCCCGCCTGCCTTCCACGCGGCGACGCCGAGCAGTACGGATGGGACCGGCGGCAGCCGCCGGTCCCATCGCCACATACCCCGTCGCTGAGCCGCATTTCTGCCACAGCGTGGTCCTCAGGGCATCGAGGACATGTGTCTGCTGGGCAGGTTGCCCTCGCGAGAGGTCCCGACGCCGATCGTGCCCTGCGGCGTGGGCGTTACGACACGGTCAGGTAGATCTTGCGCACGGTTTCGATGGTCTTCCAGACACCGACGTAGCCCGGCTTCATGACAAAGCTGTCGCCTGCCTTGTAGATCACCGGCTCGCCGCCTTCCGGCGTGAGTTCGGCGACGCCGGAAAGGATGTGGCAGAACTCGAAGGTCTCGCCCTTGACCGAGCGCGTCTCGCCGGGTGTGGCTTCCCAGACACCCGTGTTGATCGTTCCCTCACGGGCGGTGTCCTGGGCCCAGGTCTTGTACGTCGGGTCGCCGGAGATCAGGCGTTCCGGCAGCGGGCCGGACTCGCTGGGTGCGAAGGAGGGATCGGTGTCGATGGTCTTCAGGAGCGACATGCTTTTTCCTCTGTTGGTGTCGGGAGCTATGCGAATCGAGAACGGGCATACCAGGCGTCACCGGGTCGAGTTCGACCCGGCTGAACGTGCATCTGGGAGCAGGGCCTGACGGCTGCGCTCCACGGTCACGGCGCGCAGCAGGTCGGCGAGCCTCCCGGCACGCAGCAGGCCTGTGTGCTGAGCAGTTGGGCCACGCGCGGTCGGCGGCGGGGACCTCCTTGGCTTCCGGTGCTGCCCAGGCCGGCTGTCGGGTCAGCGGATGCGGTCCAGCGTCTTGTAGTAGGCGCCGGCGAAGGGCAGGAACCAGGCGGTGCCGTTGTAGAGGGGGATGCGGGGCGGGGCGATGTCGCGGACGGGGCTGGCCTCGGGGTGGCCGTCCATCACCTCGGCCATGACGTGGCCCATGTGGGTGGCCATCTGCACGCCGTGGCCGGCGTATCCCATGGAGTAGTAGACGCCGTCCTCGCTCTGCCCGGCGTGCACGATGCGGTCCATGGCGAAGCCGACGGAGCCGCCCCACACGTACTCGATCTTCGTGCGGGAGAGCTGGGGGAAGATCTCGCACATCTCACGGAACAGAACCTGTCCGCTCTTTTTGTCCGAGGTGGGGTCGGAGGGTGCGAAGCGTGCGCGGCCGCCGAACAGCAGCCGGTTGTCCGGGGTGAGCCGGAAGTAGTGGCAGACCTTGTTGGAGTCGACGATGAGGCGGGCCTTGGGGATGATGTCCCGGGCGAGCTCCTCGCCCAGCGGCTCGGTGACGATGATGAAGCTGCCCACGCAGACCTGCTGGCGGCGCAGCCGGGGGAAGTTCTTGTCGGTGTAGGCGTCGGTGGCCATCATGACCTGCCCGGCACGGATCACACCGCGCTCGGTGCTGACCTCGAACCGGCCGGCGGCGGTACGCCGCACGCCGATGGCCGCGTTGCGCTCGTGGATCTCGACACCGGTGCGCTCGCACGCCTCGGCCATACCGCGCACGAAGCGGCCCACGTGCAGTGCGGCGCTGAACGGGTCGAGCAGGCCGCCGTGGTAGGCGTCGGAGCCGATCTCGGAACGCAGCTCGGACTTGCCGATCAGCGTCGTCTCGTGTCCGAAGTACTTCGCCAGGTCGCGCTGCTGGGCCTTCTTGCTCTCGAAGTGCGCGGGGCGGGAGGCCACGCCCAGGCGTCCGACGCGACGGAACTGGCAGTCGATGGACTCCTCGTTCACGAGCCGCTCGACGGTGTCCACGGCCTCGCCGTAGGAGTTGTAGATCTCGCGGGCCCGCTCGGGGCCGTACCGGCGGATGGCCTGGCCCACGCCGATGGTGAAGCCCAGGTTGGCCATGCCGCCGTTGCGGGCGGAGGCACCGGAGCCGATCTGTCCCTTCTCGACGAGGGTGACACGGGCGCCCTTGCGGGCGGAGTGCAGAGCGGTGGACAGACCCGTCAGGCCGGCGCCGACGACCACCAGGTCGGTGTCCTCGGTCAGCGGCTTGCCGGACCGGTCGGGAAACGCCCCAGCGGTTTCTATCCAGTAGGGAATCGTTTTCATGTCGGGTCCTTAGCGGGGAGTTTCGAAGAGGGGGCGGGGCGCGGCCGGGCACCACCAGAAGCCCGGCGACGGGGCCGCGGTCGCTGATCAGCGGGGGCTCGATCCGATCAGCGGCACAAAGCGGTTGCGGGACGCGGGCCAGGAGGGCCGGCCTCGCGCAGTGGGCGCGGGATCAGGTCGACGACCAGGCCGACGCGGGCCGGCCCCCGCAGGCCGTCGTGCGCCTGCCGTCGGCGTCATCGGCGCGGGGACCCTCCCCCGCCGGACGACGAGGAGGTCCTCGCCTTCCGGGCCGAGCGAGCCGTTGGCGGTCATGTGCAGCAGGTGCCGCTGAGCGGTGGCGGCGGTGGTCATACCGTCTCGCCTCCAGGGTTGGCGACCCCTGCCGTGTTCTCGACCGAGAGCAGGGAGCCCTGTCGTCCGGAGCCGATCCAGCGGACCAGGGCCACCAGGCCGAGGGCGAGGATGGCGAAGGCGGTGAGGAGCGCGCTGACCGCGGTGACGCTGGGGTCGATCTCGAAGGTGAGGGAGTTGTAGACCCGCACCGGCAGGGTGACCGTGTCGACGGAGGAGAGGAACTGGGAGATGTAGAACTCGTCGAAGCTGGTGATGAAGGAGAAGATCGCCGCTGCGATCATGCCGGGTGCGGCCAGGGGGAAGGTGATGCGCCGGGCGATCGTGAGCCGGCCCGCGCCCATGCTGGCCGCGGCGTCCTCCAGGCGTTCGTCGATGCCGCGCAGGGTCGCGATCAGGATCAGCACCGCGATCGGCGATACTTGCTTCCCACCTGGTGCTACTTCCTCTGGAACCTCTAGATCCCAGTCTCCAGGTGTCCACGATCAAGGGGAAGCTTCAGCCTGCTGGATGCCCCAACTCCTGGACGCGGTCCGCCGCCACACCCGCTGACCACCGGCCGGAACCGGCCAGGCGTCTTGCGCAGCGCGCGGCGGCCGCGGCTCCGGCCGCGCCAGGAACCTCGCAAGAGCACCGGCGTTTTCACTCTTCAGGGGCCGCTGTCGACGCCACGCCTCGCCAGACGAGTGGCAGCAGTCCTGCCGCCAGGGCGGTCTTGAGCGCGTCGGTGATGAGGAACGGGGTGACTCCCAAAGCGATGGCCTGTTGGGCGCCGAGGTTCAGGTCCATGGCCAGCCCCACGATTCCCGCCAGGTAGATGACTGCATTGCCCAACGTCATCAGCCCGGCGGTTCCCAGGACGCCGCGGTCGATGCCGCGGCGGGCGAGTTCGCCGACGAGGGCGGCGGCGAGGACGAAACCGACGACATAGCCGAAGCTGGGGCCGCCCAGACCATGGGTGTGGTTGGCGAACCAGGGCACTCCGGCGGCGCCAGCGGCGAGATAGAGCAGCATGGCCGACGCCCCGCGAACGGCACCGAGCGCGGTGCCGACCAGCAGGACCGCGAGGGTCTGGAGGGTGAAGGGCACGGGGCTGAGCGGTGTGTGCAGGGAGACCTGGGCGCAGAGGCCGGTGAGGCCCGCGCCGCCGACGACGAGAAGAGCGTCCCGCAGGAGGGCGGATCCGGGGACTAGGTCGGCAAGGACTCCGGGATGGGCGCTCGGTCGCAGGGAGGCGGTCGTGGTGGTCATGTCGGTACGGATCCGTTCTCGGTGGGGTGGGAGCGCGGGGCGGGCAACAGGGTGATCAGCCCGCCCACGCCCTCGACGGTGAGATGCGGGCGCTGCTCCGAGGACAGTGTGGTGAAGTGGTTCGCCGCGTGGATGCCGGTGGTCACCGCGATGCCGATAGCCCCGGCACGCCGGGCCATCGCCATCTCCAGTTCCGGGTCGTCTCCAACGACGGCGAGGTGTTGCGGGGCGACGCCCAGTCGGCGCGCGGCGCAGCGCAGGCCGGTGAGTGAGGGCTTGCCCACGACCTGTTCGGTGACGCCCGTGACACTGCTGACCATGGCGCAGATGGCCCGGGATGTGCCCAGTGCTCGACCGTCGGCGCTGGCGAAGAACACCGACTGTGAGCTGCTGTACAGGGTGGCGCCTCCGAAGACGGCGTGGCAGGCGGCTTCCAGGTCGTCCATCGTGAACTCGCGGTACCAGCCGACGAGCACGGCGTCGGCTTCCGGCTTGCCCTTGGGCTCGACGATCTCGATGCCGGCTTGGCGAAGCGGCTCCTTCAGGCCGTCGCCGCCGAGCACCAGCGCGCTGCGGTGTCCCATGGCCAGGAAGTGGTCGACGGCGCTGGTCGCCGGAGTGAGCATGGCGTCGTCCGGCAGGTCGAAACCGATGCGGCGCAGCGTCTCGGCGTAGGCCTCCGGGGTGCGGGCGGTGCCGTTGGTGAAGGTGACCCAGGGCAGGCCGCGGGCGGTGAGGTCGGCCGTGAGTTCCAGGGCTCCAGGGAGGGGGGTGAGCCCGTGGTTGCGTCGGTCGCCCAGGACGAGCGTGCCGTCCATGTCGAAGACGACGCCCCGGACGGCCCGCAGACGGCCAGTCAGGTCGTCGGTCTCATCAGCCGTTTCGGCGGTCACGCGGGCGGCAGCCTCGTCAGACGGGTCGGCGGTCACGGTGCAGCTCCAGTCGGAAGTCGGGCCGGTCGAGGATCAGTTCGGGTGTCGCCGGGCGTGTCCGTAGGCCTTGGAGCAGGTCGAGCACCGGTTTGACGTCGGGGTTGTAGTGCCGTCGGGCCGGACCGGCGGCCACCATGGCGTCCACCTGCTCGGCGGGCATGGTGGCCCGCAGCAGCAGTTCTTCGTCGCTGATGCCGCGCGGGAGGCGCCGACGCAGTTCGGCGACGGTGGGCGGGGGCGGTTCGGCGGCGAGTTCCTTCGCCCGGGGCCGTCCCAGGATGCGGTCGGCGACCTGCGGGTCCACGGGGGCGGTGGGGCGGCCGAAGCTGCCCAGCACGTACCGGATCACCGGGTCGGAGACGTTCTCGTAGCGTTCGGTGCCGATCACGTTGTAGAGGGCCTGGGTGCACACCATCTGCGGGAAGGGGGTGACCATGATGGGGTGGCCGAGTTCGGCGCGGACGCGGGTCACCTCCTCGATGACCGCGTCGAAGCGGTCGCTGAAACCGAGTTCGTCGAGCTGCCGGTGCAGGGTGGTCATGACCCCGCCTGCGACCTGGTGGCGCATGAACGCGGCGTCGTAGTCCCGGGGACCGCCGACGGGCAGCCCCTCGGCCGCCGCCATGCCGTCGAAGTAGTCGGCGACCACGCCCAGCAGCCGGTCGTCGACGTCCACGGTGTGGCCGATTTCGCGCAGATTGGCCACGACCTGCTGGGCGTTGGGCAGGGACGTGCCGCCAGCAAGAGCCCCGCAGGCTACCTGCAGGGCCTGTACGCCCAGGTCGGCAGCCTTGAGGTAGGTCAGGCCCGGCAGACCGATCGTGCAGTGGGAGTGCAGCTCCAGCGGTGTGCCGACGAGCTTGCCCAGGACGGCCGGGATCAGTGTGGCGGCGCGTTCCGACGTCAGCAGCCCGCCAGGATCCTTGATGTAGACCCGGTCGATGTCCGGGCAGGCGGCCATCTGCGCCGCGAGCGAGGCGTAGTGGGCGTCGTCGTGGACGTCGCTGACAGTGAAGGTCAGTGCTCCGACGATCTCGGTGGCCCCAGCTGCTCGGATCATGCGCGCGGACTCGCGTACGGCGTCCATGTCGTGCATGGGGTCCAGGACGACGTACCGGGTGACCCCGTTGGCCACCAGCCGGTCGTAGACCAGTTGCATGAACTCGGGGTGGGCGACTTCCCAGGAGATGAAGCGCAGCCCGGTGCCGATGAACTGCAGAGGGGTGTTCGGCATGGCGCGGTGCGTCAGCCGTATCCGCTCCCACGGGTCCTCGCGGTGGGTGCGCACCGCCATGCCCATGTGGGTGCTGGAGGTGTAGTCGAGGGCGCGGAAGCCGACCCGGTCCAGGACCGGCGCGATCTGGAGGATCTTGCCGGTGTCGAGTCCGGTGGCGCTCCACAGGCTCTGGTTGCCGTCGCGCAGCGACACGTCGACGAGCTGGATGTCAGCCACGGCTGCCTCCTGCCGGGTGGTCGCGCAGGAAGCGGGTGAACCATGCGGTGTCCACGCCGCCCTCGGCGAACTCGGCCTCCGCCAGCACCTCTTGGTGCAGCGGGATGTTGGTGCTGACCCCGTCGACGGCACACCGGGCGAGGGCGGCGCGCAGCCGTGCCAGCGCGTCGGCGCGGTCCCGGCCGTGGACGATCAGCTTCGCGAGCAGCGAGTCGTAGTACGGCGGTACGCTCGCACCCGCCTGGAGATGTGTGTCGATCCGGATGCCGTCACCGAGCGGCCAGACCGCCTCGGTCACCGTGCCGGGGCTTGGCTGGAAGTCGCGGGCCCAGTCCTCGGCGTTGATCCGGCACTCGATGGCGTGTCCCGTGAAGGACACGTCCGCTTGCCCGAAGGAGAGCGATCGCCCCTCGGCGACGGCGAGTTGCTCCGCGACGAGATCGAGTCCGGTGATGGCCTCGGTGACCGGGTGCTCGACCTGGATGCGGGCGTTCATCTCCAGGAAGTAGAAGGTGCCCCGGTCGACGTCGACCAGGAACTCGACCGTGCCCAGGCCCCGGTACTCCAGATGCTTGCCGAGGGCCACCGCGGCACGGTGCATCTCCTCGCGCAGGGCCGGGTCGAGAGCGGGCGCGGGCGCCTCTTCGATCAACTTCTGGTAGCGGCGCTGCACGGAGCAGTCGCGGGTGCCGAGGTGGACGACGTTCTCGCCGTCCGCGATGAGCTGGACCTCCACATGCCGCCCGGTGGCGACGAAGCGTTCGAGGTAGACGCGGGGGTCACCGAAGGCGGCGCCCGCCTCGGCGACGGCCAGATCGACGGTGGCGGACAGATCCGCCGGATCATGCACCTGCTTCATGCCCCGGCCGCCGCCACCGCCGACCGCCTTGATCAGCAGGGGGAAGCCGATCTCCGCGGCAAGCCGGGCCGCGTCGGCTGTGTCCTCCAGCGCCCCGCCGGGTACCACTGGCAGACCGGCCGCCACGGCATGCCGACGGGCCTCCAACTTGTCGCCCACTGAGGCGAGTTGTTCCACCGTGGGGCCGATGAAGACGATCCCGGCCTCAGTGCAGGCCCGGGCCAGCCGCTGGTTCTCGGAGAGGAAGCCGTACCCGGGATGGATGGCGTCGGCGCCGGCGGTTTTCGCCGCCGTGAGGACGGCGTCCACGTCCAGGTAGCTGGCCGAGGGTGGGGCGGGGCCGAGGCGCACCACCCGGTCGGCCAGCCGGGCCGGTATGGAGTCGAGGTCGGCGTCGGAGGCGGCGAGCACCGCCTCGATGCCGAGCCGTCTGCACGTACGGATGATGCGCAGGGCGATCTCACCCCGGTTGGCGATCAGAACGCGTCGCAGGATCACGGCGCCACCCCTGTCGCCAGTGGGTCGATGAACATGAGCACGGCACCCTGCTCGGCGAACTCGCCGTCCCCCAAGACGATTTCGGCCACTGTGCCGGAGGCCTCCGCGTACACGGAGTTCATCAGTTTCATCGTCTCGACGATCCCGACGACCGTGGTCTCGGTGACCTCGTCCCCGATCTCGACGAAGGGTGCCGCGCCGGGTTTCGGCGCCCGGTAGAAAGCACCGGGCAGAGGTGTACGGACCCCGGTCAGGCCCTCGCGGGCGGGCTCAGTCTGCCTGTCCGCAGCTGCCACGCCCTGGACCGCGGGTACTTGTCGGTCATCGACCAGCACCGGTTCGGCTGTCGTGCGTGCGGACTGTGTCCACGCGCCGTCGTCGCCACGGCAAAGCGACAGTTCGAACCGACCCGTACGCAGATGGAGGCGGTCGACCTCCATGCCGTCGATGATCCGCAGGATGTCCTGGACGTCCTCGCCGGTCAGGTTCACTTCGTACTCCCACCGGGGCCGGAGCCCGCGCCGCCGAGCAGCGACAGCACGTGGTCGAACGCCCTGGCCTTCGGCGAGGCCGTCGGGGCCTTCTCCCGGCTCGCCCAGACGGTTTCGGGGCGGCTTTGGAGCAGGTAGATGTTGTGGCCGGGGGCGAGGTTGCGGGAGATCGCCCACTCGATGTCCTGTGGTGCCCCGTAGTGGGACTCGACCTGCCGGCCGAGCGTCACGAGTTCGTGGATCTCCTCGTCGGACAGACAGGGTTCGTCCCGGAGGTATTCCGGTACGTCCTCCTCCAGCACCCCGGAGCCGCTCGGGTCCATCCGGTGCTGTCGCAGCTTGGCCGAGACGGTGCGGGAGCAGATGTCTCCGGTGACCTTGCCGACCACGTACTTGTCGGGTGTCACGTCACCGCTGACGAGAGCGGACCCCAGGCCCCAGGACGCTTCCAGGGCGACGACCGAGCGGTCGCCGGTGAGCGGGCTGCGGGTGAACATGACGCCGGCGCAGCGCGGGTCGATCATGCGCTGGACGACGACGGCCATGGCGAGGTCGTGTTCCGGCAGGCCGAGGCGACGCCGGTAGCTGACCGACTCGACGCTGTAGAGGCTGGCCCAGCAGCGGCGGACGTTCTCGACAAGGGCGTCCTCGCCGCGCACCCACAGGTAGGTGTCCTGGAGGCCGGCGAAGCTGGCGTCCTCCGCGTCTTCGCTGGTGGCGCTGGAGCGTACGGCGACGGGGGCGGGCTCACCCGGGGTGTCGGACTCGCTGTCCAGGTCGCGGTAGTGGCCGCGGATCGCCGCCGCCACCTCTTCGGGCAGTTCGGCCGCCTCGATGCGCTCCCTGACGGGTGTGACCACGCGGGTGATCGCCTCGGTGTCCTCGGAGTCCAGCGCCTCGATGGCGGTGCGGATCTCGCCGTCCGGGTCGAGGGCGCCGAGGAAGGCATCGAAGGCCGTGGTGGTGACGACGTAGCCGGGCGGTACGGGGGCGCCGGCGAAGGTGAGTTCGCCGAGGCTCGCGCCCTTGCCGCCGACCGTGGGCCGGTCCGTCAGCCGCAGTTCCGCGAACCGGCGGACATGAGGTGAGGTGTTCATTGTCGTGCTCCCCACGCTCAGTCGAGGATGGTGACGATGCCGCGGTCGCCGTCCACGCGCAGCCGCTGGCCGGTGGTGATCCGCTTGGTGGCGTGGCCTGTGCCGACGACGGCGGGCAGCCCGTACTCACGGGCCACGATCGCCGCGTGCGACATGGTGCCGCCGATGTCCGAGACGGCGGCCGCGATCTTGCCGAAGACCGGGCCCCAGCTGGGCGCGGTCACCGGACAAACCAGCACCTCGCCCTCCCGTACCTGGCCGATGTCGTTGGCGCTGAGCAGCACCCGGGCGGTGCCCTCGACGACGCCCGGCGAGGCGGCGAAGCCGCGCACCTCGTGATCGCCGTCCGCGGTCGGTGTGGACCAGGCCTGGATGGTCTCGGCGGTGATGCCCCACAGCATGCGGACCGCCGGGTCGTTGAGTACCTCGGGGACCGGTCCCAGCGCGGGCGGCGGGGACCAGCCCGCGAGGGCTTCCAGCATCCGCTTGCGCTCAGCGACCGTCTCGCGCACGTGTGCCGAGCCCACCGGCTTGCTCCCGGCCGCCCAGGCGAGCATCACGTCGGTCAGGGCCTGGCCGACCTCGGTGTGGTTCAGCTGGAAGACGTCCTCGGCGTCGGCCAGGACCCCGTGGTCATGGAGCAGCTCACCGAACTCGCGGACCTTGGCGAAGAACTTGGTGGTGAAGTAGTGCTCGCAGTAGAAGTTGTGGTCCTCGACGAAGGGGAAGACCACCCGGGCCAGGCCCAGCATCTGGTCGAAGGCGGCCTGCTCCTCCTCTCCGGCCAGCAGGGAGCGATACTCCTGGGCGATGCGCTCGCGCTCGGCCGTGAGCTGTTCGGTGGGGCGGTCGAGCAGCTCGCCCCTCCTGGCCTGGTCGACATAGCCGGGCAGCGCCGCGAACGGCACCGTGAGGTCGTCGTTCCAGCTGCGGTGGTGATGGTAGAAACCGGCGCCGGTCGACATGTTGAACCACGGCTCGCGCACGGCGTCCATCGCCTCCAGCCAGCTCCGGCCGCCGTCCCCGCGGGCGGCGAGCGCGGCCAGCACCTTGTCGGGCTCGCAGCCCTCGACGAAGAGATCGTCGACGCCGTACTCGACCGCCAGCTTCGCCAGCTTCTTCAGCTCGTCGTCCGGGCGGTAGAGGATGACGTCGATCCCCGCGACCATGCGGGCCACGTCCTGGTCGGGGATCTCCGGGAACGACGTCTTGCAGAACTCGAAGAACACGACGTAGGCGCCGTAGCCGAGCATCAGAAACTCGGAGTGGTGGTGCCACATCTTGGAGTACAGGTCGATCAGCCGGTGGTAGTTCTCCCGGACGTAGTGGTTCTGGGCCACGCCCTTGGCCTGGAACACGACCTCCGGGTCCTCGAACTCGGGCAGCCGGGGCACCTCGATCCGTTGCACCTCGTCGATCAGCGCGGTGATGCGGGCGACCCAGCCCTGGTAGAGGTCGTCCCAGTTCTCGTAGTAGTACCCAGCCCGCTCGCTGAACTCCGCGAGCCTGTGCTGGATCTCCTCGGGGTCGGTGACCGGGTTGGCGGTGATGTAGACCCGGCCGTTGACGATGCGGTGCTCGATGCCGAGCGTGGTGGGGAAGACGAACATGCGCGCGGTGTTCGCGCCGATAGCGGTGTAGGGCGCCTCGGCAGTGATGGCGTCGAACGCGGGCATCGGCTCGGGGAAGTGCATCGCGTTGTAGAACCAGAACCGCTGGTCGTCCCCGGGCTGGAACCGGGTGTAGTACGGGTACATCGACGCCCAGCCTTCGGCGCCCGCGACATCGGTCAGTTCCGAGGGCAGTGGGAAGCGGGGGGCGGTTCTGTCATCGTTCACGGGGCTCTCCAGGGTGTGCGGCTCAGGCGGTAGGGAGCGGGGTTCCGAGGGTGGTGCGGCTCAGACGGTGGCGGTGGCCAAGGGGTAGTCGCGCTGGGTACGGGCGTAGCGGGCGAGGGCGTCGAGCGCGCGCGGGTCGGCGACCGCGCTCGGGTCGGCCGCCTGTTCGACGGGGGTGCCGAGCAGGATGCGGCGCGCCGGCACCTCGAGCTTCTTGCCGGTCAGGGTGGTCGGGACGGCCGGGACCTGGATGATGCGGTCCGGTACGTGGCGGGGGCTGTACTCGCGGCGGAGTCGGTCCCGGATCGTCTGCCGGAGGCCGGCGTCGAGGGTGACACCGTCGGTCAGGGCGACGAACAGCGGCATGAAGAACTTCTCGTCCGGCAGGTCGAGGCTGACCACCAGGGCTCCCGTGACCTGCTCGAGGGCTTCGACGACCCGGTAGATCTCCGCGGTGCCGATGCGCACGCCCTGCCGGTTGAGGGTGGCGTCGGCGCGGCCGAGTACGAAGCAGCCGCCGCGAGCGTTGACCTTGAAGAAGTCGCCGTGTCGCCAGGCGCCCGGGAAGTCCTCGAAGTACGTACGGCGGTACCGCTCGTCGCCGTCCGGGCCCCAGAACGTGACCGGCATGGACGGCAGCGGCTCCGTGATCACCAGCTCGCCGACCTCGTCCACGACCTGGCGGCCGTGCTCGTCGTAGGCGTACGCGGCGACCCCCAGCGAGCGTGCCTGCATCTCGCCGGCGTAAACGGGCAGGGTGGGCACACCGCCGACGAAGCCGGTGCAGCAGTCGGTGCCGCCGCTGCCGGTGGCGATCCACAGGTCCGCCTTGACGTTGCCGTAGAACCAGGCGGTGCACTGGGGCGACACCGGTGAGCCGGCGGGCATGACCGTGCGCAGGGCGGACAGGTCATACCGTTCGCCAGGGACGATGCCGGCCTTGGTCATGAGGTCGACGTAGGCGGGGCTGGCGCCGAAGAAGGTGGTCCGGGTGTCCTGCGCGATCCGCCACAGCACGTCCGGCTCCGGGTGGGCGGGGTTGCCGTCGTAGAGCACCGGGCAGGCGCCGACCAGCAGGGAGCTGATCAGGAAGTTCCACATCATCCAGCCGGTGGTGGTGAAGAAGAGCGGCCGGTCGCCCTCGCGCAGGTCCATGTGGAAGGTCTGCAGCTTCAGCTGCTCCAGCAGGATGCCGCCGTGCCCGTGGACGATCGCCTTGGGCAGTCCGGTCGTACCGGAGGAGAAGAGCACCCACAGCGGGTGGTCGAAGGGGACGTGCTCGAATTCGAAGTCTTCGGCGGGAACGGGCGGGTGGTCGAGGACCTCGTCCCAGCGCAGGCCGCCGACGGCCGGCGGCTCGTCCCCGTCGTCGAGGACGGGGAGGTGGATCACGTGCTCCAGGCCGGGAAGCGCGTCGGCGATGCGGCGCACCTCGTCCCGGCGGTCGAAGGTCTTTCCGCCGTAGCGGTAGCCGTCGACGCAGAAGAGGACCTTCGGCCTGAGCTGGCCGAACCGGTCGATGACGCCTCGCGACCCGAAGTCGGGGGAAGCGCTCGCCCATACGGCCCCGATGGCCGTCGTCGCGAGCATCGCGATCGCGGCCTGAGGCACGTTCGGCAGATATCCGCAGACCCGGTCGCCGGGGCGTACGCCGAGCGCCCGCAACCGGGTCGCCAGGACGCGCACCCGGCCCGCGAAGTCCTCCCACGGAAGGCCGACGGGAGCGGCGCTCTCGGAGCCGAACACCACGGCGTCGGTGCCCGACCGTTCGTTTCGCAGTACGTGCTCGGCGTAGTTCAGCCGCGCCCCGGGAAACCACCGCGCCCCCGGCATGTCCCGGCCGTCGAGCACCGAGGAGTACGGGGTCGTCGACCGGATGCCGAAGTAGTCCCACAGGGCGCCCCAGAATCCCTCCAGGTCGGTGACGGACCAGTTCCACAGCTCGTCGTAGCCGTCGAACCGCAGCCCCCGTTCCCGGGACAGCCAGTCCGCGAACCGCGTGACATTGGCCTCCGCGACCCGCCGCGGGCCGGGCGTCCACAGCAGCTCGCCTTCGGCCACCACGGCGGCCCTGCCGGCTGCGCCGTGTGCCCGACCAGTGGCAGGGAAGCCCCCTGCTGTCTCGACGGTCATGTCGCCTCCTCGCGTCATCGGAGGAACGGTCTCCGACGAGCCGGGACGCAAGCAACAGTTCCCTGCTAGCTTTTCACCTAGTGAAATCCACTCTCCATCTTCGCAGGTGAGGGTCGTCTCATGCGGCAGTACCAGGTGAAAACGATCAGCTCTCTCGAGCGCGGCCTACAGGTGCTGAAGGCCCTGGAGGCGATGCGTGCCGCCAGCCTGCACGACCTGCACCAGGTCACCGGCATCCCCAAAGCCACCCTGATCCGCATCCTCCACACCTGCAACCAGGAGGGCCTGGTCTGGCAGCGGCTCGCCGACGGGGCGTTCGTCGCGAGCCTCAGACCGCAGCGGGCCCCCTACAACGACGCCGAGTGGCTTGGCGAGCTGGCGTCGTCGGTCCTGGAAGAGCTGTGCGAGCGCGTGATGTGGCCGTCGGTGCTGACCGTGCCCCGGTTGGACTACATGGAGACGATCGACACGAACAGCCCCAAGGCGTATTTCGACGAGGTGGTCCCCGTGGCGCCCATCGGTTTCCGTTCGCACATGCTGCTCGGCGCCTCGGGCCGGGCCTACATCGCCTTCTGCGCCGAGCGGGAGCGGGAGGCGGTCCTGCGCCGCCTGCGCGAGCACGACGCTCCGGGCAACGCGTACGCCCACGATCCGGGCTGGCTGCGGCGTCTGCTGGCGACCACCCGGTCCCGTGGATACAGCGTGCGCGCACCGGAGTACGACTTCGACGGTCGCAACTCGATCGCCGTGCCCATCCGCCTGCACGGGGAGGTCCTGGGATGCGTCAACGTGACCTGGCGCAAGACGGTCATGTCCGCGCAGGAAGTGGCGCGGCGCCACCTGGACGACCTGCGGGCCGCGGTGCACCGGATCGAAGAGCGGGCTTCGGCGGCCGTCCCGCAACGACACGGGCCCGGCGGCGACGAGATCTGAAGACAAGGAAAAAGACCATACGCCGTCTTCCAGTCTCCACCAGCCACCGGAAAGGCTCTGCGCCAGGCCCCTGTGGAGCAGCCGAGTGATCCCTGTGATACTCACGCGGGCTGACGCAGTGGCGGCTCTTGAAGGCGCGGGCGAAGTGTGAGGCGTCCTTGAAGCCGACCGCGCAGACGATGTCCGTGACACTCCGGCCCGTCTGGACCGGGTCTGCGAGCAGCCGGGCGGCGATGTCGATCCGCTGCTGCGCACCGAACAGCAGCAGCACCCTGTCACGGGCAGTCGTCCCCGATCTCGCCGCAGGTCCGCGCCCGCTCGACCGAGCGTCGTATCAGATCCTCGTGCCGCTCGCTGACCTCGGCGCTCCAGAAACACGGGCCTGGTGATCGCCGTGGTGGTGCTCGCCGCGTCCGTGCACGACAACTCCGCAGACATCGCCCTGCTGGACAAGGTCCCCGCCGACACCGACACCACGCAGAAGGCCCTGGTCGACCAAGGCTCCGAGAACGCCGTCGTCGCGCACGGGCAGAAGGTGGGCATCGAGGTGGAGATTGTCGAGCGGAACCCGGCCCGGACCGGGTTCGTGCCGATCCCCAAACGGTGGATCGTGGAGCGCGCCTACGGGATCAGGTTGCGGTAGGTCCGCAGGAGGTCCGAGGCCAGAGGAAGCTGTCCGCGTGGGGTGCGAGCATGCAGCGCCCTGGGCCCGGAGGGGTTGACCCTCATGAGGTCGAGGGCAACGAGGCACCGTATATTTTGGGCCCGAACCATTCTGATGTCTCATGGCTTCTCAGGCGGCCCGAAGGAGCGTGCTCATGCCCGGCCATCGATCCATCGCCGAAGTCGAGAAACTGGCAGCGGCCAGGCTCGGCGGTATCCCCGTCCGGCATGACCAGATGGCAGTTGTCGCCAACATCTATCGCGCCGCCTCGGCGGTGCGGCAGCACCTGGAGAACTCCGTGCTGCGCGGAGTCGACCTGACCTGGACCGCCTTCGTGGTGCTCTGGGTCGTCTGGATCTGGGGCGAGCCGGAGACGCGGCACGTGGCCGAAGAAGCCGGGATTTCCAAGGGCACGCTCACGGGGGTTGCCCGGACGTTGGAAAGACGAGGGCTTGTGCAGCGAGCAGACCATCCCACCGACGGGAGGCTGGTGCTCCTGAGTCTGACCGCCGAAGGGGCGGAGCTGATGCAGCGCCTCTTTCCGGCGTTCAACGAGGAGGAATCCTTCGTCACCGGGCGGCTCAGCGACGCGGACTGCCAGACCGTCGCCGACGGACTGCGCCGGGTGGTGCTGCAGGTGGAGGAGAACGGCGAGAAGCGCCGTCAGGATCTGTTGGGCGGTGCCGCCCCCGCGCCACGCCGCAGCGGCCGCCGCAAGGCCTGAGCCGCGACAGCCCGGACGAGGGAGCCCGGCTCGCTACAGCTCGAATTGCTCGTCTGCGAAGGCACCAGGCAGCTGGGGCGGCACCGGCGACACCTCGGTCCAGATGATCTTGCCCGTTGGCGTGTACCGGGTTCCCCACCGCTGCGTGAGTTGCGCGACCAGGAACAGTCCTCGGCCGCCCTCGTCCTCCATCGCGGCCCGCCGCAGGTGGGGCGAGGTGTGGCCGCCGTCGGAGACCTCGACGATGAGGCCACGTTCCCGAATGAGCCGGAGACACACCGGAGCGCCGCCGTAGCGGATGGCGTTGGTGACCAGTTCGCTGACGACGAGCTCGACGACGAACGACGCGGCTTCGTCGACTCCCCACACGGCCAGCTGGTTGCAGGCCAGCGACCGCGCTCGTGCGACTTCTCCTGGGTCGGAGGCCACATCCCACATCGCCACCAGACTGTCGGCCAGGGCGTGGACGCGGAGCAGCAGCAGTGCGGCGTCGTCCTCGGGGGGCTGGGGCAGGAGTCTGGTCATGACCCTGTCGCATGTCTTGTCCAGTTGGCCGTCCGCGGGCCCGGCGAGTGCGGTGCACAGAGCGCGAACTCCCGCGTCGATGTCCGTCTGACGGTTTTCGACGAGTCCGTCGGTGTAGAGAGCGAGCGTGGCGCCTTCCGGCAGCTCGATGTCGGCGCATTCGAACGGCAGGCCGCCAAGGCCGAGGGGCGGTCCGGCGGGAAGGTTCACCAGCTCGGCGTGTCCGTCGGGGGTGACGAGCACGGGCGGCAGGTGGCCCGCCCGCGCCATGACGCAGTGCCGGGAGACCGGATCATAGATCGCGTACAGGCAGGTGACGCCCAGCGCCTGGTCCTCGCCCTCGGCGGGCCCGGAAGGCGGGGCGCCGGTCCGTGCCACGAGGTCGTCGAGACGGGCGAGCAGTTCGTCCGGCGCGAGGTCGAGCGCCGCGAGCGCCGCGACGGTGGTGCGCACCCGGCCCATGGTGGCGGCCGCGCCCGTGCCGTGTCCGGCGACGTCCCCCACCACCAGCCCGACGCGTGCCCCGGAGAGGGGGATGACGTCGTACCAGTCCCCTCCGACGCCGGCGGGCCCGGCCGCGGGCAGATAGCGGTGAGCGACCTCCACACCCGGCTGCTGGGGCAGGGCGCGCGGGAGTAGATCACGCTGGAGCGTGAGCGCGGTCGCATGTTCTCGGGTGTAGCGGCGGGCGTTGTCCAGGCAGACCGCGGTGCGGGAGACGAGCTCTTCGGCGAGCTGGATCTCCTCGTGCTCGAAGGGGTCGGCGTGTCGGGAGCGTGCGAAGACCACGACGCCCAGGGTGGCGCCACGGGCCTTGAGGGGAAGGGCGAGCGCATGGGTGGCCGCGTCGGTGGCCGGCGCGTTCTCGGCCAGGCACCGCAGGCGGACGGCATCCAGCGCAACGTACGCGGTGTCCTCGGCTGCGGCGGGATCGGCGCGGGCCACCCGGCACAGAGCGGGGCGGGTGCCGGCGCGCTGCGGTTCCTGCCCGTCCAGGACCGGTTCGAAGACGTCCACGGTGACGGCCTCGGCGAACTCAGGGACCACAAGTTCCGCCAAATCGCCGGCCGTGCGCCGGATGTCCAGGGTCCTTCCGATACTGCCGCTCGCCCGGCTGAGCAAGGCGAGACGCCGGCGCGCCACATAGCGGTCGGTGATATCGAGGCTGGCCTCACAGACTCCGAGCGGCCGGCCGTCCTCGTCCTGAAGCCGGAAGTAGGAACACGACCAGACGCGTTCATGATGGGGGTCCAGGTGAGTGGTGCTGCGGTAGCGGACGTCGATCACGGGTGCGCCGGTGCGGGCTACGCTCTGGACGATCTCTTCGACGCTCGTGGCTGTCCCCTCCCCCTCCTCCAACACCTCACCCTGCGGCAGGATGTCCTTCAGGAACCTGTCGGCAGCGTCCTCCAGCGGGGTTCCGAACTGCCTTTCGATCGCGGTGTTGATCCAGCGCACCCGGGCGTCCGTGTCGTAGACCACCAACTGGACGGGCGCTTCCCGGTCGAGTCCTTCGAGCATGGCTCGACCGACGGCCTCCCGATGCGCCAGCTCGGCGTCCATGGCCGTCAGCAGCCACCCGGTCGCGCCCGCCCCCAGGACGAGCGGGGTGAGAGACAAGGAGACGGACACCGGGCTGCCGTCACCGCGGCGGACCCGCCGAGGGCCGAGCGACCATGCCGCACCACCGCCACCGGCGGCCGAGACGCCGACACCCGTCTCGGTATCGGCCAGGACGGCGTCGGCGGACCGGCCGAGGACTTCTTCGGACGCCAGGCCGAACAGTGCCTCGGCTTCCCGGCTCCACCCGGTGAACCGCAGGTGCTGGTCCAGCACCGCGGTCGCGCCGACGGGCGTCGGGACAGCCGAGGAAAACCTGCCGTGCGGCTGGACTGGCTGGTCACGCCCTTTGAAAATGCTCGTCATCGCCGCTCCTGAAGTGGGTGCAGGAGAGCTTCGGCTCATTCAATGTACCGCCGGTCGCCCTCGATGACGCCTGCGCGCGATGGGCAGCGAGGAGCCGGCGCAAGGCGTCGAGGCTCTCCTCGGTGCGCTCCCGGGCCCCGGACGTGACCTGGTGGAAGACCATGCCTTCCAGGGCCGCGAAGACGATCTCCGTCATCTCCTGCGACACGTCGAAGCAGGCCAGTGCCTCGCGGACGGCATCGCGGTAGGCGTCGTAGAGCAGGTCGACGTGGTGGCGCAGCTCCGGCCGCCGGCTGGATTCGAGCTTCAGCTCGTACTGGAAGGCCTGGACGTCGGGGTCGGCCGCGATGAAGTCGGCGAGGGTCGCGGCGAAGTCCTCGAGCCTTCCGCTGGCGGGCACCAGCGAGGAGGTCTCGATGCTCCGGGTGACGCACCACCGCAGCGCCTCTTCGAGCAGCGTGTCGCGCGAACCGAAGTGGTGGGCGACCAGTCCGTGCGTGACACCGGCCTCGGCTGCGACGGCACGGTAGGTCAGTTTCCGCAGGCCGCCACGGGCCACCACCCTGACCGCCGCTTCCAGGAGGGCCCCCCGCCCTTCGCCGTAACCGGGCCGGGCCTCCTGGCCGATTTCTCCGTCTGTTTCCGCCTCGGCAGTCACTCGCCCTCCCCGCCCCCTGTCTGACCGTCCCCCGAGGCAATCTATCCTATTGACAAGTTATCCAGATGGATAGATTCTCGCTGCAGCGCACGTCTCCCCTCTCCACTGGAGTTCCCATGGCCATCCCCGAAGGACTGAGCACCACCCCGTTCGCTCCCCGCTACGCGGACCACGTCGAGGAGTGGATCGACGTCTATGGCAACGCCGTACCGCTGGCCATTGGTGATCCGGCCGAGGAGTACGAGGCCATCCGCACCGCTGTCGGGGCCTCGGAGTACTCGATGCTCTACAAGTGGCACGTCGAGGGTGAGGAGGCGGTCGCCACCGTGGACGCCGTCTTCTCGCGCAGCGTCAAGGGGCTGGGTGCCGGACGCATCGCCTACGGGGTCGTGGTCGACGACGACGGGATGATGCTGGACGACGTGACCGTGGCCGTCCTCGCGCCCGACCACGTCGTCGTCACCGGCGGCAACCCGGCCACCCAGCAGTCGCTGGCCGCGCACGCCCCCGCCGGGACCACGGTCACCGAGCGCCGCGACGAGTCCGCCGTCCTGACCTTGCAGGGCCCGCGCAGCCGCGATGTCCTCCAGCGCCTCACCCACGTCGACGTGTCCAACGCCGCGTTCCCCTACTACACCTTCCTGCACGACGCCCTCATCGCGGGCATTCCCGCACAGGTCAGTCGGCTCGGGTTCACCGCCGAGCTCGGCTACGAGATCCAGGTCCCGCGGGAGCGCGCGCTCGAGCTATGGGACGCGGTCTTCGAGGCCGGCGCCGACCTGGGTATCAGGGCCTTCGGCGCGATCGCCCTGCTGACCTGCCGCACCGAGGCCGGAATGATCATGGGGGAGCTGGAGTACGACCACACCGTCACCCCGTTCGAGTGTCGGATGGGCTGGGCGCTCGACTTCGACAAAGGCCCCTTCCAGGGCCGGGACGCGCTGCTGGCCAAGAAGGACAGCGTCACCGGCCGCGTCGTCAGCGTCGTCGTCGACGCCGCGCCGGAGGCCGCCGAGGGCGCCCGGCTGGAGCTGGACGGCCGGGACATCGGCCACGTGACGATGGCGCTGCCCTCACCCGCCCTCGACGGCGCCACCCTCGGCCTGGCCCGAGTGCACCGCGACGCAGTGAAGTCCGGCACCGCGCTGACCGCCGTCGCCGCCGACGGCTCCAAGGCCGACGCCACGGTCCGGCCCACCCCCGTGTACGACCCCGAGCGCGCCCGCGTGCGGGCCTGACCCGACGGAGATCCTGACGTGCAACGCTACATTCTCACGCTCCGCTGCCCCGACCAGCCGGGCATCGTCCACGCACTCGCCGCGGGCATCGCGGAGGCCGAGGGCAATATCCTGGAGAGCGCCCAGTTCTCCGATCCCGGCACCGGTGTCTTCACCATCCGGATGTGCCTGGAGACCCCCGAGGCCGACACCGAGAAACTGCGGGACGAACTTGCGCTGCGGCTGGCCCGCTTCGACCCGGTGCTGACCGTCCGACCCGAGGAGCAGCGCCGCCGGGTGCTGCTGATGGTGTCGAAGTTCGACCACTGCCTGGTCGACCTGCTCTACCGCTGGGACCTGGGCGAACTACCCGTCGACATCCCGTTGATCGTCTCCAACCACCCGGACCTGGAACCGGTCGCGAAGCGGTACGGCATCCCCTTCGTCCACCTCCCCGTCACCCGCGACACCAAGCCCGAGGCGGAGGCCGAGCTGCTGCGGCTGGTGGCCGAGCACCAGGTCGACTTCGTGGTGCTCGCCCGCTACATGCAGGTCCTCTCCGACGACCTGTGCCGCAAGCTGTCCGGGAGAGTCATCAACATCCACCACTCGTTCCTGCCGGGCTTCAAGGGCGCCAAGCCCTACCACCAGGCCCACGACCGGGGCGTCAAACTCATCGGCGCCACCGCCCACTTCGTCACCGCCGACCTGGACGAGGGCCCGATCATCGAGCAGGACGTCGTCCGCGTCGGACACCGCCACACCGCGCCCGAACTCGTGGCGATCGGCCGGGACGTCGAGCGAATAGTGCTGGCCCGGGCGGTCCGGCTGCACGCGGAGGACCGCGTCGTCCTCACCGGCTCCCGCACCGTCGTCTTCTCCTGACAGCACCGAGAGGCCCGTACGACATGACCACCGCAACGCTGCTCGACGGGAAGGCCGCGGCAGCCGACACCAAACGTGAACTCGCCGAACGGGTGGAGATACTGAAGAGCCGGGGCATCGCTCCGGGGCTGGGCACCATCCTGGTCGGCGACGACCCCGCCAGCCACTCCTACGTCGGCGGCAAGCACCGCGACTGCGCCCAGGTCGGCATCGCGTCGATCCGGGTGGAGCTGCCCGGCACGGCCACCCAGGCCGACGTCGAGGCCGCCGTGCTCAAGCTCAACGCCGACCCGGCCTGCACCGGTTTCATCGTCCAGCTGCCGCTGCCGGCCCACATCGACACCCACGCCGTGCTGGAGCTCATCGACCCGGCCAAGGACGCCGACGGGCTCCACCCCGCCAACCTGGGCCGACTCGTGCTGGGCATGCCGGGGCCACTGCCCTGCACCCCACGCGGCATCATCGACCTGCTGCGGCGCAACCACGTGCCCATCACCGGACAGCAGTTCTGCGTCATCGGCTGCGGACTCACCGTCGGCCGCCCGCTCGGCCTGATGCTGACCCGCAGCACCGAGCACGCCACGGTGACCCTGTGCCACGAGGCCACCCAGGACATCGCTGCCCACGCCCGCGTCGCCGACGTGGTCGTGGCCGCGGCCGGCGTGGCACATCTGGTCAAGCCCGACTGGATCAAGCCGGGCGCCACCGTCCTGTCCGTGGGCATCACCCGGACCGTCGAAGGCATCCTCGGAGACGTCCACCCGGACGTCGACCAAATCGCCGGCTCCTTCGCGCCGCCGGTCGGCGGAGTGGGGCCGATGACCCGGGCCATGCTGCTGACCAACATCGTCGAGGCGGCCGAGCGCGGCTGACGTACACGGCTCGGGGCCGGTACCGCTCAAGCGGTACCGGCCCCGGCGTACCCGAGCCGCAGCACCTGCGCTCCGATCAGGATGCCCGCAACTGACCCTGTCGTCCGCCTGCTCGCGCGAAACCATCCGCCGCGCGACCTGTCGGCATGGTGAACCAGGCCCCCGAGGGCGGCATCAGCGGGCGAATTGTTCCACCGGGTCCCCCTCGTAGTTCCAGGGCCACGGCGTCACCAGCACGCCGACCGCGGAGAAGACCGGGTCCGCATCGCCGCTGCGGCCCGCGCGGACCAGGGCGTAGGCGAGCGTTCCCAGGTCCGCGACGGCGGCCGCGTGACGCAGGTGACCAGGTTGCAGCCAGTGGGCCATGCCGTGGTCCAGCAGTCGTGCGGTGTGCGGCTGCGACCAGTACCGGCTCACCCCCAGCGCCTGGATACCGCCGCTGCTTCTTTCGCGGTGGTACTGCCGCACAGCCGCAGTCAGGGGCAGGCATGCCGTCGGCGCGTCCCAGGGCATGACCGCGACGGCATCGTCGAGAAAGTCCCGCAGCGCGGCCTGGCTGCCCTGCTCCTCCGGAGACAGATGTCCCAGGATCTGCAGGTACGCCTCCCGGTGCCAAAGATCACGGGCGTGTATCTCCCGCCAGACGGGAGAAAGCTCAGAGCTCGGCCGGCCCAGAAGTCGCAGCGCCGCCAGCGCGGCCACCCACGGGGTCGGATCTGCCGGGGCGGCCTCGGTGGCAGCGCGGCAGATCGCCAGGGCGCCCCGCGGATCGGTCGCCAGTTCGGACCAGGTGGCCAGTACCAGGGCGTCGGGGTCGCGGGGCCGGCGTTCGCGCCAGGTCCGGGCCAGCGCGGGCGCGGCCTGCGCGAGGACCCCGACCCGGTGGCAGCGGCGGTCCCAGTCGTCACCGGTGTTCCGCAGGAGCCGCTCCATCTGGGCGATGGCGAGGTCCTGCGGTCCTGGTCCGCGGGCGGCGACGATGCCTCTCAGCACGCGGCCCAGCGGAACGTCGTCGAGTTCGGGGGCGAGGCGGGGTGCCTGTCGCTTGGGGCCGAAGAGAGCCATGTCCTCGTCAGTGTCCGTGGTGGGCGGCGTCAACCAGTGCGTCGAACAGGACCTGCTGGGCCGGGTCCTGGTCCGCGGTGTCCTCGGGGTGCCACTGCACCGCCGCGAACCACCCCGGGTGTCCGGGCAGTTCGAGTCCCTCCACCGTGCCGTCGGCGGCCCGCGCGGTGACCGTGAGCCCGACGCCGATGCGGTCGACTCGCTGATGGTGGTAGCAGGAGACCTCCGTCTTCTCGGCGCCGGTGGCCTGTGCGAGCAGGGTGCCGCGCTGGATCGCGACCGGGTGCACGATATGCCGGTGCTCGCGGTCCGCGCCGCCCATGTCCTGTTCCAGGCTGCCGCCGAGGGCGACGTTCACCACCTGCAGGCCGCGGCAGATCGCGAGCAGGGGCAGTCCCAAGTCCAGTGTCCGGCGGGCGACTTCGAGGTCGAACACGTCCTGGAGGTCGTCGACGTCATAGACGCTGTCATGGGTGTCGGTGGCGCCGTAGCGGTGCGGGGCCAGGTCCCCGCCGCCCGGAAGCAGCACGCCGTCGAAGCGGGCGAGCCGTTTGGCCACGTCGGCTGCGGCCGGATCGGCGGGGTGGATGCTCACCGGCTCGCCCCCGGCCCGCCACACTGCCTCGACCAGCGCGCGGGCGTTGACCTCGGCGGCGTAACGGAGCGCGGACGTGGTGGCGGCGAACCGGGCCGGGATCGCGATCAGGGGTCGCGGGTGCGTACGGGTCACAGCTGGATCCAGGTGGTCTTCAGTTCGGTGTACTTCTCGATGGCGTGGGCGGACTTGTCGCGGCCGTTGCCCGATTGCTTCATGCCGCCGAAGGGGACGGTCAGGTCGCCCTCCTCGTAGCAGTTGACCCAGACCGTCCCGGCCTTGAGCGCGCGCGAGACCTTGTGGGCGGTGGTCAGGTCGGAGGTCCACAGGCCGGCGGCGAGGCCGTACTCGGTGGCGTTGGCGAGCCGTACCGCCTCGTCGAGGTCGTCGAAGGCCAGGACGGACAGGACCGGGCCGAAGATCTCCTCGCGGGCCAGCCGCATGCCGGGGTCGACCCGGTCGAACACGGTGGGCCGCAGGTAGCTGCCGCCGGTCTCAGCCAGGGTCCGGCCCCCGCCCACGCGCAGCCGGGCGCCTTCGTCCAGGCCGGAGGCGACATGCTCCAGAACCCTGCCGAGGTGGCTGTCGCCGACCAGTGCGCCCATCTCGGTGGCCGGATCGAGCGGGTCGCCCACCCGCAGCTCGCGCGCCCGCGCCACGACGGCCTCGGTGACCTGTTCGGCGATGGAGGAGTGGACCAGCAGCCGGGAGGGGGCGGTGCACATCTCGCCCTGGTTGAAGAAGATGCCCCAGGCCGCGGTCGCCGCGGCCTTCTCCAGGTCGGGGGCGTCGGGCAGCACGATGTTCGGCGACTTGCCTCCGAGTTCGAGCCAGACGCGCTTGAGGTTGGAGTCTGCGGCGTAGCGCAGGAAGTGGCGGCCGACGGCGGTGGAGCCGGTGAAGGCCAGGACATCGACGTCGGGGTGAAGGCCGAGCGCCCGGCCAGCCACCGGCCCGTCACCGGTCACGACGTTGAGGACGCCCGGCGGCAGTCCGGCGTCGGTGGCGGCGCGGCCGAGCAGGAGGGCGGACAGCGGCGAGGACTCCGACGGCTTCAGGACGACCGTGCAGCCGGCGGCGAGCGCGGGAGCGACTTTCCAACTCGCCAGGGTGAGGGGGAAGTTCCATGGCACGACGGCACCGACGACACCGGTCGGCTCTCGGGTGATGAGAGCGAGCGCGTCCGGTGCGGTGTGCGGGGACTCGTCGGTGAGCTTGTCGGCGAGCTGCCCGTACCAGCGGAAGGTGTTGATCGCGGCGCGCAGCTCGATGGCGTACGCGTCCGTGATCGGTTTGCCCATCTCCAGGCTCACGGTCAGTGCCAGTTCCTCGCGCCGTTCCTCCAGCAGCTCGGCGATCCGCAGCAGGATCCGGCCGCGCTCGGCGGGCGCCAGGTGCGGCCACGGCCCTGTGTCGAAGGCGCGGCGCGCCGCCGCGACCGCGAGATCGACCTCCGCCTCCCCCGCGTCGGCGACCTGGACCAGGCTCTGGCCGTCGCGCGGGGAGATCACGGCGAATGATCCACCGTCACCGGCTTCGCTCCTGCCGTCGATGTGGTGCTGCGTGGGCAGGTCGAGTTCCTTGGCGCGGCGCAGCAGTTCCTCGTGGGTGGCGTTCAGCACACGCTCTCCCTCTCCGTCTCATCCGTTTCGTTTGGCGAAAACAACTCACGCGCTCCGGCAGAAGGCCGGATACGGCCGGGGCGCAGGCTCCGGCCGTATCGGTGAGGCAAAGCGGTGTTCAGTCGGCGGTCTGTGTCCGGGACCGCGTCAGCCGGGCGGCGACGACGCCGAGGATCAGCACCACCGGAACGGTGAGCTGGAGCCATATGGCCGTCGTCTGGTCACCGCCGATCAGCGTCGTGAAGTTGGCGATGATGAGCCAGATGGCACCGGCGATGCCGAGGGCGCCCAGGACGGGGGCGATCAGGGTGTTCCAGGGGCGGGTGTCGGCGCTTGAGCGGCGGAAGAACACGACGACCGAGACCGAGGTCAGGAAGTACAGCAGCATGATGCCGAGGACCGCGACCCCGCTGAACCAGGAGAAGAGGGTCAGCACCGGGTCCTTGCCCAGGACCGCGAACGGCACCACGAGCAGCACCGCGACCGCGGTCTGCACGGTGCCCGCCACCCAGGGCGAGTGACGCCGGTTGAGGGCGGTCAGACCGTGCGGCAGGAGCCCTTCGCGGCCGAGGGAGAACAGGTAGCGGTTGGCGGAGTTGTGGAAGGCCAGGAGGCCGGCGAACAGGGAGGTGGCCAGCAGGATCGGCAGCACGTCGTTGACCCAGCCGCCGAACTGGGTGGCGATCGGCGCGAAGACGAAGGCCGCGGCGTCGCCGCTCTCCAGGGCCTTGCCCGCCTCGGCCGCGGCCTGGGACGCACCGTGCGCGGAGACCAGCATCCATGAGGTGAAGGCGAAGAAGCCGGTGATCACCGCGACGGACACGTAGGTGGCCCGGGGGACGGTCTTGCGGGGTTCGCGGGCCTCCTCGCCATAGATGGCGGTGGCCTCGAAGCCGAACATCGACGCCACGGCGAACATCAGGGCCACGCCGGGAGCGCCCTGCAGCGCGGCGGACGGCGAGAAGCTCTCCGTGAGACCGAGCCCCTCGGGGCCGCCACCCGTGAAGAGGGTCACGAGGGCGAAGGCGATCAGGATGCTGAACTCGGCGAGCACGAAGACGGCGAGGATCTTGGCGCCCATCTCGATGCCGGAGGCGCCGAGAACCTGCACGATCGCCATGGTGACCAGCGCCCAGACCCACCACGCCACGTGGGCCCCGGTGTACTGCTCGACAAGGCCGCTCATGATGCTTCCGTACAGCCCGTACATGCATGCCTGGACGGCGCAGTAGGCGAAGAGCGCGACAGCGGCGCTGCCGGAGCCGGCCGAGCGGCCGAGCCCTTTGCCGATGTAGGTGTAGAAGGCTCCGGCGTCCACGACGTGGCGGCCCATGGCGACGAATCCGACGGAGAACAGCAGGATGATGACGCCGGCCGCGAGGTAGGCGGCCGGAGCGCCGGCGCCGTTGCCGATGGCGATGGCGATGGGCACGGCCCCGGCGATGCCGGTCAGCGGCGCCTGGGCGGAGAGAACGAAGAAGAGGATGCCGAGGACACCGAGAGAGTTGGGCTTGAGTCTGCCTGCTATGGATGCATCATCAGCGGTCTGCGTCGCGACCGCGGTCTGACTGTCCACTCGAATCACCTGCCGGGGAACGGGGAGGGCGGAAGTTTGTTTTAGGCCAAACGAGTTGCCCCATGGTGAGCTGGAACTATCCGTTTGACAAGGGGTTGCGGTGAGATCCTTCTGCGGACGCGGAGGTCTTTACAGGACCGTGACTCAGGCGGCGGGCCGGTCGGCCGTGCCCCGGCGTACGAGCCGCACGACGACCGACTTCGAGGCAGGGGTGTTGCTGAGGTCGGCGGTGCTGTCCAGGGGTACCAGGACGTTGGTCTCGGGGAAGTACGCGGCGCAGCAGCCACGGGCGGTCGGGTAGGACACGACCCGGAAGTCGGGTGCCACACGTTCGGCGCCGTCGGGGTACTCGCCGACCAGGTCGACCCGGTCGGCATCGGCCAGCTGGAGAGCGGCCAGGTCGTCGGGGTGGACGAAGACCACCCGGCGCCCTCCGTGGATGCCGCGGTAGCGGTCGTCGAGGCCGTAGAGGGTGGTGTTGTACTGGTCGTGGGAGCGGATCGTCTGCAGGAGGAGCCGTCCCTCAGGCACGCGCAGTATGGTCATCGGATTGACGGTGAAGCGGGCCTTGCCGGTCGCGGTCGGGAAGTGCCGGTCGTCCCGTGGCCCGTGCGGCAGGACGAACCCGCCCGGATGGCGTACGCGCCGGTTGAAGTCCTCGAAGCCGGGGACGACCCGGGCGATGCGGTCACGGATCAGGTCGTAGTCCTCCGCCATGGCTCGCCAGGGGACGCTTGGCGGCTCACCGCGAGCGGCGAGCACCCGCTCGGCCAGTTCGCAGACGATCGCCGTCTCCGAGCGCAGCTCGGGCGAGGCGGGTGCCAGCGTGCCCCGGGAGGCGTGCACCGAGCTCATCGAGTCCTCGACGGTGACGAACTGCGGTCCGCCGCCGCGCAGGTCGGCCTCGGTGCGGCCGAGCGCGGGAAGGATCAGCGCCCGGCGGCCCGTGACCAGGTGGGAGCGGTTGAGCTTGGTGGAGACCTGCACCGTCAGGGCCGTACGGCGCAGGGCCTGCTCGGTGACCGCGGTGTCCGGGGTGGCCGAGACGAAGTTGCCGCCCATGGCGAAGAAGACCTTCACCCTGCCGTCGCGCATGGCGCGGATGGTGTCGACCACGTCAAGCCCGTGGTGACGCGGCATGGGCCGGCCGAACTCCTTCTCCAGCGCGTCCAGGAAGTCGTCCGCGGGCTTCTCGTAGATCCCCATGGTGCGGTCGCCCTGGACGTTGGAGTGGCCGCGCACCGGGCAGACCCCGGCACCGGGGCGGCCGATGTTGCCGCGCAGGAGGAGGAAGTTGACCACCTCGCGGATGGTCGGTACGGAGTGCTTGTGCTGGGTCAGGCCCATCGCCCAGCACACCACGATCTTCCGGGCCTTCAGCACGCGCTGGTGGATCCGCTCGATCTGCTCGCGCTCCAGGCCCGTGGCCTGAAGGACTTCCGCCCAGGGCGTGGCGCGCACGTCGGCCGCGAACTCCTCGAACCCGTCGGTGTGCTCCTCGACGAACGCACGGTCCACCACCGTGCCCGGGGCCCGGTCCTCGGCCTCCAGCAGAAGCCGGTTCAGGGCCCGGAACAGGGCGAGGTCGCCGCCGAGGCGGATCTGTGCGAACTCGTCCGCCAGCGCGGTGCCCCGGCCGATCATCCCTGAGGGCCGCTGAGGGTTCCTGAAGCGCAGCAGGCCGGCCTCGGGCAGCGGGTTGACCGCTACGACGTGCCCCCCGCCCCGCTTCGTCCGCTCCAGGGCGGAGAGCATGCGGGGATGGTTTGTCCCCGGGTTCTGGCCCACGACGAGGACCAGGTCCGCCTGGTGCAGGTCGTCGAGCGAGACGCTTCCCTTGCCGATCCCGATGGTCTCGGACAGGGCCACGCCGGAGGACTCGTGGCACATGTTCGAGCAGTCGGGCAGGTTGTTGGTGCCCAGTGCGCGCACGAACAGCTGGTAGACGAACGCCGCCTCGTTGCTGGTACGCCCCGAGGTGTAGAAGGACGCCTCGTCCGGCGAGTCCAGCGCGGCCAGTTCCCCGGCCACGATGTCGTACGCCTGTTCCCAGGTCACCGGCGTGTAGTGCCGCGCCCCGGGTGCCAGGTACATGGGGTGGGTGAGCCTGCCCTGCTGGCCCAGCCAGTAGTCGCTGCGCTCCAGCAGCTCCGCCACGCTGTGCTCGGCGAAGAAGGCCGGGGTGACGCGGCGCAGTGTGGCCTCCTCGGCCACCGCCTTGGCGCCGTTCTCGCAGAACTCGGCGGCGTGCCGGTGGTCGCCCTCCGGCCAGGCGCAGCCGGGGCAGTCGAACCCGGTCTTCTGGTTGACGCTCAGCAGGGTCAGCAGGGTCCGCTTGGCGCCCATCTGGCGGCCGCCGTGCCGCAGCGACTGGACGACGGCCGGGATGCCGGCCGCGTACTCCTTGGGCGGACCGACGGTCAGACCGCTGTCGCCGGGGTCGTTCTCCGGTGGCCCGGACGCCATCGGTGACATGCCGCGTTCCCGTCTACTCGTGCACCGTGATGGCCTGGAGCGGACAGACCTCGGCGGCCTCGTACAGCTCCTCGGCGCTTGCCTCGTCCACGTCGGCCACGTAGACGTCCGTCGCCTGCGATCGCAGGGACAGGCGTCCCTCGTCGTCCAGCGCGAACAGGTCGGGGGCGGCGTACACGCACTGGCCGTGGTCCTGGCACTTGTTGAGGTCGACTTCGACCTTCATGACGGCTCCTGTCTCTCGGAGGGGTCGGGGGATCAGAGGAAACGGACGGGGAGGTGGGTGATGGTGCGCAGGAACTCGGTGTGGGCGTAGGCGGGCTCACCCGCCAACTCGACACCGGAGAACCGGTTGACGATCGAGCTGAAGACGATGTCGGCCTCGGCGCGGGCCAGGACCTGGCCGGCGCAGCCGTGCATGCCGGAGCCGAAGGCAAGGTGCTGGCTGGCGGCGAGGGGGCGGGTGTGGTCGAAGGTGTCGGGGTCGGTGAAGACCTCGGGGTCGCGGTTGGCGGAGGCGATGAGCAGGGCCAGCGCCTCTCCGGCCGGTACGGCGGTGTCGCCGATGACCGTGTCCTGCGTGGTCAGGCGCACCACCATCGACTCGGGTGTGTCGATGCGCAGGATCTCGTTGATGATGCCGGGCCGCGCCTCCGGCTCGTCCCGGTAGGCGGCGAACAGCTCGGGCCGCTGCGTCATCAGCCAGATGCCGTGATTGATCAGGTGCTTGACGTCGAGGTGGCCCACGGCGAAGAACAGGAAGATGGTGTAGACGACCTCTTCCTCGGTCATCTTGCCCTCGTCCTGCGCGGCGATGAAGGCGTCGATCAGTCCCTCGCCGGGGTGTGCCCGCTTGTCGGCCACGAGCCGGCGGATGTGCTCGGCGAACCAGGCGAACGCCTCCGTCGTGGCGCGGGCCTCCTCGTCGTTGCCGCCGGGGCCGAGGCTCAGTCCGATCTCGTAGGTCTTGCGCTGGATGGTGTCCATCTCGGTCGGCTCGATGCCGAAGATGTGGCAGGTGGTCTCGAAGGTGCACTTCAGGGAGAGGCCGTCGGCCGCGTCCAGGGTGCCGTCGCCCTTCTCGACCTCGTCGAGCACGGCCTCCACGGAGGCGCGCATCACCTTGGACCACTCCTCGACGGCCTTGGGTGTGAACCAGCGGTTGGTGATCCGCCGCAGCCGCGTGTGGTCGGGGGCGTCCTTGCCGAGCATGGTGTGGTGGATCGGGTCGGCGACCCCGAAGTCGAGCTGCTCCACGCTCAGGCTGGGGTTGCGGATCAGCCGGGCGACGTCCTCGTAGCGGGAGACGACGTACAGGCCGACCGGATGCCGGTAGACAGGGTGATCCTGCCGCAGCCGCGCGTAGTACGGGTACGGGTCCGCACGGAAGCCTGGGTCGCGGAAGGGCAGCAGGTCCTCGGTGGCGGACGCGGGTCCTGCGGTGGTGACGGTCACGGCGTGGCACTCCTCGTATCGGGCGCGAGGCGGAGGGGGAGCTGGGGAGTGGAAGAAGGAGGGGCGAACCAAGGGCCCCGTACCGCCGAGAATTATCCAGCCGGATAATTTCGTCAATACTTCGCGGGCACGTAATCAACTCTTTACGCCGCCGGAAACGGACGAGCCCCCGTCGCCAGGCGACGGGGGCTCGTCCTGACCTGCTGTTATGCAGGGATTGGCAGGGGGCGACTACTCTGCGTCTCCCGGCTGCCGGGTCAGCAATGACCGCAGTTCCTTCAGCGCGGCCTCGGTGACGTCCGGCTCGTCGAGGACCAGCTGGTGCAGCACGAGACCCTCCAGGGCGGCGAAGACAAGCCGGGTCAGGGCAGGGCTGGTGCCGTCGGGCAGGCTGCGGGACAGCTCCCTCTCCGTGGCCTGGAAGTACTCGTCGTACAGCGCGCGGATCTGCGGCAGCAGCTCGGGCCTGCGTCGGGATTCGAGCATGAGCTCGTACTGGAACGTCTGCATGGCCGGCTCGCGGGTGACCATGTCCGCCAGTCCCGCCGCGAAGTCCGCGATGTCGCCCGTGCCGGGTTCCAGGGAGCTCGTACTCGCGCTGGTGCGCACCGCGTGTTCGAGGGCTGCCTCGATCAGCGCGTCCCGCGAGCCGAAGTGGTGCACCACGAGCCCGTGCGTGACACCCGCCTCCTCCGCGACGGCGCGATAGGTGAGCTTGCGCAGCCCGCCGCGGGCCACCACGCGCACGGCCGCGTTGAGCAGGGCCTCACGGCCGGTCCCGTAGTCCACGCGCTTGCGGGGCCTGACGGCTGGCTTCTCGGCGGAATCGCTCATGAGCGCGACCCTACCCGTATGCGGGGACCGGCAGACCGTCGCAGGGGCGTCAACGCTTCGGCGGGCGGATGCCGCGGAACTCCCAGTCGCCGCCGAGCGCGGTGGACAGCACTTCCTCCGACTCGGTGGGCTGGGCGCCGACGTCGGTGCGGACGGGAGTGGGGCCGGTGACGATGTGGTTGGTGAGTCTGCCGAGGCCCTCCACCTCGACCTCGACGACGTCTCCGGGCTGGACGGGGCGGGAATTGGCCGGGGTGCCGGACAGCAGTACGTCTCCCGGGTACAGGGTGATCGTGCGGGCGATGTCGGCGACGAGGTAGTGCATGTCCCACTTCATCTCGTCCGTCGTACCGTCCTGGACGACCTCCCCGTTGACGTACGTGCGCAGGGCCTTGCCGTGGAAGTCCCAATCGGTGACCAGGCCGGGGCCGAGGGGGCAGAGGGTGTCGGAGCCCTTGACGCGGAGCATGGAGCCGGCGTCGGTGTCGCGGAAGTCGTGCAGGCCGTAGTCGTTGGCGATGGTGTAGCCGACGATGTACTCGCCCGCTTCGGCCGGGGAGATGTTGCGCGCGGTCTTCCCGATGACGATGGCGACCTCGCCCTCGTAGTTGAGCCACTTGCAGCCCTCGGGACGGACGATGGCGCCCTTGTGGGAGTTGAGGGCCGAGGTCGGCTTGTGGAAGTAGGTGGGCGTCTCGGGGAGGTCGATCTGGAACTCGTCGACGCGGCTGCGGTGGTTGAGGTGGACGGCGACGACCTTGGAGGGGACGACCGGGGGCAGGTGCTGCGCGTCGTCGGTCTTCACGCGGCGGCCGTCCCCGGCGACGAGTTCGTCACCGTCGACGGTGACCTGGACGGCGGCGCCGTCGAGGAGGATGCGGCGGTACTCGGGCATGTCACGGACTCCTAGATACGGCTGTGGGGGGTGCGCGGGGTGGGCAGGCCGGTTCCGGTCCAGCCGTCGGCGGGGCGGTCGAACCAGAGGTGGACCTGGCCGGTGCCGATCGAGTTCTCGTACTCGCCGTACTGGCGGGCCGTGGCGACGCAGGCGCGCTCGCCGAGGGCACCGGCCATCATCAGGTAGTGGAAGAACTTCGCCTCCGGCTTGTACTTCCAGAACGCGTCCATCGTGTCGAGGACCTTGTCGTGACGGCCCTCCTTGAACCAGGCGATCCGCTCGAAGTCCGCCTCGCGGGCCTCGGGCGTGAAGATGTGCACCGGGTCGCTGGACTCGTGGTCGCGCAGCTCACGCAACGGCCAGAAAGTGTGCGAGAGGGCACCGGAGGCGATCAGCAGCACGCGTCGCCCCGGAGTGGCGGCGATGCCGTCGGCCAGGGCGCGGCCGAGGCGCAGGTGGTCCTCCATGTCGCCGGTCTGGCAGACGCCGATGGTCACCCACCGCTTGTCGGGCAGCCCCTCGCCGAGGAACTTCCACAGGTTGATGGTGGCGTAGTAGATCGGCAGGTGGTCGTCGTCGATCGCGGTGATCCAGGTGCCGTGCCGGTCGGCGAACTTCTCAATGTTCCCGGCCAGTTCGGGATCACCGGGGAAGTCGTACGGCATCCGGCACATGCCGCGTGGCAGTTCCTCGGAGGTGAACAGGCCGGCGCGGCGGGCTTGCGCGGTGACGACGAACTCGACGGTGGTGGCCCAGTGGGAGTCCAGGACGACGACGGTGTCGTAGTCGTCGCGGGCGAAGACGTCCTGACGGAGCTGGTTCAGGCCGGTGACGAGGGTGATCTCCTTGCCCCCGTTGAGCTCCAGCCGGGTCTCCTCGGGCAGCACGATGGTGGGGACGTGGGCGAGCAGGCCCGCCCCGACGATCTCACCCATGGTTCCTCCAACCGCTCGGGGCGGTCACGGTGTTCTTGACGTCGCAGTAGAAGTCGAAGCTCCAGGTGCCGCCCTCGCGGCCGACGCCGGAAAGCCGGGAGCCGCCGAAGGGTGCCTGCAGGTCGCGGACGAAGAAGCAGTTCACCCACACCGTGCCCGCGACCAGCCGCGCGGTGACGCGTTCGGCGCACTCGTGGTCGCCCGTGAAGACGGTGGCGGCCAGGCCGAAGCGGGTGCCGTTGGCGAGCCGGACGGCCTCCTCCTCGTCCGTGAAGGTCTGCAGCGTCAGGACAGGGCCGAAGACCTCCTCCTGCACGATCTCGGAGTCCTGGGCTACATCGGTGAGCAGGGTGGGCACGTAGTACTGGCCGTCCCCCCGGTGGCCGCCGATGACGGCGCGGGCACCGGCGGCCACGGCCCGCTGCACGAACCCGTCGATCTTCTCCAGCTGGCGGGGGTGGATGTTGGGCCCGATGTCGGTGGCCTCGTCGCGCGGATCACCCTGCTTCAGCGCGCTCGCCTTCTCGACGAACCGGCGCGTGAACTCCTCCGCGACCGACTCCTCGACCAACAGCCGGGTACCAGCCAGGCACACCTGGCCGGCGTTGTCGTACTGCTCCACCGCCAGGTCGACGGCGAGGTCCAGGTCCGCGTCGGCGAACACCAGCAGCGGCGACTTGCCGCCCAGTTCGAGACTCAGGGGCGTGAGGTTCGCGGCCGCCGACTCCGCGATGCGCTTGGCCGTGGGTACCGAGCCGGTGAAGCTGATGCGGCGCACGTCCGGGTGCGAGGTCAGCGCGTCGCCGATCTCGGAGCCGTAGCCCTGGACGACGTTCAGGACACCCGCCGGGAGCCCCGCCTCGGCGGCGATGTCGGCCAGCAGGGAGGCGGTCAGCGGCGACCACTCGGCCGGCTTCAGCACCACCGTGTTCCCGGCGGCCAGCGCCGGGGCGACCTTCCACGTGGCCAGCATGAGCGGGGCGTTCCACGGGGTGATCAGGACGCAGGGCCCGGCCGGGTCCCAGCTGACGTGGTTGCTGTGGCCGCGTGTCTCGAAGTCCTCGTGCTCCAGCGAAAGCAGCCAGTCCGCGAAGAAACGGAAGTTGTGGGCGACCCGCGGCATCACCCCACGGCGGTGGGAGCGCAGAAGGGCTCCGTTGTCGGTGGTCTCGACGATGGCGAGCTCTTCGATCCGCTTCTCGACCCCGTCGGCGATCGCGTGCAGGATGCGGGCGCGTTCCGCGCGGGAGGTGGCGGCCCAGGCGGGGAACGCGGCCTTCGCGGCGGCCACGGCGGCGGCCGCCTCCATGGCTGTGCCCCGGGAGATGTCGCCGATCGTGCTGCCGTCGATGGGCGAGACGTCCTCGAACGTCTGTGTAGAGGCGACGCGTTCGCCGCCGATCCAGTGCCGGGTGTCGACGGCGACCCCGGCCACGGTGATGGTGTGTTCGCTCATGCTCTGTTCCTCCGGTCTCGCGAGGTGGTGGGGTCTACTCGGCGCCGGAGGTGCCGGATTCCAGCAGTCGGCCGCCGTCCCAGACGACGCCGACCTGGCGGTAGTAGGCGGCGATCGGCTCGCGGATCTCCAGGCGGGCCAGTTCTTCGGTGGGCGCCTCGAACAGCTCCAGCTCCGCGTCGCCGCGCCAGGCCTGTCCCGCCTCGAAGGACGCGGCGCCCGACTCGATCAGCTCGTCCAGGGCGAGGCCCTTGCCCTTCTCGATGGAGGGCAGCCAGCGGTGGTGGGCCATGGGGTGGGCGTTGACGAAGCCGTTCGTCTCCGACGGCTCGCGCAGGGTGACCACGGTGTGGGCCAGGCGCCGGTCGGCGGCGGCGAGCGTGGCGCCGAAACGGGCCCCCGCCTCGATGCGCGGGGCGGGGCCGTACGGGTGCGGGCGCGTCTGGTGGATCGAGCCGAGCTTCTTCGGGTAGCCCTGGTGCAGCCCGCGCGCGATGGCGAAGTCCTTGTCGACCCAGATGTAGACGCAGCGCGAGTAGGTCTGTCCCCGGTACTTGCAGCGGACGACCGCGAAAGCCTCCTTGTACTGGGAGAGCACCGGGTCGAGCAGTTCCTCGCCGGACGCCGAGCAGGACTGCCAGTCGGCCCAGATCAGCGCGACCGCGCCCGGGTCCTCGTCGGCGAGCTCCAGGGGCTCGGGAAGCAGTTCCCGCACGCGGGCCGGGTCGGTGCGGTACTCGACGGTGAGCAGGTCACCGGAGTACCGGTAGGGCGGTGAGGGGATCAGCGACGAGGCTCCGCTCGCCGTCTTGGGGAAGAAGAATCCACGGACGGTGGTCATGTCAGCAATGTCCTTAGGCGGTGAGGGCGGGCTGCTTGAGCAGTTCGGCGCGGTAGCGGGAAGCGGGGGCCGCCGCGGCCTGACCGCCGAGGGCGACGACACCGGCCAACCGGCCGCCGGCGTGGTAGCCGACGACGACGTCACCGTCGAGGTCGCCTTCGAGCACGCGCACGTCCTCCTTGCCGAGCACCGGAGCCCCGAAGGACTGCAGGCGGAAGTCGTGCTGGTCGCTCCAGAAGGTGGGCAGCGGCGCGAACGGGGACAGGTCGTGGCCGGTGCCGGTCAACGCGGCGACGAGGGTCTTCGCGGCGTGCTTGGCGGTGTCCGTGGGGATGCACCAGTGCTCCACACGGCGCGGTACGCCGTCGTAGCGGGCGTTGGGGAAACGGGCGACGTCACCGACGGCCACCACGTCGGGCCGTCCGCCGACGCGCAGGTGCTCGTCGGCGAGGACGCCGTCGCTCAGGTCGAGGCCGTTGCCGTCCAGCCACTCGGTGTTGGCGACCGAGCCGACCGACTCGACCACCACGTCGGCGGGCAGGACGGTGCCGTCGCCGAGGGCGACGCCGGTGACGTGGTCGTCGCCGGTGAAGCCGGTCACGCCCGTGCCGAGGGCGAAGCGCACGCCGCGTTCTTCGTGGCGCTTCAGCAGGGCCCTGGCGAGGAGCTCACCCAGGGGGCCGACCATCGGCAGCGGCAGCGGGTCGACGACGGTCACCTCGCGGGCGCCCAGAGCGACGGCGGTGGCGGCGACCTCGCAGCCGATGAAGCCGCCTCCGACGACGACCACCCGTGCTCCGGGCCTGGTGAGGGCCTGTCGCAGGCCCTGCGCGTCGTCGATGGTGCGGACCGTGTGCCGGCCCGCGAGCGGGCCGGGGCAGCGCAGGCGCCGGGGCCGCATTCCGGTGGCGACGACCAGTCCGTCGTAGGAGAGTGCCTCGCCGTCGTCGAACTCGACGATGTTCTCAGCGAGCCGCGCGGCGACGACCCTGGTGCCCAGCCGCCACTCCGCGTCGGCCACGCTCGCCCGCGGGCGGAAGGCGAGGGACTCGAAGGGTGCCTTGCCGGCCAGGACCTCCTTGGACAGGGGTGGCCGGTTGTAGGGCATATGCGGCTCGTCACCGACGAGCGTGATGGCTCCGGTCCAGCCGGCGGCCCGCAGTTGCTCGGCCGCGCGCAGGCCGGCCATGGAGGCGCCGGCCACGACGATGCGTGCGTTCATCATCAGCCCTCGAGACGGATGGCCTGGAGCGGGCACACGTCGGCGGCTTCCTCGACCTCGTCGCGCAGCGCGTCGTCGGGGTCGGAGACGTACGCCAGGTGGCCGCTGTCGTCCATGGAGAAGACATCGGGGGCGGCGAAGACGCACTGACCGTGGTCCTGGCACTTGTTCATGTCGACGACGACCTTCATGGCCGGTCCTCCTGAAAGTGAGGGCGTCGGGGCGGGGGGCGAGGGGAGGAAAGAGGGGCCCGACCGCTGTGGGCCGGGCCCCGGCCAAGGGCCCGGCCGACTGACCGAGCCCTTACTCATTTGGCTTCAAACAAGATAGGAAGCAACCCAGCCCTGGTCAATACCTATCCATGCGGATAATTTTTTTCCATCCCCTCTTGCGGGGCGCCCGTAGCACCCATACCGTTTGGCACCAAACAAGTCACCCCTGTGCCTCCACCAGCACCGGCCCTCTGACTTCCCTCGCCACCCACACCCCCAAGCGCCCGAGGAGACATCGGTGAGCGCAGTCCCAACCCCCAGCCTCCGTCAGCACATGCAGCGGCTCGCCGCCGAGGGCATCGACGTGGTGCGCGTGACCTATCCCGATCTCATCGGCACCGACCGCGCACGCGACATCCTGCTGGACCACCTGCCGTCGGCCTGCGACCACGGCCTGGCCTTCTGCCGGGCCGCTTACCACACCAGCCCCCAGGGCGACGTGGTCCCCGTCTCCGGCGGCCTCGACGCCGGTCTGCCCGACATCACCGTGCGACCGGACCTGGACAGCCTGGTCCCCCTCCCCTGGGAGCCCGGCGTCGCGTCCTGCCTCGCCGACGTCACCGACCCGGCCACCGGCCTGGTTGCACCGGAGTCGCCCCGCGATCTGCTGCGCACCGTCCTCGCCCGGTGCGCCGAACACGGCCTGCGTCCGGTGGTCGGCCCCGAGCTCGAGTACTTCCTCTGCGACGAGAACCCTGCCTCCCCGAGCGGCTGGAAGCGTTACTCGGGCGCCGCCGGCGTCGTCTACACCGCCGGTCTGCGCGCCGACGGCGACAACCACCTGCTGCGCACCCTGCGCCTGCTGCGGGACATGAACATCGGCGTGACCAGCGGCAACCACGAGTTCGACGGCGGGCAGTTCGAGATCAACCTCACCCACTCCGACGCCCTGTCCGCCGCGGACCGCGCCTTCCGCTTCAAGTCCGCGATCAAGGAGCTGGCCCGGAAGGAGGGGAAACTCGCCACCTTCATGGCCAAGCCGTTCAACGACGCCGGAGGCTCCGGTTTCCACCTCCATCTGTCATGCGACAGCTCCGACGAGGAAGGCGCCGGTAACGCCTTCGACGATCCCGCCGGGCCGTACGGGCTGTCCTCCACCGCCCGCCACGCCGTCGCCGGCATCCTTGCCCACGCCCCGGCCCTGGCCGCACTGGCCAACCCGACCGTGAACTCCTACAAGCGTTTCGGTCCCGACACCCTCGCGCCCTGGCTGATCGACTGGGGCCTGGACAACCGCAGCGCCATGGTCCGCATCCCGCCCGAGCGCGGCTCCGGCGCACGGTTCGAACTGCGCCTCGGTGACGCCAGCGCCAACCCGTACCTGCTGATCGCGGGCACGGTCGCCGCCGCGCTGCTCGGGGTGCTGGCCGGCGAGGAGCCCCCCGCCCCACTGGAGGGGTACGGCTACGACACCGCCAAGGCAGCCGTACTGCCCATGAGCCTGCCGGCCGCGCTGGACGCCCTGGAAGCGGACACGGAACTGACCGACGTCCTCGGCAAGGACTTCACCGCCTCCTACCTCTCCTACAAGCGCAACGAGGTCGAACGCTTCCAACGGCACGTCACCGACTGGGAGTTCACCGAGTACGCCTACCACCTGTGACGACTGGGAGCCATGCGATGACGACCGAGACCCCGACCGCCGCCGTGAACGAGCCGATGCCGCTTGCGGACGTCAACCTCGCCGACCTGGACAACTTCACCGACGGCATCACCCCATGGCGTATGTTCCACACCCTGCGCCACCAGGACCCGGTGCACTGGCAGCCCGAGGAGGCCCCCAACTCCGGCTTCTGGGCGGTGACGCGGCACGCCGACATCGCCCGCGTCGACCGCGACGCAGAGACCTTCACCTCGATGAAGTTCGTCAACCTCGAAGAGGTCGACGAGGACCAGATCAAGACGCGTGCCTCCATCCTGGAACTGGACGGCGTCCGCCACCGCGCCATGCGCAGCCTGCTCCAGCGCCAGTTCGGCGCGAGCGTCATCAACAGCTACACCGACTTCCTGCGCGGCCTGACCGCCACCACGCTGGACGCGGCGCTCGCCAAGGGGAGCTTCGACTTCGTCAAGGAAGTCTCCGCCGACTTCCCCATCAACGTCCTCGCCCGCCTCCTCGACGTACCCCCGGAGGACAACCAGCAGCTCATCGACTGGGGCAACCGCATCATCGGCAACACCGACCCCGACTACGCCGACGTCCTGCTCGACAGCGCGGAGAGCGAGCAGTACCGGCACCTCCCGTTCCGCTCGCCCGCCTCGCTGGAGGTCTTCGAGTACGGCCGTGAACTGGCCCGGCAGCGGCGCGGCGGCGACGGCACCGACCTGGTGTCGAAGCTGGTGAACACCACCCCGAAGGACGGTGTGCCCCTCTCGCCGCAGGACTTCGACAACTACTTCCTGCTCCTCGTCGTGGCCGGCAACGAGACCACCCGCCACACCATCACCCACTCCATGCTCGCCCTGCTCCAGCACCCCGAGCAGCTGGCCCGGCTTCAGGAAGACCCCTCCCTGATCCCGACGGCGGTGGAGGAGTTCCTGCGCTGGGCGTCGCCCGTCTACCACTTCCGGCGCACGGCGACCCGTGACGTGGAACTGGGCGGCAAGCGGATCAAGGAGGGCGACAAGGTCGTCATGTGGTACGCCTCCGGCAACCGCGACGAGGAGGTCTTCGGCAACCCCTACGACTTCGACGTCGCCCGCGCCGACAACGACCATGTGACATTCGGCAAGGGCAGCCCCCACCTGTGCCTGGGCAACCTGCTCGCGCGCACCGAGATCCGCATCATGTTCGAGGAGCTCATCCCGCGCATCGCCGACATCAAGCTCGCCGGCGACGTCCCCCGCGTGCGCTCCAACTTCGTCAACGGCATCAAGAAGCTGCCGGTCGAGGTCACCCTCGCCTGACCGCCTGCCGCAGCCGTCCGGACGGCTGCGGCCGCTGCGGCGCCCCGACCCGCACGAGCGGTCGCCCCTCACACCTGACCTCAACCACACTCGTCCCGAGGATCGCCATGATGACCACTCCCCGCATGCAGCTCGTCCTGAGCGAGAACTGGACCATGACCGGCGGCCGCGCGGACCTGCCGACCGTGATCCGCTGGGCCCGCGAGGCCGAGGACGCCGGATTCGACTCCGTCATGATCAGCGAACACATCGTGCTCGGCCCCGACGCCGGAGCAGCCGGCGTGATGGGCAACCCCCGCGACTACGCCCTACCGGGCAACCAGGACCCCCGCACCCCATGGCCCAACTCGCTCATGCTCCTCAGCGCGATCGCCGCTGTCACCGATCGCCTGCGCCTGGCCGCCTCGGCGGTCATCGCTCCCCTGCGGCATCCCCTGCTCCTCGCCCGCGAGCTCGGCACCCTCGACCTTCTCTCCGAAGGCCGACTGATCGTGCTGCCCAACGTCAGCTGGAGCCGGGACGAGTACGCCGCACTCGACGTCCCGTTCTCCCGGCGCGGCAAGCTCCTCGACGAACACCTGGACATCTGGGCGAAGCTGTGGGGCCCCTCCCCCGCGTCCCACGAGAGCGAGTACTACGCCTTCCAGGACGTCTACTTCGAGCCCAAGGCATACCGCCCGGACGGCCCCCGACTGTGCTTCGGCGGCGCGGGCATGCACGACGCGATGGTCCGCAGGATCGTCCGGTACGGCCACGCCTTCAACCCGCTGGGCAAGGTAACGCCCGAGCACATGAAGACGCTGAAGACCGCGATGGCCGCCGCGGGCCGCGACATCGCCGACCTGGAGATGATCGGCAGCACCCGCGCCGTGTTCCCCGACGACAACTCCTGCGCCGACCTGGCACAGGCTCTCGATCCCATCCCCGAGCAAATCGCCCAGGGCTTCACCACCTTCTGCATCAAGCCCTCGCAGTTCACCGACGACCCGAACGGAGTGGGCGCGTTCTGCCGCGAGGTGATGCGCCGCGTGGAGTCCCTGACCGCCTGACGGCGCGATTCGGTGTCCGGCATCGCGGCCCGAGCGGTCCGCTGACGACGAATGGCACCTGGCCGCAGAAGAGCGAACCGAACGAGCCGAGGACCGCAGCATGACGACTTTCGACGAGGAACTCGCCGGCAAGATCGTGGTCGACTGCGTCAACCCGCTCGGCTTCGGCAAGAAGGGCCTCCGCACTCAGGCCCGAGGAGGGCAGCGCCGCTCAGCAGGCTGCCGCCCTGTTGCCGGACTCCCGGGTGACCGCCGCGTTTCACCTTCTCTCCGCCGTCACTCTGGAAGACCGGCAGATCGAGAAGATCGACACCGACGTACTCGTCCTGGACGACGAACGCGCCGCCACCGACACCGTCCAGGCACTCGCCTCACGCCTCCCGGGCGCACGCGGCCTCTACGGCGGACGACTGTGCAACGCCCAGCAAGTGGAGTGTCGGTAGCCAACCTGATCTCGGTGAACCGCCGCTACAAGGCCCGCGCCGGCCTGCGCCTCAGCGATCCGTCAGGCCGGCGCCGTCTTGCGCTGCCCGCTGGCCACTCGCTTGTGGATCAGCCTCGCGTAAACGGATGGGGAGGTCAGTCGCACAAGCCCGGCTTGTCGTCTGTCTCGAGGTTGGCATAGGCATGCCCGTGCTGGTCGCGGACCGGGAGGCCGGCCGGAGATGCCGTTCCGCGGGACTGTAAATCGTTTGACAGCCCTCTTGATCCTCAAGCAGAACGTGGCCCGGACGGAGAGCTGCAGGGACACGATGCAGGAGCATCTCGGTTCCAGCTGCGACACCGGAGTCGCTCCCGGTGATGGTCGATCGGCTCGGCGTCCTTGGCCATTCGGCGGGGGTGGTCCGGAAGCTCGGCAGACGCGTCAAGGCGTCGGGACCGGCGACGTTGTGCGCATGACTCAGACGGAGTTCTCGCACGAAACGCCACCTCCACGGCACGCGATCATCGTGACCGTGCCCACGGTCGTTGGGCCGCCTCCGCGTATGCAGAAACGCACGCGCTTCACGATCTACAGAACGTACGCGACCGCGTCCGTCGCCGCCCTGCTGGCCGCCTTCCTCACCCCGGCGGCGGCCCAGGCCGCCCCCGCCCCGAAGGAAAGCCAACCGGTCCACTCCTACGCCCATGCCGTCCGTGAGTCCGTCTGGGTGGACACCGGCCTCGACGGCGACGGCGACGGGAGGACCGACCGCGTCGCCGCCGACATCGTCCGGCCCCGCGAACCCGCCCGGCAGGGCCGCAAGGTCCCCGTCATCATGGACGCCAGCCCGTACTACTCCTGCTGCGGGCGCGGCAACGAAAACCAGAAGAAGACGTACGACACGCGCGGTCGCGTCGCCCGGATGCCGCTGTTCTACGACAACTACTTCGTTCCCCGCGGCTACGCCTTCGTCGGCGTCGACCTCGCCGGCACCAACCGCTCCGACGGTTGCGTCGACGTCGGCGGCCGCAGCGACATACGGTCCGCGAAGGCCGTCATCGACTGGCTGAACGGCCGCGCCAGGGCCTACACCAGCCGCCGCGGCGGCACCGCCGTCAAGGCGACCTGGACCAACGGCCGCACGGGCATGATCGGCAAGAGCTGGGACGGCACCATCGCGGGCGGCGTCGCCGCCACCGGCGTCAAGGGCCTGAAGACGATCGTTCCGATCAGCGCGATCTCCTCCTGGTACGACTACTACTTCGCCAAGGGTGCCCCGTTCTCCGAGTTCGGCCCCGACTGGCTGTCCTTCGCAGTGCAGAGCGACAACGCCTCCAGGCACTGTGCGGCCACGGAGCGCAAGCTCATCGACGGAGCCCCGCGCAGCGGTGACTGGACGCCCCTGTGGACTGAGCGCGACTACGTCAAGGACGCGGCGAAGGTACGCGCGAGCGTGTTTCTCGTGCACGGGACGCAGGACCTCAACGTCCGTGCCAAGCACTTCGGGCAGTGGTGGGCAGCCCTCGCGAAGAACGGCGCCGAACGCAAGATCTGGCTCTCCCAGACCGGTCACGTCGACCCCTTCGACTTCCGGCGCGCCGACTGGGTCCGCACCCTGCACCGCTGGTTCGACCACGAACTCCTCGGCTACGACAACGGCATCGACCGTGAGCCCATGGCCGACATCGAGCGCCACCCCGACCAGTGGGTCACCTCGAATGTGTGGCCGCCGCACGCCACGCACACCACCACCCTTCACCCGGCCACCGGAAATCGGCCGGGCGTAGGGACCCTCGGCCTGAGCAAGGGCACCGGCACCGGCACCGGCACCGGCACCGGCACCGAGAGGTTCACTGACAACCGGGCGCGCAGCGAAACCGACTGGGCGGCACGGATCGGCAGCACGACGCCCGAGAAGGCCGGCTTCCTGACCAAGCCGCTCACCCGTGACCTGCGTCTGTCCGGCTCCACCAAGGTCACCGTCACCGCCACCCCGACCACCTCGACGGCCCACCTGTCCGCCGTCCTCGTCGACCTCGGCCCCGCCACCATCCGGGACTACGCCGACAAGGCCGAGGGCATCACCACCCTCACCAACCGCACCTGCTGGGGCAGCAGCACCAAGCGGGACAGCGCCTGCTTCAAGGCAACGCGGGCAAAGAAGAAGTCCGTCGACTACACCGTGTTCAGCCGCGGGTGGGCCGACCTCGGCAACCACGCCTCCGACGGTGCCCTACTGCTCGGGGTTGATGGGTTGGGGTTCTCTGGGCCGCTCCACGCGACGGGCATGACGTACCGGCACGGCCCCTTCCGCCGTCTTGCGGCCGCCCCGTTGGCGTGGCTTGCGGGCGGCCCGTCGTTGGGGTTGCGGGGTGGTCGCCGTGGGGGTTGGGGGGTCGGGCAGAATCGGGGGTATGAGCAACCCGGATCGGGCGTCGAACGAGCAGAAGTCGACGCCGGCAGCAGCCGCGAAGCCCGTGTACAAGGATCGGGTCTATCGGTCGCCTGCTGGGCTGGTGGGGGGTGTGATGCTGCTCGGGATCTTCGGGTGGCTCGGGGGCGATGCGGTGGTTTCGGGGGAGGGGCGTACGCCCTGGTTGGCGTTGGCGGCGATGTTGTGTGCTGTGCCGGTGGTGGTGGCGTTCTCGCTTCGGCCCGCTGTTTTCGCCAATGATGATCGGCTGCGGGTACGTAATCCGTTCCGGGTGATCGAGTTGCCGTGGGCGAGCGTGGCCTCGTTGCGTTCGGGGTTCTCGAACGAGGTGATCGACGAGGCCGGGACCAAGTACCAGTTGTGGGCCATTCCCGTTTCGCTCCGGGCGCGGAAGAAGGCCGCTCGGCGGCAGGCCCGTGAGGCGCGGGGGGACAGCAGCGGTCGTACCTCTCTGGTCGACCAGCCCATGCGGTCCGAGGGCGATCAGATCATGGCCGATCTGAGGGATTTGTGCGAGGCCCGGGCCAAGGCCACCGGGTCCCAGGGGGAGCCCAGTGTGCGGTGGGCCTGGGAGATCATGGGGCCGGCGGTGGCGGGGGCCGTGCTGCTGGCGGTTCTGATCGCGTTGGGGTGACCGGTCGGCGGTCTCTTGGGGTTCCTGCGAACGGGCTTCGCGTTCGGGTCGTACCCATGGCTGGCAAACCACTGTGACGATCCGAGTGTCTGGGTGTCGATGAGCGCGCATATCGAGTTGCAGGGGCAGCCGTCACGGCGGTTGCCCGAGTCCGCCGTGCCCGAGGGGTGTCACTCCTGGGGCGGGGAGCGGGTGCGGGCGTGGGCCAAGGCTCAGCCTCCGGTGTGGGTGCCGGTGCGGACGCGGTCCATCCATGTGCTTGCCGTGGCCGTGGTCGGGCTGTTGTGCGGGCTCTGGCTGGCGAATCTCGTTGATGTGCCGCCTGGTCCTGCCGCGCTGTTCTCGTTGCAGTTGGTGTGGACTCTGGTGCGGCCCGAGGTCGTACGGGTGTCCGCGCCCGTGTTGTTCTTCGTGCTGGCCTGGTACGGGGGATCGCGCGATGTGGCGACCCTGGTGGCCACTCTGGCCGTGACCGCGACCTGGGCGATGGCCGAGATTCGGATGAGTGCGCGGCGGACACAGCGGCAGTGGGCCCTGGCGGCCGCCGAGGGGGTGATGGCCTCTCTGCCGGACGGGGTCGGGCCGCTGCGGCGTGGGCGGTTCCTCGTCGGGCTGGGGCTTGTGCCGGCTGTTCTCGGTGGGGTGCTGGTCTTCTTCGGGTCCGGGTTGGACGTTGCCGCCGATCGGCTCGAGGCGACGTTGGCCGGGTGGTTCGTGGTCGGCTTGGGGGTCACCTCGGTGCTCTCCGGCTGGCTGGGCCGGCGGCGGGCCGCCGCGTTGCGGGGGGCTCCTGTGCCTGTGCTGCGGGTGCTCATGCGTGACGGCGCGAACGGGGACGTCGAGGTGTTCGCCGCCGATGACGTGGACGCGGTGCGGCCGTTGTTCACCGTCGCCGCCGAGGAGTGGTACGGCGACGGGGACGAGGATGACGACGAGGGGGAGCGGCGGCTCAGTCAGGAGGAGATGGATGAGCTGCTCGACTCGCTCGAGAACGATGAGGGGGACGACGAGCAGGCCGGGGCGTTGCGTGATGCCGTGTTGTACGGGGCCCCGTACGAGGGTGGCGAGATCGTGATCGTCAGTGCGCCCGAGGACCTCGATGACGTGGACGAGGAACTCGTCGTGGAGTCCTCCGCCGGGCCTGTGCGGGCGCTGTCCGAGCGGGCCGTACGGCGTCGGGTCGGGGCGGAGAAGGCCCGGGTCAGGCGGAACGCGGCCTATGCGGACCGGCGGGAGGCCGCGGCGGCGGTGACGGCGGAGCACCTGGGGTCGGGTGCGGTACGGCGGTGGCGGGCCGGGTGGCTGGACTGGGCCGTGTGTACGGTGCTCGTGGTGTGGGCGGCTCTCATGGTGCTGCCCGAGGGCGGGTTGTGGCGGTACATTCCGGGCGCCCTGCTCGGGCTCGGCGGCGCGTTTCTCCTGCCCGGCATGGCCGCTTGGTGGATCACCGCCGACCGGGACGGGCTCTGGTTCAACGGCATGGGCCGGGTTCGGCACATCGAGTGGGACCACGTCATGACCGTGAAGTGCGAGGGCGGCGAGCTGAAGGTGGACAGCCGCCGGGCGCGGTTCGGGGCACCGTGGACGACGCATGCGCCGCGGTGGGCCCGGCTGGAGCGGCGGTTCGGGCTGATCCACCCGTACGAGAGGGTGGCCGCCGAGATCACCGCCATGTGGAAGGACCCCGCGCTGCGGCCCACCGAGGTCAGCGCCGAGCGGGCGCGCGGCCGCGTGCTGTGGCCGCTGGGCGTGGTGCTCGCCGTGTTGTGGGTGGCGGTACTGGTGCTGGTGCCATAGCGGGGCGGTGGGTGTGGGAAAGCCCCGGTCGGTGCTTGGGTTCCAGTGGTCGTCGCAACACCCCAGCTCAAGGGGTGCGATGGACTTCAAGATCCGGGAGAACCTGGACACCGTCGCCGCCGAACTCAACGGCCGCCCACGCAAAACGCTCGGCTGGGAAACCCCAGCCGAGCGTCTCGCCAAGCTCCTGGTCACAGCCAGTTGATCAACTTGTGTTGCGACGACCCCTGGAATCCGCCGTGGTCCGGCCGGGGCTTCGTCGTGGGGCGTCTGGCGCTCTGGCTCAGATGCCCGCTGCTGTCGACAGATCCCGCTTGATGGCGGCCAGCAGGTCCGTCGCCTTGGCGTGGGCCTCGGGCAGGCCCTCGTGAGAGGCGACCGGAACGACGACCTCCAGGTAGCACTTGAGCTTGGGCTCCGTGCCGCTGGGGCGGACGATCACACGGGCGCCGTCGAGCGTGTAGCGCAGGCCGTCCGTGGGCGGGAGCTCGTCCGTGCCCCGGGTGAGGTCCTCGGCCCTGGTGATGGTGAGGCCCGCGAGGGCGGTCGGCGGCTGCTCACGGAGCCGCTCCATGGCACGGGCGATGACCGACAGGTCCTGGACGCGGACCGAGAGCTGGTCGGTGGCGTGCAGGCCGTACTCGACGGCGATGTCGTCCAGGAGGTCGAGCAGGGTGCGGCCCTCCTCCTTCAGCTGCGAGGCCAGCTCGGTGATGACGAGGGCCGCGGTGATGCCGTCCTTGTCGCGTACGCCCTCGGGGTCGACGCAGTAGCCGAGCGCCTCCTCGTAGCCGTAGCGCAGGCCCTCGACACGGGCGATCCACTTGAAGCCGGTCAGGGTCTCCTCGTAGGGGAGGCCGGCCTTCTCGGCGATACGGCCGAGGAGGGAGGAGGAGACGATCGACTCGGCGAAGGTGCCGCGCGCGCCGCGCCGGACCAGGTGGGTGGCGAGGAGCGCGCCGACCTCGTCACCGCGCAGCATCCGCCAGGCCCCACCTTGATTGCCCTCCTTGACTGCCACGGCGCAGCGGTCGGCGTCGGGGTCGTTGGCGACGATCAGGTCGGGGTCGGTCTCGTGGGCCTTCGCGAAGGCGAGGTCCATCGCGCCCGGCTCCTCCGGGTTCGGGAAGGCGACGGTCGGGAAGTCCGGGTCCGGCTCCGCCTGCTCGGCGACCAGCACGGGCGCCGGGAAGCCGGCTCGGGCGAAGGCGGCGAGGAGGGTGCCCTTGCCGACGCCGTGCATGGCCGTGTACACCGTGCGGGCGGTGCGGGGGGAGCCGGGGGCGAGGACCGCGTCAGTACGGGCCAGATAGGCGTCCAGGACGGTGTCGTCGAGGGTGTCCCAGCCGGCGTCCGGGCGGGGGACGTCGTTCAGGGACCGGACGGCGTCGATCTCCGCCGCGATCTCGGCGTCCGCCGGGGGCACGATCTGGGAGCCGTCGCCCAGGTAGACCTTGTAGCCGTTGTCGCGGGGCGGGTTGTGGCTGGCCGTGACCTCCACACCGGCCACCGCGCCCAGGTGCCTTATGGCGAAGGCCAGGACGGGCGTGGGGAGGGGGCGGGGGAGGACGGCCGCGCGGAGGCCGGCGCCGGTCATCACGGCGGCCGTGTCGCGGGCGAAGTCGGCGGACTTGTGGCGGGCGTCGTAGCCGATGACGACGAGGCCGCCGGTGGCGCCCTTCCTGTTCAGGTACGCGGCGAGGCCGGCGGCGGCGCGGATGACGACCGAGCGGTTCATGCGCATGGGGCCGGCGCCGAGTTCACCGCGGAGGCCGGCGGTGCCGAACTGGAGGGTGCCGCTGAAGCGTGCGGCGAGCTCCGCGGTGTCCCCGGCGTCGATCAGCTTGGCGAGTTCGTCGCGGGTTTCCGGGTCGGGGTCCTCGGCCAGCCACGCCTTGGCGCGGGCGATCAGGTCGTCGTGCACGGGGGTCAACCTCTCGTCCTTTGTTTGTGTGTGGGGTCGATTTTTCTCGCCCCCGCCGCCCCTACCCTTCCCATCCCCCAGGGGCTGCGCCCCTTCGACCCCCGCAGAAGAGCTCGGGGGATGCGGTAGGTGTGGCGGGTGCGGGTGGGTGGGGATTGTTCGCGCAGCTCCCCGCGCCCCTGAAAGACAAAAGCACGGGGCGCAACCCCTGCTTCTCAGGGGCGCGGGGAACTGTGCGAGCGACCACACACCACCCGCACGTCCGAGCTCTGCCGCGCCGTTACAGCCGGTCCAGGACCTGGGTCAGGAGGGCGCCCATGCGCGCCGCCGAGTCGCGGCCGGCCTGGAGGACCTCCTCGTGGTTGAGGGGCTCACCCGTCATACCGGCGGCGAGGTTCGTCACCAGGGAGATGCCCAGGACCTCGGCGCCCGCCTCGCGCGCGGCGATGGCCTCCAGGACCGTCGACATGCCGACCAGGTCCGCGCCGATGACGCGGGCCATGCGGATCTCCGCCGGAGTCTCGTAGTGCGGCCCGGTGAACTGCGCGTAGACGCCCTCTTCGAGGGAGGGGTCGATCTCCTTGCAGAGGGCGCGCAGACGCGGGGAGTAGAGGTCCGTGAGGTCCACGAAGTTCGCGCCCACGATCGGCGACGTCGCCGTCAGGTTCAGATGGTCGCTGATCAGGACCGGCTGACCGGGACGCATACCCTCGCGCAGACCGCCGCAGCCGTTGGTGAGGACGATGGTCTTGACGCCGGCGGCGACGGCCGTACGGACGCCGTGTGCGACGGCGGCGACACCGCGGCCCTCGTAGTAGTGCGTGCGGCCCAGGAAGACGAGCGCGCGCTTGTCACCGATCTTGTAGGAGCGGACCCTGCCGCCGTGGCCCTCGACCGCCGGCGGCGGGAAACCGGGCAGCTCGGTAACCTGGAACTCGGCCTCGGGGGCGCCAAGGGCGTCCACGGCCGGGGCCCAGCCGGAGCCCATCACGAGGGCGACGTCGTGGGTCTCGGCGCCCGTGAGCTCACGCAGGCGCGCGGCGGCGGCGTCGGCGGCGGCGTACGGGTCGCCCTGGATGTCGTCCGGAAGAAGAGAAGCGTTCACGCGACGAGGGTATCCGGTCCTGGCCTACGCGCGTAGATGATCAGGCTCACGGGATTGGGATCGTTGTCTTGTCGTTTCCAACCAAAGGATGCGTGCGGCGGCCGGGTGGTCACTCGCCCGGAACGAAGATGTCCTTGTCGTTGAAGACCTCGACAATGAAGATCAGTAGGCGGCCCACGCTGACCGTGTACTCGATGAGGGTGCTCTGCGTCAGCCGGATCGTCCGGTCTCGTCTCCGGTGGAGCTTATGGGCCGGGACAGGTCGGGGAACGGGTCCTGGGCCGGCATCGTGATGCCCTTGTCGAACGCGGCACGCTGCTGCGGGTCGTGCGTCGGTCCGGCCAAGCCTGGGGCCGGCCACCCTCAGCAAGGCCGCTTGCGCAGCTCCATCACGTAATCGTGTGGTGCGCCCGCCGACTCGGCGGCGTCGGCGATCTCGCCGAGGTAGCGCGCCGAGGGCAGGCCGCCCTCGTAGCTGTTGAGGACGTAGACCCAGGCCGGTTCCTCGCCGTCCAGGGTGTGTACGCGGACCCGCATCCGGCGGTATATGTCGAGGCCCACCCCGACCCAGCGGTCCATCGCGTCCTCGTCCATGGGGGCGATGTCGTACAGCGCCACGAAGACCTGGGAACGCGGGGCCTCGACGACCGTCGCCAGGGCGCCCTCCCAGCCCATGTGCTCGCCGCCGAAGGTCAGTCGCCAGTCGTTCAGCCAGCCGGTTGCGCGCAGCGGGGAGTGGGGGGCGCGGCGGGACATCAGGCGGGCGTCCATGTTGCCGGCGTAGGCGGCGTAGAGCGACATGGGGGAGAGGGTACGGGAGCGGGAGCGCTCCGCTTGGAGTGCCGGGTAACTCGGGTTGTGCTTCGGGTGCGGGTGGGTGAGGGCTGAGCGCTCCCCCACTCTCGGCTTCGCTCGAGCGGGGGGACCCCCATCGCGGCGGAGCCGCATATGTCACAGCCCTGCGCCCCTTAAGGCGGGGGCGGGCCCCGGCCTTTAAGGGGCGCCCGGTACCCCGGCGCAGTGGCACGGCCCGTAGTACGGGACAATGGGGTACGTGACTCGGATCGTGATCATCGGTGGCGGACCCGGCGGCTATGAGGCGGCGCTGGTGGCCGCGCAGCTCGGTGCGGAGGTGACCGTCGTGGACTGCGACGGTCTGGGCGGGGCGTCGGTGCTGACCGACTGCGTGCCGTCGAAGACGCTCATCGCCACCGCCGAGGTGATGACGACCTTCGACTCCTCCTACGAGGAACTCGGGATCATCGTCGCGGACGACACGCCGCACATCGATACGCCCGCGCGTGTCGTGGGCGTCGACCTCGGCAAGGTCAACCGGCGTGTGAAGCGGCTCGCGCTGGCGCAGTCGCACGACATCACGGCGTCTGTGACGCGCGCCGGCGCGCGGGTCATGCGCGGGCGCGGGCGGCTGGAGGGCCAGCAGGACCTGGACGGGTCGCGGAAGGTCGTGGTGCGGGCCGCCGACGGGTCCGAGGAGATCCTGATCGCCGATGCCGTGCTCATCGCCACCGGTGGACATCCGCGCGAGCTGCCCGACGCCCAGCCCGACGGGGAGCGGATCCTCAACTGGACGCAGGTCTACGACCTCGACGAGCTGCCCGAAGAGCTGATCGTGGTCGGGTCGGGTGTGACCGGTGCCGAGTTCGCCGGTGCCTATCAGGCGCTCGGGTCGCGGGTCACGCTCGTGTCCAGCCGTGATCGGGTGCTTCCCGGTGAGGACCCGGACGCAGCCGCCGTCCTGGAGGACGTGTTCCGGCGGCGCGGCATGAACGTCATGGCGCGGTCACGGGCCCAGTCCGCCAAGCGGGTCGGGGACCGGGTCGAGGTCACGCTCGCCGACGGGCGGGTCATCAGCGGCACGCACTGTCTGATGGCCGTCGGTGCCATCCCCAACAGCGCGGGCATGGGACTGGAGGAGGCCGGGGTCAAGCTCAAGGACTCCGGGCACATCTGGACCGACAAGGTCTCCCGCACCAGCGCGCCGGGCGTGTACGCCGCCGGTGACGTCACCGGTGTCTTCGCCCTCGCTTCCGTGGCCGCCATGCAGGGCCGTATCGCCATGTACCACTTCCTGGGCGACGCGGTGGCCCCGCTCAACCTGAAGACCGTGTCCTCCAACGTCTTCACCGACCCCGAGATCGCCACCGTCGGCTACACCCAGGCCGACCTCGACTCCGGAGTCATCGACGCCGTCGGGGTGAAGCTGCCGCTGCTGCGCAACCCGCGCGCCAAGATGCAGGGCATCCGGGACGGCTTCGTCAAGATCTTCTGCCGGCCCGGCACCGGGATCGTCGTCGGCGGTGTCGTGGTCTCCCCGCGCGCCTCGGAACTGATCCACCCCATCTCGATCGCGGTCGACAACAACCTGACCGTCGAGCAGATCGCGAACGCCTTCACCGTGTACCCGTCCCTGTCGGGTTCGATCGCCGAGGTCGCGCGCCAGTTGCACACGCGCAAGTCCGGTGGCGGCGTCTGACGAGGACGGATCGGTCGCGTTTCTGTCCGGTTGGCCCCTATATCACTTCTCGACCCGCTGTACGTGCAACTTCTGTTATTCGGCGCAAACTGCTGAAAGCAGATGGTCGTTGGCGTTACTGTCAGTTTCGTGTTCGCTGCAGAACGTCGCCAATTGATCCTCGAAATGGTGCGGGCCAACGGAGCCGTGTCGCTCCGTGAGCTCGCCCGCGTCGTCCAGACCTCCGAAGTGACCGTACGGCGGGACGTGCGCGCTCTGGAGGCAGAAGGACTCCTCGACCGCCGGCACGGCGGTGCGGTATTGCCGGGCGGGTTCACGCGGGAGTCCGGCTTTCCGCAGAAATCTCATCTCGCGACCGCCGAGAAGACGGCCATCGCCGATCTCGCCGCGAGCCTCGTCGAAGAGGGCGAGGCCATCGTGGTCGGGGCGGGGACCACCACGCAGGAGCTGGCACGCCGGCTCGCGCGGGTCCCCGGGCTGACCGTCGTCACCAACTCCCTGTTGGTGGCCCAGGCGTTGGCCCACGCCAACCGTGTGGAGGTCGTGATGACCGGCGGCACCCTGCGCGGTTCCAACTACGCCCTGGTCGGCTCCGGCGCCGAGCAGTCCCTCCAGGGGCTGCGTGTCTCCAAGGCCTTCCTCTCCGGGAGCGGACTGACCGCCGAGCGCGGGCTGTCCACGTCCAACATGCTGTCGGCGTCCGTCGACCGCGCGCTGGTCCAGGCCGCCGCCGAGGTCGTCGTCCTCGCCGATCACACCAAGCTCGGCACCGACACGATGTTCCAGACGGTGCCGACCGATGTGATCACCCGGCTGGTGACGGACGACCCGCCCGGCCACGACGACCGTGCGGTCACCGAGTTGCAGGCCCTGGCCGACCAGGGTGTGCAGATCGCGGTCGCCGGGGCGTCGGGCGGCGGCGGTGGTACGGGAGGCGATCCTGTCCCGGCGCGCCCGTCGCAGTCACGCCGGGAGGTGCCCCTGCCCGGGCCGCGCCGCAACCAGGTCCACGGCTCCGCACCGCAGCTGCGCAGCGCCACGGTCCTCGGGGACCAGCCGACGGCCGGTGAGCGGGACAGGGAGCGGGCGGCCCGGGTCGCGGACCTGCGGCGCCGGTAGCCTCCTGCCTCCGGCGGCCACACGGGATCGGGCCACTGTCGGTTACGGTCCCATGCCGGTCAATGCCGGTTACGGTCCCATGCCGGTCAATGCCGGTTACGGTTTCAGGCCGCGCACGGTCAGCGTCAGCAGGCGGTCGGCCAACTCCGGGTCGTCCGGGGTTTCCTCGGCCGCCAGCGCGATGGCGTTGGTGAGCTGGAGCAGGTCGCCGATGGACACGTCGTCGCGTACGGCGGCCGCCGCCTGGGCCCGCTTCAGCAGGGCCTCGCCGGCCTCCCGGATGGGGGCGCAGCAACGGGCCAGGTCCGAGGTGTCCTCTTCGGGGCCGGGGGTGGCGGTGTACGACACCGTCATCAAGGCCTGGGACAGGCCTCGGTATTCGCCCGCGTGGGTGATGATGTCGCGCAGCCAGGCCACGAGTGCGGTGCAGGGTTGGGCCGCTTCGAGGTGGGCCTCGGCTCGGGTCAGGAGGTCAGCCACCGCGTCCTCGAAGACCGCGCTCAGTAGGGCTTGGCGGTTGGGGAAGTGGCGGTAGAGGGTGCCGATGCCTACGTTCGCGCGGCGGGCGATGTCTTCGAGAGAGGCGGCTGTTCCTTGGGCCGCGAAGACGAGGCGGGCCTCTGCGAGGAGGCGCTCGTGGTTGCGGCGGGCGTCTGCTCGCATGGGGCGAACCCCTGCCGGAGGCTGAGCCGGGCTGGTGCGCACCATGGGTTCACCTGCTCTCTTCGCTGGGCATGTCTTCAGCCTAAGAGCTCGGGTGAGTGGGGGTGGATTGGCGGCTGCGGGTGGGCGGGGTTGATCGCGCCCGCGCGGCGGAGCCGCATATCAATACAGCCCCGCGCCCCTAAAGGGGCGCGGACCCCGGCCGGGAGTATCAAGTTGCCGCCCGAACGGTCGAGCGCCCGACCGCTGGCTGAGCCAGTTCGCCGGGCGCTCTGAGCGTCGTACGAGCCTTGTGTCAGTCCTTGATCTCGCAGATCACCGCGCCTGAGGTGACCGAGGCGCCCACCTCGGCCGACAGGGCCTTGATGGTGCCGGAGCGGTGGGCGTTGAGGGGCTGTTCCATCTTCATGGCCTCCAGGACGACGACGAGGTCGCCTTCCTTGACCTCCTGGCCCTCCTCGACGGCGACCTTGACGATCGTGCCCTGCATGGGGGAAGCGAGGGTGTCGCCGGAGGCCACAGGGCCCGACTTCTTTGTCGCGCGGCGCTTCGGCCTGGCGCCTGCCGCGAGGCCGGTGCGGGCCAGGGTCATGCCGAGGGAAGCGGGGAGGGAGACCTCCAGGCGCTTGCCGCCGACCTCGACGACGACCGTCTCGCGGTCGGCCTCGTCCTCGGCCTCGGCGGTGTCGGCGGGGGCCGCGAAGGGCTTGATGTCGTTGACGAACTCGGTCTCGATCCAGCGGGTGTGGACCGTGAAGGGGTCCGTGCCGTCGGTGAGTTCGGGGGCGAACGCCGGGTCCCTCACCACCGCGCGGTGGAACGGGATCGCCGTGGCCATGCCCTCGACCGTGAACTCGTCCAGGGCGCGGGCCGCGCGCTGGAGAGCCTGCTGGCGGGTGGCGCCGGTGACGATCAGCTTCGCGAGGAGGGAGTCCCAGGCCGGGCCGATGACCGAGCCGGACTCCACACCCGCGTCCAGACGGACACCGGGACCCGTCGGCGGGGCGAACGTCGTGACCGTGCCGGGAGCCGGGAGGAAGCCCCGGCCCGGGTCCTCGCCGTTGATGCGGAACTCGAAGGAATGGCCGCGCAGCGGCGGGTCGTCGTAGCCGAGTGCCTCGCCGTCGGCGATACGGAACATCTCGCGGACCAGGTCGATGCCGGTGACCTCCTCGGTGACCGGGTGCTCCACCTGGAGACGGGTGTTGACCTCCAGGAAGGAGATCGTCCCGTCCAGGCCGACGAGGAACTCGACGGTGCCGGCGCCGACGTAACCGGCCTCCTTGAGGATGGCCTTCGAGGCCGCGTACAGCTCGGCGTTCTGCTCGTCGGAGAGGAACGGGGCCGGGGCCTCCTCCACCAGCTTCTGGTGGCGGCGCTGGAGGGAGCAGTCACGGGTGGAGACCACGACCACGTTGCCGTGGCTGTCGGCCAGGCACTGGGTCTCGACGTGGCGGGGCTTGTCCAGGTAGCGCTCGACGAAGCACTCGCCGCGGCCGAAGGCCGCGACCGCCTCGCGGACGGCCGAGTCGTACAGCTCGGGCACTTCTTCCAGGGTGCGGGCGACCTTCAGGCCGCGGCCGCCGCCGCCGAACGCCGCCTTGATGGCGATCGGCAGGCCGTGCTGCTCGGCGAACGCCACGACCTCGTCCGCGCCGGACACCGGGTCGGGCGTGCCCGCGACCAGCGGGGCGCCCGCGCGCTGCGCGATGTGACGAGCCGCCACCTTGTCGCCGAGGTCGCGGATCGCCTGCGGGGGCGGACCGATCCAGATCAGGCCCGCGTCCAGGACCGCCTGCGCGAAGTCAGCGTTCTCCGAGAGGAAGCCGTAGCCCGGGTGGATCGCGTCCGCGCCGGAGTCCTTCGCGGCCTGCAGCACCTTGGCGATGTCCAGGTAGCTGGTCGCCGGGGTGTCACCGCCCAGGGCGAACGCCTCGTCCGCGACACGCACATGCAGCGCGTCCCGGTCCGGATCGGCGTACACGGCCACGCTCGCGATCCCGGCGTCCCGGCACGCCCGGGCGACGCGGACAGCGATTTCGCCTCGGTTGGCGATCAACACCTTGCGCACGATGGCTCCCTCTCCTTGAAACAAGCCGAGTTTAGGGACTGCCGACACGGCGTTTCGACCCGTCCTCAATGGTGAGCTTGCCCACACGGAGCGTGAGACGAGGCTCGCTCGAACGGCGAAATCCCTTGTCGCACAGCATGGCGCAGGACACCACGCGAAAACCCTAGCCCTCTCATGTGGTCAAGGTCTCTGTTCGGCCGCGCTGCGGCCGGTCGGGTTTCTTTGTGGAGTCCCTACTAATGGCCCAACGATTCTTTGCTCTCGCGAGAACCCTTGTCCCGTGGTTTACCCGTTAGTAGCGTTCGCGATGGCTCGAACACGTGCTTGGGGTAACGGCGGAAGTGGGTGGGGACCGGTGGTCCGCAGACCGGTGGCGGTGGTCACGGCGATCGTGCTGTTCGCGGAGGGGCTCGGGATCGCCGGGCTGCAGTGGTTCCTCGGCACCGTCGTCGACCGGCAGAAGATGTCCCTCGCCGGGCTCGATCCCGACGCGATGTCCGTGTCGACGAAGGCCGGGGGTGTTCTCTTCGGCCTCTACTTCGTCTTCTGTGGCGTCGTCGCCCTGCTCGTCGCGCTGCGCAACCGGCCCGCCGCCGGGCTCGGGAGGATCCTGCTCATCAGTGCCGCCGTCGTGCACGGGCTGCTCGGCGCGCTCACCGTGGGGCTGGTCGGGTGGGGGGCGTTCGTGTTCATGATGGTGGTGCTGGGGCTGGTCGTGTTGACCTTGATGACGTACGACCGGCCCGGGAGTGGCAAGGGTGACGGCTCGGTCATGCCCTCCTCGCCTTCGACGCCGAGCCCGTCCTGACGCCTTACGTCACTTGTTCCTGGGCGTCCACAACTCCGTGATCCCCACGTCCAGTTGGGCCAGCAGGCGGCGTAGCAGGGGCAGGCTGATGCCGATCACGTTGCCGTTGTCGCCCTCGATGCCGTCGATGAACGGGGCCGAGCGGCCGTCCAGGGTGAACGCGCCTGCCACGTAGAGGGGCTCTCCGGAGGCCACGTACGCGGCGATCTCCTCGTCGGTGGGGTCGCCGAAGTGGACGACCGTGGAGGCGACGGCGGAGACGTGGCGTTCGCTGACCGTGTCCCATACGCAGTGGCCGGTCTGGAGTGTGCCCGCGCGGCCGCGCATCGACTTCCAGCGGGCCGTGGCCTCCTCGGCGTCGGCGGGCTTGCCGAGGGCTTCGCCGTCGAGGTCGAGCACCGAGTCGCAGCCGATGACCAGGGCGCCCTTGACCTCGGGCTTCGCCGCCACGACGGAGGCCTTTGCCTCGGCCAGGGCCAGGGCGAGGTCGGCGGGGGTGGGGGCGGTGACGGCGTCCTCGTCCACGCCGCTGACGATCACCTCGGGGGACAGGCCGGCCTGGCGGAGCAAGTTGAGGCGGGCGGGGGACTTGGAGGCGAGCACCAGGCGGCGGGGCTGCGGTTCAGTCATGTGGCCCAGGGTATCGACAGCGGGGTGCCTCCGGCGGTTGGGCGGGGGTGCGTGGGGTGCGTTGGGGGGCGGGGCGGTGTCGGTGTCGGTGTCGGTGTGTCTGTCCGTGGCTTGGTGTGGGGTGTCTCTGGTGGTTGGCGGGGGTGCGTGGGGTGCGTGGTGGGGCGGGGTGGTGCCGGTACGTCTGCCCGTCGCTTGGTGCCCTACTGCTCGGGGTTGATGGGTTGGGGTTCTCTGGGCCGCTCCACGCGACGGGCATGACGTACCGGCACGGCCCCTTACGCCGTCTTGCGGCCGCCCCGTTGGCGTGGTGGCTGTTTTTAGAGGATGCCCAGTACCAGCATCGCCAGGACCATGGCCAAGGCCATGAGGATGCCGAGCCGCCGAAGCATGGCCTGCGTGTCGCGCAGTTCCTTCGGCGGCTCGTTCTCAGGGTCGGACCAGAGCATGGTCCGATGGTGCGGTGGGCCGGAGGGCGGGCGCCTGAGTACGCGTACTCAAATGGGGCCGGGCGTTCCGCTCAGGTGGGCCAGTAGGTGCGGCTCCAGGTGGTGGGGCCGGGGGCGGGGAGGCGGTGGGCGGCGATGCGGGACGGGTCGGACCAGGAGTCCCGGGGGGTGGGCGCGCCGGGCGGCTCGGTGGCTGCCGCCGCGGCGCGGGCGCGGACCACCGCCAGTGCGGCGGCCAACTCCTCGGGGGTGGGATTGCCCCGTACGACCTTGATCGTCACAGCGGCTCCTTACAGGGGGATGTTGCCGTGCTTCTTCGGGGGGAGGGACTCGCGCTTCGTGCGGAGGTGGCGTAGGCCGCGGATGAGGTGGCGGCGGGTGTCGGAAGGGCTGATCACGGCGTCGACGTAGCCGCGTTCGGCCGCCGTGTAGGGGTTGAGGAGGGTGTCCTCGTACTCCTGGATGAGGCGGGTGCGGACCTCTTCGCGTTCGGATTCGGGGGCCGCGGCGATCGTGCGGCGGTGGAGGATGTTGACCGCGCCCTGGGCGCCCATGACGGCGATCTGGGCGGTGGGCCAGGCGAGGTTGAGGTCGGCGCCGAGGTGCTTGGAGCCCATGACGTCGTAGGCGCCGCCGAAGGCCTTGCGGGTGATGACCGTGATCAGGGGGACGGTGGCTTCGGCGTAGGCGTAGATCAGTTTGGCGCCTCGGCGGATGATGCCCTCGTGTTCCTGGCCCACGCCCGGGAGGAAGCCGGGGACGTCCACGAAGGTCAGGACCGGGACGTTGAAGGCGTCGCAGGTGCGGACGAAGCGGGCCGCCTTCTCGGAGGCGTCGATGTCCAGGCAGCCGGCGAACTGGAGGGGCTGGTTGGCGACGATGCCGACCGGGTGGCCCTCCACGCGGCCGAAGCCGGTGAGGATGTTCGGGGCGAAGAGGGCTTGTGTCTCGAAGAACTCGGCGTCGTCCAGGACGTGTTCGATCACCGTGTGCATGTCGTACGGCTGGTTCGCGCTGTCGGGGACGAGCGTGTCGAGCTCGCGGTCCTCGTCGGTGAGGGTGAGGTCCGCCTGTTCGGGGAACGACGGGGGCTCGCTGAGGTTGTTCGACGGGAGGTAGGAGAGGAGCTGCTTGACGTAGTCGATGGCGTCCTTCTCGTCGCCCGCCATGTGATGGGCGACCCCGGATGTGGCGTTGTGGGTGCGGGCGCCGCCCAGCTCCTCGAAGCCGACGTCCTCGCCCGTGACCGTCTTGATGACGTCCGGGCCGGTGATGAACATGTGCGAGGTCTGGTCGACCATGACCGTGAAGTCGGTGATCGCGGGGGAGTAGACCGCGCCGCCCGCGCACGGGCCGACGACCAGGGAGATCTGGGGGATCACGCCGGAGGCGTGGGTGTTGCGGCGGAAGATCTCGCCGTACATGCCGAGGGCCATGACGCCCTCCTGGATACGGGCGCCGCCGGAGTCGTTGATGCCGATGACCGGGCAGCCCGTCTTGAGGGCGAAGTCCATGGCCTTCATGATCTTCTGGCCGAAGACCTCGCCGAGGGAGCCGCCGAGGACCGTGAAGTCCTGGGAGAAGATCGCCACCGGGCGGCCGTCGACCGTGCCGTAGCCGGTGACGACGCCGTCGCCGTACGGGCGGTTGCTCTCCATGCCGAAGTCGGTGGAGCGGTGGCGGGCGAACTCGTCGAACTCGACGAAGGAGTCCTCGTCGAGGAGCAGCTCGATCCGCTCACGGGCTGTCAGTTTGCCCTTGGCGTGCTGCTTTTCCACCGCGCGTTCCGAACCGGCGTGTGTCGCTTCGTGGACACGGCGCTGGAGATCCGCGAGCTTCCCCGTGGTTGTGTGGATGTCGATCTCTTCCGGCTCGGACATCGGGATGCGGCTCCCTGGCTGCTCAATGGGGACGTGAGAGTGACTTACTGGGTGGCTTGCTGAGTGATTGCCCAGTACATGTGGTACGTGCTCAGAAGTGGGGGCGGTTACTCATCCGTAGAGTAGTGCGGCGCCTACCGTTCGGCAGTGCGGCGTTGAACACACCTAGGGTGGTTGCATGACGCCGCGAGATGCAGCAGACGACAGCCGCTGGTCCGATCTGGAACGGCCTCCTCTGAACGCGAACGCCCTGCGCCGGGCCCTCGTCCGGGAGGGCGGGCTGTGGAGCTCGCTGGACGTGGTGCCCGTCATCGGGTCCACCAACACCGACCTCGCGGGGCGCGCCGATCGGCTGCCCGAGGGGGCGGTGCTCGTCGCGGAGGAGCAGCGGGCCGGGCGGGGGCGGCTCGAACGGAGCTGGACGGCGCCGGCGCGGTCGGGGCTCTTCTTCTCCGTGCTGCTCAAGCCGGTCGAGGTGCCGGTGGAGCGGTGGGGGTGGCTGCCGCTGCTCACCGGGGTAGCCGTGGCGACCGGGTTGTCCCGGGCCGCCGGGGTCGACACGTCACTCAAATGGCCCAACGATGTGCTGGTGACCGTGGGGGGCGAGGAGCGGAAGGCCGGGGGGATCCTCGCGGAGCGGGCCGGGGCCGATGGGGTCGTGCTGGGGATCGGCGTGAATGTGAGTCTGCGGGCGGATGAGCTGCCGGTGCCCACGGCGGGGTCGCTGGTGCTTGCGGGGGCCGTGAACACGGATCGGGATCCGTTGCTGCGGGCCGTGTTGCGGGCGTTGGAGGAGTGGTACGGGCGGTGGCGGTCGGCTGGGGGTGATCCGGGGCTGAGCGGGCTGCAGGAGACGTATGCGGCGGGGTGCGCGACGTTGGGGCGGAAGGTGCGGGCCGAGTTGCCCGGGGAGCGGTCCGTGGTGGGGGAGGCGGTTGCCGTGGATGGGGACGGGCGGTTGGTGCTGGCCACGGGGGAGGGGGTGCAGGAGCCCGTGGGGGCGGGGGACATCGTGCATCTGCGGGCCGTTTGACGGGGGGTTTCGCCCCCGCCGCCCCTACCCGTCCCTCCCCCACTCTCGGCTTCGCTCGAGCGGGGGGACCCCCATCCAGGGGCTGCGCCCCTTCGACCCCATGTGCGGGTGGGTGGGGGCTTGTCGCGCCCACGCGGCGGAGCCGCATATGTCACAGCCCCGCGCCCCTTACGGGCGCCCTCGGGCTACCTTCCGGAGTGAGCTGGCGCACACCTGCCGTAGAGTTGAGGCCGGTCGAGTACGTGACCGTGGGAGATCGGAAGGGCAGCAGGCGTGAGCGTCGAGGACACGGGCTCCGGGACGGACGCGCATGGCCGCGTGGACCTTCCGGGCGCGGACGCCGGCGAGGAGGACCCGCTGGCGCTGCGGCTCGAAGGGCTCATCCTCGGTGCCGAGCGCCGGTACACCCCGTTCCAGGCGGCGCGCAGCGCGGGCGTGTCCATGGAGCTGGCGTCCCGTTTCTGGCGGGCCATGGGCTTCGCGGACATCGGGCAGGCCAAGGCGCTCACCGAGGCCGACGTGCTGGCGTTGCGGCGGCTCGCCGGTCTTGTCGAGGCGGGGCTGCTGAGTGAGGCCATGGCCGTGCAGGTGGCCCGCTCCACGGGGCAGACCACGGCCCGGCTCGCCGAGTGGCAGATCGACTCCTTCCTGGAGGGCCTGACCGAGCCGCCGGAGCCGGGGATGACCCGCACCGAGGTGACGTACCCGCTGATCGAGCTGCTGCTGCCGGAGCTGGAGGAGTTCCTCGTCTATGTGTGGCGGCGGCAGCTCGCGGCGGCCACCGGGCGCGTCGTGCAGGCCGCCGATGACGAGGAGATGGTCGACCGGCGGCTGGCCGTCTGCTTCGCCGATCTGGTCGGGTTCACCCGGCTCACCCGGCGGATGGAGGAGGAGGAGCTCGGCGAGCTCGTCGAGGCCTTCGAGACCACCGCGGCGGATCTGGTGGCGGCGAATGGCGGGCGGCTCATCAAGACGCTGGGGGACGAGGTCCTGTACGCCACCGACGACGCCGGTGTGGCCGCCGAGATCGCCCTTCGGCTCATCGAGACCATGGCGAACGACGAGACCATGCCCGAGCTGCGCGTCGGCATGGCCTTCGGCACGGTGACCACCCGGATGGGCGACGTCTTCGGGTCGACCGTGAACCTCGCGAGCCGACTGACCTCGATAGCGCCCAAGGACGCGGTGCTCGTCGACGGTGCCTTCGCCGAGGAGCTGACCCGTACGGGAGAGGCCCCCGCCTCGGAGGCGGAGGCCGCCGAGGCCGCGGCCGCCGCCGAGAAGGAGGGCGAGGAGCCGCCTTCGTACCGCTTCGCCCTTCAGCCGATGTGGCAGCGTCCGGTGCGTGGCCTGGGTGTCGTCCAGCCGTGGCTGCTCACTCGGCGGCCGGGGAAGCCGTGATGGCGTAGCCGAAGCCGTGTGTGGGGCTTCACCGGCTCAGGGTGTCGTCCACGCACAGGCCGACGACCGGTACGCACAGGCCGCCCGGGTCCGGCTTCTGGGGCTTCGTGGGCTCGTCCGCCGTAGCGGCCGGTTGCTGGGGTGCCGCCGAGGGCTGGGAGGTGGTCGCGCTCGGGGCCTCGGGATCCGGGTTCGCCGGGTGGGTGGTCGGGGTCGAGGGGGCTCGGTGGGCGCGGGGGCCGCTGGGGAGTTCGACGCCCACCGAGGCGGTGGACGGTGGTGCCGAGGGCGAAGGTGTCGCGGTGGTCGCACCCGGTGACGCCGGTGGCGTCGGTGTGGCGCTCGCGTTTCCCATGGCGGTGTCGGCGGTCGGGCCGTCCGGGCCCGCCGAGGGCACGCTTCCCACGGTCGCCCCGGCGCTGGTCGCCTCGTCCGTGACCTCGTCCGTGATCTCGTCCGCGGACTTCGGCGTCGCGCCTGCCGCACCCACACCTCCGCCGACCGGGTCCGAGGCCAGCCGTACGAGGCTCAGCGCCCCCGCCGCCAGAGCCAGCCCGCCGAAGGCGAACAGCACCTTCCGGGGGCGGGGCCTGCGGTGCCGTCCGCGCTGGCTGGGAATGTGTGGCGCCCCCGCCGCGCCCGCCGCCGCGCCCGTCGTCGGCCTCGTCACCGTGCTCGTCGTCATGGCCTGTCCTCCCCTCCGCGCCCGTGTCCCCCGGTGCGCCTGTGCGGAGCGCAGGTTATGCGCCAGGGTGGGAGGCGTGGCCGGAGAAGGGCTGGATGTCACTCGAACGGGGAAACCGCCCCCTGTGCGATGATCGGGCCGACGGTTGTTAACCCGCGTTAACCGGGAGGGTGTCATGGGCGTCGGTGCCGCAGCGGAGCGGGCGGAGCAGGGTGACCAGGGGGGCGAGCGGCGGTACGGCGAGTTCGTCGTCGTACGGCGGCACGCGTATGTCGCCGAGCTTGTTCTTGACCGGCCCAAGGCCATGAACGCCGTGTCCACCGACATGGCCCGGTCCATCGCGGGGGCGTGTGCGGCGCTGTCCGGCGACCGGGACGTACGGGTGGCCGTGCTGACGTCGACGCACGAGCGGGCGTTCTGCGTGGGGGCCGATCTGAAGGAGCGGAACTCGTTCAGCGACGCCGAGCTGGTGCGGCAGCGGCCTGTCGCGCGGGCTGCCTACACCGGCGTACTGGAGCTGCCGATGCCCACGATCGCCGCCGTCCACGGCTTCGCGCTGGGTGGTGGCTTCGAACTCGCCCTCTCCTGCGACCTGATCGTGGCCGACCGCACGGCGGTGGTGGGGCTGCCCGAGGTGTCCGTGGGCGTCATTCCGGGTGGCGGCGGTACGCAGTTGCTGCCGCGTCGCGTGGGGGCCGCCCGGGCCGCCGAGCTGATCTTCACGGCGCGGCGGCTGGAGGCCGTGGAGGCGCGGGAGTTGGGGCTCGTGGACCAGCTGGTGGACGAGGGGCGGGACCGGGCGGAGGCCTTGGCGCTGGCCGCGCGGATCGCCGCGAACTCGCCCGTCGGGCTGCGCGCGGCCAAGCGTGCGCTGCGGCTCGGGCACGGGCTCGATCTGCGGGCCGGGCTGGAGGTCGAGGACGCGGCTTGGCGTTCGGTGGCGTTCTCGGGGGACCGGGCGGAGGGTGTGGCCGCCTTCAACGAGAAGCGGAAGCCGGAGTGGCCGGGGGAGTAAGGGGGCGCCGGGACAAGGCGGTCGCGTGGGTGCGCCCCCTGTTCGCCGCACCAATGTCTCAAAACGGAGCAAAGCTCCCTAGCCTGGAGTGATGGGTGAGGACAGACGGCTGAGGGCCGTGGTGGCGTTGGCGCGGGGCATGGCCGCGGCGCACACACCGCGCGAGTCGTGGCGGGCCGCCGCGGACGGCGCGTGCCGGGCCCTGTCCGGCAGCTTCGCCGCGCTGTCCGTGTGGGAGCGGGAGCGCGGGCTGCTGCGGGTGCTGGTCAATGTGGGGAGCCTGGCTCCGGACGAGGAGGAGTTCCCCGGGGACGAGACCTATCCCGTGCACGAGTTCCCGGAGATCGCGGAGTTCCTGCACGAGCGGTGGCTGGAGGGCGGCGAGCCCAATGCCTGGGTGGAGACGGCGGCCGGGCCGCTGGCGGAGCGGCGCAGCCGGGGCGGTTACTGCCATCAGCGGGTCGCGGCGCTCCGGCGGCGCGGGCGCGGGTGCTGCGTGGTGGCGCCCGTCGTGCTGAACGGGCGGGCGTGGGGCGAGTTGTATGTGGCCCGGCCCGCAGGGGAGCCGGTCTTCCACGGTGACGACGCGGCGTTCGCGACCGTGCTCGCCTCCGTCGTGGCGGCCGGTATCGCCCAGTCGGAGCGCCTGGAGGAGGCCCGGCGGCTCGCATTCACCGACTCCCTCACCGGCCTCGGCAACCGGCGCGCGGTCGATCTGCGGCTCGACGAGGCGATGGAGGCACACCGGCGCGACGGCACGGTCATCAGCCTGGTCGTCTGCGACCTCAATGGCCTGAAGAAGGTCAACGACTCCTACGGACACGCGGTCGGGGACCAGGTCCTGGAGCGGTTCGGCTCCGTGCTCTCGCGCTACGGGGCGGAACTGCCCGGCGTGCTGGCCGCACGGCTCGGCGGCGACGAGTTCTGTCTGCTCGCGGTGGGGCCGTCCGCCGACGAGGTGGTACGGGTCGCCGGTGATCTCTGCGTACGGGCGCGGGAGTTGGAGCCGGGCGAGGGGGTCGCCTGCGGGGTCGCCTCCACGGGGGACCCGATCGGCCCGCTCCGGTCGGCCCGCCGGCTGTTCCGGCTCGCCGACGCCGCGCAGTACCGGGCCAAGGCCGCCGGATCCCTCGAGCCGGTCGTCGCCGGCCGCGAGGGCGAGGGTGCCGAGGACCCGGTCGTCAGCCTCGCCGACCACCCACCGGCCCCGGCCGACCCGGCCCATCCGGGAGAGCGACGCCGCATTCGGGGGCGCCGGCCCCAGGGGTAGGGGACTTTCAACATCCCAGTACTCCCCGTCCCTCCGGTGGCCGGTAAGGAGTCCCACCCCCGACCGGTCGTGACATTCGACGATTCAGTCCCTACGATCCTGAATATGGATATGCACTCTGTGGACACGGTGGTGCTCGGGACGACCGGTGCCACCGCGGCCGACGTCCTCGCCGTGGCGCGCGCCGGCGCCCGGGTCGAGCTCTCCCAGGAGGCGGTGGCGGCGCTCGCCGCGGCCCGCGAGATCGTGGAGGCGCTGGCGGCCAAACCGGACCCCGTCTACGGGGTCTCCACCGGGTTCGGCGCCCTCGCGACCCGGCACATCAGTCAGGAGCTGCGTACCCAGCTCCAGCGGAACATCGTCCGCTCGCACGCGGCCGGCATGGGCCCGCGGGTGGAGCGCGAGGTCGTACGCGCGCTGATGTTCCTGCGGCTGAAGACGCTCTGCTCGGGACGTACGGGTGTACGGCCCGAAGTCGCGCAGACCATGGCCGACCTCCTCAACGCCGGGATCACCCCCGTCGTCCACGAGTACGGCTCCCTCGGCTGCTCCGGCGACCTCGCGCCGCTGTCCCACTGCGCGCTCACCCTTATGGGAGAGGGCGACGCCGAGGGCCCGGACGGCGTCGTACGGCCGGCCGGTGAGCTGCTCGCCGCGCACGGCATCGCCCCCGTCGAGCTGCGCGAGAAGGAGGGGCTCGCCCTCCTCAACGGCACCGACGGCATGCTCGGCATGCTGGTCATGGCGCTGGCGGACCTGGAGACGCTGTACACGTCCGCCGACATCACCGCCGCGATCTCCCTGGAGGCGCTGCTCGGCACCGACAAGGTCCTCGCCCCCGAGCTGCACGTCATCCGCCCGCACCCCGGGCAGGGTGCCTCGGCCGCCAACATGCTGGCCGTGCTGAAGGGTTCGGGGCTCACCGGGCACCACCAGGACGACGCGCCCCGGGTGCAGGACGCGTACTCGGTGCGGTGCGCCCCGCAGGTGGCGGGGGCGGGGCGCGACACCATGGCGCACGCGCGGCTCGTCGCCGAGCGGGAGTTGGCGTCGGCCGTCGACAACCCGGTCGTGCTGCCGGACGGGCGGGTCGAGTCCAACGGCAACTTCCACGGGGCCCCGGTCGGGTACGTCCTGGACTTCCTCGCGATCGCGGTCGCGGACCTGGCGTCGATCGCCGAGCGGCGTACCGACCGGCTGCTCGACAAGAACCGGTCACACGGACTGCCGCCGTTCCTCGCGGACGACGCCGGGGTCGACTCCGGGCTCATGATCGCCCAGTACACGCAGGCGGCCCTCGTCAGCGAGCTGAAGCGGCTCGCCGTGCCCGCCTCCGCCGACTCGATCCCGTCCTCCGCGATGCAGGAGGACCACGTCTCGATGGGGTGGTCGGCGGCGCGGAAGCTGCGGACCGCCGTGGACAACCTGACGCGGGTGCTCGCCGTCGAGTTGTACGCCGGGACGCGCGCCGTCGAGCTGCGGGAGGGGCTGACGCCGGCGCCGGCGACCCGCGCGGTCATCGAGGCCGTACGCGAGGCCGGGGTCGAGGGGCCTGGTCCGGACCGCTTCCTCGCGCCCGACCTTGCGCTGGCCGACGCGTTCGTCCGGGACGGGCGGCTGGTGGCGGCGGCGGAGTCGGTGACGGGGCCGCTCGCCTGACGGCCTCTCCGGTCGCCGTTGAAGGGAAGCGCCTTCGGGCGCTTCTCAGTACGCCTCCAGACGCCCCCGCCGTACCGAGTACGCCACGAAGCCCGCGCCGAGGCCCAGGAAGAGGGTGCCGCCGACGATGTACGGGGTGGTGTTGGGGCTTCCGGTGTCGGCGAGTTCGGCGGCGCGGTCGTCCGTGTCGGAGGTCGTGGCCGAGTCCGCGTCCGCCGTCGAGTCCGCATCCGAGTCCGCATCCGAGTCCGCGTCCGTCGTGGTCGACGCCGTCTGCCGTATGTCCGCCGTGTCCTCCTGCGTCGCGTTCGCCGACGGCACGAACCACAGGGCACCCAGGAGGGTCCCCGCGGCGGTGGCGGTCAGGAGCGACCGGCGGGCGGTGGACGACGCTCGACGTGCGACGGACACGAAATATCGATCCCCTTGTGGCGCGGGCGAATTGGCCGTAGAGAGCGATGCTAATGAAAGGCGCGGGTCGTGGGAAAGTCGCGCGACCCGTGAGCCGTACGCTCCGAGGCATGAGTACAACTGAGACATCACAGTTCGTCCGGCTTCGCGTGGAATTGGTAGTGGAAGTCGAGGACGTAGAGGCCCTCACCGGGGCCGCACTGCGGCGGATTTCCGGCGACGCCGATATGCCGGCCGACGAGCGGGTACACGCCGTGAGCGCCGTGACGGAGGACACAGCAGAGGCTCTCGCCTATCTGATCGACCCGTTCGACCTGGTCGGCGAGGTGCCCGGGGTCGAACTGGCCCAGGCGTCCTGGAGCAGCGAGAGCATCGACTACGACCCCGATTCGCCGGAATGGGGTCTTGACGAGGATGATGAGGGCGAGGGCGAAGAGGAAGACCGGCTCGGCTGAGGCGGCTTGGGGCATTCGTGACCCCGGGCGGCGGCTGCCGCCCGGGGTTTCCGTCGTCTCATGGGGCGCACTTGTCACCCGCGCATCACCGCCGGGGTCGCCGTCGAAACCCGGGAGTGGTCGGAGTGGCGTATCCCACACCTCGATGCGAAGTGGAACGGCTCGGTGCCGTCGCGGTGTTTTAGTGCTTACGGGGATTCTCAGGGTTTCGTGGTTTTGGGGATTCGGCAACGATGGAGAAGCGTGTGATGACGAACAGTAAGCGGCGCAGGGGCCTGTCGGTCGCGTCCGCACTGCTCGGCGGGGTGCTGGTGCTCTCTGCGTGCAGCGGGGGCGACGGCGACAACGCGTCCGGGAACGACGGCGGGGACTCCTCGCAGGCCAAGGTCGACGAGGCGGCCGCCAAGAAGAACTCCGAGGCCGAGATCGAGATCACGCCGAAGGACGGCTCAGACAACGCCTCCATCAACAACTCGGCCAAGGTCACCGTGAGCAAGGGCACGCTCACGGAGGTGACCATGACCACCGCCGACGGCGCCGCCGTCGAGGGCGAGATATCCGCCGACAAGAAGAGCTGGGCGCCGAGTGCCCAGCTGGAGCGGTCCACCAGCTACAAGATCACCGCCGCCGCCACGGACTCCGAGGGCCGGGAGGCCCACGAGAACGCCTCGTTCACCACGGTCTCGCCGGCCAACAGCTTCATCGGCAACTTCACGCCCGAGGACGGTTCCACCGTCGGCGTCGGCATGCCGGTCTCGATCAACTTCGACAAGGCGATCACCAACAAGGCCGACGTCCAGAAGGGGATCACCGTCTCCACCAGCTCCGGCCAGGAGGTCGTCGGGCACTGGTTCAACGCCAACCGTCTCGACTTCCGGCCCGAGGACTACTGGCAGGAGGGCTCCACCGTCACCCTCAAGCTCGCGCTCGACGGGGTGGAGGGCGCCGAGGGCGTCTACGGCGTCCAGCAGAAGACGGTCTCCTTCACGATCGGCCGGAACCAGGTCTCGATCGTCGACGCCAACACCAAGACGATGAAGGTCACGCAGGACGGCAAGGTCGTCAAGACCATCCCGATCTCCGCCGGCTCCCCCGAGAACAAGACGTACGAAGGCATCATGGTGATGTCGGAGAAGTTCAAGGAGACGCGCATGAACGGCGCGACCGTGGGCTTCACCGACGACGACGGCAAGGGCGAGTACGACATCAAGGATGTGCCGCACGCCATCCGTCTCACCACCTCCGGGACGTTCATCCACGGCAACTACTGGGGCGCCGACTCCGTCTTCGGCAACGTCAACACCAGCCACGGGTGCGTCGGCCTCAACGACACCAAGGGTGCGAACGATCCCGACACCGAGGGTGCCTGGTTCTACAACAACTCGATCGTCGGTGACGTCGTGGTCGTCGAGAACACCGGCGACAAGACCGTGGCCCCCGACAACGGCCTCAACGGCTGGAACCTGAGCTGGGCCGACTGGAAGGCGGGCTCGGAGGTCTGACCTCCGCCGCGCCGATGAACTCGGTGTGAGTGCGTCGGCGGGTGCGGGTTGTGGTGGGTTGCTCGCGCAGTTCCCCGCGCCTCTAAGGGGCGCGGGGAACTGCGCGACCAGCCCCCACTCGGCCGCACTCGCACGCTGACCGCGCAGGAAACGTGGAGACGGCCCTCCTACCGCTCGGTGTGAAGACGAAGGAGCGGCGGGAACGGGCCGCCGAGGCGCTGGAGTCGGTGGGGCCGGGGAAGCGGCTCGGGCATCTGCCGGCCGAGTTGTCGGGCGGTCAGCAGCAGCGCGTGGCGATCGCCCGGGCGCTGGTGAAGCGGCCGAAGGTGCTGCTCGCCGACGAACCCACCGGCAACCTCGACGAGTTCACGCGTGACGAGATCATGGGGGTGCTGGAGACCCTGTGGAAGGAGCACGGGCTCACATTCGTCATGGTCACCCATGACTCGACGCTGGCGAAGAAGGCCCCGAGGGTCGCGACGATCCGCAAGGGGCGGATCACCGTGAAGGAGAACGCCGGGGCATGACATCTCCAGGGGTGCGGGGCGCGTTGTAGGGGAGCTCGGGGCGCGTACGGGGCGCGCGTGGCCCCGGGCTCCTCGGCTTGTCGGAGTAGCTATTGAGCCTGAGTTGACCCCTCGTCATACTTCGTATTTCGGGGGTGTTGACGCGTATGGCGTGTATGGCATGTATGCGTATGTACGTTGACATAGGCCGCTTTGCGGCGCTCCCCCGGCCGCACTTCTGCTGCTTCAGGGGGAAACTTGCGCAGACAAGTGGGAAGAGCGTGCACGGTCTCGATCGCCATGGTGTCCACCGTGGCCCTGACAGGGGGAACGGCCGGTCCGGTGTCCGCAGACGGGACCGCCGATGTCAGGGCCCGCCACCGCATCACCCTCATCACCGGTGACCGTGTCCTCGTCGACGCCGGCGGCCGTGTTCGCGGTCTGGAGCGGGCGAAGGGCCGTGCGGGGGTTCCCGTGCAGGTCCGGGAGGCCGACGGGCACACGTATGTGCTGCCGGCCGACGCGGCCCGACTGATCTCCGCCGGGAGGCTCGACAAGCGGCTGTTCGACGTCACCGAGCTGAACAGGTCCGCCACCCGCAAGTCCCACAGGCAGGGCCTGAAGCTGATCGTCGGCTACACGGGGACCGCCGCCGGCGCTCGGGCCGACGTACGGGACGCGGGCGACACCAAGGTCCGCCGCACCCTGGAGACGCTGAACGCCGACGCGGTCCTCACACCCAGGGACGACGCCGCCGAGCTGTGGAAGGCGGTCACCGACGCCGACGGCACCACGGCCAGGGGCGTCGCGAACATCTGGCTGGACGGCGTCCGCAAGGTGCGCCTCGACAAGTCCGTCCCGAGGATCGGCGCCCCGACGGCGTGGAAGGCCGGCTACGACGGCAGGGGCGTCACCATCGCCGTGCTGGACACGGGCATCGACGCGACCCACCCGGATCTGAAGGACCAGGTGATCGCCGACAAGAACTTCTCCACCTCGCCCGACACGACGGACAAGTTCGGCCACGGCACGCACGTCGCCTCCATCGCGGTCGGCACCGGGAAGCGGTCCAAGGGCAAGTACAAGGGCGTCGCGCCCGGCGCCAAGCTGCTCAACGGCAAGGTGCTGAGCGACGATGGCTACGGCGACGACTCCGGGATCATCGCCGGCATGGAGTGGGCCGCCGAACAGGGCGCCGATGTCGTCAACCTCAGCCTCGGCGGCAGCGACACCCCCGAGGTCGACCCGATGGAGGCGGAGATCGACAAGCTCTCCGCCGAGAAGGGCATCCTCTTCGCGATCGCCGCGGGCAACGAGGGCGACGCGGGCGAGCGGACGGTCGGCTCCCCGGGCAGCGCGTCCGCCGCGCTCACCGTCGGCGCGGTCGACGGCAAGGACGAGCTCGCCTCCTTCTCCAGCCGAGGCCCCGGCCTCGACGGCCAGATCAAGCCCGATGTGACCGCGCCCGGTGTCGACATCACCGCCGCCTCGGCCGAGGGCAGCGTCATCGAGCAGGAGGTCGGCGAGAAACCCGAGGGCTACCTGACCATCTCCGGTACGTCGATGGCGACCCCGCATGTCGCGGGCGCCGCCGCCCTCCTCAAGCAACAGCACCCGCAGTGGACGTACGCCGAACTCAAGGCCGCCCTCGTCGCGTCCGCCAAGGGCGGCCCGTACACGCCGTTCCAGCAGGGTTCCGGCCGGATCCGGGTCGACAAGGCCATCAAGCAGACGATCGTCGCCGACCCGGTCTCGGTGAGCTTCGGAGTGCAGGAGTGGCCGCACACCGACGACAAACGGAAGACCGAGAAACTCACGTACAAGAACCTCGGCACCAAGGCCGTCACCCTCGACCTCACCGTGACCGCCACCGACCCGAAGGGCAAGCCCGCCCCCGCCGGCTTCTTCACGCTCGGCGCCAGGAAGGTCACCGTCCCCGCGGACGGCGAAGCGGCGGTGAAGCTGGCCGTCGACACAAAGCCGGGCGGCAGCCTCAACGGCGCGTACACCGCGTACGTCACCGCCACCGGCGGCGGCCAGAGCGTACGGACGGCGGCGGCCGTGCAGCGCGAGGTGGAGTCGTACGACCTCACGCTCAAGGTCGTCGACCGCGACGGCGAGGCGGCCGTGGACTACATGATCGACCTCACCGGGGTCTTGGGGCTCGCCGCCGATGAGTGGTTCACGCCCTACGACAAGGACGGGACCGTCAAGGTGCGGGCGCCGAAGGGGAGTTACGTCCTCAACGCCGGGATCACCGTGGACCCTGAGGACCTGAGCAAGGGAACGGACTGGCTGGCCCGGCCGGTCCTCACCGTCGACCGGAAGACCTTGCTCACGCTGGACGCCCGCAAGGCGAAACCCGTGAACATCACCGTGCCCGAGGCCGCCGTCGAAGCGGTGTCCGCGGCACCGGAGTTCACCTTGCGGGTGGGCGAGAACCCGTACCTCTTCGGCTGGCTGCTCGACACGTACGACGGGTTCCGTACCGCGCACCTCGGCCCTCCGGTCACCGGCGGCAGACTCACCCAGAACTGGGTGGGCCACTGGACCAAGGGCGACACCGTGCTGTACGCCACCGTCACAGGAGGCAAGGTCGACAAGCTCGCCACCGGCTACACCAAGCGCTGGAAGAAGAGCGAACTGGCCACAGTGAAGACCGGCCTCGGCGCCTCCACCCCGGGCAAGCAGGGCGCGGTCGTCCCCTGGGCCAGGCTCCCCGACAGCGGCGGCTCCGCGATGGCCGGCGTCCCGCAGCCGCTGCCCGGCACCCGCACGCTGTATCTCTCCGCCACGCAGGGGGTGAGGTGGAGCCTCGACTTCGAGCAGTACGGCGGAGAGGACGAACAGGGCTTCCCGATCCTGGACGCGTACTACACCACCGGCGACAGTCGCGCCTACGAGCGTGGCAAGAGCTACGCCGAGACCTTCAACGCAGGGGTCTTCGGCCCGAAGATCACCGCCGCGTACGGCATTCGCCGCGACGGCGATCACCTGTACGGCATGCTGCCGTTGTTCGCCGACGGCAAGGGGCACGCGGGGTCGTCGGTGTACGAGAAGGTCACGACGACCCTGTACCGCAACGGTAGGAAGATCACCTCGGGTGAGGACCCGTTGGACGGGTCGGGCCAGTTCAAGGTCCCGCCGGGGCCCGCCACCTACCGGCTGACGACCTCCGTCTCCCGGTCCGCGGACGTGGCCAGGGCCTCCTCCCGCATCGACGCGAGCTGGACCTTCAAGTCCCGGAAGACGGCGGACGACACGACACTGCCGGTCTCCACTGTCCGCTTCGGCGCCCCCTTCCTGGGCCTCGACAGCACGGCTCCGGCCGGCGGAAAAGTCAGCGTTCCGATCACTGTGCAGGGGGCGGCCGCCGGCCGGAACCTCAAGTCGCTGACCGTGTATGTGTCGGACGGCGGCAAGAAGTGGACCAAGGCCGCCGTCAAGAACGGCAGGTTCAGCTGTGTGACGCCGGGGGCGGGGGAGAGCGTTTCGTTCCGGGCCGAGGTGACCGACAAGAAGGGGAACAAGGGGACGGTGTCGATCTACGACGCGTATTTCGGCAAGTGACGCGTATTTCGGCGATGACGCCGTGGCCCAAGCCGGCCAGGGGCTACGGGCTACGGGCTACGGGCTACGGCGTCACCGTCGGCGCCCGGGTCGCGTCCGTGCCCCAGCTGGCCAGGAGGCGGAGGGCGTCGGCCGAGGGGGAGCCCGGTTCGGCGTGGTAGATGATCAGGAACTGTTCCTGGTCGTCGGGGAGGGGGAAGGTCTCGAAGGAGAGGGTGAGGTCGCCGACAAGGGGGTGGTGCATGCGCTTGACGCCATGGCTCTTCTCCTTGACGTCGTGCGTGGCCCACAGCCGCCGGAACTCCTCGCTCTTCACCGACAACTCGCCGACCAGCGCCGACAGCCGTGGATCGTCCGGGTGGCAGCCCGCGTCCATCCGCAGAAAGCTGACCATGTCGGCGGCCTTCTGGTCCCAGTCGATGTACAGGTCCCGGTACTCGGGCCGCAGGAACACCAGCCGCGCCCAGTTCCGCTCCTGCGGCGGCAGCTCCGACCAGTCACCGAACACCGCGGCCGCCATCCGGTTCCAGATGAGGATGTCCGAGCGCCGCCCGGTGACGTACGCGGGAACGTCGTCCAGCGTGTCGACCAACTGGCGCAGGCCCGCCCGCACTTGCTGCGGGCGGGCCGACGGCTTCTTCTTGTGCGCCTTCGGCTTGGCGAGGTGCGTGAGGTGGGAGTGCTCGGCGGCGTTCAGCCGGAGGGCGCGCGCGATGGCGTCGAGCACCTCCGCGGACACATTGCGCCCGTTGCCCTGCTCCAGCCGGGTGTAGTACGCCACGGACACGCCCGCGAGCTGGGCGAGCTCCTCCCGGCGCAGCCCGGGGACCCGCCGGTGCCGCCCGAAGGCCGGCAGTCCCACGTCCTCCGGCTTCAGCCGGGCCCGCCGGGTGCGCAGGAACTCGCTGAGTTCGGCACGCCGGTCGAGGGCGCCGGTGGGCGGGTCCTGGGGGTCCCGCGGGTCCCGCGCGTCCTGCGGGGCTCGGGCGGCTCGGGGCTGTTCTTCCATACGTCAAGTATTCACGGTCGTACGACCGTGAGCCTGACCCCGCCAGTAGTAGGACCAGCGGACGTACGCAGAGCCGTGACCTGGGTGAATACCTTGGCGTGAGGCAGGCTGGTGGTCGCACCCGGCCCGAAGGCAGGCCGGGCGCGACGGTACGACGACCAGGAGAACCCCGGCATGACCACCACTGTTGCCGCCTACGCGGCCCCCGCCGCCAAGGCTCCGCTGGAGCGCACCACCATAGAGCGCCGCGAGGTCGGTGAGTTCGATGTGCTGATAGACATCAAGTTCGCCGGAATCTGCCACTCCGACATCCACCAGGCCCGGGAGGGATGGGGCGAGGCGATCTTCCCGATAGTGCCGGGTCACGAGATCGCCGGTGTCGTCGAGGCCGTGGGCTCCGGCGTCACCAAGTTCGCCGTCGGCGACCGGGTCGGGGTCGGCTGCATGGTCGACTCCTGCGGCGAGTGCGAGAACTGCAAGGCCGGTACGGAGCAGTTCTGCCTCAAGGGCAACGTCCCCACGTACAACGGCCTCGACAAGAACGGGGAGCCCACCTACGGCGGCTACTCCGAGAAGATCGTCGTGGACGAGAAGTACACGGTCCGTATCCCGGACGGCTTGTCCCTGGACGTGGCCGCACCGCTGCTGTGCGCGGGCATCACCACCTACTCCCCGCTCAAGCACTGGAACGCCGGCCCCGGGAAGAAGGTCGCCGTCGTCGGCCTCGGCGGGCTCGGCCACATGGGCGTGAAGATCGCACACGCGCTGGGCGCCGAGGTGACGGTCCTCTCCCAGTCCCTGCGCAAGAAGGACGACGGGCTGAAGCTGGGCGCCGACCACTACTACGCCACCAGTGACCCGAAGACCTTCGAGGAACTGGCCGGCACGTTCGACATCGTGCTGTCCACGGTGTCGGCGCCGCTCGACTTCGGCGCGTACCTGTCGCTGCTGAAGACCGGGGGCGCGCTGGTGAACGTGGGCGCGCCCGAGGAGCCCATCGCGCTCAACCTCTTCTCCCTCATCGCCGGCAACAAGACCCTCGCCGGCTCCATGATCGGCGGCATCGCCGAGACGCAGGAAATGCTGGACTTCTGCGCTGAGCACGGTCTCGGGTCGGAGATCGAGCTGATCGACGCGTCCGAGATCAACGAGGCGTACGAGCGAGTGCTGGCCAGTGACGTCCGCTACCGGTTCGTGATCGACACGGCGACGATCTGAGGACCTCGCGCAGTTCCCCGCGCCCCGTCAGGGGCGCGGGGCTGTGGCATACGCGGCTCCGCCGCGTGGGCGCGACAAGCCCCGACCCTGGGGGGCCGGGTAGCGTGGAAAACGTCCGTGCACCCTCACATGGGGAGGCACCCGATGTCCGTCGCGCTGAACCACACGATCGTCGCCGCTCATGACAAGGAGGCCTCGGCCCGGTTCCTGGCCGACATCCTGGGGCTGGAGGTGAGCCCTCCGTTCGGCCCCTTCATCCCGGTGGAGATCCCCAACGGCGTGACCCTCGACTACATGGACTCACCCGATCCCATCACGCCCCAGCACTACGCCTTCCTGGTCACCGAGGACGAGTTCGACGAGATCTTCGCCCGCGTCAAGGCGGCCGGCCTCACCTACTGGGCGGACCCCTTCCACCGCCGGACCATGGAGATCAACAGGAACGACGGCGGTCGCGGCACCTACTTCGACGACCCGAACGGCCACAACCTGGAGATCATCACCAGGCCGTACGGCAGCGGATCCTGACGAGCCCTTCGGTGGTGCCATCGAACCGACCCGCCGAGCGGATGCGGCGTCGGCGGGGAGGCCGGACCATGGGTGAGGGAGAGACAGACGGTCGCGGCACGATCACCTCTCGGGGGTCTTCAGAGGTGTGAGTGACATGCCCCTTCAAAAGGTCCGTCCGGGCACGGTGCACAGGGTCCGCCCGGACATCAGCGTTCTGGCCGACAGCCTCGAGGTACCGGGCATCGGCCACATCCCGGTGAACGCGTTCGTGCTGCACGGTGCCCAACCGCTGGTCATCGACACAGGCCTGGGCCTGCCCGACCGGAACTTCGTCGAGACCCTCAGCACCGTGCTGGACCCCGTGGACGTCCGCTGGATCTGGCTCACCCACCCCGACCGCGACCACACGGGCGGGATCTTCGACCTGCTGGCGGCGGCGCCCGACGCACGCGTCGTGACGACCTTCATCGGCGCCGGAATCCTCTCCTGCGAACGCCCGCTGCCCCTCGACCGCGCCTACCTGCTGAACCCCGGCGAGACCATGAACATAGGCGACCGCACCCTCACCGGCTTCCGCCCGCCGCTGTTCGACAACCCGGCGACCGTCGGCTTCTTCGACAACCACTCCGGTGTCTGTTTCAGCTCCGACTGCTTCGGTGCCCCGCTCCCCACCGCCGACCTCGCCCAGGCCGACGACGTCCGCGCCGTCGCCGTCGAGGATCTGCGCGCCGCGCAACTCCTGTGGGCCACGGTCGACAGTCCCTGGGTCCACAACGTCGACGTGGAGAAGTTCGTCACGACGTTCCAGCCCCTCAAGGACCGCAAGCCCGACCTGGTCCTCTCCACCCACCTGCCCCCGGCCACCGGAATCACCGGCTCCATGCTCGACACCCTCGCCTTCGCCCCCTCCGCCCCGCCGTTCATGGGCCCGGACCAGGCGGCGTTGGAGCAGCTGCTGGCGGGCTTCGAACCGAACGGGGGTGGCGACTGAGGGGTGGGCGGCCACCGGTGGATGGCGGCCGCCCACGGATGGGTGAGAAAGGGCGCTACTTCCTCCGGCCACCGACGCGGAAGGGGACCGTCAGCAGGACCAGGCCCAGCGCGAGGACGGTCAGTCCGCACCAGGAGATGACGGGCAGGCGCTCACCGAGGACGGTGACCCCCAGGATCGCCGCGACGGCGGGCTCGACCAGCGTCAGCGACGTGGCCGTCGACGCCGGCGTACGACGCAGTCCGTGTCCGAAGAGCCGGTAGGCCAGCCAGACGGTGAACAGGGCCAGGTATCCCGCCACGGCCGCGCCACGGGCCGTGACCAGCCAGTGCGCGTCGAGGAACACCACGAGCGGCAGCACCAGCAGTCCGGCCGCGCCGAACAGCACGCCCATCACCGCGTCGGAAGGGTGCCCGGTGGTGATGAGCCTGCCGCCGATCAGCGAGTACGTGGCGTACGACAGCCCCCCGCACGCGGCGAGCGCGACGCCCGTCAGGTCCATCGGCGTGGCATGCCCGGTGAGTGTGGGGCCCAGCACCAGCAAGGTGCAGCCCAGTACGGCGGCCGTCGTGGCACCGGCCCAGCGGGCGGTCGGCCGCGCCTGCCCGGTGATCCAGGCCAGCAGCCCGGCGAAGACCGGCGCGCTGCCCAGCGCGATCACGGTGGCCACGGCCACACCGGTGCGGGCCACCGCCGGATAGAAGGTGACCGGATAGCCGGCGACCGCCAGGGCCCCGAGGGCGAGCAGCCACCGCTCACGGCGGGTGCAGCCGACGGGCAGGCAGCGGGCGCCGCGCGAGGTCAGGAACAGCAGGATGCCGCCGAGGACGAGCCCCGCACAGCCGACAGTCGCCGCGGGCGCGGCCTTGGGCGCCAGGGACCCGGCGGCTCCGGTCGTGCCCCACAGCACGGCCGAGGTGAGGATCGGTGCGGGGCCGCCGAGGAGCGCGGTACGTGAGGCAGGGCGCGGGTCATCGGTCGATGTCGTCCGGCGCGAGTGAGGCAAGGGGGTGGTGCGGTTCGGCACAGTCGTGTTCTTCCGTCGTCGAATACGGGTGGAATCGATCCGCGAACGGGCGCACGACAAAAGCCCCTGACCGAACTTCGTGTCGGTGGGGGCCGGGGATCAGAACCGCCGAAGCCTGCGCCCGATCAGACGCAGGGAGGCGGAGTAACGGCGTGCCAGTAGGTACTCACTCGGCGATGGTACCCGGCCCGCCCACACTTCTTGGGGCCGGGGGCCGGGGGCCGGGGGCCGGGGGCCGGGCCAGGGCCAGGGCCACTTGATCAAGGAAGGCCGACCGGATCGTCCGACGCCGACCAGTTCGCCTCACGCCGGTCCGGTCGGCGACTCGGCCCGGATACCGGCGCGGACGCTCGCCCCGCGAAGGCCGGGGTCGACTGCCGGGCCGACCGCACGTACAGCCGTCCACCGCGGGCACGCCGTGAGCTGGGCCCACAGGTCGACCGCCGCCGCCAAGCCCAGCGCGGCGACCTGCTCACGAGGTCGTCGGGTGGGCGGCGTCGAGTCCGTGTCCGGGCGCGCTGTTGTGCCATGTGGCCCTGGTCTGTCGAGCGCGCGGACTGGTTGCCCAGCACTGCTCGCGAGGCTCCGGCCTGAGCATCCCTCCTGTTCTTGGTCCGTCCCAGTCGGTCGGGTGGCCAGTCAGGCCGTCGTCGCCGGTGCCGCCTCCCGCCCGCCCATGTCGAGCCGGAAGGGCGGGTACTGGTCGGTCAGCAATGCGGCATAGGCGGTTACCCGGGCGACCCAACGGGCCAGACCGAGCAGCAAGTCGAAGAGGTGCCCTGGGTAACGGGCCTTGACCGCCAGGATGATCACGGCGACCAGTGACAGAAAGGGAATCAGTCCGCTGTAGCGCCAGCCTTCGTCATTGCCCCAGCCTCCGAGGAGAATCCCGACGACGACATACTGCGGAATCGCCAGCAGCCACCACTTCACCAGGACCAGACCGCGGGAGAGGCGCTCTGGATAGGCGATGTCGAAGTGCGCCGGATAATCGGGCACGTCGGCGAGCGTGAACGGTGGGTACCGGTCGGTGCCGAGTGCCGTATGGGCGTAATAGCTGACACGCCAGTTCCAGCGCAGTACGCCGACACTGAAGTCGAAGAGGGGTCGCGGATACCGGCCGGTGATCAGGATGGCGAAGAACGCGACGACGGTGACCAGCATGAAGCCGATCCACAGGAAACACAGCACGATGTAGTGCGGAATGGCGAGTAGCCATTTCACCAGCCACATCCATCGGGACAGCCCCGGATCGAGAGACGCCTCGATACGCACGTCTGACGCGGTTACGGGAATCATGGAGGCACAAGTCCTTTCGAGCGCCCCGCTCGGCAGAAGCCGGGCCGAGGTGATCGCCGATCGGAACTCAGCCTCACATGCGGTGCGGAAAGCCGCGAATTCTCACTCCGTTTCGAGTGAGACGAGTGCGTCGACCGCTCTCACCCGCCCGTCGGCACCTCTGCGAGAGGTGACGTCCCGGACGGCAAGACGGGTGTCTGTGTCATGTGCTCATCGTCTCGCCGCCGGTCAACGGCGGCTGTCAGCCCGAACCGGGCTGCGCGCGCGTACGTTCCGGAGCTCATCCGGCGACGTCAGCCTTCGGCCTTGGCGACGCCGATCGGGCAGGACACCCCCGTACCGCCGATCCCGCAGTACCCGGCCGGGTTCTTGTCCGGGTACTGCTGGTGTCAGTGCTCGATCGCCAAGGAGGCCGTAGCGGCGTACGTGAGCAGGTTCGCGAAGCGCAGCCACGGGAGCAGGTACATGTTCAGGGGCGAGTAACCGGGCCGGGTAAGGCCGCGGATACTGTGGACGGTGTCGGTCAGTTCCGCTGCGGCCGGGCGGTCGAGGCGGCCGAGGGTCTTGAGGTAGGACGAGGCGCAGTCATCGAGCCGGGCGCGAAGGTGGCTGAGTTGGCGTACGTCGATGTCGGGGGAGAGCGTCTCGTCGGGGTACGGGACGCGCTGGAACGCCGAGTGCCGATTCGCCACGGCGGCGATCAACCCCAGCCGGGAAGGGGGCGTCGAACTCGGCCAGCGCGGACCACGCAGAGTGGCCATGTCGGATGCTCGTGGGGTTCGGCGGCCAGCCGCCTTCTCCAGCCTGCGGCGGGCGGCGAAGACGGCCATTTCGGCGAGGTGCGCGGCTCGGCTCTCCTCCAGCGTGCCCAGCGCGCGCGACAACGCCGCGGAATCCCTTCGCAGATCGGGGGCGGGGCACGCCGTCGCGCTCAGATACGCCCAGGTCGCGTTGAAGCCGAGCGGGCCGTAGTCCCCGACGGCACACCTCAGCGCCGTGTGCCGTCGGACGAGCGGCAACCGCTCGTCACGCACTCTGCGGGCGTACGTTCCGAAGGCCACCCGTGACGTCAGCCTTCGGCCTTGGCCACGCCGATCGGGCAGGACACCCCGGTGCCACCCAGCCCGCAGTACCCGTTCGGGTTTTTGCTGCTTGAAAGGTACTGCTGGTGGTAGCCCTCGGCGGGGTAGAAGGTGCGGCCCTCCGCCGGGAGGATCTCGGTGGTGATCTGTCCGTAGCCGGAGCCGGTCAGGACCTTCTGGTAGGCCTCGCGGGAGGCTTCGGCGATCGCGGCCTGCTGCGGGGTGTGGGTGTAGACGGCGGAGCGGTACTGGGTGCCGACGTCGTTGCCCTGGCGGTAGCCCTGGGTGGGGTCGTGGGACTCCCAGAAGACCTGGAGGAGGCGCTCGTAGGAGATGAGGGAGGGGTCGTACACGACGCGGACGACCTCGGTGTGGCCGGTGAGGCCGGAGCAGACCTCTTCGTAGGTGGGGTTCTCCGTGAAGCCGCCCTGGTAGCCGACCAGGGTCGTCCACACGCCGGCCGGGAGCTGCCAGAACTTCCGCTCCGCGCCCCAGAAGCAGCCGAGGCCGAAGTCGGCGGTCTCCAGGTGCTCGGGGTACGGCCCGAGGAGAGGGGTGCCGAGGACGGTGTGGCGGTCGGGCACCGTGAACGGCGGTTCGGCGCGGCCATGCAGAGCCTGCTCGGGGGTGGGCAGCTGGGGCGTGCGGCCGAAGAGCATCGATACTCCTTGGGAACGTACGGACGGACCCGCGCCCCGTGCGGACACGGAAGGGCGGCACCTGGGACAACGTCCCTGATGCCGCCCGAATTCCGCCGCCCGGCCCGCCTGTCCGGCGGGGCCTGTTCGGCTCGCTCTATTCGGCCGCCGCCGCCACCGCCTGGGCCGTCGCGTTGCGGATACGGCAGTAGTACGCGGCCATCGCCTCACCGTCGCCCTGATAGCGCCAGGGCAGGGCGTTGACGTATCCATCCACCAGCCGGAACTGTTCGAGCGCGGCGTCGTCCCGGTCCTGGAGGGAGAGGTAGTACGCCAGCAGGTGCCGCAGCTCGGGCAGGCGCGGGTGCGTCGGGTCGGCCGCGGCGGCGTCGGCGAGGCCCGCGTCGACCCGGCCGATCATCTTCGGCGTACGGTCGACGCTGTTGTCGTCCGACTTGTCGTGCTCGAAGTGGGCGATCAGCGGGAGGACGGTGAGCAGACTGCCCAGCGGGGCGTCGGCCGCCGCGCGCTCGGCGAAGTCCGTCGCCAGCTTCTCCGAGCCGCGCCACTTCGCGCACCAGTACTGCAGCGCCGAGAAGTGGGCCTCGTAGTGGTGCGGGGCGCGCGCGGTGATCTCCGTCCACAGCTTGTCCATCTCGGAGTTCGGGTAGCCGAGGCCGAGAGCCACCCAGATCTCCGTGATGTACGGCGTCGGGTCGTCGGGGTTGAGGACCGCCGCCCGGCCGATCTCCTCGCGGGAACGTTCCAGCATCCGGTGGAAGCCTGTGAACTGCTCACTCGTGGTGTGCTTGGCGAGCTTCCCGCCCCGCAGGTTCCAGGCCAGGATCACCGTGCTGCGGGCCCGTACGACGGCCGCGTCCGGGTCGTCGGGGCGGTCGGACTCCCAGGCGAGCAGCCAGTCGTCCTCCTGGGCCGCGATCTCGGCCAGCAGATACGCGGTCGAGGACCGGCGCTCCCAGTCCCGGCCGATGTCCTGCATCAGCTTGGCGGCCGCCTTCCAGTCGCCGCCGCGCACGGCCGCGAGCGTCGCGTCCACGCCGGCCGGCAGCGGGCCCGCGTACTTGGTGTTCTGCCGCTCGGCGGGCAGCAGGCCCAGCGCCTCGGCGGCGTCCGGGTCGACCTCGTCGCCACTCGGACGGAAGAACTCCTTGAGGAACACCCCGGCGATCCACAGCGCGAAGAGAACGAACGGGGTGGCCAGCACGGCCAGGACCCACATCAGTACGGTCATCGCGGGGCGTCCGTTTCTCGGGCGGCGGGGCCATGGGGAGCGGGGGGCGGCAGCAGCGCGCGCAGTGGGCCGGTGTCCGGGTGGTCGGCGACCGCGGCCTCGATCGCGGCGCCGAGGTCGGTCTCGCCGCCGTCCGGCGCGGGGGGCAGATGCACGGAGGCCGGATCGGACCAGGAGAACTCCCAGCGCAGCCGGGCGTGGGCGCTCAGCTCGGCCAGCACCATGTTCTGCAACGCGTCCGCCAGCGCGGGGCGTACGAACTCGCGGAACGCCCGGCCCTGCGCCTCGGCCGCCTGGTCGGACAGCGGCAGCCGCCGCGCCAGCTGCCAGAGCTGACCGTCGTCGATCACCTTGAGCAGCGCGGGCAGGCTCGGATGGTCCTTGGTGTACATCGCCAGCGCCCGGTGCAGCGCGGTGTCGAGGGAGGCGAGGTTCGCCGCCATCGAACCGTCCAGCAGCTCCTGCCAGTCGCCGGTCCGCCGGAACCGCAGCACCTCCTCGTTGAGGACCGCGTCCTCCAGCGCCGCCAGGGTCCGGTCCGGGTCGGCGAGCAGGCCCAGCGCCGCGCCCTTGCCCTCGTCGGCACGGCCGTCGGCGGGCAGTGCCTCGACGCGCTCGACACGGTCGGCGATGGGCGGGTGCGAGTCGTACGGCGATGTCGGCTCGGTCGGCAGGTCGGTGCGCAGGCCGACCAGTTCGAGCTGGCGGGCGGTGAGCATTCGGCCGTAGCCACCGAAGAACTCACCGCGCGGCGGCAGCAGCCGGGCCTCGGAGCCGAGCGTGGCGTAGCTGTTCATGTAGAACCCGAACGCGGCGTCCAGCGCCGGTATCTCGCGCAGCGCCGACGCGGTGGCGTCGCGTCCGGCGATCCGGGCGGCCGCGACGTCGGCGGCGTACTCCTGGCGGCGCGAACCGGCGAGCGTGGCGCGGAAGTACAGCTTGGCGTAGCCGATGTAGATCTTCGCCATCGTGCGGTACGTGATGCCCGCGTGCCCGGTGTCGATCTCCTTCGTGTTCCTCCCCTTGGCCGCGGCCTTGGCGTTCTTCTTCTCCTGCCGGGCCCGCTCGCGTCCGGCGGTCCGGTCGGCCCGCTCCTCGAAGTGCCCGATGGTGCGCAGCACCTGGGCCCGGCCGCGCACGGTGATCGCGGCGAGCCGGGTGTCGGAGTTCGAGTAGTGGCCCAGCTCGTGGGCGAGGACCGCGCGCAGCTGTGCCTCGGTCAGGCCCTGCAGCAGCGGTACGCCGAGATAGAGGCGGCGCGGTCCGGGCAGCAGGCCGAGCAGCCGGGCGTCCTCGCTGACGGCGGCGTTGACGTCGGGCGTCAGCACGATCCGGGACGGCGCGCGGGTGCCGACCTGGTCGGCCAACTCCCGCACCGTACGCCACAGGTCGGGCTCGTCGGCCTCCGTGACCGGCAGCCCCGGCGGCTCCTCACCCTTCGGCGTCCGCAGCATGAACAGACCGCGGACCAGCGGGATCGCCAACAGCACGGAGACCACGTACAACTTGACGGCGAGGCTGGACGGGGCGTGCAGGTACAGGAGGTAGTCGGCGCCGGCGAGCGCCGCGAGCAGGATCACGCCGAGCAGATAGAAGCCGGCGAGCAACACAAGAGCGCGCAGCGCGCGCAGGGTCGCGCCCATTGGACAGAGGTCCCCCCACGGGAAAATCGCGAACGATCACGAACGATCAATCACGAACGATCAACAAAACGGTGAAATCGGGTGGTCGAGGACGTGTCCATGACCAAGAGGTGTGGGGGCGGAGTATTTCCTACAGGCGCGGGGGTGGCAAGGCCTTACTGGGTGGTGGACCTTGGGTTTGTGGGGGTGGGTGCGGGCCCTCGGCCTTCAGTGCGGCAACGTCGCCGGACTTCCCCCGTTCGCCTCGAACCCCGCCACCGCCAGCGCCCGGTATATCGCGTAGTTCGCGGCCGGGTCTGAGGCCAGGCTCCAGGGGAGGGCACCCACGTGGCCGTCGATGTGGACGAGCTGGTTCATGGCCTCGGCCCAGCGCTCGCCGCTGACCAGGAAGAAGACCAGCAGATGGCGGACATGGGCCAGCATCGGGTCGTCGGGCCGGGCGTCGTGCACCGCGAACAGGGCGCCGTGGACCGCCTTGGTGACGACCTCGCTCTGATAGAAGCCCTGCACGAGGTTCACCTCGGGCAGGTGCTCGAACACCGCGAACAGCGGCATGGCCGCGAGCAGTGACCCCTGCGGGGCGCGGGCCGCGGCCGACTCGGCGAACGAGTACGCCAGCTCGCGCGAGCCGTGCCACTTCTCGCACCAGTAGTGCAGGGCGGCCAGATGCGCGCCCATGTGGGCCGGCGCGCGATCGAGGATCCTCAGCCAGAGCTGCTCGAACTCCTCGCGCGGGTACGCCAGTCCGCGCGCCACCGACAGCTCGATGATGTACGGGATCGGGTCACCGGGGGCGAGCAGCGCCGCGTCGCCGCACGCCGCCTTCGCCTCCTCCATGATGATCCGGAACTCCTCCGTGCCCGGCGTCGCGGTCCGCCACGCCTGCTGCACCAGGAACTCCGCGTGCACCGCCGCGCCGCCCGCGTCCTTGGGCGCCTCGGCCCGCCACACCCGCAGCCACTGACCACCCGGCGACTCGCCCACCCCGTCGGGCCGCTGGGCAAGCTCCAGCGAAGCGGCGCCCGCGAACGCCTGCACCCGCTGCCACCGAACCTCACCCTCGGCCTCGGTCCCTGCCAGCAGCTGCTTCGCCGCCCGGTAGTCCTGCGACCGCTGCACCACATCCAGCACGTCCAGCAGATCCTGGTCCCGCCCGGGCATCCGCACGTCCAGCAGCTCCTGCCGCATGAACCCGTAGTTCGCCGGATCCGCGGCGTCAGGGTGCCCCGAGTGAACCAGCTCAATACCGGCCCGCCTGCGCGCCACGATCGGCCACAGCACGAAACCGATCATGAGCAGAGCCATCAGCCCCCAGAGAATCTCCATACCCCAAGGGTTCCAGACCCCACCAACAATTGGCGAACGACCCCGCCCCCCTGTGGAAAACCCCGCCGCCCGGGCGCGACGGCCCCGCAGTTCTTCGAGGCGGCCGCAACCCCGTCAGCGGCGCGGGGCTGTGACATGTGCGGCTTCCGCCGGGTGGGCGCGACCGGCCACGACGGCGTCCCAGCTCTTCGAGGCGGCCGCAACCACAACAGGGGCGCGGGGAACTGCGCGACCAGCCACAAACAACCCGCCGTCGCCGAATCACAGTCGCTCCGGAGTACTAGATGCAATACCGGTGATTTAGGTTGTTTTCCGGCGGGTCGGCCTGGCCTTGGTCGGCCCGACGAGGGTCACACGGGGAGCTGTCACGGACGACCACCGTCTTGCCGCCCTTGCCACCGCTGCCGACGGACCGGCTGGTCCCGGTACCGCAGGCGGAGAGGGAAGGAAGTGCGGCGAGGGCGGCGAGGCCGCCTGCTCCGCGCAGGAGCGCTCTACGACCGATCTGGGCATCACTCATGGCAATACTCCTCAATTTGGGGACGCGTGGGACCAGCTGTGCGGGGGCTTTACCTCGCGGGTGCGGGGGGTGGGATGGTGCAGGGTGGCGAGCGCGGACAGAGCATTGCCCGCTTGTGTTGCCGATCGCCGCTTTGGGCGCGTGTTCGCCGTGGATCGACGTCCCCGACGACCTTGTCGTCGGGACGAGGCCGGCTAGAAGACCGGGTGAGTGGCGGTGGGGAAACTGGAGCCGTGACAGGCGGTGGCCAGCGGGGTGGGGGCGGTCCTCACCAGAGCCGCGGCATGAGGGCACTCGTGAGGGATGAAGCAGAGCCAGGCCTGCGGCTGAGGGACGGGCCGAGCGGTCCATCGGCCCCGGCGACGTGGCTCAGCAGGTGGCTTCGCGAGAGATCCCGAAGACGATCGGGGCCCGGCATCGACATCACATCACGGTCACGTAGATCTTGCGCACGGTTTCAATGGTCTTCCAGACACCGACGTAGCCAGGCTTCATGACGAAGCTGTCGCCGGCCTTGTAGATCACCGGCTCGCCGCCTTCGGGGGTGAGTTCGACGATGCCGGAGAGGATGTGGCAGAACTCGAAGGTCTCACCCTTGATCGAGCGCAATTCGCCGGGCGTCGCTTCCCAGACGCCCGTATGGATCGACTCCCCACGGGCAACATCCTGGGCCCAGGTCTTGAAGGCGGGGTTGCCGGAAATCAGGCGTTCCGGGAGCGGGCCGGACTCTCGCGGCGCGAAGGGGGGATTGGTATCGATGGCCTTCAGGAGCGACATGTTGTTCCTTTTTGGGCTTGAGAAGTTGGTGGCCGCGGCCACGGTGGAGGAGCCGTTGCCGAGCGGTGTCTGGCACGTACTCGTGGGCGTGGCCCGTTCCCGGTGTGCGGAGGTCGGCGACGCGTCGCGGCTGTGCCAGCGGGGCCGGGTGGCGCGGATGCGGTTGTCGGCACGGGCGCACTGTGGGTGGCACCGTTCGAGTGCGGCGAAGGGGGGACGCGCTCGACGCGTGTTCGACAGTTCATGCCGCAATCGGTGGTCGCCCGAGGCAGAAGGCGAGCCGGAGAGCAGGTCGTTCAGCCCATTGCTGATGGTGATGCCCAACAGGGGTGTTCAGGAAGCGGTGTACCCGCCGTCGACGGTCAGGACCGATCCGGTCACGTACGACGACTCCGACGATGCGAAGAAGAGCACCGCGTCGGCGACCTCTTCGGGGGTGGCGAGGCGTTGGAGCGGGATCGTGCTCTCGCGCTGGCGGCGGTAGCCCTCGGGGTCGGGCCTGCGCTGGAACGCCGCTTCGATGATCGGGGTGGCGGTCAGGCCCGGAGCGACGACGTTGACACGGATGTTGCGCGGGGCCCACTCGATCGCCGCACCCTTGGCGAGCATGATGAGGCCCCCCTTGGCGGCGGAATACAGGACCTGCCCGGCCATGCCGACCATGCCCAGCCGTGAACTGACGCAGACGAATGAGCCACCGGTCTCGGGCATCAGCGGCGCGAAGTGCTTCATCACCAGGAACGCACTGAGCAGGTTGCTCTCCAGTACGTTCCTCGCGTCGCCGCAGGCCATCTCGGTGAGCGGGCTGGTGGCCTGCAGGCCGTGGTTGAGGACGACGACGTCGACGGTGCCGAAGGAGTCAGCGGCCTGCTTGGCCAGGTGCTCGACGAACGCCTCGTCATTGAGGTCGCCGGGAACGTACAGGTCGTCGGGCTCAGCGCTGTCGAGCCGCTCCCTGCGGCCGGTGAGCAGCAGCCGCGCCCCCTCGCGGCGGAAGTGGGAACTCACCGCCTGTCCGATGCCACTGCTGGCGCCTGTCACCAGGGCCGTGACGTTGTTGAGTCTCATGTCAGGCACTCCTTTACGGGGAGATGGGTCGTCGGGTTGCGGGCTCGGCCACGGGGTCTTGTCCCTGGGGCCGGTCAGTTGAGGAATCCGCGGGCGTCGACCGGCCAGCGCTGCAGCGACGTGCCCGTGCTGTCGGTGACGATCAGTTCCTCGAAACCGAGGACGACCGGGCACACGTGGTTGGGCACCACGGGGACGACGGTGCCGATGCTGGGGCGGAACTCGCCGTCCGGCAAGGGGAGGAACCCGTGGTACTCGTTGACCTTGGACAGGACCGCCTTCGTGCCGGCGATGCCGCCGTAGCCGATCTCGGGGCTGCCTTCTTTGCTGAGGGCCTTGTTGCCCACATCGAGGATGACCTGGTCGGGGACCCAGTCGCTGACCACGGTGCCGGCGACGAACAGCGCGATCTGGTCCTCCGTGCAGGCGCCCAGCCGGGCGTTGTTCAGATCGCCGAAGACGTACTCGCCGGGACGGATCTCGGTGATCACGCTGCTGGTGGAGAACTCGAGAGTGGGAGTGGAGCCGGCGCTGACCACCTCAGCGGTGACCCCGACGCCGGCGAGGCTGCGGACCGCGGTGGTGAGCGCGGCCTCCTGGTCCTGCGCGGCACGCCGGCGAGCGTCCCGGCCGGCGCAGCCGTGACCGGGATAGGTGAAGACGCCTACCGGCACCAGACCGCGCTTGCGGGCGGCGAGCGCGAGATCGCCCGCGGCCTCGGCCGGAGCCCCGGAACGACGGGCGCCGCAGTCGACCTCGATCACGACCTGCAGCCGCTCGGGTTCGTCTCCCATCGCGTCGGCGAGGGCTTCGATCGCCGCGACGTTGTCGACGCCGACCCGCAGCCGGGCGGACTCGGCGAGCCGGCGGATCCGGGCTCGCTTCGTTCCCGCGGCCCAGATCGGGTAGGCGAGGAAGATGTCGTCGAACCCGGCCGCGGCGAAGACCTCGGCCTCACCGACGTTTCCCGCGGTGATCCCGACCGCGCCGGCCTCGATCTGGCGTCGCCCGATCTCCACGCACTTGTGTGTCTTGACGTGCGGCCTGACCTTGAGGTTTTGCTGGTCGGCGAAGCCCTGTATGCGGTCGATGTTGCCCTGCATGACGTCGACCAGCACGATCGGCGCGGGGGTGTCGATCCGCTCGACCAGAGCGTCGAGTGCTCGTTGCAGCCGGTTCACGCTGCTCTCCTTGTGGTTCTGCCTGGAATGATCGAGGGGCACGGGTGCTGACTCCCCCTGGATGCCGAACGCGCGGCCCGCGATATCGCGCGCTTGCGTACACCGCCGTAGGGTCCGCCCTACACAGCGGTGCAGACCATCTGGATCTCGACAGGGGTGTTGAGAGGCAGCCCGGCGACACCGATCGCGGTGCGGGCGTGCCGTCCGTTCTCACCCAGCACCTCGATGAGGAGTTCACTGGCCGCGTTGGCGACCTGCGACTGCTCACCGAAGTCCGGCGCGCTGGCCACGAAGACCAGCATCTGCACGATCCTGACCCGATCCAGATCGCCCACCGCCTGCACAGCGGCAGCGAGGCAGTTGAGCGCGGCATGGCGCGCGAGTGACCGCGCCGTCTCCAGCTCCACGTCCCGGCCGACAGTGCCCTGCCCCAGCAGCCAACCGTCCTTGTAAGGCAGTTGGCCCGAGATGTAGATGCTGGGCCCCACCGTCCGGTGGTGCACGTAGTACGGGTTGTCACGGAGCTCGGGAAGAGCCAGACCCAAGGCCTGGAGCCGATCGGAAGCCGAGTCGGTGTTCGCTGCGGGAGTCACGAACTGGCTCATCGCGCCACCTCCGCGGACGGAACAGGGCACAAACCCTCGTAGTTGGCCACGAGAACCCGCTTCGTACGAATCTTGATCATCTGTACTCGGCTCTCCTCTCGAGTAACAGTGGCGGCAAGAAGACGCCTTATGGTGGCTTAAAATCGCCACCGTATTGTCGTTTGTCGACCATATGGGTGCCCGTCGAGCACTGTCAATACAGACTTCAGCCTCGACTGCGACCTCGCGGCACCGCGTGCGGCAAGAGCGGCTTGGCCTGCTGCCTGGTTGTTCCGGCAAGGCCTACAGTGACTGGCTGCAAGCCCGTGGTGACGAGCTCGGCAACGGCGTCGCGTGGCGGTACTGGACCCGTTCGCGGCCGGAAGGGCGCCGCCGGTCTTCAGGCGGATCCGGCAGGAAGACGACGGTGGCGTGGAGGCAACTCACCGATGAACAGCGGAGGTTGATCGCGTCGTTCCTGCCGATAGGCAAGTACAGGCCCCTACCCTGAGCGGCTGCGGAATCGGTTCGAGGGTGCGATGTGGCGGTTCAGAGCAGGCGCGCGGTGGCGTGAGATTTCCAGGCGAGTTCGGAACTGGTCGACCGCCTATGGGTGTTTGCAGGTCGGGAGGAACGCCGGTCTCTTCATCGCGCTGCCGGAAGGCCTGATCGCCGAAGCCACCCGCCAGGGCGAGACGGATTTGTCCGGCGGTCAGCGTGGACTCCACGACCGTCCATGCCCACCATGACGCGCCGGGATGATCGCCGATAAAGATGTCATGAAGCCTCTTGAGGAAGCTGCCGCCGAGTAGGAACAAGCCCGGCCCCTATGGCGTCTTGTCGTCCGTGGTCGCGCCTCCAGCATGGCGCACCGAGCCGGGCCACGGCTGAGGCCCGGATGCTGCGGCAGTGCTCAGGGGTGGCGTCCGGGTCGGCCAAGAACGCGTGCTCGGACGGACAGCGCGCATTCGGCGACCCGTGACGCGGGTGCGCACGCGCACCATGCGGTCAGTGCGCCGTCTCGGCCATGTCGCAGGTGTGGCACACCACCCTGCGTGCCGGGATACGGCCGGACGCAGCGCCCATGCCGACCTGGCGGGTGACCTGTACCTGACGTACGCGGGCGTGGTTCTCGCAGGTGGCCAAGCCGCAGCGCGAGCACACACCGATGCCGGTGGTGTCGCTGCGTGCCTCCTGGAGGCAGTCGTAGCACCTCATGTCCAACTCCGATTTCAGCAAGGGCCGGGTGTGGCGGCCGACCAAGACGAACAAAACCATCCAGGCCGCGCACACCTGCTCAAGGAGCTTGAAAAGTAGGCTCCAGTTTAGACTTTGTCAAGATTAAGATTCGATCGTGATCGTATGGCCGGTGGCGATGCGGTGCAGCAAACGCCGGCACGGTGCGGACTGCGCCGCCGAGGTGCAACTCCGACCCGTCCGCCAGGAGCGTTGAGGGCCGACGAGCCGCCGGCCGATCGACGAGAACAGACGACTCGGCGAGACCCTGGGGCAGTGCCGCGAGGCGTTCCCGGCCTACCGCGAGCCCGGACGCGCCGGCATCAAAGCCGCCGCCAACGACCCCGAACCCTCAAGCAGGAGGCGCCACTCAGACCTGGCCTCAGATGGCCTATGAGTACGTGAGCGGTGCAAGTCAGTTCTGGTGTCCGTCGAGGGAGGTGAGGCGTCCTCAGGGCAGTCGTCGTCGGCGGGCCGGTAACCGCAAGGTCGAGGGAGCGGGCACTTCGTGGCTTCGCCCTGGCTGCCCATGGCGGGCAGTTGCCTCCGGGTTCTGGCCGGCCTGGCCTACCGCACACCGGCGCTTCGCCCAGCGGGCCGAACCAGGGGCAGAACCGGTGGTGGCGGTGACCTGCCTGGATGGCCCCCGGCGCGACATCGTCACCAGCCGGCGCTGTGCAGACCGGTTCCTGCACTCACGCGGCCCGCGCGGCATGGAGCCGGAGATCCACGCCCTGCCGACGACACCCAGCTGAAGTTTTTCCCGGGGTGATCGAGCGCACCGGAGTCGACGCCGACTGCGCCGCGGGAGAAGCCGCGCGTATGCAGGAGGCCGCCACAACCCGCCGTCCCCTGGAAAAACGGACCCGCCCGCGCAGCTAGCCGCGCAGCCGTAAACGCCCCGTCGCCCCTAACCACCGTGCCGGCGGTCGGCAACCGCAACCGGCAACCGGCAACCGGCAACCGACAACCGACAACCGACAACCGACACTCAAGATTCGCTACAAGATCGCGTCGACAGTGCGAGCTTGATCCTCGACTTTTCGGCATGAGTCTGCAACGTCACCGTGGCGAGCCGGCTCGGACACGTCACGCACGCCGGCATGGCCTCATGCATGCCGGGGCGCGCGTTCCCCCGGATCTGCCGTCTGGGCCCCCAGCCCCATGGGGAAATGGGCAGCCAGTTCCTGGCGGAACGCGTCCGTGTCGCCTCCCAGGGCGACGGCGGCCAACCTCTCGTGCTCGACGACCAACTGATGCGGGTCGTCGCTGTAAGTGCGGTGATCGACGCTGAGGTGGAGGCGCAGCTTGGTCTCCCAGCCGTTCCAGAGACTCTGCAGGACGCCGTGGCCCGAGAGATCGTAGAAGAGCCTGTGGAAGCGGAGGTGCGCGTCGATGCTGGCCGGGATGTCGTCCTTCTCCATTGCCCGGCGGAGATCCTCGACGGTTTGCAGCAACTGGGGCCGCTCAGGACCGCGCAGTGCTTCGGCCGAGAGCTCGGCGGCGTACGGCTCGACACGTAGCCGGATCGAGTCGATCTCGGCGACCTCACGAGCACTCACCTCTACGACGAACGCCCCGCGGTAGGGGATCTTGACGACGAGCCCTTCCTCCTCCAGCTTGGTCAGCGCCTCGCGCAGCGGGGACCGGCTGATCCCGAGATCGGCGGCGATGTGCGCCTCGCGCAGCTGGCCACCAGGAGGTACGGTCCCATCGAGGATGGCGGCACGCAGTGTGCGGTAGACGCCGTCCGGTGTCGTCGTCCGCCGCTCCTGCCACTCGAACTTGTGGTCCACCCCGTTGCCCTCCCTCGACACTTGTCGACCATTTGGTCGTTTGTCGACTATACCTCTGCTGTTTTGCATCCACACGTCAAGTCGCTTGCCAGGCGTGGAACTCACCGAATTCACGGCGGTGTCCCATCCGGCTCACGGGTCGCGGTGACAGGTTGGTGTCTCGGGTGGTGCGTTTGGTTGTCAGGCCGATGCCGGTCCGGCGACGCGGGAGCTTGTGGACGTGAAGCGGGACACAGCCGACCAAGGGGAGGAGCGCGGTGGTCTATGGCTCGGCGGCCCAGGGCGCGCGACGCAGCACCCTCGCGTCTCCGGACGCCGGCTCTTCGGCCATCTTCGCCCAGTCGGTACCAGGTTTTACGTGAGAAGCCGAGCACCTGGCCGGCCGGTGACATTGCCGTTTGCCGATCCTCGCAGCCTGCTCGATGAGCCACACCCGGCGCTCGCACACCCTGTCCTGGCGGGTCACGGGATCGCCTTCTGCTACTCCACGCCGAACCTGCGCATGGTCCGTTCCAGAGTGTGGACCACGACCTGATGGAAGGGCTCGCACTCGCCGAGGCGCTCGTCGATCCGGTACTGGTTGCCGGTCCGCTCGAACTCGGAGGCGACCTCGGCCGAGAGCCGATTGCGCCCGACCCGGCGGATCACCTCATTCATCCGGAAGTGGATCAGCGCCGGATCTGTCCGAGGCGCTCCTCTGACGCCTGTTGACAGCCGAGACCTAGTTAGTCGACAATCGACCAACCAGATGGTCGACAATCGACCAGAGCGCCAGGCTGCTCCACTGAAACACTAGGAGGACCAGTGGGATTCGACGTCAAGCCCAAGTTCGTGACGTTCGACATGAACGGAACGCTGATCAAGTTCAGCATCAACGACACCATGCGTGAGGTCCTGGGCGACCGACTGCCGGCCGAGGCCGCCGATGAGTACCTGCGGATCTGCAAGGCGTACCGGATCGACGAGTGCACGGGCGCCTACCAGCCGTTCCACCAGGTCGTCGCGCGTTCCATGGAACGCGCCTCGCGCTACGTCGGTCTCGAGTACCGCGAGGACGAGGCGCGGGCGGTGTACGAGCGCATCCCCACCTGGGGCCCGTACCCCGGTGTCACCGAGGCACTGAACCGCCTGGCCGAAGAGGTCCCGTTGGTGATCATCACGAACAGCGACACCGCGCACGCCGTGCGCCTCGCGGAGAACCTCAAGGCCCCGTTCGAGGTCGTCATCAGCGCCGAGGAGATGGGCGTCTACAAGCCACGACTCCGCGCGTTCGAGTACATGTTTGACAAGCTCGGTGTGACACCCGACGAGCTCGTGCACGTCTCCGCGAGCCCCATGTACGACCATCGCCCCGCGGCGATCATGGGCATCGAGAACAAGGTGTACATGGACCGCGGCTGGGAGCACGACGAGCACTGGCTCGGCTACGAGCGGATCACCGACATCGCCGACCTCCCCGTCCTCTTCGGCCTCCCGCGCCCCTGACGCCTGAGCCTGAGCGGAGAACTGAGGAAATGATCCACAGCAAGACGGTGGCGGCATGACTCAGCCCCTGCCTCAAACCGTCAAGGGTGACTCGGCTTCAGAAAGGCTCCAGGCCCTGGGACTGAAGCTACCCGTCCTCGCCGGCACCACGTACCTCGTGCCCCACCGGATGGTGGGCTCCACCATCCACCTCTCCGGCCAACTCCCCTTCAAGGACGGCGAGCTGCTGGGTCAGGGCGTTGTCGGCCGGGACGTGGAGCTGGAGACCGCGCAGGAGCTCGCACGCCATGCCGCGCTCAACGCGCTCGCTGCCGCTGTGCAGGCGGTGGGCGATCTCGACCGGGTCAGGATCGTGCAGATGCTGGTCTTCGTGGCCAGCACGCCGGACTTCGGTCAGCAGTCGAACGTCGCCAACGCGGCCAGCGAACTGCTCATCGAGGTACTGGGTGAGAACGGACGCCACGCCCGCACCGCGATCGGTGTCGCCGGGCTGCCTCTCAACACCCCTGTCGAGATCCAGGTCATCTGCACCGCTGTGTAGCGGCGAGCCCATCATGAGCAGTGCGGCGGTGGCCCGGCTTCAACAGGCACTCGACGCCCTCGGCCAGCACGATCGACACCCCGGTGCAGATCCTGCTGGCCGACGCGACGCAAGACAGCGTCGACCGAGTCATCGAGGCGTCCTTGCGGCGAAGGTCCGACCCCGAGGCCACCCGCCGTGAGCGTGCGGGGCAGATCCAGCTCAGGCGTCTCGCCCCTCCCGAAGAGATCGCCGACGCCGTCCTCTTCCTCGCGTCGCCGGAGTCCTCGTACATCCCCGGGGCAACGCACCCCGTCGACGGCGGCCACACCGCCTTTCAGCAGCGGCCCACGCGGTTCCCAGAGACAGATGAAGGACACACCATGAACGCCCTTGCGGCACCACCCCGAAACGGAGAGCTCGGCTTCTGGGTGGCCCAACTGGCCGACAAGAGGCCCTCGTTCCCCCGCTTCACCGGCCAGGACTCCGTCGACTTGGCCATTGTCGGCGGCGGCTATACCGGCCTGTGGGCGGCGTACTTCGCCAAGAAGCTCGAGCCGTCGCTCTCGGTCGCCGTCTTCGAGGCCGAACAGGTGGGCTACGGCGCGTCAGGGCGCAACGGTGGCTGGCTCTCGGCGATGCCTCCGGGAAACCGTGCCACCTTCGCCCGCGCCGGGGGAGGGCTGGAAGCGAGCCGGGCACTGCAGCAGGAGTTCGTCGCCGGCGTCGACGCGGTCCTGGACATCCTCCAGGCCGAAGGCATCGATGCAGATCAGCACAAGGGCGGCGCGCTCGTCGCCGCTCACACTCGGGCGGGGCTGGGCCGGCTTGTCACCAGGCGTGATGCCGACCTGAAGTACGGGCTGACCGACGACGAAGTCCACATGCTCGACCGGGACGAGTTCCGCAGCCGGATCAACATCTCCACCGTCCACGGCGGGCTCTTCTACCAGCACTGCGCAAGGATCCACCCCGCGAAGCTCGCCTACGGCCTCGCCGACACCCTGACGTCCATGGGGGTCAGGATCTACGAGGGCAGCCGAGTGGACAGTGTCGCGGACAAGGCCCTCACCCTGGCCAACGGACGCGTCACCGCGGCGAAGACGTTCATCTGCACCGAAGGCTATTCGGGACAGCTGCTCGGCCGCCGGACCCTGATCCCGGTCAACTCCTCGATGATCGTGACCAAGCCCCTGCCGCAGGAGGCCTGGCAGCAGATCGGCTGGGACGGGCCGCAGTGCCTCAACGACTCCGCGCACACGTTCATCTACGCCCAGCGGACGGCGGACGGCCGTATCGCCATGGGGGGCCGTGGTGTCCCCTACCGCTTCGGGTCCGGCACCGGGGGAGCCGGTGCGACCGCCCAGTCCACCATCGACCTGATCTCGCACAAGCTCAGTACCTTCTTCCCGGACATCCCCTTCGAGGTGGACCACGCCTGGTCGGGAGTCCTGGGCGTCACGCGGGACTGGAACGGCGGCGTGCACTGGGACCCGGCGTCCGGGATCGGATCGTCCTCCGGCTACGCGGGACACGGCGTCACGGCAGCCTACGTCGGCGGCAGGACCCTCGCTGAGCTCGCCTTCGAGCAGGAAACCGAACGGACCACTCTCCCCTGGGTCGGCTACCGGGCACGGAAGTGGGAACCGGAACCCATTCGCTGGCTGGGTGTTCACGCCATGTACCGGCTCTTCGGTATCGCCGACCACTGGGAAGAGCGCAGGGGCTCTAGCAAGACCTCACTCCTGGCCAGATTCGGCAGCCGCCTCGCCGGACTTCACGAGTAAACGAAAAGGGAACTGCTGTCATGGACGCAAAGCTCGCAGTCATCGGCCTGGGCAGCATCGGGAGCATGGCCCTGTGGCAGGCCTCCCGGCTGTCCGACTCGGTAGTGGGCTTCGAGGCCGCCACCCCGGCCCACGGCCGCAGTGCCGTCGGCGGGGACACCCGCCTGTTCCGCATGATCTACCTCGGCAGGCCCGAGTACTACCCCATCATCGAACGCTCCCGCGGCCTGTGGGCCGAGCTCGAAGCGGAAACCGGGCAGGACATCCTCACCACTACCGGCGGCCTGTCCATCGGGACCGCGAACGGCAGCTACATCACCAGCCTCCTCGAGGCAACACGCATCACCGGAGCCGAGCACAGCGTCCTCAGCCGGGAGGAGATGGCCGAACGCTACCCCCAGCACAACCTCCGCCCCGACGACTGCGCCGTCTACGACCCCCGCGCCGGCGTGCTGCGCACCGACCGCGCCGTCAGCGCCGCCGTAGCGGCGGCCCAGGCGAACGGCGCCACCGTCCTTCAGAACACATCCGTGGACCACATCACCGAAACCGACCACGGCGTGGTCGTCACCTCGGGCGACAGAACCTGGACGTTCGAGAAGGTCATCGTCGCCTCGGGCGGCTGGTCCCGAAAACTCATGCCCGACCACCTCAAGGCCGTCACCGAAACCCATCGTCTCGTCCTGACCTGGTTCATCGCCCAGGACGGCACCCAGTTCTCGCCGGAGAACTTCCCCGCCTTCAGCCGGTGGTACGAGGATCGCTCCATGTACGGCGCACCCGCCGTCGACGGCGTGACGGTCAAGGCATCGGTGGACGGACCGCTGGCCGGGCGCGCAAGGGCAACCCCCGACCCGGACGCCGTGCCCAGAGAACTCACCCGGGAAGAAATCGAAAAGGTCACCGAGATCGTCACCGAATTCTTCCCCGGCCTGATCCCCACCATCGCGCGCTCCGACGCCTTCCCCGACCTCTTCACCCAGGACAGGCATCCCCTCATCGGCTGGCTGGATCAGAACAGCAGCATCTACTGCGCCACCGGATTCTCCGGAAAGGGCTTCAAAATGGCCACCGGCTACGGCCACATCGCCGCACACGAGGCGCTCGGCAAACAGACCATCGAAGGCCTGGACTTCGTGCGTCCGGACCGGTTCAAGACCAGGTAGCCCACCCACTTCCGCCGCCTCGGCGCAGTAGCGCCGGTATCGCCATTCGGCTGACGGTCGTTGCGGGACTCATCTCTTGATGTCCCGCCGCCTTGCGCTCGTAGCGGCGGTGCAGGCGTAGGCAGCCGGCGAGCCAGGACGTTGGGGCGGCCGCGCGGCAAGGTGCCTGCCGGGGCAGGTCCTGTTCCGCGCGGCCTCCCGCCGAACCGGACATGACGGTTTCCGTCTTCGCTCTGACAGACGCTCGGGCAGGGTGGCGTCCCGACTGTGCCCAGCGACGAGTGACGGCACGTACTGCGTGTGGGTGCCGGGAGTCACGGCACTTGTCGGCTCTCATCTGTGTGGTCCCATCGACGTGGAGGAGTTCGGCGAACTCACCGACGCTCTGCGCCGCACCCTGTACCTGTGACCGGCACCTGCGGTGGCCCCGTTCGGCGAGGCCGGCGACAGCAGGCAAAACAGAGATCCGGGCCCGGGCGGTTCAACCGCCCGGGCCCGGAAGCTCGGTGTCAGGCCCGTATGAGCCGCGCGATGGCCTGGGATGTCTCGCTGACCTTCGCCTGGGCCTGTTCGCCGCCCTCCATGATGGTCTCTGTGACGCGGCCGTTCAGGTACGAGGGACGTCGGACGATGTCGTCCTTCTGGGCGTGGTATCCGGTCACGGTGGTCTCGCTCTCCTGGTGGGCCACTCAGCGGTCGGCGGGCTGGAAGCCGCGCAGGCGCAGACTGTTGCCGACGACGAAGACCGAGGAGAAGGCCATGGCCGCCCCGGCGATCATCGGGTTGAGCAGGCCGGCCGCGGCGAGCGGCAGGGCGGCGACGTTGTAGGCGAAGGCCCAGAAGAGGTTGGACCTGATGGTGCCCAGCGTCTTGCGGGCCAGGCGGATGGCGTCCGCCGCGACCCTCAAGTCGCCTCGTACGAGTGTCAGGTCGCCCGCCTCGATCGCGGCGTCCGTACCCGTGCCCATCGCCAGTCCCAGGTCGGCCTGGGCCAGTGCGGCGGCGTCGTTGACGCCGTCGCCGACCATCGCGACCGAACGGCCCTCGCTCTGCAGGCGCTTGACCACGTCGACCTTGTCCTGCGGCAGGACCTCGGCGATCACGTGCTCGGGTGCGATGCCCACCTCGGCGGCGACCGCCTCGGCGACAGCCTTGTTGTCACCGGTCAGCAGCACCGGCGTCAGGCCGAGGGCGCGCAGCCGCTTGATGGCCTCCGGGCTGGTCTCCTTGACGGCGTCGGCGACCTCGAGGACCGCGCGGGCCGCGCCGTCCCAGGCGACCGCGATGGCGGTACGTCCTGCCGCCTCGGCTTCGGCCTTGGCGTGCCGTAGCTCCTCCGGCAGGGAGATGACCCTCCCCCACTCTCGGCTTCGCTCGAGCGGGGGGACCCCCATGTCCAGCAGCTTCTCGCGGCCGACGAGGACCGCGTGGCCCTCCACGATGCCCTGGACACCGAGGCCGGCGATGTTCGCGAAGTCCTCCGGCGTGGGCAGCGTACCGACCCGGGCGGCGGCGCCGGAGGCGACGGCCTGGGCGATGGGGTGCTCGGAGGCGTGCTCCAGGGCGCCCGCGAGGCGCAGGACCTCGTCCTCGTCCGTGTGGTCAGCGGTGTGCACGGCGAGCAGCGTCATCTTGCCGGTGGTCACGGTGCCGGTCTTGTCCAGGACGATGGTGTCGACCTTGCGCGTCGACTCCAGGACCTCGGGTCCCTTGATGAGGATGCCGAGCTGGGCGCCGCGGCCCGTACCGACCATGAGCGCGGTCGGGGTCGCCAGTCCCAGGGCGCACGGGCAGGCGATGATCAGGACGGCGACCGCGGCGGTGAAGGCGGCGGTCAGGCCCGCGCCGTTGCCGAGCCAGAAGCCCAGGGTGCCGAGCGCCAGGGCGATCACGACCGGGACGAACACCGCGGAGATCTTGTCGGCGAGCCGCTGGGCGGCGGCCTTGCCGTTCTGCGCGTCCTCCACCAGCTTGGCCATGCGGGCGAGCTGGGTGTCGGCGCCGACGCGGGTGGCCTCGACGACCAGGCGGCCGCCGGCGTTCAGCGTGGCGCCGGTGACCGCGTCTCCGGTGCCGACCTCGACCGGCACCGATTCGCCGGTGAGCATGGAGGCGTCCACAGCGGAGGCGCCTTCGACGACCACACCGTCGGTGGCGATCTTCTCGCCGGGGCGTACGAGGAACCGGTCGCCGACCTTCAACTCGCTGACGGGGATGAGTTCCTCGCGGCCTCCGCGCAGCACTGTGACTTCCTTGGCGCCCAGCTCCAGCAGGGCCTTCAGTGCCGCCCCCGCCTTGCGCTTCGACCGCGCCTCGAAGTACCGCCCGGCCAGGATGAAGGCCGTGACACCCGCCGCGGCCTCCAGATAGATGTTCCCGGCGCCGTCGGTCCGGGCGATGGTCAGCTCGAAGGGGTGTGTCATGCCGGGCGTACCGGCCGTACCGAAGAACAGCGCCCACAGGGACCACAGGAACGCCGCCGATGTACCGACGGAGATCAGCGTGTCCATGGTGGCTGCGCCGTGCTTGGCGTTGGTCCAGGCGGCCTTGTGGAAGGGCCAGGCGGCGTACGTCACCACGGGCGCCGCCAGCGTGAGCGACAGCCACTGCCAGTACTCGAACTGCAACGCCGGGATCATGGCCATCGCGATCACCGGCACGGCCAGGGCCACGGCGGCCGTCAGGCGCTGGCGCAGCGGCCGTAGTTCCTCGTCCTCCTGTTGCGCGGTGCCGTCGCCTGCTTCCGGATCGGCGCGTACGGGCTCGGGCTCGGGCTCGCGCGCCGTGTAACCGGTGGCCTCAACCGTGGCTATCAGGTCGGAGACGGTGACGTCCTCGCGGTAGGTGACCTTGGCCTTCTCGGTCGCGTAGTTGACGGTGGCCTCGACCCCGTCCATGCGGTTGAGCTTCTTCTCGATGCGAGCGGCGCACGAGGCGCAGGTCATGCCGCCGATGGCCAGTTCGACCTCGGCGGCACCGGGTGTGGTGGTGGTCATGTCTGCTCCTCGGAACTCACGGGCACGATGTGCGACGGCGGGGACAGGGGGCCGCGAAGAAGGCGCGGCCCCCTCCCGGCGGGTGGGTCAGGCGGCCACGCGGCCGGCGAAGTCGTAGCCGGCCTCGTCGACGGTCTTGGCGATCAGGGCGTCGAGCGCCTCGTCGGGCTCGGTGGCGGTGGTCACAGTGACCAGGCCGGTGCCGATCTCGACGTCGACCGCGGTGATCTCGTCCAGGCCTTCCACGGCCTTGGTGACGACGCCCTGGCAGTGGGCGCTGCCGACGCCGTCGACCTTGTAGGTGGTCTTGATCTGCGCGCTGGTGTTGCAGCTTCCGTCAGGGGTGCAGCAGTTCGACATGGGATTCTCCACAGTTGGTGAGCAGATACCGGGTGGGGGTATCGGGCAACGGCTCATGTATACCCCCCTCCCGTATCTGCCGCAAGGGGTGACTGCACTTCGTTATACCCCTATGGGGTATGTCGACGTGCGTGTCGGTGTCGATCGATACGAGGTGAAACTCGATGGCGACCTGACCGCCGGCAAGGCTGGTGACGTGACGCTGACGGGCATGCGCACTGAGGCGCGCGGCCCTCACCGGGCTCCGGTGCGGGCCGCGCCCGAAGGCTCCTTCCGGAGGCTGCCGCGGCATGCTCGCCGCAGCAAACAAGCCATTCGCTTGACGAGTTAACCCAGTGTTTCGGGACTGGTGGTCGATCACTGCCGACGAGCCGCTAGGATCACGGCATGGTTACGGCTTGGTCGCTCCGGCGCATCGTCAGGACCCGCTCCGGTGCGGGTCCGCTGCTGCGTGTGCTGGCCCTGGCCGTGCTCCTGTTCGGCTTCCTCGTGACGCACGGCGTCCATGTGGAGAGTGTCCAGGGACACCTCTCCACCAGCGCAACCACCCCCGCCGCACTGCAGGCCGATGGCGTTCACCATGCGGCCGGCGAGCCTGCGCGGCTGTTCGCCGCCGATGCCGACGATCACCATGGCGGCCATGAGACGTCACACCCTGGCGAGCACTGTGCATCCGGGCAGCCGCAACAGGGTTCCGCCCTGGTTTCGCCCTGCTTTGCAGCGTCGGTTCGTGAATCGACCAGTGCCTACGACGACTCAACCGTGCGCGGGCCGGCCACTGGTAGGCCCATGGACGGTGCGTCTCCCGTGGCTCTGAGAGCGGTCTCCGTGGTGCAGCAGGTCTAGGAGTACGAACTCCTCAAACTGGCCTGCCGACTGTCATCGGTTCGGCTGGTATCGCGCGACGAGCGTCCTGTCCCGTGCTCATGATGGGACCTCACGTTCGTCGAAGCCGTCCTGCCCCACCCATGTCTGCGCCGCTCTCCGACGTTGCCGGAGACGTGGCGGCAGCGCGGAGGACCTGTGCCGACACATTCCCGTACGCACGCGCACGCCCCATGGGCCCCATACGGCCCACCCCTGTGGCGCCGACTCGCCTCGGCGATCCGCGGCGCCTTCGTCATGGCGCTCATTCTGTGCGCCGTCATGCATGGCGCGTCTGAGGAGACGCACGCGTCGGCGTCCGTGCCTGCCGGATTCTCGGCGATGGCAGCAGACGAGGACCCTCACGGCCCCCACGCTCCCCACGGGGCCGAGGCCTGCGCGGCGGACGTGATCGTGCGTACCGCGGCTGAGTCGAGTGAGGATCTTCCCCTCGGCGCGCTGGCCGTCGTCGTACTCCTTGCCGTGTCCCTGTCTCTGGGACGACCCCTCGTACGGCATGAACGCCGTAGACGTCGCAGCGCACGCACCGGCCGCATGGCGCTCGTCCGTACGTCGCGGTGGCGGATCTAGACCACTCGCTCGCAGCCGACAGACTTCGCGGCTGCCGCGTGCCCATGCCTGAGCGCGGACTCTTGGTCTGCCTGACGGCCGTGACACGCGAGATGAACCCGCACCCGGTATTCATCGAGCGAGAGTGAACACACAGACATGCAGTCATTGACCAAGGCCACGGTCGACCCGGGCCGGTCCGCCCTGTCCGGCCTGGTGGGCAACACCCCACTGCTGCGGGTGTCGGAGCCGCTGGCCCCGGCCGGGCGCGGCTTCTGGGCCAAGCTCGAGGGCTTCAACCCCGGCGGCATCAAGGACCGTCCGGGCCTGCACATGGTGGAGCGGGCCCGGGCCCGGGGCGATCTGCGGCCTGGCGGACGGATCATAGAGTCCACCAGCGGGACCCTGGGCCTGGGGCTGGCGCTGGCCGGGATGGTGTACGGCCACCCGGTGACCCTGGTCACCGATCCGGGGCTGGAGTTGTCCATGACCCGGTTGCTGACGGCGTACGGCGCCCAGGTCAACGTCGTCTCCGAGCCTCATCCGACGGGCGGCTGGCAGCAGGCCCGCCGTGAGCGCGTGCAGCGGCTGCTGGAGCAGCACCCCGACTCCTGGTGCCCGGACCAGTACAACAACCCTGACAACGTGGCCGCTTACACTCCGCTGGCTCTCGAACTCGCCTCCGAGATGGGCCACATCGACGTGCTGGTGTGCAGTGTCGGCACCGGCGGTCATTCCGCGGGCGTCTCCCGGGTGTTGCGTCAGCTCTACCCGGAGCTGACCGTCGTGGGCGTGGACACGACCGGTTCGACGATCTTCGGCCAGCCCGCGCGGCCTCGTCTGATGCGCGGACTGGGCTCCAGCATCTATCCCCGCAATGTCGCCTACGAGAACTTCTCGGAGGTGCACTGGGTGGCCCCGGCCGAGGCGGTGTGGACGTGCCGCCAACTGGCCGCCTCCCACTACGCCACCGGCGGGTGGAGCGTCGGCGCGGTCGCGATGGTGGCCGGCTGGCTGGCCCGGACGATGCCGGCGGACGCACGGATCGTCGCCGTCTTCCCCGACGGCCCGCAGCGTTACCTGGGGACGGTCTACGACGACGACTACTGCGCCGCCCACGGCCTGCTGGACTCCCCACCGGCACCCGAACCGGAGCTGATCGGCCGCCTGGACGAGAAGGAGGTCACGCGCTGGACCCGGTGCACCACCGTGGTCGATCCCCTCACTCTGCAAGGCGCGGAGCACGACGTCGCCGAGGCCGCGCCGGCTGTCGAGTCCGACTCCTCCGAGGAGGGCCGGTGAGAGGGCTGTTCACCCAGGTCCGGTCGTACGAACGCAGCGTCCAGCTGTTGATGGTGAACCAGTTCACCATCAACCTTGGCTTCTACATGCTGATGCCGTACCTGGCCGCCCACCTGTCCGGAACGCTGGGCCTGGCCGGCTGGATAGTCGGACTCGTCCTCGGCGTACGGAACTTCAGCCAGCAGGGCATGTTCCTGGTCGGCGGGACGCTCGCGGACCGGCTCGGCTACAAGCCGATGATCGTCGCCGGTTGTGTGCTGCGTACTCTCGGCTTCGCGACGCTCGGGCTGGTGGACTCGTTGCCCGCGCTGCTGGCCGCGTCCGCGGCCACCGGGCTGGCCGGGGCGCTGTTCAATCCGGCCGTACGGGCGTACCTCGCGGCCGACGCGGGGGAACGCAGGGTCGAGGCGTTCGCCCTGTTCAACGTGTTCTACCAGGCCGGCATCCTGCTGGGCCCCCTCGTCGGTATGGTCCTGACCGGGGTCGACTTCCGCGTCACCTGCCTGGTGGCGGCCGGGATCTTCGCGCTGCTGAGCGTCGTACAGATCCGCGCGCTGCCCGTCCGGCGGGCCGAGGACGGCAAGCGGCAGGAGAGCGACGGTGGTCAGGGCGTGCTCGCCCAGTGGCGCGGCATCCTCGCCAACCGGCCGTTCATACTGTTCTCCATCGCCATGATCGGCTCGTACGTCCTGTCCTTCCAGGTCTATCTGGCGCTGCCGCTGGAGGTGCGCCGGCTCGGCGGCGACGGGGAGTTCGGTACGGCTGCGGTGGCGGTGCTCTTCGCCGTGTCCGGGCTGAGCACGATCCTCGGCCAGACGCGGGTGACGGCCTGGTGCAAGGCACGGTACGAGCCCGGGCAGGCGCTCGTGCGGGGGCTGGCGGCCATGGGCCTGGCCTTCGTGCCCCTGCTGCTCGCCACCGCCCTGCCCGTACCGGAGTCCGGGATCGGGCTGTGGCTGCTCGCGGCAGTGCCGCCGACGCTCGCCGCGCTGCTGCTGGCCGTCGGCACGATGATCGCCTACCCGTTCGAGATGGACACCATCGTCCGCCTCTCCGGTGACCGCCTCGTCGCTACCCACTACGGGCTGTACAACACGATCTGCGGTATCGGCATCACTGTCGGGAACCTGGGCACGGGCGCCGCCCTCGACGCCGCCCGCGCGGCCGGGATGCCCGCACTGCCGTGGATCACGCTGTGTGTGCTGGGCCTGGCGTGCGCGGCCGCTCTGTACGGCCTGCATCGCACCGGCCGACTGGCGGCGCAGCCCGCCTCCGAGCCGCTCGCCGCGACCGTCTGACCCACCGGCCCACCGGCCCACCGGCCCACCGGCCCACCGGCCCACCGGCCCACCGGCCCACCGGCCCACCGGCCCACCGGCCCACCGGCCCAGGGGCGGGGCACCGCACGGTGCCCCGCCCCTGCTGGGCCTGCCTCTTCCAGGAGCCTTCGATGCCCGCCCCTGCCGTTTCCCTTCCCAAGCCGACCCCGTTGCAACTCCGGCCCTTCCGGGCAGTGCGCTACGAGGCGGACCGTGTCGGCGACCCGTCCGAACTCCTCGCCCCGCCCTACGACGACCTTGACCCAGCCCGGGTCCGCGCGCTCCGGCGCCACCCTCACCACGTGGCCCGCCTGCTGTACGTGGACACACCGCAGGGCGCCGCCCGCGAACTGGGGCGCTGGCTGCGACGCGGCGTACTTCGGCGCGACGAACGGCCCGCCCTGTATGTCTACCAGCAACAGCGCGGCGCCCGAATCCTGCAACGTGGCCTGATCGGCGACCTGTTGCTGCCACGCCAGGCGGGACAACTGCTGCCGCACGAAGACGTCTCGGCCCATGTCGTCCGGCAGCGCGCCGCCCATATGTCAGGGCTTCGCGCCCAACTGGAACCACTGCTGCTGGCCCACCGAGGCGCCGAGTCGACGACTGCCCAACTCGTGGACCACGTCACCCGCCGTACGCCGGTCGCCGTCGCCCGGATCGGACAGATCACGCACACGTTGTGGGTCTGCGATGACCCGGCGGAACTCGCGTTCCTCGTCAGTGGTCTGGCCGTCGGGCAGGCACTCATCGCCGACGGCCACCACCGCCACGCCGCCTGCCTCCAGCTGAGCGGAGACGCGGCAGGGCCGTGGGCCAGCAGCCTCGCCCTGCTGGTCGATACCGTGACGTTTCCTCTGCGGCTCTCCGCGATCCACCGAGTGCTGCCGGCACTGGAACCGGAGAAAGCCGCACGCAACGCGGCCGAAGTGGCCCGCGTCCTCCCGCTCCCCGGAGGCCCGCGTCCGCCCGAGCCCGGCGAACTCATACTGACCGGCGGGGGAGAGGCCTGGAGCATCACCGATCCTGACCCCGGGGCCGTGCGAGCAGCGCTGGCAGATCATCCCAGCCAGTGGGCGCAACTCCCCGCCGGCGTCAGTGACCACCTGCTGCTCCGTCACGCCTGGTCCGTACCCGACTTGCCCGGTGCCATGACGTATCTCCATGACATACGTCAGGCCGCGGCGGCCGTGTCCGCTCCGGGCAGCGGCAGCGCGCTCCTGCTGCCCGCGATCAGTCAGGACACGGTGTGGGAACTGGCCGGTGCCGGAGTGCTGTTGCCCCGGAAGTCCACCTCGTTCGGACCCAAGCCGACGGCCGGTCTGGTGATGCGTGTGCTGGGCCTGTCGTAGCGCCGTTCCGGTGCCCTCGACGCGGATGTGCCGCTATGTGCTCTGTGGGCTGTAGTGCTCCAGGAACATGTCGACGCCGCTGGTGATGAGACGGTCCGTCAGGTCCTCGTCGATATGTGTGCCGTAGGAGCTGAAGACCATGTGAGGGAAGACCAGGAGCCCGTAGAACTGGATGATCGCCACCTGCAGGTCGGGGATGGCGAGTCGGCCCTGTTCGGCCAGGGCGCGCAGGGCGCCCGCGACTGCGGGGTGGTGGCTTTCCGTGCCGCGGTGTCTCCAGGCCTCGCCCAGCTCGGGGAAGCGGTGGAGCTCGGCGGCGACGAGGTTGCGCAGGGCGGTGACCTCGTGGTTGGTGCGGACGGCGTGGACCCAGGTGCGGGCCGCCTCGACGAGGGCGGCCCGCAGGTCCTCGGCATCGGCCAGGCCTTCCAGCGCGGCTGACGACTCCCCAGCGAGCGGCTCGTCGAGTGCGCTCGTGATGACGGCCGTGAACAGGGCTTCTTTGCTGCCGAAGTGGTTGTAGACGGTCACCTTCGACACGCCGGCCTCGGCGGCGATGGTGTCCATTCCGACGCCGAAGCCCTCCCGCAGGAACAGCTCGCGGGCGGCTCGCACGATGGCCTGCCGCTTGAGCTCCGCGCGGGGTCCGCTGGGTGGCTGTTTGACGCTGTCCACGCTCATGAGTCGACCCTAGCACCCACCTGAACTGTACGGTTGAGTTCATATGAACTGAACAGTATGGTTCAGATTGGAGCGTCGGCCGAGCAAGGCCGTGCGCGAGAAAGGGGATCTCGTGCCTTCTGTGACTCATCAGGTGACCGCTTCACCGCAGACTGGCGACCCGCCGGTCCGGCGATGGCTCACCCTCGCCGTCGTAAGCGTGAGTCTGCTGGTCGTCGGGCTCGACACCACCGTGCTGCACGTCGCCCTGCCGACGCTCGTCGATGAACTCGACGCCTCCACCAGTCAGTTGCAGTGGATCGTCGACAGCTACGCGCTGATGTCCGGCAGTTTGGTGCTGTTCTGCGGCAGCCTCGCGGACCGGCTCGGACGCTGGGGGCGCCCCCGGGGCTGCGGCTCGGTCCCGCCGCGCTCGCGCTGCTGGTCGCCGGGCCACTGGCGGGCGTGCTCGCGCCGCGCCTCGGCATGCGCACGGTGTCGGCCCTCGGCCTCGCCCTGCTGTCCGCGTCCGCCGCGGTGCTCGCCACCACCGAGGCGACGGACGGCTACGACCGGGCCCTTGTGGCGATGCTGCTGCTGGGCGCGGGCGCCGGGTTCGTCATCACCGCCACCAGCGACGCCATCGTCGGCTCACTGCCCGAAACCGACCTCGGCGTGGGCTCGGCCACCAACAGCGCCGCCATCCAACTCGGCGCGGCGAGCGGAGTCGCGGTCATGGGCAGCCTGCTGTCCGACCGCTACCGCAGCGGACTCGACGCCCTCCCCGCAGCCGGTGTCGCTCCCGAGCGCCTCCTCGATTCCGCCAAGGAATCCCTGAGGGCCGCGCTCGCACTCGCCGAACGCCTGCCCGGCGAGGCCGGAGCCGCGTTCGCCGAAGCCACCCGCCGCGCGTTCGTCGACGGCATGGGACCGGCGATGTTCGCCGGGTCCGGCGTCACCGCGGCGGGCGTGCTCCTCGCCCTTCTCCTCGCCCTTCTTCTCGCGCCGTCCCGTGGCGCGGACATGACCGGAACAACGCACCAGAAGGACTCACCATGACCCACTCCGCAGCCGGTGCCCCGCACACGGCCGAACACGACCACCACCCGCCCGCCGACCCGCGCCGCTGGGCAGCCCTCGCACTGATCTGCCTCGCTCAGTTCATGTTGATCCTCGACGTCACCGTCGTGAACGTCGCCCTGCCCGACATGGCGGCCGACCTCGATCTCGGCCGGGAGACGCTGACCTGGGTGGTCACCGCCTACACCCTGTGCTTCGGCGGGCTGATGCTGCTCGGCGGCCGACTCGCCGACGCCCTCGGCGCCCGCCGCACCCTGCTCGCCGGACTCGCGCTCTTCACCGCCGCCTCGTTGGTCACCGGGCTGGCCCAGAACGCCCCGACACTGGTCGGCGGCCGGATCGGCCAGGGCGTCGGCGCAGCCCTGCTGTCACCGGCAGCGCTCTCCCTCGTCACCACCACCTTCCACGGTGCCGAACGCAACAAGGCGCTCGGCGTCTGGGCGGCCATCGGCGGCATCGGCTCCGCGGCCGGTGTGCTCCTCGGCGGAGCCCTGACCGATGGCCCGGGCTGGCAGTGGGTCTTCTACATCAACGTGCCCGTCGGGCTGCTCCTGCTGATCGCACTGCCTACTCTCGTCCCGGCCCGCGCGCCGCAGCCCGCGCCACTCGACATCCCCGGCGCGCTGCTCGTCACCACGGGCACCGCCGCCTTGATCTACGGCCTGGTCAAGGCGGGGGACACCGGCTGGGCGGACACCTCGACCCTGCTGCCGCTCTTCGGTGCGGCGGCGGCGTACGCGGCCTTCGCGGCCGTCGAACGAGCAGCCCGGGCCCCGCTGATGGACCTGCGGATGTTCACCCGGCGGCCGGTGCTCGCAGGTGCCTTCCTGATGCTGATCGCCACGGCCCTGCTGATCGCGTTCTTCTTCCTCGGGTCGGTCTACCTCCAGCACCTCCGCGGCTTCAGCCCGCTGAGGACCGGGCTGGTGTTCCTGCCCGTCGCCGTGGCCACCGGTATCGGCGCCCACCTCGGGTCCCGGCTCGTCGGCCGGATCGGCAGCCGCCCGACCGCCGTCGCCGGCATGGCCGTCGCTGCCGCCGGAACCCTCCCGCTGACCCGGCTGTCGGAGACCGGCAGTGTGCATGCCGGGCTCCTGCCGGGCTTCGTGATCGCCTCCCTCGGCCTCGGCGCGGTCTTCGTCACCGCCACGACCACGGCCCTGGCCATGGTGGAACACCGGGAGGCGGGGCTCGCCTCCGGGGTCGTCAACACCTTCCACGAGGTGGGTGGCTCGATCGGCGTCGCCATCGTCTCCACCGTCGCGGCATCCGGCTTCGAGCGAGGCTCGGTAGGCGGCTTCGCCGACGCGTTCACCCTGTGCGCGACAGCGGCCGCTGTCAGCGCCGTCATCGCCCTGGGCCTCGTACCGCGGGGCAAACCGCAGTCGACCGGCGGACCGCACGTCCACTGACAGGGCGGGCCGCCGACCAGGAGCAACCAGCCCGGTTCTTCCTCCGTGTGTCGGGAGCCGCCAGAGCTCACCCGCCTGACAGCTCCCGACCGCGGACCTCCGACTCAGTGGGCGTGCCCGTCCTCCGCGTGGCCGGCTTCTCCTTCGCCTGCGCCACTTCCGGTGCTTCCGGTGCTTTCGGCGCTGGGTGAGGCGTCGGGCGTCTTGGTTCCGGCGTCCTCGGTGTGGCTGTCAGCAGTGTGGCTGTCCTCCGTCACCGCCGTCTCCGAGTCGCTCGTGCCCTCCTCGCCGTGACTGTGGCCGTGGCCGCCACCGCCGGACTCCGCGGCCATGTCGGCTGCGATACCGCGCAGCCCGACGAAGGCCACCGCAGCGGTGACCAGCACCAGCAGCCCGGTCGGGCCGATGATGCTGCGCCAGCGCGCGGCGTCGTAGCGCAGGACGTACGCCACGAAGGACAATGCCAGCCCGAACGGGATCAGCATCGCCGCCCGTTCCGGGAAGTCCTCGAAGTGCTGCAGCCCGCCGCTGAGCATGCCGATACCGAACGACAGCGCCAGCGAGGCCAGCACGATCGCGACCACCGTCGAGGCACTGGGCCGCTGCCGCTTGAGGACGAACTCGTTCAGCAAGGTCGCGCAGAGGAAGACGCCCGCGCCGACCAGCGCGATCACCGTGTACCGGTCAGGGTCCAGCGGGTGGTGCACCACCGCGCCACTGATCAGCCCCGCCCCCACGAACGTCGTGGCATACCCCAGATAGTCACCGATCACCGGTGTCCGCTTCTTCGCCCGCCGACGCGCCCGACGGCCACCGGCCGGGGGAGCGGTGTCGGACTCGGAGGACCGGCTGCGACGGGGCGCGGGCTCCGAGTCCGAAGAGGCCGGGTCCGGGGCCGGCTGGACATCGGGCGTCCCTTGGCTGTCCGGGCGGACATGGACACGGGCCCGTTGGGGAGCCTGCGGGTGGGGCTGATATCCGAGGTGCTGCTGGTACTGCTGCGGGTGAGTCTGGTACTGCTGCGGGTGAGTGGGGTGTGCCTGCGGCTGGGCGGGCATGCCGACGCGGTCGGCGAGGTGGGGCTGGGTCACGAATCGAGGCCTTTCGCGGGTGGGACGGGCACGCGACAGGGCATGCCGGCCCGCCGGGGGCGTGCGTGGCAGGGATGCGTCGGGTCAGCGGCAGGAGTGACGGGTTCTTCGCCCGGGCCGGACCTCGGGGGTGCCGGTCTTCGAGCGATGCCCTGCCTCGTCCTACGACGAGGTACGACGGGGCCACGGCTGCGCGCTGTGACGGCGGCCTAGATCCGCAGGACAGCCGGCTGCGCGATATTGAAGCTTGGCGAATGCCTCGGACGGGGTGGTCGGTACAGGCTGTACCACGAGGCCTGAATGCGCCGCCTGAGCTGCCCGAACAGGGTGACGCGACGCCCTTGGAGCCGCCGACCGCCGACTGCCAGGAGAGCACAACAGCCGATGACGGCAGCACACAGGCCGAATTCCGCCGCGTCCGAAGTGCCGTGACGGCTGTGCCCGTCGGAAGCCGTCGCGAGGGGCGGAGCCGCTCCTTCATCCTGTGCGGTCGGCTCCGGATGAACGGCGTGAGCGTGGGCGACGGTCCCCTGTTCGGGGCGCGCGCCGGCGCTGCCCGCGTGGGCCAGGAGGTGCATCAGGCCGAGAGCGAGGAGCAGCAGGAGGAGCAGTCGGCCGACCGCCCCTTGCCCTGCTCTTGCTCCGTTGCTCATACGCTCCGTCATCTCGCCGTGGCGCCGCCGCGACGCCTCCACAACCGTCGCGGCGCATCAGAGTACCCGTGAGCGATGGTTGAGCGGCAAGCGGTGAGTGACGGAAATCGCTCAGCGGGCAGCACGGGCGGGGTCGCCGCACACGCAGGTTTTCCGGGCCGAAGCCGCTCCGGAATCCATGAGGTGAGAGGCCGCGGCCTGGAGCAGTGCCGCCGCCGTGAGCCTGACGACGGGATGACCGACAGCCCGGCGCAGCGGTTCCGCCCGCCAGGTCACTGGGTCTCTCCGCCCACGAGCTCGTAGCCGGCCTCGTCGACTGCGGCGGCGACGGCGGCGGAATCCAGCGGCTGCTCGCTGGTCACCGTGACCTTGCCCGACGGCAGATCCACCTGGACGTCCTCGACCCCGGGGAGGCCGCCGAGTTCGGAGCTGACGGCCTGAACGCAGTGAGCGCACGTCATGCCCTGGACGTCGTACACCTTCTGAACCATGTGCTGCTCCTTCCCAAGAGAGAGCAACGATGATACCCCCAGGGGGTACGTGCCCGCCGGGCGGGACTGCCGCCGGTGGCTTTGGCCCTGCCTCCAGGGCCTGAACCAGCCGGTCGGCACCGGTCCCTTCGCCGGCGGTCTCAAGCCGGGCGAGCACGCCGTGTCCCGATTCCATGTGCGCGGCAGTCGTGGAGATGTTCCTCTTCCTCGGCATCCTGTTCGCGGCGGTGGCATACGCCTGGCATGAGGGGGCTCTGAGGTGGACCTGAGAGGCGCTCTTCGGCGTACGGCGATGAACCGCCCGGCGGTGCTGGCGGTGACGCTGCCCGGAGCGACGGAACTTCGGCTGGAGGCCGAGGCGGCGTTCGCCAGTGGGAATGGCCCGTCGTAGATGCTCAGGCCGCCGCGGATCTGCTGCTCGGCGGCATCATCGTCGGCGCGGCGGCCGTCTGGCGCTACATCGCCCCGGCCGCCGCCGACGGGCAGGTGCTGGTCGTCCTGGCGGTCACGGTCATGGCGGTGGAGATGGCCATCGGGTTCGCCGTGGTCACCGCGCTGTTCCGATCCCGCGAAGTCGACATGACCGACATGGCAGCGGAGTTGAAGGAGTGAGCGCGCCGCCGTGGGCGCTCGTCGCGCTGCCGCTGACCGTGGGGACGCTGCTCGCGGTCGTCGGCCGCCCGGCGAACCGGTACGCCCCCCGGTGTCGCGGTCGGCACGCCGTCGCCGCGCTCGGCCTCGCCGTCGCGGTGGCGGTGTGTGGGAGCCTGCCGGGACCGGTCGGCAGTTCGCCTTTCCAGGAACCGACTCAGTAGCATGTCCGGCATGTTGCGTGTGAGCGGTCGGCTGCGTGTGGGAGGGGCCTTCGGGTACCTCCTGCTGGTTGCCGCGCTCACACTCGGCGTGTTCGCCATGCACACGATGGGTCATCCGGAGCACTCGTCAGGCCCAGGAACAGGCGGCGCATCCCATGCCGTGGCCGGCTCGCACCAGGGCGACATGGCCCAGGGGCCTGCCGAGACCCGGACCTCCACCGAGCCCGTGGCAATGGCGGACCATGGGGCGGTTGCACCGACCCCACCGACGGCGGACGGGCCCATGACGGGCATGGACGTGCTGTCCGTATGCGTGGCGGTGCTCACCGGCTGGCTGCTGTGGTTGTTCCTGTGTGCGGCGGCTCGTCGGAAGGAGCGCCTGACGGCCCTGCTCGTCCGAGCGATGGCCGTGCTGCCTCCCCTCCCACCACCCCCCAGACCTCTCCTCGCACAGCTGTCAGTTCTGCGGATTTAGGCCGGACCCGCAGCGCGGGCTTCGTCATGCCCGCGCACGCCGCGCGTACCGCCACCTTCACTGACAGAACTGATCAAGCGAGGTATTTCGTATATGACCGCCCACAACTCTGCCCTGCGCCGCCGTCTTCGTCGCCGTATGGCAATCGTGAGCACCGTTGCGGCAGGCGGGCTACTGCTCGCCGCCTGCGGCGGGGACGACATGGAGGGCATGGACCACGGGAGCGGCAGCTCCGCCTCCGCCACGTCCACCCCGACGGCGGGTGACAACCCGGCGCCCGGCGCCTTCAACGACGCGGACGTCATGTTCGCGCAGATGATGATCCCGCACCACGAACAGGCCCTGGAGATGGCCGAGCTCGCGGACGGCCGGGCCTCCGATACGGAGATCAAGAGCCTGGCCGCGGACATCGAGAAGGCCCAGGACCCCGAGATCCAGACCATGAAGTCCTGGCTGAAGGCCTGGGGCAAGCCGGAGTCGGCCGAGGAGAGCATGCCCGGCATGGACCATGGGTCCGGCGGTATGGATCACGGATCCGGGATGTCCGGGATGATGTCCGAAGAGGACATGCAGAAGCTCGAGGCCGCCAAGGGCACCGAGTTCGACCGGATGTTCGCGGAGATGATGATCGAGCACCACAAGGGCGCGATCACCATGGCGGAGGACGAGCAGAAGAACGGCCGTAACGCCACGGCCAAGAAGCTCGCCGCCGACGTCGTGAAGACCCAGTCCGCCGAGGTCGAGAAGTTCGACAAGATCCTCGACCGGCTCTGATCCGCATCACCCACTGACCGCCCAGGGCTCCGGAGCGCGCACCCGAGGGCCCGGGCGGTCATCTCCCCATGCCGCCACGACCGTGATCGGCCGTCGCCGCTCCGGTGCACCCATACGCTCCGAGGAATCATGAACAAGCGCCCTGCCGCCGTGGCAATCACTGCCCTGGCTCTCGCCCTCACTCTGGCCGCCTGCTCCGACAGCGGAGACAGCGGAGACAGCGGAGACAGCGAGGACTCGACCGGCAAGTCCGCAGCCGGGACGACGGTGAGCCATATCCACGGTCTTGGTTTGGACCCCGCCGACCAGCGCCTCTACGTCGCAACCCACGAAGGCGTCTACACCCCCGACGCCAAGGGGAAGCCAGAGCTGGTGGGCGACAGCAAGGACGACTTCATGGGCTTCACCCTGGCCGATGACAAGACCTTCTACGCCAGCGGCCACCCGACCTCCGGCGGAAACAAGGGGCTCATCAGGAGCACCGACGCGGGCAAGACCTGGAAGTCCCTGTCCCTGTCCGGCGAGTCCGACTTCCACGCTCTGGACTTCGCCCACGGCACGGTCTACGGCTACGACTCCACCAACGGCCTGGTCCGTACGACCAAGGACGGCGTCTCCTGGAAGGACGGGGCCCGGCTCGAAGCCCTCGACATAGCAGTCAGCCCCACCGACCCCGGCGTCATCCTGGCCACCACGGCCGAGGGAGTCGCCCGAAGCAGCGACGGCGGGAAGACCTTCACCCAAGGGCAGAAGCCCGTGATGGCCTTCCTCTCCTGGAGCACGAAGGACGCCCTCTACGGCATCGACACCTCCGGTGGCCTGAACCGCAGTACGGATGGCGGCACCACGTGGAAGAAGGTCTCCACCGTGCCGGGCGGCCAGCCACAGGCACTCACCGCTGTCGCCGCCGAGCACGTCCTCGCCGCCACGCAGACCGGGGTGTTCGAGTCGAAGGACGGAGGCAAAACGTTCGAGGAGCGCCTGGCCGTGACGTCGAGCGGCGGCCACTGATCGGTCGAGCGCCGCGACCTGAGCAGCCAGGTGAGACTCTCGGAGCGGGCGTGACGCCGGAGGGACCGCGACGGGCGGTCAGTCAGTCAGGCGGCCATCATGACGACCATGGCGCACATCGTGCCGCCCATGCACGCCGGGAATCCAGAGGGAAGCGATGACAGCACCGGGAGCCTTGGCCCCGCCGACCCGTGCCTCGCACGGCGTCGTCCGCTGGGCTCATGCTGCCGTCATCACTCTCCTTACGGCACTCGCCGTGCTGATTCACCACGAGTCGGCCGCCGTGGCGATCGGCCCGCCTTCTTCGCCCGCCGCGCATGTGATGACGCCCGGCATGGTGATGTCGGGCACCCATGCCGCACCGGCGACGGCCATGTCCGGGCATGGGCACGGAAGCGCCACAGCGCAGACCTCGAAGCCGACTGCGGCCACCGTGCCGACGATGATCCCTGCTGATGGCCCGGCGTGCGACGGCATGGCGATGCAGCACTGCTCGACCGCGAGCCTTCAGGTCGTGAAGCTCGCACCGCCGACCCAGTCCCTGGCGCCGCAGGATCTTGCCGCACACGAAGTGGTCCCCTCCGGGGCGAGGGCCGCCGGGACGGTGGGCCGAGCGCCCCCAGACCTGTCTGTCCTGTCTCAGTTGCGCATTTAGGCCGTGCCCAACGGCTTCCTCGTGCCCTTGTCATGCCGAGGAGCCGTCCCAGCACGCCAACTCCCGTATGCGCACACTGAGATCGAGGACATCCATGCACAGCATCAACCGCCGCTCCGTCCTGCTCGCCGGGCTCGGCGTCGCGGGCGCCGGCGCGCTCGCCGCCTGCAGCAGCGGCTCCGACGCGACACCCGCCCTGGTCAGCCCCTCCGGCTCGGCGGTCGCCGCAGCCGAGAAGAAGCGGAAGGGCACCGGCAGGACGCAGAACGTGACCCTGACCGCAGCGCCGGCCATGCTCGACCTCGGCGGGGGCGTCATGGCCAAGAGCTGGGCCTTCAGCGGCCAGGCTCCCGGCAAGGAGATCCGCCTGTCCGTCGGCGACACCCTGGCCGCCGAACTCTCCAACCAGCTGCCGAACAGGACCACCACGTCCATCCACTGGCACGGCGTCGCCATGCGCAACGACATGGACGGCGTACCCCCGGTGACCCAGCAGGCCGTCCGGGCGGGTGCCAACTTCACCTACCGCTTCATCACCGACGCCCCCGGCACCTACTTCTTCCACCCCCACGTCGGCGTCCAACTCGACCGGGGCCTGTACGCGCCGCTGATCGTCGAGGACCCCAGGGAACCGCTGTCATACGACGACGAATGGGTCGTCGTCCTTGACGACTGGGTCGACGGGGTCACCGGCACCCCCGACGAGGTCCTCGCCGAGCTGCGGCAGGGCATGGGCGGTATGGGCACAGGCGGCCACTCCAGCTCCAGCGGTCACGAGGGCCACGACATGGGTGACATGGAGGGCATGAGCATGGACATGGGAGACGACTCGCCGTCCCCGTCCGCCTCCCCCTCGTCCGGTGGCATGTCGATGAAGTTCATGCTGATGGGCGCCGAGAGCGAGCTGCTCGGCGGCGACGCCGGCGACGTGAAGTACCCGTACCACCTGGTCAACGGCCGTGTTCCCGCCGACCCCGCCGTCTATCAGGGCAAGCCCGGTCAGCGGATCCGACTGCGCCTCATCAACGCGGGCGGCGACACGGCGTACCGAGTGGCGCTCGGTGGCCACAAGCTCACCATCACCCACACCGACGGATTCCCCGTCGAGCATCAACAGGTCGACGCCCTGCTGATCGGCATGGGGGAGCGGTACGACGTCCTGGTCACCCTCGACGACGGCGTCTTCCCGCTCGTCGCGCTGGCCGAGGGCAAGGACGCCACCGGCATGGCCCTCGTCCGTACGGGATCCGGTAGCGCACCGAAGGCGACCGTCCGCCCGAAGGAACTGAACGGCAACATCCTTACGGCGTCCCAGCTGCGCGCGGCCGACGACTTCCGCCTCACTTCCAAGAAGGTGGACCGGGTACACCGAGTCGAGCTCACCGGCGGCATGGACAAGTACAACTGGGCCATCAACGGCAAGGTCTACGACATGGATGACCCGGCCGCGAATCCGCTCACGATCGAGGAAGGGCAGAGGGTCCGGCTGGACTTCGTCAACACCACCGAGATGTGGCACCCGATGCACCTGCACGGCCACACCTACCAGCTCGGGGACAGTGGCCCGCGCAAGGACACCGCCATCGTCCTGCCCAAAAAGAAGCTCTCCGTCACCTTCGACGCCGACAACCCCGGCCAGTGGATGCTGCACTGCCACAACGCGTACCACGGAGAGGTCGGCATGATGGCGCTGGTCGCCTACCAGGACTGATTGTCACCGCTGTGCTCGGTCCGGGGCCGGTTCGTCCGGCCGGCCCCGACACCGGGAAGTGAAGGCGGGCGGAGATCGACAGACTGCGCGAGGAGGTCAGTCGCCTGCGTCGCGAGGTGGAAACCGGCACCCGGCACGCCGACTCCGCCAGGGGTGCCGCTTCACGCCGAACACCCGTGCCTGAGCGAGACCATGGACCTATGGGGTTTTCCTCCCCGTCGTCCAAGGCATCGCAGCGGACGAGCAGCCGCGAAGGAGGGCGTATGACCACCACCGGCCGCAAGGAGCTGCAACACCCGCGCTTCGCCCGCCAGTATCTGAAGATCGCCACCCAGTCCGACCGGCGCGGCGGCGCCGCACACCGCGACCGGCTGCTCGCCTGGCTGGCCGGTCGAGTGCTGGAGGTGGGCGCCGGGCAGGGCCGCAACTTCGGGCACTACCCGGATACCGTGACCCAGGTGGTCGCGCTCGAACCCGACGACACCCTGCGCTCCGTCGCCGAGAATGTCGCGGCCTCGGCACCGGTGCGGGTCACGGTAGTGCCAGGTGAAGCCGCCGAACTACCCGACAAGGACGGCGAGTTCGATGCCGTCGTCGCTTCGCTCGTGCTGTGCTCGGTCGACGACGTGCCCGGCGTTCTGACGGAGATCGCCCGCGTCCTGCGGCCCGACGGTGAACTGCGTTTCTATGAGCATGTGCGCTCGCCCCACCGCTGGGCAGGCTGGCTCGAGGATGCGATCACCCCGCTGTGGAGCCGGGCCGGAGGAGGCTGCCACCCCAACCGGGACACCGAGACCGCCATCCGTGCCGCCGGATTCACCATCACCGACATCGACCGGTTCGGCTTCGCCTTCTCTCCGTTCGTCCCGAAGACCCTGCACATCGTGGGGACAGCCGTACGATCGTGACGGCCGGGTGCCGCAGCGCAGCCCTCGGCCCAACGCCTTCTTGGCCCCTCCGAGGATGCGGCCGGTGCGGCGGGCCGGAGGCTTCAGCCTTTTGTTCTTGTCCGTCATGCTTCTTGCACTCCTGGGCGAGATCCGGGACCGTGGCGCCGGCCCTCTACCGAGCCCGCAGAGACAGCGCCAGCTTGTGCCGCTCGGCGGTCAGCAGGCGCACGCCCGGAGGCGGGCCCCCTGCTCCTGCCCGTGGAGCAGCGGGGATGATGGCGAGAACGGCTGCCAGGGGCCACGGTCCGGGGCGCCGTACCCACGCAGTGCCGTTGCCGTGCCCTGCCGCGCGGCCGGCGACGGTCCGCGGCTCGGATCTCAGTGCGGGTCAGGCTGGGGGAGGGTCTGCGCGCACCAGATGGTCTTGCCGTTGGTGGTGTGCCGGGTGCCCCACCCCTGGGTGAGCTGGGCGACGAGCAACAGGCCCCGGCCGCCCTCGTCGAAGGCGCGGGCCCGGCGCAGGTGTGGAGCGGTGTTGCTGGCGTCGGAGACCTCGCAGATCAGGGACGTATCGCGAATCAGCCGTAGCCTGATCGGCGGCTCGCCGTATCTGATGGCGTTGGTGACCAGCTCGCTGACGACCAGCTCGGTGACGAAGGCCGCCTCCTCCAGACCCCAGGCGTCCACCTGGTCGACGGCGAACTTCCTGGCGCGCGGCACCTGCGCGTGGTCGGGCTCCACGGCCCAGTCGGCGACATGCCGGCGCGCCAGCGCGTGAGTGCGAGCCAGCAGCAGCGCGGCGTCGTCGGTGCGGCGATCGGGGAGCATGGCGTCCATCACCGTGTCGCACAGGGCTTCCACTGAGGTGGCCGAGTGGTTCAGGGCTCGCTGCAGTTCGGCGATCCGCTGGTCGACGTCGCGCTCGCGGCTTTCCACCAGTCCGTCGGTGTAGAGGGCGAGCAGGCTGCCCTCGGGCAGCTCGAGCTCGGCGCTCTCGAAAGGCAGCCCACCGATGCCGAGCGGCGGTCCCGGAAGGGCGGGCACCGGGGTCCTGGTGCCGTCCGGGGAGATGATCAGCGGCAGGGGATGGCCGGCGCTGGCCAGCGTGAGGTGTCGGGAGACAGGGTCGTAGACGGTGTACAGGCAGGTCGCCCCGGACTCGCCGGTCTGCTGGAAGTGGCCGGTGGGCTGGAGGTCGCTGGCGAGGTGGAGGACCAGGTCGTCCAGGTGGGTCAGCAGCTCGTCCGGCGGCAGGTCGACGTCGGCGAGGGTGCGGACCGCCGTACGCAGCCGCCCCATGCTGGCCGAGGCGTGCAGGCCATGGCCGACGACATCGCCGACGACCAGGGCGACCCGGGCGCCCGACAGCGGAATGACGTCGAACCAGTCCCCGCCCACCTCCACGCCGGTCCCGCCGGGCAGGTAGCGGGATGCCACCTCGACCGCCTCCTGGTTCGGCAGCCCCTGCGGCAGCAGGCTGCGTTGCAGGGTCAGCGCGGTCGTGCGCTCGCGCGAGTACCGGCGGGCGTTGTCGATGGCGACGACTGCCTTGGCGGTCAGCTCTTCGGCGAGGATCAGGTCGTCGGCGGTGAAGGCCTCGGGCCGGTCGAGGCGGGAGAAGGCGACGACGCCGAGCAACGCGCCGCGCGCCCTGAGCGGCACGGTGATCCGGCCGGTCAGCCCCTCCGTGGCAAGGGACTCGTCGATCAACGGGTTGCCCGGTGGCCAGTGGGCCGGGTCGGCGGCGAGCCCGGGCCCGAAGGCCCATTCGCCGCCCTGGCCGGGTTCAGCGGCGAGCTCAACCGTGGACCTGCCGGTGGCCATGCAGCGGGCGGCGACGGAACCGGGAGCGTGGCTGACCGGCGTCGTGGGCCCGGGAGCCCGGTCGGTGTCCTCCCTCGCGCTGTGCTGGGCGGCACGACTGAGCACGATGGTCTCGCCGGGGGTGAACGCGGACACGGAGGGCGGCTCCTCTCCGCGCAGCACCTCGTCGAGGAGATCCACGGTGACGAGGTCGGCGAATCCCGGTACCGGGGTCCTGGCCAGTTCCTGGGCGGTGCCGATCACGTCGAGTGTCCGGCCGATGCCGCCGCTGGCCTTGTTGAGGATGAGCAGGCGCTGCCGGGCCCAGTACTCGGCGCTCATGTCGAATCCCCAGTTGGCGACCGCGAGGACCCTGCCCTCGGCATCTCGGACGGGCCATATGCTGGTGGCCCAGGCGTTGGCGTAGTTGCTGCCGAGCGGGCGGAAGACGGTGATGAGACGCGTGGGCTCGCCCGTCCTCGCCACTTCGGCGAGCGCGTCGGTGTAGGGCTTGTCGTCCCTTTCGGGAAACAGCTCGCGGTCGAATTCGGGAAACAGCTCGCGGTACTTCTTGCCGAGCACTTGCTCCTCGGAGTGTGCTATCACCCGGCCCGAGGAGGCGTTGATCCACAGGAACCGCAGTTCAGGGTCGTAAACACCCAGAGCGAAGGGGCACTGCTCGAAGGCCCGGTCGGCGATCACCGGGCGGCGTCCCCAGCGCTGGATGGTCACCACGTGGCCCAGCGCCCGCCTGTCGGGGCCGAACAGCGGGTGAGCCGCCACCACGGCGTCCACCGTGGAACCGTCCCGGTGGCGCAGGGGGATGAACCCCGTGGGGTCGGGGCCGGCGTCGTAGCCCTCGGGGAAGCCGGGGGGCGGGGGATCGACCAGCAGATCGGTCACGGGGCGGCCGACGGTGTCCTCTGCCGTCCAGCCGAGCAGCAGCTGGCACCCCTCGCTCCAGCCGCTCACCATGCCGTCCGGATCCACCACGGCAACGGCAGTCGGCGCGTCCTGCTTGTCGGCCATCTCCACGCGCCACGCCTCCGTCCGGGCATCCGGGCCCGTCAGGGCTGGTTTCCAGCGGCTGCTTCCAGCCTAGATCGGCCCCCGCGCTACGGCGCTCCGGCCGGTGCGTTCGGGGCGCCAGGTGCCGGAGCGACTGGGGCTGGGGCTTGCCCCCCGCTCGACAGCAGCCGCGGCGCGTCCGCTTGGCCCGTCGCTCGACGAGCCCGCCCGGCAGCCCGCCGGCACGGCGGCCGGGCCGCACCGCCGGCGTCCGTCCAGCGCAGCAAGAACCGCCCCGGCCTCCACGGCGGGGCCGCGGCCAGGGGTGAGACCGTCGCCGTCGGCGCGGCCATCACGTCGGCCGTCGCGCCCGCATCGACCGTTTCGCGGAAGGCGCGCAGGTCGTACTCGTGGAGGGTTGTTCGCCGCGCAGGCCGCGGGTGTCCGCGGTGGTGATGGCCGAGGGGAGTTTCGGGTCCTCGGAGTAGCCCTCCTCGCCCCGGCCCCACAGGGGATGGCGCAGCAGAGGTTGAGGCCCACACGGTCGTCGCGGGGCCGCATCGCGCGGGTCTCCGTGGAGACGGCCTCGCCGTCGACCGCCGCGACGCCGCGGTGGTCGACGGCGGGCGTGAACTGGTGCGGGATCCGATCTTTTCGTCGGGGGCGAGCCGCGACAGAAGGTCGTCGATGCGCTTGGCGAACGGCAGTCGCGGATCACGGAAAGGCGGTGGTGTGTGCGGCGTGTGTGTGGAACGTGGGATTTTATTGAAGTGGAAACATCTGGGACACCGACCACCACTACGAGATCATGCTCTGGGTCAACTGCAACGGAGCAGTCGGCCCGATCGGCAGCTATGAGGGCAACGTCACGCTCGGCGGCCACAACCGGAACGTCTACAAGGGCGCCAACGGATCGAACCAGGTGTTGACATCAGGGCCGAGGCCGGTCCGCGTCCTCCTGAGGCGCGGTCGACCTCGGCCCCGGATCAGTAGCCGTAGATCATCTTGTAGGCGACCTCCGGGAGGAACTGTCCGGCCGAGGAGCCGGTTCCCACGCCGCAGTTGCCGTCGGACTCGCCCGGGACCTTGATCCACAAGAGCATCTCGGCGCCTCCGCCCAGCTGGGTGGGGGTGCCGATACGGCGGCCTGAAGGGTTGCACCACTGGCCGTTGGAGCCGTTGCCGTTGCGGCTGGTGTCCACGACGAACGGCTTGGTGTAGCCGTACCGGGCGCCGAGTTCCCTGTTGACGGCGTTGCCGTACGCAGTGTTCTCGGCCGTGGTCAGGTAGTTGGAGACGTTGAGCGAGAAACCGTGGGCCTGCCGGAGGCCCGCTTCGTGAAGGCGCCGGGCCATGGTCGCCGCGCTCGCCCAGGCCGGGTTGCCGGCGTCGAGGTAGACCCAGGTGTTGGGAGCCTGACGGTTGAACTCGGCGAGCGCTCCGGTCAGCATGCTCTCGCGTTCGTCGATCTGCGCCTGGGTCATGCAGCCGTAATCCCCGAGGGAGTCCGGTTCGAGGACGACGACGGCCGGTCGGCTGGCGATCCCGCCCGCGAACTGGGCGATCCAGTTCGCGTAGGCGGACGGCGAGGAGGCTCCGCCTCCGGAGTGCCCGCCGCAGTAGTCGCGGTTGTAGATGTTGTAGGCGACGAGGATGGGCAGTTTGTCGCGGGCGTCCGCGGCGCCCACGTACGCGCCGGTGGCGGTGCCGATGGTGCCGCTCCAGGAGCCGAACCAGCGGGCCGTCGGTGTGTTGGCGATGGAGGCGTTGATCGCGGGCGCCCGGCCGTCGCCGGGGTTGGCGGCGACCCACCGCTTCGCGCTGGAGTCGGGGTCCACGTAGAACCCGTTGGTCATGGTCGTCGGGTCGGCCGCGTGGGCGGCCGGGGCGGCGGCGAGCGCCAGCGGCAGCGAGGAGAGTGCTGCCGCCAGGGCGAGAAGTCTGCGGCGCATGACATTACCTCGGCTTTCTGACAGGGGTGCGTCCGAAGGTCGGCGGCGAGTGTGGGGAGCGCTCCCACCGGAAGCGCTCCCCACGGCACAGTCGGTCAGCAGGTCGAGTTGGTCTGGGTGAGGAGGCCGAGCCGCCACGGGAGCAGGTTGTAGTCGCCGCCCGCGTTGGGGTTCATGCCCTGGTAGAGGTACTGGAGTCGGCAGGAGGGGATGGTCAGTGTCTGGTCGTAGCCGGCGCGGATCATCTCACCGTGGCTGACGTCCCTGGTCCAGGCCCCTGACGGGAAGGTGACGTTGTTGGCCCTGGCGAACGGGTTGCTCTCGGACGCGGCCAGTTGTGTCCAGGAACCGGCAAGGCTGCCCGAGGTCCAGGAGCGGAAGTAGCGTCGGCCGTCCGATCCGATCGCCTCGACGAGGAGCAGGTACTGATTGGAGCCCTGCACCTTGTACACGTTGCTCGCTTCGAAAAGCGCGTACTTGGAGTCCCGGGCGGCGATGACGGTGTTGGTGAAGCCGTTCGGGAACTGGCCGACGCTTGTCTGGGACCGGTAGAGATGCCCGTTGTCGTCGGACGAGAACAGGTAGCAGTTGGCGTTGTCGCAGATCACCCACATGTCGACCCAGTGGCCGTTGCCGATGTTCTGCCGGATGATGTCCGGCATCGACGAGTAGAAGTGGCGCGGTGCGCTCCACCCGTTCGGATTGCTGATGTCGGGATTGGTGGAGTACGACGCGTTGCCGGTCTGGTAGACGAGGTACCACAGGCGTTGCGGCGCGTAGTAGAACACCTGCGGCGCGGCCCGGTAGCCGGCTCCGATGGCACTGCGGTCCAGATAGTGGTGCGTGGCCGAGCCGGCTTGCGACCAGTCGCTGAAGTTCAGGTACACCAGGTTGTATCCGGAGCGGCTGGCGACGCTGGCGAACACGTGGTACTTGCCGTTGTACTGGACGACCGTCGGATCCTTGATGCCGGCGATGTTGTGGGTGGCGTCCGACTTCGGTGAGATCAGCGTCCCGCTGGAACTCCAGGAGAAGCGCGAGGGCAACGCGGCGGCGGACCGGGGCGAAGAGGTGTCGGCCTGCTGTGTCGTGGGCGTGCCGCCCATGGCGGTGAGCGCCGACCGGTACGCCGGCTTCTTGTTGCCACCGCGGTCGAACAGCAGCGGGTTCTCCGACGCCCGCCAGGAATCGCTGTCGCGGATGCCCCAGACGGTGATGCCGGTGCAGCGGGCCACGTTCAAGCAGGCCCGCACCGTGCTCGCGTACGCGTTCGGCGGCGCCTGTGCGATGTCGAGCTCGGTGATCTGGACGTCCACGCCGAGGGCGGCGAAACTCGACAGCGTCGTCTGGAAGTTGGCGGGCGGGCCGCCGGCGCCGAAGTGAGCCTGGAGGCCGACGCAGTCGATGGGCACGCCGCGCGCCTTGAAGTCGCGGACCAGGCGGTAGACGCCCTGGGTCTTGGCCGCGTTCCAGTCCTCGATGTTGTAGTCGTTGTAGCAGAGCTTGGCCGCCGGGTCGGTGGAGCGCGCGGTGCGGAAGGCCTGCTCTATGAAGCCGTTGCCCAACACGTCACGGAAGACCGAGCTGCGGAGCTGGCCGCTGGGGCCGTCGGCGAAGGCCTCGTTGACCACGTCCCAGGAGTGGATCCGGCCCTTGTAGCGGTTCATCACGGTGGTGATGTGGTTGTTCATCACGCCGCGCAGCGTGTTCGCGTCCCTGATGGAGTTGACCCAGCCGGGCAGTTGGGAGTGCCAGACCAGGGTGTGGCCCCGTACGCGCTGACCGCGGGCCGTCGCGCCGTTGACGATCTGGTCGGCGGGGCCGAAGTTGAACCGGCCACGGGACGGTTCGGTCGCGTCCCACTTCATCTCGTTCTCGGGCGTGACCGAGTTGAACTCACGGCCCAGGATCGTGGTGTACGTGCCGTCGCCGAGCCGTCCGGCGGCCACGGCGGTTCCGAAGTAGCGTCCGGACTGGGCGGCTTGGGCGCCCAGAGTGGAGGCTTTGACGGCGTCGGGTGCGCCGGTCGCGGTCCCGGGCGTCACCAGGGTGACCGCGGCCAGCAGGGCTAACACCGAAGCTCGGCGACGGCCGAGTCGTTTCAGCGGGTTCATGGTTCTCCTCATACGGCTGGGTGGGGGGTTGGCTGTGCGATCCTCCGATCGGTCAGGGCGTGGACAGCTCGAACCGCGTGACGCGGACCGCGCCGCCGAGCGCCTGCGTGGCGTGGTTGAAGAGGGCGAACCGGTAGCCCATGAAGAACCGCCAGTCGTTGCCCATGGAGAAGGCGGGCCCGAGGCGGGTGAAGGTGGTGCCGTCGGTGCTGTAGGAGAAGGTTCCGGGGCGTGCTGTGCCGGGGCGGATGTCCGCGGTCGCGCGCAGCCAGATCCGACCGCCGGAGGCGGGTGCGCTCGCGACCTCGGTGCCGGTGCCGGTCGTGTTCCAGTTGCCGTCCATGGTCAGCCTGTTGACCATCACCACCCGCGTCGCGCCGCCATCGCGTTTGACGCCGATCCAGGCGGAGGAGTCACGCAGCAGCGCGAGTCCGGCCCGGTCGCCGTCCCGCATCGCGGAGTGGTCGAGCTGGACCGTGGCGGTGGAGGTGGGTCCCTGGATGCGGTGTGTGAGGGTGTTGCGGGCCCAGTACAGGTCGTTGGTGACGGTCGCGGTCCGCAGTGTCAGGCCGTTGTCCACCGACCACTTGGTGTTGTCCGGGTTGTGGTTCCACTCCCACCTCGGTTTGAGGGTCGTGCCGTCGAAGGTGTCGACGCCGATCAGGGGAGTGACCTGGCGGGGTGGAGTGGGCACGGCCGGGTGGGGATACGAGGTGCCCCATGCGCCGTTGACGAGTTGCACGACGGGCCAGCCGTCCGGGGTCCAGGTGACCGGTGCCAGGGCGGGCATCCGGCCGCCGGGGTACGCGTCGACGAAGGCCAGGTAGTACCAGGCACCGCCCTGCGTCTGCACCAGTCCGCCCTGGTGCGGGACGCCACCGCCGGGGATCGGCCCGCGCAGATCGAGAAGGACCTGCCGCATCGTGTACGGACCGAAGGGGCCGCTCGACGACTTCAGGATGTACTGCCCGTTCGCGGGGCGGGTCAGAAAGATGTAGTACTGCCCGTTGATCTTGTAGAAGCGGGCCCCCTCCAGGGTGCCGACACTCGACGGTGTGGTGAACACCTGTTGCGTGCGTACCTGGTTGCGGCCGTCGGGCGAGAGCTGGGCCACGCTGATGGTGGTGTTTCCGTACGCCACGTACAGGGTGTCGTCGCTGTCCACGAGCAGTCCGGCGTCGTAGTACGGCGTGCTGATCGTCGTCAGCCTGTTCCACGGCCCCTCGACGGCGGTGGCGGTGTAGACATACGTCCGGGCGAAGTCGATCTGGCCCAGCCAGTAGAAGGTCCTGTTGCTCGGGCGGTAGGCCAGCGACGAGGCCCAGATTCCCCGGACGTAGCCACGGGCGCCGTTGAGGTCGTACTTGGCGCCGAAGTCCAGGACGGGCACCGAGTGACCGGCGATCTCCCAGTTCACCAGGTCGTACGAACGCAGGACGGGCGCGCCCGGCGAGTAGTGCATGGTCGAGGCGGAGGCGTAATAGGTGGCGCCGACGCGGATGACATCGATATCCGCGAAGTCCTGCCAGATCACCGGGTTGGTGTACTCCGAGGCGGCCGCGAGGGCCGGTTCCGCGTCGGGAGCGGAAGCGGCGGTTCGGGAGGCCCCGGCCAGAGGCAGGAAGGCACCGGTGACCAGGCCGCCGGCGGCGGTCAGCGCTTGGCGGCGATCCATGTATTGGCGAGAGCATGACATATCCATGTGTCGTTCTCTCTGCGAGGGAGTGCTCCGGTGGCGGGTCGAGCTCGCGCGTTCGAGATTGCGAACGCTGGCTGGCTCGTTGAGCATCCAGGATGATAGGTGTCTGATACATCCCGTCAATAGCCCTCGCAGGATTCGCTGGTAACGTCGAAATATTTCGAAGTCGGCGTCCATGGATGACCGGGGCGTTTCCTGCGATGTTCCGCCATCGCCAGTCAATCGGAGGCTGCAGAAGCAGCTGACGGGGTGAACGGTGTTGACATGCTCGCGAGTCTCTCTAGCATCCATGACGTCGGCGATCCGAAATCGGATCGCAATTTCGAACATTCTGCACGTGTCGTATACGTGGCATGGGCCGACCACGCGCGATTGTCATCCGCTGTCTGCCCACCATGAGCCGCACAAGCCGGTCCCTCCGCGTTCCGCCCGCACCGCACTGGACTTTCACAACACCCCCTAGCGGGCCCGTCGGTGACCAGCCCACGGTGCCCGCCTCCGAAAGGAGCCCCACGGTGCCCAGACGATCAGGCAGACGACTGCTCCGTCTCCTCTCGGCTGCCGCGCTGGCGGTCGCCGCGTCCGTCACGGCTTCAGCCCACTCCACCGCTTCGGCCGCACCGGGCAGCCCGGCGCTCACCCCGCCGCTGGGGTGGAACAGCTGGAACAGCTTCGGGTGCGGGATCACCGAGGCGCAGGTGCGTCAGGCCGCCGACGCGATGGTGTCCTCGGGCATGAAGGCCGCGGGCTATCAGTACGTCGTCGTCGACGACTGCTGGTTCGACCCGCAGCGCGACGCGGCAGGCAACCTCCGCGCCAACCCGACCAAGTTCCCCAGCGGCATGAAGGCGCTCGGGGACTACATCCACAGCAAGGGCCTGAAGTTCGGCATCTACCAGGCCCCCAACGAGAAAACCTGCGCCCAGGGCGTGGGCACCTACCCCGGCTCCACCGGCAGCAAGGGCCACGAGGCCCAGGACGCCGCCACGTTCGCCTCATGGGGCGTGGACTACCTCAAGTACGACTGGTGCTCCGGCAGCGGCACCCTCAGCGAGCAGGTCGCACGGTTCACCATCATGCGCGACGCCCTGCGTACCACGGGGCGGCCGATCGTCTACAGCATCAACCCCAACAGCTTCCACGCCCCCACCGGCGACAAGTACAACTGGGGCGAGGTCGCCGACCTGTGGCGGACGACCGAGGACCTGCTCGACATCTGGCAGAACAACAACACCAACAGCTATCCGATGGGCGTCGGCAACGTCCTGCACAGCGCGTCCGGCCGCCGTTCCCGCCACGGTGAACGTCCCTGGCTGCGCGTACTTCTCGGCCGGTACGGCCTCCCAGGTGATCGGCATGTCGCGGTCGAAGCCGTCGGAGAAGGAGGAGCGGACGGCGGCGGGCAGGGACGGGGCGGTCCCGGTGGTGGTGCGGACCTCGAAGGATGTCCGCGAGAGCTGCTGGAAGGCGGGGATGTTCTCGAACATGCCGGCCACCTGGTCGGGGCTGAGCGCCGAGTGCCACACGGTGAAGTCGTCGATCGCGCCCTTGAACAGCTGATCCGGCCAGAAGGACTTGCCGATGTAACCGGCCGCCGTGGCCGAACTGCCCAGCAGATCCTTGGCGTTCATGCTGGTCTTGGCGGAGGAGATCGCCACGCCGTCGAGGTAGGTGGTGAGCCGGTCGGCGGAGGTGTCGAGGGTGACGGTGACGGTGCGCCACTCGTTCGCGGGAAGCGTCGTGTAGCCGTTGACCTGTGTCTCCGCGCCCCCCTCGCCGGTTGTCATGGACGTGCGCAGTGTCCCGTCGCCGCTGTACGGGGTCGTGTTGAGATACGCGCTGGTGTCGGTGCCCAGATCGAAGAGCCGTTGCCAGGGCGACGTGCTGCCGCTCCACTTCACGCGGGTGGAGACCGTCAAGTCGGTGGCATCGGCCAGCACTTCGCGGGGCAGGCGGACGTACGCGCCGTCGGAGGCACTCGACCCGCCGGGCAGGGCGAGTGCCTTGCCTCCGTCCGTGCCCTCGACGGACTCGGCGGTGGAGCTGTTGACCAGGCTCGCAGTGCGGCCGTTGCCGGAACTGTCGATGATCTTTCCGGAGGAGAGGTCGTCCTGGTCGAAGGTGTAGTGGACGGTGGGGGGAGGCGCCTCGGCAGCCTGCGCCGGGACGGCCGGTGCGGCCAGCAGGCCCGCGCCGAGAGCCGCTGCCACAGCGGTCGGGGCCAGGCGCCGGGCGGATCTGTCAACGGATGACATGGATCGCGTCCTCAATCCTTGTGTACGGGTTCCGGTCGGCCCACATCAGCGACGTGGGCGGGCGGTTCGAACCGGTTCAATCATGTGGCGCCCAGCGGGGGAAGGGTGGATCGGACCCGCGTGGTTGCCGGAAGGATCGCTTCATCGAACCGGTTCGGCGAAGCTAACACCGGGGCAACTGGCCAGCAATCCCCGCGTCGCAAGGAATTGAGCAAGGGGCCGGTGGGTCATCGTCGCGGTCGCGGACGTGCGGCCAGAGGCGTTGACAGGCGTGCGGGTAGTTCCTACCTTCGCTTTACGCGAACCGGTTCGACGACCGGCTCTCGATCCTCCTCCCTCCCTCTACCCTCACGACCGGCGGGCGCTCCCTCCTCCGAGGGTGTCGAACCGGTTCGATCAAGGAGTCGCCGTGAACATCGGTGAGATCGCCCGGCGTGCCGGTGTCTCGCGGAGCACCGTGTCCTACGCGCTGAGCGGCAAGCGCCCGGTGGCGGAGGACACGCGCCGCAGAATCCAGCAGGTCGTCGACGAGTTGGGCTACCGGCCCAGCGCCAGTGCGCGTGCCCTGGCCAACGGGCGGACCAGCACCTTCGGGCTGGTCTTCCCGCCGGCCGGGAACCACTACACAGGGATGCAGCTGGACTTCATCGGCAGCGTGGTGGAGGCCGCCGCGGCCTACGACTACGACGTGCTCATGTCGCCCAGTGGGGTGGACAGCGACCGCTCGTTCCAGCGGCTGCTGGGGGAGCGGCGGGTCGACGGCGCGATCCTGATGGAGATCAGACTGGAGGACGACCGGGTCGATCACCTGGCCGCCCTGAACTTCCCCTCCGTCGCCATCGGTCGCACCGCCCATCCGGAGGGCGGCTGGTGGGTGGGACTGGACCACACCGCGCTGGCCGCGGCGTGCGTCCACCACCTGGCGGATCTCGGCCACCGCAGGGTGGCCTTCGTGAACCGCCCCGAGCAGCTGCTGCGGGCCGGGTACGAGTCCGCGCACCGCGGTCTGGACGGTTTCACGAAGGCCGCGGCCGAGCGCGGGCTGACCGTGCGGACGTACTGCTGCGGGGACGACGCGGCGTCGGGCCAGGCGTGCCTGGAACGGATCCTGTACGACGACCCGTCCACCACGGCCCTGGTCACGCTGAACGAGGCCGCGCTCGGCGGTCTCTACCGAGGGCTCGCCAAGGCAGGCCGCCATGTGCCGCGCGACTTCTCCGTCACCGGGGTCGTGGCCGGCCGCTGGGCGGAGACGGTGACCCCGCAGCTCACCGCCGCGGACGTACCGGCCGCCGAGCTGGGCAGGCTCGCCGTCGAGCTCCTGGTGGAACGCCTGGACCATCCCGACGCGCCGCCCCGGCACCACCTCCTCACGCCCCCCATCTCCCTGCGGGCCAGCACCGGGCCCGCGGGAACCACGCCCGCCATGCCCGCTGCGGACGCCGGACCCGACGCGGCACCCTGACCACACCGCACGGGAAACCCCGCCCCTGCTGCCTCACTCCACCGACGTTCGAACCGCACATCGGTGCCGTTCGCCGTGCCCGCCTTCATCAACCCCCGCTCTCAGCAAACCCCCGCCCTCGGCACCCGCATGCCGGAAACGGCCGGAAACAGCCGAAAACACCGGAACTAGCCGGAAACAAAGGAACCCACGATGAACAGGTTCCCCAGACAGCGCCGTCTGACCGCCGCAGCCCTGACCGCTCTGGCCGTCATCACCAGTGCCACCGCCTGCGGCTCGGGCTCGGGCGGCACCGGCGCGAACGCGGCGGACAGCGGCACGTACACCGTCTGGGACCCGTACCCGCAGTTCGACAAGAGCTCGGCCTGGGCGAAGCTGCTGGACGGCTGCGGCACCGAGGCCGGAGTGAAGATCAAGCGGACCGCCTTCGACACCAGCGACCTGTCCAACAAGGCGCTGCTGGCGGCGCAGCAGGACAACTCCGCGGACGTCCTCATCGTCGACAACCCGGTGGTGTCGACCCTGGCCGAGGCGGGCGTGCTCACCACGACCGACGACAACGAGCTGTACACCTCGAAGGTGGACCCCAACCTCCTCGCGGCCGGCCAGTCGGGCGGCAAGACGTATGGCACGCCGATCGGCGCCAACACCCTCGCCCTCTACTACAACAAGGAGGTCCTGAAGAAGGCCGGGGTGGACATCGCCTCGGTCAAGGACTGGAAGTCACTGACGGCGGCGCTGGTCCGAGGCGAAGGAGAGCGACTCGAGCAGGAGATGGGGCTCCAGACTGGACACATATGTGCCGTCGCCCTGCCAGGTGACCAGGATCCGCATGGCGGTCAGCACTCGGACCGCCTCCCGCAGTGAACCACGCGACAGACCGAACTGACCGGCGAGGTCCTCCTCGGGCAGCCGGGAGCACGGGGCGAGCTCACCGGCCACGATCATCGCCTTGATCTTGTCCATCGCCTCGTCCGTCAGCGCCACCCCGTCTACTCCTGCTTCTCGCCCGAGGCGAAGCGGGAGATGATCAGCGCGACGATGATGATCGCGCCGTTGAGGAACTGGTTCCACAGCGGCGGCACACCCGCCAACGTCATGACGTTCACGACGAGTTGCAGCGTGAGCACACCGGTGAGCGCCCCGAACACCGAGCCCTTGCCGCCGTTGAGGCTCACCCCGCCGATGACGGTCGCGGCGAAGACCTGGAAGATCCAGCCGCCGCCCTGGGTGGCGGAGATCGATCCGTAGTGCCCGCTGTACAGGATCCCGGCGAACGCGGCCAGCACACTGCCGAGGATCAGCACCGCCCACACGATCCGGTCGACCCGGATACCGGCGGTACGGGCCGCCTCCGCGTTGCCGCCGATCGCGTACAGCGCCCTGCCGTGCCGCAGCCAGGCCAGCGCGCTGCCGCCGAGGGCGAACAGCACCACGCAGATCCAGATCGCGGCGGGGACACCCAGCCACGACGCCTTGCCCAGGTAGGTGAAGGAGGAGGGCAGTTCCACGATGGACTGGCCCTCCGACAGGGCGACCTGGAGGCCGCGCAGCATGGTCAGCATGCCGAGGGTGACGATGAACCCGTTGAGGCGCAGCTTCAGGATCAGGAACCCGTTGACGGCCCCGATCACCACGCCCACCAGCAGACAGAGCGGTACGGCCGTCCACTCGGGGAGCAGTCCGAGGCCCGTGAACCGGGCGCCGCTGGTGGGCAGGACGAGCCATACGGCGATGACGGGCGCCACACCGATGGTGGACTCCAGGGACAGGTCCATCCGCCCGGCGATCAGGATCAGCGCGGTGGCCAGCACCAGCAGGCTGAGTTCGGTGGACTGCTGGGCCACTCCGATGAGGTTATCGGCGGTCAGGAAGGCCGGCGAGACGATGAACCCGATCAGCATCAGGACCAGGATGGCCGGGATCAGGGACAGCTCGCGGAAACGGCCGAGGTCGAGCCCGCGCCGGCTGTCCTTGTCGGTCGTCGTCCGCGCCACGTTCGGGGTGGGGTCGGTGACATCAGTGGTGGCGGACATGACTACCTTCCGTGCTCTTCGGTGTCGGATGCCTCGGTTGGGTCGATGAGGCCTTCAGCCTCGGCCCGGTCGCCCACGCCCTCCGCCTCGGCCCGGTCACCCACGCCCTCAGCCTCGGCGCGGTCGCCCACGCCCTCCATGGCGGCGACCATCTGCTCGTCCGTCCAGCCACGGCCGAAGTCGGCGACGGCACGTCCGTGGAACATGACGACGACCCGGTCGCACGTCCTGAGGTCGTCCAGTTCGTCGGAGACGATCAGCGCGGCCTTCCCGCCGTCCGCGGCCTCGCGGATCCGCCGCAGCAGGAACTCCTTGGACTTCACGTCCACCCCGTTGGTGGGGCGGATGGCCACCAGCACATGGGGATCGGTGGCCAGGGCGCGGGCGACGACGACCTTCTGCTGGTTGCCGCCGGAGAGTTCGGAGACCGGGGTTGCCGCGTCCGGCGTCTTGATGTCGAGGTCCCGGATCATGCCCCGGGCGAAGGCCCTGGTCCGGGCGGGCAGCACGGTCCCGTACGGGCCGAGCTGATCGGTGACGGTGAGCGTCGCGTTCTCCGCGACACTGCGGTTGTTGACCAGTCCCTGGAGATGGCGGTCCTCCGGGACGAAGCCCACGCCTACGGCCAGCGCCGAGGGGACGCTCCCGGTGCGTATGCTCCGGCCGGCAACCGAGACGGACCCGGCCTCGGCGCGGTGCAGGCCGGCGACGGCCTCTCCCACCCGTACGTTCCCGCTGGCGGCGGCACCGGCCAGGCCGACCACCTCGCCCGCACGGACCGACAGCGAGAGGTCACGGCAGGCGCCGGACAGGGTCAGGCCCTCGACGGTCAGGAGTTCGTCGGCGTCGGTCTTCACCGCCGTACGGTCGTCGAGGGCCGGTGCCACCGTGCCGGTGGACTCCCCGGTCATGGCCTCCACCAGCGCCTGATGACCGAGTTCGGCCACGGGCGCCGTCAGGATGTGCGCTGCGTCCCGGTAGACCGTGACCGTGGTGCAGAGGTCGTACACCTCCTGGAGGTGGTGCGAGATGAACAGGAAGGCGACGCCTTGCCGCTGGAGGTCGCGGAGTTTGTCGAAGAGCCGGTTGATGCCGCGGGCGTCGAGCTTCGCGGTCGGCTCGTCCAGGATGATGAAGCGCGCCCCGAACGACAGCGCGCGGGCGATCTCGACGAACTGCCGCTGCTCGACGGTGAGATCTTTCGCCCGCGCGGCGGCGTCGACGTCCACGCCGTACTCGCCGAGCAACTCCTCGGCCCGTGCCCGCAGCTGCTTCCAGTGGATGGGGCGCAGCGGGCCGTCGCTCTGCCGGTTCAGGAAGAGATTCTCGGCGACCGTCAGGTCCGGGATGATCGTGGAGCGCTGGTAGACGCAGGCGACCTTGGAGCGCCAGGCATCGATGTCCCCGACGGCGGGCGCCGGTTCGCCGGAGAAGCGCAGGGTGCCGGTGTCGGCGGGCCGCAGTCCCGTCAGGATGGACACGAGCGTGGACTTGCCCGCGCCGTTGCGGCCGACCAGTGCGTGCGCCTCGCCCGGGGCGACGGTGATACGGGCGTCGCGCAACGCCACCGTCGCCCCGAACCTCTTGGTGATCCCGGTGGCCTCCGCCACCGGAACGGAGTTCCCGCCGCCCGGGCGCCCGCCGCCGCTCGCCGGCGCGGTCGCGGTGTCCGCCATGGTGGATACCGTCCTTCGTGGGGTGGATCGTCCTTCGCGTGGGGATACGGGGGTCACTGGCCGACGGTGTTGCCCCACAGGGCCTTGTCGTCCACGTTGTCCTTGGTCACCAGAGGGGCCGGCAGCTGGTCCTCCAGGCCGCCCGGGATCTCGATGATCGTGGAGTCGTGGTCGGTCTTGCCCGGCTCGAACGTCTTGCCCGCGGCCGCGGCCTGGGCGTAGTGCAGCGCGTACTTGGCGTACAGGTCGGCCGGCTGGGAGACGGTGGCGTCGATCTGACCCTTGCGGATGGCGTCGAGCTCCTGCGGAATGCCGTCGTTGGAGATGATCGAGATGTGACCCTTCTCCCCGGCGGGCTTGAGCAGGCCTTTCTGCTCCAGGAGGGCGAGGGTCGGCTGGAGGAAGACACCACCGGCCTGCATGTAGATGCCGTTGAGATCGGGGTGCTGGGCGAGCAGACTCTGCAGCTTGGCGGAGGCCACGTCGCCCTTCCAGTCGGTCGGCAGCTCGAAGACCTGGATGTCCGGGAACTTGTCCTTCATACACGCGGCGAACGCCTCGGAGCGGTCCCGCCCGTTGATGGAGTCGAGGGCGCCCTGCAACTCGGCGACCTTGCCCTTCCCGCCCAGTTGCTCGCCGAGGAACTCGCACGCCTTGGTGCCGTACGCCCGGTTGTCGGCGCGCACCACCATGTAGACGTCGCCCTTGTCGGGCCGGGTGTCGACGCTGACCACGGGGATCTTCTTCGACGCCAGGGTGTCGAGGGTGGAGGCGATGGCGCCGGTGTCCTGCGGGGCCATGACGACGGCCTTGGCACCCGTGTTCTGGAAGACCTGCACGTTGGCGACAAGCTTGGTGATGTCGTTCTGCGAGTTGCTGAGCGGCAGCGCGTTGACGCTCTCCGACTTGATGTCCTTCTTCAGGTAGTCGGCGTAGGAGTTCCAGAAGTCCGAGTCGGAGCGCGGCAGGTCGATCCCGATGGCGGGCTTGTCACCGTCCGAACCGCCCGACGACGAACTGTCGCGGTTGCACGCGGTGACGAGGGTGAGGGCGGTGACGACGGCGCAGGCCGCTACGGCGGTGGAGCGGATGCGAGCGAACTTCATGGCCGGGTTTCTCCTTAGCCAGGACTTAGCCAGGACGGGGAGCCACGCGGGGGGATGCGTGGACCGATCGGCGGGACGGGGTGAGGGTCAACCGGTGTACGAGCAGCGGAGTGTGAACGGCCACTACCTGAAAACACGTGGCGCGATTCCTCCGATGTATCTCGTGCGTCGAGGACGTTACGACGGTGCCGCCGGGCTGACAAGAGGTCGTTCGCCGCGAATTCGATGGGCAGTGGTCCGCGCGCGGGACATGGTCGACTGTCGATGCGTCCCGGTGATTCCCCCTATGTCGCACTCCTGATCTGCCCTTATGCTTTAAGTCGATCAAATACATCCGAGGAATACGTTGTCATGTGGCCGAACTGCCTTTACAGTCACGGTGCGCCATTCCTCCGATGAATGAGTCTCCGAGGCACAAGGGAGCTGCCCCAGTGAAACTGCTACGCGTCGGCGCCCCCGGACAGGAGCGGCCCGCCCTTCGCACCGACGACGGCCGACTGCTGGACCTGTCCTCCATGACCCCCGACATCGACGGCGCCTTCCTCGCCGCCGGGGGAGTGGACCGGGCCCGCGCGGCGGTCGAGGCGGGCACACTGACCGAGCTCCCCACCGAAGGCCTGCGCGTCGGCGCCCCCGTCGCACGTCCCGGAAAAGTCGTCTGCGTCGGGCTCAACTACCGTGACCACGCCGCCGAGACGGGCGCCGACATCCCGTCCCGGCCCGTGATCTTCATGAAGGACCCGAGCACCGTCGTCGGCCCGTACGACGAGGTGCTGATCCCGCGTGGCTCGGTGAAGACCGACTGGGAGGTCGAGCTCGCGGTCGTCATCGGACGGCGGGCCCGCTATCTGGAGGAGCCCGAGGACGCGGCGGAGGTGATCGCGGGGTACACGGTCAGCCATGACGTCTCCGAGCGCGAGTTCCAGCTGGAGTACTCGCCACAGTGGGACCTGGGCAAATCGTGCGAGACCTTCAACCCGCTCGGCCCCTGGCTGGTCACCGCCGACGAGATCGGCGACCCGCAGAACCTGGAACTGCGCCTGAGTGTCAACGGCGTCAAACGCCAGCACGGGCACACCCGCGACATGATCTTCCCGGTCCACCACGTCGTGGCGTACCTGAGCCGGTACATGGTCCTGAACCCGGGCGACGTGATCAACACCGGTACGCCCGCGGGCGTCGCCCTCGGCCTGCCCGGCACCCCCTTCCTCCGCCCCGGTGACACCGTCGAGCTCGAGATAGACGGTCTCGGAGGCCAGCGTCAGACCTTCGGCCACGCGTGAAAGGCACCCCGTGACTGCAACCTCCGCCCGGATCACCGCGGTCGACACCTATGACATCCGGTTCCCCACCTCGCGGGAGCTGGACGGCTCCGACGCGATGAACCCGGACCCCGACTACTCCGCCGCCTACGTGGTGCTGCGCACCGACGCCGGCGACGGGCTCGAAGGCCACGGCTTCACCTTCACCATCGGCCGCGGCAACGACGTCCAGGTCGCCGCGATCGGAGCCCTCAGGCCCCACCTCCTGGGACGCTCGGTGGACGACCTGTGCGCCGACCCGGGATCGGTCAACCGCGACCTGATCGGCGACAGCCAGTTGCGCTGGCTCGGCCCCGAGAAGGGCGTGATGCACATGGCGATCGGCGCGGTCGTCAACGCCGTGTGGGACCTGGCGGCCAAGCGGGCCGGGCAGCCGCTGTGGCGACTGCTCGCCCACGCCGACCCCGAATGGCTGGTCTCCCAGGTCGACTTCCGCTACATCGCCGACGCCCTCTCCCCGGAGGAGGCTCTGGAGTTGCTGCGTGAGCGCAGGACCGGCCTCGCGGACCGGGAGGCGACCCTGCTGGAGCGCGGCTACCCCGGCTACACCACCTCACCGGGCTGGCTCGGCTACTCCGACGAGAAGCTCACCCGGCTCGCGAAGCAGGCCGTCGCCGACGGTTTCACCCAGATCAAGCTCAAGGTCGGCGCCGACGTCGACGACGACATCCGACGACTGCGCACCGCCCGCGCCGCAGTCGGCGACCGCGTACGCATCGCCATCGACGCCAACCAGCGCTGGAACATCACCGAGGCGATCGAGTGGACCCGGGCCCTCGCCGACTTCGACCCGTACTGGATCGAGGAACCCACCAGCCCCGACGACATCCTCGGCCACGCCGCCATCCGCCAGGCAGTCGCCCCGGTGAAGGTCGCCACCGGCGAACACGTCCAGAACCGCATCGTCTTCAAGCAACTCCTCCAGGCCGACGCCCTCGACGTCCTCCAGATCGACGCGGCCCGCGTCGGCGGCGTCAACGAGAACCTGGCGATCCTGCTGCTCGCCGCGAAGTTCGGCGTACCGGTGTGCCCGCACGCCGGCGGCGTGGGCCTGTGCGAACTGGTCCAGCACCTGGCGATGTTCGACTGTCTCGCCCTCTCCGGCACCACCGACGACCGGGTCATCGAGTACGTCGACCACCTGCACGAGCACTTCACCGACCCGGTCGTGATGCGTGAGGGCCACTACGTCGCACCGGTCACGCCCGGTTTCTCGGCCACCATGCACCCCGCATCGCTCGCCGAATATCGTTACCCCGACGGCACGTTCTGGGCCGCCGACCTCGCTGAACGGGAGTAAGTCGCATGACGGAACTGACAGGGCTGCGCGCGATCGTCACCGGTGGTGCGTCCGGAATCGGACTGGCCACGGCCCGGCTGCTGTCCGCGCGGGGCGCCGAGGTCGCCGTGTTCGACCTGAACCCCTCCGGGGCCACCGCGCCGCTGCTGGCTTTCAAGGCGGACGTCACCGACGACGCCTCCGTACGGGCCGCCGTGAGCGACGCCGTCGAACGGCTCGGCGGCCTGGACATCCTCGTCAACAACGCCGGCATCGGCGCCATCGGCACCATCGAGGACAACCCCGACGAACAGTGGCACCAGGTCCTCGACGTCAACGTCCTCGGCATCGTGCGCACCAGCCGCGCCGCCCTGCCGCATCTGCGGAACTCGGAACACGCGGCGATCGTGAACACCTGCTCGATCGGCGCCACGGCCGGACTGCCGCAGCGCGCCCTGTACTGCGCCAGCAAGGGAGCGGTCCTCTCCCTGACCCTCGCCATGGCCGCCGACCACGTCCGCGAGGGCATCCGCGTCAACTGCGTCAACCCCGGCACCACCGACACCCCCTGGGTCGGCCGGCTCCTCGACGCGGCCGGCGACCCCGAGGCCGAGCGTGCCGCCCTCAACGCCCGCCAGCCCATGGGACGCCTCGTCACCGCCGACGAGGTCGCCGCCGCCATCGCCTATCTGGCGAGCCCCGCCGCGTCCTCCGTCACCGGCACCGCCCTCGCCGTCGACGGGGGCATGCAGGGACTCCGGCTCCGTCCGGCGGCCTCATGAGAACGAGAACCCTCGGCCGCACCGGCGTCGAGGTCACCGAACTGGCATACGGCGCCGCGGGCCTCGGCAACCTCTACCGGCCGGTGGCCGACGAGGAGGCCGCCGCCGCGATCGACGCCGCCTGGGACGCCGGGATCCGCACCTTCGACACGGCACCCCACTACGGACTCGGCCTGTCCGAACGCCGCCTGGGCGCCGCGCTCCGGGGCCGCCCCCGGGAGTCGTACACGATCTCCACCAAGGTCGGACGGCTGCTGGTGCCGAACGAGACCGTCGAGGGCGACGACCTGGCAGGCGGCTTCGCGGTCCCGGCGACCCACCGCCGTGTCTGGGACTTCACCGCCGACGGCGTCCTGCGCTCCCTGGAGGCCAGCCTGGAGCGGCTCGGCCTGGACCGGGTGGACGTGGCCCTGATCCACGACCCCGACGACCACGTCGAGCAGGCCCTGCGCGAGGCCTACCCGGCGCTGGAACGGCTCCGGGCCGAGGGCGTCGTAGGAGCGATCGGCGTGGGCATGAACCAGTGCGCCGTACCCGCTCGCTTCCTGCGCGAGACCGACATCGACGTGGTGCTGCTGGCCGGCCGGTACACCCTCCTCGAACAGGAGGGCCTCGCCGAGTTGCTCCCCGAGGCCGCCGCCCGCGGACGCAGCGTCCTGATCGGTGGCGCGTTCAACTCCGGCCTGCTGATCGACCCGAAGCCCGGCGTCACGTACGACTACGCGCCCGCGCCGCAGCCGGTGCTCGACCGCGCCCTGCGGCTGAAGGCCGTCACCGAACGCCACGGCGTACCGCTGCGCGGCGCGGCCCTGGCCTTCCCCTCCGCCCATCCGGCGGTGGCGGCCGTGCTGACCGGCGCACGCTCCGCCGAGGAGGTGCGCGATACGGTCGACCTGCTCAGCCGTCCGTTCCCGGCCGCACTCTGGGACGACCTGCGCGCCGAAGGGCTTCTGCACCCGAACACCCCCGTCCCGCAGCCGAAGGAGCCGTCGTGAAGGCGCCGTCGTGAGGGAGCCGTCGTGAGGGTCGCCCTGCACACCAAGGTCCGCGCCGACCGCATCGAGGAGTACGAGGCCGCCCACCGCGAGGTCCCCGCCGAACTGACCGCCGCCATCCGCGCCGCCGGGGTCTCCGAATGGACCATCTGGCGGTGGGGGTCCCCCCCGCGCGAGCGAAGTCGAGCGTGGGGGAGGCACGGACCTCTTCCACGTCCTGGAGGTCGACGACTACGCGGCGATGATCGCGGAGTTGGAGAAGCTGCCGGTCAACATCGCCTGGCAGGCGAGGATGGCCGAACTCATCGACGTCGTCCACGACTACTCCACCGAGGGAACCGACGCCTCCCTGCCCGAGTCCCGCACAGCACCCAGGGCGCCCGGCACGCACCCTCGCCGCACCGGCCAAAGACCCAAGCAGCTCCGCTACAAGGGCCTTGGCCCGGCCGCCGAGGGCACGCACCGAACACCGCGGGCACCGCACAGGACTCCGTCCTGGAAGCCTTCGGGCCCGGTCGGCTGATGTTCGGCTCCGACTGGCCCGTCCGTCGGCTCGCCGCCGACTACGCCCAAGTCCTCGACGCGGCCCGAGCACTGACGGCCGGGCTGAGTCCGGCCGAACAGGAAGACGTCTTCGCGGGTACGGCGGTTCGGGCCTATGGTCTGCGACTAGCGTGATGACCATGGCATCCCTCGCCGGGAGGGCTTGCTGTGCGATGACGGGAGGAAGCATGACGGACGCGCCGCCGCGTGGACTTGAGGAGAGGCTGCGGGACACCCGGGCGAAACTGGAGACCGACGTCGATCTCTGGCTCGCGTCGGCGGGCTCGCCGGGCGGCGCGCACCTCGTCCCGCTGTCGTACCTCTGGGACGGGACCGCGTTCCTCGTCTCGACGCCGCGCGCCTCGATCACCGGCCGCAACCTGCTGGCGGACGGCCGGGTCCGGCTCAGCCTCGGCCCGACCCGCGATGTCGTCGTGGTCGACGGCACAGCTGAGCCGGTGGACATCGCCGACCTTCCCGAGACGGGCGACGCGTTCGCGGAACACACCGGTTTCGACCCGCGAAAGCTCGACGACTACCAGTACTTCCTGATCCGGCCGCGCCGTGTCCAAGCCTGGCGCGAGGCCAACGAGCTGCGGGGACGCGACCTGATGCGTGACGGCAACTGGCTCGGCTGACCGCCGCACTCAACCCCCGGCCAGGGCGGCAAGCTCCTCCGGAGTGCGCGGACCTGGCGTCGTGTCGGGCAACAGCCCCTGGTGGCGAAGGAGTTGGGTGGCCGCGACTCCCCAGGGCAGCCGCAGCCCGGCCTGGTGAAGGAGGTCCGTGCGGGCGAGCATCGTGGCCGCCGGTCCCGTGCGCGCGCCGGCCGGGGTGAGCAGTGCCGCGTCGTCGGCCCACCGCAGGGCGAGGTCGACGTCGTGCGTGGCCATCACGACCGTGGTGCCGGACCCGCGGAGCCGGTCCAGGGTGCTGAGCAGCCGTTCCTGGCCGTCGGGGTCGAGCCCGGCGGTCGGCTCGTCCAGGATCAGCACGCGGGGCCGCATCGCGACCGCCCCCGCGATGGCGGTCCGCTTGCGCTGCCCGTAGGACAGCAGATGGGTGGGCCGGTCGGCGAGGGCGGTGATGTCGAGCGCGGTGAGCGCCTCGTCCACCCGGGCCCGCACCTGCTCGTCGGGCAGCCCGAGGTTCAACGGCCCGAACGACACGTCCTGGGCGACGGACGCCGCGAAGAGCTGGTCGTCGGGATCCTGGACGACCAGCTGAACGGTCGTACGCAGCCGGGTCAACCCCTTGCGGTCGTACGTGACCGGCTGCCCGTCCACGGTCAACCGGCCCGCGTGGGGCCGGAGTCCACCACTCAGCAGCCGCATCAGCGTCGTCTTTCCGGTGCCGTTGCGGCCGAGCAGGGCCAGCGCGCGACCCTCGCGCACCTCGAAGTCGAGATCGCTGAGCACGGCCGGGCCGTCCTCGTACGCGAAGGACGCGCCCCGCAGGGCGACCAGCACGGGCTCGCTCATGTCAGCGGCCTTTCCAGTACGAAGGTGAGCGCGGCGACGGCCGCGAGGAGGGCGAGGCCCGCGCAGACGAAGCGGACGGAGACCCGGGCCTCGGGCACCAGCACGCGCAGGGTGCCGTCATAGCCCCGTCCGGCGAGCCCCGTCTGCAACCGCGCCGCCCGGTCGAAGGCCCGTACGAACGCGATGGCGCCGAGCCCCGCGAGTGAACGCCAGGTGGCGGCACGGGTGGTGTGCCCCAGCCGGGCCGCCTGAGCCTCCCGGATCCTGCGCACGGAGTCGAGCAGCAGGAAGCTCATGCGGTACGTGACCAGCGCGACGTCCACGACGGGCGCGGGCACCCCGGCCTGCACCAGGCGGGGCAGCAGGTCGGACATGGGTGTGGTGAAGGCGAACAGGAGAACGCCGAGGGAAGCGGCCGACGTACGCAGCAGCAACTCCCCGGCACGCACCAGGCCGCCCTCGGCCAGGGTCACGAACCCGTCCGGCCCGCCGACCTGGACGAGCAGGGGCACCGCGCCGGTGACGCAGAAACCCAGCGGCACCCGGTAGGCGCGCCACAGCCGACGGCCCGGCACGCCCGCCGGGCCCAGCAGCACGGCGAGCGCCGTCACCAGCACGAGGGCGGCGCCGGGCCAGGGCGGTAGGGAGATCGCCAGCACGGTGAGTCCCAGTCCGAGCACGGCCTTGTCCACGGGATGGCGGTGGCGCCAGCGACTGCTGTGCGCCGCCGCGTCGATCGGCAGCACGAGAGTCAGGACCTCTCGGCCATGGACTCCTCGGAGGCGCCACCTGACGCGCTCTCGGCGTCAGGTGGCGTGCCCTCGGCGTCCCGTTCCCGTTCCCGCGCCTGCTGCTCCCCCTGCCGTCGCCCTCGGCGCAGTCCGAAGTAGTACGCGAGGACGCCCGCGCCGAGGGCGGCCTGGAGGGAGAACAGCGCGGACTCGATCTCACCGGACGGCGGCTCGTACAGGGGTGAGAACCACGGCTTGTAGTCCGGCTCGATCTCGGTGATCGCCGTCTCTGCCTCACCGTCGGCGCCGGTGAAGGGTTCCTCCTTGTGGTCGCCGAGGCCCAGGGCCAGCGGTAGTACGGCGAGCGCGGCCACGACGAGCAGCAGCAGGACGTTGATCTTCGTGTTCCGGCTCATCGGGCCACCGCCTCCGTCTCGGTCCGGTTCTGCTTGCCGCTCAGGAGCACGCCGAGCCGGGTCAGTTCGCCCTTGCTCGACTGCACCAGAAGGCGCATCACCAGCACCGTGAGAAGTCCCTCGCTCACGGCGAGCGGGATCTGGGTGACGGAGAAGATGGAGCCGAACTTGCCGAGCGCGCCGAGGAATCCGCTGCTCGGGTCGGGGAAGGCGAGCGCGAGCTGGACGCTGGTGACGCAGTAGGTGACCAGGTCCGCGACGAACGCGCCGAAGAACACCGTGACCATCAGCGGCACTTGGTACCGCCGCAGCAGCCGGTAGATGCCGTAACCGGCCCATGGCCCGGCGATCGCCATCGAGAAGACGTTGGCGCCGAGTGTGGTCAGGCCGCCGTGGGCGAGCAGCAGGGCCTGGAAGAGCAGGGTGATGGTGCCCAGCACCGCCATGATCGGCGGCCGGAACAGGATGGCGCCGAGTCCCGTGCCGGTGGGGTGCGAACAACTCCCGGTCACCGACGGCAGCTTCAACGCGGACAGAACGAAGGTGAAGGCCCCCGAGGCGCCGAGCAACAGTGTGCTCTCGGGGTGCTCTCTGACCTCACGGGTGAGTGACCGTACTCCGTGGACGACGAACGGCGCGGACGCGACGCCCCAGGCGATCGCGTGCGCCGGAGGAAGGAAACCCTCGGCTATGTGCATGGCTCAGCAGACCCTCTCCAGCACCTCGTGGATGGTTGACGTGCCTTGGCCGGTCTCCTGGCTGACGGGTACCACACGCCCGTGCTCCGCCTTCCCGGGGCTAGGGCCCTGGCGTCACATTCCCGTCGTCCGCCCGAAGGGCGGGCCGCGCGGCGTCTGGCGCGTGCGATCGCAAGGCGCCGGAGCGCCCTCGTGGCGGAGCCACGTGGGCGATTCGGCAACGCGGCGAGCGTGCGTGCCAGGCGTCGCGCGGCAGACGGGAATGTGGCGCCAGGGCCCTAGGACCCAGTGGCTGTCCGCGAGGACTGGAGCCGGACTTCCCGATTCACAGTGGCGAGGGCCGCACCGGCATCACACCGGATTTCCCGTTCACCAAGGCGTGGTGACAGTAGTGCCCGCACAAGGCCGCTGACAAGCGGCGTCGGGGGCGCGAAAACGGTGCTGAACAGCACGCGCCCCGGCGCACGCCTCCTCAGCCCCACGCGGCACACACCATTGGGGAGGGGAATCAGCAGCCGCTGGCGGTCCGATCGGCCAGGTGCGGACTCGGCAAACGCTCACTGGGTCACGCGTTCGCCGTGGCCCTCGTCCGTGCCACGGGCAGGATCGAGGGCGGTGCCGTCCGAGGCCACGATATCGGCCAACTCTTCTGCGAAGAGGAAGTCGGGGTCGTGGGAGGCGAGGGCGCGCAGGAGGATGGCGTAGGCGGTGCGCTGGTTGAAGGCTCCGTTGCGGGCGAGCAGAACGGCGAGCCGACGGGCTGCCTCCGTGTCGCCGTCGGCGAGGTGGTTGACGGCTTCGAAGAGAGCGGCAGGGGCACCGGAGACGGGCCCGTCGTGCGCTGCGAGAATGCGGCGCAATGCCTGGATGTCCGCCCGCTCGATCGCCTGGTAGGCCTGTTCGACGGCGGTGCCCTGGTCGACGACGATGGCATAGACCTCGTCGGTGGGCATGACCTCGGAAAGTTCAAGGATGGCCAGGTGCTGGTCGGCGACCTGAGACCGTGCGTGCCTGAGGAGGCCCTTGGCCTCGGGCGAGTGCACAGCGATCTCGGGTTCGTCGAGGAAGTCCTTGGACGTCTGCCAGTCGTCGGTGCCGAGCCAGGATCGAAGCGCGAGGCGTGCGTCGTGTGTACGTCGGCCGCCGGCCAGGATCTGCTCGATGCCGTGTGAGTCGATCGCGTCAAGAAGACCAGTAAGGTTGCCGATCTCCGCGTGCCCCGGGAAGATGGCGGCGGTCACCTGAAGGTCGTGGCGCAGACCGGGAGCCATGAGCTGTTCGCCGTGTGCCCTGAGGAACGCTTCCGCGTGGTGCCAGTCCGATGCGGCGGCCCATTCGTTCACGAGCTCGATGGCCGCGTCGGGCAGAGGTGACGTGGCCCAGTCGGGAAGCCGGTCATCGTCGAGGCCGTGCTCGGCCACCGTGGTGCGGATGGCCTGCCGGGCGCGGCGCAACAAGTGTGGTTCCTCCATGTCGTCGACCAGGGCCGCGTGGACGAGCTGTTCGAGGGCTTTGTCCAGTGCACCGTGTTCGGCGAGTTGACCCGCATAGCGCGCCCGAAGTTCCGCCTGTGGGACGGGGTTCGCCCCGAGGGCGGTGACGGCGTCCGCCCAGACGTCCAGAGTGGCCTGTGTGTCGTGCCTCAGGGCGGTGAAGCGGTTGAGGGCGGTGACGAAGTCGGAGAGGTGAGCTCTGGGGTTGGCCCGCGTGAGACGCCGGAACAGACGTACGGCTTCCGTGGCTGACGAGGCAGCGGCCCGGCCTTGTCCGTCATCCTCCTGACACTGCGACAGGTGAGTCAGGAAGGAGGCGAGGCGCGGCAGGTAGGCGGCGGGGTGGGCGTCCACGAAGGTACGCAGGATGGTCACCGCTTCGTCGACGCAGACCAGTGCGCCCTGGCGATCCCCGGTCTCGGTCAGGCGGTATGTGCGGTTGTTGAGGGCAGTGGCAAGGGCGGGGAGGAAGGCGGTGGGGTTCGTCTCGGCCAACTCTCGGCGCATCTCCACGACTTCCGTGACGGAGGCGAGTGCTGCCTGGACGTCTCCGGCACGGCTCTGCCGGGTGGAGAGGTTGTTGAGGGTGATGGCCAGCAGCGGCAGGTGCGCGGGGTCGTCCTCGGCAAGCGGTCGGAGAATGTCGACGGCTTCGGCGCTGGAGGCCAGAGCGGCGGAGTGGTCTCCGACGGTTCTCTGGTCCACGGAGAGGTTGCTGAGGGCGGTGGCGTGGGCGACGGCGTACACGGCCGGGTGGGCCCTCGCGAGGTGGCGGAGGTAGTTCCACGGCCAGGGCCAGTACGCCCTGCGCTTCGGCCTGGAAGCGCCGACCCCGGGCAGCCTCGGTGAGTCATCGGGGCGGCCGCCGACCGCGTCTCGTACGAGGGTCCGCGCGGCCTGCTGAGCCTCGACGGGCGGCATGTCCGGCAGCGCATCTACCTGGCGGAGGCGGACGGTTACGACTTCAACGTCCTCGCTCAGTTGCGTGCTCCGCACGACCTGCGGTGACTTTGTCCTGATCCGTTGAGGCCCCGTCCTCCAGGCTCCGCGCCAGCCGGTCCAGCAGCAGCTCCAGCCGCTCCCCGGCCCCGTCCTCCTCCGCCAGCAGCGGCGCCAACTCGGCCCAGTCCGCGCGCACTTCACGCGCGAGCAGCTGCCAGCGCCGCATGCCCCGAGGGGTGAGGTGGGCCAGTACGCGGCGCCGGTCGGTGGGGTCCACGCGGCGGAAGACCAGGTTCTGGTCGACGAGTTGGTCGATCAGCTTGGTCAGGCTCGGTGCCGGAAGGAAGGCGTGATCGGCGAGGGCCGTCATGTTGTGACCCCGCCCGTCGGAGAGCAGGTCCAGGACCCGCCATGCCTCGACGGAGCAGTCGAACTCGTCGAGCACGGACCGGACTCGGCGCACGGCGAGGCGCTCGGCCCGGCTCAGCAGGTGGAGCAGTTCCTGGGGCCGCCTCGCCATCGCACTCCTCAACTCGCGTTCGCCCGCCCCCGCGAGGGGGATGTCCCGAGCCTACCTTCGAGCAGTGCCCTCGCCCGTGGAAAGCGGTCATCACCTCCTTTCCACGGGAAGTAATCATTTCCATGGCTCCTCCTCATTTCGTCGCGTAAATACTTTCCCCGGAAACTGTTCTTCAATTGCCTTGAAACGCACGGGAAACAGTTTCCTCGCAGGCTGTGGGCGCAGTCGTCGCTCGTGAAACGCGTCCAAGGAGGAAGTGCATGTCCGGGATCGGTATCAGTAGACGCGGTCTTCTCGCGGGTGCGTCGGCGTTCGGCACGACCGCCGCCCTCAGCGCGTGCGGCGCCAAGACCGGCAGTGCCACTTCGTCCTCCGGCGCCAAGGCGGACACCTCCGGCGACACGGTCAAGGTGGGACTGCTGAACTCGCTCTCGGGCACCATGGCCATCAGCGAAGTGACGGTCCACAACGCGTTGTTGCTCGCGGTGAAGGAGATCAACGCCGCCGGTGGTGTCCTCGGCAAGAAGCTGAAGCCCATCAGTCAGGACGGGGCCTCGGACTGGCCGACCTTCGCCGAGAAGGCCGAAGCGCTGATCACCGACGACAAGGTCGTCGCCACCTTCGGCTGCTGGACCTCCGCCAGCCGCAAGGCCGTCAAACCCGTCTTCGAGCGTTACAAGTCGCTTCTCTTCTACCCCGTGCAGTACGAGGGGCTGGAGCAGTCCCCGTACATCTTCTACATCGGCGCCACCACCAATCAGCAGATCGTCCCCGCCCTCGATTACCTCAAGAAGCAGGGTTTGACGCGGCTGTATCTGGTGGGCAGCGACTACGTTTTCCCGCGCACCGCCAACAAAATCATCAAGGCGTACGCGGAGGCCAACGGCATGACGGTCGTCGGCGAGGACTACGCGCCGCTCGGCTCCACCGAGTTCAGCACCATCGTCAACAAGGTCAAGGACGCCGGCGCGGACGCGGTGTTCAACACCCTCAACGGCGACAGCAACGTGGCCTTCTTCAAGGAGTACAAGTCCGCCGGGCTGTCTGCGAAGAGCCTGCCGGTGCTTTCGGTGTCGATCGCCGAGGAGGAGGTCAAGAGCATCGGCACGCAGTACCTGGAGGGCCAGTTGACAGCGTGGAACTACTACCAGACCACGCCGGGGGCCGCGAACACCGAGTTCGTGAAGGCGTACCAGGCGGCGTACGGCGCGGACAAGCCGACGTCCGACCCCATGGAGGCCGCCTACATCTCGGTCTACCTGTGGAAGGAGATGGTGGAGAAGGCCGGTTCCTTCGACGTGGCGAAGGTGAAGAAGGCCTCCGCCGGCATCGAACTCGACGCCCCTGAGGGCAAGGTCACCGTCGACGGCACGACCCAGCACGTCCACAAGACGGCCCGCATCGGCAAGATCGGCGCCGACGGGCTGATCACGGAGGTCTGGAACTCGGGCAAGCCGATCAAGCCGGACCCCTACCTGAAGGACTATGACTGGGCATCCGGCCTGTCCTGAGCCCGGTGCGGGTGGTCGTCGGTTGCTCGCTCAGTTCCCCGCGCCCCTGAAGGGGCGCGGGGAACTGAGCGACCAGCCACGAACCACCCGCACCCGCCAATGCACCCCCAACCCCCCGAGCTCCAAGGCGAAGCGGGGCCGAAGGGGCAGCCGCGCACACCCACCCCGCACCCCCCGGAGCCGCTACATGACGGTCATCCTCAACCAGTCCTTCACCGGAATCAGCATCGGCGCCGTCCTCCTGCTCATCGCCCTCGGCCTGACCCTGACCTTCGGTCAGATGGGCGTGATCAACATGGCGCACGGCGAGTTCATCATGGCCGGCGCCTACACGACGTACGTCCTGCAGAAGGACATCAGCGGCGCCGGCATCTCCCTGCTCGTCGCCCTCCCGCTGGCCTTCCTCGTCGCCGGAGGCCTCGGCGCGCTGCTGGAGTGGCTGCTCATCCGCCGGCTGTACACCCGGCCCCTGGACACCCTGCTGGTCACCTGGGGTGTCTCCCTGATGCTCCAGCAGCTGGCCCGGGACATCTTCGGCGCCCCGAACGTCCAGACCCACGCCCCGGACCTGCTGACCGGCAACATCTCGGTCGGCGGCATCACCTTCGCCAACAACCGGCTGTTCATCCTCGGCCTCGCCCTCCTGTGCGTCCTCGGCCTCACGCTGATCCTGCGGCTGACGCCGCTCGGCCGCCGCATCCGGGCCGTCGTGCAGAACCGCGACCTCGCCGAGGTGTCCGGCATCGCCACCGGCCGCGTCGACCGTATGACGTTCTTCATCGGCTCGGGCCTCGCGGGCGTGGCGGGCGTCGCGCTCACGCTCGTCGGCCCGATCGGCCCGACGATGGGCACCAACTACATCGTCGACGCCTTCCTGGTCGTGGTCGTCGGCGGTATCGCGCAGCTGAAGGGCAGCGTCATCACGGCCTTCGCGCTCGGCGTGCTCCAGTCCGTCCTGGAGTACTCGACGACGGTCAGCGTCGCCAAGGTCATCGTGCTCGTGGCGATCGTCGCCTTCCTGCAGTGGCGACCCCAGGGCCTGTACACACTGCGCACCCGGAGCCTGGCATGACGACGACCACAACCTCCCCGATCCCGGCCGCCGACACGAAGCGGACCGTGTCACGGTACGAACGCCTCCGCGTCCCCGGCGCCTTCCTCCTCGGCGCCGTCCTGCTCATGGGCGTCGCCCCGCTCGCCCTCACCGACTTCCGGCTCAACCTCCTTGCGAAGTACCTGTGTTACGCGATCGTGGCGGTCGGCGTCAGCCTCGCCTGGGGCCGCGGGGGCCTGCTCGTCCTCGGCCAGGGGGTCTTCTTCGGCCTCGGTGGCTACGCCATGGCCATGCACCTCAAGCTCGCCGACGCCGCCGCCACCGGCCAGACGCTGCCCGACTTCATGCAGTTGTACGGCACCGGCGACGCGCTGCCCTGGTGGTGGCGGCCCTTCGCCAACCCGGCCTTCGCCCTCGCGATGACCGTGCTGCTGCCGATGGCGGTCGCCGCGCTGCTCGGCTTCTTCGTCTTCCGCCGCCGGGTCAAGGGCGCCTACTTCGCGATCCTCAGTCAGGCGCTCGCGGCCGCCCTCGCCATCTGGCTCGTCGGTCAGCAGGCCACCACCGGCGGCACCAACGGCCTGACCGACATCCAGGGCTTCTTCGGCTACGACCTGGGCGACCCCGTCAACCAGCGCACGGTGTACTTCATCATCGCCGCCGCGCTCCTGCTGCTGATGGCCGCTGCCCGCCAGTTGTTCGTCAGCCGCTACGGCGAACTCCTCGTCGCCGTACGTGACTCCGAGGAACGGGTCCGCTTCCTCGGCTACGACCCGGCCAACGTCAAGCTTGTCGCCTACGTCGTCGCCGCGGGCATGGCGGGCCTCGCCGGTGCCCTCTTCGTCCCGGCCGTCGGGATCATCTCCCCGGCCCTGATCGGCATCGTCCCGTCCATCGGCTTCGTCATCGGCGCGGCCGTCGGCGGCCGGGCCAGCCTGGTGGGCGCGGTGCTCGGCGCGATCGCGGTCGCCTGGGCGCAGAGCACGCTCTCCGACGCCTTCCCCGCGGCCTGGACGTATCTGCAGGGACTGCTGTTCGTGCTGGCGGTCGGCTTCCTGCCCGGCGGCCTGGCGTCCCTCGTGACCGTCCTGCGGGGGCGCCGTACCCCCACGACCCCGACCGGAGGAACAACATGAGCGGCGAGGGACTGACGGTCCGCGATCTGCGGGTGACGTTCGACGGCTTCAAGGCCGTCGACGGCGTGGACCTGGACATCCGCCCCGGCGACCTGCGCTTCCTCATCGGCCCGAACGGCGCGGGCAAGACCACCCTCGTCGACGCGGTCACCGGCCTGGTGAAGTCCGCCGGGTCGGTCCGCTTCGGCGGTGAGGAGCTCCTCGGCAAGCCCGTGCACCGGATCGCCCGCATGGGTATCGGCCGTACGTTCCAGACGGCCACGGTCTTCGAGGAGCTGACCGTCCTGCAGAACCTCGACATCGCGGCGGGCGCCGGACGCGGCCCGCTGACGATGCTCCGGCGCCGCAAGGGCGTACCCGAGCAGGTGACCAAGGCCTTGGAGACCACGGGCCTGACCGACCTGCGCGACCGCCCGGCGGGCGTGCTCGCCCACGGTCAGAAGCAGTGGCTGGAGATCGGCATGCTGCTCGTCCAGAACGTGCGGCTGCTCCTGCTCGACGAGCCCGTCGCCGGCATGAGCCATGACGAACGCGAGGCCACCGGCGAGCTGTTGCGACGCGTGAGCGAGGACCACACGGTCGTCGTCATCGAGCACGACATGGACTTCATGCGCTCCTTCGCCCGCAGCGTCACCGTCCTGCACGCCGGCAAGGTCCTCAGCGAGGGCTCCGTCGCCGACGTCCAGGCCGACGCCAGGGTCCAGGAGGTCTACCTCGGCCGCGCCTCCGACCCCGACCCCGTTCCCTCGACCCAGGCACAGGAGGCGTGACGCCATGCTGGAGCTGAAATCCGTCCACGCCGGCTACGACCGCACGACCGTGCTGCACGGCGTCACCGTCTCCGTCCCGGACGACGGCGTCGCCACCGTCCTCGGCCACAACGGCGCCGGCAAGAGCACCCTCCTGCGCGCCGCCATGGGCCTGCTCAAGCCGAGGAGCGGCAGCATCCTGCTGAACGGCGAGGACATCACCCACCTCGCACCGCACCAGCGGGTCGCCAAGGGAATGGCCTACGTCCCCCAGGGCCAGCAGGCCTTTCCGCACCTCACCACCGCCGAGAACCTGCAACTCGTCGCCGACGGCCGCCCCGACGGCAAGGAGGCCGTCGCCGAGGCACTCGACCTGTTCCCCGTCCTGCGCGAGCTGTCCGGCCGCCGCGCGGGTCTGCTCTCAGGCGGCCAGCGCCAGCAACTCGCCCTCGCCCGCGCCCTGATCACCCGCCCGAAACTCCTCCTCCTCGACGAACCGACCGAGGGTATCCAGCCCTCCGTGGTGGCCGAGATCGAGGAGACGATCCTCGCCCTGACCCGCCGCGGCGGCCTCTCCGTGCTCCTCGTCGAACAACACGTCGGCTTCGCCATGCGAGCGGCCCAGCACTACTACGTCCTCGAAGCGGGCCGGGTCACCTCCTCCGGCGACGGTGGCACCGGGGCGGAGGGGACCGTACGGGCGGCGCTCAGCGTCTGACCCCAGGAGCGGGCACCGCCCACGGCACCCCGACGGGGGCGGTGCCCGCGGTGGCGGGCGGCCGCGGCCACAGCCGTACGGCCAGCAGGGCGGCGGACAGGGCGATCGAACCCAGGGCGAGTACCGCCCAGTCGAGCCCGGCCGCCGCCCCGAGCCAGCCGGCCAGGGGGTACGTCAGCAGCCAGCAGCCGTGCGACAGGGAGAACTGGGCGGCGAACGCGGCCGTACGCTCCCCGGGCGGCACCGAGCGCCGGATGAGCCGCCCGGTCGGGGTGAGCACCGCCGAGCACGCGGCACCGAACGCGGCCCAGAGACCCAGCAGCGCGGGAACCCGCCAGCCCCCGCCCGGGGCGGCCGTGACGGCCCCGAGCCCGGCGAAGACGACGGCCGACGCCAGCGCGCCCGGCAGCATCACCGCCCGCTCCGGCATCTTGTCCAAGACCCGCGGCAGGATCAGGGCGACCACCATCGACCCGGCCCCGTACGCCCCGAGCGCCAGCGGCAGGGCGCCCTCCGGCAACCCCAGGACGTCACGGACGTAGACGACGGAGTTGACGGTCACCATCGCACCGGCCGCCGCGACCGCCAGATCGAGGGCGAGCAGGGCGCGGAGCCGCGGCACGGCGAGGAAGAGCCGGGTCCCCGTGCCGGTGCGGCGACCGGTGCCCGGCGCGGTGCGGGCGGCCCGCTCGGGCAGGGCGGTGGACACCACCAGCGCGGCCGAGGCGACGAAGCCGAGCACGGTGCCGGTGAACAGCCAGTTGTAGCTGACGACGGACAACAGCGCGGCCGCGAGCACGGGCGAGAGCAGGCTCTCCAGGTCGTACGCGAGCCGTGACATCGACAGCGCCCGCGTGTACGCGCGCTCCTCGGGCAGCACATCGGGGATGACGGCCTGGAACGTGGGCGTGAACGCGGCCGAGGCGGACTGGAGCAGGAAGACCAGGACGTACACCTGCCAGACCTGGTCGACGAACGGCAGGAACACGGCCACCCCGGCGCGGACCAGATCCGCCGACACCATGAGCCCCCGCCGCGGCAGCCGATCGCCGATCGCGCCCACCACCGGCGCGATCGCCACATACGCCACCATCTTGATCGCCAGAGCGGTCCCGAGCACCGAACCGGCGTCGGACCCCGCGAGGTCATACGCCAACAGCCCGAGCGCGACGGTCGCGAGCCCGGTCCCGACCAGGGCGATGACCTGGGCGGCGAAGAGACGCCGGTAGGCGCGATGACGCAGAACGTCGAGCATACTCAAGAGCATACCCATCATGTGCGCAACTGTGCACATGATGCTTGTGTCGGCGCCCCGTCAGGGGCGCGGGGAACTGCGCGACCGGCCCCAACGGCGCCGCAGCCGACCGACAACCCGTCGCGGCCCCCCAAGCGGAGCGCCTACGCTGGGCCCATGCCTGAACGCCACGCCGTCTCACCTGCACCCGGTGCGCATCTGAGTGCCCCCGACAGGGCGCGGCTCACCGAGGCGACCGGGGTGTTCGCGATGCTCTCCGACGTCACCCGGCTGCATCTGCTCTGGCTCCTCGCGCAGGGCGAGTCCGACGTCGGCTCCCTCGCCGAGCGCTGCGAGGCATCCCGGACCGCCGTCAGCCAACACCTGGCGAAGCTACGGCTGGCCGGCCTCGTGGACACCCGCCGGGAGGGCCGCCACATCCACTACAGCCTCAGCGACGGCCATCTCCGGCGCCTGGTGGTCGAGGCGCTCAGCCACGCGGACCACCGGGTGAGCGGGCAGGCCCCGCACGACTGACACGCGGCGGCCGTACGAGGTGAGAGGCTGGAACGGAGGGCTCACGCATGACCACCCCCTCCAGGATCGGCGTCGTCGGCTGTGGGCTCATGGGCTCCGGTATCGCCGAGACGGTGGCCCGCAGCGGGCTCGACGTGCTGGTGACCCAGGTCGGCCGGCCGGCGGTGGCGGCAGGCGCCGCCGTATCGAGGAATCCCTCGGCAAGGCCGTACGCGCCGTGGAGGACCGCGACCTGAAGTGCGCCCTCTTCCGGGACGTCGACAAGATCCTCGACTCCGGCGCGATTCTCGCCAGCAACACCTCGTCCATCCCATTGACGGACCTCGCGACCGCCGCCGGCCGACCGGACCGGGTCATCGGGCTGCACTGGTCCAACCCCGTCCCCGTACAGGCCCTGAGCTCATCCCGGCCCTCACCACCAGCGCCGACAAAGTTGGGGAAGACGGCCGTCCAGGCCCCGGACCAGGCTCGATGGGCCCGCTGCGGCTGCTCGACCTCATCGGCCTCGACACCGCCCAGGCCGTCGTCGAGTCCCTGTACGAGGAGCACGCCGAACCGCTGTGCGCGCCATCGCCGCTTGCCGCGTCGCATGGTCGAGGCGGGGCACCTCGGCAGGAAGTCGGTGCGGGGGTTCTACGCGTACCCGGCCTCGTGACATCCTGAACCGCTCAGCCCTGCAGCCGCCGCAACCGCTCCGCGTCGCATGTGCGGGGACAGGTGGAACACGCTTCGCCCGGCCGGATCGTGTAGTAGAGGCAGCACCCGATGCGCGTACGCGTCGGGTGCTCGCGGCCGTCGGCCGTGCGCAGGGAACGGAAGTCGGCGCCGCCGGGGAAGGGCGCCCGGGCGGAGGGCAGTACCTCCGTGGCGGCCCGTACGCCGGCGGCCTCCTCGCCGCGCATGCGGCCCAGGTACCAGAGGCCGGAGACCAGGTCGTCGGAGACCATGCCCCACAGCGCCCGTGAGCCCCGCCGGACGTACGGGCCTATCGCGTCCAGCACCGGCGCCATGTGGTCCGCGACGGCGACCCTCAACTCGGCTCGCAGATCCTCCTGTCGGGCCACGGGTCGGGTACCCGGCAGCGCCGCCACCGGGTCGTCGGCCAGACAGACGAGGTCGGTGCCGGGGGTGATCTCGTACGTGCCCGACGCGAGGTCGACCCGTATGTCCTCGGGGGCGATGCGCGGCACACGCCGCTCCAGGTACCAGGCGCCGCTCATCAGGAGGCCGACCGACCACGCGTAGTCATGCAGGGCACGGGAGGCCGCGACATGCCGGGGCGCGGCGTGGTCGTAGCGGTCCTGGATGCGTGCGGTCTCAGCCTCCACGAAGGCCTCGACGCTCTCCTGACCATCCGTCAACAGGACTGTGTCCTTGGTGATGTGGGGTGACGGCGTGGATTCGCGGCCGGGTTCCACGACTCGGACGGCCAGCGCCTCGCACACCGCGTCCAGACGGCGGTAGGCGGCGGCGAGGAGGCCGGGGACATGTGGGGCGGTGCCGGGTCGGGCGGTCTTCGGGGGTGCCGCGATCATCGGCAACTCCAGAGCGTGAGGGCGTTTGGTGGTGCAGGAAAGCAAGGCTTACCTTAGCCGCAAGATCGTGTCCCGATGGCCAAACGGGGTGTGCATCGGTGTGTTGCCGTACTGGCCAGCCGAGTTACTCGCGGGTTGATCCAGGGCGGTGTGCGTCACAGGGATTGCGCAGCCTTGATAACTAAAGCATGCCTAACCTAAGCTCACGTTTCGTGACTGTGACCGAACGGGCCGCGCCGTCCGGCGTACCCCTGCGTGCCTTCCGGCACCTGCCCCTGCTCCTCGGCGGCATCGCCGCACTGGCGCTGTGTGCCGCGCTGAGCCTCGCCCTCGGTGCCCGCTCCGTACCACTGTCCACCGTGCTCGACGCGCTGTCGGGTCACGGACAGGGGCGTGACGCGCTGGCGGTGACGGGGCTTCGGGTGCCGCGCACGGTCATCGGCCTCGCGGTCGGTGCGGCGCTCGGGGCCGCGGGAGCCGTGGCCCAGGGCATCACCCGCAACCCGCTCGCCTCACCGCACACCCTCGGGATCAACGCGGGTGCCGGTTTCGCGGTCGTCGTCGCCATCTTCGCCCTCCGGCTCACCGACCCGGTCGAGTACGTGTGGTTCGCCTTCGCCGGAGCCGCCGCTGCCGCCGTCTTCGTCCAGGCGCTGGCGCAACGGGCCGGAGACATCGACCCGGTTCGGCTCGCCGTCGGCGGCACGGTCCTCCATCTCGTCCTGCTGTCCTGGACGTCGGCGGTGATGCTGGCCAGCCAGCGCACCCTCGACGAGGCACGCTTCTGGCTGGCCGGATCCATCGCCGGACGCCCACTCGACACACTGTGGCCGGTACTGCCGACCCTGGTCCTCGGTCTGCTGCTCGCGCTGGCCGTGACGCCGGCACTCAACGCCCTGGCCCTCGGCGACGATGCGGCCCAGGCACTCGGTGTCCCGGTCGCCCGTGTCCGGCTGGTCGGCGGCATCGCGGTCGTCCTGCTCGCCGGTTCCGCGGTGGCCGTGGCCGGCCCCGTCGCCTTCATCGGACTCGCCGCCCCCCACCTCGTACGCCCGCTCCTCGGCGGCGACCACCGACTGCTCGTCCCCGGCTGCCTGATCGCCGGCCCCCTGCTCCTGCTCACCGCCGACGTCCTCGGCCGCCTCGTCATCCGCCCGGCGGAACTCGAAGTCGGCATCGTCACCGCCTTCCTGGGCGCCCCGCTGCTGGCCCTGCTCGCCCGGAAGGTCGCCCGATGACGCTGACGTACAAGGCGGTCGTACGACGGGACGCGCGCCGCACGCCCGGCCGCGGCCGCCTCCTCGCCTACGGCACGACCGGCCTCCTCGTCCTGCTGGTCCTGCTCACGGTCTCCGTCTCCACCGGGGAGATGGGCATGCCCGCGTCCGTCGCGCTCCGCGCGCTGGCCGGGCTCGGCGATCCGGGAGATGTGCTGGTGGTGCAGGAGTTCCGTGCGCCGCGTGCCGTCGCCGCCATCGTCGCCGGGGCTGGTCTCGGCGCGGCGGGCTGCGTCCTGCAGCGGCTCTTCCGCAACCCCCTGGCGTCCCCGGACGTGATGGGCGTGACCGGCGGGGCCTCGTTCGGCGCGGTCGCGCTGCTGGCGGCCGGCGCCTCCCAACTGCTCATCCCTGTCGGCGCGTTGGCGGGCGGTCTGCTGGCCGCCCTGCTGCTCGGCGTGTTCGCCTGGCGCTCCGGGCTCGCCGTCACCCGGCTCGTCCTCACCGGCCTCGCCGTCCAGGCGGGCCTCGCCGCCGCGGTGAACCTGATGATCGTGCGCTTCCCGGCCGAGCTCGCCGGCTCGGCGTTCCAGTGGACGACTGGGTCCGTGTACGGGCGGACCTGGACCGAGGTGTGGGGCGCGGCCGCGGCCGTGCTGCTCGCCCTCGCCGCCGCCCTGGTCACCAACCGCCGCCTGGCCGTGCTCGACCTGGGCGACGACTCGGCGGGCGCCCTCGGCCTCAACACTTCCGCCGCCCGCCTCCAACTCCTCCTCATCGCTGTCGCGTTGGCCTCGCTGGCGGCCGCCCTCGCCGGTCCCGTCACCTTCGTCGCCCTCGCCGTACCGCACATCGTCCGCTTCCTCACCGGCCCGCCCGCCGCCACGACCCTCGCCCTGGCCGCCCTCACCGGAGCCGTCCTGCTGCTCGGCGCCGACCTGGTCGTCCAGCACCTGCTGCCGATCGAGGGCCTCCCGGTCGGCGCCGCCACCGCCACCCTCGGCGCGCCCTGGCTGCTGGTCCTGATGCTCCGGCAGAGCAAGCCGGTGCGGGGGAGTGGCGCATGAGCGGCCTCAGCGATCCGAACCCGAACCCGAACCCGATCCCGGCCGGACGGCCGGAGCCTCGCCCCGCTCGTCCCCAGGAGCCCCATATGCCTCCCACCAACCAGCTCTCCACCCAGGGGCTCGACCTGCGCTACGGCGAGCGCCTCGTGGTCGGCGGGCTCGACCTGACGCTCCCCGGCGGTGCCGTCACAGCCATCGTCGGCCCCAACGCCTGTGGGAAATCGACCCTGTTGAGGGGCCTGAGCCGACTGCTCGCGCCCACCGCCGGCTCAGTCACCCTCGACGGTGCCGACATCCACCGCATGTCCGCCCGGGCGCTGGCACTCCGGATGGGCCTGCTGCCGCAGCAGCCGGTCACCCCGGAGGCGATCACCGTCGAGGCGCTCGTACGACTCGGCCGGTATCCCCACCAGCGGCTGCTGAGCCCCTGGTCGGCCGCCGACCAGCGGGCGGTGGACGAGGCGCTGGAGCGGACCGGCACGGCGGCGCTGCGGGACCAGCCGGTCGACCGGCTCTCCGGCGGCCAGCGCCAACGCGCCTGGATAGCCCTGGCGTTGGCGCAGGACACCGAGTTGCTCCTGCTCGACGAACCGACCACCTTCCTCGATCTGCGGCACCAGCTCGACGTCCTCGACCTGGTCGCCGCCCTGCACGCCGAGGCCGGCCGCACCGTGGTGATGGTGCTGCACGACCTCGGACAGGCCGCCCGTTACGCCGACCACATGGTCGTGCTCAAGGACGGTCGCCTCGCCGCCGCCGGCGCGCCGGGCGAGGTCCTCGACGCGGACCTCGTCAGATCCGTGTTCGACGTGGAATGCCGGGTCATCCCCGACCCGGAGACCGGCACACCGCTGGTCGTCCCGAAAGGCAGCGCGGCACGGCACATCACCGCGTCCGCCTGACCGCTCATCGCTCACATCCGGTATGTCCCTGGGCCCCAGGTGCCTCCGATTCATCCCGTACATCCCGTACATCCGTACGTCGACGAGAAAGTACTCCTCATGCTCAAGCGATCTCCCCTGCGCGGAATCGGCCGGCCCGTCGCCGCGCTGCTCGCCGTCGTGCTCGGTACGGGCGTCCTGGCCGCCTGCGGCAACGGCGACTCCACCAAGACGACCGACACCACCCAGGCCGGCGCCGACAGCGCCGCCTTCCCGCGCACCCTCAAGACGGTGATGGGCGACGTCAAGATCCCGTCCCAGCCGAAGAAGGTCGTCGTCCTCGACACCGGCGAACTGGACGACGTCACCCTGCTCGGCATCGACCCGGTCGGCGCCGTCGCCCCGCACTTCAAGACCGAGGGCGGCTTCCCGGCGTATCTGGAGGCCGACCTCAAGAACACCACGGACGTCGGCCCGCTCCTGGAGCCGAACCTGGAGAAGATCGCCTCCCTCAAGCCCGACCTGATCCTGTCCTCCAAGGTCCGCCACGAGAAGGTCTACGACAAGCTCAGCGCCATCGCCCCGACCGTCTTCACCGAGACCACCGGCGGTGTGTGGAAGGAGAACCTCAAGGTCCACGCCGAGGCCCTGGGCCTGGAGGACGAGGCCGAGGCCAAGCTGAAGGCGTACGAGACGCAGGCCAAGGCGCTCGGTGAGGCCATCGAGAAGAAGGACGGCGCCATGCCGACCGTCTCCGTGGTCCGCTTCGTCGCCGGCCCGACCCGTCTGTACGCCTCCAACTCCTACAGCGGTGTCGTCCTGAACGACATCGGCTTCCAGCGCCCGAAGTCGCAGGTGTCCGACGATCCGGCCGTGACCATGAAGGACGTCAGCCCCGAGGAGATCGACCAGGCCGACGCCGACCTGATCTTCGTCACCACCGCCGACACCCCGGACAAGACCCAGCAGAAGCAGGTCACCTCCAACCCGGTCTGGAAGGACCTGCCCGCCGTCAAGGATGACAAGGTCTTCGAGGTCGCGGACGAGACCTGGATGTCCGGCATCGGCGTCCAGGCGGCCGAGGAGATGCTCGCCGACGTGGCCAAGGCCACCGGCGTCGAACTGCCCAAGCAGTAACCGCCGCAGTACCCGGGGCGGGCCCCACTACGAGGGCGGCCCGCCCCGCCCACCCCCCCACCCGCCAGCGGAAGCCGTGCACCCTCCCATGCGCCTGTACCTGCTCGCCCTGAACCCCACCGACTCCGTCACCGAGGGCTTCCTGCCCGCCGCCGCCCGGCTCGGCCTCGACGTCACCGTCCTCACCGACCAGCCCGACGCCCACCGCAGCACGTACACGCGGTACCCGGACATCGAGATCCTGGAGTGCGACGTACGCGACTTCCGCGCCGTCGTCACCCGGATCTCCACCCACGACCGCCCCGACGCGGTCTTCACCAACAGCGACCACCTCCAGACCCAGGCCGCCCTCGCCGCCCAGTACTTCGGACTTCCCGGCAAGGACTGGCGGGCCACCCTGCGCACCAAGGACAAGGGCGAGATGCGCCGCCATCTGTCCGCCGCCGGCGCCGACACCGTCTGGTCCGCCGAGATCACCGACCCGGCCGACCTCACCGGCCCGGTCGTCCGCGACGCGCCCTACCCCTGTGTCGTCAAGCCCCGCGAGGGCGTGGCCAGTGAGGACGTCGTGCTGGTCGACACCCCCGGGGACCTCGTGGCGCGCGGCAAGGACATCCTGGCCCGCCGCCCCGGCGTCACCCTGGTCGTCGAGGAGTACCTGCCGGGCGAGCTGTACACCCTGGAGACCCTCGGCGACGGACGCGTTCGGCACGTCCTCGGCGGCTTCCACACCGAACTGTCCCCGCCGCCCTACTTCATCGAGGAGCGGCTGACCTTCGTGCCGGCCCACCCCGAGCCGGTCGTCGCCCAGATCCTCGCCCAACTCGACGCGCTGGGCGTCGGCTTCGGCGCCTGCCACACCGAGTTCGTCGTGCACGAAGGCCGGGCCCGCATCATCGAGGTCAACTACCGCGCCATCGGCGACCAGTGCGATCTGCTGCTCGCCCAGCTCCTCGACCTCCCGCTCTTCGAGAACATCCTGCGCACCCACCTCGGCGAGGCACTCCCCGCGGACCTGGAGTTCCGGCGCGACGGCGCGGCCCGCCTGGAGTACCCGTGCGCCGACCGCGCCGGAACGCTCGTCGCGGCCCCCGCGGCCACCGAACTCACCGTGGACGGCGTGCACCTGACGTACCGTCCGCTGCGCCCCGTCGGCGAACGCCACGAGCTGTACCAGACCAACCGCGACTACCTGGGCGTACTCCGCGCGACCGGCACCGGCCAGGAGACCGTGGACCGGGTGGTCGCCGACTTCCTCGCCGCCCAGCGCTGGGAGATCCAGCCGTGACCGCCGTCGCCACAGCCGTGGCACCCGAGACCACGGACACCGCCGAAGCAGAACTCCTCACCCGGGTGCTCGGCGCCCTGCTCCGTGAGGACGTCGTCGGCCTCCGCAGCCGCAGCACGCTCGTCGAACGCCCGGACGGCCCCTGGCTGTGCCTGCCCGTCGACGGTGACGACGCCCTGCTGCTGCCCGTCACCGAGGACGGCTTCCAGTCCGCGTACGCCGCCCGACTGCCGCTGCTGCTACGGGAGTCGGACGGCACGCACCTCACGACCTGCGACACCGTCCTCGCCGAGCTGCGTGCCCTGGCCGACCCCGTCGACCGCGACGGCTTCGACGCCTTCACCGAGGAGTGCCGCCAGACCCTCGCGACGATGCGGCTGCACGACGCGACGGGGCGGGACGTGGCGGACGGACTCATCGCGCTCTACGGCCCCGACCTCGCCGACTGGACGGGCCTGCGCGGCGGCCTGGCGTACGAGACCCTCGCCGCGCGCCTCGACCACCCGGTCTACCCGACCGCGCGCGGCCGCTCGGGTCTCGGGGAGAACCAACTACGGGACCACGCCCCCGAGTTCCACCCGAGCTTCGCACTCCAGTGGCTCGCCCTGCCCCGCGAGTCGGTCACCGTCGCCGGACCCCTGCCGGACGGCTGGCCGACCCCCTCCGCCCTCGGCCTCGCGGACCTCGACCACACCCATGTCGCCCTGCCCGTCCACCCGTTGACCGTCGGTGAGCCGCTCGACGCGGCACTCCGGGAGACCGGACTCGCGGACCGCGCCGTCCTCGCCGACTGGGCGTACCTCGATGTCGTCCCCACCCTCTCGATGCGTACGGTCGCCCCCGTCGCCGCCCCCTCGCTGCACCTCAAACTGCCCCTGGCGACAGCCACGCTGGGCCTGCGCAACAAGCGCTCCATCAAACCCGGCACCCTCGTCGACGGCGCCGCCGGACAGCGGCTGCTGCAAGCGGTGATCGACCGCGAGCCACGCTTCAAGGACACCGTCCTGCACGCCGACGAGACCGTGTACGCCCACGCCGGACACGAACTGCTCGCCGTGCTCTGCCGCCGTTACCCGGCCGGCCTCGACGACTCGGTCGTCGTCCCCCTGGCCGCCCTCCTCGCCGAGGCCCCCGGCGGCGGACTGGTCGTCGACCACCTCGCCGACCGCTTCCACGGCGGCGACGTGACCGCCCTGCTGGACGCGGTGCTCACCCTGCTGTTCGACTGGCAGACCACGCTCTTCGGCTACGGCATAGCGCTGGAGTCGCACCAGCAGAACATCTCCCTGGTCTTCGGCCCCGAACCCGGCGACCTGCGCCTGCTGCTGAAGGACAACGACGGGCCGCGCGTCAACACCGCCCGCCTGGTGGCCGGACTCGGCGAAGGTGGGGGGACCTGGGGCTTCGACGACGCACGGACCTTCGGCCCCGACGACCGCGCCGTGGCCGACGTGTTCACCACCATCACCCTTCATCTGTGCGCCGGCGCCTACGCGTTCGGCCTCGCCCGACACGGCCGCGCCCCCCTCCCGTCGCTGCTGGACCTCGTACGGACCCGGCTCACCGAGGCCGTCGACCGGCTCGGCGGCGACGCGGCGGCCGTACTGCGCCGACGGGTGCTGCACGCGCCCGAACTGCCGGTGAAGGCGATGGTGACCGCCGGGACCCTGCTCAGCAAGGAGCGCTCGGGCGCCGCCGACATCAACAAGCACTACACCACCGGACCCAACTACCTGCTTCCGGGCGGTGGTTCGGCATGACCGCCGAGGCGCTCCCGATGCCGCGCCCCGCGTTCGGCCGGCGCCAGGTGCACGCCGTGGCCGCCTGCTACTTCGTGGCGTCGTTCGCCGCGCTGGGGCTGCCGCCGTTCTTCACCGAGATACTGCCCGGGTTGGGTGACCGCACGGCCCGCTGGGCGGGGGTGCTGTACGTGGTGCCGACCGTGTTCAGCGCGATCGCGGCACCCCTGTGGGGGCGGCTCGCCGACCGCTTCGGACGAAAACGGCTGCTGCTGCGGGCCCAGTTGGGCCTCGCCGTCTCCTTCCTGCTCGCCGGGTGGGCGGACTCACTCACCATGTTCACGGTGGCGCTGGTGCTCCAGGGCGTCCTCGGCGGCACGTTCGCCGCCTCCAACGGCTACCTGGGCGCCGCGCTGGAGGGCGCCCACCTGTCGAAGGCCCTGACCCTCATGCAGGGCAGCGCACGGGCCGCGCTGGTGTTCGCCCCGATCGTCGTCGGCGCGCTGTCGCCGTGGATGTCACCGCATCGCCAGTACGCCCTCCTCGCCCTGCTCCCGCTCGCCGCGGCCCTCCTCCTGGCCGCGCTGCCCGAACCGGGCGAGACCGCCACGGCGGAGCGGGAACAGGAGGCGGAGACCACCGACATCGCCCCGGCGACGGCACTGCGCAGGCTGTACGCGCTGGAGTTCGCCTTCGTGTTCTCCACGGTCATCTCCTTCCCCTACCTGATCTCCCTCGTCGAAGAGCGCCTCCCGAACGCCTCCGCCGCCCTCTCCGGCCTGCTGTTCGCCCTGCCCCACCTCTGCTACCTGGTCTCGGCGATGGCCGTGCACGGCGTGATACGCACCCGCCCCCGGCACGGCGTGGCCCTCGGCTTCGCCCTGATAGCCCTCGGCCTGGCCGGGCACGGCGTCGCCGGCACCCTGCCCGCGCTGATCGCCGTACGGCTGCTGCTCGGCGCGGGCCTCACGCTCGGCATGGTGGGCCTGTCGGTCCTGGCCGCCGAGTGCGCCCGGGGCCGGGCCCCCGGCGGAATGTTCGGCTCGCTGGAGTTCTTCTCCAAGGCCGGCGCCGTCGCCGCCGGAGTGACCGCCGCCGTGGGCAGCGCCCACTTCGGGCCCGCCGCACCCGTGCTCATAGGCGGCGCCATAGCCGCCCTCACCACCCTCGCGACACTCCTGCCCCCACATCCGCGTACCCGCTGGAGCCACTGAATGCCCCCGCTCGCCGACTCGCTCGGTACCACCCAGCTCCCCACCGCCGACGACGCGGTGGCCCACACCCTCCTCAACTGCCTGCTGCGCGAGGTCTCCGGCCCCGAACACCAGACCGCCGTCATCGACGGCCATCTGCTGCTCCGCCTGCCCCGCCGCGGCCTCCTCCTCCGTGTCGCCCTGCGCCGTACGTCCCTGCTGGGCGCCCACCGCTTCACCGGCCCGGTGCGGGAACAGTCCGACACCGGCTGGACGGAACTCCACTGGCGCCGCCTCGCCGAGTACACCCGCGACGAACTGTCGCTGCGCACCGGTGTGTGCAACGACGAGTTCCTGGACCAGATCGACTCCAGCCACCGCACCCTCGCCACCGCGCTCGCCACCCGTGAGGCCGGGGCCGAGGGCCTGCCCGACTACCTCGCCTCCGAGCAGTCCCTGCTGTTCGGCCACCGCTTCCACCCCACCCCCAAGGCACGCACCGGCGACGTGGCCGCCTGGCAGTCGTACGCCCCGGAGGCCGCCGCCTCCTTCCCGCTGCGTCACCTCGCCGTGCGCGAGCACCTGATCGCCGAGGAGAGCGCCGAGCCCGGCGCCACCGCCGTCCTCGACGGGGCCCGCGGCGACGTTCCCGACGGCTACCGTCTGCTGCCCGCACACCCCTGGCAGTACGAGATGCTGCGCGAACACCGGCTGCTGCGCGAGGCCCTCGGCCGCGGCGACATCCTCGACCTCGGCCCCGGCGGCCGGGAGTACGCCGCCACCGCCTCCGTACGGACCCTCTTCGACGGCGACGCCTTCCTGAAGTTCAGCCTCAACGTCCGTATCACCAACTGCCTGCGCAAGAACGCCAGTTACGAACTCTCCGGTGCCGTCGCCCTCACCCGCGTCCTCGCCCCGGCCCTCGCCGACCTGGAGACCCGCTTCCCCGGCAGCGCGATGCTCCGCGAGCCCGCCTACCGCAGCCTCGCCGTCCCCGGCCCCGACGGCACCCCTGAGCGCTCACTCCTCGAAGGCTTCGGAGTGATCATCCGCGAGGGCCTCTCCCGACGGCTGCTGCCCGGCACGACCCCGCTGCTCGCGGCCGCCGTCGCCGACGAGTACCCGACCAGCGCCGCCCACATCTCCCGCCTTCTCTCCGGAGCGGGTCCCGAGGCCGCCCTGGCCTGGTGGAAGGCGTATCTGCGCCTCCTCGTCCCGCCCGTCCTCGCCGCCTACTTCGACCACGGCCTCGTCCTCGAACCGCACCTCCAGAACGTCCTCATCTGCGTTGACAGCGACGGCATGCCCGCCCAGGTCCTCTTCCGCGACCTGGAGGGCACCAAGCTCGTCCCCGACCACCACGACGACACCCTCGCCGCACTCCCGCCCGAGGTCGCCGGCCCCATGTCGTACGACGCCCGGCGCGGCTGGGACCGGGTCGTGTACTGCCTGCTGGTCAACCACGTGGCCGAACTGCTCGCCGCCCTCGCCGACCTGCACCCCGAGACCGAGGCCGACCTCTGGGCGGAGGTCCGCGCCGTCATCAGGACGTACGCCGACGAGGAGGGCTGCCCGCCCCGCCTCGCCGCCCTGCTCGCCGGGGTCCCCCTGCCCGCGAAGGCCAACCTCCTCACCCGCTGGGACCGCAAGGCCGACCGGGAGGCCGGCTACGTCCGCCTGCCCTCGCCTCTCGCGGAGGACATCCTCCGCTGGGGCACCCGATGAGCCAGGAGCGCCCGATGACCGACCCCACGCTCGCCGTACGCGACCGCGTCCTGTCCCTTCCTCCCATCGAACTCCCCGCATACGTCTACGACTTGGCTGCCCTGCGCGAGCACGCCGCGTACGTACGGTCCGTCCTGCCCGAGCGGGTCGAGTTGTACTACGCCGCCAAGGCCAACCCCGAGCCGGAGATCCTCGCCGCGCTCGGCCCGTACGTCGACGGCTACGAGGTGTCCTCCGGCGGCGAACTCGCCCATGTCGCCAAGGCGGTACCGGGTCGGCCGCTGGCCTTCGGCGGGCCCGGCAAGACCCCGGACGAGATCCGGGCCGCCCTGGAGCAGGGCGTCGAACGCTTCCACGTGGAGAGCGCACACGACCTGCGCATGCTCGCCGGACTGGCCCGCCAGGTGGCGCCGGACACGCGGGTCGGCGTGCTGCTCCGCTTCAACCTCGCCGTGGCCGACGGCTCGCTGGCGGGCAGTTCCCTCGCGATGGGCGGCAGACCCACCCCGTTCGGCCTGGACCCGACCCAGGCCCCGGACATCATGCGGATCCTCACGGACGGGACCTACCCCCACCTCGAACTGCGCGGAATACACGCCCACTTGGCGAGCGGACTCGACGCCCCCGAACAACTGGCCGTCGCCCGCTCGATCGTGGACTGGGCGACCGGTCTGGGCGTACCCCTCGCCGAAGTGAACGTCGGCGGCGGCATGGCCGTGGACTACACCGACCCCGACAGCCGCTTCGACTGGCGGGCGTACGGCGAAGGAATGGCCCGACTCGCCGACGCACACCCCGAACTGACGCTCCGTATCGAACCCGGGCGAGCACTGACCGCGTACTGCGGCTGGTACGCCACCGAGGTGCTGGACGTGAAGCACAGCCATGGCGAGGAGTTCGCGGTGGTCCGGGGTGGTACCCATCATCTGCGCACTCCGGCGACCAAGGGGCACGACCAGCCCTGTTCCGTGCTGGCGGTGGGGGAGTGGCCCCACCCGTGGCCGCGCCCGGCGGCCGACGGGGAGCGCGTCAGCCTCACCGGACAGCTGTGCACCCCGAAGGACCTCCTCGCCCGGAACGTCCACGCACCGGGGCTGCGGGCCGGGGACCGCGTGGCCTTCTCCCTCGCGGGCGCCTACGCCTGGAACATCTCGCACCACGACTTCCTCATGCACCCGAGGCCGAGCTTCCACTTCCTGAACTGACCTTTTCGGAGGAGTCGGGGGAGTGTGACCGTTGACAGGCGGGCGGAGCGGGCGCAGACTCACTCGTACAACTTGGTGAAGTGAATTTCACCTGACGAACAAGACGAACAAGGTCGGCGCCCGGGGACGGGACGCGGCTCGTCCTCAACGACGAGGGAGTACTCATGCACACCACCGTCGGCATCATCGGCGGCGGCCCCGCCGGTCTGCTGCTGGCCCGTCTGCTGTACAACGCGGGAATCGACAGCGTGGTTCTGGAACGCAAGGACCGCGCGTACGTCGAGCAGCGGCAGCGCGCCGGAATCCTGGAGCAGGCCACCGTCGACGTCCTGCGCTCCGCCGGCGCCGGTGCGCGGCTGGACGCCGAGGGTATGCCCCACGACGGTATCGAGCTGCGCTTCGACGGGCGCGCCCATCGCGTCGACTTCCCCTCCCTGACCGGCGGACGCCGGGTGTGGGTCTACGCCCAGACCGAGGTCGTCAAGGATCTCATCGCCCTCCAGCTCACCGACGGCGGGCCCCTGCTGTTCGAGGCCGAGGTGCACGCCGTGGAGGGCGCCGACACCGAGCAGCCGGTGATCCGCTACACCCACGAGGGCCGCGAGCAGACCCTGACCTGCGACTACGTGGTCGGCTGCGACGGCTTCCACGGCGTGGCCAGGAACGCCGTCCCGGACGGGGTACGGACCACGTACGAGCGGACGTACCCCTACTCCTGGCTCGGCATCCTCGCCGACGCCCCGCCCGTCTACGACGAGCTGATCTACGCCCACTCCGAGCGGGGTTTCGCGCTGGCGAGCATGCGGTCGCCGTCCGTGAGCCGCCTCTACCTCCAGGTTCCGAACGGCACCGACCCGGCCGACTGGTCCGACGAGCGGATCTGGGACGAGCTGGACGCCCGCTTCGCCCTCACCGCCAACCCTGGCTGGCGGCTCAAGCGCGGGCCCGTCACCGCCAAGTCCGTGCTGCCCATGCGCAGCCACGTCACCGAGCCGATGCGGTACGGCCGTCTGTTCCTGGCCGGCGACGCCGCCCACATCGTGCCGCCCACCGGCGCCAAGGGGCTCAACCTGGCCGCCACCGACGTCATCGTGCTGGCCCGCGCCTTCGCCCAGCTCAAGGAGACCGGTTCGACCGAGCTCCTCGACGCCTACTCCGACACCTGTCTGCGCCGGGTGTGGCGGGCCGAGCACTTCTCCTACTTCATGACCACGACCCTCCACGCGGACCCGGAGCAGTCCCCCTTCGAGACCAGGCTCCAGCTCTCCCAGCTCGACCGCGTCGCCACCTCCCCGCACGCCGCCGCCGAACTGGCCGAGAACTACACGGGGTTGTCGCTGGACGCGAATTCCTGACAACGACGGGCGAGCCGGCAACCGACCGGCTCGCCCACCCGCGACACCCCCTAGGTGCGGTCGCCCTTGGGCTTGCCCCGCTGATCCGGAGTCCCGTGCGGCGGCGGGCTCATCGGCTGTGGCGAGGTCGTCGGAGAGACGGGCGAGCCGGAACTGCTGCTGTGCTGTTCGGGCCGTACGCCGCCGGGGTCTCCGGAGGTCGGTTCGGCGCCCGCGTGCAGCTGGTCCAGGCGGGCCGTCAGCACTTGGGTCACCGCCAACCGATCGGCGTGGGCACGCTCGTACACGAGCAGCTCCTCCACCTCCTCGGCGGTGAGTGCGCGGACGCGGCCCTCCAGGCCGCCGAGCGGCAGATGGTCGTAGTCGGGCAGCGGCAGTGTGCTGCGCTCTGCCATCGGTCTCACTTCCCTCACGTACGTGGTGCTGGGCGGCTCAGGCGGTGTCGAGCGCGACCTTCGTCCAGCCCTGCTCGCGCCGGTCGAAGTGCTCGTACGCGGCGATCGCGCCCTCGGTGTCCGCCCAGCGCGTGATGAACGGCGTGGTGTCGAGGACTCCCGAGGCGACCATCGACACGAGCCGTGGGATGTAGCGGCGGTGGTGGCAGTTGCCCATCCGCAGCGTCAGGTTGCGCTGCATGGCCGCGCCGAACGGGAAGCGGTCGGCGTGCGGCGGATACACACCCGTCACGCCGATCGTGCCCGCCTTCGCCACCAGGTCCACCGCCCAGCGCATGGCCTGGCTGGGCGCGTCCCCCGGCCGCCAGGTGCCGTGCCGGTCGGGGTTCTGCACGGGGGCCGCGAGGTCCCCTTCCTCGTCGAAGCGCCGCTTCTCGCTCTCCCCAACGGCGGCGGGCCCGCGCTCGGGGTGCTCGGCGTCCACCCCGACGGCCTCGATCACCCGGTCCACGCCGATCCCGCCGGTCATCTCGCGGATCGCCTCGACCGGATCCTCGGCGTTGAAGTCCACCGTCTCGGCATGCTGGTCGCGGGCGAGCGACAGCCGGTCCGGGACCCCGTCGACGACGATCACCCGGCCCGCTCCCTGTAACCGCGCGGCCACGGCCGCCAGTTGCCCGACCGGGCCCGCGCCCAGCACCGCGACCGTGTCGCCGCTGCTCACCTCCGCGAGGCGGGCGCCGAACCAGGAGGTCGGCATGATGTCGGACAACAGAATGGCGCTCGCGTCGTCCACGGAGTCGGGCAGCGGCACGAGCCCCGTGTGAGCGAAGGGCACCCGGGCGAACTCGGCCTGCAGCCCGTCGAGTCCACCCGCCGCCTCCGGCCCGCCGAAGAACGTCGTACTGCCCTGTTTGCCGTTCGGGTTGGCGTTGTCGCACTGGGCGTAGTAGCCGGCCCGGCAGTAACTGCAGACTCCGCACGCGACCGTCGACGGAACCACCACCCGGTCGCCGGGCCGGAAGTTCCGTACCCCCGTGCCCGTCTCCTCCACGATCCCGACCGCCTCATGGCCGAGGATCCGTCCTTGCGCCAGGCCGGGTACGGTGCCTCGCACGAAGTGCAGGTCCGTGCCGCAGATGGCCGATGTGGTGATGCGGACGACCGCGTCGTGGCGGTCCTGGATCTTGGGCTCGGGTACGTCGTCCAGGCGGATGTCTCCCACGCCGTGCCATACGACGGCCTTCACTGGGTCTTCCTCCCTCATGGGTACGCACACCGCAAGGCTGGTCGCTGTGTGTAAGTGCCCGCGGGCGCCTGTCCAAGCGCGTGCCGGAGGCCTCTCCGGGTCAGTGGGCGCCGAGGCCGCCGCTGCCGAAGGAGCCGCTGCCGCCCTTGCTCCAGCGCGGCCGCTTCTTCTCCTGGCTGGGCCGGGAACCCAGGTTTCCGTGCACCTGGTAGGGCAGCAGTCGAAGGTCGCTCTTCGGTATCTCGTCCGGTTCGCGGTTCTCCAGCTCCTCATGAACCGGGCCCCCCTCCGGCAGCCGCGGCTGCTCCTCGGGGAGCGGACGGCGCGGCCCACGGGCACGTCGGCGCGCGTCCAGAAAGACAGCGCCGATGAGCAGCGCCACGACCACCACACCGACTATGAACGGTGCGATACCGCCCAGCACACTGCGCTCTGCTACGAAAACAGCCCATTCTGTATTCATATAGGATTAATACCCCCAAAGGGTCGGGTGAAATCGAGGTCGGCTCGGTTTGAAAGGCGCTCGGTAACCGCAACCACCTCCACCGTGCCGGGGGTGTGCACGGGTGCCCTCGCCCGTCTGCGGAAAACAGCATCGCGTTTGACGGGGTCCCCTCCGGCTACCCGCCCGTCGTGACCTCGACGACGACATCCCAAACATCCCAACAGGAACTCGTTCGCTTCCTGGAGGACCGCTTCGCATGTGCGCAGGCGTGCACCGAGTGCGCGCGTGCGTGTGCCCTGCGGGCGAGCCTCGCCGACCCGGACGGGCCCGAAGACCAGGAACGCATGCGACGCAAGGGCATCATGTGCGCGGAGGTGTGCGACGCCACCTGCCGTGTGCTGTCCGAGCAGAGCCTCCTCGACGAAGCCGGTATCCGCGTCCAGGTGGAGTGGTGCCGAACCGTCTGCCTGGAGTGCGCCCGCGTCTTCGACGAACAGCCCGGCGCGGAGGAAGGCGCCAAGGCCTGCCGCGACTGCGCCCGGGCCTGTACGGACTTCCTCGCCGTCCTCGACTGAATGTGTTGCCATGAATGTGTTCCCAATTACTGGAACACGTTCTAGCGTGTGCGCCGTCAGGTCCGCCCTGGGGAGCCTGGAGGCGCCGTGCACCTCGAATACACACCCGAGCAGCAGCGGTTGCGCACCGAACTGCGCGCCTACTTCGCCGTTTTGGTGCCGACGGGTGCCCACACCCGCCACGCCGACCCGGCGGCGCAGAAGCGCTTCTACCGCGAGACCATCCGCCGCCTCGGCACGGACGGCTGGCTGGGCGTGGGCTGGCCCAAGGAGTACGGCGGACGCGGCCTCACCGCCATCGAGCAGTTCATCTTCTTCGACGAGGCCGCCCAGGCGGGCGTCCCGCTGCCCCTGATGGCGCTCAACACGGTCGGCCCGACGATCATGCGGTACGGCACCGAGGAGCAGAAGTCGTACTTCCTGCCGCGCATCCTCTCCGGCGAAATCGACTTCGCGATCGGCTACAGCGAGCCCGACGCAGGCACCGACCTGGCCTCACTGAAGACCCGCGCGGTGCGCGACGGGGACGAGTACGTGGTCAACGGCCAGAAGATCTGGACGACCAACGGCGACACAGCGGACTGGGTGTGGCTGGCCACCCGCACCGACCCCGACGCCCCGCCCCACAAGGGCATCACCATGCTCCTCGTCCCGACCACCGACCCCGGCTACTCCTGCACCCTCATCAACACCCTCGCCTCGCACGACACCACCGCCAGCTACTACGAGAACATCCGCGTCCCCGTCTCCCGCCGCGTCGGCGAGGAGAACAAGGGCTGGCGGCTGATCACCAACCAGCTCAACCACGAGCGCGTCACCCTCGCCGCCCACGGCACCATGGCCATCCGCTCCCTGCACAACGTCCAGCACTGGGCCATGGAGACCAAGCTCGCCGACGGTCGCCGCGTCATCGACCTCCCCTGGGTACGCCGCCGCCTCGCCCAGACCCACACCAAGCTCGACGCACTCAAACTCCTCAACTGGCGTATGGTCAGCGCCGTCCAGGACGGCACCCTCACCCCCCAGGACGCCTCCGCCGTCAAGGTCTACGGCTCCGAGGCCCGCCGCGACGCCTACGCCTGGCTCATGGAGATCGTCGCCACCGCCGGCGCCCTGAAAGAAGGCTCCGCCGGCGCCGCCCTCCACGGCGAACTGGAACGCGGCTACCGTTCCGCCGTCATCTTCACCTTCGGCGGCGGCAACAACGAGATCCAACGCGAGATCATCTCGTGGATCGGTCTGGGGATGCCCCGGGTCCGGCGTTAGTTCGGTGTGACCACCGACGTTAGTTGTCACATGCCGAGGACGGTTGTCACCGAGAACCAACGGGATCGCGATGGCGACGAAGTTGTGACATGACAGCTGGCACCTTGCCACGAGAACTGAAAATTGCCGTTTAGTACTGCAACGGTGCTTGCCGTGACTGCTGGCCAGCTCAGTCGTTGGTGTGGTTATGGGTGGGGACCTTGCTGATGTCAGACGAGTCGGGACGACAGGATTTGAACCTGCGACCCCTTGACCCCCAGTCAAGTGCGCTACCAAGCTGCGCCACGTCCCGTTGCGCTTTCACGGTGTTGTGTGTGAACTCGCAGGTGAAGCCTACCCTATGTGCTCTGTGATGCCGTGACGAGGTCGGCCTGGACGCGGGCCCGGATGTGCAGGATCAACGCGGTCAGGTCGGCACAGTAGACCGAGGGGTTGCGGAAGCCGGTTCCGGAGGCGTACCGGTGCGCGAAGAGCCCACCCCCGCACACGCCGAGGAGGGGGCAGCGTGTGCACGTGGGTCCCAGACCCCCTACGCCCGACTGGCGTTGACGGAACAAGTGATGCCCGAGGACGTCGTCGAGGCTGTAGCGGAAGACGTCGAGTCCTGTCTCCGGCGCGCCTTCGTAAGCGACCTTGAGTGAGTCGGACTGCTCGATGGAGCCGTCGGTCTCGATGACGGCCAGCGTCGCCGGGGCCAGGCCGACGGACTCGGTGCGTACGGAGCCGCCGAGGACACCCGCCATCAGTTCCTCGAAGAGCCGGATGCCCGTCTCCCTCTCGGGGGAGTCGTACCAGCGGTCGAAGACTCGCCGCAGCCAGTCGGCGTACGGGGTCTCCCCTCGGTGAGCCATCACCCCGTCGACGGTCACCGGGGCGGCGGTGGGGAGCCGGTGCCGCCGGTCTCCGAGCCCTGGGGGCGGTGTGTCCCATGTGCCGTGCGGGAGCAGGAGGTCGACGCGGGGGGGACGTGCGGCCAGGAGTGCCTCGTAGGTTTCGACGGGGTCGTTGGCCAGGTCGATCGTGCACAGCAGGCCCGCGTACAGCAGGCGGTACTCGGGCGCGTTCAGACGGTCGAGTCCTCCCATCACCTGCCCGTGACTCCCCGCGCCGTGCGGAAACCGGCGATGCCGGTCATGGCCCGCTCGGGTGCCGTCCAGGCTCACACTGACGCCGACCCGATGCCGTCGAAGCACGTCCAGGATGTCGGGGGTGAGCAGTACGCCGTTGGTCTGCAGGGAGAAACGGACGGGTACCGCCGTCTTCGCCAATCCTCGGCGGAGAACGGTGAGCAGTTCCTCCAGCCGTCCGGCCCCCAGAAGCAGCGGCTCACCGCCGTGGAGCACGATCCGAACGTCTGGCAGATCATGGGCCGCGGCATGCTCGGCGATGCGGTGGGCCACCTGCTTCGCGACGGACGCGTCCATGACACGTGGTTTGTCGCGCCAGCTGGTGTCGGCGGAGTGGTAGACGTAGCAGTAGCCGCAGTCCAGGTTGCAACGGCTGTGCACCTTGAGGATGAACTGCCGCAAGGAAACGGGAGTTGACGGAACCCGCGGGAAGCTCACCGCACCTACGCCTCGAAATCGATCGAAGATTCGAAAGCCGCGAGGTGTGCGACATCCGGATTCGCGGCCTCCTGTTCGAGGCGGCGCAGTACATGACCAAGGGCACTGTTCGCGGTGACGGTACGAGGACGGTCCTCGGCAGGCCGGGTGAGGCCCACACTAAGAATGACGGAGCCTGTAAGCACGTCTGTCGAGGACAAAGAGGGTGACACCGGTCTCCTAGAGTCAAAGCCGATACAGAGCATCCACTCAACAGGACGTACCCGTATCCGTGTGCGGAGGATAGCAGCGGCGGCCTAAATAGAGCGGCAAGAATACGCACAAAGCACCGCACAGAAAACTTCGCCGCACCACATGGGCCCCACACTGCTTCGTGGCACCGAATCAGAAGGTGAAGGGTGGTTCGATGTCCGCGTCCAGTCGCAGCCCGCTCTTCACCGCCTCGTGGGTCGGATGGTGGTCGCGCAGGGTTCGGGCAGCGAGCCGCAGGGCCTCATCGCGCTGCTCCTTCGACTCCTCCGACGCACCAGTCGAGGCGAGATCGACCGCGAGGTTGGAACGCAGCGTGATGATGTCGTAGTGGTCGGCGCCCAGAGTCTCCAACGCCCTCGCGAGCGCCTCGCGTTCGAGGGATATGGCAGCCTCCGGCTGACCGGCGTCGGCGAGACAGTTGGCGTAGTTGATCATCGCGTCCAAGGTGTAGGGATGCCGCTCCCCGAGGGTCTCGGTCAGCGCCCGCAAGGCCCGTTCGGAGGCGGCGCGGGCGGCGTCCGTGTGGCTGCCGAGCCGTAGATAGATCGCCAGGTTGTTCTGGCATCCCAGCGTGTGGGGGTGCGATTCCCCCAGGGTCTGCCGCTGACGCGTCAGTATGTGCTCGGCGTGGTCACGGGCGCTGCGGACTTTATCAAGGGCGGCGAGCACATTGGCCAGGTCGGCGCGGGCGGCCAGGGTGTCCGGGTGGTCACGGCCGCGGTCCTCCGCGTAGACCAGATGGACGGACGCGATGAGTTCATGGGCCTCCGAGTAATAGCCGGCCCGGCGCAGTGCCACCGCGTAGTTGCGCTGGGTGAGCAAGGTCTGGGCGTGCCTCGGACCAAGCTGTTCCACCTTCTGGCAGGTCTCTTCCAAGAGGTGGAGAGCGGTCTTGAGATAGCCGGTCTCGCGCAGATCGCGGGCGTAGTTGGAGGCCGCGCTGAGGGTGTAGACGTCCATGGCGCCCCTACGGGCGACCCGGTCGTGGTACACCCTTTTGTGGATCTCCAGTGCCGCACGCCGGTCCCCGCACAGGTACTCCGAGACACCGAGGTTACTGGCGTGCATGGACAGCCGGAGTTGGTCAGGGCTCCAAACCGCCTTGCTGGCCTCATACGTGGCGCGGTCCCATTCCCGAGCTTCGGCGTAACGACCCAGCGCGTTGAGGTCGGCGGCCACATTCGCCGCCGCGATCAGTGTGCGTCGGCGATCAGGATTCGTGTGCGCGGCGAATCGCCGGTGGACGTCGACGTCGTTCGCCCAGGCCTCACGTGAAGCACCCTGGGAACGCAGGATGTTGCCGAGCTGGGTGCGCAGCCGCAGTACCTGGATGTCATCCGGCCCCAGGCGCTCGGTCCACTGCTCGAGGACGCGTTGGGCGGTGTCCCGCCCGGAGGCGAGCAGATTACGGCGCCACAGACAGCGCACCGTGTCGATGATCCACTGCTGCACGTCCGGATCGTCGCTGCCCGCTGCACGGCTGGGCAACAGATGAGGCAGCAACTGCGCATAGCGCGGCCACTTCTCGGGGTCGACAGGGGCCCCGGGGTTGCCCGCGGCGAGCGCGGCATGCACCACCGAGCGCAAGTGCCGGCACCGTTCCTCGGGTAGCGAGTGCCTGACCTCCGCCTGCACCAGCCGGTGGATGACGAGCGTGCCCTCCTCCTGGTCCGCCTGGGCCAGCCCGAACCGGTTGATCTCCTGGAAGACCTTGCCGATGGTCACCTCGTCCCGGGGGACGCCCTCGTCGAGCGTCAGAGCGTCCATCAGAGAAGGGGTGTACAACAGGTCCATGGGGATGGGGTCGGCGCCGAAGAAGGAGCAGATCTCCAACAAGTCCGCGGCGGCGGGGCTGTTGGCCCGGATCTCCTCCAACGACACCAGCCAGCCCGCCATCTCCAGCGGTCGTTTCTCGGTGCGCTTGAGCAGTTCCGTGGTCTGTGTACGCAACAGGTGCAGATAGCGGTCGACGGGCATGGCCGTGGCGCTCAGCCACACCGCGGCCTGGTGGACGGCGAGGGGGAGGTCACCGAGTTCGTGCGCGATCTGCTGCGCGCTGTCCGGGTCGAGGCCCGGGTTGTGCCGACCCAGGAGAGCCACACTCTCGGCCCGGCTGAACACCTCGACCGGAAGCACGTTTCCGGCCTCTTCCCACGTACGGTCGCGGGAGGTGACAAGCACATGCCCACCCTGCGACGTCTGGGCGGGGAGCCACTCGGCCGTCTTGCCCGGGGCACCCGCGCTGTCGAAGACGAGCAGCCAGTTGCGGTACGGCGTTCCGCCGGCCAGAGCCCTGAGCACCCGCTGAGCGGTGAGCGCGGTGTCCTGCCCGTGTTCGATGCCGAGTCGGGGTGCGAGGCGAGCCAGTTCGGAGGCGATGGCCGCGGGCTCAGCGGCCGGGACCCACCACACCACGTCGTACGCAGCGCGATAACGGTAGGTGTACTCCAGTGCCGTCTGGGTCTTGCCCACTCCGCCGAGACCCACCAGGACCTGCGGCGACGAGGACCCCTCGGTGGAGGTCAGCCGGTCCCGCAACTCGTGGAGCAGCGCGTTCCGGCCGGTGAAACCGACATTCCTCGGTGGCATCGACTCCACGGTCGGATCGGCGCCCGGATAGCGCGGGGGTTCCGTGGTCAGCAGGACGGGTGCACCGCGCACCGGGGCCGAGGGCGGCGGGCCGACGCTCTGCCTCAGCCGCCGTACCGCGTTCACAGCCGTGAGGTGGGCGATGCTGGGCGCGGCAGCGAGGTCGAAGGGCGGCTCAAGGGCCCGCTCGGCACCCTGAACGCGAACCGCGACGAGTTCGGGGGCCAGCGCGCGCTCCCTGACCGTCAGCGCCCGCCAGAGCACGACGGACTGCGGCACCGCGATGTACTCCTCGGACAGCAGGGCGAGGACCCTGCCTTCCTCCGCCAGGGCACGCACCACCTCCGGAGCGGTCTCGCCCGGCTTGATCTCTGTGATGTCGTGCAGCGTGACGCGGAAACCGGCGGACCCCAGATGCCAGGCCGCCCACTCCGCCCAGATCCGGTCCTCCGGCGCGTAACTGACGAAGAGACGGGCGCTGGTGGCCCTGCTCTTGTTCATGTACGCGGTCAGCAGCCGTTGCCGCTCCTCGTCCGGCAGGGGAGCGGCGCGCCGGACCTCACCGTCGGTGATCCAGTCAGTGAGCCGTTCGCAGGCCTTGAGTACGGTGCCTTCCTGCAACGGGCGGTCACCGACGGGTGCGACGATCTCCTCGTACGCGTAGAACGTCTTGTACGGGATCTCCACGTCGCCCCAGTACCGTTCGACGTCGCCCTCGTCCACCCACGACAGATGGCCACCGAATACCTCCCGGGCGCGGTCTCGGCTGATCTCGAGCCGCTCCCGCTCCGCGTCCTCGACCCGCATGGGCACCGGCATCAGCCGGATCGGCCGTCGGGCGCCCCTGGTCACGGCGCGGGCGACGTGCGCGGAGCCCCGGATGTTCTGCAGGTTGTAGACGAAGCCGAGGACGAGGTGGTCGGGTAAGAGGACCGTGCAGATGCCCGAACTGTCGGTGACGCCCGTACGGCTGTCGATCAGGACGTAGTCGTAGCGGGCGGCCATTTCCTCACGCATCGCCAGCAGGAACGATCCCCCGCCGAGCCGTTCATAGAAGGAATGCCAGTCGAAGGACGTGACGGAGTCCGAGTACACGGCGCTCTGCCGTCCGGCGGGCAGGAAGTCCAGCCGTCCGCCGCTCGCGAACTTCAGATCGAGGCCGACCACGTAAGGCGTCAGGTCCAGCGTCCGGCGGAACCATCCGTCGTCCTGTGGTGCCTCCTCGTGGCCGGGCAGCAGTACCGCCTGCTGGTAGGCGCGCAGCAGGTCGATCAGCCCGTCGGTGTCACGCAGTTCGGGGTCGGTGAGCAGCGGGTGGAAGTAGCTGTGCAGGCCCGGGGCCTCCAGGTCCCAGTCGACGGCCAGGACGCGCTTGCCCCGACTGGCCAGGATCCATGCCACGTTCGCCAGGGCCATCGTGCGTCCGACACCGCCCTTGAAGGAGTAGAAGGTGACGACCTGGCCGCGGCCGTCCGGTTCGCTGGATGTGCTCATCCGGTCTCCTGGGCAGTCGTGGTCGACGGATCACAGCCGGGGCATCGCCCCGGGTGGGGCGCCCGGTGGCAGTCGCCGGACATGGCCGCTGACGGCGATTCGGTTCTGGGTCACGGCCACGGCCCTGGCCAGCATCTCGTCGAACTCGTGCTGGTCGACGGGCGCCCAGAACACCGGGTCACGGGGGTCGTTGCGGCGCAGCCAGTTCCGTGGGAAGACATCTCTGACCGCGTCCCACAGGGCCGCGTTGTGCGTACCCGACTCCATGTCGTTCTCGTTGCAGGGTACGAGTACCGCGGTCGTCGGGTGGTGCGTCTTGTCGTAGCTGACGAGTGGACCTCGGTACCGTTCGTCGCGCGCCGACCAGGCGTCCACGAGCAGGACACACACCTGGTTGAGGTGGCGGGCCCGCTCCAGCTTGCTGTTCAGCTCGCGGTTCACCGCCTCCGCGCTCGCGGTATGTCCCTCCAGGGAGAGGACCTGCGCGGCCCGCTCCACCACGGTCGGGTCGCGCGGCGGACTGTACGGCGTCCACTTGCATGGGCCCTCCCCGTAGTACGTGGTGTGTGAACGTCCGACCGGAAGCTTCGACTCAGTGCCGGCCGCGACGAAGATCCGGACGTGGCCGGTGAGTTTTCTTGCCTCGGCGAGCGGGAAGCAGCCCCGGACCTTCGACAGGTCGAACGCCGGGGGTCTGTCGACAGGCAGGTTGAACGGCTCCGCCGCCCTGCGCACCCGCTCGGCCAGCTCCGCGACGACGTGCTGGTACGCGGGCCCGCCGGGGTCGGACTGCATCAGATGCAGCAGCCCGTGTCTGAGGTACTTCTCCCCCAGTCCCGCCTCGGTGTACTGGATGGCCCGGACCTCGAGGGGCATCCGGCTCTGCGGGACGGGTTCCCATATCACCGGGACCAGTGCGCGGGGCTGTACGGAGGTCAGTTGGTGGTAGCGCTCCACGCGGGCGGCGAAGTGGGTCCACTCCTTGCCGCAGTACTCGCTCCGGAAGTAGGCCGGGGAGTAGAGCGCGACCATGGCCCGGCACGAGCCCACCGCACGGCTCAGTTCAAGAAGCCACTGGTCACCGAGCATGATGTTCTTGACGTCACGGAAGGCGGGCTGCCGGGCCGATCCCGTCACCGGCATGGCGAGGGCTTCCAGCAGGTCGTCGTAGAACCGCCCCACATAAGCCGCCCGGTCGTCCCGCCTGGCGTAGCTGAGAAAGAAATACGGCTGCTCCAAGGTGCCCCCCACCGTGCCGCGCCGCACCGACGGCATCGAGGTCCTACCCTGCCGCCGCCGCTCTCAGACATGCTGCCGAATGGCGAATGAACGTTTCGGCGACTGCTGTTCCCGTGACAGGGGCTCCCGCGAGGATCCGTGGTGCCGGGTTCGGCCACGTGACAGCCACGTGGGCCCTGCGGACAGGATCGCCCGCAGGGCCTGCCTCGGCCGGCCGTCAGGTCAGGTGACCGCCGGTTCGATGTCCGCGTCGATGGGCTGCCAGCGGGTGACCGCCCGGGTCATGGGGTGGTCACCGCCGAGTTCCCCGCTGTCGACGGCGCGGCGCTCCGCCTCGCCGTGGAGCCGGCCCGCTTCCTCGTGGAGCCGCTCGGCGTCCTCCGAATCATCGCCGCGCAGTTCGGCCGCGAGGTTCGAGGCGGCGGCGATGGCGAGATAGTGGTTGGGGCCGAGTACCTCGCCGAGGCCCTCGTACGCTTCCCGGCCCACCATCACGGCTCGTGCGTGGTCACCGCTCTCGGACAGGTCCGTCGCGTGGTTCAGCATGCAGGTGAGGGTGTAGGGATGGCTCGGTCCGAGAAGTCGACGGAAGCGGTCGACTGTGTGAGTCGACAGTTCCAGCGCGGCTCCCTGCTCGCCGGTCAGCCGGAGCAGGATGGCGAGGTTGTTGGCGCAGGCGAGCGTGAAGACGTGATCCGGACCGAACCGGTGCTCGTAGCGGTTGAGGGTCTCCTTGGCGAGTTCGCGGCCCCGGACCGACTCTCCCCGGTCGTAGAGGTCCGCGCTCAGGTTCGTCGCGATGGCCAGGGTGTCGTGGTGATCCGGGCCCAGCTGCTTGAGTGCCTGTTCGTAGGTGTCGTTCGTCAGTGCGTACGCCTTCTCGTACTCGCCCTGCCTGCGGTACAGGATCGCGGCGCCGAGGGAGGCACGGAAGGTGATCAAGTGGTCGGGCCCCAGCGCGTGCCGGCTGCGCTCCAAGGTGTCCTCGGTGAGCTTGAGCGCTTCGCGGAACGCCCCGGCAGCCCGTAGGTCCCGGGCGTAGTTCACGGCGGAGTTGAGTGTGGAGCGATGGTCGGACCCCGAGATCTCCCGCCACTGTTTGAGCATCTCCCGGTTGGTGTCGCGGGCCGCCTGGCGGTTGCCGGACAGGAACTCGGACACGGCGAGGTTGTTGGCCGCCATGAGCGTACGCGGATGGCTGTCGCCGAAGACCCGCCGGGTGCGGCGCAGGTTCTCGCGGTCGCTCTCCATGGCGTCGGCGTACCGGCCGACACCGCGCAGGTCGGCGCCGAGGCTGGAGGCCGCGCCGAGGGTGTAGGGGTGGTCCTCGCCGAGGACCCGGCTGCCCCGCTCGTGGGCGTCGCGGGTCACGTCGTACGCCTCCGCCAGGCGGCCCTGGTCGCGCAGCGCGTTGCCGAGTTCGGTGCGCAGGCGCAGCACCAGCGCGTCGTCCTCGCCGAGGCGGGGCAGCCAGGCGGCGAGCACCCGTTCGGCTGTCCGGTTGGCCGTGTCGGCGTCGCCGCTGCGCCACAGATAGCGGACGGTGTCGCAGATCCACTGCCGTACCGGGAGGCTGTCGCTCTCCTCGGCCCGGGTGGGCCACAGGTGCGGCAGCAGGGCGGCGTAGCGTCGCCAGTTCTCGGACTCGTCGGGGTCCTTGGGGTTGGCCTGGCCGAGTACGGCGTGGGCGCGGTCCCGCATGGCGGTCTGCTCGTCGACGGTGAGCTGATCGCGGAGCACGCGTTGGATGAGGCGGTGCAGCGTCAGGGTGTCGGTCCGCTGGTCCACCTGGGCGAGTCCGTTGCGGACGATCTCTCCGTACAGCCTGCTCATCAGCAGGGGGTCGGACAGGCTCGGGTCGTGGCGTTCGAGGAGTTCGAGGGCGGGCCGGCTGCTGAGCATGTCCCGTGGGATCGGGTCGGGCCCGAAGAACGCGCACAGTTGGAGCAGGGCGGCCGCGGCGGGCGTGCGGGTCTTCAGCCGGTCGAGTGACCAGCTGGCCGCCGCCGACGTCGGGTAATCGGGAGCAGACTGGCTGCGCAGGATGTCGGTCATCTGAGTACGGAGCATCTCCACATAGGTGTCCACGGGCATCGCCGACTCCTGGAGTGACGCGGCGGCGAGGCTCACGGCCAGCGGGAAGTCCCCGAGTTCCTCGGCCACCCGAGCCGCCTCGGCGGGTTCGAGGGCCTGGTTGTAGCGGCGCAGCAGGGCGACGCTCTCGTCACGGGTGAAGAGATCGACCTCGATGCGTGCGGCGCGTTCGGCCCAGGCCGGGTTCCGCGAGGTGATGAGGATGTGGTGACCGGGCCCGCTGACCGGAACCAGACCGTCCAGGTCGGCCGGCTTCTCGGCGTTGTCGTACACGAGCAACCAACGCGCGTGGGGGGTGCCGCGCCGTAGCTTGTCCAGAACCTCGTTGCATACGGCCGTCAAGTCCTTGCCACCGAGGGGCACACCGAGATGCCCGGCCAGCGTGTTCAGGTCCTGGCGGATCTGCGTCGGCTCTGCGGCGTTGATCCACCAGACGAGATCGTAGTCCGATTCGAAGCGGTACGCGTACTCGAGCGCGACCTGTGTCTTCCCCACACCTCCGAGGCCGTAGAGGGCCTGGGGCAGAACGGCAGTGGTACCGGCGAGCAGGCTGTCGCGCAGCCGTTCGATGAGCGTCCGGCGGCCGGTGAAGGCGACGTTGCGTTGCGGCCGCCCGCCGATGACCTGCGGTGGAGTGCCGGGCAACCGGGCCGCGGCGGTCAGTCCCCCGGTGGCCGGGCGGGAGGCCGGGTCCGTCGAGCCGCTGCGGTCGACGCTGGTCAGCAGTCGGGCCACGGCCTCCTCGGCGGAGACCCCGGCGAGACTGACCGTCGAGGGGGGCGCGAACTCCGGCGGTGGCGGGGAGTCGCCGACACGGAGGGGAACGGCCATGCCGATTCGGCCGACCGGGTCACGGCGGCTGATCTGCTGCCAGATCTCCCGTGCCCGCGGATGGGCGGTGTACTCCGGCGAGAGCAGCACCACCATGCGCCCCTCGCCGGCGAGCGTGCGATCGAGGCCGGTCGGTGCGGGGGGCGTGTCGGCGAGTCCGTCCGTCTCGATCGGAGCGAGCGTCGCCTCGTAGCCGGCGGCTCGCAGCACGCTGACGGTCCAGTCCGCCCAGAGCCGGTCAGTCGCCGTGTAACTGACGTAGAAGTCCTTGCGCAGGGTCGGCGAGGTGCGCTCGTACTCCGCGCGCAGGGTACGGCGGTAGGGCTCGGGCAGGTTGCTCAGGCGGGTCACCCGGTTGTCGGTGAGCCGGGCGGTCAGCCGTTCGAACGCGGCGAGGAGGGTGCCGTCCTGCCGTCGCTCTCCGACGGTCGCGGGGATCTCCTCGTACGCGTAGCTGGGTTTGTACGGTATCTCGACGCTGCTCCAGTACTGGTCCTGCTCCTCGGGCGGCACCCAGTCCAGGAAGGGCGCGAACAGGCTCCGCGCCTGGTAGCGGCCGGCCTCCAGGCGGTCGCGCCCGGCGTCCTCGACGCGCATGGGGACGGGGACGATACGGATGTCGCGTCGGGCGTGGGAGTTGAGGCGGATGGCACGTGCCACGTGGGCGGCGCCGTTGATGCCCTGTCGGCTGAGGGTGAAGCAGTCCACGACGATGTCCGGCATGACGATCGTGCAGATGCTCGCGGTGTCGCTGAGGCCGGTCCGGCTGTCGATGAGGACGTAGTCGTACCGCGCGGCCATGTCGTCGCGCAGGGCAGTGAGGAAGTCGGGGCCGCCCATGCGGTAGAACGCGCCCCAGTCGAAGGTGCTGACCTTGACCGCGTAGGTGTCGGCGTCCTGCACGCCCGCGGGCAGGAGGTCGAGTTTTCCGCCCGCTGGCAGGCGCAGTTCGGTACCGACGACGTAGCGGTCGACGCGGGCCTGCTCCCGGTGGCCGGGGGCGTCGGGCAGGTCGCCCTTCGGCGGGGGCGGTGCGCTGGCGCCCGCGTCGGACACCCCCGAGCCCACCCGCTGCGCGACGGCATGCCGTGCGAAGGAACTGACCATCTCTATGACGCCGGCGCTCTCGGTGAGCTCGGGGTCGGCCAGCAGGGGCTGGAGGTAGGTGTGCAGTCCGGGCGCTTCGAGGTCCCAGTCGACGACGAGGACGCGCAGACCGTTGCTCGCGAGGATCCAGGCGGTGTTGACGAGCGCCATGGTGCGGCCCGTGCCGCCCTTGAAGGAGTAGAAGGTGATGATGGTGCCCCGGCCACGGTCGTCATCGGTCATCTGTCCTGCTCCTGCTCTAAGAGAATCGGATCGGAGGCGGGGCGGGCAGGTGTCGGCGGAGCGGGCTTCGTCTGGTCGGGTGGGACGGCCACTGTGCTCAGGACGGGGAGCGATGTGGACGTGATCTGGTCGCTCTCCAGGGAGCTGAGCTTGAGCGTCTCCTGGAAGGAGAAGAGATGGTTCTGCACCTTTACCACAACGGCGTGGAGTGCCCCGTCGAACTGGTCCGAGCCGATCCCTGATTGGAGCAGGGGCAGGGGATCCCCGGCTCCTTTCGACCAGTTGAACGGGAAGACGCCCCGGACCGCCTCCCAATAGGCCTTGCTCTGGGGTCCGTCACCCGCCTCGTCCTGACCGCACGGAACCACGGCCGCGCTGCCCGGATGGTTGCTCCGGTCGTAGGCGCGGAGGGCTCTTCCGAACGGTTCGTCCGCGGCGGCCTGCGCCTCCACCAGGAGGACCGCGACCTGTCCCTGCCCACGGGCCTCGTCCAGGGTGGCGCCAAGCACATCCGAGACGACCTCGGTCCGTACGGTGAAGCCGCGCTCCTCCAGGAGCTGGCTCGCTCTCCTGGCCACTGGCTCTGCGGATTCGGCGTGGTAGGGATTCCAGTCGGTGGGGCTCTCCCCGTGGCACCCCGGGTCCTTTGGCCACTTGTGGGCGCTCGCGGAGGTGCGGGCGGCGACGAGCAGCAGGGCGTGGCTGCCAGGCTCCGCCCGGTCGGCGGCGGACGGGAACGGACCGGCGGATTCCGGTGCGGTGAGGTCCAGACCGCTTACGGCCGGTATGCGGAAGTGTTCGGCGGAGACGAGGATCTGCCGCGCGAGGAGGTTGACGATACGACGGTACTCCCCGCCGCCCGGGTCGGCCGCCAGGATGCGCCGCAGCCCTGATTGCGCGTAGTTCTCGCCGAACGCGAGGTTGTCGTACTGGATGTGGGCCGCGCCGGGCGGAATGCTCTGTACGGGCTCCCACAGGACGGGGATGAGAGCCTTCGCATCCACTCCCGCCACTTCTCTGTGACTGCGCTGCCGGTCCTCGAAGGCCTTCCATTCGCGGCCGCAGAAGTCGCTTCTGAAGTAGTCGTTCGTATACAGGGCCACCATGGTGCGGCAGTTGCCGAGAGCATCGCCGAGGGCCGCGTTCCAGTCCTGGCCCACCTGAATGGACTGGACGTCGAGAAACGGTCGGTCGGAGGGCATGGGATTGCCCTTGCGTAATCGCCGCAGTTCCGCGCACAGATCGTCGTAAAACCGCTTGACGAGGACCCGCGGTCCGCGCCTGCGCGCATAGCTCAGGAAGAAGTATGGTTCCAACGAGCCCCCGACGTGCCGCGTTCACGGGGTCCCTATCGCGGGGTGAATGGGTTCTCGCGCCTCGGAAGGTGGCCGATTCCGGCGGAAGTGCACACGCTTCGGCTGCCTCCCACACCTCCTCACCCCCCAACCGGTACCCCTCAGCCATAGCCTTGGTTGAGTCGTGCCGAGACAGAGAACGATACCCCTGTCCGGCCGGACGGGCCCCCTTCAGGCAGGGCCCGAATCCATGCTTCCCCCGATCTCCACGCCCAACTCCTGTTCACCGTGTGCTTGTTCATGGGGTGCCGCATTGGCCATGCCCCCGCCCCCGAGTCGCACCCCGGCTCAGGACGGAGCTGACGGATGGTGCGGCCCGAGTGCCTCCGGCGTTCCGTCGGGGTGCGCCAGCGCCGTGCTGAGCCGGGAGCGGACGTGGGTGATGAAGTCGGCGAGATCACGGCAGTAGACCGAGGGATTGGCGAAGCCCTCGGTGTGGTGATGGCGGTGCGTGTAGAGGCCACCGCCACAGACCTGTACGAGGGCGCATGCGCGGCAGACCTTGCCGAGGCCGAGGAGCCCGGCCTGTCGGCGCCGTACGGTCTCGGTGGTCAGCGCGTCCGAGAAGGAGTGCCGGAATATGTCCAAACCCGTTTCGGGTGCCCCCTCCGCCACGACCTTCAGTGAGTCGGAGTGCTGCATGGTCCCGTCGGCATCGACGACGACGAGATCCACCGGAGCGAGCCCGAACGCCTCGGTGTGCACGGCGCCCCCGAGCACTCCTGAGATGATCTCCTCGAACATCCGCACCCGGGTCTCCTTGCGCGGCGCGTCGAACCACCGGTCGAACGCGGCGGCCAGCCACTGGGCGTACGGTGTCGGCTCGTCCGGTGGCCCGTCGGCCGGGGGCCGCGCCGGAGGAACCTCGCGGTGTCCGAGGCCCGGTGGCGGATACTCCCAAGTGCCGTGCGGCAGAAGGAAGTCGACGCGGGGTGCGCTGAACTCCAGCAGTGCCTCGTAGGTCTCGACGGGGTCGTTGGCAAGGTCCACGGTGCACAGCAGCCCGACAAACAGTTCCCTGTGGCGAGGGTTGTTCAGCAGCCGCAGCGCCCCGGCCACACGTGCGTGGCTGGGGCGGCCGTTGGCGAATCTCCGGTGCCGGTCGTGGGCCACGGGGGAACCGTCCAGGCTGACCGCCACGCCGACCCGATGGCGGAGCAGCAGTTCGAGGAAGTCGTGGTCGAGGAGGGTGCCGTTCGACTGGAGCGAGCAGCGCACCTCCACTTCCGGGGCGAGGCGCTCGGCGAGGACGGTGAGCAGTTCGCCGAGGTGCGCCTTGCCGACCAGCAGGGGTTCACCCCCGTGGAGGATGATCCGCACCATGGGGAGCCGGTGCTCACGGGCGTGTTCGGCGATGCGGTCCACGGCCTGCCGCACGGTGTCGAGAGCCATCACTCCGGGGCGTCTGCGCCAGCTCTGGTCGGCGGCGAAGTACACATAGCAGTAGTCACAGGACAAATTGCATAAACTATGTATTTTCAGAAGGAATTGCCGGAAAGGGACTTGAGGTAAGCCCCCGGCCCCGGCTTCCACCGTGATCACAGCGCGCTGTTGAAGACGATGCCCGTCGTCCTGGACGAGCCGTCTTGCTCCTGGAGGTGGCGTCGCACGGCATGACCCAGCACCGTGTCCTTCCCTGCCACCGCGTCCAGCAGAGCTGGCGATATCTCGGAGATATCGACCAGCCGCATGCTGTTGTGGCTGTTCTGAGGCGCGTCCATGCCTTGCTGCCTCCCTGAGAGCCGCTGAGTGCGGAGAAGAAGCTGTCCCGCCCAGATACATTCCCTGTCCATGCTCTGTCAGTGCTCTTCGCATGTCCACAAGACAGTTGGCCTCATGTGGGCCCCTACACATGACGGGAACGCCGGGCGCTCTCCCCTCCTTCTTCGCCGGTCTGGCCGGATCATGTGGGCGACCGCCCCGAAATGAACAGGACCTGAACGGATATCGACCGGCCCCTGTGCTTCTAGTCCGGCGGAGTCGGGGTGTCGTGGGTGCGGTACATCGCCTGGACGTCCAGTTCCAGCTGGATGGTGGGGCCGACGACGGCGATGCCGCGCGCCAGCATCGAGCGCCAGTTGAGTGTGTAGTCCTCGCGGTGCAGTTCCGACTTGGCGAGGGCCGCGCAGCGCAACTCCTCGCCGTAGCCGCCGTTGACCGTGCCCAGGTAGGTCGTGTCCAGGGCCACCGACCGGCTCACGCCGTGCATGGTCAGGCTGCCCAGCAGGGTCCACTTGCTGCCGCCGCGGTAGGCGAAGCGGTGGCTGGTGAAGTCGATGTACGGGAAGCGTTCGACGTCCAGGAAGTCGGCGGAACGCAGGTGCGTGTCGCGGGTGTTGTTGCCCGTGGTGATGCTGGACGCGTCGATGCGGACATGGACGCGGGACTGGGACATGTCGTGCTCGACGCGCAGGCCGCCCTCGAAGCGTTCGAAACGGCCGTGCACATGGGCCATGCCGACATGCTTGGCGATGAAGCGGATCGCCGTGTGCGGCGGGTCGAAGAGCCAGGTTCCGGGAGTCGGGAGTTCGAGCTGCCGGGCCGACTGGAGCCACACGCGCTCGGGGGCCAGGCCGGCGTCCGCGACGACGGCTATGGTCTCGCGGTGGGGTTCCAGCCCCTCGGCCACGATCAGCAGGCTGTAGTCGCCGGGCGGCATGACGGCCATGAAGAAGCCGTACGGGTCGGTCGTACCGCGTGCGGTGACCCGGTGGGTACGGATCTCCGTCACCGTCACCTCGGCCCCGCCCATGGGCTCGTTCACGGGGTCCAGGACCTCGCGGACGACGACACCCGCGCCGGCCGGGACCGGGAACACGGGTCCCGCGCCGCCTCCGGAGGCCCTCGTGAATCGCCGCCGGAGCAGTCCGAGGGGCATGCTGTTCACCTTTCGGTTCTCGTCGTTCGGTATCGGTGATCGACGTCGGTTTCGGGAAGTCGGTTTCGGGAAGTCGGTTTCGGGAAGTCGGTTTTCGGAAGCCGGTTCTCGGAGTCAGGGCGTTCGTGAGGGCCGGTCGCCCTCGTACGCGGACTTCAGTACGCCCAGTACGCCCTCCACCGTGACGTCGCGCGGGTTGGCGTACGCCTGCCCGGTGGTCTGCGCCGCGGCCAGGGCCAAGTCGCCCTCCTTCAGGCCGAGTTCGGCGAGGGAGCGGGGCGCGCCGAGGCGGCCGGACAGCTCCCACAGGGCGTACGGGGCGTCGTCGGTGTCCAGGGCCCGGCCGAGCGCCTCGATGGCCTCGGGCGCGGCGGGCGCGTTGAAGGCCAGGGCGTACGGGAGGACCACCGTGTGGGTCTCGGCGTGCGGCAGGCCGAAGGTGCCGCCGAGCACGTGGCACAGCTTGTGGTGCAGACCCATGGTCGTCGCGCCGAGCGCGGCACCGCACAGCCAGGCCCCGTACAGGGCACGGCCGCGGGCGTCCAGGTCCTCGGGATCGTCCGCGAGCGTGGGCAGGACGCCCGCCATCGCCCGTACGCCCTCCTCCGCCATCAGCGACACCAGCGGCGTGCCGTCCGGCGCGTACAAGGCCTCCGCCGCGTGCGCGACCCCGTTGATGCCGCTGGTCACGGACAGGGCGACGGGGAGCGAGAGGGTGAGGTCGGGGTCGTAGACGACGCTGCGGGGCAGAACCGACGGGTCACGGCCGGTGCGCTTGACGCCGTGCTCGGTCAGGCCCCAGACAGGGGTCATCTCCGAGCCGGAGTACGTCGTCGGTACGGCGATGAGCGGCAGCCCGGTGCGCAGGGCGATGGCCTTGCCGAGGCCGATCGCCGATCCCCCGCCGACCGCGACGCACCCGTCGGCGCCGGCGGCCCGTGCTGCCTCCACCGCGCGATCGGCGACCTCGACGGGCACATGCATACGGGCCTCGGCGTGCAGTCCGACGCAGGTGTCGCCGAGGGAGTCGGCGACGGCTCGGGCCGGTTCCGTACCTCGCGGGCCGCACACCACCAACAGCCGTCGCAGGCCGAGCAGTTCGGCCTCGCCCGCCACCGCGGTGACCGAGGCGCCGGATCGCAGGACGACCCGCATGGGCTGGGTCTCGTGGATGAACTCCATCACGGCCGCTCCGAGTCGAGCGTGTTCGGGTCGAGTGTGTTCGGGTCGAGTGTGTTCAGTACGAGGTCGAAGCGCGCGTGCCGGAACGGGTTCGGGATGCCGAACTCCCGTGCCAGCACGGGGTCGTCGGTCTCGGTGAAGTCCTGGACGAGGCTCTTCTTGACGGCGAACACCGCGTCCGAGTCGAGGTGGTCACTGCCCGCCACGAAGATGTGCGTGGTGACCGGCGCATGCCCCTCGGCCGAGACTATGAAGTGGATGTGGGCGGGACGGTAGGACTCCCGGGCCGTCGCCCGGAGGAGGTCCCCGACAGGGCCGTCCGTGGGAATCGGGTACGGGCTCGGTACGCAGGTGCGGAACCAGAATCGGCCCTCGTCGTCCGCCGTGAACAGCCCGCGCCCGTTGCCCGCCGGCTGGACCTCCGGCTGCTGGACGTCGTAGTAGCCCTCCGCGTTCGCCTGCCAGACATCGAGGACCGCGCCGGGCAGCGGGGTGCCGTCCCGGGACAGTACACGCCCGCTGACCACGCACGGCTCGCCGCTGCCGACCAGGTCGATGTCCGCGCCGAGCGCGCGGGCCGGGGACTCGGTCATGTGGAACGGGCCGAGCACCGTCGACTCCGTCGCGTCCCCGCCCCGGTCGCCGTTGATCGTCTCCACGAGCATCGACACCCCGAGCACGTCCGACAGCAGGACGAACTCCTGCCGGGTGTCCGTGCAGGTCTGCCCGGTCGCCGTCAGGAAGTCGATGGCCCGCTCCCACTCCGCCATGGTCGGCTCGGTCTCGCGGACAAACGCGTGGAGGTGCCGGGTGAGGGAGCCGAGCAGCTCCCGCAGCCGGGGGTCGGGCGTGCCCTCGAAGCTGTCGACGACCGCCTCGGTGAGGTCGGTGGTGATTTCGGTGGTCATGCCACGCTCCTACCTACGGCTGGTTCCGCGGCTCTTCCTGTCCGTCATGCCCGAGGATCCGTCGCACCGCCTCGGTCAGCAACCCCGCGGCGTCCGTACCGGCTGGCGCCGCCGTCGCGTGCCGGAAGGCGACATACCCGTCCGGGCGGACGAGCAGGGCTCCTCCGTCGGCGATGTCACTGATCCGCGCCCAGTCCCCGTACGGGTCCTCGTAATGCCGGCCGGGTCCGATGACGACGGTGGTGATCTCCAGGTCCTGGGCCTCGGCCGCCCGCACCCAGTCCGTCCCACCGATTCCGGTGATCAGGGTGAAGCGGCCCTTTCCGACGGTGTCCAGCGTGGACAGGGTGCGCGTGCCGGAGGTGATCCAGGCGTGCGGGAGCTTGGCGCCGGGGCGGGAGCTGGGCTGGTGGTACAGCTCGGGGTCGCGGTCGAAGCCGGGGTCGGCCGTGCCGTCCGGGACGATGGCGGCGGAGGTGTAGCGCTGGTTGAGGTCGACGCCGTGCGCGTTGAACTCGTACACCTTGAACGCGATCGCCTCACGCAGCCTCGCCCGCTGCTTCTGGGCCGCCTCGGTGTCCTCCTTGCGGGCGGCGATGTTGGCCCACAGCTGCTCGGGGGTCTGCGGGGAGAGCCCGTCCAACGCCTCGAAGATGGGGGCGGTCTCGCCGATGGACTTGTTGGCCCGGGTGACGATCTGCCGGCCGATCGGGGCGCGCTCGGCGGTGTAGGTGTCCAGCAGCTTCGGGGAGGCCGTGCCGTCGAGGACGAGCTTGAGCTTCCAGGCCAGGTTGTAGGAGTCCTGGATGGAGGTGTTGGAGCCGAGGCCGTTGGACGGCGGGTGGCGGTGCGTGGCGTCCCCGGCGCAGAAGACACGGCCATGGGAGTACGTCTCCGCGTACATCTCGTTGACGGTCCAGGCCGAGGACGACTTGATGGTCACCGGGATCTCGTCGTCGCCGATCAGCTTGCGGACGACCGACTCGGCGTACTCGGTGGTCAGGTCGGGGGCGCCCGCGGTGACGTCGTACCCCCAGACGATCAGCCACTCGTTCCAGGGCCGCACACAGCGCACGAGGCCGGCACCGATGCCGCCGACGGTGGCGCCGGGGGCGAGCACCCAGTAGAGGGTGGACGGCCGGTGCGCGGTGTACTTGCTCAGGTCGGCGTCGAAGACGATGTTGATGCTGCCGGCCACGCCCATCTGGCCGCCCATCGGCAGTCCGGCGTCCTCGGCGACCTGGGAGCGGCCGCCGTCGGCGCCGATGAGGTACTTGGCGCGGATGGTGTACTCGTCGCCGCGCAGCCGGTCCTCGACGGTGACCGTCACCCCGTCGGCGTCCTGGACGAAGGACTTGTAGACGGTACTGAAGCGCAGGTTCGTGCCGCGCGCGACCGCCGCGTCGACGAGCACCGGCTCCATGAGGTGCTGGGGCATGTCGCACATGCGGGTGGGGCTGGCGAGTTCGTGCGCGGCCTGGACGAGCGGGTCGTTGCCCCAGGAGCGGACCCGGCCGAGTTCCTCACCGGCGAGGCTGGTGCAGAAGGTCGTGTCGCCCATCAGATGCTGCGGCGTGGCCTTCGCGACGACCTCGTCCTCGACTCCGAGGTCGCGCAGCACCTCCATGGTGCGCTGGTTGGTGACGTGCGCCCGGGGTGTGTCGGCGAGGCTCGCGTAGCGGGTGACGACGATGTTCGGTACGCCGTAGGTGCTGAGCGCGAGCGCGGCGGAGGCGCCCGCGGGGCCACTGCCCACGATGAGTACGTCGGTCACGACATCGGGCTCGACGGTGTGCACGGGGGACGCTCCAGGGAATGAGAACAGGCACCGACCGTCCAAGATCATGAGGGGTGGCGAGGGAGCGTGGGTGTCTCAATTCGAGACACTGTGGGGTACGGTGCCGCCGCGTACAGGACTACGGTTCCCGGGGGCGTTGTTGTTCATTCAGCTTGAACCGGTACGGTGAGGGGCGCCGTGACAACCGCAGAACATCACCCCGTCCGCCCCACCCCCTCCCTCATCTCGCTGCGCAGGGCCCGTGAGCTGTTTCTGAGGGGGCATCGACTCCCGGACGACGTACCGGAAGAGGTCGTCGCCGCGTGGAAGCGTGCCCGGTTCTTCGGCGTGCGGCACACCGCGCCGCATGTCGTACGGCAATCCCCGCGCCCTGCGGACTCCGCCCTGTTGGCGGCGGCCCTGCCCGTGCTCGAACGGCTCGCTCCGACCCTCGGCGCCGAGGGGACGGCGCTCGTACTCACCGACGAGCGGCTACGGGTGCTGTGGGCGGCCGGGAGCGCGCCCGACGACGCCACTTGCCGGCTGGACCTCTCCGAGCAGGTGGTCGGGCCCAACAGCGCGGCCCTTGCCCTGCGCACCCGCCGCCGGGCCGAGGTGCACGGGCCGGAGCACTTCCTCGATCTCTGGCAGGACGTCTCGGCGGTCAGTGTGCCGGTACTGGCACCGGAGACCGGACGGACGCTGGGGACGGTGACGGTCGCCTCCGGGCTCTGCGTCGAGTGCCGGCCTCATCCGGGGGCCTCTCTCGCCGAGGCCGCGGCTTTCGCCGTCGAGGCGGAGCTCGCCGCACGGTCACGAACGGCGGAACGCGCGCTGCTCGACGCGTACTCACGGGCCGTACGGGACCAGGGCGCCCTCGAGGGCCAGACCCCCGGGACCCGGGGGCGCGCGGTCGTCGCCCTCGACGGACGCAATCGGCTCGTGAGCGAGGCCGCGGGGCGGCTGCTGTCGGGGGAGGCGTTGGAGGTGCTGGAGCGGGGCGCGCTCGCGTTGCTGGAGGGCGCCGGTGACAAGGTGCCGCCTCCCCGGAGCGGCGCGTCGGCGGACTCGTATCGCGTGCGGCTACCGGACGGCGCGGGGTGCTTCGCGACCGTCACCGCTGTACCGCATCTGGGTTCCGTCGTGGGTGTGGTCGCCGTGCTGGAGCCGGTGGCGCGGAGCGCCGTCACGTCTTTCACATCTGGCACGTCTGGCATCACGTCTGGCATCACGTCTGGCACATCTGGCACGTCTGGCACGTCTGGCACGTCGGCCGAGCCTGGCGCCGAGGCGCCTGACGAACGGGATGTCGCAACGTCGCCCGGACCGGAGGTAGTCGCACTGGCCGGGCGTTCCGTCCCCTGGCGGCATGCGGTCGGGCGTGCGAGGGAGTTGGCCCGCACGTCCGAGCCGTTGCTGCTCGTCGGCGAACGTGGCAGCGGGAAGACCGCGCTCGCGCGGGAACTGGCCGCGAACCCGTTGATCGTGGACGCGGCGATGGAGGGTGAAGTCCGCCCGGCGCTCGACGCGTTGACGGGCGGTCGGCCCCTCCTCGTCCGGCACGCCGAGCGCCTCGCGCAGCCCGACGTGGCCGCCCTCAACTCGCTCATCGACCCACATCCCGGCGCACCCCTGCTGGTCACCTACACCCCCGGAGCGCCTCCGGGCCCATGCCTCCAGCGCCTCCTGGACACCCTGGCCGCACGCTCGGTCACCCTGCCCGCGCTGCGTGAACGGACCGAGGACATCAGGGAGTTGCTCACCGCCCTGGCCCCCAGCCCCGCCCCGGGACAGCCCCCGCTGACCTGGACACTGGACGCGCTGCGCGCCCTGGAACGCCACCCGTGGCCCGGCAACGTCACCGAACTCCTCCACGTGGTAAGGGCGTTGGCCGAGCACCGTCGCACGACGGGCCCCGTCCGGCGCGCCGAACTGCCGGACCTCGTACGCGAAGGTCCCGCTCCCCGGCGGCTCAGCCCGATGGAGCACGCCGAGCGCGCGGCGATCCTGGACGCCCTCCACCGCCACGGCGGCAACAAGGCCCGCACAGCCGCGGCCCTGGGCATCGCCCGCGCCACGCTGTACCGGAAGCTGCGGGGCTATCGGGACTGAGCGTCGGGCGCCGACCGGTGGCCGAGGTGCACGGGCGGGATTATGCGAGCCGTGTGTCAACACCCAGCACGTTCGCCACCGCGCACACCGCGTGGTCCCCAGCTGGTCCCCGGAGAGCCGCTCGGAACGAGCGGATTGTCGTAGTCAAGTTCGATCTTGCCGAAGGCTGTGCCCGGGATCGGCCTGTAGGTACGCAGCCGCGCCGTGTTGATCACTTCCACGCCACCGACCGCGAGGTGATCCGCGAGCGCCTGCACACCTCCGACTGGAGAGCGCCCGGCCCACAACCAGCGGCGCCATCAGCTTACGGCGGCCCGATGGCAGAAAAGGATGTGCACATATCGGCGGCGTGATCGCCTGTTGGAGGGTGCGGATCTGCCCCAGATCCAGGGTCGGCGCGCGCGTTCGCTGCCTGCGGGGATTCGGGTCGTCGGCGTACCCCAGGCCCGCTGCCCGCCGACGCGGTCTCCCGCCGTAGGACGGCAGTGGTCGGCGGGATGCGGGGGGCGGGATGCGGGGGGCGGCTGGGGCGAGGGGCAGCCGCCCGGCACGGCGTCAGGCGTGACCTGTGGCTGCGGCGAGGGCCGGGATGTCGTCCTCGTAGGTCAGGTAGCGGCCGGTGAGTGGGTCGGCGTCGCCTCGGATCAGGCGCAGCAGGTTGACGACGGCCTCGTCGAGCGGGACGTAGCGGCCGGCCTCGCGCTGTGCGTCGAGCCAGGACGAGAGGCGGCGTTGCCAGGGGTTGTCGCTGTCCCGGGTCTCGGGTGCGGGTGCTCCGAGGCCGACGTTCACGATCCCGGGGTGGTAGCTGAACGCGGTGATCCCGTGCGGCAGCAGTTCGATGGCGAGGTTCTCGGTGAGCTTGTTCACCGCCGCCTTCGAGACGGAGTAGGCGCTGACGTGCGGCCAGCGGGTGTGCCCCGCGTGGCTGGAGATCGTGACGACCCGCCCGTGGCCGCGCTCGATCATGCCGGGCAGCACCGCCCGGCAGGCGGCCAGTGGGCCCTCCAGGTTGACCTCCAGGGTGTTCCGCCACTCGGCCGGGGAGTTCTCCCAGGCCGGCCCGACCGGTCCGGACACACCGGCGTTGTTGACCAGGACGTCGATCCCGCCGAGCCGTTCGGTGGCCAGTTTGACGGCCGCGGCCAGTTCGGCGTCGTTGGTGACATCGGCAACGGCCGTGACGACCTCGGGGGGCCCGTCGAGCCCGGCGGCGGCGCCGGGCAGTGAGTCGGCGGTCCGCGTGGTAAGCACAAGGTGCGCGCCGGCCGCGTGCACGGCCTCGGCGAGGGCCCGGCCGAGCCCGCCGGCCGCCCCGGTCACCAGGACCCGCAGGCCGCTCAGGTCCATCGTGTCTTGAGACATCACAACCTCCATGGAGAGTTTCTGGGGTTTTGCCGAGGCATCGCCGACAGGTCGGTGGGGTGGCGGGTGCGGCCCCGCGTCTGGGGACCGCACCCGTCGCCCCTGCCTTCAGGCGCCCGGCTCCGCCGGGGTGGTCAGCACCTGGTGGAGGTGATCGGCCAGGGCCTGCGGCGCGGGGTGGTCGAACACCAGCCTGGCGGGCAGCCGCAGACCGGTCAGGGCGCTCAGCCGGTTGCGCAGTTCGACCGCGGTCAGCGAGTCCAGACCGATGTCGTGCAGGCTCCGGTCCGGGGACACAGCCTCGGCGTCCTGGTGGCCGAGGAGTTCGGCGGCGGCCGCGCGCACTGCGGCCAGCAGCCGTTCGGCCCGCTCTGCGGGGGGCAGGTCGCGCAGGTGTACGGCTGGTGCGGAGGGGGCCGGTCCGGCGGGTACGAGGCCGCGCAGCAGCGGGGGCGCCCCGCGGGTGCGCAGCTTGGCGACGTCGAACCTGGCGAGCGTGAGGACCGCGTCGTCCTGCCGCAGCGCCTCGTCGAACAGGGCCAGCGCGAAATCGGTGGGCATGGGCAGGGTGTCGTCGGGAGAGCCGCCGTCCCGGACGGTCTCCCGCAGCACCTCGGTCATACCGGAGATCTCCTCCCACATGCTCCACGCCTGGGACTGCGCGGGCAGCCCATCGGCCCTGCGGTGCTCGGCGAAGGCGTCCAAGAACGCGTTCGCGGCGGCGTAGTTGCCCTGCCCCGCACTGCCGAGCACCCCGGCCACCGAGGAGAACAGCACGAAGGCGGCCAGGTCGGTGCCCTTGGTCAGCTCGTGCAGATTCAGCGCGCCGTCGACCTTGGGGCGCAGCACCCGCTCCAGCTGCTCGGCGGTCAGCCCGGTCACCACGCCGTCCGCGAGCACCCCGGCCGCGTGCACGACCCCGACCAGCGGGTGCCGGGCGGGCACCTGGTCGAGGGCGGCGGCGAGGCTGTCCCGGTCGGCGACATCGCAGGCGGCGACAGTGACCTCGGCGCCCAACCCGGTCAGTTCGGTGAGCAGAGGGCCGGCGTCCCGTGCTCCCCCGCGGCTGGTGAGCAGGAGGCTGCGGACGCCGTACTCGGTCACCAGGTGCCGTGCGAGCAGCGAGCCGAGGGTGCCGGTGCCGCCGGTGATCAGTACGGTGCCGCCGGTGAGGTCCGGCCGGGCGTTCCGCCCCGGGGTGACCCGGGCCAGTTCCGGTGCCTGGAGCCGTCCGCCGCTGAGGCGTACATGGGGCCGTCCAGCGGCGACCACGTCGGCCAGTCGTGCCGAGGAGCGGAGGTCCTCGTCCGTCTCGACCAGCAGGAACCGTCCGGGGTGCTCGGACTGCGCCGACCTGACCAGGCCGCGCGCCGCCGCGTGGGCCAGGTCGTCACCGCGGGTCAGTACGACGAGCGGGACGTCGGCCGGGCGGTCGGCCTCCAGCCAGTGCCGCAGGTGTGACAGCGTGTCGAGTGTCGCCGCCCGTACGTCGTCGAGTGGCGGGGTGCACAGGACCGCGTCGGCGTCGGCGAGTTCGACCGGGTCGAGGGGCACACCGAGGTGGTCGGTCCCCAGCAGGGCCCATTTCGGCGCGGGTGCCGCCACCGGGTCGGAAAGTTCGGTCCATCGTGTCCGGTACACCGAATCCGTCGGCACCGCGCCCGTCAGCTCGCGCAGGGCCACCGTACGGATGCCGAGGGTTCCCCGGAAGAACGGTTCGCCGTCGGTGGTGGCGATGGTGACGGTGACCTCGTCCCGACCGGCCGGTGCCAGGTGGGCGTAGGCGTGGGGGGCTTGGCGGTCGCCGACCCACACGTCGTGCCAGACGAAGGGCAGTCCGACGTGGCCGTCGGGGCGCTCTTCGGTGAGGGCGAGGGCGTGCAGGGCAGCGTCGGCGAGGACGGGGTGGAGTCCGGGGCCGGCGAAGCCGCCGGGTGCCTCGTCGGGCAACCGTAGTTCGGCGAACAGTTCTCCGCCGCGCCGCCACAGCCGGCGTACGGCCCTGAACGCGGGACCGAACTCGTAGCCGCGTTCGGCGAGCGAGGTGTAGTCGAAGGGGATCTCCTCGGCGTCGGGCAGAGGCAGGGGGGCGGTGAACGCCCCGGCCGGAGGCGGTACGTCGGCGAGCACTCCGGCCGGGAGCGGTGCCCCGGCGGATGCGGCGTCCTGGAGGGTTCCCTGGGCGTGGCGTCGCCACGGGCTGCCGGGCCGTTCGGGCCTGCTGAACACCTCGATCGTGCGCCGGGCCGGGTCCGCCACGACCTGAAGCTCCGCCGTGCCCTGTTGGGACAGGGCCAAGGGCGCCTCGATGACCAGTTCGCCGATGCCGGTGCCTCCGCCACGCTCGGTTTCGCTCGCGCGGGCCGCCCCGGAGGTGCCGTGTGCGGCGCGCAGGGCGAGGTCGAGCAGGGCGGTGCCGGCCAGGATGCAGGTGCCGTTCACCGCGTGGTCGGCCAGCCACGGCTGCTCGGTCGGCGCGACACGGCCGGCGGCCACCAGCTCACCGCTGCGGGCGGACTCGACGAACGTGCCGAGCAACGGGTGGCCGGTGCTCGCCCTGGCCGAGGTGGTCGTGGTGAGCCAGAACCGCCGCCGCTGAAACGGTGTGGTCGGCAGGGGTGCCGACCTCCCGGTGCCGGTGACGAGGCGCACGCCGTCCCTCCCCCGCGTGTACAGCCGTGCGGCGGAGGTCAGGAACCGTTCGAGACCACCGTCGTCGCGGCGCAGGGTTCCGGTGACCACTCCGGTCGTGCCGCTCTCCTCCAGCGTCTGTTCGATCTCGGAGGTCAGCACCGGGTGCGAGCTGGACTCCACGAAGACCCGGAACCCCTGGTCGACGAGTCGCTCGACGGCCGAGTGGAACCGCACGGGCTGCCGGAGGTTGCGATACCAGTACGCGCCGGTCAGCGTGGAGTCGCCGACCCAGTCCAGGTCCACCGTGGAGTACATGGGCACCGACGGCTTGCTGGTGCGCACCTCCCCCAGCCGGGCCGTCAGCTCCTCGTGCAGTACCTCCACCCTCGGGCAGTGCGAGGCGTAGCCGACACGGATGCGGCGGGCGTGCACGCCGTCCAGGGCGCACTCGGCGAGCAGCCCGTCGATCGCCAGGTCGTCACCGGCGACCACGGTGGTGGACGGGCCGTTGAACGCGGCGATCCAGAGCTGGTCGGGCCAGCGCTCCAGCAGCCAGTCCAGCTGTGCGCGCGACGCGGTCACCGACGCCATGCCGGCGCCGACCCCGAGCTCGGCGATGACCTGGCTGCGCACCGCGACGATGCGGGCGGCCTCCTCCAGCGACAGCGCGCCCGCGACGCACGCGGCGGCGATCTCGCCCTGGGAGTGACCGAGCACCGCGTCCGGTTCGACGCCACGGGAGCGCCACAGGGCGGCCAGCGACACCATCACCGCGAACAGCGCGGGCTGCACGACGTCCACCCGCCGCAGACGGTCGGCGCCGCCGGCCAGCACCTCGGTGAGCGACCAGTCCACGTGGGGTGCGAGCGCCCGTTCACAGGCGGAGAGGGATGCGGCGAACACCGGTTCGCTCATCAGGCCGGTTGCCATGCCCACCCACTGTGTGCCCTGCCCCGGGAAGACGAACGCCGTCTTCCCCTCCACGTCGGCCGCTCCGAAGACCACGTTCCGCGCCGGCTTCCCCTCGGCGACGGCCCGTACCCCGGCCAGCAGCTCTTCGCGGTCGCCGCCGACCACGACGGCGCGGTGGGCGAAGTGGCCGCGGGACACCACGAGCGAGTGCGCGAGGTCCACCGGCGCGACATCCCCGGCCACGGGGAACAGTCGGGCCGCCCAGTCTCGTAGCCGCTCGGGAGTCCTGCCGGACAACGTCCAGGCGACGACGGCCGGCTCATCGGCGGGCGTCGGCGCGGGTGTCTGCGGTGGTGCCTCCAGGATCAGGTGCGCGTTGGTGCCGCTGACCCCGAAGGAGGAGACGGCCGCGCGCGCCGGCCGGTCCCGCTCGGACCACGGCATGCTCTCGGTGAGCAGCCGGACGTCTCCCGACGCCCAGTCGACGTGCGGCGACGGCTCGTCCACATGCAGGGTCTTGGGCAGAGTGCGGTGCCGCATGGCCTGTACGACCTTGATCACACCGCCCACCCCCGCAGCAGCCTGGGCGTGCCCGATGTTGGACTTCAGCGAGCCCAGCCACAGCGGGGTGTCGCGGTCCTGCCCGTAGGTGGCCAGCAGCGCGCCGGCCTCGATCGGATCGCCGAGCCGGGTGCCGGTGCCATGTGCCTCGACGACGTCCACGTCGGCCGGTGTCAGACCGGCGTCCCGCAGGGCGAGCCGTATCACCTCCTGCTGGGCCGCCCCGCTCGGCGCCGTCAGGCCGTTGGAGGCGCCGTCCTGGTTCACCGCGGAACCCCGGATCACGGCCAGCACCGGGTGCCCGGCGCGGCGGGCGCTGGACAGTCGTTCGAGGACCACCATCCCGACGCCCTCCGCCCAGCCGGTGCCGTCCGCCGCCGCGGCGAACGCCTTGCACCGGCCGTCCTCGGCCAGCGCGCCCTGCCTGCTGAACTCCACGAACGACCGGGGTGTCGCCATGACGGTCACACCACCGGCCAGCGCGAGGTCGCACTCGCCCCGGCGGATCGACTGCGCCGCGAGGTGGATGGCCACCAGTGACGAGGAGCATGCGGTGTCGAGGGTGAGCGCGGGACCGTGCAGCCCCAGCACATAGGCGATCCGCCCGGAAGCGACGCTGCCGGCCGTGGCCGTGCTGATGTAGCCCTCCAGTTCGCGGGGTACCCGGTCCATGTCGGTGACGTAGTCCTGGTCCATCAGTCCTGTGTACACGCCGACCCGGGCACCGCGCAGGGACGTCGGGTCGATGCCGGCGTGCTCCAGCGCTTCCCAGGAGGTCTCCAGCAGCAGCCGGTGCTGCGGGTCCATCGCCAGCGCCTCACGCGGCGAGATCCCAAAGAACTCGGGGTCGAAGTCGGCCACCTCACGGAGGAACCCGCCCCACCGGGTGTGAGAGGTGCCACTGCGCTCGGGGTCGGGATCGAACAACCGGTCGAGGTCCCAGCCCCGGTCCTCGGGAAACTCGGAGGCGACGTGGACCTCGTCAGCCACCAGCTGCCACAGCTCGTCGGGGGAAGTGACCCCGCCGGGGTAGCGGCAGCCGATACCCACGAGTACCACGGGATCGTCGTCGGTTCCGGTCGATGCGGCAGTCGTGGCCTGTGGCTCGGGTGACCCGGTGCGTTCGGGTGCACCGGTGAACTCGCCTTGCAGATACCCGGCGATCGCCCGTACCGAGGGATGGTCGAACGCGAGCGTCGTGGGCAGGCGCAGCCCTGTGGCGGCGGCGATCCGGTCCCGCAGCCGGACCGCGCCCACCGAGGTGAGCCCGTACTCACGCAGGGCCCGGTCCGGCTCGATAGCACCGGTGTTGCCGAGCACCTCGGTGACCTCGCCCACGACAAGGTCGACGAGTGTCCTGAGCAGGTCGGTCCCGGTGAGCCCGGACAGGTCCGCTCTGGCCGGCAGCCGGTCCGCTCCGGCGGCCGGCACCGACCGCACGGCCGCGACCAGCGTGCTGCCCGGCCGGCTCAACGCGACGTCCACGGCGTTGCGGATCCGGTGGTCGGTCAGTCCTTCCGCCAGCACGAGGGTGGTGGGCGCGGACTCGTCGACGGCGATCGTCACGGTGGAGCCGGTGACGGTGACCGTGACGCCGTGCTCCGTGCCGTTCCGCCCCACACGCCGGGCCTCGTGACCGGCCACGAGGTGGTGGGCGATCCGGTCCGCGAGTTCCCCGGCGTCTCCCGCCAGGGCCACGTCGCGGCCGGCGAGCGGACTGACCGCGGGCAGTTCGGTAGCCGGGAGCGGGGCCGGCTCACCGTCGGCTCCTATCAGGTGCAGGCCGTCGTGGTAGCCGGTGACCGCGAGCAGCCGGCCGGGCAGCTCGGCCAGCGGCTCGCGCGCGACCTTGCCCGTGGCCGTCCTCGGCAGCGCGGCCACGGCGCGGACCTCCACCGGCACCTTGAAGTAGGCGAGTTCCCTGCGGCACCGTGCGAACAGCTCCGCGCAGTCGACACCGTCGGGGCCGGGCACCGCCAGCGCCACCGGGACCTCGCCGAGTTCCTCGTCCGCTCGTCCCGTCACAGCGGCGTCGCGCACACCGGGCACCCGGGCGAGCACGGCCTCGATCTCGCTGGGGTGCACATTCTCCCCGCCCCGGATGATCACGTCGTTGCGCCGGCCGGTGATGAAGAGGTAGCCGGCGTCGTTGCGGCGGGCGAGGTCGCCAGTGCGGTACCAGCCGTCGCGGAGCGCCTGTGCGGTGGCCTCCGGCTGGTTGTGGTAGCCCAGCATGACGCTCGGGCCGCTGACCCAGATCTCGCCGACCTCGCCAGTCGGCACGTCCACACCGGTGTCCGGGTCCACCACGCGCAGGCCCAGTCCGGGCACCGGCAGACCGCACGAACCGGGCACCCGCTCACCGCCCGGCCGCATGGTGGCCATCGGCCCGCTCATCTCGGTGCAGCCGTAGTTGTCGGTGAGCGGGATACCGAGGGCGGCCTCGCACGACTCGGCGAACGCGGCCGAGGTGACCGCACCCGCGACGATGGCCACGCGCAGCGCGGGCAGCGTGAGTTCTTCCGTCGCGGCGGCCTGGAGCAGGTTGTGGTACACCGTCGGCACGCCGACCAGGAAGGTGTAGGGCCGGGAGTTCAGTTCGCGGAGCACCTCGGCGGCGGAGAAGCCAGGGATCAGATGCGCCGTGGCGCCGACCGCGGTCACGGCCATCACGCACAGGTTGTAGCCGAAGGTGTGGAACAGGGGTAGCGGCCACAGCAGCGTGTCCGCCTCGGACAGTCCGATCATCGGGGCGTAGCAGCTGGCGGCATTCCACAACACGGCGCGCAGCGCGACCAGCACGCCTTTGGGGCGGCCCGTTGTTCCCGAGGTGTAGAGCAGGTAAGCCGGTTCGTCCAGACCGAGGTCGTCGCGGGCCGGGACGGCCGGTTCGCGGGTGACCAGGTCCTCGTACGACACCGCGTCCGGGTGGCCGCCGACCACGACGAGATGCCGTGGTCCGGCCGGCAGCAGCGCACGGACCTGGTCGGCGTGCGCGGTGTCGGTAATCACCGCCTGGGCGTCGCTGTCAGTGAGCACGTGCAGGAGTTCCGCGTCGGAGGAGTGCGGGTTGACCGGCACGCCGACGCAGCCGGCGCGGTTGACGCCAAGGTAGCTCTCCACCATCTCCACGCGGTTGCCCAGCAGGAGCACCACCCGCGCGCCCCGGGGCAGGCCGAGTGCGACCAGGTGGCCGCCGAGCCAGGCCGTACGCCGTTCCAGTTCCGTGTAGGTCACGGCCCGCCGGTCGTCGGAGTACGCGACCTTGGTCCCGCGCAGCGCGGCGTGCGTGCGCAGCAGTTCGGGCAACGGGCGGATCAGATCGGCACGGTGTGTCGCGGACATGCCTGTCTCTTCTCGCGAGGTGCTAATGAGAGGGCTCCTATCACTGACTCGGCCGCGGCGAGAACAGCGCCTGAGCCGACGAACTCGACCGTGTCGGCGAAGAGACGAGCTCCTCCACCGCGGCACGGCTCGTCCGGACGAAGGAGAGCGGGCCGGTCCCGGCCGTCACGGTGTGACACGGCGTGCTCATCCGCTTGGCCGGCCTGGACCAACAGGGGACCGGCTGCTGTCCTTGCCGAGCACGGAAAGGGGGGCACAGATCTCATACCGCATCAGATCTCTTACCCTCCTCGGACGGAGAACGTGGTACCGGACTGTCGCTAGGAGATGGTCTGGAACGTTCTTATGTCACCCCTCCGTGCCGCGTGGCGGCACAGCGGAGGTGGGGCGTGGGCGGGTAGGAGAAAACGCACGTTCGGGTGTGCCCGTCGAACGTGCCGCACCGCGGCACACGGGTATTTCCACAGACCTGAGAATCCATGAGGCTGAGCGCATGACGCGGACAACGGAAGCCCTCATCCCGAAGCTCCAGGAGTACGTGGCGGCGCACAGCACCGCGCCGGACGAGATCCTGCGCGACCTCGCGGCCGAAACCGAGCAACTCTTTCCCGAGGACAATTTCATGCAGATCGGCCCCGAGCAGGGGACGTTCATGACGCTCCTCGCCCAGATCGCAGGGGCCAAGCACGCGGTGGAGATCGGCAGCTTCACCGGCTACTCGGCCATCTGCCTGGCCCGCGGTCTACGGCCCGGCGGCACACTGTTGGCGTGCGACATCAGCGAGGAGTGGACCTCGGTCGCCCAACGGTACTGGAAGCGTGCCGAGTTGGACGACACGATCACACTCAAACTCGGACCGGCGCTGGACACGCTGCGTGTGCTGCCGGCGGAGCCGCAGTTCGACCTCGCTTTCATCGACGCCGAAAAGGAAGACTACGTCGACTACTGGGAGGAGTTGGTTCCGCGGATGCGTCCCGGTGGCCTGCTGCTCGCCGACAACACCCTCCACCACGGGCAGGTTGTCGACCCCGCGGAGAACGCCACCAACGTGCAGGGGATCCGCGCGTACAACGCCCGTGTTCGCGATGACGACAGGGTGGAGCAGGTGCTGATTCCGATCGGCGACGGCCTGAACTTGGCCCGGAAGAAGTAGGCACGGCGAAGAAGGCGCAGAGCGGCCAGGCTTTACGGGCACGAGGGACGAGGTTTCGGAGGGCGACCCCGTGGGGGGCGGGGCCCCTCGCTGACGCAATGTCGGCTCCCCTTCCGAGCTGGCCGCTTCGATTGACCGGTACCTCGGCGACGCCGACCAGGACGCCGCCATGCCGCAGGCCGCCGACGGCGACCCACTACCGATAGCGGCCCTGGCTCGCCAGGGCCGCTATCGGCATGTTCGCGACAACTTGCAGGTCAAGGAAGTCCACCTGGACTCCGGCCTGCACCGACGCTGAAACGCACGCCGGAGCCGTCGACGCGGTGCACCGCCAAGCCGAGTGCGCACTGCGCGACCACCCCGGCCTGGGGCTCTGGCTCCATCTACGTCGACAAACGCTGGGCCGGATCCACCCGGCGCACCCTCAGGGCCGGACTCGTCAGTGGTCGGAGGCGAGGGCGGCTTCGAGATGGCGCACGAGGGTGAGGACATCAGAGGGGGTGCCGACCGAGATCCGTATCCAGCCGGGCATGCCCATGTCCGTGGCGTCCCGCACGTGGACGTGGTCGGCGAGCAGCTGCCGGGTGACCTCGGGGGCGCTCCCAGACAGGTACACGGTGACGAAGTTGGTCTGCGAGGGCAGGTAGGTGATGCCGAGCCGGTCCAGGCAACTGCACAGCGCCATGCGCGCCGTGGCGGTGCGAATCCTCGTCTGTTCCAGGAATGCCTGGTCCTCCAGAGCCGCACAGGCCGCCGCCTGCGCGAGCCGGTTCACGTGGTACGGCATGGCGTCCTGCACGGTCTCGATACGAGAGACGACGTCAGGGCAGCCGATCAGCGCACCCACGCGCAACGAGGCGAGGCCGTACGCCTTGGAGAACGTCCGCAGCACGCTGACGCCACCACCCTCCCGTGCCCAAGGCAGCGCCGAGGTGAAGGAGTCGTCGGCGAACTCCGCGTACGCCTCGTCGAAGACGATGTGTGACCCCGTGGCGCGAGCCGTCTCGCACAGGCTCCGCACGGCGCCGGCGTCCAGGACGGACCCGGTGGGGTTGTGCGGATTACAGACGAAGACGAGGGCCGCGCCCTTGCCCATCTCCTCCCTCAGCGCCGCGGGGCCCACGCGGTAGTGCTCGAGGGGGACCTGCACGATACGCAGGCCCACGGCCTCCAGCGTCTTCCGGTAACCCTGGTAGGTGGCCTCGTTGACCACGGCGCGGCCGGTGTCGCGCAGCGCGAGGGCGAGCAGCATGATGATCTCGTCCACCCCGTTGCCGACGGCGACCCTGTCGGTGGTGACGCGGTAGTGAGCGGAGAGGGCGTCGATGAGCGCGGTGTGCCGCGGGTCGGGGTAGCGGTGAACGCGCAACAGCTCAGCGCGCGCCGCTTCCACCGCCTTGGGGCTCGCACCCCAGGGGTTCTCGCTCCGGTGCAGCAGGAGCGGGGCCGCAGGAGAGCCATCGGCGACACGGTGGGCGGTCGGTGTCCTGGTGCGCATCAGCGGCCCCCCTCGCGCGAGGCCACCGGTTCTGTCGGCACGACCATGACGAAGGGGTTCTTCTGCCCGCGCAACAGCTCGGGCAGCGGTCGGACCAGGTCGGTCCGGTGTCTTGCGGACATGCCTGCCCCTTCTCGTGATTCGGTCATGAGTGAGCTCCCGTCACTGATGCGTCCGGCCGTCCCGGCCGGCTGAGGAATGTGCGAGGGGGAGACGTCCACGTACGGCGCTGGGTCGGGCGGGATAGGCCGCCGGCTGCGTCCCCTTCTTCCCTGGGGTGATGGACCGTTGCCACCGGGCCGCTACCAGGAAATGACCTTGAATGCTCCTATGTCATCCCCCCGTGCCGAGCAGCGGCACGGGGGGAGGCCATAGGCGGGCGCGCGAAGGACAACGCCAGGGCTTCCGGCGAGGGGCGTCAGAGGCCGAACTCCTTGTCGCGGGTCTCGGGCAGGGCGAGCACGCAGGCCAGGCTGACCAGACAGAGGGTGCCCGCGTAGGCGCCCAGGACGAGCGGTGACTGCCAGTGGGAGTTCAGCCAGGTCGCCACCAGGGGGGCGAAGCCGCCACCGAGGGTGTTGGCAAGGATGAAGGCCGCCGAGGCTCCCGTGTAGCGCAGCCGGGCCGGGAACAGTTCGGGCAGGAAGACCGCGATCGGACCGAACATCAGCACGAGCAGGACCAGCCCGACCGTGAAGGCGCCGCCGATGAGGAGGCCGTCGCCGGTGTTGAGGGAGCCGAACATGGGCAGCGCCCACAGCGCGGACCCGGTGGCCCCGGCGAGGATCACCGGCCGCCGGCCCACCCGGTCGGCCAGCCGGGCCACCGGGATCACCGCGGCCGCGGCGGCACCGGCGGCCACGCTGGCGGCGGCCAGCATCGTGTTCTGCGGGATGCCGAGCGACTTCGGGCCGTACGACAGGCTGTAGACGATCACCAGGTAGTAGACGGCCGAGCCGCCCACCGCCGCACCGATGCCGAGCAACAGCCGCCCCGGGTACTGGCTGACCAGGGCGCCCAGCGGAAAGCGCGGGGCGGCCGGGCGGGCCGTGGCCGGCCTGTCGAACACCGGGGACTCCTCGACCCGGGTGCGCACCCAGAATCCGACGGCGATGAGCAGTGTGCTGAGGATGAACGGCACCCGCCAGGCCCAGTCAGCGAAGGCCTCCCTGCCGGTGATCCCGATCGTGGGCAGGATGACGGCGCTGGAGAGCAGGAAGCCCAGCAGCGGGCCTATCTGGGGGACGGACGCGTACACCGCTCTGCGCCCCGGTGGGGCGTGCTCGGCCGCGAGGAGCACTGCGCCGCCCCACTCGCCGCCCATGCTCACGCCCTGGAGGAGCCGGAGCGCGATCAGGAGCACCGGGGCGAGGACGCCTGCCGTGTCGTAGGTCGGCAGCAGCCCGACCCCGACGGTGGCCACGCCCATCAGGACCAGGGAGAGCACCAGGGCCTGTTTGCGGCCACGCCGGTCGCCGATCGTCCCGAACAGCACGACGCCGACGGGGCGGGCGAGGAACGCGACGGCGAAGGTGAGGAACGCCGCCAGGGTCGAGACGGTGGAACTGCCGGACGGGAAGAAGGCCGGGCCCAGGACGAGCGCGGCGGCCGTGCCGTACACGGCGAAGTCGTAGTACTCGATGGTCGTGCCGATGAGACTCGCGGCGGCGACCCGTGAGGCGCCCTTCCTGGCCTCGGGCGGTGGTTCGGGGGCGGTGACGGTGACGACGGCTGCTGCGTCGCGGCTGGTCTGGGACATGGAGCGGCTCACCTCCGATTGGCCCGGATCATGAAGTGATCCGGGCCACAGTGGGGTCTGTGCGCAGGACTGTAGGTGGCCTGAAACCGGTCGGCGCATTCTTGTGCCGCCCCGTGGCACGTGGCCCGGAGCCCGCGATGTGCGGAGACGAGCACCTGCAATATGCATGTTTTTCCGCGTGCTCCGTCCGTCGTCACAGCGAGTGGGACGAAGCACGCGGACGGCCCGTCAGCCCTTCTCCCCCGCCACCAGGTCGAGCGCGATGTCGACGATCATGTCCTCCTGGCCGCCGACGAGCCCGCGCCGGCCGACCTCCAGGAGAAGCGTGCGGGCGTCCACCCCGTACCGCGCGGCGGCGGTCTCGGCGTGGCGCAGGAACGAGGAGTACGCGCCCGCGTAGCCGAGGGTGAGCGTCTCCCGGTCGACCTGGACGGGCCGGTCCCGCAGTGGCCGTACGAGGTCGTCGGCGGCGTCCTGGAGGGCGAACAGGTCGCAGCCGTGTTTCCAGCCCTGAAGGTTGGCGACCGCGACGAACGCCTCGATGGGGCAGTTGCCCGCGCCGGCGCCCTGGCCCGCGAGGGAGGCGTCGACCCGGGTGACGCCCTCCTGTACGGCGATCACGCTGTTGGCGACCGAGAGGGAGAGGTTCTCGTGCGCGTGGATGCCGACCTCGGTGTAGGGGTCCAGGACGTCGCGGTAGGCGCGGACCCGCTCGCGTACGCCGTCGAGGGTGAGTCGGCCGCCGGAGTCGGTGACGTACACGCAGTGTGCGCCGTAGGACTCCATCAGCCGGGCCTGGGCGGCGAGTTCGGCGGCGGGGGCCATGTGGCTCATCATCAGGAAGCCGGAGACGTCCATGCCGAGGTCGCGGGCCTTGGCGATGTGCTGCGCGGAGATGTCGGCCTCGGTGCAGTGGGTGGCGATGCGCACCGAGCGGACGCCGAGGGCGTGGGCTCGCTCCAGTTCGGCGATGGTGCCGATGCCGGGCAGGAGGAGGGTGGTGAGGGTGGCCCGGGTGAGGTGTGCGGCGGCGGCCTCGATCCACTCCCAGTCGGTGTGGCTGCCCGGCCCGTAGTTGACGGAGCCGCCGGCCAGGCCGTCGCCGTGGGCGACCTCGATCGCGTCGACGCCGGCGGCGTCGAGGGCAGCGGCGATGCGGCCGACGTCGGCGGGGTCGATGCGGTGCCGGATGGCGTGCATGCCGTCACGCAGGGTGACGTCCTGGATGTACAGCTTGCGGGTCATGGGCGGGCCTCCGCGAGGGACGCGCCGCTCCGGGCGATCGACTCGGCGACCTGGAGAGCGGCGGACGTCATGATGTCCAGGTTTCCGGCGTAGGCGGGCAGGTAGTGGGCGGCTCCCTCGACTTCGAGGAACACCGAGACCCGGGTGACGGCGGGTCCGGCGTCCGGCGGCAGCAGGGTGCGCACCGGTTCGGTGGGGTCCACCGGGGTGAACTGCACCTCCTGCTTGAGCCGGTAGCCGGGGACGTAGCGGGCGACGCGCTCCGCCATGGCCGTGATCGACTCGCGGACGGCGTCGTGGTCGGCCTCCCCGATGAGGCAGAACACCGTGTCCCGCATGATCAGCGGCGGGTCCGCCGGGTTGAGGACGATGATCGCCTTGCCGCGGGCCGCGCCGCCGACGCTCTCGATGGCGTGGGAGGTGGTCTCGGTGAACTCGTCGATGTTGGCCCGGGTACCGGGGCCGGCCGACCGGGAGGCGATGGAGGCCACGATCTCCGCGTAGTGGACCGGGGTCACCGCCGAGACGGCCGCCACCATGGGGATGGTGGCCTGGCCGCCGCACGTCACCATGTTGACGTTCGGGGCGTCGAGGTGGGCGTCCCCGTTGACCGGCGGCACGACGAACGGGCCGATCGCGGCGGGGGTCAGATCGATGAGCCGCTTGCCGTACGGGGCCAGCTTGGCGGCGTTGGCCACGTGCGCCTTGGCGGAGGTGGCGTCGAAGACGACGTCGATGTCGGCGAAGCCGGGCAGCGCGATGAGGCCGTCGACGCCCTCGTGGGTGGTGGGCACCCCCAGCCGGGCGGCACGGGCAAGCCCGTCGGAGTCGGGGTCGATGCCGACCATGGCGCCCATCTCCAGGGTGTCCGACAGGCGCAGGATCTTGATCATCAGGTCGGTTCCGATGTTGCCGGACCCGATGACGGCGACCTTGGTTCTCTTCACGCGTCCCTCTTCTCGGACTTCTCGGAGAATGCGGCGGTGACCGTGCCCAGCGGTCCGATCTCGGCGTGGATACGGCTTCCGGGCGGTGCCGGGACCATCGGGCCCAGCGCCCCCGACAGGACGACCTGCCCGGCCCGCAGCGGGTCGCCGTACGCCTGGGCGGTGCGGGCCAGCCAGGCGAGCGCGTTGAGCGGGTCACCGAGGCAGGCGGAGCCCGCGCCTTCGGAGACGGGCTCGCCCTCGGCGTACATCCGCATGGTGACCTCGCGGGGCTCGAACGCGTCGAGGGTGAGGCGGCGGTCGGCCAGGACGTACAGGCCGCTGGAGGCGTTGTCCGCGATGGTGTCGGTGAGCCGGATGTCCCAGTCGGCGACCCGGCTGTCCACGATCTCGATGGCCGCGACGGCGTACTCCACCGCGGCGCGGACCCGGGCGGCGTCGAGTACGCCGTCGGCCAGGTCTTCCCCCAGCACGAACGCGATCTCGGCCTCGGCCTTCGGCTGGAGCAGCCGGTCGGAGGGGATCTCCGCCTCGGCCGAGACATCCATGTCGGCGAAGAGCACGCCGAAGTCCGGCTGGTCGACGCCGAGTTGGCGCTGCACGGCGGGCGAGGTGAGGCCGATCTTGCGGCCGGCGACGACCGCGCCTGAGGCCAGCCTGCGCCGGGTCAGCTCCTGCTGGACGGCGTAGGCGGCGTCGATGTCCTGTTCGCCGAGCAGGTCGCGGACCGGGGCCACGGGACGGCCCTCGTCCGACGCGGCTACCAGCCGGGCGGCGGCCTGTGCGACCGCGTGCCGGTCGACTGTCATGTCGGTCACCGTCCCTGCGCCGTGGTCACGGCGAATCCGGCGATCCACGCGGGGATCGGCTCGTAGAAGCGTGAGGTCATCTCGTACGGCCCGGTGGCCGCGAGCGAGGCGAACGCGGCGATCCAGGCGCGGACCTCGTGGGCGGAGCCGCCGCCCTCCTCCGCCATCGCCGCCACGGTCCAGGAGTCGAACTCCGCGAGTTCGCCCTTCTCCAGGTGGTCGAGGAGCCGGTTGTCCCAGGCGGGGTTGATCGGGATCATCGAGGCCGTGCCGGCGGCGTACTCCTGGCCCGCCCGGACCACCCGCTGTTCGCCCTTGGCGCGCTGCTCGGGGGTCGGCGGGTGGCCTTCGATGAGCGCGTCGGCGACTCTGGGGGGCGCACCGTCCAGCACGGGTACGGGAGGGTCGTGGGAGAGGCCGCCGGAGGCCAGGAACAGCGTCCTGCGGTCGAGTTCCGCGGCGGCCTCGCCGAGCGCGGTGCCGAGCGCCCGGATGCGGGCGAGAGGGCCGAGCGGCGTGGCCACACCGTTGACGAAGACGGGCACCACCGGCACCCGGTCGATCCCGCCGAAGAGCACTTCCAGGGGCTGGGCGAAGCCGTGGTCGACGGTCATACGGGCCGAGACGGTGAGGTCGATCCCCCGGTCCAGGACGCCCTGGCCCAGCGCCTTCGCGGCGGCGGTGTCGACCGACAACGGGCCTGCCGACGTGCCGAAATCCCCCACCGCGTGGGCCTCGGTGGCCAGGCAGAAGGGCGGCATCTCCTTGTAGAAGAAGCCGTTGTAGTGGTCGGGGGCGTAGAGGACGACCAGCTCCGGGTCGTAGGCGCGGATGAACTCCCGTGCGCCCTCGACCGCTTCGTCGACGCGGGCCAGGACGTCGGGAGCGGGGTCGTTCTTGCCGATGAGGGGTGAGTGGGACAGCCCTACGGCTGCTGCGGTCATGGTCGCTCCCTACTTCTGACGGGTTTCCGGGCGAGCCGGGCCGGACGGGTGGATGACGAGCTTCCCGGTGAGAGCACCGTCGATCATGAGCTGAAAGCCCTTGTGGATCTCGGTGAGCGGAAGTGTGCGGTCGATGACCGGACGGACACCCGTGGCCTCCATCAGGCGCAGCATCGCGACGTGTTCGGACCGGGTGGCGCCGGTCGAGCCGAGGATGCGCTGCTGGAGGTAGAAGATCCGGCCGAGGTCGGCGGGCGGGTTCATGCCGCTGGTCGCGCCGGCGATGACGATCGTGCCGCCGGGGCGCAGCGCCTTCAGCGAGTGCGCCCAGGTGGCCTCGCCGACGGTCTCGATCACCACGTCCACCCGCTCGGGGAGCCGCTCGCCGGGGGCCACGGCGGCGCGGGCCCCCCAGGAGACGGCCTCCGCGCGCTTGTCGGCGCTGCGGCTGGTGGCGTAGACGACGGCCCCGGCGGCCACCGCGAGCCGGATCGCGGCGGAGGCGACGCCGCCGCCCGCGCCCTGCACGAGCACCCGGTCACCGGCGGCGATGCGGGCCTGGGTGAACAGCATGCGGTAGGCGGTGGTCCAGGCGACCGGCAGACAGGCGGCCTCGTCGAAGGAGAGCCAGGCCGGCTTCGGCACCAGGTTGCGGGTGGGGACGATCAGGTACTCCGCGAACGCCCCGTCGTGGCGCTCGGACAGCAGCGCGCGGTCCGGGTCGAGCGTCTCGTCGCCGCGGCCCGCGTCGGGATCGCCGATCACCGGGTGGACGATGACCTCGTTGCCGTCGTCGTCGTAGCCGGCCGCGTCGCAGCCGAGGACGATCGGCAGCCGGTCGGGGGGGTGCCCCACTCCTTTCAGCGTCCACAGGTCGTGCATGTTCAGCGACGAGGCCACCACGCGGACACGTGACCAGCCGGGTCGCGGGGCAGGATCGGGTACGTCGCGCAGCACCAGCCCCGACAACGGGTCGGTGGCGCTCTGGGAAATAGCGGTTGCAGCAAGCACACGTCAACCGTCGCCCGCGGCCGCCCACCTGCCCTAGCAGATGTGCCGCTGGGCAGCACGCAGAGTCCTGCGCCCGCACGCGGCAGCGGGCCGGAAGCCGCGGTGGACCGCGGCTTCCGGCCCGCTGTGGCAGTGGCAGGGGACCGGCTCAGTGGGGCATGTCGTCGAGGGCGGTGGACACCCCTGCGATGCCGGGGGGTTCGGCGGCGAACAGGACGACCGGGCCGCCGGGCAGGTCCGCCTCGGCGATCCGGCGGAAGCCGCCGTCCTCCAGGACGCGCTGGGTGCGCAGGTCGTCGTCGTCCGGCGCGGCGACGACACGGCGGCAGCGCGGGTCGGCGGCGAACAGGGCGGGGGTGAGCGCGCGCAGCAGGCCGGTGGCGAGGTCGGGCGCGGGCCGGTCGAACCATACGGCGATGTCGTGTGCGCCCATGGGGTAGGCGGCTCGCAGCGGGTGCTGCCAGACACGCTGGACACGCACGAAAACTTCCTCCGGTCCGTCGCTGTGCGAGGCCGCATATCCGTGGGCGTCCCGTCCGGACGGTCCGCAGATCCGCCGCAGGGCCCAGCCACCGCCGAGGGCGGGCACGGCGGGCACCGGCGCGGTATCGGAAAGCAGGTCCACGGCGTGCCGCTCCTGGGATCGTGGTCGGTGGCCCCCGCACCGGTGTGCAGGGGCCGGGTGGGACAGGCTGGGGGTCAGACGGTGGTGGCGACCGTCGCCTGTGCGGTCACCGAGCGCCGCAGTTCGCGCTTGTCCAGCTTTCCGCTGGCGTTGCGCGGCAGTTGTTCGACCACCTGCACTCCGGTGGGGAGCTTGTAGCGGGCCAGGTGGCGGCCGGCGAACTCGCGAACCTCCTCGACCGTGAGTTCCGCGCCGGGCGCGCAGGTCAGGACCGCAAGGACCGTCTCGCCCCACTTGGGATCCGGCACACCCACGACGGCGGCCTCCAGGACGTCCGGGTGTTCCACGAGGACCCGTTCGACCTCCGCGGGGTAGATGTTCTCACCGCCGCTGATGATCATGTCCTTGAGCCGGTCGACGATGTAGTAGAAGCCGTCCTTGTCCCGGTAGGCGATGTCGCCGGTGCGGAACCAGCCCCGGTCGTCGAACGCGGCCCGGGTGGCGTCCGGGTTGTCCCAGTAGCCGGCGGCCACGTTGGGTCCGCGGACACAGATCTCGCCCTGGGTGTCCGGTCCGTCGATCTCGACGCCGGTGACCGGGTGGATCAACCGGATCTCGGTGTACGGCATGGGGAGCCCGGCCGATCCGGTCTTCTCCAGCGTCAGCCGGGCCGGCAGATAGGTCGCGAACGGGGCCGTCTCGGTCAGCCCCCACGCCTGCTGGAGCAGCAGGCCCATCGCGCCGTAGTCCCGGATCAGCTGCGGTGGCACCGGGGCACCGGCGACGATCGGGGAGCGCAGGGCGCTCAGGTCCGCCTCGGCGAACCCGGGCGTCCGGGCGAGTGCCGTGTACATGGCGGGGACGGCGAAGAAGGTGTTCACCCGGTACCGGACGAGGTCCTCCAGGCAGCGGGCGGGGTCGAAGCCCCGGCGCAGGATCACGGTGCCGCCGCGCACCAGCGTGCGCAGGGTCAGGGCGTTGAGGCCGCCGATGTGGAACAGCGGGGCGAGGGCCAGGTTGACGTCGTCGGCGCGGGTGTCCACGACGGCGTCGACGTTGACCGCGTTCCACCACAGGTTGCCGTGGGTGAGCATGACGCCCTTGGGCCGCCCGGTGGTTCCGGAGGTGTACATCAGGGCCGCGAGGTCGCTGTCGTGCAGGACCACGGGTTCGCGTACGGGGCGGTGTGCGCCGCGCAGCGTGGACAGCGGCGTCCACTCGGGGCCGGGCTCCCCGGTGGTGGGGCAATGGGGGTCGGTGTCGACCAGCAGCAGGCTGCGGGCGGATATGTCCGCCCGCACGGACGTGACGAGTTCGCGGTGGCCCTCCTCGACGACCACGGTGTGGGCGCCGCAGTCGTTCAGGATGTGCCGGATCTCGTCGGCGGCCAGCCGGAAGTTGAGGGGGACGAAGACCGCGCCCAGGTGGGCCGCGGCGAACAGGGTCTCCAGGAACGTCGCGCTGTTGAAGCCGAGGTAGGCGATGCGGTCTCCGCGCCGGAGCCCGTGCTCGGACAGCCCGGCGGCGAACTCCCGTGCCGTACGGCCGATTTCGGCCGCGGAGATCTCGTGGCCCTCGTAGATCACGGCGGCGGGTCCGGGATACAGAGCTCTTCTGTAGAGCGCGGCAGCGGGACTGATGTCGACGGCGGCCATGGCGTCGGCTCCTTACGAGGGCTTCGGGGTGGGGGTGCGCCGGTGCCGGGTCACAGACCCGAACCGCCGGCGGGTGAGCGGAAACCGCGTACGGCGATGCCGCCGTCGGCGGGGATCACGGCGCCGGTGATGGTGGCGCTGTCGGTGCGGGAGGCCAGCAGGACGTAGGGACCGGTGAAGTCCTCCGGCTCGACGCTGGAGTCATACAGCGGGATCAACGGCGGTGTCCGCTCGCCCGAGGCCGCCTCCGCGGCCTCGTTCTTCGCGAAGGACGCGGCGAGGGTACGGTTCTCCAGGCCGAGGCTCGCGGGACCGCGCAGTTGGGTACGCATCCCGCCGACGGCCACCCCGTTCACCCTGACCTTCGGTGCGAGTTCGAAGGCGAGCTGGCGCAGCAGCCCGAGGCAGGCATGCTTGCTCGCGGTGTAGAGGGAACCGCCGCCGTCGGTGTGGAAGGAGGCGTTGGACAGGGTCATCACGATACTTCCGCGGGTGGTGACCAGTTCGCGCCAGGCGGCCTCGACGGCCAGCAGGTATCCCTTGACGTTGATGGCGAAGAGTTCGTCGAACGCTTCGGCCAGTTCCTTGCCGTTCAGGCGGGTGACGCTGCGGTGGTAGTCCCAGATGCCCGCGTTGGGCACCAGGACGTCCAGCTTGCCGAAGTGTTCCACCGTGGCGTCGACCGCCCGGTGCATGTCGTCGGGACGGCGTACGTCGCCGGTGAGGGGCAGGATGCGGTCGCCGAGTTCACCGGCGGCGCTCACCACCTCCTCCACCTGCGCGGCGCCCCGGCCCAGGACCGCTACACGGGCGCCTTCGGCCAGGTAGCGCAGGGCGACGGCGCGGCCGATGCCGGAGCCTCCTCCGGTGACGAGGGCGACGTCGCCTTCCAGCCAGCCCCTGCTCACGGTCGGTTCTCCTTCAAGAAGTCGGTGACCAGCCGCTCGAACTCGGCCTGCCGCTCCAACTGCACCCAGTGGCCGCAGCCGCCGAACACGTGCAGTTGGACGTCGCGGATCTGCTTGAGCATCAGCTGCGCGCCGTCCAGAGTGATCGTCCGGTCATCGCGCCCCCAGAGCAAGAGGGTGGGCGCCTTGATCCGGTGGACCTGCTGCCAGAGCGGGTCCATGCCGTGCCGTTTCGCGAAGGCCGCGTTGTAGCGGTGGTAGAAGGCGATGTGGGATTCGTCGAGAGACGCCTCGTAGCGGGCCTGCGCGGTGTCCGCCCAGCGGCGCGGCTCGGCGGTCATCACACCGATGAAGTCCCGCATCTTCTTCAGCGTCGGGCCCTCGCCGTTGTAGTAGCGGAACATCGCCTTCTGACCCTCGGTGGGGGTGGGGCCGAAGGGGAGCCAGCCGCCGCCGGGTGCCATGAGGACGAGCTTCTCCACCCGGTCCGGGACCTTGAGTGCGGTGGCGATGGCAGCGGCGCCGCCGAGGCTGTTGCCCAGCAGGTGGAACGTGTCGATGCCGAGCGCGTCCAGGGTCCGCACCAGCGCGTCGACGGTGATCTCGGTGATGCTGCGGGCGTCCAGGTCCTCCTCGGTGGGCCGGTAACTGCCGCCGAAGCCGGGCTGGTCGGGGAGGATCACCCGGAAGTGCCGGGTCAGCGCGGGCAGGTTCTGGTGGTAGTTGGCGACCGCGCTCGCGCCGGGGCCGCCGCCGTGCAGCATGACGAGCGCCGGGCCGGCGCCGCTCTCGCTGACCGCGATCTCCCCGAGCGGGGTGTGCACCAGGTGCTCGACCAGCTTGGGTTCTTCGGTCTGGGTAGGGGACACGTGGGTTCTCCGGTTCACAGGAAGGTGCTGATGTTCTTGGCGAGCAGGACGTTCTGGTCGAGCAGGATCGTGCGGCGGGCGATCAGCAGGCGCCCGTCGTCCGGGGCGCGGCGCAACAGGTCGGTGCGGCCGCCCGCGTAGAGGTCGACCTCGCGTTCCAGGCGGTTGCGGTAGCAGAGGAAGGCCGACTCGGCGATGTACTCCCCCGGTTCGTCGGCCGCGCGGACCATGACGTTGGTGATCAGGTGCCGGGTCCGCGACGGCGGGTCCTCGGCCCAGGCCATGCCGGAGTCGAACCGGCGTATCCGCCAGGCCAGGCTCGCCTTCGTCTCGTCGAAGATCGCCACCTCGCCGGGCGCCCCGTCTGCCAGGGCCTGCTGGCGGCGCAGCCGGTTCGTGCGCACCGGCGCCCAGTAGTGGAGATCTTCGGTGAACAGCTCCAGCCAGTCCGCGTAGCGGTGCTGGTCGAGGAGTTGCGCCTCGCGACTGTAAAGGCGCTGTGCTTCGAAGTGGAGCCGGATGTCGTCGTCGTACGCGCCGGACGCGTCCGCTGTCGGCTCCGGGGTGTGGATGCTCATCGGTTGGTCCTCCTGCGGGCCGCGCCGGATGGGCTCAATTCCAGCGCGGGGGTACGTGGTGCGGGGAGCGGGTGTGCCGGTGGACGGCACGCCGGGGGTCTGTCCTGCCGGTGCCAGGTGCCTGGCACAGCACTCCGCCGGGTCCGTGCCGACGGCCGCCACGAACCCGAGGTCTGTCCTGCCGACTCAAGCCGGACCAGATGCCTGGCACAGCACTCCGCCGGGTCCGTGCCGACATGGGTGATCTTGCCGCCGTTGACGGTGATACGGACCTGGACGGGGCCGTAGTCGGTCTGGACGGCCGTACCCGTCAGGGTCTGCGCGCCGGCCGCCGCCCCCGCACCGCCCTGTGCCGAAGGAGCGGCTCCGGCCTGGACCGAACCGGCCGGATCCGAGGCGGGCTTCAGCGACAGCAGCAGCACGATGCCGGACACCGTGGCGGCGGTGGCGAGCAGGGTCCGCCGGATGGGGTGGCTCTTCTTCATCGCTCCTTCAGCTCCTGAAGTGTGAAGTCTCGGCAGGGCAACCCCGCAGGGGAGCCCCATGGCACAAGTGGGTGGGGTGAGTGGCGGAAGTCGGTCGGACCCGCGGGCGAGGGAACTTTTGTTGAGGCGACCGGTGCCGAGGCGACCGGTGCCGAGGGAACCCGTCGCTCACATCTCGAACGACTCGTGATGGATACGGCGGGTCGGCACACCCGCGCCGCGCAGCGCCTCGTACACGCCCTGGGCGAAGCCGGGCGGCCCGCACAGGAAGACGTCGTGGCGCTCGATGTCCGGGATCTTGCGGCGCAGGCTGTCCGCCGAGATGTCCGGGCGCTCGCCCTCCGGGCTGTTCACCGCGTACATCAGGCGCGCCCCCCGCTCCTCGGCGATCTGCGCGAGCTCGTCCCACAGGGCCAGGTCCTGGGTGCTGTTGGCCCGGTAGAGCAGGGTCAGGTCACCGGCCGCGCCGGGCAGTGTCTCGAACAGGGCTCTCATCGGTGTGATGCCGACGCCGCCGGCCACCAGCAGCACCTTGCCCCGGCTGCGCTTGCCGGCCGTGAGCGCCCCGTACGGGCCCTCGGCCCACACCCGGGTGCCGGGCTCCAGATCGCGCAGCGCCGAGCTGTGGTCGCCGATCGCCTTGACCGTGATGCGCAGCATGTTGGGGCGGGGGGCCGCCGACAGCGAGTACGGGTGCGAGCTGAACCGCATGCCCGGCGCCAGGAAGCGCCAGCGGAAGAACTGTCCGGCCTCCGCGCCCATCCGGTGCAGCTTGCGCCCGCTCATCAGCACCGAGACGATGCCGGGCGACTCCTCGATGACCGCCTCGACCCGCAGCCGGTGCCGCACGTTGAGCCGGATCGGGGTGATGATGCGGTACCAGACCACCAGCGCGGTCACCGACCCGTACAGCGCGTACCAGCCGGTCTTCGCGGCGGGCGTGACGGCGAACTCGTTGCCGGTGGAGATCTGGTGCCAGAACGTCAGGAACGTCGCCGCGTACGTCAGCAGATGCGTGTGGTACCAGAGGTCGTAGGGGATCCGCTTGCGCACCGGACCGATCGAGATCAGCCCGATGAACACCAGCAGACCGGTGCCGATGGCGGCCTTGCCCATGTCCGGGAGCTGGTTGATCGAGTCGATCGTCTGCTGGAGGATCGCCGTGTGGGTGAGCCCGGCCTGCAGCGCGTACCCGTACATCGTGAGGACGACGTGCGCGACGACCAGGCAGAGCGTGTAGCGGCCGGTCATCGCGTGCCAGCGGGCCACCCGGTCGGAGCCGACCCGGCGTTCCAGCGCGGGTACCCGCGCCATCTGCAGCACGACCAGCGCCATCAGGTACCCGCCGAGCAGACCCGTGATCCGGCCGGCGTTGACCATCTTGCTGCCCTGGTCCGCGATGGAGGGTGTGTTGTCCCACCACAACCACACCACCGCGGCGGCGCCGCCCCAGAAGAGAATCAGCAGGGGGACGGCGGGGGAGCGGCGAGGTCGGATGCGGCGCATCGTCTGGCGCCGCGCGGCGCGACCTCCGGCGATCGTGGACACGGTTCCTCCGTGGTGGGCTGGACCCTTGGCCCACACGTACGTGCTGGGAGTGCCGTGTGTTCAACTGGGTAGGACACAGGAACTTCTCAGGGTTTGGTGGAGGGCGGCAGCGGCAACGGCAGCCCGGGCAGTCCGTCCATGCTGGTCGCTATGTGCTCCTTGGACTGGAAGTACGCGCTGAGCGAGTCGTCGTCCTCGCGCGCGAAGCGCCGGCCGTGCAGGTCGCGGTCCTCCTCGTAGGCCATGAACGGCACCGCGTAGCCGCAGCTGTCGCGGATGACCTCGGCCCGTACCACGATGATGGCGCGCAGGCCGTGCGGGGTCGGATCGATGTCCGGGAAACGGGCGAGGAGTTCCTTGAAGCGCGGGTCGTCGCGGAAGACGGCCTCGCCCTTGCCGTGCACGCGCACGATGTTGGGCGGGCCCTGGAAGGCGCACCACATGAGGGTGATACGGCCGTTCTCGCGCAGGTGCGCGATGGTCTCGGAGTGGGACCCGGCGAAGTCGAGGTAGGCGACGGTCAGTTCGTCGAGGATCACGAAGGACCCCTTGAGGCCCTTGGGGGAGACGTTGACCGTGCCGTCGGCGGCGAGAGGGGCCGAGGCGGTGAAGAAGAGAGGCTGGGCCTCGATGAACGTCCGCAGGCGGCCGTCGATGCGCTCGTAAGTCTTTCCCATGGCTAACGATTATCGACGGAAACGCTTCGCCTGTCTAAGGAAATTGGATCTGGGGAATCGGGGCGGGCGGGTCCGAGACATGCCCGTTCTGGACATACGCATTCCGGGTGGACCCCATCGCTGGGATCCACCCGGAACCAGGTTTCCGTGGCCACCCCGGCCGGCGCGCGGGGCGGCCACGGCCCCTGTCGCTCACGCGGAGCGCAGGAGGTCACACGTCACCAGGGGTGCCGGTGGCTTGCGGTGGCTTACTGGTTGAGCTCGCAGGGGGCGAGAGCCTCCAGGCCTTCCGGCTTGGCGGCGGCGCGGCCGATGGCGGTCTCGATGCGGTTGAGCGCGGCGACGCGCTTGTCCTCCAGCGGGCCGAGGATGGCGTTCTGGACGAAGTTGGGGCCGCCCTGGCCGACGGTGTCGATCAGGCGCTGGTTGGCCTCCTGGATCTGCGTGTCGAGCTGGGCCAGGTTGCGGTCGACCTCGGCCTGCGCGGACGCCGGGATCGCCGGGAGCCGGTTCTCGACCTCCGGGCAGGAGATGGTGCCCGCGGCGCCGGCGTTGCCCGCGTCCTCGGCGGCGTCACCCGCGCCGGCCTCCGCACCGGCTCCGGCCCCGGCGCCCGCGCCCGCTTCCTCGCCGGCCGCGGGCTCGCTCGGCGCCGCGGTGGCCCCCTCGCCCGCTCCGGCGCCCGCCTCTTCACCGGCGCCCGCCGCGCCGCCCTGGACGAGCTCGCAGGGGGCGAGGGCTTCGAGGCCCTCGGGCTTGGCGGCGGCGCGGCCGATGGCGGTCTCGATGCGGTTGAGCGCGGCGACGCGCTTGTCCTCCAGCGGGCCGAGGATGGCGTTCTGGACGAAGTTGGGGCCGCCCTGGCCGACGGTGTCGATCAGGCGCTGGTTGGCTTCCTGGATCTGGGTCTGGAGCTGCGCGAGGTTGCGGGTGACCTCAGCCTGCGCCGAGGCGGGGATCTCCGGCAGGCTCCCCTCGACCGCGGGGCAGGAGATGGTGCCGGGCGAGGCGTTCGCGGCAGCGTCCTGACCGTTGTTGTTGGCGCCTTCCCCGGCGAGGGCGGAACCGGCGATGACCGCTCCGGAGAGCACGACCGCGGCGGCGCCGCCGATGATCCCTACGCGACGCTTGTTGTACTTCGGAAGAGCCCTGGACATGCGGATGCCTCACTAGGGTCGGATGGTGGTCGGTGTTTACAAACGCGGCGCCTGCGTTCGGGGAGAGTTACGAGTAAGCGGTTTCGTTTGTTCAAACTTTTCTCGGGATCTCTCAAACTTCTCTCAGATTGACGAATCATGCAGAGCATTGCATACTCATGCATGTCAGTGATCGCAGTGTGAGGAGAACCCCGTGACCGAGCGCGTAGTACTCGCCTACTCGGGCGGTCTGGACACCTCCGTCGCCATCGGCTGGATCGCGGAGGAGACGGGAGCCGAGGTCATCGCGGTCGCGGTGGACGTCGGCCAGGGAGGCGAGGACCTGGACGTCATCCGCAAGCGCGCCCTCGCCTGCGGCGCGGTCGAGGCCGAGGTCGCCGACGCGCGGGACGAGTTCGCCGACGAGTACTGCCTCCCGGCGATCAAGGCCAACGCCCTCTACATGGACCGCTATCCGCTGGTCTCCGCGCTTTCCCGGCCGACGATCGTCAAGCACCTGGTCTCCGCCGCGCGGAAGCACGGCGCCACGACCGTCGCCCACGGCTGCACCGGCAAGGGCAACGACCAGGTCCGCTTCGAGGCCGGCATCGTCGCCCTCGCCCCCGACCTCAAGTGCATCGCCCCGGTCCGCGACTACGCGATGACCCGCGACAAGGCCATCGCGTTCTGCGAGGCGAAGAAGCTCCCGATCGCGACCACCAAGAAGTCCCCGTACTCCATCGACCAGAACGTCTTCGGACGCGCCGTCGAGACGGGCTTCCTGGAGGACATCTGGAACGGCCCGATCGAGGACATCTACGAGTACACCCGGAACCCGGCCGTCCAGCGGGACCCCGACGAGGTGATCATCACCTTCGAGCAGGGCGCCCCCGTCGCCGTCGACGGCAAGCCCGTCACCGTCCTCCAGGCCGTCCAGCAGCTCAACAAGCGCGCGGGCGCCCAGGGCGTCGGCCGGATCGACATGGTCGAGGACCGCCTCGTCGGCATCAAGTCCCGCGAGGTGTACGAGGCCCCGGGCGCGATCGCCCTCATCACGGCCCACCAGGAGCTGGAGAACGTCACCGTCGAGCGCGAACTCGCCCGCTACAAGCGCCAGGTCGAGCAGCGCTGGGGCGAACTCGTCTACGACGGCCAGTGGTTCTCCCCGCTCAAGCGCGCCCTCGACGGATTCATCAACGAGGCCAACGAGCATGTCTCCGGCGACATCCGCATGACCCTGCACGGCGGCCGCGCGGTCGTCACCGGCCGCCGCTCGGCCTCGTCGCTGTACGACTTCAACCTGGCGACGTACGACACCGGTGACACGTTCGACCAGACGGCGGCCAAGGGCTTCATCGACCTTTACAGCCTGTCGTCGAAGATCGCGGCCAAGCGGGACTTGTCATAGCGTCGATACAGTCTGCGGTCACAACCACACCCTCTCTAGGAGCAACGCAAGTGAGCAGCAACAGCGGTGACGTACGGCTCTGGGGCGGTCGTTTCGCCGACGGTCCCGCCGAGGCCCTGGCGAAGCTGTCCGCGTCCGTCCACTTCGACTGGCGGCTGGCGCCGTACGACATCGCGGGCTCCCGCGCCCACGCGCGCGTGTTGCACAAGGCGGGCCTGCTCACCGAGGACGAGCTGACCCGGATGATCGCGGGCCTGGACCAGCTCGAAGCGGATGTCGCCGACGGTTCCTTCGTGGGCACCATCGCCGACGAGGACGTGCACACCGCCCTGGAGCGCGGCCTCCTGGAGCGCCTCGGCCCGGACCTGGGCGGCAAGCTGCGTGCCGGCCGGTCCCGCAACGACCAGGTCGCGACCCTCTTCCGGATGTACCTGCGCGACCACGCCCGCACGATCGGCGGCCTGATCGCCGAACTCCAGGACGCGCTGATCGGCCTCGCCGAGGCCCACCCGGATGTGGCGATGCCCGGCCGCACCCACCTCCAGCACGCCCAGCCGGTCCTCTTCGCCCACCACGTCCTGGCCCACGTCCAGTCCCTGTCCCGGGACGCCGAGCGCCTGCGCCAGTGGGACGAGCGCACGGCGGTCTCCCCGTACGGCTCGGGCGCCCTGGCGGGCTCCTCCCTGGGCCTGGACCCGGAGGCGGTGGCGAAGGACCTCGGCTTCGAGCACGGCAGCTCCGCGAACTCCATCGACGGCACGGCCTCCCGCGACTTCGTCGCCGAGTTCGCCTTCATCACCGCGATGATCGGCGTGAACCTCTCCCGGATCGCCGAGGAGATCATCATCTGGAACACGAAGGAGTTCTCCTTCGTGACCCTGCACGACGCGTTCTCGACGGGCTCGTCGATCATGCCGCAGAAGAAGAACCCGGACATCGCGGAGCTGGCGCGCGGCAAGTCCGGCCGCCTCATCGGCAACCTGACCGGCCTGATGGCCACCCTGAAAGCCCTCCCCCTCGCCTACAACCGCGACCTCCAGGAGGACAAGGAGCCGGTCTTCGACTCCATCGACCAGCTGGAGGTCCTGCTCCCGGCCTTCACCGGCATGATGGCCACCCTCACTGTCCACCGCGAGCGCATGGAGGAACTGGCCCCCGCCGGCTTCTCCCTCGCCACCGACATCGCCGAGTGGCTGGTCAAGCAGGGCGTCCCGTTCCGTGTGGCCCACGAGGTGGCGGGCGAGTGCGTGAAGGCCGCCGAGGCCGAGGGCAAGGAACTGAACGACCTGACGGACGACCAGTTCGCCAAGATCTCCACCCACCTCACCCCCGAGGTCCGCACGGTCCTGAACGTCCCAGGCGCGCTCGCGTCCCGCAACGGACGCGGGGGCACGGCGCCGAGCGCGGTGGCCGTACAGCTGGCCGAGGTGAAGGCGGATGTGGCGTACCAGCACGAGTGGGCTGAGGCGAAGAGGAAGTAACGCCTCCCATCTCGGGCGTGCCCGGGGTCTTCAGGGGCGCGGGGAACTGCGCGACAAGCCACGACGAACCCGCACCCGCCAACGAACCGTCTGGACCGAGTTCGAAGGCGGGGCGGGGTCGAAAGGGCGGCAGCCCCTGGGGATGGGAAGGGTAGGGGCGGCGGGGACGAGAAAACGGCATATGAACGTCGCCGCGCGTTACGTTGGTCATCAGCCCTACCGGAGCCGACCCCACCGGAGCCCGCGATGCCCTTCGCCCGCCTCGCCACAGCGACGACCCCCACCTGCCACATCGGCCTCGGTCTCGCCGCAGTCGGCCGCCCCGGCTACATCAACCTCGGCCGAGACCACGACCTCGGAGAAGACCGCAGCGTCGAATCGCTGCGCACCCGCACCCACGAACTCCTCGACGCCGCCTACGCCCAGGGCGTCCGCTACTTCGACGCGGCCCGCTCGTACGGCCGCTCGGAGGAATTCCTCGCCGCCTGGCTGAAGGCACGCCCGGACATCGACGACATCGTCGTCGGCAGCAAATGGGGCTACACCTACACCGCCGACTGGACCACCGACGCCGAACGGCACGAGGTCAAGGACCACAGCGTCCAGGCGTACGAACGCCAGCGCGCCGAGAGCACCGAGCTGCTCGGCGACCGTCTGGACCTCTACCAGATCCACTCGGTGACCCCGGACAGCCCGGCACTCACCGACAAGGAACTCCACGCGAAGCTGGCGGAGGCGGCCGCCGAGGGCGTCACGATCGGCTTCTCCACGAGCGGCCCGGCGCAGGCCGACGCCATCCGCGCCGCCCTCGCCGTGACGGTCGACGGCGAACCCCTCTTCCGTACCGTCCAGTCGACGTTCAACGCCCTGGAGACCTCAGCGGCCCCCGCGCTCACCGAGGCGCACGACGCCGGCCTCACCGTGATCGTCAAGGAGGCCATGGCCAACGGCCGCCTCGCGGACCCGTACGCCCCGGACCAGCTCAAGGCCGTGGCCGAGGAGACGGGCCTCGGCTGCGACGCGGTCGCCCTGGCCCTCGTCCTGCGCCAACCCTGGGCCGGCGTCGTCCTCTCCGGCGCCGCGACGATCACCCAGCTCGCCTCCAACCTGCACGCGGCCGTCGTGGACCTGAACGAGGACCAGCTGACCCGGCTTACCGCACTCGTGGAGGAACCGGGCGCTTACTGGGACCGGCGCGGACAGCTGCCCTGGCACTGACCAACACCGTGAAGGACGACGGCTGTGATAGTTGTGCGCCTCACATGAGACGTTTATGTCTCACATGAGGTAATGTTGTCTCATGGCCGTCGATCGTGATCACGTGCTGCGCAGCGCCGCAGCCCTCCTGACCCGCAATGCCACCGCCACCATGGACGAGGTCGCCAAGGCTGCCGGGATCAGCCGGGCCACTCTGCACCGCCACTTCGCCGGGCGCGACGCACTCGTCCGGGCCTTGGAGGCGCTCGGCATCGCAGAGTGTGAAGCCGCGCTGGACGCGGCCCGACTGGACGAGGGGCCCGCGAGCGAGGCCCTGCGCAGACTCGTGCGCGAGATCCAGCCCGTCGCCGGGCTGCTCGCCTTCCTCTACGGAGAGAACGAGCTCTGGGAGGCGGAGGGCGACGGCTGGTCGGGGCTCGACAAGCGGATCGGCTCGCTGTTCCTGCGCGGCCAGCAAGCCGGAGAGTTCCGCATCGATCTCAGCTCGCTCTGGCTCACAGAGGCGCTGTACGGGCTGGTTGCCGCGTGCGCCTGGGCAGAGCAGGGCGGCCGTGTCGCCCGCAAGGACTTCACGCACATGATCGCCGAGCTCTTGCTCGGCGGCGTACTCCGGAGAGAGGAATCATGAACAGCACCCTGCAGCCGGCCCGCACGGCGGAGACGGAGAAGAGGCCGGGCCGGTGGCTCGCGCTCTCCGTCCTCGTGCTCGCCGTGCTGCTGGTGGCCGTCGACGCGACCGTCCTCGGCCTCGCGACGCCCTACATCAGCGAGGACCTGAAGCCCTCGGGCACCCAGCTCCTCTGGATCGGCGACATCTACTCGTTCGTCATCGCGGGCCTGCTCGTCTCGGCCGGCAGCCTCGGCGACCGCGTCGGCCGCAAGAAGCTGCTGCTGCTCGGCGCCACCGCGTTCGGCGCGATATCCGTGCTCAACGCCTATGCCACGACGCCCGAGTTGATGATCGTGGCCCGGGCGCTGCTCGGTGTCGCCGGCGCGACCCTGATGCCCGCCACCCTCGCCCTGATCCGCAACCTCTTCCACGACCCGCGCGAACGCAGCCTCGCCATCGGCATCTGGGGCGCGACGGCCTCGGCCGGTACGGCCGTGGGCCCGGTCGTCGGCGGTTTCCTGCTCGAACACTTCTGGTGGGGCTCGGTCTTCCTCATCAACCTGCCCGTGATGGTCGTCCTCGTCCTCGTCGGCATCAAGCTGCTGCCCGAGTCCCGTCACCCGAACCCCGGCCCCTGGGACCTGCTCAGCGTCGCCCTGTCCCTGGTCGGCATGATCGGCGTCGTCTACGCCGTGAAGGAGACCGCCACCCACGGCCTCGACGGCAACGCCCTCGCCGCGGGCCTCCTCGGCATCACCGCGCTCGTCCTCTTCGTACGCCGCCAACTCGCCCTGCCGCACCCCCTGCTGGACATGCGCCTGTTCCGCAACCGCGGCTTCTCCGGAGCCGTCCTCGCCGACCTGCTGACCATCCTCGGCCTCTCCGGCCTGGTCTTCTTCCTCTCCCAGTTCCTGCAACTCGTACAGGACAGGCGCCCGTTGGAAGCGGGACTCGCCGAACTCCCGGCGGCCGTCGGAGCGGTGGTGGCCGGCCTGATCGCCGGAGCCGCCGCCCGCCGCTTCTCCGTCCGTTCCGTCGTCGCCGGCGGCCTTGCGGCCATCGGCATGGCCCTGGGCCTGCTCACCCTGGTCGACCAGTCCACCGGCTACCCCCTGATCGGCGCAGCCCTACTGGTCGTCGGCATCGGCGCCGGCTTCTCCTTCACCGTCACCGCCGACGTCATTCTCTCCAGCGTCCCGAAGGAACAGGCAGGCGCGGCCTCAGCGGTCTCGGAAACGGCGTACGAACTGGGCGCGGCTTTGGGAATCGCGGTACTGGGGTCGATCGTCACGGGCGTCTACCGCGACTTCGTGGCCCCCACAGGCACCCCGGATGGGGCACACGAGTCACTGGGCGGCGCGGTGGAGGCGGCGGCGGGCATGCCATCGGACGCGGCACAAGCCCTCTTGTCCTCGGCCAGGGAGTCCTTCGTGGACGGCCTCACGCTCGCGGCAGGCGCAGGGGCCCTGGTGCTGCTGGCGACGGCGGTGGCGGCCTGGTTCATGCTCGAGGGGCAGCGCCTGGAACATGCAGGTTGAGGGCAGCGACGTAAGGGGCGCGGGGCTGTGGCATATGCGGCTCCGGTGAGTGGGCGCGACCAGCCCCCACTCACCCGCACCCGACAAACGACCTATGCGGCCTCTTTCGCCTTCGACGCATACATGTCGACGTACTCCTGCCCGGACAACCGCATGACCTCAGCCATCACAGAATCCGTCACCGCCCGCAGCACATACCGATCCCGGTCCATCCCCTCGTACCGAGAGAACTCCATCGCCTCACCGAACCGGACAGTCACCCGCCCCGGCCGGGGCAACCCCGCACCCCCCGGCTGAAGCTTGTCCGTCCCGATCACCGCGAAGGGCACGACGGGCGCCCCGGTCATGAGGGTCAGCCGAGCGATCCCGGTACGCCCTCGGTACAGCCGCCCGTCGGGCGACCGCGTGCCCTCCGGGTAGATCCCGAACACCTTGCCCTCGTCGAGGATCCGCCGTCCGGTCATCAGGGCGGCGACACCCCCGCGCCCACCGTCGCGGTCGACGGGGATCATGCCGACGCCGGTGAAGAACCAGGCCATCAGCCGACCCTTGAGGCCCTTGCCGGTGACGTACTCGTCCTTGCCGATGAAGAAGACCCGTCGGTCGCACACCAGCGGCAGGACCATCGAGTCGATGAAGGTCAGATGGTTCCCGGCGAGGATCACCGGCCCGTCCCCCGGGATGTGCTCCACGCCCTCCACCCGGGGGCGGAACATCAGGCGCATGATCGGTCCGAGCACTGCCTTGATGAGCACGAAGCGGGACAACGGGCCCTCCCATGTCAAGCGTTCCGGTACAAGTATGTGCAGGTGAGGACGATACTCCCGGCACGGGGGGTGACGCACACCCGGTTCACGGAGTGGATACGCATTGTTGACATACCTTTACCTGCGGTGACGTCCCGGTGGCCCGCCGCCACCGGCCCGCACCATGTGACGGACATCGCGTCGCCGAGTCGAAACTCCGTCAACTTCCCCCTCCAGTACGACACGATCCGTCATCCGCGTGTTCGGTCCCAGGTCTCCCGGCGGTCACCTCGGGGCACCTACGATCGTCCCGCTTTGACAGGTGCAGGGCATCGCGGTGGGAGGAGCCGACATGGGTGGGACGCAGGAGTCGCGGCAGTCGCAGGACTCGTACGAGCAGGGGCGCGGAACGGGCCGGCGGGCGCTGCTCGGTGCCGCGGTCCTCGGGGCCGGGGGAGCGGTACTCGGACTGCCGGGCGCGGCGAGAGCCGAAGAGGCGAAGTCGGGCGGTGAGTCGGGCGGCGGCTACCGGAGCCTGCCGGTGCCGACGGTCATCGCGCACCGCGGTGCCAGCGGTTACCGCCCGGAGCACACGCTCGGCTCGTACCAGCTGGCCCTCGACATGGGCGCGCACGTCATCGAGCAGGACCTCGTGCCCACCAAGGACGGCCACCTCGTATGCCGTCACGAGAACGACATCACGGGCACGACCGACGTGGCGTCGCACCCCGAGTTCGCCGGCCGGAAGACCACCAAGGTCGTGGACGGCACGTCGATCACCGGCTGGTTCACCGAGGACTTCACGCTCGCCGAGCTGAAGACGCTGCGCGCCAAGGAGCGCGTCCCCGGCACCCGGCAGGAGAACACTCTCTACGACGGCCGCTGGGAGATCCCCACCTTCGAGGAGGTGCTGCGCTGGGCCGACCGGGAGGGCCGGAAGCGGGGCAAGCAGGTCTGGCTGCACGTCGAGACCAAGCACCCCACCTACTTCCGCAAGCTGGGCCTCGGCCTGGAGGAGCCGCTGGCCAAGCTGCTGCGCAAGTACGGCCGCCACAAGAAGAACTCGCCGGTCTTCCTGCAGTCCTTCGAGCCGACCAGCATGCAGCGCATGAGCCGGCTCGTCGGCACGCCCCGGGTGGTGCTGCTGTGGACGCCCGACGACCGGCCGTACGACCTCGTCGAGGCGGGCGACCCGCGCACCGTCGCCGATCTGATCACGCCCGAGGGCCTGGCCTGGATCGCCTCCTACGCGCAGGGCATCGGCCCGCTGCTCGACCTCATCATCCCGAAGGACGCGAACGGCAACCTCACCGAGCCGACGACCCTCGTCGCCGACGCGCACGCCAAGGGCCTGATCCTGCACCCGTACACGATGCGCAACGAGAACACCTTCCTGCCCGCCAACTTCCGCAAGGGCACGGACCCCGCCGCCTACGGAGACGTCTTCGGCGCGTTCAAGGTGTACTTCGAGACCGGCATCGACGGCATCTTCACCGACAACCCGGACACCGGCCTGCTGGCTCACGCCGACTTCGTCAACGACTGACCCGTGAACCCGCACGTCAACGACTGAGCCCCCATGCCCCGATCGGGGTGACTCCCGTCCGCCCCGGCAACCCCCTGCCGGGGCGGCGGCGTCCCGGGGCACATGACACCCGACATGCTCACCACCCTCCGTCCCCTACTGGTCGCGGAGGTGTCGGCCGAGGCCTACGCGGCCGGCGCGGAGGCGGGGGACCTGGAGCAGGCCGTCTGGCTGAGGCTGCTGGAACGCCTTGACGCCGACGGTCCACCCGCCGACCCCGAGGGCTGGCTGCGCAGCGCCGTCCGCTTCGAGGCGCGCCTCAGCCGCCGCAAGGCCCGTGCCGAACAGCCGTACGTCTCCGAGCCCGCCGACGACCGCGCACCCGGCCCCGAACAGCAGGCCCTCACCGCCGCCCGCCGCCGCGCCCTGCACGCGGCCGTACGCCGGCTCCCCGGCCGTTGCCCGCGCCTTCTCGCGGCACTGCTGTCGCCGCAGGACCTCACCTACCGTGAGATCGCGGGCGAGTTGGGTATCTCACAGGGAAGCTTGGGCCCAGAACGTTCCAGATGTCTGGGATGTCTGCGTCGATTGCTGACCGCGGAGGTTGCGGCACGCGAACCGCGGGGATAGGAGTGAAGGACAACAGGTGAGCAGGTGAGCGGGAGGCGTGCACACATGGGCATGAGCGTGACCATCTCGGTGGCGACCGAGCAGGACGCCGAGCAGATCTTCAGGCTGCAGTACCTGTGCTTCCAGAGCGAGGCGGCACTGTACGGCAACTACCGGATCGACCCGCTCCTCCAGAGCCTCGACTCCGTCCGCGAAGAGGTCGCCTCCGACTGCGTGTTCGTGGCCCGGCTGGGTGACGAGGTGGTCGGCTCCGTGCGCGGCGCCCTCCACGACGACGGCGCCGCCTCCATCGGCAAGCTCTGCGTCCACCCGCGCCTCCAGGGCCACGGCATCGGTGCGAGGCTGCTCCGTGCGGCCGAGTCCGCCCTGGCCGAGGAACGCGGCGCCACCAAGTTCCGCCTCAGCGCCGGCCACCGCAGCGAGGGCAGCCTTCGCCTGTACCGCCGAGTGGGGTACGAGGCGGTGGGTACCAGCCAGGGGCAGGACGGGGTACCGATGGTGGTCCTGGAGAAGCCGGCGGGGGCTTACGCGGCGACGGCGTAAGGGGTCCTACCGGGGCGCGGACTTGCTCTTGCGCAGCCAGTACATGGCGGTGATCGGGAGCAGTACGGGAATGAACAGGTATCCCATCCCGTACTCCGACCACACGGTCGCGTCCGGGAACGCCGACGGTTCGATCAGCGTCCAGGTTCCCACTACCAGCACGCCTGCCAACTCGGCGGCACAGCACACCAGTGCCGCCTTGCGGGCCTTCTCGCCGCCCCGCACCAGCGAGTACGTGATGAACCCGTACACGACACCCGCCAACGCCGAGAGTGAATAGGCGAGCGGCGCGTGCTCGAACTCGGTCGAGATCTGCACGATCGACCGTGACACGGCCCCGACGACCATCACGCCGTACAGCCAGACGAGCAGCATGCCGGGCCCGCTGATCAGCCCGGTCTCCGGCTTCTCCTGTGTCGCTGCCACGTCAGCCTCCCCAGATGTCGTAGAGCCGCACCTGCAGCACGGCGAGCACCACACCGCCGGCCGCGACGGTCACACTGCCCCAGCGTGTGCGCTCGGCGAGGGACATGAACCCCGTCACCGGAACGCAGGCGAAGGCCCCGAGGAGGTAGGACACGAAGATCGTGGTCCCCTGCTCCGGCTTGTCACCGCGCGCCAACTGCACGATCCCGACGACCAGTTGCACGAGGGCCAGCACGGACACCACGGCCATACCGATGAAGTGCCAGTCCTTGGTCGGCTGATCGCGGTACGCGGCCCAACCGCACCACGCGGCGAGCAGAAGGGCCGCGACGGCGGTCGCCACGGTCAGGGGAACAAGCATGTCGTGACCCTATTACGTCCCAAAAGCCCTGCCGCGGCCGACCCCGGGCGGGCGAGACCCGGCGGGTGCGCACCGTGGCCTTGCCCACACTGCCGGGTGCCCACTATGTGGATGCAACCCAGCTTGGCCTGCACATATGGAGCGCTCGGCTGTCCGCCATACGGATAGTCCGCCCAGGCCGCAGCCATCCGTCTGCTTTACTGATCTCATGACCACGACGAGCTGCCGCACCCTTGCGACCGAGGCGACCATGACGCCCGGTGCTCGTTGTATGTGTCGAATGTGCGCCTTCTAGAGGGCCTCACCATCCCCTGAGCCTCGCGCCTCAAAGCGAGCCGCCGTGGCATGTCCGTACGTCAGACGCCGTACGTGACCGTGCTGCCCCGCGCACAACCTTCTCTCTCGTACCAGGGCACATCCATGCCCGCGTACTCGACAGTGATGGAATCCCAGTGATCACCACATCGGGCCTCACCAAGGTCTACCGTTCCCGCGGCCGAGAGATCACCGCCCTCGACGGCGTCGATCTGCACGTCCGCGAAGGCGAGGTGTACGGCGTCATCGGCCAGTCCGGCGCCGGCAAGTCCTCGCTGATCCGCTGCGTCAACCTCCTCGAACGCCCCACCTCCGGAACCGTGACCGTGGCGGGCCAGGACCTCACCGCCCTGGCCGGGCGCGGACCCCGGGCCGGCCGGGAACTCCGGCAGGCGCGCAGCCGTATCGGCATGGTCTTCCAGCACTTCAACCTGCTGTCCTCCCGGCCCGTCCAGGACAACGTCGAGCTGCCGCTCGAAATCCTCGGCAAGTCGGGGAAGGAACGCTCCCGCAAGGCGCTGGAGCTACTCGACCTCGTCGGTCTCGCCGACAAGGCCAAGGCCTACCCGGCCCAGCTCTCCGGAGGCCAGAAGCAGCGCGTCGGCATCGCCCGAGCACTGGCCGGCGACCCGAAGGTGCTCCTCTCCGACGAGGCCACCAGCGCCCTTGACCCGGAGACCACCCGCTCCATCCTCCGGCTGCTGCGCGACCTGAACCGGCAGCTGGGTCTGACCGTCCTGCTCATCACCCATGAGATGGATGTCGTGAAGTCGATCTGCGACTCGGCGGCGCTGATGGAGAACGGCCGCATCGTGGAGTCCGGGACGGTGAGCGAGTTGCTCGCGACGTCTGGCTCCGAGCTGGCCTCCGCGCTCTTCCCGGTGGGCGGCGAGGCATCCGGCGAGGACCGTACGGTCCTCGACGTCACCTTCCAGGGCGAGGCGGCCACCCAGCCGGTCATCTCGCAGCTCTCCCGCACCTACAACATCGACATCTCGATCCTCGGCGCCGCCATCGACACCGTCGGCGGCCTCCAGGTCGGCCGTATGCGCATCGAACTGCCCGGCCGCTACGAGGACAACGTCGTGCCGATCGGTTTCCTGCGCGAACAGGGCCTGCAGATCGACGTACTGGGCCAGGAGCCCGCATCCGTGCTGGTGAAGGAAGGTGCCAAATGACCTGGACGGAAATGCGGCCCCTGCTGGAGCAGGCCTGTTGGGACACCCTTTACATGGTCGGCTGGTCCACCGTCATCGCGGTCGTCGGCGGTCTCCCGCTCGGCATCCTGCTCGTCCTCACCGACCGGGGCGGCCTGTTGCGGAACGTCCTCGCCAACAAGGTCATAGGGCAGATCGTGAACGTCGCCCGCTCGATGCCGTTCATCATCCTGATGGTCGCGTTGATGGGCTTCACCCGCTGGATCACCGGCTCGACCATCGGCCGCGAGGCCGCCATCGTGCCGCTCGCCATCGGCGCGATCCCGTTCTTCGCACGCCTGGTTGAGACGGCTGTCCGCGAAGTGGACGGCGGGCTCGTCGAGGCCGTGCAGTCGATGGGCGGCAACACCTGGACCGTCGTACGGAAGGTCCAGGTCCCCGAGTCCCTGCCCTCGCTGATCGCCAGTACGACCACCACGGTCGTCGCGCTCATCGGCTACTCGGCGATGGCGGGGACGGTCGGCGCGGGCGGCCTCGGCGACATCGCCATCCGCTACGGCTACCAGCGCTTCGAGACCGAGCTGATGTGGATCACCGTCGCGATCCTCGCCGTCGTCATCTCCGTCATCCAGTTCGCCGGCGACTACGCGGCCCGCTCCCTGCACCGCCGCGGTGGCACCTCCTCCCCGGTACCCCGGCTGCGCCTGCTGAAGGCCTCGACGGCGACCGGCAAGACCGTCCAGGTCGACCTCCCGAACTGGTCCAGGTCGACTTCTCCAAACCCCCCGAACACCTCTCTCGGGGGCGCTCCACCCAAAAGGAAAGGCACTTTTCGTGCGTAACACCGCCAAGTTCACCACCGCCGTACTCGCCGCCGGAGCCCTCACCCTCGGGCTCACCGCCTGCGGCGCGGACCAGGCCGACACCGCCTCCGCGTCCGGCACGAGCGGTCCACTGGTCGTCGCCGCCAGCCCGACCCCGCACGCCGAGATCCTCACCTACGTCAAGGACAACCTGGCGAAGGACGCGGGTCTCGATCTGGAGGTCAAGGAGTTCACCGACTACGTCACGCCGAACACGGCGACCGAGGACGGGTCCGTGAACGCCAACTACTTCCAGAACCAGCCGTACCTCGACGACTTCAACAAGAAGAACGGCACCCACATCGCCCCCGTCGTCACGGTCCACCTGGAGCCGCTCGGCCTCTACTCGAACAAGGTCAAGAGCGCGGACGACCTCAAGAGCGGCGCCACCATCGCCGTCCCGAACGACAGCGTCAACGAGGCGCGTGCCCTCAAACTCCTGGACGCGAACGGGATCATCACGCTCAAGGACGGCGTGGGCAACGAGGCGACCCCGGCCGACATCGCCGAGAACCCCAGGAAATTGGAGTTCAAGGAGCTGGAGGCGGCCCAGACCCCACGCTCCCTGGAGGACGTGGACGCCGCCGTCGTCAACGGCAACTACGCCATCGAGGCCGACCTCTCGCCCGCGAAGGACGCCCTGGTCCTGGAGTCCGCGAAGGACAACCCGTACGGCAACTTCCTCGCCGTCAAGGAGGGCGACGAGCACGACCCGCGCGTGGAGAAGCTCGCCGAACTCCTCACCTCCGACGAGGTCGAGAAGTTCATCGAGGACCAGTACGACGGCTCGGTGATCCCTTCCTTCTGAGCAGCCACGGCACGTATACGGCGTATCGCCACGCATGGGGTCCACTCGTTCACAGGGAGTGGACCCCTGTCGTGCGATTCAGTGCTTTCATGCTGCATGCTGGGCAGTTCAGCAGGCTCTCAAAGTTTTCGAAGGTTACGGAGCGGCGCATGATGAGCACCTTGCCCGACATCTCCATCAGCACGGAGCGGTTGGTTCTGCGCCCGTTCGACGAGGACGACATCGACGCCTTCGCCGAGATGATGAACGACGAGATGGTCACCGCCTGGACCTCCGTCCCGCACCCCTACACCCGGGACGACGCCCGGCGCTGGATCGCCGAACAGGCCCCCGCCGAGCGCATCGCGGGCCGCGGCATCGTCTTCGCCGTGGACGAGTTCCTCACCCAGCGCCTCGTCGGCATCGTGCACCTGCGGAACACCGACTGGAGGGTCCGCTCCAGCGAGATGGCGTACGTCATCGCCCCCTGGGCGCGCGGCGAGGGCTACGCCTCCGAAGCGGCCCTCGCGACCGCCCAATGGCTGTTCCGCGAGCAGAAGTTCGAACGCATCGAGCTGCGCACCGCCGCCGACAACACCGCCTCCCAGCAGGTCGCCCAGAAGATCGGCTGTATCAGCGAGGGCGTCCTGCGCAACGCCTGCATAGCGCGCACCCGCACCGCCGATGACCACTGGACGGAGATCCGCACCGACTTCATCGTCTGGAGTCTCCTCCCGGAGGACATCGAGGGCGTCGGTGAGGAACTGGCCGACAGCGGCGGCTTCGGCTCGTACGCCGACTGGAACTGAACCACCCACGGGCCGTGCCCGGCCGCCGGCCCCTCCGCGTCACCAGGTACCCTCGCGGGACCCCCGTACGGGCTTTCCCTGACGACCTGCGAAGACCTTCTGGAGACTGACGACGATGGCCGACCGGGTCACGGTGATCGGCTGGGACGGCTCCCCCCTGACCGCCGCGGCGCGCTCCGCCCTCGCCGCCGCCACACTGGTCGCCGGCGCGGCCCACCATCTCGCACTGCCCGAGGTGCCCCCGTACGCCGAACGCATCCGGCTCGGCAGTGTCGCCCTCGCCGCCCGCCGCATCGCCGCCCACCGCGGCACCGCCGTGGTCCTAGCCGACGGCGACCCGGGCTTCTTCGGCGTCGTCCGCACCCTCAGAGCCCCCGAGTTCGGTCTGGAGGTCGAAGTCGTCCCCGGAGTCTCCTCCGTGGCCGCCGCCTTCGCCCGCGCGGGCATGCCCTGGGACGACGCCCAGGTCGTCGTCGCCCACCGCCGTACGCTGCGCCGCGCGGTGAACGTCTGCCGCGCCCACACCAAGGTCGCCGTCCTCACCTCGCCCAGCGCCGGACCCGCCGAACTCGGCCTGCTCCTCGACGGAGTTCACCGCACCTTCGTGATCTGCGAGGAACTCGGCACCGAACGCGAACGCGTCACCGTCGTCACCTCCGACAAGGCCGTCGACCACACCTGGCGCGACCCCAACCTCGTCATCGTCATCGGCGGCCCCGTCACCGCGACCGAGGGCGGCGGCTGGATCGCCGGACGCGACCCCGGCGCCGGACCACGCGGCCTGTCCCTGCCGTCCGAGGTCTACGGCGGCGCCATGGGCGAGGGCGAGGCCGAACTGCTGCGCTCCTCCCAACTGGCCCGCCTGGGACCGAGGGTCGGCGACCTCGTGTGGGACATCGGCTCCGGCAGCGGCGCGTTCGCCACCGAGGCAGCCCGCTGCGGCGCCGCCGTCATCGCCGTCGACCGCGACCCCGAGGCCTGCGGCCGCACCACTCTCGCCGCCCGCCGCTTCGGCGTCCAGCTCCAAGTGGTCCACGGCGCCGCGCCGCACATCCTGGAGAACCTCCCCGAACCCGACGTCGTACGCGTGGGCGGCGGGGGAGCGGCGGTGGTCTCCGCCGTCGCCGACCGGCGCCCCCGGCGCATCGTCACTCACGCCCTGACCCGCCCCGCCGCCGAACGCATCGGACGCGACCTGACCGAGCACGGATACGACGTCCGGTGCGACTTCGTGCAGTCCGTCGAACTCGACACAAGGGTCTGGACGGAGAGGGAACGGAGCGTCGCGTTCCTGCTCAGCGGGACCCTGCCCGAACATTCCCAGTGATCCGGTTGTCGTACCGGCGCGGTAGGCTGGCCGACCGTTGTACCGCATTTGGACACCCGACACTTCGTCGGTCAATGTCCGGAAAGCGCGCCCGTTTTGAGGGCGTGTGTGGTACGGCGGAAGCGGAGGGCGCGCAACGTGGCGCAGTCCACAGCGGACCGTCGCGGATCTAAGGTTTCGCGACGGCGAAACGACCGCGACAATGGCCATTCAATGGCTTTGTCGACTTGCACGCAGGTCGTCTCGTGCCGCTGGGCACACACGCTCGTTCTCCATGGCGGAGCGGTCGGTGCGCCGTTCCAGGGCCAGCTGGCATAGAGGCACTAACCGATGGGCGAGGGGTACGCATGACCGACACCGGCCAGGTCCCGGGCGAGGGACTGCCGGAGAGCGCAGGCATGGTGGAGCAGCCGGGCGTCGCGGCGCCGGGCGCGTACACCTACCTCTCCGAGACCGCCGCCGAGGACGACGAACTGCTGCTGCCGGGTGCCCAGGGCGCATGGGGCAACGAAGTGCCGCCCCCCGCCCCCGAGCCCGTCGTCCAGGTCGTCCACGAGCCCGTCGCCCAGGAGCATGCCGTCCACGAGCCCGGCCCGCACGAGATGTCGGGCCGGGACAGCGGCTCGATCGACCTCGGCGCCGTACGTCACCCCGTCGCGACGCCCGTCCCGCAGCCGCCGGTGGCCCGCCGCCCGCTGCACATGGGCCCGCCCACCCCCGACGCCTCCGCCAGCCCGGTCCGCTCCCTCGCCGACCGCGGCCCCGCCGGCGCCCCCGTCCCGCCCGGCGCCGTACGCCACTCCGGCCCGCCCACCACCGGCCCCGAGTACCTCGACGTACCCCCGCCGGGCGTGACGCCATGGGGTACCCCCGTGTCCGCCGAGGCGATGCCCGCGCCGGCGGTGCGGGTCGAGGACGCGGCCGCAGAAACGGTCGTTCCGCAGGAGAAGCAGGTCTCCGTCGCCGTGGCCGAGGCGCCGCCCGTGGTGGAGACGCCGCAGGCAGCGGAGGAGCCGCAGGACGCCGAGGCCCTGCACCAGGCGCAGGACGCCGCCTACGCCCAGGCGCAGGAGGCCGCCGCGGCGCAGGTCACCGAGGCCCAGCTCCGGGTTCCGGACGTCACCGAGGCCCTGCCCGACGCCCAGCACCGGGCCCCGGAGGCGGTAGCCGTGCCGCCGGTCGCGGAGACCGTCGAGGTCCCGCCCGTCGCGGAGGCGCCGCAGAGCCCCGAGCCGGTGGGGGAGGCGTCCGAGGCAGAGGTTCCGGTTCCGGTTCCGCAGGAGGCCGCGCCCGCTGAGCCCGCCGCACCCGCCGCCGTACAGGCCCCGGATGCCACGCCGTTCCCGCCGGCCGCCCAGGACCCGGAGCAGATCGAAGCCCAGGTACCCGCCGAGGCCCAGGATGTTGTTCCCCAGACGCCGGAGGCGGCCGAGGTCCCGCAGGAGCCCGAGGCCGTCGCGCAGCCCGTCGACGTGGACGCTGCGCCGCCGGCCGACGCCGCAGTGGCGCCGGCCGACGCCGCAGTGGCGCAGGCCGATGCCGCGGTGTCGCCGACCGATGCCTCGGTGTCGTCGACCGTGGCGGCCGGTGGTGAGCAGGACACCGCCGTTCCCGAGCAGCCGGCAGCGACCGGCGCAGCCGATGAGCCGGCCGTGGCCGTCGCTCCGGACCAGCCGATGCCGGGCGAGGAGGCCGGGACCGCCGCTCCGGAGCAGAACGCGACGACCGACGTGTCGGCCGAAGGACAAGCCGCTCAGGCTGCTCAGCCCGCCGAGGGGCCCGCGCTCGCGCAGGACCCGCAGCAGCAGCTGGACGCGCCGGTCGTTCAGGAGTCGCAGACAGCGGAGGCCCAGGCCGTGGAGGCTCAGCCGGCGGAGGGGGTGCTTCCATCCCAGCCGGAGCCCGCCGCCGAGGAGGCCCCGACGGAGGCCCCGACGCCGGAGCCCTCGCAGCCGCTGCCCGCCGTCCAGGGCCCGCAGGCCGCCGAGCCGGTCACACCGGTCGCGGAGGTCCCCGACCAGGCCGCCCAGGTCGCCGAAGCCGCCGCCCAGCCGGAGACCGCCGAGCCGCCTGCGGTCGAGGCCGAGGCCCCGGCCCCGGAGCCACTCCCCGCCGAGCAGCCGACCGGCGAGGCTCCGGCCGAGCCCGCCGAGTCCGTTGCTGCGCAGCCCGCGGACGCCGACGTGGTCGTCACGGAGCCCGCGGGCGCCGACCCGGTCGCCGAGCAGCCCGCAGCCGCCGAGGCCCCGGCCCCCGTCGCTCCCCAGGACCCTCACGCCGATCAGCCGATGGGCGAGTTCGTGCCGGTCGATGGCTCGGTGCCCACCACCCCGCACCTGGCTCCGACCCCGCCCCAGGGGATGGTGGTCCCGCCGCTCCCCGCGGACGACCAGACGCCTCCCACCGCCGAGATCCCCACGGAGACGGCCGAAGAGGTACCGGCCCCGGAGCCGACGGCGGAGCCCGTCGCCATGGTCCCCGCCCCCCGCGACTCCGAGGCCGAGACGATCGTCGTACCGCAGCCGCTCGCGGTGGCCGACGCGGAACCCGACGTGGTCCAGAACGCGGAAGACCTGGACACCCGGGCCGCCGACCAGGAAGACCAGGACGACCAGGACGACAGTGAAGCGGCGGCGGTGGAAGCAGCCGCGGCAGCCGAAGAGAGCACGGCCCCGGTGGAAGAAGCACCCGAAGACGTACGGGAAGAAGGCGTACGGGAAGAAGGACGGCAGCCCATGGGCCCGGCCGCACCTCCCTACGACGAAGCCGAGCGCGAGGCGGTCCTCAAGGTCATGCGCGAACGCCGCGACATCCGCAACGGCTTCCGCAGCGACCCCATCCCGCACGACGTGCTGCTCCGCGTCCTGGAGGCCGCCCACACGGCACCCTCGGTGGGCCACTCCCAGCCCTGGGACTTCGTCGTCATCCGCTCGGCGGAGACCCGCCGCACGATGCACGAGCTCGCCCAGCGTCAGCGCGAGGCCTATGCCAAGTCGCTGCCCAAGGGCCGGGCGAAGCAGTTCAAGGAACTGAAGATCGAGGCCATCCTCGACACCCCGGTGAACATCGTCGTCACCGCCGACCCGACCCGGGGCGGCCGCCACACGCTCGGCCGGCACACCCAGCCGCAGATGGCCCCGTACTCCTCCGCGCTCGCGGTCGAGAACCTGTGGCTCGCGGCTCGCGCTGAGGGCCTCGGCGTCGGCTGGGTCAGCTTCTTCGACGAGCGCGAGATGGTCCGCGCCCTCGGTCTGCCCGAGCATCTGGAGGTCGTGGCGTACCTGTGCGTCGGGTACGTCGACGAGTTCCCGGAGGAGCCCGAGCTGATGCAGGCGGGCTGGGCCAAGCGCCGCCCCCTGTCGTGGGTCGTCCACGAGGAGACGTACGGCCGCCGCGCCCTGCCCGGCGCCGAGCCGCACGACCTGCTGGCCGAGACCGTCGCCGGTATCCGCCCGCTGGACGCCAAGGCGCTCGGCGAGGCGTGGGAGCGGCAGAAGCGGATGACGAAGCCGGCGGGCGCCCTCGGCATGCTGGAGATCATCTCCGCCCAACTGTCCGGACTGTCCCGGCAGTGCCCGCCGCCCATCCCGGAGCCCGCCGCCGTCGCGATCTTCGCCGGTGACCACGGCGTCCACGCCCAGGGCGTCACTCCCTGGCCGCAGGAGGTCACGGCCCAGATGGTCGCCAACTTCCTCGGCGGGGGAGCGGTCTGCAACGCCTTCGCCACGCAGGTGGGCGCCGAGGTCTGCGTCGTCGACGTGGGTGTGGCGAGCGACCTCCCGGCCACGCCGGGTCTGCTGCCGCGCAAGGTCCGCGCCGGTACGTCCGACATGACCACCGGCCCCGCGATGACCCGCGAGGAAGCCAGGAAGGCCATCGAGGTGGGCATCGAGACGGCCCGCGACCTCGTCGCCGCCGGCAACAAGGCCCTCCTCACGGGCGAGATGGGCATCGCCAACACCACGGCCTCCGCCGCCCTGATCGCCGTCTTCACCGGCGCGGACCCCTCCGAGGTCACCGGCAGGGGCACGGGCATCAATGACGAGACCCTGGCCCGCAAGACCGAGGTCGTCCGCCGCGCCATCGAGCTCCACCAGCCCGACCCGGCCGACCCCATCGGCGTTCTCTCGGCGATCGGCGGCTTCGAACACGCCGCCATCGTCGGCCTCCTCCTCGGTGGCGCCTCCCTCCGTACGCCGGTCATCCTCGACGGCGTCAGTGCCGGCGCCGCCGCCCTGGTCGCCCGCGCCATCGCTCCCGAGGTCCTCGCCGCCTGCATCGCCGGCCACCGCAGCGCCGAACCGGGCCACGTGGCCGCCCTCAAGAAACTCGGCCTCCGCCCCTTGGTCGACCTGGACCTCCGCCTGGGCGAAGGCACCGGCGCCCTCTTGGCCCTCCCCGTCGTCCAGAGCGCGGCGAGGGCGATGCACGAGGTGGCGACATTCGACTCGGCGGGGGTGACCGAGAAGTAGCTGAGGGGAGTACTGGTCGCTTCGTGACCCCGCCGTGGTGGTGGGCAGTCGTTCCGCTGGGGCGATGGGGGCACCTCCCGCTCATGGGGGCACCTCCCGCTCGAGCGGAGCCGAGAGTGGGGGAGAAGCCGAGAGTGGGGGAGGGTGGGCACAACCGCCCACAGCCCCGCGCCCGACGATGCTGCTCGGCTACACCGCGGGGGGGGGGGGGGGGGGGGGGGGGGGGCACAGCCCCCGCTTTCGGGTAGGGGCCGGCCTGGGGAAAGAAAGCCCCACCCCCGGCCCCCACCCACCCGCACCATAGAATCCGCACGTCAGGCCCGCTCCAAAGCCGCAGCGCGCCCCACCGCACCGCCGCCAGCCCGAGGGAGCCGCACCTCATGGCCGAACACCCCGCCTACCCCGTGGGCCTCCGCCTCACCGGCCGCAAGGTCGTCGTCCTCGGCGGCGGCCAGGTGGCCCAACGCCGCCTCCCCGCCCTCATCGCATCCGGCGCCGACATCCTCCTGGTCTCCCCGGAGGCCACCCCCTCCGTGGAGGCGATGGCGGACGCGGGCGAGCTGACCTGGGAAAAGCGCCCCTACGCGGAAGGCGACCTGGCGGAGGCCTGGTACGCCCTGATCGCCACCGGCGACACGGAAGCGAACACGCGCGCCTCGGCCGAGGCGGAGCGAAACCGCGTCTGGTGCGTCCGCTCCGACAACGCCGAGGAAGCCACCGCCTGGACCCCGGCGACGGGCCACAGCGAGGGCGTCACGGTCGCCGTGCTCACCACCAGCGCCCGGGGCCGCGACCCCCGCCATACCGCCGCCATCCGCGACGCGGTCGTCGAGGGCCTCCGCGACGGCACCCTGGTCGCCCCCCACCACCGCACCCGCACCCCCGGCGTCGCCCTCGTCGGCGGCGGCCCCGGCGACCCGGACCTGATCACCGTCCGCGGCCGCCGCCTCCTCGCCGAGGCCGACGTCGTCATCGCCGACCGCCTCGGCCCCCGCGATCTCCTCGCCGAACTCCCGCCGCACGTCGAGGTGATCGACGCCGCGAAGATCCCGTACGGCCGTTTCATGGCCCAGGAGGCCATCAACAACGCGCTGATCGAGCACGCGAAGCAGGGCAAGTCGGTCGTACGCCTCAAGGGTGGCGACCCGTACGTCTTCGGTCGGGGCATGGAGGAACTCCACGCACTCGCCGAGGCCGGGATCCCCTGCACGGTCGTCCCCGGCATCTCCAGCTCGATCTCCGTCCCCGGCGCGGCCGGCATCCCGGTCACCCACCGGGGCGTCGCCCACGAGTTCACCGTGGTCAGCGGTCATGTGGCCCCCGACGACGAGCGTTCCCTGGTCGACTGGGCCTCGCTCGCCAAGCTGACCGGCACACTCGTCGTCCTCATGGGCGTCGACAAGATCGGCAGGATCGCCGAGACCCTGGTGGCTCACGGCAAGTCCCCTGAAACGCCGGTCGCCCTGGTCCAGGAGGGCACCACGGCCGCCCAGCGCAGGGTCGACGCGACCCTCGCCACGGTCGCCGAGACGGTACGTACGCAGGAGGTCAAGCCCCCGGCGGTCATCGTCATCGGCGAGGTCGTGAACGTGGGCACGCTGCACCCGGAGCCCGCCGAGTAACCCCGGGTAACGTAAACCGTCCCAAGCCGTTGGCACGACACCCAGGACAAGGCAGTATCACCCTGTGGCCGATCTCATCACCGTGGAGAACCCCGACGACCCGCGTCTGCGCGACTACACGGGCCTGACCGACGTCGAACTGCGCCGTAAGCGCGAACCGGCCGAGGGCCTGTTCATCGCCGAGGGCGAGAAGGTCATCCGACGGGCCAAGGACGCCGGCTACGAGATGCGTTCGATGCTGCTGTCCGCCAAGTGGGTCGACGTCATGCGCGACGTCATCGACGAACTCCCGGCCCCCGTCTACGCGGTCAGCCCGGCCCTCGCCGAACAGGTCACCGGCTACCACGTGCACCGCGGCGCCCTTGCCTCCATGCAGCGCAAACCGCTGCCGACGGCGGCCGAACTGCTCCGGACGGCCCGCCGCGTCGTGATCATGGAATCCGTGAATGACCATACAAACATTGGCGCGATATTTCGGTCGGCCGCAGCCCTGGGTATGGACGCCGTATTGCTCTCGCCCGACTGCGCGGACCCGCTCTACCGCCGCAGCGTCAAGGTCTCCATGGGCGCGGTCTTCTCCGTCCCGTACGCCCGGCTCGACACCTGGCCCAAGGGCCTGGACGCCGTTCGCGACGCGGGTTTCACGCTCCTCGCCCTCACCCCGGACGAGAAGGCGAAGTCCCTCGACGAGGCCGCCCCGCACCGGATGGACCGTGTCGCCCTGATGCTCGGCGCGGAGGGCGACGGCCTCTCCACCAAGGCCCTGATGGCGGCCGACGAATGGGTCCGCATCCCCATGGCCCACGGCGTCGACTCGCTCAACGTGGGCGCGGCGGCGGCCGTCGCGTTCTACGCGGTGGCGACGGGCCGCCCGCAGGCCTGACCGGCCCCGGCAGATTCCGGGTCTCTGACGTCAGTCGGGATCCACGGCTTCGATGGTCGACGTGTACCGCTGTTCCATCAACTCACCCTCCGGCAGGGGCGCGAACTGCTGCTCCTGCCGTACGTCCTTCCGCTTACCCTCACCGTCGAGCCCGCGCGACGGACCCTGGCACCCCTGCGCCGTCGCGATACCGAGCGCCGCCAGCAGCGTCACCACGACGAACACCACCAACCGCTGGCGCAGCAGCCGCGGATTGGCGGGCCGCCGCCCGGTCCCATTGGTCCGGGGCCCCGGACGCCCGGCGCCGCTGCGGGGCGAAGGCCGCTTGCCGGCTCCGGTGCTGTTGCGTGAGGTCCCGGGCCGCGCTCCCGGCCGTGAACCACCGCCGGTCCGGGAGCCACCCCCGGTCCGAGGCGGCGGCGTACCAGGCGAACCCGGCTGCGACCTACGCGTGTCCGGCCGTGTGTCCGGCGGCTGCCGCAACGTGCGCTGCTCGACGTACTGCTCGGCGAGCCGCCCCGACGGCCGATCCGGGTCGGAGCGCGGCGCGGGCGGCCGGACATCCGCCAGGCCCTGTGCCTCACGGGCCGCGATCTCCTTGAGCCGCAACGACAGTTGCAGCGTGCTGGGTCGCTCGTCCGGGTCCTTCGCCAGACAGGCGCGGACCAGGGGCGCCAGCGCGTCGGGCACCCCGCGCAGCTGCGGCTCCTCGTGCACGACCCGGTAGAGCATGACCTCCGAACTGCCGTGCCCGAAGGGGGAGTCGGAGGTCGCCGCGTAGGCGAGCGTGGCCCCGAGGGAGAAGACGTCCGTGGCCGGTGTGACCGCCGCCCCACGTACCTGTTCGGGCGCGAGGAACCCCGGCGACCCCACGGCCGTACCGACATGCGTCAGCGTCGAGGCCCCCGTCGCCCAGGCGATACCGAAGTCGATGATCCGCGGCCCCTTGGGCGACAGCAGGATGTTGGACGGCTTCAGATCCCGGTGTACGACGCCCGCTTCGTGCACGGCCACAAGCCCTTCGGAGAGGGCGGCCCCGATCGAGGCCACTTCGGCGGCCGACAGCGGCCCCTCCTCGGCGACCTTGTCGTGCAGCGAGGGACCCGGCACGTACTGCGTGGCGAACCACGGCCGGTCCGCCTCCAGATCCGCGGCGACGAGCCGTGCCGTACACCCACCCCTGATCCGCCGAGCCGCCGACACCTCGCGCGCGAACCGCGACCGGAACTCCTGGTCCTCCGCCAGATCCGGCCGGATCACCTTCAGCGCGACTCGCTGCCCACGCCGGTCGGAGCCCAGGTAGACAACGCCCATCCCGCCCGCGCCGAGCCGTCTGTGGATCCTGAACGAGCCGACGACGCGCGGGTCCTCGCGCCTCAGGCGCATCATCGCCATGTTCATCCCCGCTGCCCGTTCCGTCTGACGAGCCACAGCTTACGTTTCCACGGCCGGGCGTGCGCAGAGGCCGCGCCTTCGCGACCCGATCGATTGTCAGTGCCGGGTGGGAAACTTGAAGGGTGGTCAGGGAACGTGAGTTCGAGGCCGCGTTGGGCTCCCTGGGATCCCAACCACCCACCGCAGAAGGGGGATTGAACCCGTGAAGGGTGACCGTGTGGAGATAGTCGTGGACGCCGGGGACACGACGCGTACCTACGAGGTGATCGCGAGCAGGGCCGGACGCCGGGTGGAGACGGCGGTACGGCGAGGTGTCGTGGAAGTGAGCGAAGTCACCCGCAGCGGCACGGTGGTCCGTACCGCGAGGTTCATGGCGAACCGGGTGCTGGCGCTGGTGGAACAGCCGGTTCCCCGCGAGGACGGCACGGAGCGGAACCAGTAACAGAAGGGACACTCCAGGCATCTTCCGGGCATCCCCTCCGGGAAGACCCCGAGACGTAGGACCTCGTCTCCACCCTGGGGAGTACGTCGCAGGTCATCGCTCATCCTCCGGGAGGCCCGCCAATCGGTACGAGGGCATGACGACCCGCACCCGCCGCGCGCCTAGATTTGAGGTCAAGCGGCGGGTGCAGCACTCGTCCCCCGAGGTCAGACACCCGCCGCTGCCAACGACAAGCAACGCATGACGAGATCGGACAGGAGGAGGGACCATGGCCCACACGGCACCGCGGACGGCGATCCGCACCCGGGAGCGCAGGATGTTCACCGCCGACCACCGCCCGGGCCGTCGCCACCCCTTGGTGGCGACCGCGATGGTCCTCCCCCTGGCGGCCCTGCTCGTGTACGCCTTCGGCGGCTGGGATGCAGTGGTCACACAAGCGTCGTCCGTGGGTGTGATGCTGGGGCGCTGAGCGGCGACCCCAGGCCCGGAAGAGCGGTCCGGGCGGGGACATCCACCCATGAAACCCCGTGGGGACGGGGGTGCGGCGGACGGCAATAAACGCCCGCGCAGCTGGGGAGCTGCGCGGGCGTTGCACTTTCCCCGGCAACCTCACATAGCTGCGGGCAATCGTGCCGCTGGGGCGATGGGGGCACCTCCCGCTCATGGGGGCACCTCCCGCTCGAGCGGAGCCGAGAGTGGGGGAGAAGCCGAGAGTGGGGGAGGGTGGGCGCAGCGGCACCTCGTCACCGCCGAGCTGCGGAACCAACCGTTCCTGGGGACTGAGCGGGAGTGATCCCGAATCAGCCGCGCGCCCCGAACGGTCTTGGGCGCTCCCCCAGACTTCGTCCGGGGGGACCCCAAGGTCCCCGGCGTACTCAACCCCGAGGCGGCGACACGCATCCTGTGCGTGGTCCGATCCCGGGAGGCCCCCGCGGCCGGAGGCCGCTGTGGACACTGCCCTGACGCGACCTGGCCAGTTGGGTTCGGCCAGAGGCGACGGGGAGGCCCCGGACCATCTCTCTGGTGGAGCGGGGGCCCCGCACGCCGGCGCCGTACCCGGCGTCCCAGATCGCACGGCAACGCCAACCCGACTGGCCCACGGTGCTGCAAGCCTGCGAGCCGACCATCACACGATCGAGTTAAAGCGGCCTCATGCGCATTCCTCGGCGAACAGTTGCCAACCCCCCGGTCCGCCCCAGTGGAGGGTGCCGACCTGCGTAGGCTCATCGACAGCGCCGTACGCCCAGCAAGGGGGACCAGTGACCGCCGCCGACGTACTACCCGCCCTCAGGGCCAAGGTACGCAGCACAGCCCACCCCGAATCCACCCCCTGCTCCCACACCGACACGGTCCTCGCGGAACGCGACGACGGCACGGTGGTCCGCCACGCGGACACCGTCGCCAAGGCCCACGCCCCCGACACGAACCCCACCGCCCTGACCCTCCGCCTGACCGTCGCCACCGACAACCCCGACATCCTCCTGTCCCCCCTCCGCCCCGCACCCACCCCCCTCCACGGCCGCCTCATCACGTTCTGGCCGTACGGCACCCCCGTAGATCCCGAGGCCCCCGAGAACGTCCCCTGGGAAGCGGCGGCCACCCTTCTCGCCCGCCTCCACCAGCGCCGGCCACCCACCTCCCTGCCCCCCATGCGCGGCCCCAGGAAGGCGGCCCAAGCCATCGCCCGCCTCCACACCACCGCCCCGCACCACCCCGCCGCGGCCCCCGTTCTCCGCGCCTGGCACACCCTCCCCGCCTGGGCCCGAGCCGAGTCCCCCATGCCCGACCCAACCACCCTCTGCCACGGCGACCTGCACCTCGGTCAGCTCGTACGCCACCCGGCCACCACCGACTCCTGGCGCCTGATAGACGTCGACGACCTCGGCGTGGGCGTCCCCGCCTGGGACCTCGCCCGCCCGGCCGCGTGGTACGCCTGCGGCCTCCTCCCGCCCGACGAGTGGACCCGCTTCCTCACCGCGTACCGGCAGGCGGGCGGCCCGGCGGTCCCGGCGCACGCCGACCCCTGGCCCGTACTGGACGTACCGGCCCGCGCACTCACCGTGCAGACGGCGGCCCTGGCGATCGCCAAGTCGACGGCGGCCGGTCGCCCCCTTGACGACGTGCAGCAGGCCGTTATCGATGCATGTGACCGAATGAGTACCATCCCGCCGGAGTTGGCGAACGTTTTCCCGAAGTAGGGTGCAACCGACCGCAGCCGGGCAGTGTCTGTCCTGGCGTAACGCGAAGCAGCACCGAACGGCGAGGAGTTGAGCCGAACCATGCACATGCAGTGTCCGAAGTGCCATGCGCCGATGCACACCTACAACCGCAATGGCGTCCAGATCGAGCAGTGCAGCGGCTGCCGCGGGATCTTCCTCGACTACGGCGAGCTGGAGGCACTGACCCGCCTGGAGTCGCAGTGGGGCGGCGGCCCGGCCGTTCCTCCGCCGCCGGCCGCCCCGCAGTACCCGTCGGGCGGCGGCCACGGCGCTCCCGCCTGGGGTGCCCCGCACGGCGGTCACCACGGAGGGCACCACGGCGGGCACGGTCACCACAACCGCGGCTTCGGCCACATGCTCTTCTCCAGCTGAGCCCGCGCGTGTGGCGCGTCCGCGCCGCACATACGACGAAGCCCCCGGCCGTACGAGACGGCCGGGGGCATCGGTGTGTGGACGATACTGGGATTGAACCAGTGACCTCTTCCGTGTCAGGGAAGCGCTCTCCCGCTGAGCTAATCGTCCTCGGGATCACAACCCGGGAGGCCCGGAGATTGTGGATCTTGCGTGCGCGATACTGGGATTGAACCAGTGACCTCTTCCGTGTCAGGGAAGCGCTCTCCCGCTGAGCTAATCGCGCGGGGTGAAGCCCTCAGGCTCCAGTGGACGATACTGGGATTGAACCAGTGACCTCTTCCGTGTCAGGGAAGCGCTCTCCCGCTGAGCTAATCGTCCTTGGAGGTGGAGACGGGATTTGAACCCGTGTAGACGGCTTTGCAGGCCGTTGCCTCGCCTCTCGGCCACTCCACCAGGAGTGTGGGTTCGGGAAGATCCCCCACTTTCCTGCGAGCGGACGACCAGGTTCGAACTGGCGACCTCAACCTTGGCAAGGTTGCGCTCTACCAACTGAGCTACGTCCGCTTGTCGTTTCCGGCCCGCTTCCGCGTTCCGGCGACGTGTTGAACTCTAGCGGATTCCGGGGCCAGTACAAAAACGCGTTTGTGCAGCGTGCTGCGGTGCGTCCACTTCCGGACCTGGTCAGGACCTGGTCGGGACCGCCTTCCGAAGCTCGTCCTAGACTCGACTGCGTGCTCGACCTCCCTCCTCTCGCCCGCTTCGGCGACCTCGTCGCCACCGGTCTCACCGATGTGACCAGCGATCCCGCCGCCCTGGACTCGTCGGGCTTCTGGGCCGTCCGCGCCGACTACGAGGGCGGTCTGGTGTGCGCGCGCTTCGCTGACGTACGCCGCGAGCCGGCGCCCGCTCCGGTGCCGGGGGAGTGGCGTGGGCCGGCCGCCGACGACTGGACGTCGTCCCTCGACCGCGCCGCGTACACCGCGGGCGTACGCCGAATCCGCGAGTACATCGCCACCGGCGAGGTCTACCAGGCGAACCTCTGCCGGGTGCTGTCCGCGCCCGTCGCACCGGACGCCGACGTGGACGCGCTGACCGCGCTGCTGGCGCGCGGCAACCCGGCACCGTACGCAGGAACGATTCGCCTGCCGGGGCACGGCGTGGAGATCGCGACCGCGTCGCCCGAACTCTTCCTTCGCCGCGCCGGCCGGGTCGTCGAGTCCGGCCCGATCAAGGGCACCGGACGCACCGAGGCAGACCTCCTGGAGAAGGACTACGCCGAGAACGTGATGATCGTCGACCTGGTCCGCAACGACATCGGCCAGGTCTGCGCCACCGGCTCCGTGACCGTGCCCGACCTGTGCGTCGTCGAGAAGCACCCGGGGCTGGTCCACCTCGTCTCCACCGTGCGCGGCGAACTGCGCGAGGACGCGGGCTGGCCGGAGCTGCTCACCGCCGCCTTCCCGCCCGGTTCCGTCACCGGTGCCCCCAAGTCCAGCGCCCTGCGGATCATCGACGAACTGGAGACCGCGCCGCGCGGCCCGTACTGCGGGGGCATCGGCTGGGTCGACGCCGACCGGGGCACCGGAGAGCTGGCCGTCGGCATCCGTACCTTCTGGATCGACCGGGCCGCGGGCGAGCTTCGCTTCGGTACGGGGGCGGGCATCACCTGGGGGTCGGACCCCGAGGCGGAGTGGCGGGAGACCGAGCTGAAGGCCGCCAGACTGCTCGCGGTAGCGTCGGGAACGTACGAGGCGACTGGGAGGACCCCCAAGTGAAGATATGGCTCGACGGCGGGTTGCAGGACATCGACTCCGCCCGTGTCTCCGTCCTCGACCACGGACTGACCGTGGGCGACGGAGTCTTCGAGACCGCCAAAGCGGTCGACGGGCGCGCGTTCGCCCTGACCCGCCACCTCGACCGGCTCGCCCGCTCGGCGCGCGGTCTCGGACTGCCCGAGCCCGATCTCGACGAGGTGCGCCGTGCCTGCGCCGCCGTTCTGGACGCCAACCCGATGGCGCTCGGCCGCCTGCGCATCACGTACACCGGCGGCCTCTCCCCGCTCGGCTCCGACCGGGGCGACCACGGTCCGACCCTTGTCGTCGCCCTCGGCGCGACCAAGCGGCGCGCGGACTCCACCGCCGTGATCACCGTCCCCTGGACCCGCAACGAGCGCGGCGCCCTCACCGGCCTGAAGACCACCTCGTACGCGGAGAACGTCGTCGCCCTCGCCCGCGCCCACGAACAGGGCGCGACCGAGGCCCTCTTCGCCAACACGGTGGGCCAACTGTGCGAGGGCACGGGCTCCAACGTCTTCGTCGTCCTCGACGGCGAGATACACACCCCGCCGGTCGCCTCCGGCTGTCTCGCGGGCATCACCCGCGCGCTCGTCGTCGAGTGGACGGGCGCCCGGGAGACCGACCTGCCGCTGGACGTCCTGGAACGCGCCGACGAGGTCTTCCTCACGTCGAGCCTGCGTGACGTGCAGGCCGTGCACCGGGTCGACGCCCGCGAACTCGGGGGTACGCCGGGCCCCGTCACGGCGAAGGCGATGCGGGTGTTCGACGAGCGGTCCGGGAACGACCTGGATCCGTAAAAGCCGCCGATATTGGGCTGACCCGGCGGTCCGCAGCGGGTAGAACACCCCTGATGACCACGACCCTGCGGCCCAGCGAGCCGCTTCAGCACGCCGCCGACGGGACGCGTTCGCGCCGCTATCAGGTGTGCGTGAACAGCCGTCCCGTCGGCGCGATACACCTCGGTACGCACCCCGTCTTCGGGGATTCGGTGGCCCGGCTCCTGGATCTGCGGATCGAGGAACCGGACCGGCGGCGAGGGCGGGGCACCGTGGCCGCACTCGCCGCCGAGGAGGTGGCGCGCGGCTGGGGCTGCCGGCGGATCGAGACGTCCGTCCCGGCCGACGCCCAGGCCGCCCTGCGACTGACCGAGGTGCTCGGTTACGTCCTGCGCAATCGCGGCATGAGCAAGTCCCTGACCGGCGTCCCACCCGAACTGCCCGAAGGCAGCAGGGGGCGGCCCATGACAGAGGCGGAGTTCGGGCCGTGGGAGGAGGCGAGCAGGGAGGGCTACGCACAGGACTGGATCGCGCGCGGAGTGCCCGAGGCCCAGGCGTACGCCAAGGCCGAGCGCGACCACGAGAGACTGCTGCCGCAGGGGTCCGCCACCGAGAACATGCTGTTCAGCGTGTTGGAACACGAGGGAACCCGGGTCGGCGCCCTGTGGGTGGCCCTGGCCGACGACACCGCCTTCGTGTACGACGTGGAGGTGGACGCCGCGCACCGGGGCCGCGGTCACGGTCGTTCGCTCATGCTGCTGGCCGAGGCCCAGGCCGTGGAGGCCGGCAAGTCCGCCATCGCCCTCAACGTCTTCGCGGGAAACTTCCGGGCCGAGTGCCTCTATGAGTCCCTCGGCTACCGGACGACCGCCTATCACCTGTCCAAGCAACTGATCTGAGGGCCTGCGAGAGGCGCCCCGTGGGTCAGGCGCCCTCGGCCAGCAGACGGTCGGCGATCTCCTCGACGCGCTCGCGCAGTCCGGCCTGGCTCTTGCCGCCGTCGAGGTGCTCGCCGCCGATGACGTACGTGGGGGTGCCGGTCACGCCGATCGCCTTGCCCTCCGCCTGGTCGGCGTCGACGATCAGGATGTGCCGGCCGTCGATCAGGGCGGTGTCGAACTCCTCGGCGTCCAGGCCCAGTTCACGCGCCACCTCGACCAGGAACGGCTCGCCCGCCCGGTCCAGCTCCTCCACCCGGCCGAGTACGGCCTCGATGTACGGCCACGCCATGCCCTGTTCCGTCGCCTCCTCGGCGGCCTGCGCGGCGGCGAAGGCGTGCTTGTGCTTCTCCAGCGGGAAGTGCCGCAGCCGTACGTCGAGCCGGTCGCCGTAGCGGGCCCGCAGTGCGCGGATGTCGTCGAGGGCGCTGCGGCAGTCGGGACACTGGAGTTCGCACCAGACGTCCAGGACGACGGCGGGCGGTACGGGGGAGGAGTCGCTCATGGGGATCAGTCTCCCAGCCCGGGCCGCACCCGCCGAACGGCCGGGGTCGCTGAGGCGACCGGGGTCGCTGAGGTGACCGGGTTCGCTGAAGTGACCGGGTTCGCTGAAGTGGGGGCTGACCCCGAGACGACCCGGAGATGTCCCTGAGGTCTCCCTCGGCCATGGCATAACGGACGCGCGGCGGTGCAGGATGGAAGGGACGGACCGACACCGCCCGACCGCGCACTGCCTGGAGGACCGGATGATTGCCGAGACAGTCTGTTCCGCCGTCTCCGCGGCCGGCCTGGGCATCGCCGCGATCACGGCGTATCGGAAGCGCTTCCTGAGGGCGACCCGTATCGCCGCCTACTCACTCGTGCCCCTCGGCCTGGTGATGACCGGAGTCGTCGAATGGCTGGCCGACACCGCCTTCAGCCCGGTCGCCTGGGCGGGATTCGGCGTGCTCGGCGCCGCCTGGTTCCTGTTCATGACCACACGTGCCGTGGAGCGGCGCCGCGGAATCACCGGCAAGGAGCGCAAGGCGGGCGAGGCGTCCCGCACCGAGGCGATAGCCCCCGCGGCGTCGGCGCCCTCGCTGGGCCGGACCGCACGACCGGCGGCGCGCCCCGCTGCCGCACCCCGGGCGACGGAATCCGGGAAGTCCGGCGCGGACGACTTCAGCGACATCGAGGCGATCCTGAAGAAGCACGGCATCTGACCAAGAAGCACGGCATCTGACCGTCGGGCATATGACCTACTGAAACGACACAGTAGGTCGGGCGGCGATGCCGAAGTGATCACGTTCGCTCCGGACGTTGTGGATATTGGCGAACTACCCGTCATTCGGGGTGGGTTGATCGCGCGGAGGGCGCCCGCTGCGTCATCATCGCGGCGAGATGCTGGACACAACACAGAGCGACACCGCCGCCCCGCCCGAGGAGCGGCGAGGTTGTCTCTTCGCGCTCTCCCAGCCACCGCTGATGATCTTCCTTGCGGTGATCGGCTGCCTGCTGCTCATGGCGTCACTGCACGACCTGCTGATGCTCTGAGCCGTAAACGGAGCCCCTGACGCCACCCGTCGAGGGCTCCGTCAGCCCCGAGCGCGGGTTCTCGCCCGTATCTCCGCCTCAACCCTCCCGGTCGTTCGTCTTCGTCTTCGTCTTCGACCGGCGATTCCTCAGCCGGCCGCCTCCTTGCGGCGTGCCCGGTAGGCGGCAACGTGCAGGCGGTTTCCGCAGGTGCGGCTGTCGCAGTAGCGGCGCGAGCGGTTGCGGGAGAGGTCGACGAAGGCACGTCGGCAGTCGGGCGCCTCGCAGCGGCGCAGCCGCTCCTGTTCCCCGGCGACGACGAAGAAGGCGAGCGCCATGCCGCAGTCGGCCGCGAGATGGTCGGCGACGGACGCGCCGGGCGCGAAGTAGTGCACATGCCAGTCGTAGCCGTCGTGGTTCGTGAGCCGGGGCGTGGTGCCCGCGGCGGCGATCAGGTCGTTGATGACCGCGGCGGCCGAGCCCGGGTCGGGGGCCGCGAAGACCTCGGCGAACCGCCCGCGGACCTTGCGCACGGCCGCGAGATCGAACTCCGACAGCGCACCGACATCGCTGACCTCGTGGTTTCGTACGAAGTCGTCGAGCGACGCGACATCCGTGAGCCCGTCCGGCGCCGTGTCGTTCTCCGGCGCGGTGTTCACCAGATCCACCACGGTGTCGAGGGCACACCGGGTGTCGTGGGTGATCAGCACGTTTCGCTCCCTGGCCTGCGGCCGGTCGGGCGGATGCCCGCCGATGCAGGCCGATGGTAATGGCTCCCGCGAAGGGAGCACCGGTCCCGACCGCCGTAGCCGCACGCAGCCGCGAGCAATCGTGCCGCTGCGGCGGCACCTCGTAACCGCCGAGTGGCGGGACCTCCTCCCGCCCAGCACCTACCCGGGGCACGGACAAGCGACGCCCGCCCCGCCCCACCCCATTCCGCCCGTATGGCGACGCCGCCCCCGCGGAACTCCGCGGGGGCGGCGTCGATCGGTCGGCCTGAGCCGTATCGGGTTGTCTTGGCCCGAGCCGTCTCCCCGAGTGGACGGCGCCGGGCGGCTCTGTGGGCCCTCGCCCTAGCTTTCCGCCAGGATGTGCGAGAGCTCCTGATCGAGGTCGAAGTGCCGGTGCTCCGTGCCGGGCGGCACGGCGGCGTCTGTGCGCTTCAGGAAGGACTCCAGGGCCCGCGCCGGGGCCTCGAGCAGGGCTTCGCCCTCCGGAGAGCTCAGGGCGATGCACACGACGCCCTGGCCATGGCTGCGCGACGGCCAGACACGGACGTCGCCGGTGCCGGTGGGCCGGTGCAGGCCCTCGGCCAGGAGGTCACGGGCGAACACCCACTCGACCGTTTCCTCCGCTCCGGTGTGGAAGGTGGCGTGCACGGCGTAGGGATCGGCCGTGTCATACCGCAGTCCCGCGGGTACAGGCAGTGAGGACTCGCTCGACACAACGAGGCGCAGGTGCAGCTCGCAGCTGACCGTGGTGTTCATAAGCGCCAAGGCCTTTCGCTCAGTGTGCGCTCGGGGATTCGCACGTCGGCGAAATCGACATGCCACCTACGGTGCCGTTGTAAACCCCTCTGAGGGTTTTGCGTCGCTTTTGGTAGCTCATCCGGCCGAGGCCGACTTCGGAGGGTACGACCATTCCGGTGACGGGTTTCTCTCCGGTAGGGTTTGGCCGTATGGGCACGCGGAGTGACGGAACGGGGGAGGTCGCCGTGGCGGCCGACGGAGCGAAGAGCGAGACCAACGTAACGAACAGTGAGGCCGAGGTGGCGGAGAGTGAAGCGCCGCTCGGGTCTCGTGCGCCGGAATTCGTCAAGGCGCGCCGGATGCTGCACCTGAGCTGGCAGGTGGCCGTTTTCATCATCGGGCTCGCGGTGGTCGTCGCGGGCGTGATCATGTTGCCGCTGCCCGGGCCCGGCTGGGTCGTGATCTTCGGTGGCATGGCGATCTGGGCGACCGAATTCGTCTGGGCCCAGCTGGTGCTCCGCTGGACCAAGCGGAAGGTCACCGAAGCCACCCAGCGTGCCCTCGACCCGAAGGTCCGGCGCCGCAACATCATTCTGACGTCGATCGGCTTGGTGATCGTGACCGTCCTCGTCGGCATCTATGTCTGGAAGTTCGGCTTCGAGATGCCCTGGAACATCAAGGACCAGTGATCCCGGGCGGGGTGGCGCTGGGCATGCTGAACGTGGTCGGAGGCACCCCCTGACATGGGGTAATGTTCTTCCTGCGTCCGGGCGATTAGCTCAGTGGGAGAGCGCTTCGTTCACACCGAAGAGGTCACTGGTTCGAACCCAGTATCGCCCACCGGCCGACAGCGACCCGGTCCACGGATTCCGTGGACCGGGTCGCTTTTCGTTACACGAACCGACCTTCGGGCCGCCGGTTCCCTCGAGCCGGACCCACTGAACACGGCACGGTGGCGAGCGGCCGTCGGCCGTGACCCACCCCGACGGGCCCGACCCCGTCGGCCGTCCTCTCCGGTCCCGCGCTCGGTCTCACGCTCGCCGGGATCGCCGCGCTCCGAGCGCCGTTCGCGAGGGTTCGCCGCGCCGCCGCTGACTCCTTTCGGCCGTGCTTCAACTCCGTCCGGCGGCCCACAGCGCGGTCGACCCGCCGTCTGCAACTCTCCGACCTGCGCGTTCACTTGACGACCCATCACCACACGGGCCTCGCGGCCCCGCGCGGCGCCCCCTCCGCTTTCCATCAATTCCTGTCCGAATCATTGACGTCTCCTGAGGGGCTACGTAGCTTGTGCCAGCAAGCGCTTACTTGAAACGATTCATGAGGCGGAAGCAGCGTCGCGGGGAGGCTCAACCATGCAGCGAGACAGGAACGTTGAGAGGCGGGCGATCCTCAAGGTGGCCGGAGCCTCACTGGCCGTCGCGGGGCTGGGGGCGACGGCCACGGCCTGCGGTGGCGACAGCGGTTCGGGGGACGGGACGGTGACGATCCGTTACTCCTGGTGGGGTGCCGAGGACCGGGCGGAGCGCATCAAGAAGAGCATCGCGCTTTTTGAGAAGAAGTATCCGAAGATCAAGGTGAAGACGGACTTCCAGCCCTACACCGACTTCTGGAAGAAGTTCAACACTCAGGCCTCCGGTGGAAATCCGCCGGATGTCTTCCAGAATGCCGTCGGATTCCTGCGCAAATACGATGCGAGGAATGTGCTGCTCGATCTCAGCGCACAGGTCGAGGCGGGCAATCTCTCGATGGACGGCTTCAGAGCGGGCCTCGAGAAGTTCGGCGAGATCGACGGCAAACTCCTCGGCGTTCCGGTCGGCTCCAACTCCATGGCCCTGGTGATCGACAAGCACGTCTACACCAAGGCCGGCGTCAAGCCGGAGCAGGGCTGGACCTGGGACGACTACGACGCGGCGATGAAGAAGATCCGCGACAAGGCGGGACGCGCCGGCGACACCGGCCCGTACAACGTCATGTACCTCTACGACCTCTACCTCCGCCAGAACGGCAAGGCGTTCTTCACCGAGGACGGGCTCGGCTTCGCCGAGGCGGACCTGAAGGCCTGGTGGGCGAAGGCCGAGAAGGCGGTCGAGGAGGGCCTCTACGCGGACCAGAAGAAGGTCGCCCAGATCAAGCCCAAGTCGGCGGTCTCCGGGGAAATCGCCGCAGGCGAGTTCACCTGGGACAACTTCACCATCCGCTACACCTCCGAGGGCAAGAGCGAGTACGGCCTGGCTCCCATCCCGACGACAGACGGTAAGAAGACCGGCCAGTACCTCGGCTCCCTCATGCTCAGCGCGTCCAAGCGCACCCAGCACCCCAAGGAAGTCGCCCAGTTCATCAACTTCATGGTGCACGAGCCCGAGGTCGCCGAGATCATGGGCTACGACCGCGGTGTTCCCGCGACGCAGGCCCAGTACGACGCGTTCAAGCCGACCGATCCGGTCAACAAGGCGATCGCCGAGTACGAGCAGTCCCTCGTCGACGCGGGTGTTCTGGAGCCCATCACCCCGCACCCGAACGGCGCGGACGTCTGTGAGGCCGCCTTCCTGCGTATCGGTGAGGAAGTGGGTCTGGGCAAGCGCCCGGTGGACGACGCCGTCAAGCAGTTCTTCACCGAGTCGAAGACGGCTCTCGCCACCTGATGGGAACCACCGTGACACACGCCCCCGCCGCGGAGGGCCTGTCCAAGGACAAGCGCTCCGAGTCGCGGCACGGTCCGGTGAACTCCTCGCGCCCCGCCGCTCTCAAGCGGCGGGGCCGTCGGGAGAACCTGGCCGGCTATCTCTTCATGTCCCCGTGGATCGCCGGATTCCTGCTGCTGACAGCGGGGCCGATGGTCGCCTCGCTCTACTACGCCTTCACCGACTACAACCTGTACGACGCGCCCAAGTGGATCGGCCTCGACAACTTCTCCGAGATGTTCGCCGATCCGCGCTGGCGCCACTCCGTACAGGTGACGTTGTGGTACGTCGTGATCGGTACGCCGCTCAAGCTGCTCGCCGCCCTCGGGGTGGCGCTGCTGCTGGCCCAGAAGCGGCGCGGGCAGGCCTTCTACCGGGCCGCCTTCTACGCGCCGTCGTTGATCGGAGCGAGCGTCTCCATCGCGATCGTGTGGAAGGCGATCTTCTCGGACGACGCCATCGTCGACAGGACACAGCAGCTCTTCGGGGTCGACGTCGGTGGTTGGAGCGGCGACCCCGACATGATCATCTACAGCCTGGTGGCGCTGACCGTCTGGCAGTTCGGCGCCCCCATGGTCATCTTCCTCGCCGGTCTCAAGCAGGTCCCGCGTGAGCTGTACGAGGCGGCCGAGGTCGACGGGGCGGGCAAGTGGCGGCGGTTCTGGAACATCACCCTGCCGATGATTTCCCCAGTTCTCTTCTTCAACGTTCTGCTGGAGACCATCCACTCCTTCCAGATCTTCAGCTCGGCGTACATCGTCGGCGGCGGCGCCGGAGGCAACGCCTGTGGTCCGGCGGACGGTTCGATGGTCTACACCTGCTATCTCTACGTCCAGGGCTTCGAGAACAGCCGCATGGGTCTTGCCTCCGCGATGGCCTGGCTGTTGCTGATCGCGGTTGCCCTGGTGACGGCGGTGCTGTTCTGGTCCCAGAAACGCTGGGTGCACTACGAGGAGGGTGCCTGATGAGCGCACAGGTCACCGAGATCGCCCCGCCTCCGTCCGCGAAGGCCGGTGCTCTCCGGCGAAAACTGCCAGGTTCCCTCGCCTGGCACATCGGCTCCCTGTTGATCCTCGCAGTGATCCTCTACCCGGTGATCTGGGTTGTCGGCGGCTCGTTCAAGAAGAGCGAGGACATCGTCGGCAGCCTGGACCTCTTCCCGGGCGACCCGATCATCTCGAACTACAAGGGACTCTCCGACGGCATCGCCGATATCCCGATCTCCACCTTCTTCCTCAACTCGCTCACGCTCGCCGTCGGTTCGGTGATCGGGATCCTGGTCTCCTGCTCGCTGACCGCGTACGCCTTCGCGAAGATCAGGTTCGCGGGCCGCAACCTGCTCTTCACCCTGATGATCGGCACCCTCCTGTTGCCATACCACGTGCTGCTGATCCCGCAGTACGTGCTGTTCCGCAACATGGACGCGATCGACACCTACACCCCACTCCTGCTCCCGAAATACCTGGCCACGGAGGCGTTCTTCGTCTTCCTGATGGTGCAGTTCATGCGGAACCTGCCCAAGGAACTCGACGAGGCGGCCCGGCTCGACGGCTGCGGCCACTTCCGGATCTACTGGTCGATTGTGCTGCCGTTGTGCCGGCCCGCGCTCATCACCAGCGCGATCTTCACCTTCATCAACGCCTGGAACGACTTCATGGGCCCGCTGATCTATGTGAATACGCCCGACAAGTACACGGTCTCGCTCGGCCTGAAGATGTTCGTGGACCAGGACGCCGTGGCCAACTACGGCGGAATGATCGCGATGTCGCTGGTGGCTCTGCTGCCGGTGCTGGCCTTCTTCCTGGCCTTCCAGCGGTATCTGATCGACGGTATGGCCACGTCGGGCCTGAAGGGCTGAGGTGAGCTGACCATGGCCCAGGCCCGTGCGAAGGCCGCCACCAGGGGACGCGGTGAGTCTCCGCTCGCCGAGCGGTTCGCGCTGTTCGCCGAATGCCTGCTCACCGGGGTGTGGATCGCGGTGGCCTCGCTGCCGCTGGTGACGTACCCCGCCGCGTTCGCCGCCGGCTCCCGGCATCTGAGGCGCCGTACGGCGCATGTGGGCGGCGGCTGGCGGGAGTTCGCCGCCGACTTCCGGACGGCGGTGCGTGGCGGGTGGCTCGTCGGGCTCGCCGGGTGGGCGGCGCTCGCGGCGGTATGGGTGGACGTCCAGGCCGTACGGCCGGGATCCCCGGCGGGCCGTTCGTCGGCGCCGTCGGGATCCTCGCGCTGATCGGCGCCGCCGTGGCAGGGCTGCGCGCGGCGGCCGTCTGGGAACCCGGCACCGGTTGGCGGACCCTGCTCGGCGCGGCCGGACGGCGGACGGTGCTCGACCCCGCCGGGTCCTTCCTGCTCGTCGGCGGACTGGCCGTGGTGGCCTGTTCCGCCTGGTTCGTCGCGCCGCTGGCGGTGCCGGTGCTCGGGGCCGTCGCGGCGGCGGCCGTCGCCGTGGAGGAACGGCACCGGCGCCGCTGACCGGAGGTGCCCTTCGCACGGGGCAGCGGTGCCCGCGACGCAAGGTCGGCGCCCTGGGGGTCGTACTTCTCTCTGTCATGCCCCTGACTATCACCCCCGCACGCAAGACTCCCGTACGGAAAGGAAAGGTCATGTCCCCCATCGACCGCAGGTCCCTCCTCAAGGCGGCCGCCGTCGCCGGAGTCGCCACTCAGTTCAGCTGGGCACTCGGCTCGAACGCGCAGGCCGCACCCAGAGCCGAGGCCACGGAGGCGGACCCGGTGACCCTGGACTGGCTGGAGGGCGGCGGACTCGGCGCCGCCCCCGGCTCCACCGTGGGCGTGCCGTGGCCGAAGGGCGCGTACGAGAAGGAACAGTCGTTCTCCTTGACGGACGCGGACGGCAAGTCCGTGCCGGTCCAGTCCTGGCCCATCGGCTACTGGCCCGACGGCTCGGTGAAGTGGACCGCGCACGCGGTCGGTGCGGGCGCCGGCTCCGGCAAGCTCACCCTCGCCGCCGGCACCCCCGCCGCGCCGGAGAAGAAGGTCACCGTCGACAGGAGCGGCGGCACCATCGACGTGTCGACCGGCGTCATCACCGCGAAGATCGGCAAGAGCGGCTCGACGCTCGTGAAGTCGGTGCTGCGCGGCTCCACCGAGGTCGCCCACACCGGCCGTCTCGTGCTGCTGCGCCAGCCCGAGATCGAGGACGGCGACCAGGGTACGGCCAAGTACGAGCGGTTCGAGAGCGTCATCGGCGAGGTCGAGGTCGAGCAGGAGGGCCCGGTGCGCGCCGTGGTCCGTATCGCCGGCAAGCACCGTAAGGGCAGCAGGAGTTGGCTGCCGTTCTCCATCCGGCTCTACTTCTACGCGGGCGCGGAATCGTTCCGCATGGTGCACACCATCACCTTCGACGGCACCCAGGAACCGGGCAAGGCCAGCGGCGACTTCGTCCGCGGCATCGGCGTCCGCTTCAAGGTCCCGATGCGCGACGCCGCGTACGACCGGCACATCCGTATCGGCGGTGAGGGCACCGGTCTGCTGCGCGAGGCCGTCAAGGGCGTCACCGGGCTGCGCCGCGACCCGGGGGCCGCCGTCCGCACCGCCCAGTTCGAGGGCAAGAAGCTGCCCGATCCGTCCACCTGGGACCAGCGGGTCACCACCCGTCTCCAGTACATCCCCGAATGGGGCGACTACACCCTCTCCCAGCTCTCCGCCGATGGGTTCGGCGTCCGCAAGCGCACCAAGAAGGGCCACGGCTGGATCCCGGCCGGCGGCGGCCGACGGGCCAGCGGCTTCGGGTACGTCGGCGGCGCGAGCGGCGGATTCGCCTTCGGCCTCAGGGACTTCTGGGAGAAGTTCCCCGCCCAGCTCGACATCCGTGACGCCCAGACAGCCGAGGCCGAGGTCACCCTCTGGCTCTGGTCGCCCGAGGCACAACCCATGGACCTGCGCTTCTACCACGACGGCATGGGCCAGGACACCTACCCCGAACAGCTCGAAGGCCTCAACATCACCTACGAGGACTACGAGCCCGGCTTCGGCACTCCCTACGGCATCGCCCGCACCAGCGAACTCCTCTTCTGGGCCCACGAGTCCACACCCAGCGCCGAGGACATGGCCAAGCAGGTCGAGGCCGTCCGCACCCCGGCACAGCTCGCCGCCCCGCCCAAGCAGCTCATCAAGGCCGGCGTCTTCGGCAAGCTGTTCTCCGAGCCGGACCGCTCCACCGCCGCCAAGGCGAAGATCGAGGACCACCTCGACTTCCTCTTCACCTACTACAAGGACCAGGTGGAGATGCGCCGTTGGTACGGCTTCTGGGACTACGGCGACATCATGCACAGCTACGACCCCAGCCGCCACCAGTGGTGCTACGACGTCGGCGGCTATGCCTGGGACAACTCCGAACTCTCGCCCGACCTGTGGCTCTGGTTCGCGTACATGCGCTCCGGCCGCGCCGACATCTTCCGCTTCGCCGAGGCCATGACCCGGCACACCGGCGAGGTCGACGTCTACCACCTCGGCAAGTGGGCCGGCCTCGGCACCCGCCACGGCGTCCAGCACTACGCCGACAGCGCCAAGCAGCAGCGCATCGCCAACACCACCTACCGCCGCTACTACTACTTCCTCACCGCCGACGAACGCGTCGGCGACCTCATGCACGCCAACGTCGACTCCGACGAGACGTTTCTCGTCCTCGACCCCATCCGCAAGATCCGCACCGAGCCCTACACCCCCGACCGCAACGCCCTGTCCATCGGCTTCGGCACCGACTGGTCCGGCCTCGTGTCGGCCTGGCTCACCGAGTGGGAGCGGCGCGGCCCCAAGTGGGAGAAGGCCAGGGCGCGCGTCCTGTCGACCATGGAGACGATCGCCGCCCAGCCCAACGGCTTCGTCCAGGGCAACGGGCTGTACGACCTGGACACCGGGAAGTTCGCCGTCGCGGACAAGCCCGTGGTCGGGGTCTCGCATCTGTCGGCGATGTTCGGCCTCGTCGAGATGTGCGCGGAGCTCATCGACCAGATCGACATGCCGAAGTTCAAGGAGGCGTGGCTCGACTACTGCCGTTACTTCAACGCCACGAGGGCCGAGCAGACCGCCCGCTACGGCTCCCACTTCGGCACCCTGCTGCTCTTCCAGGGGCACTCGCGCCAGGACGCGTACGCCGCCGTGCAGTTGAAGGACGACAAGTTGGCCGCGCGTGCGTGGCGGCAGTTCTACAACAGCGCCGACACCTGGGACTACAAGGAGTCGACCGACTGGTCCACGAAGAAGATCGAGGGGCCGACGGCCCTGGTGCCGGGCAGCGAGGCGGCGTGGGTGTCGACCAACGCGACGGCGCTTTATGGGCTGGCGGCTATTCAGAACCTCGCCCTGGTAGGAGACAAGATGCCGTAGCGCCCCGTAAGGGGCGCGGGGCTGTATTGATTTGCGGCTCCGCCGCGTGGGCGCGACCAGCCACGACGGACCCGCGCAGTTCCACCGGCAGAGCGCTAACTGTATTGCCCTGAGAGGTTGGGGACGCGGCTGGCGGGTGGTTGGCCTTTCAGAGCGGTGTGTCCGCGGTGGTGATTGTAGGTGGTACCTGCACCACCTGCGGACACCCCCTGCCCAGCCCTCGGAGCAGCCGCAGACAGCCCACAACCTAACGAAGCACTACTAATCCTCCGGCGAGTAGATGTCGAGGTCGCCGACGAGGCTTCCGCCGTCCGCGTCGAGGATTCCGCACAGGCGGTTGACCGGTGTGTACGAGGGCCTGGCGTCGGAGTCGATGCCGTCCTCGTCCTCGAAGTCGAAGAGCCGGTCGAACGGCAGGATGACGAACGGCGCCATGGTGGGGTCGACGGAGACGGAGTCGGGGTGGTACTGCCACTGGGTGCCGCAGGCCCGGTTGTGGACCTCTCCGACGTACCAGGCGGCCGTCTGGAGGAAATCGCTGCCGCGTTCCTCCCATGCCTGGTCACTGCCTGCGTAGCGGGAGCGAACGAGCGCCTCCAGGCGGTCGAGGGAGCCCGGGGTGAAGTCCCAGTCCCCGTCGTGCTGCCGGGCCCATGCGGGGAACTCCTGCCGCCGGCCCTGGAGCCAGGCGTCCAGGACGGGATTGTTGGAGCGGATCCGGTCCAGTTCGGCCAGTTCCCGGTACTCCTCCTCGGTGATCTCCATACCGCCCGACCCTACCCGGCGACTGTGCCGATACGGCGGAGACGGCGTGTCGTAACGCCAACCAGGTTGCATTCACAAAGAGTTGAGGTACAGACTGCCCGTCATTGGCGGTGTCATGTCACGGGGGCTCACACCGCTCTCACGCGTCCCCCAAGCCCCCACAGGTAAGGGACAAAAGAGTTGAAATCCATACGTCAACGCGTGAGGGCGTGTCTGGCATCCGCTGTCGCGGTCGCCGCCGCGGCGACCCTCGCTCTCACCGGCCTGCCGGGCCTCACCCTCAGCGCGGATGCCGCGCCGGGCAAGAAACCGCCGAACCCGGGCATGCCGTGCCGGGACTACTTCGACCTGGCGGAGGATCTCCAGGCCATCGTGGAGCTGCCCGAGGGGGACGCCTCGCGGGCCAAGTCGCAGTGGGACACGTATGAGTACGTGAACCCGGGCAAGAAGTATGACGGTCTCGGCGCGCCGTCCGAGGACGACATCAAGCGGCTGCAGAAGGAGGCCAAGGTACCGCCGAAGTCCCGGCCGGTCGACCGGATCTGGTGGAGGTGGATCAAGGCCAGGGAGAAGAACCCTAACGCCTTCGGTGACTTCACCCACTGGCGCGACAACATCCAGATCAAGAACACCGGAAACGACCCCCGCGGCAAGGCGTTCGAGAAGAAGATCATCAAGGACCACGGGCTCGTCGGCGACGACTGGATCTGTCAGAAGGAGTTCGACTTCGTCGACCCCGACACCGGCGAGACCCACCGGCGCAAGTTGGACGCCTGGAACCAGCGCACCGGAAAGGGCCTGGAGATCAAGTCCAACGGGAGCCCGGACACCAGGCAGAAGCCCGGCGACATCGCCTGGTCCAAGCAGAAGGACAGCCCGGTCAAGTCCCTGAAGTACGTCTTCGCCGAGCCGCAGGACAAGGCTGCCAGGGACCACCTGAACGAGCTGAAGAAGAACGCCCCGGGCAAGGTCACCGAGTACAACTACCGTTCCAGGAAGGTCGAGTTGGCCCCGGGCGGCGGTGTGCGGGACAAGACGACCACATTGCAGCCCCCGGGTTCCAAGGGTGTCACCGGCGGCGGTGCGCAGGATCTGATCCGCGAGTCGCGCCCGAACCCGAAGGCCATGAAGGAGTTCCTGGACCGCAAGAACGCGGCCGACCCCTACCGGCTCCAGCCCAAGGGCCCCGGCGGGGTGGACTTCTCCACGCTGGAGCTGCGGTACATCGGCAAGCCGGTCAAGGGCAAGGGCGTCGACTACAGCTTCTCCGCGAAGGAGGTTCCCGAGGACACCGCCGGCTGGGGAGGAAAGGAGAAGGCGCAGCTCATCAATGACGCGTTCTTCACCTGGCTCGCCCTGACCCCGGAGAAGTTCTGGGTCAATCTCAACCCGGACCAGCCCGACAAGATCATGGACAGCGCGTTCGGGAAGACCGACGCCGGACGGGTCCTGCTGGAAGCCGATCTGGAGCTGAAGAAGGACTTCGCCGATGCGATGAACCCGAACAAGCGCCCGGAGGCCGACCAGTACTGGAAGTCGCTGCCCCGCAACTCCGACGGCGTCCCTTGCTGGTTCCAGGTCCGCAACTGGATCGAGCCGGACACCGCGGTCGTCCGCGAGGAGAACGGCGGCATCCACATCCTGGACACACCGCTGAAGGTCCAGGCCCAGTACCTGAAGATCGACAACATGCCGGGCGACCCGTATCTGTGCGAGTTCGACGAGGCCGAGAAGAAGGCCACCGAGGACCGTATGAACCGGCTGATCATGCCCGAGGTCGAGCGGCGGGTGAACACCGACCCGCGCTACGCCGATCTGCGCCGCGTCTACACGGCCCGGGTGGCGGCGGAGTTCATCCGCCAGCAGGACGCCGCGTCCCCCACCGACTACCACAAGGTCATCAACAGCAACGACGCCTCCTCGTGGCCGCTGCGCGGTGAGAACAAGGACTGGACGCGGGAGAGCGTCTACCAGGCATATCTGAAGTCGCTGCGTGAGGGCGAGGAACAGTGGGAGCACGACGCCGGCGGCGGTCCGTACACCATGAGCGTGGGCGGGGTGGACTTCTCCAAGCAGCCCAAGCGGAACATGTCCAAGCTCCGCTTCGACACCGAGCACCGCCATCTGCCGCGCGAGACGAAGGCATCGGTGCGCACGCTGGCGGACAACACCAAGGACGGTGACGCGAACCTGCTGCTCCTGGGCGGCAACACCGTCACCTCCGATGTCTCCGGCGACGACACCCCCGACCCGGGCCCGGACCCGACTCCCGAGCCGACTCCGACACCGACCGATCCGGACGATCCGACGGACAAACCCTCCGCCCCCGCGACGCCCCCGGCCAGCGGCGGCAGCAGCGGCGGCAGCGGCGGCAAGTACGAGCAGGACCCGGACGGCGACCTTGCCGACACCGGTACCGGCACCCCGGTGGGCCTGATCGCCGGACTCGCCGCGGCCCTGGCCGCCGTCGGTGGCGGACTGGTGTGGTGGAAGCGCCGCCGCACCGCCGACCAGGAGTAGTCAGGAAGTCAGGAGCAGCCAGGAGCAGGAGCGACGACAGCGCTCTCGCAACGGCTTCGGCCCCGCACCCCACAGCTACGGCTGGACCGGGTGCGGGGCCGAAGCCGTCAGCCGCGGAGCACCCCCAAGGCCCCCGACTCGCCCTGACTCACCCCTCCCGCAACTCCTTCGCCAAGGCTCCGTCGCCTTCCACCTCGACCCGCCTCTGCCGTACGGCGTCCCGCAGGCTCAACTCCCCCCGGCCGAGCGCACCGCAGGTCGCCGCGTCGATCGACAACCGGACGTCCGGTGACTCGGGCGCGGCCCCCTCCCCGTAGACCGGCCCGTCCTCCGCACCGACCCACACATGGAACCGCCCCTCCTCCAGCCCCACTTCGACGAGCCCGGCGGCACACCCGTCGAGCCCACGCAGCAGCGGCAGGGCGAACCAGTGCGCGCGTACGGCGTCGGTGGCCCGGCGCTCGCCCAGCGCGGACGAACCCCACGCCCCGAGCGCCTGTAGCACGGGCAGCAACTCGCGCCCCCGCCCGGTGAGTTCGTAGACGTACGCGGCACCCGGTGGGGGAAGTCGGCGCCGCGTCGTCAGCCCGTCCCGTTCCATGTCCTTCAGCCGGGAGGCGAGAACGTCGGTGCTGACTCCCGGGAGGTCCGCGTGGAGGTCGGTGTACCGACGCGGTCCGGCCAGCAGTTCGCGCACGATCAGCAGGGTCCAGCGGTCGCCGACGAGGTCGAGCGCCCGGGCGGCGGAACAGTACTGGTCGTAGCTTCGGCGAGGTGACATGCGACGCAGTCTAGACATGTCGTTGGACTTTCCAAGCACCTACTTGGTAAAACCAAGCAACACAACGAACCGGAGGGCTAGGCGCATGGAGTTCCGGCAGTCGAACAAGCTCAGCGAGGTCTGTTACGAGATCCGCGGCCCCGTGATCGAGCACGCGGACGCGCTGGAGAAGGCCGGCCACAGCGTGCTGCGCCTGAACACCGGCAACCCCGCGCTGTTCGGCTTCGAGGCGCCCGAGGAGATCCTCCAGGACATGATCCGGATGCTCCCGCAGGCGCACGGCTACACGGACTCCCGGGGCGTCCTCTCGGCCCGCCGGGCCGTCGCCGGGCGCTACCAGAACCTGGGCCTGACCGTCGACGTCGACGACGTCTTCCTCGGCAACGGCATCTCCGAGCTGATCTCGATGGCCGTGACCGCGCTGGTCGAGGACGGCGACGAAGTACTCATCCCCGCCCCCGACTTCCCGCTCTGGACGGCCGTCACGACACTCGCGGGCGGCAAGGCGGTCCACTACCTCTGCGACGAACAGGCCGACTGGTACCCGGACCTGGACGACATGGCGTCGAAGATCACGGACCGTACGAAGGCCGTCGTCATCATCAACCCGAACAACCCCACCGGCGCGGTCTACCCGAAGGAGATCATCGAGGGCATCCTCGACCTCGCCCGCCGCCACGGCCTGATGGTCTTCGCCGACGAGATCTACGACCAGATCCTGTACGACGACGCCGTGCACCACTCGGCCGCGGCTCTCGCCCCCGACCTCGTCGTCCTCACCTTCTGCGGTCTGTCGAAGACGTACCGGGTGGCCGGCTTCCGCTCGGGCTGGCTGGTCGTCACCGGCCCCAAGCAGCACGCCAGGAACTACCTGGAGGGCCTGACCATGCTGGCCTCCATGCGGCTGTGCGCCAACGCGCCCGCGCAGTACGCCATCCAGGCCGCGCTGGGGGGCCGCCAGTCCATCAATGAACTGACCGCGCCGGGCGGCCGGCTGCACGAACAGCGGAACGTGGCCTGGGAGAAGCTCAATGAGATCCCCGGTGTGTCGTGCGTGAAGCCGAAGGGCTCGCTGTACGCGTTCCCTCGTCTGGACCCCAAGGTCCACAAGATCCACGACGACGAGAAGTTCGTCCTGGACCTGCTCCTGCGCGAGAAGATCCAGGTGGTCCAGGGCACCGGCTTCAACTGGCCCACCCCCGACCACTTCCGCATCCTGACCCTCCCCCACGCGGAGGACCTGGAGGCGGCGATCGGCCGGATCGGACGGTTCCTGAGCGGGTACCGGCAGTAGCGGCGAGCGCGGCCCGCAGTGACCGTGAGGTGTGCGCGCGCCGGGATGGGTAGCCCTTCCCCATGACCGACCGACCGCTGCTCCTCCTCGACGTGGACGGCCCCCTCAACCCCTTCGGCGCCCGCTTGTGGCGACCCCGTGGTTATGTGACCCGCCGGGTGCACCCGTCCAACTGGTCGGCGCGGCAGAAGCCGGGGTCCCGGCGGTTGCGCCGGGGGCTGCGGATTCGGCTGAACCCGGCGCATGGCGCACGGTTGCTCGCGCTGCCGTACGAGCTGGCGTGGGCCACGACGTGGATGCATGAGGCCAACGAGATGATCGGGCCGGTGATCGGGTTGCCGCGCGATCTGCCGGTCATCGAGTTCACGAACCTGTTCGCCAAGGACCCGGAAGGGCTGTACTGGAAGACGCGGCGGGTCGTGGAGTGGGCGGCGGGGCGGCCGTTCGTCTGGGTCGACGACATGATCACCGATCTCGACGTACGGCATGTGGCGAAGTACCACGAGGGGGCGGCGCTCCTGCTCCGGATCGACCCGCGCAAGGGGCTGCGGGAGCCGGAGTTCGCGGAGCTGGAACGCTGGGCTCGTAGCCTGTGAGGCATGGGTGATCTCTTTCTCGTGCGGCACGGTGAGACCGAGTGGTCGGTGTCCGGGCAGCACACCAGCTGGACCGACATCCCGCTGACGGACAACGGGCGGGCGCAGGCACGCGGCCTCGCCCCGCTGCTCAACTCGCACCACATCGGCGCCGTGTTCGTCAGTCCGCTGAAGCGCGCCCGGGAGACGGCCGAGTTGGCCGGTCTCGCCGGGGCGCGGGTCGACGCGGATCTCTCCGAGTGGGACTACGGCGGGTACGAGGGGGTCACGACCGTCGAGATCCATCGCACCCGGCCGGACTGGTTCCTGTTCACGGACGGGGTCGCGCCGGGACCGGCCGAGCATCCCGGGGAGAGCCCGGAGGAGGTCGGGGCGCGCGCCGACCGGATGGTCGCGAAGGCGCACGCCGCGCTGGCGAACACCGAGGGGTGTGTGGTGCTGGTGGCGCACGGGCACTTCCTGCGCGTCCTCACCGCCCGCTGGCTCGGGCTGCCGGCGTCGGGCGGGGCGCTGTTCCAGCTGGCCACGGGGACGGTCTGCCGGCTCGGCACCGAGCACGGCCGTCCGGTCATCGCCGGGTGGAACATCAGGCCCTTGTCAGACCCTCCTCGTAGTCTTCGAGTGGGTTGACGGACGTCCATGAGACCGCCCAGGGACGCCCATGAGATGACGCTCCCCGGGGAAGGAAGGTGCCGTGACACGACCGCCGACCGCTGCCCAGCGGCGGATCATCGAGGCCGCCGAGCCGGTGACCGGGCGGCTGGCGGGTACGGAGACCCAGCTCGCCGCGTTGGTGAAGCGAGGGCTGGCGTTCCGGCATCCGCGCCCGCCGCACGACCACTTCCTGACACCGGCGGGCCATCGCATACGGGAGACCGCCGCCCTGCTGCCCGAGGACGCTCCGGCTGCCGATACGCCCGCCCCGGCCCGTGCCCCCGCAGAGGCCGGGGTGTTCGCGGCGCGGGTCGGCGGTGAGGAGGCCGCCGCGGCCGGGCCCGCGCGCGTACGTGAGGTGCACAGTGCCTGGCAGGGGCTCCTGGAGCTGCGCCGGATGACCAGTCCGGGCGGTGTCACGGATCGCCCGTGCGGCTGGGAGCGGACGCATCTGGTGCAGGCGGCCGCGCTCGCCCTGGAGGCCGCGGGCCATCGTCCTGCCGGGGCGGACGCGCGGGACGGCGGCTACCGGGTGCGGGCGACTCCCCAGCCGGAGGCCGTCGCCGTGCACGAGCCGGACCCCGAGGCCCTGCGGTCCTGCGCGGCGACGCTGGAGAAGGCGGGCTGGCAGGCGGGCGAGCACACGGATCCCCGTACGCGGCAGCGGTATCTGCTGGCTTCCCCACGACGAGCGTGATGGACTGAGCAAGCGCTCAGTAACAGTGGGGATCTTCGGAGGAGGGCAAGTCGTGGCCGAGTCGTTTTCCGTACCCGTCACCGTGCGGGGATACGAGACCGACGTGCAGGGACACCTCAACCAGAGCGTGTATCTCCAGTACGGGGAACACGCGCGCTGGTCGCTGCTCCAGGCGGCCGGTGTACGTCAGGCCGATCTGATGGCGAAGGGCGTCGGCCCGGTGACCCTGGAGACGACGATCCGTTACCGGCGAGAACTGCACGCCGGTGACGAGATCGAGGTGACGTGCTCGTTCCTCTGGGGCGAGGGCAGGACGTTCCGGGTCGAGCAGACGATCCGCAAGACCGACGGCACGGTTGCCGCCGAGATCACCGCCGTCGCCGGGCTGTTGGACCTCGGTGCCCGCAAGCTGGTGGCCGACCCCCGGGCGTACTTCCGGGCGCTGGCCTCGGACCCCACGCCGTTCGGAATGTGAGCACCGGCCCACAGCCCGAACGACGGGAGTGACACCGCCGGGTGAACCAGCGGCGGGCGTGCTGCCGCCGGCTCATCCAGCGGCAGCGGTGACGCGGGCTAGCCCAGCGGGTTCAGCAGCTTCGCGTCGTTCTCGAAGGCGAACAGGAGCAGGTCCGTCATCGTGAACTTGCCCTTCTGGTGGGCCGGGAGGCTCGGGCGCCAGCCCGGGTGCTTCACGATCGACCTCCGGCTGCCCTCCATCGCGCGATGGAAGACCTCGGCGACGAGCGTGCCGCCGACGCCGGTGAGGCTGCCGGGGCGCGCCTCGTTCACCTCGGCCTCGCGCAGGACGTAGAACCACAGCGGGGTGTGCTCCACCAACTGCGCGCGCTCGGTGTCGGACAGACCCTCCAGGACGGCGCCGCCGTTGCCCCGGAGGATCTGGTCCTCCGTCAGCGGCTTGAAGCCCATCTGGGCGGCCAGCTGTGGCCCGGTGGCCAGCTCGACCATCGCGGCCCGCGTGAGGTTGCGGAACGCGAGGTTGCGCTGGATCGGCGGCGGCTCCGGGAGCCCTCGGCCGCCGAAGGTGCCGAGCGGAAGCGCGGCCAGCGGGTCGACGAGCAGGGTGTCGAGCCGTTTGGCGACGTTGAACTCGGCCGCGGGCACGACCAGGTCGTCGCGGCCCGCCTCGCCGAAGTCGAACAGCCTGCGGAAGTCGGCGATCCAGTTGCTCGGCAGCCGCAGGCCCACCCCCGAGTTCGGGTCGTCCAGTTCGCCGTCCGGGTTGAGGTTGCCCGCCGTGCCACTGAACCGGAACAGCAGGTCCAGCGAGGCGATCGGGCCGGATCCGCCCGCGCGGAAGACGGCGTTCCACTGGTAGGCCCCGCGGACCATGCTGTGCCCGAGCCGGTAGGCGGCGACGGAGAACTCGATGGGCATCGTCGGCAGGTCGCCGGGGCGTATGTAGCCCGGCACCTCGAAGTGCCGGCGCCCGCGGGTGAAGACCCGCTCGACGATGTCCGGGTCGACGATGCGCGGCAGGAAGTCGGTGCGCAGCATCCACTGGTAGTGCTTCACGACGATGTCCCGGGCCGCCTTGAGCAACCGGTGCTCGGGCACTCCGCGCTCGACGAGGTGGTCGACGACGCGGTTGTGGAAACGGATGAACGCCAGATGGAGCTGGGCGACAGCCAGGTTCTCGTCGTTGCGCGCGTCCGGGATGAGCGCGGCGCGCTGGTTGGCCCGGGTGCCGCCGGCCGTCTCGCCGGCCCTCGGGAGGTCGAAGCCCTCCTGGTCGATGTTGGCGGGTGGGAACTCGGGCGGGAAGGGCACGCCGAGCGTCGTACCCATCTTGAGGCGGGCTTCCGTCTCGTAGAAGCGGGCGCTGCTGGAGTGGTGCGGGCCGAGCCCGTAGAGCGAGTCGAGGTCGAGGGCGGGACTGCGGCCCTGCACCAGGTCCTCGACCGGGACCGGCTCCCCCAGCCCCACCTGGGTGCGGTCCAGGGTCAGATCGTGGTCGACGAACTGCCCGAGGTACGTGAACCCCGCCGGGATCGCCGTCCCGGGCTCCCCCGAGTCGGGGTCGCCGCCGCCCGTGCCCGTGGTCATGGCCTCGGCGAGTTTGCCACGCAGTGTCTCGTCGAGCTGGACTCCCTTCTCCCCGAACCTGGAGAAGCGGAAGGCCATCTGCTGCTCGGTCGCGCTCGGTACGCGTGCGACCGCGTCCCCCTTCTCGAACTCCAGGATCCGACCCTCGTTGACGACGTAGTAGGTCTCGCGATGGTGTCGATGCACCATGAACATCCCCGTTCTTTCCCCCACACCCTGCGCCCCAGCCACAACCGGATGTACCGGTTCCTACCGGGCTCCCCGGCCCCCACTGGGCGCAGAGTGACCATTCGGATGAATCACTGTTTACCGACAACGCGTCACCCAAGTCGAGGAGTTTCCCGAACCAGGACATCTACTCACCTTGATGTACGACGACTGTCCCGGGCGAACACCGCCCGATGGTCCTCGGCCCACGTCCGGTACGTTCGCGCCCGGCGCCCCAGCACCTCAGGCACATCTTCCGCGACCTGGGCCCCGCCGCCCTCCCGCACATACGCGGTCCCCGCCCCCACGCCCTCCACATACACGTCCCCCAGCCCGGCGGCCGTCAGAAACTCCCGTGTCCCGTCCGGCGAGAGGTCGACCGTGCGGACCGGCCGGCCGAGGACGGAAGCGAGCACGGCGGCCTGGTCGCCGGTACCGATCGCCTCCGGACCGGTGAGGGTGTACGTCCGCCCCGCGTGCCGGGGCTCCAGCAGCGCCCGTACGGCGACCTCCGACACATCGCGCGGGTCGACGACTCCCTGGACACCGGTCCCCGTCATGTTGGGCACGGGCCCACCTGCGTGGATAGCGTCCGCCCAGCTCAGCGTGTTGGACGCGAAGAACGAGGGCCGCAGCACCGTCCACTCCAACCCACTGGCCCGGACGGCCTGTTCACCGGGAAGATGCCAGTTCCCTCCGGGCCCGGACGCCGGGTCGCCGGTGCCGATGGCGGAGAGCTTCACGATGCGCCGTACGCCCGCCGCACGCGCCATGCCGACCAGCGCCGCGTCCGCCTCGGCGTCCCCGGGCCCGAACACCGACACCGCGAACAGGGCCGAGACCCCGGCCATCGCGGCCTCGACGGTCTCCGGGGCGAGGTAGTCCGCACACGCCACCTCCACTCCCTCGGGCACCCGCGCCCGGGCCGGGTCCCGCGTCAGCGCGCGCACCTTCTCCCCGCGCGCCGCGAGCTGTCGTACGACTTCACCGCCGATGGTGCCGGTGGCACCCGTGATCAGGATCATGCGACCAAACTGCCGGGCCCCGGCCTCCGCCCTATAGGAAATTCCGGCACGGTTGAGCGGCCCCTTCGTGACTGCGGCACGTCTACGGTGGACGGGTGGTGACACGGGTGACAAGCACGAGGACGCACGCGAGCAGGACGGAGTCGAGGGAGCCGCACGTCCAACTCCCTGACTCGGCGACCAAGTTGGTGGTACGCATCGCAGAGGGCGGTGACCGGGTGGCCATGGTGATCGGCCCGCGTACCCGGGCGTCGTACCACGCGAGCAAGCGGCCGGTGTCCTGCGTGGAGCTACGCCTTCGACCGGGACTCACCCGCCCCCTGTTGGGGACCCCGGCGCTCGACCTGGTGGGCCGAGCGATCCTGCTCGACGACTTCTCCACCCCTGTCGCGCACCGTCTCGCAGACGAACTCCGGTCGGTGGAGCCGGAGTCGATCGCGTTGCGACTGGCCGAGGTGTTGCCCGCGCACCTCACCCCCGCTGTCGACGACCGCACCGCACTGCTGCGAGCGGCGGTCCGTGCACTGTCGACCGGTACGGGGCACCTCCCTGGCGGCGTACGGGAGTTGGCACGTCGTCTGGCCGTCAGTGAGCGGCAGTTGCGCAATCTCTTCGCGGAGGGTGTCGGGGTCTCCCCGAAGCACTACGCGCGCATCGCCCGGGTGCGGCACATCCTGGCGCACCGCTCCCCCGCCGTCCCGTGGGCGGAGGTCGCCGCCGCCACCGGGTACTACGACCAGTCGCACATGACCGCCGACTTCCGCACCCTGATGGGTGTACCCCCGACGTCGTACTTCACCGGCCGGCTGCCGGCAGCCCAGCCCTGTCAGGCGTTCACCCGGCCCTGAACCCGCGCCCGAAATCCGGATGCGTGGCACGCGTCGCGCCCGTCATCCTCGGCGCATGGCAGCACGCAAGATCAAGCCCAGTATGTACATCTCCGTCGACATCGAGGCCGATGGCCCGATACCCGGCCCCTACTCGATGATCAGCCTCGGCGCCTGTGTCGCCGGACGACAGGACGCGGACGGGTTCACGGCGGCCGATCACCTGCACCGCACGTTCTACCGCGAACTACGGCCGATCAGCGAGGAGTTCGACCCGAAGGCGCTGGCCGTGAGCGGGCTCGACCGGGCGCAGCTGACGGAGAAGGGTGCCGAACCAGGGGTAGCGCTGCGGGAGTTCAGCCAATGGGTGGTGCGCGTGAGCGGGGACGCGCAGCCCGTGATGTGCGGCTATCCGGCGTCGTACGACTGGACGTTCCTGTACTGGTATCTGATCCGTTTCACCGGCGAGAGCCCCTTTGGACACTCCGGATGCCTGGACATGAAGACGCTCTACGCGACGAAGGCAGGAGTTCCCTTGCGGTCGGTCGCCAAGGGGTCCATGCCGCGCCATCTGCTCTCCCGCCGGCGGCACACCCACCATGCCCTCGACGACGCCATCGAGCAGGCAGAGCTGCTGGCGAATCTGATGACGTGGGACGGCAGCGCCGAAGGGGCGAGCCCGCGGGTGGGCTGACCCGGCAGAAGAAGCCGTTCACGTCGGGTTCTCCCCCTTGTGGCCGCGTGTCTGCGCACAAGTGAGGTATCGGCGGGTATTCCTGCCCACGGCGCACCCCCACCCGCATCCCGGAGACACCATGCCGCTCGCCCGCCGTGCCCTGCTTGTCGCTCTGGCCGCCAGTTCGGCGGTCGCCTGCACCTCGGCCCGCGCGATCCCCTCGGACGACGCGCCGAGGGCGGACCGCTCGGGCGACGCGGACCGGCCGGGGAACGCGGCCGCGAAGGCGGCCCGGCGGCTGTTGCCGGACCACTGGCGGCAGATCGCCTTCGTGAAGGGTGCGCCCCGAGACACCTTCAGGGTCTCGGGGCGCACCGGGCGCATCACCGTCACCGGCGACACCCCGGCCACCCAACTCACCGGTCTGAACCGGTACTTGAACCACGTCGCGCGGGCCGAGATCAACTGGGCCGGCGAGCAGACCGGCCTCCTCCCCCGCGACCTCCCCGGCCTCGACGGCACCATCACCCGCCGCGCGAACGTCCCCCACCGCTTCGCGCTCAACGACACGAACGACGGCTACACGGGCGCGTACCACGACTGGACGTACTGGGAACGCGAGCTGGACGTGCTGGCGCTGCACGGCTACAACGAGGTGCTTGTCTACGCGGGCGCGGACGCGCTCTACCATCGGGTGTTCCAGGAGTTCGGGTACGGGGACGAGGAGCTGCGGAAGTGGATCGCGGGGCCCGCGCATCAGCCGTGGTGGCTGTTGCAGAACCTGTCCGCGTTCCCCTCCCCGGTCTCCCGGCAGCTTCTCGACGCCCGCGCGGCCCTGGGCCGCAGGATCGTCGACCGAGTGCGTGAGCTGGGCATGACCCCGGTGTTCCCGGGCTATTTCGGTACGGTTCCGACTGATTTCACCGAGCGTAATCCGGGGGCGCGTACCGTGCCGCAGGGCGACTGGATGGGCTTCGCGCGCCCCGACTGGCTGGATCCGCGCACGGACCGGTTCGTCCAGGTGGCGGCGGCTTTCTACCGCACGCAGGACGAGATGTTCGGCGACGCGTCGACCCTGTACAAGATGGATCTCCTGCACGAGGGCGGCGACCCGGGTGACGTGCCCGTCGCCGACGCGGCGAAGGGCGTCGAGCGAGCGCTGCGGCGGGCCCACCCGGACGCCACCTGGGTGATCCTCGGCTGGCAGCACAACCCCCCGCGCGCGATCGTGGACGCCGTCGACAAGGAGCGCATGCTCGTCGTCGACGGCCTCTCCGACCGCTTCCCCACGGTCACCGAGCGCGAGGCCGACTGGAACGACACCCCGTATGCCTTCGGCTCCATCTGGAACTTCGGCGGCCACACCACCCTCGGTGCCAACACCCCCGACTGGGCGGAGCTGTACGAGAATTGGCGGACGAAGGTCGGCAGCAAGCTGCGCGGGATCGCCCTCATGCCCGAGGCCGCGGACAACAATCCGGCCGCCTTCGCCCTGTTCTCCGAACTCGCCTGGCGCGAGGGCGCGTTGGACCTCAAGGCATGGTTCGCGGAGTGGGCGCACACCCGCTACGGCGCCCCTGATCCGCATGCCGAGGCCGCCTGGGACATCCTGCGCCGCACCGCCTACGGCACCACCCGCGCCGACAGCTGGAGCGAGGGCGCCGACGGCCTCTTCGGCTCCCGGCCCGCACTGAACGCCGTACGGGCCGCCCGCTGGTCGCCGAAGCGACTCCGGTACGACGCCGCCGAGTTCGAGCCCGCGCTTGGTGAGCTGCTCGGCGTACGGGCGGAGTTGCGGGAGTCGTCCGCGTATCGCCGGGACCTGCTCGACGTGGCCCGGCAGACGCTCTCCAACCGCAGTCGGCGGCTGCTGCCCCGGATCAAGGAGGCGTACGACGCCCGTGACACCGGCCGGTTCGACGAGCTGACCGGGACCTGGCTGTCGTTGATGGATCTGCTCGACGAGTTGCTGGCCACCGACTCCGGGCATCTGTTGGGGCGTTGGGTCGCGCAGGCGCGGGCTTGGGGTGCCGACGAGACCGAGCGGGAGCAGTTGGCGTATGACAATCTGTCGCTGCTGACCGTGTGGGGGACGCGGGAGGGCGCGGACGCGGGGCTGCGGGACTACGCCAACCGGGAGTGGGCGGGACTGGTCGGCGGCCTGTACCGGCTGCGCTGGTCGACGTACTTCGAGGAGTTGCGGGCCGCGCTGCGGGAGGGCCGGGCACCGAAGAAGATCGACTGGTTCGCGCTGGAGGACCGCTGGACGCGCAACCCGGGACGGCTCGCGACCGAGCCGAGGGGGGACACGTACGCAGTCGCCACCCAGGTCAGGGACCGGCTCACAGCTCTCTCCTGAGGGATCACAGCGGGCTGCGACCGCACCCTCACGGATTTCCAAGTCGGACGCGCGGACCTCAACTACCATCGGCGACGGCCGGGGCTGCACCGGCGGCATCATCGGCTTCTGCCGGCCGCTCAACCGGCAGGTGTGCGGGGACAGTTACGCCCCCGGCCGAGGAGGGGGGCACACGCCTCTTCACCGGGTCAGGCCTCGGCGGCGATCCTCGCCAGACGCCGGGCCTCGTCCCGCGTGGAGCGGGCGATCGCGTCCTCGTCGGCGTGCAGCAGGCGGTTGTTCTCGACGATCTGACGACCATTCACGAAGGAGGCGGTGACGGGGGCCGCCGCGCCGAAGACCAGGGCGGTCACCGGGTCGGCGATGGAGGCGTGGGCGAGGGTGTCGAGCTTCCAGAGCACCAGGTCGGCGAGCTTGCCCGGTTCCAGGGAGCCGATCTCGCCTGCCCGGCCCAGGACCTGGGCGCCGCCGTAGGTGCCGAGGCGCAGCGCCTGGCGGGCGCCCAGGGCCGCTTCGCGGTGGGCGCCGAGGCGGTTGATGAGCAGCGCGTTGCGCAGCTCGGTGTGGAGTTCGCCCGACTCGTTCGACGCGGTGCCGTCGACGCCGAGGCCGACCGGGACGCCGGCCGCCAGCATGTCCGGGACGCGGGCGATACCGGCCGCCAGACGGGCGTTGGAGGACGGGCAGTGGGCGACCCCCGTTCTCGTACGGGCGAAGGCGTCGATGTCGGAGTCGTTCATGTGGACGCAGTGCGCCATCCACACGTCCTCGCCGAGCCAACCGGTCGACTCGAAGTAGTCGGTCGGGCCCATGCCGAACAGCTCGTGGCAGAACTTCTCCTCCTCGACCGTCTCCGAGCCGTGGGTGTGCAGCCGTACGCCGAGGCGGCGGGCCAACTCGGCACCCTCACGCAGGAGTTCGGTGGAGACGGAGAACGGGGAACAGGGGGCCACGGCCACCTGGGTCATCGCGCCGAAGGAGGCGTCGTGGTGTTCGCGGACGGTCGCCTCGGTGGCGGCGAGCGCGCCGTCGAGGGTCTCGACGGCGAAGTCCGGCGGCAGACCGCCGTCCTTCTCGCTGCGGTCCATGGAGCCGCGGGCGAGGGTGAAGCGGACGCCCATCTCGCGCGCCGCCCGGATGATCGAGCCCGACAGGTCGCCGGAGCCCTCCGGGAAGACGTAGTGGTGGTCCATCGCGGTCGTCACGCCGCCGCGGGCCATCATGCCGAGCGAGCCCTGGGCCGCCGCGTACGTCATGCGCTCGTCGATGCGCGCCCAGGTCGGGTAGAGGGCGACGAGCCAGTTGAAGAGGTTGTGGTCCGTGGCGAGGCCGCGGGTGATCCACTGGTAGAAGTGGTGGTGGGTGTTGACCAGGCCGGGGGTCACCAGATGTCCGGTCGCGTCGATGCGGCGTACGACGTCCGTCAGGCCCTCGGGGGCCTTGCCCTCTCCGACCGACTCGATCACATGGTCAGCGACGACCACGTGGCCCGAGGCGTACTCGGTGTCCTTCGCGTCCACGGTCGCGATCGCCGCGTTCTCGATGACGATGCGCTGGGTTGCTGCCATGGTTCGTCCTTCAGAGGTTGGTGAGGTCACCCGGGATCTTCGCTTCGCACCCGTCCCGCAGGACGGTGGCCTCGATCAGGCCGTAGGGGCGGTCGGCGGCGAAGTACACCTCGTTGTCGTTCTTGAGGCCGAACGAGGCGAGGTCCACCAGGAAGTGGTGCTTGTTCGGGAGCGAGAAGCGGACCTCGTCGATCTCGCCGCTGTTGTCGATGATCCGTGCGCCCATGGCGTAGAGGGTCTGCTGGAGCGACAGCGAGTACGTCTCCGTGAAGGCGGCGAGCATGTGCTTCCTCACCTGTGCGTAGGACGCCTCCCAGTCGGGCATCGCCTGCTCGTCGTCGGTCCAGTTGAAGCGCCAGCGGCCGGAGACCTCGGTGGCGAGGATGCGGTCGTACGCCTCGGGGAGGGTCGTGTACTTGTCCTTGACGTAGCCCCAGAACTCGGAGTTGGTCGAGTTCATGACGGTGAGGTCCTTGAGGCCGGAGACGACCTCCCACGACGAGCCGTCGTACGTGATCTGGGCGAGCCGGGTCTCCTGGCCCTTGCGGACGAAGGAGTGCTCGCCCTCGCCTGCGTGCTCGATGCGCTCCCAGGCGTACTCCTCGATCCGGATGCGGGCCCGGTGGATGGGCTCCTGCGAGGTCACGAAGTGGCGGGCGAGGTGGATGCCGAACTGCTCGGCGGACTCGATGCCCTTCTCCTTGGCGAAGGCGTACACCGTGTTCTTGGTGGTGTCCGTCGGCAGGACGTTCGCGTTCGAGCCGGAGTAGTGGACCTCGTCCATGTCGCCGGAGAGCGACACGGACACATTCAGGTCCTTGATGTGGTGGGTGGCGCCGTCGCGCGTGATCCGGACGACGCGGTTCTCGGCCTTGCCGTACTGGTTCGGTCCAAGGACGGGCATTGCTAGCTCCCTCGGTATACGGAGTAGCCGAACGGGTTGAGCAGCAGCGGTACGTGATAGTGCTCGCCCGGTACGACGGCGAAGGTGACCGTCACCTCCGGGAAGAACGCTCCGCTGTCGCGGTGCGCGGAGAGGTACGCCTCGGTGTCGAAGCCGAGCCGTACGTGGGTGGTCCCCTCCGGCAGCGCCGGGAGGTCCTTGCAGCGTCCGTCGGTGTCCGTGGCGGAGGTGCCGAGTTCCGTCCACCCGGCGCCTCCGCGTGCCGACAGCGAGACGGGCACGCCCGGGGCCGGGCGGCCGATGCTGGTGTCCAGGATGTGTGTGGACACGGAGGCGGTGCTGCTGGTGCTCATACGGGTGTGTCCTGTCCGAGGAGTCGGGTGAGCCGGATGCGGTTGATCTTTCCCAGCTCGGTCCGCACGATCTCGCGTTCCCGCTCGGGCGGGTTGCCGATCCGTTCCTCGATCGCGTCGCGCATCTGCTCGCCGGAGCGGCCGGTGGCGCAGATCAGGAAGACGTGGCCGAACTTCTCCTGGTAGGCCAGGTTGAGTTCGAGCATCTCGGCCCTGAGCTCCTCGGAGGCGTCCGCCATGCCCCGCTGCTCCCGGGCCGACGTCGGATCGCCGGACTTCGGGCGGCCGATCGGCGGGTGCGCCGCCATGGCCTCCTCCAGGTCGCCCGCGGTCAGCCCGGCCATGGCGGCGTCACTGGCGGCGAGGAGGTCGTCGACCGTGGCGTACGGCCGTCCCGCGAGCAGCCTGCGCCCCCACTCCACGGAGGCGCACACCTCGTGGAGCGCCGCGACGCCCGCACGTTCCTCCAGGGCGTTGAACCGGGCGAGGCCCGGCGTCGGGAAACTCGAAGTCACGGGACCAGCTAACGCCCTACGACAACATCACGTCAACAGTTTGTTGAAAAATCGCGGTTACGGCGACCCGCCCGGCCCGGCGACACCGGCCGTTCAATTACCCTTGGCCGCGTTTTCCCTGTTCAGGTAGTTGTAGACGGTGAAGCGGCTGACGCCGAGCGCGCTCGCGACGGTCTCCACACCATGCCGTACCGAGAAGGCGCCGCGCGCCTCCAGCATCCGTACGACCTCCTGCTTGGCCTTGCGGTCGAGGTCGGCGAGGGGCTTGCCGTGCTTGCGTTCCAGCGCGACGAGGATGTGGTCCAGCGACTCGGCGAGCTGCGGCAGACGTACGGCGACGACGTCGGTGCCCTCCCAGGAGAGCACGACGTCGTCGGGGCCGGCCTCGTCCGGCGGCAGCATGACCCCGCCCATGGCGTCGACCAGCGGCTTGACGGCCGCGACGAAGGGGTCGTCGCCGGTGCCGGTCACTCGCCACCCTCCCCGATCACATTGACCTGGAGCGAGATACGGGTGGCGCCGGACTCCAGGGTCTCGCGCAGCAGGGCGTCCACGGCGGTGAGCACGGCGTCGGCACCACCCTCCACCGTGTTGCCGAACGGGCCGACGTCCACCGCGTCCAGCTCGGCCGCCTCCATGACCCCGCGAGCCACGAGCGCGTGCGCCGGGGGCTCGTCGAGGTCGAAGGGCTCGGTCGTGAACTCCACTCTCAATCGCACTGTGCCCCCAAGGCAATCACTCTGACCTGCACGTTCCCTCAACCCTCCGATTGAGAGGGCACATCGGGGGCACATTCTCCCGCAGTCGAACGGAGAGCCCGGTCCACCGCCACCCTCGTCCGCTCCTCCGACTCGGGGAAGAGATGACTGTAGACGTTCAAGGTCATCGCGGCGTTACTGTAGTGTGCCCCAGTCGCTCCGACACGACCTTAACCAGCGCCACGGGTTCCCGGCAGGATCGGCACTGGCCCCACTCCGAGCTGTCCGAGCGCCTCACGGGCACAGGCCCGTACCGTACGGAACTCCGCCTGCCGTGCCAGCACCGAACGGGCCACGTTGCCGCCTCCTCGGCGAACAGCACGGGCGGGACTGCGGGGTCGCCGAAAGCCTCGGCGACGGCCACCAACGCGGGCAGCGATTCCTCTATCATTCGGCGCCAGACAGGGCCGGGCGACTTCTTCCGGCAAGCTTCCGCATTCCTCTGACGATAAACAGGTGGTTCACGCGGGTGTACCCCTACCAACCCCTCATGCGCGTACCCAGCCATAAGGGGAATTGAGGGGTTTCCGAAAGAGCTGCACCGAAGAAGGATCTTGGCGAGACGAGAGGAGGCCCATGCGTAGAGTCACCCCAGATTCCTCTGCCATGGCGATGAGCTCGGTGCAACTTCAAGGCGGACCCGGCGGGTTGTCCATATCGGTCGAGTTGACCGATATAGAGGAAGTGATTTTCTCCGAGAAGAAGATCAAGATCCGTTACGGCAACGGATACGAGCACCTGCCGAGCCAAAGGAGATGCCCTCTTGGCTTGTCCACGCGGCGGCAGCGCCCCAGGGTGCGCCGCACGGCAGCGCGACGACGAGCGCTCACACCCCGCCCAATGACCGCGGACACCAGCAGTCACAAAATCACCCGGACTACCAACCGCATCGATCAGACGCCCTCTTACGCCGGGTCGAGAGTGAACTTGGTTTCCGCGTTCTTATCGATCGCCGACTCGCTGTAGAGCAGTGGGAAGTACTCACCCGCGCCCCACTTCTCCGCGAGGTCGTCGTAGTGCGGGCTGTGCTCGTCCCCGGACTGGCCTGGCGCGTTGATGGCGCGCGAGTTGTCCCAGGAGCCGACATCGAGCGCCATCTTGAAGGTCGGCCCCACGACCTGGATCCGGGGGAAGACGCTCGGAAAGTACACCGACAGGCGGACCGTGTGGTAGGTGCCGTCCATCGGGATGGGACCGACGTTCGGGCCGCCGAGCGGGTGCTGGAAAAAGTGGATCTGCGCCGCGCCCCAGCTCCACCTGCCCGGGTCGGTGCCGAGGAACCCGCTCACCTCGTCATACGCCTTGGGCAGGGTATCGAGGATCAGCTTGTCCCTCGCTTGGGCACCGCCCTTGCCGAACCACTCCTCGGGCTCGGCGAAGGAGTCGGTCACGACGCGGAAGTCCTCGATGAGCCTGCCCTGGGTCAGATACTCTGCGGCCTCCTTCGGCAGCATCACCTCAGCCCACGCCGGGTAGAGCACGTTAATGATCCAGGTCTCGAAAAGGACAGCCTCCGCGGAGTCCTTGCTCGCGACACCGTCGTAGCCGCGCAGCAGGTCCAGCGCCTTCCTCGTCGTCGGGTCCGAGGATTCCAGGCCCTTCAGATACGGCAGGATCTCTGTGACCGCCAGCGACTTCACATCGTTCTGCAGATCCGTGGTGTCCTTGATGGACGTACCCGACTGCTTGGACAGCACGTCGTCGATCCGGTCCTTGCGGTAGCGCTCCGCCCACTCGAACCCGGGAGCCTTGTAACCGGCCGGGAAGTTGTACTCGTTGGCGGTGGCGACGAAACCGGCCTTCGGATTGAGCACGCTGGGGAAGTCACCGCTGTTGCTGAAGCCGCTCCACTCATAGCGTCCGTCGCCGGGCACGGGGAGCAGTCCGTCGTAGCCCTTGCCCTCGCGCTTCGGCGAGAGTGCGCCGGGCACCCAGCCGATATCCCCCTTCTTGTCCGCGTAGAGGAGGTTGGATCCCGGAGCCTTCCACTTGCGCATGGCCGCGGAGAACTCGTCAAAGCTTTCGGCCTGCTGGAAGTTGAGGCTGCCCAGATAGGCTGAGGTGCCCGGCTGCGTCCAGACCGTGCGCACCGCGTACGCCTTGTTCTTCGCCTTGTCCACCTTGATGACCGGACCGTGGTTGGTGAAGGAGAGCAACGACGTCCGCGCGCCTTCGCCAGCCACCGGAATGTCTTCCTCGATGGTCTTCATCGAGACCCAGCCGCCGCGGTAGCGGTACTTGGTGGGGTCACCCGGCTTCAGGTCGTATACGTAGAGGTCCGACTGGTCGGCGGCCAGGTTGGTCAGAGCGAACGAGACGTTCCCGTTGTGCCCCATGCTGACGCCGGGGTTCCACGGCTCACCCGCGCCGATGATGTTCAGACCGGGGGCGGCGAGGTGGGTGATGTACCGGTTCCCTGGCAACGAGTAGTTCACCCGGTGCGGGTCACCCGCGAGGATGGGCCTGCCGGTTGAGGTGCGCTCCGGCGAAACGACCCAGGCGTTGCTGCCGCCTGTGGCCTCTCGCAGCGCCTGGACCCCCTCCGGCTCCTTCTCCATCTTGCCGTTGCTGAAGGTGACTGTCGCCGTAGCAAGGTTATAGGTGTCCAGGACGTCGTCCGGGAGCGAGCACAGGTCAAGGCCGTCCGGCACCTCGGGCTCGTGCTTCGGCTCCAGCTTCGACAGGTACTTGCTCGCGTCCGGTCCCCCGAGGCACATGAGCTTCGCCCGGCTGACCTCCTTGGTGAGATTGCTGACGAGGCCATGGGCGCGGATCCGCACCAGGTCCTGCGGCTTCCAGCGCGCGGGCTTGTAGCCGAGCTTGCGGAACTCCTCCGGCATGGAGTCCGGGTGCTTCTCCAGCCAGTCGACGTAGGCGTTGATACCGGCTGCGAAGCGGGTCGCCGCCTCCTTGGCCTGCGGGCCGTAGCTCGCCCACTCCTTGCTCATATCGCCGCGGTAGAGGAACAGCCGCGAGGCACGGTCCTGTTCCACGTAGCTCTTGCCGAGCACCTCGCTGAGCTCACCGAGCCCGCTCCGGCGCCAGGTGTCCATCTGGAAGAGCCGGTCCCGCGCGGCGCTGAAGCCCTGCGCCTGGAAGAGGTCACCGGTACTGGACGCGGAGATGTGGGGCACACCCCATTTGTCGATCGTCATGGAGACCGGCCTCTCGAGACCCGGTACCGCGTAGGAATTCTCCGGGTTCTCCGCCGTGGCCGGCATCGGCACCACTATGGGTACCGAGACGGCGGTCGCGGTCAGCAGTACTTTTATGCGCGCTCTCATCTCGACCTTCACCTTCGTGGGGCACAGAGCGGATACAGAACGCGCCCAGATGCCGGCACAGTCCTGTCGCCCGAAGCTACCCCGCATCACGAGGCAGGCAACTCCCCTAACTCACCCCTATAGCACAGCACTTGGCAGCCTTCACCCGCTCTCCCACCCGCGGGAGCAGTCAGCCCTGCCCCTCCCGCCTCGCGTGCGCGGACAGCCCTCACCACGGGGAATACCCGCGCCTGGGGGACCAGTAGGCCATAGGGGTCTGCCACGAAGTGACAAGTAGCCGAGGGTGACGCCCCGGGCGGCGAACATGCGGGCTCTGGAACATATCGAGCGGCACGTACCGCTCGGCAACTCACGGCCCAGCGGAAGCGCCGCGCCGACAAAGAGGACACCACCCGCAGACACCCATGCCGCATCGACCGCAAAGCACCCCTCACCCGCCTCCTCGCAGGGCACGTCCAGGGCACACACACCCGGAAAACACCGCGAAGCGATGAGAACAGGTGAGGGTCATTTCTGCAGGTCAGCGCGGATTGGCGCGCGTTCCCCAGGCCAGGGCCGCGCCACAGAACTCCACCCTCAATCGCACGACGCGACCCTAACCGAGTTTCAGGGGCGCTTGCGGTGCCGTTGTCGCAGTACCTCCAGCCTTGCGCGAGCCGCCTCCTCTCGCTCCGTCGGCGAGGTCGCATGTGCCGCACGAGGTACTCGGGGTGGCGTGGGCAGGTTCAGAGACGTGGATACGAGGGTGAGGACTGCTTCCAGATCAGTGGCAGCAAGATGGGCGAGACCGCCCTTGTTCAACCTTCGAAAGCGCGAGCCGTTCCTGCGGAACGAGACCCAGGCCCGTCCCTGTCGGGCAGTGACGCGACTGCGCTCCGCCCGCAAGGTGTATGCGATCTCGATGACCAGGTCGTGCTGCTCGGCGTGCGACCACCAGACGCGCCACATCGAGTCGTCATGGGCCGTCTCCACCACAGCGCAGGCCGCGTCGAAATACGCCGCAGGAATGTCGTTGTCGCCGTACAGCGCGAGGCTGAGCCAGAGAGCATCGCCCGTAGCCATGGCCGTCGACTCCACGCCGCGTCACTCCTCGTCGCGCAGCTGGGCCGCCAGGGAGGTCAGTGGCTTGGTCTCCTCGGTGTGGCCCAAGGCGGTCAGGCGGGTGATCGCCGTGTCGAGGCGGGTGAGGGCGGGGGCGGGGCGTTCCAGGTAGATGCCCTCGACGGCGCCCGCGAGGCGGACGCTCTCGGCCCACTCGCCGGCGTGGTCCGCGTCCGGCCCCGGCTCGCCGAGCAGGGCGAGGGCCTTGTCCAGCGCGGCCAGGGCGTCCTCGTACTCGCCCGCGTAGGCGTTGACCCGGCCGTGTTCGTAGGCCAGGGCGGAGTCCAGGGGCCGGCCTTGGGCCTCGTATGCGGCGGCGCGGGCCTCGTCGGCGATCCGGGCGGCGTCGGCGAGGAAGGCGCGGGCGTCGGCCAGGCCGTCGCGGCCCTGCTGCTGGGCCTGGAGCCGGGCGAGTTCGCGCAGGCAGCTGCTGAGCAGCTCGTAGCGCGGGGCCCGGGCGTGGGCGGCGAGTGCCTGGTCCGCCACCTCGCGGGCCCGGCCGAACTCGCCGGACTCACCGAGGAGTACGGCCGTCTCCGCGGCGATCATGGCGTGGCTGCCCGGGTCGTCGTCCCAGCCAGCCGACTCGGCGGCGAGGGCGACGAACTCCGCCGTGGCGGCCTTGAGGTCCTCCCCCGCGTGCAGCGCGCGGGCGCGGGTCAGGCGCAGCTGGGCGGCGAGCCGGTCGTCCAGCTCTCCGGCGGCGACGTCCGGTTCAGCCAGCAGGGAGTCGAGCAGGGCGATGCAGTCCTCCACGCGGCCGAGGTCGAGGCTGAGCTGGGCCGCGTTGCTGTACGTGCAGAACGCGTCGATCCGGCTGCCGCGGCGAAGCTCCAGCTCCGCCGAGCGCGTGAGGTGCCGCAGTGCTTCGTCGGGGCGGCCCAGGTGCATGCAGGCCTGGGCCAGATCACCGTGGAGGCGGCTGGTGTCGACCGCGTCGGCCGGCCAGTCGGCGGCCAGGCGCAGGCCCTCGGTGAGGTCCGCGTGGGCGGCCTGCGCGTCCTGGAGGCCGAGCCGGAGCCGGCCACGCAGTCCGAGCGTGCGGGGCAGGTGCCAGGCGGGGCCGTGCGCCGTCAGCCGGTCGAGGAGGGCGTCGATCTCGGCGACCGCGGCGGGCAGGTCGCCGGAGATGGCGTAGGTGCTGGCCCGCAGCTGCAGGGCGCCGGAGATCTGCCCGACGACGTCGTGCCGGGTGGCGAACGCGTGCAGCAGGTCCACCTCCGCGAAGACGGGCGCGACGTGCTCCTCGCTCCCCGTCGTCTGCAGGCGCAGGCCGAGCGCGGTCGCCCGCAGCCGCAGCAGGCGGGCCTCCTGGTACGGAGCGAGGCCGGGCGTCTGCTCCTGCAGGCGGACCATGGACGCGTGGGTGGCGGTCAGCACGGCGGCCTTCGCCTCGGCTCCGTCCGCGCCGTCCGCGGGGATCTCGGCGGCGGCGAGCAGCGCGCAGGCGCGGGCGAGCGCCGCGTCACCCGGCATGCCGGCGTCCTCGTACAGGCCCGCCGCCTCCTCGTGGAGGGCCGCGGCGTCGGCGAACTCGTCCCTCTGGCCCGCCCGGCCCGCCTCGTCGGCCAGCAGGTCCGCGCGCAGCTGGACGAGCGGGCCCACTGCCGAGTCGTCGGGGTGGGTGTAGTCGCGGGCGGCGGCGAGTGTGCGCAGCCGCGCCCAGCAGGCCGGTGCGTCCGGGTGCCCCTGCTCCTCCAACTCCCGTGCCTGGAGTATGAGTTCGGGCAGGGCGTCGGGGACGGTGGCGGCCGTACGGGATGCGGGTGCGGCAACCGGAGCGGCCGGGGCCACGTCGTCGAGGCTGCGGGGGCGCAGGGTCAGTTCCAGCGCGTCCAGGAGCGGCTCCCGGTCGAGGCGGGCCCTGCGGCGGTCGGTGTGGGCCGTGGTGCCGTTGCGGGCGTCGAAGCGGGCGGCGAGGTCGTCGGCGCGGCCCCCCACCTCGGCGCGCAGGCCGACCGCCGTCCAGGTGCGGCCCGCGTATCCGGCGGCGGGCAGTTCGCCGTGGCCGAGGGACTCGACACGCTGGAGGAGGACCTCCACGCCGGTGAGGAAGTCGAGCAGGCCCAGCGGCGAGTCCACCTCGTCGAACAGGCTCCGGTTCTCGGCGAGCAGTTCCAGGCCGCGTGCCTCGTTGCCGGTCAGCGCGCAGAACTCCAGGTGGCGGCCGACCTCCCCGGGCATCGAGGGGTTGCGGCGGCAGCCGCGGTAGCCGGCGAGGTGCACGTCGCGTGCCCGGTCGGGGCGGCCGGTGCGCAGCAGGGGCAGCAGCGCGTACGAGAGGGAGCGGGCCGGCTCCTCCTGGCAGGACTCCTTCCCGGCCAGGACGGGCTCCCAGGTGCGCAGCGCCCGCTCGTCGTCGCCCGCGGTGAGGTGGTAGAGGGCGCGCTCGCAGATCTCGCAGGCCTCGCAGTCGCTGAGCCTGGTGCGGGCGCGGCCCGCCCACAGCTCGTAGGCGGGGGTGATGTCCTCGCCCACATGGGCGGCGAGCTGGTACGCCTGCCCGTAGTAGGGCTGGAGGCCGAGGCCGGCCTTCTCGTACCGGTCGCGCATCTCCGTCAGCCACTGGCGCATGCTGGCCAGCGGTATCTCGGGCAGCTGGCGCAGGGCGTTGGACACCCATTTGAACCGCCAGAACAGCATGTGGCGCAGACGCTCGTCGAAGATGTCGGGCTGCTCGTCGAAGAGGGTGAGCAGGCGGGCGAAGACGACGGGCGACTTCCGGGGTTCGGAGCCGTAGGTGTACGCCTCCTGGAGTTCGAGGAGGGCGCGGACGAGCGGAACGGGCTCCGCGAACTGCTCGGCGGCGTCGACGAGTTCCTCGGCGGTGACGGTGCGGGCGCGGCCGTAGGGACGCTGGTCGTTCTCCTGGAGCGCCTGGTACAGCTCGTCCGTGTTCTGGGGATGGGGTGCGGTGGGCATCGTCAGCTGTCCTTGCGGAGGGCGTGGGCGAGGAGGTCGAGGAAGGAGCGGTTGATGAGACTCGATTCGGCGGGCCTGAGCGGGCGCCGGGACAGCATCGCGGCCTGCCCGTAGAGGGCTTCGGCGCTGGTGCGGGCCAGCTCGGGCTCGTCGATGGTGACGGCGGTGCGGACCAGCGGGTTGAGCTGGTTGAGGATCAGCTGGGCCCTCGGGGCCTCCTGGCGCAGGGCGCCGAGGATGTCGCCCCACAGGCCGCCCTCCTGCTCGCGGGCGAGCTGGGAGCGGGTGCGCTCGTGCCGGGCCTCGCGGCTGTCGACGAGGAGGGCGGGGGCGGAGGCCGGCTGGAAGGCGCGCAGCGCGACATCGCAGTCGAAGACGGCGAGGGCGTCGCGGGCCTGGGCGAGGTAGGCCGCGGCGGCGAGTTCCGTCTCCCGGTCGACGGGGTCGAGGTGGGCGGTGAGGGTCTCCGGGTCGAGGTCGGCGACGGTGGCCTCGGGCCTGATCTCGGGCAGCCGGTGGACCAGTTCACGGTCGTAGGTGTAGCCGCCGTTGACGACGCCGAGCCCGGCGGCCGACGCGATCGCCGCGACCTGCCGGAACTCCTCCACGCTCGACGTCACGAGCACCGTGCGGTGGGTGCGCGCGAACTCGTCGAGGGTGGTGTGTCCGTCGGTGGTCTCGAACGGCAGCCAGGGCAGCAGCATCCGCAGGATCTCGTCGTCGTGCACGGCGAGCGACTTCACGGCCAGGTGGTGGGCCTGGAGGAAGCGGGCAAGGAGGTCCGGGTCACTGGCCGCCGCCCGGGCGATCCAGGCGCGCAGCCGCTCGGCGAGGGCGTCGCGGACGGCGGCGAGGGTGTCGTCCTCGTACAGGGACTCGCGGGACGCCGTGGGGCGCAGGCTCTCGGCGTCGACGACGCAGCGGACGAAGAACGCCCACTCGGGCAGGATCTCCTCGGCCTGCTCGGACAGCAGCATGCCCTTGACGTGCACGCGGTGGCCGTGGCGGCGCCCGGCCGGCACCGTCTCGGGCAGCACGCAGGCGATGCCCTTCAGGCCTACGGCCGGCAGGTCCAGTTCGATGGTGTCCAGCGGCTTGAACCCGAAGACCTCCTCGCCGTACGCGGCCAGGGCGCGGGACCGGGCTCCCGGTGTGGGGTACGTACGCGCCCAGGGGGCGGGCTCGGGGTTGACGGATACGCCCGTACCTCCGGTGCTGCCTGTGCCGTCTGTGCCGTTCGTGCTGCCTGTGCCGTCGTCGAAGGTCAGCGGGTGGCGCAGCAGGGAGCCGAAGTGGCGGGCCAGGGCGTGCACCTGCGCCGGGCGCGTCCATTCGCCCGCGTCGGCGCGCGGTGTCAGCGTGACGGTGGTGCCGGGCCGGGGGCGGGCGGAGGCGGGCAGGGTGCGGACGGTGTAGCTGCCGTCGCCGCGTCCCCGCCACTCGACGGCGGGTGCGTCGGGGGTGCGGGCGGAGCGGCTCAGGACGTGGATCTCGTCCGCGACCAGGAAGCAGGAGAGCAGGCCGATGCCGAACTGGCCGATGAAGTCGCCGCGTTGCTCGGCGATCCTGTCGGCGCGCTTGCTGCTGCGGCCGATGGTCGCGAGGAAGCTGTGTACGTCGGCCTCGGTGAGACCGACGCCGTCGTCCTCGACGCGTACGACAAAACCGTCGGCGTACAGGCGGACGCCGAAGGCGGGGGCAGCGGCGGGCGCGGCCTGTTCGAGGGCGTGCCGGGCGGTCAGGGCGTCCACCGCGTTCTGCATGAGTTCGCGCAGATAGACGCGGGGGCTGGAGTAGAGGTGGTGGGAGAGGAGATCGACGAGGCCGCGCAGATCGACCTGGAAGGTGCGGTCGGCGGCGGCCGGGTTCGCGGCGGTGTCGGGCAGAGTCATCGGGCAGTCCGGGATGGGAGGGGTGACAGGTGGCAGGTCACGGGTGGCGGGTGGCGGGTGGCGATCGGGACCGGAGGGCGGCGTGCGCTCAGGGGGCGGGCTCAGGCGCGGCGGTGCCCGCGCGCGAACTGCTTCTCGGGTTCCGCGAAGTAGGTCCAGGGCCACTTGGTGTAGGCGCCGTCCAGCGCCTGGAAGACGCGCCGGACCGTGTGGCGCTCGTCGGCCAGCGACAAAGCCATGGCGAACGTGTTGAAGTCCTGCTGCCAGCCCGGCCGCCGCACGTAGGCGGGGTGGAGGATGCTGTGGTCCGCCGCCTCCCGCAACTGGGCCTGGATCTCGTGGGTTTCGAGGTAGTCCCCGCGCTCCGACTCGACCCACTCCTCGATGTACGCCATCGCGATCACACAGCCGAGGCGCTGTCCCTCCGGGGCGCGGGCGGCCGCGTCCTGGGCGAATGCCAGGGCCTGCCCCGGCTCGCCGCCCCAACGCGGCTGCAACTGCGACACCCACTCCAGATGGGTCTCCAGGTCCAGCGGGTCGCGGCGCAGGGCGGCGTCGCGTCGGGTCTCGTTGACGGCGGGCCCCAGCGACATGCCGCGACCGGAGGTGAGGAGGCGGCGCCACGGCGTGACCCACTCCGGCCGCAACTCGGCGGCCTCGAACAACTGCTCCTCGGCGATGCGGAGCCGCTCGTGGAAGAGCCGCCACTGGTTCTGCGTGACGTTCACGGCACGCTCAGCGGTGCGTGCCTCCCAGCCCCAGCTGATCTGACGCGTCCCGGATATGAGCAGGGCCGTCGCCCGGTGCTCCTTGTCCTCCTCGACAGCCCGGCCGATCCAGTCCTGCACACCGTCCAGATCGGCGATTTCGTCCAGGACCCGATGGTCACGGCCGAGGTCGAAGGGGGCCAGCGCCGCCTTGACCGCCTCCCAGTCACCCGCGTCGGCCGCCTCCACCAGCGCGAGCACCCGCGTGTCCCCGAGCGCGCGCAGCGTGTACATCCCGTTCTTGTGTCTGTGCTGGGCGGGAAGGGCGTGCGGATCTGCCACCGGTCTCTCCGCACCCCTGCCGAACAGCTTGCCGAACATGCCGCGCCCTCCCCTGGTCCCGCGTGATCGTCCGGTGCAGCATAAGCGGCCCCACCGACAGATTTCCGATGGGTTTTCCCAGCGCGGTTTCGTCGCCTCACCCACTTCCACCGAGCCCTCTTGACAGCCCCGAGAGACAGCGGCAGTTGTAGGGAGCGGGGCGGGGAGCGTCAAGGGCGCCGGCAGCGGAATCCACCCTGGCCCCATCGGGTCGTTTCCCTGCCGGAGCGGCCCTGGTTGGAGCACGATGAGAGGCATGAGCGAGAGCATGGCGGTGCGGTGCCCGGCCTGCGGGCGGGAACACCAGTACGCCGCCCCCGCCTACCCCTGCGCGTGCGGCACCCCGGTCGCCCCGCCCCTGGACCGTCGCGCCGCCGCCGTATCCGTCACCCACCGCACCTGGGACGAGGACTGGGTCACCGTCCGCTGCGGGAGCTGTGGCCGTGCCGACCAGTGGCCGCACCCGGAGCTGGACTGTTCGTGCGGGACCGTGCTGCGCGTCCCCGTGGCCGGTGCGCCGGGGCCGCTGGGCGAGGACGGCGCGGAGACGGCCGAGCCGCCCGCGAACCCCCGCGCCACCTTCCGGCCCGTCACCATCCGCACCGCCCACGACGCGGTCACCGCCGTCGCCCTCTATCTGCGCTGGCTGGGCTACCGGGACATACGCCGGGCCGACCAGCGCCAGCCCAACGGGATCGGGCTGGCCGCACGGGGCGTCCTGGCCCAGGTGGACCCGTCGGTCAGCCCGGCCTCACTGCGCGATGTCGAGTGCCTGTGGCTGACCGCCATGACGGAGTCCACCGGCTGTGTCTACTTCTCCCTCGCCGGATACACGGACAACGCCCGCGACCGCGCCGACGGCCTGGGCGTCTCCCTGTTCGTCCTGGACCTCACGGGCACCCCGCAGCCGGTGAACGGCGCCGCGACCGAGCTGGCCGCGGCCGGTTCGGGGGCCTGAGACCACCACCGGCCGGCCAGGGGCTGTCGTGAAAGTCCCGCACAGCACCCCCTACTGTCCGGCGTACCGCTCCCGCAGCTCGATCTTGCGCACCTTCCCCGACACCGTCATCGGGAAGGCGTCCAGGATCCGCAGCGCGCTCGGGATCTTGTAGTGCGCCAACCGCCCGTCGCAGAAGGCCCGTAGCTCCTCCAGCGTGAGCGGATCGGCCGGGTCGCGCGGGATGACGCAGGCGAGGACCTCCTCGCCGTACCGCTCGTGCGGTACGCCCACCACCTGGACGTCGGCGATCTTCGCGTGCCCGTACAGGAACTCCTCGATCTCGCGCGGGTAGATGTTCTCGCCCCCGCGGATGATCATGTCCTTGATCCGGCCGACGATCTCGACGTACCCGTCCTCGCGCATCGTCGCCAGATCACCGGTGTGCATCCACCGCCCGGCGTCGACGGCCTCGGCGGTCTTCTCGGGCTCGTTCCAGTAGCCGAGCATCACGCTGTAGCCGCGGGTGCACAACTCGCCTGCTGTGCCGCGGGGTTGGGTCACCCCGGTGGCCGGGTCGACGACCTTGACCTCGATGTGCGGCAGGACGCGGCCGACGGTGCCGGTGCGGTGCTCCAGGTCGTCGTCGCGGCGGGTCTGCGTCGAGACGGGTGAGGTCTCCGTCATGCCGTAGCAGATCGAGACCTCCGCCATGTGCATCTCGCCGACCACCCGTTTCATCACCTCCACCGGGCAGGGCGAGCCCGCCATGATGCCGGTCCGCAGGGAGGAGAGGTCGTACGAGGCGAAGTCGGGGAGGTTCAACTCCGCGATGAACATGGTGGGGACGCCGTAGAGGGAGGTGCAGCGCTCCTGCTGGACCGCCCGCAGGGTGGCCGCCGGGTCGAAGGAGGGGGCCGGGATCACCATGCAGGCGCCGTGGGAGGTGGCGGCGAGGTTGCCCATGACCATGCCGAAGCAGTGGTAGAAGGGCACGGGGACGCACACCCGGTCCTGCTCGCTGTAGGCGATCAACTCCCCTACGAAATAACCGTTGTTGAGAATGTTGTGGTGGGAGAGGGTGGCCCCCTTGGGGAAGCCCGTCGTACCCGACGTGTACTGGATGTTGATCGGGTCGTCGCAGGACAGCTCCTCGTACGGCACCGGCGTTCCCCGTGCGATCAGCGCCTCCCAGCTGGGGTCCCCGATGAACACGGTCTCCCTCAACTGCGGGCACTTGCCCCGCACTTGATCGACCATCGCCCGGTAGTCACTCGTCTTGTGACTGAGGGAGGCGAACAACAACGAGATCCCGGCCTGGTTGAGGACGTACTCGACCTCGTGGGTGCGGTAGGCCGGATTGATGTTCACCATGATCGCGCCGATGCGGGCCGTGGCGTACTGGACCAGGACCCACTCGGGACAGTTGATCGCCCAGATGCCCACCCGGTCACCCTTGGCGACGCCGCTCGCGAGCAGCGCGTACGCCAACTCGTCGACGTCGGCGGCGAACTGGGCGTACGTCCAGCGCCGCCCCGAATCCACGTCGACCAGCGCCTCCCGGTCCGGCCAGGCGGCGACCGCCCGGTCCAGGTTGGCCCCGATCGTGTCGCCGAGCAGAACCGTGTCGCTCGTCCCATGGGTGTACGACAGTGCTGAGGTCGCCGTCACCGGAAGTCCTCCTCGCGGTACTCGGCGTCCGAGCCCTCAGCCGTGGCCTCCCGGAGCTCGATGCGGCGGATCTTGCCCGACACGGTCTTCGGCAGGTCGGCGAACTCCAGGCGGCGGACGCGCTTGTAGGGGGCGAGCACGGTCCGGGAGTGTTCGAAGAGCACCTTCGCGGTGTCCGGCCCCGGCTCCCAGCCCGCCGCCAGCACGATGTACGCCTTCGGCACGGCGAGCCGGACCTCGTCCGGCGCGGGCACGACGGCCGCCTCGGCCACCGCCTCGTGCTCCAAGAGGGAACTCTCCAGCTCGAACGGGCTGATCTTGTAGTCGCTCGCCTTGAAGACGTCGTCCGCGCGCCCCACGTACGTGATGTAGCCGTCCTCGTCCCGCGAGCCGATGTCGCCGGTGCGGTAGTAGCCGCCGGCCATGGCCTCCGCCGTGCGGTCGGGGTCACCGTGGTAGCCGGTCATCAGGCCGACGGGGCGGTTGGACAGGTCGAGCGCGATCTCGCCCTCGTCGGCGTCGGGCGCGCCGGTCACGGGGTCGAGCAGGACGACCTTGAAGCCGGGGCCGGGCCTGCCCATCGAGCCGGTCTTCAGCTCCTGGCCGGGGCTGTTGGAGACCTGGACGGCCGTCTCGGTCTGCCCGAATCCGTCGCGGATGGTGACGCCCCAGGCGCGCCGCACCTGTTCGATGACCTCGGGGTTCAGCGGCTCGCCGGCGGCGACGACCTCGCGTGGCGGGGTGCTCAGCCGGCCGAGGTCGGACTGGATCAGCATGCGCCACACGGTGGGCGGGGCGCAGAAGCTGGTGACGCCCGCGCGTTCCATCTCCGCGAGCAGGCGGTCCGCGTCGAAGCGGGAGTAGTTGTGGATGAAGACGGTCGCCTCCGCGTTCCACGGGGCGAAGAGATTGGACCACGCGTGCTTGGCCCAGCCGGGCGAGGAGATGTTGAGGTGGACGTCGCCGGGCTTCAGACCGATCCAGTACATCGTCGCCAGGTGGCCGACGGGGTACGACACATGGGTGTGCTCGACGAGTTTGGGCCGGGCGGTCGTACCCGAGGTGAAGTACAGCATCAGCGGATCGGTGGCGTTGGTCCTGCCGTTCGGCTGGAAGCCGGCCGGAGCCGCGTAGGCCTCCCCGTACGACTTCCAGCCGTCCACCGCGTCGCCGACCGCGATCCGGGTGTAGCGGCCGGGCACCTCGTCGAACTTGGAGGCGTCCTCGGCCCGTGCGATCACATGCCGCACGCGGCCCCGTTCGACGCGGTCGCGCAGATCGGCGGGGCCGAGCAGCGGGGTGGCGGGGATGACGACGGCGCGCAGCTTCATCGCGGCGAGGGCCGTCTCCCACAGCTCCGCCTGGTTGCCGAGCATGACGAGGATGCGGTCGTCGGCGCGGACGCCCCGGTCCCGCAGCCAGTTCGCCGCCCGGGCCGAGCGTTCGGACATCTCGGCGAAGGAGAGCCTGGCCTCGGTGCCGTCCTCCTCGACGATGTGCAGGGCCGTGCGGTCGTTCCCACGTGCGATGACGTCGAACCAGTCGAGCGCCCAGTTGAAGTACTCGGGGCGCGGCCAGGTGAAGCCCCTGTACGCCGTGTCGTAGTCCTCACGGTGTTCCAACAGGAAGTCCCGGGCCGCCCGGAACTCGTCCGTGCCGCTCGTCCTCGCCGACATGTGTCCTCCTCATTGCCGGACCGTTGCCTGACATCGTGTAATGCGTGATACACGTCTCACCACCCCCGAACGGGGGTGCGCCGCGCGGAAGGGACGAGTTCGTGGCATTGGACCCCTTGAGTTCCGTCGACACGGTTTTAGGCGGTACGGCGGACATGCGCGGTGCGCTGATACGACTGCGCCAGTCGACCGGGCTGCCGCTCGCCTTCGCCGGACTGGTCGAGTCGGATCCCGGGCAACTGCGCATCAGCGAACTCCAGGGCAACAGGACCACCTCGCTCAGCGGTCTGGCCGTGCACTCCGGGAACGGCCTCGGCGGCAAGACGGTGGCCCTCGCCCGGCCGTGCTGGGTCACCGACTACTCGTCCTCGCGCCAGATCAGCCACGAGTACGACGCCGCGGTCGCCGCCGAGGGCATCCGCTCCGTGCTCGCCGTCCCCGTCGTCGTACGGCGGCGGGTGCGCGGTGTGCTCTACGGCGCTCTGCGTACGGCGCGGCCGCTGGGCGACCGCACGGTGGGCGCCGCTCTGGAGGCCGCGCGCGACGTGGAGCAGGCGCTGGTCGTACGCGACGAGGCGCGCAGTCTGCTGGCCGCGACCCGCGCGCCGGAGGACGGGGCGCCGGGGGCATGGGAGGAGGTCCGGGAGGCACACGGGGCGCTGCGCGCGCTGGCGCCGCGGATCGAGGACCCGGGGTTGCGGGAGGAGCTGTTGCGGGTGTGCGGGCGCCTTGCCGGTGCGACGGCCTCCGGCGGTGGTGGGGGGTCGGCCGTGTTGACCCCGCGCGAGGTGGATGTGCTGGCCTGTGTCGCTACGGGGGCGACCAATGCGGTGGCCGCGGAACGGCTGGGGCTGCGTCCGGAGACCGTGAAGGCGTATCTGCGGTCGGCCATGCGGAAGCTTGGGGCTCACACGCGGCTGGAAGCGGTGGTGGCTGCGCGTCGGGCGGGATTGTTGCCGTAGCGCTCCGCTGGTTGAGCCGGGTCGCGCCGTTGGGATACCAGGTTCGTTCCGGAGTGCCGGTTCGTCATGGCTGGTCGCGCCCACCCGGCGGAGCCGCATATGTCAGAGCCCCGCGCTCCTTACGGGGCGCGGTGCAGGCCTCCCAGGTCATTCATGTAACGCGCATGTGAAATTTCCTATGCCGTACTCTTCCTGTTATTTGGTTCACCAGGGTTCCGTTCCGGAATTCAAAGGCTGGATGCCTAATATTGGCCAGGACACGACACAGAGGGGAGCGGTGGCCCGTGCGACGGGACTTCATGGAGCCTGGGAGACCCCGCCCCGACCTGGTCATAGGCAGGGAGGAGCTGTTCACGGCAGCGCGTGAGCAGCTTGCGCGTGGTGGGAGCGTGCTGGTGCACGGTTCCGCCGGGATCGGTAAATCGACCGTGCTGCGCGCTCTGGCCGCGGAGTACGGGGAAACGGCCCGCACCGTGCTGCGCTGTTCGGCCACCGAGTCCGAGTCCCACTTGCCGTTCCTCGCGCTGACCGACCTGCTCGGGCTGGTCGTGGACGAGGTGTCCGATCAGTTGCCCGCCCCGCAGCGCACGGCTCTGGAGTCCGCGCTCACCGGTCGCGGTGAGTCGACCCTTCAGCGGGACGGACTCGCCCTGCGGCTCGCGGTGCTGTCGACCCTGCGGACCCTTGCCGCCAAGGGTCCGGTGCTGATCGTCGCGGACGACCTCCAGTGGCTGGATCCGGCCAGTGTCGAGCTGCTCGGGTTCGCCGCGCGGCGGCTCGGGGAGATGCCGGTGCGCATGCTGTGCGCCGTACGTACGTCCACCGATCCGCACGGCCATGAGCAGGACCGATATCTACGCGCGTCCCCTCCCGGCACTCTTGCCCTCAGAGTCGCTCCGCTGTCCCGGACGCATGTCGCCGAGCTGCTCGAGAACCGTGGTTACACCGGTCTGCCCCGCTCGACCGTGCGGGACATCCACCGCACCAGCGGCGGCAACCCGCTGTTCGCGCTGGAGCTGGGCCGTGCCCTGGCCGACAGCCCGACCCCGCCGCGGCCGGGGGAGCCGCTGCCGGTGCCGACCTCGCTGCGGACCCTGGTCCTGAACCGGCTGGACATGCTCTCGGCGGAGGCCCGCCGCACCCTGCTCGTCGCCAGCGCCGGTGCCCGGCCCACGCTGGCCCTGCTGCACGCCGCCGGACGGGAGAACGCCGAGGCGGAGACGGCGCAGGCCGCCGCGCTCGGGCTGCTGGCGCCGGAGCGGGAGGGCCCGGGCGTGCGGTTCGCGCACCCCCTGGTGTCGGCCGCGCTGTACGCCGAGGCCACCGCCCAGGAGCGGCGGGCGGCCCACGCCGCGCTGTCCACCGCCGCCGGCGACCCCATCGAGCGGGCCCGGCATCTGGCTTTGTCCACCACCGGCGCCGACCCGGAGGTCGCCGCCCGGCTCGGTGAGGCCGCCGCTGTGGCCCGGGACCGGGGCGCGCCCTCGGTCGCCGCCGAGCTGGGGCTGCTCTCGGCCCGGCACACCCCGGCGGGCGTGTCGCCCGGCCCGGACGAGCGGCGGCTGCAGGCCGCCGAGGACGCGCTGACCGCCGGGGAGAACGACCTCGGGCGGGACATCGCCCGCGAGGTGCTGAGCCGGGCCACCGAGCCCGCCGAACGCGTGCGGGCCTGGATGGTGGTGATCGACGCGGCCGGGCAGTCCCTCACCGAGGTCGACGCCGTCTATCCGCAGGTCCTCGCCGACGCGGGCGACGACCCGCGGCTGCTCGCCCTGGTCCGCTACCAGCTCGCCTGGCGCGCGCTGGTCCTCGACGGTGACTTCGCCGAGGGCCGCGAGGAGGCCGCACGCGCCGCGGAACTGGCCGCGCGGGCCGCCGACCGGCGCACCGAACTGCTCGCGCTCGCCTTCCAGGCACAGGCCGAGACCCTGATGGGGCACCCGGACGCGCCGGCGACCATCAAACGCGCGCTCAAGGAGCCGCAGGACCCGCAGCTCGCGTGCCACCACAACGGGGCGGGCGCGACCCGGTTCCGCTGGCTGATGATGAGCGACCAACTCGGCGAGGCCCGGGCGACGATCACCTCGCTGCTGCGTGAGGTGCGTCAGCGCGGCATGGTCGAGAGCGAGGTGCACTACGTACGCTTCCTCGCCGAGACCGAGTTGCGCGCCGGGCACTGCGGCCGCGCCCTCGACCTCGCCCGCGAGGGTCGGCGGCTGGCTCAGGACTCCGGTATCGGCGAAGGTGCCTCCGCCATGTTCACCTCGCTCGCGGAGGCCGCCGGCGGCGATGTGGAGCGGGCCCAGGCCCTCGCCCGCGAGGCTGCCGAGCACGCGGAGCAGGACGGCGACCTGATGTACCTCTCCCGCGCCCTGGGCGCCCTCGGGCACGCCCAGCTGGTGGCGGGGGACGCGCCCGGCACCGTGCAGTCGCTGCGCCGGGTACGGGAGTTGGAGGAGGGGCTCGGGGTCACCGACCCCGCGCGCGGGCGCTGGCACGGCGATCTCGCCGAAGCCCTGGTCCGGGTCGGGGAGTCGGCCGAGGCGCAGGACGTCATCGACGTCACCCGGCAGCAGGCGCTGCGGCTCGGCCGCGAGAGCGTGCTCGCCGTCCTCGACCGGGCGGAGGCGTTGGTGCGCGCGGCGCGCGGTGAGCAGGACGCGGCGGTACGTCAGTTGACCTCGGCGCAGGACCGGCTGGCCAAGCTGGGCTATGGCCTGGAGGAGGCCCGGGCCGCGTACGCCCTCGCTTCCCTGCGCACCCTTCCGCAGGCCTTCGGCGCCCGGCCAGGGGGGACGTCCGCGCCCACGCCGACGTCGTACGAGGAGGCGGCCCGGCTGTTCCGCCGCTGCCGCGCCCTGCCGTGGCTGCGGCAGGCGGAGCAGGCCACGGTCGCCCCGGCGCCCCCGCAGCAGGTGGTCCTCGCCCCGTCGGCCCTCGACGCCCTCGCCGTGCTCGCGACGACGGAGCGTCAGGTCGCCGAGCTGGTCATGGAGGGGGCGACCAACCGGGAGATCGCCGGTCGGCTCTACATCAGCGTGAAGACGGTCGAGGCGACGCTCACACGGGTCTACCGGAAGCTGGGAATCCGGTCGCGTGTGGACATCGTGCGTCTGGCGGCGGGACACCGTACGAACTGACCTTTCCGGGACCGGCACGAACTGACCTCCCCGGGACCGGCGTTTCGAACCCCTCCCGGGGACCGGCGCGCCCCCTCCCATGAGGGCCGGCGCACGCGAAGCGACCTTGCAGCTCCAGCCTAGGCTCAAACCGCCGACCGGGTCATCGAGGGTTTTCCCTCCCCAACTCCCCTAGGGGGATCCCCCATTGGGACGGGATCACTCCCGCTCTTAGTTTTTGTGCCGTGCCGCACGCCAGGGCACACGGACCGGCCCACCGCCCCGCTCGGCTCCCCCGAGCGGGGCGGTACCGCAGGGTCTGTGCACCACCCCCCACCCGCGCGTCCCCCACCGGCATCCCCCATGAGGAGAACCATGTTCGGGTTCAACCGTGCGAAGAAGACGCTGGTCGCCGCCGCGGCGACCGCCGCCGCCTCCGCGGCCGCGCTTCTTGCCGCCCCCGGCGCCGTCGCCGCTCCCCAGCCCATCGTCGGCGGTACGACCACGACCGCGAGCGCGTACCCGTACGTCATGCAGATCACGAACGCCTCGCAGAGCCAGTTCTGCGGCGGCACGCTGGTCTCCGCGACCAAGGTGATCACGGCGGCGCACTGTGTCGTCGGCAGAACGACCTCCAACACTCGTGTGGTGGGCGGCCGTACGTACCGCAACGGCACCAACGGCACCGTCAGCCAGGTCAGCCGCATCTGGATCCACCCCGACTACACGTCCGCCCAGCAGGGCAGCGACGTGGCCGTGCTGACGCTGTCGACGTCGATGCCGTACACCCCGGTCTCGTACGTGACCTCGTCGCAGACCAGCGTCTACGCGGCCGGCACCACCGCCCGCATCCTCGGCTGGGGCACCACCTCCTCCGGCGGCTCCTCCTCCAACCAACTGCGCACCGCGACCGTGCCGATCGTCGCCAACTCGGTCTGCGGCGGCTCCAGCTCCTACGGCTCCGAGTTCATCGCGAGCGACATGGTGTGCGCCGGTTACACCTCCGGCGGCGTGGACACCTGCCAGGGCGACAGCGGCGGTCCCCTGATGATCGGGGGCGTCCTGGCAGGTATTACTTCCTGGGGTTACGGCTGCGCCGACGCGAAGTACCCCGGCATCTATGCCCGGCTGACCACCTTCTCCAGCGCGGTGGCCGCGCAGGTCAACTCGTAACCGACAACCGGTTCCGGGAGATGCCGGGATAGGCCGGGCCACGGGCTCCTGAGGCACATCCTCAGGTGATACCAGGGGGCGTTGCGAACCTGCCACGAGCGGTTCGCAGCGCCCCCTTCCAATGCGCCCGCACGGGCCATGGTGTGTTACTGGGCGACGGTGCCGAAGCGGATGTCGTACGTGCCGTCGCCGTGCAGGACGGTGAGGGTGCGTCCGGCCTCCTCGACGAGCTCCTCCCGCTGTCCCCTGGTGAGCCGTCCGAACGGCTCGAGGGTGAGGACGTCGTCGTCAAGCTTCCAGAGGCCCGCCAGGAAGCCGTCGACGAGGAAGGAACGGTAGGCCTGATTGCCCCGCCAGGTACGGCCCTTGGTCTCCGGCGACACCACCCGTGTGCGGTCGGCGTGGGAGAGAAGCAGGTTGTCGAACTCGGGCAGCAGGCGGGGCGGGGCCGGGGTGTCCGGGTCGGGGCGGGGAGCGTCGGGGAGGTCGAAGAGTTCGACGCCGCTGTCGTCGCGGAAGGTGAGCAGCTCCGGGCGCAGCCGCTCGAAGGTCTCGCGCAGCCGGGTCAGTCCGGCCCAGGTCTGCATGTCCTTGACGGAGGCGGGCCCGAAGGCGGCGAGATAGCGCCGGACCACGGTCTCCGGCGCGGGGGCCGGTTCGGCGGGGCGGCCGAGCCAGTGCTCGGCGGTGGTCAGCGCGACCTGTCCGCTCCGCCCCCACAGACCGCGCGGGGTGACCTGGACGAGCGGCAGCCGGCAGCGGGCGGCGAGACCGAGGGCGAACGGGTCGGCGTCCGGCCACTCGACGAGGAGGGCCTCGCGCAACTGCTTCAGGGTGCGCGGCTCGGCCTCGACCAGCTCCCGCGCGAGCGCCGCGAGCCGGTCGAGGTCGACGCCGACGAGCCCCCTGCGGAACTGGTTCAGCTCCCTCTCCCGGGCCGGCTGCACCAGGGGCCGCAGGGTCAGGCAGTCCTCCGCGGTGTGCGTGTGGATCGTGGAGCGCAGGGTGACGATGCGTACGACGGCACGGTCGGCCATGAGCGTCGACAGCTGCTCGGGCGCGAAGCCCTCCAGGCGGGCGGCGAGGGCGTAGTACGGCGGTTTGACGTTCTGCGCCTGCAGCCCGAGGAGGTACTGGACGGCGTCGTACGCGGAGGTGGCGGGCGTGGCGGGCGCTGCTGATGTGGCGGGCGCTCGGTGCAGGAGGAACTGGCGGGCCAGGGTGGCGCGGTTGAGGGCTCGAGGGCCGAGCCGGGGTGCCGGTGCCGTGCGGGTGGCCTTGTTCGTCATACCTCGCACGCTAGCGGGCAAAGAGGACAGATACTGTCCGCTTCGGTCCGCAACAGGCGCCTTCCCACGCCCCCTCCCCACCCTCGCGGCGTTTGCCCCGTATATCCTGCTCGCGTCCTGTTCACGTCCTGTTTCGGTGATCACACAGTCGTACGCGCACCTCGGGAGGCATCCGCGATGGCCGATCGACGCGGTCGCCCGGACTCGAAGAACGCCAGGAAATCCGTCTGGCGCCGCGCCCTGACCCCGCCGACGGCATCGCCCGTCGAACCGGCGGCACCGGACCCGGAAACGCCGGAGCCGACGGCGCCCGAGCGGGCGAGCGTGGTGCAGGCGGCCCTGTACCAGGACGGTGTACGTGTCTCCTCCCCCGACACGCTCGCGGACACGTACCGCGAGCTGCGCGAGGCGCCGTCCGGCATGGCGTGGATCGGTCTGGCCCGTCCGACCGAGGGTGAACTCCTGTCCCTGGCCGCCGAGTTCGACCTCCACCCGCTCGCCGTCGAGGACGCGATGGAGGCCCATCAGCGCCCCAAGCTGGAGCGCTACGGTGACACCCTCTTCGTCGTCCTGCGCGCCGCCCGCTACCTCGACGCCCCCGAGGAGGTCGACTTCGGCGAGCTGCACGTCTTCGTGGGCCCGGACTTCGTGATCACGGTCCGGCACGGCGCGGCCCCGGACCTCTCGGCAGTCCGCCACCGTATGGAGGAGACGCCGGAACTGCTGAAGCTCGGCCCTGAGGCGGTCCTCTACGCCATCCTCGACGCCGTGGTCGACGGCTACCTGCCGGTCGTCGCCGGTGTCCAGAACGACATCGACGAGATCGAGACGGAAGTGTTCCGCGGCGACCCCGAGGTCTCCCGCCGCATCTACGAACTCTCCCGCGAGATGGTCGAGTTCCAGCGCGCCACCCGCCCCCTCGTCGGCATGCTCCACGGCCTCATGGCCGGTTTCACCAAGTACGGGACGGACGAGGAACTCCAGCGCTACCTCCGCGACGTCGCCGACCACGTCACCCACACCAGCGAACGGGTCGACGGCTTCCGTCAGGCCCTCACCGACATCCTCACGGTCAACGCCACCCTCGTCACCCAGCAGCAGAACGCCGAGATGCGGGCACTGGCGGAGGCGGGCTTCGAGCAGAACGAGGAGATCAAGAAGATTTCCTCTTGGGCGGCCATCCTCTTCGCGCCGACGCTGGTCGGGACGGTCTACGGGATGAACTTCGAGCACATGCCGGAGTTGCACTGGGTATTCGGATACCCCCTTTCGATCGCCCTGATGGCTGCCGTGTGTACCAGTTTGTACGTCATCTTCAAGCGGCGGGATTGGCTCTGAGTAATCACCGGCTGAGCCGCCACTCGGCAGCTCGGAGACCTCCGATCATGGGCGCGTCGAACGCCCCTGAGGGCGCTGGGGAGAATCCGGGGAGAATGAAACGCGCTCCGCTTCGTCGCTCCCTCCCCCGGTGGGCGCGCCGACCTGACGTGCTGGCCGGAAGGGCTGGCGTGACGGTCCTTGACCGTGCTCGTGTTGGTGGTGGGCTGGAGTCTGCCGTCTCGATCGTCTGACGGGCGGTTTCCCCGGTTCCTCCGCTCCGCTGTGCGCGTGCGACCTACCATCCGGTTCATGGTGGAGTCCGAGATCGCTGAACGGATCGCGGCGCGGTGCCGGTCGCGCCACCGCCACTCTCGGGCGCCGCACCCTCGTCGGGATGTCCATAGCATTGCTGTGTGAGCCGAGAGGTCGAGGATCTGAACCGGCGCCTGCTTCGCGCCCGTGATGCGATGGACCGCGCCTACGCCGAGCCGCTCGACGTTCGTGCAGTTGCGGCGGTGGCCCACATCTCGCCAGCCGCCCTGGCACCGGGCCGGATCATCTGCGGCGTCGGCACCGGAAACACCGCCCGGCGCACCCTGGGCATGCGGCCGACCACGGCGGCCAGGCTGGAGAACTTCATCGCCGCACTGCAGGACCTGTGCGCCGGACGCTCGACCGAGTACCGCGAAGGTGACCGGGTCCGCGACATCCGGTTCCTGCACACCGGGGCACACGTGAACACCGCCGACCCGATCGAGTTCGTCGTGGCCGCGCTCGGGCCGCAGGCCGCCGCCGTCGCCGGCCGCCGCGGCACCGGCCTCATCTCCTTCGGCCTGCTGGACCCCACCGCCTGGCACGCGCTGCACGACGCCCGCCGCCACGCCGCCCAGGACACACCCCGCGCCCCCCGACTCCCACAGGGACTCCTACCTGGTCACCTCGCTCCACATACTCGACGAGGACGACGACCCCCACGGCGACGCGACCCTGGACGCGACCGGCCACCTCGTTCTGTCGCTGCTGGCCTTCGCCGCCGACACGGCCGCCGAAAGACCCACATTCGCCGAGCAACTCAGCCCTGAGGAACGCGAGGCGGTGCGGCGGCTCCTCGACCGGTGAGGCACCACCGCCACCGCACCGGACCGGCACACCAAGCTCTATCCCAACTACCTCGGACGCATCGCACCACAGGACCGGGACCTGGTTCTGCCCTCGCTGATGAACACCCTGGCCCTGGTCGGCACCCGCGACGACCTCCTCGCCCGCATCGCCACCCTGGAACAGGCCGGCATCGACGAACTCCTCATCCAGCCGGTGATCGACCCGCCCACCGAGATGGCCCAGCTCGCGAAACTCCTCACCTGAGCGGACCCGCCCGCCACACCGTACGCCTGGCGGTTGGCGGATTGATTACGTCAATTGGCGGGCAGAGGCGGGCGCGGGAAGGTGCACGGGTTCGTCACCGGTTCTTGTTGCGGTCACCGCGCGGCGCTGGCTCACCGTTGCCGCGTGCGGTGCTCCCTGCGGCGTACGAACTTCAGCCCCGACCAGTCCTCCCCCAGCGCGGCAACCTTCACGTCGACGAGCCCGAGCGGGAGGAACTGATCACGGAGGTCGTTCTCGGTGATTTCGCTGACGTGCCCGGCGGCCATGCGGGGCCAGGCGATCCAGGGCATGGCGTCGTCGGCGAGCTCACGGGCCGGCACCGGCGCCTCTGCGGTCAGATCCGTCCGCATCCGATAGAAGGCGACGGCGACGTCTGCCCCGCGCGGGCCACCGGCGGCGAGGTCGCAGCCGGCGGGGAGCGCCGGGATGCCCCAGCCCTCGGGCGCGTGCCGCAGCCGCACCCGGTGGCCGGCCTTGACACCGATCTTCCTCGCGAGCGGCGTGCCGGAATACCCACCGTTGTCGCTGCTGTGGGAAACGCCCATGCCCGCCCTCCCGGCCCGACGCCAAGTCCACAACCCTCGGCCCTCCGGTGCACCACTCCGGCAGGTCGTCCCGGTCCGGGCCGGCGTAGACGGCCATCGGGCTCATGATGGGCACACGCCCGCGATTCCCGCATCCCGGCACGCCCGGGCCACGAGGGCAGCGATTTCGCCACGGTTGGCAATCAACACCTTGCGCACGTTCCTCCGTACGGAATGAACGGCTCCGACGGCACCGGCTATCGCACCCGCACCTTTCGCAAGGGCACGTCGTCAGGGCGCGATCGCCGAACCGCCACGGACAGAGGCCAACCACACCCGCGACCGATCGCATTCTGCGGATTTCCGCTCCGAGACTCGCCAGTTACCGGCCTCGATGCCTGCGAGCGACCAATTACCGCACGATGCCCAGGTCGTTCTGCGCGCCCCGTAGGTTCCACATCCATGGGATACCCGAGGGGAGTGACATGAACTCTCTGTCCACCGACGAACCCACCGCGCACCGGGCCACGGACGGGGTGCCCGCTTCGCTGCGGGAGGTGATGGCGCGATTCGCCACCGGTGTGACGGTTCTGTCCACCGGCGGAGAACACATCCACGGAATGACCGCGAACGCGTTCACCTCTGTCTCGCTCGACCCGCCGTCCGTGCTGTGCTGTGTCGACCGGAGCGCTGTGATGCACAAGGCCATCAAGACCGCGGGGCATTTCGGGGTGTCCATCATGGAGGCCGGCCAGGAAGGCCTGGTCCGTTTCTTCGCGGACAAGAAACGCCCGCTGGGGCCCGGGCAGTTCGCCGACGTCGACTGGTCCCCGGGGCCGCGTACCGGCGCGCCGCTGCTGTCGGGCTCGCTGGCCTGGCTGGAGTGCGAACTGTCCACCGCCTACGACTTCGGGACCCACTCGATCTTCATCGGCGAGGTGGTCGGAGCGAGCCACGGCGGCGCCCGGGACGGGCTGCTGTTCTTCCGCGGCGGCTTCCGGCGCGCCGTCCCGCACTCCGCCTGACACCGCGACGAAGCGAACCGGAGAGCGGCTCCCGGTCCATGTCCCGGATTCAGCCGCACAGACCGTTAATTGCACCCGTAGGGAAATCGGCGTGGAAAGGACAGCCGAGCGTGACGACGAATACCTTCGATTCCGCTGAGACCAACCCGCGGCTCCCGGACGAGGAGTCCATCGCGGTGATCGGTATGTCCTGCAGGCTGCCGATGGCCCCCGATCCCGAGGCTTTCTGGGAGTTGCTGCGGGACGGCCGGAGTTCCATCACCGACGTTCCGGAGGACCGCTGGCAAACCGTGGAGCCAGCCGCGGACGCAGGTGTGCGCAGGGGCGGTTTCCTCGACGATATCGGCGAATTCGACGCGGGATTCTTCGGGATCTCGCCGCGTGAGGCCGCCGCGATGGACCCGCAGCAGCGGCTGGTACTCGAACTGTCCTGGGAGGCCCTGGAGGACGGCGGCATCGTGCCGTCCCGTCTGCGTGAGTCCCGTACCTCCGTGTTCGTGGGCACGCTCCGCGACGACTACGAGAGCCTGGTCCACCGGCACGGCACCGCGGCGATCACTCAGCACACCATGACGGGCGTCAACCGCGGCATCATCGCCAACCGCGTCTCCTACTACTTGGGCCTGCGCGGTCCGAGCCTCACCGTCGACGCCGCGCAGTCGTCGTCGCTGGTCGCCGTGCACCTCGCCTGCGAGTCACTGCGTTCGGGCGAGTCGTCGCTGGCGATCGCCGCCGGGGTAAACCTGAACATCCTCGGGGAGGGCGCGGTCACCGGCGAGCGGTTCGGCGGTCTGTCCCCGGACGGTGTCGCCTACACCTTCGATGCCCGCGCCAACGGGTTCGTGCGGGGCGAGGGCGGCGCGGTCGTCGTCCTCAAGCCCCTCGCCCGGGCGGTGGCCGACGGCGATCGCGTGTACGGCGTCATCCGCGGCAGCGCCGTCAACAACGACGGCGCCACGCCGGGCCTGACCGTGCCCAGCCGCGAGGCACAGCGCATAGTGCTGCGCGAGGCGTACGCCAAGGCCGGCGTCGGCCCCGACGACGTCCAGTACGTCGAGCTGCACGGCACCGGTACCCCCGTAGGTGACCCCATCGAGGCCGCGGCGCTGGGCGAAGCGCTGGGCACGGGGCGGGGCACCGCGAACCCGCTGCTCGTCGGATCGGCCAAGACGAACGTCGGGCATCTGGAGGGCGCAGCGGGCATCGTCGGTCTACTGAAGGCGCTGCTGAGCATCCGGCACCGGCGCATCCCCGCCAGCCTCAACTTCGAGACGCCCAATCCGGCGATTCCCCTCGACGACCTCGGACTGTCCGTCGTGCGCGAGCTGCGCGACTGGCCCCACCCGGAGCGCCGGCTGCTGGCCGGTGTCAGCTCGTTCGGCATGGGCGGCACGAACTGCCATGTGGTCCTCGCCGAGGCTCCCGCGGTGGTCGCGGGGCACGGCACGGGGTCCGGGGAACCGGCCTCGGTGTACTCCGCCGTCGTGCCGTGGGTGGTGTCCGGCCGGGGGGAGGACGCGCTGCGCGCCCAGGCCGCCAAGCTGCGTTCCGCCGCGGTCGTGCGCGACGCCGATCCGATGGACGTGAGCTGGTCGCTGCTGACCACTCGCACCCGGTTCCAGACCAGCGCCGTCGTCCTGGGCGAGGACCGGGGCTCTCTGCTGGCGGGGCTCGACGCGTTGGCCGCCGGTCTGCCCTCGCCCCAGGTGGTCTCCGGCACGGCCCAGGAAGGCCGTCTCGCCTACCTGTTCACCGGACAAGGCGCACAACGCAACGGCATGGGACGCCAACTCTACGAAGCCTCACCCGTCTTCGCCGCCGCCCTCGACGAGGTCTGCGCCGCCCTCGACCCCCACCTCGACCACCCCCTACGCCCCATCATGTTCGCCCCCCACGACAGCCCCCACGCACCCCTCCTACACCAAACCCGCTACACCCAACCCGCCCTCTTCGCCCTCGAAACAGCCCTCTACCGCCTCCTCGAACACCACGGCCTACACCCCGACTACCTCACCGGCCACTCCATCGGCGAACTCACCGCCGCCCACCTCGCCGGCATCCTCACCCTCCACGACGCCGCCACCCTCGTCACCACCCGCGCCCGCCTCATGCACACCGCCCCACCCGGCGGCACCATGATCGCCATCCAAGCCCCACACGACCAAGTCACCCACCTTCGACATCGTGCCCGGTGAGGCACTGGCGGAGGATACGAGATTCGAACTCGTGAGGGGTTGCCCCCAACACGCTTTCCAAGCGTGCGCCCTAGGCCTCTAGGCGAATCCTCCGCCGGAAACATTACATGACGGCGGAGGGTGCTTGCGAACTCGTTCGAGGGCGGGGGATCAGGGTGGGAGAGGAGGTCGGGGAGGCGGGCGGAGGTCCCCGGGGGATCGGGTAGGCTGGGGGCAGCCCCTCACGCGGCGCTATCTGACTGAACTCCCCCAGGGCCGGAAGGCAGCAAGGGTAGGTCGGCTCTGGCGGGTGCGTGGGGGGTCTTGTGCGTTCCCGGGGGCTTTCAGAGGCACGGCGGGGGCGGTCGCTCGGCGGTCCCTGTTGTCAGTGGGCGGCTATAACCTCGTATGCGTGTCGTCTCTCGCGCTGTACCGCCGCTATCGCCCGGAGTCGTTCGCCGAGGTCATCGGGCAGGAGCATGTCACCGACCCGCTGCAGCAGGCGCTGCGGAACAACCGGGTCAATCACGCGTACCTGTTCAGCGGCCCGCGTGGATGTGGCAAGACGACCAGCGCGCGGATTCTCGCCAGGTGTCTGAACTGCGAGCAGGGTCCTACGCCGACGCCGTGCGGGGAGTGCCAGTCCTGTCAGGACCTCGCGCGGAACGGGCCGGGGTCCATCGACGTCATCGAGATCGACGCCGCTTCGCACGGTGGTGTGGACGACGCCCGTGAGCTGCGGGAGAAGGCCTTCTTCGGGCCTGCGGGCAGTCGGTACAAGATCTACATCATCGACGAGGCCCACATGGTCACGTCGGCCGGGTTCAACGCCCTGCTGAAGGTCGTCGAGGAGCCGCCGGAGCACCTCAAGTTCATCTTCGCGACGACGGAGCCCGAGAAAGTCATCGGGACCATTCGGTCGCGTACACATCATTATCCGTTCCGGCTCGTGCCGCCCGGCACGCTTCGCGACTATCTGGGCGAGGTCTGCGGCAAGGAGAACATCCCCGTCGAGGAGGGAGTTCTGCCGCTGGTCGTGCGCGCCGGGGCCGGCTCCGTGCGTGACTCGATGTCCGTCATGGACCAGCTGCTGGCCGGCGCGACCTCGGACGGTGTGACGTATGCCATGGCCACGTCCCTGCTCGGTTATACGGACGGGTCGTTGCTCGACTCCGTCGTCGAGGCCTTCGCCGCCGGCGACGGGGCCGCGGCCTTCGAGGTCGTGGACCGGGTCATCGAGGGCGGCAACGACCCGCGGCGGTTCGTCGCCGATCTGCTGGAGCGGCTACGGGACCTCGTGATCCTCGCCGCGGTGCCCGACGCCGTCGAGAAGGGGCTGTTCGACGCGCCCGCCGACGTCGTCGAGCGTATGCAGGCACAGGCCGGCGTCTTCGGTGCCGCCGAGCTCAGCCGGGCCGCCGACCTCGTCAACGAGGGGCTGACGGAGATGCGGGGGGCCAATTCGCCCCGCCTCCAGCTCGAACTGATCTGCGCGCGCGTCCTCCTGCCCGCGACCTACGGCGACGAGCGGTCCGTCATGGCCCGCCTGGACCGCCTGGAGCGGGGGGTGAACTTCTCCGGGGGCGGGGCCGCGCCCGCGATGGGGTACATGCCCGCGCCTGACGCCCACGGGGCACATGGGGGAGCGGCTGCTCCCACGGGAATGGCTGTTCCGCCGGGGGGCGGGCCCGCGGCGGCTCGGGCCGCGGTCCGTGGAGCCGGAGGTCCGGGAGCGCCTGGGGCTCCGGCCGCGGGGACGCCGGGTGCCGGTGGCGGATACGCGCCGGGTCCGGATGCGTACGGTGCCGGGGGCGCCGGTGGCGAAGAGGCCGGCCCCGCCGGGGCGGCTCCACCCGGGGCCGGTTCGCACGACGCGCCTCCGGTGGCCCCTGCCGCCGCGCCCGCGCCCACACCCGCGCAGACCAGCCCCAACGCCGACACTTCGGCCTCTGCTCCTCCCGCCGCCCCTGGCTCCTGGCCCACCACGGCTGCCGCCGGCAGTGGTCGGCGCCCCGGCGGATGGCCGACGGCCGCGCCCGCCGGTGGTGGATCCGCGCCCGGCGGCCCGGGCACCTCCGCGCCGGCGGCCCCGGCCGCGCACGCCGCCCAGCCCGGTCCTCCGGCGTCGTCGTCCGCCCCCGCCGCCCACACCCCCGCCCCCGGTGGACTCGACCCGCGTGTGTTGTGGCCGAACGTCCTGGAGGCGGTGAAGAACCGTCGCCGGTTCACCTGGATCCTGCTCAGCCAGAACGCCCATGTGGCCGGTTTCGACGGCACGACCCTGCAGATCGGCTTCGTCAACGCGGGCGCGCGCGACAACTTCGCGAGCAGCGGCAGTGAGGACGTACTGCGGGCGGCGCTGGCCGAGCAGTTCAACGTGCACTGGAAGATCGACGCGATCGTCGACACGTCGGGCGGCGGCTCGGCTCCCCCCTCGGGCACCCCCGGCGGGTACGGGGCTCCGGCCCCGGCCATCGGTGGCCACGGCGGCGGAGGCGGATACGGCGGCGGTGGGGGCGCCGGCTACGGAGGCGCAGGCGGCGGCGGTTACGGCGGTTCCCCGGCCCCGGCCTCGCCTCCCGCCCAGCCCCAGCCATCGGCTCCGGCACCCCGCCCGGCGTCTATGGCACCGGCTGCGCCCCAGTCCGCTGCGGCACCCCCGCCCATGGCCGCGCCGGCCCCGCCCCGGGCCCCCGAGCCCCCACCCGTCTCCCCCGAGGACGACACCCCCGAGGACGACGACCCCGACCTCGACGAGTCGGCCCTCTCCGGCCACGAACTGATCGTGCGTGAACTGGGTGCGACCGTGGTGGAGGAGATCGCGAACGAGTAGCGGGGCGGACGAGTAGGCGGGGGGCGGACGAGTAGGCGAGGCGGACGAGTACCGGGCGCGATCGAGTAGCGGACGACGGCGCCCACCCCTCTTACTCCCGGAGGCCCTCTCTTACTCCCGGAGGCCCTCCCTCTCGCACGTCTCCGTCTCCCCCTCACACCCTCCCCCTCACGCCGTCTTTCGTGCGATCCCACAAATCCCCGCCGTCCCACTCCTCGGAAGCCCGCACAAAGCCACCCCGTCCCGCCGGTTAGGCTGGCCCCGTGAAGGTCCTCGTCATTGGTAGCGGTGCTCGTGAGCACGCGCTGTGCCGTTCCCTGTCCCTCGACTCCGACGTCTCCGCGCTCCACTGCGCGCCCGGCAACGCGGGCATCGCGGAGGTGGCCGAGCTGCACTCGGTCGACGCGCTGGACGGCGCCGCCGTGGCCGCGCTGGCCACCCGGCTGGAAGCCGACCTGGTGGTCGTGGGCCCGGAGGCCCCGCTGGTCGCAGGCGTCGCCGACGCCGTGCGTGAGGCGGGCATCCCGGTGTTCGGGCCGTCCGGGGAGGCCGCGCAGCTGGAGGGGTCCAAGGCCTTCGCCAAGGAGGTCATGGCCGGAGCGGGCGTGCCCACCGCGCGCTCGTACGTGTGTACGACCCCTGAGGAGATCGACGAGGCCCTGGACGCGTTCGGCGCCCCGTACGTCGTGAAGGACGACGGGCTGGCGGCCGGCAAGGGCGTCGTCGTGACGCCGGACCTCGCCAAGGCCCGTGAGCACGCGCTCGCCTGCGGCCGGGTCGTCATCGAGGAGTTCCTGGACGGCCCCGAGGTCTCCCTCTTCGCGATCACCGACGGCGAGACCGTCCTCCCGCTCCAGCCCGCCCAGGACTTCAAGCGCGCCCTCGACGGCGACGAGGGCCCCAACACCGGCGGCATGGGCGCCTACTCGCCGCTGCCGTGGGCCGACCCGAAGCTGGTCGACGAGGTGTTGCGGACCGTGCTGCAGCCCACCGTCGACGAGATGCGGCGCCGGGGCACCCCCTTCTCCGGCCTGCTCTACGCGGGCCTCGCGATCACCAGCCGTGGTGTGCGGGTCATCGAGTTCAACGCCCGGTTCGGCGACCCGGAGACCCAGGTCGTCCTCGCCCGCCTGAAGACCCCGCTGGCCGGTGTCCTGCTCGCCGCGGCCAACGGCACCCTCGCCGACCTCGAACCCCTCCGCTGGAGCGACGACGCGGCCGTCACCGTGGTCGTGGCCTCGCACAACTACCCCGGCACGCCGCGCACCGGCGACCCCATCACCGGGCTCGACGAGGTGGCCGCCGTGGACGCCCCGCACGCGTACGTCCTGCACGCCGGCACCAAGCGCGACGGCGACGACATCGTCAGCGCCGGTGGCCGCGTCCTGTCCGTCACGGCCACCGGCAAGGACCTCACCCAGGCCCGCGACCGCGCGTACACCGCCGTCGCCCGCATCAACCTCGACGGCTCCCAGCACCGTACGGACATCGCGGCGAAGGCGGCAGCCGGGGCGTGACCATCTGCGTGACCATCTGAACGGATACGACCCTCAGGCCTCGGAATCCCTCGGAGACCCAGGAATCCCCTGGAAATCCCGACGGAATCCGGGGCCCGATCCTTTCCCAGTGTCATGCACCTTTCCCCAAAGCCATTCCATCGAGTGAGCGATGGTCCATCCGGCTGACGAGGGTCGAAGCCCCAACTATGGTGCGGCGCAGGGGTTCCGGCACTTGGCCCATCGGCATTGCGATGTCAGTGGTGGGTGCCACAGTGGGGGAGTGAGCAACACCAGGGCATTCGGCGGCGACCACCGTGACGGACAAGGTCGCGGAGCGCGCCGCACGGGACAGCAGGGGGTGACGTCGGGTCGTGACCGGTATGGCTGGTGGTGAGGAGGCGGGCGCGCAGGCCGCGCGTTCCCGGGCTCTCGCCGTGCTGCGCGTGCGCGGCAGGGCGCTGGCCCTGGCCCTGCTGCCCGCGGCCCTCGCCGTGGTCCTGCAGGCCGGCGATTCCACCGGTCATCTCACCGGCCCGGGCTGGTCCACGGCGCGCTGGGCCGTCTCCGCCATCGCCGTCCTCGTCCTGCTCGCCGCCGCCGGCATCGCCCTCGTCGTCGCCCGCGCCCGGCCCGCCGTCAGCCCCACCGTGTCGATCACCGAGGAGGCCGCGCCCGACCTCTACCGCCTGGTCCGGGACCTCGCCGACCGCCTCGACGTCCCGGCGCCCTCCGCGATAGCCCTCACCCCCGACTGCGACAGCTGGCTGGAGGACCGCACCCACCCGTCCCACTCCCCGCCGACCACGAGCCCACCGGCGTCCTCGACCTCCCCCTCCGCGTCCGCCTCCGGAGACGAGATGGCGGGCGCCCGCGGGCTGTCGGCCGGGCTGCCGTCCGGCCTGTCGTCGGGCCCACGCCACCGCGCGCACGCCGCACCCGTGCTGGTCATCGGCTCGCCGTTCCTGTGGTGGATGCGGGTGGGCGAGCTGCGGGCGGTGCTGGCACCGGTCGTCGCGGGTACGGGACCGTCGGCGCACCCGGACATAGCAGCGGCCCGCCGTTTCGTACGAGGGCTGGACGCGGCCGTGGCCGTCACCTCTGCACCGACCCACGGCCCCCTGGTCGGTACGGTGCTGGCCGGGGCCGGCTGGGTGACCCGGCTGTTGCTGCGCGGCTGCCGGGGCCACGCGGCCGAGATGGAGCGGGGTGTGGCCGCCGCCGCGGCCGAGCGTGCACAGGCTGTGGATTACGGTCTGCGGATCGTCGCCCAGGAGCAGGTGGGCCTGGCCTACGCGGGGTGGGACCGCCTCCTCACCCGGGTCGCACTGCCCGCGTGGCGGATGGGCCGCTGGCCGTCCCGTCTCGACGCGGGCGTCGTCGCCGCGCTCACGGAGCTGTCCCGCCGCGACCGCCTCGCCGAGGGCTTCGCCTCCCGGCTCGGCGAGCGCCCCGCCTGCGATCTGCTGGAAGAGCCCGGCGCGGTCGACGAGGCCGCCTCCCTCCTCGCCGCCCGACTCTTCCACGGCGGCCCCGCCGAGCCCGGCCCGGACTGGGCCCCGGTGGACTGGCACGAGTATCCGGACGAGGTCGTCGACCGCAAGTGGCGCACCGACGCGGCCCGCCTCCACCGTGTTCTGGACGCGCTCGGCGTCCGCCACGCGACAGCCACGGGCCCGCACGCCACCGGCCCGGCGGCCCCCAACGGCACCGGCCCGGCGGCCCCCACGGGCCCGACCCTGGCACGGGTACTGGACCACCTGACGGCCTCGGCGGCAGCCGAGTCAACCAATGGCCCACACGCCGCTACCGGCCCCGACTCGGTCCCCGGCCCGGACGACCTCGCCCTGGAGGCCGACCCCACGCGCCAAGGCATATCCGCCCCCGGCGGCGACCACCGCGGCCGCAGCCCTGACGAAGACGACGACGAACCCGCCCTCGCCCACGCCCAGTCCGCCGCGCTCGCTGCGGGGCTGACCGCCGAGTTGGCGCGGGAGGAGGCCTCGGCCCCGGCCGCCGTATCGACCGGACCCGGCGGAGCCGAACCGCAGGGTCCGGACCGGGGCTTGTGGGACGACGGCCTGCTGCCGCTGTTCCCGATGCAACCGCCCCGCACCGGCCGCGAACTCCTGACCGAGCACGTCACCGCGATGGTCTGCTGCGCCGCGATGGACACGGCCGGCGCGACCCCCGGCCTCGACTGGCTGGACGGCCCCTCTCTCCTCGTCAACGGCGAACGGGCCGCCGACCTCACCCCCCGAGTCCTCACCCTCGTGGAGGAGGGCGACCCCACCCCCCTCCGCGACTGGCTCCGCCACCTCGGCGTCCGCCCGGAAAAACCGGTCCGTCTCGTCTGATCCCAACTCCCCGCCCCGAGCCAGCTGTTCCATTCTCATCAATTCGCGACGAACGGTGACGGAGCGCGTGCGTAATGTGATGTGCTGGGACCGATCGCGCACATAGCAAGGGCTTGCAAGGGCTCACGGGGGACGAGGGAGGGGAGAACTCATGGGCTCGGACCGCTCGAAACAGCCGGACCACACGGACCAGACGGACCACACGGACCACACGGACCATGGGGCCCACGAGGACCAAGCAGACTCTTCCTGCCCTTACGACCCTTCCAACGGCCCTTGCGACCCTTCCGACCACTCGACCCCCCGCATCCCCCGCTGGGAATCAGGTGCCCTCGCCCACGCCGTCACCGACCCCTTCGGCCAGGGCCCTGTCCCGTGGCTACGAGGCGCCGTGACGTATTTCGACGACACGGGCCAGGTCGTCCCCTGGTACGTGGACCTGGACCAAGCCCCATCCGAGCCCCGGGTCAAGGCCAGCGGCCCGCGCGTCCCGGCTCCGCGCACCCCGGCGGGCCCGCGCTCCGCGGACGACGTGCGCCGCCAGATCAAAGGGTTCACGGCGACCGGCGCCGCCGCGCCCGGCGAGTCCATCGACTTCCACATCACGGTGGACCCACCCCAGGAATTCGGCGTCGACATCTACCGCATCGGCCACTACGGCGGCGACGGCGCCGCGAAGATCACCACCAGCCCCCGCCTCTCCGGCATCGTCCAGCCGCCGCCGCTCACCGCCGACCGCACGGTCTCCTGCCACCACTGGTGGCTGTCCTGGCGCCTGCAGATCCCGAGCTACTGGAACGTCGGCGCATACGTGGCGGTCCTCACCACCGCCGACGGCCACCGCTCCCACGTGCCGTTCACCATCCGCGACGACCGCCCCGCCGACCTGCTGCTCCTGCTCCCGGACATCACCTGGCAGGCGTACAACCTGTACCCGGAGGACGGCCGCACGGGCGCCAGCCTCTACCACGCCTGGGACGACGAGGGCCGTCTCCTCGGCGAGTCCGACGCCGCGACGACCGTCTCCTTCGACCGCCCGTACGCCGGCGCAGGCCTCCCCCTCCACGTCGGCCACGCCTACGACTTCATTCGCTGGGCCGAGCGCTACGGCTACGACCTCGCCTACGCCGACGCCCGTGACCTGCACTCCGGCCGCGTCGACCCCACCCGCTACCGAGGGCTGGTCTTCCCGGGCCACGACGAGTACTGGTCGGCGCCGATGCGCCGCACCGCCGAGCTCGCCCGCGACACCGGCACCTCACTCGTCTTCCTCTCCTCCAACACCATGTACTGGCAGGTGGAGCTGAGCCCGTCCCCGTCCGGTGCCCCCGACCGGCTGCTCACCTGCCGAAAACGCCGGGGCCCCGGAAAACCCGTACTGTGGCGCGAAATCGACCGCCCCGAGCAGCAGTTGATGGGCATCCAGTACGAGGGCCGGGTCCCCGACCCCCACCCCCTGGTCGTGCGCAACGCCGACCACTGGCTCTGGGACGCGACCGGCGCCCATGAGAACGACGAGCTGGAGGGCATGGTCGCCGGCGAGGCCGACCGTTACTTCCCCCGCACCCCGCTCCCCGAGCACCAGGGCCGCATCCTCCTCGCCCACTCCCCCTACCGGGACACCCACGGTGTCGTCCGCCACCAGGAGACCTCCCTCTACCGGGCCCCCTCCGGCGCCTTGGTCTTCGCATCCGGAACATTCGCCTGGTCCCCGGCCCTGGACCGCCCCGGCCACGTGGACACGCGTGTCCAACGAGCCACGGCGAACCTCCTGGACCGCATCTGCAAACGAGACTGACCGACACCCGCCCTGCCCCCTGACCAAGACCGGCCCTCCCCATGCGGGACAATCGAGCCACTTGGACATCACCACGGGGAGGAACCGTGTCCGGATTCGTAGAAAAGCCCGAGCCGATTCAGGTTCCGGGCCTGGTGCATCTGCACACCGGCAAGGTGCGCGACCTGTACCAGAACGAGGCGGGCGACCTCGTGATGGTCGCCAGCGATCGAACGTCCGCGTTCGACTGGGTGCTGCCGACGGAGATCCCCGACAAGGGGCGCGTCCTCACGCAGCTTTCCCTCTGGTGGTTCGACCAGCTCGCCGACCTGGTCCCGAACCACGTCCTGAGCACAGACCTCCCGCCGGGCGCCCCCGCCGACTGGGCGGGCCGCACCCTCGTCTGCAAGTCCTTGCGGATGGTCCCCGTGGAGGCGGTCGCCCGCGGCTATCTCACCGGCTCGGGCCTGCTGGAGTACAACGAGTCGCGTACGGTCTGCGGCCTCGCCCTCCCCGAGGGCCTGGTCGACGGCTCGGAACTCCCCGCGCCGATCTTCACGCCGGCCACGAAGGCCGCCGTAGGCGAGCACGACGAGAACGTGTCGTACGAGGAGGTCGCCCGCCAGGTCGGCGCGGAGACCGCCGCCCAGCTGCGCCAGACGACCCTCGCGGTGTACAGCAGGGCGCGTGACATCGCCCGAGACCGGGGCATCATCCTCGCCGACACCAAGTTCGAGTTCGGCTACGAGGACGACACCCTCGTCCTCGCCGACGAGGTCCTCACCCCCGACTCCTCCCGCTTCTGGCCGGCCGACCAGTGGGAGCCGGGCCATGCCCAGCCGTCCTTCGACAAGCAGTTCGTACGCGACTGGCTGACCTCCACCGCCTCCGGCTGGGACCGCAAGAGTGAGCAGCCCCCGCCGCCGCTCCCCGAGGAGATCATCGCCGCGACCCGCGCGAAGTACGTGGAGGCGTACGAGCGACTGACCGGCACGACCTGGTCGTAACGCGAAAAGCCCCGGTGAGAAAGGCCCCGGTGAGAAAGGCCCCCGGTGAGAACCGGGGGCAAGCGGGCCCACGACAAAGCCCCCGGCCGGAACCGGGGGCTTCGATCTGGAGCGGACGACGAGGCTCGAACTCGCGACCTCAACCTTGGCAAGGTTGCGCTCTACCAACTGAGCTACGTCCGCAGTGCGCCGTGGCGCGAGAGCAACTATACCCAACCTCGCTCCCGTGCGAGCCGCACTGCCGCATGACGGTTCTCCACGCCGAGCTTGGACACGGCCGAGGAGAGATAGTTCCGTACGGTCCCCTGAGACAGCGCGGCCCGCTCGGCGATCTCCGCGACGGGGGCCCCGTCGGCGGCGAACTCCAGCACCTCGGCCTCCCGCGAGGTGAGCGGCGAGTCCCCGGAGGAGATCGCGTCGGCGGCCAACTCCGGGTCGACGTAACGGTTTCCCGCGTGCACGGTCCGGATGATCTCCGCGAGCCGCTGCGCGCTGACGGTCTTGGGCACGAACCCGCGCACACCCGCCTCAAGCGCCCGCTTCAGATGCCCCGGCCGCCCGTGACCGGTGACGATCAGCACCCGGCAGGCCGGCAGTTCGGCGCGCAGCGATGTGGCCACCCTCACACCGTCCGCCCCCGGCATCTGCAGATCCAGCACCGCCACATCCGGCTCATGCGCCCGAGCCATGGCCAGCGCCTCCGGCCCACTGGCCGCCTCCGCGACGACCACCAGGTCATCCTCCAACGCCAGCAACGCGGCCAGCGCCCCCCGGATCAGATGCTCATCATCGGCAAGCAACAACCGCACGGGCCGCACGGCCTCGGGTACGGCGGTCATGAGGCGACCCCTCGTACGACGTCCGCGCCCCGCGCGACCTTGGTGCCCTCCGCGCCCGCCGGCCCCGCGCCCGCCGAGGTCAACGGCACCGTGGCCACCACCCGGAACGCGTCCCCGTCCACCGGCCCCGCCTGCAGGGTCCCGTCCACGATCGCCAGCCGCTCCCGCAGCCCGGCGAGCCCGGATCCGGCGCCCCGCACCTCACCGTTCTCCATGTCGTTCTCCAAGGTCAGCACCACCTGCCCCGCCGTCACCCGCAAGCTCACCGCACACTGCCCGGCGTTCCCGTGCCGCAGCACGTTCGTCGTCCCCTCCCGCACCACCCAGGCGAGCGCGGACTGCACCTCCCCCGGCAGTTCCGCCGTGTCGTCGCCGTCGACCGAGCAGTCGATGCCGGCCGCCTCCAACACCCCTTGCGCACCGGCGAGTTCGACCCCAAGATCGGCCTCGCGGTACCCCCGTACGACATCCCGCACCTCGCGCTGCGACTCCTGCGCGATCCGCTGGACCTCGACCATCTGCTCGACGGCCTCGGGCCGCTCCCGGCGGGCCAGCTGGACGGCCAGCTCGCTCTTGAGCGCGATCACCGCGAGGTTGCGGCCGATCACATCGTGCAGGTCGCGCCCGAAGCGGAGCCGCTCCTCGGCGACGGCGAGCCGGGCCCGGGTCTCGCGGGCGGCGTCGAGTTCGTAGACGGCCTTGAGGAGCCATACGGAGAAGACCGAGGTGAAGGCGAAGAACGAGGTGCCGAGCAGCACGGCGATCGCCGCGGCCAGCGCGTTGGTCGCTTCGGCGCCCAGGAGGAGGCCCAGGACGCCGGAGCCCGCCGCGAAGCCCGTGATCAGGTACAGCGCGGTCCGACGCCGACGGATGCCGAGCGTGATCATCCCGACGCCGAAGACCAGCACACCCCCGAACACCGCGCCCAGCGCGGTGGCCGCCTCGTCGTCGACCCCGCGTGTGACCAGTACAAATGCGGCGACCCCGATCAACATGCTGACCACTCCGACCGCCCACATCAGCCGGAGGGGCTGTTCGCGGGTGCCGCGCACCCAGTCGAGCGCCCGCGCTCCGGTCAGTGAGCCGAGTACGCCGTGTCCGCACATCAGCGCGAACATCCAGCTCGCCTGCGGCAGCGGTACCTGCCCGAAGAGCGGCACCCCGAACGAGCCGACCTCGATCAACGGGAAGGAGTGGAACGACCACCGCGTGTACGTCTCCACCTTCGCCGGTGTGCTCTTCCCCCGCCACCAGGCCCCCGGCCCCCGCATGGCCCAACTCCCCTCATCGGCGCGGCTCCCAACGGAACCACCGTCGTACAGCAAACACCGCGAGCACGGTCCAGGCCAGCGCGGTGGCGACGGCGCCGAGGGCCTCGTACGCCGACAGGTCACCGGTCCAGCCGCCGCGCACCAGCGTGATCACAGGGCTGAGCGGCAGCAGTTCGCAGACGGAGGCCACGCGGTCGGGCAGTACTTCGAGCGGCACGGTCACGCCCGAGCCGAGCACCGACACGAACATCAACGGCAGCGAGGTCACCTGGGCGCTCTCGGCCGTACGACTGAACCCGGCCGTGACCGCCGCCAGGGCGACACACATCACGATCCCCAACAGCACGCCCAGCACGGCGAGATGGGGCGCGGGCGGGGCCCCGACGTCGAGCAGGACCGCGCAGCCGATCGAGACGACCACGCACTGCGCGAACCCGATGCCGACGGCGGGCAGCGCGGCGCCGACCAGGATCTCCGGGTCGCGCAGCTCTCCGGTCCGCAGCCGTTTCAGGACGAGTTCCTCACGGCGTACGACGTAGATGTTGGTCAGCGCGGCGTAGATGGCGAACAGCAGCGCGAAGCCGACGGCGGCGGGAAGGATGACCGTCCCGACGCTCAGTCCCACCTTCTCCAGGTCCATCTGATCCGTCGCCGACCGGACACTGAGCGGCAGCAGCAGCGGCACGAGCAGCGCCGTGACCAGCGTGGCCCGGCTGCGCCCCAGCAGCGTCAGCTCGGCTCGGGCGAGGGCGGTCATACGGCTCTTGACGGTGGTCGTACCGGCCGGGGCGACCGAAGCCGTGCCCGTGCCCGTGCCCGTGGTCGTAGTCGTCGTACTCATGCGGCCACCTCGTCCTTACGGCCCGTTTCCCTACGCCCGGCCCCGGCGGCCGCCGTCTCCCGTGCGATCCGCAGAAACGCCTCCTCCAGCGAGGCCGACCGCACCTCGAGGCGTCCCAGTTCGACCCGGGCCCGCTCGGCCCACACCAGCAGTCCGGTGGCGGCCCGCTGGAGCTCGTTCGTGCGCAGCACCACTGTGCGGCCGTCGACCTCGTGCCCCGTGACGCCCATTTCGCCCAGCGGGGGCAGGTCGCCGAGGAAGTACCCGTCGGGCAGGTCGAAGGAGATCCGGGACGGCTGGGAGGCGGTCACCTCGGCCGGGGTACCGGTCGCGGCGACGCCGCCCTCGTGGAGGATGGCGAGCCGGTCGGCGAGGTCCTCCGCCTCTTCCAGGTAGTGCGTGGTCAGCAGCACGGTCGTACCCCCGTCGCGCAACTCCCGTACCAGCTCCCATGTGTCCCGGCGGCCCTCCGCGTCGAGCCCGGTCGTCGGCTCGTCCAGGAAGAGGACCTCCGGCCGTCCGAGCAGCGCGAGCGCCAGGTCCAGGCGCCGCTTCTCACCCCCGGACAGCTGCTTGACCCGTACGCCGGCCCGCCGCCCGAGCCCGACGAACTCCAGCGCCTCCCCCACTGGCCGGGCCCCACTGGTGCAGCCGGCCCACATCCGTACCGTCTCCGCGACGGTCAGCTCGGAGGGGAAGCCACCCTCTTGGAGCATCACGCCGATCCGGGGGCGTACGGCCGCGCGCTCCCGGTAGGGGTCGTGCCCGAGGACCCGCACGTGTCCGCCGGACGGCGGTGCGAGACCCTCCAACAGCTCGACCGTCGATGTCTTGCCCGCGCCATTGGTGCCCAGGAGCGCGAAGAGTTCTCCCCGTCCGACGGAGAACGTGATTCCCCGTACGGCCTCGAAACCGCCCCCGTACACGCGCCGCAGGTCGGTGACCTCGATCACGTTCTCGTGATCGTGAGTGTTCACGCCTTCGTGCCCGTTCGTTTTCATGCCTTCAGCGTCTCGGCGGTACGGGCCGGGGAGCAGTGCGCGGTGTCATCACTCGGCATGACAAATGTCAGGGCGGGAGCCGCAGGAACCCCTTGCGTAGCAATGGCAACACGAAGAAGGCCCCGGTCCAGTGGACCGGGGCCTTCTTTCCAGAGCGGACGACGAGGCTCGAACTCGCGACCTCAACCTTGGCAAGGTTGCGCTCTACCAACTGAGCTACGTCCGCATTGCATCCGATCGGCTCCCACCGATCGGCGCGGAGACCACTTTACCTGATCCGGAAGGATGCTCGGTAAGCGATCAGAGCGGGTGACAGGAATTGCACACTGCGCCTTCCCCCTGGAAGGGGGATGTTCTGCTACTGAACTACACCCGCGTGACTCCGTTGAGCTGGGCCTTTCGACCTTGCCCCTCGGCGTGCTCCAGACTCTAGCTGACCGGGAGGGGTGCAGCGCAAGTCGGTTCCTCCGAGGGGCGGGTGACCGGTCGTCGGCCCTTGGCTCACCGGGGACTCACTGCGCCTCGGCGAACGCCTCGTAGACCTTCTTCGGGATTCGGCCGCGCGCGGGGACCTCCATCTTGTTGGCCTGTGCCCAGGCGCGGACCGCCGCCGGGTCCGGGGCGACCTGGGTCTGCTTGTACGCCTTGCCCGACTTCGACCGCTTGCGGCCGGCCTCCACGTAGGGCGCGAGCGCCTTGCGCAGTTTCTTGGCATTGGCTTCGTTCAGGTCGATCTCGTACGACTTGCCGTCGAGTCCGAAGGCGATCGTCTCCGCCGCTTCCGAGCCGTCGATGTCGTCGGAGAGAGTGACCACGACACGCTGCGCCACGAATATCGGTCCCTTCGTGCGACATCTCTCCGTTGACGTGCCCTTACGTCCCGGGGATGTCGGTTGTCCGGCTGTTATTTGGGCAAAGTATCGGCTATTGCCAATTCATTTGTACAGGGCCCGGCAATGCAAAGTGAAGACCAGACTTAATCCGTCCGTGTGTCCTTCGCGCAATAGGGTGCGGGGATCTTTCCCTGAACTTTTCGCGAAGAGGATCACTTGATACCGGATCGTGACCGCCATCACGCGGATTCTCTGTAGATTCCTACGAATCTACTCGCGTAGAAATTTTGTGCGGGTAGTCTGAAGGAACCTGCTCAGCACCACACACCGGGAGTGCCAGTGGCACGCGTCGTAGTCGACGTCATGCTCAAGCCGGAGATCCTCGACCCCCAGGGCCAGGCGGTGCAGCGCGCGCTGCCGCGCCTCGGTTTCGAGGGTGTCTCCGACGTACGTCAGGGAAAGCGATTCGAACTGGAAGTGGATGGACCGGTGGACGACGCCGCGCTCGCCCGCATCCATGAGCTGGCGGAATCCTTCCTCGCCAACACCGTGATCGAGGACTTCACCGTGAAGGTGGAGGAAGTCGTGGAGGCAGGAAAGTGACCGCTCGTATTGGCGTCGTCACTTTTCCGGGCAGCCTCGACGACCGGGACACGCAGCGCGCGATCAGGCTCGCCGGTGCGGAACCCGTCGCGCTCTGGCACAAGGACAAGGACCTCAAGCAGGTCGACGCCGTGGTGCTGCCCGGTGGTTTCAGTTACGGCGACTATCTGCGCGCCGGTGCCATCTCCCGCTTCTCGCCGGTGATGGAGACGGTCATCGAGCAGGCGAAGGCCGGACTGCCGGTCCTCGGTATCTGCAACGGCTTCCAGATCCTCACGGAGGCCCACCTCCTCCCGGGCGGGATGCTCGGCAACGACCACCTCCACTTCATCTGCCGCGACCAGAAGCTGCGGGTGGAGAACGCGGAGACCTCCTGGACCGCCGACTACGAGGCCGGCCAGGAGATCCACATCCCGCTGAAGAACATGGACGGCCGGTACGTCGCCGACCAGTACACGCTGGACAAGCTGGAGGCCGAGGGCCGGGTCGCGTTCCGGTACCTGGACTTCAACCCCAACGGCTCGCTCAACGACATCGCCGGCATCACCAACGAGGCGGGCAACGTCGTCGGTCTGATGCCGCACCCGGAGCACGCCGTGGAGCCGCTCGTCGGCACCGGCCGCACCGACGGCCTCCCCTTCTTCACCTCGATCCTCAAGAAGCTGGTCAACGTATGAGCCGGACGCCTCTGGACACGGTCGAGCACGCGGCCGAGACCCCCGACGTCGAGCTGCCCTGGGCCGAACTCGGCCTGAAGAAGGACGAGTACGAGAGGGTCGTCGAGATCCTCGGCCGCCGGCCCACCGGTGCCGAGCTCGCCATGTACTCCGTCATGTGGTCCGAGCACTGCTCGTACAAGTCCTCGAAGGTCCACCTGCGCCAGTTCGGTGAGAAGGCGCCGCAGAGCGATGCGCTGCTGGTGGGCATCGGTGAGAACGCGGGCGTGGTGGACGTCGGCCAGGGTTACGCCGTGACCTTCAAGGTCGAGTCCCACAACCACCCCTCCTACGTCGAGCCGTACCAGGGCGCGGCCACGGGTGTCGGCGGCATCGTCCGCGACATCATCGCGATGGGCGCGCGCCCGGTCGCCGTGGTCGACCCCCTGCGCTTCGGCGCGGCGGACCACCCGGACACCAAGCGCGTCCTGCCGGGCGTCGTCGCCGGCATCGGCGGCTACGGCAACTGCCTGGGCCTGCCCAACATCGGCGGCGAGGTCGTCTTCGACTCCTGCTACCAGGGGAACCCGCTGGTCAACGCCGGTGCCATCGGCGTCATGCGGCACGAGGACATCCACCTCGCGAAGGCCTCCGGCGCGGGTAACAAGGTCATCCTCTACGGGGCCCGTACGGGCGGCGACGGCATCGGCGGCGCGTCCATCCTGGCCTCCGAGACCTTCGACGACGCCAAGCCCTCCAAGCGTCCGGCCGTCCAGGTCGGCGACCCCTTCCAGGAGAAGCTCCTCATCGAGTGCACCCTGGAGGCGTTCAAGGAGAAGCTGGTCGTCGGCATCCAGGACCTGGGTGCGGCCGGCCTGTCGTGTGCCACGTCCGAACTGGCCTCGAACGGCTCCGGCGGCATGCGCGTCACCCTCGACGACGTACCCCTCCGCGACTCCACGCTCTCGCCCGAGGAGATCCTCATGAGCGAGTCGCAGGAACGCATGTGCGCGGTGGTGGAGCCGGAGAAGGTCGACCGGTTCCTGGAGATCTGCGCGAAGTGGGACGTCATCGCCACGGTCATCGGTGAGGTGACCGACGGTGACCGCCTGGAGATCTACTGGCACGGCGGCAAGATCGTCGACGTCGACCCGCGGACCGTGGCTCACGAGGGCCCGGTCTACGAGCGCCCGTACGCCCGCCCGTCCTGGCAGGACGAGCTGCAGGCGGACGACGCGAACAAGCTGCCCCGCCCGGAGACGTCCGAGGAGCTGAAGGACCAGGTCCTGAAGCTGGTGGCGTCCCCCAACCAGGCCTCCAAGTCCTGGATCACCTCCCAGTACGACCACTTCGTGCAGGGCAACACGGTTCTCGCGCAGCCCGAGGACTCGGGCATGATCCGCGTCGACGAATCGACCGGCCTGGGTGTCGCCATCGCGACGGACGGCAACGGCCGCTACGCCAAGCTCGACCCGTACGCGGGCGCGCAGCTGGCGCTGGCGGAGGCGTACCGGAACGTGGCGACGACCGGCGCCAAGCCGCTCGCCGTCTCCGACTGCCTGAACTTCGGTTCCCCCGAGGACCCGGCGGTGATGTGGCAGTTCGCGGAGGCCGTACGCGGTCTCGCGGACGCCTGCCAGCAGCTGGGCACCCCGGTGACCGGCGGCAACGTGTCGCTGTACAACCAGACGGGCGAGGTGGCGATCCACCCCACCCCGGTGGTGGCGGTCCTGGGTGTCATCGACGACGTCGCTCGCCGCACGCCGGTCGCCTTCCAGGAGGAGGGGCAGCTGCTCTATCTCCTCGGCGACACGCGTGAGGAGTTCGGCGGTTCGGCCTGGTCGCAGGTTGTCCACGATCACCTGGGCGGGCTGCCCCCGCAGGTCGACCTGGAGCGCGAGCGTCTCCTCGCCGAGATCCTCATCTCCGCCTCCCGTGACGGCATGATCGACTCCGCGCACGACCTGTCCGACGGCGGCCTCATCCAGGCGGTCGTCGAGTCGGCCCTGCTGGGCGGCAAGGGCGCGCGTCTGATCGTCCCGGACGGTCTGGACGCGTTCACCTTCCTGCTGTCGGAGTCCGCGGGCCGCGCCGTCGTCGCCGTGCCGCGCTCCGAGGAGGTCCGCTTCAACGACATGTGCGGCGCGAGGGGCCTGCCCGTCACCCGTATCGGTGTCGTGGACGGTGACTCGGTGGATGTCCAGGGCGAGTTCACGCTGACGCTGGACGAGCTGCGCGAGGCGCACGAGGGCACCATCCCGGCGCTGCTGGCGTAAAGCCCGGTCGTACGACGGCGAAGGCCGCCGCTCCAGGTATCCCTCGTGTGCCTGGGGCGGCGGCCTCGCGTCATGTGGGGTGCGGGGTCAGCTGACGACCTTGAGCGTGCGGGGGAAGCCGACGCTCTTGGCTGTCTTGTAGACGCTCCGGATGTCCGACGGCTTCAGCTTGATGCAGCCGGCCGACTTGTAGTCGCTGTTGCCGTCCCAGCGCGTGGCCTCGGTGTTGCCCGCGTTGCCGTCCTTCTTCATCTCGCTGTGGATGAAGAGTTCGTTGCGCAGGGTGCCGCCGGGCTTGCACCTCTTGTCGGACAGCTGGAAGGCGTAGCCCTTGATGAGGGACCCGTTGTAGTTGGTGTTGTACCGCTTGATCTCGTACGTGCCGTTCGGCAGCCAGCCCTTGTTCTTCGCGCAGCTGTCCGTGGTGGTCCCCGAACCGGCCCGCCACGAGGCGACCTTCTTCGCGGGCTTGTTGGGCTGCGTCTTGACCAGAATGAGACGTGAGTCAGTGTTCGTCTTCTTGTCGAACACGAAGTGGTACTTGATCGCCTGAGCCCCGCTGGGCGCCGCCTGGGCGGGCGTCAGCCCGGCGATGAACCCGCCGAGCGCGAGAACGCCGCCCGCGACGGCAACTCGCTTGCTGATACGCATAGTTGCTCCTCCCGTTTTGTCTGCCTTGTGTAGATCCGTGCTGTTCCGCTCAGCACGACGTAACGGTCTCAGCGGCCGTGGAGGAGGGGCCATGACTTTCGACGCGCCTCAAAAGACCCTGCTCACCCCGGTCGGAGCCGAGCAGTGCCGCGCCGGTCGGGGTGAGGGTGTGCAGCATGGTGTTGGCGTTGCGGTGGCTGGTGACGAGGCCCGCGTCGCGCAGCACGGTCGTGTGGTGGGTGGCAGTGGCGGGCGAGATCCCCAGGATGCGGGCCAGCTCCGAGGTGGTGGCCCCGCAGGCGAGGGTGCGCAGTACGGCCGCCCTGGTTCGACCGAGCAGCGTGGCCAGGGGCGCGTCGTCGGCCGGGCGCTGGGGCGTGGGCGCCGGTGTGTGGTGCAGCGGGTAGACGAGGACTGGGGGCAGGTTCGGGTCGGCGAGTGAGGTCGGTGTGCGCCAGCAGAAGTACGAGGGGAGGAGGCGCAGCCCGCGTCCGTCGAGGTGCAGGTCGCGGTCGTCGCGGTAGTCGACCTCCAGTACCGGGGGCCGCCAGCGGATTCCGGGGGCGAGGCCGGTGAGCAGGCCGTCGACCCCGCCGTCGAGGAACGCGCGGGTGCGCAGGGCGCGTTCGTTGTCGACCCGGGCCTGGATGGTGTCGAGGTGCGGGGCGAGCACCGCCTCGTAGTAGGCGCGGAGGACCGCGGTGAACTCCCCACGGGACTTCGGCTCCGCGAGCCGGGTGACCCACGCGGGCGCTCCGACGACTCGACGGAGGGTCTCCGTCTCGTCCCGCACCCGGGCGGGCGGTGTGTCGAGGACGGCCGACAGGCCCTCGTCCAGGCCCCCGTCCCCCGCGTGCGGAGTCAGGAAGTCGGGGAAGTAGACCGCGCGTGGCAGTACGGGCATCAACAGCTTCTTCACCGCCGTACCCAGCGGGGTGCCGGCCAGCGCGGGCCGGGCGTCGTGGAACCAGTGGGCGTAGGCCCGGCGTCCTGTCCTGCTCTGCAGGCGGTGCAGGCTGTGTGTGATCTCCCAGAGTGGGTCGGGGCCCGCCGCTACGCGCAGCCGGGCCAGGTCCTCCGGTCCGAAGTGAATACGTAACACGCCGAACGTCCCCCGTTCGTCCCGTGCCGTGTGCCTGTGCTGTGGGCCGGCCCCCGTGGCCGGCCATGCACGCGACACCTGTTTCAGGACAGATCCTGTGGGTCACGACAGGGCGGACCAAAGCGGCGCGACAGGTGCATGGGGTTCGTTTCGGGCGTGTTGTGGAGGTTGCCGCGCCGAGTGTGGATGCCCTGGGGTGAGTGTGGTTTTCCTACGCCCGCACCCCCGCCCGGTGAAGGCGTAGCCCAAGGCCTCAGCACCTCATCGCGTCATCCCTGGAGCCCTCCACCTCCCGGCACGGCAGGAACCCCTGGCCCTCCAACAGCTTCGACACGCCCCGACTACGGAGGAAGCCGAGGAAGTTGCGGGGCAGGCCGGTCGCGCCGGGCTGGGTGTAGAGGACCTCGGAGGCCCAGAACCTGTAGTTGCCGTTGAGGACGTTCTCCGTGGTGGGGGCCGTGCTGTTGATCGGTACGGTCCGCACCTTGGGGAAGAAGGGGAGGGCGTCGGCCTCGGCGTACCCGATGGCGTTCGGGGTGCGGTTGACGTAGTCGAGCAGTTCCAGCGTGGAGCGGACCCAGCAGATCCGGGACGGGTTCTCGTTGCCGGTGTCCTCCCCTCCAGGGGCGGGGCGGGGGCAGGCGTCGGCGCCGGGCAGGGCGGGGACGGGGCCGAGTACCCGGTCCTCGAAGACGTTACGGGTACCCGAGCTGTTGGAGCGGATCACCGCCACGGGGGTCTCGGTGAAGCGGCCGTCGTCGTCGCTGACCGTGCCTCCGGAGAAGATCTGCCGGAGCTGCGGCTGGGTAAGGCCCTTCTCCCAGAGGGACTCGCCGTTGGTGAGGTCCTTGCCGAGCGATTCGTTGGCCACGACCGTGAAGACGAGGACGCCGACCCGGTGGGCGTCGTAGCCCTGCTCCGGTTTCTGACCGGCCACGGTGTCCGCCATGGCAATGATCTCGTCGGCGGGATGCGCCTCCAGTGCCCGCAGCCCCTCCTCGCTGCCGGTCGCCGACAGCACCACCTTGGTTCCGGGGCACTGCACCTCGTACGCCTCTTTGACCTGGTAGGCGAGCGGCGAGAACGCGGTCGAGCCCGTCAGGGTGAGGGTGCCGGGGGAACAGGTCGCGCGGAGTTCCAGGCTCTTCTGGTTGGCGTACACACCGGTGCCGACGCTGAGGGAAGCCACGAGGAGGATGACGATGGCGGTGGCGAGTCTGCGTCCGGCGCGCCCGACGCTCCGCTTGATGCGGCCGCCCCTCAGCTTGCCGGCGTGGGTGGTCTTGGGGGGCTTGCCCGCGGTGCCGTCGCTCTCGTCGTCCTCCTCCAGCAGGACCAGCTGCCGGAAGTGCTCATGCTTGTTGAGGGTGAACTGCGGCAGGGTTATCGAGTCGGTCGGCCGGGCCGTGCTCTGCCGTGTCGTGGTCTGCCGCTGGTCGCCGCCACCGTCGCCGTCGGCCTGCTCGGGCGTGACGGCGGCGCGTACGAAGGGGCGCAGGGCCGTCTCCAGTGGCTCCTCGGCGTCGCGCACCTTGAAGTGGACGACCTTCCTGCCCTCGAACCGGAAGCTCAGCGGGGCGGCGAAGTGCTCCTTCTCCAGCGTCTGCACCCCGGAGTTGCGCACCTCCAGGATGACCAGGCTGCCCTCGCTGATCTGCCGACCCTGCCAGTGGATCTCCCACATGCCGGGCGGTGGCTGGCTGTTGATGTGCTTGTTGATGGGGCCGTTGTAGACCTCGCTCCAACTGATCCGCCGCCACCCCTGGTACTTGTCCAGCCAGTACGCCGCGAGGCTCGCGGCCAGGGCGCACACCAGGACCCCCGCCCACATCTGCCCGTTGCTGAGCCCGTTGAAGAAGTCGGCGACCGTCTCGAGCACCTCTCGCCCCCTGATCGAGCATGCGTCCCAAGAGGAACGAATGGTCGACAGAAAAGGCTTACTCCGGCCACGTGCCCCTGACCTCCCCATGAACAGACTGAGCCGATCACGTGACAGTCTGTGCATGCCTGCCCTGAGTTCGTCGCCGGGCTACGCTCGCCCTCATGCCCCCGGCCAAGAAGCGCCCCCGTACCTACGACCCCGCCAAGACCCGCAAGGCCGTACTGGCCCAGTTCGGGAACGTACGAGACGCAGTCCGCACCCTCACCCCCGAGCAGCTCACGGATCCCACGCGCCTCGGTGACTGGACCGTGCGGGAACTGGCCGCGCATATCGCCATGGCCGTCGAGAGCGTCAGCCGGACCATCGACCTGGAGCCACCCGCGAAGGCCGAACTCTCCCTGTTCGACTGGCCGTTCGCGACCGCCGCTCTGGCAGCCGCGGGCGCCGACCTGGGCCGGGACTTCGCCCGCGAGCACCCTGACCTCGATGCGCTGTACGCCCGCACCGAGCAGCGGCTGACCGAGCGGCTGGCCGCCACCCCGGGCGAGCGGCTGCTCGCCACCCGTCCCGGCTTCATGACCCTGGCCGACTACCTGGTCACACGGACCGTCGAACTGGCCGTCCACACCGACGACCTGAACGCCGCCGTGCCGGGCCTCGACATCCCGTACGACCGTCAGGCCCTCGCCGCCTGCACCCGCCTGCTCGCGGACGCGCTCGCCGTGCGGGCGCCCGGCGCGGCCACGGAGGTGCGGATCCCGCCGTACGCCGTCGTGCAGTGCGTGGAGGGGCCGAGGCACACCCGGGGCACCCCGCCCAACGTCGTCGAGACCGACCCGCTGACCTGGCTCCGCCTCGCCACCGGCCGCCTGGACTGGGCCTTTGCCCTGGACGAGGCGAAGGTCAGCGCGAGCGGCGAACGGGCCGACCTCGGCGGGCTGCTCCCTCTCATGGGCTGAGCACCGGGCGCGAGAAGACCGGTGGAACCGCCCACGCACCCCACCCGTCCCACCGGCATGGACAAGCTGCGACTGACCCGCACCGCCCTCCCGGTGGCGGCCCTGACCCTGTTTCCGCTCCTCGTGGCCTGCGGCACCGAGTCGGCCGGCGACTCCGGCAGCGGCACCGTCGGCTCGGGTACGAACACGACGAAGTCGTCCGTCACCGGCGTCCGCTGGGCCGTGGACAGCCTCACCGTCGACGGCAGGACCGCCCAGGCCCCCGACGGCGCCTACCTGAAGATCGACGACAAGGGCGAGGTCGAGGGCAACTACGGCTGCAACACCTTCGGCAGCACCGCCACCTTCAAGGACGACGGCATCGACTTCGAGGTCGCCCGGTCCACCGAGATCGCCTGCGGGGACGTCTCGATGAAGTTCGAGGAGACCTTCGCCCGCGCACTCGACACCGGGACTTTCACCCCCGAGAAGACCAACGGCAAGCTCACCCTCAGCACCACCGAGGGCGACACCGTGAAGCTCAGCGAGGAGAAGCCCGCGGAGCTGTACGGCACCAAGTGGCAGGTCGAGTCGCTCCTCGACCACGACGTCGCCTCCTCGCTCCCCGAGGGCGCCGACGGCAAGGCCTGGTTCACGCTCGACGAGAAGGCCGGGACGATTCAAGGCAGCGCCGGGTGCAACGAGGTCTCGGCGAAGGCAACCGTGAGCGACGGGAAGATCACCCTCGGTCCGCCGCGCACCACCCGACGGATGTGCTCCGACTCACTCATGGCCGTCGAACGGAGCGTCCTGGAGCTCTTCAAGGGCACGGTGGAGTATCGAGTCGATCACCGCAGCATCACGCTGACCAGCGGAAACAACACGGGTATCGCCGCCGTCGCCGACAAGTGACATGCGACGTCCCGCAGTCGGGGACCGGGTCGGGCGAGATCACCGGATTCGGACCGGTGCACGATCTCGCCTACACTCGATGGCGTGCCACGTGGTGACGGACGACTCAACCACGACCTTCTCCCCGGTGAGAAAGGCCCCCAGGACGCGTGTGGCGTCTTCGGTGTCTGGGCCCCGGGCGAAGAGGTCGCCAAGCTCACATACTTCGGGCTGTACGCCCTCCAGCATCGGGGCCAGGAATCCGCGGGTATCGCGGTCAGCAACGGCTCCCAGATCCTCGTCTTCAAGGACATGGGCCTCGTTTCCCAGGTCTTCGACGAGACCTCCCTCGGCTCCCTCCAGGGTCACATCGCGGTCGGTCACGCCCGCTACTCGACCACCGGCGCCTCCGTATGGGAGAACGCCCAGCCCACGTTCCGTGCCACCGCGCACGGTTCCATCGCGCTCGGCCACAACGGCAACCTGGTCAACACGGCCCAGCTCGCCGAGATGGTCGCCGACCTGCCCAAGCAGGAGGGCCGTACGCCCCGCGTCGCGGCCACCAACGACACCGACCTGCTCACCGCGCTGCTCGCGGCCCAGGTCGACCCCGACGGCAAGCCGCTGACCATCGAGGAGGCCGCCCACGCGGTCTTCCCGCAGGTGCGCGGCGCCTTCTCCCTCGTCTTCATGGACGAGCACACCCTCTACGCCGCCCGTGACCCGCAGGGCATCCGCCCGCTGGTCCTCGGCCGGCTGGAGCGCGGCTGGGTCGTCGCCTCCGAGTCCGCCGCCCTCGACATCTGCGGTGCCTCCTACGTCCGCGAGATAGAGCCGGGCGAGTTCATCGCCATCGACGAGAACGGTCTGCGCAGTTCCCGGTTCGCGGAAGCGAAGCCCAAGGGCTGTGTCTTCGAGTATGTGTACCTGGCCCGCCCGGACACCGACATCGCCGGCCGGAACGTGTACCTCTCCCGCGTCGAGATGGGCCGCCGCCTCGCCAAGGAAGCCCCCGTCGAGGCCGACCTCGTCATAGCGACCCCGGAGTCCGGCACCCCGGCCGCCATCGGCTACGCGGAGGCGAGCGGCATTCCGTTCGGTGCGGGTCTGGTGAAGAACGCGTACGTCGGACGTACGTTCATCCAGCCCTCCCAGACGATCCGCCAGCTCGGCATCCGCCTGAAGCTGAACCCGCTGAAGGAAGTCATCAAGGGCAAGCGCCTGGTGGTCGTCGACGACTCGATCGTCCGCGGCAACACCCAGCGCGCCCTGGTCCGCATGCTCCGCGAGGCGGGAGCGGCGGAAGTCCACATCCGGATTTCCTCTCCCCCCGTGAAGTGGCCCTGCTTCTTCGGCATCGACTTCGCCACCCGCGCCGAGCTCATCGCCAACGGCATGACCGTCGACGAGATCGGCACCTCCCTGGGCGCCGACTCCCTGGCGTACATCTCCATCGACGGCATGATCGAGGCGACCACCATCGCCAAGCCGAACCTCTGCCGCGCCTGCTTCGACGGCGAGTACCCGATGGAGCTGCCCGACCCCGAGCTCCTCGGCAAGCAGCTCCTCGAGACCGAGCTGGCCGCCGGGCCCGCCGCCACGGCCGCGACCGACGCGATCCGTCGCCCGTAGCGGGCCCGCATCACCTGCTTATCTGCAGTACGACACGAAAGTTCTCACCGTCATGTCTGAGACAACTGGTGCCAGCTACGCAGCCGCGGGCGTCGACATCGAGGCGGGCGACCGCGCCGTAGAACTCATGAAGGAGTGGGTGAAGAAGACCCAGCGCCCCGAGGTCCTCGGCGGCCTCGGCGGTTTCGCCGGCCTCTTCGACGCCTCCGCCCTCAAGCGCTACGAGCGCCCGCTGCTCGCCTCCGCCACGGACGGCGTCGGCACGAAGGTCGACATCGCGCGTCAGCTCGGCGTCTACGACACCATCGGCCACGACCTGGTCGCGATGGTGATGGACGACATCGTGGTCTGCGGCGCCGAACCGCTGTTCATGACCGACTACATCTGCGTCGGCAAGGTCCACCCCGAGCGCGTGGCCGCCATCGTCAAGGGCATCGCCGAGGGCTGTGTCCTCGCCGGCTGCGCCCTCGTCGGCGGCGAGACCGCCGAGCACCCCGGCCTCCTCGGCCCGGACGACTTCGATGTCGCCGGCGCGGGCACGGGCGTGGTCGAGGCGGAGCACCTGCTGGGCCCGGATCGTATCCGGACGGGTGACGCGGTGATCGCCATGGCGGCCTCCGGCCTTCACTCGAACGGGTACTCGCTGGTCCGCCACGTCCTCCTCAACCAGGCCGGCCTCTCCCTGGACGCCGAGATCGCCGAACTTGCCCGCCCCCTCGGCGCGGAGCTCCTGGAGCCCACCAAGATCTACTCCCTGGACTGCCTGGCGCTCACCCGGACGACGGAAGTACACGCGTTCAGCCATGTGACGGGCGGCGGCCTGGCCGCCAACCTGGCCCGTGTGATCCCCGACACCCTCCACGCCACGGTCGACCGCTCCACCTGGACCCCGGCCCCGATCTTCGACCTGGTCGGCAAGACGGGCCAGGTAGAGCGCTTGGAGCTTGAGAAGACCCTGAACATGGGTGTGGGCATGATCGCGATCGTGCCCCAGGAATCCGCCGATGTGGCCCTGACCACATTGGCGGACCGCGGCGTGGACGCCTGGGTCGCAGGCGAAATCACCGACCGCGCCGACCACACGACAGGCGCAGAACTGGTGGGCGACTACGCACGAGGCTGAGCGGCAACGCGCCCCAAAGGGGCGCGCGGCTGTGACATGTGCGGCTCCGCCGCGTGGGCGTGAGCAACCTCAACGCACCCGCGGTGTGAAGGCATCGCAAAACCCGGTCCGGTGGTGGAACCACTCGGACCGGGTGAAGCGCAGCTAGAGCGTCAAGCGCCCCGACGATGCGACGCGGGACCGGACTGATCGTCCTCGTCGTCATCGTCGTCATCGTTGTAGAGATCCGCGTACTGGGCGTACGGGTTGTCGTCGTCTTCGTCGTCCTCGAACGGCTCGCCGTTCGGAGGCTGGCTCGAAGTCGATGCGCCCAGCTCGCTGGCCAGACGCGACAGGTCAGTCCCGCCGCTGTTGTACTTCAGCTGGCGGGCGACCTTCGTCTGCTTGGCCTTGGCCCGGCCGCGCCCCATGGCTCGACCCCCTCGGTGACGGGGCTCGACGGCCCCAGAGTCTTGACACGCGTTCATGATCTGGAACGGGCTCTCCGTGGAGAGACCGGTCCGTAGGGCTTCCACGGTACCTGAGCCCGCGCCCATACGGTACGTCGCCCGCAGCACGCGCCTGTGCCCAGAACCTGCGAGGAGCCCTGTCCCCGCTGGTCAACCGCGATTTTAACCGTTTCTCGGCGAGCGACCCGCCGGTCGAAGTGAGAGTTCTCTCCAAATCCACCGGCGGGTACCAGCCCAAGATGTGCGACCCTCGCGCGGAACGAGCGGAAACGATCAGCGTCCGCGTTTCGCGGCCGCCTCATGCATCCGCTGCTCGGCGATCCGGTCGGCCGCGGCGGCCGGCGGAACACCATCCGCCTTCGCACGTGCGAAGATCGCCAGCGTGGTGTCGTAGATCTTCGCGGCCTTCGCCTTGCACCGCTCGAAGTCGAACCCGTGGAGCTCGTCGGCGACCTGGATGACCCCGCCGGCGTTCACGACGTAGTCCGGCGCGTAGAGGATCCCGCGGTCGGCGAGGTCCTTCTCGACACCGGGGTGCGCGAGCTGGTTGTTGGCGGCGCCGCACACCACCTTGGCGGTGAGCACGGGCACGGAGTCGTCGTCGAGCGCGCCGCCCAGCGCGCAGGGGGCGTAGATGTCGAGCCCCTCCACCCGGATCAGCGCCTCGGTGTCGGCGACGGACGTGACGCCCACCGGATGGCGGTCGAGGATCCGCCGTACGGCCTCCTCGCGGACGTCCGTGATCACGACCTCGGCGCCCTCCGCCCGCAGATGCTCCACGAGGTGGTGGCCGACCTTGCCGACGCCCGCGATGCCGACTCTGCGGTCGCGCAGCGACGGGTCGCCCCACAGGTGCTGGGCGGAGGCCCGCATGCCCTGGTAGACGCCGAAGGCGGTCAGGACGGATGAGTCGCCGGCGCCGCCGTTCTCGGGGGACCGGCCCGTCGTCCAGCGGCACTCGCGTGCCACGACGTCCATGTCGGCGACGTACGTGCCGACGTCGCACGCGGTGACGTACCGGCCGCCCAGAGAGGCCACGAACCGCCCGTAGGCGAGCAGCAGCTCCTCGGTCTTGTCGCGGTCCGGATCCCCGATGATCACGGCTTTGCCGCCGCCGTGGTCGAGCCCGGCCATGGCGTTCTTGTACGACATTCCGCGCGCGAGGTTCAGCGCGTCGGCGACGGCCTCGGCCTCGGTCGCGTACGGGTAGAAGCGGGTGCCGCCGAGGGCGGGGCCCAGCGCGGTGGAGTGGATGGCGATGACGGCCTTGAGGCCGCTGGCCCGGTCCTGGCAGAGCACGACTTGCTCGTGACCGCCCTGGTCCGAGTGGAACAGGGTGTGCAGGACGCCGTCAGATACTTCGGTCACTGTGGTGACTCCTGGGTAAGAAGCGGCGGTTGAATACAGGCTCCCGTGCGGGTGGCGGGATCTGTGAGCATGAGACTAGAGCCTGCGCCCGCCCGACAGCGGCGCAGCTTCAGGATCACCCACTCCTGGAGTACGGCCGTGGTGCGATCCGTACAGTTTTCCGGCCCGCTCATGTGCGGGTTCCGCAGGTTTCCCCGGTAGCTGCCGGGGGAGGGAGCAGGCGTGCCCAAGGTGTCCTCGGTGATCGTCCCGTACGCGTCGTACCTCCGCGTGTACGAGCCGCTGGCGGCCTTCCCCGAGCCCGAGCGCACCCACTGGGCGCGCTACGCCCGGCGCACCGACCGGCCCTCGTACCAGGACGAGCTGCGCCGCTCGCTGGCCGATCTGCTGCCCACGCCGCCGGTGCCGGTGCCGGTGCACGAGAGCAGCGACGCCTTCGTGCTGGACGCCGACGGCGTGCTCTGCGTCTGCCCCTGGCGTACCCGGCTGCGCGGCTGGCAGGCGCTCGGCGACCTGGCCGAGGAGCTGCCCGCGCCGGTCCTCGACGCGGTGCTGCCGCCGCTGGTGCGGCGGCAGGCGAGCCAGGACTACGAGCGCTGGATGGCCCGCAACCCCGACGCCCGCCCGTGGATCCGCACCTCCACCTGGCACGTCCCGCTGAACTGGTTCGTCCTCGTCTCGGACGAGGAGCGGACGTATGAGAAGGGCTCGGGCGAGACCTCGCCCGTGCTTCGCTATCGCACGCCCATGGTGCAGGCCCGGCGGCGCGTGGCGCGCGGGCTGCGGGCGCTGCGGGACACCATCGACGAGGGGCCGCTGATCGACGGTCTCATCGACGTGGGCCGTTGGCTGGAGGAGTTCCACCCGCGCTCGTTCGTCGAGCTGGACTACGGCGGCCTCGTGCATGTGCTGCCCGCCGACGAACTGGACGGTGATCATTCGGCCGCCGATGTGGCCGAGGGCATCGAGGCACTTCGCAGCGGCGACGGGTTGGCAGCAGGGGAGGCGTACGGGCGTCTGGTCGAGCGGTGGCGGGCGGTGCGGGACCGGCGCTCGGCGAACTGAACCGCTTGAACCTCCCGCCCGAACGTTCCGGATGAACCACCCGAACCTTCCCTCCGTACCTGTGACTTGTGGGGCGGCTGGGAAAAGGCTTTCCACAAAGGCTGAAGCATGGTGAACTGTCCACCCTTGGCCCAGGCTTGACGCACTGAAGTTCCGTATGGGCGTCATCGTGGGACTTAGGCCCTGATCCGGGCTTTTGTATCAAGGTGGTGCCAAGCGTGACGGATTGCACTTACGCGGGCCTTGCCTCTTACGCATCTCCTCGTGTCAAAATAGGACAAGGAGTCCGGGGGAGGCTCCTTCTGCCCACCTGTGGGCGGAATCTCAGCATTGCGCGCTTTGGGGGGTCTGGTGACTCCTGCACGCCAGTGTGACTGATCGTCACACTGGCGTGACTGTCCGCTATGGCATGGTCCATCGGCATCCGTCGCTGATGAACACCTGGGAGGGCAATTCCATCGGTTTGGCCGACGCGGCTGGACAGATGGTGTAGTTGTAGTGCCGAGGACAAGCCGTTCGTCCTATAACCGACTCGACTCGCGTCCGCCATTTCGGGCAACGCGGGTCAAGGTGCAGAATTTAGAGGAAAGAACCGAGAAGGTTCGGTTCTCCCGAGGAGGCCGCTCATGACCGCTCGCACCCCTGATGCCGAGCCGCTGCTGACCCCGGCTGAGGTCGCCACCATGTTCCGCGTCGACCCCAAGACGGTCACGCGGTGGGCGAAGGCCGGCAAGCTCACGTCCATCCGTACGCTCGGCGGGCACCGCCGTTACCGCGAGGCTGAGGTCCGCGCACTGCTCGCGGGCATTCCGCAGCAGCGCAGCGAGGCCTGAACAGTCGCATAACAGGGCATTTCGGCTGGTCCCCCCATCGGCCGAACCGTCCGAAGCCACAGCTCAACCGCTCCAAGCGACGCGGGCCCTGCCCCAACAGGGACCCACGCCCAAGCCATACAGAGCCTTGCAGCAAGGGTGCGTCGTAGATCGCGCTGGACTCCGCCGGGTCCAGCGCGATCTTTTTGTGCCCCCGAGGACGCGGGCCTGTTCCTGCGGGGGTGCGGAACGCCGGCTTCCGAGTGAGCTTGTGCGCGCCCGTGTCAGAGTCTGGGGAGGGCTGTTGGATCTCCTGTGTGGGCCTTCCGGGACTGGTGCAATTGCACATATTAAATTGACCAGTTGTAGGAGCCCGGTAAGAGTCGACGCTCTGGAAACTTATACGGTGACACCCGTCACATGCCGAGACGCTTGTTGCCAGTGGCTCATCTGCGGTAATGGGGAAGGGAGTTGAGGAAGAAACGTTCCCCTGCGGGAGTGTGTTCCCCGATCCGCCCGTCTCACGCCTTGGGTCGTATGGCCGGGCTCTCCCCCGCCGCCGGGCCCTCGGAGCCGTCCTCGCCGCCCGCCACGGGCTCCGACGCCAGCCGCAACAGCCGGTGGCAGATCGGGCAGTGGCGGGTCGCGTGGCGATACGAGGAAGCGGCCGACAGGTGAGCACGGAGCAGTGCGCGGGTCTCGTGCCGAGCGGTCGCCGCCATATGCCACCTCCGGGGTCGTGGAGCCCTGTTTCCTGAGGTACCGGGGGAATGTGACGCCGTCAAGAGCCGCGGCGCTCCGCTTGGGGTCCGGGGGAGCTCGGGTGGGTGGGCTGCGTTGGCGGGTGCGGGTGAGTTGGGGTGCTGGTCGCGCCCACGCGGCGGAGCCGCATATGTCACAGCCCCGCGCCCCTGAAAGCACGACCCTGCGGGCCGCTGAAAAGACTGGGGCGCAGCCCTGTCTTTTCAGAGGCGCGGGGAACTGCGCGAGCAACCACACACCACCCGCACCCGCCAATGCGCCTCCACCCCCGAGCTCTTGGGCGGCTTCGGCGCACAGCGAAGAGGGCCCGCATCCTTCTCGGATGCGGGCCCTCTCGTCATCACTGCGGTCCTGACGGGATTTGAACCCGCGGCCTCCACCTTGACAGGGTGGCGAGCACTCCAAACTGCTCCACAGGACCAGGTTTCGCAGTCAGTGCCTTTCCGCGCTGGCCTGCGAGAAAAGACTGTACAGGAGCAGCGGCCCCCGGGTCGAACTCACCCAGCGTACAGACCCCGTTACCGGCCACCGCCTACGGCGCAAGCGCGTCGATCGCCTTCACGATCCGCTTGTCGGAGACCGGGTACGCCGTCCCCAGCGCGTGCGCGAAGTAGCTGACCCGCAGTTCCTCGATCATCCAGCGGATCTCCAGGACAGCGGAGGGGACGGGCCGTCCCTGCGGGAGCTGTTCCAGCAGCCAGGCGTACTCGTCGCGCATCTCGTGGACCTTCTCCATACGGGACGTGTCCCGCTGGACGCCGGTCGGCATCTGCTGGAGGCGCCGGTCGGCCGCCACCAGATAGCGCATCAGGTCCGGGAGGCGGCGCAGGCCCGCTTCCGTGACGAAGCCGGGCTTCACGAGGGCGTCCAGCTGCGTCCGTACGTCCGCGAGGTTGGCCACGAGGGCAGGGCTGCGCGTGGACTTCAGCCGGCGCTCACAGGCCTGCCAGGCGGCCAGCACCTGCTGCACCTGGCCCACCGTACGGACCGTCATGCCGACGATCTCGGCGCGGACCTTGTCGTACAGCTTGCGGTACGACGACTCGTCCCACGCCGGCCCGCCGAAGTCGGCGATCAGCTTGTCCGCCGCGGCCATCGCACAGTCGTCGAACAGGGCCTGGATCGAACCGTGCGGATTCGCCGACAGCGCCAGCTTCTGCGCGTTCGTCAGCTTTTCGCTCGCGAACTTCGCAGGGTTGACCGGAATGTTTCGGAGAATGAGCCTACGGGTGCCCTTCCACATGGCCTCCTGCTGCTCTGCCTCCGTGTCGAAGAGGCGTACGGAGACGGTGTTCGCCTTCGGTCCGTCGTCGACGAGCGCGGGGTACGCCTTCACCGGCTGGCCGGCGCGACGGGTCTCGAAGACGCGGGTGAGGGAGCCGATCGTCCAGTCCGTCAGGCCCGTCCGTTCGAGGGACTCGCCGCCCTGGCGTTCCGCGGTGGCCGCGGCCGCCTGGGAGAGGGCCTGGCGGGCCTTCGGCTTCAACTGCAGCCGAAGCGCCTCCAGATCCTTGTCCTCGGCCAGCTTCCGGCGCCGTTCGTCGACGATACGGAAGGTGATCTTCAGGTGATCGGGGATCCGGGACCAGTCGAAGTCCTCGGGCGCCACCGGTACGCCCACCATGCGCTTCAGTTCGCGGGCGAGGGTCACGGCCAGCGGCTCCTGCAGGGGCACCGCCGTGTCCAGGAACCGCTTGGCGAAGTTCGGGGCCGGTACGTAGTTCCTGCGGATCGGCTTGGGGAGGGAACGGATCAGTTCCGTCACCACGTCCTCCCGCAGGCCCGGGATCTGCCAGTCGAAGCCCTCGTCCGTGACCTGGTTCAGCACCTGCAGCGGGATGTGGACGGTCACGCCGTCCGCGTCCGCGCCCGGCTCGAACTGGTACGTCACACGGAACTTGAGCTGCCCCTGGCGCCACGAGTCCGGATAGTCGGCCTTCGTGACCGCCTCCGCCGACTCCCGGATGAGCATCTCCCGCTCGAAGTCCAGGAAGTCGGGCTGCTCGTGCCGCTTGCGCTTCCACCAGGAGTCGAAGTGGGCGCCGGAGACCACGTGTTCGGGAACCCGCTGGTCGTAGAAGTCGAAGAGGGTGTCGTCGTCGACCACGATGTCCCGGCGCCGGGCCCGGTGCTCCAACTCCTCGACCTCGCTGAGGAGTTTGCGGTTGTCGGCGAAGAACTTGTGGTGCGTACGCCAGTCGCCCTCGACAAGTGCGTTGCGAATGAAAAGCTCACGGCTGGCTTCCGGGTCGATCCGGCCGAAGTTGACCTTCCGCTGGGCGACGATCGGTACGCCGTAGAGCGTGACCTTCTCGTACGCCATCACGGCCGCCTGGTCCTTCTCCCAGTGCGGTTCGCTGTACGTCCGCTTGAGGAGGTGCTCGGCGAGCGGCTCGACCCACTCGGGCTCGATCTTGGCGTTGACGCGGGCCCAGAGTCGCGACGTTTCCACCAGCTCGGCGGACATGACGAAGCGCGGGGGTTTCTTGAAGAGGGCCGAGCCCGGGAAGATCGCGAACTTGGCGTTGCGGGCGCCCAGATACTCGTTCTTCGCTGTGTTTCTCCCGCCCTCTCCCGCTGTGTTTCTCCCGCTCTCCCTCCCGGCCTCCTTCACGTCCTTCATACCGATGTGGGAGAGCAGACCGGCCAGCAACGACACATGGACCTGCTGCTCCGGGGCGTCGTCCTCGTTCAGATGGATGCCCATCTGCTTGGCGACCGTGCGCAGCTGGCTGTAGATGTCCTGCCATTCGCGAATGCGCAGGAAGTTCAGGTACTCCTGCTTGCACATCCGGCGGAACGACGACGAGCCGCGCTCCTTCTGCTGCTCGCGGACGTACCGCCAGAGGTTGAGGAACGCGAGGAAGTCGGAGGACTCGTCCTTGAAGCGGGCGTGCTGCTGGTCCGCCTGGGTCTGCTTGTCGGCGGGTCGCTCGCGTGGATCCTGGATGGAGAGCGCGGCGGCGATCACCATGACCTCGCGGGCACAGCCGTTCTTGTCGGCCTCCACGACCATACGGGCCAGCCGCGGGTCGACAGGCAGCTGGGAGAGCTTGCGGCCCATCGGGGTCAGGCGCTTGCGTACGTCCTTCTGGGCCGGGTCCAGCGCACCGAGCTCCTGGAGGAGCTGAACACCGTCGCGGATGTTGCGATGGTCCGGCGGGTCGATGAACGGGAACTTCTCGATGTCGCCGAGGCCGGCCGCGGTCATCTGGAGGATGACGGAGGCGAGGTTCGTACGGAGGATCTCGGCGTCGGTGAATTCGGGCCGCGCGTTGAAGTCGTCCTCGCTGTACAGGCGGATGCAGACACCGTCGGAGGTACGGCCGCAGCGGCCCTTGCGCTGGTTGGCGCTGGCCTGGGAGATCGCCTCGATGGGCAGCCGCTGGACCTTGGTGCGGTGGCTGTAGCGGGAGATGCGCGCGAAGCCCGGGTCGATGACGTACTTGATGCCGGGGACGGTCAGTGAGGTCTCGGCGACGTTCGTGGCCAGAACGATCCTGCGGCCGGTGTGCGGCTGGAAGACGCGATGCTGCTCGGCGTGCGAGAGCCGGGCGTAGAGAGGGAGTACTTCCGTGAAGCGGTACTGCTTCTTGATCAGCGCGTCGGCGGTGTCACGGATCTCCCGCTCACCGGAGAGGAAGACGAGGATGTCGCCCTTGCCCTCGGCCTGGAGCTCCTCGACGGCGTCACAGATCGCGGTGATCTGGTCGCGGTCGGTGTCGTCGGAGTCCTCTTCGAGGAGGGGCCGATAGCGCACCTCGACCGGGTACGTACGGCCGCTGACCTCGACGATCGGCGCGTCCCCGAAGTGCCGGGAGAAGCGCTCCGGGTCGATGGTCGCCGAGGTGATGACGACCTTGAGGTCGGGGCGCTTGGGCAACAACTGGGCGAGGTAACCCAGCAGGAAGTCGATGTTGAGGGACCGCTCATGGGCCTCGTCGATGATGATCGTGTCGTACGCGCGCAGCTCGCGGTCCGTCTGGATCTCGGCGAGCAGGATGCCGTCCGTCATCAGCTTGACGAAGGTGGCGTCCTGGTCGACCTGATCGGTGAACCGGACCTTCCAGCCGACGGCCTCGCCGAGGGGAGTCCGCAGCTCTTCCGCCACGCGCTCGGCGACGGTACGGGCCGCGATTCTCCTCGGCTGCGTGTGCCCGATCATGCCGCGTACGCCACGCCCCAGCTCCATACAGATCTTCGGGATCTGGGTCGTCTTCCCGGAGCCGGTCTCACCCGCGACGATGACGACCTGGTGATCGCGGATGGCATCCGCGATCGCGTCCTTCTTCTGGCTGACGGGCAGTTGCTCGGGATACGTGACGGCCGGCACGCGCGCGGCGCGCTCGGCCATACGGGCCTCGCCCTTGGCGACCTCCGCCTCGATCTCGGCGAGCACGGCGGCCCGGGCCTCGGGCTTACGGATCTTGCGCGCACCTTCGAGCCTGCGCCCGAGCCGGTGCGCGTCGCGCAGGGACAGCTCGGCCAGACGGGGGGCGAGGGCGCCGAAGGCGGGGGCAGGTGGCGTAGACATACGGGACCCAGGATCTCACCTCGACGAAACGAGGGGCGAACGCTTTTGCGTCCGCCCCTCGTCGCATGTGTGTCGTGTGCGTCACCGCACGTCGACGTAGTCCTCCGCGCCGCTGCCGACGAAATGCCTGCTGTCGGGGTAGAGGAAGACCGGCACCCAGGTGCCGTCCTGCTGGGCCTTGAAGCCCTTGCTGAACGATCCGTTGGACTTCGAGGTGACCGTCGTCATCAGGTACCAGGTCTTCTTGCCCTTGGGCCGGAAGAGGATCTGGACCTTCTTGGCGCCGTACGCCTTCCAGGTCGACGTGTCGGCCTTGCGCTCCTGGAGCACGCCCTTGACGGTGATCGTCCGGCCCTTGCGAACCGGCTCCGGCGAGGCGTTCGCGTCCTTGATCCGGGTCAGGGCCCGGTTCTTGCGCAGGGCGCTGCTGGTGGTGCCCTTGACGTCGTACGTGGTGGAACCGGCGTACTTCAGTCGCCAGTAGCCGTCCGTGTATCCCGGCAGGGTGGTGTGGAACTGCGAGTCGAAGCCGGTCTTGACGGTCTTCTCGGTGGTCCAGCCGGTCTTGCCGTTCGGCGAGTACTGGATGGCGACGCTCACCCGCTCGCTGTGGTCGTCCCCGACGATCCCGAGGGTGCCGGAGACGCTGAGCTCGGCGTACTTGTCGAGCGAGGCCGTGAACTCCCGGAACTTGGTGGTCGCCGTGACCGCGACGGAGACGTCGGCGGTCGCGGTGCGCTGGATCCAGGGGTTGTACGGGTACGGCGGGAAGGCCACCTCGTACACGGTCTTCTGGTACGGACTGGCGACGAAGCTGAAGCGGCCGTCGGCGCCCGTGGTCGCCTCGATCGGGTTGACGGTGCTGCTGTTCTTGTGGTCCATCTCCAGCGGGATGCCGGACAGTGGCTTCCACTCCGAGCCGCTCTGGTACTGCAGCGTGCCGGAGACCGTGATCTTGTCGCCCGCGGTGGGGTGGAAGCTCGTCTTGTCGAGGACGAAGCGGGTCGGCGCGGCCTTGGGGTCGATGCTCACCCAGGGGACCGTGGCGTAGCCCAGGTCGCCGTTGTACGTGGCCCAGGCCCAGCCGCCCTCCTCCAGCTCACGGGAGACGGAGAAGTGGCCCTTCTCGTCCGAGGTGGTGGTCGTCTCGATCCGCTGGCCGATCCTGAGGTCCACGGAGGCGCCCGGAAGCGGCTCGGTCGCGCGGGTGCTCGGGTCGCGTACGACCATGTCACCGCTGACCGTGACGTTCTTGTCCTCGATGGTCGGCGCGGTGGGTGTGACGGCGAAGCCCTGGATGACCGGCTGCTTGCGGTACCGCAGTGTGCCCGCGCTCTTCTGGACGGTGGTCTCGCCCGCGCTGGTCGTGGCCTCGACGTCGATCGTGTAGTCGCCGAGGGTGTCCAGGTGGACGGGCGGGGAGGACCAGACGCCCTCCCAGGAGCTGACCCAGTACGTCTGCGTGAAGTCGGTGATCGTGGCCACCGGGGCGTCCGACTCGGAGCCGCCCAAGGGCCGGAGCGTCGCGGTGATCTTCGCGACGTCCTCGCCGATCGCGCTGCCGTGGTTGAGGCGTACGTCGATGACCGACCAGTCGGCCGAGTCGCTGGACGCCTCCTTGACGACGGGAGCGGCGGCGTGCGCTATGCCCGGTATCGCGAGTGTGGAGAACAGGACGGCCCCCGCCGTCACGAGTCCCCTGGCTATGTGTCTCAAGAACCCCCCATGGCTCTCGGCGAGCGGCCTTGGCCCATATGGCCTCGGCTCGCTGTGAGCGACGAAAACCCCCACCAGCTGCCCGGTGGGGGTTTTCGTGCGATGTGGCTGGGGCCGGGGTCGAACCGGCGACCTATCGCTTTTCAGGCGATCGCTCGTACCAACTGAGCTACCCAGCCGTGAGGTTTCACGTGAAACATGTAACCTCAGCGGTCCTGACGGGATTTGAACCCGCGGCCTCCACCTTGACAGGGTGGCGAGCACTCCAAACTGCTCCACAGGACCTAGCGTGCGTACGACAGTGTCGCACACGGTGTTGCGTGCCCCCAACGGGATTCGAACCCGTGCTACCGCCTTGAAAGGGCGGCGTCCTAGGCCGCTAGACGATGAGGGCTATCGGCCCGCCTGGGCGCTTCTCAGCGCGTCGGGGACGTGAGAAGCATATGGGATGGCGGGAGGTATCGCCAAAACGGTTTACGGGGCGCCGGGGGGTACGCCGGTTGACGTGCTCGGAGACCCGTTGGAGGACCCACGCGGGGACCTGCTGGTTGACGTGTTTCCCGAGGGAGACGGGGAGAGGTCGTCGTCGGGGGTGGCTCCCGGCTGGTTCTCCTTCGGCAGGTGGCGGCTGACCTCGGCGGTCGTCAGGCCCAGGCCGCCGAGTTTGATCTCGTCCCACGCCTGGAGGCGGTGGGTGTCACGGTCGAGGTAGAGGACCGAGGTCTCGATCGGGTCGGGGTACTGCCCTTCCAGCGCGCGCAGGCCGCTGCCGCCGGTGGAGCCCTCGATGCGCAGGCGGGTGCCCTTGTCCAGGATCTCCATCTCCGAGTGGTGCAGATGCCCGGCGAGGACGAGGGGGACCTGGCCGTCCGTCTCGCGGGCGGCGTCCGGGTTGTGGGCGATGGCGATGTCCACGGGGGTGCCGGCCGCCTTCTGGGCGCGCAGAGCGTCGGCCAGGCGCTGCCCGGCCGTCTCCTCCGAGGGGAGGTTCTCCTTGTCGCCCGAGCGGTCGGGGGTGAACTGCGGGTCCCCCATCCCGGCGAAGCGCAGGCCGCCCACGGTCACCGCCCGCCCCTCGTCGAGGACGTGGGCGTTGTCGATGCCCTCCAGATACCGCTGGGTCTCCCGTGAGTCGTGGTTGCCGCGCACCCAGACGTACGGCGCCCCGAGGTCGGCGATCGGGTCGAGGAAGCCGTTCTCGGCGGCGGAGCCGTGGTCCATGGTGTCGCCGGAGTCGACGATGACGTTGATCTCGTACTGCTCCACCAACGAGGCGATGATCTTCCAGCTCGCCGGGTTGAGGTGGATGTCGGAGACGTGCAGGACGCGGATGGTCGTCGGGTCCGGCTGGTACGCGGGGAGGGTGGACGTGGCGTCGTACAGCTTGGTCACGTTCGTCACCAGGCGCGCCAATTCCTGCTGGTAGACGTCGAACTCGGTGACGATGCTGCGTGCGTTGCCGACGAGGGAGGGCGCGGAGGAGAGCAGCCCGGAGAACTTCGGCTCCAGGACCGAGTTCGGGTTCCAGGTGGCGGCCGCCGCGCCGCCGGAGGCGGTGAGGAGGGCCAGGGCGAGGCCGCCGGCGGCCAGAGCGCGGCGGGGGCGGCGGTAGACGGCGAGGCCGAGGGCGGTGGCCCCGGAGACGACGGCGACGCCCGAGCGTACGGCCAGGTCCAGGGTGCCGTGCTGTACGTCGGAGGCGATCTCGTCCTGCAGGCCGGAGATCCGCTCCGGGTGGTCGACCAGGGCCTGGGCGCGTTCCGGGTCGAGCTGGTCGACGTTCACGTCCAGGCGTACGGGGGCGTTGTGGCTGCGCAGTTCCAGGGCGCCGAGCGGGGAGACGTTGATCTTCGTGCCGCCGGTGACGGACGGGCGGAGGGTCATCGTGGTGTTCATGGGGCCGACCGGGGTGCGTACGTTGCCCACGATCAGCAGACCGAGCCAGGCGCCGATCAGTACGACGGTCACCAGGCCGAGGGCGCGGGCCCAGGGGTGGGGGTGGTGGACCAGCTCGGCGGTCGGGTGCGGGTGCCGGGAGCGGTAGTGGCGGGCCAGGGCACGGGGGGTCAGGGCTCGGAGGGCTCGGGACATGGCTTGGCGGGGCATGGCTTGGCGGGGCATGGCTTGGCGGGCGCGGCGCAGGGGCGTACGGACGGCCATTGGTCCCGTATGCCCAGGGGCGGGGGTCGATATGCGACGGGGTGGGGTGCGGGAACTTCCATGGGGGCGGGTGCTGGAACTTCCTTGGGTGGGGAAGTCCAGATATCGCCCCTGGTCAAGGGGTGAGGGGGCCTCCGGGACGCCGGGAGGTCAGCCCCAGCCCAGTTCGTGGAGCCGCGCGTCCTCGATGCCGAAGTGGTGCGCCACCTCGTGGACGACCGTCACGGCCACCTCGTGCACCACGTCTTCCGGCGTCTCGCAGTAGCGCAGTGTCGGGCCCCGGTAGATCGTGATCCGGTCGGGGAGAACTCCGGCGTACCACTCCCCGCGTTCCGTGAGCGGGGTCCCCTCGTACAGGCCCAGTAGCTCGGGGTCGTCGGCGGGCGGTTCGTCCTCGACGAACACGGCCACGTTGTCCATCACCCGCGCCAGCTCAGGCGGGATCTGGTCCAGGGCCTCACTCACCAGTTCTTCGAACCTGTCACGCGTCATCTCCAGCACAGGGCCATTGTCCGTGAGAGGTCACGTAATCGGAGGAGAAAGGGAAGCCCCGTCTGTCCGCCACGGGGGAACGACGGACAGACGGGGCCGACAGGAGGCCGCTCGGATGGAGAACGTCCAGGGTCTGTCCAGTTGCTCGCGCCACGTGGCGGAGCCGTACCTCGATACCGCCGCGCGCCTCTGCAGGGCGCGTGTGGGCGCTGTTTAGGAACGGGCGGCGCGTGTCTTCTTGCGGGCGGCGGGAGTTGGGCAGGGGGACTTCCTTTCACGCCCCCTCGGAGGTGGCTGCCGTGCGCGCCTTGTACGTACCTGTCCGTCTGGCCGCCACGGTCATGGCCGTCGCCGCGGCCGCCGGCTGTATGAGCGTGGGGGACGACGGGCGGAAGCCTGGGCCCTCGCCCTCCGCCGCGCAGCGGGGTGGTGAGGCGCCGGACGGGGGTTCCGCGGTGGCGGGCGGCGGCGATACGGGGTACTCGGCCGGGAAGGGCGGGAAGGGGAAGCGGCGCGCTTCGGCCTCGCCCGACGCCTCCGCTTCCGGGGCGCCGTCCGCGTCGGCTTCGGCGTCCGGGCGGGCGAAGCCGTCCGGGAAGGCGGTGCCGCCGAAGGGCGGGAAGGGGGGCGGGAAGGGGGATGAGCGGCCGGAGGTGCCCGAGCCCACGAAGGAGCATCCGACTCCTACGCCGACTCCGACTCAGCCGGAGCAGCCGTCGCCTTCGAAGCCGGTGGAGTCGGCTACGCCGCCGACCTCGGCCGAGCCGTCGTCGTCCGCGCCCGGGCAGGGGGCGCAGTTGGTGGAGCGGGAGCCGGCGCCTGTGGCGGGGGATGCGGCCTAGGGCTTCGGCGGGGTGTCTGTTCGGTGGGGCTCGCCCTCAGGAGTTCCCCCCGCCGCCCCCACCCGTCCCATCCCCAGGGGCTCCGCCCCTTCGACCCCGCACCGACACGGGGCTCCGCCCCTTCGACCCCGCACCGACACGGGGCTCCGCCCCTTCGACCCCGCACCGACACGGGGCTCCGCCCCGGACCCCGCCAGGGGCGCTGCGCCCCCTGGATCCCCCGCTGAATTGCACGTGCTGCGCCCTCTGGAACCCCGCCCAGTGACCTTCCCTGACCTGCGGATACGAGCTCAGTTTGCCTTGGAGGGTGGTGGGTGCGTATGGTGGTAGATCGTTTGATCCCATTTGCCCGGCGCCATCGCAGAGCGCGCCGTGTGGCGCGTACTCTCCCTTGCCGTGGCGGACCGCATAGAGGCGGTCGTGTGCGAATCACGGAGTTGACGGGCGCGTGCCGACGAGACTCCGGAAGGTTTCGCATACGCATGTCCATTTCCAGTACTGATCACGTCGTCGTGCCCGAGAGCACGGAGGAGACCAGTTCCCCCGAGATCACCTTCGCGGACCTCGGTCTCCCCGAGGGCGTCGTGCGCAAGCTCGCGCAGAACGGCGTGACCGTCCCGTTCCCGATCCAGGCCGCGACCATCCCGGACGCGCTGGCCGGGAAGGACATCCTGGGGCGCGGTCGTACCGGCTCCGGCAAGACGCTGTCGTTCGGTCTGCCGACCCTGGCCACGCTGGCCGGCGGTCGCACCGAGAAGCACAAGCCGCGTGCCGTCATCCTCACGCCGACCCGTGAGCTCGCGATGCAGGTCGCGGACGCGCTGCAGCCGTACGGGGACGTCCTCGGGCTGAAGATGAAGGTCGTGTGCGGTGGTACGTCGATGGGGAACCAGATCTACGCCCTGGAGCGGGGCGTGGACATCCTCGTCGCCACGCCGGGGCGCCTGCGCGACATCATCAACCGCGGTGCCTGCTCGCTGGAGAACGTCCAGATCGCCGTGCTCGACGAGGCCGACCAGATGTCGGACCTGGGCTTCCTGCCCGAGGTGACCGAGCTGCTCGACCAGGTGCCGGCGGGCGGTCAGCGGATGCTGTTCTCCGCGACGATGGAGAACGAGATCAAGACCCTCGTCGACCGGTACCTGAACGACCCGGTCTCGCACGAGGTCGACGCCGCGCAGGGTGCCGTGACGACCATGTCGCACCACATCCTCATCGTGAAGCCGAAGGACAAGGCGCCGGTCACGGCCGCGATCGCCTCCCGCAAGGGCCGCACGATCATCTTCGTCCGTACGCAGCTGGGCGCCGACCGCGTCGCCGAGCAGCTGCGCGACGCCGGTGTGAAGGCCGACGCGCTGCACGGCGGTATGACGCAGGGGGCGCGGACGCGGACCCTCGCCGACTTCAAGGACGGATACGTCAACGTGCTCGTGGCCACCGACGTGGCCGCGCGCGGTATTCACGTCGACGGCATCGACCTCGTGCTGAACGTCGACCCCGCCGGTGACCACAAGGACTACCTGCACCGGTCCGGGCGTACGGCTCGTGCCGGGCGCTCCGGCACCGTCGTCTCCCTGTCGCTGCCGCACCAGCGCCGCCAGATCTTCCGGCTGATGGAGGACGCGGGCGTCGACGCCGGGCGTCACATCATCCAGGGCGGTACGACGTTCGACCCCGAGGTCGCCGAGATCACCGGCGCGCGGTCGATGACCGAGGTCCAGGCCGAGTCGGCCGGCAACGCCGCGCAGCAGGCCGAGCGTGAAGTCGCTCACCTCACCAAGCAGTTGGAGCGGGCCACCCGCCGTGCCGCCGAGCTCCGCGACGAGGCCGACCGGCTCACCGCCCGTGCGGCGCGCGAGCGGGGCGAGGACCCGGAGGCGGCCGTTGCCCAGGCGCGGGCCGAGGAGACGGGCGACGCTGCTCCCGCCGAGGCGACCGACGTTCCGGTGATCTCCGAGGTGTCCGTGCCGGAGCAGCCCGGCGCGCAGGACGTCGAGACGATCGAGAAGGCCCCTTCGTCTTCGTACGGTCGTTCCTCGTCGTACGAGCGTCGTGAGCGTCGGGACGACCGGGGTGGTTTCCGCCGGGACGACCGTCGGGACGACCGTCGGGACGGCGACCGGGGGTTCGACCGTCGGGATGACCGTGGTGGGCGTTCGTTCGAGCGCCGGGACGACCGGGGTGGATTCAACCGGGACAGCCGGGACAGCCGGGACAGCCGCGACGGCCGCGACCGGGACCGCGGGGACCGTGGCGGTTTCCGTCGGGACGAGCGTCGGGATGACCGTGGTGGGCGTTCGTTCGAGCGCCGGGACGACCGCGGTGGATTCAACCGGGACAACCGGGACAACCGCGACCGGGACCGTGGCGACCGTGGCGGGTTCCGTCGCGATGACCGTCGGGATGACCGTGGTGGGCGTTCGTTCGAGCGCCGGGACGACCGTGGCGGATTCAACCGGGACAACCGGGACCGCGGGTTCGACCGTGACCGCGGTGGGCGTTCCTTCGAGCGCCGGGACGACCGTGGCGGCCACCGCGGCAGCGACCGTCCGTTCAACCGTGACCGCCAGGGCGACCGTCCGGGTTTCCGCTCCGGCGGCCACGAGCGCCCGTACGGCCGTCGTGACGACCACCGAGGCTCCGGCACCGGCACCGGCACCGGCTCCTTCGGTCGCCGCGAGGACAAGCCCCGCTGGAAGCGCAACGGCTGACAAGCGCAACGGCTGACACCGGCCGGCGGGACGAGTGACCGCTGACGCCGACTGGCAGGGAAGGGTCCGTACGACTTCGGTCGTACGGACCCTTCCGGCGTTTGTGGCCGCGGTGACGCGCCGGAGTTGTTTTCCGGCCACGGTGTGGCGCATGTCACGCCCCCGGTGAGGGAATTGCTGGGGGCATGACAGATGACGACATAGCCCGTGGGGCGCCCGGGGTCTCGGCCCCGGTCTCGGTGTCGGTCCCGGTGTCTGACGAGGAACGGCTGGCCCAACTGGGCTACACGCAGGTCCTCGCCCGCCGGATGTCCGCGTTCTCGAACTACGCGGTCTCCTTCACGATCATCTCGGTGCTGTCGGGCTGTATGACGCTGTACCTCTTCGGCATGAACACCGGCGGGCCCGCGGTGATGACCTGGGGCTGGGTCGCGGTGGGCCTGATGACCCTCTTCGTGGGCCTGGCCATGGCCGAGATCTGTTCGGCGTATCCGACCTCGGCGGGCCTGTACTTCTGGGCGCACCGGCTGGCGCCGGAGCGGAGCGCGGCGGCCTGGGCGTGGTTCACGGGCTGGTTCAACGTGCTCGGACAGGTCGCGGTGACCGCCGGCATCGACTTCGGCGCGGCGTCGTTCCTGGCCGCGTATCTGAACCTCGAATTCGGCTTCGAGGTGGCCCCCGGCCGGACGATCCTCCTCTTCGCCGCGATCCTGCTGCTGCACGGCCTGCTGAACACGTTCGGCGTCCGGATCGTCGGCCTCCTCAACAGCATCAGCGTGTGGTGGCACGTGGTCGGTGTCGTGGTGATCGTCGGCGCGCTCGCGATCGTCCCCGACAGTCATCAGTCGGCGTCGTTCGTGTTCGGGGAGTTCGTCAACAACACGGGCTGGGGCAGCGGCGTGTACGTCGTCCTGCTGGGCCTGCTGATGGCGCAGTACACCTTCACCGGGTACGACGCCTCCGCCCACATGACCGAGGAGACCCACGACGCGTCCACGGCCGGCCCCAAGGGCATCGTGCGCTCGATCTGGACGTCCTGGGTCGCGGGCCTGGTCCTCCTGCTGGGCTTCACCTTCGCGATCCAGTCGTACGACGGTGCCCTCGGCTCGGCGACCGGCGTGCCGCCCGCGCAGATCCTGATGGACGCGCTCGGCGCGACGGCGGGCAAACTGCTGCTCCTCGTCATCATCGGCGCGCAGCTGTTCTGCGGCATGGCGTCCGTGACGGCCAACAGCCGCATGATCTACGCCTTCTCGCGCGACGGGGCCCTGCCGTTCTCCCACGTCTGGCACACGGTCAGCCCTCGTACGCGCACCCCCGTGGCGGCGGTCTGGCTGGCGGCTGGCGGCGCGCTGGTGCTCGGACTCCCGTACCTGATCAACGTCACGGCGTACGCGGCCGTGACGTCGATCGCCGTCATCGGCCTCTACATCGCCTACGTCATTCCGACCCTGCTACGGCTCCGCAAGGGCGACGCCTTCGAACGGGGGCCCTGGCACCTCGGCCGCTGGTCCCGGACGGTGGGCGTCGTATCCGTCGCCTGGGTCCTCACGATCACCGTCCTCTTCATGCTCCCCCAGGTCTCCCCGGTCACCTGGGAAACCTTCAACTACGCCCCCATCGCCGTCCTGGCGGTGCTCGGCTTCGCGGCGGCGTGGTGGGCCGCGTCCGCCCGCCACTGGTTCCTCAACCCCGAACACGAGCGGAACGTGGCCCGGGAGGCGGCCCGGAAGGGGGCGGCGGAGCCGGTTGATCCGTAGGGGAGGGGCGCGGGGACGGACGGTTGGAGTGGGGGGCGGATTCCCAGGCCCTCCGTCCCCTCCATTTCGCTCTCCTCCCGCCAATCTTCCGCCCGTTCTGTTCTGCGGCGGACCTTTTTGCGGCCTCCGACGCGGCCGGGTCACCGATACCCGATCGGACTCCCGGCCGCGTCCGGCTATGCTCGGGTAGGCAACATCGCCTGGGCCCTTAGCTCAATTGGCAGAGCAGTGGACTTTTAATCCATTGGTTGTGGGTTCGAGTCCCACAGGGCCTACCCGACGATCAGCCCCTCACCTGCGACGGAAGCCGTAGGAGAGGGGCTGATTCGCGTTCTGGGCCCCTTTGAAGATCGTTAGCTCAGCCGACGCTCAACCGAAGCGCAGGCGATCACGGATGGCTCAGCCGGTCGCCGGAGCTCATGGAGGGGCCCCGGCCAGGTGCGCCCACCGGCTCAGGCAACCCCAGTCTCTAGCCATGACGCCATTAGATGTTCGCCACGCGACGTAACGATCGGCGAGATGCGCGCCCGCGCATCGGCCGGAAGAGTGAGATCCATGGGACTGGCCGTTCGATGTGTCTGGTTTGTCAGAAACCTGGATTCGAAGTTGCTGCCGGGTCGTCTAGTGTCCGAACTCGTGAGGCGCTGGCCGTAAGAAAACGGCACTCCACCCCCCTTCAAAAGATCAGGGGTGACCCATGTCCAAAGAGGGGTCGGGGGCGCCCAGCAACGAAAGGTGCTGCCCGTTGAAGTGGCTTGTGGCCATGCATAGGGAGCGTGAGCGGACGATCCGGGATGCCTTGGGAGGGAATGCCCGGACCGCCCGCCTCATCGCCATCCTGCTGACCTACGCTGTGATCATCGGGATCATTGCGATCCTGGCGATCATCGCCTACGTCGTCTACCGCCTCGTTTGATCCCTGCCGGGATCTGACGGCGCTGCGGTGGCGAACCCACCATAGGCCGAGAGGACCCGAAGCCCCGCATCGGTTAACCCGTGCGGGGCTTCGAGCTGCCCGGAAAGCGGCGGCCCCGGCCGCGACGCGCTACGACCGGGGCCTGGTCCCCGCCCACCCTCAGAGCTCCGGGGTGTAGGGACTGTCGCCCCTTCCCGGTACGCCGGCACCGGGGGTTCAGGGGCTGAAGCGCGCGGCCTGTCTCTGTCAGCACTTCTTGTCGTTGATGTACTCGGCCAGGGCGTCCAAGTCCACCGACGGGTCGTCGAGGGTTTCGCGCAGCAGGGTACTGGCGGACTTCTGGTCGTCCGCTGCCAGCAGCTTGCACACCGTTGCCTGCATCCCGGGGCTCCGGGCGTTCCAGATCTCGTCGTACCGTGCTTCGTCCCCCGTGGGGGCCGTGCTGCTGGGCGTCGAGTTGGTCGTGTCGTCGCTGTTGCTGCAGGCGGCGAGGAGCAGGCTGGCGGCGATCAGGATGGTTGCGGTGCGGCGCACGGGTCCCCCTGTGATGCGGCTGTCAGGGAGCATCATGCGCGTCGCACGGGTGCGGCAACGGCTGTGTGGCCATGTTGTGACCCAGCGGGCGGCCCCGGCCGGGATCGGCGTCCGGCCGGGGGCCTGGTCCCGCCCGCCCCCGATGAGCTCTCAGGGAGGCGTGCGATGCCGTCGAGCGTGCCGACGTTCGATGAGTTGATGGCGAGCTGCCGGTCAGCCGTCCATCTGGAGATGCGTGACTCTTACGCCGTCGACTACGAGGAAGGTCCGTTTGCCCAGTGGCGGGCTGGCTTCCGCCACAACCGGGCCGACCGCGCATCCTGGTGGCGGCCGTGGCTCGACCTGATCCAGCACACCGTGGACCGCGGGGCCGTAGTGCGCCGGGCCCGCATCGTCTCCGAGCCGGTCAGCGAGTACACCCGGTTCCTGTACGACGGCACGTTCACGAACGTCGCCGTCGGCGAACAGGTGCGGTGGCTGCCTCGCCGCCGGGCCTCCGATATCGCCCTGCCGGGCAACGACTTCTGGCTGTTCGACGAGCAGTGGGTTCACTGGAACCACTTCGCCGGCGATGGCTCGTGGCTCGACGAAGAGATCACTGATGACCCGGCCGCAGCCAAACTGTGCGCCGACGCCTTCGAGGCGGTGTGGGCGCGAGCCACCCCGCACGACCAGTACGACATCCGCTGACAGGAAAGCATCGGTAGGCCAGTTCATGCCCGTCTCCCCGTCCTCGTCGGCTCAGTGGGCCGCGCGCAAGGTCGTTGCCTTGCGTCTGCGTGACCTTCGCAAGACGGTCGGGCTGACGGTCGTCGAGCTGGCCAGCCGGTGCGGCTGGCGTCACTCCAAGACGTCCCGCATCGAGAACGCCGTCACCGCGCCCTCGGCCAAGGACATTCGTGCCTGGGCAGCCGCCTGCGATGCGGTCGACCAGGCGGAAGACCTCGTCGTTCAGTCGCTGAACGCCGAGTCGATGTACAGCGAGTGGCGCCACCAGGTGCGCCGCGGTATGAAGCAACTCCAAGACAGCATGGTGCAGTTCTTCCACGACACCGAGCTGTTCCGGATCTACTCGTCGACGATGGTCCCTGGCCTGCTGCAGGCCGAGGGATACGCGGCCGCGCTGCTGAGCAACATCGCCGACTTCCGGGGTATCCCGTTCAACGACGGCGCGACGGCTGCAGCCGCCCGGGTCGAGCGGTCCCGCATCATTCATGAGCCCGGACACCGGTTCGTGATGCTCATCGAAGAAGCGGTCCTGTACTCCCAGTTGGGGGACGAGGACGCGATGGCTGCGCAGCTCGGGCACCTGCTCACCGCGGGGGCCCTGCCTCAGGTGTCGCTGGGCATCATTCCGATGTCGACGCGTGCGCGGCGGCAGTGGCCCGTGGAGACGTTCCACGCACGTGTACGACGACAGCCTCGTGTCGGTGGAGTTCCTCTCTGCGGAGGTCAACATCACCCAGCCCTCTGAGATCGCCGTCTACCTGAAGGCGTTCGAGCAGTTGCGAGGGATGGCCGTGTATGGGGCCGACGCCCGTGCTCTGATCCTGAAGGCCATCGAGGCGCTGAACTGATCCCGGGCATGACGAAACGCCCCCTGCACGGCCGCATGGACCGTGCAGGGGGCGTCGTCATATGTACAGGCGGCGCGTGGGGCCGAGGGCCGCGAGCGGGCCGTTGCCGTCGCTGTTGCCGGGCTCGTCGGGTGGCGGGGCGCCGTCTCGTCGGCAGATGAGGGCGTCGGGGTCGTCAGCCGGGGCCTGGAGGCTGTAGCCGTCCGGGCAGGTCTGCCCGTTCTTCCCGTCCTCTCCGGGCTCGCCCTGGGGCCCGGACGGTCCTGGAGGTCTGTCCTGCCGACTCAAGCCGGACCAGATGCCTGGCACAGCACTCCGCCGGGTCCGTGCCGACAGCCGCCACGAACCCGGGGTCTGTCCTGCCGACTCAAGCCGGACCAGGGAGTCGGGCACACACTTCCCTGGCCTCGTGCCGGCCGTCGGCGCGTGACACTACTCCCCCGCCTCTTCGAGCGGGGGCTCCAGGGCCGCCGCGCCGGGCATGGTCGCCGGCGTGCCGCGTCGTCCACCCCGGCAGAGGCCAGCGTCACGGCCTCCTCCGTCTCGCGGTCACCTGTGCCGGCCCCGCTCGGCCCGGCACAGAAGCCCCGTCGGCCGGAACCGGCCCGGTCCGAGGGGCAGGCCCCCCGGCGCTGCCGGGGTGTCAGCGCTTGAGCAGGCTCCGCAGATCGGTGCTCTCGTCGGCCAGTTCGGCCGGGTCGACGGCGACGCCCCGGTCGACGATCCTGCGGACCGCCTTGATGTCGCGGGTGCGGTCGATCGCCGCGGCGGCCACCATTCGGTCGCCGCGCAGGCCGAAGGCGAGGAAGGCTCCGCTTTCCACGGTTCCGCGCAGGACGGTCCGCTCGGCGTCCGCCATGGTGCCGATCGCCTCCAGCCGACTGCCGTACCGGTCGGACCAGAACCAGGGCGCGCCCGCGTCCACAGCGGGCAGACCGAGGATGCCGCGCCCCACGGCCTCGCCGTCCCGCAGGGCGGCCTCCCAGTGTTCGTGCCGTGTCCGTTGGCCGTCGCCGCGGGCGACGTCGCCGATGGCGTGGACGGCCGGGTGCGAGGTGCGCCGGTCCGCGTCCACGACGATGCCGTTGTCCACGCGCAGTCCTGCCGCCTCGGCGAGCTGCGTGGCGGGGCGGATGCCGATGCCGGCCACGACCGTGTCGGCGGTCACGGTCCCGCCGTACCCGGACAGGTGGATCAGGAATCGGCCCTGCCGACGCTCGATGCGTTCGACACCCGCGGTGATCACGTCGATGCCCTCGGCACGGTGGCGGTCGTGCAGCGCCGTCGCGATGTCGTCGCCGACGGCCGCGGCGAGCGGCACACCGACCGGGTCGACGAGGGTGACCCGGCAGCCGAGCGCCACGGCCACGGCGGCGGTCTCGGCGCCGATCAGCCCGGCGCCGACGACGAGCACCCGGGCACCGGGCAGCAGCCGTTCGCGCAGCCGCTGTGCGTCCTCCCAGGTGCGCAGCAGGCAGATCTCCGGGTCGGCGCCGCCGGGTACGGGCAGCGCGCGGGGCGTGCCGCCGGTGGCCAGCACGATCCGGTCGGCCGTCTCGACCACGCCACCGGCCAGTTCGACGCCGCCCGGCTGGGGACGGATCGCCTGGACGACGACGCCTTCGCGGAGTCGGACGCGCTGGTCGTCGTACCACTGCCCGGGGCGTAGCAGCACGTCCTCGCGACGGTCCTTGCCGAGCAGGACGTCCTTGCTGAGCGGGGGGCGGTCGTACGCCAGGCCGTGCTCGGCGGAGTACAGCACCAGATCGCCGTCGTAGCCGTGGGCGCGCAGGGCGTCGCACGCGGAGACCGCGGCGAGCCCGGCGCCGACGACGGCGATCCGCTGGGGCGTGTTCATCCGGTGGCCCCCTGACCGGGGTACACCCAGATGGCGTCGTCGCGGACCTCGACGCGGTGGGCGGCGACGGGGAGGGTGGCGGGCATGCACTGCGGTTCGCCGGACTTCAGGCAGAAGCGCGCGGCGTGCAGCGGGCATTCGACCTCGCCGTTCTCCACCCAGCCCTCCGCCAGCGACGCCTTGCCGTGGGAGCAGGTGTCGTCGAGGGCGAAATAGGCGCCACCGTCGTGGAAGACGGCGATGTCGGCGCCGTATCCGGTGGTCGCGGCAGGCACGCGCAGCCCCTCGCCGTCCTCGATGTCGCCGACGGAGGCGACCTGGATGCCGGTGGTGGTGTCGCTCATGAGGTGGTGTCCTTCCCTGGCTTCTCGTGCCAGGCGGGGGTGTTCATCAGGTCGCGCCAACGGGTGTAAAAGCCGCGGGCGGCACCGTCGGAGTAGAGGCGCCCGGTGGTGCCGGGGTGCACGCCGTCCTCGGCCTGAAGGTCCAGTCCCATCTGGTAGTTGAGGGTCATGGAACCGGACATGAAGCCGTGGGCGGTGGCCTGGCACTCCGACCAGTTCTCGCCGTCGTCCTGCTCGAAGATGCCGGTGGGTCCGAACGTCCGCAGGTTGTAGAGCCGTTGGGCGTCCTTGACCTCGTCGGGCATCGACCTGTCGACCAGGGTCCAGGCCCAAACCTCCATCCGGTTGGGCCCCTTGGGGTGCCAGACCCGGATGGAGCCGTTGACCGGGAGGTAGGAGAAGTTGGGGAAGACGGTGGCGTGGCCGGTGGTCATCGGTCCCTCGACCCGGGTGTCGCCCAACCGTTCGCGCAGCGCGTCGTAGTCGTACCAGTCGTGCACGACCCGGTCGTCGAAACGGCTCTTGGGGTGGGTCGGGAAGCCGTGGCCGTGGCCGAGCGGGTCGGAGTACTGCCGGCCCGGGGTCTGCACGATCTCGTCCTTGGGGCCCTTGCCGTTCGGGGACATGACCATCAGCGCGGAGGCGTGCGAGATGTTGACGTGGTACCAGTCGGAGGCGAACTGCTCGGCGGCGAGCTTCCAGTTGCCCTCCAGCGCCCACTTGTGGACACCGCCGACGACCTCGGTGCCCTCCGGGTCGCGGTCGAGCATGGCGTCCATGTACCAGGTCATGCCGCCCAGGGCCTCGGCGAGCGGGGGCGCCTCGGGGTTCCAGGTGGCGAAGATCAGGCCCTTGTAGGTGTCGAGCTGCGCGACCTCGACCAGACCCCAGCGGTCCTGCTCGAAGTGGTCCGGGTAGTCGCCCTGGTTGGGGACGTTGACGAGCTTGCCCGAGGTGTCGTACGACCAACCGTGGTAGCTGCACGTGAACGCCTTGGTGGCGCCCGCGTCGGCGCGGCAGATCCGCATGCCGCGGTGGCGGCAGGCGTTGAGGAAGGCGCGAATCCTGCGGTCGCGGCCCAGGGCGACGATGACCGGGTCCTCGCCCATGTACGTGGTGAAGAAGTCGCCGGGTCGCTTGAACTGGCTCTCGTGGGCGAGGAACAGCCAGCTCGGTGCGAAGACGCGGCGCAGTTCCTGCTGGTACAGGGACGGGTCGCTGAAGACGGTGCGGTCGACGAGCCCGTTGTCCAGGTCGAAGTGCGCGCTCACGTCGACGGACGGGTGCGGAACGCGGGCGAGACGATCCATCGGCCGCGCTGGCGTGGATGTCATCGATGGAACTCCTCGGCGTGGGTCGGGTCGAGGCGGCGGAGCGATCGGCTCGGTCGCACGGCGGCTTTCCGTTCTGTTCGTTCGTGGTCGAGGGGACGTTCGGACGGGCTCAGGCGGGTGTGCCGATCCGGCACGGCTACAGGAGACGCGGGGTGTGGGCGTTCGGCCCAGTCGGCGTGCCAGGGTGCGGCACGCCGAGATGTCCGATGGTGCTTCGTCCGGGCCGTTTACAACCTCGAAACGGTCTTCTATGTTGGACGCGCGTCTATTTTGATAGCAACTTCGGTACCATTCGGGAGCCCCCCATGTCTGCTCACTCCCTCGCGTTCGAGCGCCCCGTCACCCCCCCTCCCGGCACAGCCGCAGCCCTGTCCGACCAACAGACCGCGGTGGACAAGGCGCTCGTCCTCCTCAAGGCGCTCGCTGACCAGGACGGGGAGATCGGTGTGAGCGAGCTGGCCCGCCGCAGCGGCCTCACCAAGTCGACGGCCTTCCGGCTGCTCGGCATACTCCAGCGCAACGACATGGTCGAGCGCGTCGGCAGCGACTACCGGCTCGGCACCCGGCTCTTCGACATCGGCGCCCGTGTGTACGGCCCGGTCTCCCTGCAGTTGCGGGAACGGCTGCTGCCGCACCTCGCCGACCTGTACGTGCTGACGCGGGAGACCGTGCACCTCGCGGTGCTGCACGACACGGACATCGTGTACGTCAACAAGCTCCACGGGCACCGCGCGACCCGCTCCCCCTCCCGCATCGGCGCCCGGCTGCCCGCCTACTGCACTGCCGTCGGCAAGGCACTGCTGGCCTTCGACCACGACGCCGCGGAGGCCGCCGTCCTGGCGGGGCTGCCACAACTCACCGAGTACACCATCACCGACCCCACCACCTTCCGTGCCGAGCTGGACTACATTCGGCGCACCGGCATCGCCTACGACCGTCAGGAAGCCGCCCACGGCCTCACCTGCGTCGCCGTACCGATCATGGGGCCCGGCGGTCGACCGGTCGCCGCGTTCTCCGTCGCGGGTGCCGAGCACCGCTTCGACCGGGCCCGCTTCGCCCCGGCGCTGCGCCGAGTGGCCTACGAGGCAACGCGGGCCGTCGCGGCGCTCACCAGGGCGCAGCCGAGCACGGCCCTGGTCTGACCGAGGCGGGGCCGGTCAGCGCCGGGCGTCCGAGTGGGTGCGCTGAGAGGTCGACGTCCCGGGATGCGCGCGGGGCACGCTGACGACGATGTGCACCAGACTCTCACCCTCCAGGGACTCGAACACGTGTGGCCGGTCGCCCGGGTAGCGCACGAAGTCACCGGCGGACAGCTCCACCGGGCTGTCCGCCGGCCCGACCCGCACCCGGCCGGTGATGACGTAGAGGTGCTCCAGCGTGCCCACCGGGTGCGACTCGGCGGGCCGGTTCGCACCGCGTCGTTCCTCGATGCGCACCAGGTAGTTCTCGATGACGCCGGAGCCGTAGACGTGGTCGAGGGCCCGGGAGGCGTACCCGTTGCGTTCGTTCCAGACGACGTCAGCACCACGCTGGACCGTCATCACCTGCTCCCGCTCCGCCACCAGCCTGGTCACCGGCACGCCAAGCGCCGTCGAGATCGAAAACAAGGTGTCCACGGTGGGATTGCCCGCACCCTGCTCCAATTTGGACAACGTCTGCTTGGCGAGCCCGGCCTGGCGGGCCAGCTCGGCGAGGGAGAGACCCCGCTGCTCTCTGAGAAGCCGCACGTTCCGTGCGACCACATCGTTTCCTGAGGACACACCACCACTCTAAGTGGGCACCAGTACCCGGACACGGATTCGGGCGGCATCTCCACCCCGTCGTCGCCGTTAGAGCGGGTCAGGGCGCGTCCAGGGTTGGTGAGGATCAGCACCCGTAGGCGCGCACCTCGTACCGCCCTCACGCCCGCAGCCTGGCCTCGGTCGCTGTTTTCTCGATGATCACCCCGAAGCGCCCGCCGTCGGCCATAGTGACCACGACGCCGATCGCCCCGGCCTCGCCGGCCCCTCTCAGGCGGTCGAACCACCCGGGCCCTCCGCACGCGTACCGGCCGAACAACCGCCCGTCCCGCTCGCGGCGACCCGGGTCTTCCTGCCCCGGTGGTGATCTCCTTCCCGGCTTGGGCGGACGCCGCAGCGGTCCGTGCCGCTGGGTGTACGGACGACGTAACACCGCCGTCGGCAACACGCTCCGGCGGCCGCTCAGGTTCGTACGCTGACTCCCTCGCCGTCCGCCAACCACGCCTTGAGTTCACGCCCGTCGCCCCAAACTGGCGTGGATGCCGCCCTCGTCGTCCACGCGTTATGGTCACCAGCTCGTCCAGCGGCGCGGGTTCCCGCTCAGCGTCCAAGCCTGCGACCGGTCGGATTTCCGCACGTACGCCGTCCCGGCAGGCCCAGCCGGTGATCCGCACCGGCCTTCCCGCCGCCGCGCCCGCCACCAGGTGGACCCGCACCTCCACGGCCCCGTGTGCCGGCGCGAGGCCGGTCACCCGGGCTCCGTCGGCCGCCGAGTGCCGGGTGGCCGCCCAGCCCCCACCTTGACCGAGTCAAGGTGCGCTTCAGCCCAGCCAACTGCGCTGGCCCCCAACCGGTCCCCAAGAATGATCAAAAGGCCGTTTCAGATCTCCTCTGAAATGGCCTCTGACCTGCGACTTCGTAAAGTCGGGACGACAGGATTTGAACCTGCGACCCCTTGACCCCCAGTCAAGTGCGCTACCAAGCTGCGCCACGTCCCGTTGCGCTGTTCGCGGGTGGGCCGCGTGATCGCGCAGACACAACTTTACCGTACGTCGGGTGCTGCCTCGCAGCCGGTGAGGGGCGAGGGACAATCGGGGCATGAGCTCGACATCGGACGACGCGACGACGCAGGGGCGGGACCGGGACGCGGAAGGGCGGGCGCGGAACGCGCGACCACGGGACGGGCTGGGGCGGCCGCTGCCGTACGGGGCGCCGGGGGTGGAGCGGCAGCCGGAGGGGGTCGTCCGGAAGCCCGAGGAGACGGTCGCCGAGGCGCAGGCGCTGCTGGACGCGGGGAAGCCGTTCCATGCGCACGAGGTGTTCGAGGACGCCTGGAAGTCGGGGCCGGACGAAGAGCGCGCGCTGTGGCGCGGGCTCGCCCAGCTCGCGGTGGGGCTGACCCACTCGGCGCGCGGGAACGTCAGGGGTGGCGCCCGCCTGCTGCGGCGTGGGGCCGACGCGGTCGAGGAGTGGGCGGCCAGGAGCGGGCGCGGACGGCCGTACGGTGTCGATCTGGTGGCGGTGGGGGCCTGGGCCCGGGAGTTGGCCGATGTCGTGGAGTGGGAGAGGGCCGCGGTGGACGCGGGGGCCTGGGCGCCACGGTTGCGTGGGGGCACGTCGCCCGGCTGACCGACGGCCTGCCTGGCCTCCGCCCCCAGCCCACAGCCGGTGCGGGCATTGTCAGTGGTGTGCGGCAGACTCGGGGCGTGCGAAAGATTCATGTCATCGGTATCGGGGCGGGCGACCCGGAGCAGCTCACCCTGCAGGCGGTCAGGGCGCTGCGGAGCACGGACGTGTTCTTCATCCTCGACAAGGGCGAGGTGAAGTCGGACCTCACGCGGTTGCGCCGGGACATGCTGGACGCGCACATACCGGAGGGGTCGTACCGGCTGGTGGAGGCCCGTGACCCGGAGCGGGACCGCAAGGCGGGCGGGACCGCGTACTCGCCGGCCGTCGGGGACTGGCGCAGTGCGCGCGCGGACATCTATGAGCGGATGATCGCCGAGGAGTTGGGCGAGGAGGAGACCGGGGCGTTCCTGGTGTGGGGCGATCCCGCGCTGTACGACAGCACGATCGGGATCCTGGAGGAGGTCCTGGAGCGGGGCGCGGTGGACTTCGAGTACGACGTCGTGCCCGGGATCAGCAGTGTCTCGGCACTGGTCGCCCGGCACCGTACGGGGCTCAACCGGGTCGCCCGGCCGGTGCAGATCACCACGGGGCGGCGGCTCGCCGAGGGCTTCCCCGAAGGGGTCGACGACGTGGTCGTGATGCTCGACGCCCAACAGACCTTCCGGCAGTACGCCGATCAGGACATCGACATCTACTGGGGCGCCTACATAGGCACACCGGACGAGATCCTCGTCTCCGGCCCGATCGCCGAGACCGCACCGCGCATCGAGCGGCTGCGCGCCGAGGCCCGGGAGCGCAAGGGCTGGATCATGGACACGTACCTGCTGCGCAGGCATCCGGAGGGATGAGCCACCGCCGCGCGTCACCGTGAGTCCAGGTCCAGCCGGGCCAGTACCCCCGGCACGTCGGGCACCGCTGTCACGCCCTCGGGCAGCGGCGGACGTCGTACGACGACGACCGGCAGCCCCAGTTCCCGGGCGGCGACGAGCTTCGCGGCGGTCGCCTCTCCCCCGCTGTCCTTGGTGACGAGGACGTCGACGCGGTGCTCGCGCAGCACGGCCCGCTCGCCGGCGACCGTGAACGGGCCGCGTGCGAGCAGGACGTGCGTGTGCGGGGGCAGCGGCGGTTCGGGGGCTTCCACCGACCTTACGAGGAAGTGGAGTTCGGCCAGGTGCGCGAAGGCCGCGAGGCCCAGGCGGCCGGTCGTCAGGAAGATCCGACGGCCCAGCGCCGGCAACTGGGCCGCGGCTTCGGTGAGGGAGCCCGCGTCGTGCCAACGGTCGCCGGGGCCGGGCCGCCAGCCCGGTCGGCGCAGGACGACGGCAGGGGTGCCGGTGGCCCTCGCCGCCTCGGCCGCGTTCACGGTGATGGCCGTGGCGAAGGGGTGCGTGGCATCGACGACCGCGTCGACGTCGTGCTCGCGCAGCCAGTCCGCCAGCCCGTCCGCGCCGCCGAACCCACCGATCCGTACGTCCCCTTCGAGCGCCCCCGGCCGGGAGACCCGCCCGGCGAGGGACGTGGTCACCCGTATGTCGGGCCGGGCCACGAGCGTCGTGGCGAGTTCGCGGGCCTCGGTGGTGCCGCCGAGGACCAGGATGTGCGGGGCCATGACGTCGAGCGTACGGGGGCGGCCTGACGAGTAGGACGCCAGTGCGACGCGTCTGCCGTGGCTCCCGGGACCCCGTGGATATACGTGGGTATCGTCCGGGTATGGCCTCGAAACGTGCCGTCCTCATCGACATCGACGGAGTGCTCACCGTCTCGTGGAAGCCGCTGCCCGGCGCGGTCGAGGCGTTGGCGGAGATCCGCGGGGCCGGTCTGGCGGTCGCCCTGGTCACCAACACGACGTCCCGCACCCGTGCGTCGATCGCCGAGACGCTGGGCGGCGCGGGGTTCCCGGTGAGCGCCGAGGACATCCTGACCGCGCCCTCCGTGACCGCCGCGTACCTCGCCGCGCACTGTCCCGGGGCGCGCTGCGCGCTGCTGAACAGCGGTGACATCCGCGAGGACCTCGCCGAAGTGAACGTGGTCGACTCCCAGGACATGGACTTCGAGGACATCGACGTCAAGGACATCGACGTCGAAGACACCGACACCGTGCCGGATGTCGTGATCGTCGGTGGTGCCGGTCCCGAGTTCGACTACGCCTCGCTCAACCGGGCCTTCGGGCACCTTCAGCGCGGTGCCCGGCTGGTCGCGATGCACCGCAATCTCTACTGGCGGACGGACGAGGGGCTGCAACTGGACGCCGGTGCGTTCCTCGCAGGGCTGGAGCAGGCCGCCCGTACCGAGGCCGAGATCACCGGGAAGCCGGCGCCGGCGTTCTTCGAGGCGGCACTGGCGCACGTGGGCGTCGGCGCAGAGGAGGCGCTGATGGTGGGCGACGACATCGAGTCCGATGTGCTGGCGGCGCAGCGGGCCGGGGTCACCGGAGTCCTTGTGCGGACCGGCAAATATCTGCCGGAGACCCATCGGGCGGCGAGCGGCAGACCCGACCATGTGATCGATTCCTTCGCGGACCTGCCCGCCCTGCTGAGCGGCTCAGCGCAGCAGTAGCTGCAAGCCGCCCACGACCGTCGCGGCGATCACGATCTGCTCGAACAGCCGCTGGTTGATGCGGTCCACCGCCCACTTGCCGAGCAGCGCGCCCGGCAGGACGAACAGGGCGAGCGCCGCGTCCAGCAGCAGGGACGGGCCGTCGATGAGGCCGAGGCCCACGCTGAAGGGCACCTTGGAGACGTTGACGATCAGGAAGAAGAAGGCCGACGTGCCCAGGAAGCCGAGCTTCCGGAAGCCGGCCGAGAGCAGGTACATGGACATCACGGGGCCGCCGGCGTTGGCGACCATGGTGGTGAAGCCGCCGAGCACGCCGTACGAGCGGGCCTTCGCGCGGCCGGCGCGGGTCGTGACCGCGTCCGGTTCGTCCTCCTTGTCGGCGGTGCGGCGGCGCCAGACTGTGACGGCCGTCATCAGCAGCAGGATCGCGCCGATCGAGGTCCGTACGATCTGGTCGTCCGCCCACATCAGGAACAGCGTGCCGAACACGACGCCCGCGCCGACCGCCGGGAACAGCCGCCAGAGGGTGGGCCAGTGGGCGTGCCGGCGGTAGGTCAGCACGGCGAGGACGTCGCCGACGATCAGGAGCGGCAGCAGGACACCCGTCGAGGCGCGGGCGGGCAGGACCGCCGCGAAGATCGCGAGACTGACCGTGTTGGCACCGCTCACAGCGGTCTTCGAGAAGCCGACGAGCAGAGCGGCGAAGGCGAGGATCGCGAACTCGGCCGCGGACAGGTGCCAGAGAGTCATCGTGTTCATGCGGAGTCCGATGCTATGCCCACCTATCGGAGTGCGACAGGAGCGTCTCGCCTGGTGTCCCCTGCCACCGACGGTGCGGGATTCCGGCACCGGTTCCGGCCTGCGGCGCTCGGCACCATGGACCAGCGCCGGGCCGCCTGGCAAGATCCCCGGGGTACCTTCACCGACCCAGTGGGAGAAGCCATGGCCGACTCGCGCGAGCACACCTTCGCCGGTACCCGGGGCGGTGTCACCGCACGGGAGTGGCCGTGCGAGGACCCGAGGTACATCGCGCTCCTGGTCCACGGCTACGGCGAACACATCGGCCGGTACGAGCATGTGGCCGACACCCTGGTCGCCCACGGGGCGGCGGTGTTCGGCCCCGACCACATGGGGCACGGCAGGTCGGCCGGCGAGCGGGTGCTGATCGAGGACTTCGAGGACGTGGTCGCCGATGTGCACGCGGTGGAGCAGTTGGCCCGGACCGCGTACCCGGGGGTGCCGCTGGTGCTGATCGGCCACTCCATGGGTGGGCTGATCGCCGCACGGTACGCCCAGCGGTACGGTGCCGGGCTCACCGCGCTCGTCCTGTCCGGCCCGGTGATCGGCATCTGGGAGCCGCTGGGGGTGCTGTTGGCGCCGCCGGAGGTGCCCAACATCCCGCTCGATCCGAAGCAGCTCTCGCGCGACGCGGCGGTCGGGGCCGCGTACGCGAACGATCCGCTGGTGTGGCACGGCCCGTTCAAGCGGCCGACGTTGGAGGCCTGGGGCCGCATGCTGGAGACGATCTCCAAGGGCGGGAGCATCGGTTCGCTCCCGTTGCTGTGGATGCACGGCGACGACGACCGGATCGTGCCGCTGGCCGGCAGCCGTACGGGCATCGAGGAGTTCCGCGGCGTCGACTGGACCGAGCGGGTGTATCCGGGCGCCCGGCACGAGGTGTTCAACGAGACGAACAAGGACGAAGTCCTGTCGCACGTCAAGGAGTTCGTGGACGGCGTACTGGCCCGCTGACACTCCGGAGGGCTCGGCTCCGCCGGGCCCGGATGCCGTGTTTTCCCCCATCCGTCCTGGGCACCCGGCCCCGCATGGAGTGGTTGCGGGAAGCGGCCTGCGTGGGAGAGGACCCCGAACTGTTCTTCCCCGTGGGCACCACAGGACCGGCGCTCGACGACATCGCCGCCGCCAAGCGCGTCTGCGCCCGCTGCCCGGTGACGAGCGATTGCCTGAACTGGGCGCTCGGCAGCGGGCAGACGGCCGGCGTGTGGGGCGGCATGGGCGAGGACGAGCGCACCGCACTGCTCCGCAAGGACCGCGAACGCCGACGACGACGCCCGGCACATGACGATCGTCCGACGCACAGCGATCGTCCGACGCACAGCGATCGCGCGGCATGAGGCGATCGCGCGGCATGAGGCGATGAGGGAGTAAAGGGGAGTAACACGTCATGACGACGGTGAGGAGCACCCTGCCCGAGCCCGCCCGTAGGGTCGCCGGGGAGGCACTTCAGGAGAGTCTCGTGGACCTGCTGGGGCTCTCGCTGATCGGTAAGCAGGCCCACTGGAACATCGTGGGCCCTAGGTTCCGCTCGATCCACCTCCAGCTCGACGAGGTGGTCTCGACGGCACGGTCGTACGCCGACCAGGTCGCCGAACGCGCGGCCGCGCTCGGCGTCGCCCCCGACGGCCGCCCCGAGACCGTCGCGGCACGGTTCGCCCTGCAGGGGACGAAGGACGGCTGGCTGCGGGACACCGAGGTGGTACGGCTCCTGGTGGAGGCGCTGGAGACGGCCATCGGGCGGCTGCGCGGGCGTATCGACGCCACGGAGGACGCGGACAGGGTGACGCAGGACCTGCTGATCTCCCTCACCTATGAGTTGGAGAAGCAGCGGTGGATGTTCGATGCGGAGAACCAGCACGTGGAGGAGTAAGCGCTTCTGCGGGCCCGTCGCGGAGGATGGTGCGCCGCGTCGGCCCGGCGCTCGCCGAGCGCGGCTACCGGGTCGTCGCCGTGGACCTGCGCGGCGATGCCGAGCCGGCCGTCGCGCATTCGCTCGGCGCGCCGGCCCTCTCCCTCCCGGTGGCAGCGAGGCCTGGGTCCGAGCGTGTTCGTCGCCGCCAAGGACGCCGCCCGCGACGACTTCGCCGGCTTCGTGAAGTCACTGGACGGCTGGATCTGAGTCCGAGGGGTGGTCAGTTCCGGTCCTCCTCGCCACGGCTCGCGACCATCCGCTCCAGGCGGTCGAACCGCTCGTGCAGGGCGTGGGCGGTCTCGTCGCACAACTCATGGGCTCTGTGGGCGAGTTGGTGACGCTTCTGCTCCCGGCCCACGAACCACGCGGCAATGGCCGCCGTGACCATGCCGTACGTCGTGATGCCGACGACCATGACGACCGCGCCGACGACACGGCCCCAGAGGGTCACCGGGTAGAAGTCGCCGTAGCCGACGGTGGTGGCCGTCTCGATGGACCACCACAGGGCCTTCGGGTACGAGGTCAGGTTGGCGCCCCTGGCTCCGTGTTCGGCGGCGATCACCGCCCACGAGCCGAGGAGCATCACGACGACGAGGACGGCCGTGGCGCCGCCGGCCGCCTTCAGATGGAGCGGGCGGCCCCGGCCGTCCCGGCCGAGCAGCAACTCGACGGCCCTCGTGAGGAATCCGGGCACCACGGTCACTCCTCCGCCGCCCGCGACGGCGCCTCGGTGGGGCGGCCGCGGCGGGCGTGGGTGGCGTGGCGGTCGAGTTCGTAGGCGACCCGGATGAGCGGGACGTGGGTGAATGCCTGGGGAAAGTTGCCGAGTTGGCGGCGCGCGAGGGGGTCGTACTCCTCGGCGAGCAGTCCGACGTCGTTGCGCAGGCTCAGCAGCCGCTCGTACAGGGCGCGGGCCTCGTCCTCGCGGCCGAGCGGCAGCAGGGCGTCCGCGAGCCAGAAGGAACAGGCGAGGAACGCGCCCTCGCCGCCGGGCAGGCCGTCCGGGGAGTCGGCGCGGCCCGCCGAGTAGCGGGCCACGAGCCCGTCGGTGAGCAGCTCGCGCCGCACGGCATCGACGGTGCCGATCACCCGGGGGTCGTCCGGCGGCAGGAACCCGGTCTGCGGGATCTGGAGCAGCGCGGCGTCGAGTTCGCGGGAGCCGTACGACTGGGTGAAGGTGCCGCGTTCCGGGTCGAAGGCCCGCTCGCAGACATCCCGGTGGATGAGGTCCCGGACCTCCCGCCACCGCTCCACCGGGCCGGGGCGGGCGTGGTCCTCGGCCAGGCGCACCGCCCGGTCGAAGGCCACCCAGCACATCACCTTGGAGTGCGTGTAGTGGCGTGGGGCGCCCCGCGTCTCCCACAGGCCCTGGTCGGGCTCGCGCCACGCCTGTTCCAGGTGGTCGAGGAGGACCGCCTGCAGTTCGACCAGATGCCGGCGCGGGCGCAGTCCGCAGCCGACGGCCAGATGGATGGCGTCCATGACCTCGCCGGGTACGTCGAGCTGCCGCTGGGCGGCGGCCGCGTTGCCGATCCGTACCGGGCGCGAACCCTCGTAGCCCGGCAGCCAGTCCACCTCCCATTCGGTGAGCCGCCGCTCCCCCGCGATCCCGTACATGATCTGCACGTCCTCGGGCCGCCCCGCCACCGCCCGCTCCAGCCAGCCCCGCCAGGCGTCCGCCTCGGCGGTGAACCCGCTGCGCAGCAGCGCCTCCAGGGTCATCCCGGCGTCGCGCAGCCAGCAGTAGCGGTAGTCCCAGTTGCGGACTCCGCCGATCTCCTCCGGCAGGGACGTGGTCGGCGCGGCGACGATGCCGCCGGTCGGCTCGTAGGTGAGGGCCTTGAGCGTGATGAGCGAACGGGCGACGGCGTCGCGGTACGGGCCGTCGTATGTCAGCCGGCGCAGCCACAGCCTCCAGTACGCCTCCGTGGCGTGCAGCGCGTCGAAGGGGTCGACCGGGTCCGGGGTCGGCAGGTGGGAGGGGCGCCAGACGAGCACGAACGGGACGCGTTCGCCCGGGGTGACCCGGAAGGAGGAGATGTGGGCCGGGCCGTGTGCGGTCAGCCGGACGGGGGTGCTCAGCCACACCGCGTCGGGTCCGGCGATGCCGGTCAGCTGACCGTCCTTGTGCCGCATCCACGGCAGCAACCGGCCGTAGTCGAAGCGGAGGCGTAGCTCCATGCGCATGTCGACCGTGCCGGAGAGGCCCTCGACGATGCGGACGACGCAGGGGGCGTCCTCGCCTCTTGGGGGCATGAAGTCGGTGATCAGGACCTGGCCGGTGGATGTCTCCCATGCGGTGTCCAGGACGAGGGTGTCGTCCCGGTAGCGGCGGCGGGGGTACGGGCCGTCCTGCTCGGCCGGGGCGATGCGCCAGCGGCCGTTGTCCTCGTCGCCCAGGAGGGCGGCGAAGCAGGCGGGTGAGTCGAAGCGGGGGAGGCAGAGCCAGTCGATGCTGCCGTCTTTGCCGACCAGGGCCGCGGTCAATAGGTCGCCGATGAGGGCGTAGTCCTCGATGGCGGCGGGTTGTGCTGGCATGGGGTCAGTTTCGGGGGGACTTGGAATTCGGGCATTCGGGGTGGGGCGTTCGAGTTGTCGCCGTAGGGGTTTCCGTGGTTGGTCGGCTGCGGGTCGTCCGTGGCTTGTCGCGCCCACGCGGCGGAGCCGCATATCGGCACAGCCCCGCGCCCCTTAGGGGCGCTCCCCCCCTGGCCCTTGTTTGTTAGGGAACCCGGTACGGCAGGATCGTCACCGCCACCGATGGGAGTTGCTCCAGGGTGTGGACCAGGTGTTCGGCTGTGCCGCTGTGGAGGAGGCGGCCGAGGATCGTGCGGTAGGTGCGGTGTGGGATGAGGAGGGTCAGGGCCGTGCGGCCGTCGGCGGTGGTCTCGGTGGCGAGGCGGGTCAGGGTATGGGCGACTCGGCGGTCGGGGCAGTCGACGACTTCGAGGGGGACGTCTGTGGCGTGAGTGGCTCGCCAGCGCCGGGTCAGGTGGTGGGCGCGGGTGGTGTCGACGGCGACGTGGACGGCCCGTACCTCGTCCGGGCGTAGTTCGTGGGCGTAGCGCAGGGCGTGGAACGCCGCCGGGTCGAAGGCGTCGACGAGGACCAGGACCACGTGGTGTCGCCAGCGGGGGCGGTCGCTGTGTTCGGCCGGCGGGAGGGCCGCCAGGGCAGCCGATTCGGCGCGGTATTCGCGGTTGACGCGGACCAGGGCCCAGACGCCGACGGGGAAGACGACCACGACCAGCCAGGCGCCCTCGGTGAACTTGGTGACGGCGAAGATCAGGACGACTGCGGCGGAGACGGTCGCGGCGGTCGCGTTGACGGCGATCTTCCATGTGCGGCCCGGTTCGCGGCGCCGCAGATGGTGGGCGGTGAGTCCGGAGCCGGTCATGGTGAACGCGGTGAACACGCCGATGGCGTAGAGCGCGACGAGCTTGTCGACGTTCGCGTCGGTCACCAGCAGAAGGGCGAGCGCGACGGCGGAGAGGGTGATGATGCCGTTGGAGAAGGCCAGCCGGTGTCCCCGGCGGGTGAGCGGGCGGGGCAGGAAACGGTCCTCCGCCACGAAGCTGGCGAGGTACGGAAAGCCGGTGAAGGGGGTGTTGGCGCCGGTGTAGAGGATCACGGCCGTGGCCAGCTGGACGAAGACCAGGCCCGCGCTGCCCCACGAGTCGCCGCCGAAGACGAGGTGGGCCTCCTGGGCGATGACCGTGGGGGTGCCGTCCGTGTAGGGGGTCGCGTGGGTGAGGTGGGCGAGGCCCGAGACGCCCAGGACCAGGACGCCGAGCACGCAGCTCATGGTGATCAGTGTGCGGCGTGCGTTGCGGCCCTGTGGCTCCCGGAAGACGGAGATGCCGTTGGAGATCGCCTCCAGGCCGGTCAGGGACGAGCCGCCGTTGGCGAACGCCCGGAGCACCATGAACAGCGAGGCGCCGTACAGCCAGCCGTCCCCCGCCGTGCCGACGGGCACGGTGCCGCTCGCGTGGAGGTCGGCGTGCGGCAGGTCGCCGAAGGCCCAGCGGGCGATCCCGATGACGAGCATCAGCCCCACGGCCGCCATGAACAGGTAGGCGGGCAGGGCGAACATCCGGCCGGCCTCACGCAGTCCGCGCAGGTTGCCGTAGGCGAGAAGCAGGACGACGCCGATGCTGATGGGGAGTTGGAGGTGGTCGATGCCGGTCCAGTCGTCGCCGATCAGATGGGCGAGGGAGATGATCGCGTTCGTGCCCGCCGAGACCTGGACGGCGACCGTCACGACGTAGTCGACGAGGAGGGCGACCGCCGCGACCTGGGCGATGTCGGGTCCCAGGTTCTCGCGGGCGACGACGTAACTGCCGCCCGCCCGCGTGTAGATCATGACGACGTCGCTGTAGCAGAGCGTCAGCAGCACGAGGACGAACAGGATGGCGCCGGTCACCGGCATCAGCAGGGTGAAGGCGGCGACGCCGACCACCGGGACCAGCACCCGCAGCATCTCCTCGCTGCCGTACGCCGAGGAGCTGAGGCAGTCCGACGCCAGCACCCCGAGGGCGGTCCGGTTGTCCAGTTTCTCCTTGGCGATCCGCTCGGTGACCAGGGGCGGGCCCAGGACGAGGCACTTGAGGCGGTAGCCGTACGACTCGGGTGGATCGGGGGCGGGTGGCAGGGGGTCGCGGGCCACGGAGTCGGTCATGCGGCCATCACACCCGCGTACGGGGCGACTTCCCAGAGGCCACCCCGGTGCTCGGCCGAGCGGGTGATGTGGGGCGTGATGTGGGGCGGGATGTGGGTGCCGCTCGGGAGGGCGACTTCCGCCTTCCCATTCATCGTTGGTTAATCAGCCCGCATAACCAGGGTTGAAGCGGGATCGGACACTGTTGCGTCAACTGCGACACCGGCGGACGCGTCAGCCTTGGACGCCCCACGGAAAGGACCGGTCCATGAAAGCCTCGGAAACCACCCCGACCGACATCTCCGCAACCGACATCTCCTCTGCCGGTATCTCCCCCACCGGCTTCTTCCCGACCGGTGGAATCCTTGTTCTCGCGGACGTCCTCTCCGGCAGGCTCGCCGCGAGCCCGGCGGTGGCGTCGGCCGATCGAACCGCCGGCCCGCCCGACGTGGTGGCGCCCTCGCGGTCGGAGCGGCGGCCGCTGCCCCGGTGCCGGTTCGTCGTCGACGACATGGTCCAGGGGCTCGGACTCTGAGTACGCTCCTCGCCATGAGACTGCGCAGAACACACGTTCCCTGGACGTCGGTTCGACCCATGTGATCGTGACCGGCGGGTCGAGCGGCATCGGCCTGGCCACGGCCCGGCTGCTCGCGGCACGTGGTGCGAAGCTGTCGCTGATCGCACGGGGAGCGGAACGCCTGGAGGCGGCCGTGAAGACGGTCTCGGCCGCCTCGCGAGCGGTCGACGTGGCCGACCGGGTGGCCCTCACCCGTGCCATCACCGAACTGGAGGCGGAACAGGCGCAGCCCTGCGACATCCTGATCACCTCGGCGGGGCTCGCCCGCCCGGGGCACTTCCTGGAGCTGTCGGACGAGGTCTTCCGGTAGATGATGGAGGTCGACTACTTCGGCACGCTGTACGCCCTGCGGGCCGTCGCCCCCGGCATGGTGGAACGCGGTACGGCAGCGTGGTCGCGGTGTCGTCCGCCGCCGGACTGCTCGGCATCTTCGGCTACAGCGCGTACGCACCGGCCAAGTTCGCCGTGCGTGGGCTGATGGAGTCGCTGCGGGCCGAACTCGTACCGCACGGGGTGCACGTCGGTGTCGTCTTCCCGCCGGACGTGGACACCCCGCAGCTCGCCGAGGAGAACCGGTGGAAGCCGGAGGAGACCCGGGTGGTCGGCGGAACGAACAAGCCCCTCACGGCGGAACAGGTCGCGGCGGCGATCGTACGGGGTATCGATCAGCGGCGTTTCATGATCTGCCCGGCTCCGGGCCCGCGGGCGCTGGCCCGGTTCGGCGGCGTCCTCATGCCGTTCCTCAACCGCGAGTTCGACCGCAGGGTCAGGGCGGTCCACAGGTCGACGTCCACGACCAAGGCCTGACCCGCGCTCCCTCGGGCCGGTGAATCGGCGTTCGTCTGTTCAGACCGTCGTCTGTTCAGAGCTTCGTCTGTTCAGAGCGTCGCCGCGACGCGGAAGCCGATGTTGCCGGCCGAGCTGTCGGGGGTGTTGGAGGAGCGGGCGGCCACCCGGTAGCGATTGCAGTAGGAGGCGTGGCACATGTGGGAGCCGCCGCGCATGACGCGCGAGGGGCCGTCCGGGGGGCCGGTGGGGTCGGCGCGGGGGCCGGTCCGGTGGAAGTCGGGGCTGAAGTGGTCGGCGCACCACTCCCAGACGTTGCCGACGGTGTTGTGGAGGCCGTAGCCGTTGGGGGCGAAGGCGTCGGCGGGGGCTGTGGAGCGGTAGCCGTCGGCGGCGGTGTTGTGGGTGGGGAAGGTGCCGCGCCAGATGTTGCAGGTGGGGCGGCCGTCGGGGGCGAGGTCGTCGCCCCAGGGATAGCGCTTCTGTTCCAGGCCGCCGCGGGCCGCGTACTCCCACTCGGCCTCGGTGGGCAGCCGGGTCCCGGACCAGGCGCAGTAGGCCTGCGCGTCATTCCAGGAGACGTGCACGACGGGGTGGTCGAGGATCGCGTCGACGCAGGAGCCGGGGCCTTCCGGGTGCCGCCAGGTCGCGCCTCGGACGCCGCGCCACCACGGGGTGCCGGGGACGCGTGGGGAGAGGGCGAGCAGGTCGTCGGCGAGGAAGCCCTCGAAGACGAAGGAGAAGTCGAAGTGCTCGGCCTCCGTCACATGGCCGGTCGCGTCCACGAAGGCCGCGAACTGTTCGTTGGTGACGGTCGTCGCGGCGATCCGGAACGGGCTCAGCTCCACCTCGCGGACCGGGCCCTCGCCGTCCGCGGGGTAGCCGACCTCGTCCTCGGTGCCCATGAGGAAAAGGCCGCCGGGGAGTTCCAGCAGCCGTTCGGTGTGCCGCGCCTTCTGTGGTTCAGCCGAGGTCATGTCCCTCGGCACCTCCGACGGCACAGCCACCGGCTCCCGACCGGGGGCGCAGCAGGGCCTGTCGTGTGCCATCGCGTGGTCCTTCGAGGTGACTTGTGCCGGGGCGTGCAGGGTAGCCCGACGGCGCCGACGGCTCGCACGCCGGGGTTTCGCGGTATTCCCGTGCACAGCACCATGTGACATAGTACTGGCGTGACCGAGCGACTGACCTGCGACGTCGTGGTTGTCGGAGCGGGAATGGTGGGCGCGGCCTGCGCCCTGTACGCGGCCCGGGCGGGGCTGGCCGTCACCGTGGTGGACCGCGGCCCGGTGGCGGGCGGCACGACCGGCGCCGGCGAGGGCAACCTCCTGGTCTCCGACAAGGAACCGGGCCCGGAGCTCGAACTCGCCCTGCTGTCCAACCGGTTGTGGGCCGAGCTGGCCGCCGAGCCGGGTCTCGGCCCGGCGTTCGAGTACGAGGCGAAGGGCGGCCTCGTCGTCGCCTCCACCCCGGACGGGCTCGGCGCCCTGGAGGACTTCGCGGCCGGGCAGCGTTCCGCCGGGGTCACGGCGGAAAGCGTCGCCGCCCATCAACTCACCGACCTGGAGCCCCACTTGGCACCCGGCCTCGCGGGCGGCGTGCACTACCCGCAGGACGCCCAGGTCATGCCCACCCTGGCCGCCGCCCATCTCGTACGGGCCTCCGGCGCCCGTCTGCTCACCGGCCGCACCGTGACCGAGGTGCTGCGCGCGGCCGACGGCACCGTACGCGGCGTGAGAACCGACCGGGGCGACATCCACGCACCGGCCGTCGTGAACGCCGCCGGCACCTGGGGCGGCGAACTGGCCGCGCTCGCCGGAGTCGGTCTGCCCGTCCTCCCCCGGCGCGGCTTCGTCCTCGTCACCGAGCCGCTCCCGCCCCTGGTGCGGCACAAGGTGTACGCCGCCGACTACGTGGCCGACGTGGCCAGCGACTCGGCGGCACTCCAGACCTCCCCGGTCGTCGAGGGCACGGCCGCCGGGCCGGTGCTGATCGGGGCGAGCCGGGAGCGCGTCGGCTTCGACCGGTCGTTCTCGCTGCCCGTCGTAAGGGCGCTGGCGGCGGGCGCCACCCGGCTGTTCCCCTTCCTGGAACGGGTGCGGGCGATGCGGACGTACCTCGGCTTCCGGCCGTACATGCCCGATCATCTGCCCGCGATCGGGCCCGATCCCCGGGTACCGGGGCTGTTCCACGCCTGCGGCCACGAGGGCGCCGGGATCGGGCTCGCCACCGGCACCGGGCGGCTGATCGCCCAGGTACTCGGCGGGAAGACGCCCGATCTCGACCTGACGCCGTTCCGGCCGGACCGGTTCGAGGAGCACGAAGAGGACTACGAAGGTGACGAAGGTGACGAAGGTGACGAGGGGGACGAGGGGGACGCGGCATGAACCCGCTGGAACTCGCGGAAGCGGAACCGGGGCCCGCCTTCACCGTCACGTTGGACGGTCGTGAGATCGACGCGCTGCCCGGTCAGACGGTCGCCGCCGCGCTCTGGGCCGCCGGGGTCACGTCCTGGCGCACCACCCGGGGCGAGGGTCGGCCGCGCGGGGTCTTCTGCGGCATCGGTGTCTGCTTCGACTGCCTCGTCACGGTCAACGACCGCCCGGGTCAACGGGCTTGTCTGGTCCCGGTCCGGCCGGGAGACGCGATCCGCACCCAGGAGGGGACGGGCCATGAACGCTGAGGAACCCCGTCTCGCGGTGATCGGCGCGGGCCCCGCCGGGCTCGCAGCGGCGCTGGCGGCGGCCGGGCGCGGCGTACGGGTCACGCTGGTCGACTCCGCGGAGGCTCCCGGTGGCCAGTTCTACCGGCAGCCCTCGGCCGGGCTCGGCGCGCGGCGGCCGGAGGCCCTGCACCACCAGTGGCGGACCTGGCGGCGGCTGCGCGAGGGCCTGGATCAGTACATCGCCGCCGGACGCGTCGGCCACCGGGCGGACCACCACGTCTGGTGCGTCGAGCGGGAACCCGAGGGCTTCACCGTGCACGCGCTGCTCGGCCCCGAGCAGGAGAAGCCGGCCGTGGTTCACGCGGACGCCGTCCTCCTCGCGACGGGCGGCTACGAGAAGGTACTCCCCTTCCCCGGCTGGACCCTGCCCGGCGTCGTCACCGCTGGGGGCGCGCAGGCCATGCTCAAGGGCGGGCTCGTGGTGTCGGGCCGTACGGCGGTCGTCGCCGGGACCGGTCCGCTGCTGCTGCCGGTGGCGACGGGGCTCGCGGGGGCCGGTGTCACGGTGGCCGCGCTGGTGGAGTCGGCGGATCCGAAGGCGCTCGTACGACGGGCCGGGGCGCTGGCGGGCCGGGCGGACAAGCTGGCCGAAGGCGCCGGGTACGCGAGGGAGTTGCTGCGCCGCCGGGTGCGGACGCTGGTACGCCACACCGTGGTCGAGGCGCACGGCACGGACCGGCTGACGGCCGTGACCGTCGCCGCGCTCGACGCCGAGGGGCGCGTCCGGCCCGGCACCGAGCGGCGCACCCCCTGCGACACGCTCGCGGTCGGACACGGCATGCTGCCGCACACCGACCTCGCCGAGGCGCTCGGCTGCCGGATCATCGGGCCGAACGTCCACGTCGACGAGGAGCAGCGCACCGACGTGCCGGGCGTCTGGGCGGCGGGTGAGACCACCGGCATCGGCGGCGCGGCCCTCGCGCTCGCCGAGGGGCACATCGCCGGGCGGTCGGCGGCGGCCCGGCTGCGGGGCCGGGATCCCGACCCGCGGGAGTGGGCGGCGGCCGCCAAGTCCCGTGCGGCGCTACGGGGGTTCTTCGCCACGCTCGACTCCGTGTACGCGCCGCCGGCGCACTGGACCGAGCAGGTCACGGATGCCACCGTCGTCTGCCGGTGCGAGGAGGTCACCGCCGGGGCGGTCCGCGAGGCTGTCGGCGAGCTGGGCGCCGGGGACGTACGGACCGTGAAGCTGCTCACCCGGGCCGGAATGGGCTGGTGCCAGGGGCGCGTGTGCGGGCCCGCCGTCGCGGGGATCGCCGGGTGCCCGGAGAGCGTGGGCCGGAGGCCGTTCGCACGGCCGGTGCCGCTGGGGGTGCTGGCGGATCAGAACGGCGACCAGGCAGAGGCCCGGTAAGACCAGACAGAGGCCAGTAATATGTCACACCCTACTCAGATGGGATGCCCCTCATGACCGAGCACCGCCCGTGGCACGGCGTTCTCGTCGCCACCGCCCTCCCCCTGCGGGACGACCTGTCCGTCGACTACGACCGGTACGCCGAGCACTGCGCCTGGCTGGTCGAGAACGGCTGCGACGGTGTCGTACCGAACGGTTCGCTCGGCGAGTACCAGGTACTGACGCCCGAGGAACGGGCCAAGGTCGTCGAGACGGCGGTCGCGGCGATCGGCGGCTCGCGGGTGATGCCGGGGGTCGCCGCGTACGGGTCCGCCGAGTCCCGGCGCTGGGCCGAGCAGGCGCGGGACGCGGGCTGCGCGTCGGTGATGCTGCTGCCGCCGAACGCGTACCGCGCCGACGAACGCTCCGTGCTCGCCCACTACGCGGAGGTCGCGAAGGCGGGTGTGCCGATCGTGGCGTACAACAACCCCATCGACACCAAGGTCGACCTCGTCCCCGAGCTGCTGGCCAAGCTGTACGGCGAGGGGTACATCCAGGGTGTGAAGGAGTTCTCCGGGGACGTCCGCCGCGCCTACCAGCTCGCCGAACTCGCCCCGGAACTGGACCTGTTGATCGGGGCGGACGACGTCCTGCTGGAGCTCGCGCTGGCGGGCGCCAAGGGCTGGGTCGCCGGGTACCCGAACGCGCTGCCGGCCGCGACCGTGGAGCTGTACCACGCGGCGGTGGACGGCGACCTCTCGACCGCCAAACACCTCTACGCGCAGCTGCACCCGCTGCTGCGCTGGGACTCCAAGGTCGAGTTCGTGCAGGCCATCAAGTTGTCCATGGATGTCGTGGGCCGCCATGGCGGACGCTGTCGTCCACCCCGGGTGGAGCTGCTGCCGGAGCAGGAGGCCGCGATCCGCGCGGCCACCGAGAAGGCCGTCGCGACGGGGCTCGCGTAACTCGGGCGGGAAGGGAGACCGGCTCATGCGCAGCAAACTCGTCCTGCACGCCGTCGACTCGCACACCGAGGGCATGCCCACCCGGGTGATCACCGGCGGAATCGGCACGATCCCCGGCGCGACCATGAACGAGCGTCGGCTGTGGTTCCGTGAACACCGCGACGACGTCAAGCAGTTGCTGATGAACGAGCCGCGCGGGCACGCGGCGATGAGCGGCGCGATCCTGCAGCCGCCCACCCGCCCCGACTGCAACTACGGCGTCGTCTACATCGAGGTTTCCGGCTATCTGCCGATGTGCGGCCACGGCACGATCGGGGTCGCGACCGTGCTCGTCGAGACCGGCATGGTCGAGGTCGTCGAGCCGGTGACCACGATCCGCCTCGACACCCCGGCGGGGCTGGTCGTGGCCGAGGTGGCGGTGGAGGACGGCGCGGCGAAGGCGGTCACCCTGCAGAACGTGCCGTCCTTCGCGGTCGGCCTCGACCGCAAAATCGCACTCGCCGACGGGCGGACGGTGACATATGACCTCGCGTACGGCGGCAACTTCTACGCCATCCTGCCGCTGGAGCAGTTCGGGCTGCCCTTCGACCGCTCCCGCAAGGACGACATCCTCGAGGCGGGCCTGGCCCTGATGGACGCGATCAACGCCGAGGGGGAGCCCGTCCACCCCGAGGACCCGTCGATCCACGGCGTCCACCACGTCCACCTCCATGCCCCCGGCGCCACCGCCCGGCACTCCCGGCACGCGATGGCCATCCACCCCGGCTGGTTCGACCGCTCACCCTGCGGTACGGGCACCAGCGCACGTATGGCACAACTGCACGCGCGGGGCGAACTGCCGCTGCACACCGAGTTCGTGAACGAGTCCTTCATCGGCACCCGGTTCACGGGACGGCTGCTCGGCGAGACCGAGGTGGCCGGCGTACCGGCCGTGCTGCCCAGCTTCACCGGCCGCGCCTGGATCACCGGCACGGCCCAGTACCTGCTCGACCCGTCCGACCCGTTCCCGGCCGGCTTCGTCCTCTAGTCCGTCTTTCGGTTCGTTGTCTGGAGAGTCCCATGGCCTCGTCCGCCCTGGCCCTGCCCACGCTGGGCGGCAAGAAGCGCAGCTACCGCGAGCGGGTCGCCGACGCGCTGCGGGCCGCGCTGATCGCCGGTGAGCTGCGGCCGGGCGAGGTGTACTCCGCGCCGGCGCTCGCCGCCCGCTTCGGCGTCTCGGCGACACCGGTGCGCGAGGCCATGCTGGATCTGGCCAAGGAGGGACTGGTCGACACCGTGCCCAACAAGGGGTTCCGGGTCACCGAGGTCACCGAGAAGCAGCTCGACGAGTACACCCATCTCCGCTCGCTCATCGAGATCCCGACCACCGTCGGCCTGGCCGGGACCGCCGACCCGGTCTCCCTGGAGGCGCTGCGGCCCGCCGCCCGGGAGATCGTCGCCGCCGCGGCCGCCGGGGACCTCATCGCGTACGTCGAGGCCGACACCCGCTTCCACCTCGGTCTGCTCGCCCTCGCGGGCAACGCGCACCTCGTCGAGGTGGTCGGCGACCTGCGTAAACGCTCACGGCTCTACGGTCTCACCGCCCTCGTCGAGGCCGGCCGGCTGCTGTCCTCCGCCCAGGAGCACCTGGAACTCCTGGACGCACTCCTCGACCGCGACGAGGACGCCGTACGGGCGGTGATGACCCGGCATCTGGGTCATGTGCGGGGGATGTGGGCCGCCCACGACTGATCGTCGGCGGGGCGCATGTGATCGCCGAGAGCCGGGAATGTGTGATCGGAGCGACGCGCACACCCGATGACGATGAAAGTATGATCAGCCAATGTCTGACTTGACCGAAACCACGCCCGGCTGGCTGAGTTCCGACGAACTCGAATCGGCGCGCGCCCGGATGCCGATCCTGTACGTCGAGGCCGTGCCCGTGCGCGTCGACGACAGCGGCGAAGTCACCAGCATCGGCCTGCTGCTGCGCATCGGCCCGGACGGAACGGTCAGCCGCACGCTGGTCTCCGGCCGCGTGATGCACCACGAGCGGGTGCGCGACGCCCTGCTGCGTCATCTGGAGAAGGACCTCGGCCCGGTGGCGCTGCCCCGGGTCCCGGCCGCGCTCCAGCCCTTCACCGTCGCCGAGTACTTCCCGACGCTGGGCATCACGCCGTTCCACGACCCGCGCCAGCACGCGGTGTCCCTCGCGTACATCGTCCCGGTGTCCGGCGACTGCCGTCCCCGGCAGGACGCGCTCGACCTGGTGTGGTTCAGCCCGCAGGAGGCCGCGTCGGAGTCGGTCCAGAGCGAGATGCCGGGCGGCCAGGGAGTCCTGCTGAAGCAGGCCCTGGCACATGTGGGCTGCCTGTCGTAGGCCGCCGGGCCGGTTGACGGGTGAGGTGAGCGGGCGGCGCCTCCGCGTGCCGCCCGCCGGTCCGAAACGCCGGTCGTCGCGACGCCGCGAAGATCCATCAGGAACCCCCTACCCTCAACTCCGTTGCTCCGTAAGGAGATCGACGGTGTTGGGAGCGGGCCCCTCGTGGGCCGGGGAGGCGGCGACATGGAGCACGACGAGTTGATACGGCCGCTGCCGGAGCTGCTGAAGGCGCACGCCGCGGCAGCGCCCTCGCGGGTGGCGTTCGCCGACGACGTGCGCGGTGTCACGTATGCCGAGTTGGAGCGGCGTACCGGGCTGCTGGCCGCGTATCTCGCCCGTACGGGGCTGGCACGTGGTGACCGGGTCGCGATCTGCCTCGGCAATCGCGTCGAGATGGTGGAGAGCGTCCTCGCGGTCCTCCGTGCCGGAGCGATCGGGGTGCCCCTCAATCCCCGCTCCTCCGATGCCGAGCTCGCCCACTTCCTTCAGGACAGCGGTGCCTCGGTCGTCGTCACCGACTCCGCGCAGCTCGCGCGACTGCACCGCCTCGCCGCTCCCGGAGAGGCCCGTCCGCGTGTACTGCTGACCGGTACGGGGCCGGTTCCCGTGGACGCCCCCGAGGGCACGGTCCTCTTCCGGGCCGTGGCGGAGGGCGACGGGGCACCCGCCGACCCTATGGCTCCGGCGCCCCGGGACGACCTCGGCCTCGACGAGCCGGCCTGGATGCTCTACACGTCCGGCACCACGCACCGCCCCAAGGGCGTGCTGTCCACGCAGCGCGCCGCCCTGTGGTCGGTGGCCGCCTGCTACGCCCCGATCTTCGGGCTCTCGGCGGAGGACCGGCTGCTGTGGCCGCTGCCGCTGTTCCACAGTTTCGGGCACTCCCTCGTGATCCTGGGTGTCACCGCGGTCGGCGCGAGCGCCCGGATCACCGGCGAACTCCTCCCGCCGGACGGCCTGTGGCGGGAGCTGCGCGCCCCGCACGAGTCCCTCGGCGGTCCTTTCACCGTGCTCGCCGGGGTGCCCGCGACCTACCACCGGCTGGTGGCCGCGGCGGCCGAGGACTCCTCGGTCGCCTCGCCGCCACCGAGCATGCGGACCTGTCTCGTCGCCGGTGCGCCGAGTTCCCCGGAGTTGCGGCGGGCGGTGGAGGAGGCGCTGGGCGCGCCCCTGCTCGACGCGTACGGCAGCACCGAGACCTGCGGCATGATCGCGGTGAACCGGCCGGACGGCCCCAGGGTCGACGGTTCCTGCGGGCCCCCGGTCCCGGGTGTCGACGTACGGGTCGTCGATCCGCGTTCCGGCAACGATGTCGGGGACGGCGCCGAGGGCGAGATCTGGGTGCGGGGGCCGGGCCTCATGACCGGCTACCACAACCGGCCCGAGGCAACCGAGGCGGCGCTGAGGGACGGCTGGTACCGCACCGGCGACCTCGGCCGCCGCGTCGCACACGGCCATCTGATCCTCACCGGCCGGGTCAGTGAACTGATCAACCGCGGCGGCGAGAACATCCACCCCACCGAGGTCGAACAGGCCCTGCTGCACAGCCCCGGTGTGACGGACGCGGTCGTCGTGGGCCGGGCGCACGAGGTGCTCGGCGAGGTCCCGGTGGCCTTCGTCGTCCCCGGAGCGGAGGGGGTCGATCCGCAGCGTGTACTGGCCGCGTGCCGCACCCGGCTGGCCGAGTACAAGCTGCCGGTCGAGATCCATGAGATCGCCGCCGTCCCTCGTACGGCGTCCGGCAAGATCGCCCGGCACGCGGTGGTCCTGCCGGAGCCGTCCCGGCCCGTCGCCGGGCCCACCACCACGACCACTGCCGACGAGGGTGCCCTGCGGGGGCGGCTGCTGTCCCTGCCGCCGGAGGGACGGGAGCGGGCGCTGCGTGAGGCGGTGCTCGCCGAGACGGCCGAGGTGTGCGGCGGCGTCCCGTACGAACGGCTGGACGCCGAGAGCCCGTTCACCGATCTCGGACTGACGTCCGCCGGTGCCGTCGCGCTGATCGAGCGGCTCGGCGCGGCGACCGGACTGCGGCTGCCCTCGACGCTGGTGTACGACCGTCCCACCCCGGCGGAGCTCGCCCGGTACGTCCACAGCACCCTCTTCGGCACGATGCCCGACGCCGGGCTGCGGGCCGGGGCGGCGGGGTCCACGGACGACGACGATCCGGTGGTGATCGTCGCCATGGGCTGCCGCTACCCCGGTGACGTCCACTCCCCCGAGGACCTGTGGCGGCTGGTGTCGGAAGGCCGGGACGCCACCTCGGGCTTCCCCACCGACCGGGGCTGGGACCTGTCCGCCCTCCACGACCCCGACCCGGACCGGCCCGGCACGTCGTACACGAACCGCGGTGGATTCCTGCACCGGGCCGCGGAGTTCGACGCGGGGCTGTTCGGGATCTCGCCGCGCGAGGCACTGGCCATGGATCCGCAGCAGCGGCTGCTGCTGGAGACGTCGTGGGAGGTCTGGGAGCGGGCGGGCATCGACCCGGCCGCATTGCGGGAGAGCGACACCGGGGTGTTCGTCGGGGTGATGCACGGCGACTACTCCGCCCGCCTCGACCGCAGCGACCTGGAGGCGCATCTCGGGCTGGGCTCGGCGGGCAGTCTGGCCTCCGGCCGGATCTCCTACGTGTACGGGCTGCGCGGGCCCTCGATCACGCTCGACACGGCCTGCTCGTCCTCGCTGGTGGCGCTGCACTGGGCCGCGCGGGCGCTGCGCTCCGGCGAGTGCGCGCTGGCCCTGGCGGGCGGGGTCACCGTGATGGCGACGCCCAAGCCGTTCACCGCGTTCAGCCGGCTGCGGGGGCTGTCGCCCGACGGCCGCTGCAAGTCGTTCGCGGCCTCGGCGGACGGCACCGCCTGGGCGGAGGGCGCCGGACTGGTGCTGCTGGAGCGGCTCTCCGACGCCCGGCGAGGCGGTCACCCGGTGCTGGCCGTGCTGCGTGGCTCCGCCGTCAACTCCGACGGCGCGTCCAACGGGCTCACGGCCCCCAACGGCCAGGCCCAACAGCGCCTGATCACCTGGGCGTTGACCGAGGCCGGACTCCACCCCGACGAGGTGGACGCGGTGGAGGCGCACGGCACGGGCACCACGCTGGGCGACCCCATCGAGGCGGCTGCCCTGCTCGCCACGTACGGGCAGGGGCGGACCCCCGAGCGACCCCCGCTGTGGCTGGGGTCGGTCAAGTCCAACCTCGGGCACACCCAGGCGGCCGCCGGGGTCGCCGGGGTCATCAAGATGGTGCAGGCCATGCGGCACGGGGAACTGCCCCGGACCCTGCACTCCGAGACCCCCTCACCCCACGTCGACTGGGCCTCCGGCCGGGTGGAACTGCTCACCGCCGCCCGGCCATGGCCCTCGACGGCCGCCCGTCCGCGCCGGGCCGGGGTGTCGGCCTTCGGCATCGGCGGGACCAACGCGCACGTGATCCTGGAGGAGGCGCCGCAGCCGCCTTCCGGCACCGCGCCACCACCGCCTTCCCGCACCGCGCCACCACCGCCTTCCCGCACCGCGCCACCACCGCCTTCCGGCACCGCGCCACCACCGCCTTCCCGCACCGCGCCACCACCGCCTTCCCGCACCGCGCCACCACCGCCTTCCCGCACCGCGCCACCACCGCCTTCCGGCACCGCGCCGCAAGCCACGGCCCTGTCGATGCCCTGGCTGCTCTCCGGCGCCGATGAAGATGCCTTGCGTGCTCAGGCCAGGCGGCTGGCGGAGCATCTTGTGGCGCGGCCCGAACTGTCGTCGGCCGACGTCGGTTCCTCCCTGGCCGTGTCGCGGTCGGCGCTGACCCACCGGGCGATGGTGCCGACCGGCGACCGGGCGCGGATGCTCGCGTCACTGGAGGCGCTCGCCGGGGGCACCGGCAGCGTCGGCATCGAGCGGGCGGTCGCGGATCCGGGGCTCCGTACGGCCTTCCTCTTCACCGGCCAGGGAGCCCAACGCGCCCGTATGGGAGCCGGGTTGCGGGCGGCCTTCCCCGCCTTCGCCACGGCGTACGACGACGTCTGCCGGGCACTGGACGGCCGGCTCGAACGCCCGCTGGACGTGGCGCTCTCCGCCGAGCCGGGTTCGCCGGAGGCCGCCCTGCTCGACCGTACGGACTTCACCCAGGCGGGACTGTTCGCCTTCGAGGTGGCGCTGTTCCGGCTGCTGGAGTCCTGGGGAGTACGCGCCGACTTCCTGGCCGGGCACTCCGTGGGCGAACTCACGGCGGCCCACGTCGCCGGCGTTCTGGGCCTCGCCGACGCGGCGACGCTCGTCGCGGCCCGTGGCCGGCTGATGCACGCCCTGCCCGAGGGCGGCGCGATGGTGGCGCTGCACGCGATGGAGGAGGAGGTTCGCGCGGCGGTCACGGAAGCGGGGCCCCAGGTGGCGATCGCCTCGGTCAACGGGCCGCGCTCGGTGGTGATCTCCGGCGTACGGGACGCGGTACTCGCCGTCGCCGCCGGCTTCGAGGCGCGTGGCCGGAGGACGGTACGGCTGGCAGTCGGCCACGCCTTCCACTCACCGCTGATGGAGCCGATGCTCGACGACTTCCGCCGGGTCGCCGAGGGGCTCACCTTCCGGCCGCCCCGCATCCCGGTGATCTCCACGGTCACAGGCCGTCCCGCCGATGCCGAGGAGTTGTGCTCCCCGGAGTACTGGGTGCGGCACGTCCGGGTGCCGGTGCGGTTCGCCGACGCCGTGCGGTGGCTGGGCGGTAGTGGGGTGTCGGCGTTCCTGGAGATCGGCCCCCGTCCGGCGCTCATCGGCGCGGCCGAGGAGTGTGTGACCGGCGACCCGGACGACGGGCCCGGCCCTCTCTTCGCCGCCGCCTCCCGTGAGGGCGAGCGCGAGTCGGAGACCCTGCTGTCCGCCGTGGCGCGGCTCCATGTGCGCGGGGTGCGCGTCGACTGGCCCGTGGTGTGCGCGGACACCGGTACGCGACGCGTGGACCTGCCGACGTACGCCTTCCAACGGCAGCGGTACTGGCTCGACGGGCAGCGCCACCTGGGCGGCCCCACGGCGGACCCGCACAGTCATCCGCTGCTCGGGCCGGCCTTCACGGTGCCGGACACCGACCGGACCGTGTTCTCGGGCCGTCTCTCCCCCACGACCCATCCATGGCTCACCGACCATGTGATCGGCGGGTCGGTCCTCGTCCCCGCGACGGTGTTCGTGGAACTGGCCGTCCGTGCGGGCGACGAGACCGGCTGCGGCACGCTCGACGAACTCGTGATCCTCGCGCCGCTCGCCCTGCCCGCCGCCACAGGCGTGCATCTCCGGGTCGTGGTGGGCCCGGCGGACGGCTCCGGCCGACGACCGGTCGACATCCACTCCCGGCCCGAGACGCCCGTCGACGACGACACGGAACCCACGTGGACCCGGCACGCGACGGGGCAGCTGGTCGACGGGGCGGCACGGGCCTCGACACCTGAGCCGGATACGGGCCTCACGGTGTGGCCGCCCCAGGGCGCGACCGAAGTCGACCTCACCGACGCCTACGACACCCTCGCGGAGGACGGTCTCGCCTACGGCCCGGCCTTCCGGGGCGTACGGGCAGCATGGCGGCGCGGCGACGAACTGTTCGCGGAGGTACGGCTGCCCGAGGCGGCGGGCGCCGCCCGGTTCGGGATCCATCCGGCGCTGCTGGACGCGGCGGCACACGCCCCGCTGCTGATGGGCGCCGGGGCGGCGGGGCCCGAGGCCGACTCGATCCGGGTGCCGTTCTCCTGGAACGGCATGCGCCTGTACGCGTCAGGCGCGTCGGAGGTACGGGTACGGGTGGCCCCGGCCGGACCGGACAGGGTCGCGCTGACACTCGCCGACCCGGCGGGCCGCCCGGTGGCCCGGGTGGACTCGCTGACCACCCGTGAACTCCCCGCCGAAGCAGCCGAGTCCGCGCACGATGTGGTGCGACGGGGCCTGTTGCGCCTCGACTGGGAGGCCGTCGAGCCGTCGCTCGGGCACGAGCACCACGCGGAGAGCGGGCGGCGCTGGGAGCTGGTTGGCCCGGACGAGCTGAACCTCCGCGAGTCGCTGTCCGCGCTCACCGAGACGGTCACCCGCGATCCGGACACCGTCGTCGTCACCGCCGTCGGGCCGGCCACGCATGACGATCCGCCCGCCGCCGTACGCCTGCTGACCGACCGGGTACTGCGAACCCTCCAGGACTGGCAGGACGATCCACGGACGCCGGGTTCCCGCCTGGTCGTGGTGACGCGGGACGCCACCGCGCCGGAGCCGGACCTGGCCGGTGCCGCGGTGTGGGGGCTGGTGCGAGCGGCCCAGGCGGAGCTGCCCGGACGCGTCGTGCTGGTCGACGTGGACGGACAGCCCGAGTCCCTGCGGCTGCTCCCGGTGGCCCTGACCACCGGTGATCCCCAACTCCGTGTAGCCACAGGCCAGTTGGCTGCGCCTCGGCTGGCGGCGACCGATGGCCGCCGCCCCGCCTCCGGCACCTTCGACCCGCTCCGCACCGTGCTGATCACCGGCGGTACCGGCGCGTTGGGCGCGGAACTGGCCCGGCACCTCGTCACCTCGTACGGGGTACGCCATCTGCTGCTCACCTCACGCCGTGGACCAGAGGCGCCCGGCGCCGAGGAACTCCGCATCACGCTGGAGGAGTTGGGCGCCGAAGTCGGGATCGTCGCGTGCGACACGGCGGACCGGGCGGCGCTGGCCGAGGTGGTCAAGGGCTGTCGGCCCGAGCCGGGCGCCGTGGTGCACGCGGCCGGGGTGCTCGACGACGGCGTACTGGCGGCGCTGACCCCCGAGCGGATGGCGGCGGTGCTGCGGCCGAAGGTGGACACGGCCTGGCATCTGCATGAGCTGACCAGGGATCTGGAGCTGTCGGCGTTCGTCCTCTTCTCCTCGGCGTCGGGTCTGCTGGGCCGGGCGGGCCAAGCCAACTACGCGGCGGCGAACTCGTTCCTGGACGCCCTCGCCCACCACCGCACCGCACAGGGCCTGCCCGCGATCTCCCTGGCATGGGGCCCCTGGGAACACGGCGGGGGCATGGCGGCCCCCCACCTCCGTGAGCAGCCGCGGAGCCCCGAGACCGGCGGTGACCTGCTGCGGGCCCTCTCCACGGAGCAGGGCATGGCACTCTTCGACGCGGCGATGCGCGAGGGTGTGCCGGTGGCGGCACCGATCCTGGTGGACCGTGCCGCCCTGCGGGCCGCACAGAGCCCCCGGCCCCTGCCACCGCTGATGCGTGGGCCGGTCCGACGCCGCCGCCCGGTCGCCGAGGCCGGACAGACCGCCGTCGGCAGCGGTCCGGGCCAGCAGCCCGGTGAGCCAGAGCTCCTGGAGCCGGGAGCGTGGCGGCAGGTGCTGGCGGAGCTGCCCGCCGCGCGACGCGAAGGCGCGCTCGCGGAGCTGATGCGCGAGGACGTGGCCGCGGTGCTCGGGTATCCGAGTGCCGACGCGCTGCCGGTCGGCAAAACCTTCGACGAGTTGGGCTTCGACTCCCTGATGGCGGTCCAGATCCGCAACCGGCTGAGCCTCGCGCTACGGCTCAGGCTCTCCGCCGCCGTGATCTTCGAGCACAACACGGCGGACGGTCTGGCCCGGCACGTACTCGGTCTGCTCGACCTGCCGCAGTCGACGACAGCCGAGGACTCCACGGCGGAGCACGCCCCCGAGTCCCTCGGATCGATCGACGAGTCAACACCGCGGACCCTGTCCTCGCTCTACCGGCGGCTCTGCGAGGCCGGTCATGTGGTCGCCGCGATGCACATGCTGGTCTCCGCCTCCTGGGCCGTGCCGACCTTCGGCGCGGCCGACAGTAGGCGGCACGCGCTGCCGCCGCTGCGGCGGGCCGAGGGGGCCGGCGACGCTCCGGTAGTGGTCATCGTCAACGGCTTCCATCCCGCGTTCCCCGGTGGAACGGCCGCTCGTTTCCACGACTGTTTCCGGGGCGACCGGGAGGTCCTGGAGTTGCGGCATCCCGGTATCGGTGAGGGAACGGCCGTAGCGGTGGACCGGGAGACACTGGCCCGCACGCACGCCGAGACGGTGCTGCGGCATGTGGGCGACCGGCCCTTCGTGGTCGTCGGCTCGTCCACGGGCGGCGCCGTCGCGCACGTCCTGACCCGGCGGTTGGAGGCCCTGGGCTCCGCTCCCGTCGGCCAAGTGCTGCTCGACACCTATCTCGTCCATCAGGGCAACTTCGGCACGGACTGGCTGCTGGCCCTGCCGGCCACCCTGATCCCGCACTTGGCCGAGGGCCCGTCGACCGGTGACAACGACCACGCCGTCGCGGCGATGGGCGCGTACACGCGCATGTTCCTCGACTGGGATCCGGAACCCGTCGCCACGCCGACCCTGCTGGTCCGGGCCACGCGGCCGACGCCGGAGATGGCGGCGGGCGCGGACGGCGACGCGTGGCGGACGTCCTGGCCGCTCCCCCACGACGCCGTCGATGTCCCGGGCGACCATTTCTCGCTCCAGGGTGAACACGCCCCGGCCACCGTGACCGCGATCCGTACCTGGCTCGCCTCCCTCGGCCACCAGGACTCCCCCTCACCTCTCAGCGCACAAGGAGACCAGTGACTGCCACAGCCGTAGAGGAGTTCGACGCGATCGTCGTGGGCGGCGGCCCAGCCGGGTCGACCGTCGCCTCGGCCGTCGCCCTGCGGGGCCACCGCGTACTGCTGCTTGACCAGCAGACGTTCCCCCGGTACCAGATCGGCGAGTCGCTGCTGCCGTCCACCGTGCACGGGGTGTGCCGCATCCTGGGCGTCGAGGAGGAGGTGGCCCGGGCGGGCTTCAAACTCAAGCGGGGCGGCACCTTCCGCTGGGGGCGGAACCGGGAGCCGTGGCAGTTCTCCTTCGCGCTGTCGCCCCGGCTGTCCGACCCCACCTCGTTCGCGTACCAGGTGGAGCGGGCCCGGTTCGACGCGATCCTCCTCGACAACGCGCGCCGGATCGGCGTGGTCGTACGGGAGGGCTGCCGTGTCTCGGACGTGATCGCCGACGAGGAACGGGTCAGGGGCGTGCGCTGGACCGACCCGGACGGCGCGCCGCGCGAGGCCCGGGCCCGGTATGTCGTGGACGCCTCCGGCAACACCAGCCGGATCCATACGCACGTGGGCGGGAAGCGGACGTACTCCGAGTTCTTCCGGAACATCGCGGTCTTCGGGTACGTCGCCGGGGGCGGGCGGCTGCCGAAGCCGAACGACGGCAACATCTTCTGCGCGGCCTTCGACGAGGGATGGATCTGGTACATCCCGCTCCGGGACGACCTCACGAGCGTCGGGGCGGTGGTGAGCCGGGAGAACACGGCCGCGGTCCAGGGGGATCCGGCGGCGGCCTGGCGACGGCTCATCGACGCGTGCCCCGAGATACGGGACCTCGTCGACGGGGCGCCCCAGGCCACCGAGGCGCCCTACGACCAGGTCCGGATCCGCAAGGACTGGTCGTACTGGAAGTCACAGCTGTGGCGGCCCGGCATGGTCCTGGCCGGTGACGCGGCCTGCTTCGTCGACCCGGTGCTGTCCTCCGGGGTCCATCTGGCCTGTTACGGCGCGCTGCTCGCGGCCCGGTCCATCAACACCTCTCTGGCCGGGACGGTGGACGAGGCCCGCTGCTTCGAGGAGTTCGAGGCCCGCTACCGGCACGAGTACGGCCTGTTCTACGAGTTCCTGATGTCCTTCTACGACATGCACCAGGACGAGCGGTCGTACTTCTGGAAGGCGCGCAAGGTCACCAACGTCCGGACGACGGAGCTGGAGGCCTTCGTGGAGCTGGTGGGCGGGCTGGCCTCGCGGGACGCGGCCCTCGCCGGTCCCACGCAGGTGGGCACGCGGCTGACCGCCGCCGCCACGGATCTCGACGAGGTGGTGGGCCGGCTCCCGGACTCCGACGGACTGCGCAACCCGCTCTACGAGGCGCCCACCTTCCGTCAGACGTTCCGGGAGGGCTCGGTGCTGCAGGAACGGGGCGTGTTCGGCGGGCCGTTGGAGGAGGAGACACCGTTGCGCCCCGGTGGGCTGGTGCCCTCGGACGACGGGCTCGACTGGGTGGCCACCGGCCCCTGACCGGATACGGCGGCACCGGCCCGCTCGGGCCCAGGGGCCGGGTCGGCATGACGCAGCGGCTAGGGCCTGTCGTCACCTTCCCGTCGTCGCCCGGAGGGCGGCCCCGCGCCCGCCGCGGCAGCGGCTGATGTCCGCGTAGGCGCGTGCTCTCGGCGTGCCGGGCATACACCCTCGTACTGGATGTACTCGGGTGTGTGCCCGGTGCGGCGGTGGGGCCCCCTCCCGCTCGAGCGGAGTCGAGCGTGGGGGAGCGTGCATGGCGTCGCGGGGCAGACGGGAAGGTGACGACAGGCCCTAGTGGTCGGCCGCACCCGGCGTCGTCAGGTACGGCCGGTGCAGTTTCCGGCTCAGCATGCGGGCGGCGGGAGCGGCCAGTTCGGCTGCCGTGTCGCGGGCTACGGCCGCTCGGGCCGCCTCGCCCAGGGAGTCGGCGAGTCGGGCCTGGCCGAGCCAGTTGTAGGGGCTGTGGGGGCTCAGGCCCGTGCGTTCACCCAGCAGCCGGCGGGCCAGGTCGTGTCGGTTCGCGCGCAGGGTCGCTTCCAGGAGGGTCCGCTGGATCGCGTCCCGCTGGGCGTGGCTGCCACCGAAGGTGTGCACGCGGCGGCGGATCGGCCAGAGCAGGTCGATCACCGCCGGGTACTCCCCGCGGACGTGGGCGACCAGTGCCTCGCAGACGGGCAGGCCGATCTCGGCGGTCATCACGTGGTTGCTGGTGGGGCGGGTGCCGTCCAGGGTGAGCCGGCGCCGCCGCTCGGCGATGAACTCGTCGGCCGCCTTCAGCCGTCCCGCCCCGGCGAAGGCCATGACGGCGTGTACGTCGTTGAAGGCGTAGTACGGCGGGTCCGCGCGCTCGGCCCACGCGTCGGCCAGGGTCTGCCAGCGGGTGTCCTGGTCGAGGTCGGCGAGGAGGAACCGCCACAACAGGGCCGCGGCGTCGAGGAGTTCCATGACGAACCCGGTCGAGTCCTTGTGGTGCAGTACGGCGTCGTAGATCCGGGTGGCCGTGTCGGTGTCGCCCGCCTCCAGCGCGTAGAGGGCGTAGTGCCACCAGTTGTGGACGGTCAGGAGGGTGCCGCTCGCCCAGTCGTCGAGGCGGGCGTCGAGATAGTCGATGCCCTCGGCGAACCGCCCCTGCATCTCGTGGACGTGCACCACGGCGTGGATGGCCCAGACGTCGCGGGGGTTTCGCTCGACGGCGGCGAGGGCCACTTCCCGGGCGCGGTCGTAGTGGCCCGACTCCTCCAGGCCGAAGGCGTACATGCCCATCAGCGGGCCACGATGGGGATCGTCCGTCTCCCAGGCGGGCAGTGCCCCGCCGATCCTGTCCCGCAGCCGGGTCGCGTCACCGGTGAAGAAGTCGAGCTGATGGCCCACCGCCAGGGCCAGCGGATCACGAGGGCTCTCCACTACGAGGTCCTCCAGAACCTGCGCGGCCCGCCCCATGTCTCCCCCGAGCCAGGCCCGCGCCGCCGCCATGTGCATCCGCTCGCGGCGCGGCAGCGCCGAGTGGTCCAGCCCGGCGCTGAACTCGGCGAACCGGAGCCGGGCCTCGACGGCGTCGCGCGACTCGGTGCCGAGCACGCCCAGGTAGGCCGCGAACGACTGGGCCAGGGGCGAGGCCGGGCACGCCGCGACGGCGTCCTGGACCGCGTCGGGGAAGTCCGGGCGGAAGAACAGCAGCCCCTCCACAGCCCGGTCCAGATGCCCCGCCGCTTCGGCGGTGCACTCGTACAGGCGGTTGCCGTACCGGTCGGTCACCATGGCAGCTCATCTCCGGTGCGCACGCGGCGTCGTTGACGTGTGGCGGCACGACGGCCGTGCCGCCACCATCAAAGCCACCGGCACTCGGCCGGTCCAGCGGGAACGCCCGAAAGCATGGCGAGTTCGCCTCCACGCGCCCGCCCGCGCCACCGTGCGCGCCGCAGGCCGCCGACCGGGACGGACTGTCAGGCGGCGGCGCAGGTACCGCCGTTGAGGGTGAAGGCGGTCGGGGCGGTGTTCGTGGCACCTTTGCTCCCGATGAAGCCGACGGTCACCGAGCCGCCGGCGGGGATGCCGGCCGTGTAGGAGGCGGCGGCCACGCGCACGTCGGCGCCCGTCTGGGTCGGTGTTCCGCCCCACATGTTGGTGATGGTCTGACCGTCGGCGAAGGCGAAGGCGAGCGTCCAGCCGTTGACGGCGGTGGTGCCGGTGTTGCGGATGACGATCTCGCCCTGGAAGCCGCCGGGCCACTCGTTGGTGGCGCGGTGGACGACGGAGCAGGTTCCGCCGGGTGTGTCCTCGGTGGTGATGTTCACCGGGGCCGAGCGGGGCGAGCGGTTGCCGGCCGCGTCACGGGCGTAGACCGCGAAGGTGTACGCGGTGCCGGCGGTGAGGCCGGTCACCGTGACGGAGTTGGTGGTGGACGCGGCGACCCCAGGAGCTGAGCTGGTTGGGGTCGAAGCCGATCGACAGGTCGAGGATCGGGTCGGTGTTGCCGCTCCAGGACCAGGCCAGGTAGCCCAGGTCGAGCTGTTCGGCGGTGGCCATCATCGTGTCCTCGTCGGGGTCGCCCCACTGGTCGGCGGGGCCGCCGAACTCGCCGATGAAGATGGGCAGTTCGGATCGTCAAGGAGTTCCACGAACTGCTGATCACCCGGCGCCGACAACGCCAAACTCGAGGCGCACCACCGCATCCTCATGAACCAACTCGCCTACTCCCGCCTCATGACCACCTCCCTCAGCCAGCCCGGCCGTCCCCCTCCAGTCCGACCGCGAACACCACAACGTCCTCGAACTGATCATGGCCAAGGACGGTGACAGCGCGGAAGGTGTCATGCGCGACCACGTCCGCGCCAGCCGCCTGGCCCTCATGGCGGGCCTGCACGCCATGGGCGGCGCCTGACCTTCTTGGGCCACAGCAAGGGCACCGGGATCAGGCCGCTGACCCCGGCGCCCTTGAAGCGCGGCGAGCACCGTCGTCGAACAGGCCGCGGCGGTAACGGCCGTCGTCAGGCGGACGGCGCGCCGGTGAGGACTTCCACTCGGCCGGTGTCGAGCGAGTAGTAGGCGCTGACCACGGCCAGGGCACCCTTCTTGACCATCGGGGCAAGGTCGGCGTTGGACCGCAGGGCGGCGGAGGTCTGCTTGGTGTGGATGCGGATCATGGCGTCGACCGGGTCGGAATGCTTGCCCTTCGCCGTCTCGTCGTAGGCCGGCTTCAGGGCCTCGGCGATGGCCTGCAGATTGCCGGGCAGTTCCTTGCCCTCCTTCAGTGCCTTGTACGCCGCCTTGATGGCACCGCAGCGCTGGTGCCCGAGGACGACGATCAGCGGGGTTCCCGACGTCATGGGCCCGTACTCGACCGACCCGGTGACCACCGAGTCGACCACCTGCCCGCCGGTGCGCATCACGAAGACGTCGCCGAGGCCGGTGTCGAAGAGGAGCTCCGGCGGCACCCGGGAGTCGATGCAGGAGAGGATCACACCGAAGGGGTCCTGCTCCTCGGCGACGAACTCGCGGCGGCCGGGGTCCCGGTCGGGATGCTGAAGCGTCCCGTCGACCCAGCGCTTGTTGCCGTCCATCAGTCTCGCGAACGCCGCCCAGGGGGAGTCCGGCTGCCCGCTCGCGGCGGCTGAGGAAGCCTTCGCCGCGGCCGCCGTCGTCTCGGTGCTCGCGCGCTTCGCGCTCTCCGTCTTCGACGAACAGCCGGTGATCAGGGCCGCGGTGCCTACCAGCCCTCCGGTGAGGATGGCCCTCCGCTGAAGATGTCCAGTTCCGTGCATGGGTCTTCCGCTTTCAGTTCGTACCGCCGCTTTAGAGCGTTTGACATCGTGAGGGCGCACAGTTGTGGCAGATAGCTGTGGGGCTGCCATGAGCGATGCGACATCCGATGTTCACCCGACGGCGACGGCCGCACGACCGACTCCCCGATACTTCACTCGAGAAGGGGGCGATCAATGCCGACGTACGGATTCGGGGGACCCCCTAGAGGACCGCGGGACCAGCGGCAGACAGTCGGGCGGTCCTCCGGGCGGACGACGGACTTTGACGACAGGGTCTAGCTCAGCACATCCGGGTTGTGGACATTGATCGGCTCACCCTGGGCGAAGGCCATGATCTGGTCGAAGGCGTTGCCGTAGAAGAACTCGTAGTTGTCGCGCTCGACGAAGCCTATGTGCGGGGTGCACAGGGCGTTCGGCAACCGCAGCAGGGGGTCGTCCGCGTCGGTCAGCGGCTCGTGTTCGAACACGTCGACCGCCGCCTTGCCGGGCCGGCCGGCCCGCAACGCCTCGACGAGCGCCCCGGGCCGGATCAGCTCCGCCCGACTCGTGTTCACCAGCAGGGCCGTCGGCTTCATCAGGGCGAGGTCGTCGGGGCCGATCAGACCGGTCGTCGCCTCGTTCAGACGCAGATGCAGACTCAGTACATCCGACTGCTCGAACAGGGCCTGCCTGCTCTCGGCAACCCGGAAGCCCGCTTCCCTCGCCCGGTCCAGCGAGCCCTGCCGGCCCCAGACCAACAGCTCCATACCGAACGCCACACCGACCTGAGCCACCATGGAGCCGATCCGGCCGAAGCCGTGGATACCCAGCGTCCGACCGCGCAGCCCCAGCCCCACGGTGCTCTGCCAGCGGCCCTCCCTCAGCGCGGCGCTCTCGAACGGGATGTCGCGCATGGCGGCGAGGATCAGGCCCCAGGTGAGCTCCACTGTGGGATAGGACGGGCGTGCGGTCAGGGCCGAGGAGACGATCACACCATGCCGGGTGCACGCATCGAGGTCGATGTGCGGTATCTGGCCGCTCTGACTGATCAGCTTGAGATTCGGCAGACGACTGAGCAGTGCTTCGTCAACCTTGGTGCGCTCGCGCAGCAGCACCAGAACGTCGGCGTCGGCCAGGCGCTCGGCCAGCACGTCCACGTCGGACACGAAGTCGTTCCAGATCGTGACGTCGTGGCCCTCCAGCTCGCCGAAGCAGTCCAGCGTACGGACGACGTCCTGGTAGTCGTCGAGGACGGAGACACGTAGCCTCCGCGGTGATTCGGTCATGGCACGCATTCGTCATTGCCTCACGCGTTCGTCGAAAGGTCGGCTACGAAGGTACCGGCGTAGATCGTGAGACACCTCTGTTCACGTGGGTCTGCGACTCCTTCGAGTCGGGACGACAGGTCCTCGCCCGCCGGCTCCGAAGTCCAGCGGTCCTCGCCGGTCGCGGCGTCGAGCACCACGACCACGAGCGTCGGCGCCGGGCTGATCCGCAGGGCCACGATCGAACCGGCGAGCAGCGCGCACGGTCGCAGGCTGGGCCCGTGGCGCCACAGCAGTGCGCCGTTCTCCAGGTCCAGTGCCATCAGTGCACCGTCGTGATCGTGCACGACAGCCTGCCTGCAACGCGCATCGACCACGCCGCGCGGAACTCTCGCCATCCTGGCTCCCAGTGGGTGTCGCAGGAACGCGGATGCGGGATCACGGGCCGGGCGGTGAAGCGTGCGGGCCGCCCAGCGCGACCAAGAAGGTCCGGGCCCGGCCGTGGGCCGCAGCGCACTCTCATCGTCCCCCCGGCCGGGGAGGGCGGCAAACGGGTCTGCCCCGTCATCCCGCTCGTCCTCCCGTCAGTTGACGCATACACCACCTGGCACCGGGGTCAGCGGGGTGCGTGCGAGGGCGAGGTGACGGCGCGTGGGTTCGAGGACGGCCCCGGCGTCGTCGAGGATCCGGGACAGTTACGCGGCCGTCTCCGCCTCGCGCTGGGCGGCCGTCAGGGCGTGGGCGCCTTGCAGCCGGCTCTGCTCGACGTGTGGGTGTCGTGGCCGAGCAGCCGACCGCGCTCAGCCGCGAGGCAGTGAACTCGGCGATCGCTTCGCCGGTGCGGCCGACGCGGGCGGCGAACGCCGCCTGGGTATCGAAGGCGACATCGTCCTGGACGACTGCTGCGTACCCGCCGCCGACCTGCTGGGCGAGGACACGACGACCTCGTGATGATTCTCCAAACAGGGGCAAAACGGCATACGGGTTGAAGGAGTGGTGAATAGCCGATCATCCTTGGCGCCATGAGTCTCGCCTCCGCCTCATTCACCGTGCCCGCTAGGGGCGACTACGCGCACGACTGGGCCTTGGTCGACGTGGAAACCTCGGGGCTCATGGCCCGGCGAGACCGAGTCCTGTCGGTCGCGGTGGTGACGATCGGTCCGGACGGCGAGCAGACCGGGGAGTTCTCGACGCTGCTCAATCCGGGTTGCGACCCCGGGCCGGTGGAGGTGCACGGGCTGACCGCCGAGCGGCTGCAGGGTGCGCCGACCTTCGACCAGGTCGCCGGTCGGATCGGGGCGATGCTCCAGGACCGGGTCCTGGTCGCCCACAACGCCCAGTTCGACTACGACTTTCTGGCGCACGAGTTCGCCCGCGCGCGGATGTGGCTCCCAGTGTCGCAGCGGCTGTGCACCCTGGCCCTCAACCGCCAGGTGGATCCACCTACGGATGACATGAAACTGGGCACCCTCGCGGCTCACTACGGTGTTCCCCAGCAGAACGCGCACGATGCGCTGGACGACACCCGGGTGCTGGCCGGGATCCTGCGGGCGTCCCTGCGCGAGGCGGCGCGGCTCGATCTGCCGTTGCCGCTTGTGGCCTGCCCGCCCCGGGCAGAGTCCCACTTCACGCCTCAGCCGCCCAAGAGTCCGTGCGCCTACCGCAATCCGGGGCGGCTGACTCCCGGCGGGCCGCTCCAGCAGGGGATGAAGATCGCGATAACCGGTGAGACCGCCCACGCCCGGGCGGAGCTGGTCGGGCGGGCGGTTGCCGCCGGGCTGAACATGATGACCTCCGTGAGTCGGCACACCAGCGTGCTGGTCACCAACGAGCCGACGTCCGCTTCGGCAAAGGCCCGACGCGCAGCCGCCGAAGGCGTGCCGGTCATCGAGGAGCACACCTTCCTGCGGCTGCTGGCCGACGTACAACCCGGGACAGCGCATGAGGCGTCGGCCAGTTCCGCCGTGATCGCCCCGGTGGCGGCGCCGGCGACGGCACGAGTCCGGGCCACCGAGCCCGAATCCACCACTGCACCTGTGCCGGAAGTGCCGGTCCTGCCGCCGCCCTCCTCCGACGTATCTGTCCCCGCTCCGCGCCAAGCCCGCGACTCGGCCAGCACGTTGAACAAGCCGCTGACGGGCCACCGGGTACTGGTGCTCGGCGGTATCCATGCCGATGCCGCCGCGGCCCGTACCCACGTCGTCCGGCTGGGTGGATCCGCGGCCATCAACCTGTCGGCCAGTGTCACCGACGTCGTTCTTCTCACCGGTGGCGAGAAGGACCGCCGCATGAACCGCATCACCGCCCTTGAACTCCCCGTGCACGACGAGCATTGGCTCACCGCACCGACAGCCGCCGATCAGGGCACGACGCCCGTCCGGGCACAAGCACCACAGGTGATGCCGAGGGGCGGCGTCATCGACCTGCCCATGCCCCACGGCACACCCGCGCCCGAGTGGTACGTCACGGCCAGCTGGGCTCCGCAGACCGGCTGCGAGATCGATGTCGTCGCCTTTCTCCTCGACGAGGATGAACAGGTCACTTCGGACGAGGAGTTCATCTTCTACGGCGCCCCGGAAAGCCCCGTCGGCACCGTGCGGCTCCTCACCGGCGGCCCCGCCGAACAGACCATCGCCGCCGACCTCGCGTCCCTGCCGCCCGCGACCCGCAAAATAGTCATCGCCGCGGCCATCGACGGCGCCGCCACCTTCGGGGCCGTCGGCGCGATCCAAATCGGTGCAGCCCCCAGCAGCAGCGGAGCACCCATCGCCCGGTCCACCCTGGACGCCGCCACAACCGAACGCACCATGCTCCTCGCGGAGATCTACCGCAGAGGTCCACTCTGGCGCCTGCGCACCGTCGGCCAGGGCTACAACCACGGCCTCGACACCCTCGCACGCGGGTACGGCGTGGATATCGCTGATTGAACGACGGTGCCTGAGGTGCAAGTCTGGGCGTCCGCCAGATCAGGCACGGCGACGCGGTGCCAGTGAGACAGCACTCGTTCGTCGTGGGCGCGGGGCGCGCGCCCGAGGTGGACCAGGGGATCCAGCAGATGGTCAGTGGCTCCGTCGGCATCTCGCGCGTGAGACGAACCCGAAGCGCTCCGCCTCGTAGGGCAGGTGGTTGAGGGAGCCGGTGACGACTTCGATCAGACCGTCCAGTCCGCGGCGGGCGTTGGCCGCGCGGTGGCGCCGGTTGTGCTCCTCGCTGAGGTTGAGGGCCACCACCCGGCAGCCGAAGCGCTCGGCGAGCGCTCGGGCTGAACCGCCGCACCCCGAACCGAGGTCGAGTAACGTCGCGCCAGGCTGAGGAGGCCCGCGATCCGGCCTGCGGCCTGCTGCACGGTGCCGCGGGAAGCTTCCGATTCACGTCCGGGTAGGAGGAATTCGAACCGGTGTGGTGCGTTGTGCGCAGCAGCGAGAGTGATGCGCCCGCGTCGGTTCACCTGGCTCTGACGGTGATCCGCGCGTGGTCGTACCCACCAGGGTCGGGCGACGGGTAGTAGGTGATCGTGAACGTTCGCCGTACGTCGCCGGAGCGGTCGGAGTACGTCACCTCGGACGGGCTGGTGCGCTTCGGCCGGGCGGTGATGTCGTACGTGCGAAGGAAGTCCTTGACGCTTGAGTCCTGGCCGTTGCCCACCTCGTACCGGGGCACCGCGGTGCCGTCCTTCTCCACCTTCGCGTACGTCGGTATGTAGTAGCGCCCCGCGGCTTGATGCTGATCGTGGTGCATCCCCGCCTTGCGCTCCACCGCCTCCTCCGGGCCGTCACCGACTGTGGAGTTCCTGCGCGTTCGGTGCGGATATGGGTGTGACGGAATCGGGCTCTGCACTCACGACTTCCCCCCGTGCTCGACGCGGACCCGCTGTGGAGCGGCACGCTTCGACGACTGTGCGATCACTCGTCGTGGGACCCTAGCCGCTCGGAGCTCAGTGCGCGGACAACACCAGGCGGCGGGAGTCGTTGCGGTACCCGACGCGCTCGAAGGCCGCGGCCATCGGAGTGTTCGTGAGGTCGGTCTCGGCGCGGACCTTCTCCGCTGTGGTCTCGGTCACCAGGATCCGGGTGATCTCGGCCAGGATGTCGTCCGCGTATCCACGGCCGCGGTGTTGGGGCAGCACACCCAGGTAACCGACCACGGGGACGGCGTGGTTGCGCGAGGGGAGGCCAAAGCCGACGGGTCGGCCGTCGGGCGTACGGGCCACTCGCCACCAGGACCGGTCCCCCAGCATGGTGTCGCGGTAGAACGTCACGTCCCGGCGGGCCTGTGCGTCGGCTCCGATGCTCGCGGCCCCCTTACGGGAGTGGGTGTCCAGGGTGCGTGTCAGGACCCGGCGGAGGAGGTCGACGAAGACCTCGTCGTCGGGTTCGGCTACGAAGGCCAGGCGTCCGGTGGGTTCCGGGAGACGGGTGCACGGTGTCCATTCGTAGCGCAGCCGTTCCAGCGTCACCACGAGCCCGGAGAGCCGGGCGGCTTCCTGACGCCAGGCCACGGTCTCGACCGAGTCGGGCCGGGCGCGCCAGTCACCGGGGAGGGTCAGGTGGTAGTCGGGCGCTGTGTCCACACCGGCTTCGGCGAAAGCCGCGTGTGCGGTGGTGAGCAATCCGGATGCCAGGGCCGTACGTTCGTCGGCCGACCGGATGGAGTCATGGACGAACAGTCCGTCGAGAGTGCCGGGCAGGTCCGCGTCCGGGGCGCCCCACCAGACGGCTAAGGCCGACGGCACGGCGCCGGGGGCGTCTTCCGCGATCCAGGTGCGGGCGAGGCGGTACTCGCCGGTGGAGAGCCGGGCCGTGTAGGTGTCGGCCGTGATTCCGCCGGCCTCGTCGGCGACGATCAGGGGGAGGAAGCGGTCGAGGTCGGATGCGGTGGTGGGGCGGAAGAGCACAGTGACTCTGCTTCGTTGGAGGGGTGGTGGGGCTGGGGCCGGGCCGGGGGCCGAGCGGGTGTCCGGAGTGTCCTTCAAGGGCGGGCCGGGGGCCGGTCCGGTCCGGGCGGGGCCGTGTTCATCGCGCACTGCCGGTCGGCGGGTGGCGGACCCACGGTAGATGACGGGCACTCGGCGAGCGACGGGCACTCGGCGAGGGACGGGCACTCGGTGGGCAGGGCGGTGACGATGTGGTGGCGCCCGATCAGGGCGGTCACGGCCACGATCAGGCCGGTGCAGCACAGGAGCAGGGCGCTGCCACGGTCGCGGGTCGTGTCGAGGAGGCGGCCCACGGTGTCTGCGAGCGGTCCGCCGGGATTTACCAGCGGGCCGAAGACGTGGGAGGCGAGCGGTCCGGCCACCAGATAGCCCAGCATGATGCCGCCCTGGGTGAACATGCGGCGCAGAGCGAAAACTCGGCCCTGGGCCTGCGCGGCCACCGCGGACTGCCAGAGGACCTGGGCACAGCTGCTGACCACCGGCAGGCCGAGGAAGAAGACGAAGGCGGCTGCTGCCAGAGGGACCGGCCGCGGGAAGAACCCGGCCTGTAGGACCGCGACCCCGCTGAGGACGGTGGCCACGGTGACCCAGGGCAGCGGACGGCGCGGGGTGCCCCGCACGGACAGGGCGATGCTGCTGATCGCCAGCCCCAGTCCCCCGGCGGTGCTGACCATGGCCACCGCGGCAGTCTGCTCCGCCTCGGGGGTGGCGGCGAGGACCAGGGGCAGTAGCAGGGCCGTGGCGATGGCCTCGGCCGCGTTGAGGACGGTGACCAGGCGCAGCAGGCGTTTCAGGGCGGGCTGTTTGGTGAGCTCCCGTCGGCCTTCGGTCAACTCGACCCGCCAGCCGGGGCGTTCCCGGCGGCTCCCGGCGCTCTTCGGCCGGCCGGTGAGCTCGGGGAAACGGGCGAGGAGCAGGGTGAGCACCCCCAGCCCGAACGAGACGACGTCGGCCACCAGTACGGCGCGCAGTCCGCCCACTTCGAGCAGGACGGCGGCGAGCATGGGGCCGAGCAACTGGGCGGCGGCCAGGGCTGTCTGGGTCATCGCACTGGCCCGGCCGCGTTGTTCCGGCCGGACCATGCCGGTGACGGCGGCGGCGAGTGCGGGCCACTGGAATGCGGCGCAGCAGGACTCCAGGACGATGACCGCATACACCTGCCACACGGCGAGGTGTCCGGTCGTCTGGGAGACAGCCAGGGCCACGGCGCCCAGCATCGCCGCCGCGTCCGCACAGAGCAGCACGGTACGGCGCCGGTGACGGTCCACCAGGACCCCTGCGGCCGGCGCGGCCAGTATGCCGGGGGCGAAGGCGAGCAGCAGGCCGGTGGCGAACTGGGTGACGGATCCCGACTGTTGGTAGATCCAGAGGCCGAGGGCAAATCCGGAGATGCTGGACCCGAGTGCGGTGACCAGTCGGCCCGCCCAGACGAGGACGAAGGTGGTCATGGCAGGGCCACAGGGGACGGGGCGAGCGGCAGGGGCAGGGGCAGGGTCATGGGCGGCTCCGTTCGGAGGCGGCTGCGGCGGGCCGGACGGGGAGACAGGTGGCGGTGCGGGGGTGCGGGGGTGGCGCGGCCGAGACCGGGGCCCGGATCAGCCGGGGTCGGGCCATCCGAGCCCAGGCCGGCGACCGGGGTCGAGCGGGTCCGGGCTCGGCGAAACACCTCCGACGCCTCCCCCGGTCAGCGCAGGTGGGTGGCGAGTATCGGGCCGATCTGTGCCAGGGCCTCCGGCGTGGTGAAGTGGCTGTGCGGGATGTCCAGCGGGTGGTTCTCCAGCGGGCCGTCCACGTGCGCGGCCCACCGGTCGGGCAGTGGGGTGCCGTCGGCGCCCCGCCCCGGCAGGGCCTCGAAGAAGAGCACGGGGCCCCGATAGCGGCCCGGCCGCTCGCCCTGGGTCAGCGCGATGTTGTTGGCGGTCACCTTCACCAGCCGGCGCAGGGCCACCGGGTCCAGCCCGCCCAGTACGCTGCCGCGTTCCCGCAGCAGCTCCAGCACGGCGTGGGCGCCGGGGAGTCCGTCGCCCAGGACGTCCGTGGCGTCCGCGGGAGCGGTGGCGGTGGCGGTGGCGGCGAGCGCGTCCAGCTCGTCGAGGCCCAGTCCGTCCAGTGCCAGGGAGAGGATCTCCGCCGCACCGGGCTGTCCGGCATGCCGGACGCGTCCGGTCGGGTGCGAGTCGAGCATTGCCAGCAGCGCCACCTCTTCGCCCGCCTCCTGGAGCTGACGGGCCATCTCGTGCGCCACCGTGCCGCCGAAGGACCAGCCGAGCAGGTGGTACGGGCCGGCGGGCTGCACCTCGCGGATCAGCCGCAGGTAGTCGGCCGCCATGTCGGTTACGGAGGTGGGCAGTTCGCCGTTACCGTCGAGCCCGCGCGCCTGCAGTGCGAACAGCGGCCGGTCGTGGTCCAGGTGCCGGGCCAGCCCGGAGTAGCACCAGCCGAGGCCGCCACCGGGGTGTACGGCGAACAGCGGCGGACGGGTTCCTCCGGTGCGCAGCGGCAGCAACTGGCCGAGCCCGTCTGAGGATCCGTTGCCGGAATCGGCACTCATCCGCTCCGCGAGCAGGGCCACGGTGGGCGTCTCGAACAGGGCCCGCAGGCCGATCTGGACACCCAGTTCCTCGCGTACCCGGGCGGTCAACCGGGCGGCCAGCAGCGAGTGGCCGCCGAGGTCGAAGAAGTTGTCGTCGATGCCCACGTGGTCGACGTCGAGGATGGTGGCGAAGAGCCCGCGGAGGTTCTCCTCCCAGGGCGTCCGGGGAGCCCTGCCGGCAGAGGTGGAGTTCGTGCCGGGGGCGGGCAGGGCACGCCGGTCGAGCTTGCCGTTGGGGGTCAGTGGGAGGGTGTCGAGGACGACCAGCGCGGAAGGCACCATGTAGCCGGGCAGCGCCTTCGCCAACTCCCGCCGCAGGTCGGCCGGTTCGACGTCTGCCTCGGTGCGCGGTACGAGATAGCCGACGATCTGCCGGTCACCCGGCCGGTCCTCGCGGACCACCGCTGCGGCCGCCGCCACCGGTTCCAGGGCTGCCAGGGCACCGACTTCACGGAGGCGGTGCGGCTGGGTGAGGAGATCGCCATCGGCGTGCTGCGCGAGGCGAAGGAAGTCACCCTGGAGGACGCGGTGTTCACCCTGAGCCGGTTCGACGGCAGCACCCTCGCCGTCTGACGCTTCGGCCCTCTCGCCCGGGCCGGCTCACCGGCTCGCCTCGTCGACCCTCCGAGGGAAGAGCGGGGCGCGCCGACGAGGCCGTGCCGGAGCCGCCCGGGAGCCCGAGAGCAGCGCCTTGGGGCTGGGCCCGCACAGCGGGTCCGGGCCCAGGCTGTGAGAAGGCGGGCCCTCCGGCGGACTTCCAGCTGTCCGGGGCCGCTTCAGGATGCGCGGCCGGGCGCTTGCCGGCCGCCGGTTTCCGTACCACGTGTCCTGCGGGTCCTCCGGCGGCGGGCGAGCGCTGCCACTGTGATCAGCAGCCCCGCGAAGACGACGGCGATGGCCGCGGTGCCGAGGGTGTCCAGGAACTCGGCGATGGCGCGCTGGACGGTGCCCGCGGCGTCGATGACCGGGTCCTGGGTGGTGGGGTCGTGCTGGACGCGGATCTCGTACCAGCCGTAGTACGCCACGTCGCGCCCACGCCCAGGAGCAGCGCGCCGCCGAGCCGGGGCGCGACGGCGCCGAGACGGCGCAGCCGCGTGACCGCGGTGGTGCGGGTGAGGGCGACGGTCAACGAGGCGGCACCGGTTCGGTGACGTCATCCGGCGGTGACCGGCTGGGCGGAATCACGGACGGTGACGCCGCCATGGGCACGCCGGAGCAGACCTTGGCCGGCGTTGGATGGCGCAGCCGTGCGGGACCTTGGTGCGGATCTCACATGGAAGGCGGGAAGCAGCGGTCACACCGTTCGCGGCGGCGCCGTGGAATCAGCGCACGTTCGGCACGCTGTCGCCCCACCCCGGCCCGCGCTATGTGTTGCGGGGCAGGGTGGGTACGGATACCGCCGTGCACGGCTTGGAGCGGACGCGGACAATGTGGACATGGACCGTCGACTCTGCGACGTGAGCGCATCCGCCCGGCTGGCCGGACCGGACGAGGGCATCGGCCGGGACGAACTGGCGCTCGCCACCCGCAACCACGGCCTGCCGCTGGAGGCCCTGCGCTACGACGTCACCCCGCCCGGGCTGCACTACGTCCTCACGCACTACGACATCCCGTACGTCCCCGGCGACGAGTCCTGGGAGCTGACCATCGGCGGCCGCGTCCGCCGTCCCATGAGCTTCGAACCGGCTGACCTGCGCGCGTACCCCGCCGTCACCCTCCGCGTCACCCTGGAGTGCGCGGGTAACGGGCGGGCTCTGCTGACGCCCCGGCCGGTCAGTCAGCCGTGGCTGGTCGAGGCTGTCGGCACCGCGGAGTGGACGGGCGTACCGTTGCGGCTGCTGCTTGCCGATGCCGGAGTCGAGGACGGTGCCGTCGACGTCGTCTTCACCGGCGCCGACCACGGTGTGGAGCGCGGCGTCGAACAGGACTACCAGCGCGCCCTCCCCGTGGACGTGGCCGTCGGCGAGGAGTCCGACGTGCTGGTCGCCTACGGGATGAACGGTGCCCCGCTGCCCCCGCAGCACGGCCTCCCGCTGCGTCTGGTGGTGCCCGGCTGGTACGGCATGGCGCATGTGAAGTGGCTGCGCGACATCACCGTCACCGACAGGCCGTTCACGGGGTTCCAGCAGTCCGTGGCCTACCGGCTCAGACGGCACCCAGAGGAGGAGGGCGAGCCGGTCACCCGGATCGCGCCGCGCGCCCTGCTGGTCCCGCCCGGCTTTCCGGACTTCATGTCCCGGGCACGGGTCGTCCGGCCCGGCACGCTGACGCTGGAGGGGCGCGCCTGGTCGGGGCGGGCGCCGGTGACGCGGGTGGAGGTCAGCACCGACGGCGGACTCGGCTGGGGCGAGGCCGAGGTCGAGCCGGCGGGCACGCATCGCTGGGCCTGGGGCCGGTGGCGCTTCGCGTGGGCGGCCACCCCCGGCGACCATGTCCTGACGGCGCGGGCCACCGACGCCGAGGGACACACCCAGCCCCTGGAGCAGCCCTGGAACCGGGGCGGTTTCGCCAACAACCTCGTCCAGCGCGTTCCCGTCGTGTGCCTGGAGCCCGACGACTGAACGGGTGGAGCAGCGGGCTCGGCCACCCCGTCAGAGCGGCAGGTCCCCACGTCCCACGCCCGTCGTTGACCGGCCTCGCCGACGACCTCACCCCATTCACGTACCAGCGTGGAGAACTCCTCCCCCCAGCGGCCCGGGCACTCTCCGCCGTTGGGGTAGGCCAACCCCTACGCTTCCGAGTAGATCCAGGACGCCCGGCAGCGGACCGCCTCCTTGAGCGGGTGGCAGAGATCTACGGGATGGGGATGCCGGGACCTGTCACCTCCCGTCACCTCCCGTCACCAGCCGGTCATCAGCAGGTGATTCAGAAGCAGAGCGAGCGCGGCCTGCGCCGCGAGCCAGGCCCGGGGGCGGGTCAGGAACGCGCCTGCGGCCAATAGCCACAGGGCGAACGGCAGCCAGATGCGCTCGGTCTCCGCCTTGCTCATCCCCGACAGGTCGGCGATGAGCAGAGCAGCGAATGCGGCGGTGACCAGCAGGGCGAGGCGGAGGTCAGGGGAGGTGCCGGACCAGCCCGCCCGGGGCACGACGCGCCGACGGAGGAGAGAGACAACACGTACGGGAGTGCCGTGGCGGTCGTCTGTCCGCACCCCCGTCTCTGGAGCGTTGAAGGGAGAACGTGCCTTGAGGCGTGCCGGAGACCCAAGGAACGTGGCGCCGGTTCGCCGCAGGCCGGCTACTGTCGCCGGGCCCACGATCAGGACCGTGCAGGCGAGGTTGGCCCACACCCAGTAGCCGTAGGGCCGGATGCCGCCGGCCCCTTGGTAATAGCGCTCGACGAGGAGGTGGTACGCCTCCCACCAGTTGAAGCCCGCGAGGGTGAACACGAGCGGGACGACAGTGACTCCGGCGAGGGCGTAGGGCAGGGGCCGGGTTCGTCGAGGGCCGCCGAGCAGCAGGACGGCGCCCGCGATCACGGCGAAGAGGGTGAGGCCGTAGGAGAGGTAGCAGGTGAGGCCGAAGAGGAGACCGGAGGCGAAGCCGGTGAGCCGCGGCCGGTGTCCGGTCACCGCGAGGGCGAGGAACGCGATGGTCCAGGCGGCGACCGCCGCGAAGTACCCGTCCGCGGACGTGCCCATCCACACCGCGGCCGGCGTCAGAACCAGGAACGGCGCCGCCCGGCGCGCGAGTGCCTCGTCCGCGAGCGCCCGCACGGCGACGAGTATCGCTACGCACGCCGATGCGCCGACGGTGATGCACCAGATTCCGGCCCAGCCCCCGCCGCCGAGCCCGGCCCGGTCGAGCAGGACGAACGTGACCGTCGCCGCCGGAGGGTGGCCCGCGACATGCGGGGGCCAGTGGTCGGGGGAGTGGAGCAGGATGTGTCCGGTGAAGTCCCGCAGTGTCGCGGGGATGTCCTGGAAGCGGTCGATGACCTGCAGGTACTCGTACCTGCTCGTGAGCCGCACCGCGATCCCTCGCTGCCAGCCGTCGATCAGCGCCAGTGACCACGTCCACGCCATCGCCGCACCCCAGGCGGTGCCCAGCAGCGCGCGCCACGGCAGCCGGGCGGCCACGCGCGGGCCGTACGCCACGACGCCGACCGCGACGACCAGTGCAGCCGGGGTGCCGGGGCCGACGTGGGGGCCCCAGTTGGCGTACAGGGGCGGCCAGCCCACGTGCAGGTTGTCGTAGGTGAAGTGGAGGTGCCGACCGACCAGGACGGCCGCCACGACGAGGAGGACGGCGGCCAGGACAGCGGCCAGGTCGCGGAACGGGGTGCGGATCACACACGGAACGCTAGGGCGGAAGGGGTCGAACAGGGTCGCCCGCGGTGCTGACGTCACAGTTTCGTCATGGGTCGCGCACCCCTGTACAGGCACGTTCCTGCCTAACGTCGGAACATGCCCGACCAACGACTGCCTTCCTCCCCCGGATTCTGGCGCAGTCCCCTGCGCGGTCCGTGGTTCACCTCGGTCCTCGGTGTCGTGCTGCTCGTCGGGATCACCGTGCTGTTCGCGACCGGGCTGCTGTCCTACGCCGCGTACAACCCCGACCTGTCGCCGGTCAACGACAAGACCCCGGACAAGGGACTGCTCGGCTTCTACCTCTTCGCCTGGCCGACGCGTCCGTACTGGCTGTACCGGCTCAACCAGGGCGTCCACGTCACGCTCGGGATCATGCTCGTCCCTGTCCTGCTGGCCAAACTGTGGTCGGTGGTGCCCAAGCTGTTCGCGCTGCCGCCGGCCCGGTCGCTCGCCCACGCCCTGGAGCGGATCTCCCTGCTGCTCCTCGTCGGCGGTGTGCTGTTCGAGTTCGTGACGGGCGTGCTCAATGTCCAGCTGGATTATGTCTTTCCCGGTTCCTTCTATCCGCTGCACTTCTACGGCGCCTGGGTGTTCTTCGCCGCGTTCGTCGTTCACGTGGTGCTGCGGGCGCCGGCTGCCGTACGCAATCTGCGTCGCATGAGGGAGGGGAAGGGCCCGCAGGAGGAGGCCGGTATGGAGCCGGACTTCCCGCTGGTCTCCCCGCGGCCTGAGGAGCCCACCGTGTCGCGGCGCGGGGCGCTGTGGTTCGTCGGGGGTGGTTCGCTGCTGTTGTTCGGGACGACCGTGGGGCAGAACTTCGACGGTCCGCTGCGGCGGACGGCCCTCCTTGCGCCGCACGGGGGTGCCGATCCGGGCAGTGGCCCGGGCGGCTTCCAGATCAACAAGACGGCCGCGTCCCGGGGTATCAGCGCCGCCGAGACGAGCGACGCGGCGTGGCGGCTGGTCGTCAGGGGGCACTCCGGGACCGTCCGGTTGAGCCGGGCCGAGCTGCTGGCACTTCCCCTGCACAGTGCGGCGCTGCCCATCGCCTGTGTGGAGGGCTGGTCGACCTCCGACCAGTGGTGGCGGGGCGTACGGCTGCGGGATCTCGCCGCCTTGGTGGGATACGACGCGGACGCGGCGCCCGACGTCCTGGTGGAGTCCCTCCAGCGGCGAGGAGCGTTCCGCTCGGCGGCCCTGCGCGCCAACCAGGTGCGCGACCCACGCTCCCTGCTCGCCCTGGACGTCAACGGCGAGCCGCTCACCCCCGACCACGGCTACCCGGCCCGCATCATCGTCCCCGCCGCTCCCGGCGTGCTGAACACCAAGTGGGTGGCCCGGATGACGTTCGGCGACCTCTGAGAGGACTTCCGATGAGACCTGTGACGCGCATCCGTGCGAAGGTGGGCAGCCCGCTGCAACTCCTGCTTCTGGCCTGCTCGTTCGCGTTGGCCGGTTATGCGGGTGTGCGGCTGCTGGCGGACGACTGGTTCCAGGTGGCGGTGTGGTTCGTGGGGGCGGCACTCCTCCACGACCTGGTGCTGCTGCCGCTGTACGCGGTGGCGGACCGCGCGGTCATACGGTCGCTCGGTGCGGCCGGCCGCCGGGAGTGGGCCCTGTACGTCCGTGTGCCGGCTGCTCTGTCCGGGCTGCTCCTGCTCGTGTGGTTCCCGCTCATCAGCGGCCGGGTGGCGGACCACTACCCCTCGGCGACCGGCCTGTCCGGAGACGGCTTCCTCGCCCGCTGGCTGTTGATCACGGCCGTGCTCTTCGGCGGGTCGGCGCTGCTGTTGGTGCTGCGGCTGTGGTTGGGCAGGGCGACGAAACAGCGGCCGCCGACCGACCACTGATCGACGGTACGCCAGCCCAGCGGGCGGGCGTGCCGGAGCAGCGCCGGGGTGCCGAGCCGGGCCCAGGGGAACATGGCGCCGGCGGTCCCCGAGGCATCGGTGCCGCGCACGATGTGGACGTTGATGCGCTCGTCCACGTCCACCGGGACCGTCTCGGCGTTCAACAGGCCACCCGGCAGCAGTTCGGCCAGTCCGCGGAGCAGGGCGTGAGGGTCGCCGCCGATGCCGAGGTTCTCGTCCAGGAGCAGGGCGGTGTTCCACCGGCCCTCGCCAGGGAGCGGTTCGAAGACAGAGCGCCACAGGGCCTGCCCGCCGAGGCCCAGGGTATGGGCGACGGCGGCCTCGCTGATGTCGATGCCGAGCGCGGTCCGGCCGCGGGCGGCGAGTTCCGCCACCAGTCGTCCCGGTCCGCACCCGACGTCGAGCACGGCACCCTCGCACCGGTCCAGGATCCGCAGGTCCACGGCGTCGGCGGGCCCGCACCACCGCTCGACGTCCAGGGGCAGCAGCCACCCGTCGCTGCGGCGGAGGAAGAGCGGTCCGTGGCCGGTCCGGAGGGCGTCGGCGTAGGGGGCAGCGGACCAGCTGTGCTCCGCGGTGTCCCGCGCTCTCACCTCGTGTGCCGTGCTCATCGGCGGGCGACCGCCCGGAGCCGGTCAGCTCTGCGGCGGAGCAGCTGTGTGGCGCTGTGGCGGCTACCGCTTCGGCGTCGGCGGCGGTGTCGACGTCTCTCAGGCGCGGCAGGTCGCGCACGCGCAGTCCTGCGGCGACGAGCCGGGCGCGCTGCTCGGCGCCGGTGGTGGGCGTCGACATCGGGACCCCGCGCAGCAGCGCCGGGTCCGGGTGGGCCAGCCCGAGCGCCCAGAAGCCGCCGTCCTCGGCCGGACCGAAGCAGGCGTCATACCCATACCCGTCGAAGCCCACGGTGAGCAGCTCCTGTGTCACCTGCGGGGTGTCCATCCCGATCAGCAGGGCCGCTCTCCTGCCCCGTTACACCGAGGCGGACCTCGGCTAGGGTAGCCCGCTGGATCTTGGCCGGACGCTGATGGATCCTTGACGGAACGTTGGCAGGCAGGAAGGCCAGGGAGTGGCAGGGCGCGCGGGGCGGATGTGGCACTCGCTGTTGGCGGCACATCCCGCTCGTACGGTGGTCATGGGCTTCGCTGCCGTGATCCTGCTGGGGACGGTACTGCTGATGCTGCCCGTCGCCGTCTAGGACGGTCGGAGCGCCAACGTGGTGACGGCGCTGTTCACTTCCACGTCCGCGGTGTGCGTGACGGGTCTGGTCGTGGTGGACACCGGCACGTACTGGAGCGGCTTCGGCGAGGGCGTGATCCTCGTGCTGTAAGTCCGTCGCCCCGGCCGTCTCCACCGGTATGCCGCTTGGCGAAGAGCCAGGTGCGCAGCAAGTACGGGGTGACGGTCGTCGGTATCAAGCGGCCGGGCGAGGGCTTCACCTACGCCGCCGCCGAGACGGTCATACAGAAAGGGGACGTCATCGTCGTCACCGGCAAGATCCACGATGTGGAGTCGTTCGCCGAACTCAGCTGAGTGCACCGCGAGCCGCCGTATCGCTGCTCTTCGCTCCTTCGCCACCGGTCGCGCGTCCAGGGAAGCCTTGCTCGCACTGAGTTCGTTAAGAAAGGGCGGTCACCCGGCGCGGAACCGTCCTGGAGGCGCCGTCATGGGAGCAGCGCAGGTGACGCGGGGAAGGATGAGCTCATGGTGGAGTGGCGACCGTTGCGGGCTGCGGTCAGGCCGGTACCCGAGCCTGTTCCTACGCCCTTCGTCTGGGTGGCGGCCTTCATCGGGGCGCTGCTGACGGTGGGGGTGCTCAGCGTGGCGAACGGGCTCGCCGAACCGCTGCACGCCCTGCTGGTGCTGTGCGTCCTGGCGGCGCTGCTGGGAGTGTGCGCCCGCTTCGTCGCGGCGCCGGGCACCGCCGCGGTGTGCTGGCTGTTCCTCAACGGCTTCGCGGTGCCGCCACATGGCGAGCTTGCGTGGCAGGGGTATCCGGATGCGGGGCGGCTCGTCTTCCTGATGGGCGCGGCGCTGCTCGGTACGGTGATCGCCCGCCTCGTCAACGCCCGGGGCGCGCATCGGCGGATCACCCCCGGTGGGGACCGCGGCGCGAGCTCGTGAGCGGCCGCCGAGGCCGTTACGAGGTGAAGTGGGCGGGCAGGTCGGGGGGTACAGGTGGACGGCCTGGCGTGCTCTTGAGGGTGAGGACCATGGTCATACCGCCGCCGGGGGTGTCCTCGGCGATGAGCGTGCCGCCCATGGCCTCGGCGAAGCCGCGGGCGACCGCGAGGCCCAGGCCGACTCCCGCGCCGCGAGGCACATCCCCGTACCGCTGGAACGGCTCGAAGATCCTCTCCTTGGCCTCGTCGGGCACCCCGGGGCCGCGGTCGACGACCCGCAGCTCGACCCGGTCGCCGAGCGTGCTGGCGGAGACCAGCACCACCTCGTTCTCCGGGCCGTACTTCACGGCGTTCTCCACGACGTTGGCGACGGCCCGTTCCAGCAGCCCGGGGTCGGCCGCGACCATCGGCAGGGTTTCGGGGATCTCCAGGACGACGGAGCCTTCGGGGACGCCGCCGAGGGCCATCGGTACCACTTCGTCCAGGTCCACGTCGCGGATCAGCGGTGTGACGGTGCCGGTCTGCAGCCGGGACATGTCCAGCAGGTTGCCCACCAGGTGGTCGAGCCGGTCGGTGCCTTCTTCGATGCTCGCCAGCAGTTCCGCCTGGTCCTCTTCGGACCATTCGATGTCGTCGGAGCGCAGCGAGGTGACCGCGGCCTTGATGGTGGCCAGCGGGGTCCGCAGATCATGGCTGACGGCGGCGAGCAGCGCGGTGCGGATGCGGTTGCCCTCGGCCAGCTCGCGCGCCTGCCCGGCTTCCTGCTTCAGCCGCTGGCGGTCCAGGACGACGGCGGCCTGAGCGGCGAAGGCGGCCAGCACACGCCGGTCCTCGGCAGGCAGCACCCGCCCGGACAGGGCGAGTACGAGGTGGTCGCCGACCGGCATGTCGACATCGGCGTCCACTGGGCGCTCGATCGGACGGGCCGTCCCGACCCTGCCCGCGCAGGTCCACGGCTCGACCTCGCCGCCCCGCTCCAGCAGTGCCACCGACTCCATCCCGAAGGTCTCCCGCACCCGCTCCAGCAGCGCCTCCAGACCGTCCTCGCCCCGTAGCACGCTGCCCGCCAGGAACGACAGGGTCTCGGACTCGGCGCGAAGCCGGGCCGCTTGGTGGGTCCGGCGGGCGGCCAGGTCCACGACCGAGGCGACCGAGACACCGACTGCGAAGAAGACGATGATGGCGAGGACGTTCGCCGGATCATCGATGATCCAGGTGTGAGTGGGTGGGGTGAAGAAGTAGTTCAGCAGCAGCGAGCCGGCCGTGGCCGCGGCCAGCGCGGGCATCAGTCCGCCGAGCAGTGCGGCCCCCACGGTCAGGGTCAGGAACAGCAGCACCTCGTTGGCGAAGCCGGGACCGTCGTCGGCGGGCCGGGTGTTCCACACCGAGGTGAGCAGCAGGGTGAGCACCACCGGGCCGACCACACCGACCAGCCATCCGGCGATGATGCGGGAGCGGCCGAGCCGGCCGCCGCGCGCCACCGGCAGTCCGCGGCCCTTGGCGGCCTCCTCGTGGGTGACGATGTGGACGTCGAGGTCCGGTCCGGACTCGCGGGCCACCGTGGCACTCACCCCGGGCCCGAAGGCGTACTGCCAGGCGCGCCGCCGGCTGACGCCGAGCACGATCTGGGTGGCGTTGACACTCCGGGCGAAGTCCAGCAGCGCCTGCGGTACGTCGTCGCCGACGACCTGGTGAAACGTGCCGCCCAGGTCCTCGACCAGGGTGCGCTGTACGGCGAGTTCCTTGGGCGAGGCGGAGGTCAGCCCGTCGCTGCGGGAGATGTAGACGGCCAGTACCTCGCCGCCCGCGCCCTTCTCCGCCAGCCGGGCCGCCCGCCGCAGCAGGGTCCGTCCTTCAGGGCCGCCGGTCAGCCCGACCACGATCCGCTCGCGGGCCTGCCAGGTGGAGCGGATGTCGTGTTCCCCGCGGTACTGCTGCAGGTACTCGTCGACCCGGTCCGCGGTCCACAGCAACGCCAGCTCCCGCAGCGCGGTCAGATTGCCCGGCCGGAAATAGTTCGACAAGGCCGCGTCGACCTTGTCGGGCTTGTAGATGTTGCCGTGCGCCATCCGGCGGCGCAGCGCCTGCGGTGACATGTCGACCAGCTCTATCTGGTCGGCGCGCCGCACCACCTCGTCCGGTACGGTCTCCCGCTGCCGCACCGTGGTGATCGACTCGACGACATCGCCGAGCGACTCCAGGTGCTGGATGTTGACGGTCGTTATGACGTCGATCCCGGCCTCCAGCAGTTCCTCGACGTCCTGACACCGCTTGGAATTCCGGGAGCCCGGCACGTTGGTGTGGGCCAGCTCGTCCACCAAGGCGACGGCCGGCCGGCGCTTCAGCACGGCGTCCACGTCCATCTCGGTGAACACCGCGCCCCGGTACTCCAGCTCCCGGCGCGGGATCTGCTCCAGGCCGTGCAGCATCACCTCGGTACGCGGCCGGTCGTGGTGCTCGACGAAGGCCACCACACAGTCGGTGCCGCGCTCCACACGGCGGTGCGCCTCCGACAGCATGGCGTAGGTCTTGCCGACGCCCGGCGCCGCACCGAGGTAGATCCGTAGCTTGCCGCGTGCCATGGTTCAGGGTTCCGATCGTTCTGCGCTCGCCGGGCCGGTTCGGGACAGCAAGGAGATCACTTCTCGACGCGGTGTCCCATGGCCGGCCCGGTGATGAGGTGGCGTGGATGCGATGGGTCTGCCTCCAGTTTGCGCCGCGGCCGTGTCGCGTAGACCCGCAGGTTGTCGGTGTGTGTCTTGTACGAGGGTCCCCACACCTCCTGCAGCAGATGCTTCTGGCTGCCCAGCCGCCCCGTGCCGTGCTCAGAACCTATCTGGAAAGATCAGCGCGCGGATCAGACAGCCCAGCAGGGCCACGGCCACGGCCAGCCCGACGATGTTCTCGGCGCTCACAGCCGACCCACCCGCCGGGCGATGAGAGACGCCAGCGCGAACACCGCGACCGTGGCGCAGACGAAGGCCACATCGGCCATCGCGAGCTCCTAGACGAGATTCGGAAGGAACGGACCTCTAGAAGTAACCCCGCCGCAACGCCGATCAACCCGCCGTTGACACGGCTATTTCGTCCCTGGCCGCTTCCTTGACGCTTTCCTGACGCGGCCGGGCCCGACTTGCCGAAGCCAGGAGGGGCCTGCGCCACCTGGTGTGTTTCGCGTAGTACCGGGCGGCTCCACCGCAGTTTGATCACTTCGGGTAGACGGCCGGCCGGTGCGCGCGGGTACTCCGCGAGTTAAGACGCCCGTTGGAGCTGCATGCGAACAGGGGAACTGTGCTGTGCCCCGAAGCCGCCTCCCCTCACCACTCCGGAGGCTTGTCCAGGTCCTCCTGGTCACACTGGGGTGTCCGCTGGCCGCTCCTGCAGGGCGCGCGGCGCAGACTCCGACTGTGCTGGCGACGCGGATCGACGACAGCATCACGCTGGTTGTCGCCGAGCACCTCGAGGAGGGGCTGCGCGTCGCAGAGTGCTTCTCCAGCGAGCGGAACTCCACGCGCATCTTCCCGCTGCCGATGGAGGTACTGCGGCTCGTCGACACGCTCCGGCCCTCCGACGGCGCGCAGAGCGGCACCCGCGCCGCTTAGGCGAGTCAGGTGATCGGTATGAACCCCTCGATGGACGACCGGCGCATCCTCGCGGAGATGGAGCGACACCTCGCCCGGGACGACCCCGAGCTGGTCTCGCTGATGGACGCACTGAACGACCAGTTCTCCCACAACCAGGATGACGCCGACGGTCGTGACGACGACGCCGCACGGCACAGTCGACGCCGGAAGGCGGCCGTGGTGCTCATCATCGCCCTGGCGGCCCTGATCCTCACGGCCATCGTCACCTCGCCCCTGCCGACGACACGCCCCGACCGACGAAGAGCCTCGCTGTGGCCGCATCCGTCCATACGCGGTGTCGGGACCCCGGTACGGGGGACACTGCCAGTAGGGGGCCCACACCGTCCGCAGGAGATGGTGATGAACGGCTCGGTACGGATGGGACGCCTGCTCGGGGTGCCGCTGCGCCTCCACTGGACCGTGCCCCTGCTCGTGGTGCTGTTCGGGTACAGCCTGGGCAGCCGCACGCTCCCCGCCGGGGTTCCGGACCAGTCGAACGCCGCCTACACGGTCGCCGGCCTGGCCGGGGCTCTGCTGCTGCTCGGAAGTCTGCTGGCTCATGAGGCCGCGCACGCGATCGCGGCCCGGCGAAAAGGCATCCCGGTCCAGAGCATCACGCTGTGGGCGTTGGGCGGGATGACCGAGATGGGCAAGCCGCGCGCGGCCGGGGCGGCCTTCCTGGTGGCTGTGAGCGGGCCGCTCGCCAGCCTGGCCGTCGGTGGGGCCGCGCTCGGTGCCGGTGTCGGGCTGGACGCCCTCTCCGGCTGGGAGGTTCCCGCGGCGGTCCTGGTCTGGCTCGGCTGGGTGAACTGCGTCCTGGCCATGTTCAATCTGCTGCCGGCCGCGCCGCTCGACGGAGGACGCGTCGTGCAGGCACTGATGTGGTGGCGTACCGGAGACCGGGACCGGGCCGAACGGGCGGCCGCACGCAGCGGGCAGGTCCTCGGCATGCTGCTGATCGCCGTCGGCTGGATCTCCGTCCTGTACGGCGTGTGGAGCGGCCTGTGGCTGGCGGTCATCGGCTTCTTCGTCCTGATCGTCGCCAACGCGGAACGTCAGCACGCCCGGATGGCCCCGGCCCTGCGCGGAGTGCGAGCGGCGGATGCCATGTCGAGTCCCGTGGAGGCATGCCAGGACTGGCTGACGGTGGAGCGGTGCATCGCGGATGTGGTCGTGCGGACCCGCCACACGGTGCTGCCCCTGATCGACTTCGACGGACGCCCCAGCGGCCTGCTCAACCTGGCGCGGCTCGCGCGGGTCCCCGCGCAGCAGCGGGAGACACTGCGGGTGCGGGACGTGGCGACACCGTTGCCGCAGAACGCCACGTGCGCGCCGGACGACCTCCTGGAAGACGTACTCGAAAAGCTCTCCTCGGGCATCGGCATACGCATCCTCGTCATCGACGGGCAGCGCCTGGTGGGCATCATCACCGCACGTGACATCTCCCGAATCGTCCAGCGCCATGCACTTCGCGGCACGGAGAGCCGGTGAGCACTCAAGGGCTGGGGAGAGAAGTCGCAGGCGTGTGCAACGCGGAGCGTCGGCAGCCCGCGACTGGAGCGTCGGCAGCCCGCGACTGGGTGGGGCTCGAACCTGAGTGTGTTCTGCCGGACGGGATGTGAAGAGCACGGCATCAAAGCCGTGTGAAGACTGCCGGAACAAGGCAATGTGCTTGCGCTTGTCCACATGCGAGCATGCGCTCAACCGGCACGAAGGAGTCGAGGAGGGGACGGTGAACGCGGATGGCCTGGTTTCTCGGTCTGGGCATTGCAGGGGTCGTACTCCTCGTACTGTCGCTCGTCTTCGACGGCGTCCTTGAGGGACTCTTCGACGGTGTCGACGTGCTGGACGGCCTGTTCGACGGCTGGCTGTCGCTTCCGGTCATCGCCGGGTTCCTCTCCATGCTCGGCTTCTCCGGTGCGATCGCCATGGGCACCACCGGGGTGGGTGCCGTCGGCGCCACCGTGATCGGCGTGCCGGCCGGAGTCGGCACGGGCTGGCTCGCCTATCGCCTCAGCCGTGCCCTGATGAGCGACCGGTCCGGCGCCGCCCCGCGCGACGACGACCTGATCGGTGCTTCGGGCTCCGTCGTCACCGCCATCCCGGCAGGCGGCTACGGCGAGGTACTGGTCCACCTGGCCGGACAACCCGTGAAGCTCGCGGCGAAGAGTTCCGCCCCGGTGGCGCGAGGCGCCGAGATCTGGGTGGAGGAGACGCTGTCGCAGACATCGGTCTCCGTACGCCTGGTGGAACGCTGATCGACCGCTCCGCTGTACACATCCGGCACCGAGTCGGCGGTGCCCTTTCGTCCACGTGAACCCATCGATCTGCCGTCCCCTGGGAGGGCTGAGGGGAATTGTCATGAGCCCAGTTGTGATCGCTGTGATCGGAGTCGTCGCACTCCTTGTCCTGCTCGGTCTAGTCGTGGTCACCCGCTACAAGGTGGCGGGGCCGAGCGAGGCGTTCATCGTCACCGGGCGGCGGGGAAAGAAGTCCACCGACCCGGAGACGGGCCGCGTGTTCACCGACAACAGCGGGCAGAAGGTCGTGGTCGGCGGCGGGGTGTTCGTCGTGCCGTTCGTGCAGCAGAAGTTCACCCTCGACCTCTCCTCCCGGCACATCCCGGTCGCGGTGCGCGGCGCGGTCACCCTGCGGGGCGTCAAGGCTCACCTGGAGGGGGTCGCGATCGTCAAGGTCGGCGGCACGGAGGACTCGATCCGCGCGGCGGCCCAGCGGTTCCTGATGCAGCAGGACGGCATCGTCGGCTTCACCCAGGAGGTGCTCTCCGGCGCGCTGCGCGCCATCGTGGGCCGGATGTCGGTGGAGGACATCATCCGCGACCGGGCCGCGTTCGCCGGGCAGGTCGCCGAGGAGGCAGAGGCGAGCCTGTCCGGGCAGGGCCTGGTGCTGGACGCCTTCCAGATCCAGGACATCACCACCGAGGGCTCCTACCTGGAAGACCTCGGCCGCCCGGAGGCCGCGCGCGCCAAGCAGGAGGCGGACATTGCCGAGGCCGTCGCCCGCCGTGCCGCCGAGCAGGCCCGGTTGAAGGCGGAGGAGGAGATCGCGATCGCGCAGCGGACCTTCGCCCTGAAGCAGGCCGAGATCAAGGCCGAGACCGACGAGGCGGCGGCGCGTGCCGCGGCCGCGGGTCCGCTGGCCGAGGCGGCGCGAAACCAGGAGGTCCTGGCCGAGCAGGAGAAGGTCGCCGAACGTCAGGCCGCGCTGACCGACCGCGAGTTGGACACCAAGGTCCGCAAGCCCGCCGACGCCGCCCGCTACCAGGCCGAGCAGGAGGCCGAGGGCCGTCGTATCGCGCTGGTCAAGGAGGCCGAGGCGGCGGCCGAGCGGGCCCGGCTGACCGGTGAGGGTGAGAAGGCGCAGCGCGCCGCGCTCGCCGACGCCGTACGACTGGAGGGTGAGGCGGAGGCCGCCGCGATCGGGGCCAAGGGCGCCGCCGAGGCCGAGGCGATGCGGAAGAAGGCCGACGCCTTCGCGCAGTACGGCGACGCGGCCGTGCTGCAGATGCTCGTCGAGGTGCTGCCGCAGGTGGTCGCCAAGGCGTCCGAGCCGCTCAGCGCGGTGGACAAGATGACGGTCATCTCCACGGACGGGGCCAGCCAGCTCTCCCGTACGGTCGCCGACAACGTCGCTCAGGGTGTCGAACTCCTCAGCTCCACGACGGGAGTCGACCTCGCCGAGCTACTGAAGGGCATCACCCAGCGTGCCGGCGGCGCGCAGCCCGCGACCACGGCACCCGCCGAGGCCAACGGGAAGGTCGAGATCACCGGCTGACATAGGCATTGAGCAGCGGCGCGAGTCCGGGCGGCCCTTGAGCTGCCCGGGCTTGTGGTCGCGGGTGGTTGGCCCGGAAGTGGAGTGTGAGTGGTGTTCCTGTGGCTTTGGCCGATCGGCTGGTCGGCGTTCGCCCTGCCCCTGGCGATCGCCTCTTTGCGCGGCTGGGCGCCCAAGTCGGTCCGGCGACGGATCACTCCGTGGGGCATACGCGTACGGGGCGTCGCTCTGCTGGTCATCTGGGTCGGCGGCCTGATCGTTCCGCTTCTGCAGCACAGCGGCCTGGATACCGATGACGCCGCGTTCCTCGGGGCCGTCGTGCAGGTCGGATTCTTGATGTTCGCGGCAGGTCTGATGGGCGGCTCGCAGCTGGGGGAGTGGTTCTACCGAAGGGCTGTTCAGCCGAAGGAACTTGATGAGACGCTCAGCACCGCTGGGCGGCCGTGGTGAGCCCGGATTGGGTCCGGAATCGTACGACGCACGTCGCCCAGGTCGTCGGGCGGATCACAGACCAAATGGAGAAGCAGTGAGCCCGCTGCGCAAGTCACACCCAGTGGCGCACACGACCGGGATTGCGCATCCCGCGACGGCGCTTGCTCTCACCAGGTTCCGCCGGCGCGCCTGGGGCTGGCTCGGAGGCGGCCTCGGGGCCGTCATGGTCGGGCTGACGGTCGGTCCGCCCGCCGACGAAGCCGGAATCGGCTGGCTGAACGACATCGCCGTCTTCTGCGTCGGAGGCGGCCCGGTCGCCGCCATCGTCGGCGTGGCGGCCCTCGTCAACTACCGCCGTATGCGGCGGTCCTTGTCCACCCACCCATGGATCGCCTGCTCCGCTGTGGCCATTTCATCCCAGGGCAAACCCCGTACGGTACTGCGCCACCCGCAGACGGGTGACGTGATCCCGCTGTCGGTCCGGACGCTGCAGCCGCGATACCACCTGGCCAACCCCGACCCCGGAGGCGTGCTGTGGTGGTGCGGCGACGCGCGCACCGGCGGTGTGCTCGCGCAACCCGGCGGCGAGCACCTGCTGTGGGCACGCCGCCCTCGAACTGGGCGGACCCGTCGCAGGGACGTCTTGACGGCGGAACGACAGGGGCTCCTGAACAGGCCGCAGCCCCGGCAGCCGCAGGCCGGCGTGGACGACCAACTCATCGAAGGCCGGGAGCCGGACCTGTCGTACGCGGCCATGGCCGAAGCGGCCCGTCGGCAGGCGATCGAGGACGAGGACGGAACCGCCCCGCGCCGCGAACCCGACATCCGTGCCGTGCCCTGGTGGCGCGTGCCTGCCCTACTGGAGATTTCGTACGTCTGGCCGGCCGTGGTCAATGCGGCTTTCGCCATCGCGATGGTGGTGACGTGGTGGCTTCTGGCGAAGGACCAGGACGTCCTGGTGCCGCTGATCCTCGCGGCCCTGTCCGGCATCAACGCACTCCGGTTCGGCCGCCGGATGATTACTCAGGGGATGCCCGCGGTGAGAGGCTTGGTGCAGGCAGCCCGGGCGCCCGTTCCCGTACCCAAACGCTACGTGTTGCTGCCTGGCCTCGACGACGGACTGGTCCTGGTGCTCTTCGCCGCCCACGGAGGTCCGGAGGATCTGCCGGAAGCCGCCATGGAAGTCAACCCGCCAGGCACGCCCAAGCATCCGAGACGCGGTATGCCCCCAGCGGTCGGCACGGTCGATCTGCACGGCTGGCTCGACGCCGGGCCCACCGTCGTCCCATGGATCGACGGCCGCCCCCTGTGGCCCCGGGACGAGTACGAGGCGGTGAACCTCAATGACCGGAGGGACCGTGACTACTTCGCAGCCCTGGTCGGAGGTGTGGGTGCGAAGGCGACATGAGTCGGCCAGGTCCGGGGCTCCTCGTTGGTGAGGATGAAGCCGCTGGTGAGGGTGAAAGACCCCGCTCAGCGGTCGAGTACCGGCCCTGCGGTGTCGAGTGCGGCACCGACATGGTCGGCGAGGCTTACGGTCACTAGGGCGTGTTGCGAAAGTCCCGCCTGCCGCCCGACGCCTGGCACGCTCCCCCACTCTCGGCTTCTCCCCTACTCTCGGCTTCTCCCCTACTCTCGGCTTCTCCCCCACTCTCGGCTTCGCTCGAGCGGGAGGGGCCCCCATGAGCGGGAGGGGCCCCATGAGCGGGAGGGGCCCCCACCGCCGCACCGGGCGAAAGCCCAAGTACATCCAGTCCATCTACGGGGCCTTCCGCCCGGCACGCCGAGAGCACGCTCCCCCACTCTCGGCTTCGCTCGAGCGGGGGGGGGACCCCCATGACGCCGCTCGGCCCGCCCTCCGGGCGGACGACGGGACTTTCGCAACACGCCCCAGGCGTGCCTGAAGAGGCGGTGGTACGGCGCCGGGCTCTGGCAGGAGCATGAACCGGCCGAGGTAACGGCCGCCCACCGAGGCCCGCAACTCGATCTCCTCGCCGGGCCAGCCGTCCTTGTCCAGGTCCCAGTTGGCGCGCCCGACGGTCAGCGAGCCGTCCTGCTCCAGGCGGGGGTGCCGGCCGAGCAGCGTGCCGTGTTCGAAGCGGCAGCCGCGCAGGCCAAGGATCTCGACGAGTTGCTGCCCGACCTGGTCCACCACGGCATACGGCGAGGCACCAGCCTGTACTAGGCAGGCAGTCTCGTGGATCCGTGCCAGATGTGCCGCGTCGGTGACGGTGACCAGCTTCAACGTACGGGCGTGGGCCGCCAGTTGGGACACGGCCACGCCCACCGCCAGCAGCAGGAGGGTGGTGGTGATGTCGTCGCCGTCGGAGATGGTGAACCGCTGGTAGGGGCGAGTGAGGAAGCCGTATCAGATTGCGGCTGCGCCGCGGGCGAACCAGGCCGCCGCCGAGAGCGCGGCCAGCACTCCTGCGACCCGGCTGCCCAGGGCGGCGACCGCCACCACGACCACGACCAGGGCCAGGGCCAGGGCCAGGGCCAGGGCCACGACCACGACCACGACCAGGACCAGGACCAGGGCCAGGTTCGCGGACGACAGATGGGCGCGGAACGGTGCCAGGGCCAGCGCGACCACGAGTGGCGCGAGCAGGGCGGAGGCCGGGACGATCCGGTCACGGAACGAACTCTTCATGGTCCACCTCGCTGGAGTGGGGTTGGTCCCCATGGGCGGGAGATGGAGATTGCGGCGTGCCGGCCGACCGGGCCAGCGTGGCCCCTGGCGGTCACGGTCGGCCATACCGGCGCGCGTTCTTGACGCATCTCTGACATCGCGCGCAGGCAGTAGTGGGTCTGCGGCGGCGTGCGTCGATTTGACCCACTGGCCGGCCGGCTGCCTACGAGGTGGCCGTTGCGGGAAGACCGGGCCGTGCCGACGGAGGACTGGTCGCCGCCGGCAGGGTGAGGACCATGGTGAGGCCGCCGCCGGGAGTGTCCTCGGCGGTGAGGGTGCCGCCGATGGCCTCGGCGAAGCCGCGGGCGACTGCCAGGCCGAGGCCGACCCCGGCGCCGCGCGGGGCGTCGCCGTAGCGCTGGAAGGGTTCGAAGATGCGGTCCTTGGCCTCGTCGGGGACGCCGGGGCCGCGGTCCACGACACGGACCTCGACCCGGTCGGCGTGGGCGCTCGCCGATACGACGACCGGCTTGCCGTCGGGGCTGTACTTGACCGCGTTCTCGACGATGTTGGCGACCGCCCGCTCCAGCAGACCCTTGTCGACGGCGACCATGGGCAGGGTTTCGGGGATGTCCAGGACGACGGTCGACTCGGGGTCCGGGATGCCGCCCAGCGCCATGGGGACGACCTCGTCCACGTCGATCTCACGGATGAGCGGGGCAAGTGTGCCGGTCTGCAGGCGGGACATGTCCAGAAGATTGCCCACCAGGTGGTCGAGACGGTCGGCGCCCTCCTCGATGCCCGCCAGCAGCTCCGCCTGGTCCTGTTCGGACCACTCGACGTCGTCCGAACGCAGAGAGGTCACCGCCGCCTTGATGCCCGCGAGCGGGGTGCGCAGGTCATGGCTCACGGCGGCCAGGAGCGCGGTGCGGATGCGGTTGCCCTCGGCCAGTTCCTTGGCCTGGTCGGCCTCGGACTGCAGCCGCTGACGGTCCAGGACGACGGCGGCCTGGACGGCGAAGGCGGCGAGGACCCGGCGGTCCTCGGCGGGCAGGACCCGGCCGGACAGGGCGAGCGCCATGTGGTCGCCGACCGGCATGTCGACGTCCGCGTCCTCGGGCCGTTCGACAGGCCGTCCGGTGCCCACGCGACCGGCGCAGGTCCATGGCTCGACATCGCTCTTGCGTTCCAGAAGGGCGACCGACTCCATGGCGAAGGTCTCCCGGACTCGTTCCAGGAGGGCTTCCAGGCTGGTCTCGCCGCGCAGCACGTTGCCGGCCAGGAAGGAGAGGATCTCCGACTCGGCGCGCAGCCGGGCGGCCTGGTGGGTGCGGCGGGCCGCCAGGTCCACCACCGACGCCACCGAGGCCGCGACCAGGATGAAGATCGCCAGTGCGAGCATGTTCTTGGGATCGGCGATGGTGATGCGGTGCACCGGGGGAGTGAAGAACCAGTTCAGGAGCATGGTGCCGACCGCTGCCGAGGCCAGTGACGGCAGCAGGCCGCCGAGAAGTGCGGCCCCCACGGTGAGCGTCAGGAACAGCAGCATGTTGTTGGTGAGGCCGAGGTCGGCGTCACTGTGGGTCAGCAGCAACGTGAGCAGTGCCGGGCCCCCGATACCGGTCAGCCAGCCCCAGATGAGCCGGGATCTGCCGAGTCGCGCGCCCCGGGACACGGGCAGTCCGCGGCCCTTGCCCGCCTCGCTGTGCGTGATCAGGTGCACGTCGAGGTCGGGCCCCGAGTCCCGGGCGACCGTCGCGCCGACACCGGGTCCGAAGACGTACTGCCATCCCTTGCGGCGTGACACCCCGAGGACGATCTGGGTGGCGTTCACCCCGCGTGCGAAGTCCAGCAGCGCCACCGGGACGTCGTCGCCGACGACGTGGTGGAAGGTGCCGCCGAGGTCCTCGACCAGGGTTCGCTGTACGGCCAGCTCCTTGGGGGAGGCGGAGGTGAGCCCGTCGCTGCGGGCTATGTAGACGGCCAGGACCTCGCCGCCGGCGCCCTTCTCCGCGAGCCGGGCGGCGCGCCGGATCAGGGTCCTCCCCTCCGGTCCGCCGGTGAGGCCGACCACGATGCGCTCCCGCGACCCCCAGATCTTCGACACCTGGTGCTCGCTGCGGTACTGCTGCAGGTACTCGTCGACCCGGTCGGCCACCCACAGCAGTGCCAGCTCTCGCAGCGCGGTGAGATTGCCGGGCCTGAAGTAGTTGGACAGCGCCGCGTCGACCTTGTCGGGCTTGTAGATGTTGCCGTGTGCCATGCGCCGGCGCAGGGCCTGCGGGGACATGTCGACCAGCTCGATCTGGTCCGCTCGCCGCACGACCTCGTCCGGCACGGTCTCCTTCTGCCGGACGCCGGTTATCGACTCGACGACGTCGCCGAGCGACTCCAGGTGCTGGATGTTGACGGTCGATACGACGTCGATCCCGGCCGCGAGCAACTCCTGGACGTCCTGCCACCGTTTGGCGTTGCGCGAGCCGGGGATGTTGGTGTGCGGCAGCTCGTCGACGAGGGCCACGGCGGGGGCGCGCCGCAGCACCGCGTCCACATCCATCTCGGTGAACGTCGTGCCGCGGTACTCGATCTCCTTGCGGGGCACCTGCTCCAGGCCCTGCAGCATCACCTCGGTGCGCGGCCGGTCGTGGTGCTCCACGAAGGCGACCACGCAGTCGGTGCCCCGCTCGACGCGGCGGTGGGCCTCGGAGAGCATCGCATACGTCTTGCCGACGCCGGGTGCGGCGCCGAGGTAGATCCGGAGCTTGCCGCGTCCCATCGTCTCGTCTCTGAAGTCGTGTGTGGTCAGGAGGATCGAGAGCGCGTCATGACTCGAAGCGGTAGCCCATGCCCGGCTCGGTGATGAGGTAGCGGGGGTGGGAGGGGTCCGCTTCGAGTTTTCGTCTCAACTGGGCCATGTAGACCCGAAGGTAGTTCGTCTTGTCGCTGTAGGTGGCCCCCCAGACCTCCTGGAGGAGTTGCTTCTGGGTGACCAGGCGGCCGGGGTTGCAGACCAGGATTTCCAGCAGGTGCCACTCGGTCGGGGTCAGCCGGATGTCGCGGCCGCCTCTGGTGGCCTTCTTGGCCAGCAGGTCGATGGTGAACTCGCTCGTCGTGACCATCGTCGTCTCGGGTGCCATCGGCAGGGCCTCGGTACGGCGGACGGCGGCCCGCAGCCGGGCCAGCAGCTCGTTCATGCTGAACGGCTTGGTGATGTAGTCGTCGGCGCCCGCGTCGAGGGCGGCGACCTTCTCGTCGGACGCCGTCCGGGCGGACAGGACCAGCACGGGCACTCGGGTCCAGCCGCGCAGCGCCTTGATCACCTCGACGCCGTCCATGTCGGGCAGGCCCAGGTCGAGCACCACCACGTCCGGCTGGCGGGCGGCGGCCAGTCGGAGCGCGGTGGCGCCGTCCGGCGCGGCGTCCACTCCGTACTGGCGGGCTTGCATGTTGATCACGAGGGCTCGTACGAGCTGTGGATCGTCCTCCACCACCAGCACCCGGGTCATCGGTGTGCGGCCTTCCTGTCGTCGGTGGGGTCGGGGCCGTCAGGGCGGCGGCGGGAGCCGACGGGGCCGGATGTTCCGGTCTGCCGACTCCCGGCCGCTGTCCCTGCTGCTAACTGCATCAGTGGTCGGCCAGTTCCTTGAGCGCGATGTTGAGTTCGAGGACGTTGACGCGCGGCTCGCCCATGAAGCCGAGGGCGCGGCCGTCGGTGTGGTCCTTGACCAGCTTCTCGACCTGAGTGACGGTCAGCCCGTTCGCCTCTGCGACCCGCTTGACCTGGATGTCCGCGTAGTCCGGGGAGATGTCCGGGTCGATGGCGGAGGCGGAGCCGGTGACCGCGTCGGCGGGCACCTCGGACTCGGGTACGCCGTTGAACTCGGCGACCTGCTTCTTGGCTGCCTTCACCATGTTCACGAGCTCGGGGTTGCCGGCGCTCAGCTGGCTGGAACCGGTGGCCAGCGGGTCGTAGTCGCTGTTGGACGGCCGCCCCTGGAACCACTTCGGGTCCGGCTTGTTGGTGCCCTTGATGTTCCAGCTTTGGCCGATCAGCTTGGAGCCGACCTCCTTGCCGTCGGCCTTGACGATGGAGCCGTTGGCCTTGTCGTGGAAGGCGAGTTGGCCGATGCCGGTGACGACGAGGGGGTAGAGGATGCCGGTCACGACGGTGAGGACGAGCAGCATGCGCAGGGCCGCCCACAGCATCCGTGCGGTGTTGGTTACGGAGTTGTTCATGTCCTTCACCGGATCCCGGGGATCAGCGAGATGAGCAGGTCGATGATCTTGATGCCGATGAACGGGGCGATCAGCCCGCCGAGGCCGTAGATGCCGAGGTTGCGGCGCAGCATCCGGTCGGCGCTCATCGGCCGGTACTGCACACCCCGCAGGGCGAGCGGCACCAGGGCGATGATGATCAACGCGTTGAAGATGACCGCGGACAGGATCGCCGACTCCGGGCTGGCCAGGCCCATGATGTTGAGCTTGTCCAGTGACGGGTAGGCGACCGCGAACATCGCCGGGATGATCGCGAAGTACTTCGCGACGTCGTTGGCGATGGAGAACGTCGTCAACGCGCCCCGCGTGATGAGGAGTTGCTTGCCGATCTCGACGATCTCGATGAGCTTGGTCGGGTTGGAGTCGAGGTCGACCATGTTGCCGGCCTCCTTGGCGGCCGACGTACCCGTGTTCATCGCCACGCCGACGTCCGCCTGGGCCAGCGCGGGTGCGTCGTTCGTACCGTCGCCGGTCATCGCGACCAGCTTGCCGCCGGCCTGTTCCCGCTTGATGAGGGCCATCTTGTCCTCGGGGGTCGCCTCCGCGAGGAAGTCGTCGACTCCGGCCTCGTCCGCGATGGCCTTCGCGGTCAGCGGGTTGTCACCGGTGATCATGACGGTCTTGATGCCCATGCGGCGCAGTTCCTCGAACCGCTCCCGCATGCCCTCCTTGACCACGTCCTTCAGGTGGATGACCCCCAGGATCCGGGTGCCCCGGTCGTCCTGGACCGCGACCAGCAGCGGCGTACCGCCTGCCTCCGAGATGCGGTTGGCGATCTCGTCGGCGTCCTCGGCGACCGACCCGCCCTGCTCCCGCACCCAGGCGATGACCGACCCGGCCGCACCCTTGCGGATCTTGCGCCCGTCGACATCCACACCCGACATCCGGGTCTGGGCGGTGAAGGCGATCCATTCGGCGTGCGCGAGCTCGCCCTGGTGGCGTTCGCGCAGCCCGTACTTCTGCTTCGCCAGTACGACGATGGAGCGGCCCTCGGGCGTCTCGTCGGCCAGCGACGACAGTTGGGCAGCGTCGGCGACCTCGGCCTCCGTCGTGCCGCGCACTGGCACGAACTCGGCGGCCTGGCGGTTGCCGAGGGTGATAGTGCCGGTCTTGTCCAGCAGCAGCGTCGAGACGTCGCCGGCGGCCTCGACTGCCCGGCCGGACATGGCGAGGACGTTGCGCTGGACCAGGCGGTCCATGCCCGCGATGCCGATGGCGGAGAGCAGTGCGCCGATCGTGGTCGGGATGAGGCAGACCAGCAGAGCTGTCAGCACGATCATGGAGGTCTGCTTGTCGGCGCCCGCGTAGATGGCGAACGGCTTCAGCGTCACGACCGCGAGCAGGAAGACGATGGTGAGCGAGGCCAGCAGGATGTTCAGCGCGATCTCGTTGGGCGTCTTCTGCCGTGCCGCGCCCTCGACCAGGTTGATCATCCGGTCGATGAAGGTCTCGCCCGGCTTGGTCGTGATCTTGATGACGATCCGGTCGGAGAGCACCTTCGTGCCGCCGGTGACGGCGCTGCGGTCGCCGCCGGACTCGCGGATGACGGGCGCGGACTCGCCGGTGATCGCCGACTCGTCGACGGACGCGACTCCTTCGACGACGTCACCATCGCCGGGGATGATGTCGCCGGCCTCGCACACGACCAGGTCGCCGACCTTCAACTCCGTACCGGGCACGCGCTCTTCGGAGTCCCCGACGAGTCGGCGCGCCACGGTGTCGGTCTTGGCCTTGCGCAGGGTGTCCGCCTGCGCCTTGCCGCGGCCCTCGGCGACGGCCTCCGCCAGGTTGGCGAAGACGACGGTCAGCCACAGCCAGGCGGCGATGACCCAGCCGAACCAGTCGCCCGGGGTCTTGATCGCCAGCACGGTGGTGACCACCGAGCCGATGAGCACGACGAACATCACGGGGGACTTGACCATCACCCGCGGGTCGAGCTTGCGGAAGGCGTCGGGCAGTGACTTGACGAGTTGCTTGGGGTCGAACAGGCCCGCGCCGACGCGGCCCTCGGCCGGCTTGTGTCCGGTCGGTACGTCCTGGTGCGGTGCCCGGGTCGGGGTAACCGTGGACATCGGGTCCTCTTGCTTGTCGATACGAGTGGTCATGTCGCCAGCCCCTCGGCCAGCGGGCCCAGCGCCAGGGCCGGGAAGAACGTCAGACCGGTGATGATCATGATGGCGCCCACGAGGAGTCCGGTGAACAGCGGCTTCTCCGTGCGGAGCGTGCCCGCGGTGGCGGGGATCGGCTTCTGCTCGGCGAGCGAGCCGGCCAGCGCCAGCACGAACACCATCGGCAGGAACCGGCCCAGTGCCATGCACAGGCCCAATGTCGTGTTGAAGAACTCGGTGTTGGCGCCGAAGCCCGCGAACGCGGAACCGTTGTTGTTCGAGGCGGAGGTGTAGGCGTACAGGACCTCGGAGAAGCCGTGCGCCCCGACGTTGGTCATGGCGTCCTTGCCGTCGGGCAGGGCCATCGCCACTGCGGTGCCGATCAGCACCAGCGCGGGGGTGATGAGGATGTAGCAGGCCGCCAGCTTGATCTCGCGGGTGCCGATCTTCTTGCCGAGGTACTCGGGCGTGCGGCCGACCATCAGCCCGGCGAGGAACACCGCGATGATCGCCATGATCAGCATGCCGTAGAGGCCGGAGCCGACACCTCCGGGCGCGATCTCGCCGAGCATCATGCCCAGTAGCAGTACCCCGCCGGACAGGCCCTGGAAGGAGTCGTGGAAGGAGTTCACCGAGCCGGTCGAGGTCATCGTCGTCGACACCGCGAACAGCGACGACGGGCCCTCGCCGAACCGCTGTTCCTTGCCCTCCATCGACCCGCCCGCGATCTGCGAGGCGGTGCCCGGGTGGGCGTACTCGATCCAGGTCACCGCGACCACGCCGAGGAACCAGATGATGCCCATCGCGGCGACGATCGCGTAGCCCTGCTTGACGTTGCCGACCATCTTGCCGAAGGTGCGCGGCAGCGAGAACGGGATCACCAGGAGCAGGAAGATCTCCAGCAGGTTGGTGAAGCCGTTGGGGTTCTCGAACGGGTGGGCGCTGTTGGCGTTGAAGAAGCCGCCGCCGTTCGTGCCCAGGTCCTTGATGGCCTCCTGGGAGGCGACCGCGCCGGGGCTGATGGCCTGCTTGTCGCCGGTCAGCGTGGTGATGGTGTGGATGTCGCCGAAGTTCTGGATGGCGCCGGCAGCGATGAGGATCACGGCGGCGACCACGGAGATCGGGACCAGGATGCGGACGACGCCGCGCACCAGGTCCGCCCAGAAGTTGCCCAGGTCCCCGGTGCGGGAGCGGGCGAAGCCGCGCACCAGCGCCACCGCCACGGCGATGCCGACAGCGGCGGAGACGAAGTTCTGCACCGCGAGGCCGGCGGTCTGGGTGACGTGGCTCATCGCCGCCTCACCCGAGTACGACTGCCAGTTGGTGTTCGACACGAACGACACGGCCGTGTTGAACGCCTGGTCCGGGGTGATCGGCTTGAAGCCGAGCGACAGCGGCAGCTTGTCCTGCACCCGCTGCAGCAGGTAGAGGAACAGCACGCTCACCGCGGAGAAGGCCAGTACCCCACGCAGGTAGGCAGGCCAGCGCATCTCCGTGTCGGGGTTCGCGCCCACCGAGCGGTAGATCCAGCGCTCGACGCGAAGGTGCTTCTTGGAGGAGTAGACGGCGGCCATGTAGTCGCCGAGGGGACGGTGCACCAGGGCGAGCGCGCCGATCAGCGCGGTCACCAGGAGCACGTCAGCGAGGACGGGGCTCATGACGCGGCTCAGAACCTCTCCGGGAAGATCAGGGCGAGGACGAGATAGCCCAGCAGGGCGACGGCCACGACCAAGCCGACAATGTTCTCGGCGGTCACAGCTTCGCCACCCCCTTGGCGATGAGAGCCACGAGCGCGAACACCGCGATCGTGGCGACGACGAAGGCCACGTCGGCCATCGCAAGCTCCTGAATGAGGTTCGGAAATCCGTAAGAGGATCGGACCGCAACAGGAAACCTGCTGCCTCGACCGGATTCGACCGCCCTTAACGGCTTCCATACGGAGGCACGTACACCTTTGACGCACCCCATACGGCGCGACCCGCGCCGCACCGTTCTGCGCGCGGCGGAACGAGACGTCAGGGTTGGATCGCCGCCTCCGTTGGCGACGCGCGAAGAAACGTGGAAAAGCACTGCCGCGGACCTGCCACTGGGGGCTGTGCCCGCCGAGGTGCATGGCCCCCTCATTTGCGATTTGCGCCATTTATGCGCATCGTGCGAAACCCTAACGGCCCCTTAACGCCTAACCGACGGGTCAGCACTCCCCATGCGACCCCCCCTCGCGGCTTGACCTCGCGCGTGTGCTCAACGTGACCGGTCTGCTCAAACGCCTGGTGATCGGCCGGGCCAAGCGCAGCGAGGAACTTCACGAGACGCTGCTCCCCAAGCGGCTTGCCCTGCCGATCTTCGCGTCCGACCCCCTGTCCTCGGCGGCGTACGCGACCCGGGAGATCCTCCTGGTCCTCAGCCTCGGCGGTCTGGCTTACCTGCACTTCACGCCGTGGATCGCGGCTGCCGTCGTGATCCTGCTGACGGTGGTGGTGCCCTCGTACCGGCAGGTGGTGAGCACCTACCCGAGTGGCGGTGGCTCGTACGAGGTCGTCTCCACCAACCTGGGCCTCTCGGCCGGGCTGGTGGTCGCCGCCTCGCTGCTCGTCGACTACGTCATGACGGTGGCCGTCTCCGTCGCCTCCGGTGTCGACAACATCATCTCGGCCATCCCAGAACTTGCCGACCACCGTGTGGCCATGGCCCTCGGCTTCGTCGCGCTGCTCACCGCCATGAACCTGCGGGGCGTACGCGAGTCAGGGCGGGCCTTCGCCGCGCCGACCTATCTGTTCGTCGGCGGCGTCCTCATCATGATCACGACCGGGCTGTTCCGCTACCTGGTCGGGGACGCGCCGGTCGCCGAGTCCGCCAAGTACGGCATCACGGCCGAGCCGCACGAAGCGAATCTGACCGGACTGGCGCTGGTGATGCTCGTGCTGCGTGCCTTCTCCCAGGGTTGCACCGCGCTGACCGGCGTGGAGGCGATCTCCAATGGGGTGCCCGCGTTCCGCAAGCCCAAGCCGAAGAACGCGGCGACCACGATGGCGGTCATGGGCGCCATCTCCATCACCATGTTCGTCGGGGTCACCACCCTGGCGCTGGTGGCGAAGGCCGCCTGACCGGTCTCGACGGCAATTGCGACAGCCACACCCAGCGCACCGTCATCGCCCAGGTCGCGGCCGCCGTCTTCGGCGGCGAGCACAGCATCGGCTTCTACTACATCCAGGCCGCCACCGCGCTCTTCCTCATCCTCGCCGCGAACACCGCTTTCAACGGCTTCCCGCTACTCGCCTCGATCCTGGCCCAACACCGCTACCTGCCCCGCCAACTGCACAACCGCGGCGACCGTCTCGCCTTCTCCAACGGCATCCTCGCCCTCGCGATCGTCGCCGGCCTGCTGCTGTACGGCTTCCAGGCCAACGTCACCAATCTCATCCACCTCTACATCCTGGGTGTGTTCACCTCCTTCACGCTCTCCCAGACGGGCATGGTCCGGCACTGGAACCGCGAACTGCGTACCGAGACCGACCCCGCCCTGCGTCGCCACCACAAGATCACCCGGGTGATCAACGGAACCGGCGCGGCGGTCACCGGTGTGGTCCTGCTGATCGTGCTGGCCACCAAGTTCACGCAGGGTGCTTGGCTCGCGGTCGTCGCCGCGATCGTGCTGTGGGTGACAATGCGCGGCATCCGCCGCCACTACGACGCCACCGCCGCCGAACTCGCGGTCACCGACCCGAGGGGCGAACTCGCCCCGCCCAGCCGGGTGTTCGCGATCGTCCTCGTCTCCACCATCCACAAACCGACCCTGCGCGCCCTGTCGTACGCCCGCTCCTTCCGTCCCGACCACCTGGAGGCGCTCACCGTCTCGGTCGACCGCGACGAGGCGGCCCGGCTGCGCGACCGCTGGGAGGCGTATGGCATCGAGGTCCCCCTGAAGATCCTCGACTCCCCCTATCGGGAGGTGACCCGCCCGGTCGTGGACTACGTGCGCTCCATCCAGCGCGAGAGCCCGCGCGACATCGTGGCCGTCTTCATCCCCGAGTACGTGGTGGGTCACTGGTGGGAGAACCTCCTCCACAACCAGTCGGCCCTCTGGCTCGAGAGCCGTCTGCTTTTCACTCCTGGTGTGATGGTCACCAGCGTCCCCTGGCAGCTGACGTCCTCGGCCCGCGCCGACCGCCCGGCCGCCCGCGCTCCCGGCTCCGTCCGCCGCGGCGAGCCTCCGTCTCCGGCAGTACATCTGGAGAGGCACCCGGGATCACGTCGGTCCCGGCAGGGTGAACGCGGTGGGTGATCGGAGGGGAGCGATCCGTGTTTATCGAGGTCGCTGCGTATGTTTCGCGTCAATGGCCTGGCCGACACCAGGAATACGTACGACGCTGAGCACAGGAACGTTTCCAGTAGATGAGGAGCCCGCCGTGCGCGCTCGTGACCTGGCGGTCGAATACGAAACGGTGAGCGTCGACAGCGACGCCATGGACGCGGCCCGGCTGATGGCCGAGCACAAGCTGCCCGGCCTGTTGGTACTCGACGAGCGGGGTGAGCCGAAGGCGATCCTGCCGGCCTCCCAGATGATCAAAGTGCTGGTGCCCGCCTACGTGATCGAGGACCCCACCCTTGCCGCGGTCGTCGACGAGAAGCACGCCGACCGGCTCTGCCAGGCGCTGGCCGGCCGCCGCGTGGGGGAGTGCCTGTCCAGCACGGCGGCCACGCCGCCGGTCGCCGACCCCGACGACACCGCGCTGGAGGTGGCCGCGCTGATGGCGGAGGTGCGCAGCCCGTTGGTGGCGGTGGCGGAGAAGGCGAAGGACGGTACGCATCTGCTGGGTGTGATCACGGCTTCTCACCTGCTGCATGAACTCCTCGGCGCAGCGGGAGTGGTGAGCCCCGAGTAACCGTATCCGGGCACTGCGGCGCGCAGGCTATTCCATGCCGGAGGCCCGGAGGGTTCCGCGGCACAGCTCGCCGTCGATCCGCCGCCCCAACCGCTCCAGCACCGGCGTGCCGGACCGCAGGGTCCCCTGTTCCAGAGATCGGCGTGCACCTTGATCCAGTTGGTGCCACAGCAACGGGTTGGCGATCAGGACGCGTGGATCCAGCATCAGCCGCCCGCCGGACGTATCCGTGAGAATCACCCGCTGGCTTACGCCTTCGGATATGCGCACCGCCGCGAGGCGGTCGGTCCGCACCCGGCGGTGGGTCACGAGCCCGCGCGCGGCGAGTGCGCCGGCAGCCGCACTCACCCGCGGCGGCGTCAGGATGATCAGGAGCAGCACGGCGAGCGCGGCCCACCATCCGGCGCGCACGGCGGTGAGCCGCGCGAACCCGCAGTCGAGCAGTACCAGTGCCCCGAAGAGCAATACGCCGTAGAGCACCGCGCTGCGGAACTCCCGCGCCCAGTAACGGTCATGGACCGTCCGAACGGCATCCGCACGCGGACTACCGTCCACCAACGCGCGCTTCTTGATGCGCCGTCCCATACGGGCCACATTAGGCACGGCACCGGCTTGTGTCTCCGGCTGTGACAAACCCGGTTTCGAACTGCCCGGTCAGCCGACTGATCTCCTGACGGCAGCGCGCGGGCCTTCCCCGGCGATCACGGCCCAGGGATCTCAGCTCCGGGCCCCGTTGTCCTTGACCGCAGCCAGGAGGAACAGAACGGCTGCAAGGCCGTAGAACCCGATACCGAGAAGCATGGCGGCCATGACCACGTCGTACGAGGCGTTCGCCAGGCGGGGCACACCGTTGGCCAGCACGCCGCCGTACAAGCACAGAATTCCGTAGGCACGGGGGCGCAGACCTCCGGTGCCTCCTCGCGTCCACGGAGGAACCCAGCCCCGCAGGAGCGCGATCGGCAACGGCAGCATCAGGACGCTGGCAACGGCCAGAGCGATGCAGTGGTAGAGCGGATTGCCGTGCATCTCGGCACCTTCGTTCACTTGGGCCGGTTGGTCAGCCGAAGCGCTCCGGCGACCGCGAGGCAGAGGATGCCGAGCAGCAGTACGGGAAGACCGGGCCCGGGCAGGACCCACATCACCACGCCGCAGAGAGCGAGCGCCGTACCGGCGGTCGCAAGTGAGCGCGCGACTGTGCGCCTGGTGAGGGGGCTGCCCATCAGGTGGCTCCAGGAAGGACGAAGGGGCGGTGACCGTGGCGGAAACGTATCGCGTATGCCAGTGGCATCTCAGTGGCTCTCGCCGTCGGGTACGGGGTGGGCCGCGTGGCGGGCGTTCGGATTCGCGAGCAGGTCGCGTGGGTCGGCGGCCCGGGAGATGGCCGACTCGACTGCGGCGATCCGGTCGGCCAACAGGCCGAGGGCGGCGACCGCGCGGGCGAGCGTAGCGAGATGGAGGTCCCCCCGGCCGAAGGCTGGGGGATGGTCGTCCTCGGGGCCGCCGAGGGCCTGGGTACGGACGTGCGCCGTGTTCAACTCGGCCCAGCGGGCGGCCTGTCCGGTGGTGAGCGTGCCACGCAGTTCGGCCAGCTTGAGCAGGTTGGACTCGGCGCCGGTGGTGAGGGTCTGGGCCTCGGCCGTGTAGTGGTCGTCGATCAGCGCGGACAGTTCGGTGTCGTTCATGACCGGCTGGATGCGCTGGGCGATCTTGTTCATGTTGCGGTACGAGCCTTGGAGCTGGAAGGGCGGTTCGGTGCGGGTGGTGTCGGACTGGGACGCTGAGGCGATGTAGGCCGCGTTGACCGCCAGGACCGTCTCGCGGGCCGTCAGCAGGTGGCGCAGTACGGCGAGGATGTGCTCCAGCTCGGCGGGGGCGTACGGGTGGGTGAGCCGGTCGGCGCGGGCCGTGGAGTCGTCCTCGGCCAGGCGGATCAGCAGGTCGAGGTCGGTGCGGTCGCGGCCGGCGAGCGGGGCCAGCACCGGGTTCGCGGTGAGGGCGTTCTCGATGAAGCTGAGCGCGAAGGCGTCCTCCTTGCCGGTGAGGACGTCGCCGAGGTTCCAGACGTCGGCGCGGTTGGCGAGCATGTCGGGGACGCGGAAGCGGCTGCCGGACTCGGTGTAGGGGTTGCCGGCCATGCACACGGCGAACCGCTTGCCGCGCAGGTCGTAGGTGCGCGGCTCGCCGTCCCGTACGCCCTCGATGCGGCGGGTGGCGTCGCACAGCGGGATGAACTTCTGCAGCAGTTCGGGCGAGGTGTGCTGGATGTCGTCGAGGTAGAGGAGGGTGTTGCTGCCGGCCTCCAGCGCGAAGTTGATCTTCTCGATCTCCTGGCGGGCCGTGGCATTCGGAGCCTCGGCCGGGTCGAGCGAGGTGACGGCGTGGCCCAGCGCGGGGCCGTTTGCCTTGACCAGGATCAGGCCGAGGCGGTCGGCGACGTACTCCATGAGCGTCGTCTTGCCGTAGCCGGGCGGGGAGATGAGCAGCAGCAGGCCGCCTGTGTCGGTGCGTTTGGCGTCGCCCGTGGTGCCCAGCTGCTTGGCGAGGCTGTCGCCGATCAGCGGCAGGTACACCTCGTCGATCAGCTTGCTGCGCACGAACGCCGACATCACCCGCGGCTGGAACTCGTCCAGGCGGATGCGCGAGCGCTCGGCGGCCACCAACTCGGTACGGCGTCGCTGGTAGGCGCGGTGCGCCGGAACTTCGTGGGTGCGGAACTCTCTGATTCGGGCGAGGAGTTCGTCAATGCGGACGGTGAGTGTACGGCCGCTGATGTGTGGGTGGGTGCCGAGCAGTCCCTCGACGGTCTCGGTCAGCGGCGCGTCGGACTCGTAGCGGGGCAGGTCCGGGCAGAGCTCGGCGGCCACGGCCTCGGCGAGGTCGCCGGGGGTGAAGTCCGCGCTGGTGGAGGAGGCGTACGACGTCAGCCACGCCTCGACCAGTTGCTTGCGGGCGGCCAGGTCGGGGAGCGCGGTGAGGTCGTCGTCGTAGGCCGACGTACCCACCGTACGGCGGAACTTGTCGAGCAGGGTGCGGGCGCCGGTGCTGATGACGAAGCCGTCGGGGCCGGTCGTCAGCTCCTCGAAGAGGTACGTGGCAGCGCCGTCTGCGCCGATCACTTCTGCCAGCTCTCGTTGCAGGTCGGCGATGGCCGGCGCCAGCCCGAAGGTGTCACGAGCGCGGGCGAGTGACACCGCACGCCGGGTCCATGCCTCGCGCTCCCCGGCCGTCGTGCCGTGCACCCAGAACAGCTGGGCGGCGGCGCGGGCGGCGGGCTCGTGGCGGAGCAGGCCGGCGCCTTCGTACAGACGCAGCAGTGCGGTGAGGATCAGGGTCGTGTCGTGGTCGTGGACGCCGCGCTCGTACCCCTCGTCGTATGCCTCCTCGGCCGCGCGCCGGACGAGCGTTGGCAGCTCGGCCTCCGCGAGTACCGCCGGGCCGTGTTCGTCGAGCAGGCGGGCGGCGAGGTGCTCGGCGCGGTAGACCTCCGGGGACTCCGACGGCAGCGGGCGGTCCCAGTACGGCCGGGTGGCGGCGAAGTCGGGGTCCGTGATCGGCGCGCGGTAGTCCGTGCCGGTCAGGGCGAAGGCGAGGGTGTCGCCGTGCGGGACCAGCGTCAGGTCGAGGGGCTGGGTGTTGACGGCGAAGCGGTGGCTGCCGAGGCGGATCGTGCGGCCGTCGTCGGCGTACAGGTCGGTGCGGTCGCGCAGGGCACGCAGGGCCTCCTGGCGTGCGGACTTCAGGCGGCCGTCGAGCTCCTCCGCCCTGACCTGGTCGCCGAGTTCGCGCAGTTCGTCGGCGATCCGGCGGACCTTGGCGGGCATCGGGTCGGAGGTGAAGTACGTGGCGACGGCGTCCACGTCGGCGAGCGTGGCGGCGCGTCGGTTGACCGTCTGCAGGACGCGTGCCGCCGAGTCGGCGAGCCGCTCAGCCCTGCGGGCACGGGCGTCGGCCAGAGTCTGCTTGCGGGCCGAGAACGCCTCGTGGATCTCGTCGCGCTTGTCTGCGAGCTCGCCGAGGAAGTCGTCGAACTCGGCAAACTCCGAGAACTGCGCCTCCAGGTTCTCCACCTGGACCAACGTGCGGGCGAGCTGCTCGTCGCACGCCTCGGGGCTGTCGGCGACCGCGAGCGCGCCTATGACCGCCTGGCCCAGCAGGGCGAACTCGGCGGCGAATTCGGCACGCCCCTCACGGTCGAGGAGCTCGCGGCGGCGGCCGTCGAGGGTCGCGCGGGCCCGGTTGACACCACCGAGGACCTCGGCGATCCGTTCCAGAATGGCGGTGCGGACGGTGGCGTCGCCGATGTCGAGGCCGCCGACGACCTCGGTCACCGTGTTCAGGCCGTCGGCGAGTTCGTCGAGACGGCCGGCGACGGGCGCTGCCTCGGCGACGGTGGCGATCGCGTCGGCGTCGGCGACGAGCCGCTCGATGTCGGCCTGGTGGTCGGCGAAGGCGTCCTCGCGGGACAGGTGGTCGACCGCCCGCCGGCCGAACGCGGCGAGGTCGGACTCGACGTCGGCGGCGAGTTCGTCGATGCGGGCGGTGTCCGCATACCGAATGTCCTTGAGGGTGAGCAGGTGGCCCTGGGCGTGGCGGAGTTCGGTCAGCCCGGTCACCCAGGCAGCGGCGCTGCGGGGCGCCCCGCCGCGCAGGCGTCGTACGACACCGGCGACCTGCGCAGCGGCCTCGGCGAGCGCGTCGGCGGCCTGTCGGGTGAGGGCTTGGACCGTCTCGAACTCGGCCAGCACCTGCTCGGCGGTGGTCCGGACCTGCTTCAACGGGCCGAGCAAATCCCCGAGTTCGTCCTCGCCCAGCCAGTGGTAGGAGTCCGCTGCCCGGACGCAGGAAGCGGCCAATGCCTCGTAGACCTCGGTTGTCGGCGTCGTCTCGGCGACCGCGCGCGTGATGGACAGGCAGTCGGAGATGCCGCGCACGAGGTCGGCGTTGCCGACGCGGGCGAGCGGGCCGGTGCCGACCGGCTGGGCGGCGGCGTGGGTGTCGGAGACGTACGGGGAGTTCCACAGCTGGACGGGGTGCACGCGCTGCGGCTCGTCGCTGTCGGCGCGCAGGACGACAAGCGCGCCGTCGCCGAACAGCGCCCAGCCGTGACAGGACAGCGGGGTGGCCACCTCCTTGCGGATCATGTTGTACGGCAGCAGGAGGCTGCGGCCCTCCACACGCGCGTGGAACGCGAAGAGGACGTCCTCGCCGTTGGGCGAACGGACCACTCGCTCGAACTCCAGGTCACCGGTGTCGGTGCCGTCGAACGTCTTGTACGCCCCGGTGGCCAGGCAGTAGCCGCCGGGGAAGACGATGCCCTGGTCCTCGGGCAGCCTCCGGCAGGCCCAGCCGATGCCGTCAAGACGGACTACTGTCCTGGTGAGCGTGTTGAAGACCAGGTAGCGGTGGACATCCTCCTTGTAAGGGAGGACGTCCAACAGGATCAGGGCGCCCACGCGCGCGTAGGCGATGTCCGCGTCGGCGAGGGACTGCAACGGCTCGTCGACCGGCTCGGCGTAAATGCCCGCGCCCGTCTCGGTGTTGTCCTCGACCTTGACCGTCAGCGTCCCTCCGAGCGTCTCGACGAAGACCTCGCCCTCGATGGAGACGTGCGGGTGGCGGCCGAGAACGTGGTCCTCGCGGGTCGCAGGTGTCCACTCGAAGTCGTGGGAGGGCGGGAAGACATGGTCGCGGTCGCCGCGCGCGTCCAGGAAGGTCGCCCGCCCGTCGTCAGTGAGTGCCCAGCGCAGGACGCGGATGTCGCCCGGCTTCTCGCCGGTCTGGAAGACGGCCAGCAACTTTCCTTCGACGCGGCGGAGTTCGAGGAGGTGGGCCTGGCGGTAGTAGCGGTAGAGGGCGGCGAACTCGCGGACGAAGGCAGGGTCGTCGAGCAGGCCGGGCACGGCGTTGTCGGGCAGCCGGTTCAGGTCGCGGTCATGCAGTGCGAAGACGTCGGCGACCGTTGTCTCGGGCTTGAGGCCGAGGAAGACGTTGTGGCCGAAGAGCAGGACGTCGCCGACGGACACGATGTCGCGGGGCACGCAGTTGTGCTCGGTACGCAGCCGCTCGGTGCCGGCGAGTTCGAGCCGGGTGGAGCCGAACTCCTCGGTGCGGCGGGCGTTGAGCGCCTCGGCGCGCCGGGCGAGCTCGGCGGCCTGCGTGGTGAGGCGGTCGCGCAGCACCTCGTACGTGCCGGTGTCCAGACCGGTGGTCATGGGTCCCTCTCAGGAAGTCGGAGAAAACGCGGTCCGGAGCTGCTGTCCCCTCGTGCGGCAGCTCCGGACCGCGGGTCGGTCAGCCCTTGGCGTTGCCGTTCAGGGCGGTGAGGGAGGTGTCTGCGAGACCCAACTCGCCTGCCTTGTCCAGCAGTTGCTGAAGCTGTCCGGCGTTTGCGCCGCCGGTCTTCATCAGCTTCATCAACAGCGCGGAGACGGTCAGGTCCCGCACGTCGGCCGTGGAGACCGAGCCGAGGACGCGGCTGAGGTCGTCCGTGAAGCTCGCTGTGCCGTCCAGCCAGGGCCCTGCCAGTGCCCGCGCGGTCTCGGAGTGCTGGACGAAGCCGTCGACGCCCTTGCCGAGCGCGATCGAGGAGACGAGGCGGTCGAAGAAGACCGACTCGCCGCCGACGATGTTGATGTCGGCGTTCTCCAGCCCGGTGGCGAGCACGGTGGCCTGTGCCTCGGCGACCTGCCGCTGCACGTCCAGTCCGGCGAGCCGGACTTCCTTCTCCGCCTCCAGCCGCAGCCGGTACTCCTCGTGGCCGCGCGACGCCTCGTCCAGGGCGGCCATCGCGGCGGCCTTTTCGGTCAGGCCCGCTGCCTCCGCCTTCAGCTTCTCGCCGATGCCCTCGGCCTCGGCCAGCGCCTTGGCCCGAGCGCCCTCCGCCTCGGCCCGCATCCGGGCCTCGGCTGCCTCGGCCTCCGCACGCCCGGCCTTCTCGATGACCTCGGCCTCCTTGTCGCGGACCTGGACGGCCGCCAGCCCTTCGGCCGCGGACTCGGCCTGGATGCCCTCGGCGAGCCGCAGCTTGGCCTGGGCGTCGAGGTCGGCGCTCTTCAACCGGGCCTCGGCCAGGGTGAGTTCCTCGGCGGCCCGGTGCACGGCGGCCTGCTCGGCGGCTTCGGCGGCCTTGATGTCCTTGACCAGCTTCTCCTGCGCCTCCGCCTCGGCGGCGATGATCACCGCCTGCCGCTGCCGCTCGGCCTCCTCCACCGCGCGCAGCTTCTTGATGGACTCCTCCTGCTCGGCGACCGTACGGTCCACCGCGACCCGCTCGCGGACGACCTCGGCGATCTCCCGCTTCTCCGCCTCGACCTCCTTCTCCGCGGCGATCTGCGTCAGCTGCGTCTCCCGTTCGCGGGCGATGACTTCGAGGAGACGGTCCTTCTCGATGCGCTCGTTCTCGATGGCGATGACCCGTTCGCGGTTCTTCTGCGCGACGGCGACCTCACGGGCCTGGTTCTCCCGCTGCACGCCGAGCTGCTCCTCGGTCTTCAGGAAGGCGCTCTGAGCCCGCAGCCGCTCCTCCTCCACGACCCGCGCGGTCTCGGCCTCCTCGCGGGCCCGCACGGTCTCGATCTCCCGCCGCTGCTTGATCTCGGCATCCGCCTGCCGGCGCTCCAGCTCCAGGATGGCCTCGCGGGCGTCGACGTTCTGCCGGGTGATCTCCTTCTCCTCGTGGCGCTGGAACTCGTTGGTGCGCACGTGCTCCACGGCCGTCAGCTCGGTGATCTTCCGGATGCCCTGGGCGTCGAGGACATTTGCCGGGTCCAGCTGGGACAGTGGTGTCTGCTCCAGGTAGTCGATCGCCGCGTCCTCCAGGTGGTAGCCGTTGAGGTCGACGCCGATGACCTCGATGATCCGGTACCGCAGCTCCTCACGCTTGGTGTACAGGTCGGTGAAGTCCAGCTGCTTGCCGACCGTCTTCAGCGCCTCGGAGAACTTCGCGTGGAACAGCTCCTGCAACGTGTCCCGGTCACTGGCCCGTGCCGTGCCGACGGCCTGGGCGACCTTGATGACGTCCTCGACGGTCTTGTTGACCTTGACGAAGAACGAGATCCGGATGTCCGCGCGGATGTTGTCCTGGCAGATCAGCCCGTCCCGGCCGGCCCGGGTGATCTCGATGGTCTTCACCGAGATGTCCATCACCTCGGCCTTGTGCAGCACGGGCAGCACGACCTGCCCGGTGAAGGTCACGTCGACCTTGCGCAACTTGGAGACGATCAGTGCCTTGCCCTGCTCCACCTTGCGGAACAGGCGGGAGACTGCGAACAGCACGGCGACCGTGACGAGCAGGACAGCGGCGACGGTCACGCCGATGCCCACAGAGGTGGCATCCATAGGAAATCCTTGAAGTCTGCGAAGAGGCGACGCCTCGACAGCGAGGCGAAGCGGCCCGCTGGGCCGCGGGCAGGGGCGTCAGAAGGGGGCCAGCGGTTGCACCGCGGGCGGTCGGCTCAGCGGCGGGCGCGGCGACTGCCGGGGTCAAACGGAGTGCCGTTCGCCAAGTCCCGTTGGCGCGGCCCAGGTTGGTGGCGGAACAGCTTGGTGACCGGACCCGCGAGAGCATGTGCCACCGCCCAGGCGGCGAGCGTGGACAGCGCGAGCAGCATGACGCGGGCCAGGGCAGCACCGAACCCCGTCACGCCGATCCACTCCATCACGAGCATCCCGGCGAGGCTGACGAGCCAGCCGCTCACCGTGACGACGGAGGCGGCGACGGCGACTGGTGCTCCTCCGAACGCCCTGGCCAGCGCGGGGGCGTCGGCATCGAAGTCGCGTACACCGACCCGTCCCAGCAGGACCGGGAACCAGAAGCAGAGCGCGACGACCAGAGCAGACGTGAAGATGACGGTGGGGAACCGCGCGGCGGCGCCGATGACCTCCAAGATCCCTCACCCCCAAGTCTCGCCGTAGTGTCCGGGCCATCCGCAGCCGTTGCCGGGGCCGGGCACCAGGACACACCCGTGTGTGCGCCAAGGTCATTGTGAACTGGCGCTGCTCCTCACCGCATTGCCGTGTTCCGGCAGTCTTGACGTCTCGTTGATGCCGGACTGCGATACCCGGGGCCGACCGAGCCGGCTGTGACCACTCGGCTCATGCGTCATGATCAGTCCCGGTCACGGCGGTGTGCGCTTTGCTGTCGCTGTGTCGTTGATACCGGCATCGAGGGAGGGAGAAGGGCGGGCCGACTCGTATACGGCGCCGCAGGAGATGGCCGCCGGACACTACCTTGCCGCCCCCGCGTTCGCCGGCGCGATGATGGGCCGCCGGATCCTCGGCGCCATCCCCGTCGAGCGCAGAGTCCTCGTGTTCGCCGCCCTCGACGTGGCGGGCCATCCGCAACTGGAAGGCCGTACGGTCGCCGAGTCGTTCGGCGCTGGCGCGTGGCGCATCCTGGCCATCGACTCCGCCGCCCCGGACGAACGCCTGCCCGACTTCGCGGCCTCACCGTCGGACGACGGTACCGAGCATCCCAGCGGCCTACTCTGGGACCTGCACCCTGGCTACGTCCTACGCCCGCAGGACCGCGTGGTCCTCGCCGCCACCCGCCGGGGCCTCGCCGAACTCCTCGGGACTCACCCGCTCACGTTCTTTACGCAGGCTTGGGTGACCCAAGTCACGCAAAAGTGCCCCTGGGACACAGAGGATCAGGGGTGGTGATGCGATCGTTATCCGGATTTGAGCGTCCGTTGAGGGAACGTAGCCGGACATTGAGTTGACAGGTCAGCGCACAAATGCGTCGACGGTCATGACGCGAAGGGCTCGGTCGTCACGGCACGAGCCCCGGTGTGACACACGCCCAACTCCTGTCGCAGGCCGACGATTTGGGGCCGATTGCGGTGCCAAGGCGTAGTAGGAAGCGCCGGGCCGCGTGGGGCGCGATCGTTCGTCGTGCTGACGGACGGGGGGTACATGGGGACAAATTCGGCAAGGTCCGCAGCCGGGCGCATGGACGGCGCCGCATCACTGCTGAAGGTACCGGCTGCTGCACCGAGGTGCGGCCGGGCGGCGGCCGTCCCCGGCCGGTGCTGCTTCAAGCCGGCCACGGGCGCCGGCCCTTACGGCACGCTGCTCTGCCTCCTCACCGGCGAGCTCCTGATCGGCACGGTGCCAATCGCCCGCCGCTCGCCCCAAAGTGAACAGGCTCACCATGAGACCGGGGCGGCGGGAGAAATGGGCCGCACGGCGGGCTTCTGCCTCCGCCCGCAGCGTTTCAGCCCGATTCAGGGCCTGCTCGGCACCGGGCACCACGGCGCGGCACTCCCGCAACCGCGCAACGGCACGGTCCGCAGCCTGCTCGGCCGCGAGCAAACTGGCCTGCGCGGCGGGTAGGTCGCGCAGCGCGACCGCGGCGGCCTCCCGCTCGTTGCGCAACCGCTCGATGTCGGCGAGCGCCGAGCGGAAGCGTTCCTTGGCCTCGCGCCACACTCCGCTGTGCGGTGTCTTGAGGGAGCCGCGCAGGAGGTGCGCCACACCGCGTTCGCTGTCGATCCAGGCGTCGCGGCCGCGACCGCGATGCCCGCGCGGCGGGGGCGGCGCATCCTGGTCCGTGAGTTTGTACTTGCCGTGCCAGAGCCGGTAGCACGCCCCGTGGCCCAGGCGCACGTGGACAGCACGGGAGAGTCGAGCAGCAGCCGCCCCTCGTCGGTGACCGTCAGGGCGAACAGCGCGCTCTCGCCGTCCATCCGCCCGTCGTGGTCCTCCTCCCTCTCGCCGAAGACCTGCAGCAGGGTGTCGCGGACCGCGCGGAGTGCGTACGCACCGCCGTAGACCACGTGCTGCCACACGAAACCGGTGTCCAGCGGCACCGAGCGCAGTGCGTGTCCCGCCTCCCATGGAAGGGGACTGTCCGCCGTCACCGCGTACACCCGGTCTCGTGCCGAGACGGCCGGAATCTTCTGCGGGCTGAACAACTCAACGGCACGCCAATAGCCCACGATCCGGGACCGCCGGACCCGCTCGTCCGCCATACCCCGCCCAGGCCCCTGAGATCAGTGTCCCGCTGCCTCCGACACCCTACGCAACTGCCCGGAGGTGGAGCGAGACGGATCCATGCCCCGTCTGCGGACAGCTATCGGCTTCACAGCCCAGCCAACGGCCCGGATGCCGCCGCCCACAGCAACCAGTCCTCAGCAGGTTCCGCCCCGCTGCGTCGGGCGGCGCCGCCACACCGCGTTACCGTGACGTGCCTGCTTTGTCCTGATCGTCAGCACTGCCGTCGCGGTCGTGCCCCGTGCAGGACTTGTCGGCGTGGTGCGCATCGAGCGGCTGCCAGAAAGGAGGGGCCCGTGAGTTGCGAAAACCGCGGGAGATCGAGCACGGGTGCCGTGCATGGCACGGGAGAGGAGAGACCTCGGCCCGGTTCGCGCTGGAACAAGCCAGTGCACCTGCGGCCTCTCGCTGCCCGGGGCACAGCCGAGTCATGGCGGCGGTCCTGGTCCCGGCGGAAGCGACCAGGTCCGGGATCCCTCGGCAGCGGGCGCCCCGTTCGTACGCCAGTCGTCCGCCACCACAGCTCAGCGAGGTGCCTGCGGGACAATCTGGACGTGGAGGCGGCCCTGTGACATTGCAGGACCTCTACCTGACCCTGCTCGTCGGCGGCACCGTTCTGCTGGCCAGCATCGCCGCTGCCCGCACCGCCCATCGCGCCGGCCTGCCCAGCCTGCTGCTGTTCCTGGCCGTCGGTGTCATCGTCGGTGAGGACGTGATCGGCCTCCACTTCGACGACGCCCAGCTGGCGCAGGCCCTGGGCACGGCCGCCCTGGCCGTCATCCTCGTCGAGGGCGGTCTGACCTCGGAGTGGGCCGACGTACGGCGCCTGCTGCTGCCGGCCGGCGTGCTGGCCACTGCGGGGGTGGCCGTCTCCGTACTGGTCACCGCGTCCGGCGCGCACTGGTTGCTGGGCATGAACTGGCACTTGTCGCTGCTGCTGGGCGCGATCGTGTCGTCGACCGACGCCGCCGCGGTGTTCGCCGTCCTGAGGTCCCTGCCGTTGCCGCAGAAGGTCGCCGGGTTGCTGGAGGCCGAGTCCGGCTTCAACGACGCGCCGGCCGTCATCCTGGTGTTGGTCCTGAGTACGGCCGACGTGCCCGGTCCGGCACACATCGCCGGGCAGGTCGTCTACGAGCTGGTGGTCGGCGGTGTGCTCGGGCTGGCGATCGGGCGCCTGGGTGCCGCCGCCCTGCGGCATATCGCGCTGCCCGCCACCGGCCTGTACCCGCTGGCCATCGTCGGTTTCGGCATCGTGGCTTTCGCTGCTGCCGGAGCCGCGCACGCCAGCGGCTACCTCGCCGCCTATCTGGCCGGACTCGTCCTGGGCAACGCCCAGTTGCCGCACCGTGCCGCCACCCGTTCCTTCGCCGAAGGCGTGGGCTGGCTCGCCCAGATCGGCCTGTTCGTCATGCTCGGCCTGCTGGTGGACCCCAGCGAACTGCCCGCCGCGATCGGCCCGGCCGTAGCCGTCGGCCTGGTCCTGCTGCTGGTCGCCCGGCCCCTGTCCGTTCTGGCCTGCCTGCTGCCCTTCCGCGTCCCCTGGCGCGAGCAGGGCTTCATCTCCTGGGCGGGACTACGCGGTGCCGTGCCGATCGTGCTGGCCACCTTTCCCATCGTCGAAGGTCTCAGCGGCGCCCGGGACCTGCTGAACATCGTGTTCGTACTGGTCGTCATCTTCACCGTCGTCCAAGGCCCCAGCCTGCCCGTCGCCGCCCGGTTGCTGCGCCTGACCAGGCCGGGCGCTCTGCGCGAGATCCAGGTGGAGACCGCCCCGCTGGACGTGCTGGACGCCGACCTGCTCACCGTGAGCATTCCCGCCGGATCACGCCTGCACGGCGTCGCCATCTTCGAACTGCGGCTGCCGCCGCCGACCGTGGTCACCCTCATCGTCCGTGATGGCGCCACCACCGTCCCCGGTCACGACACCGCGCTGCGTGCGGGCGACGAACTCCTCCTGATCACCACCCCCAAGGTGCGGCAGGCCGCCGAACGCCGGCTGCGCGCAGTCGGCCGACGCGGCAAGCTCGCCCGCTGGCTCGGTGAGCACGGCGACCCAGAGATCAGCCAACAGACGGGCTCCTGACGACCGGGAACACCAAGGAGAACGCCCGGAACCCGGCAACCAAAGCAGCAGCCAGAATCCGGCGACCACGACGAGCGCGACGGTGAGCGCGACTGAGGGAAGTCGACGGCGGCGTCGGCGATCTCCAGGACCTGCCTCACTCGATCCGTCGGCGGCCAGGGAGGACTGGCGCCGGATTTCCGTGGTCCGGCACCGGGCTCGCCACTGCTCCTGTCAAGAGCTCCTTGGCAACGAAACCGCCCATTCTGGATTGCCCGACACCGGCAATCTTGCTGCGCTCTTCATGCCGGGCTCTCTCACCGGCCCGGGGGTCTGACACTCTTGTCCGGCGTGCGTGAGGAACACGCCGGCAATGCGTCAAGAACAGAGGAGGCCGGGTGACCGGGCGTGAGGTACCCGACGAGTATCTGGAGGGATATGCCCAGATACTGGCCGAGGCGTGCGTGACAGGCCGCCGTCTCACGCGGGACGAGCTGGAGTCCCTGCGCACCCGGGGAGAGCGCGCCGCCGAAGCCGGCCTCGGGCTGCGGGCCCTCGTCCGCCGGCATCTGTCCGTGACCCGGGAGAGCTGGCCCACCCTCTCCGTCACGGAAACCGATCGCGTGCTAGCCGTCGTCGAGCAGGCGATCGACGCCTTCGCCGAAGGCCATGAACGGGCGCAGCGGCTCGCCGTACGGCAGGAGGAAGGCGTACGGCGAGAGTTCATCGACGACCTGCTCTACGGCCGTAGCGACCTCGGGCGCCTGGCGGAGCGGGCCGAACGCTTCGGGCTGCTCCTCTCCCGGGCCCATGCGGTCGCCGTCGCCCAGGGCAGCAAGCCGGTGGAGGACATGCATCCGGCGACCCGGCAGGTGGAGAGCGCTGTGATCAGCAGATTCGGTGAGCGGCGCATCCTGCTCACCACCAAGGACGGGCGGCTGGTCTGTATCGCCCCCGGAGAACAGGACGAGGTCCTGGCATTCTTCGCCAAACAGGCGCACGCCGCCACCGATGGAGGCCAGGTCGCCATCGGACGCCCCCACCCGGGCGCCGGGGGAGTCGTCCACTCGTACGAAGAGGCCCTCAACGCCCTCGATCTGGCCGACCGGCTGCACATCGAAGAGCCGGTGCTGCGTGCCGCCGACCTCCTCGTCTACCCGGTACTGACCCGCGACCGGCAGGCCATGGCCGACCTCGTGCGCAATACGCTGGGCCCCCTGCAGTCCGCGCGCGGCGGCGCCCGGCCGCTCGTCGACACACTCACCGCGTACTTCGACTCGGGGTGCGTCGCGGCCGAGGCGGCCCGCCGCCTGAGCCTGAGCGTGCGCGCCTTCACCTACCGCCTGGAGCGCATCCACAAGCTCACCGGCGCCAACCCGGCCGACTCCGTCCACCGTTACACCCTGCAGACCGCGGTGATCGGCGCCCGGCTCCTGGGGTGGCCGGACAACGACGTGTGACCTGGTGGCCTGCATTGCGTCGAGCGCTTTCACGGAGGGACTCCGACCGGATTCCACCATGAGCTGATCACCCTCCCCGCGGACGGAGTCACCCAGATTGCCTCCCGTGCTGGAGCTGAGCGCCATCCAGAGGGCGCCCGCGGCTGTGGTCGCCGCGCATAGGGCGAGGGCGGTGTCGGTGTAGGGGGAGCGTGTCCAGTGGGTTTGGGTGTGGAGGTCGGGAGTTGGTGGGTGGGGGGCATGGGGCCAGGTGGTTATGGTGTGGGCCGCTTCCTCGCTGGTGCCCTTGATGCGGTCGACGAGTGAGCCGCCGAACGCGAACGACGGGATGCGCTTGTCGTCGTGGAGGTGAAGCTCCAGGGTGCCGTGGTCGTCCACCTCGGCTCGGGCGAGGGCGGGCCGTGGGATGGTGTGGGCGCGCAGGGGGTTGATGACGACCAGTGTGGCCTCGTGCAGGACGACCTTGCAGGTGGCGATTCGGCCCAGGACTGCTGCCAGGGCCAGGTAGACGGGGATTCCCTGCCAGCCCATTCGGAAGCCGTTCACCGAGGTGACCTTCCAGACGGCCGCCCGCATTCCGATGCCGAGAACTGCTATGTCGTGCTCCACCGGTAGCCGGGGCGAGGGGCGAGCAGGCAATGAACGAGCTCGCGTCCCAGTCCCTGTCGTTGCCAGGCCTCGCAGACCCAGATCTCCAGGATCCGCCCTGTACGGCACGTCGGGCAGGCACGGAAACGCAGGCACGGAAACGCAGGCACGGAAACGCAGGCGCCCAATGACGCGACCATCATCGTTGAGCAGGACGATCTCAGTTGGTGCCCTCACAGCGGCGGCAGGCTCGTTCGACCGCGCAGACGGACCCACCCGGATCACCTCTCCCAGAGTGAGGCACGCGCAGGCGCGACCCGCCAGTTCAATGACGTCCACCGTTCCGGTTCTCCGTCTTGTCCGCTTCCGGCCCGGTGGACAGGTGGACGATGTGGGCGACGAGTGTCCCGGCCAGCACGGTCCACGCCACGGAAGCGATCCCGGCTGCCCGCCAGCCGCCGACGCTGAGAAGCACCGCCACGGCGGCTCCCGCAGTCATCGGTCGGCGGCGGGCAAGGAAGCACCATTGTCGGCGTGCGCTTCCCGGGTGGCGCATCTCCACCAGAGCGGTTCGGATCACCAGCATGGCGACGACGGTCACGGGTGCCACCAGTGATGCGTCCATGCGCATGCCTCCTTCCGGGGCCATACGGCCGCTCCCGTGGTGGCTGCGGCAGACGACATGTCAGGCGAGCGCGAAGTAGCGCAGCCACACATAGCCGAGGGCGATGACCACGGTGACGGCCGTGACGACAAGCCCGTACTTGGTGAACTGCCAGAAAGAGATGGGCTGGCGGTTGCGTTCGGCGATGCCGAGCACGACCACGTTGGCGCTGGCGCCGATCGCGGTGGCGTTGCCGCCCAGGTCGGCACCGAGGGCGAGGGCCCACCACATGACGTGGTCGCTTCCGCCGCCCATGTTCTGGACGAGGTCGCTGGTGATGGGGGCCATGGTGGCGACGTAGGGGATGTTGTCGACGATGCCGGAGAGAACGGCGGAGGCGCCCAGCAGGGTGATGGAGCCGCCGAGTTCGTTGTCGCCGATCGCGTCGGCCAGGGACTTGGAGACCTCGCCGATCACGCCGGTCTCGATCAGGCCGCCGATCATGATGAAGAGCCCGGCGAAGAAGGCCAGGGTGGGCCACTCCACCTCCTTCATCACGTCACCGGTGTCCGCCGAGGAGACGGCGATGAGCAGTCCGGCGCCGAGCAGGGCGACGACGCTCGGTTCGTAGTGCAGCACCGGATGCAGGACGAAGCCCGCCACGACCAGCAGGAGCACGATCAGGCCCTGAACGAGGAGCCGGGGATCGCGAATGGCCTCGCGTTCCTCCAGCTCCATGATCTCGGCGGCGCGGTCCTCGTCGTAGATGAAGGACTTGCGGAACATCACGCGGCACAGCAGGACGAGGACGACGAGCAGGACCGCCGAGATCGGGGCGAGGTGGACCAGGAAGTCGTTGAAGGTCAGCCCGGCCCGGCTGGCGATGATGATGTTCGGTGGGTCGCCGACCAGTGTCGCGGTGCCGCCGATGTTCGAGGCCATGACCTCGGCGATGAGGAAGGGGGCGGCCGGGAGGGCCAGGCGCTCGCACACCAGCAGCGTGACGGGCGCGATGAGCAGGACCGTCGTCACGTTGTCCAGCAGCGCCGACGCGACCGCCGTGATGACGACGAGCATGGCCATCACCCGGAAGGGTTTGGCCCGTGCCCGCTTCACGGACCAGATTGCCAGGTACTCGAACATGCCGGTCTTCTTCAGCACGCCGACGATCATCATCATGCCCAGCAGCAGGAAGATGACGTTCCAGTCGACGCCGCTGTGCTCGGAGTAGAAGGCCGACTTGTCGTCGGTCGCCCCGATCGCCAGCATGAGGGCCGCGCCGCCCAGCGCCACGGCGACGCGGTGGATCTTCTCGCTGATGATCAGGGCGTACGCGCCGACGAAGACGACGATGGCTGCCCAGCTGTGCCAGTCGTTCACGATCCTCCGATGATGTGCTCCAACAGCGCGGTCGCGGTGACCGCGCCGATCAACGTGGCCTTGTCGCCGTTGCGTTCGACGACCGCGGCGATTGGGGTGTCCTTGCGGGCCATCAGCGCGGCGATCTGCGAAGGCGGAGCGTCCGGGCCGACGACCGGGGGCGTGATACGGCCGCGTGGCAGCCACTCGGTCACCGACCGTCCGGCCATCGCCTCCGTGGCCTCCTCGTCGAAGTGGTCGTCGACCAGGGTGGTTGGAATCGGCCCTTCCCGCATGTACCAGGGCAGCAGGGCGTCGATCACGCGAGCGGACGGCACGACTGCGTACGGATAGCTGTCCCGGTCGAGGATCAGCAGTGCGGGCAACTGTGCCCGCACGAGCAGGCGGGCGGCGTCGCGTGCGTCGTCGTCCGTGGACACGGTGGGGTAAGGGCCGGCCAGATCACGTGCGCGCATCGGCGGGGGTCTCCTTCGGCTGTGCGTCGGTGTCCTCGCGCCCGGCCGGGATGCCGGCCAGCTCTTCGATGTCGAAGGCGCGGGCGACCGGCACGTCCGTCGAGCTGTGCGCGATGATCGAGAAGGCGATGCACACCGCTATCAGCGTGAACGCCTCCTCCGCCTGCGGGATGCCGGACTGCAGCACCAGTAGTCCGTAGACCACCGAGGCGAAGCCCTTCGGGCCGAACCAGGCCGCAACCAGCTTCTCCTTGCGGGAGAGGCTCGTGCCGATCAGCGACAGCAGCAGCGATGCCGGCCGGATCAGCACGATCGCCAGGACCACCGCCACGTAGCCACCGAACGACAGGTCGCCGAACAGCTGCGGGGTCAGCAGCGCGCCGAACACCAATAGCGCCGCGAACTTCGCCAGCTCCGCCAGCGCCTCGCCCAGTGGTCCGAAGGACTCCTTCGCCTCCGGGGACACGTGCACCAGCGCCGCGCCCGCCGAGAACGCAGCCAGGTACGGGTTGGCGTGGGTGAGGTGGCACACCGCGTACAGGATGATCCCGGTCGCCAGCGGCAGCAGCGGCTGCAGCTTCGGCTCGGCGCCCAGCAGGCGGAAGCGCACCAGGGCGTTGACGAGCAGCGGCAGCGTGACACCGAAGACGAGGCCGAGCAGCAGTTCCAGGACGATCTTCCCCGGCGATGCCTCAGCGCTGTCGGCCGTCGGACCCGCGGCCGCGATCAGGATGAGCACGACCGGCAGGGCGAGCCCGTCGTTAATGCCGCTCTCCACGTTCAGCAGCTGCCGCAGCTTCGCGGGCACCTCCCTGCGTCCGACGATTGCCGAGGCGAACACCGGGTCGGTGGGAGCCAGGACGGCTCCGACCAGGAACGAGGTCGTCCAGTCCAGGCCCACCAGGAAGTGCGTGATCAGGGCCATGAAGACGAACGCCAGCGGCATGCCCAGACCGAGGGCACGGGCGGGGTTCTTCCAGTTGGCCCGCAGCTTGGGCAGCGACACGTGCATGCCGTCGGTGAACAGCACCGCGAACAGCGCCAGATCGGCCGTCACGGAGACGATCTCGCTGTCCGGTGTGATGTGGATCAGTCCGAGGAACCCGTCGCTGACCAGGGCTCCGCCGACCAGGAAGAGGAAGGAGGTGGAGAGCACCGTCCGTGCCGCCAGACCTGACAACAGCACCGCCACCAGCAGCGCGGCACCGAACACCGCCACGAGCTCCATGACGGACACCCCCGACCGGAAGAGAGATTGATCCTCTGCTCGCCGACCAGGCTTCCCGGCACACCGGGGGGAACCCTACCTGCCTTTGACGCGTTTTTGACAGATCACTCATAGGCGCAATGGACTCCGTGACATTGCCGGAACCCGGCAATGGTGACGACAGGGATGGAGCCGAAGCCCGCAGATCCCGATCGGCTCAACCGCCGGCCGCCCAGGCGGCGGGCGCGGCGACCTGTGCCTACGCCGATCCTCAGATGCGCCGGGAAGCCTGGTTGGCAGTCGGCCGCCCTCTGCCCTGGAGCCCTGGATGCCAGACCCTTCTCCGGCACGGCAACATCATGGGCGCCATAGGCTGCTGAGTGCGGGAAGCCCTCTGTTGCATCCGTTCACTCGTCGCCAGTTCAGAGCCGCATCAACCCCTGACCATGCCGTCGTTCATCTCTCGGGGGAGATCACCTCTAAGTGGGCGGTTCGTGAGTCTTTGAGTGGTTCTGCTGTCGCCTGATGGTGTGGCGGCGGGGCGGAATCTGCCGGTCCGCGGTTGAACCCGGAAGCTAAGCCTTACAGCGCCGATGGTACTGCAGGGGGGACCCTGTGGGAGAGTAGGACACCGCCGAACAAATATTGATAGAGCTGGTCCCTGAACTTCGGTTCGGGGGCCAGCTCTTTTTTGTTGTGCGTCACTTGGCGTTCACGTTGCGCGACCATGATCCGCAGCATGAGTACCGTTGCAATGCTCAGGGCCGCAGGTGCCGGCGTCGGCGACGAGGTGGTCGTGCCGGCGTTCGGGAACACCGAGGTCGCCCAGGCGGTGAGTCTGGCAGGGGCAGTACCGGTCTTCGCCGACATAGACCCGGTGACGTACTGCCTGGATGCCTCGGCCGTCGAGGCCGCGGTGACTTCGCGGACGGTGGCTATCGTCGTCGTACACCGGTTCGGCCGGTCGGCCGACATCGCCGGACTGCACAGGCTCGGGCAGCGACACGGGCTGCTGGTGCTTGAGCAGGGCGAATCGGAGACGCCGTACAGCGAAGTCGGGGAGCGCAGGCAGCGGGCCGCGTATCTCAGCGCGAAGCTGAAAGGCGTGTGGACCCCTGATGAGGGCGATGGACACACGTTTCAGCAGTACGTCGTGCGGGTGCCGGGCAACGGGCGGCCGGACCGGGACGCCTTCGCACGGGCGATACGGGCCAAGGGAGTTGAGTGCAGCGTGCCGGTGAAGACACCAGTGCACCGGATGCCCGGGTTCCGGCGGGACGTGTGTCTACCGGAGACCGAGCGGGCCGCCGACGAGACGCTGGCGCTGCCCATCGCCGGTGAGATGTCGCGGCGGCAACTGCACCGGATGGTGTCCGCCTGCAACGCGCTCGGTGGTCTGCTGCAGCTGGCTTTCTAGGTCGACTCCGCTCTCAGCGCCTGTCTCTCGGGTGGTTCGAAGCATCCGCGGATTCGGGGTATGATCTATCTCGTTGCCGCGGGGGAAGCCTCGAACAGGCGACAGGCCCCTATAGCTCAGTCGGCAGAGCGTCTCCATGGTAAGGAGAAGGTCAACGGTTCGATTCCGTTTGGGGGCTCCAGCCAAAAGGCCCTGCCCAATCGGGCGGGGCCTTTTTCGTGCCTCCAGGGCTTTCGCTCAGTCCTTGTGGAGGCCAGGCACGCGCATCGCCAGGATCGCCATGTCGTCGGACGGGGCGTCGGAGGCGAAGCGTTCGACCGCGCGCATCACGCGGGCCGCGACCGCGCCGGCCGTGAGGCCCGTGCAGGTCGTGAGGACCTCGATGAGGCCGTCGTCGCCCAACATGCGGGTGCCCTCGCGGCGTTCGGTGACGCCGTCCGTGACACAGAGGAGGACATCGCCCGGGTCGAGGGTGACCGTCTGCTCGTACAGCTCCAGGTCCTCCATCACGCCGAGGAGGGCCTGGGGTTCGGCGGCGGGTTCCACCGTGCCGTCCTGGCGCAGGCGCAGCGGGAGCGGGTGGCCGGCGCAGACGACCTTCAGCAGGGCGCTGCCGTCGTCCTGGGGCCACAACTCGCCGTACAGGAGCGTCAGGAAGCGGCTGCGGGCGCCCTCGTCGATGATCGCGGAGTTGAGGCGGTCCAGGACCGCGGGGCCGGCGTAGCCCTCGCGGGCCAGCAGGCGCAGGGCGTGGCGGGCCAGGCCGGTGACGGCGGCGGCCTCCGGGCCCGTGCCGCAGACGTCGCCGATGGCGAAGCCGTACGCGCCGTCGCGGATGGGGAAGAGGTCGTAGAAGTCGCCGCCGACCTCGTTGCCCTCGCCGGCCGCGCGGTAGATGACCTCGACCTCGACGCCGTCGATCTGCGGGAGTTCGGGCGGGAGGAGGCTGCGCTGGAGGGACTGGCTGATGGCCACGCGCTCCGAGTACAGGCGGGCGTTGTCCAGGGCGAGGGCGGCCCTGCGGGAGAGGTCCTCGGCCAGTTCCAGGATCTCCTGGCGGAAGTGCTCGTCCGTCGGCTTGCCGAGGGTCAGCATGCCGATGACGCGGTTGCGGGCCACCAGCGGGAGAACGACCGTCTCGCCGCCCACCGCCGAGGCGGTCGCCAGGGTCGTGCCGATGCCCGAGCTGACCGTGGCGGGCTCGCCGAGGCCCAGGCTGCGCATGGAAGTGCGCAGGGCCGCGCGGTGGGCCGCCTCGGCCGGAGCCGTCCAGACGCGGGCGCCCGGGGTGGGGATCGGCTCCGGCGGGGGGATCTTGGCGAGTAGGGCCTTGAGGCCGTCGATGAGGTCCTCGTCCTCGTGCAGGACGTAGGAGAGGTACGGGTCCGAGGCCTGGTCGGCGATCGTGTAGACCGCGCACCAGGTGGCGAGGGTCGGGATCGTCATCTGGGCCATCAGCGCCAGGGTCTGGTCGCGGTCCAGGGTGCCCGCGAGGAGGTCGGAGGCCTCGACGAGGAACGACAGAGAGCCGCGGCGCAGGCGTTCCAGCTCGCCCAGGCGGGCCGACTCGACGGCGAGCGCGATGCGGTCGGCGGCGAACTGGAGGCGCAGGGCCTCCTCGTTCGAGTAGCGGCCCGGGGCCTCGGCGGCGACGCCGAGGGAGCCGGTGAGGCGGCCCTCGACCTTCAGCGGGACCGTGACGACCGAACGCATGCCCGTGCCGCTCAGCAGCGGTACGGCGCCGGGGACGGCCGTGAGGTCGTCGTGGACGGCGGGCATACGGGCCGAGCCGTAGCGTCCGGGGCCGGCCTCCACGGGGACGCGGGCGAAGCGCTGGCGGGCCGAGGGGAGGCCGGTGGAGGCCCGTACCTCCAGCTCGGTCTCGTCGTCGGTGGCCAGGAGAAGGAAGGCCGAGTCGCCGTCGAGCATGTCGCGGGCGCGCTCGACCGTGCGCTGGAGGAGGCCGTCGAGGTCGTCGGGGGCCGGGGAGCCGATGAAGACCTCGAAGGGGTCCGTGGCCTGTCCCTCGCCGGAGCCCGACGAGTCGCCGGCCGGGACGCGGAGCGGGGTCTGGAGCACGGCGCGCTCGTGGTCCCGTACGAGAAGGCAGACCGTCGAGGGGTCGCCGGCCGTGTCGCGTACCCGGAGGTGGGAGGCGTAGACCGGCGTCACACGGCCGTTGACGCCGCGGATGCCGTAACTGCCCTCCCAGCGCGAGAGTTGGAGGGCCTCGGCGACGCCGGTGCTGGTGCCGGGAGTGTGGGGCCAGGCGGCGAGATCGGTGAGGGGTTTGCCGATGACCTGGTCGGGGGCGTATCCGAAGAGTTCCTCGGCGTCCTCGTTCCAGGCGCCGATCGCGCCCGTGCGGTCGATCTGGACGACGGCGACGCGGACGCGGCCGTCGGCGAGCGGGAGCAGGTCGGCGGGGAGGGACGGGCCGGCCGTGCGGGTGCCCACCGGGCGGTCGGGGAGATCGAGTTGGAACCAGACCTGCTTGTGGGTGGAGGTGTACTCGACGCCCCAGCGGGAGGCCATCGCCGCGCACAGCTGGAGGCCGCGGCCGCCCTCGCGGTCGGGGTTGCCCATGTTGATGTGGCTGCCCTGGAGGGGGATCTCACGCTCGGGATATCTGTCGGCGACCTCGATGCGGGCGCCGTCCTCCGTACGCAGACAGAGGATGTCGGCGGAGGTACCCGCGTGGACGACCGCGTTGGTGACCAGTTCGCTGGTCAGGACCACGGCGTCGTCGACGATGTCGGCGAATCCCCAGCCCTGGAGAGTGTCGCGGACGAACGAGCGGGCGGTCGCGACGGATCGTGAGACGGGCTCGAAGCTGGCGGCCGCGCGCGCGGTGATCACAGAACTCCTTGTCCGGTTCTCGACGTGCGGGGACCCGCGGCCGACCTCCTGCCGTGGCAGAGCCTGGTTCTCCGTCGGCCTGGGGTCCCGGGGGGCTTCCCCAGGATGCAGTCCGGTGGTCATGGTGCGGCCGCCCCTCCGATGCCTGCCCGCTCGTGCTCGTGCGCCACCGCCCAGGCCGGACGGGACCGGCATGGCTGGACAGCCGCATGCAAGGTTACTTACCTTCGCCGTCCATGCGGATGCCGGTCGTCTGTGTTTCCGCCCGGAGGTGTGCGGACCGTGTGCGAAGCTGCCGAACTGTTATGGCCTGGTTCAGGCATGGTGAAACACTGGGCAGGCTTCCAGGAGAGTGTCTCGGCAGGCCGAGTACCTTCCGAGTGCACCCAGGAGTGGCATCCGGTTTGGCGAGCAGAAGTATCCGAGTACGAAGTAGTGCGAGTGGTACGAGCAGGGCAAGCAGTACGAAGCGTCCGAGTACGGCGAAGTACGTCGAGCAGGAACGGTCGACCCTTGCGGGAGGGACACAGTGGAGTCTGGCGCAGCGACGCGGGGCACTAAAGCGCGCGCGAAAGGCGGACAGTCCCTGAGCGATCAGCGCAAATCACGCAATCCGCGTAATGGGACCACCACGGTGGACACGGCTGCCCTGAACCGCCTGTTGACGGCGTTGGAGGCGATGCGGGACGGCAACTTCCGTAAGCGTCTGACCGTCTCGGGTGACGGTGTCATGGCCGAGATCGCCGCCGTGTACAACGAGGTGGCGGACCGGAACCTGCATCTGACCGGCGAGTTGTCGCGGGTGCGGCGCATGGTCGGGCGTGAGGGCAAGCTCACCGAGCGGCTGGAGACCGGTGCGACCGAGGGCTCCTGGGCGGCCGCGATCGACGCCTCGAACGCGCTGGTCGACGACCTCGTACGGCCTGTTTCCGAGGTCAGCCGGGTGCTGTCCGCCGTCGCGGAGGGTGATCTGTCGCCGCGTATGGAGCTGCGGACGCAGGCGCCGGACGGGACCGGGCATCCGCTGCGCGGGGAGTTCCTGAAGGTCGGGCGTACGGTCAACAACCTGGTCGACCAGCTGTCCACGTTCACCGACGAGGTCACCCGGGTGGCCAGCGAGGTGGGCACCGAGGGCAAGTTGGGCGGACAGGCCAAGGTGCGTGGAATGTCCGGTTCGTGGAAGGATTTGACGGAGTCCGTCAACACCATGGCGCACCGGCTCACCGCACAGGTGAGGGATATCGCGCTGGTGACGACCGCGGTCGCGAAGGGTGACCTGTCCCGGAAGGTCACGGTTCATGTGGCCGGCGAGATGCTTGAGCTGAAGGAAACCGTCAACACGATGGTGGATCAGCTCTCCGCGTTCTCCTCCGAGGTGACGCGAGTCGCCCGCGAGGTGGGCACCGACGGACAGCTCGGCGGTCAGGCCGAAGTGCCGGGTGTGGCCGGCGTGTGGAAGGAGCTCACCGATTCGGTGAACACCATGGCCGGCAATCTCACCGCGCAGGTGCGGGGGATCGCCCAGGTCACCACGGCCGTCGCCAACGGTGATCTGTCGCAGAAGGTGACCGTTCCCGCACGTGGCGAGGTCGCGAAGCTCGCCGAGACCATCAACCAGATGACCGAGACGCTGCGGATCTTCGCCGACGAGGTCACGCGGGTGGCCAACGAGGTCGGTGCCGAGGGTCGGCTGGGTGGTCAGGCGCAGGTGCCGGGCGCGGCCGGTACGTGGAAGGACCTCACCGATTCGGTGAACACGGTCTTCCGGAACCTCACCACTCAGGTGAGGGACATCGCGGCGGTGACGACCGCCGTGGCCGACGGCGACCTCTCGCAGAAGGTCACCGTCGACGTGGCCGGCGAGATGCTGGAGCTGAAGAACACCGTCAACGGGATGGTCGACCAGCTCTCGTACTTCGGCGCCGAGGTCACGCGGGTGGCCAACGAGGTCGGTGCCGAGGGCCGGCTGGGTGGTCAGGCGCAGGTGCCGGGCGCGGCCGGTACGTGGAAGGACCTGACGGACTCCGTCAACACGGCGTTCCGGAATCTCACTGGACAGGTGAGGAACATCGCGGCGGTCACCACGGCCGTGGCCAACGGTGACCTCTCGCAGAAGGTCACCGTCGATGTCGCGGGCGAGATGCTCGAACTGAAGAACACCGTGAACACGATGGTGGACCAGCTGTCGTCGTTCGCCGACCAGGTCACGCGGATGGCCCGGGACGTGGGCACGGAGGGCCGCCTCGGCGGTCAGGCCCGCGTGGACGGTGTGTCCGGCACCTGGAAGGAGCTCACCGACTCCGTCAACTCGATGGCCGGCAACCTCACCTCGCAGGTGCGCAACATCGCGCAGGTGACGACCGCTGTGGCCCGCGGTGACCTCTCGCAGAAGATCGACGTCGACGCGCGCGGCGAGATCCTGGAGCTGAAGAACACCATCAACACGATGGTGGACCAGCTGTCGTCCTTCGCCGACCAGGTGACCCGCGTTGCCCGCGAGGTGGGTACGGAAGGGCGGCTGGGCGGTCAGGCGCAGGTGCCCGGTGTCGCCGGTGTGTGGCGCGACCTCACCGAGTCGGTGAACGGCATGGCCGGCAACCTGACCGGCCAGGTGCGGAACATCGCGCAGGTGGCGACCGCGGTGGCCAGGGGTGACCTGTCTCAGAAGATCACCGTGGACGCGCGCGGCGAGATCCTGGAGCTGAAGAACACGCTGAACACGATGGTGGACCAGCTGTCGTCGTTCGCGGAGGAGGTCACCAGGGTCGCCCGTGAGGTGGGTACGGAGGGCCAGCTCGGCGGTCAGGCCGAGGTGCAGGGTGTCTCCGGCACCTGGAAGGACCTCACGCAGTCGGTGAACTTCATGGCGAACAACCTGACGATCCAGGTGCGCCAGATCGCCGAGGTCACGACCGCCGTCGCCAAGGGTGACCTGTCGAAGAAGATCACGGTCGACGCGAAGGGCGAGATCCTCGAACTCGTCACCACCGTCAACACGATGGTGGATCAGTTGTCGTCGTTCGCCGAGCAGGTGACCCGGGTGGCGCGCGAGGTGGGCACCGAGGGCATCCTCGGCGGCCAGGCGCACGTGCCGGGCGTCACCGGCATCTGGAAGGACCTCAGCGGCAATGTGAACCTGATGGCCAAGAACCTGACCATGCAGGTGCGGAACATCTCCCAGGTCGCGGCGGCCGTCGCCAACGGTGACCTCACCCGTACGGTGACGATCGAGGCGCGCGGCGAGGTCGCCCAGCTCGCCGACACCTTCAACAGCATGGTGAAGACGCTGAGTTCGTTCGCCGACCAGGTCACCAAGGTGGCCCGTGAGGTGGGCACCGACGGCATCCTCGGCGGTCAGGCGCACGTCCCGGGTGTGGCCGGCACGTGGAAGGACCTCACCGAGTCCGTGAACTCGATGGCGTCCAATCTCACCGGACAGGTCCGCAACATCGCGATGGTCACGACCGCCATCGCCAAGGGCGACCTGACCAAGAAGATCGACATCGACGCGCGCGGCGAGATCCTGGAGCTCAAGACCACCATCAACACGATGGTCGACCAACTGTCGTCGTTCGCCGAGGAGGTCACCCGCGTGGCCCGCGAGGTGGGTACCGAGGGGCAGTTGGGCGGTCTGGCCCGTGTACGTGACGTCGACGGCACCTGGCGCGACCTCACCGAGTCGGTGAACGAGATGGCCGGGAACCTGACCCGGCAGGTGCGCGCCATCGCGCGCGTGGCCACCGCGGTGACGCGGGGCGACCTGAACCTCAAGATCGACGTCGACGCGTCCGGCGAGATCAAGGAGTTGCAGGACTACATCAACAAGATGATCGCCAACCTGCGCGACACCACGATCGCCAACCAGGAGCAGGACTGGCTGAAGGGCAACCTCGCCCGTATCTCCGCGCTGATGCAGGGCCGCCGGGACCTCGACGACGTCGCCTCGCTGATCATGAGCGAGCTGACGCCGGTGGTATCCGCCCAGCACGGCGCGTTCTTCCTGGCGATGCCGCTGGTCGACGGTCAGGATCTGGCTCCGAACAGCGAGGACCAGTACGAGCTGCGCATGCTCGGCTCGTACGGGTACTCGATGGGCTCCATGCCGACGTCGTTCCGGCCGGGGGAGGCGCTGGTCGGTACGGCCGCGAAGGAGAAGCGCACGATCCTGGTGGAGAACGCGCCGAGCGGCTATCTGAAGATCTCCTCCGGGCTCGGGGAGGCGCCCCCGGCACAGGTCATCGTGTTGCCGGTGCTCTTCGAGGGGAAGGTGCTGGGCGTCATCGAGCTGGCGTCGTTCAACTCGTTCACGCAGATCCAGAAGGACTTCCTGAACCAGATCGCCGAGATGATCGCGACGAGCGTCAACACCATCTCCGTCAACACCAAGACCGAGGTGCTGCTCAAGCAGTCGCAGGAGCTGACCGAGCAGCTGCGTGAGCGCTCGGACGAACTGGAGGTCCGGCAGAAGGCCCTGGAGGCGTCCAACACCGAACTGGGCGAGAAGGCCGAGCTGTTGGCCCGGCAGAACCGCGACATCGAGGTCAAGAACACCGAGATCGAGGAGGCGCGGCAGGTCCTGGAGGAGCGCGCCGAGCAACTCGCCGTCTCCATGCGGTACAAGAGCGAGTTCCTCGCGAACATGTCGCACGAACTGCGTACTCCGCTCAACTCCCTGCTGATCCTCGCCAAGCTGCTCGCCGACAACGCCGAGTCGAACCTGACGCCCAAGCAGGTCGAGTTCGCCGAGACGATCCACGGGGCCGGTTCCGACCTGCTCCAGCTGATCAACGACATCCTGGACCTGTCGAAGGTCGAGGCGGGCAAGATGGACGTCTCGCCGACCCGGATCGCGCTCGTCCAGCTCGTCGACTATGTGGAGGCCACCTTCCGGCCGCTGACCGCGGAGAAGGGCCTCGACTTCTCCGTACGCGTGTCGCCGGAGCTGCCCGCCACGCTGCACACGGACGAGCAGCGCCTGTTGCAGGTGCTGCGGAACCTGCTGTCCAACGCGGTGAAGTTCACCGACTCCGGCGCCGTCGAGCTGGTCATCAGGCCGGCCGGGGCGGATGTGCCGGTGGCCATCCGGGAGCAGCTGCTGGAGGCGGGCTCGCTGAACGACCCGGACGCCGACATGATTGCGTTCTCGGTGACGGACACCGGGATCGGTATCGCGGCCAGCAAGATGCGGGTGATCTTCGAGGCGTTCAAGCAGGCGGACGGCACCACGAGCCGCAAGTACGGCGGTACGGGTCTGGGGTTGTCCATCTCAAGGGAGATCGCCCGCCTGCTGGGCGGCGAGATCCACGCCCAGAGCGAGCCGCGCCGCGGTTCCACCTTCACCCTGTATTTGCCGCTGCACCCGAGTGAACTGCCCCCGCAGGGTTACGCGCAGACCGCGCCCGCCGCCCTGGAGGCCGGGGAGCTGCTGGCCTCCGAGAACGAGCTGACCGAGCCCGCCGAGACGCCGGCCGAGGTGAAGTCGTACCGCGAGACCCAGAACGGGGCCGCCGCGCTCTTCAGGCGGCGCCGCAGGGCCGTGTCGGCCGCCGCCGCACCGTCCGCGCTGCCGGGGCAGGGCGGCCAGAGTCAGGAGCACTGGGCGCAGCAGGACGCCCAGGAGACGGGGCAGCAGACGCGTCCAACCGTCCGGTTCGAGGGCGAGAAGGTGCTCATCGTCGACGACGACATCCGTAACGTCTTCGCGCTCACCAGCGTCCTGGAGCAGCACGGCCTGTCCGTGCTGTACGCGGAGAACGGCCGCGAGGGCATCGAGGTGCTGGAACAGCACGACGACGTGACGGTCGTGCTGATGGACATCATGATGCCCGAGATGGACGGTTACGCGACGACCACGGCGATCCGTCGGATGCCCCAGTTCGCGGGACTTCCGATCATCGCGTTGACGGCCAAGGCGATGAAGGGCGACCGGGAGAAGGCGATCGACTCGGGCGCCTCCGACTATGTGACGAAGCCGGTCGATCCGGATCATCTGCTGTCGGTCATGGAGCAATGGATGCGGAGTGAGTGACGCGAGGGATGGCAGGTGGTCACAACCCGGAGCGGTGGACGCCGAGTTGCTGACTGAGTGTGGCCGGGGCCGTGTAGAAGTGCGGGATTCGGGGAACCTTCTGGTCCCCTGCTGCGTTTCTGCTACGAGCACAGTGACATCATGGTGACAGGGTGTGGCGACGGGCGGGGTGCGGCTACGATGACCGGCACAAGGACGGGCGGCGCAAGGGAGTCGTCCCCGGGGGTGGCTCCCAGTTGTGCCACCTCTAGTCCTGCGGACAGGGGAGGCCCCAAGCCGGGGCGAGGAGGGCGGGCCATGGTGCAGAAGGCCAAGATCCTCCTGGTCGATGACCGGCCGGAGAATCTGTTGGCGCTGGAGGCCATCCTCTCCGCGCTCGATCAGACGCTGGTGCGGGCATCGTCCGGGGAGGAAGCGCTCAAAGCGCTGTTGACGGACGACTTCGCGGTCATTCTGCTGGACGTCCAGATGCCGGGCATGGACGGATTCGAGACGGCCGCGCACATTAAGCGGCGCGAACGGACACGTGACATCCCGATCATTTTCCTCACCGCCATCAACCACGGGCCGCATCACACGTTCCGTGGGTACGCGGCGGGTGCGGTCGACTACATCTCCAAGCCCTTCGACCCATGGGTGCTGCGCGCGAAGGTCTCCGTTTTCGTCGAGCTGTACATGAAGAACTGCCAGCTCAGGGAGCAGGCGGCGCTGCTGCGGCTCCAGTTGGAGGGTGGCGGCAAGGGCGCGGCGGGCGGTTCCAAGGAGCCCTCCGGCGGTATCCTCGCCGAGCTCTCCGCGCGGCTCGCGGCCGTCGAGGAACAGGCCGAGGCGCTCTCCAAGCAACTCGACGACGACTCCGCGGACGCCGCCGCGGTGGCGACGGCAGCCCATCTCGAACGCAAACTCACCGGCCTGCGAAGGGCGCTGGACGCGCTGGAACCGGGCACGGGCGGACCTGCTTCGGTGCCGTTGCAGAACTGAGCGCGGGCCGACCCGTAGGACTGAGGGGGGCCAGGTCACCGAAGTGATCGGGCCCCACGCCGAGTTGTGGTCGGTCGGCATCGGAGTTGAAGGCCGTAGAGCTCGTCAGCTTTGGGACTTCGGGCATGCGACACGAATGGGTGAAGCAGTAGGCACACGTGTCCGCTGTGGCCTCCACCGGTAACCTCACACACATGGCCTCACGTCAGTCCGCAGCGAAGAAGCCGCCCGCGAAGAAGGCGGCCGCTCCGACGAAGGCTCCGGCGAAGAAGGCCCCCGCGAAGAAAGCCGCCGCCAAGAAGGCACCCGCCAAGAAGGCGGCGGCGAAGAAGACGGCCCCTCCGAAGCCGGCGCCCAATCCCACCGGGGGCGTGTACAAGCTCGTACGCGCCATCTGGCTCGGTGCCGCGCACGCCGTCGGCGCCGTCTTCCGCGGTATAGGGCAGGGCGCGAAGAATCTCGACCCGGCGCACCGCAAGGACGGCATCGCCCTGCTGCTGCTCGCGTTCGCCCTGATCGTCGCCGCCGGAACCTGGTCCAATCTGCGCGGACCAGTCGGCGATCTGGTCGAGATGCTCGTGACCGGCGCCTTCGGCCGGCTCGATCTGCTCGTGCCGATCCTGCTCGCGGTCATCGCCGTACGGTTCATCCGGCATCCCGAGAAGCCCGACGCCAACGGACGTATCGTCATCGGTCTGTCCGCGCTCGTCATCGGTGTGCTCGGCCAGGTGCACATCGCCTGTGGCTCGCCCGCGCGCACCGAGGGCATGCAGGCGATAAGGGACGCCGGCGGGCTCATCGGCTGGGGCACGGCCACCCCGCTGACGTACACCATGGGTGAGGCCCTCGCCGTGGCGATGCTCGTCCTGCTCACGGTCTTCGGGCTGCTCGTCGTCACCGCGACCCCGGTGAACGCGATTCCGCAGCGGCTGCGGCTGCTCGGGCGAAAGCTCGGCATCGTCGCGGACGACCAGAACGACGAGGAGTACAGCGAGGACGACGCGCGCTACGACGAACAGTGGCGTGAGTCGCTTCCGGCGCGCCCCCGCAGGCGCGGATCCGCCCCTCAGCAGTTCGACCCCGACGGTGCCGAGCAGGAGGCGCTCTCCAAGCGCCGTCCCCGGCGCTCTGCCGTACGGCAGCCCGATCCGGACCGGCCGATGGACGCCGTGGATGTCGCCGCGGCGGCCGCCGCGGCGCTCGACGGGGCCGTGCTGCACGGGATGCCGCCCTCGCCGGTGGTCGCCGACCTCACCCAGGGGGTGAGTGTGGGGGACCGCGAGGAGACCACGCCCGTCCCGGCCGCGCGCACGAAGCCGCCGAAGCAGGAACCGACGGCCGCCAAGCCGCCCAAGGGGGCCAGGCAGGAAGCCCTGGTGCCGGACCTCACCAAACAGGCCCCCGACGAGCCCCGCGACCTGCCGCCGCGTGCCGAACAGCTCCAGCTCTCCGGCGACATCACCTACTCCCTGCCCTCGCTCGACCTCCTGGAGCGCGGCGGCCCCGGCAAGACGCGCAGCGCCGCCAACGACGCGATCGTCGCCTCCCTCACCAACGTCTTCACCGAGTTCAAGGTCGACGCCTCCGTCACCGGCTTCACCCGCGGCCCGACGGTCACGCGCTACGAGGTCGAACTCGGCCCGGCGGTCAAGGTCGAGCGGATCACCGCGCTGACCAAGAACATCGCGTACGCCGTCGCCAGCCCTGACGTGCGGATCATCAGCCCGATCCCCGGCAAGTCGGCCGTCGGCGTCGAGATCCCCAACACCGACCGGGAGATGGTCAACCTCGGCGACGTACTACGGCTCGCGGACGCGGCCGAGGACGACCACCCGATGCTGGTCGCGCTCGGCAAGGACGTCGAGGGCGGCTATGTGATGGCCAACCTGGCGAAGATGCCGCACGTGCTCGTCGCAGGTGCGACCGGTTCGGGTAAATCGTCGTGCATCAACTGCCTGATCACGTCGGTCATGGTGCGGGCGACCCCCGAGGACGTGCGCATGGTCCTCGTCGACCCCAAGCGCGTGGAGTTGACGGCCTATGAGGGCATCCCGCACCTGATCACGCCGATCATCACCAACCCCAAGCGGGCCGCCGAGGCACTGCAGTGGGTGGTGCGCGAGATGGACCTGCGCTACGACGACCTGGCGGCGTTCGGCTTCCGGCACATCGACGACTTCAACGAGGCCATAAGGAACGGCAAGGTCAAGCTGCCCGAGGGCAGTGAACGTGAGCTCCAGCCGTACCCGTATCTGCTGGTCATCGTGGACGAGCTGGCCGACTTGATGATGGTCGCGCCGAGGGACGTCGAGGACGCGATCGTCCGCATCACCCAGCTCGCGCGTGCGGCCGGCATCCACCTGGTGCTCGCCACACAGCGGCCGTCGGTCGACGTCGTGACCGGTCTGATCAAGGCGAACGTCCCGTCGCGGCTCGCGTTCGCCACCTCGTCCCTCGCCGACTCGCGCGTCATCCTCGACCAGCCCGGTGCGGAGAAGCTGATCGGCAAGGGCGACGGGCTGTTCCTGCCGATGGGGGCGAACAAACCGACCCGTATGCAGGGCGCGTTCGTGACCGAGGACGAGGTCGCGGCGATCGTCCAGCACTGCAAGGACCAGATGGCGCCCGTCTTCCGGGACGACGTCACCGTGGGCACCAAGCAGAAGAAGGAGATCGACGAGGAGATCGGCGACGACCTCGATCTGCTGTGCCAGGCGGCCGAACTCGTCGTCTCCACCCAGTTCGGGTCGACCTCCATGCTCCAGCGCAAGCTGCGCGTCGGCTTCGCCAAGGCCGGGCGGCTGATGGACCTCATGGAGTCCAGGGGTGTCGTGGGGCCGAGCGAGGGCTCCAAGGCGCGTGACGTTCTCGTGAAACCTGATGAGCTGGACGGCGTGCTGGCGGTGATCCGGGGGGAGACTGAGGCATAGGAGGGGCGCGACGGGGGCGTGAGGCGGCAGCGTCTCGTGAAATCCGGTTGTCCGGCGGGCAGAACGCGGGTGGGATGGCGGGGCGAACGCCGGATGGGATTAGGGCATCCGGGTATTCGAACGTGACTTACCCGTAAGGAATTCGTGAGCAACCGTTTCCCTTCGGCGTACGTCAAGTTGGAGGAGGGGACAATCCCCTGCCTCACCATCACCACCAGCAGGATGACCGGCCATTCTGATGGCGTACAAAGTCCCACCGCCCGGTTGCCCCACCCTTTCGTACCCCCCCTAGACTGAACTTCCAGCACAGGTGGCTACACGCTCGAAAGGCGCCCCCGTGTCCATCGGCAACTCCCCTGACGGCAACTTCCCCGAAGACGAGCGTCCGTTCGAAGACAACCGTGACGAACGCGCGGCGGAACGCCCTTCGATCGGCCGTGCCCTTCAACAGGCACGCATCGCGGCCGGGCTGACCGTCGACGACGTCAGCAACGCCACCCGGGTCCGCATCGCCATCGTGCACGCGATCGAACAGGACGACTTCGCCGCCTGCGGCGGCGACGTCTACGCGCGCGGTCACATCCGCACCCTCGCGCGCGCGGTGCGCATCGATCCCGCTCCGCTGCTCGAACAGTACGCCGAGGCCCACGGCGGGCGCCCCGCGCCGACGCCGGCGGCCCCGCTGTTCGAGGCGGAACGCATTCGCCCCGAGCGCCGCAGCCCCAACTGGACCGCCGCCATGGTCGCCGCGATCGTCGCGGTGATCGGCTTCGTCGGCTTCACCGCGTTCAACGGCGGCGACGAGGACGGCGACACCACGCAGATCGCCGAGGGCTCCACGCCGACCACCAGCAAGCCCGGCTCGCCCACCCCGAAGAACGACAAGCCCGACGTCGATCCCAAGCCGGAGCCGTCCGACAGTGCCATCGCGGCCGCGCCCCGCGACAAGGTGACCGTCCAGGTCAGCGCCGCCGACGGCCGCAGCTGGATCTCTGCCAAGGACCACAACGGCCAGCTTCTGTGGGACGGCCTCCTCAAGCAGGGCCAGACCAAGACCTTCCAGGACAGTTCCAAGATCGACCTCGTCCTCGGCGATGCCGGAGCCATCCAGCTCTACGTCAACGGCAAGAAGATCGAGGACGACTTCCAGCCCGGCCAGGTCGAACGCCTGACGTACACGAAGGGCGACCCGGAGGTCGGCTGAGCCTTCGGGTTCGTACAGACGGTCAGACGGTTCAGGTTCAGGTTCAGGGTCAGGTTCAGGTTCAGGTTCGGGTTCAAAGGGAAACGCCGGTACGGGGTTGGCCAACAAGGGCCAACCCCGTAGACGTGGGGTGTCAGCGGGACGAAGTAGTCTTGAGCCCATGCCTGAACGCCGTACCGTCGCACTCGTCACCCTTGGCTGCGCCCGTAACGAGGTGGACTCGGAGGAGCTCGCAGGCCGCTTGGAGGCGGACGGCTGGGAGCTCGTCGAGGACGCCGAGGAAGCGGACGTCGCGGTCGTCAACACGTGTGGCTTCGTGGAAGCCGCCAAGAAGGACTCCGTCGACGCGCTCCTGGAGGCGAACGACCTCAAGGGGCATGGCAGAACCCAGGCCGTCGTGGCGGTCGGCTGCATGGCGGAGCGGTATGGCAAGGAACTCGCGGAAGCGCTTCCTGAGGCCGACGGCGTGCTCGGCTTCGACGACTACGCGGACATCTCCGACCGCCTCCAGACCATCCTGAACGGCGGCATCCACGCCTCGCACACCCCGCGCGACCGGCGCAAGCTGCTGCCGATCAGCCCGGCCCAGCGGCAGGAGTCCGCAGCCGATGTCGCGCTTCCGGGGCACGCCCCCGTCGATCTGCCGGAAGGCCTCGCTCCGGCTTCCGGGCCGCGCTCGCCGCTGCGCCGCCGCCTCGACGGCTCGCCCGTCGCCTCGGTGAAGCTCGCCTCCGGCTGCGACCGCCGCTGCTCGTTCTGCGCCATCCCCTCCTTCCGCGGCTCCTTCATCTCGCGCCGCCCCTCGGACGTGCTGAACGAGACGCGCTGGCTGGCCGAGCAGGGCGTCAAGGAGATCATGCTGGTCTCCGAGAACAACACCTCCTACGGCAAGGACCTGGGCGACATCCGGCTGCTGGAGTCGCTGCTGCCCGAGCTGGCCGAGGTCGACGGCATCGAACGGGTGCGCGTGAGCTATCTGCAGCCCGCCGAGATGCGGCCCGGCCTCATCGACGTGCTCACCTCCACGCCCAAGGTCGTGCCCTACTTCGACCTGTCCTTCCAGCACTCCGCGCCCGCCGTGCTGCGCGCCATGCGCCGCTTCGGCGACACCGACCGCTTCCTGGAACTGCTCGACACCATCCGCTCCAAGGCCCCCGAGGCCGGCGTGCGGTCCAACTTCATCGTGGGGTTCCCCGGCGAGACCGAGGACGATCTCGCCGAGCTGGAGCGGTTCCTGAACGGCGCGCGACTGGACGCCATCGGTGTCTTCGGGTACTCCGACGAGGAGGGCACCGAGGCGGCGACGTACGAGAACAAACTGGACGAGGACGTGGTCGCCGAACGGCTCGCACGCGTCTCGCGGCTGGCCGAGGAACTGGTCTCGCAGCGTGCCGAGGAGCGCGTCGGGCAGACCGTGCGTGTGCTGGTCGAGTCGGTCGGCGGCGACGAGGGGGACGAGAGCGCGTACGGGCGTGCTGCGCACCAGGCGCCCGAGACGGACGGCCAGGTGCTGTTCACGAGCGGCCAGGAACTGAGCGTCGGCCTTGTGGTCGAGGCGAAGGTGATCGGCACGGAAGGCGTCGACCTGGTGGCCGAGGTGCTTCCGGGTTCGCTCGCACGTGCTGAGGAGGCGGCCAGATGACGGGAGTCCCGGCATCCGCGGCGGGCGGCTCCTCCGGCGCCACGAGCGCCACGAGTGCCACGAGTGCCACGAACGCCAAGAGCGCCACGGATGCCAAAGGCACCCAGGGCGCCATGGGTGCCCAGAGCGTCGCGAGAGCTTCCGGTGCTCCCGGCGTTCCTGACGGTGCGTGGCCTGTGCGCGGCGGGAAGCTGGGCGCTGCCGCCGTCAACCAGGCCAGCCTCTGGAACATCGCCAACATCCTGACCATGGTCCGCCTGGTCCTGGTCCCGGGCTTCGTCGTGCTGATGCTCATGGACGGCGGGTACGACCCGGCCTGGCGGGCCTGGGCCTGGGCCGCCTTCGCCGTCGCCATGATCACCGACATCTTCGACGGCCACCTGGCGCGGACGTACGACCTCGTCACCGACTTCGGGAAGATCGCCGACCCCATCGCCGACAAGGCGATCATGGGAGCCGCGCTGATCTGCCTGTCCTCCCTCGGTGATCTGCCGTGGTGGGTGACCGGCGTCATCCTCGGACGGGAACTCGGGATCACGCTCCTGCGTTTCATCGTCATCCGGTACGGAGTGATCCCGGCGAGCCGCGGCGGCAAGCTGAAGACCCTCGCCCAGGGCACCGCCGTCGGGATGTACGTCCTGATGCTGGAGGGGCCCCTGGCCACCTTGAGGTGGTGGGTGATGGCTGTGGCGGTCGTCCTCACCGTCGTCACCGGACTCGACTATGTGAGACAGGCCATTGTGCTGCGCCGACGCGGAATCGCCGAGCGCGAGGCCGCTACGGAGGGAGCGGAACGGTGACGTCCACCGCCGCCGACGTGCTGCGACTACTGAGGGTGAGGGGCGAGACGCTCGCCGTCGCCGAGTCGCTGACCGGTGGTCTGGTCGCGGCCACGATCACCGCGGCCCCCGGCTCCTCCAAGGCGTTCCGGGGCTCGGTGACGGCGTACGCCACCGACCTGAAGCACCAGTTGCTCGGCGTCGACGCCACCCTCCTGGATCAGCGCGGAGCAGTGGACCCGCAGGTCGCGGCCCAGATGGCGGACGGTGTACGCAAGGCGCTCGGCGCCGACTGGGGAATTTCGACCACCGGCGTCGCGGGCCCGGAAGAGCAGGACGGCCAGCCCGTCGGCACGGTCTACGTGGCCGTCGCCGGTCCGTCAGCAGCGGATTCTGGCGTCTCGGGTGGCGGGAAAGTGGCGTCGTTGAGGTTGAACGGCGGCCGGACGGAAATCCGTATGGAGAGTGTACGGAGCGTACTCGCACTGCTCCTCGAGGAGCTCGCGGGCGAACAGACCGGGAATGAGCGGGCACAGGATACGGAACAGAACGGGGGGACTTGATGTTTGCAGCCCTGAGTGAACACAACAGCGCTCCCCGCACGGCCGCAGCGCAAGGCGGTACGGTGGGGCGTGAAGGATGCGGCTACACGGTCCGAGGAGGGAGCCACCGATGATTCTGCTCCGTCGCCTGCTGGGTGACGTGCTGCGTCGGCAGCGCCAGCGCCAGGGCCGTACTCTGCGCGAAGTCTCCTCGTCCGCCCGAGTCTCACTCGGCTATCTCTCCGAGGTGGAGCGGGGGCAGAAGGAGGCTTCCTCCGAGCTGCTCTCCGCCATTTGCGACGCGCTGGACGTACGGATGTCCGAGCTCATGCGGGAAGTGAGCGACGAGCTCGCCCTTGCCGAGCTGGCCCAGTCCGCAGCGGCCACCGAGCCGGTGCCAGCACCAGTGCGTCGAACCATGCTCAACTCCGTGTCGGTGGCCGGTGTGCCGCCGGAGCGGGTCACGATCAAGGCGCCCACGGAAGCGGTGGACGTCGTGGCGGCGTGACGACCACGCCTGTGTGCCCGCGTGCGTGAGGTTCGGCACGCGCCGATGAAGTGAAGCGGAGCCCCGGGCCGGGGCCTCCAGGGAGACCTGGGGGCGTCGGCCCGGGGCTTTTTGTTGTCCCGGGCCTCTGGGGGGTGGGCGTCCCCGTTTGCCGGGGTGGTGGTGTGCGGTCATGGTGGAGGGGCGGGCTCGGGGGCCGTGCGCGCGATGTGTTCGTACGGCCGTGCCTGGTGGTGCCGAGAACCGGAGCGTGCTGATGTACGTCGTGAAGAGCCCGTTGTCCGATGCCGACCTCAAGACGGTCTCCGAGGCTCTGCAAGGAGCCCTCGTTGACCTCGTGGACCTGTCCCTCGCGGCCAAGCAGATCCACTGGAACGTGGTCGGGCCGCGCTTCCGCTCCGTCCACCTCCAGCTCGACGAGGTCGTGGACACCGCGCGACTGCACTCCGACACGGTCGCCGAGCGCGCCGCCACCCTCGGCGTCTCACCCGACGGGCGGGCCGCGACGGTCGCCGGGAGCATCGGCGTCGGCAAGGTCCCCGACGGCTGGGTCAAGGACACGGACGCCGTCGGGACACTCGTGGACGCGCTCGGCGCGGTGATCACACGGATGCGGGCGCGGGTGGAGAGCACCGCGGAGGCGGATCCGGTGAGTCAGGACATCTTCATCGCGATCACCGCCGATCTTGAGAAGCATCACTGGATGTTCCAGGCGGAGAACGGGTAGCGCGGGCGGATGCGTCGCGGTGGCTGGTGGCTGGTGGCTGGTGGCTGGTGGCTGGTGGCTGGTGGCTGGTGGCCGGCGGTCGGTGGGTGCGCCGGGGGCGTGGTGAGGGCGGGGTGGTGCCGCGGGGCGCGCAGGGCGTCGTGTGCGTGCGGGCTTCGTGAGTGAGCCGTGCGTCCCTGTGCCGGTGGTGCGCCCTCCCTGGCCGTGTCGTGGGCCGTCTAGCGTCGTTCTGGGGGGCCCGAAGGCCTGGAGGTGGCGGCTATGCGGATAGTGCGCTGGGGGGCGGCTCTGGGACTCGGTGCGCTGTGGTGGTGGGGAGTGCTGCGGCTCGCGCTGGCGCCGGATGCCGGTGCGGTGGAGGGGGCGGTCGCGGCCGGGGGGTGGGGGCTGAGTCTCCTGCCCGTGCACTGCGTGCCGAAGGGGTCGGGATCGGGGTGGGGGACGGGGGCGTTCAGGGGGCGCACGGCTGATCCGGTTCGGGGGGATGTGGTCGATACGGAGAGCGCCACGGCATCCGGTACGGGTGATACGGGGGTCACCACGGCATCGCCACCCCGCCGTTCGGGCGGATGATCTGGCCGGTGGTGAACGCCGAGGCGTCGGAGGCCAGGTGCAGCACGGCGTGCGCGATGTCGTCGGGCTCGCCGACCCGGCCCAGCGGTGAGAGACGGGCCATGAAGGACTCCGTCCGCTCCTGTGCCGCACTGTCGTGGCGGTCGGTCATGGGTGTACGGATCCATCCCGGTGCCACCGCGTTGACGCGGATGCCGTGCGGGCCGGCCTCGGTCGCCAGGGTCTTCGTCAGCTGGACCACGGCCGCTTTCGTCACGCCGTAGCAGAGGAGTCCGGGGCCGCCGGTGTCGACGGCGCCGGAGGCCATCGTGACGATGCTGCCCTGTGTCCCGTCGGCGATCATCCGTCGGGCGGCCTCCTGGCAGGCGTACAGCACGCCCTTGAAGTTGACGCTCCACACCCGGTCGAGATCCTCGTCCAGGGTCTCCAGCACCGGGCTGCTGTGCATGATCCCGGCGATCGCCGCCATGACGTGGAGGGACTCGCAGGCGGCCACCGCCTGCGCCAGTTGAGCGCGGTCGGTGACGTCGAGGTGGTGGGTGTGGGCGGTGCCGCCGGTGGACTTGATCAGTGTCGCCGTCTCGTGCAGGCCCTGCGTGTCGCGGTCCGCGCAGTGCACGGTGGCGCCCGCCTCGGCGAGGAGCACGGCCGACGCACGGCCGATGCCGCCGGCGGCGCCGGTGACGAACGCGGTGCGGCCGGTGAGGTCGTACGCCGTCATGGGCATGAGTCGACGGTACGAGCATTTCTGACGGGTCGTCAATTGTGCCGCAGTGGTTGGGGCTGGGCGTCAGTTGGGTGTACGGCGTCCGGGGCGTGGGCGGGCGGTGCGGGGTGTGCCCGGGGCCGGGGCTGGGCCTGTTTGGCAGGTTGGGCACCAGTAGGTGGGGCGAGCGCGGGAACCGTCGCCCTGGTCGGCTGCGCGGACGGGGGTGTGGCAGCGCAGGCAAGGGCGGGGCGCGCGGCCGTACACGAAGAGGTCGTGCTGGCGGTGGCCCGTGGTGCTGCGGATCGGGCGGTCGCGGTTGGCTTCGAGGAGCCGTCTGGCGAGCGCCGGGAGCCGGGCGGCGGTGTCCTGTGGCAGGGAACCGATGGGCAGCCAGGGGGTGACCCGGAGGAGGAAGCAGAGCTCGCTCTTGTAGACGTTTCCGATGCCGGCGAGATTGCGCTGGTCCAGGAGGGCCTCGCCGAGGGGGCGGGCGGGGTCGCTCAGGAGGTTGGCGAGTGCCTGGTCGGGGTCCCAGTCCGGGCCGAGGAGGTCGGGGCCCAGGTGGCCGACGGCTCGGTGCTCTTCGGTCGTGCGGAGCAACTCCAGTACGGGGAGGCGGTAGCCGACCGCTGTGCGGTCGGCTGTGCCGAGGATCGCGCGGATCTGGTGCGCCGGGCCGCCGCGCCAGCGCTCGCCGTTGCCGTACACCTTCCAGGAGCCGTCCATTTGCAGGTGCGAGTGGAGTGTCAGGCCGCCTTCGATGCGGGTGAGGAGGTGTTTGCCTCGTGGGGTGACGTCCAGGACGGTACGGCCGGTGAGGTCGGCCGTGGCGTATTTCGGGACGCGCAGGTCGAAGCGGGACAGCATGTTGCCGGCAAGGGCCGTGTGCAGCCGTTTCGCTGTCTGCCAGACGGTGTCACCTTCGGGCATGGGTCAAGGGTGGCATGGGTTTGGGGGAGGTGGCTGGGGGAGGTGGTCGGTGGCGCCTGAGGGGTCGGGTGGTGCGGTCGGTTCGGCGGGTGCGGGTTCGGGGTGGCTGGTCGCGCGGTTCCCCCGCGCCCCGATCGGGGCTGAGCCCCGGCTTGGAGCGCTGCCCCGGTCAGGCGCGGATGCGTAGGCCGCGAGGCGTTGCTATGAAGCCTGCTCCTTCCAGGAGGGTGCCGTAGGGGGAGGTGAGGGCTGAGGTGCCGTTCACGCGTTCCACGGTGACTGTGCCGAGGGAACCCGCGCGGGCGGCTGCGGCGAGGGCTTCGGCGGCTGGGCGGAGGCGTGGGTCGTCCGTGGGGGTGCTGTCCGGGTCGGTGGGCCAGGCCAGCAGCGTCTTGCCGCCGCGCTCCATGTAGAGGGTCAGTTCGCCGTCTACGAGGACGACCAGTGAGCCCGCCTTGCGGCCCGGTTTGTGTCCGGCGTCGGTGGGCGGGTCGGGCCAGGGGAGGGCGGCACCGTAGGCGTTCGCGGGGTCGGCGGCGGCCAGGACCACGGCTCGGGGGGAGGAGGTGGGGCGGCGGGTACGGTGCGGGGGGCCGCCTCGGCTGTACGAGCCTTGGCCGCCGTAGCCGCCGTCACTGCCGTGGTTGCCGTACGACGGGAGGCGGGGGTCGGTGGCCTGGGACGGATCGCCGTCGGCGAAGGCGGCGATCTCGTCGGGTGCGGTTCCGAAGGGGGTGTCGAGCCCGGCGTCGAAGTCGGCGGCGGTCGGGGCCTCGAATCCGATGGGGTCGTAGGGGGCGCGGGGGAAGCCGTCCCCCTGGGGCGGAGTGGAGCCGGGGCCGGGGAGGGCCTCGCCCCTCTCGCGGGCATTGGACACGGCGCGCAGCCGGTCCACCGCGCCGTCCATCGCGAACTGTGCCGCGCCCAGCCCCTCGACCACATAGCCGCGCCGGGCCTGGCCGCTCTCCTCGAAGACGGACAGGACGCGGTAGGTCGCCGAGAAACCGCCCTCGACGCCCTCGGCGGCGACGGCGCCCCGGGTCACCACGCCGTGCCGGTCGAGGAGGGTGCGGGCGAGGGCGTGCGCGCGGACGGTGGGATCGGGCTCGTGGGCGGGGAGGAGGGACCAGCGGCCCGCGACCGTGGGTGGGCCCGTACGGGACTGGGGGCGTGCGGCGGCGGTCAGGGAGCCGTACCGGCCGCGCGGGACCGCGCGCTTGGCGCGGTGGGCCGTGGAGCCGGCCGTGCGGCCGGAGCCCAGCAGGGAGCGCATGGGGGCGAGGGTGTCGTTGGTGAGCCGGCCCGACCAGGCCAGGTCCCAGACGGCATCGGCCAGTTGGGGATCGGTGGCGTCGGGGTGCGTCGTGGCGCGGACCTGGTCGGCGATCTGGCGGAAGAACAGGCCGTAGCCGCCTGAAAGGGCGTCGAGGACGGACTGGTGGAGCGCCGTCGGTTCCAGGGGGTGCGGGGGCGGGAGGAGGAGTGGGGCCGTGTCCGCCAGGTACAGCGAGACCCAGCCGTCCTTGCCGGGGAGGGCTCCAGCGCCCGCCCATACGACTTCGCCGGCCGCGGTGAGTTCGTCGAGCATCGCAGGGGTGTAGTTGGCGACGCGGGACGGCAGGACCAGCTTCTCCAGGGCGGAGGCGGGCACGGAGGCGCCCTGCAACTGTTCGATCGCGCGCACCAGGCCGTCGATTCCGCGCAATCCGTGGCCGCCGCCCACGTGCTGCCACTGCGGTAGGAACTGCGCGAGCGCTGCGGGTGGCACCGGCTCCAGCTCGTGCCGCAGGGCTGCCAGCGAGCGGCGGCGCAGACGGCGCAGCACGGCCGCGTCGCACCACTCCTGGCCGATGCCCGCCGGGTGGAACTCGCCCTGCACGACCCGGCCGCCGGCCGCCAGCCGATGGAGCGCGCCGTCCGTCACGGCCACGCCGAGGCCGAAGCGGGCGGCTGCCGTGGCCGAGGTGAACGGGCCGTGCGTGCGCGCGTACCGGGCGAGGAGGTCGCCGAGCGGGTCCTTGACCGGCTCGGTGAACGCCTCCGGGACACCGACGGGCAGGGCCGTGCCGAGTGCGTCGCGCAGACGGCCCGCGTCCTCGATCGCCGCCCAGTGGTCGGTGCCGGCGATCCGGACCCGGATGGCGCGGCGGGCCCCGGCCAGCTCCGGCGCCCACTGCGGCTCGGCGCCGCGCTCCGCCAACTCGGCGTCCGTGAGAGGGCCGAGGAGCCGGAGCAGGTCGGCGACGCCTTCGGCGTCCTTGACGCGTCGGTCCTCGGTGAGCCACTGGAGCTCCCGCTCCAGCTCGACGAGTACCTCGGCGTCGAGCAGCTCGCGCAGCTCCGCCTGGCCCAGCAGCTCCGCGAGCAGTCGTGAGTCCAGCGACAGGGCGGCGGCGCGGCGCTCGGCGAGCGGGGAGTCGCCCTCGTACAGGAACTGGGCGACGTATCCGAAGAGCAGGGAGCGCGCGAAGGGTGAGGGCTCCGGGGTGGTGACCTCGACGAGGCGGACCTTGCGGGACTCGATGTCGCCCATCAGCTCGGCGAGCCCGGGAACGTCGAAGACGTCCTGGAGGCACTCGCGGACGGCCTCCAGGACGATCGGGAACGAGCCGAACTCGCTCGCCACCTGGAGCAGTTGGGCGGCGCGCTGCCGCTGCTGCCACAGCGGGGTGCGCTTGCCCGGGTTGCGGCGGGGCAGCAGGAGAGCGCGGGCGGCGCACTCGCGGAAGCGGGACGCGAACAGCGCCGAGCCGCCCACCTGGTCGGTGACGATCTGGTCGACCTCGCCCTTGTCGAAGGCGACGTCCGCGGCGCCGACGGGCGCCTGCTCGGCGTCGTACTCCATGCCCGCCTTCGTGGGTTCCTGGTCGAGCAAGTCCAGGCCCATCAGATCGGTGTCGGGCAGACGCAGCACGATGCCGTCGTCGGCGTGCATGACCTGGGCGTCCATGCCGTATCGCTCGGTGAGCTTCGCGCCGAGGGCGAGGGCCCAGGGGGCGTGGACCTGGGCGCCGAAGGGGGAGTGGACGACGACCCGCCAGTCGCCCAACTCGTCCCGGAAACGCTCGACGACGATCGTGCGGTCGTCCGGGACATGGCCGCAGGCTTCCCGTTGTTCGGCGAGGTAGGAGAGCACGTTGTCCGCGGCCCAGGCGTCGAGACCGGCGGCCAGAAGGCGGAGCCGGGCGTCCTCCTGGGACAGGGACCCCACCTCGCGCAGGAACGCGCCCACCGCGCGGCCCAGTTCGAGCGGGCGGCCGAGTTGGTCGCCCTTCCAGAAGGGCAGGCGGCCCGGGACGCCCGGCGCGGGGGAGACCAGCACCCGGTCGCGCGTGATGTCCTCGATACGCCAGGAGCTGGTGCCGAGGGTGAACACGTCGCCGACCCGGGACTCGTACACCATCTCCTCGTCGAGCTCGCCGACCCGGCCGCCGCCCTTCTTGGGGTCGGCGCCCGCGAGGAAGACCCCGAAGAGGCCGCGGTCCGGGATCGTCCCCCCGGAGGTGACCGCGAGGCGCTGGGCGCCGGGACGACCCGTGACCGTACCGGCGACCCGGTCCCACACCACGCGCGGGCGCAACTCCGCGAAGGCGTCGGACGGATAGCGGCCCGCGAGCATGTCGAGGACCGCCGTGAACGCGGACTCCGGGAGAGAGGCGAAGGGGGCGGCGCGGCGGACCGTGGCGAGGAGGTCGTCGACCTGCCAGGTGTCCATCGACGTCATGGCGACGAGCTGCTGTGCCAGGACGTCCAGGGGGTTGCCGGGAATCCTCAAGGACTCGATGGAGCCGCTGCGCATCCGCTCGGTGACGACGGCGGCCTGGACGAGGTCGCCCCGGTACTTGGGGAAGACCACGCCGGTGGAGACCGCACCCACCTGGTGTCCCGCACGGCCGACGCGCTGCAGGCCGGAGGCAACCGAAGGGGGCGACTCCACCTGGACGACGAGGTCCACCGCGCCCATGTCGATGCCCAGTTCGAGGCTCGAGGTGGCGACCACGGCCGGCAGCCGACCCGCCTTCAGGTCCTCCTCGACGAGGGCGCGCTGCTCCTTGGAGACCGAGCCGTGGTGAGCCCGCGCGAGCACCGGGGGTGCCCCTTGGGCCGCACCCGAGCCGCCCATCAGCTCGGCCGGGGCATGGTGTTCGTCCAAGGACTCACCGGTGGCCCGCTCGTACGCGATCTCGTTGAGCCGGTTGCACAGCCGCTCAGCGAGGCGGCGGGAATTGGCGAACACGATCGTGGAGCGGTGGGCCTGGACCAGGTCGGCGATGCGCTCCTCGACGTGCGGCCAGATCGACGGCCGTTCCGCGCCCTCGTTGCCGTCGGCCACCGGGGAGCCACCCAGTTCGCCCAGGTCCTCGACCGGGACGACCACGGAGAGGTCGAACTCCTTGCCGGACGGCGGCTGGACGATCTCCACCCTGCGGCGCGGGGAGAGGTAACGCGCGACCTCGTCGACGGGGCGCACGGTGGCCGAGAGACCGATCCGGCGTGCGGGCTTGGGCAGCAGCTCGTCGAGCCGCTCCAACGACAGCGCGAGGTGGGCGCCGCGCTTGGTGCCCGCGACCGCGTGCACCTCGTCCAGGATCACCGCCTCCACGCCCGTGAGCGCGTCGCGCGTGGCCGAGGTCAGCAGCAGGAACAGGGACTCGGGGGTGGTGATCAGGATGTCCGGCGGGCGCGTGGCCAGGGCGCGGCGCTCGGCGGCCGGGGTGTCGCCGGAGCGGATGCCCACCTTCACCTCGGGCTCGGGCAGCCCCAGGCGCACGGATTCCTGACGGATACCGGTCAGCGGACTGCGCAGGTTCCGCTCGACGTCCACCGCGAGGGCCTTCAGCGGTGACACGTACAGCACCCGGCAGCGCTTCCTGGGGTCGGCCGGGGGCGGGCTCGACGTCAGCTGGTCCAGCGCGGCCAGGAAGGCGGCCAGGGTCTTGCCGGAGCCGGTCGGCGCGACCACCAGCACGTCCGAGCCCTCGCCGATCGCCCGCCACGCCCCGGCCTGGGCCGCGGTGGGCGCGGAGAAGGCCCCCGTGAACCAGCCGCGGGTCGCGGGGGAGAAGCCGTCGAGGGCTCGATGTGCGGAGCTGACCATGCCCCCATCCTGCACCCGCCCACTGACAACGGTCCGGACCTGCGGAAACGGCTCCGCCACGAACGGGAGGAGCGCTGGTGCGCACTCCGGGCCCCGCTGCGCGGCTCACGACGCAGAATGGGGGCATGGCAGGTTCGGCGGAGCGGGCGCGGCACTGGCGGTATGCGGAACTTCCCGGTGTCGACCTGCTGCGGGCCCGCTACGTCGAGAAGAAGTTCGTGCGGCACACCCACGAGAACTTCGTGATCGCCGCCATAGCCGACGGCGTCGAGGTCTTCCATCACGGCGGAGCCGACCAGTACGCGGGTCCCGGCACCCTGGCCCTGGTCAACCCCGACACCCCGCACACGGGCCGGGCGGGCGTGCCGGAAGGCTGGCGGTACGGCGCGGTCTATCCGTCGCCGGACGTGGTGGCCGAGATCGCCGCCGAGACCACCACGATCCGCGGTACCCCCGGCTTCACCAGCCCTGTATTCGACGATCCGTACGCCGTCGGCCTCGTCCACCAGGTGCTGCGGGCCGCGGACGAGGGCAACGCGCTCGCGGCGGACACCCTGCTGCGGGTCGCCGTGACCCGGCTGCTGCGCCTCAACGGCGGGCCGCTTCCCCAGCGCGCCGTCCGCACGGCCGGCACCCGCTTCGCGGCACGCGCGCGTGCCGTGCTGGAGGACCGGATGGCCGACCCACCGACGCTGGAGCGGCTCGCCGCCGACCTCGGGACCAGCCCCTTCGCGCTGCTGCGGGCCTTCCGCACCGCCTACGGCATGCCACCGCACACCTGGCTGACGGACGCCCGCGTCCGCAGGGCCCGGAGCCTGCTCGACGCGGGCACGGCTCCCGCGGAGGCCGCCGTCGCCGTCGGCTTCACGGACCAGCCCCACCTCAATCGCCACTTCAGCCGGATTGTGGGCGTGCCCCCGGGTGCGTACCAGCGGGAACGCAGGGCGGCCACAACGGCGTGAGCGAGCCCCACGACGACGTGCGCGAGTGCAGGAACGTACAAGACCCACAAGGGCGGCTGTTCCTACCGTCCGAGGCGTGGCAGAACAGACAGCTCTCGCAGACATGCACCACGCGGACGGAGCCAAGCCCGACCGAGCCGTCGTCCGGGACGCCCTGGGAGTCGGGGTCGCCGTAGGACTGTCCGGGTTCGCCTTCGGGGTGACCTCGGCCGGCAGCGGGCTCAGCCTGTCCCAGACCTGCGTGCTGAGCCTCCTGGTGTTCACCGGAGCTTCCCAGTTCGCCCTGGTGGGCGCGCTCGCGGCCGGCGGCAACCCGTTCACGGCGGCCGCCGGGGCCTTCTTCCTCGGCGTGCGCAACGCGTTCTACGGGCTGCGGCTTTCGCAGGTGCTGGCCCTCCCGCGCGCGGTACGGCCGTTCGCCGCGCAGTGGGTCATCGACGAGACCACGGTCGTCGCCCTCGCCCAGCCCACCCGCCGTGCCGCCCGTATCGGTTTCACCGTCACCGGGCTCACCCTCTACGTGCTGTGGAACCTCACCACGCTCCTCGGCGCGCTCGGCGCCGAGGCCATCGGTGACATCGACGCCTGGGGGCTCGACGCGGCCGGGCCCGCCGTCTTCCTGGCGCTCCTCGCGCCGATGCTGCAAACGACCAGGGAACGGGCCGTGGCGGGCGTCGCCGTCGTCCTCGGGCTTGCTCTGCTGCCCGTGCTGCCCGCCGGGGTTCCGGTCCTGGTGGCCGCGGCGGCCGCCCCGGTCGTCCTCTGGGCGGAAGGCCGCCGGAAGACCGACGAGCGACGGAACGACCGGCAGAGCGGCCGACGGAACGACCGACAGGACGACCGACAGGACGACCGACAGGACGACCGACAGGACCGCGAACAGGAGGCGGCCGGATGAATGTCTGGATCGCGATCGCTGTGACCGCCATCGGCTGCTACGCCGTCAAGCTCATCGGCCTGCTGGTCCCCGAGGGCGTACTGGAACGGCCGCTCGTGCAGCGCCTCGCCGCCTTGCTCCCCGTGGCCCTCCTCGCCGCCCTCACGGCGCAGCAGACCTTCGCCGACGGCCGCCTCCTCGTACTGGACGCGAGGGCCGCAGGGCTCGCCGCAGCCGCCGTAGCCCTGCTCCTGCGCGCCCCTTTCCTGCTCGTCGTGGCCGCGGCGGTGGTCGTCACGGCGGGGGTGCGGGCGATGACGGGCTGACGCCGCCGGCACGCGCGCGTGTACCCGCGTTCGTACCGCACGCACGCGTGCCCGCCTTGCGCAGCCCCACCCGGCCCCGCCCGGGCTCTCCTCAGCCGATCGACCGACCGTACGCCCGCAACGTACGCAGCGCCTCGATCGTCACGATCGGACGGCTCTCCAGGGCGGTCCCCGGCGCCCACTGGCGCCAGCGGATCGGCCAGCCGCCGTCCTCCTGCTGGTCGCTCTCCAGGAAGTCGAGTGAGCGCGACATCTCTTCGTCGGTGAACCATGCGCGCGAGAGCGACTCCGGGGTACGCGCGAAGTCGTGCGGGAAGTGGTGCTCGCCCGGGGCGTAACCGGCCGGGACCGGGTACTCCTCCAGCCGCTCCGGGTCCAGCGCGGCGAGCCGGTGTTCACGCACCAGGCGGCCCAGCCGGTCGGCGGCGGCCTGCGCGCGCGGGCGATCGGGCACGGAGTCCAGGAACGTCACGGCGGCCTGGACCTCGTAGGGGTGCGACTTCTCCATGGACTCGATCGTCTGCCAGCAGAAGTCGGTGGCCCGGAACAGCCACGCGTGCCACACCTGGTTGCGGTGGAGCAGACCCACCACGGGCCCGGTGGCCAGCAGATCACTGGGCGGGTCGTCGACGATCGGCACGGAAGGGGCCGCCGGATAACCCCGCTGACTGGGATGCACCGCGGGAAGAGCGCCGTCCGGAGTCGACACCGTGGTCAGATAGCGGCACACACGCTCCACCCGCTGCCCGCCGCAACGCCCGATCGAGTCCAGGACCCGCAGCGCGTGTCCGGTGTGCAGCGGCTGGCTCACGGGCCCGCGCAGATCGGGCTCGAGCGCGTGGCCGTACCCCTCGTCGGCGTTCCGATAGGCGGCCAGCGCGGTCTCCACCGCATCGGCGCTCCCGTCGGTCCCGTCGGTCCCATCGGTCCCATCGGTCCCATCGGTCCCGTCGAGGAAGTGGTACACGAAGCGGCGCTGCTCCAGTACACGTGCGGTCAGCCAGACGAACTGCTCGGCGCGGCCCAGCGGGGTGTGCGCCGGGGGCGTCGGGGGGAGTGGGGATGCTCCAGTTTCGGCCATGGGTCAGACCGTAGGACGGAAAGCGGTCTCGGCAGGCCGTCCCGGCCAGGCCCACCCCCTGGGGCGGGATACTGGAGTCATGCGGTTGACGGTCTTCTGGCAGCGGATGGCGGATCACTTCGGTGAGGGATACGCCGAAACCTTTGCGCGCGATCATGTGATGTCCGAACTCGGCGGGCGCACGGTGCACGAGGCGCTGGACGCCGGCTGGGAGGCCAAGGACGTGTGGCGCGTGGTGTGCACGACCATGGGCGTTCCGGCTGAAAACCGCTGAAAGGCCGCGGGCTTTGGAGCCTGTCGCCGGTCACCGGGCGAGAAGATTTCGGAGCCTGTCGCCGGTCACCGGGCGAGAAGATCCGGGGGCGGGGTCTGATTGTCGGTGGAGTGGGCCAGACTTGGTGCGTGGCCCCCACAGACGAGACCTCGCAGGTCGAGCACGAGGCATCCCCGTTCGGTACGACGCCGCCCACCCGGTCCTCGGCCGGTCCCGGTGCCGCGCCGAGCGCACGTATGCCGCGCTGGCTGCCGCGCGCCATGGTGCTGGCGCTCTCGCTCGTCGCCGTCTTCCAGTTGGGCAGCTGGGCGTTCCACCAGCTCATCGGGCTGCTGATCAACATCCTCATCGCGTTCTTCCTGGCGCTCGCGATCGAGCCCGCGGTGAGCTGGATGGCCTCCAAGGGCCTGCGCAGGGGCTTCGCCACCTTCCTCGTCTTCCTGATCACCCTGATCACGGCCGCCGGCTTCGTCACGCTGCTCGGCTCGATACTCGCCGGACAGATCATCAAGATGGTCGAGGGCTTCCCGGCGTACCTCGACTCCGTCATCAGCTGGATCAACATCACCTTCCACACCGAGCTGAAGCGCGTCGACATCCAGGAGGGGCTGCTCCGCTCCGACTTCCTGCAGAGATACGTGCAGAACAGCGCAACCGGGGTGCTGGACATCTCCACACAGGTGCTGGGCGGTCTCTTCCAACTGCTGACGATCGCGCTGTTCTCGTTCTACTTCGCCGCCGACGGCCCGCGACTGAGACGCGCGCTGTGCTCCGTACTGCCGCCCGCCAAACAGGCGGAGGTGCTGCGCGCGTGGGAGATCGCCGTCGACAAGACCGGTGGTTATCTGTACTCACGCGGTCTGATGGCGCTGATCTCCGGCATGGCGCACTACATCCTGCTGCAGTACCTCAACGTGCCCTACGCGCCCGCGCTCGCCGTCTGGGTCGGTCTGGTATCGCAGTTCATCCCCACCATCGGCACCTACCTCGCGGGCGCCCTGCCGATGCTGATCGCCTTCACGGTCGACCCCTGGTACGCGCTGTGGGTGCTCGGCTTCGTCGTCATCTACCAGCAGTTCGAGAACTATGTGCTGCAGCCCAAACTGACCGCGAAGACCGTGGACATCCACCCGGCGGTCGCCTTCGGATCGGTCGTCGCGGGCACCGCGCTCCTCGGTGCCGTCGGCGCGCTCATAGCCATCCCCGCCATCGCCACCCTCCAGGCGTTCCTCGGGGCCTATGTGAAGCGGTACGACGTCACGGACGACCCCCGGGTGCACGGACACCGCAGGCGTGGCTCGATCAACATCCTCGCGCGCCTGCGGAGCCGGTCGCACGGGCCGGGTGAGGAAGGCCGGGCCGACGGAGACGTCCTCACACGCGTGCGCAAGCGGCTGGGCGACAAGTGGGGCCCGAAGCAGCCGGCGGACGACTCCCCCGACGCACAGCAGGACGGCGACGGCGACACCGGGCGACGGGACACAGGGGCCGAGGACGGCGTAGAGCCCGACGACAGTGCCGGGCGCCGGGGCGCCTCGTAAGGCGGCTGTCGCCGTAGCCCTGCACCACCGAAAGCTGAGCAAACGGTGGCGACGGCCAGACGATCTACGACGTCATCCGGCACGCGTAGACAGTGCTCCCGGGACTTTCCTGGCGGTCACGTGGTGCGCTTGACACTAAAATCGAACATCCGTTCTTATGGAGGTCCGGCGAGGCCTGAGGCGGGCGATTCGAGAGGGTTTTCGTGGAGAAGTGCCCGAGTTATCCACAGGCAGGGCGGGCGTCGGGGCCCATTGTCAGTGGCAGGCGTTAGCGTCTTTCACGTGAAGCGATCGACTCAAGCAAACCGGGTGGAACCCATGGCAGGAACCGACCGCGAGAAGGCGCTCGACGCCGCGCTCGCACAGATTGAACGACAATTCGGCAAGGGCGCTGTCATGCGCATGGGCGAGCGGTCGAAGGAGCCCATCGAGGTCATCCCGACCGGGTCGACCGCGCTCGACGTGGCGCTCGGTGTCGGCGGCCTGCCGCGCGGCCGAGTGGTGGAGATCTACGGCCCCGAGTCCTCCGGTAAGACGACCCTGACCCTGCACGCCGTGGCCAACGCGCAGAAGGCCGGCGGCCAGGTCGCGTTCGTGGACGCGGAGCACGCCCTCGACCCCGAGTACGCCAAGAAGCTCGGCGTCGACATCGACAACCTGATCCTCTCCCAGCCGGACAACGGCGAGCAGGCCCTGGAGATCGTGGACATGCTGGTCCGCTCCGGCGCCCTCGACCTCATCGTCATCGACTCCGTCGCCGCGCTCGTCCCTCGCGCGGAGATCGAGGGCGAGATGGGCGACAGCCACGTGGGTCTGCAGGCCCGACTGATGAGCCAGGCCCTGCGGAAGATCACCAGCGCGCTCAACCAGTCCAAGACCACCGCCATCTTCATCAACCAGCTCCGCGAGAAAATCGGAGTCATGTTCGGGTCGCCGGAGACCACGACCGGTGGCCGCGCGCTGAAGTTCTACGCCTCGGTGCGTATCGACATCCGCCGCATCGAGACGCTGAAGGACGGCACGGAGGCGGTCGGTAACCGCACCCGCTGCAAGGTCGTCAAGAACAAGGTCGCGCCGCCCTTCAAGCAGGCCGAGTTCGACATCCTCTATGGCCAGGGCATCAGCCGCGAGGGCGGCCTGATCGACATGGGCGTGGAGCACGGCTTCGTCCGCAAGGCCGGCGCCTGGTACACGTACGAGGGCGACCAGCTCGGCCAGGGCAAGGAGAACGCCCGCAACTTCCTCAAGGACAACCCCGACCTGGCCAACGAGATCGAGAAGAAGATCAAGGAGAAGCTGGGCGTCGGAGTGCGGCCGGAGGAACCCGCCGCCGAGCCGGGCACAGACGCCGGGGTCTCGGCCGCACCCGCCGACGACGCCGCGAAGGCGGTGCCCGCCTCCGCCGCCAAGGCCCCCAAGACCAAGGCCGCGACGGCGAAGAGCTAGTCCGTGACACGCAGAACGGACTGGGGCGAGTACGCATACCCCAGTGCCCCTGAAAGCCAGGGGCGCCGGGGCACCGGGGGAGCCGCCGCAGACGGGTTCGGACCGTACGACGACGGGGCGTCGTACGGCACGCCCGAGCCCTACGACGGCGAACCGCATGACGCCGACCTGCACGGCGGTGAACCGTTCGAGGGCGAGTCGTACGGCAGCGAGCCGTTCGAGGGCGAGTCGTACGGCAGCGAGTCGTACGGCGGTGACGTCGGCCGACCGACCGATGGTGCGCGCGCCGGTGGGGGCTCGCCCGGCGGTGCTCGTCGGCGCGGCGGCGGTGGCGGGCGAGGTGCGGGCGGCGACGAGCGTGGCAGGCGCGGCCGTGGTGGTCGTCGGCGCGGCGGCGGGGAGTCGGCCGACCGCCCGGAGGACGGGGGAACTCAGAACGAGGGCTCGTCTCTCTCGTCGAGGGCCGAGAGAGCGGAGTCCTCAGGGGACCCAGCTGAGCGGGCGCGCGCGATCTGCCTGCGCCTGCTCACCGGGACCCCACGCACTCGGAAGCAACTTGCCGACGCCCTGCACAAAAGAGAGATCCCCGACGAGGTGGCGGACGAGGTGCTGTCGCGGTTCGAGGAGGTCGGCCTCATCAACGACAGCGCGTTCGCGGATGCCTGGGTGGAGTCCCGTCACCATGGGCGGGGCCTGGCCCGGCGAGCCCTCGCCCGGGAGTTGCGCACCAAGGGCGTCGACTCGGCGCTGATCGACGAGGCCGTCGCCCAGCTCGACTCCGAGAAGGAGGAGGCCACCGCACGCGAACTCGTCGCCCGCAAGCTGCGCTCCACCCGAGGCCTCGACCGGGACAAACGCCTCCGCCGCCTCGCGGGCATGCTCGCCCGCAAGGGCTATCCCGAGGGCATGGCCCTTCGCGTGGTCCGACAGGCACTGGAGGAGGAGGGGGAGGACACGGACGGGCTGGAGGACGAGGGGTACTGAAGGAGGGACTCCGCGCTCACTGCCAGTCCTCCGGCCGCTCGACCTGCTCCAGGCGCAGCACCTGTCCCGTACGGCTGTAGCGGCGGATGCGGGGCAGCGGCGGGTAGTAGGCGTGGACGGAAATGGCGTGTTCCGCGGTGGACTCGTTGAGGACCTCGTGCACATGGTGGCGTCCGAAGGAACGGCCCTTGCCGGCGGGCAACTGCCGCTCGCGGTCGACGTCTTCGGTGAGTTCCAGGGTCTTCCAGCCGTCGGTGGGCAGCCGGGCGGCGAGGGAGTTCTCCTTGAGTCGGCCCGCGGCGGTCACGAAGGCGCCGACCGAGTCGGCGTGGTCGTGCCAGCCGGTCCCGGTGCCGGGCGGCCAGCCGATGAGCCATGCCTCGCTGCCGCCGGGGCCGTCGAGCCGCACCCAGGTGCGGCCCTCGGGGTCGAGCGGCAACGAGGCGATCAGCTCGGCGTCGGCGGCGGTCCGGCGCGCGAAGTCGAGCAGTTCGGCCTGCGTGGGGGTGGAGACCGGCGGCGCGGAGGCGGGAGAGACAGACATGGGTACCGTCCTGAAGTGCGTTCGCGTGAAGCGCGCGGCAGCTCACGGGCAGCACACGCGCGGAGGAAGAGAAGAATGCGAATTCAGCAGGACGGACGACACACGCACCCCGCATAGCGGACGAGGTCCATATGGACCCTCCGCCACAGGTGCACACAGGTGTCGGTCACGGAACGGAGTACACCATGACCGCCCGGACCGGTCAACCGAGCGTCACTATGTGGACACACAGTGACGCTCGGCCCGGAGAGCCGGGGAACATCAGCGTGAACGCGCACCCGCCCCGGTGGTCGCGGCCTGCTGCTCCGCCCCGCCCAGCGTCGCCTCCGCCGCCGCGTACAGGTCGGCCGGGCGTACCCCGCTCAGCGCGGTGACGAGGTGTCCGTCGGGACGGAGCAGGAGCACGGTGTGGGCGGCCGCGCCCGGATAGCTCTCGGCGACCAGCAACTCGGCGGGGCGCGGCAGGGCGGACACGGCGGCCGCGAGCCGGGGCATGATCCCGGCGCTCACCCAGTGCTTGCGCTCCCACACCCCCGTACCCGGTGCGATCAGCACCACCAACAGCGCCCCGCGCCCGAGCCGGTCCCGTAGCCGTACGAACGAGCCGTCCTCAGCGGTCACTTGTACGTCGGCGACCTGGGCGCCCGGCAGAGTGTCGACCGGTGCCTCGGAGGCGGCGCGTGGAGGCATGAGCGGCGAGTCGGTGTACGCCCCCGGCGCACCCAGTGGTCCGCGCCCCAAGTGGCCGTCCGCGAGCAGCGCGTCGTGGCCGCGGGACGAGCCGGGGACGTACGACCGCAGCCCCTTGCCGCCGCGCAGCAGCGGCAGCACCTGGTCGGCGGCGCGCAGCCGGGCGGCGACAACCGCGCGCCGTTCCGCCTGGTAGCTGTTGAGCAGCGCCTCGTGCGGGCCGTGGTGCCAGGCCAGCGCCAGCTTCCAGGCGAGGTTGTCGGCGTCCCGCAGCCCCTCGTCCAGGCCCTGGGTGCCGAGCGCCCCGAGCAGATGGGCGGCGTCCCCGGCGAGGAAGACCCGCCCGACCCGCCACCGCCTCGCCAGCCGGTGGTGCACGGTGTGCACACCGGTGTCCAGCAGGTCGTACGGAGGTGTGGAGCCACCCCTCCAGCCCGCGAGCGTCTCCCGGACACGGGCCACGAGAAGCTCGGGCGTCACCAGGTCCTTGCCCGGCGGCAGCAGCCAGTCCAGGCGCCAGAGACCCTCGTCGAGCGGACGCGCGGTCACCTCACCGCCGGAAGGGCCCGACATCCGCCACGGCGGCATCCGGTGCAGCAACGCTTCTCCTGGCCAGGGGAGTTCCGCGCGCAGCGCCGCGACGGCATGCCGCTCCACTGCCGTACGCCCCGGAAAGCGGATGTCCTGCAACTTGCGCACCGTCGAGCGCGGCCCGTCGCACCCCACGAGGTAACTCCCCCGCCACCACGTGCTCTTGGGCCCGCGTGTGTGCGCCGTGACGCCGGACGCCTCCTGCTCGATGGCGTCCACCCGACTCTCCACGGCGACCTTGACGAGCCGCTCGCCGGCGATCGCGTCGCGCAAGGCGGTGGTGAGGACGTGCTGGGCGATGTGGAGCGGGGGGAGGTCGGCGGAGCCCTCGACGACATCCTCCGGGCCGCCGCGGGCGCCCTTCGAACCCTCCCGGGGCGGGACGTCCGTCTCGTCGAAGTCGGCCTCCCCGAACCGGACCTGACGCATCACCTGCTTGCGCCGCAGAGACCGCCATCCGGCCCAGCGGAACCCGGCCTCGGTGAGCGGGACGCCGGACAACCGTTCCAGCAGAGCCGCCGTGTCCTCGTGCAGCACGACCGTCCGCGCGAGCCGCTGCTCGTCCTTCCCCGGCCCCTCGTCCAGGACCACGGAGGGCACCTCCTGACGCGCCAACGCCAGGGCGAGCGTGAGCCCCACGGGCCCCGCTCCGACGATGATCACCGGGTCCACGACGCGGCGCCCCCTGCCCGAGGTGACGTCCTGGCGGACACGGGTGAACAGGAAGTTGGAGCAGGGTGCACGATCACAGAACGTATGCAACCCATTGCCGGGGTTTGCGTCAAGTGACGGAGTGATCTTTAACGGGGCGGGTCACGTCAGGTCGTGACGGCTGTCGGGGGCTGCTCTATGCCTGGAGGACGGCTACCCCGATGGGCGGTGGACTGACGGCCAAGGAACGGGCTCGGTGTGAGCAAGTCCGGCTGGCGGCCGTGGATCTGATCTAGGCCGGGGGCAGGGACCGGGAGGTGGCCCGGTGGTTCAGAGTTCCCCGGATGTCGGCGAACCGTTGGCGGCTGGCGTTACTGATGATCTTCGCGTGGTGTCGCGCTGGTGCTGGCGATCGCTGCAGCTCAGGCACGCTGTCGTCAGCGACATCACGCGGCGAAATTCAGTAGCTGCGGGCGGCCGGCAAGGCCTGGCCTCCAGGGGCCCGGGCAGCGTCCGCTGCCAGCTCGATGCGGAACAACTCCGCATTGGCGAGGATTGTCGAGGTCGTGCGCGGCCGGTTCGGGTCGAGTACACCTTGGCAGGCTGTATGTGCTGCTGCACCGCATCGGCTGGAGTGTGCAGTTCCTCTCCCACAAGGTCACCGGGCGAGACGAGGCGAAGACCGCCGATGGATACCTGGCTCTGCTCCGAGGACGAAGCCGGCCAGGGCCTGAGGCCACCCAAAGACCGCACCTGGGGTCGGCGCGGCCGAACCCAGGTGGTGGGGGTCACCGCCCAAGGCGCCAAACGGGTCTCCATACCTTACGGAACTGCCGACATTCATCTGTAAGGCTCCCTCCTTGCGCATACCCTCATGACGACAGGTGTACTGCGAGGATCAAGCTCTGCCAGCAGCTGCGACAACCGAGTTCAAGCTCAGTGGCCCGAACCGGCATCGAGGGTGTGGGTTGTAAATCCTCAATGCCGCTTTGGGGTGTGTTTCGGCGATGCTGGAATCAAACGCGCATGGTGACACCACCGAGCCAGATTCTTTGATAGTTGTAGGAAAAAACGGCCCGCCGAGTATTCCGGTGGGCCGTTTTGGCGTTCATGTCAGACATTTATGCATGAAGTCTTCATGCTTTTCGTGACGTAGTCACCCGGCCCGTGAATAAATACCATGAAGAATGCCTGGTAGCATTGCTTTCCGCGCTTGTTGGCCTTGAACTCCCGCCAGGATATGGCATGGTTGTAATCGATGGTCTCGGCCCCGAAGGGGGCCTTCAGGAAGAGTTGCCTGCCATCCCGCCACATGGCAAGCGACGGGGTGATGGACAGGCTGCTTCCCCTCTTGCACCAAGCGGCGAAGGATGCCCGAATGCGGCCCGCTGTGTTGTCGTTGGAGATCTGCACTTCCGCGTAGCAGCCACCGCCTATCCGCATTTCCTTTATCTTTGCTGCCGCCTGCGCATCGGTGGCTGTGGCTCCGAGCAGGCCAAGAGTCATCACGCTGGCAGCGAAGGAGCTCTTAAGCTTATTGTTCACTGGTTCCCCTCGTTTTGGTCTCGGTAACATGATTGTTGCACCGTCGATCACCCTGTCGTAAGAGATTAGTGAGATTTTTGAGGAACATCTGAGCTTCTGTCTCCTGTGTTGTGCTGATCAGCGCTCCGCGCGCCACCCAGGGGGTTTCGGGCTGGGGAGCAAGCATGGAGAGAATGCAAGAGGAAAATGGGTCAGGCGGTTTCGGTCGCCGATCTGCCCTGCCACGCAATGGCATCTTCGCCGTCGGCACCGAAACAGATTCCCAGCTTGAGGTCAGCGGAGACGCCGTTACTTCGGTGCGTGGGAGTGACGGATCCGGCTATCGCTGCTCCGGGCGTACTCCGCGAGGTGCCATCGAGCAGGACATAGTCGGGGGCGGCTAGCAATGGGCCGAGCGCGCGAGCAGCGTGCATTGTGGGGTCGCAGGTGTAGGTACATGACTGTGCCATTGGGGACGCTGAGCCCGGCCGCGATTTGCATGAGCGTGCCGCGCTTGCCTAGGTGTAACAAGCAGGTCGGCCTTGTCGGAACTCATCAGTCGGCCCGACCGTTGCCTTGCCGCAGACGCCGATGGCTGCCGCGGATACGGCGGCGCATAGCCCATTGTCGAGTTTGGGCGGGTGCCCCCTTTGTGGATTCAATGCTGCAGAAAGCAACGGAGGCAATGGCCTCATGCCATTGCCTCCGTTGCTCATCTCACTCGATTGCTGTGAGGCCCGTCAGATGGAGCCGCCGGCGCCGGTTCCATGAGTACCACCGATCCCGGCGGGGTTGAGTTCCTCCAAGTCGTCCTTTCCGAGAACGACGCCCGTGCCCTTCTTCCTCCGGCGCAGCCTGCCCTCCAGCCAGCTCGCGAAGGTGGTGAGCGCGAAGTTGACGGCGATGAAGACGACGGCTACGACGGTGAAGCTGGCGATGGTGTTCGCGCCGTAGAACGAGCTCATCGGGCGAACCGCCGCCAGCAGCTCGGAGAAGTTGAGCAGCGCGCCGCCAAGCGCAGTGTCCTTCACGATGACGACCAGCTGGCTGACGATCGCGGGCAGCATCGCCGTGACCGACTGCGGCAGCAGGACGAACCGCATCGTCTGGTTCTTGCGTAGACCGATCGCCATCGCGGCTTCCGACTGGCCCTTCGGAAGGGACAGGATGCCGGCCCGCACGATCTCCGCGAGCACCGAGGCGTTGTACAGCACGAGTCCGGTGACGACCGCGTAGAGAGGGCGGTCCTCCGAGCTGATGTCGGTGAACTCGGCGTACGCCGCGTTGGCGAAGACCATCAGGATCAGCACCGGGATGGCGCGGAAGAACTCCACCACGGCGCCGGAGGGCCACCGCACCCACGAGTGATCCGAGAGGCGCGAGACGCCGAAGACGGCACCGAGCGGCAGGGCTATCACCATGGCGAGGGCGGCCGCGATGAGCGTGTTCTCCAGGCCCGGCAGGATGTACGTGGTCCACGACCGGGAGTCCGTGAAGAAGGGCGACCACTTCGCCCAGTCGAGCTGGTTCTTCTCGTCGAGTTTGGCGTACACCCACCAGAGCGCGGCGGCGAAGGCGACCACGAACAGCACCGAGAGGATGACGTTCCGGCGCTTGGCCCGGGGGCCGGGGACGTCGTACAGGACCGAACTCATCGTTTCACCGCCACCTTCTTGCTCACCCAGCCGAGGAACAGACCGGTCGGGAGGGTGAGGCAGCAGAACCCGAACGCGAAAATGGCGGAGATGAGGATGAGCTGGGCTTCGTTCTCGATCATCTCCTTCATCAGCAGCGCTGCCTCGGCCACGCCGATCGCAGCGGCGACCGTGGTGTTCTTGGTCAGTGCGATCAGTACGTTTGCCAGCGGCCCGACGACGGAGCGGAACGCCTGAGGAAGAATCACCAGGCTCAGCACCTGGCTGAAGTTCAGCCCGATGGCGCGGGCGGCCTCTGCCTGGCCGACCGGCACGGTGTTGATACCGGAGCGCAGTGCCTCGCAGACGAACGCCGCGGTGTAGGCGATCAGACCGAGTACGGCGAGCCGGAAGTTGATGGTCTCGAACCGCTCGGCGCCGAGGTCGATACCCAGCGTCTGGAAGAGGCCCAGCGAGGTGAAGACGATGATGATCGTCAGCGGGATGTTCCGCACCACGTTCACATAGGTGGTGCCGAATCCGCGCATCAGGGGGACAGGGCTGACCCGCATGGCAGCCAACAGAGTGCCCCAGATCAGGGAGCCGATGGCCGAGTAGACGGTGAGCTGCACCGTCGTCCAGAACGCCTCTAGCAGGTCGTAGCCTTCAAGAAAGTCGAACACGATCTCCCGCGCTTCCGCATATGGGGAGGGCGCGGCGCGCCGCCACGGAGAGCGGCGCGCCTACCCTGTCGCCCTGCCTCACTTGACGATGTCGCCGATCTTCGGCGCGGGCTCGTTCTTGTAGTTCGCCGGACCGAAGTTGGCCTGCACGGCCTTGTCCCAGGACTTGTCGGAGACCATCTTCTCCAGGGCCGTGTTGATCTTGGCCTTGAGGTCGCTGCCCTCCTTGACGCCGATGCCGTAGTTCTCGTTGCTCAGCTTGAAGCCGGCGAGCTTGAACTTGCCCTTGAACTGCTCCTGCGCGGCGTAGCCGGCGAGGATGGAGTCGTCGGTGGTCAGCGCGTCCATGGCCTTGCTCTCCAGGCCGGTGAGGCACTCCGAGTAGCCGCCTGCCTGCTGCAGGTTGGCCTTCGGGGCGATCTTTTCCTTGACATTCTGCGCCGAGGTCGACCCGGTCACCGAACAGAGGTTCTTGGAGTTCAGGTCCTCCGGCTTCGTGATCGAGTTGTCGTCGGAGCGGACCAGGATGTCCTGGTGGGCGAGGAGGTACGGACCGGCGAAGTCGACCTTCTTCTCACGCTCGTCGTTGATCGAGTACGAGGCGGCGATGAAGTCGACGTCACCACGCTCCAGCATCGTCTCGCGGTCGGCGCTCTTCGCTTCCTTCCACTCGATCTGATCCGCGTCGTAGCCGAGTTCCTTGGCGACGTACGTCGCCACGTCGACGTCGAAGCCCGTGTACTTGCCGTCAGCGGTCTTCTGGCCGATGCCCGGCTGGTCGAACTTGATGCCGATCGTGATCTTCTTGCCGTCGCCGGAGTCGGACCCGCTGTCCTTGCTGTCGTCACCACCACAAGCGGTGGCCGTAAGAGCGAGGACGAGGGCGGTGGCCGCTGCGGCGGAGACCTTGCGAAGCTTCATGGTGAACATCCTTTGCTGGTGAAGAGATGCGGGCCCTTGGCGGCCCTGTGCGGTGAGTCGGTGGTATACGGCACAGGCGCCGTCAGTGGTGCAGGATCTTCGAAAGGAAGTCCTTGGCCCGGTCGCTGCGGGGGTTGCTGAAGAACTGGTCCGGCACAGCCTCTTCGACGATGCGGCCGTCAGCCATGAATACGACCCGGTTGGCAGCCGATCGGGCGAAGCCCATCTCGTGGGTGACCACGACCATGGTCATGCCGTCGCGGGCGAGCTGCTGCATGACCTCCAGGACCTCGTTGATCATCTCGGGGTCGAGCGCGGAGGTCGGCTCGTCGAAGAGCATGACCTTCGGGTCCATCGCCAGCGCTCGCGCGATCGCGACGCGCTGCTGCTGGCCGCCCGAGAGCTGAGCGGGGTACTTGTCCGCCTGGCTGCCCACACCGACCCGGTCCAGCAGATTCCGGGCCTTCTCCTCGGCCTTCTTCTTGTCGGCCTTGCGGACCTTGATCTGTCCGAGCATCACGTTCTCGAGCACGGTCTTGTGCGCGAAGAGATTGAACGACTGGAACACCATGCCGACATCGGCCCGCAGTCGCGCGAGCGCCTTGCCCTCCGCGGGCAGCGGCTTGCCGTCGATCAGGATGTCGCCGGAGTCGATGGACTCCAGGCGGTTGATGGTGCGGCACAGGGTGGACTTGCCGGACCCGGAGGGCCCGATCACCACGACGACCTCGCCCCTGGCGATGGTCAGATCGATGTCCTGGAGCACGTGCAACGCGCCGAAGTGCTTGTTGACGCTCTTCAGGACGACCAGATCCTCGGTCGCGGCCACTGCGTCCTTGGCCACCGAAACTTCGGTCATCGCTTTATGGCTCCGTCCTCCTCGGTTTCGGAGGACAGTAGTGACCGGTGGCGACCAGCGTCATTACATCTGAGGGAAGTTTGAGCATAACGATCTGGTAGCCGGACGGGCACTGCCCGTAGTGGCCCCGCAGAAGGCGTTTCGGCTGGGTAACGGAACCCTCGGGGAACCCCGTACGGCCTTGACGGCGTCCTCACTCATCAGTCTGACTGCGAGGGGCCCGCGCGCGCGTGCCGGCCGTTCGCATGCGCGTAATGTGTGCCAGTCGAGACCGTACGTATGACCGAACGTTTACGACCGACCGAACCGGAGGGGGCCGGAATGAGGCTGCTCCTCGTCGAGGACGACAATCACGTCGCGGCCGCCTTGTCCGCGGTCCTGGCCAGGCACGGCTTCGACGTCACGCATGCCCGCAGCGGCGAGGAGGCCCTCCAGGCGCTCGTCCCGGAGGGGAACGGCTTCGGCGTCGTCCTGCTCGATCTCGGCCTGCCCGACCAGGACGGTTACGAGGTCTGCGGCAAGATCCGCAAGCGCACCAGCACCCCGGTGATCATGGTGACGGCGCGCTCCGACGTTCGCTCCCGGATCCACGGCCTCAACCTCGGGGCCGACGACTACGTGGTCAAGCCGTACGACACCGGCGAACTGCTCGCCCGTATCCATGCCGTCGCCCGGCGCAGGGCCCCCGACGAGGCCGTGGTTCCCGGCGACGCGGGGCTGCGCCTCGGGCCCGTGCTCATCGAACTGCCCACGCGTCAGGTCAGTGTGGACGGTTCGGTCGTCCAGCTGACCCGCAAGGAGTTCGATCTGCTCGCGCTGCTGGCCCAGCGGCCCGGGGTGGTGTTCCGCCGGGAACAGATCATCAGCGAGGTGTGGCGCACCAGCTGGGAGGGGACGGGGCGCACCCTGGAAGTGCATGTCGCCTCCTTGCGGTCCAAGCTGCGCATGCCCGCCCTGATCGAGACGGTGCGCGGGGTCGGCTACCGGCTGGTGGCCCCGACGCCGTAGCGTTCGGCGGGTGCGCACTCGTCTTCTTCCGCTGCTCATCGTCCTGATGGCCGCCGTGCTGCTGGCACTCGGCATGCCATTGGCGGTGAGTCTGGCGGCGGCGCGGCAGCAGGAGGTGGTCGTCGACCGTATCGACGACACGGCGCGCTTCGCGGCCCTCGCGCAGTTCGTCACCGACTCACCCAGTGGCTCGCGGCTGGACGACACGACCGACGGCCGCCAGGCGACCCTGCAGCGGGAACTCGATCAGTACTTCCGTGTGTACGGCATCAAGGCCGGCGTCTTCTACCGCGCCGAGGACCGGCCGCCCATGGCCAACGCGCCCTACGACTGGGGGGTGCCCACGGAGGGCGAGGGCAAGGACGCGTTCGAGGAGGCGCTGCTGGGGCGCCGGCCGCACGATCCGGAACAGGTGTGGCCCTGGCAGGACGGCCGCCTCGTCGTGGCGTCCCCGGTCATCCACGACGGTGACGTCGTCGCGGTCGTCGTCACCGACTCGCCCACCGACCAGATGCGCTCGAAGATCCTGCGCGGCTGGCTGGTCATCGGCGCGGGCGAGATCGCCGCGATGCTGCTCGCCGTCGGCGCCGCGCTGCGGCTGACGGGCTGGGTCCTCAAGCCGGTCCGCGTCCTCGACGTCACCACCCACGCCATCGCCTCCGGCCGGCTGAAGTCCCGGGTCGCGGTGGCCAGCGGTCCGCCGGAACTCCGGCGCCTGGCCCGGTCGTTCAACGAGATGGCCGACAACGTCGAGGACGTACTGGAGCAGCAGCGCGCCTTCGTCGCGGACGCCTCGCACCAGTTGCGCAACCCCCTCGCCGCGCTGCTGCTGCGCATCGACCTCCTCGCCCTCGAGCTGCCCGAGGGCAACGCGGAGATCGCCTCCGTGCGGACCGAGGGCAAGCGCCTCGCCCAGGTCCTCGACGACCTGCTCGACCTGGCGCTCGCCGAGCACGCCGAGTCCGACCTGCGCCTCACCGACGTGGGCGAGCTGGCCGCCGAGCGGGTCGCCTCCTGGTCGCCGGTCGCCGACGACAAGGGCGTGACACTGGTCGGCACCTGCCCGGCCACCACGGCCTGGGCCGACCCGGTCGCCCTGTCCAGTGCCCTGGACGCGGTGATCGACAACGCGCTGAAGTTCACGCCCGCCGGCGAGACCGTCGAAGTCGAGGTCGCCACGAACGGCGACCTCTGCACGGTCGTCGTCACCGACGGCGGCCCCGGGCTCAGCGACGAGGAACTGGAACGCGTCGGCGACCGTTTCTGGCGCAGCACCGCCCACCAGAACATCAAGGGCTCGGGCCTCGGGCTCTCCATCTCCCGGGCCCTCATAGCGGCGGGCGGCGGCTCCATCTCGTACGCCCACCACGAGCCGCACGGACTGAAGGTGACCGTGACGGTGCCCAGGTCGCGTCCGGCGGCCTGAGAGGCCTTCCGGCTTCGTCGAGCTACTTCAGCCACTCCCGGCTGCTTCCGGTGCGCGGGCATGACCGGCCGGTGGTCATGGCTTGACCGAGGTGTAGTACCGCCGCGCGCCCTCGTGCAGCCGCAGCGGGTCCGTGTAGATCGCGGTGCGCAGGTCCACCACCTGGGCCGCGTGGACCTCCTGGCCGATCGCGTCCCGGCTCTTGATGACCATGCGGGTCAGCCACTCCGTCAGCCGGGGATCCATGTCGTCGCGCGTGATGAGCAGGTTCGCCACGGTGAGGGTGGGCACGGTGGAGCCGTCGAGGATGTCCGGGTAGGCGTCGGCGGGCATCACGGATGCCCGGTAGTGGGTGAAGACCCCGCCCTGGTCGTGCAGCTTCGCCACGAGGGCGCCACTGATCGGGACGAACCGGAATTCGTAGCCGTCATCCGCGAGGTCGGTGAGGCCCCTGGTGGGCAGGCCGCCCGACCAGATGAAGGCGTCGATCCTGCCGTCGCGGAGTGCGCCGGGGCTCGTACCGATGGTGTCGTCCCGCGGGTCGATGTCCTTGTCGATGTCCAGGCCGGCCGCCGCCAGCAGACGTTCGGAGATCAGCCGCACTCCGGAGCCCTCGGGCCCCACGGCCACCCGCTTGCCCTTGAGGTCCGCGATGGTCTGGATGCGTGAGGTGGCGGGGACGACGACCTGCACGTAATCGTCGTACAGCCGTGCCAGGCCGCGCAGCCGGCTGGCGCCGGGCTTGCCGTCGTCCAGGTACGCCTGCACGGCGTCGGCCGCGGCGATGGCGAAGTCGGCCTGCCCGTGGGCCACCAGGCTGACGTTCTCCTGGGAGCCGTTGCTGGGCTCCAGGTCGATCTTCAGGCGCGGCATGTCGTCGGCGATCGCCGTCCGCAGCCGGGTGCCGTACTCCTGGTAGACGCCCCGCTCGGCTCCCGTGCTGAGCGTGACCGTCCCGCTCGGGGGCTCCTCATGCGGCCAGAGCCACCATGCCAGCAGCCCGAGGACCACCAGCAAGGCCGCCGAGCCCAGTAGCGCGCGACGCCCGCCGATGCGGGGGAGTACCTGGACCATGCCGAGATCCTGCCAGGTCATCCCGAGGGGCGGCCAGGACCTGGCCCATCCGGTGCGAGCTCGTGACAAGGGGGTGATGTCGGGCGGGCCGCACGCGCGCGTGCAGGGCGCTGGTCTCCTGTGCGGCACGCGCGCGTGCGATGCGTGGCCTCCGGCGCGCACGGCCAGTGGTCTCCGGCGCGCACGGCAGTGGTCTCCGGCGCGCACGCGCGTGTACGGCAGTGGTCTCCGGTGCCGGGCCCGTCGAGCGCGAGCCCGGTGCCGGATGCCGGATGCCGGAGAAGGGTCAGCGGCCGGTCGCCACGGCCGTACGAAGCCGGTCGAGCTCCTGGTACATGACCTCGCCGGGGCACTCCGTCGACATCCAGTCCCGGTGACCGCTGATCTCCGAGACCTCCTTCTGCGTGCCGTTGACGGGGTTCGTGTACGTCACGCGGGCCTGCGGGTCGACGCCGTGCAGCCGGACCAGGACGCGGACGAGCCGGGTGAGCGCCTGGCGGGCCGCCTCCTTCGGGCCCTGCTCGGTGAAGGTGCCGAGCAGCGCGATGCCGAGGTTCCCGGAGTTGAAGCCGCCCACGTGGAAGCCGGTGACCACCTTGCCGTCAGCGTCGTGCGCGGGCATCCCGTCCTCACCGGAGTAGCGGCCCTCGTAGATGCGGCCCGCCTCGTCGATGAGGAAGTGGTAGCCGATGTCGCCCCAGTCGTTGGTGATGGCGTGCAGATGGTAGATCGCGCGGACCGTGGCGGCCGGGTCCGGGGCGTCGTTGGCCCCGGCCGTGTGGTGCACGGTGATGGTCTGGAACGGGTAGAAGGCGGTCGGCGAGTTCTCCGACCCGTCCGGCTTGAACCGCAGCGACTCGTCGGCGCCCCAGGCCGCCCGGGAGAGGTACTGGACGCCTCGGACGCGCGTGGGGTCGCTCGGTACCTTCACCTTGCGGTCCGGCCCGTGTGTGCAGTCGAGCGCCACCGAACGCAGTCCGGTGGCCCCGTCGGGCGCCTTCAGTTCGTAGCCCGAGGCCTGGTCGGCCGCGATCAGCAGACCGCCGCCGTTGGCCACTGAGCAGCCGCCGTCGCCGAGCGGCTTCCAGGCGCCCTGGCTGCCGTCGGCGTCCCGCAGCCGGATGCCGCCGCCGGTGGTCTCGTCGGTGCCGCCCCAGCGGAGGCCCACGTAACCGATGGGGATGGCGGTCTCTACGGGTGCCTGGCCGGTCGCGGTCTCGGAGCGGGTCTTCGGGAAGGTCTCGGTCGTCGTACCGGCCTTGGTGTCGTCCGTCCCGGCCGCGGCGGGGTCGGTGTCGTTCGTCGTGGCCATCACGGTCGGTGTGATCACGGCACCGGCGGCGACCGCGCCGGCGGCGCCGATCACGGTGCTGCGGGTCACTCGGGACTTGGCCCGGTGCGTTGGGGAGGTGGGGGGAACTGTCACGGTGGGTCCTCAATCGTTTCGGGGTCATGCTTGAAGACTCAACGGAGGGTACGGACCCCGGTCACCGCCTTCGAGGGCGGCCCCCGATACTGATGAGGCGTCAGAATGCCATAGTCCACAAAGGGGTGTGGGTGACAGGACCTCACGAGGGAGACGGGTCTGTCGGGGCGCCGCAGCGGTCTCGCCGTAGTTGCCGCACACGATCTCGATACGGCCGCCGCATCGGGCCTCGATATGGCCGCCGCAGGGCCTCGATAGGGTCGCCGTATGCGTCCCTCTCCCGCCCACCTGGTCCGTGAGTTCCACCTGGCCTTCGGGCTCGACGCCCGCACCGCGCCGACCGAGGTCTCGCCCGAACTGGCGGCCCACCGCGGCGAGTTGCTGGCGGAGGAGGCCGCAGAAGTCGCCGAGGTGGCCGTCGAGGGCTCGCTGGACCGGCTGGCGCACGAGCTGGCCGACGTCGTGTACGTGGCGTACGGCACCGCTCTCGTCCACGGCATCGATCTCGATGAGGTGATCGCGGAGATCCACCGCTCCAACATGACCAAGCGGGGACCCGACGGCCGTGTCGTCCGCCGGGCCGACGGCAAGGTGCTCAAGGGGGACCACTACCGGGCGCCCGATGTCTCCGGGGTGCTGCGCGAGCAGGGGCGGACCGGCTGAGACCGGGGTGGATGGGGTAACGGGCGGGACGTACTACCGCGTGGTTGCATGACCAGCAGCGACCGGAGCCAGGCAGTGGGTGTCAAGACATACGAAGTACGCACGTACGTGTGCTGACTTTTCGCAAACGCACGCAGCTGTTTGACCGGCAACGATGTCCAGCCGAGGGCAGCTGAGGGTCAGGAGGAGCGCCGACGGCCGGAATGTGCACCCCGGCCGAGCGGCTGCTGTGGAACCGGCTCTCGGTGTTCGCCGGCGGCTTCGGCCTGGACACGGCCGAGGCGGTCGGTGCCAGGGAGGGCACCACGACCGATGACCTTGGGCTTCAGCTCCCGTACGCAGGTCGCGGCCTGGATGGCGGAGAACCAGGTACCCACACCGTAATCTCACCAATAGCCCCGCGTCGGCCCCCCGCCGATGGTTGCTGCGTGGTGCACATCGACGTGGACGAGGGCCGCTACGCTGCGACGGCTTCGGCTGCTGTGAACAGGCCGCGCCCGAGGTCTTCGGGCTCGACGAGGACGGCGTCGTCACCGTCCTGCTGGACGACATCCCGGAGGCACTGGCCGAGCGGGCCGAGGCAGCCACCCACCCCTGTCCGGTGGCTGCGCTGAGGACTGTCGGATGAGGGCGGTTGTGGTTGGCGGCTCCTCGCCGGGGTGACCGCTGTCGACGAGCTGCGGCGCCAGGGCTGGGACGGAACGATCACGCTCGTCGGCGAGGAGCCGCGGGCCGCATACGCCCGCCCACCGTCGTGTCGACGACCGGCGGCGACCGCGCCCACGCCGCCCGCGCATGGCGGCTCGGTGCTGGTCGGCGGTATCGCCGATGGAAGTCGCAGGCGGCCGACGCCCGTTGCGGCGAAGCGGCTTACGGCATTACCTCAGCGGACCTGCCGCGCGTACGGGGCGACGGTGATCCGGTCGATCAGCGGCGCGTAGCGGGAGCGGAGCAGTACCCCGGGGAAGGTGTCCGAGGCGTAGGTGGTGCCGTCGAAGTTGGGCAGTTCCTCGGAGCGGAAGGTGATCGTGTTCTGTCCCTTCTGGAGGCGGACCGGGACGGTCAGCTCCCAGAAGTTGTTCGCGTGGAAGCTGTGGGGGAAGCCGACGCGCCGCATGTCGCCGCCGTTGACGGTGATGTCGGTGTGGCGGGCGACGGGGTCCGGGTTGTAGTGGGTGGCCTTGGACTGCTCGGGGTTGGAGTAGCGGACGCGCAGCGCGTGCAGGCCGGCCCGGTCGGCCGTGACGGTGAACGTCGCGGTGTTGCCGTTGCCGGGGTCCCCGCCGATGCCCGTGATCGCCGTGCCGTCGGTGGCCAGCGAGAGCGGGGTCAGCGTGGCAGTGCCCGCGAGCTCGGCGTCCTGCGCCTTGTACGTACGTGCCTTGAGTGTGCCGTTGGTGGGTGTGACCGTGAGGCGGTCGACGAGGGTCGTGGCTGAACCTCCGGTCAGTGTCACTTTGTTGACGCCGCCGGAGAGGGAGACCGCGACGCTGCTCCTGTCTTTGGTCAGGCGCAGGACTTTGTGCTCGTTGACGGAGAGCCGGGCGTCCGTGCCGCTGAGGGTGTCGATGGTGAGGGTGGCCTCGCGGTCGGCGGGTGAGTAGACCCAGAAGGTGGCGGTCTGGCCCTTGGCGAGCCGGGCCGCGCCCGATCCCGTTGCCGCCGGCTTCGCCGGCTGGTAGACGGGGCGCGCCCCGCCGCTGAGCCAGGCCAGCTCGCCCTCGTACACCTGGGTGGCGGCCGAAGCTTGGGGCAGAGTGAGGGTGAGGCGGTCGACGATGGCGTCACCCTTGGTGGCGCGCTTGCCGTCGGCGCTCTTCGCGGCGAGCGTGAGGGTGTGCGCGCCCTTGGTGAGCTTGATCTTGGTGTCGGTGTGGTCCCACACCACCCACTTGTAGCCCAGCGGCAGATGCAGTTCCTGCTCGCTGTCCGGCTTGCCGTCCACACCGAGGGCGCGGGACCCGACTCGTCATGACGTCCTGAAATCAGTCCTCAACTTCACCGACGACCGTGCAGAAGTTGCCGACGTTCGTCTGGTTGTCACCACCGGCGGCACCACCAGTGATCGCGGAGGTGTTGGGCTCGAACGTCTGGTCGCACTCCACGACCTGCAGGTTCTCGATCGCCACGCCCGGGTACGGGTACGGGTCGTCGTAGTCGCCGGCGCTGGCGACCCCGCCACCGGCGAGGCTGATGCCGCCGACCATGGCCGCCACGGCCGCAGCCTTCTTCAGCTTGTGCATGCTGTCTCCGTTTTTCTCACGCACACGACCCTCCTTACGGACCGTGCCCGACTGGTCACAGACGATAACACGCACCTCACTTAACCCCTCATTTCCGACACATCCGATTGGGTGTATTAGTCAACTTCCGCAGGATTTAAGGCCGTTGCGGACGACGCCTGGAGGCGCGCCGTCAGGGAGCGCAGATCTCGGTGCTGTCACTGCCGCTCGTCACCTTGGCGCAGACCTTCGCGGGCCTCGGCACATTGACGCTGACGCTCTGTTGGACGTTGGCCTGAACGGTCTGTTGGAACGTCACGACCTCGACGCCGTCCGCGGTGATGGTCGTGGTGACGGTCCGGGCCTCGGCGCACCAGAGGTTGACGGTGGCCCTGCTGGTCACGGTGCTGCTGAACTTCTGGACGCCGACTGAGCAGGGAAACGCCTGCTGCGCGGCGGCCTGCGCCGGCATGGCGGCCAGCAGCGACGCGGAAGCCAGCGTCACGGCGGCCGCCGAATGGAGCATGCGATGGGGCATTAGTCCTCCCAGGTGGTGCTTCAGGTGCTTTCGGGGAGATATGACCACTGCCGTATCAGGCATGCAACACAGGGGGGCCGAGTGTGAAAGGGCGTCAGCCCCGGTACAGCGCCTCTATCTCGTGGGCGTATGCCGTCGTCACCGCGTGGCGTTTGACCTTCATGGATGGGGTGAGCAGGCCGTTATCCTCGGTGAACTCGCCTTCCACCAGCCTGAACTCACGGATCGACTCGGCACGGGAGACCGCCTGGTTGGCGTAGTCGACGGCCTTCTGGACGTCGGCGCGCATGCGGGGGTCGTCGACGAGCTCGGAGAGCGGGGTGTCCGGGGACATGCCGCGGACGTGGAGCCAGTGGCTGACGTCCTCGGGGTCGAGGGTGATGAGGGCGGCGACGTAGGGGCGGTTGTCGCCGACGGCGATGCACTGGCCGACCGGGGGGCGGCTGCGCAGGCGGTCCTCCAGGACGGCGGGGGAAACGTTCTTGCCGCCGGAGGTGACGAGGATGTCCTTCTTGCGGCCGGTGATGGTGAGGTAGCCGTCCTCGTCGAGCGCGCCGAGGTCGCCGGTGGCGAACCAGTCGTCGGTGAGGGCGACGTCGGTGGCGACCGGGTTGTTCCAGTAGGTGCCGAAGACGATGGAGCCCTTGATGAGGACCTCGCCGTCGTCGGCGATACGGATCGCGGTGCCGGGGACGGGCTGGCCGACCGTGCCGGGGCGGGGTTTGAGGGGCGGCACGATGGTGGCGGCCGCGGTGGTCTCGGTGAGGCCGTAGCCCTCGTAGACGATGACGCCGGCGGCGTAGAAGAAGAGGTTGAGGTCGCGGTCGAGGGGGGAGCCGCCACTGATGGCGTAGCGGAGGCGGCCGCCGAGTTCCTTGCGGACGCGGCGGTAGACCAGCAGGTCGTACAGGGCCCAGGCGGCGTAGAGGCCCGGGGTCGGGCCGGGGCCTCGGTCCAGGAACTTGTCCAGGTAGGACTCGGCGAAGCGGACGCCGATGCGGTGGGCGCGGTCGAAGGAGGCGCCGCGGCCGATGCGTTCGGCGGTGGCGCGGCCGGTGGCGTGGATCCGCTCGAAGAGGTAGGGGACGCCGACGACGAAGGTGGGGCGGAACCTCTTGAGCGCGGGTCGCAGTTCGGCGGGCTTGATGCTGGGGTTGTGGCCCAGCTCGATACGGGCCATCAGACAGGCGATCTGGATCGTGCGGCCGAGGATGTGGGCCAGGGGGAGGAAGAGAAGGGTGGAGGCGACCTGGTCGGTGACCGCCTTGAAGACGGGGTGGAGCAGTTCGACCGTGTTGGCGGCCTCCGCGTGGAGGTTGGCGTGGGTGAGGACGCAGCCCTTGGGGCGGCCGGTGGTGCCGGAGGTGTAGCAGATGGTCGCGGCCGTGTCGGGGGTGAGGGCGGCGCGGCGCTTGGTGACCTCCTCGTCGGCGATGGTCCGGCCCAGGTCGGCGAGTTGGGGCAGGGCCCCTTCGTCGAGTTGCCAGACGTGCGGGGGCTGGGTGTGGCGATCGGTGGCGGTGGCGACGGCGGCCGCGTTCTCCGGGGTCTCCACGATCACGAAGCGGGAGCCGGAGTCCCGGACGATCCACTCGATCTGGTCGGGCGAGGAGGTGGCGTAGATGGGGACGGACTGGCCGCCGGCCGCCCAGATGGCGAAGTCGAGGACCGTCCACTCGTAGCGGGTGCGGGACATCACCGCGACCCGGCCGCCCGGTTCGAGACCGGCGGCCATCAACCCCTTGGCGGTGACGGTGACCTCGCGGGCGAAGGCGGCGGCCGTGACCGGGTGCCAGTCGCCGTGGTCGTCGGCGCGGCGCAGGATCACGGCGTCGGGGGCCTCGGTGGCGTTGACGAAGGGCAGGTCGGCGATGCTGCCGCTGGTCGCGCGGGGTGCGAGCGCGGGCGTGCGGGCCTCACGGACGACACCGTGGGCGTCCTTCACGACTTCGACCTTGATCCGTTCGGCGAGGTCGGTGCGTTGTCTCGCCTGGTTCAGGTCCTTGCGTACGCCCATGGCAGCTCCCCGAGGCCGACGACCGTTTCATTACTGACGAGTTAACTTACCGATGCGTAAGGAATTTTCAATGGGTTCGGGTCATTCCGGGGTGCCGGCTCGTCCGTGTCTCCCGAACCCACTCGTACGGTTACGGGCGGGGGCGGGTTTTCGCTCACCGGCGTTCGCCGGGTGCCGCTGCGCTACGTCAGCAACTCGTCCGCCCTCTCGATCGCGTCAGCCAGGTCGTACAGGTCCTTGTCCTCGCGGTCTCGGGCCAAGTCCTCGGCGCGGTGGGAGAGTTGGCTCAGCGTCGGGCTGCTCGGGAGGTCGGACCAGCGGCTGTCGCCTTGGCGTAGGGCGTCGGCGAAGTAGGCGGCTACGGCGGCTACTTGGAGGCCGTGCGGTGATGTGGCCCAGAGGTCGTCGTGGAGGGTGGAGGCCTCGATGTCGGACGATTCCTCGTGCGGGGTGCGGGTGTCGGGGTCGAGCCAGCGGACGGTGGCGGTGGCGAGGTGGCCGGTGGCGTTCTGCTCGGTGCGGACGGCGTACAGGGCCGTGACGGTGTGGCCGGGGCCTACCTCGCCGCCGTCGACTCGGTCGTCACGGAAGTCCTCGTCGGCGACCTGGCGGTTGTCGTAGCCGATCAGGCGGAACTCCTCGACCGTCTCCGGGTCGAAGGCGACCTGGGCCTTGGCGTCGCGGGCGGTGAGGTCGATGTGGCGCGGGAGTTCCTCGCAGAAGAGCCTCTCGGCCTCCTCCTCCGTGGAGACGTAGGTGGTGTGGCCGTCGCCCTGGTCGGCGAGCTGTTCCATGAGGGCGTCGCCGTAGTCGCTGCCGACGCCGACGCCGAAGAGGGTGATGCCGTGCTCGCGGCGCTCGGTGCCGATGCGTTCGAGGATGGTGTCGGCGTCGGTGTCGCCGGTGTTGGCGAGGGCGTCGGAGAGGAGGACGACGCGGTTGGTCGCGCCCTTGCGCAGGCCCTCGACGGCGGTTTCGTAGCCGGTCTCGACGCCCGCGCCGAGGTTGGTGGAGTCGGTGGGTTCCAGGCTGTCGATGGCGTCGTGGATCTCGCCCCGGTTGTCGTCGAGGCGGGTCATCGGCAGGACGGTCTCGGCCTCGTCGCTGAAGGTGACGATCGCGACGGAGTCGTCGTCGCGCAGTCGGTCCGTCATCGTGCGCAGGGCGTCCTGGGCGAGGTCGAGGCGGCCCGGTTCGGACATGGAGCCGCTGACGTCGATGACGAAGGTGAGCGCGGCGGGCGGGCGTTCGCCGTCGTCCCCGGCGGTGCGGGTGGCGAGGCCGACGCGGACCAGGGACCAGTTGTCATCGTTGGTGCGGGCGCCGTCGACGGTGACCGAGAAGCCGTCGCCGCCCGGGCGTTCGTAGTCCTGGCGGAAGCTGTTGACGAATTCCTCGGGGCGGATCGTGGTGGGGTCCGGCAGGGTTCCGTCCCCCAGGGTGCGGCGGGCGTAGCCGTAGGAGGCGGTGTCGACGTCGAGGGCGAAGGTGGAGAGGTAGTCGGGGGACGGGGCGATGTCGCGGGACTCGTCGTCCGGTTGCTCGCCGCGCTGTTCGCCGGTGTCGGTGCCCTCGGGGGCGGGGGCCGGGAAGCCTCCCGTGCTGTTGCCGCCCCCTTCGCGGTCGTACGCCGACGAGTCGCCGCGCCCGCTGTCGCCGCTCTGACCGCAGCCGGTGAGGAGCAGGGCGCCCGCCGTGCCCAGGGCGAGGAGCCCTGTGCTCAGCCGCCGTCGTGTCGGTCCTGTCCTGAGTGTCCTGCGATACGAACGCATCCGGGCCCCCTCGTCAGTCAGCTGTCGCCTTTCTGTGGGCGACTGTTGTGACTGTGACGGCGGAGGGGGCCCGGATGTGCGCTACGGGGTGTTGCGGATGCGTCTCGAAGCGGCCACGACCAGGGCCGGTCGAGACCGGTGGGTGATCTTCCGGTGACCTACGAGACCACGTCCTTGCGGCCGAAACCGCGGAAGGCCAGGGCGAACAGGACGAGTGCGTACGTTATAGAGAGGGACGTGCCCTGGATCATGTCGGAGTAGTCGGGCTGTGAGCGGACGACGTCCAGCCAGGCGTACTGGTAGTGCGCGGGCAGGAAGTCGCGCCAGTCGCCGAGGGCGGTCACCGCGTCGAGGACGTTGCCGATGATGGTGATGAAGACGGCGCCGCCGACCGCGCCGAGGGGGGCGTCGGTCCGGGTGGACAGCCAGAACGCCATGGCGGCGGTGACCAGTTGGGACACGAAGATGTACGCCACGGTGATCAACAGCGCCCGGGCGGCGGCCCCCGGAGCCAGCTCGCCGCCCGTGGGCAGCTCCAGCGGGCCCCAGCCGTAGGCCACCGTGCCGATGGCGAGGGCGATGACCGGCAGCAGCACCAGCGCGGCCAGGCTGAGGGTGAGGCCGACGGCGAGCTTGGACCACAGCAGGCGGGCGCGGGGCACCGGAGCGGCGAGGAGATAGCGCAGGGAGGACCAGCTGGCCTCCGAGGCGACCGTGTCGCCGCAGAACAGCGCGACGGGGATGACCAGCAGGAATCCCGCGCCGGCGAACAGGTTCACCGCGGCGAAGTTCGTCCCGGACGCCGTCGCCGTGTCCATCAGGTTGACCCGGCTGTTGCCCTCGCCCGGGGTGCCGCCGATCTGGAAGGCGATCAGCAGGATGATCGGCAGGGCGAACAGGACGCCGCCCATGATCATCGTGCGCCGGCGCTTGAGCTGCCGGACCAGCTCGACCCTGAGGGGCAGGGTGCGGCCGGCGCGGTAGCCGTCGGCGACCTCGACGGGGGGCTCTGTGCGACCACCGGGCTCGCCCTGCCCGCCGTGCCGGCCGTCCTCGGCACGGTCGTCGCGTTCGGCGCGCTCGGTCAGCGTGCTCATGCGGACTCTCCGATCAGAGTGAGGAAGGCGTCTTCGAGGCGGCGGTGCGGGCCCACCGACTCCACGGGCACTTCCAGCCGTACGAGTTCGGCGACCAGGCGCCGCGCGCTGCCGCCGGCGTCGAGGCGGACGACCAGGCCGTCGTCGGTGCGCACGGCCGAGTCGATGCCCGGCAGTGCGGCGATCTTCTCGACGATGGGCTCCTCCACGGGTACGGAGGTGCCGACCAGCAGGGTGTCGCCGGAGCCGACGATCTCGCCGACGGGGCCCGCCTGGACGAGCTTGCCGTGGTCCATGACGACCAGGTGGGTGCAGGTCTGTTCGACCTCCGCCAGCAGGTGGCTGGAGACGATGACCGTACGGCCGGCCGCCGCATACCGGATCATGACCTCGCGCATCTCGCGGATCTGTGGCGGGTCGAGTCCGTTCGTCGGCTCGTCGAGTATGAGCAGGTCGGGCAGGCCGAGCATGGCCTGGGCGATGGCGAGGCGCTGGCGCATGCCCTGGGAGTAGGTGCGGACCGCGCGGGCCAGCGCGTCGCCGAGGCCGGCGATCTCCAGGGCCTCGTCCAGGTGGGCGTCCTCGGCCGGGCGGCCGGTGGCCCGCCAGTACAGCTCCAGGTTCTCGCGGCCCGACAGGTGCGGGAGGAAGCCCGCGCCCTCGACGAAGGCGCCGACCCGGGAGAGGACCGGGGCGCCCGGCACGATCGCATGGCCGAAGACGCGGATCTCGCCGCCGTCCGGCTGGATCAGCCCCATCAGCATGCGCAGGGTCGTCGTCTTGCCCGCGCCGTTCGGCCCGAGGAGGCCGAGGACCTGGCCCTTCTCCACGCGGAAGGAGAGGTCGCGGACGCTGTACCGGTCGCCGTTCTTGTACTTCTTGCTCAAGTCCGTGATCTGGAGCGGGACTTCGGCCAGCGCCGGGTCGGGGGCCGGGGTCGCGATGCGGCGCCGTCCCGTCAGCAGCAGGGCGGCCGCGATCACCGCGCCGCCGATCGGCATGTACCAGACCCAGGCGGGCAGGGCGCCCGTACGGTCGGCCGCGCCGAGCGGCGTCGGCACCTCCAGGTCTCCCTTCAGGGAGACGGTGTACGTCGCCGGGGCGGCCGGGGAGGCGTAGCCGAGGTCGGTGGAGGCGAGGACCAGGCGGAGGCTGTGGCCGTCGTCCAGTTGGTAGTCGATGGCCGGGAGGGTGAGCTCGACGTCCTTGCCGGACTTGGCGCCCTCCACGCGGATGGGCTCGACGAGCTGGGAGGGCAGGACCTGCGACCTGCCGTCCGGGCCGACGTCGTAGACCTTCGCGAAGAGCACGGCGTCCTCGCTGGTCGACTTCACATGGACCGTGGCCGTGGGTGAGCCGGTGATCTGGAGGTCGTCGGCGACGGGCTTCGACTGGAACGCGGCGAACTGGCCGGGGAAGTCGAGGGAGATGCTGACGCCGAGCGAGGACAGCTGGGCCAGGCCGCCGGCGGCGGAGCCGAGGCCGGGCAGGGCCGACACGGCGGGCGGGTTGGCGCCGGCCGGGTTGCTGAAGCTCTGCTCGCGTCCGGCGAGGGCGATGGACTGCCGGTCGCTCGTGAGGCCCGGGTACGCGTCGTCGGTCGTACCGCTCAGTCGGGTCTCGCCGTCGCCGGAGCCGGCGCCGAGGGTGCGGGTGACGCGGAACGCCGAACCGGTGTCCGCGCCCTTGTCGTCCTTCAGGTAACGGTCGAACCATGCGTTGACACGGGACTGCAGGCGGCTCGTCTCCATGTCGCCGCCGTCGTGGCCGCCGGAGATCCAGTCGACCTCCACCGGCGCGCCGCCCGCCTCGATCGCCTTGGCGGCCTCGTCGGCCTGGGCGAGCGGGAAGAGGGAGTCGGTCTGGCCCTGCATCAGCAGGGTGGGCACCTTGATGCGGTCGCCGACGGCCTCCGGGCTGCGCTCCTGAAGGAGCCTCACCGCCGCCGCGTCCGGCTCACCGGACTCGGCGACCCGCTCGTACATCTCGCAGAGCTCGGCCTCGAACTTCTCGCAGCCGCCGCCGGTGTTGAAGAAGATGCCGGTCCACAGCTTCTTGTAGACGCCGTTCGGGAACAGGGCGTCCGCGAGGTTCCAGTACGTGATCGCGGGGGCGATGGCGTCGACCCGGTCGTCGTACCCGGCGGCCAGCAGCGAGATCGCGCCGCCGTACGAGGCGCCGGCGGCGCCCACGCGCGGGTCGCCGTCCTTGTCCAGCTGGACCTCGGGGCGCTTCGCGAGCCAGTCGATCAGCTGGGAGACGTCGGCGACCTCGGCCTTCGGGTCGTTCAGCCCGATCTTGCCGGTGGACTCGCCGAAGCCGCGGGCCGACCAGGTCAGCACCGCGTAGCCGTCACGGGCGAGGTCCTCGGCCTGGCCACGTACGTCGTCCTTGTCGCCGCCGAAGCCGTGGCCGAGGAGGACGGCGGGGCGGCGGTCGTCCGAGCCGGAGGTGAAGTACGAGGTGTCGATGCGCACGCCCTCGGCCGTGTCCATGACCTGGTCGGTGCGCTTGACCGGCACGGCCTCGTCCGAGGCGGTGGCCGTCCACGTGCCGGCCCCCGCGATCACCACGACGGCGGCCGCGGCGGCGAGGGTCCGTCGCGGCCTCCGCAGCAGTGCCCGCCGGAGTCCGGGCAGTCGAAGATCCATGCGTCAACGGTACGGGGAAACAGTGACAGCCCAGGGCCATCTTCGGGGGGAGGTGTGTGCCATCCCACGGTCGTACGGGGGGATTTCCGCATACAGCGGTTGCGGTATGCGGGGGCGTGCGGCGGACTGACAGCAACCTGATAAGTCGCCCCCGCCGCCCCTGCCCGTCCCTCCCCCACTCTCGGCTTCGCTCGAGCGGGGGGACCCCCATCCAGGGGCTGCGCCCCTTCGACCCCACGGGAGTGATTTCAGGTGCGGGTGGGTGGGGGCTGGTCGCGCCCACGCGGCGGAGCCGCAAATCGACACAGCCCCGCGCCCCTGAAAAGCCGGGGCTGCGCCTCGCGTGCGCCTTCGGCAGCTGCGCGATGGGCTGACCGCGGACACGGCGGTGCCCCGCCCCCTCCCGCGTGGAAAGAGACGGGGCACCGTACGGGCTCAGTGGTTGCGCGGGAAGCCCAGGTCGACGCCTGCCGGGGCCTCGGACGGGTCCGGCCAGCGGGTGGTGACGACCTTGCCGCGGGTGTAGAAGTGCGTGCCGTCGTTGCCGTAGATGTGGTGGTCGCCGAAGAGCGAGTCCTTCCAGCCGCCGAAGCTGTGGTAGCCGACGGGGACCGGGATCGGGACGTTGACGCCGACCATGCCGGCCTCGACCTCCAGCTGGAAGCGGCGGGCGGCGCCGCCGTCACGGGTGAAGATCGCGGTGCCGTTGCCGAAGGGCGAGTTGTTGATCAGCGTCATGCCCTCCTCGTACGTGTCGACGCGGAGGACACACAGGACCGGGCCGAAGATCTCGTCCTGGTAGGCCTTGGCGGACGTGGGCACCTTGTCGAGGAGCGAGATGCCGATCCAGTGGCCGTCCTCGAAGCCGTCGACCGTGTAGCCGGTGCCGTCGAGGACGACCTCGCAGCCCTCGGCCGCAGCGCCCTCGACGTAGGACGCCACCTTGTCGCGGTGGACCGCCGTGATCAGCGGGCCCATCTCCGACGTCGGGTCGTTGCCGGGGCCGATCTTGATCTTCTCGGCGCGTTCGCGGATCTTGTCGACCAGCTCGTCGCCGATCGCGCCGACCGCTACCACCGCCGAGATCGCCATGCAGCGTTCGCCCGCCGAGCCGTAGGCCGCGCTCACCGCCGCATCCGCCGCCGCGTCGAGGTCGGCGTCCGGGAGGACCAGCATGTGGTTCTTGGCGCCGCCCAGGGCCTGTACGCGCTTGCCGTTCGCGGAGGCCGTGGTGTGGATGTAGCGGGCGATCGGGGTCGAGCCTACGAACGACACCGCCTTGACGTCCGGGTGCTCCAGGAGGCGGTCCACCGCCACCTTGTCGCCGTGGACGACGTTGAAGACGCCGTCCGGGAGGCCCGCCTCGGACAGCAGTTCCGCGATCTTGATCGACGCCGACGGGTCCTTCTCGGACGGCTTCAGCACGAACGTGTTGCCGCACGCGATGGCCATCGGGAACATCCACATCGGGACCATCGCCGGGAAGTTGAACGGCGTGATGCCCGCGACGACGCCGAGGGGCTGGCGGATCGAGGAGACGTCCACGCGGCTGGCGACCTGCGTGGACAGCTCGCCCTTCAGCTGGACGGTGATGCCGCAGGCCAGGTCGACGATCTCCAGGCCGCGCGCGACCTCGCCGAGCGCGTCGCTGTGCACCTTGCCGTGCTCGGCGGTGATCAGCTCGGCGATCGCGTCACGGTTGGCGTCGAGCAGCGCGCGGAACTTGAAGAGGATGGACGTGCGCTGGGCCAGCGAGGACTGGCCCCAGGTCGCGTACGCCTCCTTGGCGGTCGCCACGGCCGCGTCCACCTCGTCGACCGTCGCGAACGCGACCTTCGTGGTGACCGCGCCGGTCGCCGGGTCCGTGACCGGCCCGAACGTACCCGACGCGCCTTCGACGGTCTTGCCGCCGATCCAGTGGTTGACGATCTTCGTCATGCCGAGAAACTCCTTCTTACAGATGGCGGCGTCGGGCAGAGACGTGCCGGTCGTACTCCTCGCGGGCCTTGACCGCCGACGGGCGGGTCGCGGTCTCGGCCACAGGAACATCCCACCAGGCCTGCGCGGGAGGCGGGCCCGACACTCTGTCTGTCGTTTCGGTCTCCACGTAGACACATGTGGGAGTGTCGGCGGCCCGCGCCTCGGCGAGAGCCGCCCGCAGGTCGCGAACGGTCCTGGCGCGCAGGACGCGCATGCCGAGACTGGCCGCGTTGGCGGCGAGGTCCACGGGCAGCGGGGCGCCTGTGAACGTGCCGTCCTCGGAGCGGAACCGGTAGGCCGTGCCGAACCGCTCGGCGCCGGTCTCCTGGGACAGGCCGCCGATGGAGGCGTACCCGTGGTTCTGGATGATCAGCACCTTGATCGGGACGTTCTCCTGCACGGCCGTGACGATCTCAGTCGGCATCATCAGATACGTGCCGTCGCCGACCAGCGCCCAGACCGGCCGCCCGGGGGCCGCCATCCGGACGCCGATCGCGGCCGGGATCTCGTACCCCATGCAGGAGTAGCCGTACTCCAGGTGGTACTGGTCGCGCGACCGCGCCCGCCACAGTTTGTGCAGGTCACCGGGGAGGGACCCGGCCGCGTTGATGAGGATGTCGTTCTCGTCGACGAGCTCGTCGAGGAGCCCGAGGACCTGGGCCTGGGTGGGCCGGGTGTCCGGCTCGTCGGCCTCGTAGCAGGCGTCGACGCGGTGTTCCCAGCGCTGCTTGTCCTCGGAGTACTCGGCGACATAACCGTCCGCGACCCGGTGCCCGTGCAGTTCGAGCGCCTGGGTCAGCTCCTCCAAGCCGACGCGCGCGTCGGCGATCAGTGGCAGCCCGGAGAGCTTGTGACCGTCGTACGGCGCGATGTTGAGGTTGAGGAAGCGGACGCCGTCGGCGGCGAAGAGGGTGCCGGAGGCGGTCGTGAAGTCCGTGTACCGGGTGCCCACACCGATCACCAGGTCGGCGGTGCGGGCGAGTTCGTTGGCGGTCGCGGTGCCGGTGTGGCCGATGGCGCCGACGTCCTGCGGGTGGTCGTACCGGAGGGAGCCCTTGCCGGCCTGCGTGGACGCCACGGGAATGCCGGTGGCGTCGGCGAGTTCGGCGAGTGCCTCCTCCGCGCGGGCGTGGTGGACACCGCCGCCGGCGACGATCAGGGGGCGCCTGGCTTCGCGGATCGTCCCTACGGCGGCGGACAGTTCGGAACCGTCGGCCGCGGGACGGCGTACGTTCCAGGTCCGCTCGGCGAAGAACTCCTCCGGCCAGTCGTACGCCTCCGCCTGCACATCCTGCGGGAGGGCAAGCGTGACGGCGCCCGTCTCGACCGGGTCGGCGAGCACCCGCATCGCCTGGAGCGCGGCCGGGATCAGGGCCTCGGGGCGGGTGATCCGGTCGAAGTACTTCGACACCGGGCGCAGGCAGTCGTTGACGCTGATGTCGCCCGCGTACGGGACTTCGAGCTGCTGGAGCACCGGGTCCGCGGGGCGGGTGGCGAAGATGTCGCCGGGGAGGAGCAGGACCGGGAGGTGGTTGATGGTGGCGAGGGCGGCGCCGGTGACGAGGTTGGTGGCGCCGGGGCCGATGGACGTCGTCACGGCGTGCGTGGAAAGGCGGTTCGACTGCCGAGCGTAGCCGACGGCCGCGTGCACCATCGACTGTTCGTTGCGGCCCTGGTAATACGGCATGTCGTCGGCGTACTCGATCAGCGCCTGACCGAGCCCCGCGACGTTGCCGTGGCCGAAGATGCCCCAGGTGGCGCCGATCAGCCGCTGTCGCTCACCGTCGCGTTCGGTGTACTGGGCGGCGAGGAAGCGTACGAGCGCCTGCCCGACCGTCAGTCTCGTCGTGGTCCCGGTGCTCATCGGTAACCCTCCGTGTGGTCAGGGTGGAAGCAGATCCGCCACTGGCGCTCGGAGCCCGGGCCTGCCATGACGTTCAGGTAGTACATGCTGTGGCCGGGCTGCGCGATGGACGGCCCGTGCCAGCCGTCGGGAACCAGTACGGCGTCACCGGAACGGACCTCGGCGAGCACGTCGGATCCGCCCTCGCGGGAGGGGAACACGCGCTGGTAGCCGAAGCCGTTCGGGCCGTCGATCTCGAAGTAGTAGATCTCCTCGAGTTCGGTCTCCTCCCCCGGCCGGTTCTCGTCGTGCTTGTGCGGCGGGTACGAGGACCAGTTGCCACCGGGGGTGATGACCTCGACGGTGATGAGCTTGTCGCACTCGAAGGCGTCGGCGGAGGCGAAGTTGCGCACCTGGCGGGCGCAGGTGCCGCTGCCCCGGTCCTCGACGGGGACCTCCGGCGCGGGGCCGTAACGAGCGGGGAGTCGTCGCTCGCACTTCGCTCCTGCCAAAGCGAAGCGGCCTCCCGCGCCGGAGGCGATCTGTACCCTGGAGTCGCGTGGCGCGTAGACGAAGTCGGAGACTCCGGCGAACACGCTCTCCCGGCCCAGGATTTCAAACTCGGCTGTCTCGGTGCCGTCGGCCACCTGAACAGTGCAGGCACCGTTCAGGGACAGCACGATCCACTCACTGTCACCGGCGGTGAAGGTGTGGGTGCCGCCCGGTCGGAGTTCGACGATGCGCAGGCTGCTGTGGGTCCAGCCCGCCCGCTTCGGGTCGATGTCGACGGCGTATTCCGTGCCCGCCGTCGCCCCCTTGGGGACGTAAAGCTCGGTCTTCTGTGTCATGCGGCCCTCACAACAGTCCTACGGCGGTGTCCACGGCGGCGGTCACATCGTCGTCCGCCGGGTAGAGCAGCGAACGGCCGACCACCAGGCCCTGGACGGTGGGGAGTTGCAGCGCGCCCCGCCATTTCTCGTACGCGCCCTCCTGGTCCTCGCCGACATCGCCGCCGAGCAGGACGGTGGGCAGGGTCGAGGTCTCCATGACGCGGGCCATGTCGTCGGGGTTCTCGGTGACGGGCACCTTCAGCCAGGTGTACGCCGAACTGCCGCCGAGCCCGGCGGCTATGGCGATCGACCTGGTGACGGCGTCGGCGCTCAGGTCGTTGCGGACCTTGCCGGTGGCGGGGTCGCGGCGGCTGATGAACGGCTCGACGAACACGGGCAGTCGGCGCTCGGCCATCGCGTCGACGGCGTGCGCGGTGGACTCCAGGGTGTCGAGGGAGCCCGGGTCTTCGTAGTCGATGCGCAGGAGCAGCTTGCCCGCGTCGAAGCCGAGGCGCTCGAGGTCCTGCGGGCGGTGGCCGGTGAAACGGTCGTCCAGTTCGAAGGAGGCGCCCGCGAGACCGCCGCGGTTCATCGAGCCCATGACGACCTTGTTGTCGAGGGCGCCGAGGAGAAGCAGGTCGTCGAGGATGTCGGCGGTCGCGAGGACGCCGTCGACGCCGGGGCGGGACAGCGCCAGGCACAGCCGTTCGAGCAGGTCGGCCCGGTTCGCCATGGCGAGCCTGCGGTCGCCGACGGAGAGGGCGCCGCGGGCCGGGTGGTCGGCTGCCACGATCATCAGCCGGCCGGAGTGACCGATCAGGGGGCGGCGGGTACGGCGGGCCGCGGCTTCGGCGATTGCCTCGGGGTGCTGGGCGCGGGTACGGGCGAGGGCGGAGATGTCGATGGGGGTGAGGGGGCCGGGGGCGGTGGCGGAAGCGCCGGTGCCGCCGGGGTCGGTGGCGGTCACAGGACTGCCCCCGCCTTGACCGCGGCCTCGATCTCCTCGGTCGTGGGCATCGCGGACGAGCACTCCAGGCGGGAGGCGACGATCGCTCCGGCGGCGTTGGCGTGGCGCATGATCCGCTCCAGGTCCCAGCCGGCCAGCAGGCCGTGGCAGAGGGAGCCGCCGAAGGCGTCACCGGCGCCGAGGCCGTTGAGGACGTTGACGGGGAGGGGCGGGACCTCGGCGGACTCGCCCTTGCTGTTGACCGCGAGGACACCCTTGGGGCCCTGCTTGACGACCGCGAGCTCGACCCCGGCGTCGAGGAGCGCGCGGGCGGCCGCCTGCGGCTCGCGTACGCCGGTGGCGACCTCGACCTCGTCCAGGTTGCCGACGGCGACCGTCGTGTGGCGGAGGGCCTCCTCGTAGAAGGGGCGGGCCTCGGCCGGGTCGGTCCCGGCTGTGTCATTCCAAAGATTGGGACGCCAGTCGAGGTCGAAGACCGTCGTGCCGGCCTTGGCCCGGTGGGCCAGGGCCGCCAGCGTCGCCGTACGGCTGGGCTCCTCGCTCAGGCCGGTGCCGGTCACCCAGAGGATGCGGGTGTCGCGGATGGCGTCGAGGTCGAGCTCGTGGGCGTCGATCTCGAGGTCCGGGGCCTTGGGGCGGCGGTAGAAGTAGAGCGGGAAGTCGTCCGGCGGGAAGACCTCGCAGAACGTGACCGGCGTCGGCAGGCCCGGCACCGGGGTCACCCACCGGTCGTCCACGCCGAAGTCGCGCAGGGCCTGGTGGAGGTACTCCCCGAAGGGGTCCTCGCCCGTGCGGGTGATGACCGCGGTGCTGCGGCCGAGGCGGGCGGCGGCCACCGCGACATTGCTCGCCGAACCGCCGAGGAACTTCCCGAAGGTCGTCACCTGCGACAGCGGGACCCCCGTCTGCAACGGGTAGAGGTCCACACCGATCCGCCCCATGGTGATCAGGTCGTACGCCATCGAGTTCCCTTCACGCTCCAGTTCCGTCAAGGTCTAGCTCCGCCGGAGCGACCCTGTCAATGTTTTGTCCAGACATTCGGACTACCTATTGACACCATTCCTTTCCGGCCTGAAGCTGACGCCCATGACGTCGTTGTCACCTCAGTCCCAAGTTTCCGGTGTCTCACGCATCCGCATCGGCTCGGCGCCCGACTCCTGGGGCGTATGGTTCCCCGACGACCCTCAGCAGGTCCCCTGGCAGCGCTTCCTCGACGAGGTCGCTGCGTCCGGCTACGAGTGGATCGAGCTGGGCCCGTACGGCTATCTGCCGACCGACCCGGCCGTCCTCACCGAGGAGACCGCCAAACGTGGCCTGAAAGTGTCGGCCGGCACGGTCTTCACCGGGCTGCACCACGGCCCCGACGTCTGGGAGAAGACCTGGGCGCACGTGGCCGACAACGCGGTCCTCGCGCAGGCGATGGGCGCCAAGCACCTCGTCGTCATCCCGTCCTTCTGGCGGGACGACAAGACGGGCAAGGTACTGGAGCCGAGCGAGCTGACCGCCGAGCAGTGGCGGCACCTCACCCAGCTCACCGAGCGGCTCGGCCGGGAGGTGCGTGAGCGGTACGGGCTGCAGATCGTCGTCCACCCGCACGCGGACACCCACATCGACAGCGAGGAGAACGTCGTCCGGTTCCTCGACGGCACGGACTCGTCGGTCGTCTCGCTCTGCCTCGACACCGGGCACTACGCCTACTGCGGCGGCGACAGCGTCAAGCTGATCGAGACGTACGGGGAGCGCATCGGGTATCTGCACCTCAAGCAGGTCGATCCCGAGATCCTCGCCGAGGTCCGCGCGAACGGGATTCCGTTCGGGCCGGCTGTGGCGAAGGGTGTGATGTGTGAGCCGCCGGCGGGTGTGCCGGCGCTCGAGCCGGTGCTGGCCGCTGCGGCGAAGCTGGATGTGGATCTGTTCGCGATCGTCGAGCAGGACATGTATCCGTGTGCGCCGGACAAGCCGTTGCCCATTGCTCAGCGGACTCGGGCGTTCTTGCGCTCCTGTGGGGCGTGAGCGCTCCGCTGGGTTGAGCCGTGCAGCGCCGTTGGGGTGCGGGTCCGTTTCGGGTTGCGGGTTCGTCGTGGCTGGTCGCGCAGTTCCCCGCGCCCCTTTTTGGGCCTGCGGCCCATTCGGGGCGCGCTGGCACTCGGCTGCGTCACAAAGGCACCCTTCTGTCACAGGTGTCACGGGTGCGCGGGTGTGGTGTCACAGGCAGCCGACAGCGGGGCCCTGGTGATCACTGTGTGTCGTTGAGGGGGCACAGGTTTTGTGATCGCCAGCGCGAGGTGCCATTGATGACCGACCGATGCCTCTGGTCGTACAAGGACATCGCGGCGCACATCCGTGTGCAGCCCGACACCGTCCGCTCGTACCGCAAACACGGGCTGCTGCCGCCGCCCGACCATGTGGAGTGCGGCAAGCCCTACTGGTACGCCGACACGGTCCGCGCCTGGGTCGCCTCCAGACCGGGAAACCGGGGGCGCAAGGTCGACTGACCGGCTCCGCACGCCACTTGTTCACTTGTCCCTTTGTCCCTCTGTCCCCTTATTCGTTTGTCCCCGGGTCCGTCCGCTGGTCAGGATCCGGGGATGAGCTTTTCCGAGAAACCCGTGCTCACCGGTGAGCGGACCGTGCTGCGGCCGTTCACCGAGAACGACGTGCCCGTGATGGCCCGGATCCTGTCCGATCCGGAGGTCATACGGCTCACCGGCAGCCCGGCCGAAGCGCTCGGCCTGGACCGGCTGCGCTCCTGGTACGGCACTCGCAATGACCAGAGCGACCGTCTCGACCTCGGCATCGTGGACCGGGCGAGTGGCGAACTCGTCGGTGAGGCCGTGCTGAACATGGGGGTCCCCCCGGTTCGAGCGAAGCCGAGAACTGGGGGAGGGACGAGGACAACCGCAGCTGCTCGTTCCGGATCCTGATCGGGCCCGGCGGGCTGGACCGTGGCCTGGGCACGGAGGCCGTGCTGAACATGGGGGTCCCCCCGGTTCGAGCGAAGCCGAGAACTGGGGGAGGGACGAGGACAACCGATCCTGATCGGGCCCGGCGGGCTGGACCGTGGCCTGGGCACGGAGGCCGTGCGGCTGACCGTCGGCCACGCCTTCGAACGGCTCGGCCTGCACCGCGTCTCGTTGGAGGTGTTCACCCACAACCCCCGGGCGCGGCGTGCCTACGAGAAGGCCGGTTTCGTGGCCGAGGGTATCGAGCGGCAGACCCTGTGGCAGGACGGGGAGTGGATCGACGCCGTACGGATGTCGATCCTCGCCCCCGAGTGGGCCGCCCATCGGGGGCGGCCCGAGATCGGTCGGGTCAGCTCCACGGCTGGATGACCGTCACTCCGCTGCCGGGTGTCGTGTCCATCGCCGCGAGGGCGGCCGGGGCCGTGGCCAGCGGGATCGTCGAGGTCACCAGGAGGTCGGGGCGCAGGACGCCCGCGCGGACCAGTTCCAGCATGTCCGGATAGGCGTGGGCCTGCATGCCGTGGCTGCCCAGGAGTTCGAGTTCCAGGGCGATCGCTCGGGCCATGGGGACCGGGGTGGTGCCGGTCTCGGAGGGGAGCAGGCCGACCTGGATGTGGCGGCCTCGGCGGCGGAGGCTGTTGACCGAGGCCGCGCAGGTGAGCGGGGAGCCCAAGGCGTCCAGGGAGAGATGGGCGCCGCCGGCGGTGAGGTCGCGTATCGCCTCGGCCGTGTCCGGTACGCCGGAGGCATCCACGCACTCCGCCGCGCCGAACTTCCTCGCCAGGTCCAGGGCCTGGGCGGAGACGTCCACGGCGATCACACGGGCGCCGGAGGCCGCCGCGATCATCACCGCCGACAGGCCCACGCCACCGCACCCGTGCACCGCGACCCATTCGCCCGCCTTGACGCGGCCCTGTGCCACGACCGCGCGGAACGCCGTGGCGAAGCGGCAGCCCAGGGAGGCCGCCGTGCCGTACGACAGTTCCTCGGGCAGGGCCACGAGGTTCACGTCGGCGTGGTCCAGTGACACGTACTGGGCGAACGAGCCCCAGTGGGTGAAGCCCGGTTGGGTCTGCCGCTCGCACACCTGTTGGTCGCCTGCGGCGCAGGACGCGCAGGTTCCGCAGGCGCAGATGAAGGGGACGGTGACGCGGTCGCCGGGGTGCCAGGCGGTCACCCGGGCGCCGACCGTCTCCACGACTCCGGCGAGTTCATGGCCGGGGACGTGGGGCAGGGTGATGTCCGGGTCGTGGCCCTGCCAGCCGTGCCAGTCGCTGCGGCAGAGGCCGGTCGCTTCGACTCGTACGACTACGCCGTGGGCCGGTGGGGTCGGGTCCGGCACGTTCCGTATCTCGGCCGGCTCGCCGAACTGCTCGAACACCACCGCGCGCATCTGCCTCACCTTTCGACCGGCCGTCGTGCTGCCGAGCAGTATTCTCGCCCCCGCCGCCCCTACCCGTCCCCATCCCGAGGGGCTGCCGCCTCTTCGACCCCGCAACGCCTTCGAGCTCGGGTGGGTGGGGTTGTTTGGCGGGTGCAGGTGGGTGGGGGCTTGTCGCGCCCACGCGGCGGAGCCGCACATCGACACAGCCCCGCCCCCCTGAAGGGGCCTGCGGCCCTTCGCGTCCTCAGACCCGGGACGGGCTGGATATCGGCTCCGGGTTCTCCTGCTCCGCCTCAGCGGTCAATGGTGTCGTGGACGCGGGCTCGCCCTCGGTCAGACCGAAGCGTTCGTGGAAGCGCTTGAAGGGGGCGGGGGCCCACCATGTGGCTCGGCCTGTGAGGCGCATGACTGCGGGGACCAGGAGGCTGCGGACGACCATTGCGTCCATCAGGACGGCGAGGGCTATGCCCAGGCCGAGCATCTTGGTGTTGGTGACGCGGGACGTGCCTATGGCGATCATGACCACGGCCAGGATGACGGCGGCGGCCGTGATGAGGCCGCCGGTGCGCTGGAGGCCGAAGCGGACGGAGGCGGCGTGGTCGCCGGTGTGGTCGTACTCCTCCTTGATGCGGGAGAGCAGGAAGACGCCGTAGTCCATGGAGAGTCCGAAGGCCACGCAGAACATCAGGACCGGGAGGGTGGTCTCTATGGAGCCCGGGCTGGTGAAGGCCAGGAGGTCGGAGAGGTGGCCGTCCTGGAAGATCCAGACCATCGCGCCGAACATCGCGGTGAGGCTGAGCGCGTTGAGCAGGACCGCCTGGAGGGGGATCAGCACACTGCCGGTGAGGAGGAAGACCAGGATCAGGGTGACGATCGCGATGAAGGACAGGGCCCAGGGGATGCCGTTCCCTATCGCGGACTTCGTGTCGACCAGGACCGCCGCCGTGCCCGTCACCGAGGTCTCGAAGGGGGCGTCCGTCGCCCTGATGTCGTCCACCAGGCGTTGCGCGCCCTCGTCCACCGGCTCGCCCTTCGGCAGCACCGTGAAGTAGGCCGCGTCGCCCTGCACCAGCGGACCGTCCACCCGGAGCACCTCGGGCAGGTCGGCGATCCGTTCCTTGTACGCGGCGTACTCCGTCTCCGTCGCCTTGCCTTCCGCCAGCACCTCCAGGCCGCCCCCGGGGCTGCCGGGGAATCCGTCGCGGATGTGCTGCTGCACCACGTGGGACTCGGCGGAGGAGGGCAGCTGGCGGTCGTCGGCCGTACCGAACTTCACGCCCAGGAAGGGCAGGCCCAGGAGGACCAGGCCGGCAGTCGTGGCGACCGCGAAGAACGGGGCGCGGCGCATCACGAGCGCTGCCATCCGGCCCCAGACCGCGCCCTCCTCCGCTGCCGAGGAGGCAGCCATGCCCTCGCCCTTCGTCTTCGCCTTCCCGCGCCTGAACAGTCGCCGCATGTCCAGCGCGTTGACCCGCTCGCCCAGCAGCACCAGGGCCGCCGGGAGGAGGATCAGGGCCGCTGCCGCGGCCAGCAGGACCACCGCGATGCCCGCGTAGGCGAAGGACTTCAGGAAGTACTGCGGGAAGACCATCATGGCGGCCAGGGAGACGGCGACCGTGAGGGCGGAGAAGAGGACCGTGCGGCCGGCGGTGCGGAGCGTTGTGGCCACCGCGGTCAAGGGGGTGGCGCCCGTGGAGAGTTCCTCGCGGAAGCGGCGGACGATGAAGAGGGCGTAGTCGATGGCGAGGCCCAGGCCCAGGGCCGTCGTCAGGTTCTGGGCGAAGACCGAGACGTCGGTGACCTCGGTGAGGCCGCGCAGGATCGCGTTGGTGCCGAGGATCGCGACGATGCCCACGCCGAGCGGCAGCAGGGCGGCGACCGCGCTGCCGAAGACCATGACCAGCAGGACGAGGGTCACGGGCAGGGCGATCATCTCGGCCCGCAGCAGATCCTCCTGGATGATCGCCTGCATCTCGTGGCGCACGGCGATGATGCCGCCGATCTTGACGTCCACCGGGCCGTGCGCGCCGCGGAACTCGGGCGCGATGCGGTCCAGGGTCTCGTTCACCGCCGTCTCGTCGCCCGTGAGGCGGGCCGCTATCAGCGCCTCCCGGCCGTCCTCGGCGCGCAGCGTGGGGGCGCCGGACTGCCAGTAGGAACCGACGCCGGTCACGCCCTTCTCGGCGGCGAGTCGCTCGGCCAGCCGCTTCGCCTCGGCGGCGACCTCCGGGTCGTCGACCGAGGCGCTGCCCGCGTCGACCAGCAGCAGGAAGTTCGGCTGGGAGTCGGGGAACTCGCGCTCCAGTGCCTTCGTCGCGTACGTCGACTCGGCCTTCGGATCCTCCCAGCCGCCGCTGCCCAGGCGATCCGCCACATCGCTGCCCGCCACGACCGCGAGGGCCGTGATCAGCAGGGCGATGAGCAGGGAGAGCCGGGGACGCGCGGTCACCAGGCGGGTCCAGCCACCCACTCCGGGCGGCCTGTTGACTTCGGTCATGGTGCGGTGTCCCCTTCACTCTGATCACTCTGGTCCGTGCTGTGCGCAGCCGGGCAGCATGGAAGAGCCAACCCATAGACTGGCAAACACGAGAGATCGCTCGCGTTTCACCAGAATGTGAGCGACCACTCGTGTTTGTCAATCACGTCCGGAAAGCTGGGGATAACCGCGTGCCCACGAACCAGGAGAAGGAGCAGCCGCGCCGCCGTCAGGCCCGCGGCGAGCGCCGCATCGCCCAGCTCCTCGAGGCCGCGGCCGCCGTGTTCTGCTCGACCGGCTACACCGCCGCCAGTACCAACGCCATCGCCCGCGAGGCGGGCGTCTCGCCGGGCACGCTGTACCAGTTCTTCCCGAACAAGGAAGCGATCGCGATCGAGCTGGGCGAGCGGCTCATGCACGAGATGCGCGAGACGTACGGCGAGGCGCTCGCCCCGATCGACCCCGCGACGCCGCTGGAGGAGGCCGTCGCGGCGGCCGTGGACAGGTTCATCGACTTCAACCGCCGACACCCGGTGTTCTTCACGCTGATGCACGGCCCCGACATCCCGGGCCGGATCGCCGAGGAGCACGACGCCCTGCACGCGACCCTGGTCGCGCGGGTGGAGGCCCTGCTCTCGCCATTCCTGCCCGACACGCCCGCGGTCGACATCACCCGTACCGCACATGTCTGCGTGGCCATGTACAAGGCGGGCCTGGAGCTGGTCCTCGCCAGCGAGGGCGCAGAGTGCGACGCGTACATCCAGGAGCTGAAGATCGTCCTGCTCCGCTACCTCGAACCCCTCGTGGGCGACAGGCTCGCCCGAGGCCCTGCCTCGACTCCGGCCACCTGACCGGATCCCAGGGCCGGCGACCTCACTCACTCGACCCCTCTTGGATTCATACCCCCTAGGGGTATAGAGTGGGTGTTCTGAAGGTTACTCGAACCCCACATGCCCCGAAGAGGAGCAACGACATGACCGCCCAGACCGACACCCCGGGTTCCGTCACCACCGTCTACAAGGTGAGCGGCATGAGCTGCGGGCACTGCGAAGGCGCCGTATCGGGTGAGATCTCCGAGATCGCCGGCGTCTCCTCCGTGAAGGCCGTCGCCTCCAGCGGCGAGGTCACCGTGACCTCGGCCGCCCCGCTCGACGAGGAGGCCGTCCGCGCCGCCGTGGACGAGGCGGGCTTCGAACTGGTCGGCCGGGTCTGAGGCCGCACGTTCCCCGGAGCACGGACATGACCAGCACCACGACAGAGCCCGCCATAAGCGGACCCGTCCATGAGGTCGAGCTGACCATCGGCGGCATGACCTGCGCCTCCTGCGCGGCCCGCGTCGAGAAGAAGCTCAACCGCATGGACGGAGTCACCGCCTCGGTGAACTACGCGACGGAGAAGGCGAAAGTCACCTACCCCGTAGGGGTAGAGGTCGCCGATCTGATCGCGACCGTGGTGAAGACGGGCTACACGGCCGAGGAGCCCCCGCCACCGGCTCCGCCGAAGGACGAGGCGACACAGGAGCAGGAACAGGCCGCCGAGGACGACGATCCCGAGCTCGCCTCCCTGCGCCGGCGCCTGACCGTCTCGGCGCTGCTCGCCGCCCCCGTCGTCCTCATGTCCATGATCCCGGCCCTGCAGTTCGACAACTGGCAGTGGCTGTCGCTGACGCTCGCCGCTCCGGTCGTCGTCTGGGGCGGGCTGCCCTTCCACCGGGCCGCGTTCACCAATCTCCGGCACGGCGCGGCCACGATGGACACGCTCGTCTCGGTCGGCACGCTCGCCGCCTTCGGCTGGTCCCTGTGGGCGCTGTTCTGGGGACACGCGGGCATGCCGGGCATGCGGCACGGCTTCACGTTCACGGTGGCGCGTACGGCGGGGCCCTCGACGATCTACCTCGAAGTGGCCGCCGGGGTCGTCGCGTTCATCCTCCTGGGCCGCTATCTGGAGGCCCGCTCCAAGCGCCGCGCGGGCGCCGCCCTCAAGGCGCTGCTGAAGCTGGGCGCCAAGGACGTCTCGGTGCTGCGCGAGGGGCGGGAGGTGCGGATCCCGGTCGACCGGCTCGCCGTGGGCGACCGTTTCGTCGTACGCCCCGGGGAGAAGCTCGCCACCGACGGGACCGTCGTCGAGGGCTCCTCGGCCATCGACGCGTCCATGCTGACGGGCGAGTCGGTACCGGTGGACGTGACCGTCGGGGACTCCGTCACGGGCGCGACCGTGAACGCCGGGGGCCGGCTCGTCGTCGAGGCGACCCGGGTCGGCGCGGACACCCAGCTGGCCCGGATGGCACGACTGGTGGAGGACGCGCAGAACGGCAAGGCGGAGGTGCAGCGGCTGGCCGACCGGATCTCGGCCGTGTTCGTCCCGGTCGTCCTGCTCGTCGCGGTCGCCACGTTCGGCGCCTGGCTCGGTGCCACGGACGACACGACGGCGGCCTTCACGGCGGCCGTCGCGGTCCTGATCATCGCCTGCCCGTGCGCTCTGGGCCTCGCCACCCCGACCGCCCTGCTGGTCGGTACGGGCCGCGGCGCCCAGCTCGGCATCCTCATCAAGGGCCCCGAGGTCCTGGAGTCCACCCGCCGCGTCGACACCGTCGTCCTGGACAAGACGGGCACCGTCACCACCGGCCGGATGACCCTCCAGAAGGTGTATGTCACCGAAGAGAGCGGCGAAGACGTCCTCGAAGAGGACGTACTGCGACTCGCGGGCGCCGTCGAACACGCCTCCGAGCACCCCGTCGCCCGGGCGATCGCGGCGGGCGCCGCGGAGCGGATCGGCGCCTTGCCACCCGTCGAGCACTTCGAGAGCGTGCCCGGGAAGGGCGTACACGGCCACGTGGAGGGCCACGACGTCCAGGTGGGCCGGATCCATGACGGCCCGCTCCCCGAGGCCCTGAAGGCCGCGAAGGAAGCCGCCGAGAACGCGGGGTACACAGCGGTCGTGGTCGCCCGCGACGGCGTGGCACTCGGTGTCGTCACGGTCGCCGACGCGATCAAGGAGACCAGCGCCGAGGCCGTACGACGGCTGCGGGCACTGGGGCTCACGCCGGTGCTGCTGACCGGGGACAACGAGCGGGTGGCACGTTCCGTCGCGACGGCGGTCGGCGTGGACGAGGTCATCGCCGAGGTGCTGCCGCAGGACAAGGTCGACGTCGTACGTCGGCTGCAGGCCGAGGGCCGTACGGTCGCGATGGTCGGGGACGGGGTCAACGACGCGGCCGCGCTGGCCACGGCCGACCTGGGTCTTGCCATGGGCACGGGGACGGACGCGGCGATCGAGGCGGGCGACCTGACACTCGTCCGCGGGGATCTGCGGGTGGCCGCCGACGCCATCCGGCTGTCGCGGCGGACCTTGACCACGATCAGGGGGAACCTGGTCTGGGCGTTCGGATACAACGTGGCCGCCCTGCCGCTGGCCGCCGCCGGGCTGCTCAACCCGATGATCGCCGGGGCCGCGATGGCCTTTTCATCCGTTTTCGTCGTGACGAACAGCCTACGACTGAGGGCATTCTCATGACGGTCGGGTAAAAGTCCCTCTGGAGTCCGGCCTCAGCCTCACATAAGCTCTTCACAAGGCTCGCGCATCATCCTTACGCTGGACCCCTGTCGCCGTATCGGGTCTCTTGCCCATCTTTCAGGACATAGGGCAGGAGACGCAGATCACAGTGACGGGAACGTAACCATCAAAGGGGTTCGTGAGTCTAAGTTGGCGATGTCAGAAGCGTCTTGGGGGGCGTGACTGACATCTGGGGATGTCTTGGGGGATGTTCCCGGAGTTGCGTTGCCGGGGCACGTGCACCGGGGAGCTTTGAGCGGCCCTCCCGTACGTACGCGTCCCGGCAGACCGCAGTAGAACAAGTACAGGCAGGACGAGTTCTGCTCGTTCAGTCCAGCGATTCAGGCGCTGGCCCACCAGACGCCCGGCCGGATCCCGTGGGGGGAATCCGTACCGGGACATGGGAAGGCGCCCTGCTCGCCGGCCCGTGGGGGGACCAGCGGCGCAGGGCGCCTTTCTTCTCACCTGTGCAAAACCTGTACGACACCACCAGGCCCCGTACCGGAGGATTCCGCTACGGGGCCCAGCAGAGCGATCGGTGACTAGCGGGACTCGACCGGAACGAAGTCGCGCTCCACGACCCCGGTGTAGATCTGACGCGGCCGGCCGATGCGGGAGCCGGGCTCCTTGATCATCTCGTGCCACTGGGCGATCCAGCCCGGCAGGCGGCCGAGGGCGAAGAGGACCGTGAACATCTCGGTCGGGAAGCCCATGGCGCGGTAGATCAGACCCGTGTAGAAGTCCACGTTCGGGTAGAGGCTGCGCGAGACGAAGTAGTCGTCGGAGAGCGCGTGCTCCTCCAGCTTCAGCGCGATGTCCAGCAGCTCGTCGGACTTGCCGAGAGCGGAGAGGACGTCGTGCGCGGCGGCCTTGATGATCTTGGCGCGCGGGTCGAAGTTCTTGTAGACCCGGTGGCCGAAGCCCATCAGACGGACGCCGTCCTCCTTGTTCTTCACCTTGCGGATGAAGGAGTCGACGTCACCGCCGGCGTCGCGGATGCCCTCCAGCATCTCCAGCACGGACTGGTTGGCGCCGCCGTGCAGCGGACCCCAGAGGGCGGAGATGCCGGCGGAGATCGAGGCGAACATGTTCGCCTGCGAGGAGCCGACCAGGCGGACCGTGGAGGTCGAACAGTTCTGCTCGTGGTCCGCGTGCAGGATGAGCAGCTTGTCGAGCGCGGAGACGACCACCGGGTCGAGGTCGTACTCCTGGGCGGGGACCGAGAAGGTCATGCGCAGGAAGTTCTCGACGTAGCCGAGGTCGTTGCGCGGGTAGACGAACGGGTGACCGATCGACTTCTTGTACGCGTACGCCGCGATCGTCGGGAGCTTGGCGAGCAGGCGGATCGTGGAGAGGTTGCGCTGCCGCTCGTCGAACGGGTTGTGGCTGTCCTGGTAGAACGTCGACAGGGCGCTGACCACGGAGGACAGCATCGCCATCGGGTGGGCGTCGCGCGGGAAGCCCCGGTAGAAGTTCTTGACGTCCTCGTGCAGCAGGGTGTGCTGCGTGATGTCGTTCTTGAACACGGAGAGCTCGTCGACGGTCGGCAGCTCGCCGTTGATCAGCAGGTAGGCGACCTCCAGGAAGGTGGAGCGCTCGGCCAGCTGCTCGATCGGGTAGCCGCGGTACCGCAGGATGCCCTGCTCACCGTCGAGATAGGTGATGGCGGATTTGTAGGCGGCGGTGTTGCCGTAGCCGCTGTCCAGGGTGACCAGACCGGTCTGGGCCCGGAGCTTCCCGATGTCGAAGCCCTTGTCACCGACGGTGCTGTCGATCACCGGGTAGGTGTACTCGCCGTCGCCGTACCGCAGTACTACAGAGTTGTCGCTCACGTCTTCCCTCACCGACGTAGTGCCTCATCTTCGAGGTGCCCTGACTGTCTCTACCATCCCCCAATTGGCTCAGGAGAGTGCACTCGGGGTCGACCATCGGGCCTATCGGCGGCACTGAGTGCCGCCAACTTGTTCATCCTGCCGCTTCCGTCCGACAACTGGAAGAGCTGTGTGACCTTTACGACTCATTTGATCGATCAAATTTCACTCACGCGTCACCTGGGGCACACGAGAGGTCCTTCCCGGAGATCCTGCGGCCCGCTCGGAGCCTGTCCGGAGATCCTGCGGCCTTACAGGGCCCGGGGCGCGAGCCGGAAGTCGAGGGCCGTGCACCGCCGACCCGCGGAGACCGTGCGCACCGCCTGCCCTATCGCCTTGCGGGAGCCGACGAGGACAACCAGCTTCTTCGCCCGGGTGACCGCCGTATACAACAGGTTCCGCTGGAGCATCATCCAGGCCCCGGTGGTCACCGGGATCACCACGGCCGGATACTCGCTGCCCTGGGAGCGGTGGATGGTCACCGCGTAGGCGTGCGCCAGTTCGTCCAGTTCGTCGAACTCGTACGCCACCTCCTCGTCCTCGTCGGTGAGCACCGTCAGCCGCTGGTCGACGGGGTCGAGCGCGGTGACCACGCCGACGGTGCCGTTGAAGACGCCGTTCTCGCCCTTCTCGTAATTGTTGCGAATCTGGGTGACCTTGTCGCCGACGCGGAAGACCCGGCCGCCGAACCGCTTCTCGGGCAGATCGGGGCGGGCCGGGGTGATGGCCTGCTGGAGCAGGCCGTTGAGGTTGCCCGCGCCGGCCGGGCCGCGGTGCATCGGCGCGAGCACCTGGACGTCGCGGCGTGGGTCGAGTCCGAACTTGGCCGGAATACGACGGGCCGCCACATCCACCGTGAGCCGCCCGGCCTCCTCCGTGTCGTCCTCGACGAAGAGGAAGAAGTCCTTCATGCCGTCGGTGACCGGGTGCTGCCCGGAGTTGATCCGGTGCGCGTTGGTCACCACCCCGGACTGCTGCGCCTGGCGGAAGACCTTGGTGAGCCGGATCGCCGGGATCGGGCCGCCGTCGGCCAGCAGATCGCGCAGGACCTCACCGGCGCCGACGCTGGGAAGCTGGTCGACGTCCCCGACGAACAGCAGATGCGCCCCCGGAGGCACCGCCTTCACCAGCTTGTTGGCGAGGAGCAGGTCGAGCATGGACGCCTCGTCGACGACCACCAGGTCTGCGTCCAGCGGGCGGTCCTTGTCGTAGGCCGCGTCACCGCCGGGCTTCAGTTCCAGGAGCCGGTGGACGGTGGAGGCGTCGGCTCCGGTCAGCTCGGAGAGGCGTTTGGCGGCGCGGCCGGTGGGGGCGGCGAGCACGACCTTCGCCTTCTTGGCGCGGGCCAGCTCGACGATCGAGCGGACCGTGAACGACTTGCCGCAGCCGGGTCCGCCGGTGAGCACGGCCACCTTCTCGGTGAGCGCGAGCCGGACGGCCGCCTCCTGCTCGGGGGCCAACTCCGCGCCCGTACGCCCCTTGAGCCACGCCAGCGCCTTGTCCCAGGCCACGTCCCGGAAGCCCGGCATGCGGTCCTCGTCCGTGCGCAGGAGGCGCACCAGCTGGGCGGAGAGGGAGAGTTCGGCCCGGTGGAAGGGGACCAGGTAGATCGCGGTGACCGGCTCGCCGTGCTCTCCGGGCACCTTCTCCCGTACGACACCGGGTTCGCCGGAGTCCTCGTCCGGCTGGGCCAGTTCCGCCAGGCACTCGATGACCAGGCCCGTGTCGACCTGGAGGAGCTTGACCGCGTCGGCGATCAGCCTCTCCTCGGGGAGGTAGCAGTTGCCCTGGTCGGTGGCCTGCGAAAGGGCGTACTGAAGGCCCGCCTTGACGCGCTCCGGACTGTCGTGCGGGATGCCGACGGACTGGGCGATCTTGTCGGCGGTGAGGAACCCGATGCCCCAGACGTCGGCCGCCAGGCGGTACGGCTGGTTCTTGACCACCGAGATCGAGGCGTCGCCGTACTTCTTGTAGATACGGACGGCGATGGACGTGGACACCTCCACCGTCTGGAGGAAGAGCATGACCTCCTTGATCGCCTTCTGCTCCTCCCAGGCGTCGGCGATCTTCTTGGTGCGCTTGGGGCCGAGGCCCGGGACCTCGATGAGGCGCTTCGGCTCCTCCTCGATGATCTTCAGGGTGTCCAGGCCGAAGTGCTGGGTGATGCGGTCGGCGAAGACCGGGCCGATGCCCTTGACCAGGCCCGAGCCCAGGTAGCGGCGGATGCCCTGGACGGTGGCGGGGAGGACCGTCGTGTAATTCTCGACAGTGAATTGTTTTCCGTATTGAGGGTGGGAGCCCCAACGGCCCTCCATGCGCAGGGACTCGCCGACCTGGGCGCCGAGCAGCGCGCCGACGACGGTGAGCAGATCGCCGCCGCCGCGGCCGGTATCCACGCGCGCGACCGTGTAGCCGTTGTCCTCGTTCGCGTACGTGATGCGTTCCAGTACGCCTTCGAGTACGGCCGACCGACGCTCGCCGGTCCCCGCCGGGGACCCCGTCTGATTGGGCATGATCCGACGCTACCGCCGGGGTACGACAGCGCGGATCGCCTGTGGACAAGTCCGCGCCCCCCACGCGCGCGCCCCATCGTTCAGAGCGCTTCAGATCACCCTAGCCCTACCTAGGTTCCACCTATGTCCCGCCTATTGACTTTCCTGCGCGCCCGTCACTACCGTCTCCCAGAATTTCGAACAGCGTTCGTAATTTCGAACATCTAGAGCCGCCGTATGAGTGCCCAATGGAGGACACCTCGATGCGTTCCCCCTCCAGACGTAGACGTAGCAGCCGCGCTCTGGCCGCCCTGTGCGGCTCGGTGTTGTCCATCAGCCTGTTGTCGGTGGGCCCGGGAGCGAGCCCGGCGCTGGCCGCCGACGACCCCAACGCGGTCGCGCTGGACAAGGACGCGATCCTCGCCGCGAACCAGCTCGACGAGCGCGAGTGGTACAAGGACAACATCCCGTTCCTCGACACCCCCGACGACGACATCGACGAGGTCTACTACTACCGCTGGAGCACCTTCAAGCGCGCCCTCCGCTACACCGTGCCGGGCACGGGGTACGTGTCGACCGAGTACGACGTGCCGATCGGGTACGCCGGGAACCCGTACACCGCGCTCCCGGACGCGACCGGCTACCACCTGCTGGACGGGCGCTGGCTGCACAACCGCGACTACGCCGGTGACTACCTCGACTTCTGGCTGCGCGGGGCGGGCAACTCGGGCGTACGGAACTTCAGCGAGTGGATCACGAGCGCCGCGTACCAGCGCTATCTCGTGACCGGGGACGCCGCGCAGATCAAGTCGGCCCTCCCCCATCTCATCGCGCTGTACAAGCGGTGGGACTCGAACTTCACCAACGACATCACGGTCAACGGCACGGCCTCGACCAGCGACCTGTACCACCAGACCCCGCTGTCCGACGCCACGGAGTACACCGAGACGTCGATGCACAGCAGCAACTGGTTCAGCGGTGGCCGCGGCTACCGGCCCACGATCAACGCGTACATGTTCAGCGCCGCCCAGGCGATCAGCAAGATCGCCACCATGAACGGCGACACCGCTACCGCGAACGAGTACGACGCGAAGGCCGCGCAGCTCAAGGCCGCCGTGCAGAACTCGCTCTGGGACCCGCAGCGCAACTTCTTCATGCAGGTCTACAACACGGACGCCACCAACGGCACGCTGAAGCAGACCAGGACGACCTGGCGCGAGGCGATGGGCTTCGCGCCCTGGGCGTTCAACCTGCCCGACGCGCAGTACTCGTCGGCGTGGAAGTACCTGACCGACTCCAAGCGGTTCAAGGCGCCGTTCGGGCCTACGACGCTGGAGCGGGTGCACGACTTCGAGGCCGAGCAGGCCACCCGCAACCGGGCGAACCTGTTCAACTCGTCGACGGCCTCGAACGGTTCGTACGTCGGGCAGATCGACTTCGACGACAGCCACGTCACGTTCACCGTGGACGCGCCCGGCGCCGGGACGTACCCCGTGACCGTCCACTACGCCAACGGCACGACCAGCACCTCGACCCACAAGCTCATCGTCAACGACGACACCGCGAACCCGATCACGGTCAGCTACGCGCCCACCGGCGCCTGGCAGAAGTTCTCCGAGTCGCAGTCCGTGACCGTGCAGGTCCCCATGAAGGCCGGGGCCAACACTCTGAAGTTCGCCAAGGGCACGGGCTTCGCCGAGCTCGACCGGATCACCGCGAACCCGTACTTCAACTACCAGGCGATACCCGCCGTGCAGAAGCGCGACGACGCCAACTGCTGCCACTGGAACGGCCCGAGCTGGCCGTACCAGACGAGCCAGATCCTGACGGGCCTCGCGAACCTGCTCCAGGACTACCCCGCCCAGAACTTCGTCACCAAGGCCGACTACCAGACGATGCTGGCCCAGTTCGCCGACCTCCAGCACAAGGACGGCAAGCCGTACGTCGCCGAGGCCGCCAACGGTGACACCGGCGAGTGGATCTACGACGGGTTCAACTTCAGCGAGCACTACAACCACTCCAGCTTCAACGACCTGGTGCTGAGCGGTCTGCTGGGCATCAAGCCACAGGCCAACAACACGCTGGTGCTGAAGCCGCTGGTCCCGTCGGGATGGGACTACTTCGCGGTGGAGAGCCTGCCGTACCACGGGCACACGTACTCGATCCGCTGGGACCGGGACGGCTCGCACTACGGCAAGGGCAGCGGCCTGCAGATCTTCCAGGACGGGCAGCGCATCCACCAGTCGTCGACGATCGGCGCCACCACGACCGTGAACGTGGCCACCCCGGTCACCCCGGCGCAGCCGACGCGCCTGATGAACGTCGCCGCCAACCCGCTGACCGCCGAGCAGGACTGGCTGGGTCGCGCGATCACGCAGCCGTACCCGAAGGCGTTCGCCTCCTACACCAACACCGTCTCCAACGGCCCGCACTGCCACAGCGGCCAGACCTGCAAGCCGACGACCTTCGACGCCCCGCTGCGGGCGACGGACGGCTGGATCCGCTACGACAAGATCCCTGACGACCGCTGGACCAACTCCGGCTCGCCGAACGCCACCGACCACCTCGGCGTCGACCTCGGCGCGCCACGGAAGATCAACGAGGTGAAGTTCTACACCTACGACGACGGCGTCAACATCCGCGTCCCGGCGAGCTACACCGTGCAGTACCTCAACAACGGCTCGTGGGTGAACGTCCCGAGCCAGACGAAGAGCCCCGCGACACCCGTCGCGAACAACGCCAACGAGGTGACCTTCCCGACGATCACGACTTCGCAGTTCCGGGTCGTGTTCACACCTCAGGCGGGCAAGTTCGTCGGGGTCACGGAGCTGGAGTCCTGGTACCCGGAGACGCCGCAAGTGAAGATCAGCAACAGGAACAGCGGTCTTGAGCTGGGGATCGCCGGCTCCTCGATCGCCCCCGGAGGCGCCGTACAGCAGCAGACCGCCGACAACACCGCCAACCACTGGTGGAAGATCGTCCCCGCCGAGAACGGCTACTACAAGATCTTCAACACCAACAGCGGTCGGGTGCTCGGCATCAATGGCGGCTCCACGACCGCCGGTGCGACGGCATTGCAGTGGGGCGACACGCTCACGGCCGACCATCTGTGGTCGGTGGTGGACGCCGGTGGTGGCTACGCCAAACTCGTCAACAAGAAGAGCGGCTTGGTGCTGGGCATCGACGGGATGTCCAAGACCTCCGGGGCACAGGCTCTGCAGTGGGACGACAACGGCACGGCGGACCATCTGTGGAGGATCGTCGCGGAGGACGGTTCCACACCGTTCACTTCGTGACGGGGGCTTGATTCGTCACTGGGTTCGCCTGGTGACTGGGTTCGCCTCGTGACTGGGTTCGCCTCGTGACTGGGTTCGCCTCGTGACTGGGTTCGCCTCGTGACTGGGTTCGCCTCGTGACTGGGTTCGCCTCGTGACTGGGTTCGCCTCGTGACTGGGTTCGCCTCGTGACTGGGTTCGCCTCGTGATCAGAGGGCCTCGTGACCGGACGTCCGCCGTGGCTCGCATTGCGGGCTGCGGCGGACGTCGGCGTTTTCGGCCTCACCCGACCTTGCGCAACTCCCCGTCGCCGAAGACCGCCACCATGATGAGGCTCCCGCCCAGCGCCTCGATGTACCTCGCCACGACGTCCGTGCCGGAGACCTGGCCGCTCTCGATCTGCGAGATCCTCCCCTTGCTCACTCCCATACGCTCAGCCACCTGAGCCTGGGTGAAGCGGCGTTCCTGTCGCATGTCGACCAACCGCCAGGCACGGGCCTCGGCGAGCATGCGCTCGGTACCTTCGATGAACGCATCCCGACCGCCGGACAGTTCCTCCGCCCGCTCCCGATGCCCGCTCGCCGACCACCTGACGTGTCCGTTCACTTCCCCGACTCCCTCCTACGGTCAGCCACGTACTCCGCGTACCGACGCTCGGCGAGCGGAATCGCCTCGCCGTACCAGGCGTTCCAGTTCCCGGCCTTGTCTCCGGCCACCAGCAGGATCGCGGAGCGCCAGGGATCGAACATGAACAGGACACGTACCTCGCTCCGACCCGAGGATCCGGGACGGAGCTCCTTGAGGTTGTGCAGAGCCGATCCCTTGATCCGGTCCACGAGCGGACGGCCCTCGGCAGGTCCGTGGCAGGCGAGGATCCAGATCGTCTGGTTCACGAGGACGTACGAGTCCGCATCCGACTTCTCCAGGTCGTGCGGCCACTGATCCACCTCGTCGGTCAGGTAGACGTCCCACTGCTCTTCCACCTTCAATCCTTTCGGGAGTTTAGCATTCACTAAACTTCGAAGCTGTGGCGAGCGAGACGGAATCCCGAGGCCCTTCACTCGAAAGAGGCCGGGGGTCGATCGCGACAGGCGCACCTTCGGCCGCCATCACGATCTGGTCTCGGCGTCTTGCCTGCGGGCGTGTAATCGATTCCAATCCTCCGTACACGTCGATGTAATCGATTCCAAGCGATCGATCACGTGTGGCTCACGAGTCCTACGAGTTCCACGAGGAGGTGGACGGCGATGGCCGGCATCAAGGACGTCGCTGCCGAGGCGAGGGTGTCCGTCGCCACGGTGTCGCGGGTCCTGAACGACCATCCGTCGGTCAGTGCGGAGGCACGCGCGCGCGTGCTGGCCGCCGTGGAGGCGCTGGGGTACCGGCCCAACGCCGTCGCCCGCTCTCTGCGTACCGATCAGACCCACACCCTCGGGCTCGTCATCAGCGATGTGATGAACCCTTACTTCACGGAGTTGGCGCGGTCCGTGGAGGAGGAGGCGCGGGCGCTGGGGTACAGCGTGATCATCGGGAACGCCGATGAGCGGCCCGAGCTTCAGGATCATCATGTGCGGAACCTGCTCGATCGGCGGATCGACGGGCTTCTCGTGTCGCCTACCGATGGTGGGTCGCCGTTGATGTTGGATGCCGCTCGGTCGGGGACGCCCATGGTGTTCGTGGACCGGTGGATTCCGGGCGTCGACGTGCCTGTCGTGCGGGCGGACGGGCGGGGTGCCATACGGGATCTCATGGCGCATCTGCACGGGCTCGGGCACCGGCGGCTCGCGATCATCGCGGGGCCCGCCGCCACCACGACCGGCAGTGAGCGTGTCGAGGCCTTCCGGGCGGCCCTCGCCGAGTACGGGATCCCCCTCCCGGAGGCCTACACAGGGCAGGGCGATTTCCAGGCCGAGAGCGGGCGTCGGGTGACCGAAGGCTTTCTCGACCTGGCCGAGCCGCCCGAGGTCGTGTTCGCGGCCGACAACCTGATGGCGCTGGGCGCGCTGGACGCCATCCGCGCGCGCGGGATGCGCGTTCCGGACGACATCGCACTGGCCGCGTTCGACGACATCCCCTGGTTCGTGCACACCGACCCGCCGATCACCGCGATCGCCCAGCCGACCGGTGAGCTGGGGCGAGCCGCCGTACGGGCGCTCGTCGACCGCATCGAGGGGCGGCCCCCGCAGTCCGTCACCCTCCCCGCCCGTCTTGTCGTACGCCACTCGTGCGGCGAGCCACCGGCTTCCTCAGAGCCGTCCCCCGTAACGAACAGGAGCCATTCGTGAGCAATTCGGACGAGTTGCTGCGCATCGAAGGCATACGGAAGACCTTCCCCGGTGTGGTCGCGCTGGACGGCGTCGACTTCGATCTGCGCCGGGGCGAGGTGCACGTACTGCTCGGTGAGAACGGCGCGGGCAAGAGCACCCTCATCAAGATGCTCTCCGGTGCCTATCGGCCCGACGCCGGGCGCGTCTTCGTCGAGGACCGGGAAGTGACCATCCATGGCGCGCAGGACTCCGAGCGCCTCGGGATCGCCACCATCTACCAGGAGTTCAACCTCGTACCCGATCTGACGGTCGCGGAGAACATCTTCCTCGGACGACAGCCGCGTCGCTTCGGGATGATCGACCGGAAGCGGATGGAGACCGAGGCCGCCGGACTCCTCGAACGCGTCGGTGTGAACGTGTCTCCACGCGCGCGTGTGCGTGAACTCGGGATCGCCCGGCTTCAGATGGTCGAGATCGCCAAGGCACTCAGCCTCGACGCACGTGTGTTGATCATGGACGAGCCGACCGCCGTGCTGACGACCGAGGAGGTCGAGAAGCTCTTCGCGATCGTGCGCAGGCTGCGCGAGGACGGCGTCGGGATCGTGTTCATCACGCATCACCTGGAGGAGATCGCCGCCCTGGGGGATCGGGTCACCGTCATCCGGGACGGGAAGAGTGTCGGGCAGGTGCCCGCCGCCACGCCCGAGGACGAGCTCGTACGGCTCATGGCGGGGCGCTCGATCGACCAGCAGTACCCGCGGCAGCAGCCCGACGCCGGGGAGGCGTTGCTCGTCGTCGAGGGGCTCACCAGGGACGGTGTCTTCCATGATGTGAGCTTCGAGGTGCGGGCCGGTGAGGTCGTCGGTATCGCGGGGCTCGTCGGGGCCGGTCGTACGGAGGTCGTGCGGGCCGTGTTCGGCGCCGATCCGTACGACAAGGGGGCCGTGAAGGTCGCCGGCGCCCCGGTCCGCAAGGACGACGTCAACGCGGCGATGGCCGCCGGGATCGGGCTCGTCCCCGAGGACCGCAAGGGCCAGGGGCTGGTGCTCGACGCCTCCGTCGAGGAGAACCTCGGACTGGTCACCCTGCGGGGCGCCACCAAGGGCGGGTTCGTGGACCTCAGGGGGCAGCGGGCGAACGCGGCCCGGGTCGCCGAACAGCTCGGGGTCCGCATGGCCGGGCTGCACCAGCATGTGCGCACCCTCTCCGGCGGCAACCAGCAGAAGGTCGTCATCGGCAAGTGGCTGCTCGCGGAGACCAAGGTGCTGATCCTCGACGAGCCGACGCGTGGCATCGACGTCGGCGCGAAGGTCGAGATCTACGAGCTGATCAACGAGCTGACCGCGGCCGGGGCCGCCGTGCTCATGATCTCCAGCGATCTGCCCGAGGTGCTCGGCATGAGCGACCGGGTCCTCGTCATGGCCCAGGGGCGGATCGCGGGCGAGCTGCCCGCCGCCGAGGCAACCCAGGACGCCGTGATGGCGCTCGCCGTCTCCAACCCCACCACCCTCACCAGTGAAACGGAGGCCTCCCGTGGCCGCTGACACGCTCAAGAGCACTACGGGCGCGAGTGGCGCCTCGGGGCTTCGCCGACTCCTGCTCGACAACGGGGCGCTCACCGCGCTCATCGTCCTCGTCGTCGCCATGTCGGCGCTGTCGGGCGACTTCCTGACGGCCGACAACCTGCTGAACGTCGGCGTCCAGGCGGCCGTGACCGCCATCCTCGCCTTCGGCGTCACCTTCGTGATCGTGTCGGCGGGCATCGACCTGTCGGTCGGCTCGGTGGCGGCCCTGTCGGCCACCGTGCTGGCCTGGAGCGCCACTTCGGAGGGCGTCCCGGTCTGGATGGCCGTGATCCTCGCGATCGTCACCGGCCTCGCGTGCGGTCTCGTCAACGGCTTCCTCATCTCGTACGGGAAGCTCCCGCCGTTCATCGCGACGCTGGCCATGCTGTCGGTGGGCCGGGGTCTGTCGCTGGTGATCTCACAGGGCAGCCCGATCGCGTTCCCGGAGTCGGTGTCGCACCTCGGTGACACGCTGGGCGGCTGGCTGCCGGTGCCGGTTCTCATGATGGTCGTCATGGGGATCGTCACGGCGGTGATCCTCGGGCGTACGTACATCGGGCGTGCCATGTACGCGATCGGTGGCAACGAGGAGGCGGCCCGGCTGTCCGGTCTGCGGGTGAAGCGGCAGAAGCTCGCGATCTACGCCCTGTCCGGTCTGTTCGCCGCCGCCGCGGGCATCGTGCTCGCCTCCCGTCTCTCCTCCGCGCAGCCGCAGGCCGCGCAGGGCTACGAGCTCGACGCGATCGCCGCGGTCGTCATCGGCGGCGCCTCGCTGGCCGGAGGTACGGGCAAGGCCTCGGGGACGCTGATCGGCGCGCTGATCCTCGCGGTGCTGCGCAACGGCCTCAACCTCCTTTCGGTGTCGGCGTTCTGGCAGCAGGTCGTCATCGGTGTCGTGATCGCGCTGGCGGTGCTGCTGGACACGGTCCGCCGCAAGGCCGGGGCCACTCCGGTCGCGGCCGGTGCCGGTGGCTCCGGGGACCGGCGCAAACAGGCGGCGACGTATGTGCTGGCCGCGGTGGTCGCGGCGGCGGTCGTGGGTGCGACCTCCTTCCTGCACAGCGGTTCGTCGGCGGCGAAGAGCCAGAAGATCGGGCTGTCGCTGTCCACCCTCAACAACCCCTTCTTCGTGCAGATCCGCGCCGGCGCGCAGGACGAGGCGAAGAAGCTGGGCGTGGACCTGTCCGTCACCGACGCGCAGAACGACGCCTCGCAGCAGGCCAACCAGCTGCAGAACTTCACCAGCGAGGGCCTCGGCACGATCATCGTCAACCCGGTGGACTCCGACGCGGTGACCCCGGCGGCCAAGGCCGTGAACAAGGCGGACATCCCGCTGGTGGCCGTCGACCGCGCGGTCAACGGCGCGAACACCGCCGCGCTCGTCGCCTCCGACAACGTCAGCGGCGGCAAACTCGCCGCGAAGGCGCTCGCCCAGAAGCTGGGCGGCAAGGGCGAGATCGTCATCCTCCAGGGCCAGGCGGGCACCTCCGCCAGCCGGGAGCGCGGCGCCGGCTTCGCCGAGGGTCTGAAGGCCTACCCGGGCATCAAGGTCCTCGCCAAGCAGCCCGCCGACTGGGACCGCACCAAAGGCCTCGACGTGATGACGAACCTCCTCCAGGCCAACCCCGACGTCGACGGCGTCTTCGCCGAGAACGACGAGATGGCCCTCGGCGCGATCAAGGCGCTGGGCTCCAAGGCCGGCAAGTCCGTCCAGGTCATCGGCTTCGACGGCACGGCCGACGGACTGAAGGCCGTGGAGAACGGCACGCTGTACGCGTCGGTCGCGCAGCAGCCCGCCGAACTCGGCAGGATCGCCGTGCGCAACGCGGTCAAGGCCGCCGAGGGCGAGAAGGTCCAGAAGTCGGTGATGGTGCCGGTGAAGGTGGTCACGTTGGAGAACGTGGCCGAGTTCAGCGGCTGACGATCAACGGTTGACGATCAACAGATGACGTCATCTGTTGTCTGTCAGCCCCTGTTCCAACCCCCCACAGCACAGGGAGATGTTTCATGTACGACTACGACCTCCTGGTCGTGGGATCGGCCAACGCCGACCTGGTGATCGGTGTCGAGCGGCGGCCGGGCGCCGGGGAGACCGTGCTCGGCTCCGACCTGGCCGTCCACCCGGGCGGCAAGGGCGCCAACCAGGCTGTCGCGGCGGCCCGACTGGGCGCCCGTACGGCCCTGTTGGCCCGGGTCGGCGACGACGGCAACGGCCGGCTGCTGCTCGACTCACTGGGGGATTCCGGGGTCGACACGGCGGGTGTGCTGGTCGGCGGGGCGCCGACCGGGGTCGCGCTGATCACGGTGGACCCGTCCGGGGACAACAGCATCGTGGTGTCGCCCGGCGCCAACGGGAAGCTGACCCCCGAGGACGTCCGGGCCGCCGACGCGCTCCTGCGGGCCTCCCGGGTGGTCTCGGCGCAGTTGGAGATCCCGTTGGAGACGGTCGTGGAGGTCGTACGGCGGTTGCCGGAGGGGACGCGGTTCGTGCTGAACCCGTCGCCGCCGCGGGAGTTGCCCGAGGAGGTGCTGGCCACCTGTGATCCGCTGATCGTCAACGAGCACGAGGCGCGGGTCATCGTCGGGGGTGAGCTGGAGGGTTCGCCGGAGGACTGGGCGCGGGCGCTGCTGGCGCTCGGGCCGCGTTCGGTGGTCGTCACGCTGGGGGCGGAGGGGGCGCTGGTCGCGACCGCCGAGGGCAGTGCGCGGGTGGCCGCCGTGAAGGTGGAGGCCGTGGACACCACGGGGGCCGGAGACGCGTTCACCGCCGCGCTGGCGTGGAAGCTGGGCGCGGGCGCGGCGCCCGCCGAGGCCGCCGCGTACGCGGCCCGGGTCGGGGCCGCCGCCGTCACGAAGGCCGGGGCGCAGGTGTCCTTCCCGACCGCGGAGGAGGTCGAGGCGCTGTGAAGCGGGCCGGGATCCTCAACCGTCATCTGTCGGGCGCCCTCGCCGAGTTGGGACATGGGCACGAGGTGCTGGTGTGCGACGCCGGCATGCCCGTGCCGGAGGGGCCGCGTGTGGTGGACCTCGCGTTCCGGGCCGGGGTGCCGTCGTTCGCCGAGGTGCTGGACGGGCTGCTCGACGAGCTCGTGGTCGAGGGCGCGACCGCGGCGTTCGAGGTCCGCGAGGCGAACCTGGAGGCGGCGGCTCTGCTGGAGGACCGGTTCCCCGAGCTGGAGTTGGTCTCCCACGAGAAGCTGAAGGAGTTGTCGGCGGGGGCGCGGCTGGTCGTACGGACGGGGGAGGCGCGGCCGTACGCGAATGTGCTGTTGCGCTGCGGTGTTTTCTTCTGAGCAGGCTGAAGCAGTCCCAGCAGGGTGCCCCGGCATGCTTCGAGGGGCCCGGTCCAGTGGACCGGGCCCCTCGGTTTCCCCTCCGTATCAGAACCCCCGCGATCCCCCCAGATCCCCCTCCGAGAAGTCCTGATGCCAAGTACGACCTGCGAGTTGGGGGAAGGGTTGTACGGCCTCCGGAGAATTTTTCCGGCTCCCTTCGGGAGAACTTTCCGGGCAGGTTCTCGGGCAGGTTCTGGTTATGTCCCGATCATGTCACTTCACACACTTGTGCGTTGCGGCTGCAACGCGTTGTGGGAGAGCATGTTCGAGACGTAGGTGACCCAGACACACGGGGGTGGACACGACGTGAAGTTCGACATGGGGTCGACGACTCTGGCGGACCTCGGGAAGAGCACACTCGGGTCGAGTGACGACCTGGGAACGCTGATCCAGTTGCTGATCAGCGCGGCGGAGCCACTGGAGGGCAAGTTCAACGGCGCGGGCAAGGTCGCGTTCGACTCGTTCAAGAACCGCGCGGACGAGATCACCGCCGACCTGAACGGCTCGCTCGCCGCGATCCTGGGCGGTCAGTCGGGCATGGACAACGCGTTCGGCACCGGTGATATCGAGTCCCAGGACAACGCCAACCAGAACATGGGCCTGGCCAACTTCGACGCGGCCCGCTTCGGCGCCCGATAAGCAGCTAAGGGGGATTCACCATGGGTCAGAACCAGGACCGCCGTTCGTACGACACCGGCGCCTCGAGTGAGGTGCAGACCGCGCTCGGCACGATCGTGGGCCAGTTGGAGCGGGTGCTCGGCGACCGTGACGCCGCCGTCAAGGCCGCGATGACCGACTTCCAGGCCGACGGGGTCTCGGACGAGTACCACGGCAAGGAAGAGCGCTGGAAGAAGGCCGCGGGCGAGGTCCGCGAGATCATCCGCCTGGTGCGCACCACGCTGGAGCAGAACGACGGCACCGCCCAGGCCACCCAGGCCAAGGCCCGCGCGGCGGTCGACCAGATCGGCTGACGGGCAGGTAGTCCGGGGGTGTTCACGGAAGTGGTAGGGGTCCCGTAGCGGTGGCAGCGCAGGATTACGACAGCCAGTTGCTGGAGTCGGTGTCGGTGCGGCGCCGACGGCTGCGGGACGCCCTGCTGTTCGGGGCCGGGCGGCAGCGGCGTTCGGTCGACGAGCGGGTCGGGAAGGTGTTCGCCGGGATCGTGATCGCGGCGGTGTTGTGCGCGGGGTGTGTGGGGTGGTCTTTCGTGTCGAACCGCATCATCGGCAAGAGCCCGTACGGGAGTTCCGTGCAGCCCTCCGGCACGCCTTCCCCGACGTTGTCCACAACCCCTTCTCCGACGTTTTCCACAGCCCCGACCAGCACTTCTACCCGGTGATAGGTTCGATCGCGTGATGGCTACGGGGGCTCTGGGACAGACAACCGACAGCATGCGTACGGCGCTCAGCCGGGTGACGCTGGTCGGCGAGCGGCGACGCGTCGATCTCGTGCTGCCGTCGCGGGAGCCGGTCGGTCTGCTGCTCCCGGAGATCATGCGGCTGCTCGACGACCGGGTCGGCGGGCGGCCCGAGTTGCGTCATCTCGTCACCGCGGACGGTTCCGCGCTGGCACACGACAGCACGCTGGAGTCGGCCGCGATCCCGGACGGTGCCGTACTGCGGCTCGTGCGCGCCGAGGACGCGCCGTCGGCGCCTGTCGTGCACGACGTCACGGACGAGGCCGCCGAGGATCTCGACGCGCGCGGCCGGCGCTGGCGTCCGGCCGCCCGGCGCGTCACGGCCGGGCTCGCCACGGTCGGCTGGGCCCTGACCGCCGGGGTGTTCGCGCGGGACGCGTACGAGCCGGGGACGGTGGCGGGCGCGCTGCTCGCCGTCTCCGTGGTGGCCGCGCTCGCGGGCGCGCTGCTCGGGCGGGCCGGGAAGCGCGGGCTGGCCACGACGCTGATCGCCACGGCCGGTGCGCTGGGCCTGCTCGGCGCCGCCACCCTGGCCGACGCCGAGGGCTGGTCCGGTATGCCGCAGGTCGCGGCCATGGCGACCGCCGGGGTCGTCACCCTCGTCCTGTTCGGACTGTTCACCCCGCTCGGCCGCGGCGGACTGGTCGGGGCCGGGGCTCTGGCCGGGGCCATCGTATGCTGGCTGGGGGTCGCCGCGTTCGTGTCGGGCACGATGGCGGACTCGGTGCCGGTGGTGGAGCAGGCCGAGATGGGGGCCGTTCTCGCGGTGGTCTCCGTGATCGTGCTCGGGCTGCTGCCCAGGCTCGCGCTGATGGCGTCGGGCCTTTCCGGCCTCGACGACCGGCGCTCCGGCGGTGCCTCGGTGAGCCGCTACCAGGTGGCCGCCGCGCTCACCGCCACGCACCGGGGGCTGGCGCTCGCCACGGTCACCATGGCCGTCTCGGCGACCGCGGCCGGGGGGTTCGCGCTGCGCGCGCCCACCAAGTGGACCGTCCCGCTGGCCGTCGTCACCATGGTCGTTCTCGCGCTGCGCGCCCGGGCGTTCCCGCTGGTCGCGGAGGTCGTGGTGCTGTTCGGCGCGGCGTCGGTGCTCGCGGTGCGGCTCGTCTCGGTCTGGCTGGAGCACTCCGGCGCCGCGGCCGGCCCGCTCGCCGTACTCGCGCTGCTGGCCGCCCTGCCGCTGCTGGTGCTCGCCGTGGAGCCCGCCGAGCACGTACGGGTACGGCTCCGGCGCCTCGGCGACACGCTGGAGTCCATCGGTGTCATCGCCCTGTTCCCGCTGCTCATCGGGGTGTTCGGCGTGTACGGACGACTGCTCGACACCTTCGCGTAGGAGCTGGGGGCCGACATGGCGCAGGCAGAGGACTGGCAGCGGGATGTGCTGCGCGAGCTGGGCCGGGACCGGGAAGGTGCCGGGTCGGGTGGCGACGCGGCGGCCGAGTCGGCGTCCGGGGCGGGGTCGGGCGCGGCGGGGGCTCCCCATGCGCCTGCCCGTCGGGCGGAACCGACGCTGAGGCTGGTGCGGTCGGTGCCGTCCGAGTCGGCTGAGCCGCCCGGGTCGTTCGAGGCATCGTCGGCATCGTCGGCATCGGCATCGGCATCGGCATCGGCATCGGCATCGTCGCAGGGTGCGCAGCCGCCGGTGCGGCCCGTCGTCACACCGCCGGTGCGGCCGGTCGTACAGCCGCCGGTGCCCGCACCCGTCGTACAGCCGCCGATCCACCCGGCGCCTTTCGTGGACCCCCGTACGGGCCTCCCCCACGCCGCCGCGCAGGCGCACGCGCAGCCGCCGGGGGATCCCCGGCAGCCCGGCCGGCCCGCTGAGCCCACCTCGCCTGCCCAGCCCGGCGATCCCCGGCCCGCCGCCCCCGGCGCTCCCCCGGCCTCCGCGCCGGCCCCGCGGGGCTCCCGTATGCCGCAGTCGCCCGCCCACGCACCCGAGTCCGTGCCCACCATCGACCCCCGGCTCGCCCACGCGCTCGGTCGCCCGCAGCACGGCGACTCCGTGGCCCGGCGTACGGGGCGGTCGCTGCGGAAGCTGGCGTCCTCCGCCGCGCAGGACGTGGCGGAGGAGACGCGGATCGCTCAGGAGTTGCAGCAGCCGGTGACGACGGGGCGGGTGATCGCCGTGACGTCGATCCGGGGCGGGGTCGGGAAGTCGACCGTGGCCGCGCTGCTGGGGCGGACGTTCAACCACTACCGGCACGACCCGGTGCTCACCCTGGAGGCGGACGCCGCGCTCGGCACGCTGCCGGTGCGGATGGGGGCCGACTCCGTGCGCTGGGCGGCGGCCGATCTCGCCCAGATCCTCAACCCGGCGATGCAACTCACCGATGTCACCGGCTACTTGGTGCCCGTGTCGGACGGGGGCTGGTTGCTGCCCGCCAGTCAGGGGCGGGTCGGGGCGCCGCTGGACATCACCACGTACCGCACGGTGACGCTCGCGCTGCGGCGCTACTTCGCGGTGACCGTGGTGGACTGCGAGACGCTGCCGGGTGAGGTGGCCCGTACCGCGATGGACACGGCCCACGCGCGCGTGGTCGTCGCACCCATGACCGCCGAGGGCGTCAACGGCACCCGGCAGGTCCTGGACTGGCTCGGTCAGTTGCCGCACTCCGCGCTCGCCTCGACCGTCGTCGCGCTGACCGCCAACTCCCCCGACGTCACGCTGGACCGGAAGACGGCGGTGGCGCACCTCAAGGAGTCCGGCGTGCACGTCGTCTCCGTCCCCTACGACCGGCATCTCGCCCAGGGCGGCCCCATCCGCACCGCCCTCCTGGGCCAGGAGACCCGCGACGCGGCCGTCACGCTGGCGGCGGAGGCGATGACCCGGGCGGTGAGGATGCGATGACCCAGCAGCTGATCCACCGGCCCGCGCGCAGCACCCGCCCGCTCGCGTCCGCCCCGGCCCGCACGATCGAGCCGCCGCCGAACCTCCCGGAGGGCAAGGCGGGCAGCCCGGCGACGGCGTTGCTGCCGATGGCGGGTGTCATGGGCTCGGTCGTGATGATGACCGTGATCCGCAGCAGCCAGTTCGCGGCGCTCGGCGCGATCGTGCTGGTCTTCGCCCTGCTCGGCGCGGTCGCCCTCTTCCTCTCCCAGCGCGGCAAGGCGCAGCGCACGCGGCGTACGCAGCGCGAGCGCTACCTGGAGTATCTGGAGGAGCTGCGCGAGGAGTTCGGGAACGAGGAGCGTGACCGGCGGCGGTTGGCACGGGAGCTCAACCCGCCCCCGGAGGCCCTCTACGACCTCGTACGCGACCCCGCCCGGCTCTGGGAGCGTCGGCGGCGGGATGCGGACTTCCTCCGGGTGCGGGTCGGTACGGGTGATGTGCCCGTGGCGGAGCTGGCCATCGGGCAGAACCAGGGCGGGGTGCTGACGCCGCCGGACCCGTTCATGCTGAACGAGGCCCGCGCGCTGCTGGCCCGCTACTCGATGGCGAGCGACTGCCCGATCACGGTGCCGTTGGACCGCGTGGGCAACGTCAGTGTCGTGGGCGACCGGGAGGGCGTGCTGCGGGTGGCCCGGGCGCTGCTCGTCCAGGTCGCCGTCACGCACGCCCCCGATGACGTGGCCGTCGCGCTCGGGGTGCCCGGGGAGCGGTTGGGCGACTGGGAGTGGGCCAAGTGGCTGCCGCATGTGCTGGATGGCCAGGAGCACGACGGTCCGGTCGCCGCCCGCCGTATCGCGCCGAGTCTGCCGCAGCTGGCCCGGCACTTCCGTCATGAGCTGGGCCGGCGTGCCTCGTACGCGGCGGAGGTCCGCCGGGGACTGGCCGACCGGAACGCCCTGCGGCTGGCCTCGCGCATGCTCGTGGTGAGTGACGAGTACGGGGAGACCGCGACCGAACTGCCGCTGCCCGACACGGCGGTGGGGCTCGGCGACATGGGGGTGACCGTGCTGCATCTGCTGGCGGAGCAGGTGCACGAGCCGGACCAGGTGTCGGTGCGGATCACGGTGCGGGGCGACGAGGTCGTCGTCGAGGACCTCAGGCAGACCCCTACGGTCGCCGAGGGCACGTCCGACGACGTGACCGCCGCCGGTGCCGAGGGCCTCGCCCGGCTGCTGGCGCCGCTGCGTCTGTCGGCCGAGTCGGCGGCGGAGGGCGCCCCGGTCACCGGGCCCGTCGACTTCCCCGGCCTGCTCGGCGTCGACGACCCGGCCCTGCTGGATCTGGCCCGGTTGTGGGCGCCGCGCGGCGAGCGGGAGTTCCTGCGCGTGCCGATCGGTTTGACGGACCGTCATGAGCCGGTGCTGCTCGACCTCAAGGAGTCGTCCGAGCTGGGCATGGGCCCGCACGGGCTGTGCGTGGGCGCGACCGGTTCCGGCAAGAGCGAACTGCTGCGCACCCTCGTACTGGCCCTCGCCGCCACCCACTCCCCCGAGGATCTCGCCCTCGTCCTGGTCGACTACAAGGGCGGCGCGACCTTCGCCCCGTTCACCGAACTCCCGCACGTCGCGGGCGTGATCACCAACCTGGAGAACCAGGCCGGGCTCGTCGAGCGCGTGCACTCCAGCCTCGCGGGCGAGGTCAAGCGCCGGCAGCAGGTACTGAAGGACGCCGGGAACGTGGCCGACATCGGGCACTACGCCGCCCTGCGCGCGACCCGGCGCCCGGACCTCGAACCGCTTCCGCATCTCTTCGTCGTGATCGACGAGTTCGGTGAACTCCTCACCGCCAAGCCGGACTTCATCGACCTGTTCCTGTCCATCGGCCGCATCGGCCGTTCCATCGGCGTCCATCTGCTGCTCTCCAGCCAGCGCATCGAGGGCGGCAAGCTCAAGGGCCTGGACACCTATCTCTCGTACCGGCTCGGGCTGCGGACCTTCTCCGCCGACGAGTCGCGGACCGTCCTCGACACCACGGATGCCTTCCATCTGCCGCCGCTGCCGGGCTTCGGCTATCTGAAGGTGGACACGTCGACGTACGAGCGGTTCAAGGCGGGGTACGTCTCCGGCGCCTACCGGGGGCCGGCGCTCGCCCAGCAGGAGGAGGACGACACGCCGCTCGCCTGGCCGTATCCGACGTACAACACGCTCGACAGCGGCGCGCCCGCCACGGGCGACACGGCCGAGGAGCCCAAGGCGACGAAGCGGGAGACGGGGCCGACGGTGATGTCGGTGATGGTCGGCCAACTCGCCTCCGCCGCACGGCCGGTGCGCCGGATCTGGCTGCCGCCGCTGCCGGACGCGATCACGCTCGACGCGGCGGCCGGCCCCGTGCAGGTGGACGAGCGTGGACTTCAACTCGCCGTCAAGGAAGGCCCGTTGCGGGTGCCGCTGGGTGTGCTGGACGATCCGGCGAAGCAGTGGCAGGGCCACTGGTTGCTCGATCTGACGGTCGCGGGCGGCCATGTGGCGGTGATCGGCGGCCCGCAGTCCGGCAAGACGACCCTGCTGCGCACCCTGGCCCTGTCCCTGGCGACGACCCACACACCCGCCGAAGTCGCCGTCTACGGTCTCGACCTGGTCGGCGGGGGCCTCTCCGCCCTCTCCGGGCTGCCGCACGTCGGCGGGATCGCGGGCCGCGCCGACCGGGAGCGGGCCGCGCGCACGGTCGCCGAGGTGCGCACGATGCTCATCGAGCGCGAGGAACTCTTCCGCGAGCACGGCATCGACTCGATCGACCAGCTGCGCCACCTGCGCGCCCAGGGCAGGCTGCGTGAACTCGGCTCCACCGACGTCGTGCTCCTCATCGACGGATTCGGCGCGCTGCGCGACGAGTTCGCCGAGCTCGACGACACGGTCGTGGACCTCCTCAAGCGCGGCGGCGGCTACGGCATCCATGTCGTCGGCGGCATGCTCCGCTGGAACGACGTACGGATCGCCACGCAGTCGATGTTCGGCACCCGGGTCGAGCTGCGGCTCAACGACCCGAGCGATTCGAGCGTCGACCGCAAGCTCTCCGAGACGCTCTCGCCCGACACACCGGGACGTGTCCTGACCGACGGCAAGCTGTTCGCGCAGACCGCGCTCCCCCGCCTCGACAGCCGTCCGTCGACCGGCGACCTCGGTCCGGCGCTGGAGGAAGCGGCCCGTACGATCCGCTCCACCTGGCACGGCGAACTGGCCCCGCCCGTAAGGGTGTTGCCGACCCGGCTGCCGGTGGCACAGCTGCCGTCACTCGTCGCGGAGCCGCAACGGGTGCCCATCGGCGTGGACCAGGACGCCCTCGCCCCCGCCGTCCTCGACCTCTTCGGCTCGGACCAGCATCTGCTGATCCTCGGCGACAACGAGTGCGGCAAGACCAACCTGCTGAAGCTGATCGCGGACCGGCTCGTGGAGCGGTACTCGGACGAGGAGCTGGTCTTCGGCGTCTTCGACCCCCGGCGCGGTCTGCGGGGCGTGATCCCCGAGCCGTACCGGGGCGGCTACGCGCACAACGCCAAGCTCGCGGTCGGCCTGGCGTCGGGCATCGCGAGCGAGCTGGAGAAGCGGATGCCGGAGACCGCCGACCCGGACGCGATGACCGACGAGCCGTCCTTCAAGGGCCCGCGGATCGTGATCCTGGTCGACGACTACGACATCCTGACGACGGCCGGTCAGCAACCCCTCGCGCCTTTCCTGCCGTACGTGTCCTCGGCGCAGGACATAGGCCTGCACTTCGTGATCGCGCGGCGGGTCGCGGGCGCGTCGCGGGCGATGTACGAGCCGCTGCTGCAGACGCTCCGCGAAACGGGCACGGCGGCCCTGCTGATGACCGGTGAGCGCAGCGAGGGCCAGCTGTTCCCCGGCCTGTACGCCTCCGCCCAGCCGGCCGGGCGGGGCACGCTGGTCCGCCGGGGCCGGGCCCATCAACTGATCCAGACGGCGCTCAACAGCGAGGAGGGCGAACGCCCGTGACCAAGGACGTCATCGCCCTCACCCCGAAGATGCCCAACGTCTGGGCGCTCATGGCGAGTCTGTACGCCGGCGGCTCCGACCTGGACCTGTCGGCGGCGGCCGACGGAGCGGTCGTACAACTCCACGGCCCCGGTGGGCGGCCGCTGGTGTCGGTCGAATCGCCGCTGCTGGTGCAGGTGCCCGGCGAGGCGGAGCGGCTGCTGGGGCAGGCCGTGCAGACGCCGTACTGGTGGACGGAGGCCCGTGCCTCGACGGCCGTACCGGAGGCGGAGAAGCTCGCCGGTTCGGTGTGCGGCCGTCTCAACGCTCTGCTCGGCGGGACGACTTGGCCGCCGGACGCCGCGACGACGGAGATCGTGGACGTGTCCGCGGTGCCGTCGGCGGGCGCGGGACAACCGGCGGTGGATGTCGTGACCGACAATGCCGCCGTGGTGCTGATCGACCGCCCGGTGGTCGCTCTGACCACCTGGCTCGCGGAGATCATGCGCACGGCCGTGGCCTCCCGCCGCGCCCTGCAGATCGTCACCCCGCCCCACGTGCGGCTGTCCTCCGCCGCCCGTACGACCCTCGCCCGCGTCCCCAACCGCTGGGTCGTCCAGGACCCCGAGTGCGGCTACTACGACGGTCTGTCGGGGGCGGTGCTGCGCTGGCAGGACGGGGCGTTCGCGCCCGCGCTGACGAAGGCGTCCGGCGAGGCGACGGTGGCCGGGGCCTTCACACGAACACCGGAGAGCCCCCTCGGCCGCCAGCTGATCCTCGCCATCCGCACCGTCCACAAGGCGGACGAACGGCTGCTGCTGGGCGGGGCCCTGGAGACCGCCTGGTCGGCCATGACCGACTCGCCCCCCACCGGCTGGGGCACCGCCGAGCCCGTCAACCTCCCCTGGTCACCACGCCAGTTGACCGACCTCGCCCGCGAACGTGCCCCCGAACCCTCGCACCTGGTCGTCGTCGGCGGCCCCGGCCGCCCGGCCATGGCGACGGTCCGCGTGACCCGCACGACGAAGGGTGTGGAGGAGGAGGTGATCCTGACGATCGGCTACGACGCCGACGAGGAACTCCCCCTGGACCGCATCCAGCCGCTGGCCGAGACCCTGGTCAAGACCCACGCCCTGAAGACGATGCTCACCTCCGTCCGCCGCGCCCGCCCCGACCTGACGACCGCGCCCCGCCTGGAGGGTCCGCCGATCCCGTACGCCTTCACCCTCGGCCCGGACGATGTGGATGCCATCGGGTTCGATCACGCCCGCCGCCCGCCGGTCGCCGTCCGGCCGACGGGCCTGGGGACACCGGCCCGGCCGGGGCTGCACTTCCCGCTGGGGGAGGCGGAGGATCCGGAGGCGTGGGGGCGGTTGCAGGGCGTTACGGCGCATCTGCGGGCGGGGGCGTCCTGAAGGCCGGCCCTGGCTGACGCCGACCGGCAGCTCACCACCACACCGCACCACCTCACGTGACAGAAGCGACCGCATGCCATCCGCCGACGAGCTCATCGGCCGCGACACCGTTGAGCCTTATCAGCGCCATGGAGAGCGCCGCTCCGGACTCCGGCCTCGGATCACTGCGCCCAGCGCCGCGGCAGATCGCCCCGCTGTCCCTCCGGGAACGCACCGACCTGCTGCGGGATGCCCTGCTGGCGGACCTGCCCGGCGACTACGCCGCACTGGCCCGGGCCGTACGCTCCGCCCGGGACAACGCCCCGGACTTCCGGGTGGCTGATCTGGCCGGTCACAGTGAGGTTCGGCCGCTCAGCGGCCCGGAAGCCAATGCCAATGCACCTTCGGGAAAACCGACTTACGATCGCGGGGATGACCAGTCGTTTGTCATGTCAAAGGGGCTCTTATGGCCGAGCTTGTCCGGCAGCAACATCTTGATGCGGATGTCGAGTATCACGGCTTCGGGTTCCAGGAGTCCGATGACGGTGATCTGCCCGTCCCGTTCCCTGACGACTTCGCGGACGAGGTGTTCCTGAACGCCTTCCCGGGGCGTCTCGACATCTACAGTGCCGGCCACACGCACACCGCTTCGGTCACCGTGGAGGTGTGGGACGGGGAGCCGCCCGTGCAGGATTCCTCGCGGTGGGACGAGCAAGCTGAGGCCGACTTCGAGTCGACCAGCGGTGAAGTGGCCGTGTGGTCAATGGGTCTGGGGCGCGCCGATGATGTGATCACGCTTGCTGATTCGGGAGGCTCCTGGCATGTGCGGGTGAACTGCGCCGGGCGCAGCGAGGCCGCGGCACTTTCCGAGCAGGAAGGTACTGGCGAAGGCGTGGAGAAGTACCTTGTGCAGTTCTGGCCCACGACGACCTGAACACGGCAGGGTGGGGGCCCGGCAGCGCAGCACCCCCACCCTCGGCACATCAAGAGACGATCTTCACGATGAAGCCGTCCTCCATTCCGTCGATGATCCGGTTCTTTGCATAGAAGCCGAGCAGCAGGTTGCCGCCCGCACCGTTGTCTGCCTTTGCGATCGGCTTGACGGAGAAGTTGAACTTCTTCGCGTCCGCGTCGTAGTCGGGCTCCGCGGAGCCCTCATAGGTGGTGGCAAAGGGGTACTCGTCGCACTCCCGAAGTTTCCCCGTGATCTTGGACACTCGTTCGTTATGCCGCGAGGGCGTGTTGGTGCCGCTGTCTGGTCTCGGCCGGTGTGAGGCCCGCTCTACTTCATGTGCATCCACATCCCCCGAGTGCCCTCAGACAGGACCGATACGCACACCTAACGGAGCCCTACTAGAAGAACCCAAGTTTCTTAGGGCTGTATGAACAAAGAACGTTCTTCGTCTGCTGATAGTGGTCCAGCATCATCTTGTGAGTCTCACGGCCGATGCCCGAGCCCTTGTAGCCGCCGAACGCCGCGTGGGCGGGGTACGCGTGGTAGCAGTTCGTCCAGACGCGGCCCGCCTGGATGGAACGGCCGGCGCGGTAGGCGGTGTTGGCGTCCCGCGTCCAGACCCCCGCCCCAAGGCCGTACAGTGTGTCGTTGGCGATTTTGATCGCGTCGTCGAAGTCGTTGAACGACGTGACGGACACGACCGGTCCGAAGATCTCCTCCTGGAAGATCCGCATCCGGTTGTCACCCTCGAAGATCGTCGGCTGGACGTAGTAACCGCCCTTCAACTCGCCGTCGTGTTCGATGCGTTCACCTCCGGTGAGGACCTTGGCGCCCTCCTGCCGGCCGATGTCCAGGTAGGAGAGGATCTTCTCCAACTGGTCGTTGGAGGCCTGGGCGCCGATCATGGTGTCGGTGTCCAACGGGTGCCCCGTCTTGATCTGCTCGGTGCGGGCGACGGCCGCCTCCATGAACTCGGCATAGTGGCCGCGCTGCACCAGCGCCCGCGACGGGCAGGTGCACACCTCGCCCTGGTTGAGCGCGAACATCGTGAAGCCTTCGAGGGCCTTGTCGCGGAAGTCGTCGTTCGACGAGCACACATCGTCGAAGAAGATGTTCGGGGACTTGCCGCCGAGTTCGAGCGTCACCGGTGTGATGTTCTCCGAGGCGTACTGCATGATCAGCCGCCCGGTCGTGGTCTCGCCCGTGAACGCCACCTTCGCCACCCGCGAACTCGACGCCAGCGGCTTGCCCGCCTCCACCCCGAACCCGTTGACGATGTTCACCACACCCGGCGGCAGCAGGTCCGCGACGAGGCTCAGCCAGACATGGATCGACGCCGGGGTCTGCTCGGCCGGCTTGAGCACGACCGCGTTGCCGGCCGCCAGCGCGGGTGCCAGCTTCCAGGTCGCCATGAGGATCGGGAAGTTCCACGGAATGATCTGGGCGACCACCCCGAGCGGCTCGTGGAAGTGGTACGCCACCGTGTCGTTGTCGAGCTCCGCCAGCGAACCCTCCTGCGCGCGGATCGCCCCCGCGAAGTACCGGAAGTGGTCGATCGCCAGCGGAATGTCGGCGGCCAGCGTCTCACGCACCGGCTTGCCGTTCTCCCAGCTCTCCGCGACCGCCAGCTTCTCCAGGTTCGCCTCCATGCGATCGGCGATCTTTCGCAGGATGTCCGAACGCTCGGTCACCGAGGTACGACCCCAACCGGGCGCGGCAGCGTGCGCCGCGTCCAACGCCCGCTCCACGTCCTCGCTCGTACCCCGCGCCACCTCGGTGAACGGCAACCCGTTCACCGGACTCGGGTTCTCGAAGTACTGCCCCCGCGCCGGCGGCACATACTCACCCCCGATGAAGTGGTCGTACCGCGCCTCATAGGAGACGACCGCGCCATCCGTACCGGGCGCTGCGAAACGGGTCATGGAATACCTGCCTCCCAAGAAGCGCCACCCGCCATTGGGCGGCTCTCGCGAGGAGGCTAGGAACCCGAATGTTGCAACGACGTTGCGGCGCCTTGCCTCGTGGGCTCAGCTATCCGCCGAGGCCCTGCGAGCCGAGCGACACTCGCCGCAGCCCTCCTCCACCTCGCTCCCACCCCGGCGGTGCCGCCAGCTCCGCCTCCAGTTCGCGCAGCCTCGCCCGTACGGCCGCCGTCGGGCGTACGGCGGCCAGGGCCCGCCATACGTCGAGGTCGTCCTCGCCCCAGGGAGCGTGGGCCCAGTCCGCCAGGAGGTCGGGATCGCGGCGGGCTATGAGCGCCGAGCGCAGTCCGTCTGCGAGCCGGTGCCGCAGCCGTACGACGGCCGGGGCCTGCGAACCGGGCAGCAACGGACCCCCGTACGCCGTCACGGCCGACATGACCGCGCCCGTCTCCAACCTCCGCTCCACCACAGCGACATCGGACTCCACCGGAACCGTGAGCCGGTACGGACGCGACCCCAGCAGACCCGCCCCGAGTCGTCGGCGCAGCCGGGCCAGCTCTGCCCGCAGTGTCACCGGCGTCACCGACTCGTCCTCGTACAGCGCGCAGAGCAACTCGTCGCCGGACAGCCCCTCCGGGTGCCGGGCCAGCAGCACCAGGATCTCGCTGTGCCGCCGACTGAGCCTGACCTTTCGCCCGCCGACGAGAAAGTGGGCCTCGTCTCGGCCGAGGGCGGTGAGCTCGACCCCGTCGGCCGTGCTCCCCGGCGGTTCGAGCAGCGCCAGTTGTGACTCGGCGGCCCGTGCCACCGCTTGCACGAAGCCGAGGCTGTGCGGATGCGCCAGTCCGTCGCCGCCGGTGATGTCGACCGCGCCGAGCACCCGCCCGGTGCGCGGATCGTGCACCGGCGCCGCCGCGCACGTCCAGGGCTGCACCCGCCGTATGAAGTGCTCGGCCGCGAACACCTGCACGGGCCGGTCGACGGCGACCGCGGTCCCCGGCGCGTTCGTGCCGACGGCGGACTCCGCCCAGCGCGCTCCCGGCACGAAGTTCATCCGGTCCGCCCGCCGTCTGGTCGCCGGATCACCCTCCACCCACAGCAGCCTGCCCTGTGCGTCGCACACGGCCAGCAGATGCTCGCCGTCCGCCGCGAACGTGCCCAGCAACTCGCGGACCAACGGCATCACCCTGGCCAGCGGATGCTCCGCGCGATAGGCACCGAGGTCGCCGTCCGTCAGCTCCACAAGCGCGGTGCCCTCCGGCCCCACGCCGGCCTTGGCCGAACGCCGCCACGAGTCGGCCACCACGGAACGGACCGGCCGCGCCACCGCGCCGCCCTCGGTGAACGCCTCATGGGCACGGCGCAGCACCCGCACCCGCTCGACGGGGTCGGCTCCCGGCTCCAGAGCCACCCATGGATCGGTCAACTCGGCCTCCCGACAGACATCCGCGAGACCTTCGCAAGGTATCCGCGGCAAGGACCATCGTCACCGCCGGACCCTTGCCCCGACAAGCCGCGCGACATCGCCCGCGTTGTTCGGCCGCACCACTGGTGTCCGCCGTCCCGCTCCCCGCCTCAGACGGCGTTGACCAGACGTATGTAGCGCGCCCAGTCCCAGTGCGGCCCGGGGTCGGTGTGGTCGGTGCCCGGCACCTCGTGGTGACCGATGATGTGGGCACGGTCCTTGGGTATGCCGTATTTCTCGCAGATCGCCGCGGTGAGCGCCGCCGACTGTTCGTACATGGCACCGGTGAAGTACTCGGGCCGGTCCACCCAGCCCTCGTGCTCGATGCCGATGCTGCGCGCGTTGTAGTCCCAGTTGCCCGCGTGCCAGGCGATGTCGCGCTCACGGACGCACTGGGTGACCCGCCCGTCGGCCGACCGGAGGACGTAGTGCGCGGAGACCTGCTTCGCCGGGTTCCAGAAGACGGGCAAGGTGTTCCTGTACGTCGTCTGCGTCACATGGATGATCACCAGGTCGACCGAGTGGCTCGTCGGACGCTCGGCCGCGGTGTAGCTGGCGGGGCTCGCCGGCTCCCATCCGGCGTGCGTGTAGTCGATGGCCGCGGACTGAGCACCGGCCCGAGGGCTCGGCAGCAAGGCGTAAGGGATCGCGATGAGGGTGGCGCCCTTCAACATCCGCCGCCTGTTCGGCGACGATCTGTCTCGCTCCATGGAGTGCGCCTTTCCGGGGTGGCTGGTGAGTTGTCCTGTTCTGAAGACGCAACCGCAGGTCGAGTGGCTGCGCCTCACGTGAATCACCGTACGGCGAATGCCGGTCGAGCTGTCGGAGCGTGTGGAAAACAGTGGAAAGCCAGCCCATTGTGGATAACTTCGTCACCCACAAGAGGTAAGTACCGGGCAGGCCGGTGAGTTGAGAAGTCGGCTCTCCCGGCTACGGCCGTATCCCGACCGTCGCCGGATCGTCCAGCACCGCCCGCACCACCGAATGCGCCGCCCCCAGCAGCGGCCCCTCGGAGCCCAGCCGCGACACGGTCACCGCGCACGCGGGTCCGGCCGTGCGCCGGGCCAACTCCCGTTCCAGTGACGGAAGCAGCCAGGGCGCGAGACCGGCCAACGCGCCGCCCAACACCACGGTCTCGGGATCCAGCAGATTGACCGCGCCGGTCAGCGCGATGCCGAGCGCGGTGCCGGCATCGCGCAGCGCCCGGCGTACGTCCTTGTCACCGGCGGCGGCCCGCTCGGCGAGCAACTCGACACGGTCCTCGCCCGGTTCCAGCCCGGCCGCCCGGAACACGGCCTCCTCACCGGCGTACTGCTCCAGACAGCCACGCCCACCGCAGGCGCATGCGGGCCCCTCCGGACGCACGGGCACATGGCCCAACTCGCCCGCGAAACCACGGGTTCCGCGGAGCAGTCGGCCGTCCACGACCACCGCGCCACCGATGCCGATCTCCGCGGAGACGTGCAGGAAGTCGGACGGCGCCCCGTCGCCGAGCCAGAGTTCGGCGAGGCCGCCGAAGTTGGCCTCGTTGTCCACCGTCAGCGGCAGATCGCCCGGCAACAGGGTGCCGAGGTCGGTGTCGTGCCAGTCGAGGTTGGGGGTGCGGACCACGGTCCGGGCGTCGCTCGCCACGAGTCCGGGCACGGCGACCGCGAGGCCCGCCGGCCACAGACCCTCGCCTTCCGCCTCGGCGACGACCCTCCGCACGAGCGCGGTCAGCTCGTGGATGACCGGCTCGGGCGACCGGCCGCGGTTGGTGCCGTGCCGCACCGCCCGCGCCCGTACCTCACCGCGCAGGTCCACGGCACAGACCGCGAGATGGTCGACGCCGATCTCCGCGCCGATACCGGCGGGACCGCGTCCGCTGAGAGCGAGCGCCGAGCCGGGCCGCCCGACCCGTCCGGGCCGCTCGGGACCCAGCTCCTCCAGGAGCCCCGAGCGGATCAGCTCGTCCACGAGCGTCGACACGGCGGCCCGGGTCAGACCGATGTGCGAGGCGACCGCGGCACGCGACAGCGGCCCCTCGGTGTTGAGGGTGTGCATCACCCGGGAGAGGTTGCGGCGGCGCATCCCCTGCTGGGTGTCGGGCAGCCCGCGCCCGGGACTGCTCGGATGCGCCTCGTGCAGCGGTGCGCTCATTCCTCCCTCGGTTCCCGTCGGCGTGTCCTGGCGGGTGTCCCGTAGATCATGCCGGAACCGGCTTTCCCCACGTCGGACACCCCTTTCCCTTGTCAGCGCCCGCCGGGCCCGCGCTCCAGCAGCGGAGCCGCGTCGGAGAGTACCCCGCTGATCCTGGCCAGCGTCTCCTCGTCCCGCTCCACGGCGTCCAGCACCGGCCCACGGGCGGTGTCCCAGCGGCGGGCGACCGCGGCCGGGTCCTCGCCGGTGAGCAGCCCCGCGGCCTGTGCGGCGGCGCCCAGCGCAACCAGTTCCTTGGCCTCGGGGACCTGCACGGCGCGCCCTGACAGCCGCCGTACGGTCTGCTGCCAGGCCGTGCCCCGCGCGCCACCGCCGATGAGCAGCAGCGGCGCGGAGGTGTCCGCGTCCGCGTCCAGCACCAGGTCGAGGGCGCCGAGCAGGGAGTGGACAGCGCCGTCGTACGCGGCCTGGAGCAGTTGACCGCCGGTCGTGTCGTGTCGCAGCCCGTGCAGCAGGCCCGAGGCGTTCGGCAGGTTCGGGGTGCGTTCGCCGTCCAGGTAGGGGAGCAGGGTGACGCCCGTGCCGGGCTCCACGGCCTCGCGGTCCAGGCCCAGCAGGGCGGCGACGCGGTCGACGGCCTGGGTGCAGTTCAGGGTGCAGGCCAGCGGAAGCCAGTCCCCGTGCGCGTCGGCGAAGCCCGCCACCGTGCCGGTCGGGTCGGCGGGGCGATGCTTGGAGACGGCGTACACCGTGCCGGAGGTGCCGAGGCTCAGCACCGGGGTGCCGGGCCGCAGCCCGAGCCCCAGCGCGGCGGCCGCGTTGTCACCGGTACCGGGAGCGACCAGGGTGCCCTTGGAGAACGGCAGGTCGTGGGCGTCCCGCACGGTCCCGGCCACCTCGCCCGGCCGGACGACGCGGGGCAGCAACGTCGGGTCAAGCCCCACGTGAGCGAGGACCTCCTCGTCGTACGCCTCGGTCGCCGACGCCCACCAGCCGGTTCCGGAGGCGTCTCCGCGGTCGGTCGTGCCCTGGCCCGTCAGGCGCTCGGTCAGGTAGTCGTGCGGGAGTCGTACGGCGGCGGTGGCCCGGACCGCCTCGGGCTCGTTCTCGGCCAGCCAGGCCCACTTCGTCACGGTGAACGACGGCCCTGGCACGCTTCCGGCACGCTCGGCCCAGGCCTTGGCGCCGCCCAGCTCCTCGACCAGGCGGCTCGCCTGCGGCGCCGAGCGCACGTCGTTCCACAGCAGGGCCGGGCGGACCGGCTCGCCCTGGGCGTCGAGGGCGACGAGGCCGTGCTGCTGGCCGCCGATCGACACCGCCGCGGCCTCGCGTGCCGCATTCCCGCACTGGCTCAGCGCCTCGCACAACGCGTCCCACCACTGGCGCGGATCACTCTCACGGCCCGCCCCGGAGGACACGGTGTGCGGCGCCTGCCCACTCGCCACCACCCGTCCGGTCGACACGTCGACGACCAGGGCCTTGGTGGACTGTGTGGACGAGTCCACACCGACGACGAGCGGACCCTCGGCTGCTGACATCGGGCTCTCCCTCTCACGCGGCTCATGACTGCCGCTGGCGCGGCTGACGCCTCCGTCCTGCGACATCTTGTCTTCCCAGAGACGCGTCCGCATACTAATTTGTAAATCGCCATGACGAAATAGTCGGAGCGCAAGGAGCCGCGGCATGAACTACCAGCCCACCCCCGAGGACAGGTTCACCTTCGGCCTGTGGACCGTCGGCTGGCAGGGAAGGGACCCGTTCGGCGACGCCACCCGGCGCGCCCTCGACCCGGTCGAGACGGTGCAGCGTCTGGCGGAACTGGGCGCCTACGGAGTGACCTTCCACGATGACGACCTGATCCCCTTCGGGTCCTCGGACAGCGAGCGCGAGGCGCACATCAAGCGCTTCCGCGAGGCCCTCGATTCGACCGGCATGACGGTCCCGATGGCCACCACCAACCTGTTCACGCACCCCGTCTTCAAGGACGGCGCGTTCACCGCCAACGACCGCGACGTACGCCGCTACGCACTGCGCAAGACGATCCGCAACATCGACCTGGCGGTCGAGCTCGGCGCCAAGATCTACGTCGCCTGGGGTGGCCGCGAGGGCGCCGAGTCCGGCGCCGCCAAGGACGTGCGCGTCGCGCTCGACCGGATGAAGGAGGCCTTCGACCTCCTCGGCGAGTACGTGACCTCACAGGGCTACGACCTGAAGTTCGCCATCGAGCCCAAGCCGAACGAGCCGCGTGGCGACATCCTGCTGCCCACTGTCGGCCACGCCCTCGCCTTCATCGAGCGCCTGGAGCGCCCGGAGCTGTACGGCGTCAACCCGGAGGTCGGCCATGAGCAGATGGCCGGACTGAACTTCCCGCACGGCATCGCCCAGGCCCTCTGGGCGGGCAAGCTCTTCCACATCGACCTCAACGGCCAGTCCGGCATCAAGTACGACCAGGACCTCCGCTTCGGCGCGGGCGACCTGCGCTCGGCCTTCTGGCTGGTGGACCTGCTGGAGAGCGCCGGCTACGCGGGCCCGAAACACTTCGACTTCAAGCCGCCGCGCACCGAGGACCTCGACGGTGTGTGGGCGTCCGCCGCGGGCTGCATGCGCAACTACCTCATCCTGAAGGAGCGCGCTACCGCCTTCCGCGCCGACCCCGAGGTCCAAGAGGCCCTGCGCGCCGCGCGTCTGGACCAGCTGGCCCAGCCGACGGCCGCCGACGGCCTGAAGGCGCTGCTCGCGGACCGTACGGCCTTCGAGGACTTCGACGCCGAGGCCGCCGCCGCGCGCGGCATGGCCTTCGAGCAGCTCGACCAGCTGGCGATGGACCACCTGCTGGGCGCACGCGGCTGACACGCGCGCGTGGGAGGCCCCTTCCGCCGATGCGGTAGGGGCCTCTACTCGTACGGCATGCAGCTGATACCGTCCCAGCCCCCTCGGCCGCCGGACTGCACACCGTCGGCGGTGACCCCGGCGGGGGATGCACACGCCCCCCGAGACTCAGCTACCGGCGGGCGCCGGAACGTCCTGTTCATCCTGCTCGCCGTGATCATCGCCCTGGCGCCGTCGCGGCAGTCGTACTGGTGGCCATCGGGGACGAGGGGTCACCGGGCGAGAGCAACTATGGATCACGCCCGTGCACGGCATGCGGTTCGCCCTGACCGGCACTCAGGCGTCGGCGCCGACCGATGCCAGAGCCGTCGCCGGATCCTGGGCCGCGGGGCCGGCCGGCGCCCAGCGGCCCCGTTCCCTGCGATAGGGCCACCAGCGGCCGTCGCGGCCCAGCCGCAGCTGGGCCGTGCCGTCGACCACGGTCCAGCGGTTGTACGTGGAGCGCAGCCGAGGCCGCTCGTCCTCGTCCCAGGCGGCATGCAGGGCGGCACGCGCGCGTGCGAGCGACTCCGCCGGTACGTGCCACTCCTCGTCGAGCACGGCGAGTCCCGCCACACCGCCGTACCGCCAGGCGCGGACGGCGAGCGCCAGTCCCTCTCGGTCACGCTCGGACCCGCGGGCCAGCCGTACCGCGACGCCTGGTTCCGGATCACCGGCGGCCAGGCGCACCGCGTCCTGGTGGAGCGTCAGCTCGTCGTCCAGGGCCTGTTGTTCGTGACCGGGACTCAGGGCCTCGGCCAGCATTCGGTGGGCCTCCCGGGCGGTCCGCGCCGCCAGGAAGCCGAGCGCGACCGGGTCCACTCCGGGCGCGGGCGGGACCTCCGTGTCCAAGGAAGGCGGCAGACCGGGCTCCGCGGGCAACTGGGGCGGATCCGGGAGCGGCGGAAGGATGTCGCCTGCCATGTACGCCTCGGCGGCGTCCAAACCGTCCTGGACGGCATCCGGCGCCCCCTGCTCTGCCGCCGCGGGGGCGATGCTGCGCACCTGGAGCTCGTCCAGGAGCTTGCGCTCGCCGCGCCCCCGCATCAGCAGCAGGAGGAACGGATCCTGGTCCAGCAGCCTCGCCACCTGGTAGCAGAGCGCCGCTGTGTGCCCGCAGTGGTCCCAGGCGCCGCAGTCGCACTCGGCCTCCAGATCGCCGAGCCCGGGCAGGAGCTCGACTCCGGCCGTCGCGGCGTCCTCGACCAGATGCGGTGGCATTTCCCGGTCGAGCAGGGCGGCGATGTGACCGGCACGTTCGACGGCCATGTCCAGGAAGCGGTCCCAGTGGTCCTCGGACAGTTCCTGGAGCAGGACGTCGGCGCGATGGGCGGTGCCGTCGCGGTCCTGGACGACCGCCGTCACCCGACCGGGGCGCACGGACACGCCGCCCACGGCTCCCGCGCGCGCGAGCCGGCGTCCCGCCTTCACCTGCTCCGAGTCCAGCGCGGCGTCCTCCAGGGCCTTCAACCAGGCCTGGCCCCACCACGTCTGCGCGAAACCCCGCCCGCGCACGGGCGCCAGTGCCGCGAATGTGCGTTCCTCGTCGTGCTCGTGGTGTTCCGTCATCGTGCGCCCCCTCGCAACTCCACCAGATCGGCCAGTTCGGCGTCGGACAGCTCGGTGAGCGCCGCGTCGCCGGAGCCGAGCACGGCCTCGGCCAACTCCCGCTTGCGCGCCAGCATGTCCGCGATGCGGTCCTCGATCGTCCCCTCCGTGATCAGCCGGTGCACCTGAACCGGCCGTGTCTGTCCGATGCGGTACGCCCGGTCGGTGGCCTGCGACTCGACGGCCGGATTCCACCAGCGGTCGTAGTGCACGACATGCTCGGCCCGCGTCAGGTTCAGGCCGGTGCCGGCGGCCTTCAACGACAGCAGGAAGACGGGCACTTCGCCTTCCTGGAAGCGTTCGACCATCGCCTCGCGCTCGGGGATCGGGGTCCCGCCGTGCAGGAACCGGGTCGGCACACCACGCGCCGCGAGATGCCGTTCCAGGAGCCGCGCCATCCGAACGTACTGCGTGAACACCAGAACACTCGCCCCCTCGGAGAGGATGGTGTCCAGCAGTTCGTCCAGCAGCTCCAACTTCCCCGATCTACCGGGGATCCGGGGGCGGTCCTCCTTGAGGAACTGCGCCGGGTGGTTGCAGATCTGTTTGAGCCCGGTCAGCAGCTTCACGATCAGTCCGCGCCGCTCCATGCCGTCGGCCGCGGCGATCTCCGCCGTCGTCTCGCGGACCAACGCCTCGTACAGGCCGACCTGTTCCCTGGTGAGCGACACGGCTCGGTCGGTCTCGGTCTTCGGCGGGAGTTCCGGCGCGATGCCCGGATCCACCTTGCGGCGGCGCAACAGGAACGGCCGGACGAGACGGGCGAGCCGCTCCGCCGCCGCGGGATCCCGACTGCCCTCGACGGCCTGCGCGTACCGGGTGCGGAATGTGCCGAGTCGGCCGAGCAGGCCCGGAGTGGTCCAGTCGAGGATCGCCCACAGCTCGGACAGGTTGTTCTCCACCGGAGTGCCGGTGAGCGCCACACGCGCGCGTGCCCCGATCGTGCGCAGTTCCTTCGCCGTTGCCGAGTAGGGGTTCTTCACGTGCTGGGCCTCGTCCGCGACGACCATGCCCCACGGCACATCGGCGAGCCGTGGGGCATCGAGCCGCATCGTGCCGTACGTGGTGAGGACGAACTCCCCGTCGGCGAGCCCCTCCAGGCCGCGCCGGGACCCGTGGAAGCGACGCACCGCGATGCCGGGCGCGAACTTCTCGATCTCGCGCTGCCAGTTGCCCATCAGCGAGGCCGGACAGACCACGAGGGTGGGGCCGGCGGACGAGACGTCGGACTGCCGATGCAGATGCAGGGCGATCAGGGTGACCGTCTTGCCCAGACCCATGTCGTCGGCCAGGCAGCCGCCCAGCCCCAGGGAGGTCATCCGGGCCAGCCAGTTGAGGCCGCGCAGCTGGTAGTCCCGCAGCGTCGCGGCGAGCCCGGACGGCTGCCCGACCGGCTCCTGCCCCTCGGGGTCCGACAGCCGCTCCCGCAGCGTCGCCAGCCACCCCGTGGGCCGTACGTCGACCATCTGCCCGTCGACCTCAGTGGAGCCCGTCAGAGCGGCACTGAGCGCTTCGACGGGCGACACCTTGTGGTCCTGCTGCGTACGGGCGCGGCGGATCTCCTCCGGGTCCACCAGGACCCACTGGTCGCGCAGCCGCACCATCGGGCGGTTCGCCTCCGCGAGCAGGTCCAGCTCCTGACGGGTGAGCCGCTGCTCGCCCAGCGCGAACCACCAGTCGAAGGCGAGCAGCGCGTCGGCGGACAGGAACGACGGAGTGTCCGACGCGGCCTTGTCCGGGCCCCGCTCGTCGTCCGGCGGGCCGATAACCGCGCGGGCGGTCAGCTTGCGCGCCAGTTCCTTGGGCCAGTGCACGTCGACACCGGCGCCCGCGAGCATGCGGGTGCCCTCGCGGAGCAGTTCGGTGATCTCCTCGTCGGCGAGTTCCACGGTGTCCGGCACGGCGGCCGAGAGCAGCGGGGTGAGCGGGGTCCAGGCACGGGCCGCGCGGCGCAGCGCGACCAGGGCGTCCATCTGCGCGCGCGAGCCGAAGGCCTCGGCGCCGGCCCACACGGCGGAGGCGTCCGCGACCAGCGCCGGGTCGCTCACACTGTGCACCTGCAGGACGGCACGGAACGGCAACCGTGTCTCGTCCGACGTTGCCGACGCGAGCCCGGGGATCTCCAGGCGCAGCGAGAGGCGGACCCCCGCGTCGTGCCCGGCGGCGACATCGGCGGCCCAGGCGCGCTGTTCGGGCACGTGCTGTGGTTCGGGCACCGCGAAGGCCGGGCCGCCCACCACGAGAGCCGCGGCGGGGGAGCGGGGCAGCGAGTCGGCGACCGCGTCGAGGAACCCGCGCACCAGTCGCTCCGGATCCGGCAGACGCAGCGGCACACTGTGGTCCAGGGGCACCGCGTGCGCCTCGGGCGGCATCGCTGCCGCCAGCGCACGGACCCGTTCCAGGTCCTCGGCCCGCAGCGGGCCGACCCGCCAGGCGTCATGGCCGCTCGCGGTCACTCCGGGCAACAGCAGCCCCCGCGCGGCGAGTTGGAGCGCCAATACGGCGGCCGCGCCCCAGAACGCGGTCGACCGGTGGGTTCCCGTGGCGGCACGCGCGCGTGTGAGCACGGGCAGAGCGGCGTGCACGGGGAGGGACACGGCGGGCACCCTCACCAGTTCGACACCCTCGGTTCCCGGCAGGACGACCGCCGTCTCCTCGGCGGAGCCGGGCGCCACCAGGGGCGGTGTCGTGCCGTCCGGCCGCCAGAAGACGACACGGCCGGTGCGGGCCGGCTCCTCGGCCATGAAAACGGCCTGGCAGCGGGTCAGCTCGGAGACTTCAGAGGGGATGATCGCTGCTTCGGAAGGGGTTGCCGCGAGATGTATGGGCACAGAGATACCGGACTCCTCAAATTTGACTACCGCAGACAGGATCGCCGAGGTTACATCACTTCAAACGTCCGGCAGGAATGACGGGAGGTGACTTGGGTCACTCTCCGGCGGGCAGGCAAGGGCATCTCAGGGTTGCGCCGGGGTCGTACTCAGGGTTACGTCAGGGGCGTGGTCCGGAACCGCGGGGAGCTCGAACCCGTTTTCAGGACAGAGAGCGGCGATGGCCGCAAAGGAGGCGACGGAGATGTCGAAAAGCACGAAGATCGTCGCAGGGGGTGTGGCAATCGGGATCGTCCTGCTGATCCTGCTGCCCTTCCCCTTCTGGGCCAATCTCCTGATAGTCCTGGGGATCCCCACGGCCGCGTACCTCATGCTGGACCCCTCGCAGCGGCGCAGGCTCCGCAGGGTCAGCCGTAAGGAGCTCGGTCGCTGAGATGTGTCACCGGCCCGCTGGTGCGCGCCGGTGACACCAGGCCGTTGCGGTGCAGCGCTCAGTGATGCGCCTGGGCTCAGTTGGGGCGTACCGCGATCTTGTCGAGGGACTCCAGGAGGCGCGGCAGTTCCTCGCCCCGGCCCACCGGGAGCACTTCTCCGGGCTCCTCGTCGAGAAGGATGAACGCGATGTCGTCGGTCCTGGCCACCATCGACCAGCCGGGGCCGTCGGCACGGAGCGTGCGGGCGTCGCCCGGTGCGAACGACGAGCGGACCCGTCCCAGGGGCGGCGGCGACTCCACGTACGCGCGTGCCTCCGCGAGAACCCGGCGGATGCCCGTGCGAACGGTGCCCTGGTCGTCCCCGCTGTCTGCCGCCTCCACGGCCTCGGCCGCTTCTCCGGTCCCGGCCTCTCCCGCACCGCCCCCTCCGGCGAACGCGGCGTCGTCGATCTGTTCCCGCCACATGCTCCACTGCAGCGCGATCTCATCCGCTCCCAGACGCCGCTGGGCGGGGCCCCAGGTATCGGTGTCCGGCGGGCTCAGCGGCGGCCGGTCCGAGACCTCCGGATCGGGATCGTGCGGAGCGGGCACGCCAGGAGCCGCGACGGCGACCGCGAGCGGCCAGCCGGGAAGCGCGGCCACGACCGAGTCCTCGTCGGGCGAGAGGTCGTACTCCATGCCGCAGTCCCACGACGCGATGGCCACGGCGACCAGTGACACGTCGTCGACCGCCACCGTCCACCGGGCACCGTCGCCGTCCTGGCCCAGGACGATTCCGTATCCGTCGGCGAGCGGCGCGAGGTCGAGCGCCGCGCAGGCCTCCGGATAGTCGTCGCCCAGTACGCTCGGGAAGTTCGCGGGCGTGAGCAGTACCGCCGTCAGGACATACAGCGCGTCGTCGTCCCCCGCGGTGACGGCGTCGTCGTCCGTCCCGGCCATCCCGGTCTCCCCTCGCTCTCGCTCGCCCGTCGGCGCACCCTAATGCGCCCGGCGGGCGCTTGTCACGGGCCGGAATCCCATGCGGAGCTGCAGTTATCCGGGTGGACAGGGGCGAATCGACCGGCGACCTCACTCGTTCAGGCTGCGGGCAGCCCCAGAAGTGACCGCGCCACCGTCTGCGGCGACTCGTCGCGCTCGCGCGCCAGCGCGATGACCGCCCGGCACGCCAGCTCGCTCACCCCGAACGACAGTGCCTCGGGCGACACCCAGGTCACGGCTTCGTCGATCTGGTCCTGATCGTCCTCGGCGTACGCCGAGATGTAGACGGCGGCCGCCTCGAACAGGTTGTGCGTGCGCTTCGCTTCCCGCGCGGTCGTCTCCGCGCGCATCGAGGTGCGGAATCTGCCGAAGGACTTGCGGAGCCTGCCGAGCATGTTGGCTACCTTCCCCCCGAGTCGATATCACAGATCGTTCACATGTTCCTACTCAACGTAGAGATGGAGCTGCGACGACAGAAGAGGGTCGGCGTCGTGAAGCGCTTCGAACGACAGGTTCAAGACCGTGCCCGGCGCCGGCTCGGCGATGGTCCGGGGCTCAGCCGACGCGCTCGGCCAGCACGAGGAAACGGGTGTCCTCGTCGACGTACGACGTCATACGCCAGCCCGAACCGGCGAGCAGGGGACCGAGGTTCGCCTCCGCACGCAGGTCGTCCGGGGTGATCTGCCGCCCGTGGCGCGCCGCGAGCGCCGCCCGGCCGATCGGGTGGAAGAGCGCCAGGATGCCGCCCGGCCGGACCACCCGTGCCAACTCCCGCAGATTCTCGGCGGGAGTTGGCAGATGTGCGATGAGACCCGCCGCGAACACCGCGTCCAGCGACTCCGTACACAACGGCAGCCGGGCCACGTCGGCGAGCAGCAACTGCCCGTCGCGGTCCCGCCCGGCCCGTACGGCGGCCTCGAGCATGGCCGGTGTCAGATCGGCCCCCAGCACCACGCCGGAGGGTCCCACGGCGGTGCGCAGGGGCGGCAGGGCCCTCCCCGTGCCGCACCCCGCGTCGAGCACACGGTCACCCGCGCGCAGGCCGAGCTCGGCCACCGCGGTCGCGTACACGGGCCCGTCGTCGGGGAACCGGGCATCCCAGTCGGCGGCCCGCGCGGTGAAGAACTCCTGGACGTGTGTGTGGTCGTCGCTCATGCTCCGCATGATCCCTCACCGGCACGGGGGAGCCTGCGGTGCACACGTTCGAGCGTGAGGCGATCGTTCCAGCGCACATATGCGCCACATTCCACCACCTTTCGAAATGCGCCCCCGTCGTGCGCCTGTGACCCCACTAGCGTCCCGGAGCCATGGGACACCTGGACCACGCCACCTTCGGCTGGCTGACCCCCGTACTGTCGTACGCCATGGCCTGCATGGGCGCCGCCCTCGGACTCCGCTGTACCGTCCGTGCGCTCGACGCCACCGGCAGGACCCGCCGCAACTGGCTCGTCACCGCGGCCTCCGCGATCGGCACCGGCATCTGGACCATGCACTTCGTGGCGATGCTCGGCTTCGGAGTCAGCGGCACCGAGATCCGCTACGACGTGCCGCTCACCATCCTGAGCCTCCTCGTCGCCATGGCCGTCGTCTGCGGCGGAGTCTTCGCCGTCGGCCACAGCCGGGACCGCGGCCGGGCGCTCCTCCTCGGCGGGCTCACCACCGGCCTCGGCGTCGCGAGCATGCACTACCTGGGCATGGCCGCGGTGCGACTGCACGGCGACGTGACGTACGACCCGGCCCTCGTCGCGCTCTCGGTCGTGATCGCCGTGGCCGCGGCGACCGCGGCCCTGTGGGCGGCGCTCAACATCAAGTCGCCCATCGCGGTCACCGTCGCCTCCCTCGTCATGGGCGGAGCGGTGAGCAGCATGCACTACACCGCGATGTGGGCGGTGCGAGTGGAGGTCGCCCCGTCCGGCGAGGCCCTGCCCGGGGCCACGGCGATGCAGTTCATCTTCCCCCTCGCCGTCGGCCTCGGGTCCTACCTCTTCCTCACCTCGGCGTTCGTCGCGCTGTCGCCGACGACCGGGGAACGCGAGGCATCCGCGTCGGCCCAGCGACCGGTCGACAACGCCGTCGCCCACTAGCCACGCCCACGCACGCGTGGCGGCCGTCGAAGGCCCGCCCGAACCACTCCGATCGAGGAGGCCATGCGTACACCCCGCAGGACCCCGACAGCCGGCGCCGAAGCGCCGCAGCAGCCCGCGGTACGTGGCCGCCGCGCCCACGCGGGACCCCCGGCCGACGAGCGCGTCGAGCCCGACGAGACCGGCACCGTTCCGAAAACCGGCCCACCCACGCGCGCGCGACGATGGCACATACGCCCCCGCACCGTCCGAGCCAGGATCATCTGCCTGCTGATGGTGCCCGTCGTCTCCCTGCTCGCCCTCTGGGCCCACGCCACCGTCACCACCGCGCAGGACGTCGCCCGGCTCCGTCAACTGCAACGCGTGGACGCCTCGGTACGCGCCCCGGTCGCCGACGCCGTCGCCGCGCTCCAAGCCGAACGCGTGGCCGCGATGCGATACGCCACCAGGCCCTCCACCGAGCGGGAGAGCGAGCTGAACCGGCTCTCGCAGCGCACCGACCGGACCGTCGCCGCACTGCGCCTGGGCGACCGGCACACCGTCGCCGACGGCACCGACCTGCCCGCACATGTGGCCGCGCGCCTTGCGAGCTTCGTCGCCGGAGCCGAACAACTGCGCACACTGCGAACCTCGGTGCTCGACCGCCGCACCGGATGGGGCGAGGCGTACGAGCGCTACACCACGACCATCTCCAGGGCCTTCGGCGTGGGCGGCGCGCTCACCGGCGTCCAGGACGCCGATGCGGGCTCCGACGCGCGCGTGCTGCTCGAATTCTCCCGCGCGGCCGAGGCCCTGGCCCAGGAGCACGCGCTCTTGGCCGCTGCCCGTCTCGCAGGCACCCTCGACGGCGAGCGGCTGCGCCTGTTCACCGGCGCCGTCGACACCCGCCGCACCCTGACCGAAGCCGCCGTCGCCGATCTGCGCGGAGCCGAGAGCACCGCCTGGCGTGCACTCGCCGGGACAAGCGCTTACGTCGATCTGCGAGCCGTCGAGGACAAGGTGCTCGCGAGTCACCCCGGCAGCAGGGCGCTCCACGCCGCGCCCGACGCGACCTGGCAGACGGCACACGCGCGCGTGCAGGACGCCATGAGGGCCATCGAGGCCGACGCCGGACGCGATGTCGCCGACCGGGCCGACCCGTTCACCCGTGCCCTGCTCACCCCGGCCGGAGCCGCGGTGCTCCTCGGTCTCGCCGCCGTCGCCGCCTCGCTCGTCATCTCCGTACGCATCGGACGCGGCCTGGTCGTCGAACTGGTGAGCCTGCGCAACGACGCCCTGGAGATCGCCCGCCGCAAACTCCCGCACGCCATGCGGAAACTGCGGGCCGGAGAGGAGATCGACGTCAACACCGAGGCCCCGCCGGGACCACCCGCCGAGGACGAGACCGGTCAGGTCGCCGAGGCCCTGGGCACCGTGCACCGGGCCGCCCTCCGCGCGGCGGTCGAGCGCGCCGAGCTGGCCAGCGGAATCTCCGGGGTCTTCGTCAACCTCGCCCGCCGCAGCCAGGTCCTCGTCCACCGCCAACTGAGCCTGCTGGACAGCATGGAACGCAGGTCCGAGGACCCCAACGAGCTCAGCGACCTCTTCCGGCTCGACCACCTCACCACCCGTATGCGTCGCCACGCGGAGAGCCTGATCATCCTCTCCGGAGCCGCACCCGGCCGTGCCTGGCGTATGCCGGTCTCCCTGACGAACGTGGTCCGCGCGGCCGTCTCCGAGATCGAGGACTACGCGCGCGTGGAGGTACGACAACTCCCGGAGGCACAGATCGTCGGTGGGGCCGTCGCCGACCTCACCCACCTTCTGGCCGAACTCGTCGAGAACGCCGCCCAGTTCTCACCGCCCCACACGCGCGTGCGGGTCACCGGGGAACCAGTGGGCAACGGGTACGCCATCGAGGTCGAGGACCGGGGACTCGGCATGGGCAAGGAGACCCTCGCCGAGGCCAACCGCAGGATCGAGCAGTCCGAGGCCCTTGACCTGTTCGACAGCGATCGGCTCGGCCTGTTCGTGGTGAGCCGACTCGCCTCCCGCCACGGCGTCAAGGTCCACCTGCGGACCTCGCCCTACGGCGGTACCACCGCGGTGGTGCTCCTGCCCACCGCCCTTCTGCACAGCGGCATGACGGAACGTTCCCCCCGAGCCGTCGCCGAAGCGCAGCGGCAGCCCGAGGAACGCGAGTACGCGCGCGTGTCCGCCGTCCCTGAACACGAACCCGTCGAGCAGTCCGCCGACCGGCCCGCGCTGATGGCCCCCGTGGCCTCCGTCGCCGAGACCACCGCGGACGGCCCGTCCGAACAACCGCCCGGCGTCACCGCCCTGCGACCTCACCACCCTCCACAGGACCAGGAGAGCGCCGACGAACTGCCGCGCCGCGTACGACAGGCGCATCTCGCTCCTCAGCTGCGCGAACAGGGCACTGCGGAGGGAGAGCCGACGACCAGTCCCCGGACGGGCGGCGAACGCACCCCCGAACTCGTACGTGACCGTATGGCGGCCTACCGCGACGGCTGGGCGCGCGGCGGCGGCAGAGCACCCGGCCGAGGTGGCACCCAGGGCCCCGCCACGGGCAGCGACAGCAGCGAAGGAGATCCCGCATGATCCAGGACCGGAGCACCAGGGCCACCGGACGGTCCGGTGAACTCGACTGGCTGCTGGACGACTTGGTGATGCGTGTGCACGAAGTACGACACGCAGTGGTGCTGTCCAACGACGGACTTGCGGTCGGCGCCTCCAGCGACCTCGCACGCGAGGACGCCGAGCACCTCGCCGCGGTCGCGTCCGGATTCCACAGCCTGGCCAAGGGCGCGGGCCGCCACTTCGGCGCCGGCGGCGTCCGCCAGACGATGGTGGAGATGGACGACGGATTCCTGTTCGTGGCGGCCGCCGGTGACGGCTCCTGCCTCGCGGTCCTCACCGCCGTCACCGCCGACATCGGCTTGGTGGCGTACGAGATGGCACGGCTCGTGAAACGCGTCGGCGAGCACCTCTACACGCCGCCCCGCGAGGGCGCGCGCCCGCCCGTGGCCGGATGAGCCGGGAACGGATCGTGCTCATGACCGAGGACAGCGCGGGCGCTCCGCATCGGCCGCCGGACAGCCAGTGGTACGACAACGAGGCCGGGCCGCTCGTCCGCCCCTACGCGATGACGGGCGGGCGCACCAGGCCCGGTCCGAGCGGGGTCCGCTTCGACCTGATCGCCCTGGTGTCCCCAGACATCGGCGCCCCCGACGTCCTCGACGACACCTCGCTCGGCCCGGAACACCGGGCACTGATCGAACTCTGCCGTACCGAAACCCAGTCGGTCGCCGAACTCGCCGCCGACACGGACCTCCCCGTCGGCGTGGTCCGGGTACTCCTCGGCGACCTCCTGGAACTGGGCTGTGTCACCGTCAGCCGCCCCGTGCCGCCCGCGCAACTGCCGGACGAGCGGATCCTGCGCGAGGTGATCGAAGGGCTCAGGGCACTGTAGATGAACCACGACATGGACCTGTCCCGTACGGACTTGCGCCTCCAACCGGGCACCGAACGGGCACGAGACGGTCGATGCCAGGAAATTGCGGTCCAACGCCCCCTGCGGAAGCGGTAGTTGCCATGATGCTGACTCCGCACAGCTCCACTGACGCCGATCGTTGCCGAAACTCCCGGGAGAACTGATCGATGGCCTCCGAGCAAACCGACGCGACCGACGGAGACACGGGCGCCCTGGCATTGAAGATCCTTGTAGCCGGCGGATTCGGCGTGGGAAAGACCACCCTGGTGGGCGCGGTCAGCGAGATCAGGCCGCTGCGCACCGAGGAACTCCTGAGCGAGGCGGGCGCGTCGGTGGACGACACCGACGGGGTGGACCAGAAGGTCACCACCACCGTGGCCATGGACTTCGGCCGTATCACCATCCGGTCCGGCCTCTCGCTCTACCTGTTCGGCACACCGGGACAGGACCGGTTCTGGTTCCTGTGGGACGAGTTGGCACAAGGGGCGCTGGGCGCCGTCGTACTCGCGGACACCAGGCGACTGCAGGACTGCTTCCCGGCGGTGGACTACTTCGAGCACCGGCACATCCCGTTCGTGGTCGCCGTCAACTGCTTCGCGGGAGCCCGCTCGTACGGCGCCCACGACGTGTCCCGGGCACTGGACCTCGACGACGGTACTCCCGTGGTGCTCTGCGACGCCCGCGACCGCGACTCCGGGAAGGAAGTGCTGATACGCCTCGTCGAGTACGCCGGGCGGATGCACACCGCCCGGCTGCTCGACTCCGTGGGCTGAAGTCAGTCCGACACGCCGGAGTAGGCCAGTACCTTGTCTATCCGCACCCGGACGAGAAGTTCACCCGGAACGCCGTTGCGGTCCCCGAACTCCTCGGCCCGCTCCTCACCCATGTATCGAGCGGCGATGCGCGTGGCCCAGCGCCGCACCTCGTCGAGATCCTCGGAGAGTTCGGCCCGCCCCTCCAGCATCACGAAGTCGTACGGCGGAATATCGGCGTCGACACAGAGCGCGACCCGGCCGTCCCTGGCCAGATTCCGCCCCTTCACACTGCTCTTGCCGGTGTTGAAGACCACGTTGTCACCGTCCAGCAGGAACCAGATCGGTGTGACGTGGGGCCGTCCATCAGCGCGGGCGGTCGCCAACTTGCCGGTGCGGGTCCCGTATGAGACGAAGTCCCGCCATTCCTTGTCGGTCATCTTCTTTGCCATGTCCCCATCCTGCTTGCTCCTACGGCAGCAGTGGGGAAGGCTGAACCGTCGGATCCGCCTTGCCAGGGGGAACGACACAACGGGGAGTACGAACCATGGCACAGAACACGGGACTTGGCTGGCTGTTGGACGACCTGACCGAGCGCGTGGAACCCATACGGCACGCACTGGTGCTGTCCAACGACGGACTGGTGACGGCGGTCAGCACCGGCCTCAGGCGCGAGGACGCCGAACACCTCGCCGCGGTCTCATCCGGTCTGCACAGCCTCGCCAAGGGCTCAGGACGCCACTTCGGCGCCGGTGATGTACGGCAGACGATGATCGAGTTCGACGACGCGGTGCTCTTCGTCACCGCGGCCGGCCCGGGCAGCTGTCTGTGTGTGCTCAGCGCCGCGGAGGCGGACATCGGCCAGATCGCCTACGAGATGACCCTGATGGTCAACCGTGTCGGGGAACACCTCGGCGTGGACGCCCGACACCCCGAACACTCGGCGGCGATGGACCGCTGACCTGCGGATTTGTCGTTGCGAGCAGAGTTATCCACAGGCCCGCCACGACTTCCGGCAAACGGGCTACGGTTTTTCCCGAGGCGAGCGCGAACCAGCGCCGACGCAGCATCGTACGGGGGAGAACCACCATGTCAGGCAACACCATCACGCAACCCACCACGCACACCACGTCGATCAAGCCGACCGTCGTCCCGGCACCGGCCGGGGCGACCGGCCGCCCCTTCGCCCAGAGCCGCGCCGCGCGGGAACTGGGCCTGAAACGGGGTGAGTTCGACCTTGCCGTACAGCTCGGGTGCGTACGAACAGTCGTCGATGACGGAGGCGGGGATCGCCGCGTCGCCCGTACGGAGATCGACCGGCTCCGTGCCGAGAAGGGCTTCCCGGAGGCGCTGCGGGAGCGGGTCGAGACCGTGGGCTCCACAGCAGCCGCCGAGATCCTGGACGTGACCTCCGCACGGTTCGTGCGCCTCGCACGCCTGGGATTGGTTACGCCGGTCAAGTTTTATGTGAACCGCTATCGCGCCGTGGTCTGGCTGTACCTGGCCGAGGAACTCCGGCAGTTCGCGGCCGACGAGAACAACGTCCCGTGGCTGAAAGGCCGCATTCCCGAGGAACTGAGGGCTCGGCTGGACGCCGGCCTCGACCTGCGCCCCAAGAACTGGCGAGGGCGTCATCTCGGATTCCTGCTGCGGCAGGCCGACGACCCCTGGACGAGGGCCGCCGCCCCGGCATCGCTCCTCGACCTGGTCCAGGTGGCGGAGATCGTCCAGGACCCTTACGAGCGGGCCTACTTGAACCGTCACCGGGTCACACGGCCCGACTCCGGCCCGCCCGACTCGCCCGCCGCGCAGCTCACCGCGAGGATCATGACGGCGGACGACTCCGATGAGATCGAATGGCTGCGCGCCGACCTCAGGCAGGCTCTCGCCGCGGCCCGAGCGCACCGACTCGCACCGAGGCCCCTCCGGCCGGGGGCGGCGCCGCAGCTGCCTCCGGACATGAGGCGTTCTGCGAAACAACAGCCGACGCCGACCACAGGCACCGAGAAGCGACACGGCTTGCTCGGCTGGCTCAGGCGCAGACACCCCTGACCTGTCGACCGGACACGGTGCGGCCGTCGGTGCCGTGTGACTGGCCTTGCTACGCGGCCGTCGGTCAGGCGCCGAGCTTGCGGAACAGTCCTTCCTGGACGACCGACACCAGCAGACGGCCCTCCAAGTCGTAGATGCGGCCACGGGCCAGACCTCGCCCGCCCACCGCGATCGGTGACTCCTGGTCGTACAGGAACCACTCGTCCGCGCGGAACGGCCGGTGGAACCACATGGCGTGGTCCAGCGACGCCATATCGAAGCCACGGGGTCCCCACAGGGGCTCCACCGGGATGCGGACGGCGTCCAGGAGGGTCATGTCACTGGCATACGTCAGCGCGCAGGTGTGCACGAGCGGGTCGTCGCCCAGGGAACCCACGGCCCGCATCCACACCGCGCTGCGCGGCTCGGCGTTCTCGACCTCCTCGGGCGTCCACCGCAGCCGATCGACGTACCGGATGTCGAAGGGCTGCCGCCGGGCCATGCGCTCCAACTGTTCGGGGAGCGCACCCAGATGCTCGGTGATCTCCTGCGTCACTGTCGGCAGCGACTCGGGGTCCGGCACCTTGCGCGCCGGCGGCAGCTGGTGCTCGAAGCTCCCCTCTTCAGGCCTGTGAAAGGAGGCGGTCAGATTGAAGATCGTGCGGCCCTGCTGCACGGCGGTGACCCGGCGCGTGGTGAAGGACCGCCCGTCGCGGACCCGCTCGACCTGGTACACGATCGGCACGCCCGGGCGGCCCGGGCGCAGAAAGTACGCGTGCAGCGAATGCACCGGCCGGTCGCCCTCCGTGGTGCGCCCGGCGGCGACCAGGGCCTGGCCGGCCACCTGGCCGCCGAAGACCCGCTGCAAGGACTCCTGCGGGCTGCGACCGCGGAAGATGTTGACCTCGATCTGCTCCAGGTCGAGCAGGTCGACGAGCCGCTCGGCGGGGTTGGTCGTCATGTGCTGGCCTCTCCAGTACTCACAGCTGGCCGACGTCGGTGACCTTGACGACGGCGCGTCCCTCGGCGTCGGAGGCCACGAGGTCGATCTCCGCGCTGATGCCCCAATCATGATCGCCGTTCGGATCCGCGAAGGTCTGACGGACGCGCCACAGCCCGTTCCGCGGCTCCTCCTCGATCATCAGCAGCCGGGGGCCGCGGGCGTCAGGACCGGTGCCCAGCTCGTCGTACTCGTCCCAGTACTTGTCCATCGCCTCACCCCACCGCTCGGCGTTCCAGCCCGACTCGGCGTCCATCTCGCCCAGCTCGTCCACCTGGTCGAGGGCGGCGAGCTCGACGCGGCGGAACATGGCGTTGCGGACCAGGACACGGAAGGCACGGGCGTTGGAGGTGACCGGCTTGACCTCGTCGGCCTTCTCCTGGGCCTCCTCGGCCGTCATCTCCTCGGGGTTGGCGAGCTGCTCCCACTCGTCGAGAAGGCTGGAGTCGACCTGGCGGACCATCTCCCCGAGCCACTCGATGAGGTCCTGAAGGTCCTCGGACTTGAGATCGTCGGGGATGTTGTGGTCGAGGGCCTTGTAGGCGCTCGCGAGGTAGCGCAGCACGATGCCCTCGGTGCGGGCCAGTTCGTAGAAGGACACCAACTCCGTGAAGGAGAGGGCCCGTTCGTACATGTCCCGGATCACGGACTTCGGGGACAGCGGATGGTCACCGACCCAGGGGTGGCTCTTGCGGTACGTGTTGTACGCGTGGAAGAGCAGCTCTTCCAGCGGCTTGGGGTAGCTGATGTCCTGGAGCCGCTCCATGCGCTCCTCGTACTCGACACCGTCCGCCTTCATCGCCGCCACGGCCTCACCGCGCGCCTTGTTCTGCTGGGCGGCGAGGATCTGGCGCGGGTCGTCCAGTGTCGATTCGACGACGGACACCATGTCCAGGGCGTACGACGGCGACTCCGGGTCCAGCAGTTCGAACGCGGCCAGCGCGAACGTGGACAGCGGCTGGTTGAGCGCGAAGTCCTGCTGGAGATCGACCGTCAGACGGACGATGCGGCCCTCGCCGTCCGGCTGGTCGAGCTTCTCGACGATGCCGCCGTCGAGAAGCGAGCGGTAGATGGCGATCGCGCGGCGGATGTGACGCAGTTGCTGCTTGCGCGGCTCGTGGTTGTCCTCCAGCAGCCGCCGCATCGCCTCGAAGGCGTTGCCGGGCCGGGCGATCACCGACAACAGCATCGTGTGGGTGACCCGGAAGCGGGAGGTGAGCGGCTCCGGATCCGAGGCGATGAGCTTCTCGAAGGTGTTCTCCGTCCAGCCGACGAACCCCTCGGGGGCCTTCTTGCGGACCACCTTGCGGCGCTTCTTCGGATCGTCGCCCGCCTTGGCCAGCGCCTTCTCGTTCTCGATGACGTGCTCGGGAGCCTGCGCGACCACGAAGCCCGCCGTGTCGAATCCCGCCCGCCCGGCACGGCCCGCGATCTGGTGGAACTCTCGGGCCCGCAGGGTCCGCACCCGGTTGCCGTCGTACTTGGTGAGGGCGGTGAACAGCACGGTGCGAATGGGCACGTTGACGCCGACGCCAAGGGTGTCCGTGCCACAGATGACCTTCAGCAGACCGGCCTGGGCCAGCTTCTCCACCAGACGCCGGTACTTGGGCAGCATGCCGGCGTGATGCACACCGATGCCGTGCCGCACGTAACGCGAGAGATTGCGGCCGAACTTGGTGGTGAAGCGGAAGTTGCCGATCAGCTCGGCGATCTGGTCCTTCTCCTCCCGCGTGCACATGTTGATGCTCATCAGCGCCTGAGCTCGCTCCACGGCCTGCGCCTGGGTGAAGTGCACGATGTAGACAGGCGCCTGCTTGGTGGCGAGCAGTTCGGTGAGCGTCTCCGTCAAGGGGGTCAGTACGTACTCGTAGGAGAGGGGCACCGGACGGGTCGCCGAGCGGACGACGGCGGTGGGGCGGCCGGTGCGCCGGGTGAGGTCCTTCTCGAACATCGAGACGTCGCCGAGCGTCGCCGACATCAGGATGAACTGGGCCTGCGGAAGCTCCAGGATCGGGATCTGCCAGGCCCAGCCGCGGTCTGCCTCCGCGTAGAAGTGGAACTCGTCCATGACGACCTGGCCGACGTCGGCGTCCTTGCCGTCGCGCAACGCGATGGACGCCAGCACCTCGGCGGTGCAGCAGATGACCGGAGCGTCGGCGTTCACGGACGCGTCACCGGTGAGCATGCCGACGTTCTCGGTGCCGAAGATCTTGCACAGCTCGAAGAACTTCTCCGAGACCAGCGCCTTGATCGGAGCCGTGTAGAACGTGACCTCGTCCCGGGCGAGGGCGGCGAAGTGAGCGCCCGCCGCGATCATGCTCTTGCCCGAGCCGGTGGGCGTCGACACAATCACGTTCGCGCCGGAGACCACCTCGATGAGCGCCTCCTCCTGGTGCGGATAGAGGGTGAGACCGCGTTCCTGGGCCCACGACTCGAAGGATTCGTAGAGGGCGTCGGGGTCGGCGGTCCGCGGCAGCTGATCGATGAGGGTCACACCCCCATCTTGCCTGCCCGCGAACCCGATGGGGGAATCGGATGTCGGACCGAAGATCGCGAACGCTACGCTGTGGCGCCGACGAAGCGTCAGCGCACTCACACAACTGGACAGCGGCACAGGGCAACTGGACAGCGGCACAAAGGGAATGGGGCGGGGCACGGCCATGATGGGACCAGCACACTCACTGTCCGGGGCCGCGGCCTGGCTCGGCGTAGGAGCGGCGGCCGCCGCGGCCGGGCACACGATGCCCTGGCCGGTCCTCCTGGCCGGTGCGTTGATCTGCGCGGGCGCCGCGCTCGCCCCGGACCTGGATCACAAGGCGGCCACGATCTCCCGGTCCTTCGGCCCGCTCTCCCGCTGGGTGTGCGAGATCGTCGACAAGCTCTCCTACGCCGTCTACAAGGCGACGAAGAAGCAGGGCGACCCGCGTCGCTCCGGCGGGCACCGCACGCTGACGCACACCTGGCTGTGGGCGGTGATGCTCGGCGGTGGCGCCTCCGTCATCGCGATCGCGGGGGGCCGCTGGGCGGTGCTGGCCATCCTGTTCGTGCACATGGTGCTGGCGATCGAGGGGCTGCTGTGGCGGGCGACCCGCGGTTCGAGCGCCGACGTGCTGGTGTGGCTGCTGGCCGCGACCAGTGCCTGGATCATCGCGGGGATGCTGGACAAGCCGGGCAACGGGGCGGACTGGCTGTTCAGCGAGCCGGGCCAGGAGTACCTGTGGCTCGGGCTGCCGATCCTCCTCGGCGCGCTGGTGCACGACATCGGGGACTCGCTGACGGTGTCCGGCTGCCCGATCCTGTGGCCGATACCGGTGGGCAACAAGCGCTGGTATCCGGTGGGCCCGCCGAAGGCGATGCGGTTCCGGGCCGGCAGCTGGGTCGAGCTGAGGGTCCTCATGCCTGTGTTCATGGTGCTCGGCGGAGTGGGCGGCGCGGCCGCGCTCAACTTCATCTGACGTCGCGCCTTCGTCGGACGCCCCGCCTTCGTCGCACGCCGCGCCTTCGTCTGACGTGCCGGACCAGGTCCGGCAGGGGCGGCGGCCCGATGCTCGGGGGAGGCTCAGCCCGACAGCGAGTCCTCGTCCACGATGTGCATGGCAGCCTCTTCGGCGGACGCGGCGGCGCCGTCGATACCCACGTCGGTGGCGATCAGCCCGCTCTCCTCGTCCTCGTGCGCTCCCTCGTCGGGGGCGACCAGGCGACCGGAGCGGAGGGCTCCCACCTCGTTGTCCAAGGGCTCCCCGTCGGTGTCCTGGGAGTCACCGATGCCGTCCCCGTCGAGCGACTCCACGTCCGGCAGCTCCTCGGCGAGCCGCTGTTCCAGGCTCTCGCCCCGCAGACGCTCCGCGGCGGTCACACCGGTGTGCTCCACCGCCCATGGCCGCTCCGGCGGCGACCAGCCCCGGTCGAGAGGGTCGGCCACACCGTCGGCGACCAGGGTGTCCTCGGCGTCCAGCAGCCCCGCGTCGTCCTGGACCTCGGATTCGTCAGGCTGGTAGACGTCGTCTCCCCATCCGCCGGCTCTCTCCACGGGTACCTCCAGTGGTGGGACGGGCCCGGTGCCGCTGTTCGGCGACAGTGGGCGCGCGGGCCGCTGGGCAACGGCCCGAACCCCGCGAACCGGGCGGTTCACGGGCGTCCCCCGAATCTCTGCCCACCACCAGCCTTCCACTCGCGTTCGGCACCGCGCAACGGCAGGGGAGCCGCCGCAGCACATTGCCGACACCGCCCCCACGAGGGGGAGGCGACCTCGGCCCGCCGGCCGCCCGTGCCGACGTCGTCGCCGCCCCGACGGCCGTCCACGCCGGAGCCGCCCCGACCGCCGTCCGTGTCGGGGTCGCCCCCGCACCGGCAGGTGTCCAGGTGCGGGCCGGCCCCGAGGTGGTCGCGTACCGAAAGAGTGGCCCCGTACGGGTCAGCCGTGCCAGGACCTCCACAGTGCGGCGTACGCGCCGTCGGCCTCGACCAGCTGGTTGTGGCTGCCCAGTTCGCTGATGCGGCCGTTCTCGACGACGGCGATGACATCCGCGTCATGGGCGGTGTGCAGCCGGTGGGCGATGGCGACGACGGTACGGCCGTCGAGGACGCGGGCGAGGGAGCGTTCCAGGTGGCGGGCCGCGCGCGGGTCGAGGAGCGAGGTGGCCTCGTCCAGGACCAGCGTGTGCGGGTCGGCGAGGACCAGCCTGGCCAGCGCGATCTGCTGAGCCTGTGCCGGGGTGAGCGCCAGCCCGCCGGAGCCGACCTCCGTGTCCAGACCGTCGTCCAGTGCCCGCGCCCAGGAGTCGGCGTCGACCGCGCCCAGTGCCGCCCACAGCTCGGCGTCCTCGGCACCCGTGCGCGCGAGGAGGAGGTTGTCGCGCAGGGAGCCGACGAACACGTGGTGCTCCTGGTTGACGAGGGCCACATGGGAGCGGACGTCCTCGGCGGGCATCCGGGACAGTTCCGCGCCGCCCAGGGTGATCCGGCCGTCCCGGGGCGCGTAGATCCCGGCGAGAAGCCGGCCCAGGGTCGACTTGCCCGCGCCGGACGGACCGACCAGGGCGAGCCGGGTGCCGGGCGCCACCTCCAGGGACACCTCGCGCAGGACGTCGACGCCCTCGCGGTAACCGAAGTGCACCTGGTCGGCGTGGACATGGCGTCCGTCGGGGGCCACGGAGGGGTCGCCCGCGTCCGGTTCGATGTCCCGTACACCGACCAGACGGGCCAGCGACACCTCGGCGACCTGCAGTTCGTCGTACCAGCGCAGGATCAGGTTCACCGGGTCGACGAGCATCTGGGCGATGAGCGCGCCCGTGGTCAGCTGGCCGAGCCCGATCCAGCCCCGCAGGACGAACACCCCGCCGATGATCAGGACCGAGCCGAGGACCATGATGTGGGTGAGGTTGATGACGGGGAAGAGCACCGACCGAAGCCACATCGTGTACCGCTCCCAGGCGGTCCATTCCCGGACGCGCTGGTCCGACATTTCGATGCGGCGGGTGCCGAGGCGGTGGGCCTCGACGGTGCGTCCGGCGTCCACGGTCTCGGCGAGCGCGGCCGCGACGGCGGCATACCCGGCGGCCTCCGAGCGGTAGGCGGAGGGGGCCCGCTTGAAGTACCAGCGGCAGCCAGCCACCAGCAGCGGCAGGGCCAGCAGTACGGCGAGCGCCAGCGGGGGCGCGGTCACGGCGAGTCCACCGAGCAGCAGCCCCACCCACACCACGCCGATGGACAACTGCGGTACGGCCTCGCGCATGGCGTTGGCGAGGCGGTCGATGTCCGTGGTGATCCGGGACAGCAGGTCACCGGTACCGGCCCGCTCCAGGACACCAGGCGGCAGGCCGACCGACCGTACGAGGAAGTCCTCGCGCAGGTCGGCCAGCATCCGCTCGCCGAGCATGGCACCGCGCAGCCGTACCTCTCGTACGAACACGGCCTGGACGATGAGGGCGGCGAGGAACACCGCGATCGTGAGTTCCAGATGGAGTTCGCGTGCGCCGTCGGAGACCCGCTCGACGAGTCCGCCCAGCAGGTAGGGACCCGCCATCGAGGCCACGACGGCGACCGTGTTGACCGCGATGAGCAGGACGAAGGCCCGCCGGTGCCGGCGGAACAGTTCGGCCACGTAGGCGCGTACGGTCGCGGGGGCGCCGATGGGCAGGGTGTTGGCCGTTGTCGGGGCGGCCGGGTCGTACGCCGGTGGCGCCACGCCGATCATGCGGTCTCCTCGATCTCTTCCAGTTCGTCCAGTACGTCGCTGAGGGTGGCCTTCCGGCCCTTGGGCCCGGAGTCCATGGCGGCCTCCACTGCGGCTTCCTCGTCGGTCTCGCGGGTGACGACGGCCCGGTACCGCGGCTCCTTGTGGACCAGTTCGCGGTGTACGCCGACTGCCGCGACCTCGCCGTCACGGACCAGCACGACCCGTTCGGCGAGGTCCAGCAGGAGTGGCGAGGAGGTGAAGACGACCGTCGTGCGGCCCGTCCGCAGCGATCGGATGCCTTGGGCGATCCTTGCCTCGGTGTGCGAGTCGACGGCGGACGTCGGCTCGTCCAGGACGAGGACCTCGGGATCCGTGATCAGGGAGCGGGCCAGGGCCAGTCGCTGGCGTTGGCCGCCGGACAGGGACCGGCCGCGCTCGGTGATCCGCGCGTCCAGCGGGTCCTCCGCGTGCAGCGAACCCTGCGCCAGCGCCTCCAGCACGTCTCCGCACTGTGCGGCGTCCAGCGCCTCCTCGGCGGTGACCTCGCCGGAGGCGGGCACGTCGAAGAGTTCGCGCAGGGTGCCGGAGAGCAGCACCGGGTCCTTGTCCTGGACGAGGACGGCGGTACGGGCGGCGTCGAGCGGCAGTTCGTCGAGCGGTACGCCACCGAGGAGCGCCGACGTGCCCTTCTCGGGGGCATGGCCGCCGAGCCGTTCCGCCAGCCGCCCGGCCGCGTCGGGGTCGCCGCAGACCACCGCGGTGAGACACCCGGCGGGCGCGAGCAGCCCGGTCGCCGGGTCGTACAGGTCCCCGGAAGGCGTGACGGCCTCGCGTGACCCCTCGGTGTCCGTGGCCCGCTCCAGGGACAGCACCCGGGCCGCCCGCTTGGCGGACGGACGGGAGAAGGAGTAGGCCATGGCGATCTCGTCGAAGTGCCGCAGCGGATACGTCAGCAGCATGACCGCGCTGTACACGGTGACCAGCTCTCCGACCGTGATCCGGCCGTCGCGGGCCAGACCCACGCCGTACCAGACGACCGCGATCATCAGCAGCCCCGGCAGCAGCACCTGGATGCCGGAGATCAGCGCCCACATACGGGCACTGCGCACGGCGGCGTGGCGGACCTCCTGAGAGGCACGGCGGTAGCGTTCCAGGAAGAGGTCCTCGCCGCCGATGCCGCGCAGGACGCGCAGGCCCGCGACGGTGTCCGAGGCCAGCTCGGTGGCTCGGCCCGCCTTCTCGCGCTGGACGTCGGCGCGCCGGGTGGCGCGGGGCAGCAGGGGTAGCACGGCGAGTGCGAGAACGGGCACGCCGACGGCGACGACGATGCCGAGCGCGGGCTGGTAGAAGACCAGCCCGACACAGACCAGCACCACCGTGAGCGCCGCCGCGGTGAAGCGGGAGACGGCCTCCACGAACCAGCCGATCTTCTCGACGTCGCCCGTGGACACGGCGACGACCTCACCGGCCGCTACCCGGCGCGTCAGCGCCGAGCCGAGCTGGGCCGTCTTGCGGGCCAGCACCTGCTGGACACGCGCGGCGGCGGTGATCCAGTTGGTGACCGCCGCCCGGTGCAGGAAGGTGTCGCCCAGCGCGACGGCGAAGCCGCACAGTGCCAGCAGCCCGCCCGCCAGGGCGAGCCGGGTGCCGGAGCGGTCGACCACCGCTTCGATGGCGAAGCCGACACAGAAGGGCAGCCCGGCCACGGACGTGAAGTGCAACAGCCCCCACGCCAGCGACTTGAACTGCCCGCCGAGCTGATTCCGGCCGAGCCACCACAGGAATCTGGGACCCGAGCGCGCGTCCGGCACACCTGGGTCTTGATACGGAAGGTCTTGAATTCGCATGACGTCCCAGTGGCTCGTCTCAGGAGGGGGGAAGAAGGGGAAGGCGGGCGGGCCCGGCAACCGGCTGTGAAAGGTTCGCGTCACAGCGTGGTCGGAGGCAAACGGTTTTCCGTCGAGGGGCAAAGTTTCGGCCTGGACCGGCCCGCGCGAGGCCCGGTGGTGGGGGTGACGGGCGATCCCGCCCGGGACACGGTGCGACGATGGACCGATGCGCATAGGCGGTACGAGGCACGAACGAACCGGCGACACGAGCGAGGCGAGGGGCGCCCGGCGCCCCCTGGTCGCGGCCGCCGTCTGCGGCGCCCTGGTGATGTCCCTGGCAGCGTGCGGCGGTTCGGGCGAGACGGGCGACAAGGCCAGGGCCGAGGCGGGTTCCGGCGGTAAGGCCGAGCGGACCGAAGCGAAAACCGTCGACCCGACCCGTATCCCGGATGTCGGTGACCGTCTCCAGAAGCAGATCCCCGCCGAATCCCGCCAGGTCGTGGCCGTCTACGGCGAGGGCAAGGACGACGCCGACGCCACGATCGTCCTCTACTCGAAGAGCGGTTCCCACTGGAAGAAGACCCGTGCCTGGCAGGGGCACAACGGCAAGAAGGGCTGGACCACCGACCACCGGGAGGGCGACAAGCGCAGCCCGGTCGGCGTCTTCACGCTCACCGACGCGGGTGGCGTCCTCGCCGACCCCGGCGCCAAGCTCCCGTACAGCCAGTCGGCGTCCTTCCAGGCGCCGCACTATTGGGCCAAGTCGCACTGGCACGACTTCGACTACGTCATCGCCATCGACTACAACCGCGTCAAGGGCACCTCGCCGATCGACCCGACGCGCCCCGAGGGCCAGTCCAAGGGAGGCGGCATCTGGCTGCACATGGACCACGGCAGTGGCACCTCGGCCTGCGTCAGCCTCTCCAAGTCGGGCATGGAGTACCTGCTGAGCACCCTCGACCCGGCCGCGCACCCGGTGATCGTGATGGGGGACAAGGCGGAGTTGATGGCCTGAGACACCGGGAGCGTCCGCTCCCCGAAGTGGCCTGAGGCCTCATTGCGGATCGGGTCGACTGCCCGTAGAACACCGCCCATGAGAAGTCGAATTATCATGTCCATGCTCACCGGGGGGACTCTCCTGGTGAGCGCGCTGCTCGGGGCCGCCCCCGCCCAATCCGCCGACCTCCCCGCCCAATCCGCCGACGTTCCCGCCGAGTTCGGCGCCGACTGGCACGACCCGATCACCGCCGCCCCACCCGTGACCAGACCCGAGAACACCACGTCCTGCCAAGTGACGGTCGCGGAGGCACAGTTCAAGGACTTCACTGCGTACCAGGGCACGTACGCGCCCCCGGGTGACTGCGGAAAGAGCTGGAGCAAGGTCGTCCTGCGCCTCGACGGCAAGGTGAAGGGCCGCCAGTACGACCGCCTCGGCTATCTGCACATCGGCGGTGTCGAGGTGTTCCGCACGTCCACCCCGCAACCCTCGCCCGACGGTATCGAGTGGTCCGTGGAGAAGGACGTCACGCGCTACAGCGACACCCTGCGCCGCGCGCAGCCCGTGGAGATGCTCATCGGCAACGTCGTCGACGACACGTACACCGGCATCCTCGACGTCAAGGTCACCCTGACCTTCTACGCGGGCGGGCCCGACGCCAAGACGGCGAAGGACACCCCCGACCGCGTCCTCACCCTCCAGGACGGCAACACGCTCACCACCCCGCGCAACAGCGAACGTGTCATCGCCGAGGTGTACGCCACCGGGTCCGGCGGCGGCTGCGAGGAGTACTGGTATCTGACGGTGCCCGAGGCGGCGCCGTACTCCTGCAAGGCGGACGACGGGCCGTACCGCGAGGTCCGGATAGAGGTCGACGGGCAACTGGCCGGAATCGCCGCGCCGTTCCCGACCGTGTGGACCGGCGGCTGGTCGAACCCCTTCCTCTGGTACGTGGTTCCGGGGCCTCGCGCCTTCGACATCCAGCCCATCCGCTATGACCTCACCCCCTTCGCGGGCCTCCTCAACGACGGCCGCCCGCACCGCATCGAGGTCTCCGTGGTCGGTGTACCCGAGGGGCAGGTCGGGTGGAGCACCCCGGTCAACGTCCTCGTCTGGCAGGACGAGAAGAGTGAGCACGTCACCGGCGCCCTCACCAAGGTCCAGGCGGGTGACCTCGCCAACTCCTCCACCTACACGCCCGGTACGGAGCACCGTCTCGACACCGAGGGGAGTCACCGGCTGGCGGTCGCCGGATACGTCGACACCTCGCACGGCAGGGTGACGACCACGGTCCGCCGGAGCATCGCCAACACCTCCGCGCACACCTGGTCGGACGGCGAGAACCCCGACGCGCTCGACGCGACGTGGGTCGACGGCGAGACGGTCACCGTCGACGGGCGCGGACCGGCCCGGACGACGCGCACGCAGCGGTCGTACACGATGGACGGAAAAACGACGCTCGGGGCGGGCGACCGGCTGCGGACCGTGCTCACGCTCGGCGACCGGGCGACGGTCACCGAGACGTACGGCGGTCGGCGCGTCGCATGGTCCCGGCTCGACGACACGTACACCGGTGACGCCACGTACACGGCCTTCGTGCCCCGTGACCAGCGGCACGCGGTCGGGACGACGAGCGAGCGCTACCGGCTGTACGGATCGGGCGGCTGCTACGACCGTTCGCTGGTGACCGTACAGGGAGTGCTGACGGAGGACAGTCGGGGCTGTTGACGAACCATGCGTGAGCTGTGACGACAGGCCGATGATTTACATGCCTGAAACACCGCGGTCTTCCCCGCGAGCGACAACTCCCCGATAGTGATCCGCGCGGAACTGCTTTTCCGCATGACAGAAAAGTCCCTTCGGAGGAGTGCCCGTGCCGCAGTCCGTACCGTCCCTGCCGCGACGCGTCGCACGCTTGCTGCGTACCTCACTGTTCACGCAGGTAGCCATCGCGCTCGTACTCGGAATCGTCGTCGGAAAGGTGTGGCCCGACACGGCCACGACCTTCCAGCCGCTCGGCGACGGTTTCATCCGTCTCATCAAGACGGTCATCTCGCCGCTGGTGTTCTGCGTGGTCGTCGTCGGCATCGCCAAGGCCGGCAACCTGAAGGCCTTCGGGCGGATCGGGCTCAAGGCCCTGATCTGGTTCGAGGTCGCCTCCACGGCCGCGCTGCTCATCGGTCTGATCGCCGCCAACGTCTTCAGCCCCGGCGCGGGCATGAACGTCGACCCGTCGAAGCTCGACACCTCGGCCGTCGAGGCGAAGACGGCCGGTGGCTCGCTGCCGTCGACCAGCGAGTTCATCCTGAACGCGCTGCCGCAGAGCGCGATCGGCGCGTTCGCCGAGAACTCCCTGCTCCAGGTGCTCGTGCTCGCCTGTCTCACCGGCGCCGCGCTGCTCCACCTCGGCCACACCAAGGTGCCCAAGATCCTGCCCGCCATCGAGCAGGCCCAGGAGGTCATCTTCGCGATCGTCGGCTTCGTCATGAAGCTGGCCCCGCTCGCCGTGTTCGGCGCGATGGTGCACCTGGTGGGCCAGTACGGCCTCGGTGTGATGGAGACCTACGCCAAGCTCATCATCCTCTGCTACGCCGTCGCCGCCGCCTTCCTGGTGCTGCTCGGCATCGCGCTGAAGCTGATGACCGGGCTCAACCTCTGGAAGTTCGTCCGCTACACCCGTGAGGAGATGCTGCTCGCGCTGGGCACCGCCTCCAGCGAGAGTGTCATGCCCCGCATGATGCAGAAGCTGCGCCAGGCCGGGGCCCGTGACGACGCCGTGGGTCTGGTGCTGCCCACCGGGTACTCCTTCAACCTCGACGGCGCGTCCATCTACCTCTCCATCGGCACGCTCTTCATCGCGCAGGCCGTGGGTGTGGACCTCAGCCTCAGCCAGCAGGTCACGGTGATCCTGGTGCTGATGCTGACCAGCAAGGGTATGGCCGGCATCCCCGGCTCGGCCTTCCTCGCCCTGTCGGCGACCGCCTCCGCGCTCGGGGCCATCCCCGCCGGCGCCGTCGCCCTGCTCCTCGGCGTCGACCGCATCATGGACTCGATGCGCGTCGCCACCAACCTGCTCGGCAACTGCGTCGCCGTCTTCGCGGTGTCCAAGTGGGAGGGTGCGCTGGACGCGGACCGGGCGAAGAAGATGCTGGACGGGGAGATCCAGTTCGTGGAGGAAGAGGACGAGCCCGAGGAGGGGGCGCCCAAGCCTCCCGAGACGGGCGAGGCCAAGGCTCCCGAGGGCACGGCCGACGACGCGTCCGTCGGCACCGTCAAGGCCGGGGTCCCCGCCCAGCCGACGGCTGATGCCAAGGAGCCCGCTTCCGAGGTCGGTTGACCGCTCCCTGATTGACGCGACAGGGCCCGGCGCACTACGTGTGCGCCGGGCCCTGTCGTACGTTCCGCATGCTCAACAGCTGTTCCGTGTGTTCAACAGCGCTGCTCGGCCCCCGGCGCCCCGTCGATCAACGTGTCGAGCAGCCGCCCGAGCACCTCCCGCTGCCCGTCCGACAGCGGCGCCAGGATCTCCTCCGCCGCGGACCGTCGAGCGTGGTGCAGTTCCTGCAGAGCCTTGCGGCCCTCGTCCGTGACCTCGATCCGGATGACCCGTCGATTGGTGGGATCGGGCACCCGGCGCACCCGCCCGCTCCCCTCCAACCCGTCGACCAGGGTCGTCACGGCGCGCGGTACCACCTCCAGGCGCTCGGCGAGATCGGCCATGCGCGGGGGCGCGTCGTAGTGCGCGAGGGTGCGCAACAGTCGGGACTGGGCAGGGGTGATGTCCAGTCCGCACTGCAGAAGGTGGCGTTTTTGGATCCGGTGCACACGGCGGGTCAGTTGCAACAACTGCTCGGCGAGCAAGCCGTCGGCGTCGGGGGCGGTCATGCGGGAACAATATCAGGATGATGTTCATTGTGAGCATAGGTAACAATGAGTTAGTCTCCGTCAGTCCGCTCCATCTCACTTCCCGTAGGAGCTCATGCATCCCGACAACGAATCCACCTGGGCACCGCCCGGCGACTCGAAGGAACAACCCCGGCAGGTGCGCCGCATCCTGAAGCTCTTCCGCCCCTACCGCGGCCGCCTTGCGATCGTCGGCCTGCTGGTCGGCGCCGCGTCACTGGCTTCGGTGGCCACCCCTTTCCTGCTGAAGGAGATCCTCGACACCGCGATCCCCGAGGGCCGCACCGGGCTGCTGAGCCTGCTCGCGCTCGGCATGATCCTCAGCGCAGTGCTCACCAGCATCTTCGGCGTACTGCAGACCCTGATCTCCACGACCGTCGGCCAGCGCGTCATGCACGACCTGCGCACCGCCGTCTACGGCCGGCTGCAGCGCATGTCGCTCGCCTTCTTCACCCGGACCCGCACCGGCGAGGTCCAGTCGCGCATCGCCAACGACATCGGCGGCATGCAGGCGACCGTCACCTCCACGGCCACCTCCCTGGTCTCCAATTTCACCAGCGTGGTCGCCACCGTCGTCGCCATGGTCGCGTTGGACTGGCGGCTCACCGTGGTCACGCTGCTCCTGCTGCCGCTGTTCGTGTGGATAAGCCGCCGGGTCGGCGACGAACGCAAGAAGATCACCACCCGGCGTCAGAAGCAGATGGCCGAGATGGCCGCGACGGTGACCGAGTCGCTCTCCGTCGGCGGCATCCTGCTCGGCCGCACGATGGGCCGCGCCGACTCGCTCACCAAGTCCTTCGCCGACGAGTCGGAGGGGCTTGTCGACCTGGAGGTCAGGGCGAACATGGCGGGGCGCTGGCGCATGGCCATCATCACGATCGTCATGGCCGCCATGCCCGCCGTCATCTACTGGACCGCCGGCCTCGCGTTCCGGTTCGGCGGCCCGTCCGTCTCGGTCGGCACGCTCGTCGCCTTCGTCTCGCTCCAGCAGAACCTGTTCCGGCCGACCGTGAGCCTGCTGTCCACCGGCGTCCAGGTCCAGGCCTCGCTCGCGCTCTTCCAGCGCATCTTCGAGTACCTCGACCTGCCCATCGACATCACCGAACCCGAGCACCCGGTCCGTCTGGGCCAGGTCAAGGGCGAAGTCCGCTTCGAGAACGTCGAGTTCCGCTACGACGGCGGTGACGGCCAGGGCGGCCGGGGCGCCCCGATCCTCGACGGCATCGATCTCACCGTCCCGGCCGGCGGCAGCCTCGCCGTCGTTGGCCCCACCGGCGCCGGCAAGTCCACGCTCGGCTGCCTGGTGCCGAGGCTGTACGACGTCACGGGCGGCCGGGTCACGCTCGACGGGGTCGACGTACGCGATCTGGACTTCGACACCCTGTCCCGCGCGGTCGGCGTGGTCTCCCAGGAGACGTACCTCTTCCATGCCACGGTCGCCGACAACCTGCGCTTCGCGAAGCCGGACGCCACCGACGAGGAGCTGTACGCGGCGGCGCGGGCGGCCCAGATCCACGATCACATCGCGTCCCTGCCCGACGGCTACGACACGGTCGTCGGCGAGCGCGGCCACCGATTCTCCGGCGGCGAGAAACAGCGCCTCGCCATCGCTCGCACCATCCTGCGCGACCCGCCCGTCCTCATCCTCGACGAGGCGACCAGCGCCCTGGACACCCGTACCGAGCACGCCGTGCAGGAGGCCATCGACGCGCTCTCCGCCAACCGCACCACCCTCACCATCGCCCACCGGCTGTCCACCGTCCGCAGCGCCGACCAGATCGTGGTCCTCGACTCAGGGCGTGCGGTCGAACGCGGCACGCACGAGGAACTACTGGAACGGGACGGCACGTACGCGGCGCTGGTACGGCGGGACGCGCAGCTGGAGCCGATGGAGCCGATGGAACCGATGGAGTCGAACATGGCTCCGGCATTGCGGCCGATGGAGTCGACAAGATGAAAATATGCCGGGTTTGAGGTGATATGCGGGTTACCGTGCCCGCATGCAGATGAACACTCCGCCACGGAACACGATTCGACTGACACGCCGGGGCCGGGCCGTCCTCATCGCGACCGGAGCTGTCGTGGCGGCCACCGCCGTGGCCGTGCCGCTGCTGCTGACCCTGGGGAGCGGTGACGACGAGGGCGAAAACCGCACGACACTGGTGATCCCGGAGGGCTGGCGCTCCGCCCAGGTCTACAAAGCCGTGGACAAGGCCCTCGCCCTGCCCGCCGGATCCACCAAGAAATCCCTGGCCAAGGCCCGGCTGTCCCTCCCGGCGGACGCCGAGGGCAACCCGGAGGGCTACCTCTTCCCGGCGACGTACACCTTGGCGGAGAAGGTGGCGCCGGAGTCCGTGCTGACGACCATGGTCGAGACCGCGGCCAAGAGGTTCAACGGCGGTCAGGTCACGGCCGGGGCCCAGCGCAACGCGATGAACGTCTACCAGGCGGTCATCGTCGCGAGCATCATCCAGGCCGAGGCCGCCACCAAGGCGGACATGGGCAAGGTGGCACGCGTCGTCGTCAACCGGCTGGAGCGCGGCATGCCGTTGCAGATGGACTCCACCCTCAACTACGCGCTGAACCGCTCCACCCTGGACACCACCGTCGCCGACACGAAGATCAACAGCCCCTACAACTCGTACCAGCGCATGGGCCTGCCACCCACACCGATCGCCAACCCGGGCGAGGACGCGATGCGCGCCGCCGTCAATCCGACCCCGGGCGACTGGCTGTACTTCGTCACCGTCAAGCCGGGCGACACTCGCTTCACGGCGAACTACGAGGAACACCTGCGCAATGTCGCCGAGTTCAACGAGAACCGGAGGAAGCCGTCGGCAACGACCGGTGCGAGCTCCGCCACGCCACGTGCGTAGACCTCCGCCTGACGGCCGGGAACCTTGGTGGGGGACCGGGCATCAGGCGCCGGCCGAACCTGGACCGTGCGGGGCGTCGGGTGGCAGTCGAGCCGGGACCGTACGGGGATACGGGGCGGCAGCCGGGCCGCAGGGCCGTGCGGGGCGTCAGGCGTCGGTCGGACCTGGACCGTGCGGGGCGTCGGGTGGCAGTCGAGCCGGGACCGTACGGGGATACGGGGCGGCAGCCGGGCCGCAGGGCCGTGCGGAACTCAGGTGTGGTCGAACCTGGACCGTGGGGAACTCAGGCGGCGGTGACCCGCTCGCCCGCCAGTAGTCGTCTGATGTCCCGTACCGCCGCGCGCCCGGCGCGGTTGGCTCCGATGGTGCTCGCCGACGGGCCGTAGCCGACCAGGTGGATCCGGGGGTCGGCGACCGCGCGGGTGCCCTCGACGCGGATGCCGCCGCCGGGCTCGCGCAGCCGCAGCGGGGCCAGATGGTCGATGACGGCACGGAATCCGGTCGCCCACAGGATGACGTCGGCGTCCACGCGGCGCCCGTCGTCCCACTCCACGCCGTCGGGCGTGATCCGGTCGAACATCGGCAACCGGTCCAGGACGCCGTCCGCGATGCCCTGCCGGATCGCGTCGTTGAGCGGCAGCCCCGTCACCGACACGACGCTCTTCGGCGGCAGCCCCTGCCGCACCCGCTCCTCCACGAGGGCGACTGCCGCACGGCCCACGTCCTCGGTGAAGGGCCCCTCACGGAACACCGGCGGCCGCCTGGTCACCCACGTCGTCGCGGCGGCGTACGGGGCAATCTCCAGCAGATGCTGGGTCCCGGACGCGCCACCGCCCACCACGATCACCCGCAGCCCCGCGAACTTCTCCGGCCCCGGGTACTGCGCGGTGTGCAACTGCCGCCCCCGGAAGGTCTCTTGGCCGGGGTAGCGCGGCCAGAACGGCCGGTCCCAGGTGCCCGTCGCGTTGATCAACGCCCGCGTCGACCACGTACCCTCCGAGGTCTCCACGAGTAGCCGCCCGCCCTCGCCCTCACGTACCACGCGCACATCAACCGGACGCCGTACCCGCAAGTCGAAGGTGCGCTCGTACGTGTCGAAGTACTCCCTGAGGACCTCGGAGGAAGGGCGAGCCGGATCGGCGCCGGTGAGCTCCATGCCCGGTAGCGCATGCATCCCGTGCACCTTGCCGTACGTCAGCGACGGCCAGCGGAACTGCCATGCGCCGCCCGGGCCGGGGGAGTGGTCCAGCACCACGAAGTCGCGCTCCGGTTCGAATCCGGTGCGGCGCAGGTGATAGGCGCCGGCCAGCCCTGCCTGACCGGCGCCTATGACGACGACCTCGACCTCACGCATATTGTTCACGCTTCTACTAACTCCGGAGAAGTCACGGATCTTCCCGAAGGACTTCCGAGGGGCGGGGCGAGGTGGTCGACGGCGGGAGGCCGCCGCTGAACCGAGGATCCGTGAAGGCAGCGAAGCCGACCTTGCGCGGGATGAGTTTCAGCTCGGTGAAGGCGTGCACGTCCTCGGGCAGACCGGTGTCCTTCGCCCAGACCTTCGCCCACTCCTCCTCATAGGAGTACACCCACGCGTAGGCGCGCCGCAGCCGTTCCAGATAGTCCTCGATGGCGGCGGGCTTCTTCTTGTCCCGCAGCGCGCTCGGCGCCGCCACCTGGAAGGTGAGGCCGTTGGTGACACCGTCGCCGGTAGCCAGGACGCGTCCCTGCTTCGCCTTGAGGTCCTGCGAGGTGTACGGATCCCAACACCGCCCACGCGTCGACCTTGCCGGAGGCGAACGCGGCCAGCGCGTCGGCCGGCTGGAGGTACTTGACCTTCACGTCGCTCAGGCTCAACCCAGCCTTCTCGAGCGAGGCGACCAACTGGTGGTTGGCGGAGGAACCCTGCGCCACAGCGACCGACTTGCCACCCCCGCGACCTGTGCGATCCCCCCGTAGAAGTGAGGACGTCCGCAGTCAACAGGCCGGTGGCGCTGAGGAGTTGCCTCAGCGCGAGCAGCAGTACGGGCCCGGAGGCGCGTCGCCGCAGCCGGCGCGGGACGCGGGTGCTGCGGGCGGAGCTGGGGAACAGGAGTTCGAGAGCGAGTTCGCGCGAGAGTCCGAGTCCGTTTCCATGGGCCTCGGGCGAGCCGGGTGGGGCATGGCTGATGCTCATGGGAGCTCCATGGGAGGAGGGCGGCCGGTGGCGAGGTGGCCGAGGGGAGGAGGGAATGCCTCAGCGCCGCCACGCCGCAAGCGGGTGTACGTGTGCGGGCAGGCGTGGCTCAGGGGCGCGGGTGAGCCGCGAGGAGAAGAAAGGAAAGGAAAGCGGAGGCGTCAGCAGTCGTGGCGACACACGGCGGAGGCCACCCGCAGCAGGTCGATGTGACCGCGCGAAGTGAGCACGGCTGAACGCAACATGCCGCAGAACGTAGCCAGATGGCCCGCACATGGTCAATGGCGCCTCGCGCACTGGACGTCACGTATCACGAGGCGGTTGCCGGCCGCCGGCTCGCCGCTTGCTGGTCGTCGGTTCTCCGGTCGATGGTGCTTGCGTCGGGCCTTCCGCTGCGTGGGGACGGGGGTGCGCGAGGATGGGGGCATGTCCGATGCGTTCACCACCCGAGTCCTGAACATCACCTCCGGCTCCCGCGAGAGGGTTGTCGACCTCACCCCCGACTGCGAGGCGTTCCTCCGCGAGGCGGCCGCCGGCCGGGACGGTCTCCTCAACGTCTTCGTCCCGCACGCCACCGCCGGCGTCGCGATCATCGAGACGGGCGCCGGCAGCGACGACGACCTCCTCGCCGCCCTGCGCACCCTGCTACCCGCCGACGACCGCTGGCAGCACCGCCACGGCACCCCCGGCCACGGCCGCGACCACGTCCTCCCCGCCATCGTCCCGCCTCACGCCACCCTTCCGGTCATCAACGGGCAGCTGCAATTGGGGACTTGGCAGTCGGTGTGCCTCGTGGACACCAATAAAGACAATGTCAACCGTCAGGTTCGACTGAGCTTCCTGGGTTGAGCAAGATCGTCCTGGGTGTGGCCGCCAAATCTCCGTACCTTGCGTGTTCGAAACGGAGAAGTCTTGCGCGGTACGGACCTGAACATGATCGAACGCCCCTACGACGGATGCGGCAAGTGCCTGCTCGGCGTGCGGCGGCTGTCGCGGATGAAGCTTGCGACGTCGTCCCCGGAGCGCCGGCGTGAGGACATCCTCACTGCGGCTGGCGCCGTCGGCGGCCACATCATCGGCTGGCCCGATGACTGGGAGGTCTCAGCACGCCAACTGTGGGAAGACTCAGATCCTGGCGACCTACCAGGGCCCAGACGGCGTCGTATCCAAGACTGTGACGAGTCTTGGCGACTCGCGCCCTGCGGTCCCGATCGTCGACGCTCTCAGTCGGATCTCTGGCCTCGCCACCGTCCCTGTCAGTGTCCACGACTGCCGGGAACAGCGTGCGGACTACTACCCGCGTATGCACCTTGTGGCACTGACAGACGTTGCTGCCAGTGCCGATCTTCTCCGTGGCGCCCACAGCCTGTGGTACGAGTACGTCTGTCTGCGGCTTCATCAGGCGCTGGCCGATTCTGGAGAATGCCTTGGTGAGTGTGCCCGATACGGTCAGCCGGGCGATCCGTTCCGAACTGGAGCTAGAAGAAGCCGAGTTGTGTGCGGCACTCGACGATTTCTCGGGCACTTCTTCGGGGCCTGAGACGGAGAACGCACGTCACTGGGAATTCGACCATCCCAGGCAAACCGTTGCTACGGACAGACGCGGCCTGACTGCTGTGCACCTCACTGCAGCTCCCGCCGCCGCGGCCAGCCCATGAGGGGAGCGCCGCGGCACCGGTGCTGGCCCGCGTTCGCAATCCAGTTAAGGTGGGGTTGTCCTAACGGAGGTTGGCGGAGTCGAGGGTTAGCAACCTGGACAACCTGGGGCATCGACCTGCCGCAGATCGCGGTCAAGCACCAGTGGTGTACCTCAACCAGACGCAGAGCACCTTCGGTGAACTCCCGGCCCGGGTGGCGCACCATGTGCCTGCTCGGCTTCTACACGGGCCTGCGCTGAGGCGAGCTCGCCGACTTGCATCGCCATCGGATCGACCAGCGCCGTTCCCGCTTGTTCGTGGAGCCCCGCGCATGGAGGCTCGCAAGAAACGGTTGGGCGAGGTCCACATCGCCCGCAACACCTTCGGCGCGAACATGCTGCGCCTCATCTCCGCCTGCTGACTGCTGCAGAGGTTCGAGCTACCGCCGATCGACGATCCCGACTGGACGCCCATCATGCGCGAACAGCTGACGGGCGAGCGGAACCGCTGGCTGCGTCAGCTCGACGAGGCCACCTTGTGGCTGCTCGACAACGCCGCGACGTAGGCCAGCAGCTGGCCTTGCTCCCGCATCATCCGGTTCGCCATCGACCACGCCGGTCACACGCGTGCGGTCGTGCTTTCCGAACGGGAGGGAGGCCACCAACGTGGAAATGCTGCTCGCGCTGACCGTGCCGGTTCAGCGGCAGTTTTCCTGGAGCGCTACCCGTCCTACGGCGGCCCGTTCCTGATCGACATCGGCAACGAGTACCTCTTCGGCACCCAGGGCGCATGAAACCCCGTCATTTTCCACACGCAAGGGTCTGACCGCCGGGGGCCGGACGTGGTGTCCACCAGTGCCTGGAGTTGTGGCCCGTCAGGCTGCCTGTGCCGGGGGCGGGGCCACTCCTGCTGAGGCTTGCTGTCCGTTCTCGGCGAGGACGTCACGCGCCTCCGGAGATTTGCGCAAACTGGGCGCGTGGCGGAGTCGATCTCCCGCTATCACTGGGGACGTGGGCGCTGACGATTCGGTGACGGGCGATAACTTGTGCGGCAGTACAGCAGGTCGGTCGACAACGGGGGATCCATATGCGGTACCGCTTCACGTCCTACCATCCGGCGAGTGACGCCGAGGCAGCCGTCACGGACGGCACCCGGCTGGGCGGTCTGCCGCACTGGCTGGAGGAGCCGCAGTGGCCGGTCGACCCGTATGAGAACGAACTCGCCCCCTTTATGGGGCAGTTCCGGGTGCCGGCGGCGGACGGTAGTGGGAACGGGGACCGGATGGTGTACCTGTTCGCCATCGGGTTCTCGGGTGAACACGCCACCGTCGTCCAGCCGGGCGGGCAGGTCACCGAGTCCTTCGAGGCACGGGCGGCGGCCACCGGGCCGACCGACCTGGACCGGGTCCACCTGCTCCGGGTGGACGAGGAGGTCGACTTCTCCCACGTCGAGCGGGAAATGGAGCCGGTCGAGGACGAGGACGAGGACGACCGGGAGGAGCGGCTGGAGGAACTGCTCGAAGAGCGCCAGAAGGACGCCGCGGGCAGCATCCGGATGAACCAGCTCGGCGGCCCCGACGTGGTACCGGTCTGGCTACAGAACGACGACCTGCCGGGCGAGGGCTGGCAGCTGGTCGCCCAGCTCGACTCCTGCCAACTGCCCTTCGACGTCAACTTCGGTGACACCGGGGTCGGTTACCTGTTCCTTTCGCCGGACGGCAAGAACGCCGAGTTCTTCTTCCAGAGCTGCTGAGGGGTCGGGCACGGAGCATTCCCGGTTCCGCCCCGCGGTCTTCGAGCCCGCCCCGCCGACGGTCCCGTCCCCGACCCGGCCGCCACCCGGCTGGGTGGCAGCCGCACTGGCTGGGTGGCAGCCGCACTGGCTGGAGGAGCCGCAGCGGCCGTACTCGGAGGCCACCCCGATGGATTTTCCTCGGGCTTCAGGGGAAGGGGCGGGTGAGCCGCCGCGCCTGGCCTATGTGTTCCTCTCCCGGGTGACTTTTGCCAGAGCCCATTTCTCGTGAACATTTCCCGGCTCGTCGACCTCCAGCTGCCGCCCAAAGTGCCGGACAGACGCTGCTGCTGGAAGTGAACGAAGTCAGTCGTGAGTACCTCCGTCGGGACTACCGTTTCCGCTGCGTGCCGGTGGAATGGGAGCAGCCGGGGCCCTGGGGGAGGCTGCCGTGACGGCGAGGCGTTGGCGCCGACGATCGCCCAGATGGCGGAGCAGGTCGGCGAGGAACGGTACCGCCGAGGACAGCATTCCGGAGGCCGGCGCGCAGGCGAGGGCGGCAGGGGGCTGCTGCCAGAGCGCGAGGGCGCCGACGGTGCGGTTGAGCAGGATGTAGCAGCCCCAGCACGCTGCGGCCAGCAGCATGAGGCCGATGCCCAGCGGCCCGCTGATCCTCATGTGGGCCACCCCGGGCCGACGGCAGTGCCCCCGAGACGGTCGAGGAGGTCCTCCGAGCGGAGACCATCCGCGGCGGCATCACGCGCTTGCGCTGGTACCACTTCTGCCCGGATGTCCTGCCCGGTGCGGGCCGGGAGTCCAGCTGCCCGACCGGGGGTGCACCTGGGGCACACCCCCGGGGACGTACCGGGAAGGGTCAGAACCTGAGGACGAAGTTGTGGATGGTGCCGGTGTTGCCGGGCAGGACGTCGTCGACGCGGAGTTTCCACACGCCGTTGGCGGGCTGGCCGCTGGTGTCGACGGTATACGTCTTCTTGATCACGCCTGGCCCCTCGGGCGATCCGGAGCCCTTGAGGAGGTGTAGTGAGCCGTCCGGGGCGACGAGGTCGATCTTGAGGTTGGCGAGGTTGGCGTGTTCGACGTGGACGTAGACCTGTGTGCGGGCCGAGCCGGTGCCGGTCAGGCCGGTGACCGTGGTCCAGATCTGCTCGTAGTTGTCGTCGGGGATCTGCTTGACGGTCTGGTTCTCGTACGAGAGGAAGCCGAGCGACCAGGCGTTGAGCTTCCCGGTCGAGTCGCCCGTGGAGTCGGTGACCTTCAGGGTCCAGGTGCCGGCGGCCGTCGCGGCGGTGGCGTCGATGCCGTACGTGGTCTTCAGGGTGCCGCCGGCCTCGGAGCCGTACGACTTGAGCGTGAAGGTCTTGTTGTCGGGGCTGGTCAGAGTCAGCGCCAGGTCGCCGATCTTGGTGTGGGTGAGGTCGGCGTACACCTGAAGGGGGCCGGAGGCCTTGCCGGTGACGCGCGAGACGGCGATGGCGGAGGTGGCCGTGCCCGTGTCGGGAATCGTCGTGGCCGTGGTGTTCTCGAACGGGGTCGGGAAGAGCAGCGACCAGGTGTTGAGGCTTCCGGTGGAGCCGTCGTCGATGTCGACGGCGCGCACGCGCCACTTCCCGTCGGAGGGCTGTCCGGTGGCGTCGACGGTGAAGTTGTTCGTGTAGGTGGTGCCGCCGGTGCTCAGGTTCGCGCTCTTGAGCAGGTACGTCTTGCCTGTGGGTGAGATGAGTTCGAGACGGACATCGCCGATCCAGGCGTGGCTGTAGCTCACCTTGACCGCGAGGTCGTTCGGTGCGCCCTCCGGGTGTCCGGTGACTGTGATCGGGGAGTCTGCGGGCGCGCCGGCGACGTTCGCGCCGGCGCCGTCGGGGATGGCCACTGGCACGTCGTTGGAGAAGCGGAAAGCCAGCGGCTTGCCGGTGCCGTCGCCCGGCTCGGGCGTGACGGTGCCGACGGCGGCCCGGACGTCGATACGGGGTGTGGTGGCGCCGGTGTAGGTGAGGGGGGTGCCGTTGCTCGCCAGGCGCGAGACGAGGCCGGCGATCGCCTCGGCGGGGTAGGCCTGCCGGAGGACCGCGAGGGCTCCGGCGACGTGCGGAGCGGCCATCGAGGTACCGTTCCTGCTGCCGTACGTGCCTCCGGGCAGCGAGGAGACGATGCTGGTGCCGGGAGCGAGCAGGTCGAGCAGCGGGCCACGGTTGGAGAAGGTGGAGAGCTGGTCGTCGTCCGTGGTGGAGCCGACGGTCACGGCCGTGGACACGCAGCCCGGGTTGCTGACGGCGTCGGCGAAGCCGTTGTTGCCGGCGGCGATGACGGTGGCCACGCCTTCGGCGAGCAGGTCGTCGATGACCGCCTTGCGGGGGTCCGTGTCGCAGGCGCTGGTGTGACGGTTCCCGCCCAGGCTCATGTTCGCGGCGACGATGGGCGTTCCGGCCCGCTTCAGCGCGAGGACCTTCTCCAGTCCCTTGGCCTGGGAGCTGGCGAAGCTCAGGATGCAGGGGCTCGCGCCGGGGCCGCAGTACTTGTCGTTGTCGAACCTGGTGAACACCTGGATGGCGGCGATGTCCGCTCCCGGGGCGACGCCGTGCGCGGGTGCGCCGCTGGCGCCGGTGCCGTCACCGGCGACGATCCCGGCCACGTGTGTGCCGTGGGCGCAGACGGCGGCCGCCATGGCGGCGCAGGGACCGGTGCCGGTGTCCGCGGCGCCGGGGCCTTCCTCCGCGATGCCTCCGCCGGGGCAGAGGCTGGTGGCCTTGATGGCGGGATCGTTGACGGAGAAGCAGGCCTCGGACGTGACCCGCCCGGAGAGGAAGGGATGGCGGGCGGACACGCCGGTGTCGAGGACGGCGACGGTGGAGCCGACTCCGGTCATACCGGCGGCGGTGGTCGTGTCGCTGCCGATGACGGCGGTGGATTCGTCGAGCGTGGGGGCAACGGGGATGTCCTCGGTCACGCTGACGACGCCCGGCGTGGTGGACAGCTCCGTCAGGCCCGCGCCGTCGACGCGGAGCGTGACCAGGGGGAGGGTGTCGTAGGAGACGAGGGTCTCGCCGGCCTGGGAGGCGGAGGAGAGGTCCGCGCGCTGGTCGGTGACGACGTTGACGCGGACGGTGGAGCCGTCCTGCGTGGCGTCGAAGAGCGGCGGGTCGACCGGACCCTGGCCGTCGGCGGTGGGGGTGAGGTCGTCGGTGAGGGTGGCGCTGTGTGCGGGTATCGCGGTGAACAGCAGGGCCGCTGACACGGCCGTCACCAGAGCCCATGCGGGTCTCTTCACTGGTGCTCCATCGGATCGGAGGATCGGGGGATCAGGTCATCGGGGTACGTATGGAAGTCCGGGCCGGGACGCGGAGGGGCCGGGCCGGGACGCGGAGGGGTCGGGCCGGGACGCGGAGGGGTCGGGCCGGGACGCGGAGGGGCCGGGCAGCAGGGCGCTGCCCGGCCCTCGTCAGTCAAGAAGGATCTGACGTCACGTCACTACGTTGCGTCTGCACCGTTCTTGGGGTCGCCCTGCGACTTGACTGCCTGGTAGTAGGTCCAGGCGTAGCCGCGGCAGATCGACTTGTGCCGGTAGTCGCTGCACACGTCGTCCTTGAGGGTGTTGTAGAAGACCGTGTCCACGGCGCTCTTCTTCGACGTGTCGAGGTAGTGGCTGTGGCTCGTGTACGAATTGCCGATCACGCCGTAGCCGTAGTCGTGCATGTCGCACGCGGCACGGAAGTCAAAGCCATCGGGCTTGTCCGAGCTCTTGGTGCAGTGGTCCTTGTAGATGCCCCGGACCTTCCGGCCGCTGGGAGTCGTCTTCCACTCGGGCCAACGCCAGCCGTAGTGGGCGACCTTCGTTGTGCAGCCGCTCTTCGTGTAGCGCATCCAGTGGTTGGCGGCCGAGCACTTCGCCGGATAAGCGGACGCACCGACGGGCTCCTCCGCGGGCGGGATGACGTCCTCGCCGTCGACCTCGGCGCCGGGCTCGGGACTGCCGGTGGTCTCCAGAGCCTGGGGGGCGGCCGCGTCCCCGGTGAAGGACAGCTCCCACCGTGTTCCGTCGTCGCTGGTCATCGAGGCCAGGCGGTCGCCGCCGTCGTAGGTGTAGCCGGCGAGGTCGATTCCTTCGGCGGGATTGGTGACCTGCTTCAGCAGGCCCGAGGCGTCGTAGTGGTAGCGGGCCAGGGTCTGCACGGTGGCGCCGGTGGTCACGGTGATGTCCTTGACCTGCCCGGCGACATCGCCGAGGGTGTCGCCGACGGCGGTGCTGATGCCCGCGTACGTGACACGGACTGTCTTGGCCGGGTCCGTGGCGGTCGCGGTCTCCGACACGGTGGAGACGCGGCCGACGCCGTCGTAGGAGACGGTGGTGTCGCCGAACGCCTTGCTGCCCAGGGACGTCACGCGCCAGGCGTCGCCGCTGACGGGGAGCCGGGTCCACGTGTAGGACGGCTTCAGGTCGGACGCCGGAACGGCGTTGCCCTGCTCGTCGGTGAACGTGTCGTCATCGGTGGCGGTGGTGGTCAGATCGAGGTTCGGGGTCTCCACGACCGTGGCCTTCATCTCACCGGCCAGGTCGTCCCACACGACGGTTTCGACGAGCGTGGAGCCGTCGGCGGCGGCGTAGTCGTTGACGGTGCCGCCATCGGGGCGGTCGAACGAGTTGGTGAGCTCGTACCGGGTGGCCTCACCGGTGTCCAGGTCCTTGGTGGTGATGCTCCCGGCGTCCTGGGTGAGGGAACGGTTCAGCTGACCGCCCACGAACTCGGCTTCCCAGCCGGGGCCGAACACGCCGAGGTCGGAACGCCCGGTGGGGGCGTCCTGGGCCAGGGCCAGCCCCTGGGGCTGCCCGGCGACCGTGTGGGAACGGGCCATGAGTCCGCCGTCCACGTCGTTCTCGTAGACCTGGTAGGTGTCGCTCGCGGAGAGGTACAGGCCGGGGCCTATCTCCTGTACCTCGCCTGCAGCGAGGGGCGCGTCGGGGACCTCGGACGTCGTCGATGCCGATGCGAACTGCTGCGGGAGCAGCAGCGCGATCGAGGCGACGGTCACGAGGGAGAGCGCGGCTTTGCGCACGGTGGTCCTCCCGTTGGGTCGATCCTTGGTGTTCAGGGGCCGAGGGACCAAGGGGAACCGGACGTACGTGTACGACGCGTTCCGTGCGGACGGTGAACCACCCCCGGAGCCCCCCGGCTTCGAGCCGGCACTCCCCGGTGGGGGTGCCGGTGTGAGCCTGCTCCGTGAGGGGGCCGCGAGGAACCTCGAATGTTTCAGGTAGCCGTCCGCTCACCAGTGGGTGAGGGTGTCGATGATCGCGGTGAAGGCGAAACAGTCGGAGACCAGTCGGTGGGATCGTGGGGCGTAGGTGCCGGAGAGGTTGCCCATGCTGTTGATGGAGGTGCAGCCGGTGCGCTGGACGGGGCGGCGGCGGTCGTCGCCGGCGGGGCTGAAGTCGGGGCCGCGAAAGTAGGCCACGCCCACCACGTCCCGCGCGGCGGCGATGTTGTTGTAGACGGACCGGACCGGTCGGTCTCCGGCCCATGCGCAGGTCTCCTCACCCGACAGCCACTCGGTGTCATCGCCGCGCCAACTGCACATCTTCCCGGTGCCGTTGTGTTCGCTGAAGAAGCAGACCGAGTCCTCGGGGCAGCGGTGGTAGCCGTAGGTGACCTTCCCGTCCGGGCCGACCGGGGCCTTCGAGGCCGCAGGCAGCGCCGCGTACACCGGTGTCCCGTCGTCGTGGTTCACGTACGCGTACCCGGCGACCGTCGCGCACGCCGTCGCCAGGAGGACGCTCGCGAGGGCCGCGGCCAGCACGGGGTGCCGGCGCCGGAAGCCCGCGCGGCGGCGGGGCCGGCGTACGGGGCCGGCCCCGTACGCGGCCTGCTCCACCCGCGACAGGAGGGCCTCCGTATCGTGCGCGGCGGCACGCTCCTCGTGGGTACGGGCCAGACAGTCGGAGATGATGTGCCGCCAGACCTCGGGCAGGTCGGGCGACAGGCGCAACTCCTCCGTGCCCTGGGCGTAGCGGGCGGCCGCGTCGCAGCGGGCTTCGGGGGTGGCGCCGGGCAGGGGGTGCGTGCCGGTGAGGACGAGATGGGCCAGGACGCCGAAGGCCCAGATGTCGGCGGTGGGCCTGATCAGCGTGCCGCGGGCGCTGGTCTCGGGCCAGAGGAGTTCCGGCGGGGTGTAGTCGCGGGTGGCGAAGGCCGGGGAGTAGGCGTGGGTGCCGTCGAGTTCGGCGGAGGTGCTGAAGTCGGCGAGGCGGGCCGTTCCGTCCTGCATCAGCAGGACGTTGGCCGGCTTGAGGTCGCCGTGGACCCAGCCCGCCTGGTGCAGCTGGTGCAGGCCCGCGCAGACCTGGGCGAGGAGGAGGGGGCCGGAGGCGGGGTGCGGGGTGCGGTCCAGGACGGCGTCGAGGGAGTCCTCCGCCCGTTCCAGTACGAGTACGGTGGCGCCGTCGAGTTCCGGGTGGTGCGGGTCGTCGACGGTGAGCGTCTCGAACATCCGGACGAGGCGGGGTGCGTGCAGGCGGCTGAGGAGGTCGACCTCCCGCTCGGCCAGGTCGCGCAGGTGGCGCACCTGGCGCGGTGTGCGGGTGCCGGTCGCCAGGAACTTCAGCGCCACCCGGGCCGGAAGCCCGTCGGCGGGCGTGGTGGTACGGGCCTCGTAGACCGTGGCGAACGCGCCGGATGCGATCGGCCGTCGTATCTCCCAGCGGCCGACGCGGTAGCCCTTCGGCACGGGGACGACATGCGGCGTCTCCTCGTGTCCTGTCACAGGGATACCTCACGGCCGGCGGAGGCTTCGAGCACGATCAGGTCGTCCTCGCGGACCAGGTCGAAGCGGAGCGCGAGGGAGACCAGGGACTCCTTCTTGCCGTTGAGACGCCGGCCCGCCTCGGCGGTGTCCGGTTCCGGACGGAGGCGGAGCTTGACGGCGAGGTAGTCCACGTTCCAGTAGACGGAGGACCGGTTGGCGGCGGGCCAGGTGGGACGCAGCCGCTCGACCAGTTCGTCGACCGTGGGCAGCGGGGCGTGCGGGGCGCCCCGCAGCCGGGGCTCACACAGGGCGGCCAGCACGGCGAAGTACCGTTTCGTACGGTCCAGGGCGAATGCCGGGGTCGTGGCGGCGCCGGGACCGATAGCGAGGTGCCGGTAACTGTGACTCGGTGCCCATACGTCGAAGCCGAGCAGGTCTCCGGCGGCCGGCAGGACCACTCGGGCGAACTCGAAGGGAACCGGAGCGTCCTGGCGGCCGGGGGCGACCTTGACGTGCTCGCCGGCTCCTTCCGGGTTCTCCACGACGTACGTCTGACCGCTGGTGTCGTTGCTCAGGATCCAGAACGAGTGGTGAGCGGTGATCGTCCCGGCCGTCCGCGACACGCCGGGGTGCGCGATGACGAGGTCATTGTCCGGCGCCCGCCCGAAGGTGAGGCTCTGCCCCGGGGCGATCCTGAGCTGGCCCGCGGGCCCGTCGCAGCCGGGCGGCACCACGATGATGCTGTGCACGGAGTGAAGACCTCCCCCTCATCCCATGCACGAGGCGTGGGCATCCATTTGATAGGGCAGGACGCCTGGTCTGGACGGCGTGCTCGGTCCTCGTTGAGCGAGCCCGTCCAGCAGCCATCCGGTGGCGCATTGTCCCTGCCCACAACTCCGTCGTTGTGCCTGCCCGTCCTGTACGGCGCTGCGGAACGGTCCGCGGCAGCGACGGCCCGGTCGTTGCACTCCGACCGAGCACGCAAGGAGCGTGATCGCGGCATGTCGGGTGATCATCGCGCTCAGTCTACGGGCCCGGACTGTGTGGTCGCGAGCCTGGCGGCCGCTGGATCCTCGGAGTTCGCGGAGTCGACGCTCACGGAGGAGGAACGTCGTGAGCGTGCGGAGCGGACGTGTTTACCTGACGGAGGACTTCGGGTTGATGAAGGGAGAGCGGCGATGGGGTCATGGCTTCAGGAGGCATTGGCGGCCTGTCGAGGGGATGCGGCCGCGTGATCCCGCACCTCCTTGTGCTGGATACGCCGCCGATGTCGGCGCTAATGGGGAATCGGCAGGTGTCAGGGTTGATCCACCGGGCGCATTTCGAGCCGGAAGACTATGCTGTGGGTTCCGGTGCTGTCAGTTCTTGAGGCGGACGCGGAGCATCCCGGGATGGCCGAGTACGTCGGTCGGCTCGAGGCCATCCACATGTTCGACCGGCCTGCCGTGTATTGGACAAGGCATGCTTCCACCGGTGGGCCATCGAGGAGAACGTAGTCACGTTCAGGATCACGAGTCCGGACCACGATCGGCACTGATCCGCGGGGTCCTGGAGGCGATGCCCTCCAGGACCCCAGCGCGGTGGCTGAGTCCCCGGGCAACCAGCGTGATCGGAGAGACAGAACCTAGTACTGCAACGGTGCTTGCCGTGACTGCTGGCCAGCTCAGTCGTTGGTGTGGTTATGGGTGGGGACCTTGCTGATGTCAGGCTCTGGGCCGGCGAACTGGACGTGCTGCATGAGCGGTTCGTGCACCGGTTCAATCGGGAGGAGCCGCGTCAGTCGGCGCTGGCTTACATGCGGGGACTGGTTGCGCCGCTTGAGCGGAAGAACGGCTGGACGCTGGCGTCTCGTGCCGCGCCACCACGTCATCCAGGGCCACCTGCAACGCATCGGCGTCCACCGCCTCGGCCAGCCGCAGCACCACCGGCATCGTGTACGCGCTGGTCTCGCCCTCCATCCCGTTGAGGAACCGGAGTCGGCGCTGGGCGAAGGAGAGCGGCAGGATCTCGGGGCGCTCGGCCCTGACCAGCGGCGGCAGTGCGGCGGCGGGCGCGGCCCCGCCCAGCCGCTCGGCCAACGCGGCCACCGTCGGCGCCTCGAAGACGTCCCGGACACCGGCCTCCTCCCCCAACTCGGCCCGAACCGCCCCGACCAGCCGCATCGCCAGCAGCGAATGACCACCGAGGTCGAAGAAGCTCTCGTCGATGCCCGGCTCATGCTCGGCGCCCAGCACCTCGGCGAAGATCCGGCACAGGGTGGTCTCCCGCTCGTCGCGCGGGGGCCGCCCGGTCTGCGTGTCCTGGCGCGGCGGGGCAGGCAGGGCGCGCCGGTCCAGCTTGTTGTGCGCGGTGAGCGGGAGGGTGTCGAGGAGGACCAGTGCGGAGGGCACCATGTAGCCGGGCAGCGCTTTCGCCAACTCGCCCCGCAGCTGGGCCGGTTCGACGTCTGCTTCGGGGCGCAGGACGAGGTAGCCGACGATCTGCCGGTCACCCGGCCGGTCCTCGCGGACCACCGCTGCGGCCGCCGCCACCGGTTCCAGGGCTGCCAGGGCCGCTTCCACCTCGCCCAGTTCGATACGGAAACCGCGGATCTTCACCTGGTCGTCGAGTCGGCCGAGGAACTCGACGGCGCCGTCGGGCCGTCGGCGGGTCAGGTCGCCGGTGCGGTACATGCGTGCGCCGGGCGCGCCGGCCGGGTCGGGGACGAACCGCTCGGCGGTCAGACCCGGGCGGCCCAGGTAGCCCCGGGTGACCTGAGCGCCGCCGATGAACAGTTCGCCGGGCACTCCGACCGGCACCGGTTCGCCGCAGCCGTCCAGTACGTACGCCCTGACGTTGCCCAGCGTGTGGCCAATCGGCACTGTCGTGGCGGTGGCGAGTTCCGCGGCCCGGGGGCGGTGGGTGGTCACGCCGACGGTGGTCTCGGTCGGCCCGTAATGGTTGAAGACCTCGCATTCGGCGCGGCCCAGGAGGTCGCGTACGAAGGTGCTGGTCGAGCTCTCGCCGCCCAGGATCAGGCCTCGGCGGGGCAGTACCCGGTGCACGGCGTGCGGCCCCTCCAGGGCGGCCAGGTGCGAGGGGCTGATCTTCAGGTAGTCGATCGTGTGCTCGGCGAAGTAGGCGGCCAGCAGCCGTCCGTCCGAGGCGATGTCGGGGTCCACCATGTGCAGCGTCCCGCCGCCGAGGAGCGCGGCCGAGAGGAACGTGACGCAGGAGTCGAAGGTGAAGGGCTGCACCATGGCGTACCCGCCCGCTTCCAGGCCCAGCGTGGAGACCACGGCGGTGTGGTAGTTGAGCACCTGCCGGTGCTCGACCACGACGCCCTTGGGCCGTCCGGTGGAGCCGGACGTGAACAGCACGTAGGCCGCCTGGCCCGGGTCCACGGCCACGTCCGGGGCGGTGTCGGGCAGTGCGTCCAGGGCGAGTTCCTCCACCGCGACGGCCCGCACGCCGGACGGCAGCCGGCCGGCGAGGGCGGCGTGGGTGATCACGACGGGGGCGGCGGTGTCGGCGAGCATCATCGCCATCCGCTCCCGTGGCTGGGCCGGGTCCACCGGCACGTAGCAGCCGCCGGCCTTGACGGCGGCGAGCAGCGCGACCACCGTCCAGGCGCCGCGCTCCAGGCAGATGCCGACGGGGGTCTCGCTCACCACGCCCAGCCCGCGCAGGTGGTGGGCCAGCCGGTTGGCGAGCCGGTCCAGTTCGGCGTAGCTGTGGGTGGCGTCGGCGCCGACCACCGCGACGGCGTGCGGGGTGCGGGCGGCCTGCTCGGCGAAGCGGCCGTGGAAGGTCGCGGAGGGCACCTCCGGCGTGGTGGTGTTCCAGGTGTCCAGCAGCGCGCGCTCACCTGCGCTCAGCAGCGCCAGGCGGCCGACCGGGCGATGCGGGTCGGCGCAGACCTCGCGCAGCAGGGTGGCGTAGTGGGCGAGCAGGCGCTCGGCGGAGCGCTGTTCGTAGCGGTCGGTGCGGTGGACCAGGGTCAGTGTGAGGGTGTCGCCGGTCTCCGACACGGTGAAGGTCAGGTCCCGTTTGGCGTCGGCCGGGCCGCCTGCGGCGAGCGGGCGCAGGACCAGTTCGCCGGAGCCTGCCGCGTCCGGGGAGGTGTCCGGGGTGGCCTGGTCGAGCACCAGCATGGTGCGGGCCAGGCCGTCCGGCGAACCGGCCCGCAACTGGTCGGCCAGCTGCTCGAAGGGGACTTCCTGGTGCTGGAAGTCTCGCCGGGTGGCCTCGGTGGCCCGGTCCAGCAGCTCGGCAAAGGTCGGGTCGCCGGACAGGTCGCCGCGCAGCAGCAGGGTGTTGACGAAGCAGCCGATCAGGCCTTCCAGCTCGCTGTGCCCACGGCCGCCGACCGGGGTGGCGACCACCGGGTCGAGCCCGGCGCCGTACCGGTGCAGAAGCACCTGGAGCGCCGCCAGGGACACCGTGAACAGGGTGGTCCGGTGTCGTGCGGCCAGCGTGCGCAGACCGGCCGCGACCTCGGCGGGCAGCTCCAGACCGTGCGTTGCCGCAGCCGGGGCGCCCTCCGGCCGGCCGGTGGCGGTGGCGGGCGGCGGGACGTCGGTCAGGCCGGCCAGCCGCTGTTGCCAGTAGTCGAGGCTCTCCTGATGGGCGACGCCTTCGAGTCGGCCGCGCTGCCAGAGGGCGAAGTCGCCGTACTGCACCGGCAGCGGCGGCAGCGCGTCGGCGGCGGAGTCGTCCGCGAGCCGGTAGGCCGTCGCCGCCTCGGCCAGGAGGACGTTCACCGACCAGGCGTCCGCAGCGATGTGATGGATCGTCAGGGCCAGGATGTGTTCCTGATCGTCGGTGCGCAGCAGCGCGGCCCGCAGCAGCGGCCCGGCCGCGAGGTCGAAGGGGGTGTGCGCCTCTTCGGCCAGCCGGGCGCGCACCCGCACCTGCGCCTCGTCGGCCGGCAGGCCCCGCAGGTCGCTCACCGTGAGTTCGAACGCGGAGTCCGGATGCACCAGTTGGACCGGCAGGCCGTCGGCTCCCGCGGCGAACGTGGTGCGCAGCACCTCGTGCCGGGCGATCACCCGGCGGAACGCCTGCCTCAGCCGGTCGGTGTCGAGCGGGCCGGAGCAGGTCACCGCCATCGGCACGTTGTACGCCGCCGACTGAGGGGCGATCTGCTGGGCCAGCCAGATCTGTTCCTGGGTGAAGGACAGCGGCACCGGTGTCCCCTCGGGGCGTCGCGGCACCCCGGCGGGCGAGCCCGCACGCCGGGCCGACCGCTCGCGCAGCCGTGCCTCCAGCCGGGCCCGCTGGTCCGGCGACAGCTCGGCGATGCGGCGGGCGGTGTCGGCGGCGGTGGCCTCGGCGACGGCGGTCTGGGGGGTGCTCACGGTGCTCTCCTCGGAGGAATCGGGCGGGCCCTGGGGCCCTGAGGCCGTGGGTGGAGGAACGGAGTCCAGGGGCCGGTGACGACGGGTGGGGCCCTGGTCAGAACAGGACGCGGGAGGCGGCGGTGGCCCGCGCGTCCCGGGACTTGCGCAGGTCGCGGGCGACGTTGACCCGCTTGAGCCAGCGGTCGGTGCCGTCGAAGCGCGCCGCGAAGGAGCTACGGCCGTGCACCGCCCGGTAGTTGTCGACGAACACGATCTCGCCGGGGGCCAGTGCGGCGCCGCCGAGGCGGCGGTCGATCTCGTCCGAGAGGCGCTGAAGAGCTTCCCGGGCCCGTGGATCCAGCCGGCCCAGGTCCATGAAGTACGGGTCCAGGCACAGGTACGGATCGGCCGGCGAGCCGAACAGCACCGGTACGGGTGCGGCGTCGTCGCGCATCCGCTTCAGGCGCTCGTGCGCCGCGTCCAGCAGACGCGGACCACCCTCCAAGGGGCGTCCGGGACCGGCGTCGAGCACCTGGAGGTGCGAGTGGTCGGGCAGGATGTAGAAGCGCGGCTCGGCCAGCACCCGCCGGTCCTCGGCCGAGATCTCCAGGTCCTGCACTCCGACGAAGGTGGTGGGCACCCGGTCCGGGTTGCGCAGGCAGAGCAGGCCCACGTAGTCGCCCCGGTAGGGGTGGAAGGCGTCCTCGACGTGCCAGAAGATGGTCTGGTTGCTGCCGGTGCCGATCTGTTCGTTCTCGTGGCCCTTGACCGGCAGGACGTCGTGCACCAGGTAGCCGTCCTGCTGGGTGGCCCAGGCCACCGGTTCGCCGAGCAGCGCCCCGCACAGCAGCAGGAGGATCTCCTCGCGCAGCGCCGGGGAGACACCGGTGCGGTGCTGCCAGTGCGCCGGGGTGGCGCCGATCCGGTCGTGGTCGACGCGGTAGCCGGAGACCACACAGGCGCCCGCCGGTTCGCGCAGCCGGAAATTCGTGAGGAACCGGCGGAGCGCGAGGGGCAACCGATGCGACTGGAGGGTCAGTTCGTCCTGGAGGGTCCGGTCCTCCACGCTGTCGTGACGCGCGGCCAGTTCGTCGAGCAGAACGGCGATGGCTTCGGCGTCGGGGGGGTCGAGGGTGAGGGTGTGCATGGGGTGGATCACCTCGGTCATCGGGTTTGCGGAAGGGGGCGGCGAGGGGCGGGCAGCAGCGCGGCGAGCCGGTCGAGTCCGGCGGTGAGCTCCTCGGCGGCGCCGCCGAAGCCGAGCCGGATGTGCCGCGGGGCGCCGAAGCAGACGCCCGGTACGACCAGCACGCCGTGCTCGCGGTCGAGCCGGTCGGCGAAGGCGGTCACGTCCGCCACCGTGGTCAGCTCGGGGAAGGCGGTGACACCGCCGACGGGCAGGTCGGCGGAGACTCGGTCGCCGTGCGTGGTCAGCCAGTCGGCCAGCACCGCGCGGTTGGCGGTGGCCTGGGCGAGGCGGGGGCGCAGTAGCGCGTCGGCGTGCCGTACGGCGTGCGTGGCCACCGCTTCGACGAGCGGGGAGAGGGCCAGGCTGGTGTAGTCGCGGCGGCGCACGCAGCCGGCCAGGACCTCGGGCGCGGCGAGCGCCCAGCCGACCCGCAGGCCGGGCAGGCCGTAAGCCTTGGACAGGGTGCCGAAGGAGATGGCCCGGGGGTAGCGGGCGGTCGGGTCGGGCAGCGGGGGCCGGTCGTAGACCAGTTGCTGGAAGGCGTTGTCCCAGGCGAGCCAGGTGCCGTACCGGGCACAGGTGTCGACGATCGCGGTCTGCTGGTCCTCGGTCACCGTGGCGCCGGTCGGGTTGTGCGGGAAGTTGACGACCACCATGGCGGTGTCCGGGCCGATCAGGGCCAGCAGTTCGTCCTCGTTGGTGACCACGCCGTGCTCGGTGCGCATCGCCCAGGGCACGATCCGGCAGCCCAGCGAGGCGGCGACCTCGACCAGCGCGTGGTAGGCGGGGGCCTGTACGACGACCTCGTCGCCGGGCTTGAGCAGGGCGTGCATGACCAGGTAGATCGCCTCGCTGGAACCCTGGGTGGCGATCACCGAGCCGGGGTCGGTGTCGTACCGCTCGGCGAGCGCGGCGCGCAGTGGTTCGCCGCCCAGCGAGTGGCTGTCGCGGAACATGACGTCGCCGAGCGAGGCCGCGCTGGTGCCGGCCAGGGCGAGGACCTGGTCGACGGTGTAGTTCTCGACGCCGCTGCTGCTGATGTCGTAGGTGGTGGTGAAGTACCGCTCGCGGAGCCAGTCCTCCAGCAGGGCAGGGGCGATGGGCATGGGGTTCCTCCACTGGCCGGGTGAGCCGGGGTTCGAGGTGAACGGGGGCGGGTGGGGCGACCGGGCCCGGCCGACCGGGTGCGCCAAGGTCCGGGTTCAGGTCGCGCCGGAATCCGGCGGACGGGGCTCAGGCGGTCATGGGGCCTTCCTCGGCCTCCACTTCGGCGAGCAGCCGCAGCAGCTCGTCCTGGTCGGTCCCCTCGGCCTGGAGCTGCACCACCCGCAGGGCCAGCTCGCCCACGGTGGGCGCCTCGTAGAACACCCGGAGGGGCACCTCGACCTGGCAGCTCTCGCGCACCCGGGCGGCGAACCGGGCGGCCAGCAGCGAGTGCAGGCCCAGGTCGAAGAGGTTGTCGTGGACGCCGACGGCCGGCAGGCCGAGCAACTCCCCCGCCAACTCCGCGATCTCCGCCTCGGCGGGGGTACGGGGTGCCACCGCCTCGGCGCCGGTCAGCTCGGCCCGGCCGGGCCGGGGCAGTGCGCCGCGGTCGAGCTTGCCGTTGCCGTTCAGGGGCAGCGCGGGCAGCAGCACGATCGAGGACGGCACCAGGGAGGCGGGCAGTCTCTCGCGCAGCGCGGCGCGCAGCTCGAAGGCGTCGGGCTCGGTGCCCGGGGCGGCCACCACGTAGCCGACGAGCCGCTTCTCTCCCGGCTCGTCCTCGCGGACGACCACCGCGGCGGCTCCCACCTCGGGCAGTCTGGCGAGTTGCGCCTCCACCTCGCCGGGCTCGATCCGGTGGCCGCGGATCTTCACCTGCTGGTCGGCACGGCCGATGAACTCCACCTCCCCGTCGGCCCGGTGGCGTGCCAGGTCGCCGGTGCGGTAGAGCCGGGCGCCGGGCTCGCCGAACGGGTCCGGGACGAAGCGTTCGGCGGTCAGGCCGGGGCGACCCAGATAGCCGCGGGCCAGGCCGACGCCGCCCAGGTGGAGTTCGCCCGGGGAGCCGATCGGTACGGGGGCTCCGGCCGCGTCCAGCAGATAGACGGTGGTGTTGGCGAGGGGGCGGCCGATCGGCAGGCCGTCGCCGGTCACGGGCTCGGCGTCGACCCGCCGGGTGGTCGAGGTACAGGTCACCTCGGTCAGCCCGTACACGTGGACCAGCGGGACCCCGAGTCGCTGCCAGGCGGCCAGCCGGTCCCGGCGCACCCGCTCGCCGCCCATCGCGACGAACCGGAGGTCCGGGGGGAGCGCGGCGCCGGTGCGCTGAAGTTCGGCGGTCCAGTCGTGCCAGTAGGCCGTGGTCAGTTCCAGGCCGGTGATCCGGTGCTCGGCCAGGTAGCGGGTCAGGTCGACGCCTTCGGCCAGCAGCCGGGCGCCGGGCAGCACCACGGTGGCGCCGACGGCCAGGGCCGGGAACAGCTCTTCGAGCAGCACATCGAAGCCGGTGGAGGCCAGTTGCAGGAAGCGGTCGCCGGGGGCCAGGCGGAATTCGCCCGCCATCGCGAGGGTGAAATTGACCAGGCCCCGGTGGGTGAACATCGAGCCCTTGGGGGCGCCGGTGGTACCGGAGGTGAAGAAGACGCAGGCCAGCGCGTCCGGTGATGTCCCGGTGCCGGTCGCCGCCCTGGCCGGAGTGTCGGCCGCGGCGTCGGCCGGGACCTCGATCGGGGCCACGGGGACCGAGTCCAGGAGTCCGCCGGACAGGCTGCCGTCGGTGAGTACCAGCTGTGCGCCGGACAGCTCCAGCAGCAGCCGCAGCCGCTGTTCGGGGAGCGCCGGGTCGAGCGTGGTGAAGGCCGCGCCCGCCTTCAGTACCCCGAGCAGGGCGGTGACCAGTTGGGGCGTGGGGGCCGCGTGCACCGCGACCACGCTCTGTCCGCCGACGCCGAGACTCCGCAGGCGGGTGGCACACCGCTCGGCGGCGGCCTCCAGCGCGGCGTAGCTCGTCGTACGGCCCTCGTGCTCCAGCGCCGGAGCGTCGGGGGTACGGGCGGCGGCCGCCGCCACCAAGTCGTGCAGGCCGCCGGCCGGGAGGGGGCGGGCGGTGGCGTTCCAGTCGGTGAGCACGGTGCGGCGCTCCGCGTCGTCCAGGAGCGGGAGCCGGGACAGGGCGGTGTGCGGCGCATCGGCTGCGGCTTCCAGCAGCACACCGAAGCGGTGCGCCAGGCGGACGACGCTCTCCTCGTCGAAGAGGTCCGTCGCGTACTCGACCGTGAAGGCCAGTCGGCCGTCCCGCTCGGTGGCGGTGAACATCAGGTCCATCAGGCAGGAGGCGGTCCGCGCAGCCACCGGCTCGACGTCCAGCCCGTCGAATCCGGTGCGGGGCGGGCGGGCGTTCTGCAGGGTCAGCATGGTCTGGAAGACCGGGTGCCGGGCGGGGTCGCGGTCGGCACCGACAGCGTCCAGCACCTGCTCGAACGGCACGTCCTGGCAGTCGAAGTCGGTGAGCGCCCGGTCACGGGTGCGCTCCAGCAGCTCGGCGAAGGCCGGGTCGCCGGAGAGGTCGCCGCGCAGTGCGAGGCTGTTGACGAAGCAGCCCACCAGGCCGTCCAGTTCGCGCTGTCCGCGGCCCGCGACGGGGGTGCCGACGATGACGTCCTCGGTGCCGGAGAGCCGGCCGAGGAGCGTCTGGTAGCCGGCGAGCAGCACCATGAACAGGGTGGCGCCGTGCCGGGCGCCGAGGGCCCGCAGCCGTTCGGTCAGCTCCGCGGACAGGGTGAACTCGTGGGCTGCCCCGGCCAGGCTCGGGGTGGCGGGACGGGGCCGGTCGGTGGGCAGTTCGAGTACCGGCAGAGGTCCGGCCAGCCGTCCGCGCCAGTGCTCCAGCTGCTCGGTCCAGCGGCCCTCGGCGGCCCGGTCGGCCTGCCACACGGCGTAGTCGGCGTACCGCACGGACAGCGGGGGCAGGGCGTGGCCGTCGTAGAGCGCGGCGAGGTCCTCGACCAGGACGCCCATCGACCAGCCGTCGACCGCGATGTGATGGATCACCAGGACCAGCAGGTGTTCGGCGGGACCGGTACGCAGCAGCAGGGCGCGCAGCGGCGCCTCGGCCGCCAGGTCGAAGGGGACGGTGACGAACGCGTCGACCAGGTCCTCGGCCCTTTCACCGGAGCCAGGTCGACGGACGGTCAGCGGGGCCTCGTCGATGGGCAGGACGCGCTGTATCGGGGCGCCGTCCTTCTCGGACACCACCGTGCGCAGCACCTCGTGCCGGGCCATCAGCGCAAGCAGAGCGTCGGCCAGGGCCACCGGGTCCAGGTCGCCGCCGATGCGTACGGCGGTGGGCACGTGGTAGGCCGGGTTGCCGGGGGCGAAGCGGTCGAAGAGCCACATCCTCTGCTGGGCGAAGGACAGTGGCAGGGGCCGGGAGCGGTCCGCGGGGGTGATCGGCGGCAACGGGGCCACGGCCGCCGGGCCGCCGGCGGAGCGCAGCCGCCCGACCAGTGCGGCCTGCGCGGCCACCGTGGGCGCGGCGAACACCTCACGCAGCCGCACATCCACGCCGAACTCCGCGCGCACCGCGCTGACCAGCCGATTGGCGAGCAGCGAATGGCCGCCGACGGCGAAGAAGTCGTCGAGGACACCGACTTCGGGCCGCTCCAGCAGCCGTTGCCAGATCTCGGCGAGGGCGGCCTCATCGGGGGTGCGGGGGGCGAGCCGGTCCGCGGTGCCCTCCACCAGCGTCGGCGTGGGCAGCGCGGCCCGGTCCACCTTGCCGTTGGGCGAGAGCGGCAGGGCGGCCAGCTCCGTCCAGAGCGTGGGGACCATGTGGCCGGGGAGGAGTTCACGCAGCCAGGCGGCCAGCTCGGTGCCGGAGACCGGGACGCCGTCCGGGCTCGCGGCGGGCACCCAGTAGGCGGCCAGGCACCGGTCCCCCGAGGTGGTCTCGCGGGCCACCACGGCCGCGTCGGCCACGGCCGGGTGTCCCAGCAGGACTCCGGTCACCTCGCCCGGCTCGACCCGGAAGCCGCGGATCTTGACCTGGTTGTCGGCCCGGCCGAGCAGTTCCAGTTCGCCGTCGGCGCGGCGGCGGGCCAGGTCGCCGGTGCGGTAGAGACGCTCGCCCGGCACCCGGCCGTAGGGGTGCGGCAGGAAACGCTCGGCGGTCAGGCCGGGGCGGCCCAGGTAGCCGCGGGCCAGGCCCTCGCCCGCCACGCACAGTTCGCCGCGGACCCCGGCCGGTACCGGGCGCAGCAACTCGTCCAGCACCAGCAGGCGTTGGTTGAGCAGCGGGCGGCCGTAGGGCACCGGGCCGATTCCGGCGTCCTCGGGGACCAGGTACTCGTTGTTGCAGAAGGCGGCCTCGGCCACTCCGCCGATATTGATCACGCGGCAGCCGGGGGCGGCATGGCGCATTCGCCGCGGCAGCGCGGGCGGCATGACGTCGCCGCCGACCATGACGGTGCGCAGGCTGTCCAGGGGCAGGTCGTGTTCCTCGGCGGCGGCCAGCATCGCCTCGGTCCCGGCCGGCGCCATCGCCCACACGGTCACTTGGTGGCGCCCGATCAGTTCGGCCCAGTGCCGCGGGTCGCGGACCATGCCCTGGGCGGGGAAGACGACGGTGGCTCCCGCCACCAGCGGGGCCAGACAGTCATGCACGGTCGCGTCGAAGCCCGGCGAGAACAGCGCGGTCATCCGGTCGCCGGGGCCGAAGCCGTGCGAACGGGCCAGTCCGGCAAAGGTGTTGACGATGGCGCGGTGGGACACGGCGACGCCCTTGGGGCGTCCGGTGGAGCCGGAGGTGTACACCAGGTAGGCCAGGTTGGCCTCGCCCGCCGTCGTCGACCCGCCTGCGACCGCGTCGCCTCCGCCGTCCGTACGGCCGTACTCGGGCCCGTCGGCGGGGATCTCCTCCAGCAGCAGCGGCACGGTGCCGGGCGGGAGCGTGCTCGCCGTGGAACGGTGGGCCAGGACCACGGCCGGGCCCGCGTCGGCGAGCATGAAGGCCAGCCGTTCGGCCGGGTAGGACGGGTCCAGTCCGAGGAAGGCGCCGCCCGCGCGCATGGTGCCCAGCATGGCGGCGCTGAGTCCGGCCCCGCGTTCCAGACAGAGCGCCACCGGCACGTCCGGCCCGACACCGGCCCGGCGCAGCCGGTGGGCGATGCGGGCGGCCCAGGCGTTCATGGTCCGGTAGTCGAGGGTTCCGGCCGCGTCGATCACGGCGGGGGCGTCGGGGGTGAGGGCCGCCTGGCGGGCGAACAGTTGGTCCACTCGCAGTCCGGTGGGGAACGGGCCGTCGGTGTCGTTCCAGCCGTGCAGCTCCTGCTCCAGCTCGGCCGCGGTGAGCATGGGCAGTGCGGACAGCCGGGTGCCGGGTGCGCGGACGGCCGCCCCGAGCAGGGTCGTCCAGTGGCCGAGCAGCCGGGCAATGGTGGGCGCGTCGAACAGGTCGAGGGCGAACTCCGCGAACCCGGTGAAGCAGCCGTTCTCCTCGACCAGTTGGAGGTCCAGGTCCAGGTGTGCGTTGTTGCGGGCCACGGGCACCGGCTCGACGGCCAGGCCGGTCAGGGTGGGGGTGGTGGCGGGCGCGTTCTGGAGCACGAAGCCGACCTGTGCCAGCGGGTTGCGCGACAGGTCGCGGCTGGGCGCCAGCTCCTCGACGAGCCGGTCGAAGGGCAGTTCCTGGTGGTCGAAGGCGTCCAGCGCGGTCCCCCGCACCCTCTCGACCAGCTCGGCGAAGGTGGGGTCACCGGCCAGCGAGGTCCGCAGCACCACCGTGTTGATCAGTGAGCCGACCAGCAGCTCGGTGCCCGGGGCCCGGGTGGCGGGCCCGGTCACCACCGCCACGTCCCGGGTGTCGGCGTGCCGTGCCAGCACCGCCTGGAAGGCGGCCAGCAGCACCATGAACGGGGTGGCCCCCGCCGTCCCGCACAGGTCGCGCACGGCCTGGGAGGTGGCCGCCTCCAGTCGGACCGGCACGCTGTCGCCTCGGAAGCTGCGCACCGGCGGCCTGGGCCGGTCGCCGGGCAGTTCCAACGCCGCTGGCGCGTCGGCGAGTTGGCCGCGCCAGTATGCGAGCAGTCGGTCGCCGAGGGCGCCGTCCAGCAGGGCCTGGCGGGTGGCCACGTGGTCGGCGTAGCGCAGCGGCAGCTCGGGCAGGCGGGCCGGCCGTTGTTCGACGAGGGCGGCATAGGACTCGGAGAGTTCGGACATCAGCAGGCCGAATGACCAGCGGTCCACCACGATGTGCTGGAGGACCACGACGAGCAGGTGCTCTTCGGGGCCGAGTGCGATCAGTTCGGCCCGCATCAGCGGGCCCTTGGTCAGGTCGAACGGCTGCTGGGCGAGTTTCCCGGCCAGGGCGCGGAACGTGTCCTCGTCGGCGTCGGGGGCCTCGGTCAGGCCGAGTTCGAAGGCGCGGCGCGGTAGCACCAGCTGGACCGGGGCGCCGTCGCGGGCCGGGAACACCGTGCGCAGGGCCTCGTGCCGGTCGACCAGCGACTGGAACGCCCGGTGCAGGTGCTCGCGGGCCAGCGGTCCGCGCAGCCGCAGCGCGGCGGCGCTGTTGTAGACGCCGCTGGGGCCCTCCAGCCGGTCGATCAGCCAGAACCGGCGCTGGGTGGCGGAGGTCGGCAGCACCTCGGCGGTGCGGGCAGCGGTGGCCACGGGGTGCTCCTTCGCGGGGGTGGGGGTGGGGACGGGGATACGGGCGGCGGTGCTCACAGGTCCCCTCCCATCAGCGCGGCCAGGTCGTCGGCGGACAGGTCGTCGAACCCGGCGTCGGCCGGTACGGCCTCGCGCACCGGTCCGGCCGACGCGTCGGGTGTCTCGGCGGCCGGGGCGCGGCGCACCGTTTCGGCGTAGTCGCCCAGGACCGGCGCCTCGAACAGCGCCCGCACCGTCAGCTCGCGGCCCAGCGCTTCGCGCACGGCGGCGGTCACCTGGACGGCGAGCAGGGAGTGGCCGCCCAGGTCGAAGAAGTTGTCGGCCAGGCCGATCCGCGCCACGCCCAGGACGGTGCTCCAGATCTCGGCGAGGGCCTGCTCGGTGTCGTCCCGCGGGGCGAGCACAGCGGTGGAGCCGGTGGACCAGTCCGGTGCGGGCAGTGCGGCCGTGTCGAGCTTGCCGTTGGCGGTCAGCGGGAGCGTGTCCAGCGTGACGAAGGCCTCCGGGATCATGTACTCGGGCAGCCGCTCCCGCAGGTGGGTGCGGAGCCGGGGCACCAGGCCCCGGGCGGCGCGGCCGCGGTGCGGGTCGTTGGCCCAGTGCGGCCAGGGCAGGTGCGCGCCGTCTCCGGCGGGCGCCGGAGTCCGCGCCGGGTCGGTTCCGGCCGGGCGGAAGACCGCGTCGAAGCGCCCGAGCGGGTCGCCGCCCGCCCAGCTCAGTTCGACGGTCAGACCGAGGTCGGCGGCCAGTTCCCGCAGGTCCTGCGGGTCGAGGGCGGCGAGGTGCTCGCCGGCTCGGGCGGCCGGATCTTCGGCGGCGCCTTCCGCCGGGTCCGTGCCCGGGGCCGTGGCGGCGAGCCGGGCGGCGGTGCGGGCGTCGGCGTCCACCCGGGCGTTGGGGATGCCGGAGATCACCAGCGGGGCGCCGTCCAGCAGGGTCCGCGGGTCACCGCCGGTCCACGGCACGGTGCGCACCTGCGCGGCGAGGGTGGGCGCGGTGTCCAGGTGGAGCACCACGTCGTAGCGGTACCGGGTCATCTCGTTGCGGTCCCGGCCGGGCTTGAGCAGCACCTCTACGCGGCCGAGCCGGGGGATCTCGCGGCGCAGCGCCTGGAAGAAGCGCGGGTCCAGCAGCAGTTCGTCCTCCTGCCGTTCGGCGAGGCGGACTCGGCGGGCCAGTTCGGCGTCGTCGGCCCCCGCGGTCGGGCCGTGCCGGAGTACCGAGACCTGGAAGGCGTCGAGGAGAGCCAGGTGGCGTACGTCGCCGACCACGATCCGGCCGCCCGGGGCGAGCACGGCGGCAGCCTTGGTGAGCACCTCGACCAGGTAGGCGGCGCTCGGCAGGTACTGCGCCACCGAGTTGACGATCACGGTGTCGAACTCCTCGGCCGCCAGGTCGTCCACCTCGTGCCCGGCCCGGTGCAGCAGCCGTACGTGCTTCCAGTCGGCCGGGAGGTGGCGGCGCACGTGGGCGACGGCGGTCTCCGACAGGTCCAGGCCGGTGTAGCGCTCGCACGCGTCGGCCAGCCGGAAGAGGAGCAGGCCGGTTCCACTGCCGATCTCCAGGATCCTGCGCGGGCCGGTGCGGCGGACCAGGGAGACGGTGTCCTCGACCCAGCGCCGCATCTCCTCGGCCGGGATCGGCTTCCCGGTGTAACTGCTGGTCCAGCCGCGGATGTTGAAGGTGGGGTCGGCGCCGCCGACCTGCTCGTACTGGTCGTACGCGGTGTCGAAGACGGTGCGCCACCTGGCGACCTGCTGGGCGTCGGCGGCGCGCTCCGCGTCCGGCGCCCGCTCTCCGGTCTCCTGGTCGGGGACCAGGTAGGCGACCAGCCCGGTGCCGCCGTCCGGGGCCTCGCGGGGCAGCACGGCCACGTGCCGGACGCCCGCGTGGGCGCCCAGCTCCGCCTCGATCTCGCCGATCTCGACCCGGTGCCCGCGGACCTTGACCTGCTGGTCGATGCGGCCCAGGTACTCCAGCGCGCCGTCGGGCAGTCGCCGAGCGAGGTCGCCGCTACGGTACAGCCGCGCGCCGCCGCCGAGCGGGGAGGGGACGAAGCGTTCGGCGGTCAGGCCGGGACGGTCCAGGTAGCCGCGGGCCAGGCCCGGTCCGCCGACGCACAGCTCGCCGGGGACGCCGGGCGGCACCGGTTCGCCGCGCCGGTCCAGCAGGTGCACCGCCAGGTCGACGAGGGGGCGGCCGATCACACTGCGGGAACCGGCCAGGTCGGCCGGCCCGAGGGTGTGCACGGTGACGTGCACGGTGGTCTCGGTGATGCCGTACATGTTCACCAGCCGCGGACCGTCGGGGTGTCGGGCGGTCCAGTCGCGCAGCATGCCCGGCTCCAGTGCCTCGCCGGCAAACACCACGTACCGCAGCGCGAGCGGCCGGGCCTGCGGCCCACCGGCCACCGCGTCGGCATCGGCGAACTGGCGGAACGCGGTCGGCGTCTGGCTGAGCACCGTGACACCCTCGGCTCGTACCAGCGCGTGGAAGGAAGCCGGGGTACGCCGGTCCTCCTGCGGAACCACGGCGATCTGACCGCCGTGCAGCAGCGCGCCCCAGATCTCCCAGACCGAGACATCGAAGGCGGCCGAGTGGTAGAGCGACCAGACGTCGTCCGGGCCGAAGGACATGTCCGCAGCGGCCGCGTCGAACAGCCGCAGCACGTTGGCGTGGGTGAGGAGCGCGCCCTTGGGGCGGCCGGTGGTGCCGGAGGTGTAGATCACGTACGCGAGGTGGTCCGGGCCCAGCGGGGCCGGTTCCAGCGGGCTCTCGGCCGACGGCCCCTCGGGCAGCAGCGGGTCCGCGTCGAGGACGGCGATCCCGTCGGCGAGCGCGGCGTGTTCCGGGTCGGCGACCAGCGCCACCGCGCCGGAGTCGGCGAGGGTGAAGGCCAGGCGCTCGGCCGGGTGGCGCGGGTCGAGCGGGACGTAGGCGCCGCCGCTCTTGAGGATGCCCAGGATCCCGGTGACCAGCCGCACCGAGGGCTCGACGCAGATCGCCACCCGGCTCTCGGGACCGACGCCCAGGTCGCGCAGCCGCCGGGCCAGCGCGTCCGAACGGCGGTCCAGCTCGGCGTATGTCAGGCGCTGCGCACCGCAGCCGACCGCGACCGCGTCGGGCCGCAGCCGGACCTGTTCGGCGAACGCCGCCGGGAGGCTGCGCGCGCCCGCCTCCGTCGCGGGCCGGGCCGCGGTGCCGGCCGCCAGTTCGGCGCTGCGTTCGGCGCCGCTCAGCAGCGGCAGCGCCTCCAGCCGGGTGTCCGGGTCGGCGACCGCGGCGGCCAGCAGGCGCAGCCACTGGTCGATGAAGCGGCGTACGGTGCGCTCCTCGTACAGCTCGGTGCTGTAGTCGGCCAGGCCGGTCAGGCCCTGCGGGGTCTCGGTGACCTGGAGGTGCAGGTCGAACTTGGCGGTGCCGGTGTCCACGGCGGCCACGTCCATCCGCAGCCCGGGCAGCTCGATCCGGGTCTGCGGGGTGTTCTGCAGGACCAGGAGCAGATTGGCGAAGGGGGTGCGGCCGCCCGCGTCCCGGTCCGGGCGGACCTCCTCGACGATCCGCTCGAACGGCACGTCCTGGTGGGCGTACGCGGCGAGCGCGGACTCCCGTACCCGGCCCATCAGTTCGCGGAAGGTCGGGTTGCCGGAGAGGTCGGCGCGCATCGGCAGCATGTTGACGAAGAAGCCGATCAGGCCCTCGGTCTGCGGGTGGTTGCGGTTGGCGACCGGCGAGCCGACCACCAGGTCCTCCTGGCCGCTCCAGCGGTGCGCCACGGCCATGAAGCCGGCCAGCAGGGCCATGTACAGGGTGGCGTCGTGCTCGCGGGCCAGCGTGGTCAGCCGGGTGGCGAGGTCGCCGTCGAGCCGCCAGGGGAAGCTGGCGCCGGCGAAGCTCTGCCGGGCGGTGCGCGGCCGGTCGGTGGGCAGGTCCACGGTGCTGGGCGCGCCCGCCAGCCGCTCCCGCCAGTGGGCCAGTTGGGCCTCCAGCGCGTCGCCGGACACCCGCTCGTGCTGCCAGAGCGCGAAGTCGGCGTACTGGATGTCGAGTTCGGGAAGAGCGGAGGGCTCCGCCTGGCCGGTCCGGTAGTGGTGGGCCAGTTCGCGCACCAGAATGTCCAGGGACCAGCCGTCCGCCACGATGTGGTGGATGGCGAGCAGCAGCACATGCTCCTCGTCGGCGAGCTTGGCCAGGCTGCCGCGCAGCAGCGGTCCCGCGACGAGGTCGAAGGGGCGGCGGCTCTCCTGTTCGGTCAGCTCGGCGAGGGCGGTGTTGCGGGCGTCGTCGGCCAGGTCGGACAGGTCGGTGAGCGGCAGTGCGACCCGGGCCGGGACGTGCACGACCTGCTCGGGGCTGCCGTCCGCCATGCGGAAGGTGGTACGCAGCGCCTCGTGCCGGGCCACCACCCGGCCCAGGGCCCCTTCGAGGGCGGCGGTGTCCAGCCGGCCGGTCAGCCGCACGGTGCAGGCGATGGTGTAGAGCGGGCTCGGGCCGGTGAACTGCTCGACGAACCAGAGGCGCTGCTGGGCGAAGGACAGCGGCAGCCGGGCCCCTTCGGGGCGGCGGGCGATCAGGTCGGCGGTGCGGGTGAGTCCCTGCTGCTGGAGCAGCTTGGCGAGCAGACGGCGCTTGTCGGAGGAGAGCGCGGTGCGCTGGGGTGACTGGCTCATGAGGTGATCCCGGGTGGGTTCGGTGGCGGGAGGCGGATCAGGCCGGCAGGTGGTGCGGCAGCGGGAACTCCCGGCAGAGCCGGGTGACTTCGCCGCGCACTTCGGCGCGTACGGCGGGATCGAGGGTGAACTCGCGCTCGCCGTGGGGCACAACGGCCCCGAGCACTCTGTCGACCAGTGCGGCGCAGCGGCGCATCTCGGCCGGTCCCATGGCGCGCAGCGCGAGGGTGTTGGTGCCGAAGCGGATGCCGCTGGTGACCCGGGGTCCGTGCGGGTCGTCGGGGATCCGGTTGCGGTTGACCACGATCCCGCAGTCGGCCAGTGCGGTCTCGGCGATCGCGCCGGTCAGGCCGCTGGGGCCGAGGTTCAGCAGCACCAGGTGGTTGTCGGTGCCGCCGGTGACCAGGGTGTGGCCGAGGCCGGTGAAGGCGTCCGCGAGTTCCCGCGCGTCCGACACGACGCGCTGGGCCAGGGTTCGGAACTCCGGCTGCGCGGCGATGTCGAAGGCACGTGCCTTCGCCGCGACCGCGCCCAGGTCCGGGGTGCCCTGGAGGAAGGGGAAGGTGCCGTGGGAGATCGCCTGGGCCAGGGTGCGCCGGGTGCCGGGCAGCGGTACGTCGGCGTCCCGGCCGAGCAGGATCAGGCCGCCGCGCGGCCCGTAGAGCTGCTTGTAGGTGCTGGTGGTGGTGGCGTGGGCGTGGTCGACCGGGCTGGGGTGCAGTCCCGCGGCGACCAGGCCGGCGATGTGCGAGATGTCGGCGAGGAGATAGGCGCCGACCTCGTCGGCGATCCGGCGGAAGCGGGGGAAGTCCACGGTGCGCGGGTAGGCGCTCGCTCCGCAGACGATCACCTTGGGCCGGTGCGCGCGGGCCAGTTCGGCGACCTGGTCGTAGTCCAGTGTGCCGTCGGCGCCGGTGCCGTAGCCGACCGCGTGGAAGAAGCGGCCGGTGACGGAGGCCGGGGAGCCGTGGGTGAGGTGTCCGCCGGCACTCAGCTCCATGCCGAGCAGGGTGTCGCCCGGCTTCATCAGGGTGCACAGCACGATCTGGTTGGCGGTGCTGCCGGAGTGCGGTTGCACGTTGGCGTACCGGGCGTCGAACAGGGACCGGGCCCGGGCCACCGCCAGTCGTTCGACCTCGTCGACCAGCTCGCAGCCCGCGTGGTAGCGGGCGCCGGGGTAGCCCTCGGTGGTGACGTTGGAGATGGTGGCCCCGGCGCAGGCCAGGACCGAGGGGTCGGCGCTGCTGGAGGCGGCCACCATGGCCAGGGTGTCGTTCTGCCGGGCGTGTTCGCGCTCCAGCAGGCCGGAGAGCTGCGGGTCCGCGGTGGCCAGGCGCCGCGCGCCGAGGCTCGCGTAGCCAGCCAGGACGCCGCTGCTCGACGTGGTGGTTGTCATGCGTTGCTCTCCTCGTGTGCGGCGAGCAGCCCGTGGGCCTCCTCGTCGGTCATCTGAAGCAGTCCGGCCGCGATGTGGGCCACGGCGGCGACGTCGGTGCCGCGCTCTCGGCCCCGGGCCGTGAGGCGCGCCGCCTGTTCGGCGAGGGTGGGTGCCTCGAACAGGTCGCGCAGCGGCAGTTCGACACCGAAGGTCTCCAGCAGCGCCGAGGCGAGCCGGGTGGCGAGCAGCGAGTGCCCGCCGAGGGCGAAGAAGTCGTCCTCGGCGCCGACCCGGTCGGTCTCCAGCAGCTCGGACCAGAGCGCGGCGAGCACCAGCTCGGTGTCGTCGCGGGGGGCCACGTACGCGGCGGCGGCGCGGTCGGCCCGTGCGTCGGGCTCCGGCAGCGCGGAGCGGTCCACCTTGCCGTTCGGCGAGAGCGGCAACGCGTCCAGGGTCACGAAGGCCGCCGGGACCATGTGGGCGGGCAGGTCCGCCGTGAGCAGGGCGCGCAGCTCGGTGGCGGACGGGACGGCGCCGGCGTCCCGGGCGGGGACCAGGTAGCCGACCAGGCGCCGGTCGTCGCCGTTGCCTCGGGCGGTGACCACGGCCCGTTCGATGCCGGGGTGTCGGCGCAGTACGGCCTCGATCTCGCCCAGTTCGATCCGCAGGCCGCGCAGTTTGACCTGGTGGTCGAGGCGCCCGATGAGTTCGATCACGCCGTCGTCGCGGGTACGTGCGAGGTCACCGGTGCGGTACAGCCGCGCCCCGGCCGGTACCGGCCCGGTGCCGGCGCCCGGGTGGGGGCGGTAGCGGTCCGCGGTCAGACCCGGGCGACCCAGATAGCCGCGGGTCAGCCCGGTTCCGGCCAGGCAGAGTTCACCCGGGACGCCGACCGGGGCCGGTTCCAGCGCGGGGGTCAGGACGACGGCCTGCTGGTTCACCATGGGGCGGCCGTACGGGATGCTCGTCCACGCCGGGTCGCTGTCGCCGACCGGGTAGGTGATCGAGTGGATGGAGGCCTCGGTGGCTCCGCCGAGCGCGATGAAGGCCATGTCCGGCGCCAGGCGGCCGAAGCGCCCGGGCAGGCCGACGGGGATCCAGTCCCCGCCGAGGAAGGCCGCCTTGAGCGCGGGCAGCCGTACGCCCCGCTCCTCCCCCGCCCGGACGAACGCGTCGGCCAGGGCCGGGGCCGAGTTCCACACCGTCACCTGGTGGCGGCGCACCAGGTCCACCCAGTGGTGCGGGTCGCCGGCCCGGTCCGGGTGCGGCATGACCACGGCACCGCCCGCCGCGAGGATTCCGAGCGTCTCGTAGACGAACATGTCGAAGCTGGGGGACGACAGGCCGAGCACCCGGTCGCCGGGCTCGATGCCGTAGGTGCCGCCCAGGTCGAGCAGGTTGTTGACGACGCCCCGGTGGGGGACGGCGATGCCCTTGGGCGTGCCGGTGGAGCCCGAGGTGTAGATGACGTACGCCAGATGGTCCGGGTGCGGGCCGGCCGGGCCCCGCCGGGCTGTGGGCCAGTGCTCCGCGTCCTCCACCTCCAGCACCTCGGCCTGGGCGGCGGGCAGCAGACGGGACAGGGCGCGTTCGGTGAGGACCACCGGTGGCGCGGCGTCCTGGAGCATGAAGGCCAGCCGCTGCGCCGGGTAGGCCGGGTCCAGCGGCAGGTAGGCGCCGCCCGCCTTGAGTACGCCGAGAACGGCGGCCACCAGGGCCGGGCCCTTGGCGAGGCAGAGGCCGACAGTGATGTCGGGGCCCACGCCCAGCTCGGTGAGCCGTGCGGCGATCCGCTCGGCGAGCGCGTCGAGTTCCGCGTAGTCCAGCTCTCCGGCGGGGCCGACGACGGCCGGTGCGTGCGGGCGGCGGGACAGCTGCTCCTCGAAGAGTTCGTGCAGACAGGATCCGGCCTGCGGGTACGCGTGGGCCGTGTTGTTCCATTCCACCAGGGCCCGCCGCCGCTCCGCCGCGGTGAGCATCGGCAGGGCGGACAGCCGCGTGCCGGGGGCCTCGACGGCGGCGGCCAGCAGGGTGTACCAGTGTCCGAGCAGCCGCTCGACGGTGGCCGCGTCGAACAGGTCGCTCGCGTATTCGACGGTGCCGGTGAACACACCGTCCGCTTCGCGTATCTGGAGGTTGAGGTCGATCTGCGTGCCACCGCGCGGCACTTCCCGCACGGTGACCGTCAGACCGGGCAGTTCGGGCGGCGTCAGCGGCGCGTTCTGCACCAGGAGCAGCGACTGGACCAGCGGGTTGTGGCTGAGTGCCGGGCCCGCCACCCGCTCCGGAAGCATCCGCTCGAACGGCAGTTCCTGGTGCTCGAAGGCGCCCAGTGCGGCCGCGCGGACCCGGCCGAGCAGCTCGTCGAAGGTGGGGTCACCGGCCAGCGAGGTGCGCACCGGCAGGATGTTGATGAAGCAGCCGATCAGTGCCTCGGCCTCGGCCGGGCGGACCGCCGCGCCGGTGCCGACCACGATGTCCTCGCTGCCGCTGTGCCGTGCCAGTACGGCCTGGAAGGCGGCCAGCAACGCCATGAACGGGGTGACCCCGGCCCGTCGGCACAGGGCGCGGACCCCGGCCGACAACTCTGCCGGGAAGGCCACGGGCAGCGCCTCCCCACGCAGCGACTGCACGGCCGGGCGCGGCCGGGCGCAGGGCAGTTCCAGCAGCTCGGGCGCTCCGGCGAGGGCGCGCCGCCAGTACGCGCGGTCTGTCCCGTCGATGTCGGCGGCGGCGAGCGACTCGCTCTCCCAGACGGCGAAGTCGCCGCACTGGAAGGGCAGTTCGGGCATGTCAGCCGCTTGTCCGGCATAGCACTGGGCCACTTCGGCCAGCAGGATGCCGATCGACCACATGTCGGCCACCAGGTGGTGCAGGGTGATCGCCAGCACATGCCGCTCGGGCGCGGCCCGGTGCAGTACCGCGCGCAGCAGTGGGCCGCGTGCGAGGTCGAAGGGCCGCGTGGCGTCGGCGGCCAGGACACCCTCCAGCACGGTGTCCTCGGTCTCGCGGACCTCCAGCTCGAACGGGGCGTGCTCGCCGACCAGTTGGACCAGCTCGCCGTCCACCTGATCGAAGCAGGTGCGCAACGACTCGTGCCGCCGGACGACTTCGGCGAGCGCGGCTTGCAGTGCGGCGGCGTCGAGCGGGCCGTCCAGATACAGGGCGAACGGCAGATGGTAGGCGCTGGTGCCGGGGATCAGCTGCTCCACCAGCCAGATCCGGTGCTGGGCCGAGGTGGCGGGGAAGGCGAACTGCTGCATGGTCTGCTCTGCTCTCTGCCGGCCGAACGGGCTGGGGTCCAAGTCGGATGCGTGGTCGGGGGCAGGGCCCGAGGGCGTCATGCGCCGGTCACCAGGCAGGCGGCCTCGGCTCCGAGTCCGGCCGGGAAGCTCAGGTCGGGAAGGACCGGCACGGGTGGGTGGGCGGCGGCGCGGCGGGCCCGGCCGCCTCCTGTGATGTGCAGCAGGACGGTCTCCCGGTGCCGGACGCGTCCGGCGGCGATCGCCTGTCGCAGTCCGGCCAGGGCGACCGCCGCCGCGGGTTCGATGTCGGTGCCCTCGGTCGCGGCGAACAGCCGTCCCGCAGCGGCCGCTTCGTCGTTGTCCACGGCGCGCATCTCCCCTCCGCTCTCCGTGAGGCACTCGCGCACCCCGCCGGCCACCGCGTACGGCGGTTTGCGCGTGGTCAGTTCCGGGGCGTGTACGGCGGCCACCGCGGCCCGTGTCTCGGGGCCGGTGCCGATGAGCGGCTCCTCCCGGCCGTCCTCCCAGGCCCGGACCATCGGCGCGAACGGGGCGCTCTGGCAGAGCGTCAGCCTCGGCAGACCGCCGGGCGCGGCAGCCTGGTGGTGCCCGGCCGGGTGGTGCGACGCGGGGAAGCCGGCCGCCAGCAGCCGTCGGGCCGCCTGGTGCGCGGCGATCGCCCCGGCCCCGCTGCCCACCGCCTGCACGTAGTGGTCGGGCAGGCGGCCGATGGTCTCGGCGGCGGCCAGCAGGGCCGTGCCCAGGCCGTCGCGGCGGGCCACGTTGCGGGTGCCGCCCTCGGCCCGGAAGCCGGGCCGGGCGCCGATCGCGTCGGCCAGCTCGATCGCGTCGGTGTAGTCACCGGCCACCGTCACCAGCCGTACGCAGTCGGCACGTTCCCCCGCGATGGCGAGTGCGGGCAGCGCCACCTCCGGTACCACCAGCACACAGTCCACCCGCTGCCGCGAGCAGGCCCGCAGGAAGGCGGCGGCGGTGTTCCCGGCGGAGGCCACCACCAGAACCGGCGGGCGCTCGGGCAGCCGGGCCAGTACGGCCTGTGCCTCCAGCTCCTTGAAGCTGCCGGTCTCCAGGGCCGCGCCACGCTCGGGCCAGTAGCCGCTGAAGGCGACCCACAGCTCGGTCAGCCCCAGTTCGCGGCCGAGCCGCTCGGCCCGGTAGGTGGCGCCCATGGCGCCCTCGGGCAGCTCCCGGCCCGCGGTCGGCAGCCAGCAGGCGTAGCGGAAGGGGCCGCTGCCGGGGCCGGGGGCGAAAGCGCGGGCGTACTCGGTGCTCAGCAGACCGGGCCGGTGCGCCGCGCCGCAGTCGAGCCGCAGCCCGTCGTCCTGGTGGCCCGTCCGGCAGACGGGACATCGCAGCAGGTACGGGCGGTCCGCCGAGGCGGCGACGGTGCCGCCGGCCGACAGGTCGGCCCGCGCGGCCGGAAGGGAGGGGACGGCGGCCATCAGGCGTCCACCTCGTCCACCTCGTCGACCGCGCCGGCGAACACCGGGCGCAGCGCGCCGTCCGCGCCGCGGGTGACGGCGTAGCGGGCACGGTCCACCCGGGCCGGGGCCGGGCGGGTGGCCGGCGCGGCCTCGGCCGATGTGTCGACCACCGCGGCCACCGCGGCCACTGTCGGCCGGTCGAAGAGCAGGTGCAGGGGTGGTGCGGTGCCGAACTCGGCCCGCAGACGCTCGGCGAAGCGGGCCAGCAGCAGCGAGTGCGCGCCCAGCTCGAAGAGGTCCTCGTGGCGGCCGACCGGCTCCGCCCCGAGCAGTTCCGCCAGCAGTACGGCGATCCGCTGCTCGGTCGCCCCGACCGGCTGCTCCACCGGGCCCGTCGGGCGGGTGGCCTCCGGCTCGGGGAGCGCCCGCCGGTCCACCTTGGCGTTGGCGGTGAGCGGCAGCTCGTCGAGGGTGACCAGCAGCGAGGGGACCGCGTACCCGGGCAGGGTGCGCCGTAGCAGTTCACGCAGTTCGACGGGGGCAGCGGGCGTCCCGTGCTGCTCCAGGTAGCCGACCAGCCGGGCCCGCGCGCCCTCGCCGTCGACGACGACGGCCGCCCGGCGTACCGAGGGCAGCCGCTCCAGCGCGGTCTCGATCTCGCCGAGTTCGATCCGGTGCCCGTGCAGCTTGACCTGGGTGTCGGCGCGGCCCACGAAGAGCAGCGCACCGTCGGGCCCGCGCCGCACCAGGTCTCCGGTGCGGTAGAGCCGCGCGCCGGGAGCGGCGGTGAAGGGGTCGGGGATGAAGCGTTCAGCGGTCAGGCCGGGCCGGTCCAGGTAGCCGTGGGCCAGGCCGTCACCGCCGATCAGCAACTCGCCGGTGACCCCGGCCGGGACCGGGTGCAGGAAGGGATCGACGAGGTACAGCCGGGTGTTGGCGAGCGGCTTGCCGAGCGGCAGTTCCCGGTCGGCGGTGGTCAGCTCACCGCGCGCCGACCAGACCGTGGTCTCGGTCGGGCCGTAGACCTGCCAGAGGCGCGCGCCGCGAGCCAGCAGCTCGGCCGCCTGCTCCACGGGCAGCCGCTCGCCGCCGCACAGCGCGGTCAGCTCCGGGGTGCCCGGCCAGCCCGCGTCCAGCAGCAGCTGCCAGGTCACCGGTGTGGCCTGGAGGTGGCTGATCCCGCCGTTCTCCAGGCAGGCCCGCAGCCGTGAGCCGTCGCCCGCCGTCGCCGCGTCCGCCAGGTGCACGGTCGCGCCGTTCACCAGCGGCAGGAAGTACTCCAGCGCGGCGATGTCGAAGGCCGGCGTGGTGACGGAGAGCCAGCCCGCGCCGGGGGCGAGTCGGAGGTCGCGTTGGAAGGAGGCGAGCAGGTTGGCCAGGGCCCGGTGCGGGACCACGACGCCCTTGGGGCGGCCGGTCGAACCGGAGGTGTGCAGGACGTACGCCGCGGACTCGGGGACGATCGGCGTGTCGGCCTCGCGCCGCGCCTCACCGATGGTGTCGAGCGCCAGCACCGTCCAGTCCCCGGCGGGGACCCGGTCGGCGAGCAGGTCGGTGAGGACGGCGGCGGCGGCGCCGTCGGCCAGTACCAGGGCCAGCCGCTCCGCGGGGTGACTGGGGTCCAGCGGCAGGTAGGCCGCGCCGGACTTCAGCACGCCGAGCAGTGCGGCGAGCAGCCGCGGGGTGCGGGGCAGCAGGACGGCGACAGTGCGGCCGGGGCCGATGCCCAGGGCGCGCAGGCGTGCGGCGACCCCGTCGGCCAACCGGTCCAGGGTCGCGTAGTCCAGTTGCTCGCCGCCCGCGGGGCCGGCGGCGCGGACCGCCACAGCCAGCGGGGTCCGCGCGGCCTGGGCTTCGAAGCCGCGTACCACCCCGTCGGCCGGGTCGTAGGTGAGGGCGGTGTCGTTGTCCTCGGCGAGGACTGCCGCCCGCTCGGCCGGGGCCAGCAGCGGCAGGTCGCCGACCGGTCGGGCGGCGTCGGCCGCGATCTCCGCCAGCAGGGTGACGAAGTGGGCGGCGAAGCGCTCGGCGGTCGCCGGCAGATAGCGGTCGGTGTCGTAGCGGACCGCACCGGCCAGGCCGCCCGACCTCTCGCCCAGGGTCAGCTGGAGGTCGAACTGGCTGCCGCCGGTAGGCAGCGCCAGCGTCGAGCAGTCCAGGGCACCGAGGCCGAAGGGGACGCCGGCCTGGCCGGTGGCCATCGCCACCAGCGCCTCGGCGTGCTCGCCGGGGGCCTGCTGGAAGCTGAACAGGCTACGTACCAGGGGCCGGCCGCCCTGGTCCCGGTCCGGGCGGATCAGCTCGACGAGGGAGGGGAACGGCACGTCGGCGCCGTCCAGCGCGTGCCGCACGACGTCGCGCACCCGGGTCAGCAGGGTGGTGAACGGCTCCGCGGCCTCGATCCGGGTGCGCAGCGGCACCGTGTTGACCAGGCAGCCCACCGTCCGGGCGAACGCGGCCTCGTCCCGTCCGTGGGTCGGGGTGCCGACGATCACGTCCTGCTCACCGGTGCTGCGGGCCAGCAGGAGCTGGAAGGCGGCCAGCAGCACCGTGTACAGGGTGCTGCCCGCACGCCGGGCCAGCGCGGTGAGCGCTTCGGTGGTGGCGGCGTCCACGACGAGCGGTATCGACGCGCCGCGCAGCCGCTGGGGCCGGGCCGGCAGGTCTGCGGGGAGCGAGGTACCGGCACGAACCCCGGCCAGGGTGGTACGCCACCGGGCCAGTCGGCGCTGCCCTGCTCCTGTGTCCGGCAGCCCGGTCTGGCGGTGGGCGAACGCCGTGAACGGGGCGAACGGGGCGTTGGCGGAGGCCGTGGCGGCGGACTTCTCACCGGCGACCGACTCGCCGCGCACCACCGCCGGGTAGGCGGCGGCCAGCTCGTCCAGCAGCAGGGACAGCGACCACAGGTCGGCCACCAGGTGGTGGACGGTCAGGACCAGCCGGTGCCCGTCCCCGGCCCCGGTGTACAACCGGGCCCGCAGCAGCGGTCCGGCCTCCAGGTCGAAGGGCTGCTCGGCCGCCGCGGTCATGCGCGCGGCGAGCTCGGTCGCGCTCCAGCCGGACGCGTCGACCTGCTCGAAGACGGGCGGCAGTTCGGCGTGCACCCGCTGGACCGGGCCGCCCGTCTCGGACCGGGGGAAGGTGCTGCGCAGCACGGCGTGTCGCTGGGTCAGGCGGGTCAGGGCGGTGCTGAGGGCGGCCGGGTCGAGCGCGCCGTGCACGTGGAAGGCGGTGGAGAGCAGGTAGGCGGGGCTCTCGGGGGCGATCTGGTGCAGGAGCCAGAGCGCGGCCTGGTTCGGGGAAAGCGGGTGGTCACCTGGTTCGGTGGGATCAGCGGGATCGGTGGATTGGGCGGGTTCGGTGAGATCGGTGAGATCGGCCGCCGCGTCCGGTCCGGGCAGCCTGGCCGCCGCGTACGTGCCGGGCATCCCGGCTGCCGCGTACGCTCCGGGCATCCCGGCTGCCACGTACGCTCCGGGCCTCCCGGCTGCTGTGTCCGCTCCGGACACCCCGGCCGCCGCCTCCTCGACCTGCTCGGCGAGCAGCGCGGCCAGGGCGCCCAGGTCGAGGGTGAGCGCCTCGGGCAGGGTCAGGTCCACGCCCAGGGCGGTGTGCAGTTCGTGCCGCAGCCGTACCGCGCCGAGCGAGTCAAGGCCCAGTTCGGTGAGCCGGTGCTCGGGGGCGAGGTCCGCCGCGGCCAGTCCGAGCCGGGCGGCGAGCAGCCCGCGCAGCGCGGTCAGCAGGAGCTCGGGGCGTTCGGCCGGGTCGGTCGAGCGCAGCGCGGCGGCGTCCAGTGTCAGCGGCCGTTCGTCGGCGGCGCCCTGCGGTCGGCCGCTGTGCGCCAGCACGGTCAGGTCGCCCTCCTGGTAGGCGGTGGCGCAGACATGGCGCTGCACCTTGCCGCTGGAGGTACGCGGCAGCGTCGCGGCGCGGATCAGCACCACCGCGGCGGGGCGTATCCCGTGCGCCTCGGCGACGGCCTGGCGCACATCCCGGGCCAGCGCGGGCAGATCGACGGCCTCGTGGTCCCGGGACACTTCCTGGACGATCACGAGCTCGGCGGTGCCGGCCAGTTCGACCTGGACGGCGGCACCGCAGTTGGCGCGCAGCGCGGGGTGGACGGCGTAGACGGTCTGCTCGATGTCCTGCGGGTAGTGGTTACGGCCTCGGACGATGATCAGGTCCTTGAGGCGCCCGGTGACGTAGAGCTCGCCCTCGCGCAGCAGGCCCAGGTCGCCGGTCCGCAGGAAGGCCGGACCGGGCTCGGCGGCGGTGTCGTCGTCGGTGGTGTCCCCGTGCGGGGCGAGACGGGCGCCGAAGGTGGCAGCGGTGTGCTCGGGCCGGTTCCAGTAGCCCTGGGCCACGCTCGGGCCGGAGAGCCAGATCTCGCCGATGGCCCCGGCGGACACCGGCCGCCGGGTGACCGGGTCGACGATCTCCAGCAGCTGGGACTCGTCCGGGCGTCCGCTGCTGACCAGTTCGGTGGTCCCCGCCGGCGCGTCCGCCCCCGCCATCGCCTCGCCGGTTCCGGCGAGCAGCGCGTTCGGGGCCGAGTAGCGGGCCGGGGCGGTGCCGTGCGGCTTGCACGAGACGATCAGGGTGGCCTCGGCCAGCCCGTAGCACGGCGTGAGTGCCTCGGCGCGGAAGCCCGCCGGGGCGAACGCGGCGGCGAACCGCCGGAAGGTGTCGGCGCGCACCGGCTCCGCCCCGTTGAACGCCACCTCCCAGCTGCTCAGGTCGAGTTCGGCCAGTACCTCGGGGGTGGCCAGGTCCGCGCACAGGTCGTAGGCGAAGTTGGGGCCGCCGCTCACGGTGGCCCGGGTACGGCTGATCTCACGCAGCCAGCGCAGCGGGTCCTGTCCGAAGGAGGTGGGGGACATCAGCGAGCAGGAGCCCGCGTAGTACAGCGGCTGGAGCATGCCGCCGATCAGTCCCATGTCGTGGAAAAGCGGCAGCCAGGACATGCCGCGGGTGCTTGCGGTGGTGCGGAACGCTCGCTGGATCAGGGCCGAGTTGTGCAGCAGGTTGCCGTGCGTCAGCACCACGCCGCGCGGGGCCGAGGTGGAGCCCGAGGTGTACTGGAGGAAGGCCACGGTGTCGGCGCCGACCCTCGGGCGCACCCACTCCCCGGCTTCCTCCTCGGGCACCCGGTCGGTCGCCAGCAGCCGCAGCACGTCCATGACCGCACCACCCGGATCGTCGGGCAGCAGCCGGTCACGTACGGCGGCGGTGGTCAGCGCCACCGTCGCGCCGCTGTCCGCGACGATGTCGACCAGCCGCTCCAGCGAGCGCGGCCGACGGTTGGGCGGGTACACCGGCACCGCGACGGCCCGGGCGTACAGGCAGCCGATGAAGGAGACAACGTAGTCCAGGCCCGGCGGTTGGAGGAGGAGCACCGGGCGGTCGGTCAGACCGAGCCGTTGCAGCCGGGCGGCGACCGCGCGGGCTCGTCGGTCGAGCTGTCCGTAGCTCAGCCGCTCGGCCGGCGCGTCCTCCCTTCCGGAGAACTCGAAGGCCGTACGGTCCGGATCCGCCGTCGCGGTGGCCGCGATCGCCGAGATCCAGTCCTGATGCTCAAGTCGCGGGTCCACGCGTTCTTCCCTAACCGTTCGGTGTCCGATGCCCTGTTGCCGCCACCGCCGTCGGCGACCGTTTCCATTCAGGCGCCCGCGCTCAGTCCGCAGCGGACTCGGCGGCCTGCCGGTCCATGGCCACGCGCAGGCTCAGCGGCCGCATGTCGGTCCAGACCTCGTCGATGTGGGCCAGGCACTGCGCCTTCTCGGCGCGGGGGCCCTCAGCACGCCACCCGGCCGGCAGCTCGCGGTCGGCCGGCCAGATCGAGTACTGCTCCTCGTCGTTGACGACGACCTGGTAGACGGTGGTGTCCTCGTTACTCATCACTGCGCTCCGATTCGATGCAGAGGTGGGGCCGGCGGGCCCGCCGTTATGTCTTCGATGCTGTCGTTCCGCCCTGACCGCGCCCTTGGCCCGCCCTGAGCGGGCGCGGATGCCCTTCCGGCGGTTTCCGGGCGGCGAACCGGCGCCGGGCTGAGGTCTCACTGACAGCTCACTGAACGTCGGCCGTTCCCCGCCCTCGGCTCAATCCACCGTGCCCGCCGGGGCCTTCGGACCTTGACGGCGTCGCCTCGCGCGGCTGGCGGAATCAGGCGCGATATCCGTCCGGGTCGGCCAGTACGTAGCCGTCGCCTGCCCGGTGGGCGCGCGAGCGGCGCAGGTCGGCGAGGACGAAGGTGCGCTGGAGCCAGCGGTCGGTGCCGTCGAAGCGCGGAGTGAACGCCGTGCGCCCGTGCACGGTGATCCGGTTGTCGACGACGGCGAGGTCGCCGGGCTCCAGCCGGGCAGTCCGGGCGGTGCGTTCGAAAAGGAGCCCCAGTGCGGCCAGTGCGGCCGCGGCCCGTTCGGTGAGCGGTTGGGTGGCGGCCATGTCCACCCGCAGGTCCGGGTCCTCGTACGCGCCGGTGAGCACCGGATGCGGCTCGGCGGAACCGTCGACGGCACCGAACGACGGCGGCGGCGCGGTGCGGTACTCCGGCCGTCGCAGCGCCGCCCGGGTGCCCTCGTCCATCAGCGGCAGGACCTCACGCACGCAGGAGGTGCGCAGTCCGGCCAGCCCGTCCGGATCGGCACGCAGGCAGAGCAGCATGACGAAGTCCGGCCGGTGCGGGTGGAAGGCGTTCTCGTTGTGGAAGGTAAGCAGTACCGAGCCCGCGTTGCCCTGGGATTCCTCGCGCCCGGGCACCGGGACGACGTCCTGCACCAGCGCGCCGCTCTTCTCCGGCCGGAAGGCGGCGGGGTCGCCGAGCCCGCACGCGGCGAGCAGCAGCAGCGACGCCGGTACGGTGGCGGTGCGCTGCACCGAGCCGTCGGTCAGCGGGGTGCCGCCGAGCGCGGGGCCATCGACCGGCAGTCCGCGCACCAGCAGGGCGCCGCCCGGCCCGGGGTCCCGACGGAAGCCTCGCAGGGCCCGGCGCAGGCGGGTCGGCAGTTCCTCCCAGCGGTCGCGGGCCGAGGCCACCCACGCCGGCTCGTCGACCAGGTCCCCTTCCGGTCTGCCGCAGAGCTGTGCGGCGGTCCCTTCGGTGGCGGCGGCCTCGGCATCGCTGAGCACCAGGTCCGGGGCCGAAATGTCTATGTCGATGTCCTGTGATACCGGCACGGGTGCCAGCCTTTCTCTCAGCGGTCGGGGGCCAGCCGGTCAGCGCGAGACGACCCGGTCGAGCTGCCGCTGTCCTCAGCTCCTTGCGGGACGCCCAGGGCGACTGGCGGGACCATGTTTTCGTCCGCCGCCTGTCGCGCGGTTGCCCCACGCTGACGGACCGTTGGTGCCGCTCTGCCCGCCGCCCGGTCACGCGCCGGTGCCCGGCTGCCGGCCCGTCTGCGCCGGACTGAGGCCCGGCTGACCCCCGACTGAAGCTCCCCTGGAAGCCTGCTGAACACCGGCAGGGAGCCCCATCGGAAGACCTGCAACCGCTGGCGGAAAGGGCGGTTCAGGGAGTGAGACGCAGCCGATCGCGGGCCGCCGCGTCCACCTCTTGCGGTCCGTACGGCCAGGGCAGACTGCCGCCCTCGGCCCAAAGGCCGACCTGGTCGGTGTAGGTGTCCGCACCGGTGTGGCCGGACGCGCCGGTCAGGTTGACCCAGCGGGAGCGCTCGAAGTCCCCCAGGTCCACCACCATCCGCATGGAGGGCACCCAGATCACCTCAAACCCCTTCTGCGGGACCCAGCCATTGGCCAGCACAGAGTCCGTGCCGCCGCCGACCTCGACCGGGTCGGCGTTCAGCAGCCACCGCAGCGGGGCCGGGCCGCCGGTGCCCAAGGTCGGGTTCTCCAGCGTCAGGGTGTGCAGGGCGCCCCAACGCCACTTCCGAGGATCGTCGCCGAGGCGCCGCCGCAGGTCGCCGGCGGCCTGCTCCATCGACTCGCGCAACATCGCGTCCCGGCCGCGCACGGAAGGGTCGGTGGCGCTGGTCCACCAGATGCTGTCCGGCTCGTCGAGCAGGCCGCGCACCACATCGAACCAGCGGCCCCCGCCGTCCGGGTAGGCGTACCTCTTGACGCCGGCCCGGGACAGCCGGTCGGTGAACGCGTTCTTCAGCAGTGCGCGCCACACCGAGTTGAAGTAGGCGGCCGGTGCCGAGTCGGCGCCCTGGGTGAAGTCCCAGCCGCGCAGCAGGTCCTGGGCGGGTTCGGTGTCGTCGCCGACCTCGGTCCTGAGCAGCGCCGGCACCAGGTTGGCGGCGTTGCCGTTCCAGCTGTCCTGAGTGATCCGCTCCATCGCCGCGACATCCAGCCTGCCGCCCTGCTCGATGAGTTGGGCGATCCGCCGGCTGCGGTAGCCGGTGCCCCAGTTGCTGCCGATCAGGTGCGGGTACTCGGGCCCGACCACCGCGTTGTTGGCGGTGACGATGTAGCCCTCCGGCGGATTGAAGCTCGTGGGCAGTTTGTCGAAGGGAAGGTACCCGGTCCAGTCGTAGGCCCCGGTCCAGCCCGGCACCGGGTGGCGACTGTCGCCCGCCTTGCGGACGGGTATGCGGCCCGGCGTCTGGTAACCGATGTTGCCGGCCGTGTCCGCGTAGATCATGTTCTGCACCGGTGAGGCGAAGACCTCGGCGGCCGCTCGGAACTCGTCCCAGTTCTCGGCCCGGTTCAGGGCGAAGAGGGCGTCCATGGTGGGCGCGGGGTCGAGTGCGGTCCACTGCATGGCGACCGCGTAGTCGTCCCGCGGGCCGCGTGGTGGGACGCCGGGCTCCTTGCCCTCGTCCGCCACCTCGTCGGCCGACTTGAGCACGTCGGAGATCAGCGGGCCGTGCAGGGTCGAGCGGACGGTGATGTCGACGGCGGGGGCCCCGGCCACTTCGATCCGCTCCTTACGGACACCCAGGGGCTTCTGCTTCCCCCGGTGTTCGTAGGTGGACCCGCTGATCTTCTCCACGAACAGGTCGGAGTCGGCGGCGCCCAGGTCTGTGAAGCCCCAGGAGATATGGGCGTTGTGGCCGAGCACCACGCCCGGCATGCCGGCGAAGGTGAGGCCGGTGACGTCGTACGGGCAGTCGGGGCCGGTCCGGGTGCAGTGCAGTCCGACCTGGTACCAGATGCCCGGTAGCGAGGGGGCCAGGTGCGGGTCGTTCTCCAGCAGCGGCTTGCCCGTGGTGGTACGACTGCCCGCCACCACCCAGGAGTTGGAGCCGATGCCGATGCCCTGCGGGCCGAGAACTGCGGCCAGCACATCGCGTACCCGCGCGCTGTCGGCCAGCGCGGGAGCGGCCTCGGCGGAAACGCCGGGCGGCGCTCCGGCAGCTGCCGTCGAGGGAGCGGGGGCCGAGGCAGCGGGGGCCGAGGCCTGGGTCGCCGCCGTGCCGGACGCGGCCCCTGGTACGCGGTCGGGGACGATCGGCGACCAGCGCGTGTAGTCGTAGCCGGGGAAGAGGTCGCCGGCCGCACCGGCGGGCAGCCGGGCCGCCAGCATCGCGTGCTGGAACTGGTCGATCATGCCGGTGTTGAGGTTCCAGGCCATGGTCTTCAGCCAGGACACCGAATCGGCCGGGGTCCACGGCTCCGGCCGGTAGTCGCCGGAGACGAAGCCGAGCACCGGGTACTCCACCGACAGCTCGGCCCCCTCGTTCTGGGCGAGGTAGGCGTTCACTCCGTCGGAGAAGGCCCGAAGGTACGCCCGGGTCTGCGGCGACAGCAGGGTGACCTCCTGCTCGGCCACCCGGTACCAGCCGAAGGTGCGCGCCACCTTGTCGGTCTGTACCTGGCTCGGGCCGAACATCTCGGCGAGCCGGCCCGAAGTGACGTGCCGTTGGGTGTCCATCTGCCAGAACCGGTCCTGGGCCATGGCGTACCCCTGGGCCATGAACAGGTCGTGCGCGGTGCCGGCGTAGATCTGCGGGATGCCGGAGCCATCCCTGACGATCCGGGCCTCGCCCGCCAGACCGGGCACGCTGGTGCTGCCGGACAACTGCGGCAGCGACTGCCGGACGGTCCAGTACGCGTACCCGAATACGCTGCCGGCCACCAGCAGCACCAGGGCGGTGAGGACGACCGCGGTACGGACGAGGATCCGCCGCAGGCGTCTGCGCCGGACGGGGAGCGCGGGCTTGCCCTCGTCGCCGTCGCTCCCGGCTGTGCCGCTGTCGGCCGTGGCCTCCGCGGCGGCCTCGGGTTCGGTGGCGGGACGGGGATCGTCCGGCGGGGCCGTGTCGGACTGGACTGTCATGGGGTGGCGCTTCCTTGTCTTGACGGGCTTCCGGCCATGGCGAACACCGCCGCGGACGAACCCGGAGGCGCGGCCCACGGCGGTGGGAGGGCAAGGGGAAGAGGGAAGGGGGCTGGCGGTGGCTCAGCGGGCCAGGCGGGTCGCCCCGGCGCTCCCGGGGCCCCGGGTCGTGGAGTGCGGTGCCGACGGGGTGGCGAGCGGGGCGGGGCCCACCAGGGTCAGGTGGGGGTGGCGAGGTTCCGTAGCCCTGCCCGGGCCTTCGGCCGGGGTGGTGACGCGGGCGAACGGATCGGGGCGCCGCGCCAGGATCGCCTCCTCGACCCCGCGCAGTTCGGGGCCGGGCAGCAGGCCCAGGTTCTCCATCAGAGCGTGCCGGGCCCGCTGGTAGGCGGCCAGTGCGTCGGCCTGTCGGCTGCCGCGGTAGAGCGCGGCCATGAGCAGCGCCCAGAGCCGCTCGCGGTACGGGTGTTCGGCGGTGAGGACGAGCAGGTGCGGCACCAGCCGGGCATGGCCACCGAGTTCGAGCGCGAGCTCGGTGTGCTCCTCGACGACCGCCAGCCGCAGCTCCGCGAGCCTGGTGCGTTCGACATCGAGCAGCGGGCCGGTCACTCCGGTGAGCGCGGGGCCGGGCCACTGCGACAGGGCGGCCGCCAGGGTCCGTTCGGCGGCGTCGAGCTGCCCGGCGTCCCACAGCGCCCGGGCGTCGGCCACGGATTGCTCGAACCGGCCGAGGTCGCACTGCTGGAGGCCGATGGACAGCCGGTAGGAGGCGCCGACCCGGGTGAGCACGCCGCCGGCGGTGCGCGGCCTCCGGTCGGGTTCGAACAGCTTGCGCAGCTTGGAGACATACGCCTGCACCAGGTTGGCGCCGTCCAGCACAGTGGAGTCGCCCCAGATCCCGTCGATCAGGTAGTCGCGGCCCACGGGGGAACCGGCCCGCAGCAGCAGGACGGCGAGCAGGGCCCGTTGGCGGGGCGCGCCGAGCGGCAGCTCGATGCCGTCGCGCCAGCCCCGGACCTCGCCCAGCAGTTCGAAGCTGAGATCGGCCGGGTGCGCAGCAGAGGAGGAGTGGTGCGGGGTCGAAGGAGACAGAAGGTCAGTCATGGCAACCTCCGCTGGCCCGGATCCATCGTGTGGCGGTTCGGGTGCAGCTGTGGGAGTACGGTGCGGTGGTCTGGCCGACCGGGGCCGGTGCGGTGCGGCGTCCGGACGGCCCGGGTGGCTTGCCGTACTGCTCCTCCCGGCCCTGTTCTTCTGCCCCCTAATCGTCCGGTTCCTCGGATTCTGTGAACTCCGTTGATCACGGCACCCCCTGGTCTCGGTGGCCTACCGCGAATGTACGGACTCCACCCGCCCACCGGTCCCTGTCATTTGTCAGGATGCGAACCGCCCGCACCGCGGCCGTGACGGGCTGTCAGCGGCAGGGAGTCACCCCTGTCGCGTCACCCGTTTCATTGCGAGGGTCAGCCCGGTGCCCGCCGGCTTCAGCGAGAGCAGGAAGACAGGCACATCGCCGCGCTGGAAGCGGTCCACCACAGCCTCCCCTCACCGGCCAGTTGCAGCACCACCGTGGCGACGAACGTCTTACTGGCGCTGGCGATCCGGAACTCGTCGCCGGGGCGGACGGTCTCGCCGGTGGGCGGTGTCGGCGGCACCGGCGGTGGCGGAGCGCTGCCGGCCGTGCGGGCGAGGCGAGCGGGCGAGGCGAGCGGGCGAGGCGAGCGGGCGAGGCGAGCGGGCGAGGCGAGCGGGCGAGGCGAGCGGGCGAGGCGAGCGGGCGAGGCGAGCGGGCGAGGGCGCCGACCGTCCCGGTCTCCATCACGGCGGTCACCCGGTCGCGCAGGTCGTCCTCGGGGGGCTGCGAGGACCTGGTGGCGGCGGACGCGGCGGGGATCGTCAGGACGGAAGCGGCGAGCGCGGCGACCAGGGCAGTGGCGGTGGTGCGCATCATGGCGGGAGCTCCTTGCGGGTAGGGCTCCGCGCCGCTGACTGCGTCGCGGACGCCAACCCAGGAACGCGGTCACGCCCGCACGATCACGCCAACTGGCCTGTCCGGGTGGTGGTCTGGGCCGTGACAGCGTCCTCGCCGATCAGTACCCGACAATCCGGCGGTGGCCGGGCACGGTTCGAGCGGCTCGGCTACGAAGGGCAGCGCCGTTGGGGCCACTTGTTCGCTGGCCTGCCTCGTGTTCAGCGTGGAATGATCAGGGGTTCGCCCGACGTGGGGCTCTTGGCACGATAAGGGTCGGCGAGCAGCTTCTGCATCGCCCGCTGCGCTCCCCAGCGTGCGGCGGCCGTACTCGGGGCACGGCCGCCCTTGTAGTGCACGTACGAGCCGTATCCTCGCGTTGCCAGTCAAGTGACCATCCCCACAGCCCGACGGTCGGGCCTGGCTCCACAACGGGCGCCCGTCGAGCGGATCCCGTACCTGGTGCTTTCGCGGGTGGGGAGACGTGTGCTGCCGTCCTGCCGGTCAGCAGTTGCGGATCGACCAGACCGGCTCCCAGTCCACGTCGGGTGCGTCGGTGCTGACCGGGAAGGTCTGGATCACGTTGCCGTTCTGCCCGTACAGCGTCGCCTGGGCGTTGTCGGTCTGGCTGTTCTTGACTTCGCCTGTGCCGTGCCAGTTCGACAGGTAGTAGCGGTTGCAGTTGTACAGGGAGAAGACCCGCCACTGGTTGACCGTGGGGTCCCAGACACCGGCGCAGAAGTTCCCCGTGTCACAGGTGACGTGGTCGCCGGAGGCCACCAGTTGCGAGGGGGCGGCCGGTGAGATCGTCGGAGAGACGGCGGACGCGGCGGAGGACGCCGCCTGGGCCGAGCCGGAGGCGCAGACGGGGCCCAGCAACAGGGTCATGGTGCCGATCGCGCCGAGAAGGGATCGCTTGGTGCGCATGGGTTCGGTTGCTCCTGCGAATGTCGAGCGGTGGGAGGGAGGACGGGCGGATGCCGGTCGTGGCGCCGACGGGACTGCGTGCGGAGGGGCACTCTATGAGGTCGGGCTGTTGCGGACTCGCAGAGTGGTGCGCACCGCAGCTTAGAGGGCCGCCGGTCCCGACGGTCCCTGACAGGTGTCAGGGCCCCGGGCACCGAGTCCGGAACGACAGAGCAATGCGGAGCCAGATGACCAGGGTGGCTGCGACGGCAGTGCCGAGGAAGACGTAGGGCGCGTTTGTCGTAGCGGGTGGCCACGGCCCGGGACTGCTTGAGCCGGTTGATCGCCCGCTCGCCGGTAAGCACTTGTTGTGGTGCTCTTCGTCAAAGCCGGGCAGCCGTCCGCCGCGTGAGCCCTTGCACAGGCGGGCGACCCGGCTGTGGGTCGTACTCCGACTGTCAGCACTGTTACGAGTCTCCATAGTGGTTTCATCTTCGGCCCCCGTGTCTGAGCGTCAGTCCATCCCAGTCGCTGCCGCAGAAAGAAGGCAGCCGTCGACGAGGGTCCGGTCACTGTGCCCGCCCGCAGCGATTCCAGCGCAAGAGATGGCCAGTGCCGTCATCCGCCATGATGCTGTGAGAGCGCTTACGCGCCGGGAACCGGGATGATCGGCCGATCGTCCTAGTGGACGTGCCTCGCGCCTCTCGCCTCTGGAATCGACCCGCATGCGGTGCCGGGCATGGCAACGATGTCACGTGTGCGGCTTTTGACCAGAAGCCGGCATGTCGTGGCGAACGATCCATGGACGCATTCACGGCTGGGACGGGCGAGCCGGCGGAGCGGCGACTGTGGCCAGGAGACGCGCCTTACCCGGTGCAGAGACGCCGGGCCGGCGGCAACCGGAATCGCCTGTACGATCCTGGCGACCACCTCGGGGAAAGTCGGTATGGAAACGATCATTGTGCACCCGCCCGGCCCGTCACGGCCGGGTGAAGTCGACGCGGCCGGGCCCGAGTTGCTGCATATGGGACCGGGCGACGTGGCCGACTTCGGACGCGGAGTGCCCGGCGGACGGGACATCTCCATCGTTCTGCCCGATCCCGGGATCTCCCGGCGGGCGGGGCGACTGGAGGCGGCCGAGGACTACTGGCGGCTGTCGAATTTCAGCCGTGACACCGCGTATGCGATCGAGAACTTGGAGGGTGCCGGCGAGTACATCACCGTCGCGCCCGGCCGGCTCGGAGCGCCGGTCCCCTTCGAGTTCTCCCGAGTTGTCCTGCCCGCGCTGTCCGGGACCGTCGACTTCAAGGTGTTCGCCCCGCAGCACGCCTATCTGGACGAGCGGTCCTCGCCCGGCGCAGGGGAGTTGACCGTGCATCCCTACGCGCTCGATGCGACGGCGAAGTACTTCCTGGTGCTGGTGGCCCTGTGCGAGCCGCGGCTGCGCGACACCTCGGACAGCACGCTGCCGGGCGCCGGGGACATCGCGGAGCGGCTCCGCCCGCTGGAGAGCTGCCGTGGTCTGACCCGCTCCGCGGTGAACTACCACATCGACTATCTGGCCTTCGCCAAGCTGCGTCTGGACGTCGGCGACGAGCCCGGAGCGGACGGCAACGCTCGCACGGGTGCCAAGCGTGCCCGACTGGCCTCCCTCGCCCTGCGCTTCGGCCTGGTGCGCGAGGAGCATCTCGCCCTGTTGCCGTCCCGCAGACGGCCCGTCCCGCAGACGAGCGACGCGTGAGCACGTCAGGCGCCGAGGAGGGCGCCCCCGAGATGCCGCGGCTGCCGGCAGGTTTCCGCATCGACGGCTGGGAGTTGAACGCCGTCATCGGGTCGGGCGGCTGGGGGACCGTGTACGAGGCCCGCGCGGTCGCGGACGGCACGATCGCGGCGGTGAAGGTGCTGCCGACCGGTGCCCTGGCGCCCGGTCAGCGTGCCGCGCTCGGTGAACTGGTCGCGCGCGAGGTGCGGTTCAGCGCTGAAGCGGACCATCCGCACCTCGTACGGACGCATGCCGTGTGCACCGTGGACGCGCCGGATCTGCCCGCGCTGGACGGGGCGATCGCGCTCGTCATGGACCGTGCCGAGGCCAGTCTGCGGCAGGCACTGGACGCCGCCGGGACGGGCGGCCCGATCCCGGACGCCGAGCGGATCCTGCGCGGCGTCGCCGCCGGGCTCGCCCATATGCACGGCGCCGGTTGGGTGCACGGCGACCTCAAGCCCGCCAACGTGCTGCTGGGCGCGGCCGGAGCGGTCTGGCTCGCCGACTTCGGCCTTGCCACCGAACTCGAGGGCACCCACGCCTATGTGCCGCCGCTCGGCACGCTCGACCATGTGCCGCCCGAGTGGTGGTCCCAGCGCACCGGAGCCGACGGGACGGTGGTGCGGCCGACCGCCGACATCTGGGCCTTCGGTGTCCTGGCCCACCAGGTGCTCACCGGCGGCCTGCACCCGTTCCCCGGCGCCACCGCGCGCGCCCGCTCGCTCGCCGCGCAGGCCTACGCCCGCGGCACCGTACCGCTGCGTCTGGACGCCGGACTCGACGAGAACTGGCGCCGAATCATCGCGGACTGTCTGGTCCCCGACCACGCGGGTCGCATGCGCCACACCGCCGCGAGCCTCTCCGCCCGCATCGAGCAACTGGCAAGCCCGCGTGGCCGACGCCGGCTGCTGCCGGTCGCCGCCGGGGCGCTCGCTGCGGTGTCGGCCGCCGCCGTCGCCGGCGCCGTGCTGCTCGGCGGCGGGGCTGACGACGAGGACGACAAGGGGCGCGGCACACCGGCCGTCGTCACCGGCGCGCGCAGCCCGGCCGCCGGGGAGATCCCGGAGGACTCCGACGTACCCGAAGCACTGCGGCCGGTCATCGCGAAGGCCGCCCACCGCTGCACCGACGCGGAGGTCACGCCCGCGTTTCTCGCCGCCATGCTCAAGGCGGAGAGCGGGTTCGACGTGAACGCAGCCCGCCCGGCGAGCGACGAGTACGGCATCGCCATGTGGACGCCGTCGGTGTTCCGGGCCTGGGCGGTCGACGGCGACGGCGACGGGGACAAGGACTACCGGTCGCCACCGGACGCGATCTCCACGATGTCGCTGTACGTGTGCTGGCTCGACCAGCAGTTCAAGAAGGCCGACATGCCCGCCAAGGATCTTCCCGCGCTGATGGCGGCCGGCTACCGCACGAGCGACCGCACGGTCATCACGGAGGGCGGCGTCCCCGAACGGGTGCGGCCCCACGTCGAGAAAGTGCTCCGCTACCTCGCCGACTACGAGCGGTGAGGTGGCGGGGCTGCCGCTCAAGGCCGTTCAGCAGTCCCTGACGTCCGGCATCTTGTTGTCGGGCGACCTGATGTAGATGTTGGAGATCCAGCCGTTGTACTGGGGAGGTACGCCCACCATTCGTTGGTGCAGGGCGGTACGTTGACCACCTCGCCCCTGGCCTGGCAGCCCACCAACACCTCGACGCCTGAGGGGAGTTGGCTGATCGGTGAGTTGCCCGTGTCGGAGTTGGGGCGGACGTTCACATGGTCGCTCCACGTGCCGTACCACCATCCCGCGGGCCGCGCGGTTCCGGGGACGTTCAGGGAGCGGGTCAGCCGGCCGATGCCGGTGTACGCCTTCCCGTACGACGTGCCGACGGGATGCAGCGTGAACACGGCCACGATGGAGCGGTCACCGGCCCCGACGGTCCCGTGCTGTGCAACACCGGCCTGGTCAGGTCCACGTCCGCGGCGGCGGCCGGAGCCGGGCCCGCCGTGTCCGTCGCGGTAGCGGTGCGCGGCGGGCCGCAGGGTGCCTTTCTCGTACGAGGATCCCGCCCAGCCCTGCATTCACCGCCGTCGTTCACCGCGGTGGTCTGCCTGTGGGAGCCGACGCGCACCGCGCCGCAGTCAGCCGCGCGGCGGTACCAGTCCCTGCCGTACGGCGAACAGCGCCGCCTGGGTCCGCGACGTGAGACGGAGTTTGCGCAGCACATTGCTGACGTGCGTACGGGCCGTACGCTCGCTGATCACCAGCTCGTCGGCGACCTGCTGGTTGGACCGTCCCTCGGCGACGAGGACGAGGACGTCTCGCTCGCGGCTGGTGAGCGAGACGAGCCCGGTCGGCGGCGAGACGATCTCCTGGGTGAGCCCCCGAGCCACCGCGGGGTCGAGGAAGACCTCTCCGCGTGCCGCCGCGCGGATCGCGGAGACCACCTCGCCGGCCTCCGCGTCCTTGAGCAGATAACCCGCGGCCCCCTGCGCGAGGGCGGCGTGGACGCGCTCCATCTCGCCGAAGCTGGTGAGCACCACGACGCGCACCCCGGGGTGCCGTTCCTTGATCAGGCCGATCGCGGTGGAACCGTCCATCCGGGGCATGAGCAGGTCGATCAGCACCACGTCCGGCAGTTCGCCGTGGGCCGCCATCGTGTCCAGCCGGGCGAGCGCCTCCTGCCCGTCGGCCGCTTCCGCGGCGGCCTCCATGTCGTCCAGGACTTCCAGGTAGGCGCGGATGCCACGGCGTACGACGGCGTGGTCGTCCACGATCAGCACCCGAATCGGCTGGGGCTCCCCGCTGCTCAGAGCGGCACCGTCAGTGGGGTGTTCGCGGAGCTGTCCGGGTCCTCGGGGGACGAGTCCGGCACCTGTACGGGCAGGGGTATGACCACGCGCACGGTCGTACCCTTCTCCGCGCGCGACCTGATCCTCATGGTGCCGCCCCATCGTTCCGCCCTTTCCCGCATGGTCGTCAGTCCGTAGCCCGCCATGTCTCCCCCTGCGCCGATGCTCCGGCCGCCCTCGGGAGGAACCGGGTGCCCGCTCGGGTCCCGCAGTCCGCGACCGTTGTCGGAGACGCTCGCGGTCAGTGTGTGACCGTGGACGTCGAGGCGGACGACGGCGAAGGTGGCCTCCGCGTGTTTGACCACGTTGTGGATGGCCTCCGCGACGATCCGGTAGGCGTCCTCGGCGAGTTCGGGGTCGATCGTGTCCAGCCCTTGTCCGAACCGGAGCCGGAAGTACAGACCGGTCCGGTTCTCGGTGCTCTTGACGAGCGTGTTCACCGTCTCCTCCAGTCCGAGGTCGGCGGTGGACGACGGGCGCAGTTCGTGCACCATGGCCCTCAGGTCGGCAAGGACGGTCCGCGAAAGCGTTCCGATCTCGTCCGCGAAGCGCTGGACGGCCTCGGCGGGCACCGGCACACCACGCGTCCCCAGTACTCCCACCGCGTTGGCCTGCATGCCGATCGAGAACACCTGCTGGACGATCGAGTCGTGCAGATCCCGGGCGAGGCGCTGGCGTTCGTCCTGGCGCGCTCCGTCGCGCTCGCGCTGCAGCAGTGTGGCGTAGTCGACGGCGAGGGCAGCTTGTTCGGCCATGGCGGCGAGGAACTCCAACGTCCGGGTGCCGACCTCCTGTCCCGGTGCGAAGTACGCGTTCAGCACGCCTTCGGCACGGCCGCGCACCGTCAGCGGCATGCTGACGAAGGAGTCCCACGTCAGTTCGCCGAGGTAGTCGTGCAGCGGTTCCCAGGACGGGTCCTCGCGGATCTGGGCCCACCGGTGGGGGACGACGATCGGTGTGCGTTCCCTCAAGGTGTCGAGCATGCACAGCCGGGCGCCTCGGTCGCGGCACTCCAGCAGGCGGTCGAGGAACGTGTCCGAGCGTCGTAGCCCCGCGGAGCCCATCAGCCGCAGTTCCCGGCCCGTGCTGTCCAGGGTCAGGATCTGCACCCCGGCCAGTCCGTCGGTCTGGACGATCTGCCGGGCGACGGCGTCCAGGGTGGAACCCAGTGATCCTTCGGAGGCCAGGGCTACGGAGGTCCGTGCGATCGCCGCGACCCTGCGGTAACGGTGTCCCTCGTCGGTCACGTCACGAAACGAGACGACCTGCAGACTCGGGTCTCTCGGCAGGCCGCGGGCCCGGTAGGCGAACGCGCGCCGTTCTCCCGAGCCGGTCGCCCAGTAGGCCACCTGCTCGTCCGGCTCGTCCTCCAGCAACCCCGGGCAGGCGGTGGGCTTCCTCGTGAGAGCGAACGGAGAGGGGACACCGATCAGGTCGGCCTCCCTGCGCTCGCCGCACAGCGCGACCGCCGCGGGGTTCAGCTGGACGAAGCGGCCGGCGCTGTCCACCACGGCGAGGCCGTCCATCGCCGCGGCCGCGACATCCCCCCACCCGACGAGTGATGAACCGGGCATGGCCTACCTCCTCAGCTGCGCGACGCCCCACGGGATGAGGTGCTCTGGATTTCGCGGACGGCCTGGTGGCCGGGGAGAGGGGTCGGGGCACGCCGACGGCAGCATCGTAGCCCGGCACGCCCGGGGCGGTGCTACGTCATTTGACCTGTTCATCGCCTGTCGAAGCGCCGAGCGGGTTCAGTCATTGCTCGCTTTCCCCGTCGGGCCTCACGTGCCTAGCCTGACTTCCACCTCGCCGTATCCCGCTGCCCCCCGGACAGGATGCGCGAGGCAGCCCACGGGGTGGACTCGGCCGCACGGTCGGTCCGAGTTCGCGCTGCCCGGGTGCCCGAACCCTCAGGACGAGGAGGTCCGAGCATTGGACGTGTCCATCGGCACCATCTGGGAGGCGGTCTCCCGCGCCCTGCCCGATGCCGTCGCCATCGTCGAGCCCGGTCGTGAACTGACCTACCGGGAGTTCGACGATCGCGCGTCACGGCTGGCCGCCGCGCTGGAAGATGCCGGGGTGCGGGCGGGCGACACAGTGGCCTGCTACCTGTACAACGGCGCCGCGTATCTGGAGACGGTCTATGCCGCGTTCAAGATCGGCGCCGTCCCCGCGAACGCCAACTACCGCTACACCGGTGAGGAGTTGTCCGAACTGCTCACGGACGCCGACGCGGCGGCACTCGTCTTCGGCGGCGCCCTGGCCGACCGGGTCACGCACGCCGCCCGACACGTCCGCACACTGAAGCTGCTCGTGAGGGCGGGGGATCCGCCCGCCGAAGGCCCGGCCGGGCCGGACGTGCCCGAGCTGGAAGAGCTGCTCGCGGCGTACGCACCCCGCGCGGCCCGGCCCCGGCCCGGATCGGACCGGCTCTTCATGTACACCGGCGGCACCACGGGCAAGCCCAAGGGCGTGATGTGGCAGCTCGGCGACCTGCTCCACTCCATTCCGATCCTCCGGCAGGCCGGCGTCACAGAACTGCCGAAAACGCTCGACGAAGCCGCGTCGGTCGCGCTCGCCGCCCACAACGAAGGCAGAGCTCCCACCACGATGCCGGTCGTCCCTCTGATGCACGCCACCGGACTGTTCAACACCATGGGCACCCTGCTGGTGGGCGGCCGGGCGGTCATGGCACGGCAGGGCGGACTGGATCCGGCCCACGTCTGGCAGACGCTCGCCGAGCGCGAGGTCGACACACTGCTCGTCGCGGGCAACGCCGTCTGCCGACCGCTCGTCGACGAACTGGTGCGCGCCGAAGACGCCGGCACACCGTACGACCTGGGTTCCCTTCGCACGATCCTCAGCTCCGGCACCGCGCTCGACGACCGGCTGAAGGCGGCGCTGCACGAACGCTCCTCCGTCACGGTCGTCGACGCCATCGCCTCCAGCGAGGGTGGTCCCTTCGCCCTGGCGGTCACCTCCTCGGTACGGGAGCTGCCGGCCCGGTTCTATCCGGTGTCCGCGACCAGGGTGATCGGCGACTGCGACCGTTTCGTCGAGCCCGGCAGCGGTGAGACGGGGATCCTCGCCTACTGCGGGCCGATGCCGCTCGGCTACTACAAGGACACCGGGAAGAGCGCGCGGACGTTCCGCACCATCGACGGGGTCCGGTACTCCATTCCCGGCGATCTCGCCCAGATCGAGGCCGACGGCGCGATCAGGTTCCTCGGGCGGGGCTCGGGCGTGATCAACACCGGTGGGGAGAAGGTGCACCCACAGGAGGTGGAGAACGTGCTGCTGACGCACCCCGATGTGACGGACTGCGTGGTCGTGGGTGTACCAGACGAGACATGGGGTGAGCGGGTTGCGGCCGTCGTGGCGGTCGCGCCGGGTGCCGCCACCACCGGTGAGGAACTCTCCGACTGGGTCCGGCGGAGCCTCGCCGGCTACAAGGTCCCGCGGTCCGTCGTGCTGACGGGAGCCCTGCCCCGTACGCCGACGGGCAAGCTCGAACTCGCCTGGGCCAGAAGAACGGTCCAGAAGGCCGACTGGTCCGGAAGCTGACGGTCGGGCCACCAGCGGCACCGTCACCGTCGACCTCGCCTCGGTGGAGAGCGCCGCCGTCCAGCGCGACGGCCAGTTCCGCGGTCAGATCATGAAAGGTCTCCGCGAAGCCGGGGCGACAGGCGACCAGCGACCTGACCATCCACGTGAGACCAACCCGGTCTCCTTCGACCAGTTTCTCACCCCGCCGCGGTCCTGCTCGCCTCCAGTGCTCTCAGCGCCTCGATCACGCCGGCGAGGTGGTCCCGCATGGCGGCTTCGGCCTTCTGCGGGTCGCCGGCGACGATCGCCTCGATGATCCGCTGGTGCTGGGGCAGCGAGGCACGGGCCCGGCCGGGCACCAGCGAGAGCATGAACCGGTGCCGGACCACCTGGGCCCGCAGCTGCTCGATGAGCCGGTCGGCGGTCTCGTGCCCGGCGATGTCGCGTACACAGCGGTGCAGGCGGGCATTGAGGTCGCTGTAGGCCGTCACTTCTCCGTCGGCGACCGCCTTCGCCATGTCCGCGCCGATACCGCGCAGCGTCTCGGCCTCCGCCGGGCCGATCCGCTCCGCCGCGCGGGCGGCGATCAGCCCTTCGAGGACCATCCGGGCCTCCGTGATCTGGACGGCCTCGGCGAAGGTGATCTCCCGGACGCGGGCGCCGCGGTTGCGCTGGATCTCCACCAGCCCTTCCGCCGTCAGCTGCTGGAACGCCGCACGCACGCCGGCGCGGCGGACGCCGAACTGTTCGCAGAGGTCCGTCTCCACCAGGCGCTGTCGCGGCGCGTACTCGCCGCGCAGCAGCGCGTCCCGGATCGCTCCGGTGACATCGATTCCGACGGGAGTGCTGGGAGTGCTGGGAGTGCTGGATGTGCTCATTGCGGCGAGGTCAGTCCTGGTAGGTGACGCCCAGTCCGGCGAGTCGGGCGCGCAGTGCGTAGTGGTCGACCTCCAGCGTCCCGGAACGCAGTACCTCCCGGGTAGCGACTTCCTTCGCGATCCGCTTCTCCGCGAGCTCGGCCGCCTCCTCCGCCTCCGCGAGCGGTACGACGGCCACGCCGTCGTCGTCGGCGACCACGACGTCACCGGGCCGGACGGATACCCCGCCGAGCGTCACGGGCACGTTCACAGAACCGGGGGACGCCTTCACCGTGCCTTGGGCGGACACGGCCCGCGACCAGACGTGGAAGCCCATCTCCCGCAGTTCGGCGGTGTCGCGCACCCCGGCCGCCGTGACCAGGCCGATGACACCGCGGGCGGCCAGGGACGTCGCCAGCAGTTCGCCGAACATGCCGTCCGTGGACGGGCAGGTGGTCGTGACCACGAGGACGTCCCCGGGACGGCACACTTCGACGGCCGCGTGAATCATCAGGTTGTCCCCGGGGTGCGAGCTGACGGTCACCGCCGGGCCCGCCATCCGTACGTTCCGCTGGTTCGGCCTCAGGCCGGTCCCCGCGAAGCCACGGCGGCCGATGGCCTCGTGCACCGTGGACACCCCGGCCTCGGCGAGCCGGGCGACCACGTCCGGGGCCGGTCGGTCGATGTTCCTGACGACGACATGGCGGTGGGACATGTCTCCTCCGAGCTCCTCCAGGAATGCTGGCAGGAGGTTGCTTGAAGTCAACACTATTGTCAACAAAAAATTTCGCGATATGGTGCCAACGCGGTCGGCCGGTGCCGACCCGTTCTCTTCGTGTCAACGCCGTGCCACCGGGGCGGACTTCGTAGGGTGCTCGCCCTCACGCACGGCATCACTTCGCAGCCGCATTTCCCGGCGGACCCGCTTCCGCCAGATCTGCGGGCACGCGACTCGGCGATCCGCCGCCCGGCATACGAGCTCGTCGGCACAGGAACTCGTCGACATCCCGGCACGCGCCGACCGTCCGGCCGACGCGCTGGTCCCGTCCGACCCCATCCGCTCCCGTCCGACCCCATCCGCTCCCGTCCGATACCAAGGAGTCCCGATGACCCCCACCGCGTCACCATCGTCCGACGGCGCCCTGCTGGTGATCAGCGCCCACGCCGGCGACTTCGTCTGGCGGGCCGGCGGCGCCATCGCCCTGGCCGCCGAACGCGGTCAGCGCGCCAAGGTGCTGTGCCTGAGCTTCGGCGAACGCGGAGAGTCCGCCCGTGCCTGGCGGGAGGGCCTCCGCCTCGACGAGATCAAGGAACTCCGCCGTACGGAGGCCACCAATGCCGCCGCCGCGCTGGGCGCGGAGATCGAGTTCCTGGACGCCGGGGACTATCCCCTGCTGGAGAAACCGGAGTTGGTGGACCGCATCGTGCGCGTGTACCGGGAGGTGAACCCCGCGGTCGTTCTCACGCACACCCTCACCGACCCCTACAACGGCGACCACCCCGCCGCCGCCCGCATGGCGCTGCAGGCACGTGTGCTGGCTCAGGCGGTCGGCTACGACGCGCCCGGTGAACCGCTCGGCGCTCCCCCGGTGTTCTTCTTCGAGCCGCACCAGCCCGAGCAATGCGACTTCAAGCCGAACGTCCTGCTCGACATCACGACCGTCTTCGACAGGAAACGCAAGGCCATGGAGTGCCTGGCCGCCCAGCAGCACATGTGGGACTACTACACCGACCTGGCCAAGCGCCGCGGGGTCCAGCTGAAGCGGAACGCCGGCCCCAATCTGGGGCTTTCGCACGGGACCATGGGTGAGGCGTACGTGCGGCTCTACCCCGAGACGACCGGGGTGCTGGCATGACGTCGGCGACGCACATCTGGGTGCCCTTCCGCGACACGTCCCTGTTCGTGGAGTTCGCGCGGGGGACGGACGATCCGGACCGCGCGCCCGGTCACCAGAAGCTGCTGGCCGACGTCGTTCCGTCGGGCGGCGTCACGCGGGACGACCGCTACGGCGAACCTCTGTGGCGGGTCGACGCCGAGTATCTGCACGCCGTGGTGGAGGCCCTGTGGACCACGGACCACCCGCTGTACATCCACCTCGACCAGACCCCACGGCACGGCCGGGAGCACGGCGGGCACGACGAATGACGTAGGCGGATCGTGACCTTCCGCCGTCCGGGTCCGGTCATTAGCGCGACGACCTGCGCGTTCCCCCCGACTAGCGTCGAACGTGCCACCGCACCACCGACCGTGCCGAGGAGATGACGCACATGACGAGCCCGTCGCCCGCAGCCCTGGACGCGCTCCCGCTCGGGACGGCCGCAGCCTCGACCACCCCGGCGCCGCGCGAGACCGAGTACGACGGCACCGTCACCGTAGTGTCCCGACAGACGGCGGCGGACGGTGTCACGTCCCTGGTGCTCGCACGGCACGACGGGGTACCCCTGCCGCGCTGGCAGCCGGGCGCGCACATCGACGTGGTCCTCCCGACGGGCACCGTCCGCCAGTACTCGCTGTGCGGCCCGACGGCCGTCACCGACTGCTGGCGCATCGCGGTGCTGCGGGAACCCGACGGACGCGGCGGATCGCGGTGGGTCCACGACAACGTCCGCGAGGGAAGCGAGCTGCGGATACGCGGCCCGCGCAACAACTTCCCACTGCGGCAGGCCAGGCGGTACCTGTTCGTCGCCGGCGGCATCGGCATCACCCCCTTGCTGCCGATGATCGCCGAGGCCGACGCGGCCGGGGCCGACTGGTCCCTGCTCTACGGGGGCCGGAGCCGCACCTCCATGGCGTTCCTGTCCGAGCTGGAGGGCTACGGCGAGCGCGTGACCGTACGGCCGCAGGACGAGTACGGTCTGCTCGACCTCGCCGGCCACCTCGGCGAACCCGCCCCCTCCACCCTGGTGTACTGCTGCGGCCCGGCCGGGCTGATCGACGCGGTCGAGGCCCACTGCGCCACCTGGCCGGCGGGATCGCTCAACGTGGAGCGGTTCGCCGCGGCCCCGGGGCAGCACTCCGGTGACGGCGAGGGCGACGAACCGTTCGAGGTGGAACTGCGCTCGACCGGGGTGACGCTCACCGTACAGCCGGGACAGTCCGTACTCAGGGCGGTGGAAGCGGCGGGCGCGCAGGTCATGTCCTCCTGCGAGGAGGGCATCTGCGGCTCCTGCGAGACCGCCGTCCTGGCGGGCGAGATCGACCACCGGGACTCCCTGCTCACCGATGACGAGCGGGCCGCCGGCGACACGATGCTGATCTGCGTCTCCCGCGCCCGCGGCGGCCGCCTCGTCCTGGACCTCTGACTCCCGGGCCTCAGCCCACCCTCAAGGAAAGTCTTCGAAGAGAAAGGCATCGCCGTCATGCTCTCCTCACACGTGCGCAACGGCTGGTACCTGGGAGCCTGGTCCGACGAGATCGGCCGGACCCTCACCCGCCGCTGGATCACGGACATCCCGGTCTGCTTCTACCGGCTGCCCGACGCCACCGTGACCGCCGTCGAGGACCGCTGCCCCCACCGCAAGTACCCGCTGTCGCTCGGCCATCTCGACGACGACGGCACCCTCCAGTGCGACTACCACGGCTACCGCTTCGACGCCGGGGGCGTGTGCGTCGGGGTCGCCGAGCAGGCCGACCTGCCCAAGGCCACGCTGCGCCGCTTCCCGCTGGTCGAGAAGGACGGCGCCATCTGGATCTGGCCCGGCGACCCCGAACTGGCCGACGCGAGCCTGCTGCCGGACACCTCGTGGCTGACCGATCCGGACTGGACCCATGTGCACGGCGTCGTCCCGCTGAAGGCACGCCACCTGCTGCTGGTGGAGAACCTGCTGGACCTCACCCACGAGACGTTCCTGCACCCGACGAGCATCGGCAACGCGGCCGTCGCCGCCACCCCGATCGACGTCACCGTGGACGGCGACCGGGTCGCCTTCAGCCGCCGCATGACCGGCATCGAGGCCCCGCCGTTCTACGAGAAGTCCTGCGGACTGACCTCCCCGGTGGACCGCTGGCAGGACGGGGAGTTCTACCCGCCGGGCATCTTCATCCTCCACATCCGCGTCGCGGCCACCGGCACCGAGGAACCGGAGGGCTTCCACATGAAGGTGCTGTACGGCATGACGCCCGGCCTGGGCAACGAGACCCACGACTTCTACGCCCTGGCCCGCGACTACCTCATCGACGACGAAGAGCTCACGGAGTTCCAGCACAAGCAGCAGCTCGCGGTGATGCAGGAGGACGTCGACGCCCTGGAGGCCCAGGAGTTGATGTACGCCACGGACCCGGGCGGCACCGTCGAGTCCAGCATCCGCTCCGATCTGGCCGCCCTGCGCGGACGCCGCGCGCTGGCGAAGATGCTCGCCCACGAGCAGCGAGGAAACGTGTCGGCATGAAGGTCTTCGTCCTCCTGCACGGGGCCTGGCACGGCGGCTGGGTGTGGCAGCGCGTGACACCGGGGCTGCGCGCCGCCGGGCACGAGGTGCACACCCCCACGCTCACCGGGGTGAGTGACCGCGCCCACCTGCTCAGTCCCCAAGTGGGTCTGACGACGCACATCCAGGACGTCGTGGCCCTGATCGAGGCCCATGACCTGCGGGATGTGGTGCTCGTCGGGCACAGCTACGCCGGCCAGGTCGTCACCGGGGTCGCGGACCGCGTCCCCGAGCGACTGGCGAAGCGGGTCTACCTGGACGCCTTCGTCGGCGACGACGGGGACGCGGCGATCGACCTGCAGCCCGCCACCATCGCGGGCCACTACCGGGAGTCCGTGGCAGGACCCGGCTTCGGCTGGCTCATTCCGGTGCGCTCACTGAGCGTCCTGGGGGTGGAGGAACAGTCGGACCTGGACTGGCTCGGCCCCCGGCTGACCCCGCACCCATGGCTGACGTACACCGAGCCGCTCCGGCTGACCGGCAAGGCGGACCAGGTGCCCGGCGTCTTCGTCGAGTGCACCGCCTGGATGCGGGTGTTCACCCCGCACGCCGAGCGGGCCGCCGCCCGGGGCTGGCCGGTCCACGAGATCGCCACCGGCCACGAGGCCATGGTCACCGCCCCCGGCGAACTGGCTGACCTGCTGCTGGATCTGGCCTGAAGCCCTGAAAGACAGGAGGACACCACATGGAATTCCTCGTCCGCACCGAGAACACCCTGCCACCCGACACCCCTGACGACGTCCGCGAGAACCTGCGCAAGGGCGAGCGCGCACGGGCGCAGGAACTCCGCGAGGCCGGCATCCTCAAACGGCTGTGGCGGGTGCCGGGCCGCAACGCGACCATCGGTCTGTACGAGGCGGCCGACCCGGCGGAACTGCACGACGCCCTGGTGTCGCTGCCGATGTGGAAGTGGATGGACATCACCGTCGAGGCCCTGGCCACCCACCCGCAGGAGAAGGCACCGTGACCACGCGGGGCCCGCGTGTCGCGGTGGTCACGGGAGCGGCGGGCGGACTCGGCGGGGCCATCGTCCGCCGACTGAGCGCCGACGGATTCACCGTCGCCGCCCTGGACATCACCGAACCGGACGACGAGGCGGACATCGCCGGCGTACGAGCCTGGCGTTGCGACGTCAGCGACCCGGACGCCACGCGCCGCACCGTCGAGGAGATCGCGGAGACCCACGGCGGCGTTGACGTCCTGGTCAACAACGCGGGCCTGCTGTCCGGCCGGAACAGTCTGCTGGAGACCACCCCGCAGGAGCTGCACCGCTTCTTCGACGTCAACGCCGTCGGCCCCCTGCTCATGGTGCAGGCGTGCGTACCGTGGCTGGTCAAGAGCGCACACCGCGGACGGGTGATCAACGTCGCCTCCCGCACCTTCTTCACCGGCTCACCGGGCCAACTCGCCTACGTCGCCAGCAAAGGCGCGCTGATCGGCATGACCCGGGTGATGGCGCGCGAGCTGGGCGAGCACCGGATCACCGTCAACGCGGTGGCCCCCGCCCAGGTCGCCACCCCCGGCACCCGGGCCCACTCCGGCGACGAGGCCTTCGCCGCGACCATGCGGCAGCAGGCGATCCACGAGTACGTCACCCCCGATCACTTCGCAGGGCTCGTCTCGTATCTGGCCTCGCCGGACGCGGCCATGGTCACCGGCCAGACGCTCGTCTGCGACGGCGGCGGTCTGCTCCACTGACCGGCCGTGGCACGGCAGCAGAAGAAGAGGAGGGAGAGGAAGAGCCATGTCCACCAGCACACCCCGGGTTTCGGGCACCTACGTCTTCGACATCGCCGACAACCGTCGGGGCCGGGCCCTGAACCGGCTCTGCGGGTCGTTGAAGGACGCCGACAACCGGGCGAGGTTCAGCGCGGACGAGGACGCGTACTGCGAGGCGTACGGACTCACGGCCGAGCAGCGGAAGGCGGTCCTGAACCGGGACTGGACACGGATGCTGGAGCTCGGCGGCTCCATCTTCTACGTCTTCAAACTCGCGGTCCTGGACCAGAAGTCCATGCAGTACCTCGGCGGCGTGTTCACCGGCATGACCACCGAGGAGTTCACTCAGGCGCTGAAAGCGGGAGGGCGGAGCTTTGGCTGAGGTGATATGGGGTCTGGCCACCTCGCACGTACCGTCGATCGGCGCGGCGATGGACCGCCAGAAGACCGAGGACCCGTACTGGAAACCACTGTTCGACGGGTACGCGCCGGCCCGGGAGTGGATGGCCCGGCACACTCCGGACGTGGCGGTGGTCGTTTACAACGACCACGCCAACGCCGTCGACATGTCCGTCACACCGACCTTCGCGATCGGTGCGGCGGCCTCGTACGAGGTGGCGGACGAAGGATGGGGCAGCCGCCCCGTCCCCACCGTCGTCGGCGCCCCGGAGTTCTCCGACCACCTCGTCGAAAGCCTGGTCGACTCCTCCTTCGACATCACGGTGTTCCAGGAACTCGCCGTCGACCACGGCCTGACCGTGCCGCTCTCGGTGTACTGCCCCGACCCCGGGGAGAGCTGGCCGTGCGCTGTGGTACCCCTGCTGGTCAACGTCATCCAGTACCCCCAGCCCACAGCCGCACGCTGCCTGGCCCTCGGGAAGGCCCTCGGCGCAGCGATCCGGTCCTTCCCCGAGGACCTCAAGGTCGCCGTCTTCGGTACCGGCGGCATGTCCCACCAGCTCGCGGGCGCCCGCGCCGGACTGATCAACCAGGACTTCGACCGGATGTACCTCGACGCCATCGAGCACGACCCGGAGAAGCTGGCCGCGCTGACCCGCGAGGACTACATCCGCGAGGCCGGCTCCGAGGGCATCGAGCTCATCATGTGGCTGATCATGCGCGGCGCCCTCGGGCCACGGATCCGCCGCGTGCACGACGCCTACCACGTCCCCGCGTCCAACACGGCGGCCGGGATGGTCCTGTTCGACAACCTCGGCGCGTGAGGCGCGACGCGGATCGTCTCCTCCTTGTCCTGGCTCTCCGTGCACCTGACAGCCGCTTCGGTCCCGGAGGAGGGGGCTATGTGGTGGGGCGTCGCGGTGTGTTGTCTCAGGGCTGAGATTTGTGCGGGCCTCGCGGGCCTGCGGACCTGTGTTTCGCGTCAGGACCGGCCGCGAAGGGATGACATGGCCCAGCGCAGGGCGAAGCAGGCGGATGCCGTTGCGCGGATCGTGGAGGACCGGCACGTGAGCGCCCCGACCTGGACACCACGCCACTGGAGGCGCTCGCCCGGCTGCACGCGCCTACCTGCACTTCAATCTCGGCTTGCCGAGCAGATGGACGACTCGCCCGGACCGCGAGCGTGTCCGCCAGGCGGGCGCCGGCCCAGCCCGCCAGCATCACCCCTACCTGTTGCAGCACCGTCTGCAGCCCGGTGCTTCGCCGCCCGTGCCGGAAGGTGAGTCCGTCGACCTGATCGACGAACTCACCTTCCGGCAGGCGCGGTCACGGCAGCGGAACCGCCGCACCTGTAACTCGATCACCACGGGACGCCCGGCGACTGCAGTATCGGCAAGGCGGCACACGTATCGGCTGTGCACCCGGCCCGACACCGTCCCGCAGTCGGGACATGCGGCCCGCTCCTCCGATGCGCGAGCCCGCACGATGCCCAACTCGCCGTCTACCACTGCGTTTTCGATCACTACGCCGTCGACCTGGTGGAACCACAGGTCCTGGAGGAACACATCACCCACGGCCGTTCATGATCGCGGTTGTGGTGACCCTCCGTGGCTCCGGCACTGAAAGTGATCCAGAACCACCAATGCGTCGTCGACCGCACCGTGCAGAACCGGATCGCCGACGAGCACAGCCGCTCGACGGTGAAGAACACCATCGCCGTTGCGGCACCCCTGCCCTGTTCCCGCCGCGCTCGCCCAATGATCCCGCGCGAGGGGTCTCGGTCCGGTTCGGCAGTCCGGTATCCGTCATCTTCGGTCACCACTTTCCGACGCAACAGGCAGCCTGCCGTGCCCCTTCCTTCACGCTAACGGCGATTGCCCGACGTCGCTCAGGCAAGTGGCATGCGAGCGATGACGGGTGCGGCGCCGGGAGACGGCGGTGATACCCACGCAGAAGGGCAGGTCGGGTGGCCGGCCGGGCCGCTCTACCGGACGCGGGGCCTGCGGCCGCGCCCCATCCGCGTTCTGAGGAGGACAAGATCGGCGATGAGCACCATCACCCCGATGATCAGCAGGTAGAGAGTGACCCTGCCTAAGGGCGGTTGAGGCGGGCGGGCATGGTGTCCCCGGCCGACTACAGGGCTGGATTCGCGAACACGCAGGTCCGAGTGCCCTCAGCCGCCGCACTTCAGACGGCCGCACCAGTCACCCCCTGGGAGAGCCCGGCCAAGATCTTCTCCCAGATTTCTCCCAAACGATCTCCAGAAACCCGTCAGGGGCCTGATCCACTAGCTGGATCAGGCCCCTGACCTGGTACTTCACTGTCGGGGTGGCGGGATTTGAACCCACGACCTCTTCGTCCCGAACGAAGCGCGCTGCCAAGCTGCGCTACACCCCGATTGTCGCTGCTTGTCGCGGCGACGTCGTTTACTTTAGCCCACTGGTGGCTGGAGGCGAAATCCGGTTTTCGGGGCGGCGGTCGTGGCGGCTGGAGTGGCCCCGGCGGGGGTGTACGGGGTCGGGGCGGAGGTGGTCGGCGGCGATGAGGAGGAGGCCGAGGGCGTAGATGGCGAGGCCCAGGAGGAGGGCGTTGGCGAGGGCGCCCTTGTAGCCGTGGCGGGCGGCGTCCAGGAACGGGTACAGGTACGGGTCCGGCCAGTCGGGGGTGAGGACGGCGGCGCGGCCGAGGGTGAATGCCAGGTACGCCATCGGATAGAGCAGCCAGGCCACGGACTGGCTCAGGCGGGGCGGGGACGGGCGGGTCAGGAGGAGCCAGTCCGCCACCACCGCCAGGGGGATCGCCGTGTGGAAGGCGAGATTGGTCAGGGCCTGCCAGCCCGTGGGCGGCGGGGCCGGCACCAGGATCAGGTGGTACGCCAGGGCCGTGGTCATCGCGTAGAGCACCACGCCGCTCGTCACCAGGAACGGCAGCGGGCGGCGGGCCGACCATGCGCGGCGGGACGAGGTCGCGAAGACCAGCGCCACCAGGGCCGTGCTCTGGACCGAGAAGTGGGCCATGGCCCGTACGGGGCTGCCCACCACCATCTCGATCACTACGGCCGCTGCCGCCGCCAGCGCCACCAGGGCGCGGAAGGCCGCCGTCGGCCGGCGTGGTGCCGGTGCCACCACTGCCGCCGCGGGCACGACGGATGGCACCAGCGTGGGGATGCTCGAGATCGCCGGCAGCTCGGGGATGTCCCTGGGTATCGGTGCGGTCATGCGCTTCACGCTAGGCCGCCCCGACGAAACGGGCCTTTCGGGGTGATCCGTATGGGTGGTCCCCCTTACGCCCCCCGCTCCACCAACGTCAGCAGCGAAGCCTCCGGGGGGCAGGCGAACCGTACCGGCGTGTAGCGGTTGGTGCCGCAGCCCGCCGATACGTGCATGTACGCGGTGTGGCCCGCCGCTGTGTGGGTGGAGAGGCCCTTCACGCGGTCCGTGTCGAGGTCGCAGTTGGTGACGAGGGCGCCGTAGAAGGGGATGCAGAGCTGGCCGCCGTGGGTGTGGCCGGCCAGGATCAGGGGGTAGCCGTCGGCGGTGAAGGCGTCGAGGGAGCGGAGGTAGGGGGCGTGGACGACGCCCAGGGAGAGGTCGGCCGACTCCGAGGGGCCGCCGGCGACCTGGGCGTAGCGGTCCCGCTTGATGTGCGGGTCGTCGAGGCCGGTGAGCTCCACCGACATGCCCTCGACCTTCAGCGTGCCTCGGGTGTTCGTGAGGTTGAGCCAGCCCGCCCCGTCGAAGCCGTCGCGCAGGTCCTCCCAGGGGTTGTGGATCGCGCCGACCACGGGCTTGTTGCCGTTCAGGCCGTGGCGGCCCTGGACCTTCTCCAGGAGGTAACGGGCCGGGTTGCGCAGCTTGGGCCCGTAGTAGTCGTTCGAACCGAAGACGTACGCCCCCGGGAACTCCATCAGTGGGCCCAGCGCGTCCAGTACCTCCGGGACGCCCTCGGGGTCGGACAGGTTGTCGCCGGTGTTGATCACGAAGTCTGGGCGCAGCCCGGCCAGGGAGCGCAGCCAGCGCTGCTTCTTGCGCTGCCCGCTCACCATGTGGATGTCGGAGACCTGGAGTATCCGCAGCGGCCGCATGCCCGGTGGCAGCACCGGCACCGTCACCCGTCGCAGCCGGAAGGAGCGGGCCTCGATACCCGCCGCGTACACCACACCGGCGGCACCGACCGCCGCGATCCCCAGAGGTACTCCGTATCGCGCTCGCATGCGTCCATCGTGTCAGACCCCGCCGAGCCTCCGTACAGCCTGTGGACAACCACGGCCCGACCACCGGCGATCGTCAACTCCCCCTGTGGACAACCCACTCCGGTTCCCGCCTCCACTCCGCACACACCAGCGAAATCAAGGCGCGCTTCCCGCAGCACACCTGCGACAATCGACCCATGACCACGCTCAAGTCGAAGCTGCACGAAGACCTCAACGCCGCGATCAGGGGGCGCGACGAGCTCCGCTCCTCGACGCTCCGGCTGACGCTCGCCGCGATCACCAAGGAGGAGGTCGCGGGCAAGGAGAAGCGTGAGCTCTCCGACGACGAGGTCCTCAAGGTGATCACCAAGGAGGCGAAGAAGCGCCGCGAGGCCGCGGACGCCTTCGCGCAGGGTGGTCGTACCGAGTCGGCCGAGCGGGAGAAGGCGGAGGGCGAGGTCCTCGCCGAGTACCTGCCCAAGCAGCTGTCCGACGAGGAGCTGACGCGGATCGTCGTCCAGGCCGTCGAGGAGGCCAAGGCCGCCGGCGCCGAGGGTCCGCGCGCGATGGGCCAGGTCATGAAGATCGTCAACCCGAAGGTGGCCGGGCTGGCCGAGGGCGGCCGCGTCGCCGCCGTCGTCAAGCAGCAGCTCGCGGGCGGCTGAGCAGCAGCCTTCCCGTACATACGGCGGTGGGGCGCCCCTCGTCACAGAGGGGCGCCCCACCGCCGTATGCGCTCAGGGACTCAGCGGGTCTCCCGTCACCCGAAGCCCCCGTTGCCGTTCCCGTTGTTCCCGCCGTTGCCCTGTCCCTGGATGAAGCCCTCGGGGATCGTGAACTCCGGGGTCGGGAAGGTGCCGCCGTCGATGCCGCCGATCAGGCCGCCCTCGTCGTCACCGTTGCGGTTGTCGTTGCCGCGACCGTTGTCGTTGTCGTTGTCGTCCCCGCGACCGCGGTCCGGCCGCTCTTCGGGGATGTAGACGAGGTTGAAGTCGGGGGCGGGCTCGCCCTCCAGCGCGCCGGACATCATGTCGCGCCAGATCGGGCCGGGGACCTCACCACCGAAGACCTTGGGGTAGGTGCGGCCGCCGATCGTGACGTTCACCATGCGGCGCTCGTGCGCGGGGTCGCCGACCCAGACGGCGCCGGCCATGTTCGGGGTGTAGCCCACGAACCAGGCCGCGTACCGGAAGTCCGTCGTACCGGTCTTACCGGCGTTGTCGCGGCCGTCCTGGAGACCGGCCTGCGTACCCGTACCGTCCTCGACCACGCCACTGAGGAGGGTGTTGATGGTGTCGGCGGTGTTCTCGGACATCGCGCGCGAGCAGGTCGACTTCGGGACCTCCAGCGACTTCGACTGCTCACCGACCCGCTGGGTGATCGACTCGATGGCGATCGGTGTGCAGTACATACCGCGTGCGGCGAAGGTCGCGTACGCGTTCGCCATGGTCAGCGGGGACATCTCCTGGGTGCCCAGCGCGATCGACGGGTTCTGGCCGATCTTGTCGCCGTCGGCCCGCTCGACGCCCATCTTCCCGGCCATCTCCGTCACCGGGCAGATGCCGATGTCCGCGATCATCTGCACGAAGTAGGTGTTGACCGAGAGCGCGGTGGCCCGCTTCATCGAGTACGGCCCGACCTCGGACTCGTTCTCGTTGGTGAGCTTCGTGCCGTCGGTGTTCACCCAGTTCTTGCCGCCGCAGACCGAGATCGGGCTCGGGTACTCCATCTCGTACGGCGCGGAGTACGACTTCGTCGCGGGCATGCCGCCCTCCAGGGCGGCCGCGGCGACGATCGGCTTGAACGTCGAACCGGGCTGGTAGCCGGCGCCGCCGCCCATGGACTCGTCGACCGAGAGATTGATCGTCGTCTCGTTCTGCTTGACGTCCATGCCGTACGGCCGGGACTGGCCCATCGCGAGGATCTTGCCGGTGCCGGGCTCCACGATGGTGGCGGCCGTGGCCACCTCGTCCTTCTGGTTGACGTGGTCCTTGATGGAAGCCTGGACCGACTTCTGGGCCTTCGGGTCCATCGTCGTCTGGATCGTCAGGCCGCCCTGGTTCCAGATCTTGGCCCGGTCCTCCTTCGTCTTGCCGAAGACCGGGTCGTTCAGGAAGACCTCGCGGACGTAGGCACAGAAGAAGCCCCCGTTCTTGACGGCCGTGATGCAGCCGTTCTTGGGCTTGCTGATGTCCAGGCCGAGCGGTGCCTTCTTGGTCTTGTCGGCCTCCGCCTGCGAGATGTCGCCGACGTCCGCCATGCGCTGCAGCACGACATTGCGGCGCTTGGTGGCCTCCTGCGGGTCGTTCACCGGGTCGTACCGGCTCGGCGACTGCACGATGCCGGCGAGCAGCGCGGCCTCCCCCAACTTCAGGTCCTTGGCGGACTTGGAGAAGTAGCGGCGGGAGGCGGCCTCGACGCCGTAGGACTGCTGGCCGAAGAAGGTGATGTTCAGGTAGTTCTCGAGGATCTTCTTCTTGCCGAGCTCCTCTTCCAGCTGGATCGCGTGCCTCAGCTCCTGGATCTTGCGGCCGAGGGTCTGCTGGGTGGCCTGGGCGACCAGCGTCGGGTCGTCACCGGCCTCCTCCACCGCGACGTTCTTCACCAGCTGCTGCGTCAGCGTGGAGGCGCCCTGTGTGACACCGCCGCTCTGCGCGTTCCGGTTGAGCGCGCGGAGCACACCCTTCAGGTCGATCGCGCCGTGCTGGTAGAAGCGGGCGTCCTCGATGGCGATGATCGCCTGCTGCATGTACGGCGAGATCTCCTTGAGATCGACCACCGTACGGTCGCGCGAGTAGACAGTGGCGATCTGGTCGCCCTGGCTGTCCAGGATCGTGGTGCGCTGGCTCAGCGGAGGCTGCTTGAGGTTGGCCGGGAGCTCGTCGAACCCCTCGACCGAACCCTTGGCCGCCAGCCCCAGGGCGCCGACCGCTGGCAGCGCGATGCCCGCCATGACGGCACCGGCGAGGACGCTGACACCTAGGAACTTGGCGGCCTGCTGTGTGGGGGACAGGCCACCACCCGAGCGCTTGTTTGGCATGAGGGCAGCCTAATCCGTAGCTCTGACCGTTCCGAAGGAGCGGGTGCCTCTGGAGGGGCACAAGTGCAGGATCGTGACATCCGTTCGGCCCGCGCGGCGTCAAAGAACCTTAACGCTTGCCTACGTTCGCATTTCCCGGACAGGTGCACAGGCGTTGGCCTAAGCTGTTTCCGACTGTCACAGCAGTAGGCCCTTGTATCAAGTACGTCCGCCGAGCCCGAATCGTTCTGACGTTCTTCAGATTTTTTTCCGAGGTCATGTCCGAATTCGCCTTGTGTGTCATTCGGTGTCCGTTGTGACGCATGTCAACTGCCCCGTTATGCCGGGATAGTCACGTATGCCCTGGGGTCACTCCCGCGGGTGATCTGCCGCTTACGCATAGTCCGTTCGGGCCATTCAAGATTGGGCCCGAAGGGGGTGTTGCGCTGTGCCCACCTTCCGTAACGTCCTCAACTGGCGGCGGTGAATATGCCGCTGCCGCCGTGGGGGAGCCTCGATTCGGGAGAGGACGGCGCCGGTATGGGCTGGGTAACCGACTGGAGTGCGCAGGCTGCCTGCCGCACTACCGATCCGGATGAACTGTTCGTTCAAGGAGCAGCGCAGAACAGGGCCAAGGCGGTGTGCACCGGATGCCCGGTGCGGACGGAGTGCCTGGCGGACGCGTTGGACAACCGCGTCGAGTTCGGCGTGTGGGGAGGAATGACGGAGCGTGAGCGCCGCGCACTGCTGCGCAGGCGTCCGACCGTCACGTCATGGCGCAGGTTGCTGGAGACCGCGCGCACGGAGTACGAGCGTGGCGCGGGCATTCTGCCGCTCGACGATGACGAGATGTACGAGAACTACGCGGCGGTGAGCTGAGGGCGAGGCCCTTTCCGGGCCCTTTCCAGGTCACGTCGGTCGAGGGCGCCCTTGAGGTGTCGGCGCGTCGGGCAGGTGTGCCGGCTCTCGGGTGCCCCGAGGCGTGACTCAAGTCGCCTTCAAACGTCGGGGCACTGATCGGTCGTCGGTCGGTACTCCGTCGGTCAGTCGTCGGTCGGTACTCCGTCGGTCAGTCGTCGGAGGTGGGCAGCTCCGGCTGTACGGCCGCGAGCCGGTCCCCGATGTCTCGCAGACCCGCCAGGTCGTGGACATCGCCGGGCAGCGCGGCCACCTCGGCCACGGCCACCTCGGGGTGAAGCGCGGTGAAGCGGTCACGCGTGCGCTGCTCGCGGGAGAGCAGCCGCATCCGCTCGGCGTGCAGCCTGAGCAGACCTGCCGTGAGTTGTTCGACGGTCCGGTCCTGGGCGGGGGAGCCGTCCTGGACACCGGCGGAGTCGGCCTGGGCGCCGATGGGGGCGGGAGATTCTGAACTTCCGTACGTTTCGGGAGAGTTACGAACTGCTTTCCCGTTCATCTGATCCACAATGCGGGGCTCGTCAAGATTTTCCGCGGCGGCGAGCGCGCGCTCGGCGGACAGCTGGGCCGCGCCGCTGCCGTGGACACGGTTGAGCACCAGACCGGCCAGCGGCATGTCCTCGGCCGCCAGCCGCTCCACGAAGTACGCCGCCTCCCGCAGCGCGTCCCGCTCGGGCGCCGCCACCACCAGGAACGCCGTACCCGGCGCCTGGAGCAGCTTGTACGTGGCGTCCGCGCGCGTACGGAAGCCGCCGAACATGGAGTCCATGGCGGCCACGAACGTCTGTACGTCCTTCAGCAGTTGACCGCCGAGCAGCTTGCCCAGGGCGCCCGTCATCATTGACATGCCGACGTTCAGGAACTTCATCCCGGCCCGCCCGCCGACCTTCGCGGGCGCCAGCAGCACGCGGATCAGCTTGCCGTCGAGGAACGAGCCCAGCCGCTTCGGGGCGTCCAGGAAATCCAGCGCCGAGCGCGACGGCGGGGTGTCGACGACGATCAGGTCCCACTCGTCCCGGGCCCGCAACTGGCCCAACTTCTCCATCGCCATGTACTCCTGCGTGCCCGCGAAGCCCGCCGAGAGCGACTGGTAGAAGGGATTGCTCAGGATCGCGGACGCCCGGTCGGGGTCCGCGTGCGCCTCGACGATCTCGTCGAACGTGCGCTTCATGTCGAGCATCATGGCGTGCAGTTCACCGCCCGCCTGTCGCCCACCACCATCCTCAACCGAATCGCTGCGCGATGCCCCTCTGTGATCCTCGATGCCCTTCACCCGCCGCGGAGTGTTGTCCAGCGAGTCGATGCCCATGGACTGGGCGAGCCGCCGGGCCGGGTCGATGGTGAGCACGACCACCTTGCGACCACGCTCCGCGGCGCGCAGGCCGAGGGCCGCCGCCGTGGTCGTCTTGCCGACGCCACCGGCGCCGCAGCACACGACGATACGGGTCTTGGGGTCGTCGATCAGTGGGTCGAGCGCGAGAAGCCGGGGCGCGGTGATCGCGCGGTGTGCGTCGCGGTGTGTGTCGTGTTCGTCGCGGGCGTCATGGGTGTGGGCCGGGTCCGGAGTCATGAGATCCCTTGCTGACGCAGTTCCGTGGCCAGTTCGTACAGGCCCGCCAGGTCCATGCCCTCGGCGAGCAGCGGCAGTTCGTGCAGCGGCAGGCCCAGATCGCCCAGTACGCCGCGCTGTTCGTGCTCCAGGGCGTATCGCTCGGCGTACTCCTCGGCCTGTCTGAGCAGCGGCTTCACCAGGCGCTCGGCGATGCCGCCGCGCCGGGCGCCGCCGAGGCCGGCCGTGGACAGCGAGCGGGCGACGGCCGTACGCGGCACCGTGCGCGCGAACTCCAGCTCGTCGGCGTCCAGCACCTCGGGCCGGACCATGTTGACGATGATCCGCCCCACGGGCAGCTTCGCGGCCCGCAGCTCGGCGATGCCGTCCGCCGTCTCCTGGACGGGCATCTCCTCGAGGAGCGTCACCAGATGCACGTCCGTCTCGGGCGACTTCAGCACGCGCATGACCGCCTGGGCCTGATTGTGTATCGGGCCGATCTTGGCGAGCCCCGCCACCTCGTCGTTGACGTTCAGGAAGCGGGTGATGCGCCCGGTGGGCGGCGCGTCCATCACCACGTAGTCGTACGTGAACCGGCCGCTCTTCTCCTTGCGGCGCACCGCCTCGCAGGCCTTGCCGGTCAGGAGGACGTCCCGGAGGCCGGGTGCGATGGTGGTCGCGAAGTCGATGGCGCCGAGCTTCTTCAGGGCCCGGCCCGCCCCGCCGAGCTTGTAGAACATCTGGAGGTAGTCCAACAGGGCCAGTTCGGGGTCGATGGCCAGCGCGTACACCTCCCCGCCCCCGGGTGCCACCGCGATCTTCCGCTCCTCGTACGGCAACGCTTCCGTCTCGAAAAGCTGTGCGATGCCCTGCCTGCCCTCGACCTCGACCAGGAGGGTGCGCTTCCCCTCGGTCGCGAGGGCGAGCGCGAGTGCGGCGGCGACCGTGGTCTTTCCGGTCCCGCCCTTGCCGCTGACGACCTGGAGCCTGCTCACGTATTCGAGACTAACCAGTCCGCGCGCGGCATACGCGGGAGGCTGTGGACAACTTGGCCCTTCCCGCCGGTCCCGGCCGGTCCGCGGCCCGGCCGAACCGGTGCGGAGCCAGTGCGGCGCCCATGCGGAGTCCGTGCCGGGCCGCGGCCGGACAGCGGATAAAGTCGGCCACATGACCAAGTGGGAATACGCAACCGTGCCACTGCTCGTCCACGCCACGAAGCAGATTCTGGACACCTGGGGCGAGGACGGCTGGGAGCTCGTCCAGGTCGTGCCCGGACCGAACAACCCCGAGCAGCTGGTGGCCTACCTGAAGCGCGAGAAGTCCGCGTGAGCGCCGTCGAGGCCAAGCTCGCCGAACTCGGGCTGACCCTGCCCGAGGTGGTCCCGCCGCTCGCCGCGTACCAGCCGGCCGTCCAGACCGGCGTGTACGTCTACACCGCCGGGCAGCTCCCCATGGTGGACGGCAAGCTTCCCGTCACCGGCAAGGTCGGCGCCGAGGTCACCCCCGAGGAGGCCAAGGAACTCGCCCGCACCTGCGCGCTGAACGCCCTCGCCGCCGTCAAGTCGGTGGCCGGTGACCTCGACCGCGTCGCGCGCGTGGTGAAGGTCGTCGGCTTCGTCGCCTCGGCCCCGGACTTCACGGGCCAGCCGGCCGTGCTGAACGGCGCCAGCGAACTCCTGGGCGCCGTCTTCGGCGACAAGGGTGTGCATGCGCGCAGCGCGGTGGGCGTGGCGGTACTGCCGCTGGACGCGCCGGTGGAGGTCGAGATCCAGGTGGAGCTCACGCAGTCCTAGCTGCGGGGGGTCGTGCCGCTGGGGCGGCAGCTCCGGTTGCCAAGATCACGCAGGCTCACTCGAACATCCGCCACGAACGGGTTAGCCTCCGCCCATGGCAAACGGGCAGTGGTACCCACCCGAGTGGCCGGACCGCATCCGCGCACTCGCGGCCGGCACGCTGACACCGGTGACCCCCAAACGGGCCGCCACTGTCATGCTGCTCAAGGACACGGCCGACACCCCGGTCGTGCACATGCTGCGCAGACGCGCCTCCATGGCCTTCGCCGGAGGCGCGTACGCGTATCCGGGCGGCGGCGTGGACCCCCGCGACGACGACCACCAGATCCGCTGGGCGGGCCCCACGCGCGCGTGGTGGGCGTCCAGGCTCGGCGTCGACGAGACCGACGCCCAGGCGATCGTCTGCGCGGCCGTACGCGAGACGTACGAGGAGGCGGGCGTGCTCCTCGCCGGCCCCACCCCCGACACGGTGGTCGGCGACACCACCGGCGACGACTGGGAGGCGGACCGCGCCGCGGTGGCCGCCCGAGAGCTGTCCTTCGCGGAGTTCCTGGAGCGCAGGGGTCTGGTCCTGCGGTCCGACCTGCTCGGCGCCTGGGCCCGCTGGATCACCCCCGAGTTCGAGACCCGCCGCTACGACACCTGGTTCTTCGTGGCCGCCCTCCCCCAGGGCCAGCGCACCCGCAACGCCTCCACGGAGGCCGACCGCACGGTGTGGATCCGCCCCGGGGACGCCGCCGCCGGCTACGACAAGGGCGAGCTGCTGATGATGCCGCCCACCATCGCCACCCTGCGCCGACTCGCCACGTACGCCACGGCCGCCGAGGCCCTCGCCGCCGCGCCCGCCTGCGATCTGACCCCCGTCCTCGCCGAGGCCCGCCTGAAGGACGACGCGGTGATCCTCACCTGGCCGGGCCACGACGAGTTCACCAAACGCATACCGGCCGGCGGAGGCCCCGGTGGAGGCCCCGACGGCGGCTCCGACGGCGGCTCCGGTGGAGGTTCCGCATGACGGACGCAGCAGCTCTCCCCGGCCAGCCGAGGGGCGGGGTCCTGTCAGGCCCCGCCACCGCGCGCGCGGTCAACGTCCTCGCGCCGAACGCGTCGGTGATGACCCTGGACGGCACCAACACCTGGATCGTCTCCGAACCGGACTCCGCACTGGCCGTCGTGATCGACCCGGGCCCGCTGGACGACGGCCATCTCCGCAACGTCGTCGATACGGCGGAGAAGGCCGGCAAACGGGTCGCGCTGACCCTGCTCACGCACGGCCACCCGGACCACGCGGAGGGCGCCGCGCGCTTCGCCGAGCTGACGGGGACGAAGGTACGGGCCCTCGACCCGGCGTTGCGGCTCGGCGGCGAGGGGCTGGGCGCGGGTGACGTGATCTCGGTCGGCGGCCTGGAACTCCGTGTCGTGCCCACGCCCGGCCACACCGCCGACTCGCTGTGCTTCCATCTCCCGGCCGATCAGGCCGTCCTGACGGGCGACACCGTCCTCGGGCGCGGTACGACGGTCGTGGCCCACCCTGACGGCCGTCTCGGGGACTATCTGGACTCCCTGCGGCGCCTGAGGTCCCTCGCGGTCGACGACGGCGTTCACACCGTCCTCCCCGGTCACGGCCCCGTACTCGAACACGCCCAGGGCGCCGTCGAGTTCTACCTCGCCCACCGAGCCCACCGACTCGCCCAGGTCGAGACGGCGGTCGAGAACGGCTACCGGACGCCCCGCGAGGTCGTCGCCCACGTGTACGCGGACGTCGACCCGTCACTCTGGCCGGCGGCGGAACTCTCGGTGCGGGCTCAACTGGAGTACCTGACGGAGCACGGCCTGATCTGACCGACCCCTCAGCGCGGGGCTTTGACGCCGTGCACGCGCGCGTACTCCTCTGCCAGCCAGGGCCCCAGGTCGTCCACGTACGACCGCAGGACGGCGGCGTGGCTCCCAGGGTCGGCCCACGGTTCGTACGCCGCGACCGCCGCGGCCCGCATCTGGGCGGCCCGCTCGGGGTAGTACCGGCCGAACACCTCCGCCATCTCGTGCAGATCGCTGGTCCAGCCGTTCCAGCGGGGCATGACGAGGGTGAAGCCGGTGCGGACGAGGCGCCGGGAGCAGCCGCGGACCAGTGAGCGACGGGCAGCCTCGGACTCGGCTTCCGCGATCCGCTCACGCCAGCGGGGCAGGAGCAGCGCCAGGTCGCCGTTCGTCTCGCGCGCGAGACAGGAGTCCGGCCGATACCGGGGCAGGTCCTCGGCCAGATCCTCGCCGAGCAACGGCGTACACAGACAGGCCACGAACCATCCCAGGTCGTACCGTTCGAGGTCGCTGAGCACCTGCCTCCGGCTGACCAGCAGCGTCCCCGCCCCGTCGATCTGCGGGAACTCCTTGTCGAGCGCCTCGTCCAGCGCCCGCGCCTTCGCGCGGTCCGCCTCCGTGGGCTCCTCGCGCAGGGCCAGCAGCAGGTCGAGGTCGCTGTGCCCGGGGCGGGCCGTGCCCCGAGGGATCGACCCGTAGAGGTACGCGCTGTGCAGCCGCTTCCCGAAGACGTGCAGCACCTGATCGTGGGCCGCCGCCACGACCGGCCGGAACACATCGGGCACCCGCCCGAGCGACCCCTCCCGCTCGATGTACCCCCGACTGTCCAGCCCTCTCCGGGACCGTGTTTCAGCCATGCGACCACTGTGCCCCTGAGGGGCGCGGCGGAGCAGGCTTTTTTCCCGCGCCCCTAAGGGGCGCGGGGAACTGCGCGAGCAACCCAACACAACCCGCGCGAACAAACTCACCGCACCCACCCCATGACCCCCGGCGGCGTCGAAGGGGCGGCAGCCCTTGGTGACGGGACGGGCAGGGGCGGCGGGGGCGACAAACGAAACCGCAGGTCAGCGCGACCGCTTCGCCAGGCGCTCCACGTCCAGCAGGATCACCGCGCGGGCCTCCAGCCGCAGCCATCCCCGCTGCGCGAAGTCGGCGAGCGCCTTGTTGACGGTCTCGCGGGACGCGCCGACCAACTGCGCCAGCTCCTCCTGCGTGAGGTCGTGCACCACGTGGATGCCCTCCTCCGACTGCACACCGAAGCGCCGGGAGAGGTCCAGCAGCGCACGGGCGACCCGGCCGGGCACGTCCGAGAAGACGAGGTCGGACATCTGGTCGTTGGTCTTGCGCAGGCGCCGGGCGACGGCGCGCAGCAGCGCGGCGGCCACCTCGGGCCGTGCGTTCAGCCACGGCTGGAGGTCGCCGTGGCCGAGGCCGAGCAGCTTGACCTCGGTCAGCGCGGTGGCCGTGGCCGTCCGCGGACCGGGGTCGAACAGCGACAGCTCGCCGATGAGCTCACCGGGGCCGAGTACGGCCAGCATGTTCTCGCGGCCGTCTGGCGACGCGCGGTGCAGCTTGACCTTGCCTTCCGTGACCACGTAGAGGCGGTCACCGGGGTCGCCCTCGTGGAAGAGGGCGTCACCTCGCGCGAGGGTCACCTCACTCATGGAGGCGCGGAGCTCCGCGGCCTGCTCGTCATCGAGCGCCGCGAAGAGCGGGGCGCGCCGCAGAACGTCGTCCACGAGTTCTCTCCTTGTCGACCTGCTCAGGGGATCTTGCTCCCCGTGGTACCAGGGGACCGTGTTCCCCATTTTGCCGGACGGTCCAAACAGTGTGATCTATCACAAGGATGCCGCACACATGTCCTGAGGTAAGCGTCAGGGGTCCAATTGGGGGCCGATCTTCTGCGCCCGGGGCGGATGTCGGTGCCGGGCTTTAGGCTGGCCGGGTGTCCAAATCGCCGGTGAGAGCACAGGCCAAGGGGGCTGGGCGGGTGGTTGTACGTCGCGATTCCGCTGTGGGCGAACAGGGCCCCGTGGGAGCGAAGAAAACGGCAAAGGCGACGAAGGTGTCCGAGCTGTCGGAGGCGGAGAAACCCGCCGAGGCGACGTCGGCGCCGGTGGAACGGCCCGCGTCGGCGGAGAAGGCTGTGCCGGTGAAGAAGTCCGCGCCCGCGAGGAAGGCGGCGGCGAAGGCGGCTGCGGCGAATGCGGCTGTGGCGGAGACCGCCCCCGTCGCCCCCGCGAAGCCCTCCAAGCCCAAGCCCAAGCACAAGCCCGAGTCCCGCACCGCTCTCGTCCGCCGGGCCCGCCGTATCAACCGTGAACTCGCCGAGGTGTACCCGTACGCCCACCCGGAGTTGGACTTCGAGAACTCCTTCGAGCTGATCGTTGCCACGGTCCTCTCCGCTCAGACGACTGACCTGAGGGTCAACCAGACGACACCGGCGCTCTTCGCGAAGTACCCCACCCCCGAGGACCTGGCCGCGGCGAACCCGGAGGAGGTCGAGGAGATTCTGCGTCCGACCGGGTTCTTCCGGGCCAAGACCAAGTCGGTGATAGGGCTCTCCAAGGCGCTCGTGGAGAACTTCGGAGGTGAGGTCCCGGGCCGCCTCGAAGATCTCGTCAAGCTGCCCGGCGTCGGCCGCAAGACCGCCTTCGTAGTCCTCGGCAACGCGTTCGGCCGGCCAGGAATCACCGTGGACACGCACTTCCAGCGGCTCGTACGACGCTGGCGGTGGACCGAGGAGACCGACCCGGACAAGATCGAGGCGGCCGTCGGCGCGCTCTTCCCGAAGAGCGAGTGGACGATGCTGTCGCACCACGTGATCTTCCATGGCCGCCGCATCTGCCACGCCCGGAAGCCGGCCTGCGGCGCCTGCCCCATCGCCCCGCTCTGCCCGGCGTTCGGCGAGGGGGAGACGGACCCGGAGAAGGCCAAGAAGCTCCTGAAGTACGAGAAGGGCGGCTTCCCCGGCCAACGCCTCAAGCCCCCGCAGTCGTACCTGGACGCGGGCGGCATCCCGGCCCCGCCGCTGGGAGTCACCGGATGACGGGCCGCACGGAGCGCCCCGCCGCGCCTCGTCCCCGCGCCGGCATGTACACCGCCGCGCCCCTTCCTCGCACCAGCGCGCACACCGCCGTACCTCGTCCCCGCGCCGGCGTGCACGCCGCCGTGCCTCTTCCTCGCACCGCCGTACCTCGTGCCCGCGCCGGCGCACCGACCGCCGTACCTCGTGCCCGCGCCGGCGCGCACACCGCCGTACCTCGTCCCCGCGCCGGCGTGCACGCCGCCGTGCCTCTTCCTCGCACCGCCGTACCTCGTGCCCGCGCCGGCGCACCGACCGCCGTACCTCGTGCCCGCGCCGGCGTGCACGCCGCCGTGTGTCCTCCCCGCACCGCCGCGCACGCTGCCGTGCCTCTTCCCCGCACCGGCATGCACGCCGCCGCGCCCCTTCCTCGCGCCGGCGTGCACGCCGCCGTGTGTCCTCCTCGCACCGGCGCGCCCCCTGCCACGCCCCCGCCCCGCCCCGGCGTGAGCCACCCATACGGGGGACTCGCGGGGCGAGCGGAACGATCAGCCGTCCGCCGAGCGTTGGGACCGGAAGAACGACGGGGGTGGCAATGACACGCACGAGCCGGACGGGCGACGGCACGCACACCGACAACGGACGACATCTCACACGGCCCGGGTACGACTCGCGGGACGGGCGCCTGCGCCTCGACAAGACCGGTCTGCCCGCCTGGCTGGACCCGGTGGTCCGCGCCGCCGAGACGGTCGAGCCGTTGCAGCTGAGCCGCTTCCTGCCGCCGGAGAACGGCTCGGGACGGCAGTCCGCGGTCCTGATCCTGTTCGGCGAGGGCGACAACGGGCCCGAGCTGCTGCTCATGGAGCGCGCCGGCTCCCTCAGGTCGCACGCCGGCCAGCCGTCCTTCCCCGGCGGCGCCCTCGACCCCGAGGACGGCGACCCGGCCACCGACGGGCCGCTGCGTGCCGCTCTGCGCGAGGCGGAGGAGGAGACCGGCCTCGACCCCGACGGCGTCCAGCTCTTCGGCGCGCTGCCCAAGCTGTACATCCCGGTCAGCGGCTTCGTCGTCTCGCCCGTGCTGGGCTGGTGGCGAGAGCCGAGCCCGGTCCGGGTCGTCGATCCGAACGAGACGGCACGCGTCTTCACCGTCCCCGTGGCGGATCTCACGGATCCGGCCAACCGCGCGACCACCGTTCACCCCAGCGGCCACCGAGGTCCGGCATTTCTGGTCGAATCGGCCCTGGTGTGGGGTTTCACGGCCGGGGTGATCGACCGTCTGCTGCACTACTCGGGCTGGGAGCGCCCTTGGGACCGCGACAAGCAGGTCCCGCTCGACTGGCGCTCATGACAGGGTGTCTGCCGTGCTGCGTCTTTTGGGGAGTGATGTGATCCCCTGTCGTCACGCGGCGGGCCGGACCCCTGGCCGACCTGGAGTGAACGCGAAGTGACGAGGCGAGGCTTGAAGCGGTGAACGTGCTGGACATCCTGTTGCTGGTCGCCGCCGTGTGGTTCGCGATCGTCGGCTTCCGACAGGGCTTCGTCGTCGGCATCCTGTCGGTGATCGGCTTCCTCGGCGGCGGCCTCGTCGCCGTCTACACCCTGCCCGTCATCTGGGACTGGATGACGGACAACTCGGAGGTGAGCACGGCCGCCGCCGTCGTCGCGGTTGTCATCGTCATCGTCTGCGCCTCCGTCGGCCAGGCCCTGACCACTCACCTCGGCAACAAGCTGCGCAGGTACATCAGCTGGGCCCCGGCCCGCGCTCTGGACGCCACCGGCGGCGCCCTCGTCAACGTCGTGGCGATGCTGCTGGTCGCCTGGCTCATCGGTTCCGCGCTCGCGGGGACCACCCTGCCGACACTCGGCAAGGAGGTGCGCAACTCCAAGGTGCTGCACGGCGTGTCCCAGGCGTTGCCCGACCAGGCGGACACCTGGTTCGCGGACTTCTCCTCGGTCCTCGCGCAGAACGGTTTCCCGCAGGTCTTCAGCCCGTTCTCGAACGAGCAGATCACCGACGTCGCGCCCCCCGACCCCGCCCTCGCGGGCAGCCCGGTCGCCCAGCGCGCCAAGCGGTCCATCGTCAAGGTCATGGGCACCGCCCAGAGCTGCGGCAAGGTCCTGGAGGGCACCGGCTTCGTCTTCGGCGAGCGCCGTGTGATGACCAACGCCCACGTGGTCGGCGGAGTCGACGAACCGACCGTCCAGATAGGGGGCCAGGGCCGCAAGTACGACGCCACGGTCGTCCTCTACGACTGGGAGCGTGACATCGCCGTACTGGACGTGCCGGACCTGAACGCGCCCGTGCTGCGGTTCACCACCGAGGACGCCGCCAGCAGCGACGACGCGATCGTCGCGGGCTTCCCGGAGAACGGCGCGTACGACGTCCGCCCCGCGCGCGTGCGCGGCCGCATCACGGCCAACGGCCCGGACATCTACCACCGCGGCACGGTCCGCCGCGATGTCTACTCGCTCTACGCGACCGTCCGCCAGGGCAACTCCGGCGGCCCGCTGCTCACGCCCGACGGCAAGGTCTACGGCGTGGTCTTCGCGAAGTCCCTCGACGACCCGAACACGGGCTACGCGCTCACCGTGGACGAGGTCCAGGAGGACATCACCAAGGGCCGTGCAGCCAACCAGCGGGTGGACAGCGACAGCTGCGCACTCTGATCGTCACTGGGTCAAGGGCGAGGGTGGCGCAGCCGGGCCGAGACCCAGCGGGCCCGGCGGCGCAGGATGCGTGGAATGCCCAGCCGGGGATCCGTGTCCGTGCCCGGGAACTGCGGGGTGCCCCTCTGATGGGAGCCCAGGCCCCCGGCCGAGCGGCGGTTGCGTGCTGCGTCACTGTAGTCGTGCGTCCAGCCCATACCCCGACGTGTGCCCCCGCCCCAAGGTCGATAACCGCCCCCACGCCCCCCAATTGGCCTATGCGCCAGGCAAGTGGCTATCCATGGAACAGGTGTTCATGCCGGACGGTGAAACGACCCGCCGGGACCTCACCGGTCGGGCTACCGGTCGGGCTCTGGATCCTTGAGCCAGTTGATGAGTTCGGCGGAGAACGCGACCGGGTCCTCCTCGTGCGGGAAGTGCCCGAGCCCGTCGAACAGCCGCCAGCGGTACGGCGCTTCGACGTACTCCCCGGACCCCGCCGCGCTGCGCGTCCGCATCACCGGGTCGAGTGAACCGTGCAGATGGAGCGTCGGCACGCGCACCGGCCGCTTCATGCGCCGGTTGAACTGGATGCCGTCCGGGCGGGCCATGGACCGCACCATCCACCGGTACGGCTCGATCGAACAGTGCGCCGTCGAGGGGATGCACATCGCCCGCTGATACGCCTCCACGGCCTCGTCGTCGGGCAGCCGCGGCCCCGACCAGTCCCGGATCAGACGGCCCACCAGGGCGCCGTCGTCGGCGGTGAGTTGCCGCTCGGGGATCCAGGGCCGCTGGAACCCCCAGATGTACGCCCCGGCGGCCGTCTGCTTCACGTCCGACAGCATCGCCGAGCGCCAGCGCCGCGGATGCGGCATCGAGGAGACCGCGAGCCGCCGTACGAGCTTGGGGCGCATCACGGCCGCCGTCCAGGCCAGATAGCCGCCCAGGTCGTGGCCGACCAGAGCGGCGTCGGGCTCGCCGAGGGACCGTACGACGCCCGTGATGTCGAGGGCGAGGTTGGCCGGGTCGTAACCCCGGGGCGTGCGGTCGCTGCCGCCGACCCCTCTCAGATCCATGGCCACGGCCCGGAAGCCCGCGTCGGCTAGGGCGACCAGCTGGTGCCGCCAGGTCCACCAGAACTGCGGGAAGCCGTGCAGCAGCAGCACCAGCGGCCCGTCGCCGCTCTCGGCGATGTGGAAGCGCGCGCCGTTGGCCGCCACGTCCCGGTGGATCACCTCTTTCGCACCGGGCACGTCGAGTCGTACGACCGAGGCGGGCTGGCCGGAAACAGCTCCGGAAGCAGGCGAGGTGGCGGGGTCCGTCATGAGGTCGAGCGTGCCACAGCCTCGACGCCGCCGTCGGTCCGGGCGGGCTGACGGGGGTGCGGCTTGGCGTTCTGCAGCACGCCCGCCGTCTCCTTCATGGAGGCGGCGACCTTCTGCGGGCCCTTCCCCTTCTTGGCCTTCTTCGAGAAGGCGACGCCGATGAGCGCGAGGACGACGGCGACCAGCACGTTCGCCGCGAACGACAGCAGGAAGCAGATCGCCAGGTTCCAGTCGCTCCAGGTGCGGATGCCGTACGCCAGGGCGAAGCTCAGCATCGGCAGGGAGAAGATCAGCACTGCGCCGGCCGCCGTGAACGCCCCGCCGCCGACCACACCGCGCTTGACGTCCTGCCTGAGCTGGGCCTTAGCCAGCGCGATCTCGTCATGCACCAGCGCCGACATCTCGGCCGTCGCCGAGGCGAACAGCTCACCGACACTGCGTTCGGCACCGACCGGGCTGCCGTCGGGTGCGGTCATCGGGGTCTCCCTCATATGCGTCCGGAAGCGCCCCGCGCCCGTACGGTCCGTGAACTCAGCGGTCCTCGTACGGTGTCGCGGGGCGCCCTGCGTTTTGTACGGTCCTGTCAGATCATGCCGGACCGTCGTCACCGTCGCCTGCCCCGCCCGCCACTTCGGCAAGCCTGCGGTGCTCGGCGGCCTTGCGCTCGTACATCTCGGCCATGCGGAGGTGGTACGCCGGGTCGTCCTGTTCGTAGATGTCGGGGATGCCGTCGAGGTCGTCGTCGCGCTCCTCGGCGGCCCACAGCGCCTGGTACTTGGCGTTGCGCAGCTTGAGCAGGACGGTCGCCAGGACCGCCGCGATGAGCGAACCGATGAGGACGGCGGCCTTGACGCCGTCGGTGAGCGCCGGGTCGCCCTCGAAGGCCAGTTCGCCGATGAGCAGCGACACGGTGAAGCCGATCCCGGCGAGCGAGGCGACCGCGAAGACGTCCGGCCACACCAGGTCCTCGGAGAGCGAGGCCCGGGTGAAGCGGGCGGTCAGCCAGGTCCCGCCGAAGATCCCGACCGCCTTGCCGACGACCAGCCCGAGCACCACGCCGAGCGTCTCCGGCTGCGTGAACACCTTGCCCAGCGAGCTGCCCGACACCACGACACCCGCGCTGAACAGGGCGAACAGCGGCACCGCGAGTCCGGCCGACAGCGGTCGTACGAGGTGTTCGATGTGCTCGCCGGGGGAGTGCGCCTCCCCTTCGTGCCGGGTGCAGCGCAGCATCAGGCCCATCGCGACACCGGCGATGGTGGCGTGGACGCCGCTGTTGTACATCAGCCCCCAGACGACCAGCGCGAGCGGCACATACACGTACCACCCGCGGACGCCCTTCCTGAGCAGCAGCCAGAACACGGTGAGGCCGACGAGCGCGCCGCCGAGCGCGGCGAAGTCGAGGTCGGAGGTGAAGAAGACGGCGATGATCAGGATCGCGAACAGGTCGTCGACGACGGCGAGGGTGAGCAGGAACGCGCGGAGCGCCGACGGCAGCGAGCTCCCGATGACGGCCAGTACGGCGAGCGCGAACGCGATGTCGGTCGCTGTGGGCACCGCCCAGCCGACCAGGGAACCGCCGCCGGTGACGTTGGTGAGGATGTAGACGAGCGCCGGTACGGCCATGCCGCACAGGGCGGCCACGACGGGCAGCGCGGCCGCCCTGGGGTCCTTGAGATCACCGGCGACCAGCTCGCGCTTGAGCTCGATGCCGGCGACGAAGAAGAAGATCGCGAGGAGTCCGTCGGCGGCCCAGTGCGCGACGGACAGATGGAGGCCGAGGGCCTCGGGCCCGAAGTGGAAGTGACTGAGGCTCTCGTAGCTGTCGTGCAACGCGGGGACGTTCGCCCAGATCAGCGCGGTGATGGCGGCCGCGAGCAGAAGCACCCCGCCTACGGTCTCGGTGCGCAGCGCGTCCGCCACGAAGGTCCGCTCGGGAAGCGAAAGCCGTCCTAGGACCTTGCGGGTGGGGGTGGTGGGGGGCGCGGGCACGGCGGGGACCTCCGGTCGGTGGGCAGGACGGAACACATGCCGACCAGACTTCCCGGCGCACCTTTTTTACTTAGCTTACCTAAAGTGCGTGGGAGGCTTTTGTGACACCACATTATGGGCGAAGGGCACCCGGCGCACTGGTCGCTGGGTGCCCTTCAGGTACGCGACTACGCTCAGTCCTCGCTGGGCGCCGCGGGCAGCTTGGCCTGGATCAGGTCCATCACCGCGGAGTCGGTCAGCGTGGTGACGTCACCGAGCTGGCGGTTCTCCGCCACGTCACGCAGCAGGCGCCGCATGATCTTCCCGGAGCGGGTCTTGGGCAGCTCCGCCACCGGCAGAATCCGCTTGGGCTTGGCGATGGGGCCGAGGGTGGCGCCCACATGGTTGCGCAGCTCGCCGACCAGGTCCTCGGTCTCGGCCGCCGTACCGCGCAGGATCACGAAGGCCACGATCGCCTGGCCGGTGGTCTCGTCGGCGGCACCGACGACGGCCGCCTCGGCGACCGACGGGTGCGAGACGAGCGCCGACTCCACCTCGGTGGTCGAGATGTTGTGGCCCGAGACGAGCATCACGTCGTCGACGCGCCCGAGGAGCCAGATGTCGCCGTCGTCGTCCTTCTTCGCCCCGTCACCGGCGAAGTACTTGCCCTCGAACCGTGACCAGTACGTGTCCAGGAACCGCTGGTCGTCGCCCCAGATCGTGCGCAGCATCGACGGCCACGGCTCGGTGAGGACCAGGTAACCGCCACCGCCGTTGGGGACTTCCCGGGCCTCGTCGTCCACGACCGTGGCCGAGATGCCCGGCAGCGGCGTCTGCGCGGAACCCGGCTTGGTCTCCGTCACGCCCGGCAGCGGCGAGATCATCATCGCGCCGGTCTCGGTCTGCCACCAGGTGTCCACGATCGGCGTCGCGTCGGCCCCGATGTGCTTGCGGTACCAGATCCAGGCCTCGGGGTTGATGGGTTCGCCGACCGAGCCCAGGATGCGCAGGCTGCCGAGGTCGAACTTCGCGGGGATGTCGTCGCCCCACTTCATGAACGTACGGATCGCCGTGGGCGCCGTGTACAGGATCGTCACCCCGTACTTCTGCACGATCTCCCAGAAGCGCCCCTGGTGCGGGGTGTCCGGCGTGCCCTCGTACATGACCTGCGTCGCGCCGTTGGCCAGCGGTCCGTACACGATGTAGGAGTGGCCGGTGACCCAGCCCACGTCGGCCGTGCACCAGTACACGTCCGTCTCGGGCTTGAGGTCGAAGACGGCGTGGTGGGTGTACGACGCCTGGGTGAGGTAGCCGCCGGAGGTGTGCAGGATGCCCTTCGGCTTACCCGTGGTGCCCGACGTGTAGAGGATGAACAGGGGGTGCTCGGCCCCGAACGCCTCCGGAGTGTGCTCGGTGGACTGCCGGTCGACGATGTCGTGCCACCACACGTCACGGCCCTCGGTGAACGCGACCTCCTGGCCGGTACGCCGTACGACGAGCACATGCTCGACGTTGTCCACCTTGCCGATCGCCTCGTCGACGGCCGGCTTGAGCGCGGAGGGCTTCCCGCGCCGGTAACCACCGTCGGAGGTGATGACCACCTTGGCGTCGGCGTCCTGGATCCGCGTCGCGAGCGCGTCGGCGGAGAAGCCGCCGAAGACGACGGAGTGCGCGGCGCCGATACGGGCGCACGCGAGCATCGCCACGGCCGTCTCCGGGATCATCGGCATGTAGACGGCGACCCGGTCGCCGGCCTGAACCCCCAGCTCCAGCAGGGCGTTGGCGGCCTTGCTCACCTCGTCCTTGAGCTCGGCGTAGGTGATGGCCCGGCTGTCCCCGGGCTCGCCCTCGAAGTGGATGGCGACCCGGTCACCATTGCCCGCCTCGACATGCCGGTCGACGCAGTTGTACGCGACGTTGAGCTCGCCGTCCTTGAACCACTTGGCGAACGGCGGGTTCGACCAGTCCAGCGTCTCGGTCGGCTCCTTGGCCCAGGTCAGCCGCCGGGCCTGCTCCGCCCAGAAACCGAGCCTGTCAGCCTTGGCCTGCTCGTACGCCGCTGCCGTGACGTTGGCGTTCGCGGCCAGGTCAGCGGGCGGCGCGAAGCGTCGCTCCTCCTTCAAGAGGTTGGCCAGGCTTTCGTTGCTCACGACATCTCCCTTTCCCAGGGTGTCCGTTGTGTCCCAGGCCACAGCTCATCAGACGCGGACCCTCGATGACAAGGGCCTTCGTGGGAATGGTTTAGACCTGTGGAACGGGTGGCCCCGCACGTCGGGGGGCCACCCGTTGTCACGGACCGGGCAGGGAATCGGTTCACGCACGCGTGTCGTTCGGTTCACGCGCGCGTGTCGTGCAGAAGCGTCCCGGTGGGGCCGGCTGTCCCGGCCGTACCGGCGACCCGGTCGAAGACCCCGCTCTCGGGTGCCTCTTCCGTCAGCAGATACGCCTGGGCCTCGCCCACGTGGAAGTACATCCCGTGCAGTTCGAGCGCGCCCTCGCGCAGGGCGCGGGCCACGGACTCGTGCGCGCGCAGATGCTCCAACTGCTGGATGACGTTGGTCAGACAGAGCTGTTCGACCATGTCGGCCGGTTCGCGGCCCGAGAGCCGGGCCCATGGTCTGTTGTTGTCGGTCGCGCGCTCGAGGCTGGGCAGCCCGTGGCGCAGCCACCGCTTGAGGGGGGTCCGGGCGCCGCCGGGGTCGGTGGTGAGCAGCGCCTGCATCGCGCCGCAGCCGGAGTGCCCGCAGACTGTGATGGACCGCACCTTCAGCACGTCCACCGCGTACTCGATGGCCGCCGCCACCGAGTCGTCACCGCTCTCCTCGCCGGGCAGCGGCACCAGGTTGCCGACATTGCGGACGACGAAGAGGTCGCCGGGGCCGCTGGAGGTGATCATCGAGGTGACGAGCCGGGAGTCGGCGCAGGTCAAGAAGAGCTGCGAGGGCTGCTGTCCCTCACGCGCCAGCCGGGCCAGCTCGCTGCGGACCAGGGGGGCGGTGTTGCTCTGGAACGCGCTGATGCCACGCGCCAGTTGATGACCGCTCGGGCCCTCGCCCGTCTCCTCCGGCGCGCTGCCGGTGGCCGCGGGTGCCGGGGCCTCGCACTGGTGGTTGCGCCACGGCGTCCATGGCCGACAGCGGCAACCGGCCGCCGAGACCCTGGCGGGTTCGGCGATACGGGTACCGGCCCGGCCGGTGATCTCCACGGAGCCGCCGAACGTACGGTGCGCGTGCCGCCAGTCCTGCAGCGACTCGTACGCCGCATGGTCCATGAACGACCCGTCCAGCTCCACCACGGCATCGGCCCCTTGGGGGACCTGGTGCAGGGCACGGCTGAGGCGCGGCACGGCGAGGAACGTCAACTGCCCTCGTACGTGGACGTGGTGGACTCCTTCCTTCTCCTCGTGGGTGATACGGGTGCGGGTGAGGCGGTGCAGGGCGACGCCGACGGCCACGGCGATGCCGAGTGCGACGCCTTCCAGTACGCCGAGGAAGACGACGCCGAGCGTGGTGACGGCGTAGACGAGCACCTCACGGTGGCGGGTGACCGTGCGGATGTGGTGCAGGGACACCATCTGGACCCCGACGGCCATCACCAGGGCGGCGAGTGAGGCGAGGGGGATCAGCTCCAGGACGGGGATCAGGAGCAGTGCGGCCGCTACTACCCAAACGCCGTGCAGCATCGTGGAGTTCCGGCTGGTGGCACCGGAGGCCACATTGGCCGCGCTGCGTACGGCGACGCCGGTGATCGGCAGGCCGCCGAGGGCGCCGGAGACCACGTTGGCGGTGCCCTGGCCGCGCAGTTCCCGGTCTAGGTCGGCGCGCGGAACGCGCGGTTCGCCGCGGGCGGTGACGAGCTTGTCGACGGCCACGGCGGAGAGCAGGGACTCGACGCTGCCGACCAGGGTGATGGTGAGGACGGCCGCCGTGAGGCCCAGGACGGGGCCCTCGGGCAGCTGCGGAAGGGCGTGGCTGGACCAGGAGGGCAGGTCCACCCGGGCCAGGCGCAGTCCGGCGAGTGAGGCCACCGCGGTGGCGGCGGCCACGGCGACCAGGGCCGCGGGGAGTCCACGTACGGCCCGGCCGACGCGACCCGGGATGCGGGGCCAGGCCAGCAGGACGGCGAGGGTGAGCGCGCTCAGCGACAGCGCGCCGGGGTGCAGGTCGGCCAACTGGGAGGGCAGGGCCCCGACGTTGGCGACGACCGAGCTCTGCGGGGTGCCGCCGAGCACGATGTGGAGCTGGGCGACGGCGATGGTGACGCCGATGCCGGCGAGCATGCCGTGCACGATCGCGGGGCTGACGGCGAGCGCGGAGCGGGCCACGCGCAGGTAGGCCAGGCCCAGTTGGGTGAGGCCGGCGAGGACGGTGATAGCGCAGGTGGTGCGCCAGCCGTACTGGTGGATGAGATCGGCGGTGACGACGGTGAGACCGGCCGCCGGGCCGCTGACCTGGAGCGGCGAGCCGCCCAGACGCCCGGCGACGAGACCGCCGACGGCGGCGGCGACGAGGCCGGCCTGGAGCGGGGCGTCGGTGGCGAGGGCGATGCCCAGCGACAGGGGCAGGGCGATCAGGAAGACCGCGATCGAGGCGGACAGGTCGGCCCCCGCGATGCGGAACCGCCGGCGCGGTTCCTTCGGGGGGCTGTGGGGTTGGTGGTCACGCTCCGCTCGATTCGGTTCCGAGTCGGTGGCGTGGGTGGGGACGCAGGCGGTCATGGTCTCCCGTCTCCTCCGGGGCTGCGCGGTCGCATCGATTCGCGGCCGTGGGTCACGGCATACATCGGCGGGAATTCTCAACACTCAGTAAATGAACCGTAATGCAGAGTAAAGGGAATGCAAGGACATTCATGGCAATCAGGTGATGAGATCGCTCAAGAGGGTGAATGAAGCCATTCATCGGCTTGTCGTATTAATTTGACCGAGACTCTGTGTGATCTTGGCCGCTCTGCCCCTGAGCAAAGGAAGAGGGTGGGCGGAAGATGGCTGTTACCCAGAGGATCGCCGTCGGTGTCACGCTCGCCGCGACCTGCGCCGTGGCGCTCGCCGGCTGCGGGTTCGGAGAGAAGAGGGAGGCCGGCCGGCAGGGGGTGCCCGGTGCGACGAAGGGCGCCCCGGCCCCGCCCAAGGCCACGGTCCGGCTGATCGGGGACGGCTCCACCGCGTACACCGGAGTGCAGCCACACCTGCGGCGACCGGAACGGATGAAGCCCGGTCAGCGGCCACCGCAGTTCGTGATCTTCTCCTGGGACGGCGCGGGCGAGGACGGTCAGCGGCTCTTCTCCCACTTCCGCGAGGTGGCCCGGGCCAACGGCGCGACGATGACGTACTTCCTCAGCGGCGTATACCTGTTGCCGGACGAGAAGCGGGACCTGTACCGCCCCCCGCAGCACTCACCGGGGCGCTCGGACATCGGCTTCAACGACCTCCGGGGAATCAAGGACACCGTCGGACAGCTGCGCGGCGCGTGGCTGGAGGGCAACGAGATCGGCACGCACTTCAACGGCCACTTCTGCGGCAAGGGTGGCGGGGTCGGCGAGTGGTCGGTGGAGGAGTGGAAGAGCGAGATCGCCCAGGCCAAGGCGTTCGTGCGGGCCTGGAAGACCAACACCGGCACAAAGGAGGCCGAACCACTTCCCTTCGACTACGACAAGGAGCTGATCGGCGGCCGCACACCGTGCCTCGAAGGCCGGAAGAACTTCATGCGGGCCGCCCGCGAACTGGACTTCCGCTACGACACCAGCGGCGTCAACAACCAGGTCTGGCCCGACAAGGAGGACGGCCTGTGGGACCTTTCCATGCAGCTCGTCCCCGTCCCCGGCCACGCCTACGAGACGCTGACCATGGACTACAACTTCTACATGAACCAGTCCGGGGCCCGTACGGGCAAACCGGCGAAGCGGGAGCGCTGGGGCGACCAGTTCCGTGACGGACTGCTCGCGGGCTTCGAGCGCGCCTACCAGGGCAACCGCGCGCCCCTGATCATCGGCAACCACTTCGAGTCCTGGAACGGCGGCGTCTATATGCGCGCCGTCGAGGAGACCATCGAGGCGGTCTGCGGCAAGCCCGAGGTGCGCTGCGTCTCCTTCCGGCAACTCGCCGACTGGCTCGACGCCCAGGACCCGAAGGTCCTGGGCAGGCTGCGCACCCTCGACGTCGGTGAGTCCCCCAAGCAGGGCTGGAAGACCTTCCTGTCGACCGATCCGGCTCCGGCCCCGAGGGGGGTCCCCGGCGCTCCGGCGGCCAGGCCGAAGGGGCCGAAGGGGTAGAGCGGCAGGATCAGACCGTGGCCACGAGGCCCTCGTCCAGGACGAACTCGGGGTCGATCTGCGCGGCCAGGTCGGCTCCGGTCCGCTCGTTGCCCCAGCAGCTCGCGTTCTTCAGGTGGAAGTACACCATCTGGCGGGTGTACCGCTCCCAGTCGCGCAGTTCGTACGTGGCGTCCGCGGCCTCGTGAAGGGCGCGCAGGGCACGGCGGTTGGGCTCCTCCAGGTGCTCGAAGCGCGGCGGGCGGCCCTTCTCCAGGGCGCGCACCCAGTCCGAGTGGCCGACGGTGACCAGCAGGTCGTCCCCGACCTCGGCACGCAGGAATTCCAGGTCGTCCTGCCCGTGCACCTTGTTGCCCACGACCTTCAGGGCCACGCCGTAGTCACTCGCGTACTCCTTGTACTGCCGGTAGACGGAGATGCCCCTGCGGGTCGGCTCGGCGACGAGGAACGTCATGTCGAAGCGGGTGAACATGCCGGACGCGAAGGAGTCCGAACCGGCCGTCATGTCGACCACCACGTACTCGTCGCGGCCGTCCACCAGGTGGTTCAGGAACAGCTCCACCGCTCCCGTCTTGGAGTGGTAGCAGGCGACTCCCAGGTCGGCGTCGGTGAAGGGGCCGGTGACCATCAAACGGATGGCCCCGCCGTCGAGTTCCACCGGGCGCGCGCAGGCGTCGTAGACCGGATTGGGGTCGCAGATCCGCAGCAGGCGGGAGCCCTCGCCGGGCGGCGTCGTCTTGATCATCGTCTCGGCGGAGGCGATCCGCGGGTTCGAGCCGCGCAGATGGTTCTTGATCAGCGACAGCCGGTCACCCATCGCGGGCAGCTCGGCGGCCTCCGACTCGTCGAGGCCGAGGGCGGCGCCCAGGTGCTGGTTGATATCGGCGTCGACGGCGACGACCGGAGCTCCGGAAGCGGCGAGATGGCGGATGAACAGGGAGGACAGCGTGGTCTTGCCACTCCCGCCCTTCCCGGCGAAAGCAATTTTCATGTTCACCAAGGGTAGTGGGATGATCGCCAAGGGTGTCCATATGGCGGTGGAAGACCACTCCTTCGAGGGGTTGGTCGCCAGTGCGCGTTAGGGTCGTACTCATGAGTACGACAGGTGCGACCGCCGATCCGCTCGCGGCCCTGGGTGAGCTTCCCGGTGTGGCGGAGTCCGTGGAGTCCGTGCGCAAGTCCGTGGACCGGGTCTATGGCCACCGCGTGATGCGGCGGCGCAGCAACGCGGTCACCTCCGAGGCGGCCCTGCGCGGCGCGCGCGGCTCCGCGGCGCTGTCCGCCGCCGACTGGGCCCTCGAAGAGGTGCGCCGTCGTACGGACTTCAGCGGCCAGGACGACGACGAGGCGCGCACCATGGGCGCCGCCCTGCGGCTGACCGCCGAGGCGGGCCAGTTGCTGTCCATCTGGCGGCAGTCGCCCCTTCGGGTACTGGCCCGGCTGCACCTGGTGGCGGCAGGTGAGGACCACGCGCGCGTGGGGCGGCCCCGGCAGGAAGGTGAGCCGGTCGACGAGCCGCTGGTCGAGTTGCCGCTGCCGACTGCCGTCGAGGTCTCCGGGCGGCTGGACGGCCTCGCCGAACTGATCATCAAGGGCAGTTCGGCCCCCGCCTTGGTGACCGCGGCCGTCGTCCATGGCGAACTGCTCGCGCTGCGGCCCTTCGGCTTCCACAACGGCCTCGTCGCGCGCGCGGCCGAGCGGATCGTGCTGATCGGTAGTGGTCTCGACCCCAAGTCCGTCTGTCCCGCGGAGGTCGGTCACGCGGAACTCGGCCGGGCCGCCTACCTCGCCGCCCTGGACGGCTATGCCTCCGGCACTCCGGAGGGTATGGCCGCCTGGATCGCCCACTGCGGCAGGGCGATCGAGTTGGGCGCGCGCGAATCGACGGCCGTGTGCGAGGCGCTGCAGCGGGGAGCCGCGTAACACGTCTCGGAAGGTTCCGGAAAGTCTCGGAAGGTTCCGGAAAAGGGTTGCGGCGGTACGAGAATTCGTACCGCCGCTGGCATGTCCACCTGGTTACCAAGCGTCCTCGATATGTGCCCATCAGGTCGGGAACTTTGCCCGTCACCTGGTGCGGCTGGCCCGTAATCGACGGGTCGACGTCGCGTGGGTGCCTGGTGTTCATGCTGGGTCCGTGGGGCCAAAATGAGTATTTAAAGGTGATCCTTTCGGATGTCCTTTGGTCTCGCGGGCCTTGAGTCCTTTCTACTCCAGGACCGGAGCAACCGGAAGGCCTCGATGCGCTTCTTTACTTTTGCCTTCAAAGAGGGGGAATCGGTCCTGCGTGTGGTGTCCGCAGGTCAGGCGGTTGCCACACGGCGCCGGCTCGCGTACCAGACGAGCCCCGCGGTGGCGGCGGCGGCTCCTATGGCGGCGGCCGCGAGCAGCGCGGGGCGCGGCGGTACGGCCAGCCGCTGCTTCAGACGCACCGGCCGATGGAAGTCCAGAATCGGCCACCCGCGCGCGAGGGCCTCCTTGCGGAGCGTCCGGTCCGGGTTCACCGCGTGCGGGTGCCCCACGACCTCCAGCATCGGCAGATCGGTCGCCGAGTCGCTGTACGCGTAGCAGTGTGCCAGGTCGTACTCCTCGGACTCGGCCAGCTCTCGGATCGCCTCGGCCTTGGTCGGGCCGTAGGCGTAGTACTCCACCTCGCCGGTGAAGCAGCCGTCGTCGCCGACGACCATGCGGGTCGCCACCACACGGTCCGCCCCGAGGAGTTCACCGATCGGCTCGACCACCTCGGCACCGGAGGTGGAGACGATCACGACGTCCCGCCCCGCGATGTGATGCTCCTCGATGAGGGAGGCGGCCTCGTCGTAGATGATCGGGTCGATCAGGTCGTGAAGGGTCTCGGCGACGATGTCCTTCACTTGTTGGACGTTCCAGCCCCGGCACAGCGCGGACAGATACTTCCGCATCCGCTCCATCTGGTCGTGGTCGGCGCCGCCCGCGAGGAACACGAACTGGGTGTATGCCGTACGCAGGGCGGCCCTGCGGTTGATCAGGCCGCCTTGGTAGAACGACTTGCTGAACGTGAGCGTGCTCGACTTCGCGATGACCGTCTTGTCCAGGTCGAAGAAGGCCGCTGTGCGAGGCAAGGAGTGGTTTTCCACGACGCTGAGCATAGGCGCCCGCCATTCGGGCTAGTGTGGGGCGCGTGGGTTTGCCTGGGAAGCCTCTCGGGTACACCATGGAAGTCACGGATCGTTCGCGACCGTGCTAACCCGGCCCGACTCCTCCCCCCCCCCCCGAGTCGGCCGTGGAGACGACCCCCACTCTCCCCCCCGGTGGGGGTCGTCGCATGTCCGGGTGTGTTTTCCCCTCCTCTCTCCCGCCCGCGAGGCCGTTCCGTGCCCTCGTGGGCATTTCTCTGCTCCTCCATAGGATTCGTTACTGTCCGTAGCTGTTGGGCTGCGCTGTGGAAGTCGCACACAGGTCGCCTGTTCGGGTGACGGTGATATTCACAACCCTCGAGTTGTCCACAGTTATCGACCAAGATCCACACGATTTCCGGGATCGCTGCACCGTGATTCCAGCGCGTCCCGACGGCGGCGAGTTCATGGCCGGTTCGGTTTCTCGGACGCGTTCGGCCGGTTCCGTCGGCCGCCTCTATGGCGGCCGATCGCCGGTTCTTCACACAGGACTTGAACACGGGCGCCCGACAGCCGGGCGTCCTTGAACGGGCGAACGGGCGGGAATCGCGGATGCGCCGAGGGGGCGCCGTGTATCCCGCGCGGAACGCAGCGAAGGGGGCTGGAGATCGTGGCGGGAGCCATCACCGACGACCGGACGTCCGCTGCCGAGGGGCGGCAGGGCAGGCCGTTGATCGTCACCGAGGACATGGAACTGCTGGACGACCTGCTGCGCCTGTGCGCGGCCGCCGGCGCCAGAGCGGAGGTCCACCACGGGATGCCGGAGGGGCGGGGCAGATGGGAGGCGGCGCCGCTCGTGCTCGTCGGCGACGATGCGACGCGCCGACTGCGCGGGGCCGTGCGCAGACGCGGAGTGGTGCTCGTCGGCAAGGACCAGGACGACTCCGGGGTCTGGCAGCGGGCCGTGGAGATCGGCGCGGACCACGTCCTGATGCTGCCGGACGGCGAACAGTGGCTCGTCGACCGTATCGCCGACGTGGCCGAAGGGGTGGGCAGGCCCGCGCTCACCGTCGGCGTGATCGGCGGCCGCGGCGGCGCCGGGGCGTCCACGCTGGCCTGCGCGCTCGCCGTCACCTCCGCGCGACAGGGCAGGCGCACGCTGCTGGTCGACGCCGATCCGCTGGGCGGCGGCCTGGACGTCCTCCTGGGCGGCGAGAGCGCCGAAGGGCTGCGCTGGCCGGCATTCGCCGCCTCACGCGGCCGGGTCGGCGGCGGCGCCCTGGAGGAGTCACTGCCCGAACTGCACTCCCTGCGTGTCCTCAGCTGGGACCGCAGTGACACCGTCACCATCCCGCCCCAGGCCGTACGAGCGGTCCTCGCCGCCGGCCGACGGCGCGGCGGAGCGGTCGTCGTCGACCTGCCGCGCCGCATCGACGACGGCGTCGCCGAGGCCCTCGCCCAACTCGACCTCGGCCTGCTCGTGGTCCCCGCCGAACTGCGCGCCGTCGCGGCCGCCTCCCGGGTCGCCTCCGCCTTCGGCATGGTCCTGCGCGACCTCCGCGTGGCCGTCCGGGGGCCGTACGCCCCGGGCCTGGACGATCACGAGGTGGCCCGCCTGCTCGGGCTGCCACTCGCGGGTGAGGTGCCGGTCGAGCCCGGGCTGCCGGACGGCGGCAGACCACCGGGAGGCATCCCACGCGGCCCGCTCGGGCGGTTCTGCGAAGGCTTCTGGGAGCGCGTGCCGGCCGGGGGTGAGGGCGGATGAGCGCGGTGTCGGACGTGTGGCTTGTCCACGGGAAGGAGCGGGGCGGTGAACGGAATGCCTGACGAGGGGTTGTTGGACGGTGTCCGGCAGTGGCTCGTCGAGAGCGGTGCCGAGCCGACGCCCGCGCGGGTGGCGCAGGCGTTGCGGGAACGGGGGCGGGTGCTCGGGGACGCCGAGGTGCTCGGTGCGGCCGAGCGGCTGCGATCGGAGCTGGTGGGGAGCGGGCCGCTGGAGCCGCTGCTCGCCGACCCCTCGGTCACCGATGTGCTGGTGTCGGCTCCGGACCGGGTGTGGGTGGACCGGGGCGGCGGCCTGGAGCTGACCGGGGTCTCCTTCCCGGACACGGCGGCCGTACGGCGGCTCGCGCAACGCCTGGCCGCTGTCGCCGGACGCCGGCTCGACGACGCCCGGCCGTGGGTCGACGCACGACTCCCGGACGGCACCCGGCTGCACGCGGTGCTGCCACCGGTGGCGGTGGGCTCGACCTGCCTTTCCCTACGGGTCGTACGACCACGGGCGTTCACACTCGACGAGCTGGCGGCGGCGGGCACGGTGCCGCCGGGCGGCGACCAAGTGCTGCGGGCGTTGATCCGAGCCCGGCTGTCGTACGTCATCAGCGGCGGGACCGGGACCGGCAAGACCACGCTCCTGAGCGCGCTGCTCGGTCTGGTCGACCCGGGCGAGCGGATCGTGCTCGCCGAGGACTCCGCGGAGCTGCGGCCCGACCATCCGCATGTGGTGCGGCTGGAGGGCAGGCCCGCCAACCAGGAGGGCGTGGGGCTCGTCGAGCTCCAGGATCTGGTGCGGCAGGCGCTGCGGATGCGCCCGGACCGGTTGGTGGTCGGTGAGGTGCGAGGGCCCGAGGTCGTATCCCTGCTGGCCGCTTTGAACACCGGGCACGAGGGCGGGTGCGGGACGTTGCACGCCAACGCGGCGGGGCAGGTACCGGCCCGCCTGGAGGCCCTCGGTACGGCCGCCGGGCTCGACCGGGTCGCGCTGCACAGCCAGTTGGCGGCCGCGCTGTCGGTGGTCCTGCATCTCGTACGGGACCGGGACGGGCGGCGGCGGATCGACGAGGTACACGTGCTGGAACGGGACGAGTCGGGGTTGGTGGTGACCGTGCCCGCGCTGCGCTGGGGCGCGGAGGCGTTCGTGTACGAGCGGGGGTGGGAGCGGCTGCGGGGGCTGCTTCAGGGCGACCTGCGGGACGGGGCCCGGCAAGGGAGTGGGGCGTTGTGACGGGGGTCGGGGAGATGTCGGTCGGGTTGGCTGTGGCGTGTGCCGGGGCGGCGGGCTGGATGTGGGGCGCCGGGTGGGGGAGCGGGGCTCGGCGGGCTCGGTTGCTGCTGGCGGGCGGCGGGGCGGTGGGGCCGCCGCGTTGGGAGTGGGCGGTCGACCGGGTGCGACGGCTGGGAGCCGAGTGGTGGGCGCCGGTGGTCGGGTCGGTGATCGCGGTGCTGGGGGCCTCGGTGCTGCCGGTGCTCGCGGGCGCGGCCGGGGTGCCGTTGCTGAGGCGGGTGCGGCGGGCGGCTCAGGAGCGCCGGGAACGGGAGCGGCGGGGCGATGCCGTGGTCGCGTTGTGCGCGGCGCTCGCCGGGGAGGTGCGGGCCGGGCGGCAGCCGGGTGAGGCGTTGACCCGGGCCGCGCGGGACTCGGGCGGGCTCGGCGAGGCGCAGGCGGTGGTGCTGGCGGCGGCGAGATTCGGCGGGGATGTGCCGGGGGCGCTCGCGGACGCGGCACGGCAGCCGGGCGCCGACGGGCTGCTGGGGCTCGCCGCGTGCTGGCGGGTGGCCGTGGACCGGGGCGCGGGCCTCGCCGCGGGGCTCGACCGCCTGGAGGGCGCCCTGCGCGCCGAGCGGGACCAACGGGCCGACCTGCGTTCTCAGTTGGCGGGCGCCCGGTCGACGGCGGTGATGCTCGCCGGGCTTCCGGTGCTGGGGCTGCTGCTGGGCACCGCGCTCGGTGCCGACCCACTGCACGTGGTGCTGCACAGCACCGCCGGGCTGGGCTGTCTGCTGGTCGGCGCGGCACTGGAGGGCGCTGGCCTGTGGTGGGCGCTGCGGATCGTACGGGGAGCGGAGGCGGCGTGAGCGGGGAAGTTGTCCACAGGCTGGGGGGTGTCGTGTGCGTGGTCCTGGGACTGTGGTGGCTCGCCCGGTCGCTCGGCATCGCACGACGCGAACGACGGCTGCGCGCCCGCCTGCGTACGGTGCTCGTCCTGGCCGCCGAGCCACCCCGGCGGAACCTCGTGCCACGGGATGCCGTGCGGCGGTGGTTGCCGGTCGCCGGGGCGGTGTGCGCCGGCTGGGTGCTGGTCGGTGGCTTCTGGGGGCTGTTGCTGGGACTGGCCGCCGGCGGCGGGGTGTGGTGGTGGCTCCGGCGGACGTGGAGCAAGGGCAGCGACCCGGCGGGCGCGTACGACGCGGCGGCTGCCGCCCGCCAACTGCCTCTCGCCGCCGATCTCCTGGCGGCCTGCATCACGGCCGGGGCGAGCCCCGTGGTGGCCGCACAGGCTGTCGGAGAAGCCCTGGGCGGGCCCGTGGGCGAGCGCTTGGCCAAGGGTGCGGCCGAGGCCCGGCTCGGGGGTGAACCGGCCGAGGCGTGGCGGGCGTTGGGCGCGCTGTCCGGCGCCGGGGCACTGGCACGGCTTCTGGAACGCGCCGACCGGTCCGGCGTACCGGCGGCCGCTCCGGTCGCCCGTCTCGCCGCCGAGGCCCGCGCCGAATGGGGGCGCGCGGCGACGGAACGGGCCCGCCGAGCCGCCGTGATGGTCACCGCACCGGTGGGGTTGTGCTTCCTGCCCGCGTTCATCGCGGTCGGGGTGCTGCCGGTGGTGATCGGGCTGGCGGACAGCCTGTTGGGAGGGGGTGGGGGTTGACGGGACGGGCTTGAACGAGCGGTGAGCGGAAACGACCGGCCACGAACGAGGTCGGCCTCAGTAGTCGAAGGTCGGCCTCGGTGGTCAGACGAGCAATGACCAGCCATCGGCAGTCAACGGAACAGAGCCTCACGGGGGTTGAGATGTACAAGGCAGTGCGAGAAGCGGTACGGGTTCGGGTGGTGCGGGCCCTGATGTGCCGGGTGCGGGCGGCGCGGAGGGACGCCGGAATGGTGACTTCCGAGTACGCCGTCGGAATCATCGCGGCGGTGGCCTTCGCCGCGGTGCTCTACAAGGTGGTGACCAGCGGGCAGGTCCAGGAGGAGCTGCAGCAGATCGTCGGGCGGGCACTCAGTGGCGGGGCGTAGGCCGCGACGGCGCGGCAGGGCCCTGGGCGGTGATCACGGCTTCGTGACGGCCGAGGCGGCCATGGCCCTGCCCGTGCTGGTCCTCTTCGCGATGGCGCTGGTGTGGGCCCTGCTCGCCGCCTGCGCCCAGATCCAGTGCGTGGACGCGGCGCGGGCCGGTGCCCGGGCCGCCGCCCGGCAGGACCCGCCGGGCGCGGTCGCGGCGGCGGCCCGTCAGGTGGCACCGGACGGGGCGGAGGTCAGCGTGGGCCGCAAGGGCGACTTCGTGCACGTGCTGGTCTCGGCCCGGTCGCCGGGCCTGGACGGCCTCGGCCTCGACCTCGGTCATGAGGCCGTGGCGTTGGCGGAGGAGACGGTGGGGGTGGAGAGCGGATGAGGACGACGAGGTTTTCGTGGCCTGCCCGGCTGGCCAAGGCCACCCGGTCGGACAGAGGCTCCGCCACCGTCTGGGTCCTCGGCGCGATCGCCGTGCTGTGCGTCGTGTTCGGCGCCGTCCTGGGGATGGGCCAGTCCGTCGTGATCCGCCACCGGGCGGCCGGCGCGGCCGACCTTGCGGCCCTCGCCGCGGCCGACCACTGGATGAAGGGCGGCGAGGCCGCCTGCGCGACGGCGGAACGGGTGGCGAGGGCCCAGGGCAGTCGACTGGTGGGCTGCGAGGTCGAGGGAGAGATCTCGGACGTGACGGCGGCGTCGGGCACCGGACTGCTCACCGCCGAGGTGAGGGCGAGGGCGGGCCCACCGGGGCCGGCCGGCGCACCGCCGGGTCAGGGAACCCGGGGCCGCTCCAAGGCGCCCCCGCCCTACCGCGAAGCCGGGGGTGCCCCCTTCAGCAACTCGGCCAGCAACCGCACGGCCCCCCGCTTGTGCAACGGCTCGTTCCCGTTGCCGCACTTGGGGGACTGCACACAGGACGGGCACCCGGCGTCGCACTCGCAGGAGGCGATGGCCTGGCGGGTGGCGGTGAGCCACTCGCGGGCCGTGTGGAAGGCACGTTCCGCGAAGCCCGCGCCGCCGGGGTGGCCGTCGTAGACGAAGACCGTCGGGAGCAGTGTGTCGGGGTGGAGTGGGACGGAGACCCCGCCGATGTCCCAGCGGTCGCACGTCGCGAACAGCGGCAGCATGCCGATGGACGCGTGCTCGGCGGCGTGCAGGGCGCCGCCGAGGATCTCCGGGGCGATCCGGGCCGCGTCCAGCTGGTCCTCGGTGACCGTCCACCACACGGCACGGGTGCGCAGCGTACTAGGAGGGAGGTCGAGTTTGGTCTCGCCCAGCACTTCACCGGTGATGACACGTCGACGGAGGAAGGAGACGACCTGGTTGGTGACTTCGACGGAGCCGTAGCACAACCGGCCGTCCCCCCAGGGGATTTCGGTGTCCGTCTCCAGGACGGAGATGGCGGTCGTGTCCCGGGCGACCGTCGAATACGGCGGGTCGGCCTGTTCGACGAGGGCCACGGAGTCCTCCAGGTCCAGTTTGCGCACCAGGTACGTACGGCCCTGGTGCAGATGGACCGCGCCCTCGTGGACGGAGGCATGGGCGGCGCCCGCGTCGACGGTGCCGAGGAGCCGGCCCGTGCCGGTCTCCACGACCTGGACGGGGCGGCCGCCCTGGCCCCGGATGTCCGTCAGGTCGGCTGCCCGTTCGCGGCGTGTCCAGTGCCAGGCCTTGGCGCGGCGGCGGAGCAGTTTCGCGGCTTCCAGCTGCGGCAGCAACTCCTCGCACGCCGGGCCGAACAGCCCGAGGTCCTCCTCGGTCAGAGGCAGTTCCGCGGCGGCCGCGCACAGGTGGGGAGCGAGGACGTAGGGGTTGTCGGGGTCGAGGACGGTCGACTCCACCGGCTGATCGAACAGGGCTTCCGGATGGTGGACCAGGAACGTGTCCAGCGGGTCGTCGCGGGCGACGAGGACGGCCAGGGCGCCCTGGCCCGAGCGTCCGGCGCGGCCCGCCTGCTGCCACAGGGAGGCGCGGGTGCCCGGGTAGCCGGCGATGAGGACGGCGTCCAGGCCGGACACGTCGACGCCGAGTTCCAGGGCGGTCGTCGCGGCGAGGCCGAGAAGCTCGCCGGAGTGCAGGGCGCGTTCGAGGGCGCGGCGTTCCTCGGGGAGGTAGCCGCCCCGGTAGGCGGCCACACGGCGGGCCAGGGAGCGGTCGCCCGCGGCGTCAGCCGCTGATGTCACTGCTGCCAGGCGTTCCTGGGCGATCACCGAGATCAGTTCGGCGCCGCGCCGGGAGCGTACGAAGGCGACCGAGCGGATGCCCTGGACGACCAGGTCGGTCAGCAGGTCGGCTGTTTCCGCGGTCGCCGTACGCCGGACCGGCGCGCCCTTCTCCCCGTGCAGCTCGGTGAGCGGGGGCTCCCAGAGGGCGAACACCAGTTCGCCTCGGGGTGAGGCGTCGTCGGCGACCTCGGTGACCCGGACGCCGGTGAGGCGGCCGGCGGCCACGGAGGGCTCGGCGGCGGTCGCGGAGGCCAGCAGGAAGACGGGATCAGCGCCGTACCGGGCGCACAGGCGGCGCAGGCGGCGCAGGACCTGGGCGACGTGGGAGCCGAAGACGCCGCGGTAGGTGTGGCACTCGTCGATGACGACGTACTTGAGGGCGCGCAGGAAGGAGGACCAGCGGGGATGGGAGGGCAGGATGCCCCGGTGCAGCATGTCGGGGTTGGTGAGGACGTAGTTGGCGTACTGGCGGATCCACTCGCGCTCCTCGACGGGCGTGTCGCCGTCGTACACAGCCGGGCGTACCGCATTGCCGAGAGATTGTGAAAATTCCTTCACGGCTCGGCACTGATCCGCCGCGAGCGCCTTGGTGGGGGCGAGGTAGAGCGCGGTCGCCCCGCGGCCGTTCGGGGCCTCGGTGCCGTCCAGCAACCCCGACAGCACCGGTACGAGATAGGCCAGCGACTTGCCGGAGGCGGTGCCGGTGGCGACGACGACCGAGTCGCCGTCCAGGGCGTGCTCGGCGACGAGTGCCTGGTGGGCCCAGGGGTGTTCGATTCCCGCGGCCTGGACGGCGGCGACGACCTCCGAGCGGATCCGGTCGGGCCAGACGGCATGGCGGCCCGCACGCGGGGGCACATGCTCCGTATGAGTGATGCGCGAAGCCCGGCTCGGCCCCGAGGCGAGCCGGTCCAGGACCGTGCCCGGCGAGGGGCTGGTAGGGGTGTCCGTCGAGGATCGATCGGATCGGTGATTCTTGGCCATCAGCACCGAGTGTGTCACCGGCGTGACGGACAATGGACCCAAGGCGTCGTGCACGCCTGCCGGTAAGTGATTGAATGCCATCGCGGCTGGCGAACCGTCCCGGGGGCTTCAAGCCGAGGTGTCCTGAGGGGCGAACGCTCGATAGCAAGGTGCTGGAGGATCCGTGGACCTGTCCCTGTCGACCCGTACCGTCGGCGATCGTACGGTCGTCGAGGTCGGTGGCGAAATCGACGTTTATACCGCGCCCAAGCTGCGTGAGCAGCTGGTCGAGCTGGTCAACGACGGGAGTTTCCACCTCGTCGTCGACATGGAGGGCGTCGACTTCCTCGACTCCACCGGGCTCGGCGTTTTGGTGGGCGGACTGAAGCGAGTACGGGCCCACGAGGGCTCGCTGCGCCTGGTGTGCAACCAGGAGCGGATTTTGAAGATCTTCCGCATCACCGGTCTGACCAAGGTGTTCCCGATTCACACCTCGGTCGATGAAGCGGTGGCGGCCACCGACTGACCCCGCCCGCCCGGGCCCGTGCCCGGAACGGCTGAGACAAATGAGGGGGGACCGGGCCCGAGTGGCCCGGTCCTCCAACAGCACGCCCAGTTCCGAGGGGGATGCATGGCCACCGTTGAACTCCGCTTCAGCGCGCTGCCCGAGCACGTCAGGACCGCCCGACTGGTGGCGGCAGCGGTGGCGCGCAGGGCCGGAGTGGACGAGGCCGTCCTCGACGAGGTCAGGCTGGCCGTCGGTGAGGCCTGCACTCGCGCCGTCGGACTGCACCAGAACAGCGGTGTCTCGGCACCGGTGCGGGTGTCGCTGATCGAAGAGGAGAAACAGTTCTCCATCGAGGTCGGCGACGAGGCGCCGCATGCCGTCCCCGGCGACAAGGAGTCGGGTGCCGGTGGCGACGCGGACGTGGACAGCGAGGAGGACGACATGGGCCTCGCCGTCATCAGCGGTCTCGTCGACGACGTGGAGGTCTCCACCGGGGAGAACGGCGGGCTGATCCGTATGAGCTGGCCGACGACGCCACCCACCGCGGTGCTGCCGTAGCTCCTCACCACATCAAGTAGTACCGCGAGGGCCCTGCTGAGCAGGGCCCTTTGCTTTTGTTGCGATCATTATTGCGATCAACGTTCATCGGAACTCCGGAATTCGTGAAGGAATTCACGATCAATCGCGCGATTATTTGATCAAGTGTCAATGCCTTTGAGGTGTTACCTCTTTCGAGTAACGTGGCTGTGCGCGGATCGTTTGCTGAAGGGCATGTGAAGGCTAATTCCGTTTGCCGTGCACTGTTTTGATCAGGTTCCGCTCCCTAGAATCCGTCCACATCTTGAGCTCAGCCCAAGCGTCAAGGAGGACGAATGGCGGGGCTTTCTACCCCTCAACGGTTTGACCACCCCACGAACTTCGCAGCCGCAGTGCTGACCGACGACAACCGGATCATCGTCATGGTGATCGGAGTCGTGGCGCTGGCCGCACTCGTCGTGGCCGGGGTCCTGGTACGCCAGGTGCTCGCGGCAGGCGAGGGCACCGACAGCATGAAGAAGATCGCGGCGGCCGTACAGGAAGGCGCGAACGCCTATCTGGCACGGCAGTTGCGCACGCTCGGCGTATTCGCCGTCGTCGTGTTCTTCCTGCTCATGCTGCTGCCCGCGGACGACTGGAATCAGCGCGCCGGACGATCGGTGTTCTTCTTGATCGGCGCGGCGTTCTCGGCGGCCACCGGTTATATCGGTATGTGGCTCGCCGTGCGCAGCAATGTGCGCGTGGCCGCGGCCGCCCGGGAAGCGACACCGGCGGAAGGCGAGCCGGAAAAAGATCTCACCACCGTCTCGCACACAGCAATGAAGATCGCTTTTCGGACGGGCGGCGTCGTCGGCATGTTCACGGTGGGGCTCGGTCTGCTGGGCGCCTCCTGCGTGGTGCTTGTGTACGCGGCCGACGCACCGAAGGTGCTCGAGGGCTTCGGCCTCGGGGCCGCGCTCATCGCCATGTTCATGCGTGTCGGTGGCGGCATCTTCACCAAGGCCGCCGACGTCGGCGCCGACCTGGTCGGCAAGGTCGAGCAGGGCATTCCGGAGGACGATCCGCGCAATGCCGCGACCATCGCCGACAATGTGGGCGACAACGTCGGCGACTGCGCGGGCATGGCGGCCGACCTCTTCGAGTCGTACGCCGTGACGCTGGTCGCCGCGCTGATCCTCGGCAAGGCGGCCTTCGGCGACTCCGGTCTCGCGTTCCCGCTGATCGTGCCCGCGATCGGCGTGCTCACCGCGATGATCGGCATCTTCGCGGTCGCGCCACGCCGCAGCGACCGCAGCGGGATGAGCGCCATCAACCGCGGGTTCTTCATCTCCGCGGTGATCTCGCTGGTGCTCGTCGCCATCGCCGTCTACGCCTATCTGCCGTCGTCGTACGCCGACCTAGAAGGGGTCACGGACACGGCGATCGCTGGGCACGGCGGCGACCCGCGCGTCCTCGCGGTCGTCGCGGTGGCGATCGGCATCGTGCTGGCCGCGCTGATCCAGCAGCTGACCGGCTACTTCACCGAGACCACCCGGCGCCCCGTGCGCGACATCGGCAAGACCTCGCTCACCGGCCCGGCCACCGTCGTCCTCGCCGGCATCTCCGTCGGCCTGGAGTCGGCCGTCTACACCGCCCTGCTGATCGGTCTCGGCGTCTACGGGGCGTTCCTGCTGGGCGGTACGTCGATCATGCTCGCCCTGTTCGCGGTGGCGCTGGCCGGCACCGGCCTGCTCACCACGGTCGGTGTGATCGTCGCCATGGACACCTTCGGACCCGTCTCCGACAACGCGCAGGGCATCGCCGAGATGTCCGGCGACGTCGAGGGCGCGGGCGCGCAGGTGCTCACCGACCTGGACGCCGTCGGCAACACCACCAAGGCCATCACCAAGGGCATCGCCATCGCCACCGCCGTCCTCGCGGCGGCGGCGCTCTTCGGCTCGTACCGCGACGCGATCCTCACGGCCGCGAACGACGTGGGCGAGAAGGTCTCCGGAGCGGGCGCGCCGATGAACCTGATGATGGACATCTCACAGCCCAACAACCTCGTCGGGCTCATCGCGGGTGCCGCGGTCGTCTTCCTCTTCTCGGGGCTGGCGATCAACGCGGTCTCGCGGTCCGCCGGTTCCGTGGTCTACGAGGTGCGGCGGCAGTTCCGTGAGCGGCCCGGGATCATGGACTACACCGAGCAGCCGGAGTACGGCAGGGTCGTCGACATCTGTACGAAGGACGCCCTGCGGGAGCTGGCCACACCGGGTCTGCTCGCCGTCATGGCGCCCATCGCGATCGGGTTCACGCTCGGGGTCGGCGCGCTGGGCGCGTATCTCGCGGGGGCGATCGGCACCGGCACCCTGATGGCGGTGTTCCTCGCCAACTCCGGCGGTGCCTGGGACAACGCCAAGAAGCTCGTCGAGGACGGTCATCACGGCGGCAAGGGCAGCGAGGCCCATGCCGCGACCGTCATCGGTGACACGGTGGGCGACCCGTTCAAGGACACCGCGGGCCCCGCCATCAACCCGCTGCTGAAGGTGATGAACCTCGTCGCGCTGCTCATCGCGCCCGCGGTCGTCCAGTTCAGCTACGGCGAGGACAAGAGCGTCGGGCTGCGCGTCGCCATCGCCGTGGTCGCGATCGCCGTGATCGTGGGCGCGGTGTACGTGTCCAAGCGGCGCGGAATCGCCGTGGGTGACGAAGGCAACTCCGAGCAGATGACCAAGTCGGCGGACCCAGCGGTGGTTTCGTAGACGGTCTTACGAACGGTCCTGCGAGGCCCCAGCTCAAAGGGCGGGCGGATGGTGCGTGTTGACGCGTCGGCCGCCCGCCCCGCTGTGTGCGGCGACGGCTCGGTGAGCCTTCTCTCGCTTGGTGCAAAGGGGTACAAAAGATACTTAGAGGGTGCTCGGCGCACGGGTGTCGCCCATTCGGCGTGTATGTTCCGGGGCCGAGAGCCACGGAAGGGACCAATCCGGTGAACAAGAAGCTCGCGGCCGCACTGTCCGGCGGTGCGGTACTGGTACTGGCGCTGTCCGGCTGCAGCAGCGACGACACGAATGATCAGCTGAACTCCTGGGCCAAGAAGGTCTGCGACTCCGTGCAGCCGCAGATCAAGAAGATCGCGGCGGCCAACGCCTCGATCCAGAAGGAGACCTCGGACGACAGCGCACCGGCGGACGTGCAGAAGGCCGACTCCCAGGGCTTCCAGGACATCTCCGACGCCTACAAGGCGATGGCCACGGCCATCCAGAAGGCGGGAGCACCGGATGTCGAGGACGGTGCGACGAAGCAGAAGAACGCGGTGACCGAGCTGAATCAGCTGTCGGCCGCGTATGCCGAGCTGAAGAAGAAGTCGGACGCGCTGAACACGAAGGACCAGGCGAAGTTCGCGGACGGGCTCGAAGGGGTCGCGACGGAGCTGGAGAAGTTGAGCCAGACCGGGAGTGACGCGTTGAAGGAGCTGGAGAAGGGGGAGGTGGGGCAGGCGATGGCCGAGCAGGAGAGCTGCAAGTCGGCGACCGTGTCCGGCACCGCCTCGGCGCCGGCTTCCGCGGCGAAGAGCTGACCGGGCGGGAGCTGAGCGAGGGCTGACTGGGCCGGGGGCCTCTGGGTGCCCGGCGGTCGGAGCTGGGCGGGGGTGGGACGCGCTTGCCGGCGCTTACAGGGCGCCGCTGCGCCCGCCCTCCCCCACTCCCGGCTTCGCTCGAGCGGGAGGTGCCCCCATCGTCCCAGCGGCACGATTGCCCGCAACCAGGGCGATGGGTGTGGGCAGCCGCCCCAGCGGCACGACGGTATCCAACGGCGCGACCGGGCGCGGCTAGGGTGAGGAGTGTGAGCAACTCCAGGCTGTCCTCCCTGCCCTCCACCGACCGTCCCGAAGTCACTCAGCGGCTTCGGGAGGCGTTTCTCGGTGTCGACTTCACCGCCGACGGGCTCCTCGAACTGCTCGGGGCGTCCGCGTACGCGGCGTTGGCCCGGAGTGAGGTCGTGCCGGCGCTCAGGGCTACGCGAGGGGAGACGCCGCTCGAGGCGCTCGTGCGGCTGTTTCTGTTGCAGCAACCGGTGGCACGCGCGCGCGTGGACGGCGTTTTGCCCGTGGACGAGTGCGTGGAGTGCGGGTGGCTGGATCAGGTCGGTGACGGCGAGGTCGTCGCCACCGTGGATGTGCGGCCGTACGGCGGGTCCGCCGGCGAGGACTGGTTCATCGTGTCCGACCTCGGGTGTGCCGTCGGCGGGGCCGGGGGGATCGGGAGCCGGGACGAAGGGGTTGTGCTCGGAGTGGGCGGGGCGTCCACCACGCTCGCCGGGATCACCGTGCGGACGCCGGTCGAGGCCGCCCTCGACCTCGGGACCGGCTCCGGGATCCAGGCGCTGCACGCCTTGCAGCACGCCACCCGGGTGACGGCGACCGACCTCAACCCGCGCGCGCTGCACATCACGGCGCTCACGCTGGCACTCTCCGGCGTGCCCGCCGCCGATCTGCGCCAGGGCTCGCTCTTCGAGCCGGTGGGGGAGGACGAGACGTACGACCTCATCGTGTCGAATCCGCCGTTCGTCATTTCTCCCGGTGCCCGGCAGACCTATCGCGACGGCGGGATGGGCGGGGACGATCTGTGCCGCTCGATCGTTCAAGGGGTGGGGGAGCGGCTGAACGAGGGCGGCTTCGCGCAGTTCCTCGCCAACTGGCAGCACGTGGAGGGGGAGGACTGGCAGGAGCGGCTCAGGTCGTGGGTGCCGCGTGGGTGCGACGCGTGGATCGTGCAGCGCGAGGTCCAGGACATCACGCAGTACGCGGAGTTGTGGCTGCGGGACGCGGGCGACCACCGGGGTGACATGGCCGAGTACCAGGCGCGGTACGACGCCTGGCTCGACGAGTTCGAGGCGCGGAAGGTGAAGGCTGTCGGGTTCGGCTGGATCACCCTGCGGAAGTCGGCCGCCGCGGACGCCGCGCCGTCGATAACCGTCGAGGAATGGCCGCATCCGGTCGAACAGCCGCTCGGCGAGACCGTACGGGACCACTTCTCGCGCATCGACTACCTGCGGTCCAACGACGACGCGGCGCTGCTCGCCGCGCACTTCCGGCTCACCGCCGAGGTCGTCCAGGAGCAGGTCGGGCTGCCCGGCGCCGAGGATCCCGAGCATGTGGTGCTGCGTCAGAACCGTGGCATGCGCCGGGCCGCGAAGGTGGACACGGTCGGTGCCGGATTCGCCGGTGTGTGCGACGGGACGCTCAGCGCGGGACGGATTCTGGACGCCATCGCCCAGCTCGTGGGCGAGGACCCGGTGGCGCTGCGCGACCGGACGCCGCTCCAGATCCGACTGCTGGTGGAACAGGGGTTCCTCGAACCGGCCCAGTGAGCAGACTCGTACGGCTTCCGACGCCCCGTCCCTGTCGTGGACGGGGCGTATCCGTACCCCTGAGGCGCATGTGCCCGGTCTGACTGGATTGATCCGCAAAAGGGCTCCTGTCAGTGGCACGTGCGAAGCTATTTTCAAGAGACGGATTCGACGTGTCCTCGGGGGAGGCACGCGCTGTCTCTGGGGGGATCGGGGGATCGCGATGGGGGATACGCCGGAGCAGGGCCAGGGAAGGGTCATCAACGGCCGGTATCGACTGCTGCGCACGCTCGGTGTGGGCGGCATGGGCCGGGTCTGGCTCGCGTACGACGAGGAGTTGGCCTGCGAGGTCTCGATGAAGGAGATCTCCCTGCCCGACGTCCCGATGGATGCGACCGAGCCCGTACAACGCATCGCCCGGGCCCGCAGCGAGGCCCGGCACGCCGCACGCCTGCGCGGTCATCCGCATGTGGCCACGGTCCACGACGTGGTGCTGCACGAGGGCCTGCCGTGGATCGTCATGGAGTACGTGCCGGACGCGATCGACCTCCAGGCGGTCGTACGGCAGCGGGGGCCGCTCTCGCCCGAGCAGGTCGCGCGGATCGGGCTCGCCGTCCTCGACGCGCTCACCGCCGGCCACCGGATCGGCATCCTCCACCGGGATGTGAAACCGGCCAACATCCTCCTCGCGGCCGACGCCTCGGGCGACCCGTACGCGCGTGTGCTGCTCACCGACTACGGCATCGCGCTCCAGCCGGAGTCCCGCGAACCCCGGCTCACCGCCACGGCCGGCATTCTCGGTACGCCCGGGTACCTGGCGCCCGAGCGGGCGCGGGGTGAGCCGCCGACCCCGGCCGCCGACATGTTCTCGCTCGGCGCCACGCTGTACGCGGCGGTCGAGGGCCGTGGCCCCTTCGACCGGCACGGCGAGTACGCGACACTCACGGCCCTGCTGGGCGAGGAGCCCACGCCCCCCGTCCGCGCCGGTGAACTGGCGCCCGTCCTGCACGGGTTGCTCATCAAGGACCCGGTGCGGCGGCTGTCGCCGGAGGCGGTGGCGCGCGGCCTGGAGCGGGTGGCGGACGAGGGCGGCGCCGCGACACCGCCGGGCTGGGGAGCCACCCCGGCGTCGGCGCCCGAGGGCTTCGGACCCGTTGCCGGTACCCCCGGCGGCCATGCGACCGCCGGCCCGCCCCAGGGTTACGCGGCGGGCGCACCGCCCGGCTATGTGGCCGCCGCGCAGGCAGGCAACGGGGGAACGCCGAACACACCGCACACGCCGGGCGCCGGGTACGCGCCGCACACACCCGGGGCGCCGCCGACGCCGAACACCCCGGCGGGAGGTCCGCCCACGCCGGGCGACCCGTCGCCGTACGGCCCTTGGCAGCAGGCGCAGCCCCGGGGCCCGTACGACGGCTACAACCCGTACGGGGGCGGCCAGTCCGGGTCGTACGGGAGCGTCGCCGGCAACCAGTCCGGGCCGTACGGCGGCACCGTGGGCAACCAGTCGCTGCCCTACTCGGCCAACCCGTCGACGCCCTACGGCGGTGGCGGCGCCGCTCCGCCGGGCAGCGCGGGGTTCCCGACCATCACGGCCGGTGCTCCGGCGCCCAGTGGGCCGAAGCGGAAGGTGCCGGCGGCCGGGATCGTCGCGATCGTCGTGGCCGTCCTGCTGGTGGCGGGCGGCGGGACCTGGCTGACGGTCAACATGATCGGTGACGACAACCCGCCAGGCCCATCGCCGTCCGAGAGCCCGGAGGCGCTCGCTTCGCAACCGGGCTCGGAATACCCCTACGGCAAGAACGCGGCCCTCAGGAAACCGCTGGAGGTGGGGGACTGCGTCAAGGCGGTCTGGACGGGGACGGCGTTCAAGTCGGTGCCCGACCTGGGCGTGGTGGACTGCGACGAGGACTGGCCGGACGGCCAGGTCGTGGCGATCGAGACGGCGTCCGACCACGAGGAGGCCCGCACCAGCGGCGCGCAGCGTTGCGCCAACCAGGCCGACCCGATGGCCGAGGCCCTGCCCGACGCGGACGTCTACGCACTCGTCCCGACGAAGGCGGGCTTCACCACGGCCAAGGGTGGTACGGCATGTCTCGTACTCGGCAAGCACGTCCCGATCGGCGGCGAGGTGGGCCGGCTCCGTGACGTGGGCATGAACCTGTGGCCCACCCAGATGGCCATAGGTGACTGCTGGGACTACACCACGAGGGACGACGAGGGGTACGACGCACCGCTGACCGACTGTGCCGAAGCGCACACCGACCAGGTGGTCGGATCGGTGCAGGCGCCCGACAGCATGACCTTCCAGGGCGCCCTCGACGAAGGCGGCAAGCTGTGCACCAACAGGTTCGAGTCGACTTGGGCGCCCGGGGCTGACCTGATCGTGTCGGGATGGGTGACCGACAAGAACGAGTGGGAGAAGGGCTTCAACAAGGTGGTGTGCACGGTGCGCAACGCCGACGCCTCGAAGACGGCCGGGAAGATATCCACGCCGGGCTCGGTCTGAGAGCCGGACCGGGAGCCCGGATGCCTGGCGTTCACCTCGGGTTCGCGTGCCCGCTTCCCATACGTGCCAGCCTCCCGTCGCTGGGTGACAAGGGCGGGAGGACGGGACATGGAGAGCGGACCGGCGATCTTCACGGGAGTGGTGTTCGCCCTGTTCGGGGGCGGGCTGCTGCTGTGGACCACGATCCGGGTGCGCCAGGGCGAACCGGTCGCCCACGGGGTGCGTCCTGTGATGTCCGCAACGCTCGCGAGCGTCGTGGCGGTCGCCGCCCTCGCGCTCGGCGCGTGGTGCTTCACGCGGCTCTGAGCAGGCGCCGGAATCCTGGGCCGGGAAGCTCGTGGGGTAACCGAGACGTGACGCTCCGTATCGGTCGGAAGGGGTCGATGCACACGCCGGGCGGCAGGAATGGCGGTAGTCGGGTTACCGTTCGAGTGGCCGTTGCGGGCTTTTCCCGTTTGACACGGGGGCGGGATGTACCGTCACACTCCGCAGCGTCAGCATGACCCGACCCCCGGGCAGCAGGCTGAGCCTCCATGTGAGGCACAAGCCACTGGGGGTGCCCGACCCCGGGACGTAGCCTGGGGAGACCCAGCGTCGACCGGAGAGAAGAGCGAAGTTGTCCCCGACCAGCGAGACCGCGAAGGGCGGCCGCCGACTCGTCATCGTCGAGTCGCCTGCCAAGGCGAAGACGATCAAGGGCTATCTCGGCCCCGGCTACATCGTCGAGGCGAGCGTGGGGCACATCCGCGACCTTCCCAACGGCGCCGCGGAGGTGCCCGAGCAGTACACCGGCGAGGTGCGCCGCCTCGGCGTGGACGTCGAGCACGACTTCCAGCCCGTCTATGTGGTCAACGCGGACAAGAAGGCGCAGGTCAGGAAGCTCAAGGACCTGCTGAAGGACTCCGACGAGCTCTTCCTCGCCACCGATGAGGACCGCGAGGGCGAGGCCATCGCCTGGCACCTCCAGGAGGTCCTCAAGCCCAAGGTCCCGGTCAAGCGGATGGTCTTCCACGAGATCACCAAGGCCGCGATCCAGGCCGCCGTCGCCAACCCGCGCGAGCTGAACCAGAAGCTGGTCGACGCCCAGGAGACCCGTCGCATCCTCGACCGCCTCTATGGCTACGAGGTCTCGCCGGTCCTGTGGAAGAAGGTCATGCCGCGGCTGTCGGCGGGCCGTGTCCAGTCCGTCGCGACCCGGCTCGTGGTGGAGCGGGAGCGCGAGCGGATCGCGTTCCGTTCCGCCGAGTACTGGGACCTGACCGGCACCTTCGCGACCGGCCGCGCCGGTGACGCCTCCGACCCGTCGTCCCTGGTCGCGCGCCTGCAGTCCGTCGACGGCCGCCGTGTCGCCCAGGGCCGTGACTTCGACTCGCTCGGACAGCTCAAGGGCGCGAACGTCCTGCACCTGGACGAGGCGAACGCCCGCGCGCTGGCCGCCGCCCTGGAGAGCACGCGCTTCTCCGTCCGGTCCGTCGAGTCCAAGCCGTACCGCCGCTCGCCGTACGCCCCGTTCCGTACGACGACGCTCCAGCAGGAGGCCTCGCGGAAGCTGGGCTTCGGGGCCAAGGCGACCATGCAGATCGCGCAGAAGCTGTACGAGAACGGCTTCATCACGTACATGCGTACGGACTCCACGACGCTCAGCGACACCGCGATCGCCGCCGCCCGCGCCCAGGTCACGCAGCTGTACGGCGCCGACTATCTGCCGGCGCAGCCGCGTACGTACGCCGGGAAGGTCAAGAACGCGCAGGAGGCGCACGAGGCGATCCGACCCTCGGGCGATCGTTTCCGTACCCCGGCGGAGACAGGGCTGACCGGCGAGCAGTTCAAGCTGTACGAGCTGATCTGGAAGCGGACCGTCGCCTCCCAGATGAAGGACGCGACGGGTAACTCCGTCACGGTGAAGATCGGTGGCACGGCCGCCGACGGCCGGGACGCCGAGTTCAGCGCCTCAGGCAAGACGATCACCTTCCACGGCTTCCTCAAGGCCTACGTCGAGGGCGCCGACGACCCGAACGCCGAGCTCGACGACCGCGAGCGCCGGTTGCCGCAGGTCAACGAGGGTGACGCGCTCTCCGCCGAGGAGATCACGGTCGACGGGCACGCTACGAAGCCGCCCGCCCGCTACACCGAGGCGTCGCTGGTCAAGGAGCTGGAGGAGCGGGAGATCGGCCGTCCGTCGACGTACGCGTCGATCATCGGAACGATTCTCGACCGGGGCTATGTGTTCAAGAAGGGCACGGCTCTGGTGCCGTCCTTCCTGAGCTTCGCCGTGGTCAACCTGCTGGAGAAGCACTTCGGGCGGCTCGTCGACTACGACTTCACCGCCAAGATGGAGGACGACCTCGACCGCATCGCGCGGGGCGAGGCCCAGGCGGTGCCGTGGCTGCGCCGGTTCTACTTCGGTGAAGCTGCATCTGATAGCGACTCCGTCGCGGGCGTGGCGAACGGCAGCGCGGCCGAGGCGGGCAACGGCGACGGGGACCACCTTGGTGGTCTGAAGGAGCTGGTGACCGACCTGGGCGCGATCGACGCGCGCGAGGTCTCGTCGTTCCCCGTCGGCAACGACATCGTGCTGCGCGTCGGGCGCTACGGCCCCTACATCGAGCGCGGCGAGAAGGACACCGAGCAGCACCAGCGCGCGGACATCCCCGACGACCTCGCGCCGGACGAGCTGTCCGTCGAGCTGGCGGAGGAACTGCTGGCGAAGCCGAGCGGTGACTTCGAGCTGGGGGCCGACCCGGTCACCGGCAACCAGATCGTCGCCAAGGACGGGCGCTACGGTCCGTACGTCACGGAGATCCTGCCCGAGGGCACGCCGAAGACCGGCAAGAACGCGGTCAAGCCGCGGACGGCCTCGCTGTTCAAGTCGATGTCCCTGGACACGGTGACGCTCGAGGACGCCCTCAAGCTGATGTCGCTGCCGCGGGTCGTCGGCGCGGACGCCGAGGGGCAGGAGATCACCGCGCAGAACGGGCGGTACGGGCCGTATCTGAAGAAGGGCACGGACTCGCGTTCGCTGCAGTCCGAGGAGCAGCTCTTCACCATCACCCTCGAAGAGGCGCTGGAGATCTACTCCCAGCCCAAGCAGCGGGGGCGGGCCGCGGCCAAGCCGCCGCTCAAGGAACTGGGTGCCGACCCGGTCAGCGGGAAGCCGGTCGTGGTGAAGGACGGGCGCTTCGGGCCGTACGTCACCGACGGCGAGACCAATGCGACGCTGCGGTCCGGGGACAGCGTGGAGGCGATCACGCCGGAGCGTGGGTTCGAGCTGCTCGCCGAGAAGCGGGCGAAGGCGCCGGCCAAGAAGACCGCGAAGAAGGCGCCGGCGAAGAAGACGGCGACCAAGGCTGCGGCGAAGAAGGCAGCACCGGCGAAGAAGGTGGCCGCGAAGAAGACGGCGACTTCCAAGACGGCTGCGGCGAAGAAGGCCGCGCCGGCGAAGAAGGTGGCCGCCAAGAAGGCTGTGCCGGACGCCTGACGGCTCGGGGTGCGGGTGGGTCGGCGACTGCCGGTTGGTCGTGGTGGAGCGCGCCCACGCGGCGGAGCCGCACATCGACACAGCCCCGCCCCCCTTGGGTCGGCCGCCGGTGACCTTGGCCTGAATCTTCACCTCGCCTTCGCTGAACGTGCGTGTTGTGTGTGCGTTTGGGCGTCGGTTCGGCGTGTCGGTGGGTGCCGATAGGCTGAAAGCATGATGCGAGGCGAGCAGCCGATGGCCCAGACTCCGGCCCCCGATGACGCCCTGGCCGCCGACTCCAGGGAGCGTGCGGTACGGGCGCTGTTGCGTCAGCCACAGCTCAAACGGCTGTGGAGCGCACAGCTCGTGGGTGGTGTCGGGGACGTCCTCGCGCTGTTCGTGCTGGTACTTCTCGTTTTTCAGACGGCGATCGCCGAGGGCGCCTTCGGGGGTGGGTACCGGGGCGTCGCCCTCACCGTGGCGGCCGTGTTCGGTACGCGCGTGCTCGCGACGCTGCTCTTCGGCGCCGTACTCCTCGGACCGCTCACCTCGCTGACGTCTCAGGAGGGGCTGCTCGACCGACGCTGGACCATGGTCGGTGCCGACGGGCTGCGGGTGCTGCTGCTGATCGTGGCGCCCCTGTGGATCGACTGGACGCCGGACAACGCGCTCGCGGTGCTCCTGGTGACCGTGTTCGTCGCCGGGGTCGCCGAGCGGTTCTGGACGGTCTGCCGGGAGAGCGCGGCGCCCGCGCTGCTGCCCACGCCGCCGCTGGAGGGCGCGACCGTACGTCCGCTGCCGGACCACATGGACGCGCTGCGGCGACTGTCCCTGCGTACCGGATTCGTGGCGGTGCCCTTCGCGGCCGCGGTGCTCGTCGTCGCGTCGCTGCTGAACAATCTGCTGGGCGCGGGCATCGACTGGTTCGGTCAGCATCAGGCGGCGCTCGCGTCGTACGTCGCCGCCGGGCTCTTCGCCGCCTCGCTGTCCGTGGTGACCTTCCTCGAACTGCCCAAGACGCGTACACCGCGCGCGCGGTCGCCGCTGGAGGGGCTGCGTCGGCCCAAGACCGGTACCGGTGTCGACAAGGGTCGTACGGGTGCGATTCCGATCCTGGTGCTCGCGTGTGGCGCTGTTGCCGGTGCCGTCGCTGCGGCCGTCGCCGTCGCCGTGCTGCACGCCAAGGACCTGGGCGGCGGGCCGGTGATGTACGGGCTGCTCGTCGTCGCGCTGACCGGTGGGGTCGTATTCGGGATCCGTCGGGCGTCGGCTGTGCTGCCCTCGCTGTCGCGACGTCGGCTGCTCGCGCTGGCGATCGCCTTCACGGGGATCGCGCTGCTCGCCGCCGGGCTCGTGCCGGATGTCACCAGTGTGGTGCTGATCTTCGGTCTTGCGGGTGTGGGCGCGGGCATCGCCGCGAACACCGGGCACACGCTGCTCGACCAGGAGGCCGAGGACTTCCGGCGGGCGCGGACGACCGATCATCTGCATGCCGTCGTACGGGTGTTTGTGGCGCTGGCGGCTCTGGTGGCGCCGCTCTTCGCCGCGCTGATCGGGCCGCACCGGCTCGAGAGCGGGAAGTTCGTCTTTGCGCACGGGGGCGCGGCGTTCACGTTGATGCTGGTGGGGGCGTTGCTGCTGCCGGTGGCCGCGCTGCTGCTCGCCAAGGTCGACGACCGGTCCGGGGTGCCGCTGCGGCATGACCTGCGGGACGCGTTGCTGGGCGGGGACGATCCGGTGCAGGCGCCGGCCGCGTCCGGGTTCTTCATCGCCGTGGAGGGCGGTGACGGTGCCGGGAAGTCCACCCAGGTCGAGGCGCTCGCCGAGTGGATCCGGGCCAAGGGGCACGAGGTCGTGGTCACGCGGGAGCCGGGGGCCACTCCGGTGGGGAAGCGGCTGCGGTCGATTCTGTTGGACGTCAGCAGTGCCGGGTTGTCGCATCGGGCCGAGGCGCTGCTTTACGCGGCTGATCGGGCCGAGCACGTGGATACGGTGGTTCGGCCTGCTTTGGAGCGGGGCGCTGTTGTCATTTCGGATCGGTACATCGATTCGTCCGTGGCTTATCAGGGGGCCGGGCGGGATCTCTCGCCGACTGAGATCGCTCGGATCTCGCGGTGGGCCACCGATGGGCTCGTGCCTCATCTGACTGTGCTGCTGGATGTTTCGCCGGAGGCCGCGCGGGAGCGGTTCACCGAGGCGCCGGATCGGTTGGAGTCGGAGCCGGTCGAGTTCCATGAGCGGGTGCGGGCCGGGTTCCTGACGTTGGCCGCGGCGGATGCCGGGCGGTATCTGGTGGTGGACGCCGGGCAGGATCCGGAGGCCGTGACGACCGTTGTCCGGGCTCGGCTGGATGTGATGCTGCCGCTGTCCGAGGCAGAGGTGAAGGCGCAGGAGGAAGCGCGGCGCAAGGCCGAGGAGGAAGCGCGGCGCAAGGCCGAGGAAGAGGCCGTGCGCAAGGCCGAGGAAGAGCGGCTGGAGCGTGAGCGCCAGGAGGAGCTCGCGCGGCTCCGTGCCGAGGAAGAGGAGCGCAAGCGGCGCGAGCTGGAGGAGGCTCAGCGGCGCGAGGCGGAGCGGCAGGCCGAGGAGGCCCGGCAGCGGGCGGAGGAGGCCCGTCGTCGTGCCGAGGAGGAGCAGGCGCGGCTCCTCGCCGAGGAGAAGGCCCGGGCCGAGGAGGAAGAGCGGCGGCGGGTCGAGGAGGAGCGTCGCCGTCAGCAGGCCGCGGAGGAGCAGCGGCTGCGGGAGGAGGCGGAGGCGCGGCGCCTCGAGAAGCAGCGGAAGGCCGAGGAGGCATTGCTTCGGGCCGAGGAGGCTCGGAGGGTTGCGGCCGAGAGCGCGGCTGCGGCTGAGACTGAGCGGGTGGCTCAGGCCGAGCGGGACGCTGCGGCTGCGGCTGAGGCCGAGAGGGTGGCTGAGGCTGAGCGGGCCTCGGGGGCTTCCCGGGCCGGTGGGGCCGGTGGGGCTGATGAGCAGGCGACTGTGCCTACGCCGGTTGTGACGCCGACGAACGCGTCTGGTGGACCGGTGGATGAGACGGCTGTGTTGCCGCCGGTGCGGCCGGTGCGGCCGGGTGGGGCAGAGGGGGCGGATTCGGAGACCACGGCGAAGTTGCCGTGGCCGCCGGCGCCGCCTGTGGGGGCGGAAGAGGAGACCGCGGTGTTGCCGCCGGTGCCTCCGGGGGCGGCTGACGAGACCGCCGTGCTTCCTCCTGTGCGTGACGATCGGGTGCCGCCGGGGTTCTTCCGGGATGAGCGGCCGGGGGCGGGGACGGAACCGAGGCCTGATGGGGCGGAGGATCGGACTCGGGAGATACCTCAGGTCGATGCGGAGGGGGCTCCTCGGCGTCGGCAGCGGTCCGACTGGGCCGAGGAGACGCCGCTGGACGATCTGCCGACGCTGGCGGATGAGCTGCTGGGGCCGCATGAGGACGACGACGGCGGTGAGGGGCGGCGGGGCTGGGGGCGGCGGCGCCGGGGCTGAATCGCTGCGGGCCCGTTCTTGGGGTTCGGCGCGTGCTGCGGTTGGGCCGGTTCACGTGGGGTGTGGATGGGGTCGAGGCTCGCGCTCCACGCGATGGGCATGACGTACCGGCACGGCCCCTTCCGCCGTCTCGCGGCTGACCCGCCCGTGGTGGTGGCTGTCCTACGCCGCTGCCCCCTCGCTGCGGACAGTCGTGCGTCGCCCCGGCGGGAGTTGACCCGCCGGGGCGACGCCTGCTGTTCGGCCGTCATGTGAACTACGGGACGGTCCGCCGGCTCACGGGAACGTCAGGCTCCAGCCGTTGATCCGGCCCGTGTCCTGCGCCGCGTTGTCCTGGACCCGCAACTGCCAGACGCCGTTGGCGACTTCGGAGGACGCGTTCACCGTGTACGTGGTGGCGATGTTGTCCGAGCTGCCGCCGGTGCCGTACGCCTTCATCGTGTACGCCGTGCCGTCCGGGGCGATCAGCTGCACCTGGAGGTCACCGATGTAGGTGTGGGTGATGTCGACCCCCACCGCGAGGTTGGAGGGCGCGTTGCCCGTCCGGCCCGAGACGGTGATCGAGGACGTGACCGCCGCTCCGTTGTCCGGAATCGATACGTCGGTGCCGTTCTCGAAGGAGGTGCCGCCGCCTCCGCCACCGCCGGGCCGCGTGCCCACGTTCACGCCCGCCCACGCGTTCTGCACCGCCGTGTACTCGGCGGACGTGGTGCCGTACAGCTCACCGGCGACCGCGAGGGTGCCGGTGCGGGCGCCCGCGTAGTTGGTCGTCGACGTGAACTTCGTCGTCAGTGCCTTGAACCAGATCTGCTCCGCCTTGGCGCGGCCGATGCCGGTCACCGGCAGGCCGTCCGAGGTGGGCGAGTTGTAGCTGACGCCGTTGACGGTCTTGGCGCCGCTGCCCTCGGAGAGGAGGTAGAAGAAGTGGTTCGCGGGGCCCGACGAGTAGTGCACGTCGATCGAGCCGATGCCCGAGTACCAGGCGTCCTTGGACGAGCCGTCCTTGCTCGGCTGGTCCATGTAACGCAGCGGCGTGCCGTCGCCGTTGATGTTGATCTCCTCGCCGATGAGGTAGTCACCGACGTCGGAGGAGTTCGCCGCGTAGAACTCGACCGTCGAGCCGAAGATGTCCGAGGTGGCCTCGTTCAGGCCGCCGGACTCGCCGGAGTACCGCAGGCCGGCCGTGTTGGACGTCAGGCCGTGGGTCATCTCGTGCGCGGCGACGTCGATCGACGTCAGCGGGTTGGCGTTGCCCGAGCCGTCGCCGTACGTCATGCAGAAGCAGGTGTCCTGCCAGAACGCGTTGACGTAGTTGTTGCCGTAGTGCACGCGGGAGTAGGCGCCGACGCCGTCGCCGCGGATGCCGTTGCGGCTGTGCACGTTCTTGTAGTAGTCCCAGGTCAGTGCCGCGCCGTAGTGGGCGTCGGCGGCGGCCGACTCCAGGTTCGACGGGCTGCCGTTGCCCCACACGTCGTCGGAGCCGGAGAAGAGCGTGCCGGTGCCGGAGGTGCCGCGGTTCAGGTTGTACGTCTTGTGGCCGCCGCGCGCGCCGTCGGTGAGGTTGTACGTCGACCCGGACTGCGTGGTGCCGAGGGTGACCTGGCCGCTGTACACCGTGTTGCCGGTGCCGGTCTCGATCGCCTCCCACTCGTACAGCTTCTCGCCGGTGGTGGCGTCCATGATGACGTGGAGCTCCTGCGGGGTGCCGTCGTGCTGGAAGCCGCCGACGACCGTCTCGTACGCGAGGACCGGCTTGCCGCCGGCCGCCCAGACGACCTTGCGGGGCGCCCGGTTGACGTCCGGGTTCTTGGCGTCCTCGGCCTCGGCCGCCTTCAGGGCCTGCTTCTCGGCCTTCGCGGCCGTGACGGTGGGCTTCAGCGACTTGACCTCGATCGTCGCCTTGGTGGCCTTGACGATGCCCTCGGTCTCGCCCGCCTTCGACGTCTCGACGACCAGGTCGCCGCCGAGGACCGGGAGGCCGTCGTACGTCCGCTCGTACCGTGTGTGCACGGTGCCGTCGCGGTCCTTGACCACGTCACGGACGACCAGCTTCTCCTTGGCGCCGAGGTTCAGCTCCTCGGCCGTCCGGGCCTTCGTGGCGTTGGCCTCGCGTATCAGCTCGGCGCGCTGTGCGGGGGTGAGCTTCACCGGGAGCGCGCCCGGGTTGGCCTTGCTCGCAGCCGACGGTGCCTTCTCCGGGGCGGCGGTGGCGGCGCCCGACTGGACGGCCGCGGCCAACAGGGCGGTCACGGCGACGAGCGCGCCGGCGGCGGCCCTTCGCTGGGTGGTGCGGGTGAAGGTGTTGCGGGTGTGGGAGGTGCGTCTGTGGGACTGGCGTCTCAACACTGACTCCTTCTGCGTGGCCGCGGGTCGCACGGCCGGGGAGACCGGACGGTCGGACGCCGCCCGGGCAGAACGGTGTGTCACGCGAAAACCACATGCGTGGGGGTGCTTCGCGCCACGGCAACGGGGTTTGTGAGGTTGCTGTGCCGCGGTTGTGGGCAGAGTGGCAGGCGTGTGCGGGTTATGTCAGGACCGCGTCAAAAGGTTGGCCGGAAGTCGTCCGTTGGCCGGGTGGTCATGTTCGGTATACGGACTGTTCGCCCTGGGTTCGGCTCCAGATGTGCCGCATCGCCTCTGCGGCCGTCAGGTCGGGATCGCGCTCAAACGGCCGATGGCCGCTCCCCGTGCCACGAGTGCCACAGCGCCGCGTACGCCCCCTCCGCCGCCACCAGTTCCTCGTGCGTGCCGAGTTCGGTGAGGAGTCCGTCCTCCATCACGGCCACGCGGTCGGCGTCGTGGGCGGTGTGGAGGCGGTGGGCGATGGCGATGACCGTGCGGCCCTGCAGTACGGCGGCCAGGGCGCGTTCGGTGTGGCGGGCGGTCGCCGGGTCCAGCAACGCCGTGGCCTCGTCGAGGATGAGGGTGTGGGGGTCGGCCAGGACGACGCGGGCCAGAGCGAGTTGCTGGGCCTGGGGTCCGTCCGTGCGGTGGCCGCCCTGGCCGAGGCGGGTGCCGAGGGCGTCCGGGAGGTCGCGGACCCAGATGTCGGCGCCCACGGCCGTGAGGGCGGCCCACAACTGCTCGTCCGTGGCGGTTGGTTCGGCGATGAGGAGGTTGTCGCGGACCGTGCCGAGGAAGACGTGGTGCTCCTGGGTGACCAGGACGACCTGGCGGCGCAGGCGCTCCGGGCCGAGGCCGACGACCGGCACCCCGCCCACCGTGACCGTGCCCGACGTCGGCGCGTCGATGCCGGCCAGGAGCCTGCTCAGGGTGGTCTTCCCGGCACCGGACGGGCCGACGACGGCCAGGCGTTCCCCGGGGCGAACGGTCAGGTCGACCCCGCGCAGCACCTCGCCGCCCCGGTCGTAGGCGTAACGGACACCGGTCACGTCGATGCGGTCGTCCGCCGGTTCCGGGGAGTCGGCGGAGTCCGCCCGCGGAGCCCCGGCCAGGCCCTCCACGCGGGCGAACGAGGCGCCGCTGCTCTGCAGTTGCTCGACCCGCATCAGGATCTCGTCGAGCGGACCGCTGAGCTGCTGCAGATACAGGGCCGCCGCCACCACCGCGCCCAGACTCATCGAGCCGCGCTCGTGCAGCACCCCGCCCAGCAGCAGGATCGTCACCACGGGCACGAAGTAGGAGATGTCCACGCCCGGGAAGAACACCGAGCGCAGGAAGAGGGTGTGGAAGCGCCGGCGCCGGGACGTCTCCAGCGCCTTCCGGCTCGCGGCGATACGCCGCCGCTCCAACCGCAGCGCCTCGACCGTACGGGCGCCGGACGCGGTCGCCGCGACGATCTCCGCGACCTCGGAGCCCGCCGCGCCCTCCGCGAGATAACCGGCGCGCGCCCGGCGCAGATACCAGCGCAGCACGATCCAGATGCCGGTCAGACCGAACAGCCCGCAGACACCGAGCAGCGGGTCCAGCGCGAACACCGCACCGAGCAGGAACAACGCCTGCACCGAACTGATGAGCAACTCGGGCCCGACATCGCGCAGCGTCTTGCCGACCGTGTCCACGTCCGCCGTGCCGCGCGCCGTCAGATCACCGGCGCCGGCCCGTTCCACGACCGACGCGGGCAGCGCCAGCGTCCGGTCCACGAACTCCTCGCGCACCCGTGCCAGGATCCGCTCCCCGAACCGGTGCCCCACATACCGGGCCCAACGCGCCAGCAGCAACTGCGCCACCGCGCACAGCAGGAGCGTGAGCGCCAGCCGGTCCACTGCCCCGACGCCGCCCCCGCCGCGCACCTCGTCGATGATCCGCCCCAGCAGCCAGGGCCCCGCGAGCCCCGTCCCGGCCGCCGCCGCGTTCAGCCCCAGCACGGCGAGAAAGGCCCGCCCGTCGGCGCGCACCAGACGGACGGCGGCCCGCCGCACATCGGCGGGGCCGGCGATGGGCAGGCGGCCCACCATGCCGGGGGTCGGTTCGCCGGCGTCGGTGGTGGGTTCGCCGGCGTCGGTGGTGGGTCCCTTGGTCACCGTACGACCTCCTCGCTCGCGGCCTCGTCCGTGTCGTCCTCCGCCTCGCCCGCGTCCCGCGCCACCAGTGCCCGGTAGCCCGGCTCGCCGGCCAGCAGTTCGCGGTGGCTGCCCGTGGCGGCGACCTTGCCCTCGACCAGGTAGTGGACGGTGTCCGCGTGGTCCAGGACAAGGGGCGAGGTGGTGGTGACGACGGTCGTACGGCCCTCGCGGGCCGCCCGCAGCCGCTGGGCGACCCGGGCCTCGGTGTGGGCGTCCAGCGCCGAGGTCGGCTCGACGGCGAGCAGGACCTCGGGGTCGGCGAGCAACGCCCGGGCCAGCCGCAGGCGTTGCCGCTGGCCGCCGGAGAGGTTGCGGCCCTGGGCGTCGATCGGCGAGTCCAGGCCGTCCGGCAGGCCCTGGACGATGTCCTCGGCCACGGCCGCCCGTAACGCCTCCCGCACGGCGAGGTCGTCGTCCCGCTCGCCCAGCAGCTCGCGCAGCCGCCCCGCGAACAGGTCGGCCTCGTGGTCGGCGACCAGGATCCGTGCGCGGACCTGCGCCAACGGGATCTCGTCGAGGGGGATTCCGCCCCAGGTCGCCGCCGTCGGAGCGTACCGCCCGAGCCGGTCCACGACGGCCGTGGCGTCGCCCGGCCGGTCGCCGGCCAGCGCGGTCAGCCGGCCGGGCGACACCCGAACGCCCGACTCGGGGTCGTGCAGCGCCGCCGGCTCGGCGGGCGCGTCCTCGGTGCCGTGGTCCGGCAGGGGCTCCAGAGTCAGGAACCGGATGACGCGCCGTGCCGCCACCACCCCGCGGCTGACCTCGTAGCCCCAGTCCACGAAGTACGACACCGGCCGCACCAGCACCGTCACATACCCGTACACCGACACCAACTCGCCCACCGTGATGGACCCTTGCGCGGCGAGCCGGGCCGCCAGCCAGGTCACCACCGCCAGGAACAGGGTCGGCAGCCCCACCCCGATCGCCTGCACCCAGCTGGTCACCGACCCCACCCGGTACCCCTGCGCCCGCAGCCGCTGTGAGTCCCGGTGGAACGCGTCGGCGATCAGGCCCTTGCCGCCGAGGCCGTTGAGGACGCGCAGCCCGCCCGCGAGGTCCGCGATCCGCGCGGTCAGCACGCCCTGTCGTTCGCGGTACTCCGTCTCCGTGCCCTGCAGACGGCGCAGCAACGGGCCCACGAGTACGGCCATCAACGGCATCCCGAGGAGTACGACCGCGGCGATCGGCAGCGAGACCGACACGAGCAGGCCGGCGACCACCAGATACGCGGCGATCGCGCCGACGCCGGGGCCGATGACGGTCAGCGAGGAGGAGATCGTGTTGACGTCGCCGACGCCGATCGTGACGACCTCGCCGGTGCCGATGCGGCGGGGGAGGGCCGCGCCCAGTCTCACCGCGTGGGCGATCACGACCTTCACCGTGCGGAAGTTGGCGTCCATGCGGACGCGGGTCATCGTGCGGTGGCGCATGACGCTCAGCCAGGCGTTGAAGGCGCCCACGGCGAAGAGTGTGGCCGTCCAGGTGGCCAGGGCCGGGTAGTCGCCGGGTTGGAGGCCCTCGTCGATGGCGCGGGAGAGGAGGTACGGGGTTGCCGCCAGCAGCACCATCCATACGCAGGAGATGAGGGAGCCCATTGCGGATCGGGCCGCCTGTTGTTTGACCAGCCACCACAGGTAGCGGGCGCCGCCGCGGCAGTCCGGTGTGCCGGGATCCTCGTACGCGTCGATCATCCGCCCCCGCTTTCCTGTTCCGTCCATGAGTTGTCTCGCCCCCGCCCCAGCGCTCCGCTTGGGGGGCCGGGGGAGCTCGGGTGGGTGGGTGTGTTGGCGGGTGCGGGTTGTGTGGGGTTGCTCGCGCAGTTCCCCGCGCCCCTTGAAAGCACGGGGTGCGGCCTTGTCTTTCAGGGGCGCGGGGAACTGCGCGACAAGCCCCCACCGGCCCGCAGTCGAACGTGCGACCTCACCAGTCCGTTGCCTACGCCAAGCTGTCCCTCCACGCCCGGTGCAGGTCCGCGAAACGGCCCGTTCCCGCGATCAGTTCCGCCGGGCTGCCGTCCTCCACCACCCGGCCCTGTTCCATCACCAGTACCCGGTCGGCGATCTCCACCGTCGACAGACGGTGGGCGATGACCACGGCCGTGCGGCCGCGGAGCACCGTGGCCATCGCGCGCTGCACCGCCCGTTCGCCGGGGATGTCCAGGGAGCTGGTGGCCTCGTCGAGGATGAGGACGGCGGGGTCGGCCAGCAACGCGCGGGCGAAGGCGACCAGTTGGCGTTGGCCGGCGGAGATGCGGCCGCCGCGTTTGCGTACGTCGGTGTCGTAGCCCTCGGGCAGGGCGGTGATGAAGTCGTGGGCGCCGATGGCCTTGGCGGCCCGCTCGATCTCCTCCCGGGTGGCGTCGGGGCGGCCGATGGCGATGTTCTCGGCGACCGTGCCGGAGAACAGGAACGACTCCTGGGTGACCATGACCACCCCGCGCCGCAGCTCGGGCACGGGGAGGTCGCGCAGATCGACGCCGTCGAGCAGGACCCGGCCGGCCGTGGGGTCGTAGAAGCGGGCCAGCAGTTTGGCGAGGGTCGACTTGCCGGCGCCGGTGGAGCCGACCACCGCGACCGTGCTGCCCGCCGGGAGGGTGAGGTCGAAGCGGGGCAGGATCTCGCCACCGGTGCGGTAGGCGAACGTCACGCCCTCGAACACGACCTCGCGGCCCGGGAGTTCGGAGGCCGGGGGAGGCAGTTCCCTCGGCTCGGCCGGCTCCGGGACCGAGGGGGTCTGGGCGAGGAGGCCCGCGATCTTCTCCAGTGACGCCGCCGCCGACTGGTACGAGTTGAGGAACATGCCGAGCCGGTCGATCGGGTCGTACAGGCGCCGCAGATACAGCACCGCGGCCGCCAGCACACCCAGTGCCAGCGACTCCGACGCCACCCGGTAGGCGCCCCACAGCACGATCGCCGCCACCGTGATGTTCGCGACGACACGGGAGCCGACCACATAGCGGGCCATCTCCAGGATGGCGTCGCCGTTGGTGCGTTCGTGGTGCCGGTTCAGGCGCCCGAACTCCGCGTCGTTGACGGCCTCCCGGCGGAACGCCCGCACCGGCCGGATGCCGTTCATCGTCTCCGCGAACTTCACGATCACCGCGGCGATCGCCGTCGACCGGGCGGCGTAGACGCTCGCCGCGCGGCGCTGGTACAGCCGCACCAGCCCGTACAGCGGCACGAACGACGCCAGCGCCGCCGCACCGAGGCCCAGGTCCAGCCAGAGCAGCATCGCCGAGATGTAGGCGCAGGCGAGGATCACGCCGACGAGTTCCTGCAGCCCCTCGTTGAGCAGCTCGCGCAGCGACTCGACGTCCGTGGTGGAACGGGAGATGAGCCGGCCCGAGGTGTACCGCTCGTGGAAGTCGATGCTCAGCGCCTGCGCGTGCCGGAAGATCCGGCCGCGCAGATCGAGCAGCACGTCCTGGTTCACCCGCGCCGACGCCCCGATGAACGCGTACTGCAACCCGCCCGCCGCCACCGCGCACAGCAGATACCCGACCGCCACCGCGACCAGCGGCCCGTGCCGGCCGTCGCGGAACGCCGGTACGGCACTGTCGATCGCGTACGCCACCAGCAGCGGGCCCGCCTGCACCGCCGCCTGCTGGAGCAGGAGCAGCACACTGGTCATCACCACGCGGGCCTTCATCGGCGCGAGCAGGGAGCGGAGGAGGGCGAGGGTGGCGCCCGGGGGAGTGGGCAGAGCGTCTCGGTCGAAGGGGTCGCCCTTGTGCGGCTGCGGGCCGTGTGAGTCGGCGTTGTTGTCGTTGTCGTCGGCGGCCGGCGCGGTGGTCGTGGGCGCCGTCATCGGTCGTCCTCCTCGGTCCCGGACATCAGATGCGCGTACTCGGCGTTCGTGCGCAACAGTTCGTGGTGGGTGCCGACCGCGGCGATCCGGCCACCCGAGAGCAGGGCCACGCGGTCGGCGAGCAGGACCGTCGACGGGCGGTGCGCCACGATCAGCGCGGTCGTCTCTGCCAGCACCCGGCGCAGCGCGGCCTCCACCGCGGCCTCCGTGTGCACGTCCAGTGCCGACAGCGGATCGTCCAGCACCAGGAAACGGGGCCGGCCCACCACCGCCCGCGCGAGCGCCAGCCGCTGCCGCTGGCCGCCGGAGAGGCTGAGGCCCTGCTCGCCCACCTGGGTGGCGGTGCCCTGCGGGAGGGCGTGCGCGAAGTCCGCCTGGGCGATGGCCAGGGCGCGGTCCAGGTCGGGGGTGCCTGCGTCGGGGCGGGCGCCCATGAGGACGTTCTCGCCCACGGTCGCGGAGAAGAGGGTGGGTTCCTCGAAGGCCACGGACACCTTCGCGCGCAGCTCTTCCCGGGACATCTCGGTGATGTCCTCGCCGTCCAGGGTGATCCGGCCGCTCGTCAGCTCGTGCAGACGGGGGACGAGGGCGGTGAGCGTCGTCTTGCCGGAGCCGGTGGCGCCGACCAGGGCCATGGACTCGCCGGGGCGGATGTGGAGGTCGATGTGGTCGAGGACGGGGGGCGTGTCGGGGGCGGCGTCGGGGTAACGGAACCGGACGTTGTGGAACCGGAGGCCGCCCGTCGCAGCTGCGGGCAGTCGTGCCGCTGGGGCGGCACGGGTGGGCGCAGCGGCACCTCGAACCGCCGAGCTGCGGAACCTCCCCCCGGCCGACACCAGCTCCGGCACACTCGAAGCCTCGGCCGAGGTAACCCCCGGTCCCGAAGACTCCGGCTCCGCGTCCATCACCTCGAAGTACCGTTCCGTCGCCGTCGCCGCCTCCTGGCTCATCGCCAGCAAGAAGCCGATGGAGTCGACGGGCCACCGCAGTGCGAGGGCCGTGGAGAGGAAGGCGACCAGCGTGCCCGCCGACAGCTGCCCGTCGGCGACCTGCACCACACCGACGATCAGCGCCGCCCCGATCGCCAGTTCGGGGAGCGTCACGATGACGCCCCAGATGGTGGACAGGAGGCGGGCCTTGCGCAGTTCCGTGCCCCGCAGCGTCCGCGACAGTTCCCGGAAGGCCCGAGCCTGGCTCCGGTGCCGCCCGAACCCCTTGATGATGCGGATCCCGAGCACGCTCTCCTCGACGACCGTCGTCAGGTCGCCCACCTGGTCCTGCGCGAGCCGCGCCACAGCGGCGTACTTCTTCTCGAAGACGACGCAGGTGACGACCACCGGCACGGCGGGACCAAGGATGATCAGCCCGAGCGTCCAGTCCTGCCCCAGCATGATGATCACGCCGACGACGATGGTCACCGCGTTGACCAGCAGGAACGTCAGCGGGAAGGCGAGGAACATCCGCAGCAGCATCAGATCCGTCGTACCGCGCGACAGTAACTGCCCCGAGGCCCACCGATCGTGGAAGGCGACCGGCAGCCGCTGCAGATGCCGGTACAGATCCGCGCGCATCGATGCCTCGACCCCGGCGAGCGGCCGTGCGATCAGCCACCGCCGCAGCCCGAACAGCAGCGCCTCGGCGAGCCCGAGCAGCAGCAGATACAGCGCCCCGAGCCACACGCCCGCCGGATCCCGGTCCGCGACCGGCCCGTCCACCATCCACTTCAGGACGAGCGGGATGACCAGCCCCAGGCACGAGGCGATGATCGCGACGAACGCGGCGGTGAACAGCCGCGCCCGCACGGGCCGCACATACGGCCACAGCCGCAGCAGTGTGCGTACGGCGGAACGGTCCTTGATCTCTGTCTCTTGGTCGGCTTCTTCGGCGGTTGCACGTGTCGTGGGCATCAGCAGCGAGCCTACGGACCGCCACTGACAACGCCCACCGAGTTTCGGCCGGGTGCGGGGTTACTCGGCTGCGGCCAGGGCGGCGCGCAGGGGATTGTTGATCTTGCCATTGATGCGTGAGGTACGGATGCACGCTGCCGTGCAGAGCAGGGTGAGGAAGCCCGCGACCAGAAGGGTCACAGGCCAGCCGACCAGGTCTCTGCCCGATGCGAGTGCCAGCCAGAAGACGTGGGCCATACGAGCGGGTCGGCCGATGTGGCCCCGCCCCGCCCGCCGGGACTCTGGCACGCCAAGTCGGGCGTCAAGGACTGGGCGACGGCGGTGGCGACGGCGTACGAGCGCGGAATCCCGCCGCTTCCTCAGCTGACTACCTTCAGCAGCAGCACCGCCCGCGCCGGCACCGTCACCGCCTCCCCCGCCCGGTGCACCACCCCCGGTCCCTCCGTCTGCTCCTCCCGCGTGGTGTCCACGACGACCTCGTACCGCTCCGCCCACGGCGTCCCCGGCAGCACGAAACTCACCGGGCGGTCCCCGGCGTGCAGCACGGCGAGGAAGCTGTCGTCGACGATCGGCGCCCCGCGCGCGTCCCGGCCGGGTATGTCGCGGCCGGACAAGTACATGGCGAGCGTGGCGGCCGGGGCGTACCAGTCCCCTTCCGTCATCTCGGTTCCGCGTGCCGTGAACCAGGCCAGGTCCCGCAGCCCGTCCGCCGAATGGGCCCGCCCGGAGAAGAAGGCCCGCCGCCGCAGCACCGGATGCTCGTGCCGGAGCGCGATCAGACGTGCGGTCAGGTCGAACAACGCCTTCCAGCCCGGATCCTCCAGCAGGCCCCAGTCCACCCAGCTGATCTCGTTGTCCTGGCAGTAAGCGTTGTTGTTGCCTCCCTGGGTGCGGCCCATCTCGTCCCCGGCGACCAGCATCGGGACACCCGTCGACAGCAGCAGCGTGGTCATGAGGTTCCGCAACTGCCGCCGCCTGAGCGCGCGTACCCGCTCGTCGTCCGTCTCGCCCTCGGCCCCGCAGTTCCAGGACCGGTTGTCGTCCGACCCGTCCCGGTTGCCCTCCCCGTTCGCCTCGTTGTGCTTGCGCTCGTACGACACCAGGTCGCGCAGCGTGAAACCGTCGTGCGCGGTGATGAAGTTGACCGAGGCGTACGGCCGCCGCCCGCCCCAGGCGTACAGGTCGCTGGAGCCCGAGAGCCGGTAGCCCAGGTCCCGTACGTCCGGCAGCGCGCCCCGCCAGAAATCCCGTACGGCGCCCCGGTAGCGGTCGTTCCACTCGGTCCACAGGGGAGGGAAGGCGCCGACCTGGTAGCCGCCGGAGCCGACGTCCCAGGGTTCGGCGATCAGCTTCACCCGGCGGAGCACCGGGTCCTGGGCGATCACCGCGAGGAACGGGGACAGCATGTCGACGTCGTGCATCGAGCGGGCCAGCGCCGCGGCCAGGTCGAAGCGGAAGCCGTCCACGCCCATCTCCGTCACCCAGTACCGCAGGGAGTCGGTGATCAACCGGAGGACGTGCGGCTGGACGACGTGGAGGGTGTTCCCGCAGCCCGAGTAGTCCGCGTAGCGGCGCGCGTCGCTCTGCAGCCGGTAGTAGCCCCGGTTGTCGATGCCCCGCAGCGACAGGCTCGGCCCGCGCTCGTCCGCCTCCGCCGTGTGGTTGTAGACCACGTCGAGGACGACCTCGATCCCGGCGGCGTGCAGCGCCCGCACCATCCGCTTGAACTCCCCGACCTGCTGCCCTCCCGTGCCCGACGCCGCGTACGCCGCGTGCGGGGCGAAGTAGCCGATCGAGTTGTAGCCCCAGTAGTTCCGCATGCCTCGGCGCAGCAGATGGTCCTCGTGGGCGAACTGGTGCACGGGCAGCAGCTCCACCGCCGTCACGCCCAGCTTCACCAGGTGCTCGATGGCCGCCGGATGCGCGAGCCCCGCGTACGTGCCGCGCAGCTCCTCGGGGATGCCGGGATGCGACCGCGTGAATCCCCGGACGTGCAGCTCGTAGATGACCGAGTCCGCCCACGGCGTCTTGGGACGGCGGTCGTCCATCCACTCGTCGTCGGTGGCGTCATCGTGCACGACGACACCCTTCGGGACGTACGGCGCCGAGTCCCGGTCGTCGCGCACGGTGTCGGCGACATGCTGATCGGGCCAGTCCCGGACATGCCCGTACACCTCCGGCGGCAGGCTGCTGTAATCATTCCCTTTGGCGCCGTCCACCGCCCGGGCGTAAGGGTCGAGGAGGAGCTTCGCCGGGTTCCAGCGGGCGCCGGTCCAGGGGTCCCAGCGGCCGTGCACGCGGTAGCCGTACCGCCGGCCGGGAAGGACGCCGGGCACGAAGCCGTGCCAGATCTCATGGGTCAGCTCGCCGAGGCGCAGCCGGGTCTCCTCGCCGTCCTCGGAGAACAGGCACAGCTCCACGGCCTCCGCCCCGCCCGCCCACAGCGCGAAGTTGGTCCCGGCGACCCCGTCCGGCCCCACCCGGAACCGCGCGCCGAGCGGCGTCGGCGCCCCCGGCCACACGGGTTGCGAAGGCTCCTCCCGGCTCTGCCTGCCGCCCAGCACGGCCGCCTGACGCGCGGCCGGTACCGCACGCATCTTCTGCACTGTCTCCTGCTCGGCTGCGCTCGACACCTCAGGCCTCCCGCGGCTCGGTGGGCGACAGAAAGGGGAGGTCAGGCGTCCCTACCTTTGGACCTCTCGTTCGGATCAGGCCTGGGGCGCGGGGCTTGGCACGCACATCTGCCGCGTTGTCGTCGGTTGCCGACGCTACGCGTCGACGCCCTCCTCCGCCCTGCAGCTGCACGCACCAAGCCCCGCTCACCGGCAGCCATCAGGCGCCGTCGCCCGAAGCCTGCCTGATCCCAACGACAGGTCCCTCCTCCACGTCGCGTCGTCCTCCCAAAGGTTCTGCCCAGACCACGCCTCGCACTCACGTTTCCCGGGGGCGTGCGCCGTCGTTGGGCCGCACGTGAACCACGCACAGACGCACGCGCGCCGCGCCGGTGCCGCGCTGACCGCCGTACTGACCTGGGCCGGCCTGCTGGCCTCAGCCGCGGGCTGCACCGCCGGCTCACCTCTGACCAGCGGAAAGGCACCCGACGACACGATCCGGGTCACACCGGAGGACGGCAGCAAGGGCGTGCGCCCGGAGCAGCGCTTCGAAGTCCGGGTGCCCAGCGGGCGCCTGGAGTCGGTCAAGGTCGTGAAGTCCCAGGACGCCCAGGAGTCACCCGTACCGGGCCGCCTGTCCGCCGACGGGCTGACCTGGCGCCCCACCGGCTCACAGAAGCTCGCGCTGGCCGCCGAGTACACCGTCGACGCGGTCGCGTTGGACGGCCACGGCCGCCGCTCGGCACGGCATGTCACCTTCACGACGTACGTCCCCGAGGAGCGCTTCGTCGCGTACGTCACCCCCGAGAACCGCGCCACCGTCGGCACCGGGATGATCGTCTCCCTGGGGTTCAACCGGGACATCGAGGACCGTGCGGCCGTCGAACGCGCCGTCGACATCACCGCGCGGCCCGCCGTCGAGGTCCGCCCGCACTGGTTCGGCGGGAACCGCCTGGACTTCCGCCCCGAGCACTACTGGACGCCCGGCACCGAGGTCACCGTCGGCCTGCGGCTACGGGACGTGGAGGGCGCGCCCGGCGTCTACGGCCAGCAGTACAAGACGTTCTCCTTCACCATCGGCCGCCACCAGGCCAGTCTCGTCGACGCGGCCCGGCACACCATGCGCGTCGAGCGCGGCGACGGCGTGCTCGCCACGCTGCCCATCACGGCCGGGGCGCCCAGGACGACGACGTACAACGGGAAGATGGTCGTCACCGAGATGCTCGAAGTGACCCGGATGAACGGCGCCACCGTCGGCTTCAAGAAGGCGAACGGCAAAGGTGAGTACGACATCCCGGACGTCCCGCACGCCATGCGCCTGACCACCTCCGGCACCTTCCTGCACGGCAACTACTGGGCCCAGGACGTCTTCGGCAGGGCCAACGTCAGCCACGGCTGCGTCGGTCTGCGCGATGTGAAGGGCGGCAGTTCGCAGACCCCGGCGGGCTGGTTCTTCGACCGCAGCCTCGTCGGCGATGTCGTCGAGGTGGTCAACAGCAACGACAAAACGGTCGCTCCCGACAACGGACTCGGCGGGTGGAACATGGGTTGGAAGGAATGGAAAGCGGGTGCTGCGGTGAAGTAGACCGACATGGTCCAAGTTGGGACTGAACAGTGACATTCCCCAAGGTCAATCCAAGCCGACCATCTGGTTAATGTACGTGCGTACGCGCACGTCGCGCGTAGGGGGCGGGCCTGATCAGGCCGTGCGAGGGGAGACTGGAAGTTGAACGGGCGACCGATATCGGGGGCGTCGGTTGGTGCGCGGACTCGGGGAAGCAAGGGGCTACTGGCGCTGGTGCTCGGCCTGATGCTGCTCGCCGTCACCGCGTGCAGCGGAAGCGGAGCTTCGGGCTCCGGCAGTGACAAGGCGAAGGGCTCGGACAAGAGCGCGTCCGACAAGGCGGCCACCAAGGCTTCGGAAGCGGTGGTCTCCATCGCCCCGAAGAACGGTGCCGACTCCGTGGCCACCAGTGGCGCCCTCAAGGTCACCGCCGCCAAGGGCAAGTTGACCGAGGTCACGGTCGAGAACGACAAGGGCGAGAAGATAGCCGGGGAGATAGCGAGTGACGGCGCCAGTTGGACGCCGTCCATCCACCTCAACTCGGCCACCGAGTACAAGGTGCACGCCGTCGCGAAGGACTCCGAGGGGCGTGAGGCGGCCGAGGACTCGACCTTCACCACCCTCACCCCGAAGGACACGTTCGTCGGCATCTTCACTCCCGAGGACGGTTCCAAGGTCGGCGTCGGCATGCCGTTCTCGATCCGCTTCACCCGCGGCATCACGGACCCCGAGGCCGTCGAGAAGGCCATCACCATCAAGACCGAGCCGGCCGTCGAGGTCGCGGGCCACTGGTTCGGCAACGACCGCCTCGACTTCCGCCCCGAGAAGTACTGGAAGGCCGGTACGAAGGTCACCGTCGACCTCAACCTCGACGGCGTCGAGGGCCGCGACGGCGTCTACGGTGAGCAGAACAAGAAGATCTCCTTCACCATCGGCCGCAGCCAGGTCTCCACGGTCGACGTCAAGAAGCTCACGATGAAGGTCGCCCGCGACGGCAAGGTCATCAAGACCATCCCCGTCACCACCGGTAAGCCCGGCATGGAGACCTGGAACGGCCAGATGGTCATCAGCGAGCGCCTCCGCGTGACCCGGATGAACGGCGAGACGGTCGGCTACGGCGGCGAGTACGACATCAAGGACGTCCCGGACGCGATGCGTCTGACCACCTCCGGCACCTTCATCCACGGCAACTACTGGGGCGGCGGCGCCTTCGGCAACTACAACGCCAGCCACGGCTGCATCGGCCTGCGCGACACCCGCGGCGGCTACGACCGCGGCGCGCCGGGCGCGTGGTTCTTCGACAGCTCGATGGTCGGTGACGTGGTGGTCGTCAAGAACTCCAACGACCGCGTCGTGGACCCGGACAACGGTCTCAACGGCTGGAACATGTCGTGGGACAAGTGGAAGGCGTGAACGCCTCCGCTTGAGTACAGCTGAGTCGCGCGACTTCCGCGTACGGCCCCGGTGTGACGCACTGCACCGGGGCCGTGCCGTTAGTCCCCGTTAACCTGCCTCCATGACTGTGCATCTTGAAGTGGCCGAAGGTGTTGGCACCATCCGCCTGGACCGCCCGCCCATGAACGCCCTGGACAAGGCCATGCAGGACGGCCTCAAGGACGCGGCCGAGGAGGCCACGCACCGCGACGACGTACGGGCGGTCGTCGTCCATGGCGGCGAGAAGGTGTTCGCGGCCGGCGCGGACATCAAGGAGATGCTGGGCATGGACCACGCGGCGATGATCGCGTGGTCCCGGCCCCTGCAGGAATCCTTCACCGCCGTGGCCCGTATCCCCAAGCCGGTCGTCGCCGCCGTCACCGGCTATGCGCTGGGCGGCGGTTGCGAGCTCGCCCTGTGCGCGGACTACCGCATCGCCGCCGAGAACGCGAAGCTCGGCCAGCCGGAGATCCAGCTCGGGCTGATCCCGGGCGCGGGCGGCACCCAGCGGCTGTCGCGCCTCATCGGCCCCTCCAAGGCCAAGGACCTGATCTTCACCGGCCGTATGGTCAAGGCGGACGAGGCGCTCGCCCTCGGTCTGGTGGACCGGGTCGTCCCGGCCGACGAGGTCTACACGCAGGCCCACGCCTGGGCCGCCAAGCTGGCCCAGGGCCCGGCGATCGCGCTGCGCGCCGCCAAGGAGTCGATCGACGCGGGTCTTGAGACCGACCTGGAGACCGGACTCGCGATCGAGCGGAACTGGTTCTCGGCGCTGTTCGCCACGGAGGACCGCGAGCGCGGGATGCGGAGCTTCGTGCAGGAGGGGCCGGGCAAGGCGAAGTTCCTCTGATCCACTGGCAGTTGACGCGATGTCCTCCTCGCGTCGCGTTACCCGTTCCCCCGAAGGGGCGGTTTGTCCGAGCCTTGAAGCAGCCTTAAGGCATCCTTGCCCAAGGCTCGTTCCGTCGACCCGAGTTCAGCTGGTTCGCGCAGCTCAGGTATGTTGTCGCGGGGTGTGGAATGCCTCCGGCATATGTCATGCGAAACCCCCGGAATGGTTGGTTCCGGGGGTTGTATTCCTGCGGAACGGCCCCGAACCGCGCTCCGGGCGGCCATGATGGGGGCATGGCGGGGCTGGAGGGTATCGAACAGCCGCGGCGGCACGCGAGTGCGACCGCGGCGCGTTGGTCGCCTGCGATCGAGGACGAACGGGCGCTGAAGGCACTGGAGTTGTTCGGCAACCCCACGGAGGCGGAGGTCCCGCTGCCGTCCCGCCCCGAGTCCGCGGCCACCGCCCGGCGTCTCGCCCAGGTCGTCGTACTCCGCCACTGGGGGCTGTCGCCCAAGCTCGCCGAGGACACGGTGTTACTCGTCTCCGAGCTCGTCGGCAACGCCGTACGGCACACCGGGGCGAGGGTGTTCGGACTGCGGATGAAGCGGCGGCGGGGGTGGATCCGGGTCGAGGTGCGGGATCCCTCGCGTGGGCTGCCCTGTCTGATACCGGTGCAGGAGATGGACATCAGCGGGCGGGGGCTGTTCCTCGTGGACAAGCTGTCGGACCGGTGGGGCGTCGATCTGTTACCGCGCGGGAAGACGACGTGGTTCGAGATGAGGGTCGCGGACCGGTAGGCCGCCGGTTGGCCGTACGTCATCGGTTCGTCGTACGTCACCGGTTCGCACTCGGTCTCTTCGCGCGCCCCTCCGTCAATCGGGCCAATCGCCAGGTTTTCCGGCAAGCCTCTCTATAAATGGTGCGCGTGACGACGCCCTCTCTCCTCATCCCGCGCGCCCCCGGGCAGCGCGTCCTCGTGCGGCGTGCCCTCCTCGCGGCCGCCCTCCTCTCCGCCGTGGCGGCCTGCGGCACCGAGGCCAAGGAACAGGCCGAGCGGACCCGAGCCTCCCAGGCCGCGGTGAAGGCCGCGGAGGCCGCCGAAGCCGCCGAGCGGAAGAAGAAGCAGCGGCCGGCGGTGCAGGGCCTGCACGGCATGCCGCCCGTGCTCGATCCCAAGGACGTCTACGCCGCCGACCGGCCGGGCAAGCTCTCCCCGGTCGTCAAGGACTTCCCGTCCCGGGTCTACGTCCCCAACACCGAGTCCGACACCGTCTCCGTCATCGACCCGAAGACGTACGAGATCATCGAGACCATCCCGGTGGGCCGCCAGCCCCAGCACGTCGTGCCCTCCTGGGACCTGAAGACCCTGTGGGTCAACAACAACCGCGGCCACACCCTCACCCCCATCGACCCGAGGACGGGGAAGGCGGGCAAGCCGGTCGAGGTGCACGACCCGTACAACCTGTACTTCACCCCGAACGGCAAGTACGCCGTGGTCATGGCCTCCCTCGACCGCGAACTCGTCTTCCGCGACCCGCACACCATGAAGCGCGTCAGGACCGAGCCGGTCACCTGCTACGGCGTCAACCACGCCGACTTCTCCCTCGACGGCAGGTACTTCATCGTGTCGTGCGAGTTCAGCGGCGAGTTGCTCAAGGTCGACACGGAGAAGATGAAGGTCGTCGGGCAGCAGAAACTGCCCTTCGACGGAGCCATGCCGCAGGACGTGAAGATCTCGCCGGACGGCAAGCGGTTCTACATCGCCGACATGATGGCCGACGGCATGTGGGTCCTCGACGGCGACAAGTTCGACACACCGACGCTGCTGCCCACCGGCAAGGGCGCCCACGGCCTGTACGTCGGCCGCGACTCCCGCGAGATGTACGTCTCCAACCGGGGCGAGGGCTCCGTCTCCGTCTTCGACTTCACCAAGAACAAGCTCACCAAGAAGTGGCACCTCCCCGACGGCGGCAGCCCCGACATGGGCGGCGTCTCCGCCGACGGCAAGGTCCTGTGGCTCTCCGGCCGGTACGACTCCGAGGTGTACGCCATCGACACCCGCAGCGGGGAGCAGCTCGCCCGCATCCCCGTCGGCAGCGGCCCGCACGGCCTCGCGGTGTACCCGCAGCCCGGCCGCTACTCGCTCGGCCACACGGGCATCTTCCGCTGACGTGTCCGCCGACGTAAAGCCACATGGGTGACACGCCGTCGTACGGGTGACGGTCCCCGGCCCGGTCGCACGCCACCGAGATCGTGCTCTTCATGATCACAACTCGTCTGCGGCGCCGGGCCGTCGCCGTCGCCCTCTCCCTGTCCGCCGTCCTCGCGACCTCCGCCGCGACCGTTCCGGCACAGCCGACCGCCAGAGCGGCGGCGCCCGCCTGCCCCCGGTTCGACGATCCCGTCAAGGCCGCCGCCGACCGCCGCGTCGACGTGGACCGCATCACCCCCGACCCGGTCTGGCGCAAGACCTGCGGCACGCTCTACCGCGCCGACGGCCGCGGCCCGGAGATCGTCTTCAACGAGGGGTTCCTCCCGAAGGACGTCATCAACGGCCAGTACGACATCGAGAAGTACGTCCTGGTCAACCAGCCCTCCCCGTACGTCTCCACGACGTACGACCACGACCTGTACAAGACGTGGTGGAAGTCCGGCTACAACTACTACATCGACGCCCCCGGCGGCATCGACGTCAACAAGACCATCGGCGACACCCACAAGTGGGCCGAACAGGTCGAGGTCGCCTTCCCCGGCGGCATCCACCGGAAGTACATCATCGGCGTCTGCCCGGTGAACAAGGCGACCAAGGTCGAGATCATGAGCGGCTGCCAGAGCAACCCGCACTACGAGGCCTGGCACTGAGTAGCGCCTCCGCCCCCACCGGCAGATAACCCGCCGCCTGGAACGCCCGCGTACTGCGGGCGTTCCCCGGCGCCACCTGCGCCCACAGCGGCTCCGTGACGAGATGCCGGGCGGCGGTCACGAGCAGCCGCCCCAGCCCCCGGTGCCGTACGTCGTCATCGACCTCGACCGAGACCTCCAGGCGTCCACCGATCCCACGCCCCGTCACGAGCACCCCGCCCTCCGTGGTCCACGCGCGCACCTCGTCGCGGCGTCCGCGGGCGTACACGACGCGGGGATGGCCGGCGTCCTCGATCTCCTTCAGCGGCAGCGGCGGCCCTCCCGGCAGCGGGGAGCCGACCAGCATCGTGTCGATCGTCTCGGTCCCGCGCCCCGTCCGCTCCATGAACGCGGCCAGGAACCGCGGGTTCATGGTCGCGGCCAGCGCGTCGCAGTCGACGGCGCGCAGGGTGTCGTACACCCAGTCCGGATCCTCGTCCGTGAAGACGATGGAGTGCGCGGTGAACGCGAGGACCCCGGCGTCGCGGTGGCAGTGCTGGGGGACCACGGTCGTACCGCCGTCCGCCGGCGGGAAGACACCCCGGGCCGCCGCGTCCAGAATGTCCCGCAAGGTCTCCATCATCGAACTCCTCCACCGTACTTGGGGAGTTCTCCCCTTGAGTCTCCACCCACTGGAAGGCCCAGACTCGCAGACATGCTGAGTTCTCTGAGGGGGCACCCCCCAGACCCCCCGAAGAACGGCACCGGCCTTTTCACTATCGGGCAGCTCGCCCGTGGCTCCGGTCTGTCCGCCCGTACCATCCGCTACTGGTCCGACGAGGGCGTCCTGCACCCCGTCACCCGCAGCGCGGGCGGCTACCGGCTGTACGACGCCGAGTCCGTGGCCCGGCTCGAACTCATCCGCACCCTGCGGGAGCTGGGCCTCGGCCTGGACCAGGTACGCCGGGTGCTCGCGGGTGAGACGACTGTCGCGGAAGTGGCGGCCGCGCATGTGGTGGCGCTGGACGCGCGGATCCGGGCCCTGAAGGTGACGAGGGCGGTGTTGTCGACCGTGGCACGACGCGGCTCGACCGCGGAGGAGATGACGCTGATGAACAAGCTGGCGCGACTGTCCGCCGCCGAACGAGGGCGGATCATCGACGACTTCATGGAAGAGACCTTCGGGGGCCTGGACACCGCCGACCCCGACATCCGGACCCGGCTGCGGTTCAGCATGGCCGATCTGCCGGAGGACCCCACGCCGGAGCAGGTGGACGCGTGGGTGGAGTTGGCCGAGCTGATCCAGGACCCCGGGTTCCGGGCGCGGATGCGCAGGACGGTCGAGTTCAACGCGGCGGACCGGGGGCCGGACGTGGCGGCGGGCACCTCCCTGTGGTTCATGAGCCGCCTGGTGCAGCTCGCGGGGGAGGCGCTGCGGGAGGGCGTCGACCCCGCCTCGCCCGCCGCTGAGGAGATCCTGACCGGGCTGCTCGGCGACGCCGACCGGGCCGACCTGCTGGAACGCGTCACGTCGGCGGCCCACGCCGAGCTGGCCCGGTTCCGGGAACTGGCCTCGCGGGTGCGGGGCGTGGAGCCGCTCTCGGCGCACACCGAGGAGTTCGCGTGGGTGGTCGCCGCACTGGGCGCTCGTGTGGCCGGTTAATCTGACCTGCGTCAGTAGGACTGTCGGCAGGACTGCCTGGAAGAGGCAGGGCACCAAGAAGGGGCGGATCGGTGGCGGACATCGAGACAGCGCGCAAGGAGTTCCAGCGGATCGACGCGGACGGTGACGGGTTCATCACCGCCGCCGAGTTCAAGACCGCCCTGGCCCAGGAGGGCGACTGGAACGTCACCGAGTCTGTGGCGGAGGTCATCATCCGCATCCGCGACCTCAACGGCGACAAGCTCCTGTCGTTCGACGAGTTCTGGGCCCACCTGAGCAAGTGAGCCGCAGGTGACAGGGGCGCCCCCACCGCGCGAGGCGGGGGGCGCCCCTTTCGGCATGTGAGGGCCGGAATAGGGGACGGGAATCCGAGGGTGAGGCGGACAGGTGCATGCATGTGCATGCACCTGTAGTGCGAGTGAACCCCTGGAACTCCGCAATGGCGAAGGACGGCCTGAAATGAAGATCGGCATCATCGGCGCGGGCAACATCGGCGGCAACCTCACCCGGCGGCTCACCGCCCTCGGTCATGACGTCTCGGTCGCCAACTCCCGAGGCCCGCACACACTCACCGCGCTGGCCGAGGAGACGGGCGCGACCCCGGTCCCGGTCGAGGACGCGGCGCGTGGCGCGGAGGTCGTGGTGGTCACGATCCCCCTGAAGGCAGTCCCGGACCTGCCGTCCGGCCTGTTCGACGAGGCGGCGGACGGCGTCGCCGTCATCGACACCGGCAACTACTACCCCCGGCAGCGCGACGGCAGGATCGCCGCCATCGAGGACGACGGCCTCACCGAGAGCCGCTGGACCGAACGTCACTTGGGCCATCCTGTCATCAAGGCCTTCAACGGCACCTACGCTCAGGACATCCTCGACCGCCCCCGCCCCGCCGACGACCCCGACCGCATCGCTCTCCCGGTCGCCGGCGACGACGAGGCGGCCAAGTCGAAGATCCGCTCCCTCATCGACGAACTCGGCTTCGACACCGTTGACGCCGGCGGCCTCGACGACTCCTGGCGCCAGCAGCCCGACACCCCCGTCTACGGCCTCCGGGGCGGCGTCGAGGCCGTGACCAAGGCCCTGGCCGAGGCCTCACCGGAGCGCAAGCCGGAGTTCCGGGGCTAGGGCGGCCAGGAAACCCGCGGCCCCGTCACTCCGACGCCAGGCGGGCGTGCAGCAGTGCCGCTCGGCTGAGTTCGGTGCCCGGAGGGTGCTCCACGTTGAAGAGGGTGACGAGGCCGCGTGGGGCCGACGCCCATTGTTCTCCGAATCTGGGACAGCCCGCAGATCATCGAGGAGCAGGGACGTCACGTACGCGAACTCGGTGGGGAGGCTGGCCCATCCGTCGCGCGGGCATGCCGGTCAGCGGGTCGACGTGGCGTCCTCGTGCAGGGCGGAGCGCGACGCCGCGGCGTTGATCTATTCTCACGTGCGGTGACCCTTCAGGACCCGGCCCACGACTTGAGCGCGGCCTTGCTGGTGAAGTCCGCCGCGTTCTTGTCGATCGGGTTGTCCGTGTACTGGTGGAAGCGCCACCTGGCCTTGATGCGGGGCTTGCCGGCGGTGACGTAGTCGGCTATCCACAGGCCGTCTCCCGCGTAGGACGTGGAGTCGATGGTCAGCCAGTAGTTGCGGTTGCAGTAGAGGATCACCCGGTGCTTCGGGCGCAATTCCTTGACCTTGCGGATGAAGCGGTCTTTCTCGGCGTTGGTGGCGTGGGTGCCCTCGCCGGTCGTCTCCCAGTCGACGGCGAGGATGTCGCCCGCCTTCTCCGGGGCCTTGGCGACGAAGTGCTCGGCCTGGGCGGTCAGGTTCCCGGGCCACAGGAAGTGGTAGAAGCCGACGACCAGGCCGACGTCGCGGGCGGTCTTGGTCTGGGCGGTGAGTTTGGGGTTGGTGTAGGTGCGGCCCTCCGTGGCCTTGATGAAGACGAAGGAGAGGCCGGTGGTGTCGTAGGAGGAGGACTGGTAGGAGCTGACGTCTATGCCGCGCAGCATGAGGTCTCCGGGAGCGTGGGGGGGCAGACGGAGGGCGGGGGCGGTGATGGTGACGCCGGATCGGCGGACCACGTGGGCGGGCGGTGGGGGTGACGTATGTGTACTTCGCGTCCGCCACGGAGAGGGGGGTGGCCCGCGCGGGCCGCTGCCACGACAGCGGTGCCGTCCGGCCTTCCTGCCACAGTCCCACCCGTCCCTCGCACGTTCCCAATGCCCACCCTGGAAGGGAGTTGGACTCGTCATGAGGAGGGACGGGCGGATGCCGCAGGCCGGTTCTAGGTGTTGCTGTTCGAGCGGCCGAAGAACTCGATTTCGGCGATGGCCACCTGCTTCTTGGCGTCGGCGCCGTATGCGGAGCGGAGGATGAAGCGGACGGCGGTGACGTCGCCGACGCGGAACTTGCGGCGCTGACCGCCGGCGCCCTGGTCGAGGGTGATGATCTTGGTGGAGGTGGAGCCGTCGGCGGCGGTGATCCTCGCCTCGATGCGGTGCGGGAGGGCCGACTCGGTGAGTTGGTCCACCTTGGTCGAGACGCCGGGCGTGATGATCACGTCCAGCAGCCTTGTCGGCTGGTCGAACCGGGCCTCCAGCCACTCGCCTTCGCCGGACTGCGTGACGCCCGGGCCCCACCACGTGTTGCTGCGCTTGTCGAAGGCGAGCTTCGCGTCGTGGGCGGGGTACGAGCGGGACGCCTTGAAGGTGTCCGGGGCGACCGGGGCGCGCTTGGCGAAGTGGTCGCGGGTCGCCTGGTAGCCGTCGTCGGCGTAGAAGGCGAGGGTGACGATCAGGGCGATCACGAGGGCGCCGACCACCCAGTTCAGGATCCGGCCGAAGCCGCGGCGCAGGCGGGGGCGATCGCCCGCCCACGGGGTCTCCGTGTTGCGGCCGTTCAGCATCCGGCGCCACCACGGCAGCCGTCCCGGTGCCTCCGCGCGGCCGGCCATCGGCATGGCGCAACGCGCGCAGAAGTGCCGGTCCGGCCGGGTGGGTGTGCCACACCATGGGCAGGGCACGCCGCCCTCCGTGCCGAACTCCGGGCCAGGGGTACGGACTTGGGGCCGCTGCACCTCGGGGCGGCCCGGCAGCACGGGCGCGACGGCCGGCTCCGGGGCGGTGCGGGGTTCGGGGTCGGCGACGGGGACGAGGAGGGACCTGGCCCGGTCGGCGGGGTCCGGGACGGGGGTGGGGGCGGCTGCCGGCAGGGGGTTGGTGGGGGCCTCGTCCTCGGTCTCGTGGTGGGGGGACGGGGGTGCGGCGGCGGTGGGGGCCGCGGCTGTGGTCGCGGGTGCTGTTGTGGGTGCCGTGTCCGTATCCGTATCCGTGTCCGGGCGGGCTGCTGTGGCGGGCTCTGGGGCGGAGGGGTCGGCGACGGGGGTTCCGGACCAGCCGAGTACCGCGCCGCAGGCGTCGCAGAAGGACTGGCCGGGCTCCCCGCGGGTTCCGCATTCGGCGCAGCTCTCGGCCCGGCCGGTTTCGGGGGTCTGGCTGGTCATTGCTCGGGGATCCTTTCGGCGGCGGTCACCTGGACCGTGTAGGGCATGTGGGCGGGGCGGGCGGCGGCCACGAGGGTGTCCAGGCGGTGTTCGTCCGCGGGGGTGGGGTCGGGCAGGCGCAGGGCGACGTGGAGGCGGGGGCGGTGTTCGCCGGGGACCGGGCCGAGAGGGCGGGCGTCCCAGGAGGCGGCGCCGCTCTCGGTGATCTCCGGGGTCACGCCGAACACCAGGCGTACGGCCTCGGACAGGCCGCGCCGGGTGCCCCGTACACGGTGCAGGTGCGCTGCGGCGGCGACGGCGGCGCGCAGGCGGGCCTCCGGTTCCGTGCCGTCGGTTTCGGCGCCGACCCAGCCGGCGAGCCACTGGGTGAAGTCGACGGGGGCGAGGGACGGGGTGAAGTAGGAGTCCAGGCAGTCGAGGACGGAGAGGATGGGCGCGAGTATGTCGTCCAGGCCTCCGACGAAGCGTTGGGCGAGGTCGTCGTCGGCGAATACGGCGGGGAGCATGTGGCCTATGGGGGCGGAGGAGCCGAGGCCGTCTATGGAGCCTCTCATCGACGGCCTCGCGGCATGTCTGGCCGGTGGCCTTGGGAGGCCGGTGCTTCACAGGCGCCCGGCGCTGCAGGCTGTGCCCACCCGTTCCGCCCTGCGGAACGATTGCCCACAGCGGGAACAGCGGGAACAGCGGGCCTCACTGTTTGTCCCCGATCACTCGCACCCTGTGGTCGAAGGAGAAGACCAGGGACGGAGGGGCGAGGTCGATGCGGTTGGTCGCCTCGCCCCGTTTGCCCGTCAGGGGGTCCGCCGGGTGGAGTTGGACCTCGTCCACCAACTCCACGCCGGGGACGCGTTGGAGGACGGCGAAGACCTCACCGGACTGGACAGGGCGGCCGAAGGGCCAGCCTCGGCCGTCGGCGCCGCCCGTCAGCGGGTCGAGGTGGCGGTAGAGGGCGTCGTGGGCCTGGCGGCGGACCCGGTCGGTGTCGACGCCGCGGAAGGCGTGCAGGGTGGCGACGACGGTGACGCCCTGGTAGAAGGGCGGGCCGACGGCCAGCCGGGTGCCGATCAGGCGGCGTTCGTCGAGGTGGCGGGTAATGCGGTGCAGCAGGGCGTCGCCGGGCACCAGTTGCTCGAAGCGGAGGCGGCCGCCGGGGTCGGGTACGGCCTGGGGGACCACCAACACCCGCACCGCGTACGCCCCGTGCTCGCCCTCGTCGCCCTCCAGGCAGGTGATGCGGGCCGTCTCGGGGGCGGCGCGGCGGGCGAGTTCCTCGTAGTCGCGCAGGGTCACCGCACGCTCCTGGGCCCGCAGGGTGATGGGTGCCCGGACCTTCGCCTCCTCCACGGTCTCGGCGTCGACGCCGCCGCGCGCGGCCTCGCGGTTGACGACCTCGGAGACGTACGGGACGGATGTGCGCAGGACCTGTACGGCGCCCCGGGCCACGTTGCCGGCCCGGCCGCCGCCGGTGCGGTAGCGGCGGGCGCGGATGACGGCGCCCTTCGGGGCTACGGCCCCGTACTGGCGCAGGGTGCCGTCCGGTTCCCGTACCGCCGGGCCGAAGGCGATCTCGCCGGTGGCGGCGTCGAGGGTGATGTGCCGGTCGTACGGGGCGGACGCGGCGAAATTGGGCACGACCTCCCAGTCGGCCCAGCCGTCGTGCTCGGCGGTCTGGAGCAGCACGGGAGGGGTGTCGCCCACGACCGGGAAGTGGGCCAGACGCAGGCGCTGACCGGGCAGGCCCGTGGACTCGCCGAGCGCCTCGTCGTACACGGTCTCGGCGTGTACGACACCGGTGGTGCCGCCGATGGTGAAGGCCTCGGCGGCGCGGACGGTCGGCGAGGTGGTGTAGAAGGGCTGGCCGGCGAGGGGTTCGGTGACCCGGCAGCGGAGCCAGCCGGCCTCCTGGCCGCCGGTGCGGGAGAGGGTGTGGCCGCCGGGGACGTGCAGGATCACCTCGCCGGGGCGGTTGAGGCCACCGGTGCCGTCGCGGTCGACCTCGCACGTGGTCCAGCCGTCCTCGGTCCACGCCTCCCAGACCAGCGGCGGCTGCCGCGGGTCCACGCCGACGCCGTCGACCCGGCTGTCCAGCTCCAGCGCGACCGCGCAGTGCGGTACGGCCACGCTCAGACCGAACAGCATGCAGTCGCCGGGCCGCGGGGCCTCCGCGAAGCACATCAGGTCCTTGCCCTCGGCGAGGTCGGTGGTCCGGTCGCTGACCGGCTCACCGCTGAGCTGCACCACCAGGTTCCGCAACTCGCAGGGGACGACGGTCAGTTCGCGCTCCGTGGCGAAGACGACCGCCTCCTCGCTCTCCGTGCGCACGGTCGCGACCTCCGTGCCGACGGGGAGCAGGATCGGCTCCTCCTGCGGCGCGGAGAGCCAGAACGTGACGTCCGTGCGCGCGGCCGAGGGCGGGAACAGGGTGATGCCGACCAGGTCCAGGAAGGCCAGGTGGTTCTTCTCGGGGACCCGGTTGAGGCGGTAGACGATCTGGTCCGCCATGTGCGCGACCGTCTCGACGAGCGTGACGCCCGGGTCGGAGACGTTGTGGTCGGTCCACTCCGGGGCGCGCTGCTGGATGTAGCGCTTGGCGTCGTCGACGAACTGCTGGAAGCGGCGGTCGTCGAGGTTCGGGGAGGGCAGGGCCATCAGCGGTCGCTTTCGGAAGCCGTACCCGTGGAGTCCGGGGAGTCCGGATCGTCGTGGGACGGGATGACGTAGAACGGGAAGACCAGGCTGCGCGGGTTGTTGGTGCCGCGGATCGCGTAGCGGACGTCGATGAAGAGGACGCCCTGATCGGCGCCCGCGGTCACCTCGACGTCGCTCACCTCGATCCGCGGTTCCCAGCGGTCGAGGCTCGTGTACACCTCGTGCTGGATACGGCCCGCGGTGGCCTCGTTGACCGGCGCGAACACCAGATCGTGGATGGCGCAGCCGAACTCGGGGCGCATCGGCCGCTCGCCCGGCGCGGTGGCCAGGATCAGCCGGATCGCCTCCTCGATCTCGCGCTCTCCACTGACCAGGGCGATGCCCCCGGTCGGCCCGATCCGCAGCGGGAACGCCCAACCGGACCCGACGAACTGCTCGGCCATCGTGGGCCGCCCTCCTTCCTGAAGTACGTGAGTAGCTGATGGGCAGTAGCTGGTGGGCTCTCGGCCGTCACCCGAACGGATACTTGACCGTGTTGACGAAGAACCCGCCGAAGATGTCGACCTTGACGGCCTTGAGGCCCAGATTGCCCACGGCGTTGATCTGCACGGTCCCGGCCGCGTTGAGCGTGGCCGCGCCCGACGCGCTGAGGTTGAGCGCGCCCATCGCGCTCACGTTGACGACGCCGGCGAGCGATCTGAGGCTGACCAGCCCCTGCCCCTGGAGGTTGAGCGGGCCGCCGCTCCTGATGGTCACGGCCCGCCGCGCGCTCAGCGTCAGATCCGTACCGGCCTGTACGGACACCGAGGTGCCGCCGGTGATACTGACGGCGCCCTTGCTGTCGATGGTGATCTCGGTCTTCGTACGGTCCAGGTTGATGATCAGCCTGTCGTTGCCGGTGGCGAGCCGTACGCCCTGTTTGCGCAGTCCGGTCTGCTGGCTGAGCAGGTCGACGCGGTTGCCCTCCCGGTCGGACAGGGTGTGCCGGATCGCCTTCTTCTTGACCGGGTCGTGCAGCCACACGTCCTTCACGACGGTCGGCTTGTCGACGCCGTTGTAGAGGCCGCCGATGACGAACGGATGGTCGAGGGCGCCCCGGTCGAAGGCGACGAGCACCTCGTCGCCGACGTCCAGCGGGAAGATGCCGCCGCCGCCCTTGCCTCCCATCTGCACCGTCCGGGTCCAGTCGCTGACGTACGTGTCGTCCAGCCACGGGAACTGGAGCTTCACCCGGCCCTGCTTCAGCGGATCCTGTACGTCGGTGACGAGGGCGTTGGCCACACTGGGCAGCCGGGGGGCCGCCGTACCGCCACCCGACGTCAGCCCGAACAGGGAGCGCCACTGCCGGCCGGTGACGTTCACCCAGGTCTCGTAGTGGCTGCCGTCGCCGAAGACGTGCCGTACGGAGGTGCAGGTGTACTTGCCCTCGAACGGGGCGCCCACCTCGGTGAGCGTCACCGGCACACCGGGGCGCAGCTTGGGATTACCGCGCACCGTCACCTCCAGCTCGGCGAAGGCGGAGGTGATGTCGTCGGCGAGGGAGCCGGCGGCGTGTGTGACCTCGCTCTGGAGGTCGTACGGGGTGTCCGTCTCGACCAGCTTGGCGGCCTTGAACGCGCCCGCCGCCTTCTGCGGGGTGGTCCCGATGGAGATACCGGGGTTGGCGTTCGCCGGGGTCGTCGCGGTGAGCTTCTTCTTCGTCGTGACGTTCCAGCCGCGCGCCTCGACCTTGCCCACCTGGTCGGCGGCGGTGACGGCGGCCCGGCAGCGCAGAATGTCGACACCGGCCTGGAGCACGAAGGGGCTCTTCTCGCCGGGGGTGCTCGTCGGGGGCGCGCCGGACGCCGGCTTCGGCTTGACGAACTGGAACTTCCCCTCGGCGTCCAGCGACATCACCATCTCGTTCTCGTCGGCGAGCCGCGCCAGGAAGTCCCAGTCCGTCACATTGGACTGGGAGATGAAGTCGTAGACCGTCTTGGTGGACTGCACCTGTCCGACCGGGATGCCGTTCATCGAGGCCAGCTTGCGGGCGATGTCGGCGGCCGTCTGATTGCGGTACGCCGCCACCCTGCGCACCCGCATCAGCCGGTGCCCCGGGTCGTAGCCCCGCACGACGGTGAAGGTGCCGGTGCCGTCGTAGTCGGTCTCCATGCCGGTGACCTCGCCGGTGAGCAGCGGGGAGCCGACGCCCTGCCCGTCGGCGACGGGGGCGATGACGACCTTGGTGCCGAACCTGACGTTCAGTTTGCCGAGCAGCAGCCCGTGCGGGTCCCGGAAGGTGAGCCGGAACGCGCCCGGCACCCCGGCCCCGAGATCGACCCAGCCGCCGACCAGCAGATCGGCGTACTCGGTCGGCAGTTTCGCGCCGTCGAGGGTGACATGGATGACGTTGGAGAAGGACGGCTTCACCATCAGTGGCCCACCTCCTCGGCCGCCGGGAGGACGAGTTCGATGCCGGTGGGCAGCCGCGTGGGGTCGTCGATGCCGTTGGCCTCCGCGATCGCCCGCCACGCGGCCGCGTTCCCGTACTCCCGCCACGCCAGCGACTGCAGCGAGTCGCCCGCGACGACCCGGTGCACACTCCGCGCCGTGAGCGCGCCCGACGTCGGGTTCTGCCCCTTGGTCGTGCTCGGGATCTCGTGCAGCGTCATCCGACAGGTGGCCCGGATCGGCACACCCGTCGTCCCGAACAGCGAGTACGTGACGTCCACGGAGCTGACGTACGCCGTGAAACGGGCCGTCGAGAACGACCCCCACTGGAACACCACCCAGGGCGGCGACGGCTGCTTCGCGGCGAGGCTCTTGGCCGTCACCTCACAGCACGACAACAGGGACTCCACCTTCTTCAGCACCGTGGTGCCGCTCGGCTTGTCGGAGGAGTCGAGGAAGATCTCGACGTTCATCTCCCGCGGCTCGGGCCCCATGAACTCCGGCAGCGCGCCGTCGCGTACGGCCGCGCTGGTCGTGGTCTTCCACTGGGCGCGCCGGCTCAGCGTCAACTGGCTCGGATTGAACTCGAAGTTGAACGTCTTCATCAGCCCGCCCGGCGTCGTGCTCGTCCCGACCGGCGGCTCGTGAATGGCCAGCGTGGCCCGCACGAGACTCTTGCCCGCGCCGCCCCTGCTTCCCTTCGCCATGTCCTGTCCCCGCTCCTCAGTCCGTGAACCCGTGGTGCGTGATCTCCAGGACCTCCGTCGCCACGCCCGGGTTCTCCGGGTCCAGGGACGGCCCCTGCCAGCTCACCGGCAGCACGTCGATCAGCCCCCAGTGCGCCACCTCCGAGCCGTCCGCGCGAAGCGCCGCGATCTGGGCCGTCGGCCGCTTCACGCCCGTCGCCACGGAGGAGATCCACGCCGCGACCTTCGCCGTGTCCGGCGTCAGCGGCCTCGTCAGCCGGATGTTCGAGAACGTCACACGCGACGGGAGCTGCCAGACGAACCCGTTGTTCCCGCCCTCCTGGCGGTGCTCGATCTCCACCGTCGACGACAGCCCTTCACACCCGTTGAAGTAACCGAGGCTCTCGCCGTCGATCGTCAGCGTGAAGAAGATGGTGGAGCCCGGGTCGAGATCGCGGGGCATCGGGGAGGGCCTTTCTGCGGACGGGGGTGGTGCGGGGTGGTCCCCTGCTGGGACCGGGTGTCAGTGGCGGGGGTCGCGGAGTTTGCCGATTCGTTCGCGGTCGAGACGTAGTTCGGTGCGGACGAGGCGGGTGACGCGGCCGATGAGCTTGTGTGTCAGTTCGTCGAGCTGGAAGTCGGTGAGGGATCGGGGGTCGAACTGCGGGTCGGGGGGCGGGGTGGTCGTGGTCGTCGTGGTCGTCGTGGTGGGGGTGGTGGGGGTGGGGGTGGGGCCTTTGGGCGTGGGGGTGGGGGCGGGCCGGAGGGGGGGTGCCGGGGCTCGCTGGATGGGTGTGGGTGTGGGAGCGGATGCGGATGCGGGGGTGACTGGGGGTGCCTGGGGGGTGGTGGGTGGTGGTTTGGGGGTGTTGGGGAGTCGGCGGTGGGCGACTTTTGTGACGGGGGATGGGGTCGAGGGTGGGTTCTGCGGTTGCGTGGGTTTGGCGGCCGCGATGCGTTGTACGGCGTGCGGGGCGGCCGTTGGTGAGGGGCGGCGCAGAGGGACGGCCGCTGGGGGTGCCTCACGTCGGGTGGTGGTGGGGAGGGCCGAGGTGAGGGCGCGGGTCGGGGTCAGTGGGCGCACCGCCGCCTTGGTGATGGGTGCGGGCGCGGAGGGGGAGGGCGTGGCTCGCTGTACGGTCGGGGGTGTCAGGGGGACGGCCGGTGTGGTTGCGGGTGCGGGAGTTGTGGGGGGCTGAAGGGCGGCCGGACCGGGGGCAGGCTTCGCCGTTCCCTGGTGCGGTGTTGTCGCTCGCGGTACGGGAGGGAGTACGGCGGGGCTCGACGTGCCGGGAGCGGTTTTGCCGGAGAGGGGCTTCGCGTCCTGGGGCGGGGTGGAGAGGGGGGCGCCGAGAAGGGGGCGCTGACGTGGGGTGGTGGCGCGTTGTGCCGTGGGAGCCGTGGGAGCCGTGGGAGCCGTGGGAGCCGTGGGAGCCGTGGGAGCCGTGGGAGCCGTGGGAGCCGGGTGGTGCGATGGGGTGGTCGCCCGGCCGGTCGGCTCGGTGGAGGGAGGCGAGGCGGTGGGTGGAGCCGCCGGGGTTGGGCGTGTCGCCGCGGCACCGGTGGGCGGCACGTTTCCCGAGGTCGGCGCGCCGAGGCCCAGGCGCCTCGGGTTGCGGGAGGTGCTTCGCTGCACGGGGGCTGTGCTGGGCAGGGGCGGTGTGGTGACGGGGGTGTTGGGGGCAGCCTGAATCGGCCGGGCGACAGGTGAGCTCTCGGCGGCGGTCGTGGTCGGGATGGCGGGGGTTGGGGGATTACCGATGCCGGTGTTGGCGCTGCCTGTTCCGCCGGTGTTGGTGGCTGTGCCGACGGCGTGGGTCGGTGCGTTGCTGGGGTCCGTGGTAGCTCGTTGGATGCCAACCACCGCATCACCGGTGCCGGTTGGTGCGCCACTGGGTGCCGTCGTAGCGCGGCCGCCTGTCGCCGCGCCTGGACCGGTTGCCGGTATGCCGTGACTGTCCGCCGGCCCACCGGTGCCGGTCGGCGTTCCGGACGGACCGACCGGCGTTACGGAGGGCGCGGCTGCCGTACGGCCGGGACCGGCCGCCGCCCGCTGGACGTCGACCGTTCCGCCGGTGGTGCCGGTGGTGCCGGTCACCGTAGGAACGGGGGCACTCACCGTCCTGCGGGAGCCGGAGCCCGTGGTGCTGGTCGGTGTGCTGCCGGGGTTGGCCGTTGCCCGCTGGATGCCGAGTGCCGAGTTGTCCGGGCTGGTCGGTCTCGTCGGCCTCGCCGCAGGGCGACCCGGTGTTGAACCGGGGCCCGTCGTCGGGTCGGCGGCATCAGCCGTCGTGGGGCCACGCTCGACCGTCGTCGGTCGGACGTGGCCTGTCGCGTTGTTCGGGGTGATCGGCGCGCTGTCGGGGGCGTCCTCAGCCCTGTGTCGACCGGTCGATGTTCCGGTGGCGCCGACAGCGGTCGCGTCGGGGGTGGTCGCCGTACGGCCGGGTCCGGTCGTCGCTCGTTGGACACCGACGTCGGTTCGGCCGGGGGCGACGGGGGTGCCGTCGGGATTCGTGACCGGGCCGTTGGGCGCGGCCGTTGTTCGGGCGGAGGCGGAGGCGGAGGCCGTACGGCCGGGTCCTTTCGTCGCCGCTCGTCGGACGCTGATCTCTGCCCGGCTGGGGGCGACAGGGATGTTCTCAGGAGCCGTGACCGCGCCGCTTGGCCCCGTCGCCGGGTCGGCGCGGTCGGCCGCCGCAGGATCAGGTCCCGGTGTTGTCGCGCGTTGGACGTCGGTCTCCGCCAGGCTGGGCGCGAGGGGGCCGCTCTCCGGGCCGGTCGCGGTTCCGGCGGGGCCGGCTGCCGCTCGGCTACGGTCGGTCGCCGCCCGTTGGACGTCGGTCCCCGCGCGGCTCACGCCGGCCGCCGTACCGCCGGGTGCGGTGCGCATACGACTGCCGGAGGCCAGGCCGCCGGAGCCGCTCGGCCGGGGGCTGCCGGAAGCGGACGAGGCGCCCACCGGGTTGTTCCCCGTGACTGGGGCGCCGTTCCCCGAGGCGTCGGTACGGCTGGCCGCCCCCGCGCGGGGCGCCGCCCCGCGCGGGTCGGCAGAGCCGCCGCTGGACGGACTCGTGCCGGCCGAACTCGCCCTGGCATCGGCCGAGCCCGCCGACGCCGTCCGCCCCGGCGCGACACCACTCGACGCCGTACCGCCGGACACCTCACTCCCTCGTGCCGTGCCGCCCCACGCCGTGCTGCCGGACGTCGTGCCGCCCCACGCCGTGCTGCCGGACGTCGTGCTGCCCGACGCTGTGCTGCTGGATGCTGTGCTGCCCGATGCTGTGCTGCCCGATGCTGTGCTGCTGGACGCTGTGCCGCCCGACGCCGTGCTGCTGGATGCCATACCGCCTGATGCCGCACCGCCCGGTGCCATGCCGCCGGACGTCGTACCGCCTGATGCCGCACCGCCCGGTGTCCTGCCGCCGGACGTCGTACCGCCCGCTGCCGCCTGCCCCGACACCCCAGTGACCGCGGAAGCCTGCGGACTCGCCGTCGGCAGCGTTCGGCGCTGCACGGCAGGTGCGGCAGGTGCCCTGGTCAGGGGGGTCGGACGAGGGGCGCGCGGTGGTACGGGAGTCAGTCGGGGGCCGGTCGGGCGGGAGCCGGTGACCTGGTACGGGGCGCGCTGGACCGGCAGCGCGTCGCCGTGCATGCCCGCGGCCGGGGTCTCGAAGTCGTCGCTCGCCACCGGGAGGGTGCGCGCGGGGAGTTCGAGGCCGGAGACGGGTGTCGTCGACGTGGTGAGGACGTCCTTGACCAGCCCGCCCGGCGCTCCCGGCAGCACGGCGTGGGACAGGGTTCCGGTGAAGGACGGGTTCTGCCAGGTGGCCAACCGCCCACTGAACCCGGCGTCCGCGACAACGGCCCGCCCGTCCAGGGCCCGCTGAATCGGAGCGAGCCCCTCCCAGCCACCGACCGAAGCCCCCCGGCCGCCGGAGAGGGCCCCGCTCACCTGGGAATCTCCGGCAGCGGAAGCCGCCACGGCCCCGGCAGCCGTACCCGAGCCACCGCCTGCACCTGAGCCCACCCCGGCGCCCGAACCGGCCCTGGCATCCGAGCCTGCCTCAGCTCTGGAGTCGGCTCCGGCGCCCGAACCGGCCCCGGCACCCCCGTCGTCCGCACCCCGGCGTCCGGCCGGGCCGGCGCCGCGTAGGCGGTTGAAGAAACCCATGTCAGGCCTCCGGCCCGGACCGGGTCACGAGGGACGCGATCTGTTCGGTGTAGCGGCGGCGGTCGTGGTGTTCGAGGTCGAGGATCTCCTCCAGGCTCCAGTGGAAGTGGTAGGCGACGTACGCGATCTCCTCGTGCAGCCGGTCGGTCGCGTACGTCACGATTCCCCCAGGCGGCTCCCGCCGAGTTCGACCTCGAAGGGCTCGGAGCAGTGCGGGCACTCCACAGCGGCACGGGTGTGACCCTCGGCGTTGACCTGGCGGTAGAAGTCCTGCAGGAACGCGAGGTCGGAGGCGAACATGTTCTCCACGATCCCGTCGTGGACCATCGGCAGGTTGCCGAGGCGGGTGATGACCCGCCCCAGCAGCACGACCGACAGATACGCCGGGTTCTCCTGGACGCGGACGTCGCGGAGCGGGATCAACTCGTCCCGGGCGGTGGCGAGACGCATCACGCCCTCCCGGTGGACGTTCCCCGCCTCGTCGACGTAGCCGCGCGGCAGCTCGAACGGGAACTCCGTCCGCAGCCGCTGCTGCGCCATCGGCGCGGCGGCCGGAGCCGGAGCCGGATCCGGGGCGGGGGAAGGGACGGGGGCCGTCTGCTCCGGCCCCGGACCCGCTACGCCCATGATCGCGCCCGCGCCCGCACTCGCGCCCGCCCGAGCAGCCGTACGCCGCATTACTCGATGACCAGTTCTTCGAAGACGATGGTCACGGTCTCGGTGAGCGCGGAGGCCTCGCCGGCCTTGAGGGTGCTCGCGTCGATCTTGCTGCACCAGGCGTTGCGCATGTTGTACCGCTTCACCGGATTGTTCTGATAATCCATCATGATGATGGATGCGTTCTTGCGGGCCGAGCCCATCTGACCGTTGATGGAGTCGTTGATCCACGTCGTGAACGCGGGCGACTGGGTCATGCCGCGGACCACCGTGCACTGCCCGTTCTTCTGCACACCCGGCAGCAGGTTGACCTCGGGCCGGCCCTGTGCGGAGTTCTGCTGGTACGTGATGACGTCCTGTTCGAGGGTCAGGCCGCTGACCTCCGCGAGGTACTCGACCATCACACCGTCGATCTGGAGGCCGAAATTATGTGAGGTAAGGGCGTCACCCGGCGCGAGACTCATCTGTTCTCTGTCCTTCTAGGGGTTGTGGCGATGGCGTACGAGGGCTGAGAGGGCGCGGAACTGCTACTCCTCCAGCTCCCCGCTGCCGCTGGAGAACTGGGCCAGCCGGAAGATCACGAACTCGGCGGGCTTCACCGGGGCGATGCCGATCTCGCAGATGACCCGGCCGAGGTCGACCGACTCCGGCGGGTTGGTCTCCTCGTCGCACTTGACGTAGTACGCCTCCTCGGGCCGCTGGCCGAAGAGGGCGCCCTGCCGCCACTCGTTGACGAGGAACGCGGAGACGTTGCGCCGGATCCTGGCCCACAGCGCGTGGTCGTTCGGCTCGAACACCACCCACTGGGTGCCGATGAGGATCGACTCCTCCAGGTAGTTGAAGTACCGGCGGATGTTGAGGTAGCGCCAGGCCGGGTCGGAGGACATGGTGCGGGCGCCCCAGACGCGGATGCCGCGGCCCGGGAAGGCGCGGATGCAGTTGACGCCGATGGGGTTGAGGAGGTCCTGCTCGCCCCGGGTGATCTGGAGTTCGAGGTCCACCGCGCCGCGTACGACCTCGTTGGCGGGCGCCTTGTGGACACCGCGCTCGAAGTCGTTGCGGGCCCAGACGCCGGCGACGTGGCCGCTCGGCGGGATCACCCTGGACTGGCCGGAGGCCGGGTCGAAGACCTTGATCCAGGGGTAGTAGAGGGCCGCGTACTTGGAGTCGTAGCCGGCGGTCTCCTGGCGCCAGACGCGGATCTGGCGGGCGTTGAGACCGGGCGGCGGGTCGATGACGGCGACCCGGTCGCCCATCAGCTCGCAGTGCGCGATCAGGCCCAGCTGGACGGCCTTGACGGCCTCCAGGTCGATCGCGCCGCGCTGGTAGGCGGCCATCAGGTCGGGCACGGCGACCATCGAGATCTCGTCCACGGCCTCCAGGCCGCCGAAGCCGGTGCGGTCGGCGGAGTCGCCGAGGTACTCGGCCGGACCGGGGTGGGCCTCGCTCGTCCCGGTGGGGGCGACGGGGGCGGGAGCGGCGGGGGCCGGCAGCGCCACGGTCTGGTTGTCGGGGCGCGCGAGCTGCGCGGCGGGCGTCGCCTCCGTGACGGTGATGAGCTTGGAGCGCTCCTTGACCTGGGTGACGACGTAGTTGCGGCCGCCCTTCTTCGCGGTCACGTCGAACGTCTCCACGGCCTTGTCGCCGTCCTTGACGATCAGCTTGAACCGCTCGGCCGGGCCCTCGCCCTCCGGGTCGGCGACCTCGACGCTCAGCGAACCGCCCGCGATCGCGGTCACGTTGAAGGTGCCCAGCTGCTTGGGCTCGCCCGGCGGCAGCGCCGCCGGCGCGGCCGATCCCGTCACGGCGGCCGGTCCGCCTGCGGCCCCACTCTCGTCGGTGCCGCCGACCCGTACGACGTACGCCGCGCTGCCGCCGTTGTTGAAGAACCCGTACACCGAGTGCGCGAGGTAGTACCCGTCGGTGAACTCGCCGAAGGCCGCGACGTACTGGGACCAGTTGGTCACCAGGGTCGGCTCGTTCAGCGGACCGGTCGGGGCCAGGCCGACGAAGGCCGCCACGGACGTGCCCACACCCTCGATGGGGCGCGAGCCGCTGGCCACCTCCTCGACGTAGACGCCGGGCGACAGGTAGGAAGGCATGCTCTGCGCTCCTCGGGGTACGAGACAGGTCGCCTCCCACCCTCACGCGCGAAGCGCGTGCCTGAAACGTCCTCCGGTACCTGATCGAGGGCATCGCCGTTGCCCCCAGGGGCAGTCCGCCGGGCTCTCTCGCCTCCCGATCCGCCCGTTCTGCCCCCGGAGTTGCCCCCGAGGACCTCCCCGTGACCGGGGCGACGCGGTACGGCTTGGAGGCCAACCGTGGAGGGGAGCATCATGCGCGCACAGGACCAGCGGGTCGAGCGGAACGCCCAACAGCAGAACACCCGCCGGGCAACGGCGATGTCCACCCACACGCGGCGGATGCTGGCGCTCCAGCGACTGGCGGGCAACGCGGCCGTGGCCCGCGCGGTCGAGGAGGAGCGGCACGAGCACGGCGCGGGCTGCGGCCACGGCCCGCAGGCGCAGCGCTCGGCGGACGTGCAGCGGTCGGCCGTGCACGAGGTTCTGCGCTCTCCGGGGCAGCCCCTGGAGACCGGACTGCGCACCGAGATGGAGACCCGGTACGGCGGCGGTGTCGACTTCAGCGGCGTACGCGTCCACACCGACGCCGTGGCCCAGAGGTCCGCGGCGGACATCGGCGCGAAGGCGTACACATCCGGGGCCCACGTGGTCTGGGACGGCCGGGACAAGCCCACGCTCGCCCATGAGCTGAAGCATGTCCTCCAGCAGAGCGAGGGCTCCGTGCCCGGCACCGACAACGGCTCCGGGCTCAAGGTCTCCGACCCCGGCGACTGGGCCGAGCGGGAGGCGGAGGAGACCGCGCGGCAGGTGATGTCCGCTCCTGTGCAACGGGCCGTGCCGGAGACGTCGGCCGCCGAGCGGCACGGCGCGGGCGCGCACGGGAGTCCCGTCGGCCGGAGCGCGGACCACGGTGGCACCGCGGTGCAGCGTGTGAAGAAGAAGCCCGACTGGAAGAACGGTGACACGAAGGCGGAACTGAAGAACTACAAGACGAGCAATCCCGGCGTCGCCATCGTGGACACGTTGCACCACATCGTGCCCAAGTCGGATCTCAAACTCCTGAGCAGCCTGCTCACGCCCGCTCAGCAGCAGCATGTCGCCGACGAACTGCGCCCCCTCGCACCGACGGCGTCGTTCCCCGTGACCGGGGTCACCGCGGACTCCCTGAGCAAGGCTCTGGCCAACGTGCCCGCGAACTATGTCATCGGTCCCCGGCCGGAGGAGCGCACCGACGACCCGGGGAACAGCGGCCCCGACCTCAACTACAGCGGGGGCGCCACCACCCCGCGCTCGGCGGAGCTGCAGAAGGCGTACGACTTCGTCAACACCCATCGGGGCGCCACCCCCGGCACGATCCCGACCGCGGCTCTGCAGACGGACTTCATCGATCCGCTCAAGGCCGCCTGCACCAGCCACGGTACGGCGGTCGGCCTGGACATGACCCGGGCCGGCTGGTCCCAGGACGCGGCCCTGATGTGGAGTCGCGCGAAGTGACGTGACACCCGCGGTGGACCGGGCGAGCCACATCCGCCCGGTCCGCCCGATGTCCTTTCGGGCAGTGCGGCCCTGCACCTTCGCCTCCTGACCGGGCTTCCGCTCTGCCGGTAGCGTCCCGATGTGAGCCTTTGGACTTCCCTCGAACCCGCCTCCGCGACCGTGGACCCGGGGAGCAGTACGACCGTGAGACTGCGCCTTCGCAACACCGGTGACGTCGTCGACGAGTACCGCTTCGAGCCCGTCGGTGACATCGCGCCCTGGACCACCGTGGAGCCGCAGTCGCTGCGGCTGTATCCGGGGACGACGGGGACGGTGGAGCTGACGTTCGCGCCGCCGCGCACGTCGGACGCGACGGCCGGGCCGAACGCGTACGCGATACGGATCACGCCGACCGAGCACCCGGAGGCGACGACCGTTCCCGAGGGGAATCTGACGATCACGCCGTTCACGGAGGTGCGGGCGGAGCTCGTGCCGCCGACGGTGAAGGGGCGTTTCCGGGGGCGGCCGAAGCTGGCCGTGGACAACCTCGGCAACACCAAGGTCACCGCGTCGGTCAGCGGCAGCGACAACGGCGACCAGTTGTCGTACGACATCCATCCGAGCAACATCCAGATCGAGCCCGGTCGTGCCGCGTTCGTGAAGGCCACGCTGAAGCCGCGGCAGATCATCTGGTTCGGGTCCAAGGAGGAGCGGCCGTACACCTTCGCCGTGAAGCGGTCGGGGGTGACGCCGCTCGACGTCGAGGGCACCTATGTGCAGCGGAGCTTCCTGCCCGGCTGGCTCGCCACCTTCCTCGGGGTCTTCCTGGCGCTGGCGATCACCTTCCTGACACTGTGGCTCGCCTACAAGCCGCAGGTCCGCAGCACCGCGACGGCGATCGAGGAGGCCGGCGTCAGTACGCTGCCGCCCAGTCCCTCGGCACCGGCGGCGCCCCCCGCGCCGCCCGCGACCTCCGCGCCGCCCGTCGCCTCGGCACCTCCGCAGACGTCGGAGCCGGAGAGCGACAGCGGGAGCGGCGGTGGCAGCGGCGGCGGGTCCGGCGGTGGTTCCGAGCAGCAGGAGAAGAAGAAGGCGCCCACGGCCGCGACCGCCGTCCAGCAGTTGGCCGCGTCGGACCCGGGCGGCAGGCACATCTGCTACCGGGCCTATCTGACGGGCAAGGGGTGGACGTCCCCCGAGTGCGACGGGGACATGGCCGGCACGGTGGGCCAGAACAGGGCGATCAAGGCCCTCAACATCGCGGTGTACGGCGTCAACGGAACGGCCGGCGTCGCCTTCGTCCACGACCCCGACTCGACCAACGGCCAGGGCACCTACAACGACGTGCCGTGGACCAGCGCGACCGACGGCAACGACAACTACATCGGCACCGCCAAGCAGAGCGCCCCGGACATGCTGGGCTTCACCATCAACGTCGACAACGGCAACAAGGCGGTCTGCCAGTCGGTTCACCAGCACAACAGGGACTGGCAGAACACCGCCTGCGACAAGCCCAATGAAGGAGAGCACTACATCTTCGCCGGCACCCTCGACAACGGAATCTGGCTGGAGGCCGTCAAGTTCACTGTCTGACCCGGACCCTCCGGGGCGGTCCCGGTTGCCCTCCGGGGCAACCGGGCCTGCCCCGACGACTCCTGACCGGCTCCCCCCGCCCCCGTAGCGTCGAACAGTGAGCCTTTGGACTTCCCTCGAACCCGCGTCGGCCACCGTGGATCCCGGCGGCAGCACGACTGTACGGCTGCGGTTACGCAACACCGGTGACGTCGTCGACGAGTACCGCTTCGAGCCGGTCGGCGACATCGCGCCCTGGACCACCGTGGAGCCGCAGTCGCTGCGGCTGTATCCGGGGACGACGGGGACGGTGGAGCTGACCTTCGCGCCGCCCCGCACCCCGGACGCGACGGCCGGGCCGAACCCGTACGCCGTGCGGATCACGCCCACCGAGCACCCGGAGGCGACGACCGTTCCCGAGGGGAACCTCACCATCACGCCCTTCACCGAGGTACGGGCGGAACTCGTCCCGCCGACGGTGAAGGGCCGCTTCCGGGGGCGGCCGAAACTGGCCATCGACAACCTCGGCAACACCAAACTCACCGCTGCCGTCAGCGGAAGCGACCACGGCGACCAACTGTCGTACGACATCCATCCGAGCAACGTGCAGATCGAGCCGGGGCGGGCGGCGTTCGTGAGGACGACGCTGAGACCGCGGCAGATCATCTGGTTCGGGTCCAAGGAGGAGCGGCCGTACGCGCTCGCCGTCCAACGGGCGGGGGTCGAGCCGCAGTCCGTGGACGGCACCTATGTCCAGCGGGGGTTCCTGCCGGGCTGGCTCGCCACCTTCCTGGGGGTGGCCGTGGTGCTGGCCGTCACCTTCGTGACGCTGTGGCTCGCGTACCAGCCGAAGGTCACCAGTGCCGCGACCGAGATCCGGGAAGCCGGTACGAGGGTCCTGCCGAGCGCCAGTCCGTCCGCGATGGCCCCGGCGCCGAGCGTTTCGGCGGCGCCGCTGCCCTCGGACACGCCTCAGGCCCCCGAGCAGGAGGGTGAACAGCCCGAGGACCCCGGTTCGGGCTCGGACTCCGGTTCGGGCTCGGGTTCCGGGTCCGGGTCGGACAAGGAACCGGACACCAAGGCCCCGCCCAAGCAGCCCGCCGCCAAGGGGTTCCTGATCATCGGCAAGGGCTCGGACCGCTGTATCGACGTCACGGACGCCCAGGGTGGCGAGGGCAAGGACGGCACTCCCCTCCAGCTCTGGGACTGCGCCGGCTCCGCCAACCAGAAGTGGGACTTCCGGGGCGACGGCACCGTGCGCTCCCTCGGGCTGTGCATGGACGTCGCGTGGGGCTCCCGCGACGACGGAGCCGTCATCCAGCTGGCCCGGTGCAGCGGCAACCCCGCCCAGCAGTTCGTGCTCAGCACCGAGGGCGACCTGGTGAACCCGCAGGCCGACAAGTGCGTCGACGCCAAGGACAACGGCACCCGGAGCGGAACGAGGCTCCAGCTGTGGACATGCTCGGGCACGCCCAACCAGAAGTGGCGGGTCGAGTGACCCATTGGGGAGGGGGCCGCTACCAGTTCCCTTCGCCCGGTACCAGCCGTCCGGCCTTGCGGTATTCGCGTTCCGCGCCCTCGCGCAGGTCGGCCGTGGTGACCGGTCCGGCGCGGCCCGCGGCGGCGTAGGCGGCGGTGACGACCGTGTTGCGGATGGAGCCGCGGGCCGGCGTGAGTTCGTGGGTGTTCGCATGGCGGGTCGAGTGACCCATTGGGGAGGGGGCCGCTACCAGTTCCCTTCGCCCGGTACCAGCCGTCCGGCCTTGCGGTATTCGCGTTCCGCGCCCTCGCGCAGGTCGGCCGTGGTGACCGGTCCGGCGCGGCCCGCGGCGGCGTAGGCGGCGGTGACGACGGCGCTGCGGATGGAACCCCCGGCCAGTTCGAAGTCGCGGGCGACCGCCGCCGGGTCGGTGTCGTCCGCGCACGGCACCGCGGTGAGGCTGTGCCGCCACAGGGCGAGGCGCTGGGCGGTGTCCGGGAACGGGAAGTCGACGACGAGGTCCAGCCGCCGGGTGAATGCCTCGTCGATGTTGGCCCGCAGATTGGTGGTGAGCACGGCGATGCCGTCGAAGGACTCCAGCCGCTGGAGCAGATAGGCGCTCTCCATGTTGGCGTACTTGTCGTGGGAGCTGCTGACCTCCGAGCGCTTGCCGAACACGGCGTCCGCCTCGTCGAAGAGCAGTACGGCGTCGGTGCGATCGGCCTCGGTGAAGATCCGTTCGAGGTTCTTCTCGGTCTCGCCCACGTACTTGTCGACGACCGAGGAGAGCTGCACGACATAGAGGTCCAGGCCGAGTTCGGCGGCCACGACCTCGGCGGACAGCGTCTTGCCGGTGCCCGACTCGCCCGCGAAGAGCCCGAGCACCCCACGGCCCCGGCCGCCTCCTGCGCTCAGCCGCCAGTCGCCGAGCACCCGGTCGCGATGGCGGGCCCGCAGGGCGAGTTCCCGCAGCTGGGCGAGGGGTTTGCCGGGCAGCACGAGGTCGTCCCAGCCGACGTCGGGCCGGATCCGCCGGGCGTGCCGCTCCAGCCCCGAGGCGGACTGCAGCCGCGCGGCGAGCCGCAGATGGGCGGCGGTCACCGGGGTGCCGTCGAACGCCGCGAGGTCACCGGCCACCCGGGCCGCCCGCTCGATCCGGTCACCGCCGAGCCGGTACGGGGCGACCGTGGCGGCCAGGTCGAACCCGGGCCCCTCCGCCCCGCCACCGAGCGCGGCCGCCCAGGCGTCCACGGCACCCGCGGCCGACCGGGGCACGTCGAGGACCAGCGGATCGCGGTCGCACCACTGCGGGTCGTACGGCCGGGACCCGGTGACCACCACGCGTACGTCGGCCGCCGTCAGCGCCCGCAACAGCGGCCCCGGCGCCTCCGGCAGCGGTGACACCACGATCGCGCGGTCGCACAGCCGGGCCTCGCGCAGCAGGTCGGGGAGGAGCCCGGTGAGTTCGTCCCCGGCCGCCGGGGGCGTGAGGTGCAGGGCCTCGATCCCCGCCGCGCGCAGGGCGGCCGAGGCGCGCACCAGCCCGTCGCCGTCGCGGTGTTCGCGCAGGAACACGGTGAGCGGGGCGCCGGCCAGCCGGGCGGCCAGCCTGGAGGTGAAGCCGCCGTCCTCCGGCAGGGGGGCCGAGGCCGACACCAGCGGGCGGACATGGCCGGCGAGCGCCGCGTCCAGGGTGTCGTCGCCGAGCAGATGGGCCACGAGCCGGTCGGGCACCCGCAACGCACGGCTGAGGAAGGGCCGTTCGGGCTCCTCGACGGTCAGCAGTCCCAGCGCGGTCAGCGGCGCCGAGGGACGGAACCGGCCCCGCGCCTCGGCCAGGTGCACGGGCAGCCCGCACAGATCGAGCGCGAGCCCTACGGTCGCCCGGCGTCTGCTGACGTCGTCGTTGAGGTACCCGTACAGCTGCTCGAAGGACCGGTCCAGGTCGGGGGCGAGGGCGATGAGCAGGATCCGGGTGTCCAGCTCGGTCAGCCCGAGCCGCACCGCGAGCCGCTCCAGCCGCCCTTCCGGGACCGTCTCCGTGTCCTCGAAGACAGGCGCGTACGACGCGGTCGCGGGCGCCAGCAGATGCCGTACCGCTTCCTCGGACAGGTACAGCCCGCGCAGCGGGTCGTCCGCCGTGGGGTCACCGGCGCTGCGGTCGGCGACCGTCCCGGCGATGCGGTCGCGCAGTCGGGCGAGGCCGAGCAGGAGCGAGTCCGTCGTGCGGGAGGCGTGGGTGGTCACCGCGGCCGCTCTCCGGTGTCGGGCGCGGGGCCGAGGTGCCGCCGCCGTTCCCCGGCGCGTGGCGCGGACGCCAGGTGGTGCGGCCGGTGGGCGCGCTCCTGCGAACCCTCCAGGGAGCCGTCGATGCCGCGGACGCGGACGGCCGCGCCCTCGGTGACCGGGGGACCGGCGTCGTACTCGGGGAAGGCCGGGAAGGGCGCGGTGACCACGAGGTCGAGGGACGGCTTGAGCTCGCCGCCCAGCGCGGACCAGATCTCCGCGAGGGACCGGGACTCCGAGTGCAGCCCCGCCACCGACACGGGCACGGACAGCCCCAACGAACCGAGCGCGCCCGGGAGCTCGTCGGGGGGCAGCAGCTCGCGCGGCAGCAGGGTGGCCAACACGGCGGACAGCAGCCGGTGTTCGTCCTGGGGCGCTTTCGTCCAGGCGGTGACCAGGTACGACAACCGGAACCAGCGGGGCGGCTGACGGCGGCGTACGACGATGTCGCGCTCGTCGCGGACCGGCTGCTGGCCGCGCTGGCGGCGGGAGACGTCCTCGCGGATGTCGTACAGGTAGGTGTTGACGGTGGGCGCGTTGCGCCGGGCCGCCCAGTCGCGGGTCGGGGCCTCGAAGGACACGTCGATGCCGGAACCGGCCAGGGCGCCACCGCCGATCAGTCCCTTGAGGACCTCGTCCACCTCGTGGATCACGGTCGTGCTCCTGCTGTGTCGTGTGCCTGTCCACCGATCGTGCCCGCCGCGGGCGCCGCCCTTGTAGACGCGCTGGGGACGTCGAGGGGGCAAAGTGTGGTGCCCAACTGTGCTGGTTCGGCTGCCCGTTCGATCAGATGTAGCCTTCCCTGAGGGCATAGGCCACGGCGTGTGCCCGGTTGCGAAGGTGCAGTCGGGTGGTGAGCCCGTGCATCACGTTCTTGACGGTGCGTTCGGAGTAGGAGAGCTTGCTCGCGATCTCACCGGTGTCCATCCCCTCGGCGACGAGTCGGAGGACGTCGATCTCACGCGGCACCAGACCGGACAGCGGTGCCCCGGGCCGGCCGGCCACCGAGCGCTGCAAGGTGCCGACCTGGTTGATCAGCCGGCCGAGCAGATCGGCGGGCAGGTCGCCGTCTCCCCGGGAGGCCGCCAGTACGGCCTGCGACAGCCGGTGCGCGGTGGCCTCCTGGCGCCACACGATGGCCCCGACACCGCACTCGATGACGTCGAGCAGTTCGGTCTCCCGGATCAGGCTCACCACCAGCACGGCTCTCGCGCCCTCGCTGCGCACCACTCTGCGCAGCGTGGCGAGCAGGGCCTCGTCCGGCGTCTCCCCGACCAGCACCGCCACGGTGCCCGGCCTGACCTCACCGTCCTCGACCAGGTCGATCACCGGGTGCCCACGCAGCTGGCTGAGCACCCCGGCCCGGGAGAGCGGGTCGGGGGTGTGGACCACCACCGGGATACGGCGCTGGGACTCCGAGGGCTCCGGGGACCGTGCCCTGCCGGTGTCCGAGGGCCGGAATGTGCTGCTCAACCATTTCTCCCGTAGGCGCGAAATCGCCGCTCCCGTACGGGAAGTGGCGGATGGGCTCGATCCACACTTCTGTGCGGCGTGTGCCTCGCGCAATCGTGGAGGACCACGAGACCTACCACGAGATCGGCCACGAGTTCGGCCACGGCACTTCCACGCCAAACGCCCGCGACCAGTGCACCGCGCGGGGCGATGCCCCGTCTACGGGAGCGCAGCACGACGCGTAGAACGACCCGTGAAACGCCAGGTCCACGACAGGAGGCCGTGATGTGCGTACCGGAACCGCTTCTCGAACGCTGGGAGCCTCTGGAGCTGCTCGCCGCCGAGGCCGCCCGCGCCCGGACCGGCTCCGGCCGCCTGGTGCTGCTCAGGGGCGCCACCGGCACCGGTCGCACCGCGCTCCTGGAGGCCGCCGCCGACCGCGCCACGGAACACGGCATGCGCGTACTGCGGGCCCGCTGCTCGCCCGAGCACACCTCCGTGCCGTTCGACACCGTTGTCCAACTCCTCGCGTGCGGCCCCGAGTTCGACCTGGGGGGTGAGACGCCGGACCCGCCGGGCACCCCGCCGCACCGGGGCAGGGCCGCGCGGCTGTGGCGGCGCTTGAGCTCCTACGCCGCCGAGTCCCCGCTGCTGCTCGCCGTGGACGACGTGCACTTCGCCGACGACGACTCGCGCCGCTGGCTCGTCGAGGCCGTCCGCCGTATCGACCGCCTGCCGGTGCTCCTGGTGGCCACCGAGCGCAGCCAGTACGACATCGACCCCCCGGCGGACGGCCTCGCGCACACCCTCTCGCCTGCCCTCGTCCGCACTCGCACCCTGGCCCCGCTGAGCGCGGACTCCGCGGCCGAGCTGGTCCGTTCGGCCCGGGGCGGCGCCGCCCCGCCGGAGTTTGTGGACGCGTGCTTACGAGCGGGCGCCGGCCATCCCCTGCTGCTGCGCGCCCTGCTCGACGACCTCCACGGCGCCGGCCCGGACGCTCTCCAGGCCACCTCCCTTCCGGACACCTGTGCGGCGCTCTACCCCGGCGGCTACTCCGCCGCGGTGTCCTGGTGGCTGGACAGCGCCGGGCCCGCCACCACGGAGACCGCCCGCGCGCTCGCCGCGCTAGGGGGTGTTGTGCAAGTTCCGCACAGCACCCACGGCGCCCGGCACGCACCCTCGCCGCACCGGACGAAGGCCCAAGTAGCTCCGCTACGAGGGCCTTCGTCCGGCACGCCGAGGGCACGCACCGAACACCGCGGGCACCGCACGGGACTTGCACAACACCCCCTCGCCGAGGACGACCCGGTGGCCGCCGACGCGGAGCTGCTCGCCCGTACGGCGGACGCCGACCCCGCCCGCGTGGCGGGCTGGCTCACCGCGATGACCCGCCTTGGCCTGCTCCGCCCCGACACCGAAGGGCGGCTCCGCTACGCCCATCCCCTGCTGCGGGACGCCGTGTTGAGCGGCTGGGCGAGCGACCGGCGGCAGGCCGCGCACCGCAGGGCCGCCGAGGCGATGCTGCACCGCGGCGACCCCGCCGAAGCGGTGGCCGGACAACTGCTGCGCTGCGGCCCGGTCGGCGAGGCATGGGCGACCAGCGTCCTGCTCGACGCCGCAGAATCGGCCGTACGGGACGACCGCAGCGACGACGCCCTCGCCTGTCTGCGCCGCGCGCTCGACGAACCGATGCCGACCGCGCGCCGAACCGTGGTCCTCACCGAACTGGGCTCCCTGGAATACGCCACCGTGTGCTCGACCGCCGGAATCCCCCGACTCGCCGAGGCGATGCGGCTGCCCGGCCCACCCCGGGAACGCGTGCACGCGGCGGTGGCCCTCGGTACGGCCCTGGCCCGGCGGGGCGAGGCCCGCGCCGCCGTCGACGTCCTGCGCGGTCTGCGCGACGAACACCTCACCGACCACCCGGACCTGGTCCGCACCGTACAGACCGCCTCCGCGCTGCTGTCCGACCACGACCAGGGCGTACGGCAGGAGGTGTACCGCTGGCTCCGCGAGACCGCCGAACGGTCACCGCAACTCGTCGGCACGGCCGGCCAGGCACTGCTGGTGCGCTACGAGTCGACGGCGGGCCTCACCTCGGCCGCGTTTGCGATGAGCCGCATCCGCGCCCTGCTCGCCCAGCCGGCCGACCCGCTCGCGGAGGCCTTCCTGCTGGGCACGGCCGCCGCGGTCGCCCAGTGGGCCGACCAGCTCGACGAGGCCGAACGGCTCGTCCAGCGCGGCCTGGCCGGCCAGCGGGTCTCCCTGCTGCACCCCATGCACCTCGCGCTGGTGAACACACGGATCGACATCGCCGCCGCCCGCGGCGCCTACGAGGACGTGCTCGCCGACCCCGCGGTCCGGTGGCCCGACGGGGGCCGGCCGGAGTCGGCCAACGCCCTGGCCCAGGCCGTCGTCGCGCTGGTCGAGACCGGCCGCACCGAGGAGGCCACCCGTCTCGCGGACGGCTTCGACGTCCAACGCGCCCACGAGACCTGGGAGCTGAACCGCTTCCTGTACGCCCGAGGTGTCCTGCGCGCCGCCACCGGCGATCCGGCGGCCGCGCTCGACGACTTCCTGGAGTGCGGCCGCCGCCAGTCGGCCCGAGACGTGGTGAGCCCCGTCGTCACCCCGTGGCGAACCGCCTCCGCCGAGTGCCACCTCGCCCTGGGCCGCCCCCATGAGGCCCTCGCCCTCGCCGAAAAGGAACTCTGCCTGGCCACGGTCTGGAACACCCCCCGCGTCCTCGGCCGAGCCCTCAGCACCCTCGCCACCGCCACGGCCGGCCGCCGCGGCCTCGACTTGGCGGACCGGGCGGTACGACTTCTGCGGCAGGGGGTGGTGGGGACGCCGGGCGGAACTCCGGTGAGGGCAGCGGCGGTTGGAGTGCCGGACGGTACCTCGGCGTCCAAGGCGGGCGGGGGGTCCGTCGACACGGAGTTGATCCCGGCTCTCGTCGCCCAGGGGCGCGGCCTCGCCGCGGCCGGTGAGCGGGCGCGGGCCCGTGAGGCCCTGCGGGAGGCGGCGGAACGCGCCGAACGGCTGGGCGCGTCACGGATCCGCGTGATCGCGGAGGCCGCCCTGCGCGACGGCGGCGCCCGCCGCACCACCACGGCCCTCACCGGCCCCTCCGCGCTCACCGCCGGCGAACGCCGCATCGCCGAACTCGCCGCCCAGAGCCGCACGAACACCGAGATAGCCCAACAACTCCACCTCGCCCGCCGCACCGTGGAGACCCACCTGACCAGCACCTACCGCAAGCTGGGCATCCGCCGCCGAGCCCAACTCGCCACGGCGCTCATGGGCGGAGGTTCTCCGGAGAAAGGCTGAGCGGCTCCCGAGGGCGTGTGACCCGCTCACCACCTCATTGAGGCGGTCCCCCCGCGCCTTCGGCTCGCGGGGCAGGACGAGTCGACCGCGGAAGCTTGTCGGGCTGGGGTGGTTGGTGGGGGTGGTATTCCCCCGAATGTGCGCCAGTGCGCCCCGGCGTGGGCTCTGGTGTGGCGCGGTGATGTCAGCTCTGCTGGCTGTGCGGAGGCGGCCCGGGCTCTGGCAGTGGCCCGGATCCCGGCCCGTGCCTGGTGTGCCGGCGGTGCCGGGCGTCTTGCGTCGCGCTTGACCACGGGCAAGGAGGCCAGATGACCACTGAGGTCACCATTCCGAGGATCGACATCCCCTTCGCCCCCTCGCGGGAGAATCCCCTGGCGGGCCATCTGTATTCCGCCACACTGGAGTGGGCCCGCCGCTTCGGTCTGGTAACCACCGAAGGGGCCGCGGAACGTCTCAGGAGGTACCGCGTCGATCTCATGGTTTCCTACTACGCTCCCACCGTCGACGACTGGCCCGCATTGCGGCTGTTCACTGACTGGATGACCTGGGCAGCCGTGTTCGAAGACCAGATCGACGAAGCCACCGTGGGCCTGCGGCCCGATCTCCTGGCCTCGGTGCTGGACGAATTCCGCGCCATACTCCTCCACGACACTGACATTCAGGCCCGGTCGACACCCGCCGCTACGGCATTGACAGACCTGTGGCAGCGCACCGGACGTGACAGCCCGTCTCAATGGCGCCGACGTTTCTATGAGCACATGTCCGACACATTCCGCTGCCAGCTGCAAGCCTCAATCCACCGGGCCACTCAGATGCCGATGGACGTCGCCACCTGCCTCGAACTGCGCGGCAGAATCGGCTGGGTCTCCTTCGCACATGACCTTCAGCACCACATCCACCATGTATGGCTCCCTGACACCGTGTACTGCAGCACCACGTATCAGACCCTGCTGAGGAGCGCGGCCGACACCATCATGTGGACCAACGACCTTGTCAGCTACACCAAGGAGGCAGCCTTCGGAGAGACGAGCAACCTTGCACTCGCCGTCCAGACCCAGCAGGACCTCGCCCCCCAGCGGGCAGTGGAGCACGTCCACACCATGATCGCTGACAGGCTCCGAGACTTCCTCGAAGCCGGCCAGGAACTTCCTGGTCTCGTCCAGTCACTGCAACTTCCCAGTGACGTCGAACTCGTTGCTGAGCAGTGCCTCACACACCTGCGCACACTGGTCCGCGGATCCCATGACTGGCACATGAACTGCGGGCGTTACCGCCCTGGGACCGACGTCGCAGCGGACCGGCACACTTTCGACGATCTCTTCGGGGCCGCTCAAGAGGACACCAAAGGCCCGACGGCGCCGTGACGGACCTGATGTCCGAGCATGTCAGTTCCGGCCGGTCAGCGGGCGCCTTGAGCGTGGTGACCGACGCCGGCCACTTGCTCGGTGCGCGCGAGGGCTGTGCGGTGAAGTACGGGCACGAGGGGGCGCAGGCAGTACAACGTCTTACCGAGCCATAGTGGGGTCTCCTGGGGCTGGTGGGTGATGAGGTAGGCGTGAGCGATGCCGAGAGCGTCGGTGGCCTGGAGGGCGTATGCGTGGCCGTGGCTTTGAGCTGCGGCTGCCAGACCGTGCACGGCGTAGGCGGTCTCCTCGGTTGTGGAGCCGTGCAGCCCCCATCCGCCGTCCGGGTTCTGTGCAGCCAGCAGACTCCTGGCCGCCTGCGTGCAGAGGAGGGGCGCCAGGGGGTGGTCGATCCCCGCCGTGATCCGGGCAAGTTCTCCGTGTGCGTAGATCGGGGACAGGTGCCATTTGCACAGTGTTCGGCCTTCGTTGACCGCGTGGATGAGCCAGCGCAGGACCTGCGTCAGGCGGTCGTGGCGCGCGTCGAGGGCGAGCACGGCCGCCACGTGCATGTTGGTGGTGATCGATGCGTCGTGTTCGAACAGGAAGGTGCGGTAGCACCCCTGGGACGGCGCGTAAAGGCTGTCGAGGAGGGTGGAGTCGGGAACCTGCCGGCCCATGATCCGTGCGGCCAGCATGGCGCAGGCGGTGCTGTCGGTGTCACCGGGAATGGTGACTCCTCCGTCCAGGGTGCTGACCGTGCAGAGCAGGCCGGACGGGTGGTTCAGATCTTCGCAGAGCGCGTCCATCGCTGCCTGCTCGATGTCGGGGACGCTTCCCGGCGCGTGCTCGAACATGATGGTCCACGCGGTGGTGAAGTGGGGGACCCAGTCCAGGTAGCCGGCCGGGATGGGACGGGTACGCAGGTAGTGACGGAGCCTGTCGGCACGCTCGGATGCCGCACTTTTGCCACGGCGTTCCACTTCCAGGAGGAAAAGAGCTGAGGCGGCAGGTGCGTTGGCGACGGATCCGTTGGGAGCCTGAAAGGCTTCCAGGAAGGCGTCGGTGTCGATGTCCTCGTCGCCGTAGACGCGTTCCGCGCAGTAGCCGGCGATGGACTGGTCCGGGTCGAGGAAGCGGTCCCAGGCGCGCATCCGGCTCCACTTGCCGCGTTCACGGTCGATGACGGCGTGCACGGGCCCGGGGTGCCGGGGTACCGGCCAGCCGCGGTAGGCGCAGAAGCGGTCCAGCGCATCCACCAGGCCGCCGAAGGTCAGGGTCTCCAGAACACCGGTAGGAGCCCGGGGAACCAGCGCGGCCAGCGCCGACAGAGCGGGCTCGGCCAGGGAACGCCGGCCCGCGTTGTACAGGGCGAGGGCGGCGGCGTAGGTCGACAGGTAGCTGTCGTACCAGTTGATCTGGGGAGGAACGCCCCAAGTGGTGCGGGTTGTGCGGTTTTCGGTGAGCCATTGCACGCACGCGGACTGCTGCGGGCCGTCGACGAGGGACACAGCGGCGACGTCGTATACCGAAGGGGACAAGTCATCCTGATGGGGCAACGCACCATCTGTCATGATTCCTCCTGCTTGCCGTTTGGCAATACTGCGGTGCCGGTTGCGCTCCGGGAGATGGCGTGCATCCGCAGCCCGCTGGGGTTCAGTGCGATGCCACGGGCGGGGCGCACGCGCGCACCGGGCAGGTGTCGCAGTTGCCAGCGGGCGGCGATGGTGGCCAGGGCAAGCACGGTCATCGTGGTGCTGAAGCGGTCCCCGATGCACTTGCGGGCTCCGACCCCGAAGGGGATGAACGCCTCACGCCGGGGAGGATGGGGGTTTTCGGGTGTCCATCGGTCGGGGTCGAAGCGGTCGGGGTCGGGAAACAGGTCGGCTCGCCGGTGGAGGAGGTAGGGGCTGTAGACGATGGATGTCCCGGCAGAGACCGCGTGTGGGCCCAGCTGGGTGTCGGTCGTGCAGGTACGGGTGACGACCCAGCCGGGAGGCCACAGGCGCAGGGTCTCGGTGAGAATGCGGCCGGCCAGCTCCAGGCGGGGCAGGTCGGCGTGAGTGGCCGGACGCCCCCCAAGGACGGCGTCCGCCTCGGCGTGCAGCCGTGCCTCGATCTCGGGATGCTGTCCCAGCAGGTGCAGCGCCCATGCCAGGGCGGCTGCGGAGGTATCCGCCCCGCCAAGAAAGAACGTGACGACCTGATCGATGATCTCGGCATCGCTCAGCATCTCTTCAGCGGGGCCGGAGTCGGTATCGCGGGCCGTCAGCAGCATCGACAGCAGATCACCGTGGTCGGTGCCAGTGGCCCGGCGTTCGGTGACGAGGCGGAACAGGGTGCGGGTCAGGCGGGCCTGCGCTCGATGGTAGCGGCGGTTGCTGCGGGTGGGCAGCCGGTCCAGCGGAGGCGGTGTCATCATCCGCACGGGCATGGCGTTGAGAATGGCGTTGACGTCGCCGAGGGTCTGGGTGAGCAGGTCGGGCGACGTTGTGGTGGAGAACAGGGTGTCGACCGTGATCCTGGCGGTGAGCCCCTGCATTTCGGCGACCACGTCGAGGACCTGGCCGTCCTGCCAGGATTCGGTTGTCTCAGCGGCCCGGGCGGTGATGGCCTGGGCGTAGCCGGGGAACCGGGCGGGGTGGAAGGCCGGCTGGATCAGACGCCGCTGACGGCGGTGTTCAGCGTGCGGACAGGTGGCCAGCCCGTTGCCCGTGACCTCCCGGAGCCGGTCGGAGAGCGGTCCGCCCTTGTCGAAGGTCCGTTCGTCGCGCAGGACGTGACTGGTCAGGCCCGGGTCGCAGACCACGAGCGCCTGCAGCGGGCCCAGACGGACCCGTACAAGGTCTCCACGTTCGGGCAGACGAGCCAGGAACCTCAGGGGGTCGCGGAGCAGTGGCAAGAGGTGGCCCAGCAACGGCTGCCGCCCGGCGGCCGTGGGGATCGGACTGGGGTTCTTCACATTGGCTCCCGGGTGGCTGATCCGGCTGAGACAACCGGCGCGGAATCGGTGCAAGGTGCGGCCGTGCGTCAGGGCCTGTGTCGAAAGTGGCGTCGTCCGCCCGGAGGGCGGGCCGAGCGGCGTCATGGGGGTCCCTCGCTCGAGCGAAGCCGAGAGTGAGGGAGAAGCCGAGAGTGGGGGAGCGTGCCAGGCGTCGGGCGGCAGGCGCCACTTTCGACACAGGCCCTAGGGCGGGGAGTCTGACGGTGAGTGCGGTGGCGCCGTAGCCGTGTTCCACATGCGTTTTCGACAGGCCGCGATACAGACGGTGTGAAAGGCCTGGGCCGGCGCACAGACGGTGTGAGCGTTGGCCCCGTGACCCAAGGCCCAGGCGGCAGAAGCCGGTTTCATGAGGTCCTCGCCGTGGCGGCTTCGGTGAGCTGCCGCAGGTGGGCGACGGCACGGGGTGGAAAGGGCGCGGTCTCCAGCACGCGCAAGGCCTGAGCACGGCGCGCGTCGATCAGGTCCTCCACCGCGTCCCGGGCGCCGGTGGCGGTGAGCAGTTCACGGATACGGTCGGCTCCCGCCGCGTCGAGACGGGGAGTGCCGAGCAGGGTGCGCAGGACGCGTTGTTGGCGGGCATCGGCACGCTGAAGCGCGAGAGCCACCAGGACGGTGTGCTTACCCTCGCGCAGATCGTCCAACGACGCTTTGCCGGTCATCTCGGGGGCGCCGAAGACGCCGAGGAGGTCATCGCGCAGTTGGAAGGCCTCGCCGACGGGCAGAGCGTAGGCGCTCAGCGCCTCGTGCATCGCGAGCGGGGCACCGGCGAGGGCTGCGCCGATGTGCAGGGGGCGCTCCACGGTGTACTTGGCGGTCTTGTACCGGACGATGTGCAGCGCCTGCTCCACGTCCGCGGTGAGTCGGCCGGCGGCGGTGACGTCCAGGTACTGGCCGTACATCACCTCACTGCGCATGTCGTCGATCAGCGGCAGCACCGCGTCGAGTTGACGAGGGGTGAGGCCGGCCGTATGCAGGAGTTCATCCGACCAGGCCAGAGCCAGATCACCGACGAGGATCGCGCCGCTGGTCCCCACACGCTCGGCGGCCGACGCACTGCGTCCGTGCCCATGACGCCGCGCGAGACGGCAGTGGACGGTGGGTGCACCGCGGCGGCTACCGCTGTCGTCCATGATGTCGTCATGGACGAGACAGAAGGTGTGGAACATCTCCAGTGACGCCGCAGCCTTGATCACCGTCTCAGGGATGCCAGTGCCGCCGGCGGCCTGCCAGCCGGTCACACACAGCACGGGCCTGAGCCGCTTTCCGCCGACGGCCAGGAAATCACGCAGACACTCGGCCACCTCGGCGGGCATCCTCAACTTTGCAGCGGCACCGGCCTTGCGCTCCAAAAAGCCGTCGAGCACGTTCGTGACCTGCTTGCGCAGAGCATCTGCGTCCGGCAGCCCGGCAACAGCCGCGGTCATACCGCCCCCGCCACGTTCCGGTGGTGGACACCCAGCGCCTGATACGTCATCTCACACGCTCATAGGCGGACAGGAGCGGGCCCCGCGTAAAGCCCGGGACGCGGCATATGAAGGTTTCGACACGCATCCAGGAAAAGCAATGACCAACAGACTGAACAGCCGCGCATAAGGGGCGCATGAGCGCATGCCTGCGCGGCCACCGCCTGTCCCGCAACTCCTTCCCCTTCAGCGCCACACAGTCACAGCCAACGCGTACACCGACGTGCCTCGGGGATTTTTCGGGGACTTTCGAGCCTGTCCCACGGAAATTCCGGGGACTTTCCGCCGCGTGGACAGGGAAGGCCCCGACAGCGCTGAAAGCAGCGAACGCGCTGGTCAGGGCCGATTCCTCTAACACTCGATGATGTTCACCGCCAGCCCGCCGCGGGCGGTTTCCTTGTACTTCACGCTCATGTCGGCGCCGGTGTCCTTCATGGTCTTGATGACCTTGTCGAGGGATCGGGCTCCGCCGCCACAGGCTCCGGCTCGGTCACCGGCGCGGCGGCCGCCGCCTCGGGCTCGGGCTCGACGACCGGCTCCGCTTCGGCCGTCGTGGTCTCGGTCTTCGTCTCTGCCTCGGCGCTCGCCGCTGCCTCCGCCTTCACAGGCTCGGGCTCGGCCACCGGCGCCACAGCCGCCGGCTCGGCCTCGGCCTCCTGACCCCGCGCCTTGGGCACCGTCACGTTGTCGAAGGCCGCGGAGACGAGGTCGTCGGCGACGGACGAGGTCGGCTTGGGCTCGGTGGACAGTGAGGCGGCCGTCTCCGCGACCGTCTCCGCGGCCGCCGGCTGGGGCTCGGTCGCCGGCTGGGGCTCGGTCGCCGGGGCCGGAACCCTCGGCTCGGCCTCCGGAAGGGAACCCCGCTCCGCCTCCGGCAGGGAACCCGGCAGGGAAGCCTCCTGCGAAGGAACCGAGTCCCGCCCCTTGCGTGTGCGGCCGAACGCGTTCCGCAGGAGAGAGAGAATGCCCATGTGCGCAACCCTTCGCGTGAGTTGAAGCCCGTCAATCCCTGGCCAGGACGGACACGTAAGGTTAGCGGCCGACTGTGGCGATCTTGGGGTGGGGCGGGTGGTTTCACTATCCCTGCCACACGGCGCTGTCAACACCGCCTCAACAGCCGCAGGTTCACTCCTTGTTCACCCTGCAGCCTTGTTCTCGAACGCGCGCGCCCCTAGCGTCGCGCTCACATCAAAAAGGCACATAAACAGACGAGCAAGGAGCGCGCTGTGCGCAAGCTGCTGCCCATGATCGGCTCGCATTCCGGCGGCCGTTCCGCCATGACCTGTCGGTTCCGCTGTGGTGACGCCTGCTTCCACGAGGTCCCGAACACCAGCACCAACGAATACGTGGGTGATGTCATCGCGAGCGCGCTCAGCCGCCGCTCGGTGATGAGAGCCGCGGCCGTCGTCTCCGTGGCCACCGCGGCCGGTACAGCGACGACGCTCGGCACGGCCATGCCCGCCGCCGCTGCCACCGAGGCCACCACCACGACGGCGTCCACCAAGCCCAAGGGCGCCCGCGGCCTCCGGTTCACCGCCGTCGCGCCGAACACCACCGACGCCGTGACCGTCCCGGACGGCTACCAGCAGAACGTTGTCATCCGCTGGGGCGAGCCCATCCTGCGCGGCGCCCCCGCCTTCGACCCGGAGAACCAGACCGCCAAGGCGCAGGCGGGCCAGTTCGGGTACAACTGCGACTTCCTCGCCCTGCTCCCGCTCCCCGGTGAGCGCTGCCGCAAGCTCCTCGTCGCCAACCACGAGTACACCGACGAGGTGCTCATGTTCCGCGGCTACGACGCCGCCAACCCCACCCGTGACCAGGTCGAGGTCGCGTGGGCCGCCCACGGTCTCTCCGCCGTCGTGGTCGAGGAGGACCGGCGCACCGGCAAGCTCACCGCCGTGCCCCGCCACCACCTCAACCGGCGTGTCACCGCCACCACCGAGTTCAAGCTGACCGGCCCCGCCGCCGGCTCGGACCTCCTCAAGACCTCTGCCGACCCGACCGGCACCAAGGTCTACGGCACCCTCAACAACTGCGCCGGCGGCACCACCCCGTGGGGCACGACCCTCCACGGCGAGGAGAACTTCAACCAGTACTTCGCCAACAGCAGCCGGGCGACCGACAAGCGGTACGGCATCGGCACCGGCGCCACCGAGCGCAAGTGGGAGCGTTTCGACAAGCGGTTCGACGTCGCCCAGGAGCCGAACGAGGTGCACCGCTTCGGCTACATCGTCGAGCTCGACCCGTACGACCCGACCTCGACGCCCCGCAAGCACACCGCCATCGGCCGCTTCAAGCACGAGGGCGCGACCGTCCGCCTCACCCACGACGGCCGTCCCGTCGTCTACTCCGGTGACGACGAGCGCTTCGACTACTTCTACAAGTTCGTCAGCAGCAAGCGGATGAAGCACGGCACCTCCCGTGCCGTCCGCGAGCACAACATGTCCCTCCTCGACGAGGGCACCCTCTACGTCGCCAAGCTCACCGGCGACTCCCCGGCGATCGAGATCGACGGCACGGGCAAGCTGCCCAGCGACGGCGAGTTCGACGGCAGCGGCGAGTGGATCCCGCTGGCCACCGCGACCGCCAAGGGCGCTGTCTCGCACGTCGAGGGCATGACGGCCGACGAGGTCTTCGTCTTCACGCGGCTCGCCGGTGACAAGGTCGGCGCCACGAAGATGGACCGCCCCGAGGACGTTGAGCCCAACCCGGTGACCGGCAAGGTCTACGTCGCCCTCACCAACAACTCCAACCGGGGCAAGACGGGCTTCGCGCCTGCCGACGAGGCCAACCCGCGCAACCTCAACAAGCACGGCCAGGTCCTGGAGCTCACCGAGCGCTGGAACCGGCCGGAGAGCACGAAGTTCGCCTGGCTGCTCTTCCTCGTCGCGGGCGACCCGAACGACCCGGCGACCTACTTCGCGGGCTTCCCGAAGGACAGCGTCAGCCCGATCTCCTGCCCGGACAACGTCGCCTTCGACCCGTACGGCAACCTGTGGATCTCCACCGACGGCAACCAGCTCGGCTCGCACGACGGCCTCTTCGGTGTCGCCACGCGTGGCGAGCGGCGCGGTGAGCTGAAGCAGTTCCTGACCGTGCCGAGCGGTGCCGAGACCTGCGGCCCGATCATCACGGACCGCCGGGTCCTGGTCGCGGTGCAGCACCCGGGCGAGATCGACGGCGCCACCGTCGAGAACCCGAAGAGCACCTGGCCCGACGGCCCGGGCACGTACGTCCGCCCGGCGGTCGTCTCGGTGTGGCGCACGGACGGCTGCGACATCGGCGTCTGATCTGGGGCAGTTATGTCGGGCGTGCCCGCACGCCCTGATCGTCCCCTGATGCATGGCTGTGGGCCGCCTTCCCGATCGGGAAGGCGGCCCACAGTCGCTTCGCGAAGCTCAGGGAGCCAGGCAGCTCACGCCGGGGGCGCCGGCCGGGTCCAGCAGGGCGGCGGGGTCGGCGAGGGCTGCCGGGTCGGCCGCGAGCTCCGTCGCGGCGGTCGGCGTCTCGGCGAGACAGGTGACGGCGACGGTCGGGTCCGGCACCGCCGCGGTGGCGGCCGGCGCCATGACACCGGCGAGGGCGAGGGTTCCGAGCAGGACGGTTGCGGTACGCCGCATGGCGAACATCCCCTTGTCAGAAAGAAGGTGAATAGGGCGGACATAGGGATCATTGCCCCTGCCCGGCCGTGGGCTCGCCTTCCGTCACTCGCACGGGGACGACGTAACGATTCGGCGCCTGCGGCGAGTTGACCGGGATGTGTTGATAGCAGTTTGACCCGGGATACGTTGATATGAGTGCTGTCAGTGCGGTGACGTGATCGCCCGAGCCGCCGCCACCTCCTGCCGCAGCGGCTCCAGCACACTCTCCTGCGGCCCGCTCAGATCGGACCTCACCTCGTAGAGGACGTCCGTCTCCCGCAGCCCCTGTGCCAACTCCCGCAGGTGAAGCGTCACTTGGTCCACCTCGGCGGTGGACGGCGGCTCGGCGCCCTGTTTGACCCGGACCCGCGCGGCGGTCGTCGCGTCCACGATCCGCTCGACCGCCACCACCAGCGGCCACCAGGCGGCTGCCCGGCTCCCGGTGGGCGGCGGCTCGGTCAGTGCCCGCTGGAACTCCGTACGGATCGCGGAGAGATCCCGGTAGAGCCGGCGCCGCATCCGGGCGCGGTCGGCGTGATCCGCCGAACCCTCCCTGCCTTGCTTGAAGGCGCGCTCCACGTACGCGGCCGTGTCGGCGACCGCGTCGGCCAGCCGGTCGCCGACACGGGCGTGCCAGCTCTCCGGCCACAGCAGATACCCGGCGACGAGTGCGATCGCGCAGCCCATGAGGGAGTCGACGAGGCGGGGCAGCAGCAGGTCGGTGCCCTCGTGGTTGAGGACGTCGGAGAGGAGGAGGATCACCGGGGTGATGGCGGCGGTCTGATAGCCGTAGCCGCGCGGGGTGAACACAGGAATGAGCGGTGCGAGGAGCAGCATCACCGGTACGTCCCACCACCCGCGCGGCACCTCCGCGAGGATCCCGGCCGCCACCACCAGCCCCACGACCGTGCCGAGGGCCCGCAGCAGCGCCCGGGAGAAGACGGAACCGAAGTCCGGCTTCAGTACGAAGGTGATGGTCAGCGCGACCCAGTACGAGCGCGGCACGGCGATCAGCGACACGAGCGCCTGGGCGAGGCCGATGCAGAGGGCGAGGCGCAGGCCGTAGCGCCAGGAGGCGGCGGAGAGGGCGACGTCACGGGCGGCGCGGGCGGCGCGTACGCGCAGCGGGGCGTAGCGGCCGCGGCGGTCGACGGTGTAGGCACCCCCAAGGGCATCCGGGGACTTCTCGGTGACGACGTCGGCGGCGTGCCGCAGCGCCTGGTCGACCGCTCGCCCGATCCCGCTGCCGGGCTCGGGCAGCCGCAGCCCCAGCGGCCCCGAGTATCCGGTCTCGATCGACTCCGCGAGATGGCGTACGGCGGTCGGGATCTCGGTGGGCAGCGGCCGGGCGGAGAGACGTACGGCGGGGGCGGCCTCCACGAGCGGGGTGATCGCGTTCAGCTGGGCGAGGAGCCGGACGAGTTCGGGGCTGCGGCCGTGGTGGCGGGCGCGGCGGCCGAGGACGAGGTCGTAGGACTGGTTGAGGGACTGGGTGACGGCGTGCCGGGCCTCGTCGTAGGCCTCCGCGGTGTCGGCGGTGACCGCGAACAGGTCGGCGACCTTGAGGTACGTCTCCGCGACGGAGGCCCGTTCCGGTACGCCCGCCCTGAGCGGCCAGGCGAGGAGGGCCTGGACGAGGACGAGGAGACCACCGCCGGTCATCAGCAGCGGGGCCAGCCACCAGGCGCCCGGCAGGGGCAGGCCCGCGCCCACGACGGAGTTGAGGAGCAGCAGCAGCCCGGATACGGAGGCCACGGCGCCGATCGTCGAGATCATCCCGGAGACCAGCGCGAGCCCGGTGAGCGCGGCGACGGTGACCCAGCCGTGCCCGAAGACGAGCGAGCCGAGGGTGATGCCGACGGCGGCGAACATCTGCGGGATCGCGATGCCGAGCAGCCGCATGCGATACGCGTCCGCCGTGTCGCTGATGACTCCGGAGAGGGCACCCATGGAGGCGAGGGCGCCGTACGCGGGCCGGTCGAGGGCGATACCGAGGGCGAGCGGCAGGGTCAGCGCGATCGCGGCGCGCACGACGGCGGGCCGGTTGACGGGTGCCTGCTGCGGTCGGAGGTTCCGCACCAGCCAGTCGGGTGGAGTGAGGCCGATGGGGAAGGGGCGGGCCATGGGGCCATTATCGCGACGGACCAGGTGGCGTCATTTCCGCTGGTGGAGGGTGAGGTCGACGGTGACCGCGTGGTGGTCGGTGCCGGAGAGTTCCTGGAAGCGGACCTTGCGGGCGGAGAAGTCCTTGGCCGAGACGAGGACGTGATCGATCTGGGCGCCGATCGTCGGGGTCGTGCGGGCGGGCCAGGTCGGGGTGCGGTCCTCCCCGAGCAGCCGGGCGGCGTCGCTGAGGCCGGTGTCGAGGAGGGCGCGGAAGGCCGCGTGGTCCTGGGTGGCGTTGAAGTCCCCGGCGATGATCGTCGGGGTGCGGGTGTCCGCCGCCGCGTCCGCGCGCAGCGCGCCCAGCTCCCGCCGCCAGGTGCCGAGCTCCCCCGGCAGGGGCGGCATGGGGTGCGCCAGTCGCAGCCGTACGGGGTTGCCCTCGACGTCGGCGACGGCGCCGGGCATGCCCATGGTGGCGGGGATCGGATCAGCGGCCTTGAGGGGGAAGCGGCTGAGGATGACGGAGCCGTCGGACCCGTAACCCTCGACGGCCTGGCGATACGGATACGCCGGATTCTCGCCGCTGAGGTCGCCGAAGGTGTCGCGGAGGTCGGCCATGCAGGTGGCCTGGCACTCCTCGACGAACACGATGTCGGGGCGGTCGCGGTCCACGGCCCTGATGAGCGCGTCGGTGCCCTGGCCGAACTGCACGTTGGACGTCATCACCCGCACCCGGGCGAGCGGCGTGCCGTCCGGCTGGGCCGCCTTCCCGTACGGCTCGATGTACCAGGCGAGCGCCCCCAGCAGCACGACACCCCAGGTCAGCCCGGTCCAGGAGCGGGCCAGGGCGGACAGGAGCAGGGCGAGTCCGGTGGGGGCGAGCAGCCACGGCAGGAACGCCAGCAGCTGGGTGACCGGGGTGAACCCGTCGATGTCGGCGACCCGACAGCCGACGACCACGGTCACGCCGAGCAGGAACAGAACGGCGAACCCCTTCTTGCCGCCGTGCCTCCTCCGCCGCGCCGCCGACTCCGGCACCGGCCGCTCGATGGTCGTACTCTCCACGGGCCGGGCCTCTCCGCTCACCTCGGGGCTGTTCGGTACTTCACTTCCTTCTAATGACGGGGCGGGTGGGGCGAAGGTTGCGCCGGGGGCGGGGTCACAACCGGTCACGAATGGTCACGAGTTGGTGTCGTGGTGCTCACGTCTGTGTGCACGGCCACAGCAAAAGGGATGCACGTGGGCGCATACTGGGCGCAATGACTAAGCCTGCTGCACCGAAGCGTCATTTGCCCACGAGCCCCTTCAAGGCCCCGGTCGCACCGGTTCCCAAGCACTTCGCTGTGGGCGACCAGGTGACACACGACATGTACGGCCTCGGCCGGGTGATCGGCATCGAGGACGGAATCGCGGCGCTCGTCGATTTCGGCTCGGCGCAAATGCGGATCGTGAGCCCGTACGCCAAGATGACCAAGCTGTAGGACCGCTGTGCCCGGTCAGGGCACGCCAGGCCCTACAACGACCTGTAACGACCTGTAACGAAAGAGGGCCCCCTCATCGACTCGACATCGCTGTTCTCCGCTGCGGAAGGGCAGCCCCGCCGTTCCACCGCAGCATCGCCGCCTCCGGCGACGAACCCCTTCCAGGCCCCGGACTTCGGGGAGGACGAGACCTTCCTGCTCGAGGACGCACACGAGCCTGCCTCGGGCATGAGGCGCTGAGGCCCCTCACCTCTACGGGCCTCTCTTCGGGACAGCCTGGACCGGCAGGATGTGCGGCCGTTGACATCAGGTGTCGTAGACGGTGGAACGGTGTCCGACGTGGACGACCCACACCACGAGTTCGCCGTTGTCGATCGTGTAAACCACGCGGTAGTCGCCGACGCGCAGCCGACGCCGGTCCGGCTGGGAGACGAGTGCGGTGGTGTTGAAGCCGAGCGGGTCGGTCTCCAGCTCGGTCAGCCTGGCAAGGATGCGGAGCGCCACGTCGCGGGGAATCTTGCGGAGCTCGGCCTGGGCCTCGGGCCGGAAGACGACGGTGCGGTACTCACTCACTGCGCGCCAGTGTCTCCCTCATGACGTCCTCGATCGGGACACCGGCCGCCGGACTGGCCATCCGTTCGTCGATGATCCGGTTGATCTCGCGCTCTTCCCACTCCTGGTACCTGCGCAGCACCTCGATCGACACGACGGCGGCCACTTCCTTGCCCCGCCGGGTAATGACCGTGGGCACGTCGTACCGGTCGGCCCGCTCGACCACCTCGGCCAGATGGGCACGCACGTCACGGATGGACTCTATGGGCATCCGCGTCATGAACCGAAGGTACCGAGTGTCCCATGTGTACACAGCTTGGGGGCGGTGGAGCCTTGAGGACATCCGCTCCGGGCGATGGAGCTGCGTCGAGCCGTCCACACGATCGGTGACGAAGAGCTCGCCGAGCTCGAACTGGTCGAGCAGGGTACGGACTGGGTGGCGCCGAGAACCTGGCTGCGCGTGGAGCCGAACGGAACAACTCCGCCAGGACAGTGAGGGCGAACGGATGCAGGCCCAGCTCGGTTTCGTCCAGCACGAGCAGTGATCACCCGCCTTCCGGGGCGTGGCGATACACGGCGCGCGGGCTCGGGACGGTTCCCCCGGCTGCCGTTGCAGGTGTCGGCGTCCTCGGTGTGTCCTCGGTGTTCTCTTGGGGGACGCTGCCGGCGAATTCAGACGGCAGGCACCAATTGGCGGCTCCGTCTCAGCGACCTGCCCCGCTTGCCGCGTGTCGCTGAGACAGATCCGCCAATCGTTACGTGCGGTCGGGCTTCGCCCACGGCGCCCTGGAGCAGAGGGGCCTGACACTCGGGTTTGGGTCAGGCCGCCGCGAGTGCGGATATGGCGCGGTTCCAGGGGTATTCGTCAAGCTGGCCCTGTCCAGGCGGGCGCGGTACGTATCCGCCCTCGCCGAGCAGCACAGTCACACCTGCCGCACGCAGGGTTGCGATGCTCCGTTCGAGTGCGGGGTGTTTGGCCTGCGCGGTGTTGAAACTGGGCAGAGCAACGATCGGCAGGCCGAGCCCGATGGCCTCGGTGATCAGGCCGAGGGCGAGAGTGTCCGCGGTGCCTGCCGCCCACTTGTTCAAGGTGTTGAAGGTGGCGGGTGCGACAAGGATGGCGTCCGGCGGAGGCAGCACGTCAGGCTGTGAGGGAAGCTTGTAGGAGTGGCGTACGGGGTGGCCCGTGAGTTTGCACAGCTCGTCGATCTTGCCTTCGGCGTCCTCGACGGCCCACCGGTACGCGGCTGGGTCACCCCGCCCGGAAATCTTCAACATGCTCTGTATGTAGGCGAGTTCGTGGAGGCGGGCCAATGAGTGGCGGACGAGTCGGGGCGGCTGTGCGGCAGACCGAGATCCCCATGCTGCGCGCCTACCGCCTGTGGTTCGAGCACACCCGCAAGTGCAGCCACTGCAAGGGTATGCGCAAGGCGCAGGACGGCTGTACGGACGGACGGGAGCTTTGGGGCGCGTACCGCCTCGCGCGGATCGGAGGCACGTCATGACCTGGACCATCGAACGGACTCCGGGACGCCCTGTGCACCGCACCGAGGCGGGCCAACTGACCCTTCCCTTGCGGCTGTCCAGGAACGGCGAACACGCGACGGACGCCGAACTGGTGCTCTCCCTGGCCGACGCCGAGCACCTGCACGCGGCGCTGTGCCGTGCCCTCGACGGGCAGCCGGCGCCCCCGTCCGCGCCGGACTGCCGCGACGCGGTCCCCGCAGCCGACGTCGTCGAGGCCGCGCACGCACTGAGCGCGAGGGTGGCCGAGGCGAACCGCCGCAGCAGGAGGCGGCTGTGACTCGCTGGATCATCAAGGCCGCCGAGTGGACTCTGACCCCGGAGACCGACGAGGGCACTCCACAGGGCATCTACTCGGCCGTGTGCCTGACCTGCGGCTCGGAGTCACCCGCGTCGGACGGCGAACGCCTGCCCGTAGAAGTCTGGGTGCTCAAGCACACCGGCTTGAACCCCCGGCACCGGCAGTTCAAGGCCGGAGCTGAGACGTTCTGGCGCGTGACTCCGGCGGAAGGCAACCCGCACCGCGAGACCGACACCCGCAGCGCCCAAGCGCTCGCGTAGCGCACTCCATGGCCGAGTTCCCGCTGAGGCTCACGCTCGCCGTGAGCCTCAGCGGGAACCGCTGGCACGGCACGCTGAACAACGGCCGCCGCACATTCGACCTGACGACAGATCAGCTTTCAAGTCAGACCTCGTTGATGCGCCAGGCAACCATGCCTGTTGCGCCAGGCTTCCCTTCAACGTCGAGTTCGAGAGAGTCCTTGGCTGCGAAGCGTTGGAAGACGACGGCCCCGTCGCAGGGAACCGGCTTCTTCGAACCCGCGGCGGTGTTCGAACCCGCGGCGGTGGGGGTGAAGACGATCTCCGCGTCCCCCTTGCCGGCGCACACCACGGACACCTTCTACGTGACGCTTCCCGCCAAGTCGGGCTGTGTATGGACTCCCTCGGAGAGACGCTCAACGCCGGACTCGACCATCAGTCAGGTGAGAAGCCTGTGTCGGTCGAGGCGCCTCAACTTCACAGGCCAGGCGATGTGCGCCGGGGCAGTGCCACGAGCACCTCGGCTGCTTCGCGGGTCGTCGAGAGGGACCTGCCGTCGAGAATTCCCGGCCTCCCTCTCTTCTCTCATGCACTCTCTTCGCTGAGGCGGTCGACTGCCCACGGCAGGAGCTCCTTGGCGACCGCAAGGCTGAACGGCCTCACCAGCGAACGAAGTTCGGCGCAGGCGGCAGGACCGAGCGTGATGTAAGGGAGGGCGGCCAGCCTGTCGGTGGTGTGCTCGATCTCCGCCCTGCGCCGCGTACCGTCCTCGGTCAAAGCCAAATGGGGTCCGTCGCCGAGCCATCCACGCTCACGCAGGTTCTGCACGGCCTGTTCCCACTGCTCCGGCGTCCATGCCCGCGAGTCGCGCAGCACCCCTGCGTCGATGTCGCCTGTGGCGGCGTGCGTGACGAGAGACTCGAGCCCGCTCAGTCCGGCAGTCAGTAGTGCCGCCACGTGACCGTCGCCACGGAACTCCCGCAGCAGAGTCTGCGCGTGCCAGAGCACGAGGTGGGGTGCGCTCGGCCACGGCAGTGCGGCGTGCGCGGCGAAGAGAGGGCGGCCTTGTGGATGGCGCACGGTCACTTCAGCCGCGGTACGGGCCAATTCCGCCGCGCGGGCCAGCGCCGGCGAGGAGACGTCCGCGCCGAGGATGCGGCGGAGCGTGGTATCGATCCCGGTGAGCCGGGCGGCGGCGAACCGCTCGGGCGTGGCGGCTTCCCATGCCGCGGGTATGGCTCGGCGCACCAGTTGGGGATTGAAATTGTAGAACGTGGCGATGACCAGATCCGCCGGAGCGGCGCCGAGCGCGGCAGAGCGGGACGCGAAGTACCCTGTCCTGGCGTCCACGCCCAACTCGGCGTACTGGCCTGCGGCTTCGGGCGAGAAGTAGACAGCCCCGTGGTAGGGCTCGAGAGTTCTCCAGGTCTGGCGTGCGAGGGCCAGGCTGTCGCGGTCCGTGTTCTGCGTCATGAGGGGCTCTCCATCCTGTGGCGGATGAAACGTTGCTGGTCATCGAGCACACGACGGCGTGTGGGCACTCCCCCCAGACGTACCGTCTGGTTGGTATGTTATCGGAGAGTGACTCCGGCAACTACTGTCCTGCGACCAGTTCTCGGTACCGGTCCCCTCGACCTTCGCAGGGACCGCCTGAAGCCCCACGGCCACGGTCACGGCCGGCCAGCTGCTGGCGGCGCATGCCCTCCCGGCCCGCATCCGACTCCAGCACGGACATGATCCGCTGGTAGTCGGGGGCAGGAGCGACGCAGTCAAACCCTCGCCCCGTCGCGGCACCACCGACCCCGCCACCGCGTTCCCCACCGGCCCCGCCACCGCGTTCCCCACCGGCCCCGCCACCGCGTTCCCCACCGGCCCCGCCACCGCGTTCCCCACCGGCCCCGCCACCGCGTTCCCCACCGGCTCCGCAACCGCGGACGCCGGCTCAGCCAGCACCTCGGTGACCGTCTGACGGGCATCCACAAGACGCTGAAGTGCCGCGGAGTAGGGTGCCTGCCCGGTCGGCTTGCACTTCCGTACCTCCTCCTCGCTCGCTTCGCGGACCTAGCGGGACACCATGTCGGACGTGCTTTCCTGCTTGTCAGGAAACATCAGCCGTGCGCCGCAGCTGATCACTGCCAGGGACGCCAGTGCCAAGCCGTGACGTAGCCACCTCATGCCGCCCTCCCAGTCATGGGGAGAGCCGAAGACCAGCCATGCCGCGACGGCGATGCCGACCAGCACGCTTGTTATGCCGGCTATGCGATGTAATCCAGGAGTCATAAGCTCATGATCTCCTGTGGCCTCCAGCACCCACCACCGAAAAAGCGACAAGTGCCATGCCGCTGGGATCGCGTGACCACCCGTGTCCGCCGGCGCGGGGAATCACGGGGAACGTCGATTGTCAACGGGTAGCCGACAACCCAACGACCCCTGAACCACCGCCAAGTGAAACGGCTCCTGACCAGGAAAGACGGTTGCGGTTGTGGCCCTTCTTCCGTGAGGGCGGCGCGGATGCTGCCGACTGCGAGCTCGGTTGCGACCCCGCTCCAATTGGCGGTTCTGTCTCAGTGGCCCGGCCCGTTTGCGGCGTGTCGCTGGGACAGATCCGCCAATCGTCCTGTGCCTTCGGGTTTCGCCAAGGCCGACCGCGTCGATGTCACGTGACCCTCGACGGGCCCGCGACAGGAACATGAGCGTGAGGCAGGCTGCCGGGATGAGATCTCGAAGCGGTGGCATGTGGTGGGGAACGACGATCGAAGCGCCCGACCCCGGCGGCTTGGCGAAGTTCTACGCCGAACTCCTCGGTTGGCACATCGGGCACGAGGAGCCGGGGACGGCCGTCGTCGCCGCCTCTCCGCAGGGACCGTTCTTCGTGTTTCAGCAGGCGGACGGCTATCGGGCTCCGGTGTGGCCTCCGGTCGACGGGGAGCAGCGCCCGATGATGCACTTCGACTTCCAGGTCGGCGATCTGGACGCGGCGGTTGCCGAGGCAGTCGCCTTGGGCGCCACTGTGGCGGAGTTCCAGCCACAGGAGAACGTCCGGGTGCTGTTCGACCCCGCCGGACACCCCTTCTGCCTGTGCTTCGACGAGGCATGACCGAGCAAAGTCGGACGGACGACAACTGGCGGAGGGGGCGCCCCGGTCGGCTGTCTACGTCGTGGTGTCGCGGTCGCGGTCGTGGGACGTGGCCAGGGACCACATCACGAAGACGGCTACGGCGATCGCGATGACGGACCAGACGGGGGCGTAGGGGAGGAACATGAAGTACTCGATGGCGAAGAGGGACGCGAAGGCCATGCCCAGGCCGCGGGCCCAGTCCTTGCCCTGGAGGATGCCCCAGCCGGTGACGGTGACGACGACGCCCATGACGAGGTGGATCCAGCCCCAGGTGGTGAGACTGAACTCGAAGACGTAGCTGCCGATGGACGTGTACACGTCGTCCGTGGCTATCCCCGCGATGCCGTTGAGGATGCCCATGATGCCGCCGACCATCATGAGGACGCCGGCGAAGACGGTGCCGCCGAGGGCCCAGGCCGAACCGGAGTGCCTCGCGTACGACGGGGTCGGCGTCGAGATGGTCTGGTCGGACCGGGGGGTCTCGCGCGGGGTGGTGCTGTGCTGGAACTGGGACATGAGGGCCTCCTCGAACGTTCTCGAACGGATGGACAACTCATCCGCAGGGTCGCGCCATGCGAGGAGGGGCGCATGTGGTGTGGGCCGAACGGGTGACGTCAGTGACGTGAGTCGATCTTTGTCAGGTAGTCCGCCAGGACCTTGTTGAAGTCTTTCGGGCGTTCCAGGTTCGGCAGGTGGGCCGCGCCTTCGACGATCCGGAGGGTGGAGTCGGGGAGGGCCGCGTGCATGGCCTCGGCGTCCGCGACGGGGGTGTACTCGTCGTCCGCGCCCACGACGACCAGGGCCGGGACGGTGACTGTCGTGAGGAGGCCGCGGTAGTCGGGGCGTTCCGCTCGGCCGCGCAGGGCCGCTGCCGCGCCCTCGGGGGCGGTGGCGGTCATCATCCGGTGCACGTGCGCCGCGACTTCGGCGTCCGCGTACGGGGCGACCATCTTGTGCAGGACCTCGTCCGCGTAGCCGGTCATTCCCTCCTGTAGGAGGCGGTCCGCCATCGCGTTTCGGGTTCGCTTGCCCTCCGTCGTCTCGGCGGCCGGGAAGGTGTCCGCGAGGACGAGACCTCGGATCCGGTGCGGGAACTGTCGGTAGCACTCCATCGCGATCTGGCCGCCCATGGACAGCCCCGCGAGGACGAAGTCGTCTACGCCGAGGTCGTCCAGGAGCGCCGCGATGTCCTCGGCGAAGGAGGAGAGCGGGGTGATGCCGGGGATGACCGGGGAGGCGCCGTAGCCGCGCAGGTCGGGGGCTATGACACGGCGGGAGGTGGCGAACTCGGTGATCTGGGGGTGCCACATCGTGCGGTCGAAGGGGTGGCCATGGATGAGGACCAAGGGGGACGTGTGCGAAGTGACGTCTCCTTTGTCCTCGTATGCGAGGAAGGGTGCCATGTGTTCGACCCTAGGGTTCCTCAACTCCTCGGCGCAATAAGATCTTTGCCCTCGGTGCAATGTCGAGGGGGAGGGAGCCGGGGCGTGAGTGGGGCTGACTACCGGCTGATCGCTGATCGCATCGCGGGCGATATCGCCGCCGGGCGGTTGAAGCCCGGGGACCGGTTGCCGCCGCAGCGGGTGTTCGCGCGGCGGCGCGGGATCGCCGGGTCGACGGCCGGGCGGGTGTACGGGGAGTTGGTGCGGCGCGGGCTGGTCGTGGGGGAGGTCGGGCGCGGGACGTTCGTACGGGCGGCGCCGCCGGTGTCGGCGGGGCGGGCGTTGGCGGAGCCGGTCTCGTCGGCGCCGGTGAACCTTGAGCTCAACTACCCTTCCGTGCCGGGTCAGTCGGAGCTGTTGGCGGCCGGGCTCGCGCCGTTGCTGCGGGCGGATGTGCTGGGGGAGGCGTTGCGTACGGCGCCGGCGGCCGGTACGGCGGCCGCGCGGGAGGCGGCGGCCGGGTTGCTCGCCGTGCCCGGGTGGGAGCCGGTCCCGGAGCGGTTCCTCTTCGCCGGGAACGCCCGCCAGGCCATCGCGGGGGCTCTGGCCCACCTCGTACGGCCAGGTGGGCGGGTCGGCGTGGAGTCCCTCACGTATCCGCTGGTCAAGGAGATCGCCGGGCGGTTGGGGGTGACGCTCGTGCCGATCGCGACCGATGGGGAGGGGATGCGGACGGAGGCGGTTGCCGCGGCGCATCGGGCGGCGCCGTTGTCGGCGGTGTATGTGCAGCCGACGTTGCACAATCCGACGTCGGTGACGATGGGGGCGGGGCGGCGGGGCGAACTGGCAACCCTGGTACGGGAGTTGGGTCTGCCGGTGATCGAGGATCGGATCTGGTCCTTTCTGGGGGATGCCGGTGAGTTGCCGTTGGCCGCGTACGCGCCGGAGCGGGTGTACGTCGTGGACGGGCTGTCCAAGCGGGTGGCGCCGGGGCTGACGGTCGGGTTCCTGGTGGTGCCGGAGGGGCGGGCTGAGGGGGCGGCGGCCGCGTTGCGTTCCGGGGGGTGGACCGCGGGGAGGTTCGCCCTGGAGGCCGGGGTGCGGTGGATCGGGGACGGGACGGTCGGGCGGTTGGTCGTGGCGAAGCGGGACGATGCGGCGGCTCGGCAGCGGCTGGTCGCCGAGCATCTCGCCGGGTTCGTCGTACGGGGGGATGCGCGGGGCTACTACGCGTGGTGGGAGCTTCCGGAGCCTTGGCGGGCCGACACGTTCTGCGCGGCGGCGGCTGCGCGGGGGGTGGCGGTGACGTCGGGGGTGGAGTTCAGCGTGCCGGTGGTGGGGACCGGGCGGAGGCCGGGGCTGGGCAGTGGCCCGGCGGCCCCCATGAACGGGGGGACCCCCATCGCCCCAGCGGCACGGTTGCCCACAGAAACGCAAGGTGGGGCAACCCCCGCGGCCAGCTGCGTCAGGCTTGGGCTTGCGTCGGTTTCTCTGTCGGAGTTGGCGGGGGCGTTGCGGGTGCTTGGCGATGTCGCTCGGAGCGGCCCGTGAGCCAAGCCGTTGCCGCGACGGTCAGGCCGAGGGTCAGTAGGGCCCAGGTCACTGTGCGGAGGGTGGTGGTGAGGGTGTCGTAGACGGCGGTCGCCGCCGCGGGGGAGACGTCGGGGGGAAGGTCCGTGAGGGTGAGGTGGCGGCCCAGGGCTACGGACAGGCCGAGGAGGGCGCCGCCCAGGGCCGTGCCGAGGCCGGCCGCGCAGACGGCTCGGCGGCGGCGGGTGGCGATGAGGATGCCCCCGGCGGCCAGTACGAGCGCACCGACCGGGAGCCAGAACGCGGCGACTTCGAGCACGTGATACCCCTTCCGAAGTTGGCTGAGTTCCACGGCCGACAGCACTTCGACCTCGGTGTGCGCGACCGGGATGCGATGGGCGAACGGCACGTGGTCGCGGACGAGCTGACGCTTGACCCGCTCGCCGACCGGTGCGAGGTCGAGCGTCACCGGACGCGGCTCGCCGCCACCGCCACCGCCACCGGCTCCGGAGCCTCCGCCCCGCACCGCCCGCAGCACCGCGTCGTGCGCCGCCCGGTTCGCCGCGTGCCACGCCGTACGGAACGCCTTCGTCTGTGTGAAGGAGCGCGCCGCGTCGTGCGTGAAGTCCCGGAGGGGCTCCCGCAGCGGCGGCCCCACCCGCACCTCGCGCAGAATCCCGGCGGCGACCGCGTCCGCGAGCGCCTCCCGTACGTCCGGGTCGGCCGCCAGCGGCGCCACGACCCGCTCGTACCGGCCCCGGTCCGCGATCTCGTACGTCGCCCACGCGGCCAGCGCGCCCACCGGCGCCAGCAGGCAGGCGAGCAGGGTCAGCACGGCCGACAGAGTGCCGCGAGCGCGTGGGTACACCCCTTCAGGCAAGTCCCCCGGCCGCCCCCACGCGAGCGCTCACGCCCCGCATGCCTGCGAATGGCCCCACAGGACAAGCCGAACGGGGCGGCCCGCCGTCGACGCGACGCCCAGGGGCTTCCCCCACACCCCTGGGGCGTGTTGCGAAAGTCCCGCCTGCCGCCCGACGCCTGGCACGCTCCCCCACTCTCGGCTTCTCCCCCACTCTCGGCTTCTCCCCGACTCTCGGCTTCGCTCGAGCGGGAGGGGCCCCATGAGCGGGAGGGGCCCCCATGAGCGGGAGGGGCCCCCACCGCCGCACCGGGCGAAAGCCCACGTACATCCAGTCCATCTACAGGGCCTTCCGCCCGGCACGCCGAGAGCACGCTCCCCCACTCTCGGCTTCGCTCGAGCGGGGGGACCCCCATGACGCCGCTCGGCCCGCCCTCCGGGCGGACGACGGGACTTTCGCAACGAGCCCTACTAGGGCTCACCCCGCCCGGCGCCCCGCCGCGTCCTCGTGCGTGTAGTACCGGTAGAAGGCCACCGCGAAGACCGCCGCCGCGATACCGAGCGCCATGATCGTGGAGCGCACCACGGTGTGGCCCGCCTGCTGGTACAGGAACCCGAAGGCGCAGCCCGCGAAGGCGGCCCAGAGCAGGGCGTGCTGCTCGCGGCGCAGGCGGGGTGCGACAGCTTGTACGGCGAGGTAGAGCGCCGCGAAGACGATCGCCGTCGCGAAGCCGAAGAGGAGGTTCCAGCCGGTGATGGGGCCGCCGCTGCGGTTGTTGGCCGCCGCCCAGTAGCCGTAGACGAGGCCGAGGAGCATGGGCAGGACCCAGCGCGTGACGGTGTGGGTGCGCTCGGCGAAGATGTCCGGCGTGCTCGGGGTCCTCGACGCCGGTACGCCCGGTACGCCCGACGTCCTCGGTACGGGTGTGCCCGGCCGCCTGCCCGGTGTGGGTGCCGGTTGAGCCATGGGAGCACTCCTCTCTTCCCTCCGCCCCGATACCAGGGCACACCTGAGAGGCACCCCTGGCAAGTCGGGATGCGAGGCCCGTACCGCCGTGTTTCGCTGTGGCCCATGCGGATGCGGATGCGGACGCGGATGCGGACGCGGATGCGGTTGCCGATGCCGATGCCGCGTGTGCGCCGGGAGCCGGACCTCGTCGAGCTCGTCGAGCGGCAGCAGCTGCTGCGGGTCCGCGGGCGCAGCATCGCCTGGCTTCCGCCGCTGGTGGTGCTCTGCGCCGTACCGCTGCTCGACTGGGCGACCGGCGGCGACTTCCGGGTCATCTCGTGGCTGGTGCTCGTGCCGGGCATCGCCGCGGCCGTCTGCCAGGTGTGGACGACGGGGGTGTTCGCCGGGCTCGCGATGTTCCTGTACGTCCTCGGCGACGACTCCCGCACCGGACTGCCCGACTTCATCCTCGTCGCCCTGGGCGGGCTGCTGTCCGTGCTGGCCTGCACGGTACGGCTGCGGGGGCAGGAGCGGATGCTGCACATGCGGGCCGTCGTCGAGACCACCCGCCGTATCCTGCTGCGCCGGCTGCCCCCGGACGTCGGCGGCCTCGACCACGCCGAGGTGTACCTCGCCGCCGACAGCCAGGCCCGCGTCGGCGGCGACTTCTACGACATCCAGCCGAGCCCGCACGGCACGCGCGTCGTCATCGGCGATGTCCAGGGCAAGGGGATCACGGCGGTGGAGGCGGCGTCCGTACTGCTCGGCACATTCCGTGAGGCGGCGTACCACGAGCCCGGAGCGGAGGTCGTGGCCGAGCGGCTGGAGACCCGGATGGTGCGGCATCTGCGCTACTGCGCGCACATCGGCCGCGACGACGCCGAGCGCTTCGCGACCGCCGTCCTCCTCGACTTCCCCGAGCTGCGCAGCGAGCGCACCGACTGGGGGCCGGACCTCACCGGCCCCGACACGGTCACCGTGGGCGTCATCAACTTCGGCCACGAACCCCCGCTCCTGGTCTCCCCCGACGGCGTACGCCTGCTCCCCCTGCGCGACGGACTCCCGCTGGGGCTCAGCGAGTTGGACCCGCGGCCGCACCCCTCGTCCACCGTCCGGCTCGCTCCCGACGAGACCCTCCTCCTCGTCACCGACGGCGTGACCGAGGCCCGCGACGGCGGCGGCGCGTTCTTCCCGCTCCGCGAGTACGTCGCCGGAGCGCTCGCCGCCGACCCGCGCGCCACCGAACCCGACACCCTGGTCCGCCTCGTCCACGAGGGCGTTCTCGCCCACACCGGGGGCCACCTGGACGACGACACGACGATCTTCGCCGTACGCCGTGCGGGTCGGGCCCACTGAGCGGGGCCGAACAGGGGCTCCCACCCGCCCCTTTCCCCGTTTGCACGCGCAGCGGTTACGGTGCTGGATGGCGTACGTGATCGGTGTACGTGATCGATGGGGAGGGAACGATGCCCGGAACCGTGCTGCTGCTCGCGGCCTCGCCGGTGGGCAAAGGGTGCCTGGTGGACGCGGCCTCCGTGCTTCCCGTGCTCGCGGCCGTCGCGCCCGAGGTGCTGTCCGGCACGGGTACGGCGAACGTGGTCGAGCTGGCCGATCCGCTGGAGCCGCAGGCCGTCCTCACCCGGCTGCGCGCAGCGGCCACCGCGCCCGGGCCGCTCACCGTCTACCTCACCGGCCAGCTCCAACTCGACCGCAAGCAGCGGCTCGTCCACCTCGCGCTGGCGCGGACGACTCCCGCGACCGTCCGTTACACCGCGTTTCCGTGGCACTGGCTGGTGGAGGAGCTGCGGTTGCGTACGCCCGGGTCCACGACGCTGTTCCTCGATCTGCACGCGGACGGTGACGTGTGGCGGCAGATGGCGGGGCGGCCGCTCGGGGTGGGGCCGGGGGTGAGTGTCTACGGGCGGATCGCGCCGCCGCCGTCGTCGGCGGCGTCGGCCTTGCGGCGGGGGGTGGCCGTGCCGACGTATATGAAGGTGCTCGCGACGATACTGCGGAGTGGGCAGCGGCCTGCCCCTGGCGTGCTGCACGAGCAGGTGCTGGCGCGGACGGGGGGGTACGGGGATGTCGTGCTGGCCTGGGACGCCACGGCGCCCGGGGTGGGTGGTTCCCCAGGAGGATTCGCCCCCGCCGCCCCTACCCAATCCCGTCCCCTGGGGGCTGCTCCGCCCCCAGACCCCCAGATCGGCCTTCGGCCTCGTCCTCAAACGCCGGACGGGCTGAGTGTGCCCGCGACTACCGACCCCCACTTCGCCATCACCGCCGCCGTCGAAGCCGGGCGGCATTCCGAAGCCGACGCGTTGGCCGTGCTGCGGGAGCAGGAGGCCGTGCGGGAGTTCGGGGACGGGGCGGCCGAGGTGTGGCACTGGCGGGAGGTGCGGGCGGATCTGGCGATGCTCGCGGGGGACGCGGCGCGCAGTTGTGAGGTGTGGCTGGGGTTGGCCGTGGCGCGGTTGGCGGCGGGGCAGACGACGGGAGATCCGGCGGTGGAGGCGGCCGTCGACCGGGCGCATCATCAGTGGGCGCAGGTGACCGACGTGGGCCGGGCCCATGAACTGGGGCTGGTGCTGGCCGGGTTGCGGGAGCGGGTGCCGGGACGGCGGGACGGGGCGCTGGCCCATGTGCGGCAGCGGCTCGCGGAGTTGAGGTCGGCCCAGCACGTGCCCGGTTAGTCGAGCCGGGCCGATTGAGCCATCGTTCCGTTCGTCGTCGATCGATGAGCCGTCGATCTGGGCGAATGCCGGGCCGACCTCGGAGGGGGAGTTGTCCGAGGTCACGCCGTTGGCGCGCCTCGCACATCACTCACTTAATCGGGCGTGGCTCCGGAAACGATCGGATCTGGATCAGAGAATGATCAGAGATCTGTCAAGTGATGGTAATAACCGCCCCCCACAGCCAGCCTCACGTTACGCGGGAGTCAGGAGTGGTTCACGCCGGGGCCGGGAGCAGCACTCTGAACCACGCGCCCTGGTGGGACGGTTCGAGGGCGACGGTGCCGCCGTGGGCCGTCGCGATGGCCGCGACGATGCTGAGGCCGAGTCCGCTGCCGGCGGCCTTCGTCTCCTCCCCGCGCACGAAGGGCTCGAAGAGACGGGCGCTGAGTTCGCGGGGGATGCCTGGGCCGTTGTCCATGACCTCGATGACGCGGTAGCCGTCCTCCGTACCGAGGCCGAGCGTGGTCGTCGTACCGGGCGGGGTGTGGACGCGGGCGTTGTTCAGCAGGTTGGCGACGAGTTGGTGGAGCCGTAGCGGGTCGCCGGTGACGGTGTGGTCGCCGGGGGCGAGGAGCAGCCGTACGGGATGGTCGGGGTGGCAGTCGCGGGCGGCGGAGGCGGCGTCGCGGCACAGCTGGGCCAGGTCCACGCAGGTCAGTTGCAGGGGCTGGCCGAGGTCGAGGCGGGTCAGCAGGACGAGTTCGTCGATGAGGGTGCTCATCCGGCCGACCTCGGTGGCGATCCGGCCGAGTGCCTCCTGCCGCATGGGCTCGTACGCGGGGTCGCCGACGCGGGCGAGTTCGGCGTACCCGGAGATCGTGGTCAGCGGGTTGCGCAGCTCGTGTCCGGCGGAGGCCATGAACTCGCGCAGCCGCCGCTCGCTCTCCCGGCGCTCCCTGACCTCCCGGCGGCCGAGGCACCGGGCGCCGAACAGGACGCTGCCGAGCAGGGGCAGTGCGGCGACGCTCTCGACCTGGAGGAGCCGCTCGACGGCTCGTCGGTCGGCGGTGGTGGTCCGGGCGGTGACGACGTAGCGGCCACCGGTGTCTTTGGTTTGGCGGAGGTGGGCCACCTGGGCGCGGTAGCTGTCGCCGAACGCGGAGGGGCGGGCGCGGGTGGCGTACGCCTTCAGCCGTGCCGGGGTGAGGCTAGGGAAGGCGGGCAGGTCGGCGGAGCCCCGGTAGCGCTCGACGACCCGGCCCTCGGCGTCGAGGACGAGTACGAGGCAGTTCTTGTCCAGGGTCGACGCCGACGGGGGCGGGGTGGCGGGGTCGCGGGCGAGGCGGCTGAACCTCGCGATCTGTTCGTCGGTGCGGGCGGTGAGGTGGTGGGCGAGTGTGTGGGCGGACACGGCGGCCACCGCGCCGAGGGTGGCGAGGGTGGAGATCAGCCAGAAGCCGACGGTGCGCCCGCACGCTCGGTCGGGGCGGATGGGCTGTTCCACGGGTGGGCCGGGGAGGCGGGGGGCGTGGGCCTGCTCGTGTGGCGCGGCCGTCGCGAGAAATCCGGCGGCCCTGATGTTCCCGCCCAGCCCGGTGAACCCACTCATCCCGTGTCCAACCCTTTGCTTCCGCCCAGCAGTTTCTCGCCCTCGCCGCCCCTACCCGTCCCATCCCGGGGGCTGCCGCCCCTTCGACCCCGCCCCGCCTTCCAGCTCGGTCGGGATGGTTCGTCGGCGGGCGCGGGTGGGTGGGGGCTTGTCGCGCAGTTCCCCGTGCCCCTGAAAGCAGGGGCTGCGCCCCGCTTTACCGGGAGTGCGGGGAGCCGTCGTCGTTCAGTTCGTGCACAGCTGGTAACCCACTCCCCGCACGGTACGTATGAGGGACTGCCCGGGTTCGCCCAGTTTCCGGCGCAAGTAGTAGATGTACGTGTCCACGACGCCGGACCCCTCGTCACGGTGGTTCCACACCCGCTCCTGGATCTGGCCTCGCGAGAGCACCCGCCCGGGGTTCTCCATGAGGTACCGCAGCAGGGCGAACTCGGTGGTGGTGAGGTCGACGGGCCGTTCGCCGGCCCAGACCTGGTGGGCGTCGGCGTCGAGTTGGACGGCGCCGGCGCGGAGCCGGTTGCGGTCGGGGGCGGGGACGGTACCGCCGGCCCGGCGCAGCAGGGCGCGTACCCGGGCGGCCACCTCCTTCAACTCGAACGGCTTCGTGACGAAGTCGTCGCCGCCCATGTCCAGCCCCCGCACCCGGTCGTCGACCCCGCCGAGGCCGGTCAGGAACAGCACCGGTACGGCGTTCCCCCGGTCCCGCAACGTCCGGCACACCTCGAAGCCGCCGAGGTCGGGGAGGTTGACGTCGAGGAGGATGAGATCAGGATGGTGCCTGGTCACGGCCTGGAGCGCCTGACGACCGGTGGCCGCGGCGGTCACCTGGTAGCCGAGGAACTCCAACGCCATCGTGAGCATGGAACGGATCCCTTCCTCGTCGTCCACGACGAGAAGCCGCCCGGCCGAGGCGGCCGAGGCGGCTGACGGAGCTGCGGAAGGGACCGAGGGCACAGGGGTGGTCATGTCCTGTTCCTTTGCGACCGTGACCTCGATATTGAGGTCTCAAGTTTCGGCAGAGCCGTATCGTCACACGTACCCGCAGGTAAGGAGACCGCTTTCGAAATCATTCGGAATGAGTCATTCCTTACCGTTGCCTCGGATCGCCGGGGAATTCCACGCGGCGCCTGGCGGACAGCGCGGTGGCCCGCGACGTTCGACGGTTCGACGTCGCGGGCCACCGGTGTGAGGGTGCTGTTCCTCGGGGCTAGCTGGTGAAGATGAAGTACTTCCAGGCGCCGTGCGTCGTCGTGTTCACGTTGTCGCCCGACGTCGTGTCGATGTACGAGGAACGGATCCGGAAACGGATGCCGGTGCTCGGTTCGCCCTGGAGCTCGACCGCGCCCAGGCCGGAGGACTCCAGCGGGAAGTACTGCGTGCCCGTGGTGCGCCAGGCGCCGTCGTAGTACGCCTGGACCTGGACCCGGTAGTCGCGGCCCGGGTAGTAGGTCATCCGGGTCGTGAACAGCGGGTCCACGGACTTGCGGAAGTAGTAGTAGGTCCGGTTCCAGGCGGAGGCGGTCTTGTAGTGGCGGCTCGGGGTCGTCGAGACGCTCACCTTCGTGTAGACCTTGCTCGTCGCGGTCTTCGGCGCGTAACGCGCGTCGCCCGCGAACTTGGCCGTGAGCTTGGTGTCGCGGGTCAGGTCGAGGGTGACGGACAGATTGCCGTAGGAGTTCACCGTCCCGGACTTGACCAGCTTGTTCGGCTTGTCGGAGCCGTACGGGTCGGCCCAGATCTCGACCGTGCGGTTCTTGTACGTCGTACCGAGGTGGGCCGTGAAGGTCACGTCCGCGCCGTACGAGTAGACGTTGCCGTTCTTGTTGAGCGTCAGCGTGGTCGTGGCCCGCGAGACCTGGACCGTGTCGGACGCGGAGGCCGCCTGGTGGGTGGCGTCGCCCGCGTAGGAGACGGTGTACTTCACCGAACCGCCCGCCGGCGGGGTGTCCTTGAAGGAGTACGAGCCGTCCGCCGCGACCGTGACCGGGGCGAGCAGCTTGCCCGCCGGGGACTCCAGGTCGGTGCGGGTGACCGTGAGGGTGGTGCCGGAGGCGAAGGGCGCGTCCGAGGTGAGCTTGCCGGTGACGGTCAGGGCCTGGGCCCGGGTGGCCGTCGCGGGCGCGTTCACCGTGAGGGTCGTCGGGGACGGAGCCGGGGGCGGCGGCGGGGCCTCGGCACCCAGGTCGCGCAGCGCGTAGCCGCCGCCGTTGGTGGCGACGACCGCGAACAGGTGCGACTCGTCCGGCGTGAAGGCGAGGCCGCCCGGCGTGAGGACACCGGCGTCGCCGGCGCCTTCGGCCGTGTTGGTGAAGTCGTAGACGTGGGTGGCCGTGGTCGTGCCCGGCTCGTAGGTCCACACGTCCGGCGAGTACGTGCCGTCGATGCCCGCCGCGACCGTGCCGTCGGGGGCGATGTCGACGGCGTTCGGGTACGAGTCGCTCGGGTACTGGCCGGCCGGCGTCAGGTCGGCGGTCTTGTACACCTGGTGGAAGTACGGCGCGCCGCTGGCCACCACGAGCTGGGAGCCGTCGGGGGTGAGGGCGAGGTCGCGCAGGTTGCTCGGCACGTAGTCGCTGGTGTTGGGGCCGCTCGCGGTGCGCGTCGCCGTACCGGACGACACGTCGTAGACGGCGACGGAGGCCGGGCTCATGCCCTCGATGCCCGCCGCCAGGGTGTTGGGGGCGCCGGGAGTGGAGTCCAGTCTCGGGGCCGCGTACCAGCCGCGGTCCTGGCCCAGCGTGAGCACCGGCTCGGTGCCGGAGACGTCCAGGGAGCCGAGGTTGCCCTGGGCGGCGGCGCCGTAGCCGAACCACAGCTTGCCGCCGGCCCACGCCGGGTACTGCGGGTCGGTGCCCTCACCGATCGGGTACCGCTTGGCCTCGGTGACCGTCGCCGTGTCGATGGCCACGATCGAGTCGTCGCCCGGCACGGCCGCGTAGAGGGTGCCGGAATCGGGGGACAGCTCCAGGCCCTTGGCACCGGGCAGTGAGGCCACGGTGCCGACGACCTTGCCGGCGTAGTCGGTGGCGACGACCTGGCCGCCGGTCGGGTCGGAGACGAAGACGCGCTGGTGCACGCCGTCGACGACGATGTCGCCGGACGACTGCACCGGCAGGGGCGTACTGGTGTCGGCCACGGCGGGCGTGGCCACGCCGACCGCGAGCGCGGCCGAGCTGAAGAGGACGGCCAGCGCGGTGGCGGCCGGAAGGGTGCGTACGTGTCTGCGCACGGTGTTTCGAACCCCCGGAAGAAAACGAAGGAAGGGCGATTACGCGCGCCGCTCGCATACGGGCCGTGGGGGGTTCGGAGACATACCTGACCGAGCACATGCCTGATACATGGACCGTGTGGGGCGCGTGTGACGCGTGACCGAAGACTAGATCACGCCACTGACAGGAGTTTCACAGGGGCTGATGAGAGCTCGACGCCGGCGTGAACGGGTCACGTCATGGGACATCGCAGGTCGGGCACGGAACGGTTCGGGGAGCAGGTCACCAGGGCCAGGGAGAGGTACGTGGGGCGTTCGAGGTAGAAGCCGAGTGACAGGTCTGTTCCCGATGCCAGGCGTTCGGTTGCGGAGTCGACGAGGGTGGCCAGGTGGGTGGTGTCGCGGTCCCGGTCGGAGGCGAACCGCGATGCGAATACGGCGAGTTGTTCCCCGAGCCAGGTCGCCGCTTCCTTCGGTTCGGTCCATGTGTCACGGACGAGTGATCCGGGTTTGATCAGCCAGTAGGCCGTTTCCAGCGGTGGCAGGTCCACGAGACGGAACGCCGCCGCCACTTCCCGGTACCGCTGGATCAGCTCCGGTCTGCTTCCGGCCGGTGGTGGTTCGGGGTGTGGGGGCCGCCGTAGGGCTTCGTTGTCGAAGCGTTCTTTCGGGCCGGTCCACAGGTAGCCGTGGTGGTGCACCAGGTCGTTCCGATCGAGGGCATGGGAGGGGCGGCCGGTCCCGGCTCGGTGGGTCGGGAGCCAGGACCGGCCTATGGGGGGAGGGTCAGGCGGACAGGCCGAACCGGGCCGGGTCGATCCCGGCCGCGTCCAGCTCCTCCGTGGTGAAGCGGAGCGGCTCGGCGTCCGGCCGCTTGCTGTCCCCAAGGGCCCAGGCGTCCTCGCCGATCCGGGCGAGGGTCACGCAGGATTCCCCATCGGGGTGGGTGTTGCCGCCGCAGGCCTTCACGAACGACGCCCCGTCGATGTCGAGCCCGTACAGATCACTTCCGTCCAGCATCACTGCACCTTCCTGCTCACCTGATCGCGGCCATGGCTGAGTGCCTGACCGCCGCCGCCCGGGTTGGGCGGGAGTTCGTGGGAGAGGGGACGGGGACAGGCGCCTCAGCGATGAGCGGACTTGTGCGGCTTGACGCAGTGCCGGCACCGGCACGGAGGCCATTCGGCCGTGATCAGGGGCCGTAGGTCGTCCGTACTGAGTACGGCCCGCTCCGGTTTCCATGTCCGCCCGGAGTCATGGGACACCCGCATGGTCATGAGCGGGCGACCGGAGAAGAGCTCGCGCTCCTTTTTCTGGCTCATGCCCTGTGCGCTTCTGCATGGTGCCGACGCAGTTCCACATTCACGTCGGACACCGCGCTGTAGTCGCAGTCGGAGCGCGCGTTCTGCCTGGCGACCGCGAGGGACATGCAAGCGGAGCAGCCGGGCTTCGCGGAGGGCTCGGCCAGCGGCTCACTCGGGCTGTGGTACTTCGGTTTCTGTGTCGTCACGCATGGCCTCCCAGGTCCCAGGCCGGTCTCCTCAAGAGGTGAGTCCGTACGCAGCTGTGCCGTTGAAGGGCCACGTTCTTGCACGGGATCGCGCATGGCGGCTTCAGCGGCGTTGGCTTCGCCCGGGGCTGTCACCTCGCCGAGGTCTTGTTGTGCCTGCTGACGCTAGTAGCACGGCGAGTGCTCTTTCCAGCAATGTTCATGAATGTTCATAAACAATGGTTGTCACTGGTTGTAGGCGCAATGCCCTCTTGCTTCGATCGCCCCTTCCTCCGAAGATTGTGTACATCAGTGCACACCAAGCGTGCCGGAGGCAGCGATGACGCTACGGTTCATCGGTATCGACCCGAATACCGGAACGGGCGAGAGTCCCACGGTCTGGGTCGACGAAAGCAACAACGATCTGATCATTCAGGGATGGAAGCCGACACCCGAACTCGAAGCCGAGTGCGCTGCGTTCGAGGTACCGGGACACGCGGTCGGCATCCCCGATCACGAGGCTGTCGTCCGTATTCCTGCTCGTCTGGCGCCGATCCTGAGGAGGGCATGCGATGCCGCAGAACGTACCCAGCTTCGATGAACTGCTGAACAGCGCTCAGCGCTCCGCCGTCCACCTGGAGATGCGCGACGCCTACGGAGTCGCCAATGAAGCCGACGACTTCGCCCGCTGGAAGAGCACCGGCGAGCGGGACAACGACCCCGAATCTCCGTACTGGGCGCCATGGGTGACACTGATCCGGAACACGGTGGCGCGTGGCGTAGTGGTGCGCCGGGCCCGCATCGTGTCCGAGCCGGTCAGTGACTACATTCGGTTCGAACACGCGGGTACTGTCGTGAACATGGAGGCGGGCGAGCTGGTGCGGTGGCTGCCGCGTCGGCGCGCTTCCGCCATCGCGTTGCCCGGCAACGACTTCTGGCTGATCGACGACCGACTCATCCGGTGGAACCATTTCACCGGCGAAGGAGCCTCGGGCGGTGGGGAGGTCAGCGAGGATCCAGCTGCGGCGAAGCTGTGTGCGGACGCCTTCGCAGCGGTGTGGGCACGGGCGACGCCGCACGAGGACTACAAGATCAGTTAGTACGGAAGGCACACGGTCGGCTCATGTCCATCTCCCCGTCCTCCTCGGCCCAGGCCGCGCGTGAACGGGTCGCACAGCGTCTGCGCGAGCTACGTGCCGACGCGGGCATCACTGGGACCGAGCTGGCCGTGCGCTGCGGCTGGACGCATCCGAAGACATCCCGCATCGAGAATGCACGTACGGCCCCCACACCGGACGATATCCGCCTCTGGTGCCGGGCCTGCGGTGTCGAAGACCAAGCCGCAGACGTCATCGCTCAGTCGCGCAACGCGGAGTCGCTGTACGTCGAATGGCGGCGCAAGGTGCGCGCGGGCCTGAAGCGGCTCCAAGACAGCTACGTGGAGCTCTATCAGTCCACAGAGCTGTTTCGGATCTATTCACCCACGCTGGTGCCCGGCTTGCTTCAGACCGAGGGCTATGCGCGTGCCCTTCTGTCAGCCAACGCTCAAATGCTCGATGCCCCCGATGATGCCGAAGAGGCAGCCGCAGCCCGCCTCGAACGCTCGCAGGTCATTCATCAGCCGGGCCACCGGTTCGTCATGCTGATCGAAGAAAGCGTCCTCTCTTACCAGTTGGGCGACGACGACGCGATGGCCGCACAGCTCGGCTACCTGCTCACAGCCGGCGCCCTCCCTCAGGTGTCGTTGGGCATCATCCCCAGTTCGACCCGGGAACGGACGCTGTGGCCGCAGGAGTTGTTCCACGTCTACGACGACACTCTCGTGTCCGTTGAGCTGCTGTCAGCCCGGGTGAGAATCACCCAGCCCGACGAGATCGCCCTCTACCTGAAGGCATTCGAGCGACTGCGCAGCATGGCCGTGTACGGGGTGGAAGCACGCGCCCTGATCCTGAAAGCCATCGAGAATCTGCGCTGAGCGGCGATCTTCCGTGCGGCGGAAGGGCCGCCGATCGCGCTATCGGTCCGGCCGGTACCCCTCGTGCAGGGTGGCCAGCTCCCACACCGCGGCGAAAGCGGACGAGCACAGCTTCACCACGGCGGGGTCCGTGACCAGCTCTTCGCCGGTCATCGTTCCGTCCCCGGCGAAGTGGTTGAAGAGGACCGACGTATCGTCGAACAACCAGAAGTCATTTCCGGGCAGCGCCAGCCCGGAGGCCTGCCGACGGGGTAGCCAGCGCACGTCTTCGCCGGCCTTGACGTTGTGGCCGTGGGTCAGCTCGTACTCGTACCGCACGTAGTCGCTGATCGGTTCCGAGACGATGCGCGCACGATGCACGGCCACGCCACGGGCCACCGAAGCGGAGACCAGCTCAATCCACCAGGGCCAGCGCTCAGCGGGATCGAACGGGTTGCCCGAAGCCCATTCCCGGTAGTCGTCGTCGAGCCCGTAGGCGTCCCTCATCTCCAGGTGATACGCGCTGTGCCGGGCCGAACGGAACAGACTCTCAAACGTCGGCTCCGTCACCACCGTTCACCTCCGGGAAGAACCGCATCATGCGCCGCGGGAATTCGATCACCACTTCATGTTCCGGGATGTGCAGCCCTCAGCGCACGGAGGAGAGCGCCGAAGGCGGAGGGGCTGGCGTCGAGTACGGCTTGGGTGGGGTCGGCGCTTTCGGTTATGTGGATCGTCTCGGGGGCGGCGGATATGTGGACGCAGGATTCGCCCTGGCCACAGTAGGACGACTTCTGTGAGGTGGCGGCGACGTGGACGCAGGCTTCGCCTTCTTGGCAGTAGGACGACTTCTGCCATGGAGGGGTAGGCATACGGGCTCCTTCAGAGGTCATGGGCGATGGCATGGATCAGGTCGCGGGAGTTCGGGGGAGCGAGGGCGATGGATTCGACGAAGTCCAGGAGCAGTCGGTACTTCTCCAAGTGAGCCTCGGCGTCCAGCAGTACGGGACCGTGGAACTGGTCGAGTTGCACGGTGTCGAGCTGCGGCACGGGGCCGTACAGGTAGTTGATGGACTGGCCCGATCCGGGGAACGCCCCGACGTCGTAGGGGAGCACCCGGATGGTGATGTGGTCCCGTTCGCCTATGTCGAGCAGGTGCTGGAGCTGAGCCCGTGCCACCGATCGGCCGCCGACCTGCATGCGTAGCGCGGCTTCGTGGATGACGGTGCTGTACGGGTGGGGGTTCGCCCGGTAGATGACGTCCTGCCGTTGGACGCGGTGCGAGACGCGGCGCTCCACCTCGGGCGGGGTGGGGGACGGGATCACATGGCGGAAGATCTCCCGGGCGTGGTCCGGTGTCTGGAGCATGCCCGGGATGTGCGCGGTGAAGGCGGTGCGCAGGGCGGTCGCGTGGTGCTCCAGCTCGGCCAGAGTGAGGAACCCCGAGGGGAGCACGTCGCGGTAAGCGTCCCACCAGCAGCTGCGCGGCTTTTCGGCGGCCATCGCGACCAGCGCGTCGACGTAGGACTGGTCCGTGCAGGAGTACACACCCGCCATTGCGCGGATTCGATCAGGGCTCACTCCGAAACGGGCCGACTCGACATTGCTGAGTTGACCGGAACTGGTGCCGAGCAGTTTCGCGGCCTCGGTTGACGTCAAGCCCGCCCGTTCGCGCAGTTTTCGCAGCTCGGTGGCGAGCCGGAGGCGTCGGGCGCTTGGGGCGGGTCTTGGTGTCATGCCGTCCCTTCCGGAGCGCGGACTACGGGGATTGTCACCCACACGGGGGAGATAGTGCTGAGATTCTTCGAATTCCCGCAAAGCAGCTTTGTGGTAGGCCTATCGTCTTCTCCAGGCGCCCCGCCCAGAAGTGCCCCGCTCGACGGAGCGGCGACGGCCACTGGGCACCCGTACGCATCCCGACGACGACACCGCAACGCCACCACCCAACTCCCCTCAGTGACCGGAGACTTCCATGACCACCGTATCCCCGTCCTGGACCTGCACCCTGCGCCTTCCCCGAGATCCCCGTTCGCCCGGGGTCGCCCGCGCCGCCCTCCGTGCTGTCCTCGGCCCTCATGACCTCGCCGAGTTCGCCCCCACCGCCGAACTGCTGACCTCGGAGTTGCTCACCAACGCGGTCCGGGCGGAGGCGGCGTACGGCCGGGACGTCGGGGTTCGGTTCGAGCTGAGCGGGGTGGAGTTGCGGCTTGAGGTGGCCGACTCGGCTGATGGAAAGCCGGAGTTGAGGTGCGCCGGGGACGATGACGTGTGCGGGCGGGGGCTCGTCCTCGTCGACGCGTTGGCGGACGACTGGGGTGTGGCGCCGTGTGACGGGGTGGGCAAGGTCGTGTGGGCGTCGTTGTCGTTGTCGCTGTCGGACGGGGGCGTGCGGTGACGAGGGTGCAGTGGGCCGTTCGTTCCGTGGTGCTGCTGGTTCTCCGGCTGCTCGTGCCTGCCGGTGGTCGGCGGCGGAGACCGCCCGGGAGGGCGCGGGAGAAGAGCCCGCCCGGTACGAACGGCCGCAACGTGAACGACAACAGCGACCCGCCCACGCCATCGCTGACCCTCCGCTCCCCATACAGCACCGACCACGCGCCCTTCGACGGCAACGCGACCGCTCTGACCCGCCCGTATCTGTACGCCCTCGACATCTGGCTGCCGGAAGCGACTGCCGCCCTGCCGGTCGGCGTCGGGGTCGGGGTCCGATGACAGTCATGGACGACGGCGACCAGCGCGACCAGGTCGGCCAGGCCCTTCACGGCACCGACAGGTGTGACGTGGTCCGGGCCGCACTGCTGTACCGGGTGCCGATCTTCAGCGAGATGGGCTCGTGTGTGCTCGGCAGGGGGCATGAAGGGGACCATCAGGACTCGCGCGGCGGCAGCTGGAACGTGATCCCCCTGAACCCTTTCCGGAACGACTGACGGACATCCCGCTGTGCCAACAGCCCACCACCGCGTCCGTTCGGCATCGCGGGCCCGCCTCCCGGCTCGCACTGCGGTGCCTTCACGAGTGATCGTGGCGCAGCAGCGCTCGGGCGGCCTCGATCTCGTCGCGGGTGAGTTCGTCGTTGTCGGTCTCGAAGTCGGCGACGATCTCCCGGAGCTTGTCCACGGCGATGTCCTCGGGCAGGTTCATGGAGTACTTCTTGCTCCCGCTCATGGTGCGATCCTGCCAGCGGTAGGAACCCTTCGGGCCGTCGGCCCGAAGGGCGTCGCCCCCCGGCCCCCCGGCTAGCTGGCGAAGATGAAGTACTTCCACGCCCCGTGCGTCGTGGTGTTGACGTTGTCGCCGGACGTCGTGTCGACGTATGAGGAGCGGACGCGGAAGCGCATGTTCGTGACGGGGGTGCCGGTCAGGGTGATGTTGGACTTGCCGGCCGTGCCCAGGGGGAAGTACTGGGTGGCCGTGTCGCGCCAGGCGCCTTGGTAGTACGCCCGGATGTGGAGGCGCTGCTTGCGGTCCGGGTAGTAGGTCATCGTGGTGCTGATGACCGGGTCCTTGGACTTGTGGAGGTAGTGGTACCGCTGGCCCCACGCCGACTGGGTCTTGTAGTAGCCGCCGATCGTCCTGGAGATCCTGACCTTGGTGTAGACGGTGTTGGTGACCGTCCGCGGCTTGTAGCGCGCGTCGCCCGCGAACTTCACCGAGAGTTTGGTGTCGCGGGTCAGGTCGAGGGCGACGGACAGGTTGCCGTAGGAGTTCACCGTCCCCGACTTGACCAGCTTGTTCGGCTTGTCGGAGCCGTACGGGTCGGCCCAGATCTCGACGTCGCGGTTCTTGTACGTCGTACCGAGGTGAGCGGTGAACGTCACGTAAACGGTCTCGCGGCTCTGCTTGCCGGTCTTGGTGTCGGTGCGGTGGCGTACGACCCTGGCTACCTGGGCGGAGTGGGGGAAGTCGACGCCCAGGTCAGTGACGGTCAGGGCCTGCACCACGCGTGTCTCTTTCGGCCGTGGCCGGTGGTGCGGTCGTAGAACTTGGCCGTCGCCTCCTGCCAGGGCAGGGTTCGCAGCTGTTGGTAGAGGTTCTTCTGGTTCCGCTTCACCGTGAAGGCGTAGTGCGCCTTCTTCGCCTCGACGAGGAAAGTGGGCGTGGTCGCGCTGAGTGTGCAGGGCATCGCCAGTCACGGTGACTCCTTGCTCGGCACCGCGGATCTGCCAGCGTAGCCAGCCGATCGGCCAGCGGAGAAGAAGCCTCAGATCTAGCTCATATTTCTTCTTGAAGGTTTTACGTCAGTAGCTGCGTTCATAGGATGTGACCAATCACCGCTCGCTGGGAGCGGTGATTCAAAGGCTGGGGAACTCGTGCGTTTTGCGCCAAAGAGAGCCTTTGTGGTCTCTGTCGCAACCATGGCGCTGCTGGTTGGGTTGACCGCCCAGGCAGCAGCCGAAAATTCCGTCGGGCCAACTGGCCTGGCAGATTCAACCAGCACTCCAAGCGAGGACTCCACGCCGCAGCCGGGGCCGCCCACGGAACCGGAAGAAGACGTAACGGAAATTCCGTCTGGGGATGTCGACAGGGCGCCGGAACTTCCGCAGGGTACAGGGAAGCCGTCCGAACAGCCTGCTGGTGACTATTGCGGGCCGCCGGTGGGGGTTTATAAGCCCGTTGCAAAAAAGGGTAAGAAAATCAAGGGAATAGGGCCCGCGCAAGGTAATTTCAATTCAGGGACGCACCCCGCGAAGTCGAGGTTTATCGCCGAGGCGGGCGGCGAAGTCGGAATAGCTGTCTCCGGAGAGCTAAAGGTTTCCGCAAGTGCCATGGTTGGGGAAATCGAGAAGAAGTTCGGAGTCGAGCTCTCGTTCAAGATGAACGCGAAGATCGGTAACTGGATCGAAGTAAAGACTCCGCCAGGAAAGACAACTCACGCCCAGTATGGCGTGTGGCGCATGAAGAATACCGGAACCAGCTACATCATCTACAGCAACTGCAAGACTTCACCCAAGAAGACCATCACGAGTTACGCGCCGTGGCATGTAGGTTGGCATATATGGGAGAGTTGATCACTGTGGCCAAACCTGCCTGGCGTCGAGTTGGCCTGATAATGGGTGCGGTGGCTGCCTGCTGCGGTGTAATTTCTGGTTGCACTGAAGGGGGTCGAGACACAAAGTCGAATGCGTCACCTTCATTCTCGAAAGAAACGGTCATCGAAACGCCTGATCAAGAGGAAACTGCGCCTTCTGACTCGGTGTCCGTGGCGCCCAAACTTCCCGGTGGCCAGGTGCTTGCTTCCGCTGAGGGGCGCAGCGGGAACGCCGTCCTTGCTGTAAAGGACCCTTTGGAAAAGGGGGCGCTCGCCATTATGGTGAAGTGCGAAGGGGAAGGGCGACTGACCGTAACATTGAAACCGGCAGGCGTGCGTTTTCCACTCGAATGCGTCGATGGGGAAGTCAGCACTACGTACAACCAGGTAGAGCTCAAGCGAAGCAGGGAGTCCGCTTCTATCGAGGTGGCGGCTCGTTCGACGGTTAGTTGGGCTCTTACCGCTGGTCAGTGAGCCTTTTCCAGTAAGCGCTCGTCGCTCGCTGTGATCGCGAGGCGGGCGCTGCAACCGGCGTGGTCCCAAGTCCGGGCAAGCGTAAGGCCCCTGGTAGGAACGATCTTGCGAAGGAAAGATCCGGCCGAGGGGTCTCACGTGTCGAGCGGTGTCACATACACCGCCGTGCTCGATGTGAGGCGGTCCACCGCCGAGCACCTGGCCCGGCTGCTGCGCGATCACCGCATCGTGGCCGGGACCCGCAAGGGCAGGCGTGCGCTGGGCTGCTTCCGTCAGGCGGTGCTCGTCCTGCGCTGGTTCATCGACGGCACCCGTCTTTCCCAACTCGCTTGCGACAACGGCCTGTCGGTCTCCACCGCCTACCGCCACCTCCACGAGGGGCTGACTGTTCTGGCGGCCGGGGCACCTGACCTCGCGACCGCGCTGGAGCGCGCGAAGGCGGCCAGGCTGAGGCATCTGAACCTCGACGGCATCGTCATCCGCACCGACCGCGTCGCCGCCACGGGACCCAACGGCGCAGACCTCCGGTGGTCCGGAAAACACGGGCACCGTGGCGGGAACGTGCAGGTCATCACCACCCCGGACGGCTGGCCGATCTGGGTCTCACCGGTCCGCCCGGGCAGGGAGCACGACACCACTTGCGCCCGCCACCACAGCCTGATCGACGCCCTCAACCGGATCGCCGCCGAGCTGGACATGCCGACCCTGGTCGGCCTCGGCTACGAGAACGCCGGCGACGGCTTCCGTCCGGCCCGCGTCCACAGCTGCCCCGCCAGCCCCAGGTCACAGGGACGGTGATTCAGAACGGCCTGCCGGATCGCCTGCTGCTCGACCGCATCGAGAACCTGATGCTCGCCGACCCGGCGCCCACGCGGCCGAGCCACGAGCGCTTCGCGCCCGCCTGCCAGCCACTTCGCCCACCAGTTGTCCACTGCCTTGAGCGAGACCTGGAACACCACCGCGACATCCTCACGAGTCCGGCCCGCCACCAACGCAGCCGAAGAACCTCCTGCACCGACGGCAACAACTGGCGTACATCTCCCACCAGTTCACTCACGCAGGAATCAACGACCCAGAACACCTACCGTTTCGGATCAGTATCTGCGCTCGGACGTCAGTGCTCAGTACGACTGGCGAACGTCAGCGGAGCTGCCCTTCTCCCTCAGCGCACGGAGGAGGGCGCCGAAGGCGGAGGGGCTGGCGTCGAGCACGGCTTGGGTGGGGTCGGCGGTTTCGGTTATGTGGATCGTCTCAGGGACGGCGGATATGTGGACGCAGGCGTCGCCTTCCTGGCAATAGGAGGACTTCTCCCAGATATGCGTGTGCATGCGGACTCCCTTACAGGTCTTGGGTGATGGAGTGAATCAAGTCTCTGGACTTGTCAGGGCTGAGGGCAGTGGCCTCCACGACGTCGAGGAGGCGCCGGTACTTCTCCAGGAGGGCTTCGGCGTCGAGCATTACGGGGCCGTGGAATTGATCGAGTTGGGCCGTGTCCAGCTGGGGAACCGGGCCGTCCAGGTAGTTGATCGACTGGCCCGAGCCGGGGAACGCGCCCACGCCGAAGGGGAGTACACGGATAGTGATGTGCTTGTGCTCGCTCATGTCGAGCAAGTGGTGGAGCTGAGCGCGAGCCACGGTCCTGCCGCCGACGCGCATGCGCAGGGCTGCCTCGTGGACGACGGTCCGGTATGGGGTGGGGGTTGTCCCGTACAGCACGCCCTGCCGTTTCACGCGGAGCGAGACGCGATGCTCGACCGCGGCACCACGTCCCGGGGCAAGACGCACTGGATGGGCTGGAAGCTGGACGTCTCGCCGACGACCTGCGTGAACAAGTACGTCACGAGCAGGTTCAAGTACGTCGGCACGCGTAGCGACGGCGCCAAGCTCTACAAGTCGCCCGCGGGCAACATGTACGCCCGTGAGAGCAACCACTGGGACATCCTGTTCAACGCGGCCGCCGCCTGAGGCGTACGACAGCACACGGCCCGCCGGGTGTGAGGACGCGCAGGACGGCCCGGCGCCGTACCAGGGCCTCGCCCGCTTCGAACCGGACGACCACGCGCTGTTCTTCAGCGGGGCCTTCTCCGTCACCCCGGAGGCGTTCTCCGCCTTCGTCAGCTCGTTGGAGGGAGCCGACGAAAGGCGGAGAGTGACTCACGTCACCTGACCTCGTACTCCCCGCTCTCCCACTTGACGCCGTAGGGGCATTCGGCCTTGGCGTAGCCGTACCTCCAGGCGCTGCGACTGGTGGAGCCGTCGACGCAGACGACCTTTATCCGCACGTATTCGCCGGGGCATCGTGCGTGTGCGCGGCCGGCGCCGCCGGGGCCGGCGGTGTCGAACCACGAGCTGCAAGCGGCGGCGGCAGCGGGCGCCGCGGATGCGCTGCCCGGGGCGGCGGCTGTGGCCGTGGGGGCGATGAAGAGACTTCCTCCCAGGGCGACTGCCGCTGCGCCGAGAGCGACGAATCCAGGTCTGTTCATGATGTGTCCTCTCCGGGTTCTGGCTGCGCGAGGAGCTGCAGCCAGCGGTAGAGACTGCTGGTGGGGTCAGACCGGGACAACAGCGAACGGGTGTCCCGGACAGCGTTGTTGCTGTCCGGCCTGGTCGGCGCTCTGTCCGGATTTCCTGTCCGGGAGGGCGTTCCGCAACGCACGGGTGCCCGGTCGGGGATGTGGCCACATCCCCGACCGGGCACCCGGTGTTCAGCGGGTCAGTTGACGACCGACAGCGACTTCGGCCAGCCGTTCTTGTCCAGCACCTTGAACAGGCTCTTGATGTCGTTGGGGTGCAGCTTGATGCAACCGTTGGACTTGTAGTCGCCGACGCCGTCCCAGCGCCGCTGCTCGGTGGAGCCCTGGCCGCCGCTGCTGGTCATCTCGCTGTGGATGAACAGCTCGGTGCGCAGGGTCCCCGTGCCGTTGTTGCAGCGTTTGTCGGCGAGGCGGATCGCGTAGCCCTTGATCAGGCTGCCGTTGTAGTTCTTCCAGTGGCCGCCGATGCTGTAGGTGGCGGTGGGCAGCCAGCCCTTGGCCGTCGTGCACTCGTTCGTGGTGACGCCGGATCCCGCGCGGTAGCTGGCGATCACCTTGCCGCCCTTGAGGACGTAGAGCCGCGAGTTGGTGTTGGTGCCCTTGTCGAACTTCAGGGTCACCGGGCCGGAACCGCCGCCGCTGCCGCCGCCGCCCCTGACGAGGGCGGCCCAGGTGTTGGGCCCGGCGATGCCGTCGGCCTTGAGGCCCTTGGCCTTCTGGAAGGCGCGGACCTTCTCTGCGGTACGGGCACCGAAGGCGCCGTCGGCGTTGGTGGTGTAGCCGTTGTGGGTCAGCTGGAGCTGGAGTGCCTTGACGGCGTTGCCCTTGGAGCCGGTCCTGACCGTGACGATGAGCTTGGACCAGGTGTTGGGGCCGACGATGCCGTCCGCTGTGAGGCCCTTGGCCTTCTGGAAGGACTTGACCTTGGCGGCGGTGCCGGAGCCGAAGACGCCGTCGGCCTTGAGGCTGTACCCCCGGGCGTTCAGCAGCAGCTGCACGGTCGTCACGTCCGCGCCCCGGTGACCCGACTTCACCGTCGGCCAGGACGCGGCCGCGGCGGCGTTGGCGGCCGCGGCCGGCTGCGCCTCGGCGGTGTCGAGCGGAGCGGTCGCCGTGATGCCGACCGCGAGGGCGGCGGCGAGGGCAGCGGCGGCGGCGATGTGACGCCGGGGCTGGATTGAGGTGCTCATGTCGGTATCCCCCGATGTTCGCTGAGTGCCATCTGATGCGTGCTGATGCGTGGAAACGATCGACCACAGAGGTGCGATCGTCAGCAGGAGACGCGAGTGGCCGGGGTTCGGTTCCGCGAAATTCCTACGCTGGTAGGGCCGTTGGTGTTCCGGAGCAGCGCTGTTGTCCGGAGAGCGAGGAGCAGGTGCGCGCAACGCAGTCGTGACGCTCGATGGGCTGTTGCTGAAGCGCTGGATCAGTGACTCGCGCAGAAACGTGACAGCACACTCGTTCGAGTGAACGGCTCCGGATTCCTTGTGCGGGCTTCCGGTCTACCCTGAGAGCGTCGCGCTGAGCGAAGGAGGTCTGTCATGGCGACGGCGGAGCCGATCATCATGCCGGGGTACCAGGGCGAGGCCATTTACGGCCCCTATGACGATCCTGACGGCGACAGCGACGCGGACAGCGGCGCGCCCGACCACACGGGTGCGAGCGTCGAGCAGGTCTTCCAGCTCTTCAGTGCGACGGCTCCCAGGGGCTGGCGCGTGGAGCTGATCGAAGGGGAGATCTGCGTGACGCCTCCGGCCAACGGGGAGCACGAGGAGATCGTGTCGGAGCTGACGGAACAGGTCATCGACCGCCGACAGGACCGGTCCCTACGTAACTACACAGGCATCGGCCTGAACGTCCCCGGTGCCTCCATGACCGGTCACGTCGTCCCCGATCTCGTGATCGCACCGAAGGGAACCTTCGACGACAGTGACGAATGGCACGACCTCTCCGCCGTCCTCCTCGTCGCCGAGGTCACCTCGGACAGCACCGCCGATCGCGACCGGGAGAAGAAGATCCTCGGCTACGCCCGCGCCGGCATCCCGGTCTACCTCCTGATCGATCGTGAGGAGGGCGAGGTGACGGTTCACTCCGAGCCGTCCGGTGACGCCTTCGCCAAGGCCGCCAAGTACAAGCTCGGACTGACCGTGTCCCTGCCCGGCCCTCTCGGGTTCGAGCTGGACACCGCGGAGTTCTGAGCAGGCCTCAGGACATCCCCGCCCCGGACCCCGCCCCCGTACCCGTACCTCTACACGCCGACACGGCGCCCTCGTGCCGGTACCAGACGCTGTCCATCTCGCGGCCGTCCGGCAGGGTGTGGCGGGCCGGGCCGGGGGCCGGGACGAAGCCGGCGCGTTCCAGGGCGCGGCGGCACGCGAGGTTCTCCGTCGCCGTGCCCGCCCGTACCGTCGGCAGACCGGCGTGGCCGTGGGCGAGCTCCGCGCCCGCCAGGAACAGTTCGGCGCCGAGGCCCTGGCCTCGATGATCGGGGGCGAGATCTCCGCCGATCTCACCCCTGTCGTGGTCAAGTCCGAGGTACCCGGCGTAGCGCCCGGTGTCGCGGTGCACACAGACCATGAACTCGAACATCCCGGGGCCGGGTTCGAAGGGCTCGGCCAGCTCGGGGTTGGACCGGAGGAACCAACGGGGGGTGGCGCCGTTGGGGCCCATGCGCAGCAGGGCCTGTCTGGTGTCGGCGTCCGGTACGGCCTGGTCCATCTGGTTACCCTGCCAGCGCTGGGCATCGGGGTCCGCGCCCGCGGCGAAGGCCGCCAACGCGTCGAGCTTGGTCACCGGGGTGTAGAACAGCAGGTGCCGGGTGGCCAGGACGTGCCGGCCGGGCGTGCACGCGTCCGGCACCGGGAGGCCCGAGGCCGCCCGGCGACGTCGCAGGAGCGACCGAATCATGGAACCCCCGTTGTATTCGTCCTGGTGTGTCCGGCCGAATGTACCGGGTGTGTGCGGCCGTCGTCCGGGTAACGGAGAGCGCCGTACCCCCGGTCCTCGGCGGACGACGGGGGTACGGCGCTCCGGGGCTCAGCGGGGGATCGCGTTGGCCACGGTCATCAGTGCCGCCACCGCGAGGAGCGCGGCGGCGAGGGGGCGGGTGTGGCGGGTGAGCAGGTCTCGGATCACGGGGACCTCGCAGCGGCTACGGCGGCAGTGGGGGCGGCTGCCGGAAGTGGCTGATTGGCTCATTAAGCACGCTTTATACGCTGCTTAACGTAAGGCTTTGGCCTACCAACGGCAAGAGTGCGGTGGGGAGTTGGGGTGAAGAGGCCGCCGCAGGCGCGCTGACTGGCATGCTTACGCCATGGCAGGCATGGCCGAGCGTGACGACCCCGAGGTCATCGGGCGCAGGGTGCAGCAACTGCGGACGGAACGCGGCCTCACGCAAAGGCAGTTGGCGGAACCCGTGTACACCCCGGCGTACATCTCCACCGTGGAGGCCGGCCGGGTCCGCGCCTCCGAGCCGGCACTGCGGCACATCGCCGAGCGGCTCGGCGTCGGCTACGAGGAACTGGCCACGGGCCGCCCCGCCGGCTTCGCCACCGAACTGCGACTGCGGCTGACCGGCGCCCAGCGCACCTTCGCCACCGGCGCCACGGAGGCCGCCGCCGAGGGGTTCGAGTTCGTGCTCGCCGAGGCCGAGGAGCACGGCCTGATGAACGAGCAGGCCGACGCCCTGCTCGGCCTCGGCGAGTGCGCGCTGGAGACCGGGGACCTTCAGACCGCGCAGCTACGGTTCGAACAGGCCGAGCAGCGCCTCGGCGACGCCCCGCTCCCGGCCCGCGTCCCCGCGCTGCGCGGCCGCGCCGTCGCCCACTACCTCGCCGGTGAACTCCGCTACTCCTGCTATCTGTTCGAGTCCACCCTGGACGAGCTGAACCGCACCGGCATGCATGACCCCGACGCGCTGCTCGTCCTCTACGCCGGCGTCATCGGGCCGTACATGGACATGGGCGCCCACGCCCGCGCCGCCCAGGCCGCCGAGCTGGCGCTCGCCCTCGCCCCGCAGTCCGGCGACCCGGCCCTCGTGGCCCGGATGCACCGCGCCGTCGCCCGCACCATGATCGCCGAGGGGCGAACAGCCGAGGCCGACGCGTCGCTCGCCAAGGCCTCCGAGCTGTACCGGCAGCTCCAGACCCGCACCGAGCTCGCCAACTGCCACTGGATGCGCGGCTACCTCCACGCCCAGAACGGCGACTACGAGCGCGCCGAGGCCGAACTGCGCGAGGCCCGCTGCATGCTCTCCGCCAAGCGCGCCGCCCTCTACACCAGCCAGGTCGCCGTCGAACTCGCCGACGTACTGCACCGCCGCGGCAAGTCCGACGAGGCCTCCGAACTGCTCCGCGAGGTCATCAGCGACCTCACCTCCGAACGCGGCGCCCTCCACTCCGCCGCCGCGCACCGCCTCCTCGGCATCATCGCCGAGGACGCCCGCGCCATGGACGCCGCCGAGGAGCACTACGTACGGGCGCTGAGCCTGCTGGAGCGGGCGGGTGCCGCCGGTGACCTCGCCGACCTGTGTCGGTTGCTGGGCGACCTGTACCGCCGTACGGGCCGAGTCGAGGCCGCGTTGGACGCGTACCGCACCGGGCTGGGGCACCGCACCACCCCCGGTACCACCACCCTCGGGCCGGCGCCCGCACAGCCGCCACTCTGAGGATTCCGGGGTGGTCCACAGCCGCCGCCGACAGCTTGGGTGGGGTGTGGACACGCGTTTTCGTCTACGCCGTGCCCGGTGGGCTCGCGCTGGCTGCCACCGGGTCGGGGCCCTCGTGCCCGAGCGGGTCTTCAGCCGGTTGTTGCCGCGTAACCCCGCGCTCGACGTACCCGTCGCGGGCGCGGCCGGGGTCGTACTGCCGGGGTGTGAGCGCCTCTACCGACCTGGAACCGCCGACGGGCGCGCTCACCTGCCGAAGTCCATCTCCGCGATCACCTCGCCGGCGGCGTCGTAGACCGTGACCTTGTCCACGGGGCCATCGAAGTCGAGCGAGCGGGCCAGTTCCTCCGGGACCTTCACCTGGGCGGAGTAGACGCCCCAGCCGGTGTTGCCCTTCAGACGCAGGACCGTGCCGTCGATGATCTCGCCGTCGTAGGCCGTCACCTCGACCCGGGTCGCCGCGGACCGGACGCCGTAGAAGAGGCCATGGACGGTGTAGCCGCCGGTGGCGGAGCCCGAGCCCTGCATGGAGATGCCCGGCGCGCTGGTGTCGAGGTTGCCGTCGACGATGCTCCTGAACTCCTCCAGACCGGGGTCGCCCGGTTCCACGGGCGGGTCCTGCCAGTGCTTGCCCTCCGCCGTCAGCCACAGCTTCGTACCGCCCGCGACGGTCACCCGCTCGCCCGGCTCGACGACGTGCACCTTCCCGGCGGGCGGGGCGGAGGGCCGCGAGGGGGAAGGTGAGGACGAGGGCGAGGCCGAGTGCGTGGCCTGGCGACTCGTTGCCGGGGGCGACATCGGCTCGACCGAGTCCGAGGGGCCGTCCGGGCGGAGGGCCAGCATCACGAACGGGAGCAGCAGCAGTCCGCACCCGGTGCTCAGCACGGCGGCCCGGCGGCGCGACCGGCGCCTGCGGCCATCGCGTTCGATCGCCGCCAGCGGCACGGGCGGCGGTGTGACGTCGTACGCGACCTCGGCGAACGCCTCGCGCAGCCGCTGCCCGGTGTCGGCGGGGGCCTCGGAGGAGGGTCGGTGGTTCATGAGCGGGCTCCGGGGACGGGCGAGGAGCGGTCCTCGATCTGGGCGGTGGCGAACACCGGGTGGGCGCGCAGGGCCGACAGCCCGCGCCGGACATGGGTCTTGACCGTGCCGAGGGAGCAGCCGAGCAGCTCGGCGATCTCGTTCTCGGACAGGTCCTCCCAGAAGCGGAGCACCAGCACGGACCGCTGCCGCGCCGACAGGGCGGCCAACGCCTGGGTGACGGCGGCCCGTTGGGCGACCGTGTCCGCGTGCCCGGCCTGCCGCTCGTGCACCCGCTCGGGCAGGAACGGCGTCAGCAGATGGGCCACGCGTCTCTTCCGTACGCGGCTGATGTTGTTGTTGACGAGCGAGCGACGCACGTAGAAGTCGACGTCGTCACGCGGGATGCGCCGCCAGCGGGCGTACACCTTCGCCAGCGTGGTCTGCACGAGATCCTCGGCCTCGTGGAAGTCGCCGGTCAGCATGTGCGCGGTCCGCACCAGCCGGGGCCAGGCCGCGGTGGCGTACGCGGCGAAGTCGCCACCCTCGGGCGATCCGGGATTCTCCTGCGGCACGGACGGCGGTCCTCGGGGTCGGGCGTGCCGTGCGGGCGAGGGGGTGATCAAGTCCCTTGCCCACACGGTCACTTGGTGGCCTGGTGTCGTATCGGCGGCTGTGCTCAGAACCTCGGCAGCTGCGCGTACACGCGGCCTCTGGTGTTGTAGACGGTGACGCTGCCGAGGAAGTCCTCGTCGGCGTCGGCGGGGATCGCGGTCGTGGCGTACCAGACGCCCCAGCCCGGCTTCCCGGCCAGCTCGATCAGCTTGCCGCGCACCGGGCCCGCGTCGGTCTCGATGACGACGCGGGAGGCGGTGCCCCTGCCGCCGTAGTAGAGACCGGAGAGGTAGTAGCGCCCCTCGAAGCCGCCGGCCTGCATCGACACCCCCGGTTGGCTCAGGTCGATGTTGCCGTCGACCACGCTCCGGAACTGCGGGAAGTCGGGTATGTCCGGCTCCACCCAGTGCTTGCCCTCCGCGGTCAGCCACAACTCGAACCCGGGCGCGCCGACGACGCGCTCACCGGGCTCGACGATACGCGGAGTCGGAGCCTTCTTGACGGCGGTGGCGGTGGCGGTGGCCACCGCCACCGAGGTGCCGTGCGCCGTCTCCCCCCGTGAGACGGCGTACGACATCGTCGGCGCCCCCGCCAGCAACGTGGTCAGCGCTGCGACGGCGACGTATCTGTGCATCCGTGCCATGGTCATGAACGGACAACCCCCATAGGTGTGTAGGTCGGTCACCCCTGAAAACCCCGGTGACGCACGGGGTGGATGACACCGGCGCCGCACTTTTTTCCGGGCTCCGGGGGGCAGGGGACGGGGAGTCGGTCACCCGTACGCCCTCGTGCGCTGGTGGGCGGGTCCGGGCGGTGGTGCCGTGGAGGCATACGCCGTGTTCTCGGGAGGCTCCGCCATGCGTCGTTCGTACCGTGTTCTGGCCCAGGTCGTGGGCGCCGCGATGCTCGCCGGGGTGTCGGGATGCGTGATGCAGACGAAGGAACACCCGCGCGGCTTCCCCGAGGCCGCCTCCGTGGAGACCTCGGCACCCGCCTCGCCGACGACCGCCTCTCCCGGCCCCGGCGCCCTCACCGACGCCCGCGCCAGGAGCGCGCTGCTGCGCCAGGACGACCTCGGCGGCGCCTGGGCCGGCACCCAGGGCGCCGCCACCTGGCGCGACGGCCTCCTCAAGGGCAGGACCGACCCCCCCGAGTGCCAGGAACTCCTCGACGCCGTGTACGCCGAGGACCTGCTCGGGGAACCCAAGGGCGGCACGGCCGTCACCGGCTTCGACGACGACGAGTACGGCGCCCAACTCCGCTACCACGTGGGCGCGTACGACAGGGCCCAGGTGGACGCTCGACTCGACCACTTTCGCCAACTGGTCAACGGCTGCGGCGAGTTCACCATCACCGGCGCCCAGGGGCAGGAGTACGCCGCCCAGGTCACCCCCGTCGACCTCCCCGGCGGCATCGGCGACGCCCGGCAGGGCCTGCGGCTGATCGTCAGCGGCGACATCGACGGCGGCGACGGCGGCGACGGCGCCCTCACCCTCGACCTCGCGACCGTACGCGTGGGCGACACCGCCGTCCTTCTCACCCACGGCGGCCTCTACGGCATCGACGACACCGCCACCCGCGAGGCCGCCCGCGCCGGGGTCGAGCGCCTCCGTCAGGTGCTCGACGAGAAGGAGAGGAAGAAGAGAGCGAAGGGGATGGTCACTTCTCCTTCAGCAGGGGAGTGAGGATGTTCCGCAACTCCTTCTCGTCCAACGGGGCTTGCACGGCTCCGGCGATCCTGCCCTTCCGGTCGACGAACAGGGTGAAGGGGAGGAGCTGCGGGTTCACCAGACCGGCGGGCAGGTCGAAGAACTGTTTGCCGTCCGGGTCGTGCAGGCTCGGATAGGAAAGGCCGAACTCCCGCTGGAACGTGCGGGCGTTCTTCCGCGTAACGTCGGTGCTGATACCGAGCACCTGCACGCCTTGGCCCTTGAACTTCCGATACGTACGCTCCAGCTCGGGCGATTCAGCCCGGCAGGGGCCGCAATAGGTGGCCCAGGCGTTCACGACGACGATCTTGCCTCGGTAGTCGGAGAGACGGACCGGATCGCCGGCGACCGTGCTGCCGGAGAAGTCGGGGGCGTCGGTCCGCTCGGACACAGGGATGCTCTTGAACGCCTGGGCCTGGCCCGACTGATTCGTGCCCGTGTCGAGATCCAGAGTCTCGGTCCTCGCGCAGCCGGACAACACAAGGCCGACCGAGATCGCGCACACGACCGCCGACGAGATCGTTTTGGCCACCATCCTCATGATGACGTCCCGTTGCTCGGCGCCGGGCTGGACGGTGGCGGGACGTCCGAGCGGGACAGGCACTTCTTGCTCTGCTTGAGGGGCTTCACGACAGGGGAGAGACCGACCAGGACGGAGTCGGGTGCCGCCTTGCCGACCGTCACCTGGACTTCGACGGAAGGCTCCCGGCCGTAGGTGAACAGCACTTCCCGGCCGTTGTTGTCCGTGCTCGTGCGCCATGCCCAGTCCACGCCGTCGACCTGGGCGCATGCGTCGTCGGTGGCTTTGGACTCGGGGAAGCCGCAGCGGGCGACGACAGCTCCGTCGCCCCATACCGCCGCGCTCTTGGTGCTGGTGTCCGCCCGGTCCAGCCCGGCCAGATGGTCGGGGAAACGCCCGCTGATCCGGGTGCAGGCGGGATCGTCGGCCAGCGGGGCGGCGGCGAAGCTGAAGGACGGCTTGTTGAGCATGTCCACCGTCACCACGGCGGTGGCGGTGAGGGCGACGGCGCCGATGGTCAGACCGGTGATCTGGGTGCTGCGGGACATGAGGGGATCGTACGGGGTGGGCGTGAGGCGCTCGGGGTTTCCGTGATGTCCCAGTGACCCTAGAGGGGATGAACTGCTCGGCGACATTGTCCATTTGGGCAGGTCGCCGCCGTTCGGACACGTTCGGGCTCGCCCGTGGACGCTGCTGTCCGAACCCGCGATCGGCCGAAAGGCCATGGCCGAACAGACACTGTCGGACGGTGGTCGGCCGCATTTACGTTCTTCACCGCGTTGCGAAGTGATCTTTCACGGATACCCGGCCCCCGAGTCCGGCGCAACGGCTGAGACACTGCTGTCGTCGTCGGTCGATCATCGTGGCGACCGGCACCGGTTGACCACCGGTGACGATGGGGAGGCGAGGAGCGGGGATGCTGACACCGTGGAGTCGAGCGGCCGGCTATGCGGCACTGGTCACCCTGCCCTCGTGGCTCTGGGGAGCGATCATGGCGAGCGTGCTGCTGTCCTTCGGTGATCTGTCGAGCTTCACCTTCGATCCGGACACGATCCTCGGCGGCGGCCTGCTCTTTCCTCCCGTTGCGTTTGTCGCGCTGACGGTGGTGCGAAAGACGCTCCCGGCCTTGTCGCGCTGGCGCACCGCGACCATTGACACCTCCGTGTACGCGACCTTGGTACTGGTGACCACGGTGCTGAGCGGCTGGTGGGTCGGAGATGTCATGTCCGAAGCGGTGGACTGGGCCTTTGTGACGATGACTATCGCCCTGTTCGACCTGCAGTTCGTGGTGGCCCTGGGCCTGAGCGCATGGGGCTACGACCGTCTGGTGCCCACAGCGCCCTCCGGCAGGACCGGAGGCGGGCGGGCCCGCGCGATCTGACTCCTTTGAAGGGCGCCGAGCACAGGAAGGGGGCCCAACCTTGGCCGGACCCCCTTCACGCACGCCCTAGTGGTCGCTGTCCCAGACGAAGGTCGAGGTGGCGGCCACGAGTCCGGACGATGTCTCTCTACGGCCGAGAGCCGTCACCAGCGCGGCAACGTTGAGGCTCTTGGATACTCCACGCGCTTTCACATGCACCCCGTAAATTGCTTGAGTTGTCGATGGACTGGTCGTGCGCTGCCCTCGCGAGCAGTCGCGATTCTCGAACGTGAACGCCACATCCGTTGCCGCGCATCGTCCGGGGAGGTGTGCCAGAGGCGATTGTCCCGATGGGCCGATGCATGGCCGATGGTGGCCGCCGCGGCCGGCCCGCGTGCCGGAGGCCGGCCGCGGTCGACGGTCAGACGGCGGACGCCCCGACGAGGGACGCCCCGACGAGGGACTGCCTGGGCGCGGCGGAACCGCAGGCGCAGCGCGGATCCGTGCACAGCAGTTCGTGGGCGAGGACGGAGAGCACAGCGACCTGCAGCCGCGTCTGCTGATCCAACTTCTCCACTATGCGCGCGACATGCGCTTTCACCGTACGCTCGGCGATCCCGAGCTCTCGGGCGAGCTGCCGGTTGCCGAGCCCCGTGCCCAGCAGGAGCAGGACTTCCTTCTCACGGTCCGTCAGTGTCTTGAGCCTGCTGATGTCCCGGATCGGATCGGCTCCCGTACGCCGGTAGGCGCAAGCCGTGTCTCCTGCGTCAGACCTCTTGCTCATTGGTCGGCCCTTCCCGATGCCGCTTTTCCCGACAGAGCCCCGTGCCCCGGGTGCGGCGGCGATCTACCCCAACTTAGCGCCCGCTACTGACATAAGCACCCCCGAAATGACACGGCCACGTCACAGAGGAGGGATCCCCCAAGGTCACTGCCCGAAGAGACAATTTCGGCCAACTCCGCTGATCCGTAGATTTGTTGCCGCGCACCGACAGACCCCTCCGATCCAGGGAGAACACCGTGCCCAGCCGTCTCATCACGCGCCGTCTCGCCACGCGCCATCTCGCCACGCGTCGTCTCGCCACCGTCGTCGTGGCGGGCGCGGCCTCGCTCGCCGTGCTGGCCCCGGCCGCGTCCGCCGCCGACAGCGCCGCCGCCGCGAAGCTGCCGGCGAAGCTGACGGTCAAGAGCTACACGGGCTACCTCAAGGCCCAGAAGACGCCCGAGGCGAAGAAGGCCCTCAAGAGCTTCTCCGCGCTGCCGGCCGCCAAGAAGGCCAAGTTCCTCAAGTACCTCCAGGACCGCGAGGTCTACGAGGCCATGTCCACGCAGACCAAGGGCACGGTCAACCGCTCGGTCAAGGCGGTCCGCCACTACGACGCCAACGTCAAGTTCAACGTCCAGATCATCACCAAGAAGAACATCAAGGACCCCAAGGGCCCCGCCTCGCTGACCTTCAGCGTGACCGAGTCGATCTACAACATCCCGGTCACCACCGAGACGCTGAACCTGCGTTACAACGTGGTCAAGGGCAAGGTCGTCGCCGGCAGCGCCCGCGCCACCGCCGAGGTCAAGAACGTCAACGCCGCCATCGCCATCACGAACAACAACAAGGTCACCGTCAACAAGAAGGGCATCCCCAAGGCCTCCACCACCTGGAAGGCCACCCCGCGCGTCGCGTCCTTCGGCCCGGGCGTCAAGAAGCTCCAGGAAGGCTGGGCCCAGAGCAGCTACTGGGCGGTCAAGCTCGTCAACCGCTGATCTCGGTCGTCCATACATCCCGACGTCCCGCTCCTGGGTACGGCTCCTCTTCTTCCCCAGGAACCGTCCCCAGGTGAACGGCGCGGCACCCTCCGGCCCCTGGTCAGGGCCGGCCCCATCCGGGGGTGCCGCGCCGCTTCGCTGTCCCGGTCATGCCTCGGTGTCGACCGGTGGACGGCCCGTCCGCCGCAAAGTCACCGTCTCGGTTCAGGGCTCCCCCCGCACGTTGACGAGCTTCACGCGCAGCCCGTCGCCGTGTGCGGCGTTCTTCGGGGTGAGGACGTACGGGCCGGTGACCGGCCGGTTCGGCTGGAGGTAGCCGTCGGGGGCGTCCGTCTCCGCCAGGTAGTACGTGCCGGCCGGCAGTGAGCCGAGGGAACAGCGGCCGGTGGAGGAGGTGGCGCAGTCGTTGACGAACCTGTCCTGCTTTCTGCCGTACCGCTGGGGACCGGGTGCCCCGTTGGTGTCCTGCCACAGTTCGAAGACCGCGCCGGGCAGTGGCCTGTCGGTCTTCTTGTCGTGCTTGAGGAGTGTCAGGCGCAGCGACTTGAACAGACCGGCGTCGACGGTGTGGTCCACATGGCCGGGGTCACCGACATGGACCGTGGTCCTGCCGTACACGTCGACGTCGGAGTCGATCGCACGGTCGGAACCGGCGTCCTTCACCGTCCACTTGAGCGAGGAGAGGCTCGGCCGGCCGGGCAGCGACTTCGGGTCGAGGCTGCTGAAGTCGAACGTGGCCTCGTAGGTGGTGTTCGGCCTCAGACCGCCCACGGAGCTGAAGTAGTACTCGCCGTCGTGGTTCGTGTGCGTGACGAGGTCCGGGCCGTACGACGTCGGGTGGAGCGTCACCTTCACCCGCGGGATCGGCGGCTCGGACGGGTCCTGGACGCCGTTGCCGTTGGTGTCGAACCAGACGCGGTTGCCGATCTGTACGGGTGCCTGGTCGCAGACCATCTCGAGGTCGGCGAGGCCGTTGCCCTTGCCGAAGAGGTTGGCGGAGGGGTACGACGTCGACTGGAGTCGGATGTTGCCCCGGACGGTCCCGGACTCGGATTCCCAGCGGCGCACTCCCTGGTCGAAGGGCTTGCCGTTGAACGTGTCGTAGACCGTGCTCCACAGCCTCGCGCGGTGCGGCTGGAGGACCGTGCCGCCCTCGGTGACCTGGTCGTGCCGCGCGTAGCCGTCGTGGGTGAGGTCGTTGGAGAACTCGCCTCCGCCGGGACCTCGACGGTTGTCCGGCAGGGCGCCGTCCAGCGAACCGCAGCCGGCGTTGTCCTCCAGGACGTACTGGACGTGTTCGCCCGTGCGCCGCTCGCAGGCGCGCAGGATGTCACCGGCGGCCACGGCCGAGAGCAGCGAGTTCCCGGAGTTGTGCGCGTAGGTGCGGTTGCCCTGCATGTCACCGAAGCGGTCCCGGTACCCGAGGATCAGGTCGCCGTTGTCGGCGATCTCCAGGTCGGACAGGATCGGCTGCGGCGCCGAGGCGAACCGCAGCCGTGGGTCGGGTGTGGGGACGCGCTCGTTCCACGCCTCCCACATAGCGCTCAGAGTGCCGCCGACGGTCTCCGACCCGTATTCGCAGAGCGGTCCGTTGTCGGACTGGTAGGCGCAACCCCGCCGGTAGTCCAGCCGGTGCCGGAAGATCTCGTCGAACGTCCCCGAGTCGAACTCGTAGACGTGCGCGCTCAGTTGGCTGGGATCGCCGTGCGCCAGGTACTTCTCGTCGACGGTGTTCTCCGCGCCGCACACCCCGCCGACGAGCACCCGCTTGCCGCGCACCCCGATGCCGTACGGGTGCCACTCGCCCTCGCAGCGCGCGGGAACCGGCACGGTGTACGACGACAGGGTGCCGGCCCGAACCCCGTCGCCGGTGCCGAGGATCGGCACCCGGTACAGCTTCGAGTCGTTGAGGTTGACCGCGTAGAGGGTCCTGCCGTCGCCGGAGACGTCGACGTCGCCGAGGCCCTCCCGGCCGACCCTGCTGTAGATCCCGTCGTCGTGCCGCCAGCGGTCGGAGGCGTCGTGCTCCGTCAGCGTGCCCGGCAGCGTGACGAACTCGGTCACGCCGGAGGCGCTGTGGTGGCGGTAGACGGTGTTGGTCGGGCCCGCTGGACCGTACGCCGCGTGCCGCTTGACCAGCGTGCCCATGTACGTGTTGCCGGTGCGGTCGGTGCCGATGCCGAACACCGCCTGCTGCTCGCCGCTGTCGGTCAGCCGGGTGGGGGCGGGGCCGGGGTATCCGTTGCCGATGTCACCCGTGAACCGGGTCAGACCCTGCTCCGTGGTCACATCACCCTTGGCGAGGGAGCAGGTCACCAGGTCAGGGTTCTCCTGGCAGTACACCTCCGGCTCCCAGAACCCGGTCGTGTACGTGGTGTCCCGGTTGCCGGAGACGTCCACGAAACCCACGTGGCTACGGATGACGCGGGGGTCGTCGCCGAGTCCCGCGACCGCCGGCTGGAGATTGGCGGGGTCGGGGTTGGACACCTGGACGCGGTACTTGCCGCCCTTCAGCGAGGACGCCGCGGGGCGGAACAGGGCGATGCCGTCGGTGCCGGTCGTCTCGCGCACCGCGGTGCCGTGGTCGTCGGTCAGCGTGACCCGCACCCCGGCCCGACCCGTCTCCAGCGGGTGGTCGTACGCCCCGTCGGCGTCGACCTCGTTGACGACCCGTACGGTCACGGTGCCGTCGCCGGGTGCCCCGTCCCTGTCGGCCGGGTGCCCGGCGACCGGTACCGCCTCGCCCGTGAGCCCGAGCCCCATCGCCGTGCAGATGGCCAGAACGGCCAGTACGGCAAAGACGGCCGGGGTCAGGCTCACACCTCCCGGTGTTCCTCGTTTCACTGTGTCCCTCATTTCCTGAAGCCGACTCCGCATTCATATGAAGCGCAAAGTTCGACTAATCAGGCTGAATGGGGCACAAGGGGATGCGGTGTGCCGGAAAGTGTGGAGACTGCGGGGAGCCCGGCGAGCGGTGCGCGGCGGAATTCATCCGGTCGGGCCAGTGAGGGCCGACCGCTACGACAGCCGGAGCTGGACCACCTGATCCGCCAACGACTGTTCCGCCCAGATGACCTTGCCCTCCGGCAGGAAGCGGGTGCCCCAGCGCTGGGTGAACTGGGAGATGAGGAACAGGCCGCGGCCGCCCTCGTCGGTCGTGCGCGGGTGGCGCAAGTGGGGCGCGGTGGGGCCGCCGTCGAACACCTCGCAGATCAGGGTGCGTTCGAGGATCAGCCGGAGCCGGATGGGCCCGGTGGCGTGCCGGATGGCGTTGGTGACGAGTTCGCTGACGACGAGTTCGGTGGTGAACGCCAGCTCGTCGAGCCCCCACAGCCCGAGCTGCCGTGCGGTGGTCTTGCGGGCCTCGGCGACCCGCGCCGGGTCGGCCGGCAGCTCCCAGCAGGCGACCCGGTGGGCGGGCAGGCGCCGGGTGCGGGCCAGGAGGAGGGCCACGTCGTCGGTGGGGCGGGCCGGGGCGAGGGAGTCGAGGACGCGCTGGGCGTGATATTCGAGGGAGGGCTCGGGCCGGGCGAGCGCACGGCACAGCGCGTCGGGGGAGGCCTCGGCGAGCAGTCCGTCGGTGTGCAGGGCGATCATCGTGCCCTCGGGCAGTTCCAGGTGCAGTACCTCGAAGGGGTGCCCGTCGACGCCGAGGGCCGGTCCCTCGGGCAGTTCGGGGAAGGTGACCGTGCCGTCGGGGGCGACCAGGGCCGGGGCGAACCGGCCGGCGGCGGCCATGGCGCACGCGCCGGACACCGGGTCGTGGACGACGTACAGACAACGCGCCCCCACCGTCTGGACGCTGCCCGCGCCCGGCTCGGGGCCCTCCTGCCGCGCCGACTTGGCGACCATGTCGTCGAGGTGGGCGAGCACCTCGTCCGGCGGCAGATCGAGATCGGCGAGCGTCCGTACGGCCGTCCGCAGCCGCCCCATCGCGGCGGCGCCGTCGATGCCGTGGCCCGCGACCTCGCCCACGACGAGGGCGACCCGGGCGCCGGAGAGCGGGATGACGTCGTACCAGTCGCCGCCGAGTCCGGTCAGTTCGTCGGCGGGCCGGTAGCGGACGGCGACCTCGGCCGCGTCCTGCTCGGGCAGGCGGCGGGGCAGGAGGCTGCGCTGGAGGACGAGGGCGGCGTCGCGTTCCCGCGTGTACCGGCGGGCGTTGTCGACGCACACGGCGGCACGGCCGACCAGCTCCTCGGCCAGGCTCAGATCGTCCGCGTCGAACGGGTCCTCGCGGTCGCGCCGGAAGAACGTGCTGATGCCGAGCGTGATGCCCCGCGCCCGCACCGGCACGATCATCACGCTGTGCAGTCCGAGCGCCGCGATGGGCACGTCCCGCCCGTACGGCCCGCCGAGGCCACCGGGGATGGCCTTGGCCCACTCCGCCGACAGCGGGTCCAGCCTCGGCTCGCACCACGACCGGCCGCTGACCAGCACCCGTACCGGGGGCGACCCGGTCGCGTACGAGGCGATGCCGCCGATCTCCACGACGGCCTCGGGCACTCCGTCGTGGACGGACTGCTGCGCGCTGCGCCGCAGCGGAACGGACCCGTCGGACCCGTCGCCCAGGGGCCCCGGCTCGGCGCCGCGCAGCACCGAGTCCAGCAGGTCCACGGTCACGAAGTCGGCGAGCGCCGGCACCACCACGTCCGCCAGCTCCTGCGCCGTCCGCCGGACGTCGAGGGTCCGGCCGATCTGCTCCCCGGCCCGGTCCAGCACGGCGAGCCGGGTCCGGGCGCGGTGCCGCTCCGACACGTCCATCACCGTGTAGTACACGCCGATGGGCCGCCCCTGGTCGTCCTCCAGCCTCGTGAACGACATCGCGTGCGCGGTCTCGCGGTGCGGCGCCGACCGGACCCGCCCCACGTGCTCGTAGTCGAGCACGGGCTCACCGGTCTCCAGCACCTTCCGCATCTGCGCCTCGATGCGCTCCGCGTCGAGGCCCGGCTGCACCTCCGCGAGCCGCAGCCCCACCCGCTCGTGCGCCCGCCCGCCCCCGAACCGCTCCAACGCCGCGTTCGACCACACGAACCGCAGATCCGTGTCCACGATCGCGATCCCGATCGGCGCCCGCGCCGTCATCCGCTCCAGCACCGTACGACTCATGTCCCAGCCCGGCGCTTCGGTGGCGTCGGAGACGAGGGCCACCCAGTGGGCGGGGCTGAGGGGGTCGGGAGTGTGCGTCGTGAGCGTCGCCTCGCGGGTAGGCACCACCCGGACCATCACCCTGATCCGCCGGCCGTCGCGGTGGCGGGCGGCGAGGATGCCGGACCAGCCGCCGAGGGGGCGGTGGGACTCGGCCAGCCGGCCGATGCGGTCGCCGTCCTCGGGGGCCAGCAGCGTACGGACGCTACGGCCCAGGATCTCGGCCGCCGGATACCCGAAGAGCCGCTCGGCGTCCCGCGTCCAGCTCGTCACGATCCCGTCCGCGTCGATCAGCAGCGGCGCGGCGTCGGCCACGTCGAAGCGCTGACGGGTGACGGCCATGTCCCTGTTGGTCCCCACGGCGGCCCTCTCTGTCGCTGAGACGCCTCTGGCCCCATTATTCACCTTGTGTGATCGCAGATGGGTCAACTCGTGACGACCAGAGGTGAGGCGAGCGACGACCCGCCGTGGGGTGAGCCGGTGGGCCGGTGTGACCAGGGCCCCGAACCGTCAGCAGTCGCGGAACTCCGGCGACTGGTTGAGGATCTGGGACCGCAGCGAGGTGAAACGCGTGTACGTCTCGCCGCCGCGGGCCTCCGCCGGGAAGACCGCCACCCGGTGGCAGTTCTGGAAGGCGAGCGCCACCCCGAAGTGCCGCTCCAGGCTCCCCCGGATCGCGTCGCTGGACAGCGCCCGCAGCAACTGCCCCCGCTCCTTCTCCGACGGCGGCGGGGTCTGGTTGTCGGCGAACTCGGCGCTGCCCGCGCGCAGTTCACCGACGAGGGAGGCGACGAGTTCGTACGCGTACGGCAGCGACGTACGAACCGTCTCCACGAACTCCTCCTCCCGCACCTCGCCTGTTTCGGCCTGGGCGAGCAACTGCGGGGAGACGTCGAGCGACATGGGTGTTCCTGTTCTGTGCTGTTCTTGGCTGGCGTGGGGGTGGTTCAGAAGGAGGCGGCGGAGGCGAGCGCCTCCGGCCCGTGCCGGAACTCGGGGTCGACCTGGGCGGCGAGGTCGTGCCCGGTGGCGTCGTTGGCCCAGGCGGCGGCGTTGCGGAGATGGAACTCGACGGCGTGCCGCTGGAAGGTGGCCCAGTCCTTGGTACGCCCGTCGACGACGGCCTTGAGCTGCTCCAGTGTCCGCACGTTGTGCGACTCCAACTCGCCCTGTGCACGGCCCTGTTCCTGCGCGCGGACGTACGACGACTGCACGCAGTGCGCGACCAGGTCGTCCCCCACGTGCTCCTTGAGGAAGAGCAGGTCGTCCTCGCCGGTGACCTTGTTGCCGACGACGCCGATCGGAATCCCGAACTCGGCGGCGTGTTCCCGGTACTGCCGGTACACGGACACGCTCTTCCGCGTCGGCTCGACGACCAGGAAGGTCATGTCGAACCGGGTGAACAGTCCGGACGCGAAGGCGTCGGCCCCGGCGGTCATGTCGACGACGACGTACTCACCGGCCCCGTCGACGAGGTGGTTGAGGTACAGCTCCACGGCCCCGAGCTTGGAGTGGTAGCAGGCGACACCGAGGTCGCTCTCACTGAAGGCGCCGGTGACCATGAGGGGTACGTCGCCGACGCGCCGTACGTGGGTGCCGTGGACGTCGTCGTCCCCGAGCAGCCGCAGCAGCCGTGAGCCCCGCCCCGGCGGAGTCGTCTTGACCATGGCCTCACGGGACACGATCCGCGGATTGGTCCCCCGCAGACAGTCCTTGATCTCCCCGGTACGGGAGCTGAGCGGCGGAGCACCGAACTCGTCGTCCTCGTCGAGCCCGAGGGCGTGCGCGAGGTGCTGGTTGATGTCGCCGTCGACTGCGACGAGCGGCGCACCGGACCGGGCGAGATGCCGGGCGAAGAGCGCGGACAGCGTGGTCTTGCCGCTGCCGCCTTTGCCTACGAAAGCGACGCGCACGGACGAGCACCTCCCGGCAGACGGTCGACCAGACCGTCGTGCCGATTAATGAAAATGGATGTCATGAACGTAGAGGCTCGGGGGCGGACCGGAGGTTGTCAAATCCGGTCAGACCAAGTCCTACGGGAGATGGAGGAATTGGTAAGAGCGGAATGTGAAGCGAACGGACGTTTCCCGAGGTTGACAGCCCCTACCAGGTGGTAAACGATGTGCGCACGCTGTGGCTCGCGTGACCACTGAGTCCGGCGTTTTTCAGACCACTCACACCCCGGCGCGGCGGCCCGGCGCGGCTTTGTGCCGCCGTCTTCCGGCCGCGCCCCGGGTCTCGTACAGCCAAGTTCCAGAATGGGATCCGCATGTCCATAGCGAGACGTGTCACTGTGCGCCGCCTGCTGGGGACGGGCATCGCCGCTCTTGCGCTGAGCGCGTCGGTGTCCGGCCCGGCCTTCGCCACCGAGACCCCCGGCGGCGAAGGCTGGGGCGGCAAGAAGAGTTACGCCCCCGGCGAGGGCGCGGGCACGGCCACCGAGATCGACCGCTGCCAGTTCTCCCTGGACGGCGTGAACTTCGCCGACTGGGTCAAGCTCGACGACCAGAACCTCAAGCCCAGCCAGGACGGCAAGGTCCACATCAAGGTACGGGCCGCCTCCGACGCGACGACCTGCACGGTCTCCCTGGCGTCGTACCTGGCCCACGGGCCGACGTTCGCGACGTCGGGCGAGCAGGTCTTCGTGGACTTCGACTCGGTGACGGTGAAGCAGGGTGGCACGGACTCCCTGGACATCGCGGTTCCGGACGCGGGCTGCTACGCGCAGATCGACCTCTACCGGGGCAAGGTCAAGTTCGACGGCAAGCTGGACGCGAACGACGGCTTCGAGCACGGCGACGTCCCCAAGGGCCCCGATCGCCCGGTCATCAAGGACAAGCTGATCGCGGCCTGGAACGGCGGCACGAAGGACTGCACGACGCAGGAGGAGCCGCCGCCGTCGGAGGAGAAGCCCCCGGCCGAGGAAGAGCCCCCGACGGAGGAGCAGCCCCCCGCGGAGGAACAGCCTCCGGCCGAGGAGAACCCGCCGGCGGACGAGAACCCTCCGTCCGACGACTCCGAGTCCCCCGACCCCACCCCCTCCACCTCCACCCCGGCCGCCCCCACCCCCAACGGCGGCACCCCCGGCGACCTCGCCGAAACGGGCGGTGGCAACACGATCCCGATCGCGATCGGCGCGGCGGGCCTGCTGGCAGTAGGCGGCGCGATCTTCGTGGTGACGCGGCGCAGGGGCGCGGGGCGCACGGGCGCCTGACCCTGATGTACGCCTGGCGGGGCCCTGGAGGAGTGAAGCTCCAGGGCCCCGCCCTCTTGTCTCTGCTACCGGTCGGCGGGCGACCTTCTCCCCGGCCCAGACACAACCCGGCCTCCGGGAGGTTGGACGCCTCCGGCGCCGCCTCCACCCTCCTTCGGCGCGCGGAGGCTCGTACGTGTCCGCCACGCCCAACCGTTCCTTTGGACTGAGCAGAAGCGAGTCCACTCTGCCGCGCGCCCCGAACGGTCTTGGGCGTACTGGTCCCCGGCGTACTCGACCCCGGGACAATCACCACCGCGGACACACCGCTCTGAAAGGCCAACCACCCGCCAGCCGCGTCCCCAACCTCTCAGGGCAATACAGCTAGGGCGTGTTGCGAAAGTCCCGACTGCCGCCCGACGCCTGGCACGCACTCTCGCCTTCGCAACACGCCCTAGAGCTCCGCCGCCGTTCCGCGTGCCCTCTGGTACAAGCCCGTCACGACCAGCACACCACCGACGCACATCATCACCACTCCGACCTTCGTCAGGGTGACGACAGGGGTCTCGACCCCCTCGGTGAACAGCCGCAGCGCCAGGCCGATCGCGAAGGTGGCCGCGCCGTCCAGCAGGTTCTTCGTCGACTTGTTCATCCGCCACATCGTCCTGTTCGTCGCCGGAGGCATCTCGCTCATCGCCGGGCCTTCTCCTTCGAGGACGAGGCCCGGCCCTTGCCCGCCGCGATGGCCGGGTCCTTCTTGGGAAAGACCACATAGGCGAGGGCGACCAGCCCGTGGATGGCCGCGGCCCTGAGAGCCATCGTCTGGAAGTTGCGGAGCGATTCGATGTTGCCGTCCTGGCCGATGTACCGGGCGGCGGCCTCGAGCAGTACCCAGGCGACGGCCGCGGCGACGACCGTACGGAGCCAGAAGCGGATCTCATGAGCGGCCCGCTTCATCCCGTACTTCGGCGGCTTCGGCGGCCTCGGGGCCCCGGCCCACCGGTGCGCCGCGTGTCCGTCGAGCCAGCGGATCGTGTAGTGGCCGTACGCCACCGTGAACCCGATGTAGATCGCGGCGACCCCATGCTGCCAGCTCGGCTCGGCACCGTTCTTCAGGTCGATCGCGGTCACCACGAAGAGCACCAGCTCCAGCAGGGGCTCGCAGAGCAGCAGCACGGTGCTCGTGCGGCGCCACTTCAGCAGATAGCGGACGGCCAGACCAAGCGCCAGCAGCACCCAGAACCCAACCTCGCAGGCGATGATCAGCGTGACGATCACGACTCGCTCCTTTCGGTCACCCCCCAAGGCTCCCGTCACCCGGCGCCGGATTCGTCGTCGGCGGTGACGAACTCGCGGTACATCGAAGGATGCAGTCCAGGACCCTTCCCGAGCACAAGGCGACGGGCGCCGGACCCGTGTTGGATGGGGTCATGGCCGCACGACTCCCCCGCCCGCACCGTCACGACCTGTACAGCGCCCTCGCCGGACTGCTCGGTGGGCTGCTGCTGTGGGGCGTGGGGCTCGGCACCCGCCGGAGCCATGACCCGATCGTGCTGCTCGACGGCCGCTGGTGGATCCTGCTGGCGCTCGCCGTGATGGTCGCCTGCGAGGCCCTGCGCCGTACCCTGCCGCGTACGGCCCTGTTGGCGGGCATCCCGGCGGTGACCGTGGACACCCTCAGCCAGGGCTGCCTGGTGACTGTCGTGATGTTCACCGACCTGGTGTACGCGGCCGTGGTGTACGGACCGCCCAAAACTGCCCGCCGGGTGCCCTGGATCGCCGGGCTGCTGACCGTGGTCGGCGCGATCGTGCCGGTGACGATCGCGCGGAAGCCCGCGTTCCTGCTGGTCGGCGTGGTCATCGGCCTGGTCGCCTTCATGCCGGCGGCCACCGGCTGGATCGTGCGCAACCACCGCGACGCCGCCGAGGCGGCCCGGCTGCGCGCCGAACAGACCGCGCTGCTCGCGGAGATGGACCGCACCCAGGCGGTCGCGGCCGAACGGTCGCGGATGGCACGGGAGTTGCACGACATGGTCGCCAACCATCTCTCGGCGATCGCGATCCACTCCACGGCCGCGCTCTCCCTCGACGACCCGGACACCTCCAAGCAGGCACTCGGCGTCATCCGCCGGAACAGCGTCGACGGGCTCGCGGAGATGCGGCGGCTGATCGGCATCCTGCGGCATGCCGACGGCGACACCGAGCCGACCGCCGCACCCACGCTCGACGGGCTGGGCACGCTCGTCGAGGGCGCCCGCGCCAACGGCCTCGACGTCACGCTCGACGCCGACCATGCCGACGCCCTCCCCGCCCCCGTCGGACTCGCGGCGTACCGCATCGTCCAGGAGTCCCTGACCAACGCCCTCAAACACGCCGGCCCCGGCCGGGTGACCGTGTCCCTGCACCAGACGGACGGCGCCCTCGACATCGCCGTGACCAGCCCGTACGGCGACCGCGACGGCCCGAGCGCACCCGGTTCCGGCTCCGGCCTGGTCGGTATGCGGGAGCGGGTCGCGCTGCTGGGCGGCACCTTCGAGGCCGGTCCGAAGGCCTCGGCGGAGGGCAAGATCTGGACCGTACGCGCCGCGCTGCCCGTCACGGAAGGGGAACCCGCGTGATCCACGTGCCCGCCGCGACACCCCCCCGAAGTCACCGATCCCCGACACTCACCGAAACACTCACCGAAGCCGCCGAAGGAGAACCCGCATGATCCGCGTGCTCGTCGCCGAGGACCAGTCCGCCGTCCGCGCCGGGCTGGTCCTCATCCTGAGCAGCGCGCCCGACATCGAGGTGGTCGGCGAGGCGGCCGACGGGGAGCAGGCGGTGGCGCTGGCCCGCGAACTACGGCCGGACCTGGTGCTGATGGACGTGCAGATGCCACGCCTGGACGGGGTGTCGGCGACCCGCAAGGTCGTCTCCGAAGGGCTGGCCGATGTGCTCGTCCTGACCACGTTCGACCTCGACGAGTACGTCTTCGGGGCGCTGCGGGCCGGCGCCGCCGGGTTCCTGCTCAAGAACACGGAGGCGAAGGACCTCATCGCCGCCGTACGGACGGTCGGGCGCGGCGAGGGTCTGATCGCGCCGGCCGTCACCCGGCGGCTGATCGCCGAGTTCGCCGCCAAGCCCGAGCGCGAGCCCACGGCCGATCTGTCCGTGCTGGACGCACTCACCCGGCGCGAGCGTGAGGTGCTCTCCTGCATCGGTGAGGGACTGTCGAACGCGGAGATAGCCGGGCGGCTGGACATGGCCGAGGCCACCGTGAAGACCCATGTCAGCCGCCTGCTGGGCAAGCTGGATCTGCGCAGCCGCGTCCAAGCGGCCGTACTGGCCCAGGAGTTGGGGGTTTAGGGCGCACTCGCGGGCACGCCGTACGCCGCCGTACGCCTACCGGACAGCCAACTGGTCCAGACCCATTGACCTATGGTCCAGACCTTTCTATTCTCGCGGCACCGCGGCATGTCATGCCCGCGACCACTCACCCACACAAGGAGGCGCACATGCGCTTCAGGCACAGAGCGGCGGCCGGGTTCGCCACCCTGCTGCTCCCCTTCGCGAGCCTCGTCGGCCTCGCCTCCCCCGCCCACGCGGCCACCGAAGCCACGGCCACCTACACCAAGACCCAGGACTGGGGCACCGGCTTCGAAGGCAAGTGGACCGTCAAGAACACCGGTACGACCACGATCAGTTCCTGGACCGTGGAGTGGGACTTCCCCTCCGGCACCTCCGTCACCTCGGCCTGGGACGCGGACGTCACCTCCTCCGCCACTCACTGGACCGCCAAGAACAAAGCCTGGAACGGCACCCTCGCCCCCGGCGCCTCCGTCTCCTTCGGTTTCAACGGGAGCGGCTCAGGCTCCCCGGCCAACTGCAAGCTGAACGGCGGACGTTGTGACGGCGGCCCGACCGTCCCCGGTGACACCCTGCCCTCCGCCCCCGGTACCCCGGCCGCGTCCGACATCACCAACACCTCGGTCAAGCTGAGCTGGTCGGCCGCCACCGACGACAAGGGCGTCAAGAACTACGACGTCCTGCGCGGCGGCACCAAGGTCGCCACCGTCACGAACACCTCGTACACGGACACCGGCCTGACCGCCGGCACCGACTACTCGTACACCGTGCGGGCCCGCGACACCGCCGACCAGACCGGCCCGGTGAGCGGCGCCACCGCCGTACGCACGACGGGCGGCACCGGCCCGAACCCGAACCCCGCCTCGAAGGTCAACCTCGGCTACTTCACCGAGTGGGGCGTCTACGGCCGCAACTACCACGTCAAGAACCTGGTGACCTCGGGCTCCGCATCCAAGATCACCCACATCAACTACGCCTTCGGCAACGTCAAGAACGGCCAGTGCGTGCTCGACGACGCCTACGCGGCCACCGACAAGGCATACACCGCCGACCAGTCCGTCAGCGGCGTCGCCGACACCTGGGACCAGCCGCTGCGCGGCAACTTCAACCAGCTCCGCCAGCTGAAGGCGAAGTACCCGCACATCAAGGTGCTCTGGTCCTTCGGCGGCTGGACCTACTCGGGCGGCTTCGGCCAGGCCGCGCAGAACCCGGCCGCGTTCGCCAAGTCCTGCAAGGCCGTGGTCGAGGACCCGCGCTGGGCCGACGTCTTCGACGGCATCGACATCGACTGGGAGTACCCGAACGCCTGCGGGCTGACCTGCGACACGAGCGGACCCGCGGCCTTCAGGAACCTGATGTCCGCCCTGCGCACCGAGTTCGGCTCGAAATACCTGGTCACCGCCGCGATCACCGCCGACGGCTCCTCGGGCGGCAAGATCGACGCGGCCGACTACGGCGGGGCCGCGGCCTCGGTCGACTGGTACAACGTGATGACGTACGACTACTTCGGCGCCTGGGCCACCACCGGCCCGACCGCCCCGCACTCCCCGCTGACCTCGTACTCCGGCATCCCGACCGCCGGCTTCAACTCCGCCGACGCGATCGCCAAGCTGCGGTCGAAGGGCGTCCCGTCCGCGAAGCTGCTGCTCGGCATCGGCTTCTACGGCCGCGGCTGGACCGGCGTCACCCAGTCCGCCCCCGGCGGCACGGCGACCGGCGCGGCCACCGGCACGTACGAGGCGGGCATCGAGGACTACAAGGTCCTGAAGAACTCCTGCCCGGCCACCGGCACCATCGCAGGCACGGCGTACGCGCGCTGCGGCAGCAACTGGTGGTCGTACGACACCCCGTCGACCATCGCCGGCAAGATGACCTGGGCGAAGAACCAGGGCCTGGGCGGCGCGTTCTTCTGGGAGTTCAGCGGCGACACGGCGAATGGGGAACTGGTGACCGCCATCGGCAACGGTCTGAAGTAGGACTCGCTGTCGGAAAGATCATGCCGCGTTGACGCCCCCCAGACTTCGTCCGGGGGGACCCCCACCCAGCGAGTGAATGTGGCTACGCCACATTCACTCGCTGTCCGGGCGGGGCTGCCTCCAGCCACGCGAGGAAACCGGTCAGCGCGTCCTCGCTCATCGCCAGCTCAAGACGGGTCCCGCGGTGCAGACACGCGAGGATCACATGGTCGGAGAGCAGCGCCAGCTCCTCCTCGCCCTCCGGGGTACGGCGCCCGGCGACCTCGATCGCCGAGCGCTCCAGGACGCGGCGCGGGCGGGGGGAGTACGAGAAGACGCGGAACCATTCGACGCGGTCGCCGTTGTAGCGGGCGACGCCGTAACCCCAGCCCTTGCCGTTCTCGTCCTCGCCGGGTTTCTCGGGGGCGTTCCAGCGCAGGCTGCAGTCGAAGGTGCCGCCGGAGCGCTGGATGAGACGGCGGCGCAGTCCGAAGACGAAGAGCCCCACCACCACGAGCGCGATCACCGACCCGCACACAGTCAGAGCGAGGACCATCGACACCGACCTCCTCGTCTCCTAGGTAATGGAACGTAAAAAACACCCACATTTGCCTCAGCCGCGGCTGGGTCGGGATGAACTCATCCAGACCCAGCCGCGGCTGAGATACAGCATCACACGGTGTGCGGGCTCAGCGCGCCGACACCGTCCGCAGTCGGACATCCGCGCGGCGCTCGGCGGCGGCGTCGCCCTCCGCCTTCGCGCGCTCCAGCTCCCGCTCCGCACGCTGGACGTCGATCTCGTCGGCCAGCTCGGCGACCTCGGCCAGCAGGGACAGCTTGTTGTCCGCGAACGAGATGAAACCGCCGTGCACGGCGACGACGACCGTGCCGCCATCACTCGTACGGATGGTCACCGGGCCCGACTCCAGCACACCGAGCAGCGGCTGGTGACCGGGCATGACGCCGATGTCGCCGGACGTGGTGCGCGCGACGACCAGGGTGGCCCGGCCCGACCAGACCTCTCGGTCGGCCGCGACCAGCGCGACGTGCAGCTCAGCAGCCAAGGTGGCTCCTCGGGTCACCACCCGGCGCCTCCGCCGGGTGTTGGGTCAATTCTAGATGGAGTGCGAAGAGGGGCGGGACGCACCCCACGAGGTGCTGGTCTCGCCCCTCTCCGCCACGAGTGCCCGACGTCAGCTGACGCCCAGCTCCTTCGCGTTCTTCTTCAGGTCCTCGAGACCACCGCACATGAAGAACGCCTGCTCCGGGAAGTGGTCGTACTCACCGTCGATGATCGCGTTGAACGCTGCGATCGACTCGTCCAGCGGCACGTCCGACCCGTCGACGCCGGTGAACTGCTTGGCGACGTGGGTGTTCTGGGACAGGAAGCGCTCCACGCGACGGGCACGGTGGACGACGAGCTTGTCCTCCTCGCCGAGCTCGTCGATACCGAGGATCGCGATGATGTCCTGCAGGTCCTTGTACTTCTGCAGGATGCTCTTCACGCGCATCGCGGCCGAGTAGTGGTCCGCCGCGATGTACCGCGGGTCGAGGATGCGGGACGTCGAGTCCAGCGGGTCCACGGCCGGGTAGATGCCCTTCTCGGAGATCGGACGGGAGAGAACCGTCGTCGCGTCGAGGTGGGCGAAGGTGGTGGCCGGGGCCGGGTCGGTCAGGTCGTCCGCGGGGACGTAGATCGCCTGCATCGAGGTGATCGAGTGACCACGGGTCGAGGTGATGCGCTCCTGGAGGAGACCCATCTCGTCGGCCAGGTTCGGCTGGTAGCCCACCGCGGAGGGCATACGGCCGAGCAGGGTCGACACCTCGGAACCGGCCTGGGTGAAGCGGAAGATGTTGTCGATGAAGAACAGCACGTCCTGCTTCTGCACATCGCGGAAGTACTCCGCCATGGTCAGACCGGCGAGGGCCACACGCAGACGGGTGCCCGGGGGCTCGTCCATCTGCCCGAAGACCAGCGCGGTCTTGTCGATGACGCCCGAGTCGCTCATTTCCTCGATGAGGTCGTTGCCCTCACGGGTGCGCTCACCGACACCGGCGAACACCGACACACCGTCGTGGTTGTTGGCGACGCGGTAGATCATCTCCTGGATGAGCACCGTCTTGCCGACGCCGGCACCACCGAACAGACCGATCTTTCCACCCTTGACGTACGGGGTGAGAAGGTCGATGACCTTGACGCCGGTCTCGAACATCTCGGTCTTCGACTCGAGCTCGTCGAAGTTCGGGGCCTTGCGGTGGATGGACCAGCGCTCGCCCTCGTACGTCTCGTCGACGTTCAGCACCTCACCGAGGGTGTTGAACACCTTGCCCTTGGTGAAGTCGCCGACCGGGACGGTGATGCCCGTGCCGGTGTCGGTGACCGGGGCCTGGCGGACCAGACCGTCGGTGGGCTGCATGGAGATCGTGCGGACCAGGCCGTCACCCAGGTGCTGGGCGACCTCCAGGGTCAGCGTCTTCAGCTCGCCGGCGTTGGCCGGGTCGGCCACCTCGACGTGCAGGGCGTTGTAGATCTCGGGCATCGCGTCGACGGGGAACTCCACGTCGACGACCGGGCCGATGACCCGGGCGACGCGGCCCGTGGCAACGGCCGTCTCAGAAGTCGTCGTCATTACTTGTCACTCCCCGCGGTCGCGTCGGAAAGGGCTGCGGAGCCACCGACGATCTCGCTGATTTCCTGGGTGATTTCGGCCTGGCGGGCCGCGTTGGCAAGGCGGGAGAGCGTGTTGATCAGCTCGCCCGCGTTGTCGGTCGCCGACTTCATCGCGCGGCGGGTGGCGGCGTGCTTGGAGGCAGCCGACTGCAGCAGCGCGTTGTAGATACGGCTCTCGACGTAGCGCGGCAGCAGGGCGTCGAGGACGTCCTCCGCCGACGGCTCGAAGTCGTACAGCGGCAGGATCTCGCCCTTGGGCTTCTCCTCCGCGACCTCTTCGAGGCGGAGCGGGAGCAGCTGCGCGTCGAGCGCCTGCTGCGTCATCATCGAGACGAACTCGGTGTAGACGATGTGGAGCTCGTCCACGCCGCCGTCCGCCGTGTCCTTCTCGATGGCCTCGATCAGCGGGCCCGCGACCTTCTTGGCGTCCGCGTACGTGGGCTCGTCCGTGAAGCCGGTCCACTGGTCCGCGATCTTGCGCTCACGGAAGTTGTAGTGGGCGACACCACGACGGCCGACGATGTACGTGTCGACCTGCCGGCCCTCGGCCTCCAGCCGCGCCGTCAGCTGCTCCGCGGCCTTGATGGCGTTGGAGTTGAAGGCACCGGCCAGACCGCGGTCACTCGTCAGCAGCAGCACTGCGGAACGCGTGACCGTCTCGGCCTGCGTGGTCAGCGGGTGCTTGGTGTTCGAACCAGTGCCCACCGCCGTGACCGCGCGGGTGAGCTCGGTCGCGTACGGCGTGGAGGCCGCCACCTTGCGCTGCGCCTTGACGACGCGCGAGGCGGCGATCATCTCCATCGCCTTGGTGATCTTCTTGGTCGCGGTGACGGATCGGATGCGACGCTTGTAGACCCGGAGCTGAGCTCCCATGAGTCAGGTCCCTTCCTTACGTCACTTGGAGACGTTGACGGTCGCCGGAGCGTCCTCGCCGAGCAGCTTGCCGTCCGCGGTCTCGAACTGCTTCTTGAAGTCGGCGATCGCGTCGGCGACAGCGGTCAGCGTGTCGTCCGAGAGCTTGCCACCCTCCTTGATGGAGGTCATGAGGCCCTGCTCCTTGCGGTGCAGGTACTCCAGGAGCTCCTTCTCGAAGCGGCGGATGTCGGCGACCGGCACGTCGTCCATCTTGCCGGTGGTGCCGGCCCACACGGAGACGACCTGGTCCTCGGTGGACATCGGCTCGTACTGGGCCTGCTTCAGCAGCTCGACCATGCGCTGGCCGCGCTCCAGCTGGGCCTTGGACGCGGCGTCCAGGTCGGAACCGAAGGCGGCGAACGCCTCCAGCTCACGGAACTGGGCGAGGTCCACGCGCAGACGGCCGGAGACCTGCTTCATCGCCTTGTGCTGGGCGGAACCACCGACTCGGGAGACGGAGATACCGACGTTCAGCGCGGGACGCTGACCGGCGTTGAAGAGGTCCGACTCCAGGAAGCACTGGCCGTCGGTGATGGAGATGACGTTGGTCGGGATGAACGCCGAGACGTCGTTGGCCTTGGTCTCGACGATCGGCAGACCGGTCATCGAGCCCGCGCCCATGTCGTCGGAGAGCTTCGCGCAGCGCTCCAGCAGACGGGAGTGCAGGTAGAAGACGTCACCCGGGTAGGCCTCGCGGCCCGGCGGGCGGCGCAGCAGCAGGGACACGGCGCGGTAGGCGTCGGCCTGCTTCGAGAGGTCGTCGAAGATGATGAGGACGTGCTTGCCCTCGTACATCCACTGCTGGCCGATGGCCGAACCGGTGTACGGCGCCAGGTACTTGAAGCCGGCCGGGTCGGACGCCGGGGCGGCGACGATGGTCGTGTACTCGAGCGCGCCGTTCTCCTCCAGCGCGCGGCGGACCGACGCGATGGTCGAGCCCTTCTGGCCGATGGCGACGTAGACGCAGCGAACCTGCTTCTTCGGGTCGCCGGAGCGCCAGTTGTCGCGCTGGTTGATGATCGTGTCGACGGCCAGGGCGGTCTTGCCGGTCTGGCGGTCACCGATGATCAGCTGACGCTGACCACGGCCGATCGGCGTCATCGCGTCGACGGCCTTGTAGCCGGTCTCCATCGGCTCGTGCACCGACTTACGGGCCATGACGCCCGGGGCCTGCAGCTCGAGGGCGCGGCGGCCGGACGTCTCGATCTCGCCGAGGCCGTCGATCGGGTTGCCGAGAGGGTCGACGACGCGGCCGAGGTAGCCCTCGCCCACGGCGACCGACAGGACCTCGCCGGTACGGGTGACCGGCTGACCCTCCTCGATGCCGCTGAACTCACCGAGGACGATGGCGCCGATCTCGCGCTCTTCCAGGTTGAGCGCGAGGCCGAGGGTGCCGTCCTCGAACTTCAGCAGTTCGTTGGCCATGGCCGAGGGCAGACCCTCGACCTTCGCGATGCCGTCGCCGGCAAGGGTGACCGTACCGACCTCCTCGCGCGAGGCCGCGTCCGGCTTGTACGACTGGACGAAGTTCTCCAGCGCGTCCCGGATCTCCTCCGGCCGGATCGTGAGCTCCGCCATCTGGGTTCCCTGCTCTCCTTGTTGGGCCCGAAGTTTCACTTTGGGGGTCTGGGGGCGACCCCCAGGATTCTTCTGCACGGCCCAACCAGGGCCGTAAGTACGTACTGCTATGAAGTTGCCGCTAGCTCGCCAGTCGGCGGCTGGCGTCCTCGAGTCGGTCCGCGATCGAGCCGTTGATGATCTCGTCGCCCACCTGCACCCGGATCCCGCCCAGGACCTCGGGGTCCACGTCGAGGTTGAGGTGCATCGGCCGGCCGTAAAGCTTCGCCAGGGCGGCGCCGAGGCGCTGCTTCTGGGTGTCGCTCAGCGGGACGGCCGAGGTGACGACGGCGACCATGCGGTCCCGACGCTCGGCGGCGAGCTTGGACAGGGACTCGAGTCCCGCCTCCAGGCTACGTCCACGCGGCGCGGTCACAAGGCGCGTCACCAGACGCTCGGTGGTGGCCTTGGCACGGCCGCCGAGCAGGCTGCGCAGCAGCTCGCCCTTGGCGGAGGCGCCGGCGGCACGGTTGGTCAGCGCGGCCCGCAGCTCGGTGTTGGAGGAGACGATCCGGCCGAACCGGAACAGCTCGTCCTCGACGTCGTCGAGCGTGCCCGACTTCTGCGCGGCGGTGAGGTCGGCGAGGTCCGCCAGCTCCTCCAGCGCGTCCACCAGGTCGCGCGACTGCGACCAGCGGGAACGCACCATGCCGGACACCAGGTCGGCGGTGGTCCCGCTGACCTGGCCGCCGAGGATGCGCCCGGCCAGTTCGGCCTTGGCCTCGCCGGCCTGCGCCGGGTCGGTGAGGACCCGACGCAGCGACACCTCGCGGTCGAGCAGCGCGGTGACGGCGGCCAGCTCGTCGGCGAGCGAGGTCGCGTCCACGGACGTGGAGTCCGTCAGCGCGTCGAGACGCTCACGTGCGGCTGCCAGGGCCTCGCGGCTCGCTCCGTTCATCGCGTGGCCTCGGCCTTCTCCTCGAGGTCGTCGAGGAAGCGGTCGATCACGCGGCTCTGCCGGGCGTGGTCCTCGAGGGACTCGCCGACGAGCTTGCCGGCCAGGTCGGTGGCGAGCTTGCCCACGTCCTGACGCAGCGCGGAAGCGGCGGCCTTGCGGTCGGCGTCCAGCTGCGTGTGACCGGCGGCGATGATCTCCTCACGCTGCCGCTGGCCCTCGGCGCGCATCTCGGCGATGAGCGCGGCACCCTGCTCCTGCGCCTCCTGGCGCAGCCGCGCGGCCTCGTGCCGGGCCTCGGCGAGCTGGGCCTTGTACTGCTCCAGGACGCTCTGGGCTTCCTGCTGCAGGTCATCGGCCCGCTGGATGCCGCCCTCGATGGAGTCGCGGCGCTCTTCCAGAACCTTGTTGATGTTCGGAAGGAGCTTCTTGGCGAGGAAGCCGAGGACGATTACGAAGGCGAGCAGGCCGATGACGAGCTCTGGGATCGGCGGGATGAGAGGGTTTTCGGCCTCCCCAGCCGCGAGGTGAACCAGGTGGCTCATGTCAGTGCCTTTCGTCGAAAGGGGCGGTCCGACGAACCGGGTCAGGAGGTCGGGTAGACGAACGGCATGACCAGACCGATCAGGGCGAGCGCCTCACAGAAGGCGAAGCCGAGGATCTGGTTGGCGCGGATCAGACCGGCAGCCTCGGGCTGACGGGCGAGCGCCTGGGTGCCGTTACCGAAGATGATGCCGACGCCGACGCCAGGGCCGATGGCCGCCAGGCCGTAGCCGATGGAGCCAAGGTTGCCCATGATCTGAGTCTCGGCGAGGGTCTGGAGAGCGGACATGCCGGTTCTTCCTTCTCTTTCAAGGACCGGTGGGGGTTGGCCACCGGATGTCTGGTGGTGGGGCGGGGCTCTCAGTGGTGCTCGGCGAGAGCGCCCTGGATGAAGCTGCAGGTCAGCAGTACGAAGACGTACGCCTGAACAGCCTGGATGAAGAGCTCGAAGGCGGTCATCACGAGGACCATGCCGAACGAGACGGCGGAGTAGGCGATGCCGATGCCGTTGAGCATGTACCAGCTGGCGATCGTGAAGAGCAGCAGCAGCGTGTGGCCCGCGAACATGTTCGCGAAGAGACGTACGGCGTGGGTGAAGGGGCGGACGATGAGGTTCGAGAAGACCTCGATGGTCATCGACAGCGGCAGCACCGCACCCAGCGACTTGTCGTAACCGCTGAAGTTCTTCCAGGCGCCCACGAACCCGTGGCGCTTGAAGGTGAGGCTCACCCAGAGGACGTACACGATGCCCGCCAGGATCGCGGGGTACGAGATGATCGAGGTGACCGGGAACTGGGCGACGGGAATGATCGACCAGAGGTTCATCATCCAGATGAAGAAGAACAGCGAGACGATCAGCGGGACGTACTTCTCGCCCTCCCGCTTGCCGATGGTCTCGTAGACGACACCGCGCCGGATGAAGTCGTAACCCGCCTCGGCCACCATCTGGAGCTTGCCCGGGACGACCTTCGGCTTGGCGAAGGCGGCCCAGAAGAAGCCCACGATGATGATCGAGCCGAGCAGCGCCAGCAGCATGGTCTTGTTGAAATAGACGGCGTCGTCCTGATGGCCCAGGAGGGGCTCGAAGAGGAACGAGTGCAGGCCCGGAGCGACATCGGCGAAGCCACACCCGTCAAACAGGTGGCAGTCGGTCTCGAAGGCGAGCACCTGCGTCGGGTCAGCACTCACCGCGGGCTCCTTCAGCGTGGCGCATGGGTACGGCAACCTCGTTGTGTCGGCGCGGCGCACAGCCGCGGGTCGGCACTGGACTGGTGTTACGGATGTGAGGGCGGCTGTGGGGCATCGAGCCTCGCACTAGGGCAGGCGTCAGCTCGATTGCCCGCGCCCGCGATGCCGCAGTTGGCACCGGACGATAGCAGGATCTCCTGCGGACGCTTATCCCGGCCCTACCCCTCACGACGAGTGCCCCGATTTTTCGGGCTTGTTGCCCGTCGAGGAATCGGGTTCGACGTAGAGGATCTTGGCCTTCATGTGCGCGCGGGTCTGGGCGCCGATCCACACGAGGGTGGTGGCGACGAGCGTGAACGCGAAGGCCCTGGGGTGGAACAGCGTGGTGTTCTTGAACGCGGCCATGAAGATGAACAGCAGCAGAATTTGTGCTGCGTAGAGCATCAAGCCCATCATCTGGAACAGGTGAGGAAGCGATTTGGCGGTGCGCTGCAGAACGTAGAGCCCGATTCCCATGAAGAGGATCGTGATCACCGCCGCGACCACGGCGCCGACAGCCCCCTTGCCTCCGACGACCACACCGCTGACAACAGCGGCGATCGCGCCGGCGGCAGCCGTGGGTACGGCGGCCTGAAGGAGGATCCGGGCGTCATTGGACGGCATGGCGGCAACTCCGCTTACTAAGGGGGCAGGTGTCGTCATGGACGAGCGTAGTCCCCGGGGGCGAGCGGAAATCTCACGCCTGTGGACCGTCGCGCTGCGGCTCTTCGGCTCCATCCCGGGTTCTCGTGAACCGTATCACAAACTATTTGATGAGGTCTTTACCTGAACGGTGTGCTCGGTGTCACACATGAGAGTGAACCTGCCCATCCGTGCGGTTTCAGCGCCGACTTGTCTGGTATAAGACCCATTTGCCCTGCCAGCCTCTTGCATGCGATCGGCAAAGCGTTAGTCAGATTCTTACCTTGCCGTCAGCAACTTGACGTCAGCCTGGATCTCAGCGCCGTGCACCCGCCGGGCTGGGTTGCTCGTCCTTGGGCCGGGCGCCGAGTGCGGTGGCGCCGTTGAGGGACGGGGTCCAGTCGGGGGTGGGCTGGAGGGCGGTCTCCGGGGTGGCGGCCTTGCGGCGGCGGTAGCGGGGCGGGACGAACGCCTCTGCCCAGCGGGGGGCTCGGGGGGTGAAGCGGGGCAGCAGGAGCAGGAAGAGACCGACGCCGCTGAGCATGGCGATGGCGAGGACAATCCACATGGACGCCGAGTTCACGGTGTAGGCGAGGGCGCCGAAGGCGATGACCGCCGACCAGAAGTACATGATCAGCACGGCCCGGCTGTGCGAGTGCCCGACCTCCAGCAGCCGGTGGTGCAGATGCCCGCGGTCGGCGGCGAACGGGGACTGGCCGCGCCAGGTGCGTCGCACGATCGCGAGGATCAGGTCCGCCGCCGGGATCGCGATGATGGTGAGCGGCATCAGCAGCGGGATGTAGACCGGGACCATCGCGTAGACCGTGCTGCGCTCGGAGCCGTACAGGCCCATCACGTCCGGGTCGACCTGCCCCGTGACCGAGATCGCGCCGGCCGCCAGCACCAGGCCGATCAGCATCGAGCCGGAGTCGCCCATGAAGATCCGCGCGGGGTGCATGTTGTGCGGCAGGAAGCCCAGGCACATGCCCATCAGGACGGCCGCGAAAAGGGTGGCGGGGGCGGCGGCCTCGATGCCGTAGCTGTACCAGAGGCGGTAGGCGTACATGAAGAACGCGCCCGAGGCGATGCAGACCATGCCGGCCGCGAGACCGTCGAGGCCGTCGACGAAGTTGACCGCGTTGATGGTGATGACGACCAGGGCGACCGTCAGCAGCGTGCCCTGCCACTGAGTGAGCGCCACGATGCCGACACCCGGGATGGGCAGCCACAGGATCGTCAGACCCTGCATGACCATGACGCCCGCGGCGATCATCTGCCCGCCGAGCTTGATCAGCGCGTCGATCTCGAACTTGTCGTCCAGGACGCCGATGAGCCAGATCAGCGCGGCACCGGAGAGCAGCGCACGCGGTTCGTTGGAGTCGGCGAAGACCTTGCCGAGGTTGGTCAGGTGGTCGGCGACCAGCAGTCCGGAGCACAGACCGAAGAACATCGCGATGCCGCCGAGGCGGGGTGTGGGTTCGCGGTGGACGTCGCGCGCACGGATCTCCGGCATGGCTCCGGCCACGATCGCGAACTTCCGTACCGGTCCTGTCAGCAGGTACGTCACCGCGGCCGTGATGCAGAGCGTCAGGAGGTATTCACGCACGGGCTTCCCCACAGGTCTCGCTGGCCATCTCAGCCCCACACCCTAGCGATGCGCGCATATGGTTGGGGACTTCCGGGTAGCGACGATGGTTGCACGTGATGATGTGTCCGGTGGTGCGTCTACCCCACCTCAGCGCGGATACGGCGGAAATCTTCCGGCGAGATCCCGCACTTCTTCACGCGCCTTCCGCGTGTCCGGGCCGTCCCGCAGGACCCCTGCGAACACCGCTGCGAGCTGGGACATCTCCGCCTCGCCCATGCCCTGTGTGGTCAGCGCGGCCGTGCCGAGCCGCAGTCCGCGGGCGTCACCGTGCGGCAGCGCGCAGCAGTCCAGCACGATTCCCGCGGCGGCGAGCCGGCCGCGGGCGGTTCGGCCGTCGACGCCGAGTGGCGCGGGATCGACGGTGAGCAGATGGGTGTCGGTGCCACCGGTGATGACGACGAGGCCCTCCCTGGCCAGCCCCTCCCCCAGCACGCGCGCGTTGGCGACCACCTGATGGGCGTACGCGGTGAACGCCGGTGTTGCCGCCTCCCCGAACGCGACGGCCTTCGCGGCGATGGTGTGCATCTGCGCGCCGCCCTGCGTGAACGGGAACACCGCCCGGTCGACGCGCTCGGCCAGCTCGCTCCCGCACAGCAGCATCCCGCCGCGCGGACCGCGCAGCACCTTGTGGGTGGTGGCGCAGACCACATCGGCGTACGGCACCGGGCTGGGCGCCGCGCCCCCGGCGACGAGCCCGATGGGGTGGGCGGCGTCGGCGATGAGGTAGGCCCCGACCTCGTCCGCGACGTCCCTGAAGAACGCGTAGTCGATGTGGCGCGGATAGGCGATCGACCCGCACACGATGGCCTTGGGGCGGCGGGTACGGGCCAGGGTGCGGACCTGCTCGTGGTCGATGAGCCCCGACTCGGCCTCGACGCCGTAGCCGACGAAGTCGAACCAGCGGCCGGAGAAGTTCGCGGGCGACCCGTGCGTGAGATGGCCGCCGAAGTGCAGCCCCATCGCCAGCACCGTGTCACCGGGGCGCAGCAGGGCGGCGTACGCGGCGAGCACCGCCGAAGACCCCGAGTGCGACTGCACGTTGGCGTGATCGGCGCCGAACAGCGCCTTGGCCCGCTCCACGGCCAGCCGCTCGGCGACGTCGACGATCTCGCAGCCACCGTGGTGCCGAGCGCCCGGATAGCCCTCGGCGTACTTGTTCGCCAGCGGCGACCCGAGTGCGGCCAGCACGGCCGGCGAGGTGAAGTTCTCAGCGGCGATGAGCTGGAGCGTCGTCGACTGCCGATCCAACTCAGCGAGCAGGATGTCAGCCAGCTCGGGGTCCTGCCGCCGCAGGACATCGGCCTCTAGGACAGGGGTGACCGACATGGCGAACTCCGGGGCGTCGACGATGACGTACGACCAATGTAGGCGCGTGCGTCGCGACCCGCCCGGTGTTAGGGCCCTTCTGATGGATCTCCGCGGCGTCGCGGAGATCCATCAGAAGGCCCCTAGCTAGGCCCGAGCGGGCACTCCCGTAAGCGCCGTCACCACCGGATCCAGCGCCTGCTGTATCTCGTCCCCCACCGACCGGAAGAAAGGCAACGGCGCCCCGTACGGGACCCAATCCCCAACGCGCCCCTCGCGACGCTCGGCCCTGGCGGGCCTCCCGGCTTCGAGACGCAGCGCCGGACTCCGTCCACCGAGCCGCCCCACGCCCGGCATCAAGCCCGCGCAGGAACCCCCGTCAAAGCCGTCACCACCGGATCCAGCGCCTGCTGTATCTCGTCCCCCACCGACCGGAAGAAAGGCAATGGCGCCCCGTACGGGTCGTGGACCTCGTCCGCTTCCGCGGTCGGCGCGAGAAGCCACCCGCGTAGAGCGGCCGCGGCACGCACCAGCGCACGCGCGCGTACGACCATGCCCTCCTCCAGCGGCGGCAGGGTCGTCGGGTCGATGGCCCGGACGAGACGGGTGAACTCCTTCAGGGTGAAGGTACGCAGGCCGGCCGAGTGGCCCATGGAGATGACCTGGGCCCGGTGGTCACGGGTCGCGGTCAGCACCAGGTCGGCCATGATCACGTGCTCGTCCAGCAGTTCCCGCCCCGTGAAGCCGGAGGCGTCCGCGCCGAAGTCCGCGAGCACCGCCTCCGCGTTCGCCTCCATGGGCGCCCCCTCGTGCCCCCAGGTCCCCGCGCTCTCGACGACCAGGCCGCCCCACAGCGGATCCCCGAGCCGGTCCGCGAGGGCATGCCGGGTCAACCGCTCGGTGATCGGCGAGCGGCAGACGTTGCCGGTGCTGACGTGGAGGATGCGAAAGGTGTCACGCGGAAGCCCTGTGAAGGTCCGCGTCTCTTCCCCGTCCCATATGCCACGCCCCGCGTCAGGGGCCGTCAATTCGCCACCTCGAGGTCGGGTACGACCTTGCGCAGCTCCTCCGCCGAAAGGGCGCCGGCACGCAGCAGGACCGGCACCTTGCCCGTGACGTCGACGATGGAGGACGGCTCGTTGCCGGGGGTCGGACCACCGTCGAGGTAGACCGAGACGGAGTCGCCGAGCATCGCCTCGGCGGCGTCGCAGTTCTCCGGCGCCGGGTGACCGGTCAGGTTCGCCGAGGAGACGGCCATGGGGCCGACCTCGGTGAGTAGTTCGATGGCGACGGGGTGCAGCGGCATGCGTACGGCGACCGTGCCGCGGGTGTCGCCGAGGTCCCACTGGAGCGACGGCTGGTGCTTGGCGACCAGGGTCAGCGCGCCCGGCCAGAACGCGTCGACGAGCTCCCAGGCCATCTCGGAGAAGTCGGTGACCAGGCCGTGCAGGGTGTTCGGGGAACCGATGAGGACGGGCGTGGGCATGTTGCGGCCCCGGCCCTTGGCCTCGAGGAGGTCGGCCACGGCTTCCGACGTGAACGCGTCCGCGCCGACGCCGTACACGGTGTCCGTCGGCAGCACCACGAGTTCGCCCCGGCGGATGGCGGACGCGGCCTCGCGCAGACCGGTGGCGCGGTCGGTCGCGTCGTTGGTGTCGTATCGCCGTGCCATCTAGCGGGCCTCCTCGTACACGTACTGCTGCTGGGGGGATGTCGTAGGACGCGTGCTCATCAGGGCAGCGCCTTGCGGGCGGTCGCGAACCGCGGCCGGTTGTTGAGGTCGGGGTGGTCGGCCGCGTCGGCCCAGCCCCGCTCCTCGGTGAAGATCCACGGCACCTGGCCGCCCTGGGTGTCGGCGTGTTCGACGACGACGACACCGCCCGGCCGCAGGAGCCGGTGCGCTGTGCGTTCCAGTCCACGGATCAGGTCGAGCCCGTCCTCCCCTGAGAACAGGGCGAGTTCGGGATCGTAGTCGCGGGCCTCCGGCGCCACGTACTCCCACTCCGTGAGCGGGATGTACGGCGGGTTGGAGATGACCAGGTCCACCTGGCCGTCGAGGTCACGGAAGGCGTCCAGGGCGTTGCCCTGGCGCAGGTCGACCCGGGATCCCGCCATGTTCTTGCGGGTCCACCGCAGGGCGTCCTCGGACAGTTCCACGGCGTGCACGCGCGAACGCGGCACCTCCTGGGCGAGGGCGAGCGCGATGGCGCCGGAGCCGGTGCACAGATCGACGATGCAGGGCTCCACGACGTCCATCGCCCGTACGGCGTCTATGGCCCACCCGACGACGGACTCGGTCTCCGGGCGGGGCACGAACACCCCTGGCCCGACCTGCAGTTCGAGGTAGCGGAAGTACGCGCGCCCGGTGATGTGCTGGAGCGGCTCGCGCTGTTCACGACGCGCGATGACCTCCCAGTACCGGGCGTCGAAGTCGGAGTCCTTGACGGTGTGCAACTCGCCCCGCTTGACGCCATGCACGAACGCGGCGAGCTCCTCCGCGTCGTTGCGCGGCGAGGGCACGCCGGCGTCGGCCAGGCGCTGGGTGGCCTGGGCCACCTCCCCGAGCAGCAGGTTCACGCGAGTCCTCCGTGTAGTACTCGGTCGTGCGGACGTGCCTTTATCCCTTGATGCCTTGTTGCCTTGACGCCTTTATGCGGCTGCGAGCTTCGCGGCCGAGTCCGCGTCGACGCAGGCCTGGATCACCGCGTCGAGTTCGCCGTCCAGGACCTGGTCCAGGTTGTACGCCTTGAAACCGACGCGGTGGTCCGAGATGCGGTTCTCCGGGAAGTTGTACGTGCGGATCTTCTCGGAGCGGTCGACGGTACGGACCTGGCTGCGGCGGGCGTCGGCGGCCTCCTTCTCCGCTTCCTCCTGCGCCGCGGCGAGCAGCCTGGAGCGCAGGATACGCATCGCCTGCTCCTTGTTCTGCAGCTGGCTCTTCTCGTTCTGGCAGGAGGCCACGACTCCGGTGGGAATGTGCGTGATGCGCACGGCGGAGTCGGTGGTGTTGACGGACTGCCCGCCGGGCCCGGAGGACCGGTAGACGTCGATGCGGAGATCGTTGGGGTTGATCTCGACGTCGATCTCCTCGGCCTCGGGCGTGACGAGGACACCGGCGGCGGAGGTGTGGATACGGCCCTGGGACTCGGTGGCCGGGACGCGCTGCACGCGGTGCACGCCGCCCTCGTACTTCAACCTGGCCCAGACGCCCTGGCCGGGCTCGGTGGCGCCCTGGCCGCCCTTGGTCTTCACGGCGACCTGGACGTCCTTGTAGCCTCCCAGCTCGGACTCGGTGGCGTCGATGATCTCGGTCTTCCAGCCGACGCGCTCTGCGTACCGGAGATACATGCGCAGGAGATCCCCGGCGAAGAGGGCCGACTCGTCGCCGCCCGCGCCCGCCTTGATCTCCAGAATGACGTCCTTGTCGTCGCTGGGGTCACGCGGGACGAGCAGCAACCGCAGCTTCTCCGTGAGGTCCTCGCGCTGCTTCTCCAGCTCCTTGACCTCGGCGGCGAAGTCCGGGTCGTCGGCGGCCAGTTCGCGGGCCGTGTCGATGTCGTCGCCGGTCTGCTTCCAGGAGCGGTACGTGCCGACGATCGGGGTCAGCTCCGCGTAGCGCTTGTTGAGCTTGCGCGCGTTGGCCTGGTCCGCGTGGACCGACGGGTCGGCGAGCTTCTTCTCCAGGTCGGCGTGTTCCCCGACCAGTTCCTCGACCGCCTCGAACATCTCCGGCTCCCTGTACGACGTGATAAGTGGGCTGCACCGCAAAGCGCCGGTCCCGGAAGCCCCCGGGCGGGGGCACCGAGGACCGGCGCTGTGGGCTCGCTACTTCTTGGCAGCGGCAGCCTTGCCGAAGCGGGCCTCGAAGCGGGCCACGCGGCCACCGGTGTCGAGGATCTTCTGCTTGCCCGTGTAGAACGGGTGGCACTCGGAGCAGACCTCGGCACGGATGGTGCCGCTCTCGATCGTGCTACGGGTGGTGAACGACGCGCCGCAGGTGCAGCTGACCTGCGTCTCGACGTACTCGGGGTGAATGTCGCGCTTCAAGGTGTCTCCTAGTTTCGGGAGGGCGCCGGGTCGCTGCCGCGGGCTGCGAGAGCGTGAACCGGAGCCGACGTACCAGTCTGCCAGGACTGACCGCATCTCCCAAAACCAGGGGGTGCGGTCAGGTATTCCCTACCGCTGTCCTAGCTGCGGGCAGTCGTGCCGCTGGGGCGGCACGGGTGGGCGCAGCGGCACCCTGTCAGCGCCGGTAAGCGCCACCAAAGCCCTAGGACGACGCCACGACCCCCTCCGCCGTCCCCGTCGCCGTGCCCTTTGTCGCCGACTTCGGGATGGTCCTGTCTGCCTTCAGGGCGGCCCAGACCTGTGCTGACTTCTTCTCGTCGACCAACACCCGGTTCGGGTCCGCCGGGTCGTACTGGACCGGCATTGTGATCATGGTCATGTTCTTGGAGCTGATGTCCTTGAGGCCGTTCGCGAAGGAGGCCAGGTCCTTGACGGAGTCGAGGTCGGAGTCGGTGGTGACGGCGTGCGTGGCGGTGTCGGCGAGGTCGTAGAGCTTCTTCGGGCTGCTGAAGAGGCCCACCTCCTTGACCTGTTCGAGCAAGGCCTTGATGAAGGCCTGCTGGAGCTGGATACGGCCGAGGTCGGAGCCGTCCCCCACACCGTGCCGGGTGCGGACGAGACCGAGGGACTGCTTGCCGCCCAGCGTGTGGTCGCCGGCCTTGAGGTCGAGGTGGCTGTCGGGATCCTTGATGTCCTTCGTGGTGGTGATGTCGACCCCGCCGAGGACATTGATGAGCTTCTCGAAGCCCGCGAAGTCGACCTCGACGTAGTGGTCCATGCGGATCCCGGTCATGGACTCGACGGTCTTGACGGCGCACGCGGCGCCACCGGTGGTGTACGCGGAGTTGAACATCGCCGCCGTGGCCGCCGGATGCGTCTTGCCGTCTCCGTCGGTGCACTCGGGCCGCTCGACGAGGGTGTCCCGGGGTATGGAGACCACGCTCGCCCGCTTGTGGCCCTCGTAGACGTGCACGACCATCGCCGTGTCGGAGCGGGCGCTGCCGTCGTCCACGCCGCCGCCGAGCTTCTTGTTGCTGCCCGAGCGGGTGTCGGAGCCGAGGACGAGGATGTCCTGGGAGCCGTTGTCGACGTCGAGGGGCCGGTCGGTGCCGAGGGCCTGGTCGATGTCGACGCTCTTGATGTTGCCGTTGAGCTTGAAGTACAGGTAACCGGCGCCCGTGCCGCCCAGCACGAGGACGCCCGCGGCGGTCCAGACGGTGACGAGCACCGCCTTGCTGCGCTTGGGGCCCGCCGCACGGTGACGCGGGCCGGTGGTGACGGGTTTCCCCGGGGTGCCGGGTTCCGGCGTGCTCTCGGCGGACATGCTCTCCTCGGTCCTCTTGTTCCGGTCGGTTACCCCTTGCGCTCAGGCCCAGGCCTGCTGGGTTGGATGTGGCCGTACCGCCCATGGCCACTCCGAACGGTCAGACGGAGTAATTCGGAAGAAGGTTGCCCGACGAACGGTGCCCATCGCGTAAAGCGATGGGCACCGTGTGTGACTGGTGTGCCCGGCGGGGCCGGGCTCACCTGGTGTTTCAGCCGAGAAGGTCGTACTGGCCGTAACCGGTGCCGAGCGAGACGCGTGAGCTGAAGATCTCGCTGGTGGCCTTCGACGTGCCCTTGTAGAGGTACAGCGTGCCGCCGGTCGTACGGGCCAGGAGGTCCGCCCTGCCGTCGCCGCTCACATCACCGGGGGTGACGAGGGCGTTGAAGCCGCTCCAGTTCGAACGGACCTTGATCCGGGCGGCGAAGGCGCCCGTGCCGGACTTGCCGTTGCCCTTGTAGAGGTAGATGTTGGAGCCGGTCTTGGTGCGCGCGATCAGGTCGGCCTTGCCGTCGCCGGTGAAGTCGCCGTGACCGAGCACCGCGTTGTACTGGTTCCAGCCCGTGCCGACCTTGACGCGGGTGGCGAAGGAGCCGGTGCCCTTGCCCGGGTAGATCCACAGGGCGCCCGCCGAGTCGACCGAGAGCAGGTCGGGCAGGGCGTCCCCGGTGACGTCCCCGGGGGTGAGGATCCGGGTGCGGGTCGTCCAGTTGTCGAAGATCTGCGAGGTCGTCCACGTCTTCGTGGAGGGCACATAGCGCCGCCAGAAGACGTCACCGTCGGACGAGCGGCGCAGGACGTAGTCCTGGTAGCCGTCCCGGTTCAGGTCGGTCTGCTGGACGAGGTTGTAGCCCTTCCAGCTGCCGTACGAGTTCAGGGACTCGCGCGAGGCGAGCGAGGAGCCGCCCGAGTCGCGGACGTAGCCGGTGCCGGTCGACTTCTCGCGCAGGAAGACGTCGGCCTTGTCGTCCCGGCTGATGTTGGTGTCGTCGACGCGGGGCTGGGTCACCCCGACGTAGTTGCTGACCTTGGCGAATACCGGGTACGCGCCCTGGTACACGCAGTCCGTGACGCCCCACGAGACGACGCCGATGACCCTGTTGTTCCACACGAGCGGGCCGCCGGAGTCGCCGTTGCAGCTGGCGGTGGTGGTCGCGTCGGTGCCGCCGGAGGGCTTGCCCGCGCAGACCATGTGGCCCTTGATGAAGTAGTCCCCCCAGAAGTTCGCGCACGTGGTGTCGCTCACCACTGGCATCTCGGCGGTCTTCAGCGTCTGCGAGATGTCGTCACTGGTGGAGCTGGTACGGCCCCAGCCGTAGACCCTGGCCTTGGTGCCTGCGGCGTACGAGGCGGTGTCGGTCGACGTCGTCATCTTGATCGGCGTGGCCTTGACCGGCGCCCTCAGTGTGAGTACCGCGATGTCGTTGTCGATCTTGGCCTCGTTGTACGAGGTGTGGTTCCACTGGCGCGACAGCTGGGTGACCGTGCCGCCGTGGTAGTCCATGTGGTTCAGGCTGCCGTCGTCGTTGTAGACAGCGGTGGGCAGCTGATCGGTGCCCGTGACGACGGCGCCGTACCTGCCCCAGTCGTAGGAGTTCTTGTCGACGCAGTGCGCCGCGGTGAGGATCTTCGTCGGCGAGACGACCGAGCCGCCGCAGAAGAAGCCGATGCCCGTGGTGTCGTCGTAGTACCAGAGCTGTGCCATCCACGGCGCCGAGCCGATCGTGGTCTCCGAGCCGCCGATGATCTGGGCCTCCCGGCCCGGCGCCTCGGAGCTCTCGCTCGCGTCCGAACCGGCACTCGCCGACGGCTCCGGCTCCGGCGTCCTGCCGGCGGTGTCGTCCGCCGCCATGGCCTGCGCGATCCGTACATCCAGCGCGTCCGACGTCGACGAGTCCGCGCTGCTGGCGGCGCTCGTCGACGTCGGCGTCGACACCAGCAGCGCCCCGGTTATCGCCGCGGCAACGGCTCCGGACAAGGGTCTAGCCACTCAGGTCCCCCCTGATGAGTCAAGCGTTGATCAATCACACGAAGATCGAAATCGTACACCTGTCTCACACAAAAAGGGGTCACCCTCACGAAGAGGGTGACCCCAGCAAACCAGGGGCGCGGGGAACTGCGCGATCAGCCACGAACCAGCCGCGGCCGACAACGCGCAGAAGCCCCCGAGCTACCAGTCGCTCTTAATCCCCGTTACCCGGCGCAGGCGTCGTCTTCTGAATCTGCATCAGGAACTCGGCGTTCGACTTCGTCTGCTTCATCTTGTCGAGAAGCAGCTCGACCGCCTGCTGCTGGTCGAGCGCGTGCAGCACCCGCCGCAGCTTCCAGACGATGGCGAGCTCGTCACTGGCGAGCAGGATCTCTTCCTTACGCGTACCGGACGCGTCCACGTCCACCGCGGGGAAGATCCGCTTGTCCGCGAGCTTCCGGTCGAGCTTCAGCTCGGCGTTGCCCGTGCCCTTGAACTCCTCGAAGATCACCTCGTCCATGCGGGACCCGGTGTCCACCAGGGCGGTGGCGAGGATGGTGAGCGAGCCACCGTCCTCGATGTTCCGCGCCGCACCGAAGAAGCGCTTCGGCGGGTACAGGGCGGTCGAGTCGACACCACCGGACAGGATGCGCCCGGAGGCCGGGGCGGCGAGGTTGTACGCGCGCCCCAGACGGGTGATGGAGTCGAGCAGCACGACCACGTCGTGGCCCAGCTCGACGAGCCGCTTCGCACGCTCGATGGCGAGTTCGGCGACCGTCGTGTGGTCCTCGGCCGGGCGGTCGAAGGTCGAGGAGATGACCTCGCCCTTGACCGACCGCTGCATGTCGGTGACCTCTTCCGGACGCTCGTCGACGAGGACGACCATCAGGTGGCACTCGGGGTTGTTGTGCGTGATCGCGTTGGCGATCGCCTGCATGATCATGGTCTTACCGGTCTTCGGCGGGGCCACGATCAGACCGCGCTGGCCCTTACCGATCGGCGACACGAGGTCGATGATGCGGGTGGTCAGCACGCCCGGGTCGGTCTCCAGACGGAGCCGGTCCTGCGGGTACAGCGGCGTCAGCTTGTTGAACTCCGGGCGGCCACGGCCGTGTTCGGGCGCCATGCCGTTGACGGAGTCGAGGCGGACGAGCGCGTTGAACTTCTCGCGGCGCTCCCCCTCCTTCGGCTGACGGACCGCACCGGTGACGTGGTCACCCTTGCGCAGGCCGTTCTTGCGGACCTGGGCGAGGGAGACGTACACGTCGTTCGGGCCGGGCAGGTAGCCCGACGTACGGATGAAGGCGTAGTTGTCGAGGATGTCCAGGATGCCCGCGACGGGGATCAGGACGTCGTCCTCGGCGAGCTGCGGCTCGGCGCCGCCCATCTCGTCGCGGCCACGACGGCCCCGGCGGTCGCGGTAGCGGCCGCGACGGCCACGGCGGCCGCCCTCGAAATCGTCGTCGTCCTGCGGGCCGGCGTCGCGCTGGCGGTCCTGACGGCCGCCGCCCTGCTGCTGGCCCTGCTGCTGACCGCGGTCACGCTGCTGCTGGTCGTCGCCCTTGCCGCGGCGGTCGCCGCGGTCGCGGTCACGGCCGCGCTCACGACGGTCACGGCGGCCCTGACGGCCGTCGCCGTCGGCTGCGTCGCCCTTGGCCTCGGCCTGCGGCTGGGCCTGGGTCTGAGCCGATGTATCAGCCTTCGGCTCGTTCTTCGCCTCGGCGGTGACCGTCTCGGGGCTGCCCGCGTCGGCGGTGGCACGGCGACGGCGGCGCTCGGTGGGCGCCTCGTCCCCACCGGCCGGCTGGCCGGGGATCTCGATCTGCTGCTGGGCCACGGCCTTCTCGGCCTTCTCGGCGGGTGCCTCGGCCTTCTTGGCGGCGGCCTTCTCGGCGGCCGGGGCGGTGGCGTCCTCGCCCGTGCGCGCCTTCGAGGTGGCGCGGCGCTTCGGCTTGGTCTCGGTGGCGGCCTCGGCGGTCTTCGCCGGGGCTCCCCCGCCCGCCTGCGCCTCCTTGATGACCTCGATCAGCTGGCTCTTGCGCATACGCGCGGTGCCCCTGATGCCGAGGCCGGATGCGACCTGCTGCAGCTCGGCCAGCACCATGCCCTCGAGGCCGGTGCCGCGGCGCCGCCGGGAGCCGGCACCGCTGGCAGGCGCGGCGTCCGTGGCGGGCGCGGCAGCGGTCTCCTCGACACGTGCGCCCATCAGATCGGTGGTGTCGCTCACGAAGGGTCCTTCCCTGGAGCGGACGTCGGCCTTCTGGCTCGGCGACCGGTTGTGCTGTCCGGCTTCGGCCCTGTTGTGGTGGACCGTGCCGGGGCGGTGGTCCGCCAAAGCGGCGGAGGAAAATTGCTGGTGATTCGGCGCTTACGGGGCCGTGGCACTCAGTGTCAGTGTCACGCGGCTCGGTCACGCCGGTTCCGGAGCCTGCTCGGCAGACCGCTCAGTGCCTGCGTACGGCGTACAGCTTGACGTACGAAGCACAGTGCGGCTGGGGAGACTCCCGGAAGAGAGGTTGTCCCGGACGGGGACGATAAGCACCTCGCCATGGCTGGGGCAGGTGCAGACTTGAGATTAACACTACCGGATCCAACAAACATTCCCCCTCTCGAAATCCGGCAACCGTGCGCCCCTACTCGTCGCCGATGTCGGCGCCGGTTTCGGCGACGGTGGTGGTCAGCGGCAGGACGCACGCCCCTTGGGCGTCGAGGTCCAGCCGGTTGGCGGCCCAGCCCTCGCCGGCGAGGTGGGCGACCTTGTCGGCACTGGCCTCGTCGGCCAGGGCCAGGACCGTGGGTCCGGCGCCGGAGATGACCGCCGGGACGCCGTCGGCCCGCAGTCGCTCGACCAGGGCCGCGCTCTCCGGCATGGCGGGCGCCCGGTATTCCTGGTGCAGCCGGTCCTCGGTGGCGGGCAGCAGCAGCTCGGGGCGCCTGGTCAGGGCCTCCACAAGCAGGGCGGCCCGGCCGGCATTGGTGGCTGCGTCGACGTGCGGGACGTTGCGCGGGAGCAGTCCGCGCGCCGTCTCCGTCAGAACCGGTTTTCCGGGGACGAAAACCACCGGAACGATGGAATCGTCGGGCTCCATTCTGATCGCCCGTGCGGCGCCGCCCTCCATCCAGGAGAGCGTGAAGCCGCCGAGGAGGCAGGCCGCGACGTTGTCGGGGTGGCCCTCGATCTCGGTGGCGAGTTCGAGCAGCGCGGCGTCATCGAGGCGGTTCTCCCCGCCTATGGTCACGGCGCGGGCGGCGACGATGCCGGCGCAGATGGCGGCGGAGGAGGAGCCGAGGCCGCGGCCGTGCGGGATGCGGTTGGCGCACACGATCTCGAGACCCCGGGGCTGTCCGCCCAGCAGGTCGAAGGCGGTGCGCAGGGACCGTACGAGGAGGTGCTTCTCGTCACGCGGGAGGGTCTCGCTGCCCTCCCCGGCGATGTCGATGTGCAGGCCGGAGTCGGCCACCCGGACGACCACGTCGTCGTAGAGCCCCAGCGACAGGCCGAGGGCGTCGAAGCCCGGGCCGAGGTTGGCGCTGGTGGCGGGGACGCGCACCCGTACGGCGGCGGCGCGGAACGCTGGACCGGCCATCGCTCGATGACTCTCCTTGGACTGCGAGACTGGCTATGACTGACGATCACTGACGATTGTCGAATGACATTCGATACGTACGTGAGAACCCTGCGGCCGCTCAGGACGGCGCGGCGCCGCACCCTTGCGGGGCATATGCAGCGGGCGGGTTCAGTACAGCCTATCGAAGGAAGGTTCTGTGGCGACATAGGGCGCACGGGAGGCGCACGATGCGTGTCGTAAGCCCCCCGTGCACCCCCTGTCGGGTCCTGTCAGGGTTATCCCCCGGGAATCGGCGTCTACGCGCGACTCCCAGGATCTTTTCGAACAGACGCTCAGAACGGTGTACGACGGTTACGCGAGACCGAGGCGCTCGGCCGCCGTCGCCGCGTCGACCGGGACGGTCACCGGCTGCGGGGCACCCGCGACGGCCCAGTCGGGGTCCTTCAGGCCGTTTCCGGTGACCGTGCAGACGATGGTCTGGCCCGGGTCGACCTTGCCGTTCTCGGCGGCCTTGAGCAGACCGGCCACGGACGCGGCGGAGGCGGGCTCCACGAAGACACCCTCCTGGGCGGCCAACAGCCGGTAGGCGCGCAGGATCTCACGGTCCGTCACCTCGTCGATGGCACCGCCGGACTCGTCCCGCGCGGCCAGCGCGTACTGCCAGGAGGCCGGGTTGCCGATGCGGATCGCGGTGGCGATGGTCGACGGGTCCTTGACGACCTCGCCGCGCACGATCGGCGCGGAGCCGGAGGCCTGGAAGCCCCACATGCGGGGGGTCTTCGCGGCGATGCCGTCGGCGGCGTACTCCTTGTAGCCCTTCCAGTACGCCGTGATGTTGCCGGCGTTGCCGACCGGCAGGACGTGGATGTCGGGGGCGTCGCCGAGCATGTCCACGATCTCGAACGCGGCGGTCTTCTGACCCTCGATACGCACCGGGTTGACCGAATTCACCAGCGCCACAGGGTAGTTGTCGCTGAGTTCACGCGCGAGAGTGAGGCAGTCGTCGAAGTTGCCGTCGACCTGGAGGATCTTCGCGCCGTGCACGAGGGCCTGGCCCATCTTGCCCAGCGCGATCTTCCCCTGCGGGACGAGCACCGCCGAAACCATGCCCGCGCGTACGGCGTAGGCGGCCGCGGAGGCAGACGTGTTGCCCGTGGAGGCGCAGATGACGGCCTTCGCGCCCTCTTCCTTCGCCCGGGTGATGGCCATGGTCATACCGCGGTCCTTGAAGGACCCGGTCGGGTTGGCGCCCTCCACCTTGAGGTGGACCTCGCAGCCCGTGCGCTCGGAGAGCACCTGCGCGGGGACGAGAGGTGTGCCGCCCTCGCGGAGCGTCACGACCGGCGTGGTGTCGGAGACGGGCAGCCGGTCCCGGTACTCCTCGATGATTCCGCGCCACTGGTGGGTCATTGCTGGTTACTCTCCTTCAACCCGCATGATGCTGGCGACACCCCGCACGGTGTCGAGGTTGCGCAGCGCCTCGACGGTCCCGTTGAGGGAGGCGTCGGAGGCGCGGTGAGTGACGACGACGAGAGAGGCCTCGCCGTCCTTGCCCTGCTGCCGAACGGTATCGATCGACACCCCGTGCTCGGCGAACACGGTCGCCACCTGGGCGAGAACACCCGGTTTGTCCGCGACGTCGAGGCTGATGTGGTAGCGCGTGACGACCTCGCCCATGGGCGAGACGGGCAGGGCGGCATAGGCGGACTCACCGGGCCCGGTGGCACCCGCGAGCCGGTTGCGGCACACGGCCACGAGATCCCCGAGGACGGCGGAGGCGGTGGGGGAACCGCCCGCGCCGGGGCCGTAGAACATGAGCTGTCCGGCGGCGTCCGACTCGACGAACACGGCGTTGTACGCGCCGCGCACGGAGGCGAGGGGGTGGGTCAGCGGAATCATGGCGGGATGCACGCGCGCGGTGACGGAGCCCCCGTCGGCGGCCCGCTCACAGATGGCGAGCAGCTTGATGGTGCAGCCCATGTTCTTGGCGGAGGCGAAGTCGGCGGCGGTGACTTCCGTCATCCCCTCGCGGTAGACGTCGTCGAGCCGCACCCGCGAGTGGAAGGCGATACCGGCGAGGATCGCGGCCTTGGCGGCGGCGTCGAAGCCCTCGACGTCGGCGGTCGGGTCGGCCTCGGCGTACCCCAGGGCGGTGGCCTCGTCGAGGGCCTCCTGGTAACCGGCCCCCGTGGAGTCCATCTTGTCCAGGATGAAGTTGGTGGTCCCGTTGACGATGCCCATCACCCGGTTGATCTTGTCGCCGGCGAGGGACTCGCGCAGCGGGCGGATCAGCGGGATGGCGCCGGCGACGGCGGCCTCGTAGTAGAGGTCTTTGTCGGCTTCGTCCGCTGCCGCGTGCAGGGCTGCGCCGTCCTGGGCGAGGAGGGCCTTGTTGGCCGAGACGACGGAGGCGCCGTGCTCGAACGCGGTGGTGATGAGGGTGCGGGCGGGCTCGATACCGCCGATCACCTCGACCACGACGTCGATGTCGCCGCGCTTGACGAGGGCGGTCGCGTCAGTGGTGACGAGGGCCGGGTCGATGCCCTCACGGACCTTCGAGGGCCGCCGTACGGCCACTCCGGCAAGCTCGACGGGGGCGCCGATCCTGGCCGCGAGGTCGTCGGCGTGCGTCGTCATGATGCGCGCCACCTCTGAGCCGACAACCCCACAGCCCAGCAGCGCCACCTTCAGCGGACGCGTACGCATCATCCGACCTCGTTTCCTCACATACACCGAATACGGTTGGACCAGTCTCACTCACCGGACGGGAGTTTCTATCCCTCGTCCGGATTGTGAGACATCTATTTCATTTTCACAGGGCGGCGAGACCGGAGATCTTTCGGCCCCGAATACCTGGGTTTTTTGCGGGCTTTGCTGACTTGCTGACTTGCTGACTTGCTGGCTTGGGGGCTTTGCTGACTTGCTGGCTTGGGGGCTTGCTGGCTTGGGGGCTTGCTGGCTTGGGGGCTTGCGGGCCCTACTTGCCTTGCGGCCTTCTATGGTCGGTGGTCACCCGACGTCGAGGCGGAGAAGGTCCTCCTCCGTCTCGCGGCGGACGATCACCCGGGCCTCTCCATCTTCGACGGCGACGACCGGCGGGCGCAGCGCGTGGTTGTAATTGCTGGCCATCGAACGGCAGTACGCACCCGTGGCCGGTACGGCGATCAGGTCACCCGGTGCCAGGTCGGCGGGCAGGAACGCGTCCTTGACCACGATGTCGCCGCTCTCGCAGTGCTTGCCGACGACGCGGGCGAGCATGGGCTCGGCATCGCTCGTCCGGGACACAAGGGCGACGCTGTACTCGGCGTCGTAGAGCGCGGTCCGGATGTTGTCGGACATGCCGCCGTCGACGGAGACGTACGTCCGCAGGCCGTCCAGCGGCTTGATGGTGCCGACCTCGTAGAGGGTGAAGGCGGTCGGGCCGACGATGGCGCGGCCGGGTTCTACGGAGATACGGGGCGTGCGCAGCTTGGCGCTCTCGCACTCGCGCGTGACGATCTCGGTGAGCGCCTTCGCGATCTCGTGCGGCTCACGCGGGTCGTCGTCGCTGGTGTACGCGATACCGAGCCCGCCGCCGAGGTCGATCTCGGGCAGTTCGACGCCGTGCTCGTCGCGGACTTCCCTGAGCAGCCCGACGACGCGGTGGGCGGCGACCTCGAAGCCGGAGGTGTCGAAGATCTGCGACCCGATGTGGGAGTGGATGCCGATGAGCTCGATCCCGTCGAGCTTGAGGGCCCGCCGTACGGCCTCGGCGGCCTGCCCGCCGGCGAGCGGGATGCCGAACTTCTGGTCCTCGTGCGCGGTGGCGATGAACTCGTGCGTGTGCGCCTCGACGCCGACGGTGACGCGGATCTGCACGCGCTGCCGCTTGCCGAGGGACTGGGCGATGTGCGCGACGCGCACGATCTCCTGGAAGGAGTCGAGGACGATACGACCGACACCGGCCTCGATGGCCCGGTGGATCTCTTCCTCGGACTTGTTGTTGCCGTGGAAGGCGATGCGATCGGCGGGCATGCCGGCGGAGAGGGCGGTGGCGAGTTCGCCGCCGGAGCAGACGTCGAGGTTGAGCCCTTCGTCGTGCAGCCAGCGGACGATCGCACGGGAGAGGAAGGCCTTGCCGGCGTAGAAGACGTCGGCGTCCGGCCCGAACGCGGTACGCCAGGCGCGCGCTCGGGCGCGGAAGTCGGCCTCGTCGAGGAAGTAGGCGGGGGTGCCGAACTCCTCGGCCAGCGTCTTGACGTCGATCCCGCCGACGCGGACGACTCCGTCGGCCGCGCGCGTGACCGTCTGGGACCACACCTTCGGGTCGAGCGTGTTCAGGTCGGCGGGCGGGGCGGCGTAGTGGCCCTCGGGGAGGACATCGGCGTGACGGGGACCGGCGGGGTGTGCGGATCGGCTCATGACGGGTGGGCTCTTTCTGACTCTGCGGGGGCTGGGGGCCGGAGGGTGGGAGCCGGTGGAGTGGGCTGGGGGCCGGCGGGCTTGGGCTCGTCTGGCTCGTGAGTTCGTGCGGCTCGTATGGCTCGTCTGGCTCGTATGGCTCGTATGGCTGGCTCGTCTGGCTCGTCTGGCTTGCTCAGAGGTATTCGGGTGCGTCGATGCCGAGCAGGGACAGGCCGCCGGCCAGCACCGTCCCGGCGGCTTCGGCGAGCGCCAGCCGGGCGCGGTGGGCGGCCGAGGGTTTCTCGTCGCCGCGCGGCAGCACCGTGTGCTGGAAGGCGAGCAGGGCGTCGGCGATGGCGACCAGCTGCCGGGCGAGACGGTCGGGGGCGTGGTGGGCTGCGGCCCGGGCGAGGGTGTGGGGGTATTCGGTGAGGGCGGTGAGGAGAGGGGTGGTGGCGTCGGGGGCGTCCAGGGCGCCGGGGTCGCCGGTGAAGCCGAGGGCGGCGGCGTTGCGGGTGAGTGCGCGGGCTCGGGCGTGGGCGTAACGGACCCGGAAGAGGGGGTTGCTCGCGCGCTGCACCAGGAGCTCGGCGGTGATACAGGGCCGGTCGTGGGCGGCGGGATGCAGCAGGGCCCAGCGGAGGGCGTCGGGGCCGAGGGGCGTGGGGTCCTCGGCGGCAGGGACGGGCCGGAGGTAGATGGGCTGGTCGGAGGCGTCGGGTTCGCCGGGTTCACCGGGTTCACCGGGTTCACCGGGTTCACCGGGTTCACCAAGCTTGCCAGGTCCCTCGGCCGCTTCGAACCGCCGGGGCCTTACGTGGCCGACCTCGACCCGGCCGCCCTGGCTGGCGACGATCCGTACGAGCGCGTCGGCAACGACTTCAGCGCGGATGTCGTACGGGATGCGGAGCCGGACGACCTGCCCGGCGAGGGTGTCGCTGTGGCCGTAGGGGGTGTGGGAGCAGGGCTGATCTGGGAGCGAGCCCAGGGCGGGATCCTGAGTCCCCTGGGCTCCTTGGGCTCCTTGGGCTCCTTGGATCCGGCGTACCAGGGTGGTGACGGCGGCCCGGTCGAGGTGGATGTTGAGGAACCCGGGCCCCGTGATCTCGACGGCGGCGACGCCCTCGGTCCGGCTGAGGTGGGGCCGCAGGATCTCGGCGACCTGCCGGGGCGGCCGCCCCGCGGGCCGGGCCAGTTGCAGCGCGATGTTCGTCGCGTAGTCCCCACTGCCACCGGGCCCCGGCGGAGTGACCACGGCCCGTGCGGGCACCACCACGCTCAGCTCCCCCTGGTCCACAGCACAACGCACCGCGCGCAGCACGGTGCGGGAGAGCTCGACGGGAGTCACGGGACAAGCGTATGGGAGGAAGGGGGTGGGTATGCGAGCCGGTTTACCTCGGGGTCCGGGATGTGGACGGGGGCGGGGCGATTGCGGGGGCCGGGGGTGAAGGCCGGGGAGCGCGGTCGGGGGGTCGTCGGCGGCGAGGGGCTCATCGACGCCGTGGCCGAACCCACTTCCGGGGCTCTGCTTCCCGGGTTCAGCTGCCCCGGTTCAGCTTCCGGTGCGCCCGGCACGCTCGGCGTGCTCGACTCCGCTGCCGGTCCCACCCGCCGGGGTACCGGCACCGATGCCGAACTGCGACGAACCGGCATCAGCGTCCCCACGCTCCGCCAACTGCCGTACGAGGGCAACGAGTTCGGAGGGCTCGAAGGGCTTGGCAAGAAAGGCGTCTACGCCGACGTCGAGCCCGGCCTCGACTTCGTACTGCGTACAGGCACTGATGATGGCGAGCGGCAATCGACGCGTCCTGGGATCACCGCGCAGCCTGGCGGCGGTACGGAGCCCGTCGAGCCGGGGCATCACCACATCAAGAGTGATCACGTCGGGCCGAACCTGATCGACGACGTCCAGACACTCGGCACCATCAGCCGCGGTCACCACCTCGAAGCCCTCCAGCTCGAGGTTGACCCTGATCAGCTGCCGGATGACCTTGTTGTCGTCCACAACAAGCACCCGACCGGACGCGCCTGGCACAACTCGAGAGTAGGTCCGCACCCACCGCCGCGTCCGGGTTTTCCCCACTTCCGCCCCCTGCGGGCGACCTCCCCCAGCTCAGCCCACCCCCGCCCCCCTAAAACCCGTTCATGACCTCCCCCACAGAGCTGGTAGGGTTCTACCCGTCGCCGCCAAACAAGGCGCCCGACACGCCCCCGTAGCTCAGGGGATAGAGCAACGGCCTCCGGAGCCGTGTGCGCAGGTTCGAATCCTGCCGGGGGCACCTTGTATGAGGTGCCCAAAGACCCCGTCACCAGCGGAAACGCTGAGGCCGGGGTCTTCTTGTTTGTGCAGCCGTATGCCGCTCGGAGCGGGCGCATGTCGGGGTCTGTGGACGAGGCGTGGACGGGATCTTGGAGCATCGCCGCAGGTGAGCGTGGCGCCTCGCCTTCGAGGGACGATTCGCCGGGCTTCTGGTCCTGGTCTACGCCCAACCCTCATCACGGTCTCCCGACTGCCGGTCAGCGGCGGTGATCATCGAGGGTTCGCAGACATCGCGGACGCTGGGCGACACTCCCCTGCTGTTGCCTGATCCATCGGACAAGCTCGCCCGACGGCTCCTCGCCCGGGGACGAGGGCGCGTCTCAATCGGCGCTTCTTCCGACTCGCCTTGGCTCCTTCCCGGCGCCTTCGCGGGCCACCACCTCAACAACGAACACCTGGGCACCCAGCTCAAGCGCCTGGGAATCAGCCCCGAGACCGCCACCACTTGTACCCAGTCCGGCGGCCACTGGAGCCGCTATGCGGCGGAACTCAAGCTTCGCTTCCACAACCGACGCGGCGTCTGGAAGGGCACTGAACGCGGAGCGGCCCTGCACCCAGTAGGGGGTGCAGGGCCGCCGTGATCACAGTGAGTTGCTGCTAGATGATGTGCACTTTCTCGATCGTGCCGTCCTTGCTGCGAAGCAGCAGTTCCTTGTCGTCACCTTGGTGGGTGAGGACAAAATCGTAAATCTGGACAGCCCGGTTGATGATGTCCGTCTTGGACATCCCCGTGACGCTCATGATGTGCATGAGCGCACGCAGGGTCTGAACGATCAAGGTCACCGTGAACCGCTCGTTCTCGACCAGACGCTCGGTGCTGGCTACAGAGTCTCGCGGCACGAAAGCCCCTTTCCTTGCTGGCGATTGCTCCCAAACCCTTCACTCGGCCGAGCTTCGATCCTGGTCAGAGCACGAAGTTCAGCCGAGGGAAGGCACGCCCATCATTCCACGCCTGCGCCCTAAAAGACACCAGAACTGTCACTACCCCTCACCTCAGATGTGAAGCATCCGCGACTAGGCGCTACAGTGTGTTCCCAGCACAGGGCGCACCGTGACCAATGGGGCGTCAAAACGCCTGTTCAGGACGGAAGTTACCCACCCCGAACACCCTCTGACAGGCATGGCGGCCGCAGGCTGCTGAAGCGCACCGGAACGAGAGGATCAGGTACGGGTGGACCACACCTCAGACACTCAGCCGTGGTCTTCGGAAGGGTTCCCGCGCGAGGCACCCACGCACGCCGCGTTCGTCCTCCTCGACGCGTATCCCGAGATCGTGGACGAGCCGACACCCAAGTCCCAAGTGATCATCCGGCTGGAGCTCGACACCGACCCAAATCCCTTCTCGGTGCCGCCCCCGCCTGAAGAGTGATTGCGAACACAGCACTCGCGAGAGAGAACATGCCGACCTGGTTCTGGTTCCTGGCTCTCGGCCTTCTGGTCCTGGCCTTCTTCATCTCGTTGTCGGCCAGCCTGATGGCCTTCATCACCACCCACATGGACACCACCAAGTCCATCCACGACGCCATCTCCACGGCTGGCAGCGCCATCATCAAGACGTTCACCTTGATGCTGGCCATCTTCGGCTTCATCTTGACGCTCATCGCGGCGGGGCACCTCTTCATCTTCGGAGACGCGGCCGCCACTCCGCAGCCAAACGGGTCCAGCACCCCGTCGGCAACCGCGAGCCCGTTCCCGAGCGCCTCCAGCACCCCACCGACGCCCGGGAAGTAAGCCGGTACAGGGCGAAGGAGGTCCTGTCGTGAGGCCAGCCTCAGGACGGAGGCTGGCCCCTAATTTCACAGGCCCCAAACGGGATGCTGAGTGTCTTACTCGTATTCGCGAAGGAGGTCCTCAATACGGCGGTTGGCAACGTCCTGCCGTCCGTCGAGGCACTTCGCGTAGCGGGTCAGCAGGACCTCCACGCTGTTGCCGGCGCGTTCGGCCACCTCGGTCGGGTCGACCCCCGCGTTCAGCCACGTCGACAGCGCCGAGTGGCGGAGGTCGTACGGCCGACTCGCGAGCGGCGACGACGCGACGGCCGGCGGAAGCGCGAGGAGCCTGGCTTCCTGCCAGACGCGGTAGTAGGTCGAGGACGGGACGACCGAGCCTTTCTCGCTGTAGAAGAGTCGGCCGTCGTCGGCGGTACCGAAGGTGGCCAAGTGTTCGCGGAGCACGGCGACGAGGTGAGGCGGGATCGGCACTCGCCTCACGTCCTCGGTCGGCCGGTTCTTCAGCCCTCGGTCGTCGTGGGTCTCCCCCGAGTCGGTCCACTGCTTGCCGACCGAGGGGCGGGTCCGGTGGAGGAGAGCCGAGCCCCAGCCCCGCTCGGGCAGGGTCAGGTCCGTCTCGACGAGGCCGACGGCTTCCGCCGGCCGAAGGCCACCGAAGTACATGGCGGCGAACAGACCCACGAGGCGACGGCCGCGGGCACGCCGGTATCCGCCCACATAGGAGACGGCCGCCAGGAGGTTGCGAGCCTGCTCCGGGTTGGCGACGGCGCGCGGGTCCACCTGATTGGACACCTTCGGTTTCTGCCAGCGGACAGCAGTGACGGGGTTCTCGCGCAGCTCCCCCAGGTCGACCGCATAGTTGGCGGCGTTGACCAGTGTCCGACGCTTACGCCGTACGGTTTCCGCCGCGGCTGCCGTGCCATCGAGCTTCAGCTTCAGCGAGTCGAGGACCGCGCGGGCCGTGACGGGCTCAGCAAGATCAGCGAGCGGTCGAGAAGCCTTGGACACCCAGTGGAGAACGTTCCGCGCGTCATCGGGGAGCTCCCGATCAGCAGGGCCCGGCAATACGAATGCCCAGTTCCGCAGTGCCCTGCGGAGCGCCTCGTCAGAGGGCCGGCCCGCACGCTCGTCGAGGAGTTCCATGGTCACGCTCGTCAGTGACTCGTTGATGCCATCGCGCGTGTTCGGAGCGGCGTGCGGCCACTTCATCGCCAGGTACCTGAGAGCGAAGTCGTACCAAGACACGGTGGCTTTCTGCTGCTCCATAGACGCCGGGAGCCCGGATTCCGTGTCGAACTCCTCGCCGTCCCGCATGGCCCGCATCAGCTTCGAGCGGTAGTGATCAGCAAGCGCCTTTGTCCGGAAGCTGTCGGAGAAGACGTTGCCCGCCACGGACCAGCGGACACCGTACGAGGGCGTCTTGGTGTCACGCTTCCGAACGCCCCAGACCTTCACGTCGAGAGACTTCACGCCGCCGCCTCCAACTGTCGCAGCCACGTCGTGAAATCACTCCGCCACACCCTCAGCTCACCGTTGGGGAGCTTGAAAGCAGCAGGTCCCAATCCCAGTTCGCGCCAACGATAGAACGTCCGACGGGACACGCCGCCAAGTTCGTCGAGGACCTGCGGGACAGTCATGAGTTCGTCGCGGCGGTGGTCCATGTCGGCTCTCCTTCCGTACCGGGAGCAGGTTCGAGGGATGCGGCAAGCCAGGTCTCGCCCGCGCTGAGGCCCGTACCGGCGAACACCCAGTGGGCAAGGACGAGCGTGGTTTCGCCGTCCTGGGGTGTAGGTGGGGCGGCTTGTGCGCGGCGCCATTCGGCGCGGGCGTCGCGGAGGGCGCCGAGGGTGGTGGAGTAGCGGCGGGACTTGGTGGAGAAGTGGCCGCGGAAGCCGAGCATGTGGGCCCATGCGCGTAGACGGAGGTCTGCCAGTTCGGGGCGTGCGCCGAGGATCCAGGCGGTGCGGATCATGCGGCGGGCGTGGTCGGTGATCCTGGCCCCGGCCAGCTCGGCGAGGAAGCGGATCGGCCGGTCAAGGGTGCCCGTCGCGGTCTCGGCGCCCTTGGTTGCGTACTTGGCGATGTACGCCGCTACGGCTCGCTCGGTCAGGTCCTGGCCGCCGTCGAAGTCGGCGGAGCGGATCGGACGGACGTCGAGCTGACGGCCGAAGGTGAAGGTGTGGGCCCGTCCGTCGACGGTCGGCCCGCCGACGCGAGCGGCGGTGGCAGCGGCGTGAATGGCGTCGCTCAGCAGCTCGGCTGTGGCCCAGGCCGGGGGCGAGGTGTCGCCGCCTTCGGGGCCGTCGAGGCGGATGACCGCGTGGAAGTGGACGGCGCCGCGCTTCTGGTACTCGGCGACCTTGGCGAAGGAGATGCGGGCGTGGTCGCGGAAGGCCCGTTGGGTGAGGCCGGCGCGCTTGGCGACCTCACGGCGGAGGTAGATGGAGAACCGGCGCCACAGGGCCCCGGCGTGTGCGTTCCAGAGCACGGCGGCTTCGTAGTCGTACATGTCCGGGTCGAGGGGTGTGCCGAGGGCCGGGTCTGTTTCGTCGTGCCGGGCCCCGCAGCGGCAGGGCCGTCCGCTGGAGGGGCGGTTGTGGACCGGGCCGAAGCTCGGCGCGGTGAAGGTGGCGAAGACGCGCGGGTGCGTGCCGACCTGTTCGGGGGTGCCCTTGCCGCCGCGGAGTCCGGCGGTGATCAGGTGGTAGGTGTCGCGGCGGTAGACCTCCGCGCAGGCCGCGCAGCGGGTGGCGCGGCGGTTGTTGCAGCGGACGAGGAGGTTTCCGGCGGGGAGGGTGGTCGAGTCGAGGTGGTGCAGGACGCGCCCGACCTCACCGGTCGTGGTGTCGACGGCGTACTCGGTGCGGTGGCCGTCGAGGCGTACGGGGTGGGTGCAGCCGCCCAGGCCGGAGAGTTGGCGGGCCAGCTCGGGCAGGGTGCCGAGTGAGGCGAGCATGGAGAGTTCCGCCAGCGGTGGCGGAGTCTGCCGGGTGATGATGGGTATTCCTTTCGGCTGTTTCGGCGGTTGGGAGGGACGGCCCCGGGGCGGCGAGATGCTTGGCGGCTTGTTGCCGCCCCGGCGGCCGGTCAGCGCTTGGGCGCGCTGTTGACGAGGGAGCGCAGGACGACGGCGGTGATGGCCACGGAGATGGCCGAGACGGCGACCGCCGCCAGGAGCGCAGTGAGGACGACGCCCACGACGACCACGGCGGCGACCGCTCCGACCCCGACGCCCACGAACGGGGCGATCGGGCGGCCGGCGGAGTGAGCCGGAACCGGGGTGTGGTTCTGCGGGATGTGCGTGGTGATGCTCGGGACGTGCGGAGTGTCGGGCAGCTTGGGACGGAACACGGCGGGTCTCCTTTGCGGTTGCTTGCGGTCGTTGGCTCAGTCGCGGGTGCCGTTGACGACGTCGACCCCGGAGCGGGTGCCGGACTCGATGGCCGGGGCGAGGACGGTGTGCGAGAGCCAGAAGCCGAACAGGGCGATCACGACGGCGACCCACAGGCGGATGCCGAGGAACTTGATCGCGGCCCAGGCGATGACGCCCAGGACGAAGACGAGTGGCAGCGAGACGGTCACGGGATCTCCTCGGGTGTCGTCTCGGATCAGCGGACGGCGCAGCGGTGGGTGCGAGCGGCCAGCTCGGCGGCGGCCCGGCTGTCGTAGTCGGTCGAGAAGCCGCAGCGCGGAGCCGTGCAGGCGGCGGTGTGCTTCTCTCTGCCCCGGCCGTCGTAGTAGGTGGCAACCTGGACGGGACCGATGCGGACGACGTTGCGGAAGCGGCGGTTGGTGGGCATCAGGGGCTCTCCTTCTGTTCGTTGCCGGTCTCGCCGGTGAAGTCGGTGACGTGGTCGGCGAGCCAGCGCAAGATCTCGTCGCCCTCGTAGCTGTCGGCGGCGAGGATCACCGGTTCGGCGATGAGCACGGCTTCGGTGAGGCGGTTCTGTCGGGTCAGCTCGGCGGCACGCTTGAGTGCGCGGAGCGTGGACGGTCGCAAGGCGGAAAGTCCTCCGAGGTCAGGTGAGTTGCGCGGCGATGGCTTCGGCCAACGGCATCGGGACGCCGAGCCGAGCGCGAAGGGTCGAGGTGTCGATGGGAGTGCCGGTCCGGGCGCGGTGCTCGTCGGCGACCTTGCGGGCGAGGGCGACGAGGGCAGGCGGTACGGCAGCGGACGGCACGGGTGCGGACGAGGGCTGAGCCGACCCGACTTCGACGGACGGAAGCTCGGCCACCGGCACGGGCGGTTCCACCTCTGTGGCTGGCGGTTGGGGCGTCGTGTCCGTGACGGTCGAGGGCGGTTCGGTGTCGGCCATGGCGCGGGGTGTCTTCGGCGCACCGTGGGCGAGGAGCGTGCCGCCGAGGAAGGCGACCGCGGGCCAGCCGGCGACGAGGATGCGCAGCCAGGCGGGAACGTCGTCCAGGTCGAGCAGTCCGGCGGTGGCGACGTTGGCGCCGAGAGAGGCCGCCAGCGCGACGAGGAACCAGCACCACCCGGCCGCTTTCGACTCCCCCGAGCGGAGTCGCCGCCAGGCAGCCACCATCAGCAGGTCGACGGAGACCGGGTAGGCCCACGCCTTCCAGCCGTCCTGTCCCGCCGCGGAGGCAAGGTCGTGCAGGTGGGCGAAGGACAGCGCGGCGGCGATGAGCGCCTGGACGAGTACGGCGTCCACACGGACGGGCAGGGCACGCACGGCGCGACTCCTTCCGGTTTCAGGCATGGGTGGGGTAGGGGCATGGCGCGGGACGGTCGCGCCGACCGTGGGAACGGGTGCGGCTACTCGGCGACGGGGCGAGGAGTGGCTACCGGCCCGGACGCCTCCACGGGCGCGGGCGGGACGTAGGGGCGGAAGGGCGCGAGCGCGGGCACGTCGGGTGCGAGGTAGGCCGTCTCGCGGCAGGTGGCCGCCGCTTCGGCGAGGGTCAGGTGAGGCGTGCGGATGCGGGACCAGCCGCCGGACGTGTCGCCGACGACGGCGAGGCCGGGCAGCTCGGGCGCGATGGCACAGGCCGCGTAGACCGCTTCGGGGGCGATGTCACCGAGCGCCATCTTGGCGGAGGCTTCATCGTTGACGCGGTGGCAGACACGGCCCGTCAGCTGCGCCCGGAACATGGTGGCGCCCTTGCCCAGCTCGGCGCCGAAGCGCTGCCCGCACACCTCCAGATAGATGCCGGCCGCGCGGCCGAGCTGGGCGAGCCGGATGAGCTGAGTGACCATCTCGTCCCGCCGTTCCTCCTCCTTCCTTGTGGCGACGAGAAAGAGTTCCGCCACCTCGTCGATGAACAGCACGATGGGCGCCGGGCGTTCGTCGTCCGGCAGGCCCCAGATGTCCGAGGTGATCAACTCATCCGGAGTACCGGGGGCGATACCCTGCCGGGCCTTGATCAGGTCGTAGCGCTCCTCCATTTCCTTCACCAGCACGGGCAGCAGCTCGGCCGCCTGTACCGGATCGGTGGCCAGGGCGGAGAGCCGGGCCGCGAACGGCGCCAGCTCCACACCGCGCTTGCAGTCGATCCCGACGAGGACGACCGGCTGGGCAGCCAGCCCGGTGAGCAGGTTCCGCAGGAACATGGACTTGCCCGACAGCGTGGCGCCGAGGACGAGTTCATGCGGAACGGCCCGGTAGTCCCGTACGAACGCCGTCGCATCCTCGCGCAGCGCCACCGGCACCCGAAGCGGCCCGGCGACGGTCCGACGAGGCATCCGCACGTTCCGCAGGACGTCGAAGCCGACGAGCCGCAGTTCCACGACTCCGGGCTTGACGTCCCGCACGTACACGGCGTGAACGCCCCAGGCGTGCCGCAGCCGTTCGGCCGAGGCCGCCACATCCGCAGGTTCCTGTCCCGGAGCGAGCCGCAGACGGAGCCGCAGACCGGTCGAGGTGGGCCGGATCATGCCCCGCCGAGGCGGTACGGGCCGGACCTCCCGCCGAGTGGTCGCCTTGACGGCCAGCGCCCGCAACCGGGACGGCGGGACCGTCAGGCCGCACGCGTCCATCGTTGAGGAGTACGAGGCCAGCAGCCGGGCCACCGAGACCGGCAGCCCGACCGTGGACCAGTGCGCCGCAGGGTGGGCGTGCCGGGCGTAGAGCGCACCGCCGCCTATCGCAGCGAGCGGCGCGCCCCACTCGGCCAGCGTCACCAGGTCGGTCACGGCGATCAGCCCGCCTGTGCCATCGGGAAGGCACCCGGAGCCACGGCGGTGGCCCGGTAGGCGATGCCGTGCCGCTGCTGGCCGTTGAACACGCTCTCCCACGGCCGGGCGACGAGCCCCGGCAGCGAGACAGGAGCGCCGACCGTCAGCCCGTCGGTCACCCCGCTCTCGGGGATGGTGACCTGGATCAGGGACGACTCGCCCTCGTCGATGAAGACGACGCCGACCGTCATCAGTGCCTCCCCGCTCACGGCGTCCTTGGCGATCTCACCGGTCTGCCGGTCGCGCACCTTCGGCGTCGGCGCTTCGGTGAGCAGGATCGTGGCGGTCGTGGCGTCAACGCGGATCACACGCACAGAAATTTCTCCTTCTGAGTCGATCAACTCGCCACCTGACAAGTTGACTTAGCAAGTTTGAAGCTAGAGACGACAGGTTGACTTGTCAAGTGGAGTTACTGGCGAACTCGTTTGAATGAGGCGTCAGTTCAAGCGATAGGTGTCTTCGAGTTCCTGACGATCGGCAGGGAGCAGCACGTCAGAGACTTGCAGCGCCTGCCCGGACGCATCGCACGCGATGACCAGGACGCTGAGCACGGGCACACCGTCCGGCAAGCCCAGAAGCTCGGCTTCACCACTGTCAGGCAGTCGAGCCGAGACCCGTTCCGTCACGTGGTCATAGCGGACCTTCTTCCGAGCCTCCACATGCTCGCGCACACTGCCCCTCAGGGCATCAGTGCTCGCCAACTCGGTCCCCTCGACCAGGCCGGCGGGGAAGTACGTCGAGACCAACTCGACCGCTTCACCATCCTCCTCCGCAAGGAAACGGCGCATGAGGACCTTGGCTCGCTTGGGGAGCCCGAGCGCGGAGGCGACCCGCGCGGGCACAGGAACTTCAGCGACCTCGACCAGGCGCCCCGAGGCCCGCGACTCATCGCGATTCAGGGCCACTCGCCCCCGCCGGTCCTGTTGCTCAACGACTTCAGGGCGGCCCCGGACGATCGTGCCGTACCCCTGCCGAGACTCCAGCCAGCCGTCCCGCTTGAGCAGTTCCAAGGCCCGCACGACGGTCGGGCGGGACATTCCGAAGGACTGCACGAGCTGGTTCTCGCTGGGCACCCGAGTGCCGGGCGGATAGGTGCCGTCCTCGATGCGGCGCTGAATCGTCTGCGCGAGGCGTACGTACTTCGGTGCCTCCACTTCATACGCCATGAACGCCGCCGTCTGTCGAGATTGGCCAAGTCAACTGGTCAACCAGACTAGCGACTACTGGGCCGTCAGAACAGAACGGGCCCGAAGACCTCATCGGGCGACCAGGCGTCGGCCATGGTGAACGAGACAACCGTCCCGCCGAAGCGGCTGGGACCGGAGTGCCACGAGTCGGCGATGGAGTCGACGAGGAGCAGCCCGCGCCCGTGGGCATCGCCGGCGTCCGGTTGCCGCAGGCGCACACTTGCCGGGAACCCCGGATTGTGCACCTCCACCCGAAGTGACGTCTCCACGCGGTACCACGCAACGCGCACCATCCAGGTCTCGTCAGCCCGCCCGTAGAGAATGGCGTTGGTCACCAGCTCCGAGATCATCAACACGCAGTCGTCGATCGAGCAGGCCGGGTTATACGGGGCGATGAACTTCCGGAACCAGCGCCGCGCCCGAGGCACGGACTCCGCGACGGGGTGCAGGGTCATGGCACCGAGTCGCGGCGAGTCCGCAGAGGGATAGCGGTCGATCGAGTAGGCCATCCGCACTCACTCCTTGCCGCTGCCGTCGCAGTCGAGGCAGCGTCGTTTCGACGTGGCACGGACGCGGTCATTGGCCGTCGAGAGCGCCAGAGCCGTACGGGAGCCGACGCGCTTCCAACCGCGCCCCCGACATCCCCGGCAAGTTGCACGCGCGCCCTGATCCGGCCGCTGACTCGTCACTCCGTGCCCCCTTCCGAATCCAAGTGGCCTTAGCCACTTCCTGGATAGTGGCATTAGCCACTGGGGCTGTGCAAGCGATTCGACACAACTGCCAGGCCATCAGGTGAGCGGGTAACCCTGCTCGAACGCCCAGCGATGCGGCGGGTACGTGGCTTCGGCGAACTCCAACGGCCGGTCCTGGAGGTCGAAGACGACGTGATGAACGATCAGGACGGCGGACCCGGATTGAAGTTGGAGATCCGCGGCCTCCTCCTCTGTCGCATCGCGAGCACACATGCGATCTTCGGCATAGCTGCCCTGACGGCCGGTCATGTTCTCGACGTACATGAGCGTTCCTTCCTGAATCCGCTCAGGTTCCAGGAGCTTCGGCGCACGCTGGCCGACGTCCGGAGCGAACCACGAAGTGGACAGCGTGATCGGCCCGTCCTGGTTGTTCGTCACCCGCCGCCGATGCACGGCCCGGCGGTCCTTGACCAGACCCAAAGCCTCAACGACGTGATCCGGGGCCTCCATCCAACCGGCCGAGGTGATCACCGCGTACTCACCGGGCGTGTAGATCTTCCCGGTCTGCCGAGCCCGCCCATACAACTCACGCGCCCGCCGGTTGACCTCCAGGCTCCGCACGTACGTGCCCGACCCCTGACGCTTCTCAACGAGCCCTTGATGACTCAGCGCCTCCAACGACCGCGCAGCCGTCGGACGGGACACCTTCCAGCTCGCAGCCAACTGCCTCTCCGAGGGAACCTCGTCCCCCGGCCGCAGGTCACCCCGAAGAATCTGATCACGGATGTAGTGCGCGATCTGGAGATACTTCGGCTGAGCCTCCTCGATCTGCGGCATGCCGCCTCCTCACCTTTCCCATAGCCAAGTGGCTATGGCCAGTAGCCACTATAGGATGTGTGGTCAACCCCCGACCCCGTAGGCTGAACCGCATGAAGCGGTTGATCGTCGCAGCAGGAGGAGGGGGCGACGCAGTCGCCGCCGCAATGCTTCACGCCGCTCTCTACGGCGACGAGGACCCGGCGGTGATCCTCACGTATGCGTGGGACCGCCTCTTGATCGACCCGGTACCGGGCCCCCGAGGACCGAACAACTTCACCGGTCTCCAGCACCTCACCCCAGCAGTCCGGGCAGTGCCGGCCGAAGCCCGCCCGATCGCTCCAGCTGGCTCCACCCTCCCCCGCCTCGCGGCAGAACTGCCGCACACCTTCGCCCTGATCGACCCACACCACGGAGTCGAGGGCGTCACCCGCCAACTCGAAGAGTTGGTACGCCACTTCTCACCGGAGTCGATCGACCTCCTGGACGTCGGCGGAGACATCCTCGCCCGAGGCCATGAGCCGACGCTCAAGAGCCCGCTCGCCGACGCCGTCACGCTCGCCGCGTGTTGCCAAGTGAACGCACCGATCCGCCTCCTCGTGGCAGGTGCCGGCCTGGACGGCGAACTTCCTCCTGATGACCTGCGCAGTGTGCTCGGCCCACTCGTCCACGCCTTCACCGCGAAGGATGTGAAGCCGATCAGCTCGGTCCTGGAGTGGCACCCCTCCGAGGCAACCGGGATGCTCGCAGCGACGGCCCGCGGCGTACGCGGCACGTGCGAGATGCGGGACGCCGGCCTTCCCATCCCCCTCACCGACGAAGGGCCGACCGTCCATGAGGTCGACCTGGACGAGGCGCTGAGCCGCAACGAATTGGCCCGCGCCATCACGACGACCGCCACCCTGGACGAGGTAGAGGCACACAGCCGCGAGGTCTGCGGGTACTCAGAGATCGACTACGAGCGCAACAAGGCCACGTGGCTCAAGGACCAGCCGCCAGTACAACTCGACCCCGAGGCTGTACTGACCCAACTCGATCAGTTCGAGGCCGAGGCCCGAAGCCGCGGAGTCACCCACACGACGTTCCGCCGCATCACCGAGGCACTGAACTTCAACGGCTCCCTACGCGAGGACCTGCGCCAACTGCTGATCAACAGCCGTCCGGAGCAGTACGACGCTCCCTTGTGGCGGATCACAGCCCCTGCTGAGTAACAACCTTCTTCACGGGTTCAAGGCTCGCTGCGCTCGCTCGCCCGGTGGCCGACGGCGCTGTCGATCACCGCCAACCCGACCGCCGCAGGCTCCGCTCAGACGCATCAACGGCCGCTCACGGCCCGCATGCCACCGCCACCACGATCCAGCCTCGGGAGGGGAAAGGGGCAACAGCCGTCGGACGTCAACGCCCCGCTTCCGGTGCCACCGAGCACCCCTTTCCACCCGGTTGCCTACACGAGTAGGTCGGATCAAAGAGGGCCGCGCCAAGCGCGGCGGCGCCGGCCGGTCGCCGCCGCGCCGCCTCCATGTCTCCGCCACCGGCGCACGTCGCCGCCCGCCCGTCGCCGCACGCAGCGGCCACATTCCAACACGGGCACGGGGACGAACAGTGATCCCCCCAACGGTGCAGGTAAAGACGCTTTGTGTCACCGAAAGAGGCCGGATCGTGGTGACGGTGGCATGCGGTCCAACGCTGCCGGATGCGCGGGCGTGCATACGGCCCGTTGATACCTCACCAGGCCACCGGCTGGCAGGCGCGGCCATGATTGGGGATAGAACCTCGTTGTGGCTGGGGCGGTCGGCTCCACGGCTTTAGGCAGCCACTTTGGGGCGAGCCTCTAAGATCATGGCCCCAACGTCGTGCTTTAACGGGCAGGTCAACAGACTGCCCGACACGCCGGAAGCTTACGGGGCCATGATCACTCGCCCCAAAGCAGCTCCAGCCCAAAGCCGCTCCGCCAACCGCGCTGTCCGGCGCACACCGCCAGCGGATCGGTCACGCCGATCCCAGACAGCACAGGTCAGAACCGCCCGTACCCCTGCCAGCATCTAGTTCCTACAGTCACAGCACGTCCACGGCAGAGCCACTGTCAGTGGTGGGCACTAGTCTTAGCTCTATCAAGTCCGCAGACCAGCGCAGCTGCCTGTACGAGCACAAGGCATCTGCCACACTAGGTAGTCGATGTGGGCGGCTGCGGCTGAAGGCACGGCGGAAGGGGTGATGATGGCAGCAAACAGCACGCGCGAAGAGCGTTTCAAGCACACCCTAAATACGCTAGTCAGGCGTGAAGGCGTAGCACCAGAAACCCTGCTTGACCTGCTGGGCTCCAAGGAAGCATACACAGCGTTGACGTCTGGGTCCCGCCTGCCCTCCGCATACGAAGCAACTTTGTTGAGCGCTTACTTCAGTGTGGCTCCCGGCATGCTACTCCTGGGCGACGAACCGTCAATGGGAGTAAGTCTACGGCTTGGGACCGTTGAGGGAATTCACGATGTCAGTGATGTTGTTTCCCACGCTACTAAATTGCTAGCCACAGATCGCCTGACGCGCGAGTGGGGTTGCACTCAGCCGATCATAGACGTGGCAAGCTTCGCTCCATCGAAAGTTTGGCATGACCGTAACGCCGGCGAGAGAACTGCCGCGCGCCTGCGTGCCTACCTAGACTTTAGCGAGACTGAACCAGTAGAGGACCTAACAGGTCTAGTTGAGAGCCTCGGTGTCCCTGTCGAGTACAGGAAACTACCGAGCCAGGTTCACGGGATCTCAATCCCTGAAAAATGGGGAGATCACGTTTCCTGGGTCGTAATAATTAACTCAAGTGACGTTTGGTCGAGACAGCGTTTCACTTTGGCCCACGAACTCTGTCACGTTTTGCAGAACGATCCCGGTCAAGTGATCGTCGACCGCGCAACAATGCAAGACTTGCGCCCCGAAAGGATCGCAAACTCCTTTGCGCGGCATTTTCTGCTGCCAGAAGAAGCGATTTTGGGCAAACTAGAGCAGTTCGGGCCAATTTCCACAAGGGCTCAAGCAGCTGCGCTAGTTGCGGACCTTGTTTTGACTTACGGGGTGAGTCGCGACGCCACGATGATCGCGCTTAGCGAAATCGCCGAAGACGACTTCGAATCATCGCTCATAGAGTTTTGCCAGGAAGTCCAAGTCGGCGAACTGATGCGAATCTCAGGAAATTCCACCGCGTGGGATGAATTGAATTCAACCCGAGGCCACAACTTCCCCTCGGAACGGCTATCGCAACAGGTCCTTGATGCTTACGCCGAGCAACTAGTAAGTCTGCAAGCTGTCGCAGACGTCATCGCTGATGGTTCTGTCCAGGACGCTCGCTTGCAGCTTAGCGAGGCCGGATGGGATATAAACCAGCCGGCGATCGGATAACGTGGTCAATCACAGAGTCGGCAAATATCGCCGTGCTTCAAGCAGCGGAAAGCGCTCGCGTCAGCCGGCTGACGATGCGCAGGGACAGTGGCGAAGGTCCGTGTCACCTCGTTGAAGCTGTTGAACAGCTCCGCAGCGTCCACCGGATCAGCTTCGCACCCGAGCTCGGCAAGGAGCTGTCCGAGGTCCTTACAGGGGACACCGTGACTCTCCGCGACTGTGATCGCGCCGCCGTCATTCGTAAGGAGCACGGTCTGACGTCCGAGATCTACAGTGCGCGCGGCACAGACAATGCTGTGCATCTCCCCGGCATGCTTGTGTGCAGATGTCACGGCATCCACGGTCCTGCCAGCACGTTCAGCTGCGGCAGCATCAATTCCTCTCAACTGCCTGCGCACCCGGTCGAGTTTGTCGAACGTGTCGAATGTGTCCGACCCAGCCGGAAGGGGGCATTCCACGATCTGCCCATCATCGAGGTACCGGACGACGGTATCGGCACCGCTGCATAGCAATCGCGTCTGGGGCGTACGTTGCGCTTCAGATATCCCCGAGAGCCGCCTGATCTCCGCCGCAACTCCCTCGGCTACCACGAGAGATGCCCCGTAGAGATCCAAGATCTTGTCGAGCAGGACCGGCCTGCGAGCGAGCGCGCAGAGCAGCCCCGTGTCTGCCCACGCCCGGTCCACATCCACGTGGCGCCGCGGCAGAGCAGGGGAAGTTGAGGTGCGGACACGCGCCTGTGTCCTCGGCTGGAGGCTTGGCCGCCGAAGGGCCATCCCCTTCGGAGAGGGGCGCTCCAGATCGTCCAACTCCCCCTCCGGCGACTTCCGATGTGCGCCGACGAGGCGTCAGAGCATCGTTCCTAGGGTAGCCGCCGCACCGAGTGGATGCACACGCCTCCGGCTTACCAGAAGCTCTGGGCGGCTGGAGGAGTCACGGGATGCGCAAGTGGTCATCATCAGCCTCGTCCGTGGTCGCGTCGGAACACCAACTACGGACGGGGCACCACCGGCAGTGCTCGCCGGGAGCGCTATTCCAGGTCGTATCCCGGTGCCACTTCTTGGCGCGCAGGCGCACTTCGGCCTTTGCCATGCGTAGTAGTCGAGTATCGCCAAGGTCCCAGGAGAACACACGACTGTCCTCTGAAGCCAGAACTTCCAGCTCAAGCCGCGCCTTGTCACTCTTGTAGGGACCCCGGTATCCACTACCGATCAGGTTAAGAAGCCAAGGCACCGCGAAGAACCGGTCGAATGCTTCCTGTTCATCCCCTGGAATGCTCAAGGTAGTCGTCTTTGTTTCTCTGATCACGAAGGTGTCATCAGAATCCACGTACAGCAAGTCGGGCTTGCTGACGACTACAACATCCGCTTGCGCGTCATATCCGTATACCGAGACTTCACTCCCGATTACTCGCACCCCTTCCCCAATAGGGCATATAGCCGCGTGCTGCGTAACATAGTCACGCGAGTCCAGGTAGTCACTTTCGTCCAGGCCTGGAGGGAAGTTGCCGTCAATGACGTCAAGATCACTTGGATCGCATTTGTGACTGCCCATATGGGCCCGAGCTAGCCACTCATGAATAACCCTGCCTCGCTCAGAAGAAGGGAGATCGCTCGATTCTGAGGGCAAGTTATTCGAACTTAGGTACCATTGGGCGGGGCATTTTTCGTAGACCTCTAGGTCACGCGCGCTGACTGACCGGGTAGCCGGTCCCTTATGGGGCTGCCCGAGAAATCCGTCAACCTTCTCCAAAGAGGAGCAGCACCCTGCAATTTTACATCGCCCGCAGCCATTTCCCGGTGTCGGCTTATTTGACGTGACGATCTTGCTTACTATCGGAAACACGTTGGCTTCATATAGTGACTCCGCCCTTGAAGGGCTTTCGTCAAACAGGATCTCCATGGATCCGTCACCAAGACCGACTTCTATAACTCGAATCCGCTCCAGATTCCCTCGTGGCCGGAACAGTCCCGCGACGTGAGCTGCCGTGATAGCCCAGTTCTCAACATCTTTTGCTACTCGGCGAGCCTGGCCAAAACGGAGCTTTCGAACTTCTCGGACACCAGATTCACTGTCGTACACGGGCGCCCAGACCCATAGCTGATTTGACGGGACACTAGGGTCTGGGACAACCGTTGGGTCACACACTCGGAGCCTGAGAGGACCGAGTTCAGACTCTGATATCTGGTGACAGTTGAGGTAATTCTCAATAGCTCGGGCTATATAATTTCTGTCTCCTGCATGCAGCTGATACTGAGCTAGCTCGATCTGCACTAGCCTATGTAGCGCTTCCCAGTCAGGGGATCGCAGGGCATCGTGCAGCCTCAGGCTCACGTCGCGGACAATGCCGAGAACGAATGTCTGCGAGTCGTCCCGTCGGCGAACCCAGTCTGTTGGCTTGAGCTTGGGACGCACCTTCAGCGCCCCATGCAAGCCACATCCCTGAGGCAGCCCTTGCACATCTGACGCGCTTACGCGAAGTAGGTCCGGCTGCCCGCTGAACCTCGGCCCCCCACCAGGCGCTGCCATCCCGCCCCCTAGCTGCGCAACGTAACGGTGAATATCACAGAGTAAGCAAAGTACCTCATATCACGTAGCGCGCCACACCATCCAAGGGAACCCGACAGCTCAGTCCCAGGGGAGACGGTGAGGTGAAGCATCTCTCCGACCGGGACTGGCTGCTCATGCTTGTCTCAGTCCAGCTGACCAGCCCAGAAGCCCTCAAACGACCGGCACGCGCACCGTTCGCATCGAGAGGCCACGAAGCTAGATCGCCTGGGATCTGTCACTGCCGCACCGTAGCCTTCAGTCATGCAACGAGGGGTGATCTCACGGGAGTCGGTACTCAAGGCCGTCGCGGAGCATGATGAGTTGGGGCGCGAAGCCTTCCTATCCCGCTACGGGTTCGGCAAGGCGGTGTCCTACGTGCTCGTACACGAGGGCCGGGAGTACGACTCCAAGGCAATCGCCGGCGTAGCTCACAAGTGGGACCAGGGGGCGGTGCTTGCTGCGGACAAGTTCAGTGGGGGCAAGGATCACGCCGCTGCGTGGTTGAAGCGGCTGGGATTCGACGTCAAGTCAATCAAGAACCCCGACTGGGCCCGCGACGAGGTGATCCTGGCCTGCGACCTCGTGATGGCCAACGGCTGGCGCGGGCTGGACGTTAGCGACCGGCGGGTCGTGGAACTGTCTGGCTTGCTTCAGTTGCTTCCCCTGCACGCCGAGGCAGACCGCAACGAGAAGTTCCGCAACCCCAACGGGGTGGCACGCAAGACCTTCGACATCGCTACCCGGCACCCTGACTACCAGGGGAAGGCAACGAACGGCGGCGCGACGGACGTTCAGGTCCTGCACGAGTTCCTTGCTCGTCCGGAGGAGATGACCGAGACCGCACGGCTGATCCGGCTCGGCATCGCTTCAGGAGAACTGCAAGCGCTGCCGCCCGCAGGTGACGAGGAGGCAGACGACGAGTACGAAGCTCCCGAAGGCCGACTGCTCATGCGGCGCCACAGGGCGAGAGAACGCAACAAGGGCCTTCGCAAGAAGAAGATCGAGTCCGTGTTGCGGCGAGGCGGCAGCCTAGCCTGCGAGGCTTGTGGTTTTGACTTCGAGGCGGTGTACGGGGAGCGCGGGGCCGGATACATCGAGTGCCACCACGTTGTGCCTCTGCATGAAGCAGGAGAGGGAACGACCAAGCTCACTGACCTTGCCCTCATCTGCGCGAACTGCCACCGCATGATCCACCGTCATGCGCCGTGGCCCACACCTGCCCAACTTCGAGCAGCCGTTGAGCAGCGGCGCATGCAGGCTCGCGGAGACCGGGGGTGGTCATGCAGCAACGTGCTGAGGAGCAGCACTCATTGAATCGTGAGAACCGCGGAGCTACTCGATAATGGATGACGGATTTCTCTTCTCTCTGGAATCAACCAATCAGCGACAGGCGTGTGCGCGTAAGATAGCGTCCGAAACCACAATCGGGCGGTCTATTCTATGCGCACATGAAGACGACCCAGAACTCGCTGTCGTTTTCGGGTTCTTCGTGTCAAACGTGTGCCCCCGAATGGGCGCCATCATCCGGAAGGCCACGGACGAGATCATCGCTACTTCTCGGACCCGCCGCTGGACGCTGGACCAATGCAATGATCAGGAGAAGAGTTATCTCGGGGTAAACATCGAGAACATCGTGCGCGAAGAGTACCAGCTGAATGAAGGTTCCGCTGGCATGGACTTCGATGTCCGCGGTGTCGATGTCGATTGCAAGTGGTCCCGCAATTTCGGAGGTTGGCAGATACCCCCAGAGGCTGTGGGCCACATTTGCCTTCTAGTGCACGGTGACGACGTCACCGGTGAGATGGCAGTCGGTCTACTCCGGGTGAGGGAAGAGATCCTTGTAGGCGGTAATCGCGATCTAAAGCGCACCATTCAGAGTCCCGGTGGAATGAGTGAGGTCGCCTGGCTGGTAAGGCGTGGTGATGCGTCCCTTCCTGAGAACTTTCTCATGAGTCTCCGCAAGCAGGACCGGGACGCCATTCTCGCACCACGAAGTGGTGACGCGCGAGCCTTGGAACTCTTCAAGCGCTGCGAAGGTATGATCATCCACCGGCACACCATCGAGTCCATCGGGCAACAGGTAGACGACGCACGCCGGTTCCGTGGAGAGACTCGAAGAAGATTGCGAGCAGAAGGCTTCGAGGTCCTCAATGGCCACTGGATATCCAACCGAGAACGCGCGTGGGAACTGGGGGAAATAGAGCTCACCGATAAAAGCCAGTGGGTCTGCCTTCGGACCGATGGTTCCTCTCCAGCGCGGCGGGCGGCTCTGGAGCCGGCCAGAAGAGCGGAATCGCTCGCCTACCGGAAGGTATTCAGCGAACAGATCGCCGCTGAGCGCAGGGCAAAGAAGCGGGCGCGGAAGGCTGCCAAAGCCGCCGCTTCGCAGGAGCCTACCGGCCTGGTTGCCCCTGACAATGATGCCGAGTACGCCAAGAGGGCCGTGGCACAGGCCGAGAGCGCGGCTGTCGATCGCGGGCAACAGCTGTTCAACTAGCCATGGACCAGCCGGGCAGTGGTAGTCCTGGATGTTGGAGCCCAGGTTCCGGACTATTCGTGGACTGAAGCGCGGATACCTGACTCTGTGGAGTTCCTGGCCAGCGCGTTGCCCGTGAGGCGAAGGGGCTGCCAAGGATCCGCCGCAGGTCGACAGCCGCAAGAGCCTCTCACCGTCGTTCAAGGGAGGCCCGCATGGCATCCATGAGCGCGTACCGTGCCTCCCGGTAAGCCCGCCTTGCCGAGGTGCATTGAGGTGTATCGCGGGTGGCCCCGAGCCAGCTTGTGCGCGGCCGCAAGCGCGAGCTGTGTTACGGCGAGGGGAGCCATGAGTTCAAGTTGGTGCTGCTTCGCGTAGACGCCGTGTTGGCCTATGACCATGCGCATCACTTCCGCGCGTTCGTCGATGGGGCGGTCCACTTCCGTGCTGACATGTGTGATGGCGTCGTATGCCTCCTTCAGTGCCTCAACGTAGGGCGAGAACGATGTCCGGAGGGCTTCGCGGTCCCGCTCGGAGGTATCTCGCCGCCACCTGGCGCGGTCTGCGATGGAGGTACTGACGATTCCGATGGCCGCGCCAAGAGCGGTTGCCAGGAGCGCTGTCCACTGCATGGACAGCAGACTAGAAGTGGCGGTCAAGGGGACAGCCCGCCCGACGTTCGGGTGTGCAGTACAGCACGGAAGTACCGCAACCAACGCGACTGATGGCATCCGTCATCGACTTGAGGCAGCCGCCTGACCAGCCCAGCAGACCTCAGCGACCGTACCGCCCGTAGTTCGCATCGAGGGGCAGCTTGACGCAAGGCCCGCCAGGGGGCGCCGTCTTAGCTCACAGACGGCGCCCCGCCGGCTTGACTTGGTCATTGAGACTCCGCCAACCTCATGCCCACCTCCGCCCACCAATAACTCGGCCCATTGTGTTAGCCGCTGTCAATGTTGGGCGTCGGAGGGCGGCGACCTAACCGTGCAGTTGTTTGAGCCGCTCATGGAGCAGCGGATAGTCAGACACAGGACGGACAGGCGCAGGGTCGGGATCGTCCAGGTCGACGGGGGCAGGCTTCACGGCGGCCAGAACGTCCGCTACAAGCCTTTTCAGATCCTCATCATCGAGGGCAATGACATAACCACGCCCATCCCTCGCAGTGTCGCGGCAGCGGCGGAGAAAAAGTTCCTTGTCTTTGAATGCACGGCAAGCTAGGATTCCGAACTCGCCGCGAAGCGTCGAAAATCGAGAGGAGAGTTGATCAAGTTCTGGATTAGTGACGTCTTTGCCGTAGTTTTTACACTCGACAAACACATAGCGGCTTTGAATTCTGTGTCGAATGAGGTACTTGAAGAAGCCGTCTCTCGCGGTATTCGTATATGAGATGTCGATCCGCTTGCGCCCATCATGGATCTCAGTCTCCTTATCCGACATGGAGAGCGAGGGATAGAAGATGGCAGTTAGAAGGGACTCGACGGCGTCATGATAGCGCGTCGCATCCGGCTTGCCGGGCGGAACATCTAGAACCGCTTGCAGCAGTTGCTCGTAATCAGGCATCGGTGAGTCTGCCGTGTCAGACAGTTCTCTGTGAGAAAGTGGCTGAGGAGGAATCTCCCTCTTGATGGCCCGGTAGTGCTCGTACACGGATGGCCGTTTAAGTGATTCGCGTGTGACGTCAGGCTTTGTGCTGCCGTATTTCTCCTTGATCTGCTTTTTGGTGACCGCGACTTTCCCGCGTGAGCGAACGGTATCCGTAAGCCCCCTAAGAGCAATCTTGGCTTCCTCCTCCTGGAGTACTGGCACCAGGTGGTGACGGTAGTACTCACTGCGATTCATGTGCATGGAGCGGCGCACGATCATCTTGGGAACCAGAAGCAGCTTGTTTCCATCGGGAGTCGGCAGTTCCGTAAAACCGTTCTCCCACTCCAAGGTGTTGGGGTTCCAAACTGGTCCGCTCACGACATCCTGCTCCAAGGGGATGCCGAAAAGTTCTGCCATCTGCTGGGTGTAGATAATGAGAGGTCCGCGGATAATATTAGTCGTGATATCGGAGACGATGTCCATGTCGACACCATCAATGAAAAACGCGGTATCTTCAAGATCTTGAATCAGCCCTGTTCTTGCAGCTTCGCTTTCCGCGAGCTTCTCCGCGAATGCAGCTCCCATTTTAGTTCCGAAACCCCTGCCTGCACTTGCCCCACGCGAGATCCCCAGGTGTGTCTCATTAGGTTCGCGAAGTTGACTGAGGAGGGAAACCGTTCGCCGCTTATCGTTCGAGCGAACGGAATCAAGGACGCTATCAAAGAAGGTTTCGAGCATTTTAAGGCATTGCTTGCCCCAGTCGTCCTCAAGATACCGAATCAACCCGGGGTCCACGTACACCCGAATATCATTTACGGTGTCCACGTCTACAAAATCAAGCGTTCCTTGGGTTCGTCCGAGATTGTAATATTCGGAGACGCGTGCCATAACTTCCCCCTGATTTTTTGGACTGCCCACCGCTGCACATTTTCTCTTGGTCGACCCCGGCTGTAAAGCATGCGTCTGCTGTGTGCATGTGCGGCAGGAGCGTCATCAACTGATGCTACGGCCCGCCACTGACAACGGCCTGAGATGGCTCCCCAAATAGATCATCTGTTTGATTTAGCGTGAGTGCTACCTCGGCGTGCAGCACGTCTCGATACGGATGAACGGTGCAGACCGGAGCACAGGGGCATGGCAGCCCGGGTTCCCCTGTGGTTATTGACCCTGGCTGGTATCGCTCCAGAGTGGTGATCCGGCATGCGAACACCATCGGCGGCGGGATCAGGTTCGGCTGGAAGCGGCCCAGCAACGGGCGGACGCCTGCGGACCATTCATGGACCGATGAGCCCATCGATGCTGCCCGCGAAGCTCTGATCTGCTGGAATGCGTAGGTCGCACAGGCCCTCCGGAGCCGTGTGCGCAGGTTCGAATCCTGCCGGGGGCACCCGAAATTTAGGCCCTGACCAGCGGAAACGCCGGTCAGGGCCTTTCCTGTGCATGCCAAAACAGCAACGGCCTACCTCGCCGTGATCGCTACACCACCTGGATGCTCCGACCTGGATCCTTGCAGTCCAAGACCAATGAAATCCCATTTGTCCGATCCCGTGGAATTGCTCTGCCTGGGACATACGCGGGACGCAGTCACGTAATGGGGTTTTCCGCAAAAGGCAGCCCTCGCTCACCTGCATGTTTGCATCCAGGACAACGAGAAAGGCACCCGTCCCAGCAGGCCGTTTCACTTTTCTGGGCCGGAGCTGGCCTCGTCTGTGAGGTGGGCGCCACCAGGCAGGAGGCAACCGGCCGAGTGAGCTGCACGAGTTTCGTAGAGTCCGGTGATCTTGTTTCAGGCGGACTGCGGGGTTTGCTCCTGGCTCCGCCAGAAGGCTTCCTCGTACTCGGCGGGCGGTACGTAGTCGAGTGCGGAGTGGAGGCGTTCTTCGTTGTACCAGGTGATCCACTGGAAGATCGCCCGTTCGACCTGGTCGACGTCTTTCCAGGGGCCCTGCATCTCGATCAGCTCGGCTTTGAAGGTGCCGTTCAGCGCCTCGGCCGTCGCGTTGTCATACGAGTCCGCGACGGAACCGACCGACGCCGAGGCGCCGATGTCGGTGAGCCGGTCGGTATACCGAATTGACACGTACTGCGAACCGCGGTCGCTGTGGTGAATGAGGCCGGAGCCCTTCTTGATCCTCCGTCTCCACAGGGCCATCTCCAGGGCGTCCAGCGGAAGTTCGGTCCGCATGTGGTTCGCCACCTGCCAGCCGACGATCATCCTCGAGTACACGTCCAGGCGCCCAACACCGTTCGGGGCGTTCGGCTGAGCATGGGTTCTGGGGACAGGACTCGCTCCCGCTCAGTCTTTAGGAACGGTTCGACATGGCGGGGCGGTTTCGGGCTTATGCGGAGCGAGTGTTGCGGGGGATGAGACGGGATGTCCCGTAAGGCTGTCGGTTGCCTGCGAATCGGGTGGTGGGTGGTAGGGGTCACAGACTGGGATGGGCAGGGGCGTTGAGAGTGGGGTGAAACGGAAGGGGCGCTTCATCGTGGACGCCGTGGAGACCGCGGAGGGGGCTGGTGGGGCTGACGCGACGCCGTCGGTCACCGGGCCTGTCCTCGACGGGATCCCTCGGCCGCCCGGTGCGGCGCCCGTCCGCCCCACCCCGTCCCCACGCCGGCGCACGCTCCCGCGCCCCTGGCGACTGGTCCCCGCTCCCCGGGGCACGCCCTTCACCTTCTCGTACGCGACCGTCCTGGTGATCACCTCGATCGTGGCCGAGTACGCCGACCCCGCCCTGGTGCACGCCCTGCACCAGGGGTCCAGCACGGACGTGGCGCACTTGGTGCAGAGCCCTGTGCTGGTGCTGTTCGCGAGTGCGCTGTGGGTCGCGGGCGGGATCGGTTCGCCGTACTTCCTCGCTTGTCTGCTGGTCCTGACCGCGCTGGAACGCCGGATCGGAGGGTGGCGTACGGCCGGGGTCTTCCTGCTGGGGCACGTACTGGCCACGCTCGCGACCGAGGTTCCGGTGGGCCTGGCGGTGGCGGTCGGTCACCTGCACGGGACCTCCCTCCACCGTCTCGACTACGGGATCAGCTTCGGGGTGGCGGCGAGCGTCGGGGCGTTGGCGGGGGTGCTGTCGCCGTGGTCGCGGTGGCCGATTGTGGTGTCGGTCGGCGGGATGCTGGTGGACGACCTGATCGCCTTCACGGATCCGATGACGAACTGGGGGCATCTGCTGGCGCTGGCGATCGGGGTCGCCATGTGGCCGGTGATGCGGCGCTGGAGGGCTTAGGCGGCTCGGGCCGCCACGACGGCCGCGTAGCCGCCGGCCGTGTCGAGCGCCTCCAGCGGGCCGAGGAAGGCGGCGCGGCCGGAGGAGGGGACGGCCACGTCGCCGCAGGCGCCTCAGGTTCTCGGACTGGGGGAGCGCGACGTTGCCACCGCGAGCAACTGCACACCTAGGGATCGCGCCGGCTTCGGGCTACGGCGCCTTGATGCTGCCGGTGTGCGTGCCACGCCCCGCGGCCCAGGCGTGATCCAAACGACAGGCCCTGGCGCTAGTACCCGACCGGTTCCTGATCAGGGGCAGCCGTAGGCCTCCGGAGGGGGTTGTGCGAGTCGCTTCCACGAGCGGGTCGGCCTTTCCTCCGTAGCTCGCCGCCCCGCGGAGCAGCGGTGTACGCCTCGCCTCGGGTCAGCCTGTGAACCTCGCGCTCGTCAGTGGTGCCGTCACCGTCCAGCCCAGTGACTCGTACAGGGCTCGGCCCTCCGGTGTGCCGCCCAACACCCCTGTCTCCGCTCCTTGTTCGAGGGCGGCCCGGGTGAGGGTGTGCATCACCAGTGTGCCGAGGCCGCGGCGGCGGTGGTTCGGGGACGTTTCTATCTGGTCGACGACCGCGGTCGCCCCGGTGGGGGCGATCTGGCCCCGCGCGGCCCAGGAGCCGTCCGGCGCGGCGATGAGCGCGCGGGTCACGCCGCCGCGGGACCAGGAGCGCAGCCGGTAGCCGTCGGGCAGGGGCGGGGCGGCCTCCCGCGCCGTCAGGTGTACGGACATCAGACAGCCCGGCTCGGGATCGATCCACCAGCCCTCACCCAACCAGGGGGCGACCCGTTCCGGTTCCTCGAAGATCTTCAGCCACACCCCAGGCCCGGTCACGGCCTGTGCCACCTTCCGGACCGTCGCCTCCTCGACCCCGCCGCGCGTCGCGCCGAAGACGTGGCGGGTCACGTGGGTGGGGGTTCCCACGTCGATCGTGCAGCCCCAGGGCTCCACCATCGGCGGTGCCGCCCCGCGCGAGACGACCCATCCGTCGACCCAGGCCCGCACGATTTGGTCCACCTTGCCACCCCGTGGTTGTAGATTGTAAGAGATGAATGTGCCTAGAGGGTATTACGTGCGTGGCCCCATGGGGGTCGCCGCGGTGATCGCCCACAGCGAACGCCGTCAGCCCCGGGGAACATCTCGACGCTCATGTGCATTGAGTCGACATAGCTCAACTTGACTGCCGAGGGAGAGATCATGGCTTCGACGTCCGCACCGCTCACCCTGCCCGTACTGCCGCTCGACGAAGAGGTCGTGCTGCCCGGCATGGTGGTGCCGCTGGACCTCAATGACACGGATGTACGGGCCGCGGTGGAGGCAGCTCAGGCGGCGGCGCGGACGGAGCCCGGGAAGCCGAAGGTGCTGTTGGTGCCGCGGGTCGACGGGGCGTACGCGAGTATCGGCGTGCTCGGAACCGTCGAGCAGGTCGGGAGGCTTGCCGACGGGGATCCGGGGGCGCTCGTCCGGGCCCGCAGCCGCGTGCGGATCGGGGCCGGGACCACCGGGCCGGGGGCCGCGCTGTGGGTCGAGGGGACCCGGGTCGAGGTGAGCGTGCCCGAGCCGTTGCCCGGGCATGTCGCCGAACTCGTCAAGGAGTACAAGGCACTTGCCACCAGCTGGCTGCGCAAGCGTGGTGCCTGGCAGGTCGTGGACCGGGTGCAGGCCATCGACGATGTGTCCGCGCTCGCCGACAACTCCGGGTACTCGCCCTTCCTCACCACCGAGCAGAAGATCCAGCTGTTGGAGACCGGCGACCCGATCGCCCGGCTGAAGCTCGCCACGCAGCAGCTGCGCGACCACCTCGCCGAGCAGGACGTCGCGGAGACCATCGCCAAGGACGTCCAGGAGGGCGTCGACAAGCAGCAGCGGGAGTTCCTGCTGCGGCGTCAGCTCGAAGCCGTGCGCAAGGAACTGCGCGAGCTGAACGGGGAGAAGGAGGGCGAGGAGTCCGACGACTACCGGGCCCGCGTCGAGGCCGCCGACCTGCCCGAGAAGGTCCGCGAGGCCGCCCTCAAGGAGGTCGACAAGCTGGAGCGGTCCAGTGACCAGTCACCCGAGGGCGGATGGATCCGGACCTGGCTCGACACCATCCTCGAACTCCCTTGGAACGAGCGGACCCAGGACGCGTACGACATCCAGGGCGCGAAGGGTGTTCTCGACGCCGAGCACGCCGGTCTTGAGGACGTGAAGGAGCGCATCACCGAGTACCTCGCCGTGCGCAAGCGGCGTGCCGACCGGGGGCTGGACGTCGTCGGTGGGCGGCTCAACCAGGGGGCCGCGCGAAGCGCCTCGGTTGAGGGTGGTGGTGGGCGACGGGCGGGCGGTGCCGTGCTCGCCCTCGTCGGGCCGCCCGGTGTCGGCAAGACCAGCCTCGGGGAGTCCGTGGCGCACGCCATGGGGCGGAAGTTCGTACGGGTCGCGCTCGGTGGCGTGCGCGACGAGGCGGAGATCCGCGGGCATCGGCGTACGTACGTCGGGGCCCTGCCCGGCCGTATCGTGCGGGCGATCAAGGAGGCCGGGTCCATGAACCCCGTCGTCCTGCTCGACGAGATCGACAAGGTCGGGTCCGACTTCCGGGGCGACCCGGCGGCCGCGCTGCTCGAAGTGCTCGACCCCGCCCAGAACCACACCTTCCGGGACCACTACCTGGAGGTGGAGCTGGACCTGAGCGATGTCGTCTTCCTCGCCACGGCCAATGTGCTGGAGGCGATTCCGGAGGCGTTGCTCGACCGGATGGAGCTGGTGCGGCTGGACGGGTACACGGAGGACGAGAAGGTCGTCATCGCCCGGGATCACCTGCTGCCGCGGCAGTTGGATCGGGCCGGGCTCGGCGCCGACGAGGTCGCCCTCGACGAGAGCGCGCTGCGCAAGCTCGCCGGTGAGTACACGCGCGAGGCTGGTGTGCGGAACCTGGAGCGGGCCGTCGCGCGGCTGCTGCGCAAGGTGGCCGCCCAGCACGAACTGGGCGAGCGGGAGCTGCCGTTCACCATCACGGACGGCGATCTGCGCGGCCTCATCGGGCGCCCGCACCATGTGCCCGAATCGGCCCAGGATCCGGCGGAGCGGCGTACGGCCGTGCCGGGTGTCGCGACCGGGCTCGCGGTCACCGGGGCGGGTGGCGACGTGCTGTACGTCGAGGCGTCGCTGGCCGATCCGGAGACGGGCGCGGCGGGGCTGACGCTCACCGGACAGCTGGGCGACGTGATGAAGGAGTCCGCGCAGATCGCGCTCTCCTTCCTGCGCTCGCACGGCGCCGAGCTGGAGCTGCCCGTCGCCGACCTCAAGGACCGGGGCGTGCACATCCACTTCCCGGCGGGGGCCGTGCCCAAGGACGGGCCGAGTGCCGGTATCACCATGACGACGGCTCTCGCCTCGCTCCTCTCCGGCCGGCTCGTGCGTACGGACGTGGCGATGACCGGTGAGGTCTCGCTGACCGGGCGGGTCCTGCCCATCGGCGGCGTCAAGCAGAAGCTGCTCGCCGCGCACCGGGCCGGCGTCACCACCGTCGTCATCCCCAAGCGCAACGAGCCCGACCTGGACGACGTCCCCGCCGAGGTCCTCGACAAGCTCGACGTCCACACCGTCACCGACGTCCGCCAGGTCCTGGACCTGGCCCTCGCCCCGGCGGAGGTGGAGGTTCCGGTCGCGGCGTGAGCGGCTTCGCCCCGAAGGCTCCGGTGGCGGAGTGACGGACGCCCACCGGATGGCGGAAGGCCCGGGTCCCTGCGGGACACCGGGCCTTTTCGCCTGTCAGCGGGGGCCGGGGTGCGGCTGAGGTCGGTCCGCGCCTGCGAAATACTGACGTCGGCAAATCCAGACAAAGCGAGAACCCAGACAGAGCGACAACGGAATCAGGAGCTGATGTGCACGACGAGGGCGGAAACGGCGACGGGAGCGGTGCCGGGGCCGGCCTGCCGACGGGCGGCATGGACCAGGCCTTCCTGGCGCTGGAGCGGGAGCTGACGGTCCTGCTGCGGCGCGCCCGCGCCAAGTCCGGCGAGATGGCCCGGGCGGTCCACCCGGACCTGGAGTCCGCCGCGTACGGTCTGCTGGCCCGCCTCGACGAGGCCGGTCGCCTCCGCGCCACCGAACTCGCCGCGTACATCGGCGTCGGCAAGGCCACCATGTCCCGCCAGCTCCGCGCCCTCGAACACCTTGGCCTCATCGCCCGCGAACCCGACCCCGCCGACGGCCGCGCCTGGCTCGTCCACCTCACGGACGAGGGACGCGCGCGATTCCGGGCGGTACGGGACGCGCGGCGCGTGGCGTACGTACGGCAGCTGGCGGGCTGGGACCGCGACGAAGTGGCTGAACTGGCGCGGCTGCTGCACCAGCTGAACCGGGGAGCGGACGGCTGACGACCGGGGGCGCCCCTCACAGCTCCGCGAACACCACGCTCGAGTCGTCATGCGTCTTGCTCGGCCCCAGGAACCGCCGCTCGACATCGGCCCGTTCAAGCTCCCGTACGCGGTCCACCAGCGCTCCCGCGCCCTCCTTTCGTATGAACGTGAAGCAGTCCCCCCAGTCGCCCTCCCGGAAGCGCTCGACCCATCGGGTCGCCCCGTCCGTCAATGCGGCCAGGGCCCGGACCTTCTCGCGAGGGACCGTCCCTGTCACCGCCCGGACGGCCACGGACGGATCGGCCGCCGCCGTCCAGAAGCCGCCCTCCTTGTTCCGGACGGTGGAGTCGGCGATGGCGGCCGTGGCGAGTGAAGCCCGCGGGAGTCGTGACAGGCGGTCGTCCAGGACCGCCGTCACCGATCCGTCCGGTGCCTCGAACAGCAGGGCCGAGTCCGACAGCACCAGGTACTCCACGGCCGTGGCCGACCAGCGGGCGAGGACCACTGTTGCCTGTGGAGTTCTTGGGTGAGAAAGGTCACAGGTTTGCGTATGCGCCTCAGCGGTACGAGAAATGGCCTGTGAGAGGACGTCAGGCAACGGCGAATCCCGCTGCGAAACGGACAGTTCGGTCAGGGTACCGCCGAGACGGGAGCTGAACCATGCGACCGAATGTCGACAGCCGTAGTCGGTGGGCGGTGGTGTCACGCCGTCCAGGAGGACCAGGGTGCCGCCCTGCCCTCCCGCGGGAAGCGCGACCGCCGCGAAGTCCTCGTTGGGGCCGGTCGGGTCGCCGGGCTCCGAGACGAGTTCAGTACGCATTCGGCCAGTCTGCACACACCCTCCATAAGATCCACGAAAGGCCGACAATGGTTGCCGTGCGGCCCGGACCTTCCAGGCCGGGCGCCGGGTTTGGCATGGAATGATCGTGAGCGGTGAAGCGCGGCGGCGAATACTGTCAAAGCGCGTCGCCGACGTCCAACCGGCCCCCGGCCCGGGGCGTTGGCGCGAGCCGGAGGAACTTGCCCGCCAACTCCCCGGGGATGTTCACTCCTTCGGGTGGCGGGACTGACGATGCGGGACCACTGCCCACCGGCACTGGGAGGGTCGGGAGCCGTACCGGGGGGACGGCCGTAAGTGACCAGTTGACGGAACGTCACCCGGGCCATGGGTACATCGAGTCAGGAATGCGAGCACCGGTGCAGAAGACGCGGCCTCGGCGCGCGGAGAAGAAGGCAGCCAAGAAGGCGGCATCGACGGCCTCCGCGGCCTCCCCGAACCGGCAGGGGCCGGTACAGCGGCAGGCTCCCACCGTCGGCACCGGGCGCAAGGCGCATGTACGCAACCGGCTCATCGTGGCCGTGGCCGTCGTCGCCGCCGCCATAGCGGGTGCCGGGGCGCCCTCGATCCTCGCCGCCTCGGAGCAACTGCACGACACCCAGAACCTGGTGACGCTCGCCGAGCGGACCCAGCAGACCCTCACCCTCGCCCACGCGCTGGGAGACGAGCGCGACGAGGTCACCGCCTACATCGCCGCCGGGCGGCCGGACTCGGCCGCGCCGAGCAAGCAGCACAGCGACCGCGTCGACCTCCAGATCGAGGAACTGAGCGCGGACACCGACACCTCCGCCGCCCTGCGCGAGGACATCCAGTCCATCGCCGGCGTACGGAAAGCGGCGCTCTCCGATGAGAGCACCGCTTTCGAAGCGCACCGGGCGTACACCGCCGTCGTCACCGAACTCCACGCCCTCGCCGAGGAACTGGCCGAGCAGCTCCCGTCCCGCGCGGGCGGCGGCGCATACGCCCTCGCCGAGCTCGACAGCGCCGTCCAGCAGGCCGCCGCCGCCCGCGGACTGCTCCTCGCCGCGCTCAACGTCCCGACGACCACCCAGACCGTCATCGACCCGGTCACCGGCCTGCCCACCACCACGACCGGCGCCTCGGCCGCCGACAAGAAGCAGCGCGACGCCCTCAGCGCCGCCGCCCAGCAGGCCCGCGTCCGCTCCGACGCCGCCCTCGCCCACTTCCGCGAGATCGCGCCCGCCGCCGCCCGCTCCTCGTACGACTCCACGGTCACCGGCCCCGAGGCGGACACCGCCGACACCTACCTGGCGAAGCTCACCGACGAGCCCACCCTCTCCGACAGCGAGGCCGGCACCAGCGCCAAGAAGGTGAACGCGGCGCTCTCCGCCCGCGTCGACCTGATGCGCGGCGCCGAGTCCTCCCTCTACGACCAGCGCACCAAGGACCTGGCCCAGCTGCGCGACGACGACGTCACCGCGCTGGAGATCCGCATCGCCGTCCTCGGCGCCCTGATGCTCGTCGCCGTCGGCATCGCCACCGGCATGGCCCGCTCGCTCACCCGCCCGCTCGCCGTGGTGCGCATCGGCTCGGCCCGTCTCGCGGGCGACCCGAGCACCGAGGAACCCATCAAGTTCACCGGCCGCAACGACGAGTTCGCCCAGGTCGTACGCTCCGTCAACGCGCTCCACGCGCACGCCCTCGCCCTGCACGAGCGGCTCGCGCCCCTGGAGGGCGACCGCAAGCACCTCATCGGCCAGCGCAAGACCATGGCCGACGACCGCGACCGGCTGCGCGCCGAACTCGCCGAGGCCACCGCCCATCTGACGCAGATCCGGCACAGCGTCCACGCCACCTTCGTCAACCTCGCCCTGCGCACCCTCGGCCTCGTCGAGCGCCAGCTCGCCGTCATCGAGTCGCTGGAGGAGCGCGAGCAGGACCCCGACCGGCTCGCCACCCTCTTCAAGCTGGACCACTTCGCGACCGTCATGCGCCGCCACAGCGAGAACCTCCTCGTCCTGGCCGGCCACGAGCATGTCCAGCACCACGCGGGACCCGTCCCGCTCGTGGATGTGGTCCGCGCCGCGGTCAGCGAGATCGAGCGCTACGAGCGCGTGCGCATCGCCGCCCTGCCGCCGGCCGCGCACGTCGCCGGGTTCGCCGCGGACGACCTCAGCCATCTGCTGGCCGAACTGATGGAGAACGGCACGTCGTTCTCGCCGCCGGAGATGTCCGTCGAGGTCTCCGGCTGGCTGATGGAGAACGGCGAGATCGCCCTCTCCGTCCAGGACGGCGGCATCGGCATCGCCGCCGAGCGGATCGCGAGGCTCAACTCCCGCCTCACCGACTTCGACCCCGAGGCCCCCTACGACCAGGAGGACGGCGAGGGGCTCGGCCTCGGCCTGTACGTCGTGGCCCGCCTCGCCCACCGGCTCGGCACCGGCGTACGGCTCCAGAAGCAGGACGGGGGCGGCACCGCGGCGATCGTCGTGCTCCCCAAGTCGCTGCTGGCCCCCACCCCCGGCGTACCCGTCGGCACCCCGGCCGGGCTCACCCACACCCTGTCCCTGCCGGGCGCCGTGGCCGAGGCCAACTCGGGTGCCTTGACCGGCCGTTCGGTCACCGTACGCGAGCCGGAGGGCGACGGGGACCCGCTCATCGAGGCGGCGGAGCGGGCGCTGCGGGCACGGGAGGCGGCCGAGACAGCGGGAACGGCCCCCGAGACCGCCGTACCGCAGGACGATCCCGAGCCCGAGGCCCGGCACGAGTCCGTCTCCGAGACCACCATGGAGCTCTTCGCTCCCGTGGTCCCGGAGGAGACCGCCGCCGACGAACCCGACACACACGAGCGTGCCGCGGACGAGGGGGACGCCGACGAGGGGGACGCGGCCCGCACGTCGGGCGAGGAGGCGCCGCGCCTCACCGACAAGGGCCTGCCCAAGCGCACGCCCAGGATCACCGCAGCCCCGTCCACGGTCCCCAGGCCGCGCGTCGGGGGCGTGAACGCCGAGGAGCTCAGGCGCCGGCTCGGCGGGTTCCACAAGGGGGCGAGGCAGGGGCGCCGGGACGTCGAGGCCGAGATCGCCGAGCAGTCGGGCGAGACACGGATGCCCGAGACGCATGAGTACCGGACAGAGGCAGTTGACACCACGGGGGGCACTTCCGAGGAGGCAAGCAGTTGACCGCGCCCAGTACCTTCGGCCTGAGCAGTGAAGCCCGCAACCTGCACTGGCTGCTGACCAACCTCGTCGAGGAGGTGCCGGGGCTGCTGTCGGTCGCGGTGGTCTCCTCCGACGGTCTGCTCCTCCTCTCCTCCGACCCCGGCAGAAACGCCGAGGCCCGCCGCGAGACCCGCGACGCACGGCCCCAGGGCCCCCGGGGTTCCGCCGCCGACCTGGCCACCATCGTCTCCGGCATCGGCAGCCTCACCATCGGCGCCGCCAAGCTGATGGAGTTCGGCGGGGTCAAACAGACGATGGTCGCGATGGACGAGGGCAACCTCTTCGTGATGTCGATCAGCGACGGCTCGCTGCTCGGTGTGCACGGCGCCCCCGACTGCGACATGAGTGTGGTGGCGTACCACATGGCGCTCTTCGTCGGCCGCGCCGGCCATGTGCTGACCCCCGAACTCCGCAGCGAGCTGCGCAAGTCGTTGGAGAGCGAGGCCCACAAGGAGACCGAGGCGGCCGGGAGCCGACGATGAGCGGCTCGAAGGGCACGCAGAAGAGTGTCCACAAGGGCGGTGCCTCGAAGCGGCTTCCGGTGCGCGGCGGGGACCGTAAACCCGCCCGCGTACGCCCCTACTCGCTCACCGGTGGCCGTACGCGCTTCGGTCATGTGCTGCTCGTCGAGACGTTCGTCGCCGTACTCGAAGCCCCGGCGGAGCGGCCGCAATTGGAGAATGGTTCACTCAACACCAAGGTGATGCCCGAGATGCGGGCCATCGTCGAACTCTGCCGCCGTATGCGGACGGTGGCGGAGATCGCCGCGCTGCTGAGAATGCCGCTCGGTGTGGTCCGTGTCCTCCTCAGTGATCTCGCGGACCAGGGAAAGATCCGTGTGTACGGAACAGGTCACGGACCGGGACAGCCGGACCGCGCTCTGCTGGAAAGGGTGCTGAGTGGACTCCGCCGTCTCTGACGCCGCCTCGCCTGGCGTCGCCCCCGACGCCAGGCCCGGCGTCACCCCGGGCGTCGACGACGCCCCCCGCGTCGATGTCGACGTGAACGCCCCTCGCGTCGACGTGCCTCGGCCCGGGCCGGAGCCCGCGGCCCAGGAGGAGCCCGAGGAGGAGCTGAAGCCCTGGCAGGCCGACCTCTCCAAGGCCCCGATCGCCACGAAGATCGTGGTGGCGGGCGGCTTCGGCGTCGGCAAGACCACCTTCGTCGGCGCGGTCTCCGAGATCACCCCCCTCAGGACCGAGGCGCTGATGACCGAGGCCAGCGCCGCCACGGACGACCTCTCCGTGACCCCGGGCAAGCTCACCACCACCGTGGCCATGGACTACGGCCGCATCACGCTCGCCGACGACCTGGTCCTCTATCTGTTCGGCACGCCCGGCCAGGAGCGGTTCTGGTTCATGTGGGACGACATGACGCGCGGCGCGATCGGCGCGGTCGTCCTCGCCGACACCCGCCGCCTCGGCGACTGCTTCCCCGCGCTCGACTACTTCGAGAGCTGCGGACTGCCGTACGTCGTCGCGGTGAACGCGTTCGACGGCAGCGAGCGGTTCGACCCCGAGGACGTCCGGGAGGCGCTGACCGTGGCCGCGCATGTACCTGTCATGATCATGGACGCGCGCAAGCGGGCCTCGGCGATGGAGACCCTGCTGGCGCTGTGCGCGCACGCGATATCCGTCACCCCCGAGTAGTCCCGGCCAGGGGTCGGCGGACCGAGCCGACCAGGGGGACGAAGAGGACGAACTGAGGAGCCCAGCCCGGATGCGGAAGATACTCGTCGTCGGAGCCGGCCAGTCCGGGCTGCAACTGGCCCTCGGACTGCAGTCGCACGGGTACGAGGTCACGCTGATGTCCAACCGGACCCCCGACGAGATACGCACCGGCCGGATCATGTCCACGCAGTGCATGTTCGACTCGGCGCTGCGCCACGAGCGCGACCTCGGGCTGAACTTCTGGGAGTCCCAGGCCCCCAGGATCGAGGGCATCGGGGTCTCCGTCGCCGGCCCGGACAGGCAGCGCGCCGTGGACTGGGTGGGCCGGCTGGACGGGTACGCGCAGGCCGTCGACCAGCGGGTGAAGATGGCCGGCTGGCTGGAGACCTTCGCCCACCGTGGCGGCCAACTGGTCATCCACGGCGCCGCGGTCTCCGACCTCGACTACTTCTCCCGCATGTACGACCTCGTGGTCGTCTCGGCGGGCAAGGGTGAACTTGTGCGGATGTTCGATCGCGATGCCTCCCGCTCGCCCTACACCGAGCCGCAGCGCGCCCTCGCCGCCGTCTACGTCCACGGCCTCGGCCCCCGCCCCGAGCACCCCGACTTCGACGCGGCCCGCTGCAACCTCGTGCCCGGCGTCGGCGAACTCATCGTCCAGCCCGTCCTCACCACCTCCGGGCGCGCAGACGCCCTGTTCTGGCTGGGGCTGCCCGGCGGTCCGCTCGATGTGTTCGGCGGCGTCCGGGACGCCGGGCGGCATCTCGAACTGACCCTGGAACTCATGGAGCGGTACACCCCGTGGGAGTACGCGCGGGCCGGCGAGGTCGAGGTGACCGACGTGGGTGCGGCGTTGGCGGGCCGCTACACGCCGACCGTGCGGCACCCCTCCGCGCGGCTCCCCGGTGGCGGGCTGGTGCTGGGTGCCGGGGACGTGGTCGTGGCCAACGATCCGCTCACCGGGCAGGGGGCGAACTCGGCGACCAAGTGTGCGGCCGTGTACCTCGACGCGATCCTCGAACACGGGGAGAAGGAGTTCGACGAGGCGTGGATGGGGCGGACGTTCGAGCGGTTCTGGCAGATTGTGGGGCCGGTGACGAAGTGGACCAACACGATGTTGGCTCCGCCGGGTTCGCATGTGGTGGAGTTGATCGGGGTCGCGGAGAGGCTGCCGGTGGTGGCGAATCGGTTTGTCAACGGTTTCGACGACCCGGCGGATTTCGAGGGGTACTTCTATGAGGCGGAGAAGACTCGGGCGTACCTTTCGGAAGTTGCCGGGAGCTAGGGCGTGTTGCGAAAGTCCCGTCGTCCGCCCGGAGGGCGTGCCGGGCGGCGTCATGGGGGTCCCCCCGCTCGAGCGAAGCCGAGAGTGGGGGAGCGTGCTCTCGGCGTGCCGGGCGGAAGGCCCTGTGGATGGACTGGATGTACGTGGGCTTTCGCCCGGTGCGGCGGTGGGGGCCCCTCCCGCTCATGGGCGCCCCTCCCGCTCATGGGGGCCCCTCCCGCTTGAGCGAAGCCGAGAGTGGGGGAGAAGCCGAGAGTGGGGAGCGTGCCGGGCGTCGGGCGGCAGGTGGGACTTTCGCAACACGCCCTAGGCGCCGTTGGGGTGCTTCTTGGTTGCCGGGTGCGCCCCTTCAGGTTTCGTGCTGTCCCCTCTCGTTACAAGGAATCCGTGGCGTTGTAGCCCCTGTCTGAGCTCTCCTTGGCCGCTTTCGGGAGTCTTGGGGGCTTGAAGCGTTTAAGGGGTTTGGCTTTCGGGTCCGGGCGAACTGCGCCCAGAATCGGGTTGGCCGCGATGGGGGAGACCTTGATCTTGGTGCCGGGGCGGGGGGCCTGGATCACCTTGGCGTCGCCCAGGTACAGGGCTACGTGGGTGGCCTTGGGGAAGTAGACGACCAGGTCGCCGGGGCGCAGGCGGTTCAGGGGGACACGGGGGAGGCGGGACCACTGTTCCTGGCTGGTGCGGGGGATGGGGTGGCCCGCGTGGGACCAGGCCTGGGAGGTCAGGCCCGAGCAGTCATAGGCCTTCGGGCCCTCGGCGCCCCACTCGTACGGTTTGCCGATCTGGGCCACGGCGTAGCGCAGGGCCTTGGCGCCCGGGCCGGTCGGGGGGCGGGCGGAGCTGAGGGCGCCGGAGGTGACGAGGTTCTGCTGGGCCTCGGCGGTGGTGGCCTTCTCCAACTTCCGGACGCCTGCGAGTTGTTCGGCGGTGAGGGAGGCGAGGAGTTTCTCGACCTCGGCCAGGCGGGCGCGAACGGTGTCGTGTTTCTCCTTGCGGCGCTCGGTGAGGGTGAGTTGGCGGTCGAGGGCCGCGCGGGCCTTGCGGGCGAGGGCGTCGGTCTGCTTCTCGCTGCCGACCATGCGTTCCACGGTCAGGGCCCGTTCCCGGGCGACCTGTCCGATCACGTGGCCCTGCTCCATCGCGCGGTGCGGGTTGCGGGTGAGGAGCAGCCGTACGTACGGGGAGAGGTCGGTGCTGCTGTTCTGGTACTGCTGCCGGGCCAGCCGTCCGGCGGCGCCCCGGCTGTCGTACAGGGAGATACGGGCCGACGTGAGCTTCCGGTCGAGCTTCGCGACCTCGGCCCGCTGCTTGGCCAACTCCTCCTCGGTGGCGTTGTGGGCCTCGGTGGCCTCCTCGGCCTCGCGGTAGAGCCGCTGGAGGTCGGTGAGGAGGTCGGCGACCGAACGGTCCTCGGGGGCGGCGTCCGGGTCCGGGGCGTTGGGGGCGGCGTCCGGGTCCAGGGAGTCGAGGGCGGCGTCCGGGTCCAGGGAGTCGGGGGCCGTGTCGCTGGGCGCCGGTTCCGGGGCGCCCGGGGCGGCCGTTGCGGCGGCTGGGGTCGTCGTGAGGAGCGTGCCGGCCGCCAGGGTCGCGACCGCTGCCGTATATGTCCGGCGCAGAAGCCTTTCTGACACTTCATCACCTCCGGTGCGCAGGTGGGCCGTCCACCTCGCATCGGCAGCATCAGAGGAGCGCGGGGCGGGCGCGCGCCGGGGTGGACCGTCCGGCCCACGAGGGTCACTCGTCGTGGCGGTGCGGCTTCTCGGGCGGCGTGGCGGGTTGCCCCTCGCGGGTCCTGCGCGTGGACGACCAGGGCCACTTCAGGCGGCGGCCGGGGTCCGCGTCGGGGGCGTACTCGTACTTCCACAGCTGGTGCAGGAAACCGCCCCGGCCGGCGTCCACCCTCCGGTACACCAGCACGGTCGGCGGGCCGCCGGCCCGGTTCGGCACGGGGATCCGGTACGTCTTCGGCGGGTGCCCGGTGATGCCGAGCAGCACGGGCAGGACGCGCCCGTCCAGGGGCCCGCCCACGAAGGGGGTGTCTTGGCTCTTCACCGGACCAGTGTCACAGCAGGTGAGCCGCGTCGCCGACCAAGGACAGGACGCGGCGGGCCAGGGTGCCGACGGCGCCGTCGGAGGGCTCGATGGTGAGCGCGGCCCGGACGACTGCGGCGGTCTGGGGGTCGCGTCCGGCGGTCGCGGTGAGGCAGGCCACGAACTGTTCGACGAGCCAGTCGCGCAGCTCCGCCACGTCCGGCTGCTTGCCATCGTCCAGCCAGATGAGGGAGGCGGCCTCGACGGAGGTGATCCACATGCGGACGGTCATACGGAGCCTCAGGCCGGGTTCCGCGACCTCCAGGTGCCGGAGGATGTGGTCCGCCGCCGCCCGCCGTACCCCGTCCACGATGGCCGTCGCCCGCGAGGTCTCCACGACGCTGCCGCCCTGGAGGAGGGCGCTGAAACCGGTGTCGTGCTCGTCCACGAAGGCCAGGTAGCGGTCGAGGGCGCGGGTCAGCCGCAGGGTGAGGGGGCCCTCGGTCGGCTCGTCGAAGCAGTGCTCCAGCTCCTCGGCGGCCGAGCGGAGGGCGGCCTCGTAGAGCTGCTGCTTGCCGCCGGGGAAGTAGCGGTAGACGAGGGGGCGGGAGACTCCGGCCGCCTCCGCCACGTCGTCAAGGGAGACGTCCTCCGGGGCGTGGTGCGCGAACAGCTCCAGTGCGGCGTGCAGCAGCTGGCTGCGCCGCTCCTCGACGCTCAGTCGGCGGTACGCGCGGGTGGGGGCGTCGGACGTCATACCTGGCAGGGTAGTCGTGAGGCCGGGAGTTGCTTCGCCCCCGCCGCCCCTACCCGTCCCTCCCCCACTCTCGGCTTCTGCCCCACTCTCGGCTTCTCCCCCACTCGGCTTCGCTCGAGCGGGAGGGGCCCCCATGAGCGGGAGGGGCCCCATGAGCGGGAGGTGCCCCCACCCAGGGGCGCTGCCCCTTCGACCCCGATCTGCGGGTGGTTCGTGGTTGCTCGCGCAGTTCCCCGCGCCGCTGAAAGACACGGCCCCGCCCCACAACGCCGGCCTCCCGAGCTCTCCGGCCCTCCCGCGGCCTCCGCTTACGCCAGCAACCCCGACGACCTCCACATCCGCCGCCCCACACCCCGCAGCACCCCGATGTCGTCCAGGAAGTCCGTCAGCCGTTTCGCGCCGGTTTGCATGATGTCGCGGCGGTGGGTGCTGGCCCGGACCTGGGCGACGGCCTCGCGCTGGTCGAGGCCGACGTTCGGGTAGACCTCGGGGTTGATGAAGGCGACGGAGAAGACGCGGGCGAACTCGCCGGAGGTGACGCGGGTGAACTCGCGGGACCAGCGCGGGGCGGTCACCATCTGGCGGCGGAGCTCCTCGCGGGCGTAGCGGACATGCCGGGCCTCCTCCACCACATGGATGCGGGTCACGCCCCGGATCAGCGGCTGGACCCGCTCGTCGGGGAAGGTCAGCCGCTGCATCCAGTCGAGGATCTCCTCTCCGAGGAGGGTCGCCGTGAAGGAGCCGGGGGTCGTGGAGATCGTCTTGAAGACGCGGCCGAGGTTCTGGTGGAGGCGGCTCACCGGGTAGTACGGCGTCCCGCCCTTGCCGATGAGGCGGGCGAACATCTTCGAGTGCCGGCACTCGTCCTCGATCTCGGTGAGCGCGTAGCGCACATGCGCGCTGGTCGCGGCCCGGTCGTAGATGTGCCGTACGAGCAGCTGCATGAGGATGATCTCGAACCAGATGCCGAGCGAGGCCAGCGCCGCCGCCTCGTGCCGGGACAGGGCGATCCGCTGCTCCTCGGACATCCGCCGCCACATCGGCGTCCCGTACAGCGACACGAGCTCCGGCGGCCAGAACCACTTGCCCTCCTCGAAGGGCGCGTCCCAGTCCAGCTCCTTGTCCGGGTCGAAGGAGTGCTTCGCGGAGGAGGCGAGCAGTCGCTCGGCCACCTGCTCCCGGTCCTTGAGGAGCCCGAGCGCGTCGCGCAGCACCTCCGCCTCGGAGATCGAGGTCACCGTCGTCATGGCTCTGATCAGCTCCTGGTGCGGGTGCTTACCGGCGGTCACCGTTATGAGACTACTTGTCAGCAAGGCCGTCAATCCCCCGCGCACCACTTGTTGACGACCCGTCTACCCCATGTGACTGTGCGAGGTATGCCGACGCACGAGCTGTACGCCAAGGATCCGGGAGACCCGCTGTGGACAGTGCCCGCGAGCGGTGCGGCGCGGTTCAGCTGGGAGTACGACGACGGTCGCGAACGCCTGCTCGCCCTGTACCAGAAGGGCAAGGACAAGCAGTGGGACGGGCAGCGGCGCATCGACTGGGAGCTGGAGGTCGATCCGTACGACGCGCTCGGTACGCCCGACGAGTCGATGACCCTGTACGGAACGCCGTACTGGGCGAAGCTCACCGACCGCGACAAGGGCGAACTGCGCAAGCACTACGCGTCCTGGCAGTTCAGCCAGTTCCTGCACGGTGAGCAGGGGGCCATGGTCTGCGCGGCCCGGATCGTCGAGTCCGTTCCCGACCTCGACGCCAAGTTCTACTCCGCCACCCAGACCATGGACGAGGCCCGGCACGCCGAGATCTACGCCCGCTTCCTGCACGAGAAGATCGGGATGGTCTATCCGATCAACGACGACCTCCAGGCCCTCCTCGGCGACACCCTGCGGGACTCCCGCTGGGACATGCCGTACCTGGGCATGCAGGTGCTCATCGAAGGGCTCGCCCTCGCCGCCTTCGGCATGATCCGCGACACCACCGACAAGCCGCTGCCGAAGCAGATCCTCGCGTACGTCATGCAGGACGAGGCCCGGCACGTGGCCTTCGGCCGGATGGCTCTCAGGGACTACTACCGGCAGCTCACCGACGCCGAACTGCGCGAGCGCGAGGAGTTCGTCATCGAGGGCTGCTACCTGATGCGCGACCGGTTGCGTGGCATGGAGGTCCTGGAGAACTTCGGCATCCCGAAGGCGGAGGCCGAGGAGTTCAGCGAGCGCTCCGAGTTCCTCGCCCTCTTCCGCAAGCTCCTCTTCAGCCGCATCGTGCCCTGCGTCAAGGACATCGGCCTGTGGGGCAGACGGCTCCAGCAGGCCTACGTCGACATGGGCGTCCTGGAGCTGGGGGACGCCGGCCTCGACCTCCTCATGGCCCAGGACGAGGAGATCGCCGAGCGCTTGGACGCGGAGCGTTTCGCCGTGGAGGAACGGGAGCGGGTCGCGGAGGTGGGGGAGGCGATCGAGGCGGGGGCGGAGGGCTGATGCGGGCGTCAACGGCACGCCCGTCGATCACTCGGCGGAGCGGCGACGTCAGACCGAGCACCCCAGATCCTCCGGCACCGCGAACGACACCGGCTCCGCTCCCTGTGCCGGGAACGACGTCCGCAGTGTGAACGCGTACGGCGTAGGGCCGTTCGCGCGCAGATGCAGGAGGCGGGACTCCGCCTCCGCGACCGTCGGGCGGTGGCCGGCCGGAACCCACCACAGGACCACCATCGCCTCCTGGACGCGCTCGAACCACTCGCGGCGGCGGGCCAGCAACTCCCTGTGCTGCCCCTGGTACATGAACGCGGTCAGGGCGTTGGTGTCCCGCCACACCGACATGTTGATGACCAGCCACTCGTCGTTGAAGACGGGTACGTCCGTGGCGTTGCCGGAGTCGCTCTGGAGGCGCCAGACGAAGCCGTCCGAGCCGTCGGCGACGGCGTTCACCGGGTCCAGGGCGGCTACGAAGTCCTTCAACTGCGGGGAATCCAAGGGGGCTTTGAGACGGGCGATGTTCACCTGGGCCAGTTCGTACGCGGTGGAAGTCATGGACCGAACGATAGGTCGGTCGGGGGTGGGGATCACACCCCTTATCTCAGCTGGTGGTCGGTGGATTTCAGTACCGCCTCCATCACCTCCCGCGCGATCGGGGCCGCGTCGCCACCCCCGCTGATGTCACCCCTCACCGTTTCCGCGTCCTCCACCACCACCGCCACCGCCACCTGGGGTTCCATCGCGTCGTCGGACTGGGCCCAGCCGATGAACCAGGCGTAGGGGGTGCCGGAGTTGCCGATGCCGTGTTGGGCGGTGCCCGTTTTGCCGCCCACCGTGGCGTGGGGGATGGCGGCGTTGGTGCCGGTGCCGTCCTCGACCACCCCTCGCATCAGCTCGCGCAGGCGCATCGCGGTCCCCGGGTTCATGGCCTGGCCGAGGGTGCGGGTGCTCGTGGTGGCGACCGTGCGGCCGGCGGCCGTGGTCGTGCGCTCCACCAGGTACGGCGATCTGACAGCACCGCCGTTCGCGACGGCGGCCGTGACGATCGCCATCTGGAGCGGAGTGGCCCGGGTGTCGTACTGGCCGATCGAGGAGAGGGCGAGCTGGGCCCGGTCCATCTCGGTGTCGAAGTTGCTGGGGGAGACCGAGAACGGGATGCGCAGGTCCGCGTTGTTGAAGCCGAAGGCCCGCGCCGTGTCCTTCATGGCGCCCAGGCCCACGTCCACGCCCAGCTTCGCGAACACCGTGTTGCACGACCACTCGAAGGCATGGCGCAGGGAGGCGTTCTCGCAGCCCTCGACCTCGTTCGCGAGGGAGGTGGTGGTACCGGGGAGGGTGTACGGGGCGGGGGAGCGGGTCGGGGCGTCGAGGTCCGTGATCACCCCGGTGTCCAGTGCCGCCGCTGCCGTCACCACCTTGAAGGTCGAACCCGGCGGATACGTCTGCCGCACCGCCCGGTTGAGCATCGGCTTGCCCGCGTCCCCGTTGAGGCGTGCCCAGGCGTCCGTCACCGAGGGGCCGTTGCCGGACAGTACGCCGGGGTCGTACGACGGTCTGGAGACCAGCGCCAGGACGCGCCCGGTGGCCGGTTCGAGCGCCGCGACAGCGCCCCGGCGGGCGCCGAGGCCGAGGTAGGCCGCCTGTTGCGCCGCTGCGTCGATCGTGGTGACGACCTCGCCGCCGGCGTTGCGGTCGCGGGTGATGTCGTTCCACAGGGGGAGGAAGGACAGCAGTGGGTCGCTGCCGTCGAGGAGCGGGTCCTCGGCGTGCTCCAGCAGCGTCGTCCCGTACCGCTGCGAGGCGAAGCCCGTGACCGGGGCGTACAACGGGCCGTCCTGGTACGTCCGTTCGTAGCGGAGCTGCTCTCCCGTGTCCTTCGAGCCGGTGACCGGCCGGCCGTCGACCACGATGTCCCCGCGCGGCTGGGCCCAACGGGCGATCACCGGGCGGCGGTTGGCGGGGCTGTCGTCGTACGCCCGGGACGGGAAGACCTGCACGCGGGTGGCGTTGACGAGGAGGGCGACCAGGAGAAGGACGCACAGGGCGGCGGCGCGGCGGATGTACTTGGTCATGCGCCGGTCGCCTCCGGGCCGTCGTACTGGCGGCGGGCCGAGTCGCTCAGACGCATCAGCAGGGCCACGATGATCCAGTTGGTGACGACCGAGGAACCGCCCTGGGCGAGGAACGGCATCGCCATGCCGGTCAGGGGGATCAGCCCGGTGACACCGCCCGCGATCACGAAGACCTGCAACGCCACGATCGACGCGAGGCCGATGGCCAGCAGGCGGCCGAAGGGGTCACGCAGGGCCAGGCCGGTGCGGTAGCCGCGCTCCACCAGCAGGGCGTAGAGCAGGAAGATCGCGGAGAGCCCGGCGAGGCCCAGTTCCTCGCCCGCCGTGGCCAGGATGAAGTCCGACTTGGCGGCGAAGCCGATGAGGATGGAGTGGCCGAGGCCCAGACCGGTGCCGAGCAGGCCGCCGGCGGCGAACGCGAAGAGGGACTGGGCGAGTTGGTTCGGGCCCCGGCCCGCCTCGATCGACGCGAACGGATGCAGCCAGTCCTCGACCCTGCTGTGCACATGCGGTTCGAGCCAGCCGACGGCCACCGCGCCCACGCACGCCAGCAGCAGCCCCACCGCGATCCAGCCGGTGCGTCCCGTGGCGACGTACAGCAGGATCACGAACAGCCCGAAGAACAGCAGCGAGGTGCCCAGGTCCCGCTCCAGGACCAGCACCCCGACGCTCAGCAGCCAGATGGTGACGATCGGGCCGAGGACGCGCCCGGTGGGCAGTTGGAGGCGCTTGAACCTCCAGATCTGGCGCCCGGCGTACGCCAGCGCGTTGCGGTTGGCCGCCAGATAGCTGGCGAAGAACAGCGCGAGCAGCACCTTCGCGAACTCGCCCGGCTGGAGCGAGAATCCGGCGATCCGCACCCAGATGCGGGCCCCGTTGACCGGCGGGAAGAGGATCGGCAGCGCCAGCAGCACCAGCGCGGCCACCACCGAGACATACGCGTACCGCTGGAGCACCCGGTGGTCGCGCACCAGGGCCACGACCACGATGAACAACCCCACACCCAGCGTCGACCAGTTCAGCTGCGCGGGCGCCGCCTGGTCCGCCGGGGTCTGAAGATCCAGCCGGTGGATCAGCACCAGTCCGAGCCCGTTGAGGAGCACCGCGATCGGCAGCAGCAGCGGATCGGCGTACGGCGCCCGCAGCCGCACCGCGAGATGGGCCAGCAGCGCGAGCACGCCGAGCCCGGCGCCGTAATCGGCGGCGCCGGGCGGGAGGGTGCCGTACTTCGCCAGACCGACCGCGCAGTAGCCGTACACGGAGAGGAGAACGGCCACGACGAGGAGGGTGAACTCGACGCCTCTGCGCCGGGGGAGGCGTACGGCGGGCGGGGACGGTTCCGCGGGATCCGCCGCCAGGGTCGTTCCGGCCTTGGTGGTCATGTCCGGAACTTACCTAAAGGGGATGTCTTGTGGGCCTTGGTTCAGCGGCACCAGCGTGGCGTTTCCTTGGTGGTGATGTAGCGGGCCGGTCCCCAGGCCCAGCTGTGGTTCTTGAGCAGGTACCAGGTCGAGTTGCCGTCGACCTTCTGGCTCTTGATCTTGCAGTGGATCCAGACGTGCTCGCCGTAGGGGGCGACCCGGACGACCGAGCCGCCGCGGATCGGGGCGGTGCGCAGGACCAGCCCGCTACGGGCGGTTACCTGGCCCACGACGGCGCCGGCGGCGGCGCGCTCGTGCTGTCCGCTGTCTTCCCGGTCGTCGCCGATGGCGGGGGTCGTGACGGCGAGCGCCACGAGAGCGCCGCCGGCGGCAGCTATGCCGAAGCGCATGAGCAGAATCCGCAGGGACATTGAGGCTCCTCCAGGAAAAGGGGGCGAACGTGACTATTCGCCACGTTAGGAGTCGCCTGTCGGCCGCGCCCGCCGCAATGGGCCATCAGGGTGCGGTCAGTCCTCAGTCCTCAGTCACCGGCAGCCGCAGGACCGCCGACGCACCCCCGTCGGCGGCGTTCTCGAATTCCAGCCGGGCGCCCAGCACTTCCGCCTGCCCCGCCGCGATGGTCAGCCCCAGCCCGTGCCCCTTGGCGGAGCCCTCCGTCCGGAACCGCTGAGGCCCGTCCTTCACCAGGTACTCCGGATACCCGGCTCCGTGATCCCGCACCGTCACGACGGGCCCCTCCACGGTCAACACCACCGGAGGTCCCCCATGCTTGTGCGCGTTGGCCACCAGGTTCCCCAACACCCGCTCCAGCCGCCGCCGATCCGTCTCCACGCGCGCGTCCTCGACGACCCGGACCTCGGTGCGGGCCGCCCCACCGGCAACCGCTGCCGCGGCCACCCGCTCGGCCACCCGGCCCAGCCGCGTCTCCTCCAGTTCCAGCCGCTCGCTGCCCGTGTCCAGCCGCGAGATCTCCAGCAGATCCTCGGTCAGCGTGCGCAACGCGGCCACCCGGTCCCGCACCAGCTCGGTCGGCCGCCCCGGCGGCAGCAACTCCGCGGCCGCGTGCAACCCGGTCAACGGCGTACGCAACTCGTGCGCGACGTCCGCGGTGAACCGCTGCTCGCTGAGCAGCTTCCGCTGGAGCGTGGACGCCATGGTGTCGAGCGCGGCGGCCACCGCGGCCACCTCGTCCCAGTGCCGCGTCGGGTCCGTCGTACGGGGATCGTCGACCCGGGCGTCGAGGTCGCCCGCGCTGATCCGCCGGGCCACCTGGGAGGTCGTGCGCAGCCGCCGGGTGACGCCCGTGACGGTGAACGCGCCCACCGCCAGCGTCGCCCCGATGGCCAGCGCCGACGAGCCCAGGATGGCCTGGTCGAGGTTCTCGATCGTGGCCGCGCTCTGCGTGTAGTCGATCCGCACGGCGAGGGCTCGGCCGTCGGCGGGGGCGGCCGCCCACATCGTGGGGTACCCCTCCACGTCGCTGACCATCGTGCCCCGCTCCCCGCCCTCGGCCAGCTCGCGCAGCGCCCGCGGCAGTTCCGACGGATCGACCGCGGCGCCCGGCGGAAGCCGGTCCCCCGACTCGTACGCCTGGACCGCCTCGTCGAGCCGTGCGAGCGCTCGCGCGCGGGCCTCGTCGACGGTCTGGCCGGTGACGGAGACATGCACGAGCGCGCCGAGCAGCGCGGCCAGGGCGCAGCACATGACCGTGATGAAGGCCAGCGCCTTCCAGGTGAGCGTGGCGGTCCAGCGGCGCAGCCCGGGCCGTTTCGACGGGGGTCTCATGGCGGGGCCGACCGGGACGGGGCGTGCGAACCGGCCACGCGCAGGATCTCGTCGCGGGTGAGGAGCATCGACAACTGGTCCTTGTCCCAGGTCCACTGCGTGCGGTACTCGTAGCCGACGAGCCCCGCCGGGGAGCGGATGATGATGGAGCGTCCGACCAGTTCGACGGCTGTCACCCCGCTGTCGCTGGTGAGGACCTGCACCAGCTTGTCCTGCTGGAAGGTGTACATCCGTATGGCCGTCTGGTTGACGGGCAGCAGCCGGAATCCGAGCACCATGTCGTCGCGCCCGTCACCGGTGAGATCCCGATAGTAGGCCTTGAGGACGGGGCACTCGCCGCGGTCCCCACTCCTCTTCCGGCAGTCGGCCATGCGGCGGGTCGTCCCGTGGTACGGGGCCTGGGGGTCGGAGTACGCGTACGGCTGCGCGGCTATCTCGGCGCGGACGACCGCCACCGGGTCCACCTTGTGGATGTCGTTGCCGGGGGCCTTGATGCCCTTGACGACGCCCCTCTGGGCCTCGCCGTACTCGTACGGGGGGGAGGAGGCGGGTGGTTCCCCGGGCCACAGTCGGGTCGGGCCGCTCGCGGTGGGCGTCGCGCCCGCGCTCACCAGGCCCCCGGAGTCGCCGCAGCCCGACAGCAACAGGGCGACGGCCACGGCGGCCGCACGGCCGACGGCCGTGCGCGACGCGGGGCGGCTGGGGAACACGGGACTCCTGGGTACGGGACTGGGTACGCGATTGGGTACGGGACGGGCGCGAGGGCTTCCGGCGCCTCCCTCGGGTGGCTGGGATCCCGTACACCCTATTCGCGTGAAAGTCCGTTTTTCATACCACCCTCCGTGACGCACTCCCGTTACTCGGTGACCTCCTCCAACTCCTCCAGCAGGCGGACGGTGGGCAGCCCGGTGTGCAGATAGTCCACGAAGAGTTCGTTGTGCAGCGCGTACGGCGAGCGGCGGGTGCGGATCAGCCGGATCGCCTCCTCGGCGGAGTGGCCGTCGCGGATCAGCGCGTGCGCCACGACCAGACCGGACCGGTTGTAGCCGCTGTAGCAGCGGACGAGGACCTTCTTGCCGTCCTCCAGCGCGTCGCACGCGGCCTGCGCCAGTCGCATCACGCCGGCCAGCTGCGTACCGTCGAGCGGCCCGTCCGGGATCGGCCACACATGGTGCTCGACCCCGTCGTCGGGCCCGCACCCGGGCAGCCGAAGAAGGGTCAGTACGAGGTCGAACTCATCGCGTACGACGGCGAGTTCGACCTCTCCGGTGCCGTTCCGTCGCGCGTACTGGTGCCCGCCCATCCACAGTCCGGGCACCACCTCGCTCCACGGTTCGTCCGGAGCCGGAACATCGGATTGCTTGCGCGTCCGCAACGGCGGCCTCCCCATGGGGCCCTGGCCCCTGACGGCGGGTGGTCACCCCAAAGGTAACGGGGTTCTTGCCGATGGAGCACCCCGCCTGGTCCCATGGTCGTGGGGTGATGGTGTATGAGCGGACTGCGCGTCATACCGACCTGGCGCCATGGACAGGAGCGCTTGTACGTGTGCCGGACCGACGGGAGGCATGTGGCCTGGTACGACCGTGAGGCGGGCCGGGTGAACCTCCTGAGCGAGGAGCACGGCGAGGAAGTGCTCGCCGTCCTCGGCCCCTTCCTCACCGGCTCCGTCACGGTGGGCCCGCCGCCCGTGCCCACCGCCGCGGAGCTGGCCCTGCTGAGCCTTCACCCGGACGACGACCTGGCCCCCAACCGCCCCGGCGAGGCCCTCCTCGTCGCCCTCGACCGCGACCCCGGGCCGCCGCGCCGGCTGCGTCCCGATCCGCGCCGCCGTGCCCTGGCGGCGGAGCGGACGGTCGGGGAGGCGCTGGACCGGCTGGAGGGCGCGGGCTGGCACACCCTGCACTCGGTGCCGCTGCCCGGCGGGGACCGGATCCACCATCTCGTGATCGGACCCGGCGGCCTGTTCTGCGTGCGCTCCCTCTATGCCCGCAGGCAGCGCGTCAGGGTCGCCGACCCCATGGTCGCCGTCGGCCGCCACGAACCGCGCCCCCTGCTCCGCCGGCTCCGCGCCGACGCCGACCGCGCCTCCTACGCCCTGACCGCCGAGGTCCGCCCCGTCCTCGCCCTCACCGAGCCCGCCGACCTCGCCGTCCCCGCGCCCCTGCGGGAGGCCCGCGTCCTGAAGGACACCGACCTCCCGGAACTCGCCCGCATGGGCGGCGTACTCAAGGCGGCGGACGTGGAGGCCCTGCACGCGATGGCCCGCGACCGCCATACGTGGGCCCGGGTGTAGACCGGTCCGCCGGGTGGCTGACGCTCGCGGGGTCAGGGAAGTGGCTGTTCCGTCCAGATGGTTTTGCCTTCGGGGGTGTAGCGGGTGCCCCAGCGTTCGGTGAGCTGGGCCACGAGGAAGAGGCCGCGGCCGCCCTCGTCCTCGGTACGGGCCCGCCGCGGTCGCGGTGACGTGCCGCTGCCGTCAAAGACCTCGCAGATCAGCGCACGGTCGCGCAGGAGGCGGAGCTGGACGGGGCCGGTGGCGTGGCGGATGGCGTTGGTGACGAGCTCGCTGGCGACCAGTTCGGTGGTGAAGGCGAGGTCGTCCAGGCCCCACGCGGCCAGCTGTTCGGTGACCGCCATCCGGGCCCGGGAGACGACCGCCGGGTCGCTCGGCAGCTCCCACTGGGCGACCCGCCCCGGGCCGATCGCGTGCGTACGGGCGATCAGCAGGGCCACGTCGTCCTCCGGCCGGGCCGGGAGCAGGGCGTCGAGGACCACCTCGCAGGTCTCCTCCGGCGCCCGGCCCACGCAGCTCAGCGCGGTGCGGAGCTTGGCGAGACCGGTGTCGATGTCCCGGTGCCGGTCCTCTACCAGGCCGTCGGTGTAGAGGATGAGCTGGCTGCCCTCGGCCAGCTCCAGCTCGACCGTCTCGAAGGGCATGCCGCCGAGGCCGAGCGGCGGCCCCGAGGGCAGGTCGACGAAGTCCACCGTGCCGTCGGGGGTGACCACCGCGGGCAGCGGGTGCCCGGCGCGGGCGAGGGTGCAGTGCCGCGACACCGGGTCGTAGACGGCGTACAGACAGGTCGCGCCGATGATGCCGGAGTCCTGGTGGGTGTTCTCCACGGCCCAGCCCTCACCCCGGTCGAGGCGGCCGACCAGGTCGTCGAGGTGGGTGAGGAGGTCGTCCGGGGGCACGTCCAGGGAGCAGAAGTTGTGCACGGCGGTACGCAGCCGGCCCATGGTGGCGGCGGCGTGCAGGCCGTGGCCCACGACATCACCGACGACCAGCGCCACGCGGGCGCCGGACAGCGGGATGACGTCGAACCAGTCGCCGCCGACGCCCGCCTGCGCGGGCAGATAGCGGTACGCGACCTCGACGGCGTTCTGCTCCGACCTGCCTCGCGGCAGCAGGCTGCGTTGCAGGGTGAGCGCGGTGTTGTGCTCGCGGGTGTAGCGGCGGGCGTTGTCGATGCAGATCGCCGCGCGGCCGACCAGCTCATGGGCCAGCGACAAGTCGTCGTCCTCGAACGGGGCGGGCTGTTCGGAACGGTAGAAGCTGACGACGCCGAGGATGGTGCCGCGGGCCCGCAGCGGGACCGTGATCAGGGAGTGGATGCCCGCCGCGAGCGCCCGTTCGAGCCGCGCCGGATCCTGGGCGATCCAGCCGCCGGCCTCGGCGAGGACGGGTTCGAGCACCGGCCGGCCGTTCTCGAGGCTACGGGCCTGGGGGGTGCTCGGCACGTACTCGACCGGGTCGCCGACCTCGTACAGATGTGACTCCTGGTGCACGGCCCCCAGCGCGACCCGCCGCAACGACCTGCGCACCCCGAACGGCTCCGGTTCATCACCGCGCAGCACGGAGTCCGGCAGGTCCACGGCGGCGAAGTCGGCGAACCGCGGCACGGTCACCTCCGCGAGTTCCTCGGCGGTCCGCGTGACGTCCAGGGTCGTCCCCACCCGGACCCCGGCGTCGTGCAGCAACTCCAGCCGCCGCCGAGCCAGCACGGCCAGCCGCCCGACCCCGGCTTCACCGACGAGCAGCAGCCAGCCGTCGGCGGAGTCGGAGTCGGAGTCGCCGAGGGGGCCGCCGACGGTTCCGTACGGGGTGGTCCGGGGCGGCGCGGGCCGCGTCGGGAGGGGCTGGGCCTGTGGGGAGGGCGGTGCGAGCGTGTGCAGTACGACGGTGGGGGCGCTGCGGGGGCGGGGGGCGACTCCACCGCGACCGCACTCGCCGTTGTGGTCCGCGGTGACGCCGGTCCCGCCGCGGACGGTGTCGTCCGTCCCGGCGGCGGCGACGGCATCTGCCCGATCGGGGCCGATGGCGCCTGCTCGATCGGGGCCGATGGCGCCTGCTCGATCGGGGCCGATGGCGCCTGCTCGATCGGGGCCGACGGCGCCTGCTCGATCGGGGCCGACGGCATCTGCCCGATCAGGGCCGACACCGGCACTGGCGCCTGCCCCACCGGCGGCGTCGGCGCCGACCTCAGTTCCGTGTGGCGCAGCTGGGGCCCGCCCAGGACGCGGGCCTCGACCACCACGCCCAGCTCGCCCGCGGTGCCCATGACCGGGCGGCGCAGCAGCGTGGCGACGCGGCCGCCGGAGAGGGCGACCTCGTCGAGGGTGAGGTGCGGGGAGGCGATGAGTTCCTCGGCCTTCTCGCGGAGCACGGCCAGGTCGACGCGGCCGAGGCGCTCGCCGTCGTGGCCGTGCGGCCCGTGCTCCCCGGGCGGGACCTCGGGCTGGCGGGGCCACAGGGCGGGGCCGGGCGCGTCCCGGGCGGCCCGGCGGTACGCGGCGAGCAGCGCCCGCTCGCGCTCCGTGGCCTGCTCCAGCAGCCGGGCCTCGATGTCGTGGGCGGCCTCGCGGACGAGCCGCAGCATCGCGGGGTCGCCGTCGTCGCGCAGACAGGTGAGGTCGAGGATGGCCTCGATACGGCCGCTGAGCGGGTTGCGGACGGGCGCGCCGGCGCAGGCGAAGGGGGAGAGACAGTCGGCGAAGTGCTCGCGGCCGAGGATGTAGACGGGCCGCCGCTCGACCAGCGCGGTGCCGACGCCGTTGGTGCCCGCGGCCGCCTCGGAGGCGCAGAAGCCGGGGGCGAAGTTCACGTCGTCGAGGCGGGCCAGCAGCTGCCGGTCGCCGCCGTGCCGCTGGACCATACGGGCCTGCCCGTCGCAGAGCACGACGGTCATGCTCACATGCGCGAGGGAGGCGGTGAGCTGCGTGAGCACCGGGTCTGCCGCGTGGAGGAAGGGGTCCTCCATGGCGAGATCGGGTGCGTAGGGGATCAGCAGACGATGCGGTTCGAGCCCCGCGGAACGGCACCGCTTCCAGGAGTCGAGCACCGGGTCGCGGACATCCGAGTCGACCGGCGCACCGGCGAGGAAGCGCTCATGGGCATCGACGAGACCGCCGATGCTGTCCCAGGCGACGGACAACGGGATCACTTCCCTCGCCTGGAGGCGAACCCCGTCGCGCTCCGCCACCCGGCTCGCCCCCGGGGACGCCTGCCAAGCGCTTCAACCCTAGACCTCGCGTGAGTCGAATCACAACATCAGCCGCAGAAGGGTACGGGGGAGTACAAAGTCCCTGTATGGACGCCTGAAAATGGCTCCTGCGGCGGTGGGAATTCGGCTCCTCCACACTTGGGCGTCACGTCCAACGGGAACGGTCCTGTCGTCCCCCTCGTTCTTGTCACGCCTTGCCACCGCCGGTCCGGCCCCCGCCGGGCCGGCGGCGACACGGAAGGACGACGTGCCCCTTGTATCCGCTCCCGCTCGACGCGCCGCCCCCCGCGCGGCCCGCCGCCCCCGCCCCAGGCCCCTCGCGGCTCCCCCTCCCCGCCAGACTCCGGACCCACCTCCCCGCCCTCACCCCGGCCGCCGCCCGTAGGCTCCGCCTCGCCCTCAGCCTGCTGCCCCTGCTGCTGCTCGCGATATGGGCGGCGGTCGACTGGCACACGGTCTACACGGGCGCCGCCCGGCTGGCCTCCGCCCATCCCCTGTGGCTGCTGGCCGGTGCCTTCTTCACCGGCCTGTGCTCCGTGGCCTCCGCGTTCATACGCCAGGGCGCGGTGCCGGAGCGGCTCCCGCCGGGCCAGTTGCTCGCCACGCAGTTCGCCGCGGGCGCGGCCGGCCACGCGCTGCCGGGCAACATCGGCGCCCACGCGGTCGTCCTGCGTTTCCTGCGGGGCCGGGGCATACCCCTCGCCCGGTGCACCGCCTCGCTCGCCATGTACTCGGCGGTCAAACCGGTGGCCAAGACGCTGGTGATCCTCGCCTTCCTCGTCGCCTTCCCGGGCACGCTCCGCCTGACCGCACTCCTCCCGAAGGGCGAGACCCTCGCCCTGGCCGGCGCGATCACCGCCGTCAGCCTCGCCGCCGTGGTCACCCTGATCACCACCGTACGACCGTTGCGTCGGCCCCTGATCGGTGGCCTGCGCACCGCCTTCACCGACACCCGGCTCGTCCACAGCCGTCCCGTCCGCGCCTTCGCCCTCTGGGGCGGAGCCGCTGCCTTCCCCCTCTGCCAGGGGGCCGTTGTCGCCTCGGTCGGCTCCTCCCTCGACCTGCCGGTCTCCTGGATCCAGATGGTCTTCGCCTATCTGGTGGCCAGCACCGCGGCCGGCGCCGTACCCGCCCCGGGCGGCCTCGGCCCCGTGGACGCGGCCCTCGTCTTCACCCTCGTCGCCTTCGGCGCCCCCGCCACCCTCGCCACCACCACGGTCATCGGCTACCGCGTCCTCACGGTCTGGCTGCCACTGATCCCGGGCACGCTGGTCCTCTCGGCGCTGGTACGGGCCAAGGTGCTGTGAACCCGGGCGGTGGGCGTGGATGGGGGTCTGTTGAACGGGGAACTATTCCTGCGACAGGAGGCGTCGGGCGGGTGAGAGCCTGTGTCTGCCCCCCCGGCCGGATCAGCGCACGTCGTCTGGTGCGTGCGATCGCAAGGACCGGACGACGCGATCCCCCTCGACCTGGTCACCAAAGCCCCACGCCCCCTACCCACCGACGGCGACCTCGCTCTCAGCAACTCCTTCGGCTTCGGCGGCCACAACGCGGTCCTGGCCCTCCGCCGCACGGTCCAGGTGCGGTGACCCGCATGGGCGGGGGTCAGGCCGAGCGTTTGCGGCTTGGGGTCTTCTTCGCTGTGGTCTTCTTGGCCGTCGTCTTCTTCGCCGTCGACTTCTTCTCGGCCGACTTCTTCTCGGCTGTCTTCCCCGCGGTCGTCTTCTTCGCCGTCGACTTGGCCGTGGACTTCTTCGCGGCGGCCGAGGGGGCGGCCGTCTTCGTCGTCGCCGTGGACTTCTTGCCGGTGGGCTGTTTGGGGGTGGGCCGGGACCGCATGGGGGCGACTTCGGCGACTTCCTCGCCGCGGGACTCCTTGGCCTCGCGGACGCTCTTCTCCAGGGCCGCCATGAGGTCGAGCACCTTGCCGCCCGGCGCGGGGGCGGGGATGCTGGGGGGCTCCTCGCCGGAGGCCTTCGCGGCGATGAGTTCCTCGACTGCCTCCCGGTAGTCGTCGTGGAGCGATGCGAGGTCGACCTCGCCGAGGGTGTCCATGAGGGCGTCGGCGAGGTCGAGTTCCTTGTCGCGGACGGTGACGCCCGTGTCGGGGGCGACCCCCTCGGTCGTACGGATCTCGTCCGGCCACAGGAGCGCGTGCATGGCGAGTACGTCGTCCACCACCCGGAGCATGCCGAGCCGTTCACGCCCCCGTAGGGCGAACTTGCAGATGGCGACCTTCCCGCTGCGCTTGAGCGCCTCGCGGAGGAGGGTGTACGGCTTGGCGGCGGGAACACCGTTCGCGGCGAGATAGTACGCGGCGTCCACCTGGAGCGGGTCGACGCTCTCCGCCGGCACGAACCCCTCGATCTCGATGGTCTTGGCGGTCGGGATGGGCAGCGCGGCGAGGTCGTCGTCCGTGATCGGGATCATCGTGCCGTCCGCGTCCTCGTACGCCTTGCCGATCTCCCCCTGCGTCACCTCGCGGTCCTCCAGCTCGCACACCTTGCGGTAGCGGATGCGGCCGCCGTCCTCCAGATGGATCTGGCGGAACGAGACGGAGTGGCTCTCGGTGGCGTTGACCAGCTTGATCGGGATGCTGACCAGGCCGAACGAGATGGCGCCGTTCCATATGGATCGCACGAGCAGCACGCACCTTTCGGATCAGTCCGAGTCATCCACACGGTATCCCTTTCAGATGTTTTGTGCCGTTTTCATGCGATTCTCATCGCATGACGCCGATCACCGAGGTGGAGGGCCACCGGGTCGCCCTGTCCAATCTGGAGAAGGTCATCCATCCGGCGACCGGCTTCACCAAGGGCGAGCTGCTGCACTACTACGCCACGACCGCCGACGCCCTGCTGCCCCATCTGCACGACCGCCCGGTCTCCTTCCTGCGCTACCCGGACGGCCCGGACGGCCAGGTCTTCTTCGCCAAGAACGTGCCGCCCGGCACCCCCGACTGGGTCACGACCGCCGAGGTGAAGCGCATGGAGGGCCCGGCCCGGATGGTGCTGGTCCAGGATCTGGCGAGCCTGATGTGGGCCTCGAACCTCGTCACGGAGTTCCACACGCCCCAGTGGACCGCGTACTCCCCGGACGAGGCCGACCGGCTGGTCTTCGACCTGGATCCGGGGACGCCCGCGACGATCGTGGAGTGCTGCGAGGTCGCCTGCTGGCTGCGCGAGCGGCTCGCGGCGGACGGGATCGAGGCGTACGCGAAGACGTCCGGGTCGAAGGGGCTCCATCTGCTGGCGGCGGTGCGCGGGGCGCCCTCCGAACGGGTGACGGAGTACGCCAAGGAGCTGGCCGTGGAGGCGGAGAAGGCGATGCCCCGGCGCGTCGTGCACCGTATGACCCGCAGCCTGCGCCCCGGCAAGGTGTTCGTCGACTGGAGCCAGAACGCGGCACGCAAGACCACGGCCACCCCCTACACCCTGCGTGCCCGCCCCGAACCCACGGTCTCGGCCCCGGTGACCTGGGACGAGGTCGAGGGCTGCACATCCCCCGGCCAACTGGTGTTCCGGGCGCCGGACATCGCCCCCCGCCTCCAGGACTACGGCGACCTGCTGGCCCCCCTGCTCGACCGGGGCGCCGCCCATTCGCTGCCCTGACGCCCCGAAACCCTCCGAAGGGGTAACGCAAAACCTTCTGAAGCGGGCATCTCATGACAAAGTGCCTAAACGCAGGTTCGGAAGAGCCTGCTCGACAAAGGAGCAGCATGCACCCAGCACCACGGCCCCACCGGCCCCGCAGACCCCGACCTTCCCGCAGCACCCGCCGTACCCTCGCCGTCGGCCTCGCGGCCGCCACCCTCGCCGCCCTTCCCTGGGCGGCCGAGGCCACCCAGGACCGGACGTCGGCGGCGCCCTCGGCGCATCCGCACACACCGGGGTCCGAAGTGATCAGCGACTGGAGCAGCGTCGCCACCGCCGTGGTCGGCAAGGACGCCAAGCGCCCGACATCCGAGCCGTTCATCTTCTACGGCATCATGTCGACCGCCGTGTACAACGCGGTCGTGGGCATCGAGGGCCGCTACACCCCGTACAAGTGGCACCCCCGCGAGGCCCGCGGCCCCCGCCACGCCTCCTCCGAGGCCGCCGCCGCGACCGCCGCGCGCCGCGTCCTGCTGACCTACTTCCCCAAGTCGCGGAAACGGATCGACACCGCGTACGCCGCGTCGCTCGCGAAGATCCCCGACGGGCCTGCCGAGGACAAGGGCGTCCGCTTCGGCGAGCGGGCCGCCGCGCACATCGTCGAACTCCGGAAGGACGACGGGCGGGACGTCAAGATCGCGTTCGACAAGAAGCCCGCCCCCGGTGTCTGGCGACCCTCCCCGCCGAACAACGGCGTCTTCACCAACATCTGGCTGGGGAGGACGCGGCCGCTGGTCGCCGACTCGCCCGACCAGTTCATGCCGGCCCCGCCGCCCGCGCTGACCTCGAAGCAGTACGCCCGGGACCTCGCCGAGGTGAAGGCGGTGGGCGGGAAGAAGAGCAAGGTGCGGACCGCCTGGCAGACCGAGACCGCGCGCTTCTTCGCCGACTCGCTGCCGCAGCAGTTCCAGGCCGCCTACCGCGGCTACGCCACCCGGCACAAGCTGGACATCGTCGACGCGGCCCGCTTGTTCGCCGCCGCCGGCGCGGCCACCGCCGACGCGTCGATCACCACCTGGAACTCCAAGTACACCCACGCCCTGTGGCGCCCCATCACCGCGATCCGGCTGGCCGACACCGACGGCAACCCCGCCACCAAGCCCGACCGCACTTGGGAGTCACTGCTCAACACCCCGCCGTACCCGGAGTACATCGGCGGCCACTGCGCCAACGACGGGGCCGTCATGGCCGTACTCGACCGCCTCACCGGCGGCGACATCGACTTCCGCATCTCGTCGGCCGCAACGGACACCACCCGCACGTACACCAGCTCGGCCGACTTCAACCGCGACGTGATCAACGCCCGTGTCTGGGGCGGCGTCCACTTCCGCACCGCCGACATCGTCGGCAACCGAGTCGGCCGCGAAATCGGCGAATGGACCCTGGACCACTACTTCAAGCCGGTCGAATGACGGAGGGTGGGGGCTGACCTGGGGTTCGCCGGCGCTGAGCCGCACTGTCGCGATCCGGTCGACACCGGTTCGCATGCCGAGTGCGGCAGCGATCCGCTCCCAGGTCTGCCCATGGGCACGGGCCTGATCCTCCCGGCCGCCGCCGATATCGCGCCGGTGCTCGTCCCCTGGGCCGCGCTCGGCGGTGTCGCGTCGGCCGGGGGCGGGCCCGTTGTCCACCTCCGTCGCTCCGATCGCCGACGTGGAAAGCCCAGTCGTAGTCCGCCGAGACCGCTGCCGCGGCACCCCCAAAGGCCCGAGCCACCGGCGCCCGCCCGGTCTGGCTGGGCCTTGTCAACGACCCCGACGCGACCGAGGACGCCGCCAAGGAGCCATGTAACGACATCTGCGACCTCGGCGCCACCTCACTGACGACGATGCGGCTGGTGGTGACGATCAAGCAGCGGTACGGCGTCAACATCCCGATCGCCGGCGTCCTGGAGACACCCACCGTCGCGGACCTGGCCCGGCGGCTGAGCTCGGCCCACGCGGTACCCGTCTTCGACCCGCTGGTCCCGATCCGGCCCGGCGGCGGCAGACGCCCGCTGTTCCTGGTCCACCCCATGGGCGGCAACGTCCTGTGCTACCTGCCCTTCGCCCGGCACCTCCCCGCCGACCAGCCGCTGTACGCCCTCCAGGCCGCCGGCGCCGACCCGGCCACCGAGCCGCTGAGATCCATGGAGGCACTGGCCGCGAGCTACATCGAGGCCCTGCGCCGCGTGCAGCCGCAGGGGCCGTACCGTATCGGTGGCTGGTCCTTCGGCGGTTACGTGGCCTTCGAGATGGCCCGCCAACTGACCGCGGCGGGCGAGGAGGTCACCGACCTGTTCGTCCTCGACACCACGGCGGTCACCCCCGGCGAACGCCACCACCACACCGAGGACGAACTCCTCGTCTGGTTCTTCTGGGAAATGCTCCTCCTCGAACGCGGCGGCCGCTCCCCGATCGAGACCATCCCACCCCACCGCACGACCCTGACCGAGAAGTTCGAGTACATCGCCGAACTGGCCGTTGCGGAGGGCGTCCTGCCCGCAGGCACGTCATCCGCCGTCGTCCGCCGCCTCTTCGACGTCTACGCCGCCCACTGGACAGCCGCCCTCGACTATCGCCCCACCCGCCTCCCCCTGGACCTCATCCTCCTCCGAGCCACCGAGCCCTTCCCCCAGGAACTCCGTCCCATGCACGACGCCATGGGCACCCAGTACAACGACAGGACGAACGGCTGGCACCACCTGGTCGACGGCCACGTCGAGGTCCTCCCCGTCCCGGGCGACCACCTCACCCTCATGGAGGAACCCCATGTGAAGACCACGGCCGAGACGCTCCTGACGGCGACGCGCCGAAGCGACTAGGGAACGGCGACCGCGGGCCGGGAAGCGGCCAGCCGCAGGCCGACCTCCACGAGGGTCCAACCGAGACGGGCACGGAGGCGGAGGCCGCGGCGGTGCCGGGCCGTGGTGGCGAGGCGGTACGCGTCGGCTTCGCCACGGAGTTCGGCGGCGCGGGTGTGGTGCAGGGCGAGGTGGGTCTCGGGGTGCATCAGTCGGCCTCTCGGTCCGTGCGGGTGGGGAGGACGTGCGAGTGGATGCGTACCTGCTCGGTGCCCGGGGTGCCCGCTTCGGGTGCCAGGGCGCGGTAGCTCTCCATGAGGGCGTGCGTCTTTTCGACGAGTTCGAGGGCGAGCTCGGGTGTGAGGTTCAGCGTCCAGTCGCTCATGTCCGAGGCGCGGTTCCACTCCTCGGACCAGTCGTGGCGGGTGCCGAGCCAGGTCGCGAGCTCCCGGGTGTGTTGGTTGGCGACCTCGTGCATGAACAGGTCGGCGGCCCCGCGCACCTCGGGGTCGCGGTTCTTGAGCAGCGCATCGTCGAACTGCACGCCCATGTGGACCGCCTTCCACCACCGCTCCCGGCCCTTGCCGTGCTCCGGCGCGTCCTCCACGAAGCCGTGTGCGGCGAGCTGACGCAGGTGATAGCTCGTGGCGCCGCTGGACTCGCCCAGTTTCGCGGCCAGTTGTGACGCGGTGGCCGGGCCGCCGCGCCACAGGGCGGTCAGCAGCTGCATACGGAGCGGATGCGCGAGTCCGCGCAGCGAGTGGGCGTCGAGATTGTGGACCTGCGGGTCCTGCGGCTCGTTCATGCGTACCAACATAGCTTTGCAAAGAAAGCGTTGCAACGGTTCCTTTGCAAAGCTTTCTTTGGGATCGATGGGCCTATGAGGTCACGGCCTCATGCCCCCTCACCGATGCCGCCGAAGCGCCCCACGAAGCGGGCCGTTCCGTCGGCGGAGGTGAGGCCGTGGGCGGCGAAGCGGACGGCGTCGTACGCCTCGGCCGCCCACGGCCCGGGCGCACCCCCGTGACGGGTCCGGAACGCGGCGGCGAACCCCTTGGTACGGGAGTCGGCGCTCGCGTCGGTGTAACCCGTGCCGATCCGCCAGTCCTCGCCGACGCCGAGGAAGGGGGGCGGCGAGTACGTGCTCGCCCGCGACCTTGGCGCCCCGGTGGTCCGTGTCCCGCAGCGCGCGGGCGCAGGCGGCGGCGCGACCGGGGCTCACCTCGGCGAAGAGAACGGCGTCGCGGGGACGGGCGGCGATCCGGCGCGCCGTGTCGGCGAAGGCCTCCTCCGCGGCGGCCTCCTCCACGGCCGTGTCACGTCGAGCTTGCCGTGGACCGTGGCGATATGGACCGTGGGCAGGCTCTCCGCCCCGGTGGCCAGGTCGTGCACGGCCACCGTGTGGGCGGGTTTCACCACCCGGTTCAGATGGCGCAGCGCGGCGGGCGGGTGGTCTGTTGTTCGTCCACCACCGTGGGCTCGACGTCGGGCAGCGCGCGACTCTCACTCGACCGTGCGGCGACGATCCGGCGACGGTGTCGGCGAGCCGGCCGCCGGAGGCGTCCGGAGTGTCCTCGGCGAGCAGCCGCCGTATCTCGCCGGCCGTGGGCCGTTCGTCCCGGTCCTCGCATCCCCGGTTCCGCTCGTACACCCCACCAGCAGCAGCCCCGCTCTCCACCCGCCCACGCGTCCGCTCCCTTCAGCGGGTGACCAGCAGGCCCCGGCCGCGCAGTACCCACCGCTCCAGCGGGCTGAAGATCAGCAGGTCGATGGCGATACCGACGAGCAGGATCAGGAAGATGGCCAGGAACACCTGCGACATGCTGGAGTTCGTGCGCCCGTTCTCCAGCAACTGGCCGAGACCGACGCCCAGATCGGGCGAGGAGGCGATGATCTCGGCGGCCATCAGCGACCGCCAGGAGAACGCCCAGCCCTGCTTGAGCCCCGCCAGATAGCCGGGCAGGGCACCCGGCATGACGATGTGCCAGGCCTCGCGCAGACCCGTGGCGCCCAGTGTCCGCCCGGCGCGCAGGAACAGCGGCGGTATCTGGTCGATGCCCGCGACGAGGCCGTTGGCGATGGACGGGACCGCGCCGAGCAGGATCACGGCGTACATCATCGAGTCGTTCAGGCCCAGCCAGATCACGGCGGGCGGCACCCAGGCCACCGACGGCAGCGACTGCAGACCGGACAGGATGGGGCCGATGGCCGCCCGGACGAACCCCAGCCGGGCGACCAGCAGGCCGAGCGGCGTGCCGATGGCCAGGGCCATGAGGAAGCCGAGCAGACCGCGCGAGGCGCTGGTCCAGATGTAGTCGAGCAGCGTGCCCTGGAGCCAGGCATCGCGCACCTCGTCCCACACCGCGGACGGCGCGGGAAGCTGGTAGCCGGGGGCGATCTCGGCCCACACCAGCAGTTGCCAGACCACCAGCACCAGTGCCACGGCGGTGAGGGGCGGCAGCACTTTGCGCATCAGGGTCTGGCGCAGCGGCGTACGACCGGCCTGCACCGACTCGAGCGCATCGAGGCCGGCCTCCAGGCCGGCCAGACCGTTCGGGTCCTGGGACTCCCCGGCTGACGGGGAGTCGTCGTTCCTGATGTCGATGCGGTTGTCAGTGCCGGCCATGGCGGCGGATCTCCCTGCGCAGTTCTTCGGTGATCTCGACGGACAGTTCGGCGACCGCGCTGTCCTCGAGGCGGCGCGGCTGCGGGATGCCGACGGTCCATTCCCGGGCGATCCGTCCCGGCCGTGAGGACAGCAGCACCACCCGCTGCGCCAGCTTCACCGCCTCCCGCACGTTGTGCGTGACGAACAGCACCGACAGTCCCGTCTCGTGCCAGATGCGGGTCAGCTCGTCGTGCAGCACGTCACGGGTGATGGCGTCCAGCGCGGCGAACGGTTCGTCCATCAGCAGCAGCCGGCTGTCCTGGGCGAGCGCCCGGGACAGTGCGACGCGCTGCCGCATACCGCCCGACAGTTCGTGCACCCGCTTGCCGTGCGCGCCCTGCAGCCGTACGAGTTCCAGGAGCCGTTCCGCCTCGGCGCGGCGCTCCGGCCCCGCGACCCCGCGCAGTTTCAGCGCGAGCTCGATGTTCTTGCCCGCGGTCAGCCACGGGAACAGTGCGTGTTCCTGGAACATCAGGGCGGGCCGGCCGTCCGTGGCGATCGTGCCCGCGGACGGCCGGTCCAGCCCCGCGACCAGGTTGAGCAGGGTGGACTTGCCGCAGCCGGAAGCTCCCAGGAGGGTGACGAACTCGCCGGGTGCGACATCGAGCGTGATGTCGTCCAGCACGAGCTGCCGTCCGCCGGGTGTGCCCGGAGCGGGGAAGGACTTCGAGACGTGCTCGATACGGGCGGCGTGTGTCACCGCCGTGGCGTCCTCGGGGGCCTTGGAGATCGTGGTGGCCATGGTCGTCACCTCCTGGGAAGTCATCGGGTCCGGTTGTCGTTACTCGGCGCCGAGACCGGCGTCGTCGACCTCGTCCTTGCCTTCGGCCTTGAGGACCTTGTTGAGGAGCGTGAGGTCGTAGATGCCCTTCAGATCGGGCTTCTCCAGTAGGCCGGCCGTGACCGCGTGCTCCGCCTCGGTGTTGAGCGTGGCGGCGAGAGGGTCGTCGAGGAAGGTGATGGAATTCCAGGCCGGGTCGATGACCTCGGGGGGCAGAGCCTTGCCCGACTCCGCTTTCAGTGCCGCGTTGGCGGAAGCCTTCGCCTTCTCCGGGTTGGCGTTGATCCACTGATTGGTCTTCACCGAGCCGCGCAGCACGGCCTCGACGACGTCCGGGTGCTCCTTCAGGAACTCCTGGCGCACGATGATGTTCGTGATCACGAACTTCTTGTCGGGCCACAGCGTCGACTCGTCGAGCAGTACCTTCGCGCCCTCGGCGACCAGCTTCGACGCGGTCGGCTCCGGTACCCACGCGCCGTCGACCGAGCCCGCCTTGTAGAGGTCCGGGGTGACCTTGTTGTCGGAGCGGATCACGGAGACGTCACCCTTGCCGCTCTCCGCGTCGACCTTCCAGCCCTGGTCCGCGATCCAGTTGAGGAACGCGACGTCCTGCGTGTTGCCGAGCTGCGGGGTGGCGATCTTCTTGCCCTTGACGTCCTTGAGGGACTTGATCTTGTCCGGGTTGACGACCAGCTTCACGCCGCCGGAGGCGGAACCGCCGATGATGCGCAGGTTCTTGCCGTTCGACTTGGTGTAGCCGTTGATGGCGGGGGAGGGGCCGATCCAGCCGATGTCGAGGGAGCCGCCGTTCAGCGCCTCGATCTCGGAGGGGCCGGCGTTGAAGGTCGCGGCCTTGATCGTGGTGCCGCCCAGCTCCTTCTGAAGCAGGCCTTCCTGGACGCCCACGAGAGCGGTGGCGTGCGTGAGGTTGGGAAAGTAGCCGATCTTCACTTCGTCGGCGGAGAGCTTCTTGGCGCCCGCCGCGACCTTCGTCTGCTTGGCGTCGTCGGTGGACTCGGCACCGTAACCGCAGGCGGTCAACAGGAGGGGCAGTGCCGCCGTGACGGCGATGGTGCGCAGGGTGGTGAGCGGTCTTGCGGCAGACACGGAGGTGTCCTCTCAGGGGAGGGGTGATCAGGGAGGCGTGGAAAGCGAGGCATGAGGCCCATGGGCACGCACCAGCACTCCACTCGCCGGCCCTCGGCAACGGCAAAGCCATCTCGGGCTGAGGAGTGGATCGTGGGGGGAGTGGATGTTGCGCCTGTCCGTCACGGCGCCGCGCCTGAAGCGTGCGGTCAGCGGGTGCGGCGGCGCGTCAGCTCTTGCGGAGGTCTCGGACGGGCCGACAGATGGCGCTGGCCGTACGGCCGAAGTCGATGTGGCGACGCCAGGTCAGGAGGGGGAGCAAGCGGACTGCGCGGTCGAGCGTTCGCATGACCACACCCCTCATTCCCTAGTTTTCCTACCTGGTTGCTAGGGATAGTGGCAGAAGGCGGCGCCCACCCCAAGAGGGTGTTCACATGATGGATGGCGTCATCTCGCTTCTTGGGATCAGAGGTGAGTGCCCTGGTGTGTCACGGCTCAGGCGGGCAGGGTGAACGGAGGGTGGGCTCCGTTGAGGAAGTAGTCCCCGACATCGCGGAGTCGGTGGGCGACGGGCTCGTACAAGGTGTGGGTCCGGGCGTTGCGCCAGAAGCGGTCGAAGCCCAGCCGCGAGGAGGTGGAGCGGGTGCCGATGATGTCGAGGGCGCGGGTGGTGGACTCCTGCGCGGCCCTGGACGCGGCGGCTTCGGCCATGGCCGCCAGGACGGAGATGTCCGCGTACTCGTCGTAGGTGAGGTCGTCGCCGCGTGTCAGCCCGCCCTGCACGGCTTCCAGCGCCTGATCGGTGAGTGCGGACGCGGAGCGGGTGAGGACGGTGAGTTCTCCGTAGGCGGTCAGCGCCTGCGAGTCGTGGGGAGTGCCGACCGGCCGGGCGGGGGGCCAGGGTGTGTGGCCCGTCCTGCTGTACTCACGGGCTTCGGCGAGCACTCCCTCGGCCATGCTGAGAAGGAGTTGGACGGAGACGAGACGTCCGACCGGAGATGCCAGGGCGGCCAAGGGGGACAGGGCGTCCTCGTCCGCGGACAGGGAGCCGAGTACGTCGTCGGAGGCCACCGGCACGGCGTCGAACTCCACGCTTCCGCCGGCCGCGAGCCGCTGGCCGAAGGTGTCGGCGTCGTCGTCGATCCGCACGCCGTGATGGGTGGGGTCGACGATGACGGCGAGTGGTTCGCCGGTGTCGGCCCGGACGGCCCGCACGGCGAGGCGGTCGGCGACCAGGACCCCGGTGGTGTAGCTCTGCCGGCCGTCGAGCACCAGGCCGGCGGCTGTCCTGGCCACCGTCGGAGACGGTTCCTGACGGGCTAATCCACCACCCCACAACCACTGCCCCGCCGCCGACCGCCGCTCGGCCTCGGCGGCGAGAGAGGGCTCCGTGAAAAAGCGGGCGCTCCACGACAGGAAGTAGTGACAGCCGAGCAGTTGACCGATCGCGCCGTCGGCCGCGCCGATCTCCCGGACAACGGCGTAGGCCGTGGGCCAGGCCGCGCCGCCTCCTTCGGACGCGGCCGGTACCAGGAGCGTCAGGAGCCCCGCCTCGCGCAGCCGGGACACCTCGTCGAACGGGGCCTTGCCCGCCTGCTCCCGCGCCACCGCGTCCGTGGCCAGGTCGTCCGCCATCTCACGGGCCACCCGCAGCCAGTGCTCCCGGCCGGGCCCGGTCCGGTCGTATTCCGCGTCGGGGCCGGCCGGAGCGGTGGCAACGCCCATGGCGGTGGTCTCCTCAAGGTCGGTGGCAGGGTGCGGTGTTGGGGCTTTCCCGCTGATCGGGCACGTACTTGTAGCCCACGCGTCGTACGGTGACGATCCGGTGCCGGTGGGCCTCGCCCAGCTTGCGGCGCAGGCGGGCGATGTGGACATCCACGGTGCGGCCGTCGCCGATGTGGTCGTAGCCCCAGACGGCGGTCACCAGCCGATCGCGCGCATGCACCTGGTGGGGATGCAGAACGAGATGCGCCAGCAGCTCGAACTCCAGGTAGGTGAGGTCGAGTTCGCGTCCGTCCACCTCGGCGACATGGCGCGCGGGATCGATGCGGACGACGTCGTCTCCCCTCTGCCGGACAGGGGCCGAGTCCGTGGAGACGACCGGTCGGATCTCGGGCCGGGGCCTGTCCTTGACGAAGAGCTCGGCGGGATCGGTGCCCTCGGGGACGAGCAGGAGATAACCGACGAGCGGCGCGGAAGTGTGTCCATCGGCACCGCTCTGAGCGGTGTCGCCCACCAGGCGGAGATGGCGCGTGTCGGACAGGGGCGGATCGTGTGGAGTGGCCTGGGCCGGAAGTGCCGTGGTCATGGCGGTTGTCCCTCAGGTGTGTGTCGGGCCGTCAGGCGCGGTGGTGAAGGCGTCTGATCGCCGGGGAAAGAAGGAGCGGAGCGGCACGGGCGCTGTGAGCCGCGTGCCTTACGCGCGACAGCAGGCGGCGCTGACGACGTGACCAAAGTCGACATGCCGACGACGAACGAGTCGTTGCTGCGTACGGGACATGTGCATCATCCTGCGCATCCGCGCGGGACGCCGTCAAGGTTTTCCTAGTAATTCGATAGGAAAACTGGGGAAGGGCTCACAACGGCTCACAAGGGCTCACGCCCCCTGGCCGCCCATCCCGCCTTCGGCGGCCACCTCGACCTGGACGGCATCCCCCTCAGGCACCATGCCCGCTGCCGGGGGCTGGAGGTCGCGGGGGCGGCGGTGCAGATTCTGGACTGGGCGGTTCACATCGCGGACGGGGCCGCTCAGCCCTCCCGGGAGCGTCCGGACGCCCGCACGGAACCGCAATACGCTCTCCCCCTCCGTCCGTCCAGCTCCGCCTGGCCGGAGGCGTTCGCCGAGGTTCCGGGCGAAGGGAAGAGCCGGCGCGTCAGACGCGTGGCCACCGACCCGTACGCCACACCGAACACCAGGCAGACCAGCAGGGCCAGCACCGGCGAGTGGTCGCGTACATACGGGTAGACCTGGAAGTGCGTCAGATAGATGTACAGCGAGCTGCCCGCCAGAACACTCGCGAGCCGGTTGAGCGGGTCCACGCTGGGCAGGGACGGGACCCACAGCAGCAGGAGCAGGCCGCCAATGACGATTGTGGTGCGCAGGGGCTGTCCCCCGGGGAACAGCCCCGGAACGCTGACCAGCAGAACGGCGGTCAGGAGCAGCCGCTGTCCCGCTGTGCGTGCCCGCGCCGCTGCCCAGCCCACCGCGAACAGGAAGAACACGACGGTCGGGCTGAGGTGGTAGCGGATGTGCGCGAGGCTCCAGGGGTCGTAGCGCCCGACCAGGCCGAGGCCCACCAGCGCCAGGGCGAAGCCGAAGGGGCTGCGCCGCTCCGCGCGGTCCAGCAGGGGGACCGCCAGGAGCATCGCCAGCCCGGTCAGGAAGTAGACCAGCGCCTCGACGAACCAGTAGCGCCACTCCGGGCCGGAGTTGTCCTGTTCGAAGAGGCTGTTGGCCAGCACGATGTTGGCGAGGTCGTACTCACGGGTCAGCAGCAGCGCGAAGGTGATCCACAGCATGCTCGGTACGGCGATGCGCGCGATGCTGCGGCACATCCGCCGCAGGCGCTCCCGGCGCTCGTGCGCGGAGAGTTGGAAGCGGGCGAAGTTGAAGCCGGCCACGCCGAGCAGTACATGGGCGCCGCCCTGGACGGTGAAGACGGGAATGTGCGAGCCCACGATCAGGACGATCCCGATCGCCCGCAGGGCGATGCCGGTCTCCAGAGGCCGCAGGACCCCGCGCCGCGAGGGCGTACTCCCGGCCGGGAGCGGCGCGGCACGGTGCCGGCGCAGCTCCCGGATCGATGTGGTGTGCCAGTCGGCGGGCAGCCGGCCCAGTGCCCGCTCCAGCCGCAGTGACATCTCGACGTAGGACAGCGAGTCGCCACCCAGGCTCACGAAGCTGCTGTCCTCGGTGACGTCGCTCCGGTCGAGGATCTCCGCGTAGAGCGCGCACAGGTCGTCGGCGGTGGTGCCGGACTCGGCCGGCGGCGCTTCCACCTCGCGCACCAGCCGGCGTACGGCCTGGTAGTCGGGCTTGCCCGAGGCGAGCCGGGGAAGCTCGGAGACCACCCGCACCCGTATCGCCCGCGGCGGCAGACCGCAGCCGTCCGCCACCAGGCGCCGGACGCGTGTCGCGTCGACACCCGCGGTGCGGGCCGCGAGCACGGCCAGCGCGTCGTCCTCACCCGCGCACAGGGCACGTATGCCATGGCCTTCCAGGATCGCTTCGACGCGCTGCGGGTCTATCCGCAGGCCCACGATCTTGGTGAACCGGCTGCGGCGCCCCACGATCTCGTACAGCCCGTCCGGAGCATGCCGGGCGATGTCCCCGGTGTGCAACTCCTCGACCGTCCGGCCCCGGGCGAGGTCCGACGGGCTCTCGGCGTACCCGAGCATGACGTTCGGGCCCGAGTAGACCAGTTCGCCCGCGTCCGGATCGTCGATGCCGTCCACCGGCTTCAGCCGGAAGGAGCCGCCGGGGATCGGCACTCCGACGGCCTGCGGGCGCTCGGCCGCGAACGCCGGGGGCAGATACGCCATGCGGGCGGTCGCCTCGGTCTGCCCGTACATCACGAACAGCTCCCATCCCGCGCGGCGGCCCAACTCGGCGTAGTGAGCGACGCGTTCGGGCGCCAGGCGGCCTCCGGCCTGGGTGACGTAGCGCAGGTGGGGCAGCCGCATCCGGTCGAAGCCGATCCGGTCGAGGAGGTCGAAGGTGTACGGCACTCCGGCGAGCGAGGTGCCGCGGGCGGCGCGGAACTCCTCCCAGAAGTCGGCGTCGGCCACTGACCGTTCGGTGAGGAGCAGCCCGGCGCCGCGCAGCAGATGGCTGTGGATGACGGACAGGCCGTAGCAGTAGTGCATGGGCAGCGTCGTGGCGGCCCGGTCGGTGTCGCGGATGTCCAGGTAGGCGGCGATGGACTCGGCGTTGGCCTGGAGGTTCTCGTGCGAGAGCCGGATCAGTTTCGGGGAGCCGGTGGAACCGGAGGTGCTGAGCAGCAGCGCGAGATCCGGGTGGAGGGTGTGGGCGCTCTCGCGCCGCCGTTCGTCGAGCACCCAGGTGCCGTGGCCGTCCGGCCGTGCGACCACATCCGGGTCGTACGCGGCGGTCAGGGCGTCGATGGTGCCGACGCTGTCGCCGGGTACGAGCAGGACGGGGTGGCCGGCGAACAGGGCTGCGAGGTGGACGACCAGGGCGTCGGCCCGGTTCGCCCCGGCCAGCAGGACCAGGCGGCGTGCGGGGCCGAGGCGTTCGGCGGCGGCGGCGACCCGCTCGGCGAGCGCCAGGTAACTGAGCTCGCCGGAAGGCGTGATGAGCGCGGTGCGGTCACCGTACGACGCGAGGTCCCGTGCGAACGGAACACCACGCGGCCGTACGGGCCGTCGCGGAAAGGGAACCGAGGTCGTGCGTGACGTGGGGAGGGTGAAAGGGGCCGAGAGAGGTCTGACGGGGTCTATCACGCGCGCGCGACCTTTCTGCGGCAGCGTCCGCATCAGCACAGATCCCTTGACGGTTAGGCAAGCTTTACCTTATTCATAGCATGTTCACAGCTGGCTTGAAAGCATCACTTCGCCGCTCGCTGACCGACGACGAACTGCGGCGTCACGGCGAGCCACGCAGGAAGGCACACCACATGCGACGCCCCCTGGCTGGCCGGGTCACCGCGCTCCTCGCGGCCGGTCTGCTGCTCCCCGCCCTTGCCGCCTGCGGCTCCGACGACGACAAGAGCGGCTCGGAGGGCGGCGACACCGGCCTCGTCATCTACTCCGGCCGCAACGAGAAGTTGGTCAAGCCGATCCTCGACAAGCTGGAGAAGGCCGTCGGCGCCGAGGTCCAGGTGCGCTACGGCGACAGCGCCGAACTGGCCGCGCAGATACTGGAGGAGGGCGACGGCACCAAGGCCGGGCTGTTCCTCTCACAGGACGCGGGCGCGCTCGGTGCCCTCTCCAAGGAGGGCATGCTGGCCAAGCTGCCGCAGTCCAGCCTCGACGAGGTCGACTCGGCCTACCGGGGCGGCGCCGGCGACTGGGTGGGCCTGTCGGGGCGCGTGCGAGTCATCGCGTACAACCCGGACAAGGTCACCGAGGACGACGTCCCGGACAGCGTCCACGACGTGGTGAAGCCCGAGTGGAAGGACAAGGTCGGCTTCGCGCCCACCAACGCCTCCTTCCAGGCGTTCGTCACCGGCATGCGCGTCCTGGAGGGCGACGAAGCCACCCGCAAGTGGCTTGAGGACCTGAAGGCCAACGGCGCCAAGACCTACGCCCACAACCTCGCGACCCTGGACGCCGTCGAGGCCGGCGAGGTCTCCCTCGGTCTGGTCAACCACTACTACTGGTACGAGCGGGTGGCCGAGAAGGGCGAGGACAAGGTGGGCGCCAAGCTGCACTTCCTGCCCGGCAAGGACCCCGGCGCGCTGATCAACGTGGCCGGCGTGGGCATCCTGAAGGACAGCGGCCAGACCCAGACCGCGCAGAAGGCCGTCGACTACCTGTTGTCGAAGGAGGCGCAGACGTACTTCGCGGACAAGACGAAGGAGTACCCGCTGGCCGCGGGCGTGACCAGCACCGTTGAGGGGCTGCCGCCGTTCGACTCCCTTCAGTCCCCCGACATCGACCTCGGCAAGCTGGAATCCCTACAGGAGACTCTGGCCATGCTGCAGGACGTCGGACTGGTCTGAGCGGCTTGAGCCCGACGGAAACCGTGAGCATCACGTGACCACAACTTCCTCCGCGGCACGCCCGGCCGGAGCACCCGCTCCGGCCGGGCGCCGACGCCTGCGTACGGCTCGCGGGGCCCCGGCCGGCTCCGGCCGCAGACCCCCGCTGGTCCTGCTCGTCCCTGCCTGCATCGCCGCCCTGTTCGCCCTGCTGCCGCTCGGCTATCTCGCCGTCCGCGCCCTCGAACGCGGGCCGGGCTACGCCTGGGACGTCGTCGCCGACGAACGCACGCTCCAACTCCTGGGCCGCAGCCTCGGCTTGACGGCGGTCGTCGTGGCGGCCTGCCTGGTGCTCGGCATCTCCCTGGCCTGGCTGACCGTACGCACCGATCTGCCCGGGGCACGCGCCTGGTCGGTGCTGGCCACCCTGCCGCTCGCCGTGCCCAGCTACGTCGCCGCCTTCGCCTGGCTGGCCGCCGTGCCTCAGGCCGCCGGCTTCGGCGGGGCCGCCCTCGCGCTGACCCTGGTGAGCTTCCCTTACGTCCATCTGCCCGTCGCGGCCGCGCTGCGCGGGATCGACCCGGCACAGGAGGAGGCCGCACGCTCCCTCGGTCACGGGCCGCTGCGCACCTTCCTCCGCGTCACGCTGCCGCAGCTGCGCCCGGCCGCCGCCGGCGGGGCACTGCTCGTCGCGCTGTACGTGCTCTCCGACTTCGGCGCCGTGTCGCTGATGCGGTACGACACCTTCACCCGGGCCATCCACACCTCCTACCGCGCATCCTTCGACCGCACCCCGGCCGCCGCGCTCAGCGTCGTGCTGGTGGTGATGACGGTGACGCTGGTCGCCGCCGAGGCCCGCACCCGCGGCCGGGCCGGGCACGCCAGGGCCGGAACGGGCACCGCCCGCCCGGCTGTTCAACTCCCCCTCGGGCGCCGGCAGCCCATCGCCCTGCTCTGGTGCGGAGCGGTGGTGGCCGTCGCACTCGCCTTCCCGCTCGGCACCCTCGGCTACTGGCTGGCCGCGGGGACCTCGGCCACCTGGGACCTGGCCGGCCTCGCGGACACCGCCTGGGCCACCCTCGGGGTCGCCGCCGCGGGCGCCGCCCTCACCACGGCCCTCGCCCTGCCGGTCGGCGTGATCGCCGCCCGGCACCGGGGCAGGCGCGCGCAGCTGCTGGAACAGGCGGCGTACGCGGGGCACGCGCTGCCCGGCATCACGGTCGCCCTCTCGCTGGTCTTCTTCGCGGTGCGCTACGCCTATCCGCTCTACCAGCAACTCCCGCTGCTGGTCTGCGCGTACGCCGTGCTCTTCCTGCCGGTCGCCGTCGCCGCCACCCGGGCCGCCGTGCTGCAGGCGCCACCCGTACTGGAGGACGTGGCCCGCTCGCTGGGCAGGTCGCCACTGCGGGTCCTGCGCGAGGTCACCGTGCCACTGGCAGCACCGGGTGTGGCCGCCGGTGCCGCGCTCACCTTCGTGGTCTGCATGAAGGAACTGCCCGCGACGCTGCTGCTGCGCCCCACCGGCATGGACACCCTGGCCACCCGGCTGTGGACCGAGACCGGAGCCGGATCCTTCGCGGCCGCCGCTCCCTACGCCGCCACCCTCATCCTGCTCGCCGCCGTCCCCTCCTACCTCCTGGGCAGGCACCGCACATGAACGACCGTCACAACGAGCTGCGCATCGAGCGACTGACCAAGTCCTACGGCCCTGAAGCCCCCGTCCTCCAAGGGCTGGACCTCACGGTGCCGGGCGGCGCGCTGGTTGCCGTGCTCGGACCCTCCGGCTGCGGCAAGACCACCCTGCTGCGCATCATCGCCGGGTTCCTGCAGGCGGACATGGGCACGGTCAGCGTCGACGGACGCACCCTGACCGGCCCCGGCGTACATCTGCCGCCGGAGCGGCGCCGCATCGGGATCGTCCCGCAGGAGGGCGCGCTCTTCCCGCATCTGAGCGTGACCCGCAATGTGGCCTTCGGCCTCACCGGCCTCGACCGGGCCGAGCGACGCAGCAGGACCGAGGAGATGCTCGATCTGGTGGGACTCGCCGGGTACGGCGACCGGATGCCGCACGAGCTCTCCGGAGGACAGCAGCAACGCATCGCCCTGGCCAGAGCACTCGCTCCGCGCCCCGCGCTCGTCCTGCTCGACGAGCCGTTCAACGCCCTCGACAGCGCGCTGCGCGCCGGGGTACGCGCGGACGTACGGGCTGCCCTGCGGACCACCGGAGCCACGGCACTCCTGGTCACCCACGACCAGCAGGAGGCACTGTCCACCGCCGACCTCGTCGCCGTCGTACGACAGGGCCGCATCGCCCAATGCGACACCCCACAGAACCTCTACCTGCGCCCCGCCGACCCCTGGGTCGCCGGTTTCGTCGGCGATGCCGTACTCCTCTCCGGAACGGTCGGGAACAGCGGCTCCACCGCCACCACACCACTGGGCACCGTGGCGCTGGCCGAACCACCGGACAGACCGCGCACGGGCACGGTGGTGCTGCGCCCCGAACAACTCCGGCTGGCCGACCCGGGCACGGCCGGGACGGTGCCGGGCACGGTGACCGACGTGTGCTTCTACGGCCACGACGCCAAGGTGACCGTGGCCGTACCGGACCTCGACCATCCGGTGGAGGTCCGTGTCACCGGCCTGCCGCCGGTCCTGGGCCCCGGCCAGGAGATCGGCATCCGCGTGACGGGCGAGGCCACGCTCCATCCGTAGTCAGGACCCCTCTCGTCGAGCGCGGTCGGGGTGCTCTGGCCCTGGAGCGCATCGAGCGCTCGTGGACGTCCTGGCGGGGGCGTGCGGTCGAGCTGGTCATCCGCGAGTCGCTGCTGCGGCTGTTGCGGGGCGCCGTGCGCTTCGTCGGCTCCACAGGAGTCGAGTGCCGCGTGGCGGCCGGAGGGAGGGGAGGCCGAGGGCCGGTGCGGCGCGGCACCGGCCCTCTCGGGCATCGCCGCCTACAGCGCGATGACCTGCCATTCCTGGTTGGCTTGGCCGGTGTTGGGCCACTGGATGACCGTGGCGCCGTCAGCGGTGGAGGCGTCCTTGACATCGGCGCACCAGCCGTTGCCGACGTTGACGAGCCGCTAGTAGCCGCTAGTAGCCGCTTGACGCGGGGACCAGGTTCCACCACTGGTTGCTGCTGTCGGTATCGGTCCACTGGTCGAGGGCCGCGCCCTCGGCGGAGCCGCCGGGACTGTCCAGGACCTTGCCGCTGCGGACGTTGGCCAGCCGGTATGAGCCGTCGATGTTCGGCAGCAGCTTCCACTGCTGGTTGGTACCGCCGGTCGACGGCCACTGGATGACGGCCGCGCCGTCGGCGCCGGAGGCTCCGCTGACGTCCAGCACCTTGCCGCTCTTGCGGTTGACCACCCTGTACGTGCCCAGGTCAGCAGCGAAGGGCCGGTCGTAGACCTCCAGACTGCGGATGGACGCCCAGGCCCCGGAGGGCACACCGGTGACGGTCACCCAGGCCGGAAGTCCGGGGCCGGGGAGGGGATGGCTTCAGCGCGGCGCAGCACGACCACGATGGACATGCCGGTCTCGGTGCGCATCCGCGCCTCACCCAGCAGCCGCCCGTTCCAGTGCGACGTGGCGGACAACTCGATCCGCTCGGCCACCAGCCCCAGGTCGGTCGTGGACAGCAGGTTCGGGCTGTGATGCGCCGGCATCAGAGCATCGACGAGGGTCGCCGCCTCACCGGAGGTCAGGCGCACCGACAGGTCGCACGCGTCCGGATCGTGCTCGCGGTAGGCGCTCAGGGTCCGTGTACCGCCCCGGTGCGCGACCACCGACAGGCGGCGCTGCTCCCGCGTGGTGAGGTCGTAGCGGACCCCGATCCCGGGCAATGGCGCACTGCTCAGACGTGGAGCACGCACAACTGTCCCTCTGTCTGGTTCCGGTGTTTCTCCGGGCTTTCTTCAATGACACCCTGACGAGCGCCCGGTCACGACCGACGGCAGCACCCTCCCGGGCGGAGTGGGTGGACAATCCCCGTCAGGCTCCTTGGTGGCGGGACCGCAGGGATGACCCGCGCGCGTCCCGTTGCTGAGGCCGGGGAGACCGGAAGGAAACGGTGAGCATGATCGAGTGGGTGTCTCTCAGCACCGGGGCGAAGCCCGTCCCCCGACCCCTGGCCACGCCCCTGGTGTGGGCCGCGGCCTTCGGCGGCGCGCTGCTGCTGGTGGCACTCCTCAACACCCTGGTGGGTCCGGACCGGCCCTCACTCGCCCTGGCCGTGCTCTCCCTGCTGGCCGCGCTGCTGGGCCTGTGCGCCCGCTTCACCGCGGCCCCCGGCACGGCCGTCATGTGCTGGCTCTTCCTCAACGGCTTCGCCATTCCGCCTGCCGGTACCCTCACCTGGGCCGGTACGCGTGACACATTCTGGCTCGCCTGCCTGTTCACCGCCGCCGTCGTCGGAACAGGCGCAGCACGCCTCATTCATGCTCGTGCCGCCTATCGCCGCCTGACCGAGAGGGTTTTGGGAGACTGACCCCCGGGCTCAGCTGCAATCCCTGGACCCGGCCGGCGGGTCAGCGAACCATCGGGCACGCCGCCCACGATACGAAGGTCACCGACGCCATGACCGCGGCCGACCGCGGCGAGTCGCCGGCTCCCGGTGCGAACGCGTGGGCGGGTGTCGCTGGGTGACAGGCCAATGGCGGTTGGGGCGACGCAGCGTCGCCCCAACCGCCACCGGGTTGCGATCAGGCGGTGGTACGGAAGGGGCCGGTGACCTCGTAGGTGATGCCGCCGGAGGAGCTGCCGGACGTGCCGCGCTGGCTGGAGAAGTACAGCCGCTTGCCGTCGGGGGAGAACGCCGGGCCGCAGATTTCCGAGCTGGACTGGCCGGTGATCCGCAGGAAGGGGGCGACGATGTCGTCGGGGGTGATGATGCAGATCTCCATGTTGCCGCCGTCCTCGGCGACGAACAGGTCGCCCGATGAGCTGCCGGTGACGTTGTCGACGCCGGTCAGCGGTGCCGTGCCGTTGGTGACCAGGCTGTCGTCGTAGGCGAGTTCATAGGTGCTGTTGAGCAGGTTGAGCTGCCAGACGCGGCCGTCGCCCTTGGTGGTGAACCAGACGGTGTCGCCCGCGTAGTGGCAGCCCTCGCCGCCGTTGAAGATCTTGGCGCCGGAGACCTGGTCGCGGGTGTAGGTGGGGGAGCCGTCCGGGTCGGGCACGTTCGTCCAGGTGAAGGAGCCGGAGGCGGCGGTGCCGGCGACGAGCACCTGGAGGGTGCCGGAGGAAAGGTCGCCCCAGGTGGTGGGGATGAACCGGTAGAAGCAGCCGTCCGACTCGTCCTCGGTCAGGTAGATCACCTTGCGCACCGGGTCGGCGGCGGCCGCCTCGTGCTTGAAACGGCCCATCGCGTCGCGGCGGACGGCGGCCTTCACGCCCCACGGGTCGGTCTCGTAGACGTAACCGCGGCTGACCTCCTCACAGGACAGCCAGGTGTTCCACGGGGTGGCACCGCCCGCGCAGTTGCGGTTGGTGTTGGACAGGATGCGGTAGGCACCGGTGATGGAACCCGAGGAGTTGAACTTGACGGCGCCCGCGCCGCCGGTGGAGGAGATCTCCGAGTTGGAGACGTAGATCCAGCCGGTGCCGTCGGCGAAGCAGGCGCCGCCGTCGGGGGCGCCGTGCCAGGTGTACGAGGTGCCGGGGACCGTCTGGCTGGAGCGGGCGATGACTCTGCTGGTGAACCCGCTGGGCAGCATGATCCCATTGGTGTCGGCGGCCAGCAGGCCACCGTACGGGCTGACGCCGTTCTGGGCCGGGGCCGCGTAGGCGGCACCCTGCATGAGGGTGCCGCCGAAGACGGCGGCCGAGGTGCCGAACACTGCACCACGCAGGAAGTTACGACGTTCCACAGCTACTCCTTCATCAAAGAAGGGCGAACAAAGAAGGGCGAACAAAGAAGGGCGAACGATGACTTGTTGAGCGCCGCCGACTGGTCACAGGGACCGTAGGGCCCCTGGCAGCGGAGGATCAGGCTCCCTTCGGCCAACTCTTCCTGGCCGACCGGTGAGTAGATTCGGTGCAGAAACGATCGGTCCGCCACCAAATGAATGATCAGGGAACCCTTGCGGGCCAAGTGGTGGAGGTTCCTTGTCGGAACCAGGGCAAGGAGCCCTGGACCGAGGGCCGTTGGCGATGTGACTGCGGGTGCTGCCACGGAATTGTGGCTCCGCCGTGCGTCAGGCGTGTCGACCCGGCGGTCGCGCTGCGCCGGCCGCGTGGAGTAGGGCCGCGCCGGCCAGGAAGGTAGCCAGGGCCGCGGTCGGCAGCCCCAGCGGGCCGTGCTCGGCCGGCCCGGCGGCGGTCACACCGAGCAGACCGAGCACGGAGGCGGCGTAGCCGACGGTGGTCGCGGTGGCGCGCAGCAGCCTTGGCCGGCCGAGCACGCTCGGCGTCCACCGACTGCGGGAGGTCGTGGCGCCGCGTCGCAGGCTGCGCCTCTCGACCCGGCCGAAGAACGTGACCAACGCGCCGAGCATGGTGAAGAGCATGACCGGCCATGGCAGCTTCCACAGCAGCCACGCTTCTGTGTCGCCGGGGGGTGGGGCAGCGGGAACAGGCCGGAGTCGTCCACGGCCACGGCCACGGCCACGGCCACGGCGACGAGCACGAACGCGCTCATGTGCCACAGCAGCACGGTCAGGAACACCGAGTTCACGGCGATCACGGCCATCCGGCCCGAGCCGTCGCAGTCGCCGCTCCGCTGCGTCGCGCAGCAGCAGCACCAGCCCGAGCTGGGCCGTGGCCAACGCGAGCAGCGCGAGCGTCGGCGGCGAGAGGGTGCGCAACGACGTGCCGGGAACGTCGACCATGCTGATCGGGTACGGGCCGGCCACCGTGAGCAGCACCGCCACCGCGGCCCCGCCCATCAGCAGTGGCACGGCCCCCCCTGGGCCGGGCCGGTGGCATCCCGTCCTGCCGGGCGAAGCCGATCTGGTGCACCGCCGGCCAGGTGAACAGGTAGTTGCCCGGTTGCAGCGTCGACGTGTCGAAGGCCAGCCACGCCAGGCCCCCCGCGGCGACCAGTCCCACGTCAGGAAAACCACCACGAGATAGACGAGCAGGAACCACAGCGGGATGGAGGCCGGCCACACCGCCCGGCCCACCTGAACGGGATCGACGCCCGCCAGCCGGGCGATCAGTGCAGTCGTGGCAGGCGTCACCAGCAGCATGGGCGCGCGGGCCGCCCTCATGGTCGTCGGCCGTACGAGCGTGCGCTGCGGTCGAGCAGCCAGTCCCCGCCGTCCCCGCGGGTGTGCGAGGCCGGCGAGGCGGCGTTGGCGAACGGCAGCACTTCCAGGGCGCTGAAGCCGTCCACGCCGAGGGCCCCGCCGGTGACCACGAGACCATCCAGTGGCCGAGCACCACGATGAGGATGGCGAGTGCCCGCAGCAGGTCGACATGGCGTTCCCGCCGTGGCGGTGTGCGCTCCGCGAGCTCGCGCGGCAACCACCCACAGGCGGCGCGAGCGGGCAGGCCATGTGAGACAGCTTCTTCGCGATCGGCCCTGCCCTCGGCCCACGGTCCAGGTGTGACATCCGCAGCGCCCGGCGCGCTGTAGCAGTTGGGCCGCGAGGGCGGCTCTGTGAGGCCCGCTTTCCCCCCGTGAGCGGGTACTCGTCGCAGGGGCAGGCAGGCGCACCCCCGTCGTCTGCCTGCCCCGCGCGTGGTCCGCATGACTTCGGCCCCGGCCGCCCGCAGCCGAACCCGGGACTGGTGCCCGGTCGGCCGGGACCGGATGGCTGCGCTTCCGTTGCCACTTGTCTCGCTGCCCGCGCCGCCTTGCGACCGGACGCCGCCCCTGGTTCCCGCTTCGGCGCGGTGTCCTGTGCCGCCGCCGCCCGGACCTGTCCCCTGCCGTCGGCGGACCGAGCACAGGAGATCTGTCAGCAGAAGAAACCAGCCCCAACCGCCGGGACACCGCGCGGCTCGAAAGGCCGGGCGTCACGGCAGGTCGGAGCGGACCACGGTGACCGGGCAGTGCGCATGATGGAGTACGGCATGACTGACCGACCCCAGCAGCAGTCCGGCGAATCCGCCGCGTCCGCGCGCACCGATCACCATCAGCTGGGCGCCGCCACTCGCCTCGATCAGCGTGTGCCGCGTACGGCCACGCACGACACGCTCATGGACGGTTACATCCGGGTGGTCCTCCCTGTGCCCGGACAGGGCATCGGTCAGCATTCGCTCTTCCTCTGCCTGCAGTCGCTCCACGTCACCGATCAGGTCCACGAGGTTCGCCGGGCGTGCGTCACTGTGGTCGCTCCACGTTGTCCAGGCGTGCAGCGCGATCAGGTCCGTGCCGCGCAGGGCGGCCTCGTCGAAGGCGAACGCGATCGCAGCCCGAGCCTGGGGAGAATCGTCCACCGCCACCAGCACCGGCCCGTCCTCCCGCATCCGTTCACGCACCACCATCACAGGGCAGTGGCTGTGAGCGGCCAGGTGGACCGCGGTCGATCCCAGCAGCCCCGCGAGACCGCCCGAGCCGCGATGGCCCACCACCATCAGCCGCGCTGTCCTCGACTCGGCTTCCAGGGCTCCGCCTGCCTCCCCCGCGATGACCGCGTGGCCGACCACCACTCCGGGCGCAGCAGCCAGGGCTCGTTCGACGGCTTCCGCGAGCAGGCCCTCGACCGATTCCCATACGGCTCCCGCGGGCGGGCCCAGAGGCGACCCGCCGGGTGGAACGTGAAGGGCGGGCCATAGGAAGGCATGCACCACGCGCAGCTCCGCGCCCCTCATCCCCGCCTCGCGTGCCGCGGCCTCCACGGTGGCCAGCGCGGAGGGCGAGCCGTCCACCCCCACCACCACTGGCGCGGACATAGCGCTTCGTTCTCCTCACGCGGCGCCGACGCGGGTTCCGACCCGGCGTCCTGTTCTCCCAGGCTCTCTCGCTCCCAAGACCGGCGCCACCGTCCCAGCCGCCTTCGCAGCCCCGCACGCCGTCCCGGGGATCAACGATCGCGGCCCGGGAACAAGCGCGGCCAGGTGTGTGCTGACGCACGCCTTGGCCTGGAGCCGCGCATGGGTGGCGTAAACACACTCGGCGACGGTAGCCGGTGGCCGATGACGGGGCGTGCACCGACAGCCCGGGCGTTGCTGCCGCCGCATCATCGATAGCGGTTGCCGTCCCGCAGGTATAGCGTGGTGATTCAGCAGTCGTGGTTCCGAAGTCCCGTTCGCCCGTGATTCGCAATCACGGGCGTTCTTGCTGTTCAGCGCCTCTCCGGACCAGGGCGATCACCTCCCGGGCGCGCAGGGCGCGGGCCCGGTTCCTCTCGAAGGAGACAGTCATGGCCAAGGGCACCGTCAAGTGGTTCAACAGCGAGAAGGGCTTCGGCTTCATCGAGCAGGAGGGCGGCGGCCCCGACGTCTTCGCCCACTACTCCAACATCGCCAGCCAGGGTTACCGCGAGCTGCACGAGGGCCAGAAGGTCGAGTTCGACGTCACCCAGGGCCAGAAGGGCCCGCAGGCGGAGAATATCCGCCCCGCCTGATCGAGCCGCCTCAACAAGGCCCGGCTTCCCGACTTCGGGAGCCGGGCCCAGTTGGCCGGCGAGTTCAGGGCCGAACTCGCCGATCCGGCCGAAGTGTCCCGGCGTGCGGCAACAGCGTCTACCGGGCGGGCGGCCGCCACGGCTGCCGCGCCTGCGGCAGTGACCGGCCTGGTCGGCAGGCTCGGGAATGGTGCAGGCGATCTGGCGCCGCCGCAGGTGGGCGCGGATGGCGCGGGAGGAATATCCCTCCGGAGACCTCACTCCTTCCCGATCAGGACACGCCGCCGCTCAGCTCACTCCGAAACACGCCCTAGTCGCGCTTGGGCCAGATCAGGCCCTGATCGGTCCAGATGACACCCTTGTTGCGGCAGAGGCAGAAGGGGTGGCCGATGGGGTCGGCGTAGACGCGGAAGCCGTAGCCGTCGGGGTCGGTGCAGTCCCGCTGCAGGGTCGCGCCGAGGGCCAGGACGCGGCGCTGTTCGGCCTCGATGTCGTCGACTTCGAAGTCGAGGTGGAACTGCTTGGGGTGCTCGCTGTCGGGCCACTGCGGGGCGCGATAGTCCTCCACCTGGATGAAGGCCAGTTCGATGTCGCCGAACTGGATACCGGCCCAGTTCTCGTTACTGCCCTCCTTGACCGGGAGCCCCGTCACCTCGGAGTAGAAGGCTGCCAGCTTCATCGTGTCCGGGCAATCGATGATGAAGTCGGTTAGTCGTAGCATCCCGCGATCTTGCCACAAGATCAAATGAGCCGGACTTTGAGACAGGCCCTAGCCGTTGGCGTATGCGCAGGAGCCAACGCATCAGGTGCGCGAGTTGCTGGGCCGGGGTCTGCGGGGAACGAAAGGCGCAGCGCACTGCTCACCGAGTTTCTTGTCGGCCTGGACCGCCAGGCCGACGCCCTCCGTCCGGCCGACGCCCTCCGTCCGGCCGACGCCCTCCGTCCGGCCGACGCCCTCCGTCCGGCCGACGCCCTCCGTCCGGCCGACGCTACGCGGCTGGGTACGGTCGTACTCAGTCTGGTGTCGGCCTGGCTCGCCGAGGTACTGGAGATGGAGCGGGCCCTGCCGGAGGAGACCCGGCAGCGAGGGACGGCCGAGCGCGTTCGGTCGTTCATCCGGCAGAACCTGCACGACCCGGAGCTCGCGCCGCCTGTGGTCGCCGCCGCGCATCACATCTCCCTCAGCTACCTGCATCGGATCTTCCAGCAGGAGTCGCCCGGCGAGACGGTCGGCGCCTGGATCCGCGGCCGACACCTCGAAGGCGCCCGCCGTGACCTGGCGGACCCCGCGCTGCGCGGCCTGCCGGGCCATGCCCTCGCCGCCCGCTGGGGCTACCCCCGCGCCTCCGACTTCACCCGCGCCTTCCGCCCCGCGTACGGGCTCCCGCCCACGGAGTACCGGTTTCAGGTGCTGCCTTGCGACGGTGCCTAGTTGTAGACATACCGGCTGTAGGTGTCCCAGACGCCGTTGAGCTCCAACTGAGCCCTGCCCTTGGCGACGGCGCTGCCGACTTGGGCCGAGGGCCCGTAACAGCCGTGCGTGTAACCGGGGTTGAGTGGGGACGGGGCGCAGAAGACCGTGTATTCGGACCCGGCTCCCTCGAACTCGAGCCAGCCCTCGATCGCCACCGCTACGCTCGCCCTGTTCTGCACCACCAGGACGGTCTGGGCGTCGCCGTTCGCGTTGTGGACGACGCAGGTCTTGAACCTGACGTTGTTGGACACCACGTGGTTCTCGTAATCACCGCAGTTCCAGGTGGAGTTGGTGCTCACGGGGCCCCAGTTCTCAGCCGCGGTGGCAGGAGTCGCGCCGAGCGCGATGGTGAGCTGACCCCAGTTTCGTGGAGTCCCTGAAGCCAGGCTTATGATCCTGGCCCGAAGGAGAACCACGAGCCGTGCCGGCACCCCCAGGTCGTTGCTGACGCCGAGGCTGAGCCGGTCATCGAGGCGAAAGCCCAGGTCGTTGCTGACGCCGAGGCTGAGCCGGTCGTCGAGGCGAAGGCCGCGGGCGCGGAGACGCCGGAGCCTGTCGCCGTGGCCGAGCCCGAGCCCGTCGCCGAGCCCGCTGTCGCGGAGATGCCGGAATCCGCTGCCGAGCCCGAGCCCGAGCCCGAGAAGCCGGTCGCTGTGACCGAGCCCGAGCCCGTCGCCGAGCCGGAGGCCGCGGTTGCCCCCGAGCCGACCGTCGAGCCCGAGCCGCAGGCCCAGCCGGAGCCCGAAGCCGTAAAGGCGCCGAAGGCTGAGCCGGAGGTTGCGCCGGAACCGGAACCGGAACCGGAGCCCGTGGCTGCGGCCGTGGAACCCTCCGTGGCCGAAGAAGCACCCGAGGCTGCGGAGGCCCCCCAGCCTTCGCCGTCCTCCTCCCCGTCCCCCGAACCCGCAGTCGCCGCACCCGCAGTCGCCGCACCCGCAGCCGACGACGAGAGCGGTACAGGTGGTGCTGGAGGGAAGACGGAGGCGACCGAGGGCGAAGCCGAGGCCGGGAAGCCCGCCACCACCGCCGCCAAGGTCAGGACCCGCGCCCCCGGGCTCTCCGCCCCGTACAAGGCCGCCGGTGCCGTACTCAAGGAGCGGGACCTGACCGGCGCCCGGGCGAAGGTGTACCTCGTCCTCGACCGCTCCGCCTCGATGCGCCCGTACTACAAGGACGGCTCCGCCCAGGCCCTCGGCGAGCAGACCCTCGCCCTCGCCGCCCACCTGGACCCGGAGGCCACGGTCCCCGTCGTGTTCTTCTCGACCGAACTGGACGGCACCGGCGAGCTCACCCTCACCGAGCACGAGAACAAGGTCGACGAGCTGCACAACGGCCTCGGCCGCATGGGCCGTACCAGCTACCACGTGGCCGTCGAAGAGGTCCTCGCCCAGCACCAGAAGTCGGCCGACCCCACGGCTCCCGCCCTGGTCGTCTTCCAGACGGACGGCGCCCCGGACGCCAAGACCCCCGCCACCCAGGCCCTCACGGACGCCGCCAAGAACCACCCCTCCGTCCACTTCGCCTTCGTCGCCTTCGGTGACCCGGAGAACAAGGCCTTCGACTACCTCCGCAAGCTGAAGTCGGCCAACACCTCCCACTTCCTCGCCGGCGAAACCCCCCGCGAGCTGACGGACACCGAGGTCTACGAGGGCCTCCTGGCCACCTGGCGCCCGTAACCCGCCACTCACGCCCCTCACGCCCCGTGCCGCCCGCTTCCCACCCCTCAAAAGGGGAGGCGGGCGGCACACCCATGTCGGCTAGGATTTCAAGACTCACGAAAACGACCGACCTGGGAGCATCCCCCGATGGCTCGACACCTCATCACCAGCGCCCTTCCGTACATCAACGGGATCAAGCACCTGGGCAACATGGTGGGGTCCATGCTCCCGGCGGATGTGTACTCGCGGTACCTGCGGCAGCGCGGCCACGATGTCCTGTACATCTGCGCGACGGACGAGCACGGGACCCCGGCCGAGCTGGCGGCGAAGGAGCAGGGGATCCCGGTCGACGAGTTCTGCGCGCAGGCGCATGACGCGCAGAAGGCGGTGTACGACGGGTTCGCGCTGGCCTTCGACTACTTCGGGCGGAGTTCCAGCCCGCAGAACGTGGAGATCACCCAGCACTTCGCGCGGAAGCTCAAGGAGAACGGGTTCATCGAGGAGCGGGCGATCCGCCAGGTGTACTCACCCGCCGACGGCCGGTTCCTCCCGGACCGCTACGTCGAGGGCACCTGCCCGCACTGCGGCTACGACAAGGCCCGCGGCGACCAGTGCGAGAACTGCACCCGCGTACTCGACCCGACGGACCTGATCGACCCGCGCTCGGCGATCTCCGGGTCGACCGAGCTGGAGGTCCGCGAGACCAAGCACCTCTTCCTCCTGCAGTCGAGGTTGCAGCACGAGGTCGAGGCCTGGGTGGCGGCGCACGAGGAGGAGTGGCCGCATCTGTCGTCCTCGATCGCCCGCAAGTGGCTGAACGAGGGTCTGCACGACCGCGCCATCACCCGCGACCTGGACTGGGGTGTGCCGGTCCCGGCCGACACCTGGCCGGAGCTGGCGGCCGAGGGCAAGGTCTTCTACGTATGGTTCGACGCGCCGATCGAGTACATCGGCTCCACGAAGGAGTGGTCGGACCAGGACCCGGAGAACCGCGACTGGAAGTCGTGGTGGTACGACGTCGACACCGACGTCCGCTACACGCAGTTCATGGCCAAGGACAACGTCCCGTTCCACACGGTGATGTTCCCGGCCACCGAGCTGGGCATCCGCGAGCCGTGGAAGAAGGTCGACTACGTCAAGTCCTTCAACTGGCTGACGTACTACGGCGGGAAGTTCTCCACGTCGCAGAAGCGCGGTGTCTTCACCGACCAGGCGCTGGAGATCCTGCCCGCCGACTACTGGCGGTACTTCCTCATCGCCAACGCCCCCGAGTCGGACGACTCGTCCTTCACCTGGGAGCACTTCACCGCCACGGTCAACAAAGACCTCGCCGACACCCTCGGCAACTTCGTCAACCGTGTCCTGTCCTTCTCCCGCAAGCGCTTCGGCGACGAGGTCCCGGCGGGTTCGGCGGCCGGCGAGGCGGAGGCCCGTCTGGGCGAGGAGATCGCCCGCCTGCTCGCCGAGTACGAGTCCCAGATGGAGGCCCTCCAGTTCCGCAAGGCGGCGGCCGCGCTGCGCGCCCTGTGGTCGGCGGGCAACTCCTACCTGGAGGAGAAGGCCCCCTGGCTGGAGATCAAGACCGACCAGGACGGCGCGGCCCTGACCCTCCGTACGGCGATGAACCTCATCCACCTCTACTCGGTGGTCTCCGAGCCGTTCATCCCGGCCTCCTCGGCCGCCATGCGCACCGCCTTCGCCCTGCCGGACGACACGGCCACCTGGGTCACGGCGGACGAGGCCAAGGCCCTGGACTTCGTCCCGGCCGGCACCCCGTTCACCGTCCCGCCGGTCCTCTTCGCGAAGCTGACGGAGGACGACCTGGAGGCATACAAGGAGCGCTTCGGCGGCGAGCCGGTGTAAGTAACTCGCAGACTCCGGAAAAGGGGACCGGTGACGTCGGATGGCGTCACCGGTCCCTGCCGCTGTCGCGACGCGGGAGTTGCCCTCACTCCCGCCCCGGCCGGATACGCTGGCAGGGCCACTCCTGGAGGACACCATGAGGACACTGGCCGACCACGGACGCGAGCTGATCCCCCGACCCGAGCAGACCCCCGACGCCCTCCGTGTCGCCCTCGCCGTCATTGCTCCGGGCCGCCTGGAGGAGATGCAGGCCTCGAAGGACGAAGCCTTCGCCAAAGCCGTCGAGTGGCAGTCCCTGAGCCCGGTGCAGAGCTGGGTCCTCATCTGGGCCCGGGACATCGAAATCACCCGCCGCCCCGATTTGTCCGCCCGCTTCTCCCAGGCGCAGAGGAGTGGCGCGGCGTATCCGTAAAGCAACCCTGTGCGCCCGTGTGTGCGTCTCCCCGGGCATGGCACTGTTCGGAAACGCGCACACCGTCAATCCCGGCAAGGCCCAGCAGGACTACGCCCGTCTGCTGGGGCACGGCGAGCAGGTTCACGCGGCGTTCCTGCTGATCCGCGACACCATCCTGTTCACCGACCGTCGGCTGATCCTGATCGACAAGCAGGGACTCACCGGCAAGAAGGTGGAGTACCACTCCGTCCCGTACCGCAGCATCACGCACTTCTCGGTCGAGACGGCGGGTCACTTCGACTTGGACGCCGAGCTCAAGATCTGGCTCTCCGGCACCCATGAACCGATCGAGAAGACCTTCACCAAGGGCGTGGACATCTACGAGGTCCAGGCGATCCTCACGCAGTTCGTGGCCCGTTAGGGGACGACGATGCGGCCCGGAGGTACGTGGTTCGGGAACACGTGGTTCGGGACCACGTGGTTCGCGTGGAGCCCCCTGAAAGGGAGTTCCGACTCATCTGCGGTCGCGGGTTCGGGAAGGGTTGCCGCCAACTTCCTTATCCGTCACGGGTTCTGAGTGGGGGTCAGCCGAGGTTCGACTTGACGTGGCTGATGACCTGCTCGAATTCCTTGCGGGGCGAGAAGTCCACGTACTCGCAGTCCTCCAGCGCTTCCGGTGCGTGACCGGGCGGCCAGTAGAAGGCCTCGCCCTCCTTGTAGGTCTTGTCGCCCTCCTTGGTGTGCATCACGAGCCGGCCCTTGAACATGTAGCCCCAGTGGGGGACCTGGCACAGGCCGTCGGGCTCGTCCTTGAGGGCCGGCCGCATGTCCGCTCCCTTGGGGAACCGGACGAACGCGACCTCCGTGTCGCCGCCGATGTCCTGCATCCGCAGTTCGACGCCGTTGCCCTCGATCTCGACGGGTACATCCGTCCGCGTGACTGCCGTCATGTTTCCTCCATGACCGGATCACTGCGGGGCCTCGGGAATCTCCGTACGGCGGTCCGCTCTCTCGGGAAACCCCGCACTTCCAGCCTGCGACACACCACCGTGACATGCATCACGCCGGGGATATGCATGCATATCCCCGGCTGTCCGATTTCCTTTTGGCGACAACCACTTTCTTTTGCGCACGAATCGGGCTCTTGCCGTCATCGTGGCCAATTCAACCGGTCTTCCGGCTCGATGAATTCGGCGCCCGCGACTGCGGGAGAACACCTCCCGCCAGATCCCGGGGGCCAGTTCGCGTGTGACGGCGGCGGGATCCGCAGGCCTCACACCCCCGGCGAGACCTCCTCGGCGCCGCTCGGCGGTCGGACGGGTGTTCGTTGCCCGGGGCGCGCGAGGGTCCCCATAATGACGGCTCGCCAGGGCCAAGGCCGGCCGACGTCGCTTGTGAGTGAGGCCACGCATGGGCAAGCACCGCCAGAGAAAGAAACGCTCCAAACGCCGCAAGATAGCCATCGCCTCGGCTGTCGTAGTGGCTGTGGGCGCCATCGGCATACCCGTGGCCGCGCAGGCGAGCGGTGTCGGACTCGGCGGCTGGCGCAGTGTGGCGTTCTCCTGGTGGGGAGGGGACGACTCGGACCGGGCGGCTCCCGCGCGGCCGTCGCGCACACCTTCCGCGTCCGCGACACCCTCCGCCCCGACACCCTCCGCCCCGGCCACCTCCGCCGAACCCACCGGCAAGCCGAGCCCCTCTCGCTCCCGCACCAGCCCGAGCGCGTCACCCTCGAAGTCGGCGAGTCCGACCCCCAAGCGCACCGCCGACGAGCCCGCCAAGACCACGTCGCCGCCGAGCACGCCCAAGCCCACGCGTGCCGCGAGCGCTCCCACCAGCGCCGCGAGCAGCACCGCCTCCGGCCCCACGGCCCGGGTGCTGGAGTTGGTCAACTCCGAACGCGCGAAGGCCGGTTGCGCGCCGGTCACCGTGGACACCAAGCTCACCAAGGCCGCGCAGAACCACAGCCAGGACATGGCCGACCACCAGAACATGTCCCACACCGGTTCCGACGGCTCGTCCATGACCGACCGGCTCGCCCGTGTCGGATACCAGTACAGCTCCGCGGGCGAGAACGTCGCCGCCGGGTACGGCACCGCCGACAGCGTCATGGACGGCTGGATGAACAGCCCCGGCCACAAGGCCAACATCCTGAACTGCGGCTTCAAGGAGATCGGCATCGGCCTGGCGGGCCCGGGCAGCTACTGGACCCAGAACTTCGGCTCACCCGGATAGCGGCTACTGCCTGCCGCCCGGGCCGCCGCCCCCGAAGCCGCCGCCCTCGGGGGTTTCGCTCGGCTGTGACCGTGGCGATCTTCTCGGCGTCGCCGAGTTTCCCGGACTCGGCGACGCCGGAGGTGGTGCCGCCGGAGTGGACGGTGTACTCCTCGCCGGGGTAGACGACGTTCTGGATGGTCTTGGAGGTGACGTACGAGGCCATGACCTCGCCGTCCGCGTCGACGACTTCGGTGGTGGCTGTGAAACGGCTGTGGAGATCCATCGGTATGTGAGACTTCAAGATTCATTACTGGCGAGTTCTCTGTGACATTGGGGGCCAATGGGGGACGAGGTCTTACCAATTCGATTGACATGGACCACAGTTGACTCACCATCACATACGCCCGAGAGCGGCTGTCACCCTTCTGGCACCGCTCCTCGCCGGAGCCCTGACGCTGACCGCCGTCACCGCTCCCACCGCCTACGCCGCCGACAACTCCGTGGAGAGCGACGGTAGTTACGGCCCCGGCATCTACGTCGTGACACTCGCCGACGCGCCCGTCGCCGCCTACGAGGGCGGCCTGCCCCGCCTGAAGCGGACTGCGCCGAAGGACGGCAAGCGGCTCGACCCCGACTCCGGCGCGGTCGACGCCTATCGAGACCACCTGGACGACCGCCGCGACGACGTCCTCGACGCCGTACCCGGCGTCAAGCCGCTCTACGACTACGACTTCACACTCAACGGCTTCGCCGCGAAGCTGACCGGCCGGCAGGCGTCGAAGCTGGCGGGGATGCCGGGGGTGGTCGCGGTGACCCGGAGTACGGTCAACAAACTGACCGCCGAGACCCCGACGCCCGATCACGGCCCCGCGGCCGACGCCCTCGGCCGATCCGACGCCACGGCCGGCATCGCGAAGGCACCGGCCGCGCCCGACACCGGCGAAACCACCGGCTCCGCCTCGCTCCCCGACCTCCCCGCCCTGCTCGGCCTGTCCGGCAAGAAGGGGCTGTGGTCGAAGTTCGGCGGCCCCGAGCACGCCGGTGAGGGCATGATCGTCGGCATCATCGACACCGGCTTCGACCCGTCGAACCCGATGCTCGCCCCGCTGCCGGAACCCCGCCCCGACGCCGAGATCATCGCCAAGAAGTGGCGCGGCGCCTGCGACGAGGGCAGCGACCCCAACCCCGCCAACCGTGTCACCTGCAACAACAAGGTGATCGGCGCCCAGTGGTTCCGCAAGGGCGTCGCCAAGCCCACCCCCGACGACGTGGCCTCGCCGCTGGACCGCAACAGCCACGGCACCCACACCGGTACGACGGCCGCCGGGAACCACGGCGTCGAGGCGTCGATCCCCGGCAGCGGCACCAGCGGCAAGCTCAGCGGAATCGCGCCGGCGGCCCGGCTGGCGTACTACAAGACCTGCTGGAGCACGAACTGCCCGGTCGTGGACACCGTGGCCGCGATCGACCGGGCAGTAGCGGACGGCGTCGACGTCATCAACTACTCCATAGGTGGGGCCATCACGGGCACGACCACCAAAAAGGCCATGTTCAACGCGGCCAAGGCGGGCGTGTTCGTCGCCACCTCGGCCGGCAACAGCGGACCGGACACGGTCGAGCACACCGCACCCTGGGTGACGACGGTCGCCGCGTCGACGCACGACACCGACTACACCGCGTCCCTCGCCCTCGGTAACGGCCGCCGCTTCACCCAGCGCAACATGAACCCGGGCGTCCCCTCGACCCCGCTGGTCAACGCCGTCGACGTACGCAAGTCGGACGCGACCGCCGAGCGGGCCGCACTGTGCGCGCCGGGCACGCTCGACCCCGAGCGGACCAAGGGGAAGATCGTGGTCTGCGACCAGGGCGGCGAGGGCATCTTCGTCGATGTCAAGGCCACCGAGGTCAAGGCGGCCGGCGGCGCGGCGATCGTCCTCACCCATACCCCGACCAGCGGCCAGGACTTCTTCGTCTTCGTCTTCTCCGTCCCCGTGTTCCAGGTGGGCAAGGAGGACGCGCCGGCCGTGAAGGAGTACGCGGCCACGGCGGGCGCGACCGCGGAATTCCTCCCCAGCGAGCGCCACAAGGTCAAGACCCGGGACGTCACCTCCTGGTCCTCCAGCGGCCCCGACCACTACAGCAACGGTGACCTGCTCAAGCCGGACATCGCCGCCCCCGGCGAGACCATCCCGGCGGGCACGGTACCGGGCAGTCTGAGCGGCTACACGGGCTCGTTCGGCTTCATGTCCGGTACGTCGATGGCGTCGCCGCACATCGCGGGCCTCGCAACCCTGCTGAAGCAGCTCCACCCGAGCTGGTCGCCGATGGAGGTCAAGTCGGCGCTGATGACGACGGCGACGACGAAGGACGAGGCGGGCGACCCCGTCGGCCGCCAGCTCGCCGACTCCGCCACCCCGCTCGACTACGGCTCCGGCACCCCCCGCGTCACCCGCGCCGCCGACCCCGGCCTGGTCTACGACTCCACGTCCGCCGACTGGACCGCGTACCTCTGTGCGATCGGCAACCCCCCGGCGGCCGAGAACGGCGAGGACCCCTGCGCGACGGCCGCGCCGCTCGACCCCAGTGACCTGAACTACCCGTCGATCTCGGTCGGCGACCTCTTGGGCCACCAGACGGTCACCCGCAAGGTCACCAACGTGGCGGCGAAGGCGGCCACGTACAAGGCCAAGCTCCAGACCCCGCCCGGGTTCCGCGCCCAGGTCACCCCGAAGCGGCTGAAGCTCGCGCCGGGCGAGTCGGCCTCGTACACGGTCCGCTTCAAGCGTACCGACGCCCGCTTCGACACCTGGTTCTACGGCTCCCTCACCTGGAGCGACGCCCACGCCCGCCACCGGGTCACCAGCCCGATCGCCCTGCGCCCCACGGGCCTCACGGCGCCGGCCGAGGTCACGGTCAGCGGCCAGGAATCGGTGAAGCTGACCACCGGGGTGGGCTGGACCGGCTCCCTGACAGCGAAGGCGGCCCTGTACACCGGCAAGAAGACGACCGGCACCCTCACCGGCACCGACACATCCGACTTCCCGAAGAGCCCGCACACCAACGACGCGGTCGTGAAGCACCGGATCCACGTCCCCGAAGGCGCCGCCTTCACCCGCCTCGCCATCACCTCCGCCGACCACCTCCCCGGTAGCGACATCGACCTGTACGTCTTCGACACCGCCGGCAAGCACATCGGCCGCTGGCCGGGCCCCGACTCCGACGAGCACACCGACCTGCCGCCCGGCGACTACGACGTCTACGTCCTCCAGTACCAACTCCCGGCCGGCGCGAGCAGCCAGCAGTACACGCTGTGGACCTGGGAGGTCGGCCAGGGTGACCCGGCGCTGACCCCCACGGTCAGCCCTTCGAGCCAGCGGGTCACCGCGGGCGACCGCTCCGAGGTGACGGTGACGTGGGGTTCGGCCGCGACGCGCGGCGAACGGTACGTCGGCGTCGTGGAGTTCGGGGACGGGAAGACGAAGGTGCAGCATACGGCGTTGGCGGTGACGCCGTAACGCCGTAAGTGAACAGCTGTCGTCCCGACGAGCCGCCCGCGAACTCCCTTGAGTTCGCGGGCGGTTGGCGTTACCCAAACCTTCGCCTCCCTGGTTTCCCCCGATGGGATGGCGGGTCGCTCCATCCTCTATGGCGCTGCTCTCCCCTCCTCTACAAGTAGCGACGGCAGCAGGGGAGTTGGGGCATGAGGGGGTACGAATCGTGCGGCAGAACGGGCTGCGGACGACCGGGCTCGGCGGCTGGATGGCAGCGGTGATGGTGGCGGCAGCGCTGGCGCCGGGTGCGGCGGCGCGGGCCGCTGTTCCGCCATCGGCTGCCATCGGGGAACAAGCCGAAGCGGCGGCGGCTGTGCGAAAACCGGAGATCAACGGCTTCATGACGATCGTCAACAAGGCGCGAGCGGACGTGGGCGTCCTTCCCCTGGTCTGGGACGACACGCTCACCGCCCACGCCCGCCACTGGGCCCGCCTGCGCGTCGACGACTGTGGGCTCATCCACTCGAACAGCCGGTACGGCGAGAACCTGGCCAAGGGAACGAGCGCCGACTTCTCGATGCCGGACGCGGCCCGTCTGTGGGTGGAGGAAAAGCCCGACTACGACCGCGCCGCGAACTCCTGCGTCAAGGGCAAACCCTGCCTCCACTACACCCAGGTGGTGTGGCGCACCTCGACACGGGTCGGCGCGGCGAAGGTGCGATGCGGCAACGGCTGGACGTACGTCGTCGCGAACTTCGACCCGCCGGGCAACTGGGTGGGCCGGCGGCCGTACTGAGCCGATGAGCCGTACAGGTACGGCAAGGGGGACCCGGGGCCGTGATAATCCCTCCATGGCCCCACCCCCCACGACCACCCCACAGGCCCCCAGGTGAACGACCTCCCCGAAAACCCGCTCCCTGCCCCGCCCCCGGACCCGAACCCGGTCCACCACCTCCTCACCGACATCCTGACCATCGGCGCCCCCTACGCCCTCGCCCTCACCGGCGACTACGCGGCCCAGGCCCACGGCCTGACCGCCAGGGGTGGCGGCCGCGCACTGGAGCTGGCGACGGAACACCCCGCCCCCATGGACCAGATCGCGACGACGATCCGCGCCGACCTGATGTCACGGGGCTGGCTGGTACACGAGGTCGAGACGACCCCCCTCTCCGCCCGCCTCCTGATCACCGACCCCACGACGGCGGAGGAACGCACGCTGGACCTGATGAAGGAGACCCTCTGGCGCCCGCCGGTGGCCACGTCCCTCGGCCCGACCGTCTCCCTCGAAGACCTGATCGGCACCAAGGTCCGCGCCCTGGCCGACCGGGGCACGGCCCGCGACCTGGTCGCCGTCCACGCCACCGCCGACCACTGGTCCCACCCCGAACTGGAAGAACTCGCCCGCCGCCACGCCCCCGACACCTTCGACCTCACCGACCTCCAGTCCCGCCTGGAGGCCACGGAGTGGCTCGACAACAGAGAATTCGCTCGCCACGGCCTGGACGCCGAAGCCATCATGGCCGTCCGCCAGTGGGCCCAGACCTGGGCCGACGACATCGCCGAACGCCTCCTGGAAGAGGAGGCGATGGAACCCCCTCCGGAGGACGACCCCTGGTGAGCGCCTGATGAGCAGGAGACGCTACGTCGCCCGAGGTGTCCCCGGCGGCTACCGCATCTACGACAACCGGCGGCGGGGTTGGTGGGGCGACCTGTACGAGCTGTGCCCCGACGCCCTCCTCACAGAGCTGAACGGCGCGAAGGACCCGGCGAGGTTGTCGGCGCTGCTGAAGCGGTACCGAGCGCTGAAGCGGTAGTACGGCGGAGCCGATGGAACCGTGGAGAACCGGGGTCCCCGCATCCGGCGTTTCGGTGTACGGGAAGTGGCGTATCCCTACGCTGTGTTGGCAGCGAGAGGGCTGGGGGTCGGGATGAGCACGGAGATCGGTCAGCTGGTGGGCCAGGCGGGCCCGTATCTGACGGCGGCGGTCGTCGCGTACGGCACCGGCGTGCTGACGAGAGCGGAGAGCGCGGCGGTGGAGGCCACGGCGAACATTGGCCGCCGCATGCTTCAGGCAGTCTGGCACCGCCGCGACGACCAGAGCCGCGCCGCCCTGGAGTCGGCGGTGGCCGACGCGGCGGCGGAACCGGAGGACGACGACGCGTCGGCAGCGCTGCGCGTGCAGATCAAGAAGGCGCTGCGGGAGGACGAGGAGCTGCGGCGCGAGCTGGCGAGCCTGCTGCCGTCCGGTAGTACGGGGACCGTCACGGTCACGGCATCCGGCACCCGCGCGATCGCCGCCGGCGGCAACATCGGCATCGCCATCACCGGCGACGGCCACGACGTACCACGGCAGTGATCGGCGAGCAGCCTCCGGGGGTCGGGGCCTCCGGCGACCGTTCGATGGCCGCCGGCGGCTCCATCGGCGTGGCGATCAGCGGGGACAACACGCGCGTGGTGATACTGCCACCCGATGCGGTGCACTGGGCGCGGACGGTTCAGGCGCCGCCGGAGGCGGGGTACTTGCCGGGGTCGGCGTCCGGTGTCTTCGTTGGCCGGGAGGACGAACTCGCCGGGCTTCGTGCAATGTTGACGGGCGAGGGCACCGCAGCCGTCACGCAGGCTGCCGTACGCGCGATCCACGGCCTGGGCGGCGTCGGCAAGAGCACACTGGCGTTGCAGTACGCGCACCGCTACCGCGGCGAGTACACGCTGGTGTGGTGGATGACGGCCGAGTCGGCGGAGTCGATCGTAAGGAGTCTGTCGGAGCTGGCCATGTCGCTGTGCCCGCACTGGGCGGGGGCGGCGAGCCCGGACGAGCGAGCGGCCTGGGCGATGCTGTGGTTGCAGGAACACTCCGACTGGCTGCTCATCTTCGACAACATCGAGAACCCGGCCCACCTACGCCCGTACCTGGGCACCCTGCACCGCGGCCACCACCTGGCGACGAGCCGCAAGGCAACCGGCTGGCACGCGCTGGCGCCCACGATGGCTCTGGGTCTGCTTCCTCTGGAGAAGGCCACGGACCTGCTGTGCACGCTGGTGGCGTTCCCGGACGGTACGGCCACGGATCACGACCGTGACGCGGCCCGGGAGTTGGCACGCACACTCGGCTGCCTGCCACTGGCTCTCGAACAAGCGGGTGCCTACGCCTTCCAGACCGGAACCGATCTGGACACGTACCGCCAGTCCCTGGGCCTGGTCCTGGACGAGGTCACGGAAGGCATCGACCCGGAGCGGACCATCGCCCGCATCTGGGATCACACGATCACCGCCATCACCGACCGCAACCCCTTGGCGGTCACCCTCCTGACAGTGATGGCGTGGTTGGCCCCCGATGACATCCCCCGCACCTACCTGGCGCCGCTCGCCCCGACCTCGATCGCCCTCAACTCCGCGCTGGGGGTGCTGCACACGTACAACATGGTCACGTTCACCGACCAGAAGAACCTCAACGTCCACCGCCTGGTCCAGACCGTCCTGCGTACGCGCGGCAACCCACCGCCCGGCCGCGCCGACGCCGAGCGCCTGATCCACCAGGCCATGCCCTCCCACGACGGCTCGCCCGCTCCCGCCGAACAGTGGCAACAGTGGCTCCCACACATCACGGCTCTCGCCGAGAGCTCACCGCCCGACCACATGGCGGCAGCCGAAACCATAATGGCCTACAGGACCGCCACCGATTACCTCCACAGACAGGGACGGACAGTCCACGCTGTCTCCCTGCTCCAAGCCATCCTGGCTCACGCCGAGCGGACCCTCGGAGACACCCACCCCGCCACCCTCACCAGCCGTCACCAACTCGCCTATGCCTACAAAGAGGCAGGGAACCCGGAGCGGGCGATCCCCCTGCACGAGACCACCCTCGCCCAGCGCGAACAAACCCTGGGACACACCCACCCCAGCACCCTGACCAGCCGCAACGGCCTCGCGACCGCCTACGACGACGCGGGCGACCTGGAGCGCGCGATCCCTCTCTACGAGACCACCCTCGCCCAGCGTGAACAAACCCTGGGACACACCCACCCCAGCACCCTGACCAGCCGCAACAACCTCGCCTACGCCCACTGGAAGGCGAGAGACCTGGAGCAGGCGATCCCTCTCTACGAAACGACCCTCGCCCAGCGCGAACAAGTACTCGGACACACCCACCCCGACACCCTGACCAGCCGCAGCAACCTCGCTGTCGCCTTCGAGACTGCAGGAGACCTCGAGCGCGCTATCCCCCTGTACGAGGCCACCCTCGCCCAGCGCGAACAAACCCTGGGACACACCCACCCCAGCACCCTGACCAGCCGCGGCATCCTCGCAAACGCCTACGCGAATGCAGGAGACCTGGAGCGCGCGATCCCCCTCTACGAAACGACCCTCGCCCAGCGCGAACAAGTCCTCGGACACACCCACCCCGACACCCTGACCAGCCGCAGCAACCTCGCTGTCGCCCGGGCAGCCCAACGGACTTCCTCATCCACCTGCCCGCCGGACGACCACACCAATGCGTCTACTCCCCGCCCCCACGACTGAGCAACTCCCCAACCCTCGAAACAGCGACCCCCGTCCGAGGACACACCCACACCGCCGCACTCTTCTCCACAGTCGCCCTCAACGGATGCGTATCCGGATGCTCCGGGCACTGCGGCCACACCGCCGACAGCCCCGCCTCCCACAGCGCCTCCACCGCCCACCCCTGCACCTGGTCGGCCACATCGGAGAGAAGGACCGCCGGGCGCCCGTCCGGCTCGGCGTAGACGCCCCACCCGGAGAGCAGAACTCCGGGATAGTCGTCCTCGGGTTCACGGATGGCCGGCCGTACGGCGCACTGGGCACGAAGGTCACGCAGCACGGTTTCCAGGGCACGGCCGAACTCGTCGTCGTGGCTCACGGTCAGCTGCGCTCCGCCTGAATCCGCCGGAGGAGCGCGGCGAGACCGCCGGGGGCGACGCGAAGTATTCGAGTCGGTTCATCGCTCTCACGCACGACCAACTCCCCATCATTCCGAGCGAGTTGAACGCACTCATTTCCGTTGGCGCCGCCCGAGAAGGAGGACTTCTGCCACTGGATCACGGTCACAGCTCCTTCGACAAACGGTGGATGAAGTCACGGGACCTCACGGGGTCGAGTGCCGCCGATTCCACCTTACGAAAGAGCGTTCGCATGTTCCGGAGCTCCATGGCGTCGTCCAGGAACGCGGTGCCGTACGGCGTGTCCCGTTGCACGGTGTCCAGCGCGGGCACTGCCCCACCCACGTACAACAGCGCGGAACTGGCTCCGCCGAAGCCATCCGTGTCGAAGGGGACCACTCGTACGGTGACGCTCGGGCGCTCCGACTCCCGGATGATCTGGTCAAGTTGGGCCCGCGCGACTCTGCGATCGGCGACTCGCGTACGAAGCACAGGCTCGTGCAGCACCACCTCGTACGGGCACCGCTCAAGGACCGCCTTGCGCCGCATGCGATGCTCGACCCTCGGCTCCACGTCGCCCGTCACTAACTCCGGAACCCAGTACGAGAACACCGCCCGCGCGTAGTCCTCGGTCTGCAACAGCCCAGGAACGTGCGAGGTTCCGATCACCTGGATGGACTGGGCATGGTGTTCCAGTTCCGCGAGGCATCCCCACCCTGGCCTCCACGCGAGAGCGCATCAGCTCGTGCCATGACCCCGTCACCCTGCTGCACTGGGTGGACGAGGCCCTCACGGTCACCAGCGCCGAGGAACTGTTCGACCGGTTCCCCGAAGCGTCCAGATCAACAAGTTAGGTAGAACCAATCTACGTAGAATTAATCTACCCTCGATTTCGGCGCCTCAGGAGGCCCCATGCCCACCCCCTTCGTAGGCCGTCAGACCGAGCTGGCTCTCCTCCGCAAACGCCTCGACCGCGTCACCACCGACGGCGCCGGGGTCGCCGTCGCCATAAGGGGGCGACGGCAGGTCGGGAAGTCGCGGCTTGTGCAGGAGTTCTGTGATCAGGTGGGGCGGCCGTACGTCTTCTTCACCGCGACCAAGGGTGCCTCCCCTCTGGAAGGGATCGCCGACTTCATGGCCGAGCTGAGGGAGTCGTCCCTCCCAACCGATCCCGAACTCGTACCGAAGAGCGCCCCGACCAACTGGCCTGACACCCTTCGCGCACTCGCCGCCGTTCTCCCCGCCGACTCCCCGAGCATCGTCGTCATCGATGAACTGCCCTGGCTCGCCGAGCAGGATCCCGTCTTCGATGGAGCGCTCCAGACCGCCTGGGACCGGCTGCTGGCCAATCGGCCCGTGCTTCTCCTCCTGCTCGGCAGTGATCTGCACATGATGGAGCGGTTCACGGCATACGACCGGCCGTTCTACGGACGGGCGGACAGCCTGGTCCTCGGTCCGCTCAACCCGGCAGAGACGGGGGACGCGCTGGGGTTGGAGGCCGCGGACGCCATGGACGCGCACCTCGTTTCAGGGGGACTGCCGGGAATTCTGCGCGCTTGGCCGCACGGCACACCCGCGCTCGACTTCATCGAGGCCGAGTGCGCGGACCCCGCCTCGCCGCTCTTCGGCGTTCCGGAGGCGGCCCTCTTGGCTGAGTTCCCCGCGCCCGACCAGTCCCGGCGGGTGCTGGAGGCGGTGGGCAGCGGCGACCGTACACACGCCAACATCGGGGCGACGGCGGGAAGCCAGAGCGGGGCCCTGCCGTCCGGGATACTGTCCCCTCTTCTGCGCAGGCTCACGGAGGAGAAGCGCGTCCTCGCCTGCGACACACCACTGTCCACCAGTCCCGGCAAGCCCGCCCTCTACCGCGTCGCCGACAGCAACCTGCGCCTCTACCTCGCCGCCATGCGCTCCGCGCAGGAACTGTCGCGGCGCGGCCGACCCGAGGCCGCGTACCGGCTCGTTCAGCGGCGTTGGGCCGCCTGGCGTGGGCGGGCCGTCGAGCCGCTGATCCGGGAGGCACTGGAACTGGCCGCCGCGGCCGGGGGGCTCCCGTGGCCGGACACCGAGGTCGTGGGCGGGTGGTGGAACCGACAGTTCTCCCCAGAAATCGATCTGATCGGTGCCGATCGCGCACCCGTCGCGAGCCGCCTTTTCTTCGCCGGCTCCGTGAAGTGGCTCGCCTCTCCGTTCGACCAGCACGACCTGGCCGCGCTGCGGAGGGGTGCCGCGCAGGTTCCCGGTTTCGCCTCGGACGTCGCTGGGCGGCTGGCTGTGGTGTCCCTCTCCGGGACCGTGGGGCCCATGGGGCGTGACGATGCGGTTGAACTCGTGTGGGGTGCCGGGGACGTTGTCTCCGCCTGGCAGTCCTGAGGTTCGCAAGGAAGTGCGGGGCACATCCCCGGGCGGCAGCAGGTGGGGTTAACCGTCCGCCGTCCGCCGTCCGCCGTAGGAAACCTCATCCCGCCCGCCCCCGAAACCGCCCTCAGGAATCTGGTCAGCCGTTCGAGCCGTCGGGATGCTCGGAGCAACGGGGGTGCTCGACACAACCGGGACATTCGATGGCGGGGACCGCAAAGGGGAGCTACGGCCATGAAGGCGATCGTTCAGGATGCGTACGGGTCGGCGGATCTCCTGGAGCTGCGGGACATCGAGCGCCCCGTACCCGGCGACGACGAGGTGCTGGTCGAGGTGCGGGCCGCCGGTTGCGGCCCCGAGGTGTGGCATCTGATGACGGGCAAGCCGTATGTGGCCCGGGTCGCCCTCGGACTCCGTAAGCCCAGGAATCCCGTACGGGGGTGGGACGGGGCCGGGCGGGTCGAGGCGGTCGGGGCGAAGGTGACCCGGTTCAAGGTGGGGGACGAGGTGTTCGGCAACTGCGAGGGGTCCTTCGCCGAGTACGCGTGCGCCAAGGCCGACAAGATCGCGCTCAAGCCCGCCAACCTCACGTTCGAACAGGCGGCCGCCCTCCCCGTCTCCGGCATGACCGCCCTCCAGGCCCTCAGCGGCAGGTCCCGCCCACAGCCCGGCCAACGGGTCCTCGTCATCGGCGCGTCCGGCGGCGTGGGAACGTACGCCGTCCAGCTCGCCACGATGTACGGCGCGGAGGTCACCGGCGTCTGCGGTCCGGCCGGCGCGGACCTCGTCCGCTCACTCGGCGCCACCCATGTCATCGACTACACGCGCGAGGACATCACCGACAGCCCGCACCGCTACGACATCATCGTCGACAACGCGGGGCTCCGGCCACTGCCGGTACTCCGTCGCGTCCTCACGCCACGCGGCACTCTCGTCATCGTCGGCGGCGAGGGCGGCAGCGGCTTCCTCGGCGGCATGAGCCGTGGTCTCCGGGCCGTCCTGCTCTCGCCGTTCACCACGCAGAACCTCCGCAACCTCGTCTCCCTCAGCCGCCAAGAGGACCTCCTGGCCCTGAAAGACCTCGCTGAGCAGGGCAGGATCACCCCGGCCATCGACCGCGCGTACCCCCTCGGCGAGGCACCCGAGGCCCTCCGCCATCTGCGCGACGGCCACCCCCGGGGCAAGCTCGTCATCACGGTCTGAACCGTCTGACGCTCTCTCGGTCGCCGTCCAACCGCTCACGTCACCGTCGTGATCACCACCACCGTCGTCACCATCGTCGCCGCCGTGAGGGCCGCCGCCGTCGCGGCCGCGGTATCGGCCATGCGGCGGAGGGCGGGGTCCGCCCAGTGGTGTTCGGCGATCTCGGCCATGCGCTGTTTGGCCGGCGAGCCGTCGGTGTCCGCCTCGGGGAAGACGAGGGCCTGGAGTTCGCCGTGGTGGAGGAGGGTGATCAGGGCGGCGGTACGGGGGTCCGGGTCGGCTCCCTCCAGGACCACCTCGGCCAAGCGGCGTCGCAGGGCCGACTCCACGCTTCCGTCCGACTCCGGGTACCTGGTCGTACGGAAGACCAGGAGGACCCGGCGCTTCTCCTTACGGATCAGGCCCTTGGCCACGAGGCCCTGGAGCGCGGTCTCGTACTCCTTGTTGCGATGCTCGAAGATCCACTTCTCGGCATCGTCCGGGAGCGCCGCCTCCGCCGCGTCGCCGGACAGGGCCCGTTCCAGCAGGGTCGCCGCGGCGATCGCGTACGTCGTCCGCAGGGGCAGCTGAGTCTCTCCCGTGGTGTCGTCGAGGGAGAGGAGGAGGACTTCTTCGCCGAGGGTCGTGGGGGTGGGTGTGGGGGTGGAGGGGAAGGCGGTCATGATCTGTAAGACGTGGGCCGAAGTACCCCAGTTCCGGGCCCACCCGAACCGGAATCGGAACCGGAATTCGGTTGAGCTGTCCCTCAACCCGCTCGCTGCCCCAACCCGGCTGGTGGCCTCGGGGTCGAGGCCCACCGTGATGGAGCCGATGACGCCCTTGGCGATGTCGTTCTTCTGGTAATTCGGCTTGAGCAGACCGCCCTGGGTGCCGCTCTGGTCGTAGATCGTGTCCTCGTCAGCTGAGAAAAGGGACCCTTTCCCCCCGCGCACAGGAAAGGGACCTGAAATCGACGGGCGCGATTTCAGGTCCCTTTACGAAAGGCAAGCGGAAAGACTTGCCTTACTTCAGCTACGGGCTACTTCGGCTGCGGGCTACTTCGGCTGCGGCTTCCGCACCGAGAGATGCAGCTCGCGCAGCCGCGCCTCCTCCAGCTCCGTCGGCGCGCCCATCATCAGGTCCTGGGCGTTGCCGTTGAGCGGGAAGGCGATGGTCTCGCGGATGTTGGGCTCGTCCGCGAGGAGCATGACGATGCGGTCGACGCCGGGTGCGATGCCGCCGTGCGGCGGGGCGCCGAAGCGGAACGCGCGCAGCATGCCCGCGAACTGCTCCTCGACGGTGTCCCGGTCGTAGCCCGCGATCTCGAAGGCCTTGAGCATGATGTCGGGCTCGTGGTTCCGGATCGCGCCGGAGGAGAGCTCGACGCCGTTGCAGACGATGTCGTACTGCCAGCCGAGGATGTCCAGCGGGTCCTGGGTCTGCAGGGCCTCAAGGCCGCCCTGCGGCATGGAGAAGGGGTTGTGCGAGAAGTCGATCTTGCCGGTGTCCTCGTCCTTCTCGTACATCGGGAAGTCGACGATCCAGCAGAAGCGGAAGACGCCCTCCTCGAAGTGGCCGGCCCGCTTGGCGGCCTCGACGCGGACCGCGCCCATGATCTTCGAGACTTCCTCGAACTCGCCCGCGCCGAAGAACACCGCGTGCCCGGCGGCCAGCGACAGCCTCTTGGTCAGCTCGGCGACGTTCTCCTCGGTGAGGAACTTCGCGATCGGACCGGACAGCGAACCGTCCTCGGCGACGCGCACCCAGGCCAGGCCCTTCGCGCCCTGCTCGATCGCGTACTCGCCGAGCTGGTCGAAGAACTTACGGGGCTGGGCGGAGACGTCCGGCACCGGCAGCGCGCGTACGTGCTTACCCGCGAAGGCCTTGAACTCCGAGCCCTCGAAGATGTCGGTGATGTCCACCAGCTCCAGCTGGGCGCGCAGGTCCGGCTTGTCGGAGCCGTACTTGAGCATCGCCTCGCGGAACGGGATGCGCGGGAAGGGGGAGGTGACGTGACGGCCGTTGCCGAACTCCTCGAACAGCTCGGTCATGAGCTTCTCGATGGGCTGGAAGACGTCCTCCTGCTCCACGAAGCTCATCTCGACGTCGAGCTGGTAGAACTCGCCCGGCGAGCGGTCCGCGCGCGCGTCCTCGTCACGGAAGCAGGGCGCGATCTGGAAGTACCGGTCGAAGCCCGAGATCATCAGCAGCTGCTTGAACTGCTGCGGGGCCTGTGGGAGCGCGTAGAACTTGCCCGGGTTGAGACGGGAGGGGACCACGAAGTCGCGGGCGCCCTCGGGCGAGGTGGCGGACAGGATCGGGGTCGCCATCTCGTTGAAGCCCAGCGCCGTCATCTTGTGACGGATCGCGGAGATCACCGCCGTACGCAGCATGATGTTGCGGTGCATGCGCTCGCGGCGCAGGTCCAGGAAGCGGTACTCCAGGCGCCGCTCCTCGTTGACCCCGTCCTCGGCGTTGATGGTGAAGGGGAGCGGGGCGGCCGCGCCGAGCAGCTCGACCTCTCCGACCTCGACCTCGACCTCGCCGGTGGGCAGCTCGGGGTTCACGTTCTCGGTTCCACGTGAAACGACCTTGCCGTCCACGCGGACGGTCGACTCCTTGGAGATCTTGTCCAGCGCTTCGTACGCCGGGGTGCCCGGACGGGCGACGAGCTGCGTGATGCCGTAGTGGTCGCGCAGATCGATGAAGAGGATGCCGCCCAGGTCGCGCCGATTGTGCAGCCAGCCGCTCAGCCGGACGTCGGTGCCGACGTCAGAGGCGCGGAGCTCGCCGCAGGTGTGGGACCTGTACCGATGCATCGTCGTTCATCCAGTCTTCGCTGATCGGGGATTCCGGGCTGTGTTTCACGTGAAACAAAACCAGGGTACCGGCCGGGACCGGCTCGCTCGGGGCGCCCCGTAAGGGGCACGGGGCTGTATCGATGTGCGGCTCCGCCGCGTGGGCACGACGAACCCCCACGCACCCGCGGATTCTCAACAGCCCTCAACCGCCCAAAAACCCCACCTCGCCCCCAGCGGAGCGACTACGCTTCGGTGGCACCGTCCGATCAGCTGTTCTTAGAGTGGGTCAATGCGCACTGGTGAGCCCCCACCCACCGTGGAGGACGTCCTGTCCGCCCTCGCGACTGGGCTGTGGACCTGGGACAGCGCTGCCGGTGCCGTCACCGTGGACGCCGAAGCCGCCCGGTTACTGGGGCTGCCCGGGGAGCCGACGACGCTGAGCCAGGCCTACGCCCGGGCGAGGCTCCACCCCGTCGACTGGAACGAGATCGTCTCCGTCGTCCAGCTCGCGGGCGCCGAGGACACCATCGCCGAGGTCCGGATCCGCGTCATGGACGAGCGGGGCCGGGTGATCCGAACGCTCCGCAGCCGATCCAAGTCGAGGTTCGACCCGGTCCGGGACTCCGTCGAGATGATCGGCACCATCCAGGAGGTCACCGAGCCCTCGCCGAAGACCGCCTCCCGCGCCCCCGCCGTCACCGGCGACTGGCGGCGCTCACGCGAGGCGTTCCTGCTGGACGCGGGGCGCGCGCTGGCCGAGGCGCGGTCCACGGACGAAGTGCTGCGGGTAGCGGCGGGCCTGGCGATGCCGGGCATCTCCCCGGACGGGCTCGCCGTGTTCGGGGTGGAGGCCGACCGCCTCACCGTCATAGGCCACCACGGGCACAAGAAGGGCGACGAGGCTGCCTTCCACATGCCCTTGGAGACGGACTACCCGGCTGCCGAGGTGGTCCGCACCGGCCGCGCCGTCTACCTCTCCTCCCCCGAGGAGTACAAGGCCCGCTATCCCACCTCCTGGCCGCTGGCCGAACAGTTCGGCCGCCAGTCCTGGGCGTTCCTGCCGCTGATCGTCGCCGGCCGCACCATGGGCGCGTGGATGGCGGGCTTCACCTATCCGGTCACCTTCACGCCCGACGAGCGCTCGGTCCTGACCACCGTCGCCCGTATGCTCGCCCAGGCCCTGTCCCGCGCGGGCGCCGCCGAGACCGAACGCGAGCTGACCGACGGACTCCAGCGCACGATGCTGCCCACGCTCGGCCCCGAGATTCCCGGCATGAACGTCGCCGCGCGGTACGTCCCCACCGGCGGCGGACTCCAGGTCGGCGGCGACTGGTACGACATGATCGCCCTGCCGAGCGGCCGCTTCGCCCTGGTCATCGGCGACGTCCAGGGCCACGACGTACGCGCCGCCGGGCTCATGGGCCAGCTCCGCATCGCCCTGCGCGCCTACGCCTCCGAGGGCCACCGCCCCGACGCCGTCCTCTCCCGCGCCTCGCGCTTCCTGCACGGGGTCACCAACGACTCCGCCGCCGACTTCACCGACCTGCGCTTCGCGACCTGCCTGTACGTCGAGGTCGACCCGGTGACCGGCGTACTGGACATCGCCCGCGCCGGGCACCTCGACCCGGCGATCCGCATGGCCGACGGCACCGTGCTGATCCGGACGACCGCGGGCGGCCTGCCGCTGGGCATCGACCCCGACGCCGACTACCCCACCACCCGGCTCGTGCTGGAACCCGGCGAGACCATGCTCCTGTGCACCGACGGCCTCATCGAGACCGGCGGCCACGACCTCGACACGGGCTGGCGCCGCGTCCGGACAATCCTGGAGGGGTTCGACGCGAGTGCGGAGGACGGGGACGGCAGCGCAAACGACGACGCGAACGGCAACGTGGGCGACGGGCTGGGGTCCGATGGCATGGGATCCGACGGCCTGAGCTCCAACGACCTGGGATCCGACGACCTGGGATCCGGTGGCATGAGGTCCGGTGGGCTGAAGCCGTTGCCGGGCCTTCTGGAACCGGGGCGGCTGGAGGCGCTGGCCGATGTGCTGGTCCAGGCCGTGCACGGTCCCTCCTCGCACCACACCCCCGGCCCGCTCGCCGACCGGCGCGAGGACGACATCGCGATGCTGCTGCTGTGCCGGGCGGGCGAGGGCTGCGGGTGCGGCGACACCACGGTCGTACGGCCTCCCGTACGGCGTACCGCCCTGACCGTCGCCCAGGCCGAGCCCGAGCGCATCGCCGGGGCCCGCCAGCAGGTCCGCGAGCTCCTGCACGACTGGACCTGCGACGACCAGGTCCACTCCGCGGTCCTCCTCGTCTCCGAGATGCTCACCAACGTCCTCGTCCACACCGACGCCGACGCGCTGCTCGTCGCCGAGATGACCGGGGAAGGGGGCAAGCGCCGGATGCGTATCGAGGTGACCGACACCAGCGACGACCTCCCGCACAAGCGCCACCCCGGCGAACTGGCCTCTTCCGGCCGCGGCCTGGTCCTCATGGACATGCTCGCGGACGCCTGGGGGGTGGATCCGCGCGGCGACGGCAAGAGCATCTGGTTCGAGCTGCAGGAGGCGGCACCGGCGGGCGGGTCGGACGGGGCATTGGTCATCTAGGGTGTTGGTCATCCAGGGGGATCTGGCGCCGCACGAGCTCGGCGAGCAGTTGCGCGCCTCCAGCGCCCATGGCCCGACCGTCACCCTCGCCCGATGAGGAACACCTGCGCGGGGGCGACCGTATCCGTCCCCTTCTCCGTCCCCTTCTCCGCGCAGTTCTCCGCCACGGCCACCGCGTTCGCCTCGTCGGCGTTCCCGCGGATGCCGACGCACATGTCGCCGGACTGCTCGGGGCGCAGTCGCCAGCCGTCGTCGGTGCCCTCGGCCCGCTCGATACGGAAGAGTTGGGAAGATCCCCCGATCTGGCAGTCGCTCCAAGGTTCGAGCATCTGCCGGAACTCCCCGTCGGTCAGGAGGGTGAGGCAGCCCTTCCCCTTGGCCGGGTCCGGGTGGTCCCACTGGATGCGGTACAGCCCGTCGTCCGCCTTCAGCAGATACGTCTTCGGCGGTACGGCCTCGCTGCACGGCCGCTGTACCGCCACGACCTTGGACGCACCGCTCTCGACGCGCGCCTCCCCCTCGGTCAGGCACAGTTCGGGGGCGCGCACCGGGCGAATGCGGGACAGTCCGGGGGCGGGGCCGGGTCCTACCGGGGTGGACGTCTCCGACGCCTGGCCGCCCGCACCCTCGGTGGCCGGCGCCTCCCCGTCCTGCGGCAACAGCACCACCGCGCCGATGACGAGCAGAGCGACCGTCCCGAGCGAGGCCACGGTGGCGAGGGAGGCGGTACGGATACGGCTGCCGGAGGCGTCGGAGCTGCCGGAGGACGACACGGGGGAGTCCGGAGAATCCGGTGAATCAGGTGAATCAGGTGAATCCGAAGACTCGCCCTCGGCCCCACCCATGGACGCGATCCGCTCCCTGGCCGCCAGCCACGCGGACTCGTCCCTCCCGGCCCCGCACGCCCGGACGAGCGCGGCGACGACTTCCGCGCGGGGCAGCGCGTCGCGTCGCAGTACGTCCGCGAGGGTGCTGCGGGCCAGGACGTCACCCCGCTCGGCGGCCTTCTGCTCCAACTGCCGGAAGGTGAACCCGCTGTGCTCCTTGAGCCGCCGCAACAGGACGACGTACTCCGCTGCGGTGCGTGCGCCGCCCGGTTCTAACCCCCCGGTGTTTCCACTGCGTTCGCTGTTGTCGCTGTTGTGACTGTTGTCGGCGTTCTCGCCGTCCCCCGTGATCGCCATGCGGTCATTGTGATCCCGGCCGTCGCGGCCGACAACCCTCGTCCCGGCCACGTCGGGCGCCCCCAGCCGCACCGCCCGTACCGCCCGGACAAGCCGCCGACCAGCCCGCCGACCAGCCGCCGACCAGCCGCCGACCAGCCCGGACAGCGGCCCGTCTGTCCCGGACACGGAAAGCCATTGCCGGACAAGATCCCACGGCCCAGGCTCGGTTGCTGTCGCGACGGCCGGCCCCACGGGGGAGGCCCGGCCGCACCCCACCCACCCGACCAACCTGATGAGGAGTTGCCCCATGCGTACGCACGCCCCGCGTACCCGTTCCGTACCGAAGGCCTTCGTCACCACCGCGGTCGGCAGCGCGCTGATCCTGGGTGCCCTGGCCGAGCCGAGCTGGTCGGCGCCGGACGTGGCCGCGAAGTACCCGGGGCGTCTCCGGCGACCCCGTACGCATCCGGGACCGCAGCAGCGACAACACGGTGAGCGGCAACACCTTCACCAAGTCGGGCACGTACGCCATGTTCAGCGAGTGGCGCGACACGGAGCGGGCCCCAACAAACTCACCTGGAAGAACTGCGAGAAGGCCACCATCGTCAACAAGGGCGACAACAGCAGGCTTTGACGTTCGGCCGAGCGACAAAGGGGGAGAGGGGCAGGCGGAGGGGACCTGCCCCTCTCCCCCTTTGTCACAGAATCGATACCGCTGTCCACTATAGGGTGAACATCCTTGCTATGCCCGCGAGTTGTTCCGCCCTCTGCCTAGCGTCCGAGGCGGAGGTGATGCTCGATGTACGAGCAGAACAACACGCCGCCCGACGAATCGGCGGCACGGCGACCGGACGCCATCGACATCAACGACTTCGTGTTCGCGGCCACGGGGCGCGCATGCGGAGGCTTACGACCCCGGACGGGGAGCACTGGTTCGTGGCGGCCGACGTGGCCTCGAATCTCGGCTACGCAAACACGCGTCAGGCTCTCGGCTGGCACGTTGCGCCAGATTGCACGAAGCCTCTGAGTGAGATTGCACAAGGCGTCTATACAGTAGACACCTCACGCAAACTTGCAGATCACAGGCTGCAAAAGTCAATGAAGATGGTGAACCTGCGCGGCCTCGTCGCGCTCGTCAACGGGTGCACCAAGCCGGAATGCGCACCCTTCAAGGCGTGGGTCTCCGACGTCATCACCACCATCCAGCGCGACGGCTCCTACGCCCTCGAACCCTCCCCCGTCCAAACCCCCGCCGTCGGCCCCCCGGCCTACGTCATGCCCCAATAAGTCGCCGACGCGATCGTGCGACTCGAACAACGCAACCTGGAGGCGGACGAGATGCTCGCGGCCTTCACGGAGGACCGCAACCATCTGCTGCAGCAGCTCAACCAGAGCCAGAGCAGGATCGCCGACGCCCTCCAGGACATCGCCGAGTCCCTCAGACGCCCCAACCGCTCCCACTCGACCCCGGAACCAGAACCGGAACTCACCCCCCAGGACCTGCTCGCCACCTGGAAGGCGAAGAACCTGGTCGTCACCGAGGATGTCCACGCGGTCGCGGCCTGTCTCGCCCCGGCGCTGGTGCGCGGTGAGGCCCGCTATCGCCTGGAGGAGATCTCCACTCGTACGGGGCTGTCGCAGGAGCGCGTCAACGACTGCCTGCGGATGCTGCTGAAGCGGGGATGCGTACGGCAGAGGGGCTGCACCGAGGACGGGGCACCGGTGTACGTGCTGCCGTAACCCGTAGAACCCCGCACTACCTCGCAGTGCAGCCCTCGTAAGACAGGCCCGAAGTCGCAAATCCAAGTTGCGGCTTCGGGCCTCGTCGCACCGTACCGGACTCAAGCACCCGCCGGAAGCGAAGAGGCCCCCGCCCATGGTCCGGCAGGAGCCTCGGCTCGCTCAGGCTCAGATACCGCCCTCGGCCATCCCGTGGACCGCCGGGATCGTCCCGAGCCGGCCCTTCTGGAAGTCCTCGAACGCCTGCTGCAGCTCCTCGCGGGTGTTCATGACGAACGGCCCGTAGTGGGCCATGGGCTCACGGATCGGCTCTCCGCCCAGCAGCACGATCTCCAGGTCGGGCGCGTTGGAGTCCTGCTTCTCGTCCGCGCGGAAGGTGATCGAGGAGCCCGCGCCGAAGACCGCCGTCTGTCCCATGTGGATCGGCCGCCGGTCCGCACCGACAGTGCCGCGCCCGGCGAGGACGTACGCGAGGGCGTTGAAGTCCTCGCGCCACGGCAGCGTGATCTCCGCGCCCGGCGTCACGGTCGCGTGGAGCAGGGTGATCGGCGTGTGGGTGATGCCCGGCCCCTGGTGGCCGTCCAGCTCACCGGCGATGACGCGGAGGAGCGCGCCGCCGTCGGGGGTGGTGAGGAGCTGGACCTGGCCGCCGCGGATGTCCTGGTACCTGGGGGCCATCATCTTGTCCTTGGCCGGGAGGTTCACCCAGAGCTGGATGCCGTGGAAGAGCCCGCCGGACATGACGAGGGACTCCGGCGGCGCCTCGATGTGGAGCAGGCCGGAACCGGCCGTCATCCACTGGGTGTCGCCGTTGGTGATGGTCCCGCCACCGCCCTGGCTGTCCTGGTGGTCGAAGATCCCGTCGATGATGTAGGTCACGGTCTCGAAGCCGCGGTGGGGGTGCCAGGGCGTGCCCTTCGGCTCTCCCGGCGCGTACTCCACCTCACCCATCTGGTCCATCATGATGAACGGGTCCAGGTGGCGGTAGTGGATCCCGGCGAACGCGCGGCGAACCGGGAAACCCTCACCCTCGAAGCCACTGGGCGCGGTTGTCACACCGAGCACGGGACGGGCCACCGCGTCGGCCGGCGCCACCACTCGGGGCAGGGCCAGCGGGTTCTCGACGGTCACTGCGGGCATGTCGGTACCTCCTCGTCGTACGCTCACTTTAGTTGATTGTTGAACTTTCCGCCAGCCTCAACAGCGCACGACCCGCGTCGCATTCCCGTCTTCGCCATGGGGCTTCATTCCGCTTTCCGCCGTGGGCCTCATTCCGCCCCGGCCCAGGGGCACAGGGCCACCACGCCCACGACCATGAACGCCGCCCCGGCCACCACCGCCGGGACCCCGACGAGCAGGACGAGCAGCCATGCCCCTGCCAGCCGCACCGCCGTACCGCGTCCGACCTTGTTGTTCTCCTTCGGGTCCGCGGGGTCGTAGACGATCTCGACCCGCTCGGCACCGCCGCCCTGCGTGCCATGGCGCTGATGGACCTCACCGCTCGTGTCGGCGAAGGAGTAGACGTACTTCTTGACGGTGTCCTCCCCGGAGCGTTCCTCGTACGAGTACTCCAGTCGTCCCTCCACCGTGATCCCCCGGGTGCGCAGCGCGGCGGCCTTCTCCTTCGCCTCCCAGCCACCCATCACGCTCCCCAGTCCGAGCAGGGCCACCCAGGGGCCCAGCAGCCACAGGACGAAGGGTGTCGTCCTTCCGGCGACCCAGAGAATGAGTGGCACCAACAGATAGACGATCAGCAGGCCCGTCGCCACCCAGTGCGCCGGACTCGGCGACCACCGCTTGACCACCTCCTCCGACACCAGCCCCGCCCCGTCGTGACGCGGCTCCTCGGCATCCCGCACGGGCAGCGCCCGGCTCACGGCCGCCGCGAACTCCCGGACCATCGGGGCGCTGCGTGCCCGCAGAACATACGTCACGGCGGGCGGGGTCCCGGCGGTCAGGACGACCGTCAGTTCACACGCCCGAGGGCCGCCCACGTCCACCCGTTCGATCGCCGAGACGGGGATACGGCGACGGATCCGCCCCTGGTCCAGCAACAGCACGCCGGCCTTCAGTCGGGCAACAGAACGCCGCCGGCCATACAGGACCAGCGGCGAGGTGTCGATCTCGGTCACCGGGGCACAGTAGGCCACCCAATGAACGGAAGAAACAGTTCAGTAAAGCCGTGAGGGCCCACGGCAGCCAAGCAAAGGGGCGCGGGGAACTGCGCGAGCCCCACACACAACCCGCACCCCGCAGCAAACCGCAGCCCACCGGGCCGAATCCGGACCCGGCCCAACCAGCGGAGCTACCCGTACATCCGCCGCATCGCGAACTCCACCATCTGTTCCACGGCCTTCGCGTCGAAGACCATGCGGTGCTCGCCCTCCATGTCGAGGACGAAGCCATAGCCGGTCGGCAGCAGGTCGATCACCTCAGCGCCGGTGATGACGAAGTACTTGGACTCCTTGCCGGCGTAGCGGCGGAGCTCCTTGAGCGAGGTGAACATCGGGATCACCGGCTGCTGGGTGTTGTGCAGGGCCAGGAACCCGGGATTGTCGCCGCGCGGGCAGTACACCTTCGACGTCGCGAAGACCTGCTGGAAGTCCTCGGCGGCCATCTGACCGGTGGTGAAGGCGCGCACCGCGTCCGCGAGCGAGGGCGGTGACGGCTCGGGGTACAGCGGTGGCTGCTGCCCGTACCCGCCGCCCATCGGGCCGCCGGGCATCTGCTGGCCCGGCATCTGCTGCTGCGGTGGCGGGGCGTACTGCTGCTGAGTGCCAGCGCTCTGGTCGTAGCCGTACATGCGGCAAAGCGTAACGAGTCACAGATGACCCGATCGGGGTTGCTTCTTATTACCGATGGGTAGCATCATCGACATCGAAGCTACTTGTTGGTATGTGAACTAGCGCGAGGATCCAGTGCCTCGCCGATCTCTCTACGGAGCCATCGCCATGGGGCACTACAAGTCGAACCTCCGCGACATCGAGTTCAACCTCTTCGAGGTCCTCGGGCGCGACAAGCTGTACGGCACCGGTCCGTTCGCGGAGATGGACACGGACACGGCCAAGAGCATCCTGGAGGAGCTGACCCGCCTCGCCGAGAACGAGCTGGCGGAGTCCTTCACGGACGCCGACCGCAACCCGCCGGTCTTCGACCCGGAGACGAACACCGCTCCGGTCCCGGCCTCCTTCAAGAAGAGCTACAAAGCGTTCATGGAGTCGGAGTACTGGCGCCTCGGCCTGCCCGAGGGCATCGGCGGTACGACCGCTCCCGCCTCCCTGATCTGGTCGTTCGCGGAGCTGATCCTCGGCGCCAACCCGGCCGTGTGGATGTACTCCTCCGGCCCGGCGTTCGCCGGGATCCTCTACGACGAGGGCAACGACGTACAGAAGAAGATCGCCCAGATCGCGGTCGAGCGGACCTGGGGTTCGACCATGGTCCTCACCGAGCCCGACGCGGGTTCGGATGTGGGTGCCGGCCGTACGAAGGCGGTGCAGCAGGAGGACGGCTCCTGGCACATCGAGGGCGTGAAGCGGTTCATCACCTCCGGTGAGCACGACATGGAGGAGAACATCCTCCACTACGTCCTCGCCCGCCCCGAAGGCCACGGCCCCGGCACCAAGGGCCTGTCCCTCTTCCTCGTCCCGAAGTACCTCTTCGACTTCGAGACCGGCGAGCTGGGCGAGCGCAACGGCGTCTACGCCACCAACGTCGAGCACAAGATGGGCCTGAAGGCCTCCAACACCTGCGAGATGACCTTCGGCGACCGCCACCCGGCCAAGGGCTGGCTGATCGGAGACAAGCACGACGGCATCCGCCAGATGTTCCGGATCATCGAGTTCGCCCGGATGATGGTCGGTACGAAGGCGATCTCGACGCTGTCGACCGGTTACCTGAACGCGCTGGAGTACGCCAAGGAGCGCGTCCAGGGTCCCGATCTCGCCAAATTCATGGACAAGACCGCGCCCAAGGTCACCATCACGCACCACCCCGACGTCCGCCGCTCGCTGATGACGCAGAAGGCGTACGCGGAGGGCATGCGCGCGCTCGTCCTCTACACCGCGTCCATCCAGGACGAGATCGCGGTCAAGGAGGCGGCGGGCGAGGACGTCTCGGCCCTGCACGCGCTGAACGACCTGCTCCTGCCCATCGTCAAGGGCTACGGCTCCGAGAAGGGCTACGAGCAGCTCGCCCAGTCGCTGCAGACCTTCGGCGGCTCCGGCTTCCTGCAGGAGTACCCGATCGAGCAGTACATCCGCGACGCCAAGATCGACACCCTGTACGAGGGCACCACGGCGATCCAGGGCCAGGACTTCTTCTTCCGGAAGATCGTCCGCAACCAGGGAGCCGCACTGAACTCCCTCGCCGAGGAGATCAAGAAGTTCCTGGCGCTCGGTGAGGGCGGCGAGCAGCTGGCCGGTGCCCGTGAGCACCTCGCCAAGGCCGCGGTCGAGCTGGAGGCCATCGTCGGCCTGATGCTGACCGACCTCGCCGCCACCGAGCAGGACGTCAAGAACATCTACAAAGTGGGCCTGAACACCACGCGTCTGCTGCTGGCCTCCGGTGACGTCATCGTCGGCTACCTGCTGCTCAAGGGTGCCGCGGTCGCCGCCGAGAAGCTGCCGAACGCCTCCGCCAAGGACAAGGCGTTCTACACCGGCAAGATCGCGGCCGCGAAGTTCTTCGCCGCCAACGTCCTCCCGGGCGTCACCCTGGCCCGCAAGATCTCCGAGACCGTCGACCTGGACCTGATGGAACTGGACGAGGCGGCGTTCTAACAGCCGCTGGCTGAAGCTGGGGGCAGCCGCGCCGCCGGGCCGGCTGCCCACCCACCTGTCCCACCTGCGGGCGAGGACCCGCTCCCAACCGTTCCTGAAGACTGAGCAGAAGTGAGTCCGCTCAGCCGCGCGCCCCGAACGGTCTTGGGCGAGCTGGTCCCCGGCATGCTCGACCCCGGGGCGGCGACACGGATCCTGTCCGTGGTCCGATCCCAGGAGGTCTCCGCGGCCGGAGGCCGCTGATGAACGCTGCCCTCACAACCTGGGCATATGGATAAGGCCAGAGGCGACGGGGAGGCCCCGAACCATCACTCCGGTGGAGCGGGGGCCCCGCACGCCGACGCCATACCCGGCGTCCCAGATCGCACGCTCACCGTAGCCCGAACGGCCCAGCCCCCCACAAGCCCGGGAACGGCCCATCACACGAGCGAGCCAACACGACCTCCCGCATGCTGCCCGGCGAGCAGTTCCCAACCCCCGGAGCGGGCCCTCGTACGTCGTTAAGGTGAACCCCATGCGCACACCCCCACGCTTCGATCGCGGCCACACCGACGACCTCATGACCTTCCTGGCGGCCAGCCCGTCCCCGTACCACGCGGTGGCGAGCGCCGCGGAACGGCTGGAGAAGGCCGGCTTCCGACAGGTCTCGGAGACCGACGCATGGGACGGCACCCTGGGCGGCAAGTACGTGCTGCGCGGCGGCGCGATCATCGCCTGGTACGTGCCGGAGGGCGCCACCCCGCACACCCCGTTCCGCATTGTCGGCGCCCACACCGACTCCCCCAACCTGCGCGTCAAACCCCGCCCGGACAGCGCAGCGCACGGCTGGCGCCAGGTCTCCGTCGAGATCTACGGCGGCCCGCTGCTCAACTCCTGGCTGGACCGCGACCTCGGCCTCGCCGGCCGTCTCTCCCTGCGTGACGGCACCAGCCGCCTGGTCAACATCGACAGGCCCCTCCTCCGCGTCCCCCAACTGGCCATCCACCTCGACCGCACGGTCAGCTCCGAGGGCCTCAAACTCGACAAGCAGCGTCACCTCCAGCCCATCTGGGGCCTGGGCGACGACGTCCGCGACGGCGACCTGATCGCCTTCCTGGAGGAGGAGTCGGGCCTCCCCAAGGGCGAGGTCACCGGCTGGGACCTGATGACCCACTCCGTCGAACCGCCCGCGTACCTGGGACGCGACAAGGAACTCCTCGCCGGTCCCCGCATGGACAACCTCCTCTCCGTGCACGCCGGTACGGCCGCGCTCGCCGCCGTCGCCACCTCCGGCGACGAACTCCCCCACATCCCCGTCCTCGCCGCCTTCGACCACGAGGAGAACGGCTCGCAGAGCGACACCGGCGCCGACGGGCCGCTCCTCGGCGGCGTACTGGAGCGCTCGGTATTCGCCCGCGGCGGCTCGTACGAGGACCGGGCGCGCGCCTTCGCCGGTACGGTCTGCCTCTCCTCGGACACCGGTCACGCCGTCCACCCCAACTACGCGGAGCGCCACGACCCGACGCACCACCCCCGCGCCGACGAAGGCCCGATCCTCAAGGTCAACGTCAACAACCGCTATGCCACGGACGGTTCGGGCCGCGCGATCTTCGCCGCCGCCTGCGAGCGGGCCGGCGTGCCCTTGCAGACCTTCGTCTCCAACAACTCCATGCCCTGCGGCACCACCATCGGCCCGATCACCGCCGCCCGGCACGGCATCCGTACCGTCGACATCGGCGTCGCCATCCTCTCCATGCACAGCGCCCGCGAACTGTGCGGCGCCAAGGACCCGTACCTCCTGGCGAACGCGCTGGCGGCGTTCCTGGAGGGCTAGGCCCGCGGCTGGTCCCATGGGCTGGGCCCCTGTCGCCCAGTTACGGACAGCCCCGTCCGGGTACCCGGAACCGACCGGAAGGACCGAACGACCGGAACGACCGGCCGACCCAACCGGACTGGGAGGGAACACTCATGGGCCTGGGCGGGTGCATCATTCTGATCGCCGTGGGGGCCATCCTCACGTTCGCCACCGACTGGGACATGCAAGGGGTCAACCTCGACCTGGTCGGCGTCATCTTCATGATCGTCGGACTCATCGGAGTCGCGACGTTCAGCAGCATCGCCAGGCGGAGGCGCGTCGTGGTGCCGCCCGCGACGCCCGTCATCGACGATGACCGGCACCGCCATCACCGCGACGGCTACCAGGGGTACTGAGGTTGATCACGGCGGTTTGCTGCACGGGCTCACCGACGGTCTCCATTACGATCACGCATATCACCATAATTAGTACATTTCTCTGCGTGAGGAGATCGCATGCCCGACGAGCACCTCAACCGAGTCGACCCGGAGCGCCTTGAGCTGTCTCGCGCGGTCTCTCAGGTGGTCAAGCAGGCAGCGACGATTCTCCAGCAGGAGCTGACCGACGGCTCGGGTCGCGCCACGGCCATGCAGAAGAAGTACGCGACAACGAAGAAGGTCGACCCCAACGAGTTCCAGCTGTTGAGCAGCCGGGTCCGCAAGGACGTGCACGACCTCATCGCGATGGCCGCCGAGATGTTCTCCGAACTCAAGACCAACGAGGTCCAGTCGCTGGTGTCGCGGATGGCCACCGACGCGCACGACGTGGTCGACACCACGATGAACCTCGTCGAGAACACGCCCGCGACCGCCAGGACCCTGGCGAACCTGGGCTTCACCACGCCGCCACCCGCGGGCCCCACGCCGCTCACCGACGACGGCGACACGCCGGCGTCGGATTCCGGTGACGAACCACCGCGCCCCAGCGCCTGAGGGGGGCCGATCCATGACCGCCGAACCGGGCGTGGGCCTCGGCCCCTCAGCCGTGGAATCCGTTCTCACGCGCTACCGCGACCTCACGATGGCGCGGCTGCTGTCGGACATTCCGGACTCGGCGGAGGACGAGCTGTACAGCCTCGTGCGCGACTACCCCAGCCGATCCGGCAAGGGTCTGCGCCCGGCGCTGTGCCTGGCGGTGTGTCGGGCGCTCGGCGGCGACATCGAGAAGGCGATCGACTCGGCGGTCGCCATCGAGCTCACCCACAACGCGTTCCTCATCCTCGACGACGTACAGGACGGCAGCGAGATGCGCCGCGGGGCGCCGACGCTGCCCGCCGAGTACGGCCTCGGGGTCGCGGTCAACGTCGGCAGCGCGACCAATCTTCTGGCGCTGCAGCACCTGATGGCCAACCGGTGGGCACTCGGACCCAACCTCGCGTGGGCGATCCTCCAGGAATCCGCGCTGATGATGCGCCATTCGCTGGAAGGGCAGGCGATCGAAGTCGGCTGGATCCGGAACAACGCCTGCGACCTGGTCGACGACGACTACTACCGGATGTGCATGAAGAAGTCGTCCTGGTACACGTGTATCCACCCTTGTCGCGTCGGCGCCCTCGTGGCCGAGGGCAAGCACAGGGCGACGGCCCGTTTCGACCGCTACGGCTGCTACCTCGGTGCCGCGTTCCAGATCCAGGACGACCTGCTCAACCTGACCGGCCACTACTCGCGGTACGGCAAGGAGATCTCCGGGGATCTCCGGGAGGGCAAGCGCACGCTCGTCCTCATCGAATACATGCGCCGCTGTACCGCCGCCCAGCGGGCGCGGATGGAGCGCTTCCTGGGCAGGACCCGTGCCGCCCGCACCGAGGACGAGGTGCGGTGGGTACGCGACGAACTGCTCGCGTCGGGCTGCGTCGAGACCGTACGGGCGAGGGCGAGGGCCCTCGCCGACGAGGCTCACAGGGAGGCGCTCAAGGCGTTCGACGACAATCCCGACTCCGAGGACAAGCAGTTCCTGCTCGACCTGCCGTACTACATGGTGGAGCGGGACAGCTGAACCGCCTCGGTCCTCGTGTCCGACAGACCGCCTCAGTCCTCGTGTCCGACAGACCGCCTCAGTCCTCGTGTCCGACAGACCGCCTCAGTCCTCGTGTCCGGCCGGGGGCCTCAGTCCTCGTGTCCGGCCGGGGGCAGCTGGATACCGGCCCGGCAGCCGAAGAAGGACGCGTTGGGGCAGAAGGCGTCGAAGCCCATGCCGTAGCGGGCGAAGGAACCCCAGGCCGCCTTGCGGACCTCGGGGTACTCGGCCTCGGTGAACGCCGTGCCCTTGAGGTCCTTCAGGGCCCGCAGGATCGCGCCACGGGCGGTGAGGAACGACGGGTTCTTCGGGGTAAGTTTCAGCCCGTCGACGACGGCCTGCCAGGCGACCCGGTAGCCGCGCTCCTTGCTGCCGAGTTCCGCGCTGATCCGGCGGGTCATCTCCATGAGCGCGGCGCACCAGATCTCGCCGACATTGTGGATCCTCGTGTAGTCGAGCCCGCCCTTGGCCTGCCCGATGTCCCCGAAGCCACCGGGGTAGCGGTCGTCGTACGGCCGCTGGCGGATGCCGCCCGGGTCGTCGACGACCCAGGCGCCGACGACGATGTGCTCCCGCTCCCGGAAGAAGTTGGGGATGGTGAGTGCGAAGTAGTCCGACCAGCCCTCGCCCATCGCCCGGGACTGGTCCTCGCGCAGACCGTTGGCATCATGCAGGCCGCCGACCAGCCGGTTGGTCACACCGTGCGTGAACTCGTGGAAGACGACGTGTGCGTCGTTGGCCGTGTGCCGTCCGGTGCCGGCGACCAGCCCCATGTTCATCTCCGCCGCCCGACCGTCGGGGGGCGTGAGCATGTTGGCCGTCCCGAAGACCGGGCCGGGATGCGCGAGGGCGACGACCGGGTCGGCGCCGTGGCCCAGGCCCGAGAAATTGACGGTCTGGAAGTTGCCGTGCTCCTCCGTGAAGTCGAGCATCACGAAGAAGTCGTGCATGTAGTTGCAGAAGAAGAAGATGTTGGTGACGAGTTGCTCGGGTGTGTCCGGGTTCGGGGCGAACACCCCGTTGCCCGACGTGTCGACGCCGACCTTGAAGCTTTCACCGGTGTCCCCGTCGACGGCGTGCACGTTGTTCCCCGCGGTCGCCACCTGCCCGTTCTGCCGCTCGGCCCATGGCCCGGGGAACCCGGGCAGCGGTTCGGGCGGCGGTTCGACCGGATAGTCGCTCAGCGGTAGCGGGAAGGAAGCCAGGGCGTACCCGGTCTCGGCCGGGTTCTGCCGGAACACCAGTCCTCCGACGACATGGTTCGTCAGGTCCTGGAGGTAGAGGACCTGGGGCGCGGCCTTGTCCGGCGTTCTCTCGTCGGCCTCCACGAGCGCGTGGTACTGCACGGCTCCCTTCGCGCGCGAGAACCTGAACGACCAGGCGAGTCGGACGGTGTCGCCCATGTAGAAGTACACGAGCCGCGCGGGGATCGCCTCGTCGAAGGCGCCTTTGTCGAACGTCATCGGCTGGTCGTTGCGTGCCTGGGAGCTCAGTCGGCGGAGGCCTTCCGAGAGGTCCAGAGCCGGCAGTTCGTCGGTGCCGAAGAGGCCGTCGATCGTGACCGGTTCGGCGGCCTTCGCGGCGCCGGCGGCCAGAGCCGTCTCGACCGGCACCGCCGGCATCGTGGGCACATTGCTCGGCACGCTCGCCGTGTCGCCGACGACTCTGTCGACCGTGCCGTCCTGGCGCAGCCACACCTTGGGAGCCATGCCCCACACGTCGATGCCGTTGAGTGTCTGCTGGAGGCTGACCACGCGCATGCCGCCGCTCGTGGACGTCACCTTCGGATCGGCCTCGAACTCGGCGGGCTCTCCGGCGGCGAAGCCGATCGCCTCCGAGACCGAGGAAAGGTACTCCTTGGCGCGGACGATGTAGTCGCCGTCGGCGGCCTCGGCGCCCGCCCGTTCGGCGAGGTCGGCCGGTGCGCCCTCCACCCGCAGCTCGGTCAGGTGCCCGGTGAAGCGGTTCACCTTGCTGTCGTCGGCGATGAGGGTGTGGTGCACCGACTCCGCCACACGATCGGTCTGGGCGAGGAACGCTTCGGCGCCCCGGACCCGGGCGAGCCGGTCGTACTGCAGATCCCGCTTGTCGATCAGCTGTGTCATGACGGTTGCTCCTGTCGCCGGGTGCGAGGCCCGGCTTCGGCTGTCCTGTTTCGGCTGTCTCGTGGGGTGGAGGCCCGTGTGTCGGGGGTTACGTGTCGGGGTTACGTGTCGGGGGTTACGTGTCGGGGGTTACAGGCCGGCCAGAGTGAGCGCGGTCGCCGTGACGGAGCGGGCGACCGTGGCCGCGAACTCCGGGCTGTGATCCCGGTCGATGAGGGTGTCTCCCGGTGTGTGGTACTGCCTGGTGCCCGTACCGGGCCCGCCGTCCGGAGCGAAGATGTCCTCGGAGACAGCGATGGCCGCCCACCCCCGCTCGTGGAAGCTGGCGTGGTCGCTCCGTCCGATCGCAGGATCGGAGGGGCCCATGAGCTGTTGGACCGTCACCGCGGGGTCGACGGCGGGGACGGTGTCCGCGACGAGAGCGCCCAGCCTGTCGGATGCGTCGACGACCGGACCCGGCACCGAGGAACCGGCGTGGATCTCGACGGTGGGTGTGCTGCCCTGCTGACGCCCCGCGATCATGTCCATCTGGAACACACCGGCGATACGGTCGTCCGCCGCGGCGGCGGCCCGCGCGTAGAACTTGCTGCCGACCAGGCCCTGTTCCTCGGCGTTGAAGAGCACGAAGCGCACGTTCCGGGTCGGTGTCCTGCCCTCCGCGAGCAAGTGGTGCAGGCACTCGGCCGCGGCCATGACGGCGGCGGTTCCGCTGCCGTCGTCGTCGGCGCCCGGTGCGGGGTCCACGGTGGGGTCGTAGGGGCGCGGGTCGCCGTTCTCGTCGACGAATGCGCCGTTGGAGGCAGTGGAGTCCAGATGCGCCGTGATGAGAACCGTGGAGTCCGCCCCGGCCACACGATGCTCGGCCTCCACGTTGAACAACGGGCGTCCGCGCCACCGGAACCGGTGCAGTCGTACATCCAGGCCGAGGTTCTGGAAGCGGTCCGCGAGCGCCTCGACGACTCGGGGGTTGTCCGCGGCGGACGCGTCCCGACTGCGCACCAGCAGCGCCTCGCCGTCTCTGAGCGGTTCGACACCGGAGATGCGCGCGACATGGCCGCGCAGTGCCTGGGGGGTCACGGCCGCCCGTACCGCGGCGATCGTCTCCGGGGAAGGGCGGCCGTCACCGGCTGCCGACGCGGGTCGGCCCGGCTCCGCCGGAACTTCCGTAGCGCCTTCCATCCGTTCCGTAGGGCCTGCGGCGAGTCCTTGCGCCCATGCCTCGCCGGGGCGGGAGAGGAGCGCCGGATCCGGAAGCAGTCGCTCGGTGTGGCCGGGCTTCGCGCCCGGCAGGTGGACGTCCTCGATCGGAGCGCCGGCGGGAACGGCGACATAGACACCGCCCGGCGCGGGGCCCAGTGGGAGGAGCGGCGGGGCCGTGAGGCCGGCGAGTTCGTCGGCTACGACGCCGAAAGCGGACGTGGCACGGGTCGTCGCCCTCTCCGGGACGTCCTCGAAGCCCTGGGCGGGGGTGAGGGGGCGGTCGTCGCGGATCAGGAAGGCCGCCGTGTCCTCCACCGGCCCCCGCAGGTCGACCGTGAACCCGGCCTGTTCGAGTGCCGCGGCGCCGCGCATGCTCGCCATGGCCAGCACGAGCCGCGCGGAGGCGATGTGCACGGGAACGACCTCGGTCCGGTTCGCGACCGTCTCCAGTGCGGGCAGCCCCCGGTCCTCGGGCAGCTCGATCCGAGCCCAGAGGACAGGACGGTTCTCCAGGGCGGCGCCGGTGAACACGGGGTGGGCCGCCGTACGCAGCCCGGCTTGCCCGGCGAACGCGCGCTCCTGGTGGTCCTCACCCACGAAGACGCATTCGCCGGCCGCGGAGGCCGGGATCCCCTCGCCCGCCGTGCCGGCGACCGCCTCGTCGAAGATCTCCCGGCTGTTCTTGGGGCCCCAATGGATGAGCGCGTCGTCCGTGAACCGGCCGGGGAACGCCTCCCGCAGGGCTGACGCGGCCCGCTCCGCGGCGCCTTCACCCGGGCCCGGGTTGGAGATGACGCCCTTGCGTACGTCGCCGAAGGCGTCGAGCACGGCGAGGACGCGGGGCCGGGGCACCAACGTCAGCGAACCGTCCACCTCCTCCCGGGCATCCGCCAAGGTCGCTCCTATGTCGAAGAAGAGCACGGGCATGTGAGTGCCTCCACGAAGTGAACCGGTCCGGAATCGGCACATGACCGAGTGAACGTCCCGGGCGGCGACGGCCGTTCGAGAACGAGGGGAACAGAACCGCGAGAGCGGGACGCGGCGAGAGAGAGGGAACCGTGGACGGCCCCCGCGCCAGCCGTCCACTGCCACACCACACTCCACTGCGGGAATACGCGCCCGACCACTCCATCGTCCGCCTTCGGTTGCGCGCTCGCATCCCGGGCTATAGGCGAATGCCGTTCAACTTCGGACAGTTGAAGGACGCACTGGACCTAGAGACTCTCGTCCATCCCCGCCAGTACCAGCGGCAGCCGGTCCGCCCCGCCGTCCGTGATCCGGACCGGCACGCCCCAGTCCTGCTGGTGGACGTGGCAGGCCGGGTACTCGTTGGCACCCGCGGCGGAGCCGCTGTTGGACGCCGTGTCGTCGCAGGAGGCCGCCATCGCCGAGACGTGCAGTACGCCCTCGGATATGGACGGGTTGAGCTCCAGCGTGCGGGACAGGGCCGGGTCCGCGCCCTCGCCCCGGAGCAGCAGCTCGGGCGGGGTTGCGGAGACGAGGAGACGGGTCGACGGGCCGTACCGTTCGTCGAGCTTCTGGCCGGGCGGGGCCTGGAAGATGACCTCCAACCGCAGGCTGCCGGGGGCGACTTCGGTGGCCGCGCGCTGCGTGCGGTGGGCGACGGCCTCGACCTTCACGGTCTCCTCCGGCAGCCGCAGCCGAGTGAGCCGGTGTCTCGCCGACTCGACGACCACGATGTCGTCCCCGACGAGCACCGCGTCGCTCGGCTCCCGCAGATCCGTGGCAAGCGTGGTCACCTCACCCGTCGCCGGGTCATAGCGCCGCAGCGCGTGGTTGTACGTGTCGCTGACCGCCACCGAACCGTCGGGCAGGACCGTGACCCCCAACGGATGCTGGAGCAGCGCCTGTTCGGCCGCGCCGTCACGGTGCCCGAAGTCGAAGAGCCCGGTGCCGACCGCCGTGTGGACCACCCCGTCGAGGTCCACCCATCTCAGCGCGGACGTCTCGGAGTCGGCCAGCCACAGCCGGTCGGCGGTGGCCGCGAGCCCCGACGGCTGCGCGAACCAGGCGTCCGCCCCCGGCCCGTCCACGAGCCCCTCGTTCGTCGTACCCGCCGCCACGGCCACGGTGCAGTCGGCCGGGTCGTACGTCCACAGCTGGTGGACACCGGCCATGGCGATCCAGACCTTGCCGGCGAAGACGGCCACGTCCCACGGCGAGGACAGGTCGACCTCCCACGCGAGACCCGAGGTCGGCGCCCCCTGCCACCACTGGCGGCCGCTGCCGGCGAGGGTCGAGACCTCACCGGTGGCCGGGTCGAGGCGGCGCAGGGCGTGGTTCACGGTGTCGGCGACGACCACGGTGGCGTTGTCCAGCAGCGCCAGCCCCTGCGGCTCGCTGAAGCGGGCGTGCTCGGCGGTGCCGTCCACAAATCCGCGCTCACCGGATCCGTAGCGCCGTACGACGGTCTCGCCGTCCGCCGCCAGCCGGACCAGCTGGTGCCGGGTCGTGTCGCTGACCAGGAAGTCGCCGTCCGGGAGGAGCAGCGCCTTGCCGGGAAAACGCAGCACCGTCGGCTCCGGATCCGGCGCCACATACGGCCCGTCGCCGCGCCGTAGCGTGCCCTTCGCCCCGTGCTCGGCCTCCAGCTCCGCCACCAGCCGCTCGATGGCGTGGGCATGCCCCTCGCCCGCGTGCTGGGCGACGACATACCCCTCCGGGTCGATCACCACGAGCGTCGGCCAGGCCCGTACCGCGTACTGCTTCCATGTCGCGAGCTCCGGATCGTCGAGGACGGGGTGCTCCACCTCGTACCTCTCCACGGCGTCGACCACCGCCCGGTGCTCCGCCTCGTGCGCGAACTTCGGCGAGTGCACCCCGATGACCACCACCGTGTCCCGGTGCTTCTCCTCCAGCTCCCGCAGCTCGTCCAGGACGTGCAGGCAGTTCACGCAGCAAAATGTCCAGAAATCGAGCACCACTATCTTTCCCCGCAGGTCAGCGAGGGTGTACTGCTTCCCGCCCGTGTTCAGCCAGCCGCCCTTGCCGATCAGCTCGGGGGCGCGGACACGGACACGGCGGGGTGTCGGGTGCTGGGTCGTGGTGTCGTTCATGGGTCCAGAGTGCCACTCGCCCGCCACCCGCTCGCGAGCCTGTGGAAAACCTCGCGGACGGGCCTGTGGACAACTCGCGGAGGCCCGGTGTTCAGGCCAGCGCATGCCCCGTCGTCGCGTCCACGTGGTCCGGGATCTCGTCGTGGCGGTCGCCCACGGTGAGGGTGCCGGTGGGCTCCAGGACGAGGATGGCGGCGCGGGCCGGGGCGTACGGCTTGTGCTCGGTGCCTCGCGGGACGGTGAAGACCGAACCCTGGGGCAGGACGACCGTGCGCTCGCCGGACGGTTCGCGCAGGGAGATGTGCAGTTCACCCTCGATGACCAGGAAGAACTCGTCGGTGTGGTCATGGGTGTGCCAGAGATGTTCGCCCTCGACCTTCGCGACGCGGACGTCGTAGTCGTTGACGGTGGTGACGATGCGGGGGCTCCACAGGGCGTCGAAGGAGGTGAGAGCGTCGAACAGGGAGATGGGTTCGGTGGGTTCCGTGGATTCCATACGGTCATCGTGCGGGTGACGGCATTACCGGACGAGTGCTAGGAATCGCACATGCCGAAAGGATCCTCGCAACACTCTCCACCGCTTCCGCATCGCGTCGCGATCGTCGTCGACGAAGCCACCAACCCCTTCGAGGTCGGCGTGGCGACCGAGTTGTTCGGGCTGCCGCGGCCCGAGCTGGGGCTCCCGGGGCCGCTGTACGAGGTGACGCTGTGCACGCCCCAATCCGAGGTCCGGATGAACCATGGGTTCTTCACCATGACCGGGGTGGCCGGGCTCGACGCCGTCGACGACGCGGACACCCTCGTCGTACCGGGCCGTCCGGACAACGTCGTGCCGCGCGGTCCCGCAGTGCTCGACGCCATCCGGTGCGCCCACGCGCGCGGGGCACGTGTCGTGAGCTTCTGTACCGGCACTTTCGCCCTGGCGGAGGCCGGGGTCCTCGACGGGCGCCGGGCGACCACCCATTGGCGCTGGGCCGACGCGTTCCGGGAGCTGCATCCGAAGGTGCGGCTGGAGCCGGACGTGCTGTACGTGGACGAGGGCGACCTGCTGAGCTCGGCCGGGAGCGCGGCCTCGCTCGACCTGGGGCTGCACATCTGGCGCCTGGACCACGGCGCCGAGATCGCCAACGCGGTGAGCCGGCGACTGGTCTTCGCCGCCCATCGCGACGGCGGACAGCGGCAGTTCGTGGAGCGGCCTGTTCCGCACATCCCGGACGAGTCCCTGGCCCCCGTACTGGCATGGGCCCAGGAGCGGCTCGACGAACCCCTCTCCGTCGCGGACCTCGCCGCGCGGGCGGCCGTCTCGCCCGCCACCCTGCACCGCCGTTTCCGCGCCCAGCTCGGCACGACTCCCCTGGCCTGGCTCACCGGAGAACGCGTGAACCTGGCCCGTCGGCTCATCGAACGCGGCGAGGAACGGCTCGACATCGTCGCCGAGCGCAGCGGACTCGGGACCGCCGCGAACCTCCGCGCGCGGTTGCGCCGGGAGACCGGACTGAGCCCTTCGGCCTACAGACGACGTTTCGGAGCGGGCCCCGGGAAACGGAACGCCTGAGGGCATGAGATTCCAGACCGCGCGCCACCATGGTGATCGAACGGGACGGCGAGCCCCTCGCGCCTATCCGTCGCACACCAGGGTGGCGGGCCGTTGACGCAGGTCAGCGGCGTGGCGTCGGCAGTCCCAGCACCCTGTCCTTCAGGGCCGGGAACTGTTCCCGTGTCGTCGGGACCTTCGTCGGGTCGAAGTCGACGGTGAGAATCTCCTCGTCGGAGCCGGCCTCCGCGAGGACCTCGCCCCAGGGATCGACCACGATCGAGTGACCCGCCTGCGGAACTCCCGCGTGCGTACCGGCCGTTCCACACGCGAGGACGTACGACTGGTTCTCGACCGCTCGGGCCTGGGCGAGAAGGGTCCAGTGGGCGCGGCGGCGTTCGGGCCAGCCGGCGGGGATGACGAGGGTCTCGGCGCCCGCGTCGACGAGGCCGCGGAAGAGTTCGGGGAAGCGCAGGTCGTAGCAGGTGGCCAGGCCGATGGTCGTCTCGGGGAGGCGGAGCGTCACCAGCTCCGACCCCGCGCCCATCAGTACGGCCTCGCCCTTGTCGAAGCCGAAGCGGTGGATCTTGCGGTAGGCGGCGGCCAGTTCGCCGGAGGGGGAGAAGATGAGAGACGTGTTGTAGAGGGGGCCCTCAGGGTCTCGCTCGGGGATCGAGCCGGCGTGCAGCCAGACGCCCGCGTCGCTCGCCGCCTTGGCCATCACCTCGAAGGTCGGCCCCTCCAGCGGCTCGGCCTCGGCCGTGAAGGACTCGAACGCGAATGCGCCGGTGGTCCACAGCTCGGGAAGGACGACGAGATCGGCGCCGGCCTGCTCCCGTACCAGTGACGCCACACGCCGCCTGCGCGAATCAACCGATTCGTCCTCGTTTACACCGATCTGGATGAGCGAGGCGCGCACACTACCACCGTCCTGGCATTCGAGCCGTCCATATCGGGCCTACGATCGTCACACGAAAGCACTGCCGGGGTGCCTCTCAGCAGCGTAACTTAACGTTCCACAGCACCCACCGACAGCCGCCGACGCCCACTCCCGCCGTCAACGCCGACGCCCCCACCCACGAAGACCACCCACCACGTAGCCGACACGTACCGACTGTACTGACACGTACCGACCGCCCGAGGGGTCCCGTTCCGTGAGTCTGCATCCCACTCTCCAGCCCTACGCCGACGCCTGGACCCACTCCGTGGACGCGATATCCGAGCTGGTGTCCCCACTCGTGGAGGGGGAGTGGAACCGGCGGACACCATGCCCCGGCTGGTCGGTGCGCGACGTGGTCTCCCATGTGATCGGCCTGGACTGCGAGATGCTCGGCGACCCGCGGCCGATCCACACCCTCCCGCGCGACCTCTACCACGTACGGACCGAGCACCAGCGGTACATGGAGATGCAGGTCGACGCCCGGCGGCACCACACCGCCCCGGAGATGACCTCCGAGCTGGAGTACACGATCATCCGCCGCAACCGCCAGCTGCGGAACGAGTCGAGGGACCCGGGCCACAAGGTGCGCGGCCCGCTCGGCACGGAGGTGACGCTCGAGCAGGCCATGCGCAACCGCGCGTTCGACGTGTGGGTCCACGAGCAGGACCTGCGCGCCGCGCTGGGCCGGCCGGGGGACCTGGACTCGCCGGGCGCGTACGTCGTCCGTGACGAACTGCTCTCCGTACTGCCGAAGGTCGTCGCCGAGGACGCGCGGGCGCCGCGCAGTTCGGCCGTCGTCTTCGACGTGCACGGCCCGGTGGAGTTCATCCGTACCGTCCGTGTCGACATGCAGGGCCGCGGCACCCTGGAGACCGCCCCCGCCCTCGGCCCCGCCGCCACCCTCACCCTCGACTGGGAGACCTACGTCCGCCTCGCCTGCGGCCGCGTGACCGCCGACCTCGTCGCCGACCGCATCAAGGGCGAGGGCGACCCCCAGCTGATCGCGGAGATCCTGCGGTCGTTCGCGGTGACGGTGTAGGGCCACCGAGGCCGGCGCGCGACCTCAGCGTCGGCTCACGCCGGTACGTGCACCGTCTCCACCCTGCTCGCCACCAGGCGTTCCCGCTCTCGGCGGGCCGCTCGGCCGCGTAGGCGGAGGATCTGAGTCAGGCCCAGGGCCTGGAGGGCGAAGACGGCGGAGAAGGCGATGCGGTAGTTGTCGCCGGTCATGTCCAGGAGCACGCCGACCGCGAGCAGGGTCGTCATCGAGGCGACGAAACCGCCCATGTTGGTGATTCCGGAGGCGGTGCCCTGACGCTCGGGCGGGTTCGCCGGGCGGGCGAAGTCGAAGCCGAGCATCGAGGCGGGGCCACAGGCGCCGAGAACCGCGCACAGGAGGATCAGGAGCCACATCGGCGCGTGCTCCGCGGGGTACAGGAGCGTGGCCGCCCAGACCGCCGCCGTCGTGAGGACCGTGCCGAGCGCCAGCGGCAGCCGTGCCGCGTGGTGCCTGGCGACGACCTGGCCGTACACCAGTCCGACGGCCATGTTGGACAGGACGACGAGGGTGAGCAGTTCACCGGCCGTGCCCCGGCTCAGCCCCTGCGCCTCGACCAGGAACGGCAGCCCCCACAGCAGCAGGAACACCATCGCCGGGAACTGGGTGGTGAAGTGCACCCACAGCCCGAGCCGCGTCCCCGGCTCCCGCCAGGACGCCATGATCTGGCGGCGGACGTACGCCGCCCCCTGGTGCGGGAACGGCTCCGGCTCGTGCCCGTCCGGGTGATCCTTGAGGAACAGCAGCACGAGGACGAGGACGACGACCCCGGCGGCGGCGCTGCCCAGGAACGCCGCCGTCCAGCCCACCCCGTGCAGCAGCCGGGCCAGCACCAGCGTCGAGACCAGGTTGCCCGCCATTCCGGCCAGCCCCGCGAACTGCGCGATCAGCGGCCCGCGCCGGGCCGGGAACCAGCGGGTGCCCAGCCGCAGCACACTGATGAACGTCATCGCGTCACCGCAGCCCAGCAGCGCGCGCGAGGCCAGCGCCATCCCGTACGACGGCGACAGCGCGAAGCCGATCTGGCCGGCCGTGAACAGCAGGACACCCAGGGTCAGCACCTTCTTGGTGCCGAGCCGGTCGACCAGCAGCCCGACGGGTATCTGCATGCCCGCGTAGACCAGCAGCTGAAGTATCGAGAAGGTCGACAGGGCGGAGGCGCCCACATGAAAGCGGTCGGCGGCGTCGAGACCGGCCACGCCCAGCGACGTACGGAAGATGACGGCGACGAAGTAGACCGCGACACCGGTGCCCCAGACGACGAGGGCTCGCCGGCCGCCGGGCGGATCGCCGGGGAGAGGCCCCGAGGAGGCTGAGGACGCCGAGGATATGCCGGGGCGGCTCAACGGATCTCCCCTCGCGCCAGGTTGGAGAACCAGCTGACGTGCCGGTGCACGAGGCCCACCGCCGCCTCCGCGTCGCCCGCGCGCAGTGCCTGCAGGATCTCCTCGTGCTCGCTCAGCGTCTTCGTGATGCGGTCGGGGTGGGCGTGCATCACGGCGACGCCCATGCGCAACTGCCGGTCGCGGAGCTGGTCGTAGAGGCGGGAGAGGATCTCGTTGCCGCCGCTGCGGACGATCTCGGCGTGGAAGCAGCGGTCGGTCACGGCGGCGCCCGCCAGGTCCCCGGCGGCGGCCTGTGCCTTCTGCTTCTCCAGCAGTTCCTCCAGGCGCTCGATCAGCTGCGGCGAGGCCGGGACCGTCTTGCGGACCGCGTGCTCCTCGACCAGCTGCCGGGTCTCGACCACGTCCGCGATCTCCTGCGCGGAGACGGGCAGGACCAGGGCGCCCTTCTTCGGGTAGAGCTTGATCAGCCCCTCGACCTCCAGCCGCAGCAGCGCCTCGCGCACCGGCGTCCGGGACACCCCGACCGCCTCGGCCAGCTCGCCCTCGGTGAGCAGCGTGCCTCCCTCGTAACGGCGCTCCAGAACGCCCTGTTTGACATGGGTGTAGACGCGGTCCGCGGCGGGCGGCTGCTTCACGGCGGGGGCTGGGGCGGAGGACATGTCCACAGCATAGATACAACACGTACCCATCACCGCCCCCGTCCACGATCCGGGATGGTGACCCCACCCTGAACCCCCCGGGCGGCTGTGAGATGGACTTGAATTGACCCCCGCCTCACCCACCGCACAACCTTTTGTGCTACTCACTTGTCATACGAGAAGCGGCCGTGCTGTGCCTGAATGTCGGCGCCCAAGTGGCCGCACTCCTCAGACATTTGACGCAATCGGGGTATTTGACTTGATGACCGCCATAAAGGGCGCACGTGTCCGCAGAGCCGCTGCCGTCGTCGTGACCTCCGGTGCGATGATCGCGGCCGGAGTCGTCACCACCGCTCCCGCGCATGCCGCCGTCACGAAGCCGACGATCACCGCCGCGGGCGGGTTCGTGATGAACAACGGCACGGGCAAGACGCTGTTCACCAAGGCCGCCGACACGCCACGCAAAACGGGTTCGACGACCAAGATCATGACAGCCAAGGTCGTGCTGTCGCAGAAGAACCTGAACCTGGACGCCAAGGTCACCATTCAGAAGGCGTACAGCGACTACATCGTCAAGAACGGAGCCTCCCACGCCGGCTTGATCGTCGGCGACAAGGTCACTGTCCGTCAGCTCCTCTACGGGCTGATGCTCCCTTCGGGCTGCGACGCCGCATACGCGCTCGCTGACAAGTTCGGCACGGGCTCGACTCGTGCAGCGCGGGTGAAATCGTTCATCGCCAAGATGAACTCCACCGCCAAGAGCCTCGGCATGAAGAACACGAAGTTCGACTCGTTCGACGGCATCAGCAACGGCACCAACCAGTCGACGCCCCGAGACCTCACCAAGCTCGCGAGCAACGTGATGAAGAACTCCACGTTCAAGACGATCGTGAAGACGGTGACCACCAAGCAGAAGGTGACAACCAAGAGCGGTGGCTACCGTTACTACACCTGGGAGAACAGCAATAAGTTGCTGCTGACCGGCTACGCGGGCGCAATTGGCATTAAGACCGGCTCCGGCCCTGAGGCCAAGGCCTGCCTCGTGTTCGCCGCCACTCGCAATGGCAAGACAGTCATCGGCACGGTCCTCACCGCTCCGACGCCCGGTGACCGTCTCGCGGACGCGAAGAAGCTGCTGAATTACGGCTTCAAGGTCTGAGTTTCCGAATACGCACAGGGGGGCCACCGCTCACCAGCGGTAGCCCCCTTCGGCGTTTCAGCCCGGGCCACCTGGTCCAGGCAGTATGCCCCGGAGCCTAAGGAGAGCGAACAAGCGTCCGATGAGCCACTGGGTCTGATGATTACCCAGGAAGTATCGGGTGTGCGTGCTGTTGTCGCACTACGGTCCGATGGCATGAAGCTGGTGGTCCAAGTGAAGCTGCTGCCGACGCATGCGCAAGCGTCGGTGCTCGAGGCGACGCTGCGCGCCTGCAACCGTGCCGCCACGTACGCCTCGCACGTGGCCTTCGCCAAGAAGTTAAAAGACCGTAATGGCCTGCAGAAAGAGGTGTATACGGACCTGAAGACGGCCTTCGGGCTGTCGGCCCAGCCTACGGTACGGGCGGTGAAGAAGGTCGTAGACGCATACACGACGCTGAAAGCCAACCTCCAGGCCGGAAACCTGGGGCTGCCCACCTCCAAGCGGTACCGAGCAGCCGTCAGCACCCCCATCAGCTTCCGTCCGGAGGCGGCTCAGCCGTTCGATGATCGCTGCCTGTCCTGGCAGTACGACGCGCGCACCGTGTCCATCTGGACGGTGGACGGGCGGATGAAAGGGATCCGATTCGCCTGCTCACTCGACCAGCTCAAGACCCTTGTGCAGTACCGCAAAGGCGAGAGCGACCTGGTGTGCCGGGGCGGCAAGTGGTACCTCGTCGCCACCTGCGACATCCCGGAGCCCGAGCTGTATCAGCCGGTCGATTGGATCGGGGTGGACCGGGGCATCGTCAACCTGGCCACCACGTCCGACGGAACCAACTACCAGGGGCGACGTCTGGGCCGCTACCGGCGCTGGCAGGACCGTAAGCGTGCTGAACTACAGGCCAAGCAGACCCGCTCGGCCATCCGCCGTCTAGCGCGCCGAGCTCAGAAAGAGAAGCGTCATGCCGGGCAGGTAAACCACCGCATCAGCAAGGAGATCGTGTCCGTCGCGCAACGCACCGGTCGCGGGGTCGCCGTCGAGGAACTCGGCGGAATCCGCGAGCGGGTACGGCTACGCCGCGACCAGCGGGGCACCCTCTCCTCCTGGCCTTTCCACCAACTCGGACAACACCTTGCCTACAAGGCCCGGCAGGCCGGGGTGCCCTTCCTCGAAGTGGATGCGGCCTATACCTCGCAGCGCTGTCCGCGCTGCGGACATACCGAGCGGGCCAACCGGTCCGACCGGGACCATTTCTGTTGTCGTCGGTGCGGGCTCGCTGGCCCGGCCGATGTTGTCGCCGGGGTCAACGTGCGCAACCGCGCACGCTCGGCGTGGGTGTTCGTCACCGCACCCGCACCCTCCCCCTGACATTCGTTCGGGGGCTGGGTGGATGCGACCCGTGACCGTCCTGTCGTAGGGGACAGTCGGGAGCGCGACAAGGTGTGAAACGACCGAGTGCACAAACTCGGCCGTTCACGGCCGAGGAGGTGACATGATCGAACCCAGCAATGCCCGCCAGGATCCACTGGTTCCGGCAGCCGATGTTTGCAAGCAATTGGCCACACCAACTCTCGAGAGACTCTCTCCGACCCCGTCCCAAAGGAACACCGAGAGATTCCTGAGACTGTAACTGGAGGTTACGGTCTCAGCATTCACGCAGGTAGAGAGTGGCGCCGAGACATGAATTTCCTCAGTCTCCGGACGCTGATTCTCCTCGTCAACGCCTGCACGAAGTTCGACTGCGCCCCCTTCAAACAGTGGGTCGCCGAGGTGATCGAGACGCTGCTGCGTAAGCACGCCTCTATCTACCCCCTGGGGCGCGACGGAGGAAGGGGCGCCGGTGTACGTGCTCAGCCGAGGCTGACGGCACCTGAACAGGCGCCAAAGCAGAAGGGGTCGGTCGCAAGTCGAGTTTGCGGCCGGCCCCTTCCCGTTGAGCCTATCCGGTCGAGCGACTCACGCCCAGGTAATCAGCCTCTTCGGCTGCTCCAGAATCGCCGCCACATCCGACAGCACCTTCGAGCCCAATTCCCCGTCCACCAACCGGTGGTCGAAGCTCAGCGCGAGGGTCGTCACCTGGCGGGGCTTCACCTTGCCCTTGTGGACCCACGGCTGGAGCCTGATCGCGCCGACGGCGAGGATCGCGGATTCGCCGGGGTTGAGGATCGGTGTGCCGGTGTCGATGCCGAAGACGCCGACGTTGGTGATGGTGACCGTGCCGCCCTGCATCGCGGCGGGGCTGGTGCGGCCCTCCTTCGCCGTGGAGACCAGCTCGCCGAGGGACTCAGCCAGCTCCGGCAGCGTCTTCGCGTGGGCGTCCTTGATGTTCGGAACGATCAGGCCGCGCGGGGTGGCCGCGGCGATGCCGAGGTTGACGTAGTGCTTGACCACGATCTCCTGGGCGGCCTCGTCCCACGACGCGTTGATGTCGGGATGACGCTTGATCGCCACCAGCAGAGCCTTGGCGATCAGCAGCAGCGGATTCACTCGCAGGCCCTGGAACTCCTTGTCCTGCTTGAGCTCCTCGACCAGCTTCATCGTGCGCGTCACGTCGACCGTCACGAACTCCGTGACGTGCGGCGCGGTGAACGCCGAGCCGACCATCGCCGCCGCCGTCGCCTTGCGGACGCCCTTGATGGGGATACGGGTCTCGCGCGCGCCCTCGTACGACACCACCGGCGCCGGGGCGACCGCGGGGGCCGCCGCGACGAGCTCCGGGGCCTTCGGCGGGGCCACGGCCGCGTGCACGTCCTCGCGAGTGATGATGCCGTCCGGGCCGGACGGGGTGATCGTGGCCAGGTCGACGCCGAGGTCCTTGGCCAGCTTGCGCACCGGCGGCTTCGCCAGCGGTCGCGGCTGCGCACCACCCCCGTGGCCGTTCAGCTCACCCTGGATGCTCTGGAGGGCGGAGGAGCCATACAACGTGTCCTCGGGCGGAGCCGCGGCGGCGGGCACGCCCTTGCGGGGGCGGCGCTTCGTGGAGGACTCGGCGACCCCGTAGCCGACGAGGACCGGCTTGCGTCCCTCGGGCTTCTTGGCCGCCGGCTCCGGCTTCGGCTCGGCCTTCGCAGGGGCCGCCTCCTCGACCGGCGCCGCGCCACCCGCCACGTCCACCGCGATGATCGACGTGCCGACGTCGACCGTGGCGCCTTCGGCGAAGTGCAGCGCGCGTACGACACCGTCGTACGGGATCGGCAGTTCGACGGCGGCCTTGGCCGTCTCGACCTCGCAGACGATCTGGCCGTCGGTGACCGTGTCACCGGGCTGGACGTACCACTTGAGGATCTCGGCCTCGGTGAGCCCCTCGCCCACGTCGGGCATCTTGAACTCGCGCAGAGACGTGTCTGTCATCGTCGTCACGGACCTCTCCCTCAGTACGCCAGCGAGCGGTCGACGGCGTCGAGCACCCGGTCCAGGCCCGGCAGGTACTCCTCCTCCAGACGGGCCGGCGGATACGGGGCGTGATACCCACCGACCCGGAGGACCGGGGCCTCCAGGTGGTAGAAGCACCGCTCGGTGATGCGGGCGGCGATCTCCGCGCCCGAGCCGAAGAACACCGGAGCCTCATGGACCACCACCAGGCGGCCCGTCTTCTCCACCGACGTCTGGATCGAGTCGAAGTCGAGCGGGGACACCGAGCGGAGGTCCAGGACCTCAAGGGACCTGCCCTCCTCGGCGGCCGCGTCGGCGACCTCCTGGCAGAGCTTCACCATGGGGCCGTACGCGGCGAGCGTGAGGTCCGTGCCCTCCCGGACGACCCGGGCCTTGTGCAGGGGGCCGGGGATCGCGTCCGGGTTGACCTCGGCCTTGTCCCAGTAGCGCCGCTTGGGCTCGAAGAAGATCACCGGGTCGTCGCTCTGGATGGCCTGCTGCATCATCCAGTAGGCGTCCGACGCGTTGGAGGGGCTGACCACCTTCAGACCCGCCACATGGGCGAACAGCGCCTCCGGGGACTCGGAGTGGTGCTCGACCGCGCCGATGCCGCCGCCGTAGGGGATGCGGACGACGACCGGGAGCTTGACCTTGCCCAACGCGCGCGCGTGCATCTTCGCGAGCTGGGTGACGATCTGGTCGTACGCCGGGAAGACGAAGCCGTCGAACTGGATCTCGACCACCGGGCGGTAGCCGCGCAGGGCGAGGCCGATGGCCGTGCCGACGATGCCCGACTCGGCGAGCGGCGTGTCGATGACCCGGTCCTCGCCGAAGTCCTTCTGGAGGCCGTCGGTCACCCGGAAAACACCGCCGAGCTTGCCGACGTCCTCGCCCATGATGAGGACCTTGGGGTCGGCTTCGAGGGCCCTGCGCAGCGACTCGTTGATCGCCTTGGCGACCGCCAGGCTCTTCACGGCGGAGTGCCCGGCCGTCTGCGCGGCTGTCTGCGTGGTCATCGCTACTTGCCCTCCTCTTCGTCCACATCGGCGAACGACGCCTGGTACGCGGCGAACTGGGCGCGCTCCTCGTCCACGAGCGCGTGTCCGTCCGCGTACGCGTTCTCGAAGATGGCGAAGTGGTCCGGGTCGGGCATGGCACGCACCACTTCGCGCACTCGCCTTCCCAACGCCTCGCTCTCGGCTTCGAGTTCCGCGAAAAATCCCTCGTTCGTGTCCGTTTCGGACTCGAGGTAGCCGCGCAGACGCGCGATCGGATCCTTGGCCTCCCAGGCCACCCGCTCGTCGTCGTGCCGATAGCGGGTCGGATCGTCGGAGGTGGTGTGGGCGCCCATGCGGTACGTGTACGCCTCGACCAGGGTCGGTCCCTCACCCCGGCGGGCCCGCTCCAGCGCCCACTTGGTGACCGCGAGGCAGGCCAGTACGTCGTTGCCGTCGACCCGTACGCCCGGGAAGCCGAAACCCTGGGCGCGCTGGTAGAGCGGGACGCGGGTCTGCTTCTCGGTGGGCTCGGAGATGGCCCACTGGTTGTTCTGACAGAAGAACACGACCGGCGCGTTGTAGACCGCGGAGAAGGTGAACGCCTCGGCGACGTCACCCTGGCTGGAGGCGCCGTCGCCGAAGTAGGCGATGACCGCCGAGTCGGCGCCGTCCTTGGCGACGCCCATCGCGTAGCCCGTGGCGTGCAGCGTCTGGGAGCCGATGACGATCGTGTAGAGGTGGAAGTTGTTGGTGGTCGGGTCCCAGCCGCCGTTGTTCACGCCGCGGAACATGCCGAGCAGATTGGTCGGGTCGACGCCGCGGCACCAGGCGACGCCGTGCTCGCGGTAGGTCGGGAAGACGTAGTCGTCCTCGCGGGTGGCCCGCCCGGAGCCGATCTGGGCGGCCTCCTGGCCGAGCAGCGAAGCCCACAGGCCCAGCTCGCCCTGGCGCTGCAGGGAGGTGGCCTCGGCGTCGAAACGCCGGGTCAGCACCATGTCGCGGTACAGACCGCGCAGCTCGTCGGGGGTGATGTCGGCGACGTACGGGTCGTACGCGGCGGTGCCGGCGTTCTTGACGCGCTTGCCCTCGGGCGTCAGCAGCTGGACGAGTTCGGGCTCGGCGCCGGTCGTCTTCTTCGCAGCGGTGCGCCTGGTGCCGGTGGTGCCGGTCGCCTTGCCACCGGTGGTGCCGGTCTTGCCTGCGGCGCTGCGTCGCGGCTTGCGCGCGGCAGTGCTCTCCACGGTCACGTGTGCTCCTCCGTCGGTCCGGCCCCCGGGATTGCCGGGTGACCAGTGCGGCTCGCCTGATCCCGGTACCCGTGCACGGGGTGGGTGCCCTTGGCCGGGAACAGACGTGACAGGTGCCCCGGCGGGCGCCCTGCACGAGGCACGTTACCCAGTGCTCCACATTCCTGTGAAACCCTTCCTGACCTGCTATTTTCCTTGGATTTCCAAGTATTTCGGTACTGGGAGGTCCAAGTAAGTCGCGTGTGTCGGGAACAGCTGCTGGTCACAGCACTGGTTACAGCCTCGCAGGGGGCCGGAACACGGGCACGTTATCCCGGCCGACCCTGGCTCGGGAAGAGTTCTCCTTTGGAGTATCGCGAGGGTTTCGGGCGGCGTTTTTCGGCTGCGTGTCGTCGTCGGCCGCTCACACCCTGTGGGGTGAGGTCGGTTGCCGGGAAACAACACGCGCGCGTGGAGCCCTTTTCGGGCTGCACGCGCGCGTGGAGGGTGTTTCCGGGTTTCCAGGTCCTACCTGGGGCGGGTCAGTCCTCCTCGCCGCCGGTGACCTCCCCCGTCAGGCCGCCGCTGTTTCCGCTGCCGTCGCCGGGTGTCTCGGGCGTCTCGGGAACCTCTTCCGATGGCGTCGGGCTCTCCGGCTCGGCGGACGTCGGCTCCGCCTCGGTGGGCTCCCCCGTCGGCTCGCTCTGCGTCGGCGACTGACTGTAGGTCGGGGACTGGGTGTACTCAGGCGTGTAGTTCGAGCCGTTGCCCGAACTGGTGCTGTCGTGCGTCGTCTCCTCGGTCGCCTCCTCACTGGGCGACTCGCTGGCCTCCTTGTCCTTGCTGGATGTCGAGGCCGTAGGCGTCGGCGTGGTCTTCCTGTCGCCGCTGTCGCCGCCGGTGTTCTGCAGCGCCACCGCGACGCCCACCGCGACGGCGATCACCGCGAGGACGGCGAGCATCCACAGCTTGCCGCGGCCGCTGCCCCGGTTGCCGTGCCCCTCGAAGCCGCCGTCGTCCCGGCCGCCACCCCCGCCGCCGTAGCCCGGGATGATCGGCTGCGGGATCTGCGAGGTGCCCATGTCCCCGGGATGCGGCATGGCCGTCGTTCCCGCCATGCCGCCCGGCGGCATGTGCCTGCCGTCGTGCATGGTCACGGGCCCGGTGTTCCAGGTGCCGGTGTGGCCGCCCTGGTCGTACAGCATCTGCAGGCCGTACTGGACGAGGCCGCGCATCTCCTCGGCCGTCTGGAACCGGTCGTCCGGCTCCTTGGCGAGGGAGCGCATGACGAGTCCGTCGAGCTCCGGGGGCGCCGCCCCCTCCGAGACCTCGGACGGGGGCACCGGGATGTCCTGGACGTGCTGGTAGACCACCGACAGCGGGGTCTCCCCGACGAACGGCGGGCGCAGCGCGAGCAGTTCGTAGAGCAGACAGCCCGTCGCGTACAGGTCGGAGCGGTGGTCGACGGCCTTGCCGAGCGCCTGCTCCGGGGACAGGTACTGGGGCGTGCCCATGACCATGCCGGTCTGCGTCATCGTGGTGGACGCCCCGTGCAGGGCGCGCGCGATGCCGAAGTCCATCACCTTCACCGCGCCGTTGGTGGTGATGATGACGTTGGCCGGCTTGATGTCGCGGTGCACGATGCCGTGCTGGTGGGAGTACGCGAGCGCCTCGAGGACCCCCGAGACGATGATCAGCGCCTGCTCGGGGCCCGGCGCCTCCGCGTTGATCAGCAGATCGCGGATGGTGCGCCCCTCGACCAGCTCCATGACGATGTACGGAACCGGCGTACCGTTCACAACATCTTCACCGGAGTCGTAGACCGCCACGATGGAGTGGTGGTTGAGTCCGGCCACGGACTGGGCCTCGCGCGTGAAGCGGGCCTTGGAGACAGGGTCCTCGGCCAGATCGGAACGGAGCAGCTTGACCGCGACCGTACGACCGAGACGTACGTCCTCGGCCGCGAACACCTCGGCCATGCCGCCCCGGCCGAGTCTGTGGGTCAGCCGGTACCGACCGTCGCCGACAAGCCCGCCGTTGCCCCACAACTCCGGCGCGTCTGACATGCCGCCGCCAGTCGCCTCGGGGTCGGACGGGCCCTGAGAGCGCTGCTGCTGTGCCATCAGTCCTCGCCGTCGTTTCTGCCCGCGGTCCGCGCGGTTCTTGTTACGGTCTCCGTCTTACGGTCTCAGTCGGCCACGCTACAGCCTTCACGCAAGGGGCCGGTCCGAGTTGGAGCGCGACGGCTCTCGAGGGATCGCCAAGGGATCGCCGACGGGTTCAAGGTGGATTCAAGGGTTGATCGGCCATGAAACCCGCACCGCGCGCACTCGTGCAAGTTCTGTGTACCGGGCGTACGCCCCCTGTAACGCTTCCGCGACGCTTCTTTCGCGTACGGTCACGGAACGGGCACCGCGCTTGACCTGTCAGTGGCCTGGGGCAGACTTGGCCGGGAATAGTACAAAGGATCACCAGGATCTCAGGGATCACCGATCGCGGAAGCCCCAACAGCGGCTTCCGCGCGCGCCGATGGGGGACGCAGGAACATGAGCCAGGACGCCGCACAGGGCCGGTACGCGGGGCGTTCACTCGCCGGCGGCCGCTATCAGCTGCGTGACCTGCTCGGCGAGGGCGGCATGGCCTCCGTCCACCTCGCGTACGACTCGGTGCTCGACCGGCAGGTCGCGATCAAGACCCTGCACACCGATCTCGGACGTGAGCAGGCCTTCCGTGAGCGCTTCCGCCGCGAGGCCCAGGCCGTGGCGAAGCTCACGCACACCAACATCGTCTCGGTCTTCGACACCGGCGAGGACGAGCTCGACGGCATGACGACGCCGTACATCGTCATGGAGTACATCGAGGGCAAGCCGCTCGGCTCGGTGCTCGACGCGGACATCCAGCAGCTCGGCGCGATGCCCGCCGACAAGGCGCTGAAGATCACGGCGGATGTGCTGGCGGCGCTGGAGATCAGCCACGAGATGGGCCTGGTCCACCGGGACATCAAGCCGGGCAACGTGATGATGACCAAGCGGTCCGTGGTCAAGGTGATGGACTTCGGCATCGCCCGGGCCATGCAGTCGGGCGTCACGTCGATGACGCAGACCGGCATGGTCGTCGGCACCCCGCAGTACCTCTCACCGGAGCAGGCCCTCGGCCGCGGCGTGGACGCGCGTTCCGACCTGTACTCGGTCGGCATCATGCTGTTCCAACTGACCACCGGACGGCTGCCCTTCGAGGCGGACTCGCCGCTGGCGATCGCGTACGCGCACGTCCAGGAGGAGCCGGTCGCTCCCTCCGCGATCAACCGTTCCCTGCCGCCGGCCGTGGACGCCATCGTCGCCCGCGCGCTGAAGAAGAACCCGAACGAGCGGTTCCCGAGCGCCGAGGCGATGCGCGACGAGTGCCTGCGGGTCGCCGCGTCCCTCCAGCCCGTCGCGCCGAGCATCGTGCCGGGCGTGCAGACCTCCAGCGGCGCCGGGGTGTCCTCCGCCGTCTTCCCGCCGGTCGACCAGACGGGCGCACCGCAGTCGGGCAGCATCCAGACGCCGTACCAGCCGCCGTCGACGGGCGGCTACGGTCCGGCGACGCCCGCGCCGACCCCGGCGCCCGCCCCGTCGTACGGCTACCCGCAGCAGGGCGGCTACCAGACGCCGCCGCAGACCGCCGCGTACGCGCCCCAGCAGGGCACGGCCACCCCGCCGCCGTACAACATCGCGCCGCACCAGTCGTCGCTGTCGGCGGGACGTTCCGGAGGCCAGAAGAGCAACAAGGGCATCGTCATCGGCGCGATCGTGGTGTCCCTCGTCGCGATCGGCGGCCTGGTCACGGCGCTCGTGCTGAACAGCGGCACCGGCCGCCAAGAGGCCGGTGGCGACTCCGACGGGTCCCCGTCGCCGACGGCGACCGTGGTGGAGGGGCACAAGGGGCCGGACACGACCAAGGTCATCGAGAAGACCAAGTGCACGGAGCCCACGGAGTCGTACAACGACCCCAAGAAGATCATGCTCCCGGACTTCACCTTCAAGAACATCGACTCGGTGAAGGCCTGTCTGCAGGCGGCGGGTTGGCAGTACGACACCCAGGACGTCGACGAGAACACGTACGGCGAGGGGACGGTCATGGAGCAGTACCCCAGCGCCGACGATGATGTCGACCCCAAGGACATGGACACGATCATCCTCAAGGTCTCGACGGGCAACCCGGCCTGACCTCGGCTCACAGGCCAGGCTCGGCCCAGGTCACAGCCCATGGGAAGGGGCCCGGCACATCGTGTGCCGGGCCCGTTTTCGTAAGTCTTTCGTACGTCGGTGGGGGGGGTGGCCGGGGATTAGAGGTACGGGCCGCCCGAGCGGCCGAGGGTGCGCTCGTCACCGTCGCCTTCGTGGCCGCCGACGCCCGGCGGCAGGGCGCGGCGCATCTGCTCCAGCTGGGCCCTGGCGGCCATCTGCTGGGCGAACAGCGTCGTCTGGATCCCGTGGAAGAGGCCTTCGAGCCAGCCGACCAACTGGGCCTGCGCGATGCGCAGTTCCGCGTCGCTGGGGATCGCCTCGTCGGTGAAGGGCAAGGAGAGCCGCTCCAGCTCCTCGACCAGCTCGGGTGCCAGACCGTCCTCGAGTTCCTTGACCGAGCTGGCGTGGATCTCCTTCAGCCGGGCCCGGCTCGCCTCGTCGAGGGGGGCCACCCGGACCTCTTCGAGCAACTGCTTGATCATGCTGCCGATGCGCATGACCTTGGCCGGCTGTTCCACCATCTCCGTCACCGGGACCTCGCGGGAGTCCTCGTCTCCTCCGCCGCCCACCGCCATTCCGTCCTGGCCCACGACCAGGATCTGGGGCTGTTCGGGCGACCGTTCGTTCCTCGGCATCTCCATGCCGCCATTCTCTCGCACACGTACACCTCACCACCGTGGTGCCCCCGACGCAGGGTGATCCACCGTTTACGTACCAGCTGTTCGTGTCACGACCTGCGCATTTCGGTACTGGGTGGGGGTGGGGGCCTGGAGGTGTCGGATATCGGGTGCTGAGTGCCGGGACCCAGGGTGCCGAGATGCCGGGGTGGGGGTGGCGTGTGAGTCTGGGGGCGTGGCTCCTTGGCTCCGCTTGTCGCATGTGACGGGACTGGTCCTCGTCGCGGGACTGCTCGTGGTCCCGGTGGCGGGAGCCGTGCCGTCCGGGTACGCCGCCGAGCCCGACCCGGCCACCTCCTGGGCCGGCAGCCGTGCGGGCGAGGGGCGGGAGCGGCCGGGGCGCCCGGACGCCCTTCTCGAGGATCCGGCGGAGGAAGACGCGTACGCGGCCTCGCTGGAGCCCTCCGCGGAACCGGACGGCCCGGAGGCCACCGCCGTCCCCGAGCCGTCGCAGAACGCCGCGCTCCCCGTCCCGTCGTACGCCGCCCGGCCCGGAACCGGAACCACCGAGGAGCCCGTACTGCAGGCCCTCGCCCTCGGCGCCGGCCTGATGCTGATGGGCCTGGGCTTCGGACTGGCCTTCGTGGGCCTGCGGATACGGCGCGGCTGAGCGGGGGCTCGCAGCGGGGCGGGCGGCTTCTGCGACCGTCCGTACGGCGTCCCGGCGGTGCCTACGGCGCGACCAGTACGACCTTGCCGACGTGGCCACTCTCCTCCAGGACCCGGTGGGCGGCCGCCGCGTCGTTCATCGGGATCTCGCGGTCGACGACCGGCCGTACGTGACCGCCCGCTATCAGCGGCCACACGTGCTCTCGTACGGCGGCGACGATGGCCGTCTTCTCTTCGAGGGGGCGGGCGCGCAGCGAGGTCGCGCTGATCGCGGCACGCTTGGCCAGCAGGGCGCCGATGTTCAGCTCGCCCTTGACGCCGCCCTGCATGCCGATGATGGCGAGGCGGCCGTTGACGGCGAGGACGCGGATGTTGCGGTCGAGGTACTTGGCGCCCATGTTGTCGAGGATGACGTCCGCGCCCTTGCCGTCCGTGGCCCGCCTGACCTCCTCCACGAAATCCTGCTCGCGATAGTTGATCAGGATGTCGGCGCCCAGGGCGGCGCACTGTTCGAGTTTCTCCTTGCTGCCCGCGGTGACCGCGACCTTCGCACCGACCGCCTTCGCGAGCTGGACGGCCATCGTGCCGATGCCGCTGGAGCCGCCGTGCACGAGGAGGGTCTCACCGGGCCGGAGGTGCGCGATCATGAAGACGTTCGACCAGACCGTGCAGGTCACCTCGGGCAGCGCGGCCGCCTGCTTGAGGTCGAGGCCGGCGGGAACGGGCAGCAGCTGACCGCCCGGGACGACGACCTTCTCCGCGTAGCCACCGCCCGATAGCAGCGCGCACACCTCGTCGCCGACGCTCCACCCGGAGACGCCGGGCCCAATCTCCGCGACCCGCCCGGAGCACTCCAGGCCGGGGTAGGGGGAGGAGCCGGGCGGAGGATCATAGAACCCCTGCCGCTGAAGCAGGTCGGCGCGGTTCACGGCGCTCGCCACCACCTCGACGAGCACCTCACCGTCCCCGGGCGCCGGATCAGGAACCTCGTCCCAGACCAGCGCCTCGGGCCCACCGGGTTCGGGAATCGTGATCGCATACATGAGCCCGACGCTACTCCTCGGCCTCCGCCGCCCACCGCCGGTACCGCTTCCGTCTTCGGGCCCGCACGCCTGGGGCTGGCTCCGCGCCTGGGTCCCCGGGCCGCGCCTGGGTCTGGGGGCCGCGCCTGGGTCTGGGGGCCGCGCCTGGGTCTGGGGGCCTTCGGGGGCCGGGAGCTGTCCCTCGGTCCCCCTTCGGCGCCGTCCTTGAGGCTCGGGAACCTTCCTTGAGGCCGGGAGCCTTCCCTGAGGCCGGGAGCCGTCCCTGAGGCCGGGAGCCGTCCCTGAGGCCGGGAGCCTTCCCTGAGGCCGGGAGCCTTCCCTGAGGCCGGGAGCCGTCCCTGAGGCCGGGAGCCGTCCCCGAGGCCGGGAGCCGTCCCTGAGGCCGGGAGCCGTCCCCGAGGCCGGGAGCCGTCCCTGAGGCCGGGAACCCCCCTTCAGTCCCGGTGGAGTACGAACTCCGCACCCCGCCGGTAGCCTGAAACCAGGCAACTCGACTCCACGCAACTCGGGACAGTCCGGAGCCTCCATCAGACCCGGAGCGCTTCACATCGAAACGGCTCCCGCAGTCACGTACATAACCAGATGGGAGGCCGTCGCGTGACGACTGCTGTGCCCCTGCCCCGCTCCCTGCTCACCCTGACCGCCGCCCTTCTCCTGTGAGGTCCGTCCGCAGGCCAGGTGCCCTGTGGGTGGTCTTGGAGCGTTTCGCCTGTGAGTGATGGTTGTCAGGAGTGGTCCTCGGTCGCCGGGGGTGCGTTGTTGAGATCGGCGAGGTCTTGGGGCGTCAGTTCTAGGTCCGCTGCGTGAATGTTGTCCCGTAGGTACGTCGGGCGGGTAGTACCGGGGATGGGGATGATGTGCTGGCCCTGGGCGAGAGTCCAGGCGAGAGCGATCTGGGCCGGGGTCACGGCGTGGCGCTCTGCCACCGTGCGCAGGACGGTGACGATCTGTAGGTTCGCTGCGCGGGCCGGAGGGGTGAAGCGGGGGTGGCGGGCGCGCAGGTCGCTGGGCGGGAAGGGGGTGTTGGGGGTGATGGTGCCGGTGAGGAATCCGCGTCCCAGGGGCGCGAAGGGGACGAACAAGGCACCGTTGCGGGCGCACCAGCCGACGGTGTCCTCCTCATGTGCCCGGGTGCCGAGCGATAGTCGAGACCAAAGGGAGAGCTCGGACTGGATGGCGGCGACGGGGTGGATGCGATGTGCCTGTTCGGCCTCCTGGGTGCGGACGTCCGAGAGGCCGAGGTGGCCTATCTTGCCCTCTGCCACCATTTCGGCGAGGGCGCCCCAGCTGTCCTCCAGAGGCACGGCCGGGTCGATACGGTGCAGGTAGCACAGGTCCACGGTGTCGGTACGCAGGCGGCGCAGGCTCGCCTCGACCGCGTTGCGCAGGTGTGTTGGTCTGCCGTCGCGATGCAGCGCCATGGCCGCGAGGTCGTCCACGACCAAGCCGACCTTGGTGGCGAGGAACGCCTCGCAGCGGCGGAGGCCCAAGGTCTGGCCGATCAGCGTCTCGTTGTGACCTTCACCGTATACGCCCGCGGTGTCCAGGAGTGTGACGCCAAGGTCCAAGGCTGTGTGCAGCAGCGCGGCTGAAGCCTGGTCGTCGGGTTGCGGGCGGGCGTACATCCAGGGGCTCATTCCGGCACAGCCCAGGCCGACGGCTCCGAGCGGCCGTCCGGAGGGCAGGAAGGGTCTGGTCTTCGTGTTCATCGGTCAGCCGCTGTTTCCTCGTCCGGTGTGTCATTCACGCGGTGGCCGGCACGAAAAACGGCGCGGATCCAATCACATGATCAGCAGCTCACGCTACCCTGCCCCGGAAGCCCAACCAGCAACCAGGGCGTCGGCGAGGGCTTGCCAAGTCATGTGGCCGTAGCGCCACCACACCGGCCCGTGCGGGCCGTGGGCCGCGAGCAGGCGCAGGGTGGTGGCCAGCATCGGCACCATGCCCGTGTAGTCGCGGTAACCGCCCGGCGTCGGATCGTCGGGGGTGTGGGCGTCGTTGTTCCACTGCCCGCGCCTGTGCTCGCGGGCGAGTTCGCCGACCTCGCGCATGCAGGTCTGCATGGCGAGCTGCCCGATGTAGCTGTAGTAGCCCCCCGTCGTGGATCACCCGCACGGCCCACGCCCGGACGAGGGCGAGGACCAGGTCGTCCGCGGTCTCGGCGGCCGCCGCCTCGCTCGCCAGGGCCAGCCACCGCTCCCGACCGCAGGCCAACCCCCTGGATTCGTTCTTCACCGCGGTGACCCCGTTGGCCAGCAGGGCTGCGGTCAGGGCCAGCGCCCGGCGGGACACGTCGAGACCGGTGGCCTGGGAGATCGCGGGACGTAGGCGACCGAGTCGTGTGCGTCCACCGCGGCCCAGTCGTCGATGATCCTGCGGGAGTGGAGCGCGGAGTCAAACGCCTCATGCATCCGGGGGTCCGGCTCTCGCTGGAACGCGTCGAGTTCGAAGTCCCCGCCGCCCGCCTCCTCGACCACCCGGCTGATGACATCGGGATCCAGTGCCCACGCCGACCGCGCACAGCACGTGCCTCGGCGTCACACCGGACGCCGGGACCACGAAGCGCGTGCCATCGATGACGTGTCCTTGCCACACCTTGCCCATCTGCCCAGCACCGCAGATGTGCGTACGACGTTGTGATCTCCATGGCACCAACAGACATGGTGGTCCAGCCCGTTCACGCGGTTCCCCCTCGTCACCGGGAAAGCAGGAGCGCGGGAAACGGTCAGCCACGACAGTTTGCCACGGCGAACTCTCGGGCTTCGTGGGGGTCGCCTCTCAGGTGTCGCCGTACGCCTTCGTCACGTCGCGTGCTTTCCGTTATGGGCGACGTGTCGGTGCGTCTCCTGTAGCACGACCCCGTCCAGAGGTCAGGGGACGGAGGGAACGGAGGAGCAACGCTGTTTCTGCGGTCTTCACCCATCTTGACACCCGCTTTAACCCCGCTCTAACTTTTGCCGAATCCACGAATGATGTCCGATATGTCGAACGAGATGTCATTCGTGAGTCACTGCCCAGTCGCCCTCGCTTCCGCTCCGCGACGTGAAACAAGGATGTCTCTGTCATGAGCGTTGCTCCCGCCACTGCCGGCATGGAACAGATCGCCCCCCGGCGTTTCTCCACGGCCACGGCGCTCGCTGTCCTCGCCCCAGCGAGACGGCCGGGACGGGTACGGCCACTCCCCTCGCGCGCGTCAGCGACGTCGGCGCCTCGGGCACTGACCTGGCCCTGATCGGACAACGCGCCATCGGCACAGCCACCGGCTTCCAGTGGTCACGCGCCCGGAATCACATTGCCGCCCCGTCCCGGCACCCGTAGAAAGAAAAGACAGGACACGCACATGGCAAGGCTGCTCACCCGGCTCGCGGCGATATTCCTCGCCGTCGGCCTCTTCTTCACCTCCCAATCCCTGGCCGCACCCGAGCGGGCGGCCGCCGCGGACCCGGGCTACCTGATGCTGCACTTCACCGGGGAGGGTTCTGCCGGTCAGCAGATGTACCTCGCGCACAGCGCGGACGGCCTGCACTGGAACGACCTCAACGGTGGAGCGCCGATCCTGCGCTCCACGGTCGGCACCAAGGGCGTGCGTGACCCCGCGCTGGTGAGGTCCCCTGACGGCAGCAAGTACTGGATCATCGCGACCGACCTGTGTTGGGGCTGCGGCTCGACGGTGGACGGCTCCATCAACAACGGCAGCCGCAGCATCGTGGTGTGGGAGTCGACGGATCTGGTCAGCTGGTCGGAGCCGTGGCTGCTCAACGTGGCCGGCGCGATCCCTGACGGGCGCAACGCCTGGGCGCCGGAGGCGATCTGGAACCCGGAGACCAACGACTACGTCCTGTACTGGGCGACGAACGTGCCCCTCGACGGCAAGACCAAGCACCGCATCTTCTACGCCCGCACCAGCGACTTCCGCTCCATCACCACCCCGCAGATCTACATCGACCGGCCCGGTGCCCAGGAACTCATCGACACCCAGATCGTCGAGGTCCCGGCCGGTGTCGGCAACTACCGTTACGTACGGGCCTCCGGTGACGGACAGATCACCCTCGAAGGCAGCAACTCGATCCTCGGGACGTGGACCAATCTCGGCAACCTCTCCGGCATCGGCCTGACCGGCGCCCAGGTCGAGGGCCCGATGTGGATGAAGTTCCGCGACCGCAACGAGTGGACCCTGTACCTCGACCAGTACGCCTCCCGCGGCGGGTACATGCCGGTCACGACGACCAATCCCTCCGCCGTCGGCACCTACCAGCTCCCGGCATCGGGCAGCTACAGCCTGGGCGTCAACAAGAAGCGCCACGGCTCGATCATGACGCTCACCGCCGCGGAGGAAACCCGGGTCCTCGCCCGGTACGTCAACACCCCCGCCAAGCGGCTCCAGTCGTTCAACTTCCAGGACCGGTACGTCCGGCACGCCAACTTCGACGTGCGCATCGACCAGAACATCACCAGCGACGACGCCAAGTTCCGGATCCGGCCCGGTCTGGCGGGCTCCGGCACCGTCTCCTTCGAGTCGGTGAACTTCCCCGGCTACTTCCTGCGCCACGCCAACTACGACTTCCAGCTGGTCCGCAACGACGGCACCGCCCAGTTCGCCGCGGACGCCACCTTCAAGCAGGTCGCTGGCCTCGCCGAGCCCACCTGGTCCTCCTTCCAGTCCTACAACCACCCCGACCGCTACATCCGCCACTACGCCTACCAACTGAAGCTCGACCCGATCACCACCGCGACAGGGCGCGGCGACGCCACCTTCCGCGTGACGGACTGATCCGACCCGACAAGGTGGGGGCGCCTGCACGGCGCCCCCACCCACCGATCGCTCCACCAGACCGAAAGGAGCTGTCCGGCATGCCGGATACTTTTCGAACGCGCGGCGTGACAGCACAGCGCCGCCCGAGTTTCCGGCAGGGCGCTCTGGCCGCCGTGGCGGCCGCCGTCTCGTTTCTGGCGGCGTCGTCGATCCGGCGGCCCCTGCCCGGGCGGCGGAGATCACCGACGGCCTGGCCCTCTGGTACAAGCTCGACGCCACCTCGGGCACGGTGGCGGCGGACGCCTCGGGCAATGGCCGGGACGGAACCGTGAATGGCACCGGCGGCTGGTCCGGTTCCGGTGAAGGGGGCCGCCGGCTGCGCCTGTCCGCCGAGCCCGTCACCGGACCGGCCGGCACGACGGACGCCGTGGTGGTCGCGGCCGTCGACATCTCCGGGCACCTGGACAGCCACGGGCGGCTGAGGCTGTTCCTCACCATCGCCTGTGCGGTCCTGGTAGCCCTTTCGGCCATGGCCGGCCGCTGGCTCGCCGGACGCGCCGTCCGGCCGGCGCTCACGGCACTCGACCAGCAAGAGGCCTTCTTCGCCGACGCCGCCCACGACCTGCGCACACCCGTCACCTCGATGCGGTTGCTCGCCGAGACCGGCCTGCGCGGGGAGGCGGACAGCCACGAAGTGCTGCGCCGCACACTGCGCCAGTCCACCCGGATGAGCGAGCTGGTCGACGACCTGCTCACCCGCGCCCGGCTGATGGCCGGCGCCGTCCCGCTGGAACGGGAGCCACTACGGCTCGACCAGCTCGTCGATGCCGTCGTCGCCGACACCCCGACTCACGGGCACCGGGTAACCGTCCGGGCCGAAGCCGTGGTCGTCCTCGCCGACGCGGGACTGCTGCGCCGTGCCGTCGCCAACCTGCTGGGCAACGCGCTCACCCACGGCCACACCCCGGGTGAGCTGGACGCCTCACCGAATCCTCCGGTTCCACCGAGCAGACTTCCCGCGGTCCCCCGAACAGCAGGCGACGAGCAAAGGGCGTGCACCACCGGTTCTACGGGACTGGGTCGCAGGCGCACGGAGCGAGGAATCGGTTTCATGGCCGGATGCGGGAACACATGGTGGCCGAGCGGTTCTACTGACCTTCGCGGCGTGATGTCGTTGGGGGCAGACGATGAATCGTCGCGGTATGCCTGAACGGCAGGCGTTTCGCGAGCGAATCCGGCTGGAGGCCGCGGAGCGATTCGCTGCGGGTGCCGCCGATGCCGAGGTCGCCAAGGACCTACGGGTAAGTGTGCGCTCGGTGCGGCGTCGGCGCCGGGCGTGGCACGACGCCGGCACCGAGGGGCTGCGGTCTGCCGGGCCCACGTCACGGCCCAAGCTGAGTGAGGCCCTGTTCACCGTGCTCGAGCAGGAGCTCGCCAAGGCGCCGGTTCCGCACGAGCATGACGCTGTCGGCGATCGCGCGGATGCCGCACGGGCACGGTTTCAATCACCAGGTCCCGGCCCGCCGGGCGATCGAGCGCGACGAGGAGGCCGTGGCGGGCTGGGTGACTGAGACCTGGCCACAGGTGGAAGGCCCCGGCCCGCCCGTACAGCCTCGGGATTGACGGTTGGTTCCGGGCGGGCCGCATCCGGCGGCTATGGAGTTCGGCCCTGCAGTGAAGCGCCCAGGAAAGGCGTGGCACCCATCCTGGCCGTTTGGCGGCAGTGCGATAGCGGCACGGCTGCACCGCTGAGTTGTCACACGCTTCTGAGACCCTCTCAAGCGGGACGGGCGCATGGGCAGAGAGGCGCTACGTCGGCTTCGAGGGAATGCGCGGATGCAGGGCACCCGGCAGCTCGCGTGCCTGGGTGGAGTGCGCAACGGCCGGGATTCAGTCGAACAGCCCCAGGTGCAGACCCGGTTGTTGGAGTGGCCCTGTCCGACGGCAGAACATCGCACGCGGTGGAGCGGGTCACTCCGCGGGAGTGGTGTATCGACGGCCACTCGGTGATCTCTTCTTTGAGGCTAGTCGGTCGGGAGGGCGGTCTCGTAAGTTTCTGACTCGATCGGGTGGAGGCGGGCCTTGGCCAGGAGGCCGAGGCCATGTATCGACGGGTTTCGGTCCAATCGTCGTTCTGCTCGGCCAGCACCGCTCCGACCAGGCGGATCAGGGCGGGGTGGTCGGGGAAGATGCCGACCCCATCGGTGCGGCGGCGGACCTCCTTGTTCAGCCGTTCCTGGGATGGGATTCTCGCCGGCGTCGCAGCGGAACCGGAGGACCGGATCCGGAGCAACGCCGCTACCTGTCGTCGCCCTTCGCTGCGATGGCACGGTCCAGAACGTCGTGTTCGGCCCAGCTTCCGTGGAAGCCGAACGGCACCCGGCTGGGGAGCTTGACCCGGGCCAGCGGGGTGCGGCGCAGGTCGGCCGCGTCATGGACGAGGAGCTCGCTCAGGTCGGTGGCGCGGTTCCACCACAGCGAGAGCAGGTAGCCGTCGTCCTCGCCGCGGGCGTTCTCACGGGCCACGAAGACCGGTTCGCTCGGGCTGGTCAGGCCGTCGGGTCCTTCAACGACGGTGGTGCTGTCGAGAAGGTAGTCGTGACGGGCGAGGCCGTCGGACATGGTGTCGTCGGCCAGGCTGCGCGTGGTGACGAAGTAGCCGTAGCGGTGGGGCCGACCCGTGTAGGCGTCGTTGATCTTCGGGAACTCGCCGAAGACGCCGCTGATCATCTCCTCCGTGGCCCGTCCGGTCGCCAGGTCGACGCGCCAGCGGTAGGGCAGCGCCGGCGGGAACCACTCGTGGGAGCCCACCGGCGTGGAGAGACGGTCGACCGGGCTGCCGAGGCGGCTGATCCGGTGCCCGTCGACGATCAGCTCACCGTCCTGCTCGTAGGCATTGTAGAAGTGGGTGTTGGCCCAGTGGCCGCCGAGCTCGTGCCAGGTGATCTCATGGGTGTGGCGGTTCATCAGGACGATCTGGACGCCGTGTTCAAGGGAGCTCTCGTCCCAGACGACGCCGGGCCTGCTCTGGGCCACCAGGTCGAGGCGGAACTGGGCGGGCGTGACAAAGAAGATCGCGTACGTGTCGCTCACCGCGAAGTCGTGCATGAGGACCGGCACGCCGATGTCGAAGGAATGCGAGTCCTTGATCTCGGCCGTCTTCACGTCGGCGCGGTACCAGGTGATGGTGGGTCCGACCGCGGCGAAGAACAGCATGTCGCCGGTGTCCGGGTCGGTCTTGTAGTGGCCGGTGCACAGGACGTCGACGCCGCCGTGGAAGTCGTACGTGCCGAGGGTGCGCAGCGTCTCGGGGTCCAGCGCGTGCGGCAGTCCGCCGTCGAAGTAGACAAGCAGGTGGTCGTCGAAGAGGCCGGCGTTGATGTTGGCGACGTTCTTGGCGCGCGGGGCGCCCTTGGGCAGTCGGCCCTGGGTGCCGCCGTTGACGAAGCCGCTGTAGATCGCCTCGCCGGCCTCCACCTCGACCTTCATCGAGTCGGTCTGGACCCAGCGGGTGCGGTAGGCGGCCTTGCCTTCGCGGAGATAGACACCGCATACCATGCCGTCGCCCTCCCACCAGTGGTAGCGGTCGGTGTTGCGGGGCTGGAAGCGGGGATTGGAGGAGACGCGGAACAGCGCGCCCGCGAGGTCGGACGGTATCTCGCCGTCCACCTCCAGGTCGTACGCCTCGTTCTCCTCCGTCCAGGGCGCGAAGGGGCCGTTGAGGAACCTGTTGCCGGTGTGCCAGTCGGCTCCGGCGCCGACGGGGCTCTCTCCGGTACCGCGGGGAACGACGGTCATGGGGTTCGCGGGCATGGGGCTCTCCGTGCGGGTTGGTGTGTCGGGGCGGTCAGAACGGGTAGCGCGGGAGTTCGCCGCGTACGGTGACCCACTGCTGTTCAGTGAAGGCCTCGAGGTTGGCGACGGAGCCACCGTGACGGGCGCCGGTGCCGGAGTCGCCGACGCCGCCGAAGGGGATGTTCGGTTCGTCGTTGACCGTCTGGTCGTTGATGTGGACCAGTCCGGTGGGCACGCGGTCCGCCAGGGCGAGGCCCTTCGCGACGTCCCGGGTGAGGATACCGAGGGACAGTCCGTACTCGGTGCCGGCGGCGAGCCCGGCCGCCTCGTCCAGGTCCCGGAAGGGGACGACGGGCGCGACGGGACCGAAGATCTCCTCGGCGTACGCGGGCGCGGTGAGCGGTACGCCGGTGAGCACGGTGGGCCGGTAGAACAGGCCCTCGTAGGTGCCACCCGCGGCAAGCCGGGCGCCGGCCTCGACCGTGTCCGTGACGATGCGGTGGACGTTGTCGCGCTGAGCGCTGTCGATGAGCGGTCCGACGGCGACGTCCTCGGTGGCCGGGTCGCCCACCCTGAGCGCGTCGGCGTGCTGGGCGAGCAGAGCGGTGTAGTCGTCGGCGACCGAGGCGTGGACGAGGTGACGGCTGCTGGCCATGCAGATCTGGCCGGCGTGGACGAAGGACCCCCAGGCGCCCACCGAGGCAGCCTGCTCCAGGTCGACGTCGTCCATCACGACGAGCGCGGAGTTCCCGCCCAGTTCCAGGTGGACCCGCTTGAGGTGCCGGGCCGCGGCGATACCGATGGCGCGCCCGGCCCGAGTGGAACCCGTGAACGCGATGACAGGAACCTGCGGATGTTCCACGACGGCTGCCCCGACGTCCGCCCCGCCGGGCAGGACATGCAGCAGACCGGCAGGCAGGCCCGCCTCTTCGAAGACACGGGCGAAGACGGCACCGCCGCTGATCGCGGTGCGGGGGTCCGGCTTGAGGACGACCGCGTTGCCGAGGGCGAGCGCCGGGGCCACGGCCCGCATGGCCAGGATGATCGGCACGTTGAACGGGGCGATGACGCCGACGACCCCGACGGGGGTGCGGCGGGAGAAGGACAGCCGCTGCTGCCCGGAACGCAGCAGCTCACCGTAGGGCGCCCCGGCCAGGGCGGCGGCCTCGAAGCACTCCTCCGCACCACCGCTGCTGACCTGCAGGGCGGCGAACGGCCGAATCGCACCGGACTCCCGTACCAGCCAGGTCTCGATCTCCTGCTGGTGCTCCTCGAAGAGACGCGCGGCGCGGCGCAGGACAGCGGCACGGTCGGAATACGGCCGCGCGGCCCACTCCCGCTGGGCCCGCACCGCCCGCTCCACCGCCCTGTCCACGTCGGCCGGTGTGGCGGTGCCGACGCGGCCCAACGTCTTGCCGGTCGCGGGCTCGACGGCGTCGTACTCCTCGCCGGTGCCGATGATCCACTCACCCGAGCCAGAGAAGATGCGGCCTTCCCAGGTGCTGCTGTCCAGAAGAGTCATGGTGTCCCGTTCCATGTCAGGGGCTGTTACGGCTGTGCCCTCGGGGCTGATGGTCAGGCGCTGGGGAGCGACTTGACGGAGTTCGGGGCGCCGGCCGGTGCGGTGGCCGCCTCCTGGGCGGACGTGCCGACGGCCATGGCATCAGCGGCTCCGCTGTGCCGCAGGGCGAGAGCGGCGATTACCGCGCCTGCCAGGGCGGCGCCAGCGCAGACGTACATGCTGAGATCAAGGCCCGATTCGAGGGTCTCGCGGGCGAGCGGGGCCACGGCGCCCGATAGGCTGCCGAGGTCGGCGTTGGCGACTGCGAGTGCGCCTCCTTCGGTGTTGACGGCCTCGGCTACGCCCAGAGCCTGTGGCGGAAGGCCGGAGGAAGCGAGCTTGTCGGCCAGGCCGCTGCTCGCCGTGCCGAGTGCGACGGCGCCGACGACCGCGGGGCCGAGGGCCTGCCCGGTCTCTCGGACGAGGCTGGTGACCGCGCTGGCCATGCCGGCGTACCGGATGTCGACCGTGCCGACCGCGACGGCCGTCAGCGACGAGAACATCGTGATGAAGCCGACTCCCATCAGCAGGATCGGTCCGGTCATGGACGCGAGGCCCGTCGCGTCGCCCGGCAGCAGTGCCATCCAGAACTCTCCGGCGGCGAGCGACAGCAGCCCGCCGACCAGCAGGGTGCGGGGGTGCACGTGCTGCAGCAGTTTCGGCAGGAACGGGGTGAGCAGCAGCGGGACCGCCTGAACGAGCGCGAAGGGCAGAGCGGCCTGGAACGGGGAGACGTGGTGGACAGCCTCCAACTTTATGCTGAGCGCATAGGCCGTGCCGATGAAGCCGAACAGGGCGAGCAGTCCGATGGCGGCGGCCGCGGCGAAGGCGGGGGTGCGGAACAGGTCCAGGCGCAGCATCGGCGCCCGTGATCTGCGCTCCACGGCGAGGAACGCCGTGAAGGAGGCGGCGGCGAGGACGAAGGCGAGCACGATGTGGGGCTCGGAGTAGCCGTCGCTCGCGCCCTCGATGACGGCGTAGAGCAGCGCCAGCAGGGACACGGCGATGGTGAGCTGGCCGGGCCGGTCGAGGCCGCGGTCGGCGGTGGCCTGGCGGGAGTCGACGACCCAGCGACCGCTGACGGCGGAGGTGACCAGGCCGAGCACCGCGAGCGGAACGAAAGCCCAGCCCCAGTGGGCGTGCTCGGCGATGAAGCCGCTGATCAGCGGGGCGATCATCGCGCCGAAGGCGAGGCTGAGTGCCCAGTACGACAGGGCCCTGGCGCGGGCGACGGGCTCCCAGGTGCCCGCGACGATCACCGCCAGCGAGGAGGGGAAGATCGCTGCGGCTCCCAGGCCGGCCATCGCCTGGCCGGCGATCAGCTGGGTCATCGAGCCCGCGGTGGCGACGACCAGGCAGCCGGCCGTGATCAGCAGCCCGCCGAGGACCAGCAGGCGCTTTCGTCCGAACAGGTCGCCGAGGACACCGAAGTTCAGCTCCAGGATGGCCGTCGGGAGGATGAACGCGGCCGGGATCCAGGCCAGGGCGGCGGCCGACGCCCCGAGGTCCTGCTGTATCTCACCGATGAGCGGCGAGGCCAGGGGAATGCCGATCTGAGCCACGCAGATGGCGAAGCAGGCCGCCACCAGCGTGGCGCGGCCCAGCGGAGCGGGCGTGTTCGGAGAGGGAGCGGGGCTCTCGGCAGCGGGATCGGTCATGAGGGATGCCTCCGGCGGTGCTCCGTGGACGCCGTTGACTGAGCGACGCACCGGACACCATGTCTCGGAAACCCGGACTTGGGTTTCATTTGGCAGGACCGTGCACTGCGGACTTGCCTCCAGTCAAGGGGCATGAAGGCGGAATTTTGCGATTGACGACCGGAGATCCGACCGCTAGCGTCCTATAAATCAGTTACTCAGTCCTGATATTGGAGACAGTATGAGCATCACTGGGCTCGGGCACACCGGCTTCTGGGTCGACGACCTCGAAAAGATGCGCGACTTCTACAGCCGGGTCCTGGGGCTGACGGTGACCGATGAGGACGAGGAGCGGCGCATCGTGTTCTTCTCGTCCCGCCCGGACGAGGAGCACCACGAGTTCGTGCTCCAGGAGGGCCGGACCGCCCCAGCCGGAAGCAAGCTCACGCACCAGGTGTCTTGGCGGGTGGACTCACTGGAGTCGATCATCGACTTCCACCACCGGTTCCGCGCCGAGGGCATCGAGGTCCAGCAGGAGGTCACCCACGGCAACGCGATCGGGATCTACTTCTTCGATCCCGAGGGCAACCGCAACGAGGTCTACCTCCGCCTGGAGCGTGACGTGCGCCAGCCGTTCCGCAAGAGCATCGATCTGGACCTGTCCCCCGAGGAGATCATGGCCGAGGTCGAGCGGCTGCTGACCGAGGGCGGACCGGCCTACCAGCCGGTCCAGTAGTCCCATGCCCACGACATCCGAGACGCCGCCTGTCCTGGTCGTCGGCGCCGGACCGACCGGGCTGACGGCCGCCCATCTGCTCGGCTCGCGAGGTGTACGGGTGCTGCTGGTGGAGCGCAACACCACCACAAGCAACGACGCCAAGGCGATCAGCCTCGACGACGAGTCCCTCCGTACCCTGCAGTCGGCCGGCGGCCTGGACGAGGCGGTCTACCCGATCCTTGTGCCGGGCACCGGCACGAGATACTTCGGCGTGGGCGGGCGGCCGCTCGTGCACGCCCGGGGCACTGGCGACCAGCGCCTGGGACATCCGTTCAAGAACCCCTTCGCCCAGCCCGACCTGGAGCGGGTGCTGTGTACGCAGCTGCGCCGCCTGCCCGGCGTCGACGTCCGTTTCGGCACCCGGCTGACCGCCCTCGCCCAGCACCCCGACCGGGTGCGCGTGTCCCTGCGAACAGGCGGGGAGGACGGGCCGGTCGAGGAGTTGGACGTCTCGTACGTCCTCGGCTGCGACGGCGGCCGCAGCACCGTGCGCGACCTGCTGTCCGTCCCCATGCGGGGACGCAGCTTCCCTGACGTGTGGCTGGTGGCCGACACCCTCGAGGACACGCACGACCAGCGTTACGGCATGCACCACGGCGACCCCGACCGACCCGTCGTCATCGTCCCGGGCCAGGACGGGCGTTGCCGCTACGAGTTCCGCCTCAAGCCGGGCGAGTGCGAGGCCGGTACCTCTCCCCCGTTCGCCCTCGTGCGCGAACTCCTGCGGCCCCACCGGGAGATAACGCCCGACCAGATCGAGCGCGCGGTCGCCTACAGCTTCCACGCGTTGCTGGCCGACCGGCTGCGCGAGGGCCGCTGCTTCCTGCTCGGCGACGCCGCGCACATGATGCCGCCGTTCGCCGGCCAGGGCCTCAACTCCGGGATCCGGGACGCGGCCAACCTGTGCTGGAAGATCTCCGAGGTGTTGGCGGGCCGGGCCGGTGACGCGATGCTCGACACCTACGACAGCGAGCGGCGCCCGCACGCCCGCGCCGTGATCGACCTCTCCGTGCGCCTCGGCCGGATCGTCATGACCACCAGCCGCCCGCGTGCCCTGCTGCGCGACGCGCTGGTGCGCACTGCCATGCACATCCCGCCGGCTCGCCGCTACCTCACCGAGATGCGCTACCGCCCCGACACCCGGCTACGGGCGGGGGCCGTCCTCCCGACGAACGGCGCGGGCAGTGGGCTGGTCGGCACGATGCTGCCGCAGCCACGGGTGCTGCACGGACCGCACCACCGCCCCGCACGGCTCGACGACATCCTCGGACAGGGCTGGAGCCTGCTGGGGATCGGCGTGAGCGACACCGACTGGGCAACCGTCGTCCGGGCCGGCCTCCCCGAGGCCACCGCCGTGGATGTCTTCCTGGACGACCGCACACCGCGTGACCGGGCCGGCCGAACGGGGATCGCCGACGCCGACGGCCGACTCGACGCCCTCCTCGCCGGGCTGACCGGATCCTTCGTCCTCGTACGTCCTGACCGGTTCGTGGCCGCCGTATTCGCCCCCGATCGGGCCCAGTACGTCGGCGTGACGCTGCGGCGCTTCGCACGCCCCCGCCCCACCACGGGCACCACCACCGCCACCTCCGATCTCGCCCCCGAGATCCCGTACGACTCCCCAGGAGTACCCCGATGAGACTGAGCACCGTCCGTATCGCCGACGACCGCGTGACCTCCGCCGCCCGGCAGGAAGGCGACGAACTCGTCCTGCTCCCCTACGCCGACGTGGGCGCGCTGCTTGCAACCGGCGACGACTGGCACGAGCGTGCGGCCTCCGCCGACGGCGAGCGCCTGCCCCTGGCCGAGTCGTCACTCGCCCCACTGGTCCCCCACCCGAACAAGATCGTCTGCCTGGGTCTCAACTACGCCACGCACATCAAGGAGATGGGCCGCCCCACCCCCGCCCATCCCACCCTCTTCGCGAAATACGACGGCTCCCTGATCGGCGCCCACGACGACATCCACACGCCGCCGGTCAGCGACGATCTCGACTGGGAAGCCGAGTTGGCAGTCGTCGTCGGACGCCCCGGCCGCCACGTGCCGCGCGAGAGGGCCCTGGAGTATGTCGCCGGCTACACGGTCGCCAACGACATCACCGTGCGGGACTGGCAGCACCGTACCCGTGAGTTCCTCTCCGGCAAGACCTTCGAGGCCACCACCCCGGTCGGGCCCGCGCTCGTCACCCCCGACGAGCTCCCGCCCGGTGCCTCGGGGTTGGACATCTCCTGCAGCGTCGACGGGCACACCATGCAGAAGTCCAACACCGCGGACCTGCTCTTCGACGTGGCCGAGACCGTCGCGTACATCAGCACCATCATCACGCTGCTGCCCGGCGACCTGATCCTCACCGGCACCCCGGGCGGCGTGGGCGCCGGTCGCGATCCGAAGGTGTTCCTTCGCCCCGGACAGGAACTGATCACCACGGTGGAAGGCATCGGGGAACTCCGCAACACCGTCATCAAGGAACAGCTGTGAACCATGACCGCAGGAAAACCGGCGGCCATGCGGCACCGCAGGGTCTCCACCGGCCCACGCCCACCCACTAGAGTTCTCGTATGTCAGGAAACATGTCTCCCAGCTACCGCGAGCGCAACTCCACGGCCGACCGGGCGCTGGACATCCTGACCATGTTCGACGACGTCCATCTCGTCGTCTCCGGAGCCGCCGTGGCCGAGCGGCTCGGCGTGGCGCGCTCCACCGCGTACCGCTACCTCCAGAGTCTGGTGGCCGGGCGTTTCCTCGAAGAAGCCCCGGGCGGCGGCTTCCGGCTCGGCCTACGAGTGTTGGAGATCGCCCGACTGGCCCGCCACAGCTACGGTCTCTCCGAGGTCGCGGTGCCGTCGATGGAATCGCTCGCCGAGGAGGTGCACGAAACCGTGCTGCTGACCCGGCGCACCGGCGACCTGGTGGTCTGCGTCGACCGCGCGGAAAGCACCCGCGCGGTGCGGATCTCGTACGAGCGCGGCAGCGCCCTGCCGATCAACGCCGGCGCCTCCGCCCTCGTCCTGCTGGCCTGGAGCCCGGACGACGAAGCCCGCGGGCTGCTGCAGAGCGCCGAACTGCGCCGCTTCACCTCGGCCACCCTCACCGACGTCGACGCCCTGATGGAACGACTCGGCCGGATCCGCCGCATCGGCTACTCCGTCACCCGGGGCGAACTGGATCCCGACGTGGTCGGCATCGCTGCCCCGATCCGGGACGAGAACAAGCGGGTGGTCGCGGCGGTCAGCGTGGCCGCCCTCGCCTCCCGGGTCTACCCGGAGGCGGAGACGGAGATCGCTCAGAAGGTCCTGGCCACCGCGCAGGAGATCAGCGAGCGGATGGCCGTCGTCGCGGGCTGACCCCTGGTCCTGCTCCGTCCGGGCGGGGTGGCGCGGCAAGCCGTGCCAGGGCTCGAGCGTGCGCCTGGCACACAGTTTTTCAGTATCACGGCACAGTCGACGGTCTGTCGGACCGTCGGGCCCCGTACCAGCGCGAGCACCGCGCATCATCTCTGGCACCCGAAGACACCGACTCATCAACGGCCCTGCACGAAGTCGGCTGCGGGAAGGACCAGGCGGAAGGTGCAGCCCTCGCCCGGGACTGCGTCGAGTTCGAGGCGGCCGCCGTGGCTCTGGGCGATGGCCGCGGCGATGGCGAGGCCGAGGTACGTCCCGGCCGGTCGGTGCCGCCGGTTCTGGGTCCGGTCTCTGTCGTGCCCACCCGCGCGTGGACACGGGTGGGCGGCTGGGTGTGGATGCGGGCGTTGCGCAGCGGGTTCTCCAGGATCTGGCCCAGTCGGCGCGGGTCGCCGAATATCTCGGCCACGTCGATTTCCTCGGTGCCGCTCGGATCTGCCGATGGCGGCAAAGCCACCACCTTTCTTTCTGCGGAAACTCACCCGAGTCGGCCCCGTGCTGACCAAACTCGCCTGCCCCCAGCGAGTTCTGTCAGCGACTGACCACGACGCAAGGCAACGACTCCGAGCCATAGCGTCAACACGGAAACCACAGGGATAACAGCCCAGGTCAGCGAGCGTGCGCGGCGCCTGGTGCCTGCCCGGCCGTCACCGGAAGTGGGGTGCGGTGATTCCACCGTCTGGTTTGGGCAGCGACCGCGTCCTACTGTCAGAAAACCGCAGCTCGTGGCGAAATTCTGCGCGACGGCAGTCAAAGGAGACGGCTTCATGGCAAGGACTTTTCCACCCGAAATCACCATGGGAATGGACGAGCCGTGCCGGTTCGATATCGAGGTGTTCGATCTGGAGGTCGTCGAGGGCACAGTACCCGCGGACATCGATGGTCTGTTCGTCCAGGCGGTTCCCGACCAGGTGTATGTTCCCGAGGTCCCGGTGCTGTGGCCGATGACCACCGCTGCGGGCGGGGACGGTGCGGTACGCGCGTTCCGAATCAAGGACGGCTGCGTCGACTTCCGGACCCGCTATGTACGCACCGAGCGTTTTCTGCTCGAGCGCGAGGCCCGCCGATCCCTTTACGGGAATTACCGGGATCCGTACTCCGACGACCCGAGCGTCGCCGGCGCGAGCCGTACGACGGCGAACACCGCCATCTACTTCCACGCCGGCCGGATGCTGGCGTCGAAGGAAGACGGACTGCCGTACGAGATCGATCCCGTAACCCTCGAGACCCGGGGCGTGTGGGATGCGCACGGTGATATCACGAGTCTTACCTTCACGGCCCACCCGAAATTCGACTCGGACACCGGCGAGATGTTCGGTTTCGGTTACGCCGCGAAAGGCGAGACCACACGCGACATCGCCTACTACGTGATCGACGCCTCGGGCAAGGTGATCCACGAGACCTGGTTCGAGGCACCGTACTCGGCCATGATCCACGATTGCGCGCTGACCGAGAACTTCATGCTCTTCCCGGTCATGCCCATTACCAGCGACCTCGACCGTCTGAAGGCCGGCGGCCCGCACTTCGTGTACGACGGCGACCTTCCGCAGGTCTTCGGAGTCATTCCGCGCTTCGGCGATGCTTCCGAGGTGCGCTGGTTCCAGGCCCCGCCGGCCTTTCCCGGCCACACGATCAACGCCTACGAGGAGGACGGCGTCATCGTCTTCGACCTGTACGAGGCGGACGGCAACGGCTTCGCACCGGTCGTGCCCGACAAGAACGGCAGGCCGACGCCTCCTGGCAGCGTCACCACACGGCACGTGCGCTGGCACATCGACTACCACACCGGCGAGGAGCGGCTCACCGAGCGGGAGGTGCTGGCAGTCGTCAACGGCGAAGGGCCGCACATCGACCCGCATCGCGAGTCGAAGCCGTACCGCCACGTCTTCGTGCCGACGCTCGACCGCGACAAGCTCGAGACCGACGTCAACGGCCGCCCCTATCCGGTGATGTTCAACCAGCTCAGCCACTTCGATCTGGTGGCCGGGACCCGTGACGACTGGTATCCCGGGCCGGCCGCGACGTTCCAGGACCCTGTGTACTTCACCAAGTCCCCTGAGTCCGCGGAGGACGACGGCTATCTGATCGCCACGCTCAACTGGCCGACGGAAAAGCGCAGCGAACTCGTCATCCTCGACACGCTCGACCTTGCAAGCGGGCCGGTCGCCCGGCTGCGGCTTCCTGTACGCATGCGCCTCGGCATCCATTCAACGTGGATCGACGGCGCCCTCGTCCCCTCCTGGAGGTGACCCACCATGTCCGGCGACCAGCCCAAGGACATCGTGCTCAAGATGATGTCACTCCTCGTCGATCCCTCGACCTCGGAACAGGCGCGCGAATACCTCACCGAGTCCTATATCCAGCACAACCCCAACATCGACTCGGGAGCCGACGCGATCATCGAGTGGACGAAAACCGATCAGGCTCGCGCAGCACGGGAATCCATGCGCCCTGCGCCCGAGCCTCCGGTATTCGTCGCCGAAGGAGACAAGGTCGTGATGATGCTGGCCCGGGACCTGCCCGACCCGGACGCCCCGGGAAAGACCTACCGCTCCTACTGGTTCGACATGTGGCGGATCGAGGACGGCAAGCTCGCCGAGCACTGGGACGGCGCTCCCAAAGAAGCAGGATAGACGTCGAATTCGGGCAACGGAGCCCGGTCGCGAGAGGGTTTTCGAATGTCGTCATATGCTCGTATCTCCGCTACGATCGCCGCTTTCCTCTGCATGTCCTTCGGCATGTCGGCGATTTACGTCGGATCTCTGTCGGTCTTTCTCGGTCCGGTTTCGGCATCGATGGGCTGGGGCGTCTCCGTCTTCACCTTGGTGTTCACGGTGTCCGCCTACATCGGCGCTTTCAGTACTCCCTTCAGCGGGCGCCTGATCGACCGGGTCGGGGTGCGGATCCCGGTCACCATCGGTGTCGCGACCTTCGCCCTGGGGCTGTTCGGCCTGTCCCAGATACACTCAACCGGCTTCGTGTTCTGGGCATCCGCCGTCTGCATCGGCATCGGTGCCGCACTGGCCGGGCCGGTAGCCCACGTGCGCGTCGTCTCCTCGTGGTGGGACAGCAACCGGGCGCTCGCCCTCGGTCTGGTGGTCGCGGTGGCCCCCGCACTGTCGCAGTCCCTGGTCGCGCCGGTGGCGCGATGGCTGATCGACGCATTCGGCTGGCGCACCGCCTACGAGGTGCTGGCCGCCGCTGTCCTGGTCGTCGGATGCATATCGGCCCTGTTCTTCCTGAAGGTGCGGAGCGCGGATGCCGCCACGGATTCCCCGGCTGCTGTCACGCCGTCCCCAGCGGTCCTCGAAGGCGTGCCCGCGAAGCGGGCATACCGGTCCCGGACCTTCTGGACCTTGACGGCGGCGGAGTGCCTCGCGACGAGTTCGTTGATCGGCACGCAGGCGCACATGGTGCACTGGTTCACCGGCCGCGGCGTCACCGGCGGCACGGCGACCTTCCTGGTGTCCCTCATGGCGGTGTCCGGGATGGTCGGCGTGCTGTTCTCCGGCTCCCTCACCGACCGCATCAGGTCGCACCGCGTCGCCGCCGTGCTCTACACCCTGCCGGCGATCAGCCTGGTCCTGCTTCTCGCCGCCGGGGACACCTTGTGGATGCTGGGCGTCGGAGTCGTCCTGATGGGATGCGCGCTGACCGCCGTGACGCTCCTGTTGCCCTACCTGATCACCCGGTACTTCGGGCTTCGGGCGTCCGCCGAGATATTCGGCATCAGCCTCGCGTGCAGCATGATCAGCATCGGAACCGGGCCCACGCTGATCGGTATGGGCTTCGACACCTCCGGCAGCTACACGCTCCCGATCTCACTCGCTGTGGCCGCCACCACCGTTTCCGCGCTGCTCATGTTCACCCTGAAGCCGTACATCTACGCGGTGGTCAAGCCCGCTCCTCGCGATGCGGGCAGGACGCACACGGTCACGGGCGGGACGGACACACGCCTCTCCGGACAGGAGGCAACCCCCTAGCGTCGGCGAGCCGCCGGCAACCGAGTGCGATCACGCCCGTTGCTCCGCCACCCCCCGGATCTGAGGGACAGCGATGAACACAATTAGACGCTCTCGCGGGCCCTTCGATGGCCCCGGCGGAGTACAGCGCCCCCTTACGACCGGAGCGACCGGAGCGACGGGAAACATGCTGTCGGAGCTCTACTCCAGCGTGGTCGGCGACCAGGAGCGACTGACCAAGCTGCCTCTGGTTGTCGCCCGGGACATGGAGGAACGTTTCATCCGCGATGGCTGGCCGGTCGGCAAGGTTTACGGCAGCGAGGCCGACATGGCCGCGTACTACGGCGTCGGCCGGGACGTCATGCGGGAAGCCGTACGCGTGCTGGAGGCACGTGACGAGGTGCGGGTACGACGCGGTCCGCAGGGCGGCATCGCGGTCGCCAGGCCGGGCGGGACACATCTGCTGGTCATGATCGGGGGTTACGCCTACCTCACCGGCCTGGGGCTGCCGGACATCGTCGAGGCGTGGAGTGCCGTCCACATCAGCGCCGTACGTCTCATCGGTGACCGGTCACGGCAGGCCGGCGGCAGGCCGATATGGGAGAACCAGGCGGCGGACGACGGCGGGATACCGGACACCGCCGGGCTGCTCGGGCGGTTCGCCGCCGAGGTGATCGACGGAAGCGGCAGCGGTCCGCTGAAGTACTTCAACGACGTCCTGGCCCCGCTGTTGCCGCGGATGAGTACCGCCCTGGGGGCCGACGCGCTGGCCGACATACGGCAGCGGATCATCCATGACCTCGATCGCGGCCGTACGGAGGACGCCGTGCGTCTGGCACGTACGCTCTTCTGCGGCGCGGCGCGGGACACCCTCGCGCAGGTCGCACGGACAGGCGGCTGGAAGGGCACGCCGGTGCCGGAGCCGCTCGAGCAGATGCGCATACCCGCCTTCGCGGCCGTGCGGCGGATGATGTCGGAGATCACGCCAGAGGAATGGGTGCGAGGCCGGCCACTGGGCAACGAGTGCGAACTGGCTGAACGATTCGGCGTCGACCGCAGCGTTATCCGCCAGGCAATCCGCATGATGGAGGACGCGGAGACAGCGGTCACGTTGCCCGGACGCGGACACGGCCTGATGACCCGGTGCCCGAGCCCGGCCCCCCTGAGCCGTCAGGTCTGCGTCTACCTCGCATCGCACTCCGAACCGCCTGAGGGCGCCGCCCTGGCACTCGGCAGTCTCATGATCGAGATGGCCGAGATCGCCGCCCGGAAGACAGGTCCCCGCGATGCCGAGCTTTTCGACGCGCTCTTCGATGAACTGCGGCAACTGACGAGTGCCGCACCGATAGCCAGCGTCCAGCTGATCGAACGGCTGCAGAACCGTCTTGCGCGCAATGTGCTGCTGTCGCTCTTCGTGAATGGCATCAAGGCCTATGTGTCCTGGAGCATGAGCGAGGAGTTGCATGCGCCGTCCTGGGTCATCGAGTTCTTCGCCCAGTCCACACACGATGTCCTGCGGGCCATCGGCCGTCGTGACGCACCGGAAGCGGCCCGGCTTCAGGCCGTGAAACAGGAAATGCTCGCGCAGTACCGCCGAGCTGTGCTCGAAGGGCAGGAGCCGGAATTCCGGTGAATCCGGTGAATCGCACCCGGCCCCTTCGCAGTCGATAACCCCGACAGATCCGAATACGCCGTCTGGTTACCGAGAGGGACGAGACCTAGGGTCAATCTGCCGGGGCCGATAGAAGACATCCACTCGAAGAGCAGGAGCGGGCAGGAATGCGAACCCTGACTGGTGGTGCCGGAATGACGCACAGCTGGGAAACCGAGCGGGACCTTTTCAGGCACGGGGAGAGCTTCCTGCAGAGCTTGGTGGGGCACGATCCGGGCCTCGCGAGCCTCGCGCGTTCATTCCGGGCGACGGAGAACGCCGATGAGGTCGCACCAGGACAGGGGCTCTGGGCGACCGCCGAGGATTTCCTCGGCCTACAGACCTTCGCCGATCCGGTCCAGGGGCAGCTCATGACCATGGGGGTCGTCGTCACGGCGGGACAACGCCAGCCGTTCGGCCTGCGACTGAAGGTCGTCGGGGACGAGGTGACCGAGGCCGAGGCCGTCATCAGCACGGATCCGAGCGGGCACTTCGCCGATGTGGACCAGTTGCTGGCACCCGACGTGCTCTACGGCGCACCGGTTCCGCCCGACCGAGCCTGCGACCGAGACGGGCTGGCCCTTGCGGCGGACAGCTACTGGACCGCACTGCAGGAAAGCGACGGCAGCCTGGCTCGCTTCGGATACCGCTGTGACCGTTATGACAACGGCAAGAAGGTGACGAACACCCTCACCACTCTGCTGTCTCCGGACGCCACCGTCCACACCGTCGCGAGTTGCCTGAACAACACCCGAGGCGCCAGGCCCAAGGCCCGTGGGCGTCGCTGTCCCGTTGTCGACGTGGCCCGCGGAATCGCGGCGAGTGTGGTCGTCGTCGACTTCCACCCCGTCCCCGGCAGCCCGCGACCCGACAACGGCTCTTTTTACATGATGGCCCTCTTCAAAGTGGTCGACAACGAAATACGCAGTATCGACGAAATACGAGAAATCCTGCCGCTCGGCACACCATCGGCTTGGTGAGCGAAAAGATATGTATATGAAAGAAGCGCCAGCTATGACTGATCCAGGGTCTATACACGAGTCACCGTTCACGACACCGGAAGGGCGCCGCATCCGTGACGCCGTGCGGGCAGCGGTACCGCTGATCCGGGAGTACGCCCCGGAAGGTGAGAAAATCGGCTGTCTGCCGTCGCCCACGCTCGATGCGCTGCACGAGGCCGGAGCGTTCCGGGCCTCAGTGCCGCTGGAACTCGGAGGCTATGCCCTCGGGGCGCGCGATCTGGCCGAAATCGTCAGCGCGGCGGCGAGCGGCGACGGATCGGCGGGCTGGACCGCCATGATCGCGAGCGGGTTCACCCGGGTCATGCTCACCTTCCCGCAGGAGACGGTCACCGAGGTCTACGCACGCGCTCCGCAGTGGCCGGGGCCGGTCGTTGCGAGCGCCTCGCTGTTCTCGGAGAGGATTCAGAAGGCCCGCCCGGTTCCGGGCGGCTACGTGATCGAGGCCGGGAACAGGTGGGGCTTCGGCAGCGGCTCCAAGCACGCCGCCTATCTGGTCGTCGGCATCGAGGTGGAAACCGCCCCCGGCACCACGACGCGCGCGATGGCGTTGCTGGAGAAGGGCCAGTACGAGATCGTCGAGGACTGGCACGTCATGGGACTGTCCGGTTCCTCCAGCAACAGCGTCACGACACCTGCGGAAGTCTTCGTCCCCGAACGGCGCGTCGCAGATCTCGCCGGCCTGCCGGGGCGTCTGGACGGCCTGCACCAACGCTACGCGGGGCTGGGCTTCGCCCTCGACGCCCGAGGCCTGATGCTCATCGTGGCCATGGAGACCATGGCTGTGGTCCTGGGAATGGCCAAGGGCGCCTTCGACTGCTTCCTCGACCAGAGCCGGCGCAAGAAGCCTTTCAACCTCCCCTACGACACGCTGGCCGCCACTCCGTCGGTGCAGGTCGTCGCGGGCAAGACGCGCGCCATGATCAACGCGGCGGAAAGCCTGCTGTTCGGCCGCGCGGATCACATCGACCGCAAGGCGCGCGCCGGACAGCCGTTCACGGCGGCCGAGGAGTCCGAGATCACCATGGACTTCGTGCACGCCGGCAATGTCTGTGGTGCCGCCATCGACGCGATACAGATCGCGCTCGGCTCGTCCACGGTCGGTCTGCGCAACCCGATTCAGCGCTTCGCACGCGATGCGCGGGTGGCATTGACCCACGGCTCCACCCGGCTCGACCCGGCGGCGGAGATCAGCGGACGGCATCTCCTGGGGCAGACACCGTTCACCGACGGCATGGCGGCCGTGCCCGGAGTGGCCAAGGCCGCAGAGGCCCCGCGCATCGTCGAACCCGTCGCTTGAGCTGGACCAGGAGACATCATGAACCTCGAACTGAACGGCAAGCGGGTCCTCGTCACCGGCAGCAGCTCAGGCATCGGCACCAGTATCGCGCTGGCATTGGCCGACGAGGGCGCCCACGTCGTCGTGCACGGCCGGAACCGGGAGCGCACGTCCAAGATCGCGGCGATGATCCGGGAGAACGGTGGCCAGGCCGACGAGGTGCTCGGCGACCTCACGGACGCCGACCAGGTCGACGCCGTCTGCCGACGGCTGCTCGACTCCGGCGGCGTGGACATCCTGGTCAACAACGCGGGCGGACGCCATGGAGGCTGGGAGCGCGACGGCTGGTTCGGTACCTCGCCCGGCAACTGGCTCGAGACGTACAAGCTGAACGTGATCTCGACCGCATCCCTGGTCAACAGCCTGGTCCCCGCCATGAGGGAGCGCGGCTGGGGACGCGTCATCCAGATCGCCAGCGCCATCGCCCTGCACCAACCGCCCAATTTCCCCGACTACCAGGCGGCCAAGGCAGCGGAGATCAACATGACACGCAGCCTGTCCCGCGGCCTGGCCGGAACCGGCATCACGGCCAACTCCATCAGTGCCGGCATCATCCACACGCCCGGCTCCGCCGCGGAACTCGCCGCCATCGCTGCCGAGATGCGGCTGGAGGGCGGGTGGCAGGCGCACGAGCGCCACATCGCCGTCGAGGTGTTCCGCCAGACCGCCGGCCGCATCGGCAGGCCGGAGGACATCGCCGCCGCCGTCTGCTACCTGGCCAGCCCCCGCGCCGACTTCGTGACCGGCGTCAACTTGGTCATCGACGGCGGCATCAACTGAACCGCTCAGGCGGCGAGGAGAGAAGTGTCGATGCAAGCATCCCAGGAGACGCCCGAAGAGCTGCGCCGCGCGTTCGGTCATCTGCCCTCCGGAGTGGTCGCGGTCTGCGCCCTCGTGGGTGGCCGGCCCGTCGGGATGGCGGCGAGCTCGTTCGTTCCGGTCTCTTTGAAGCCGCCGTTGGTGTCGTTCTGTGCGGCACGCACTTCCCGCACGTGGGAGGCGCTGCGCCAGGTGCCGAGCCTCGGTGTCAGCGTGCTCGCCGAGGACCACGCGACTTTGTGCCGGGCGCTCGCCTCCTCGGCGGAAGATCGTTTCGCGGATGTCCGATGGCAGGCCGGGGAATCCGGCGCGGTCTTCCTGCCGGGCACGGTGCTGTGGCTGGAATGCGCGCTGGACTCCGAAGTCGAGGCGGGCGACCACGTGATCGCCGTGCTACGGCTACGCGGGACCGCATTGTTTCCGCAGGTGAGGCCGTTGGTGTTCCACCAAGGGCACTTCGAGCGACTCGGCTCGTCCCAGCCCCCCGCCCGGACGCATGCTTCGGCTTGACCGACGGGCGGCGATGTCAATCGCGGCAGCGGCTGACCCCCCATCACCTTATGAGGAGCAGAACATCATGACGTTTCTGGAAGCAGGCGACTGGTCGGAAAGGATCTTCTCCGGCGAGTGGATCAAGGGTTCGGGCGAATCGTACGACGCGCTCGAGCCGGCGACCGGCGAGACGCTGGGTCGTGTCGGTGCTGCCACGCCCGACGACCTGGGCCGGGCCGTGGGGCAGGCGGTGCGGGCGCAGCAGCAGTGGGCGGCGCTGCCGTACGTCGAACGGGCACAGGTCCTGCGGCGTGCTGCGCGCCTGTTCGAAGAGCATCACTCCGAGATCGCCGACTGGATCGTGCGGGAGTCGGGAGCGCTGAGGGCATTCGCAGACTTCCAGACCTCCAACGGCGCAGCGGAGGAGTGCCACGAAGCCGCGGCACTGTCCGCGGCGCCGTTCGGGGAGGTGCTCCGCTCCGTGGAGGACCGGCTGTCGTTCTCCCGTCGGCGCCCGGTCGGCGTTGTCGGTGTGATCTCCCCGTTCAACGCACCGATGGTGCTGGCGATGCGAGCGGTGGCTCCGGCGCTGGCTCTGGGAAACGCCGTCGTCCTCAAGCCCGACCCCCGGACCGCGATCTGCGGCGGTGTGGTGATCGCGAGGGTTTTCGAGGAGGCGGGGCTCCCCAGCGGCCTGCTGCACGTACTGCCGGGGGGCGCTGACGTCGGCGCGGCACTGGTGGATCACCCCCAGGTGCCCGTGATCGCCTTCACCGGATCCACGAGGGCCGGAAAAGCGATCGCGGCAGCGGCAACGCGGCATCTGAAGCGCGTCCACCTCGAACTGGGGGGCAACTCGGCGCTGATCGTCCTGGACGACGTGGATGTGGAGAAGGCGGCGTCCGCGGGGGCGTTCGGCTCCTTCCACCATGCGGGGCAGATCTGCATGGCCTCAAGCCGGCATCTGGTGCACGCGTCGATCGCCGAGGAGTACGTCGAGTCGCTGGTCCGGCGGGCGAATGCCGTGACAGTGGGAGACCCGGCGAGGAGCGAGGTGGCAGTTGGTCCCATGATCGACGAGCAGCAGCTGCAGGCCGCGCACGCTGTCGTCAACGACACCGTGGCGGCAGGCGCTCGGCTCGTGGCAGGTGGCACCTACGAGGGCCTTCTGTACCGGCCGACCGTGCTGGCCGACGTCCCCTTGACCGCACGCGCCTACCGAGAGGAGATATTCGGCCCGGTCGCACCCGTGGTGCCCTTCCACAATCTGGACGAGGCGGCGAGGCTGGCCACCGGAACCGAGTACGGACTCTCGCTGGGCGTGCTGACCCGGGACATCGCCAAGGGTCTGGTATTGGCCGAACGCATTCCCACCGGGCTCGTACACATCAACGACCAGACGGTCAACGACGAGGCCACCGTGCCCTTCGGCGGTCGCGGCGACTCCGGCAACGGTTCCCGTCACGGCGGCGCCACCGCGAACCTCGAGGCTTTCACCGAGCAACAGTGGGTGACCGTCCGGGGCGACATCCCCGCCTACCCCTTCTGATTCCAGGCTGCCCCGGCGCGGAGCTCAGGTCACCGTGAACCAGTTGAAACGGGTGCCGGGCCGCAGTCTCCCCCAGACTGAGCGGGTAACCGCAGCGGCATCAGCCTCCCCGCTCGCATCTTCGTAAGTCCAGGGGCGTAGGGGCACCGACGAAACGCGCTGGCCAGCGGCTACGAATGGCCCCTAGCCGTCGCCATCCCGCAAGGGGTCACGGCTGCGACAGGACCGTGACGCGCTCGGTGGGGCGGCTGCGGGCTCCTGACATCGCTGTGAGCGCAACCGCGGCAGCGAGCGCGATTGCTATGAGCACGGCGCTGGAGACCATGAAGGCGCGATCCACTCCGATGTGTCCGATGACGCTGGAGGCCAGGAACGGCGACACCGCCAGCGCGCCGGCGATACCGGCCTCCCACAGGCCCAGAGCCTTGGCGAGGTGGGCCTCGGGAATGCGCTGTTGGACGAAGGCGATCAACGGGATGTCGGTCAGGGCCGACGCGAGTCCGGTGACGGCGAGGAGCACGGCGATGGCCGCAGGCGCGTGGACCAGGCCCAGCGGAAGGCGGAAGGCTCCGAGCAGGGCCCAGGCCAGGACCGCGGTCACGGCGAGTCTGGGCAGAGGCAGGCGTACGAGCACCAGGGCGCCGGCGATCTCGGCGAGGCCGGCGATGCCCAGCATGAGCCCGTACTCACCGCCTTGGCCGACCAGAACCACCAGACCGACGGCCAGGAACCCACTGGCCACGGCGAGCGCGAGGACGAAGGTCGCGATGACGACCAGCACATCGGGCGCCGCCCGCAGGGCTGCGAGGCCGGCGGCGAGGTCCGCGCCCAGCCGGACGCGCGGCCCGGCCGGGGCGGGACGGCGGACGCGCAGTGCCGACAAGGCCGCCGCGGAGACCAGGAAGGTGAGCCCGTCCACCGCCATGACCAGCGGGAAGGAGCCGAAGGCGAGTAGCGGGGCGAGCAGCAGCGGTCCGACGAAGAAGGCGGCTCGGAAAGCGACCTGGAGCACGCCGTTGGCCTGCTGCAGGTTTTCGGCCGGCACGATCTGGGGCACGATCGCGTTCCGTGCCGGTGCGAAGGGCGCGCCGATGAGGGCCAGCAGGGCCGTTCCCAGAACCAGTACGGTCAGGTTCAGCGCACCTGCCATCACCATCCCCACCCCGGCGGCCACCACGGCCGCACGGGCGAGGTCGGTGCCGATCATCAGGCGTCTGCGGTCGTAGCGGTCGGCGTACGAGGCGGCCACGAAGGTGGCCAGGAACGCCGGGGCGTACGCGGCCACGGTGACCAGCGCGACCGCCGACGGGTTGTGGGTGAGGGCCCATGCCTGCCAGGCGACGGCGGCGGTGTACAGGCCGTCGCCGAGTCGGGAGACGCCCTGGCCGACGAAGAGCAGCAGGAGGTTGCGGTCGCTGAGCAGTGCCATGCCGAAAGGGTCCTCGGCGGCCCCCGCGCCGCTCAACTTATTCGTCGGAACACTAATCAGTCGGGGATCCCCAGATCGCGCATGCGCAGGTGCAGTTCCGCCAGGAAGCGCGTCTGCGCGTCACGCGGGTCGAAGCCGCTCACCTCTCTGATGCGTTGGAGGCGGTAGCGGAAGGTGTTCGGGTGCAGATGCAGCTGCGCGGCGGCGGCGTTGGTGTCGCCGAAATGGTCCAGGTAGCAGCGGAGTGTGGCCAGGAGCTGGGTGTGCTGGTGCCGGTCGTGGCGTTCCAGTGCGGAGACGGCGCCGCCCAGGGTCTCGCCGTCCTGGCGGAGGGCGCCCCGCAGCCGGGAGAGGGCGTACAGCAGCTGGACGTCCTCGAAGGCGGCGACGCGGGGGGCCGACGGGTACTGCTGTTGCAGCCCGTTGATCCGGTCGACGTGGGATCTGGCGTACGGGATCCGGCCCGGATCCGCGACGGCGGCGCTGACGGCCAGGACGATGCGCTCGCGCAGCGCCGCACGGTCCCACAGGTCCCGGGCGACGTTCATCGAGCGGGCCCTGGCCTCGGTGTCGTCCGTGGATGCCGGCCAGGGCAGCACCGCGTAGGTGGCGCGGTCGTGCCGGATGACGAGGGAGCGGGGGTGCACGGTCGTCAGATACAGACGCAGCGTGTCCGACGGGGTCTCGCCGAAGGCCGCCCCTTGTGCGGGCCGGCCCTGCGCGGCGGCCAAAACGGTGACCTTGGCGGTGGACAGCCCCAGTCGTGCGGCGGCCTGTTCGGCGTCCGCCGTCCCGAACAGGAGGGCCTCCAGGTCGTCATGCTCAGTGGTGCCCTGCCCGTCGCGGCTCATGCGGACGGCGATCGTCTGTGCGGCGGCGCGGAAGTGCGCCGTCTGCTGTGGGTCGAACGGGGTCTGGGTGGTGGCCCACAGGTATCCCAGGTGCGGACCGTCGTGCTGGACCCGGCAGGCCATCCGGGGCTTGGCCCGGTCGGAGGCCGGGTCCAGGAAGACGGGCTCCGGGGAGGCGGTCAGGCGGGCGATGTCCCCCCGGGAGCGCAGCACCTCGACGAGCCAGGGCTGGGCCTGCCGCTCCAGGATTCCGGAGACCCTTTCCTCGTCCGCGCTCTGCTGTCCTTTCGACCAGGCGAGCACCCGGAACTCGGTGTCCTCCAGGACGATCGGCACGTCGAGGAGTTCCCCGGCGGCGTCGATGACCGAGAACAGGTCTTCCCGCCGGCCGGCCGTGCCGTCGCGGCCCGGTTGGGACATCTCACTCACCTCCGCAGGTCCGGCAGTCATGTTAGGCGGCTTGCGCACGGGCCCTGGCGCGGCACCGGGCACGCCGCCCGTCAACCGGCGAGCCCGAGGAAGCGTTCGGCGTTGCCCCGGCGGATCGACGCCTTCTCCTCGGGAGAGAGGAAGTCGCTCTCGCGCACGACGCGGCCGACGGGCCGCTCTCCCAGCGGGTACGGGTAGTCGCTGCCGACCATGACCTGTCCGGCGCCGTAGGTGTCCACCAGCAGGCGCAGGGCGCGGGGGTCGAAGACGACGGAGTCGACGTGGAACCGGCCGATGTAGTGCGACGGCGGGTGCGCGGAGGTGCCCACCACGTCGGGGCGGCCCCGCCAGGCGTTGTCCATGCGCCCGAGCCAGAGGGCGAAGGATCCTCCGCCGTGCGCGAAGCAGATCTTCAGCCGGTCGTCGACACGGTCGAAGACCCCGCCGAGGATCATCGCCAGGAGCGACAGATGGGTCTCGGCGGGCATGGCGGTCAGCCACTGCGCCATCCAGCGGCGCAGTCGGGGTGAGTCGTCCATGTCCCAGGGGTGGACGAAGACCGGGACCTGAAGCAGGGCGCAGTGCTGGAGGAAGGTGACGACGCCCGCGCTGTCCAGGTCGTGGTCGCCGACGTGGTTGCCGATCTCGACGCCCCGGTGCCCGTTGGCCAGGCAGCGTTCCAGTTCGCGGCAGGCCGCGTCGGGGTCCTGCAGCGGCACCTGGCAGAAGGGGACGAGGCGGTCGGGGGCCGGGGCGACGATGTCCAGGGCCAGGTCGTTGAAGATCCGTGCGATCCGTGCCGCCTCGGCACCGCTGCGGCCGTAGTGGAAGAAGGCCGGCGTGGGTGAGACGACCTGCATGCCGATGCCGTCGGCGTCCATGTCCTTCAGACGGGCCGAGGCGTCCCAGCACTCGGCGCCGATCCGCCGGAACTTCCGGGATCCGAGCATGATCATCGCGTCGGTCTCCGACTCGACGCGCAGCCAGGGCGCCTGGGGACCGGCGTCGGCGCGGAGGTCGGGCCAGCCGTGCGGGACGTAGTGGGTGTGGATGTCGATGGTGTCGGTCTCGTGCGAGTGCTCGGGCACGGGGTCATCCCTTCCCGGGGTGCTCGGCCCCGCAGGAGCCGCAGATCCGGGCCTGCCGGTCGTCGTAGAAGGCGGCGAAGACGGGGGGCAGGTCGGCCACGATGTCGGTGACCTGGAGCTCCACCTCGTGGAGGACGGCGTGGCAGTCGGGGCAGTACCACTGGAACTTCTCCAGGGTGCCCGGCTCGCGGACCCGTTCGATGACCAGGCCGATGCTGTCGGCTTCCGGGCGCTGCGGGGAGTGCGGCACGCTCCCGGGCAGCAGCCAGGTCTCGCCCTCCCGGATGTGGACGGTTCGCGGGCCGTCCTCGGTCATGACGTCGACGTACATGGAGCCGCGCACCTGGTGGAACCACTCCTCGTACGGGTCGACGTGGTAGTCGGTGCGCTGGTTGGGGCCGCCGACGACCTGGACGATGAAGTCCGATCCCAGGGCCATGGTGCGGTTGTTCACGGGTGGCTTGAGCAGGTGGGCGTGGTCGTCGATCCACTTCTGGAAGTGGATGACCTCGGGAAGGGCGGTCATGACGTGTCTCCTTGAGGGATGGCGGGTCAGTGTCCGGAGCGGCGGCCGAGGGCGGCGATGGCCTGGATCTCGATGAGCAGGTGCGGGTGGGGCAGTTGGTGGACGGCGACCGTCGTGCGGGTGGGGCCGTGGGCGTCGAAGTACTCGGCGTAGACCTCGTTGTAGCCACCGAAGTCGTTCATGTTCACGAGGTAGGCGGTGATCTGGGCGATGTCCTCCAGGTCGGCGCCGACCGACCGCAGGATGGCGCGCAGGTTGTCGATGACGGCGCGGGTCTGGGCCCGGATGTCGAGGGTGGTCGTGCCGAGGGCGTCGGCCTCGGCGCCCTCGAAGGTGTTGTCCGGCCTGCGGGAGCTGGTGCCGGAGACGAAGACGAGGTCTCCGACGACCTTGACGTGCGGGAACCGTCCTCGGGGGGTGGCCTGCCCGTCGACCACGTGTGCGGTGTTCATCAGCGGCCCTTCAGGGTGACGGTGCCGAGCCCCGCGATGTCGCAGGAGGTGACGCCGGGGGTGAGCGGCAGGGCGGCGGTGGCGGCGCCGGCCAGGACGATCTGTCCGGGGGCGAGGGGGATACGGCGCCTGCGGCAGATGTCGAGTAGGGCGTGCAGGGCGGCCAGGGGTGCTCCGAGGATCGCCGCGGTGGATCCGACGGCCTCCGCCTGCGGGGTGCGCAGCCGCACCGCCTTGTTCGCGACGTCGGTGAGCGGGTGCCAGGAGCCGACGGCGTACCCGGCGGCCGAGGTGTTGTCGGCGATGACGTCGGTGACGGTGAAGCGGAAGTCCTGGTAGCGGGAGTCGATGATCTCGATGGCCGGTGCGACCGCGTCCACGCACGAGGCGATGTCGGTCGCGGGGTCGTCGAGGTCGACCGGGCGGCTCAACCGGAACGCCACTTCCGGTTCGACCCGCGGATGGATGAAGGCCGACAGGTCCACCTCCGCCCCGTCGCCGATGCGCATGGCGTCGGTCAGGCGTCCCACGATGATCTCGGAGACACCCATCTGCGCCATCTTGGCCTTGCTGGTGAAGCCCAGCTTCACGCCGGTGAGCCGCTCTCCCCCGGCCTGCCGCAGACCGACCAGGGCTTCCTGCACGGCGTAGGCGTCGTCGATGCCGAGAGAGTGGGTGTCGGCGAGGCCGGGAACGGGGGTGCGCCGGCGAGCGGCCGTGTGCAGACGCAGGGCCCGTTCCAGGCGGTCGGGGGTGCTCATGCCGTTCCTCCTGCCTCGGCGGGCACACGGGCCAGGTCGAGGGCGATGTCGGTGAGAAGGTCCTCCTGGCCGCCGACCAGACCGCGGCGGCCGGCCTCCTGGAGCAGCAGGCGGGAGTCGAGCCCGTGCCGTGCGGCCACACGTGCCGCGTGCAGCAGGAAGCTGGAGTAGACACCCGCGCGGCCGAGGGTCAGGGTGTCGCGGTCGACCTGGACGGGCCGCTCCCGCAGGGGCCGGACGAGGTCCTCGGCGGCGTCCTGGAGGGCGAACAGATCGCAGCCGTGGCGCCAGCCGAGCAGGTCCGCCACGGCGACGAACGGCTCCGCCGGACAGTTCCCGGCGCCCGCCCCTTGTCCGGCGAGCGCGACGTCCACACGCAGCGCCCCGTGCTCGACGGCCGTGACGCTGTTGGCGACGGACAACGACAGGTTCTCGTGCGCGTGGATGCCGATCTGGGTGTCGTCGGCGAGCACCTGGCGCAGGGCGTCGACCCGTTCGGCCACCTCGGACATGGTCAGCCGGCCGGCGGAGTCGGTGACGTAGACGCAATTGGCTCCGTAGGACTCCATCAGCCGTGCCTGTTCGGCGAGCCGGGCCGGGGCGGCCATGTGGCTCATCATCAGGAACCCGGCGACGTCCATGCCGCTCTCGCGTGCCCAGGCGATGTGCTGCGCGCTGATGTCGGCCTCGGTGCAGTGGGTGGCCACGCGCACGCTGCCCACGCCGAGAGCACGGGCCCGGCGGAGATCGGCGATGGTGCCGATGCCCGGAAGCAGCAGGGTGGTGAGGGTGGCGTTCTCGATCACCTCGGCCGCGGCCCGGATCCATTCTTCGTCGGTGTGGGCCCCGAAGCCGTAGGTGGCGCTGGAGCCGCCGAGGCCGTCGCCGTGGGCGACCTCGATGGCGTCCACCCCGGCCCGGTCGAGTGCGGCCACGATGTCGCGGACTTGGGCGGTGGTGTAGCGGTGTCCGACGGCGTGCATGCCGTCCCGCAGGGTCACGTCCTGGACGTAGAGGTTCACTTGCTCACCCATCCTCGGAGTTCGGCCATGCGCTCGGCTGTCCGCAGGGCGGCGGAGGTCATGATGTCGAGGTTGCCTGCGTATTCCGGCAGGTGGTGGCCGGCGCCGCGGACCTGGAGGAAGCAGGTGACCTGAGTGCCCGTCACTTGCCGGCCGAGGTGCGGGATCCACACCTCCCGCAGGGCGTCGAACTGCACGTCCTGCACGAGTTCGTAGCCGGGCACGTACTCCTGGACGTCCCGGACCGCCTGCCCCACCGAGTCCTCGATGGAGCGCAGCGTGCCGGCCGAGGTGTCCTCGACGACGCAGTAGACGGTGTTGCGCATGGACACCGGCGGATCGGCCGGGTTGAGCACGATGACGGCCTTGGCGGTGGCCGCGCCCGCGACCTCGCGCAGGGCCCGGGCGGTGGTCTCGGTGAACTCGTCGATGTTGGCGCGGGTACCGGGCCCGGCGGAGCGGGTCGAGAGGGAGGCCACGATCTCGGCGTAGACCACCGGAGCCACCCGGGAGACGGCCGCGGCGACGGGTACGGTGGCCTGCCCGCCGCAGGTGACCATGTTGACGTCGTCGGCGGCGAGGTGCTTCTCCAGGTTCACCGAAGGGACGGTGAGCGGCCCCGAAGCGGCCGGCGTGAGGTCCACGAGCAGTTTGCCGTGGGCGCGGCAGACTTCGGCGTGACGGGCGTGGGCACCGGCCGATGTCGCGTCGAACACGATCCGGACGTCGGCGAACTCGTCCATCTCCAGGAGACCGTCGATTCCCGCAGGGGTCGTGGCCACGTGCAGGCGCCGGGCGCGCGCCAGGCCCTCGGAGGCCGGGTCGATGCCCGCCAAGGCCGCCATGCGCAGGTTCTTCGACTGCCGGATGACCTTGACCATCAGGTCGGTTCCGATGTTCCCCGAGCCCAGGACGGCGACCTTGACGCCGTCGGCCCGGGCGGTGGTTCCGGTGCTCATGCGCTGTCCTCCGTACGGGGCTCGATCAGGGCCTCGACCGTGCCGAGTCCGTCCAGTTCCAGGCGGTAGCGACCACCGTCGGTGATCTCCGCCATCGGTCCCAGGGCACCGGACATCACCACGTCGCCGGCGCACAGGGGCCGGCCCCGGCGGGCCAGTTCGCGCGCCAGCCAGGTGACGGCGACGACCGGGGAGCCGAGGCAGGCGTGACCGGCACCGAAGGAGACGGGCTCGTCGTCGCGGTACAGCGTCATCCCGACCCGGGCCAGGTCGAGCCCGGTCAGGGTGTGCGGGACGGTGCCGAGGACGACGGCGCCGCTGGAGGCGTTGTCGGCGACGGTGTCGGTGATGGTCAGGTCCCATCCGGCGACGCGGGAGTCCACGATCTCGACGGCCGGCAGGACGAAGGCGGTGGCGCGCAGGACGTCCGCGACGGTGGCGCCGGGCCGGTCGAGGTCACGGTCGAGGACGAAGGCGATCTCCCCCTCGGCGCGCGGCTGTATGAAGCGGTCCAGGGCGACGGGCTCGCCGTGGGCGAGGAGCATGTCGTCGAAGAGCATCCCGAAGTCGGGTTCGAAGACGCCGAACTGCTCCTGTACGGCGGGCGCGGTCAGGCCGATCTTGGCACCGACCCTTCGTGCTCCCGCGGCCAGCCGCGCGGAGGCGAGGCGGCTCTGCGCCTCGTACGCGGTGTCGATGCCGGTGTCGCCGAGCAGGTCACGGACGGGGGCGCAGGGCGTTCCGGTGGCGGCTGCGCGGGTCAGGCGGGAGACGGCGGCCTCGATGGCTTCGTCTCCTCCCGTCGGCGGGGCGGGTGTGGTCGGCTCGGTGTCGGTGTCGGTCGTCATAGCTGCACGCACACATTCGTGGGCTCGGTGTAGAAGTGGAGGGAGGAGGCGCCGCCTTCCCTGCCGATGCCGGAGAGCCCGGCGCCGCCGAAGGGAGAGCGCAGGTCGCGCAGGAACCAGGTGTTGACCCAGGCCATGCCTACGTCCATACGTTGGGCGACACGGTGACCGCGGCGCAGGTCGTTGGTCCACACGGCGGCGGCGAGACCGTAGTCGGTGTCGTTGGCCAGGGCGATGGCCTCCTCCTCGGTGTCGAACGGGATGAGCGCGGCGACGGGACCGAAGATCTCCTCGCGTACGGGGCGGTCGGCGTTGGTCAGCCCGGTCCACAGGGTGGGTTCGATCCACGCGCCGCCGTCGAGGGCCGGGCCAAGGTGCGGTGTGCCGCCTCCGGTGACGACCTTGGCGCCGGCCTGCTCGGCGAGGTCGAAGTAGCGCAGCACCTTGCGCCGGTGCTCCTGGGAGATCAGCGGGCCGGTGGTGGTGTGCGCGCTGAACGGGTCGCCGAGCCGCAGCCGGCCGGCCCGCTCGGCCAGGCCGTCGACGATGTCCGTGAACACGGCCCGGTGGACGTAGACCCGCTCGGTGCACAGGCACACCTGGCCCGTGTTGGTGAACACCGACCGGCACAGCCCGTCGAGCGCCTCGTCGACATCGACGTCGTCGAAGACGATCGCGGCGTTCTTGCCGCCGAGTTCGAAGGACACCGGGCGCACCCCGGGCGCCGCCGCCCGCATGACCGCGGTCCCGGTGGCGGACGATCCCGTGAACGTGATCCCGTCCACGCCCGGGTGGGTCACCAGGAACTCGCCCGCGGAACCGGCGCCGAAGCCGTGCACGACGTTGTAGGCCCCGGCGGGCAGACCGGCATCGGCCAGCACCTCGGCCAGCAAGGCCGCGGTGGACGGGGTTTCCTCGCTGGGCTTGACGACCACCGCGTTGCCGCAGGCGAGCGCGGGGGCGACCTTCCAGGTGAGCAGCAGCAGCGGCAGGTTCCAGGGCACGATCACGGCCACCACGCCCAGCGGTTTGCGCACCGCGTAGTTGAGGGCCTGGCGCCCGTCCGGCAGGTCGGTGAGGTAGGAGTCCTGGCCGGCCGCGGCCACGATGTCGGCGAACGTGCGGAAGTTGGCGATCGCGCGGGCGACGTCGAGCTCGCGGGCCTGGGTCACGGGCTTGCCCGTGTCGCCGACCTCCGCGGCCACGAACTCCTCGAAGCGCTGCTCGATCAGGTCGGCCGCCCGGCGCAGCAGCGCGGTGCGTTCCCGTACGGGAGTGTGGGCCCAGCCATCCGCCAGGGCGCCGCGCGCCGAGCGGACCGCGCGGTCGACCAGGGTCCGGTCCGCCTCGTGCACCTGGGCGAGGGGCGTGCCGGTGGCCGGGGCGGTCTTCGTGAGACAACGTTCCTCGTCGGGTTCGGCGAAGGTGCCGCCGACGAAGTTGCGGATGACGGGCAGCGGTTCAGCGGACATGGGGTGCCTCCTGAGGGTCGGGTTCGCCCGCCTCCTTGTTCGGCGCGACGGGTGCATCCCGGCACATCACGTGGCGGACCTTGAGGGCGTAGACCTGGAGCAGGGCGAGGGTGAAGCCGGAGCCGACCCAGGCGGCCTGCGCCATCACGGGCACCACCGCGGCGGTCGAGGCCACCGCCAGCACACCCGCGATGCCGGCCCAGGCCGTCCAGGCGCCGCCCGGAACCCGCAGGTCCCGCGGTGCGGCCGGTTGAGCGGAGCGGCGGAACGCGAGGTAGGACGCGAGGATCAGCAGCCACACCAGGAGGACGGAGAAGATGGCGACGGAGACCAGGAGGTCGAAGACGCCGTTGACCTTGAAAGCGGCCAGCAGGGCTGCCGCGACGATGCCGACGGCGGAGACCAGCAGGGCCCGCACCGGGACCCCGCGGCGGCTGAGACGGGCCACGGCGGCGGGGGCACATCTGTCGTGGCCCAGGGAGTCCAGGAAGCGGCTGGCCGCGTAGAGCTGCGCGTTGGCCGAGGAGACCGCCGTGATCAGCACGATCGCGTTGGTCAGCGAGGCGGCGGCCGGAATGCCGACCTGGGTGAAGACGTGGACGAACGGGCTGCCGTCGACGCCCCCGTCACCGCCTGCGACGTCCCGCCACGGCACGAGGGTGACGATGAGCCCTATGGACAGGATGTAGAACAGTCCCAGGCGCCAGATGAGCGCACGCATCGCGGTGCGGATGGACCGTGCGGGGTCGGCTGTCTCCGCCGCCGAGAGGGAGACGGTCTCGAATCCCACGAAGGCGAACATCACGACGGACAGGGCGGTCCAGACGGCCGTCAGCCCGTTGGGGAAGAAGCCGCCACCCGAGGTGAGGTTTCCCAGGCCCGTGGCCGGCGTGTGCGGCAGTCCGACGAACACCAGCAGCAGTCCTGCCGCGATGAACACCACCACCGCGGTCATTTTCACGCTCGACAGCCAGAACTCCGCGAAGCCGAAGGACCCGACGCTGAAGAGGTTGACGCCCAGTACCACGGCGGCGACGGCGGCGATGAGCAGGAGCATCGGGGCCTGCGGCCACCAGTAGCGGATGTAGATCGCCGCGGCCACCACCTCGCCGCCGATGGCGACCGTCGTTCCGGCCCAGAACAGCCGCCGGACGACGAAGCCCGCCCACGGGCCGAGATAGAGGTGGGCGATGGTCCCGAAGGTGCCGCGCACGGGATGGGCGATGGTCATCGCCCCCAGCACCCGGGCGATGATGGCGACGAGTACCGCGCCCGCGATGTAGGAGAGGATCACGGCAGGGCCTGCTATGCCAATGGCCGAACCGGACCCCAGGAAGAGGCCGGTGCCCAGCGCGCAGCCGAGGCCGATCAGGGTGGTCTGGCGGTGGGTGAGCGAGCGTACGAGCTCGCCCGGGGGCCGTTGGTCCCCGCCTGCGACGGCCGCCTGCCCAGATGGGAGAAAGGCCGCGTTGCCGGTCTGGGTCATCTTTCCTCCGGACCGGAGTGGGCCAGCGCGTCGGCGGCCCGCCAGCAGTCGTGGAAGGTGGAGTAGAGGGGCACCGGCGCCAGCCGGATGATGTCCGGCTCGCGGGCGTCGGCGACGACTCCGTGCTCGTGGCGCAGCCTGCGGGCCAGGTCGGCCGCGCTCGTACGGCCGACGCGCAGCGACAGCTGGGCGCCTCGGCGTTGCGTGTCCCTAGGAGTGATCAACGTCAGTGGACGGGTGTGGGTGATCGCGTCGAGAAGTCCCTCCAGGTACCCGGTCAGCTTCTCGCTGCGCGCCCGCAGCGCCGCCATGCCGACGGTGTCGAACAGTTCCAGCGAGGTGCGCACCGGGCCCATGGCGAGAATCGGCGGATTGGAGATCGCCCACGCGTCGGCGGTGGCCGGCGGCTGGGAGACCGGTTCCATCCGGAACCGGGTGGCGGCGTCGGTGCTCCACCACCCTTCCAGGCGCTGCAGGCCGCGGTCGGTGACGTGCCGCTGGTGGATGAACACCCCCGACAAAGCGCCGGGTCCGGAGTTGAGGTACTTGTAGGAGCACCAGGCGGCGAAGTCGACGTCCCAGTCGTGCAGATGGAGCGGGACGTTGCCTGCCGCGTGGGCCAGGTCCCAGCCGACCGTCGCGCCCGCGGCGTGGCCGGCCGCGGTGATGGCGGGGATGTCCATCAGCTCGCCGGTGAGGTAGTTGACGCCGCCCAGCAGCATCAGGGCCACAGTGTGTCCCTGCCGGTCGAGGAAGTCGACGACGTCCTCCGTGCGCAGGCAGTCCTCCCCGGGACGCGGACGCAGCCTGATGACCGCCTGGTCCGGATCGAGGCCCCGGAAGCGCACGTGGCTGCGCACCGCGTAGCTGTCCGAGGGGAAGGCGCTGTCCTCGATCACGATCTGTGTCCGCTCGCCCTGGGGGCGATAGAACGAGACCATCAGCAGATGCAGGTTCACCGTCAGGGAGTTCATGACGACGGTCTCTTCGGGCAGTGCCCCGACCAGGCGCGCGGCCGGCTCGGTCAGCAGGCGGTGATAGCCGAACCACGGGCGTACGGCGTCATGGTGGCCTTCGACGCCGAAGCGGCTCCAGTCGGAGAGGTCCTGCGTCAGTTCCGCGAGGGTGGCCTTGGGCTGCAGGCCGAGGGAGTTGCCCGCGAGGTACGCGGTCTCGGTGTATCTGCCGCCGTCGGCGGGCGGTATGTGGAACAGCTCGCGGTGCCCCGGGAGGGCTTCGTCGAGCTGGTGGGCCTCGGCTTCGGAGGCGGTGGGTCGCGCGAGCAAGGCAATGCCCTTCTCGAAATGGTGCCGGATGACCGATGCGGGTCGACGCAGGCGCCGAAGCTGAGCGCCGGGGGCCCGAAGGTGGTGATGAGCGGGGTGGGTCGCTCTGGTGGCGGGGAGTGAAGCGGTCAGCGCCGAGCCGCGGCCAGACGCATCAGACGGAGGGTTTCGGCATGAACTCGGGCGGAGGGCACGGCGAGTTCCACGGGAGAGTCGAAGTGGTTGCGCCCGGACTGCTCGAACGCGGTGACCGGGCAGCCCTGCCGGCGCAGATGCTCCGCGAACGCGCGCGACTGCCGCTTGAACTCGTCGGTCTCACGTTCCCCCCAGGCGATCACCACGGGGCAGCGGACCGAAGGGGTCAGCAACAGCGGACTGCAGTCCTGGACCTCGCTGCCGTCGATGCCCACGACATCGTTGACGTAGGTCTGCCGTACCGGGGTCAGGTCGTAGATCCCGCCGAAGAGCACCGCGCCCGCGATGGGGTCCGCGGGCAGACCCCACTGCCGCCACGGCGTGGCGAGCAGCATGGCGGCCAGGTGAGCGCCGGCGGAGGATCCGGAGACCACGATCCGCTCGGGGTCGATGCGATGGTCGGCCGCCCGGCGCCACAGCCAGACGAAGGCCCTGCGCACCTGGTCGACGATGTCCGAGAGCCGGGCTCGCGGGGCGAGGGTGTAGTCCGGAGTGACGTAGACAGCACCCGCCTGCACCATGGCGGGAGCCGGGAACGCGGTGTCCTCCTTGGACAGCTGCTGCCAGTATCCGCCGTGGACGAAGAACAGAGCGGGTCGGCTTTCCGGGCCCGGTCCCGAGGGACCGTAGACGTCCAGCCGATCGTCGTCTCCCGGTCCGAAGCGCAGGTCGCGGCGGGCCACCGCGGCCAGCTCCTGTCGGGCGAGACGGCTGCGGTCCGCGTAGTCGTCCAGGAACGGCCGGATGTCGTCCACCATGCTGCTGGGTGAGTACTGGGCGTCCAGCTGGTGCTGGTCGAAGTCCCCGTACAGAGGTGCTGTCATGGCAGCAGCCGATCGGTGGTCTCCTCCCGCGACTTCTTCAGAAAGGCGACGAAGTCGCTGCCGCCGGTTCCCTTGGCGGTCTCCTGGTCGCTTTGGAATCGCTTGATGTAGCGCCCGGTGATGCCGATGTGCTGGGCCCGGAGCCGGACCAGGGCGTCCACCGCCGCGTTGTACGCGTCGCCGAGCCGGGGGTGGGTGCCGCGATTGCGCTCGACGCATTCACGGACCGACGGACCGGCCTCGAGATCCTCCAGGAAGCGACGGTGCGGCGCGGGCATGTATGCGCGCATGCCGGTCAGGAATCCCGCCGTCATCCCGTGCGGGTGCGGTATGTCGAGTCCGGCGTCGAAGGCCTGGATGAGGGAGCTCTGTGCGGCGCTCCCGCCGGCCAGCACCAGCGGTTCCCGGTCCACGCCCTCGAAGCGCAGCCCCGGCGCGGACCATCCCGTGAGGAACGGCCTGATGCGATGGTAGAAGACGTAGTGATCGCACCAGCGCTCGACGTCGAGGAACGCGTCGGTCACCTTGTCGACGACATCGCGGATACCGAGCAGCGCCTCGGTGAGGCCGGCCTGGTCCTCGTCCGCCGCCGCGTGCTGGGCCCGTACGAGCAGGCGGAGCCCGGGAGCGCCGGCGAGTTCGACGCCCACCGTCGCCAGATAGAACCACTTCTCGTCGACGCCGCCGAGAAACGTCACCTGGGTGTCGATGTTCGACATGCTCAGCGGTTCGCCGGCGTCGATGCGCCGCCAGTTCTGGAGCACGATGGAGGCGTGGGAGATGATCGGCGCCCGGTCCAGGGTTTCGGCGAGCGTGTGGAGCGGTTGCGCCAACGGTGCCGGAAGCGTGTCCGCGGGTGTGTCGGTGGCCCACACGTACGCGTTCGCGAGAGAGCACAACAGCAGCATGGCCCGTTCCTGCTCCCCGCTGGAGTGCAGCCGGTCCGGTGCGAGGACGGCCAGCGATTCAACTGCCGGGCGCATCCGCCCTGTCATGATCAGGGCCGCGATGTTCCGCCCGAGCCGCTCCCACGGTTCGTAGTACGTCGGCAGCGCGTCCACCGGGTCCTCGGCGGGCACGAACCCGTGCACGGCATCGATGGCGTACTCGCCCAGCGCGGCCACTCGGGGCCGGGGAGCGCGTATGCGGGTCGTTTCAGGGATCATTGCGCTTCCTCCTCGTGCGTCTCCACGAGGCTGCCCTTCCCGCGAGCTGGGGCATATGGACGCCGGCACGAACTCGGCGCCCTCCCATTGGTCTCGGGCACTATGACGTCGCGGTGTCGTCGCCCCTCAGGAAGCTCTCCAGGCCCGGGGTCAGGCCCGCCACCTGCCCGGGCACGAGCCGGTACAGGACGTAGTAGCCCTCGCGGCGGCGCTCCAGCAGGCCCGCGTCCGCCAGCACGCGCAGGTGCTTGGACAGGGCGGCCTCGCTGACGCCGACGAGCGGGGCCAGTTCCTGGGTGCTGCGTGGGCGTTCGGCGATCAGCCGGAGGGCACGCAGCCGGGTGTCGTCGGCGAGCGCCCGCAACGTGCCGACGAGCCGGGTGGGTGGAATCCTTGGGCGGGCTTCCCGGGCGATGGAGGAGACCGGGAAGACGAGGCCGAGAGGCCACGGACCGTCGCAGTTGACGCGTACGTGCGGCCACACATAGGAGCTGGGGGCGAGCACGAGGGTGTCGTCCGGACCGATGGCGACCTCGTGATCGTGCGGTCGCTCCAGCCAGAAGCGTTCGGTCTGAGGATCGCTGCGCACCTCCGGCCACAGGCCGCGCAGCATCCCGTACAGACCGCGCTGCTCGATCTGGTGTCCGGCCTCGCTGACGCCGGCGGCGAGTTCGGGTTCGAGCCGTGCCCATTCCTCCTCGAACGCCTCCCGCCAGTAGCGCTCCAGCATGCTCAGGAACCGTTCGAGCAGCGCGCGGGGGTCGTCGAGGAGCATCGCGGCGATGGCGTCGTCGCTCTCCCGTGCGAGCCGCTCCCGCAGCAGCCGGCGTACGTCCGGTTCGTCCAGCACGCGCGGGTCCCTGCCCTGGCCGCCGCCCGGCCATGGCGAGAGCAGCGGGATGGCGAACTCCAGCCGGACCAGCTCCGGATCCGCTGTGCGCAGGGCGGCCAGTTCGTCGGCGAAGTCAGTCAGTCCGCCGGTCGGCTGCGGAAAGAGGAACTCCGGGAAGTACGAGCGCACCGCGTAGGAGAACGCCTCGATCTCCCGCTTCAGCGCCGGGGACAGCATGCGCATCGCGCGCACCCAGCCGTGCTGGACGGGGTGGTGCTTGGGCTCCACCAGCACATGGAGACTCAGTACGGCTTCCATCGTCGGCGAGTAGGCGAACCCCACCCGCTCCGCACCAGTGGCCGGAATCCGGAACACGATCGTCATGACCCATCATCCTCTACCGGGCAACGGCCGCGGGCACGCCGTTCTCGCCGTACCTGCCCCGACATGCTGAGCGTATGCAGGACGGCGTCCGCTGGCCGTGCCGGTCTCCCGCAGCACCGCGCTGCGCCATCTGCGGCACTTGCCACTGCCACAGCAGGTGGTCCCGAGGGTGATCGGCGTGGACGGAGCCGCGGCCGCCGCGCGCTGAGCAAGCCGCCTGGCCGGCTCCGGTCGGTGGTCAGCGGGTGTGGCGGCGGACCGCGTCCAGAAGCTGGTCGATGTCTTCGGAGGTGTGAGAGAAGGAGGTGACGAGGCGGACGATGCCCGGCGCCCAGCGATCGTGGTAGAAGGTGTAGCCCTCCGCGAGAAGCCCTTCGGTTGCCTGCTGGGGCAGGCGGCAGAAGAGGATGTTGGCCTGCGAGCTGCTGAGGAGTTCGGTGCCGGGATGGCCTTGAGACCGTCGCCGAGCCGGGCGGCCATCGTGTTGGCCCGGCGGGCGTTTCGCAGCCACAGACCGTCGGTGAGGTAGGCGTCGAGCTGGACGGTGTGAAAGCGCATCTTGGAGGCGAGCTGGCCGGCACGCTTGGCACGGAAGGCGAGTTCGCTGGCCAGTGCCGGATCGAAGGAGACGATGACGTCCGCGGTCATCGCGCCGTTCTTGGTGGCCCCGAAGGACAGCACGTCGATGCCGGCCTGCCAGGTCATCTCGGCCGGTGTGACGCCCAGGTGGTCCAGGGCGTTGGCGAAGCGGGCGCCGTCCATGTGGCAGCGCAGTCCCGCGTCCTTGGCGATGGTTGCCGGACGGCGGATCTCGTCGAGGGCGTAGACGCTGCCGCGCTCCGTGGCCTGACTGATGCTCACCACCGACGGCTGCACACTGTGAACGTCACCGGCCCTGCGGCGCACCGCCTCGCGGAGCGCGTCGGGGTCGATCTTGCTGTCGTGGCCGGGAACCGTGACGAGTTTGGCGCCGCCCGTGAAGAACTCCGGCGCACCGCACTCGTCGACGTTGATGTGACTGGCCGGGTGGCACAGCACGCTGCCCCAGGGTGGGGTCAGGGCAGCCAGACCCAGGCAGTTCGCGGCGGTTCCGGTGGAGACCGGGAAGACCTCGACCTCACGTTCGAAGATCTCGCTCAACCTGTGGCGGACGCTGCCAGTGAAGGGATCGTCGCCGTACGACAGGGCATACCCGGCCGCCGCCGCGGCGACAGCCTGCGCTATCTCGGGCGAGGCGCCCGCCATGTTGTCGCTGAGGAAGGCCTGATTGGAAGGGATGACGTCGGTGCTGATGCTCATAGGTGAGGTTCCTTGGCTCAGGTGCCGATGGGGGAGGCGAAGACGCCGGTGATGTCCACCGCCTCGGCGGCGGTGCGGTAGAAGTGCGGGACATCGCCGGCGAAGGCGAGCATGTCGCCGGGGCCCAGGTCCTGCGGGGCATCGACCGGCCAGGCGGTCACGTGCCCGGCGGCGATGAGCAGGTGCTCGATCGTGCCGGTGGCGTGGGGGACGCCGGTCAGCTCCGTCTCGGGCGGGATACGCAGCCGCCAGTTCTCCAGGCTGATGCGGCGCAGCAGGTCCCGGGCGACCTCGCCCGGCTCAGCGGGGTTGCCCGGCCGGTAGACCGGCCCGGTGTCGGCGTCGCGCGCCGGCAGGTCCGCGATCGGGATGCGCAGCGCGACGGCGATCGCGTCCAGGGTGCCAATCGTCGGATTGCCCTTGCCCGCCTCCATCTGCGACAGCGTGGCCTTGCTCAGCCCGGCGCGCCGGGCAATCTCCGCGGCGCTCATGCCACGCTGCCGGCGGCGCAGACGGATCTTCGCGCCGACCGCGGCCGCGGTACTGCTCACCGGCCGCTGGCCGGACCCAGACGGCGCGGCCATCGGTGGCGGGAGTGGGTGGCGGAGTAGGACACGCGGATACGGCCAAGGTCATTTGGCGACCACCGCCGAATTCGCCAACGGTGTCCTGAGAGGGACGTGACCGAAGCCGGCCCCGAACTGCCCGCCGGCATCAACCCCCTGGGCACCCGAGACCGATACCGGCCGTCGCTGGGTCGGCCCACCGCACTGCGGGTGGTCAGCGCCGCCGCCCTACGGATCATCCACCAAAACCGACCAGAGCTGTCCCGGACCGTGAGGACGCCGCGTCAACGCGCGCAGTTCATCCATTGGCCATCTTGAGTACTCCTGGAATTACCTCGCAATTCTCAGCTGCTTCTCACATCCCACCGGTTTTGTGTCCTGCGTCGCCCGATCGGGCCGTACGACGAAGGAGGCGCATGGTGGCACTACCGGTGACCACGTGGCGGAAACCCGAGAGCCGGGGGGAGGAGCAGCGCCCGGCAGAGGAGCAGCCGTTGCACGTGGCCAGCAGGCTGCACTCGTTCAACCGGTTCGAGCTCAAGTACCTCGTACCGGTCGAGGAGGCGGCCGAGATCCGGGACGAGCTGGCCGAGCGGATGGACCGCGATCTGAACAGCCCGGTCGGCGGGTACGGCGTGTGGAGCCTGTACTACGACACCCCGCAGCTGCGGTTCTACTGGGAGAAGATCGAGGGCCTGAAGTTCCGGCGAAAGCTGCGCATCCGCCACTACGGGAACCTGGACGGGGTGACCGACGAGTCCCCGGTGTGCGTGGAGATCAAGCAGCGCGTCAACCGGGTCACACAGAAGCGCCGCATCACCCTTCCGTACGGCGTCGCCCGCCGGCTGTGCGACGGCCGGGAGATGGTGGAGCACTCCGCCAAGGAAAGCGCCTTCATCCAGGAGGTGCTCGAACTCGTCGTACGGCTGAATCTCCAACCCACCGCGATCACCGGCTACCAGCGCGAGGCCCTGGTCGGCCGAGACGCGGACACCGGACTGCGGGTGACCTTCGACCGGCGCATCCGTGGCCGGGACCGGGACTTCCACTTCGGGACACCGACCCCCGAGAACCGGTTCACCATCCCGCCGCACCTGTCAGTGATGGAGATCAAGGTCAACGAGCGCACGCCGTACTGGATCACGGACCTCGCGGCGCGTCGGAACCTCAACCTGATCCGGGTCTCCAAGTACGTGCAGTCCATCGAGGCGTTCGGCCTGGCACCCCGGTCCGTGTTCCACATCCACGAGGCGGACCACCAGCCGCCGCACACGTATTCGGCGCACGAAGCGCCCTTGAAAGAAGGAGCACAGTGAACTTCGATCTGCAGGAACTCAGCGGTACGTTCAGCGTTACCGACGTCGTCGTCGCCATGGCGCTGTCGTTCATTCTGAGCACGTTGATCGGCCACGTGTACCGGTACACGCACCGCAACGTCTCCTACAGCCAGTCCTACGTCCAGACGCTCATCATCGTCGGGATGGTCGTCGCCCTGATCATGTTGGTGGTCGGATCGAACCTGGCACGGGCCTTCTCGTTGGTCGGCGCGTTGTCGGTGATCCGGTTCCGGAACGCCATCAAGGAGACCAGGGACGTCGGCTTCGTCTTCCTGGCCATGGCCATCGGCATGGCCTGCGGTGCCCGCTTCTACACCCTCGCCGCCGTCGCGGCCGTGGTGATCTGCGTGGTCGTCGTCGTGATGTTCAAGTTCAACTGGTTCGCCCTGAGCGTCCAGCGCCAGGTCGTCAAGGTCCAGGTCCCCGCGGGCGAGGACTACACCTCGGCCATCCGTGACGTCCTCATCCGGTACACCACGGAGTTCGAGCTGGTGAGCACCGAGACGATCCGCGGCGGCGCGCTGACCGAGGTGTTCTACACGGTGCGCATGAAGAAGGGCACCGAGCCCGGCGACCTGGTGGCCGCGCTGCAGGAGCGGACATCGGGCCAGCGGGTGACCGTGCTGACCGGTTACGACTCGACCGACCTGTGATGGCCGGCGGCAGCGAGGCGGCTCCCCGGCGCAGGCCGCGGCGGCTCCGCGACCGGATCCCCGTACGGCTGCGGCACCACTGGAAGCCGGCCGGCACCCTCTGCGCGGGACTGGTGGTGATGGTCTACTTCTTCGGCGACGCCCGAATCTCGCCGTACGTCACCTCCTCCTCCCGCGTGGAGGCGGACGCCATCACGGAGAACGTCGAGGGCACGGTCGACCTGTACGACACCTCGGTCTCCCACTCCATCCAACTGGAGTACGACCAGACCGACTTCACCAAGATGATGAAGGAGTTCCGCGAGGACGGGACCAAGGACTACATCGAGGCCGACCTCACCATCGACGGGGTCTACCTCGAGGACGTCGGAATCCGCCTCAAGGGCAACTCCACACTGTTGTCCCTGCGCGGAAGCGGCCAGGGCATGCGCGGTGGCGGCCGGACCATGCCCGAAGGCGCCGAGCAGGGCGCCCCGGAGGCGCAGCAGGACGGCGCAACCGGGGGCCGGGACCGCGGCCAGGCCAATGGCCGCGGTCCCGGCGGGGCCGGTGGCATGGGGGGCGGGATCACGCAGTACAACCTGTCCGACAAGAAACCCGAGGAACTGCCCTGGCTCATCAAGATCGACGAGTTCATCGAGGGCCGCGCCTATCAGGGCGAGCGTGAGATCTCGCTGCGCCCCGGAAGCAACGGCCAGGTCCCGGTGAACGAGGCCCTCGCGCTGAGCCTGACGGACACCACCGGTCAGAAGAACGAGCGGTACGCCTTCACGTCGGTACAGGTCAACACCCGCCCGGTCGCCACCCGGTTGATGGTCGAGAGCCCGGACACGGATTACGCGGAGTCCATCGCTGACGGCAACGGCGTGCTCTACAAGGCGCGGGCCGGCGGCAGCTTCGAGTACAAGGGCGACGACCCGACCGACTACGAGGAGTCGTTCGAGCAGCTCAACAAGGTGGGCAGTCAGGACCTGGAGCCGGTCATGAAGCTCATCAAGTGGGCGAACGAGGCGTCGGACGAGGAGTTCGAGAAGGAACTCGACCAGCACGTGGACGTCGAGTCCCTGGCGACGTACCTCGCCGCGCAGAACCTGCTCATGAACTTCGACGACATGGCCGGACCCGGCAAGAACTACCTGCTGTGGTACGACCTGGACACCAAGAAGTTCTCGGTCCTGGGATGGGACTACAACTTCACCTTCACCGGCGATGCGACCTCGGGCCCGGACGACGACACGGGCATGGGCGGTGCCTTCGGTGGTGGCGCTGGAGGTGCCACTGGGCAGAGCAGCCAGGGCGGCCAGGGCACAGGTGGCCAAGCCGCGCAGAACATGCCCTCCGGGATGCCGTCAGGAATGCCCGAAGGAATGCCTGAAGGAATGCCTTCGGGGATGCCCGAGAATCTGCCGGAAGGCATGCCGTCCGGAATGCCTTCCGGTCTGCCGGGCGGTCAGAACGGCCAAGGCGGTCAGGGCGGTGAGGGCGAAGGCGGTGGGTTCGCCGGCATGATCGGCCACCCGCTGAAGGAGCGCTTCCTGGACTCGGACACCTTCGATCCCCTCTACAAGAAGGCGTACAAGGAGCTGTACCAGAAGTTCTACGGCTCCGGGACCGCACTGAAGGCGCTGAACGCCATCGCCGAACAGGCGGGGAAGGCCGGTGCCGACGGCAAGGAGCTGGACTCAGCCGTCGAGAAGCTGCGAAAGACGGTCACCGAGCGTACCGCGGCGCTGGCCAAGAACAAGGAGGTGACCGGCTGATCCCCGGTGCCCGGACGGCAGTCCCCCATGGGGCGCCGTCCGGGCGTTCGGCGCACCGCGAACGCCTCACCAGCGAAGGAAGGTCCATGCCCGTCGTGCCGTCGGCGCCCGCGCCACCCCAACACAATGTGCTCGTCGTCGAGGACGACCCCAGCATCCGCACCTTGCTCACTTCCGCCCTGCACGCCGCCGGCTACTCCGTGAGCACCGCCGACACAGGCCAGACCGCCATGTTCGAGGCCGGTCGCGGCCAACCCGACCTGATCGTGCTGGACGTCGGCCTTCCGGACATCGACGGCTTCGCGGTGACCCGTCATCTGCGGGCTGAGGGCGTCTATACGCCGGTGCTGTTCCTGACGGCGCGCACAGACGTCGAGGACCGCATCATCGGCCTCAGCTCCGGCGGCGACGACTACGTCACCAAGCCGTTCCACGTGCAGGAGGTGCTGCTGCGCATCCGTGCCATCCTGCGGCGCAGTGACATGCCACCGGGCGGAGGGACCAGGAGGCCGCCGCTGCGGTACGCGGATCTGGTGCTGGACCAGCAGACCCACGAGGTGCGCCGGGCCGGGCTGCCCATCCAGCTGTCGCCCACCGAGTTCCGGCTCCTGGTCTGCCTGCTTGCGCAGCCAGAACGCGTGGTGGGCAAGAAGCAGATCCTGTCCGAGGTCTGGCACTACGACTTCGCCGGTGACGCCCGCATCGTCGACACCTACGTACGCAACCTGCGGCGCAAGATAGACCGGTTCGAGCCCCAGCTCATCCAGACGGTCCGCGGTGTCGGCTACTGCCTGCGGGCCGCGCGCCCCGGACCGGGGGCGGCGGCGCTGTGAGGCGGTGGCTGCGCCGGCTGAGACCGCGCTCGCTGCGAGCCCGCCTGGTGCTCGGCGTCACGCTGCTGGCCACCTCGGCGGTTCTGCTCTGTCAGGCGGCAGGACTCGCCCTGCTCCACTCCTGGCTGACGGACCAGGTCGACCGGCGACTGACCCGTTTCCAGCCGGTGCCCCAGCTTTACAAGGACGTGGCCGACGGCCGGACGGCGTCAGGGGCGCCCGGCAGGACGGGCAGCCTCCCTTCGGACTACCGGGTGTACTTCTACGACAGAGGCGGCCACCGGATTGCCATGTCGCTGAGCGGCGACGGGGGCAGTGCCGGGCCGCGACTCCCGAAGGCGGAGGCGGAACTCGGCCTCAAGAACGGCCGCCCCGCCACGGTCGCCGCGACCGACGGCGGCAGCACCTGGCGGGTGATCGCCCGGTCCGGCACCGACGGCACCCGGGTCGTGGTGGCGCTGCCTCTGAAGGAGGTGGACGAGGCGACCTCCCGAATGCTGTGGTTCAGCCTCGCTATCGGGGTGGCCGTCGCAGCGGGGGTCGTCCTCTTCGGCACCCTCGCCGTGCGGCTGGGACTGCGGCCGCTGGTCGGCGTCGAGCGCACTGCCAGGCGCATCGCCGAAGGTGAGTTGGAACTGAGCGTTCCGGACCGGCATGCGGTCACCGAGGTCGGCCACCTCAGCCGTGCCCTGAACACGATGCTCGACCGGCTGCGCACCGCGCTGCGTCGCACCGAGGCGTCGGAGCAACGGCTGCGCCACTTCCTGGCGGACGCCGGCCATGAACTGCGAACTCCCCTCACGTCTCTGCAGGGCTTCGCCGAACTCCTGGTGCAGGAGCCGGAGATGAGCCTGGAACGACGCCGGGAGGCGCAGCAGCTGATCGTGCGGAACGCCGACCGGATGAGCCGTCTCATCGAGAGCCTGTCCCAACTGGCCAGGCTCGGTGAGGTCCCCGCGACGCGGTGGCAACCGGTCGACCTCCTCTCTCTCGTGGCCGACGGTATCGCTGCCGTCGCCGTGCGACACCCCGGGCGCAGCATCGGCCTCGGCACTCTCGCCGACCCCGAGGACGACGCCCGCGTGGACGAGCTGGACGTCGTCGACGCCGTCGGCGACCCGCATCAGCTGGCGCAGATCCTGTCGAATCTGCTCACCAACGCGTGCGTCCACACTCCGACCGGGACACACATCCAGGTGCGCGTCGGCACTCTCCGAGTCCGCCCACACGGGCCGGGCACGACGGGACCGGGCCGTACCAGCGCCAACGCTCCGCTCATACCCGGCACTCGGGTCTGTGTCGTCGAGGTCGCCGATGACGGGGCCGGCCCGACCGAGTCGCACGCGCGGCGGGTGTTCGAGCGGTTCTACCGCGCCGATTCGGCCGAGCGGGCCGCGGCAGCGGGGTCCGGCCTGGGGCTTGCGATCGCCGTCGGCGCCGCGGAGGCCAACGGCGGACGTCTGGAACTCGAGGCCAGGCCAGGTGAAGGCTGCACATTCCGTCTGCTCCTGCCGTATCAGCCCGCCGTTGCAGCGACGGCTGCCCCGGCTCCCCACACCTGCGTATAGGGCCGCATCGCTACCAAAAGGAGTGCCACCGGTGAAGCTCAGCACCGTACGACTGGGACAAGGCCGTACAGCCGCCGCACGTCTGCAGAAGAAGCACTGCGTGGTGCTGCCCTACCCGGACGTCGGGGCGCTGATCGCCTCCGGCGAGGACTGGCGGGAACGAGCCGCTGAGGAAACCGGTGAACGCCACCGGCTGGACGACATCTCCTACGCGCCCCTCATCACCCGGCCGAGCAAGATCGTTCGTGTGGGACCCAACTACGCCACACGGGTACGAGAGACGGGCACCTCCTTCCCCACCGTTCCGGTGTTCTCCGTGCGGCAAGGCGGCCAAGGCGTTGCCGGTGCCCGCGACGCCATCTGCCTGCCGGCCGAGGGACGGAACGTGGACTGGGGCGTGGAGTTGGGCCTGGTGATCGGGTGCCGGACCCGTGGAGTCACGGCCCGGACGGCGCTGCGCCATGTCGCGGGCTACACCGTCGTCAACGGCGTCGCCGCGCGGAGCGACTCGGGAAGCGCCCCCGCGGCGGGACTGTCCACGGACGTCACCCTGGTGGGACCCGCCATGGTCACCACCGACGACGTGCCGATGGGCGGCCGCGGTCTGACGATGAGCTGTGTCATCGACGGGCGGGTCCGCCAGAAGGCGAACACCTCGCAGCTGATCTTCGACGTCGCCACCGTCATCGCCCAGGTCAGCACCGTGACCACGCTGCTGCCCGGAGACCTGATCACGATGGGCACACCGGCCGGACCCGGCACCGTTGGCGAACCCGAGGTCCTTCTGTACCCCGGTGCGGACATGGTCACCGAGATCAAGGGTGTCGGGGAACTCAGGAACTCCGTGATGCGGTCGTGTCCGCAGTGAACCGTGGGAGCACTTTCGGCCATAGATCTGACTCCCCGTCAGTTCCCAGCATTTTTTCCCCGCCTCCACAGGCAGGGCGGCAACAGTGAGGCCGCGGCCCGGACCAGGGCCTCAGAGCCGCAGTCTGCCGTCCCCTCACGCCTGAGGAAGCCATGACTCCCACCCCCCACCTCACCGAGACCACCGCCCGCCCGGAGCGCTTGGCCCCGTTCCAGCAGGTCGAGCGGTCCCTTCACGCACATGCCGGTACCGCGACGGTCGACATCGTCGTGCCGGTCTACAACGAGGAACGCGCCCTGCCCGGCTGCCTGCGCACACTCCACGCCCGACTGGCGACGGACTTCCCCTTTCCGTGGCGGATCACTGTCGCCGACAACGCCAGCACCGATGACACCCTCGCCACCGCCCGTCGCCTCGCCGACGAACTGCCGGGCGTCGGCGTCGTGCACCTCGACCGCAAGGGCCGCGGGCTCGCCCTGCGCACCGTCTGGGGCGCCAGCGACGCGGACATCGTCGTGTACATGGACGTGGACCTGTCCACCGGCCTCGACGGGCTGCTTCCGCTGGTTGCGCCCCTGGCCAGCGGTCACTCGGACCTCGCCATCGGTTCCCGGCTGGCACCCGGGTCGCGCACGGTGCGCGGCCCACGCCGCGAATTCATCTCCCGCTGCTACAACGGCATCATCCGGCTCACGCACGGCGTCCGGTTCACCGACGCCCAGTGCGGATTCAAGGCCGCCCGCACCGAGGTGCTGAAGCCGTTGCTGCAGGTGACCCGCGACGACGCGTGGTTCTTCGACACCGAGCTGCTGCTGCTCGCCGAGCACAACGGACTGCGTGTCCACGAGGTCCCCGTCGACTGGGTCGAGGACGTCGACACCCGGGTGGACATCGTGGGCACCGCCACGGACGACCTGCGAGGACTGTGGCGGATGGGGCGGCTCAAGGCATCCGGCGGCGCCCGGGTCGACGTACCGTCTCGCCCCGCACCGGCCGCCGAGCACCCCGACGCGGTCCTCGCACCCGCCACCCGACGTGGCGCCTTGTCCTGGGAGGTCGGCTGCTTCCTGGCGATCGGTGTCGTCTCCACGGCCGGGCAGGCGCTGCTGTACTGGCTGCTGCGCGGTTGGTGGAGCCCGGCTGTCGCCAACCTGGTCTCGCTGCTCGTCCTCACCGTCCTCAACACGGAGGCGAACCGACGCCTCACCTTCCGGTACTCCACGGCTCCGCCCGCGCGGGCGCACCTGGGCGCCGGCGGCCTGTTCGTCCTGGGCTACCTGGTCACCTCCGGCGCGGTGCTGTGGTTCAAGTCGATCGACCCCGGGGCCTCGACAGCCGCGGAGACCGCGATCCTCGCCACGGCATCCGTCGCGGTCACCTGCGTGCGATTCACCGTGCTGCGGCTGGCCGTCTTCACCAGCACCCCCCGCCGTACCCGTTGACGAGAGCGACTTCCTACATGAGCAATCCCACGCACCTCAAGCCCGTAACGGCCGCCTCAACACCCGACGATCCGCCTGCGTTCGTCCGCTCGCTGCCCGCCTGGGCGGCACCGGCCGCACTCGGAGCGATCCTCGTGCTCGCGGCCGTCCTGTACGGCTGGGCACTGGGCTCTCTGGGATGGGCCAACAGCTACTACTCCGCGGCCGTGAAATCGATGGGGAAGAGCTGGACCAACTTCCTCTTCGGCTCCTTCGACCCGGCCGGGGTGATCACGGTCGACAAGCCGCCGGCCGCGCTGTGGCCGCAGGTGGTCAGCAGCAAGGTCTTCGGGTTGCACGGCTGGGCGCTGGTGCTGCCGCAGATGATCGAGGGCGTGGCGGCGGTCCTCGTCCTGCACCGCACCGTGCGGCGCTGGGCGGGCGAGGGGGCGGCGCTCGTCGCCGCACTGGTGCTCACTCTCACGCCCATCACCGTGGCCATCAACCGGGACAACAACCCCGACACGCTGCTCGTCCTGCTGCTGGTGTCCGCGGCGTACGCGCTCACCCGCGCGTTGCAGGCCGAGGGCAGGATCGCGACCTGGTGGCTGTGTGCGAGCGGCTTCCTGATCGGGTGCGGATTCCTCACCAAAATGCTCGCCGCCTGGATGGTCATTCCCGCGTTCACCCTCGCCTGGCTCGTGGGAGGAAGCGGCCCCTGGATACCGCGAGTGCGGAGTCTGCTGGGCGCGGGGGCCACCCTGGCGGCGTCCTCCTTGTGGTGGGTCGCCATGGTCGCCCTGTGGCCGGGCGACCGCCCCTACATCGGCGGCAGCAAGGACGGTTCGGCCTGGGATCTCGTGGTCGGCTACAACGGGCTGGGCCGGGTCTTCGGCTCGAGCGACGGAATGTCCCAGAGCATGGGCGGGTTCGGCGGCGGGTTCGGTGGCGCGTCCGGCCTGGGCCGGTTGTTCAACGCGCAGGTGGGCGGCCAGATCAGCTGGCTGCTGCCGGTCAGCGCACTGGCCTTGGCCGTCGCCCTGGTCGGCGTGGTGATGCGCCGACGCGGCATGCTGTCCGCCGACGCCCTGCTGCCGGCCTCCGGCTGGCTGCTGTGGGGGACCTGGCTGGTGGTCTGCGCGGCCGTGTACTCGACACAGAAGGGCATCTTCCACCCCTACTACACCACTCAGCTCGCTCCGGCGATCGCCGCCCTGTGCGGCGGACTGACCGCCGCCCTGGTCCGTGTCCACCGTGCCGGCGTGCGCTGGGCGCCCCTGGTGGGCGTGGCCGCGGTCGTGGTCAGCGCGGTCTGGGCCGTAGCACTGGTCCGCCGTGACTCCGACTGGAACGGCTGGCTGGTGTGGCCGGTCCTGCTGCTCGGCTGCGCCGCGGTCGTCCTGCTGCTCCTCGCGCGGCGGCGTGGTCGGCTGCTGACGGTCGCCGTGGGTGCTGCCGTCGCGTCGGTCCTGGTGGCCCCGGGAGCGTGGGCGGTCAGCGTACCGGGCTCGACATCCGCTATGGGCGGGTCCAACCCGACGGCCGGTCCGACGACGTTCGGCTTCGGCGGGGGCGGCCGCATGCCCCGGCAGAGCGGGAACGACGGCGACCTTCCGTCGGGGATGCCGTCGGGCTTCCCGGGTGGTGACGCGCCTTCGGGGCAGTCCGGTCAGCCCTCCTCCGGCGATGTTCCTTCGGGAATGCCGTCAGGTATGCCGTCCGGTATGCCCACAGGGGGAGCGACCGGCATGCCCGGCATGTCCGGAGGCTCTACCTCGGGAGACAGCGACATGCCGTCATTTCCCGGCGGCGGTTCCGGGATGGCCCCGAGCGGACGCGGTGGCTTCGGCGGCGGCGCGGAACTCACCAGCGAGCAGCGCAAGATCCTCGACTACGCCGTGGAGCACGCACCTCAAGCCCGCATCAAGCTCTCCGTCGAAGGCGGTGCCATGGCCGCCAGCTCCTTCATCCTGGGCTCGGACGAGACCGTCATCGGCATGGGTGGTTTCATGGGCAGCGACAACGCGCCGTCGGTGGACCAGTTGAAGGAGTGGACGAAGAGCGGGGAACTACGCTACGTCCTGGGCTCCGACACGAACAGCGGCGGCAGGCCGGGCATGACCGGGTCCCGCAACTACAGCAAGCAGCGTTCCGACTGGATCGCCGACAACTGCACCCAGGTTCCGGCATCGGCGTACGGCGGCACGACGTCGAAGGCGAGCAGCGGTAGTGCGATGGGCTTCGGAGCAGGAGCCGACGTGCTCTACGACTGCACTGCCAAGTAGGCGACGCCGGAGCAACAGGGACCACCCGGGAGAACGGACCAGCATCACGTCATGACCGAGCAGTCCGCAACGACTCGTCCGCGACATCGGCTTCTCGTGGTCGAGGACGAGCCCAGCATCCGCACCCTGCTGGAGGCGACGCTCCGCCTGACCGGATACGAGGTGAGCAGCACCGACACCGGACAGTCCGCCCTCGTCGAGGTCGAACGCCTGCGACCGCACCTGGTGCTGCTCGACGTGATGCTGCCCGACCTGGACGGCTTCGAGGTGACCCGCAGGCTGCGGGCGGCGGGGGACGAATGTCCGATCCTGTTCCTGACCGCCCGCACCGGCACCGACGACCGCATCCAGGGCCTGAGCGTCGGCGGCGACGACTACGTCTCCAAACCGTTCAGCATCGAGGAGGTGCTGCTGCGTATCGAGGCCATCCTGCGCCGCACGGCACCGGTGGACGCGGCACTCCCGCTACCGAGCGTCCTGCGCTACGCCGACCTCGAACTCGACGAGGGCGCTCACGAGGTGCACCGCGCGGGACAGTACATCGCCCTCTCCCCGACCGAGTTCAAGCTCCTGGCCTACCTCCTGTCCAACGCCGGCCAGGTGGTGAGCAAGGTCCAGATCCTCGACCACGTCTGGAGCTACGACTTCGCCGGTGACGCCAGGATCATCGAGACGTACGTCCGCTACCTGCGCAGGAAGATCGACTCCTTCGAGCCGCCGCTCATCCAGACCGTGCGCGGCGTCGGCTACTGCCTGCGGCTGCCCCGCGACCACGAGGGAACGCCGGAGCAGTGATCCCCCGCCTGCCACGGCCACCCGGCTCACTGCGACAACGACTGATCCTCGGCGTCACCGTCCTCGCCACGGCGGCGGTACTGACCTCCCAGGCCATCGGCTACGTGGTGCTCCGCTCCTGGCTGCTCGATCGCGTCGACCAGCAGCTGGTGGAGTTCCACCCCCCGACCCCGACCTTCCACGACGCCCTCCGGAATGCTTTCCCCGCGCCGACCGAGCACCTGGACGCCCTGCCGTCGGATTTCCACGTCTACTTCTACGACTCCTCCGGGCTTCGCCTGAACAACTCCCTCGGCACGGAGGCAAAACCGGGGCCTCGGCTGGCCGATCAGGCACAGGACCTCGACCTGAGGGACGGGCACCCGGAAACCGTGTCCGCCATCAGCGGTGACGGCCGCTGGCGGGTACTGCTCAGCCCTGGCCCGAACGGCATGAGCGCGGTGGTCACCCTGCCGCTCGACACCGTCGACGGCGCCACCTCGAAGCTGTTGTGGCTGAACGCCGTGCTGCTCGCTGTCACGATCGCCGGCCTGCTCGCCCTGGGCAGGTCGGTGGTGAGGCTGGGGCTGCTGCCACTGACCAGGGCGGAACGAACTGCCCAGCACATCACCGCGGGCCGGCTCGACCTGCGACTGCCGCACACCGACCCGCGCACCGAGATCGGACGACTGGGCCGGGTGTTGAACTCCATGCTCGACAGACTGCAGACCGCCCTGCTGGCCCGCGAGACCTCCGAGGCACGGCTGCGCCGGTTCATCGCGGACGCCGGGCACGAACTGCGCACTCCGCTCACCACCATCCAGGGGTACGCCCAGCTCGCACTGCGTCCGGAGCGGCGCCCGGAGCGTGAGCTGCGGGAGGCCAACCGGTTCATCGCGCAGAACGCGGAGCGCATGAGCCTGCTCGTCGACGACCTCCAACTGCTCGCCACCCTGGACCGCGAACCCTCCTACCGCAGAGAACGGGTCGACCTGCTCTCGCTCGCGGCGGACGCAGTGAGCGCGGCCGCCGTCCACAGCCACTCCCACCCCGTCGGCCTCGGCCCGCTGCCCACTCCGGCAGATCCGGGCGGCACCGAGGAACTCGACGTGGCCGAGACCGTCGGCGACCCGCGCCGACTGGGCCAGATCCTGGAGAACCTGCTGTCCAACGCCCGCATCCACACGCCGCCGGGCACCCGTGTCCACGTACGGGTGGGCACGACAGAGACCGGACCCGGAACCGGCGGCACCGACCGGCCGGGACGCACCTCCGCATCGCCGCCGCTCCCGGAGCGCCTCCCGGTCAGCGTGATCGAGGTGGCGGACGAAGGACCGGGCCTCGCCCCCGTCGACGCCGAGCACGTCTTCGAGCGCTTCTACCGGGCCGACCCCGCCCGTTCCCGCAGCCACGGCGGGAGCGGCCTCGGCCTCGCCATCGCCGCGGCCATCGCCCAGGGCCACGGCGGCCGTCTCGAACTCGACACCGTCCCGGGCGAGGGCTGCACCTTCCGCCTGCTCCTCCCAGCAGCCGACCTCGGGCAGGGCCGTTGATGAGTCGGTGCCTTCGGGTGCCAGAGGTGATGCGCGGTGCTCGCGCCGGTACGGGCGTCCGACGTTCCGACAGACCGTCGGCCACGCCGCGTCATGGCTGCGCCGAGGGTTGTCAGGCGCCGGCGGCGGGCGGCTCCGGGCGGGTCCGCCGTCGGCTGGGCTCCTGCCGCCGGGGCTGGTCAGAGCTCTCGTACTTGGCGCGGCCTGATCGACGCGCGGATAGCGCGGCAGCAGGAAGATCAGCAGGAGAGCCCGTTGTACTTGACCTGCGGAATCGACCGGGCTGAGGATCACCACGACGTCGCCATGGTCGACCAGGACGCTCGACTGCTCGGCAAGCTCAGGATCGGTGATGACGCATCGGGCTTGCAGGACCTGCTCCCTTGCTGGCCGAGCATGGTGACAGTCCTGAGGACCCCATCCCGATCGCGATAGAGACTTCTCGTGGACACCTTGTGACCTGTCTGCAGGCTTCTGGCCGCCGGGTATACGCGATCAACCCGATGACTGTCGCTCGGTACCGCCACCGGCACGTCGTCTCGGCTGTTCGAGGGGGGTGTCCAGGTGTGAAAGCGGGGGCGTGGTGCGGTCGCCGCCGGAGGAGAACGACATCAGCCGCGGCGACCGCGGGACGCCAGCGAGCAATCCACGGCCCGTTCAACGCCCCTCCGGGCCTGTCGGCGCCCGGGGTGTGCGGGAGTCACCTCGGTGGACTGTCACACCGCAGGGGCGGGACCTGGAACCGCGGGAGCCGCCGCAGCGCACGGTTCCGGCGTCTTCTTCCCGTTCCGCCCGCTGTACCCGGTTCCCCTTGTGGAGACCGCTCACCTGGCGGGCGGGACGCGCGGACGTCGACCCCACGCGCCTGGCCATCGGTGGAGCGAGTGCGGGCGCGGGGCTCACAGACAGCCGTCCGCCCATGGATGGCCGCCGTTTCCGCACCGTCCACCACCCCTACCGGGCCGCTGCCGGGTGGCACACCACCCACTCGCCGAAGCCCGGCGCGAAGGACCTCGGCACCTGCGGCGGATAGACGTGCACCTCAGGAGCCCCCCTCACGGCTCGGCCGGGAGGTTTCCCCCTCGGGAGCGGCTTGGTCCCCTGGCTGACCTGGCTCGGGGATCCTCCACTGCGTATGGTCGGGCCAGAGCAGGACACCCAGGGCACCCTCCAGGTCCACGAACGACAACATGTCGGGCCAGACCGTGCCATTGAGCACGTTGGTGATGGCCTGCCGATTGACACCGCTCCTCTTCGCGAGGGCGTTGGCGCTGACTCCCGCTCTGCCATCGCCTCAGCGAGCTTGCGGGCTATGGCCTGTGCGACGAGAGCACCTCGATGCAGCTCCATCACGGCGTGCGGCCAGTCGCCGTCGATGACGAAGCTGCTCGGCTTCTTGGCACGTCTGATTCCTCGAGGCACGGCATAAGCGTGGCCGAGGTGCACCCAAGGTGCGCCTGCGCCACCTGACACAAGCCTTCTTGCGGACAGGGTCTGGGCCAGCCCGCAGTCCACTGCTGGCACGCTCATCGTGGGAGCTGACCGCGTCGCACTCGATTCCGGCGTGGCCTGCATTGGCGCTGCACTTCCACGTCGCGTGCGTGGACCCGGCCGTGGACTCGTACGCGGAGTCTGTGGGGTGTTGTGGTACCTGGCAAGCGGGCGGTCATCCACGAGGCTGAGGTCCCAAGCGGACGCGATCACCGCCTAAACCGGTCAGCCGGTTTGAGGGCTGCGGATCTCCGAGAAGGACAGCGCGTGCGGCGTCGTGATCGACAGCGACTTCAGGCCATGGCCAGGACGGCCGAGACCAAGGACCGCAGGCAGACGCGCTCGGCTTCCTCGTCCGGCAGGGAGAGGTGTTGCATCGTCAGTCCGTCGAAGCCGGCCAGGAAGAACCTCGCGATCGCCTCGGCGGGCTGGCCGAGCCGGTGACCGGTGCGTTCGGCGGCCTGCTCGACCTGCTTCGTCGTCACCGCCAGGATCTCGCCGTGGTGGCTCTGAAGAGCCTCCTTCAGGTGTGGCGTACGCAGGGCGAACATGCTCAGCTCGGTGAGCAGCTGATACGACGCGGGCTGTTCGAGCACGGTACGCCAGAGTGCTTCGGCGAGCGTGACGAGGGTTTCCTCGAAGCTCGCGTCCGTGGGCGCGGCCCGTGTCACCTGGTCGACGAGGTCGTGCGTGAGCTGTTGCATGACGGCCCGGTACAGCTCCTCCTTCGTGCCGAAGGTGTAGTGCAGGGTCGCCTGGGCCACGCCGAGCTCGGCGGCGATGGCGCGGGTGCTGCCGGCGGCGACGCCCTCCCTGGCCATGAGGCCGATGGCCGCCTTGATCAGTTGTGGGCGGCGCTCCGCCGCGGATACATGAGCCATGAAGCGATCCTATCCGACTCAGTCTGTCGAACAGGTCGCTCGACAAATCGTCGGTACATGATGAGGGCCGCTCCTGGGCGGCGGCCGGCTGGACCGGCGGACCGGCCGCCGGCCCAGGAGCATTCACCGTCTGTCAGCGAGCGGTCCTCGATGCCTCGGAACGGAGCAGGGTGTTGAGGTTGGCCATGGAGGTGCGCATTCCGGCGCGCATCGCGGGCTGCTGTATGGAGTCGAGGAGCTGGCCCAGGGGGCCGAGGCCGATGGTGTACTCGACCTGGTAGAGCATCTCGGTCGCCTCCTGTCCGTCGGCGGTCTGGACCGGGCGGAACTCGAAGATGTTGGTGATGTCCTGGAGCGGGGCGAATCCGACGCCGGTGTCGACGCGGCGCTTCAGGGGCACGATCTCCTCGACGGTCCAGACCGAGTCGGTCTTGAGCGGGCCGAGGGTGCGGTTGCGCTCGGAGTAGGTCTTGCCGATGGTGGCGACGCCGTGGTGGTCGGTGACCTCGATGGCTCCGGCGACCCACTCCGCGTACCGATCGGTGCGGGCGATGACGTCCCAGACTCGTGTCACGGGGGCGTCGATGACGGCGGTCTCGCTGACCACGTACTTGTTCATCGCGGGATTTCCTCTCGGATGTCGCTTGCGCTCAGTTCTGGTGGAGGAGGAGTTCGGTGGCGGTGTGGCGGCCGGAGCGGACCGCGCCGTCCATGTAGCCGTTCCAGTAGGGGGAGAACTCGGCGCCCGGCGACAACTGCCGTGCGTCCCCCACCAGTTCACTCACACAGGGATCAACGACCCGGAACACCTACCGTTTCGGATCAATAGGACTCTGGCACATTCGCCTCCGCTCGCGATATTGCCTCTTCAGGCGTCGCCTCATTAGGCACGTCGCCTGTAGCGAGAACTATCTCGCGATACCTGTCCGCGAGCACGGCTGCAGCCACCCGCGACTCCACGTCCAGCTTTCGCACAATCCTCGTCAGATGCGATCGAATCGTCCGTTCGGCCACGCCGAGCTCTGCCGCAAGCTTCCGGTTGGTCATGCCGGTAGGCAGTAGAGACAGAACTTCACGCTCACGCGAAGTCAGCGCTGCGATACGGATGGACACGTCTCCCTTTTGGGTACTCAAAAATCCCCCCGGATTTGAGATTTTTTGAACTGGTCAGACGCCCAGAGACTGTACCTAAACCAAACCTTTCAATCCGAGGCATCAAGAGGAGCGCGCCCTCTGATCACCTTGCCTGACAGGGTCTGAGGTGCAATCGCCCACTCGCATCGCCGTACGGCGGTCCCTCACACCGCGCCGTCGGCACCTCAAGAAAACCGCCTGCAAGGCGCGTCGGCATTAGAGGCCGCCGATCCTCAATGCCGCCTGATACTCCGCTGACGGATTGGCCGGAACTGGCCCGTACCCTGCCCTTGCCACTCAGGTCGAGGCGTCTGAAAATCCCCGGTCAGCGGCATGGCCCTGCGACACAGCTCGCCGGCACGACTCCTCGCCTTGCCCTCACACGACCCACCCAGCTTCTGGCCGAGCCCCCGCAGGTGCACTGCACCTTCATCGCGCACAAGGACCGATTCGTATTCTCGTCAGCACTCCAGCACAACAATGATGCCCGCAGAACAGGCAAGGTATCTTCACTCTCAAAAAACCCAGAAATTGAGCGCTCCTCAAACGTCGATATCCGGCCAATACGCCGCCTTCGGGCGGCGTTCCGTGCACTGCCAGGAGAAATCTAAGAGAGCCCTTCCGCAAGCACTACCCTCATCTTTTGGCACCCGGAGGGGGTGCATTCTTCAAATGTCAACAAAATAGGGGCGTACAGGACTCATGCAATGTGGTCGCTGATACAGGTGACGCTGCGGCATCGGTGTCCACATTGACTTCCTGTCCTGCCACAATCGGCCTGCCCCACTCCCGTTCGGACTGGTGCTCCACACCGGCGCAACGCGCTCACGCAGATCGCGGCCAGCTGTTGCACCTCCGTCGGCACCGCACCCACCTACACAGCAGCGGCGATCAGCCTGCACACCAACCGCACAACCGGCCCGCGCTCGTCAACCGCCCGGAGCGGTCGGCGCCTCCGGAGCGGGCACGGCGGCACCGGTCGAGGGCAGTGGATGCAGCTCCCCCGCTGTCCCCTCGCGCGGCGGTCCGTCCAACCCCACCTGGGCGATACGGACCCCCAGTTGGGTGCGGCTGGCCGCGCCCAAGGTCTCCGACAGGCGGGCGATGTGGGCGCGGCAGGTGCGGACGCTTATGCCGAGGCGTTCGGCGACGACCGCGTCCTGGTGGCCCTCCGCGAGCAGCGCGGCGATGGAGCGCTCCCGGTGGGTGATGCCGGCGATGCCGCTGGAGGGGAGGGGGGCGGTGAGCGGGAGGCCCAGCCGCCAGAGCCGTTCGAAGACGGTGACCAGGTACTCCACCAGCGCGGGGTGGCGGATCTCCAGGGCCATCGTGCGGTCGGCGTTGGCGGGGATGAAGGCCACGGTGCGGTCGAAGACCATGAGGCGTTCCACGACCTCGTCCAGGGTCCGGGCCTCCGCCGCGTCCCCCATCATCTCCATGTAGTTGTGCAGGCCCTGCCCGTGCCGGGCCACATGGGTGTACAGGTCCCGCATGCGCACACCCCGGCGGCACATCGCCAGTGCCCGGTGCAGCCCCTCGCGCAGCTCGTCCTCGCGCCGGATGCCGCCCGGCTGGACGGTCAGCACCTCCGTGATGCACCGGTCGGTGGCCTCGTCGATCGCCGCGCGGATTCGCGCCAGCCCGTCGAGCACCCGGATCGCCGTACTCTCCACCGGCGGTTGCGCCCGCGAGCCGCCGAGCCCCGCATACCACTCGACGGCGTCGACCGCCGCCCCCATCCGGGCCTGACTGGCGCTCACCTCCGCGTGGACGCTGCGCAGCAACCGGGTCATCACCTCCTGCGGGGAGGTGGGTACCAGCCAGCCCATGTCGTCGGGGTCGGGGTGCAGCAGCGCCAGCTCGACCAGGCAGGGAGCGGCCTCGGCGTCCTCGCGCGGGACGCGGCCACGCCGTACGGCTCTGGAGTACACACGGTCCCCGGCCTCGCAGAGCCGATCGGCACCGTGTGGGTGCTCGTCCGTCGCGTGCCCGGCCATCACCCAATTCACCCCCGGTTCCAGCCTGTTCGCAGCGCAACTATGCGCGGCCCGAACCGGCTCCGCAACACGGCTCCACCGTCTTCCTGCCCCGATGGGCCACCATGTGTCCCGTTCTGTTCACCCCTCAGGTATTCCGCGCTGCAACAAGCTGAAAGAACGGACGTGTGCGTCTCCCGGAGGGAGGCGGCAGAAGGGAACGAGGGCGGAAAGAGGCCCTCGGCTGCTTCCGCCTCCCCCACCCGGCCGTACTTCAAACACTCCGTTTCCCCAGGTCACGATCGCTTCCGTCAGCTCCCGGAAACGAGATAGTGACCAGTTTGTTACACCTCACACTTAACGTCGGGCCATGGCGGACATATTTGACGCGTACGCGTTGGCCGACGCGTGGGACGAGATGTTTGAGCGGCCGGGTGAGGTCAGGACCGCCTATGAGCCGGTGCTGGCGGCCCTGCAGCCCATCGAACCGGCCGAACTGAGGTTCAGGGCGGACCAGATGGCCCGTGCGTTCACGGACCGGGGTGTGACGTACGCCTTCGCGGGCGAGGAACGACCATGGCCGCTGGACCTGGTGCCGCGGATCCTGGACGCACTGGAGTGGGACCTCATCCAGCGCGGGGTGGCCCAGCGCGTACGGGCACTGGAGGCGTACCTCGCGGACGCCTACGGGCCGTGCCGGGCCTTCGAGGACGGCGTCGTGCCCTGGCGGCTGCTCCTCAACTCCCCCCATTTTCATAGATCCGCGCACGGGGTCGAGCCTCCGGGCGGGGTCCGTATCCATGTCGCCGGCATCGACCTCGTACGCGACGAGGCGGGCGACTTCCGGGTGCTGGAGGACAACGTCCGGGTGCCGTCCGGCGTGTCGTACGTCATCGAGAACCGGCGTGCGATGACCCGGGTGTTCCCCTCGCTCTTCGCCGAGCAGCATGTGCTGCCGGTGGACGGCTACGCGCAGAAGCTGCTCGCCGCGCTCCGGGCCGCCGCGCCCGGCGGGATCGGGGATCCGCGGGTCGTCGTGCTCACCCCCGGCCCGAACAACGCCGCCTACTTCGAACACGCCCTGCTGGCCCGGCTGATGGGTGTGCAGCTGGTCGAGGGGCACGATCTGGTGTGCCGGGGAAACCGGGTGTGGATGCGGACCACACGCGGGGAGATGCCCGTGCATGTCGTATACCGGCGGCTCGACGACGACTTCCTCGACCCGCTCCACTTCCGGCCCGACTCGGTGATCGGCTGCCCGGGCATCATGAGCGCCGCGATGGCGGGGAACGTCACACTGGCCAACGCGGTCGGCAACGGCATCGCCGACGACAAGCTGCTCTACACGTACGTACCCGACCTGATCCGCTACTACCTCGGTGAGGAACCGATTCTCCCGAATGTGGAGTCGTTCCGGCCGGACGAGCCGGGGCAGTTGGAGGCGGTGCTCGACCAGATCGACCGGCTCGTCATCAAGCCCGTCGACGGGGCGGGCGGTCAAGGGATCGTGATCGGTCCGAAGGCGGACCGGGAGACCCTGGAACGCACCCGCGAGGCCGTCATCGCCGACCCGCGCGGCTGGATCGCCCAGCGGCCGGTCGCCCTGTCCACCTCCCCCACCCTCTCCGGCGAACGCATGGCCCCACGCCACATCGACCTGCGCCCCTTCGCCGTGAACGACGGCAACGAGGTGTGGGTGCTCCCCGGCGGCCTCACCCGCGTGGCGCTCCAGGAGGGCAACCTCATCGTCAACTCCAGCCAGGGCGGCGGCTCCAAGGACACCTGGGTGCTCGCCGAGGGACCCGCCGAGCAGCGGTACGAGGAGGTCGGCGGCCCGCTGGAGAAGGCGCCGCGTCAGCTCGGACCGGACGGCGCCGGCACGGTCGTACAGGAAGGGGCACAGCAGCAGTGAACGACGTGATCCTCTCCCGGATAGCGGAGGCCCTGACCTGGACGGGCCGGTACGTGGAGCGCGCCGACGCGACCGGCCGCATCCTCGACGCCTACCTCCACCGCCTCCTCGAAGACCCCTGGCGCGACGAGGACGCGGCCTGCCGCTCGCTGTACGCGATCCTCGGCGTGGACGCGCCCGACCAGCACTGCGACATGCAGCAGGTGCTGGACCAGCTGGCGTTCGACGCCCGGTCGACGGGGTCGATCGAGGGCGCGCTCGGGGCGGCCCGGCTCAACGCGCGCAGCGCCCGTGAGGCCGTCTCCTCCGAGATGTGGGAGTGCCTCAACTCCACCTGGCACGCGCTCGCCGACCAGCGGACGGCCGCGCGCCGCACGGGTGGCCCGTACGCGTATCTGGAGCTGGTACGCCGGCGGGCGGCCCTCTTCTTCGGCCTCGCCGACTCCACCATGAGCCGCGACGACAGCTGGCGTTTCGTCGTCCTCGGCCGCAGCCTGGAGCGGGTGGACATGACCGTACGGCTGCTGTCGGTGCGCGTGCTGGACGCGGCGCACGCGCCCGACTGGCCGACGCTGCTGAGCGCGAGCGGCGCCGACGAGGCGTACGCGCGCGTGCACGGGGGCTTCGGCGACAGCCCCAAGGTCGCCGAATTCCTGCTCCTGGACCGCGACTTCCCGCGCTCGGCGCTGCACGCCCTGACCACGGCGGAGGAGTGCCTGGCGGCGCTCGGCCGTCCCCGTCAGGACCCGGCCCGCCGCCCGATCGGCGCCCTGCGCACCCACCTCGAATACCTCGACTCCGAGGCCTTGGAGGCCGGACTGCCCACGCTGCTGCGCGACTTGCAGCAGGCGTGCATGGCCTCGGCGGAGGCGGTGGCCGAGAAGTTCTTCCCGTACCAAGGTCCCGTCGAGTGGGCCCAGGAAGGAGCGTGAGGACGGCCATGGTTCGCCGACTGCGCATCAAGCACACCACCCGCGTCGCATACGCCCAGCCCGCGGCCTCCTCGCACAACGAGGTCCGTATGACCCCGCTGACGCTCCCCGGCCAGACCACCCTGGACGCCCGTGTCCTGGTCAACCCGTCCACACCCACCTGGTCGTACTGGGACTACTGGGGCACCCAGGTCACCGGCTTCGACCTGATCGACCCCCACTCCACCCTGACGATCACCGCGTCCAGCCTGGTGGAGACGGCCCCGCCGGAGCCGCTGTCGGACGCGCCGGGGTGGGCGGAGATCGCCGCGGCGACCCCCGACTCCCGCCTCCTGGAGTACCTGACCCCGACCAGCCGTACGACACTCCCGGCGGACCTGCTGGACAAGGCCCGGGAGGCGGCGGACGGCCTCGACGTCCACGAGACGGCGGTCGCGGTCTCGTCGATGGTCGCCGACCACGTCTCGTACGTGCCGGGCGCGACCGGCGTCCACACCAGCGCGAGCGAGGCGTGGGACCAGGGCGCCGGCGTCTGCCAGGACATCGCCCACCTCACCCTGGGCATGCTCCGCGGCCTGGGCCTGCCCGCCCGCTACATCTCCGGCTACCTCCACCCCGAACGCGAGGCCGAGCTCTACCGCCCCGTCGCCGGCCAGAGCCACGCCTGGATCGAGTACTGGGCCGGCGACTGGACCGGCTACGACCCCACCAACCGCGTCCGCGCCGACGAGTCCCACGTCGTCGTCGGCCGCGGCCGCGACTACGACGACGTCACCCCGCACAAGGGGATCTACCGGGGGGTGCCCGGGGGGCCGCCGGAGGTGACGATCGAGTTCACGCGGGTGGCGTGAGCCGGGTCAGGAGGCGATCAGGTCACGGGTGGCGGCGGGCGTCATCAGGTCACGGGGGCGGCGGGCGTCAGGAGTCGGTCGAATCGTCCGACGGCCGTACGTAGTTGGTCAGCACGCAGCCGCCCTCGGCCTCGACCCGGGTGAACCCCTCCGGGGTCTGCATGCCCGGGTTGCAGTCGAGGAGCATCAGGCCCTTGTCGAGGAAGGTCTGGATGTAGTCGCTGTCCACGTCGAGTGCGAAGTCCATCCCCACCATCAGGGGGTCGTCCTCGTTCTCGTCGATGAGCGCCACGTCCTTCTGGAACTGGGTCATGTCGCTGACGTACAGGAACTCGATGTCCCCGTCGTCGCCGAGCTCGCACTCGCCGCCGCCGTCGAGGGCGGCGCTCACCTCCGACTTGATCAACCGCATCTCGCCGGACGAGAAGTAGTCGGTGTCGGTGCAGCCGCCGATGTTCTTCTCCACATAGCTCGCCACCCCTTCGGTGTTCGAGGCCATGGGCAACTCGACCTCGTCGCCGCAGGCGGTGAGGGTCAGGGCGAACAGAAGGGCACAGCCGGAAGCGGCCAAGCGGGTACGCACGGGGGTTCCTTAGGTGATCGAGCGGAGTGAGGGATGGGGGATGGGGGATGGGGGATGGGGGATGGGGGATGGGGGATGGGGGATGGGGGATGGGGGATGGGGGATGGGGGTGGAAAGCAGGGAGCGAGGATCAGGAGGCCGTCGGAGCGAACGAGAGCAAGCCGTCCACGGCGGTCGTCAGGCCACGCAGGACCGAGCCATCGGCTGTGAGCCGCACGGGGGCACGGGGGCCAGCGGGTACGGCGTCTCGAAGACGTGCGGGACACGGTGGGGGCGGCCTTGGAACTCGCCCACGATGCGGGGGCGGAGCTTCCAGGGATTGCCGGGGGCGGCGAAGGAGTCGGCGTCAAGGCTCCACGCCGGCTTCGCGGCGGAGCCGGGCGGCCGGGGGCCGTGACCGTCGTACGTGGCAGCACTCGCGGTGCCTTCAGCGCCGGGACCGGCGGTCTTCTCCGTGCCCTTGTCGTCGGCGGCGTCGGAGCGGCCGAGGCCGCACCTCGTGAGCAGCGTCGACGGGAGTGCCGACGCTGCTTCGCTGATCGGCGTGCGGCTGCGTGTTGTGCGCGCACGCGGCTTCGTTACGGCCCCGTTGGTCGGCATCCGACAGTCGTCCCCCGTGATCACGACATGACAGTCGGCTACCTTAGATCATGCCGTGATCTTGGTACGGGGATTTCACGGGACTCCACAGGATCTGCGCGAGAGCGCGGACCGGAGCCGGGGCAGGGAGGCCCTAGTTCAGCTTGAGGGCGTTGCAGTCGGCCTTGTAGTCGGACGTGCAGATCTCCTTGACGGTGTAGATCTCGTCGTCGATGACGGTGTCCTTGATGTTGTCCTTGGTCAGCGCGACCGGGGGGACCAGCTGGGACGGGATGTTCTTGGTGGTGGGGGAGTCGACGCTGTCCTTGGCGAGGGCGTCGAACTCGATGGAGCGGGCCTGGACCTTGGCGACGGCCATCTCGGCGGCGGCGTTCGCCTCCAGCGGGAACGACTTGTACACGGTCATGTACTGGTCGCCGGCGACGATCCGCTGCACCGCGTCCAGGTCGGCGTCCTGCCCGGTGACCGGCGGCACCTTGGAGACCCCGGCGGTCTTGAGCACGTCGATGACGGCACCGGCGATGCCGTCGTTGGCGGCGTAGACGGCGTCGATGTTGTCGAGGCCGAGCTTGGAGACCGCCTTCTGCATGTTGACCTTGGCGACCTTCGGGTCCCAGTCCGTGGTGTCGTACGTCTCGGAGATCGTCACGCTGTCCTGGAGCTCGGAGAGCGCGCCGTCCCGGAACATCGCGGCGTTGGGGTCGGAGACGGACCCGTTCATCATGACGATCTTGTTGGCGGCGCTGTTGCCGAGCTCCTCCACCAGGGCGCGGCCCTGCACCTGCCCGACGAGCTCGTTGTCGAAGGAGACGTAACCGTCGATCGGGCCCTCGGCCAGCCGGTCGTAGGCGATCACGGGGATGCCCGCCTCGTCCGCCGTCTGCACGGCGCTCGCGATGGACTTGGAGTCCACGGCGGAGATGATGATGATGTCGACCTTGTCGGCCACCATCTGTTCGAGCTGGGTGATCTGGGTCTCGGGGTCCTTCTCGGCGTTCGCGTACTTGGTGACGCCCTTGTTGTTCGTCAGCTCGGCGATCTTCTTCTTGATGATCGGGTAGTCGAACTGCTCCCAACGCTGGGCGTCCTTGTCCGGGAACAGCACGCCCACGGTGATGTCATCGCCCTTCGTGGGGCTCGCCTCGGCGCTGTCACCCACGTCCACGACCCCGCAGGCGGCGAGGGAGACGGCCGCGGCGGACGCGGCGAGGACAGTGGCGGTACGGCGCACGGTGGTGCGGCAAGCTTTACGCACACTGAGGGCGTTGCTGGTGTTAAGGGCGTTCACATCAAGGGCCTTCCGGGCGTGGGCGCATCACTGCGACCCATATGGCTGAAAGCCAACGCGGTGATAACCTCAGCGTCAAGGAGTAATCACTTAACGAGATGACAACAGCCTCGTGTGGTCTCGGTGTGAAGAGGGTAAAGCAAGAGGCTCACGGTTTCGCCGCGCGATCTTCACCCTGACACGAGCCAACGGCTGCCGCCGCGAACCGCTCTGCCCGAGCGGCCGCCGCGCGATTGCCCTTCGAGTACAAACGGGGTTCGAGCCGGCGGGGGGGGCGGGCCGCCTGGTCGGGGTCGGCAGGTCAGGGACCACGACCGGGCTCCACGACTAGGCTCCCGGGATGGACGCGGACACGACGACGGAGACCGGGATGATCTCCGTTCCCCCGGGCTCGGTGCCCCTATCCGACCGACGGACCCGACGGCAGTGGGTGGCCGATGTCACTTCCTTCCGACTCGCGGTGCATCCCGTCACGCGCGGGGAGTACGAACGCCTGCGGCGCCTGCGGGGCGGCACACCGACGACCGGAACACCGGCCGACCGGACCCCCGCGGTGAACATCTCATGGTGGGATGCCGTGCGCTTCTGCAACGCATTGTCGGAGCAGGAGGGATTGACCCCGGCATATGCCATAGCCGATACCGATGAGGAAGAGGGCGACTCGGTGGAGTGGTCGCCCTCCGCCGACGGCTACCGGCTCCCCACGGAGGCCGAGTGGGAGTACGCCTGCCGGGCGGGCACCACCGGCCCTCACTACGGCCCTCTCGACGACATCGCCTGGCACCGCGCCAACTCCGGCGAACACCTCCACGAGGTGGGCGGCCGCCGACCCAACCCCTGGGGCCTGCACGACATGCTCGGCAACATCTGGGAGTGGTGCTGGGACCTCTACGACCCCGACGTCTACGGCACCTACCGTGTCCTGCGCGGCGGCGGCTGGTTCGACGAGCACTGGAGCTGCCGGGCCGGCGTACGCAGACGGAGCCATCCGACGTTCCGGGTGGACGACGTGGGGTTCCGGGTGGCGCGGTCGGGGACGGGATGAGCATGTTCGTACCGGGGCGGGGACTATCTGCCGCGGCCCCGGTTGGGGTGGGGGCCGCCCGGTCCTTGTTGTGGTGCCGGTCCTTGTTGTGGTGCCGGTCCTTGTTGTGGTGCCGGTCCTCGTTGTGGTGCCGGTCCTCGTTGTGGTGCCGATCCTTGTTGTGGTGCCGATCCTTGTTGTGGTGCCGGTCCTTGTCGTGGTGCCGGGCGGGCGGGGCCGGTGCGCGGTGTCTCGCCCGGGGCCTGCGGCGTGGTGGGGTTGCCGGGGCGTGGCGTGCTGCGGGAGCGCGCGGCGGCGGCCGCCGAGGTGGGGGACGCCGGTGAGGCCTGGGCCGGTGGGGTGGGCGTGGTCCGGGACGTCGCGGCGGCGGCCGCCGATGTCTGGGACGCGGGTGCGTCCGGTGCCGTCGGGGTGAGCTGGGCGGCGGCCCGGGGGGTCAGGAGGGGGCGGGCCTGGTCCTCGATGTGGGCGAGTCTGGTCGGCCACTCGGGGCCGCCCTGGGCCCGGCCGGCCTCCCGCAGCCGTAGTTGGGTGGCGACGAAGGCATCGCTCTCGGCCGCCGTCCACGGCCGTACGCGCTCGGTGTCGAGGGCCTGGCGCAACCCCGGCGGGCCGGCCCAGTTCCCCGTGTCGTCCAGGGAGTTGCTGTAGCGGGGCTTGCTCTCGCCGCGCCGGTAGACGCTCGCCAGGTCGGCGAGGGCGCCTCGGTCCACCCGGTCGGCGAGTTCGCGGATACCGACGTACGACTCGTCGGCGTTCGCCTGCACGGTCAGCCGTCCCTGGCCGCGGTCTGCGAGCTGCTCGAAGTACCGGTTGACGATGCCCTGGTTGCTCATCGCCTGCGGCACGCCCATGAACAGGGCCTCGACGCGCGCGCCGGACTCCCGGTAGGCGCGCATCTTCTCCTCCACGGCCTGGGCGTTCTGCGAGGTCTCCTGGATGATCGCGTGCAGTCCGTGCTCACGGACGTACGCCTCGGCCTGGGCCATCCAGGCCCGCCCGTCGGCGCGGGTGTAGGCGGCCATGAGGGTGTCGTCCTGGGCCATCAGCCGGGCGTACTCGGGGTGGTACGGCTTGTAGAGGTCGCTGTCGACGTCCACGAAGCCGCCGTGCCGGTTGAGCACGCCGGCCACCATCTCGGTGACCCTGCTCTTGCCGGCGCCGGGCTGGCCCACCAGGAACACCACGGTGGGCGTCTGCTGCCCGACGCGGCCCGCCAGGAGGTCGGGGACGATGCGTTCGCGGAATATCCGCTGGTTCTCGGCGTCGGGCAGCCGGTGCCGCTCGACCTCGGCGGGGTCGATCACGCGAGACCCTCCAGGACTTCGCGCGCGACCCGGGCGTAGTGTGCGCGGGCCTCGGCGATCCGCTCACGATCGGCCGAGCGCAACTGCTCACGTTCCTTGGCCAGTCGGCCCTGCGCGGCCCGCGCCGCCTCGATGACGGCGGGGTCGGGGGCGTCCTTGGCCTCCTCCGCCGCGATGAGCGCGCTGTAGGCGCCGACAGCCCCGTTGACGGCCTCGACCGCCGCCTCGTAGGCGGCGGTCTCCTCGTTCGACCAGTCGTGGGGCTCCAGGTCGTGCGTCACCGAGATGCCGTTGTCCCGTGCGGTCATTGTTCCTCCCGTGTCCCGCTGTGTCCGCCGTGTCCGCCGTTTCCGGTGGTCATTCTGGGGGACGACGGGGTGCGGGGGGTGGGTTCCCGGGGGTGGGTTCCTGGGGCCGGGCCGGTACGTGGGGCTTGCGTGCCGCCGACCGTCCGCTCAGCCCTCGACGGCGCCCTCGGCCCACTTCCGCAGCAGGGCCTCCCGCTCCTCCCGCCCCGGCGTCCCCTCCCCCGCGTGGGCCCGGCCCCACTCCGCCAGGGCGTCCACGTCCGCCGTACCGGCCACGAACCGCTCCAGCAGGGCGACGGACAGGTCGTACTCGGACTGGACGTACCCGCCGATGGCCGGTGCCGCGTACGTGTCCAACTCGACGGTCCCGTCGGCGGTTTCGACATGCACCTCGAAAAGGCCCGGGAGGTCCGTACCGACGCCGACGACGTTGAGCGCCATGTCGACGGCAGTGCTGGCGAACAGCCGGGCGGAGGATCTGGCCCGTACGTCCCGCACGGCGACCGACCGGACCTCCGCCCAGCCCCAGTGACCTCTCTGATCCGTGCCGAGCCCCTCCAGTCCGTCCCGCGTCAGCCGCACCGCACGCGCGTACCCCTCCGGCTCGGCCCCGACGTACACCCCGCCGTCCTCGGCGATCCAGAACAGTCCGACCATGGCCATGCTTGCCTCCCCGGGAGCGGTGCGCTCGTAGACGTATCCCCTGATGAGACCTCGTTTCGGCGCGGATGGTTCAGCGGATGCCGTCAGTTGGGCCGACAGTTGCGTCAGCGGTCGCGGCCCAGTGCCGTCCGCAAGGTGATCCCGTGCCGGTGACGCAGACGTCGTATCTCCCACACGGACAGGGCCGTCACGGTCAGCGGTCCGCCGAGGAGGAAGGAGTACAGGACGGCGGGTGGGGCCGCCACGTCGGGGGTGTCGCCGAGGCTGAGGGCGAAGAGGGACCAGACGAGCAGGGGGGAGAGGAGGGCGGGGAGCAGTTCGTGGATGTCGGCCGTGCGGAAGCACGAGTTCAGGGCCATGAACGTGACCAGCAGGGTGGTGACGATGGAGATGAGCAGTACGACGACGCAGCCGATGGCTCCCAGGACCAACAGCGCCATGATGGCCAGGCCGGTGATCATCGTGCCGGCCGTCTCACCGAAGAACCCGAACGTGAGATCGTACCGACCGATGTCGTCGCTGGAGATGATCTCACCGCGCAGCGCCAGGACCATGAGCCAGCACAGCCCGACCCCGAGGACGATGACCCCGATCACGGTCAGCGGCCCGACGAGACGGCGTGCGTACACGCCCCCCAGCGGGGAGCGCGCCGCGAGGATGAAGAGCGTGATCCCGATGGCCCCGGCCCCCAGCAGGATGCCGCACCCCACCACCAGGTTCTCCAGCTTATCGAGGACGAACTCCTGCCGCCCCTTCCGCAGCGGATAGGCCATCACCAGCCATACGGTGGCGAGCAGCCCCAGCGCCGTACGGGCGCGCTGGAGCCAGGAGATGACCGGGTCCTGGACGAGACCGGGCCGGGACGGGGCGGTCAGCTTCATGATGCCGACGCCCAGGACCACCCAGATGTCGTTCAGCATGGGCCTGCTTCCACTTCTCATTCTCCCCAGGGCGGGCACGTGGCTGTGCGCTCGCCATACGACGACACCCAACCCTAATCGATCATGACCACGTCACACTTGCGTGCAGGGCGCACGCTGATGCAGGGAGGAATGCATTGGCGACAGCCTCTCCATCCGCCCAAGGGGCGCCGCAGGCCCACTCGCCACGACGTCACGAACGGCAGAGCCGACGACATGCGCGCCTCCCCCGACCTCGCCACCCGCTGGTGGGCCACCGCACCGGCGCGCACGGCCTTCTCCGTGGACAGCGGGCCTTGCTGCAACAGGACGATCCGCCGACGGCACCGGTCACCTCCACGAACGAGACGAGCGGACGAACCGCGCCCATCTCTCCCGCTGCCGACTGGAGTTCATGCCCACCCACCCACAACCAACCGATCACGTTCGGAAAGCGGATGACGTCCAAGGGACTTGGTCGCGCGGAGACGCTACTCGATCGCTGCTGTAGGACAACGCCGACGTTCGTCTGCGGGATCGATGTACGACGAGCCGGCGGAGGTGATCGTGCCCGAGATCTGGGCCGGGGGTAGACATCGGCAAGTCGCATCACCACGCCGTGGTGATCGATGCGGAGAGCGAGTGGCTGCTGTCCGTCGAGAGGGAATGCGTGGCGGCATCCCCTCTCGACGCCGGCCAGGATCCGAGAGACGGGGAACAGGACCCGGCGAGTCGCGTCAGCGACGCGCTCTCAGTTGCCGCCGACCTCGACCCCGGGCTCGTAGTTGGTCAGCACGCAGCCCTCGACGCTCGCCTTCTCCACGCGGTAGCCGGCCGGGGCAGAGAAGCCAGGCTCGCAGTTCAGGTAGAGGAACTGGAGCTGGTACAGGCCGCTGCGGACGCTCGGGTCATTGCTCTCCACCGCGATGTTCTCGCCGACGAGCAGCCTGCTCACGGTGGCCTTCAGGCGGTTGTCGTCCTTCAGGTCCTCCTGCTGGGCGGCCTTCGCCCGAGTCTGCAGGAGTTCCATGTCGTTCACCATGTCGAGCCAGTTGAGGTTGCGTGCGCGCTGCGCTCCACCGGGCTCCCCGCAGATCGCCCGGTCCCCGATGCCCCAAAGGCGGTGGTCACCGGTGATCACCGGCTGGTAGTCGATCGACTCGACGGCGAGGGAGACAGGGTCGGTCGAGTAGCTGGTGCAGTCGACGGTGTGCGGGTGCACCAACTGCTTCAACTCGGCCAGGCTCCCCGCGCGCGGCAGGCCGAGGCTTCCCGCGGGGGGCTGGCCCGGCTTCTCGGACTCGCCTTCCGCGTTCGGGTCCTGCGGGGTCTCGAAGTTGGGGCTGCCGTCCCCGCCGTCGCTCGCCACGAAGTCGCTCAGGACGCAGCCCTCGACCAGGGCCTTCTCCCGCTTGTAGCCCTCGGGCACGCTGGCCGTCGGGTTGCAGGTCAGGACGCGCAGGTCCGAGCGGGAGAGCTTGAGCGCCGTCTTGGTCTCGGTAGGCGTGACGGCAAAGTTCTTCCCCACGAGCACGCGGCTGAACAGGCCGTAGTTGCGGTCGCCGGAGGCGATCTTCGCCAGCACGCGCTGCTTGTAGCCCTCCTGGAACGCCTTCATGTCGGAGAACATGTAGAAAATGATCTCGCCGTTCTCGACGCGGTCGCTGCACACCCCGCGCTCGGTCACCGACCACTTGCCGACGGCGGTGAACTCGGTGAGCGGCAGTCGGCTGTCCTTCGGGTCCGTGCTCATCTGCTCACACGAGGCGTACCGCTGGACGTAGACCTGCGCCTGCTCGAGCGTGTCGGCGCCGGCGCCGCTGTCCGCAGTGGGGCTGGTCACGGCAGTCGCGCGGTCGGCGTCGGCGTCCTCGCAGGCCGTGATCAGGGAGAAGGAGGCAAGGGCGGCGGTCGCAGCGATTATCCGCTTGAGATGCATGGTTCGCTTCCGTCGAGGCGGTTTGACACCCGGGCAATGGCGTGAACATGCTAGGCGGAGGTGATCTTTGCGAGCCAACCCAGTACTGCCATTGCGGTTGGTGTGACGAGGCCGCAGGTCGCTGTGGCTTCGTTGTTGTAGTGGCGTGCCCGTGCTTGGTGTTGATGTCGAGGCCACGGATACCTCGACAAGCAGACGGTGCTGGGCACCGTCCCCTCGCTGGCCGACTGGGCGAGCAGGTGGGCAGACGAAGCTGGGCAGACCGCTCTCCCTGGGCGTCTTCGAGTCCGCCGGGCCCTTCTACGCGACCAAGCTCGGCCGCGCCCTGTCCTCCCACTTCAAGGACACCGACTGGATCATCCACCGCCCCGACAGACCGATGGCGTGGCGTACGCCCCAGTCCAGGATCACCGACCCCCTGCAGAGCGTCGCGCAGTCACACGATCGCAACCGCCCGTCGAGCGCCGCAGCTCGATCCATGTCCACGACGGCCCGCCGGAAGCCAGGCCAGGACCGGCCCACCACCCCGGTACGGATCCGCGCCCGGCCGCGAGGCTCGGCGCGGCCCTGATGGCCCCGACCCCCGCTGGGGCCGGGGTAGGCAGCCCAAGGCCCCTGCAACGTCAGTTCCAGCGGACCAGCGTTTCCCGGTGGTCGTCGGAGCCGTCAAGGGGCGGCTCCAGGTCCGCGACCTTCACGGGCTGGGCGACGGGGGAGTCCAGGTCGCCCTTGAAGAGCGTGACGGTGCCACCCTCGCCGCTGGAGAGGAAAGCGAAGCTCTTGCCGTCCGGTGAAGGTACCGGGGTGCTGTTGCTGCGGTCGTTGGCGGGGACCAGTTCCTTGGTCTCCGCGACGGAGGAGTAATCGGATGTGAGGGTGAGCTGCTGCAAGCCGCACACCAGGGTTGTGTCGTCGCGCCAGAACGCCGGATCACAAAGCTCCCGGCCGCTCAGGTCGTTATTGGTGATGTCGGTCAGCCTGTAGCCAGCGCCGCCCCAGCCCGACTTCACGTCCTCCGAGGCCGCTGGTCTCATCACCCAGGACATCGTCACTACCGCCACCGTCCTCGCGGCGAGCGGCTCCCCCCAGGCGCTGACACCGTCCGGCCAGGCCGTCGCCTTCCTGGCGGAAAACTTCGACACCGGCTCCATCGACACCGTACTGAAGCGTGTGAAAGTGAGCGCTACGCCCATCACAGTCCACGTGATCTGCGACAACCTCTCCGCCCACAAGGCGCCGGTGGTGCACAAGTGGCTGCTGGCACACCCCCGGTTCGAGCTGCACTTCACGCCCACGTACTCGTCATGGATCAACCAGGTCGAGCGGTGGTTCGCCGAACTGGAACGGCGCTGCCTCGAACGCGGCGTGTTCTGCTCCCTCGACGAGCTCAAGACTGCACTTGAAGACTGGATCAAGACCTGGAACGAGGACGCCCGGCCGTTCAAGTGGGCCAAGACGGCCGACCAGATCATCGACCGTATCTGCCGCTACTGCGGATCTCCGGACCAGGACACTAGTTCGGCCGCCCCAGTTCGGCGCTCTCGAAGGTCGTTGCAGTCTCCGCCGCATCGATCCCAAAGTTTGGGGAGAGCGCCTGCACCGCAGCCTGGTCGATCGGGTAGTTCGGACAAGGTCTTGAGCTTCTAACGTGCAACAGCGGTCGGCTCACCCGGCGAGCCACAACTCGAACCACACCCCCTTCGCGAACCGCCCCGCCCGCCCGTCCGCGACGCCCCACCCGTCCGCCATCTCCGCCACGAGCGCGAGGCCGCGCCCCCAGCAGGCGGCGCCCCCTCCGGCGGGCCGTACGAGCGCGGGAGGGTCCGCACTCTCGTCGAACACGCTCACCCGCAGCCGAGCGGGAGTGAGGCGGACGCGGAGCATGGCCGTGCCCTTGGTGTACAGGTGGACGTTGGTGACGAGTTCCGAGGTGCACAGGGCTGCGGGCGTGATCAGGTACGCCCGGCCGTGGGTGGAGAGGACGGTGCGGACGAAGTCCCGGCAGAGGCGGGGCGCGGTCGCGTCGGCGGGGGAGAACAGGCTGTATTCGTGGGTGAGTTGGGTGGGGCGATGGGCGGCACGGCGGGCTGGGTCCATGGGGGGCTCCTGACAAGGAGGGATGGGGGGGCGGGTCCCGCTGCTCGGCGATGGCGTCGCCCGCGTGCGGGTGCTCTGTCGGCTTACGGGCAGGGGAAGTCGGACGACTCCGAGGTGTTATCGGAACCGCACTCACCGTAGCGATACGGGGTTCTCGCGAGCAACCTATTCACCGCAGCCGGTGGACTAACCTCCCCCGACGGGGCAGACTTTGGGCCGATCGCCAAGGAGAACCCGTGGGACTGCGCACCACCATCAGTGAACGACAGCGGCGACTCGGCTTCGAACTCAAACAACTGCGCGAGCAAGCCGGATTGACCACGACGGACGCCGCCGATCGAATCAGCATGACGCGCGGGCAGCTGGGCCACATCGAAGCCGGCCGGACCTCGATCCTCACCGAGCGACTACTCGACCTCTGCCGCATCTATGGTTGCTCAGAGGAGCCCTATATCGAAGCGCTGGTCGCCATGTCCGAGGCCAGCGGCAAGGGCTGGTGGCGTGCGTACAGGAAGCACCTGGGGCCGGACCCCCTGAACCTGGCCGAGCTCGAATCAGAGGCCGTGGCGATCAGGACGCACGAGCCGCTGTTCATCCCGGGGCTCTTCCAGACCGAGGACTACACGCGCTCCATCTTCACCAGCCCCGACCTGGGTTTCACCAACATCGGGGAGGCGCTGAGGTTCCGCATGGAACGGCAGCACATCCTGACGCGCGACAACCCTCCGTCTGTGCACGCCGTCATCCACGAGTCCGCGTTGCACATGCGGTTCGGCAGCATCAAGGTCGTCCGGGAGCAGTTGCTGCACCTGATCGAGCTGGCACGGCTGCCGAACGTGACCATCCAGATCTATCCGTTCACGGCCCAGGCACACGCCGCCCTCACCGGCAACTTCGCCCATATCGTGCCCGCCAACCCGAGATTGGGCACCGTCGTCATCGAACAGCTCCTGGGCTCCCACTACTTGGTGGGACAGCCCCAACTTGAGGAGTACGGCTCCCTGTTCGACCGCATCGCGAAAAATGCCCTCGCACCCGTCGACGTATCGTTGGCCCCCGAAACACACTCAGTGAAGGACTCGCTGGCCCTTGTCCAGCATGTGCTCTACACCCTCTGAGGAGGCCATCGGATGCCCGAAGCGCACTGGCAAAAATCGTCGTACAGCGGCGGCCCCGAAGGTAACTGCCTCTACCTCGCCACCACCCCCGACGGAACGATCCGCCTCCGCGAGAGCGACGAACCCCGTGTCATTCTGACGACCGGTCCCCACGGCCTCGCCGCCCTCCTGCGGTACGTCAGGCCCGCTACAACCATTCGCCCCGTCCGGGAGTCGTGATCGTCGGCGGCCCTCGTCCGGTCGTCTTCGACCACGACCGAGGAGACCATGATCCCGGCCAGAGCCACGACTGCCGCAGTTGCCGGTGCCGTCGTGCTCAGCACCATAGGCGGCCTGTTGGCCGTGACAGCCACATCGGCCAGCGCGGCAGCCACGTGCAAGTCCCCTGTCTTCAAGCGGCAGTTCTACGGCAACACCTCCTTCTCCGGTACGCCGAAGAAGACCGACTGCGACACGGCCGTCAGCGAAGACTGGGCGACCATAGCCCCGGCCTCAGGGGTGCCCAAGGACAACTTCGGCGTTCGCTGGACCCTCACCCGGGACTTCGGCTCCGGCGGCCCCTTCACCTTCACGGCCGCCGCCCAGGACGGCATCCGTGTCTACGTCGACGGCGTACGGAAGATCGACCTGTGGAAGAACGTCACCGCCACGCGGAAGAAGACGGTCGACGTCAGTATCCCCTCCGGCAAGCACACCCTGCGCGTGGACTTCGCCCACTGGACGGGCTCGGCGCACGTTGAGTTCGGCTATTCGCCGCGGACTTCGGCCGCTGTCGACAAGGTCGCACCTCTCGCCCCGACCGGCACGTCGGCTACGTACGACAAGGCGACCGGCAGGGTGAGGCTGGCCTGGGCGGGGAACAGGGAACTCGACCTCGCCGGTTATCGGGTCTACAGGCGGGTGAAGGGTGACGACGGATGGAAGCGGCTCGCGCGTGTGACTGCCGCCTCGTACACCGACTCCCCGCCGGCGACCGGAGAGACGTACGTCTACGAGATCCGCGCATACGACAAGGCCGGCAACGAGTCGGCGGGCGGCGCCGACCGGCCGGTCACGACGGTTGACCGGACCGCGCCCTCGGCCCCGACGGGCGTCACGGCGACCGACGGTCAGCCGGGGGTCACCCTGTCCTGGAACCCCGTGCCGGGCGCGGCGCACTACCTCCTCCACCGACGCTGGGAGACCGACGCCATGGACGAACCCGTGGTCCAGGTGGCGAAGGTGACCTCGGCGGCCTGGCTGGACACCACCGCCAGGGAGCATCTGCTCTACAGCTACTGGGTCACGGCCGTCGACGCCGCTGGCAATAAGTCGGCCAAGTCGGAGCCCGGGTTGGTGGACCGGAGCGATCACGCACCCTCCGCCCCCCCGGGCTGACCGCGACGACCAAGGTGGCGACCGGCATCGAGCTGACATGGCGTGCACCCACCAGACCCGTCCCCGAGGACCTGTCGCGCTACCGGATCTACCGCGGCGACCGCCTCGTGGGCGAGGTACGCGCGTCGCAGCGCTCCTACCTCGACGACCGTGTCCGGCACAGCCGCGCCTACACGTACACCGTCACCGCCGTCGACACCATGGGCAACGAGTCCACCGCATCGGCGCCGGCCAACGCCACCGCCCCCGCGACCGGGCTCGCCCCGGCTGCCGTCACCGGTCTGACCGGTGTCGTCGTGAGCACCGACCTCCAGCTCACCTGGCAGCGCAGTCCCGAGGAAGAGAGCGTCGACCGCTACGAAATCCATCGTGGCCAACTCATCGACGGGGTCTGGCAGTACGAACAGTGGGACTCTGTCGGTTACGACTGGTTCGACGAGTCGGTGACGTACATCAGGGATCTCAGCGACGCACAGGGCGAGACCGTCCGCTGGGCCGTCGTCGCCGTGGACACCGACGGCAACTCCCGCTTGAGCAGCGGCGAAGAGTTCTCGTACGTCACGCTGACAGAGCCAAACACCCCCGAGGGCGAGAGCTAGTCACCACCACACGGCCCTCCCCTCCGTAACCGGGGAAGTGATTGGCAGTTCCGTCCCACCCCAGACCCCCGCAGCCCCCGGTCAGCGGCCCCGGAGCCGAGCCAAATCTGCCAATTACCGTCCCACGGACCTGGGGACCCTCAGCGAAGGCCCACAGTCCCATCCCTTATCCTCCCCGCTACGCGCAACAGCTTTCCCAGCAGCCCCACATGCGCTGTAGCGCCCCACTCCCCCATGCCGACACCGTTCGTTTCCGTCGTCCCCATGGGCCGAAAGGGCTGTAGTGATGACCGAGGGTATGACCGAGGGTATGACCGAGGGCTCTTCGAGACAGAGCGCGAGCGAACGCGCGAGGCCTCGGCGGAGGCGTGGCCTCGGGCGGGTGCGTACGACCGCCGTCGCCACCGGCGGCGCGAAGGGCAGCCTGGTGATCCGCGAGTCGTCGCTCCCGGCGGCCATCAAGGCGGCGCCCTACCAGGACTGGACCTCCGGCGGCACGACGTACTCCTGGAAGGACTCCTTCTTCCGCGAGTACGCCAACACCGGCGCCGTCTCGGTCGCCTCGGCCACGGAGAACCGCCCGCAGCTCACCGCCGAGGAGGCCGCCTCGTACGAGAAGGCCGACTATCTGGGCGACTGGACGCCTGACCTGGGCTGACCTGCCCACCCCGGATCACCGACGCGTCCCACGCGTCCCGTACAACCAAACGCCCCCCTCGTGCGTCTGATCGTCACCGGCGGTGTCCCCTCGCCGGTGACGATCGGCATCACGCACCGATCGGCATCACGCACTGAAGGACCTGAGAGACTTCATGACCTCAGCCAGACGTACGACGGCGACCGCAGCCACCGCCGTCGTGCTCGCCACCGCCGGCGGTCTACTGACCGCCGCCACCACGACGGCGAACGCGGCCGTCACCTGCGCCTCCCCCGTGTTCAAGCGGCAGTTCTACGCGAACACCACCTTCTCCGGTACGCCGCAGAAGACCGACTGCGACAGCGCGATCGACCAGAACTGGGGCACCGGCGCGCCCGCCTCCGGGCTGCCGTCCAACAACTTCGGCGTCCGCTGGACCGTGACCCGCGACTTCGGCTCCGGCGGCCCGTTCACCTTCACCGCCTCCGCCCTGGACGGCATCCGGGTCTACCTCGACGGCACCCGCAAGATCGACCTGTGGAAAAACGTTTCCTCGACCGTCTCCAAGACCGTCAACGTCACCATCCCGTCCGGCAGGCACACCCTGCGCGTCGACTACGTCAACTGGACCGGCTCCGCCAAGGTCAAGTTCACGTACACGCCCCGGACCTCGGCCACGGTCGACACGACCAAGCCGCTCACGCCGACCGCCCCGGCGGTGACGTACGACCAGGCGACCGGTGCCGCCAAGTTCACCTGGGCGAAGAACAAGGAGATGGACCTCGCGGGCTACCGGGTATACCGCCGGCTCAAGGGCACCTCGTTCGGCACCAAGCCCCTCGCGACCCTCGCGACGACCACCTCCACGTCGTACACGGACACCACGCTGCCCAAGACGGGAGACATCTACTACTACGAGGTCCGCGCCTACGACAAGGCCGGCAACGTCTCCCCGGGGACGGCCGACCAGGGTGTCACCACCGTCGACACGACCGCCCCGGCCGCGCCGACCGGCGTGGAGGACAACTGGGACATAGGGCTGACGACGGAGGTCGAGCTGCGCTGGGACCAGGTCGCCGCGTCCGACCTGGCCGGCTACCGCGTGTACCGGTCGACCACCTACCCGGTCGTGCTCCCCGAGGCCAACCTGGTGAGCGAGCGCGGGCAGTACGAGTCGTACTACTCGGAGACCCCGCCGGCCACCGGCGACTGGTACTACTACGTCGTCACCGCCGTCGACACACACGGCAACGAGTCGGCCGCCTCCGGCACCGCGATGTTCGAGACATGGGACAGGACCCCGCCGACCGTCGCCGCCCAGGACCTCAAGGCGGTGGACGGCGAGCACGACGTCACGCTGAGCTGGTCCTGGGACCAGACGTGGGGCACGGATACCACGTTCAAGGTCTTCCGGAACGGCTCCGCGATCGGCTCCAGCTACGGCACCTCCTTCGTGGACACCTCCGTCCAGCGCTCCACGTCATACACGTACACGGTCCGCGCCGTCGACGGCGCCGGCAACCTCGGCCCCGTCTCGGCCTCCCTGACGGTCGACCACGTCGGCGACTACACGGCCCCCGGCCCGGTCACCGGACTGACGGCGACCCCAGTGGAGAACGGGATCAAGCTCGACTGGGACGACAGCCCCGCCGCCGACGTCGCCGACTACCAGATCCACCGGGGCGTGTACGCGAACGGCGAGTGGACCTACACCGACATCAGCGACAGCCTCCCCTACGGCACCACGTGGTCCCAGAACCTCGACCGGATGCTGCCCGACGGCGAGAGCTACCGCTACAAGGTCGTCGCCGTCGACGGGGACGGCAACGCCCTCGACGCCGCCTCGGCCGAGGTCCCCACGGTGGGCGCCACCGAACTCGACATGCGGCCCACCGAGGCCACCCCGGGTGACGGGTCGCCGATCGCGTCCATGAACGTCGACGACTACGGCGTCCTCCTCGGCGCCGAGGGCATCCGGTCCATGGGCTGGGACTACAACGCCGAGCAGGACCCGAACGGCCCGGCGGCCCACTTCCGCGTCTACCGCTGGGACCCGGCCACCGCCGCGTACGTCAAGCTCACCGACACGGCGGACGCGAACACCTACTCGTACACGGACTCTCACGCGAAGGCCGGCACGACGCTCTTCTACCGGGTGACGGCCGTGTACGCGGACGGCACGGAGTCCGTGCCCGTCGGCGCCCACACGCTCACCTGACCACCTCACAGAGAGAAAGACCCCAGCGCCCCATGACTCCCGCCAGAATCGCGACGGCCGCCGCCCTCGCGGTCGCCACCGCCGCCGGTCTGCTGACCGCCACCGCCACGACGGCGAACGCGGCCGTCACCTGCACGTCCCCCGTCTTCAAGCGGCAGTTCTACGGCAACACCACCTTCTCCGGGACACCGAAGAAGACCGACTGCGACTCGAAGATCAGCGAGAACTGGGGCACGGGAGCCCCCGCCATCGGCCTGCCGAAGAACTACTTCGGCGTCCGCTGGACCGTGACCCGCGACTTCGGCTCCGGCGGCCCGTTCACCTTCACCGCCGCCGCGCAGGACGGCATCCGGGTGTACGTCGACGGCGTCCGCAAGATCAGCCTCTGGACGAACGTCTCCACCACCCAGAACAAGACGCTCAACCTCACCATCCCCTCCGGCAAGCACACCCTCCGCATCGACTACGTCAACTGGACCGGCGCCGCCAACGTCTCCTTCGCGTACGCGCCCCGCACGTCGGCGACCGTCGACACGGTCAAGCCGCTCGTCCCGACGGGCTTCTCGGTGGCGTACGACAAGACCACCGGCAAGGCCGAGCTGATCTGGCTGAAGAACAAGGAGATGGACCTCCGCGGCTACCGCGTGTACCGCCGCGCGGAGGGCGCTGCCTTCGCCGAGCCCCTGGTGACGACCACGGGGACGTCGTACACGGACGCCACCCTGCCGGTCACCGGCGAGACGTACCACTACGAGGTCCGCGCCCTCGACCTGGCCGGGAACGAGTCGACGGGCACCGCCGACCGGGCCGTCACCACCGTCGACCGGGTCGCACCCGGCGTTCCGCAGGGCGTGGACGTCACCGACGCCTCCGAGGCGGGCGGCATCCGCGTCGGCTGGGCGGCGGTCACGGGGGCGTCGTCGTACCGGGTCCACCGCGCGGCGAGCGCCGACGGCACCTACACCCAGGTCGGCACCACGGACCAGCTCTCCTACCGGGACGCGACCGCCGAGGTGGGCGTCACCTACCACTACCGGGTGACCGCGGTCGACGCGGCGGGCAACGAGTCCACGCCCTCCGCCTCCGTCAGCGGGCGGCGCCGGGACGACACACCGCCCTCCGCCGTCACGGGGCTGACCGCCACGCCGACCGAGTACGGCTTCGAGCTGAAGTGGGACGCCAACCCGACGCCCGACCTGGCCCGGTACGTCGTCTACGGCGGCGAACTCGTCGGCGACGAGGGGGAGAAGATGTGCTACGCGGGCGAGGTGGAGTGGCTGTCGGCCGACACCACCTCGTACGAGTACCAGACCGTCCCGGACGGCGAGGAGCGCTGCTTCTTCATCGACGCCGTCGACGACGACTGGAACTCCCACTACAAGTGGACCGGCGAGGCGAACGTCGTGGTCGCGACCGAGCTGAACACACTGAGCGAGCCGACCGGCCAGTGACGGGACGGTGACCGGGTTCGACGACACGTCCGTGGGCCGCGTCCAGCGGGGTGTCGCCGTGGAACGCGACGCCGGGTGCCCGCGTCCTTCTCATCGACAGCGGCTTTCCCCCAGCGAAGGACCACCGTATGCCGAAGGACCCAGCACCCCAGGCCGAGCCGGTCGTGGAAACCCTCGTGGTGGACGACCGGTTCGGTGAGATCTCCGTGCGGCTGGACGTCGTACGGGGCGAGGTCGTCGTGGCGGGGGAGCGGGTGCCCCGGATCGAGATACGGCGGGCCGAGGGGACCGAGGCGGAGGAGTACATCCCGGTCGGGACGCGGGACGGCACCCTGCTCACCCTCACCGTCGACGGCACGGACGCCGTCATCGAGCCCGCCAAGGGCCGGCTGACCCGGCGTTCGTTCCGCGTCGACGTCCGGTACGGGGAGCACTCCTGGCGTCTGGTCCCCAACTCCACGGACGACAGTGGTCTGTTCCGCGACGCGACGGAGCACATCGGGGACTTCTCCTCCGAGGGCGACGGCAGGGTCGTCGGGGAGTGGCGCGCGGACGCCGAGCCGGAGGCCCTCGACGCCGCCTTCGGCTACGCCCTCGCCGCCGCGTTCGGCACGGGCGCCGAGCCCACGTGGACGCTCACCGCGCAGGGTTTCGGCGACTTGTTCTTCTGACGGGCACACCACGCAAGGGGCCCTGCCGGTACCGGAAGTACCGACAGGGCCCCTTCGCTCGATGCGTCGCGTCAGTCCGACGTCTGCCGCCCCTTCGGCCGCCACACCACCAACGCGCTGCTCTGCTGCATCTCCTGGTACGGCACCAGGTCACGCCGGTACGACGCGTGCACCGCGGCCTCGCGCTGCCGCATCGCCGCGGCGGCGCCGTCGAGCGCGGCCTCCATCTCGGCGACCCTCGCCTGGAGCGCGGCGACCTGGTTCTCCAGCTCGATGATGCGCTTGATGCCGGCGAGGTTGATGCCCTCGTCCTGCGACAACTGCTGAACGGTGCGCAGCAGTTCGATGTCGCGGGCCGAGTAGCGGCGGCCGCGCCCGGCGGTGCGGTCCGGGGAGACCAAGCCGAGGCGGTCGTACTGACGCAGAGTCTGCGGGTGCAGACCGGAGAGCTGGGCGGCCACCGAGATGACGTACACCGGTGTCTCTTCCGTCAGCTCGTAAGGGTTTCTACGGCGGCCGTCCATCACACTCATGCTCCCTTCGCGGCCTGGAACAGCTCCGCCCGCGGGTCCTCGCCCGCGGTCGCCTCGCGATACGCCTCCAGCGCGTCACGAGCCTTCCCCGACAGGTCCTTCGGGACACTCACCTCGACCGTGATCAGCAGATCCCCGCGGGTGCCGTCCTTGCGGAAGGCGCCCTTGCCGCGGGCCCGCATCGTACGGCCGTTGGGGGTGCCCGGGGGCAGTTTCAGGGTGACCGGCGGACCGCCCAGGGTCGGGACCCTGACCTCGCCGCCGAGCGCCGCCTCCGGATACGTCACCGGCACGGTCACCGTGAGGTTGTCGTCCTTGCGGCCGAACACCGGGTGCGGGTCGACGTGCACGACCACGTACAGGTCGCCCGCGGGTCCACCGCGCTCGCCGGGCGCGCCCTTGCCGCGCAGCCGGATCCGCTGGCCGTCGGAGACGCCCGCCGGGATCCGGACCTGCATGGTGCGGGACGACTTGGCGCGGCCCGAGCCCTTGCAGATGTCGCAGGGGTTCTCGGCGATCAGGCCCCGGCCCTTGCAGTCCGGGCAGGGGTCGGTCAGCGAGAAGCCGCCGCCGGAGCCCCGCGCGACCTGGCCGGTGCCGACGCACGTCGGGCACACCCGGGGGGTGCCGTTGGCGTCGCCGGTGCCGGAACAGGCCTTGCAGGGCGACTGCGAGGACATCCTGAGCGGTACGGTCGCGCCCTCGATGGCCTCGGTGAAGCTCAGCGTGACCTCGGACTCGATGTCCTGGCCGCGCCGGGGCTGCACCCGCGTGGTGCCGGAACTGCCCCGGTTGAACAGGCCGCCGAAGACATCGCCGAGCCCGCCGCCGAAGCCGCCCGCTCCCTGGCCGCCCTGGGGGCCGCCGCCGAAGAGGTCGCCCAGGTCGAAGTTGAACGAGCCGGCGCCGGCGCCGGGTCCGGGACGGAAGCCGCCGTTGCCGAAGAGGGCGCGGGCCTCGTCGTACTCCTTGCGCTTCTTGGGGTCACCGAGTATGTCGTTCGCCTCGGAGATCTCCTTGAAGCGCTCCTCCGCCTTGGCGTTGCCCTTGTTGGCGTCCGGGTGGTACTCGCGGGCGAGCTTGCGGTACGCCTTCTTGATCTCGGCCTCGGTGGCATCCTTGGGCACGCCGAGGACCTTGTAGTAGTCCTTCTCGATGAAGTCCTTGGTACTCATCCTCGACGTCCCTCCTTCCACTCACCGTGCACGTCACCGTGCACGCCGTCGGCGTCAGCCCTCGTCCGGGCCACCGCTCTCCTTGTCGTCGGCCGTCTCGGTCTCTTCGGCCTTGACGGTCTGCGCCCCCGGCTGGGGCTCGGCCACGGCCACCCGCGCCGGGCGGATGGTGCGCTCGCCGATGCGATACCCCGGCTGGAGAATCGCCACGCACGTCGTCTCGGTGACATCGGGCGCGTAGCTGTGCATCAGGGCCTCGTGGATCGTCGGGTCGAAGGGCTCGCCCTCCTTGCCGAACTGCATCAGCCCCATCTTCGCCGCGACGGTCTCCAGCGACTCCGCGACGGACTTGAATCCGCCGACGAGTTCGCCGTGTTCCCGTGCGCGGCCGATGTCGTCGAGTACCGGCAGGAGCTCGGTCAGGAGGTTCGCGATGGCGATCTCCTTGACCTGGATCCGGTCGCGCTCGACCCGACGACGGTAGTTCTGGTACTCGGCCTGGAGCCGCTGGAGGTCCGCCGTGCGCTCACCGAGCGCCGTACGCACCTGGTCCAGCTGCGCCGTGAGGCCGGCCACCTGGGCCGCTGCCCCCGCGTCCCCGGCCGGGGCCGCCCCCTCCTGGGGGGCGGCCTTCGGCTCAGCGTCCTCGGAGCCGGAGGGGACGTCGGGCTGCTGCGGCTGAGCCGACTGCGGCTGCTGCTCGTCGAAGCCCGGGGTCTCCTCCGTCACGCGGCACCGTCCTTACGGTCCTCGTCTACGATCTCGGCGTCGACCACGTCATCTTCGGAGCCGCCGGCCTTGGCCCCACCGGCGGTGGCACCCTCCGGCCCGCCCGCGGCCTGCGCGGCCTGGGCGTCGGCGTACAGCGCCTGGCCGAGCTTCTGCGAGACGGCGGCGACCTTCTCGGTGGCGGTGCGGATCTCGGCGGTGTCCTCGCCCTTGAGGGCTTCCTTCAGCTCGCCGACGGCGGCCTCGACCTCGGTCTTGATGTCGCCCGGGACCTTGTCCTCGTTGTCCTTGAGGAACTTCTCGGTCTGGTAGACGAGCTGCTCGCCCTGGTTACGGGTCTCGGCGGCCTCGCGACGCTTCTGGTCCTCCTCCGCGTACTGCTCGGCCTCCTGGCGCATCCGGTCGACCTCGTCCTTCGGCAGCGAGGAGCCGCCGGTGACGGTCATCTTCTGCTCCTTGCCCGTGCCCAGGTCCTTCGCGGTCACGTGCATGATGCCGTTGGCGTCGATGTCGAAGGACACCTCGATCTGCGGGACGCCGCGGGGCGCCGGCGGCAGACCGGTCAGCTCGAACATCCCGAGCTTCTTGTTGTACGCCGCGATCTCGCGCTCGCCCTGGTAGACCTGGATCTGCACGGACGGCTGGTTGTCCTCGGCGGTGGTGAAGATCTCGGACCGCTTGGTCGGGATCGTCGTGTTCCGCTCGATGAGCTTGGTCATGATGCCGCCCTTGGTCTCGATACCGAGGGAAAGCGGCGTCACGTCGAGGAGCAGAACGTCCTTGACCTCACCCTTGAGCACACCGGCCTGGAGCGAGGCGCCGATGGCGACGACCTCGTCCGGGTTCACACCCTTGTTGGCCTCCTTGCCGCCGGTCAGCTCCTTGACGAGCTCGGCGACGGCCGGCATACGGGTGGAGCCACCGACGAGAACGACGTGGTCGATCTCGGAGAGGTTGATGCCCGCGTCCTTGATGACGTTGTGGAACGGCGTCTTGCAGCGCTCCAGAAGGTCGGCGGTCAGCTGCTGGAACTGCGCCCGGGTGAGCTTCTCGTCCAGGTGGAGCGGACCCTCGGCGGAGGCGGTGATGTAGGGCAGGTTGATCGAGGTCTCGGTGGAGCTGGACAGCTCGATCTTGGCCTTCTCGGCGGCCTCGCGGAGCCGCTGGAGCGCCATCTTGTCCTTGGCGAGGTCCACACCGTGCCCGGCGCGGAACTGCTGCACCAGGTAGTCGACGACGCGCTGGTCCCAGTCGTCACCACCGAGGTGGTTGTCACCGTTGGTGGCCTTGACCTCGACGACACCGTCGCCGATCTCAAGGAGGGACACGTCGAAGGTGCCGCCACCGAGGTCGAAGACGAGGATGGTCTGGTCGTCCTTGTCGAGGCCGTAGGCGAGGGCGGCGGCGGTCGGCTCGTTGACGATGCGCAGCACGTTGAGACCGGCGATCTCGCCGGCTTCCTTCGTCGCCTGGCGCTCGGAGTCGTTGAAGTACGCCGGAACGGTGATGACCGCGTCCGTGACCTTCTCACCCAGGTACGCCTCGGCGTCCCGCTTCAGCTTCTGCAGGATGAACGCGGAGATCTGCTGCGGGTTGAACGGCTTCCCGTCCAGCTCGATCTTCCAGTCGGTACCCATGTGACGCTTAACAGACCGAATGGTCCGGTCTACGTTGGTAACCGCCTGGCGCTTCGCGACCTCGCCGACGAGCACCTCACCGTTCTTGGCGAAGGCGACGACGGACGGCGTGGTCCTGGCGCCCTCGGCGTTGGTGATGACGGTGGGCTCGCCGCCCTCCAGAACGCTGACGACGGAGTTAGTCGTGCCCAGGTCGATGCCGACCGCACGTGCCATTTCAATTCCTCCAGCAATGACTTGAGTGGAACGGACTCAAGTGTGCATGACGCCTCCCGCTGGGTCAACAGAGCTGAGCCGAGGGGGCTCAACTCTTATGTTTTGCTTATACGCAAGGGGGGATTGACCTGGGGTTTTGCGTGGACTTCAGCCCGTCACCATCAGCCGTAGCGGAGCTTCTCCTTCGCGTGGAGCTCGTAGAGACCGAGGTCGCGGGCCTCGGCCACCACCGCCTCCACGAGGAGCGCGCCGAGGTCCGAGCCACGGCTGTCGGCCCGCAGGAAGAGGCAGTCCATGTGGAGGTGTTCGCGGCCCTGCCAGGTGGAGAGGTCGGGGCCGGGGTTCCGGGGTGTCGAAGAGGAGCGAGGCGAGGGCCTGTCGTCACATTCCCGTCGTCGCCCGGAGAGCGGCCCCGCGCCCGCCGCGGCAGCGGCTGATGTCCGCGGAGGCGCGTGCTCTCGGCGTGCCGGGCATACACCCTCGTACTGGATGTACTTGGGCTTTCGCCCGGTGCGGCGAGAGTGCATGCCGGGCGGCAGGCGGCAGGCGGGACTTTCGCGACACGCCCTAGGCGCTCTGCAAGGTCGGGGGCGGGCGGGGCGGCGCGTTCGTAGGCGGCGTGTTCGGCGGCCAAGTCGGCGATCCGGGGCAGGTCGGCGGGGCGGGCGGGGCGTACACGTGGGGCGGCGGTCACCGGAGGCTGCCCTCCAGGGTGTCGTTCTGCCAGGCCCTCAGGCGGTCGGCGATCGTCGCTCCGCCGTCGAGGACGTGGCGGGAGTAGGCGTCGCGCTCGTGGCTGATGACGGCGGCCTCCCAGACGCAGGGCGCGAGGCCGGTGCGGCCCGGGCGGAGTTCGTCGAGCCGCCCCACCGGTCCGGCGAAGATCGCCAGGTCGGCCATGAGCCCCTCGATCCACGTGTGGACGAGGACGTAGTCGCCGTCCCCTCCCGCGTGCACGATCAGTACGGCGAGCCCCAGCGACCCGCGCGTACGGCCGAGTCGGAGGTGCGCCTCGGCGATCCTCAGGGCGGCGTCCGCGTCCTGCTCCGTCACGGTTCGCCCCGGCGCCTCCAGGGCGTACACCTTGACCAGGTGACCGGCGGCCTCATGGGTGCCCAGGGGGCGTACGGGGCGATCGTGGTGCTCGTCCGACAGGGCGAGCAGCGCCTTCGTGTCCACCGCCGCGGGAAGCTCGTGATCGCGATCATCCATGCGGCCCATGATGAACGCGACACGCTACGCGGGGCCACGAGTTTGTCCGATACCCGGTCGCCAGCTCCGGCCCCCTAGGGCCTGTCGTCACCTTCCCGTCTGCCCCGCGACGCCATGCACGCTCCCCCACTCTCGACTCCGCTCGAGCGGGAGGGGCCCCCACCGCCGCACCGGGCACACACCCAAGTACATCCAGTACGTACGAGGGTGTATGCCCGGCACGCCGAGAGCACGCACCTCCGCGGACATCAGCCGCTGCCGCGGCGGGGGACATCAGCCGCTGCCGCGGCGGGCGCGGGGCCGCTCTCCGGGCGACGACGGGGATTTGACGAAGGCCCTAGCGATACGGGGCCGGAGCCCGGCGTACGGAGCCCTCAGCACCTCCCGCGCCCCCCGCACGCCCGGACGACATCGTGGACGGCCCCCGCGGCCGGGACATCGTGCGGGCGCCCCCGAGCCCGTACACCGGCACCCTCAGCAGCCCCGCCACGACGACCACCGCGACCCCCACCACCCACCACACCCCGCCCGCCTTCATCCACAGCATGTGGACGGCCACTCCGACGGCCACCGACGCGACCGCGCACACCCCCAGAACGACCACCACCCCCACCGGCGTGAGCCCCAACCGCCGCAGCCGGTGGGCGAGATGGTCGGGTCCGCTGCGCCACAGCTCGCGCCCGGCCAGCCGCCGTGACACCAGCACCAGCACCGCGTCGGCGGTCACCAGCGCGGTCAGCGCGAAGGGCACCGCGACGCCCACCCCGTGCTGCGCGGCGTACGCGTACACCCGTACGGCGCCACCCGCGAGCAGGAATCCCACGAACAGCGCCCCGCACTCTCCGAGAACGATGCGCGCCGGCGGCCAGTTCTGCATCAGGAACCCGGTGAGCCCGGCGGCCAGCACGCTCAGCAGGGCGGCGAGACCGTCGACGACCTCGGCGGCGGCGCACGCGCTGAGTGCGAAGGCGGTGACGACGCCGACGACGCCGAGGACGCCGTCGGAACGGCCGAGCCCCTTGAATCCGTGCACGACGAATACGACCCACACCACGCCCAGCACCCCACCGAGGACCCCGAGATCCTCGTACGGCATGACGTACGCGGCGGCCGCGACCACCCCCACGGCCCGCACCACGAACGGCAGCCGCCACAGATCCCCGACCAGCCCGAGCCCGGCCACCGCCACCCCGGCGACAAGCAGCCGCCCGCCCTCCTCCCCCAACGGCGCGAGCCCGGTCCGCTCCCCCGCCCACGCCACGGCCCCCACCGCACCGACCAGCGCCACTCCCCCGAGCAACGGCACCGGCCGCGCCCGACGCCGCTCGACGAACCCGAACCGCAGCGAGGGCGCCCGTACGACCGCCGCGAGCACGGCGGTGAGCAGCAGGGCGGAGGCGGAGGCGAGGATCCCGTACAGCACTGATGGAGGATATTCCGTTATGCCCAGATATAACGCGAATAACACGATCAGGTTTCACGACCGGGTTCAGGGAGCCCTCTCGCACGATCACGTCACGACCACTCAGGCAACCCTCAGCGACGCAGATCACCGCTCTCCTGACTACAGTGCGGCAAAAGAAGTGGGTAGTCTCAGACGGACTGCATAAGTTACCGCTTAGTAATGAGAAGTCGTCGCCTTCGAGGGAGACTCGAAGACGCACCCCTCGCAGGCCCGAGGAGCCCCCAATGCAACTCGCCGCGATCATCGTGTCGCTGGTTCTGACCGTGGTCGGCGTCGCGCTGCTCGCACGCGCCATCGGTCAGTTCTTCCGGTACTTCAAACTGGGCCAGCCGGTCCCGGCCGGCAGCCGTACCGACAACCCCTACCAGCGGAGCGTCACGCTGGTGCGGGAGTTCCTCGGTCATACGCGCATGAACCGGTGGGGCATCGTGGGCATCGCCCACTGGTTCGTCGCCGTCGGCTTCCTCACCCTGCCGCCGACCCTCGCGCAGGCCTTCGGCCAGCTCTTCAAGGCCGACTGGACCCTGCCGGTCATCGGCGGCTTCCTGCCGTTCGAGCTGTACATCGAGTTCATCGGCGTGATGACGATCCTGGGCATCGCCGTGCTGATGGTCATCCGCCTGCTGAGCCTGCCGTCGCGGGCGGGCCGCAAGTCCCGGTTCGCGGGTTCCAAGTCGGGTCAGGCGTACTTCGTCGAGTACGTCATCCTCACCATCGGTCTCGCGATCTACGTGCTGCGCGGCCTCGAGGGCGCCATCCACCACGTGGAGCACTACGAGGCCGCGTACTTCGCCTCGTACCCGCTGGTCCTGGCCTTCAAGGGGCTGAGCGTCCCGACGCTGCAGACCTTGGTCTACTTCACCGCGATGGTGAAGATCAGCACGTCGTTCATCTGGATGATCGTCGTCTCGCTCAACACCAACATGGGTGTCGCCTGGCACCGCTTCCTCGGCTTCCCGAACATCTGGTTCAAGCGGAACGCCGACGGTGCCACCGCCCTGGGCGCCCTGCAGCCGATGACCTCCGGCGGCAAGCCGATCGACTTCACCGACCCCGGTGACGACGACGTCTTCGGTGTCTCCCAGGTCGAGCAGTTCTCCTGGAAGGGCCTGCTGGACTTCTCCACCTGCACCGAGTGCGGCCGCTGCCAGTCGCAGTGCCCCGCCTGGAACACCGGCAAGCCGCTCTCCCCCAAGCTGCTGATCATGTCGCTGCGCGACCACGCGCACGCCAAGGCCCCGTACCTGCTGGCCGGTGGCGGCAAGACCATGGAGGGCGAGGAGAAGGCGTCGGCCGAGGCGTTGAAGGACGTCCCCGCCGCGGCTCTCGCGGAGGCCGAGCGCCCGCTGATCGGGACCGTCGAAGAGAACGGCGTCATCGACCCCGACGTGCTGTGGTCCTGCACCACCTGCGGCGCCTGCGTCGAGCAGTGCCCCGTCGACATCGAGCACATCGACCACATCGTCGACATGCGCCGCTACCAGGTGATGATCGAGTCCGCGTTCCCGTCCGAGGCGGGCACGATGCTCAAGAACCTGGAGAAGAAGGGCAACCCCTGGGGCCTGGCGAAGAAGCAGCGCCTGGAGTGGCTGAAGGAGGTCGACTTCGAGGTCCCGGTCGTCGGCAAGGACATCGAGGACCTGTCGGAGGTCAAGTACCTGTACTGGGTCGGCTGCGCCGGCGCCCTGGAGGACCGCGCGAAGAAGACCACGAAGGCCTTCGCGGAGCTGCTGCACATGGCGGGCGTCAAGTTCGCGATCATGGGCGGCGACGAGAAGTGCACCGGTGACTCCGCCCGCCGCCTCGGCAACGAGCCCCTGTTCCAGGAGCTCGGCATGGAGAACGTCATGGCCCTGAACATGGCGTTCGGCGAGGAGATGGACGACGACGGCAAGGTGACGGAGGAGTCCCGCAAGCCGAAGTCCGCCAAGAAGATCGTCGCCACCTGCCCGCACTGCCTCAACACCCTCGGCAACGAGTACCCGCAGCTCGGCGGCGACTACGAGGTCATCCACCACACCCAGCTGCTCCAGCACCTCGTCGACGAGGGCAAGCTGATCCCCGTCACCCCGGTCGAGGGCATCATCACGTACCACGACCCCTGCTACCTGGGCCGCCACAACAAGATCTACACGCCTCCGCGCGAGATCATGTCCGCTGTCCCGGGCCTGCGCCAGCAGGAGATGCACCGCCACAAGGAGCGCGGCTTCTGCTGCGGCGCCGGTGGCGCGCGCATGTGGATGGAGGAGCGGATCGGCAAGCGCATCAACAACGAGCGCGTCGACGAGGCCCTGTCCCTCAACCCGGACATCGTCTCCACGGCCTGCCCGTTCTGCCTCGTCATGCTCACCGACTCCGTCAACGGCAAGAAGAACGACGGCAAGGCCAAGGAGTCCATCCAGGTCGTCGACGTCGCCCAACTCCTCCTGGAGTCCGTCAAGACGCCGGTCCCCGACGTGGACGAGGACGAGGGCGAGCCCCCGGCGGGGGCGGCCGAGGCGGAGAGCACGCCGGAGCCCCAGCCGGTGAAGTAACCGACCCGTCTGTTGCTTGCGACGCCCCCGCGCTCGACCTGAGCGCGGGGGCGTCGGCGTTCACCCCGGAGAGGCAGGCGTTCTGGGCCTCATCGATTCAGCGCGCGATAGCGGTCGAACGCCTCCCGCGCGTCCGGTACGAAGGCCCGATCGCGAACTACGTCGACCAGCTCGGCCTCCGTCAGCCAGTCGTGCCAGGCGATCTCCGAGGAGTCGGGAGCCACCGGCTCCGTGACGACCACCTCGTGCAGCCCGAGCCAGTACGGGCTGATCGCCCCCGCGCACCGGTACTTGAACACGAACCGGGGCCGGACACGGACCCCCAGTTCCTCCGCCAACTCCCGTGCGGCGGCGTCCTCGTACGACTCGCCGACCTCCGTCGCTCCGCCGAGCATCCAGTTGAGGTGCCCGGGAAAGCGCGACGCGTCATCGGGCCGGCGGTGTACGAGAACCCGCCCGCCCAGATCCCGGCACACGACCGTCGCGATCCGGTGCAGCCATCCTCGCCGGATCGCCTCACCCCGGTCGACGACACCGAGCACCTCGTCCCGCTCGTCGACGCGTTCGACCAGCTCGATCCGCCCAGCCGACACGCGTCTTATTCCTCGGCCAAAAGTTCGACCAGTGTCCCGTGCACCTTGTCGAAGAAGGCGGGTCGGCCGCTCGCCGACTCCCGTGCCAGCACGTACAGCAGTTTGAGCTCATCGTTCACCTGAGCATCCAGGTGCCTCGATCCCGTTTCCTCTGCCCTCGTCCGGGTCCTGATGCTCTCGCTCTGCTCCTCGCTGGAGATGCGCAGGATGTAGGTGTAGGTGTCGTCGAAGACTCCCCCTTCCTGGATCGAGAAAATGAAGTCGCCGACGGTCGCCCGGTATGCGCCCTCCTCGTACGCTTCCCATGCCAGCCTCGCCGCCGTGGTGGCCTGCACCAGTTGCCCGGCTATCGCGTCACCCTTGTCCACTGCCGCCTCCTTCTCCGTCCCCGTCCCCGTCCTCGTCCCCGTCCTCGTCCCCGTCTCCGTCGCCATCGGCGCCGAAGATCCTCTCCGCCGCGTCCGTGAGGGGCTCGTCCTCAGGACTGTGGACCATGACGGACAGCTCGCTCTCCGGTGATGAACGGACCGCGATGGCGTCGTCGGTGTCGATGCCCTGGATGGCGTACGCCTCGTACACGGGGAGGTCCTCGGACGGGATGTCGGCGTCCGTGTCCTCCTCGCTGCCACCCGTGTCGACGCAGATCGAGTCCCGGGCCGTTCCCACCTCGGCGCCGAGCGTGTAGTCAACTTTGCCCACGTCGATGTACTTGCGGCCGTCGTGCTCCACGGCGAACGCGCAGGACGCCTCGCCTTCCCCGCCTCCGTCGCTCGTCGTGACCACCGTGCAGCCGGTGGCGAGTGGGAACATCACGAGGGACACCAGGGGCAGCACCAGGGTCGCCAGGGTGCCTCGTACGCCGTAATCGCTCATTGTCACGCCTCCTCGTCGTCGGCGGCGGTCGCCTCGTTCCGCAGACGCCGGGCCTCCGGAAAACGTTCGGGCCGACAAGGGAATCGGGCTAACAAGGGAAGAGGGCCCTGGTGCCCCACCGGTTCCACCCGCCTCGGAAATTTCTGGAAGTCCCGTACAACCCTCCCCCACCTCCAGCGGTCTCCTGTTCGCCGACTTCCCCGAGAACCCCGGGCGAACTCTGGGCAAAGCACAGGAGATTCCCGCATGCACAAGCACCTGCGACTCGCCCTCGCGACGGCCTGCGCGGCCGCGTTGACGGGCGGTCTGCTCACCTTCTCGGCCGCGAGCGCGACGGCGGCCGACTCGGTCCACCACCCCGTGGCGGACTTCAACGGCGACGGGTTCGGCGACGTCGCGTACTCCGCCGGTGGGGCCACCGTCGGCGGAAAGCGGAACGCCGGCCAGGTCGTCGCCCTGTACGGCTCGGCGAACGGCGTGACCTCGACGAACCGCACGACCTTCAGCCAGAACACCACCGGCGTGCCCGGCAGCGCCGAGAGCGACGACTGGTTCGGCTGGTCCAGCGCGTACGGCGACTTCAACGGCGACGGCTACGACGACCTCGCCGTGTCCGCGCCGACGGAGGACGTGTCCGGCGACACCGACGGCGGCACCGTCCTCGTCGCGTGGGGCTCCGCGAGCGGTCTGTCCGGCGCCACGACGATCAAGGACCTGGCGCCCTCGTCGCACGACCGGTGGGGCCGCTCCCTCGCCGCCGGCGACTTCGACGGCGACGGCACCGAGGACCTGGCGATCGGCAACTCCTCCAACGTCGTGTACGTCGTCGGGGACGGCATCTCCAAGTCCGGTTCGTTCGGCGACCAGTACGCCGTCAAGCTGGACATCCTCTCCGGCAAGGGCACCGGCGCGATCATGCTCACCGCCGGCGACGCCAACGGCGACAAGCGCACCGATCTGGTCGTCGACGGCTTCGAGACGGACAGCGAGTACGGCTACAACACCAACTGGTACGTGCCCGGCGCGGCCGACGGACTGGGCGCGGACGGCGGTGTGCGCGAGCTGAAGCGCGGCGTCATCACCGGCATCGCCGACATCAACGGCGACGGCTTCGGCGACATCGTCACCGGCCAGGACTGGGACCCGTCGAAGGACGGCAGCCAGCCCTCCGTGCCCGGGTCGTCCACCGGCGGCAAGATCCACATCCTCTACGGTTCCGCCACCGGCCCGGCCACCACGGTCGCCGTGACGCAGGACAGCGGCAACGTGCCCGGCTCCGCCGAGCGCGGCGACTTCTTCGGCAGCGAGCTGTCGCTCGGCGACATCAACGGCGACGGCAAGGCCGACCTGGTGGTCGGCGCCCCCGGCGAGAACCTGAACGGCGTCGTCAACGCGGGCGCCCTGACCGTCCTGTACGGCTCGGAGTCCGGGGTGAACACCACCTCTGGCTACCAGTACTTCGCGCAGTCCACCGCCGGCGTCCCCGGCACGGACGAGAGGGACGACCAGCTCGGCGGCGAGGTGAAGCTCACCGACGTCACCGGTGACGGCAGGGCGGACCTGACGGCCGGTTCGTACGGCGAGAACGACTACAACGGGTCGGTGCTCTACCTGCCCTCCAACGGCACGAAGATCACCACGACCGGTTCCCGTTCCCTCGCTCCGTCCTCGGTGGGCGTCTCCACGGACGCGTACCCGATGTTCGGCGCCAACGCGGCCAACTGACGGGGCTTGTGAACAGGGAGGGCGCGCTGGGGCGCGGCGTGCGAGTCGGCGTGCTGATGGCCGGCGTTCCGGGCATCCCGTGGGCGGTGCTCGCCCTGTTCGTCGGCGTGGTCGAACTGTTCGTGGGATTCGTGGGAGAGGACACCGGGCATGCCGTCCGCGCGCTCCGCTACAGCGGGCTGCTCCTGGGCGGCAGCCTGGTGGCCGGTGTCCTGATGGGCCTGGTCATCGGCGGAGGGCTGGCCCTCGCGTCCCGCGTCATCACCAGCTCATGGGGGCTCGCTCTCGTGGGAGCACTGCTGGGCGCGCTGGTCTTCCCCGCCGAGATCGTGGCCGTCGCGCTGGGCACGGACGCGGCACCCGCCCAGATCGGGGTGACCCTGCTGGCATGGCCCGTGATGGCGGTGGTGGCGGCCGTACACAGCCCCGACATCGCGGGCCGGACCCACGGGTGGGCATGGCTGTGGTCCCCGTGGCCGGGCCGACGGCTTCGGCGACGCTGACAAACCGGTGGCGGCCACCGGTGGCCGCCACCGGATAGCCGCCGTGGCCGCCACCGATCGCCACCACCGGACAGCCGCCGTGGGGGTGCTCGGCTGATCCCACCAACCACACCCGATTTCACCAACCTCAAGAATTAACCGAACACCCGTGCAACCCTCCCGTGCCACTATGGGTCTTCTGCTCGCACACCCATACGGCAGTTGGGCCCGCGCCCCACGTGGCGCGGGCCCTCCTCCCTCCTGGAGAACCCGTTGCGCACACGCCCGTTCCTCATGGCCGCAGGCCTGCTCGCCTCCGGTCTGACCCCGCTCGCGCTGGCCACGCCCGCGACGGCGGCCGTAGCCAAGTACACCGACGACTTCAACGGCGACGGCCACCGCGACTACGCGGCCTTCGCGTACGGCCGTGACCTCAACGAGAGCGAGGGCGGCGGCGTCCTCGTCACCTTCGGCACGGCGAACGGCCCCGGCACGAAGACCCAGTTCGTCTCGCAGGCCAGCGCCGGCGTTCCCGGTGCCGACGAGCCCGACGACTTCTTCGGCGAGGTCCGCACGGCGGCCGACTTCAACAAGGACGGCTACGGCGACCTGGCCGTCTCCGCGAACGGCGAGGACGTCGGCAAGAAGAAGAACAACGGCACGGTCACGATCCTCTGGGGCTCGTCGAAGGGCCTGTCCGGCGGCACCACCCTCCCCGCCAAGGGCGGCTCGGGCTTGGCCCGCGACTTCGCCACCGGCGACTTCAACGGCGACGCCAAGCCGGACCTGGCCCTGGTCCGCGACAGCAAGACGTACGTCTACCGGGGCGCGATCACGAAGTCGGGCGTGAAGGGCTCGGTGACCGTCCTGGACAAGGACGGCTCGTCCTTCTACTCCACAGCCGTGATCTCCGGCAAGGTGAACAAGGACGGCAAGACCGACCTGGTCATCATCGGCGACGTCGTGTACCCGGAGTACATCGCCTCGGACGCCTGGTTCATCTCCGGCGGCAAGGCCAGGCTCTACCCCGGCAAGACCCTGCGCATCGAGTCCGTCAAGGGCAACGGCGGCCAGACCGAACGCGGCGGAGACGGCCTGATCGCCGACTTCAACAAGGACGGCTACGGCGACATCGCCATCGGTACACCCTTGTACGACCGCTACAAGGGCCGAGTGACGCTCTGGTACGGCGCGTCCTCGGGCCCGTCCAAGTCCGCCCGCTTCACCCAGGCCACGAAGGGCATCAAGGACACCCCCGAGCCCGACGACGTCTTCGGCGCGTCCCTCTCCGCCGGCGACGTCAACGGCGACGGCTACCGGGACCTGGCGATCGGCGTGTACGGCGAGAAGCTGGGCACCCACGTCTACGCGGGCGCCGTCCACGTCCTCAAGGGCACCAAGTCCGGCCTGACGGCCACGGGTTCCCAGTGGTTCGCCCGCGACACGGCCGGCGTCCCGGGCGCGCTGACGTCCGACGACGTCTTCGGCGGCACGGTACGCCTCCGCGACACCAACCGAGACGGCAAGGCCGACCTGTACGTCACCGCGAACTACGGCTCGGTCCTGCTGAGGGGTTCCTCGAAGGGCGTGACGACGACGGGCGCCCAGTCCGTGAAGGGCGACATCATCGAGGGGATGCTTCAGCCGTAGCGCAGGGAACGTATGAGGGCGGCGAGCCCGCTGCCAGGTTGTCTGGATGACCGGCCCCGGGCTCGCCGCCTCGAATTGTTCGCCGTAACCCGTGGGGGCAGCCGAACAACCTGGTAGCGGCCAAGACTCGGACCGAGAGAGACCGAGGGACCGAGACGGACGCACACAGGGGGACACCATGACCGTATTGAGCCCGTTGCCGGCGGAGCCGCGCAGCAAGGGCGGTGCGACACGTGTGCTGGTCGCGGACGACCACGATCTGATCCGCGCGGGATTGTCCGCGCTGATTCGTGCCGACCCCCGCCTGCGGGTGGTCGGCGAGGCCGTGAACGGTGTGGACGCGGTCGCCAAGGCGGCCCTCACCGAACCCGATGTGATCCTGATGGACATGCGGATGTCGGAGCTCGACGGTGTGGACGCCTGCGCGCGCATCCTGTCGTCCGCTCCCGTGCGATCCCGGCCCCGCGTGCTGGCCCTGTCGGCCTTCGACACCGACGAGCATGTCCACGCCGCGCTGCGGGCGGGTGCCTCGGGCTTCCTGTTCAAGGACGCCCGCCCGGAGCAACTGCTGTACGCCCTGCACACGGTCGCCGCGGGGTACTGCCTCTTCCCGCCCAGCGTGGCGCGACGACTCGTACAGGCATACGCCCGTACCGGCAGAGACGGCGACGAGCCGCAGCCGGCTCTGGACCGGCTCACACCACGCGAGCTGGAAGTGCTGCGGCTCGTCGCCACCGGCTCCCGCAACAGCGAGATCGCCGCCCTGCTGACCGTGAGCGAGGCCACGGTCAAATCACACCTCAGCCGGGCGATGACGAAGCTCGGATTGTACAACCGTGCCCAGGCCGTCGTCCTCGCCTACGAGTGCGGACTCGTCGCGCCACGCCACTGCTGTCAGGACACGAAGAGCCTGGTCGGCTTCGGGAAGTCGGCCCGGTAGCTCTTGAGCTCGCGGATGTCGGACGGCCTGAGCTTGATGCAGCCGTTGGACTTGTAGTCGCTGTTCCCGTCCCAGCGGTACGGCTCGGAGCCGCCCGGCCGGCCGTTGGGCAGCATCTCGCTGTGGATGAACAGCTCGGTGCGCGGGGTGCCGTTGTGGCACTTGCGGTCGTTGAGCAGCCAGGAGATGCCGTTGACGCCGCGCGATCCGCCGTTGTGGTTGTTGTAGAACTGCTTGATCTTGTATGTCCCGTTGGGCAGCCACCCCGCGTTCCGCTTGCAGGGGTTCGTGCTGCCGTTCCCGGACCCGGCACGCCAGCTGTCGAGCGTGTAGGAGCGCGTGCGATCCGGGCTGATCTGCTGGACGTGGATCAGGCTCAGCCGTGAGTTCGACGGGTTGCTGCTGTTCTTCGCAAGTTGCGGTTGCTGGAGATTCTGAGGTCTGACGCGAGTTCAGACGTGTTGAGCGAGCAGGGCGATCACGGCGTTGAGGGCCATTCCAATGCCGATCCCCCCGACAGTCCAGCCGAGCGCCTTGGCGCTGTTGCGGGTGAACCAGTCGTTGATCCGCTGCAGGACTGGCTCGGCGCGGTCGTGCGCGGCGATGCGGACGACGCCGAGGAGGACTGCCGGGAGGATCATCACGACGCAATACCCGGCCAGCGCCCCGCCGATGACCTGCCAGGTCAGATCGGCGTTCGCGAGTAAGCCCACGGCCGCCAGGTAGGGCACCATGGTGACGATCTCCAGCGCCGTGGCCACCAACGCGAGGCTCATCAGGCCGCGCACGCCTCCGCCCCGCGTGTCCCGGCCGTCCAGACCTTCGCTGTCCGGCACGGCACCCGACATCGCCGCCGCCCGCCAGCGCTGCAGTCGGCCCGGTCTGCCCGCCCGGCTGCGGGCGCGTGCCTCCAGCCCGTAGCTCAAGGCGATGACGATGAAACCGAGGACGAGCTGCCCGATCCGCAGGTGCGTCGGGGCAACTTCGGCGAAGGCCGCCCGGACGGCCTCCAGCAACGCATCGGCCCCCAGCACCAGGAGAACGCCAACGCAAAAGTAGAACGTTGCCACCGTAGCCAGGTAGACGGCGATCCGGCCGGCGCGCACCCGCCCCGGGGTGAGCAACAGCCAGATGGGGATCAGCAGGGTGCCGAAGCTTGTGCTGTCCAGCAGCCCAAGCCCGGCCAGCGCCAGCGCCAGCGCCGCGCTCATCAGTCGAACAGCCGGTCAACGTAGGCGTCCAACGCGGCGATGATGCGGGACGCGTCGAACCCGTCCCCGGTCGCCGCGTGGTGCAGGCACAGCCCGTCCACGAACGCGACCAGCGCCGCCGCCTCCGCCTCGGTGTCGACACCCGCGGCGAGTTCGCCGGCCCGTTGCGCACCGCTCAATGCCTCCTCGACACCCCGCAAGAGCCGCACGGTAGCGTCCCGGTGAATCGCAGCCATGTCGGCGTCGGTAAGCGACGCCTGCACGAAGCTGAGCCAGACCCGCAGCTCGGCGCGCCTCTCGACCGTCAGCGGCAGGAACGTCTCCATCAGCCGCACGACGAACTCCCGGACCGGCGGCTCGACCGGGATGGCGGCGATGCGCTCCTCGGCGCGCCGGTAGACATACTCGATGCCGAACCTCAGCAGCTCGTCTTTTGAGGGGAAATAGCGCTGGACGAGTCCCACGGACACACCCGCCGTCCGCGCCACGTCAGCGAGGGTGGTCCGCACCAGTCCCCGTTCGGCGACCACGCTCATCAGCGCGGAGGCGACCTGGCCGCGTCTCGTGTCAGCGTCGGCGTGTTGCGTCATAAAAAAATAGTACCGCAATATTATTTTTAGGTTCATGGCGGCGATGAGGACGGTGGCTTCGAAACGGACCGCCAACTCTTCGTAGCGGGTGGCCACGGCCCGGTGCCGCTCGAGGCGGTTCATGCCGCACTCGACCGCGTGACGCTCGCGATAGTCGACCGGGTCGAACGCCGGTGGCCCGCCGCCCCTGGGGCCTTGCTTGCTGCGGTTGCGAGCCTGGTCGGCCTTGTCCGGGATGGTGCAGCGGACGCCGCGCGCGCAGGTAGGCACGATTGCGAGAGTGGCCCGGCGTGCTGCTGCACTACCCGCCCGTGACGGTGCACTGGAGCGCCCGTACGTGGCAGGAGCAGATGGTCAGGCGGGGCTGGTCCCTCGGCGTGGACGGGGCCTTCGGACCCCAGTCCCGGCGGGTGTGCCTCGCCTTTCAGCAGGAGAAGGGGCTCACCGTCGACGGGGTGGTGGGCCCGCGGACCTGGCGGGCGGCCTGGCGAGCCCCCATCACCCCCGGAACCGGCGACGGCGACGAGTCCCACAAGGAGGCTCCGGCCCGGCCCGGCGTCCTCTTCACGTACCCGCCGTACACCCGTCACCCCGGCGTACGGACGTGGCAGACCCGTATGCGGGAACGCGGCTGGACGATCGACACGGACGGCGTCTACGGCGCCCGGTCGAAGAAGGTCTGCCGCACGTTCCAGGCCGAGAAGGGCCTGACTCCGGACGGCATCGTCGGCCCCGCCACCTGGCAGGCCGCCTGGACGGCCAAGGTCACCTGACCGGTCCGTGACGCAGGTTCCGTATGAGGGCGGCGAGCCCGGCGGGGGTTGTGGTTATGACCTTGCCGGGCTCGTCGCTTTCGCGGAGGAGGGGGCGGTTCGCTTCGGGGGCGGCGATCTCAAGGCAGTTGGCTCCGTTCTCGTCCTGGGAGAAGGAGGACTTCTGCCAAACGAGCACCTCTGCCATGGGGCACCTCTCACAACTGTCGAGCCAGATCATGGATGAAGTCCCTTGACTCTACGACGCCGAGCGCGGCCTTCTGCACCTCGGCGATCCTTCGCCGGTACGTAACGAGCTGAGCCTCAGCGTCCAGGAAAGCACCCCCGTGCGGCGCGTCCAACAAGACGGTGTCCAACTGGGGAACAGGACCGTCCAGCAACAGAATCGGACTGCTGTTCCGGAAGCCGTCCCGGTCGAACGGCACGACACGCACACTTACTTGAGGCCGCTCGGACTGCTCCAGAAGGTGCAGCAGCTGCCGTCCGGCAACCCCCCGATCAGCCTTCCTGATCCGCAGCGCGGCCTCATGGATCACGACATCGCAGACGAAGTCGTCCCTGTCCAGGACCGCCTGCCGCCGAAGCCGGAATTCCACCCGGAGTTCCTGCTGCTCCTCGCTCATCTCCGACGGGGAGCCCGCGTAGAGCGCTCGTACGAACTCCGCGGACTGCAGCAGCCCAGGCATGTCGACGATCTCGAACGACCGCACGTACAGCGTGTGGTGCTCCAACGCCGCGAGGTCGAGAAACCCACGCCAGAGCAGCCCTCGGTACTCCTCCCACCACCCATGCACGCGCTCGGTCGCCATGCCCGCCAAAGCGTCGACGAGGGTGGCGTCACCGGCCTTGTAGTAGGCGGCCAGAAATCGCACCCGTTCCGCGCTCACACCGAAGCGGCCCATCTCGGTGTTGGAGAGCCTGCCCTCGTTGATCCCCGTCGCCCGGGCGGCTTCCCTCAGACTCAGCCCCGCCCGTTCCCTCAACTTGCGAAGCTCCTTGCCGAGGCGCTCCTGGCGAACAGTGATCACTGCCCTCGCGACCATGTGCCCATCCCTTCCCAGAAGTTGGGTTCACCATAGTGCGGGAACTACTTGCCCCGGATCAAATAGTTCCCCTACTGTCGGTTATGCGACGCACACGCTGCGGAAACACCGGGACGTCCCGGAAGCGCACCGCACCGCCCTGCCATGGCGGGCGCGGCAGAGCCACCGCCTGAGACCACAGCGCTCCCCACTCCTCCGTACCACCCCACCGGGAGACCCCCATGCCAAAAACCCACTGGGAGTACACGCTCTACGTCCCCCATGACCCCCGAGCCGTAGGTATCTGCCGCCGTACCCTCCGTGACATCCTCACCACCCATCACCTCACCGACCTCCTCGAACCGGCGGAACTCCTGGCCTCCGAACTGGTCACGAACGCCCTCCGCCACACCGACGGCCCGGCGGCCATGAAGATCAGACAGTCCGGCCCCGCCTTCCGCCTGGGCGCATGGGACACGGACCCCACACCGCCCACGATCACCACCGCCACCCCCACCAACACCTCCACCTCCGGCCGAGGCCTGCGCCTGGTGAACGCGTACGCGGACGACTGGGGCTGGTTCGCGGTGAACGGCGCGAACGGCAAGTACGTCTGGTGCGAACTCGGCACCAAGCCGGACTAGCGCTTGCAGGCGCACACTGGAAAGAGAAATCCATACGTCGCGAGCCGTGGAGGTGGGCCATGAGCACCCTCGAAAAACATGTCGACGTCGGAGTCCCGATCGACAAGGCCTGGGACAGCCTGCACCACGTGGAGAACTACTCACGCTTCGTGGACGGAGTACGCGACGCCCATACGGACGCGAAGGGCCGGGCGCATCTGTCCATCGAGGCCGGCGACCACACCCGCGAGGTCGACGCCGAGTACGCCGACGGCCCGGACAACCGTGTCCTGGAGTGGCACACCCGAGGCACCCCCGAGCTGATGGGTTCCTTCTCCCTGCTGCCGCTCGACAAGAACCACACCCGCGTCCAGGCGCGGCTGGAATACGACCCGGACACCGTCAGGGACACCTTCGGCGGCCCGAGAGGCTTCGCCCAGGCGAACGCGGTCGAACGGGTGGTCCGCAATGATCTGGAGCACTTCAAGAAGTACGTCGAACAAGGACGGTGAGTAACAGCACCCCTGGCGACCCTGGGGGGATATAACGCTTTGGCAGTGCGGGCTGTTGGTCGCGGGGGGGCGTGGCGAACAACCAGGTCCTGAACTGGAGGCGGGCGGCGCGGCAGCTGTGGCAGCGGCGTGGCATGTCTGCCTCCCCGTTCGATCGACTTGCTGAGCTGGTGAGTTGTGGTCAGCCAGCCGTGGCCGGTCAGTTGTGCCCGTTGAATTCCTGGTCGTGGAGCCGGTCCGGCGTCAGCGGGTTCATGGCGGTCGCGTCGCGCGGGACGATCTGGAAGCTCTGCCAGTGGACCGGCATGGGGGTCTGGTCCTCGTCGCGGGCGATGTGGTGGAAGCCGACGTTGACCCAGACGACGGGGCGCTTGAGGGTCTCGCCGCTCACGAACTTGGCCACGTCGTCCTTGCAGGGCGCGCCCTCGCCGACCGCGTCGACGTTGTCGCTCGCGTACTGCTCGCAGTCGTGCCACTGGGTGACATAGAGGTCGTGCCGGGTCCAGGGGTGCCGTACGTACTTGTCGGTGTGGTGCTGGACGATCTGCCAGGAACGCGGGTGGCCGTCCTTGTTCCGGCCGGCGGTGCTGACCACGCGCCACCAGCGGTCGTTGGTGTTGTCGCCCGCGAACTCCTTGGTCAGCTGCTTGCGGGAGGTGATGAGTCGCCCGTACCCGGTGTCGGCGTCCGTGCCGTTCGGCTTCGTGTCGTACTGCTCGACCTTCGACTTCCAGGACCCGTCCGGCTTGAAGTCGAGCTTCCACAGGACGCTGTGCTGATGGCTGAGCGCCTTCGCCGCGCCGCCCTTGCCGACCGGCCAGCCGGTGCCGTCGGAGGCGTCGAAGTCGCCGGGCGAGAGGTTGCCGGTGGCGCCCTCCTTGGCGGTGATCGTGCCGTCGTCGGAGAAGTTCCACTGGGTGACGTAGTGGTAGTAGGCGACCTTGTTGATCGTGTAGACGACCAGGTCCTGGCCCTGGGCGGAGTCGATACGCGGCCGCCTCTCCTCCACGTCCTCGCTGTGACCGTGGTACGCGAACCCGCGCGGCTGCGTCGTCACGCACAGCCCCTTCACCGTGCGCCGCGCGTCGCTGTCCAACTCCGCGACACGGAAGCTCCGCAGTTCACCGCCGGGGCAGTCGGCCGGCCTGAGCGGGAGCGCGCTGTCGCCGAAGTACTCCTGGGTGACGTCGTTGTACTCCTCCGAGCCGTCGTCGTACGGCACGTTGATCTGGGCGAGGGCCGCCCGGCCCAGCACCTGGATCGGCCGGCTCTCGTGGCGGGGCTGGTACGTGACGTCGGTCAGGACCAGGCCGGAGGTGGGGTTGTTGGCCCAGCACATACGCCAAGTCGTGCCGCTGGGCAGGGTTTTGGTGATGGCGGAGGCTCCGGTGCAGGCCGCGGCCGCGGTGGCCGCGGCCCGCTCAGCTCCGGTCTCGCCCGTCGGGGCGGCGAGCGGCGCGCCCGTGCCCATGACGGCGAGAGCGGCGCCGGTCAGGGCCAGGGTTCGGGTGAGGGACTTCAGGTTGCGGGACTTCGGTTTGCGGCGCATGGCCGGTGTTCCCCTTCTTGTCGTCGTACGTCGGGTCGGTCGTGCAGGCTGCGTGTGGTGGGCCCTCACGGCAGCCGGTGCGCCGTCCGGTCGCTGAGGTCGATCACGAACTGCCGGGTGTCGATCCACGGCCCGCCCGCCACCCGCGTGAAGAGCCGCACACAGCGGTGCGCGCCCGCGCAGTCCGCCAGCTCCTCGGCATGGCGCGGCGGGGTGTCGTACGTCAGCCCCTGAACCCGCAGTTTCCGGTCGTCGAGGAGCGGTACGCCGGTGGCGGCACGGAAGTCCTGCCGTACGCCGTCCCCGACCGGGCTCCCCAGCAGCACCTTGAGCGCCTCCCGCGCCTCCGGCCCGGCGGGCGGCGGCTGCACACCGCTCGCGGATCCGGTCTCGACGACTCGGCCGGAGGTGAGGTCGACGGTCTTCTTGACGGTGCGGTCGTCGCCGTAGTCGTAGAAGAGGAGCGTGACCAGGCGTTCGTCGGCGCCGGCGTCGGCGGACTCGGGCACGGCGGCGGTGAGGAACTGTGGGTCGCCGTCCTGACCCCGGACGTCCTCACTCATCGTGCGCAGGGGGCGGTCGGTGACGAGGGCGATGGCACGAGCACGGTCGATCTCGTCGTCGCTGAGGGGGGACTGGCCGGTTCCGGTGGAGCCGGGGTCCGCGACCGCCAGCGTGCCCTTGCCGGCCCGCTCGTCCCCCTGCGCGTTCATCGGCAGCGTGACGGCGACCATGGCGGCGGTCGAGGTGACGGCCGAGGTGACGGCCAAGGCCGTACCGGCGACGAGGCGACGCAGGGCGCTCCGGCGCGCCCCCTTACGAGCAGACGTCTCACGATCAGACATGTGGTCCCCCGTGGTGTCGTGTGAGTGATGACTCGGACACCTACGAGTTCAGCGACCACGAGGTTGTTCAGCAGGCCCCCTCCACCACGCCGAACAAAAACCGTTCGCGCGCACAGCCGAAAGCCGCCTTGTCTCCCGCGGGACGGCTCCCTACCGTGACCGGATCACGGGGATTACGGGGATCACGGGGATCACGGGGGAACGAGGGGACCGTAGAGCGATGGGGCGTCGAGAGAGGCCGCTGGACCCGACGGCGGGCCCGGTGGCGAGGTTCGCGTACGAGCTGCGCAAGCTCCGCGAGGAGGCGGGCGGCCCCACGTACCGCGAGCTCGCGCGACGGACGGACTACTCCCTCACGACCCTCTCCCAGGCCGCGTCCGGCGACCACCTCCCCTCCCTCCCCGTCACCTTGGCGTACGTGACTGCCTGCGGAGGCGACCCGGAGCACTGGGAACGCCGCTGGCACGAGACCTCGGCGGAAGTGACCGAACAGGCCCTCCGCGAGCCCGAGCCCCCGGACACGACCTCCCCGTACCAGGGCCTCGCCCGTTTCGAACCGACCGACCACGACCGCTACTTCGGCCGCGACTCCCTGATCGCCGACCTTCTCGCCCTGACCCGCGCCCACCGCTTCACCGCGGTCTTCGGACCGTCGGGAAGCGGCAAGTCGTCGCTGTTACGGGCGGGCCTGATCCCGGCGCTCCAGGTCGAGGCGGAAGGCGCGGGCGTGGCGGCCCTGCGCATCCTGACGCCGGGCGAACACCCGTTACGTACGCATGAGCAGGCGCTGAGCCCGAAGGAGAACTCCGCCGGCGACACGGTGATCGTGGTGGACCAGTTCGAGGAGGTGTTCACCCTCTGCCGCGCCACAGACGAACGAACCGAGTTCATACAGAGGTTGCTGTCCGCCCGCGCCCCCGACAGCCGCCTCCGCGTCGTCATCGCCGTCCGCGCCGACTTCTACGGCCGCTGCGCCGAACACCGCGACCTGGCCGACGCCCTGCGCGACGCCAACCTCCTCGTCGGCCCCATGACCCCCGCCGAACTGCGCGAGGCGGTGGTCCGCCCCGCCCAGTCGGCGGGTCTGATCGTCGAACGAGAACTGACCGCGCGTCTGGTGGCGGAGGTGAAGGACGAACCGGGCGGCCTGCCGCTCCTCTCCCACGTCCTGCGGGAGACCTGGCGCCGCAGGAAGGGCCGCGCCCTCACGCTGGCGGCGTACGAGGCGGCGGGCGGCGTCCACGGTGCGATCGCCCAGACAGCGGAGGAGATGTACAAGGACCTCTCCCCCGACCAGGCCGCCCTGGCCCGCCTGATCCTCCTCCGCCTGATCACTCCCGGCGACGGCGCCCAGGACACCCGCCACCCGGTCGACCGCGCGGAGTTGGACTTCGCGTCCCCCGCCGAAGTCACCGCCGTCCTCGACCGCCTGACCCGAGCCCGCCTCCTCACCCTCGACGACAACACGGTGGACCTGGCCCACGAGGCGCTGATCACCGCCTGGCCCCGCCTGTCGGACTGGATCGACGAGGCCCGCGACCGCCTCCGCACCCACCGCCACCTCACCGAAGCCGCCCGCGCCTGGGACGACCTGGGCCGAGACCCGGGCGCCCTCTACCGGGGCACCCGCCTGGCCACGGCGACGGAACACCTCACGGACGACGACTCCCTGACGAGGGTGGAACGCGACTTCCTCACCGCCGGCACCACCGCCCACACCGCCGACCTCCGCCGCCGCCGAACCCTCCTCACCACCCTCGCCACACTCCTCGCCCTCGCCCTCCTCGCGGGCGTCACGGCCTGGCAGCAGTCCCGGACGAGCGACCGCCGTCACGTGGAGGCGGAGGCCCGGCGGATCGCGGCGGTGGCGGACGGGATGCGGTTCGCGGATCCGGTCAAGGCGATGCGACTGAGCCTGGCCGCCTGGGAGCTGGCGGACACCAGGGAGACCCGGTCGGCGCTGTTGGCGTCCGTGGCCCAGCGTGAGCAGGGCTTCTTCACCGTCCCCGACGCCGCCGAGACCACCCCGCCGACCGAGGAGCGGCTGATCGACGACGGCAGCACGGTGATCTCCGTGTCCCGTGACAGCGTCCGCACCTGGGACCTGCGCACCAACCGACTCACGCACACCTACCGGGGCATCGGCTCCCTGCACGGCGACGACGACACGCAGAGCGGGGACGGCGACGTGGTGGTCGCCCCCGACGGCCGTACGCTCGCGCTGTTCAAGGAGGACGGCGTATATCTGTGGGATGTGCGCGCGGGCCGTCTCGCCGGCCGTCTCACCGACCGCTTCGTCGACGATGGAGCCGACGTCTCGACCTTCAGCCGGAGTGGCCGCACGCTCATGATGCCGATCGAACGGGCTTCGTCGATCGCCATCGAGGTCTGGGACGTACGTGAGCGCCGCCTGCGCATGAGACTGACGGACGCGACGGCCTTCAAGTCCCTCTCAGCCCTGGAGATCAGCCCCGACGACCGTCGGCTCGCCGTCTGCACCACCGAACGCGGCCCGGAGATCTGGGACATCGCCGAGAAGCGCAAGCTGTCCCTGCCCCGAGAAGAGGAACTAGACCCGAACGACTGCTCGGACGGCGGCCTCGCCTTCTCACCGGACGGCCGCACCTTCGTCCTGGCCACGGAATCGGAGGTCCGCCGCTGGGACCCCCAAACGGGCGAGGAGTTCGGACCGCTGTCGACCGGGCCGACGGACACACTCCGGTTCAGCGCGGACGGCGAGTTCCTCGCCACATCGAGTGTCGGACAGATCCAGTTGTGGCGCCTGTCGGCCTCGTACGCTCCGGTCTACCGCTACCCCTTGGTCAACGAACGGCCCGACCATCTCGAACTCGACCTCGCCGCCGGGTCCCTGCGCTACCGCGACAGCGATGGCCTGACGGTCCGCTCCCTGTGGCTCGGCCCGTTCGTCACCGCCCGCTGGCGCCAAAATCCCCTCGTCGAAGCCGAGTTGGCGCCGGACGGCCGTACCCTGGCCGTTCGTCCCGGCACGGCTCAGGGGTCGCGGATCCAGCTGCTCGACCCTCGCGACGGCCAGATCGTGGACACACCTTCGGCAGGCCTCTGCTACCCGGTCACCGCCCACGGCATATTCGCCCTGAGCGGCGAGTCCACCACCGCCGAAAGCGGGGATCCCGACACCATCCACGACTGTCTGACAGCGACGGCCTGGAGTGCCGACGGCCGCTACTACGCGTACGGCCGTCTCGAACCCGCGCCCTCCGACTCCCGCAACCGCTCTCCCGACTCCGACTCCGGATCCGATTCCGACACCACCGCAGTACGACAGCGGATCACCATCTGGGACGCCAGAGCTCACCGAACCCACGCGACGCTCCACCTTCCCGCCGACGCGGACGGCTACCCGAACATCGAGGACATCGCACTCAGCGCGGACGGCGGCACGCTCATGACGACCCGGAATCTGTCCGGAGGCACGGTGGAGGTGTGGGACATCCCCAAGTCCCCACAAGCCGGCAAGAACCGCCCCAGAAAGACGAAGACCCTGACCGGCATACCCAGCGGCCTCCTGGCGGTACACCACGACAAGGCTCTGGTAGTCGCCGATTCGGTGATCGCCGACCTCCCCGCAGGTCGGGTGACGGAGCAGGCACTCAACGAGAGAAGCCACGCCGAGGCTGTGGCCTTCTCTTCCGACGGCTCCTACTTCGCGGCCGGCGACGACGCGGGCCGGGTCACTCTCTGGGACGGCGACCTCCGCGAACGCCTTGGAGTTCTGTCCGGGACGTACACCGGTGCACTCGCCGAGACGGGTGAGCCGGTGACCGCCCTGGCCTTCTCTCCCGACAGCCGGATCCTGGCCGTGGCCGGTGACGCCGGAACCGTGCAGCTGTGGGACACAGCGTCCAGCCGCCGGCTCGGCTCGGCCCTGGCCACTCCGGGCGACCCCGTCTTCTCCCTCGCCTTCAGCACGGACGGCGACATCCTCTACGCCTCGGGCGGAAACGTCCCCCTCCAACGCTACGACCTCGCCCCCGCCCGCCTCGTCCAGCAGACCTGCACCCGAGCAGGCGGCTCCGGCCTCTCCCCCGCCGACTGGAAGACGTACCTCCCGGACATCCCGTACCGCCGCACCTGCTGAAGCCCGCCACCCCCGTGAACGCCCCACGCCCCCTGGACAGTCCAAGGACACCGCCCGCACCCTCGAAGGAACCGGAGCACGACACACACGCACAGCCGACCCCTCTCCCCACAGAAGGTGACGCCCCGTGAAGTTCAGCTACGCGATGCTCCCCGACTACCCCCTCACCGATTCCCTGGACTCCATCCAACTCGCCGACGAACTCGGCTTCTACGCCTGCTACGCCGCAGACGAGACCTGGCACAAGGACTTGTGGCTGCTCTTCGCCGCAGCCGCCACCCGAACCCACCGCATCCGCCTGGGCCCGAGCGTCTCCCCGGTGACGCTGCGGGAGCCGACCCTGATCGCCCAGGCCCTGGCCACGCTCGACGAACTCTCCGACGGCCGCGCCGAGGGCGTACTGTCCAGCGGCAACTTCGGCCTCCTGGCGCAGTACCGCATCGACTGGGCCCGCACCCGCCCCCTCTCCCGCGTCAAGGAAGCCCTGCACGTCGTACGCACCCTGCTGGACGAGGGGACCATCTCGTACGACGGCGAGTTCTTCTCCTACGACGGACTGTTCACCTTCGCCCGGCCGGTCCAAGGCCGGCTGCCGCTCAAGCTCGGAGCGATGCGCGGCCCCAAGTCCTTCGAGGCGGCCGGGGAGTTGTCCGACGGCTGCCATCACGCGCTGAGCTACACGCGAGAGGCGTACGACTACGCCGTACGGCACATCCGCGCCGGAGCGGAACGCGCCGGCCGGGACTGGCGGTCCCTGGACATCGGCGCCTGGGTCGTCTTCGCGACCGGCCCCGACTCCGCGGCCGCCAAGGACGCGGCCCGCAGCATGGTCGGCATCTACGCCTCCTCCATGCCCGAGGAACAGCTACGCCGCAACGGCGTGGACCCCGGCGAACTCAAACCGGTCATCGACGCCATCGCCGCCGGCGACCTGGCCCGCGGCATCGAACTGACCACCCCGGACATCGCCGAACGCCTCTCCGTCGCCGGCACCCCGGAGGAGTGCGCGGAGAAGATCCGCCGCGAGATCGCCCCCAGCGGCGTCAACCACATGATCTGCGCCCTCACCGACCGCACCCTCGTCAAGGCCTTCACCGGCCGCGACCTCCCGGAGGCGGCCGACGTGAACACCCAACTCCGCCTCATCCACGACCGGATCATGCCCGCGTTCGCCTGATGGGGATGACCTCGACTGCCCCGGTGGATCCATGGGGTCGGTTCAGGTCAGTGGGCCGCCTGCGGGCCCCGCCTACGGGCCCCGACTACGAGCCCCGCCTACGGGCCCCGCGTGCGCGCGAGCGCACCGGCGAAGATAATTGCTGATATCAGCCCAGCAGGCCCCATACACCCACACAAGGGAAAGTTGGCGATCCCCCATGGCTGAACACCCCCACGCCGCCCTCGTCCGCCAGGGCTACGACGCCTTCTCGCGCGGCGACATGGACACTATGCGCTCGCTGATGACCGGCGACTGCACACACCACGTCCCCGGCGACCACCTGCTGTCCGGCGACTACAAGGGCCAGGACAACTGCATCAACCTGTACCAGCGCCTCTTCCAGGAGACGGACGGCACCTTCAACGTCGAACTGGAACGCGTCCTCGTGGACGGCCGCGGCCACGCCGTCTCCGTGCACCGCTACACCGCCGAGCGCGGCGGCAAGCGCATCGAACAGAACGGCGCCCTCGTGTTCCGCATCGTCGGCGACAAGATGACGGACATCGACGAGTGCCAGGAGGACATGGACAAGGAGACGGAATTCTGGGCCTGACGGTCGGCACCACGACGGCCGGCACCACGACGGCCCGCACAACCTCGCACGATCTCCAGATGTCACACAGGTGAACGAACCAGAACCGAGCAGAACCCGTGTTCAGAACCCGTGTTCGGCCACCGACTTGGAGCCCTCGTGCGCAGACGGACGTACGCCCTGGCCATCGCCACGGCGGCCCTGCCCCTCACCCTGCCCCTCGCACCCACCGCAGGAGCCGCACCGCAACCCACCCCCACCCCCCTCACCAGCGACTTCAACGCCGACGGTTACCCCGACCTGGCCGTCGGCGTCCCCGACGCGACCGTGAGCGGCAAGGCGAGGGCCGGCTACGTGCACGTCCTCTGGGGCGGGCCGAAAGGCCTGGGCCGGCACGGCGGCATCCGCGTCACCCAGGCCACGCCCGAGGTCCCCGGCACCCCGGAGGCGGGCGACCGTTTCGGCGCCGCGGTGGTACTGGCGGACCTGAACGGCGACAGCGTGGCGGAGCTGCTGGTCGGCGCCCCCGGCGAGGACGTCACCGGCCGCGGCAAGGACGCGGGCGTGGTCATCGCGATCGGCGCGAAGAGCGCCACCCAGGGCCGCCCGGGCCCGGGCTCGAACGTCCTCACGGGTCCATCCCCCTCCTCCGCGTACGGCTGGTCGCTCGCCGCGGCCGACCTGACCGGCGACGGCGGCCGGGACATCGTGATCGGCGGCCGCGACAAGGTCGTGCTGCGCGCCGTCGTCGACGGTGGTGAGGATGTCGTCGTCACCACCGTCCTCGCCACCCCCATGGGCGGCCGTGCCCCACTCCTCGCCACCGGCGACTTCACCGCAGACAGCACGGACGACCTGGCCCTCGCCTTCCACACGATCAACGCTCCGTACACGCAGTCGCACGTACGGCTCTGGTCCTGGGACCCGGCCGAGAAGCGCATGGCCAACACCTGGAACTCCAGCAACGGCGCCGCCTCCGCCCTCGCCGTCGGCGACTTCGACGGCGACGGTCTGGACGACCTGGCCCTCGGCGAGTGCCGCGAGATCGCCGACGAGAACATCGACGACCCGTGCGGCCCGGAGTCGTACGCGAAGGGGGGCGGCATCCACATCAAGTACGGAAACGAGAACGGTTCCTTCGGCCTCCGCGCCCAGACCCTCAACCAGGACACGGTCGGCGTGTACGGCGCCGCCGAGGACGGCGACCGCTTCGGCGCCTCCCTCGCCGTACTCGACTTCAACGGCGACGGCCGCGACGACCTGATCGCCGGCGCCCCTGGCGAGGCCATCGGCACCCACGCCCGCGCCGGCGCCGCCACGCTCCTCCTCGGCCACACCACCGGCATCGTCGACCCGTACGGCGAGGCCACGTCCGTCCAGTACCACCAGAACCGCCCCCGCGTCCCCGGCACCGCCGAGCCCTCCGACGCCTTCGGCACGGCGATCGCGACGGGCGACCACGACAAGGACGGCACCCCCGACACGGCGATCGGCACGCCCGGCGAGAACACGAACTCGGGCGGCGTCTGGCTCTTCCCGAAGACCTCCACGACAGGCTCGTACGCCCTCACCCCGGCGAAGCTTGGCCTGCCGTCCCCGACGACGGCGTTGTCGTACGGCAAAACCCTGAGCAGCGAGGGTTCCTCCACCAGCCCCTGACCAGCCCCTGAAATCCCCAACACGCCCTGCTCACGAACCCTTAGGGGATGTCACAGCTCGGCCGCAAAGCCGGACCGGTTGCCCCCGGTCCGGCACACCACTCGCCGGGACCAGGTACGTTCGATGACGTGGCTGGATTCAGGATCGGACGCGGCCGGGACAACGGCGCTCCTCAAGCGCGACCGCAACACCCCCCGTACGGGCAGCAGGCCCCGCAGGCCGGCGGCCCGTCGTACGGCTATCCCCAGACGCCCCCCGGGCCGCCGTACGGCGGCGGCCGGGGCGGCGCCCAGGGCTGGCCCCAGACGAACGGCGGCGGGCCCCCCGGGAACTACGGCACCCGCGGAGCCCACGGGGCCCACGCCAATCACGGTGAGCCGGAGTACTTCGGCGACGACGGTTCGCACCCCGGAGCCGGCGCGGACCCGTACGCGGCCAACAACCCCGGCCACACCCAGGCGTTCTCGGTCGGCGAGGACCCGTACCACCAGAGCGAGCCCTACCGCGCGGGCCAGGCCCCGCCGGCCCCGCTCGGCCCGCGCCTGCCCTGGAAGGCCCTGCTCAAGGGGATCATCACCAGCCCCAACCAGACCTTCCTGGCGATGCGCGACTACGCGGTGTGGGGCCCCGCCCTCATCGTGATGTTCCTGTACGGCCTGCTCGCGGTCTTCGGCTTCGACACGGCCCGCGAGGACGCGATCAACGCGACGCTCTCCAACGCCGTACCGATCGTCCTGGTCACGGCCGTGACCATGGTGGTGAGCACCTTCATCCTGGGCGTGGTCACCCACACCCTGGCCCGCCAGCTCGGCGGCGTCGGCGCCTGGCAGCCCACGGTCGGCCTCTCCATGCTGATCATGGCCATCACGGACGCGCCCCGCCTGGTCGTCGCGATGTTCGCGGGCGGCGACGCCCCCTTCGTCCAGATCCTCGGCTGGGCCACCTGGGTCGCCGCGGGCGCCCTGCTGACCCTGATGGTCTCCAAGTCCCACGACCTGCCGTGGCCGAAGGCCCTGGGCGCGTCGGCGATCCAGCTGATCGCGATCCTGTCACTGATCAAGCTGGGCACGTTCTAACAGGAACGCACGTCTACGAGTGAGGGGCTCCCGGCGGTACGACGCCGGGAGCCCCTCCTCACGTACTCACACAACGACAGGTCTCTCAGGCATCGAGAACCTGCCCGGCCCTCTTGACGACCGGCGATTCGACGGACCAGGGATCGTTGGCCTTATGAGGGTCGTCGCCAGCGGTGAATAACCTCAGGTCAGCGACTCAGCGCACCTTCGGTGCGCGCCGGGGGCATGGTAAAACCCGTGGCGCGCTGGAGGTGCTTCTGTCTGCCCTGACGGCCATCTGCACGGGTGCAGCCTGTCGTCACCGTTCCGTCACAAGTAGTCGCCGCACGGAACCCTGGCGCTCTCCCGCCCTGTCTGCACTCACGTACCACGACCACGCTACCGCGGGGCAACAACCGACGACCGAAACCCGCGGACGAGACGACTCAGGGGGACGACAACATGCGGCACAGCAACGGCATTCGCAGGGCGGCTCTGGCGACGACGGCGGTCACGGCCGTCGCGGCGGCGGTGACCGGCATCCTGCCCGGCACTGCCATGGCGGCGAGCACCACCACCTCCACCCCGCCGCCCGCCTGCCCGGCCTCCGCCCTCCAGGTCAGCGCCCGTCAGGCCGCCCACCCACCCGTCGGGACCGGGACCGGGGCGGCGGTCGTGCAGTTCACCAACGTCTCCAAGAGGACGTGCGTCCTGAAGGGCCATCCGACGACGGTCGCGGGCGCCGGCAACGGCTCCCCCACCCACAACACCCCGCTCAAGATCACCACCACCGGCAGGGCGGCCACCGTGACGGTCCGGCCGCACGGCAAGGCGTGGGTGAAGCTGACCTTCGTCCAGGTCCAGGGGGAGGGCGACGGCTACTGCGTCTCGGGCAAGACCCCGAAGGCGTTTCCGACGATGGTCATCGGGCTGCCGCGCTCCGGGAAGCACCAGGTCGCCCTGAACGACGGGTGGTGGGCCGAGTGCGACAACAAGGTGACCGTCACCCCGGTCTTGGCGGTCAAGCCTTCCTGACCCCACCGTCCCCACAAATCGAGCAGCCTGCACGACGATCGCAACGCTCTGACCTGCTGCTATTTACGCGTAAGCCCCAAAGAAGTCGGGAACAGCGAGAAGGCCCGGCACAAGGGCCGGGCCTTTCCTGCGGACAGCGCAGCGAGGTCAGCGCCACACGGGTTCGATGAGACTCGGATCGAACTTGCGCCTCCCCCGCCCAGCGGGATGAATCAGTACGGCCGACAGGCTGTGCAGGATCAACGCTTGCTGACGCTCGATGGGCAGCGACCGAAAATCCTCGCCGATGTCGGCGGTCAGAGACTCGGCCTGCTGCCGTTCCTTGTTGAATCGCCCACGCTCCAGCTTGAGCTCATCCCGACGCCGCTCAAGATCCGGCAGGAGCATGAGCAGAGTCGAGACGGTGATCTTCTGAGCCTTCGCGGCCTGCGTCAGCTCAGCGAGATCGGCCTCGACGGCGGCCAGCTCTGCTGCTCTCGGCCACTGTTCGGCCGGGGCAACAGCACTGACGGCAGCTCTCTCCCGCTGCTCGGCAAGGACGAGGCTGATGATGAACTCGTCGACGGGGTCACCGACGCGCCCGACCTTGCCGCACCCTCCGTTCGTCACGGAGCATTGGTAGGTGAACTTGGCGGCCTTGGAGCCGGGCTTCCACTTCTGGTTGACCTGCCCTCGGATCTTGGTGTGACAGAGCCCGCACCGTGCGATGCCCGACAACAGGTACTTTCGTGCAAGCGTCCGGCCGGGATCCCGATCATGGCCCCAACGTCGTGCTTTAACGGGCAGGTCCACAGACTGCCCGACGCGCCGGAAGCTTACGGGGCCATGATCACTCGCGCCAAAGCAGCTCAAGGCCAAAGTCGCTCCGCCGACCTCTCGATGGCTGACTTCCGGCGGACCGGATGCGATGCTACGGCGATGGCGAACATCGGATCGATCGTGATGAACGTGTCTGACATCCGCCGTGCATCAGAGTTCTGGAGCCGGGCGCTCGGTTACGTGCCTCGCAACGGTCATGACGCGGTTCTGATGCCCTCAAGCGGCGATGGCCCACTCCTGTGGCTGGACGAGGAGGACAGAACACACATCGAACTATGGGCGGTCGATGCAGAGGAGCAGCGGGCCGAAGTCGAGCGACTCGTCTCGCTTGGCGCCAAGCGGGTCGATTGGAGCTACCCAGATGGCGCCAACTTCGTGGTGCTCGCCGATACCGAAGGCAACCTGTTCTGTGTGATCAACGCTGAGGGCAGCTGAGCAGCAGGCCGTGCCCACGTATGGACCGTCCAGTGCGCCAGTGCCGGGCGTACAGGATGAGTGCCCAACTGCGTGACAACGCAGAAGAACAACGACGGACAAGTACGCACACCTGTGGACCACCGCAGCAGGTGAGAGGCACACCGGCCCAAGGTCAGGCGCCCACACAAGTTGCTTCGGGACGAAGAGGTCACTGCTCAAAAAGGTTGCAACCTGTGAGGGGCCGACCGTTGATTCAGGCCCTCGGTCCAAACAGCCTCGGCGGCCCCAGAGTCACGCGCCCGGCCATCCAGAGTAATCGTCAAGACTTGTGGATCGGTTGATCTCAGTTTTGTTCGGGTGAGTTGATCGCGACGAGTTCGACTTCGAAGCCGTCGTCGTTCTCCATTGGTAGGCGGCGTAGTGCTGTCCGCCGCCGGCATAGGGATGCCGCTCGGGGAACATCAGGTGCCAGCCGTGTTGGGTGGCGCCGGCCGCCAGTCTCTCGACCGTGGTGGCGTCTTCGACGTGGAAGGCCAGGTGGTTCAGTCCCGGGCGGCAGCGGTCGTGCCTTTCGGCGGTGAGGGCCGGCGACTGCTCGATGACCAGGTAGGTCGGCCCGAGCTGCCAGCTGCGGCCGCCGTCCCAGCTCTGGAAGAAGGCGTAACCCAGCGCCTCCAGCAGCCAGCCGAGCGAGGCGAGCGCGCAATGCAGGTCCGGCACCCACAGCTCGACGTGATGCAGCGTGCCGTGCGACGGCCGGCTCATGCGGCGACCGCCTCGGCGCGTTCGAAGCGGGCCCCGGCCCGGACGAGGGCGACGAGGTGGGGTGCGTTCACGGCCCGCCAGCGAACCTGGGCGGACTCGACGAGCTTGAAGACCATGGCGAGGGCGGCGGTGCGGGAGCCGGCGCCGCGGATGACCTTGGTCCGCAGTCGGACGGTGGAGAACGTGGACTCGATGGGGTTCGTAGTCCGCAGTTGGATCCAGTGCTCGGCCGGGAAGTCGTAGAAAGCCAGCAGTCGCTCCTGGTCATCGGTGATCTTCTTGACGGCCTTGGGGAACTTCGCGCCATAGAGCTTGGCGAACGTTTTGATCGCTGCCTCGGCGCGGTCGCGGTCCTCGGCGCCTGTGATGTCCTGGATGGCCTTCTTCGCGCCCGGCTGCGCAGACTTCGGCATGGCGTCCAGGACATTGGCCGTTTTATGAACCCAGCACCTTTGCTCGCGGGTTTCGGGGAACACCTCGGCCAGGGCCTTCCAGAAGCCCAAGGCGCCGTCGCCGACTGCGAGGACAGGGGCGCGCATGCCCCGGCGGGCGCAGTCGCGCATCAGGTCGCCCCATGACTCGGCGGACTCTCGGTAGCCGTCCTTGAGGGCGACCAGTTCCTTGGAGCCGTCGGCGCGCACGCCGATGAGGACCAGGACGCAGGCTTTGGCCTCTTCCAGGCGGACGTTGAGGTGGATGCCGTCGGCCCACACGTACACGTAGTCGACCTCCGCAAGGTCGCGGTCCATGAAGGCGGCGTGGTCGGCCTGCCACTGCTGGGTCAGCCGGGTGATGGTTGCCGGGGACAGCCCGGCCGAGCTGCCGAGGAACTGCTCCAGCGCGGGCACGAAGTCACCCGAGGACAGGCCGTGCAGGTAGAGCAGCGGCAGCACCTCGCTGATCTTCGGCGACTTGCGGCACCACGGCGGCAGGATCGCAGAGGAGAACCGCTTGCGTTCGCCGGTCTCGGCATCGACGCGCTTGTCATTCACTCGCGGCGCCTTCACCTCGACCACCCCGGCCGCGGTGGTGACCCTCCGCGGCTTGTGGTAGCCGTTGCGGACGACCAGGCGCCGGCCCGTCTCATCCCGCTCCTGCTCCAACTCGGCTATGTAGGCGTTGACTTCGGCCTCCAGCGCGGCTGCGAGCATCCTCCTGGCGCCCTCGCGGACGATCTCGTCGATCAGGGAGCCGTTCGGCGTGGTGCCGTCGTCGTTGACTACGCTGAGCACGGGCGTGCCTTCCCGACCGGTGCTGCGAACACCGGCCTACTCGATGACCATCAGTCGATCACTCGGGAAGGTACGCCCTTCGCGTGCTCCCCGAGCTCGATCCACAGACATCCGAGCTTGCTAAGAAGTCAAGCCGCGAGCGTTACCGGCGCCGTGGACACGGCGGGGAACGCCTTGCCGACAATCACCACCGCGGACACACCGCTCTGAAAGGCCAACCACCCGCCAGCCGCGTCCCCAACCTCTCAGGGCAATACAGCTAGCGCTCGCCGGTGCACTGAACCCGGTACGGGCGGCCACATGCCCGTACCCGTCCGGCGCACGGGTACGGGCCCGGGACTCGTCACTCTTCGGCCCGCTCACCCTGCTGTGGTACGGCGTGACAGTGCTTCACCCCGTGCCCCGGCGGGGGCGGTACGTCCAGTGAGGGGTTGCGGTCGAAGAACCCGACCGGCTTCAGCGCGAACCCGACGTACTCACACGGCATGATGGGCCAGTCCTCCGGGCGTGGCAGATGCGAGGTGCCGAAGGTGTGCCAGAGCACCACGTCCGTGTCGGCCAGATCGCGTTCCTGCTCGATCCACCGGCCGATCCCGTCCCCGGGGTGCTGGTTCGGGTAGTCGCCGGCCGCGTGCTGTTCGTCCCGGCTGTACCGGGTCACCCACAGATGCGCCCGCGCGAACTCGGCCCGTCGCGCCAGGTCGCTCTCGGGCGCGGCCAGCAGGGTCGGGCCGACGAACGGGACCAGCTTGTAGGCGACGGGCTCGCCGAAGCGGTTGCGCACCCCGGGATTGGTGATCTTCCAGGTGCGCGCGGTGAGCGGGTCGCACATCCGGCGGCCGTCGCGTTCGTTGGTGATCTCCGTGCGGCGGGCGACGATCGCGTTTCCGTACGGGTTGTCCGGCCCCATCGGAAGGCCCACCGCGTCGACCTCCACGACCGTGTTGCGCGGCCCGTCGACCTCCATGTCCAGTCGCATGTTGAACAGGTGCTGGTGGTTCGGCGCGTCCAACTGGGGCGCCACGAGCGTTCCGTAGGCGGGTTTCTCGCCGGGGGCCACGGCCCGCGTCTGGACGATGCCGGTGAGCTTGGCTTCGAACTGGATCGTTCCGTCGAGGTAGAAGTACCAGAAGAAGCCGTACTCGTAGTTGCCGATCGTGTGGATCGACGACACGACGAGCCGCCGGGAACGCCTGACCTCCGCCTGCTGGACGTAGCGGAAGTCCCAGTGCTTCCAGAGGATTCCGTAGTCCTCCTCATGCAGACAGATGGCGTTGGTGACGGTGTGCGGGGTGCCCGACTCGTCGGCGAGCACCGCGTCGAGGTACCGGATCTCCCCGAGGCAGTCGCATCCGAGACTGAGCGAACCCACGGTCTTGCCCAGGCTGTACTCGCCCGCGTCGAAGACGTTCCGGAAGTAGAAGTCGTCGCTGGTGTCGCCGTAGGGCACCACCATCTCGCTGATGCCGGCCCGGTGCACGATCGGGCGCCGCCGCTCCCCGTCCTGGTAGGAGACATCACTGATGACGAGGCCCTCCACCACGTCGATGTGGGCGTGAAGTCGCCATCGCTGCCACTCGATCACGTTGCCGGACACCGTGAAGGAGGGTCCTTCGGGCTGGGTGATCTCGATGGGGCGGAGGTCGTCGCGCAGCGGTCCCACGCTCTGCGGGTCGTAGTTGCCGCTCTCCGGCGGAAGCGGCAGCGGATCCCCCTCCTGGATGGCCGCTACCGAACGGGCGTCGCAGTCGATGACGAAGACGAGGTTTCCGACGGGCCTGGCGTAGCCGTTGTCCGCGGTGAAGTGCCGGATGTACGCGCTCGCGCGGATCACGCGTCGTCGCGCGTCCACCCCCTCGATCGGCAGGGTGCCGGTCGACCAGGGGTCGAACTGCACCTGGGAAAGGTCGTCGACTCCGTGCCGTGCCAGGGCCTCCACCGCGGCCGGGTCGCCCTTCACGATCTCGTCGAGCGCCATCAGCTCCTCGATCATGATCGGCGGCTGCAGGCCCGGGAGGTGCTTGAAGGAGACCAGACTGTCGTCGGTGAGATCGACCCGGGCCTCGAACATGGCACTGGCCTCAGGGTCGTACACGACGAGGAAGGCCACGCGGGGGATCGGGCTCGAGGGGTCGTACGCCCGCACCTGCTCCTTGTCCGGAAGGTCCAGACGTATCAGCGGGAATCTGATCGCCTGTCGCCGAGCCTGAGCGGCACGCACCACGCCGACGGCCCGCTCCATCTCCTTGGCGCTCAGCGGATCGTACGGGTGCGCGGTGGCGGTGGTCACTGCCATTCCTCCTGCTGGTTGTGGGGAGTGCTGCGGAAGACACGAAAGAGCGGAGATCCGGGTGGTCTCACCGTCCGGTCAACTCTCCGGGAGGGCGCACGGGCTCGTCGGCGACGCCCTCCCGCCGGGTTGATCGTCGATGTACGACGAACGACCACGCCACGCCGAGTGCCCCCCAGAGGAGCAAGGCCCAGGGGACGGTATCGAGAGGGCTCTGCGCCTGGTAGACGGCGCCGAACACCCCGCCGGCCGCCACTGCTACACCGGCGCTTCCCGCGATGAGCAGTTTGGTTCGGCTGACATGGTTCCAGAGGCCCTTCACCCCCGCGGCACCGACGACGAGGTACATGATCGCCATGCCTGTTCCGCCAAAGCCGGCCATCCGGCCGAACGCCGACGACCATTGCGGCTGACCGGCCCCCTGGCCGAACATCCGGTCGCCCCCCACGCGCACACCGATGATGGCGACACACGAAACAGCGCCCATCAGTACGGCGCCCCATACAGGAGTAAGGAACCGGTGGTGCAGAACCGCCAGCTTCGACGGCAGTCGGCCACTGCGGGCCATCGAGAGCATTCCTCGAGTCGATGCGACGCCGACTCCGATTGCCACCGCGAGGATGTCGAGAATGATCAGGACCGCCAGGAAGTTTCCGAACGCGGCAGACCCGAACTCCCCACCGTACGAGAGCGTTTCCAGCGGGAAGACACTGTTCTTCCATGCCTCCGCGTCGAGGCCGAAACCCATGACCTGCGCGTAGGCCACCACCACGTAATAGACCCCGACGATGCCCAGCGACAGCATGACCGCCCGCGGCACATGGCGCTTGGGGTCCGAGGTCTCCTCAGCGAGATTGGCCGCCGACTCGAACCCGATGAACATGTTGATGCCGTACAGAACGCCGAAGAGAAGATTCAGACTCCCGACGGCGAAAGGATTGAAGGGTTCGACGGACCAGCTTGCGCCGTTCTGGCCGCCGCGGAAGATGATGAACAGCGAGAAGGCGAGGACAACGACCATGGCGCCCAGGGCGAGGATGAGTTGCGCCCGGATCGAGACGTGAACGCCCACCACGAGAATCGTGGTGGCGACGGCGGCGTATCCCAGGGACAGCGGCCACCAGGGCACGTCCACGGACATCGCGGTCTTGAGCCATGCCTGCGTGAATCCGCCGAGGACTAGGAATGTCGAGGCTCCCATAACCATCATGGCTCCGTAGTAGAGCCATCCGGCGATCACGCCGATGCGCGGTCCGGCGGCGTCACTCACATATTCGTAGAGAGAGCCGCACAGATGGATGCGCTTGGCGTACTGGGCGATGATCCATCCCACGCCGCACATGCCGATGCCCGCGATGATGATCGCGACCGGCGTGGCGACGCCGGCACCGCGTCCCGTGGCCGACAGACCGACGACCAGGGGCAGGAGGGCCGCGACCGAGAAGACCGGTCCCATGAAGCCGAGTGATTGAGTGAGGACGCCGATCAGGGACAGGCGGCCGTGGGCCAGGTTGGTGCGATCAGGGCTTGTCATCCCGATCAGCCTCCAGTTCACCACTGTGCGATATTCGTACATGGTGTACGTTTGTTGAGAGCACATCGTGTTGTGGCTTGTGGCGGGTGTCAAGGCCCGGCGTACACAAATACGGCCGCCCCCGCCGAAGTCCTTCGGCGGGGGCGGCGGTTGACCGGGGAGGAATGCGGGATGGGCGGCTCTAGCGCGGGCCCAGCAGGAACGCTCGGGCTGCTCGCGCGGCGGCGACCACTTCCGGCGTGGCCTCGTCGACGCGGTCTTGCCGGTGCGAGACGAACATGACGCAGGCGTCCAGTACGTCTCCGTCGCGGGCCAGCGGAGCGGCGACCGCGTGGGCTCCCGGTTCCACCGCGCCATGAGTGGTGACCCAGCCCCTGCGGCGAGCCTCACGGACGGCGTCCGAGTCGTCGTCAGCAGGCGCTCGTCCGGCCCGGATCGCACACGGTGCGGCCCCCCGGTCCAGCGGCTGGCGAGAGCCTTTGCGGTAGGCGAGGTGGTAGTCGGCGTCCTGGGGAACGGCCGTCGCCACGGCGACGACACAGTCCGGTTCCGGGAAGAACAGGATCGCCGTACCGCCGTACCGGTCCGCGAGCTGTTGCAGCAGTGGCTGGATGAACTCCGCGAGGGTGGGCCGCGAGGTGCCCGCAAGCGTGTGCAGTTCTCCCCCGGGGACGTACGCGCCGTCCGCGCTCTTCGCCAGGAATCCCTCCGCTGCCAGCGTGCCCGCGAGGCGGTGCACGACGGTCCGGTGGAGCCCTGTCCTGGAAGCGATCTCGGCGACCGTCAGGCCACGGGGCTGGTGAGCGACGGCTCGCAGGACGGCAAGTCCTCGGATGAGCGTCTGCGACGGTGGCTGGCTGGGACGCTTCGCCTTCCCCTCGCGCTCACCACCCGCTCCGTTCCCCGTGTCGTTCGCGGCCTCTGCCCGCACGCCGCCTACCACCTTCCGAGTTCCGCTCACGCGTTCAGCGTATGGCACGGGTCTGTTGGCCCCGGGGGTTGACGCCGGAGTCCTCCCATGCCAATGCTGTGCACTATACGCACGGACGGTGCGCATAGTGCACGGAGGAATTTCCATGACCCACGCCACCACCGTCTGGCAGGCGAACCGATCCGGCGGCCTGACAGGGGCCGAGGCCCTGATCGAGACCTCGCTCGCCGCCGGAGTCGACGTCTGCTTCGCCAATCCGGGGACCACGGAGATGCCCCTCGTTGCCGCGTTGGACTCGGTTCCCGGCACCCGCGCGGTGCTCGGGCTCTTCGAGGGTGTCTGCACCGGAGCGGCCGACGGCTACGCCCGGATCGCCGGCCGGCCGGCGATGACGCTGCTCCACCTGGGCCCCGGTTTCGCCAACGGCATCGCGAACCTGCACAACGCACGACGGGCCCACTCCCCCGTCTTCAACGTCATCGGAGATCACGCCAGTTGGCATCTCGTTCATGACGCTCCCCTGACCTCGGACATCGTCTCCCTCGCGAGCCCTGTCTCCGGCTGGGTCGGCACCGCGACCTCCGGCGCGGGCCTCGCCCAGCTCACCGCCCGCGCCATCGCGGCCGCCACCACCGCGCCCGGCTGCGGGGCCACGCTCATCGCCCCCGCCGACTTCCAGCAGCAGGTGCTCACGGCTCCCGTGGACGTGGAGTTGCCCGGCCCCCGGCTCAGGCGGGAAGTAGCGGCGGAGGTAATCGACCCGATCGCCGAGCGGCTGCGCGCCGGGGAGCGCGCCGTCCTCCTGCTGGGCGGTGCGGCACTCGACGAGCGCGGTCAACGGGCGGCTGCCCGGATCGCCGCCGCCACCGGGGCGGTGCTGTACAGCGAGACCTTCCCGGCCACCGCCGAGCGCGGTGGCGGCCTTCCGGACCTCGACCGGCTCCCCTATTTCCCGGAGAAGGCCGTCGAGGCCCTCGCCAAGGCTCAACTGGTCGTGCTGGCCGGCGCGTTGGAACCGGTGTCGTACTTCGGGTACGAGGGGATTCCCAGCCTGCTGACTCCGCCGGGCACCGTGGAGGTACTGAGCACTCCGGAAGAGGACGGCGCACTCGCTCTGGAAGTCCTCGCGGACACGCTCGGGGCTCCCGAGCCGACAGCACAGCCCCGAGCGGACGACGAAGGGCTCCCGGAAGGAGCGCTGACGCCGCAGTCGGTCGGCCGGATCGTCTCGGCGATGCTGCCCGAACACGCCATCGTCTCGGTCGAGGGCGGCACCTGCGGCTACCCCTTCTTCACCGCGTCGTCGCGCGCCGCCCGCCACACCACACTGACCAACACCGGCGGAGCCATCGGCCAGGGCCTGCCCGCCGCCGTCGGAGCCGCCATCGCCGCACCCGGCCGCAAGGTCGTCGCCCTGCAGTCCGACGGAAGCGCGCAGTACACCATCCAGTCGCTGTGGACGATGGCCCGCGAGCAGCTGTCCGTCGTCACCCTCATCGCCTCCAACCGCGCCTACAACGTGCTGCGCACCGAGCTCGGCCGGCACGGACAGAGCCGGCCGGGCCCCAACGCGACGTCGCTCACCAGCCTCGACGGCCCGGCCTTCGACTGGCCGGCGCTGGCCCGCGGCTACGGCGTGCCCGGCACACGGGTGGAGACGGGCGAGGCGCTTCGGCGCGAACTCGGCCACGCGCTCGCCGCCGGCGGTCCTCAGCTCATCGAGATGGCCCTGTGAGAGGAGCCGCCATGCACAGCGCAGCAGACCCGGTCACCGGCGCGGAGGAAGCGGTCAGTCGCTTCCTGGCCGAGCCGCGGACCATGTTCATCGACGGCCACTGGGTCGGGGCCCTGAGCGGCCGCTCGTTCGAGAGCGTCGACCCCGCCACCGGTGCCGTGCTCACCACCGTTCCCGACGGCGACGCCGCCGACATCGACCGGGCCGTCGCCGCGGCACGCCGCGCCTTCGACGATCCCGGCTGGCGGCGGATGAGCCCCTTGGACCGGGGCGCGCTGCTGAACCGTGTCGCCGACGTCATCGAGGCGCACGCCGAGGAACTGGCTCTGCTGGAGTCACGCGACAACGGCAAGCCGGTCTCGGTGGCGCGGGCCGTGGACGTGGGCACCAGTGTGAAGCTGTTCCGCTACTTCGCGGGCTGGCCGAGCAAGCTGGAAGGCAGCACGATCCCCGTCTCGCCGCGCGGCGGGCTGCGGGTGCTGAACTACACCACGCGGCAGCCGGTCGGCGTGGCCGGTCTGATCGTGCCGTGGAACTTCCCGGTGTCGATGGCCTGTTGGAAGCTCGCTCCCGCGCTGGCCACCGGCTGCACGGTCGTCCTCAAGCCGGCCGAGGAGACCCCGCTGTCCACGCTGCGGCTCGCCGAGCTGCTTCAGGAGGCGGGGGTGCCGGACGGTGTCGTCAACGTCGTCACCGGGCGCGGTGCCACGGCGGGCGCCGCCCTCGCCGCGCACGACGGAGTCGACAAGATCGCTTTCACCGGGTCCACCGAGACGGGCCGCGCCATCGTCCGCGCCGCCGCCGGGAACCTGAAGAAGGTCTCCCTCGAACTCGGCGGCAAGTCCCCGAACATCGTGCTTCCCGACGCCGATCCGCAGGCCGTCGCCGAGGCCGCCGCCCAGGCCGTCTTCTTCAACCAGGGCCAGGTCTGCACGGCCGGCTCCCGGCTGTACGTGCACCGCAAGATCTTCGACGACGTGCTGGACGCCGTCGCGGAGCGCGCCCGCGGCATCGTCGTGGGGCCCGGCAGCGACCCAGCCACCGAGATGGGGCCGCTGGTCTCCGCGAGACACCACGAGAGGGTCAGCGGATACATCGCCGCAGGCCGGGAGCAGGGCGCCCGGCTGGCGGCGGGCGGGGGGCGGCCCGACCTCGACGCGGCGTACGACGGCGGCTATTTCGTCCAGCCGACGGTGTTCGTGGCGCCCGACGACGGCCTGCGCATCGTCCAGGAAGAGATCTTCGGTCCCGTGCTGGCGGCGATGAGCTGGGACGACGTGGACGATCTGGTCGAGCGGGCCAATGACTCCCCCTTCGGGCTCTCGGCCGGCATCTGGACCTCCGACCTGGGCCACGCCCACCGCATCGCCGACGAACTGCAGGCGGGCACGGTGTGGATCAACTGCTACAACCTCACGGATCCCGCGTCGCCCTTCGGCGGATTCAAGCAGTCCGGCTGGGGCCGGGAGATGGGCCGGACCGTGCTCGACCACTACACCGAGGTCAAGAGCGTCTGGGTCAACCTCAGCTGACATCCGAGGGCTCTTGTCGCCGAAACACCTTGTTGCTGAAGCCCCTTATCGCCAATCGCCTCTGTGGGAGACACGCATGGACCTGGAACTGGGCGGCAGGACCGCCATCGTCACCGGCGGCAGCCTGGGCATCGGCAAAGCCACCGCCCTCGCACTCGCCGCCGAGGGCGCGACCGTCGTCATCACCGCCCGTCGGCTGCCCCTGCTGGAACGCACCGCGAAGGAACTCGAGGCGGAGACCGGCGGCCGGGTCGTCCCTTACGCCTCGGACACCAACGACACGGAATCCGTGCGCGCCATGGTGCGACGCGCGGCCGACGACCTCGGGCGGATCGACATCCTCGTCAATGGCGCGGCCGCCCCTTCCGGGCTGGTGCGCAACTCGGTCGAGGAAGCCGACCCCGAGCTGCTGCTGGCCGACATCAACACCAAGGTCGTCGGCTACTTCCGCTGCGCGCAGGCCGTCACCCCACACATGAAGGCGGGCGGTTATGGCCGCATCGTCAACATCGGCGGACTGACCGGCCGTTCCAGCCACGCGCTCTCCGGCATGCGCAACCTCGCGATCGTCCATCTGACGAAGGCCCTTTCCGACCAGCTCGGCCCGTCCGGCATCACCGTCAACACCCTGCATCCCGGTGTGGTGGAGACCGAGCACATCCACGAGCTCTACGAGAAGGAGGCCGCCAAGCGCGGCATCACCGCGGCCGAGGTCGAGGCGGACTTCGTCGCCCGCACACCGATCCGCCGGGTTCTGGAGGCGGACGAGATCGCCCAGACCGTGTGCTTCCTCGCCTCCCCCAGGGCCGCCGCGATCACCGGTGAGTCCCTGGGCATCGACGGCGGTCTCACACGCGGCATCTTCCTCTAGCCCACGACCACCACCCCCTCACCCCACCCGTTCGTTCCGCAGTTCCGAAAGGAAACCCACGACATGGAAGGCACCATCCTGGTCGCCACCGCGGGCCAGGGCGTCCTGCGATCCTCCGACGACGGCGCCACGTGGTCCCGTCTCGGGCTCGGGCAGGCCCTGGAGTTCGACGCCGTCGTCCGCTGCCTGGCCGTACACCCCGAACAACCCGACGTCGTCTTCGCCGGCGCCGACGCGGGACTCGTGCGCAGCTCCGACGCCGGCGTCACCTGGCAACGCGTCGACTCCCCCATGAACGACCGGACCATCTGGTCGCTGGCCATCGACCCCACCAACCCGGACACCATGCTCGCCGGAACCGGCGCCCCGGCCCGGGCCGCCATGTTCCGCACCACCGACGGCGGCGCGACCTGGGAGCAACTGCCCCCGGAAATCCCGGAATTCTGCGCGGGCGTCAACCGTCCCAGGATCCTGACCTGCGTCGTCGACCGCTACGAACCCAAGAACATGTGGTTCGGCATCGAGGAGGGCGGCCTGTGGCGCAGCGGTGACCGGGGCGACACCTGGGAGCGGATCGACGGCACACCCGCCACTCTGCCCCAGGGCGTCACCAACTCCGACATCCACTGCGTAGTCGTCCTGGAGGGGCCGCCGAAGACGATCGTCGTCGCCGTCGTCAACGCGCTCTTCGTCAGCCAGGACGACGGCGCGACCTGGACCCGCACCGACTCCCGCAAGACCTTCGGTATCTACTACACCCGCCTGGTCAAGCAGCTCCCCGGCACCAACGACCTGCTGCTCGGCATCGGCGACGGCACTCCCGGCACCACCACCAGGATCCTGCGCTCCGAGGACCTGGGGCACAGCTGGCAGGACACCGCCCTGGACACGCCGGCCAACTCGACCGTCTGGGCCTTCGGCACCCACGCCGCCGATCCGGAACTGGTCTTCGCCGGAACGAAGTACGGCCATCTCCTGCGCTCCACCGACGCCGGGCGCACCTGGCGCAAGGAGTGGCGCGAGTTCAGCGAGATAACCGACGTGACCTGGACCCCCGCAGTAGCACCCGCCCCGGAAGGACACTGACCATGGAGCCCGACGAGCGCGTACTCGCCCGGCACGAGGAGCCCACGCCGATCCCCGCCGATCCGCGGGACACGGTGAAACCGCGGGTGCGCCGCACCCATCTGTCGCTGTTCGTCCGCGACCCCGAGGCCTCGGCCAAGTGGTACGAGGATGTGCTCGGCATGGAGGTCACCGCACGCGGCCCGCAGTGGGTGTTCCTGTCCTTCGGCAAGAAGCACCACGACATCGCCCTGATCCGCGCCGAGGAGGGAGCCGACACCGGAGGCGTCGGCCTGCAGCACTACGGGCTGGAGGTGGAGGGCGACCTCGACGAGTGGCGGCGGCTGTACGGCATGCTCCTGGCCAAGGACGTGCCCGTGGTCAAGACCACCGATCACAAGATCGGATTCGGCCTCTACTTCACGGATCCGGACGGCAACCGCTTCGAGTTCTTCCACGAGACGGTCACCGACGACGAGGAGGGCAAGCGCATCCTCGGCCTCTACGGCGCCCCCAGCGAACCGGTGGACATCGAACCGCTCCGCGGCTAGCGCTGCCGCCCGTGTCCGCCCCGCCTCTTCCGGGACCCCGCCTCGCCCGTATCGCGTCCCCTTCCACTCCATGAGGAAACACCCATGCCCCAGCCCAACTTCGCCGGTTACCACATCCGCAAGTGGTTCACCCAGATCGAGGACACCCTCGCCAACGAGACAGGCGCCCTCGCGGACGGCGAGCCCGTACGCAAGATCGTCATCGCGGCGGCGATCCACAATCCCTACGCCGGACGGTTCAGCCAGGACCTCGGCGACATCGTCGCCGACTCGCCCAAGCTGGGCGAGGAGTTCGGTCGGCGGATCCAGGAGGCGGCCGGCGGCCTCGCGATCCAGAGCTACGGAAAGGCATGCCTGGTCGGCACGGCCGGCGAGTACGAACACGGCAACGCCTTCCTCACCGCCGTCTTCGCGGACCCGGTGCGCGCGGCGGTCGGCGGCGGGAAGTCCTGGGTGCCCTCGACCGGCAAGCGGGGCGGACCCGGTACCGTCCTCGACGTTCCGCTGGCCCACAAGGACGCCCTCTACGTCCGTTCGCACTACGACACCATCACGGTGAGCTTCTCCGACGCCCCGAACCCCGACGAGGTCGTGGTGGTGTTCGCGTTCGCCACGCGCGGCCGGCTGCACGCCCGGCTGGGCGGTATCCGCGCCGACGAGGTCCAGGGCCAGGACGGGCTGCACTGAGATGGCCACCGACACCACCCCGGTCGGGCGGGACCGCTTCCTCACGCTCAACGGGCTGCGCACCCACTACGTCGAGTGGGGCGACGAGGGCCGGCCCCCGATCGTCATGCTGCACGGCCTGCGCAGCTACGCCCGGACGTTCGAGCCGCTCGCCGAGCGGCTCGCGGACCGCTACCGTGTCCTGGCCCCGGACGCACGGGGGCGGGGCGACAGCGACTGGGATCCGAAGGGCGAGTACCACACGGAGTCCTACGTCGCCGATCTGGAGGAGTTCACCGACCGCCTCGGCCTGGACCGGTTCGTACTGCTGGGTCATTCCATGGGCGGCACCACCACGTACGTGTACGCCGCGCGTCACCCCGAGCGGGTCGGCGCGGCGGTCGTCGAGGACATCGGGCCCGGCTCGTCGCAGTCGGGTGAGGGAGCCGAGCGCATCAAGCGCGAAGTGGCGGGCACACCACGGGACTTCCCCTCTCGGGAGACGGCCCGCGCGTACTGGCGCGGCATCCGCCCGAACATCTCCGAGGACGCCCTGGACTCCAGGATGCGGCACACCCTCACTCCCGACGACGAGGGACGGTGGCGCTGGAAGTTCGACCTGGCGGGCATCGCGGCGGCCCGTCTCGACCCGGATCCGGCCCGGCAGGTGGATTTGTGGCCGTACGTCGAGTCCCTTCGGTGCCCGACCCTGGTCGTCCGGGGCGGGCAGTCGGACTTCCTCTCGGCCGCCACCGCGGCCGCGATGGCACGGCTCAACCCACGCATCAACACGGTGGAGATCCCTGGAGCAGGCCACTACGTGCACGACGACGCCCCGGAACCCTTCCTTCACCACTTCACCAGATTCCTCAGCAGCGCGGAGGCCGCCCGATGACCGAACCCGTCGAACACCACACCCAGGTGGCCGTGGTCGGCGCGGGGCCCGTCGGTGTGACGGTCGCCAACTACCTCGGCCTCTACGGAGTGCGCACCCTGCTGATCGACCGCAGCGAGGAGATCATCGACTACCCGCGCGCGGTCGGCATGGACGACGAGTGCCTGCGCAGCTTCCAGGGCATCGGCCTCGCCGACGAGATGCTCGCCGACATGATCCAGAACGTCCCGCTGAAGATGTTCGCCGCGAACGGCCACTGTCTCGCCGACATACGGCCGGACACCAAGGAGTTCGGCTGGCCCCGGCGCAACATCTTCATGCAGCAGCTCGCCGAGCACACCCTGCGCGCCGGCCTCGCACGCTATCCCCACGTGCAGCCCCTGCTGGGACACGAACTGGTACGTCTGGAGCAGGACGGAACCGAGGCACGGCTGCACGTCGTCGACCCCCAGGGCCAACGCGTCCTGGTGCACGCCGATTACGTGGTCGCCGCCGACGGTGGCCGCAGCACCGTGCGTGAGCAACTCGGCATCCCCTTGAGCGGAGACACCCACCCGCGCAAGTGGGTGGTCATCGAGTGCGACAACGATCCGCTCGACGCCCCGTACACAGGGCTGCACGGCGACCCGAAGCGCCCGTACGTCTGCCTGGACCTGCCCTACAACTACCGCCGCTGGGAGTTCATGCTCTTCCCCGGCGAGGACGCCGAGGCCATGCTCCGGCCCGAGAAGGTACACGAACTCCTCGCCGGGCACGTGCCCGATCCCACGGCACTCAACATCATCCGGGCCCGCGTCTACACGCATCACTCGCGTGTGGCCGACCGCTTCGTGGACGGCCGGATCTGCCTCGTGGGCGACGCCGCCCACCTCATGCCCCCCTGGGCCGGGCAGGGCATGAACACCGGCATACGGGACGCGACCAATGTCGCCTGGAAGCTGGCGGCCGTCGTCACCGGGCGCGCCCATCCGAGGATCCTCGCCACCTACGACACCGAGCGGCGCGAACACGCCCAGGCGATGGTGAAGCTGTCGGACGCCATCGGCCGGTTCCTCTCCCCGACGAGCCTCAGGGTGGCCCGCGCGCGCGACACCCTGGTGCGCGGACTCACCGTGGCACCCCCGGTCCGCAACTGGCTGGTGCACATGAGGTTCAAGCCCGTCCCCCGGTACACCGAGGGCATCATGCTGCACCGCGGGCGGCCGACGCGGAAGAGCTCACCGGTGGGCAGGATGCTCATCCAGCCGAGAGTCGAGACCGCCGACGGGCGGGTGCTGCCGCTCGACGAGACACTCGGCGAGTGGTTCGCCCTCATCGGCTACGGCACTGATCCGCTCGTCCATCTGGATCCCGACAGCCGTGCCTTCTGGGACCGCATCGGCACGCGCTACATCACCGTCGTCGAATCCCGCTCCGGCCGGTCCCGTACCGAGCGGCGCACGTCGACGACGGACTCGGTGACGGTGGAGGACGTCGACGGCGTCCTGCGGGACTGGTTCGCCCTGCACCGGGGCAGCGTCGCCGTCGTCCGCCCCGACCGGTATCTCGCGTCCCTGACCGAGCCCCGAGACCTGGCGACGGTGACCCACGCCTTCGAACGACTTCTCTCGCCGTCGCGGTCCACGGAGTTCAAGGACGCCTGGCGCTCGATGCCCGTCACGGAGGGAGAGGCGTCGTGATCATCGAGCAACGCGACTACCTCCTCAGACCGGGCGCGACGGCGCGCTACGTCCGGCTGTGGGAGCAGTACGGCCGCGAGCCCCAGGTACGGATTCTCGGCAACCTGCTCGGCTGCTGCACCACCGAGGTCGGCGAACTCAACACACTGGTGTACTTCTGGGGTTTCGAGAGTCTGGAAGACCGTGCCAAGAGGCGTGCCGAGCTGGCGGACGACGACGAGTTCGCGTCCTTCCGGGGCCACGTGCGTGAGCTGCTCGTGCGCCAGACCAACCGCCTCCTGGTACCCGCCACGCACGACATCCGTACCGCCCTGCACGAGGGAGACCGAGGATGACGGCCGACGAAGTTCCCCCGAAGGCCGCGCAGGAGTACATCGACGCCATGGCCCACGACCGCGGGTACGTCCTCGACTATCACAAGGTCATGGCGCAGCACGACTTCGATGTCCTGCAGGCGACGAACGGCCTGGTCGAAGCGGCCTATCTGAGGCCCCGTACCCTGGATCGCCGCACCAAGGAGCTGTTGTTCATCCTCAGCCTCACCGTGATGAGGGCCGACAAGGGACACATCCAGAGCCGCATCCGGGTGGCCCTGGACCTCGGGGTCACTCCGCAGGAGATCCTGGAGGCGATCGAGATCGCCCTCCCGGAGGCGGGAATCGTCGCGTTCCAGGCCGGGCTTGAGGCCTGGCGGGAGACCGTCGGTGCCACCGGCATCGAGCCGACGGTCGCCGCCCGGGAAGGCGGTTCCGGCACGACGGGGTGAGCGTGAGGGGGCACAGCCTGCGCCCCGGGACAACGCGAGGAGGGGTGGTCTCATCGAGACCACCCCTCCTGTGCGTAGCCGGGTCACAGGGCGGAGGACGCCTCGGGCACCGACTCCGTCTCCTGGTCGGCGGTCGGACGACCGGTGCCGTCCTGGCCGCGCCGTACGACGCCCAGAACGAGCCCCCAGACGAACACCAGCAGGACACCGAGCTCCAGGAGCAGGGCGGTGTCGCCGGAAGCGCTGATCAGGGTGGAGAAGTTGGCGATCGCCATGACCATGACGCCGAGCAGAAGCAGAACCGAGACGCTCGGCGCGATCAGCGTGTGCCACGGGCGGGTGTCCAGGCGAGTCCGCCGGAAGAAGACCACGATGGAGAGCGACATGAGGATGTACAGCACCAGCAGCGACAGCACAGCCACTCCCCCACCCCAGGTGAGCAGTGTCACCACCGGGTCCGCCCCGGCCAGGGCGAACGGCACGACCATGCAGAAGGCGAGCGCGGTCTGCACCAGGCCGGCGATGTGGGGCGCCCCGTGACGGTTGGTGTGCGACAGCCGGGTGGACAGGACCCCCGTGCCGCCGAGCGAGTGGAGGTAGCGGTTGATGGCGTTGTGGAAGGCGAGTATGCCCGCGAGCAGTGAGGAGGCCAGCAGGACGGCCATCGTGTCGGTGGCCCATGGGCCGAGGGTGTCGGTCACGGGCGCCAGTACCACCGCCGTGGATTCGCCGTTCTGCAGAGCGGCGCGGGCCGCGCCCGCCACGTTGTCCGCGCCGTGGTGACTGACCACCATCCAGGAGACGAAGCTGAAGAACACCGAGATCACGACGACGGACAGATAGGTCGCCCTCGGTACGGTGCGGGCGGGATCCTTGGCCTCCTCCGAGTAGATGGCCGCGGACTCGAAACCGATCATCGAGGCGATGGCGAAGGTCAGTGCCACTCCCGGCGCACCGGCGAAGAACGCGGAAGGCGCGAAACTGTCCGCGAGATTCAGTCCCTGTGGACCTCCGCCGGTCACGAACTCGTGGATCGCGAACGCCACCAGCAGCGAGCTTTCGGCCACGACCAGGACCGCCAGCAGCTTGGCGCCCAGCTCGATGTTGAGCGAGCCCAGGACCTGCACGACGAGCATCGTCCCCACGGCCCAGACCCACCATGGCAGGTCGAGGGAGAGGTGCTGCTGGAACAGATCCTTGACCACGACGCCGTACAGGCCGTACATGCCTGCCTGGGTCGCGCCGTAGCAGAGCAGGGCGCACTGCGACGCACCGACTCCGACGGTCCTGCCGAGCCCGCGTGACACGTAGGCGTAGAAGGCTCCCGCGTCCGTGACGTGCCGGCTCATGGTGATGAACCCGACGGCGAAGACGGCGATGACGGCGCCGACGACCAGGTACGCCGCCGGCGCTCCGCCGCCGTTGCCCAGGCCGAGCGGCACCGGCAACGTGCCCACGATCCCGGTGAGAGGGGCCTGCGCGGACAGGACGAAGAAGAGGATTCCGGTCACACCGACCGCACCACGTCGAAGGTGCGTGCGGTGTCCCGGATCGCGTGACTGCTGGGACAAAGGAACTCCTTGATGAGTGCGGACCGCGGCCCGGACGGGAAACGCCGCACGGGGAGGGGGCGCCCAGGCCGAGGTCGGCGCTTGGCCGAGTTCCCGTGTCGGCTCCTGGTGACCGCCGTCCGGATCTGTGGGGGACACTGTCCTGCGAACCGCGCCGCAGGAGGGTGCGCGGCCGTGCACGTGCTTTCGCCACTGCATGCACGGCAGCCCACCGGCACGCGCTCCGACGGCTCGTCCCTGAGGGCATGAATGTCCTACCGGACAAGGCGAGTTGACGGTACCGTTACGGTGCAGCACCGACCAGATGGAGCGCGTCCATGCGGACCGTCGTGACGACCGAGAACGTCTCCCCGGGCGAGCGCTTCGACTTCTGGGTCGACGAGATGTCCCGTCTGTTGTTCGCACCGCTGGACACCACGCGGACGACCACCGACGTCTTCCACGGCACGGCCGCCAGCGGCAGTGTCGGCACCCTGCAGCTGAGTTCACTGAGTGCGGGACCGTTACGCGTGCGCCGGACCGAGTCGCTGGCTGCCCGGCACGAAGAGGACTTCTACAAACTCAGCCTGCAGGTCTCGGGCACCGCGGTGATCGAGCAGGACGGGGTACACAGTCGGCTGACGCCGGGCGACCTGGCGCTGTGTGACACCTCGCGCCCGTACAGCTTCACCTACGAGAGTCGTTTCAGCACGGTGCTGGTGATGTTGCCACGCCCGCTGATCCCGCTGCGGCCGGAGACCCTGCGTGCCGTGACCGGGCAGAGGATCACTCCGGACAAGGGCGTCGGAGCGGTCGTGGCGCCCTTCCTGCGGTCGCTGACCGAGCAGAGCGCACACTGCTCGGGGCCCGAGGTGTCACGGCTGGCCGACGGGGCCGTGTCCCTGGTCACGGCTCTGCTGTGCGAGCGGCTCAACCGGACGACACCGGTGGCGCCCCATCTCGCGACCACGCTGCGCATCCGCGACTACATCGAACGCCATCTCGCCGACCCGGATCTCACGCCCGATGCCATCGCCGGTGCGCACGGAATCTCACGGCGTTATCTCTTCAAGCTGTTCGCGGAGGAGGAGATGACGGTCGCCGGCTGGATCCGCACCCGGCGGCTGGAGCACTGCGCCCGGGACCTGTCCGACCCTGCGACCAGGGATCAGCCGGTGGCCGCCATCGCCGCGCGCTGGGGACTCCTCGACAGTCGTCACTTCGCTCGCGTCTTCAAGGCGGCCTACGGCGAAACCCCCCGGGACTACCGGCGCCGGGCCAGCCTGGACCCGACGCCCGCGCCACCGACCCTGACCGGTGCCTGACCGCACAGCGCCCCTGCGAAACGGTTCGCGTCCGCCGCGGGAGCGTCGGGGACCGTGACGGTGCCACAGGCCTCACCGAACGACGCTCGACGAGTGGCCTGAGGACAGGTTTCTCCAATCCGTGCACACCGAGGTGGCCTGCCGTGCACGGACGTCGCCATGCGCGTCGCTCCGCGCAGGAAAGACCGCACCCGGGTCTGGACGGAGCACGTGCCGCCCGTTTTTTATCTACAGACGTTGAAAAAAAGCGGCAGTGGCAGTCGCTCCCCCGGAAGGAATGCGATGACCTCCCAGACCCAGCACCCCCTCGCGCCGCTCACGCCGAGTGAGATCACAGCAGCCCGCACGATCCTCGCCCAAGCCGGCCTGCTGGCCGACACCAGCCGCTTCGCCTACCTCGGCCTGGAGGAGCCGGAGAAGGACCGCCTGATGGCCCATGCCCCCGGCGACCCGGTCGACCGCCGCGTACGGGTCATGCTGCACGACACCGCGGGCGCTCCGGCCCATGACGTCGTGCTCTCCCTGACCCGCGGCGCCATCGACTCCGACCGGACTCTCGACGCCACCAAGGACGGTCAACTCCCCATCCTTGAGGAAGAGTTCGACCTGATCGAGGAGATCCTGGCCGCCGACGAGGAGTGGACGGCGGCGCTCAGGAGGCGCGGCCTCGACGGGTCGCTGGTGCGTGTCGCCCCGCTGTCCGCGGGGGTGTACGCGGACGAGTACCCCGACGAGTCCGGACGCCGCATCCTGCGCGGCCTCGCCTTCGTCCAGGAACACGCGAAGGACTACGCCTGGGGGCGTCCCGTCGACGGCCTCGTCGTCTACGTCGACGTGCTGAACAAGACCGTCGACCGGATCGTCGACACCGGCCCCGTTCCGCTTCCCGACGTGTCCGCCGACTTCGGCGACCCGGCCGTCACCGGCCCTCCACGCACCAGCCTGAAGCCCCTGGAGATCACCCAGCCCGAGGGCCCCAGCTTCGCCCTCGACGGCAACCTCCTGCGGTGGGAGAACTGGTCCCTGCGCATCGGCTTCGACGCCCGTGAGGGCCTGGTCCTCCACCAGATCGCCTTCCACGACCGGGACAAGGGGCGCGACCGCCCGATCATCCACCGCGCCTCGATCGCCGAGATGGTCGTCCCCTACGCCGACCCCTCGCCGGTTCGTTCCTGGCAGAACTACTTCGACACCGGCGAGTTCCTGATCGGCCGCATGGCGAACGCCCTCGAACTGGGCTGTGACTGCCTGGGCGAGATCACCTACCTGGACGCCGTCATCACCGACGAATCCGGTGCGCCGCGCACCCTCCCTCACGCGATCTGCCTGCACGAGGAGGACTACGGCATCCTCTGGAAACACACCGACCTGTGGACCGGCCGCGCCGAGACCCGCCGCCAACGACGCATGGTGCTCTCCTTCTTCACCACCATCGGCAACTACGACTACGGGTTCTACTGGTATCTCTACCTGGACGGCACCATCGAGTTCGAGGCCAAGGCCACGGGCATCGTCTTCCCCTCCGCCCACCCGGGAGGCGACTACCCCTACGCCGCCGAAATCGCTCCGGGACTCGGCGCCCCGTACCACCAGCACCTCTTCTGCGCCCGTCTGGACATGGCCGTCGACGGCTCGAAGAACCGGGTGGAGGAAGTCGACGTCGTACGGGTGCCGATGGGCCCGGACAACCCTCGGGGGAACGCTTTCACCCTGCGGCGCACGCCGCTGCGGACCGAGTCCGAGGCGCAGCGCTCAGCCGACATGAGCGTCGACCGTGTCTGGCACATATCCAACCCGGAATCGCTCAACTCCGTTGGTTCACCGGTCGGTTACACCCTGCATCCCGAGGGCAGGCCGACGCTGCTCGCCGATCCGGGCTCGTCCATCGCCGCCCGTGCCACCTTCGCGACCAGGCATCTGTGGGTCACCGCGTACGACCCCGCCGAGCGCTACCCCGCCGGCGACTTCGTCAACCAGCATCCCGGAGGCGCGGGCCTGCCCGCCTACACCGGCGCCGACCGGGCCCTCGACGGCCGGTCGCTCGTCGTGTGGCACACGTTCGGTCTCACGCACGCCCCGCGGCCCGAGGACTGGCCGATCATGCCCGTCGACCACACCGGCTTCAAGCTCAAGCCGACCGGATTCTTCGACCGCAATCCCACCCTGGACGTTCCTGCCCGGGTCGGCAGCTCCCATGGCTGCTGTGATGCATGAACTGCTCGCGGTGGCCGGCCTGGTGGCAGCCGCTGTCTGCCTGGCCGGTCACCTCCCCGGACCGGTACGCGGCTGGGGTCCGCACGCTGTCGTCACGCTGGTGATGGCGATCATGGTCGTACCGGCCGGACGATCAGGTGAGGTACTCCTGATCGGCGCAGTCGCCGCGGCGATGGCCTGTGTGTGGCGTGCGTGCGCCGGGTGCCCAGGGCGCGGCAGAGCGGCCGAGACGGCCGACCTCGCCGCGATGGCACTTCTGACGGCGACCACCTCACTCATGGGAACGGCCATGGGACACCACAATGCGGGTGCGGGTGCCGGGACGGGCGGCCTGGCGCCGCTCGTGGCCGGTTGCTGGGCGGTCACGCGGGCCGGGGGAATCATGTTCGCCCAACTGCGGGGACAGCACGGCCACATGGGTCGGCCCCAGGACGTCGGGGCCCTCCTCATGGTCGCGACGATGACCGCCATGGCATGGTGAACCGGCGTCGAAGGGAGCCGCCCCCGTCACCGGAAGGGAGAACCCACGCTCATGCCGAAGATCGTCGACCATGACGCACGCCGTCGTGAGATCGTCGCGGCGGTCTGGGCGCTGATCGCCCGCAGCGGGCTCGACGGCGTCACCATGCGCGATCTCGCCGCCGAAGCGGGGTACTCCAACGGTGCCCTCGCACCCTACTTCCGTGACAAGGACGAGATCCTGCGGGCGGCCTTCCAGTACGCCGTCGAGTGCACCGACGCCCGTGCCCGGCAGGCCATCGGTGACGCCACCGGCCTCGTCGCGCTGCGCCGCCTGTGCCACGAGATCATGCCGCTCGACGAGACACGGCTGCTGGAGGCCCGGGTGGTCGTCGCCTTCTGGGGCCGGGCCCTGCACGACCCGCGGATGGCGGCCGTCCACGCGAGCGCCCTGGACGAGTGGCGGCAACGGATGACCGGATGCCTGGCACAGGCCCGGGCGGCCGGCGAGGTCGCGGGTGGCGTGCCGGACGAGCAGAGCGCCGACACCCTGCTCGCCGCCCTGGCCGGCTTTCAGGTCAACGCACTGCTCATCCCGCACGCCACCACGCCGGCCCGCCAACGGGCCGCGCTCGAAGGCCTGTTGGCGTCCCTGTAGGCGCTGTCGGCGTACGGCCGGTATCGCCGGCGCCGCCCTCGTGGTGGTCGGGGGGCCTCGACGCCCGCCCCCACTGTCATACGGTCCGACCCGACGCTCAACGGGGGTGCCAGATGTCGTCCGGGCGCGCGCCGGCGAGCGTCGGTGCGGTGGCCAGTCGGCATCGGTGCCGAAGAGGAAGGGCGACTCCACGCAGGTGCGTGGCGCCGAAGGGTGAGTCGGGGGCGGCGTTGTCGAACCGGTGGGCGGGGACGCGGGCGACGGCCCCGGACCGACCGTCGTCGTGCCACTTCATCCGCAGGCCGACCACGACGATGCCCACCAGCAGACCCCAGCACAGCAGCACACCCGTACTGACTCCGCAGTCGCCGAAGCACAGCGGATCGGGCATCATGCCGTGGCCAGGAGCTGAGTGGCGGCCAGCTGTGCGTACAGCCGGTCCTGGGACACCAGTTCCTCATGGGTGCCCACGGACCGTACGCGTCCGGCGTCCATCACGACGATCCGGTCGGCGTTCGTCACCGTCGACAGGCGGTGGGCCACCACCAGCACGGTGGTCTCACGGGCCGCCTCCGCGACGACGTCCCGCAGCGCCAACTCGTTGACGGCGTCGAGCTGCGAGGTCGCCTCGTCCATGAGCAGCAGCCGGGGCCGCCTCAGCAGCGCACGGGCGATCGCGATGCGCTGCCGCTCGCCGCCCGACAGCTGGGAACCGCGGTGTCCCACCTCCGTCTCCAGGCCGTCGGGCAGGCGGTCGACGAGGCCGTCCAGCTTCGCCCGGACCAGGACGTCGCGGATGTCGTCGTCCGTCACGTCGGGCGCCGCGAAGACCAGGTTCTCGCGGAGCGTGCCGGCCAGCACAGGAGCGTCCTGTTCCACGTATCCGATGGCGGACCGCAGTCGGGGCAGTGACCAGTCCCGTATGTCCTCGCCGTCGACCAGGATGCGGCCGCCGGTCGTCTCGTAGAACCGCTCCAGGAGGGCGAAGATCGTCGACTTGCCGGCGCCCGAGGGACCGACGAAGGCGGTCGTCCCGGCACCCGGCGCCTCGAAACTCACCTGGTGATGGACGTACGGCAGGTCCGGACGGTAGCGGAAGGACACGTCCTCGAAGCGCACCGACGCCGGCCCCGACACCGTCAACTCGTCGGACGGGGCGGACCGCTCCACCTCAGGCTCGGTCGACAGTCGCTCCGCCTCGGTGATCCGGGAGATCGCGGCCGACCCCTCCTGGTACTGGGACACGGCGTCCACCAGCTGTGACACCGGATCGATCAGGTAGAAGAGGTACAGCAGGAAGGCCATGAGAGTGGACACGGGGATGTCCCCGGACGCCACCCGTGCCCCGCCGACGCCGAGCACCGCGAGGAACGACAGCTGTACGGCGAGGCCGACCGACGATTCCGCCAGGGACTCCCACTTCGCGCTCTTCACACCGTGCCGCCACGCCCGTCGTGCCGCCGCCTCCACCCGGGCGGTCTCCCGCTCCTCCGCGCCGGACGCCTTGACCGTACGGAACGCCCCGAAGACCCGCTCCAGCACGGTGGAGATCTCCCCCACCGCCTCCTGCGAACGCTCGGTGGCCCGTGCGATCCGGGGCATCACCAGGGCGACGGCCGCGCCGATCAGCACCATCACGCCGAGCGTCACACCGAGCAGTACGGCGTCCAGGACCGCCATCAGCACGATGGCCGCGACGAAGGCGACGGTACCGGTGGCCGCGGAGACGACCGCCCGGGTGGTGACCGCGCGCAGCAGCGTCGTGTCGGAGGTGACCCGGGACATCAGGTCGCCCGGCGGGATCCGTCCCACCTCCGCGAGCCGCAGTCGCAGCAGCCGCCCGATGAGGCTGCGCCGCGCGGCCAGGACGACCGACTCCGCCGTCCGTTCGAGCAGGTACACGCCCAGCGCCTCGACCGCCGTGCTCAGCACCACCAGCGCGGTGAGGGACAGCAGGATGACGGTGATGGTCTGACCGGACGCCAGCCTGTCCAGCAGCACCTTGGTGGCCAGTGGGCTGGAGCAGCCCGCCCGCCGCTCCGGCGAGCGCCAGGAGGAGACCGAGGGCGACGACCCACCGGTGCGGCCGGACGTGCGCGTACAGCGCCTTGAACGTCTCCCGCGAGGACAGAGACACAGCGCCCTTCGTCTCGGGGTCCAACGCGGTAGTCACGGGGTTCCTCTCTCTTCTACGGTCTGCCCAGCACCGCATCGGCGGTTCTGAGCACCAGGTCGTGATCGCTCGTCAGCTGGGGGCGCAGCCACAGCCCGCCGGCGGGTCCCGAGCGGCGGACGCCCGGGAACACGCTGATGTCCCGGCGGTCGACGAGGTCACCGGTCACCATCGCCAGCCGGATCTCCGGTCCGCCGTACGCGCTCAGGCACAGGTCCCACAGCGCCTCCCCTCCGGGGTGGCGTTCCGCCATCGCGTCGACCGGCAGGGCGACATGGAAGCCGCCGTGCCGGTCGACGGGGCAAGGAACGTCGACGAGGCGTCCGCTGTCCGCCCGGTGACGGGCCAGGAAGCGGTAGCGGTGAGCCCGCGCCGTCCTTCCGTGGAGCGCACCCGTCAACCGGATCGCCTCCTTGTCGACGTCGACCGAGGACACCTCGGCGTGCGCCGGCCGGAGCCAGGTGCGTACGGCGAGTCCTCCGTCCTCGGTCGCGTACGGGATCCATGTCCGCCCTCCCCCGTCCGCCGGCCGGAGGGACGCCGCATCCAGGAGGCGCGCCGTCTCGACGAGGCCGGCCCGGACCGGGCGCGACCTGCTGCTGTCCCCGCGTCGCAGGAGCACACGCCAGTCGGCCTCGGCGAGTTCCCAATGACGTGTGTCGAGAACGGCCCGCACGTTCCCGTCGCCCGCCGAACCGGACGGTTCGAGCGGAATCCGCGCAGCGTCGGCGACGGTCCCGTCGCGAGGCTCCAGGACCAGATTCCAGTCACCGAACGGCAGTTGACGCGCCGGCAGCTCGAAGGCGAGCGAGCCTCCCGGCAACACCCGGCAGCTGACCGAGACCGGCCGACCGGGTAGGGCGACGCCCAGGGTGGACAGCCGGGTTCGCCATCCCGACCCGGCCGCGGCCCGCGACGACCGATGGCCGTGCCTCGGCCGAAGCGCGGCGAAAAACGCTTCGTACTGCGCGGCGATGTGCTCGGGCCTGAAGCGCTCGGAGTTGCGCAGAGCGGCCCCGGCCATCCGCCCGCGCTCGTCCCCGTTCTCGATCAGGCGACAGAGGGCGTCGGCGAGCGCGTCCTCGACCGGCCCGTGGTCCGGGACCAGCAGGCCGTCCTCGCCATGCGTGATGATCTCGCGAGGCGCGTGGTCGCAGTCGGCGCTCACCACGGGCAGCCCACAGCTCATGGCCTCCACCACCGACATCCCGGACGGTTCCAGGCTGCTGGACGTCACGGCGAGCGCGCCCTTGGCCCACTCCGGTGCCATGGGCGTGCGGGCGCCCATCAGCAGGACGTTGTTGTGCAGGCCGAGCTCTTCGATGCGGCGCCGCAGCCGTGTCCGCTCCCGGCCCCGGCCGTAGATCCGCAGACTCCAGTCCGGATGCACGGCCGCGACCTTGGCGAACGCGCCCACCAGACGGTCGTGGCGCTTCATCGGTGTCAGCCGCCCGGCGGCCAGCACGACCCTCGACTCGCCGGTGGAGAGCTCGGTGGCGGGGGCGGGGCAGCAGACCGGGATGCTCGTCGTCCGTGTCCGGGCGCCGGTGAGCGCCGCACGGTGGGCGCGCTCGTCGGCCTCGGTGAGGGACACATGGGCGTCGAGGCGGGAGACGGCCGCGTCCAGATCCCTCAGCAGCGTGGTCCCGTGCGCGTTGCGGCCGGCGTGCTCCTGGCCGACGCGCAGATAGTCGGTGCGGCCGTGCTCGGCCAGGAAACAGACGAGGTAGGGGCGGGTGGCGATCACCACGTCGGCGTCCGTGCTCCGCAGGTACGCGGACAGACGGGTCTCGCCGAGCCTGCTGGGCGGGGTCCAGCCGGCGTGGACGGGATCGTGCGGGCACACGATTCCGGGCGATCGCAGATCCGCCTCCTCGACCGCAGTCCGCCGGGCGGCGGGTCGCAGGTCCACCAGCGCCCGCGTCCTCACGCCGTCCGGCTCACCGAGCGGCATCCGGTCGGCGGTCCGGTAGGAGGAGACGACCTCCACCTCGTGGCGTGCCGCGAGTGCGGCGGCGAGAGACGTCGTGGCGCGGACGGTGTCGCCGTCGGTGTAGGCGTCGTGCAACAGAAAGGTGATCTTCACGGGTTTCGTCATTCGCTCGGTGGGTCGCTTCCGCGAGGACCACGGCATCGCGAAAGGTCGTCACGGTGTACAGACGGAAGAGGCGCCGGCCTCAGGCACGCACGGTGGTCGCCCACCCGGTGCCGCGGCCGTGGTGCTCACTGTGTTCATGGACGGACTCCTCGTGGTTCTCGACCTGCACGTCCATCCCATCTCGTGGTGTTCGCACACTCACTCCGCCGACCAGCGGGGCCACCCCCGCCGACAGGCCGGACTCCCACCATCCGCAAGTCGGACCCGGGTACGGATCACGGCGCCCCGGACCGGATCGTTCTACGAGGGCGTGACCGGGCTCACCGTCCCCAGGCTGAGCCTGATCCGGTTTCACTCACGCAGCGAGCGCCGGGCGTTCCTCCGCGGTATCGGCGGCGCCTACGGCGAGGTGAACCGAAAGGCGGTCTACGAGCCGTTCGGCAAAGAGACCACCGGAATCTCGAACGGGCCATGTTCCTCTCGGCGTTCGCCGCCCTGCACGATCCCGCCTCCTGACATAGCGGCGCCCCCCGCGATATTCGAGTGCAGGTACGGGAGGGCTGCGTAGGGTGACGAGCGTGGACCCAGCTGACTTCTACACCGGCATCGTCGCGGAGATCTACGGACCGCTGAAGTCCGTCTCCCAGGATCCCGAGCCCTACGCAGCCTTCATTCAGCAAATTGGGGGGCCGGCGCTGGAGTTGGGGTGCGGAGACGGTGATCCTCTGCTCGAACTGCGCCGACGCGGCCTGGAGGTCGACGGCGTCGACTCCTCCTCGGACATGCTGGAGCGTCTCCGGCGCCGGGCAGACGAACAAGGCATCCGTGTCACCGTGTTCCACCAGCGTATGGAGGCGTTGAACCTGCCCCGCCGCTACCGGACGGTCTTCCTCGCCGGGCCGACCTTCACCCTGCTTCCCGACGACACCACGGCGCTCGCCGCCCTGCGCGGCATCCGCGCTCACCTGGCTGAGGGCGGCACCGCCCTGGTGCCCTTGTTCACCCCCGCGCCGACTTCAGCCGATCAGATCGGCCGGGTGCGTACGGCCGCCGCACCCGACGGCGCCGAGCTTCGGGTGTCCGCAGTCGCCGAGCAACGCGACGAGACGACTCGGACACAGACGACGCTTCTACGCTACGAACGGCACCACGGCTCAGACAGCACAGTCGTAGAGCGCCCCTGGCTCATGCACTGGTACTCCCAGGACCAGTTCGAGAAGCTGGCCGCGACCGCCGGCCTGGCCGTGACCGCGGTCACCGATCAGGACGGCGAGCCCGCCCCTGCCAACGACACCGACCTGCTGCACTTCCGACTCCAAGCCATGTGACTGAAGGTCGTCGGCGGGCGCCGGTCGACCGGCCGCCGGGTGGCGTGCCCGCGGAGCCGTCCGTCGGGCGGCTCCGCGTACGGCGCGCCTGGTTCAATCGGTGATGTACCAATCGTCCTTGAGGTACTCCAGGGTGTAGCTGCCGAGGTCGCTCTCGGAGAAGGCGGCGGAGGACCTCACCGCTTCGACTGGCATCTCGATCTTGTCGGGCGTGCGTACGATGATGCGCTGCGGGTCGACCGTCGCGGTTTGCAGGGCCTTCTTCTGCGCGGGGGAGATCATCTGGAACACGACGGCGTACGTCGACGTGCACGGGCCGAGCCCTTGGTCCTGTGCCTTCTTCGCGGCAGGCCCGGCCACTTCGCAGATCGTGTCGATGTCCTCATGGCCCAGGGCGTGGAGGTACTGCTCGTACCGCTGGATCGCGCCCTCCTTCGTCCTGGGCGCGGGCTGGTCGCCGGTCGGCTCGGCCGACGGCTTCTTGGTCCGAGCTGACACGGACGGCGTGGCCGACGGCTCTTCGGCCCGTGTGGACGCGGACGGCTGCGAAGACTTCACGTCCGTGTCCTCCTTCGTTTTCTCCGGACCGCACGCGCACGCCATCAGCGCCACACAGGCCGATACCGCCACGCTCGCCATCGTCCGCGCCCTCATTCGATCCCCTCATCACCAGCCGACGACACGTCAAGAGGTCACGCAGGATCCGGCGCAACGGTTCCGAGAAGGTCACTGCCCCGCCGCGCCGGGGACCGGCAAGACAGTGTGTCGGGCCCGGGCTGGGCGGAGGCCGGGCCCGACACCTGCGGTGCAGGTCTGATGGGCCCGGGCTTACCAGCGGCGCCCGGCGCCAGGACTCCTGCAGCTCCACCTCGTGCAGGCGGTCGCCGTCAGGGTTGTCGAGCGCATCGGTGAGGGTCTGTCAGTCCGGGCGCCCCAGAGGCTTCAGCTCGGTGACGACCACGGGCACGGCCTGGTGATGGTTGACGGCCCTGGATGCAGGTGGGCGTGGGCGAAGGGCAGCCGGCGGGCCTCGCAATGGAAGCCCAGCATCGCCTGGGCCACGGCACGGGTCACCAGTTACGCGTCGGTCAGCAGGGGCGGCCGTCCACGCCACCGCGAGGTCCTCAAGCGGTCAAGAGGGTGTCTGACTCGGTCGTCACAACCCGATGTTGGACACCCTCCCTACGTCTGCCTGTCAGGAAACGAGGCGACAGCCGCACATGCAGGTACTACCGTCGACGCGTGTACGAAGAATCTACTTCTCTGGCGTGGCGGCCGCTTGCCGTCGAGGACGCCAAGGCGTCGGCCGACCTCCTCAACGCGATCGAGACCGTTGACAAGATCGGCGAGAACTACAATGAGGAGGACACTCTCCAGGAACTGATCGACCCTTACGCAGACCTGGAGCGAGCGAGCCTCGCCGCCTTCGACGGCGACGTGATGGTCGGCTACATGAAGGTCCGCTACAAGCCGTCCGCGGAAGAGGTCCATCGGGTCCTCTTGGACGGCGGGGTCCACCCTGGGTACCGCCGCCGGGGTGTCGGCACCCGGCTCGTGGAAGCGGGAGTGGCGGCGGCGAAGGTGCTGCACGCATTGCATCACCCGACGCTCAGGCTCGTGGTCGACGTCCATAAGGGCGAGCACATCGCCGGCGTGGCGGAACTTCTCCGCTCCCAGGGCTTCGCCCCGTTCCGCTATTTCCAGCGCATGGAGCACCTGCTGGGAGACGCGCTCGGCGACGCGGCGATCCCCGACGGGTTGCAGGTCGAACCGTGGTCGGAGCGGAACGACGAGGATTTCCGGTTGATCCGGAATGAGGCGTTCAAGGACCACTGGGGTTCGACGCCGATGCCCGTGGACATGTGGAAGAACAAGATCACCAACCAGACGTTCAGGCCCGAGGTCAGCTTCCTGCTCCGGGATGTGGCGAACGGTGCTCCGGCGGGCATGCTGGTGACCATGAACTGGGAGGCCGATACGGTGGCCACCGGCATCCGCGACGCGCACTTCATGCTCATTGGAACGCTCCGGGACTACCGGAAGCGGGGGGTTGCCAGCGCGCTGATCAGACACGCGCTGCGGGCCGCCGCCGACCAGGACTACGACCGCGCCGTCTTGAGCGTGGACTCGGCGAACCCCTCCAGGGCGTTCGGAGTCTTCGAGAAGGCCGGCTTCATGCCGAAGATGCGGTATGTGCGCTGGGCGCTTGAGGTCTGACGGGCAGCAACTGTCGTTGACTGCCTTCCGGACGAGTGGTGCCGACGCGAACATCCTCCCGCTGCCGTGGCCGGCCGATGTCGCGCAGGGTGTTTCGGATCAGTGAGCACCCGCATCGTCGTCGACAGCGCCCCCTTGATCGACTGAGAGGGATTGCCTTCCCTCCCGAGCACTCCCGGACCGCGGCAGCCGGTCCGGGAGCAGCAGTCGTTCTTCCCCGGGCGCTGCACAGCTTGCCGCACGGGACGGACGTATCAGCTTGGCGCCGCCGGCGGCCGAGAATGTCCGGGAACCGACTCGATCACGTGGACCCGGTGCTCGTACGAGCGTGCGACCACGCCCTGCGGCCCCCGTCCGGCGCCGGGTCGGCCGGTCCGGGCAGCCCGGTGGGACCGGCTTCCGGGACCGGGCCTCCGAGGGCCGACTCGGTGCTCTCGCCGAGGAAGCCGCCCGACTGGTGCTGCCACAGCTTGGCGTAGGCACCCTCCGCCGCGAGCAGTTCCTCGTGGGTGCCCTGCTCGACGACACTTCCGCGGTCGAGGACGACGAGACGGTCCATGCCGGCGACGGTGCTCAGGCGGTGGGCGACCACGAGAGCCGTACGTCCCTCCATCAACCGCCACAGGGCGTCCTGGACGAGGATCTCGCTCTCCGAGTCCAGCGCGCTGGTCGCCTCGTCGAGCAGCAGGATCGGGGCGTCGCGCAGGATGGCCCTGGCGAGGGCGACGCGCTGGCGCTGGCCACCCGAGAGTTTGACTCCCCGCTCCCCCACCAGAGTGGCGAAGCCGTCAGGGAGTTGGTCGGCGAACTCCGTGACGTGCGCGGCCGCGGCCGCCGTGCGGATCTCCTCGTCGGTTGCGCCGGGCCGGGCGAAGGCGATGTTGTCCCGCAGGCTGCGGTGAAACATGGCAGGTTCCTGTGGGACGTAGGCGATCAGTGAGCGCAGGTCGGTCTGGCGCAGCCGACTGACGTCCTGACCACCGATCAGGATGCGTCCGTCGTCGATGTCCGACATCCGCAGCAGGAGCCGGGTGAGCGTGGTCTTGCCGCCGCCGGACCTGCCGACCAGACCGATCCGTGCGCCCGCGGGCACATCCAGGTCGAGTCCCTGGAAAATCGGCTTCGCACCCGTGTGGGCGAAGGTCACCGCCTCGAAGCGGATGCCTGTGTCCCGCGGTGCGAGCGGTTCGGGTTTCGTCGGGTCGAGCACGGTGGGCGGATCCAGCAGCAGCTCCGTGAACTGCGCGGCCTCGGTCATCGAGCCTTCCAGACGCCGGTAGATCTGGTTGAACTCGAACATGATCTGTGTGGCATTGGAGTAGTAGGTGAAAGCGACGACGATCTCCTCGACTCCCTGGCCCGACCCACCGAAGGCGATGGCGACGAACAGACCCAGCACGTTGGTCAGCACGGACATGGGGGCGATCAGGGTGTCGACGCGCAGATTGCCGTAGTCCCACGACCTCAGTGTCAGGCGCCGGGAGTCCGCGACACGGCTGCGGTGTTCGTCGGCCTCCCGCCGCTCGGCCGCGAACGCCCGGATGGTCTCCATGTTCATGAGGCTGTCGGCGACGTGACCGGAGACCCGGGCGATCGCCGCCTCACGGTCGTTGACGAGCCTTTGTCGACGACGGATCAGAGGCGTCGCGGCCACCACGGTCAGCGCGATCATCACAAGAAGGCCGGCGACAAGCATCGGTTCGTAGCTCCACAGCACCACGGCACCGAACCCCAGGGGGACGAGACTGCCCACGATCCGGTATGTCACTGTGTCGACGAAGTCCTCGAAGCGCTTACCGAAGCTGAGCACCCGTTTGGTCAGGGAGCCGGCGAAGTTGTCGTGGAAGAATGCCGCGTCCTTGGCGAGGAGTTCGTCCATGCCGCTCACGTACAGGTGTTCCATGCCGAGGGCGTCCACGCGGTTCAGGCAGTGCTGCCCGATCCGCCACACGGCCTCGGCGAGCAGCAGCGTCACACCGAAGCCCAGCACGTACGGCAGCGCCGAGCTGAGGGTGAGACCGCCGCCGTCGGCGGCCTGTCCTGCCAGTTTGGCGATCAGTAGGGGGGCGACGTAGCGGATGCCGATGTTGCCCACGGCCGGCAACAGCAGCGCGGGCAGGGCCAGCCGTCGTAGTCGCAGCAGTTCCCGGCCGTAGCGGCGCAGCGCCAGAACGACCGCGCTCCTACCCGGCGTGGGCCCTCGCGTATCTGTTGTCCCCATCACACTCCCGGAGGTTCGGAAGTCGGAAGTGTCCCGTCGAGGGGGGTTCCCAGTCCAGGCATTTACCGCGGACCGGCAAGAACCGGACACCGCTGCGTTCAGCGTATGCAGCGGACGCATCCGGTTTCCTGGCCGCCGGGAAGGCGGCGGGATCGACGGCGGGGGCCATTCAGCTGTCGTCCACCGTGGTGGCGAGAACCCTCGGGGATCCAGATAAGCGTTCTCCGGCGTGTACGCCTGGCCGTGGGGACAGTGCGTCCTTCTGACTCCGCGCGCGGAGTCATTGTCAAGAGTTGTGGATCAGTTGAGGTGGCTCAGGCTGCGCTGAGCTCGGCGCGCTCGACGAGCCGACCGCCTTCGACGCGGGCTCCGCCACGAACGAGGGCGACGACCTGAGGCGCGTTCACCGCTCGCCAGCGGGCCTGGGCGGCCTCGACGGGCTTGAAGGCCATCGCCAGGGCAGCGGTGCGGGAGCCGGTACGTCCTGGCCGTGCTCGCCGCCGGGGACATCTTCGACTGGGGCCCTCCCCGGCCCGCCGCCGCAAACCCGCTCCCACCGTCTGATCGCGGTGTACGGCAACAACGACGGCCCCGCCCTGCACGCCCGCCTCCCCGAGGTGGCCCATGCCGAACTCGCCGGTCCGCGCTCGGCCGTCGCCCACGGGACGGGCCCCGCGCGGGGCCGCGAATCCCGCTGCGCCGATCGCTTCCCCGGCACCGACGTCCTTGTCTTCGGCCACAGCAACATCCCATGAGACACGACCACGACCACGGCCACCGGACTCCGCCCGCTCAACCCCGGCTCCCCGACCGACCGCTCCACCACACCTACATGACGGCGACGGTGACGGACGGCGAACTGACGGACGTGACCCCGCACCTGACCACGTCGGCGGCGACCGCCGGAAGGACCTCACGCCCGGCAGGCCCCCGATCCGGGGAGCGAGCCCCGTGGTTCATGGTCGCGCCTTCTCACGCAGGTTCTTTACCGTGGGCCTCGTGCGACGATCAACCGGTTAACCTACCGGGGTGTTCACCGTGCCGGAGATCCGTTCGGTTGCCGAACACGCCAACGCCAACAGCCATCATGAGAGCGCAACTCGACAAGGACGCATACCTCTGTGACTGCCGATTTCGACCGTGACGCCGCCGAACAGTGGTTCAGAAGACGTGGGTTGCCGACCGTGGTCCAGGGGCGGCCGACCGGTCTGCTGATCAGGATCCTGCCGGCCGAGGTGGCCGTACTGGCCTGGCGTGGCGTCGGAACGGCGCTGTACCAGATCGACGGTGACTCCGACGCCGAATACGAGCGCATGATAGAGAACGACGCCTACGCGCTGCTCTACCTCACCTTGCTCGCCGGGCTCGTGGTGGCACCCGTACTCAGTGCCTGGCTGACCGCGCGCCTGACACAACGGTGGACCGCGGTCCGAGGACGGGGCGGCAGGACCGCGATCGTGGTGGCGGTTCTCTTCGTACTGGGGGCCCCAGTCGTGGGCCTGGCGCTGCCGCCCCACAAAGTCCCGTACGAGACGATGCTCGAACAGGTGGTGCTGCTGGCCGTGTTCGTCGCCGGTGCGCACTTCGGCGCGAGCTCGATCCTGGGGTGGGCCCTGCGAGCGGCCTTCCGACAGGTCTCCCGGCTGGGAGACCTGACCAGTCGGGCTCTGCCGCTGCTCCTGCTGTTCACCGTCTTCGGCTTCTTCACCAACGAGATCTGGCAGGTTGCCGCCGCACTGAGCCGCACGGAGATGTGGCTGCTCGTCGCTCTCTTCGCCGGGGTGGCGGTCCTCTTCCTGTGCGCGCGGCTCTCCGACGAGGTGCGCGACCTGACCGATTCCCACCAGGTCGGGCGGAAGGACTTCCAGAACACGCCGTTCGAGGCGTGCCTGGGGACGGCCGAGCCCAGCAGGCCGACGGTTCCGCTACGCCGGCTCGAGCAGGCGAACATGATCCTCGTCCTGGTCCTCACCCAGATGCTGCAGACCTTCGTCCTCTCCGCCCTCACCTTCCTGTTCTTCAATGTGCTCGGTGTCCTGTCCATACGGGACTCCGTGCTGCAGGCATGGACAAAGCACCGCTACAGCGGGGGCTCGCTGCTGGGATTCCAAGTTCCCTTTCCCGATGACCTGATCCAGGTGTGCCTGTTCATCGCAGCGGTGTCCGCGCTCTACTTCTCGGCGGCGGCGGTGACGGACGTGAACCACCGCCGTTCCTTCTTCGATCCGCTGGTACGGCACCTGGCGGTGAGCATGACCGCGCGGGACGTCTATCTGGCGGAACTGCGATCGAGCGATGATTCCCCGCAGCCGGCTGCGTCCACAGGATGAGCGCCGTGGTCCCGCCGTCGCGATACGTGCGGGTACACGGGCCGCCGGTGCGCCCGCCGCCTTCTTCGTGGCCCCGGGCTCGGGGCTCCCCGCCTCCGGGCCCGGGAGGACTACTGCGCCATCGCAAGGTCCGCGGCGCCGACCCGCTTGCCGCCGCAGCTGTCCAGGCTGCCGAGAACCAGCACACCGCCATTCCCGGCGAGAAGATCACCGCCCAGGTCGTGCACTCTCGCCAGGGAAGTGATGGCCCGCAACGAGAAGATCCCCGAGACAGCGCTCCGACAGCCACCCTGACCCGGCATTGCTGCCGTTCCGTTTCCCTGGACCGCCGTCCCGAATCGGACGTGCGTGTTTCCACGCATCCGGCTCTCCACGTGCCTGCCCGGTGGTCACTTCAACTGGCTGCTGGGGATGCGGCGGCTGACAGAATCAGTCCACGTTCACCACCTGCCAGAGCTGGCCGGCGGCGTTGGTGTCCGTCGTCTGGACGAGCTGAGCGCCCGCTGTCGTCGACGAGCCGGACACCGAGAGCAGCTTGCCGCTCTTCACATTCTTGATCTTGTAGTATCCGTTTCCGCTGGCGACCAGTGTCCGGTGCTGGTTCGCTCCGTTGTTGTCGGCCCACTGGATGACGGACGCGCCGTCCGCGGTGGAACCGTTGTTGACGTCCAGCAGTTTGCCGCTGTGCCGGCTGACTATCTTGAAACTGCCGTCACCCACCTCGACGTACCGCCAGTTCTGGTTCACGGCTCCGCTGTCGTTCCACTGGATGATGTTCGCTCCGTCGGAGGTGGATCCACTTGCGACGTCGATCGCCTTTCCGCTGTTCCTGTTGAGGATCTTGTAGTGGGCGTCCTTGAGAGGGAAGGAGACGTAGGCGAACGCGTCCAGTGCGCACACGGTGTTGGACGAGGCGGCCCAGGCCACGGCGGCACATCTCGACAGGACGCTGGAGGACTACCGCCGGGGGATCCAGCGACGCCTGTTCGGGTAGCGGGCCGGGGACGGGCCTGGACTTCCCGGCGCGTGGGCGCAGCGCCGGGGAAGACGAGCGCGGGCCCCGCACGACTGACGGGGCCGCAGGAGCCGGTGATGCGTGGCCGAACCCGCCTGTGACCGGTCGCAGAGGCTCAGGCACACCTAGGACCTGGCGGTGTGGACGGAAACACCTTCACCGTGCCCGGCAAGTACCCGTCCGCGGGCTCCACTGTCCCGGCCGGGACCGTCGTGTTCAACGCCCCCACGGAGGATGGACGCACGCGCGACTGGTGCTCGTGAACACTGGTCACATTGATGATCCGGCCGCCGTCCCCCTGGGCGATCATGCGACGGGCGGCGCGCTGAGCGCACAGGAAGGGCCCCACCAGATCCACATCGATGACCTGACGCACGATGCTGAGATCCAGGTCGAGGAAAGGCGTCATGGTGCCGGTCCCCGAGTTGTTGACCAGCACATCGATCCTGCCGAGCCGCTCGGTCAGCCGGTCGATGACGTCCGCGGCCTCCGGGCGCCGGGTGAGGTCGAGCTGCTCGATCTCGGCGCGGCGCCCCTTGGCGCGAACCTCGTCCGCCGTCCGTTGCGCCCCCTCCTGATCGCGGCGCCAGGTGACCCCGATGTCCATGCCGGACTCGGCCAGTCGAACTGCGGTCGCACGGCCGATCCCGGAGTCGGATCCAGTGATCAGGTCCACGGGAACGATGCGTTTCCGGGGCGGCGTACCGCGGTTCCATGACGGCTCCGGGTGAGCGATTGACGGCTCAACGGTGTCGGGCCCGATGACCGAGGACGGGCTGCGCGACCTGCCGTCCGGGTGCGGCCCCGCCCGTCAGTCATACCGAACCAGGATCCCCAGGCCGCACCCGCCCCCGCCAGGCGCCCGTCTCTCCCCCGCGCCTTTCGATGTAGTCCTTGAAGCGGCGTAGGTCACCCTTGACCCGGCGGTCGATCAGGCCAAGCATGTCCGCGCCCTTCTCGGCCATACCGGAGGGCTCGACGTCCATCGTGAGTTCCACCCGTGTGTGGGTGTCGTCCAGCCGCTCGAACCTGACCGACCCCCGCTGCCGGGGCTCGCCCTCGATGACGCGCCAGGTGATCCGGTCGTCCGGCATCTGGTCGACGATCTCGGTGTCGAACTCTCGCCGCACCCCGCCGATCTTGGTGGTCCAGTGGTTGTGCCGTTCGTCGAGCTGCCGTACCTCCTCAACGCCCTCCATGAACCTGGGGAACTCCTCGAACTGCGTCCACTGGTTGTAGGCGGTGTGCACAGGGACCTCGACGTCCACCGCTTCCTTTACCGTGCTCATCGCTTCCTCCTCGCTGTCGTTCCGCATGAACCCGGGTACCCGGGCACACAGGTCTGAAAGACCTGCTTGCAAGGGGTTCCGACCGCGACGGTCATCGAGGGAACGCTGCGGCTGACGACGCTGCCGGCGCCGATGACCGATGCTGGGCGCGATCATGACATCGTTGCCTGTGCGGAGTGGTGTGTGGTGGTACTCGAAGATCTGCTCGCTGCGGCGCCGCGGGCCCTGGAAGGCGGCTTCCGCCTCGGTGTGGACAAGCCCCTTGGCGATCCGGGCCAGGACTTCTTCCTCGGCGCGTCCCGGTCGAGCACGCGCATCCGGAGCCTACGTGCGCCGTGAAGGGACAGTGATCCCTTTCGGACGGCGGTCGTGCTCCCCACGCGTCCCACAGGCACCGTGATGCGGAGTCGAACCATCGGTCGTCGCCCCCTATGGGGAGGACATCGGCCTGGCGAAAGTAGCGCCGTGGACCCGCCCGGCAGCCTGGCTGCGGTCAGGCCACGATCCTGGCCGGCCACACCCGATCGCGTCGCTCATCCCCCGGTGACCGGGAACGTCATGGCCCGCACGCCGGGCCGGCCCGAAAGCCCGTCGGGAGGTGGTCAACGCGTTGCGTCGACGGAGAAGGCAGCGGCTGCGTCGACCTGTGTGCCTGCTTCTTCGTCGAGCCGGTCCACGAGGAGCATCGCGGCATCGTCCGCAAGGCGGCCCTGAGTGGTGTGGCGGATCAATGCCTGGTGCAGCTGTTCCAGGAACTCCGGCGGGGTGCGGGAGTACACCGCTTCCATGGCCTGGGGCAGGGCAAAGAAGTGGTTGTCGCGATTGCGGGCTTCGATCACGCCGTCGGTGTGCAGCAGCAGACGGTCGCCGGGTGCGAAGGAGTAGCTCTCCGGCTTGGTGGGAGGACCGGTGATGAAGTCTTCCAGGCCCAGCGGTGGCAGTGGTGAGCTGGGCATCAGCGCCTGGACCTTGCCCTGGCGCAGCAGCAGTGGGGGCGGATGGCCACGGTTGACCACCTGGACGACGCATGTGTCGGGTACCTGAGCCACGACCGCGGTGACGAAGTCCTCCACCTGGTCTCTCGCCTCGTCCTGGCCGACCGCACCCGGTGCGGCGCTCTCCCGTCTCAACGCAGCGGCGCAGCGATTCATCACCTCCACCAGGTCGTCCTCATAGTGGACGGCCTCCCGGAACGCACCCAGTACGACTGCGGCCAAGCGCACGGCAGGAAGCCCCTTGCCGCGGACATCCCCCACGATCATCCGAACCCCGTACCGTGTCTGCAGCGCCTCGTACAAATCACCGCCGATCTGCGCTTCCGTCTCAGCCGCGAGATACATGCTGGCCACCCGCACCGGGCCCAGCCGGGCGGGTACAGGTCGCAGGAGGACTTGTTGGGCTGCCACGGCGACCCGGCGAACCTGGTCGAGCTCGCTCTGCCGACGGGTACGCACGGCCTTGCTCATGGTGACACTGGCTATGGACACCACGAGGGCGGCCACGAGATTGCTGTAGACCTGGCCACCCCAGCTCTGGTGCAGGGTGGCCGTGATCAGGGTGACAGCCACAGCCCCGGTCGCTGTCGAGAGGGTGCCTTTCGGGCCCATCGTCAGCGAAGCCAATGCCGGCATCGCGGCGAGGATGGGACCGGTATAGATAACGTGTGCGGGCGAGAGCTCGATCCCCAGCGCCAGCAGTACGATCATGAACGGCACACATTGCGCGAGTCTCATGAGGGCTCGGCTATGGCCGCCCGCTACTGCTGGGCCGGATGAGCGGAAGAGCGACCGCATGGGTACAGCCTGCCTCGCTGAGCTTGGGTGTTCCACTCAAGGCCATCAAGGCCATCAAGGCCATCAAGGCCAAGCAGAGCGGTCGGACGGTTCGGATCAGGAGGACCGCAGGCGGAGGAACCGATCTACCCTCTGCCGTGTCTGGGCAGGCATGGCAAGCCTTCTTTTCGTGGCCCTGACCCTTGCGCCGTTCCTTGCGCCGTGCGTGATCGTCATTACTGCCGCGGCACTCGCCCGGCGGGCCTACAAGCGGTTGCCGGGCAGCGGGTGGCATCTGCCGAGCGTCACCACGTGCGGGCTGGTCGCGGTCATGGCCGGCGCGGCGGCGTTCGGCGCGTACGCGTGGGGTGTGATGTCGGCGTTCTACCTCCTGGACCCGGACCAATTGTGTGCGGCGCGCGGCCTGCAAGGCGATCACATCGTGACACGGGAGACACTGCCGGTCAGTGCACAGTGCGTGACATCGGACGGCGTGGGAAGCGAACTGGTGCCGGGCTGGGTGAATCCTGTGATCTACCTGGGGCTCGCGCTCTTCATGCTCGCCCTTGCGACAGGAACCACCACGGAAGTGCGCCGACGCCTCCCCCTGAGGTGAAACCGGTGCCCCTCCGGCGGCGGGGCCCGCCCGGCTCATCCGTCGTTCAGTCGCAGCAGTCGCAGCACTTGCACGGGTTGCAGCAGCCACCGCCGCCGCCGCAGCCGTCACCCGAGCCACCGCCGGAACCACCAGAGCCACCGGACCCACGACCGCCGCCGCCCGCACCGCCGGAGGAGCCGCCCGAGTTGCCGCCACCCGGGCCTCCGAACCAGCCGTCGCCTCCGGAACCGTCCTGGCCCGAGCCGCCGTTGCGGTTGCCCTCGCCGAACTGCCAGGGCTCTCCGTCGTCCTGGCCGGCGTCGTCGGTGCAGGTGCAGCAGTTGACGCACAACCCGCAATCGCGGCACAACCGGCGCCACTGGCCACACCGCCGGCACTGTCCCTCCTGCGGCCGGCCCGACGCCATCGAGACGCCCTCCGGGGCCGCGCCCGCAAGCGCCCCGACGCCGCAGGCCGTGCCCGTGCCGGTCTCCGAGGGCGATTCCGTCGCCGTACGGCGTCCCAGCCAGGGCAGCATGCGCGGGCTCCGCACCTGGTGGCGGTGCTGGTGGTGACGGTGCCGGGGGTCGAAGACGCGGTCGACGGCTCGTTCCAACTCGCCGCCCAGAAGCGCCCGTACCAGCCGCCCGTCGACGAACTCGGCCTCGGACAGGGCGAGTCGGATCCCATGGATGGCGTCGTCGCAGAGCCGGCGCACCTCAGCGCGGTCCACGCCGGTCACGGCGATCGGGTTCCACGCGCCGGACGCCTGGTCCGCGTCCAGGTCCTCCACCGCGTCCAGCAGATGCGCCAGCCGACCGAACAGACGTCCGGCTTCCGCCAGCGGTTCGGCGTTGCCCGGGCGGTCGGCGAGCACCGCCGTGTGCGCGAAAGCGGCGGCGGTTGCCGTCTCCGTGGGCTCCGTGACCGTCAGCAGCGAGCCGCCGGGGCCGGTCAACCGCTCGATCTCCGGCTGGCGTTCGACCGCGGCGAGCAGCACCCCGGTGTCGAAGCCGAGCCGTTCGCCGCCCGCGGCGCCCGCACGGTCCCAGCCGTGGGCGATCCGGCGTGCCGCCAGCGTTACCGGGCGGCGACCCAGCAGGCCGTCGCCGTCGGCGACATGATCACGTATCTTCGCCGCGGCCAGCACCAGCGACACCGTCGCCGCCAGCCGCGCGCCCTCGCCCTGCGCCACGTCCGCCGACCGCATCCCGCGCAGCGGGCACGGGCCGGCGCCTCGCCGCCAGTCGCCGGTACGCTCCGACTGCGCCTCGGTCAGCACCGAGACGATCAGGCCGTCGTAGTTGGTGGCCACCCGCGCGAACTGCCCGTACTCGCCGCGCAGCGCCAGGCACAGCCCACACAGATGCGCCATCCACTCGGTACGCATGCCCTCGCCCAGGCGATGACGGCATGGCCTGATGATTCCGAACACCGAAGTTCTCCCCCGTAGATACTTCCAAGATCGTTTGCGTGACGAACAACCAGGTCACCCGCGCGACAGCACGCTATGCGACGATCGACGATCTGCTCAAGGAGCGGCCGGACTCGGCGCCGTGGCGGCCGACGGCGAGGTGAAAGCCTCAGGTGTGGTGTCGGAGAGGCGGAGGCCGGCGGGACCCCGAGTGATCTGCGCCGGACCGCGGCGACGATACTGGCATCCGCACGTGCCCCTGCTCCCCGATGGACTCATGCCGACCTCCCCCACAGCCCGTCCCACGACTCCCGCCACGGTGTGGCCGGCTCGCGGCCGCCACGTCGGACCCGACGCGGAAGGCGTACTCCGTCGTACGCTGCGACAGCTCAAGGACAGCCAGGTCATCGACGACTTCCTGGAAGTGCCCGACGCCGGGGGCGACCTTCCCGAGCGGGTCTTCGAGGCCCGTTGGCGGGTTCCCGACGAGGTGACCGTACGCGCCCGGCTGAGCCTTGGGCCCGACCTGGGCGGCGGGCGGGAGTGGACCTTGCTCGCGGAGGCGGAGCAGCCGTGGGATCCGGCATGGCCGTCCCCTGTCACCCGGTTCTGGCCCGAGTACGGCGACTGGGACCACGACGCCGCCACAGGCCTGTCGCTGAGCAGGATCAACACTCTGCCCGAGGACGACAAGGACGCGCGGCGCCTGCTCAGGGACTCCGGCCACCACGGCGGATGGTGCGTCCACGTCGTCGTCCACGAGGCCATGACCACGGACCAGCATGGTCGGCTCCCCCTCGCGCGATGGCTGCCGCCGGGTCTGCGCCACCGCGTCGTGGAACACCGGGCGGCGCCGCATCAACTGCGGATGGTGAACTGGGCGCTGCGGGAGTTCGGCCTTGAGGTGCCACGCGGCGGTGCGGTGGTGCTGCCCGGCACCCCGGCCCCGTCCGGTTACGACTCCGAGGACTTCGCCGTACGCACCGTGTTCCTGGACGGTTCGGAGCCGGCCGACCTCGTCGCGGCGGTGACGCGGTTCGCCGCGCTGCCCCGGCCACTGCCCGACGGTGCTGACGACGCGCTCACCGCGCTGCGGGAGGACTGGCACCTCCTCACTCTCGAGGAGGAACTCGTCCAGCAACGGAAGCTGGTGGCGATGTACTCCGAGGCGCTGGAGTCCATGACCAAGTCCCGGGACCTGTACCGGGAGGCGGCCGAGCGCGCCCACGAGGCGCTCGCCGCCTACCGCGAGTCCGCCGAGGCCGCTCCCGCCGGACAGCAACCGTCCGGGACGACGCGCACGACGTCTCCGTTCCAGCAGCTGACGCGCACGCTGGAGCGCCTGAAGGACAGCGCCAAGGGTCTGCGCCCCGCCGGCACGGCCCAGGGCAACGAGGACACGGACACCCGGTCGGCCGACTCGGAGCGCTAGGGCCTGTCGTCACCTTCCCGTCGTCGCCCGGAGGGCGGCCCCGCGCCCGCCGCGGCAGCGGCTGATGTCCGCGTAAGCGCGTGCTCTCGGCGTGCCGGGCATACACCCTCGTACTGGACGTACTTGGGTGTGTGCCCGGTGCGGCAGCGGGGGCCCCTCCCGCTCATGGGGGCCCCTCCCGCTCGAGCGAAGCCGAGAGTGGGGGGAGAAGTCGAGAGTGGGGGAGAAGTCGAGAGTGGGGGAGCGTGCATGGCGTCGCGGGGCAGACGGGAATGTGACGACAGGCCCTGGGCCAGACCTACGCATCGGGCCGACCCTCTTCTCATGGCCAGCGGGCGGTGGCAACGCTCAGTTGCCCCGCCGCCACCCGTGGTGCACATGGCGGCCCAGCAGCGGGCCGCCGAACACCACGAAACCCACGCCGACGAGCCAGGCCTGGACGATCAGCACGGTGCCGACGGCCCCATAGGTGACGGCGTTGCTCACGATCAGCGGTGAGAACACCTGGTCCGAGAACCAGCGCAGGCCCCCCAGTCCCGCCATCGTGGCCACCGCGCCCGGGAACAGGGCACGCCATGGCACCCGCTCACCCAGCAGAAAGTGCTGGCCCCACCAGAAGAACAGCACCCCGAACAGCGAGGCGAGCATGAGCCGGATGACAGACTGCGCCAGCCCGTCCCGCAGCACCGCCCCGCTCTGCGTCTCGGCGAGCAGATAGCCCGTCAGCGCGGCGAGCCACACTACGCGGCGCCACACGTGGTGCCACGGACCCGCGGGCACCTCCCAGATCCTTTCGTAGCCGTTCTGCACACTCGCCGCGAAACTGACGCCGAACAGCGCCACGAGCAGCCCGCTCAGGGCACTCGTGGCGCTCAGCACCCTGCGCGGCGCGGAGAACAGTTCGCGCACCGCGTCGGCCGGGGGTCCGGACAGGCTCATCCCGTCGATCACCCACAGGGCGAATCCCCGTTCCCGGAAGGGGAGCGCCGCCGCGACGACGATCAGCAGCGGGACCAGGGTGACCAGGCCCAACGCGGAGAATCCCATGGCCCGATGCAGCAGTTCCAGGTCGTTGCCGTGCCGCCAAAGCCGTCCGACGGCCGAGTCGTGCCAACGGGCGCGCAGACGGTGGTGATGCGGCCGTGACTCCCGCGAAGCGCCGGAGCCGGAGGCGTCGTTCACGCGTGCCTCACTTCCCGGCGCGCTCGGAGGGTGCGTGGTGGGGTCATGGCCCAGCGGATGGTCCGGGTGAGGGCCTGGCCGGTGGGCCGTATGGCGAGGTCCTCGACGACCGGCACACGGGGCAGCCACAGCATGCTGCGGGCCCAGGGCGGGAGCAGGGCGACGGCGTTCGCGGCCAGGGCGCCGTAGAAGGGCCGTGCCGCAAGGGGCAGGGGAGGCTGGAACAGCAGGAAGCGGGCGGCATTCCTGGCCTGGGGTGTGGCGCGCAGTTCGGGCCGGTAGGCGATCAGGCGCTCGGACAGCTCGCGACGGTCGCGTGGTGGGTCGCTCACCCCCAGAGCCTCGGCGACGCGCGCGGTGTCGGCGACGTAGGCGTCGTAGCCGACGGCGTCCAGCGGGCGGGCTCCGTAGCGTTCGTGGGCGCGCAGGAAGCTGTCCGCCTCGGCGGCGTGCACCCAGCCGAGCAGGTGCGGATCGGCCGCGTGGTACGGCACGCCCTCGGCCGTCGTCCCGCGAATCCGTTCGTGGATGCCGCGGACGTGGTCGACCGCCCGCTGGGCATCCGCGGCGGTGCCGTAGGTCGTCACGGCCAGGAAAGTGCTGGTGCGCTGCAGTCGGCTCCATGGGTCGCCGCGGTAACCGGAGTGCCCGGCCACGGCCGCCATGGCGAGCGGATGGAGGGACTGCAGGAGCAGTGCGCTCAGCCCGCCGATGAACATCGAGGCGTCACCGTGGACCGTGCGGATCGGGCGGTCGGGTCCGAACCAGCGCGGTCCGGGGGTGTCGTGGATGCGGGCACGTGCCGCCGGTCCGTCGGGGCCGGCGACACGGCGGAACAGGGCCTGGCCCAGCTGTTCACGGACTACGGTCAGCACGGTCGGCCTCCTCTCTCCTACTGCCCAGTGTCCGACATACCAGAGCAAACCCGGACATGTGGCGCGGCTTGTCGACCGGTGATCGCGTGCCGTGGGCCCACGACCCGACGTGTCGCCTACGCGGCAGGGAGGCTCGTGTGCCGCAGCCCCAGCGGTCGGATGACGCATCGGTCGCCCAGCCCGAGCCTGCGGGGCGCCCGCTTCCGCAGGCTCGGGAAAGGCATCCGCCGGGGCGGGCGCCCTCTCAAGATCGCAGCTTGTTCCAACGCGGCGAACCAATGCGTTGACAGCGCCTCAGGCGGAGAACCGCCTCGCGAGGTCCCGGAGCCGTGCCACGGCCGTGGCCGCCTGGTCACCGGTGATGGTCGTACCGGGCATCCGACTCAGGCGCTCGACCTGGTCGGCGAAGCGCCGATACTCCCCGTGAGCATGCTCCCGGCAGGCGAGGCACGTGACACTTTCCGGACGGGCAGAGGTCATCGCGTAGGGCACCCGGTGTCCGCAACCGGTGGTGACGACGCTCGGTGCGTCGGGCACGCGGCCCAGCGTCGACGCGATCAGGTTACGGACGTCGGAGCCGGTCTGCACCACCTTCTGCTCCACGTGGATGTGTGGATCGGTCTTACTCATCCGCGTCCGCGCCTCCGTCCGCGTCGTTCCGGAACCAGGGTAGCGAGAGTGGCCGGGGCCGGGGGCCGCGTCGTCCAGGGCGGGACGGAGTGTGCACCACCACGCCGAGGATGGGACCGTGCTTCTGCGGCAACTCGAGCACGACATTGACCCGGCCATGGAAACGAGGGTCCTGGTTGCGCCGGATATCTGAGGCCCGGCTCCTCACGGCCTGAGTGGCCGTCAGCCGCCGAGGCCTTCCAAGTCGTCGACCATGTCCTCCAGTTCGTCGACCTGTCGCTGGAGGTCCTCCGCGTCCGGTGTCCCGGTGATGGTCGGATCAGGAACGGTGAGATCAGCCCGCTTGACGAAGGTGTCGGTGATGCCACCGGCCCAGGAGATCTTGATCTTGTCGCCGGACTCGTTGATCCTCAGTGTCCCCTGGGCGCGATCGGTGCCACATGGGAAGGAGATGTTCACCTCGGCCCCGAAGGTGACGCTGCCGTCACATTGGTTCACGGTCGGCAGCATGGCCTCGCCGTGCCGGATCCCGAGCGGGGAGAGGGGCGTATCGCCATCCGGGAACCACGTGTAGTCCAGCTCCGCCGACGTCGGATTCCGGAAGTTTCCTCCATCGGTGGCGGACCCGCTGCTCGCCGAGGCCGGGGCCGAGGGTGCCGCCGCACCTGACGCACTGTCCGAAGAGCCCTCGCAGCCCGTCAGCAGCGCGGCCAGTCCCAGAAACGCAGCCGTCCAGGCCGCCGCACAGGCGACGCCTCGTGGTTGTCTCCGCATGGATTCCCCCCTGGTTACCCGGTGTTCGAATTCCTCATGCCTCACTGAACCGACAGTGGCAGGAGGGCGAGGAGAGATCCATACCCAGCCGTTGTCCCGGACACAAGGTGCCGTGTCCGTACTGGTCAGGCTCTTGTCCGGGGGTTGTCCGGGACGCCGCGCGCCCCGCCCCGGGGCGCGGGAACGACCACTCTGCGGAGCGTGGTGCCAGGTATGGCTTGAACGGGTCGGGTCCACTGGGGAGTTGTCGGGTCAGGTTTGGGCTCCCATGCACTGTTTGCGGATGGAGAAATCTACAAACCTGGGAATTCACTGAGCATTCGGCGCTCAAATCCGTATCTGAGGACGCGTTTGAACCGTGCCGGAAGTCCGCCGGCTCCCGGAGAGTCCTTGAGAGGCCTGATGAGACGCAACACGCGAAAGAGATCGAACACTGCCCGCCGGGCGGTGGGCGCGGTGGCCGCGGTGGCCGTAGGCGCCGGTGGACTGGTGGCGGTCAACATCTACGCCTCGGCGGGCGAAACGAGCGCGTCGAAGGGCTCTGCCCAGACTCAGGCGCTCGCGGCCGGAACGTCCACCATCGACTGCCCCGACGTCGGCCAGCAGTTGACATCGGTGCCGGCCCAGGCCAAGGCGCAGGTCGACAGGGAACTGGCGCTTCTCGACAAGCAGATATCCGAGGCATACCAGCGCCTTTCCACCTCCCAGAGGGCGATTCAGCAGGATCCCAACTTCGCGCAGAACGCGATCGTGGGGCCGCTGAAGGACAAGCGGAAGGCGGCGATCGACCGGATCGCCATCGCCATCGGCCGTGTGGCCCCCAAGCCGCAGGGTCTTGACGCTTTGGCGGCCTGCACCCTGCGCGCCACCGGCAACCAGCCCACCCCCGGTCAGGGCGGCGGCAACAACCAGGGTGGCAACAACACCAACGCCGGAGCGACCGGCAACGGCCCCGTCGCCGCCGACTTCGTGGACATCACCAAGGTGAAGCCCAATGTGCGCACACCGGCCAGGTCGGCGAAGGCGTCAAAGGGTGTCTTCGTCAGCAAGTGCGGGGTCAACGCCAACAAGCTGTACAACAGCGACAACGTCATCGTCGCGCCCGGTGTCACCAACGGCGCACACCACATGCACGACTACATCGGCAACCAGGACAACGACGCCTTCTCGAGCGATCAGGACTTCGCCAAGGCCGGGACCAGCTGCCAGAACAAGGGCGACAAGTCGTCCTACTACTGGCCGGTGCTGCGGCTGCAGGACGGCACCAAGGAGTTCGACGCCACCAAGCAGGGCGGCGGTGCCGAGGGAAACACGGGCCGAATCCTGACGGCCAAGAAGGCCACCTTGAACTTCGTGGGCAGCCCCCGCGGCAAGGTCGTGGCGATGCCCAAGTTCCTGCGCATCATCACCGGTGACGCCAAGGCATTCGTCAACGGCACCGCCAACGCCAACGCCTCCTGGAGCTGCACCGGCTTCGAGAACAAGGTGCAGTTGAAGGACAAGTACCCCCTCTGCCCCTCAGGCAGCGACGTGGTGCGCACCTTCAAGTTCCAGAGCTGCTGGGACGGCAAGAACATCGACAGCGCCAACCACCGTACGCACGTGGCCTTCGCCGACGCGGGCGGCAACTGCCCGGCCGGCTTCAAGGCCATTCCGCAGTTGGTGCAGCGTCTCGTGTACGACGTGGACGCGCCCAGCGTCAAGGACAACGGCAAGAGCCGTCCGTTCTTCTCGTTGGACAGCTTCCCCGAACAGCAGCACAAGCCGGTCACCGACCACGGTGACTTCATCAACGTCTTCGATCCGAAGCTGATGAACAAGGCGGTTCAGTGCATCAACACCGGACGTAAGTGCAGCTGAGTCCGAGTACCGACTGGTGGGCGTCGCGCCGGCGACGCCCACCAGCATGAACGGAATGCCGCTGGGAGCATGCAGCGGACACAGGGTTGCCCATGCCGTCCATGAGAAGGCCGCGGCCCCTGGTTGGAGTTGGGCCTGGCTGCAGGCCCGACGGCTTACACCGGCGGCGCCGGTCCGGGTACCGCGCGGGGCGGAACTGAGTACGAACACTCAGGCCCCGCGCAGGATGCCCGCACACGATGGAGGTCATCCAGCGCCGCAACCCAGGGGGAACCACATGCTCAGCTCGCTCGCCGACGTTCTCGTACCCGCCGTCGGACGTCTCACGGTGACCGCAGATGACGGCGCGCCTCCGATGCCGGGCAGCATCATCGCCGCGAACCACACCTCGCTCGCCGACCCCGCCGTCGTACTCGCCGCACTGCACCGCCTGGGCATCCAGCCCGTCGTCATGGCCGCCGCCGGCCTGTGGCGCATCCCCCTGCTCGGCCGGGCCCTCGCCCGCGAAGGACACATCCCCGTGCACCGCAAGGACGAGCGCGCCGCCCGTGCGCTCGATCTCGCCGCCGCCGCGCTGGAGAAGGGCCGGCCGGTCCTGATCTACGCCGAAGGCGGACTCCCGCTCCGCAAGGACGCCGCCGAAGCCGCACCCGAGCCATTCCGCAGCGGCCTGTCCCGGCTCGCCGAACGCACCGGAGCACCCCTCGTCCCGGTCGGCCAGGCCGGCGCCCGCCGGGTCACCTCGGGCAACACGGCCAAACAGCTCGCCGGACTGGCCACCGCACCGCTGCGCCGCCCCGGCCTCCACGTCCACATAGGGGCACCGCTCACCCTGACCGGCAACCACGCCGCACGCACGACACAGGCACACCGCGCCGTGACAGCCGCCTGGCGCACCGCAGCCGCCCGCCTCCATGAACCCGCCGCGCTCGCCGCCTAGCAGCACTGTCGGCGTAGGGCCCCACGTGTGCCATGGTGCACCCGGTGAGGGTCCCAAGATCAGGACTGGGGCCTGTTCTGGCCCGTCTGCGGTATGTACATCGCCGGACCCGTGCAACGCGGTCAACCCCGCCGGGTCGGCCGGCTGCCGGCCGATCCGGCCGACGGCCCGATGACGGCCGGGTCGAACCCAGCCGCCGCACCATCGCCCTCGACGCCCACAGCACCCGGGAGCTGCACCGGCACGCCCGCGAACAGCGCGCCGAAGCCGCCACCGCCATCCACGAGGGACGGGAATGGCACGGTACTGCCTGAGCAAGCCGGCCTCGACGAACTCTGCCCAGGTAACGCGCTTGGTGCCGCTCGGCTGGGGCGTCGGCTGCGCCGCCACCGCTGGGGTAGTCGGCGCCGGGGCACGGCTGCGGCGCGGCACCTCACCGTGGGCAGCGTTACTCGGGCTCAGCGGCGTCCTCGTGGCAGTGGCCGTCGTGCTGTACACCGGCCGGGCCGCCGACTTCTTCCTCGTACAGATCGTCTCTCATGCCCTCAGCGCCACCGCATGGGCGCTGAGCATCGCCGGCCGGTGGCCGCTGCTCGGCGCGCCATCGTCGGCGTGGTCCTCGGCCGGCGCGCCGCCTGGCGACGTGCCGCGGCGCTGTACGCGCCTACAGCCTCGCCTGGGTCGCCCAGTAGTACCTGCTCCGCATCGCATCGCCGTGTTCGTTCCACTCTGGATCAGCGGCCACGTCGTCGCGCTCGGCGCCGCCCGCGTCGCGTTCATCCGGCCCTCGTCGCCGTCACTCTGACAGTGAGCCGGTGGCTTGTCCGCCGCTCCCTCCCGCCCGGCCACCCTGGTCTCCACCGGCCAGCCGATCAGACCACCTCCACACGCTGAACCGGCGGGCTCGGGACGGGCCAGCCGCCGTTGCTCAACCTCGACCTCCGCGGCTGCCATGGCATCGGCCTCCACCACCTGCTACACGAACGACGAGTTGCCACTGCTGGTTGGTCCAGCAGTGGCCCGGGAAGCCCGGGTCGAAGTGCAGCATGTGGCCGTACTCGCCGTCGGTGCGGGACGGGGCGAGAAAGCCCCGGGCACCGTAGAGGTTACGGGCGTTGGTCCGCCAGTGGGTGAGTTGGCCCAGGATCGGATCGAAGCAGCCCTGCATCGCGTCGCTGAGGTCGAGGATGTTGCCTCCGGCGACTTGCAGGTTGACGTTGGCGTCGGTGGTGAAGTCATCGGCCCAGGCGGCGTTCCACGAGCCGGCCCAGATGCCGGTCAGACGCGGCGGCAGCACCCCGCTGGAGCTGATGAACAGGTTGCGGCCGGAGTCGTAGAGCCGCTCCAGCAGGGCGATGTCGATGACGCTGCGGCCATCGCCAGAGCGGTACGCCGAAGGGCACCGCTGAGCCGAAGACCTGTCGATGTCACTGTGGGGCCTCCAACGAAAGGCTGGGCCAACTGGAGATGAAGGCGGCCGCTACTACTGCGGCCGCCTTCACACCTCTGCTTACGCTCGGGCCCAGCGTTGGTTGACGCCGGTGTGGCAGCTCCACACGATCACCGCAGCGCCGTTGGCGGTGCTGCCGCCGTTGACGTCCAGGCAGAGTCCGGTCTGGACGTTGCTGACGGTTCCGTTGGTGTTCACATTCCATTGCTGGTTCGCGCCACCGGTGCAGTCCCAGATCCGTACTCGGGCACCGGAGGCGGCGTTGCTCGGCACGTCCAGGCACCTACCCATCACCCGCAGGGTCTGTCCGGTCTGGGTGAACTGCTGGTTGAGGCCGGTGTGGCAGTCCCAGATGATCATCGGGGCGCCGTTGGACGAGTTGGCACTGCTGACGTCCAGGCATCGGTCGGCGGACTGGCTCCGCAGCCGGAATGTGGTCGGGTTCGGGGGAGTCGGGTTCGGGTCAGCACCCGTGAAGAAGCTCCAGATCTCTCCCTTGACCCAGCTCCTGGCGCCGCTCTCACAGCCGGCGCACCCGTCCACGGGGCCTTGCTGGTGACCTCCGTCGAACGCGGCCCAGACGACCGGATACCCCTCTCGGCAGCCCGAGTAGGCGGTGGTGATGTGGGTGCGGCTGCCCTGCGCGGGCTCCGGCGGGTTCTGGGGAGTACAGCCGTTGTTCCTGACGAACCTGTCCCGCATCCCGCGACCGGCGCCGATGTTGTCATTGATGCCGTGGATTCCCATGTACGCGAAGGGCTGGGTGCCCCCGCTGCACCCGCTGATCCCCCCAGGCGCGGCTATCGCGGCGACCGCACGGAAAACGTTCGGCCTGGCACATGCGAGTGCGTAGCTCATGGCTCCGCCGTAGCTGAACCCGAGGGCGAAGCGCTGCGTGGTGTCGACACAGAGGTCGTTGTCGATACGCCTGATCATCTCGTCGACGAAGGTCACGTCCTCGCCGCCGGAGTTGCCCCAGCCGTTGTTGATGCCCTGCGGAGCAACGAAGATCGCGCTGTTGTTCGCCAGTCGCCGGAGTCCGTAGTGGGCATAGACATCGCCATCGCTTCCGCCGCCGGCGACTTGCCCGGCGGTGCCACCCAACCAGTGGAATCCGAAGACCAGTCGATATTGGCGGGTGTTGTCGTAGTTCTCAGGGATGCTCAGGATGAAGGAGCGGCTTTTACCGCTGCTTTGAATCGTGTGCGTACCGTTCGTCAGTGTGGGGGCACGTCCGCATCCGGCAGTCCCCGCAAGGGTGGCCCCGGCGGTGGGCGACGTGCCGGCCGCAGCGCTGACTCCTGTCACGCCGGCCATGGCGAGAACGAGCAATGCCGCCAACACGGCTCGCCAGGAAAACAATCTGTGGATCGACATCATGCGACTCCCTCGCTGCTCGGTGACATGGCTCTCCCTGGTCGGTGGGGCCGCGGTTCGCCCTGGGGCTGGATGCGGTCGAGTTGGAATCGCTGGTGGGTGCTGCCGGTGGCTGCCCACTGGGAGATGCGGGCTCCGTCGGCGGTGGAGGCCTCCCACACGTCCAGGGCGAGGCCGCTGTGCCGGTTGACCAGACTGACCACGCCACCGCCGTGGTCGACTATCCGCCACTGCTGGCCGGCGGCGTTGGTGTCCGGCTGCTGGGTGATGTCGGCGCCGCTGCTGCTACTGGCGACGTGCAGGAACAGACCACTGTGCCCAAGCCGGATCTTGTAGTGCCCGCCGTCGGAGGGCAGGAACTCGAAGTGCTGGTTGAGACCGGCGGTGATCTGCCACTGGATCAGCCGCGCACCGGCGGCCGTGGACGCCCCGTTGATGTCGGCGGCCTTGCCGCTGTGCTGGGCCACCAGCCGATAGGCCACGCCGGCCTCCACCGGCCCCGACCTGAGTGCGGACGCTCGGTAGGTGTGGCCGGCCTGGCCGGCGAACTCGATGAGATCGGCCTCGAGCCGCTTCGGCTGGACCGGCTCGCCGCTCGATTCGTCCCGCAGTGTGAAGTCGCCGGCGAAGATCCGGCTGCGCACCCGGACGGCACCGGTTCGGTCGGGTGTGACGACGAACTCGATCCGGCCGCTGCTCCACTCGGCGCCGACGGTGTATCCGCCGCGGCCGCGCAGTCCGCTCACGCGCCCGGTGGGCCAGGCCGCCGGCAGCGCCGGCAGCACGTGCAGTTCGCCGTTGTGGCTCTGCAACAGCATCTCCGCGATGCCCGAGGTGGCGCCGAAGTTGCCGTCGATCTGGAATGGTGGGTGCAGGTCGAACATGTTGGGCGCGAGCCGGTCCGTCCGCACCAGGTCCCGGACCAGTTTGTGGGCCCGGGCGCCGTCCTCCATCCGCGCCCAGAAGTTGATCTTCCACGCGAGCGACCATCCCGTCCCGTCGTCACCGCGCAGCTCCAGCGTCCGCCGCGCGGCCTCGTGCAACTGGGGTGTCCCGCGCTTGGTGATCTGGTTGCTCGGATGCAGACCGTACAGGTGTGAGACGTGCCGGTGAGTCCGCTCGGTCTCCACCCAGTCGGCCAGCCACTCCTGGACATTGCCCCTGGAGCCGACCCGCGTCGGCGCCAGCCGGTCCCGGGCCGCCACTGCCTGAGCGCGGAAGGCGGCGTCCACGCCGAGGATTTCGCCGGCGCGGGCGACGCTGTTGAAAAGGTCGCGCAGGATCTGGTTGTCCATGGTGGGCCCCGCGCAGACGGTGGCGTTCGCATGGTGAGCGAGCTCCGGAGAGTTCGACGGGTTGGTGACCAGGTGTCCGAGCGTCGGGTGAGCGACCAGGGTGTCGAGGAAGAACTGGGCGGCGCCCTTCAGGGCTGGATAGTTCGAGCGGAGGAAGTCGATGTCACCGGTGAACAGGTAGTGGTCCCAGATCAGGGTGGCCAGCCATGCGCCACCGGTCTGCCACATCCCCCACTGCGCTCCGTCGACGACCGAGGCGCCCCGCCACGCGTCGGTGTTGTGATGCGTCACCCAGCCGCCGGCGCCGTACTGCGCCTGGGCCACCCGGGCGCCGGTCACGGTCAGGTCGTTGATCATGTCGAAGACCGGGAGGAAACATTCGGACAGGTTCGTCGTGTCGGCGGGCCAGTAGTTCATCGGCAGGTTGGCGTTGATGGTGAACTTCGAGTCCCAGGACGGAGCCATCTGGTCGTTCCAGATGCCCTGCAGGTTCGCCGGCTGGGTGCCCGGCCGCGAGGATGAGATGAGCAGATACCGGCCGAACTGAAACAACAGGGCGGAAAACTGCGGGTCGTTCACTTGCGCGTGCTGTGCGATCCGTACGTCGGTCGGCTGGTCGGCCGCCGTCGTACGTCCCAGATCGACCGACACCCGGTTGAACAGCGCCTGATAGTCGGCGAGATGCCGGCTGCGTAGTTCGTCGATGCCGACGTTGCGGGCAGCGTTGAGGCGGCTCCGCGCGATCCCCTGGTAGTCGCCGTCGACGTTCCGGAAGTTGACGTAGCTGGAGCCGATCGACACCAGCACCGTCACGCTGGTGGCGCTGGAGACCCGCAGCGTGCCGCCCGAGCTGCTGACCGTGCCGCCCGTCACGGCGGCGTTGGCCAGGGCGAGGAACCGGACCCGCCCGGCGATGCCCTCCATGGCGGCGGAGATGCCGTCGAGGGCGATCGTGGCCCCGTCCGGGCTGGACACCGTAGTCCGTTGTGGACTGTCGAATGTGGCGTTGAACGCGATGGAGTTGGCCCGGTCGGCCGTCAGCCGGACCACGATCACCTGATCAGGTGCGCTGGCGAACACCTCACGCTGGTACCGCACGCCGTTCAGCACGTAGGTCGTGGTGGCCGTGGCGGTGGTGAGGTCGAGCGTCCGGTTGTACTGCGACGCACCGGTGGCGCTGCCGAAGGAGAGCCGAAGGTTTCCGACCGGCTGGTAGGCCAGCTGTCCGGCGGGGCTGCCCAGCATCGTCTGATTGATCAGGTCCTGCGCCGGCCCCCACTGATCCGCAAAGACCCGCCGCCGGATCTCCGCGATGTTGGCCGCGCCGCGGGGGTTGGCGGAGTCGTACGGACCGCCGGCCCAGACGGTGTCCTCGTTGAGCTGCAGCCGTTCGGTGTCGACGTTGCCGAACACCATCGCGCCGAGGCGTCCGTTGCCGATCGGCAGTGCCCGCAGCCAGTCCGCGCCGGCCGGCTTGTCGTACCACAGGGCGAGGTCGTTGGCGGCCAGAACCTCCGGCGGCGCGGCCGAGCCGCCCCTGGCAGTGGCCGTCCACCCACCCGGCACGATCCCTGCTCCAGCCGCCGCCCCGGCGGCGAGAAACCGTCTGCGTGTCACCCCGGACATGTCGTTCTCCCTTCACGGACTGGAGCAGGTCACTGACTTTGGTGATGACAAACCGCCGGTGAGAAAGGCGACGGCCGTACGCTGTCTTCTCCGACGAGCCGCAGTCCGGCCACCGGCTGGGTGACCGGCCCTGCGCCGGCCTCAGTCCTTCCTCGCGAATGCGGCGTCGAACGCGGGGCGGCCGGCGCGTCGAGCGCCGGCTTCCGAACGAACGCCAGCGCCTCGGGCGCTCGGATCAGCCGGTCCATGCCGGCGTCCTCCCACTCGGCTGAGATCGGCCCGTCGTAGCCGATTGGAGGGCGTCAGCAAAGGACGGCGCGGGGTCGGTGCCGGCGGCCACCGCGGTCAGGAAGTCGCGCGTCTCATGGGTGAACGAGTGCTCGTACCCGATGACGTGACCGGGTGGCCACCAGGCCGACAGGCACGGATGGTCCGGCTCGGTGACGAGGATCCTGGTGAATCCCTGCTCGACCGCGGGCCCGGTGGCGTCGTAGAACTCCAGCTCGTTGAGGCGCTCCAGGTCGAAGGCGACCGCGCCGAGCGACCCGTTGATCTCCACGCGGAGCGCGTTCTTGCGCCCGGTGGCGAACCTCGCCGCCTCGTAGAACAAAACGACCTTTGAGCTGCAAGCAGACCGTCTACTGTGGCGTCGTTGTTGCCATCGGCTCGGCCGCGGCTGGCGGTCACCGTCCACCGTGTCCGCCGAGTCGGGCGTCGCGTCGCGCGTCAGTGTTCTGGGTCTGCCATCTCTGGTTGTCGCCGCCCCAGCACGCCCACAGCTGCACCTTGAAGGTGGCGGTGTTCGCGTCGAGGCAGAGGCCGGAGTGAACGCTGCGGATGGTGCCGTCAGCGCCCACCGTCCAACGCTGGTTGTCGCCGCCGTTACACGCCCACGTGCCGACCACGGTGCCGTTCGTCGTCCCGCTGTTGTACGTATCCAGGCACTTCTGGCCCCCAAGTGCGGTGATCTGTCCGCCGGCCGTCAAGGTCCACTGCTGACCAACCGTGTTGGCGCAGGCGTACACCTGGACCTGGATGTTCGCCGTGGTCCCGCCGGGGATGTCCAGACAGCGCCCGATGCTGACGTTGCGCAGCACGCTGGTCGGGGCCGGGACGTCGCCATCCAAGCCCCAGCCGTATCTGAGGCGCTCGCGGCCGCTGGCGCTCGGGGTGCTGAGCGTGAGGTTGGTGCCGGTGCCGTGCAGTTTCTGCATGGCATACCAGTCGTCGCCTTGGCCGGCGCGTATCTTCCCGCCCAGCCCGGGCCAGTAGATGGAGCCGATCTGCAGTTCCCGGAGCACCGTGGTGGTGGCCCGGAAGTAGCGCACGAAGTTGTCGGTGCTGCCGGCGTCGTGGTAGTTGAGCCCGGTATCCATCGGCGCGCCGAACTCGTCGACGACAGTGCGGTCGGCGCAGGAGCCGATCGCGTTCCGCAGGTATGCCACCCACTGGTCGTAGGTCTTCGCGCCGCTGAAGAACGTGTAGTGGTGCAGCGACAGGAACGTCCCGTCAAGGCGGCGGTCGGCGCACATGGACTTGATGTCAGTGTTCAGGCCGGCGCCGCTGACGAAGATGCGGTTCCGCGGAATCGACGGGTGGCTGCTGATCCAGTTGCTCACCACGTTCGCCCACTCGCCGGCGCTGTGCCCGCCCGGTTCGTTCATCGGCTCGAAGTAGACGAGGCTGTTGGTGCCGTACCGGGCAAGCACGGTGTTCCACATGGTGTCGAAGGCGCTCGGGTTGACGATGCGACCGCCGCGGGCGGCCACCCCGTCGTCCCAGTAGGAGAGGACGACCTTGAATCCCTTCGCGGTGGCTGCGTCTATCGCACCCGTGTACGCGCTCCACCAGCTCGTCCCGACTGTGTAGGTGTTGATCGGGAGCCGAACGGTGTTGGCGCCGAGGTTGTTCTCGAAGCCGGCGTAGACGGCGTTGGCTTTCGCCACGACCGTCTGGTAGCTGTCGGAGCCGCTCAACCCGTGCAGGACCAGCGGTCCACCGTGGAAGTTGTCACCGAGCCGGGCCCAGTTGACGCCGCGGAACTGGGCAGTGTCGGCGGCGGCCGGCGAGGCGCTCTGGTGCTCGACGACCGCGAGCGCGCTGCAAGCGGTCAGGATGCAGGCGAGCGCCCGGGCGAGGTAGCGCCGGCGATGGGTGTGGGGCATGGTCGTGCCTTCCCGGATGGCGGTGTGGTCACGTCTGCGCTGTGCAGGATCTGTTGAGTTGGCCGCCTGCCGGCAGCCGGCCGAGCCGGCGCGGAGCTTGCCCTCTCCGCGCCGGCCCCCTCCCAGATCGCTCGCGCAGCGGGCATGTCAGCGTCATGCCGCTGCCGTGGCGCCTGGAAAGCCTCGTTCCCCGGATTCGCCCGGATCTCCGGTCAGCAGGTGGAGTTGGTCTGGGTGAGTAGCCCCATCCGCCACGGCAGGGAGATGCAGTCGCCGCCGGCGTTGGGGTCCATGCCCTGGTACAGGAACGGCAACTGGCACGGGTTCAACGGCACGGTCTGGTCGTTACCGGCCCGGATCAGCCCCCCGTGGCTGAAGTCCCGGGTCCACGCCGGGCCCGAGAACGTCACGTTGTTGGAGCGGGCGAGCGGGCTCGACTCCGTCGCCAGGTGTGGCGTCCACGAACCGCCGAGGCTGCCCGAGGTGAACGCGGCGCCGCCCGGTAGCCGCGGCCGATCGGCGTCGCGGTGTCCAAGGTGGACGCCGCGTCGGCGGTGCCCGTGAACAGCGGCACCGTGCCGGCCGCGACCAACCCGGCTGACAGGGCTGACAGCAGGGGCAGGATCGCTCGGGCCCGAGGCCGCCGCGGCGGATCAGCCGAGTGCACGCATTCGTTCATCACCGGCACCTTTCGAAGTCGGAGCCGCCTCACTGTGTGAGCGCCAGCAATCCGTAGATCGCTTCTGGCTTCCGCTTTCACAGGTCATGAATGGGGAACGTTAGGCGTCGACGACTAGAAGATAGGCAGATTGTCATGGTCCATTCAAGAGGGGAACCGTTGATATATGTGGGCCTGAGCCGTCGTGCAACTAACCGGAGAAGCGGGACTATTGACGGCCACTCCTCATAACCTTTTCAGGCGGCGAATTGGAGTGACGGACGCGTGTAAATCGCGGCAGTTTTCGTTATCGGCGGCCGGCTTGAACAGTCGCAGTCGCCGTAGTGCCGAAAAGCACGGCGCCGCCGCCGAACGCGAAAACTTGGGTGCCGACTCGAGCGGCCCTCAGGCGAGTTGGCCGAGTAACCCAGCCTTGACGCCGGCAACCGGCCCGGAGCCGACCTCGGCCGACTCGGCTCCCCTCACGACGGCATTCTCGGTCGCCCCGGCGAGCGCAGGTTTGTCGAGCACCGTGGCCGACCGCGCCAGCGGGACGGGGAGCAGCGCCAAGGCGACGATCAGCCGCTCAAGGGGTAGCAGTTCGTCGGCGGCCCGGCCGCAGTCCGCACAGGATCGGGTGTGCCGGGTGATGCGCTTACGCCACAGCGTGCTCGGTACGCCGTCCCAGCCCCCCAGCGCGGCGGTCAGCTGTGGGCACCGGGGGCTGGCTTCCAGCGCGGCCACGAGTGACCGGCTCAGCTCCAGCTGGTTGCGCATCCGCTGGACGCGCACACCCGCGTGAGCCACGCTCGTTCCCAGCGCCGCCGCGAGCTCCGCCCTCGTCAGCCGGCCCGCGGTCTCCAGCCACCACAGCGACAGCAGCGCCCGGGCGTCCGGGTCGAGCCATCGACTGGCGCGTACGGTCTTTCGGCGATGACCGGACAGCTCGACGAGGATCAGGGCCAGGTTCTCGGCGTCGGCGTCCGGCGGGTCGGTCATCTCGTCGAGGGGGGCCGTCCGTTCGGCGTCCGCCTGCCGCCGGTGCAGATGGGTGCTGATCTGTCGTGTCGCGATCGTGGCCAGCCAGGGCCGGAAGCACTCCGGGGCGCGCAACGTGCGCAGCTCAGGAAGTGCCCGCAGCATCGTCTCCTGCACCACGTCGTCGACGTCCGCAAGCTCACCCAGTGCCCTGCGCACGATCGCGTATACCAGCGGCAGGTACGTCGCGGCCAGGTCGTCGAGCGCTCGTGGATCGCCGGCCTGTGCGGCGACGACCAGGCTCGTCTCGTCGGCTCGCATCACGAGCCCATACACGTTGCCTCGGGCAAGGCCGCCCCAGGTGCCGCGCACGTCGCCACCCTCGGGTTCGCACGCACGATCGGCTCGGGCGCGGCCGGCTGGTAATGCTTGGCGGCTCATAATCGCCCCAGCCATCCGCCATCAACGGGAAGAACGATGCCGGCGACATGGTCCGACGCCGGGGAGGCGAGGAACACCGTGGCCCCGGCGAGATCGTCGGCGCGTCTGAAGCGACCGGCCGGGATCCGGCCAAGGATCGCCTGGTTGCGCTGGGGGTCCGCGCGTAACGCCTCGGCGTTGTCGGTGGCGATGTAGCCCGGTGCGATGGCGTTGACGTTGACGCCGTGCCCGCCCCACTCCTTCGCCAGGGCCGGCGCCTCGGCGACCCGGCTCTCGATCTCGAGGGTGTGGGCCCCGCGGTGGACAACCGCTTTCATCGATCCTCCATCCTCATGGTGTCGAACGTCCCTTCCGCGGTGGATCGGCATGGTCCAGGGGTGACCGCGAGCAGCCGCCGGCCGGCCTGCTCCGGCCGTATGTGCGGTCCGTCGGGTGCGTGTGCCGTTCGCTGACGGGCCGCGGTCATCACCGTTTCGTCGATCCGGATGCCCAGGCCCGGCGTGTCGCCGAGCACAAAGGCGCCGTCCTCGACGTGCAGGTCCATCGCGACGCCGGTCGGCGGTTGCAGGCCCTGCAGTTCGCTGACGAGGTGGTTGGGCACCGACGTCGCGGCGTGCAGCAGCGCGACAGTCGTGTTGCCGATCGGGCTGACCGGCAGGTCGTAGGCGTGCGCCAGCGCGGCGACACGCAGGAAGTGGGTGACTCCCCAGACCGCGGCCGTCTGGACGATGTCGACGCCTCCCGCCGCGATCAGCGGGCGGAACTGCTCGAGGCCGGTGAGGTTCTCCCCACTGGCGACCGCCGTCCGTACGCCACGGCTGACAGCGGCCAGGCCGTCGGCGTCCCAGCGCCGGACCGGCTCCTCGATCCAGGTCAGGTCGAGTGTGCGTTCCAATTCACCGACGTGGCGTACCGCCTGCTTGCGGCTCCAGGACTCGTTCGCATCCAGCATGAGCCCTGGCCGGGTCCCGTGCGCAGCCTCGGTCAGTACCTCGCGCACGAGCAACAGCCGGTGCCGGTCACGCTCGATGTCCAGGCCGCCCTTGAGCTTCGCCACCCTCAGCCCGCGTTCTGCATAGACCTGGTACGTGGCGACGAGCTCGTCGTCGGTGAGGCCGATGTCCAGGCCGGAGGCGTAGGCGTGAACCATGCGGTCGTTGCCGCCGAGCAACCGCCACAGCGGCTCACCCACGGCCTGTGCCTTGATGTCCCACAACGCCGTGTCGAACGCGCCGATCGTGCCGAAGACCACGCCGGCATGCCCGGCTTTGAAGGTGTGCCGCAGCATGCGGTCGTAGAGGGCGGTCACCGCGCGCGGGTCCTGGCCGTCGATGGCGGCGAAAATCACCTCGGCTTCCACGTGCGGTCCCAGGCCGACTCCGGTGATCCCCTCATCGGTCTCGACGATGACGACCGGCACGGGCACGACGCCGTCGACGTAGACGCCGTTGGCGTCACCGACAGGTCGACCCCATTGCTGGACCGTCGTCAGGGTTCTGTACCCGGTGATGCGCATGCGTCAGCCCTTCGTCGCGCCGGCCGTCACGCTGTCAGCGATCTGGCGCTGCAGGAACAGGTAGGTCACCAACACGGGTAGCCCGGCGATCAGGACACCGGCTGCGGAGGTGGGGATGTCGGCGGAGTACTGGCCGCGCAGTGAGGTGATGCCCACCATCAGGGTGCGATGGTCGGCCGACGGCATCATCAGCAGCGAGATGAGCACGTCGTTCCAGCAGAACAGCGCGTTGAGGATGCCCACCGACAGCAGTGCCGGCGCACCCATCGGCAGCATGATTCGCCGGTAGACGCCGTACAGGGTGTTTCCGTCGATCCGTGCGGCGTCGACGAGCTCGGTGGGCACCGCTCGGTAGTAGCTCGTCATCAAGAAGACGGTGAACGGCAGGAACTGCGCGACGTAGGCGAGGATCAGCCCCGGATAGGTGTCGATGAGACCGCCGCCGGCCATGATCCTGGCCAGCGGCACCATGATCACCTGGAACGGGATGAACAGTGCCGCGAGGCAGACCAGAGCCAGCGCGGACGAGCCACGGAAGGGCACCTGGGCCACGGACGTACTCGTCCAACGGCAGAAGGGAGTCCGCGCGGTCACGGATCTGCCCGCCGCCGTTGAAGAGCATGACGTCCGGCCCCTTGCCGGCTTGGATGGCGGCCCCGAGCAGGGTGTAGTACTGCTCGAACGGCTGCGCGACGAACTCGACCGTCACGCCGGGATGCCGCTTGGCGAAGTCGGCCTTGGCCTTCTTGACGTATGAGGACGCTGTGGCATCGCCGGACTCCCAGCCCCAGACGACGAGCTTGCCCTTCGAACCACCGGACGCCGAATCCGGGTCGGAGGCGCTTCCGCAGCCGGCTAAGACAACGAGCCCGGCAACCAGGGTCGCCGACCCCAGTGTTCGCTGCTTCATTGCTGCCCCACTCTCCTGAGGTGGCCGGCTGTCCGGCGATTGAGGTTGAGGAGGAACGCAACTCGTATGACGTATGTAACTCGTATGACGTATGACGTCAACAGGGATGCCGTATAGTGGGCGAGCATCCGTGGTACGGCACGGGTCCCGGGGGGTGTCGTGACGGCAGTACCGCAGTCATCCGCAGAGGCCTCCGAGGCCCCCGCCTGGAGCCGGCGCCCGGCGAACCTCGCCGCCGCGGTCACGGCTGAGCTGGTGGAGCGGATCGTCCGTGGAGTCCATCCGTCCGGTTCGCCGCTCCCCCCCGAGCCCGTGCTCTGCGAGACCTTCTCGGTCAGCCGCACCGTGGTCCGCGAGGCGGTGAAGATACTTCAGGAGAAGGGGCTGGTGCAGGTCCGCCAGGGCGCCGGCACGATGGTCACCCCGCCGGCGATGTGGAACATGCTTGACGAGCTGGTCCTCGGCGCGACCATCGCCGAAGACGAGAGCCTGGCCATCCTCGATCACCTCGTCGCGACCCGCCGCGTGCTGGAGTCCGATATGGCCAACGTCGCCGCCCGCCTGGCGAACGCCGAGCTGATCGACCAGCTACGCACTCTGGTGGAGCGGATGGATGAGCTCGTCGACGACCCCGCTTCGTACAACGAAGAGGACCGGGCGTTCCACGACACCGTCATGCAGGCGTCGGGGAACCGCATCGGCCGTGCCGTGGTCCGTTCGCTGGAGCGCCAGGTCATCAACTCCGCCCGTTACATGGGCCGAACCGGCCGCGCCTTCTGCGTCGCGTCCAACCACGGCCATCGGCGCATCTACGAGCGGATCGCCGCGCACGACCCCAAGGGTGCGGCCGAGGCGATGTTCACCCACATCACCGAGGCGTGGGTGGTGCGCCGCAGCGGGCCGGGCGAGCCGACCCGGCTGCGGCGTTAGAGGCGACTGACGGGTCCTGCCGCGAGCGAGGCCGATGCCATCGCAGCGCAGGTGGTCATCTCCTGGTGGCAGTTGATGGCCACCTCGTTCGCCGACCACGAGTCGATGTGGTCGAGATAGCAGAACATCGGCTTGCAGCCGGGCCGGCAGCCCGCTGGCGGACGGGTCCTGCAGCTCGACGTTCGGGCCGCCGGCCAGCGAGCCCGCTGGCGGGTTCGGCAAGGCAGGATCAAGGCGGACGTCCCCGGTCAGGTCGAACGCCGTCGAGAGCACAATCGCGTTGGTGACGACAACGCTGCTGGTGCTGCTGACGACTTCACCTGTCCGGGCCCTGGCACACCCCGCTGAACGACCGGAAAGAGCCAGAGTCAGCGGCATTGCGTCCAGGGGCTCGCGCGACGAAGGGGAGGGACCGGCAGGGGCCGGCGGCGTGCCGCATTCAGCACGTGTCCACAGATCCACCGAGGCGCGGTGGGGCCCGCACCCACTCGGGCCCCGCTGCCGGCATCCGCTCCTGTCCCCAAGGAGCGGATAGGCGTTGACTCCGCTATCGCAGTGCCCACTGCTGGTTGGTACCGCCGTGGCAGGACCAGAGGGTGATCCTGGTGCCGTTGGCGGTGCCGCCGGCGTTGGCGTCGAGGCACAGTCCGGACTGGACGCCGGTGATGGTGCCGTTGGGGTTGACGTTCCACTGCTGGTTGTTCTGGCCGTTGCAGTCCCAGATGATGACCGGGGTGCCGTTGGCGGTGCCGCCTCCGCTGGCGTCGAGGCACTTGTTGCCGTGGACGGTCAGTTGTTTGCCGGCGGTGTAGGTCCAGGTCTGGCCGGCTGCGCCGGTGCAGTCCCAGAGTTGGATCTGGGTGCCGTTGGTGGTGCTGGAGCCGGGGACGGTCAGGCAGCGGCCGGACTGCGCGGGTCTGCCACCAGATGTACGCCACCAGCAGGGCCAGCAGGACGCCCATCAGCAGGGCGACCGGGTCGCGGCGTTGCACCCTGTGCGCGCTCACGTCACGAGCCCCCCTTGTTGGCGTTGTACAGCTGGATCGCCAGCAGCAGCACGGGCACGACGAGACTGAAGAAGATCAGGCGGCGGTCGCTCTGCCGCTGCTTGTCCTTCTCCTCGGCCTGCTGCTCCAGCTTCGCGACGCGAGCGACGAGGGCGGTGTGCCGCTCATCCTGCGCCTGCTGCCCGAGGCGGAAAATCTCCGCGTCGACCTTCTGACCGACGAGCCCGACGACCCCGTGAATGTCCTCCTTCAGATCCTGGCGGACGTCGTCCAGGCGGCGGACTACTTCACCGGTCGTCGGCTCGTCGGCCACGTGCTACCTCCGATCAGGCGTCCGAGCGCGGGGTGTGCGGAGCCATCCACCCGGCAATCGCTGCGGACGCGGCGGGCACGAGCGCGAGGATGAACGGCTCCAGCCCGTCCGGCAGGGACGAGACCAGCGACGGGTTGTCGGTGACCGCGCCGAGGATCGAGAGCCCCGCGACACTGAGCAGGTAGGTGGCCGCCGAGGCGGCCTTCACCTTCTTCTCGATCGGGGCAGAGGCAGAAGCCATAGTCATGATCCCTTCTTCTCCAGCGCGGTGACGCGCTTCTCCAGAGCGGTCAGCCGCTCCTCGGTCGTGGGTGGCTTCGGCGCCGGCGGCGTGCTGCTGCCGGGCGACCAACCGGCCGGGTGCTTGAGCCGCTCGGCGACTCGGGCCCGGATGTCGGGCATGGACACCCCGGGGCCGCGCGGGTCGACCTTGCCGGGCTGCCACTCGCGGTGGCCGATGACAGAGGTGGTGCCGTCCTTGCCCCAGCCGTGCGCCCGGCACAGGGCGGCGGCCGCGCGGACCATGGCCTCGACCTGGACGGCTGGCCAGGGGTCCTTGCCGTCGCCGAGGTTCTCGCACTCGAAGCCGTAGAAGCGGGCGTTGCCATCCGTGTTCGCTTCGTTCGGGGCGGGCAGCGGCTTCTCGGCGATGACTGCCTTGAGGACGTCGTCGTCGCCTTTCCCGGCGTGGTTGGCGCGGCCGTAGCCGACGAGGTGAACCTTGCCGTCCTTGGCGACGACGCCGTGGCACAGCGGGCCGGGCAGTCCTTCGTAGCCGGCCCGGCAGATGCTCACCGTGTGGGCGGTGCCCTTGGTGACGGTGTGGTGGACCATCACGCCGTGCACTTCGCCCCAGGCGCCGTGACCGGCCCGGTTGTGGGTCTCCCAGTCGCCGACCTCGACGACCTTCACGCCCTCCGCCTTCAGGGCAGCGAGGAACTTGGACGCGGACAGGGGTATGGCCATGGGGCCTCCAGACATGAGAAAGGCCCCGGCCTGGTGGCTCGGGGCAGGGTGAGCGGGCGCGGGTCAGGTCACGCGGTCGCAGTCATGGCCCGGTGCATCCTGTACGTCTTCTGCGCGGACTGGAAGTTGAAGTCGGGCGAGCCGTCGATCAGGTCCACCAGCTTCTGGACCATGGTGTCGCTCTCGGCTTCCGTCGTGTCGACGGGCTGGTCGTGCGTGACGGCGAAGTAGATCGTGCTCCCCTCCGGCCCCAGATCGGGGTGAGTGAAGTTGATGGTGTATCTGATCTCTTCCGGCCCTTGTTCAGCCCCGAGTGGCATGGGCGTGTTCCCTCTCTATCGACGTAGGGTCAGGCGATTCGCTTGACGCTGAGGATGGTGCCTGCCCGTACCTGTGTGGCGGAGGCGTCGGAGACGCGCTGCGCCCACTGCAGTTGGAGTGTCCCGGCGGTTCCGGCCGTGGTGAGTGTGCCCTCGATGAAGGCGGTGGTGCCGGTCGACGCACCGCCGCCGAAGTTCGCGATCTCGCCGATGTTGCGGCTGGCCATGACGGTCTCGGGCACGGCGTTGGAGGTGGTGACGGCCGTCTCGGCGCCGTGTACGCCCCAGTTGAAGGACGCCCCGGCGGGCGCCGTGAACTGGAGCTTGATGTCGCCAGCCGTCGGGGACGAGTGCAGCAGGAACAGCTGGACCCGGTATTTGGCGTTCGCCTCCACCGAGACGAACAGCTCGTCGTCGTTCTGAAACGTGGTGCTGGAGGTGACGGACTCGGTGATCTGCTTGGTGACGATGTCGGGTTGGCCAGCTGACAGCAGGTCGGCCGTGACCTTCATGCCTGCGAAGAGCTCGGGGTACTTGGCCATGCGGTTCGCTCCCTACAAGGACAGGTAGACGGGGTGGGCCAGGGCGACGCCTTCACCGGCATCGTGTGCCTTCCTCACGCCGTTGACCGAGCGGGTCACGGTGAAGGTCTGGCTGAGAGTGGTGCCAGCGCATGCGGTGACCCGCATGACCTCTCCCCCCACCCTGATGTCGAAGGGAAAGTGGGTCGGGTAGGTGGCCGAGTCGATCCATCGCCGGAGTGCGGTGGTGGTGACGGCCACGGATGTGGCGGTGGCCGTGATACCAGAGGTGAGTTCGCATCCGGCGGTGTCCAGACGGCTGTAGGTATCGCTGTCCAGGGTGAAGGCGGTCCACGGCTCGGCGGGCACGCAGTTGAGGACGAGACGCCAGCGGTCCGGGCCCGCCTCCTCGGTGTAGCCGACGACCAGGACGTCCACGTCGTCCGGCCCGTGGTCCTTGGGCAGGCGGGTCAGGCGCACCTTGTCGCCCACGTCGAGGCGCAGGATGGGGTCGATCATCTGCGCCACGCGCGGGTTGGCGAGGTCGAGCGTGATGCGGCTGTAGCGCACCCCGTCATACGTGCCCAGGTGCACCAGCATGGCGGCCGTGCCGGCGGCCTGGCCGTCGGTGTAGAGACTGTAGGTGTACTCGTTGTCGTACCGGCCCACGCCGTCCGGTGGCTCCAGCACCGACAGGGCGCCGCTTTCCAGCACCTGCCGGGCGGGGACCTGCCCGAACCGGCGCCGAACGCTCACGTCGTTCTCGGTGAGCTTGTCGTCGTCGCGGGGCGCGAACGGCGAGGAGATCAGACCGGCGGAGAAGTCCAGCGTGACGGCCGGCGGCTGGTTCCACAGGGTGGAGTGCCCGTGGTGGATGACTTCGGCGCGGTCACGGGCGTCGAGGAGATAGCCGAAGTTGGTCCTCGCCGCCTCGTTCATGAGGGCGAGCAGCTTCTGCCGGGTCTGGACGCCCACCAGCTCCTGGTGGACGCTCTCGCCCGCCACGGTGGCCGTATAGCCGCCCTCCGCGGCGAGACGCTCGATCCGCGCCCCGGCCGCCTCGCCGGGAAAGCCCGTAGCCGCCTGCCACATTTCGGCGGCGGTGGGGCCATTGCTGTCCCAGTACGTGACGTACCCGAGAAGCGTGTCCGCCTTCTGGATGGGGTCGCTGGTGGTGAGCGACCAGGAGAACGAGACTTGACTGACCGCTTTGACCACGATGCCGGCGAGCGTGCCGGTGTCCGCCTGGACCCCGTCGATGTAGATGGCCCAGACCGAGTCTGATCCGCCGGGGTCCATGGTGAACCGGATGTGATGCATCAGGCCGTCGAACACCCCGGGGGAGGTCACTGTGCTGATCAGCGCGAAGGATGACGACGTCTCGCCCTGGGAGAACCTGAAGACGGTGAGGTCGTCGCTTCCCTGGTCGCAGCCGATCTGGAAGTAGACGAGGTTGTCGGCATCGGTGTTCGCACCACGGTCGTAGATCGAGAACGTTCCGCAGTCGCCTTGGGCGGCCGTGGCGAAGAAGTAGTCCACGGACCACAAGCTCGCGGCCGATGTGCTGTTGGGGACGCGTCCGGTGATGGTTCCCCGTGTCTCCTTCTTCAGCGCGATGACCGGCTCGATGCCCGGAGTCATCTCGTTGACCCCCCACTCGGGAGGGACCGATCCCGATGTCAGTACGGGAACCATGTCCTTGCCGCCCACCAGGGACTTCCCCCGGGTGCTGGTCAGGCCGTCGGTCAGGGGCCAGCATTCGATCGGGTTGTCGGCGCGGATGAACCGCAGCAGCGCCGAGTCCTCCGGTTTGTTGCCCGCGTCCATGCGCCGGGTGATGCCGGTGGGGGCCACGGAGACGTAGCTGTCGTTGCCGCTGATGTCCCGGCTGGGGGGCCACTCGGGTACCTCGCCGGAGATCCGGGTGTGCTTGTTGGTGAGGGCGGCGCCGCCGTTGACCGTCCATGTGGCGCCGCCCGACGTGAACGACCGCACCCCGGCGCCGGCGTCCGAGGTCCGCATGGAAGCGGCGACGGTCCCCGCCGTGCCGATGCCGCTGAGGAGCTTGAAGGCGAACAGCTTTCCGTTCATGGTGTCGTCAAGAAGATCGGCGATGTCGCCCAGTTCGATCCCGGCCGTGCCGTCGAACACGGCCGTGGTCGCTGCGCCCACGACGGGTTCGCCGAGGAGGTTCCACTCCTCGTCGTCGACGGTGCGGCCCGTGTAGAAGCGCACCTCGTAGCCTCCGGCCCCGTTGTTCACGTCGAGAGTGACGCGCAGGGTCAGGCGCTGGCCGTTGTACGCCTTGAGGGGTTCGGTGGAGAACTCCTGGATCCGGCTCGCCAGCGTGCCGTTGGGCGACCACAGGAGCGACACCTGGCCCGTTCCGCCCATCATGAGGCCCCAGCTGCGGTTGTCGCCCGTGACCTCGTACCGCCCAGCGAGCTTCTGCTGCGACCAGTCCTCCAGGGCGAGTTCGATACGCAGGTCCAGGTCCGTCACGGCCAGCCCCGCGGCGTCGGGGGTGGTCAGCGAGTTCCCCGCCGTGCCCGGCATCTCGGCCCAGGGCGACCCGGCGTAGTAGCCGAGCCGCATGGGCGTGTTCCGTCCGATCTTGCCGTACAGGTCGGATTCCGGGTTGCGCGGCGCATACGTGAAGCTGCGGTTGTCCAGGACGCATTCGCAGACCGTGGGGGCGGCCGCAGAGGACGACTCCGCGGACAGGCCGCGCGTGAACGTCACGGTTGAGGTCTTACGAAGGTCCCGGGTGACCGGGTTCCACGTGCCGTCGAAGAACAGTTCGGCCCAGAGCCTGGGGGGCAGTGCCATGTCATCCCCTCACGTAGACCTCGATGTCGCTGCCCGCCTCGGCGCGGACGGACTCCTGGAAGAACTCACGGAAGGCGCGGGAGCCGCCGCGCAGTTCGAGCACCATGCGCTGTTCGGCGGGGGCCACCTTGTGCACGGACGGCGCGGAGGCGGTGTTGAGCATGCCTTCCAGCCTTGACAGCGGCAGCACGACTTCGTCCTCTGCGCCCTCGCCGATCATCGCCAGAGTGGGCCCTGTGGTGATGCCGCCGTCGGCGAGGAACGGGATGTAGGGGATCCAGGGGATGCTCACACCGGGGATCCGGTTGGCGTTGGCGATCAGCTTGTCGTTGATGAAGAAGATCGCGTCATTGACGATGCCGATCGCGCCGTTCACAGCGCCCTTCAGACCGCTGGTGACAAACCCCCACATACCGCGCGCCGCGTCCGCCAGCCGCTGGGGCAGCTTGCGGACCAGGTCGACCAGCCCGGTCACCCGGTCGCTCGTGGTGCGCTTGATGGTGTCCCAGTGCTTGATCAGCAAGCCGATCAGGGTGAAATTCAGGAACGCGTTGTAGAGCATGCCGGGGATGCCCTTGACCCAGCCGACGATCGCGTTCCAGGCGGCGACCGTCTTGGACTTGATCGTGTCCCAGTGCTTGATGACCAAGCCGACGAGCGTCCAGGTCAGGAAGAGGTCCCAGATCTTCGCGGCGGCGCCCTTGATGAACCCCCATACCGCGTCCCAGATCTTGAGCGTCCACTCTTTGATCTTGTCCCAGTTCGCGATGATGATCGCCGCGAGGGCGACGATGGCGATGACGATCCACGTGTACGGGTTCGCCAGCAGCGCCGCGTTCATCGCCCACTGGGCGGCCGCAGCGATGACCAGAGCTGCGGCGAGGGCGAGCACGATCGGCACGAGGACCTTCACCAGGCCGGGATGCTCGGCGAACAGGCTGGCGACGAACTTCAGCGCGGGCAGCAGCATCTCGCCGAGCGTCATCGTCACCGACCGCATGATCGAATCGAACTGCTGGGCGGGGCTGGCCTCCATCTTGTCGGTGACCTTCTTCGCCGCGCCGGCGACGTCCCCGAGGCTGGTTCCCGCGGTGCCTCCGGCCTCGGCGATGGCCTGCAGCGTGTTGCCGACGTCCTCACCCGGGCCGCCGAAGAGGGCGGCCTGCAGCGCGGTCCGCTTGGTCTGGTCCTCGACCTTCAGCAGGGCGTTGTTGACCTCGTCGAAGGCCTTCGTGCCCTGCCCGGTGTTCATGAGTTTCTGGATGTGCTCGACGTCCAGGCCGAGTTCCTTCAGCGGGTCGGTGACCTTGCCGGTGTCCGCCATGAGGAGCGTGAACTCCTTGATGGCGTCGCCCATCTTGTCGATCTCGAACGTCGGATTCTTCGCCGCCTCGGTCAGCAGGCCCATCATCTGCGGGCCGGTGAAGCCGAGTTGCCCGAAGAACTCCGAGTACTCCTTGGTGACCGCGGGCAGTTCCTCGCGCATCGCCGCTGGGAGTTTCTGTGCCGCCGCGGCGAGGAGGTCCATGGCCTCGGTGCCGTCCTTCGCCAGTCCGGCCTTGATCAGGTTGCCTGCGCCCGCGGCGGCCTCGGTGACGTCGAAGTTGAACGTCTTCGCCAAGCCGAGCGCGGACTTCGTCAGTTGCTCCATCTCCTTGTCGGAGACGCTGCCGAACTCCTGCATCGACGACGACACCGCCGACAGGGCCTCGCCGACCTCGTCCATGGATCCGCCGAACCCGGCGGCGAACACGTCACCGGCGACCGACCCGGCGCGGGCGGCTTCCTCGTCGGTGAGGTTCAGCTGGTTCTCCAGCTGGGTGGTGACCGAGGAGATGTCCATCGCCGCACCGAGCCCGACGACGAAGGCGGCACCGAGGCCGGCCGCCGCGACACCACCGGCCACGCTCAGCCCGTTCAGCCGGTTCTCGATGCCTTGCGCGCCCTCGTCCACCTGCGCTTCCGCATCCGACATGTCGACGCCGAGGCGCACCAGGAGCTCATCCAGAACCGCCATGTGTCAGCCCTCCCGTCGTGTCCGCAGGGCCCGGCGGGCGAGTCGGGCCCGCTCGCCGCGCTGTGATTGCTGCCGTTCGTCGGCCTGGTCGTAGGCGGCCTGGATGCCCTTGACGACCTCGAGGAGTTCCCGCCCGGTGCGGCGCGGCCGGGCGCCGCGGGACCACACCATCAGGTGGTCCTTGAGTGCGGGCCGCCTGCCGCGTTTCATGTGCGGGGCGACCACGTCCATGCCCAGGCGGGCGAGGGTGATGTCCAGCCGGTTCGGGGTGATGGGCCCGTACAGGTTCTGGTACGCGACCAGGAGGATCATGGACTCTTCGGAGAAGCGGTCCATGACCTCGTCCGGCGGGATGTGGAAGGCGACGGCCAGATCGAGCAGGAGCTTCAGCTCTGGCCGTCGGCGGAGTTTCCCTCCGCGTCCTTCACCTTCTGCTCGAAGTCCCGGTCCTCACCCGACAGATGGCGGATCAGCTTGAACAGGCCGTCGACCGTGCCCTGGTTCTTCTTGGACAGGATCGAGATCCCCTCGGCCAGGTCGGTGAACACGAGCTTGTCCGTGCCCGGCTCCCGCAGGGACTTGGCGATGATCTCCGCCCGGTTGGAGCGGACGTTCATCTCGGCTCCGCCCTTGCCCTCGGAGAAACGGAGCTTGTTCAGCTTGTTCTGGTAGGCCTCCCAGTCCCCCGAGGGCAGGCCCCACACGTCGACGGTGATGCCCCACTCGGGGATGTCCACGTCCTCCTGGCGGCCGATGTCCTGCGCGGACCGGATGGCTTCCTTGATGCTGCCCACGGGGCTGCTCCTTGTCTGCTTCGTCAGCCGGTCGGGGTCAGCGTCGGCTTACCACTGATCTTGAAGGTGACTTCCCGGGCCATCTTGTCGTCGAGGGGGAACTCATCGCTGATGTCCGAGATGCCTGCGGTGAAGTCCCAGGTGTGCTCGTCCGCGTCCCCGGGCAGCAGCACGAGCTGGTAGTCGCGCAGCTCGTCCTCTTCGAAGTCGGCGTCGAGGGCCTGGTGGGTGGTCTCACCGGGCTGGTAGTTGATCGTGGCGGTGACCTCGCCGCCGTCCTTCATGCCCTTGACGAACTCCCGGTAGTTGTCCGGGGAGTCGTGCGCGGACACGTCGATCATGTTGCGGGTACGGGAGGGCCCCGACAGATCCTCGACGCTCGCGATCGTCACGAACACTCCGGCGCCGTTGCTGTCGCGCTTGAGCTGGGTCCCGGTTGCGTCCTCACCGGCCATGGCGGGTCACTTCCTTCCTGATGCTGGTGGTTAGGGGCTGACCTGGGTCAGGACCCGGAACGAGATGGGTACGTGCCGGATATCGCCCGGTGGTTCGGGATCGGTGAGCGTCTGCTGGGACACGTAGTAGGTGGCCACGTGCCGGTGCCCGGCGATCGTCAGCGGCCGGTGCTCGAGCAGCGCCCGCACCCGGGCGGCGATCCTGAGGGCCTGCGCGTAGCCGCGGTACTGCGACCACACATGCAGCGTGATCACCGTGTTGGAGCCGTGGCTGTCGTTGGCGTTGTCGGGTGTCTCGATGGCCTCGCCGAGGACGATGTACGGATAGGCCTGGTCCTCCGCGACCCAGTCGAAGACGCCCTGGACCAGGCCGCGTAGCTGTGTGTCCGCCTTCAGGGTGGTGAGGACGGCCGCCTGCAGCGGCAGCAGGGCGGAATCGGAGACGGGCATACTCACCGCAGCTGCCTCCTCACTTCGTCCCGCAGCTTGGCCACCAACTGCGGGCCCTCACGGGCCAGTGCCGGGATCAGCGTGGGGTTCGCGGGCATGCGGCGGGTGCCGCGTTCGTGGAACACGGCGTACAGGTCGTCCTGGTCGCGCCAGCCCACCGACGTGCGCAGCCCGTCGCGGTCGTAGGTGTCCTCGACACTGTTCTGCAGGTTCTGCGTGTCCTTGCGGACGCCTCGTGCCACGTCGGCCTTCAGCGTCTTGCCCGCGTCCTGAACGGCCGCCTGCGCGGCCTCCTTCAGCTGCGGCACCACCTCGGCCAGGCGCCGCTGCAGCCGGTCCAGGCCGACGATCTCCACGCGTGCCCTTCGGCGCCCGGCCACGGGTCAGGAATCCAGCTCGAACGCGGCCACCGTCACCGAGGTGACCGCGCTGTAGGTGATCGACGCGCGGCCGGTGACGCCGCGGTAGACGTTGTTCAGCGGGATGATCGCGTGGTCTCCGGCGGCCACCACGACCGAGGCGTCCGCGACCGCGAGCCCCTTCACGGTGCCCGGAGCCACGACGGTCACGGTCTTCGACGAGGCGTCCGCGTTGTTGATGTACAGGAATCGGCCCGGCCCGACCTGGGCGGTGTCGCCGCCCGAGGCGGCCGCCACTGCCTGGGCGGCGACGTCGGCGATGCCGGTGGCCACCGGGACGCTGACGAGGTTGAGGTCAGCCATCGGGTTCTCCTTCTGCTTGGGTCAGCTCGACGAGAGCCTTCGTGTAAACGGGTGTGGAGGGCTGAACGACCGACTGCACCAGGAACACCTGGTCGTGTCCGAGGGCGTCGGTGCCGCGCAGCTCGTCGCCGCGGCGGACATCCGCGGTGGGCAGCAGGTAGATGTCGTGCGAGTGCCGGGAGTTGGTCTGTGCGGCGACCATCCGCTCGGTCGGGGAGGGCTGGTCGACCTTCGCCCGTACCGTGCCGACCGCGACGAGCGCCGTCTCCTGCCCGCCGTAGCCGTCGTCTGTGGTCTGCATCCGGTACACGGACAACTGCCGGTTGAGGTAGCGGCCAATGTTGCCGCGGCCCCTCACCGCGACCTCACCAGCGCCGCGCCCCCGCCGAACCGTGCGGCCAGCCGCTCGCGCAGGTAGTCCGGAAGCTCCATCGTGGTGATCAGCCCGGAGTCCCCGTAGGTGACGGAGTAGTCGCCGATCCGCTCGGAGCGGATGTCCACGGCCGTCAGGCCCGCGCCGTCGGGGTCGGCCCGGTAGTCGGCCAGCGCGGTTGCCGTGATCCGGCACACCAGGTCGAGATGTCCGAGGGCACCGGGTTCAAGCCGTGCGTCTGGACCACCTCGACCTCCGACGGACCGCAGCCAGGCGACCAGCCGCAGGAGCGCCACAGCCGGTGCGAGCGAAGCCGCCAGTCGGTGACCGCCTCCCCATCGATCTCCACCGTGGCCACCGACAGGATCGGCAGCCCCGGCAGGGTCAGCCACTCAGACGGCGGCCCTTCCAGCAGCACGGTGGAAGTGGTCTGGGAGATCGGCACCCCGGCCGCCTCCCGGACCGCGGTCGAGGCGACGTCGAGGTACGTCGTGGCGACGGTGGTCTCCTGGCCGGCCTCGACAGTCAGGCCGCGGGCCATGAGGTCGGCGAGGGCCGCCAGAGCAGCAAGCGCCACAGCCAGCCTCCCTTCCGGTCAGGAGACCATGGCGATCAGGTCGTCCTTGGTGTACGCCTCGGCGTCCTCCCGGGACAGCAGCCCCTGCTTGACGATGTGGTCGACCCATGCCGCCTTCGGGGCGTCCTCGTCCGGGCGGCTGGCGGCTGGCGTTGCGCTCGCGGCGGCGCCGGGCGTCGGGCCGGGGTGCTGGGCGTGGTCGGCCGGGAGGTCGATGAGCTCCTGCCGGGTCATGCCCTCAGCGACCTCGGCGTCCAGGCCGAGAACGGCCACGCCGTACAGCACCCAGTCCTTCTTCGGCGCGGACTTCGCGGGCCTGGGCACCTGGCCCTGGGTCAGCGCGCTGCCGCCTGCCGGTGCGGCGGGCGCAGCCGGGGCCGACTCCCTCAGCGGGGAGCCGTCCGCGTTGACCTGCCGCAGGTAGCCCAGCATGAGGCGGCGCTTCATGTCCGGGGTCATCTTCGACGGCGTCACCTCGAAGACGGCACCGCCCTCACCCCGGATAAAGACGGTGCCCTCGTCCTTCACCGGCGGCCGCGCATGGGCGGTCTGGCGGCGGCGCACGAGCCGCAGCGCGGCGGCCAGTTCCTCTTCGGTGACGTCGTCGGGAAGCTGTGCAGTCATCACACGCTCCGCGGGATGCGCAGGATGTCGATCGTCCCGGCATAGCCGGTCTCGAAGTCGATCTGCATGGTGCCGTCCGACTGCAGGAACCGGCCCGACTCGAACGGCCCGAAGTAGCGCACGCCCGACGTGGCCGCGACCTCGACCGTGAGGTCGCCCTGCCCTGCGGCGAGGGCGGGCGGGTTGTCGCCGGCACGGACGATGAGGTCGTGCGCGGCCGCGTCGGTGTGGGTCGTGCGGATGAGCGTGTACTCGGGCACGGCATCGTTGATAACGACGCCGTTGGTGACGAGCGTGGCGTCCACGGTCGTCGGACCGGTGGCGCCGTTGAGGGAGCTGTTGGCGACCAGGTTGCGGTACGCGATGGCGGTACGCGGCATGGCTTGGTCTCCTTCCTGATCAGGTCTGGGAGGCGGTGGCGATGGCGATGCCGTCGGGGCGCACGAGCTTTGCCCCGTACAGGGCCAGGCCCTTCACGGCGTCCGAGAACGACGACTCGGGGCGGTATGCCTCGGTCTTGTTGATCTGCTCGGCGAAGGAGATCGCCGCGTTGACACCGGCCTGGACGACGTAGTCGTCACCGGTCGGGTTCGGGCAGTTGTTCGACATCATGATGTCGAAACCCGCCGCGCGTCCCACGAAGCCGTTTCGCAGGCCCTCGGTCGTACCGGCCTTGTCCGCCGAGACGAACCGGTCGTCACGCAGCAGACGGCCGTGGAACCAGGCCGGGACCACGCAGTAGCGGCCCACGGTCGGGACGTCCGCCTCGTCGAGGACCACCTTGAGCGGGACGAGGACGTCGTCGTAGGCGTCCTCTGGCGTGGCCGCGACGACCGGCACGGTGCCGAGGTTGTTGCCCGCAGCGACGCCCGTGTACAGGCCCGCGACGTACTGGTCGGCGGTGTCGGCCAGCTTGTACGCGGCCCGGCTCATGGCCTCCGGCATGACGTTGCCCTTGGCCTGCCGCTTGTCGACGTCGTCGACCTTGAACGCCCAGTACTTCGACTGGTCGATGACCAGGTTCCGCTGAGCGTCGGTCAGCTCCTCCGGCGTGATCGTCGTCGAGTTCGGCACGTAGTCCGAGATCGTCGGGTCACTGATGGAAGTGATCTTGACGACGTCACCGGCCTCGGCGATGTCGCCCTCGTAGTCCCGGTTGACCACCATGGGCCCGCCGTAGACGAGTGCCTTGCGCCACGCGACCAGGAGCCGGGCGCTCCAGATCTGCGGCTTGAAGTTGGTGATAGCCACGGTGGGCCCTCCCTATGGGTCAGCCGCCGCCCAGCAGGTCGTCGAACCGGCCCTCCTTGTGGGCCTTGTCGATCGCCTCGGGCGACATGGTCTTGAGGTCTTGCTCAGTGAGCTGCTTGGGCCGGGACGCCTTGCGCGCTGCCCCGCCGTCGCCGGTGCCCTGGAACCTCGGTTTGGCCGTTGCGGCTGCCAGGTAGGGCTTGCTCTTCAGCAGGTCGTCGATCGCATCGGAGATCTCCTCCGCGTCGACCTCGCCGTCCTCGTTCACCTCGAACTGGCTGAGGTCGAGGAACGTGAGCGCGTCCTTGGGGTCGGCGAGCTTGCCGGCCGCCGCGGCGCGCACTTCCGAACGGACGATGCGGACGTTGGCCTTGACCGTTGCGGCCGCCTCCGCCTGCCTGCGGACCGTGTCCGCGTCGTCCTTGGCGCCGCCCGATGAGGTGGCGTCCTTCTCCGCCAGGAGCCTCTCCAGCTCCCGCCGCTTGTCGCGCTCGGTGCGCCACTTGCCCTTCATCGAGGCGAGCGCGCGTTTGCCCTTGTCGCCGAGCTGGTCGGCGCCCTCGGGGTCCGCGTCGTCGTCTCCGCCGGAGCCGTCGGCGTCACCGCCGTCCCCGTCCCCGTCGCCGCCCTCGTCCGAGCCGTCGTCGTCTTGGTCATCGGCGTCGTCTCCGCCGTCGCCAGCGTCGTCGTCCTGGTCGTCGTCCTCGGCGCCGCCGAGGACCGGCCAGACCGGGTACAGCTGGTCGTCGTCCTCGCCGGGGCGGGCCTTGCGCCAGCCGAGCGCGCGGACGTGCGTGCGCGGGTGTACGGGCAGGGTTGCGTGCATGATGTGTCTCCCGTTGCGGGGTGAAGGGACCGTGCGTTGCGCACGGCCGGGGTCAGGCGATGAAGCCGTGCCGGGTCAGCAGCCGAATCGCGTGTTCGCGGTCGTCTGCGAGCCGGTAGATCTCCTCCGGCATCAGCCGCGGAGTCTGCGAGACGCGGTAGCGCTGGCCCTGCACCTTCTTCAGGCGGGACCCCGCGAAGCCGCGCGAGGTGATGCCCTCGGACGTCGCCTGCACGCGCCGGCCGAACACGGTCGCCGACGTCATGCCGCGGCGGGCGTTGACGACCTGCGCGATGTCCGCGCCGTCCTCGATCGCCCTCACGCCGGCCTCACCGAACGTCTTCCGGCGCTGGGCGGGCGACATCGCGTCGAAGACCTCCTTCGGGCTGGTCGCCGTCGGCCGGTGGTCGGCGGTGACCGGGTCCATGGAGCACTTGCACTTCGGGTGGCGCTGGAACGCACGGGACACCGACGACTCGATACCGCCGAGGATGACGCACCTTGAGCAAGCGCCGCCCTCCACCACCCGCACGTAGGACTTGATGGCCGGCCTCGACACCATGGCGACCTGGTCCGCGACCCGTCCCGCGTCCGCCACGGCAGTCTGCACGATGACGTCCAGGAGGGCCTGACCGTGGACCATCGCCTGCGTGATGGGCCTGCCCGCGGTGACCAGTCGCAGCGCGGACCACATCGGCGCCATCAGGCCGCTCGCGAGCGGCCGCCCCCCGCCGTCCACACCGGCCAGCGCCGCAGGCACCAGACGCACGGACCCAGGCTGGTCCGGGTCCTCGCCGAGGAGTTCCTCAAGCCACGGCTCGGCGCCGCGCGCGGCGGCCAGTTGTCCGGCCGTCACGATCGCCACCAGGCGTGCCAGCAGGGTCAGCCAGGAACTGTAGATGTTGTCCCGGTCGATCTCGCGCCACACGCCTCGGGCCGCCCGCCCGGTCGCCTCCGCGAGACGAGCACGCGCTTCCATGTGCGCGACCGCCTCCGGGGACGGGCTCACGCCGCGGCCTCCGGCTCCTCCAGATCGTCAGGGTCCTCGGCCTCCGTCTCCGGGTCTGCCTCGTCGGCGGGCTCGGCCGCCCCGGCGGTCAAGGTGCGGGTGATCTCGGCGACGGGGTCCATCTCCATCTCCCGCTCCCGCATCGCCACGACGTCGGACACCTCAGTCGGTGTCAGCCCGTAGCGCAGGGCCAGCCACTCGAAGGGGAACCCGAGCTGCTTCAGCTTCAGCAGCGCATCCGCCATCTGCGCGTGGCTGCGGGACTCGGTGTCCGCCCACAGCACGCGCCCCGACCGGAGTGCCTCGGCCTTCGCATCCTCGCCCTTGGCCAGGGCGATCAACCGGCCCACCTCACGCAAGCCCTGCCCGTACCAGAGGATCTTCTCGTCGCACCGCTTGACGAGGCCGGTCTCCGCGGCAAGCAGCGCGCCCTCGGCGAGGTTGGCCATCTTGCCGATCAAGTAGTGCTGCGGTGTGCGGGTCTGCGCGGCCAGGTGCCCCACCGCGACCTCGATGATGCCGGTGTACATGGCCAGGTTCGCGGCCTGCCACTCGGCGATCTTCGCGTCCTTGCCGGTGATCCACGCGACCCGGTCGACCATGAACTTGTCCAGGTCGACGGGCTGCTTGCCGACGATCTCGCCCGCACTGTTCAGCTTGGGGATCATCGGCCGTTCGGCGCCCAGGACCACCCGCTGCGGGAACGAGGCGTAGTCGGAAGCGGTGAACAACTGGGCCCACAGCAAGTTGATGGCGTCCTGCATCGCCACCACGCCAGTCACATCGCTGATGGGGTCCTCGACCAGCATCGGCTTGTTCGGGAGCTCCACCATCGGCACAACGCCCATCGGGTTGGGCTGCGGGTTCGGCTCATCGGCCATCTCCCGCGGCCGCCACCGCTTCAGCTCCTCATCGACGTCCGCCATCTGCGGAGACTTGTCCTGCTGCTGGACCGGGCGGCAGAACTTCCACACCTCGTTCTTCAGGTACAGCGTGGCGTAGTCCTCGTTGCCGTCCTGCCACCGCTTCAGCGCCGCCCGGCGGTGCCGGCGAGAGCCTGGCTCGTAGGCGACGATCGACTGACTGGCGTCCTCGAACGTGACGACCGGCATGCCCGGGTCGTCCGGGTCACCCCACACCAGCACGAAACAGCGAGCCCCGGTCACCGCGCCGAGGAACCCCAACTGGGAGTCGGCGTCGAGGCCGTTGACCTGCCACACCCGCCACAGATCCTTGTCCGCAGACGTCTCGCCATCGGCGAGGAACCCGGTCACGGTCAGCCGCTCAACCGGAGAGTCGGCCACCACCTGCACCCAGTTGTCGGAGAAGTCGCGGTAGCGGTCGCCGTGGAACTTCGCGAACTCCTGGGACGCAAACTTCAGCGGGTGCTTGCCCCGGTAGTACGCGTTGTACCGGTCGATCGGGCCGCGCCGACGGATCAGCTCGTTCTCCAGCAGCGCCACCAGCTGCAGCGCTTGGGCTTCCGTCGCCACGACGCACCTCCCGTCAACTGCCGTAGTAGTAGGACGTCTCCGGCTCCGTGAGACCCGCCGCGATCACGTCACCGAGCGCCTCGTGAGCCAGGACCGACGGGATGACCGCGTCGATCTTCTGGGCAGGCGATGCCTTGCGCAGCACGTACCGGTCCGACGGGCGCGCGGCCGCGCGGGCGTTGGCGATGTGCGCCTCGGTGATCGGGCATCCGTCGTGCGTGAACGCGGCGCCCTCACTGTTCCGCTTCAGCACGTCCGTCTTCAGCCGCTCACACGCGGCGTGCATCGCGATGATCCGCCGGGTGTGCCAGCGGATCACGCGCTCCTCCCCGTACTTGTCGACCCACTCGTCGACCTCGGTGTCCCAGTACGGCGGATCGCAGTACATCCGCACCACGTCGTACCGGCGCATCAGCTGGTCGACAGCGGCCCGCACCTCCGCGCGCGGCACCTGGCCGTCGTAGTCGGCCGGGTTCCAGATGGTCGGCGCATCGTCCGGCCCGTACAACGGCGTGAACTGATAGCCCTGCATGGTCTCGGCCCGAATCGCCGTCCAGTCGTCGACGTCACTGCCGTCGAAGCCGAGGACCACCCGCGTGCCCGCGCGCACCCGCACGCGCTGCGCCTTCGCTGCCCACCGGGCGACGTCCAGCCACGACGCCGTACCAGCGACGCACCGGTTGCCGAAGAACCGCTCAGCCTGCGCCGGATCCTTCTCCATGATCTCGGCCGCCTCGGCCTCGATAACGTCCAGGTCGACGTGGGACGAGCCCGCGTACACCACCGCGTGGATCTTCCGGCGGTCCCGCTTGTTGCTGTAGGACAGCGACTTCGGCGCCTCGGGGTGGTACTTGAAGATGTCCTTCGCCTTGGCCTCATGCGTGGTCTGCGCGACCGAGGCCTCGGACGGATCCCACCCGTTCGTCGTCTCCATCGACCGGCCGCCCATGCCGGCCGCACCACGCCGCTGAGTCTCCGCCGCCTTCCGCAGCTTGTTCGCCGCCGTGTACAGGCCGGACTCGTCCTGCATCGCAAAGATGATTGGGTTACCCAGCCGGGACAAAGCGCTCGACGTGACCGTCTCGATCTTCCCGTCCTCGCCGACCCGGGTGAACTCCTCACCCACCCTCATCAGCTCGGCAAGCGGACCCTTCTTCACCATCGACTGAAGCGGCCGGTACACGTTGTCGACCTGCGATTCCGACGTGGCCATCAGCTGAATCAGCGGCGTCGGCCACGGAACACCCATCGGGTCACCCGGCCGGTACTCGTACCACCAGCCGCAACCACAGCCATGGTCCGAGCACCGGTACCGCTCGCCGCCCCGCGCCCACCCGTCGAACACCACCGGCCCAGCCGCCTCAGCCAGGACGATCGTCGCCGACCACGGCCCCTTGCCCGTCTTCTGCGGAGCCACGATCTGACTGCGCCGGTAGTGGAACGCGGAGGCGAACCGCCGCTCCCCGTTCTCCCGGTACGGATCAACTCCCGGCTTCACCCGGTAGTGGTTGGCCGTACACCACAGCTGCCACGGGTACAGCTCCATGTCCTCGCCCGCACGAAAGCCGTCCGGAATCGGGCAGTGGTGTTCGATCCAGTCGGGAACGATCCACAGGGTAGGGAAGTCGACGACGAACTCGGGCGAGGCGTCAGGCCCCTTCACCACTGAACACGACCTTCAGCCGGTCACGAGCCGACGGGGGCCGCACGGGCGGGGCCGCGGTCTCCGGCACGTCCTCGCCCTGGTCCTCCAGCGCGGGCGCGACCTTCCACCGGTTGCGGTTCATGCCCGCCACGCTCAGCCCGAGCGAGTCGAGGTAGCCCCGCACCATCTTCTTCACGTCCACCCGCCCGTCCGCGCGCTCGGCCTCGGCGAGCGTCCGCACGAACAGGGCGACCTCCAACTCCTGCCCCATGTCCTCCCACGCCACGGCCTGCGGCTTGACCCACAGGTCTTCCCACAGGTCCAACTCGCGCTCGGACGCCGTCGTCAGCGGCCAGTCGGGCGCCGGCGCCTGGCGGCCCTCGGCGGGCAGCGTCCGCCATCCGCCCTTGTCCTGAGCCTTCGTACTGCGCAGGGACCGGGGATCCGGTGCCGGCCCGGAGACCGCGCGCGCTCCGCCACGGGGCATGTCGATCACTCCTTCAACGCGCTGCGTTGCGCAGCACCAGGCCGTCACCTTGCGTGACGGCGGGGACCCTCTGAACCCGGCCGACCTCCCGGCGCCCTCCCCCGCGCTGTTCCACCCCCAGCCGCCCGGGGGTCACCCCCGTGGGTCCGTGACCGTGCGTCACGTGCCCCAGGTCTCAGCTGCGGTCTTGCGGGAGTGGTGGCGCTTGCTCATGGCCTGCCAGTTGCTCGGGTCGAAGCCTCGGGGGCCGAGTGGTCCGAGGCCGTCGATGTGGTCGACCTCGGTGGCCCGGTCCCGCTGGAGCATGGGTAGGTCTGCGCACTCGTGGCACTCGCACCAGGGATGGTCACGCAGGTACTCGGCGCTGGCCTTGCGCCATGCTGTGTTGTAGCCACGCTGGTTGGGCTGGGGTCGGGCGGCGCGGGCCTTGGCCTGGCAGGCGGGGCAGGGTCCTGCTGGGGTGAGGGTGGGGCAGCCTGGTGTGGGGCAGACCTGCATGGCCTTGCGCGTGGGCATTGCTGCCTCCTGCGCATACATAAGGCCCCGTTGGTGTGCGGGGCCTCGGAGGTCTGTGGTGCCGGTTGAAGGCACAGTGAACGTGGCTTGAGTGTTACAGCAGGTCAGGCTACTGGTCAAGCCGCTTGGTCTTCGACTGACGGCTGAAGCTCATGAAGGTCGACGAGGGCACGGCCCTGGCAGTCGTAGCCGTGGTGGGTGAGGCGTCCTCGGCGGAGCCACTGGCGGATGGTGCCGGGCTTTTGCTGGGCGCTCAGTGCCGCCGCGTAGATGTCGACGATCAAGGGGTCGCTCATGTGTTCAGCATGCCATTTCCGGGCTGGAGCGTAGGGAGGTCCTCAGGTGGCGGCCCGTGCTGTGCGAGGACTTGCCGGATGTGGTCCTGGATTTCCCGGCCCGCGTAGAACCACTCGCGCTGGCCCGGCACGCGGAGCGCACGGAAGGTTTGGTGCCTCTGGGCCTCCAGCTTCTGGTCTCCGGGCTCGATGGCCAGGACTTCCTCGGGCAGCAGGGTGGCCATGCGGCCTCGTAGGTCGACGGTCGTGCCGATCTTCACCATGGCGCCTCGACGGATGTAGTAGACGACGGCGCGGGGGTCGGTCTCGCGCCGAGGCATGAGGCCCGTGTGGGGAGGCAGGACTTCGCCTTGCTGGTGGCGGTCGTGCCGGGCTCGTCCGATACGAATCGCGGCCTTCACTATGCCGTCGTCGACAGCCTCGGGATCACCGAGTTCGAAGGCGAAGTCGACGAGAGCCTGCGTGATCTCCGGGAATGCGGGGTCATCTCGGTCGACGAGGTCGGCGAAGACTCGTTCGGGAGTCTCTTCGTGGGCGTGTTGGGCGAGGAGGTTTTGCGCTCGTACCTTGTACATGTCGATCTCCTACTCAGGTCGACCGTGCCCCGGGACGGTTGCCGCCGTCGCCGGGGTCTCTGGTAGGTAAAGTCTGCCCGACCGAGCGTCTATTCGGTCGCAGTGCTGGGGTAGTAGTGGGGTGGAAGCCCTCGGGGGCGAGGCTGGCCGACGTTGGCTCCTCGTGGGGTGGGCGTGGTCTGAGTGAAGGGCATAGTGCAATGTCCAGTAATCCATCGCCCTCAAGGGGCGAGGAGATTTCCCTGCTGACTTCCCTTTATCAAGCTGAACGCGCCGACAATGCAGCGGTGTTCACCAACACTCTCGCGATACTCGGTTTCGCCTTGACTTATATGGCGGCCGTATCTGCATACACGAGTGCAGCCACCCCTCTTAACGGTAGCGTTCTGGCGTTCGCTCCCACTCCCGCATGTGCGCTTGTCGCTTACCATCAAGTTATGGTCGGGATGAATGGAGCAAGATCACATACGGCGCTCCTGGTAGAGCGAAGGCTGGCGCAACTCGTAGTCATGGACTCTTCTCTGATCCAAAGTGTCCCGGTGCAGAAGAGCCTCACATGCCCGAGGCGGCCTTCGGGGGCCTTCCGATTTGGCGTAACTGTCGGTGAGGAATTCCTTGATCCTGACGTCTCTTCATGGGGGCGCTACACGGCTAATGTATTAGTTTATGGCTCCATTCTGGCTATCGCTATAGCTTTCTCGACTCATATTCTGTGGCTCTCTTTTCGTAACGCAGGCGGAGTTTTCAGCTATGTGGGATGCCTTCTTTGTGTGGTTCTTGTTCTATCAATAGCGTGGAACATGTGGTTGAACTTGAAGCGCCCGGAAGTGCATTGTTAGGCAGCCAGCTGGTGGGCGGTGAGGTGGCCGGGCCGGATGATCTGCGACTCCATGCCCCCATGATGCGCTGGGGCGTCAGCAGTTGCTCCAGGAGTACTGGTCGGTGGCATCTTCGATGCACTGTTCCACGTCGTTGCGCAGGCCGTCGACAGCATCCTGCTGCACGCCTTGCTCGATCATGTCGAGGAGGGTTTGCGCGGCCGCTCGGTCGCTGGAGCTGAAGCAGTCGGGGTTCTGCAGGATCGTGTTTGCCGCCATCCGCCCCCTGTACCGCTGCTGCTCCACCTCTTGGTTCTTGGAGTTGTTGTCGATGAACTCCTGGTAGACCTTGCGGGGCTCGGAGCAAGCGGCGGCGTTGGCCGGGGACTGTGGCGCTGTGAGCCGGCCAGCGGCGAATCCGCCGCCGACGAGGAATATGACGGCGGCGGCGATGCCGAGGATACGAGCTTGCGGGGCCATGGCTCATCCTGTCGCCTGCTGGTCATGGTCGTCACCTGTCGGACTGAGTGGGGCAGGGAGATATCGGCCACAGCCGGGGGTGCAGTCGTGGCACTGGTATGGGACGTCGGGGATTCCCCCGGGAGCGCGTGCGCGGCGCTGGTTACCTGTGGCGGTTTCGGGTACTTAGGGATGGAATGTCCCTGCGTTCGAACGGAGCACACCATGGTCATCAAGAAACTGCACGACATGGGCATCCGCAGCGAACACGCCTACCTCGCCGCCTTCGCCTCCATCGGCCTCTCCGTCGCCACCTGGGCAACCAGCCTCAAAGCCGAACCCGTCGGCGGCCTCGCCCGCGCAGACCGGTGGGGAATCTTCGTCGGCGAATGGGCCCCCACCTTCTTCGGCCTCGGCATCGCCCTCTCCCACTACGAACAGCAAGACGGCACCCTCACCGCCAGCGTCCACGACCTGCGGGAACAGAAGGAGCGCCACGCCGTCTGAGCGCCCGAGGGAGGGCCTGCGGAGCAAACAGGCGAAGGCCCCCGTCCTCGGTTGAGGCGGGGGCCGTAGTCGTACGTCAGCGGGCGCCGGCTTGGTGGGTGCGGCGCCAGTGGTGGTGGGCTCGGCGCCCGACGCGGAGCCGGAGCTTCTTGCCGAGGCAGCGCGGCACCCCGGACGGACTATTGCCGGTCGCTGTCCTGTGGCCCGGGACCTAGCGTCGTGGTCACAGCCCCATGAGCGCGGAAGGAGGGCTGGCGCATGCCCGTCCTTGGGTATCACTACGGCCCTGACTGGAACCAGGATCTGTACCAGGCGACCATCGACCGGGTCATTCCAGACCGCAACGACCTGCCGAGTGGATTGATCGCTCACTATGCGGCACCCCGGGAGGGAGGCGGCTGGCAGGTTGTGGACGTCTGGGAGTCTGCGGAACATCACGACCGCTTTCTTCGGGAGCGGGTGATGCCTGTCGCCCAGGAACTCGGTGCGCCTCCCTTCGAGACGAAGATGACGGAGCTCTACAACTCGCTGGTCGCGTAGCCGCGCTCAACGTCTTTGTAACGTGCGCGGGATGGCACGTGCGGGTTGAGGTGCGCAAGGGTCCCAGATATGCGAAAGGCCCCCGTCCTCGGCGAGGCGGGGGCCGTCTGTGGTGCGTGGTGGTGAGGCTGCTCGGCCTATTTCTGGTGGGGGCAGTTCTCGACCCACCACCCGCAGTCTCCGCAGTAGGTGGGTGCGAGGCCGACGAGGGTCAACAGGCGCTTGATCACGACTCGTTCACCTCCTCCTCGGCGGGTGCGTGGATGATGCACATAACCCCGTTCGGGTCCGTAGCCCCTCTCGCCTTCTTGAGCCTGCGACGTGCAGCTTCGTCGGATTCGGGGGCAACCCCTCTCGGTGGGGGAGTGGTTCGCGAAGCGGACATACGGCGCGCGGTCCGCCACAGGGCGAAGACTCCGGCGGACCACAGCGAGAGCACCCCCGCTGTGGTCGAGGCAGCGAACACGACGGCCACGACGACGGCCGCGAGGATCGCGAGGACGCACCCGCCAGCCGCCCGGGACGGCTCCTCCTCGGCGGTCATCACAGGGCTCCGTAGACCGTGTCGCCGAGCCAGTTGACGGCCTGGGCCAGGGGCACGGCGGCGAACCCGGCGATGCCTGAGGATGTGCCGAGGCAGATTCCGCACCAGGCGCCGCGCGCGATGTCGCTGCCGTGCTTCGACTTCTTGGCCGCGGCCACCATGCACATGGTGAGGATGAGCACGAGCCCGCCCCCGGCCTGGGTGAGTGGCAGGTACGGGGCGGGGCCGGCGGTCTGGCCGGCCTGCCCGCCGACGCCCCAGACCAACGCCGCGTCCCCCAACCAGTTGGAGATCCACAGGGCGGTGTCGGCGGCCCAGCCGATGAGCCCGCCGACGCCGAGGACGGCGAGGCAGCCGTATGCCCACGACAGGAGGAATGGGGCGAGGGCGGAGGCGTGGCGGACGGGGTCCTTGGTGAGGGCTTTGCGGCCGGGGAACCAGGTGGTGAGGAAGTGGCCGAGGATGCAGAGTCCGACGGTGACACCGCCGAAGGTCACGAACTGCACGGTGGGTCCTATCGGAGGACGGCCACGCCGAGCGCGGCCATGGTGATGATCAGGGCGACGGTCCCGGAGATCTTGGGGACGTCGTGGAGCGCGACAGCGCACAGCCCGAAGAGGGCGAGCAGGGCCGAGAGCCCGAAGAACAGGCCGAGGATCACGAGCCGTCGCGCGCGCTCCTGAGCACGCGCCTGCCGTATCCGTCGGAGACGCCGAGCCTGGTTCCGATCTCGGTTCCGGTGAGTTCCGGCTCGGTGACCAGCCAGGTGCGGACGAGCGCGACGCGGGCCTCGAAGGTGGTGTTCTGGGAGTCCTCGGAAGTGATGTCGGCGGCGCCGGTTCCGGTCGGCGGAACCGTGGGCGGAACTGGTTCCGGTGTGGGTTCCGCCTCGGTTCCGGCGAGGGTCCCGGCGGCCCGGTATCCCTGGGGGAGTCGCAGGTCGATGACGGTTCCGCCGGTTCCGGCTGCGAGTTCCGCGAGGGGCGTCCACGGGCCGAGGACGGGCCCGACCGGGTTGGTGTCTGGCATGGCAGACACGGCCGTGGGCTCCCTCTCGACGGTGATCGGTTCCGCTGGTTCCGCCGGGGCGGAACTCGGTTCCGCCACGAGTGCCGCCGGGGGCTCCGGATCGGTGTCAACAATTGCGGACACGTCCTCCCCGAGCCGGTGTACGCGCCAGAGGACGAGCGGAGCGACCGCCGAGACGGCGACGACGAGCGGCACGTCCACGGGCAGGAGACCGACCTCCACAAGGTGCGAGGCTGCGTTCACGCCGATGAGCACGGCGACGACCGCGAGGACATCCCGGCGGGCCCGGAGCGCGGCGATCGCGTACACGTCGAGGGCCGCGGGGACGCCGGCGGCGACGTACTGGCCGAAGCCGCACGCGACCGCCAGCCGGTACTCGGCTGAGGCGAGGACGACGAGGACCGCGACCAGGGCGGCCCACAGAAGGGGATCGCGCTTCACCTCTCACCCCCGGCGAGGATCACGGTGAGCTGGTCGGCGAGGCCGCGCAGCTCGTCCGCGTAGCCGTCGAGGGCGGCGGCGAGGCTGTACAGGCTGACGGGGGTCAGGGTCCGGTCGAGCGGGGACACCGAGACGCCGATCGTCCGGCCGCCGAGCTCGGGGTTCGAGGACGTGGCGTAGGGGGACTGGACGAGGCACGCGGTGAACAGCTCGGCGCCGTGGAAGGTGAGGACGGTGTCCGGACCGCTGTGGAGGATGTCGGCGCGGTGGGTGTCGGGCCGGTGGTCAGCGTGACCCAACCGCACCGGTTCGCCGGGTATGGCGCCGCCCGGGGTCCGGGCGAAGGCCGACCCGGACCACTCGTCGTGGGTGCCGAGCACGAGCGAGGCCAGAACTTTGGCCATCAGTCGGGAGGGGCCCACCCCGTCGCCCGAATACCCGGTGGCGTAGCAGACACCCGGCACGGAGCGCAGCCAACCAGCGAACGGTACCGAGGTGACCGCGTACTCCACCGGTGCCGTCCACATCATGTCCACCGGCACGTCCCGCAGGTCGGGGAAGAGCCGTAGGAACTGGCGCCGCACCTCGCCGGGGCGCAGGGCGCCGCCCCACATGGTGCTCGCGCCCGAGTTGCCAGGGGCCAGCCCGACGCCGCCCTTGCCGAACACCAGTCGGCCGTCCGCAGTGGTGCGGTAGTAGTTCAGCCGCTTGCGGGCGTCGCATGCGGAGGTCGCGTCCCGCCAGCCGATCTCGGCGAGCCGGTCCGGCACTGGCACCGTCAGGACCGTGTCGCTGGCCACCGTGACCATCAGGTCGGCCAGCTCCTCCAACTGGCCCGCCCATGCGTTGATCGCCAGTACCACCCGGTCGGCGCGAATCGTGGCGCGGGGGGCCACCGCCACAGCGGCGCCGTTCTCCCGGCGCAGCCCGGTCAGCGGGGTGTGCTCGTGAATCCGTATGCCTTGGTCCAGCGCCACGCGCCGCATGCCGCGTACCAGCTTGGCGGGCTGCAGCGTGGCGCAGTGGGGATCGGCCACCGCCCCGAAGTGGGACGGGGTGCCGACCGCCCGGCGCGCCTGGTCCGGGCTCAGTTCTCGCAGCGGCTCCACACCGGCCCGGGCCAGGTCCTCCAGGGTCGTGTGCCAGGCGCCGTGCTGAGCCTTGGACGATGCCGCCCACAGCCAGGGACCGCGCCGGTACTCGGCGTCGATGCCGTGTTCGTCGACGAAGTCCAGGATCTCGTCCACGGCCCGCTCGGACGCCTCGCCCAGCCGGCGTGCCTCCTCGTGGTCGCTGATGGCGACCAGGCTGCTGAACCGGGCCCACATGGGCATCAGGTAACCGGCGTTGGCGCCGCTGGCGCCGCCTCCGCAGACATCGGCGTCGATCAGCACGATGTCGGTGCCGGGCGCCCGGCGCAGGATCTCCAGGACGGTCCACAGGTCGGTGTAGCCGCCGCCGACGATGCAGATGTCACAGCGGGCGTCGCCCTGCAGCGCAGGGGACCTGCCGTCGTCGGGTTGAGTCGCGAAGGCGTCCCGCAGCCAGGCGGTCCGCCGTTCGGGGGGCGGGCGCATGGGCGGGCGCATGGGCGGGCGCATGGGCGGGCCAGGAGGACGGGAGTACCAGGGTGTTCATGTCGCGCAATCCGCGGGCACGTGAGGTCGGTCCTGCCACCAGGAAGTTGCCATCGGCCAACCGGGCTGTACGGGCGGCGACGGGGCGGGCCACGCGGTTGTCGGCGTAGGGGTTGCCCGATCTCGCATCGCCCAGCAGTTGCAATGTCGCCTGGGCGTACGCCGCGAGATCGGCTTCCTCGAGTGCGCGGGGTTGCATCGCCGCGATGCCACCGCCGGGCGTGCGGTCGACGAGCGGCTTGGTGCCTGTCGGTGCGACCGCGCAGGCTCTACTGCCTGAGGTCGATCATGCGGACCGGCTGCCCTGTCGTACGGGCGATGGTTTCGAAGTCGCGGTCGTAGTGGAGCAGGGTGAGTCCCGCTCCTTCCGCGGTGGCGGCCATCAAGAGATCGACCGGGCCCGCACTGCGATGCTCCCCCTTGTCAGTCAGCTGTTCCTGGACGATACGGGAACGGCGGTAGACGCCGTCGGGCATGGGGCACCAGGTGTAGTGGGCGTCGAGGGCCGCCTTCAAGCGGGCGCGGTCCGCGGTCGAACGAGCCGAGTAGAGGACTTCCAGTTCGGTGAGGTCGCAGATCGCGACGAGGCCGGCGCCGATCCTGTCGTCCCATTCGGCCGTGTTCTGGCGGAGCAGTACGCGGGCGAGGGCGGAGGTGTCGATGAGGTAGTCGGCGACGGTCACTCGTCCGCTCCGGTATCGCGGGCGTCGGTTGCCGAGCCTGCGCCCCTGGGGCGGTACGCGCGCTTGTCCAGCAGCAGATCCATGTCGAGGGCGCCGTCGGCCGCCAGTTCGCGGGCTTCTTCCAGAGCGCGCAGACGCCGGTAGCGGGCCGTGACTTCCCGCAGGGCGGTGTTGATGGTGTCACGCTTGGTGGTGGTGCCGAGTTCCTTGGCCGCTTCTTCCAGTGCTTCGTCGTCGAGATCGATGACCGTCCGACTCATGATGCCCTCCTCTTATTGAGATGTATCAATGGGAGTGTATCAAGGTACAAGATCCTTTGTATCTCGCTGCCGCCGTGGAGGTTTGTCTGGGGGCAGGGGCGGCCACTTCGGCTTCTTCCGGGCTGAACAGGACTGAATCCGCTGCTCGCGAGTTTGGTGCCACGGCGTCCTGCGTTGGCTGACGCTTTTCTGGCCTGTGCGTATGCGCGCGGATACCTGGCAGGCGAACCTGCTCTGGTCGGCTGTGCGGCAGAGCCACGGTTTGAGGCCATGCTGAGGCCGGCGGTACGGGGAATGCCCAGGAGGCTGCGCCCTGGCCCGTGGGCCAGGTCTCCATCGGCCAGGCGTCGTTCTACGCCATCGGCGCCTACGTGGCCGGCCTGCTGAGCGTCCACGGCACACCCGCCGCTGCTGGCGCTGGCCGCGGCACCACTGGTCGCCGCCCTGTTCGCCGCCGCCATCGGCGGACCGCTGCTGCGGCTGCGAGGGCACCACCTGGCGTTCGCCACCATCGCCCTGCAGCTCATCCTCATCTCCCTGCTCGGCGGGGCGGACTGGGCCGGTGGTTCGGTTGGTTCGGTCGGTCTGCAGGGCATCCCGCGACCCTCCGCCGGAGGTACGGAACTCGGCGAGGACATCCACTACGCCTACCTGGCCTGGGCTGCCGTGGCCGCCACCGTCCTGGTCGCCCGTAACGTCGTCACCTCACGGGCCGGCCGCGGACTGCGCGCGCTGGCCACCAGCGAGACGGCGGCGAGCGCCAGCGGAGTGCAGGTGGCCCGCTGCAAACTCGCCGTGTTCACCCTGGCCGCCGCGTTCGCCGGACTCGCCGGAGGGATCTACGCCTTCTTCATCGGCTACATCAATCCGGGGTCCTTCCCGGTCCTGCTGTCCATCCAGTTCCTGGTGATGGCCGTCGTCGGCGGGCTCGGCACCATCTGGGGCGCGCTCCTGGGCGCCACCGCGATCACCCTGCTCGTGCGGTTCCTCAACGACCTGGGCTCCAGGCCGGGCATGCCCGCCAGCGCCCCAGCATCCTGAACTACGCCCTGTACGCCGCCCTTCTCATCCTCGTCGTGCTGTTCCTGCCGCGCGGCATCGTTCCCGCACTGCGCGGCGCGCGGCAGCGCCGCATCGCGGGGCGAGCGTCCAAGCGATACCTCGCCGCTGAGTTTCGTGTACGGCCGCCCGTGCTCGCCCGGCGACCGCGGATTCCGTGTCTGTTCAGGCGTGCGGCAGGAGCCGTTCGGGGCCGACCTCCGGGGCGGCTTCGTCCGCCGGGGTGGGTTTGCGCGAGGGACGGAAACGGTCAGGGCGGCGATGCCCTGCGAGTGCGGGGCGGGGCCTCTGCGCGTTGGAAGGGGAATCCGCTGCGGGTGGGTGCGAGACCGTTTCCCGAACTGGCGCGACCGGCTTCGGAGCGGCTGAGCCGGTCCCTCCCGCAGGCGTTCGGGACGCGTTCGGGACGCGTTCGGGACGCAAGGACAGGAACAGACTCGGGAAGGCTCGTTCAGCCCGTTGTCGCAACAGCAGACGGAACCGTTGGTGCCCCAGAGATCACGAACGTGATACTTACCTGCCATGCTGGGCAGATGAGCAAAGTGTGGCAAGGACACGTCATCTGGTACGAACACGGATGGCCCGGCAGCCAGGCACACTCTGCGCGGAACGCACCGCTGCGCGGCGGTCGCGAGCGGCTCGTGTCCGGCCGAGCGGGCTCTACTGCCTGAGGTCGATCATGCGGACCGGCTGCCCCGTCGTGCGGGCGATGGTTTCGACGCCGATCCTGTCGTCCCATGCGGCGGTGTTCTGGCGGAGCAGGACGCGAGCGAGGGCGGAGGTGCCGATGAGATAGTCGGCAACGGTCACTCGCCCGCTCCGGCGTCGCGGTCGTGCCTGGAGTCGGCTGGGGGTGCCGGCGCCTCCAGCAGAAGGCCGACACCCCTCTTCTCCTTCCCAAGGCGGTGGCGGTCGGTCAGCGCCCGGCTGACGGCGGTCAGGTGGTCGGCACCAGCCGCCACTGCTGGCAGTTGTTGTTCAGCCAGGTCCACTGGCGTACGTCGGTTCCGTTGGCGGTGCCGCAGTTGGCGACGTCGGCGACCTTGCCGCTGTTCTCGTTCACTATCCGTACGTAGTCACCTGTGGCCGTGTACACCAGGCGGAACTTCTGGCAGTTGTTGTTCAGCCAGGACCACTGCCGGATGTCCGTGCCGTCGGCCGTGCCGCAGTTCGCGGTGTCCATGACCTTGCCGGTCGCGACGTTCACCAGCCGGTTGGTGTCGTTGCCCAGGTCCTCGATCCGCCACTTCTGGTTGGCGCCGCCGTTGCAGGTCCACTGGAAAATGTTGGTGCCGTCGGCGGTGTTGCCGCCTGCCACGTCCAGGCACTTGCCGCTGTTGCGGTTGATCAGGGTGTACGCGGTCGGGGTGGCCGCCGTCTCCCCGGAGGGCCCCGCCAGGGTGGTGCCCAGGGCCACGGGGGTGCCGAAGTTCGGCGTGCCGTCGGCGTTCCAGGTGAACTTCTGGGCCCTGGTGGTGCGTTCGTTGCCGCAGCGGTCGGTGGTGGAGTCGTTGGCGTGGTAGACGATCCAGTTCTCGGTGCCGTCGGGCGAGGTGAAGAATCCGTTGTGCCCGGGGCCGTAGACGCCGGCCGCGTCATTGCGGCTGAAGACCGGTGTCGGCTTCTTCGTCCACGCGGCGGGGTTCAGCGGGTCGGCACCGGTCAGTTCCAGCTGGCCGAGCTGGTAGTTGGGGGTGTCGCAGCCGCTCGCGGAGTAGATGAGGAAAGTGCGGCCGTCCCGCTGCAGGGCTTCCGGGCCTTCGTTGATGGCTGCCCCCATGGTTTCCCAGCTGAGGGTCGGCGTGGAGATGACACTCCAGTTCCCGCTGACGGTGTACGGGTTGGTCATCGGGGCGATGACCAGGCTGGGCGGCGTGCTGCTGTTCGTTCTACCGCTGCCGACCATGTACGTCCGACCGTTCACCTGCAGGACGCTCGCGTCGATCAGCCAGTTGGTCGGGTAGAGGTCGGGGCCGGTGATCATGGACTTGTACGTGTAGGGGCCCATCGGGTCCGTTCCCGCGCTCTCCAGGACATGCGTGCGCTGCGTGCCGCTCGCCCCGCAGCACGGAGTGCCGCTCTGCCCGGCGCTGTAGTACAGGTACCAGTGGCCGTCGGAGAAGTGGATCTCCGGGGCCCAGATGTTGGAGTTGCGGGTGGGGGTGGTGTCCGACCAGATCTGCACGCTGGGAGCGGTGGCGAGGCCGGCGAGGGTGGGCGACTTGCGCATGCCCAGGACGCCGGTGAACGTCGTCGTGACGAGGTAGTAGTTGCCGTCGTAGTACTCCAGCCAGGGATCCGCGCCCTTCACCGACTTGAGCGGGTTGGTGTAGGGGCGGCCGTCCACCGCGGAGGCGGGTCCCTGTGCGCAGGCCAGCGCCGTGAGCAGGGCCACGGCGCCGGTCGACCACAACCTGAGATGGCGGAGGATCACGGTACTTCCTTTCCGGGTTTCATGCGGAGGGCACGGGAGCAAAGGAAGGGGATGCCGGCGCCTCAAGGAGAGCGCCGGCATCCCTGTCGAAGTCGGATCAGTTCGTCACGCGGAACGTGGCGTCGCTGCGTCCTGTCGCGGTGGTGATCGGGTCGAGCTTCAGGTAGTAGGCGTAGTGGCGGATGTAGCGGTCGGGGTGGTTGTAGGACTGGAAGGAGGACCAGGTGGAGTCGGCGAGGCCGGCGACCTGGCGGAAGGTGGCGTCCGCGGCGAACTGGGCGGTGCCGTCGTTGCGGACCAGCTGGAAGTCGTTGTTGGCGTGCCGCAGGAAGTAGCCGCGGTAGTTCACCGACTCGAAGGAGACGGTTCCCGAACCCGCCAGGCCGGGCCGCAGCCGGAACTGGGCGTCCGGGCCGGTGATGTTCTGGTCGATGCGCACGTCGAAGTTGGCGTGCCGGACGTACCGGTCCTGGAAGTTGAACGACTGGAGCCGCTTGGCCGGGATGTCGCTCCAGCGGGCGAGCACCCGGGATTCCTCCGCTGCCGTGAGGTTCAGGATCGAGCCGTGGCGCTTCTTGGTGACGCCCATGTTGTAGCTGCCCGACGCCGGGAGCCGGTAGGTGCCGGAGGCGGAGGGGTCGGTCGTCGTGACCGGCATGTACCCGCGTCCGGAGGCGTACTGGTCGAGGTACAGCGCCCACTCGTTGCGGTCGCGGAACTTCATCCACATCGGGCCCTCGACACCGGTGATGCCGGTGCCGGAGAGGTTGCCGAGGGGGGTCCAGGTGCCGAGGATCGAGTTGCTGCCTTCCAGGGTGATCTGGCTGTCGCGGGAGGCGCGTACGTAGCGGTAGTTGCCGACGCCGGCCGGCACCTCGACGATCTGGCTGTCGATGATTTCCTCGGTGCCGGGGCGCTCGATGTAGATCTGCGGGGTGGTGATGGAGCGGAAGTCGCTGGTGTGGGCGTAGTAGATGCGGTGCTTCTTCACGCCGTTCACGGGCTTGTTCGTCGCCCAGTACAGGACGTAGTCGTTGGTGGCGGGATCCCAGATCGCTTCCGGTGCCCAGGCGTTGCGCCCGTCGGGGATCGCGCCGGCGACGTTGAGCAGCCACGGCTCCGACCAGTTGATCAGGTCCGTGGACTCCCACACCACGAGGTTGCGGCTGCCGTTGTACACGGCGGCCTCCCAGTTCTGCCCGCAGCTGATGCACAGGTCGGTGGCGATGATCCAGTACTTGTCACCGTTCGGGGACCGCACCAGTGCGGGGTCGCGCACCCCCTTCGTGCCGACCGTGGAGCGAAGGGCTATGCCGCCGCCGTTGAGCTCGGTCCAGTTCAGACCGTCCGTGCTGTAGGAGAAGTAGATCTGCTGGCCGTTCGAGCCTTCCCCGATGAAGTGCGTCATCAGGTAGCCGGGGTCGGCGGCGGCCGCCCGCTCGGGTGCGGCCAGCGCCTGTGAGGTGAAGAGTAGGCAGGCGGCGATCAGTATCGCCGCGAGCCGGGGGAGAAGCGTGCGCATGTACGAAACCTGTCCTTCTGCGGGTGCTTCGATTTGCGTCGCGAGGGCTGATGCGTCTCGTTCTTGAGGACTTGAGGTTGTTGCTGGTGCCTGGTGCCTGGTGCCTGGTGCCTGGTGCCCTGGTGCCCTGGTGCTGTGGCCGGGGTTGGGCCGGATCGTCGGCCCGCCGCCTGGCAGAGCCCCGCCTCGTGCTCGGTGGCGGTCGTGTGCGGGGCTCGCCCTGGCGGTCGCCACCGACTCGGCCTGCGCCAGGGCGATGCCGCACCGCGGGATGCCGGCATCCCTGTTCCAGGATCAGTTCGTCACGCGGAAGGTGGCGTCGGCGCGTGCTGTCGCGGTGGTGATCGGGTCGAGCTTCAGGTAGTAGGCGTAGTGGCGGATGTAGCGGTCGGGGTGGTTGTAGGACTGGAAGGAGGACCAGGTGGAGTCGGCGAGGCCGGCGACCTGGTTGAAGGTGGCGTCGGCGGCGAACTGGGCGGTGCCGTCGTTGCGGACCAGCTGGAAGTCGTAGTTGGCGTGCCGCAGGAAGTAGCCGGGGAAGTTCACCGACTCGAAGGAGACGGTGCCGGAGCCCGCCAGGCCGGGCCTGATCCGGAACTGGGAGTCCGGGCTGGTGCTGACGTTCTGGTCGATGCGGACGTCGTAGTTGGCGTGGCGCACGTACCGGTCCTGGAAGTTGTACGACTGGAGCCGCTTGGCCGGGGTGCTGGGCCAGCGGGCGAGCACGCGGCTCTCCTCGGCGGCCGTGAGGTTCAGGATCGAGCCGTGGCGCTTCTTGTTGACGCCCATGTTGTAGCTGCCCGATGCCGGGATCTGGTAGGTGCCGGGGGCGGAGGGGTTGGTCGTCGTGACGGGCATGTACCCGCCGCGGATGGCGTACTGGTCGAGGTACAGGGCCCACTCGTTGCGGTCCCGGAACTTCATCCACATCGGACCCTCGACCGCCGTGCCGGTCGTGCCCGTCGCGCCGGTCAGGCCGATTCCGGAGAGGTTGCCGAGGTTCGTCCACGTCCCGAGGATCGAGTTGCTGCCTTCGATGGTGATCTCGCCGTCACCTGAGGCGCGTACATAGCGGAAGTTGCCGACGCCGGCCGGCACCTCGACGATCTGGGTGTCGATGAGTTCCTGGGCGCCGGGGCGGTCGATGTAGATCTGCGGGGTGGTGATGGTGCGGAAGTCGCTGGTGCGGGCGTAGAAGATGCGGTGCTTCGTCTTGCCGTCGAGGGGCACGTTCGTGTCCCAGTACAGGACGTAGTCGTTGGTGGCGGGGTTCCAGATCGCCTCCGGCGCCCAGGCGTTGCGCCCGTCGGGGATCGCGCCGGCGACGTTCAGCAGCCACGGCTGCGACCAGTTGACCAGGTCCGTCGACTCCCACACCACGATGCTGCGGCTGCCGTTGTTGATGGAGCCGTCCACGGTCGACCCGCAGCCCCAGCACAGGTCGGTCGCGATGATCCAGTACTTGCTGCCGTCGGGGGAGCGGACCAGTGCGGGGTCACGCACGCCCTTCGTGCCGATGGTGGAGCGCAGGATCGACGCGCCGTCGTTGAGGTCGTTCCAGTGCAGGCCGTCCGTACTGTGCGAGAGGTACATCTGCTGACCGGTCGACCCCTCCCCGGTGAAGTGCAGCATCAGATAGCCCGGGTCGGCAGCGGCCGCCCGCTGAGGTGTGGCCAGGGTTTGGGAGGTGAAGAAGAGGCCGACGGCAAGGAATATCGCCGCGAGCCGCGTGAGCAGCCTTGACATGTGCGTGCCTGTCTTTCTACGGGTGCCGGGACGGGGTGGAAACGGGGTGCGCTCTGAGCCGGTGACAGCCGTCGGTCTCGACCCACGCGAACTGCCGGTCGTGCCGAAGGGGCAGGGGTACTGGGCTGATACCTGTGGCAGCGGCGGAACTGTCGAGGGGGTTCGGGAGCGTGGTGGTGGCTGCCTGCGCGACTGGAGCGGCCGCCCCCGTCCCGGCCGTCGCGCCGCCGGCGAGGACGGCGAGCGCCGTCGCCGTGGCGAACGGCCGGCGGACGATCTGTTCCACGCCGACAGCGGCGGGAGCAATGCTCATGACAGAGACATCCTTGTTTCATGTCGCGGAGCGAAAGCGGAGGCGAGCCAAAAGAGTCCGGCGGACAGGCTTTGTTCGACATGCCGGACATCGTTCGTTAATTCGGCCAAAAGTTAGAGGGGGGTAAAAGCGGGTGTCAAGAGGGGTGAAGCAGCAGAAGCAGCGTTGCCTCCCTGTGTCCTCGGTACGGGGTCGTACGTACAGGAGACGCGCCGGCGCGTCGCGCATAACGGAAAACGCGGCACGGACCAAGGCGCGGGGCGGCACCTGATAAGCGGTCCACGCGAATCCTCGGATTCGCTCCTGGCACACTGTCGCCCTCGACACATCGGCAGGACGACGGGACGACGGGACGGGTGGGGCGGGGTGCGCTCGCAGAACAGGCAGGAACGGCCGGACGTCGCCGTCGTCACGGCGGCGCGGGCCGGGGACCGGCAGGCCTCGGAACAGCTGATACAGGACTGTCTGCCGTTGGTCTACAACATCGTCGGGCGGGCGTTGGACGGGCACAGCGACGTCGACGACGTGGTCCAGGACACGATGGTGCGGGTCCTGGACGGGTTGCCCGAACTGGAGCAACCGGATCGGTTCCGGTCCTGGCTCGTCGCCATCACCGTGCGACAGATCCGTGACCGGTGGCGCACAGGGCGCACCTGGCTCACCGCGGAACCCCTGGAGGAGAACGCCCACGAAACCGACCCGCAGGCCGACTTCTCCGACCTGGCGATTCTTCGGCTCGCGCTGTCGGGCCAGCGGCGTGAAGCGGTGGAGGCGACCCGCTGGCTGGGGGACGAGGAACGCGAGGTACTCGCACTGTGGTGGATGGAGAGCGCCGGTGAGCTGACCCGTGGCGAGCTCTCGGCGGCCTGCGGCCTCACACCGCAGCACGCGGCGGTCCGAATCCAGCGGGTCAAGGAGCGGCTGGAGACGGCGCGCACCGTCGTACGAGCCGTGACGGCCTCGCCGCGCTGTCCGGTCCTGGCCGTCGTGCTCGCCTCGTGGGACGGGCGGCCGTCCGCGCTGTGGCGCAAGCGGCTGGCACGCCATGTCCGCGACTGTCCGCAGTGCCTGCTGAGCTCGTCCGACCTGATACCGGCGGAGGGGCTGCTGGCCGGCCTCGCGCTCGTGCCGGTGCCGGTCGGCCTGGCCGGCCTGGTACTGGCCAGGGCGCTGGGGGCGGAATCGGCCGGGGCGACCGTCGGCGCAAGCGCAAGCGCAAGCGCGGGCTCGGGTACGGGCTCGGGCGCGCGTACGGCGGGCGGTGCGAGCCGTACGGCGCGGACGATCGGGAGGCTGGCCGCCAAGCCCGCGGCTACGGCAGCCGCAGGTGCCGTCACGCTCGCGGCTGCCGCAGCGGCCTGGTACACCACCACGGGATCACACGAGACGGCCCCGCGGCCCGCCGTCGCGGCCCCGCTGTCGCCCGCCGCCTCGTCCGTGCCGCCGTCCCCGGGAGCGTCCGCCTCACCCACACCGACACCGGCGCCGAAATCGACACCGGCGCCGAAATCGACACCGACGCCGGAATCGACGCCGACGGCAGCCCCGGCGACGACGGCTGAGGCACGGATTTCGGGGCAGCATGCCCTGCGGTCGGTCGACAACCCCGGCGACTACGTGAGTCAGTCCGGCCGACTCGGCATCCTGGCCCCGGTCGGCGCCACCAGCTCCGCGGCCACCCGGCAGGCCGCCGTCTTCACCTTCGTCCCCGGCCTGGCCGACCCCCGCTGCTACTCACTCAGAGACGCCACGGGCAGGTACCTGCGGCACTACGCCTACCGCATCCGACTGGACCCCGACGACCGATCCGCCATCTTCCGGAAGGACGCCACCTTCTGCCCCCGTTCCGGTTCCACGGCCGGTTCGATCTCCCTGGAGGCTTACAACTACCCCGGCCGCTACCTCCGCCACCGGGACAACCTCCAGCTGTGGCTCGACCCTTCGCAGAACACGGCCTCGTACCGGGCCAGCCGCTCCTTCGTCGTCGTGGCGCCCTGGACCTGACACTGAACGGCCTTGCTCTGAAGGGAGTTGTTCGACCTGTTGGACATTGTTCGAAAGTATTGACGTTGGCTTGCGGTTCACTTCAAACTCACGCAGCGCGATGTCATACGGGCGGCACGTCAGCACCTCGGCCGAGGTCTCGGGGCCCCCTCCTCAAGCATGTCTTCATCACGGGATGTGAACCCATGCACAGCGTGAGACCTCAGGGACGCCGGAGATTCCGGGCCGTCGCTCTGGCAGCCGTGGCCACCGCCGTCTCGCTTCTGGTCGGCGTTGCCGGCCCGGCGGCCCCGGCCCAGGCGGCGGAGATCACCGACGGTCTGGCCCTCTGGTACAAACTCGACGCCACCTCGGGCACCGTGGCAGTGGACGCCTCGGGCAACGGCCGCAACGGAACCGTCAACGGCGCAGCGGGCTGGTCGGGTTCCGGGGAAGGGCTGACGTTCAACGGCTCCGACACCTACATCAAGGTGCCGGACAACATCATGAGCGGCATGAACTCGATCACCGTCTCGATGGACGTGAAGATCGACTCCACCCAGGCCACGCCGTACTTCCTCTACGGCTTCGGCAACACCAGCAACGGCGCCGGCAACGGGTACCTGTTCACCACCGGCGACACGTACCGCACGGCCATCGCGTCCGGGAGCTTCTCCACCGAGCAGAACACCCGGACCTCCGCCGCGCTGCCGCGCTCGGTCTGGAAGCACGTCACCTACACCCAGACCGGCACCACGGGCGTCCTCTACCAGGACGGCGTGGAGGTGGCCCGCAACACGTCGGTCACCGTCACCCCCGGTTCCATCGGGTCCGGTATCACCACGGCCAACTACATCGGCAAGTCGCTCTACAGCGCTGACAAGCTCTTCAAGGGCAGGATGCGTGACTTCCGGGTCTACAACCGCGCGCTGGCGCCCGGCGAGGTCCTCGAACTGAGCGGGAACACCACGGGCATCTCCGCGGCCACCCACCCCGCGCTGAAGATCGGCGCCATCATCGACGACGCCAACAGCAGGATCACGCTGCCCGTCAAGGAGGGCACGGACCTCACCGCGCTCGCCCCGCAGTTCACCCTCGTCCAGGGCGCGTCCATCAGCCCCGCCTCCGGCACCCCGCGCGACTTCACCAGGCCCGTGACGTACGAGGTGACCGGCTCCGACGGCGCCAAGCGCACCTGGACGGTCGAGGCGCTGATCATGAAGAGCCCGGTCCTTCCCGGGCTCACCGCCGACCCGAACATCGTCCGGTTCGGCGACACCTACTACATGTACCCGACCACCGACGGCTTCGCGGGCTGGAGCGGTACGCAGTTCAAGGCGTACTCCTCCAAGGACCTGGTCCACTGGACGGACCACGGCGTCATCCTGGACCTCGGTCCCGACATCAGCTGGGCCGACATCCGGGCCTGGGCCCCGGCGGCGACCGCGAAGAACGGGAAGTACTACTTCTACTACTCCGCCGACACGCACATCGGTGTCGCGGTCTCCGACTCGCCCACCGGCCCGTTCAAGGACCCCCTGGGCAAGCCGCTGATCGCCCGCGGCGCCTACACGGGCCAGATGATCGACCCGGCGGTCTTCACCGACGACGACGGCCAGTCGTACCTCTACTGGGGCCAGGGCCGGGCGTACGTCGTGCCGCTGAACGACGACATGATCTCCTTCGACGCCTCGAAGGTCACCAACATCACCCCCAGCGGCTACAACGAGGGCCCCTTCGTCATCAAGCGCAAGGGCACCTACTACTTCATGTGGTCGGAGAACGACACCCGGGACGAGAACTACCGCGTCGCCTACGCCACCGGCTCCTCGCCCACCGGCCCCTGGACCAAGCGGGGCGTGATCCTGGAGAAGAACCTCTCGCTCGGTATCAAGGGCCCCGGTCACCACTCCGTGGTGCAGGTGCCGGGCACCGACGACTGGTACATCGTCTACCACCGCTTCGCCATCCCCGGCGGCGACGGCACCCACCGCGAAACCACCATCGACAGGATGGAGTTCGACGCCGACGGCCTGATCAAGAAGGTCGTCCCCACCCTGGGCAGCATCGACCCGGTCTCCGGCGGCACCGCCCTGCCGACCAACACCAGCCGCTCGCTCCGGTCGGTCAACTTCCCCGGCCGCTACGCCGTCGTGCGCTCGGACAGCCTCGGCTACCTCGACCCGGTGACGTCCTCCAGCACCACGGCGGTCAAGCAGAGCGCCACCTTCACCGTCGTCCCCGGCCTGGCCGACGGCAGTTGCTACTCGTTCCGTGACGCGTCCGGCCGCTACCTGCGCCACAAGGACTCGCGGATCCGCTTCGACGCGAGCAACGGCACGACGCTCTTCAACAAGGACGCCACCTACTGCGCCCGGCCGGGTTCGGCCACCGGCTCGGTCAGCCTGGAGTCGTACAACTACCCCGGCCGCTACCTGCGCCACTACTTCTACGAGCTGCGCATCGACCCCTTCCAGGACAACGCCACCTTCCGCGCCGACAGTTCCTTCACGGCGGTCGGCCCCTGGGCCTGATCGCGTTCCCCGCACGTCAAGGTCACAACGAGCGCCGGCCGCAACCTGCTGCGAGGTTGCGGCCGGCAACCGCGCCTTCTGCCCTCGGAAGGTGGTTACTTCACCGCGGGGCCCACCTGGACCGAGAGCGTCGAGCAGGCAATCCGCGTGGCGAAGCCGTCCTTGTGCAGGGTGATGCCGTTCGCGCGGGAGAGGCTGAACGGCGAGTCGTACGTCTGGACGCGGTTGGCCATCAGCGAGCCGTCCGGCCACTTCAGCGCCTGCGGGTGCGCGTCGACCGGAAGCAACCAGCCGGCACCCGGGTGCCGGCTGGTTGTTGTCCGCCTGAGAGGCGCCCCTCTTGAAGCCGTCCGCCGGACCGTCGATCGCTGTCCAGCCGGCGCCGGCGTCGGTCGACACCTTGGCGCAGAGGTGGGTGGTGACCTTCTTCTTGGGCAGCTCCACCACCAGGGCCTGCTTGTCCTTGGTGCAGATCGCCGATCTCCTGCCCATGGGGCGCATGGCCACCCCGGTGACGGGACCAGGGCGATCCGCTCAGCATCAGTCGCTTAGGCTGGTTTCCTTGTCGCCGGTGAGGAGGCGCAGGCTGCGGCGGCGTGTTCTCGCCGTCCGTCCGAGGGAGGCGTTCGCGTGGCAGTTGCCGGAGGCCGGTCGACGAAGCGGCTCCAGCGGGGAACGCTTTCCCAGGGGCTCATCGTGGAGACCGCGCTGCGGATCCTCGACGAGGACGGGCCGGACGCGCTGACCTTCCAGCGCCTCGGCAAGGAACTGTCCTCTTCCGCAACCGCGGTCTACCGGCACTTCGCGAGTCGCGACCACATCATGGTCGCCGTCGCGGAGGAGCTCGACAGGCTCTCCCTGGAGGGGTACGAGCCGCACGAGTCGTGGACCGAGTCGCTGCGGGATCTGGCGATCCGTGCCTGGAACACCGCGCTGGACCACCCGGCGGCCGCCGCGCTCTGCATGGGGAGAGTCACCCGGGGTCTTCACGAGTTGCGCGCCGTCGACGCCGTCCTGGAAGCGTTCCACCGCGGCGGCTGGCGCGGCCGGGCGGCCGTCCTGCACTACCAGGCGTTCTCGAACTTCATCCTCTCCATGGCGAGCAACAACGCCTGGCGGCTCGTCAATCAGCGGTTCGGCGCCGAGGTGAACTGGGTGCAGGAATACCAGCCGGCGGATCCTGACGCGTACCCCTACGCCGAGGCGGCGAAGGAGCACCTGCGCAGCGTCGACATGACCGAAGTCTTCCACCGGCAGATGGACATCCTCCTCGCGGCCCTTTTGGCGGAGGCGGCGTCGCTCCCGCGCGACTGACACGCGTCACTCTTCGCGGCCACCGCCCAGCGGCGTTTTTGCGGCCTGAATCGGCGGCGAGGGTGGCGCGCGGAAAGATAGTTAACGCTATTGACTACGCCGTTCACTTGGCTGCATCCTCTCCACACCGGGTGCTCCACGGCTCGCTCCCAAGCGGCGTCCACCGAGCTCCGCGCGCACCGCCTCCCCCCGAACTGCTCGCGCTCGTCCCGCCCGATTCCGTGCGACCTGCGCAGAGCGCGACATCCCTCTCCAGGAGCACCCATGCGCCAGACCCGTACCCGCGCGGTCCCTGTGACCGCAGCCGTGGCCATGACGGCCGTACTCGCCGGCTGCACCACCACGGGATCGACGTCCGGAAACCCGAGCAGCGGCGGTGCCGCAACCGCGACGAAGATCCGGACGACGATCGACGTGCCGGCCGGCTTCGACCCGGCCAAGGCGCTGTCCCTGCCGGACTACCAGCTCGCCCGGAACAGTTACGACACCCTCGTGCGCAAGGACGACGGCGGGCTCGTCGGCGGACTCGCCACCGAGTGGAAGAACACGCCGACCTCGGCCACGTTCACCCTGCGCGCCGACGCGACCTGCGCCGACGGGACGCCGATCACGCCGACGGTCGTCAAGGGCTCCCTCGAACGCTACATCGACCCGAAGACGGCGGCGCCCGATGTCCCCACGGTCTTCGGCCCCGGCAACACGGTGAAGGTGACCGCCGACGACGCGGCGCGGACGGTGAAGATCACGCTCGCCAGGCCGTGGGGCGACATGGTCACCGGCCTGTCGGTCGCGAGCACGGGCATCGTCTGCCCGGCGGGACTCAAGGACCTCAAGGCCCTTGCCGCAGGTAAGGCCAAGGGCTCCCAGTCCGGCCCGTACCTTCTTGAGAAGTCCCAGTCCGGCGTCTCGTACTCCTACAAGCTTCGCCCGGAGTACAAGGCATGGCCGGCCTGGCGTACGAAGATCCCCGGCAAGGTCGCCGCGACGATGGAGTACCTGGTCTCGCCCGACCCGACGGCGACCGGCAACCTCGTGACGAGCGGCCAGCTCGACATCGGCAAGATCGACGCCTCCGGCATCCCGCGCTTCGACGGCGTGGGCGGCCACAGCGTGAGCATCAGCCGGTTCTCCGACTTCTACCTGCTCTTCAACGAACGACCCGGCACGGTCTTCGCGGACGTCGCCACCCGCCGGGCCGTCGCCCAGGCCGTCGACCGCGCCGCCTTCACCAAGGTCGTCTCGAAGGACACGGGTGAGCCGTCGACGTTGTTCGTGCAGAAGGGCATCCCCTGCAACGACCCCGGCTCCTCCTTCCTCGTACCGAAGGACAAAGCCGCGGCGGCCGCCGTGCTCAAGGGCAAGAAGATCCGCCTCGTCGGCCCCCAGGTCGTCGGGCCCGCCGGCGCCGGAAACCAGTACATCCAGGAGGCGCTGCGGGCCGCGGGCGCGGACGTCACCCTCGCCAACGTCGACGTCGGGGCCTGGGTCGGGACCGTGTTCGGCAAGCCCGACGCCTGGGACCTCACGGTCTTCGCCGACCTCAACTTCCTCGGCAGCCTCGCCAACCCGCTCTCCCACTTCGTGGGCCCGACCGTCCCCGACGGCGGCGGCAACCTCGGCGCGGTGAAGAACCCCGAACTGAACAAGGCCTTCGCCCAGGGCGCCGAGGCGACGACCGAAGAGGCCCGCTGCGCCGCCTACCAGAAGGCCGCCAAGGCCCTGATCTCGCAGGTGGACGCGGTGCCGCTGGTCAATGACCCGTTCATCTACGCGCTGCGCAAGGGATTCAGCGCCCAGATGCTCGGTGGCTCGCTCGACGACCCCATCCTGCGCGTCACCGGCTGACGGACAGGCCGCCCGCACGCGGCGGAGACCCATGCGGCGGGAAAGCCCACGCGGCGGAGACCGCGGCCGGACCCGACCGTCCGGCACGGAGAATCCCCGCGCTGTTCCGGCGCCCCGCGCCGAGACCCTCGCACCTTTCCGACAGGAGTCCCCTGGTGATCGACCCATTCAGCACCGCCCAGCAGATCGCCGACCTCGTGCGCACGAAAGAGGTCAGCCCGGTGGAGGTGGCCGAGACCTACCTCGACCGCATCGAGCGGATCAATCCCGCCGTCAACGCCGTCGTCTGGCTCGACGCCGACGCCGTGCGCGCGGCGGCCGTCCGGGCCGAGCAGGCGGTGCTGCGTGGCGATCCGCTCGGCCCGCTGCACGGCGTCCCCGTCCCCATCAAGGACCTCAACTCCGTCGCGGGACAACCCAACACGATGTCCTCACTGGCGATCCGGGACACCCCGCAGACGGTCACGGACCCCGACATCCAGCTCCTCCTCGACGCCGGCGCGATCCCCCTCGGCCGGACGAACTCGCCGGAGTTCGGCGCTCTGACCGTCTCCGAGAACGCCCGGCACGGCAAGACGCGCAACCCGTGGAACCCGGCGCACACCTCCGGCGGGTCGAGCGGCGGCGCGTCGGCGGCCGTCGCGGCCGGGCTCGCCCCGGTGGCACACGCCTCCGACGGCGGCGGATCGATCCGGGTCCCCGCGTCCGTCACCGGCCTCGTGGGCCTCAAGCCGAGCCGGGGACGCGTGCCCGCGTTCGTCCGGGGCTGGGAACACTCGACGACCGAAGGCGCGATCACCCGCACCGTGCGCGACGCGGCCCTCATGCTCGACGTCATGGGCCGTGCCGACCGGCTCGCCTGGTACAGCGCCCCCGAACCGGGTCGCCCGTACATCGAGGAGGTCGGTGCCGATCCCGGGCGGCTGCGGATCGGCCTGCTCCTCGACGCGCCGACCGGGCTGCCGGTCGACGAGGAGTGCCGCAAGGCGGCGCTGACGGCCGCGCAGGCACTGCGCGACCTGGGGCACGACGTCGTCGAGGCCCGCCCCAAGATGTTCTCGTACGAGGCGATCATGGGCTTCACCTGGACGATCATCAGTGCCTCCACCTACGCCATCGAGGTCGACGACCCCGACGCGGTGGACCCCTACATCCGGCGCCGCCGGGAAACCGCCCTCGAGGCCACCGCGGGCGACTACGCCCGGACGGCGGCCCGCCTGCAGGCCGAGTCACGCGACGTGGTCGCCCAGTGGGGCCGGGACTTCGACGTCCTCCTCACCCCGACCACGGCGGTCGTGGCACCGCCGGTCGGCCCCGTGTACGACGAGGCGAACTCCGACCCGGACGGCCCGCGGGCCACCGAGACCCGGATGGTGTCGTTCACCGCGTTCGTCAACATCGCCGGGCTGCCCGCCATCTCGCTGCCCGTCCACACGACCGCGGACGGACTGCCGGTCGGCGCGCAACTCGTCGGCGCGCCCTACGACGAGGCGACGCTGCTGCGCCTGTCCGCCCAGCTCGAACCGCGGTTCCGCTGGTACGAGCGGCACCCGGACGACGCGGCACTCACGGGGGCGGCGCTGTGAGCGCCGGGTCCGCGGTCCCGACCGGGCCGCTGCCTGCCGCACCCGTCCGGCGCGTTCCCCGGCTGCGGCTGGGCGGTGGCTGGGCCGGGTTCGCCGTCCGCCGGGCGGGCGGGCTGCTGATGTCCATGCTGCTGCTCGTCCTCGTGACGTTCCTCATCGTGCCCCTGCTGCCCGGGGACCCGGCCCGCGCGATCGCCGGCACCAACTCGTCCCCGGCCACGCTCGCGGCGATACGCGAACGACTCGGCCTCGACGAGCCGCTGGCGACGCGGTTCGTCCACTACCTCGGCGACATCGCGTCCGGACGGCTCGGCACCTCGTTCCGGTTCGACACCCCGGTCGCGGACATCGTCGCGACCCGGTTGCCGTACACCGTCCAGCTCGTCATCCCGGCCGTCCTGCTCTCCCTGGTCATCGCCGTCCCGCTGGGCATGGCCGTCGGTGTCCTCACCCGTGACGGACGCCGCCGCCGGCTCGGCGTCGGCTTCGGTACGGTCGCAGGTCTCCTCGCGTCGGCGCCGGTCTACGTCGTCGCGACCCTCCTCATCGTCCTGTTCTCGATCAGCCTCGGGCTGCTGCCGTCCGGCGGCGCCACGACACCGAGCGCGCTCGTCCTGCCGATCGCCGCGCTCTGCATCGGCCCGGCCTTCGCCATCGCCCGGGTCGTCCGGCAGGAGACGGCCTCGGTGCTCGCCCAGGACTACATGAGGACCGCCCGCGGCCACCGCCTGGGGTCCGTGCGTCTCCACCTCCGCCACGCGCTGCCCAACCTCGTGACGAGTGTCCTCACCCTGAGCGGTCTCGTCCTCACGTCCCTGCTCGGCGGGACGATCATCCTGGAGAACGTCTTCACCTATCCCGGGCTCGGCACCGAGGTCGTCCAGGCGATCATCTACAAGGACTATCCGGTGATCCAGGGCATCATCCTCGTCGTCGGCATGCTCGCCCTGCTCGTCAACCTCCTCGTCGACGTCGTCCTCGGGATCGTCGACCCCCGCACTCTTGAGGGAGGTCGTCGTGGCCACTGACGCGACCGTGCGCCCATGGCGCCGCAACCCGTCGCTGCTGTCCGGCGCCGTGATCCTCGGACTGCTCCTCGTCGTGGCCCTCGTGGCCCCGCCGCTGCTGAGCGGTTCCGCCGAGACCCTCACCGACGACGCCCGGCTCGGGCCCGGCGCCGACCATCTCCTCGGCACCGACGCCTTCGGCCGTGACGTCCTCGCGCGGGCGCTCGTAGCGACCCGGCTCACCCTGCTCATGGCCGCCGCCGCCACCGCCGCCTCGTTCGTCGTCGGCGTCGCGATCGGCGCGCTGGTCCACCTCGCACCCGGGTGGCTGCGCGAGACATGTCTGCGGCTCATCGACTCGGCGGTGGCCTTCCCCTCGCTCGTCCTCGCCCTCGTCATCGCGGCGGTGCTCGGACCGGGCACGGTGTCCGCGATCGTCGCGATCGCCGTCGCCGGCGTCCCCGGGTTCGCACGGTTGACGGCGAATCTCGCCGCGACCGTCGCGGACAAGGACTACGTGCTCACCGCGCGCCTGCTCGGCGTTCCCGGCCTGCGCATCCTGGGCCGGCACGTCCTGCCGAACATCAGCGGGCCTCTGTTGGTGCTCCTCAGTTCGAGCTTCACCCTGTCCCTGCTCGACATCAGCAGCCTGTCGTTCGTCGGCCTCGGTGTGCAGAGCCCGCAGTACGACTGGGGCCGGCTGCTCAACGAGGCACTGCCGTCGATCTTCGCCCAGCCGTCGCTCGTCCTCGCTCCGTCGATCATGCTCATCATCACCGGTGTGGGCGCCATGCTCCTCGGAGACGGCGTGGCCTCACTCGTCGACCCGCGAACCCGCGGCACAGCGCCCGCACCGGCCAAGACGGCGGACGCGGCGGGACCGGCCGCCCCGGCACCGGCGCCTCGGGCGCTTCAGGCGTCGGGCGGTGCGGGGGCAGCGGCCGGCACGGAGCCGGACGGCCTGCTGACCGTCGCCGGGCTGACCGTGCGGGCCGGGGACCGGACACTCGTCGACGACGTGTCGTTCACCATCGGGGCTGGCCAGATCGTCGGCCTCGTCGGGGAGTCGGGCTCGGGCAAGTCCACCATCGCCATGGCGGTCGCGGGCCTGCTCCCCGAGGGTGTGCGGGCGAACGCGTCGCGCCTTGCCCTCGGCGACCTCGACCTGCTCGGAACACCGCCGGAGCGACGCCTCGCGACCGAGATCGGCATCGTCTACCAGGACCCGATCGGCACGTTCAACCCCGCGCTGAGGCTCGGCACCCAGCTCACCGAGGTGGCCACGGTGCATCTGGGGACGCCCCGGCGTCAGGCCGCGCAGGACATGGTCCGCGCCCTGGCCGACATCCACGTCACCGAGCCGGACCGGCGACTGCGCCAGCACCCGCACGAGCTGAGCGGCGGCATGCTCCAGCGCGCCTCGATCGCCTCCGCGATGACGACGAACCCGCGGCTGCTCATCGCCGACGAACCGACGACGGCCCTCGACGTCACCGTCCAGGCGGAGGTGCTGCGCCAGTTCCGGCGCATCAACCGCGAGCACGGCACGGCGATGCTGTTCATCTCGCACGACATCGGCGTGGTCGGCGTGCTCTGCGACACCGTCCTGGTGCTCCACGGCGGCCGGGTCGTCGACCGGACGACCGGCGGCGACCTGCGCCGGGGGACGGTCACCCACCCGTACACCCGCGCGTTGCTCGCGGCGACGCCCGCCGCGGTCGAGGCCGGTGGAACCCTCAGCGCGGTCCGGTGGACGGCCGACGCGCATGCGGCGCAGCCGAGCGGGGCGCCGTCGGACGACCTTTTCGACAAAGCCGCGGACCGCCCCCCGGCCGCGGAAGGGAGCCGTTGATGTCCGCCACCGCCACCGCACCGGACCCGCAAGCGGCCGATCCGCTGCTGCGCGTCGAGGATGTCACCGTCGAGCTCGGCCACGGTGTCGCGGCCCGCAGGGTGCTCAAGGGAGTCTCGTTCGACATCCCCCGGGGCAGCACCCTCGCACTCGTCGGAGAGTCCGGGTCGGGCAAGACGACGCTCGCGCGGACACTCGTCGGCGTCCACCGGCCGTCGAGCGGCCGGATCCTCGTGGACGGCGCCCCGCTGCGCACCTCGCGTGGACGGGCGGGAGCCGCGACGGTCCAGATGATCCCGCAGGACCCGTACTCCTCGTTCGACCCGCGGCGCACCGTCGCCCAGTCGCTCGCCGAGGCAGTCGATCCGGTCCGGGCCAGGGTAAGACCGGTCCGGACCCGGATCGCCGAGCTGCTCAGCCAGGTGAGCCTCGACCCGGACGCCATGGACCGCTATCCGCACGAGTTCTCCGGCGGCCAACGGCAGCGGCTGGCCATCGCACGGGCCCTCGCACCGCGTCCCCGGTTCGTCATCGCCGACGAGATCACCTCGGCCCTCGACCTGACGACCCAGGCCGAGATCCTCAACCTGCTCGCCGATCTGCGCCGCCGGCTCTCGCTGACGATGCTGTTCATCTCGCACGACCTGGCCGTCGTCCGGCACGTGAGCGACACGGTCGCGGTCCTGCTGCACGGGGACCTCGTCGAGCTCGGCCCGACCGGGGCCACCTTCGCCAAGCCGAACCACCCGTACACCGCTCAACTCCTCGCGTCTGTCCCGGGCGACCCGAGGTTCCGCCTCGACGACGAGCCCGTCACGGCGTGAATCGACGCGGTGCGGGTTCCGGCCCGTCGGCCGGCCCATGCCGGTCGGCGGGCCGTGCGGCGCTGTGGGCCTGGACCTCGCCGGTCGTCAGCCCCTTTGCCGCGTGGCCGCGCCGCCGCCGGCGGCGGCGAGCCGGTTCACGGACGCGGTCGCGGCCGTGGTCGGCCGTGACGAGATGTCAGGAAGGTGGGGCGCGGTCCGTCACAACGCCCGCACGGTGCTGTACGGCTGCCGTTTCCAGCACGGCCCGCACGAGTCGGCGTTCAGGGAGGCGTCGAGGTGCCGAACAGCTGCGGGACCAGCAGGCCAGGACCAGGCCGAGCCACGTCGCGTGCAGGACCCGGCGGGAGGAGTGGCGGGCCGGGAAGCAGGCCGACGACTTCCCATGATCGGCCGCCTGAGGCGTCCCCGAAGATTAGAGCGCCGTGCAATGTGGTGGATCGGTATGGCTGAGTCAGCACTTCAAACACAGGCATTCCATGCTTAGAGTGTTGCTCTAACTTGAGTGAAGCGAGGAGGTGCCCGCGGCATGAGACTGACTCCCACGGAGCGTGACCGGCTGCTGCTCTTCGGAGCCGCCGAGCTGGCCCGCGCCCGCCGCGCCCGGGGCTTGCGGCTCAACGTGCCGGAGGCGACCGCGCTGATCGCGGACACCGTCTGCGAGGCCGCCCGCGACGGCGCCCGGCTCGCGGAGGCCGTCGAGCGCGCCAGATCCGTGCTCGGCCCGGACGACGTGCTGCCGGGTGTCGCGGACGTCGTCACCGAGGTGCACGTCGAGGCCGTCTTCGACGACGGATCGCGGCTCGCGGTTGTGAGCGACCCGATCGGCGGGAGTCTCGGTGAGCGGGCTCCGGGCGCGCTGCTGCCGGGACCCGAGCACGCCGAGCCCGAGGCGGCCGTCCGGCTGACGGTCACCAACACCGCCACCGTGCCGGTCTCCGTCACCTCCCACTTCCACTTCTTCGAGGCCAACCCGCGGCTCGACTTCGCACGGGAGAGCGCCTACGGGATGCGGCTCGCCGTACCCGCCGGGTCGTCCGTGCGGTTCGGGCCGGGGGAGAGCCTCGAGGTCGGGCTGGTGCCCATCGGGGGCGACCGGATCGCCATCGGGTTCGCCGGTCTGGTCGACGGGGCACTGGACGCGCCCGGCGCCCGCGAGGAGGCACTGCGCCGCGCCGCCGCCTGCGGCTACCTCGGCGTACCGGAAACACCTGATCAGGAGGTCGAGCGATGAGCCGCCCAGGAGGTCACCCCGCCAAGGCCCGCCGCCTCAGCCCGTACGAGTACGCCGCCACCCACGGCCCGCGCGCGGGCGACCGGATCCGGCTGGGCGACTCCGGCCTGACGATCCGCGTCGAGTCCGACTCCCAGGCTTACGGCGACGAGTTCCTCGCCGGGTTCGGCAAGACCGCCCGGGACGGACTGCACCTCAAGGCGGCCGCCGTCCGGGAGACCTGTGACGTGGTCATCAGCAACGTCGTCGTGATCGACGCGGCGCTGGGGATCCGCAAGGTCTCCATCGGCATCAGGGAAGGCCGGATCTGCTCGGTCGGGCGGGCCGGGAACCCCGACACCCTCGACGGGGTCGACGTCGTCGTGGGCACCGGGACCTCGATCGTGTCCGGCGAGGGACTCATCGCGACCGCCGGAGCCGTCGACACCCACGTCCACCTGTTGTCGCCGCGGATCATGGAAGCCTCGCTCGCCTCCGGCGTCACCACGATCATCGGGCAGGAGTTCGGGCCCGTGTGGGGCGTCGGGGTCAACTCGCCGTGGGCGCTGCGGCACGCGTTCAACGCCTTCGACGCCTGGCCGGTCAACATCGGCTTCCTCGGGCGCGGTTCGTCCTCCTCCCCGGCGCCCTTGGTGGAGGCCCTCGCCGAGGGCGGCGCGTCCGGCTTCAAGGTGCACGAGGACATGGGCGCCCACACGCGCGCCCTGGACACCGCCTTGCGTGTCGCCGAGGAACACGACGTCCAAGTCGCCCTGCACAGCGACGGGTTGAACGAATGCCTGTCGGTCGAGGACACCCTGCGCGTGCTGGAGGGCCGGACCATCCACGCCTTCCACATCGAGGGCTGCGGCGGCGGACACGTCCCGAACGTGCTGAAGATGGCCGGCGTCCCGAACGTCATCGGCTCCTCCACCAACCCCACCCTCCCCTTCGGCCGGGACGCCGTCGCCGAGCACTACGACATGATCGTCTCCGCCCACGGTCTCAAGACCGACCTGCCCGGCGACGCCGCCATGGCCCGCGACCGCATCCGCGCCGGGACCATGGGCGCCGAGGACGTGCTGCACGACCTGGGCGCGATCGGCATCACGTCGTCGGACGCCCAGGGGATGGGACGGGCCGGCGAGACCGTCCGCCGTACGTTCGCGATGGCCGGGAAGATGAAGGCCGAGTTCGGCGCACCCGACGACCACGACAACGAGCGCGTCCTGCGCTACCTGGCCAAGCTGACGATCAACCCGGCCATCGCGCACGGCCTCGCCCACGAGGTGGGCTCGATCGAGGTCGGCAAGCTCGCCGACATCGTGCTGTGGCGGCCGGCGTACTTCGGCGCCAAGCCGCAGCTGGTGCTCAAGGCCGGCTTCCCGGCGTACGGCGTGGTCGGTGACCCCAATGCGGCAACCGACACCTGCGAACCCCTCGTCCTCGGCCCGCAGTTCGGGGCCCACGGTGCCACGCCCGCCGACATCTCGGTCGCCTTCGTCGCCCAGGCGGCCGTCGACCAGGGAGGCGACTCGATGCCGACCCGGCGCCGCAGGGTCGCCGTACGGGCCACGCGCGGCATCGGGCCGGCCGACCTGCGCCTCAACTCCCGTACCGGAGCGGTCGATGTGGACCAGCGCACGGGGCTGGTCACGCTCGACGGAGAGCCGCTGCGCTCCGAACCGGCCGAGTCCGTCTCCCTCAACCGCCTGTATTTCCTTTAAATGTCACAGCCTGTGAGGATCACTCATGTCTGCTGCCGCCGACGGCTTCCGCATGCCCGCCGAGTGGGCCCCGCACGAGCGCACCTGGATGGCGTGGCCGGGCCCGAACCCGACCTTCGACGACCCCGAGGACCTCGCCGACGCGCGCATCGCCTGGGCCTCGGTCGCCCGCGCGGTGCGCCGCTTCGAGCCGGTGACGGTGGTGTGCGGCCCCGGACAGTCGGCCGAGGCGCGCGCTCTGCTCGGGCTCGGCATCGACACGGTCGAGCGGGACCTCGACGACGCCTGGATGCGTGACATCGGGCCCACGTTCCTCACCAACGGCGCCGGTGAACTCGCCGCCGTGGACTGGACGTTCAACGGCTGGGGTGCCCAGGACTGGGCGCGCTGGGAGCACGACGCGAAGATCGCCGTGTACGTCTCCGACCTCGCGGGCTCGACGAAGACGTACACCTCGGAACTCGTCAACGAAGGCGGTGCCATCCACGTCGACGGCGAGGGCACGGTCCTGCTGACGGAGACGGTCCAGCTCGGGCCGGAACGCAACCCGCACTGGACCCGCGAGCAGGTGGAGGCCGAGATCCACGCCCACCTCGGCACCCGCAAGGCGATCTGGCTGCCGCGCGGCCTCACCGGCGATTACTCCGGCTTCGGCACCCTCGGCCATGTGGACATCGTCGCCGCGTTCGCCCGTCCCGGTGTGGTCGTGGCCCATGTGCAGCCGGACCCGGCCCATCCCGACCACGAGGTGACGCAGGAGGTCGTCGGCCTGCTGAAGGCGCAGACCGACGCGCGCGGCCGCCGCCTGGAGGTCGTCGAGGTGCCCGCCCCGACCGTCCTGGAGGCCGACGGCCACTGGGCCGACTACTCCTACATCAACCACTATCTCTGCAACGGCGGCGTCGTCCTGTGCGGCTTCGACGACCCCCGTGACGAGATCGCCGCCGACATCTTCCGCCGGCTGTTCCCCGAGCGGACGGTGACACTGGTGGACGCGCGGACGATCTTCGCGGGCGGCGGCGGCATCCACTGCATAACCCAGCAGCAGCCGAGGGCCGTGGTCAGGTAGAACGTACCGGTGAACGTACTGCTCTGCGCCACCTGCGGCACACGGCTGACCGAGCCGGTCCGGCAGCTCGACGAGATGCCCGAGTACCCCGGGTGGGACGGCCTTCCTGGCCCGGACGGCCGACGGCACGGCCCGCCGAGCGTTCCGCGCGGGACGTACGTCGTCGACCCGCTGCCGTTCGGGGCGCCGTTCGAGCCGGTCGGTCCCGACGAGGAGTACGACGGGATCGTGGCCGGCGGCATGTGGAAGTCCGACGAGCGGGGCTTCCTGGTCTCCGCCGGGCCGCGCGGCACCTACGTCCTGCACCCGGACGACGTCGTGGACCTCGCCCCGCATCCCGACCTGCACCGCCTCATCGGCTGCTGCGGGCCGGACGGCCAGGCCGGGGTCAACCACGTCTGCGCGTGCGGGGCCGAGGTCGCGATCGTCGCCGCCGACTGCACGAGCGGCTACGAGACCCGGCTCGTCCCCGGCGCCGTGCGGGTGGAGGACGCCGAGTGAACACCCGCCGCCGCACCCCCGCCCCGCCCCGCGAGGACGTCCTCGCCGCCGCCATGCGGATGATCGCCGAGCGCGGTCTGGAGAAGCTCACCATGGCGGCGCTCGGCCGTGAGGTCGGGATGAGCAGCGGCCATCTCCTCTACTACTTCCACTCCAAGGACGAACTGCTGCTCCAGGCCCTGGAGTGGAGCGAGGGCCGGCTCGGCGCCGAGCGCGGCCGGCTGCTGACCCGCACCACGTCCGCCCGTGAGCGGCTTGACGCGTACGTCGACCTCTACGTGCCCGACGGCCACCGGGACCCGCACTGGACGCTGTGGCTGGAGGTCTGGAACCGCTCGCAGAACGCCGACGACACGGCCCGCGACCGCCAGGCCGCGATCGAGGGCGCCTGGCACCGCGACCTGGTGGCACTGCTGGCGGAGGGGGTGTCGAGGGGCGAGTTCCGGCCGGTCGACCCGGACCGTTTCGCCGCCCGGCTGCGGGCGTTGCTCGACGGGTTCTCCATCCATGTGGCGATCGGGCTGCGGGGCACGGACCGGGCACAGGTCATGCGCCACGTACGGGAGTTTCTTGACGACAGCCTCCTCGCGGACTCCTGAGTCCAGGTCCAGGTCGTACGCAGTACTGCGGTTGACCCTGTAGCGCGTGGTGCGCACCTGCGGTGTCCCCGTCGAAGACGAGTCGGCTGTTCCGCTTGTCCAGGACCAGCCCCTCGGACAGCTCCCGCACGGGAACCCGCTCACCCGATTCGCTCGATTCCATCGTCCTCACGCTTGAATCGAGCACGCGGATGGGGCATCGTGCTTGAAGCAAGCTCAACGCCTGCCGTTCACGCAGGAGAGAGAGGTGCTGCATGGACGACATCGACCGGGCCATCCTGCGGGAGTTGCAGGTCGACGGCCGGATCCCTTACGCCGATCTGGGGCCGAAGGTGGGGTTGTCACCCTCGGCCGCGAGGCTCCGGCTGCAGCGGCTGATCGACACCAAGGCGGTCCAGGTCGTCGGAGTGACCGACCCGATGACGATGGGCCAGCAGACGATGGCACTCCTGGGCCTGCGCATCGACGGCGATTCCCGGGCGGTCGCCGATGAACTGTCCCGGCACGACGAAGTCGTGTACACGGTCCTGACGGCCGGCGGCTTCGACCTGTTCGCGGAGGTGGTGTGCCCTCAGCCCCGGGATCTTCTGGACTTCATCAACGACGTCGTGCGGCCCGTCGAGGGTGTCGCATCCGTGGAGAACTTCCCCTACTTCGCGATTCACACGCACCGCTTCCTGTGGCACGTCGACTGAGACATCCGAGCGTTCGAGCCCTGATCGCCCGCACGAGCCGAGGGACCCCGCATGCTGCCCGACGAGTACCGCACGATCGACTTCTTCACCAAGGACGCCCTTCCCACACCCCGCATGGCGCCGGCCGAGGCCGAACTCATCGCTGCCGAACACCTCGGCATCACCGCTCGCGCGCAGGCGCTGGGCAGCCAGCAGGACGCCAACTTCCTGCTGCACGCCGACGACGGGACGCCCGCGGCGATTCTGAAGATCGCCAACCCCGCCTTCGGCACGGTGGAGATCGAAGCCCAGGACGCGGCAGCCGACCTGATCGCCTCGGCCCGCCCGGAACTGCGCATCGCCACGGTCCTGCGCCGCCCTGACGGCTCCCCGCGGCGCACGACGGTGGACACCGAGAACGGTCCGGCCGTCGCGCGCCTGCTGCGCCACCTGCCCGGCGGCACGCTCTCGGGACCACGGCACCTGTCGCCCGGCACCGTGGCGGGCATGGGCACGCTCGCCGGAAAGGTCAGCACCGCCCTGCGCGACTTCCGGCACCCGGGCCTCGACCGCGTGCTCCAGTGGGACCCGCGGCACGCGGATCGCGTCGTCGCCAGGCTCGCCGGGCACATCGACGAACCCGACCGGCGCACCGCCGTCCGCACCGCGACCGCCGAGGCCTGGGCACAAGTCCAGAAGCTCGCCGCCGCGTTGCCGTCGCAGGCCGTGCACCTGGATCTCACCGACGACAATCTGATCCGCTGTCCCGACAGCCGTCCGCCCATGCCGGACGGGGTCATCGACTTCGGTGACGTGACCACCAGCTGGGCGGTCGGCGAACTCGCCGTGTCACTGTCCTCGATGCTCCACCACGACGGTATCGAGCCTCACCATGTGCTGCCGGCCGTCCGCGCCTTCCACGCCGTTCGGCCGCTCTCCCCCGAGGAAGCCGAGGCGGTGTGGCCGATCGTGGTCCTGCGCGCCGCCGCCCTGGTGGCCAGCGGGCGGCATCAGGCCGCCGTCGACGAGGACAACGTCTACGCCAAGGCCGCGCTCGACCGCGAATGGCGCATATTCGAACAGGCCACCTGGCTGCCCCTGCCGGTGATGATCCGCCTCATCAGGGACGCGACCGGCATGGCCGAGGTGCCTGCCCGGACCGCGCAGGCCGATGCGCCGGTGCGCCCTCTCCTGCGGGACCTAGTCGCCGACGACATCACCCTCCTCGACCTGTCCACCGACGCCGATGCCATGGACCACGGGGCCTGGACGGACGCCGGCACCGAGGCCCGGCTGGTGACCTCCGCGCTCACGGACGGAGCGGCCGCCGTCGCCACCCGGTACGCCCATGCGCGACTCACTCGGACACCGGCGCTGTCGGCGGTGTCCACCGCCACGGTGCCCACCGGAACCGACCTCTGGCTCGGCCGGGACGCCGTGGTGCAGGTGCCCGCCGCGGGGAAGGTCCTCGCCGCGGCGCCGGGCCACGTGGAACTCACCTACGGCGCGCAGACGCTGTCGCTGTCCTTCCCCCGCGCGGTCCAGCCCCTGGTCACCACCGGTGCGACGGTGCAGGCGGGCGAGGACATCGCCCACCTCGGCTCCGGTGCCTCGGTCCACGTCGCGCTGCGCGACGCCGACGGCCCCGCTGTCCCGCGCCTGGTCCGTCCCGAGTACGCCGCCGGCTGGCTCGCGCTCACCGCCGACCCCGCCCCGCTCCTCGGCCTGGCGGCCGACTCCGGCCGTACACGCGAGAGGGACCTGCTCGACCGGCGTGCCGCCGCGTTCGCCACCGTGCAGGAGCACTACTACGCCAACCCTCCGCGTATCGAACGTGGTTGGCGCCACCATCTGCTGTCCACCGACGGACGGTCGTACCTAGACATCGTCAACAACGTCACCCCACTCGGTCACGCCCACCCCCGCGTCGAGCGGGCGGTCTCCCGGCAGTTGCGGCGGCTCAACACCAACTCGCGCTTCCACTACGCCTCCGTGGTGGAGTTCACCGAGCGCCTCGTCGCCCTCCTCCCCGACCCGCTGGACACGGTGTTCCTCGTCAACTCCGGTTCGGAAGCGGTGGATCTGGGCCTTCGCCTGGCCATCGGGGCCTCCGGCCGGCCCGACGTCGTCGCGCTGCGCGAGGCGTACCACGGCTGGACGTACGCCTCCGACGCGGTCTCCACCTCCCTCCAGGACAACCCGAACGCCCTGGCCACCCGCCCGAGCTGGGTGCACACCGTGGACTCGCCCAACTCCTACCGCGGCTGCCACCGCGGGTCGGATGCCGTGCGCTACGCACCCGAGGCCGCCGCGGTGATCGACGAACTGGCCGCTGCGGGCCGCCCGGCGGGAGCGTTCATCGGCGAAACCTTCTACGGCAACGCCGGAGGAGTCGCCCTTCCCGACGGCTATCTCGCCCAGGTGTACGCGGCGGTACGGCGTCACGGCGGCCTGGCCGTCGCCGACGAGGTCCAGGTCGGATACGGCCGCCTGGGACACTGGTTCTGGGGCTTCGAGCAGCAGCAGGTCGTCCCCGACATCGTCTGTGTCGCCAAGGCCATGGGCAACGGACACCCCCTCGGCGCCGTCATCACGTCCAAGGCGGTCGCGGACCGGTACCGCGACCAGGGCCACTTCTTCTCCTCCACCGGCGGCAGCCCCGTCTCCAGCATCGTGGGCCTCACCGTCCTGGACACCCTGCGCGACGAAGACCTCCAGGGCAACGCGGCGCGCGTCGGCGGCCATCTGAAAAGCCGGCTCGAGGCACTGGCCGACCGCTACGGCATCATCGGCGCCGTCCACGGCTCGGGCCTCTATCTCGGCCTCGAACTCGTGCGGGACCGCGCCGACCTGGAACCCGCCACAGAAGAGACCGCCGAACTCTGCGACCGCATGCTCGACCTCGGCGTGGTCGTCCAGCCCACCGGGGACCACCTCAACATCCTCAAGATCAAGCCACCGCTGTGCATCGACACCACCGCGGCCGACTTCTTCGCCGACATGCTCGACCTGGCCCTCACCCAACTCGGCCACTCCCGCTGACGCGGCACATCCGAAAGGCCCGGGTCCCGGCCCGCCGATGACCGGAATCGCATACAGGGGACCCGGCCACTCACTGGCGGAGTGTGCGGAGAGTGTCGATGATGTCGCCGGCACGGGTGTCCGGGTTGACGAAGGCCAGGCGCAGCACCGTTGCGCCGTTCCACTGGGTCGGCACGCACAGCATGGCGCCCGTTTCGGCGGCACGGGCGGACCATGACGCGTATTCCTGCGGGCCCCAACCAGGGCGTTCGAAGAGGACGACGGACAGCTCGGGCTCGATCGTCAGGCGTAGATGGTCACTGGCGCGTATGGCGTCGGCGACCAGTCGGCTGGTGGTCAGTGTCTGTTCCACGGCACGCGAGTACCGCTCGGTTCCGTGGACGGCCAGGCTGAACCAGAGCGGCAGACCGCGGGCGCGGCGGCTGAGGTGGAGGGCCAGGTCCGACGGATTGTGGACGTCGCGGTCGATGGCGTCGAGATAGTGCGCCGACTGACTGTGGGCGGCGCGTGCCGCTGCGGGGTCCCGGTAGAGCAGTGCGCAGCAGTCGTAGGGGGCGAAGAGCCATTTGTGCGGATCGACGATGAAGCTGTCGGCGCGTTCGATGCCGGAGTAGAGGTGCCGCACACTGGGTGCCGCCAGGCCCGCTCCGCCGTAGGCACCGTCGACGTGCAGCCACACCTGGTGGCGTTCGCACGCCTCGGCGATGTCATCGAGGTCGTCGATGAGACCGGCATTGGTGGTCCCGGCGGTCGCCACCACGGCGAACACGCCGGTCGTGGAGTCCAGGACCGCGTTCACGGCCGCCCCGGTGAGGTGTCCCCGCTGGTCCACGGGTGCGGTGACGACTTCGATGTCCATCGCTTGTGCCGCGGACCTGATCGAGGAGTGGGCGCTGTCGGCACACACGATTCTCCAGCCGTCCGCCGGCCGGGTGCGGGATGCGGCGGCAGCGGCGCGGGCGGTGATGAGAGCCGAGAGGTTGCCCATGGTGCCGCCGCTGACGAAGCATCCCGCTGCGGTGCTGGGCCATCCGAGCAACTGGGTGAGCCAGGCCAGCGCCTCGTTCTCGGCGTGGATGGCGCCGGCTCCCGCCTCCCAGGTGCCCGCGAAGATGTTCGCCGCGCCGGTGACCGCGTCGAAGGCGAGTGCGGCACGGGTGGGGGCCGCGGGGATGTACGCGAGGTTCGTCGAGCCGTTCTGGGCGCGGGTGGCAGGTGCCAGGACTCGGTCGAAGAGTTTGAGGGCCGCGGAGCCGCCGATTCCCCAGGGGGTGATGGCCGTACCGGCCGCGAGGGCGAGGTCGGCGGCGGGGCGGGCGCCGGCCACCGGATCCGGAGCCCGCGTGATGCGCCGCCGCGCGTAGTCGAGGGCGGCCGCCACGATCTCGTCCTCGTCACCCCATACCCGGCTGTCGACGTGGGGAGCTCTGTTCGCTGACGTGTTGTCGCATTGCGCTTTTTGCATGGCGAGAACCTAGAAAGGTGCATCGGAATGCGCAATATGTGGCATGAATTATGAGCAGAATGCTCAATGTGGCACGCCCGCGCTGTGCCATACTGGGCACCATGCGAAACGTCGACGCCCTCGACGCCCGGATCCTCCTGGCGCTCGACGCGGACCCCCGGGCCACGACCGTTGCCCTGGCCGACCGACTCGGTCTGGCCCGCAACACCGTGCAGGCGCGTCTGAAGCGACTGGAAGAAAGCGGTCAACTGAGGGAGCACAGCCGGCGCGTGGCACCCGAGGCTCTCGGCTATCCACTGCTGGCACTCATCACGATGTCGATCAGCCAGCGCGTGGGGCAGTCCACCCGCGAGACGATCCTGCGCATTCCCGAGGTGGTCGAGTTGCTCGTCACCACCGGCGACGGCGACCTGCTCGCCCGCGTTGTCGCCCGGGACACCACAGACCTGCACCGCATCACGAACCTGTTGCTGGAAGCGCCCGGGGTCGTCCGGTCCAACACCACCATCGTCCTGCTCGAGGTGCAGCCCTTCAGTGTCCGGTCCCTGCTGGAGCGACACGCCGGCCCCTGACGGCATCGCGCGCGGGTGCGCTCGAGTCGCTGGAGCTCATGCAGATATCGCAGTGAGAAGCCCAGGTCGTGTCTGGCGGGAGGAGGGTCAGGCCGGGGTCGTGGAGCCCGGTCGGCGAGGTAGGCCTTGGCCCGCCGAAGCCACGCCGAAGGCGACCGCCACCGGCGCGGTCACCTACCAGCAGGTGCGCACCCTCGAGCTGCCGTCCTCCCTCACCTCCCCAACGGCACGTCCTGGACCCCCTGCGCCGACCCCGGTGACCTCCCGCAGGTCGAGGGCATGGTCGTCGACCCCGTCAACAAGGTGCTCTACGCCGGCCAGGAGGACGTCGGCATCTGACGGATGCCCGCCGACCTCGGCGCCAAGCCGAAGCTGATCGACAAGGTGCGCGAGTACGGCGTCCCCGCGACGTTCGACGAGGCGACCGAGGAGTGCGTCGCGGGCGCGGACCCCGGCTACGGCGGCACGCACCTGTCCGCCGACGTGGAGGGCCTGACCATCCTCGACGAGGGCGATGGCGATGGCGACGGATACCTGCTCGCCTCCAGTCAGGGCGACAACACCTTCGCCGCGTACGACCGCGAGGTGTCCGACAACAACGAGTACGAGAGCGGCTTCCGTATCGCCGCCGGCACCGTCGACGGCTCCGAGGAGTACGACGGCGCCGCCGTGCTGAACGCCCCCTGGGCTCCCGCTACCCGAACGGCCTGCTGGTGGTGCAGGACGGGCACAACACCCCGGACGAGACGGACGCGGACGGGGAGACCCGGGACAACACCAACTTCAAGTTCGTCGATCTGGGCAAGCTCACCGACACGCTGGACGGGGATGGCTGAGGCCACCCAGTGATCACCACTTGATCACCACGTGATCACCACGTGCGCCTCCGCCTTATGGGCATCCGCCTCATGGGGCGGAGGCGCACGTGTACGCGTTCCTCACTTGTCCCAGATCCCGCGGTAAGCCTCGCGGTAGCCCTCGGAGTCCCAGGACAGTGCGCCGCCGCTGTTGGCCGCGGTGGTGATGTGGACGGGGGCGACGTACCCACTGGCCGGCTTGCCCGCGAAGGCGCGGTTGAACTCGTCGATGATCTGCCAGCCCTGTTCGGACAGCGGCTCGGGCACGGTGGCGGCCTGGAATTCCTTGCTGTTGATGCGTTGGAAGGCCGACGGGTCGCCGTCACCGGCGCCGATGTTGAACGGAGCGCCCGCACCCTGCCTGCCGGCGGCGCGCAGCGCGGAGTCCGCGTGGTCGAAGTACAGGTCGTTGATGGCGGCGGAGTGGGTCCACCTGTCGCCGAAGCGGGACGACAGGGAGGAGACCCTCTCGACGGTGCGGCTGCCCGCCTCCGGGATGGGGATGTCCTCGTAGCTCAGCAGCTCGACGTCGGAGCAGGTGGCGAGTTCCTTCTTGATCAGCTCGGACTTGCGCTTGGCGAAGGGGATCGAGGCGTCGGTGAACAGGACGACGCCCGCACGGCCGTTGGACCGCGCGATGATCCAGTCGGCGCTGATCCTCGCCACGTCCTCGACCCTTGTGGTGATGTTGCTGAACAGATCCGGCTTCTCGCTGGGGCCGGGGGCGGCCACGGCGTGCCAGCCGATCAGCGGGATGCCGGCGGCATTCGCACGCTCGACCTGCCGGGGGGTGGAGGCGGGATCGAAGCCACCGATGACGATGCCGTCGGGTCTGAGGGCGAGGGCCTCGTCGAAGGCGGCCTTGATTCCGGCGGGCGTGCCCTGGCCGTCGACGGTGCGGACGCGCCAGCCGATGACGTCGGCGGCTTCCTGGGTGCCCTTGGCGACGCCCGCCACGCCCGGATTGGTCAGGGTCTGGGCGATGAAGACGATCATCCTGTCGGGGACGGCACGGGGCCCGTCGGTCGGTCCGGCCCAGGGGGCGTTGACGTCCTCGGCCTTCTTGACGGCCCGCTTGGCCTCGGCGAGAACGGCGGGGCAGCCGGGTCGGGACGAGCCGCCGGAGGTCGCGGCGACGGATCCGGCGGTGGTGGAACCGCTCTCGCAGCCGGTGACCACGGTGACGGCGGCCGCGGCCAAGAGGGCGGTGGCTGTCACGGCCGCCTTGCGGGTGGGGTGCACGGGGTCTCCAACACGGTGCGAGAGAGGGCTGGGCGGGGAGGGCGAGCGGTCGGTTCGCGTCGGATACCTCGCAAATGCTCAGAAATTCATTTTTACTTCCCCATCTTCTGTCATGTCACTGTAAATACGGTACTCTCGCCCGGCTGCTTCCAGACACGTGGCGCGATGCCTTCGCTCCTATCAGCGATGGAGGCGGCGAAAGTGTCACGGCGCGTGCCGACCGATCGGCGGTCCGTCAACCATGAAGGAGGCCCGGGTGTCCGCGAACACAGGGAACCCGCCGCTCGCACCGGACCCACCCGCGCATGCCCGCCGGACCCCGCGGCTCGGCCGCAAGGTGGTGACCGTCCTCGACCGGTGGCCCTTCCGGCGGAAGCTCAACGTCCTGGTGATCGCGCCCATCGCGGTCGTCGGCGTACTGCTCGGCATCGGCGCCTACGGCCAGGTGCAGCAGGCCCGCGACGCCGGCCGGATCGCGGACCTGGTGCGGGACAGCGAACAGGTCGCGAAACTCATCAACGACGTACAGGCCGAACACCGGCAGGCGCTCCTGCTCTCCGTGCAGTACGACGCGGCCCGCCCCGGAGCCACCCTGCCGCCGACCACCGACTACCGCCAGGCACAGCGGAACACCGACGCGCAGGTCGCCGCCGTGCGTTCGGCGTTCGGCTCGGGCCTGCCGTCCGAGGAGGCTCAGGCATTCGAGTACATCCGCGGCCTCGGCGTCCTGCGCGAGAAGCTCGAACGGGCCTACGTTCCCGCCGCCAACATCGACCCCGCGTACGCGGCCGCGGTCGACTACCTGATCGACGGCATCGGTCTGGACCGCTACTCGGGTACCTCGTCGGCCTCGGTCACGACACTCCTCGACGCGGTGCTGCGAGCCGACGCCGCCCACGCGTCCTTCGAGAGCGCGGTGTTCTCCGCGCAGACCCGTGACGCCAACGCCCGCACCGAGTACAGCCGCGCGGTCGGCGCCCGCGAGCTCTACCGCCACCAGTCGGACCGGTTCCAGCGGATCGCCACATCGGACCAGGTGCTGCGCATGGACGGCATCGAGCTCAGTGCCGAGCAGTACGGCATCGAGTCCCAGTTCGCGGAGCTGCAGATCGATCCCGGAACCCTGCAGTCCCAGACACCGGCGCAGCTCCGCAAGGCGATCGCCGACGGAACCCGGCAGTCCGAAAGCCGCCTCGCCATCACCCGGTCGCTGATCGAGCAGACCGCCACCCAGGCCGACGCCCTCTCCGCGGACGCCCTGCGGGGCGCGCTGTACCTGCTCTGTCTGGCCCTGCTCGGCTTTGTCGTCTGGCTGGCCTTCTGCGTTCTGGTCCGACGCTCGGTCGTACGTCCCCTCGCGGCCCTGACCGGCGCCGCCCAGCAGGTGGTCGACGTGGCAGGCGAGGAACTCGCCCGGGTGGCGGACGACGAGTCCGGCGAGAGCACCCCCCTGCGGCCGCAGTCGATCCCGGTCCCGGTCCGCGACGAGATCGGCGAACTGGCCGAGGCGTTCAACCAAGTGCAGCTCACCGCCGCCCAGTTGCTGGAACGACAGGTGCTGAGCCGCCGCAACGTCGCCGAGATGTTCGGCAACGTCGGTCGCAGAGTCAGCAACCTGACGACACGTCAGCTGACCCTGATCGACGCCGCTGAACGTGAGGAGACCGACCCGGAGATCCTCGAACGGCTCTACCGCATCGACCACATCGCCGTACGCCTCCAGCGCAACGCCGACAGCCTGATGCTGCTCGCCGGAATCCGGGAGAGCGGCGTCGAGGCCCGGCCGACCCCCCTGGCCAACGTCATCCGGGCGTCGCTCGGCCAGATCGAGGGCTACCAGCGGGTGTCGCTGCGGTCCGAGACGGAGGTCACCGTCGCGCCCGACATCATCGGCGACCTGACGCTGATGCTCGCCGAACTGCTGGAGAACGCGGTCGCGTTCTCCCCCTCCCACACACCGGTCGAGGTGGTCGTCCGCCCCGGCACCGACGTCACCGAGGACGGCGGGGCGCTGGTCGAGGTCATCGACCACGGCCTCGGCATGAGCGCGGAGCGACTCGCCGAGGAGAACGCCCGGCTGATCCGCCGGGAGCGGCTCGACCTCGTACCGACCAGGATGCTCGGTCTCTTCGTGGTCGGCAGCCTCGCCCGGCGCTGGGGTGTGCGGGTGACCCTGAGCCGTACGCCGGGTGGCGGGGTCACCGGCACCGTCTGGATCCCCGCCGCGCTCCTGCCGGCCATGAGCCCCGCGGAGCCCTCGCCACCCGCGGCCAGGGGCTCGGCCGGAACCGTGGCGGCGTTCCCGGTGCGGACCGGACAGGGGACTGCCGCGCCCGCGCCGCCGTCCGTACCGGCCGCCGCCGCCGTCCCCCGGCAGCGGCCGGCGGTTCCCGCGCCGCCCGGTGAACTCCCCCGCCGCGCCCCGACCGACACCGGCGTGAAGCCGGCCACCGCGGCACGGACCGACGAGGAGACCGGCGAGGAGCGGACCACCGCCTTCGGCGAACCGGCCACCGCCTTCGGCGAACCGGCCACCGCCGGGGCGGAGGCGATCCCGGACCGGTGGAAGGAGCCGCTGGAGGACACCGTACGCAGCGCCGTGTTCGGCTTCGACGGGGTGCGGATCAGCGAACTCGCCGAGCGCACGGTGCGGTTGACGGAAGCCGGAGGGTCGTGTGGGTGAGGGCTGTCGCCACTACCCTGCCAGGATGACCACTCAAGACTTCGCCGCGTACATCGCGAGCCTCCCCCGGATCCTGGCCGGCGCCGCCGCGATCTTCCGTGACAGCGAGGGACGGATCCTGCTCGTCGAGCCCAACTACCGTGAGGGATGGGCGCTTCCGGGCGGCACGATCGAGTCGGACGACGGGGAGACGCCCAGGCAGGGCGCGCGGCGCGAGACCGCCGAGGAGATCGGGCTGGAGGTCGAGCTGGGGCGGCTGCTCGCGGTGGACTGGGTGCACGGGGTCGGGCGGCCGCCGCTGGTGGCCTACCTGTACGACGGCGGGGTGCTCGGCGAGGAGGACCTGAAGAGGATCCGGCTGCAGGAGGAGGAGCTTCTCTCCTGGCGGCTCGTGCCGCGCGCCGAACTGACCGCATACCTGTCGGAGACACTCGGCCGTCGTGTGCTCGCCGCACTCGACGCGCTGGCGGACGGTACGGGTCCGGTGGAGTTGGAGAACGGGAACCGGGTCGGCTGAGGGGATGGAGATCGGCCACGGAGGCGGCGGTTCCGTTGGCGTCGACAGGTGACAGGAGTCAGCTGACGTACGGTCAACTCCCCTTGTACAGACCGTGAGAAGGATGTGAGCGTCATTTAATGGAACTTTAAAGCGCTGGCTGAAAACGCCCCCCGTCCGCCACTTGAGCCTCTAGGCTGACGTAGACCCCGTTCCAGCGACCCCGCCCGCTGCGTCGCTCCGGAAACGGGGCAGCACTCGGGACTTCCGGACCGGCGTCCTGGGCGCGGGCCGCGGCTCGGCTGGATGCGGGGCGCGGCTTCGGCAGGATGCGGGGCGTCTGGGAGTGGTCTCCGGGAGCCGCCCGGACAGGCCGGTCTCCCCCCACCCACGGGTCGATTCTCGCCCGTCATCACCGAGAACAGGCAGCTGAGGTCATGGAACCACTGGGCCCCGACGATCCCCAGGACCTAGGTCCCTACCGTCTCACGGCACGGCTCGGCGCAGGGGGGATGGGGCGGGTCTACCTGGCGCGGACTGCGGAGGGACGGATCCTGGCGGTCAAGGCCATCCGTCCCGAGCTGATGGGGGACAGAAACTTCCGCATTCGGTTCCGCCGTGAGGTGGAGGCCGCGGGAGCCGTCGGCGGCAGATTCACGGCGCCCGTGGTGGACGCCGACCCGGACGGCGCCACGCCCTGGCTGGCCACCGAGTACATAGCCGGGCCCACCCTGGCCGAGGCGGTCGCCGAGCACGGCCCACTGCCGGTGGAATCGGTGCTCGTGCTGGGCGCCGGCATCGCCGAGGCGCTCATCTCGGTGCAGGCCGCCGGGCTGGTGCACCGCGACCTCAAGCCATCCAACGTCCTCCTCGCCGCCGACGGCCCACGCGTCATCGACTTCGGCATCGTCCGTGCGACCGACGGCTACGACCTCACCCGCTCCGGGGCCCTGTTCGGCTCCTTCGAGTACATGTGTCCCGAGCAGGCCACGGGCGAGCCGCTGGGTCCCGAAGGAGACATCTTCTCCGTCGGCTCGGTTCTCACCTACGCCGCGTCCGGGCACGCCCCGTTCAGCGGAACCGCGGCGGCCACGCTCCTCTACCAGGTCGTGCACAGCCCACCCGACCTGACGGGCGTGCCCGATCCACTGGACAAGATCATCAACCTCTGTCTCACCAAGGACCCACGGCTGCGGATCACCCCGGACAAACTCGCCGCCGCCTGCGCGCCCGGCGGGGTGGAGCAGATGACGGAGGACGGCTGGCTGCCGCCTTCGGTGACCATCTCGATCGCCCTGCGCACGGCGGCGGTGGAGACCCTCGGCACCACGCCGGGCGCCCCGGCCGGGGTGCCCTTTGCCGGCGCTGACGACCGGGTGGCGTACGCGAACGACCCGGTGCCGTACGCGTACGGCCAGGGTCCGGACGACACCCCGGTGCCGCGCCCGCTGCGCGACTCCGGTGCGCCGTACGCCTCCGGCAGGCCCGGCTGCGCGGACGAGGCGCCGACCGTCGCCGACCCGCCAGGACCGGCCCCTTCCGCCGTCCCCGCAGACACCGCACCGGACCGCACCTCCCCCGGGCATCGCCGGATCATCCCCCGGCCCGGACCGTCCCGGCGTACGGTCCTCGCCGCGTCGGCGGGCGCCACCGCCGTGGCCGTGGGCGCCGGGCTGCTGCTCACCCGGGGAGAGAAACCCGCCGGAGAGTCCGGACGGCCGCTCGGCCCGCCCCCGAAGCCGGCCTGGACCTTCCGCAGTGATCCGCTGCTCCAGGCGCCGGCCGTCTTCAACGAGGGGACGGCCCTGGTGAAGACCCGCCCGGGTGACATGGTCTGCCTCGACCTCAAGGACGGCACCCGGCCCAAGTGGGTGTACGAGGGGATCAGTACCTCGCCCACCCCGACCGTGCAGACCTTCGACGCGGCGGTCGCGCTGGGCGAGGGCTCCACGGTGATCGGAGTCGACCTCGCCAACGGGACGGAACGTTTCACCCTCGACTTCGGGCCGGACTTCCGGTTCGACACGCTGCTCGGCAGGACCAGCGACCGTGCCCTTTCCGTCCTCGGTGTCCGGCTCCAGCGCGAGTCCGACGACCAGGGCGTCGCGACATCCACGGACACCGTGTTCTCCGTGGACCTCGCGGCCCGCCGGGCCGAGGTCATCGCCATCAGCCCGGAGGACGTCGGCATCCGGCTGTTGCCGGTCATCATCCCCGGCTACTTCGTCTACGCCGACGGCCTGCGCAACGTGACGGTCCGCAGCATCGAGAGCTCCGACGTCCTCTGGCGGCACCCCGTCGGCTACGACCTCCGGCCGGGCCTGGCCGTACTCGACCGTACGGTGTTCGCCATCGGCCGCGAGCTCAGGGCGCTGAACCTCCTCGACGGCAAGATCCGCTGGCGGGTGACGCCGGACAGCGGCCAGTTCGCCTCGCTCGGCGCCCAGGGCAACACGGTGTACGTCACCGGTACGAACCCCTCCGGCGTCTACGCCTTCAACGCCGCGACCGGCACCCGGCGTTGGTTCTGTCCCACCCCTCGCCTCAACGTCGACCTGCCGATCACCGCGGGCCCCGAGGCGCTCTACGTCCCCGCCTACAAGAACAGGAACGGCTTCTACGCGATCGACGCCGCCCGCGGCAGACTGCTGTGGAACTTCACCGACGGCGTGGAGACCGGCGTCAACCAGTGGCAGCTCGCCGTCGACGGCACCGGCCGCCTGGTCGCCCAGCACTACGACCGCACGTACGGCTTCGCCGCACCCTGATCGGCACTTTCGCCCACGGCAGGGCAGGCACCCCTCGCAGTGATGAGCGAGGGGTGCCTGCCGGTTGGCTTGTTCACCGCATCACTTGGCGGGCTTGTAGAAGGCGTAGACGGCCGAGCAGGGGACGCTGATCTGCTCGGTACCGCCGCAGGCGGTGGTGGGGGCGACGCCACCGCGGGTGTCGAGGCGCTGGATGTAGGAGACGCCGCCGAGGATCCCGGTGCCGCGCGTGGCGGTGGCCTGCAGGAGGAGCTCGGGGATGGTGCCGGGCTTGGGGGAGTTGGCGATGGCCGCGGCGTTGACGGCGCTGCCGTCCACCGTGGACACCCGGACGGGGCCGCGGGAGTGCAGGGCGACGGTCCGGAGCGAGGGGTCCTTCTTGGCCCAGAGAGTCGCGGCGGGCTCCAACAGCTTCCAGACTCCGGTGCAGGAATAGGTCTGGACGCCTTCCGCGGCGAGAACACTGGTGAGCCGGTTGCCGTCGGGGACCTTCAACGCGGGCGGGGCGTCGACACCCACGCGAGCGGACTTCGGCTCCGCGGACTTCGACTCCGCGGACTTCGACTCCGCGGACTTCGACTCCGCGGACTTCGACTCCGCTGCCTGGCCGACCGTCGCGCCCAGCCCACAGGGGACTGCGGGGCACGCGACCGGGCAGTCATATCCATTCGCCCCGAGCAGACCTGGGTCCTACTGTCGGCTCATGACCAAGCCCCTCGTCGCCATCCTCAGCGGCGCCGGAATTTCCACCGACTCCGGCATCCCGGACTACCGCGGTCCCCAGGGGCTGTGGCGGCGGGATCCGGAGGCCGAGAAACTCGTGACGTACGAGTACTACATGCGTGATCCGGAGATCCGACGCCGCTCGTGGCAGATGCGGCGGCAGAGCAAGACGTTCAAGGCCGAGCCGAACGCCGCGCACCTGGCCGTCGCCGAGCTGGAACGGTCCGCGGTGCCGGTGCGGGTGATCACGCAGAACGTGGACGGCCTGCACCAGCTCGCCGGGATGCCGGCCCGTAAGGTCCTCGAACTGCACGGCACCGCGCGCTCTGTCGTGTGCACCGAGTGCCATGCGCGCGGGCCGATGGAAGACGCCCTCGCCCGCGTCGAGGCTGGTGAGGACGACCCGCCCTGCCTGGAGTGCGGAGGCGTGCTGAAGTCGGCGACGGTGATGTTCGGCGAGCGCCTCGATCCGGTCGTGCTGGGTGAGGCCGTCGCGATCACCAAGGCCTGCCAGATCTTCATCGCCGTCGGCACCAGCCTCCAGGTCCAGCCCGCCGCCGGCCTCGCCGGAATCGCCGCCGACCACGGCGCCCGCCTGATCATCGTCAACGCCGAGCCCACCCCGTACGACGACCTCGCCGACGAAGTCGTACGCGAACCCATCGGCACCGCCCTGCCGGAGCTGCTGAGCAGGCTGCGCGACGCCGATCAGGCGGACGGACAGGCAGGCGGCTAGAAGAGCGCCGATCCGCTCTCGAAGTCCAGCAGGCGCTTCTTGCGGTCCAGGCCGCCGCCGTATCCCGTGAGGTCGCCGCTCGCGCCTACGCCCCGGTGGCAGGGCACGATGATGCCGATCGGGTTCTTGCCGTTGGCGAGTCCGACCGCGCCACTTGCTGACCGTGCCGGGCGGCCATAGATGGCGCCCGGCCCCGAGTGCGCGTGGTTTTGGCGCTGTTCGGTCATTTGGCCCTCTCTCCGCCGAGTGGCGGAGACTCCTGCCTGGCTCGCGCCGGAAGGTTTGACGCTTGGAACCGCCGAGGCAGTGTCTCCACGTCTGACCGCCGCAGGCCCTGCGGCGGGGGCAGGTGCGTGACCTGACCACCGACAGCATTGCCGGGCCCGAGCCCTCACCGAGTGCGTTGGCCGAATCCGATCGAGGTTGCACGGCAGTCCGACCACCTCTGCCCGCTGTTCACCTAAACGGAGCTACACGGGAAGGAAGTTGATCGGGTGGCTGTCCGTCGCCCACAGGTACTGGACCGCGTACGCCCGCCACGGCCGCCAGGCCGCCGCGCGTGCCGTGAGCGCGGCCGGGGTGGACGGCAGGCCCAGCTCCTGTGCGGCGCGCCGGATTCCGAGGTCGGTGGGGAGGAAGGCGTCCGGGTCGCCGAGGGCTCGCATGGCGATGACGTCGACGGTCCAGGGGCCGAAGCCGGGGAGGGCGAGGAGCTGGTCGCGGGTCTCCGCCCAGTCGCTGTCCACACCCAAGTGCACGTTGCCGTCGGCGAGTTGGCGTATGAGGGTGGTGAAGGTGGTCCGGCGGGTGCGGGGCATCGCGAGGGTCTCGGGGTCCACGGCCGCGAGCGCCTCGGGCGAGGGGAAGAGATGGGTGAGGCCGCCCTCGGGGTCGTCGACGGGTTCGCCGTGCGCGGTGACCAGCCGGGCCGCGTGGGTGCGGGCGGCCGCCGTGGACACCTGCTGTCCGAGCACCGCCCGTACGGCGAACTCGGCCTCGTCGACGGTACGCGGCACCCGGCGCCCCGGCGCCTTGTCCACCAGCGGCGCGAGCACCGGGTCGGTGCGCAGCTGCTCGTCGACGGCGACCGGGTCGGCGTCCAGGTCCAGCATGCGGCGGCAGCGGCTGATGGCGACGGGCAGGTCGCGCAGATCGCTGAGGGTGAGTCGGCAGCCGATGTGGTCGGGCTCCGGGGTGAGGCCGACGATGCCGTGGCCGTACGGGAGGCGGAGCGTGCGCCGGTACGCGCCGTCGCGCCACTCCTCCACTCCCGGTACGGCGGTCGCGGCGAGGTGGCCGAAGAGGTTGTCCGGGTTGAGCGGGGCCCGGAAGGGCAGCCGGAGGCTCAACACCCCAGGTGTTCCTGCAGAGTTGACCTGTCGTGAAGGAGTACGGGCCGCCCGTTCGCGCAGTTCGCTCGGCGACAGCGCGAAGACCTCCCGCACGGTGTCGTTGAACGTCCGGATCGACGCGAACCCGGCGGCGAACGCGATCTGGGCCATCGGCAGCGCGGTCGTCTCGATCAGCAGCCGAGCGGTCTGTGCCCGCTGGGCCCGGGCGAGCGCGAGCGGCCCCGCCCCCAACTCGGCCAGCAGCTGCCGCTCGATCTGCCGGGTGCTGTATCCCAGCCGCCGGGCCAGCCCGGGTACGCCCTCACGGTCCACCACGCCGTCGCCCACGAGCCGCATCGCCCGAGCCACCAGATCGGCCCGCTGGTCCCATTCGGGCGAGCCCGGACTCGTGTCCGGCCGGCACCGCTTGCACGCCCGGAACCCGGCCTGCTGACAGGCCGCCGCGCTCGGATAGAACGTCATGTTCTCCGGCTTGGGCGGCACGACCGGACAACTCGGCCGACAGTAGATCCCGGTGGTCAGCACCGCCGTGAAGAACCACCCGTCGAACCGAGCGTCCTTCGACCGCACGGCGCGCACACAGCGCTCGACGTCTTCGTACATCCCGTTCCTCATGGCTCAAGGATCGGGGACAGGGAGGGAGGAGGCTGGCGAGAATCCGACATCAAGGTAGGGCTGACCTTGGAGTCGTCTGACCCCCTCCCCCGTAGGCGAACTAACCCACAGCCCGCCGCCAAGCCGACTCCCGAAGCAGCCGAAGCCCGTTCAGCCCCACCAACACGGTCGACCCCTCATGCCCGGCCACCCCGAGCGGCAACGGCAGATGCCCCACCAGGTCCCACACCACCAGTACGGCAATGCACACCCCCGCGATCACGAGGTTCTGCACCACCAGCCGCCGAGCCGCCCGGGACAGCCGTACGACCGCGGGGATCGCGACAAGCTCGTCCCGCACGACCACCGCATCCGCCGTCTCCAGCGCCAGATCGGACCCCGCACGCCCCATGGCCATCCCGGAGTGCGCCGCGGCCAGCGCGGGCGCGTCGTTGACGCCGTCCCCGACGAACAGCACCTTCCCGTCGCCACGCTGAAGCTCCCGCACGGCATCCACCTTGCCCTCGGGCAGCAGCCCGGCCCGCACATCGGTGATACCGGTGTCGGCGGCCACCTGCCCGGCAGCGACCGGGTTGTCACCGGTGAGCAGGACGGGCGACGAGCCGGTCACCGTCGTGAGCGCGGCGACGGCGGCCGGGGCGTCATGACGCAACCGGTCCTTCAGCGTGACGGTCCCGACAGCAGCCCCGTCCAGCTCGACGAGAACGGTGGTCCCGCCGGAGGCCTCCGCGTACTCCCCTGGCCGTCCGACCGTCACCACGCGCCCTTCGACGGTGGCGCGCACACCACGTCCGGGAGTCGCTGTGAACTCCTCGGCGGGGGCGACACTCAGGCCCCGGGCGCGGGCGGCGGCCACCACCGCCCGCGCCAGCGGATGCTCACTGGGGTGCTCGGCGGCCGCGGCCAGCGCGAGCAGCGTGTCCTCGTCGAGCCCGGAGCCCGGCAGCGGCCGTACGGCGGTGACCTCGGGTGTGCCCTCGGTCAGGGTGCCGGTCTTGTCGAGGGCGGCGACATGGATCTCGCCCAACCGCTCCATCGCGACGGCCGACTTGACCAGGACACCGTGCCGGCCGGCGTTGGCGATGGCGGAGAGCAGCGGTGGCATGGTGGCGAGCACGACCGCGCACGGCGAGGCGACGATCATGAAGGTCATGGCGCGGAGCAGGGCGGCCGTGAGGTCCTCGCCGAAGGCGAGCGGGATGCCGAAGACGGCGAGGGTGGCGACGACGACCCCCACGGCGTACCGCTGTTCGACCTTCTCGATGAACAGCTGGGTCGGCGCCTTGGTGCGCGAGGCCTCCTCGACGAGGGTCACGATGCGCGCGATGACGGAGTCGCCCGGGTCCCGTTCGACGCGGACGCGCAGTGCCCCCGTGCCGTTGAGGGTGCCCGCGAAGACCTCGTCACCGGGGGCCTTGGGGACGGGCAGCGGTTCGCCGGTGATGGTGGCCTGGTCGGCCTCGCTCTCGCCGTCCACGACCAGCCCGTCGGCGCCGATGCGCTCACCTGGACGAACCAGCACGACGTCACCGACGGCGAGCTGATCCGTCGGCACGGTCTCCTCGGCCGAGCCGTCGGCGGACACCCGCGTGGCCGTCGTGGGAGCGAGGTCGAGCAGACCGCGTACGGAGTCGGCGGTGCGGGCGGTGGCCAGGGCCTCCAGGGCACCGGAGGTGGCGAAGATGACGATCAGCAGGGCGCCGTCGAGGACCTGGCCGATCGCGGCGGCGCCGAGCGCCGCGACGATCATCAGCAGGTCGACGTCGAGGCTTTTCTCGCGCAGCGCCCGCAGCCCTTCGAGGGCGGGCTCCCAGCCGCCGGCCGCGTACGCGATCGCGTAGAGCGGGCCGTACAGCCAGGCGGAGGCGCCGGCGAGGTCCAGCGGGAAGGCGATCAGGAAGGCGAGGGTCGAGACCAGGGCCCAGCGGGCTTCTGGCAGCGCGAGGACTCGGGTACGGCGGCGAGGGGCCGTCGATGTGGACGTACGGCGGACCGGTGACGGGGCAAGGGTGGCAGACACGCGCCACACCATACAGGAATACATGAAGACTCATTCATGCCTTCATATGCGATGGGTAAGATACTCGCCATGGGTCATGGAGCCGTCACCGCCGCGCAGAACGCCACGCAGGAGGCCACCGCTCGGGTGCGGCTGGACGCGGCCAACGTCGCCAAGGTGGCCACCACCCTCCAGGCCCTGTCCACCCCGTCCCGCCTGCTGATCCTGGCCCGCCTGCGCGAAGGCCCGCTCCCGGCGACCGAACTGGCCGCCGAGGTCGGGATGGAACAGTCCGCCTGCTCCCATCAGCTGCGGCTGCTGCGCAACCTGGGACTGGTGGTGGGTGAGCGCCGGGGCCGCTCGGTGGTGTACGCGCTGCACGACCACCATGTCGCCGAGCTGCTGGACCAAGCCGTGTACCACGTGGAGCACTTGAGGCTGGGGATCAGCGACGCGCCGGACGGGGACTGAGGGGCCGTCGGGCGGAGGCGAGTGGGAATCCCGGCCAGGACGTCGTCCGAGCCCGCCAACTCGGCGCCGGGTGCGGCTGGAGCCCTAACCTCCGTGATCGCGGCTCTTCCAGGGTCCCGTCAGGCGAGCAGACCAGCGGGCAGCCCAGCCGGCCGTGGGCAGTCCGACGGGAGGCAAGCCGGGCCCCTGAGGATGGTGACCCCAGCAGCAGTGTTCATCGGCCGCGCCATCGAAGTCGTCGCGTATCTCCGAGGCGTACGGATCGTGTGGGACCGGCTGCCTGGTTGCGGGCGGGTGTGCCTTGCCCAGTGCGGTGCACCAAGGGCATGCGTCGGTGTCCCTTCCAGGGCTGGTGGCGTGGTCGCCGTCGTTACGGATTCCCGAGACGTATGGGTCGTGCCGTGGTCGATCAATGCGGTCGGCCATGGGATGGCTCCATCTGAGGGGTGGGGTCACACGTTGCCCGGGCGTGGAGCACGGGATGGTACGGCGACTTGTTGCTCGATGCGGTACTGGGCCCAGGAGGCGTACGTTCCGCGCCGCTGTCACTCACCACCGGGTTCCGTTGCCGCGCCTGTCCCGCCTGTCCTGCCTGTCCCGCCCGTCCTGCCTGTCCTGCCTGTCCTGCCTGTCAAGGAAGGGAATGTGGCCGGTCGGGCTGGTGGCGCTGTGTGTGGCGGCTGCGATTCGGTCAGCGATACCGCTCCCCCTGCTGCCGGCTGGTCGATGCCAGGACGGCGAGAGTGCCGTCGGCTTCACTCAGGGCGAGCTCGACCATGCCGGGGTCGTGCAGAGTGCCGGTCCCGTCGGGCGGGATGAGCCATTCCAGGCGCCCGGCGACCCGGCCGGGCGGCGGCACCGCAACCCACGCTCCCCGACCGGCGTGGCGCACACCGGGCCGGATCCGCTCGCTCACCGGGCCGGGCGGGAGGAAGAAGCCGATTCTCTGGGCGGCACAGTCCACCAAGGTGGGCGCCGGGATCCCTCGCCGGTTGCGGCTGAGGAGATCCAGGGCGCACAGGCCCAGGTACTCAGGCACGCTGAGCACGTCCCAGAACCGTCCGGCCTGGAGCAGCGCAGGCCCAGTGCCCTGGTCCCACTCCTCTTTGCACCTTTGAGGATCCGTGGCAGCCGAGGCGAGCCATTCGATGGCCTGCTTCCCCATGCAGCCGTGCATGTTCCCCCTCCAGCACGATCGGCTTCGCCAGAACGAATGCGAGCAGGACATGGCCGGCGGCCTTGTGGGACTCCGCCCGCCCTGCCGTCCCGCTCGGGCCCTCATGTTGGTAGATATTTCTACGCGCCGGAAGAGGTGGCGTGACCTGGCGAATACGTCCAATGTGTTCGAGCACCACCTGCCTGTTCGCCCCGGGGCGACGGGCATGCATGAGACGGCCCTCGCCGAGAAGTCGTTTGGCGACACCCTTGGAGGAGGGTCGGCGTGCTCCTCGCCGCTCCCAGCACGGTCGGCAGGTCCCAGCAGGCCGTCGAGTTGCTCTGCTTTCCCGACTCCGACGCCCTCCTCGCCCCGTGCCGGACCTCTCCAGCGGACCCGCCACCGCGACGCACGACGAGTGCACTCCGTGAGTGCGTTGTGTCGACTATGCACTCGGATGGGTGAACCGGACCGCGTGCCGTCGTAGCGGTCGGGGTGGGAATGGTCCAGCATGAGGCCGCTTTGCCGCTATCCCCCGTCAGGAAGGTTTCTTCCGCCATGCCTGCCCCCGCCTCTCCTCGTCTCACCGGTCGGCTGTGGACGGTGCGGATCGTCCCACGTGGCCGACCCGCCGAAGGCATCTCCGGTCTTGAGTGCTCCGCGCCGGGCTGTGCGACGGTCGCCAACGAGCGTCATCGGGTGCCCGCACAGGCCCGCGCGGCAGCTCTGGCGCACCTGGCGGTCCACGCCCGTCAGGCGGGCGCGGCACGCGAGCAGGCTTCCTGCCGTTGCCGCAGCGAGGGCTGCGCCTGGCACACCACACCGGGGCGGTGTGGCGGGCAGGTGTGCCTGGTGGTGGTGCCGGATCGCTACGGACGGGTGTGGAGGCTTGCGGAGGCGTGCGCCCGGTGCGTGGCCGCCATTCCGAACACGAGGATCGTCTCCGCTGCGGCGCCGAAGCCGACGGCGCCCGGGACTTCCGACGTCCCGCCGAAAACGCGACCGGCGACAGTGCCAGAGGGCTTCACCGCTCCCGATACGTCTGGTGCCCCACGACAGCGAGTGACCCCTGAGCCAGTGCCCATGGCAGTGCCTGAGACATCGCCGCCGCCCCCGGTCGTCAGTCCGGCATCGCCCGCTCCCGTGCCACAGGCCAGAACCGAGAAGGCCCTGGCTGCGACTGCTCCGGCCGTACCGAAACCCCTGACCACGCCGTCGGGCAAGCCGCTGCTGACGGCCGGGCAGGCGGTGGCGCTCCGCCGCCTGTGGGACTATCTGGCCTCCCGCCGACCGGGCAGTAGCACGGAGGGCAGGCTGCTGGCGTTGCTGTGTACGCCCCGGGCGGCACGCTCCGGGCAAGGAGCCGGCCGGGCCAACCTCCTCGCCCAGGACCTGACGGGCCTGCTGAAGCTGACGGACCCGCGCGCGGCGGTGCGGGATCTGGTGGCCTGCGGGTGGCTGCGTGCCTCGGTCGAGGAAGTCATGGCCGCCGCGAAGGTGCCGGTGGAGTGCGGCATCCCGGACTTCGCGAATCCGCAGGCGGCTCCGTTCAGGGTGGCCAAGAGCGCCCGTTCCCGGCTGTCCGGCTGGTGCATGCGGCTGCTGAGCCACAAGCGGCTGAGGAAGCAGTCGGCCGGGGTCCGGCTGGTCGCGGCGTACGCCGCCGCGCACGCTGCCTCCACCGGCGTGGGTGAGGTGGATCTGACGCACCTGGCCGCCGCCTGTCAGCTGACGGCCGAGGAGGCGTCGGCGGTTGCCGCCGGATTGCGGGAGGCCGGCTGGTTCACCGATGTCGCTGTTGCCGACGGTCGGGTGCGCTACCAGCTGGCCGAGGAGGTCTGTGGCTTCGCCGAGGCAGCGCCCCGGCCCCCCGCTCCCGCACCGTCCGCGGTGCGGAAGGCGCCTGCCCGGCGCCCCAAGTCTCCGATCGATGATCGGATGCCGCTGGACGAGCGACTCCGTCTGGCCCGTCAGAAACTCGGCCGGGGCCTGGCCGGTGATGTCGAACGCGCCCTGGGGTGTTCGCTGTGCGTGGACGAGGGCGTGGTCAATCACGTCCCGGAGCCACAACACCTGCCCCGACGGCTGGAACTGACGTCCTACGCCACTCGGACGGCCCTCAGCGGGCGGCAGGCAGCTGTCCTGCAGGCCACACTCGACCACGTCGCGCGGACCGCCCCTGCGAGTGGTCCGGACGTCCGGCTGGCCGCCGTATGGTGGGGCGTACGGGCCATCTGGTGCGGCGAGTTGGAACTGTCCGCACCCCGGCTGGAGCGCATCCCCGTCCCTGGCATCGCCACCGCCCTGAACGAGCTGACGGCAAGCGGCTGGCTGCGTGCCGACCCGGACGAGGTCGCCGCAACCGGCGATGACGAACCAGCACTCGGCGTCATCCCGGATCTGGTGGGCGATGATCCATCACTGTGGCTCGCACGCGACGCTGCCACCCATCTCGGCGCCTGGGTGCGACGGCTGCTGAGGCACCCGATGCTGGCCGAAGCGTCTTCCGTCCACCACTTGGTGGCGCTGTATCTGACCGCGCACGCGCTCCCCGACCGCCGAGTCGACGTTCCGCTCGATGCCCTCGTCGCCGGCTCCGCCGCCGACTGCGCGGTGCAGGTCGAGGCCGCCGTGGCGGAGTTGCACCGAGCCGGCTGGCTCTCCCAGCCGCCTGCCACAGCCGACGGCCTGCTCGGCACGCGGCTCAGCGAGACAGCGTCAGCCATCGCCTCACCGAGTCCGCCCGTGTACGAGCCCCTCGGCTATCACCCGGCGGACCCGGCCAAGTACGAGCGCGGCGCCGCACTTGTCGACGGCCGGCAGGAGGACATGGCTCGCTGGGTCGAGGACTATCGCACCCGCCACGGTCACGGCCCCAGTTGGCGAATCCTCCGCAACGCCCACATCGACCACGACGACCCGATGCGTATGGAGCCCGCCCACAGCAAGGCCATCGCGTCCCTGTGCAAGAGCGGCTGGCTGGTCGGTGTCGGCAGGCCGTACGGGTTGCGACCCGGCTGGCGCTACCGGGAAGCCACTCACCTCGCCACGACACCCCGACCGGAATGCTGACGAAGGAAATCCAGGCCGGCCTGGAGCAATGGGCCGCACGGGTGGACGACACCCTGCGGCGTGCGCGTGAGGCGGGCCCCGCGGAGAAGGCGAGCCGGATCCGCTACGCCGCGCAGCGCCGGCGCGAGGCGTTCAAGTACCTGGTGATGGCGTGCGGTTCGCTGCGCAGCTGGCCGGGCCGGGAACAGATCGGTGACAAGGGCGTGCTGGCCGCCCACCGCATTCTGCTGGCGATGGACGGGCCGGAGATCCGAAGGGTCCTGCCGCTGGTCACGGCCGCGGCCGACAGACGCCGGATCCCGGCCAGGTTCCTGGCCGAGGCCACCGACACGCTGTGTGTCACCGAACAGCGGCCCCAGGTGTACGGAACGGTGACGGGTCATCCGATCGCCGACGAGGCTCGCGTCGACGCGCTGCGTGCGGTCCTGGGACTGCCGCCCTTGGCTCCGCGGCCCTCACTCCAGGAGTCGTCGCCGGCTCGAAAGCCACGGCCGGATGAGCCGAAGTCCACCGAACTCGCTGTTGTGGAAGGGCTCTTGCGGGGCCTTCCCGCAGTCGGCCCACTGCCGCATACCGTACGACCCACCGCCGCCGCGCATGCGACGCGAGGCCGTGGGAGTGGTTGAGCGCTCCGTCCTCTGCCCCGCAGCAAGCGCCGACGCACGCCCCCTTGGGCCGCCTACCCTCCCTGCCGCTACGCACCACCGCGTCCGACCAACGGGTTGGTTCGACGATCCGTGTGGTCGTCGCGGACGGCCAGGCGAGGGTGCGGGCAGGCGTCCGTCTCGTCCTCGATGCCCAACCGGGCATCGAGGTCGTGGGAGCTGTTCGCGGCCCCGCCTGGTGGCGGTCGGGCGCACCGGCCAGGAGAGGGCAGTTCGCCGCTTCAACGCGCCAGCGGCAGTACGGCGGTCACGGTCTTGCCCTTCGGACTGCTGCGGACCCGCACGTCCGCGGACAGGTCCCGCACCAGGTACCAGCCGAAGCCGCCGGGCTCGCTCACATCAGTGCGCCGGGGACGGGGCGGAGTGGGGCTTGCGTCTGCCACTATGACCGTCACCGTGCCCGGTCCCGCCTTCAGTTCGAATCCGGTGAGTCCGCCGGCATGCCGCACCGCGTTGGTCACCAGCTCCGACACGACCAGCAACACGGCATTCGCCTCCGAATCGTCCGCCGGTGTGAGCACGGCCAAGAACCCGCGTGTGACATTCCGTGCCCGCTCGGGGGCCTGCGGGCTTCCGCCTCTCAGGGGTTCGTGGTCCTCATCGGGCAGTTGCACCATGGTCATCTCCGGCGCCTTGGCATTGCGACACCATTCGGCTGCCCCGAAGCGGTCACCTCATCCCCCGACGCACGGACGACGCCGCGGCTCGAGCGATTTGCTGCGGGTGGCCTGGTCGCTGATCACCAATCAGGTGCGGGCGTACGACCTCTGCGCGCGTGGCCTTCCCGGCGGGCCGGGCTGACCGGGACTACTTCGGTGCGCTCCATCTTTCAGCCGTCGATGGGAACCCCGGGGTCTCGGGGTCTCGGGGTCTCGGAGTCTCGGAGTCTCGGGGCTGTCCGTGTGATGAGTTCGGTGGCGGAGCAGGCGGGGAGGCTCCGCGTCAGGCCGGGCCGAGGACGCAGAACTCGTTGCCTTCCGGGTCGGCCAGAACCTTCCAGGGGAAGTCGCCCCGGCCTGCGTCGGCGGGCGTCGCGCCGAGGGCCTCGAGCCGGGCCACCTCCGCCGCTTGATGTTGACCGTCAAAGGGGTAGGGCGCCAGGTCGAGATGGGCGCGGTGGTGCATGTCCGTCAGGTGGGGCGTGCGGAGGAACTCCAGATACGGGCCGACTCCCTTGGCGGAGCGCAGCAGCGCGTGATCGTCGGTCACCTCGTGCAGGGTCCAGTTCATCGCCTCGCCCCAGAAACGGGCCATGGCCCGCGGGTCCGCACAGTCGACGACCACCGCGGCGATCGGCCCGGTGTCCCGGTAGGTCTCCCGAGGCTCCAGGACGCAGAACACGTTGCCCTCCGGGTCGGCCAGAACGGTCCGCGGGAGGTCGCCCCGGACTGCGTCGGCGGGCGTCGCGCCGAGCTCCTTCAGGCGCGCGACCAACTCCGCGTGATGGGCCGCGGAGGTGGTGGCGAGTTCGATGTGTGCGCGGCCCTTCACTGTTTCGGGGTCCGGGACAGCGATGACATCGATGCGGACGGCGGCCGGGTCCGGCCAGGCGGACCCCATGGGCTTGACGCTGGTCGCACCGGGTTCCTCGCTGGACAGACTCCAGCCGAGCGCCGCCGCCCAGAACCGGCCCAGCGCCGAGTCATCCCGGGCTTTGAGATTCACCTCAAAGAGTTGCAGCGCCATGCCGCCGACCCTATACGTGAGCGATGAACTGACGGTCGGGACGGCCGAATTCGGACGGGAGGCCGGAAGTAGATCACGACTTCCCGCCGGGCCGGCCGGGGCGGGGCGGGGTGGAGGCCACGGCCGCACGTCGCGTACTGTCAGAAACGGTCCTTTCCGGGAGCAGGATCGGAACGTTCCGCGTGGGCGACCCGAACCGCCGATCGGCTGTCACAACTCCGCGCCCCGGGCAGCCGTGGTGGCATGCCAGCGCCCCGCCGATCGACCGCGCTCCTGGTCATCTGCACCATGTACGAGATGAAGCGGCGCGGAAGCGACGAGGGGCTCGACGCCGCCGCCCGCAGGGGCAACGGCCATTGGCGTCCGGTGGCTCGCTCCTGCTTCCTTGGCAACCCAGTGCCGCACGGGCAGCACGCCGCCGCACGGCTCGCGTCTGGTGGCGCCTCTGCGGCGGGACGGATGTTGTCGGCCCGGATGCCGTCGGAATCGAAGGTGATGTCGAACAGGACCCGCTCGCCCGCAGCCGGCGCCTCCTCCTCGGGGCCGTGAATGGCCGGGCGGTGGACGACGGCATTGGGCCCGCCGTCGTCCTGCGCTAACCGGCCCAGCCCTCGCTCAGGGTCGAGCCATTTCACCGTTCCCGTCGGCACAGGTCACCCTCGTGTTGTTCGGCTGGGCGGGGGGCTCACACAGCGTCCGCCCGCACACGATCGGACACAAGAGTGCGCGGTTCCGGCGCGGGAGGCAGACACCCGGTCCCCCCATTCGTCGCACTACCTCCGGCGAGGTGTTCCTTGGCATCGTGACGGCCCAGCAGCGCTGGCGAGCGCTGCTGGGCCGTCACATCCGGGAGTCCCTGAACTATGGCACCCACCGAGCAGTTGCTCTTGTGGACACGCTGCTGACGTGCTGCTGTCCTGGCAATTCCTCCCGAGAACCAGCGAGGACTCCCGGAGTTCAACCCGCGTAACCGTTGGCGCATGCTGGGGAGGTGCCGACGTCACCTTCTCCGGAGGCAGCGGGAATGGCGGAGAGGCCGACCGAAGAGCGCAGGGGCGGCCCCGCGGCACCCCAGTTGCGGCTGGAGAGGCTGCGGGCTCCGGCCCGGATCTCGACGTGGTGCTGCGGCGCCTCGCCGAGTCCGCGGTGGCGCTTGTCCTGGGACTGCTGATCAGGGGCATCCGCCGATGACCACGTTCCTGGGAGCTCCGGTGCGCGTACGCGGACCGGAGCTTCGGAAACCTGTACCTGACCGACAAGCGTGGCGGGGCCCAGTTCGACGACGAGGACGAGGCGGTGCTGCGGCGGCAGCCGGCGTGGCCAGCGACAACGCCCACCTGCACGAGGACACGCGCCACAGGGAGCAGTGGCAGGCGGCGAGCAGTGACCTGACGCGGAGCCTGTTTGTCCGGCACTGACCCGGACCAGGTGCCGCACCAGGTCGCCGCCACTGTGCGGGCGCTGGCCGAGGCCGATCTTGTGGCGGTTGCCGTGGCGTTCGAGGGCGGCGACGAGCTGGTGATCGAGGCCGCCGATGGGGAGGGCGCCGATCGGGTGCGCGGGCTGGTGTTGCTGACCACCACCACGCCGACGGCGAAGGTCTACCACTCCAACGAGCGGATCACCGGCGACGCACTGTCCCGGGAACCGCAGGAAGGGGGTGGCTCCGCGGCCCACGTGGAACTGGCCCTCGGTTCCTGCTTCCGCTGGGTGGCCGCGAGCACGCCCGCGGAGTCCTGCAGGTCACCAACCTGCCCGGCGGCGAGGAGTTCACCGACGCCGCCATACCCATGATCAGTGCCTTCGCCGACCAAGCCGCACTCGCCCTGGAGATCGCCGAGCACCGACGCGAGGCCGAGCATCTCCTGGTCCTGACCGACCGCGACCGCATCGCCCGCGACCTGCACACCCCGGCCATCCAGCGGCTGTTCGCCTCCGGGCTGACGCCGAACTCAGTGCTCGGCCGACTGGCCGCTCGGCCACAAGTGGCCGAGCGCGTCCAGCGTGTGGTCGACGATCTCGACGACACCATCAGCACCGTGCGGACCATGATTTACGCGCTGCGCGAGCGCGTCCGCGCCGGCGGGCGTTCCGGGCACCCTCCCCTTGGAGACGGACGCGTAACCCGCGAGCCGCGCCGTGCGGCCGCGTCGACGGCTACAAGGCGGACAAGGCAGGGGTGCGCAGAGCGAGGATGGCCAGGTCGTCGTGGCCGTCGCTGGGGTGGAGATCGGCGAGTGTCGTGCAGAACGCGTCCAGGGGAAGTAGCACGTGGGCGGCGGCGGTGACGGCAAGGGCCTTCAGACCGGTCTCCAGGGACTGGCGGGGGTGTTCGATCAACCCGTCGGTGAAGAAGACGACGGTGGCGCCCGCGGGCAGGGGGTGCGTGTGGTCGGGGCGGGGCTGAACGGGGTCGACGCCGAGGGGCACGCCGGGCTCGGCATGGAGGTACACCGCCCGCCCGTCGGGAGTGACCAGTAGCGGGGGCAGGTGGCCTGCGGTGCTCCAGTGCAGTGTCCAGGGGCGCCCGTCCGGTTCGATACGGGCCAGGCAGGCGGTGGTGACGGGGTTGTCGGTGATGGCGTGCAGGGTGCGGTCGAGCTGGGTGAGGACCGCGCTGGGCGGGGTGCGCCGGTCGTACAGCAGGGCGCGCAGCATATTGCGTGTGGAGGCCATGGCAGCCGCGGCCCGCAGGTCGTGACCGACGACATCGCCGATGACGGCCGCGCAGGCTCCATCGGGCAGCAGGAAGGCGTCGTACCAGTCCCCGCCCAGATGGCCGGGGGCAGTGGCAGGGCGGTACACGGCGGCCGCGGAGAAGGGGCTCAGGTTGGGCAGGTACGGCAGCAGAAGGCGCTGGAACTGCTCGGCCCCGGCACGGACCCGTTCGAACAGGCGGGCGTGGTCCACGGCCACACCGGCCGCGCCGGCCAGTGCGACCACGACAGCCTCGTCCTGCTCGTCGAAAGGCCGCCCATCGCGGCGCTCGGCCAGGTACAGATCCCCGTAGATCTCGCCGCGCACCCCGATCGCGATCCCGAGCAGGGTGCGCATCGGGGGATGCCCGGGCGGGAAACCCGCGGCCTGCGGGTGGGCGGCGATCTCGTCCACCCGCAGGGGCTCGGGATGGCGGATCAGGTGTGCCAGCAGGCCCCGGCCCTGTGGCCGCCCCGCTCCGGCCACGGCGGCCATCTGCTGTTCGGTCAGCCCGACCGCGATGAAGTCCGACAAACCCGTACGCTGCTCGTCCAGCACGCCGAGAGCACCGTAACGGGCGCCGACCAGGTCCATCGCGGTGCTCACGATCCGGTGCAGCACCACGGGCAACTCCAGCTCCCGGCTGATCGCCAGCACCGCGTCCAGCAGGCCCTCCAGCCGCGCCTGGGCGCCGGCCGGCCTACGGAGCTGCTCGATGGCCTCGTGCAGGTGCGGATCATGTCGCGGCAGCGGGAGCTGGTCTTCCGACTCCATGGTCCGGCCTTCCTGCCGCCCTCTGTCCTGCCGTGGCCGTGACGGCAGCAGGGGATCTGGTCGGTCGCGGCGCGGACACGGTGGCGGTTGAATGCTGCTGTTTCCACGATAGGGAAAGCAATCGACTGTCGCCGCTGCTGGGCGCGGCTGGGTGCTGCGATCCGGGCAGGTCTCGCGAACTGTGCGCAGGGCCGGGTGAGGTAGCCGACGGGGGCGGGCACCAGGTGCACCAGATGCACCAGATGCACCAGATGCACCAGATGCACCAGGCGGGGGTACGGGACTTGCGGGAGTGCTGCCCTGCCGGGGGTGGGCGGGCGGCCTTCAGACGGACGGGCGGGACAGGGTGCTGCCTGCCTTGGCGCGGGTGGCCTCGACCGCTTCCCGTTCCTCGGGGGTAGCACCGTCGGCGGCCTCGGCCGGCACCGCCTCGATGCGGCGGTGCTCGGCTTCCAGCGGGGATCTGGTCGGGGAAGTCCCCGGCGGGCGCGGGGAAGGCCGTGCTCCTCGACCTGGTGTGCGGGCCGAAGACCCTCGCGATCTCCCGGGCAACCTCCGCCATCCGGGCCATCCCGCCCTCCTGGTGGGCGAGGCGGAAGTGGCTGATGACGCCATCGACGGCGTCGTCGTGGCCTTCGAGGCGGACGCGTTCGATGCGGCCGCCCGGTCCGGCTGGAGTGTGGTCGTCACCGGGCGGGCCACCGTGGTGGCCGATCCCGACGAGCACGAGCGTCTGTCCCAAGCCGGCCCCACATCCTGGATGCCCCTGCGCGACGCGGTGTTCGCACGGATCGAGTCAGAGACAACCACCGGACGCGAACTGAGGGGACGCGCGGCACGTGGTGAGGCGGCCCGCCGACGTGTGCACCCCCTAGGGCGTGTTGCGAAAGTCCCGCCTGCCGCCCGACGCCTGGCACGCTCCCCCACTCTCGGCTTCGCTCGAGCGGGGGGACCCTCATGACGCCGCCCGGCACGCCCTCCCGAGCGGACGACGGGACTTTCGCAACACCCCCTGAGCCCCGGACGTGCGCTCGTATCCGTCGCGGTGAGCCGTGCGGCGGGAACGGGCCAGAGCGAGCCCGCCGAGGGCTGTGCCGATCAGTCCCACGAGCATGGCCACGTAGGCCCCGCCCAGCCCGTTGCCGGTGCCGAGACCGCCGTCGGCGGTGGTGGCGACCAGCCCACCGAGGGCCATGCTGGTCAGGCCCGCCACCATGGCAGTACTGGCCCCGAGCGATCCGTTGGCAGTGCCGAGACGACCGGTGGGGCGGGCCAGCGCCAGTCCGGCGATGACCACGCCGGCCAGCCCCAGCAGCGCGCCGGTGGAGGATCCGAGTCGCCCGAGGCTGAAGTCGTAGACATTGGCGGCGATCAGGTGAGGTACGGACATCGAGGTGCTCCTTCTCTTCCTGTGACTCCTGCGACTGGGTGTCCCTTGAGCATGTCCGCCGGTCCCACCCCGGGTCGTCCAGCCGACGCAGACACTTCGCACTGCCGCCGACGCCTCACCCGGCTACCACGAACGCCGCAGGAGGCGCGAAGGTACCGCCGGTGCGGTAGCCGGCCGCTCGTCCGCGAGGCGGACTCGCCTGTGGCGGCCGCCGGTTAGGGTGCGCGCATGAGTGCAGGTGAGACCGGCGTCCGGGCCCGTGTCGGAGACTGGGTCATCGTTGTCGGCGTGGCGGGGGCGCTGCTGGTCACGGGGCTGTCCGGGCAGCGTTCCGCCACGAGTTGGGACTCCGCCGCGAACTGGGACGTGCTCGGGTACACGCTGCTGACGGCCGGCGGGCTGGCGCTGGCCGCGCGTCGCCGGGCTCCGATCGCCGTCCTCGCCGTCACCGGGCTGTGCGCGGTGGGCTACCAGGCGGTCGGTTTCGATGTCCCCGCCGTCGCCTATCTGTTCGCCGTGTACGCGGCCGTGCGGGCGGGGCACCGCGTCGCCACGGTGGCGGCGAGCCTCGCCGTGCTGGCCGCTCTCCCGCTCGCGGCTCTCGCTTCCGGCCTCCACGACACGGGCGCGGCGTTCGCGCAGGCCCGGGGCGCCCTCGGAATCGCCTGGTTGATCGCTGCCGGGGCGGCGGGGGAGGCGCTGCGGCAGGCTGAGCGGCGGGCGGACGAGGCCGAGCGCAGCCGGGAGGAGACCGCTCGGCGCCGCGCCGATGAGGAGCGGCTGCGCATCGCACGGGAGCTGCACGATTCGCTGACCCACCAGATCTCGGTCATCAAGGTGCAGGCCGAGGTCGCCGTCCACGTGGCCCGCAGGCGGGGCGAAGAGGTGTCGGAGGCCCTGCTGGCCATCCAGGAGGCCGGCCGTGAGGCGGCCCGGGAGCTGCGCGTGACGCTGGAGGCACTGCGCGACCACGACCCGACCCCGCCGCGCGGGCTCGACGACGTCCCCGAACTGGTGGAACGAGCGAGCCGGACCGGCCTGAAGGCGACACTGACGATCGAGGGACAGCGGCACGACGTGCCGGCCGCGGTGGGCCGGACCGTCTACCGGATCGTTCAGGAGTCGCTGACCAACATCGCCCGCCACGCGGACGCCGGCACGGCCTCGGTCCGGATCGACTGCCGTCCGGACGCCCTCGCGATACGCGTCGACGACGACGGCAAGGCCACACCTGTCAGCGCGCCGGCACCCGGCGTCGGGCTGCAGGGTATGCGCGAGCGCGTCACCGCCCTCGGTGGCCGGCTGCGGGCGGAGCCGCGTGGCGAAGGCGGCTTCACCGTCCAGGCCGAACTGCCCCTGGACCGCACGTCATGATCCGTGTCCTGCTGGTCGACGACCAGCCGCTCATTCGCAGCGGATTCCGCGCGCTCCTCGATCTCGAGGAGGACATCGAGGTGGTGGCGGAGGCCGCCGACGGCGGCGAAGGCCTGGAGCTCGCCAGAGAGCACCTGCCCGATGTCGCGCTCGTCGACATCCAGATGCCGGTCGTCGACGGCATCGAGACGACCCGGCGCATCGCCGCGGACCCGGCCCTGGCCGGGGTGCACGTCGTCATCCTGACCAACTACGGCTTCGACGAATACGTGTTCAACGCGCTGCGCGCCGGTGCTGCCGGATTCCTGGTCAAGGACATCGTGCCGGAGGACTTCCTGTACGCCGTACGCGTCGCGGCGCGCGGCGACGCCTTGCTCGCACCCTCGATCACCCGCAAGCTGATCAACCGGTACGTCACCCAGCCGCTCCCCTCCCACACCGGCACGGGGCTGGAAGAGCTGACCGGCCGCGAACGCGAGGCCGTCGTTCTGGTCGCGCGGGGCCTGTCCAACGACGAGATCGCGGACCGACTGGTCATCAGCCCGCTGACCGCGAAAACCCACATCAACCGGGCCATGGCCAAGCTGCATGCGCGCGACCGGGCGCAGCTCGTGGTGCTCGCCTACGAATCCGGCCTGGTCGCCCCGCGCGACTCCTGACCACTGAGTGAGACAGGTCAGCAGCCGCCGGCCGTGCTCGGCGCGCCGATGCCGATCTGCAGGGTTGCCGGAGCCGCACAGCAGCCTCCGTCCTCACTGCTCCGGGCGGCGTCGGGGTCGTCGTACAGGCCCGCTCCGCCGCATACGCCGGTCTCGGGCAGGGTCAGCTCGACGCGTTCGGCGGCCTCGTGGTCGCCGGCGAGGGCGGCGGTGATGGAGCGGACCTGCTCGTAGCCGGTCATCGCGAGGAACGTGGGGGCGCGGCCGTAGGACTTCATGCCGACCAGGTAGAGATCCTGCTCGGGGTGGGAGAGCTCGCCCACGCCGTGCGGGTACACGGTGCCGCAGGAGTGGACGTTCGGGTCGATGAGCGGGGCCAGGGCGGTGGGGGCCTGGAGGCGTTCGTCGAGGCCGAGGCGGACCTCGGAGAGGAAGGACAGGTCGGGGCGGAAGCCGGTGAGGACGATGATCTCGTCGACCGGCTCGAGGCGGCGGCCGTCCTCGGCGGCGAGTACGAGCCGGTCGCCGTCGCGGTCCACGGCCTGGGTACGGAACCCGGTGACCGCACTGGCGTGGCCGGCCTCGACGGCGGCCTTGGCGCGCAGGCCCAGGGCTCCGCGAGCCGCGAGTTGGCCGGCCTCGCCGCCGCCGAAGGTGTTCGCGCCGATGCCCCGGCGCAGGATCCACACCGCGTGCGTACCCGGCTCGTTCACCGCGGAGGAGGCCGAGACGGCCGCGCGGATGTTCAAGGCCCTGGGCGACCCGGTGCGGCTGCGGCTGTTCTCCGCTGTCGCCTCGCACGAGGGTGGCGAGGCGTGCGTGTGCGACATCTCGGACGTCGGCGTCTCCCAGCCGACCGTCTCGCACCATCTGAAGAAGCTCAAGGAGGCCGGACTGCTGACCTCCGAGCGGCGCGGCACCTGGGTGTACTACCGGGTCGAGCCCTCCGCCCTCGCGGCGATGGGCCAACTGCTGAGCACTGCGACGAAGGCCGCCTGACCGCCTGCTTCTCCTGGTGGGTCGTCCGGGGGACGCCCCCGGACTTCACTCGGCGACTTCCCGCTCCGGCAGGAAGATGAGGGCCACCAGCGCCAGCCCGACCACGGCACCGATCAGCTGCATGCCGATGAAGCCCGCGACCGAGCCGGGCGCGATGCCCGCGAAGGTGTCGCTGAAGGTGCGGCCGATGGTCACTGCGGGATTCGCGAAGGACGTCGACGAGGTGAACCAGTACGCGGCGCCGATGTACGAGGCGACGGCCACCGGGGCGAACCGCAGCTGGTCGGTGCGGGCCAGACCGAAGATCAGCAGGATCAGCCCGGCTGTGGCGACGACCTCGCCGAGCAGCAGGTGCCCGGCGGACCGGTCGTGCGTGGACCACTCCACCAACGGCTCGCCGAACATCGCGTCCGCGAGTATCGCGCCCGCGATCGCTCCCACGATCTGCGCGGGGACGTAGACCGCCGCCTCGCGGATCGTCACGCCCGCGCCGCCACGCCTGCCCGTCCACCATTCGGCCAGCGTGACCACGGGGTTGAAGTGCGCGCCGGAGACCGGGCCGAGCAGGAGGATCAGGACGCCGAGGCCGAAGACGGTGGCCAGGGAGTTGGCCAGCAGCTGCACGCCGACGTCCTTCGTCAGCTCGGTGGCCTGGATGCCGGAGCCGATCACCACCGCGACGAGGGCCGCGGTGCCGACCAGTTCGGCGGCCGCGCGGGCCGTTATCGGCCTACGGGGCGGGGTGGCGCCCGGAGCGGGCTGCGGCTCGGCAGCGGCGGGCATCACGGACTCCGCGGCGGACTCGTGTGTGGCGGTCAACAAAAACTCCTTGGTGCAGTCGCCAGGAAGCGGCGAGGAATCAGGGACAGGACCGCTTGTTGTCGGAGGCGGTACGAGCGGACTCGGCCAGGTCGGCGAACCGGCCCGCGAGGGAGGCCATGACGTCGGGCTTGAGCCGGTAGTAGGTGAACCGGCCGCAGGGCTCCGTCTCCACGACCCCGGCCTCGCGCAGCACTCTCAGATGGTTGGAGAGGTTGGTCTGCCTCGCACCGGTCTCCTCCACGAGGTGGGTGGTGCACAGCATCTCTTTGGCGAGCAGGGTCACGATCTGGAGCCTGAGCGGGTCGGCCAAAACCCGGATCAGGTCAGTGTCGACTGACGTCATCATGGACTGATACTGTCACATCAGCGGCGAGTGACACCACCGGGTACTGACGTCATTCCCGCCTGATATACGTGACGTGCCTGACGTACAGGACCTGATGGATGTACTGATGTGCCCGACATACCTGATGTGCCTGGTGTGCCTGATGTGCCTGATGTCGTCGCGAGACAAGAGAGACCTCTGATGTCCGACAAGCCCTCCGTGCTCTTCGTCTGTGTCCACAACGCGGGCCGTTCCCAGATGGCCGCGGCATGGCTGAGCCACCTGGCCGGGGACCGCGTCGAGGTCCGCTCCGCCGGTTCCGCCCCCGCCGACCAGGTCAATCCGGCCGCTGTCGAGGCCATGCGTGAGGTCGGCATCGACATCACGCACGAGACCCCGAAGATCCTGACCATCGACGCGGTCAAGGAGTCGGACGTCTGCATCACCATGGGCTGCGGCGACACCTGCCCGGTCTTCCCCGGCAAGCGGTACCTCGACTGGGCGCTGGACGACCCGGCCGGTCAGGGCGTCGAGGCGGTGCGCCCGATCCGGGACGAGATCAAGAAGCTGGTCGAGGGCCTGATCGAGGAGGTCGCCCCGGAGAAGACGGCATGAGTACGGGCGAGATCCGCAAGGTCATCGTCATCAGCTCCGGGACACCCCGCCGAACTTCCCTCGGCGGTTACCTGCCCGCCAAGCGGGCGCGGGTTCCGCTGTTCCTGCTCTGCACCGAGCAGTGGGGCTTGTACGACCGCCTCGATCCCGGCGGGCGCAAGCTGCGCAAGCACCGTGATCACTACACCGACACCGATTGGCGCCGACTCGACGAGGTCGCCCGACGCACCGGAAGAGCCCGCCCGTCGCGCCCCCGACCAGGCCCGCCGACTGCCTCGGGACGGTCCACCTCCAACCGCTACAAACCCGGTGGCACCGGTACCGCGGGCACGGGCGGATTCACCGTCCATGGGGTCTGAACCCGAGGAACCCGAGGAACCCGAGGAACCCGAGGAACGGGCACATCTGTTTCCTCGCCCAAACATCCATCAAATCGGAAGAAGCACGGGGAGCACCCCAAGATCCGTCTGGGTCGTGAGGCCCTGTCAGCCGTCCCAGGTCCAGTCGGTGACCTCGGGGAGGTCGGTGCCGTGTTCGCGGATCCAGTCGTGGTGGCGCAGTCGGGCATCCTCCATCCGCTGGCGTACGGCGGCGGCGCGCACCGCGAGGCCGGGGACGCGGTCGATGACGTCCATGACGAGGCGGTAGCGGTCGAGGTCGTTGCGGACGACCATGTCGAACGGGGTCGTCGTGGTGCCGATCTCCTTGTAGCCGCGCACATGCAGGTGGGGGTGGCCGGTGCGGCGGTAGGCGAGGCGGTGGATGAGCCAGGGGTAGCCGTGGTAGGCGAAGATCACCGGCTTGTCGGTGGTGAACAGGCCGTCGTACTCGAAGTCGCTCATGCCGTGCGGGTGTTCCTCGCTCGGCATGAGCCGGGCGATGTCGACGACGTTCACCACGCGCACCGCCAGCTGCGGCAGGTGGCGGCGCAGCAGCTGGGCGGCCGCCAGCACCTCCTGGGTCGGCACGTCGCCCGCGCAGGCGAGGACCACGTCCGGTTCGCGGGAGCCGTCCTCCGTGCCCGCCCAGTCCCAGATGCCGGCGCCGCGGGCACAGTGGGTCCTGGCCTGTTCCATGGACAGCCAGTCGAAGCAGGGCTGTTTGCCGGCCACGATCACGTTGACGTAGTCGCGGCTGCGCAGCGCGTGGTCGGCGACCGAGAGCAGGGTGTTGGCGTCCGGCGGCAGGTAGACCCGTACGGCCTCGGGGCTCTTGTTGAGGATGTGGTCGACGAAGCCGGGGTCCTGGTGGGAGAAGCCGTTGTGGTCCTGGCGCCACACGTGCGAGGTCAGCAGGTAGTTGAGGGAGGCGATGGGGACGCGCCAGGGAAGGCGGCGGGTGACGCGCAGCCACTTGATGTGCTGGTTGACCATCGAGTCGACGATGTGCACGAACGCCTCGTAGCAGGAGAACAGGCCGTGCCGGCCGGTGAGGAGATAGCCCTCCAACCAGCCCTGGCAGGTGTGTTCGGAGAGGATCTCCATCACCCGGCCGTGCCGGTCGAGGTGTTCGTCCACGTCCAGGATCTCTGCCTGCCACGCCTTGCCACTGGCCGCGTAGACGGCCTGGAGGCGGTTGGAAGCGGTCTCGTCGGGGCCCACGAGGCGGAAGTCACGCCGGTCGGTGGTGCCTCGCATGAGGTCTTCGACCATGTCGCCGAGGACGCGGGTGGGTTCGTGCAGGGTCGCGCCGGGTTTGTCGACGGGGACGGCGTACCGCTCCAGCGGGGGCAGGGGCAGTTCACGCAGCAGGAGTCCGCCATTGGCGTGCGGGGTGGCGCCGAGCCTTCGGGCGCCCTCGGGCACGCAGGCCAGTACGTCCGGGCGGGGGCTGCCGTCCTCGTCGAACAGCTCCTCCGGGCGGTACGACCGCAGCCACGCCTCGAGTTGCCGCAGGTGCTCGGGGTTGTCTCGGACCGCGGCCAGCGGGACCTGGTGGGAGCGCCAGGTGCCCTCCACCGGCAGTCCGTCGACCTCGGCCGGGCCGGTCCAGCCCTTCGGGGTGCGCAGCACGATCACCGGCCAGCGGGGGCGCTCGGTCGCGCCGTCCTCGCGTGCGGCGCGCCGGAACGCGGTGATCCGGTCCAGGGCGGTGTCCATGGCCTGCGCCATTGCCCGGTGCACGGTGGCCGGGTCGTCGCCGGTGACGTGGATCGGGTCGTGGCCGTAGCCCTTGAGGAGGTCGTCGAGTTCGGGCTCGGGGAGCCGGGCGAGCACGGTCGGGTTGGCGATCTTGTAGCCGTTGAGGTGGAGGATCGGCAGGACGGCGCCGTCGTGGACGGGGTCGAGGAACTTGTCGGAGTGCCAGGACGCGGCCAGCGGGCCGGTCTCCGCCTCGCCGTCGCCGATCACGCAGGCGACCAGCAGGCCGGGGTTGTCGAAGGCGGCCCCGTAGGCGTGGGAGAGGGAGTAGCCCAGTTCGCCGCCCTCGTGAATGGAGCCGGGTGTCTCGGGAGCGACGTGGCTGGGAACGCCGCCAGGGAACGAGAACTGTTTGAACAGCCGCGCCATCCCGGCCGCGTCCCGCGTGATGTCGGGGTAGGTCTCGGTGTACGAGCCCTCCAGCCAGGAGCCCGCGACCACGGCAGGACCGCCGTGACCGGGGCCCCAGATACACAGGGCGTCCAGGCCACGGGCCCGGATGACCCGGTTGAGGTGGGTGTACACGAGGTTCAGCCCGGGCGAGGTGCCCCAGTGGCCGAGCAGCCGCGGTTTGACGTGTTCGGGGCGCAGCGGCTCGGTCAGCAGGGGGTTCGCCATGAGGTAGATCTGGCCGACGGACAGATAGTTCGCGGCGCGCCAGTGGGCGTCCAGCGTCCTCAGCTCGTCGTCGGCGAGCGCAGCGAGATGAGGGTCCCCCCGGCCGGAGGCTGGGGGAGAGGCGGACTCCTGCCGCGTGTCGACGGACATCATGGGTTCCCTTCCGGATCGTGGTCGGTCGGAGGTGCATGCGGGTCCGTACGGCCTCACTCTCCTCCACATGCCGGGTGCCCGACAGGGCCGACCGGGTCGTCTGCCGTGCGCCTTGCCTGCGGTGCCGGCCATCAGGCGGTCGGCACCAGCAGCACAGGGAAGTACCGGCGCGCCGCCGGGTGCCTATGACGACGAGGCCGGGCTCGCGGGTACCCGTCAGCAGGGCGTGGCCGGGCCGGTGCGGACCGTGCGGCCCCTGCCGCTCCTGGCCCGGGGCCGTCGCGGCCACCAGCGAGGGCAGCTCGGGCGTGGTGTGCCGGTGCGCGGCGGAGCGCAGGACGCGCAGGCGGGCCGCGCGCCGGTGACACCGCCGACCCCGGTTACCGACGACGGTGAGGACCGCCTTCTCGCTCTCCTCTGTCAGCACCCCGGCTACGCCGCCCGCCACGGCCTTGGTCTCCACCGGCAGACCGGGGTGGCGCTCGTCGACCCGTACCGCGGCCGACGCCTGCACCGGGCCCGTACGGCGACCAGCGAACCCGTTCACTCCTACGGTCACATGCCGTTCAGCCATGTCCCCGTTACCGTCGCCGGCTGATGCGCTTCGCCCGTGAGGTGTCGTTCCCGCAGGGCACGCGACTCTTCGAGGAGGGCGGCCGTGCCGACAGCTTCTGGATCACCCGTACCGACAGCTTGGACCTCGACCTGCGCGTACCCGGCCGCCGCGCGGCCGTCATCGGTTCGACGGCACCGCGATACGCTCGATGTGCGAGGACGATCCCGACCTGGGGCGGACGGTCGCCCTGTGGGTGGGCGACGTACTCGCTCACCGTCTGTACTCGGCCCGCACCCGGCTGCTGGACCTGTACGCCCCCTACGGCAGCGGCTACCTCCTTTGACCGGGACGACGAGTCGAGGTGACAGTGCCGAAGGAGGCATCATGCACGGCACCCCGCACATCGTCAGCGACGTGATGACCCACACTGTCGCCGCCATCGGCCGTGGCGCCTCGTTCAAGGAGATCGTGCGGATGATGCAGGACTGGAAGGTCAGCGCCCTGCCCGTCCTGGAGGGCGAGGGCAGGGTCGTCGGCGTCGTCTCCGAGGCCGACCTGCTGCCCAAGGAGGAGTTCCGCGACAGCGACCCCGACCGGTACACCCAGCTGCGGCGCCTGCCCGACCTGGCGAAGGCCGGCGCGGTGACCGCCGGGGAGCTGATGACCTCGCCGGCCCTCACCGTCCATGCGAACGCGACGCTCGCCCAGGCCGCGCGGACCATGGCCATGGCGAAGGTCAAACGGCTGCCCGTCGTCGACGACGTGGGCATGCTGCAGGGCATCGTCAGCCGCGCCGACCTGCTGAAGGTGTTCCTGCGCGAGGACGAGGACATCGCACAGGAGGTCCGCCGTGAGGTGGTGTCGTACCTCTTCCCCGCGTCGACGTCGTCCGCACGTGTGGCGGTACGGGACGGGGTCGTCACCCTCAGCGGAGGCGTCCGGGACGCCTCACTGATCCCCGTGGCGGCACGGCTGATCCGGGCCGTCGAGGGGGTCGTGGACGTGAACTTCGACGTCTCCGAGAACGGCGGTTCCGCCGAGCCGACTCCTGACCCGTCGAGTCACAGCGACAACTCCTCACCCTCGTGACCCAACCTCGACGGTGAGGTCTCCTGCTGCACGACCAGGTCCGCGAGGGCTACGAACTGACACTCTCCGCGCCCTTCGGCGATGTCTCACGGCATCGAACTGGCCGAGAACGCCACGGTGTTCCTGTGCGGCCCGCTGCCGTGCATGCGAGATGTCCGCACGCGGCTGCTGGGCGCCGGGGTTCCGCGGTCGCCGCCGGTCAGTACTCCTCCGCTCCCCGCGTGGTCGAGTACGCCGGCCGACCGGTGATGAAACTGTCCTCGGCGAAGGTGACGGCTCCCGGCCCGAAGCAGGTGTTCCGCCGCCCCGGCTACGCCGATGTGATCGGCCTCGACGATGAGCGGCCGACCCATGGGGGCGCACCGTTGCTGGAGACGGTGATGCGGAACGGTCGGCGCGGCGGCGGGCGGCCGCGGCTCGTCGAGTGCGCGGAGAGGTTCGCCGCCGATCTGGGCGGGCTGCCGCCGGCGGCTCGCCGGATCAGGGATCCCGTCGCGCCGAGGGCGGTTCTGTCCGGGCGGCTGACCGACCTCGCCGATCAGGTCCGGCGACGTATCGAGGCGTCCGTACCGGGATGAGGAGGAAGCGATGCCGCACACCGCGGAATGGGAAGTCCGCCTCTACCTCTTCGAGGACGAAGGGACGACGAAGGCACGCGCGGTGCTGGACACCGGAAACATCGGTGGCACGCCGCTCACCGGCCACGGGGTGGCGCACCGCAACCCCGCGGACACGGATGTGCCGGAGATCGGTGACGAACTGGCGGCGGGCCGGGCCATGCACGACCTCGCCCAGCAGTTGGTGGCCGCCGCCGAGCGGGACATCGAGGGCATGGGCGCGGCCGGGACCGGGCAGGACACTCGCCCGGCGTTCGGATGGCCACTGTGAACGGTCTGCCGGTCACCCGCATGGCCGCCACGAGGCGTCGGCCACGCTCGACCGTGTTGGTATGGGAGCGACCTCTATTCCTACGGATGGAGTCGACCATGTACGAGATGTGGTGCGGCGCGAACACCTCGGGAGAACCGATGTGGCATGTGCTGACGACAGACAAGACCCTGACGCTGTGCGGGATGGAGAAGCACGAAGAACCCGACGGGCGGACGCCGACGGACAGGCACTGCTTCCCCTGTATGAAGGCGTTCCAGGTCGCCATGGCGTCCGCCAAGTCCTGAGCACAGCTGCGGGAGCCCCTTCTGCCGCACCGCCGTTCGAGGGATCGATGGAGCGTCCGAATTGCGGTCAAGAAAAGGGCAATTTAGCGTCAAGTGTCGGACTTATCCGATAAAGCCAGTGCAACTCCTTGCGCTGGCTTGCCCATGGCATCGAACGGAGCATTCATGTCGGTGATGACCGGTACCCAACCCCTCCAGCAGTACGGCCAACAGTTCGGCGGCCAGCAGCAGGGCGGCCAGCAGTTCGGCGGCCAGCAGCAGATCGCCCAGATGGTCCAGCAGGCCATCCAGCAGGCGTGTCAGCAGACGGCCCAGCAGGTCGCACAGCAGGTGCAGCAGACGTTCCAGCAGATCCAGCAGATCCAGCAGCAGCTGCAGCACCGGCCTGAACTGGCCCAGCAGGCGCACCCGTACATGGCCCTCGTGCTGCACCGCACGCTGGCCGGGGCCGTCCGCCACGCCGTGGAGCAGTCCGTACAGCAGGCGCTGCCCAACGCGATCGTGACGCTGCTTCAGCAGAGCCAGCAGGGCTCCCAGGGCCAGCAGGGCGCCCAGGGCCTGCAGAGCCAGCAGAGCCAGCAGCCGTGGGGTGGCGGGTCCAGCCCGCAGCCGTTCGGCCAGTCGTACGGTCAGCAGTTCCCGCAGTACCAGCAGCCCTCGTTCGGCCAGATGGGCGGTCAGCCCTTCGGTATCGGCTGACATCAGGCGGCGCGCGATGCGGTGTGCCCAGGTGCGGTTCCTGGGCACACCGCATCCCCGTGGAAGCGCGAGCCGCCTGTCACCGGATCAGGAGCACAAGGACGACGTAGGCGTGGTGAAAGTGGACGTAATGGTCAAGGACAGGCCCGCAAACAACCGCGGGAGCGGATCCGAGGGCGCGACGGCCGACGGGTCGGCACCCGAGGGCAAAGAGAAAGAAACAGCGCCACGCAGGCAAGGCGCACCGTCGCCCATCGCGGTGCAGCCGCGGCGGTCACGGTACATGGTGACAGCGCTGCCGCAGCATCTCCTGCCGCCGGGAGTTCCCGAACCGAGCATGGACGCGGTGTGCGACCGGCTGGACCGGATGCCCGAGGTCACGGTCGTCCGCAGACTCCGGCCGTCGGACAAGCTCCAGTCGGCGGGCCTCCAACCCTCCTGCCCGGAGATCGCCGTTGTCGAGGCGGCCGAGGCCCAGGTACCGGTGATGCGGTCGCTGCACGTACACATCGAACCGGACCTGCCCCTGTCCGGAACCTTCCCCGTGGCCACGCAGACCGCGGGCGTGCTGCCCCTGCACGATCCGGGGCTGGTCATGCCCCTGGAAAAACCCGTGGAGATCGCGCTGCGCGTCTGCGGCCCGGACGGTGAACCGCTGGCCGGCGCCGGGGTGTTCCTGATCGGGGCGACGTGGCCGAGCCAGGGCGTCACCGGAGCCGACGGCACGGTCACCGTCACACTGGCGACGGAGACGGCGGAGTCCATTCAGTCCCTGTACGTGCGCCCCGCGGGCGGTTACACGGACCGCTGGATCCACCGTCCCGACCTGTCGGCGACCCAGGAGAACCTCGTCACCCTCACCCCGTTGTCCAAGGTGTACCCGGAACTGGAGCAGCGGCAGCAGTACGGCTGGGGCCAGCAGGCCATGCGGCTCGACCGGCTGCCGCCCACGTTCCGTGCCTTCGGCATCAAGGTCGGCATGATCGGTTCGGGTGTCAGCGCCGAGCACCCCGATCTGAAGCAACGGGTGAGCTCCGGGGTCGACATCGTCCGCGGTACGGACGAGGGCTGGGCACAGGACACACTGGGCACCGGCACACACGCGGCGGGCATCATCGCCGGCGCGGACACCGGCTCAGGCGTCATCGGCATCGCCGTCGACGCCTCGATCGAGGTCTGCCAGGTCATGCCCGGCGGGCACTTCAGCGACCTGATCGCCGCTCTGGACCACTGCATCGAGCGAGAGGCCGACATCGCCCACATCGCGGTCGCGACCCCGTATCCCTCGGCGCTGGTCTCCCGCAAACTCGCCGACGCCACCGCGGCCGGTATCGCCTGCATCGCCCCGGCGGGCGACACCGGCGGACCCGTCTGCTTCCCTGGCTCGCTGCCCACGGTGTTCGCCGTGGGATCCCTCGGGGTCTTCGGCTCGTACCCGGAGGGCACCTCCCAAGCCACCCACGCGGGGCCGCAGTTGACCCCGGAAGGGCACTTCTCCGCACCGTTCAGCTGCCTCGGAGCCGGGGTCGATGCGGCTGCCCCCGGCGTGGCGGTCCTGTCGTGCGCCGCGCAAGGCGGCTACACCAGCCTCGACGGCACCGCCACGGCCTCGGCCCACATCGCGGGCCTGGCCGCGCTCGTTCTCGCCCACCACGAGGACTTCCACGGCCAGTTGCTGCCCCGCGGACCCGGCCGGGTGCAGCGCCTGTTCGAGATCATCTCCGCCAGCTGCCGCCCGCTGGCCGCCCCCGGCACGCTGGAGGCGGCACGCGTGGGACGCGGCCTTCCCGATGCCCTCGTCGCCCTCGGACTGGCTCCCGGAGTGCAACTCGCGCCGGCCCTATCGCCCTACGCCGTGTCCATGGCCTGACGAGCGCGTCCCGCGACGGCACACGAAACGGCACCCGCCTCGGGGCAGCGGGTGCCGTTCGGCCGGCTGACCTCCATCGATCCCGCGTGCGCGGCGTCGCGTCCGATGCAGTTCGACGGCGCCCCGAAGGGGCGCGGGGCTGCGACGTTGTGCGGCTCCGCGGCGGAGCCGCATGTCGGCACAGCGAGCGGAGCACCTGTGGCAGAGTCGATCCATGCCCTTCGACCACAACGACCACTATCACCGTCTGCTGTTGCGCCAGGTGCCGCGGAACTGTGGTGCGGCTCTCGAAGTCGGCTGCGGGACCGGCCGTTTTGCTCGGCGCCTCGCTGGTATGGGGATCGAGGTCGATGCGGTCGATCCGTCCGAGGAGGTCATCGCGGAGGCTCGTGCCCTGTCGGAGTCGGCAGGAGGCACCAGGAACCCGCGCTTCCGGCAGGCTGATGTCACCGACGTCGAACTCCCCAAGGAGCACTACGACTTCATCTCGTGTCTGGCGAGCATCCATCACATGCCCTTCGACGCGGTCGCCGCTCTGCGTGACGCACTCGCGCCGGAGGGCGTTCTGGTGATCCTTGGCTGTTATCCGGAGAAGACCCGTCTCGACTGGGCATGGAGCCTGGCAGCCGTGCCCGTCAACGCCGTTGCCCGGCTCGCCGTTGCCGCGGCGGACGAGATCCGCCCTGCCGCGTCGGCCGGCACAGAACGGACCAAGGCGCCGGTGATGCCGCCGACCATGTCCTTGCACGAGATCCGCCGGGGGGCCGCGGTGCTGCTGCCCGGATGCGGCATTCGCAGACTGCTGTTCTGGCGCTACCTCCTAGTGTTCCGTAACATCAGCTGACCGAGGGGAGGTCATTTCCACACGTCGTTCCCTCAACGGAGCTGCGCGGCGAACGCCGCGTGTGTCTGCTCGTCGAAGAGGATGAATCTGACCTCCTCGACCTTCGTTTCCGTGGTCCGGACGGTCTCCATGGCGGGGAAGGCGATCGTGTGGGCGCCCAACTCGTCGGCCACGCGGAGGGTGGCGACTCCCGGCCGGCCATCGTGGACCCGAGGGACGTGGCTGCGGTCGCCGTCGCCGCCATGACCAGCGATGCGCACGACGGGCAGCGGTACGACCTGACCGGGCCAGAGTTGCTGACGTTCGCAGACCAGGCGGCGATCCTGGAGGGCGTGCTGGAACGGCCGGTCAAGATCACCGACACGAATGCGCTCGACCAGTTGCCGGCCGGGATGGTCAATGGCATCGGCTGGGCGCGCGTCGGCGGTGCGGCCTACGTCACCGACCACGTGCCACAGGTGCTCGGCCGATCGGCGGGCACGTTCGCGCAGTGTGCACGCGACCACCGGGAGGCACTCACGGCAATGCCGTAACCCACCACCGCCGACGGTCGCCAGGCCCTCGGCCGGAGCGGCGATCTGCTGGTGGGTGAGCGCGGCACGGACTTGAAGACGCTGTCGGAGAGGCGCTGTTCGAGGTCGGTCAGGCGGCGGCCGAGGATCTCGGTGATGCGTGCGGAGATCCGGGCGTCCGCGAGCAGGAAGCGGTGGACGTCGGCGCGGCTCATCACGCAGACGGTGACGCCGTCCAGGGCTTCGGCGAAGTTGTCGTACATCTGCTGCCCGAGCAGCACCATCTCGCCGAAGATGGTGCCGGGACTGATGATCGCGCAGGTCAGGGCGCGGCCGTCGGCGGAGGCCGGGAAGATCCGCACCCGGCCCTTCTTGAGGATGAACAGCGCCTCGGAGGGCTGGGCCGAGCAGTAGAGCAGTTCGCCGGCGCTGTAGGTCTTCATGGGGGCCGCGGCGGCAATGGCGTCCATCTCCGTCTCGGTCAGGTCGCGGAAGATGTCACCTACTCGACCTCCGCGGCCCGGATCCGCGCATCGCGCGCGGGAAAACGACGATCACTCATACGAATCCCCCGACTCGGCGCCCCGGAGGAGCTCCGGGGCGCCGCACCGCAGTGGCCGCTTTTCCTTTACACCGCGGCGATGCCCTCCATGCCGGACTCGGCGAAGGTGGGCAGTCCTGTGGCGGTGGTGACTTTCGTGAGGGAGCCGTTCCTGCCGACGCGGAAGCCGTCGACCGTGCCGGAGACGGCGTTCTGCACGTACAGGAACTTCTCGTCCTCCGTCACGGCCAGGTCGATGACGCCCTGCGACTGGGCCGACGGCGGCGTCGCCACGCCCACGTCGTTGGTGAGCGCCAGGCGCCCGCGCTTGTCCATGCGATAACCGCTGACCGTGGAGTTGCCGGTGTTGCCCCCGTAGAAGAAGTCACCGGCGCGTTCCAGCCAGCACAGTGTCTCCTGGCCGTTGGCCAGCGGCTCCTGCACGACCTTCAGGGTGCCGTCGGCACGCACCTTGTACGTACTGACCGTCGACTTCTCCGCCTCGGCCACCAGCATTCGGCCGCCCTTGTCGAAGGTGATCGCGAACGGCACTCCGCCCGCGGACTCGTTGACGACCGGCGCCTGCGCGGGGCGCCCGTCACGCCCCATGGGAAAGACCTCGACGGTGTTCGCGGACTTGGTGGTGACGACGAGCGCCCGGCCGTCCGGGGTGAACGCGACCTGCCCGGGCGAACTGCTGAACAACGGCACCTTCTCGTTCTCCAGCCCCAGGGAGCGCTGCGAACCCCGCAGCGACTTCAGCCCGTCGGCGGTGATCCGGAAACCCTGGACGCTTCCCTCCCTACCCGCGTTCATGACGTACGCCAGCTTGCCCGAGACAGCGATCGACGCCGGGAAGTCGCCCCCGGAATCCACCACCTGCCGGTCCGTCAGTTTCTGGCCCTCGACCCGGAACGAGGTCACCGTGCCGCTGCCCGCGTTGACCGCCAGCAGTCGCCCCGACCGGTCGTCGTAGACGAGCGAGCCCTGGGAAGCCAGGGAGTCGGTCGGCGCGTCGATCTGGTCGCCGCCCCTACCGCCGGTGGCGTAGCGCCCCGCGGCGGTCAGTGTGCCGTCGTCACCGCGCTTGAAGACGTGGATGGTGTTGCCGTCGAGTTCGTTGCCCTGCACGAACACGGCATGATCGGCGCCCGCCTCCCCCGAGCCCGCGTACCGGCGGCTGGTCTCCCCCGCCGAGGCGACGGTCACCGTCACCGCGGCCGCCGCCGTGGCCAGGACTGCGGCTCCCCCGACGGTCAGCCGAACCTGTAACGCGGACCTGCGCCTCGTGTGCCTGCTCATAGATCGCTCCTCAAACCCCTGCGCCACCCTCGAACGGTGGCGGGCAGAGCCAGAGTTGCCGACGAGACGCCTGTGACTGAAGGGATTCCGCCTCCGCGTCAGGTTCTCGTAATAACCCTGACGTCCACGTGACGACAGCCTTGGGCCGACTGGGCCGGCACCGAGATCTCGGTGCCGGCGGTACACCGCCGGCGCCTCGTTTTGCACTGTGCAGTGATCGGGCGGGGCCCGTCCGGCGGCCGACCGCCAGGTGCCCGTGATCGCGGCGACCGTGCCGAGCACACGGCCGACGCCGAGGAGAACCACCGTGCCAAATCCTCGCTGACCTCGTGTCCACAAGATGCCGCACGCGCTCGCGGGCATGGCCGCCCTCGCCTGTGTGGCGTGCTGCGCGCTGCCTGTCCTTGGCGCGGCGGGCGGCGTTGTCGGAGCCGGTGCCGGAGCGGTCGGTGGGCTGGCTGCCGTCCCTTGCCGTCGCCCTGGCGTGCTCGCCGGCGGGACCTGGTGGCTCGGGCATCGCCGCCGCTCCTGCTCCCGCGCGCTGAAGACCGCAGGTGAGGACGGATGCGGCTGCCAAAGATCCAACAAACCCCTGAAGATCGGCAGTGGAGGCCGACAGTAAGGTCCTGGGCATGGTCATCGCTCGTTCCGTTGCCCTGTTCGCCCTTGCCGCTCTCTTCGAGATCGGCGGCGCCTGGCTGGTCTGGCAAGGCATCCGCGAGCACAAGGGCTGGATCTGGGTCGGCGGCGGCGCCATCGCCCTGGGACTGTACGGAGTCGTTGCCACATGGCAGCACGACGACAACTTCGGCCGGATCCTCGCCGCCTACGGCGGGATCTTCGTCGCCGGGTCCATCGCCTGGGGCATGGTCGCCGACGGCTACCGCCCCGACCGCTGGGATGTGATCGGCGCACTGGTTTGCCTCGCCGGAATGGCCGTGATCATGTACGCACCGCGCGGGCACTGACCTTGCCCAAACCTTTCCGTTGGCCACCCTGCGCACGGCACACGTGGTCATCCATGGAGTCAGGGCATGTCTCGTGCGGGGTGGCGAAGTGTGGTCTATTTCAACAACCCCTGTCCCGGTAGCCTCACCTGTGGTCAGTAGCGCACCATCCCCCCACCCCCCAGGTGTGCGTGCCGGCGTGGACGACACCCGCCTATCTCTGCCCCTGGCAGCCGGGTGACCTCCCCCCGTTCGCCGCCTCTAGGAGGATCACGGTGAAAGTTCGCACCAGAAGCTCGGCGATCATCGGCACCCTCTGCCTCGTCGCTTCCCTCGCGTTGACCACGGCGTCTGCCGACGAGCTCAGCGCCCCACGTCAGGCAGCGAAGGTCGTGCTCAAGAAAGTCGCCATGGCCCAGAATCCATCCGCCGGCACCGCCGGTCCCGGTGGCACGGTCTGGATAGCCGAACGCGCGGGCAAAGTAAGGGTCTTGGACGATCAAGGGCTCGGCGAGCCCGTCCTCGACATATCCGGCGAGACCACCACCAACGGCGAACGCGGCCTGTTGGGCATCGCGTTCGACAAGGAGTTCGCGCACTTCTACATCTCGTTCACGAACCGCGAAGGCACCAGCACCGTGGACGAGTTCGCGGTGCGGGACGGCAAGATCCAGCGGGACACCCGGCGCACCGTTCTCACCCAGACACAGCCCTACGCGAACCACAACGGCGGCGACATCACGTTCGGCCCCGACGGCTATCTCTACATCGCGCTCGGCGACGGCGGCTCGAGCGGCGACCCGCACGGCAACGGGCAGAACCTCGGCACGCTGCTCGGCAAGCTACTGCGGATCGACCCGAGCGGTGGCAAGCCGTACGCGATCCCGCCGGGCAACCCGTTCGTGGACGACCCGAACGCGAAGGACGAGATCTGGGCGTACGGGTTGCGCCATCCGTGGCGGTTCTCCTTCGACGCGGGCACGGGCGACCTGCTGATCGGGGACGTCGGCCAGAACGCCTGGGAGGAGATCGACTGGGCCCCGGCAACCAGCAAGGGTGGCGAGAACTACGGCTGGTCCCAGATGGAGGGCAACCATCCCTTCCGGGGCGGCACGGAGCCCGCGAACCACGTACCGCCGATCCACGAGTACGACCGCAGCGGGTTGGGTTGCTCGGTGACCGGCGGATACGTATACCGAGGCGAGGCGATCCCGGACCTCAAGGGTCAGTACGTGTTCAGCGACTACTGCGACGGCGCCGTCCGTGCTCTGCAGATGGAGAACGGCAAGGTGACCGGCGTGAGCAACCTCGGAGTCGACGGCGGCCGGGTCGTCTCGTTCGTGCAGGGAGGCAATGGCGAGCTGTACGTGCTCGACCTGCGTGGCAGCGTCTCCCGTATCGACCCGGCGTAACGACTACCGGATGAAGAAGCCGCCGGGTAGCGAGTATCACCCAGGTTGGCTGGATCACCTCCGGGATCTCCGGCCCGCTTGAGGCACGCCTGCCGCCCCGCCCCCGGAACCGGCGGCAGCTGGCCGGCTGTGGTCTGACCGCTCTTCCGTGACACGCCCAAGCTCGACGACGTAACGCCCTGTCTGCTTCTGGCGTAGTCGTCACGCAAGCGCGGTCAGAACCAGCCGTGGCGCTCAGTCACATCAATGTGACTGAGCGGGCCAGTTGGCCAGTGAGTGCTCCAGCCGGCCGTCACGGCGCACAGTGCGGATCGACGATCCAGTCTTTCATGAATTCATGAATCTGTGTACTGTCATGGTGTGTTGACCATTGCCCCCGACATCGACGTGCTCGTCCGGTTCGGCCGCGCGCTCGCCGATCCGATCCGCTGCCGCATCCTGCTCGCCCTGCGGCAGGCCCCGGCCTACCCCGCCGACCTCGCCGACGCACTCGCCGTCTCTCGCACCCGGCTGTCCAACCACCTCGCGTGTCTGCGGGACTGCGGCCTGGTCGTCACCGTGCCCGACGGCCGCCGCACCCGTTACGAACTGGCCGACGAACGTCTCGGTCACGCGCTCGACGATCTGCGCACCGCCGTGGTGGCCGTCGAGACCGACCGGACCTGCGTCGACGCCGACGACAAGGGCTGCTGCTGATGACCGCGATATCCCTCGGCCCCCCGCCGAGCCGCCGCGATGTGCTCGCACGCCGCATACGTCTGCTGGTCGCCGCGACCATCACGTACAACGTCGTCGAGGCGGTCGTCGCCATCACCGCGGGGACCATCGCGTCGTCCACCGCCCTGATCGGCTTCGGCCTGGACTCCGTCATCGAGGTCTCCTCCGCCGCCGCGGTGGCCTGGCAGTTCTCCACCCGCGAGCACGCCGTACGCGAGGCACGCGAGAAGACCACCCTGCGGATCATCGCGGCATCTTTCTTCGCGCTCGCCGCCTACGTCGGCGTCGACGCCGTCCGCGCTCTCGCCGGCACCGGCGAGGCCGAACGGTCCGTCCCCGGCATCGTGCTCGCCGCCCTCTCCCTCGCGGTCATGCCGTTCCTGTCCGCCGCCCAGCGCCACGCCGGCCGAGAACTCGGCTCCGCCTCGGCGGTCGCGGACTCCAAGCAGACCCTGCTGTGCACGTACCTCTCGGCCGTGCTCCTGGTCGGCCTGGTACTGAACGCCACTCTCGGCTGGTCCTGGGCCGACCCCATCGCCGCCCTCGTCATCGCTGCTGTCGCTGTCAAGGAGGGCCGCGACGCCTGGCAGGGCAAGGGCTGCTGCGCACCCTCAGTCGCCACGGTCCCGGCAGCCGACGTCGAAGAGAGCGACGCGTGCGGCTGCCGACCTGGCTGCGACTGCTGCAACTAGCCATCCATCCACCCCACTCGCCCCGGCGGCGAGTGGGGTGGATGGAGTGCTCAGAATGGCCAACTGGGCCATTGAGTGCTTCGCTTGGCCACTCCGGGCGGTGCGGGTCTTTGCGGTGTCAGGCCAAAGCCCAAGAGAGCAGCCCGGTCGGTACTGCTGGTTTGTCAGCCGGATGCGGCGAGCTGGTTCAGCAGCCGCATGACCTGGGAGTCGCCGCTCCATTGGCCCTTTTGCCGGGCGTCGGCAAGGCGCTGACGGAGGTCGCGGGCCTTGTCTGCAGCCTTGGCGGTATCGCCCGCCTGGACCTTTTTGTTGATCTCGGCTGCTTTCTTCTGGGCGTCCCGGTACAGGTCGGGCTCCATGGAGCCGGACTGGGCGGCCAGCGCGGCGGACAGCCGGCGGGCGAGGGTGGCCGGATCCTGGGTGGCAGCCTGCTTCACGCTCGGGGTGGGCGTGGGGGTCGGGCTGCGGGTGGGAACCGGCGACGAGCTGGAAGAGGCCGGCTCACTGGTGGCTGGGGATGCGGACGAGGCCGGCGAGGTGGTGGTGTCCTCACTGCTGTCGCCGTAGGCAAGGAGGAAGAGCACGGTCAGAAGGGCGGCGCCGACGGCGACCAGACCGCCGAGGACGAGCGGCAGGGGCAGGCGGGCCCCCTGTCGAGGGCGGCGCCGTGACAGCGGCGATTCGTCTGCGGCAACGCTGATGGAGGGAAGGGGAGCGGTGGCGTCGCCGACGGGCGGCAGCAGCCGGGTGGCCTGGGCTGGAGCTTCGGCGGCGACGGCTGCCAGCTGCCGGGAGATGTCGGCGGCATCACCGGGCCGGTCGGCCGGGTTCTTGGCCAGCAGGGCGTGGACCGTGCGCACCAGGAGCGGCGGCACGTCCGGGCGTATCCCGTCCAGCGGGGCGGGGTGATCGTGGACGTGCCGGTAGAGCACCCCAGCGATGTCCTGGCTGGGGAAGGGCGGCTGCCCGGCCAGGAGTTCGTACAACACGCAGCCGAGCGCATACAGGTCGGCGGCTGGGCCCACCGGATGCCGCAGCGCCTGCTCGGGTGCGGTGTAGGCGGCGGTGCCCAACGCGGGAGAGCCGTCAGCGGCGGCATGTTCGGCGAGCTGCGCGATGCCGAAGTCGACGACCTTGACCACGCCGTCGTCGCTGAGCAGCAGATTGGCGGGTTTGATGTCCCGGTGCACCACCCCCGCGGCATGCGCGGCGGCCAGGGCGCTCGCCGCCTGAGCGCCGAGATCGGCGGCTCGCTCCCAGGCCAGCTGACCCTGGGCGGCGCGTATCTCGGCGAGGCTGCGGCCGCGGACGAGCTCCATGACCAGGAACGGGTGGCCGTCGGCAGCATGCCCGAAGTCGTAGATCGCGGCGATGTTGGCGTGGGTGAGCCGGGCGGCGGTGTGCGCCTCGTACCTGAACCGCTCGGCCGCGCCCTCATCGCCTGGTGAGGCGGCGAGGAGTTTGACCGCGACCTCCCGGCCCAGCGCGCTGTCCCACCCGCGCCAGACCTGGCCCATGCCGCCGCTGCCGAGCGGCTCGACCAAGCTGTACCGGTCCACGAGCATCGCGCCCTTCACACCCACCCCCACACCTGGTCCGTCAAAACGCACACTTTAGGCCAGCCCGACCACTCCAGCATGCCGGGCCGAAACACGAGAACAAGCAGACCGCCACGCGACCGGGACAGGTCGGCCCGGCCTGCCCGCGAGGCGGGCGGTGACGCCTGCGGGGTCCGGTGCGCTGACAGCGTAGGGCCGGTCGTCTACGTCCGTCGTGCCTGCACTGTCCCCGCGTGCGGGCACTGCCGCAGGGGCAGGCACGTGCATCCCCGTCGTCTGCCTTCCCCTGCGATCCAGCGCAGCCAGGGCCCGTCCGCCAACGGCTCACAGAGGCCGGCACAGCACGGCGCCGGGCATGAGCAGGCCGAGCGTGCCGTGGCGCAAATGGACCGCATCCGCCCCCCCTCCTGCCCCAGCCCTCATCCAAGTCACCACGACGGCCGCCTGGACTGCCTGCGCTCCTGAGTCTTGGTCCGTTCCCATGCGCTCGGTCGGTGCTGGCACGAGGCATGATGACCGGGTGCATTTCACCGCCTCACCTGTCGTCCTGCGCCGGACCGAGCGTTGGTTCATCCGAACAGGTACGCCCACCATGATCGAGGGGTACAGCTTCACGAGGGACGTCCTCCCTCGCATGCTGCCGACGCTGTCCCTTGTGACCGTCGCGAGCCTCGCCTGGCTACTACCGCTGAAAGCCGCGGGCTCGCAGGGCCGAATGCTGCTCGGCGCGGTACTTGCGGCGACGCTGGCGGCATGGGCCGCGATCAGAGTGTTCGTCCGACGGCTGCCCCGCTTCTCGCACACCGTCACTGTCGCGATCCTCGCCACATATGCTGCGATGCCCGTCGCCGTCCCCCTTTTGCAGCTCGCCCTCGATGACACCATCACGCCGCCCGGAGGGAACGGTCTCGGTCTTCTGGGATTCGCCCTCTTCTTCGCCACGGTCTTCGGCGCCACGTTCTTGGCAACCACATACGGCTTCGGCGCATTGATGCGCCGGGCGATCCGGCACTCGGTCTACGACCTGCGCAACAGCATGCATCTGTTGGGCCGGGCCTTGCCGCCCATGCTGCTCGTCACGCTCTTCCTGTTCTTCACCGGCGAGTTGTGGCAGGCCATGAACAGACTCACATGGTCGCGGCTCGCCTTTGTCATCGCGCTGTTCGTGGGAGTCACCGTACTCGCCGCGGCCGTCCGCCTGCGCGACGAGATCGGGCGGGTCGAGCAGGACCTCAGCCTGCCCGTGCTGTCGAAGGCATGCCAGGGCACGCCCTTGGCCAGTGTGCCCATAGACGAGCTGATACCCCACGGTTCCCTCGACCCGGTGCCGCTGAACGGACGCCAGTCCCGCAACCTGCTGCTGATGCTCGCCACCCGCCAACTCGTGCAGGCGATAGTGGTCGGGGTGGCACTGTTCTCGTTCTTCATCGTCCTCGGCCTGATCATGGTCACACCCGAGACAGCGGAACAGTGGATCGGCGCAGTGCCCGTGCAGTCAACCCTGTTGCCCGGGGTTCCGGTCGCCCTTCTGCGTAACGCCACGCTCTTCGCCGCGTTCGGCAGCATGTACTTCACCGTCACCTCGATGAGCGATGCCGACCACCGGCAGCAGTTCTTTGCCCCGATCATCGACGAAGTCGAACGCACACTTGCAGTGCACGCCGTCTACCTGGCCATACGGATCAACGAGCGTGTCGACCACGCCAGAATCGGCACCGGCTGACGTGTGTGGCACCCGGTACACCGTGCCCCTCCGGACGTCCTGATCCACCTGCTGTTCAACGAGGGCCACTTGTCCACCGCCGAGCAGGCGCAGTCCCGCGATATGGCCCACGACGCCGAGTGGCCGGCCGAGCTGCTGCACCGGCTGATGCCGACCGAGCACCGCCGGCACGATCCAACGCACCCTCGCCGACGCCCTGGACGCAACCGGCCCCGCAGTCCTTGCTCTCCTCCTCGCCGCCCCTGCTGATCGGGGGCGTGGCGCTCCGCCGCCGGCGCCTGCGCACGGCAGACCGGGAGTCGGCCGAACCCGGCTCACGGGGGGCCCAGGCGAGACCCGGGGAACTGAACCACTGTTCCCTCAACGGAGCTGCGCGGCGAACGTCTCGTACGCCCGCTCGTCGAAGAGGACGAATCTGACCTCCTCGACCTTCGTTTCCGTGGCTCGCACCGTCTCCATGGCGATGCGGGCGGCGTCGTCCATGGGCCAGCCGTAGATGCCGGCGGAGATGGCGGGGAAGGCGATCGTGCGGGCGCCCAACTCGTCGGCCACGCGGAGGGATTCGCGGTAGCAGGAGGCGAGGAGCGCGGATCGGTCGAGGCTCTGGCTGTGGACCGGGCCCACGGTGTGGATCACCCAGCGGGCGTCGAGTTCGCCTGCTGTCGTGGCGACGGCCTGGCCGGTGGGGAGGCCCTTGCCGTAGTGGGAGGCGCGGAGCTTGCGGCAGTCGGCGAGGATGGCGGGGCCGCCGCGCCGGTGGATGGCGCCGTCCACTCCTCCCCCGCCGAGGAGGGAGGAGTTCGCGGCGTTGACGATGGCGTCGACGGACTGCTCGGTGATGTCGCCCCGGACGAGGGTGATCGTGGTCATGTCCGCCTCTATATCAGCCACCGGGCCCTGCGAGCCGTCGAAATAACGGGCTACCCCGCGCCTACCAGCCGACCGGCAGCGCCCGCATCCCGTGGAACATGCTCGCGGTGAGTGCGAAATCCTCCGGCCGGTCGGTCAGGTGCAGTTCAGGGAGCCGTTCGAAGAGGGCGGGCAGGCCGATCTGCAGTTCGGCGCGGGCAAGGGACTGGCCGATGCACTGGTGGAGGCCGTGGCCGAATGCCAGATGCCCGGTGGTGTCGCGACGGACGTCCAGCGCGTCCGCGTCGGAGAAGACGGCCGGGTCGCGGTTGGCGGCGTCCACCGCCACGACCACGCCGTCCCCGGCGCGGATGCGGACGCCCCCGACCTCCACGTCCTCGGTGGCGATCCGCCGCAGCCCCGTGTGGGCCAGGGTGATATGGCGCAGCAGCTCCTCTACCGCGTCCGGCCACAGGGCGGGCTCCGCGCGGAGCACGGCGAGCTGGTCGGGGTTGCGCAGCAGGGCCACGACGGAGAGCGAGAACATGTTGGCAGTCGTCTCGTGGCCCGCCACCAGCAGCAACGCGGCGAGTCCGACGGCTTCGGCCGTCGTCACCTCGCCGGTCGCCACCCGGTCGCGCGCGAGCCGGGAGACGAGATCGTCGGCGGGCTCCCGGGTGCGCAGGGCGAGCAGTTCGCCCAGGTAGGTGTGGAGGGCCTTGCGGGCGGCGAGCCGCTCGTCCGGTCCGGCGGCGAGACTACTGATCGCCTTCGCCTGCCGCTGGAAGAAGTCGTGGTCCTCGTACGGCACCCCGAGTAGTTCGCAGATCACGAGTGAGGGCAGCGGCAGGGCGTACGCCTCCACCAGGTCGGCCGTCGTGGCGCCGTCCGCCGTCATCGCGTCGAGCAGTTCACCGCAGATGCGGGCGATCGCCGGCCGCAGTTGCTCGATACGGCGGAAGGTGAAGTCGGGGATCAGGACACGGCGCAGTCGTGTGTGGTCGGGCGGGTCCATCATGAAGAACTGGCCGGGGGCGCGCGGCGGCGCCTGCGGCCCGAATCCCGGGAAGCCTTCCAGAGTCGCGTCGGCGCTGAAACGCGGGTCGGCGAGGACCGCGCGGGCGTCCTCGTGCCGCGTGACCAGCCAGGGGCTGTTGTCACCCCAGATCGTCACCCGCCGGACCGGCTCCTCCGCACGCCACTTGGCGTACTCGGGAGCCGGGTCCAGCAACGGGCGCTCGGCCGGGAGGGAGGGGTGGCTCGGGTCGGCCCGGTGGGCCGGGTGGGTCGTCATGCGGGCAGCCGCCCTTCGTCCTCGGAGGCGTCGTTCTTGGAGGCGTCGTTCTTGGAGGCGTCGTTCTTGGAGGCGTCGGCCTCGGCGCCCTCCGCCTCCAGCCCGGCCAGCCCCAGCAGCAGCGCCTTGATCTCGGTGGCCGCGTACGCCTCGCGGGCCTGCTCCGGTGCGGAGCACAGCAGCACGGGGCCGTCGTCCGGGTGGTCGGGCAGTCGGCCGTGGCTGCCGCTGACGCCGGAGGGGTCCAGCGGAACGGTGCTGATGCGGTAGCGGAACCCGAGCTTCTTGCGGGCCACTTGGCCGATCGCGCGCAGTTTCACCGCGGGGACGGTCTCGTCGTACAGCAGCTCGGCGGGGTCGTAGCCGGGCTTGCGGTGGATCTCGACCTGGCGGGCGAAGTCGGGGGCGCGCTCGTCGTCCAGCCAGTAGTAGTACGTGAACCAGGCGTCGGGGTCGGCGATCGCGACCAGCTCGCCGGAGCGTTCGTGGTCCAGACCGTGGGCCGCTTTGCCCTGGGCGTCCAACACCCGCTCCACACCGCCGAGTTCGGCCACGATCTTGGCGACCGCCTCCGTGTCGGCCGGGTCCCTTACGTAGACATGGGCGATCTGGTGGTCGGCCACGGCGAATGCCCGCGAGGTCCACGGGTCGAGGTACTCCATGCCGTCCTGGACGTACACGTCGAGCAGTCCGGCACGGCGCAGGGCACGGTTGATGTCGACCGGGCGGGAGACGGGCGTGATGCCGTACTCGCTGAGCGCCACCACCGTGGCGCCCTCGCTCAGGAAGTGGGCGATCAACGGGCGCAGGGCGTCGTCGAGTTGGCGGGCGGCGCTGATCGTGGCCGGTGAGTCGGGGCCGGATCGCTGGGGCTCGTAGTCGAGTTGGGGGAGGTAGACGAGGGTGAGGTCGGGGTGGTGCTCGTCGAAGACCTGGCGGGCGGCGCCGAGGATCCACTGAGTGGAGGGCATGCCCGCGTTGGGGCCCCAGTAGGTGAACAGGGGGAACGGGCCCAGCCGGTCGGTGAGTTCGTCGTGGAGGGACGGCGGCCAGGTGTAGCAGTCGGGTTCCTTGCGGCCGTCGGAGTAGTAGACCGGGCGTGGGGTGACGGTGAGGTCGACGTCCGCGCCCATCGCGTACCACCAGCAGATGTTGGCGACCTTGTAGTCGGGGGTGGACCTGCGCGCCGTCTCCCAGATCTTCTCGCCGTCCACAAGCGCGTTGTGCTGGCGCCACAGCAGCACTTCGCCGAGGTCCCGGAAGTACCAGCCGTTGGCCACCGCGCCGTGCCCGGAGGGCGGTTCGCCCGTGAGGAACGTGGACTGGACCGTGCAGGTCACAGCGGGCAGTACGGGGTCGAGCCGGGCCTGGAAGCCGCGGTCGCCGAGGGCGGCCACGGCGGGCATGTGTTTCAGCAGTTTGGGGGTGAGGCCGACCACGTCGAGGACGACGAGCCGGTTGGGTCGGGTGCTCACTGGTGGTCCTCCTTGAGGCCGGATCGGGTATTCACCGGTGTTCCTCCTTGAGGCCGAGGCCGGTCAACCGGTCGCGTGCCCAGGCGAGTTCGGCGGCGATGCCGCCGGCCAGGTCGGCGGGGGGCTCGGGGAGGACGGACCATGTGTAGGTCTCGACCTCGATGTGGTCGCAGTCGGCCGAGGCTCCGCCGAGCAGCCCGGCGAGGACACCGCTCAGTTGGTCGGCGGTCGTGTGCAGCGGTGGTTCGGGGTCGGCGTGCAGCGGGGCGTGGAAGTGGACGCGCCAGGGGCCGGTGTCGGTGGGCAGACCGTCGTCCAGCGCGTCCGGGAGGTCGTCGACTCCGCGTACTCCGGCCGCTGTCGAGGTGCGCGTCTGGTGCAGGAAGCGGGGCTCGACGAATCGGCCCAGGGCCACGCGGGTCGCCGGGTCGGCCGGGTCCGGGGCCTCGATCGCGCAGGACGCCTGGAGCTTGACGACGGGCAGCCCGGCGTCCGCCAGACGGCCCAGGGCGGCGCCGGGGTCCTCGAACTGGACGGCGAGATGGCAGGCGTCCAGGCACACACCGAGTCGGTCGGGGTCGAGGCCGCGCAGTTCCCGTACCGCCTGGGCGGTGGTCTCCACGACGCAGCCGGGTTCCGGTTCGAAGGCGACGCGGATACGGCGGCCGGTGTCCGACTCGATCTCGGCGAGCCCTGCGGTGAGCCGGTCCAGGGCCCGGCGGGCGGTCTCGGCGCGGTCCGAGGGCCAGGGGGTGCGCCAGGCCAGGGGGAGGGTGGAGATGCTGCCCCGCTCGGCGTCGTCCGGGAGGAGTTCGGCGAGGACGCGGGCGCAGTCGAGGGTGTGGCGCAGCCGTGCCTCGTCCGCCCAGTCGGGCAGGTACACGTCCTTCTTGACCACCTCGCGGTGGAAACCGGCGTACGGGAAGGCGTTGAAGGTGACCGTCTCCAGACCGCGCGCCGCGAGTTCTGCCTTGAGGCGCTTCAACTCGGCTGTCTTATCGACCAGTTGACCGACCGGTTGACCGACCAGCTGTGTGACCACGCCACGGGCGAGCCAGAGTCCGATGCCCAGCCGGTCGACGCCCAGGTGCTCCCGCACGGGCTCGGCGTAGCCGGCGAGCTGGGCGATGACGCCCTCCAGGTCCTCCGCCTGATGGACGTTGCTGCAGTAGCCTAAGTGGACGGCGGTGCCGTCCGGGTGCCGGAATCGCATGACCGTCCCCTCACGCTCCGCCGCGCCGGATGGAGTTGCCCTCGAAGGAAGACTCCTCGTCCGGCTTGGGCTCGTCGAGGTCCAGTCGGCCGCTCTGCCCGTAGAAGTCGACCGGGTTCCGCCACAGCACCCGGTCCACGGCACCGTTGTCGAACCCGGCGGCGAGCATCGCGTCGGCGGTCCTGCGGGTCTTGAGCGGGTCCGAACGGCCCCAGTCGGCGGCGGAGTTCACGAGCATGCGCTCGGTGCCGTGCTCCTGGAGGATGGTGACCATGCGGTCCTCGCTCATCTTTGTCTTCGGGTAGATCGAGAACCCGGCCCAGCAGCCGCTGTCGAGGACCATGCCGACGGTCAGCTCGTTGAGGTGGTCGAGGACGACGAGTTCGGGGGCGATGCCGGACTCCCGTACGACGTCCAGGGTCCGGCGGGTGCCGGTGGCCTTGTCGCGGTGCGGGGTGTGCACGAGGGCGGGCAGGCCCTGCTCCATGGCGAGTTGGAGCTGGAGCGCGAGCGCCTCGTCCTCCTCCGATGTCATGGAGTCGTAGCCGATCTCGCCGACCGCTACCACCCTGTCCTTGGCGAGGTAGCGGGGCAGCTCGTCAAGGACCGGCCGGCAGCGCGGGTCGTTGGCCTCCTTGGGGTTGAGCGCGATCGTGCAGAAGTGCTGGATGCCGAACTGGGCCGCACGGTAGGGCTCCCAGCCCAGCAGCGCGTCGAAGTAGTCGTAGAAGCTCTCCGGCGACGTACGGGGCTGCCCCATCCAGAAGGCGGGTTCGACGACGGCGCGCACCCCGGCCGCATGCATCGCCTCGTAGTCGTCCGTGGTGCGGGAGGTCATGTGGATGTGGGGGTCGAAGATGCGCACAGGTCAGCTCTCTTTCTTGAGGACTGCGGCTCTGGCTGGGGGATTGCGCGGCTTACTGGAGCGCCTTCAGAGCGCGTACGGCTGCCTCGCGGCGGTCGGGGGTGGCGGCTCGGGTCTCGGCGGCGAGCTTCTCGGTGAGGGTGGCGAGGGCGGGGAAGGCACGGACGACGGGCCAGATGTCCGGCGGTACGTCCCGTCCGGCGGCGACCCGCTCGTGGGCGAAGTCGGCGAGCATTCGGGCCAGTTCGTCGTCGGCGCGGGTGTCGAGCCCGGCGATCCGGTCGAGGGCTATCTCGTAGAAGACGCACTTCAGGACGGCCTGGCGGTACTCGGCCTCGGGCAGCCGGGCGGCGCCGTACGGTCCGAGGGCGGCCTCGATGAGGGTGCTGTCGTTGCCCCGCAGGGCTTCGCGGACGAAGCCGAGAGCGGCCTCCTCGGACACGTCGAGGAAGGGCAGTGCCCTCAGCACGGCCCGCTGTTCCGCCGGGTCGCCATGGCGGAAGAGACCTGTCAGTTCGGACGCGAGCGGGGGGCCGTCGAGGGGGAGCGCGAGGAGCAGAACGGCGCGAGCCGCCTCGTCGGCGGTCCAGTGCTCGTCCAGACGGTCCCGACCGCAGTGCCGTCGGACCGCGGGGAACAGGGCCCTTACGGCGGTGAACCGGGCGGCGACGCGGGCCTCGGCCTCGTCGAGCCAGGCGCGGCCGGCCGGGTCAAGGGGGTGGAGGGCGAGGGCGGTTCGGGGATCGAGGGGCGCGGAGTCGGACATTCCGGTGGATGCCATGACAGAACGACCTCTTGTGAGGAAACAGGAAACTGCCGGGGGTGATGGTCGAGGGGGTGATGGTCGAGGGGGTGATGGTCGAGGGGGTGATGGTCGAGGGGGTGATGGTCGAGGGGCGAGGGTCGAGGGGGTGAGGGTGGGGGGTGCCGGTGGAGGGGGTGAGGGTGGGGATCAGGCCGATGCGGCGCGCAGGAACTCGATGGAGCGGCGAGCGACGTCGGGCGCGTCGAGGGAGCCGCCCTGGATCTCGACGGAGACCAGGCCTTGGTGGCCGAGGTCCTTCAGGGCGGTGAGCACGGGTGGGAAGTCGATCTCCCCGGCGCCGAACTCGAGGTGCTGGTGGACGCCACGCCGCATGTCCTCGATCTGCACGTTGAGCAGCCGAGGAGCGGCGAGACGCACGCACTCCAGCACGGTCCGGTCCTCGACACAGTGCGCGTGCCCCACATCGAGGGTGATCCCGAACAGTTCGTGCCCGCCGACGAGTTCGGCCAGCTCCAGACAGCGCTCCACGGTGTCGACGAACATGTACGGCTCGGGCTCGAAGGCCAGCGAGACGCCGTACTCCTCCGCGGTCTCCAGGACGGTCTGGACGCCTGCCGCGAGCCGCTTCCACGCGTCCCGTTCCGGCGGGCCGCCGTCCGGTGCGGGGCCGCTGCACAGATGGACGGTGGGCGAGCCGAGGTCGGCCGCGATACGGACGGCCCGCCGCAGCAGGTCGATCCTGCGCTCGGCCGCGTCGGACATCAAGGTCGGCTCGTGCTTGCCCCAGGGGTCGAGGAGGTAGGGCGCGCCGGTCTCGACCGTCACGTCGAGCCCGTGCCGGGCCAGGTCCCGCGCGATCGCGGCCACGCGCCGGGGCAGGTCGTCGGCGTACGGGTCGAGGTGTCCGTGGTCGAGGGTGAGGGCGACGCCGTCGTAGCCGAGGTCGGCGAGGACCGCGAGGACGTCGCTCAGCCGGTGGTTGGTGAAGCCGTTGGTGCCGTAGCCTAATCGGAGGGGGGTGGGGGGCGGTTTCATTCCGGGGGCTCCTCCGGCGGAGGTCTCTTCTGGTTCAGCGGAGGTCTGTGCTGGTTCAGCGGAGGTCTGTGCTGGTTCAGGTAGGGGACACGCGCCGGGCGAGCCGCCGGGCCAGGGGGTGTACGACACCGAGGGCGGCTGCCGCGACCGTGGCTCCGCTCCGCGCGGTCAGCGCCGCCTGCAAGGGCATCAGCCCGAGGATTCCGGCCCCGACGGCCCGTCGTACGTTCTCGCCCGAGGGCTCCCGTACGGCGCGGGCCTGGGCTGTTCCGTAGCTTCCCAGGTAGGCGAGGGCACCGGCGGCGACCACGGCGGCGCGGGTGACGGCGGTGGCGCCGGGGCGCCGTGCGGGCCGGCCGACGATGGTGGTGGTGCCCCGTCGGGTGGCGGCGACCACAGTGCGGACAGCGGGGAGTGCCGTCGCGAGGGCGGTGGTCGTGGAGGCGGCGAGGGTCGTGGCGGGCAGCCGAGCGGGGGCGCCCGAGATCTCGTGCCGACTGAGGGCGGTCAGGGTGTAGGTATGGGCACCGACCAGGGCGGCGGGGACGGCGCCGCGCAGCAGAGCCTTGCCGGTGCCGCCCCGGCGGCCTGCGGCCAACGCGCCCGCGAGGACGTCCAGGGCACGGGCCGAGGCCATGGCGGCGGGTCCCGCCGGAGTGGACTTGAGCTTCAGGTCGTACGCCCAGACGGCGCCGGCCAGGGGGAACGCTCCCAGGAGGCTTCGGCGGCCTCCGGAGGCGGCGGCGAGGCCGAGGCCGCCTAGGGTGAGGGCACCGGCGACGGTGAGGGCGGTGCGGCGGGGGACGCGACCCGAGGGGACCGGGCGTTCGGGGCGCTCGACGGCGTCGATCGTGGCGTCGGCGTAGTCGTTGAGGGCCATGCCGGCCCAGTAGAGGCAGACGGACGATCCCATCACGCCGAGGGTCCGCGCCCCCAGCGGATGCCCGGCAGCAGCGGCGCCCGCGAGGACGTCGCCGGGCACGCTTAACGCGGCCGGTGCGCGAACGAGTTGAGCCAGGTCAGCGAGGTCCGGCATGGGCCGGGACCCGGAGCGGAGTTGCGCTCTCCGATCTCTCATGGCCGCAACCTACCGCGTTGCTTGAACATTTATGCACGCAATACGTAAAGACCTTTCTCTGTTCGTGACTTGACTTTGGTCACACCTGAACCGCGTTGGTCATGCTTGAACTTGCTTTGAACACTCTTGACTACGAGGCAGACTTCAGCGCTCCTGGCGCAGCCTCCGCCACACCGCCTTGGCCGCGTTGTGACCCGACATTCCGTGTACCCCCGGGCCCGGCGGGGTGGCGGAGGAGCAGATGAAGACGGCGGGGTGCGGGGTGTGATACGGGAAGAGCGAGAGCTTGGGGCGCAGCAGCAACTGCAGACCAGAGGCGGCGCCGCAGGCGATGTCGCCACCGACGTAGTTCGCGTTGTGCGCGGCGAGTTCGGGCGGACCGGCCGTGGCGCGGGCGAGGACGCGGTCGCGGAACCCCGGGGCGAAGCGTTCCAGTTGCCGCTCGACGGCGTCCGTCAGGTCTCCCGTCCAGCCGTTCGGGACATGGCCGTACGCCCAGAAGACATGCTTGCCCTGGGGTGCGCGGGTCGGGTCCACGAGGCTGGGCTGCACGGTGATCAGGAACGGCGCGTCGGGAGCGCGGCCCCGGCGGGAGGCGTCGTCCAGGGCGGCGCCGATCTCCGCCTTGCTCGCCCCGACCTGCACCGTGCCCGCGCTGCGCGCCTCCTTGGCGGTCCAGGGCACGGGGCCGTCGAGCGCGTAGTCGAGCTTGAAGACGCTGGCACCGTACCGGTACGACTCGTAAGAGCGCCCGAAGCCGGCGATCCGGGCCAGCGCGGTGGGCGAGGTGTCGAAGACGTACGCGCGCGCGGGCGGCAGATCGTCGAGCCGCTTGACCTCGTAGTCGGTGTGGACGGTGCCGCCGAGGTCCTTCAGATACGCGGTGAGCGCGTCGGAGATGGCCTGGGAGCCGCCGCGGGCGACCGGCCAGCCGGCTGCGTGCGCGGCCAACGCGAAGACCAGGCCGACGGCGCCGGTGGCGAGGCCGCCGAGCGGGGCGATGACATGCGCGACGAGCCCGGCGAACAGTGCCTTGGCCTTCTCGTCCTTGAAGCGGCGCATCAGCCAGGTCGAGGGCGGCAGACCGACGAGGCCGAAGCGGGCGAGGGTGACCGGGTCGCGGGGCAGCGCGGACAGCGGCAGTGACATGAAGTCGCGGACCAAGGTGTCCCACTGGGGCAGGAACGGCTCGACCAGTCTGCGGTACGCGCCCGCGTCGCGCGGCCCGAACGAGGCGGCCGTCTCCCCCACCGAGCGCGCCAGCACGGCCGCCGTGCCGTCGAGGAACGGGTGCGCCATGGGCAGGTCGGCGTGCAGCCACTCCAGGCCGTAGCGGTCCAGCGGCATCGCCTTGAACGCGGGCGAGTTGATCCCCAGCGGGTGCGCGGCCGAGCACGGGTCGTGGCGGAAGCCGGGCAGGGTCAGCTCGGCGGTGCGGGCGCCCCCTCCCACGGTGTCCTTCGCCTCGAACACGGCCACGGAGAATCCGCGGCGGGCCAGCTCCACGGCAGCCGTCAGGCCGTTCGGCCCCGCCCCCACCACTACCGCGTCGAGCATCGACGGCACCTTCGGACTCCTTCGTCAGCCGATGGCCATTCGGGATCAGGATATGCCCGGCCACCGACAGTGCCCGGGCACGGGTAGGCTCCGCGAAATGACGCGCCGGTTCCGTTTCACCGATCCCGACGACGACACCTGGTGCTGGTTCGAGGTGGGGGACGACGGGCGGGTGCTGCGGCAGATCGTCTTCCGTGGCGAGGAACAGACGGCCGCTGTCGCCGCCGACACGGCCGAACTCACGCAGGTGGGGCGGCTCGGCGGGGAGCTGGGGCACGAGCTGTACGAGGTCGTGTACGGAACACCGGTCCGGGGACCGGTCACGGAACCACCGGGTGCCCTGCCCGTCACCGAAGAGGATTTCAGCCTCGCCTGGGGCCGTGCCCGCTCGTACCGCCAGTGTGACGTGCGACACGACTCCGGGCCGGTCCCCGTCGGCGCGCGCCTGCCCGGCACGTTCACCGTCTCCCCCTGGGGTCCCGGTGTCACCGGAGTGTTCGTCGATCTCGGACTGCCCCTGCCGGGCTTCGTGGACGCCCTGATCCTGCTGCGGGCGGAGTGCGAGTGGCCCCGGGAGGGCACCCCCGCGGAGTTCGAGGTGATCGACATCCGCGTGAGCGGCTCCTTCCAGCTCAGGCTCCGCCCGACAGCAACCCCACCACCCGGCGAGCCGTGGCCGCGTCCCGTGCCGCGGTGAACGGCAGGGCGTTGCCGCCGGTTATGCGGAACGGCTCCCCCGCCAGGGTCAGATGGGCGCCGCCCGCCTCCTCGACCAGGAGGAGACCCGCCGCGTGGTCCCAGGCGGCCTCCCAGGAGAACGCCGTGGCGTCCAACCGGCCCTGGGCGATGGCGAGATACTCCAGCCCGGCCGAACCGCACGCGCGCGGGGCGACGCCTTCCGTCCAGAGGCCTAGCAGCGCCGCCTTCTGGTCCTCCGTGGTGTAGTCCGGGTGGGAGGTGGCCACTTCGAGGTCACGGCCGGGCTCCGGCGAGCCGGCACGCAGGGGCTCACCGTCCAGGGTCGCCCCCTGGCCCCGTATCGCCACGGCGAGCCGGTCGAGGGCGGCCGCGTACGTCCAGGAGGCGCGCAGGACGCCGCCCTGGGCGAGGGCGACGAGGGTGCAGAAGCCGGGCTCGCCGCGCACGAACTGCCGGGTGCCGTCCACCGGGTCGACGATCCAGACCGGCGCGTCGCCCCGGATCGCGTCGTACGACGCCGGGTTGGCGTGCACCGCCTCCTCGCCGACCACGACCGAGCCGGGCAGCAGCGCCGAGAGCGCCTCCGTCAGATACAGCTCGGCCTTGCGGTCGGCGTCGGTCACCAGGTCGTGCGGGCCGCTCTTCTCGTCGACCTCGTGCGCGGCGAGCTGCCGGAAACGCGGCATGATCTCCGCGGCGGCGGCCTTGCGGATCGCTTCCTCGACGTCGGAGGCGTGCCGGGCGAGAAACTCGTCGATGGTTTCGCTGTCTTCGATCATGCCTCCATGACAGCACGCGCCACTGACAATCCCCGCCCGGCCGGTGTATTTCGCATGGAATCGCCGTGAATGCCTGGGGCCGGCCACATCGGGAAACCGCGGGAATCGCCGAGGGCAGCCAGGGATCGGCCACCCGCCTCAGCGCCCGACCGCGTAGCCCTGCATGCCCCGGGGATTCGCCGCCGCCGACAGCACCCCGGTCTCCGGGTCGCGTGCGACCGCGCAGAGCCGGCCCTCGGACCAGGGCGCGCCCACGGTGACGTCGTGGCCGCGCCGCCGCAGCTCCGCGACGACCTCCGGTGGCGTGTGGGGCTCCACCGTGACGCTGCCGGGGCGCATGCCGCGCGGGAAGAAGGAGCCGGGGAAGCTGTCGTTGTGCCAGTTCGGGGCGTCGATCGCGCCCTGGAGGTCGAGGCCGCCCCGGACCGGCGGGCGCAGGGCCACGGCCAGGAAGAAGTGCAGCTGCCACTGGTCCTGCTGGTCGCCTCCGGGCGTACCGAACGCCATGACGGGCACCCCGTCGCGCAGCGCGAGCGACGGGGTGAGCGTGGTGCGCGGCCGGCGTCCGGGGGTGAGGGAGTTGGGCAGGCCCTCGTCGAGCCAGGCCATCTGCAGCCGGGTGCCGAGCGGGAAGCCCAGCTCGGGCACCACGGGGTTGGACTGCAGCCAGCCGCCGCTGGGCGTGGCCGCGACCATGTTGCCCCAGCGGTCGACGACGTCCAGGTGGCAGGTGTCGCCCCGGGTGCCCCCATGGGACGCGACCGTGGGCTCACCGACCCCCAGGGGATTGAAGCCGGGCTCCGCGAAGCCGTGGCCGGGCTCTGAGGAGGCCACCACGCGCGCGTGCGCGCTCAAACTCGGGGTGCGTCCGCCGGGACTGCCGGGGCGCAGCTCGTACGACGCCGTGTCACCGACGAGCGCCCGCCGCCCGGAGTTGTACTCGACGGACAGCAGCTCCGCCAGCGGTACCGGCGCCGCGTCCCCGTACCAGGCCTCCCGGTCCGCCATGGCGAGCTTGCAGTTCTCGACGAGGAGGTGCGTGTAAGCGGCGGACCCGTACTCCGGCAGTTCGGGCGGCAGCAGGGCGAGTTGCTGGAGGAGCACCGGCCCCTGGCTCCAGGGGCCCGCCTTGCACAGGGTCCAGCCGTTCCAGTCGTACGTCGCCGGGGTCTCGTAGGAGGCGGACCAGGCGGCCAGGTCGGCCATGGTGAGCGTGCCGGTGTGCCGTTCGCCGCTGGTGTCCATGGTGGGCCGCCCGGCCTGCCGTACCAGGGCTTCCGCGATGAAGCCGGAGCGCCACACCTGACGCGCCGCCTCGATGCGGGTCTCGCGGTCCCCCGCCCCCTCGACCTCGGCGAGCAGCCGCCGCCAGGTCGCGGCGAGCGCCGGATTGCGGAACAGCTCGCCGGGGCGGGGTGCCTTCCCGCCCGGCAGATACACGTCCGCCGACGAAGTCCACTCCTCCTCGAAGAGGACACGCACCGACTCGACGGTCGCCCCGACGTTCTCCACGGGCGCGTGCCCGTCCTCCGCGTACCCGATGGCGTACTTGAGGACGTCGGCGAGGTCCTTGGTGCCGTGATCACGAAGGAGCAGCATCCAGGCGTCGAACGCGCCCGGCACGGCCGCCGCCAACGGTCCCGTACCGGGTACGAGATCCAGGCCGAGGCCCCTGTAGTGCTCGATCGACGCCCCCGCGGGTGCCACGCCCTGTCCGCACAGGACCCGGACCTCGCAGGCCGCCGGGGCGAGGATGATCGGCACCTCGCCCGCCGGGCCGTTGAGGTGCGGTTCGACGACGTGCAGGACGAAGCCCGCGGCGACGGCCGCGTCGTAGGCGTTGCCGCCGTCCTCAAGGACGGCCATCGCCGACTGCGACGCCAGCCAGTGCGTGGAGGACACCATTCCGAAGGTTCCCTGCAGGGTGGGGCGGGTGGTGAACATACGGCCTCTCTCTGCATACGTGTGCCTGAGCACATGGAATCGTCCTTCGGTGCCGCTTGTCACTGCCAGGGTTTCGCCCCAATTCCTGGGCTGCCCCGGCCGGGCGCTGAGCGCCGCGGCTGCCGACGAGCCATTAGAGCAACCAATGGTTGCGCGTTCTGAAGGATTGCCCTAACGTCATACGCAACCAAAGGTTGCGAACAGAGGAGGCGGAATGGAGTACGGCAGCATCGAGCGGGAGATCCACATCGACGCCACGCCCGAGGTGGTCTACGAGGTCATCAGCACGCCGGAACACCTGCGGGAGTGGTGGCCCGACGAAGCAGAGCTCGAGCCGGTGCCCGGCGCCACCGGGGTCATCACGTTCGGCGACCGGACCGCACCGGATGCGCAGGTCGCACCACTCACGGTGGTGGAGGCCGACCCGCCCCGGCGGTTCTCCTTCCGGTGGGTGTACGACGAGGACGAGGCCGCGACGCCGGCCAACTCGCTCCTGGTGACCTTCGAGTTGGTCCCGTCGGGTACGGGCACCCTGTTGCGCTTCACGGAGACGGGCTTCCGGGAGAAGGGCTGGGAGGCGGCCGTGCTCGAAGAGCAATACCGCGATCACGTCAACGGATGGGACTACTTCCTGCCCCGCCTCGTCACCTACGTCGCCCGGCTGGTGTCGACGCGATGAGCGTGACCGTGGACGACGAGCTCTGGTCGGCCGTGGGAGACCCCATCCGGCGGCGGATGCTCGACCTGCTGCTGACGGGGGGCGGCGGAACGGCGACCACCCTGAGCGAGCAGTTGCCGGTCACGCGGCAGGCGGTCTCCAAACACCTCGGTGTACTCGGCCGGGTCGGGCTGGTCCACGTCACTCCGTCCGGACGCGAGCGCCTTTACCAGGTCGACGAGGCCCAGCTCGCCCGCGCGGTCGCGCAGTTGTCGTCGGTCGGGGCCGCCTGGGACGCCCGGCTGCAGCGCATCAAGCGGATCGCCGAGGCGATCCAACGCGGCCAGGAGGGCTGATCCGCACGAACGCACGTCGCCCCGTCCGAGGCGGCGCTGCTGAACCGCGCCCGCATACGGGCGCCTGCATGAGAGAGGCATAGAGATGGTGGACATCCTGCACAGGATCGGAGTCACGTCGTCTCCCGACGACGTCTACACAGCCTTGACCACGATCGACGGGCTGGCGGGCTGGTGGACGCGGGACACGGACGGCGACACCGACATCGGCGGAGTGATCAGGTTCCGCTTCGAGCCCGGCGGGTTCGACATGAAGGTACTGGAGACCCGGCCCGCCGAGCGCGTGCTCTGGGAGGTCGTCGACGGTCCCGAGGAGTGGATCGGCACACGGATTCGCTTCGACCTCAAGCAGGAGGACGGCTTCACGATCGTGCTGTTCCGGCACGAAGGGTGGAAGGAGCCCGTGGAGTTCATGTACCACTGCAGCACCAAGTGGGCGATCTTCCTGATGAGTCTCAAGAACCTGGTCGAAACCGGCAAGGGCGAGCCCGCGCCGCACGACGTCAAGATCAGCAACTGGCACTGATCAGTGCTGTGACCGAGAAGGTCTGCCAGTGTGGCGGGGCCTTCTCGGTGGCCGCTGCGAGATGACGGCGGCCGTAGTCGGCGAGTGCGGCTGTTGGGGCTGTCCGGGGTGTCGCGTCCGGGGCGCTTCAGGCTCGGCGGGAGGCGGGTCGGCGAGTGCCGGACGATGTTGCGCTGACCGGCTTCGCGGACTCGCCGATCGGGGAGTCCGCGTGGGGCGGGGCTCGTAGGTGCTCGGCCAGGCGTTGTCGTACCCCCGGTGTAGCGTCCAGGCCGGAAGTCAGGCTCATGCTCTGCGGTTGACGGAGGCGCGCGGATGACGAGTACGACAGGCGAGTCCGTGGTGGTGTCCCGCCGCATCGGGGCCCCGGCGGGGGACATCTTCCGGATCCTGGCCGATCCGGGACGGCACGCGGACCTCGACGGCTCGGGGATGCTGCGCGGTGGCGTCTCGGGCGCTGTGGTCTCGGGCGTCGGGGACGTCTTCGTGATGCGGATGCACTACGAGCGCTACGGCGACGACGAGATGCACAATCACGTCGTCGAGTACGAGCCGGACCGCCGCATCGGCTGGGAGCCGAGGCCCGTCGCGGGCACCCCGACGCCGCCGCGTCCGGGGCCGCGTGGGGCCACCGGTGGATCTTCGACCTGGTCCCGGACGGGGCCGGGGCGACGGTCGTGACCGAGATATTCGACGGTTCGCGCATGCCGGAGGACAGACGCGCGGAAGTGGACAGCGGGCGCGCCTGGTGGCAAACACAAATGGAGAGCACCCTGGAACGCCTCGCCGAACTGTGCGCCGCCCGGTGAACGCGGAACTGGACGCCCCCAAGGGCGCCCTGGACCGCCAGCGCGAGCACGTCCTCGGGATCCTCGAAGGGCTCTCGGAGGAGGATTTACGGCGGCCGGTACTGCCCAGCGGCTGGAGCTGCCTGGCATTGCTGCGCCACCTCACCCTGGATGTCGAACGCTTCTGGTTCCTCGGCGTGATCGCGGGCGAGCCGGATGTGGCCGGACAGCTCACGGCAGGCGCGGAGACGCACTGGTACGTGCCCGAGGGGATGAGCGCCGAGGAGGTCTTCGCCGACTACCGTGCGGCCATCGCGCGCGCGGACGCCGTGCTCGCCACCCCCGCGCCCGAACAGGAGCCCGCCGCTTGGCCCGTGGAGATCTGGCCGACCTGGCGGATGCCTGACGTGCGGCACATCGTGATCCATGTGCTCACCGAAGTCGCCTGCCACAGCGGACACCTGGACGCGGCGCGCGAACTGATCGACGGCACCACCTGGCTCGGCGGAAGCCCCTACGCCGGCTAGGGCGTGTTGCGAAAGTCCCGCCTGCAGCCCGACGCCTGGCACGCTCCTCCCCCACTCCCGGCGTCTCCCCCACTCCCGGCTTCGCTCGAGCGGGAGGGGCCCCCATGAGCGGGAGAGGCCCCCACCGCCGCACCGGGCACAGGAAGGGCGCAGATGCGCGGCACTTGAGCGATGTCCGGGTAGTCGCTCTGCCGTACGCCTCCCCCGCTCCGGAACGCCTCGGTCAGCTGCTCGTACGGTGCCAGGGCGGCGGGCATCATCTGGTGGACGCCGTCGAGGAACATAGGCCCTTTCTCGTCGGCCAGGGCGGGAGCGTGCTCGGCGGGAAGGGTGAAGCGCCCGGGTTCCGGTTCCTCCAGACAGCCCGCGGCCGTCAGACCGCGCAGCCGCTCGCGTACGTACCTCTCGTTCAGGTCCTGGGCGAGTTTGCCCAAGGGCTCGCGCCGGCCGTCGTGCTCGGACTGGCTTACGGTGCCGGGTGGTGGACCGTCGGCGACTCAGGGACGCGTCGGCTGACGTCACGAAACCGTAAGCCCACCGCACCCTGCCCGCCGGGCTCATCGGCTCTAGAGTCGCAGCCGGTCCAGACCCACAGGAGTCCCCATGCGTGCCCGCACTCTCCTCCCTGCCGTCCTGGCAGCCACGCTGCTCACCGTCACCGGCTGCGGCGCCGACGCCGGTTCCGATTCCGGCAGCGACGGCCAGGCCGCACCGCCGAAGGCGACATCCTCCGTCCCGGAGTCCGCTGGCTCGGGCGAGGGCGAGGGCGAGGGCGAGGGCGGGTCGCAGGTCCCCGAGGCACTGAACTTCACCGGAACCACGGTGGACGGCAAGCCCTTCGACGCGACGACGCTCGCGGGCAAGCCCACCGTGCTGTGGTTCTGGGCCCCGTGGTGCCCCAAGTGCCGCGCCCAGGCCGGCGAGACCGCCAAGGTCGCCGCCGACTACACGGGCAAGGCCAACGTCCTCGGCGTCGCCGGCCTCGACAAGAACGACGCCATGAAGGAGTTCGTCTCCCAGACGGGCACCGACGCCTTCCCCCACCTCTCGGACGAGACCGGCGAGGTGTGGAAGCGGTTCGAGGTCACCGAGCAGAGCCGCTACGTCATCCTCGACGAGGACGGCAGGACCGTATACGAGGGCGTGCTGCCCGGTGGCGAAGGGCTGGCCGAGAAGGTCGCCGGGCTCACCGGCTGACCGGCTGACCGGCTGACCGCCATGACCGATCTGCCTCTGGCTCTCGCGATCGGCGCGGGCATGCTCGCCGCCGTCAACCCGTGCGGCTTCGCCCTGCTCCCCGCCTACCTGTCGCTGCTCGTCCTCGGCGACGACTCCCCCAGCCGTGTGGTCGCCGTCGGCCGGGCACTGACCGCCACCGCGGCGATGACCGCCGGGTTCGCCGCGCTCTTCGGCGTCTTCGGGCTGGCCGTCCAGCCCGTGGCGGGGCAAGTGCAGGAACACCTGCCCTGGTTCACCATCGTCTTCGGGCTGCTGATGGCGGGCGCCGGGGCTTGGCTGTCGGCCGGGCGTCAACTGCCCACCCTGGCACCGAAGCCGCGCCGCGCCCCGGCCGTGACCCGTTCGCTGCCCGCCATGGCGCTCTTCGGAATGGCGTACGCGACCGCCTCCCTCGGCTGCACCATCGCCCCGTTCCTCGCCATCGTCGTCTCCGCCTTCCGCAGCGGCTCGACCGGTGAGGGCATCGCCCTGTTCGCCGCGTACGCCGCCGGGATGGGCCTGATCGTGGGTGCCGCCTCCCTGACCGTGGCCCTCAGCCGTGCGACCGCCGTGCCCCGCCTGCGTCGACTCGGTTCCGTGGCGCCCCGGCTCGGCGGCGCGCTGCTCCTGTGCGTGGGCGCGTACGTGGCGTACTACGGCTGGTACGAGATCCGCGTCCAGCGCGATCCCACCGTCCAGGATCCGGTCGTCGACGCGGCCGGCACCGTCCAGCGCGCCATCGCGGAGTTCCTGGAGACTGTCGGCCCCGCCGCCGTCGCGGTCCTGCTCGCGGTACTGCTGGTCACGGCGGCAGCCATCACCGGCCGACGGCGGGCACGCCGGGCACGCGCCACGGAAACCGGCGGCCGACCCGCGCCCGGCCGCTCCTCCTGACGCGCTCGGCGAAAGTCATGGTCACAAGAGCTGCCGCCTGCTCCGGCTCGGCCGTCGATGCGCCCCACGCTGCGTACACCCGACGAGCCGAGCCGGCGAGATGGCCGATACATCAGACGGCGAGGGTCGTGCCGTCGAACCGGCTGAGGGTGAACACGGCATCCTCCAGGGTGACTTCCTTCGCCTCGCGCAGCACGCCGATGGCGATCTCCTCACCCAGCCGCACCGCCTCCGTGAAGTCGGTCACTTCCCCCAACCTCACCCCGGGAAGCTGCCCACAATCAGCCGAGATCACTCAACGTAACGAAGCACTACTAGGGCCTGTCGTTTGGATCACGCCGGCTTCGGGCTACGGCGCCTCGATGCCCCGCGACCCGGGCAACGGCGGGGGCCGCCATCACCGGGGTGATGGCGGCCCTGACGAAGGAGCCGGAGGGCCGGGCCTTCCGGCTCTTCGGAGCTCAGCCGATCTGTGTGCCGGTCGCCGACAGTGCCTCGGTGACGGGCTGGAAGAAGGTCTCGCCGCCCGAGGTGCAGTCGCCGCTGCCGCCGGAGGTGAGGCCGATGGCCTTGTCGCCCGAGAAGAGCGAGCCGCCGCTGTCGCCGGGCTCGGCGCAGACGTCGGTCTGGATGAGGCCGTTGACGATGTCACCGTTGCCGTAGTTCACGGTGGCGTCGAGGCCGGTGACCTTGCCGCTGTGGACCTGGGTGGTCGAGCCGCTGCGGGTGACCTCCATGCCGACGGTGGCCTCGGCGGCGCCGCTGATGGCCTGGGCGGAGCCGTTGTAGAGGTTGACCTCGCTCGGGTGGTCGACGTCGGCGGTGTACTTGACCAGGCCGTAGTCGTTGTCCGGGAAGCTGGAGACCTCGTTCGCGCCGATGACCTGGCCGTCGGCCGACCACTCGGAGATGCCCTCAGTGCAGTGACCGGCCGTCAGGAAGAACGGCTCGCCGCCCTTGACCACGTTGAAGCCGAGGGAGCAGCGGCCGCTGCCGCCGGTGATGGCGTCACCGCCCGCGACGAAGGGCTTGAACTCCCCCTTCGTGCGCCTGAGTTCGGCCTTGGCGCCGAGGTCGTCCACGACCTTCGTGAGTCTCGCCAGCTCGGCCTTGGAGACGGTGCGGTCGGCGGTGACGACGACCTTGTTGGTGGTCGGGTCGGTGGCCCAGGCGGTGCCGGGGATGGCGGCGTCCTCCTTGAGGGTCGTCCGGGCGCTCTTCAGCTCACCGAGGGAGTTCTCGACGATGCGGGCCTTGGCGCCGGCCGCCTCGACGGTCTCGGCGGCGGCCTCGTCGAGCACGTTCACGACGAGGAGCTTGCTCTTCGCGTCGTAGTACGTTCCCGCCGCGTCGGCGCCGAGGTCCGCGCCGAGGGTCGAGGCGAGCTTTCCGGCCGCCGTGATCGAGAGCGCTTTCGGCTCGGCGGTCGGCGCGGTCTCACTCGCGTTCGCAGTCTGGAAGGTCACTCCCGCGGCGACGAGTGCGGCGATGCCCGCACCTGTCACGACGGCACGGCGCCTGGTTATGCGTCGGTGCTTCAACTCACGTCCTCCTGTGGGGGGTTGGCCGGAGAGGGTGATGGGGACCCCCGCCGGCCGGAAGGCGTACGGGCAAGGAGGCGACGGACAACAAAAACGCCGCGTCCATGCCAACTCTGCGGCGCCAACTATTCCTAGCCGCACAGGGGGCACACAAGGTCGACTTCAGGCCCCGCATCCGACCGCGAGCGCCGCGCCGGCGCACGCCCCCGCATTGTTACTGTCCGGTATCGCGCCATGTGAATTCGCACTTCGGACCAGGCGAATTCACACTGCAAACACGCGACGCGACGACCCCCTCAGCAGCGGGTGAGGTCTAGTCCTGTCCGAAATCCAACCCCTCAGGATCCGAATCCAAACGGGGCGCCCGACACGGAAGTTGCTCCTGCACCGGTTGCCGGTCGACAGTCGGCTGCGGCGGGGGACCTGCTGAGCCTGCCGCGAGGGTGCCTGCTGGGCCCGCTCCAGGAACCGCAACAGCTCCACCGGGAAGGGCAGTACGAGCATGGGATTCTTCTCCGCCGCCACCGCCACCACCGTCTGCAGCAGCCGCAGTTGGAGTGCGGCGGGTTGCTCGGACATCCCCTTGGCGGCTTCCGCGAGCTTCTTCGACGCCTCCACCGCGGGGCTGTCCGCCGCCCGAACGAGGGCGAGCCCCTCGCACACCTGGTGTGCGAGGGGCTCGCCTGCTGCCGGCCGCAGCTGTGCTCGGGGCGGGGTGCCGGGAGGAAGAGCACCGGCTCCGAGTGGAACTGACGGTCAGTAGACCTGTCAGTAGACAGCGACGCCGTAGGCGCTCAGTGCCTCCGTGACGGGCTGGAAGAAGGTCGTGCCACCGGACGTGCAGTTGCCGCTGCCGCCGGAGGTGAGGCCGTACGCCACACCGTTGCTGCCGTAGAGCGGGCCGCCTGAGTCGCCGGGCTCGGCGCAGACCGTGGTCTGGATCATGCCGTAGACGATGTCGCCGCTGCCGTAGTTCACGGTCGCGTTGAGGGCGGTCACGCGTCCGGTGCGGGTACCGGTGGTGGAGCCGGTGCGGATGACATTGGTGCCCACGCTCGGGGTGGCGGCGCTGGTGATGTCCACGCTGCCCGCGGTGCCGTCCTTGGGGATGGACGTGTTGCTGTAGCGCACGATGCCGTAGTCGTTGGTCGGGAAGCTCGACCCGGCGGTCGGGCCGAGGACCGTCGTACGACCGGAGTTGGAGTACCAGGTGCCCGCGCCGTCCGTGCAGTGACCGGCGGTCAGGAAGGAGTAGGTGCTCCCGTTGCGGACGTTGAAGCCGAGGGAGCAGCGCCAGCTACTCGCATAGATGGCGTCGCCGCCCTTGATCAGCTTGTTGAACTTGCCCGGGGTCCGCTTGATCGTCAGGGCGCCGGCGTTGTCGCCCGCCGCCTTCTTGATCTTCGCGAGCTCCGCCTGGGAGACGGTGCTGTCGACGGTGACGACGACCTTGTCCGTCGCCGGGTCGATCGCCCAGGCGGTGCCCGGGACATCGGCCTTGAGCACCGATGAGCTGGCGCTCTTCAGCTCGGCCGCGCTGAAGGTCTGGGTGCCGGCCGCGCTGGCGGTGGGGACCGTGACGGCGGCTGCGGCCACGAGTCCGGTGGTCACGGCGATCAGCCGGGTCCGTCTCGTTATGCCACTGCGGGGGGTGGTGCGCTTGATCCTCACTGTTCGTTCCCTCCTAAAGGGAAGTCGGGGGCCCGCGTGGGGTCGGGGCCCGTGAGGCGCAGATCAGGGGCACTGGTCAGGATTCCGAACACGCCGTGCCCCTGACAAGGCGCTGCCGGGAAGTATTCGGTGGTACGGCCGATGCCCGCAAGAGGGCCTTTCGGTCGCACGAAATCCAACCGGCGTGCCACCCAGGGCGGTTGATCCCATCAGGGGGTATGTGCGGGTTCTGTGTGAATCCCGAGGGCGTTCTCGGCGTCGGCCGCCGCCGACCTGTCCAGGCCGAACGCCGGCTCCCCGCCGACGGCCGTCCGCCCTTCGCGTCGGCCGCCGACAGCACCGTCGGATACTTCGCCTACTGCCCGGCGATGTCCGGAAGTCTCCCCACCGGACGGTCCACAAGCCGGGGGCGACGGGGCGATCCGGCCGACGCTTCAGCAGTTGCAGTCGCAGCCACAGCAGTCGCACCCCTCACAGCAGTCGCAGTCACAGTCCCGACAACAGCCCTCGCGCCGCTTCCGGGACCACGGGCCTTCGTACTCCTCGGCGCAGCACAACTGGCAGGTGCAGCACAGCAGCGAGAACATCCCGCAGCCCGCCCAGAACCCCCGCCGCTGCGGCGGCTGCGGAGACGGCACCCCACCGAAACCGCCGGACCCGCCACCGCCGGATCCGCCACCGCCGGACCCGCCACCGCCGTACGCCCCACCGCCCCCGGCGTACGGGTTTCCGCCACCTCCGGCGTACGGATTCCCGCCACCCGCATACGGATCGCCCTGCTGCGGCGGCCCGCCGTGCTGATGGGACGCGCACACCGGCACCGTCCCGAAGGTCCTGTCCACCGAGCGCCGCAGTTCGTGCGCGAGGAGCAGATGGGCCAGCTTGCCGTCCACGAACTCGACCTCGCGCAGCGCGAGCCGGATCCCGTGCAGGGCGTCGTCGGCGAGCCGCCGGGCCTCGGCCAGGGAGGTCCCGGTCGTAGTCAGAAGGTTCCACGCGCCTGCGGTGGCGTCGGCGGCCTGGTCCTCCACCGCGTCCAGCAGATGGGCGAGCCGGCCGAAGAGCCGGCCGGCCTCGGCGAGCGGTCCGGCGTTGCCGGGGCGTCCGGCCAGCACCGCCGTATGCGCGAAGGCGGCGGCGGTCGCGGTCTCGGTCGGCTCGGTGACGGTCAGCAGCGGCGTCCCCGGGCCGGCGAGCGCCTCGATACCCAGCTGCCGGTCCACCGCGTCGACCAGCACCGCCGTGTCGAACCCGACATCCGATCCCGTACGAGCGCCCGCGCGCCCCCAACTCGCCGCGACCCGGCGCGCGGTCGGCGCCACCAGCCCCCGGGCGAGCAGTCCGTCCCCGTCGGCCACGTGGTCGCGCACCTTGGCCGAGGCGAGCACCAGCGAGACGGCGGCGGCGAGCCGCGCGCCCTCGCCCCGCGCGACGGACGCGGTGCGCATCCCGCGCAGCGGACAGGGCCCGGCGGTCCGCCGCCACCCCGTGGTCCGCTCGGCCTGAGCCTCCGTCAGAACGGAGACGAGCAGGCCGTCATAGTTGGTCACGACCCGGGCGAACTGCCCATGGTCCCCGCGCAGCGCGAGACAGAGCCCGCACAGATGTGCTACCCACTGCGCCCGCAGCCCCTCACCGAGTCGATGGCTGCAAGGCCTCACTACTCCGAACAACGACACTCCCCCGTGTCCGCCGCGCAAGCACGCGCGGCTGTGGCCGCATCGTAACGCCGGACGTTCACCCGGACGCCCGACACTCACCCAAACGCCGTGAACAATATTATTTCACTCCTAGTCAGCGGACGTGTACGGCACAGCCCTTGGGGCACACGGACTCTCGACGAATTCGTTCTGCACCAGTACCGTCACGAAACCCCCGTGCGGCGTCTATCCACTTGGCGAGACATCCGCATCATGGACGACGATAGGGATGCGGAAAGAGACAAAGACCGCTGTGAGAGGAGGCGTCCATGGGATCGGTGCGCAAGGCGAGTGCCTGGCTTGGCCTCGTCGACGACAACGATGACGAGCGTTACTACGACGACGACTACGCCGATGAGCGGGAGTCCTCGTCCGGCGAGGCCTGGGTCACCGACCCCCGCGTGAAGGTCGCGTCCGAGTCCGCGCAGGAGCAGGGCCGCCGGATCGGCACGGTCACGCCGGACAGCTTCCGCGACGCCCGGCACATCGGCGAGCTCTTCCGGGACGGCGTCCCGGTCATCATGAACCTCACGAACATGGAGCCCGCCGACGCCAAGCGTGTCGTCGACTTCGCGGCCGGCCTGATCTTCGGTCTGCGCGGATCCATCGAGCGGGTGTCCAACCGTGTGTTCCTGCTGACACCCGCCGACACGGAGATCGTCAGCGGCGAGGCCGCGGGCCGTCAGGCCGACGGCTTCTTCAACCAGAGCTGAGGCAGGGCGGCTCACCCGCCCGCCTCCCGGTGTTCACCAGGTTCACGACGTCACTCGTCGAACATGTTCGTGGTCACCGGAAGGCGTCGAGACCGGTGAGCGCCTTGCCCAGCACCAGTTGGTGCATTTCGACGGTGCCCTCGTAGGTGAGCACGGACTCCAGGTTCGTCGCGTGCCGCATCACGGGGTACTCGAGTGAGATCCCGTTCGCGCCGAGGATCGTGCGGGCGGTACGGCAGATCTCGATCGCCTCTCGTACGTTGTTCAGCTTGCCGAAGCTGATCTGCTCGGGACGGAGTCGTCCCGCGTCCATGCGCCGCCCCAGATGGTGGGCGAGCAGAATCCCCTTGTGCAACTCGACCGCCATGTCGGCGAGTTTGGCCTGGGTGAGCTGGAATCCACCGATCGGCCTGCCGAACTGCTCCCGGGTCCTGGCGTATTCGACGGCGGTCTCGAAGCAGGTGCGCGCCGCTCCCATCGACCCCCACACGATCCCGTAGCGGGCGTGAGAGAGACAACTCAGCGGCCCCTTCAGCCCGGTGACCTCCGGCAGTACGGCATCGGCGGGCAACCGTACGTCGTCCATGACGAGTTCGCTGGTGACGGAGGCGCGCAGGGACCACTTGTGCTTGATCTCCGGCGCCGCGAACCCGGGGCTGTCGGTCGGCACGACGAACCCCCGGATGCCGTCGTCGGTCCGCGCCCACACGACGGCGACCCCGGCGACGGACCCGTTGGTGATCCACATCTTCCGCCCGTTGAGCACCCAGTCCCCGCCGTCGCGCTCGGCGTACGTCCGCATCGACGCCGGGTCGGACCCGTGGTCGGGTTCGGTGAGCCCGAAGCACCCAATGACCTCACCGGCGGCCATGCGCGGCAACCACTCCTGCTTCTGCGCCTCGCTCCCGAACCGGTGAATGGCGTACATGGCGAGGGAGCCCTGCACGGAAACGAGCGACCGGATCCCCGAGTCGGCGGCTTCGAGTTCGAGACACGCGAGCCCGTACTGCACGGCGCCGGCCCCGGCACACCCGTACCCGCTGAGCGACATCCCCAGCGCCCCGATGGCCCCCAACTCCCGCGCGAGCTCCCGGATCCCGGGCAACTCCCCCGTCTCGTACCACTCGGCGACATTCGGCAGCACCCGATCCGCCGCCCAACTCCGCACGGTGTCACGGACGGCGAGGTCTTCCGGCTCCAGCAGATCATCGAGGCCGAGCGGGTCGGTAGGGTCGAAACTCATGGCAGCCTCCGGCTCACGAAAACTAGCAACGCTAGTTACGATTCGACGTCGACGTTATCGCCACGCTCAGCTGTGGGCAATCGTGCCGCTGGGGCGATGGGGGCACCTCCCGCTCATGGGGGCACCTCCCGCTCGAGCGGAGCCGAGAGTGGGGGAGAAGCCGAGAGTGGGGGAGGGTGGGCGCAGCGGCACCCGGCAAGCGCCGGTGAGCGAAACCCCGCCCCGAGCTCAGCCCCGGCGCCGGGCGCCCCACACCACTCAGCGAACCGACTCCGCACCTACAGCCGGCGCGGCCGTCGCCTCCCGAGGTCCCGGCACATCCGCGGAGGTCCCACACTCCATCGCCCGAGGCAGCCGCAGCGCCATCACCGCCCCCATCACCAACAACCCCGCACTCACCAGCAACGTCACATGCAGCCCATGCACGAACGAGTCACGGGCGGCGTGCCGCAGGGCCTCACCCGAGGAACCCCCCAGCCGCCCCGCCACCTCGTACGCCTCGCCCAGCGAATGCCCGGCCGCGTTGGACGCCGAGGCGGGAACGCCCGGCACCGAGGACAGCCCGGGCGCGTACGCCGCGTTCATGACGCTGCCGAGGAGCGCGATACCGATCCCCGCGCCCAGCTGGTAGGACGTCTCGCCGATCGCGGCCGCCCCACCGGCCGAGGACGCCGGCGCCTCGCTCAGCATCGACTCGTACGCACCGAAGAGCGTCGTCTCCAGGCCGAACCCCAGCAGGACGAACCCGGCGAGCAGCAGCCCCGCGTTGTCGTGGCGCCCCATGGCCGTGAGCAGCACGACCGCCAAAGCGGTGAGGCAGAAGCCGAGCGACACCATGCGGCGCGGCCCGAAGCGGTTCAGCAGGTGGGAGCCGACGAGCCCGGCGGCCATCGCGGCGATGGTCAGCGGCAGCAGCCGCAGGCCCGTCTCCAGCGGGGACAGCCCGAGGACGAGTTGCAGGTACTGCGCCGCGATCAGTTCGAGCCCCACCAGCGCGAGCATCGCCAGCACGATGCAGCCGACCGAGGTGCTGAACGCGGGGCGTGCGAACATCCGCAGGTCCACCAGCGGATTCGCCCGCCGCCGCTGGCGTCGTACGAACGCGGCCAGCAGGGCGCCGCCCAGCAGCAGGGCCAGCACGGTGCCTGGGGCGAACGACGGGTGGCCGCTGCCGAGCCGCTTCACGCCGAGGACGATGCCGAAGAGACCGGCGGCGGCCATGAGCGCGCCGACCACGTCCCAGGGACCGTCGCGATCGCCCGTCGACTCGGGCAGCAGAAGTCGCCCGACCGGGAGGCTGACGAGCATCAGCGGGATGTTGACGAGAAAGACCGAGCCCCACCAGAAGTGCTCCAGCAGGAATCCGCCGAGCAGCGGGCCGACGGCCGCGCCGACGGCGGCGACGGCGCTCCAGACGCCGATGGCGAGCGCCCGCTCACGCCGGTCGGGGAACACCTGGCGCAGGATCGACAGCGTCGCAGGCATGATCATCGCGCCGCCGACGCCGAGCAGGGCCCGGGCCACGATCAGGAGCTGGGGGTTCTCGGCGAAGGCCGCGAGCCCGGAGGCGACGCCGAAGAGGGCGTACCCGAGCAGCAGGATCCGTCTGCGGCCGACACGGTCGCCCAGCGTGCCGAAGAGGATCAGCAGCGAGGCGCAGACGAGCGGGTAGACGTCGACGATCCAGAGCAGCTCGATGGCGCCGGGCTTGATGTCCTCGGTGACGGCGGGCACCGCCACATGCAGGACGGTGGCGTCGACGGCGACCAGCAGCAGGCTGACGCAGAGGACGACGAGGACGACCCAGCGGTTTGCACCGGCCCCGGCCTCCCGACGGCATCGCGTAGCGGCCGTGGTCGTCCCGGACATGTACGTACCTCCCAGATGCTCTCGCGTTTCGGCGGAACCGGCGGGGTGGGGACTCCCCGCGGCCTCGGCCCGGGAGGAGCGGTGTCCCGGACCCGCGCAAGGAAAGGCGAGTGAGCGGTCAGCGTACGCGAGTTCCGGCCGGTGAAGCGTGGCGGGCGTCTCATGAAAGCTTCATACGGCATGTGGTGTACGCCACGCCGCCGCCCGTCCACGGCTCCTCCATGACTCCTTCATCACTCGTGCGTGGCCCTTCCGTCACGGTCCATCACCGACCATCACGTACGCGCGTCCGGCCCGGTTCCTGGCTCCGCCGATAATCGAGCGCGTGACCGATCTTGCTACGCGCCCGGCGCCACCCCTGCTGAGCCGGGCCGCCCCCGCACTCCTCGGGTACGCCGCCGTGCGCGCCCTGGGGCTCGTCGTACTGGCCCTGTGGAGCGCGGCGCGCGACAAGAGCGCCCTGACGCTGCTGTCGGCCCGCTGGGACTCGCTCTGGTACACACGCGTGGCGGAACTCGGCTACGGCTACGAGGTGCGCCTGCCGAACGGCGACGTCCACTCGAACCTCGCCTTCTTCCCGCTGCTGCCGTGGCTGGAGCGGGCGGTGTCGGCGGTGACGCCGCTGTCGTACGCCCACGCCGGTCTCGTCGTGAGCACGCTGGCCTCGCTGGCAGCGGCCTGGGGGATCTTCGCGGTCGCCGATCATGTGTACGGACAAAAAGAAGAAGGCGCGGAGCGCGGCCTTGGAAGGGTGGTGGCGGGAGACGGGCGGGCGGGAGTCTGCGCCGTGCTGCTGTGGGCGGTGCTGCCGGTCGGGATCGTGCAGTCGATGGCGTACACGGAGTCGCTGTTCACCGCGCTGGCCGCGTGGGCCCTGTACGCCGTCCTGACCGGCCGCTGGGTGACCGCGGGCACCCTGGCCGCCCTCGCCGGGCTGACCCGTCCGGTGGGGCTCGCGGTGGTGGCGGCGGTGTGGGCAGCGGCGATCGTGTCGTACCGGCGGGACGCTCCACCCTGCGCGGGGAACCGGAGCGCGACGGCATCAGATGGCACGTCCTTCTGGATGCGCGCCCTCGGAATGCTTCTCGCGCCCCTGGGTACCGCCGGTTACGTCCTGTGGGTGGGGCACCGCACGGGCAAGGGCCCCCTCGGTTATCTCGACGTCCAGGCGGGCTGGCGCAACGGCTTCGACGGCGGGTACGCCTTCGCGCGTTTCGTCGCCGACAAGTTCACGTCGTTTCCGTCGGCCCTCGCGGGTGTCGGGCTGATCACCGGCGTCGCGCTCCTCATGTGGCTGTATGTGGTCTGTGTACGGCAGGGTCAGCCGCTGCCCTTGCTGGTGTACTCGGGGGTCGTCACCGCCCTGGCGCTGTGCGCGTCGAGCTACTTCGGCTCGAAACCACGTCTGCTGATGCCCGCCTTCCCCCTCCTGCTGCCCCTCGCCCGGGTGCTGGCCGGGGCACGAACGCGCAGGTCGGCGGCGATTCTCGGCGGTGTGGCGGTGGTCTCCGCGAGCTACGGGGCGTTCTGGCTGAATGGCTCCGGTCCCCCGTGACCGGCCCCCGGCGGAGGAGAGCGGGCGGGTAATTCCGCGCTAGCATTCGGTGAACGAATTCAAAAGGGCCGCAAAACAAGTGCTCAGCATTGGGTCATGGAATTGAAGGCCAAGCCCCACGGCGATTCGCCATTCGACAGAAATAAACATCATTCTGAGAGGAATCCCACATCACGGCGTCATCACAAAGCCGGTGATTCACGTCGCGTCGGAGCTCACTCGCTGTAACGTCGATTGAGTGCGTACCGAACCAAAGCCGACCCGTCTGGACCGGGTCTTCTCCAGACTGGACCGTGAGCCGGAACGACCGGCTCACATCGATGTCCCCGTAATGACCCGGCACCGGGTGGTGCTGTTCGCCTCCACGCTCGTCTTCTACGCGGCCATCGTGTGGGCCGTCGTCATCACGTCGTGGCTGGTGCGGCTCGACTGGCAGATCATGTTCTTCCGGCCATACCAGCAGTGGCAGGAGATCCACGCGTTACTGGACTACTACGTCGTCCTGGGCCAGCGTGGTCCCACCGCCGTGATGGTCGCCGCCTGGCTGGGCTGGCGCTCGTGGCGGCAGCACACCCTGCGTCCGATGCTCGCGCTCGGTGTCTCGCTGCTGCTGCTCAACATCACCGTCGGCGCCGCGAAGATCGGCATGGGCCGCCTCGGGCCGCACTACGCGACCGAGATCGGCTCCAACGAGATGTGGCTGGGCGGCGACATATTTCCTTCGGGACACACCGCGAACGCCGTGGTGACCTGGGGAATCCTGGCCTACCTGGCGTCGACACCGAGGGCCAGACGCTGGCTGTCGGCGCTGTCCGCCGTGATCTCGCTCGGCGTCGGCCTCACCACGGTCTACCTCGGTACGCACTGGCTGAGCGACGTCCTGCTGGGCTGGGCCGCGGGTCTGCTGATCATGCTGGCACTGCCCTGGTTCGAGCCGCTGATCGCCCGCGCCGAGGCCTGGATCTTCTCGCTGCGGGACTCCTGGCGCGAGCACCGTGCGACGCCCGTACCGGCGACACCGGCCACACCGGCTCCGACAGCCGTGGGCGCGTCCACGCTGCGCGCGCCCGGCGAGGAGCCGGCGAACCCCCGCGACACGGGCATCGCGGCCCGCACCGCCCACCCCCCGATCGTGCCGTTGCACCTGGCCCACGGAACCCATCCGCCCAGGTCGGAGCGGACTCCGGTCGCCCCGATCGCCCCGATCGCCCCGCTCGGCTCCCGCCGACCGCCGCACGCGGACCGGGTCTCGCGGAGCACGACCCCGTCCCGGCCGCTCGCGGGCGGCTGACACGAGGCAGCGGGGCCGGTACGCACACCCACCCGCGCAGGGCGAAGGCCCGGCTCGCCACGAGCCGGGCCTTCGCTCTGTCCAGAGGCGATGAGCGGGAGCTGATGAGCGGGAGCTGATGAGGGGGAGCTGATGAGCGGGCGGAGTCTCAGCGCCTCAGCCCTTCCAGGCGCGCTTCACCCGGCCGTCCTCGACCTCGAAATTCAGTCGGCCGAACCGGTACTCCATGGTGATGATCGCGCCCGGCGGCAGCTTTCTGACGGTCGACCAGCCGTGCTCGCGGGCGCGGCGCTCGGCGCTCGGCGCCTCCAGTCCGACGTATGCGTCGGGGTTGTCCCGGGGTTCTTCGGGCGGGTTGGGAATGGGTGCCATGACGGCCACGTTAGGCGGCCGGAGGGTCCGTTGTCCTCCCGTAGTCACGCTTCTGTCACAGAACCACGACACGCGTTTCGATCACCCCGACATCAGCCGTCGGCGCAGTAGGCCGTCACCCGAACGAGGGGTTCCGTATGACTTCCGCGCGCGCTCGAACGTAATTCTGGGCTGGTTCGGCACCATCGCGAATAGCCCGTCGGAATGCACGCCGGGGGTCGTATGTCCGGTGCTTGTCCGGTCTTTTCCCGCTGATTCCCGGACGGCTCACGGAAGCCGACAGCTCACGGGAAATGCACATTTCCAGCACACTTTCGGCGTATGCCCTCTGTCGGAGCGGGTGGGGCCGCGAGCATCATGGCGTGCGTCACGGGCCCAGGACGCGGCAGCGAAGGGGCGAGCGATGGGGACCGAGACCGTACAGGCGCCGAAGCGACCTGTCGGGGACGAGCCGCGGGGGCGGCTGGTGGTCGACTGGCTGACCACCACGGACCACAAGAAGATCGGCCATCTGTATCTGGTCACCTCGTTCCTGTTCTTCCTCGCCGCTGGCCTGATGGCGCTGGTGATGCGCGCCGAACTGGCCCGACCGGGCACCCAGATCGTCGACAACTTCCAGTTCAACCAGTTGTTCACGCTGCACGGCACGATCATGCTGCTGCTCTTCGCGACGCCGACCTTCGCCGGGTTCGCCAACGAGATCATGCCGCTGCAGATCGGCTCGCCCGATGTCGCCTTCCCCCGGCTGAACATGCTGTCGTACTGGCTGTTCCTGTTCGGCGGTCTGATCGTGCTGGGCTCGCTGCTGGTGTCCTCGGGGCCGGCCGCCTTCGGCTGGTTCGCCTACGCGCCGCTCAACAGCCTGGACCGGTCGCCGGGCATCGGCGCCGACATGTGGATCATGGGGCTCGCGCTGGCCGGCTTCGGCACGATCCTCGGCGCGGTCAACTTCCTCGCCACCATCATCGGGATGCGCGCGCCCGGCATGACGATGTTCCGGCTGCCGATCTTCACCTGGAACACGCTGTTCACCTCGATCATGATCCTGATGGCGTTCCCGGTGCTCGCGGCCGCGCTGCTCTGCCTGGAGTCGGACCGCCGGTTCGGCTCGCACATCTTCGACGCGGCCAACGGCGGCGCGCTGCTGTGGCAGCACCTGTTCTGGTTCTTCGGGCATCCCGAGGTGTACATCATCGCGCTGCCGTTCTTCGGGATCATCACGGAGATCATCCCGGTCTTCAGCCGGAAGCCGATCTTCGGCTATCTGACACTGATCGCGGCGACGATGGCGATCACCGGGCTCTCGATGGTCGTGTGGGCACACCACATGTTCGCGACCGGTGCCGTCCTGCTGCCGTTCTTCTCGTTCATGAGCTTCCTGATCGCCGTGCCGACGGGCGTGAAGTTCTTCAACTGGACGGGGACGATGCTGAAGGGCTCGCTGTCCTTCGAGACACCGATGCTGTGGGCGACCGGCTTCCTGGTGTCGTTCCTGCTGGGCGGACTGACCGGGGTGATCCTGGCCTCGCCGCCGATGGACTTCCACGTCACGGACTCGTACTTCGTGGTGGCGCACTTCCACTACGTCGTCTTCGGCACGGTGGTCTTCGCGACGTTCGCGGGGTTCTTCTTCTGGTGGCCGAAGTTCACGGGGAAGCTGCTCGACGAACGGCTCGGCAAGATCCAGTTCTGGACGCTCTTCGTCGGCTTCCACACCACGTTCCTGGTGCAGCACTGGCTGGGCGCCGAGGGGATGCCACGGCGGTACGCGGACTATCTGGCCGCCGACGGCTTCACCGCGCTCAACACGGTCTCGACGATCGGCTCGTTCCTGCTGGGTCTGTCGACGCTGCCCTTCCTCTACAACGTCTGGAGGACCTCCCGGTACGGCGTGAAGGTCGACGTCGACGACCCCTGGGGCTACGGCCGGTCGCTGGAGTGGGCGACCTCGTGTCCGCCGCCCCGGCACAACTTCGTGACGCTGCCCCGGATCCGCTCGGAGTCCCCGGCGTTCGACCTGCACCATCCGAAGTTCGCGGCGATCACACCGCCCCAGACCCGCGAGGGCCAGGAGCGCACCCCCCACCCGCGTTTCGGCCAGGAGCGGCCGACAGGCGGTCCCGAGGAGTCCTGAAACGGCGGTTGAGGACCGGGAATGTCCCCAACCGCCCTGCCTTCCTCAGCCCACCGCGGTGACCGTGACGGACAGGTCGTTGTCGCCCGTGTAGTGGGGCTGGGCCGTCACGGGGCCGTGCTCCGTCTCGACGCGGACCGTCGGATAGACGAAGACCGGGTTCTTGTCGACGACGTCGTCCAGCAACCGCGCGATCCGCACGCGCGGCCCCGCCTCCCCCTCCGGGCGCAGCCACAGATCCCAGGTGCCGGGCCGCAGGGCGCCGTAGGACACCGTGAAGCGGAAGGTGCCCTCCTCCGAGGTGAGTTCGGCCCGTACGAGGGGGACGTTCTCCGCCCGGTCGGTGAGTTCGGCGTACGCGTCCGGGGCCGGCTCACAGCCGTACGCCCTGGCGGTCACGGTCAGCTCGTCGGTGCCGATGTGGAGTTCGCCGGCCTCGGCGTGCGGGGAACGCTCCCAGCCGCGGACGGAGAGGTTGCCGTACTTGGTGCTGTACGGGATACGGACGGCGACGCGGTCGGCGGAGGGCGTGGGCGTGCGGTCGACGAGGGAACGCAGGTCGTTGAGGCCGGGGGCGAGCCGGCGGGGTTCACCGCCCGCCACCTGGAGGTAGGCGTCCCAGCGGCCCTCGGGGAGGTCCACGCCAACGGGCAGCGCGGCCCGCAACCGGCCGCCCGCGACCGGGGTGAGCGGCAGGCGCACCTCGTCCTCGGTGCCCCGGAGGTAAAGGAGCAGATGGGCGGGGCCGGACTCGCCGCGGTCGGCGATGTCGAAGGTCAGGCCGCCCGTGGAGTCGGCGACACAGTCGGCGCGCGGGGCCGTCGCCCTGTCCTCCCCGTCGTTGCGGTGCGTGGGCTGCTGCTGAGCCAGCGTCATGATGCGGTGCGCCCCTTCTTGAAGACGGAACGTCCGGCGTCCCGAACGGCATACGCGCCGCCGAGGAGCGCGCCCCGGGTCCGGTGGAGCGAGCCGCGCATACGGCCCACCGGTGAGGCGCCGCCACGGGCGATCAGGTCGGAGAAGAGCGTCTCGTAGCGTTCGGCGATGCGGGTCGGGTCGAAGCGCTCGGAGTCCTTGAGCGCGGCGGCCGCCATCCGCTGCCGCTTGTCGTCGTCGTTGATGAGCTCGAGGAGACCGCCGGCGATGGCCTTGACGCTGCCGACCTTGACCAGGCGGCCGTCGACGCCGTCGTCGATGATCTCGCCGGGGCCGTGCGGGCAGTTGGTGGAGACCACCGGAAGGCCGCAGCGCATGGCCTCGACGATCGTCATGCCGAACGACTCCATGCTGGAGGTGACGGCGGCGATGGAGCCCTTGGCCCACTCGGGCTCGATCGGGTTGGCGGGACCCATCAGGTAGACGTGGTTGTAGAGGCCCAACTTGTCGATGAGGGCGCGCAGTTTGTCCTTCTGCTTGCCGCCGCCGTAGATGCGCAGACGCCAGTCGGGCCGCTCTTCCCGCACCTTGTCGAAGGCCTTGACGAGCAGGTCGTAGCGCTTGACCGGCGCGAGCCGGCCGGCGGCCACGACCCACTTGCCGGTCCCCTCGGCCGGGTCGATGCCCGGCGCGGGCACCGGGTTGGGCACGGCCTGCAGGCGGACGCCGGGCAGCCGCATCTTCGAGCCGTACGAGCGGGCGTCGGCCTCGGTGGTGGTGGTGAGCGCGTCGAGCCGCGGGTACACGCCGCGCAGGGTGGCGCGCAGGGCCGGGGAGTGGCTGTCGAGCGTGAGGTGCTCCTGGCCGACGCGGATCGGGCCGCGGCGGGTCTGCCGGGCCATGTGCACGTTCAGCCCGGGCCGGGTGCCGACCAGGACGTCGGCGTCGACCGCGGCGAGGTGCTCGGCGATGCGCCGGTCGGTCAGGGCGCTGTACTGCTCGTAACGGCCCTCGGCACGCGGGAAGACCTTGGCGGGGCGCTGCAGGTCGGCGTGGTCCTTGTCGGCGCCGCCCTCCCGTATGTCGACGAGGGCGCGCAGCCGTACCTTCGGGTCGACGGAGAAGACGGGCTCGTCGCGGTGGCGGAAGACGGAGACGATCTCGACGTCGTGCTGTTCGGCCAGGGTGTTCGCAAGGTTGTACGTCGTGCGGATCGTCCCCCCGATCCCGTACGCGTTGTGTATGAGGAAAGAGATGTGCATGCGTCCCCCGAACTCCCTGTCTTCCCTGGTTTCCCTGATGGTCCGTCAACAAGCGGTTCTGGTTCACCGCTGGATGGTCAGACCCGGAATTCGGGGGAATGGTTGGGCTTCATCATCAACTTGTTCTGCAACAGTTGCCCGATCGGTAGCCGGACGAGGGAACCGTTCCGCCTCGAAGCGCCTCAGGGCCGGTAGGGAAGCTGCGGTACGTGGAAGCAGTTGTCGTTCATGTCCCCCTGGCTCACCCATCCCTTCTCGTCCTGCCAGCGGGCCACCGACAGACACGTTCTGCGGGTCTTCGGGGGTTCGGCGAGCCGTTCGAAGCGGACGGGGACGAGCAGTCCGTCGGCGGTGTAGGGCTCGTCCCGGTTCATGAACCGGTCGACGCACGCGCGCGTGACACCGTCTTCGGTGCCGGCGCAGGATCGCGCCGCGTCCGTGAACCACATGGCGGCCGCCCAGCCCTCCAACTGCCACTGGGAGTGCGTCTTCAGGTCCTTCGTCGCGTCCCGGAACTCCCGTACGGCCTCGTCGCCGGTGTCCGCGTGGTTGCGGCTGGAGCCGGTGGCCCACAGGGCGTTGCGGCAGCGCGGGGCGTCCTTGTAGTCCTCGGCGACCGCGGAGGTCCAGTTCTGCACGTTGGTGACCTTGGCGGTCACCTCGGCGCCGACCTCGTCCATCGCCTGGCAGAGCCGGGCGTTGCCATGGCTGTCGATGGCGTCGAAGACCAGGTCGGCGCCCTGTTCCTTGATGTCGGCGGCGGCCGCGCGGAAGTTGGGCAGCGCGAAGTCGACCTGCTCGGTGACCACCTCGTACCCCTCGGCCTTCAGCCCCTGGACGACCAGACGGGCGTACGCGGCCGACGCGGACTGGTTGTACGCCACCACGGCGGCCGTACGCGCCCCGTGCTCGCGCTTGAAGTAGCGGTAGACCTCGGTGCCGCCGTACTGCTTTTCGTCCCAGCCGGTCGTACCGTTCCGGGGCGCGAGGCTGCCGTAGATGCTGTAGAGGTGCGGGTAGGTGTCGTACGCCGGGCCGATGGGCTGGCCGCCGATGTCGGGCACGCGCGCGTGGGCGACGCGTGAGGCGCCCGCGTAGTCGAGGGCGGTGGTGGCGACGAGGGCGACGACCTCGTCCTCCTCGACCAGCTTGTGCACGCACTCGTTGTTGCCGACGCCGCTGCCGCCGTCGTCGCACTCGCGGACCTCGACCTCGCGGCCGTCGATGCCCCCGCGCGCGTTGAGGGCGTCGAAGTAGGCCTTCGCCCCGTCGCGCGGCCCGGTGAACGCGGCACCGCCGACCGGGCTGGTGACGCTGGTGATGATGCCGACCCGCAGCGGCTCACGGCTCTGCGGGGCGGTGGGGGTTTCGCGGCGCTCGAAGTCGCTCTCCGGGAGCCGGCTGCCGCAGGCCGTGGCCAGGAGGAGCAACAGGCCTGCGGCGACAGCCTTGGCCCGCGGGGCGGCGCCGGCCTCAGCAGCCCGGAAGCGGTGACTCATTGCCGCTCAGCGCGACCAGCCCGCACAGCGTCTTGACGGAGACCTTCCAGGTGCCGTCCTCCTCGACGGCCGTCCCCGCCGCGTCGGGCAGGGCGGTGGCGCCCTCCAGGAGCAGTGTGTACGTCACGTTCGCCTCGGTCGGTGAGGTGAACTCGACCTTCTCGACCTCGGCCTGTACCTGTCCGCCGCGCTCGTCGCCGCTGAACGCCGCCAAAACCGGGCCCATCAGCTCACCGTTCTCCAGAACGGCCTGCTTGTCCTCGGTGGAGGTCTTCGGGTCGAAGAACTTCCGCCAGTTCTCCCTGATCTCCTTCTCGGCCGCCGCCGTGTCCGCGGGCCCGCTCGGGCTCTCCTCGGCCGGCTCGCCCGTCGTCCGCTCGATCGACGGGGTGGGGGGCGTCGTGCCGCCGCCACCGCCGCCGTTGTCGTCGCCGCATGCCGCGAGGGCCGGGGCGAGGAGGAGAAGCAGGGCGGCGGCCAGTGCCGTGCCCCGTCCTCGTGTCCTGGGGCGTGTCGCGAAAGTCCCGTCGTCCGCCCGAAGGGCGGGCCGAGCGGCGTCATGGGGGTCCCCCCGCTCGAGCGAAGCCGAGAGTGGGGGAGCGTGCTCTCGGCGTGCCGGGCGGAAGGCCCCGTAGATGGACCGGATGTACTTGGGCTTTCGCCCGGTGCGGCGGTGAGGGCCCCTCCCGCTCGAGCGAAGCCGAGAGTGGGGGAGCGTGCCAGGCGTCGGCAGGCAGGCGGGACTTTCGCGACACGCCCCAGGGCCGCGGCCCCGCCGTTCGTCCGCCCGCCGTTCGTTCGCCCGCCTGAGGTCGCTCCCGAGAACCATCTGGCTCACCACCGGGTGTCGGTCCGGGCGGTAGGCGCCCGGTTCTTTCAGGGTCAGCTTCCAGAAGGCATAGTGCAAGCCAACGGCCGGCATGCACAGACACACGACGTGTGGGAGCCCCGGATGCGGACAACCCGACTGCGGACCGTGCACCCCGTCCTCTGGGCCGGCTGGGCCGCGCTCGCCGGCGGCGCCGTGCTGTGTGTCGTCGGCTGGTACGGCATCTCCGGCGAGCGTTTCGCGGAACGGCAACTGCCGTACCTGGCCTCCTGCACGATCCCCGGCGCCGCCCTGATCATCGCGGGCGCGGTCCTCCTCACCCAGGGCAGGAACGCCCTGGCCGCCACGCGTGTCGAGGAGTTGTACGGCCTGCTGGTCGCCACCGAGCCCGCCGGCGCCGACGAGTCCGGGCAGGCGGCGGCCGCGCCGCTCGCCACCAGCGGCAAGCTGCTGATGGTGCCCGGCGGCACCCTCTGGCACCGCGCGGACTGCCCGTTGGTGGCCGGCAAGGCGGAGGCGGTGCCGGTGGACTCCCGGGTGCTGGCGAGCGGGGAGCTGCGGCCGTGCCCCGTCTGTGAGGCGCCTGCCTCGGGCTCCGGTGAGCCCGAGGAGGGCTGATGGCGTCGCTGACGTACGACCTCACGCTGGCCGGGCTGTCTGTCGGCAGCGCGGCGGCCCTCACCGGAATCGGCCTGATCGTGACGTACCGGGCCACCGGTGTGCTCAACTTCGCGCACGGGGCGATCGCGATGGTGTGCGCGTATCTGCTGCGCCAGTTCACCGTGGAGTGGGGCCGGCCGCTCTGGTTCGGTGCCGCCGTGACCCTGCTGGTGGTGGCCCCCGCGATCGGACTGGTCCTGGAACGCTTCGTCTTCCGCCCGCTCGCCGTGCTGGGCGGCGACCCGGCGCAGACCCTCGTGGCCTCCCTCGGCGTCTTCGTCCTCCTCGTCGGCGGGGCCGCGCTGCTGTGGGGCCAGGGGGCGCGGGCGGACGCGCCGACGCTGGTGGCGGCGGACCCTTGGGGGCAGCTCGCGGTGGCCGTGGCCATCGCGGCGGCCGTGGGCGCGGTCACGCGGTGGACCCGCTTCGGGCGCGAACTACGAGCTGTCGTGGACGACAGATCCCTCGCCGTCCTCGGCGGCATCGACGCCGACCGGGTCGCCGCCGCGGGCTGGGCGTTCGGCTCGTTCACGGCGGGCCTGACCGGCGTACTGCTGGCCCCTTACGTGCGCCTCGACCCGTACGGCATGCCGCTGCTCGTGATGGAGGTGGTCGCCGTGGCGGTCGCCGCCCGGATGCGCAGCCTGCCGGTGGCCGTGGTGGTGGCGCTGGGCATCGGCGTCGCCCAGAGCCAGCTGACCAGGCTGCACCCCTCGGGCTGGGCGGAGCCGTTGGTCCAGGCCGTGGGCGCCAACCTCTTCGTGGTGGCGCTGCTGATCGCGGCCCTGGTCCTGCCCGGCGTCGGCACACGGGACGCCCTGCCGCGTACGGCGACCGCGCGGGCCGAGACGCCGGCGGGTGCCTGGACCGTGGCGGTGATCCTGTTTCTGATCCCGCTCGGCTTCGCGGGCCGGGACCTGCACACGTCCGTCCAGGTCCCGGCCCTGGGCGTGATCCTGTTGTCCCTGGTCGTGGTGACGGGCCGGGGCGGCCAGATCTCCCTCGGCCAGGCGGCGTACGCGGGCCTGGGCGCGCTGTTCACGGCGCTGCTGGCGGCCGGCCGTTTCCCGTTCCTGCCGGCGCTGCCCGAACTGACCGCGCTCCTGGCGGCCGTACTGCTCGTGGCTCCCCTTGGCCTGCTGACGGGCTGGCCCGCGATCAGCCGCCACGGCCTGGCGCTGGCCCTGGCCACGTTCGCGGTGGGTGTCGGGGTGAGCCGCTTCGTCTTCGCCCAGCCGTACGCGACGTCCGGTCTCACGCTGTCCCGCCCGGCGGGCTTCGCCGGCGACCGCGCGTACTACGTCCTGGAGTTGGGGTTGCTGGCATGCGCGCTGACGGCCACCGGCCTGCTCCGCCGGGGCCGCACCGGCCGGGCCCTGGCGGCCATGCGGGACCACGAGTCGGGGGCCTCCGCGGCAGGCGTACCCGTCCCCTCCCTCAAGCTGACGGCCTTCGTCGCGGGCGCCGCCCTGGCCGCCCTCGGCGGCGGCATGCTCGCCATGGGCGTCCGCGCCTTCGACCCCGCCGCCTACGACCCCGTCCGCGGCCTCCTCTGGTTCGCCGCGATCGTCGTCCTGGGCGCCGACAACACACTGGGCGCCCTCGCCGCGGCCGCCCTGCTGGTGGGCCTGGACGCGGGCGCCAGGGGCGGCGTGGCAGCCGCGCTGATCGGCGTCCTGGCACTACTGGTGGGCCGCTTCCCCGCCGGACCGTACGAGACGGTACGCGCGGCGGTCGTACGGCTGCGGTCGGGGCGCCGCGGGGTGTTGACGCCGCTGGGGGCGGGGGTACGCGGCAGGCTCCGGGCACGGGAAGCCGCGGCGGGCGCGGGTGCGGAGCCGCCGCGCCCCGCATCCGGTGCCCCAGGACCGCTGGAGCCGATGGAACACGCCGACCAGAACGACGGTTCGCCGGGCACGGCGCAGTACAGCGGTCGAAGCAGGGGACTGTTTCCCTCACTTTCTTCTCCCCCTCCCCCTCCCCCTCCCCCTCCCCCGCACACCCTCCGCGCGCGCCGGCTCCGCGTCGCCTACGGCGGTTTCACCGCTCTCGACGGTGTTGATGTCGACGTCCTCCCGGGCCGGGTCAGCGCGGTCGTGGGGCCCAACGGGGCCGGGAAGAGCACACTGTTCCACTGTCTGGCCGGGACGCTGCGGCCCGATCAGGGGTCGGTCCGCCTCGGGGAGCGGGATGTCACGCGGCTGTCCGCGCATGCCCGTACCCGGCTCGGTGTCGCGCGGACGTTTCAACAGCTGGCCGTTTTCCCCTCATTGACCGTGGCCGAAAATGTTCGGGTGGGCGCTGAACAGGGGTGGGTCGCCGACCCCGGGGCCACCGAGCGGGCACTGCGGTTGTTCGGGCTCGACGGGCCGATGCGGGCGTCGCCCGCGGCCGGGCTGCCGACCGGGACGCTGCGACGGGTCGAGCTGGCGCGGGCGTTCGCCGGGAGTCCGCGCGTGTTGCTGCTCGACGAGCCCTCCGCCGGGCTCGACACGGGTGAAGTGGCCGCCCTCGCCCGCGTGTTGCGTGCCCTCGCGGCGGACGGGACGGCCCTGCTGGTCGTCGAGCACGACCTCGACCTCGTCGCGGACCTCGCGGACGTCGTGCACGTCATGACGGCGGGCCGGATCGTCACCTCCGGCCCCGCCGACCAAGTTCTGCGCACGCTCGACCCGCGCGACACGGCGGTCGAATGATGACCCTCGTCTCCCTCCGGCACGCCCGCGTCCGCTACGGACCTCTGGAGGCCCTGCACGGCGTCACTCTCGCCGCGCCGGGCCCCGGCCTGACCGTTCTGCTGGGCCGCAACGGCTCCGGCCGTACGACCGCGCTGCGCGCCCTCGCCGGCACGGTGCCGCTCTCCGGCGGGGCCGTGGTGTGGGACGGGACCGACGTCACCCGGGTGCCCGCGTACGAGCGGGCCCGGCGTGGCCTCGTCCTCGTCCCCGAACGGCGGGCCGTCTTCGGCTCGCTCACCGTGCGCGAGAACCTCGAACTCACCGCGCCGGACTTCTCGTACGCCCTGGACGCCTATCCACCGCTCGAACCGCTCCTCCCCCGCCGCGCCGGCACCCTCTCCGGCGGCGAGCAGCGCATGCTCGCGCTGTCTCGCGCCCTGCCTGCACGCGCGCGTGTCGTGCTCGTCGACGAGCCCACCCAGGGCATGTCGCCGATGGTCGCGGCCCGCACGTACGAACTACTGAGGGGACTCGACGCCTGCGTGGTCGTCGCCGAACAGCGCCTGCCACCGGGGCTGCGCGGGGCGTCGGCGCTCGTGTACGAACTCCGGCGCGGGACGGTGGCGTTCAGTGGCGAGGCGGCCGAGCTGCCGTGAGGTCCGGATGACGGACGCGGGTCCCACCCGGTCGGGGAGCCGGGTGGGACCCAGGGGGTGTGGTGAGAGTCCTGTGCGGTGCCCGCGCCCGCCGCGGCAGCGGCTGGCGTCACAGCCGGTGCGTGCCCTCGGCGTGCCGGACGAAGGCCCTCGATGGGGCCCCCGCTCGAGCGAAGCCGAGAGTGGGCGACAAGCTACTTGGGCGTTTGGCCGGTGCGGCGAGGGTGCCTGCCGGGCGCCGTGGGTGCTGTGCGGGACTCTCACCACACCCCCTGGCCCGGGCGTCGGAGGAGCGCTCAGAGGTCGAGTCGCTGCCCGGGCACGATCATGTGGGGATCAGCGCCGATGACGGCCCTGTTGGCGGCGTAGACCTGCCGCCACGTGGTCCCGCGGCGGGCGGCGATGCCGCTCAGTGTGTCGCCCTGGCGGACGGTGTAGTCGCCGCGGGACGAACTGCGGTCCGGGTGGCCGGTGGAACGCGACGGAGCCGACCTGGTGGACTCGGTGGACTTGCCGGACCCCGAGTCGGTGGCGGGCGCGGCCGGTGCGCTGCCGTACGCTCCGGCGCGCGCGGCGCACACGGGCCACGCGCCCCAGCCCTGGCCGCGCTGGACTTTCGTGGCGATCGCGATCTGCTGGGACTTGGAGGCCTTGTCGGCGGTGGCCGCGTAGGCCGTGCCGCCGTAGGCGCGCCAGGTGGAGGCGGCGAACTGGAGGCCGCCGTAGTAGCCGTTGCCGGTGTTGATGTGCCAGTCGCCGCCGCTCTCGCACTTGGCGATGCGGTCCCACACTCCGCTGTCGGCGGCCGCGGCGTTGCCGGTGACGGTCAGTAGTCCGAGCGGGGCGAGCAGCGCCGCCCCGGCGAGGACCGCCGTCGTACGCATCCTTCGGACGTCTTGCGTCCTGCGGGCGCCCTGCGTCTTGCGAATGTTCTCGCGTGCGTTTTCGGCACATGCGAACATGCGTTTCCCTCTCGAAGGACTCGGGGTCCCCCAGGGCGGGGCGCGACTCCCGTCGCACAGGACGCGGGTGACGCGCTCGGCCCCGTCCGTCGGCAGTGGTGCTTGAGCTGGCTGTGGTGCGGCCGGCGGACGTACCCGAGCGGTGCTCGTTGCACACGGCTGGGAATCTATGGAGCTTGACTGGCCGTCAGCAACCAATCGCTTGTCGTTCGAGGCCAGTTCGCCGTTACCAGAAGTAGCGACCATTTCCGGCCACCCACTTCATTCCCTGATTTCGGGATTTGTCGACCAGGCGCCCGGACAATCTGTGACCCACCTCACCGGTCCAACTTCCTCGGAAATCCGAGAAGTTGGCACGGAGTAACTGATTCCGCGTACGGACTCACCCTGTGCGTCGGTTGGTTCGATTCCCTTGCTCGCCGGGCGTGACCCCGGCCACAGATCGCCGTTGTCCTTTTTATGAGCCGGAACCTCCGCGCTCATGGGCCGGGAGCCACCCGGCTCCGACACGCACCGCATCCCGAGGAGCCACCCGTGCCGCGCATGCTCGAGGTCAGCGACGAGGTACGCGCCGAGATCGGCAACGAAGAAGCCGACCGGCTGCTCGCCGGAGAGAACGCCCCCGGCGGCTACGACTGCACGTCGTGCCGCACCCCCGGCGACTCCGAGCAGGAGCGCACCAGCACCGTCCTGTTCGTCGGCGACGAGACAGCCGTGCTCGCCTTCGCCCACGCCACCTGTCTGCCCTCCCAGGTCGTCCAGGTCACCGAGGAGCAACTGCAGGGCGCCGCCCGTTCCATCGCCGGCGACACCCCGGTCCAGGCCGCACCCGAGCAGGCCGTGCTCGGTGTCACCAGCGGACTGATCCTACTCAGCGGCGAGTTGCACCCCGCGCTCGTCGTGGAGCCGACCGCGCCGATCGCACGGCCGGGCACGACCGGCGCCGGTGACGACTTCCTGCCGCTGCTCATCGAGCAGGGCTTCATGCCGCTGCCCCAGATCGACTCCGTACCGCCCGTGCTGCACGGCTGGTCCGTCCTGCTCGCCATGGGCCAGCTGCACGCCATCCTGCAGCCGGGTACCTCCGGTGGGTCGCCGGTCGCCTGGTGGCAGGCGCATCAGGCGCTTCAGGTCGCCGACAGTTGGCGGGCGGCCGCGAACAAGCACCAGCAGGTGTTGATGTTCGCGGCGCCGGTGGGGTCGATCGGGCGGCAGCCGCGGGAGGATCTGCTGCGGGAGGCGCTCGACAAGGCGGCCGCCTCCGGCAAGTTGGTCGCGGCTACGTTGCCGCTGGCCGGCACCTGAGTTCCTCACATCGCACAGCTCCCCGCGCCCCTTCAAGGCGACCGGAGGCTGAATGGTGTACCCAGCGCATCCGTTGGGCCGTGGGGTCGTTGGCAGAGACGTGCACGCATATGACGTTCCCCGCCGCCAGTCCTACCAGTCGCTCTCCTCCATGCGGCCGACTCAGGATCCTTCGGGCGGCCCATCGGCCACGCCGATCTACGACACGCTCTACGCCGAGTGGGTCCGGAACTACCGGGCCCTGCCGGGCGACCGGAACGGTGAGGAGGAGCTGGGCTTCACGGGTTTCGGGAACCTCAGCCACGGTTCGGGCGGTCGCGGAACGGGCTCGTACAGCGCCCGGCACGCGGCGGGGCACCTCGCCACCCAGCGCGAGTCCCAGTCCGGCACCACGGCCACGACGACCACCGGGTGGCAGCCGGTCGGGCGGATCCCCACCGGGCACACGGGGATGCACCACATCCCGTCCCCGCTGACACCGAACCCGCGCCGGGGTCTTTGAAGCGGGCACACGAAGAGGCGGCCACCCGGAAACCGGGATGGCCGCCTCTTCGTTCGCGCTACTTCTTCTTGCCGCGCTTCTCGCGCACCCTCACCGAGATATGGATCGGCGTCCCCTCGAAGCCGAACTCCTCGCGCAGACGGCGCTCGATGAAGCGGCGGTAGCCCGCCTCGATGAAGCCGGAGGCGAAGAGCACGAAGCGCGGGGGCTTGGTGCCGGCCTGGGTGCCGAAGAGGATACGGGGCTGCTTGCCGCCCCGGATCGGGTGCGGGTGGGCGGAGACCAGCTCGCCGAGGAAGGCGTTCAGGCGGCCCGTCGGGACACGGGTCTCCCAGCCGGCGAGAGCCGTCTCGATCGCGGGGACCAGCTTCTCCATGTGCCGGCCGGTACGCGCCGAGACATTGACCCGGGGCGCCCAGGCGACCTGGCCGAACTCGGTCTCGATCTCCCGCTCCAGGTAGTAGCGGCGCTCCTCGTCGAGCGTGTCCCACTTGTTGTACGCGATGACCATCGCCCGGCCGGCCTCGACGGCCATCGTCACGATGCGCTGGTCCTGCACCGAGATCGACTCGGAGGCGTCGATGAGGATGACCGCGACCTCGGCCTTCTCGACGGCGGCGGCCGTGCGCAGCGAGGCGTAGTAGTCGGCTCCCTGCTGGAGGTGGACGCGCTTGCGGATGCCCGCCGTGTCGACGAACTTCCAGGTGACGCCGCCCAGTTCGATCAGCTCGTCGACCGGGTCACGGGTGGTGCCCGCGATCTCGTTGACGACGACGCGTTCCTCGCCCGCCACCTTGTTGAGGAGGGAGGACTTGCCGACGTTCGGGCGGCCGATGAGGGCGATGCGGCGCGGACCGCCGACCGCCGTGCCGAAGGTCTGCTCGGGGGCCTCGGGGAGGGCCTCCAGAACGGCGTCCAACATGTCGCCGGTGCCGCGGCCGTGCAGCGCCGAGACGGGGTGCGGCTCGCCGAGGCCCAGGGACCACAGGTAGGACGCGTCGGCCTCGCCGCTCGGCCCGTCGACCTTGTTGGCGCACAGCACCACGGGCTTGCCGGCCTTGCGCAGCAGTCGTACGACGGCCTCGTCGGTGTCGGTGGCGCCGACCTTGGCGTCGACGACGAACACGACGGCGTCGGCGGCCTCGATGGCGTACTCGGCCTGGGCGGCGACGGAGGCGTCGATGCCGAGGACGTCCTGCTCCCAGCCGCCGGTGTCGACGACCTTGAAGCGGCGGCCCGCCCACTCGGCCTCGTAGGTGACGCGGTCGCGGGTGACGCCGGGCTTGTCCTCGACGACCGCCTCGCGGCGGCCGATGATGCGGTTCACGAGCGTCGACTTGCCGACGTTCGGGCGGCCGACGACGGCGAGGACGGGCAGCGGGCCGTGGCCCGCCTCCTCGATCGCGCCCTCGACGTCCTCGAGGTCGAAGCCCTCTTCCGCGGCGAGCTCCATGAACTCCGCGTACTCGGCGTCGCCAAGCTCTCCGTGCTCGTGCTCGGAGGGAAACTGGTCGTTCATGAAGTCCGTACCTCTGTCGTTCATCGTGGTGATCGGTGGAGCACCCGGCTTCTCGTCCGGCTGATCCACTACTCAGTGTCGCCCGGCGCCCGTTCGGACGCCCAGCGTTTTACGTGCGGCCGGTGAGCCGCCTGGCGTTTTCCAGGTGTGCGCCAAGGTGCTTCTGGATGCGCTCGGTCGCCTCGTCGAGGGCCTTGCGCGTACGTCGTCCGCTGCCGTCGCCCGCCTCGAACGGGTCACCGAAGACGACGTCGACGCGGGAGCGCAGCGGGGGCAGCCCCTTTATCAACCGGCCGCGCCGGTCGGAACTTCCCAGTACGGCGACCGGGACGATCGGTGCGTTGCCGCGTACCGCGAAGTACGCGAGCCCGGCACGCAGTGAGGCGAAGTCGCCCTCGCCCCGGGTGCCCTCCGGGAAGATGCCCAGCACACCGCCGTTGTGCAGGACGGCCAGCGCCTGGGTGATGGCGGTGCGGTCGGCGGTCGAGCGGTCCACCTTCACCTGGCCCGTGGCGCGCATGAAGGAGTCGAGCGGACCGACGAACGCCTCCTTCTTGACCAGGAAGTGCGACGGCCGGGGCGCCACGCCGATGACCATCGGGCCGTCGATGACGTGGGAGTGGTTGACGGCGAGGATCACCGGGCCGGTCGCGGGGACCTTCCAGGCGCCCAGGACACGCGGCTTCCACAGGCCGTACATCAGGCCGACGCCGATACGCCGGCCCACCTCGGCACCCCGTGCCGAAGGAGCCTGGACCGAAGAGGTCTCACTCACTTCGCCGCCCGCTTCTCCTCGATGAGCGTGACCACGCACTCGATGACCTGCTGGAGGGTGAGGTCCGAGGTGTCCACCTCGACCGCGTCGTCCGCCTTGGCGAGCGGCGAGGCCTTGCGGCTGGAGTCGGCCGCGTCCCGCTTGAGCAGGGCCTCGCGGGTCGCGTGGACGTCGGCGCCCTTCAGCTCGTTGTTGCGGCGGGCGGCGCGGGCCTCCGGGGAGGCGGTGAGGAAGATCTTCAGGTCCGCGTCCGGCAGCACGGTCGTCCCGATGTCGCGGCCCTCGACGACGATGCCGTTCTCGGAGCCCGAGGCGATGGAGCGCTGGAGCTCGGTGATCCGCGCCCGCACCTCCGGTACGGCACTCACCGCGCTGACCTTGGAGGTGACCTCCTGGGTGCGGATCGGCCCGGCGACATCCGTGCCGTCAACGGTGATGGTCGGCGCGGACGGGTCGGTCCCGGAGACGATCTCCGGCTTCCCGGCCACGGCGGCGATCGCCGAGGGGTCCTCTATGTCGATGCCGTTGTTGACCATCCACCACGTGATCGCCCGGTACTGGGCACCCGTGTCCAGATAGCTCAGCCCGAGCTGCGCGGCCACGGCCTTCGAGGTGCTCGACTTGCCCGTGCCGGAGGGGCCGTCGATGGCAACGATCACTGTGGCGCGTTCCACTGGGGAGCACCTTTCCTGGTCCGAGGTGGGTGAGGCGGGACGGAAAGCGCCCCGGACAAGGGTACTGGGTGCCGGTCACTCGTCCGGCCGCACCATCCAGCCCGTCCGGCGTCTGAGGACGAGGCCGTTCAGGCCGAAGCGGGGCCTGGGGACTCACCCCCCCAGAAGCGGGGTCGAAGGGGCGGCGGAGGCGAGAAACCCCCTCTCCAGCACGGCCCGCCCCGTCACTGCCGAATCGCCCAATCCCGCTCCCGCAACGCCCCCGTCAACACCGGCACCGCCTTCGGCTCCACCATCAACTGCACCAGACCGGCCTGCTGCCCGGTGGCGTGCTCGATGCCCACGACCAATCCTCGACGCCCCCCTCACACCGCTCGGCGCGAGGGCGCCTCCCGGGCTTCGGGACGGCTGCGGCGGCCTCCGACCGCCCCAGACACCCGGCACTACTGCCGAATCGCCCAACCCCGCTCCCGCAACGCCCCCGTCAACACCGGCACCGCCTTCGGCTCCACCATCAACTGCACCAGACCGGCCTGCTGCCCGGTGGCGTGCTCGATGCGTACGTCCTCGATGTTGACGCCGGCCATCCCCGCGTCCGCGAAGATGCGGGCCAGCTGGCCGGGCTGGTCGTCGATGAGGACGGCCACGACCTCGTAGACCCGCGGAGCGGACCCGTGCTTGCCGGGGACCCGGATCTGGCCGGCGTTGCCCCGGCGCAGGACGTCCTCGATGCCGGTGACGCCCTCGCGGCGCTTGACCTCGTCGGAGGCCTGGAGGGCGCGCAGGGCCTGGACGGTCTCGTCGAGGTCGGCGGAGACGTCGGCGAGCAGGTCGGCGACCGGGCCGGGGTTGGCGGAGAGGATGTCGATCCACATGCGCGGGTCGGAGGCCGCGACGCGGGTCACGTCCCGGATGCCCTGCCCGCACAGCCGTACGGCCGACTCCTCGGCGTGCTCCAGGCGCGCGGCGACCAGGCTGGAGACCAGGTGCGGCATGTGCGAGACCAGGGCGACGGCGCGGTCGTGGGCGTCCGCGTCCATGACCACCGGTACGGCCCGGCAGTGCGAGACCAGCTCCAGGGCCAGGTTCAGGACCTCGGTGTCGGTGTCCCGGGTGGGGGTGAGCACCCAGGGGCGGCCCTCGAAGAGGTCGGCGGTGGCGGCCAGGGGTCCGGACTTCTCACGGCCCGACATCGGGTGCGTACCGATGTACGCCGACAGGTCGAGGCCGAGTTCCTCCAGCTCGCGGCGCGGGCCGCCCTTGACGGAGGCGACGTCGAGGTAGCCGCGCGCGACGCCCCGGCGCATGGCGTCGGCGAGCACCCCGGCCACATGCGCGGGCGGGGCGGCGACGATCGCGAGGTCCACCGGGCCCTCGGGTGCCTCGTCGGTGCCGGCGCCGAGCGCGGCCGCCGTACGGGCCTGCTCCGGGTCGCGATCGACGAGGTGGACGGTCACGCCGCGCTGAGCCAGGGCGAGGGCGGCGGAGGTGCCGATCAGGCCCGTGCCGATGACGAGTGCGGTTCTCACTGGGCGATGTCCTTGCGGAGTGCGGCCGCGGCGCCCAGGTAGACGTGCGCGATCTCGGAGCGGGGCTTGTCGGATTCGATGTGCGCGAGGATCCGTACGACCCGGGGCATCGCGCCCTCGATGTCCAGTTCCTGGGCGCAGATCAGCGGCACGTCGACGATGCCGAGCTTGCGGGCGGCGGCGGCCGGGAAGTCGCTGTGCAGGTCCGGGGTGGCCGTGAACCAGATGCTGATCAGGTCGTCCGGCGTGAGGCCGTTGCGCTCCAGGACCGCGGTGAGCAGCTCGCCCACCTGCTCGTCCATGTGCCCCGACTCGTCCCGCTCGAGTTGGACGGCGCCCCGGACCGCTCGTACCGCCACGGCTGTGCTCCTCGCTGATGTACATCCCGACGCTTTGCACATCCAGCCTAGTGAGCCGGTGTCGGGCGGGTGCGCGGCGCCCGTCTGCCGAGACGCCCGGACCCGCACCCGCCCGCGCCCCGGTGCCTTCGGTATCCGGCCTCAGATCCTGACAATGTCACGCGAACGCCACTGTCCTGCCACTTGGGGTGAAACGCCTCCGTGCACCTCCGGACGTCCCGCGTGTCCGCTTGCATGGGGGAGGCCGTCCGCGCCACGCCTCGGGGGAGGCTCGTATGAAGCGCTCCGGACCACTTCTCACGCTCCTGGTGGTTCTCACGCTCCTGGTGGACTTCTGCCGGCCCTGGTGACGCTGTCGCTCAACGCGACGACAGGGACACGCTCCACTCATCGCCGTCGCCCAGCCCGACGCCCGCCCCGCCGCCGAACGCCGACTACGCGGGCCGTACCGACGACGACTCGGCGGCGATCGCCGTGTCGCTGCGCGACGGCAAGGCGGTCGCGTATTTCTGCGACGGCCGCGACAAGGAGTCCTGGCTCAAGGGCGACGTCGAGGACGACGGCGGCATGAAGCTCACGAGCAAGGACGGCGCCGAGCTGAACGGCACGCTCAACGGCGGGAGCGTTCGCGGCACACTGGACATCGGCAGCCAGGAGTACGGCTTCACCGCGGACAAGGCGATGGGTTCGACGCGGCGCACGGTTCTGGCGACCGGGGCGGCGGCCACGGCGGCGCTGCTCGTGGGGTGCGGCGAGTATGGGGACGAGGGCGGCGACACCGGCGGCGACACCGGCGAGGAGCTGGCCGGCACGGCCGACATCCCGGTCGGCGGCGGCACGATCTTCAAGGACCGGAAGGTCGTCGTGACGCAGCCCGAGGAGGGCGACTTCAAGGCCTTCTCGGCGGTCTGCACCCACCGCGGCTGCATCGTCAGCAGCGTCTCGGACGACACGATCAACTGCGCGTGCCACGGCAGCAAGTTCAGCATCACCGACGGCGCGGTGGAGAACGGTCCCGCCACCGCGCCGCTGCCCGCCGAGCAGATCACGGTCTCGGGAAATTCGATTCGGCTGGCCTGAGCCCACCCCGTACGCTCCCGGGCATGCAGCCCCCGCAGCCCGTGCAGCCGCACGCCCTGGTCCTCGACCACACGATCTACGCCTGTGTGATGGGTTCGCGCGCCTTCGGTCTGGCAACGGACGACAGCGACACGGACCGGCGGGGTGTCTTCCTGGCCCCCACCCCGCTGTTCTGGCGGTTCGAGAAGCCGCCGACGCATGTGGAGGGGCCGGCCGAGGAGCAGTTCAGCTGGGAGCTGGAGCGCTTCTGCGAGCTGGCGCTGCGCGCCAACCCGAACATCCTGGAGTGCCTGCACTCCCCCTTGGTGGAGCAGGTCGACGTCACGGGCCGCGAACTGCTCTCCCTGCGCGGGGCGTTCCTGTCCCGCCAGGCCCATGAGACGTTCGCCCGCTACGCCCTCGGCCAGCGCAAGAAGCTGGACGCCGACGTCCGTACCCACGGCGCCCCGCGCTGGAAGCACGCCATGCACCTGCTCCGTCTGCTGATGAGCTGCCGTGACCTGCTGCGCACGGGCGAACTCACCGTCGACGTCGGCGATCAGCGCGAGCCCCTGCTGGCGGTGAAGCGCGGCGAGGTGCCGTGGGCCCGGGTCGAGACCTGGATGGCCCGCCTCGCGGCCGAGACCGAGGAGGCCGCGGCCCGCTCCCCGCTGCCGCCGGAGCCGGACCGGGCCCGGGTCGAGGACTTCCTCGTCCGGACCCGGCGCGCCTCAGCCCTTCGGTCCGTCGAGGCGGACCCGGACCACGAAGTCGTGCAGGGCATCGTGGGCGGACGTGTTCTCCGGCAGCACTGACAGGGCCTGCTCCTCGTCCAGCACACCCTGGAGCCGCTCCACGTCCTCCGCCACCCGCTCCTGGTCCACGTCGGCGGCGCCGTGCTCCCGCTCCGCCTTCGCGGCGATCAGCTCCGGCAGATACGCGGGGGCCTCGGCGATCTCCGGCAGCAGACCGGGCAGATGGGCCTGAACCTCGCCGCTGCGCATGAGATGGATGCCGGTCAGCAGCACCCGGAACGTGTAGAGCAGCGGCTTGAGTTCACCGGTCTTCTCGAAGAGCCGCCACTGCGTGATGGCGAACCCCCGGTAGTGATGGGCATGGTGGCGGGTGAGGACTCCGGGGGCGAGCGCGATGAGCTCGCGGTGCGCCTCGCCGGTGTGCACGACGAGCGGGGAGAGCAGCTGCTCCAGCACATAGCCGTTGCGGCGCAGCATCAGCCGTACGAACTTGCGCAGGTCGTGGGTGACGAGGTCCATCTCGACGCCGTCCCGGTCCCACATCCTCGACCGGGTCTCCTCCGGCTCGCGCAGCCCGACCAGTTCGGCCGTGGGCAGCACGTGCACGCCGCGCAGGTCGACGTCCGAGTCACGCGAGGGGAAGCCGTACAGGTGGGCTCCGGAGACGGTCGCGAACAGCAGGGGGTCGGGCTGTTCGGCGACCACCGGGGTGAGGTCGATGTCGAGGGCGTCCGTCATCCCTCAAGCGTCCCAGAGGAGCCCTCAAGCGTCCCAGAGGGCTCCCAGCGACACGAGGTCACCCTGGTATTCGATGCGGTCGGCCCACTCGACGGGCCAGGCGTCCGGGCCGTGGTAGGCGCCCGCGAAGGCACCGGTGAGGCAGGCGATGGAGTCGGAGTCACCGGAGGTGCAGGCGGCACGGCGCAGCGCGGTGACGGGTTCGTCGACGAAGAGCAGGAAGCACAGCAGCCCGGTGGCGAGGGCCTCCTCGGCGATCCAGCCCTCCCCGGTGGCCAGGCAGGGATCCGTCTCGGGCGACGGCTGTCGCAGTGCCTGCTGGAGGCGGTCCAGGGCCCCCAGGCACTCGTCCCAGCCGTGGGAGATGTACTGCTCGGGCGAGGGGTCCTCGCCGTAGGTCCACAGGTCGCCGAGCCAGCGCGCATGGTAGCGGGCCCGGTTCTCGTACGCGTACGACCGCAGCAGGCCGACCAGGCCCATCGGTTCGGCGCCCTGGGCGAGCAGCCGTATCGCGTGCGCGGTGAGGTCGGCGGCGGCGAGCGCGGTGGGGTGGCCGTGGGTGAGGGCGGCCTGCAACTGGGCGGCGCCCGCGCGCTGTTCGTCGCTGAGCGGGCCGATGAGGCCGAGGGGCGCGACCCGCATATTGGCGCCGCAGCCCTTGGAGTACATCTGGCTGGCGAGCTGCCAGGGCCGGCGCTCCGACTCGAGGTGGCCGCAGGCGACCATGCAGGTGACGCCGGGGGAACGGTTGTTCTCCGGGGAGCGGGACCACTCGACGAACTCCTTGCGGACGGCCCGCTCCAGGGCCTCGGGGCCGAGCGACCCGCGGTCCATGGCCGTCCGCAGCCCGTGCCCGAGCGCCAGTGTCATCTGGGTGTCGTCGGTGACGATCGCCGGCCGCGGCAGCTCCATCCTCCGCCAGGGGCCGCACTTGGCGAGGATCGACGGTACGTCGTTGAACTCCGTGGGGAAGCCGAGGGCGTCTCCGAGGGCGAGGCCGAGCAGGGATCCGGTGGCGGAGCGCTTCGTACGTAGTGTCATGGTCATCAGGGCCGTCCTTCCGTGGTGGGTCGGAGCAGAGGCGGGTGCAGGGCGGTGGCCCCACCCGCGCGGTACAGCGCGGCGGGCTTGCCGCGGCCGCCGGTCAGTCGGGCGGCGCCGGGCACCTGTTCGACGAAGCCCGGCGTGGCCAGCACCTTGCGCCGGAAGTTGGGCCGGTCGAGCGGAGTGCCCCACACGGTCTCGTAGACCTGCTGGAGCTCGCCGAGGGTGAACTCGGGCGGACAGAAGGAGGTGGCGAGACAGGTGTACTCGAGCTTGGCGCCGACGCGTTCGTGGGCGTCGGCGAGGATGCGGTCGTGGTCGAAGGCGAGCGGGCCGATGGCGTTGAACCGCAGCCACTGGGCCTGGGCCGCGTCACCACCGCCGTGCGGAACGGGCGCGTCCGGGAACAGCGCGGCGAACGCCACGGTGACGACCCGCATCCTCGGGTCCCGCCCCGGCTCGCTGTAGGTCCGCAGCTGCTCCAGGTGGAGCCCGGGGACGTCCGTGACACCGGTCTCCTCCGCGAGTTCGCGCCAGGCGGCCTCCTCCGCGGACTCGTCCGGCAGCACGAACCCGCCGGGCAGCGCCCAGCGTCCCGCGTACGGCTCCTGTCCGCGCTCGACGAGCAGCACCTGGAGGGTGCCCGCGCGGACGGTGAAGACGGCCAGGTCGACAGTGACGGCGAAGGGTTCGTAGGCGTACTTGTCGTAGCCCTCGGGCGCGTTGCCGTTCGATGCGCCGACGGGTGCGGTCATGTCCGCCACCCCCTTAACAGTCACCCCGACTAACAGTCACCCCGACTAATAGTCACTACGACTAATAGTCACTACGACCATAAAGGGGGTGGGCTCCGGGGTACAACCCTTTTACGGGGAAAGGAACGCCAAGAGCGGGGCCGGGAACGGCAAAGGGCCGGCCCCGAAGGCAAAGCCGGGGTCGGCCCACTGCTCGAACGTGGCGGAGGCTCTAGAGGTCGACCTCCTGCATCAGCATCCCGACCTCGGTGTTCGACAGGCGACGCAGCCAGCCCGACTTCTGGTCGCCGAGGGTGATCGGGCCGAAGGCGGTGCGGACGAGCTTGTCGACGGGGAAGCCGGCCTCGGCCAGCATCCGGCGCACGATGTGCTTGCGCCCCTCGTGCAGGGTGACCTCGACGAGGTAGTTCTTGCCGGTCTGCTCGACGACCCGGAAGTGGTCCGCGCGCGCGTACCCGTCCTCCAGCTGGATGCCGTCCTTGAGCTTCTTGCCCAGGTCACGCGGGATCGGACCCACGATGTGCGCCACATACGTCTTCTTGACGCCGTACTTGGGATGGGTCAGCCGGTGCGCCAGCTCGCCGTGGTTGGTGAGCAGGATGACGCCCTCGGTCTCGGTGTCGAGGCGGCCCACGTGGAAGAGCCGGGTCTCGCGGTTGGTGACGTAGTCACCGAGGCACTGCCGGCCCTCGGGGTCCTCCATGGTCGACACGACACCGGCGGGCTTGTTGAGGGAGAAGAACTGGTACGACTGCGTGGCGACGGTCAGACCGTCGACCTTGACCTCGTCCTTCTCCGGGTCGACGCGCTTGCCCTGCTCCAGGACGATCTCGCCGTTGACCTCGACACGGGCCTGCTCGATCAGCTCCTCGCAGGCGCGCCGGGAGCCGTAGCCGGCCCGCGCGAGCACCTTCTGCAGCCGCTCGCCCTCCTGCTCGGCGCCCGGGAAGGTCTTGGGCAGCTTGATGTCCTTCTTGCCCGCGTACCGCTCCCGGTTACGCTCCTCCGCCCGCGCGTCGTACTCGCGCGAGGTCGCCGGAGCCGAACGGCCGCGCCCTCGCGGCTGCTGGGACTGCTTGGGGCCACCCTTGGCACCGCCGCGCGCGGAGGCACCGCGCCCGGACTTCGGCCCGTCCTGCGTCGCCCCGGGCCCCACGTCGTAGCGGCGCTCCTCGGGACGGGGCTTACGGGGACGCCCCTGTCCGCCGCTCTGCTTCTGATCCCGGTTGTTGCCGGCACCGCGATAGTTACCGCGCCCGCCGCTCTTGCCACTACCGCTGCCGCTGCTTCGCATCAAAGTTCCGTCGTCGTCGTGTCAGTCATGGCCGACGTGGGACCGTCGTCCGCGTCCGGAGCATCCGGATCGAACGAGGGTACGGCTTCCTGGGTCTCGGCCTCGATCGCCTCCGCCTCGGGGAGGAAGGGCGCGAGCTCCGGGAGCTCGTCCAGGCCGCGCAGGCCCATCCGCTCCAGGAAGTAGTTCGTCGTCCTGTACAGGATCGCACCTGTTTCGGGTTCCGCGCCCGCCTCCTCGACCAGCCCGCGCTGGAGGAGGGTGCGCATGACCCCGTCGCAGTTGACCCCGCGTACGGCCGAGACCCGGCTACGGCTGACCGGCTGCCGGTACGCGACCACGGCCAGCGTCTCCAGCGCGGCCTGGGTGAGCCGGGCCTGCTGCCCGTCGAGCACGAACCGCTCGACGGCGGCCGCGTACTCGGGCCGGGTGTAGAACCGCCAGCCCCCGGCGATGACCCGCAGCTCGAAACCGCGCCCCTGGATCGCGTACTCATCGGCCAGTTCCCTGAGCGCCTTGCCGATCTGCCGCTTGGGCCGCTCCAGGACCTTGCTCAGATGCTCCTCGGTCGCGGGCTCGTCCACGACCATGAGGACGGCCTCGAGGGCGGGCTTGAGGTCGAGGTCGGCGACGGTACGCAGACCCGCGGGCACCTCGGTGGTCTCCTCGCTCACGCCTTCTTCTCCTCCTTGGGCAGTTCGGGCGGCCGGTCGAACTCGTCCGTGACCACGGGCTCCGCGCCCCCGTCGCCACCGGTCCACCGCACGATCAGATCGCCGAGAGCGGTCTCCTGGTCGAGAGCCACGGCCTTCTCCCGATAGAGCTCCAGCAACGCGAGGAAACGGGCGACGACGGTGAGGGTGTCGTCGGTGTCCTCGACGAGCACACGGAAGGACGCCTCCCCCAGTTCCCGCAGCCGGGCCACCACGATCCCGGCCTGTTCCTGCACGCTGACGAGGGGCGCGTGGATGTGATCGACGTACACCTGAGGCTTCGGCTTCGGCTGCATCGCCTTGACCGCCAGCCTGGCGAATCCTTCCGCCCCGATGCTGATGACCACCTCGGGCAACAGCTCCGCGTGGTGCGGCTCCAGCCCGACGGTACGAGGGTAGCGCCGGGCCTCGTCGTCCAGCCGCCGATTGAAGATGTCCGCGATCTGTTTGTACGCCCGGTACTGCAGCAACCGCGCGAACAGCAGATCCCGGGCCTCGAGCAACGCGAGGTCAGCCTCGTCCTCGACCTCGGCGGCGGGCAACAGCCGGGCCGCCTTCAGATCGAGCAGCGTGGCGGCGACGACCAGAAACTCGGTCGTCTCATCCAGATCCCAGTCCGGCCCCATCCCCCTGATGTACGCCATGAACTCATCGGTGACCTTGGACAGCGCGACTTCGGTGACGTCGAGCTTGTGCTTCGAGATCAACTGAAGGAGAAGATCGAACGGCCCCTCGAAGTTGGCGAGCCGAACTTTGAAGACCCCGTCGTCGGCTTCTGCTTCTTCTGCTTCTGCTTCTGCTTCTGCTTCTGCTTCTGCTTCTGCTTCTGCGGGAACGACAGCGGAGGGCGCGTCTTCGGCTTCCGCAGCGTTGTGGGCAGTCGTTCCGCAGGGCGGAACGGGTGGGCACAACGCCCCACCGGCCTCAGCCGCAGAACTCTCCTCAGCCAGCGACTCACTCTCGACCGGCGGAGCCGGGTGCGCCGCCCCAGGCCCCCGCCCCAGCGCACGCCGACGACCGGCCGAACCGCCGGGGGCTGGGGTGTCGTACGAGGTCATAGCCCCCGAAGGCTACCCCTACCGCCCGCGCAGCCGACGTACGAGGATGCTCGCGTCCCCCCGGGCCTCCAGGTCGGCCAGTACCACGGCGACGGCCTCCCGTACGATCCGCCCGCGGTCGACGGCCAGCCCGTGTTCCCCGCGCAGCACCAGCCGGGCGTGCTCGAGATCCATGAGCTCCTCGGCGGACACGTACACGGTGATCTTCTCGTCGTGCCGCTCCCGCCCACTGGGCCGGCGCCCGGCGGCCCGCCCCCGCTTGCGTGGTGCGGCACCAGCGGCGGCTCCCGCGGCAGAACCTTCCTGCGCGGCTCCCTGGCGGCGCGCGGCGGCCGCCCGCTCGGCCCCCGCGGCGGCGGAGCGGCTGCGCGGCTGATCCCCGGCCTCGGACTCCGCGTCCGCGGCCACGTGCTCGGACCCCTCGCCGTCACCGCCCTGTACGGGCACGGACGGCGGCGCGTCCTCCGCGGCGGCGGCCCCGTCGCTGTCCCCGGCGGGAGCGGGCACCCGGGCTTCTCCGTTGGCCCCCCGCCGGGGAGTGGACGGCTGAAGCGCCATTCCCCCTGTCGTACGGAAGAGTTCGTCGGCCCCCGGCAGACTCACTCGGCGTGACACCGGGCGAGCACCTCCCTGGCGAGCTGGCGGTAGGCGGCGGCACCGACGGAGTTGGAGGCGTAGGTGGTGATCGGTTCACCGGCGACCGTGGTCTCCGGGAAGCGGACCGTGCGCCCGATGACCGTGTGGTAGACGTGGTCGTCGAACGCCTCGACGACACGCGCGAGGACCTCACGGCTGTGGACGGTGCGCGAGTCGTACATCGTGGCGAGGATGCCGTCGAGCTCCAGCTCGGGGTTGAGCCGCTCCTGGACCTTCTCGATGGTCTCCGTCAGCAGCGCGACACCGCGCAGGGCGAAGAACTCGCACTCCAGCGGCACGATCACCTTGTGGGCGGCGGTCAGCGCGTTCACGGTCAGCAGACCCAGTGACGGCTGGCAGTCGATCACGATGTAGTCGTAGTCCGCCATGAGCGGCTTCAGGGCGCGCTGCAACGTCGATTCACGCGCGACCTCGCTCACGAGCTGGACCTCGGCCGCAGACAGGTCGATGTTGCTCGGCAGCAGGTCCATGTTGGGGACCGCGGTCTTCAGCAGGACCTCGTCGGCCGACATGCCCCGCTCCATGAGCAGGTTGTAGACCGTGAGGTCGAGCTCCATGGGGTTCACGCCGAGGCCGACCGAGAGGGCGCCCTGCGGGTCGAAGTCGACGAGCAGGACCCGGCGGCCGTACTCCGCGAGCGCGGCGCCCAGGTTGATGGTCGACGTCGTCTTGCCGACGCCGCCCTTCTGGTTGCACATCGCGATGATCGTCGCGGGACCGTGACTGGTCAGCGGACCCGGGATCGGGAAGTACGGCAGCGGTCGGCCGGTAGGGCCGATGCGCTCGCGTCGCTGACGCGCCGCATCGGGCGCGAGCGTGGCCGCGTACTCCGGATCGGGCTCGTACTCGGCGTCGGGGTCGTAGAAGTGCCCGTCGGGCAGCTCGTCGTAGTCGGCGAAGTGGTTGTGGACCCCGCCACTTCCGTCGCCGGCCATGGCGTTCACGTGTTGGCCATCCATGCTCTGGTGTGCTGGCTGAGTCACCCCTGAGGACTGGTGACCCTGGTGGGCTGCGAAGGTGCGGACTGCGACGGAGCCGACAGCCGCGAACCCCGTGGGTCCCGAGACCCGCGCAGGCATTCCTGGTTGACCACCCCCGGGAGTAAATGTCGACTCATTCACAAGTCGTCTTACCTCCTTGGTGACCAGGAAACTTCTAGATAGGTCAGCGTGGCACCATGCCGACGGTTGGCGACTCTATGGCGTGTCGGCGGTCCGCAGCAACACAATCCACCGGACCCGGCCCGATGTGTCGGCAATGAAACATGCGGCTGTCAAGGGCGTAGGGCCGTCGCACAGCAGGTTTCACCGGTGCGTGAAACATCCGAAGCGTTACGTTCGAGGCGAGTTGCGCGAGTGTCGCAAAGTGACCATACACACATCCGGCCGGACCTTGTCGGGCAAGATCCGGCCGGGAAGGTGCTGTTGACGACCTGTGTTGACGTATCGCCTTTTACCGAAAGGTGACTTAAAGCAGCCGGTCAGCGGTCGGTCGACGGCCTGCGCGGTCGGTGTGCGGCTTTATCGACCGCCTGCGCGGTCGGTGTGCGGCTTTGTCGACCGCCGGTCAGCCGAGGAGCGACGCCAACTCGACATGCTCCAGGCCGTGCGCCTCGGCGACCTCGCGGTAAACCACCTTGCCGTCATGGGTGTTGAGCCCCTTGGCCAGCGCCGGGTCGCGGCGCAGCGCCTCGGCCCAGCCGTGGTCGGCGAGTTCGACGATGTACGGCAGCGTGGCGTTGGTCAGCGCGTAGGTGGAGGTGTTGGGCACCGCGCCGGGCATGTTGGCGACGCAGTAGAAGACCGAGCCGTGGACCGGGAAGGTGGGTTCGGCGTGCGTGGTGGGTCGGGAGTCCTCGAAGCAGCCACCCTGGTCGATCGCGATGTCGACAAGGACACTTCCGGGCTTCATGCGCGACACCAGCTCGTTGGTGACCAGCTTCGGCGCCTTGGCGCCCGGGATGAGGACCGCGCCGATGACGAGGTCGGCCTCCACGCAGGCCTTCTCCAGCTCGAAGGCGTTGGAGACGACGGTCTGGATCCTGGTGCCGAAGATCTTGTCAGCTTCCTTGAGCTTGTTGATGTCCTTGTCGAGCAGGGTCACGTGGAAGCCCATGCCGATGGCGATCTGCGCGGCGTTCCAGCCCGACACACCGCCACCGATGACGACGGCCCGGCCCGCCGCGACACCCGGGACACCACCGGGCAGGACACCGCGGCCGCCGTTGGCCCGCATCAGGTGGTACGCGCCGACCTGCGGCGCGAGTCGGCCGGCGACCTCGGACATGGGGGCGAGCAGCGGGAGCGCGCGACTCGGCAGTTCGACGGTCTCGTACGCGATCGCGGTCGTGCCCGACTCGATGAGGGCGTCGGTGCACTCCTTGGAGGCGGCCAGGTGCAGGTAGGTGAAGAGCGTCTGGTCCTTGCGGAGGCGGTGGTACTCCTCGGCGATGGGCTCCTTGACCTTGAGCAGCAGGTCGGCGGTGGCCCACACCTCGTCGGCGGTCTTCAGGATCTCGGCGCCGGCGGCGACGTACTCGGCGTCCGGGATCGACGAGCCGACGCCGGCGCCCTGCTCGATGACGACCTGGTGGCCGTGGCGTACGAGCTCGTGCACGCCGGCGGGGGTGATCGCGACTCGGAACTCGTTGTTCTTGACCTCGCGGGGGATGCCGACCTTCACGTCGATCACGGTCCTTGACTCGGAGGGGAGTGGGGGTGCGCGCACACAGGCGGTACATGCCCCCGCAATGCAGGACATACCCGTATGCATGGGAACGCACCGGGAGACACCGCAGGAGAAGCGGCGGCGCAGCCAGTCTAATGAAGGTATCCCCGCTGTCTAGCCTTTCAATGCATCAATCTTTCGCGGATGCGCTACGGATTTCGCAGGCGTTAGCGTCGTGTTCCGCATCGATCTCATGGGTTTCGCCGGTCCCGTCGGCCTCGGTGTCCGGAAACTCCGGACCGAGCAGACGCCTGGCGGCTTCCCGGTGCAGCCGGGCGGCCGCGGGGTCACCGAGCCGTTCCAGGGTGTCGGCGAGCCGCAACTGGAGCGCGGCCTGCAACCGGGAGTCGTCGGCGCGCCGCGCCCACTCCACCGCCTCCTGACAGGTGCGCAGGGCCTCCTCGGGGCGCCCCGCGTACTCCTGGACGCGCGCCATCTCGCTCAACGCCCTTGCCTGACCGCCCACATCGCCGAGTCTGCGGTAGCCGGTGAGCGCCGAGCTCCAGTTCCGCAGCGCCTCCCCGTAGCGGCCCGCGTAGGTGTGCGCGGAGGCGATGCGGCCGTACAGCCGGGCGGCGTCCTCGCGCTCGTCCCGGGCGAGCCGCTGGGCGAGCGCCCTGCCGTACCAGTCGGCGGCCCGTTCGTAGTCCTCCAGCTCCTGGTGGGCGCCGCCTACGGATTCCATCGCGCGGCCGGTCGCGTACGGGTCGTTCGCCCGCCGTCCGGCGTCGAGCGCGGCTCGATAGCGGGCCAGCGCCGCCTTCGTACGGCCGGTCCGGGCGTCCAGATCGCCGAGGTTCAGCAGGGCGGCGGCCCGCTCGCGGGGCAGGTTCCGGCGCTCGGCGACGTCCAGGACGAGCCGGTGGATGTCGTACAGGTCGGCGGCCGCGGCCTGCGTACCGAAATGCGCCACCATGGCCCGCACCAGCTGGGACATCAGGCGCCGGGCCAGGGTGTCCAGCTCCCCGTCGGCGACCGCGAGCCGGGCCGCGGCGAGCAGCGCGGGCCGGCGGACACGCAGCCACTCCTCGGCGGCCCGGGGGCTCGAGAACCGCAGCGCCTTGGGCATCCCGAGGAGCTTCTCGCGAGCCAGCGGGCTGTCGGTCTCGGTGATGGCCCGGCAGGACTGCAGCAGCCGTACCGTCCGCTCCAGCATCCGGGCCCGGGCCAGCTGCAGCTCACCCGGGCGTTCGTGGCTCTCGGCGAGGGACCACAGCAGCGGCTGGAGGCAGCCGGGGACCTCGTACTGCGGCAGGGGCGAGTCGAGCCGGTGCAGGACGCCCAGAGCCACGAAGTCGTCCAGCGTGGTGCGGGCCGCGCCGACCGAGCAGCCGGCGAGCCCGGAGGCGACGTGCGGGTCGACCAGGCCGGCCGGGGCGAGCGCGAGGAGGCGCAGTATCCGGGCGGCGGGCGCCGGCAGGGAGGCGTACGACAACTTGAGGATCCGGACGAGCACCGGGCTGTCGCCGTCTTCGGCGCGCAGTTGTTTGGCGAGGTCGGAGACGGCGGCCGTGGGCCGGGCGGCCAGCCAGCCACCGGCGAGGCGCAGCGCGGCGGGCTGGGCGGCGCACACCTCGGCGAGCCCTTCGGCGGAGCGCGGATCGACGGTGATGCGCACCGAGCCGGTGAAGCGTTCCAGCAGCGCCACCGCGGACTTGGTGTCCAGTCCGCCCAGGGTGCACGGGCGGACGTCGGAGATGCCTGTCAGCGGCCCCTCGGAGACCGCCACGACCAGGGAGTCGGGGGTGTCCGGCAACAGCGCGTCGACCTGCTCGGCGTCCACCGCGTCGTCCAGCAGCAGCACCACCCGGCGGTCGGCCAGAGCCTCGCGCAACGCCTCGCTGAGATCGTCCTCGTCGGCACCGGCAGGGGCCGGCCGACCCAGTTCGCCGAGCAGTTCCCGTGCCGCGCGCTCGACCGGGACACGGGTGCCGTCGGGCTCGGACAGCCGCGCGCGGAGCACCCCGTCGGGGTAACCATCGGTAACCTGCCGTACGAGTTCCTCGGCGAGCGCGGTGCGGCCGAAGCCGGGCCGGCCCGCAATGAGCAGCACGCGCGCGTGGGGAGCCTTGCGGCCGGCGAGCGTGTTGAGCCCCGCGCGGCCGATGTCCGCCCGGAGCTCTTTCAACTCCCTTGTGCGGCCGAGGAACTGACTGTCCGTGGGGGCGGCCTCGACAGCCGGGGGCCGCCCTGTTCCGGACGCCCGGGTCCCCCCGGTGTCCACCGCCTGATCCGCCACGGGCCACACTCCCGTCCCACTGCACGAGCAAGCCCGCCGGGACTCCGGTTCGGGCGCTACCCGAGCCTAGTTCACGCTCTGCGACGATCTGGGCGGAGCACCGCGGGCAGGTCGCTCGATCGGATCAGCAGATCGTAGGACTGGTGGTGCGAGGCTGCCATGCGGAGGGGTTCAGGACTCGAACGGCCGCGCGGGCCATGGCGCCTCGGCCGGCCGCAGCGCCTCCACGCCATCCCCGCTCCGCGCCGCCACCAGCGAAAGCACCCCTACCACCAGGCAGTTGTTGTGCAGCTCGCCGGCGAGGACACCCCGTACCAACTCGTCCACGGGAACGCGGGCCAACTCCATGTCGACCTCCTCGTCCTCCACCTCGAAACGCTGCCCCTCGGCCTCGGAGAGATCGCGGGCCAGGAAGACGCGTACGGCCTCGTCGCAGCCGCCGGGGGTGGTGTAGACGTCGGTCAAAACCCGCCAGTCCTCCGCCTTGACGTGCGCCTCCTCGTACAGCTCGCGCTGGGCGGCGTGCAGCGGATTCTCGCCCGGTACGTCCAGGAGCCCCGCCGGGATCTCCCACAGCTTCTGGCGCACGGGGTGGCGGTACTGCCTCAGGACCAGCACCCGGTCCTGGTCGTCGACGGCGAGGACCGCGACGGAACCGGGATGTACCTGGTAGTCGCGGTGGACGACCGAACCGTCGGGCATGACCACGTCGTCGGTGCGCACGGAGGTCTTGTTGCCGACGAACGGCGTGCTGCTGCCGCGGACCTCCCACTCCTCGGCGCTGTCCTTGATCGTCATGTCGACTCGTGCCTCCCACCGTGTGCAAAGAAACCGGGGCACGCATCCCGAAAGACGCGCACCCCGGCCACCGTACAGCTCTCGTGTCCCTCGGTTTTACTTACCGGTCTTGCGCTCCACGGCGGCCTTGACCAGGCCCGCGAACAGCGGGTGCGGCCGGGTGGGACGCGAGCGCAGCTCGGGGTGCGCCTGCGTCGCGACCAGGTACGGGTGCACCTCGCGCGGGTACTCGACGTACTCGACGAGCTTGCCGTCCGGCGAGGTTCCGGAGAACTGCAGGCCCGCCTTCTTCTCCAGCTCGGCGCGGTAGGAGTTGTTCACCTCGTAGCGGTGACGGTGGCGCTCCTCGACGTACTCCTTGCCGTCGTACACCTCGCGCACGATCGAGCCCTCGGCCAGCTTCGCCGGGTACATGCCCAGCCGCATCGTCCCGCCCATGTCGCCCTCACCGGCGACGATGTCGAGCTGCTCGGCCATGGTGGAGATGACCGGGTGGGCGGTGGCGGAGTCGAACTCGGTGGAGTTGGCGTCCGGGATGTCGGCGAGGTTCCGCGCGGCCTCGATCACGATGCACTGCAGGCCGAGGCAGAGGCCGAGCAGCGGGATCCTGTTCTCGCGGGCGTACCGGATGGCGCCGACCTTGCCGGAGACACCGCGGTCGCCGAAGCCGCCGGGGATGCAGATGGCGTCGACGTCGGCGAGCTGGGCGGCGGCGCCGGCCGGGGTCTTGCAGTCGTCGGAGGTGACCCACTTGATCTTCACGCGGGCCTTGTTGGCGAAGCCGCCCGCGCGCAGCGCCTCGGTGACCGAGAGGTAGGCGTCGGGCAGATCGATGTACTTGCCGACCAGGGCGAGGTTGATCTCGTGCTGCGGGTTGTGGACGCGGTCGAGCAGGTCGTCCCAGGTCGTCCAGTCCACGTCACGGAACGGCAGGTCCAGCTTGCGGACGACGTAGGCGTCCAGACCCTCGCCGTGCACGGTCTTGGGGATGTCGTAGATCGAGCGGGCGTCGGGGCAGGCGACGACGGCGGCCTCGTCGACGTCGCACATCAGGGAGATCTTGCGCTTGATCGCGGCGGGCACCTCACGGTCGCAGCGCAGCACGATCGCATCTGGCTGAATACCGATGTTGCGCAGGGCCGCAACCGAGTGCTGGGTGGGCTTCGTCTTCAGCTCTCCCGAGGGGCCGATGTACGGCAGGAGCGAGATATGCACCACAAAAACGTTGTCACGGCCGACCTCGTGCCGGACCTGGCGGACGGTCTCCAGGAACGGCAGCGACTCGATGTCGCCAACCGTGCCGCCGACCTCGGTGATCACGACGTCGACCTCGCCGGTGGCCATGCGCCGGATGCGGTGCTTGATCTCGTTGGTGATGTGCGGGATGACCTGCACGGTGTCGCCCAGGTACTCGCCGCGCCGCTCCTTGGCGATCACCGTGTTGTACACCTGGCCGGTGGTGACGTTGGCCGAGCCGTCCAGATCGCGGTCGAGGAAGCGCTCGTAGTGGCCGATGTCCAGGTCGGTCTCGGCGCCGTCGTTGGTGACGAACACTTCACCGTGCTGGAACGGGTTCATCGTGCCCGGGTCGACGTTCAGGTACGGGTCGAGCTTCTGCATCACGACGCGCAGGCCCCGGGCCTTGAGCAGCATGCCGAGGCTGGAGGCGGTCAGGCCCTTGCCGAGCGAGGAGGCGACACCCCCGGTGACGAAGATGTGCTTGGTCGTCGTGGTGCTGTTTCGGAAAGCAGCGGGCGGCATGGCCAAGAGGGGGCTCCCGTGGTCGCGATTCTGTGTGCGGGTCGGCCGCCGCCCGAGCGGAAGTCGGGGGGTGCCGTCGCTGCGGTTCGGGGGTCCCTACTCAGGTCGGGGCGCCCACCGGTCCACGGGCTACCAGGGTATCAGCGACGGGACACGATCGCTTCCGGCCACGCTCCGCGCACAGACCGCCACGGACCTCGTACAACAGTCGACGATTCTTGGTCGACGTTCACTCATAGCTCACTCGTTCGGCTCACGAACGTTGCCGGGAGCGGCACGCGGAGCCCTCCACCGCGTCGTATCCTCTTCGGACACTCGCTGCCGAGCCCGGCCGGCGAAACGGCACCACCCCCGCCGGTCTCCGGAAACACGAGAGCTCGTCAGTTCGTTGAGCAACGAACGCCTCGAATGCGTTGAGGATCGTTGAGCGACATCGCATGACACCGTCCCTTGGATCACCCTGGATATTGGCCCCTTGTTGATCCCATGGGTCCCTTGACCGCACACCGCACAGCGACCGCCCCTCGGGGGGCGACGTGGCCGTTCGACTGGAGTTGCACGTGGCCGGGCGCATCGAAGACTACGCACTCATCGGAGACATGCAGACCGCTGCCCTGGTCTGCCGGGACGGCACGGTCGACTGGCTGTGCCTGCCCCGCTTCGACTCCCACGCCGTCTTCGCGGGCCTGCTCGGCACGGAGGAACACGGATTCTGGCGCCTGGGCCCCGCCTACGCGGCGGACGCGGAGCCGCCGACGGCCTCCCGGCGCAGGTACCGGGGCGACTCGCTGATCCTGGAATCCGAGTGGGACACCCCCCGCGGCACGGTCCGTGTGACGGATTTCATGCCGCCGCGTGATGGCGCCCCGCAGCTGATCAGGATCGTGGAGGGCATCAGCGGCCGGGTGCCGATGCGCTCGGCGCTGCGGATGCGTTTCTCGTACGGGCGGGTCGTGCCGTGGGTGCACAAGCACGAGGGGCGCACGGTAGCCGTCGCCGGGCCGGACTCGGTGTGGTTCGACACCGAGTGCGAGACCTACGGCAAGGCGCTGACCACGTACGCCGACTTCACCGTGACGCCGGGCGACCGCGTCGCCTTCACGATCTCCTGGGAGCCCTCGCACAAGCAGCCCCCGCCGCTGCCGGAGCCGGAGCCGTCGCTCCAGGCCACCGAGGAGTTCTGGCGGGACTGGGTGGAGCAGTGCACGTACCACGGCCCCTACCGCGAGGCCGTGATCCGCTCGCTCATCACCCTCAAGGCCCTGACATACGCCCCGACCGGCGGCATCGTCGCGGCGCCGACCACCTCCCTGCCGGAGCACATCGGCGGCGTCCGCAACTGGGACTACCGCTACACCTGGCTGCGCGACGCGGCGATCACCCTGTCCTCGCTGCTGCGCACCGGCTACCGCGACGAGGCCCGCGCGTGGCGCGAGTGGCTGCTCCGCGCGGTCGCCGGCGACCCGGAGAACCTGCAGATCATGTACGGCATCGCCGGTGAGCGGGAGCTGGGCGAGGCCGAGCTGGAGTGGCTGCCCGGGTACGAGGACTCGGCGCCGGTCCGGGTCGGCAACGGCGCCGCACACCAGCTCCAGCTGGACGTGTACGGCGAGGTCACCGAGGCCCTGCACCTGGCCCACATGACGGGCCTGGCCCGCAACGACTACGCGGCCCTGCTCCAGCTGAAGCTGATCCGCTACCTGGAGGACCACTGGGACGAGCCGGACGAGGGCATCTGGGAGGTGCGCGGCCCGCGCCGGCACTTCGTGCACTCCAAGGTCATGGCCTGGGTCGCCGTCGACCGAACGATCAAGCTCATCGAGTCCGGCGACGCGGACGGCCCGCTGGAGAAGTGGCGCGAGCTGCGCGACGACATCCACCGGGACGTGTGCGAGAAGGGCTACGACAAGGAGCGCAACACGTTCACGCAGTCGTACGGCTCGAAGGAGCTGGACGCCTCGCTGCTGCTGATCCCGCAGATGGGCTTCCTGCCGCCGGACGACAAGCGCGTCATCGGCACCATCGAGGCGATCCAGCGTGAGCTGTCGACCCCGGACGGCTTCATCCTGCGCTACCCGACGCAGGGCGAGAAGGAGGGCGTCGACGGCCTGCCCGGCGACGAGGGCGCCTTCCTCGCCTGCTCGTTCTGGATGGCCGACGACCTGGCGATGATCGGCCGCGTGGACGAGGCCCGCAAGCTCTTCGAGAAGCTCCTCTCCCTCCGCAACGACCTGGGCCTGCTCGCCGAGGAGTGGGACCCGATCCTGAAGCGCCAGGTCGGCAACTTCCCCCAGGCCTTCAGCCACGTCCCCCTGATCGACACGGCTCTCCGACTGACCGCCTCCGGCGCCTACGGCGGCTGACGGCGCTTCCCACTCGTGCCGCCGAGGCGGCGCGAGTGGGCGCTGCGGCATCTCGTGGCGCCGAGCAGCGCACCCCACCCTCGCCTAGCCTGGAAGTAAGTCCTGTCCCCGGTGGAAAGGGCGCGGCCATGGCTCCCCTTTCGAAGGCACACACGGCACTGGTCGAGCTGCGCGAGGATCTGCGCGGTGACGTCCTCGCCCCGTGGGACCCCGGATACGACGACGCCCGTACCGTCTTCAACGCGATGATCGACCGCCACCCGGCGGTGATCGCGCAGTGCGAGACCGAGCCCGACGTCGTCCGCGCGGTCCGCTTCGCCCGCGACCTCGACCTGAAGATCGCGGTCCGCGGCGGCGGCCACAGCGTGGCCGGAATGGCCCTCAACGACAACGGCCTCGTCATCGACCTGCGCCGCATGCACGCGGTCACCGTCCACCCGGGATCCATGACCGTACGCGTCGAGGGCGGCGCCACCATGAGCCACCTCGACCGGGCCACCGAGCCGTACGCTCTCGCCACCACCGGCGGCCGCGCCTCGACCACCGGCGTCGGCGGCTTCGTCCTCGGCGGTGGCAGCGGCTGGCTGGAGCGGTCCTGCGGTCTCGCCGTGGACAACCTGCTCGGTGTGGAGCTGGTGACCTCCGACGGCCGTACGGTCCGGGCGACCGCCGAGGAGAACCCCGAACTGTTCTGGGCCCTGCACGGCGGCGGCGGCAACTTCGGCGTGGCCACCGCCCTCACCCTCCGCCTGCACGAGCTGCCCGCCTTCGCCGTCGCCCTGCTGCTGTACCTGCCGGAACACGGCCCCGAGGTGATGCGCGTCTTCCGCGAGGTCATCGAGAGCGGCCCGCCCGAGGCGAGCGGCGGCCTGCTCTATCTCACCGGCCCGCCCGAGGAGTTCGTCCCCGACCACATGGTGGGCCGACTCGCCTGCGCCGTCCTCCTGACGTACGCGGGCACCGAGGACGACATGCGCAAGGTCGCCCAGCCGCTGCTGGCGCTGCCGCACGAGGCCGAGGTGGTCGGCGCGATGCCGTACGCGGACGTCCAGTGCATGATCGACGATCCGCCCGGCATGCGGAACTACTGGTCGGCGGAGTATCTGACCGGCCTGCCGGACGACCTGGTGGACGTCTTCTGCACGCGCGCGTGGACGATGCCCGTACCGACCGGCACCCAGCACGTGCTCTTTCCGTACGGCGGCGCGGTCGCCGACGGCCCTGCCGAGTACCCGGTGCCGTACCGCGACGCGCCCTGGGCCGTGCACCCCTTCGGCATCTGGGCGGACCCCGCCGACGACGAGCGGTGTGTGCGGTGGGTACGGGACGTCCGCGCCGACGTCCAGCCGTGGAGCACCGGCGCGGTCTACCTCAACTTCATCGGCGACGAGGGTTCCGCCCGGGTCGAGGCGGGCCTCGGCGCCGAGAACACCCGGCGGCTGGCCGCGGTGAAGGCCGAGTACGACCCCGACAACGTGTTCCGCTTCAACCACAACATCGCGCCCGCATAGCCGCCGACGGGCGAGGATGCCCCCACGACCGGCACGCGGGTAGCGTCCGGTCCATGAACACCCGTGACAGCCGCGAACCCGGTGACGGCCCCGAGGCACAGGGCGGCATCACCGTACGGCGGGCCCTGGAGCTGCCCGGGCTGCGCGGCGGGCTGCCGGAGATCCTGGCCGGCGCCGACCGGCTGGAGCGGACCGTGCGCTGGGTGCACGCGGGCGAGGTCCCGAACATCGCCTCGCTCCTCAAGGGCGGCGAGCTGCTGCTGACGACGGGATACGGGCTCGGCACCCGGCCGGCCGACCAGCGGGCGTTCGTACGGACCCTGGCCGAACGCGGTATCGCGGCCCTCGTCATCGAACTGGGCCCGCGCTTCACCCGGCTGCCCGCGGCCCTCATCGACACCGCGCGCTCGGCCGGTCTCCCGCTCGTCCAGCTGCACCGCGAGGTGGCGTTCGTGACGGTCACCGAGGAGATCCACACCGAGATCGTCAACGGCCACTACGCGCTGCTCCAGCAGGCCGAGGAGGTCCACCGGCGCTGTACCGAGGCGCTGCTCGGCGGGGGCGGGGTGCCCCAAGTCCTCGCCATCCTGGCCGACTTCAGCGGCAATCCGGTGTTCCTGGAGACCGCCGACGGGCAACTGCTGTACGCCGCCGGGACCGGGCCCGCGGCCACCGACCCGTTGCAGGTGTGGGAGGGGCTACGCGCACAGCACAAGGACGAGCCGCCCGCCGGGACGGCCATCGTCGACGTACCGGGCGGCGGGCCGGGGAGCGGTTCGGTACGGGCCCGGCTGGTCCTTCTGCCCGTCGTCGCGCCCCTGGCTCCCGTGCACCGGCTCGCGGCCGAGCGGGCGGCCGGGGTGCTCGCCGTGGTCCTGATGCAGGCCCGGCAGGAGGAGGAGCTGGCGGCGCGCGGGCGCGGCGACTTCCTCACCGACCTCGCCGAGGGCCGTATCCGGGCGGAGGACGCCCCCGCGCAGGCGCGTGTCCTGGGCTTCAAGCCGGGCGGTGGCCCGCTGCTGCCGGTGGTGATGCGGCTCGCCGACGGCCTGTCACCGGATGGGGGAGGCTGGGCGGTTCTTGCCTGCGCGGTGTCCGAGGAGCTGGCCTCGGTGGGCGTACCGGTCCTGCTGGGTGTACGCCCCGTCGAGGGCCGTGTCCCGCTGCTGCTCGGGCTGCGCGCGGAGTCGGAGCGCCCCGCGGTGGCGGACAAGGTCGCGGTGGCGCTGCGGGCGGGCGTGGAGCGGGCCGGGATGCGACGGCCGGGGGGTCATCCGCCCGTGGTGGTGGTCGGGGTGCCCGGCGGCTGGGCGGCCGCCTCGGCCGGGCTCAGGCATGCGGCGGAGACGGCGACGGCCGCGCAGGGCCTGGCCGACCGCCCCTGGTACGACGCCCGGCGCCTCGACATCGACCTGCTGCTGTGGCGGCTGCGCGACCATCCCGACCTGGCCGCGTTCGTGGACCGCGCGATCGGCCCCCTCCGCGACCACGACGACCGCGCCAAGCCCCCGCTGCTGCCCACGCTGGAGACGTATCTGGCGCACGCGGGCCGCAAGGCGGAGACCGCCCGTGAGCTGCACCTCAACCGGCAGACCCTCTACAACCGCCTCGCCCGCATCGGCGAGTTGCTCGGCACCGACCTGGACGACCCGCAGACGGTACTGGCGCTGAGCCTGGCCCTGCGGGCACGCAGACACGTGCCCTGAGTCAGGTCAGCGGCCGAACCTGCGTCAACTCGTCGTAGACGCTGAGCACTTGTGCCACCGTCTCGTCCTCGGTCGGCCAGGTGGCCGCCTGCCGGGCGCCCCTGTCCTTCAGCTCCTCGCAGAGGTCGGGGTGCGCCAGCAGGCGTACGACGGCCCCGGCGAGGGCCGCGGAGTCGCCGCAGGGGACGAGTTCGGCGGCGTCGCCGACCAGTTCGGGCACCGACCCGACGGCAGCCGCGACGAGCGGCACGCGCGCGTGGAGAGCCTCCTGGGCGAGGACGGAGCGGGCCTCCGGGCCACCGGGCAGCAGCGCGAGGTCGGCGGCCGCGATCAGCTCGGAGACGTCGTCGCGCCGCCCGACGAGCCGCACGGGCAACTCCTCGTCCTCGATGCGCCGCTGGAGCACGCCCCGCAACGGCCCCTCGCCGACGATGACCAGCAGCGGGGCGGGGTCGAGCCCGCGCCATTCCCGGGCGGCGTCGAGCAGGGTGTCGTAGCCCCGGTGACGGTCGAGGGAGCCGACGGCCATGAGCAACGGACGGTCGGTGGCGCCGAGTTCGGCGCGGGCCTTGGAGCGGGGCCGGTCCGTGTCCTCGTCGGCGTCGTTCCGGCGGAGCGCGGGCAGGGCGACGGCGGCCAGCCGGGCGTCCCGCGCGCCCCGGCTGCGGGCCCGGTCGACGAGCTCGGAGGAAGTGCCGAGGACCACGGCGGCGGCCTTGGCGACCCGCCGCTCCAGCAGCCGCAGCAGATGCGCCCGCGCGCCCTCGGCGTACGAACGCGTGTGCCAGGTGACGACAAGCGGGGTGCGCCGGCCGCCGAGTGCGAGAGTGGCCCGGAACCCGGCGTGCAGCCCGTGCGCGTGCACCAGGTCCGCGTCCGCGCAGGCGTTGCGCAGGGTGGCCACGGAGGCCGGGTCGCTGCTACGGGGCACGTGGATGTGCTGGGCGCCGACGCCGGTGAAGTCGTACACGCCGTCGGTCTCGCCCGGGGCGCACACGGTGACCCGTACGCCCCGGGCGACGAGACCCGAGGCCAGCGACCGCACATGGGCGCTGCTCACCGCGCTGCCGCCGCCGAGCACTTGCACGGTTCGCAGCGGCGACTGGCGGTGCGGTGAGTGGCTGCTCACGTGGCTCACGTGGCCGGGGCTCCTGGTTCGGGGTCGGACGGTCACGAAGAAACGTACAGAAGGATCCGGCGGCGAGGGTGGACCGCGCGAGGCGCTTCTGCGTGGTCTGCGTAGCACGTCTCGCTACGCCGTACCTGTCCAAGGATGCCAGGCCGCGAGGCCGTTCCGAGACCGTCGGCCACGGCGAAAGGCGAAGGTGTGGGCAACCTGACTCTCAGCGTCACTCACACGAGTGAACTCCCTTGAGAGGTTGCCTCTCTGAGCCGGCCTCGCCCCTCATTCGTTCGCTCCCCGCGGGGTGCTACGCGTCCGCCCGCGCCGCCGCCAACAGCTCCTCGGCATGGGCCCGCGCGGTCTCGGAGTCCTCCTGGCCGGCGAGCATGCGCGACAGCTCGCGCACCCGCTCCTCGCCCTCCAGGACCTTCACGCCGGACCGGGTCACGGACCCGTCGTTGGTCTTCTCCACCAGGAGCTGGCGGTCGGCGAAGGCGGCAACCTGCGGCAGATGCGTGACGACCACGACCTGGGCCGACTTGGCGAGCTTGGCGAGCCGCCGGCCGATCTCGACCGCGGCCTTGCCGCCGACACCGGCGTCGACCTCGTCGAAGAGGTACGTCGGCACGGGATCGGTCCCGGCGAACACGACCTCCACGGCCAGCATCACGCGGGACAGCTCACCGCCCGAGGCCCCCTTGGCTATGGGCCGGGGCGGCGCCCCCGGGTGCGGGGCGAGCAGCAGTTCGACCTCGTCGGCGCCGGACGGCCCGTACGCGACCGTACGACCGCCCACCTCGACGCCCTCGGGATCGTCCGTCTGCCGGATCGCGAACGACACGCGCGCGTGCGGCATGGCCAGCGAGCCCAGCTCGGCGGTCACGGCGGCGGCGAACCGCTCGGCGGCCTCCTGCCGGGCGTCCGTCAGGGCCTGGGCCAGCCCGCCCAGTTCGGTCCGCAGGGCGTCCCGCTCGGCGGTCAGCTCCTCGATCCGCTCGTCGTCGCCGTCGAGTTCGGTGAGCCGCTGGGCGCCCTGCTCGGCCCAGGCCAGCACGGAGGCAACCTCCTGGCCGTACCCGCCGTACTTCCGGGTGAGCGCGTTCAGCGCCGCCCGCCGCTCCTCGACGGCCGCGAGCCGCAGTGGATCGGCGTCCAGGTCGTCGGCGTACCCCGCCAGCTCCCCCGCCACATCGCCCAGCAGGATCCCGATCTCCCCGATCCGGTCGGCGAGCGCGGCCAGCGCCGGATCGTGCGACCGTACGGCCTCCAGCGCCCGGTGGGCGCCCGCGACGAGCGTCGAGGCGTCCACACCCTCCGGGTCCTCGGGATTGCCCGCGAGCGCGGCGTGCGCGGCCGTCGCGGCCGACGCCAACGCCTCCGCGTGCCCCAGCCGCTCGGCCTCCTCGGCGAGCTCCACGTCCTCGCCGGCCCGCGGCTCGACACCCGCGATCTCGTCGAGCCCGTACCGCAGCATGTCGGCTTCCTGGGCCCGCTCACGCGCGCGCGTGACGATCTCTTCGAGCTCCACGGAGACGGCCCGCAGCCTCCGGTACGCCTCCGCGTACTTGGCCAGCGGTACGGCGACCGCGTCCCCCGCGTACCGGTCGAGCGCCGCCCGCTGCCGGGACAGCTTCAGCAGCCCCTGCTGGTCGGTCTGCCCATGCACGGCCACCAGTTCGTCGGCCAGCTCCGCGAGCACACCCACCGGGACGGAACGCCCGCCGAGGTGCGCCCGTGACCGTCCCTCGGCGGAGACGGTACGGCTGATCAGCAGCGCCCCGTCGTCGAGTTCGGCCCCGGCCTCCTCGGCCCGCACGACCGCCGACGCGCCGTCGGGCACGGCGATCCGCCCCTCGACGACCGCGTTCTTCGCGCCGATCCGCACCAGCGCGGGATCCGCCCGCCCACCGAGCAACAGACCAAGACTGGTGACCACCATGGTCTTGCCCGCACCCGTCTCACCCGTCACGGCAGTGAACCCGGGCGACAGCTCGACGACCGCGTCGTCGATGACTCCGAGCGACCGTATCCGCATCTCCTCCAACACGGACACGACCATACGAGGTCGGGGAGGGGAAGTGCGACGCCCCCCGTCTCCTATGTCACCCCGGCGAGCTACATCGCCCCGAAAGAGGCGCGGAGCTGTGTCGATTTGCGGCTCCGTCGGCGACCCTGCGGCCGCCCGGCTGCACCGGGAAGCCGCCAGTCACGTGGGCGCGACAAGCCACGACGAACCCGCAGCCGCCGACGTTCCCCGCCATCCCCCACATCGCGCTAGTGCGGAGCCCCCCGCCATCCAGAAACGGGCAACGCGAACTTGGCCACAAGCCGGTCCGTGAACGAAGCATGATGCAACCGAGCCAGCCGCACCGGCACGGCCCCTCGCCGAACCTCCACCCGAGCCCCTGGCGGCAACTCCACGGTCCGCCGCCCATCACACCAAAGTACCCCAGGCGGAATATGAGGCAGCACCTCCACCGCGAGCACGGACTCCGGCGAAGTAACCAACGGCTTCGCGAACAACGCGTGCGCGGAGATCGGCACCATCAACAGCGCCTCCACCTCCGGCCACACCACAGGCCCACCCGCGGAGAAGGCGTACGCGGTCGACCCGGTCGGAGTCGACAGCACGATGCCGTCGCAGCCGAACCCCGTGACCGGCCGCCCGTCGATCTCCAGCACCACTTCGAGCAGCTTCTCGGCGCCGGCCTTCTGCACAGCCGCCTCGTTCAGCGCCCAGTCCGTGTGGACGATGTCCCCGTTCCGGTGAACGACGACATCGACGGTCATCCGCTCCTCGACCTCGTACGACTTGGTCACCACCCGGTCGACAACCTTGTCGAGATCGTCCCGCTCGGCCTCCGCGAGGAACCCGACACTGCCGAGGTTGACGCCGAGCATCGGCACCCCGGACGCCCGGGCGAACTCGGCGCCGCGCAGCAGCGTGCCGTCGCCACCGAGGACGATGAGCAGCTCACACCCGTCGAGGCACTGCGGAGTTGCCTCCTTGACCAGCTCCACCTCCTCCGGCACCGGAATGTCCTCCGCCTCGGCCGCCAGGACCCGCACGCCCAGCCCGTGGTGCAGCAGCCCCTTGACGACGAGCTCGGCACTGCGAATGGCCGCGGGCCGCCCGGTGTGGGTGAGCAGGAAAACGGTACGAACTTGGTCCTGAGTCAACGCGGCCCCTCCGCAACTGCTCGGTCGACGTCGGCCGGGTCCAGCGCGGGTGCCCCGGCACGCAGCCACAGAAAGTACTCGACATTGCCCGAGGGCCCGGGCAGCGGGCTGGCCGTCACGCCGTTCACCCCGAGCCCCAACTCCCCGGCCTTCCGGGCCACTGAGCGCACCGCCTCGGCACGCAGCTCCGGACTCCGTACGACTCCCCCACTGCCCAGCCGCTCCTTGCCCACTTCGAACTGCGGCTTGACCATCATCACCAGATCGGCGTCCGGCTTCACGCACCGCACCAGGGCGGGCAGTACCAGGCCGAGCGGGATGAAGGACAGATCCCCCACGACAAGATCCACAGGCTCCCCATCGATCGCTTCGAGCGTCAACTCGCGTACGTTCGTACGGTCCTTGACGGTGACGCGTTCATCGCTCTGGAGACTCCACGCGAGTTGTCCGTATCCGACGTCTACGGCGACCACGTGCGCGGCCCCGGCCCGCAGCAGTACGTCGGTGAAACCGCCGGTGGAGGCGCCGGCGTCCAACGCCCGCCGGCCCTTGACGACCAGCCCCCGCGGGACGAAGACCTCCAGGGCGCCCGCGAGCTTGTGGCCGCCCCGGGACACGTACTCGGGGTCGCTGTCGTCGTTCGTGACCACGATCGCGGCGGCGGTCTCCACCTGGGTGGCGGACTTGGTCGCGACGGTCTTGCCGACGGTGACCCGCCCGGCGGCGATCAGCTGGCTCGCATGCTCACGCGACCGCGCGAGCTTCCGCCGGACCAGTTCGGCGTCCAGACGGCGGCGTGCGACTCCTGCCACGGTGGGTTCAGCTCCTGCGGTCGTACGTGTTCGGGGGCGCCGGAGGTCCCGGGCGGGCGTCGAGCGCGGTGAGCGCGTCGCGCAGCCCCCGATGTACATCCTCGTACACCTCGACATGGCCGTCGGTGGCGAGGTGGTCGGCGTCGACCAGCCGCTCGAGGGCCGCGTCCACCTCGGGGTGGCCGGTGGCGGCGCGGGGCACGTTCAGCGGGGCCGGGGCGGCGGGGTCGTACTCGGGTTCGGTCACGCCCTCCGCAACACCAGTCTCCGTATCCGGAGTGTCACCCTCCGGAATCGCCGCTTCCACCCGGGCCTCGGCCTCGGGCAAAGAGTCGCTCATGCCCAGACGCTACCTCGAAGCCCTGGGGTACCGTCGTTCGCGATGGCCACGATTGAGGAGTGCCGCGCCGCACTCGACAAGCTCTCGGACAACATGCGGAACGCCGACAGGGACGTGCGCGCTGCCGCCGCCCTGGACCGGTCGTTGAGCTGCCGTATCACCGACCTGGACGTCACCTTCGTCGGTCGCCTCAAGGACGGCGGCATCGAGGTGCTGGACACCCTCCAGGGCCCGCCGCCGGAGAAGGCCGAGATCAGGCTGACCATGACCGGCGACGACCTGGTCGCGATGGTCAGCGGCGAGCTGAACTTCGCCAAGGCCTGGGGCGCGGGCCGGGTGAAGCTGGAGGCGAGCCTGAAGGACCTGTTCCGCCTCAGGAAGCTTCTGTAACAGCCACCTTTTCGGCCTTGGTACGTGCCTTGCGTGCCGCCGGCACCACCAGCGGTGTCCCCGTCTCCGGGTCGTCGATGACCTGGCAGCGCAGCCCGAAGACCTCCTCGACCAGTTCGGCCGTGACGATCTCGGAGGGTGCGCCCTCGGCGATCACCGAGCCGCCGCGCAGGGCGATGAGGTGGGTGGCGTAGCGGGCGGCGTGGTTGAGGTCGTGCAGCACCGCGACCAGCGTGCGGCCCTGCTCCTCGTGCAGCTCGGCGCACAGGTCGAGCACGTCGATCTGGTGCTGGATGTCGAGGTAGGTGGTCGGCTCGTCGAGCAGCAGCAGCGGGGTCTGCTGGGCGAGGGCCATGGCGATCCACACGCGCTGGCGCTGACCGCCGGACAGCTCGTCGACGTAACGGTCGGCCAGCTCGGCGACCCCCGTCGACTCCATCGACTCCCGCACGATCCGCTCGTCCTCGGTCGACCACTGCCGCAGCAGCCCCTGGTGCGGATACCGGCCGCGTCCGACGAGGTCGCCGACCGTGATCCCGTCCGGCGCGATCGACGACTGGGGCAGCAGGCCGAGCGTCCGCGCGACCTTCTTCGCGGGCATCGACTGGATGACCTGCCCGTCGAGCAGCACCTGTCCCCGGGACGGCTTCAGCATCCGCGAAAGGGCGCGCAGCAGCGTGGACTTGCCGCAGGCGTTGGGGCCGACGATCACGGTGAAGGAGTTGTCGGGGATCTCCACCGACAGCTGCTCGGCGATGACCCGCTGGTCATAGGCGAGGGTGACGTTCTCGGCGGACAGGCGGTTCACAGTACTGCTCCTCAGGTTGTTCTCGTTCATATCCGCCCCGGCCTTCATATCCGCCTGGCCTTCCGCTCGGTGACCAGCAGCCACAGCAGACAGACACCGCCGAGTACGCCGGTGACGACACCGACGGGCAGCTGGTCGGCCCCGAAGGCATCTTGGAGAGCGCCGCGTCATCCATGATCATCACGGCCTGGAGTAGCCGTAGAGCGCGGCACTGATCGCCGTGCCCGCGGGGGCGAGCCGTACGGGCGTCGCCCCCCGGCTGCCGCCGAGGAACCACACCAGCGCCCCGACCGCCGCCGCGCCGACGAACGCGAACCACACATACCCGGTCAGCGAGGTGACACCGACGTAGGTGATGGCGGTGACCACCGCGGCCGACGCTCCCGCGATGCCGAGCAGACCCGGGTCGGCCAGCGGATTACGGGTGAGCGCCTGCAGCACGGCACCGGCCAGACCGACGGCGGCGCCGGCGAGCAGCCCGAGGAGGGTGCGCGAGATCCGCTCCCCGACGACGACGTCGCCGTACGTCCCCGTGTCGTCGAACAGTCCGTGCCAGACCTGCTCCAGCGACAGCTCTTTCGCGCCGATCCCGATGCTCGCCAGCGCGACCAGGACGAGGATCGCGAGGGCCACGACGAGACCGACGGCACGCATCGCCCGGCGGCTCTGGGGGCGCGGGGGCGGTCTCCGCGCTCGGTTCCGGGGGACTGTCGACCAACACCCAGTTAGGTTAGCCTATCCTCTTCTTTTGCCCGATAGCGTCCACGAAGACGGCAAGAGTGTGCCACGAGGAGGGCGTGGGCGTACGACGAACACGGCCCCGGCGTACGGCGCGAGGCCTCTTGGGCGAGGCGCACCCACCCCAAGGGCCGCTCGAACCCCTTCCGATCACAGGAGTTCAGAGCCCCAGCCGTGCCAGCGCCTTCCCCCCGTCCAGCTCGCACGAACCCTCTCCGGCCGCCGTCCACGCCGCCGCACACAGCGCCCGCAGCCCGTCCAGCGCCCCACCCTCGCCGTCCAGTTCCAACCGCTCATCACCGACCGTCGCCGTCCAGCCACCGCAGCGGAAGCCCGAGCCCGCCTCGACGACCTCCGGCTGCCCTGTCAACAGCCCCCGCAGATCGGCGTCGACGTACGTCGGCCGGTGCTGCGGAAGCGCGGCCAGCAGCTGCGCGCCGTCGGTCACACCGGTCAGCACGAGCAGCGAGTCGACCTCACCGTTGAACGCCCCCTCGATGTCCGTGTCCAGCCGGTCCCCGACCACCAACGGCCGCTCGGCGCCCGTCCGTAGGATCGTCTCCCGGTGCATCGGCGGCAGCGGCTTGCCCGCCACCTGCGGCTCCGCGCCGGTGGCTGTCCGCACGACCTGCACCGCCGCCCCGTTACCCGGCGCGATCCCGCGCGCGCTCGGAATCGTCAGGTCGGTGTTGGAAGCGAACCACGGCACCCCGCGCGCGATGGCGTAGCTGGCCTCCGCGAACCGCCCCCAGGGCAGCTCAGGACCGCCGTATCCCTGCACCACCGCCACTGGATCGTCGTCCGCCGACTCGACCGGCTCCAGCCCTCGCTCGCGCAGCGCGACCCGCAGCCCCTCGCCGCCGATGACCAGCACCCGCGCCCCGGTCGGCACCTGCTCGCTGATCAGCCGGGCCACGGCCTGCGCCGACGTGATGACGTCACCGGCCTCGGTCGGTATCCCCAGCGCCGTGAGATGGGCGGCCACCGTATCGGGCGTCCGCAGCGCGTTGTTCGTGACGTACGCGAGGTGCATGCCCCCCGCACGGGCCGTACCCAGTGACTCCACGGCGTACGCGATCGCGCTCCCGCCCGCGTACACCACCCCGTCCAGATCGAGCAGCGCCGTGTCGTACGCCTCGCTCAGGGCCTGCCCACTGCCGTCGGGCCGCGTCCTGACTGGCTGGCTCATTACACACCGCTCCTCGCTCGGCCGATCAACAATCGGTTCAACAATCGGTTGGGTCAACAATCGGTCTGGATCGCTTCCACCGATCATCGCGCATGCCACTGACACACATACGATGCATCAATGAACTACGCAGGTCCCGCGGAGGAGATCCCGGCGCGCAGCGGCCTCGAACTGACCCCGTTCCGGGGCCTTCGCTACGCCCCCGACCGGGTCGGCAGCCTGGCCGCCGTGACGTCACCGCCGTACGACGTGGTCGTACGGCCGGACGGTCTGCTCCACCTCGAATCGGCCGACCCGCACAACATCGTCCGCCTGATACTCCCCCAGGCCAGTACCCCCGACGCCCGCAACAAACAAGCAGCCGAGACCCTGCGCCACTGGCTCTCCGAGGGCGTCCTGGCCCCCGACACCGAGCCCGGCCTCTACGTCTACGAGCAGGCCGACGGCACCATCCTCCAGCGCGGCCTCATAGGCGCCCTGCGTCTCTCGGAGCCCGCCGACGGCGTGGTCCTCCCCCACGAGGACGTCATACCCCACGTCATCGCCGACCGCGCGGCCCTGATGCGCGCCACCTCCGCCAACCTGGAGCCTCTGCTCCTCACCTACCGGGGCAACCGTTCCACGACCGGCGCGACAGCCGTGGTCGAGCGCACCACGCAACGCCCCCCTCTCCTCGCGACGACCACGGAGGACGGCTTCAGCCACCGTCTGTGGGCGGTCACCGACCCCGCCGATCTCGCCGAGATCCAGTCGGACCTCGCCCGCCACCAGGCCCTCATAGCCGACGGCCACCACCGCTGGGCGACGTACCTGCGGCTACGCGCGGAGCACCCCACGCCCAGCCCCTGGGACTACGGCCTGGTCCTCCTGGTGGACACCGCCCGCCACCCCCTGCGCGTCCGCGCCATCCACCGCCTGCTGCACCAACTGCCGGTGGCCGACGCCCTGAGCGCCCTGGACGGCCTCTTCCGCGTACAACACCTGGCGGTACCGCTCCCCGAGGCCCTGGACGCCCTGGCGGACGCGGCCACCGCAGGCAACGCCTTCCTCCTCGCGGGCGACGGCTCCTTCCATCTGATCGACCACCCGGACCCGGACCTCCTCGCCCGTACGATCCCCGCCGACCACCCGGCCGCCTGGCGCACCCTCGACGCGACCGTCCTGCACGCCACTCTCCTCCACCACGTCTGGCACATCCCCGAGGACTCACCGGCACACATCGCGTACATCCACGACACGGCGGCCACCGTCGAGAAGGCGGAACGGGACGGCGGCACGGCCGTCCTGATGCACCCGGTCCGCGAGGAGGTCGTACGCGACCTGGCCCGCCAGGGCATCAAGATGCCCCGCAAGTCGACGTCCTTCGGCCCGAAGCCGGCGTCGGGACTGGTACTGCGCGCGCTGGAACTCTGAGCCGCGCCGACAGCCGACATACGAAGGGGCGGGATCCCGTACGTGGAATCCCGCCCCTTCACCGCGCCTGCCGAACGTCAGTCCTTGTCGTCCTTGACGGCCTCGTCGACCTTGTCCTCGTCGACGGTCTCGTCATCCGTGTCATCCGCGTCATCCGCTGCTGCGGACGGAATCTGCGGCTCGCCGTCGCCCGCCTGGTCGGCCTCGCTGTCGTCGAGGACATCGACGAACTCGACGCCGTCCATCTCGGCGAGCCTGTCCGACGCGTCGGTGCTGCCGTCCTTGTCGGCTTCGACGGCCTTGGCGAACCACTCCCGCGCCTCGTCCGCCCGCCCGGCCGCGAGCAGCGCGTCGGCGTACGCGTACCGCAGCCGCGCGGTCCACGGCTGTACGGAGTTGGAGGCCAGCTCAGGGCTCTGCAGGGTCACGATGGCCGCGTCGAGCTGGTCCATGTCACGCCGGGCACCGGCCGCGACAAGCCGCATCTCGACCTGGCCGGCCTTGTCCAGCTTGTGCACCTCGGGCGCCCCGGCCATGTCGAGCGCCTTCTCGGGCCGCCCGAGACCGCGCTCGCAGTCGGCCATCACGGGCCACAGGTCCACGTTGCCGGTCATCCGCCGCGCGGCCCGGAACTCGGCGAGCGCCTCGCTGTACTTCTGGTTCGCGTACGCGGCGAAGCCGGCCGCCTCGCGTACGGCGGCGACACGCGACGCCAGCCGCAAGGCCACCCTGGAGTAGCCGTACGCGCCCTCGGGGTCCTCATCGATGAGCCGGGCGACCATCACCAGGTTCTTGGCGACGTCGTCGGCGAGCGTCTTGGGCAGGCTCTGCAGCTCCTGCCGTACGTCCTTGTCGATCTCCTCGCCAGTGACGTCCTCCGGGATCGGCAGCCGCTTGATCGGCTCGCGGTCCCGGTCCCGCTCATCACGGAAGCGCCCGCCACCGCGCCGGTCGTCACCGCCCCGCCGGTCGTCCCGCCCACGGAAACCACCGGGCCGACCGCCGCGGTCGTCACGCCGGGGACCACGACCGCGATCGTCACGGCCGCGATCGTCACGGCCACGGAATCCGCCACGCTCGCCACCACGGCTGTCGTCCCGCCGGAAACCACCGCGGTCGTCGTCACGACGGTACGAGGGACGGTCACTGTCCCGGCGGTCACCGCGGTCGTCACGCCGGTCATCGCGACGGAAGGCCGGCCGATCCGCGTCCCGCCGATCGTCGCGCCGGTCGTCACGTCGGAACGGCGGACGTCCACCGCGGTCGTCCCCACGCCGGTCATCGCGCCGGTCGTCACGTCCGCGGAACCCACCTCGCTGCTCACCACGGCTGTCATCGCGACGGAAACCACCGCGATCGTCGTCACGACGGTACGAGGGACGGTCGCCGTCACGGCGCTCGTCACGGGCGTCCCGCCGGAAGCCACGATCACGGTCCCGGTCCCGGTCGTCGCGGCGGAAGCCGCCCCGGTCTCCGCTGTCACGCCGGTCCTCACGACGATCATCACGGCGGAACGCGGGACGGTCGTCACGACGGCCGAAGCCACCGCGGTCGTCGTCACGCCGCTCGTCACGCCGCTCGTCACGCCGGTCATCGCGACGGAAACCAGGACGGTCTCCGTCCCGCCGGAAGCCACGGTCACGGTCCCGGTCGCGGTCGTCACGACGCGGTCCCCCGGGGCGGTCGTCACGACGCGGTCCCCCGGGGCGGTCGTCGCGACGGAAGGCGGGACGAGGCCCACGGTCACCCTCACGACGGTCGTCACGCCCACGGAATCCGCCACGCTCGCCGCCACGGCTGTCATCACGACGGAAGCCACCGCGATCATCGCCGCGACGGAAGCCACCGCGGTCGTCACCTCGACGGTCATCACCGCGGCGATCGTCACGACGCCCGTAGCCACCACGGTCGTTGTCGCGTCGGTCGCTGTCCCGACGCGGTCCACCCCGGTAGCCACCACGGTCACCACTGTCCCGTCGCCGCTGGTCGCGCTCCGGTCGATCGTCGGGAGAGTTGGTGGACATCGGTGACTCCTGTCTTCGGTACCGCAAGCATTGTAAAAACAAAAGGACCCCTGGTCCCAGCTGAACGCTGGTGACCAGGGGTCCTTCAAAGATTGTTCGGCGGTGTCCTACTCTCCCACAGGGTCCCCCCTGCAGTACCATCGGCGCTGTAAGGCTTAGCTTCCGGGTTCGGAATGTAACCGGGCGTTTCCCTCACGCTATGACCACCGAAACCCTATTGGTTTCGAGCGAACAAGCACACTCTTCAGTTAGATGCTCAGCTCAAAGCCGACAACTGTTCGTTGTCTCAGAACTGACACAGTGGACGCGAGCAACTGAGGACAAGCCCTCGGCCTATTAGTACCAGTCAACTCCACCCATTACTGGGCTTCCATATCTCCGTGGTGGCGCGCGATGAGCCTTTTCCGGGACGACGGCATCGTCTTGCGCACCCAGAAGCTGGGAGAAGCGGACCGGATCATCACGTTGCTCACCCGAGGCCATGGACGGGTACGGGCGGTGGCCCGGGGAGTGCGGCGGACCAAGTCCAAGTTCGGCGCCCGGCTCGAACCCTTCTCGCATGTGGACGTGCAGTTCTTCGCGCGGGGCAGTGAGCTGATCGGGCGCGGGCTGCCCCTGTGCACGCAGAGCGAGACGATCGCTCCGTACGGCGGCGGGATCGTCAGCGACTACGCCCGCTACACCGCCGGGACGGCCATGCTGGAGACCGCCGAGCGGTTCACTGACCACGAGGGCGAGCCCGCCGTGCAGCAGTACCTGTTGCTCGTCGGCGGGCTGCGCACCCTCGCCCGCGGCGAGCACGCGCCGCACCTCGTTCTCGACGCCTTCCTGCTCCGCTCGCTCGCCGTCAACGGCTACGCCCCCAGCTTCAGCGACTGCGCGAAGTGCGGGCTGCCCGGACCGAATCGGTTCTTCTCGGTCGCGGCCGGCGGCTCCGTCTGCGTGGACTGCCGGGTGCCCGGCAGCGTCGTACCCTCTGCGCAGGCCCTGGAACTCCTCGGCGCGCTGCTGACGGGAGACTGGGAGACCGCGGACGCGTGCGAGCCGCGGTACGTCAGGGAGGGGAGCGGACTGGTGTCCGCGTACCTGCACTGGCATCTGGAGCGTGGCCTGCGCTCGCTTCGGTACGTGGAGAAGTAAGAGAAGTAAGAGAAGTAAGAAGTAAGCGGAAAAAGGGAGACGAGTAGCACATGGTCGTACGCGGGATCCTGGGGCGCCAGCGCCGCGAGTACAGGACGCCGGAGCCGCACCCGTCCGGCGCCCGCGCGCCGAAGCTCCCCGGTGAGCTGATCCCCGAGCATGTGGCGATCGTCATGGACGGGAACGGCCGCTGGGCGAAGGAGCGCGGACTGCCGCGCACGGAAGGCCACAAGGTCGGCGCCGAGCGCGTCCTCGACGTACTCCAGGGCGGGATCGAGATGGGCGTCCGCAACATCTCCCTCTACGCCTTCTCCACCGAGAACTGGAAGCGCTCGCCCGACGAGGTCCGCTTCCTCATGAACTTCAACCGCGACTTCATCCGCAAGACCCGCGACCAGCTCGACGAACTCGGCATCCGGGTCCGCTGGGTCGGCCGTATGCCCAAGCTGTGGAAGTCCGTCGCCAAGGAGCTCCAGGTCGCCCAGGAGCAGACCAAGGGCAACGACAAGCTCACCCTGTACTTCTGCATGAACTACGGCGGCCGCGCCGAGATCGCCGACGCCGCGCAGGCCCTCGCCGAGGACGTGAAGGCGGGCCGCCTCGACCCGTCGAAGGTCAACGAGAAGACCCTCGCGAAGTACCTCTACTACCCCGACATGCCCGACGTGGACCTCTTCCTGCGCCCCAGCGGCGAGCAGCGCACCTCCAACTACCTGCTCTGGCAGAGCGCCTACGCCGAGATGGTCTTCCAGGACGTCCTCTGGCCCGACTTCGACCGCCGCGACCTCTGGCGAGCCTGCGTCGAATTCGCCTCCCGCGACCGCCGCTTCGGCGGCGCCATCCCGAACGAGGAACTGCTGGCGATGGAGGGCCGGACGGAGGAGGGTTGACCTTTGGCCGAGGCGGATGGGGAGCACGTCGAGCTGGTGTATCGGCCGACGGTCGGTGAGTTCCACGAGGCACTCACCGCCTCCGCACGCGCCTCGTCCCTCGGCCGCTGGGGACGGGGCCTGCTCCTCTTCTCCGGCGGCGCGAGCGCCTTCGTGGCCGTCGCATCGCTGACGTTCGGCAGTACGGTTCCTGCCACTCAGGTTCTGGTGATGGCGGGTACGGCGGTCGTCGGCCTGGTCGTCCTGCCCTGGCTCCAGGCCCACCGTCTCCATCGACGGGCGGCCGAGCGAGGGCTGCACCGTGCGGTTCTGGACCCGTGGGGCGTCACGACCACGACAACCAGGGGCCCCGAAAGAATGACCCGCTGGTCAGAGATCCCGCGCTACGAGGAGACACGAAGGACCTTCGTACTCCTCACCACGCACGCATACCCGCCGACGCCGATCCCGCTGCCGAAGCGAGGCACAAGGGATGTGGACGGCCTCCGAGCACTTCTCAAACGAAGGCTGAGCTCTTAGGGGCGCGGGGCTGTGCCGATGTGCGGCTCCGCCGCGGGGCGCGACAAGCCACAACGAACCGGCAGCCGCAAACGAACCCTACTCGGCAGACGCCCCCGCGCACTCCGCACACGTGCCGAAGATCTCCACCGTGTGGGCCACATTGACATACCCGTGCTCAGAAGCAATCGCATCGGCCCACTTCTCGACCGCCGGCCCCTCCACCTCAACGGCCTTCCCACACACCCGGCACACCAGATGATGGTGATGCTCCCCGGTGGAGCACCGCCGATACACGGACTCCCCGTCCGAGGTCCGCAGCACATCGACCTCACCCGCGTCCGCCAGGGACTGCAACGTCCGGTACACGGTGGTGAGCCCCACAGAGTCACCGCGGTGCTTCAGCATGTCGTGGAGCTCCTGCGCACTGCGGAACTCGTCGACCTCGTCGAGTGCCGCGGCCACGGCTGCCCGCTGCCGGGTGGAACGACCTCGTACAGGTCCAGCGGTCGTCACCGTTGCCTCCTCACATCGCGGTCTTGCGGGGCCATTGTGCCAGCCTCGGCAGACCCCCTTCAGACGCCGAGCCCGTCCGAGGAACCCCGGCTGGCCGGAATCCTCTCGTCCGCCGCCTTCGCGCCGGCCCCCGGAATCGCGCACTCGGCAGGGTCGCCCGCGGCGAGCTCCAGGGCCCGCGCACGCCTCCTGGCCAGCGGCGTCGCCAGCGCGGTCAGCACCATGAAGGCGGCGATGGCGAGCAGCACGATCGTCGCGCCGGGCGGCACGTCCTGGTGGTACGAGGTGACCGTGCCGCCGACCGTCACGGACACCCCGATGGCCACGGCGATCGCGAAGGTCGCCGCGAAACTGCGGCTGAGCTGCTGCGCGGCCGCGACCGGCACGACCATCAGCGCGGAGACCAGCAGCAGTCCGACGACGCGCATGGCGACCGTCACGGTCACGGCCGCCGTGACCGCCGTCAGCAGGTTGAGCGCACGGACCGGCAGCCCGGTGACCCGCGCGAACTCCTCGTCCTGACTGACCGCGAACAGCTGCCGCCGCAGCGCCAGCGTCATCACGATCACGAACGCGGCGAGGACGCAGATCGCGGTGATGTCCTCCTGTGACACGGTCGACAGCGAGCCGAAGAGGAAGGACATCAGGTTGGCGTTGGTGCCGCCGGGCGCGAGGTTGATGAGCATCACACCGCCCGCCATACCGCCGTAGAAGAGCATGGCCAGCGCGATGTCGCCGCGTGTCCTGCCGTACCAGCGGATCAGCTCCATCAGGACCGCGCCGGCCACGGACACGAGCGTGGCCATCCACACCGGCGACCAGGAGAGCATGAAGCCGAGGCCGACGCCGGTCATCGCGACATGGCCGATGCCGTCGCCCATGAGGGCCTGGCGGCGCTGGACGAGGTAGATGCCGATCGCGGGGGCGGTGATGCCGACGAGGACGGCGGCGAGCAGGGCCCGCTGCATGAAGGCGTAGTCGAGGATTTCCATGATGAGTTCCTTAACGCCTTCTCAGCTCAACAGGCCCGTGCGGAGGGGCTCGGCGCCCGGCGCCGCGTGCGGGTGGACGTGGTCGTGGCCGGGCAGGGCATGCTGACCGACGGCCTTCGGGGGCGGGCCGTCGTGCACGACGCAGCCGTCGCGGAGGACGACCGCGCGGTCGATCAGCGGCTCCAGGGGACCCAGTTCGTGCAGCACGAGCAGGACCGTCGTACCGGCCGCGACCTGCTCGCGCAGCGTCTGCGCCAGTACCTCCTGGCTGGCCAGGTCGACGCCCGCCATCGGCTCGTCCATGATCAGCAGTTCGGGCTCGGAGGCGAGGGCGCGGGCGATGAGGACGCGCTGGTGCTGGCCGCCGGAGAGGGCGTTCACCGAGTCCTTGGCGCGGTCCGCCATGCCGACCAGGTCGAGGGCCCGCCGGATCGCCGCGTGGTCGGTTCTGCGGAGGATGCCGAGGCGGGCGCGGGAGAGCCGGCCGGACGCCACGACCTCCGTCACCGTCGCGGGTACGCCGCCCGCCGCCGTCGTGCGCTGCGGTACGTAGCCCAGCCGCCGCCAGTCGCGGAAACGGCGGCGCGGGGTGCCGAACAGTTCGATCTCGCCGTCGGTCACCGGCACCTGGCCGATCACCGTGCGTACGGCGGTCGACTTGCCGGAACCGTTGGCGCCGAGCAGCGCGACGACCTCACCGCGGTGAACGGTGAGGTCGATGCCGCGCAGGACCGTGCGCGAGCCCAGTTCGGCGCGGACGCCGCGCATCGATATGACGGGCTCGGTCATGCCTGCTTCCTCCGGAGGACTGGATGGATCACTTGGCTCCCAGGGCCGTCTGCAGCGCCTTGAGATTGGCTTCCTGGACCGCGAAGTAGTCGTCGCCCCGGGACTTCTCGGTGATGCCCTCGATCGGGTCGAGGACGTCTGTCTTGAGGCCCGCGTCGTCGGCGAGGGTCTTCGCGGTCTTGTCGGACACCAGTGTCTCGTAGAAGACCGTGGTGACGCCGTCGGCCTTGGCCTCTTCCTGGAGTTCCTTGATCCGGGCCGGGCTGGGCTCGCTCTCCGGGTCGAGGCCGGAGATGGCCTCCATGGTCAGGCCGTAGCGCTCGGCGAGGTAGCCGAAGGCGGCGTGGTTGGTGAAGAAGACCTTCGTCCTGGTGTTCTTCAGGCCGTCCGTGAACTGGGTGTTGAGGTCGTCGAGCTTCTTGACCAGGGCCTCGGCGTTCTTCTTGTAGTCGGCCGCGTTGTCCGGGTCGGCCTTCTCGAAGGCCTTGGCGACGCCCTCGGCGACTTCGGCGTACTTCACCGGGTCGAGCCAGATGTGCGGGTCGAGGGTGTGCTCTTCCTCCTCGGCGGGCTCCTCGGAGTGCTCCTCGGAGTGCTCCTCGGCGGGCTCCTCGGAGTGGCCCTCCTCGCCCTCGTGCTCGTGGCTGTCCTCGAGGTCGCCGTGGTCCTCCAGCTTGGTCAGCGCGGCCGCGTCGATCTTGGTCTTGACCTCCGACTGCGCGACGGCCTCGTCGACGGCCGGCTGCAGTTCCTTGACATAGAGCACCGCGTCCGACTCCTGGAGCTGCGCGGTCTGCTTGGCGCTGATCTCCAGGTCGTGCGGCTCCTGGCCGGGCTCGGTGAGGCTGGTGACGTTCACGTGGTCCCCGCCGATCTGCTCGGCGAGGAAGGCCATCGGGTAGAACGACGCGACGACGTCGAACTTGTCCGTGTTGCCGGCGCCGGCGCCGGCGCTGGAGCAGGCGGAGAGAGTGGTGAGGCTGAGGGCGGCGGCCGCGGTCGCCGCCGCGGGTATCAGAAGTCGTCGACTTACTACGTTCATGACAGTCATTTTCATCTTGTCTGGAAACGATTGTCAACAAGGCTGGTGGTAAGCCCTGGGTAAGGCCTTTGTCCGATCTGGGACCGGAACCGATTTGATTGGAGGGGAGCCCCCGCCGGTAACCTGAAGCATTCGCTCTGAAGTGCATCCGCTTCCTCCAGGAGCGCATCGCTTCGTCGCCCGTCGTCGTAATGAAGAGAGCACCGTGGCCGCCGACAAGATCGACACCATCGTCAGCCTGAGCAAGCGCCGTGGCTTCGTATTCCCGTGCAGCGAGATCTACGGCGGTCAGCGTGCCGCCTGGGACTACGGACCGCTGGGTGTCGAGCTCAAGGAGAACATCAAGCGCCAGTGGTGGCGCTACATGGTGACGTCGCGCGAGGACGTCGTCGGTATCGACTCGTCCGTCATCCTGGCCTCCGAGGTCTGGGTCGCTTCCGGCCACGTCGCCACCTTCTCCGACCCGCTCACCGAGTGCACCTCCTGCCACAAGCGCTACCGCGCGGACCACCTGGAGGAGGCGTACGAGGAGAAGAAGGGGCACGCCCCGGCGAACGGCCTCGCCGACATCAACTGCCCCAACTGCGGCAACAAGGGCCAGTTCACCGAGCCCAAGCAGTTCTCCGGTCTGCTCTCCACCCACCTCGGCCCCACCCAGGACACCGGCTCCGTCGCCTACCTGCGCCCCGAGACCGCCCAGGGCATCTTCACCAACTTCGCCCAGGTGCAGACCGCCTCGCGCAAGAAGCCCCCGTTCGGCATCGCCCAGATGGGCAAGTCCTTCCGCAACGAGATCACGCCCGGCAACTTCATCTTCCGCACCCGCGAGTTCGAGCAGATGGAGATGGAGTTCTTCGTCAAGCCGGGCGAGGACGAGAAGTGGCAGGAGTACTGGATGCAGGAGCGGTGGAACTGGTACACCGGCCTGGGTCTGCGCGCCGAGAACATGCGCTGGTACGAGCACCCGCAGGAGAAGCTCTCCCACTACTCCAAGCGCACCGCCGACATCGAGTACCGCTTCCAGTTCGGCGGCAGCGAGTGGGGCGAGCTTGAGGGCGTCGCCAACCGCACCGACTACGACCTCACCGCGCACTCCAAGGCCTCCGGCCAGGACCTCTTCTACTTCGACCAGGAGGCCGGCGACCGTTACACCCCGTACGTCATCGAGCCCGCCGCCGGTGTCGGCCGCACCATGCTGGCGTTCCTCCTCGACGCGTACACCGAGGACGAGGCCCCCAACGCCAAGGGCAAGCTGGAGAAGCGGACGGTGCTGCGCCTCGACCACCGCCTCGCCCCGGTGAAGGTGGCCGTGCTGCCGCTGTCCCGCAACGCCGAGCTGTCCCCGAAGGCGAAGGGGCTCGCCCAGGCGCTGCGCCAGCACTGGAACATCGAGTTCGACGACGCGGGCGCCATCGGGCGCCGTTACCGCCGCCAGGACGAGATCGGTACGCCGTACTGCGTGACCGTGGACTTCGACACGCTGGACGACAACGCGGTGACGGTTCGTGAGCGGGACTCGATGAAGCAGGAGCGGGTTTCTTTGGACCAGATCGAGTCGTACCTCGCTGGGCGGCTGGTCGGCGCGTAAGTGTTCTTGGGCGGGTTCGCGTCTGCCTGGCTTGTGTGACTGGCCGGCTGCGGGTTCTTCGTGGCTGGTCGCTCCCCCAGTCTCGGCTTCGCTCGACCGGGGCGACCCCCATCGCGGCGGAGCCGCAAATCGAGAGAGCCCCGCGCCCCTTATGGGCGCGGGGAACTCGGCGTTTACAGGTCCAGGTCGGCGAACAGGGCCGCGTGGTCCGATGCCCTGGTGATCTTCGATGTCACCGTTTCGAAGGAGTCGAAGGTGTTGGGGGCCCAGCCTCCGCGGCGTTCGACGTTCACATTCTGGACCTTGGGCCACAGGGTCGGGGAGAACATGAGGTAGTCGAGCTTCTGGTCGGGGAGGTTGCCTGTGCCGTGGGTGCCCGGGGTGCCCTGGTAGCTCTTGTGGGTCATGGCTTCGCGTAGGCCGGCGCGGCGCAGGGCCATGATGGGTGGGCTGTCGAGGGAGTCGTTGAGGTCTCCGGCGACCACGACGTGGGGCGAGCGGCGGAGTGCTTCCCGGTAGATCTTCCTGACCTGCCTGGCCTGGTTCAGGCGCTTCTCGTCGTTCTGCTTGGCCGAGCCGAAGCCCTGGCTCTTGAAGTGGTTGCCGAGTATCCACAGCGAGTCGCCGCCCGGCAGCTCTATCTCGAACTCGGGGCAGTCCCGGCTGAAGACCGGCTCGCCGCCCTTCTCGGTCCCGTCGAATATGTGCGAGCGCACGGACCGTATGGGGAAGCGGCTGAGGATGCCCACATCGATGCCGCGGCTGTCGTTGCCGTCGATCAGCAGGTTGTACGGGTACGGTCGGGCGCCCGACGCGGTGCCCAGTATCTCCGTGTTGAGGACCTGGGTGTTGAAGCGGTCCAGCGTGAGACGGTCCTCCACCTCCACCGTGAGCAGTATGTCGGCGTCGACCTCGGCGATCACCCGCGCGGTGTTCTCCACGGCGGGCCGGTTGAGGTCGTCCCGGACGAGTTCGGCCCAGCCGGCCCACGAGGAACGGCCGCCCGCGATGACCTTGACGACGGTCCGGCCGCTCTCGTCCTTGCTCGTCGTGTGGAGCTTGGCGCCGCCGCGGGGCTCGTTGACGAGGATCGCGCGAGGGCGGGTCCGGGTGCTGTTGTAGGCGTGCTCCTCCAGCAGTGCGGCGATCTTCCGCTTGTCCGCGGCCGTGTAGGGATCGCGGTCGAGGAGGGAGACCAGGGTGGCGAAGTCCTCCAGGATCCTCCTGCTCAGCTCTTCGTCGTCGAGCCCGAAGGCCCTGGGGCGCCGGAAGAGGTTCTCGGCGTTGAAGGTGGCGATACGGACGGTCATGGCGCCTCCTCTTCGGCGGCGCGGAGGTGACTGGGCGGGGATGACTGTGCGCCGACAACACAAATTCTCCGAGAGGGTGTGATCAGTGTCCAACGGAGCGTGAGGGAAAATTTCCGGAACGCCGGGAAAAATTTCCACACGGGGCACCAATCCGCCCCGACCCACCGCTCCGAACGAGAAGACATACGGCCCGCAGAGGGCGGGCCGCGCATCTTCAACGGGGGCGTTCATGCGCAAGCAAGCAGTCATCGGCGTACTCACCATGGCGGTGGCGATCGGAACGGTCGGCGTGGTCGGATCGGGCGCGCTGGGCGGATCAACGGCGTCGGCGGGCTCCTCGCAGCCGCAGGAGGGGACGGCGGGGTCAGGCGCCGAGGGCTCCTCGGGCATCGAGGCCAAGGGCGGTGTCGGTGGCGCGGCCGCCCCGACCGGTCTGAAGGCCATCGGCCTCACCGCCGACCAGCGGCTCGTCGCCTTCCGCGTCGACAAGCCCGGCGCCGCGGTCCCGCTCGGCAGGGTCGCAGGCCTCAAAGGCGACACCAAGCTCGTCGGCATTGACTACCGCGTCCAGAACAACAAGCTCTACGGCGTCGGCGACAAGGGCGGCATCTACACCCTCCGCGAGGTGGGAGCCAAGGCCACCAAGGTCTCCCAGCTCACGGTCGCCCTCCGGGGCACGTCGTACGGCGTCGACTTCAACCCCGCGGCCAACCGGCTCCGGGTGATCAGCGACATCGGCCAGAACCTCCGCCACAACCTCGACGACCCCCAGGGCGCCCCGGCCGCCGGCACAACGGCCGTCGACGGCACCCTCACCAACCCGCCGGTCCCGCCCGCCACCACCGGCACCAGCGCCCAGGGCGTCACCGGCGCGGCGTACACCAACAACGACCTCGACGCCACGACGGCGACCACCCTCTTCGACCTCGACACCGCCCAGGACCAGATATCGATCCAGTCCCCGGCCAACGCGGGCAACCTGGCCCCCACGGGGAAGCTGGGCGCCAACGCGCCGCTCAACTCCGGCTTCGACATCTACAGCTCCAGCCGGAGCGGGACGAACGCCGGGTACGCGGTCACCGGCTCGCGGGTGTTCAGCGTCAACCTGCTGACGGGGAAGGCGAGCGTGACGGGGAGCTTCGCGAAGGGGCGGCAGGTGGTGGATCTGGCGATTCCGTTGCGACAGGGATGAGAGCTGAGAGGTAAGAGCTGACAGACGAGCGCTGACAGGTGAGAGCTGACAGGTAAGAGCTGGGCGATGACGAATGACAGATGACAGATATTGAAATCTGTCATCTGTCATGCCATCGTGGAACGCATGACGATGCGAACCCGAACCCTCGGAACCACCGGCCCCCAGGTCTCGACGCTCGGCCTCGGCTGCATGGGCATGTCCGCGCTGTACGGCGAAGCCGACCGGGCCGAGTCCATCGCCACGATCCACGCGGCACTCGAATCCGGCGTCACCCTGCTCGACACGGGCGACTTCTACGGCATGGGCCACAACGAACTGCTGATCGGCGAGGCCCTGCGTGCCGCGCCCGCCGCGCGTCGGGAGCAGGCGCTGACCAGCGTCAAGTTCGGGGCGCTGCGTGGCGCGGACGGGAGCTGGCTCGGCTACGACGGCCGCCCAGCGGCGGTGAAGAACTTCGTCGCGTACTCGCTCCAGCGCCTCGGCGTGGATCACATCGACGTCTACCGGATCGCGCGGGTCGACCCCGACATACCGATCGAGGAGACGGTCGGCGCGATCGCGGAGCTGGTGGAGCAGGGCTACGTACGGCACATCGGCCTGAGCGAGGTCGGCGCGGAGACGATCCGCCGGGCGGCGGCCACGGCCCCGATCGTGGACCTCCAGATCGAGTACTCCCTCATCTCGCGCGGCATCGAGGCCGAGATCCTGCCGGTCACCCGCGAGCTGGGCATCGGCATCACGGCGTACGGAGTCCTCTCCCGCGGCCTGATCTCCGGCCACTTCACCAGCGACCGGCAACTGGGGGCGGGCGACTTCCGGGCGTTCTCGCCGCGCTTCCAGGGGGAGAACCTCCGGCACAACCTCGGCCTGGTCGAACAGTTGCGGAAGATCGCCGAGCAGAAGGGGGCGACGGTCGCGCAGATCGCGATCGCCTGGGTGCTGGCCCGTGGCGAGGACATCGTGCCGCTCGTGGGCGCCCGCAGCCGGGACCGCCTGGCGGAGGCGCTGGGCGCGCTGGAGGTGACCCTGGACGCGGCCGACCTGGCGGCGATCGAGGAGGCCGTCCCGGCCGACGCGGCGGCGGGCGACCGCTACCCGGCGGCCCAGATGGCACACCTCGACAGCGAACGCTGATCCTTTCTCCCGGTACGGTTCCCCTCATGGCACCGTCCACCACAGAGCCCCTGACCGCCGAGCGCATCCTCGTGGCCACCGAGGAGGTGCTGCGCCGCCACGGTCCCGCCAAGGCCACCGTGGTGGACGTGGCCCGCGCGCTCGGTGTCAGCCATGGGAGCGTCTACCGCCACTTCCGTACGAAGGCGGCCCTGCGGGAGGCGGTCACCAAGCGATGGCTGGACCGTACGACGCAGATGCTCCACGACATCACCAGGGTTCGGAGCGAGACGCCTCCGCAACTGCTGCGGCACTGGCTGGGGGCGTTGTTCACCGCCAAGCGGCACAAGGCCGGCGACGACCCCGAGCTGTTCGCGACGTACCAGGTGCTCCTCGGTGAGACCAGCGCGGTCGTCGAGGAACACATCGCCGACCTCGTGGGTCAGCTCGTGTACATCCTCGAACGGGGGATTCGCGAGGCCGACTTCACCGGCGTGACCCTCGCCACCGTCGACACCACCGCCCGAGCCGTCTTCCACGCCACCGCCCGCTTCCACGACCCCGCCTACGCTCCCGTCTGGCAACAGCCGGACATCGAGGACCAGTTCACGGCGGTGGTGGACCTGGTGGTGCGGGGGCTGCGGGCCTGAGGGGTCAGCGACATGGGTGTGCGTCCGGCTGTTCGGGCTGACAGACGTACAGGCCCCGACAGCCAGCTCGGGACCGGAGATGTTATTGCCATGTCTCACCCCCTTCTCGCACCGGTTCGGACCCCTGCGGTGAGAAGCAGGCCGCGGCCTATGCCACGCAGAACTCGTTGCCCTCCGGGTCCCTCATGAGCCACCAGTGCCCCGCCGGGCCCTTGTCGAATTCCTCGACTCGGGTGGCGCCCAGGGTTTCCAGGCGGGCGACCAGGGCGTCGCGGCCGCCCTCTTCGGCTTCTTCGGCGTGGATGTCGATGTGGAGGCGGTTCTTGACCGTCTTGGGCTCGGGGACGTCCTGGAAGAGGAGGCGGCGGCCCTGGCCGATGCCGGTGAAGGGGTCGTACGGGTCGTCGGGGTGGCGGACGGCGGCGTAGCCGCGGAAGACGCGGTGGCCGTTGTGTTCGGTGACGGCGGCTTCCGGGAGGGCGCCGGTGGTGAGGAGGTGGGCGATCAGCTCGCCGGGGTTTTCCACCTCGTAGCCGAGGGCCGCGGCCCAGAAGTCGGCCAGGGGCTGGGCGTCCTGGGTGTCGATGACCAGTTTCCAGTTCAGCGCTGCTGCAGTCATGTAACCGGTTATATTGGTTACACGGGTTCTTCGTCCAGGGCATCGGCTGCGAAGGGGGTGTCGGGAGTGTCGGGCATCCAGCTGCGGTCCTACTCCGGCAACGTCTTCCGGTTCGACCCGGGCGCACTCTGCCTGGAACTGCTCGTCACCGGCGGTCCCGGTGCCCTGGCTCGCTTCGAGGTGCTGCACACCCCCGCTGACCTGGTCCGCTGGGTCGAGGAGTGCCGGCTCACCCCCACCCCCGCGTCACTCGAGTTCACGGACGACGACGTCACGTACGCCCGCCGGCTGCGCGACGCGCTGACCCGTACGGTCGTCACGCACGTCCACGGCAGCGGGCTCCCCGAGCTGGACGTGGCCGCGGCGGACTCCGCCGACCGCCAGGCCATCAACGACGCCGCCGCCCGGCCCTCGCTCGTCCCCGCCCTCCGGGCGGACGGCAGCCGGGGCTGGGCCCCCGGGGCCGCCACCGGGACCCAACTGCTCTCCACCGTGGCCCGCGACGCCGTCGACCTGCTCACCGGGCCGTACGCGGAACGGATCCGGATGTGCGCCGGCGAGCGCTGCTATCTCCTCTACGTCGACACCTCCCGGCCCGGCCGCCGCCGCTGGTGCTCGATGGAGCACTGCGGCAACCGCAACAAGGTCCGCGCCCACCGCGCGCGCCACTCCGAGGAAGAGCCCACCAGGCATACGAGTTGAGAGGTGGTTCTCATGGCTGCCGGACTCACCAAGGACGCCGGATGGAAGATCGGCGTCTCCCGCACGCTGCCCCGATCTCCCTCCGCCGTGTGGGAGTTCATCAGCGGGCCGCGCGGCCTTGAACTGTGGCTCGGGGCCGGGGCCCGGCTCACCCCCGAGCGCGGCGCCCCGTACACCACCGACTCGGGTGTCGGCGGTGAGGTGCGCGGTTACCGCCCGGGCGACCGTATCCGCGTCACCTACGGCGCTACGACCGTCCAGGTCGCCGTCTCGGCCGCGGCCGGCGACAGGGCCGTACTCCGCTTCCACCAGGAACGGATGGCGAGCGCCGAGGAGCGTGAGCGGCAACGGGCGCACTGGCGGTGGGTGATGGACCGGGTCGCCGAGGCGCTCGACGAACCGGCCTGACGCGCTCGCGACCCACACGGGCCGCGACCCGCCGGTCCTAACTCGCCGGGCTTACTCCCCCCGCCGGGTCCACCGTCGCCTGGTGGGCCTCGGCGAGGTGTTCCTCCGCCTTCAGCCAGGGCAGGAACTGCGCGCCCTTGCGCCAGCCGCACGTGTCGCAGCTGATCGTGCGCTGCACGCCCGAGCGCTGGACCCGCACGGTGTGCTCCCGCCCGTGCTGGTCCCAGCGGCTCACTTTGCTGGTGTTGAGCTGCGGCATGACGTCTCCAGACGGCACTTCACGGACCTGTGTCGGGGAGCAGTGTGCAGCAGGAACAACATCAACAGGGGATATCGAATGATGAGTTGTCCCACCACTCGCGGCAACCGCGGACTCAGCCCCACCGTCAGTCCCACGCCCGCCAGTTGCCCGCCACGCCCGCCAGTTGCCCGCCATGGCGCTGGAACGGGAGGCGTGGTGACCACCGGGCCTGGTCGGTTTCCGGCCACCGGGTCCCGCCGCCCGGGTGATCCGCGCGTGCGAGGATGGCGCCGCAAGTGCCCGGCGGGACAGCGGAGATGGGACGCCATGATCGGGACCGTGCGCGACGCGTCCAGGCGTTCATCCGGCAGCACCCGCACGACCTCGGCCTGACCCCGCCGGTGATCGCTGCCGCGCACTACATCTCCGTGAGCTATCTGCACCGGATCTTCCAGCAGCAGACGCAGGGCGAGACGGTCGCCGCCTGGATACGCCGCCGCCGGCTGGAAGGCGCCCGGCGGGACTTGGCCGACCCGTCCCTGCGCGGCACGCCGATCCATGTCCTCGCCACCCGCTGGGGCATGCCCCGCGCCTCGGACTTCACCCGCGCCTTCCGTGCCGCGTACGGCCTCTCGCCCAAGGATTACCGGGTGAGGGCGCTGTCCGAGCGGGAGTAGGCCGTTGGACGGACCGCGAGGTTCTACGACCCCGCCCCGACCGCCGCGGCCGTGTCCCGCCCCTCCCTCGGAGCCAGCCGCTGAGCCGACCGCTCGGCTGTTCGCCGGGCCCACGCCCCGGTGGTCAGCGCCCCCAGCACCAGCACGGTGAGGCCGCATCCGGCGACGATCCACCACGCGGGCCGGGCCGCCGCCACGAAGGTGTCGGCGTACGAGGACGCGTCGACCCCGGCGGCCAGTACCGCGCCGATGACGGCGACGCCCAGCGTCTGGCCGAGCTGGCGGCTGGTGGAGGCGACGGCCGCGGCCACGCCGGCCTGGGACCGGGGCATGCCGGAGACCGCCGTGTTGGTGATGGGCGCGTTGACGAACCCGAAGCCGAGGCCGAAGAGCACATAGCCGATGAAGAGCGTGGTGTTCGACGTCTCGGCCCCGAACGCCGCGAACAGCACCCCGCACGCGGTCATCGAGACCCCGGCGATCAGCAGCGGCAGCCGTGGCCCCCGCCCGGCGACCAGCCGTCCCGCGACCGGCGCGGAGACGAAGCACAGGAACGCCATCGGCAGCATCCACAGACCGGCGTGCAGGGCGTCGAGGCCGCGTACGTTCTGCAGGTACAGCGTGGACAGGAAGAGGAAGCCGCCGAGCCCCGCGAAGCCGGCCACCGCTGTCACCGTGGCCCCGCTGAACGGCACCGAACGGAAGAAGCGGAGATCGATCAGCGGTTCCTCCCGGCGGGGCTCGTACCACAGGAGCGCGAGGAGGGCGGCGAACGCCACGGCGGCGTACGGCGCGACGGCCGCGAGGCCCGCCTGCGGTACCTCGATGATCGCGTACGTCAGACAGCCGAACAGCGCGATCACCAGCAGCTGGCCGACCGGGTCGGGGCGGCGGGCCCGGGCGGCGCGCGACTCGGGGACGAAGCGCAGGGTGAGCAGGAGCGCGGCGAGCCCCACCGGCAGGTTGATCCAGAAGATCGCGCGCCAGCCGACGGCCTCCACCAGCAGACCGCCGACCAGCGGGCCCGCCGCCATCGACAGTCCGACGACGGCACTCCACGCGCCGATCGCGCGCGCCCGCTCCCGCGCGTCGGTGAAGGTGTTGGTGATGATCGACATGGCGACCGGGTTGAGCATCGAGCCGCCCACCGCCTGGACCATCCGGAAGACGATCAACGCCTCCAGGTTCGGCGCGGCGGAACAGAGCGCCGAGCCGATGGTGAAGACGGCCAGTCCCACCATGAACACCCGCTTGCGGCCGATCCGGTCGGCCGTGGAGCCGGCCAGCATCAGCAGCGAGGCGAGTACCAGCGTGTACGCGTCGATCGTCCACTGCAGGCCGGCCGTACTGGCGTGCAGATCGCGCTCCATCGAGGGCAGGGCGATGTTGAGGGCGGTGGTGTCGAGGCTCACGATCAGCAGGCTCATGCAGCAGATCGCGAGCACCAGTATGCGGCGGCGACGGCTGAGCTCGGGCATGCATGAATAGTATGCCTAACTAATGATTTTCGACCCGCCCCGTCCGGTACGTGAGAATGGGTGAATGTCCATGACCGCCTCGCCCCTGCAGATCGGCCCGCACGCCGTCCGGCCGCCCGTCGTCCTGGCCCCCATGGCCGGGATCACGAACGCGCCCTTCCGCACGCTGTGCCGGGAGTTCAGCGGCGGCAAGGGGCTGTTCGTGAGCGAGATGATCACGACGCGGGCGCTGGTCGAGCGCAACGAGAAGACCATGCAGCTGATCCACTTCGACGCGACCGAGAAGCCGCGCTCGATCCAGCTGTACGGCGTGGACCCGGCGACCGTCGGCAAGGCCGTCCGCATGATCGCGGAGGAGGGACTCGCCGACCACATCGACCTGAACTTTGGCTGCCCGGTGCCGAAGGTGACCCGCAAGGGCGGCGGCTCGGCCCTCCCGTACAAGCGCAACCTGCTGCGCGCGATCCTCCGCGAGGCCGTGAGCGGCGCCGGGGACCTCCCGGTCACCATGAAGATGCGCAAGGGCATCGACGACGACCACATCACCTACCTCGACGCCGGTCGCATCGCCGTCGAGGAGGGCATCACCGCCATCGCACTCCACGGCCGCACCGCCGCCCAGCACTACGGCGGCACGGCCGACTGGGACGCCATCGCCCGCCTCAAGGAGCACGTCCCCGAGATCCCGGTCCTCGGCAACGGAGACATCTGGTCGGCGGAGGACGCCCTGCGGATGGTGCGCGAGACGGGCTGCGACGGGGTGGTCGTCGGGCGCGGCTGCCTGGGCCGGCCGTGGCTGTTCGCGGACCTGGTGGCGGCCTTCGAGGGCCGGACGGAAGACATCGCGCGCCCGGCCCTCCGCGAGGTCGCCGACATCATGGTCCGCCACGCCACCCTCCTCGGCGAGTGGATCGGCGACGAGTCCAAGGGGGTCGTCGACTTCCGCAAGCACGTGGCCTGGTACCTCAAGGGCTTCGCGGTCGGCTCCGAGATGCGGGGGCGCCTGGCGATCACCTCCTCCCTGGCCGAACTGCGTTCCGGCCTCGACGAGTTGGACCTCGACCAGCCCTGGCCCACCGGCGCCGACGGCCCGCGCGGCCGTACCTCCGGCAACAACCGCGTCGTCCTCCCGGACGGCTGGCTCAAGGATCCGTACGACTGCGCGGGCATCGGCGAAGAGGCCGAACTGGACACGTCCGGCGGCTAGTTGAGGCTGGGGAAGTTGCCCGGATCCATCACCGTTCCAGCCTTTGTGCGGCTGGTTTCCGTCATCTCGGAATAGGTGGGGAAATGTCCGGGTAGCGCGTTTCGGTGTGCGGAGCGAATGAGACACCGAAGAAGCCGGCGAAGAGGGCCTCCAGCCCGCACTGCGCGCACTACGTCTCGTACGTCCTGACCGTCCTGGACCGACTCGTGCCGGCCGGCACCCGGTGCGCGGTCATCGGCGCGCCGCTGAATTCCAACGTCGGCGACAGCGCGATCTGGCTCGGGCAGCGGGCCCTGCTCGACGCACTCCGCGCCGAGGTGCGCTACGCCTGCGACCTCATGTCGTACGACGCCCGGCACCTGGCGGCCTGTGTGCCCGAGGGCCCGATCCTGCTGACCGGCGGCGGTACCCTCGGCGACCTGTGGGAGGACAGCCAACTCCTGCGCGAGCAGGTGCTGCGCGACTTCCCCGACCGCCGCATCCTCCAGCTGCCCCAGTCGGTGCACTTCACCGACCACGCCAACCTCACCCGCGCCCGCCGCGTCTTCGACGCCCACCCCGACCTGACCCTGCTCCTGCGCGACCGCCGCAGCCTGCACCGCTGCCGCACCGTCTTCGAGGCCCCCGCCTTCCTCGCCCCCGACCTGGCCTTCGCCGTGCCACCGGACGCGCTGTCCGGCGGTGCGGTCAGCCATGACGTCGTCTGGCTGGCCCGCGAGGACAAGGAGTCCGCGAAGGGTCCACCGGCCGGCCGGGGCACGCCCCGCAAGGAACACAACGGCCCGTACGTCTTCGACTGGGCCCGCGAGACCACGGACGCCGACTGGCGCCAGGCCAAGGAGACCCTGTGGCGCGGCCGCGCCCGAGCCCTGTGCCGCGCCGGCTCCGGCGACCCGGCGGGCGCGATCCCCGCCCTCCTCGCCGCCTACGACGGCCTGGCCCGCCTCCAACTGGCCCGCGGCTGCCGCCTCCTGACCGCGGGCCGAGTAGCCGTGACCGACCGCCTCCACGGCCACGTCCTCAGCCTCCTCCTCAACCTCCCCCACGTCCTGGTGGCCGACCGCTACGGCAAGGCGAGAAGCTACTGGGACACGTGGACGACCCATCGCCCCCAGACAGCGGAATGGGCCTGGACGGAGACAGAGGCGAGGAAAACAGCGGGACGGCTACTGGCTGGACTCACCTGAGGGGCAGCGGGCCCCAAAGGGGCGCGGGGCTGTATCGATATGCGGCTCCGCCGCGTGGGCGCGACCGGCCACAACACACCCGCAGCCGCCAAAGGACCTCGCCAGCCCGAGCTCTCACGCGCCCCCCACGGCAGTGAGGAGCGCCAACGGAGCCGCCGCCGCCCGGGACTCCCGCACACACGCATGCGGATACGGCACCGGCTCCCCACCCCCGTCCCGCCCGTACCCGGCGATGACCTCCGGCAGCCGATGCCCGGCAGCAGTCGCCGCGTCAACCATGCCGGAGGCCACCGCACGCGCCTCGTCATGCAGCCCGTACCGCGCCAGCCCCAACGTGATCAGCGCGTTGTCGTGCGGCCAGACCGACCCCCGGTGGTACGAGAGCGGGTGATACGCCGCCTGCCCCGCGGCCAGGGTTCGCACCCCCCACCCCGAGAAGAAGTCCGGCTCCAGCAACCGCCGCCCGACGAGCTCCCCGTACTCCTTGTCCAACAGCCCCGACCACAACAGATGCCCCGCATCGGAGGCGAGCGCGTCCACCTGCCGCCCCTCCCCGTCCAGCGCCAGCGCGGGGAAGGACTGCTCCGGCATCCAGAAGTCCCGCTGAAAACGGTCGCGGAGATCACCCGCGGCCTGCGCCAGCAGCGCCCCGTACACCTCGTCCTCCCAGACCGTACGGGCGAGCGCGGCGGTGCGCCGCAGCGCGTCGTACGCGTATCCCTGTGCCCCCGCGGCCATCACCGGCCCGTTCGCGGGACGGCTGCCGTCGGCGGAGCAGATCGCGCCGGGGGAGTCCTTCCAGTTCTGGTTGGCGAGGCCGCCCTGGTCGGCGCGGTAGACGAGGTAGCCGCGGGAGGTGAGGCCGCCGTGGTCGAGCATCCAGCCGACCGCGGCGCGGGCGTGCGGTTCGAGCCGCCGGGCCAGCGTGACATCCCCGGTCTGCTCGACGTACGCGCCGAGGAGGACGAGGAAGAGCGGTGTCGCGTCCACGGAGCCGTAGTAGCGCCCGTACGGCACCTGCCCGAAGTGGGCCAGCTCGCCGTGGCGTACCTCGTGCACGATCTTGCCGGGCTGGGCGACCGCGTCCGCGCCCACCTCGGTGGCCTGGGCGGCGGCCAGGGCGAGCAGTGTCGCGGCGGCGGGCTCCGGGCGGTAGGGGAGGGCGAAGAGGGAGGTCAGCAGGGCGTCGCGGCCGAGGAGGGTCAGGAACCAGGGCGCTCCGGCGGCCGGCACCCGCAGTGTCTCGCCGTCCGGGCCGGTCGCCGGGACCTGGAGCGCGGCGAGATCGGCGAGGCCGCGCGCGCAGGCGGCGGCCAGCTCCGGCCAGCCGGTCGGGAAGGCCACGCTCTCCACGAACTCGGCCTCCGCCGCGTGGAGTTGCTCGCTCACGGCGGCCGGTGAGCGCGGTACCCGCAGGGCCCGCTTGTCGCCGTGCGGCCGTGCCATCACCCGCAGGGTCAGCTCCACCGAGGCGTGCGGTTCGAGGTCCAGGGCCCAGACGAGCCGCCGCGCCCCGGTTCCCGTCTCCTCGACGGCGTCCGGCGCGGGCTCGGCCGTGACCGTCGTACAGGAGCGCCACTCACCGCGCCGGTAAGTGAACTCCACGCCGTCGTCGAGGACTTCACGCCTTCTGACGACGCCGGACTTGGCGTACGTACGGAAGTCGGAGCGCAGCTCGAACTGGTCGGTGAAGTCGGCGTCCGCCGTGACCGCGATCCGGACCGTCGTGGGGACGGGGCGGTTGCTGGTGACGCGCAGCGAATCGACGAAGGCGCTGTCGGAGACGGCCTGTTCACGGAAGAGCGTGTACGCGGGCGGCTCCTGGCGCCCGCCCCGGGGCACGAGCACACAGCGCGCGGTGTCGCCGTCCACGACCGGTGCGAGCTGCTCGGGCATCGCGCCGTCGACGGTCAGCTGCCACCGGCTCAGATGCCGGGCGTCCCGTACGAACAGCCCGTCCGGCGCGTTGCCGCCCCGCACCCCGCTGATGTCGCCGCCGTCGCCCACGGCGGCGAACGTCGCGCCGCGCACGAGCAGGTGATGCCGGTCCGTCATGCCCGGTCCCCTCCCTGGTCACTCCGTCGAACGTGCAGGTCCTGGCCTTGCTGGTGCAGCAGGTCGAGCGTGAGCGCGGCCGTCCAGCTGAAGCCGAGCGCTCCGCAGGCCTCACCGGTGTACGGGTCCACGTACTCGGCGAACCCGGACGCGCCCGCGGTGTCCAGCAGCTCCGCCCGCAGCGCGTCGGCCGGCCCCAGCTCGCCGTGCAGTCTGAGCCCCCGCTCCAGCAGCCAGTTCGTGTTGAACCAGGCCGGCCCGCGCCAGTAGCGGTGCGGATCGAAGGCCTCGCCGGTCAGGTCGTACGAGGGCGCCAGCCGGGTGGTGTCGCCGAGGCCGAAGCGGGGGCCGTGGAGCGTCCGGACGAGGGCGGTGGCGATGTCGCGGGACAGGCCGGGGAGGAGCAGGGGGAGAAGGCCGGAGACGCTGCGTTCGGGGATGAGGGCGTCGGTCGTGACGTCCCGGCAGAAGAACATCCCTTCCGCCGGGTCCCACAGCCGTTCCACCAGCGTCGCCGTCAGCCGCTCGGCCCGCGCGTGCCGTGCCGCCCCCGGTGCGCCCAGCTCCTCCGCGATCCGGGCGAGGGCGTGCTCGGAGGCGATCAGCAGGGCGTTGAAAGCGGGGTCCTCGACCGCGAAGTCGCCCTCCCCGTCGGCGTACCCCTGGTCCCTGTAGTCCGTCGCGAGCCGCACATACCGCCCGTAGTCCAGATCCGTCGGCCGGTCCTCGGCCGCGCCGTGGTCGAGGTCGGCGCGGCGGAAGGAGCGGGCCGGGGCCGGGGTGATCCGGGAGAGGGGGGCGTCCCAGGTGGGGCTGTTGTCCATGCCCTGCTCCCAGGGGTGGACCACGGAGGCGAGCCCGGCGCCGCCGAGGTCGCGGCGGTGCAGCAGATAGCGGTGCCAGGCGGCCAGCCGTGGATAGACCCGGGGCAGGAAGCCGCGTGCCCGGGAGAGCCCGGGGTCCGACTCGTGCACCAGCCACACGGCGAGCGCGTGCACCGGCGGCTGCACGATGCCCGAGGTCTGGGTGGTGAGCGGGGCGCCCGCGGCGCGTCCCGCGGTCGAGGAGCGCCAGAAGTCGGGGCTCGGGAAGTACGCGTCGAGCGGCACGGCGGGGTTGAAGACGATGTGCGGGATCCGTCCGTCGCCCCACTGCGCGTCGAGCAGCGTCTCCAGCTCGGTCTGGGCCCTGAGCGGCGACAGATGGCGCAGCCCGATCGCGACGAACGCCGAGTCCCACGACCACTGGTGCGGATACAGCTTGCGCGACGGCACCGTGGACAGCCCTGTCCAGTTGCCCGCCAGCACCTCCGCAGCGCCACGGTGCAGGGCGTTCGCCGACGTGGTCAGGTCGTACGCGGCCGGATCGTATACGGCGATCCCGTGAGGCGTGCTCGTGCCTGGTCGAAGGGCGGTGAGCTGGGTTGTGCGGTTCACGCAGGGCTCCCTGAGGACAAGGGCCGACCGGTTCGGCAGTAGCTACCGTAGGGTTACGTCTATTTAACACGCAAAACTCAATATGTAATGCAGAGTTGGTGAACGCAAGAGGGTGCGCGCGGGCGAATGTCGGACGGGCCGCGAGAATGGCGGCATGAGCAGAAGGGCCGTGAAGGTGGGCAGTCACGCGGGGGCCGGGGAACTGCTGGAGCTGGTCCGCAGCGGCCGGGCCACCACGCGCGGTGCGCTTCAGCAGGCCACGGGCCTGTCCCGGGCCACGGTGGGCCAGCGCCTGGACCGGCTCTTCCGTGCGGGCTGGCTCCGTGAGGGAGCGGCCGGTCCGGTCGACTCCCCGCTGGGCGGACGCCCGTCCATGCGACTGGAGTTCGACGACGAGCACGCCGTCGTCCTCGCCGCCGACCTCGACACCCGCCACGCCCGCGCCGCCGTCCTCTCCCTCACCGGCGAGATCCTGGCCGAGCACACCGGCACCCTGGTCATCGAGGACGGCCCCGACGCCGTACTGGACGGGCTCGGCGGCTGGTTCGCCGAACTCCTCGAGAAGGCGGGACACCCCGCCGGCGCGGTCTGCGGCATCGGCCTCGCCGTCCCCGGCCCGGTGGACAGTGACACCGGCCGGGTCGTCCAGCCGCCGATCATGCCCGGCTGGGACGGCTACGACACAAGGGGCCGCCTCGCCCGCGCCTTCACCGAACACGCGGCCGGTCCCGCCGCGGTCCCGGTCCTCGTCGACAACGACGCCAATCTCATGGCGTACGGCGAACAGCGCACGGCCTACCCGGACTGCTCGGCCTTCGCCCTGGTCAAGGTGTCGACGGGCATAGGCGCCGGTGTGGTCGTGGGCGGCTCGATATACCGGGGCGTCGACGGCGGCGCCGGCGACATCGGCCACATCCGGGTGCCGCAGGGCGCGGAGGCGCTGTGCAAGTGCGGCTCGTACGGCTGTCTGGCGGCGGTCGCGAGCGGCGGTGCCGTGGCGCGGCGGCTGACGGAGGCGGGCGTTCCGGCGGCCTCGGGATCGGATGTGCGGGACCTGCTCGCCGCGGGCCACCCAGGAGCGATGGCGCTCGCCCGGGAGGCGGGCCGGTGCGTGGGCGATGTCCTGGCGACGGTGGTGACGCTGCTGAACCCCGGTGTCCTGATGATCGCCGGGGATCTGGCCGGAACCCCCTTCCTCACGGGGGTACGCGAGCTGCTCTACCAGCGGGCGCTGCCCCGCTCCACGGCCCATCTGGACGTGGTGACCTCCCGGCTGGGGGAGCGGGCGGGCCTGGTGGGGGCGGGTGCGCTGGTCGTCGAGTACCTGTACGCGCCGGAGCGGGCGGAGGAGCGGCTGGCGGCGCTGGGGGTGTGACGGGAAGGTTTCCTGCCCGAGTACTGGTCCGCATGGTGAAATCCCGCCTCCCTGAACGGCGTGATTCTCGCCACCCCTGATAAGGGCTGCGCTCAGATGAGCGAATTACGGGTGGTTCTTGGTCTTCAAAGGGTGGCACTGAGTGCCACCCTTTGATCGTTCATCGGGCAAACTCAGACGTGCCAATTGCTGCTCATGTGAGCGGAATTCCAGACTTGGGGGCGGCGTCACCTTCAAGAAGTGAACACATCGCCGTTCAACTCCTTGCCAAGCTTTGACTTTCGATCTGCTGGCGGACGGGTGGTTACAGGCGCATGACGCACAAGTGGACGTACCCAGGAGCCTTCGATCTGGGTATGTTCCTCGCCGTCAGGGCAGCCACCGCGTCCTCAAGGAGTTGGGACCTGTGTCGGAAAACAAAGATCCCCACGTAGGCCACGTAACTCAGAGTGTTGAGGGCGTGAAGTTTGTTTATGACTTCACCGAGGGCAACAAGGATCTCAAGGACCTCCTCGGCGGCAAGGGCGCGAACCTCGCCGAGATGACCAACCTCGGTCTGCCCGTGCCGCCCGGCTTCACCATCACGACCGAGGCCTGCCAGGTCTACCTCGACAGCGGCGAGGAGCCCGCGGCACTCCGTGACGAGGTGAGCGCGCACCTCGTGGCCCTCGAAGAGCGGATGGGCAAGAAGCTCGGTCAGGCCGACAACCCGCTCCTCGTCTCGGTCCGCTCCGGCGCGAAGTTCTCGATGCCCGGCATGATGGACACCGTCCTCAACATCGGCCTCTCCGACAAGTCCGTGAAGGGCCTCGCCGACCAGGCGGGCGACGACCGCTTCGCCTGGGACTCCTACCGCCGGCTCATCCAGATGTTCGGCAAGACCGTCCTCGGCGTCGACGGCGACCTCTTCGAGGAGGCCCTGGAGGCGGCGAAGGCGGCCAAGAAGGTCACGGTCGACACCGACCTCGAAGCGGCCGACCTCAAGAAACTCGTCACCAAGTACAAGAAGATCGTCAAGGCCGAGGCCGGCCGGGACTTCCCGCAGGACCCGCGCGAGCAGATGGACCTCGCCATCAAGGCCGTCTTCGACTCCTGGAACGGCGACCGCGCCAAGCTCTACCGCCGCCAGGAGCGCATCCCCGGCGATCTGGGCACCGCGGTCAACGTCTGCTCCATGGTCTTCGGCAACCTGGGCCCCGACTCCGGCACGGGCGTCGCCTTCACCCGCGACCCCGCCTCCGGCCACCAGGGCGTCTACGGCGACTACCTCCAGAACGCCCAGGGCGAGGACGTGGTCGCGGGCATCCGCAACACCGTCCCCCTGGCCGAGCTGGAGTCGATCGACAAGAAGTCGTACGACCAGCTGATGCGGATCATGGAGACGCTGGAGAACCACTACAAGGATCTCTGCGACATCGAGTTCACCATCGAGCGCGGCCAGCTGTGGATGCTCCAGACCCGCGTCGGCAAGCGCACGGCGGGCGCGGCCTTCCGTATCGCCACGCAGCTCGTGGACCAGGGCCTGATCGACGAGGCCGAGGCGCTCCAGCGCGTGACGGGCGCCCAGCTCGCCCAGCTGATGTTCCCGCGCTTCGACGAGGACGCCAAGGTGGAGAAGGTCGGCCGGGGCATCGCCGCCTCGCCGGGCGCGGCGGTCGGCAAGGCGGTCTTCGACTCGTACACGGCCGTGAAGTGGTCGCGTTCCGGCGAGAAGGTCATCCTGGTCCGCCGTGAGACGAACCCCGACGACCTGGACGGCATGATCGCCGCCGAGGGCATCCTGACCTCGCGCGGCGGCAAGACCTCCCACGCGGCCGTGGTCGCGCGCGGCATGGGCAAGACCTGTGTCTGCGGCGCCGAGGAGCTGGAGGTCGACACCAAGCGCCGCCGGATGACCGTGCCCGGCGGACACGTGGTGGAGGAAGGCGACCTGATCTCGATCGACGGGTCCACCGGCAAGGTCTACCTGGGCGAGGTCCCGGTCGTCCCCTCCCCCGTGGTGGAGTACTTCGAGGGCCGGATGCACGCGGGCGCCCACGACGCCGACGAACTCGTCGAGGCGGTCCACCGGATCATGGCCTTCGCGGACCGGAAGCGCCGTCTCCGTGTCCGGGCCAACGCGGACAACGCCGAGGACGCGCTGCGCGCCCGTCGCTTCGGCGCCCAGGGCATCGGCCTGTGCCGTACGGAGCACATGTTCCTCGGAGACCGCCGTGAACTGGTCGAGCGGCTGATCCTGGCGGACACGGAGGCCGAGCGCGAGGAGTCCCTGAAGGAACTCCTGCCCCTCCAGAAGCAGGACTTCGTGGAGCTGTTCTCGGCGATGGACGGCCTCCCGGTGACGATCCGTCTCCTGGACCCGCCGCTCCACGAGTTCCTGCCTGACATCACGGAACTCTCGGTCCGCGTGGCCCTGGCGGAGTCCCGCCAGGAACCCCACGAGAACGAACTCCGCCTGCTCCAGGCCGTCCACCGCCTGCACGAGCAGAACCCGATGCTCGGCCTGCGCGGCGTACGCCTCGGCCTGGTCATCCCCGGCCTGTTCACCATGCAGGTCCGCGCCATCGCGGAGGCGGCGGCCGAGCGGAAGAACGCGAAGGGCGACCCGCGCGCGGAGATCATGATCCCGCTCGTCGGTACCGTCCAGGAGCTGGAGATCGTCCGCGAGGAGGCCGACCAGGTCGTCGCGGAGGTCGAGGCGGCGACGGGTACGGAACTCAAGCTGGCGATCGGCACGATGATCGAGTTGCCGCGAGCCGCGCTCACCGCCGGCCAGATCGCGGAGGCGGCGGAGTTCTTCAGCTTCGGCACCAACGACCTGACCCAGACGGTGTGGGGCTTCTCGCGGGACGACGTGGAGGCGAGCTTCTTCACCGCGTACCTGGAGAGGGGCATCTTCGGCGTCAGCCCCTTCGAGACGATCGACAAGGACGGCGTCGGTTCCCTTGTGAAGCTCGCGGCGGACGCGGGCCGGGCCACCCGCCCCGACCTCAAGCTCGGCGTCTGCGGCGAACACGGCGGCGACCCCGAGTCCGTCCACTTCTTCCACGAGGTCGGTCTCGACTACGTCTCCTGCTCGCCCTTCCGGATCCCGGTGGCCCGCCTGGAGGCCGGCCGCGCGGCCTCGCAGTCGGCGGGCAGCGACCACCGGTAGCCCGTACGTTCGGCCACCGGTAGGCCGTACGACATCCCCCGAACCCCGGAACCGCCGCTTGTCCCCGACCGACCCTCACCGATGGGCGGCGGTTCCGGATCACGAAAAATGAGGGCGGCACCCCGTGCGGGGGGTGCCGCCCTTCTCGCTTGGACCACCTCGGCGAATAGGACTTCGTTAGGTCTTTCCGCCGGGTCTGTTCGGGAGCATGTTGGTTGTGTGGATGCACATGAAGTGAACCGTGTTCGGGCGACGTTGGCGTTATACGTGGCGGATGTGTTCGCCTCGGTACCGTGCAAGGACCAGCGGGCCAAGGGTGACTGCTATCTGCGGGGGCTGATGCTGGTACGGCCGCCGCAAGTCCATCCAGGCCATGGCTGCGCGGCTGCCGGACGGCAACGAGCAGAACCTGCAGCAGTTCGTGAACCAGTCGAAATGGGATCCGGTGCCCGTGCCACGGCGGCTCGCTGAGCGCATGCTGCCGCTGATCGAGCCGACGGCCTGGGAGATCGACGACGTGTCGGTGCCGAAGGACGGCCGGATGTCGGTCGGAGTGGCCCCGCAGTATTGCGGGGCCTTGGGCAAACGGGCCAACTGTCAGGTCGCGGTCAGCGTCCACGCCGCGACCGATACCGCTTCCTGCCCGCTGCAATGGAGGCTGTTCCTGCCCAAGGAGTGGGCGTCGGAACAGCGGGGAACCACGAGCAAAGCGGTCCAGCCCGAAGAGGCCGCAGCCCAGCCGTTCGCCCAGGTCAGCGGCCGGAACACCCGCAAATGCTCGCAGCTTTCCAAGCTGAGGTCAGCCGAGATAGGGCCGCTCACGGTGCTCCAGGAAGTGGCGGATCCGGAGCCGTTGCGTGTGGTGCATCGGCAGTTGATCTATTTCTTGCGGCTGGACGAACCGCAGCTCCGTGGACTCGTCCGAGATCGCGAGTCGGCCGCCGACCATGCGGGCGGTGAAGCAGATGTTGAACTGTCTGCGCACCTCACCGTCCGAGTAGGCGATGATGTGGCGAGGGTCGGTATACGTGCCCACGAGCCCGGTGACCTCTACGTCCAGCCCCGTTTCCTCCTTCACCTCGCGGACGGCCGTTCCCGGGAGTGAGTCGGTCATCTCCATGCCGCCACCAGGTAGCGCCCAGAGATCGTTGTCTCGGCGGCGCTGAAGGAGCACGCGCCCTTCGTCGTCGGTAACCACGGCGGACGCGGCGACCACCAAGCTGTTCGGCTCCGGTGCTGCTGGGTCGTCGTAGTACTCGGTCCGTGACATGGTCACCCTTCTGTTACCGGCGTCGCGGTCTCCCACACAGCGTTGAAGCTACTGGCGTAGGTGTCGAACATGCCGCCCTCTCCGCTACGCCGGAAGCAGATGTCTACGCGCTCGGCGCGTCCCTGCTCATCTCCGCCACCGGCTGGCGGGCGGTCGAGTACCCGGACGACGCTCCGCGTCCGGTCCAGAGGGAGGCCGTGGCGAACGGCAAGCGCCGCCCTGTGAAGGCACCTGGTGAGCTGGGCGAGTTGATCGACGCGATGCTCAGCCACGCCCCGGAGGACCGGCCCACCATCTACGAAGTGGGCAAGGCGCTGAGCTGACTCCCGAACAAAGAGCCGGACCACCCCTCAGCCTGGACAGCATTCCGGGTGGTCCGGCGCGGAATCCCTACGACGCTCATGCGTGGGACTTCGAGAGTGTTGCGGCGGCGGCGAGTGCGGGGCTGCTCCGTCTGCACCTGGGGCCAAACCGGCAGATGCGAAGGCGCCCACCCCCGCAGCCGCCCCATGCCCATGCCCCTACCCCTGCCGTAACCTGAACGCGCCGCTTCGGGAAGGAGCCGTCCATGTCCGGCTGGAACGCGCACGACATCCCCGAACAGACCGGCCGTACGGCCGTCGTCACGGGAGCCAACAGTGGCATCGGCTATGCCGCCGCCCGTGAACTCGCTCGCCGCGGCGCCCATGTCGTCCTCGCGTGCCGGAGCGAGGAGCGGGGTGCCGCCGCCCTGGACCGTATGACCTCCGAAGTCCCCGGCGGAAGTGTCGAGTTGATACGGCTCGACCTCGGGGATCTGGACTCCGTACGGGAGTTCGCCGCGGCGTACGGCCGTACGCACGACGACCGCCTCGATCTGCTGATCAACAACGCGGGTGTGATGGCCGTGGCCGAGGGGCGGACGGCGGACGGTTTCGAGACGCAGTTCGGGACGAACCATCTCGGGCACTTCGCCCTCACAGGGCTGTTGCTGCCCACGCTGCTTGCCACCCCCGGCGCGCGGGTGGTGACCCTCTCCAGCGGTATGCACATGAGGGCCAACATCGACATCGACGACCTCAACAGCGAGCGGAACTACGGGCGTTGGCTCGCCTACGGCCGCTCCAAGACGGCCAATCTGCTGTTCACGCACGAGCTGGCCCGGCGGCTGGCCGCGATCGGCGCCGATGTCGTCGCGGCCGCCGCGCACCCCGGTTACGCGGCGACGAACCTCCAGACCTCGGGTCCGAGCGCGGAGGGCCGCAAGGGCATGGAGGCGTTCATGCGGATCGGCAACCGGTTCTTCGCCCAGTCCGCCGAGGCCGGCGCCCTGCCCACGCTGTACGCGGCCACCGCACCCGGCGTCGGCCAGGACGCCTTCATCGGCCCGTCGATCATGATGTGGCGCGGCTCCCCCGCCAAGTCGCCCCGAGCCTCCTGGACCCTCAACGATCGGGCCGGCGAACTCCTCTGGGAGGAGTCGGAGCGGCTGACCGGGGTGACGTACGACCAGCTGAAGGCATGAAACGTGAGAGGCGGGTCGCACACCCTCGTGCGCGACCCGCCTCCGGCATGAGCTACGCCGCCCGCACCTCGTAGACCGTGATGCGTACCGTCTCGTCGTCCAGGCACTGCCCGTTCTCCAGGTCGAAGCGCTGCTTCAGGAGCGGGGAGGCCACGAACGGGCGGCCCTGGTGGGTGCCGGTGAGGCCGCGGGAGAGGACGGCGGCGCCGCCGAAGGGGTCGCGGTTGTCGATGGCGTACAGCTTGCCCGCGCGGTCCATGAAGAGCGCGGCCTGGTTGCCGTCGGGGAGCAGGGCGGCCACGCCGCGGCCCGGGGTCAGTACGGCCAGGTCACAGACCGTGAACCAGCCGTCCGCCAGCCGCAGCTGGATCTTCACATCGGTTTTCTCGGGGGCCAGGGTCATCGCTGGGCGCTTCCTTCCAGGACTTCTTCGGCGGCGGCGGGCCGCAGGCCGATGGACAGCAGCGGCAGGTCGGGCTTGATCTGGTCGCGCTCGGGGACGAAGCCGACGACCGGGTCCGGGGTGTCCGGGGCGTTGACGAAGGACACGAACCGGGCGAGCTTCTCGGGGTCGTTGATGGTGGAGGCCCACTCGTCGGCGTAGTGCGCGACGTGCGCCGCCATCAGGGACTCCAGCTCCTCGCAGATGCCGAGGGAGTCCTCCACGACCACGTCCCGTATGTGATCCAGGCCGCCGGGGATCCGCTCCAGCCAGGTCGAGGTGCGCTCCAGACGGTCCGCCGTCCGGATGTAGAACATCAGGAACCGGTCGATCAGCTTGATCAGTTCGGCGTCCGTGAGGTCCTGGGCCAGCAGGTCGGCGTGGCGCGGGGTGGCGCCGCCGTTGCCGCCGACGTACAGGTTCCAGCCGTTGGACGTGGCGATGACGCCGAAGTCCTTCGACTGGGCCTCCGCGCACTCGCGGGCGCACCCGGAGACCGCCGACTTGAGCTTGTGCGGCGACCTGAGGCCCCGGTAGCGCAGCTCCAGGTCGATCGCCATGCGGACCGAGTCCTGGACGCCGTAACGGCACCAGGTCTGGCCGACGCAGGACTTCACCGTGCGGAGAGACTTGCCGTACGCGTGGCCCGACTCGAAGCCGGCGTCCACCAACCTCGTCCAGATCAGCGGGAGTTGTTCCACCCGCGCGCCGAACATGTCGATGCGCTGGCCGCCGGTGATCTTCGTGTAGAGACCGAAGTCGCGGGCGATCTCACCGATCACGATCAGGCCCTCGGGGGTGATCTCACCGCCGGGGATGCGCGGGACGACCGAGTACGAGCCGTTCTTCTGGAGGTTGGCCAGGAAGTGGTCGTTGGTGTCCTGGAGCGCCGCCTGCTCGCCTTCGAGGACGTAGCCGTCGGCGCCGATCGTCGGGGCGAGGGAGGCGATGATCGAGCCGACGGCCGGCTTGCAGATCTCGCAGCCGTCGCCGCCCCGGGCGTCCTCACGGCCGTAACGGTCCAGCAGGTCCTGGTACTTGTTGATGCGCAGGGCGAGGACGATCTCGTACAGCTCCTCGCGGGTCTGCGAGAAGCAGGCGCACAGGCCCTTGTCGACCTCGACGCCGCTGGCCTCCAGCTCGGCGGTGACCAGCTGGCCGAGCACCTTGACGCAGGAGCCGCAGGTCGTACCGGCCTTGGTGCACTTCTTCACCTCGGGCACGGTGGTGCACTTGTGTTCGGTGACCGCGCCGCGGATCGTGCCCTTGCGGACGTTGTTGCAGGAGCAGATGATCGCGTCGTCCGGCAGCGCGGTCGGGCCGAGCTGGGCGGACTCCCCGGCGCCGGCGGGCAGCACCAGCGACTCGGGGGAGACCGGCGGGACCGAGCCGGTGAAGGCCTTCAGCGTGCCGTACGCCTCCGCGTCGCCGACCAGGATGCCGCCGAGCAGCGTGCCGTCCCGGCCGATGACCAGCTTCTTGTACAGGCCCGAGCGGGAGTCGGAGTAGACGACGTCCAGGCAGTCGGGGGTCGCGCCGTGCGCGTCACCGAAGGACGCCACGTCGACGCCGAGGAGCTTCAGCTTCGTGGACAGGTCGGCACCCGTGAACGACAACTGCTCGGCCTCGTCCGCCGCGATCGTGGCGGCGACCGTCTCTGCCTGCTCGTAACCGGGGGCGACCAGGCCGTACACCCGGCCGTCGGCGGCCAGCGCGCACTCGCCGATCGCGAAGACGTGCGGGTCGGAGACGGTCCGGCACTGCTCGTCGACGGTGATGCCGCCACGCTCGCCGACCGTGAGGCCGCAGGCGCGGGCCAGCTGGTCGCGGGGGCGGACACCGGCGGAGAACACCACCATGTCGGTGGCCAGTTCGGAGCCGTCGGACAGCTTCATCCCGGTGACCGCGCCGTCCTCCCCGACGACGATCTCCTGGGTGCCCACGCCCGTGTGGACGCTGAGTCCCATGTCCTCGATGGTGCGCAGCAGGGCCGCGCCACCGCCCTCGTCCACCTGCACGGGCATCAGCCGGGGCGCGAACTCCACGATGTGGGAGGTGAGTCCGAGGCCCTTGAGCGCACCGGCCGCCTCGAGTCCGAGCAGACCGCCGCCGACCACGGCACCCACCTGGGCCCTGGTCTTCGCGTACTCCTCGATCGCGAGCAGGTCCTCGATCGTGCGGTAGACGAAGCAGCCCTCGGCGTCCTTGTTCGGGACCGGCGGCACGAAGGGGTACGAGCCGGTGGCGAGGACGAGGACGTCGTACTCGAAGACCTGACCGGAGCGCGCGGTGACCTTCTTGGTCTCGCGGTCGACGGTCTCGGCAGGGTCGCCGACGTACAGCTCGATGCCGTGCTGCTCGATGAACGCCATGTCGGTCATCGACAGGTCCTCGGGCGTCTTGCCCGAGAAGTACGAGGTGAGCGCCACGCGGTCGTACGCCGGGCGCGGCTCCTCGCAGAGGACGACCACGCGGTGCGTGGCGGTCAGGCCGCGCTCGGCGAGCGCTTCGAGGAAGCGCTGGCCGACCATGCCGTGGCCGACGAGCACGATCGTGGGGGTGGCCCCCGGGGTGGCGGTCATTCAGGAGCCTCCATCGTTGGTGAGCAGGTGGAGCAGGGGAGCGCCGTTCGCGGGGAGCGGCTCTGCTCCCTCCCAGGCGCGGGCGAGCGCGCCCACGGTGCCGAGTTCGCCGACGAGCACCCCGCCGACCAGGCGGTCGTCACGGACGACGACCTTGCGGTAGGTGCCGCGGGTGGCGTCGGCGAGCTGGACGACGTCGTCACCCGGCCGGGGCTCGGGCTCGCCGAACGCGGCGAGATCGAGGAAGTCCGCTCCGGCGAGCGTCAGCCGGGTCAGGGCGCGGGTGCCGGTGTAGCGGGAGGCCGCGTTGCCTGCCAGCAACTCGGCGAGGACGTCGGCCTGTTCGAGCGCCGGAGTGGCGAGCCCGTAGACGTTGCCCTCGAACTGGGCGCAGTCGCCGATCGCGTGGATGCGCGGGTCGGAGGTGCGCAGCTCCTCGTCGACGACGACGCCCTTGTGCACCGCGAGACCCGCCTCCTGGGCGAGACCCGCCCTGGGGTGGACGCCGCAGGCGATGACCACGAGGTCCGCGTCGAGCGCGTACCCGTCGGCCATCGACACCGACCGTACGGCCCCGCCGACGCTGCGGACGGCACGTACGCGGGTCTCGGTGTGCACCTCGACGCCGAGGTCGGTGAGGTGTCGACGTACCAACTTCGAGGCGGACGGGTCGAGTTGACGCTCCATCAGCCGTTCGCCCTGCTGGGCGAGGACGACCTGGGCGCCGCGCAGGGCGAGTGCGCGGGAGGCGGAGACCCCGAGGAGCCCACCGCCGATCACGACGGCCCGTACACCCGGCCGCACCGCCTTCGACAGGCCCAGACAGTCGTCCATGGTCCGGAACGCGTGCACCCCGTCGGGGAACTCGTGCCGCTCCGGGTCCCAGAGACCGCGCAGCGGCGGCAGCACCGGGTTCGACCCGGTCGCCAGCACGAGCCTGTCGTATGCGACCTCCGCGCCGTCCGCGAGATGTACGGCTCGCATCTCGCGGTCGATACGGACCACCCGGCCCCGGGTGAGCTCAGCCGGCGCGGGCAGCGCGATCACCTCGGGGGCGTACCGCCCGGCCAGGACCTCGGCGAGCAGCACCCGGTTGTACGGTGCGTGCTCCTCCTCGCCGATCAGCGTGGCGGGCATGCCGAGCTCTCCGAGCCGCCGGGCGAGACGTACACCCGCGAGGCCGGAGCCGATCACCACCACACGCTCATTCGAGGTCATGTCCTTGAGCGTGCGGTGCCGGTGTTACCCGACCGCATCACATCTGTTTCCCACGAGGAACGCTGCCCTCCCCGCGGCCCCGAGGGGAGTGTGAGGGGTTTCCGGTGAGGTGGGGTGGGGTGTGAGGATGCCGGGGAACGCGCCGCTGACCTGGTGATACGAGGGTCGCGCGGGCGTATACGGGAGGGCGGGGGACGGCGTACGGCCGCGGCGCGCGCTCCGGGGCGTCCGGGCCGCCGGTGTCATAGCTCACGCCGTGGACTCACGCCCGGGCCCTCGCCGCCGCCTCCGCCCGCAACCTCAGAGATCCCTCAGGTCGATGGACGGCACACCTACCTCGCCCCATAGGGTCGCGATCATGCCCGACATATCGCTGACCATGGTCGTCGTCCTGTGCCTCGCCGCCCTCGCGGCCGGATGGATCGACGCCGTGGTGGGTGGCGGCGGGCTGCTGCTCCTCCTCGCGCTCCTCCTCGGTCTGCCGAACGGCGCCTCGGCCGCCCAGTACGCGCTCGGTCAACAGGCGGTCGCGATCGTCGGCACGACGGCGCGGCGATGGGGGCACCTCCCACGCCCTTGAGGCAGTGGGGGAGTACGCGCGCCGCACCCCGGTCGACGTACGGATCGCCGTACGGATCGGCCTGGCGGCCCTCGCCGGCTCGACGGCCGGCGCCTTCGTGGCCGCCGGAATGAGCACGGACATCCTGAAGCCGGTGGTCATGGTGGTGTTGCTGGCCGTCGGCGCCTTCGTGATCTCCGCCCCTCCTTCGGCACCGCCCCCGCCACCGGCCCCGTCTCCGCACGCCGCGTCCTCGCCGCGATCGGCCTCGCGGGGGTCGGCATCGGCTTCTACGACGGCCTCATCGGCCCCGGCACCGGAACCTTCCTCGTCCTGGCCCTGACCGCCGTCCTTCACCTCGACCTGGTCACCGCCTCCGCCACCGCCAAGATCGTCAACTGCTGTACCAACGCCGGCGCCCTCGCCACCTTCGCCTGGAAGGGCACGGTGTACTGGCAACTGGCCGCTCTGATGGCGGTCTATCAACCTCGTCGGCGGGACGGTCGGCGCGCACACGGCCCTGAAGAAGGGCAGCGGATTCGTCCGGGTCGTGCTGCTGACGGTGGTGTTCACGCTGGTGACGAAGATGGCGTACGAGCAGTGGCTGGCGTGATGTGACGGTGGCCTAGGGACGGCTCCCCGTGAGGTGGGCGAAGACGACGACGTTGCCCCGGTAGCCGGTGCCCTTCGTGTAACCGCCGCCGCAGGTGATCACGCGGAGCTCGGGCCGGTCGGCGGCGCCGTACACCTTCTCGTCGGGGAAGGCGTGGGCGTCGTACATTTCGACGGCGTGCACGGTGAAGAGGGCGAGGCTGCCGTCGCGCCGCTCCACCTCGATACGGGCGCCCCTCTCCAGCGCGCCGAGCCGGTAGAAGACGGCGGGGCCGTCGGCGTTGTCGACGTGCCCGGCGACGATCGCGGTGCCCTTCTCACCGGGTGTGGTGCCGGACTCGTACCAGCCGGCGAGGTTCTTCCGCTCGGCGGGCGGCACGTCGAGGCTTCCGGTGGGGGTGAGGCCGAGGCCCATGAGGGGGGCGTCCACGCGGATGGCGGGGATACGCACTCGGTCGGGCGGGGACGGGGGAAGGGCCGGCGCGGGGGGCTGCGTGGGGGGCCGGCCGCGGTGGGCCTGCGCGGCGGACGGCTGCGGTGGCAGGTGGGACGCGATGCCGTTGCGCAGCAGCCACGCGCCAAGGCAGAGCGCGACGAGGGTGACGCCCGCTATGAGGATGTTGGCGACGCGGCGCACACGGGCCTCCTTTCGCGCCCGAGGGTGGTTCCTCCCTCTTCCTCTCCGTTCCTCCCCTCCGGGCCGAGGGGCGTCGGACCCGGAGGGGAGGGGGACGGCGGTACCGGCGGACGGACAGCGGAGGGTGTCCGTCAGATCCCGTCGCCTCTCGCCCGGCGATGCAGGAGCCAGGTACCGCCCGCGGCGGCGACGGCCAAGGCCACCACACCCGCCGCGGTCTGCACGGGGTCGGGGCCGAGCGCGCCACCGACCCCCGTCTTCACACTGCCCCTCGGATGCGCCGCCGGTGCCATACGCGTGCCGGCGAGGGTGACCACGAGGTCCCCGGCGACCCGCCGGTCACCGTCCGCACAGGTCGCGACGATCTCGTACGTCCCCGGCTGCGCACTCGGCGGCACCTCGAACCGCCCCTCGGCCTTCCCCTGCCCGGAGTCCTGTGCGTCCGGTGCGTCCAGTGCGTCCGGTGCCATGGAAAAGGTGCCGGCCCCCACCGCGCTGGCGTCCCCCGTCGCGGAACCGTCCGCGCCGCAGGGCTCCGCGGTGACGGCGACTTCCTCGCCGGGGACGACCTGCGCCGGGGACAGCTCCAGCCGTCCGGCGTCCTCCCCGCCGTGCGCCGGCGCGGCGGCGGCGACGAGGGTCGCGACGGCGACGGCGACGGCTCCGGTGAGGGCGCCGGTGAGAGCCACCGCGGTGGCGAGCGCGGTTCCGGCCGGCGGCGGGGTGGTACGTCGCATCGTGCTTTGCTCCTCCGAGAGTCCACCTTGCCCTTCCGAGGTAAGTGGCAGACGTGCTGGAGCGCTTCCTGATGGAGCGTCAGAAATGATGTGAATGGGTGTCAGGAGGATGTCGACGGGAGGCGGGGAAGGTGGTGTTTGGGCAGGTCATGGTCGTGTGAGGGCTGTGTCGGGGGAAGAGATCGGGAAGAGGGGGCCGTGAGGGTGTGAACGGGTGATCGGGCGTGGAGGTCCGGCCTCGGCGGGGTGCTTGGCGGTGACTTGACCTCAAGTAAAGTTGAGGTAGGAGGGTGGTCGCCATGAAGACCGCTACGGATACCCCTACAGACGTCCGCACCGCCCCCTCCGCCGCTTCCACCTCCTCCGCCCCCGTTCGGGTGACGGTGGTCGTCGGCAGCAACCGCACCGGCCGCTTCGGCCCGGTGGTCGCCGAGTGGTTGCTGGGCCGGGTGCGCGCGCACGACGACTTCGAGGTGGACGTCGTGGACGTCGCCGACTTCGACCTCCCGACGACCTTCGCCCCGACACCCGAGGTCACGGCACAACTGGCCGAGATCACGCCGAAACTGGCCACCGCCGAAGCGTTCGTGGTCCTGACCCCCGAGTACAACCACTCCTACCCCGCGGCCCTGAAGAACCTCATCGACTGGCACTACCACGAGTGGCGCGCCAAACCGGTCGCCCTCGTCTCCTACGGCGGCCTCTCGGGCGGCCTGCGCGCCGTCGAGCACCTGCGCCAGGTCTTCGCCGAACTCCACGCCACCACCGTCCGCGACACGGTCTCCTTCCACCACGCCCACACCTCCTTCGACGACACCGGTCACCTGAAGGAACCGTCCGCCCCGACGACCGCCGCGAAGGTGATGCTGGATCAGCTGGCGTGGTGGGGGAGGGCACTGCGGGAGGCGAAGGAGAAGCGGCCGTACGGGGGGTGAGGAAGAAGGCCTGCCTCAACGCCGAGGCAGGCCTTCTTCCATGGGGCCATGACAACCGCGCCCCATAGGGGCGCCGGGCTGTATCGAATTGCGGCTCCGCCGCGTGGGCGCGACCAGCCACGATGGTGCCCGAGACGACCGACGGCCTATCGAGGCACTTCCAGCAGAGCGCTCAGGCACTCACCCCTCACAACCGCCCCCGGGGTCCCCCGGCGCCGGCTCTTCCGGTGCCGGGGGAGTGGGCGTCTCGGCGTCCGGCGCTTCGGGATCGGGGGTCTCAGCCCCCGGGTCGTCCGCGCCAGGCTCATCGGCATCGGGGTAACCGGTGCCCGGGTCGTCCGCGCCAGGCTCATCGGCATCGGGGTAACCGGTGCCCGGGTCGTCCGCGCCCGGGTCGTCCGGGCCCGGGGTGTCGGTCCCGGGGGAGTCCGGGGTGCCAGGAGCCTCCGGGGTGTCCGGCTCATCGGGGGTGCCTGGGGCGTCCGGGGCGTCCGGCTCATCCGGGGTCTCCGGCTCATCCGGGGTCTCCGGCTCATCGGGGGTGTCCGGGGTGTCCGGGGTGTCCGGCTCATCGGGGGTGTCCGGGGTGTCCGGGGTGTCCGGCTCATCGGGGGTGTCCGGCGTGTCCGGGGTCTCCGGGTCATCCGGCGTGTCCGGGGCGTCCGGCTCATCCGGCATGTCCTCCCCCGGCTTGCCGCCGTCCCCGCCCCCTTCCGTACCGCCGTCCCCGCCTCCACCGTCCGCCGGCTTCTCCGGTTCCGCATCCGAGTCCGGGCCCGTGCTGTCATCCGGCGGCGTGTCGTCCCCCGGCGTCGTCTCGTCCGGCGGTGACGTGTCGTCATCGTCCGCCGGGGCCTTGGCGGGCGGCCGGCCGGAATCCTCGTCGTCCTCCACCTGGACCACGGACGTGTCACCGTCGTCACCACCGACGCCGACCGAGGAGGTGACGGATCCGGTGTCCGACCGCCCCGACTCACCGTCCCTGTCCCCCTCCCCGGGCACGGCCGCGACGTCCGTCCTGGCGTCCCGGCGTTCGGTCACGTCGGTCGCGGGGACCTCCGGCGGTCGTGGCGCCGCCGGGGCCTGGGCCACCGGCACGCGCTGCGGCGGAACCGCGGCCGGGTCGAGGGAACCGAGTGCGATGCCGGCCGCGATGGCGGCGGTGGCGACGGCCGCCCCGACCCCCACCGCGGTGGGCGCCTTGACCTTGGCACCCCCGCTCGCGGCCTGCCGTACGGCGTGCAGCAGCTGACCACCACCGGCGTTACCACTCGCCGCACCCAACGCCGTGGCCGTGCCGGCCGACCCGGCGGTGAGGGACAGCAGAAGCTTGCCCCCTCCGCCACCCACGACGAACACCAGCAGAGCCGGACCCACGAGCGCGGGAAGGCGGTCGTTCGTGCGCATCAGGACCGCGAGCCGGGCGCGGCAGTCGTCGCACTCGTCCACATGGCTGAGCAGTTGCTCGGACTGTCGCGGGGTCGCGGTACCGCGTACGTACGCGGGCATGCGCCCCCAACGCACCTGGCACGCCGGATCGACCGGCGCCCCTTCCTGCTCGCGCAGGAACGCCTGGCGCATGCCCTCACGCGCCCGGTGCAACAGCACCGCCGTCGCGCCCTGCTTGGCGCCGATGCGCTGTCCGACCGTCTCCAGTGGCTGGCCCTCCGCCTCGGCGAGCCACAGCGCCTGCACCCACCGCTCGGGCAGCTGGCCCAGCACCCGCACCAACAGGTCGACCGAGGACACCTGTTCGGCGGGGTCGGCGGCATCGTCCGTGTGGGCGCCGGGCTCGACCCGCTCGGGGGCGGTCGGATCCTGCGGAGTCTCCCGCGTCGCGCTCCCGACCGTGACCGCGAGATGCTTGACCGTCGTCATCAGATACGCCGGTACGTTCTCGATCTCGTGCCCCGCCGACAGCCGCCGCCACACACGGAAGTGCGCCTCGGCGACCAGGTCCTCGGCCGTCCAGGCGTTACGGGTGAGGGAGCGCGCGTATGCGACGAGGCGCGGATGCTGCTCCTCGTAGATCCGGGTGTAGGCGGCGGTCGCGGACGCCGACAGGGAACTGGGCGCGGGCGCGGACCCCTGAGCCGGAACAACGGGCGCAGCGGGTACGGCAGGCACGGTGGCGTGACCGTCGGTCATGGAGGAACGCTCTCTAGTCGCCTGCTAATGGGACGAGGTTGATTTTGTAATCATGGATGATAAACACGTAGAGTAATCGCGAAAGAGTGACGCACGTCACGGAAGTTGACGTGAGTGGCGCGTAATACCCAGGTGCTCCGCGAGGTCGAGAAGGGTGTCGGGGGCAACTGGCCACCTGCTCAACCGCACTCGGAGAACTTCACATGGACAACATGGACACCGCCCTCGCGCAGCCCGCCCGTGCCCGCCTCATCGCCTCCGGCCACCAGCAGGTCTCGGTCCGCAGCACGCTGCGCTACACCGCCGCCGACCCCTACGCCGTGCACATCGACTTCCCCGGCGGCGCCTCGCTGGACGGCGGGAGCGTGACGTGGACGTTCGCCCGCGCCCTGTTGGAGGAGGGGCTGAGCGGCCCCGCCGGGATAGGTGACGTCCATATCTGGCCCTGCGGATGGGCCCGCACGGTCGTCGAACTCCACTCCCCGCACGGCCTGGCGATGATCCACTTCGAAACGGCCGCCCTCCGCCGCTTCCTGCGCCGCTCCTACGCCGTCGTCGCGGCTGGCGGCGAGGACTTGGCACCGATCCTCGACGAGGGCCTGGAATCGCTCCTCGGTGGGGTGTGAAGGATGAGACGCGGTGCCTTCGACCGCTATGTTCGATCAACGATCGTCCGACATTCGGCGTCGAGATCGTCGGGCCCGTCGATACCTCGTGGGGCCCGCCGGGACTCTTGAGATCCTTGAGATCCTTGAGTTCGGTGGGAGGGCCGGGATGCGGAAGGCGCATCGACCGGCGGGGAAGGTGGGGGCAGTGGCGGAGAGGGAGACGGTCGTCGCGTCGGCCCCTGTGGCGATCGGCGTCGAGGCCGAGGCCGATACCGACGAGGCCCCCATACGCGACTGGCCCCGCCACTGGCCCCTGCTGCTCCTCGGCGCGGCCGTCGTCCCCGGCGTGGTGCTCTACCTCGTCGGCCGGGGGACGGACAACCCCGCCATCGACGCCTGGCGGACGGTCTGCCTCTCCATCACCGTGCAGGCGCTGCCGTTCCTGTTGCTCGGTACGGCCCTGTCCGGCGCCATCAACGCGTTCGTGCCGGCCAGGGTGTTCAACAGCGTGCTGCCGAAGAAGCCCGCGCTGGCCGTACCGGTCGCGGGCGCGGCCGGGGTCGTCCTGCCGGGCTGCGAGTGCGCGTCCGTACCGGTCGCGAACAGCCTGATACGCCGAGGAGTCAACCCGGCCGCCGCCTTCGCGTTCCTCCTCTCGGCCCCGGCCGTCAACCCGATCGTCCTGACCGCGACGGCCGTCGCCTTCCCCGACAGCCCCGCCATGGTGCTGGCCAGGCTGCTCGCCTCGCTCGTCGCGGCCGCCGCGATGGGCTGGCTGTGGCTCTGGCTCGGGCGCGAGGAATGGCTCAAGCCCAACCCCGTACGCCACACCGGGCACCGCCCCGGCCACAGCCGCTGGACGGAGTTCCGGCTCGGCTTCCAGCACGACTTCCTGCACGCGGGCGGCTTCCTCGTCGTCGGCGCCATGGCGGCCGCCACCTTCAACGTGGCGGTCCCGCGCTCCCTCCTCGACACGGTCGCCGACTCGCCCTGGCTGTCGGTACTGTTCCTCGCCGCGCTCGCGATCCTCCTCTCGGTCTGCTCCGAGGCGGACGCGTTCGTCGCCGCCTCCCTGACCGGCTTCTCCCCCCTCGCGCGGCTGACGTTCATGGTCGTCGGCCCGATGGTCGACCTGAAGCTGATCGCCCTCCAGACGGGCACCTTCGGCCGGGCCTTCGCCCTCCGCTTCTCCGCCGCCACCGCCGTCGTCGCCGTCCTGAGCAGCGTCCTGATCGGAGCCGTACTGCTGTGAAACGTCCCCTCCAAGCACTGCTCCTCCTCCTCAGCGGCCTCGGCCTCCTCCACGCCACCCTCCTCACCGACCTCTACCTCCGCTACGTCAAGGAGGGCATGCGCCCGGTACTGATCGCGTCCGGCGCGGTGCTGCTGGTACTGGCGGCGGCGGAGGCATGGTCGTGCTGGAACCCGAAACCAGAGTCCGACGACACCCACAGCGACGACGGCGGCCACGGCCACGACCACTCCACCCCACCCCACGTGGCGTGGCTCCTCTTCCTCCCCGCCCTGAGCCTCCTCGTCTACGCCCCACCGGCCATCGGCGCGTACACCGCCTCCCGCGAGGCGCCCAAGGTCGTGGCGGTCACGGACCAGGACGACTTCGAGCCGCTCCCCAAGACGTCACCGCTCCCGATGACCCTCACCGACTTCACCAAGCGCGTACAGCAGGACCGCGAACAGGCGATCGAGGGCCGCGAGATCCAGCTGACCGGTTACGCCACCCCCGACGACCAGAGCGGCGACGGCTGGTACCTGACCCGCACGATCTTCAGCTGCTGTGCCGCGGACGCCCAGTTCGTGAAGGTCCGCGTCCACGGCACCCCACCCCCACCCGCCGACACCTGGGTCACCCTCACCGGCACCTGGCACCCCACCGGCACCCTCGGCACCAACTCCGCCGAAGCCGCCCTCGACGTCCACGCCATCAAAGAGGTCCCCCGCCCGACCAACGGCTACAAGGACGCCCTTCCGCTGCCGGGCTCGTGACGTCGCCGGCCGTCAGGGCGCTGCCAGGAGTGGCACCGGCGACTTCCGCTCCGCTTGGGATGCGGAGTCCGGTGGCCAGTCCTGCCGGTCCAGCTGCGGTTCGGGATTCCGAGGGAGCGCGTGTAGTCCTGCGCCTGTCGGTGGCCTGTTGTGAAGCCGTCTGGAACCGAATCCGATTGCCCCTTCGCGGCCAGTTGCGCATCCTGCTGGGATGCGCTTCTCCATCAACATCCCCAATTTCGGTGACTTCGCCTACCCCCGTAACGTTGCGACCGTGGCGGCTGCTGCTGAACAGGGCGGCTGGGACGGGCTCTTCATCTGGGATCACGTACTGCACCGGCAGCATCAAGGGCGTCCCTTCGGAGATCCTTGGATGTCGCTGACCGCGGCTGCGCTGGCGACCTCGCGGATCCGACTGGGCACCTTACTGACGCCGGTTCCCCGTTACCGTCCGCAGCAACTCGCCCGCCAAGTGGCCACCCTGGATCACCTCAGCGACGGCCGGGTGATCTTCGCCGCCGGCCTGGGCGGTCCGATCGAGGACGAATACCGCAGCTTTGGCGACGCCGCCGAGCCGCACGTCCTCGCCGAGCGGCTGGATGAGGGGCTGGAGCTGTTGAGGCGCTTCTGGTCCGGCGAGCCGGTGAACCACCGCGGCCGGCACTACGAGGTTCAGGACGTGACGCTCCTGCCTGCCACTGTGCAGCGGCCTGGTCCGCCGGTGTGGATCGGTGGGTTCTGGCCGCGGCGTCCGCCCATGCGGCGGGCAGCGCGGTGGGACGGCGCGGTGCCGCTGTTCGAGACGGCCCGGCATGGGCATGTGCCGGATGTGGCGGAGGTACGGGATCTCGTCGGCTATGTACGCAGGCACCGTTCGGCCGAGGCCGACCGCCCCTTCGAGCTCGTGCTCGGCGGTGCCACACCCCCGGATGCGGCCAAGGCCAAGGACGTGATCGGTCCGCTGCACGACGCCGGCGCCACCTGGTGGGACGAGCGGCAACTCCAGACGGGCCCCGAACTGGACCGCCTGCTCCCGGTACTGCGCCGCATCGAGGCGGGGCCGCCGGTGGTCTAGACGGCCCGACGAAATGACGGATGGCTGCGGCACGGGGGTTGTGGCCCGCGCGGTGACATCCGCGGGTGTGCGGGCATCGCCGGCCAATACCCGCACCACCCGTCAGACGCGCTCGTAGGTGGTGCCGGACTCGTTTCTGCGCAAAGATCGGACCAACTGAGGCAAGTTGATGTGGTGGCCGATGCGGGAGGCGATCCAGGCAGCCACCGAAGGACGCTTCCGGATGGTCGAGAGCGATACGCCCGACGCGTTCGCCACTCCCGATGGGACAGCCCGCGACGCTTGTGGGCTTCCTTGACCCTGCCCGGCAGTGCTCATGGATCGAGCGTACGACGCAAACCCAAGCCGGGCGCGGGCTCTGGGTGAGACCGTCTCGCCTGCGGGCTCCTCATGGCGCGGCGAGGTCCATGCGACGTCCAGGGTGTCTCCGGTGGCGTGTGTGAGGGGTGAGAATCGTTTCCGTAAAGGTCCGCACGTCAGCCCGGAGTGGAGAATCATGCTCCCCTTCTTCGTCTACGGCACCCTCCGCCCCGGCGAGCCCAACCACGACCTCTTCCTGCGTGGCCGCTCCCGTTCCGAGGAACCGGCGACGATGCGGGGTGTGGTGCTCTACGACGGGCCCGGGTACCCGTACGCGGTGGAGGAGCCCGGTGGTGTTGTGGTCGGTGAGGTGGTGACCGCTCGTCCCGAGGCGTACGGCGAACTCCTCGGTGCCCTCGACCGGTTGGAGGAGTACGCGCCCGGCGATCCCGCGAACCTCTACGAGCGCGTCGAACGGCCGGTGGCCCTTGGTGACGGCAGCGTCGTACGGGCCTGGGTGTATGTCGCCGCCCCGGCTGTTGCCGCCCGGCTGCGGGCCAGAGGCAAGCTGATTGAGGGTGGGGACTGGCGGGGGCGGTGACCCTGGGGCGGCCCTCGCCGGTTCAGGCGACCGTCAGCCGTAGTGGCCATGCCGTCGGGGTTTCCGGCAACCCTGATCCGCCTGCCGCCCTGCAGCCCTGCCGCCCTGCCGGCCTGCCGCCCTGCCGGCCTGCCGCCCTGCCGGCCCGTCGGCCCGGATCCGGCGGTTCACGCCGACCGGATCCGGTCCGGGTCACTTGCCCACCGCCTCCACCCGCACCGCGCACGTCTTGAACTCCGGCATGCGGGAGGTGGGGTCGAGGGCGGGGTTCGTCAGGGTGTTGGCCCGGCCCTCGCCCGGCCAGTGGAACGGCATGAACACCGTGTCGGGGCGGATGCTGGTGGTGATCCGCGCGGGCGCCACCGCCCGGCCCCGCCGGGACACCACGGCCACCGGGTCGCCCTCCGCCGCCCCGAGCCGCTCGGCCAGCCGGGGATGCAGCTCCACGAACGGGCCGGGCGCGGCGGCGTTCAGCTCGTCGACCCGCCTGGTCTGCGCGCCCGACTGGTACTGGGCGACCACCCGCCCGGTGGTCAGCAGCACCGGATACTCCTCGTCCGGCTCCTCGGCCGCCGCCCGGTGCGACACGGGCGCGAACCGGGCCCGGCCGTCCTCGGTGGCGAACCGGTCGAGGAAGAGCCGCGGGGTGCCGGGGTGGACCTCTCCGGCCGGGTCGGCAGCCTGCGTCGGGGCGGGGCAGGGCCAGAACACCCCGTTCTCCTCCACGAGCCGCTGATAGGTGATCCCCGAGTAGTCGGCGGGACCGCCCGCGCTGGCCCGGCGCAGTTCCTCGAAGACCTCCTCGGGATCGGTCGCGAAGCCCTTCTCCACGCCCAGCCGGGCGGCCAGTTCGTTCATCACCTCGAGATCGCTGCGGACGCCCTCGGGAGCGGTGATCGCGCGCCGCCGCAGCAGCACCCGGCCCTCCAGATTGGTCGTCGTGCCCGTCTCCTCCGCCCACTGGGTCACGGGCAGGACGACGTCCGCGAGGGCCGCCGTCTCCGACAGCACGACATCGCACACCGCCAGGAAGTCCAGCGACTTGATCCGGTCCTCGATGTGCGCGGCACGCGGCGCCGACACCACCGGGTTGGAGCCCATCAGCAGCAGGGACTTGATGTCCGTACCCAGCGCGTCCAGCAGTTCGTACGCGCTGCGCCCCGGCCCCGGCAGGCTGTCCGGATCGACCCCCCACACCTCGGCGACATGCCGCCGCGCCTCGGGGTCGACCAGCTTGCGGTAGCCGGGCAACTGGTCGGCCTTCTGCCCGTGCTCGCGCCCGCCCTGCCCGTTGCCCTGCCCGGTGAGGCAGCCGTACCCGGACAGCGGGCGCCCGGCGCGGCCCGTCGCCAGCGTCAGGTTGATCCACGCGCCGACCGTGTCGGTGCCCTTGGACTGCTGCTCGGGCCCGCGCGCGGTGAGCACCATCGCGCTCTCCGGCTCGCAGAACATCCGTACGGCCGCACGGAGTTCGGGAACGGACACTCCCGTGATCCGCTCCACGTACTCCGGCCAGTGCGCCATCGCCGCGGCCCGCGCCTCCTCCCAGCCGCTCGTACGCTCCCGGATGTACTCCTCGTCCGTACGCCCTTCCGCGACGATCACATGCAACAGGCCCAGCGCGAGGGCGAGATCGGTGCCGGGGCGCGGCGCCAGATGCAGATCCGCCTGTTCGGCCGTACGGGTGCGGCGCGGATCGATGACGATCAACGTGCCGCCGTTGTCCTTGAGTTCGGTGAGATAGCGCAGCGCGGGAGGCATGGTCTCCGCGAGGTTGGAGCCGACGAGGACGACACACCCCGTCTTCGGGATGTCCTCCAGCGGGAACGGCAGCCCCCGGTCCAGCCCGAACGCCTTCATCCCGGCGGCCGCCGCCGAGGACATGCAGAAACGCCCGTTGTAATCGATCTGCGAGGTGCCGAGCACGATCCGCGCGAACTTGCCGAGTGTGTAAGCCTTCTCGTTGGTGAGTCCGCCGCCGCCGAACACTCCGCACGCGTCCGGGCCATGTTCCGTACGCGTGCGGGTGAGTCCCTCGGCGATCCGGTCGAGTGCCTCGTCCCAGGAGGCGGGTTCCAGGACGCCCGCCTTCCTGACCAGGGGAGTGGTCAGGCGAACGCTCGACGACAGCACCGCGGGCGCCGTACGGCCCTTGCCGCACAACGCGCCCCGGTTCACCGGGAAGTCCGGGCGCTCGACGACCGCGACGCCACCCGCTGATCCGGGCGTGAGGTTCATCCCGCACTGCAGGGCGCAGTACGGGCAGTGGGTGGGCGTCGCGGAGTTCGGCATACCGCCCAGCGTGCGTCGGACGTGTTACGCGCCGGGACGCTCCCCGTTACGCGACCGGCACGGGGACCTCCCGGCGCGGACCGGGGTGGCGTGAGGAAGCCGGACGGGGCCTGGGTGAACGGAGGGTTCCCGATGTCCCGATTCTGTCACCGAGTGCACTTGCACAAGCGCTTACGGTGTCCTGCGTTCGGCCGTGCGTGCTAAGAACTACAGGCGCCACGGACACGGGAGTCAAACCGAGAGCCCGACGTGGCGCACGCCCAATCGCAGGGCCCGCGAGGGCCGTAGGGGGAAGAGGACCACCACTGTGAACCGTATGCGCACCACCGTCGCCGTCCTGGGCGCCACCGGCGCTCTGACCGCCGCCCAGCTGGGCCTCGCCGGGGGAGCGTCCGCGACGGACGTCTCGACGCAGGACACCAAGTGCGGCATCAAGATCACCTTCCTGACGAGGTTCTACGTGGACCAGAACAACTGGGTGACCAACGGCGGCCTCAGGTTCGGTCTCACGAACACCACCAAGAAGCAGACCTTCAATTCGGTGAGCCTCAAGGTGCAGAACGTCAAGAGCCTCCGCTTCGGCAAGGCGACCGTGACGACCAGGCCGATCGGCCGGATCACCCAGAAGACCGACCAGACCGTCAAGATCGCCGCCAAGACCCTGAAGCCGGGCAAGAGCGCCGCCTTCAAGGTCAGCACGCGCCTGCTGAGCAACAGGTACGAGGCGAAGTTCACCCTGTACGGCAAGACCCCGAACGGCAAGAGCTGGAGCTGCCCGGTGAACGGGGGCACCTGGGGCAACATCCACTAGGCCAGCCGCCTCCCCGTGAGGCCTCAGCGGGCCGCGGCCAGCGCCCGCTCGACCCCCGGTTCCTCCGGCCCGAGGAACCGGGGGTCCGGCTTGAACAGGGCGTCCAGGGAGGCCTTGCCCGCGGCGAACAGCTCCCGGGTGGCGCCGTAGTACCAGGTCTCGTCGTGCCGGTCCTGCACTCCGACGCCGTACGACTCGACGCCCGCCTCCTGGCACAGCGCGACCGCCCGGCGTATGTGGAACCCCTGGCTGATGAGCACCGCGCGGTCGACACCGAAGATCTTCTTGGCCCGGACGCAGGAGTCCCAGGTGTCGAAGCCCGCGTAGTCACTGACGATCCGTCCGTCGGGCACCCCGCGCTCGGTGAGATAGGCCCGCATCGTGTCCGGCTCGTCGTACTCCTCGCGACTGTTGTCCCCGGTGACCAGCACCACCTCTATACGGCCCTCGCGGTACAGCTCGGCCGCCGCGTCCAACCGCCGCGCGAGATAAGGGGACGGCTCACCCCGCCACAGCCCCGCCCCGAAGACCATCGCCACATCGGTACGCGGCACATCGGCGGTCGTCCGCAGCCGCCCGTCGGCGGCGGTGAACATCCACGTCGCGGGCAGCAGACCCAGCACGCACAGCAACATGACCACTTGCACGGCCCGCCGCCGCCCCGCCCGCGTACGAGGCAGCCGGAAGACATGCCTCACCCGCCTGCCCCCCTCATACCGCTCCCCGCCCCGCCATGTGTCCTGGATGTTTCCGACGGACCCGACAGCGCCCGTCCTTCTGACCAACGAAGACGCCGTATGCGGTGATCAGGTTCATCGCACAGCGTGACCAGTTTCACTCAGCCGAGCCGAAACTCCAGGTCACAGCGGTTCACACAGCCCTGCGGTCCACCGTGAACCCCCGGAAAACCCCCGTCATTCCCGTGCAACGGGCAGGCAACCTCCCCCCGGCACCATTTGTTCATGTTGTTCATGAAGGCGACCCGACGCCCCGCCCCGCCCACGCCGTCTCCGGCACAGGCCCTGGTCCTGGTGGCGCACGGCAGCCGCGACCCGCGCGCGCTGGAGACCGTACGCGCCCTCATGGACCGCGTCCGCGAACAGCGCCCCGGCCTGGACGTGCGCCTCGGCCACATCGAGCTGAACGAGCCCCTGCTCCCCGACACCCTCGCCACCCTCGGCGACCGCGAGGCCGTCCTGGTCCCCCTCCTCCTCAGCCGCGGCTACCACGTCAAACGGGACATCCCCGAGATGGCGGCGGAAGCAGGCGTACGCGCCCGAGTAGCGGCCCCTCTCGGCCCGCACCCCCTCCTCGCGGAAGCCCTCCACGCCCGCCTCGTCGAGGCCGGCTGGCGCACCCCCATGGACGACGCCACCCGCCGCACCAGCGCCGTCGTACTCGCCGCCGCGGGCTCCCGCGACCCCGAGTCGAAGGTCGACACCGGCCGCACCGCCCAACTCCTCGCCGAGCGCCTGGGCGTGCCCGTGGTCCCGGCCTACGCCACCACCGCCGCTCCCACAGTCCCCGACGCCCTCCAGGCCCTGGCCGCCGCCGGCCGCCCCCGAGCAGCCGTGGCCTCCTACTTCACGGCCCCCGGCCGCTTCGCCACGGAGTCCGCGGAAGCGGCCCCCTGGATAGCGTCGGCCCCCTTGGGTACGCACCGGGCGATGGCGAGCCTGGTCCTGCACCGCTACGACCAGGCACTGGCAACCCCGGAAGCGACGAGGGAACGAGCGCTGGCAACGGCATAGGGCGCTGGTAACTAGGGGGACGTCGTGCTGTTAAGGGGCGCGGGGCTGTACTCATATGCGGCTCCGCCGCGATGGGGGTCCCCCCGGTCGAGCGAAGCCGAGACTGGGGGGAGCGACTAGCCACAACGAACCCGCACCCGCCCAAAATCAGAACCCGGCAGACGGGTAGGCACCATTTGTCACCACCTCCCCGTACTGTCGAATCATGGAAGGCACCGCACCCCCCGGCTACGACCCCTCCTCAGCAGAACGTTGGGCCTACGAGCCCGACAAACGCCCAGGCCGCACCGCCTTCCAACGCGACCGTGCCCGCATCCTGCACTCCGCCGCGCTCAGAAGGCTGGCCGGCAAGACCCAGGTCGTCCCGCCAGGCGAGCGCAGCGACCCCGCATGGGACGCCACCCCCCGCACCCGTCTCACCCACTCCCTGGAGTGCGCCCAGGTCGGCCGAGAGCTGGGCGCGGCCCTCGGCTGTGACCCCGACCTCGTCGAAGCCGCCTGCCTCTCCCACGACCTCGGCCACCCCCCGTTCGGCCACAACGGCGAGGTCGCCCTCAACGAATTCGCCGAGGACTGCGGCGGCTTCGAGGGCAACGCCCAGTCCCTGAGGCTCCTCACCCGAATCGAACCCAAACGGTTCACCCTGGAAGGCTCGGTCGGCCTCAACCTCACCCGAGCCACCCTGGACGCCGCCACCAAGTACCCCTGGCCCCGCGGCGGCCACCCCACCGACCCCGCGTCCCCCAAGTTCGGCGTCTACGACGACGACCGCCCCGTCTTCGACTGGGTCCGCAAGGACGCCCCCGGCACCCGTACGACCTTCGAGGCCCAGGTCATGGACTGGTCCGACGACGTGGCGTACTCGGTGCACGACGTCGAGGACGGCCTGCACGCGGGCCACATCACCCCCAACCTGCTGCACGCGGAGCCCGAACGGCAGGCGGTGTTCGGGGTGGCCCGCGGCCGGTACGTGCCCGCCGACACCGACCCCGCCGAACTCGCCGAGGCCCTCGACCGCCTCCTCGACCAGGAGTGGTGGCCGCACGGCTACGACGGAACGGCCGTCGCCCAGGCCCGGTTGAAGGACGCCACCAGCCAGCTCATCGGCCGCTTCTGCCTGGCCGCCGAGGGCGCGACCCGGCAGACGTACGGCACGGGACGCCTCACCCGGTACGCCGCCGAACTGGTCGTCCCGCGCGGGGCCCGGCTGGAGTGCGCGGTCCTCAAGGCCGTCGCCGACCGGTATGTGATGCAGCGCGCCGAGCAGGAGCGGCTCCGCGCCGACCAGCGGATCGTCGTCGCCGAACTGGCCGGGGCGCTCACCGCCCGCGCCCCGGAAGGCCTCGAACCGCAGTTCCGCGCGCTGTTCGAGGAGGCCCCGGACGACCGCGCCCGCAAGCGGGTGATCGTCGACCAGATCGCCTCCCTCACCGACACCTCGGCCCGCTCACTCCACGCGAGACTGACGAGACGCGGCTGACGGGCATGAACGGTGAACGCACGACTGACGAGGCCGGTGTGAAACAAAAAGACCAGTATGAAACAAATGTGACCTCCGTGGCCTGATCGGGTCACTCCCTCTTCCCGCATCACGCTGTGTGCGGGACGCTCGCATGTGGCGGCAACCTTAAGAGGAGGCATCAAGTGGTCGACGCGGATCAGACATTCGTCATCGTCGGAGGTGGTCTCGCCGGCGCGAAGGCGGCGGAGACGCTCCGAGCGGAGGGCTTCAGCGGCCGCGTGATACTGATCTGCGACGAACGCGACCACCCGTACGAGCGCCCGCCGCTCTCCAAGGGCTATCTGCTCGGCAAGGAGGAACGCGACAGCGTCTTCGTCCACGAGCCCTCCTGGTACGCGCGCAACGACATCGAGCTGCACCTCGGCCAGACCGTCGACGCGATCGACCGCACGGCGAAGACCGTCCGCTTCGGCGACGACGGCACCCTCGTCCACTACGACAAGCTGCTGCTCGCGACCGGCGCGGAACCGCGCCGCCTCGACATCCCCGGCACCGGCCTCGCCGGTGTCCACCACCTGCGCCGCCTGGCCCACGCCGAGCGCCTCAAGGGCGTCCTCGCCGCCCTCGGCCGCGACAACGGCCACATCGTCATCGCGGGCGCCGGCTGGATCGGCCTGGAGGTCGCGGCGGCGGCCCGCGAGTACGGGGCGGAAGTGACTGTCGTGGAGCCGGAGCCGACCCCGCTGCACGGCGTGCTCGGCCCCGAGCTCGGCAACCTCTTCGCCGAACTCCACCGCGAGCACGGGGTCCGCTTCGTCTTCGGCGCGAAGCTCACGGAGATCGTCGGCCAGGACGGCATGGTGCTGGCGGCCCGTACGGACACGGGGGAGGAGCACCCGGCGCACGACGTCCTCGCGGCCATCGGCGCGGCTCCGCGGGTCGGCCTCGCGGAGGCCTCCGGCCTGGAGATCGCCGACCGCGCGCACGGCGGCGGCATCGTGGTGGACGCCCGGCTCCGTACGTCCGACCCCTCCATCTACGCGGCCGGTGACGTCGTCTCCTTCCCGCACGCCCTCTTCGACACCCGGCTGCGCGTCGAGCACTGGGCCAACGCGCTCAACGGCGGCCCGGCGGCCGCCCGCTCCATGCTCGGGCAGGACGTCAGATACGACCGTGTGCCGTACTTCTTCTCCGACCAGTACGACATGGGGATGGAGTACTCGGGCTGGGCGCCCCCCGGTTCGTACGACCAAGTGGTGATCCGGGGGGACGCGGGGAAGCGGGAGTTCATCGCGTTCTGGGTGCGGGAGGGGAGGGTGCTGGCCGGGATGAACGTGAATGTGTGGGACGTCACGGAGACGATCCAGAAGCTGATCCGCTCCCGGGCGCGCGTGGATGTCGAGGCGCTCTCGAACCCTCAGGTGGCGTTGGAGAGCCTTCTGGGCACCTCATAGCTGTCAGTGGGCCACCGTAGAATCACCCCGTGGCAGGACGGATCAACGACGAGGACGTGAAGGCGGTACGGGACGCGGTCCCGATCGACGCCGTGGTGTCCGAGTACCTCCAGCTGCGGAGCGCGGGCGGGGGCAACCTCAAGGGGCTCTGCCCGTTCCATGACGAGAAGTCGCCCTCCTTCCAGGTCAGTCCCAGCAAGGGGTTCTTCCACTGCTTCGGCTGCCAGGAGGGCGGCGACACCATCACGTTCGTGATGAAGGTCGACCACCTGTCCTTCTCGGAGGCGGTGGAGCGCCTGGCCGCCCAGGCCGGGATCACCCTTCGCTACGAGGAGGGCGGTTACAACCCCTCCCACCAGCGCGGTGAGCGGATCCGGCTGGTCGAGGCACACAAGATCGCCGCCGAGTGGTACGCGGAGCAGCTGGCGGTCAGCCCCGAGGCCGACACGGGCCGGATGTTCCTCGCCGAGCGCGGCTTCGACCAGGCCGCCGCCGTCCACTTCGGCGTCGGCTACAGCCCCCAGGGCTGGGACCACCTCACCCGCTACCTCCGCGGCAAAGGCTTCGCCGACAAGGAGCTGCTCCTCTCGGGGCTGGCGCAGGAGGGCCGCCGAGGCCCCATCGACCGCTTCCGGGGCCGGCTGATGTGGCCGATCCGCGACATCGCGGGGGACGTCGTCGGCTTCGGCGCCCGCAAGCTGTACGAGGCGGACAACGGGCCCAAGTACCTGAACACCCCCGACACGGCGCTCTACAAGAAGTCCCAGGTCCTGTACGGCATCGACCTCGCCAAGCAGCACATCGCCAAGACCAGCCGCGCCGTCGTGGTCGAGGGCTACACGGACGTGATGGCCTGCCACCTCGCCGGGGTGACGACGGCCATCGCCACCTGCGGTACGGCCTTCGGCGGCGACCACATCAAGATCCTCCGCCGACTGCTGATGGACAACGGCTCGGCCCGCGTGATCTTCACCTTCGACGGCGACGCGGCCGGGCAGAAGGCGGCCCTGCGCGCCTTCGAGGACGACCAGAAGTTCGCCGCCGAGACGTACATCGCGATCGCGCCGGACGGCATGGACCCCTGCGACCTGCGGCTGGCCAAGGGCGACGAGGCGGTGGCGGACCTGGTCGAACCCCGCACCCCGCTCTTCGAGTTCGCGCTCCGCCAGATCGTCGCCCGCTACGACCTGGAGACCCCGGCGGGCCGGGCGGCCGCCCTCGACGAGGCCGCGCCCGTCGTGGCCCGCATCAAGAACAGCGGCGCCCAGCACGAGGTCGCCGTGCAACTCGCCGGCATGCTCGGCATCCTCGACACCCAGTTCGTCGTCAAGCGCGTCGCCCAACTGGCCCGCTGGGCCCGCGACCGCGGCGGCAAGGGCCCCGCCCCGGCCCCGCAGCGCACCGCCCAGCCGTACGAGTCCACGCCCCGCCGCCCCTCCGGCCCCGCCCTCAACCTCCGCAACCCCGTCTACGCCACCGAGCGCGAACTCCTCAAACTCGCCCTCCAGCGACCCGAGTTGGTGGCCCCGGCGTTCGACGCGTACGGGGTCGACGAGTTCACCGCCGAGCCCTACGCGGCCGTACGCCAGACGATCATCGAGGCGGGCGGCGTCGAGTACGGCGCGGAGGACCCGCAGGAGTATCTGATCCGGGTCCGCGAGGCCGCGCCGGACGACGCGGTGCGGGCCATGGTGACCGAGCTGGCGGTCGAGGCGATCATGCGCAAGACGGTCGACGAGGTCTACGCGGGCGCCCAGTTGGTCACCGTCCGCCGCCGCGCCGTGGAACGCCGCGTACGCGACGTCCAGAGCAGCCTCGCCCGCGCCAGCGCCCAGGGCGACCCGGCCGCCCTGGCCGCCGTACAGAACGAGCTGTGGGTGTTGCAGCAGTACGACCAGGCGCTGCGGGAGCGGGGCGCGGAGGCGTTGTGAACGCTTCCGCGCGGAGCGTCCGGCCCTAGCCTTCCTGAGGCTGCTCGGGCGGCGTGATGCCGAGGTGATCCAGAATCGCGGCCTGCCCAGCCGCCAGGGACCGCAACATGGTGCTGTGCTCGCCCAGCGTCTTGCTGTGCTCGCCCAGCACCTTTGTGTGCTCGGCGAGGATTTTGCCGTGCTCGATCTGGCCCTTGACGAGAACGCCCAGCAGTTCGCTGTGCTCGCGCAGGGTCTTTCCGTGCTCCAGCTGCGTCTCACGCAAGGCATGGAACAGCTGCCGGTCGGCCCGCCGCTGCTCCTGCAGCGCAGCCACGTCCCGGTCGGAGCTCACGGCAAGGTGTCGGATGATGGCCTGCTGCTCCACCACGTCGTGCACCTGCGCCTCCAGCGCCTCAAGACGCCGCCGCAGCTCCTCGATCTCGCCCATGTCTTTCATCCTGCCCCAAGTCAGCGGGAATCAGTGTCCCCGCACGTCAGTCCGATGGTCAAACGATCCGAGTAACCGACCGGTCACGGACCGGACGCAAAAAGTCACCGCACGCCCCTCGTGGCGGCTGTGTGTCGTACTCCACACTGGGTTCCGGTGCCTGAGTCCTCGGAGCGCGGCCGACCCGTCCCCCACGGGTCCGAGATCCCCGCGGTTCCGCTCGATGAGTACGGGATGGACGGCGGCGAGGCCGCCCGCGCCATCCCAGACGTACCGCTGCCGTACGCCTCAGCAGCGACATTCCTGGAGGTCGCCCCCGTGCAGACCCAGACCCTCATACAGAACGACATCAGCACAGCCATCAGTACCGACGGCGCGGAGCCGGACGAGGAGACCGACGTGATCACCGCGGTGCCCGCCCAGAGCCGCGTCGCGCACCACCCCGAGGCGGCGCCGGAGGCCCCGCCGGGCCTCGAGGAGCCGCCGGCCGCCGTGGTGGAGGCCATAGCGGCGGCCGATCCCCCCGAGCCCGTGGAACTGCCGCGCAGCCGCCCGGACACCAGCGGCCCGTCATCCGACCTGTTCCGCCAGTATCTCCGCGAGATCGGCCGCATCCCGCTCCTGACGGCGGCGGAGGAAGTGGAGCTCGCCCGCCGCGTCGAGGCCGGCCTGTTCGCCGAGGAGAAACTCGGCAACGCCACCGACCTCGACACCCAACTCGCCCTCGACCTCGACAAACTGGTCGTCATGGGCCGCATGGCCAAGCGCCGCCTCATCGAGGCGAACCTGCGGCTCGTCGTCTCGGTGGCGAAGCGTTACGTCGGCCGTGGCCTGACCATGCTGGACCTGGTCCAGGAGGGCAACCTGGGCCTCATCCGGGCCGTCGAGAAGTTCGACTACGCCCGTGGCTACAAGTTCTCGACCTACGCGACCTGGTGGATCCGCCAGGCCATGTCCCGCGCCCTGGCCGACCAGGCCCGCACGATCCGCGTCCCCGTCCACGTGGTCGAGTTGATCAACCGCGTGGTCCGCGTCCAACGCCGCATGCTCCAGGAACGCGGCTACGAACCCACCCCGGAGGAAGTGGCAGCCCACCTCGACCTCCTCCCCGCACGCGTCAGCGAGGTCCTACGCCTCGCCCAGGAACCCGTCTCGCTCCATGCCCCGGTGGGCGAGGAGGACGACGTAGCCCTCGGCGACCTGATCGAGGACGGCGACGCCACGAGCCCCGTCGAATCGGCCGCGTTCCTGTTGCTTCGCGAACACCTGGAAGCGGTCCTCTCGACCCTGGGCGAGCGCGAACGCAAGGTGGTCCAGCTGCGCTACGGCTTGGCGGACGGCCGCCCGCGCACCCTGGAGGAGATAGGCCGCATCTTCGGCGTCACGAGGGAACGCATAAGGCAGATCGAATCCAAGACCCTGAACAAGCTCAGGGACCACGCCTTCGCAGACCAACTAAGGGGCTACCTGGACTGAGGTGCGGCCGCGGGTGGTGTGTGGCCCCTGAAAAGCACGGGCGCAGCCCCTGCTTTTCAGGGGCGCGGGGCTGTGTCGATGTGCGGCTCCGCCGCGTGGGCGCGACCAGCCCCCACCCACCCGCACATCGGGGTCGAAGGGGCAGCGCCCCCGGGGGGATGGGACGGGTAGGGGCGGCGGGGGCGGGAAAACCCCACGCACGCCCCACCCCCCTCAGTCCACCTCCGCAACCGCCTCCGCGAACTGCGCCTTGTACAACCGCGCGTACGCCCCGTCCGCCGCCAACAGGTCCCCATGGGCCCCCTGCTCGACGATCGAACCGTTCTCCATCACCAGAATCGCGTCCGCGTCCCGAATCGTCGACAACCGATGCGCGATCACGAACGACGTCCGCCCATGCGCAAGCTTCGCCATCGCCTTCTGAATCAACACCTCCGTACGGGTGTCGACCGACGAGGTCGCCTCGTCCAGCACAAGAATCACCGGATCCGACAGAAACGCCCGAGCGATGGTGATCAGCTGCTTCTCCCCGGCACTGACCCCCGTCCCCTCGTCGTCGATCACGGTGTCGTACCCGTCCGGCAACGTCCGGATGAACCGATCCGCGTGCGCGGCCCGAGCCGCCTCCTCGACCTCCCCCCGCGTGACCTTCCGCGCGGCGGACGCCCCGTACGCGATGTTCTCCGCGATGGTCCCCCCGAACAGCCAGGTGTCCTGAAGCACCATCCCGATCCCGTCCCGAAGCTCGTCCCGTGACATGGACGCGATGTCGACCCCGTCCAGGGTGATCCGCCCACCGGTGACTTCGTAGAACCGCATCAACAGGTTCACCAACGTGGTCTTCCCGGCCCCCGTCGGCCCCACGATCGCCACCGTGTGCCCCGGCTCGACAGCCAGCGAGAGGTCCTCGATCAGCGGCTTGTCTGCCTCGTACCGGAAGGACACGCCCTCCAGGGCCACCCGCCCCCGCAGCTCCTCCGGCCGCACCCCGGGCACGGCGTCGGCCTCCTGCTCCTCCGCGTCGAGCACCTCGAAGACCCGCTCGGCGGAGGCGACCCCCGACTGTACGAGGTTGGCCATCGACGCGACCTGCGTCAGCGGCATCGAGAACTGCCGCGAGTACTGGATGAAGGCCTGCACGTCACCGATGGACAGGGCGCCGGACGCGACCCGCAGTCCACCCACCACGGCCACCAGCACATAGTTGATGTTCGACACGAAGAACATCAGCGGCTGCATGATCCCGCTGTTGAACTGGGCCTTGAACCCGGCCTCGTACAGCCGCTCGTTCTCCTCCGCGAACTGCCGCGCCGACTCCTCCTGCCGCCCGAACACCTTCACGAGCGTGTGCCCGGTGTACATCTCCTCGATATGGGCGTTGAGCTTCCCGGTGGTCCGCCACTGTGCGACGAAGTGCGGCTGCGACCGTTTGCCCACCCGGGTGGCCACCAGGAACGACACCGGCACAGTGACGAGCGCGACCAGCGCCAGCAGCGGCGACACCCAGAACATCATCACCAGCACACCGATGATCGTGAGGAGCGAGTTGATGAGCTGCCCCATCGACTGCTGCAAGGTCTGGCCGATGTTGTCGATGTCGTTCGTCGCCCGGCTCAGCACCTCACCCCGCTGCCGCCGGTCGAAGTACGACAACGGCAGCCGCGACAGCTTCGCCTGGAGTTCCTCGCGCATCCGGCACATGGTCCGGTTGATGGCCCGGTTGGAGAGCCGGGTGGCCGCCGCCATCAGCAGCCCGGCGACCAGGAAGATGCCGAGGGCAACCAGTAGTACGCCGCCGACGGCCCCGAAGTCGATGCCCTCGCCGGGGGTGAAGTCGGTGCCGGAGAGCATGTCGGCCACCCCGCCGTCCCCACGCTCCCGCAGGCCTTCGAGCACCTCGGCCTTGGTCTGCCCGGCCGGCATCTCCCGCCCGACGACCCCCGCGAACACCAGGTCGGTCGCCTTGCCGAGGATCCACGGCCCCAGCACCGAGAGGCCGACGCTGCACACCGCGCACACGACCATCGCGTACATGGTGAACCGCTCCGGCCCGAACTGCGCGAGCAGCCGTTTCCCGGACCTCTTGAAGTCCATGGAGTGCTGATCGGGGCCGCCTCGGGCTCCCGCCATCCGTGCCAACGGCCCGGCCATCAGGCTGCCTCCGCTTCCGTGAGCTGGGAGAGCACGATCTCCCGGTAGGTCTCGTTGTCGGCCATCAGCTCGTGGTGGCGCCCGGTGCCGACGACCCGGCCCTCGTCGAGGACGACGATCCGGTCGGCGTCCCGGATGGTCGCCACCCGCTGGGCGACGATCACGACGGTCGCCTCGGCGGTCTCCCGCCCCAGCGCGGCGCGCAGGGCCGCGTCGGTCGCGTAGTCGAGCGCGGAGAAGGAGTCGTCGAACAGATAGATCCCCGGCCGCTGCACCAGCGTCCGAGCGATGGCGAGCCGCTGCCGCTGCCCACCGGACACATTCGTACCGCCCTGCGCGATCGGGGCGTCGAGTCCGCCGTCCAGCCGCTCGACGAACTCCTTCGCCTGCGCCACCTCCAACGCGTGCCACAACTCCTCGTCGGTGGCGTCCGGACTGCCGTACCGCAGGTTCGTCGCCACGGTCCCCGAGAAGAGGTACGGCTTCTGCGGTACGAGCCCGACCGCGCCGGCCAGCAGTCGCGGTTCGATCCGGCGTACGTCGACACCGTCCACGAGGACCTCGCCCTCGGTGACGTCGAACAGCCGGGGTACCAGCCCGAGCAGCGTCGACTTTCCGCTGCCCGTGGACCCGATGACGGCGGTCGTCTCACCCGGCCGCGCCACGACGTCGATCGACTTGAGCACGGGCTCCTCGGCACCCGGGTAGCGGAACCCGGCCCCCCGGATCTCCAGGAACCCGCGCCGCCGCAGCTCCCGTACGGGCTCGGCCGGCGGTACGACACTGGTCTCGGTGTCGAGCACCTCCTGGATGCGCTCGGCGCACACCTCGGCGCGCGGCATCATCATGAACATGAAGGTGGCCATCATCACGGCCATGACGATCTGCATCAGATAGGCGAGGAACGCGGTGAGCGCGCCGATCTCCATCCCGCCGCTGTCGATCCGATGGGCGCCGAACCACACCACCGCGATCGACGAGAAGTTGATGACCGTCATCACGATCGGGAACATCAGCGCCAGCATCCGCCCGGTCCCCAATGACACCTCGGTGAGGTCGGCGTTCGCCTTCCGGAATCGGTCCTTCTCGTAGTCGTCCTTCACGAAGGCCCGGATGACCCGGTTGCCGGTGATCTGCTCGCGCAGCACCCGGTTCACGGTGTCGAGCCGCTCCTGCATCGTGCGGAACAGGGGGCGCAACCGGCGCACGATGAGGCTGACGGCGATGCCGAGCACCGGTACAACGGCGAGGAGCACCCCCGACAACGGCACATCCAGCCCGAGCGCCAGCACGATGCCGCCCACACACATGATCGGCGCCGACACCACCAGCGTGAACGTCATCAGCACCAGCATCTGGACCTGCTGCACATCGTTCGTCGTCCGCGTGATCAGCGACGGCGCCCCGAAGTGGCCCACCTCACGCGCCGAGAACGACTGCACCCGGTCGAACACCGCCGCCCGCACGTCCCGGCCGACCGCGGCCGCCGTACGGGCGCCGTAGTACACGGCCCCGACGTTGCAGACGACCTGCACCAACGAGACGCCGATCATGATCGCCCCGAAGGTCAGGATGTAGCCCGTGTCCCCCTTCACCACACCCTGATCGATGATGTCCGCGTTCAGCGTGGGCAGATAGAGCGTGGCGCACGTCTGCACGAACTGCAGCAGCACCAGCAGAACGATGGGTTTCCGGTACGGACGGAGATGACTTCTCAGCAGTCGTATGAGCACGCGAGCTCTCTCGGAGGTCGACAACGGGGACGGGATGCACCACCCCCCATCGTCGAACACTCCACCCGCGTTACCTCAACCGAATTAACCCATCGGTGAAGGCATGGTGCCGCACCGGCGAAGGCGATCAGGGCCGACAGGAGAGATCAGGTGCGAAACGCCCCGGGGTGAGTCTGCTCACGAACCGACACGTACTGCTGCCGAACCGCCTGCCCCACGGCCAGCTCGTCCCCCGGCTCCAACACCTGCGCGGCCGCCCCCGGCCACATCGGCGGCGTACGGGGATCAAGCGTCCCCTGCGTCACCCCGAGCGCCCACGCCGCCTGCCGGGCAGCCCCCACGGCCGCGTAATCCGCCGGCTGCGGCACGACGACCTGCACCCCGAACAACGCCGGCGCCGCGGCCTGCACCGCGGGCAACTCCGCCGCCGCACCGAGCAGGAAGATCCGCCGTACGTCCACGCCTCGCCCCCGCAGCACGTCCAGCGCGTCCGCGAGACCGCACAGCATCCCCTCGAACGCGGCCCGCGCGAAGTGCTCCGGCTTCATGGACTCCCGCCGCAGCCCGGCCAGCGTCCCCGCCGTGTGCGGCAGATTCGGCGTCCGCTCACCCTCCAGATACGGCAGCATCACCAGCCCGTGCGACCCCGGCGTCGACTTCATCGCCAGGTCGGACAGCCCCTCCAGATCGGGCACGCCCAGCATCTCGGCGGCCCCCCGCAGCGTCCGTACGGCGTTCAGTGTGGTGACGACCGGCAGATGCATCCCCGTGGCGTCGGCCAGCGACGTGATCATGCCGGTGGAGTCGATGAGCGCCTCGGTATGGACGGCCATGACGGACCCGGAGGCCCCCAGCGACACCACCGCGTCCCCGAGCCCGATGCCGAGCCCGAACGCGGCGGCCATGGTCTCCCCGGTCCCGGCGGAGATGAGGAGCCCCTCCGGGGTCGTACCGGCGGCGTCCGAGGGCCCGAGCACCTCGGGAAGCATGACCTGATGCCCGAGCGCCATCTCGACAAGGTCGGTCCGGTACTGCCCGGTCGCCGCGCACCAGTACCCGGTCCCCGAGGCGCCGCCCCGGTCGGTGGTCCGCCGGACCGGCCGCCCGAGCAACTGCCAGACCAACCAGTCGTGGGCCTGCATGAGCACAGCCGTCCGCATCGCGGCATCCGGCTCCGTACGGCTCATCCAACGCAGCTTGGTCACCGGCTGCGCGGCCCCCGGCACGCACCCCACGGCCTCCGCCCAGGCGCCCCGCCCGCCGAGCGCGTCGACGAGGTCGGCCGCCGCGACCTGCGCCCGCTTGTCACCGCCGACCATCGCCGGACGCACGGTGTTGCCCTGCGCGTCCAGCGCGATCAGCCCGTTCTGCTGCGACGACACCCCGATCGCCTGCACACCTTCGAGCAGCCCGCCGGTGGCCGCCTCCCCCAGGGACAGCAGCCACGCCTGCGGATCGACGTCCGAGGGGCGCCCCCCGCCCTCGGCCGACTCCAACGGGTGCGGGGCATACCCCTGCCTGAGCACGGCCCCTGTGTCCGAGTCACAGACGACAATGCGCGTAAAATCGGGCGAACTATCCAGCCCGGCGACTATCCCCATGGCAGAAATTCTGCCGCACGGGAAGGGGTGGAGCCGCCCGCTGGTCTGCCTGGCGCGATGCGGCCCTTATGTATCGCTGGTCCCCCAGTCATCTCCGGCGGAGCCGTTCGCGTTGCGTTCGCGCAGGGAGCGGACCCGTTCCGCCACCGACTCGGGCACCCGGTCCCCGACCTTCTCGCTGACCACGTGGTACGCCTTGCCGGCGATCTCGCGCCCCTGCTGGGCGGCCGATTCGGCGGTGTTGCGCACGGCGGGGTTCTGGGCGAACTGCCGGGCGGACTTCTTCAGCTGCTCGTAACGTTCGCGCCCGGCTCGTGTGCCCAGTACGTAACCCAAGGCCACTCCGGCGACGAATGTGAGCCGATAGCGCATGGCGGCCACCCTTCCTTGCGTCTGCGTAGTTGCGTCTGCGTCGGTCTCTCGCGCCGCCCTGCAGGGGCGCCGGGCACGGGGATACCGATTGGCGGAGCACCCCCCTGCTTGCGCTAATGTATGTGTCGCAGCGAGCGCACGCCCCCTGGCGAATACCCAGGTGGGTACGTTCGATGCAACGAGGCATTCCTCCGTAGCTCAATTGGCAGAGCAGCCGGCTGTTAACCGGCAGGTTACTGGTTCGAGTCCAGTCGGGGGAGCTCGGTCCTCCGTAGCTCAATTGGCAGAGCAGCCGGCTGTTAACCGGCAGGTTACTGGTTCGAGTCCAGTCGGGGGAGCAGCCTGAACGAGGACCCCGTAGGGGTCCTTTTTCGTGTCCGGGTTCCGCGTCCGGCTTCCTGCCCAGGGAACCGCGGGGGCGGCGTCGATGTCCTCAAGGTCAAGAACGCATGCGAAGGCCGACCATCCGAAGCAGGAGATCGTATGAGCGGCTATGCTGCGGCAGACGGCGCGCACAAATGTGCGCGACACGCCGTACGGGGCGGTAGCTCAGCCGGTTAGAGCAGCGGACTCATAATCCGTCGGCCGTGGGTTCGAGTCCCACCCGCCCCACTTCAGCCCTTCGGTGCAGGAACGTTTTCACCTGCGGAAGCGCGTCGGCCCCTCCGGTTGGAAGGGGCCTTTTTCATGCCTGAAGATCGTTAGCTCAGTCGAAGCTCAACCGAAGTGCAGACGATCACGACATGGAGCGGCCCCGGCCGGGATCGGCGTCCGGCCGGGGCCTGGTCCCGCCCGCCCCCAGAGCTCACGGGGTGCAGGGACGGGCGGGAGTCTTTGGTGCGGTGACCCGCGGCCGTTCGGGGGTGCCGGCGCGCGGGTCACCTGACCGCCCACCCCGCGCAGGACCGGGGTCACCCTAGGGCGGCCTCACCCCGGCGCCGGAAACCTGAAAGAAAACGGCGCCAGGGGAGTTCAGTGGGGTATGGGCGTCTGGGCGCCCTCAGGTCGCCTGGCCTTCGGGGGCCTGCCGCCGTGGCACGGGCACTCGCACCTTCGCTGGAGGAGAATGCCGTTCGAGTGGGGCAGCGGTATGTCGACCTGCGTGCACCGCTGATGCCCGTCTTCGTAGCCGGGCTGCTGTGAGACCGCGCATTCCGGTGACAGTTCTGTGCTCACGGCTGCTCCGAGATGGGCACGAGGTCGTATGCGTGACGGCAGGGAGTGCAGGCGAACAGGCCGGGTGTTCCCGAGCCCGAGCCTTGGTCTGCGGGGAGGCGTACCAGGCGCGCGGTGCGGGTGTAGCCCTGATGCCACGAGCAGTAGGCGAACGAGCTGGTGGGCTGGCCATCCTTGGTCGTGGTCATGTCGCGGCCTTGTGCTTGGGGTGGCAGCGCATCTCCACCTCGAACATCGTGGCGCGGCGGATGTCGCCGTCCTTCTCCGCCTGGGCGCGCTGCACCTCGAGGGCCTCGCACACGTCACAGCCCGGCTTCGGCCGTGGCGGTCGCGTCGGGTCGGGCAGTGTGATGGGCGGCTCAGACGCCGTCTGCTGGGGGCTCACCTCGCACCCTCCGGACAGGCCTGGAGGGCGGGCTCTGCCGCCTCAGTTGGGCGGGTGGTAGGAATTGACATGTCGGCGCTCCTCAGCAGCGTTGGCCACACCCCGGGAGGCAGCCACCTCGCCGGGGCTTTGTCGTAACCGCCGACGTTAGGAACCACCACCGCGCGACCGCCACGAAGTTGCACGGAATTACATGCCAGTTGAAAACAGAGGTGGCAGTCCATACGCGGTCTTGACCGTGCGCCACGAGAGGCTGACGGTGGTGTAAATCGCTGCAACCAACTAGCGCGAGAGGCCAGCCTTCATGAACATTCGCTTCGTCGGGATCGACCCCGACACGGACGAGGACGGATGCCCCACGGTATGGGTGGACACGGATACAGCAGACCTGCTGATCCAGAGCTACGAGGCCGACGCGGAGACGAGCACCACGTGCGACTCGCTGTCGCCGGCCAGGGCACCGATCCCGCCCGGCGAAACGGTCATCAGGATCCCGGCCCGCATGATCCCGATCATCAGGAAGGCGTGCGATGAGCTCGATCCCGGAGTTCGCTGAACTCCTCGCCAGCACCGAAAAGTCGGCGGTCCACCTGGAGATGCGGGACGCCTACTACACCAACCCCCGCTTCGAGGGCTGGCAGCGAGGAGAGCGCGTCGACTGGGATGACCGAGCGTCCTGGTGGCGTCCGTTCCACCAGCAGATCGCGGATGCTGTCGCCCGCGGCGTGGCCGTGCGGCGTGCCCGGATCGTGTCCGAGCCGGTCACCGACTACATCAGGTGGGAGCACTACCAGACCCATGCCAATGTCGAGGCGGGCGAACGGGTGCGATGGCTGCCCCGGAGCCGGGCATGGGATCTGTTGCTGCCGGGCAGCGACTTCTGGGTGTTCGACGGACGCCTGATGCGCGTTCACCACTTCTCCGGTGACGGCGACTGGATCGCCAAGGAACTGTGCGACGACCCGGCCCTGGTGGAGATGCACGCGGCCGCGTTCGAGAAGATCTGGGAACGGGCCATCCCCCACGACGAGTACGAGATCAAGTAGCCAGCGATGCCCTCTTTCCCCACGTCCAGCGTGCAGGAAGCGCGCGCAGCTCTCGCGGCACGTCTGCGGGAGCTGCGCCTGGACGCGGGCATCACCGGCAAGGAACTGGCCGTGCGTTGCGGCTGGTCCGTCGCCAAGTCGTCCCGGATCGAGAACGCGCACACGCCGCCCTCCGACAAGGACATCAGGGCCTGGTGCCAGGCCTGCGGAGCGGAGGCCCAGGCGGCGGACCTGATCGCGGCGAACCGGCAGGCCGACTCCATGTACGTCCAGTGGAAGCGGCTCCAGCGCACCGGCATGCGCCAGCTGCAGGAGACATCCACGCCCCTGTACGAGCGCACCCGCCTCTTCCGCGTGTACGCCTCCCACGTGATCCCCGGCTATCTGCAGACGCCCGGCTACGCGAGGGCCCTCATGGGGACCATCGCGGGTTTCCGAGGTACTCCCGACGACGTGAGCGAAGCCGTGGAGGCGCGGGTGCGTCGCTCCCGTGTCGTCCACGAAGGTGACCACCGGTTCGCCACGCTCGTCGAGGAGAACGTGCTGCACCACTGTGTCGGCGACGCGGAGGTGATGGCCGGCCAACTCGGGCATCTCCTCGCCGTCATGGCGCTGCCGTCGATGTCCCTGGGGATCATCCCGGCTGCTGCATCCAGGGAACAGATCATGTGGCCTCTGGAGCAGTTCACGGTCTTCGACGACGCGCGCATCCATGTGGAGCTCCTTGCCGCGAAGGTGACCGTAACGGCTCCTGGCGAACTGGACATCTACCTGCGTGCGTTCGCCCGGCTCACCGACCTCGCCGTGTATGGGGCCGACGCCCGTGCTCTGATCCTGAAGGCCATCGAGGCGCTGAACTGATCCCGGGCATGACGAAACGCCCCCTGCACGGCCGCATGGACCGTGCAGGGGGCGTCGTCATATGTACAGGCGGCGCGTGGGGCCGAGGGCCGCGAGCGGGCCGTTGCCGTCGCTGTTGCCGGGTTCGTCGGGTGGCGGGGCGCCGTCCCGTCGGCAGACCAGCGCATCGGGATCGTCGGCCGGCGCCTGGAGGCTGTAGCCGTCCGGGCAGGTCTGCCCGTTCTTCCCGTCCTCTCCGGGCTCGCCCTGGGGCCCGGACGGTCCTGGTGCCCCCACGGTCGTACGACCGTGGGGGCACCGCTTTCTGTGAGGGGTCAGCCCCGGCCACCCGCCCTGCGGCGACGGAACACCAAGTAACCACCGGCGGCGACGAGGACGCCCGCGACCGCCGCGATCGGACCGACCGGCGCCCCGGCACCCGTCTCGGCGAGGTCACCGCCCGAACCGCCCTGCGGGGAGGCGGACGCCGCGGGGTCGGAGACGGACTCGGACACCGGGTCGGACTTCGCCCCGTCCGACGGCGTGGACGCCCCCTTGTCACCCTCCTTGCCGCGCTCCTCCTCCTGCGCGTTCACGTCCCCGTCGCAGTCCGTCCAGAACACCTTGTGCTTCGCGGATCCGTGCTCACCGTCGAAGTTCCAGAACAGCTTGTAGTGACCGTCGGGCAGCGACAGATCCTCCGTACGGCCATGCCCCGCGGCGTCCAGGCTCAGCGCCCCGGACTTCACCGTCTCACCCTTGACCTTCGCGGTCGGGGCCCAGGCCTCGATGTGCCAATCCACCCGCTGACCGCCGTCGAAACCGAACGCGTCCAGATAGAAGGTGCACACGTGCGGCTCGTTCTTCTTCAGCTCCTCACCGGTCGCCGCGTCATGGATCTTCACGGTGCCGTTGTCACCGGGCGGCGTGGCGTGCGCGGCGAAAGGAGCGGTCAGCACCGCGGCTGACGTGGCGACGGCGAGAGCGCCGAAGCGGATGAGGGTGCGCATGGGCAATCCATCTTCGAGACGGGAACGGAAGATGTGGAGGGGGCGGCTCAGCTTCCAGTTCCGGCGAGATCCGGTCAAGTGGCTGAACACCCCGTCTGGCCGATCCGTTACGGTTCGCCTCAAACGTCCCGGATAACGATCAGGGAACGTACAGACATTCCACAGACGCGCGCAGGGCCGGATGAAACCGTGAAGGAGAAACCCCAGATCAGAGCGCCACCCACGCCGCCGTGACCAACGCTACCCCCGCGCCGCCCAGCACCCACGCCGAACGAGTCATCCGCAGCCCGCCCGCCACCACCACCGAGGCGAGCAACAGCGCACCGCCGAGCGGCACCCAGGCGTGCAACAGACCCGCCGGCCCCGTCCGAACGACCTCACTGCTGCCCGGCTTCACCACGACCATGTACGTCTTGCCCGACTCCACCGCCACGGTCTGCTCGATGTCGACCCGCTTCCGCGCCGTCGACCCCACCGACACCGGCACGTACGGCCCCCAGCAGGTCTCCTCGCCACACCGCGAGACGGTCATCGTCCCCTGCTCACGCCCCTTGCTCAGCATCACGTGCTGGGCACAGTCCCAGGAACCCCACACCCCCGCGACCAGAATCACCACAGCCACGACACCCATCGCCGCGAGCCGCCCGTACCGGAACGCGGCCGCCGTGCCGCCGCCCTTGCCACCTCTGCCGCGCGACGCACGGGCATGCCGCGAACGCGGAGAGGTCTCGGTGGTTGTCGCAGGCATGGCGGGGATCATTGGCCATGGACCTGTGGTCGGTCAACCCCCGCAGGCCAGCACGGGCGGCCGACCGAAAACAGGACTTATGGACTCATCCCGATCGACTCACGAGTTGTACGTCCCCTGCGCCCGCTCCAACCCCTCGATGACCAGACACTCCACCGCGTCCGCCGCCCGGTCCACGAAATAGTCCAACTCCTTGCGCTCCGTGGAGGAGAAGTCCCTCAACACGAAGTCCGCGACCTGCATACGACCCGGCGGCCGACCGATCCCGAACCGCACCCGGTGATAATCCGACCCCATCGCCTTCGTCATCGACTTCAGCCCATTGTGACCGTTGTCACCACCGCCCAGCTTCAGCCGCAACGTCCCATAATCGATGTCCAGCTCGTCATGGACCGCCACGATGTTCGCCACCGGCACCTTGTAGAAGTCCCGCAACGCGGTCACCGGACCACCCGACAGATTCATGAACGACATCGGCTTCACGAGAACCACCCGCCGGTTCCCCGGCCCCGGCGGCCCGATCCGCCCCTCCACCACCTGCGCCTGAGCCTTCCCCGCCCGCTTGAACCTCCCCCCGATCCGCTCGGCCAACAGATCAGCCACCATGAACCCCACGTTGTGCCGGTTCATGGCGTACTCCGGTCCAGGATTCCCGAGCCCCGCGATGAGCCAGGGGGCACTCGGATCGGTCGTCACGTCCATGTCTCCTTACGCAGCAGCCGCCGCTCCCGGAAGGGAACGGCGGCTGACAGTCTGCTACGGCCCAACCGAAGCTCAGGCCTTGGCAGCCTCTTCGCCCTCGCCGGCCTCCTCCGACGGCTCCTCCGCCTGAGCGGCCAGAACCTGCAGGACGACGGCGTCCGCGTCGACGGCCAGCGTGGTGCCCTTCGGCAGCGTGATGTCCTTCGCGAGGACGGACGCACCGGCCACCAGACCCTCCACGGACACCGTGACGGACTCCGGGATGTGCGTGGCCTCGGCCTCGACCGGCAGCGCGTTCAGCACGTGCTCCAGCAGGTTGCCACCCGCCGCCAGCTCACCCTCGGTGTGCACGGGGATCTCGACGTTGACCTTCTCGCCCTTCTTCACGAGCAGCAGGTCGACGTGCTCCAGGAAACCCTTCAGCGGGTCACGCTGCACAGCCTTCGGGATCGCCAGCTCGCTGGTCTTGCCGTCGATGTCCAGCGAGATCAGGACGTTCGGCGTACGCAGCGCGAGCAGCAGGTCGTGGCCCGGCAGCGTCAGGTGCAGCGGCTCCGCACCGTGACCGTACAGAACACCGGGAACCTTCGCGTCACGACGGATACGACGGGCCGCACCCTTACCGAACTCGGTACGCGTCGACGCGGTGAGCTTCACCTCGGACATGATCACTCCTCGTAGATAACTAGGGGACAAGGTCACCCGGCCACACGAACGGCCTGCTACGAAGAGCGCGTCGATAACGGACCACCACACCTGCGAAAACAGGCACGGCCTCCCTCGCCGAGCAACTTCAGCAGTCTACTCGGAGGGGGAGGCCGTACCCAAAACGATCTCTACCGCACGTAGATCTCTACTGCTCGTCGAACAGGCTCGTCACCGAACCGTCCTCGAACACCTCACGCACCGCACTCGCGATCGTCGGCGCGATCGACAACACCGTGATCTTGTCCAGATCCAACTCACCCGGCGTCGGCAGCGAGTTCGTGAACACGAACTCGCTCACCTTCGAGTTCTTCAGCCGGTCCGCCGCCGGACCCGACAGCACACCATGCGTCGCCGTCACGATGACGTCCTCCGCACCATGCGCGAACAACGCGTCCGCGGCGGCACAGATCGTGCCACCCGTGTCGACCATGTCGTCCACCAGAACACACACACGACCCTTGACCTCACCCACGACCTCGTGGACGGTCACCTGGTTCGCCACATCCTTGTCACGCCGCTTGTGCACGATCGCCAACGGCGCACCCAGCCGGTCGCACCAACGGTCCGCCACCCGCACCCGACCCGCGTCCGGAGACACCACCGTCAACTTGCTCCGGTCCACCTTGGCGCCCACATAGTCCGCCAGCAGCGGCAGAGCGAACAGGTGATCCACCGGACCATCGAAGAAGCCCTGAATCTGATCCGTGTGCAGATCCACCGCCAGAATCCGATCCGCACCCGCCGTCTTCATCAGATCCGCGATCAGACGCGCCGAAATTGGTTCACGCCCACGGTGCTTCTTGTCCTGCCGCGCGTAACCGTAGAACGGCACGATCACGGTGATGGAACGAGCCGACGCACGCTTCAACGCGTCGATCATGATCAACTGCTCCATGACCCACTGGTTGATCGGAGCCGTATGGCTCTGAATCACAAAGCAGTCCGCACCACGCGCCGACTCCTCATAACGGACATAGATCTCACCGTTCGCGAAGTCGAAGGCCTTCGTCGGGACAACCCCGACACCCAACTGCTGGGCGACCTCCTTGGCAAGCTCGGGGTGGGCGCGGCCGGAGAAGAACATCATCTTCTTCTCGCCGGTCGTCTTGATCCCGGTCACAGCACTGTCTCCTCAGAGGTTTCTCAGCCGGGCGCGCGAACAGCAAGCCCAGCCGGGGTGCGGGTGTGCACTTATCACGGTACGCCGTCCCAGACGCACCCGTTTCCGGTCAGCTTTCGCCTTCCACCTCCCGAGAAGCCACCTCGGCCGCCTTCGCCGCCGCGCTCCCCGGACGCTTACGAGCCACCCAACCCTCGATATTCCGCTGCTGACCACGGGCCACAGCCAACGAACCGGGCGGCACATCCTTCGTGATCACGGACCCCGCCGCGGTGTACGCACCATCCCCGACCGTGACAGGCGCCACAAACATGTTGTCCGAACCGGTCCTGCAGTGCGACCCCACAGTCGTGTGGTGCTTCTGCTCCCCGTCATAGTTCACGAACACGCTCGCCGCGCCGATGTTCGTGTACTCACCGATCGTCGCGTCACCGACATAGGACAGGTGCGGCACCTTGGTCCCCTCGCCGATGTTCGCGTTCTTGGTCTCGACGTACGTACCGATCTTGGACTTGAGCCCGAGGCGGGTGCCGGGCCGCAGATACGCGAACGGCCCCACGGTCGCCTGCGGACCGACCTCGGCGCCGTCCGCGACCGTGTTGTCGACCCGGGCCCCGGCCCCGACCCTCGTGTCCTTCAACCGCGAATTCGGACCGACCTCCGCGCCCTCACCGAGGTGCGTGGCACCGAGGAGCTGGGTCCCCGGGTGGACGACCGCGTCCTGCTCGAACGTGACGGTCACATCCACCCAGGTGGTGGCCGGGTCGACGACGGTCACACCGGCCAGCATGGCCTCCGTCAGCAGCCGGTCATTGAGGATCCGACGGGCCTCCGCCAGCTGCACCCGGTTGTTGATACCGGCGATCTCACGGTGGTCGCCGGCCACGGAGGCACCGACCCGATGCCCGGCTTCCCTGAGGATCCCGAGGACGTCCGTCAGGTACTCCTCACCCTGGGAGTTGTCCGTCCTGACCTTCCCGAGCGCGTCCGCGAGCAGCTGACCGTCGAACGCGAACACCCCCGAGTTGATCTCACGGATCGCACGCTGCGACTCGGTGGCGTCCTTGTGCTCCACGATCTCCGTCACGGCACCGGAGGCGCCGTCGCGCACGATACGGCCGTAACCGGTGGCGTCCGGGACCTCGGCGGTCAGCACGGTGACCGCGTTGCCGTCGGCGGCGTGGGTGGCGGCGAGGGCCTGGAGGGTGGCGCCGGTGAGCAGCGGGGTGTCGCCGCAGACGACCACGACCGTCCCGTCGACGGTCCCGCCCAGCTCCTCAAGACCCATGCGTACGGCGTGCCCGGTGCCGTTCTGCTCCGCCTGGACCGCCGTACGTACGCCCGGGTCGATCTCGTTCAGATGCGCGGCGACCTTCTCGCGGGCGTGCCCCACGACCACGACGAGGTTCTCCGGGTCCAACTCGCGCGCGGCGGCGAGTACGTGGCCGACCAGCGAACGGCCACAAATGCTGTGCAGAACCTTCGGTGTGGCCGACTTCATACGGGTGCCCTCACCCGCTGCGAGTACGACGACGGCTGCCGGGCGGGTTGCGCTCACGGGGATGCCCTTCGGCTGTGGATGGGTGAGGTGTGGACATCCGCAGGATACCGGGGCGTTGTGAGGGGGAAATGTGAGCGGGTCCTGACCGTCTGGGGTCAGGACCCGAACCGAGCAGCTCCGCCGGCTGGATTCGAACCAGCACTGCAAGGCTTCAAAGGCCTGCGGGCTACCGTTACCCCACGGCGGATCACTGCATCAGACCCTACCGGAGACGCGCAGGGGCCATAGCCACCATTCCCTGCCACCAACCTTCGATGCGGCGGTACAGGTCAGCGCCTTGGGCGACACGGATCACCAGGCAGCCTCGGTAGTTCTCGCCCACGTTCTTCCGGACCGTCTTGGGGTTGTGCTTCTTGATGGTCGTCCTCTGGAACGTGGAGACGTCGACTCCGACCAGGTCGGCCCAGTAGCGCTTCGCACCTTCGACGTCCGCTGTCATGTGGATCATGACCCGGTAGCGCCGACGCTCGGGTTCAACGCCCAGGAGGTCCAGCCAGGCCATGTAGATGCCGATCACTCCAGGGTCGCTGTTGACGAACAGCACGTTCTCGCGTCGGTCGTACGGCTTGTCCTTGGAGCCCTCGGCCCAGTACAAGGCGACTCCTGCGATGAACAGGTCGCGGTCTGTCATCGTTCCCATCTCCTGGGTCGCGGCCGCTTTGGTGCGCTGGCGCTCCTCGTCACGGATCGCCAGCTCGTGCTCCCACCTCTTACGGGCTGCGAGCTTCGCCTGTTCCGTCGGGTCTCGCCGCTCCGGCTTCGGCAGGTCCCGAACCCAAAGCGAGATCGAGCTCTTCGAGCAGCCCAGCTCCACCTGGATCTGGTCGTACGTCCAGCCCTGGAGGCGTAGCTCTCGGGCCCTGTGTCGCAGGTCGTCCTTGGCGTTCGGGCGCTTGGTCCACTCCGGTGGGGGCTCGCCCTCCAGGAGGCGGTTGAGGATGTCGTTGTTGTCGACGTGGAGCCGGTCGCGGATCTGGCGGCGGCTGAGGCCTGCTCGGCGCAGGGCGACTGCCCGCTCCCGCAGGCCCTCGAAGTCGGCGCATTTGCCGTGTGCGTGTGCCATGGGCATACCGTCTGGGCGGAATGGGGGGTTCCAGGATCGAACGGTGGGCGATTCAGTAGTTCGAGCGATACCGGGTGGTTTCGCTTCTGTTCGAATGCGGGGTGTGGTGTAGGCCAGTACGGGAAACTCGCCGGAAAAGCGGGGGTGCTCGAACGTAGGCTTGGGCTATGACCACGACGGGGGAAGACCGCACCGGGGCCGAGGCGGGGGAGAGGGCCGGGCCGTGGTGGTGGGAGCGGCGGCGGGGGGTGCTGCTGGACGGCGGGTTGGCGCTGGTGTCGGCGGTCGAGTGTGCGGTGCGGGGGGAGCGGTTCGCGGGCGAGGCCGGGTTGCCGGTGGGTGTGGGGGTTGTGTTCGGGGCCGCCGCGGGGTCCGTTTTGTTGGTGCGGCGGATGTGGCCCGTCGCCGTCGTGTTGGTCTTCGTCGCTGTCGCGCCTGCTCAGATGGGGTATCTGATGGGGCTCGTCGGGTTGTACACGCTGGCGGCGTCGGAGGCGCCGCGGCGGATCATCGGGGCGTTGTCGGGGATGGCGTTCGTCGGTGTGTTCATCGTGTGGTTCGTGCAGACGACGCGGAGCAATGTGAGTGGGGGCGCGGGGGTCAGTGGGGAGTGGTTCGCGCCGTTCGTGTCGTTGGCGGTGGCGATCGGGCTGACCGCGCCGCCGGTGCTGCTCGGGTTGTACGTGGGGGCGCGGCGGCGGTTGATGGAGAGTTTGCGGGAGCGGGCGGACTCGTTGGAGCGGGAGCTTCAGTTGCTCGCGGAGCGGGCGGAGGAGCGGGCGGAGTGGGCTCGGGGGGAGGAGCGGACTCGTATAGCGCGGGAGATGCATGACGTGGTCGCGCATCGGGTGAGCTTGATGGTTGTGCATGCCGCTGCCTTGCAGGCGGTGGCGCGGAAGGATCCTGAGAAGGCCGTGAAGAATGCGGCGCTTGTGGGGGACATGGGGCGGCAGGCGTTGACCGAGTTGCGGGAGATGCTCGGGGTTTTGCGGTCGGGGGAGGGGTTGTCGTCGGTGGTGCGGGCGGAGCCGACGGGGGTGCCGTTGGCTGCGGTGGGGGCGGCTGCGGCTGCGGCCGCGGCGGCTTCGCGGGCGGAGGAGGAGTCGGGGGAGGGGCCTTGTCTGGCGGAGTTGGGGGAGTTGGTGGGGCAGTCGGCGGCTGCGGGGATGGTCGTCGAGTTGTCGGTGGAGGGGGAGGTGCGGGCGTATGCGGCTGATGTGGAGCAGACGGCGTACCGGGTGGTGCAGGAGGCGTTGACGAACGTGCACAAGCATGCGGCGGGGGCGAAGACGCAGGTGCGGTTGGCGCATCGGGCGGCGGAGATCGCGATGCAGGTGGAGAACGGTCCGCCGCCGGAGCCGGGGGCGGCGGGGGCCGCGCGGTTGCCGAGTGGGGGGAATGGGTTGCTCGGCATGAAGGAGCGGGTGGCTCGGCTGGGGGGCGTGTTTGTGTCGGGGCCGACGGAGGCTGGGGGGTTTCGGGTGTCGGCGGTGATTCCGGCGGCGTAGGCGCGCTGTCCCCGGCGGCACGATTGCCCGCGGTGGTGGAGGCGACCTCTCAGCCTGTTGTGAGCCGTACCGGGGCGTTGCCGGTGAGGAGGGTGGTGAGGGCGGCGTCGATGTGGGGGCCGAGGTACCAGTCGCCGGTGTGGTCGAGGGCGTAGGTGCGGCCGCTTGTGTCGATGGCGAGGAGGGCTCGGGTGGCCGTTTCGTGGCCGAGGGGGCTGACCTCGGTGTCGAGGGCGCGGCCGAGGTCGCCGAGGGTGCGGGCCATGTGGAGGCCGTGGAGGGGGTCGAGGTGGAGGTCGGCGGGGGCGAGTTGGCGGCCGGGACCTTGTGAGGTGAGGTGGAGGCCGCCGAATTCGGCCCAGGCTTCGACGGCCGCGGGGAAGACGGCGTGGCGGTGGCCTGCGGGCGAGGTGTGCTCGCGCAGGGTGTCGGCCCAGATTTCGGCCTGCTTTATGTCCCAGCGTCCGGGCTGCCAGCCGGCGGCGCGCAGGGCGGCGTCGACGGGTACGGAGAAGCGCGTGGTCGAGGTGCGGTCGGTGTGCATCTGCCCTTTGTTCGTCGGGGGGTTCGTTGGTGGGGACTTCGGCCTATCAGGTGTTCCTGTGGGTCCGGGGTGGGTTTTGTGATTTCCGGGGTGTTCCTTCAGGGATGGTGCTGGGGGCTGTAGAGACGGTGTTGGGGGTTCTTCGGTTGCTCGGTGGGGGATTGCCCGTCAGTTCTGCTGTGTGGGGTCCACGATGCGGACGCCGAAGTGGGCGCTGAGGGCGGTGCAGGCGCGGCAGGGGGTGGCGAAGCCGCCGTGGAGGGGGTCGCCGTCCTCGCGGATGTGGCGGGTGGTGAGTTTGGCCTGTTTGAGGACTTTGCGGGCTTCGCCGTTGGTCATGGGTCTGCGGGCGGCGCGCTTGCTGCGGGCGGCGTCGGCGGTGGTGATGTGCCGGGAGATGAGGATGGCCTCGGCGCAGCGGCCGGTGAAGCGGTCGCGTTGTGCGGTGGCGAGGGAGTCGAGGAACTCCTGGACGAGGGGGTGCAGGGGTGGTGCGTGGTCGCCGCGGGCGGCGGTGCCGGTGAGGGTTTCGCCGCGTACGGAGAGGGCGGCGGCGACGGTGGGCAGGATGCCGTCGCGGCGGTGGAGGAGGGCGGGGGCATGCGGCTGTTCCGCGGTGCTCCAGCCGATGCGGGGATCGCCCGAAGGTCCCGCCTGCGTCGTGCTCATGATCGTCGTCCCCTCCTGTCGCATCCCCCGTCAGCGGACACAGAGTGCCAAACGGTGTGGCGGGTGCGGAAGCTGGGGTTGTGCGACACGCCCGGGCTTCGGCGCACGGTGAGGGTGGTGTGACGGCTGGTCACGGAAGCGGAGGCCCGGTGACCGGTGTCGCCGTACCGCATAGGCTGTCGACAACCGCGGTCCGTGCGGTTCCCGCGATCGAGGGCAGATCGAGAGCTGATGGAGAGCTGATCGAGTGCCGGTCGGGTGCGGGGGCTGGGTGGATCGGGGTGTGGGAAGAGGCTGGGTACGAGGGTGTGCACGGGCCTTTTCGCCGCCGGTTGGACCAGTCATTACTGAGACAGCAGTCAGCAGCAGTCAGACCGTCAGAACAGGTCACACAGAACGCCGCAGGGGGCTACCGCCATGACGACAGGTCGGCTCGGGCAGCAAGCCGCGCCGCCGAACGCGGCCTATGCCGGGCAGGTCGTGCAGTTTCCGGACCCGGTCCGGGCCGCGCGTCATCCGAGGGGTGTCCGTGTTGACGCGCACGGCTATCCGGACTTCTCGCCCTATGCGCGTGCCGCGGCGGAGATCGCCGATCCTCCGGAGGGGTTCGGTGTGGACGAGTTGCGGTTGACGGACTATGTGTCCGCGAACGCGGCGCTGGCGGCGACCGGGCATGAGTTGTGGGACACGATTCCGACGGTGGCGACGCCGCACGGGTGGACGTGGCATCACGTCGCGGGCGGTCGGCGGCTGGAGTTGGTGCCGGTCGAGGTGAAGGCGCTGCTGCGGCATCACGGTGGTATCGCGACGGCGCGTGTGGATCAGAACAAGCGGGGCACGCGGCCGTTGCAGGAGACCCGGCCGGCGCATTTCGGGTTGCCGAAGTCGTCGGCGGTGGCGGTGACGGAGTCGCAGGTGCAAGGGGTCGAGGAGGATCTCGGGTACCGGCTGCCGGGTGCGTACCGGTCGTTCCTGAAGGCGGCCGGTGGTTGTGCTCCGGTGGGGGCGGCGCTGGACGCGGAGTTGGGGCTGCTGGTCGATCAGCCGTTTTTCACGGTGCGCGACGAGGCGGCCGTCAACGACTTGGTGTACGTCAACAAGTGTCTGCGGGACCATCTCACCAAGGATTATCTGGGTGTCGCGTTCGCGCAGGGCGGGTTGCTGGCGGTGAAGGTGAAGGGCGACCGGATCGGGTCGGTGTGGTTCTGCGCGTACGACGACGCCCGTGATGTCGATCCGTCGTGGCCTCCGGCCGAGCGGGTGGAGCGGTTGCTGCTCCCTGCCGGTGAGGACTTCGACGCGTTTCTGTCCCGGTTGGCGGGAAATCCGCCGGAGTTGGAGACGGTGGCGAACCTGATGGTGGACGGTGGCTTCGCACGTGCTGTGCCGGTCGCCGCGGGTGCCGCGTCGTCTTCGGCGTCCTCGGTGGGGGAGTGAGTTTTCGATGGTGACGTTCGCTCAGGCGCAGGAGCGCGCCGAGGAGTGGATCAACGGGGAGCTGCCCGGTTATCAGCACCGTGAGGTGCGGGTGCGGGAGTTCGAGCTCGGGTTCGTGGTGTGGGCGGAGGACCGTGCGGACGGTCCGCGTTCCGATGGCGGCGCGCAGCGGCTGGTCATTGCTCGGGACAGTGGGGAGGCCACGCTGTGGCCGGCGCTGCCGGTGGGTGAGGTGATCCGTCGTTACGAGGAGGAGTACGGCCGTACGGAGGCGGCTCCGGCGGCTGCGCCTGCGGCGCCTCCGGCGCGGGTGGATCTGAACCAGACGTCGTTCCTGCTGACTCCGCCGGAGTGGTTGCAGGACGCGGCGGACAAGCTGGGGATTCCGGATCGTCGGTCGGGGTCGGGTGCGTCCGATGGTGCTGGGTCCCGTCCGGCTGCGGTTGCGGATTCGATGGGTGGCCCGGGTGGCCCGGGTGCCAATGGGGTGTCCGGGGGCGCGGGGGCGATGCCCGAGACGATGCCGGGTCAGGGGACGCCGCCTGGGCCCGTGACGTCCGGTACGTCTGTCACTCCGGCCGATGCGACGCCGTGGCCGGCCGCCGCGTCGGCGGATGACGAGGTGCGGGACGTGGTGCCGCCCAGGGACATCGGCGAGCCGCACGACGCGGTGCCGGGTGTGCCTGCCGGGGCGACTCCGTGGGCGGGGACGGACACCAACGCCGAGGCGGAGGACGACCGTTCGGTACCGCTGCCGCAGACGGTGTTCGCGCCGCAGCTGTCCGAGGTGGGCGAGGAGCACGACACTCCGCCGCCGGGCGCGGCGCCGGACGCCAAGACCGCGCTGATGTCCGGGGGCAGCCAGCTTCCGCGTACGACGGTGGCTCCCGCGGTGGGCGGTCCCGGCCCCGATCTGGGAGCGCCGGGCGGGCCTTCGCAGCAGCCGCCGCCGCACGGGCCGGGTACGCCGCCGCCGGGTGCGCCTTCGTACGGGTACCCGGGTGGGCCGGTCCCGCACGGGCCGGGTACGCCGCCGCCGGGTGCGCCTTCTTATGGCTATCCGCAGGGAGCGGGTGGCCCGCAGGGGTCCGGTCCCCGTACGCCGCTCGCGCCCCACGCCGGTGACATTGCCGACGCCGCCACCAGTAAGGCGGCGCCGCCTCCGCGTCGGGGTGGCCGGGGCGGTGGTCCGGGTGCGCCGCCGCCTCCGGCTCCGCCGGGTACCCCCGGTACGCCGGGCGCGCGTCCGGGCGGTACGCCCGCGCCGCAGTCCGGGCCCGGTGCTCCGGGGAACCCGGGGACTCCGGCGGGTGGTTACGTGCCTACGCAGCTGGTTTCGGCTCTTGGCCCGGACGGGCCGGAGGGATTGGCCGGCGGTCCGGGCACGCCCGCTCCCGGTCAGCCCGGCGGTCCGGGTGCCCCCGGCGCTCCGGGTCAGCCTGGTACTCCAGGTGCCCCGGGCGCTCCGGGCGCGCCGAATCCGCCCGGGGGTACGCCCGCAGGTGGTGTGCACCATGCGGCGACCATGCTGGCCGGTCCCGCGGTGGGCGGCCCGGGCGCGCCGCTGCCGCCGGGGCCTCCTGGGGTTCCGGGCCAGCCGCCCGCTCCCCCCGGTCCTCCGGGTGCCCCGGGTGCCCCGGGTGCCCCGGGTGCTCCGGGCGCGCCGAATCCGCCTGGGGGTACGCCCGCGGGTGGTGTGCATCACGCGGCGACCATGCTGGCCGGACCTGGCGTGGGTGGCCCGGCTGCGCCTGGTGCTCCTGGTGCTCCTGGGCAGCCGGGGACGCCGCCGGGTGGCCCCGGTCCCGTACACCACGCCGAGACGATGCTGGCGGGGCCTCCGGTCGGTGGGCCCGGCGTGCCCGGAGTCCCGCAGCCGCCCGGCCCGCCGGGGATGCCGCCGGGTGCTCCGCAGGGGATGCCGGGCCGGCCGCCGATGGGGATGGGGGCGCCCCCCGCGTACGGCTACCCGCAGCCGCCCGCCGGTCAGCCGACCGTCGGCCCCGGCTACCAGGCCGTACTGCGCTACCGCGCGCCCGACGGCTCCGAGCAGCAGGTGATCCGGCGGTCCGCGCCGGGCACCCCGCACCCGGAGTGGCAGATCTTCCATGAGCTGCGCGGTATGAACATCCCGCCGGAGGCGGTCCTCGAACTCCACACGGAGCTGGAGTCGTGCGAGCTGCCGGGTGCGTACTGCGCGCGGATGATCCGCGAGCAGTGGCCGAACGCGCGCATCACGTCCATCGCCCCGTACGGCAAGGACCATGCGAGCCGGCAGCAGGGAATGGCTCAACTCCTCGCGCACCAGGGCGAGTTGCACCAGGTGGCGGATGGTCCGGCGCGGCCCGCGCCGGTGCGGGCGCCGTTGCCGCCGGTGCAGCCGGCGCCGCCGATTCCGCCGGAGGCGATCGGGCAGGAGCTGGCGGCGGTGTTCGGGCCGGGGGTGTTCCGGTTCGACCAGCAGGCGGTGTCGCGGCAGGGCGTTCCGCCGATCGTGGCGCACACGCTGGTCGTGGCGGGGCTGCCGGTGGACATGGGGCCGTTCTTCTGGGCGCAGGCCCAGCCGGGGCGTCCGGTGCCGACTCTGGCGGAGCTGGCGCAGGAGCGGGGTGTGCAGCCGGCGGCGGACGCGGGCTCGTACCTCGTGATGGGCAGCGACTTCGGCAAGGCGCTGTGTGTGCAGTACGGCACGGCGAACATCGTGGCGGTACCCGTGGAGGCGGGGCCGGGCGGTGCGCCCGTACCGCCGCAGTTCGTGAACACGGGCCTGCCCGAGTTCGCGCGTTGTCTGGCTCTTCTCGGCCGGATGTGGCGGCTGCGCTTCGGTCTGAACCAGGAGCAGGCGGGCCGCTGGACCGTCGATTTCCAGGCTCAGCTCGCCGCCCTCGACCCGGCGGCGCTGGCGTCGCCGGAGAGCTGGTGGTCGGTGCTGCTGGAGCAGATGTGGGACGGATTGCTGTAAAGCGCCACCGCCACGGTCGTGGTCGCTGACGGCGGTCGTGGGAACGGAACAGGGGCTGGGCCCGGTCGCAGGACCGGGCCCAGCCCCTGTTTCCGTTCTCTCTTGCCGTCGTCCATGACCTCGTACGGAGTGTCGCGTTATGAACACTTCCGTCCGATACATCAAGATGTGCGCGAAATCATCATTTCGTGTGCGTCCGGCGGAGAGGGTCCAGCATGAGCAGCGCACCGACGGCGCCCCACGGCTTCACGCTCGACTTCGACGTCGTACGGCGTGGTTACCGTCCCGACCAGGTCTACGCCTGCGCGGTGGCGCTCTCGCAGGACCGTGACGCCGCGTGGGAGCGGGCCGCCCGGCTGACCGTGCTGGCCAAGGACATGGACGCGGAACTGGCCCGGCTGCGCGCGACGGTCGCCGGGCTGGCCCCGCAGACGTACGAGGCACTCGGCGGCCGGGCCCGCGAGCTGTTCGAACTCGGGGTCGAGGAGGCCGGGGCGGTGCGTGCGGGCGGGCGCCTGGAGGCCCAGCGGATCGTCGAGGAGGCGGAGGAGGCCGGGCGGCGGGTGCTTCAGGCCGCGCAGGCGTACGCCGACGGGGTGCGTGGCGAGGCCGACGAGCGGGCCCGGCACCGGTTGCTGGCCGCCCAGGCCCAGGCCGACGACCTGCGCATCGGGGCGCGGCGCGCGGTGAAGGAGGGCCGGGGTGAGGCCCTGGCCGCGCTGCGGGAGGTGCGGGAGCGCACCGAGGGGATGCTCGCCGAGCTGGACAGGGAGTACGCCGAGCGCGTCGCCGACATCGAGCGCGACATCGCCGGGCGCGAGGCTGCGTTCGAGGCCCACCACACGGCACGCGTCGCCCAGGCGCAGGCCGCCGTCGCAGAGGCGGAACGCGTCCTCGCCGACTCCGCGGGAGCCGCGGCCCAGATCCAGGCCGAGGCCGAGGCCCGCGCCTGCGAACTGATCGCGGAGGCCCGGATGCGCGAGGAACGCATCATGCGCGAGACCGAACGCATCCTGCGCGAACACGGCGAACGCTCGGACGAACTGCAGGCCCAGATGGACTGCGTACGCGCGAGCCTGTCGGCGCTGACGGGCAACGCGCAGGGCGAGTAGTCACATCCGGGCGACGAACAGCCTTGTCGGCGCCGTCCGCTTTCTGGAGGAACTCGTCGCTGGTGTCCCCGAGTTCGGCGAGGTCTACGAGATCCATGTCGGCGGAGTCGGCGGAGTCGGCGGAGTCGTGGGTCCGCTGCTGTCCGCGTAGCACGCGACGTCGCGAGTGGCTCAGTCCTTCAGTACCGGAAACCTCCGCGGCGCCACCACCAGCAGCACCACGAACGCCACCGCCGCCGCAGCCGCCGCTCCCAGGTACACGGCGTGGACCGCGTCCGCGACGGCCCTGCGGACCGGCTCGGCGGCTGTGCCTGAGTCGAGGGAGTGGGTCACGGCGTCCAGGTCTCCCGCGCCGCCGAGGCGGGACGCCAGCACGCCGTTCGCCACCGCGCCGAACACGGCCGCGCCCAGGGTCTGGCCCGTCTGGCGGCAGAAGAGGATGGACGCGGTGGCGGTGCCGCGCTCCTCCCACTCCACCGTCGACTGGACGCCCACGATCAGGGGGAGTTGGAAGAGGCCCAGGGCGGCGCCGAGGAGGAGCATCAGCAGCGTGGGCTGCCAGGCCTCGCCCGGGTAGGGGAGGAGCGGGAAGGCGAAGAGGAGGGCTGCTGCCGCCGCCATGCCCAGGAGGGCTGTGTCGCGGAAGCCGATCCTGCGGTAGACGTGCTGGCTGAAGGCCGCCGACACCGGCCAGCTCAACGTCCAGATGGACACGACGAATCCGGCGGCCACCGGTGCCAGGCCCAGCACCGACTGGGCGTAGGTCGCGAGGAAGACCGTGGGCGCGACCATCAGCAGGCCCAGTGCACCGAGGGCGAGGTTCACCGCGGCGATCGTGCGGCGGCGCCACACCCAGCCGGGGACGATCGGTTCGGCGGCCCGGCGTTCGATCAGGACCAGTGCCGCGATCAGGGCGACTCCCGTGCCCAGCAGGGTGATTGAGGGCCAGGAGAGCCAGTCCCAGGCCACCCCGCCCTGCACCAGCGCCGTCAGCAGGGCGCCTCCGCAGGCGAAGACCGTCAGGGCGCCCGCCCAGTCGATACGCGGCCGACTCGTCGACTCCCGCCGCGGCTCGTGCAGATGACGGGCCAGCAGCCACAGCGCGGCCGCGCCGAGCGGGAGGTTGATGAGGAAGATCCAGCGCCAGTCCGCGTAGGCGGCGAGCACTCCGCCCACCCCGGGACCCGCCACCGCCGACATCGCCCACACCGTGGACAGCTTGGACTGGATCTTGGGGCGTTCCTCCAGGGGGTAGAGGTCGGCGGCCAGCGTCTGCACGGTGCCCTGGAGCGCTCCGCCGCCCAGGCCCTGGACGATACGGAAGGCGATCAGCGAACCCATGTTCCAGGCGAGCGCGCAGAGCAGCGAGCCCAGCAGGAACAGGGCCGCGCCCACGATCAGTACCGGTTTGCGGCCGAAGGTATCGGAGAGCTTGCCGTAGACGGGGAGCGTGACCGTCACCGCGAGCAGATAGCCCGAGAACAGCCAGGAGAAGACGGAGAAGCCGCCGAGGTCCGCGACGATCTGCGGTACGGCGGTCGAGACGATCGTGGAGTCCAGCGCGGCCAGCCCCATGGCCAGCATGAGGGCGACGGCGACGGCTCTTCGTCTGTCGGTTCCGGTGTGCTGTGCCGAGTCGCGTACCGCGGGTCGCGTGTCGCCCACCGGATTCCTTCCCCTTGCACCTGTCTGCCGCGGAACACCATGCCACTTGGCCCGCCCGTCGCCCGACCACCACCCCTCAACGACGCGCTTCGCGCGGCCCCTGCTGAATTGTGGCGGCAGGGTGCAGCCTGAGTGCGCCGGAAGGGGGACGCGGACCCCGAGACGGTCTCGTCCCGGCGGGCCAGTTCCCCTAGGGGTACCTCCGTACTACGGCCAGGGCAGGGTTCGTACCGTCGGAGGACGAGACGGCCCCGCCCTCGTCCTTAACCTGGCTTTACGCCGCTGGAGGGCGGTGCACCGGACCGGTGGGGGTGGGGTTTTCCCCAGCAGAAGACTGCGCCGGGCACCAGCGCGCCGGACCCCGTCGGGGGACCAGACTCAAGGGCACATCACCTCGTACGACTTGGCACCTCACTTCGTACTGCTTGTCCGCTGACCGACATAGGAGACATACCGTGACATCGGCTGTGACCATCACCAGGCACGGGGGTACTGGAGGGACTACGGCCGTTGCCGCGCGGGCGCGGCAGGTCGTGAAGGCGTACGGGTCCGGGGAGACCCGTGTCGTCGCCCTCGACCATGTGGACGTGGACATCGCGCGGGGGCAGTTCACCGCGATCATGGGTCCTTCGGGGTCCGGGAAGTCCACCCTCATGCACTGCCTCGCCGGGCTCGACACCGTGACGAGCGGCCAGATCTACCTGGACGACACCGAGATCACCGGGCTGAAGGACAAGAGGCTCACGCAGCTGCGCCGGGACCGGATCGGGTTCATCTTCCAGGCGTTCAACCTGCTGCCGACGCTGAACGCGATAGAGAACATCACCCTGCCGATGGACATCGCCGGGCGGAAGCCCGACAAGCAGTGGCTGGGGCGGGTCGTGGACACGGTCGGGCTCTCCGACCGGCTCAGGCACCGGCCCACCCAGCTCTCCGGCGGTCAGCAGCAGCGCGTCGCCGTGGCGCGGGCGCTGGCGGCCCGGCCGGAGATCATCTTCGGTGACGAGCCGACCGGGAACCTGGACTCGCGGGCCGGCGCCGAGGTGCTCGGCTTCCTGCGGCGGTCGGTGGACGAACTGGGCCAGACCATCGTGATGGTCACCCACGACCCGGTGGCCGCCTCGTACGCGGACCGCGTGCTGTACCTGGCCGACGGGCGGATCGTCGACGAGATGTACAAGCCGACCGCGGACACCGTCCTGGACCGCATGCACCTTTTTTCTGGGGGACACCCCCAGACCCCCAACTTCGACGCGCGGGGGCGTACGTCATGAGTGTCATGAAGACCTCGATGCGCAACTTCTTCGCGCACAAGGGACGGATGGCGCTGTCGGCCATCGCGGTCATGCTGTCGGTGGCGTTCGTGTGCGGCACGCTCGTGTTCACCGACACGATGAGCACGACGTTCGACAAGCTGTTCGCGGCCACCGCCTCCGATGTCACGGTCAGCGCCGAGGACGCCTCGGGCACCGGTGAGACCCAGGCCGACAACGGCAAGCCGCCGGTCATGCCCGCCTCCGTGCTCGACAAGGTGGGCGGCGCGGAGGGCGTCAGGTCCGCCGAGGGCACGGTCTTCTCGACCTCGGTGACGGTCGTCGACGCCGACAAGGACAACCTCTCGCCCACCAGCGGCGCCCCGACCATCGTCGGCAACTGGAACGCCAACGACGCCCGCACGATGAAGATCGCCTCCGGCAACGCGCCGCGCGGGCCGGACCAGATCATGGTCGACGCGGACACCGCCGACAAGCACGGGCTGAAGCTCGGCGACGAGATCGGTGTGATCTCGGCCGTCGGCACGCACCGGGCCAAGGTGGCCGGCATCGCCGAGTTCCAGGTCACCAACCCCGGCGCCGCGATCTTCTACCTCGACACCGCCACCGCTCAGAAGACCCTCGTCGGCGAGACCGGCGTGTACACCAACGTCAATGTCACCGCCGACGCGGGGATCACGGACGCGCAGCTGAAGAAGAACGTCGCCGCCGAACTGGGCGGCGCCTACAAGGTGCAGACCGCCAAGGAGGTCGCGGACGCGAACGCCGCCGACGTCCAGGAGTTCATGGGCGTGATGAAGTACGCGATGCTCGGCTTCGCCGGGATCGCCTTCCTCGTCGGCATCTTCCTGATCATCAACACCTTCTCGATGCTGGTCGCCCAGCGGACCCGCGAGATCGGTCTGATGCGGGCCATCGGCTCCAGCCGCAGCCAGGTCAACCGCTCCGTGCTCGTCGAGGCGCTGCTGCTCGGCGTCTTCGGCTCGGTGCTCGGTGTCGCCGCGGGCGTCGCCCTCGCCATCGGCCTGATGAAGCTCATGGGCGCCACGGGCATGAACCTGTCCACCGACGACCTCACCGTTGCCTGGACCACCCCGGCGGTCGGCCTGCTCCTCGGCATCGTCGTGACCGTCCTGGCCGCGTACGTGCCGGCCCGGCGCGCCGGCAAGGTCTCCCCGATGGCCGCCCTGCGCGACTCCGGCGCCCCACTGGACGTCAAGGCCGGTGTCGTACGGGCCGCGATCGGCCTGGTCCTGACCGGCGCCGGTGGCTACTGCCTGTACCTGGCGTCCGCCGCCGGCAAGGCGGGCGAGGGCTCGATGTGGCTCGGCGGCGGTGTCGTGCTGTCCCTCATCGGTTTCGTCGTCATCGGCCCGCTCCTCGCGGGTGCCGTGGTCCGCGTCCTGGGCGCGCTCGTCCTCAGGATCTTCGGCCCCGTCGGACGGATGGCCGAACGCAACGCGCTGCGCAACCCGCGCCGTACCGGAGCCACGGGCGCCGCCCTGATGATCGGCCTCGCGCTCGTCGCCTGCCTCTCGGTCGTCGGCTCCTCCATGGTCGCCTCGGCCACCGAGCAGCTCGACAAGACCGTCGGCACGGACTTCATCATCCAGTCCGACACCGGCCAGCTGATCACCGCGCAGGCGGTCGAGGCCGCGCGCTCCGCCGAGGGCGTCGACAGCGTCACCGAGTACAAGTGGACCCAGGCCGACTTCACCACCCCCGACGGCAAGACCCTCAAGGACACGGCGATCACCGCCGCCGACCCGAGCTACGCCACGGACCTCGCCACCGAGACCGTCGCCGGCAACCTGACGGACGCCTACAAGCCCGACTCGATGTCCGTCCACGAGGAGTTCGCCAAGGACCACGGCATCGAACTCGGCTCCAAGGTCTCCGTCGCCTTCCAGGGCGGCTCCACGGCCCGGTTGACCGTACGGGCCATCACCAGCAGCGACGTCGTCATCGACGCGGGCGCCATGTACACGGCCATCGACACCATGGCCAAGTACGTCCCCGCCGAGAAGATGCCGCTCGACCAGCTCCTCTTCGCCTCCGCGAAGGACGGCCAGGAGACGGCCGCGTACAAGTCCCTCAAGGACGCCCTGCACGACTACCCGCAGTACGAGGTCCGCGACCAGACCGACTACAAGGAGGCCCTGAAGGGCCAGATCGACCAGCTCCTCAACATGATCTACGGCCTGCTCGCCCTCGCGATCATCGTCGCGATCCTGGGAGTCGTGAACACCCTGGCGCTGTCGGTGGTCGAGCGGACGCGCGAGATCGGCCTGATGCGGGCCATCGGCCTCTCACGACGCCAGCTGCGCCGCATGATCCGCCTGGAGTCGGTCGTCATCGCCCTGTTCGGCGCGCTGCTCGGCCTGGGCCTGGGGATGGGCTGGGGTGCCACCGCCCAGCAACTCCTCGCCCTGGAGGGCCTGAACGTCCTCGACATCCCCTGGCCGACCATCATCGCCGTCTTCCTCGGCTCGGCCTTCGTGGGCCTGTTCGCGGCCCTGGTCCCGGCGTTCCGGGCGGGCCGGATGAACGTCCTGAACGCGATCGCCACCGAGTAGCCACCGAGTAGCCACCGAGTAGCCACCGAGTAGCCACCGAGTGAGTGGCCATGGGCCACGGGGGAACCGGGGGAGAGCCCGGCGCCGGGAAGTCGACACTTCCCGGCGCCGGGTTCCACCGCTTCAAGGGGACGTACGTTTCAAAGGGGGCGTACGACTCAAGGGAAGGTGATTTTCACAGATGTTCAGGGATGTACGTCTCACGGGGAGGTCCGTTTCAGCAGCACGTACCCCTGGACCAGGCCCCTGAGCTCGTACTGGGCGCGCGGATGCAGCTGACGGGCGTACCCCGGGACGTCCTTCACCCACCGCGAGGAGTTGTTGAAGACGATGTAGTCCGGGGTGAGCCCCTTGGCGCGGCCGATCCAGAAGACGCGGCAGCGGGAGGTGAGGCGGGTGATGGGCCCGATGTTGGACTCGACGGTGGCGCCGTCCGGGACGGTGTCCAGCAGCCTCTCCACGGCCGTGACCCGGTCCGGGACGCGATAGGCGTCGGCCTCGGTCAGCGCGGACAGCGGCAGCGAGGCCGTCAGCGCCAGCGCGGCCGCGGCGACGGTGGCGGGCAAATGGAACGCGTACGAGCGCAGCCACGGGCGGGCGCTGTGACGGGCGGCCGGGAGCGCGTCGACGAGGGCGAGGGTGACGATCGGCATCAGGACGGCGCTGTAGTGCCAGTCCGTGCCCCAGTAGTGGTCGTCGGAGGACAGGAAACGCCAGCCGAGGGTGGGGAGAGCGGCTATGAGGATCGGCGAGCGCAAGGCCAGCAGCCCGCTCGTCGGCACCAGCAGCCACAGCAGCGTGCGGATCTTGGTGTCCGTGCCTTCGAGCGGGCCGGCCTCGCCGACCTTGGTCCAGTAGTCGTAGCCGCCGGTGGCGTTGAACGCCGGGATGATCACGGTGAAGGTGAGCAGCGCCGCGACCGCGCCGAACGAGGCCACGGCGATGGCGTACGGCACGGTCCGGGCCGAACCGTGCTTCCGGGCCCGTAGCGCGACCACGACCGCGAGGGCCGCCGTCGTCAGCCCCAGGTCCTCCTTGACCAGCACCAGCGGCAGCGCCCAGAGCAGCGCCGCGCGCCACCGCTGCGTCAGCAGCGCCTCCAGCGAGAACGCGATCAGCGGAACCGCGAAGCAGATCTCGTGGAAGTCGAAGTCCACCGCCCGCTGCAGCCCCCACGACAGCCCGTACGCCACCCCGACCGCCAGCCCGCGCGCCCGCCCGAGCATCCGCGCGGCGACCCGGGTGACCGGCACCGCCGACAACGCGAACAGCGCCGCCTGTGCCACCAGCAGCGTGACGGGGGAGGGGACGACCCGGTAGATGGGCGCGAGCAGGGCGGTGACCGGGCTGAAGTGATCACCGAGGACGTTGAACCCGGGCCCCTTCAGATCGACGATCGGCGCCTGAAAGTGCGCGTACCCCCGGACCGCCTGCTCGAAAATGCCCAGGTCCCACGACCGAGTACCCATGTGCCGATACCGCCCGACCGACACCGCCGCGTACGCGACGAAGAACCCGACGGCGAGCACGTACGGATCGCGCCGCGCGGAGAAGACCCGCCGCAGGTCACGAGCCGAGCCCGAGGCCGTGACCTGCGCGGGTATGAGAGCCGTGGGCGGAGGGGCGCTCGGGGACATGGGGACTCGCGTTCGGGTTGGGGCAGGGCCGGTCGGGTGCCCTTCAGGTTAGGCGGCGCCTCGTGCTTTCAGGGGCGCGGGGAACTGCGCGAGAAACCACACACGACGGTCACGGACCAACCGACCGCAGCTCCAGAAGCGGGAGCGAAGGGGCGGCAGCCCCTGGATGGGGGTCCCCCCGCTCGAGCGAAGCCGAGAGTGGGGGAGGGACGGGGAGGGACGGGGAGGGACGGGGAGGGGCGGCGGGGGCGAGACCTTCCCGGCCCCACCCCACGGTTATCCACAGCCCCCACCCCCACCCACACCGCCGTCGTACCCTGGACACCCCCGGCCCGTCCCACGAGGTCGGGCGTTCGCGTTGCCCCACCCCAGCTCAGCCCACCCAGCCCACACCGACTGCCCACCCCCATGCCCCGGACGGGAATCGCCCCAAATGAGCCTTCACGGTCTGCTCGACGCCGTAGTCAAGGACGCACCCCTCGCGGAAGCGATCAGGGCGGCAGCCGACGGCCACCGCACCCACATCGACCTGGTGGGCCCCCCGGCGGCCCGCCCCTTCGCGGTGGCCGCGCTCGCCCGGGACGCCGGCCGCCCCGTACTCGCCGTGACGGCGACGGGCCGCGAGGCCGAGGACCTGGCGGCAGCCCTCCGCTCCCTCCTCCCCCCGGAGGGCGTCGTGGACTACCCGGCATGGGAGACGCTCCCGCACGAACGGCTCAGCCCGCGCAGCGACACCGTCGGCCGCCGCCTCGCCGTCCTGCGCCGCCTGACCCACCCGAGCCCCGACGACCCGGAGACGGGCCCGGTGTCGGTCGTCGTCGCCCCCGTGCGGTCCGTCCTCCAGCCCCAGGTCAAGGGTCTCGGCGACCTGGAGCCGGTGGCCCTGCGCACGGGCGAGACCGCCGACCTGAACCGCACGGTCGAGGCCCTGGCGGCGGCCGCGTACTCCCGGGTCGAACTGGTCGAGAAGCGCGGCGAGTTCGCCGTACGCGGCGGCATCCTCGACGTGTTCCCGCCGACCGAGGAACACCCCCTTCGGGTGGAGTTCTGGGGCGACGACATCGAGGAGATCCGGTACTTCAAGGTCGCCGACCAGCGGTCGCTGGAGGTCGCTGAACACGGCCTGTGGGCGCCGCCCTGCCGTGAGCTGCTCCTCACCGACGACGTACGCGCACGCGCGCGTGCCCTCGCCGAACGCCACCCCGAACTCGGCGAACTCCTCGGCAAGATCGCCGAGGGCATCGCCGTGGAAGGCATGGAATCCCTCGCTCCGGTCCTCGTCGACGACATGGAGCTGCTGATCGACGTACTCCCGAAGGGCGCGATGGCCGTCGTGTGCGACCCGGAGCGGGTGCGCACGCGCGCGGCGGACCTGGTGGCCACCTCGCAGGAGTTCCTGCAGGCGTCCTGGGCGGCCACGGCGGGCGGCGGCGAGGCGCCCATCGACGTCGGCGCGGCCTCCCTGCGGTCGATCGCGGACATCCGGGACCGGGCACGCGAACTCGACATGATGTGGTGGTCGGTCTCCCCGTTCGCGGCGGACGCGGAGCTCGACGCGGACACCCTCAAGCTCGGCATGCACGCCCCTGAGACCTACCGCGGCGACACGGCCAAGGCGCTGGCCGACACCAAGGGCTGGCTGGCCGACGGCTGGCGCACGGTGTTCGTGACCGAGGGCCACGGCCCGGCCGCCCGTACGGTCGAGGTGCTGGGCGGCGAGGGCATCGCCGCCCGCCTGGAGGCCGACCTGGGGGAGATCTCCCCGTCGGTCGTGCACGTGTCGTGCGGCTCGATCGACTACGGCTTCGTCGACCCGGCCCTGAAGCTCGCGGTGCTCACGGAGACCGACCTCTCCGGCCAGAAGGCGGCCGGCAAGGACGGCGCCCGTATGCCCGCCCGCCGCCGCAAGACCATCGACCCGCTCACCCTCGAACCGGGCGACTACATCGTCCACGAGCAGCACGGCGTCGGCCGCTACATCGAGATGGTCCAGCGGACCGTGCAGGGCGCGACCCGCGAGTACCTGGTCGTGGAGTACGCCCCCGCCAAGCGCGGCCAGCCCGGCGACCGCCTCTACATCCCGACCGACCAGCTGGAGCAGATCACCAAGTACGTCGGCGGCGAGGCCCCGACGCTCCACCGCCTCGGCGGCGCGGACTGGACGAAGACGAAGGCGCGCGCGAAGAAGGCCGTCAAGGAGATCGCCGCCGACCTGATCAAGCTGTACAGCGCCCGCATGGCGGCCCCCGGACACGCCTTCGGACCCGACACCCCCTGGCAGCGCGAACTGGAGGACGCCTTCCCGTACGCCGAGACGCCCGACCAGCTGACCACGATCGCCGAGGTCAAGGAGGACATGGAGAAGACGGTCCCGATGGACCGCCTGATCTGCGGTGACGTCGGCTACGGCAAGACGGAGATCGCGGTCCGGGCCGCCTTCAAGGCCGTCCAGGACGGCAAGCAGGTGGCGGTCCTGGTCCCCACGACCCTGCTGGTGCAGCAGCACTTCGGCACATTCAGCGAGCGCTACTCCCAGTTCCCGGTCAGCGTTAAGGCGCTGTCCCGCTTCCAGACGGACACCGAGGCGAAGGCCACCCTGGAGGGCCTGCGCGACGGCGGCGTCGACATCGTCATCGGTACGCACCGACTGTTCTCCACGGAGACCAAGTTCAAGGACCTGGGCCTGGTCATCGTCGACGAGGAGCAGCGCTTCGGCGTCGAACACAAGGAGCAGCTGAAGAAGCTGCGCGCGAACGTGGACGTCCTGACGATGTCGGCGACCCCGATCCCCCGGACCCTGGAGATGGCGGTCACGGGCATCCGGGAGATGTCGACGATCACGACACCCCCGGAGGAGCGCCACCCGGTCCTCACCTTCGTCGGCCCGTACGAGGAGAAGCAGATCGGCGCGGCCATCCGCCGTGAACTGCTGCGCGAGGGCCAGGTCTTCTACATCCACAACCGCGTCGAATCGATCGACCGGGCGGCGGCGAGACTGCGCGAGATCGTCCCCGAGGCGCGCATCGCGACCGCCCACGGCCAGATGTCGGAGCAGGCGCTGGAACAGGTCGTCGTCGACTTCTGGGAGAAGAAGTTCGACGTCCTCGTCTCGACGACGATCGTCGAGTCCGGCATCGACATCTCCAACGCCAACACGCTGATCGTGGAGCGCGGCGACAACTTCGGCCTGTCGCAGCTGCATCAGCTGCGGGGGCGCGTGGGGCGAGGCCGCGAGCGCGGGTACGCGTACTTCCTCTACCCCCCGGAGAAGCCGTTGACGGAGACGGCGCACGAGCGGCTCGCCACCATCGCCCAGCACACGGAGATGGGCGCGGGCATGTATGTGGCGATGAAGGACCTGGAGATCCGCGGCGCGGGCAACCTGCTCGGCGGCGAACAGTCCGGCCACATCGCGGGCGTCGGCTTCGACCTGTACGTACGGATGGTCGGCGAGGCGGTCGCGGACTACCGCCGCCAGCTGGAGACCGGCGCCATCGAGGAGGAGCCGCCGCTCGAGGTCAAGATCGAGCTGCCCGTCGACGCGCACGTCCCGCACGACTACGCCCCCGGTGAGCGGCTTCGCCTCCAGGCGTACCGCGCGATCGCCTCCGTCAACACCGAGGCCGACATCACCGCCGTACGCGAGGAACTCGTCGACCGCTACGGCAAGTTGCCCGAGCCGGTGGAGAACCTGCTGCTCGTGGCCGGGCTGCGGATGCTCGCCCGCGCCTGCGGCGTCGGCGAGATCGTCCTCCAGGGCAACAACATCCGTTTCGCACCGGTGGAGTTGCGGGAGTCGCAGGAGCTGCGCCTCAAGCGGCTGTACCCCGGCACCGTCATCAAGCCGGCGGTCCACCAAGTGCTGGTGCCACGCCCGAAGACAGCGAAGGTGGGCGGAAAGCCGCTGGTCGGGCGGGAGCTGCTCGGGTGGACGGGAGAGTTCTTGGCTTCGATTCTGGGGTCGTAGGGGGGGTGGGCCCGGCTACAGGCGGTCGGTGATTGAGAGCCCGGCTACAGGCGGTCGGTGATTGAGAGCCCGGCTACAGGCAGTCGGTGATTGAGAGCCCGGCTACAGGCAGTCGGTGATTGGGAACCCGGCTACAGGCAGTCGGTGATTGGGAACCCGGCTACAGGCAGTCGGTGATTGGCAGCTCCGTCTCGGTGGGCGTGCGGTAAACGCGGCTGTTGCCGGGACGCAGCTGCCAATCACCGGGACACGGTTGCCCATCGCCGAGACCTGGTTGCCAACCGCCGGGTGACGGCGGGATCGGCGGTGACGTCCCCGTCGAGACACGGCAGGGGGAGGAACGAGTCGGGTGATCGCCCAGGTCACCTGACCGTGCGGCCGACGAGGCCCAGGTCGGTCAGGCGGAGGGGAACAGCAGCTCCGTCGCCGTGCGGAAGACCTCCTCCGGGTCCTGGTCGCCGACCACCCCGTCCAGGTTGCGGCTGAGCAGCAGCGTGGCGAAGCCGTGGGAGAAGGACCAGGCGGCGATGCCGGCCAGCCGGGGGTCGGTGCCCGTGCTCTCCGGGCGGGCGATGGTGACGGCGGTGCGCAGCTGCTCGCTCGACAGGGCGCGGGCGGTGGTCAGTTCGAGGTCGTCCTCGCGGAGCAGTTCCGGCCGGAACATCACCTGGAAATGCGCCGGGTGCTCGCGTGCGAAGCGGACATAGCGCACGCCCGCGTCCCGCAGGTCCTCGGCCCCCGCGAGCGCGGCCGCCAGCAGTCCGTGTCCCTCCGCCGCGATCGCCGTGAGCAGCCCCGTGCGGTCCTTGAAGTGGTGGGCCGGTGCCGCGTGCGAGACGCCCGCGCGGCGGGCGAGGTCCCGGAGGCTCACCGCCGACGGGCCGTCCGCGGCGATGACGTCGAGCGCGGCGCGGAGGATCGCGCGACGCAGGTCGCCGTGGTGGTAGGGGCGTTCACCAGCGCTGTTGTCGGGCATGGGTAACAGCGTACGCCGGATCTAGCCATTGACAAGTTGAGAGCGCTCGGTGCAATCTAGTCAGTGGAAAGTTTGGGTTCGGTCGGGATGGCCGAGGGGAGCGGCGAGGGGGATGAGTCATGTCCGACAACATGTCCGAGAATGTCACCGGAGGCGGTTCGACAGCGGGCGGTGAAGGTGTCGATGGATCTACGGGTGAGGGCGCGCGCGTAGCGCTGCCCGAGGTCCGCCGCATGTGGCACCTCCTGGAGCCACTGCACGCCGTCCTCTACTACGCGCCGGAGGCGTTCGAGGAGGCGACCGCGCTCGGGTACGGCGTGGGGGAGCGGTGGCCGAGTTACTTCCCGTACCGGGCGGCGCCGTTGGGAGCGGCCGGGAGCGAGCGGGTGACCTCGGCCTTCTACAGCTTCAGCCCCCGCATGGTCGCCGAGCACATCGAGCCGGCATGGAAGACCGCGAGCCCGGAGGCCGTGCTGGCGGCACGGGACCGGGCGATCGACCGGGCCTGCCGAGCGATATTCGGCGACCGGGCGAACAGCCCCGAGCTCACCGAGGCCGCCGCACTCGCCCGCCGCGCCGCGGAGTCCGTGAACACGGCCGGGCGCCCCCTGGCCGCGGCCAACGCCGAACTGCCCTGGCCCGAGCCCGCCCACCTCCAGCTCTGGCGGGCGGCGACCATCCTGCGCGAACACCGGGGCGACGGCCACCTCGCGGCCCTCATGGTCGCGGACCTCGACCCCGTCGAATCCCTGGTCTCCTTCGCTGCGATAGGCGCGGCGTCGCTGGAACGCTTCGAGAGCCGGGGCTGGAGCCGGGAGGAATGGGCAGCGGCCCACGCCCGCCTCGCGGCACGGGGCCTGGTCGCCGCGGATGGGGACGGCACGGGCACGGGCACGGGGACGGGGACGGGAAGGGGAACGGCAACGGGGGTGGTACGGCCATGGAAGCCGGCCGAAGCCTGCGCCAACAGGTCGAGCGGCACACCGACCAACTGGCCGCCGGTCCCTGGCGGTTCCTCGGCCCGACCGACACCGCCCGGCTCGCCGACCTGCTGGGCGAGTTCTGGGTGGCTGTGATCGGTTCGGGCCTGCTGCCTTCGGAGACAACCCTGGGAATCGGCAAAGTGTCAACTACCCCTTCGCCAAAGTGAAGGGCTTGCACAACGGGCATCACTGGCTGTGGTGCTGCGTTCGTGTCCAGCCCCACCGGCACGCTGGCGCGGTGGTGGGGCAGGGGCCGTCGACTCGGCCCCGCGTCGCCACAACTCCCACGCACGGGCGCGGATGTTGCGGGAGCTGTTCCGGTCCGCGTGATCAGCGAATCCGCAGGACCGGCACGCGAAGCGGGCCTGTGAGACCCGGTTCGCCTTGTCGCAATCACCGAACGCACACACCTGTGCGGACGCAGCGGTACGTTCGGGACAGATCACCCGATCGGGGGAGGCGGCCGCCCCTCGCCTGCCGTATCCGTCGGCCGGGCGCCCGGACGCTCCCGTTGGCCGATCGGACCGTGATGTCGCTGCGGCGCCTCGCGCCGGGGATGCGCTTCCTCCCGGGTGTGGACACCCAGGGTCCCTCGCAAGAGCCCCGCTGAACCTTCGGCTGGGAAGCCGGGCCGGGAGCTGTGCAGGTGTGAGCGACTGCGGTGCACGCCGGGTGTGCACCCACTGCCGGTCGAGGTGCCCGGTTCGCTCCTCCACGCGGCCGCTACGGTGTGAGCAGGGAAGACAGGCTGGACGGACAAGGCCGGGCGAGGGCACGGGCAATGGGGAGGGGTGTCGCGTGGTGCGTCTGAGGGGTGGGGCCGCCGTGGCCGCCGCAGCTCTGCTACTGACCGCGATCAGCGGCTGTGAACTGGACACGGAAGGGTCGTCAGGCCCGGAGGGGAGTTCCGGTGGGGGAGGCGCGGCCCTCACCGCTGCGGAGGCGTTGCCGGTCAAGGGGCGGGCGCCCAGGACCGGTTACGACCGCGACAAGTTCGGCAGCCCCTGGGCCGACACGGACTCCAACAAGTGCGGCACCCGCGACGACATACTGAAACGCGACCTGGAGAACGTGAAGTTCCGGGACGGGGACTGCACCGTGGCCTCCGGTGTGCTCGACCCGGACCCGTACACCGGCGAGGACGTGACCTTCGTACGGGGGCGCAGCCAGGTCGACATAGACCACATAGTGGCCCTCTCGGACGCCTGGCAGAAGGGCGCTCAGCAGTGGGACGCCAGCAAGCGCATAGCCCTGGCCAATGACCCGCTCAACCTCCTCGCGGTCGACGCGAGCACCAACCGCGGCAAGGGGGACGGCGACACGGCCACCTGGCTCCCACCCAACAAGGCGTACCGCTGCACCTATGTCGCCGCCCAGGTCGCCGTGAAGAAGAAGTACGGCCTCTGGGTCACCTCGGCCGAACAGTCCGCCATGAAGCGAGTCCTGACCAGCTGCCCCGACCAGAAGCTCCCCTCCGGCGGCAACCCGACCAAGGCACCGGCACGCTTCCACGCGAACTGAGCGGCGAACGGGCCGAGCCGGGGGAGGGGCCCCGGCTACGGCCTACGTCAGCTCCACTCCTCGTCCAAGTCGATCACCTTGCCCTTGGGGGCCTCGGCCGGGACCGGCTTGTTGTAGTCGGTGAAGGTGAGCTCGCCGGGCTCCTTGGCGGACTTGCTGACGACTCGCAGGAGGTACGGCTTGCCCTCGGTCGCCACGTAGAGGGTGTAACGGTCCTTGCCGTCACGCTCGTTGAGGGTGATCGCGGGGGTGCCGTCGAGGGTGGTGGTCTTGCCGCGCTCGGCGTCGGAGTTCGTGTCCTCGAACTCGGAGAGCGTTTCGTCGAGGTCGCAGAAGCTCGCGATGTCCTTGGAGTCCTCGGCGGTCGCGGACGTCTTGGTCCACTTGCCGGCGAGCATCTCCACGACCATGTCGGCCTCCTCCTTGGAGGAGTCCTTGGACTGGGCGCGCAGGAAGGCCTCGTCGTACTTCATGTAGATCGTGTCGCCGACCTTGATCAGCTCGGCCTGGCCCTCGCCGCCCATGCTCATCGTGCCGGCACAGTCGCCCTTCTTGTTCATCGCCATGTCGAGCTGGACCGTGCCGCCGGCGGTCTCGTCCGTGATCTCGCCCTTCATCCGGAGCGAGTCCGCGCCCGTGGTGGCCTTCACGGCCTTGTCGGCGATCTCGCCGCCGGTCAGTCCGGCGAACGGGACCTTCGACGTGTCCTCCTTGGGCTCGCCGCCGGGCAGGCAGCCGGTGATGGAGACGGTGGCCGCGGCGGCGAGGCAGACAGCGGCGAGTGCGGTGCGACGCATGGGAGTTCCCCCCTGGGAATCGGTGAAATGAGCGGTGAGTAGCGCGTGGGAAGCGAGGAGTGAGCGGTGCCGACGCGGATGCGGAGGGCGTCAGTACGTCCGGGTGCCGAGTACTTCGCCCGCCGAGTCGTAGACCGTGACGCGGCCTCGCTCGTCGTGCTTCCAGTCGGCGAAGGCGGTGGCGATCAGTCGGGCGGGGCCTGTGCCGCCACCCGGCGGGCCGCCGGTGAAGTCGGTGTGGATGTCGGTGGAGTCGATGTCGCCCGCCGACGGGGCGGGTCTGTGAACCGCGGTGACATGGGAGACGGCGGTTCTCTCGGCGGAGGTGCCGTGACTGTTCACAAAGGCCTTGAAGCGGTTCGCGGAGCCGGTGCCGTATCCGGCGCTGTCACCGCTCCCGGCGTTCGCCGAGACCACGCCGATGACGAGGAGACCGACCGCCGCGTTCAGCGCGAGCTGGGCTTTCATCCGCATGGCCGTGCCTCCTCCCCTGGTGTGTGACCGCACGACGAGGTGTGACCTCCCGGATCGGGTGGCCCGTCGTTTCATGGGTCAATCACAGCAGAGCCTGTGAACCGAGTCAACACGGTTCACAAGGTTGGTTGCGTACACGTCGTGAAGGGGTAGATCTTGCGTACGTCGGTATGCTCGGCGTCACAGAGCGGGAACGAGGGGAGTCGGGCGCGTGCAGGGCAACGGGACAGAGGTCACCGCCGCGGAGATCGCGCGGCTCGCGGGCGTCGGCCGCGCCGCCGTCAGCAACTGGCGCCGCCGGCACGCCGACTTCCCCAAACCGGTCGGCGGCACGGAGACCAGCCCGTCCTTCGCGCTCACCGACGTCGAGGGGTGGCTGCGCAAGCAGGGCAAGCTCGCCGAGGTGCCCCTCAAGGAGCGGGTCTGGCAGCAGGTCACCGGCCACCCCGACGGGCCCGTCACGGCTCTGGTGCACGCGGGCTGCGCCCTGCTGTACCTGCACGACCGGCCCCTGGCCTGGCTGGAGTTGAGCGCCTGTCCCGGCGACGAGCAGCTGGCCAAGCTCCTGCCCGACCCCCTCTGGCACGTCCTCACCCCGCGCTTCGGCCTGGTCCGCGAGCCCGCGGTGCCCCACCCGACGCCCGCCGAGTTCCTGCCCTCGATCCCGCTGCTGCGCGGCGCCACCGAGCTCGCGGCCGACCTGGGCGCACGGCAGACCTTCGAGTTCCTGCTGGCCCGGCACCTCGACGCCAACCCGCGCCAGTACACACTCACCCCGGCGGAGCTCGCCGCGCTGATGGCGGAACTCGCCGGTCCCGCGCGCTCGGTACTCGACCCGGCCTGCGGCACCGGCGCCCTCCTGCGTGCCGTCGCCGCCCCGTCCGGCCAGGAGCTGTTCGGCCAGGACAGTGCCCCCGAACTGGCCGCCCTCACCGCGCTCCGTCTCGCCCTGCGCACCAAGAGCACCATCCGCACAGCCCCCGGCGACAGCCTCCGCGCGGACGCCTACGAGCACGTCAGGGCCGAGGCCGTGCTGTGCCACCCGCCGTTCAACGAGCGCAACTGGGGCCATGACGAACTCGCCTACGACCCGCGCTGGGAGTACGGCTTCCCGGCCCGTACGGAATCCGAACTCGCCTGGGTGCAGCACGCGCTGGCCCGCCTGGAGGACGGCGGCACCGCCGTGCTGCTGATGCCGCCGGCCGCCGCGAGCCGCCGCTCGGGGCGCCGTATCCGCGCCGACCTGCTGCGCCGCGGCGCCCTGCGCGCCGTGATCGCCCTGCCGGTCGGCGCGGCACCCCCGTACAACATCCCGCTGCATCTGTGGGTGCTGCGCCGGCCCGGCAAGGCCCCGGTGCGACCCGAGTTGCTGCTGGTGGACACCGGGCGGCTCGGGGCCGAGGGCAGGGGCGCCCTCGACTGGGCGGCCGTGCGCGGCGCGGTGCTCGACGCCTGGCGGCCCTTCGACCGGGCGGGCGAGGTCGAGGAGCGGCCGGGGCTGAGCCGTTCGATGCCGGTCATCGAACTGCTCGACGACGACGTGGACCTCGCTCCCGCCCGGCATCTGCCGCCCCCGGCCGCGGGCGGCGGCGCCGAGGAGCTCACCGCCGTACGCGAACGCCTCGGTGAGACCCTCCGGCTGACCGCCGACCTCGCACCCCCCGTCGCCGACGAGGCGCAGCCCGCGCGATGGCCGCTCACCACGGTCGGTGAACTGGCGCGCGGAGGCGCCCTGTTGCTGCGTACGGGCGGAAGCGGCCCGCACGCGCGTGTGCTCACCGACCACGACGTCATCGCCGGAACAGAGCCTTCGGGGACCTTGCCCGAGACCGGTGAGGCGGCCGTACTCGTGGAGCCGGGTGATGTCGTCGTGCCCGTGCTCGGTGGCGGCGGTATCGCGCGGGTGATCGACGACGAGACCGCGGGCGCCGCCCTTGGCCGCAACCTCGCGCTCCTGCGCCCCGATCCGGCCGCGCTCGACGCGTGGTTCGTCGCCGGTTTCCTGCGCGGCACCGCCAACAGCCGCCAGGCCAGCAGCTACGCCTCCACCGCCACCCGCCTCGACGTACGCCGTCTCCAACTGCCCCGGCTCCCCCTGGACCAGCAGCGCCGCTACGGCGAACGGTTCCGCGCCCTCGCCGAGTTCGAGGCCGCCCTCCGCCAGGCGGGCCGCCTCGGCGAACAACTCGTGCGCGGCATGTACGACGGACTGACGGACGGCACGGTCGCCCCGGGCTGAACCAGCCGGACGGAACCGTTCCGCCGTGGGCGACGTGACCAGCGACGCAACGGTTGTCCACAACCCTGGACCGCACGTCGGCCTCGGCCTATACCCTCTGAACGTCACTCATACGACTGTCTTCACCAGGCACTCAGGAGCAGCCATGCATGGCCACGGCTACACGCCACCAACGCCGAGGCAACCCTCGACCGGGGCGCTGGTCGTGCTGCGCGTGTTCATCGTGGCGGTGGCCTTGCTGAGCATCGGCTTCCTCGCCTGGATCGGGCCTCTCGTGGCCGCCATCGTGACCCGCAAGGCGCGCGACTGGATGGCCCTCATCGGGTCGTTCGTGATGCTGGTCGTCAGCGTGGGCCTGATCAGCACCGACAAGACGGACGACCTGAGCACCCCGGCCGGCAACGCGGGCATGATCATCCTGTTGCTGAACGCCTGTGCCTCCGCCGGCCACTACCTGTACGCGGACATCCGCCACTACCAACAGCCCCGGTTCGCGGGTTACATATCGCCCCAGCACCCGACGATCCCCACAACGGCGTACGGCTACCCGCCGGCCCCCGCCCCGCAGCCCTACGCGCCCGCCTCACCGGTCCCACAGCCTCCCGTCCAGCAGCAGCCTCAACCGCAGCCGGAGCCACAGCGCCCCGGACCCGCCCGCATAGACCAGGTGCGCGCCGAACTCGACGAGCTCAGCGACTATCTCCGCAAGCACGAAGGAGACAGGTGACCCAGGGGACCGGCCGCCTGATCACCGGCCGCTACGAACTGTCCACGCTCATCGGGCAGGGCGGCATGGGCCAGGTGTGGACGGCGTACGACCAGCGTCTCGACCGGCGCGTGGCGGTGAAGCTGCTGCGCCCGGACAAGGTCGCGGGTCAGGAGGCCGACGAACTGCGCCGCCGCTTCGTGCGCGAGTGCCGCGTCACCGCCCAGGTCGACCACCCCGGCCTGGTCACGGTGCACGACGCGGGCAGCGAGGGCGAGGAGCTGTTCCTCGTCATGCAGTACGTCGACGGGGCCGACCTCGCCGACCACCTCGCCGAACACGACCCGTACCCCTGGCAGTGGACCGTCTCGGTCGCCGCCCAGCTGTGCGCCGTGCTGTCCGCCGTGCACGCGGTGCCGATCATCCATCGCGACCTCAAGCCGCGGAACGTCATGGTCAAGCAGGACGGCACGGTCACCGTCCTCGACCTGGGCGTCGCCTCCGTGATGGACACCGACACCACCCGCCTCACCCACACCGGCTCACCCATCGGCAGCCCCGCCTACATGGCCCCCGAACAGGCCATGGGCGGCGCGGTCGGCCCGTACACCGATCTGTACGCCCTCGGCGTGCTGATGCACGAACTGCTCAGCGGGAACGTCCCGTTCACCGGGTCCACGGCCCTCGGCGTCCTGCACCGCCACCTCTACGAGCCGCCGGTCCCCGTCCGCCGTATCCGCCCCGAGGTGCCCGAGGCACTGGAGGCCCTGGTCCTGCGGCTGCTCTCCAAGGACCCGCAGCACCGCCCGTCCTCCGCGCAGGAGACGTACGAACAACTCCTCCCGCTGCTCCCCGCGCGGGGCATGCCCACCGGCTCGCCGCTCGACCCCACTCGCCCCTTCCTGCGCCCGCACGCCCCCTGGCCGGACCGCGCCCGCATCCCCGCGCCCCAGCCCTCCGCCGCCTCCGTGCAGACGCCCGCGGTCGAGAAGCCGGACGTCGCGGGTGCCGTCGACGAGGTCAAGCGACTCCTCGGCGAGGGCCGCATCACGCAGGCCGTCGACATCCTCGGCGCGATCCTCCCGGCCGCTGCCGCCCAGCACGGCGAGCACTCACCCGTCGTCCGCACCCTGCGCAAGCAGTACGCGGCCACCCTCATGGACGACGGCCAGTACCGCCGAGCCCTGCCCGAGCTGCGTCGCCTCGCCGACGAGCGCGCCGCCGAGGCCGGCCAGGCCGATCCGCAGTCCCTGCGCTTCCGCTACGAGTCCGCCCAGTGCCTCGAACAGCTCGGCGAACCGGCGGCAGCCCTCGCCGAGTACCGCTCCCTCCTGCCGTACTTCGAGAACCAGTACGTCGGCGGCGACCCCGAACTGTCGCTGGACGTCCGCCGCCGCATAGGCCACCTCCTCCTCGCCCTCGGCGACCGAGGCGCCGCCCACGAGACCCTGGGCCGCCTCCTCCTCGACGTGGAGCGCCTGCGGGGCCCCGGCCATCCGCTGGCGGGCGAGGTGCGGCGGACGTTGCAGTGGCTGGGGCAGGTGCGGGGCTGAGCCCGGCTAGGGTTCGCACATCACAGCGATCGAGGGGTGGGGCCACTCATGTCCAGCAAGTCCAGCCACCGGCAGTCCAAGAAGCGCAGATACGTCGCCTGGACCGCCGCCGGAGCCGCCGTGCTCGCCGGAGCGGGCCTGGCCGCGCAGAACTCCCTCGCCGCCCCCACCGCCTGGCCGGCCGCCAAGGTCTACACGGGCCGCGCCTTCGACACCTGCACGGCACCGTCCCTGTCCGCGATGAAGGCCTGGAACACCGGCTTCTACGGTGCGGCCGCCGTCTATATCGGCGGCAGGAACCGCGGCTGCTCCCAGCCCAATCTCACCGCGTCCTGGGTGAAGTCCGTCAGCTCCCTCGGCTGGAAGCTCGTCCCGCTCTACGTCGGCGCCCAGCCGCCCTGCCAGACCGGTTCCAGCCCCGAGGTGATCAACGCGTCGACCGCCGCCTCCCAGGGTGCCGCCGACGGGGCCGACGCCGTGGCGAAGGCCGCCGCCCTCGGCATGAAGCCGGGCAGCGCGCTCTACCTGGACGTGGAGGCGTACGACACCACGAACACCGACTGTAACAACGCCGTCCTCACCTACATCAGGGCCTGGCACAAGGCGCTCGGCGCCAAGCAGTACCGGTCCGGCTTCTACGGCTTCAGCAGCTCCAGCGCCAAGGCGGTCGCCACCGCCACCGACCGCACCAACCTGCCGGGCAACCTCTGGTACGCCAAGTGGGACAAGATCAACACGACGACCACCGACTGGCCGTACGACCCGAAGCTGTACACCGGGCACCACCGTGCCCACCAGTACATGGTCAACAGCAAGGAGACGCGCGGCGGGCACACGATCAACGTCGACCGGAACGCGTGGGACGCGCCGGTGGCGATCGTCGGCTGAAACGCTGAGACCCTGAAACGACGACGTGGGCCGGAGGTGGTGAGGGCTCTGGTGCGGCGGTGCCGGAAGTCGTCGTGAATCGTTGGTCGAATGGCTGGCCGAGAGCAGCCCCACTGCCTACCATCGATCACCGCAAGACTTTGTGCACCGCCGCACAATCTCCTCAGGAGGTCTCCTTGCACCGCCGTCGTCGTCGCACCGCGCTCCTCCTCTCCGCCGCGATCACCGCCGCGGCCCCCCTCCTCTCCGCCTGCGGAAGCGACGCGCATCCGGGCGCGGCGGCCGTCGTGGGCGGCGAGCGGATCACGGTCTCGCAACTGGAGAACCGGGTGAACGACGTGCGTGCCGCACAGCGGGCGGCCAGCGCGGACGAGGCCCAGTACCAGCGGCTCGTCGCCCAGACCGGCACCCTCACCCGCCACACCCTGAACGGCATGGTCCTGGAGAAGGTCCTCGACCAGGCCCTCGAAGACGCCGGCGTGCGGGTCACCCGCAAGGAAGTCCAGGAATACCGCTCCGCCCTGGAAGAGCAGGAAGGAGGCTCCCAGGGCCTGGAGCTGAGCTGGCTGCAGCAGTACAACGTCGCCCCCGAGCACCTCGACGAGAGCATCCGCAGCGACGTCGAGGTCCAGAGACTCGCCACCGCCCTCGGCGTCGACGTCAACACCCCGGATGGCAGCGCCGTCTTCTGGCAGGCCATGGCCAAGGCCTCGGAGAAACTCGGCGTCGACCTCAACCCCCGCTACGGCACCTGGGACGTCGAGGTCGAGAAGCAGGGCCGCGTGGGCATGGCGGAAGCCAAGACGCCATGGGTACGAGAGGTCACGAAGGCGGGGACGCAGGAGCCGGCGTAGGGCGGCCCCGTCCGGCACGAGGTGGCCTGTGGACAACTTCGGAGGGTGTCCGTGGCGTGGGTTACGTTCGTGGGGTGAACGCAAACCGCCCCGACGGCGCCCCCGACACCACGGCCCCCGCACCGGCTTCCGGCCCCGGCCGTGTCGTCCTGCTCACCACCAGCCACCGTGTCGCGCCCGGCCTGCTCTCCTGGCCCGCCTGGCAGGCGCTGCGCGAGGCCGACCGCGTCCTCTGCGCGGACGAGGCACACCCCCAGCTCCCCTACCTCCGCGAAGCCGGCATAACGGTCGAGCGGGCGGCCCCGACCGCCGAGGAACTGGTCGACGCCTGCGCCGGTGACCGCACGGTCGTGGTCGTCGCCACAGCGGAGGGCGAACCCCACCTGACCGACGGCCTGGCCCGCCTCGCCGGCTCCGGCCGCGTCCAGATGCCGTCACTGGAACTCCTCCCCGCCTCCTACGACCTCCCCGGCGCCCGCCTCCTCGACCTCGTCCAGGTCATGGACCGCATCCGCCGCGAATGCCCCTGGTCCTCCCAGCAGACCCACAAGGGCCTGACCAAGTACGGCATCGAGGAGGCGTACGAGCTGGTCGAGGCGATCGAGGAGGGCGACAGAGACGAACTGCGGGAGGAGTTGGGCGACGTCCTGCTCCAGGTCGTCTTCCACGCCCGCATAGCCGAGGAGGACCCCGGCACCCCGTTCTCCATCGACGACGTGGCCGCCACCATCGTCACCAAACTCATCCACCGCCACCCCCACGTATTCGGCGACGAGACCGCCACGACCCCCGAGGAGGTCAAGGAGCACTGGCTCCGCACGAAGGCGGTAGAGAAGCGACGCGAGTCGGTCACGGACGGCATACCCCTCGGCCAGCCCGGCCTCGCCCTGGCCTCGAAGCTGGCGTCCCGGGTCCGCACGGCTGGCCTGGACGTCCCGCTCCCGACCGGCGAGGGCCCCGGCTACGAGTTGCTGGCGATGGCGGTACGCGCGGAGGCGGCCGGAGTCGACCCCGAGGCGGCGCTGCGGGCGGCGGCCCGGGCGTACCGGGACGCGGTAAGGGCGGCCGAGGGGCTGGACGCTTAGTACCGTTGTCCTCACGGCTGGTTGCGACGCGTGGGGGCTGGTGTGGGGCGGGAGCCGGAGGACGAGACCGGGGAAGAGCGCTCGGTGAAGGCCAGTGGCAGCAGGTCGGTCGCCGCCGGGGGTGACATCGGCATGGTGATCACCGGCGACAACGCCACCGTCAACTCCATCACGGGCGGAACCTACAACGAGCCCGTCATCCAGGCCCGCAACATCGGCAACACCTCGACGGGGCCTCAGTACACCGGTGACCACTTCGACTTCAGGGGTGCCGACTTCCACGACAAAGTCGTCGCCAAGGAGACCAACTACACGGAGACCAACTACTACGGCAATGTTCCGGCCCCCGCCGACTGGCGGCCGGTGGCCGATGTCGAGCCCCGGCAGCTCGGGGTCAGCGAGACCCTGCCCATACCCGGGCAGCCCGGCATCCCGCCGTACGTCCCTCGCGACTGCGACGAGGAACTGGAGGCCAAGCTCGCGCACGGCGGCCTGGTGCTGATCCTGGGGGAGCGGTACGCGGGCAAGTCGTACACGGCGTGGCAGGGCGTGCGGTCGCTGGACGGCCATGTGTTCTATGCGCCCCACCACGGCGAGGATCTGCGGGACCTTCTCGTCGCGTTGCAGGGCAGGACCGGCAAGTACGTGGTCTGGCTGGACGAGTTGACCGACCACTTCGGCGAAGGCGGCTTGGAGCCACGGCTGTTGGGCAAGCTCACCGGCCTCGGCGCGGTCGTGCTCGGCACCATGAACCCCGACGAGTACTACCGGCGCCGGACCCGGACCGGCCCCGGCGACCGTGTCGTGGCCACGGCCCGCACGGTACGACTGCCCCGCGAGTGGACCGACGCCGAGCTGCGGCGCCTGTCGCAACTCGACGACCCACGCGCCTACCCGGCCTACATGTGGAGCGGCAAGGAGGGCGCGGCCTCGTACTTCGCGGTCGGCCATCTGCTGTTCGACGAGTGGCAGCGCGAGGGGACGCGGGCCGAGCATCCGCGGGGGCAGATGCTGGTGCGGGCGGCGGTGGACCTGGCGCGGTGCGGGGTCACGGGCGCCGTACCGGTCGAACTGCTCCGGCAGGTCCAGGAGCAGTACGGGACGGAGGAGCAGGAGTCGTTCGAGGATGCTCTCGCCTGGGCGACGACCTCGCTGTTCGGCGTCTCGGGACTGCTCGTGCGGGGCGAGGAGGCCGACACCTGGCGGGCGTACGGGGCGCTGGTCGCGGAGGCGCTGCGGTCGGACGACCTGGAGCCGGTGCTGGACGGGGTGTGGTGGCTGCTGCTCGACGCGGCTGCGTCCGGGGCACCGATCGACCGTACCGCCGTCCTGGACGCGGCCCGTGCGGCGCTGCACCCGCGGTTCGAGGAGGGCGACGCGGAGCTGATGTTCGCCTTCGCCGACCGAGTGGGTGGCGGCGAGAGTGAGGGTCTGCTGCGGAGGGCGGCCGACGCGGGACACGTACAGGCGACTGAGGCGTGGGCAGCGCGGCTGGTGGATGCCGGGGACGAGGTGACGGCGCTTCGCTACCTGGAACTCGCGGCGGAGGCCGGGAGCGTCAGTGCGGCACGTGAGGCCGGACGATTGCACCGCGAGCGCGCTGAGCGGTGGTTACGGGTGGCTGCTGAGAGCGGAGACGGCGAGGCGGCGCATCAGTTGGGCGATTTGCTGGGGGGTGGGGCGGACCCCCAGGAAAGCCTCCGGTGGTACGTCAAGGCAGTCGATGCCGGTTATGAGGCGGCGGCCACGAGCCTCGGCCGGGAACTGATCAACCGGAACGGACGGAAGGACGGGGAATTCTGGCTCCGCCGCGGTGTAGCCCTCGGAGATGCACAAGCAGCGCTCAGTCTCGCGGTCGTTCTGGAGGACCAGCGGGGTCGCAACGCGGAAGCGGAGGAGCTTTACCGCAGAGCCATGGCAGCAGGGCATCCCCTCGCGTCTTCTTACCTCGGCGAGCTTCTCCTCCGCACAGGTCCCGTGGATGAGGGGGAGGCTCTTCTGCGCCGGGCCGCCGCGCAAGGCAGCGATGAGGCCGCGTACTGGCTGTGGATGCGCATGGTGAAGAGTGGTGACAAGCCGGAAGCCAACAAGTGGCTGGTCACAGCCGCCCGACTGGGCCACTACTACGCGAAGCGGCATCTGGGCCAGCTCCCCGGCCCCGACTCGGACCCACCAGCTACCGTCAACGAGTGACCAACCAGCCCCACCCCACCCCCACCGGCACCCCAACGGGAACCGACGCACCCGACCTCTTCACCTGGGAGTTCGCCACCAATCCCTACCCGGCGTACGCCTGGCTCCGTGAGCACGCCCCCGTGCACCGCACGCGTCTCCCCAGCGGCGTAGAAGCCTGGCTGGTCACCCGCTATGTGGACGCGAAGCAGGCCCTGGCCGACGCGCGCCTCTCCAAGAACCCGGCGCATCATGACGAACCGGCCCACGCCAAGGGGAAGACCGGGATCCCCGGCGAGCGTAAGGCCGAGTTGATGACTCACCTCCTCAACATCGACCCGCCGGATCACACGAGACTCCGCCGGCTCGTCTCGAAGGCCTTCACGCCCCGCCGAGTCGCCGAGTTCGCCCCCCGCGTCCAGGAGCTGACCGACCACCTCATCGACCAGTTCGCGGACAAGGGCGAGGCCGATCTCATCCACGAGTTCGCCTTCCCACTCCCCATCTACGCGATCTGCGACATGCTCGGCGTCCCCCGCGAGGACCAGGACGACTTCCGCGACTGGGCCGGCATGATGATCCGGCACGGCGGCGGCCCGCGCGGCGGGGTCGCCCGGTCGGTCAAGAAGATGCGCGGCTACCTCGCCGACCTCATCCACCGCAAGCGCGAGGCACTCCCCGACACCCCCACCCCCGGCGAAGACCTCATCTCCGCTCTCATCCGCGCCTCCGACCACGGTGAGCACCTCACCGAGAACGAAGCCGCGGCCATGGCCTTCATCCTCCTCTTCGCCGGCTTCGAGACGACGGTCAACCTCATCGGCAACGGCACCTACGCCCTCCTCACCCACCCCGACCAGCGCGCCCGCCTCCAGACCTCCCTCGCCGCGAAGGAAACCGCACTGCTCGAAACCGGCGTGGAGGAACTCCTCCGCTACGACGGCCCCGTCGAACTCGCCACCTGGCGCTTCGCCACCCAGCCCCTGACCATCGGCGGCCAGGACATCGCTCCCGGCGATCCCGTCCTCGTCGTCCTCGCCGCCGCCGATCGCGACCCGGCCCGCTTCAACGACCCTGACACCCTCGATCTCTCCCGCCGCGACAACCAGCACCTCGGTTACGGCCACGGCATCCACTACTGCCTCGGCGCACCTCTTGCCCGCCTCGAAGGACAGACCGCGCTGGCCACGCTCCTCACCCGCCTCCCCGACCTGCAACTCGCGGTGAATCCGGCCGATTTGCGGTGGCGCGGTGGGCTCATTATGCGTGGATTGCGCACCCTTCCGGTGGAGTTCAAGCCGGTTCGGGTGGCCGATGGTGGTACCTCGTAAGCGGCCAGTAGCAGTACCCCACCCGGCGCCGATACATGACAGACTCTCAAGTCTGTGATCTTCACGTGATCTACGCTGCATTAACTTGTGACAACTGATCGACTGCCGATACGTTCACGCATCAGTGCGAAGGGCCGCCACACCCTTCGCACAGGTCACTGCTGTCGTGTGAAAGGCAACCGCATGCTCTCCGGGACCGGTCGTCACCGTCGCCCCCGTCAGGCTCCGGCCCTCCTCGTCGCCGCCGGAGTGACCGGCTCCGCCATCGCCATCCCATTCCTCGGCGCCACCGGCGCGAGCGCGGCCAGCGGAACCACCTGGGACCAGGTGGCGGAGTGCGAGAGCGGCGGCTCCTGGAGCGCGGACACCGGCAACGGACGCTACGGCGGCCTCCAGATGACCCAGGAGAACTGGGAGAGCTACGGCGGCCTCGACTACGCCACCAGCCCCGACCAGGCCAGCCGTTCACAGCAAATAGCCGTCGCCGAGAAGATCCTCGCCGACCAGGGCGTCGGCGTCTGGTCCACCTGCGGGCTGCTCCACAACCTCGGCGGCGACTCCGGTACCGCCGATGTGGACACCGGTGTCGCGGACGATTCGTCGAACTCGGGTGATTCATCCAGTTCCACGGAATCGACGAAGTCGGCTGAATCCCCTGAAACACCCGATTCCTCCCGCTCCGCCGACTCGTCCAATTCATCCGAAACGTCCGACTCTTCCCCGGATGCCGCAGAAGGCTCCATCAAGGCCGACGTCGATTCGAACGACTCCAAGAACTCCGGCGAATCCGCCGAATCCGGTGACTCCGTCGAATCCGGTGACTCCGGCAGCGATGTCTCGCAGGGATCCGACAGCTCTTCCGCGGATGACGCCGGCAGCGGTCGCCATCGGGGTGCGAGCGCTGACGAGAGCGCCGACGACAACGCCCGTACCGAATCCTCCTCGTCCTCGTCCTCGCCCTCGGGCCGTCACGCCTCCCGGGGCGGCGAGGCCGCGCGCGAAACCGTCGACGCCGTCCATGCCTCGTACACCGTCCGCGAAGGGGACAGTCTGACGTCCATCGCGGACTCCCTTGCCCTTCAGGGCGGGTGGCGTGAGCTGTACGCCGAGAACGAGGGCACGGTTGGAACTGACCCGGACCTTATCCTTCCCGGTCAGACCCTCGAAGTCGGTGTCGAAACGGGCGAAAAGTAGCGAGAGTTCGGGTCATGGTTCGCCCCCGAATGCCCGTTTTGATCTCGGTGGGAGATGAATCACAGACCCCCTGATCGTCTTTGATATTCGGCGAATCACGTGATTACGGTCGTGACCGCTCGCACCACAGCGGGCCCCTGCGGTCGTCACGCCGAATCCTGTCAACGGCCGCGTGGGAACAGTCGTCGCGTCAAGCGCCGTAGGCAGGAGCGGGGGACCCAAGGTAAGTGCCGGGTCCGGCAGTTGAGGCCCTTCGGGGTCGCACGACCGGAACCGGCTCGGGGTGAAGCCGCGCGATGTGAGCCGAAAGGCGAACGAGCGCGGCCGGGCAACTCAACCGGCCCGAACCCGACAGCTCACCTCGCAGGCGTCGGTGAGGGGATCACTCCATGCTGTTTTCCAGCAAGGGCAAGCACCGCCGCCCGAGCAAGGCCGCCCGTGCCATCGCCGTCGTCGGCGTCACCGGTGCCGCCGCCATCGCCGCTCCGCTGATGGTCGCCGGCAGCGCCTCGGCCGCCACCGCCTCCGAGTGGGACGCGGTCGCCCAGTGCGAGTCCGGCGGCGACTGGTCCATCAACACCGGCAACGGCTACTACGGCGGTCTGCAGTTCGCCGCCTCCACCTGGGCCGGCTATGGCGGTACGAAGTACGCCGCCACCGCCGACCAGGCCACCAAGGCCCAGCAGATCGAGATAGCCGAGAAGGTCCTCGCGGGCCAGGGCAAGGGTGCCTGGCCGGTCTGCGGCACGGGCCTGTCCAGCGCCTCCTACGACGGTGCCGCCGCCTCCGACAGCGGCTCCTCGAACTCGAACTCGGGCTCGAACTCCGGCTCCTCGCAGGAGAGCACCCAGGAGAGCACTCAGGAGACCCGCGCCTCCCGCTCCTCCGAGCGCGCCACCGTCGAGACCCCGACCGGCAAGAAGGTCAAGAAGGGCGACGGCGAGTACAAGGTCGTCTCCGGCGACACCCTCAGCGGCATCGCCGAGGAGGAGAACGTCGAAGGTGGCTGGGAGAAGCTCTACGAGCTGAACCAGGACATCATCGACGACGCCGACTTCATCTACCCCGGCCAGCAGCTCCACCTGAGCTGACGACCGGGCGGATGTGAGCGGGCTGTGCGACCGGTTCGGCTGTGCCGAAAAACAGGCCGCTCCTCAGCTGAACCACAGTCCGCTCACATCCGTGTCCTCCTTAGTGAAGACCTCGTGAGGGCAACCCCCCTGTCCCCCACGGGTTCCCCGCTCCGGTGCGCACTCCCCCCGTACGCACCGGAGCGGGCTTTTTCTTGCCCGCCCTCCTTGGCCGCCACCTCCCTGCCGCCCTGCTGTCACCTCCCCCCTGTCACCTCCCCCTGTCACCTCCTTGTTCACTTCCCCGCCCCCTCCCCTTTGTTCCGGCATGGAACAATCGGTACGGTCTCTTCGTCCACGGGACGGTCGGTCGGCTGCCGACAGTCCCGGGGCGGTTAGGCTCTAGTCGCAAACAGCGTCACATCGCGTCACATCCCAAGAAGGAGATGCTCGTGCCGTCCATCGACGTCGTCGTAGCCCGGGAAATCCTGGACTCCCGAGGCAACCCCACGGTCGAGGTCGAGGTCGGCCTCGACGACGGCAGCACGGGTCGTGCCGCCGTTCCGTCCGGCGCCTCCACGGGTGCCTTCGAGGCCATCGAGCTCCGTGACGGCGACCCCAACCGCTACCTCGGCAAGGGTGTCGAGAAGGCCGTCCTCGCGGTGATCGAGCAGATCGGCCCGGAGCTCGTCGGCTACGACGCCACCGAGCAGCGCCTGATCGACCAGGCGATGTTCGACCTGGACGCCACCGACAACAAGGGCTCCCTCGGCGCCAACGCCATCCTCGGCGTCTCCCTCGCCGTCGCCCACGCCGCCTCCGAGGCCAGCGACCTCCCGCTCTTCCGCTACCTGGGCGGCCCGAACGCGCACCTGCTGCCGGTGCCGATGATGAACATCCTGAACGGCGGCTCGCACGCCGACACCAACGTGGACATCCAGGAGTTCATGATCGCCCCGATCGGCGCGGAGTCCTTCTCCGAGGCCCTGCGCTGGGGCGCCGAGGTCTACCACACCCTCAAGAAGGTGCTGAAGCGCAAGGGCCTGAACACCGGCCTCGGCGACGAGGGCGGCTTCGCCCCGAACCTGGACTCGAACCGCGCCGCCCTCGACCTCATCCTCGAGGCCGTCAAGGAGGCCGGTTACACCCCCGGCGAGCAGATCGCCCTGGCGCTCGACGTCGCCGCCTCCGAGTTCTACAAGGACGGCGTGTACGTCTTCGAGGGCAAGGAGCGCTCCGCCGCCGAGATGACGGACTACTACGCCGAGCTCGTCGACGCCTACCCGCTCGTCTCCATCGAGGACCCGCTGTTCGAGGACGACTGGGACGGCTGGAAGACCATCACCGAGCGCCTCGGCGACAAGGTGCAGCTCGTTGGTGACGACCTGTTCGTCACCAACCCCGAGCGTCTGGCCCGCGGTATCGAGGAGGGCGCCGCCAACGCCCTGCTGGTGAAGGTGAACCAGATCGGTTCCCTCACCGAGACCCTGGACGCCGTCGAGCTGGCCCAGCGCAACGGCTTCAAGTGCATGATGTCCCACCGCTCCGGCGAGACCGAGGACGTCACCATCGCCGACCTCGCCGTCGCCGTGAACTGCGGTCAGATCAAGACCGGCGCCCCGGCCCGCTCGGACCGCGTCGCCAAGTACAACCAGCTGCTGCGCATCGAGGAGATCCTCGACGACGCCGCGGTGTACGCCGGCCGCAGCGCCTTCCCCCGTTTCAAGGGCTGAGCCTTACTGGCTGTAGGTAGCGTCGTACGTACGTCCCCGTACCCGGTCCCGTACCGTGTGCGGGGACGTACGCACGTAGGCACATGGGAAGGGGAAGTGGGACATGGCCGTGAAGGACCGGGACCGTTTCTCCACGGCGACCAGGCTGAAGCTGCTCGGTGAGCAGACGGCCGCCCGGGTCTACCGCTCCCAGACCAAGCGCCAAGCCCGCCGCTCCCGGCTGACCGGCCGCGCCGCGCTGCTCGCCCTCGTCCTCTGCTCGATGATCGTGGCCCTCGCCTATCCCATAAGGCAGTACGTCTCCCAGCGCGCCGAGATCGCCGAGTTGCAGCAGCAGCGCGAGGAGGCGCGGGAGCGTGTCGAGGAGTTGCGTGACCTCAAGGCGCGCTGGCAGGACGACGCGTACGCCGAGCAGCGCATCCGGGAGCGGCTGCACTATGTGATGCCGGGCGAGACCGGCTACACGATGATCGACCCGGACGCGGCGAAGCAGTCCCGTGCGACGCAGGGGACGGCCGACCGTCCCTGGTACACCAATGTCTGGGACGGGGTCGACAAGGCCGACGCCGCCGACCAGTGACCGACCAGAGCTCTAGAGAGACTTACGTACAGGTATGCAGACGCCCCCGCCGCCCACCCCGCGCACCGAGCCCACCGACGCGGACGTCGAGGCCTTCCAGCAGCAGCTCGGGCGCCCGCCGCGCGGGCTGCGCGCGATCGCGCACCGCTGTCCGTGCGGGCAGCCGGACGTCGTCGAGACGGCGCCCCGCCTGCCGGACGGCACGCCCTTCCCGACGACGTACTACCTGACGTGCCCGCGCGCCGCCTCCGCGATCGGCACGCTGGAGGCGAACGGCGTGATGAAGGAGATGACCGAGCGGCTGGGCAAGGACGAGGAGCTGGCCGCGGCCTATCGCGCCGCTCACGAGGACTACATCCGGCGCCGCGACGAGATCGAGGAGCTGAAGGGCTTCCCGAGCGCCGGCGGCATGCCGGACCGGGTGAAGTGCCTGCATGTGCTGGTGGCGCACTCCTTGGCCGCCGGTCCCGGCGTGAATCCGCTGGGCGACGAGGCGATCGAGATGCTGCCGGAGTGGTGGGCCAAGGGTCCCTGCGTGGTTTCCGCCGCGGAGGCCGGCGAATGACCCGGGTCGCCGCCGTCGACTGCGGTACCAACTCCATCCGCCTCCTCGTCGCCGACGCGACAGTGTCTGAAAGCGCCTCCGGCGCGGGGTCGACCGGCGAACTCGTCGAACTGGACCGGCGGATGACCATCGTCCGCCTCGGCCAGGGCGTCGACCGTACGGGCCGGCTCGCCCCCGAGGCGCTGGAGCGGACGTTCGCCGCCTGCCGTGAGTACGCGGCGGTCATCAAGGAGCACGGCGCCGAGCGGCTCCGTTTCGTCGCGACCTCCGCGTCCCGCGACGCGGAGAACCGCGACGAGTTCGTACGAGGGGTGCTGGACATCCTCGGTGTCGAGCCCGAGGTGATCTCCGGCGATCAGGAGGCCGAGTTCTCCTTCACCGGCGCCACCAAGGAACTGCTCGACCGGGAGGACCTTGCCAAGCCGTTCCTCGTCGTGGACATCGGTGGCGGCTCGACCGAGTTCGTGGTCGGCGACGGCCATGTGCGCGGGGCCCGCTCGGTGGACATCGGCTGTGTACGGCTGACCGAGCGGCACCTCGTCCGGGACGGCGCCGTCGTCGACCCGCCGGGCGACGAGCAGATCGCCGCCATGCGCGCCGACATCGAGGCCGCGCTGGACCTCGCGGAGCGGCATGTGCCGCTGCGGGAGGCGCACACGCTCGTCGGGCTCGCCGGCTCGGTCACGACCCTGTCCGCGATCGCCCAGGACCTCCCCGAGTATGACTCGGCGGCCATCCACCACTCCCGTGTCCCGCACGACCGCGTCCGCGAGATCACCGAGTGGCTGCTGCGCTCGACGCACGCCGAGCGCGCGGCCGTCAGGTCGATGCATCCCGGACGCGTGGACGTGATCGCGGCCGGTGCCCTCGTACTCCTGTCGATCATGGAGCGGATCGGGGCGGAGGAGGTCGTGGTCAGCGAGCACGACATCCTTGACGGAATCGCCTGGTCTGTCGCGTAAGTGGCGATATGGAGTCGGCGGCCGAGGCGGCCGGGGGGAGTCTTTGCTACTCGCCGGTAGCCTCGGTTGAGCCGTTCGGATAACGCATGAGCGCGCTCCAGGCGTGCTCCAGGGTCCCTCGACAGCGTGCCGCCGGAAAACTTCGTGAAGTTCTTCACAAGAGAATCGGCCCTGATGGGCGACGTTTTGAGGCTGTGCAGAGCCTTCGAGGGCTCCGGCGGGTCAACAGGGTGCCGCCGAGAGGGTTGCGCGGCGGTCTCGTCCGGGTGAAAACGCGGCCGGTTCGGAGTGTTCTCCAGGGGCGTCACGCGGCCGGAAGGGCAGTTCACGCGGCCTTGACAACCTCCCGCCGTACAGGGGGTTCCCTGTTGCGGCCATGACCTGCGTCACGGGGGGTCGCGCAGTGTAGCAGAGGGTGTGTGGAAGCTTGTGAAGGGGCGCACGAGCACCCCCCTGATGGCGGGTACATACTCGATGGCATGAGCACCACGGAGCGTCCCAGGATCCTCGTAGTAGGCGGTGGGTACGTAGGCCTGTACGCAGCTCGGCGCATCCTCAAGAAGATGCGCTACGGCGAGGCGACCGTCACGGTCGTCGACCCCCGGTCGTACATGACCTACCAGCCCTTCCTCCCCGAAGCCGCCGCCGGCAGCATCTCCCCGCGGCATGTCGTCGTCCCGTTGCGACGCGTGCTCCCCAAGGCGGAGGTCCTCACCGGCCGGGTCACCACCATCGACCAGGACCGCAAGGTCGCCACCGTCGCGCCGCTGGTCGGCGAGGCGTACGAGCTGCCCTTCGACTACCTGGTGATCGCGCTCGGCGCGGTTTCCCGCACCTTCCCGATCCCCGGCCTCGCCGAGCAGGGCATCGGCATGAAGGGCATCGAGGAGGCCATCGGCCTGCGCAACCACGTCCTCGAACAGCTCGACAAGGCCGACTCCACGACCGACGAGGACGTCCGCCGGAAGGCGCTCACGTTCGTCTTCGTGGGCGGTGGCTTCGCCGGTGCGGAGACCATCGGTGAGGTCGAGGACATGGCCCGCGACGCCGCGAAGTACTACAACAACGTGTCCCGCGAGGACATGCGCTTCGTCCTCGTCGACGCCGCCGACAAGATCCTCCCCGAGGTCGGCCCGAAGCTCGGCCTCTACGGCAAGGAGCACCTCGAGGGCCGCGGGGTCGAGGTCTACCTCAACACCTCCATGGACTCCTGCGTCGACGGCCACGTCGTGCTGAAGAACGGCCTGGAGGTCGACTCCAACACGATCGTCTGGACCGCCGGCGTCAAGCCGAACCCGGTCCTCTCGCGCTACGGTCTGCCGCTCGGCCCCCGTGGCCACGTCGACACCCAGCCGACCCTCCAGGTCCAGGGCACCGACTACATCTGGGCCGCCGGTGACAACGCCCAGGTGCCCGACGTCGCCGCCCGCAAGGCCGGCGTCGAGAACGCCTGGTGCCCGCCGAACGCGCAGCACGCGCTGCGTCAGGCCAGGGTCCTCGGCGACAACGTGGTCTCCGGTATGCGGGGCTTCCCGCAGAAGGAGTACGCGCACTCCAACAAGGGCGCGGTGGCGGGCCTCGGCCTCCACAAGGGCGTCGCGATGATCGTCATGGGCAAGATGAAGATCAAGCTGCGCGGCCGCCTGGCGTGGTACATGCACCGTGGCTACCACGGTCTGGCCATGCCGACCTGGAACCGCAAGATCCGCGTCTTCGCCGACTGGACGCTCGCGATGTTCCTCAAGCGTGAGGTCGTGTCGCTGGGTGCCATCGAGTCTCCTCGCGAGGAGTTCTACGAGGCGGCCAAGCCGGCGCCCGTCGCTGCCGCTCCGGTGAAGACCGAGGAGAAGGCCAAGGCCTCCTGACCTTTCCGGTCGCCCTTTGATCGACCTGAGGGACCTCCCGCCATCCGTGGTGCGGGAGGTCCTTCGGCGTTCCGGGCGCCTTCCAGCTCGGGGGATTCGGTGCGATGGCGGCTGCGGGTGGTCTCTGGCTGGTCGGCCAGTTCCCCGCGCCTCTGAAACGCCGGGGCACGCCCAGTCCTTCAGGAGCGCGGGGAACTGCGCGAGCAACCCCCACTCACCCGCAGTCGCCAACGCACGAACCCCCGAGCTCGACCGCGAAAGCACTCGGCGGCAGAGGGAAACGCACTCGTAACGCCCCCGGGGGACTGCGGCCGAGCCCCGCAGGTGTTTACGTATGGACTGGACATTCCGGGATCTGTCGTCACGGAGGTGTGCACCATGCAGGACGCCGCGTCGCGGCTGAAGACCCTGTCCGAGCAGGCGCTGGGGGCCTCGCTCCCGGTCCGGCTCCGGGCGTGGGACGGTTCGGAGGCCGGCCCCCCGCAGGCCCCCGCGCTGGTGGTACGGAACCGCAGGGCCCTGCGCCGGCTGCTGTGGAAGCCGGGCGAGCTGGGCCTGGCCCGGGCCTGGGTCGCGGGAGACCTGGGTGTCGAGGGGGACCTGTACGCCGTACTGGATCTGATGGCGGACCATGTGTGGGAGCGCGGGGAGGACGCCCGCGGGCTGACCGAGGCCCTGCGTGATCCGAAGGTGCGGGCGGCTGTCAGGGGGTTGCTGAAGCTGGCCGGGCCCGCCGTCCTCGTGCCGCCCGGACCGCCCTGCGAGGAGATCCGCGGAAGCCGCCACCGGCACACCAGACGCAGCGACAAACGCGCCGTCAGCCACCACTACGACGTGGGGAACGACTTCTACGAGATCGTCCTCGGCCCGTCGATGGTGTACTCCTGCGCGTACTGGCCGGCCCTCGAGAGCCACCCCGACAGCACCCTCGAAGCCGCCCAGCACGACAAGCTCGACCTCGTCTGCCGCAAGCTCGACCTCCGTCCGGGACAGCGGCTGCTCGACGTCGGCTGCGGATGGGGCTCCATGGCCGTCCACGCCGCCCGCGAGTACGGCGTCGGCGTTGTCGGCATCACGCTGTCGCAGGAGCAGGCCGCGTACGCCCGTAAGCGGGTCGCCGAGGAAGGGCTGACCGACCGGATCGAGATCCGCGTACAGGACTACCGCGACGTCACCGACGGGCCCTACGACGCCGTCTCGTCCATCGGCATGGCCGAACACGTGGGCGCGGACCGCTACTTGGAGTACGCCGAGAACCTGTACGCGCTCCTCGCTCCGGGCGGACGGCTCCTCAACCACCAGATCTCACGGCGGCCGCAGCACGACGAGGGCTCGTACTCCCTCGACGGGTTCATGGACGCGTACGTCTTCCCGGACGGCGAACTCGCCCCCGTCGGCACCACCGTCACCCAGCTCGAACGTGCCGGGTTCGAGGTCCGGGACGTCGAGTCGATCCGCGAGCACTACGCCCTCACCCTGCGCCGCTGGGTGGCCAACCTGGAGGCCGACTGGGCGCGTGCGGTGCGACTGACCAGCCCCGGGCGGGCTCGTGTGTGGCGGCTGTACATGGCCGCCTCCGCGCTCGCGTTCGAGCGCAATCGCATCGGCGTCAATCAGGTGCTGGCCGTCAGGACCTCCGAGTCCGGCGACTCGGGGATGCCGTTGCGCTCCCGCACCTGGAACTGAGCGAAGGGGCCCCGTTCCAGTACGGGTACTGGAACGGGGCCCCGACCTAAGTGCTCCCGCGCTACTCCGACCGCTCCGAGCTACTCGGACTTGATCGCCGTCAGCATGTTCAGCTTCGCCGCACGCCGGGCCGGCCAGAGCGCGGCCAGGATGCCGACCGTGGCGGCCAGCAGCAGGAAGAGGGCCATGCGGGCCCAGGGCAGGACCAGCTCGTACGTCGGCATGTGCGCGGCGAGCAGTTCGCCGGCCGCCCAGCCGAAGAAGACACCGAGACCGATGCCGAGGACACCGCCGAAGAGGGAGATGACCAGGGACTCCAGCCGGACCATCCGCTTGATGCCCCGGCGGTCGAGGCCGATCGCACGGAGCATGCCGATCTCCTGGGAGCGCTCGAAGACGGACATGGCGAGGGTGTTGATGACACCGAGGACGGCGACGATCACGGCCATGGCCAGCAGGCCGTAGAGCATGTTCAGCATCAGGGTGAACATGCTGGCGATCTCGTTGGAGATGTCCTGCCGGTCCTGGACCCGGATGGCCGGGTTGTCGCCGAGTGCCTTCTCCAGCCGGTCCTTGGTGGCGTCGGAGGCGCCCGCCGAGGTCTTGACCATGACCTGCATGTCGGCCGGGTCGGCGGTGGCCGGCAGCCGTTCCGTCAGCGTCGCGTTGTCCAGGAGGATGCCGCGGAGCAGCTCATTGCCCTCGTAGACCCCGGCGACCGTCAGCTTCTGCCGCTCGCCGCCCTCGAACGCGGCGGTGAAGGACGAACCGGCCTTCCAGCCGCGGCGCTCGGCGGTGTCCGCGTCCACGACGACGTCCGTGCCGCCGACCTTGAACGACCCGTTGTCGATCGTGAGGTCGGTGAGCTCGCGGATGGCGGAGCCGTTGACGCCGGTGAGGTACTCGGTCTCGTCGCCGATGACGGACTCGGCGTTGCGCAGCGACGAGGTGGCGGCGACGCCCTCGGTCGAGGCGAGCTTCTTCTCCACGTCGGGGGAGAGGAAGTTGCCGTTCGCCATCGAGACGACGTAGTCCGCCTTGATGGCGTCGGCGGCCATCTTGTTGATCGACGTCTGCAGGCTGCCCGCCATCACCGTCATCCCGGTGATCAGGGTCAGGCCGATCATCAGGGCCGAGGCGGTCGCGGCGGTACGGCGCGGGTTGCGTACGGAGTTCTGCCGGGCGAGCTTGCCGGAGACGCCGAACACGCGCAGCACCGGGGCGCCGGCCGCGACGAGCGGACGGGAGAGCAGGGGCGTGAGGACGAAGACGCCGATGATCAGGAGTACGGCGCCGAAGCCCATCGGGGCCTGGCCGTCCGAGCCGTCCATGGTCGTGGCGTAGAGGACGGTGGCGATGCCCGCCCCCGCGAACAGCGCGCCGATCGTGTTCCGTACGACGAGCGACTTGGTCGTCGCCGGCGCGTGCACGCTGCCCATCGCGGCGACCGGCGGGATCTTCGCCGCGCGGCGCCCCGGCAGCCAGGCGGCCAGCATGGTGATCAATACACCGACCAGCAGGGCGGTGGCGACCGTGCCGGGCGAGACGACCAGCGGGCCGGCCGGTACGGTCGCGTCGAGGACGCCCATCAGGGACCGCATCCCGGCGCCGATGCCGACACCGGCGGCGAGACCGACGACCGCCGCGACCGCGCCCACCACGAACGCCTCGACCAGCACCGAACGTGTCACCTGACGGCGGGAGGCGCCGACCGCGCGCAGCAGGGCCAGCTCCTTGGTGCGCTGGGCGACCAGCATCGTGAAGGTGTTGGCGATGATGAACATGCCCACGAACAGGGCGATCCCGGCGAACACCAGCAGACCGTTCTTCAGCCCGCTCATGGACGAGGCGATCATCTCGGCCTGCTGATCGGCGAGCCGCTGTCCGGTGGTGGTGGAGGCGGTGTCGTCCGGGACGATCTTGTCTATGGCCGTCTGGAGCCGGTCCTGGCTGGTGCCGTCCGCCGCCCGCACGGCGATCTCGTCGTACTGGCCCTCCATGTGGAAGAGCTTCTGGGCGGTCGCCGTGTCGAACAGGGCGAGGCTGCCACCGGCGGCGACGTTGCCGTCGTCCGTCGTGAAGATCGCGGTGATGGTCGGGGTGAGGACCGGCCCGTCGACGGACAGCCGAATCGTGTCGCCGACCTGGTAGCCGGCGCGGTCGGCGGTCTTCGAGTCGATGGCGATCTCGTTCTCGCCCCTGGGGGCACGGCCGCCGTCCTCGATCGGATACCGGGGATCGTCATCACCCCAGTAGTTCCCGCCCTGGGACTGGAAGCCGCCGCCGATCAGCTTGCCGTCCTTGTCGGCGAGGGCGGTGAAGCCGCTGACCACACCGATCGCGGACGCGGCGCCGGGGGCCTTCTCGACCTTCGCCAGCAGCTCCGGCGTCAGCTTCGGCTGCTCGACGGCCTCGCCGCCCTCGTTCAGGCGGCCCTCCGGCTGGATCGCCACGTCCACGTGGTCGAAGCCCTTGGCCGAGCTCTTCTGGAGCGCGTCCGAGATGGTGTTCGTGAAGACCAGCGTGCCCGACACGCAGGCGACGCCGAGCATCACGGCGAGCACGGTCATGAGAAGCCTGGCCTTGTGCGCGAGCACGTTGCGCAGGGCGGTACGGAACATGAAGGGTCCCTGTCAGGGGTCGATGGTGGTGTGGCGGTGGTGGCGTGCCGGTGGTGGTGTGGTGGTGTGGCGGTGGTGGCGTGCCGGTGGTGGTGTGGCGCTTGGGTGCGAACTCCCCTAGCTGGTCCGCCCCTTGGCGTCGAACCGCTTCATCCGGTCCAGCACGGAGTCCGCGGTCGGCTCGTACATCTCGTCCACGATTCGCCCGTCCGCGAGGAACACCACCCGGTCCGCGTACGCCGCCGCCACCGGGTCGTGCGTCACCATCACCACGGTCTGCCCCAACTCCCGTACGGAGTTGCGCAGAAAGCCCAGCACCTCCGCACCGGAGCGCGAGTCGAGGTTTCCTGTCGGTTCGTCACCGAAGATGATGTCCGGCCGGGAAGCGAGCGCGCGGGCCACGGCGACCCGCTGCTGCTGGCCGCCGGAGAGCTGGGAGGGGCGGTGGCTCAACCGGTCGGCGAGGCCCACCATCCGGATCACGGTGTCCAGCCACTGCTTGTCCGGCTTACGGCCCGCGATGTCCATCGGGAGGGTGATGTTCTCCAGCGCCGTCAGCGTCGGCAGCAGGTTGAACGCCTGGAAGATGAAGCCGATCTTGTCCCGGCGGAGCTTGGTGAGCTGCTTGTCCTTCAACGAGCCCAACTCGGTGTCGCCGATGCGCACGGACCCGGTGGAGAAGGTGTCCAGGCCCGCCACGCAGTGCATGAGCGTGGACTTGCCGGACCCCGACGGGCCCATGATCGCGGTGAACTCGGCCTGCCGGAAGTCGATGGTGACCCGGTCCAGGGCGACCACCCGGGTCTCACCCTGTCCGTAGATCTTCGACAGTTCCGTGGCACGGGCGGCCACGGCGGTGGACCGGTCGGCGAGGGAAGTGCCGGCAAGGGGAGTGGTCGTCACGGGTGGGTACTCCTGTCGGGGCGAGGACGTGTGTCGAGGAATGCCTCCATCGTCGCGACCGAGGGCCGCCGTGTAGTCAGTCGCAGTTCTGGTTCCGGGAGCAGACTTCTGACGGACGGACGGGCGCCTTGTCATACCTGGGTATGACGGCCGCCCTCGAGAGGCGCCCGGACTAACACGAGTCACCGCGGTCATCCGCCGCGCCCTTGACGGGTCGTTCGTTCGGGCGGTGACGGGCGGTGAAATTCCGTCATTCCCCATACGGCGGGCCGTGCCGTCCGAAAGGCTACTGGCAAGTGCGGATGGCGTGTTCCCTGTGCTGATGCACCCTCAGACGTCAATAAAATAAGACAACATCGGTCCGCTCGTCCGCTGTTCGGGGGAAGCCTCCCGATAGGCTCGTAACCTCAGCGCGGAGCCCATGGCCTGCCCGGATGGTGGAATGCAGACACGGCGAGCTTAAACCTCGCTGCCCCTCGCGGGCGTACCGGTTCAAGTCCGGTTCCGGGCACCTCCGACCAACATCGAACAAATTCTCCCACCCTGCCTCGCCCCCGCCGAGGCAGCCCCACCCGATGCGTCAGGGTCGATCTCCGCCGGGTCGCGGGTGTGTACCGGGTTGGTCATGAGGTTGAGGGGGCCGACGCGGGGAATCACGGAGACGCGTAGCGTGTTCGATGTCATGGCAAGGGAAGTCATGCCAGGGGAAAGATCCTCCCCGAGCAGTAGAGGCAATCCTTTGCCTACCTATTACTCTTGAGCCAAGGCCACGCAGGGTGGCCATGGAGGAGTGAAATGAGGAGCAGCAACCCGGTCTTCTCGCGACGGGGGTTCAGCCGCGACAACGGCTACGCGGGCTTCAACACCGCGCCGCAGGCCGGGGGAGCAGCTGTCGGCACCCAGGGCAACCCCTACGCCCAGCAGGGCGCCAACCCGTACGCGACGAACCCGTACGCCCAGCAGGAAGTCCAGCACGGCGCCCCGCCGCAGGCCCCGGTCCGCACCGGCGCCATGACCATGGACGACGTCGTCGTCCGCACGGCCATGACGCTCGGCACGGTCGTCGTCGGCGCGATCCTCGCCTGGGCCCTCCTGCCGGTGACGCGCACGAGCTACGGCCTCGCCGTCGGCGCCGCGCTCATCGCCTTCGTCCTGGCGATGGTGCAGTCCTTCAAGCGCAAGGCCTCGCCCGCGCTGATCCTGACGTACGCCGCCTTCGAGGGTGTCTTCCTCGGCGTCATCAGCGAGATGTTCAACACCCAGTGGTCCGGCGCGCCCTTCCAGGCGGTGCTCGGCACCATGGCCGTCTCCGGCGCCACCCTCCTGGTCTACAAGGCGGGCTGGGTCCGGGTCACCGCGCGGTACGCCCGTATCGGCATCACCATCGCCATCGCCTTCATCCTGGTCATGGCGGTCAACCTGCTGCTGGTCGTCTTCGGTGTCGCCGAGGACGGCGGACTGCGCAGCATGGGCCCGCTCGGCGCGATCGTCGGCATCCTCGCGATCGTCCTCGGCGCGTTCTTCCTGACCCTCGACTTCAAGCAGATCGAGGACGGCATCACCTACGGCGCCCCTCGCGAGGAGTCCTGGCTGGCCGCGTTCGGCCTGACGATGACCCTCGTGTGGATCTACATCGAGATGCTGCGACTGGTCGCGATCTTCAGCGGCGACGACTAGAAGCCGGTGCCCTGTGAAGGGTCGCACTCAGTGAAGGGCCCGCGAACCTCGGTTCGCGGGCCCTTCGCCGTTTCCGGCTGCCCAAGCGGAGCGCGTCCGCTCAGAGGAGTTTGCGCGCAGCCCTCCTCAGGTCGTACTCGTGAACGATCGCTTTGGCGTGGCCGTACGCGAGGTCGTACTCGTGCCGGAGCCAGCTGACCTTCTCCTCGAAGTTGAAGAGAGCGGGGCCTTCATCGACTTTGCGCAGCCAGTCGGAGACTTCACGACCGGTGCAGTGGGGGATGCGGGCGAGCAGATTGCGATGGGTCTCCTCGGAGAAGACTTGGGACATCGGCGCCTCCGGACGAAAGGGAATGTAAGCCGGTCCTTCAAGTCACGTTGCCTGAGCCGCGGCCTGTTGGCAACAGTCCCGTTGTGACGCGTACGCTCGCGGCGTGCTTGATACGACGCCGTTGACACGTGCCGTGGATCATTTCGCCGACCTGTTGCGGGCTGCCCCGCAGAGCCGGCTGCAGCGGGGCGCTGCCGCGGAGGCGCTGGGGCTGGCCAGGGAGTTGGCACTGCGTGCCCAGCGGTTGGAGTGTCCCGGAGGGCCGCTTCGGGAGATGCCGGATGCGGGGATGTTCGCGGCGGCTGATCAGGTCATGGTCGCCGGGAATGATCTCGCATTGGTTTTGGGGGATGAGACGGAGTTGGCTGAGGCCGTGGCGCTGGTGGAGGAGGCGCAGCGGCGGGCTGGGGTGTGAGGGCGCCCAGTGGCTCCGGGAGTGTTCGGCCGCTGCCGCCTCCGAGCGTTTGCGACTGCGGGCTGTTCGTGGCTTGTCGCGCAGCTCCGCGCGCCCCTGATGGGGCGCTGCCCGCACCCGGCAGTGGCAAACGAACCCCTACAGCGACGCTATGACCCTGTCCGCCAGGATGTAGACCTTTTCCTCGCCGCATTCGAACGTGAGTGTGTAGGCGCCGGAGATGCCGGAGCCGCCCAGGAGGACGGGGGTGTCGCCGGTGCGGAGGGCGCCGGCGAGGCGTTCGGCGGTTTCGCGGTGGCCGGGGGTCATGCAGAGGGTGGTGCCGTCGGCGAAGACGTAGACGTCGAGGGTGCCGAGGGGGCCCGGACGGACGTCGGCCAGCTCGGTGCGGGAGGCGGCGAGGTCCTCCAGGCAGGCGACCGTGCGCTCGTGGTCGTTGGTGACCGGGGACTGCACCGGGACGAAGTCGGGGTGCGAGGGGTGGCGGCGGCGGGCCGCGGCCAGTTCCGCGGACTCCCCGGCGAACTCGTCGCCCTCGAGGCTCGGCTCGGTCACCGGTTCGAGGTGCTCCAGGCCCGCGAAATCGGACTGTCGGGGCAGGAACAGCTCACTGTCGGGCAGACCCAGCAGGGAGGGCGCGTCCGTGGCGTCACGCGCCTCCTGGGCGGCCCAGAACGCCCGCGCCTCGGCCAGCTCACGCTCCCGCTCCTCGGCCAGCGCCTCGGCCACGGCGGCGCGTATCTCCTCCGCGTCGGCGGCCGGACGGGCGGCCGGTACGACGGGCCGCACACCCGCGGCCCGGCCCTCGGCCAGCTCGGCGTGGAGCGCGGCGACCTGTCGGCGCAGACCCGTGAGGGTGCGCAGGACGACGACGCCCACGACGGCGGTGGCGGCCGTGGTGAGCAGCAAGGCGATCGGCATGGCGCTCACTGACGTACTCCCGGTTCAAAGTCGACCCCCGACTTCCTACATCAGCTTGAAGGGCGGACTAACCAGCTGTCAGTGCGTAACGTCACGAAACGGGCATGATTTTTGGCCCGATGTTTGGTGGTGAAACGCCCCTGAGCTGCGTAAATCGCTCTCCGGGGGGAGATAGGTCACATCCTGGGGGAGATTGGATCACAAATCGGCCCAGAGCCCCGGAGTTTCCGGGGCTCTGGGCCAGAGAATCACGCTGAGTTCCGCGGTGGTGACGCCAGGGTGTTCAGCTGAGGCGCTCGATGACCATCGCCATGCCCTGGCCGCCGCCGACGCACATCGTCTCCAGGCCGAACTGCTTGTCGTGGAACTGGAGCGAGTTGATCAGTGTGGCGGTGATGCGGGCACCGGTCATGCCGAACGGGTGGCCGACGGCGATGGCGCCGCCGTTGACGTTCAGCTTGTCCAGCGGGATGTTCAGGTCGCGGTACGAGGGGATCACCTGGGCGGCGAAGGCCTCGTTGATCTCGACGAGGTCGATGTCGTCGATGGTCAGGCCCGCGCGGGCGAGGGCCTGCTTCGATGCCTCGACGGGGCCGTAGCCCATGATCTCGGGGGAGAGGCCGGACACGCCGGTGGAGACGATACGGGCGAGGGGCGTGAGCCCCAGCTCGCGCGCCTTGGTGTCGGACATGATCACCAGGGCGGCGGCGCCGTCGTTCAGCGGGCAGCAGTTGCCGGCCGTGACCAGGCCGTCCTCGCGGAAGACCGGCTTCAGGCCCTGGACGGCCTCCAGGGTGACGCCCGGGCGCGGGCCGTCGTCCTTGCTGACGACCGTGCCGTCGGGGAGTGTCACCGGGGTGATCTCGCGCTCCCAGAAGCCCTTCTTGATGGCCTCCTCGGCGAGGTTCTGCGAGCGGACGCCGAACTCGTCCATCTCCTGACGGGTCACACCCCAGTGCCGGGCCAGGTTCTCGGCGGTCTGGCCCATCGCGATGTAGGGGTCGGGCAGCAGGCCGTCCTCGCGCGGGTCGTGCCAGCCGGCGCCGGTCGACTTGGAGACCGCCTCCGTACGGGCCTCGGCGTCGGCGAAGAGGGGGTTGTGGGTGTCGGGCATGCCGTCGGAGCTGCCCTTGATCATGCGGGACACCGTCTCGACACCGGCCGAGATGAAGACGTCGCCCTCGCCGGCCTTGATGGCGTGCAGGGCCATACGGGAGGTCTGCAGCGAGGAGGAACAGTAACGGGTGATGGTGCAGCCCGGCAGATGGTCCATGCCCATCTGTACGGCCACGATCCGGCCCAGGTTGTGGCCCGACTCGCCGCCGGGGAGGCCGCAGCCGAGCATCAGGTCGTCGATGTCCTTGGGGTCCAGCGCCGGGACCTTGTCGAGGGCCGCCTGGATGATCGTGGCGGTCAGGTCGTCGGGGCGGAGGTCCTTGAGCGAGCCCTTGCCCGCGCGGCCGATCGGGGAGCGGGCGGCTGAGACGATCACGGCTTCGGGCATCACGGCTCCATTGGCGTACGGGATTGCAGGGCTGTGGTGAAGTTACCCGTACGTATGGTTCGGGTCACGCGCATGAGGGTGTGACACCGACCGCACTTTTCTAAGCGCTTGCTTTTTGGGTCAGGTGCCTCATGGGGTGGGGGTACGGATGGGGTTCCCCGCGCCCCTGAAAGACACGGCCCTGCGGGCCGAAAAGCACGGGGCGCAGCCCCTGCTTTTCAGGGGTGCGGGGCTGTATCGATATGCGGCTCCGCCGCGGGGCGCGACAAGCCCCCACCCGCCCGCAGTCGTCAGCGCACCGTCCTGACCGAGCCCTTAGGCGGACGGCTCCGCGGCCGTCGTGGGGGCCGGATCCGTCGCCGGCACCCTCCGCCGACGCCGCCGCTTCAGCAGAGCCCAAGGCCCACGAGGCCCCGTAGGCATGGCGGCCGTCACCTCGGTGCCGGCTTCGGACGCGGCCTCGGCGGCGGCGCGAGCCACCGGCAGGAAGCCCTCGCGGCGGCTGACGTCGGGGCGCTCCTCCTCCGCCGGCCACAGCCCGAGGGCCGCGCAGACGGTCGGCAGCACGGCCATCGCGGCCGTCGCGTACCCCTCCGCGGAGGGGTGGTAGTTATCGGGGCCGAACAGTTCGCGGGGGTTCTGTGCGAACTCGGGGCCGAGGAGGTCGCCCAGCGACACGGTGCGGCCACCCTGCTCGACGGCTCCGATCGTCTGCGCGGCCGCCAGCTGACGAGAGGCCCGCCGAGCGAGCCAGCGCAAGGGCTGCTGGACCGGCTCGATCGTGCCGAGGTCGGGGCAGGTGCCGACCACGACCTCGGCGCCGGCCGTGCGCAGGCGGCGTACCGCGGCCGAGAGATGGCGTACCGAGCGGGTCGGGGGCATCCGGTGGGTCACGTCGTTCGCGCCGATCATGATCACGCAGATGTCGGGGACCTGGGCCGGGTCCTCCAGGACCAGCGTCACCTGACGGTCCAGGTCGTCCGACTGGGCTCCCGGCAGCGCGACGTTGCGGAGCTCCACCGGACGCTCGGCCACCGCCGCGAGCCCCGAGGCGAGGAGGGCGCCCGGGGTCTGCCGGGCCCGGTGGACGCCCTGGCCGGCGGCGGTGGAGTCGCCGAGCATGACCAGCCGGAGCGGGGGGTCGTCGGGGGCGTCGTGCGAACCGGTGTGCGAGCCGTCGTGCGGACCGGTGTGCGAGCCGGTGTGAGAGCCGGTGTGCGAGCCGAACGGGCGGCCGTACCGGCTGCCGTACGAACGGCCGTACAGGCCCTCCGCGCTCGGCGGATGCGGGCTGTTCCCGTTGCCCACATGGCGCTTGGCCATCCGCACCTCGGCCAGCAGCACCCCGACGGCCGCCGCACCGACCAGGCCGATGCCACCGCCCCCGTACGCCGCGCCCGCCGCGATGCGCCGGGCCACCCTCGCCCTAGACATGCTCGACATGCGTCGCCGCCACCTCCTTTTGCGGGCCTGTCTTCCGGCTCAGGCCTAGGGCGCGGGGCCTGGCACGCACATCTGCGGCGTTGTCGTCGGTTGCCGACGCTCCGCGTCGACGCCCTCCTCCGCCCTGCAGCTGCACGAGCCAGGCCCCGCTCACCGGTGGCCATCGGGCGCCGTGGCCCGAAGCCGGCCCGATCGGGAAGACAGGCCCTAGCCGTACAACCACTCCTTGCCCCGAAGCGGCCCTCGGCCAATCCAGACGAGATGTGAACATGAGGGGATCAGCAGGAGCGGGGCTTAGGCTGGCGGAACATCACGACCATCCCTTTTTGCAGCTCCGGAGACAACGGTGCAATTCCACGACTCGATGATCAGCCTCGTCGGCAACACCCCGCTGCTGAGGCTCAACAGCGTGACCGAGGGCATTCAGGCGACCGTCCTGGCCAAGGTCGAGTACTTCAATCCCGGCGGCTCCGTGAAGGACCGCATCGCGCTGCGCATGATCGAGGCGGCGGAGCAGAGCGGGGAGCTGAAGCCGGGCGGCACGATCGTCGAGCCCACCAGCGGAAACACCGGCGTGGGGCTGGCCATCGTGGCGCAGCAGAAGGGGTACAAGTGCATCTTCGTGTGCCCCGACAAGGTGAGCACCGACAAGATCAATGTGCTCCGGGCGTACGGGGCCGAGGTCGTGGTCTGCCCGACCGCCGTCGATCCCGAGCACCCCGACTCGTACTACAACGTCTCCGACCGGCTGGTGCGCGAGACGCCGGGCGCCTGGAAGCCGGACCAGTACTCCAACCCGAACAACCCGCTCTCCCACTACCACTCGACCGGCCCTGAGCTGTGGGAGCAGACGGAGGGGAAGATCACCCACTTCGTGGCGGGGGTGGGCACCGGCGGCACCATCTCCGGGACCGGGCGGTACCTCAAGGACGCCAGTGAGGGGCGCGTCCAGGTCATCGGGGCCGACCCCGAGGGGTCCGTGTACTCGGGCGGGTCCGGGCGGCCGTATCTCGTCGAGGGCGTCGGTGAGGACTTCTGGCCGACCGCCTACGACCGGACCGTCGCCGACGAGATCGTCGCCGTGTCCGACAAGGACTCCTTCCAGATGACCCGGCGGTTGGCGAAGGAGGAGGGGCTGCTCGTCGGCGGGTCGTGCGGCATGGCCGTCGTCGCGGCGCTGCGGGTCGCCGAGCGGCTCGGGCCGGACGACGTCGTGGTCGTGCTGCTGCCGGACAGCGGGCGCGGGTACCTGAGCAAGATCTTCAATGACGAATGGATGGCCGACTACGGCTTCCTGGAGGACGAGGGGCCGAGCGCGCGCGTCGCCGACGTACTCGACCACAAGGAGCACGGCGCCATGCCGTCCCTCGTCCACATGCACCCGGACGAGACGGTCGGTCAGGCGATCGAGGTGCTGCGGGAGTACGGCGTCTCGCAGATGCCCATCGTGAAGCCGGGCGCCGGGCACCCGGACGTCATGGCCGCCGAGGTCGTGGGGTCGGTGGTCGAACGGGAGCTGCTCGACGCGCTGTTCACCCAGCGGGCCTCGCTCGACGACCCCCTGGAGAAGCACATGTCGGCGCCGCTGCCGCAGGTCGGCTCCGGTGAGCCGGTGGGCGACCTGATGTCCGTGCTCGGTTCGGCCGACGCGGCGATCGTGCTCGTCGAGGGCAAGCCGACGGGTGTGGTGAGCCGGCAGGACCTGCTCTCGTTCCTCGCCAGGGGCGGCGCGAAGCAGTAGAGAAGCAAGAGAGAAGCAAGAGAGAAGCAAGAGAGAAGCCATAGGAAGCGGGAGAAACCGCGCTCAACGGGGCCCTGGAGTCGAAGATTTGCGCGAGTTCCGGGTTTAACTTCGCGGAAGTGGTACCAGCGTGTCACGTCCGCGCAGCACCCGCTTAACACGCGTCCGGCACATTAGTGGGTGTCGGCAGGGCGGGAGCGGCTCCCCGCCCCGGCCGGCAGCGAACGGCGCCAAGGACCTCCGGAGCGGCTCCCGGACCTCCATGGACGCCACGGACGCGCAAGCCAAGCCCTGACCCGGCCCGCGTCCCTCGCGGGGACCGCCGTCGTCCCGCCCCCCGTCAAACGGGGGTGCGGCGGTCCCCGCGCATATCTCCTCCGGGGACCCCTTCGTGACTGTTCCGGGACTGCTCCGGGACTGCTCCGGGGCTACTCCTCCCACTCCGAGTCAGCGCTCTTGCGGCCCCGCTTGCCCACGCGCGGCGACGTTCGCAGTGCCCACGCCACGTTCACGCCCACGATGCCCATCCAGGTGACGATCAGGCCGGGGAGGCCGGCGCCGCCGCCGCCGATGCCGGTGAGGGGGAGCGCGACGACCAGGGAGACGATCCCGAAGCCGTACCGTTCGCCGAAGGAGTCGGTGGACTTGGGGGAACGGGCGCCGCGGGCCACCACCATCTGCTGCTCCGCGACCTGACGCCGTACCCGGCGGTCCACCGCGCCGTCGATGCGCTGGTCGACCTTCTCCAGGAACGACTCGACGAGCGCCGACTCGTAGTCCTCACCCAGCTCTCTGCGGGCGTGCAGGGTGGCGGCGAGTTCCTTCTTCAGCTCGGCGTCCTTGAGGTCGGCGTCCTTGAGCTGCGCGTCACGGGCATCCATTCCGGTCATGCTCTTCACGGTAGGGAGCCGGGGGTGGCTTGGCACGGGGGCTAGCCCCCCTGTTTCCGCCCGGCTCTCCCTCCATTCCCCCTGTTTCCGCCCGGCTCTCCTTGCCCGGCCTGTATGACCTCATGCAGAGTTCTCGGTGTCTGAATATGTTGTGTCTGCGTGAGGGGCAAGGAGGCCGCGGGTGAGGTCCTCTCGGATGGTGGGCGCGCCGGCCGCCGTCGCCGCCGCGCCCGGTCTCGTCGTCCTCGACGGGCACGCGCTCGGCGTCGCCGACGTCGTACGGCTCGCCGACGGGCACGCCCGGCCCGTCCCCGGCAGCGAGGCGATGCGGCGGGTCGAGGAGGCCTGGGACGCCGCCCGCCGCATCGCGGCCACCGGACGCGTCTACGGCCGCTCCACCGGTGTCGGCGCCAACCGCACCGAGGACGTGCCCACCGAGGCCGCCGCCGAGCACGGCCTGCGCCTGCTGCGCAGCCACGCGGGCGCCATCGGGGAGGAACTGCCCGCCCGACAGGTACGGGCGATGCTCGCCGTACGCGCCAACCAGGTGCTCGCCGGTGGCGCCGGGCTCCGCCCGACCGTCGTCACCGCGCTGTGCGAGGCGCTGGAGAGCGGGGCGCACCCCGTGGTGAACGAGTTCGGCTCGGTCGGCACGGGTGACATCGCGGCGCTCGCCCAGATGGGGCTCGCGCTGGCCGGCGAACATCCGTGGGTCGGCTCCGGCGCCCCCGCGCCCCAGCCGCTGGACAACAACGACGCCCTCGCGCTGATCAGCAGCAACGCCCTCACCCTCGGCCAGGCCGCGCTCGCCCTGCACGAGTTGCGAGGGCTGATCGCCGCCACCCAGGTCGTCGCCGCGCTCTCCCTGATCGCCGTGGACGGCTCGCACGAGGCGTACGCGGCGCCCGTACACGTCGCTCGCGCCCATCGGGGGTCGCGCGAAGTGGCCCGGCGCATGCGGGCGTTGATCGGCGCGGACGAGCGCCCCACTCCGCCGCTCGGGCGGATCCAGGACCCGTACGGCTTCCGCTGCCTGCCCCAGATCCACGGGCCGGCGCTGGACGCGGCGGACGCGTTGGAGCGGGTGCTGGAGGTGGAGCTCAACGCGGCCGCGGAGAACCCGCTGATCTGCCCCGAGGACATGGCCGCGTACCATCACGGCGGCTTCTACCAGGCCCAGCTCGCCCTCGCCCTCGACCACTTCAGACTGGCGGTTACCCAGGTGGCACGCCTGTCGACGTCCCGGCTGTCGTCGCTCAACGAGCCCGCGTACACACGGCTGCGGCCCTTCCTCGCCGACCACGAGCCCGCCTCGTCGGGGGTGATGATCCTGGAGTACGCCGCCGGAGCCGCCCTCGGTGACCTGCGCGCCTTCTCCGCGCCCGCGTCGCTCGGCCACGCTGTACTCTCCCGGGGCGTCGAGGAACAGGCCAGCTTCGCCTCGCTCGCCGCACGTCAGACACTGCGGGCGTGCGGCGCGTACCGTCTCGTCGTCGGCTGCGAACTCGTCGCCGCCGTACGGGCGCTGCGCCAGCGTGACCTCAAGGCGGACCCGGAGCTGCCCGTCGGGCGGGCGCTGGAGCTGGCGGAGGCCGTGCTCGACGCGGACCCGGCCGACCGGCCGCTGACGGGGGACGTGAGCGCGGCGGCGGCGTTGCTCGATCGGTTCACCGAGATCTGGGCGGACATTCATGGCGTTCCGTCGGACAGGCAGAGGGAGGGCGCGTCGTGAGCGCGGACAGGAGCGCGGACAGGGGCGCGGACAGGAGCGCGGACAGGAGTGTGGGGGTGACGGACAGTCCCGCCGCGCGGCTTCAGGCTCTCTTCGAGGGGCACCGGCTGACGCCCACTCAGCGGCGTATCGCGCACAGCATGGTGCGGCGGGCCGCGGACGTGCCGTTCCTGTCGAGCGTGGAGCTGGCGGAGCTGGCCGGGGTCAGCCAGCCGTCCGTGACACGGTTCGCGGTGGCGCTCGGCTTCGACGGCTACCCGGCGCTGCGCCGGCATCTGCGGGAGGTCGCGCCGACCGAACCGGTGACGTCCACCGCCTCGTACAACGAGTACCAGCAGGCCGTCGAGGCCGAGATCGACAACCTGCGCCATCTGGCCGAGGTGCTCGCCGACCCGGCCCCGGTGGCGAGGGCGGGGCGACTGCTCGCCGCGTCCCGGCCGCTGCCGGTGCTCGGGCTGCGCGCTGCCGCCTCCCAGGCGTACGGCTTCTCGTACTTCGCCGCGAAGGTCCATCCGGACGTACGGCCGCTGCACGAGGGCGGGAGCATGCTCCACGACCGTATCGACGCGGCCGTACGGGCCGGGGCGACCGCGCTGCTGTGCTTCGCGCTGCCCCGGCATCCACGCGAGGTCGTGGACGCCCTCGCATACGCCAAGGAGGCCGGGCTGACCGTCGTCACGGTCGCAGACTCCGCCTTCGCACCCGTCGCCAAGGTCTCCGACCTGCTCCTTCCCGCAGCCGTCGGCACCGGGCTCGCCTTCGACACCGCGTGTGCGCCGATGCTGCTCGGGCGGGTGCTGCTGGAGGCGATGTGCGACGACCTGCCTCAGGCGCAGGCGCGCTTGGAGGAGTTCGACGCGAAGGCGGCGGCGAGAGGGTTGTTCGTGGAGTGAGCCGTCGGAGCTCTTGCGCGGTTTCTCGGGCGAGTTTCACGTTGGCCGGCGCTGGGCTCCTCCTTCGCGATCCCCGCGGCGGGCGGCATGCTCCTGGCCGGCACCGGCACGGGCCTATGGCTCCGCGCGGGGCGCCTCGGGCGCCTGGAGCGTGCCGAGGGGCAGTTGTTCTGGGTGCGTGTGGATTGGCTGTCGAGGCAGGGTGGCCGGCCTGCGGGCAAGACGGTGGCCGGCTATCGGGTGACGGGGGTGGAGGCGGGGGATGCGGCGCCGGGGGGTGGGAAGAGGAGCGGGCGCGGGTGAGCTCGGGTTGTGCGCGTATGAGCTCGGACGGGGTGGGTTGTGTGGCGGGTGCGGCTGGGGCTTCCCACCTGGTGCTACTTCCTCTGGAACCTCTAGATCCCAGTCTCCAGGTGTCCACGATCAAGGGGAAGCTTCACTCCCGAGCGCCGCCCTGCGTGTAGTTGGCGCCCCAGTATCGCCTGCACTGCTTGACCGCCGCCTTTCGGTTGTCGTCCCGGCGAGTCTTGTTGACCGTCCGGTGCAGCGGTGCCTTAGCCGTCTGGCCGGGCACCTTCTTCGCCGACATGTACGGCTTCGTGTCCTCGGGGTTCGTGAAGGCCGTCTTGATGTGCTGCGCCACTGCGCGCTCCTCGGCGCCGGCCTTCGTGCTGTAGATCAGCGTTCCGATGTAGGCGAATGAGGCCGCGCCTCGCTTGTCGGGGTTGCCGCCGCCGTTGGAGTTCGCCAGGTACTTCGCGGCGTCCCAGCGCGGCGGCAGGAAGAACAGGTCGCCCTTGAGAGCACCGGTGAGCGTGACGTTGGGTGGCGGTGTGATGGTGACGGAGGGCTGGTAGATCGAGGCGATCAGATCTGTGGCGCCCTGGCTCCCCTGGCCAGGCTTGGCATGGACGGTTTCGTTGTACGTGCGCAGCACCTTGAGCTCGGCAAAAGTCTTCGTTCCAGGCATGTTGCCGCCCCGGGTGTAACGGACTCCGGACGGCCAACTCTTGGGAATCTTCCCCTTGACACCGATCTTCATAGCGGGCGCCTCGGTGGTGCCCTGCGATTGCATATCGGTTGAGCGAGCCACCGTCCGGCTGGCGCCCCTTTCAGCCATTACGAGGCGGGCAGGCGGCTTCCGAAGCCGGATGACGCGCGGCGGATCGACCAGGCGCTGAGCACGGACGGGTTCTTTGAACGGTGGTTGGAGTACCTGGAGTCGAAGTACACCGATCACTTCGCCGCCGTGGCCGAGCTGGAACAACAGGCCACGCTGATCCAGCAGTTCGCACTGACGCTGATTCCTGGCGTGTTCCAGACCGAGGCTTACGCACGCGCCCTGTTCCGTGCGTACCGGCCGAACCACACGGCAGAGGAGCTTGACGAAGCCGTTGTCATCCGAACAAAGCGTTCCCGCATTCTCGACGGGCCCATGAAGCCGGTCGTCTGGACCCTGCTCGACGAGTCCGTACTACGGCGCCGTGTCGGTGGTTCCCAGGTCATGGCAGAACAGCTGGGCAGGGTTGCGGACTTGGCTGAGGCGGGGCGCCTGCGACTGCATGTACTGCCGTACGAGGTGGGGGCGCACGCGCTTCAGCAGAGTTTGCTCACGCTCATGAGCTTTGAGGACTCTGCCCCAGTGGCGTACGCCGAAGGGTTTCTCACCGGCAACTTGATGGATGATCCGGCGCTGGTGACTGCCAGCCAGACGGCCTACGCTCTCGCGTTGAGCGACGCGTTGTCGCGAGAGGATTCACTGGCCCTCGTTCGGGCAGCAGCAGAGGAACACGCGCATGGTCAGCAGTGAACAGAGCGTCTCCGACTCGTCCATCCTCACCGGGTGGTACAAGTCCAGCTACAGCGGCGGCGACCAAGGCGAATGCCTCGAAGTAGCCCACGGCCACGCCCGCGTCCCCGTCCGCGACAGCAAGACCGCCACCGGCCCGGCGCTGCTCTTCTCCGCCCCCGGCTGGGCGGCGTTCGTCAGCGCCGTCAAGGACGGCACTTTCGGTTCGGGTTGAGTGACGGCCGGGCCCACCGGTCCGGTCACTCTTGATCCAAGAACCTCGCGCGTAGCTCCGGATCGCGGAGGAGGCCGAGTACGTCGTCCTCGCCGTCGAACAAGGCCGCGGCGACGGGAAGTACGGACTGGTGGAACATCGAGGCGAGGACATCGGCCAGGGGACGGTTCCAGGCTGTGCGCACAGTGACCCGTGCGTTCTCGTACTGTCCCTTGTCGGTGTGGATGCGCCACAAGGTGAGGGAGTCCCTGGCCGTCGAGTACGCGAGGAGACGCCCCTGGACCAGTGAGCGCCGGTTGAGTCCGAAGACCTTGATGCTGGCCTCTCCTTGCGGGGTGCGATGCGTGTATTCGCCGGCTCCCAGGACCAGATGGAGGTGCTCCAGCGGTTCCTGCACGGTCGGGTCGATGAGCAGCGGGCGCCCGTTCTCGTCGTACGGGAACGAGTTCCTCTTGTGGTGGCTGTTGCACATCGAGCACGCGTACAGGTGGTTCTGCCAGTCGAAAGTGCGCTGCGGGGCGAGGGAGAGCGGCTCGAAGTGGTCGATGTCCATTGCCTCGTTGTTGCCGCAGTACATACAGAGTTCGTAGCCGGGAGCCATCCCCCTCAGCGCGGCTATGAGGTCGGGGCGGATGTTTCTGCGTACGGTCGTGTGTCCCCACAGTTCGCGGGCCTTGACCACGCGTTCGGTGGCTCGGGCGATGGCGACCGTGTACGCGTCCATGCGCGACACCGTGTCCGCCGGTAACGCCGCCCGGTGCAGGCGGATCACTCGCCGTCCCCGTCCCTCACCTCGTCGGCGAGTCTCTTCAGCTGGGCGGCCGTCTCGTCCAGCCGGGCGCTCGATGAGCTGGTGAGCAGCCGCTTCAGGCTCCGGTGCCGTTCGACCGTCTCTTCGTCCGCCTGGCCGCGCAGGATGTCCATCTCCAGGGCCACCAGTTCGCCCCTCTTGCGTTCGGCCTGCTCCGAGTACGGGGAGTCCAAGCCGAACAGGTCGGAGAGCGCGGCGTCGTCGCCGCTGCCGTAGACCACGCGCTGGTAGAGGGCTTCGGAGACCACCTCCGGTGGCCGCTCCTCGTCGACTCCGGGGAGCCTGATCAGACCGCCGGGGTCGGCCGATTGGCAGATGTACGGGCTGTGCGTGGTGACGATGAACTGGATGTTGGGGAAGTGGGAGGTCAGCCAGGAGCCGATGCGGCGCTGCCAGGAGACGTGGAGGTGGGCGTCGATCTCGTCGATGATCACGACGCCTGGTGTCACGAGAGCAATCGATCTCCCTCTGGCCTCCCAACGGTCGGACGCCCAGAGGCCGGCGCCGAACACGTCGTGCAGCTGCTTGAGAATGTCGACGACGAGGGCCGCCACGGTCCGGAATCCATCGCTCATCGCCCGCAGCGGGAAGTAGCTCCCATCACGCTCGACCCACAAGCCGTCGGAGTCGACGTCCATGATCCGGTACCCGTCCGGCAGTAGTCCGTCTGTCAACAGTGCCAGTGCGTATGCCTTCAGACTGGGGGCGCCTGTCTTGCGTTCGAGGGCGCGCAGGTGCTGCTCGATCAGCCAGGCGACTCCTTCGGCCAGTGAGGCGTCCTCATGGAAAAGGGTCGCCTGTCTGGCCACCGGCCCGGATGCCAGCATCAGCCGCTGCACCTCGCCGGAACCTCCTGCCATTCGCCGGAACGCCCCGTACCCCGCGCAGAACCAGCCCTCCGGATTGTCCGCCCAGGGACCCAGGACAGGGCTGGCGATATAGGGCTCGTCGTACTGGATGGAGTGCAGTGAAGGCAGCCCCCGATTGAGGGGCACCTCCCAGACAAGCCCAGCTTTGAGGTGGCGTCCGAGGTCGTAATTCCCTGCGGGGAGGTCGTATGTCGCGTCCCGGGTGATCTCGACCTCGACCCGTCCCAGTGCGAGCCCCTGCGTTACCCAGTCCGCGAATGCCGGCACCAGACTGCGCGCCACCGCCGGCCCACTCAGCGCCAGCGCCATCGCCCGCAGCAGCGTCGTCTTACCCGACCCGTTGCGCCCCGCGAGCACCGTCCACCCCGCATGACTCCCGTCAGGCCGTGTCAGCGTCAGGTCGACCTCGCGGGGGCCGTGGAAGGACTTGATGTCCTGTACTCGGATCCGGCTGACATACATGGAAGTCGAGGTCCATTCGTTCAGGTCGAGGAACCCTTCAGACCAGTCGATCCTACGACGGTGATCCCATGCGCCCGGCCCACCGCCGCCCGGCGATCATTCCCAGCCACTCCCCCCCCTCGAGGAGGGTGACTCGCGTCACTAACAAAACGACCAATACGAGCAGTAAGAGCTCTGACGGCTGAAGGATTTACCGGCCTGACCTGGGTCCATAACCTCCCGGCAACAGCTGCCAGAAGGCACGCGCCAGGAGGAGAACCATGGCCAGATCCAGCCACATCGGCATTACCGCGCTCGCCGCGACGCTCGCGCTCGGCACCCTGGCCGCGTGCGGCGGTGGGGACGACGCGCCGAAGGTCGCGGAGAACAAGATCTCCGCGGGCCAGGTGCCGGACTACTACCCGGCGGACTACTCCGACCTGATCGAGGCGGCGAAGAAGGAGGGCGGCGAGCTCACCGTCTACTCCAACCTCGGCGACGAGAACATGGCCCCGGTCGTCCGGGACTTCAAGAAGAAGTACGACTTCATCAAGACCGTCTCCGTCAGCGAACTCGACAGCGACGAACTGTTCCAGAAGACCCTCTCGGAGAACGCGGCCGGGTCCTCCCCGGCGGACGTGCTCATCTCCAGCGCGGCCACCGCGTGGGCGGACTTCTCCGGTCGCAAGGGCACGGTCCTGGAGTACAAGTCCCCGGAGCTGACCGAGCTGGGCGACAGCGCGGAACTCCTCCCCAGCGTGTACTCCATGTCGCAGGACCCGATGACCATCGCGTACAACACCACGCTGATGGAGACCCCGCCGACCACCCTGACGGACTTCGCGAAGATCGTGACGTCGGACGAGGGCAAGTACAAGAACAAGGTGACGGTCCGCGACCCGGAGGGCTCCTTCGGCTTCACGGTCACGCACGCGCTCACCGAGGGCAACCCGGAGGCGTGGAAGGACCTGGAGAAGATCCTCCCGCTGACCCGTCCGGAGACCTCCTCCGGCACCCAGCTGGAGAAGATCGTCGCCGGTGAGTACTCGGCCGGCTTCCTGATCAGCGCCTCGCCCGCGTACCCGGTGGTCGAGGACAGCGCCGGCCTGGTGAAGATCGTCTTCCCGAAGGACGGCACCGTCGTCCTGCCGCGCGGCATCGGCATCGCCGCCGAGGCCCCGCACCCGGCGACCTCGAAGCTGTTCCTGGACTTCGCCCTGTCGGAGGAGGGCCAGCGGGCCGTCGCCGAAGGCGGTCTGGCGTCGTACCGCGAGGGCGTCGAGGGCGAGGGGCTCCACACCTACCAGGAAGTCGTCGACGCGGTCGGTGAGGAGAACATCATCCACGTCAAGTACGAGCCGATCGCGAAGAACGACGCCGCGGCCTGGCTGGAGCGCTTCGACGGACTCCGTAAGTAGGCAGCCTCCCCCACGGACTTGGGACGATCGGAGTCAGAGCAGATGTCAACCCTCACCCAGCCGCCCCGCACACCGGCCGGCGAGTCACACGCGCAGACGTTCAAGCCGCCGCGTTACCGCCGCCCCCTCGGCATCGGACGGGACACGGTCGTCCAGTACGCGGTACTGGCGTTCCTCGCCGTGCTGGTGCTGGCCCCGATCGTCCCGACCCTCTACCAGAGCATCCGCAACCGCCCGCTCTACGAGGCGGGCGGCGCCTTCACCCTCCGCGGCTACACCAACCTCTTCACCGAGGCCGGCTTCGGTGAAGTCGCCCTGAACACCCTGCTGTTCGCGTCCCTGACGACCATCCTGAGCCTGGCCATCGCCATCCCCATGGCCATCGTGGTCGTACGGACGAAGCTGCCGGGCGGGCGGCTGATCGCGCTGGCGATGCAGTGGCCGTTCTTCATCTCGTCGCTGATCCTGGGCTTCGGCTGGATCATCATGTACGGCCCGGCCGGGTTCGTCAGCGTGAAGGTGCAGCAGGTCTTCGGCGGCGTCCCGTGGAACCTGTACTCGATCCCCGGCATGGCCCTCACCGAGGCCGTGGCGCTCGCCCCGATCGCGTACGTCTTCTGCGCCAACGCGCTCAGGCAGTCGGACGCCTCACTGGAGTCGGCGGCCCAGGTCTGCGGCGCCGGGCCGTTCAGGATCCTGGCGCAGGTGATCGTCCCGCTCCTCCGCCCGCCGATCGTCTACAGCGCGATCCTCGTCTTCTCCGTCTCCATCGAGACGCTGAGCGTGCCGCTGCTGTACGGCCAGCCGGTCAACATCGACGTCTTCTCCACCTTTCTCTACCACAACGGACTTCAGTCGGTGGACCCCGACTACACGATGCTGGGCGCGGCGTCGACGGTCATCCTCGTCGTCACGCTCAGCCTGGTGGCCGTACAGGCGAAGCTCCTGAAGGACGCGGCCCGTTTCGTCTCCGTACGCGGCAAGGTGACCCGCCCGCGCAAGCTGGATCTGGGCTGGCTGAAGTGGGTGAGCATCGCCTGCATCTGGTTCTACGTGATCGTCGGCGCCCTCGTCCCGATCGCGGGCCTGGTGATGCGCTCCTTCACGCTCGTCTTCACCCCCCTCCAGTCGCCGTTCAAGACGGTCACGACGAAGAACTACGAGCTCGTCTTCGACTCCGACAACTACGTGCAGTCGCTGTGGAACAGCCTGATCGTGGCGGGCGTCGGCTCGGTGGTCGTCAGCGCGCTCGCCGTGTTCGCGGTGATGGTGGCCCGCCGCTCCACCTTCCGCTGGGGCCGGGCGGTGGAGTATCTCGCCCTGATCCCCCAGTCGCTGCCCGGCATCATCATCGGCATCGGCTTCTTCTGGGCCTTCGCACTGGCGCCCTTCGGGATGGGCTCGGTCCTCCAGGGCACGATCTACGCCGTCATCATCGCCTTCGGCATGCGGGCCCTGCCCAGCGCGTTCGGCTCGGTCGCCCCGGCGATCATGCAGATCGGCGGGGAGCTGGACAACGCGGCCCGGGTGTCCGGCGCCGACTGGCTCATGACCTTCTTCCGGGTCCTACGGGCCCTGATCACGCCGGCGTTCGCCGGGGCCCTCGTCCTCACCTTCGTGATCATGCTCAAGGAGTACTCCCCGGCCGTCTTCCTCAGCTCGGCCGACAACAACATCCTCGGCACCACCATGCTCAGCCTGTGGACGCAGGGCAGGGCCGGTTCCGTCGCCGCACTGGCAACCCTCCAGATCGCCATCACCGCGGTCTTCGTCGCACTCGCAGGACTGCTCATGAAGGGAAAGCACCATGCCTGAGGTGACCGTCAAGAACCTGGCCAAGACGTTCGGGGACAACTCCGTCCTGCGCGATGTCACCTTCACCATCAAGGACGGCGAGTTCTTCACCCTGCTGGGCGCGAGCGGCTGCGGCAAGTCGACGACGCTGAACTGCATAGCGGGCCTTGAGCACCCGACGGAGGGCTCGATCGCGGTGGGCGGCAGGCCGTTCGTGGACGCGTCCGCCGGTGTCTTCCTTCCTCCCGAGGAACGCAACCTCGGCATGGTCTTCCAGTCGTACGCGCTCTGGCCGCACATGACGATCGCGAAGAACCTGGCGCTGCCGCTCAACATCCGCAAGGTGCCGAAGGAGAAGCAGAAGACCCTGATCCACGACGCCCTCGACAAGGTGGGCCTCGCGGAGTTGTCCGCCCGCTACCCGCACCAGCTCTCGGGCGGCCAGCAGCAACGAGTGGCGCTGGCCCGGGCGTTGGTCTACTCCCCGACCGTACTGCTCCTGGACGAACCCCTCTCCAACCTGGACGCGAAGCTGCGCGAGCAGGCGCGGGCGTGGCTGAAGCGGCTCCAGGAGGAGTTGGGCATCACGACGGTGTACGTGACGCACGACCAGGAGGAGGCGTTGGCGCTCAGCGACCGCATCGCGGTGATGGAAGGCGGCAACATGATCCAGATCGGTACGCCGCACGAGATCTACGAGCGCCCCGCCGCGCCCGCGGTGGCCGCCTTCGTGGGCCGCTGCAACTTCCTGACCGGCAAGGTGGTGGGGCAGGACGGCAACCGGCACAGCGTCCGCCTCGACGCGAGCGGGGACGTCGTGCGGGTCGACAGCGAACGGCCGGTCGTGGTCGACGACTCGGTCACGGTGGCGGTCCGCCCGGAGCGCTTGGAGGTCACGGCGGCGGAGGGGGCAGCCGGCGCGAACAGACTCAGCACCCAGGTCATCACCAGCTCCTACGTCGGCTCCCGCTACGAGTACGACGTCCGCCTCGGCGACCAGGTCGTCCAGGTCCTGAGCGGCAACGGTGGCCTGTCGGGCGAGGTGGCCCTGGTCTTCGACCCGTCCCACGCGCTGCTCTACGCCGACAGGGTCGAACTGCCGGAGGACCAGCGGGACTTGCTGACGGTCGCGAAGTAACAGCCCCCCTCCCCCGGCCCCGGGAGGGCCGCCTCCCCCGGCCCTCCCGGGGACACTCATGTAGTCAGCGACTTCGACGGGGTCAGGCCGCGGCCCGAGTCGTCGAGGGGACGGGCCGGGCGTACGGCGCCGGGGCCGGGGCCGGGCGGCAGTCGTTCGGCACGGGTGTCGGTGATCTCGATACGGAGTGGGCCGGTGGGGAGGGAAAGGCGTAACTCGCAGTCCCGGCCCGGGACGCGGCCGTGCGTCACCGCGTTCGCCGACAGCTCCGCCACGACGACACCCGCCTTCTCCGACAGCTCCGCCACGACGACACCCGCCTTCTCCGACGCCTCCGAGCCGTGCGGGATGCCCCAGGCATGCAGCTGATTCAGGGCCAGGTGTCTGGCGAGGCGGGCGCCGAGCGGGGTCGAGCTGAAGCGTTGCGTGATCTGCCCGGCGCAGTACGGTGAGCAGGGCGGAGTGCGGGCGCGGCCGAACTCCCGCTTCGGTCCGGTCCCGCAGCCGGCGCCAGGCTGTCACGCCGGAGCAGCCCACGGTCTCTGCGGCACCTCGCGCCGGGCAACACCGGTCCGCGGCAAGTACATGACACAGGCGAGGTCAGTTCGGCAGGGGGTTCGTGAGCAGCTCGAGAAGGGCTGAGCCGCGGGGAGTTCGGTGCAGGCGGACCTGGCGGCCGTAGCGTTGCCGGTCGAGGAGCCCTGCGGCGGCGAGTTGGTCGCAGTGGTAGGTGACGGTGCTGACGCCGAGTTGCAGGGCGTGGGCCAGTTCACTGACGGACGGCGGCTGGGACAGGTGGCGCAGGATCGCCGCCCGGACCGGGCCCAGCACGAGGTTCAGGGCATCCCCCGGTGGGGGCTGGGCGGCCTGGACGCGGGTGACGATGCCGGCGAGGCCAGGCAGGGGGTAGCCGATCCAGATGTGGTCGTCGCCTTCGATGCCGTACATCCCGGCGGCGAAACCGGAGGCGAGGGGGACCAGGACGAGCGTGCGGTCGCCGAGCCGGGTATGGGGCTCGGAAGCAGGGTGCGGTAACCGCAGGGCGCCGTCCTGGTAGTGGACGACGGAGTCCAGGCCCGCCAGCACCGGAGCCAGGCCGCCGGTCACCGCGGCGATGCCGATCCGTTCCATCTCCCGGCCGAAGAGCCGGTCCGCCTGTGCCCACACCGGGGCGAAGACTTCCCAGGCCGCGGTCACCAGCTTCTGGTAGGCGGCCACGAAGCCCTGGGAGTCGTTCAGAACGCTCCGCCACAGGGGCGGCATGCCGGTGTCGGGGAACCGGGATGTCACTTCGGCCGTGAGCCGGTCAGGGTCGAGGTCGTGCAGTTCGTCGAGGAGCGCATCCATGTCGACGGCGTGTACGTCGCGGGTCAGGGCGAGACAGTCGGGCACCCAGCAGTCCCGCGACCGGAAAAGCGGCAGCGCCGGGACAGCGGTGGCTGGTGTCGCCTTCTGCTGAATGAGCTGCCGCCACGGCCGTGGCACACCCTGCGGGCAGCCTCCCCACACGTCCTTCAGTACGGAAAAGAGCGTCGCGCCCGGATGACGGCTCACGCCGACGCGCACCTGTTCCAGGGACCCCAGTTGCAGCGTGTCGCCGGTCAACTCCCGCTCCTCACCTGGGCAGTGCGAGCTTTCGAGGATAGTCGAAAGGCTCGCTGTCCCCGCTGGAACGGCAGAGGATCGCTGTGCGGGTGGTGGTCGAGACCTCACCCATACCGGATCACGCATCAGTCAGGAGTTCCCGTGCGCATCAAGATCCCGGCAGCGATCGGCGAAGCGGCGGTCGCCCTCGTGCTGGCCGCCGGCACGGCCCAGGCCGGCCAGTACCAGACACATCAAGCCCTCTCGGCCGACGGCCCGTTCAAGGCCGTAGCGATCGTCATCGATGGCCCATTCACAGCCGACGCCGCCACCGGCAACCCGAGCCCGATCGGCTGACGCACCCGACGCAAAGCTGAAGTACCCGACGCAACAGAGAGGAGCACCGACTGTGTCGACGGAAGCAAGCGGAATGGCCGACCTGGCCGGCAGGACGGCATTGGTGACGGGAGCTTCCCGGGGAATCGGGCGATCCATCGCACAACGGCTCGCCGCCGAAGGGGCCCTCGTCGCCGTGCACTACGGCACCAACGACGACGCGGCAAGGAAGACCGTGGCGGCGATCCACAGATCCGGCGGGCGGGCCTTTCCCCTACGCGCCGAGCTGGGCGTGGACGGGGACGTGGACACCCTGTTCGCGGCGCTGGAGACCGAGCTCCAGGACCGGCCCCTGGACATCCTGGTGAACAACGCCGCCGTCATCGACTACGGCGCCTCCATCCATGCGGCGACCCCGAAGAGCTACGAGCGTGTGTTTGCGATCAATGTGCGGGCACCGTTGTTCATCACCCAGCGGGCGCTGCGCCTGATGCCCGACGGCGGCCGCATCATCAACATCTCCTCGGGCGTGACCTGGTTCGCCACGCCCGAAATCGTGTACGCGATGACCAAGGGCGCGCTCAACGTCTTCGGCCGATCACTCGCCCATACCGTGGGAACGCGCGGCATCACGGTCAACACCGTCTCCCCAGGCATCACCGAGACCGACATGAACGACTGGCTCCGCAGCGCCGAGGCCACACGGCACGTCGCCACCATGACCGCACTCGCCCGTCCCGGCAGGCCGGCCGACATAGGCGATGTCGTGGCTTTCCTCGCCTCGGACGACGCCCGCTGGATCACCGGCCAGACCATCGAGGTCAACGGCGGCCTGCTCCTGGGGCCAGTCCCCGCTCAAAGCGCCACCACCGAAGTCCCGGCCCACTGAATCCGAACCACGGGGCGGTGGGAGGAGGTGGCCGCCTTCGTCGCGTTCATGGGCTACTTGCGCCACATCATCGCGGAATGTAGTACCGGCGCGCAGGCGGGTAATGTCCTGGACCGGGCCGCCACAATGACGTGACAGCAAGAGGTGGGCGGACGGACGCACGTCGTCCGGGCCCGCCCGGGTGTCAGAGGGCCGCTGGCAGTGCTTCAGGCCAGGAGAGTTGCCACCGTGTCGGTCCAGGCGATGCGGACGATGTCCCGTGCCTTCCGGCTCCGGCCGTGGTGGGTGGCGGCGCGCCACATGTCGAGGGTGTCCCTCGCGGTCACGTGGGCGTCGCGGCGCCCCAGTGAGGGCGCGGACCGACCCCTGAGGGGCGGGGGCTCTTCACCCCGTCCCTCCCCAGCCCTCAAGTCCCACGAACACATGTGTCATACTCGGGCGCCGATCATGGCAGGAAACGACCGGGGGATCGTGTGTACGCCGTTTCTCTGGACGCCCCCTATCTGGACACGGATGCGGATCAACTCTGCTTCTCGCTGAGCCTGACGGAGCGTCCGGCGCTGGCAGAGCGTGTGGTGTCGCTCGGCGGGCTGGACGTGCGGCTGCGGCTGCTCGGGGCCTCGCACCAGGTGTTCGCCGGTCCCGTGCGGGAGACGGTGGCCTGTCTGCAGGGCGCGGTGAGGGGGCTGCCCGAGACCTGCACCCGTCATCTGCCGGGCTGGGTCTACGAATTCGGCGCCACCACCCGCCGACTGGGCCCTGAGGAGTTCAGCGCCGAGGTGGCACAGGTCCTCGACCAGGCAACCGACACCGAGCACAGCCTGTGCGGAGTCTTCCCCGGCTCGCCGGAAGCGATCACCGCGGTGGTCATCGAGATGGTCGAGGGACCGTACGGCGCCGGGCTCGTCTGGCGCACCTGGCACACGTATCCGCAGAACGGTCGGATCGTATCGACGCACAGCCGGCTGGAGGCCCGATGAACAGCGCCCGACTCGTCCGCGCAGCGGTGGCAGCCGTGCTGGCCGCGACCCTGCTCACCGCCTGCTCCAGCGACGGGGACGACGGCGCGGTCCCGCGCGAGTGGATCAGGAAGACGTACACCGCGACCGGGTCGGACTGGCTCGACTCGGACAGCACCCCGAGCGAGGTCGCCCAGGCGATCCACACCGAGCGGACGGCCCTGGACCGTGCCTCCGGCGACAGCATGGAGTTCCTGCGCTACGGCGACGACATGGTCACCGTCTCGCCGTACCGGAGCGGCAGCCTGATCGAGATCGAGGACTACCGCAACGGCTACCACCGCCACCAGCGGCACCTCACCTACTGGCAGGACCCGGACAGCGCGAGCTTCCGCGGCGGCGGCCCCGGCGAGGGCAAGTAACGCCCGGTGACCGGCCGGATCACCCCCCGACGCGTCCCACGTTCCTCCCGCACAGCACCTGATCACGCCCCGACCCCGCCCCCAAGAAAGGCAACGCAGTGACCGAGATCTTCGAGTCGACCGGCCAGGCCCTGCTCTACGGAGTCGTGGGCCTCGTCGTGATGGCCGTCGGCTTCATCGCGCTCGACCTCGTCACGCCGGGCAAGCTGTACCACGTGGTATGGACCGACCGGAACCGCGGCGCGGCCGTCCTGCTGGGCAGCCAGTCAGTCGCTGTGGGCCTGGTCATCATGAAGGCCATCGAGGCGAGCGAGTCCGAGCAGGGCCTCGGCCACGGCCTGATCAGCACGCTGCTGTACGGCCTGGCCGGGGTGCTGGTGATGACCGTCGTCGGCATCGTGATCGGCGTGTTCACGCCGGGCCAGATGGGCGCGGTCGTCCTCGACGACCAGGACGGCCGTCCGCACCCCGCCGCCTGGGTCCAGGCCGGCATGTACCTGGGTACCGGGTTCATGGTCGGCGCGGCGATCTCGTAACGGCGCCCCCACGATGAGCGGCACCGGTCTGCAAGGCCGCGACACCACCGCGGCACCCTCCCGCCCCCCGGTCGTCCGGCACACCCGGGGGGCTCGTTTCCTGCTGCTCTTCGCCGTCTTCCTCTGCGCGGCCTGCGGCCTCGTGTACGAGCTGGCCCTCACCGCGCTGGGCAGCTACCTCATCGGCAACTCGGTGCTCCAGACCTCCGTGGTGATCTCCGTGATGGTGTTCGCCATGGGGCTCGGCTCCCTCGCCGCCAAACCCCTGCGCCGCCGCGCGGTGGGCGCGTTCGCGCTCGTCGAGGGCGTGCTGGCGCTGGTCGGCGGACTGTCGGTGCTGGTGCTGTACTCGGCGTTCGCCTGGCTCCAGCTGTACACCCCGGCGATGATCGTGGTCGCGGTGGCCGTCGGCCTGCTGATCGGCGCCGAGATCCCGCTGCTCATGACCCTGCTCCAGCGGATCCGGCGGCAGGAGGCGGGCAGCGCGGTCGCCGACATGTTCGCCGTCGACTACATCGGAGCGCTGATCGGCGGCCTGGGCTTCCCGCTGTGGCTCCTGCCGACGTTCGGCCAGCTGAAGGGCACGCTGGTGGTCGGCGCGGTCAACGCGGTAGCCGGTGTCCTCGTGGTGGTGTTCATCTTCCGCCGGCAGATCCGGAGCTGGGTCCGCAACGCCCTGCTGGCCGGCGTCACGGCGGTCCTCGCCGTGCTCGGTACGACGTACGCGCTCGCGGACGACCTGGAGGTGACCGCGCGCCAGCAGATGTACCGGGACCCGATCGTCCACGCCGAGACGACGTCGTACCAGGAGATCGTCGTCACCCGCTCCACCGCCTTCACCGGCGAACCGGACATCAGACTCTTCCTCAACGGCGACCTCCAGTTCAGCTCGGTCGACGAGTACCGCTACCACGAGTCCCTCGTCCACCCCACGCTCGCGGGCTCCCGCACCAACGTGCTGATCATGGGCGGCGGCGACGGGCTGGCCCTGCGCGAGGTGCTGCGCTACGACGACGTACAGCACGTCACTCTCGTCGAACTGGACCCGGCGATGACCGGGCTCGCGCGCGACTTCCAGCCCCTGCGCGACCTCAACGACAAGGCGCTGGACGACCCCAGGGTCAAGGTCGTCAACGCCGACGCCTTCAACTGGCTGCGCGGCACCCGGCAGCGGTACGACGCGGTCGTCATCGACTTCCCCGACCCGGACACGGCGGCGCTGGCCAAGCTGTACTCGGTGGAGTTCTACCACCTCCTCGGCCAGGTCCTGACCCCGCGGAGCAGGGTGATGGTGCAGAGCGGTTCACCGTTCTTCGCGCCGAAGACGTACTGGTCGATCGCGGAGACGATCGAGACGGCGGGCTACACGACCACCCAGTTCCAGGTCGACGTACCGAGCTTCGGCAACTGGGGCTACGTCCTGGCCGCCCCGGGCGGCGGTACGTCCCCACCACTGCGGCTGGCATCGGACGCCCCGCGACTGCGCTACCTGGACGAGGCGGTCCTGAAGGCCGCCGCGGTGTTCCCCGTGGACCGCCGCCGCCAGGACGTACGGCCGAGCACGCTGATGGACCCGGCCGTGCTGGAGTACGTGCTGGACGAGTGGGAGAACTACTGACCGCCCGCGCGGCGCGGTCACCGGCGGCCGTCCTCACCTGCGGCCAAGTCCGAGAGCGCGGCTGTGTCGCTCTGCGATGAGTTTCGGTCGGGGCGGGAGTCTGTAGTGGAGGCTGTCGTAGGGCGCGCGTGACGTCGTACGACGGTGACCGGTACGAGACACCACGGAGGACACCATGACGACCTCGCCGGATGAACCGACCACCGCCGCGCTGCCCGGCCGCCCGCCCGTTGTCGACCTGGCCACCTGGCAGGCCGCCCGTGATGAGCTGCTGGTGCGGGAGAAGGCGCACACCCGCGAGGGCGATGCCATCGCCGCGGCCCGTCGGCGGCTGCCGATGGTGGAGTTCGACGGGACGGTGGAGGTTGTGGGACCCGACGGACCGGTTCCGTTCCTGGAGCTGTTTCAGGGGCGCGACGAGCTCGTGGTCTACAAGCACATGTGGTACGACGGGGCGCCGCACCAGGGGCAGTGCGAGGGCTGCACCACCACGGCCTGGCATCTGAAGGACGCGGTCTACCTCAACGCCCGCGGCGTCTCGTTCGCCTTCGTGACCACGGGGCGGTGGGAGGAGGTGGCCGCCTTCGTCGAGTTCATGGGCTACACCCAGCCCTGGTACTCGGTGCGCGACCTGGACGGGCCGGTCGGCGGCCCCATGGGTTACATGACCTCCTACCTGCGCGACGGCGACCGCACGTTCCTCACCTATTCCACGACGGGCCGTGGCACCGAGCGGGTCAACGGGTCCCTCGGCCTGCTCGACATGACGCCCTACGGCCGTGGCGAGGCGTGGGAGGACAAGCCCGAGGGCTGGCCGGAGGGGGACGTCCCGTGCTGGTCCTGGCGCATGGACGCGGACGGGAACGCCACCTGGGGGCCGACCAGCCGCCCCGTGCCGCAGTGGACCCGCCCCGGCGCGACCCCCGTGGAGACCCTCGGCCGGCACGGCCCTCACTCCTGACGCGCTCCCGCTCGCCAGGAGTGAGGGCCACCGATCTACCGGGCCACTCGGCCGCTGCCCTGCGGCGTCGCATCCACCACCAGCGCGCCGCCCGCGGCGGCCAGGGCCGCGAGCTACGCCGCGTGCTGCGCGAACCGTTCCGCCGTCTCGCGGAGCAGTTCTTGGCCGTCGCGGGCCCACAGGACGTCGTTGAAGAGTTCGACCTCGATGGGGCCGGTGTAGCCGGCGGCCTCGACGTAGGCCTTCCACTCGCGCATGTCGATCGCACCGTCGCCGATCTGGCCTCGGCCGGTCAGGACGCCCTCGGGCAGCGGGGTGATCCAGTCGGCGAGTTGGAAGGTGTGGATGCGGCCCGAAGCGCCCGCCCGCGCGATCTGGGCGGGGGCGTTGTCGTCCCACCAGATGTGGTACGTGTCGACCGTGACGCCCACCTGCTCCGCCGGGAAGCGTTCCGCGAGGTCCAGGGCCTGGGCCAGGGTGGACACCACGCAGCGGTCCGAGGCGAACATGGGGTGGAGGGGCTCGATGGCCAGCCGTACGCCCCGTTCGAAGGCGTACGGGCCCAGCTCCGCGAGGGCGTCGGCGATGCGCTCCCTCGCGCCGTGCAGGTCCTTCGAACCCGCCGGGAGGCCGCCGGAGACCAGGACCAGCGTGTCCGTGCCCAGCGTCGCCGCCTCGTCGATGGCCCGGCGGTTGTCCTCCAGGGCCGCCGCCCGTTCCGCCGGGTCGATGGCCGTGAAGAAGCCGCCCCGGCAGAGGGTCGTGACCGTCAGGCCCGCGTCGCGGATCAGTCTGGCCGTCGCCTCCAGGCCGTACGCCGCCACCGGCTCACGCCACAGGCCCACGCCCGGGATGCCCAACTCGACGCAACCGGCGACCAGTTCGGGCATCGACAGCTGCTTCACCGTCATCTGGTTGATGGAGAAGCGGGAGAGGTCGCGGGCGCCTCCCGTCGTCTCTTCCGTGCTCACTGGGTCACTCCGTACAGGGACAGCAGGGTCTTCATACGGGTCTCCGCCAACGCCGGGTCCGGGAACAGGCCCAGGCCGTCGGCCAGTTCGTAGGCGCGGGCGAAGTGCGGCAGCGAGCGCGCCGACTGCAGGCCGCCGACCATCGCGAAGTGCTCCTGGTGGCCGGAGAGCCACGCCAGGAACACCACGCCCGTCTTGTAGAAGCGGGTGGGGGTCTGGAAGAGGTGGCGGGAGAGTTCGACGGTGGGGTCGAGGAGTTCGCGGAAGCCGTCCGTGTTCCCGGTGTCCAGCACCCGCACGGCCTCGGCCGCCAGGGGTCCCAGCGGGTCGAAGATGCCGAGGAGGGCGTGGCTGAAGCCCTGGTCGTCGCCCGCGATCAGCTCGGGGTAGTTGAAGTCGTCGCCGGTGTAACAGCGCACGCCCCGCGGGAGGCGGCGGCGGATGTCGATCTCGCGCTGTGCGTCCAGCAGGGAGACCTTGATGCCGTCCACCTTGTCGGGGTGCGCGGCGATGACCTCCAGGAAGGTGTGGGTGGCGGCATCGAGGTCGGTGCTGCCCCAGTAGCCCTCCAGCGCCGGGTCGAACATCGGGCCCAGCCAGTGCAGGATCACCGGCTCGGCGGACTGGCGCAACAGGTGGCCGTAGACCTCCAGATAGTCCTCGGGACTCTTGGCCACGGCGGCCAGGGCCCGGGAGGCCATGAGGATGGCCTGGGAACCCGCCTGCTCGACCAGCGCGAGCTGCTCCTCGTAAGCGGTTCGGATCTCGTCGAGGCTGTACGGATAGCCGATCTCGGTGGCGGACAGCTGGTCGGTGCCCACGCCGCACGCGATGAGGCCCCCGACCGCCTTGGCCTCCGCCGCGCTGCGGCGGATCAGTTCCGCCGCGCCCGCCCAGTCGAGGCCCATGCCCCGCTGGGCGGTGTCCATCGCCTCGGCGACACCCAGGCCGTGCGACCAGAGGTGGCGGCGGAAGGCGAGGGTGGCGTCCCAGTCGACGGCGGCGGGCGAGTCGGGGGACACGTCCGCGAAGGGGTCGGCGACGACGTGCGCCGCCGAGAAGACGGTACGGGAGGTGAAGGGGGCGCCGGTCGTCAGCGCCAGGGGTTCGGTACGCGGGCTGTATGCCTTCAACACCCCGTCCGCACCCGGCAGTTGGATCGTCACAGCTGGATCTCCGGTACGTCGAGGCGGCGGCCCTCGGCCGAGGACTTCAGGCCCAGTTCGGCGAGCTGGACGCCGCGGGCGCCGGCCAGCAGGTCCCAGTGGTAGGGCGCGTCGGCGTAGACGTGCTTGAGGAACAGCTCCCACTGGGCCTTGAAGCCGTTGTCGAACTCGGCGTTGTCCGGCACCTCCTGCCACTGGTCGCGGAAGGAGTAGGTGGCGGGGATGTCGGGGTTCCACACCGGCTTGGGGGTGGCGCTGCGGTGCTGGACTCGGCAGTTCCGCAGGCCCGCCACCGCCGAGCCCTCCGTGCCGTCGACCTGGAACTCGACCAGCTCGTCACGGTTGACGCGGACGGCCCAGGAGGAGTTGATCTGGGCGATGGCGCCGCCGTCGAGCTCGAAGATGCCGTACGCGGCGTCGTCGGCCGTGGCGTCGTAGGGCTTGTCCTGCTCGTCCCAGCGCTGCGGGATGTGGGTGGCGGTGAGGGCCTGGACGGACTTCACGCGGCCGAAGAGCTCGTGGAGCACATACTCCCAGTGCGGGAACATGTCGACGACGATGCCGCCGCCGTCCTCGGCGCGGTAGTTCCAGGAGGGGCGCTGAGCCTCCTGCCAGTCGCCCTCGAAGACCCAGTAGCCGAACTCGCCGCGGATGGAGAGGATACGGCCGAAGAAGCCGCCGTCAATGAGGCGCTTCAGCTTGAGCAGGCCGGGGAGGAAGAGCTTGTCCTGGACGACGCCGTGCTTGATGCCGGCGGCGGCAGCCAGCCGGGCCAGCTCCAGTGCACCCTCCAGTCCCGTGGCCGTCGGCTTCTCCGTGTAGATGTGCTTGCCCGCGGCGATGGCCTTCTTGATGGCCTCCTCGCGGGCCGAGGTGACCTGGGCGTCGAAGTAGATCTCGACGGAGTCGTCGGCGAGGACCGTGTCCACGTCCGTCGCCCAGTGCTCCAGGCCGTGCTGCTCGGCGATCGCCTTCAGGGCGTGCTCGCGGCGGCCGACGAGGATCGGCTCGGGCCACAGCACGGTGCCGTCGCCGAGGTCGAGGCCGCCCTGTTCGCGGATGGCGAGGATGGAGCGGACGAGGTGCTGGCGGTAGCCCATGCGCCCGGTCACGCCGTTCATGGCGATCCGTACGGTCCTGCGTGTCACAGCCGATCCCTTCATTCGTAAATTCGTTCGAGCGTGCGTTGGGGGCGTACGCGTCCGCGCCGCGTACGCCCGGAGAACCCGTCGAAGAGGTGAGCGTGACAGCAAGCGCTTTCTATCTGATGAGAAGCTAGCCTCTGAGCAGCGGTCCGGACAAGACCGCAGGCGGGTCGAGTTGTTCGAGGAGGCGAACGGTGATCGCGGCCGTATGGTTCCCCGACAACCCGAACGAGACGCGCGACCGGAGGAAGAGGAAACGATGACAGTGACCCTGGCGGACGTGGCGGCCCGTGCGCAGGTGTCGCCCGCGACCGTCTCCCGGGTACTCAACGGCAACTATCCGGTGGCCGCGTCCACGCGTGAGCGGGTGCTGAAGGCCGTGGACGAGCTGGACTACGTCCTGAACGGCCCCGCGAGCGCCCTCGCGGCCGCCACCTCCGACCTGGTCGGCATCCTGGTGAACGACATCGCCGACCCCTTCTTCGGGATCATGGCGAGCGCGATCCAGTCCGAGATCGGCGGGCCGGGCGGGCGTGCGGGCGGGGAGCGGCTCGCCGTGGTGTGCAACACCGGGGGCTCTCCGGAGCGCGAGCTGACCTATCTCACGCTGCTCCAGCGGCAGCGGGCGGCCGCGGTCGTCCTGACCGGTGGGGCCGTGGAGGACCCGGCGCACGGGGCGGCTGTCGGCAACAAGCTGCGCAGGCTCGCCGAGGCGGGGACCCGGGTGGTGCTCTGCGGGCGGCCGCCCGTGCCCGAGGCCATCGCGATCACCTTCGACAACCGCGGTGGCGGCCGGGAACTCACCGAGCACCTCATCGGCCTTGGCCACCGGCGGCTCGGGTACATCGCGGGACCGGAGGAACGGACGACCACCCGCCACCGCCTGGAGGGCCACCGGGCCGCCCTGGCCGCGCACGGCATCGAGGAGGACCCGCGCTGGACGGTGTACGGCCGTTACGACCGGCTCTCGGGGTACGAGGCCACGCTGGAGCTGCTGCGGCGGGACCCGACGCTCACGGCCGTCGTGGCCGCGAACGACACGGTCGCGCTGGGGGCGTGCGCGGCACTGCGGGACTCGGGGCTGCGCATCCCGGACGACGTGTCCGTCGCCGGGTTCGACGACCTGCCGTTCAGTATCGACGCGGTGCCTTCGCTCACGACGGTGCGGTTGCCGTTGTCGGAGGCGGGGGCGCGGGCCGGGCGGATCGCCATGGGGCGGGAGGAGGCGCCGCCCGGGGGGATCGCCACGGTTCGGGGGGAGCTGATGGTGCGGGGGTCTTCGGGGGGGCCTCGGGTGGGGTGAGGGGGCCGAGGGGTGTGAGGGGCGAGGGGGGCGAGGGGGGCGAGATGGATCAACGGGCCGTGGACACCCGGACACGGGTTTTTGTGTCGTACTCGCGCAAGGACGCGGAATTTCTCAGTTGGCTTGCGCAGGGCCTGCGCGATCGCGGCCTCCTCGTGGACTACGACCGGTCGACCGAAGATCCGAACTCGGTCACGACTGGCATATCGGCCGAGGATGCCTGGTGGACCCGTCTGGAAGAAATGATCACCGCGGCTGAGGTCATCGTCTTCGTCGTCTCCCCCGACTCCGCAAGGTCACGTGTATGCGATGAGGAGATCGCATTCGCGCAAGGCCTGGGAAAGCGCATCATCCCCGTCTTGTGGCGACCGATCGATTTCGACACGGCCCCACCGCGCCTGTCCACACTCAACATCAAGATCTCCTTCGCAACCCCGGACAGCGACCGGCTCACCGCATCGCTCCAAGAACTGGTGACGTCCATTCACACTGACGTGCGGTGGTTCCGCACGGCAGCACTACTGAGCGCGGCTGCACGACGCTGGGACGCGTCAGGGAGGCCCGCCGACCGCTTGCTGCGGGGAGTCGAGCTCCGCGAAGCAGAAGCATGGGCCGCGCGACGCCCGTCATCCGCTCCACGCCACCCCGACATACTCCTCGAATTTCTCGCCGAGAGCAGAGGTGCCGAGGACGAGAGAGCGACGCTTGCGGCGATCGAGCAGGCTCGATATCACGAACTCATCGAAATTCTGAGGCCGTTCCTCGAAGCCGAGATCAAGCTCCGAGAGCGGCTGCCTGAAAGCAACCACTGGGGCGTGGCAAAGGAGATGCAGCAGGAGCTCATGCTCCTGCAATCGATTCTGTATACACACCACCGCTGGCATCCCGAGGAGGCAGTTTTCGTCTCGCACACCGGGGCGGCCGAAGGCTACGCGGAGATCTTCCGCTTCCCATGCTGCGGAAAGATCTCCTGGGAGTACCGTTCAGCAGGTCCCAGTGAACCTCCATCCCAACTCCGCGCCGACGGCTGCAAGGACTTGCCAGAGGCAGCGAGGCGCGAGGGGCGGGAACGAATGAACCCTTTTACCTCACAGCTCGTCGCCCGGTACTGGCGCACCGTCAACCCCGAGCGAAATGCCTCGGAAGACACCGACGACTGAACCACGCGGGCCGGCTCGCCGCGGGCTACAGGCCTCCGAGTTCCTCAACGACAACGGTGTTCCCGCCGACCACTGCCCGTGGCAGCGCCACCCAGCAGTAACTCCGTCGATCAGGTGTATGCCTGCCAGGTCCAGTGCGTGGAGGTCCGCGTCGCCGTAGCGGATCTCCGCGACGCGACCGCGGTGCGGGATGCCCACCGCCCCGGCTCCGGGTTCTGGGGCACCGGTGACAGGGCGGCGGATCAGGGTGCGCTGCGTGGGGCGTGTATCAGGAGGCGGTGTGCGGTTGTCTGTGACGGGTATTGGCACTGGCGAGCGTGTCGCAGTTGTCGGTGTGCAGAGAGCCCTTCAAGGCACTGGCCGGTCTGCCTGGCAGATATGCCCGCTTTTGGGGTTCGCCCTTCTTGATGGGCCGGGAGCAGGCGCCGCACCCCTTCCGCCGTACGGTCTGCTCGATCTCCTCCCGACCGACAGGCATCCCGCGCGGGCCGGGCATCTCGTAGAGAGCGAGGAGCGCCCGGGCGTTGACGGCCAGGTCGTGGACGAGGAACCGTTCCTCGGCCGGACTCCTTTCCTTGGCGTCGTCCAGGATCTGGTGTGCCTGGGCGAGGCAGTGGATGCCGACTGACCGGGTGAAGCCGCGCATACGCGCCACCACGTCGGTGACCTCCGGCACGAGCAGTTGCAGATGCCCGGTCAGGAGCAGTCGGAGCTCGGCCAGTCCCGACGCCCCCTTCACCAAGTTGACGCCCCACACGTCGAAGCCTGTCTCGTATGACTCCCGGATGGTCTGGGCATCCAGTGGGGTGCGTTGGTTGTCGCTCAACAGCTTGCCTCTTCCGTACAAGCCAACCGGTACCGACCGACGGACAGCAGCTGCGACACCGCCTCGGCGGAGGCGAGTTCGCCCGCGCCGGCCATGGGGACGCACCAGTACGCCCGAGGGCCGTCGGGGCTCGTCGCGTGCACGCTCGGTACGCCGAGGTAGTGGCTTCGGCCCAGGTACTCGGCGTCCTTGTCCGACCTCCTGGTCCACTCGGAGCGGCTGCCCGTGCTGGGAGACACCATGACGTAGTAGCGGCGAGTGACCGTGTCCGTGAACACCGGCCCGCCGAGCATCGCCCGCGCGAGGAAGGCATCCACCCCGTACGGGTCTTCCGTCCCAGCCGCCGCACGGACGACCTCGCCGGAGATCCGGATCACGCCGAAGAGCGTCCCGCATCGCAGGAGCGCGACACCGGACTCCCGCCATTCGCTCCGGGCCCAGCTGCTGTCGTCGGCCGCCGACAGCAGCCAGTGCTCCACGGCGAGCGCGCGTCCGGTGGCTGCCGCGATGTACCTATCCTCGGCCTCTTCGTACTCATCGAGGGGCGTGGCCATCGTCACCGGACCTCCCGCAGCGGCGAGGCCAGGAGGCGACTCCGTTCGTCCTCCGGCAGGAGGTACGCCCGTACGAGCATGCTGTCGATGCCAGTGGGGTCGTACACGAGAACGGGCGGCACGGTGGTCGGCCACAGGTGCGGGGCCCGGCGATGACGCGCCAGCGCGAGGATCGAGCCCCACATCCCCGGTGACGGGCAGGCCCCAGTCGGATACGGGCCAGGCTCCGGTGCCACTCCCACACAGTCCCTGTGGCTGGGAATCCGCGGGCCGCGCAGGAGGGCTCTCGCCCTCTTGAGCGCACGTGATACAAGGTGCATTGTCGATCTGCTCCGATCAGGTCGGCCACGCCCCGGGCCGTGACAGCGGCGCCGGGGTTCGACACTTGTTGCGGAGAACCACCGTCACGTGCCAACCGCCCTGAGGAACAGGTCGTTTGGGGAGCCGAACACTTCACTGGCGGGGGACATTTCCCCTTACCTCTCACAGTCGGTCATCATGTGACTACGGTGTATTACCTCGGATTTCCTGGTCCCTCACGGGAGAGAGCTGATGCCCGACCAACCGCAGCCGAATCTCACGTTGCGTCGGCTGATGCGCGAGTACGGATTGACGCAGGAGGGCTTGGCGGAGGCCGTGAACGACGCCGAAGAACGACGGACCGGCGTGCCCGGCAACTGCACCGCACGGCACGTCCGCCGCTGGCTCAAGGGCGAAGTGTCCTGGCCGCACCTGCGCACCCGTGTTCCGCTGGAGAACGTATTCGGTCGTCCCGCGGGAGACCTCGGGTTCAGGGCTCCCGTCGGGCGCAGTCCCGGAGTTACCGTGCGGGCAACACCTACCGCGCCTCCCCAGGAACCGCCCGTGCAACGCCGTCAGTTCATCCTCGGACTCACCGGAAGTCTGCTCACTCTGCCTCCGCTCCCGGAGTCGGGGCGGCTAGGTATGTCCGACGTCGGCCGTATCCAGGCCACCGGCGTCAAACTGCACCAGATCGACGACATCCACGGGGGAAGCCACCTCTCGGACATCGCCGGGCGATACATCGCGTACGTCGAAGACGCCGCCCATCGCTGCACGTACGGAGAAAAAGTCCAGGAGCGCCTGTACAAGGCACTCGGAGAAATGGCCACCAGCGCGGGATGGTTCGCGTTCGACGCCGGGCAGCAGGGCAAGGCCCTCCGCTGGTGGGATGCCGGGCTGCGTTACGCGCTCTTGGGTCGGGACAAACTCCTCCAGGCACGGATCTGGTCGTCGATGTCGCACCAGGCATGGCAACAGGGGCACGGTGGCGAAGCCGTGTCGATCGCCCGTGCGGCGTTGGAGGAGACGAGGGGCCGTCGCGACGGGCAGTTGTCGTCTCTGCTTCACACCAGAGTTGCCCAGGGGCACGCCATCCAGGGCGAGGCCGGACGGTGCGGGCGTTCGCTGCTGCGGGCTGAGCAGGAGTTCGACCAGGAACCCGGTGAGCCGCAGCGATGGCTCACGTTCTACAACTTCGGCGAGGTGTCCGCCACGGCAGCCTTGTGCTTCATGGACCTGCGCCAGTACGGCAAGGCCCTGGATACCTCCCGGTTATCCCTCGACATCGTGGAGTCGAGCCCGTTGCGCCGTAATCGGCTCGCCGCACATGTGCGACTCGGACGGGCCTTGGCGGGAGCCGGGGAGCTGGAAGAAGCCCTGGCCGCCGGGCATCACGCGCTCACCCTGCTTCCAGACGTACGCAGCCCTCGGATCAGCATGCGCATGCGGCAGTTGCGTGACGACCTGATCGAACGCGGTGTGCCTGGCGCCGTGGACTTCTCCGAACGATACGAGGCGGTGGCCACATGACCGTAGATCTCCTGACGACCAGCTACTACACCGGCGAGCGGTTGGCCGAGATCCGCGGGACCATCCTGGACGTGTACGCCGACGTGTACGCGGAGGACATCGCCACCAATCCCTTCTTCTCCATGGGACGCTTCGAAGAGCGACTGGAGGGCCACGTGTCGGCCGGGGGCTGGGGCTGTGTCATCGCCGAAGTCGACAGTGAGGTGGCCGGGTTCACCTACGGCTTCACAGCCCGCGATGACGCCTCCACCTTCAAACTGTGCGAGAACATGCTCCGCGAGAAGTGGCGCAAGCGCGGCATCTCCCGTGTGATGCACGACGACTTGATGAGCCACCGACAGGAAGAGCGGGCAGAGCTGCTGGTGCGTGGGGAGCGTCCGCGTCTTCGCGCCCTGTATGAGAGCTGGGGTTACGAGCACGCCGGGGAGAAACTTCCTTTCCCCGACGCCCCGTTGTACGACGTCATGGTGCTTGACCTGCGCAGCGCCTGATGTGATCCGCAGCCATGACGACTCACCCCGAGACCATGCGGAACCACTGGTGGTGGCGGCCCGGTTGGAGCGTCGGGCGCCGGTTCCATACCTGGCATCTGACCTTCGAGGGGCAGGAGGACGTGCACCGCCTCGCGGCCGAGTACCGGTCCGCGCTCGCCTCGCTCGGAGAGGTCCTCACGCCCATCCCCGACCGATGGCTGCACCTGACCATGCAGGGCATCGGCTTCGTCGGCGAGGTCGAGGAGACAGACGTACGGGCCGTGGCCGACGCCGCCCGGCGGCGGCTCGCGGACGTGCCCGCCTTCGGTCTCCGGATCGGGCCGGAAGTCATCGACCCCGAGGCCGTGCTGCTCCACGTCCACCCCGACGGACCCGTCCGGGAGGTCAGGACCGCGATCCGGGCGGCGATCGGGGACGTGTTCGGACCAGGTCAGGTACCGGAGACGGCCGAGGGCTTCACCCCGCACGTGTCGGTGGCCTACAGCTCCGGGTGACGGACCCGCCGAGCCGATCGCGTGGGTCCTGTCCGAGTTGAAGACAACAGCTGCTCACGTTCGCATCGCCACAGCCGAGTTGATCATCATCCACCGCGACAACCAGATGTACGAGTGGGACACCTATGCCACGGTGCCGCTCGGCTGATCCCCTGCCACGGGCAGTCGCTCTGAGCTTCAAGGTGACGAACAAGTCGGACTGGCGCTCTGCGACCCATGCCATCGGCCGGGGTGCCTCGGCCCGCCAGCCCAACTCCCGCGCGAGCGGCCATACTGGTGCGCGATGTCGCGGCGAGGGGACGTGCAGCGCGTGGGTGAGACGGGGATGCCGGAGCGGATCGGTGGCTATGCCGTCGAGCGGCGGTTGGGTGCCGGTGGCATGGGGACGGTCTATCTGGCTCGGTCCCGGGGTGGGCGGGCCGTGGCCGTCAAGGTGGCTCGTCCGGAGCTGGCCGCCGACCGGCACTTTCGGGAACGGTTCCGTGCGGAGGTGGATGCCGCCCGCAGAGTCGGCGGTTTCCACACGGCTCCGGTGGTGGACGCCGACCCGGAGGCGGAGGCGCCCTGGCTGGCCACGGCGTACATCCCCGGCCCCACCCTGTCCGGGCTCCTTGAGGAGCAAGGACCCATGGACGAGCGGCGGTTGAGGCTGCTGGGGGCCGCGCTGGCGGAGGCGTTGCAGGCCATCCACTCCTGTGGCCTCGTCCACCGGGACCTGAAACCCGGGAACATCATCATGGCCGAGGACGGCCCCCGGGTCCTCGACTTCGGTATCGCGCGGGCTGTGGAGTCCACCCGGATCACCTCCACCGGGGCGGCCTTCGGCACCCCCGGTTTCCTCGCCCCGGAGCAGGCGCAGGGCCTCGAAGTCACCGGCGCCGCCGATGTGTTCGCGCTCGGCGCGGTCCTGGTCGCGGCGGCCGGCGGCAGTGCGTTCGGCGAGGGCACACCCATGGGGCTGATGTACCGCTCGGTGCACGAGCCCGCCGATATGTCCGCCGTACCGCAGGACTTGCGCCCCCTGGTCGCCGAGTGTCTGGCCAAGGACCCGGCCGGGCGGCCCACCCCCGAGAGGCTCTTGGACCAACTCGTACCCGGCCCGGCACCGGACGCGCCCACCGTGGCCACCCCCGCGGAGCCGCCCGTACCGACCATGCCGTTGGGGTCCCGGGAACGGGGCGCCGGAGACCGTCCTGAGGCGGGCCCAGTCACCGCGGACGCCTCCGGCCGTGCCGGGCGTTCACCTGGGCGCGCCTTCGTCATGGCCCTCGTGGCCGCCGGCGTGGCGGCTGCGCTGATCGGCGGCGGGGTCTACCTCACGCAGAACGACAACCGCGCCGGCACTCCCTCCGCCTCGCCGTCCGACACCCCCTCCCCGTCCAAGACCCCGCAGGCGTCGTCGCCCCCTTCGGAGACCGGCGCTCCGACCGGCGAGATCTCCGACGCGCCCAAGGACAGGGTCACGGTGGTGGTCAGCGCCGAGAACGAACGGAGTTGGGTCTCGGCCAAGGACGTCGACGGCGAGCTGCTCTACGACGGTTTGCTCAACGAGGGCGAGACCAAGACCTTCACGGACGAGGAGCGCATCGACCTCGTCCTCGGCGACCCCGGTGCCGTCCGCCTCGTCGTCAACGGCAAGGAGTACCAAGGCGGGTTCCAGCCCGGCCAGGTGGAGCGCTTGACGTTCACCAAGAGCGACTGAGCAAGGCGGACTGGGCCGGGCGAAGCCCCGCTCACGTACCGTGACGCTCCAGCGCGCGCCCTCACCGGGTCCGTCTTACGTTGGCCGAGTAGCCACCCCACCCAAGGAGGAGCCATGGCCGACAAGGGCCGTGCGGACAAGATCAAGGGCAAGGCCAAGGAGATGACCGGCAAGGTCACCGGTGACCGCGAGCAGCAGGTCGAGGGCAAGCTCGAACAGGCTCGCGGCGAGGCCAAGAAGACGAAGGGCAAGGCGCAGGAGCGTGCGCAGGAAACGAAGCGCTCCGTGAAGCGCGACCGCACCTGACCGCGTCCGGCGTGACTGGTGGAAGGGGGCTCCCGTGATCGCGGGAGCCCCCTTCATATGGCCGATGGCCGATGGCCGTATGACCGTGGCCAGTGGCCGCGGGACCGTGTGGCCGTGGCCGCGTTGGTCGCATCGCCGCGGGACTGGGTGGCCGTGGCCGCATGTACGCATGGCCGCGGCCAGTAACCGCATCCCCGTGGCCATGGCCGCATGGCCGCGTGGCCACATCGCCGCACCGCCCGGTGGCCGTGGCCGCCATCACCGGGGCGGTCGGCCATCGCGGCGGGCGGGCGTCAGGGCGGGCGGGCATCGGAGCAGGCAGGCATCGCGGCGGGCGGGCGTCGGGTCAGGGCGGGCGTCGGGTCAGGGCGGGCGTCGGGTGAGGGTGGGCGTCGGGTGAGGGTGGCCGGATCGCGGGTACTCGGTGCGCATGGCTGTTCGGTCGCGGGTCGGCGGGCCGCCGCTGCCTGAGGGCAGGGGTGGGGTTTCCGGTGCCGTTGTCGAGGGGTTGCGGGGGGCCGGGCCGCTGCCCGGTGAGCGGGCGGTCGCGGGGGGCGATCCGTTCGGGGACGATCTGCAGCTGGCGCTGTATCTCTGCTACGAGCTGCACTACCGGGGGTTCGCGGGCGTCGACGACGACCGGGAGTGGGATCCGGAACTGCTGCGGCTGCGGGCGGCCCTGGAGTGGCCTTTCCTCGAAGAACTGCGGGCGGTCGCGACGCGGCACAAGGGCGCCGAGGAGGCGCTGGACGAGCTGCTCGTGGAGCCCCCGGAGGGGGAGGGAACCGGTGTCAGTCACTTCCTGGCGGACGAGGGCGAGCTGTGGCAGATCCGTGAGTACGCCGCCCAGCGCTCGCTCTACCACCTGAAGGAAGCCGACCCGCACGCGTGGGTGCTGCCCCGGCTGTGGGGGCGGGCGAAGGCGGGGATGGCCGCGGTGGAGTACGACGAGTTCGGCGGCGGCCGGGCCGACCGCGTACACGCGCGCCTCTTCGCCGACCTCATGACCGACCTGGGCCTCGACCCGGCCTACGGCCGCTACGTGGACGCCGCCGGCGCCGAGGCGCTCGCGCTGGTGAACCTGATGTCCCTCCTCGGCCTCCACCGCGCCCTGCGCGGCGCCCTGGTCGGACACTTCGCGACCGTCGAGATCACCTCCTCCCCCGCCTCCCGCCGGCTCGCCACCGCGATGCGGCGGACGGGGGCCGGGGCGGCCGCCGCGCACTTCTACGACGAGCATGTCGAGGCCGACGCCGTACACGAGCAGGTCGTACGGCAGGAGGTGGTGAGCGGGCTGCTGGAGCAGGAGCCGCATCTCGACGCGGACGTGGCGTTCGGCGTGGACGCCACGTCGTATCTGGAGGACGCGCTCGCCGCCCGGCTCCTCGGGGCGTGGCGGGACGGCAGGTCGTCGCTGCGTACGCCGCTCACCTCGACCACGACTGTCTGACGGACCTGGAGGCACCTGCCCGTGACCCTGCCGCTCTCCCTGCCCGGCGTCTACGCCCCTCAGGACGACACCGACCTCCTGGTCACCGCCCTGGGGCGGGAGCCGCTCGCCCCGCGGGCCGACGTGCTGGACGTCGGCACGGGGACCGGGGCCGTCGCGCTGGCGGCGGCACGGCGTGGCGCCCGGGTCACGGCCGTCGACATCTCCTGGCGGGCGGTCCTCAACACCAGGGTCAACGCCGTGCTGACGCGGCTGCCGCTGAGTGTCGTACGGGGGAACCTGCTGGACCCGGTGGCCGACCGGTCCTTCGACCTGATCCTGTCCAATCCGCCGTACATGCCCGTGCCAGGCTCGCGCAGTACCGACGGCCGCCCCGCCCGGGGTGTCGCGCGGGCGTGGGACGCCGGGCGGGACGGCCGTCTCGTACTGGACCGCCTCTGCCGGGACTCGCCCGCCCTGCTCCGGCCCGGCGGGGTGCTGCTCCTGGTCCAGTCCACCCTCAGCGACGAGGAACGGACGCTCGCGCAACTGCGGGCCGCGGGGCTCCGTACGGACGTCGTGGACCGCCGTCGCGTCGCCTTCGGGCCCGTCCTGCGGTCGCGGGACGACTGGCTGCGCGGCCGGGGACTCCTGGACCGCGGCGGTGACGAGAAAGAAGAGCTGGTGATCATCCGTGCCGAACGTCCCCGCGGAAGCCGCTGAAACCGCTGAAACCGCTGAAACCGCTGAAAGCACTGAAACCACTGAGCGCCGTCGTATCACCGCTGCCCAGGCCGAGCGCCGTCGTATCACCGTCCAGCGCCCCGGCCCGCTGCTGGTCGAGGGGCCGGTCGAGGTCACGCTGGAAGACGGTACGACCGTGTCGTCGGACCGCTTCCGGGTGGCCCTGTGCACCTGTCGCCGCAGCCGGATCCAGCCGTGGTGCGACACCAGCCACCGGCGCCGTGCTCAGTCGCCCATGCCGTCCATGCCGCCCAGGTGCCGCCCAGGTGAGGGAGAGCCATGAAGCAGAAGTCGTACTGGATCGAGACCGCGCCGCAGCACAGCCCGTACCCGGCGCTCGACGGCGATCTCATCGTCGATGTCGCCGTCGTCGGGGCCGGGATCGCGGGGATCAGCACCGCGTGGGAGCTGGCCCGGAGGGGGCGGCGGGTGGCGTTGCTGGAGGCGGGGCGGGTCGCCGCCGGGGTCACCGGGCACACGACCGCCAAGCTCACCGCCCTGCACACGCTCGTCTACGAGCGGCTGCGGCGGACCCGGGGCCCTGAGGCCACGGAGCTGTACGCGCGCTCGCAGACGGAGGCGATCCGGCATGCCGCCGCGCTGGTGGAGGAGCTGGGGATCATGTGCGACTGGGAGGAGGCGGCGGCCTTCACGTACGCCGAGGACGAGGGGCGTGTCGAGGAGTTGAGGGCGGAGGCGGCGGCCGCCCGGGAGGCCGGGCTGCCCGCCGAGTACGTCACGGGGGCGGAGACGGGGCTGCCGTTCCCGGTGGCGGGGGCGGTGCGGGTGACGGGGCAGGCGCAGTTCCATCCGCGTAAGTACCTGCTGGCGCTCGTCGACGATCTGGTCCGGCAGGGCGGCGCCCTCGTCCATGAGCGGACGCGGGTCACGCGCCTCAAGGAGGGCACGCCATGTCGGCTGACGACCGAGGCGGGGTTCACGGTGACCGCCGGGGACATCGTCGTCGCCACGCACTACCCGGTGTTCGACCGGGCGCTGCTCTTCACCCGGCTCTCCCCGCGCCGCGAACTCGTGCTCACCGCGCCGATCCCGGCAGAGGCCGACCCGAGCCCGGCCGGTGCCGACCCGCACGGCATGTACATCACCCCCGAACAGCGCACCCGCTCACTGCGCACCGCCCCGTACGCGGACGGGCGGCGGCTGCTCGTGGTCACCGGGGAGCACTTCATGCCGGGCACGGGCGACGACGTCGGCGAACGGTTCGAGCGTCTCGCCGACTGGGCCGTCGAACGCTTCGGCCCGCTCGACTTCACCCACCGCTGGGCCACCCAGGACAACGACTCCACCGACTCCGTACCGCTCGTCGGCCCCTTCCACCCGGGCAGCCGGCACACGTGGGTGGCGACCGGGTTCGGGGGCTGGGGCATGAGCGGCGGCATCATGGCGGGCCGGCTCCTCGCCGAGCAGATCACCGGGCACAAGGCGCCGTGGAGCGATCTGTACGATCCGCGCCGGGTGCTCAGCGCCGTACGGGAGGCACCGAGCTTCCTCAAGCACCAGGCCCAGGTCGCCCGCCACTTCGTCGGCGACCGGCTCTCCCCGGCCTCCGACACCTCCGTCGACGCCATCGCCCCGGGGGACGGCGCGATCGTCCGTGCGGGCGGCCACCACTGCGCGGTCCACCGCGACGACAACGGCACCCTCCACGCCGTCTCCGCCCGCTGCACCCACCTCGGCTGCCTCGTCGCCTTCAACCCCACCGAACGCACCTGGGAATGCCCCTGCCACGGCTCCCGCTTCGACCCGGACGGGAACATCCTCCAGGGGCCGGCGACGAAGCCGCTGGAACCACGGGACGTCTAGGGTCCCCGAAGGTCAGGCCCGCGAAGGCCAGAAGAGCAGGCCAGAAGAGCAGGTCAGAAGAGGAGGACGACCTTGCCACCCAGGCCCCCGCCTCGAAGCGCTCGTGGGCCGTGCGTACCGCCGTCACCGGGTGGTGTTCCGCCACGCGTACCCGCAGCCGACCGGCGTCAACCAGCTCCACCAGCTCGGCGAGGTCCTTCTTGCTCTCCTGTACATAGCTCTTGGTGGCACCGGGTACGGCGGGCAGGGGCTCGTCGGCGATCGAGACGTAGAGCCCTCCCCCGGCGAGCGCCGGGGAGACGTCCACGCCCGCGGTGTCGAGTACCGCGTCGTACGTCTCCTCGGGCAGGTCCGCGGGGAGGGCCACCACGGACTCGGCGCCCAACTCCCTTACTTCTTCGACGTGTTCAGGCCGGGACACCAGCCCGTCGACGGTCGCTTCCGGCCCGTCGCGCAAGCTGGACCGCCAGGGCGCCCACCGCACCCGCCGCCCCGGTGACCAGGAGGCGGCTGCGGCTGCTCAACTCCAGCTTGGCGAGGGCCTGCACGGCGGTGGTCCCGGCCAGCGGCAGCGTGGCCGCCTCCGCGAGGCTCAGCGTGGTGGGCGCGTGGGTCACGAGGTGTTCCGGCAAGGCGACCAGCTGCGCCCAGGTGCCGCGTCCCGTGGCCATCTGCGCGGACATGGCGATCACCCGGTCGCCCACGGCGAACTCGGCGGACGAACTCGCGACGACGATGCCGGCCAGGTCCCAGCCCAGCGTCATCGGGAACTCCGGGCCCACGTCCCAGGCGCGGGTCTTCCAGTCCACCGGGTTGAGGCTGCTCGCGACCGTCCGGACCAGCACTTCTCCCGGGCCGGGCACCGGCTCGGCGATCTCCCGGACCGAGAGCACCTCCGGACCTCCGTGGACGTCGATCTGCACAGCGAGCATGACGGGGACTCTCCTTGTGGGCCGGAACAGCGCCGCGGAAATCGCGGAACTCGGTGCCATGCCGGAACGCCAAAGTCTGACATCGGTGTGAGAGTCAAGTCGGCGAGAGGCGGATCCATGCGCATCGGCGAGATGGTGCGACGCACCGGGGTCAGCGAGCGACTGCTGCGCTACTACGAGGAGCAGGGGCTGCTGACACCCGAGCGGCTGCCCAGCGGCTACCGGGTGTACGGCGAGCAGGACGTCGAGACGGTCCGCCACGTCCGGACGCTTCTCACCGCCGGACTGACCACGCAGACGATCGCGAAGGTGCTGCCGTGGGTCCGCGAGGAGGACGAGCGCCTGGTCCCGGTGTGCTCGGAGCTGGTCGCCTACCTGCGTCGGGCGCGGGAGCGGATCACCCACGCCATCGAAGACCTGGAGGCGTCGCGCACCATGCTCGATTCCGTCATCGGCGCGGGAGACGCGGCCGTGCCGGCCGCCGACCGTTCTCGGCTCACCGAGGCCATGGGCGAGGTCCGCGCGATCCCGGGCGACGGGCGGCGCCCCCGCGGAGTACGAGGGGCTGGTGGCGCGGATCGTCGCGGAGTTCGCCGAGGACCGTGATCCGCTGCTGGAGCGGGTGCGGATCGCCGAGCCGGACGGACGGCCGGCGGGGTGCGTGATGTGCGTACGGGACGCCGCGCCGGGGGCCGCGCGGCTGCGGCCGCTGTTCGTCGAGCCGGACGCGGCGGGGGCCGCGCGGCTGCGGCCGCTGTTCGTCGAGCCGGACGCGGCGGGGGCCGCGCATCGGCGACCGGCTCGTGGCGGCCGTCGCCGACTTCGCCCGCGAGGCCGGCTACCGCGAGCTGGCCCTGTGGACGAACTTTCGTTCGGCGTGGATGCGGTGGGCCGGGACCGGCGGCCGGGCCTCCCCGGCACGACGGACGGTGGAATGACAGGGGATGCCGAGTAGGGTCCGAAGGCATGAAACTCGCCTTCTCCACCCTCGGTGTCTCCGGTCTCCCCATCTCCGACGTCGTACGGCTCGCCGTCACGCACGGCTATCACGGCGTCGAGTTGCGCGCCCACCCCGAGGAGCCGGTGCATCCGGGCATCGACGCCGCCGAACGGGCCGACGCGGCCGCCGAGTTCAAGGCGGCGGGGGTGGAGATCCTGGGGCTCGCCGGATACGCGCGGGTCGCGGCGCCCGGCGACGACGGACCGGTACTGGACGAGATCCGGCACCTGCTCGACCTGGCACGGGACTTGGGCGCGCCCTTCATCCGGGTCTTCCCCGGCGCCGACCTCGACGGCGGGCAGCGCCCAAGGGAGGCCGACGCCGTCGCCGCCCGGCGGCTCGGTACGGCGGCGGAGGAGGCGGCCGACCACGGCGTACGGATCCTGCTGGAGACCCATGACTCGCACCGCACCGGCGCCGACGCGATCCGCATCCTCGGCCAGGTCGGCCACCGCAACGTCGGCTCGCTCTGGGACGTGATGCACACCTGGCTCGGCGGCGAGCAGCCCTCCGAGTCCTACGCCGCCCTCGCCCCCTTCCTCGGCTACGTCCAGGTCAAGGACATCGCCTCCGCCGACGACACGACCCCGCTGCCGCTCGGCGCGGGCGTGCTCCCCCTCGCCGAGTGCGTCGAACTCCTCTCCCGCAAGGACTGGGACGGCTGGCTCTGCTGGGAGTACGAGAAGCGGTGGTACGAGGGGGCGGCGCCGCTGCCCGGGCTGCTGGGGGCCGGGCGGGAGCACCTCGGGCGGTTGCTGAACGACGCGGCATAGGACTGACGCGGCGTAAAACCATGACCTGAGCTTGAATTATCAAGCTGGGCAAGGATTTTGACGACGAATCAACCCCCAGTCACACAAAGTCGATCAGCAGCCGGACAGATACCAACAGCAAACTCTTGGAAAACGGAGCGCACCGGCGCACCCCTGTACCAGACTTACCCCCCGCACAACGGCCCCAACTAGTCCGGTCTCGGGGGGATTTGGCATATGCAAGGCACGGTCGACGACTTCAGCTACGGTGCGGTCACCCCGGTGGCCGCCTACATCATGGCCTGCCTCGGCGCGGCGCTCGGACTGCGCTGCGTGGTCAGGTCCGTCTACAACGCACAGTCCTGGAAACCCGGTTGGCTCGCGTTAGGCGCGGCCTCGATCGGCTGCGGCATCTGGACGATGCACTTCATCGCCATGATCGGCTTCCGGGTGAAGGAGAGCCGGATCCACTACGACGTCGGCCTGACCGTGCTCAGCCTCGTCGTGGCGATCTCCGTCGTCGGCATCGGGGTCTTCGCCGTGGGGTATCGCGGTGTCAGCACGGCCACGCTGTGTGCCGCCGGCAGTGTCACCGGGCTCGGTGTGGCCGCCATGCACTACCTGGGCATGGCGGCCATCCGGATGAACGGCTACATCCAGTACGACATCAGCGTCGTCGCGCTGTCCATCGTCATCGCCATCGTGGCCGCGACCGCGGCGTTGTGGGCGGCGGTGTCGATCCGGGGCTTCCTGACCAGCCTGGGCGCCAGTCTTGTCATGGGGGTCGCGGTGTCCGGGATGCATTACACCGGGATGGCCGCGGTGGGGGTACATCTGCATGGCACGAAGGGTGGCGGGGAGTTGACCGGGGAGTCGCCGTTGTCGATTCTGCTGCCGATGCTGATCGGGCCGGTGATCTTTCTGTTGCTGGCGGGGGTCGTGGTGATGTTCGATCCGATGCTCGTGCTGGGTGAAGTGGAGCGGAATCAGCCTGTGGCCGTGGCTCCGGCTCCGGTTGCGCGGTCGCGGGGTCGGCTTCGGCAGGCCGACCGGCCGGATGCGCCGTTGCCCCATCCGGACGACACGCCGGGGTCACTCTTCGAACCGCCGGTTCGGCCGGCGGCGGCGCGACGCGTTCAGGAATGGTGAGTTCTCCTCGCCCCCGCCGCCCCTACCCGTCCCTTCCCCCAGGGGCTGCGCCCCTTCGACCCCCGCGAAAGAGCTCGGGAGGGTCGGTTGTTCGGCGGGTGCGGGTGAGTGGGGGCTGGTCGCGCAGTTCCCCGCGCCCCTTGAAAGCCAGGGGGCGCCCCCAGTTCTTTTAGGGGCGCGGGGAACTGCGCGAGCAACCACGAACCACCCGCGGCCGCCAACTCACCCCCGCCCCCCGAGCTCTCCCGCGCACCCCACACCCCATCCGTACCGACTTCCGGAATTCCCCCCGCCCCGGGAACCCGAACTCACCCCGCCTCGTCCAACGGCCATGCTGCCGGGTGAGTCTCCGCAGAGCGGACCGTCGGCTTCGCTGCTGGCTGCGATCGCTGACCAACCCTCTCCGCCGCCTGCGGCCGGCAGCACGCCGCCACCGGCGCGCCCCCCCTCCGACAGCGCCGGTGGCGGCCCCTTGTCGTCGGCTTCGGCCGGGCTGGTTGGGAATCTCCTTCCTGAGCCTGCGAAGGGAGGAGAGCACTCCAAGCAGGTGCTGTATCCGATCGGGCACGGGCTGACGTATGAGGCCTACGCCGCACACCCGGCGTAACCCCACTAACATGCGCAAAGCGCACGATACGTGTGGCGTGGCCCCCGAGGGCGGGTCACGCTGGACGGGGGTGTGTCGGGGGGTGGCCATGCGAGGGGTGCGTACGAAGCTGTCGGGGATCTCGGGGAGCGTGGCACTGGCCGTCGCGCTGCTCTCGGGGTGCCAGGCGCTGAACGGCGGTGCGGGTGAGGAGCCCGAGGAGCGGACGACCACCACCGCGCCCACCCGGACGGCCGGTTACGGGACGGTGTTCCTCGGGATCGACGAGTGCAGTTCGTTCGGGACGACCGGCTTCACGGAGGTGCCGTGCGCCGGTGAGAGCGCCGCCGCCCGGGTCGTGGCCCGGCACGACGGGCGGGTCGCGCAGGGGCCGCCCTGCCCGGCGACCACCGACTTCGTCCTCCACATCAGCGAGTCCAGGCCCTCCGGCGGCGGGGACGAGGACGGCGACGGCTCGGTGCCCCAGGGCTACGCCTGTATGCGCAATCTTGAGCCGCCGCACCCGGGCGATCCCGGCGGCGGAGGCGGCCCCCGCACCATCGTCGGCGACTGCGTCTACAGCGCCGGACGCGGCGAGGTCCGCGAGACCGCCTGCGACGGCACGGGCGAGCGCGCCCCGGAGTACCAGGTCACGGCGGCGGTCGAGACGAAGCCGCAGTGTCCCGACTCGACCGATCTGTATGTCCGGTTGGGCGGCGGCAAGCCGGTGGGTTGCGCCGTGCCCGTCTGAATTCCGAACGACCACTGCCGAGTTCGGCCACTGCCGAGTTCCGGGTCAAGCACCATTCTGGCCGAACACCCCTCCGTGCTCGCCGTACCGGATCGATATCATCCGCTCACGGTCCGTACGACGGCGACGGCAACGACGGTGGGGGGACGATGGCCCAGGATGCTCAAGGCGCTCCGGGCAAGGAGGAGTTGCCGGAGATTCCCGGTTACCGCATCGACTCCCTTCTCGGCTCCGGCGGAATGGGCCACGTCTATCTCGGCACCTCCCCCTCGGGCCGCCAGGTCGCCCTCAAGGTGATCCGGGGCAATCTCGCCCACCAGCCCGACTTCCGGCGCCGTTTCCGGCGTGAGGTCACCGCCGCCCGGCAAGTCAGCGGGGCGTTCACCGCGCCGGTCGTGGACGCCGACCCGGACGCCGACCCGCCCTGGATGGCCACCCTCTACGTGCCGGGGCAGCCGCTGGACCAGCGCATCAAGCTGGGGCCCCAACTGGGCGCCGCGGAGCTGTACCGGCTCGGCACCGGTCTCGCCGAGGCGCTGCGTGACATCCATCGCGCCGGCATAGTGCACCGCGATCTCAAGCCGGCCAACGTCCTGCTCGCCGCCGACGGACCCCGGGTCATCGACTTCGGCATCGTGCGTGCCGCCGACGCCGACATGCCCACGGGTACGGGGGTCACGGTGGGCACCCCGCCGTTCATGTCGCCGGAGCAGATCCGCGCCCAGAAGGACGTCGGGCCGCGCAGCGACATCTTCTCGCTGGGCTCGGTGCTGACGTACGCGGCGAGCGGGCATGTGCCGTTCGACGCCACGGACGTGTACGCGGTGGCGTACCAGCTTGTCCACGAGCCCCCGGACCTGGAGGGGGTGCCCGACTGGCTGCTGCCGGTGGTCGAGCGCTGTCTGGCCAAGGAGCCGGACGAGCGCCCGGACGCGGACGAGCTGCTCGTCCTGCTGCAGAGCACGTCCTACCCGGCCGTCCCCGACTCCCCGGACACCGTGGTGCTGCGCTCGTCGGCGCCCCGCTCCCCGGCGCGGCCGTCCGTGACCCCCGTGGTCACGGACGCCGGCTCCGCCGCCACTCCCCCGCCCCGGCGGCGCCGGCGGCTCGTCCTCGCCGTGGCCGCCGCGGTGGTGGCGATCGCCACGCTGTCGGGCGGACTGCTGTACGGGCTGCGTGGCGGCCAGGACAACGGCGGGGGCGGGAGTGGCGCGGATGCCGGCGGGGGCCCGAGCGCGCAGCCCGGCCAGAGCGCACGCGCCGTCACCCAGCCGGAAGGGTCCGCCGCGTACGCGAGCACGCAGTCCGGCTCGGGCGGCTTCACGTTCACGTACCACGACAGCCCCGAGCGGCGCCCGGACGGCTGGCGGCAGTGGCAGTACAACCTCCAGAACAGCGACTGCGTGTACGCCGAGTCGTCCCTGGTCTGCGTCGGCGACCGCACGGTCCGGATCGACGCCGCGACCGGCAAGGAGCTGTGGCGGACCGACGAGGCATCGGCGTACGGCCAGAACACCCCGGTCGTCGTCGGCGACACCGCGATCGTCAACATCGGCGACCGCCTCATCGGTCTCTCGCTCGCCGACGGCAAGGTGAAGTGGCGCTACGCGATGGCGTTGCTCACCCAGCGGCTCATCGCCGACAGCGAACGGGTCTACGTGGTCGACCACGGCGGCCTGGTCCTGGCCGTCGACGCCCGTACGGGCCGGGAGGCCTGGTCGGCGCAGGCGCGCACCAACCCCCAAGCCGGCACCGGGCATCCGCCCGCGCTGCGGGTCGTCGGCGACCGGCTCCATGTGTTCACCGGCGTCGGCGGCGACGGGCTCGGCGAGGACTTCGACACGGTCGTCGACACCGGCAGCGGCAAGGAGGTCGCCGAGTTCAAGCTGTCCGCGCCGTGCGAACCCGGCAGCCAGGCGCTGCTGAAGGAGGACGGCGCGACCCGGCTGTACTGCATCGCGGTGAACCAGGACGGCGCGGAGAGCACCCTGTTGAGCCAGAAACTCGCGGCCGGCGCCAAGGGCGTGCGCACCGAGGTCGACGCGACCCTGGGCGGCGGTCAGGTCGGGGCGCCCGAGCTGTCGGTGACGCCCGGCCGGGTGCTGTTCGTGGCCCCCAACCAGACGGGCGGCGAACTGGTGGCCGTCGACACGGTCGAGCGGACCGAGCTGTGGCGCCGCCCCATGCCCGGCCGGGGCCCGGCCGACGCACCGCCCGTCCAGGCCGGCGACCGCGTCTACGTCGCCAACACCCGTGGCGTCGCCGTCTTCGACTCCCGCACCGGCAAGCTGCTCTACCGGCACAGCGTGCCGACCCTGGAGGACGGCAGCGGCATGGACTCCGGCCTGGACACCGAGCCGATGGTGGCGGGCGGCATCGTCTACGTCCCGTCCTCGAAGGCGGGTTGGGTGAGCTTGGACACCGAGGACACCGAGGACACCGAGGACAGCGGGGACAGCGGGGACAGCGGGGACAGCGGGGAGGGGTGAGCCCCCGGTGCCGTGTCACCACGGCACCGGGGGCTCAGCTTCCGTACAGATCAGGCAAGTTACGGATCAAGCCGGTCACGGCCGGAGCGTCAGCTCCTTCTCGATGTCCCGCTTGTCGAGCTTGGAGTCGTACTTCGCCAAGGGCTTCGCCTTGCTCGGGTCGTCCTGGACCGTGGCGGAGGCGACGCCCGCCCACTCCAGGATGCGGGCCGTGGCCAGCGCCTTGTCGGAGTCGACGAGTCGGGAGACGTTGGCGCCGTGGTTGGCGCCGGGGGCCGTGAAGATGTACGAGTCACGGGCCTTCTTGCCCAGGTGGAACGGCTCGGCGCCCCACGGGTCGTTCTCGCCGTACACGAAGAGCATGCGGTGGGCGTTGTTGCGGACCCAGGTGTCGACGTCGCGCATGGCGTGCGGCTGGAACTTCATCGTGATGTCCCGCGGCACGAAGTTCCGCGGCGGCTGGTAGCCGTAGCGGATGTACTTCTTCTCGATGTGCGGGAAGACGATCGCCGGCGCGCCCAGCTGGGTGCCCGCCTGGTAGTAGTACGGCGTGTACGGCTCCAGGCCCTGGTCGGCGTACGAGGAGAAGCCGCCGATCGTGTCGATGGACGTCCAGATCTCGTCGTCCGTGGCCTTCTTGGCGTCCTTCGGGATCAGGGCGTCGTCGCCGCAGTTCGCCAGCTGGTTGTACTGCCAGAAGCCCCACACGTAGTCGAGGACGACCGCCTCGTACGCCTTGTCCAGGCTGCCGACGGTGTTGAAGGTGAGGCCCTCGGCGGCGGCGAACTCCGCGTACTTCTTCTTCAGCGGCTCCCGGCGCACCAGCGCCTCGCGCTGCACCGCGTTCAGCCGGTCGCGGCACTCCTTGGTGCCGACGTTTGCGAAGAACCGGTCGTAGGCCGAGTCCTCCTTGTTCACCACGTCGTTGGGGGCGACGTAGGCGACGACGCCGTCCATGTCCCTGGGGTAGAAGCGCTCGTAGTAGGTGGCGGTCATGCCGCCCTTGGAGCCGCCGGTGGAGACCCACTTCTTGTCGTAGATCTTCTTGAACGCCTTGAAGATGCGGTGCTGGTCGCTGGCCGCCTGCCAGATGTCCAGCTTGGACCAGTTCGCCGGGTCGGGGCGGGACGGAGTGAAGAAGCGGTACTCCATCGAGATCTGGTTGCCGTCCACGATCTGGGTCGGCTCGCTGCGGCGCGGTGTCGTCGAGACGTTGTAGCCGCTGGTGAAGAAGACCGTCGGGCGTGCCGTGTCCTTGTGCAGCATGGTGATGCGCTGCTGGAAGGTGCCCTTCGACGGGCGCCGGTGGTCGATCGGCTGGGTGAAGTTCAGGACGAAGAAGCGGTATCCGGGGTACGGCTTCTCCTCGATCAGGCTCACGCCCGGTATCGCGAGCAGGCGGTCCTTGATGTCGCCGGTCTCCGGCTCAGCGGCGGTGGCCGCTCCCGCCGTGCTCAACGTGCCTATGAGCACCACGAGCGACAGCACCCATGTGAGTGCTTTGCGCATACGTTTCTCCCCTGTGCGGCAGCTATGCGCCGGAAGCTATCCGAGCGTGCTGGTGGGACACCAGGGGAGGACGGGTCAACTGGCGCTGTTTCAGGGGGAGATAGGGAAAACCCTGTGTGGGGCGGCGGTTCGATCAGGGATCAGGCTCACGCTCACGCTCAGCGGAGGATCCAGCCGGAGTCGTACTCCTTCTTGCCGACCCGTGCGTGGATCCATACGCAGCGTCGGCCCGCGTGGACGGTCACGGGGCCGGCGAGGTGGTTGGCGTTGCGCACCCACTCGCCGCGCCACGGCCGCATATGGAGGATCGCCTTGGGGGTCTTCTTCCCGGGCCGCTTCTTGGGCACGAGCACGGCGCAGACATACCGGGTGCCCTTGCGGTACACCCGCACAGTGCCGGCGTCGAAGGTCAGGGTCCGTACCTTGCGGCCGGAGCAGGACGGGGTGGCGGCCTCGGCGCTTGCCGTCGGTCCGGCCAGCGTCAGCAGCCCCGCCGTCGTCAGTACGGCCAGCGCGAGCGCCGTCGGCCGGCGCATCGCTCCCCTCGCTGCCCTGCTCACTGTTGCCCCTCCCGCCACACGGCCCGTACTGATGTACGGACGCAGGAGGTGGGGCCTGCGGTTGCGTGGCTACGGTTCCTACGGCTTGTGCCCGCGGTTCCTACGGCTTCAGGGCCGGCTCTCCCACGAACGTCCGCCACAGCTCCGCGTACCGTCCGTCCCGGGCCAGGAGTTCGTCGTGGGTGCCGTCCTCCGCCACCCGGCCGTCGGCCATGACGACGACGCGGTCGGCGCGGGCGGCGGTGGTCAGGCGGTGGGCCACGACGAGGGTGGTGCGGCGGCCGACGAGGCGGTCCGTCGCCTGGTTGACCTGGGCTTCCGTGGCCAGGTCCAGGGCCGCGGTCGCCTCGTCGAGGAGCAGGATGTCGGGGTCGACCAGTTCGGCGCGGGCCAGGGCGATCAGCTGGCGCTGGCCGGCCGACAGGTTGCGGCCGCGTTCGGTGACCTCGTGGAGGTAGCCGCCGTCGAGGGTGGCGATCATGTCGTGGGCGCCGACGGCACGGGCGGCGGCCTCCACCTCCGCGTCGGTGGCGTCGGGGCGGCCGTAGGCGATGGCGTCCCTGATCGTGCCCTGGAAGAGGTACGCCTCCTGCGGGACGACGCCCAGGCGGTGGCGGTACGACGTGATGTCGAGGTCGCGCAGGTCCGTGCCGTCGACGGTGACCCGGCCGCCGGTGGGGTCGTAGAAGCGGGCGACGAGTTTGACGAGGGTGGACTTGCCGGCGCCGGTCTCGCCGACGAAGGCGACGGTCTGCCCTGAGGGGATGGTCAACGAGACCCCGCTCAGGGCCTCCTCCGCGTCGTCGGCGGACCCGTAGGCGAAGTCCACGCCCTCGAAGGTGATGTCGCCACGCAGGGAGAGGACCTCCAGGGGCTCGGCCGCGGCCTTCGTGGAGGTGGGCTCCTGGAGGAGTTCCTGGATACGGCCCAGGGAGACGGTGGCCTGCTGGTAGCCGTCGAAGACCTGGGAGAGCTGCTGGACGGGGGCGAAGAACAGGTCGATGTAGAGGAGGTACGCGACCAGGGCGCCGGTGGTGAGGGTGCCCGCGTCGACCCGGTGCGCGCCCACGATCAGGACGGCCGCGGCGGCCACCATCGACAGGAACTGCACGAACGGGAAGTAGATCGAGATCAGCCACTGGCCGTGGACGCGCGCCTCGCGGTAGCTGTCGCTGCCGGCCGCGAACCGCTCGCCGCTGTCGCGCTCGCGGCGGAACGCCTGCACGATCCGCAGCCCGGCCACCGACTCCTGGAGGTCCGCGTTGACCACGGCCACCCGCTCACGGGCGAGTTCGTACGCCTTCACACTCGCCCGGCGGAAGAAGACCGTGCAGACGATCAGCGGCGGGAGCGTCGCGAAGACGACGAGCGCGAGCTGTACGTCGATCACGACGAGGGCGACCATGATGCCGAAGAAGGTGACGACGGAGACGAAGGCCGTGACCAGACCGGTCTGGAGGAACGTCGAAAGGGCGTCGACGTCGGTCGTCATCCGGGTCATGATCCGGCCCGTCAACTCCCGCTCGTAGTAGTCGAGTCCGAGGCGCTGGAGCTGGGCGAAGATCTTCAGGCGGAGCGAGTAGAGGACGCGTTCGCCGGTACGGCCGGTCATGCGCATCTCGCCGACCTGGGCCGCCCACTGGGCAATCACCGAGAGGAGGGCGAGGACGGAGGCGGCCCAGACCCCGCCGAGGGCCGCCTGGGAGACGCCGTCGTCGATGCCGTTCCGGATCAGGACGGGCAGCAGCAGGCCCATGCCGGCGTCGGTCGCGACCAGGGCCAGGCTGACGAGGAGGGGCAGGCCGAAGCCGCGCAGGAGGCGTTTCAGGCCGTAGGAGTCCTCCGGGGCGACCGCGCGGGCCTCGTCGATGCCGGGAGTGTCGGTCGCCGGGGGCAGCGCCTCGACCTGGGCGAGGAGTTCGGGGGTGGCGGGGGTGCCGTCGAAGGCGGTGTCCCTGGGCTCCCGGTCGCCGGTCCACAGCCGGGGGGTGATGCCGCGCTCGGCGTCGAACTCGGCGTCCAGTTCGTCCCGTATCGACATGTCCTCGACGGGCTGCGACGGCTGGACGTGGCCGGGCGAGACACCGCCCAGCTCGTCGGGGTCGGTGAGCAGGCGGCGGTACAGGGCGGAGCGGCGTTCCAGCTCCTCGTGGGTGCCGATGTCGGCGAGGCGGCCCTCGTCGAGGACGGCGATGCGGTCGGCGAGGCCGAGGGTGGAGCGGCGGTGGGCGATGAGGAGGGTCGTGCGGCCCGCCATGACGTGGCCGAGCGCCTCGTGGATCTCGTGTTCGACGCGGGCGTCCACGGCGGAGGTCGCGTCGTCGAGGACGAGGAGGCGGGGGTCGGTGAGGATCGCGCGGGCGAGGGCGATGCGCTGGCGCTGACCGCCGGAGAGGGTCAGGCCGTGTTCGCCGACCTTGGTGTCGTAGCCGTCGGGCAATCCGGCGATGAAACGGTCCGCCTGGGCGGTGCGGGCGGCCGTCTCGATCTGCTCGTCGGTGGCGTCGGGGCGGCCGTACGCGATGTTGCTGCGGACGGTGTCGGAGAAGAGGAACGAATCCTCGGGGACGAGCCCGATCGCGGCGCGGAGGGAATCGAAGGTCAGTTCGCGGACGTCCTGGCCGCCGATGAGGACGGCGCCCCGGGTCACGTCGTAGAAGCGCGGGAGGAGGAGGGAGACGGTCGACTTGCCGGAGCCGGACGCGCCGACGACGGCGAGGGTCTCGCCGGGACGGATCTCGAAGGAGAGGCCTTGGAGGACGGGGTGCCCGTCGTCGTACCCGAACGACACGTCGTCGAACTCGACCGTCGCGGGCGCGTCGGCGGGGAGGGTCTTGGTGCCGCCGGTGAGCGTCGGCTCGGTGTCGATCAGCTCCAGGACGCGCTCGGTGCCGGCCCTCGCCTGCTGGCCGACGGTGAGGACCATGGCGAGCATGCGGACCGGGCCGACCAGCTGGGCAAGGTACGCGGAGAACGCGACGAACGTACCGAGCGTGATGTGTCCGCGCACCGCCAGCCAGCCGCCGAGCGCCAGCATCGCGACCTGGCCGAGGGCGGGGACGGCCTGCAGGGCGGGGGTGTACCTGGAGTTGAAGCGGATGGTGCGGAGGCGGCCCGCGAAGAGGCGGCGGCCGACTTCGCGGAGTTTGCCGGTTTCCTGCTCCTCTTGCCCGAAGCCCTTGACGACGCGTACGCCGCTGACCGCGCCGTCGACGACGCCCGCCACGGCGGCGGCCTGGGCCTGGGCGTACCAGGTGGCCGGGTGGAGCTTGGTGCGGCTGCGTTCGGCGATCCACCACAGGGCGGGTGCCACGGCGAGGGCGACGAGGGTGAGGGGGAGCGACAGCCACGCCATGACGACGAGGGAGATCAGGAAGAGGAGGAAGTTGCCGATGGTCATCGGCAGCATGAAGAGCAGGCCCTGGATCAGCTGGAGGTCGCTGGTCGCGCGGCCGACGACCTGGCCCGTGGACAGGTCGTCCTGGCGGCGGCCGTCGAGGCGGGTGATCGTGCCGTACATCTCCGTGCGGAGGTCGTGCTGGACGTCGAGGGCGAGGCGGCCGCCGTAGTAGCGGCGGATGTAGGTGAAGACGTAGACGAGGGCGGCGGAAACGACGAGGGCGCCGGCCCAGGGGGCCATGTCGCGGGTCTTGTCGCCGATGACGTCGTCGATGATCACCTTGGTGATCAGGGGGACGAGGGCCATGAGGGCCATGCCGGCCAGGGAGGAGCCGAGGGCGAGGATGACGTCCTTGGGGTAGCGCCAGGCGTAGGCGGCGAGGCGGTGCGCCCAGCCGGATTTCTTCTCTGCGGGTGCCTCTGTGGGTGCCTCTGTGGGTGCCTCCCCCTGTTGCACAGCCACGTGGTGCCCTCCTTGTTGTCCGGTGCCTTCCGGAAGGCGCAACGCCGGGAGCAGCGGATTTCATCCCGCGCAATATTTCTCGCCCCCGCGGAGGGCTGCCGCCCCCTTCGACCCCCGCCCAGGAGCTCGGGAGATCGGGTTCGTTGGCGACTGCGGGTGGGTGGGGGTCGCTCGCGCAGTTCCCCGCGCCCCTGAAGGGGCGCTCCCACCCACCCGCAGCTTACGAGGCGCTCATTCCGCTGGCCCTGGCGATCGCTTCCACCTCTCGGCGCAGGTACTCGCTCTCCGCGTCCAGATCGGCGCACCGGGGGGTCAGGTGGTCGAGGAGTTTGGTCAGGCGGTGGCCGAATTCGGGGGTGAAGAGTTGCCGCTCTCGGGGGGAGAGGGGGATGTCCAGCTCCACGCCTCGGTGGACCAGCGCCTCGTTCGTGCCCTTGAGGATGCGCAGCAGCAGGTCGTACGACTCGGGATCGAGGGTGCTCTGGAGCTCGGCCAGGTAGAGCACGAACTGTTCGGCGCTCTCCAGGAAGGGATCTTCGTTCATGAGGGCATGCTGGCAAAGGCTCCCTGGCGTTTCGGGGGGTTGACGGCGATCGAGGCGATCGAGTGGTTTTCCTCTGCCGGGCTTGACAGTACGGGGCTGACCTTCGCTATACCGCCGCCTCCGCCGGTTCCTGCTCGGGGGTCGTCTCGGGGTTCTCCCCCGGTGCCTCGTCCCTGCTGACCAGGCAGATGACGGCGCACGCGGCGGCGACGTACCAGTTGGCGCCCGGGACGTTCCAGGAGAGGGCCAGGTCGAAGAGGGCGCCGGCCAGGTGGGAGCCGACCATGTTGCCCGCGCTGCGGAAGAAGTGCATGGCGCCCATGGCCTTGGCGAGGCGGTCCGCGGGGACCTTGCGGGCGACCCAGATGTCGAAGGACGGGACGAAGGGGTCCCGGCGGCCGCCGCCCCGAGGAGGTCCTGGTCAAGGCGCTGGCGCGCACCCTGGAGGCGCACCGCAAGGGCGTGAAGCAGCGCACGCTGTACCAGCACACCATCCGCGCCCACGGCCCGACGCTCGACTACATCAAGCAGGTCACCGAGCTGGGCGTCGAGGTACGCACCGTCGACGAGGTCTTCGACCGGATGATCATCTGCGACCGTGCCGTCGCCTTCATCCCGACATGGGCAAGGACCACGGCACCCACGCCCTCAAGGTCACCGACCCCGGCGTCGTGCACTTCCTGGTCTCGGCGTTCGAGTACGCCTGGGAGCGGGCGAGGCCGGTCGTCCAAGAGCACGACCAGCAACGCCCCCCACTGCTCACCGACGAGACCCGGCTGCATGTGCTCCGGCTCATGGTCGACGGCTACACCGACGCCGCCATCGCGGGCCGGCTCGGTATCAGCACCCGTACCGTCGCCAGTCATCTGAAGAAGGTCGGCGACATGCTCGGCAGCAACAGCCGCGCCCAGCTCGCCTATCTGACCGCCAAGAGCGGCCTGTTGGAGGACGGCGAGCCGGGCGACTGCGCGTGCGAACGCAGACCGTGAGACGGGCACGAACCGATGCAGCCGGGCACGAACCGATGCAGCCCGTCAAACGCCACCACCACACCGGTCAAACGCCCTCGCCACGCCGTCGACGCACGCCACCGCGTCGGCGGCGCGGCTCCGCTCCGCACACCGCCCAGATGGCGAGCACGGCGATCAGAATCCCGGCCCACAGCGCATGGGCGTCCGCCCAGCGCGGGTCGCCCGCTGGTACGAACAGCGCGAAGCGTGGCGGGAGGAGCGCACCGGCGGTGATCGGCAGCGCGAGCACGGCGCCCGCCACGGCCGGCCCCGGCAGCCGGATCTCGCTGAACCGCACCACCGCCCCGGCCAGCGCGAACGCCAGCCCGGACAGCGCGCCGGCCTCGACCGTCAACCCGCCCGACGGCAGCGCGGCTCCTTGCGCGGGATCGGCGCCCGCCCGGACGACGCCCAGCACCACCGTCCACCACGCCGCGCCCACCAGCCACACGACGGCCACGCGCAGCGCCTGCCGCAGCGGACGCGGTACGGGGGGACAGCGGTGGTGTGCCGGGCGGGATCGTCCAGGACGAACGCCATCCCCACCGCCCCGCACAGCGCGGCCGCCCGCACCACGTTGACCAGCACCTCCGCCGAGAGCTCCATCGAGAACAGCACCGGTACGGCGGCGACGGCCAGCCCCAGCCCCCAGCCGGCGGCGAACAGTGTCCACGGCAGCGACCGCAGCGTGGGCCGTACCAGAGCCGCCACCACCAAGGCCCGCCGCCTCATGCGCACCGCCACTCGCGGTCGTCGGCCGTCTCGGCCGGGGCGGTGACGCCCAGCAGCGCGGCCGCGCGGTCGGTGGTCGTGCCGGGGGCGGAGAGCTCGGCCCAGGACGCCTTCACCCTGCGATCCACTTCCGGCCGGGGCTCGGCGAGCAGCCGCTGGACGACGGCGTACTCGCGGCCACGCAGGGAGAGCGCGAAGACCGGTGCCTGGATCACGCCGGGGCTGTTGTAGTTGTCCCCGGTTTTCTCGAACAGGGCCTCGCCGTCCCGGGTCGCGCGGATCGCCAGCCAGACCATCAGCACCCCCCGCGCGTCGCAGTACGCTCCCCCGTACTGTTCGTGCCCGACCACCAGCCCCCGGGCGACGCTCGCGGCGAACTCCAGCTCCCGCTCACCGCCCCACGCCGTGCTCGCCGTCAACTCGCCGGGCCCGGCGGGCGAGAGGTTCGACCTGTCCGACGGTCCGTCGACTGCGGCGACCTTCTGCCGTACGGTCAGTTCCCGCGTCCTGTCCGGATCGCCGGCCAGCGACCGCGCCCTGTCCGTCACCCGGGCCCATTCGTCGATCCAGGGGGTGAACTCGGGAAAGGCGCAGTACGTCGTCGCCTCGCGCCGCTCGCAGTCCTGCACCGCCGCCGGGTCACGGGTCGCCACCTTCCGTGCCTCGCGCACCGCGTCCGACGGCGCCATGCCCTGGAACACGACGGCGGTCACAACCGCGCCGAACGCCGCCACGGCGGTGACCCGTACGGCCCGCGTCCGGCCACCGCTCACCAGGGCCGCGCCGGCCGCCGCCAGCACCGAGAGCGCCAGCAGGTACAGCGCGTGCCATCCCGCGGGCCGCCCCAGCAGGTCGTACGGCAGCGGTCGCGCACCCTCGTCGAACAGCACGGGCGCCATCCCGCGCAGCCAGGCCGGGCTCTGCGAGTCGGCCACGAAGACCATGCTGATCGCGAGGAAGGCGACCACGGCCAGCGGGGCCGCGAAGGCCGACCGGACCACCCGGCCCAGCAGCACTCCCAGGATCGCGGGCAGGAGGATCAGCAACGGCCCGGTCGCCAGCTCGAACACCGAACCGTGGCCCACCGCCCCGGGCTTCAGCGCCTGGGCAGTGAACTGGCCCGCCACGATCAGCGCCCCCACCAGCACCGTCGGCAGCACCGACAGCGCATGCGCACAGGTGCGCTGCCACGGCAGCACCACCAGCACCCCGAAAGACCCGTCCGTGCCCCGCCGGTGGGAGCGCAGCACCGCCAGGTTCGCGGCGATCATCACCGCGAGCCCCAGCATCAGCTGTCCCAGCTGTGTCTCACGGTCGATGTCCTGCAGGACCGGATAGGCGTCCTCCGGCTCGCCGCCCGGCCACAGCACGAGCGTCAGGTAGGCCACCAGGGCGGCCAGGACCAGCGGATGCAGCAACAGGCGCCGTGCCTCCACCCGGGCCAGCGCGAGCACCGCCCGCCGCCCGTCCGCGGCCCGCGCCGGAGCCGGTGCCACGGCCCGGGTCTCGGTCACGGCCGTCATGCCGCCGCCCCCGTCCCCGTCCCCGTCCCCGTGTCGCCGCCGAGCGCCAGCAGATAGCCGTCTTCCAGCGTCGGCTCGACCAGCCGGGCGCCCGCCGGCGGATCGCCGACGTTGCGGAACTCGCCCGTCCCGGTGCGCCATCCGGCTCTGGCGCCCGGCTGCCGCTCCGCGCTGCTCCACACCCGGCCGTCGGCGACCGCCGTCAGCTCGGCGGCCGTGCCGTCGAACCGCACCCGGCCCTTGACCATCACCACCACCCGGTGGCACAGCATGGCCACGTCCTCCGTCTGATGGGTGGACAGCAGCACCGTCCGGCCCTCGCCGGCCTCCGCGATCAGCTCCCGGAACCGCATCCGCTGTTCCGGGTCCAGCCCGACCGTGGGCTCGTCCAGGACCAGGAACCCCGGATCGCCGACCAGGGCCGCCGCCAGCGCCACCCGCTGCCGCATACCGCCGGAGAGTTTCCGGATCCGCTTGCCGCGCACCTCCGCCAGACCGACCGCGTCGAGGACCCGCCGGGCCTCGGCGTGCCGGGTCCGCCGGTCCGTCAGCTCCTTGAGGATCGCCACGTAGTCGACGAACTCGAAGGCGGTGAAGTCCGGATGGAAGCCGGGGTTCTGCGGCAGATAGCCCAGTGCCCTGCGTGCGTCCTGCCGTCCGCGGACCGTGCTGGGGTCGTGCCCGAGGACGGTGAACGCCCCGTCGTCCGGCGGCGTCGCCGTCGCCAGGATCCGCAACAGCGTCGTTTTGCCCGCGCCGTTCGGCCCGAGCAGACCCGTGACGCCTTCGGTGAGCCGCAGCGTCACGTCGTCCACCGCCCTCGTACCGCGATAGCTCAGGGCCAGCCCGGCGGCCGAGACCGTGGGACGTGTGACCGTGGGTCGGGTAACCGCGGGTCGTGTCATGACAGCCTCCTGGCTGCGATTCGAAGGGATCGGAGGGATCGGAGGGATCGGAGGGATCGAAGGGATCGAAGGGATCCGAGGGAAGGACCGAGCGGACGGCCGCTGTCGAAGCGGTCCCGCGCCGCCACCAGCAGCACCGTCGCCACCACCGCGATCGCCGCCGCCGCGCCCTGCCCTTCGGCGGTGAAGGGCAGCGGCGTACCGGACGTCGGCAGGCAGCTCAGCACCACCAGGGCGGTCCAGCCGCCACCGACCAGCGCGGGCGCGAGTACGGGCCCCAGCCGGGGCGTCAACGCGACCCCCGTCGAGGTCAGCGCGAGCGCCGGCAGCAGCCAGCCGAGCGCCGCCAGGCCGTACGACGGCAGCGCCAGGCTCGCCAGCCCGCTCAGTGCCGTCGTCGTCGACAGCACGGCGACGGTCCGGACCATCAGCAGCCGGAAGGTGTGCATCGGCGCGACCACGGCCATCTCGTACGTCGGGTCCAGCCCGGGGCCGAACGACACCGCCACCCCCACGAGCGGCAGCAGCGGCGCCGTGGCCAGCAGCATCAGCGGCGACGCGGCCAGTCCCACGCCGACCGCGAGCAGCAGGGTGAGCACCACGGCGCCGAGCCAGGAGCGGCGCAGCACCGGAGTCGCCGCGAGCAGCCGCGCGGTGTGGTCGGCGACCCCCACCCGGATCAGCAGCGACTCCACCGCGCCGGGCCTCGGGGCATCCAACTCGGCGTCCAGCCGGGCCCAGCCCCCGTCGATCTCGGCGGACGGGACATGGGCCGAGAGCGCCGCCCGGCAGTCCGCGCAGGCGGCGAGATGGGTCTCGACGGACCACAGTCGAGGCGCCGCCAGCATCCCGTGCGCGTACTCCCGCAGGTCCCCGTCATCGGCGTGCCAGCTCATGTCAGGCCCTCCCGCAGCTGCTTCCGGGCGCGCATGGCCCGGGTCTTGACCGTGCCCGGCGGAATGCCCAGCAGGACGGCCGCCTCACGCGTCGTCAGGCCGTCGATCACCGTGGCCTGCAACACCGCCCGCAACTCCGGCGAGAGCCCGGCCAGCGAGCCCGCCAGGTCGCCGTGCTGCACCCGGGCCAGCACCTGTTCCTCCGCGGACGCCTCGTCTCGATGACGCAGCCGGGCCAGTGCCTGGCGCAGCCGGCCGCGGGCACCGTCGCCACGCAGCGCGTCCACCAGCCGGCGCGACCCGATCCGCCACAACCAGCCCGCCACATCACCTTCACGGCGATAGCGGGCGGCTCCCCGCCACACGTCGAGGAACGTCTCCTGTACGACGTCGTCGACGAGCACCGGATCGGCGCACCGCCCGCGCAGCCGCAGCACCAGCCAAGGAGCGTACCGACGGTACAGCTCCTCGAAGGCGCGGCGGTCACCGTCCGCGACGGCGCGCAACAACTCTGCGTCGCCCGGGCTCCCCCGGTTCATTTCGCTCACACACCTTCATCGGACGAGGGGCCCCCGGCGGTTCACGCGGTGGCTCCCTCGTCAGCGAGATCGGCGAGGGCGTTCTAGGCGGCGAGGGCGTTCAAGGCGGCGAGAGTACGGCCTGTCAGCCCAGGCGGACGCGAAGCGAGTAGAACCGTGTCGTCTGGGCGGCGTTCTGGTTGTCGTCGCTGACGAGCAGCACGTTCAGCCGGCCCCCGTGCCGCTGCTGCCCGGTGACGGTCATGCCCTCGATGTTGTCGAGCAGCGGGTTCGGCTGCGGCTGCTTGGCGGTGGCGCCGAGGGGCGGGCAGTTCACGAGGTCGGCGAGGAGCGTCTTGTGGACGAGTCGTACGCCGTCGCCGTCCTGGCCGGTGAGGACGTCGACGCCGGTGGTGTCCGTGGCGTGGCGCGTGTCGGCGGCGTAGAGGCGGACCGTGTTGCCGACGCCGGCGGTGAAGCCGCGCTCCAGGACGAGGAGCCGCCCGCCCGGCAGCCCGGTGGCCTCGACGACTCCGAGCCCGCTGTCGGCGCGGTAGCCGTACTGGGCCGCGAGCCGGAAGTCCTTGCCGATGCCGTGCCGTTGCCAGGTCTGGAAGCGGACGACACCGGTCGTGTCCCCGGTGAGCGCGCCCTCCATCGTGGCGAGCAGCGTACGGCCGCCGGGGAGGAGGGTGAGCCCTTCGAAGGTCTGGTTGGTGGCGGCGCGCCCCGCGGGGGCGACCTTCAGCGCGTCCGGCACGGGAAGGTTGTTGAGTGGCCGGCCCTCGCGGTCGTAGCGGCGTACGGTCGGCTCGGTCTCGGAGCTGATCAGCCGGGTGCCGTCCCGGTCGACGACCAGGCCCTCGGAGTCGAGCGCCGCGCCGGTGTCGGTGGCGAGGGGGACGACGCCCTTCGGCTGGAGGGTGCGCGGGTCGAGGGAGAAGAGGGAGGACCGGTCGGAGACGGCGAGCAGGGACCCGTCCCGGTCGACGGCGAGGGCGGAGAAGTTGCCGACGAAGGTGCCCTCGTAGGTCGTCTTGTCGAGGGCGTCGGAGAAGCCGTCTATGGAGACGGACGGCGAACAGGCGTGGGGCGCGGTGGCGTTGGCCGGGCCGGCGGCGGACAGGCAGGTGGCCGCCGCCAGACCGGCGGTGACGGTCGCGAGTACGGTTCTCAGGCGGGATGTCTGACGCATGGCCGTCACCGTAGAGCCGCCGTAGAGCGACTCGATGCCGTCGAGGTGGATTGTTCGTGAACCGGGCCGACGCCGGGCCGACGGGGTCAGCCGCCGGTGGGCACCGCCGGGATCGCCTCCTGCGGCGTGGCCGTCGGCTGGTACCGCTGCACGGACGCCGACACCGGCACCAGGTCCTTGTGGATGACCTTGGCGACGTTCTGGATGGTGCTGACGCCGTAGTTCATGTCAGGGTTTCCGTGGGTGAGGACGGTGATCGTGTAGTCGCGGCCTCCGCCCTTGAACGCGCCGACGCTGTGCACCCGCCAGCCGTGCGTGGCCCGCGGCAGCCAGCCGTTCTTGACGTGCACCTTCACCGTGGACGGCGCCCCGGCCGGGGTCCCCCAGCGCTGCGAGGAGACGACCTTGTTCATGAGCTTGAGGACGTAGGCGCGGGCGTTGTCGCTGAGGACGGAGTTCTTCGCGGTGAGGAGCGCCAGCAGCCGCTGCTCGTCCCGGACGGTGATCTGGGTGAGCCCCCAGTAGTTGTTGGCGCCCGGCTTGGTCTGGGTCATCTTGGCGGCGGTCAGGAAGGCCTGGATCTTCTTCACCCCGAGCTGCTTCCACAGGGTGCTGGTGGAGGCGTTGTCGGACTTGGTGATCATCGCGGTGGCGAGCTTGGTCTCGCGGTCGGTGAGGTACCGGTTCTGCTTCTTGGCGTCGTAGAGCAGCGCGGCCAGCACGGTCACCTTCACGACGCTGGCCGAGTCGAACGCGGTGCCGCTCCGCAGGGTGCAGGTGGTGTTGGTGGCCCGCTCGAACAGCCCGACCGCCACGGTGCCCTTGCGCTTGGCGAGCGCCGCGGTGATGTCCTTCCGCAGCTTCTCGGCCAGCCTCGCCTGGCCCGACGTACAGCTGACCTGCGGCGGCGCGGCGGAGGCCGCGGGTGCGGCGGCGACCGACAGCGGTATGAGCACCCCGGCCCCCAGGGCCGCGGCGAGCACACGGGTACCCGTGTGAGTCATGAAAGTTCCCCCATCCTTTTGGGCGACAGCGAACGCGCCGGTGGCCCATTCACTTCAGTTGACTCGCAATGACGATCGAAAGTTGTACACGAGTTCGCATGACGGGAGCGCGGGGGGGGTGCCTCTATGTCTTTCGTCAAGGCGCCCAGGTTCGTTTTGGGATGGTGTGGCTTGTGGGGGTCGTGCGGCGAGTTCGACGCCCTCGAGGATGCGGGGTTCGTAGAAGGTTGCCGTCTCGGAGCATGGCCAACAGGACGCTGATGCGTTGACGGGCCCGGTGGCCGGCGGCCCCGTTGCGGGACCGCGGAAACCATAAGGGGGGCGGGGTGGGCGGCGACGCCATGAGGCATGAGCCGCCGCCGTGCGTGGCACACGTGGTGAACATGAGCACCACCGACGTGAGGCGGGGCGAGCCGGTCACCACGGTCCTCACCGGGGAGGTCCGCCCCGGCCGGGAGCAGGAGTTCGAGGTCTGGACCCACGGGATCACCCGGTGCGCCAGACGGTTCCCGGGCAACGAGGGCGTCTCGTGGCTGCGCCCCGAGAAGGGCCACCGCTTCCACGCGGTGCTGCGCTGGTCCGATCCGCACCGGCTCGCCGCGTGGCTGGAGTCGGACGAGCGGGCGGCATGGCACGCGAGGATGGCGGGCGTCGCCACGGAGATCGGCAGCGAGCGGCAGTCGACGTCCGGGATGGAGACCTGGTTCAGCCTGCCCGGCACCACGTGCAGTCCCCGCCCCGCTGGAAGATGGCGCTCACCACGTTCCTCGGCGCCTATCCCTGCACCCTGCTGATCCAGTGGCTGGTGACGCCCCACACGGGTACCTGGCCCCTGCCGCTGAAGGCCGCCGCGTTCCCGCTGGTGCTACTGCCGACGCTGACATACCTGGTGATGCCGCGACTGAGCCGCCTGCTGCGGCGGTGGCTGTATCCACCGCCGCAGAACTGACGCCATGGCCCGGCGACGGGCCTTTGAGAGGCGCGGGCCCTGAGGGGCACGGGGCTGTGTCGATGTGCGGCTCCGCCGCGTGGGCGCGAACAACCCCCACTCACCCGCGGTCGCCAACGCACCCGAACCGGCGAGCCCTTGGGCGTGGCGGGCGGCGCCGGCGGTCGCGCGGCCGGCGATCCTGCGGCGCCTCAGCGCACCTCAGCGCACCTCAGCGCGCCTTCGCGCAGAGGGCTGCGTCCACCGCCCTGGTCCGCGGCCCGGCCGACACAGCTGGACCGGTCGACTCGGTGATCCACCGAGGCCCCCCAAGCCCCCAAGCCCCCAAGCCCCACCCGCTCGATCATTTGCCCCCCCCGAGTCCGCCCTGCGCACAGCCCTCTTGACACTCCGGTAGCCGGCGCCAAGGGGCTGCGTCCCAAAGGGAGGCGCCTCCCCGGGAGGTGTCCCTTTGGGAGGTGTCCCTTTGGGAGGTGTCCCTTTGGGAGGTGTCCGTACATACAAGTCCAGTTCTGGTCAAATCTGTTCGTGCATCGACAGCGCCTGCCACTCCAGTGCCACGGCCCAGACCGAACCCGATCACCCCAGGCACACGACCCGATGGCCCAATGGCCCGATATCAGCCACCACCGCCAACAATCGCTCGATCATGACTGAAACCGATCAAACTCTTACGCACCATCACCTCTTCTTTGCGCTTGCCGTGCTTCGATGACATCAACGCGACGGGGGCGTACGTGAGTTGATGACTGCTCCCTCGTCGGCCGTGACCAACACGCGGGGGTACAACTTGAAAGCGAAGAAGCATCTCATAACGGGCACTGTGGGGATGGGTCTGCTGATCACGGCGGCGGCCCCGTCGGCGACAGCCGCCCCGGCCGGCATCGAGGCGAGCGCCGCACAGCTGCGGGTCACCGTCGGCTCGGCCAAGGGCAAGGCAGGCGCCCTGGCCACTCCGACCGCCAACGCCACCTGCACGATCAACCGCATCACGGTGAACCGCTTCAGCTCGTGCGAGTGGGTCACCGTCCACGTCGACGTCATCAGAGTCGTCAACGGTCGCCCGGTCATCGAGGGCACCGCCGACTTCAACGTCAAGCACCAGATGACCCTCAAGACGAATTCCGCCAACTGGGGCGAGAAGTTCACCGTCTCCAAGGCGAAGACCACGGGCAAGGGCAAGGGCGTCCGGGTCAACATCAGCGCCACCTCCGGCGGCGGCACCAAGCCCACCGTCAAGTTCCCGCAGGGCCGCACCCTCGACAGCGTGGGCAACGGCACCGTGTCCTACAAGTCCGCCGCCATCGCCCCGAAGAAGATCAAGCCCAAGGCGAAGACGACCTACAAGTACACCTTCACCAAGGCCGGTTACCGCCCCGGCGGCGTCTCCTACGCCTCCGCCACCTACCGGTGCGACAACTACTACGGCAGCAGCCGGACCAACCGCTCCGGGTGCGCGTTCCCCGAGGCCCCTACGGCGGTGAGCATGGTGGGCCTGGCCCGTATCGACGAAGGCATCCGCAAGCTGCGCGCCCGCGGGGGCCACTACGGTGACCCCAACGGGGGCAAGCCGCTGCACTGGATGATCAACAAGACGCAGGAGGGCAAGAACCGGGCCGCCGTGTGTCCGCGTTCCGCGCCGGCCGACATGAAGCGCGTCGGCCGCACCTCGTGCGACGAGTACCCCTTCGCCTCCTCCTATGAGGGCGGCACTCACCTGCCCGCCAACCAGCGGACGATCACCTGGGTCAAGGTCCAGGAGAACAAGTCCCAGGGCGGTCGTATCACCGCCTGGCGCGGCCAGATGCACGTCATGGACCGCGACCCGTTCTACGTGATCACCTCTTGATCACCCCTTGATCGGTACGTGATCGGCTGAGCGCGTCTACACTCCCACCGCCAGACAGGGTGCCCCCTCCCGACCCCTCGGGAGGGGGCACCCTGCCCCGCTCAAGGAGGCTCAAGGAGGCTTCCCTTGCTGGTCCACGCGTCCTCGTTCACCGTCGACCTCGGTGAGAACGGCTATCTCATCGGCTTCACCGACGACTACGACTACCCCCGCGAGATGCCCTTCGGCTGGCGCTGCGGCCCAGCCACCGAAGCGAACGCCGTCGTCCTCACCACCACCGACACCGGCCCCCTCCAGCTCACCGTCCAGGTCCACGACGCCCCACCGGCCCCCGAACCCGGCGGCGACTGGGAGCCCGCGGAGGAGCTGAGCCTCCGGGCCGACCTCCCCCGCGTCTGCCTCGCCACCCTCGAACAGGGCGACATCCTGGACGCCTGGCCGGACGACGAACCCCCTCTCCAGGCCCCGACCTCCCCCGGCGCCTTCGACGGCTGGGTACGCATGCGCCTGTACTGCCACGCCGACGACCCCGAACCCGGCATCGGCGACCACGGTGAGCGCCATCTGATCCAGTTCTGGCCCGCACCCGAAGCCCCTCCGATCCACCCCGAGATCACCGAGGAGGACCGCCAAGCCCGCGCCGACTACGCCGCGGACATGGCCATACCGGTGGAGGACTACACCACGGCCTACGCCGCCCCTCACACCGACGAGCACGACTGACGCCAAGGACGACGCATTCCCAGCAGGAAGCGGGTCGGGCGGGTTCTGCGGACCGCGTACTCGTACAGCGCGAGGATCACGATCAGTGAACCGGTCACGATCGCCGCGTACTTGACGACGATGGGCGCGGGCCAGCCCACCACCCCGTAGGCGAAGGCGACGACGACCGGCTGGTGCAGCACGTACAGCGGCATCGCGGCGAGGGCGAGATACGCCCACAGCCGCTCGGGCCGGCCACCGCCACGGAGTTCGCGGAGTTCACGGGGGCGGTCGAGCAGCCCCAGGATCGCCGCCACCCAGCACCAGCCCGCCGCCCCGAACAGCGCGCGGGTGGCCAGCGCCAACGGGGTCGTGTCGGTGAACGGGTCGCCGTCCGCGGTCATGAACCCGGGCGCGGTCGTGGCGAACAGGACGAGGCCGAGCACCCCGACCGGTACGGCGAGTCGGCGCAGGGCGGCGCGGACGCGGGGGTCGTCGGCGAGGGCGTGGCCGCAGAGGAAGAACAGCAGGTACGCCCAGCGGTTCCAGCCCGCGAACCCCTCCTCCATGCCCTGCAGGGCGTTGATCGCGGCCAAGGGCAGTGCCGGCAGCAGGAGCAGACCGGGGTGACGTGACACCGCCGTCGCCGCGCGCTCGCCGCCGGCCGCGAGCGCCGTGGCGAACGGTACGAGGAGCAGGCAGAACGTGAGGAGGAGTACGACGAACCACAGGTGGCCGGTGTCGAAGTAACGGCCGTCGAGGACGAACGGGAAGTCGGCGAGGTCCAGGTGGGCGCTGAGGAAGCGGGGCCAGAACCGCCAGTACGACTCGTCGTAGGCGGGGTCGGCCGCCCGTAACCGCAGCCACTGCGGGAGGGGATTGAGGGCGATGGTCACGAAGACCAGCGGAACGCCGAGGCGCAGCAGACGTTCGCGGGCGAAGCCGGCCGGGCCGCGCCGGCGTATCGAGTGCCGGGCGCCGAGCCCGGCGACCAGGAACAGCATCGGCATAGCCCACACCACGGCGAGCCCGGCAAGTACGGTGACGGCGTCCGTCGTCTCCGCGTTCTTGACGTAGAAGTCGTCGTCCGGGGAGAAGACGAGCGCGGCGTGGAAGAAGACCAGGCCGAGCACGACCACTACGCGCAGTATGTCCAGTTCGCGACGCCGGGGAGCAACCGCCGACGTCTCGGCCTCCGCAGTCATCCCCCCAGTGTGGTCAGGACCGTGGATGGAGGACAGCGTTCCTTCACCGGCACCGGGCGCACACCGCCCCCTCAATGCCACGCCGGCACCGGCCAGGTGGGGGTCAAGGGGTCACAGCATGTCCAGGGCCTGTCCCACGGATCACACGACCCGGCGGACAGGCCCTGGTGCCCCTGCGTGAACCACCGCGAGGACGAGCGCGAGAACTACTGGTGGAGCTTGTTGCTGCCCGCGCCGCCGGAGAGGGTGTCGGTGCCCTGGCCGCCGTACAGCACGTCGTTGCCGCTGTTGCCGTACAGCGCGTCGTTCTCCTGGTCGCCCCAGAGGGTGTCGTTGCCCTGCTCGCCGTAGACCTTGTCGTCGCCCCGGTTGCCGTGCAGCCTGTCGTTGCCCTTGCCGCCGAAGAGGCTGTCCCGGCCCTGCTTGCCGTGGATGACGTCGTTGCCGGAGTCGCCGTACATGTTGTTGAGCTCGGCGTCCCCGGTGAGGGTGTCGTTGCCGGCGCCGCCGTAGCAGGCGTAGGCGCAGGCGGTGATCGTGTCGTCGCCCTTGCCGCCGTAGGGACCCATGCCCCAGCCACCGCCGCCGCCGTGGAGGCGGTCGTTGCCGTCCTCGCCGTAGAGGACGGCCGAGAGGCTGTTGTCGGTGAGGGTGTCGTTGCCGGGGCCGGCGTAGACCGTCGCGTCGGCGTTGTTGTCGGGGTCGAGCGTCACGGTGTCGTTGCCGTCGCGAACGGTGACCTCGTAGCGAGGGCTGTCGTCGGAGCCCAGGGAGACCGGGGCCTCGCACTGAACGACGGTGCGGTCACTCGCCGAGGGGTACGCACACCGGTCCACCTCCGCCGCGCGGGCGTCGATGGTGATGTCGAAGCGATCGTCGAACGTGACGACGTAGTAGTACTCGGGGAACCCGTTGGAGTCGGTCCTCTCCTCGGTCGTGTCGGTGATCGTCAGTTGGTTGTTCTGTCCGGGGGTGGCCTTGTACCAGAGCCCGGAGCCTTCGTGAACGACGGCGCCCGAGGTCGTCGTCGCCGCCTGGGCCGTGGGCACGGCGAACAGAGCGCCGCCCAGGGCGAGTGCGGCAGTCGCCGTGGCGACGATGGTCCTGTACGTGCGCATGCAGAAGTAACCCTTCGCGAATGCGGATGGGGATCGGAGTTGGGAGTGAGATGGAGGGGGTGGCAGTTGCTTCAGTCGCCTATTTAGACAGCGGGCCCGGGGCGGGGGTTGCACCGAGAACCGGCTCGGTCCTGGAGTGGCCGGAAGCGTGCCCGTCAGGTCCGGCCGGCCGCCCGAAAGGGCACCGGGGTGACTCCCCGGGCCGCGGGCCCCTGCACGAGCACACCAATTGGCAGCTGCGTCTCGGCAGTACGCCCCGAACGAGACGTATCGCCGAGACTGAACCGCCAATCACCGCCCGCCCACCGCCACCCGGACCCCTCCTCGGGCCGTACGCAACACACCTGATTTCCCACGTCAATTGGGGTCTCCCCTTGAACCGGGGCACGGAAAGAGCAGCGGGGGCACGGGGGTTGCCCCATTTCCCGTAACGTCATCAAATCGCCCTCTCCTCGTAACACACGGACTGACCCGTCCATGCCAATCTCTCGGTTACCCACACAGTCAACCCGCGTAGACCGAGGCTCCCCGAACCAACTCCTCGCGCTGCGCGGCCCTCTGGGAAGGGACACCCACATGCCCGCTGCGCGGATACGCAGTTGGAAGACGGTCGCACTCGCGACGTCGGCCGTGCTCGTCGGTCTCGTCCTGCCGACGGCCACCGCCGCCCCCGCCTCGGCGACGACGACCGCGTACGACGACACGTACTACGCGAACGCGATCGGCAAGACCGGTACGGCCCTGAAGTCCTCGCTGCACACGATCATCAGCGACCAGACGGCGATCTCGTACTCGGCCGTCTGGAACGCGCTGAAGGTCACCGACCAGGACCCGAACAACAGCAGCAACGTGAAGCTGCTGTACAGCGGCATCTCCCGCAGCAAGTCCCTCAGCGGCGGCAACACCGGCAACTGGAACCGCGAACACGTGTGGGCCCAGTCCCACGGCGACTTCGGCACCTCCGCCGGCCCGGGCACCGACCTGCACCACCTCCGCCCCGAGGACGTCCAGGTCAACGCCCGCCGCGGCAACCTCGACTTCGACAACGGCGGCAGCAGCTTCACCAACAGCGGCGGCAGCCTCATCGACTCCAACTCGTTCGAGCCCCGCGACGCGGTCAAGGGCGACGTGGCCCGCATGATCCTCTACATGGCCGTCCGCTACGAGGGCGACGACGGCTGGCCCAACCTGGAGCCCAACGACTCCGTCAACAACGGCGGCACCCGCTTCCACGGCCGCCTCTCCGTCCTGAAGGCCTGGAACGACGAGGACCCGCCGGACTCCTTCGAGGAGCGCCGCAACGAACTCATCTACAGCAACTACCAGGGCAACCGGAACCCGTTCATCGACCACCCGGAGTGGGTCGAGGCGATCTGGTAGAGGCGCGTGAAACGAGCCTCCCGGCCCCCGCCGGGGGGCTCGTCGTGTTCAAAGGGCGCCTTTTACTGCGCGCGAGTCGTCCCGCAGCGATGAGCACGCCGGCAGCTGCCTCGAAGTCCTCGACAACCTCCCCTCCGGCGTCCCCGTCCGAGACTCCAACCGGAACTGAGGCCTCGTCGGCCCCTCGTTGCCGCACCTCGGGCAGGGGCGCAGCCGAGGTACCACGGGCGGCATACTTTGGTCGGCCGTGGTGAGACCGAAGACGGATTTCCTGGCACCGGGCGCCTTCCTAGCGTGGTCGTGTGATGACGACCGAGACCAAGAAGGCCAAGAAGGCGCCGCTGCGGCGCGGGGCCGTTCAGGGTGAGGAGCGGGCGCTGGCGCCCGATCTCGCGCGCGGGATGATGCTCTTGCTCATCGTCCTGTCCAACACCGCCTTCCACCTCTGGGCGGCTCGGCACGGCCCTTCGGGGTGGCAGCCGGTCGACGGTACGTGGGCCGACCGCGCGGTCCAGTTCACCATGATCACCGTATTGGATCTACGGGTCTATCCGCTCTTCGCGTTCCTCTTCGGCTACGGGATGATGCAGCTCTACCTGCGCCAGACCGAGGCCGGGACCTCGGAGCGCGCTGCGGTGGGGATCCTGCGCAGGCGTAGTCTGTGGCTGATCGTCATCGGGTTGTCCCACGCCACCCTGCTGATGGCCGGCGACATCGTCGGCTACTACGGGCTGCTGAGCCTCGTCCTTGGCTGGCTCTTCGTCAGGCGCAGTGAGCGTGCCCTTAAGTGGTGGATCGGGATCGCGGCCGCACAGCTGGTGTTCTTCACGGCACTGCCAGTGATAACCGCCTTGCTCCGGGGCGAGTTGGGATCTCTGGGGGACTCGGGAGCGGAGGCAGGCTTCGAGGCGTACGCGTCGGGAGAGGAGAACGGGCTCACGGCGCTCGGTACCCGGCTGACAACCGGCCTGTTCGTCACCTTCGCCGGTGCCCCGCTCGCGCTCATCGGCGGCGGCTACCTGGTTTTCCTGCTCGGCTTCTGGGCGGCACGCCGTCGCGTCCTGGAGGAGCCTGGTCGCCATCTGCGGCTGCTGCGCCGCACCGCGGTCAGCGGCATTGCGGTCGGCTGGCTCGGCGGGCTGCCCGCCGCGCTCGCCCACGTCGGCGCGCTCAGGGTGCCGGACGACGCACAGAGCGAGGAGGGGGCGCTCACCATCCTGCGGGATTTCACCGGCAACGCCGCCGGGATCGGCTATGTCGCCGCCGTCGCGCTGTTCGCGCACTGGTGGACCCAACGGGCCGGCCGACGGGGCCGACTGGGCCGATGGGGCGCAACGGCCGTCGTCGCGGTGTCCGCGGTCGGCAAGCGATCGCTGTCCTGCTACCTCGCGCACTCGCTGATCTTCTCCCCGCTGTTGGCGGCCTGGGGCCTCGGCCTCGGCGAGCACCTGACCAGCGCCACCATGGCGGTCTTCGCGGTCGGCGTCTGGCTGGTCACGGTGGCCGGGGCGTACGCCCTGGAACGCGCCGGGCGACGCGGCCCGGCCGAGACAGTCCTGCGTCGGCTGGTGTACCGGCCCTGATGTGGACTGGCCCGTACCGCTGACTCACGAGAGCCCCTGGACGAACTCGCGCCCAGGGGCTCTTCCGTCAGTTACTCATCCATGACATTCACACATACAACCGGTGAACGCTCACTCGTGTCGGACTACACGGACGCGGCGCTTCCGCCACGCCGGACCCCACCGACCTGAAAGGCACATGCATGTCACGAGCAGGAGCAGGAGTACGACGCGGCACCCGCGCGGCACGAGTGAGCGCGCCCTTGGCCACGGTCGTACTGCTGACCGGAGGCCTGACCGCCTGGTCGCTCGGCCCGGCCTCGGCGGCCCCCGCATCGGTGGACGTGGCGGACGACTTCAACGGGGACGGGTACGCCGACCTGGTCATAGGCGCCCCGAACGCCACGGTGTCCGGTAAGGCCAAGGCGGGCTACGTAGCCGTCATGTACGGCTCGAAGAGCGGGGTAGCGACGACGAGAAAGAAGCTCGTCAGCCGTTCGACGAGCGGCGTGCCCGGCTCCGCCACCACGAACCAGCGCTTCGGCTCGACGTTCACCAAGGGCGACCTGGACCGGGACGGCTACGGCGACCTGGTGATCGCGGGCGGTACGGCGGGCTCCGTGATCGTATGGGGGTCGGCCTCCGGGCTGACCGGCGGTACGAGCATCGCCGGGTTCGGGGCGGCCCCGCAGGCCGGCGACTTCGACGGCGACGGCAAGACCGATCTCGCGCTCTTCTCCGCCCAGTCCGTCGGCGGCGACGATCCCGAGGGCGCGCCGGCGGCCCTGTGGAAGGGCCCGATCTCCCGCGCCGGCAAGCCCACCGCCGTACTGAACCTCCTGGACAAGTCGCTGTGGTGGGGCTGGGACGAGGACGGCGCCTCCTGCGCGAGCGGTGGCGGCTGCGAGGACGGCCCGTCCTCCATCACCGGCCCGGTCGTCTCCGGCCAGGTCGGGGATGTCAACGGCGACGGCAGGGACGACCTGGTCCAGTGGCATTACACGGGCGACGGCACCTGGGGCAACCGCCTTCTCCTGGGCGGAGCTTCGGGCTTCACCCGCGGCTGGGTGCCCGGGGACGACGTGAGCCGCGACCCGGCGGGCACGGGCATGGGCGACGTGAACGGCGACGGCTACGACGACGTGGTCGTGGGCGCGGACGGCTGGTCCGACCAGGTCCGCGTCGCCTACGGCTCGCCCACCGGCCCGTCCGAGGCGAACACCCAGATTTTCGACCAGGACCTCCCCGGCTTCCCCGGCGCGCAGGAGGACGGCGACCTGGTCGGCTCGGCCGTCTCCGTCGCCGACGTCACCGGCGACGGCTACGCCGACCTGGCCCTCGGCATCGCGTACGAGGACATCGGCGGCATCGTCAACGCCGGCTCGGTCGCCCTCGTCCGCGGCACCGCCTCCGGCATCACGGGCACCGGCACCCAGGTCTTCCACCAGAACACCGCTGGGGTCCCCGGAGTAGCCGAGAACGACGACAAGTTCGGCGCCACCACGGCCCTCCTGGACGTCAACGGCAACGGCCACCCCGACCTCGCCGCCGGCGCCCCCGCCGAGAACAGCGACAACGGCGCCGTCTGGATCCTCCCGGGGACCACCACCGGCCTGACCACCACGTCGGCCCTGGCCTTCGGCCCCGGGGACGTGTCGGGACCGGCCACGGACGCGATGTTCGGAGCGGCCCTGCGGTGAGACCGGTTGCGGCGCGCGTGCCCGGCGGTGCCGGGTACGCGCGCCGCACAACGTCGGCGAGCGGCCGTCAGGCCGTGTGCCGCAGGATCTCCTCGGCCAGGCGAGCGTCCATCGCCCTGGGCAGGCTGTGCCCCAGACCCTCGATCATGACCAGCCGGGCTCCGGAAATGGCGGCGGCGCTGGCTTCCGCGTGCGCCGGCGGGAACATCGGGTCCTCGGTGCCGTGCAGCACCAGCGTCGGCGCGGCGACGGAGGCCAGGTCCGCCGTGTCGTCCCCGCCGGCCGCCCCGGCGAGCGTGTGGTTGAACCCGGCCGCCAGATCACGCGCCCGCTCGAACACCCGCCGCTCCATGGCCCGGTACTCCTCCTCGTCGAACGGCAGCACCGAGCCGTGCAGCACCCGCCACAGCGGAAGGCGGAGGGCGAGGTGGCCCTCCAGGCCCGCCTCCGGATCGGGGAGGGTGCTGGCGAGCGCGGCAAGCAACTCGGTGCTGGGCGGCGGCAGTTCACCGGGCGCCGGGGGCTCCCCCGCCATGGCCCGGCGCACCACCGCCGCGGTGTCCGTACCCAGCGGCTGGGACGACAGGATCGTCAGGGTCAGCACCCGCTCCGGGTCGGTGACGGCGAGTCGCTGCGCGATGATCCCGCCCAGCGACGCCCCCACGAGATGCGCCCGCGCCACCCCGAACGCGTCCAGCACGGCGAGCGCGTCCGAGGCCATGTCGGCGACGGTGTACGGCCGCACGGCGAAGTCGACGACGGAGGACCGCCCGGTGTCCCGATGGTCGTACCGGATGACCCGACGCCCGCCCTCGACCAGCCGCCGAACGATCCCGTCGTTCCACTGCACGCCCTGAGCCTGCGCACCCATCACCAGCAGCACGACCGGATGCTCGGGGCTGCCGAACTCCTCGGCCCACAGCTCGATGCCGTCCATGGGGACGACCCGCTCGCGGCCGACCAGCTCTTCGTTCATCACTTTATTTTCCTGCATGGTTGTTCAAGATAATGAGTCGACGCGGATCGCGCACGGGTTTTCGAGGTGGACGCCCCACCACCCCACCCGGCACCCTGACCCTCATGGCCGGAGTCAAAGGACAGGTACAGAAGCGGGGCGTGGAACGCCGACGCGCGATGGTGGACGCGGCAATCAGCCTCTTCTCCCAGCAGGGCGTACGAGGCACCGGCGTCGCCGCGATCGCCGAGCAGGCCGGCGTCACCCCATCCGCCCTCATCCACCACTTCGGCAGCAAGGACGGCCTGGTCCAGGCGGTCCTGGAGGAGGCCGACCGCCGGGCCCTGGCCCGCCTGTCGGCCACCCCATCCTCGGAACCCACCCTCGCCGAGGCCTTCGACTGGTTCGTGCGGGACGCCGAGCACACGGCAGCCGCCGAACGCGAACTGACTGCCCTGCACACCACCTTGACGGCCGAGAACCTGACGCCGGGCACCGCCCTGCACACCTGGTTCCGCGACCGGGGCCGAGCCCTCCGCACCCAGCTGACGGCCCTCTTCACCCGCGCGGCGACCGACGGCTCGGCCCGCATCGACCTCGACCCGCCCCTCCTGGCCATCGAGGTCGCCGCCTTCCTGGAGGGCGCCCACCTCCTCTGGCTCCTGGACCCCGACCAGGTGGACCTGCCCGCCGTACACCGCGGCTACTTCGAGGGCCTGGCCTCCCGCCTCCGGCCCTGACACACGCCGAATGACTGGACTTGGGGAACGGCCCCACGATCAGGATCGAATGTGCGGAAGGCGACCATCACGACACGACCGTCTTCACCGAGGACACTCCGGCTCGTGCGCGACAGCGATCCTTCCCTTGCACCTGATTCTTTTGCACCGGCTCTACTGACGGCCGAGGGGCCTCGCCGGACTCTGATCCGGTGAGGCCCCTCTGTCACCACTGAAGCACTGCGGACGGGGGTGGAGGGCAGGCCGCCCAGCCCCTTCTCATCTATTCGATCCGAGCACGTACGAGGGAGTCGATAGCCCTGGACAGGGCCTTCTTCAGCCTCTCTCGCTCGTCGCATACCTGGTCGACCTTTCTACCGGCCGCCTGGTAGGCGGTTTCGAACGCGATCCACGCCTCGTAGGCCACAAGCAGCGCCTCGGAAGAGGGCCGGCCTCGCTCGAATCGCTGCCGAAAGCCCAGGGGCGGCTCATGACTCCCGATCCACAGTTCGAGCCGGGCATGTTCGGCCATGTATTGCGCGGCGAGTTCGACCACGTCGTTACCGACGATGTTGCTGCCGATCACCCGCACACCGAGATTGAGCGCAGGCGATGCCGTCGGAGCGCGCAGTTGCTCAGGCACGTCGCTGGAGGCTTGCAGACCCCGCAGCCACTCCCAGTCGCCCGCCATCACAACCTCCTTCGCTCGAAGCTTGTTTCGAGGAGCCAGCTTGCGATTCCATCGAGTTCGAGACCGGCATTTCATAGCCCCCCGGCCTTGAGGATCTTCGCACAGAAGGTCATACAGTTGTTCGTGTTGTTGTCGTGCGGTCCCAGGTTGCTGTCATCCAGGAAATACTCCTGCGCCTGCTGTGCTCGCCTCGCGTTCGGCAGAGGCACTCGAATGACGTCAGCGCCAGGAGAATGAGCAGCCTCCCGCGAGGCGACGATGGAGTCCTCACCCACTCGGGAACCCGCCTCGGTGTGAATCGTTCTGCCGTTGTACGTCAAAGGACCGGGGTTGCGCAGCACCCCGCGCCTCGCCGAAGGGGAGGGTGCGGCGCTACGTGATGGCCGAGGCCGCCGACGGCGATCTCCGCGGTGCCGTTCTGGCCGCCGACCAACTCCTGCCTGCAGCGCGACGACGGCGACGATCCGCCGCTGTGCGGAGCCACCGTTCACTGATGTTGCCGTCAAACAGCGCTGAAGCCCCACCAGTCACGGTGGGGCTTCAGGTTTGCTGCCCCGATTGAATGAACCCGGGCGGTGGCGTGAACGGCAGCCTTACACCTCTCCTATTCCTCTCGAAATTTGGAGAGCCGCATCACCGCCACCTCGCTCCATACGGTCGAACCCTCCGCCTCGAATTCCTCCAAGAGGGCCTGCCGAATTTTATTGATCCGAAACGGTAGGTGTTCCGGGTCGTTGATCCCTGTGTGAGTGAACTGGTGGGGGACGCACGGCAGTTGTCGCCGAGCAGCACACCCACACCCTCGCCCCAGCCCGTACCGTCGGCGCCCGCCGCGAACGGCTTGCAGCGGCCGTCCGGCGCGAGCCCTCGCTGCCTGCTGAACTCCACGAAGATGCCCGGCTCCGCCATGACGGTCGCCCCACCCGCGAACGCGAACGAACACTCCCCTCGCCGCAGCGCCTGGACGGCAAGGTGCAGTGCGACCAACGACGACGAGCACGCCGTGTCCACGGTCAGCGCCTGCCCGCGCAGGCCGAGGGTGTAGGCGATACGCCCACTGGCCACGCTGCACGAGGTTCCGGTCAACAGATAGCCGTCGACGGCCTCAGGGGCCTCGTGCAACGCGGGCCCGTACTCCTGCTGCATGAGCCCGACGAACACCGCACCATCGCCATCGCGCAGCGTCTCCGCATCGATACCGGCCCGCTCCAGCGCCTCCCATGACGTCTCCAACAGCAGCCGCTGCTGTGGATCCATGGCGACAGCCTCACGCGGCGAGATCCCGAAGAAGCCGGCGTCGAACTCACCCGCGTCATACAGGAACGAGCCGCCACGCGCATACGTCGTCCCGTGATTCCCGGGGTCGGGGTGGTACAGGCCCTCCAGGTCCCAGCCCCGGTCTGCCGGAAAGTGGGAGATCGTGTCACTGCCGCTGGAGAGCAGCGCCCACAACTCCTCCGGCGTGCGGATGCCCCCCGGCAGCCGACAGCCCATGGCCACGACAGCGATGGGTTCCTCGTCGGCGGCAGAACGCCGACCCGTGGGCGTCCCACGGTCCTCCCCGGCGTCGCCACCGAGCAGACCACGTATATGACGGGCCAGCGCCTGTGGCGTCGGATGGTCGAAGAGGACGGAAGCGGGCAAGGGCAGCCCGGTGTCGGCGACCACCCTGTTGCGCAGCTCGACGGAGGTCGCCGAATCGAATCCCAAGGACTTGAACGTGAGCGTCACATCGACCTCGGTAGCGGATGCATGACCAAGGACGACGGCGGCATGCCCCCGTACCCGCTGAAGCACATCGCCGTACCGAACCGACACCTCTTCGGCCACCCCCGCGGGCGTTTCCACCGAGGTGACACGACGCGACGCCACGCCGTCGAACCAGTAGCGACGGCGTTGGAACGCATACGTGGGCAGAGCGACCGGACGAGCCTGCTGCCCGGCGAGGACTGCGGTCCAGTCGACGGGGATGCCGTGTACCCAGGCTTCGGCGAGTGAGGTGAGGAAGCGGTCGGCGTCACCGTCGTTGCGACGCAGGCTGCCTACGACGATGGCGTCGTCGGTGGCTTCCTGTACGGCCATGCCGAGTACGGGGTGGGAGCTGACCTCGATGAAGGCGGTGTAGCCCTGCTCGGCAAGCGCGTCGATGGTGTCGGCGAAGCGGACCTGTTGGCGGAGGTTGCGGTACCAGTAGCCGGCGTCCAGTCCGGCGGTGTCGATGATCTCCGCGTCGGTGGTGGAGAAGAACGGCACCTCGCCGGTGCGGGGCTCGACGGGGTCGAGGACGTCGGCCAGCTCTGCCTCGATTTCCTCGACGTGCCAGGTGTGCGAGGCGTAGTCGACGGGGATGCGGCGTGCGCGGATCTCTTCGGTCTCGCAGTGGGCCATGAGTTCGTCGAGGGCGTCCGCGTTCCCGGCCACCACGACGGAGCCGGGGCCGTTTTCGGCGGCGATGTCGATCCGGCCGGTCCAGCCGGCCAGGAGTTCCTCAACCTGCGGACGGGACTGGGCAAGAGACACCATGCCACCACGCCCGGCGATGGCGCGGATCGCTTTCGACCGCAGCGCCACGACCCGGGCGCCGTCCTCCAGTGACAGGCCCCCGGCGACCACAGCCGCCGCGATCTCTCCCTGGGAGTGGCCGATGACAGCCGAGGGTTCGACCCCGGATGCACGCCACAGTGCGGCGAGGGACACCATCACAGCCCATGTCACGGGTTGGACGACATCCACATCGGTCAACTCGGCACCGGAGCGGACGATGTCGGTCAGCGACCAGTCCACGAACGGTGCGAGCGCGTCCTCACACGCCTGCATGGAGGCGGCGAACACGGGCGAGGCATCCATCAACTCCCGCCCCATGCCAGCCCATTGAGCCCCCTGCCCCGGGAACACGAACACCACCCGGTCGGCGTCACCCGCCACCGCACCACGCACCACACCGGCAGGAGCAACGCCGCCGGAAGCCAACGCCCCGAGTCCATCGACGAGTTCATCGCGCCGTGTACCCAGGACGACGGCCCGCTGCTCGAATGCCGTACGAGTCGCCGCCAGCGACCACGCCACATCCACCGGCCGCACGTCATCCCCGGCCGACTCCACGAACGAGGCCAACCGCCCGGCCTGCCCGGCCAGCCCGTCCGCACCTCGCCCGGACACCACCCACGGCAGCACACCCCCCTCGGCGAACACCGAAGAACCAGCCAGGCTTTCCCCACCGGACCTGGCCGCGACCTCGGTTCCGCTCCCCGGCGGCCCCTGCAAGACCACATGCGCATTGGTCCCGCCCATCCCGAACGAACTCACCCCGGCCATGCGTGGGGCATCCGACCGGGTCCGGGGCCAAGCCCCGAGAGCCGTCTGCACCCGCAGTCCGAGGGCGTCGAGAGGAATCCCGGGATGGGGGATCTCGTGATTGAGGCTGGCCGGAAGTTCACCGTGCTCAAGCGCGAGGACCGTTTTGAGTAACCCGGCGATGCCCGCCGCACCCTCCAGATGACCGATGTTGGTCTTCACCGAGCCGACGCGAAGGGGCTCGTCGGCGGGCCGTCCGGAGCCCAGGACGGCCCCCAGGGCGGCGGCCTCGACGGGGTCCCCGACAGGCGTTCCGGTGCCATGGAGTTCGACGTACTGGAGGTCGTGCGCGGCGGCCCCGGCATTGCGCAGGGCACGGCGTACGACTTCTTCCTGGGCGCCCCGGTCGGGGGCCGTGAGGGTGTCGCCGCCGCCGTCGTTGTTGACGGCGCTGCCACGGATGACGGCCCGCACGGGGTCGCCGTCGGCGAGTGCCCGGTCGAGTCGCTTCAGTACGACGAGGCCACCGCCCTCGCCCCGGACGAAGCCGTTGGCGCGGGCGTCGAACGTGTAGCAGCGCCCATCGGGCGAGAGCGCCCCGAAACGCTGGAGGTACAGGTCGCCGTCGGGTGTGAGCCGCAGGTTGACGCCGCCCGCGAGGGCGATGTCGCTGTCGCCGGCGCGCAGGCTCTCGCAGGCGAGGTGGAGAGCGACGAGGGACGAGGACTGCGCCGAGTCGAGGGTGAGGCTGGGGCCGCGCAGGCCGAGGAGGTAGGAGAGGCGGTTGGCGATCAGGGCGCGGTGGGCGCCGGTGAAGGTGTGGGGCGTGATGTGATCGTCGCCGAGCCGGTGGAACAGCGTGGCGTAGTCGTCGTGGGCGGCCCCGATGAACACGCCGGTACTCGTGCCGTCGAGCGTGTCAGGAACGATGCGGGAGTCCTCCAGGGCCTCCCAGGCGAGTTCGAGAACGAGCCGCTGCTGGGGATCCATGAGGTCGGCCTCCCGAGGGGAGACCCCGAAGAAGCCGGCGTCGAAGCGGTCGACGTCGTCGAGGAACCCACCCCAGCGCGGCACCTCTTCGGCGGTCGAACCATCGGCATCTGCATCGGTGCCGAAGGGCTGCAGCCGGTCGGCGGGAGTCGGCCGCACCGCGCTGTCCCCGGCCCGCAGCAGCCGCCACAGGGCCTCGGGGTTCGGGGCGCCGGGCAGCCGACAGGCCAGGCCGATGACGGCGATGGCGTGCCCGGGCACGGCGTCGAGCCCGTACGGTGTGCCTTCTGACTCGCTCATACCACTCCACCAGCTTGTTCCGGCCCAGCCCACTGGGACCACAGACATCGGGACATCGGGTACCGCACATGCACGGCGGCGGACGGCCGCCGGCTCCTCACGCTAGGGGCGCGGGTACTAGGGCAGCCCCTAGACTCCGCCCGGCCCCATGCACTTCACAGGTTCGGCTCGCCGCTCGTTTTGGGAAACGACCAGACATCGCGCCGAGGAAGAAGCAGGTATTGCGCGCACCCGGGTCTTCCTCCTCAATAGGCCTCCGACCCGTCCGAAGCGGCGGGAGTGGCATGCCCGGAGACGGAGGTACGCATGATGCGCGCGGAACTCGCAGAACTGGTGGAAATTCGAGGCGCTTTGACGAAACTACGCGGCGCCCTGGACGCGCTGCGACTCGTCCAGGGCGATTCTCCGTACGTCCGCAGGTTGGCGAACGATCTGGACCGTTTTCAGCTGGACCTGGAGGACGACGCGGAATCTCAGGGAAGCCTGGCCTCGATGGCTGCCTCGGTGGCCACGATGACGTCGATGGCCGTGGCGAACATCGGCCGCGATGCCGCCCGCGATGTCGCCCGCGATGCCGCCCGCGATGTCGTCCTGATAAAGGAGGCGTCCGACCACGACGCGCCCTGGCACGACGCGGACGACGAGGGGATCGGCGGCCACCGGCGCTGAGCGGAGACCGGGCCGTGCGGCGGCCGCCGGGACTGTCGACCCCGACAGCCGGGCGGTCGCTTGTCGTCGGTTATTTCGGTTACTTCGGCTACTTCGGCTACTTCGCTTACTTCGCTTACTTCACGAAGTCGGGCAGCGCGCGGGGCGGCCAGCTGCCGACGGTGAAGACGCCCATGGAGTAGGCGCGGGAGACCAGCGCGGCCCGGTTGGGCGCCTTGAAGCGGCGTAGCATCAGACCCACGTGGTACTCGACTCCCTGGCGGCTCAGGTACAGCCGCGAGGCCATCTGGATGGTCGAGGCGCCGGTGGCGACCCCCTCCAGGATGCGGGCGTCGAGAGCCGTCAGCAGGGGCGCCGGCTCCGGAGCCGGGGCCGCCTCGGACAGGTCGTCGTCGGGGGTCATCAGGACGACGACACCCGAGATCGTGTCCCCCTCTCCCCGAACGGCTATGCCGGTTAGCTCCGTTGAGAAGACCCGGTCATGGCCGCGTTTCGCGACCACTCGCTCCACGAATCGGCTGCCATGGCCGTCCGAGAGATGACTGAAATGCTTGGGCAGGATGTTGCGGGCGCTCGGGTGCAGCACGTCGTAGATGCTCTGCCCGCAGATTTCCCGTGAGGGACGCGCGACATGGCGGAAGAAGTCGGCGTTTGCTGCTTCGATGTTGAGCTCGGCGTCAAGGCTCGCCATACAGGTGACAAGGTGTGGCCCGTTTGCCCGGCGATTTCGGCGAACGGTGTTTCGCATGGATGACGGAAGGCCGCCGGCCATTGTCGTTCGGTCGGTGTTCTGGAGCATGAAAACCTCTCCCAGGCGTCGGCTGAACGATAAATCCGCAGCGGAATCGGCGCTGCTGCAAACCAAGGGGAAGAATCGAATGCGCTATTTCCGCGCCGCTGCCGGTGACATTAGGGTCGGCTGACTTCACGAGTCAACGATTCACCTGACCCGCACCGGAAATACTGCGGTGCCCCCGCGCGCCCGGTTCGGTCATCGCGCGTAGCGGGGGTTCGGTACGGAGGTTCGGTACGGTGCCCGGCGTACGGGCCACGCAGCGCATCCGTACACTTCACGCACTGTAATATATCGATCCAGTAACAATGCCTACACGTCTATGGACCATCTTCCGTTCCTGACGTAGGCGTCCGGAAGGCCAGGCGTCCAGCCCACCCGCAGCGAGCAGTTCGGCCACGTCACTCACCAATCCCCTGCCTGCGCCATCGGCATTGCCGAGTTGCGCCTCGAATGCCCTGAGGCCGCGAAAGACCTCGGCGTACGCGGCCTGTTCCGCCAAAGGGAGTTGGAGTACCTGCAGACGCCGGATGTCGACCCGCGACGAACTGGAGGCGGGGTGCCTGCCTGACGTCCGTTGGAGGGCGCGCGTGCAGACAGCCGGCGAGGAAGTGGGCGTCGAGCTTCGCCGGGTCCACCCGCAGGGCGTAGAGCTGAGGCCCCAGGGCTGTCGGAGGACCTTCGTACAGCCATGCCTTGAACGCGCGCACGACACCGGCGACCACGACGTCGCCCTTCTCGGCGATCGCGGACGCCGATTCGGTGGCGACGAGCCCGCTGGGAGTGTCGTCCGTCAGCAGATCGGCGACGGTGAGGAGAGGCACGCTTCGCTCACCAATCGTTCCTTTGCCTGAGATTGCTCGGCCTGGGGGAGTTCAGTCCCTGCGCGCCAAGTCCAGCGCCGCCGTCGTGACGAACCAGTCGAGCACGCCACAGATTTCGTCACCGTGCTCCGCGAACACCCGTACCGGGAAGGAAGGACGAAGTTCCAGCTTCGCCTCGGGCAGATCGATCCCCTCGATCTTGTTGAGGCGGTTCAGGAGCTCGCGGCGCTGTTCCGTGTCGTCGAAGGGGGCGCGGTCCTTGAGGTACTGGAAGACGACCTCGACCGTGCCGCTCACCGGGTAGATCGCCACCGGCCAGATCAGATGGGGCCGGCGACTGGTCCCGGAGTCCAGCATCGGGAAACAGCTCGTCTCCTCGTACCGGCCGTAGGTGACGTAACCACCCTGAAGGCGCCAGAAGTCGAGCGCTGCCAGAACACCGGCGGACGTGTTCGGCCAGTTCTCCTGCAACTGCGCCCGGAACCGCTCGGCCGCTGCCGCGTCCTCCCCGTCGGGGAGCGGGTCGTGCGAGACGGGCTGTGTGACGTCCTTGCCCAGCAAAGTGGCCAGCTCCGCGGCGGTCAGACGCTGCGAACCGTGAGCCCGGCCCGACGGGTCGAACCGCACCCCTTCGCTCTCCAGCAGCTCCTGCGGCGGCTGCCGGTCACTGCCCTCCGCCCAGCGGAACGCCGGGGAGATCTTGCCCTCCGCGGTGAGGACCCGGTACGCCCCGATGACCGTCGCGTTGGAGCCCAGGTACGCGCCGACCGGCACCGGGTGGCTGCCGATGAGCTCGGCGACATCGCCGTACGTCGTCCATGTGCCGCTCGGCATGGCCACCAGGGCCGCCCGCAGCTCAGCCCACCCCGGCCACTCCTCGCCGGCCGGCTTGACGCCGCCGATGGGGCCGGGCCAGAGCGTCACCGCCCGCTCCGTCAGACGGTCGGCGCGGGCCAGGATCTCGGCCTTGCCCCAGCGCTGCGCCGAGGCGATCTCCTGGTTCATGCGCAGGGCGCTCGAGTCGAGGATCTGCTGCTTGCGCTCGAACGGGCTGTTGGACAGCTTCGCGTTGTCCCCGGTGAGGGTCAGGTTGCCGAGCGTGTGCACCAGCAGGTCGTGCAGCTCCTGCGGAGTCTGGTTCGGCTCGGTCTCGTCGGCGAGCAGGTCGAACCACGCGGGGGCCGGTCGCTGCGGGAGAACGTGTTCCACGCTGAGGGACGCCTTGACGAAGTCGACGGGCTCGCTGGAACCGTAGCTCTCCTCCAGACGGCGCAGGATGTAACTGCGTTGCGGGGGACGGCCACTCCAGTAGAACGGCTTGCTGTGGATCGCCTCGCGCAGCTCCTCGTCGCTCGGCCAGCGGCGGCGCCGGCCGGACAGGAACCGCCGGACCGCCTCCGCCGCGGGCCGGTCGGTCTCCAGCTCCTTCGGTGCTTCCATGAAGATGCGGTTCAGGTTGCTGGTCGGTGTCTGGCAGATCAGACGCCGCACCAGGTAGGACTCGACGTACAGCAGGGCCTCCGCCGCGTCGTCGGGCGTGGTGCTTCCCGCGTCCACGAGGTCCAGCAAGTGCAGCGCGAGCGGATAGTGGGTCTGACCACCCCAGGCTGCCAGTCTCTCCAGCACCGCACGGAGTGCGGACGACGTCTCTCGCTGAGGATCGATGATGCGCAGCAATCGCCGTCCGCGCTCGGTGAGTTGCGCGATCTCTCGATGCAACGAGTCCTCGTCGCCGGCCAGCGGCTGGAGCCGCTTCTGCTGCTCCCGGTAGATCTCGCTCTGCTTGGTCTTGTAGTGGCCGCGCACCACCAGGTCGAGCCAGACGAGGAGTTCGAGGTTCTTGGGGCCGAGGCTCTGCTGCATGGGCAGCCACAGCTCCTGGTAGACCCGCTCACCCCGCTTGGGCAGCAGCATGAACACGTAGTTGCGCAGCAGGTCGCTCTGACTCAGCCCGACGCCCGTGTTGTTGATCGACTCGAAGATCCGGTACACGTTGTCACCGGGCTCCGCGGTGATCTCCACGATCGACAGCAGATCCTTGAGGACGGTCTCGACCGTCGCGATCCACCGATCGTCGGAGGTGGCCTCCTGCCCTTCCGCGAGCGCGCCGAGGAAGAACCGGTACGCGGCACCGATGTTGTCGCTGCCGCCTGCCTCCGCCCGCGACTGGACGCACGCCGTGTACGCCTCGCGGTCCGCCTGCGTCGGCAGCAGCCGGTAGTGGTCGAGGCCCTCGTGGAATTCGTTCACGAGTATCTGCCGGTGCACCCTGTCCACACCCCGCGGGTCACCGGTCTTCGCGAGATGGTCGCGCAACGCGGTGAACGCCAGCATCAGCGTGGTCAGCCGCTGTTGGCCGTCCACGACCAGCCACCGCTGCACACCGCCGGCCTGTATCTGGCCGGGAGCGAGCACCACGGAACCCAGGAAGTGCGGGGCGGCGGCCTCTCCCGACAGGTGCTGGTCGACGAGTTCGCCGACATCCTCCCAGAGCCGCTGCAGCTGCTCCCTGCCCCAACTGTACGTCCGCTGATACAGGGGGACTTGAAACTGCTTGTCCCCCTGGACGAGTTTGAGGAAGGTGATTTCCTGCGCGCGCATGCGCTTCCTTTCCCTGCCGGACGGGCGGGGCGTGACCCATTGTCCGGCGCCTTCGGGCCCCTGGTGACGGCGGTGACTCAATCTACAGTGAACTCAGCCAACGGTGCTGAGTTCATTGGCCTTACGGCTGCTGGGGGTACCCCGATCGCGCGGCTCGGCAGCGCGGAGAGCTTCGAGGACGCGATCGTCGAGGGACTCGGACACCTGACCCGAGTGTTCGGCACCGTACCCCTGACTCCTGAGGTCGGCCGCGAACGGCTGGCGGCCCTGCAGGAGCAGTGGACGGCTCTCGGGAACGCCACCCAGAGCTGGAGCCGAGGCCAACCAGCCTCAGGGGTGCGACCGCGATGCGCGGTCGCACCCCTGCGAGAGCAGACGCCACAGGCGGCTATGGGGCGTGGGGCCGGGGATGGCCAGGTTGGTGAGGAAGGCGAACGCGATGCCGGACTCCGGGTGGCGAAGGCCAGGTGTCCGCCGAGGCTGGTCGGCGTCGCGGATGCGTGGACGTCGGGGTGCTGGGTGCGGCGCTGGGCGACCTCGGGGACGATGCCGATGCCGCGATGGGCGTGGGCGGATCGGTCAAGAGCGCGGTCCTGTGCGTCCACTTCAGCCCCTGCGGCCTCCTCGGCGGCCCACGTCATCGCCGACGGTACCCGCGGAGCAGGTCCTCACGGTAACCGGAAGGCCTTGTTCAGGCGTCGTACGTGTGGAAACCGCGGCCGCTCTTGCGGCCGAGGTGGCCTGCGGCGACCATACGGCGTAGGAGGGCGGGGGGCGCGTACAGCGGCTCCTTGAACTCCTCGTACATCGACTCCGCCACGGCCTGGGCGGTGTCGAGGCCGATGAGGTCGAGGAGCCGCAAGGGCCCCATGGGGTGGGCGCATCCGAGTTCCATGCCCCGATCGATGTCTTCCGGCTGCGCGGAGCCCGACTCCACCATCCGTACCGCGCTGAGCAGGTAGGGCACCAGGAGGGCGTTGACGACGAAGCCGGAGCGGTCGGGCGCCTGGATGGCCTGTTTGCCCAACTGCTCGGCCAGGTCGCGGGTGCGCTGCAGGGTGTCCGCGCCGGTGATGAGAGCGGGTATGAGCTCGACCAACCGCTGCACGGGCACAGGGTTGAAGAAGTGCATGCCGATGACCTGCGCGGGCCGCTCGGTGACCACGGCGAGATCGACGACGGGGATCGAGGAGGTGTTGGTGGCCAAGACTGCCGCAGGGTCCTCGACTGCCTTGTCCAGGGTGCGCAGGACATCGGCCTTGATGTCGCGGTTCTCGGCGACGGCCTCGATGACGAACTGACGGTCGGCCATGTCGCTGAGGTCATGGGTGAAGGAAAGCCTGGTGAGGGCCTGGTCTCGCTGCTCCTCGCTGAGCTTCCCGCCCCGTACGCCTCGGTCCAGGGAGGTGGTGAGTCGGCGGCGGCCTGCCTCGAGCGCGTCCGGCGTGGCCTCGGCCACACGGACGTCGATGCCGCTGAGGGCGGCGACTTCGGCGATGCCGGAGCCCATGAGGCCGCATCCGACGACGCCGAGCCGGGTTACGGGATCCATCTGAGGTCCTCTCTGATGAGTCGCTGCGTGGGGTGTGCGGGGCTGGGTCAGACGTTGCGGCGGTACTGGCCGCCGACCTCGAAGAAGGCCTCGGTGATCTGCTGAAGTGAGCAGACGCGGGCGGCGTCCATGAGGACGGCGAAGACGTTGTCCCCGCTGACCGCCGCCTCCTTGAGGGTGGTCAGGGCGGCGTGGGCGCGCTCTTGGTGGCGGGCCTGGAAGTCCCGGACGCGCTCCAGCTGGGACTGCTTCTCGTCCTCGGTGGCGCGGGCGAGTTCGAGGACGGCGGGCACGGCGGTGTCGGCGTGCGGGTCGCGGAAGGTGTTGACGCCGATGAGGGGCAGGGTGCCGTCGTGCTTGCGCTGCTCGTAGAGCATCGACTCGTCCTGGATGCGGCCGCGCTGGTAGCCGGTCTCCATGGCGCCGAGCACACCACCGCGTTCGCTGATCCGCTCGAACTCGGTGAGGACGGCCTCCTCAACGAGGTCGGTGAGCTCGTCGATGATGAACGAGCCCTGGAGGGGGTTCTCGTTCATCGCCAGGCCCCACTCGCGGTTGATGATGAGCTGGATGGCCAAGGCGCGGCGCACAGAGTCTTCGGTGGGGGTGGTCACCGCCTCGTCGTAGGCGTTGGTGTGCAGGCTGTTGCAGTTGTCGTAGATCGCGATGAGCGCCTGGAGCGTGGTGCGGATGTCGTTGAAGTCCATCTCCTGGGCGTGCAGGGACCGGCCCGAGGTCTGGACGTGGTACTTCAGTTTCTGGGAGCGGTCGTTCGCGCCGTACTTCTCCTTCATCGCCACCGCCCAGATCCGGCGGGCGACCCGGCCGAGCACCGAGTACTCGGGGTCCATGCCGTTGGAGAAGAAGAACGACAGGTTGGGGGCGAAGTCGTCGATGTGCATGCCCCGGGCGAGGTAGGCCTCGACATAGGTGAAGCCGTTGGCCAGGGTGAAGGCGAGCTGGCTGATGGGGTTCGCGCCGGCCTCGGCGATGTGGTAGCCGGAGATGGACACCGAGTAGAAGTTGCGGACCTGGTGGGCGATGAACCACTCCTGGATGTCGGCCATCATCCGCAGGGAGAACTCGGTGGAGAACAGGCAGGTGTTCTGGCCCTGGTCCTCCTTGAGGATGTCGGCCTGCACCGTGCCGCGCACCTGCGCCAGCGCGTGGGCGCGCAGCTGAGCCGCCTCCTCGGGGGAGGGGTCGCGGCCCTCGGTGGCGCGGAACTTCTCGGTCTGCTGGTCGATCGCGGTGTGGAGGAAGAACGCCAGGAGGGTCGGCGCGGGCCCGTTGATGGTCATGGAGACCGAGGTCGTCGGCGCGACGAGGTCGAAGCCGTCGTAGAGCGCCTTCATGTCCTCCAAGGTGGCCACCGAGACACCGGAGGTGCCGACCTTGCCGTAGATGTCGGGGCGTTCGTCGGGGTCGCGGCCGTAGAGGGTGACGGAGTCGAAGGCGGTGGACAGCCGGGTGGCCGGCTGGCCCTCGGAGAGCATCTTGAAGCGGCGGTTGGTGCGGAACGGGTCGCCCTCGCCGGCGAACATCCGCGCCGGGTCCTCGCCGTCGCGCTTGAAGGGGAACACCCCGGCCGTGAAGGGGAAACGGCCGGGCAGGTTCTCGGCGCGCCAGAAGCGCACCAGTTCGCCGTGGTCGGTGAAGCGGGGCAGGGCGACTCGGGGGATCTTGTTGCCGGACAGGGACTCGCGGGTGAGCTTGGTGCGGATCTCCTTGTCGCGGATCGTCACGACCTGCTCGTCGCCGGAGTAGGAGGCGATGACAGCGGGCCAGTTGTCGATCTGCTCCCTGACGTCGAGCGGGAGCCGCTTGTGGGCGTCATCGAGCAGCGCCTGAACGTTCCCGGCGTCGGAGCCCGCCTCGACGAGCTCGCCCTTGACCGCCTCCAGGCGCTGCACCCGCCGGGCCGCCTCGGCCAGCCGCCCGGTTTCCGCGTGGTACGTACGGACGGAGTCGGTGATCTCGGCGAGGTAGCGCACCCGGTCCGCGGGAACCACCTGCCGGATGCCTGAGGAGTGGCGCACGTCGACCGGTACCAGCGCGCCCTCGGACAGCGACAGCCCTTTCTCGGCCAGGCCGGTCCGCAGGTGCTGATAGAGCGCGGTCACGCCGTCGTCGTTGAAGGTCGCCGCCGAGGTGCCGTACACCGGCATGTCCTCGGGCCGCATGTCGAACGCCTCGCGGTTGCGGATCAGTTGGCGGCCCACGTCGCGCAGCGCGTCCTTGGCGCCGCGCCGCTCGAACTTGTTGATCGCCACGACATCGGCGAAGTCGAGCATGTCGATCTTCTCCAGCTGCGAGGCGGCGCCGAACTCCGGCGTCATCACGTACAGCGAGGTGTCGACGAACGGCACGATCGCCGCGTCGCCCTGGCCGATGCCCGGCGTCTCGACGATCACCAGGTCGAACCCGGCGGCCTTCACGACGTCGATCACATCGGACAGGTGCTGGGGCAGCTCATGGCTGCCGCGGGTGGCCAGGCTCCGGAAGAACACCCGGTCCCCGTCCAGGGAGTTCATCCGGATCCGGTCACCGAGCAGGGCGCCGCCGCCTCGGCGGCGCGTCGGGTCGACCGCGATCACCGCGATCCGCAGCTTGTCCTGCTGGTCGACACGGAAGCGGCGCACCAGTTCGTCGGTCAGCGAGGACTTGCCCGAGCCGCCGGTGCCGGTGATGCCGAGCACCGGTACGACCCGGGCCGCGGCGGCACGCAGCCGCTCCAGGAAGCCCGTGGGCAGCTTGCCGAGTTCGGCGCCGGTGATGGCGCGGGCGACCGCGAACCGGTCACCGGCGAGCACGGCGGCCGCATCGGTCGGCCTGCCGTCCCAGAGGTCGAAGTCGCAGTCCCGCACGACCGAGTTGACCATCCCGGCGAGGCCCATCCGCTGCCCGTCCTCCGGGGAGAAGATGGTCACCCCGCTCCCACGCAACCGGGCGATCTCGTCGGGCACGATGACGCCGCCTCCGCCGCCCACCACCCGGATGTGCCCCGCTCCCCGTGAGCGCAGCGACTCGACCAGGTACTCGAAGTACTCGACGTGCCCGCCCTGGTAGGAGGAGACCGCCACGCCGTGTGCGTCCTCCTCCAGCGCCGCGTCCACGATCTCCCGCACCGACCGGTTGTGTCCGAGGTGGATCACCTCGGCGCCCTGGGACTGGAAGATGCGCCGCATGATGTTGATCGAGGCGTCGTGCCCGTCGAACAGAGCCGAAGCGGTGACCAGGCGGACGGGGTGCACGGGTCGATGCAGATCGCTCATGAGGGCCTTCCCGGGCAGGGCGGGGTGGTGCGGGACGATGAAATACTAGGACGTCCTAGTAAATCCCTGGGGGTGATCGCCGTCACAGGTCGAGGACCAGGCGGGGTCCGCACGAGCGGGAGACGCAGATGAGCATGGTGTCGCCGGCGGCCCGCTCGTCCTCGGTCAGCAGCGAATCGCGGTGGTCGGGCCTGCCGTCGAGTACGTCGGTCTCGCAGGTGCCGCACGTGCCTTCCCGGCAGGAGAAGTCGACCGTGACGCCGGCCGCCTCCACGGTTTCGAGCACCGAACGGTCCGGGGGCACGGTGAGGGTGAGCCCGGAACGGGCGAGCTCCAGTTCGAAGGCCCCGGTCGGGCCGGGTTCGGCCGTCCGCGTCGGGGCGAACCGTTCGACGCCCAGGGTGCCGGGCGGCCAGCCCGCGCAGTGCTCCTGCACCGCCTGCAGCAGGGGTTCGGGACCGCAGGCGTGCACCAGGGTGTTCTCTTCGGGCTCGCCGAGGTGGGCGGCGAGGTCCAGTAGGCCGTACTCGTCCTGCGGGCGGATGAGCACACGGTCACCGTGCGGGGCGAGGCGGTCCAGGAACGCCATGGAGGCGCGGGTGCGGCCGCCGTACAGCAGACGCCAGTCGGCCCCAGCGGCCTCGGCGGCCTCGACCATGGGAAGGATGGGCGTGATACCGACACCGCCGGCGATGAACAGATGGCGCGCGGCGGGCCGCAGCGGGAAGTTGTTCCGCGGTCCGCGGACTCGCACGGTGGCGCCTTCGCGCAGGTGGTCGTGGATGTACGCGGAGCCGCCGCGGCCCCCTGGCTCGCGCAGCACGGCGATCTGCCAGGCCCCGCGTTCGGCCGGGTGTCCGCACAGGGAGTACTGACGGATCAGATCGCCGTCGTCGCTGTCCAGGAGTACGTCGATGTGGGCGCCCGGCGTCCAGGAGGGGAGCGGACCGCCGTCAGGGCGGCGAAGGGTGAGGGAGGCCACGCCGTCGGCGGCGAGGACGCGGGCGGTCACCGTGAGGGCTGTCGGGGCCGGGGGCAGTCGGTCGTTCATGGTGGTTCAGCTCCGCATCTCAGGCCTGCGTCGGTACATGCAGCAACAGCGCGTCGCCCTGGCCGCCGCCCCCGCACAGCGCCGCCGCTCCGCTGCCGCCTCCGCGCCGCCGCAGTTCCGCCGCGAGAGTCAGCACCAGCCGGGCTCCGGTCATGCCGACCGGGTGGCCGAGCGCGATCGCCCCGCCGTTGACGTTCACCTTGTCCAGCGGGATGTCCAGCTCCCGCACGGAAGCCAGGGCCACTCCCGCGAACGCCTCGTTGATCTCGAACAGGTCGAGGTCGGCGGCCTTCAGCCGGCCGTCCCGGGACAGGGCGTCGCGAACCGCGCCGGCCGGCTGCACGAGGAGCGAGGGATCGGGTCCCGCGACCGTGCCGTAGGCGCCGATCTCGGCGAGCGGCGTCAGGCCCTCCCGCCGGGCGCGCTCCGCGCTCATCACCACGACGGCCGCGGCGCCGTCGGAGAGTTGTGACGAGTTGCCCGCGGTGATGGTGCCCTCGCCGGAGAAGGCCGGCTTCAGGCGCCCAAGGCCCTCGGTGGTGCTTCCCGGCCGTACGCCCTCGTCGGCCTCCACCACCGTCCCGCCCCGGCGTCCGGCCACGGTGACGGGGGTGATCTCCTCGGACAACGCGCCCGACTCCTGGGCGTGGGCGGCCCTTTGATGGGACCGCGCGCTGTACTCGTCCTGTTCCTCACGGGTCAGGGCGAACGGCTGCTGGTACCGCTCGGTGGCGGCGCCCATGGAGACGCCGTCGAAGGCACAGACGAGGGCGTCGCGGTCGAGGGCGTCCTCCGCGGCGGCCGAACCGTACTTCCAGCCGGTGCGAGCCGTACGCAGCAGATGCGGGGCGCCCGACATGGACTCCATGCCACCGGCGACGACCACCTCGTGACGGCCGGAGGCGATCATGAGGTCGGCCAGGGCGATGGCATGCAGACCGGACAGACAGAGCTTGTTGACGGTGCTCGCGGGGACGGAGAACGGAACGCCGGCGAGGGTCGCGGCCTGCCGGGCCGAGTTGGGGCCGGCCCCGGCCTGCACGACATGTCCCATGACGACGGCCTGCACGGCGGCCGGGTCCAGGTGGACGGCGGACAGGGCCGCGCCGATGGCGTGGGCGCCGAGGTCGACCGCGGACAGGGTGCTCAGGGCGCCCATCAGCTTGCCGATGGGCGTCCTGGCTCCGGCGACGATGACGGATCCGGGCATGACCGGGACCTCCTGGGTGTGGGGCGGGGTCAGGCGACCGCGTCGACGGCACGTTCGGCGATCATGTGGGCCATCTCGTTCACCGAGTGCGGAACGATCCGGCCGCCGGGCATGCGCCGCACCCGGCTGACGGACGTGTAGCCGGGGTGGAACCAGAACATCGTGGGCAGTTGGAGCACCGTCGCCAGGTAGGTGTTGGTGATGCCGCCGTGGCACACGGCCGCGACCCGCTCGCCGGGGTGAGCGTCCAGCATGGTGTCCATCGCGCGCACCGCCCGGTCCCGGAAGGCGTCCCAGTCCAGATCGGGCACGAAGTCCTCGTACCGTCCCTCGGAGAGCGCAACGGACCGGGGGTCGTCCGCGTTGATCTGCTCCGGTGGCGTGTAGGGGTGCGAGACGTCGGTGTCCCACTCGCGCAGGTCGTCCAGCACGGTGGCGGTCATGCCGGTGAGCCGTTCCAGGGGCGCCGCCGTCTCCCGCGCCCGCTGGAACGGGCTGGTGTACAGGGCGTCGATGTCCTCGTGCACGAGCCAGGCGGCGAGGCGTTCGGCCTGCGCGGTGCCCTCCGGCGACAACCCGGGGTCGTACACGCCCGCCTGGGGGAGGCCGTGCCGGATGAGGAGCAGTTCGGTCATGGGTGGTCCTTCGGTCCTTTGTGCTGGGGTGTGTTGCGGCAGGCGGGGCTTTCGCGACACGCCCTAGCCGGCGATGGTGCGCTCGGAGCGCCAGTAGGGGCGGCGCATCGCGCGTTTGTCGAGCTTGCCCATGGCGTTGCGTACGAGCTCCGGGACGAACTCGTACGACTTGGGGCACTTGTAGGCGGCCAGCCGCTCGCGGCAGAACCGGTCCAGCTCATCGGCAGGCGGCTCGTCCGCGGCGGGCACGACCAGCGCCCGCAGGGATTCACCGAAGTCCGGGTCGGGCACGCCGATGACCGCGACCTCGGCTACCGCCGGGTGCCGCCGCAGTACGGCCTCACTCTCCGCCGGGTAGAGGTTGACCCCGCCGGAGACCACGACGTCCGCGGCCCGGTCGGTGATGAAGATGTAGCCGTCTGCGTCGACATAGCCGATGTCGCCGAGCGTGAAGACGCCGGGGGAGAGATAGGCGGCCTTGGTCTTGTCCGGGTCCGCGTGGTACCGGACGCCCTGGTCGTCGGGCGCCCGGAAGGCCAGCAGCCCACGTTCGCCGGACGGCAGCCGCCGGCCGTCCTCATCGGTGACCAGCACCTCGAACGGGGGCCGGACGCGCCCGACAGACCCGGGGTGCGCCAGCCACTCGGCGCTGCTGATGCGGGCCACGGTTCCCGCCTCGCTGGCGCCGTACGACTCGGTCAGCACCGGACCGAACCAGTCGATCATGGCTCGCTTCACGTCCGGTGGACACGCGGAGCCGGTGTGGGAGACCTGCCGAAGGCTGGAGACGTCGTACCGGGCGCGGACCTCTTCCGGAAGGGCGAGCAGCCGTTGGAAGTGGGTGGGCACCATCACCGCCGAGGCGACCTGCCACTTTCGCACACTGTAGAGGAACGTCTCCGCGTCGAATCTCCCGAGGACGACCACCGGCTGACCGGCCGTCAGGTGCCGTAGCGAGGTCAGCGGCGCGTTGTGCTGCAGGGGGCCGCACACCAGGTGCGGGCCCGGAGGGAAACCGGGCCGGGCGGACATCGCGGCGAGATAGGCGGAGGCATCGGCGACCGGGCCGCTCACCCAGCGCACCTCGGTGCCGCGCGCCCGTCCGGTGGTTCCCGAGGTGTAGACGAGCGGAGGCCGGGCGGGCCGGTCCGTGGGGAGGACGCGTCCGGCCGGTGCGGCCGCCAGCCACAGATCCCAGTCGAAGGCGTGCCCGATCGCCGCGGTCCCGTGCATCACCAGCGGCAGGCCCAGTTCCCGGGCCGCGTCGAGGGCGGCACCCGCGCCGACGGGTCCGGTGACGATCCCGGTCACGCCCGCGTCGATGATCTGGTCGACGAGTTCCCCCGAGGTGAGGTTCCGGGACGTGGCCACGGTCCCGACCCCCGCCCGCAGGCCGGCCAGATGGGTCACCAGGGTCGGGATCGCGTTGTCGCCGAGGACGGCGACCCGGTCGTCGGGGCCGGGCGCCAACTCCAGCAGCCGTGCCGCCGCCCGTGCGACCTGGTCGACGAGTCCGGACCAGGACAGCACGGCCAGGTCGTCCGCCAGGGCGGGTTCGTCGGGTGTCTCCTGGGCACGACGGTCGAGTGGCAGCAGCGACATGGCTCCTCCGGCGGCTCCTCGGTCCTCTCCCGATTCGAGGGGAGAGGGGATGCGGAGACTGTAGCGTTTATCAAGAAAGTACGGAACACTCTGATCCCAGAAGGAGCCATTCCCCCATGCTCCAGCAGTGAGGGGGACGTACGTCCCACTCCCCGTTACTGAATCTGCCGTCTGGTAAGTGTCCGAGGAGGAGCCATGTCCCAGCCCGATCCGGACGCATGGCGCACGCAGGTTCGGCAGTGGCTGGCCACTGTGCTCGAACCGGCGCGGGCGCCGGAGTCCGCCCAAGAGGCCGCCGACCTCGCCGTGTTCCACAACCTCCCGGAGGACGAGGAACGCCTGCTGCTGGAGCGCTGCCGTCGCTACCAGCGGGCCCGCTTCGACGCCGGCTACCAGGCGCTGACCCTTTCCGCGGACAAGGGCGGCGCGGGCCTGACCACCGCCCACGCGGCGGCCTTCGCCCAGGAGGAGTCCGCCTTCGAGGTGCCACCGTCCACCGAGCTGATCAGCGTCACCGTGCGGCTGGTCGCGATGGCCGTCTCCCTGTTCGGGACGGCCGAGCAGCGCCATGACTACGCACGCGCGTTCCTGCGCACCGACCTGCTGGCCTGCCAGCTCTTCAGCGAGCCCGGTGCCGGATCCGACCTCGCGGCCGTGCGCACCCGCGCCCGGCAGGAGGACGGGGGAGAGTGGGTCATCGACGGCCAGAAGGTGTGGACTTCGGGCGCCCAGTTCGCCGACTACGGTCTGCTGCTCGCCCGCACCGACCCGGACGTCGTCAAACAGGCCGGCATCACCGCCTTCCTGGTCCCGATGGACGCCCCCGGCGTGGAGGTGCGCCCCATCCGCCAGATGAGCGGCGGCGCCTCCTTCAATGAGGTCTTCCTGAGCGGCGTACGCGTCCCGGACCGGCTCCGGATCGGGCGCCCGGGCCAGGGCTGGGAGGTCGCCACCACCACCCTCGCCTTCGAGCGGACCGCCTCCGGCAGCGGCAACCGCCGCAAGGGCGGCACCTTCTCGGACGTTCTCGCCCTCGCCCGCTCCCTCGGACGGACCGGAGACCCGCTGGTCCGTCAGCGTCTCGCCGACCTGTACGTACGTGCCGCCCTGCGAGCGGCCACCGTCGACCGCGTCGCCAGGACGAGCGCCGCCGGCGGCCGGCCGGGCCCGGAGGCGTCGTTGACCAAACTCATGGCCTCCGACCTGCTCACCCGCACGGGACAGGCAGCTGCAGAGCTGATGGGAGCGCGGATCAGCGCCGACACCGGGGAACCGGGCACCTTCGCCTGGACACAGCACCTCCTCGGCGCCCCCGGCTACCGGCTGGCCGGAGGCACCGATCAGATCCAGCGCAACCTGATCGGCGAGCGGGTGCTGAAGCTGCCGCCGGAGCCGCGGGCGGACCGGGCGCCGTTCTCGCAGCTGCCCGGTAACTGAAGGGCTTCTCCCGGCAGTTGAGTGACCGGGACCGTTTCGGCCATCACGGGCCATCACAAAGGAGTGACATCGATGGATCTGGGACTGACAGGCGCGAAGGCGCTGGTGACAGGGGCGAGTCGGGGCATCGGCCGGGCGATCGCCGCCACCCTGGCGGCCGAGGGCTGCGCGCTGGCGCTGTGCGCCCGGGGCGAGGAGCAACTCGCCAAGGCCGCCGCCGAGCTGCGCGGCGAGGGTGCCACGGTGTTCGCGGAGCCCGTCGACGTCACCGACCCGGCCGCCCTCGCACGCTTCGTGGAGCGGTCGGCCGGTGAACTCGGCGGCCTTGACCTGCTGGTGTCCAACGTGTCGGCGGGCAACGTGAAGGGCCCCGAGTCATGGGAAGCCAGCCTGCGCGGCGACCTGATCCCGTTCGCGGGACTCGTCGAGGCGGCCCTGCCGCACCTGGAGGCCTCCGACCGGGCCGCCGTCGTGGCCATCGGCACCACCAACGCCTCCGACACCGCGCGTCCGGCCGGAGCGAACTCCTACTCCGCGCTCAAGGCGGCCGTCGTCCAGCACGCCTCGGCCCTCGCGCACGCCCTCGCGCCGAAGGGCATCCGCGTCAACACCGTCTCGCCCGGCCCGATCGACTTCCCCGGCGGCGCCTGGGAGACCATCCGCACCAGCCGCCCCGAGGTGTACGAGGAGGTCCTCGCCAAGCTGCCGATCGGCCGCTACGGCACCGCGGAGGACGTGGCCGCGGCAGTGGCGTTCCTGCTCGGGCGGACCGGCTCCTTCTGCGTCGGGGTCAATCTCGTGGTGGACGGCGGGCTGCTCACCCGCGTCCAGTACTGAGCCGTGGCGGGCCCGGCCGGCCGCCTGGACGCCGTACTGGTCTGCGGTGGCCGGTGGCACGACTTCGACCACGCGCGGCTGCGGCTGCTGGAACTGCTCGGTGAGCATCCACGGGTACGCACGACGGCGTATCAGGACTACGACTGCCTGGCCGCCCTCGACAAGGCCGACCTGCTGGTCACCTACACCTGCGACGTCCGGCCCCGCCCGGCGCAGCGGGCCGCACTGGCGCGGTTCGTCGAGCGGGGCGGGCGCTGGCTCGCCCTGCACGGCACCAACGCGGTGATCGAGCCGTCGACCAGCGGCGGGCCGCGGGTGTTCACGACTCCACGGCTCCTCGGGGAACTGGCGGAGGTGCTCGGCAGCCAGTTCCTGGCCCACCCGCCGATCGAGCCGTACGAGGTGCGGGTGACCCGGCCCGACCATCCGCTGGTCGCCGGGATCGGCCCGTTCACGGTCACCGACGAGCTGTACGTGTGCGAGCTGCACGGGGAGCTGGACGTACTGCTGCACACCGAGTACACGGGGCCGTGCCGCGGTTTCGCCGAGGGCGACACGGCGGCGCTCGACCACGCGCCCCGACCGGTGCTGTATCTCAAACGGCACGGCCTCGGCGAGGTCTGCTACTTCACCCTCGGCCACTGCCGGGGCCGCTACGACATGCAGGACCTGGGCGTGGACGACACCGGGCGCGTGGACGTGGGGCCGTGGCGGACACCGGAGTTCCTGACGGTGCTCCGGCGTTGTGTGGAGCGGATGGTGGGTGCGCGAAGCCCCGACGAAGAGCGGGCCGGCGCCTGAGCGAGGCTCGGGCGCCGGCCCTGCGGGAATCGCGGCTCAGGCGTGCGGCAGCACCACCGCGCGGCCGCTGATCTCCCCGGCGTGCAGACGCTCGTACGCCTCGGGCGCCTGCTCCAGCGTGAAGGTCTTGACGTGGGCGGACACGAGACCCCGCCGCGCGAGTTCGAGGACTTCCATGAGCTCCGTGCGGCTGCCCCAGTAAGGGAAGGAGGCCGATACCTCGAACGGCAGCCCGCCCCCGAAGCCGACGGCCAGCGTCCCTCCGCCGAGGCCGACGACGGTGACGTCGCCCTCCACCGCCACCGACGCGGCGGCGACTGCCAGGGTCGTCTCGGCTCCGACGAAGTCCAGGACGACCTCCGCTCCCGTACCACCGGTGAGTTCCTTCAGCCGTGCGGCCGCCTCGCCGTCGGACAGGAGCACCTCGTGGGCGCCGACCTCGCGTGCCAGCTCCAGCTTGTCCTTGCCCACGTCGAGGGCGACCACCCGGGCCGGGGTCAGCGCGCGCAACAGCTGCACGGCGAGATGCCCCAGACCGCCGACGCCGATCACCACCGCCGTGCTGCCGGGCAGCAGCTTCGGCAGCGATCTGCGGATCGCGTGATACGGGGTCAGCCCTGCGTCGGTGAGAGGCGCGGCCTGGACGGGGTCGACTCCGCTGAGCGGAACCAGGTGGCGGGGCGAGTCCACCAGCATGTACTCCGCCAGGGCACCGGGCGAGCCGAGTCCCGGCGGCAGGATGCCGAGCCCGGCGGCGTGCGGACAGCAGTTCTCCTTGCCCTCGGCGCACTTGTGGCAGCGCCCGCAGCCCCATGGCCCGTACACCGCCGCCGCCTCGCCCTCCACCACGGCGGTGACACCGGCGCCCACCGCCGCGACCGTCCCGACACCCTCGTGACCGAGTGTCATCGGCAGCGCGTAGGGGAACTGTTCCTCGGGCCAGCCCATCACCGCCAGATCGGAGTGGCAGAGTCCCGCCGCCGTCACCTTCAGCAGCACCTGGCCCGGGCCGGGTTCCGGCACCGGGATCTCCACGACCTCGGGGGCGTGCCCGACCCGCCGGTACTGAATGGCCTTCATCCTCGGACCTCCTTGCTGGTGGTTGTCTTCGGACGGGTTCCCGTCCGGCGGCGCAGAACGGCGGGCAGGGCGATCCGGCCACCCGTGAGGACCAGCGCCACGATGAGGACCGAGCCGGTGAACAGGCTCGCGGCCCACTGCGCGCTGGTGGCGAGCCCGAGTCCGGTGATGCCCGTGCCGAGCAGGAGTACGGCGAGTACCGTTCCCCAGGCGTTGAAGCGGCCCGCGCGCAACTGGGTTGCCCCGACGAAGGCGGCGGCGTAGGCCGACAGCAGATACGGGGTGCCCGCGGTCGGCGATCCGGAGCCCACCGAGGACGCGAAGACGACGCCGGCGAGACCGGAGAGCAGCGCCGAGGCCACCAGGGTCAGAAAGCGCAGCCGGTCGGTGCGCACGCCCTGCAGCCGGGCCGCGTCGGCGTTGAAGCCGGTGGCGTACAACCGGCGCCCGGTCGCGGTGTGTTCCAGCACGAACCAGATGGCGAGGGCGGCGAGCAGCAGATACAGCACCGGCAGGGTGATGCCGCCCGCGTCCAGCTGGGCGATGTTCGCGAACGGCTCGGCCAGCAACTGCACTCCGGTGATGGAGCTGTCGTTGGTGACCATGGTGATCAGGGACTGGATCAGCGCTCCGGTGGCCAGGGTGGCGATGAACGAGTCGACGCGCAGGACCACCACGACGATTCCGTTGACGACCCCGATCAGCAGCGCCGCGGTCATCGCCAGGGCGATGGCCGCGCCGGGCCCGAGTCCGGCGGAGACCATGAAGTGGGCGGTCAGCACGCTGGTGAGCGACATGGTGTAGGCGATCGAGAGGTCGAAGACACGCGCGGCCAGCGGCGGGACGACGCTGAGTGCCACCAGGCCTGCCACGGCGTTGCCGTTCAGTACCTGCTTGACCGTGACGGCGGTCGGGAACGTGTCCGGCGCCCAGACGGAGAAGAGCACGACGATGACCAGCCACACGTACACGGCGCCGATGTTCCGGAACGACAGGGCCGCCGTCGCCCGTCGGACCGGTGTCCCGGGCAGGGACACCGCGGATCTCTCCGGTGCGGACGGCGGAAGTTCCCCCGCCCGGGTCGAGGTGGACGTCATGTCGCTCGGTCCCTTCCAGGGCTCATGTCACTCGGTTCCTTCCATGGCGTGCACGAGTGCGGACTCGGTGACTTCCCGGCCGCTGATCTCCCGCGCGATCCGGCCGTCCCTGACCACCAGGACGCGGGTGCACAGCGCGAGCAGGTCCTGCGTGTCGGAGGAGGACACGATGACGCCCATGCCCTCACCGGCCTGACGCTCTATCAGGTCGTACAGCTGCAGACGGGTGGTGATGTCCACTCCCGCCGTGGGTTCGCACATTGCCAGCACCGGAGGGTGCTGGGCCAGACAGCGGGCCATGACGACCTTCTGCTGGTTGCCGCCGCTCAGCGTGGTGATCCGCGCCCGGCGTCCGGCCGTTCGGACGCCGACCCGCCGGATCCAGTCGTCTGCCAGGGCGGACTCGCGGCGTCGGCGCAGCCGCCCGGAACGGGCGCGCAGCCGGTCCAGCAGGGGGAGAGTGAGGTTCTCGCCGACCGAGAAGTCGCCGATCACCCCCTCGCCCGCCCGGTCGGCGGGGACCAGGGGAAGGCCCAGGCCGTCGGCGTCACGCGCCTCGGTCCACCGCTCGGAGTGTTCCGGCAGCCGCAGCCTGCCGCTCACCGGCCCGGCATGGGCCCCGCACACCGCGTACGGCACGATCTCGTGGCCGGAGCCGACCAGCCCGGTGATGCCCAGGCGCTCGCCCCTGGCCAGATCGAAGCCGACTCCCCGTAGTGGCCCGGCCCACAGGTCGCGGACCTCCAGCACGGGGGCGGCGGGACCGGAAGGGGGCGCGGGACGGTGGTCGGTGTCCATCTCCTCGCCCGCCATCAGTTCCGCCAGCGAACGCGGAGTGAGCTCGGCGACCGGGCGCGTGGCGATCCGGCGTCCGCCGCGGATCACGGTGACCCGGTCGGCGAGCGCGAAGATCTCGTCCATCCGGTGCGAGACGTACAGGACGGAGGCGCCGGCGTCGCGGACCTCCCGCACGATGTCGAACAGGCGGGCCACCTCACCGGGCGGCAGTACGGCGGTGGGCTCGTCGAGCACCAGGACACCGCGACGGCCCTCCCAGCCCTGCAGGGCGGCGGCGATGGCCACCACCGTGCGCTGGACGGGGGTCGCCGTCGCCAGGGGCCGGCGCACGTCGATGCCGAGGCCGAACCGTTCGACGAGGGCGCTCGTCCGCCGCTCCATCTCCGGCCAGCGGATGTTGCCGAAGGCCGTGCGGGCGAAGCCATGGCTGAGCGCGAGGTTGTCGATGGCGCTCAACTCGCCCACCAGCCCCAGCTCCTGGTGGACGAAGCGGAGACGGTCGTGCCGGGAAGCGGTGACATGGCCCAGGTCGAAGGGCTCGCCGTCGAGTTCGGCCACCGCTCCCGGCTCCGCGTGGTGGTAACCGGCGAGGATCTTGATGAGCGTGGACTTGCCGGAGCCGTTGGGCCCGATCAGGGCGTGGATCTCGCCCGGCGAGACCTCCAGGTCGACGTCCTTGAGCGCCTGGGTGCCGCCGAATCTCTTGGACAGGGCGGCCACCCGTAGGACCGCCCCGGTCAACTCAGGCCCCACAGCGCCTTGAACTGCGCCTGGTAGTCCTCGACGATCGGGAAGTCGCCGTCGGCCGAGGGCAGGTTGTCCTTGGTGACGAGCATGTTGGGGAGTGCGGCCTTCTGGTCCACGTCCATGGGCTGGCCGGTGAAGTGCCGGGCCAGCGCGTCGGCCTGGAGCCAGGCCGTCTCGTGGGAGTTCAGCGCCATCGCGCCGTCGGTGAGACCGCTCTGGATGTACTGGTAGTTCTGCGCGTCACCGACGTTGACGACGATGCGCTTGCCGGTGATGCCGGCGGTCTTCAGCGCGGCCGGCACACCCACGTTGAGCAGACCCAGGGAGAAGACGACATGGGTCACCTTCGGGTGCGACCGGAGGTACGACACCACGCGGTCCGGCATGTCCTTGCCCACCGCGGTGATCGGCACGTCCACCTGGTCCAGCGCGCAACCGTCGCACCATTCCTCGTACTTGGCCGCGAAGGAGTCCTTGACCGGCTTCAGGATCGTGTAGGCGGGCAGATCGAAGTAGACGGTGTTCGCCTTGGCGCCGCTGTTCGACACCACCCATGAGGCGAGCATCTGGCCCTGGACGCCGACGTCGTCGGGCCCGTTCTTGAGCAGGGAGATGCCGTCGCCCAGCAGGTCGTCGGCGTTCGACTGGATGACGGGGATGTCGGCGGCCTTCAGCTGGGCCAGCTGCTTGGCGTAGACGGCGCGTGGGAAACCGGAGGCGACGACGGCGTCCGGCTTGTCGCGTAGGGCCTGCTCGTAGGCGGCCTGGACGGACTCCGGGGTGCCCTGGGTGGCGATCTGCTTCACCTGCCAGCCGAGTTCCTCGGCGGCCTCGGTGAAGAAGTCGGCGAGGTCCTTGCAGGACTGGACGCCGCAGAGGATGAAGTCGATCTTCTTGCCCTTGGGGATCGCCCTGCCGACGGGCTGGGTCACGGAGATCGTGGCCGGGCGCTCGGAGTACTTCGCCAGGGCCGCGCGGGCCGCCGTCAGGCCGGGGGAGCCGGGTGCCGCCGCCTGCGTCGAGTCGGCGGCCGGAGTGGTGCCGGTGCCGCACGCCGCCAGGGCGAGCAGGGAGGCGACGGGGACGGTCGTGGTGAGGGCGCGGCGGACCGCGCGACGGGGTCTGGAACTCATCGTTGAGTACTCCCGTGGTGTGACGCCTGTGCTGCCGCGCCCCGCGTCGCTGCCGCGTCCGCAGGGGTCGGCTCCAGTCAGGCGGATCGATTCCGTGTCGCCCCGGGGCGAACATGCCGCAGGGCTGGGGCCAGGACGGGCAGAGATCGTCCCGGAACAGAGAAACTTATGAGGAACTACAGCCTCAAGTGGCTCGGAGTGTGACACGCCCCAGGGGGCTTGGGGAGGGGGTGCCGTAAGAAATTCCGGGATCACTGGGGAATTGCAGGTAACCGTGGAGGGGGCGGGCTTGTTCGTCGGCGTGAGTGTTGCTCCCAGCTGCAACAGCTAACTACACTCTCTCTAAAGTTTCTGCCGGAGGAGAGATGATGGACGAAACGTCGGAGCCGGCCACTGCGCGGTGCCCCGGGCCCAGCGTCCAGGACTACCTCGACCAAGACAGCCGCCCCGTTCCCCCCGCCCTGAGGTACGAGCACAACGACTACCTCGGCAGCGAGGACATCGACACCGCCCGCTTCACCTCCCGCGAGTGGGCCGAACGGGAGATGCGGCAGGTCTGGCGGCGCGTCTGGCAGTTCGCCTGCCTGGAGAGCGAGATTCCCGAGGTCGGCGACCACGAGGTGTACGAGATCGGCGACGACTCCCTCATCGTCGTCCGCACGGCCCCCGACGAGATCCGCGCCTTCGTCAACGTCTGCCTGCACCGCGGACGCAAACTGCGCACGGGCGGCGGCAACGTCAGCGAGTTCCGCTGCTCGTTCCACGGGTTCACCTGGAACCTCGACGGCACGATGCAGACCCCGCCCTGCGCCTGGGACTTCCCGCACGTCACCCCGGAGAAGTTCGCCCTCCCCGAGGCCCAGGTGGCCACCTGGCGCGGCTTCGTCTTCATCAACATGGACCCGTACGCCGAGTCCTTCGACAGCTACCGCGGCACCTTCGACGACTACTACATCTGGCCGCTGGAGAACCGCTACAAGTCGCTGCACATCGGCAAGGTGCTGCCCTGCAACTGGAAGATCGCCCAGGACGCGTTCATCGAGTCCTTCCATGTGATCGCCACACACCCGCAGATGCTGCCGTGGCTCGCCGACGCCAACTCGCAGTACGACGTCATGGCGGACCAGCCGAACTGGAACCGGATGATCAACATCCAGGGCGCGCCCAGCCCGCACGTGGCGGACTCCGTCACGGAGGAGGACGTCCTGGAGACCTTCTACGACTCGCGCGCCTTCTATGCCGCCGCCCAGGGCCGTGACCTGGTGAGGCAGGAGGGTGACGAACTGCCGGCGATCCCTCCCGGCGGCACCGCCCGCCAGGTCCTCGCCGAGCGGATGCGCGCGCAACTGGCGGCCACCTCGCAGCAGGACTTCTCGGAGACCCCCGACACCGAACTGCTGGACGCCATCAACTACTTGCTGTTCCCCAATTTCAACCCCTGGGGCGGCGCCAAGTCGAACATCATCTACCGGTTCCGTCCCCACGGCCTCGACCCCGACTCCTGCACCGCCGAGATCATCTTCATGTCGTCCCCGAAGCAGCCCGGCGAGATGCCGCCCCCGGCGAGGATCCGCTGGGTGCCCGAGGACATGCTCTTCGCCGACATCCCCGAACTCGGTGTGCTCGGACCCGTCTTCGACCAGGACTGCGAGAACCTGCCCTACGTCCAACAGGGCCTGAAGGCCATGCGCAAGCCGGGCATCACCCTGGCCAACTACCAGGAGAGCCGCATCCGCCACTTCAACCGAACCCTCGACCAGTGGATGGACAAGTGACCCACCGGGTGTCGGTCAGACCCTCCGGCGTCGAGCTCGAAGTCCTCGACGGCGAGGACCTGTTCACCGCCGCCCAGCGACTCGGCTACCGCTGGCCCACCGTCTGCGGTGGCAAGGGCACCTGCCGCACCTGCTTCGTCCGGGTCGAAGAGGGCGCCGAGAACTGTTCCCCCGTGGGCCCGCTGGAGCGCGAGGGCATCGAGTCCTTGCGCAGGCCGGTGGACGGCTCGACCCGGCTCGCCTGCCGGCTCCGGGTCGAGGGCCCGGTGACCGTGACCAAGAGCGGCGTGCGCCGCCGAGTGCAGGAGTGAGGCCCCATGTCCAAGCAAGTGATCCACCCACTGACCGGGCATGTGTACCGGCTCACCGAGGACGGCCTGGTCGAGGTGACCGACCCCAGGACAGGGGCACGGGGCGTCTTCGACTTCCAGGCCCGGTGGCAGTCGGGCGAACTGCGCCACGCCGACCTCCAGATGGCCGGCTGGGTCGGCCGACTCGCCCAGCGCCGCAGCAGCCGACAGCCGGAGGAGTGACCCGGTGACGCCCCGCACCACCCGGGTGGTCTGTCTGGTGCGCAGGCCGGACGGAGAACCGCTCCCCGGTGACTTCGCCGTCGAGGAACGCCCGCTGCCGCCCCTCGGGGAGGGACAGCTCCTCGTGCGCAACCTTTACATGAGCGTCGACCCCTCCATGCGCGGGCGTCTGGAGAGCACCGAGAAGCACTACACACACAACTTCACCCCGGGCTCGCCGCTCGACGGCCGTGCCCTCGGTGTCGTGGAGGAGAGCCGGTGTGCCCAGGTGCCGCCGGGCACGTACGTACGCCATCAGCTCGGCTGGCGGGAGCGGGCCGTGCTCGACGTGGCGGACACCGACGGCGCCGGTCGCATCGACCCCGGGCTCGCCCCGCTGCCCACCTGGCTGGGCCTGCTCGGTCAGACCGGGTTCACCGCGTACGTGGGCCTGACCCGAATCGCGCAACTGCGTCCGGGCGACACCGTCCTGGTGTCGGCGGCGGCCGGCGCCGTCGGCAGTGCCGCCGGCCAGTTCGCGCGCCTGCTGGGTGCGGACCGCGTCATCGGGACCGCCGGAGGGCCGGACAAGTGCGCCCTGCTGGTGAAGGAGTTCGGCTACGACGCGGCCGCCGACTACCGTGCCGAGCCGGTGCGCGACGCGCTGGCCCGGCTGGCCCCCGAGGGCGTCGACGTGTACTTCGACAACGTCGGCGGTGAGCAGCTCGCCGCCGCGCTGCACGCGCTGCGCACCGGTGGCCGGGTCGCCCTGTGCGGCATGATGTCGCAGTTCGGCGGCGACCGACGGCCCGCGGACATCAACCAGTTGATCCAGGCGGTCCTCAAGCGGCTGACCCTGCGCGGTTTCATCGTCCGTGACCACGACGACCTGCGGCCGGAATTCGAGCAGCGGGTCGCGGGCTGGCTCGCCGAGGGCCGGATCACCGCGCGCGAGACGGTCGTGGACGGCCTGGAGAACGCCGCCGGGGCGCTACTGTCCCTGCTCGGTGGCGGCAACGTCGGCAAGATGCTGGTCCGGCTGGACGATTCCCACTGAACGCCAGGAACGGCTTGAACCGGCGCCCCCGCGGGGGCGCCGGTTCAACGCATGGGGCGTGACTCGGCGATCGTATGGGCCGTCAGGCGGACCCCGACCCGGGTCAGCCCGGCCACGGCCGTCCGGAAGTCCTTGATGTGCTCGGTGGTGAAGTGCTCGTCGAGTGCCTGCCGGGACGTCCAGTGCTCGTACACCCGGATGCGCCGCTCGTCGGTGGGGTCGGCGGTCATGGCGTAGTCCAGGCAGCCGGGTTCCTCCTCGCGGGTCCGCCTGCCCAGCTCGACCAGGGCCGCCAGCATCGTGCCGCGGTCGCCGGCTTCGTAGTCCATCCAGCCGGCGACGATGATCTCCTCAGCCACGGGTTTCCTTTCGCGGTGGTCGGTCGTGCCCGAGGGCCCGCCGCTCCGGTGCAGTCGGAGCGACGGGCCCACGGTGTCCTCAGCTGCCGATCGGCGCGGGGACACTGTCCACGGTGACCGTGCCCGCGTTGCCGTCGACCGTGATCACCATGCCGTCCCGGAGCCGTCGCGTCCCGCCCTCGACGGAGATCACGGCCGGGATGCCCAGCTCACGGCAGACCACCACGGCGTGGCTGTTGAGCGCGCCCACGTCCACGACGGCCGCTCCGGCGACCAGGAACAGCGGGGTCCAGGCCGCGTCCGTGATCGGCGCGACCAGCACCTCGCCGGGCTCCAGCGCCTCGCACGAGGCCGGATCGGTGACCACCCGCACCCTTCCGGTGTACGTGCCGTGGCTGCCACCCACCCCACCGAGCACATCACCCTCGACGGCCGCCGGGGTCCGCTCCTCGGCGCGGCGCGGCCAGCTGTCGATCTCGGTCTGCGCGTCGTCGGCGACGAAGAACGGCGGTTCCAACTCGTGCAGGCCCGCGTACTCCTCGAGCCGCCGCGCGATCACGGGACCGAAGGACTCCGGGGCGGCGACATAGTCGTCGAGTTCGGTGTCCAGGAGCATCATCACGTCCTCGGGCCGGGCGAAGAGCCCCGCCTCGACGCCACGGCGACCCAGCTCCCGTACGGCCATGCGGATCTCGTTGACGACGGTGACGCAGTTCGCCTTGGTGCGCTCGCGGGCCGGGATCCACACCTGCGAGGCGTGCATGCCGGCGTCGAACATGGGCTGCGTGTCCTCGGGCAGCAGGGCCCGGATCTCCCGCGCCGTCCGCTCACGCCCCTCCGCCAGCCGAGCCCGTCGGGCGGCCGGGGAATCGTCGTCGGGACTGTGCCGGATCCGGTCGACCAGGGCCAGCGCCTGGACGGGTGCCGCCTCCCAGGACAGCGCGTGGATGTCCCACTCGTTGGGGCCGCGGTCGCCGGACTCTGCCAGGAACTCCTCGAAGGAGTCACGGAACGCCTTCACGTCCCCGGTCGCCCCGTCGAGCGCCTGCTCCACCGCGGCCGGACCCCGGTCGAACAGCGCGCTCAGCTCGGCCGAGGCCGCCACCTGGCGGGAGAGCGTCCACAGCCCGGTCGAGGGGGAGGCGGAGTCGACGTCGCCGAGACCGCCGATCAGGTCGAGCATGGCGCCGGGGCGGTCCACGCTCGCGCACAGCGGGCCGAGGATCGCCGGTCCGACGGACGCGGGCAGCGACGACTCGACGTGCCGCTGGAAGGTCGTCTCCACCTCGTCCAGCAACGACCGTGCGTGCGCCACCAGTTCGGCGTCGGACAGCCGCGTCAGGTCGGGTCGAGAGCGGCGCAGGGCGCGCAGCCGTTCCCGGTCGGCGTCGGCCTCCGGGAAGCCGGCCTGGCCGAGCATCCGCTGCAGCGTCGCGCCCGCCTTGGCGGTCAGCTCCTCGTCGTGGTCGTCCGGGTGCGCGACGTACACCGGCGTGTCGGAGCGCTGACCGACGAAGGCCGTGTCGATCTGGTCCGCCGTCTGGCCCATGCGGATGCCGAACAGCCGCATGTGGGACAGGTTGAGGTAGAAGTGGCCGCCGAACATGCCGACGAACGGCGGTCGGGGGCCGGCCACCTCCTCCTCGCGGTAGATGCCGAACCCGACGAATCCGCGACGCCAGCCCATGAGGCCCCGCCCCCAGACCAGGGTCCAGCCCAGCGGGCTGGCGGGGTCCGGCAGGGTCTCGCCCGCGTTGGCCCGGGTGTAGTGCGGCAGCCGCTCACTGCGCTGCCAGTCCGTGATCCAGCTCTTCATGACCGAGGTCTCCCGCTGTCCGTACCCGTGCCTGCCCCTGCCCGTCCCGCGCCTACCACTGTGCCGTTCCACCGTCGACGCTGATCAGCGTGCCGGTGATACCCGCCCCGGCCTCGCTCGCGAGCAGCGAGGCGACCGCCGCGACCTGCTCCACGGTGGTGATCTTCTTGGTGGCGGCATGCTCGGCGAACCGGCCCAGCCACTGCTCGTACGAGATGCCCTCGGCCTCGGCCGCGGCGGGACCCGCGGCCCGCATGAGGTCGGTGTCGACGGCACCGGGGCAGATGGCGTTGCAGGTGATGCCCTGGGTGCCGTACTCGAAGGCGGTCGCCTTGGTCAGACCGTGGATGGCGTGCTTGTTGGTGATGTAGTGGCTGATCGCGGGCTTGTTGGCCTGCTTGCCCTCCACCGACGAGATGTTGATGATGCGGCCCCAGCCGCCCTCCAGCATCTTCGGCAGTGCCCGGCGGGTGCCGTAGAAGTAGCCGTTGACGTTCAGCCTGAGGGCGTCGTGCCAGGCCTCGTCGCTGAGCTGGTGGATCGGGGCGAAGCCGGAGCTGCCGCCCACGTTGTTGACCCAGATGTCGAGCCTGCCGAAGCGCTCGGCGGCGAAGTCGGCGAGGCCCTCGATGTCCTCCTGGCTGTTGGCGTCGCAGGGGTGGAAGACGGCCCGGTCCCCGGCGCCCATCTCCTCCAGGGCCTGCTTGCCCTTGACCTCGCTGCGGCCGCTGACGACGACCGTGGCGCCGTCGGCCAGGAAGGCCTCGGCGATGGCGCGGCCGATGCTGCGCGTGCTGCCCGTGATCACCGCGACACGTCCGTCGAGGCTGCCCGTAGCCACCATGGTGTTCTCCCGCGAGTGTTGTTGGTATGTCACCTGGCGGCTCTGGGGGCTGCTGTGGCGCCACTGTCCAGGTGTCGGTGAATGGTGCGGTGGAAGTGCTGGAGCCCGGGCTCGTTGCGTCCGAAGACGAAGTCGGTCCCGTCGAGGGCCTTCAGACCCTGCTGGACTCCGTAGGTGGTCGCGTAGTCCTCGTCGCGGACCACCTCGTGGAACCATGCGCCGAACCGGTCGGCGGCCCGGCGCTCTTCCTCGGTGACCGCCGGTTCCCGCAGCAGGATGATCTGCTGGGTCACCGACTCGGTCGCCGTCCGGGGAAGCACTAGGGAGACGGCGATCTTCTGGCGCCAGCCGCCGGCTATCGCGAGGCCCGGGAAGAGCCAGTAGATCGGCCCGACACAGTCCCCGGGGTCGCGCTGGTCCACAGGCAGCTCGGCCGCCCGCGCGATGGGGCGCAGGGCCGGTGCGATGCGCTGGTGGGGGCCCCATGTGTCATGGGCCATCATGTTCGAGAGGTTCGTCTCGAACACCGTCTTCGGGTGCAGCGAGGCGAAGTGGTACGTCTCCAGGTACCCGTCGAGGGTGACCTTCCAGTTGGGACTGGTCAGCTCGCCGGTGGAGTAGTGGTGGCACTCCGCCAGCCGGAGGCCCTCCAGCAGGGGCTGCAGATCGCCCAGCCAGCCGTCCAGGTCGGGCTCGGCCGCCGGGTCCAGCGAGACGAAGACGATCCCCGCGCGCTCCCCGGCCGGGAGCCTGATGAGGCCGCGGCCTTCGCGCGGAACCTCGCCGAAGGTCTTCTCGGCGTACACGCCCCGCAGCTCCCCGGCCAGGTCGTACGACCAGGAGTGGTACGGGCAGGTGAGCCGCCTCGACACTCCGCAGCCGGGTTCGAGGAGCTTGGCTCCCCGGTGCCGACAAGCGTTGATCATCGCGTGCACGGTGCCCTGTCGGTCACGGGTGATCAGCACGGGGACGCCGAGCACGTCGATCGCCTTGTAGGTGTTCGGCCCGGGCAGCTCGCAGGACATGGCGAGCGGCAAGGGGACGCTGCGGTGGACGGCGTCCATCTCGCGCTGCCAGCGGTCGGCGTCGAGGTAGTTGGCCACGGGTTCCGTCCACTGGCCGTCCGCCTCGTGCGTCGTGTTGTCGCGGTAGTGCGCCATCACACGCTCGACGAGTTCGGCGGCCTCTCGACGCATCGTCACGGACGCGGCGTCGGTGGACCGGTCCTGGCTGATCCACGACGAGTATTCGGGGGCCGAGGGGGCCGAGGGGGCCGAGGGGGCCGAGGCCGGCGACCTGCGCTCGGCGTCTGCTTCCCGAATCTCCGGCGAACTGGTCTGGACCACGATGTCCTCACAATCCTCCCAGCCGCGAGCCGGTGACCGGCTTCGGAACGCGACAGCTGGGCTGTGTCCGAAACGACAACAGGACTTAGTGTGGTCTGTCAATAGAAAGTGGCGAAGTTGCCGCTCGGGGTCCCGTGGGGGTGGGAGTGATGGTCATGACGCGGCCGTTCGAGGTGGGTCTGGTGGTGCGGGACCTGGAACTGATGGAGCGCTTCTACTGCGACGTGATCGGCTGTCGCGCCGAGCGTCGCTCAGGCATACCGGAGTCCATCGGGGGTCCGGCCGGGCTCGGCGGCGAGTTGACCGTCGTCTGGCTGCGGGTGCCCTCGGGGGGGTGCGTCAAGCTGCTCCTTCCCCGGTCGGCCCCTGTGTCGGTATATGCGCCGCCCTTGCCGGCCGGGCGTCCGGGGCTGTCGTATCTCACCTTCCATCTCGAGGATATGGACCCGGTGGTGGCGGCGCTCTCGTCCGTGGGTGCCCGGCCTCTGTCGGACCCGGTCGTCGTCCGGGCGCGCGGTCGGCGGATCAGCTTCTGGGCGGATCCCGAGGGTAACGCCGTGGAGTTGGTGGACATGCGGGGCCACGATCCGGGCGAGAGGTAGTAATTAGAGACGCTGTTCAGTAAGGTGCCCAGTGCTAGTTACTGTAGACCGGCATAAGTAAGTCCGATTGCTTGGCAACCTCCCTCGGGCGAAGGGGCGGACGATGGCTCAACGAGCATCAACGGCGTCGAAGAAATCCGCGCAGGTCAGCACGCAGGTCATCAAGGACCTGCACGAGCGCATGGTGCGCATCCGGCTCTTCGAGACCGAGGCGGGAAAGCTCATGGAGGCGGGCAAACTGCCCGGCTTCCTCCACCTCTATGTCGGCCAGGAAGCCGTGGCCGCCGGAGTGATGGCGGCCCTGCGCGACGACGACCAGATCACCTCCACCCACCGCGGCCACGGGCATGCCGTGGCCAAGGGCGTCGGCTTCCGCGAGATGTACGCCGAGCTGTACGGCCGGGTCACCGGCGCATGCCTCGGCCGTGGCGGGAGCATGCACATCAACGACCTCACCCGGGGCATGCTCGGCGCCAACGGCATCGTCGGGGCGGGCGTCCCGATCGCCGTGGGCGCCGCCTTCGCCGCCCGGTACAAGGGCGAGGACAGCGTCGCCGTGACCTTCTTCGGCGACGGCGCCACCAACATCGGCACCTTCCACGAGGGCGCCAACATGGCCGCGATCCTCGGCCTGCCCGTGGTCTTCGTCTGCGAGAACAACGGCTACGCCGAGTTCACCCCGCAGTCCGGGCACATGCTCCTCACCGACGTCGCCGACCGGGCCGCCGCCTACGGCATGCCCAGCGTGATCGTCGACGGCATGGACGCGGTCGCCGTCCACCGCGCCGCGACCGAGGCCGTCGCACGGGCCCGGTCCGGCGCGGGTCCGATGATGATCGAGGCCAAGACCTACCGCTACTTCGACCACCAGGGCGTCAAGGGTCTGCGTCATCCCTACCGCTCGGACGAGGAGGTCGCCGAGTGGAGAGCCCGCGACCCCATCGACCTGATCGAGGCCCGGGCGGTCGCCGACGGCACCGCGACGCGTGCGGAGCTGGACGACGTATGGCGGCGCACGCGCGACGAGATCGCCCAGGCCATCGCGTACGCCGAGGCCAGCCCGCTGCCCGACCCCGCCGACCTGCTGCTCAACGTCTACTCGGGATGACCGCCATGACCACCACCGAAGCACCGGCCGTCGCCACGCGGAAACTCACCTACGTCAAGGCCTTCAACGAGGGGCTCGCGCAGGCCATGCGCGAGGACGAGAACGTCTTCGTCGCCGGCGAGGACGTCGCCGGATACGGCGGCGTGTTCCGTATGTTCGACAATCTGCTCGACGAGTTCGGCCCCCGCCGCATGATCGACACCCCGATCTCCGAAGCCGCCCTGGTCGGCCTCGGCGTGGGAGCCGCCGCCCGGGGGCTGCGCCCCGTCGTCGACCTGATGTTCATGGACTTCATCGGCGTCTGCCTCGACCAGATCGTCAACCAGGCCGCCAAGATGAAGTACATGTTCGGCGGCGCGCTGTCCGTGCCGCTCACCATCACCACCGCCTCCGGCGCGGGCCTGGGCGCCGCCGCCCAGCACAGCCAGAGCCTGGAGGCCTGGCTGGCCCACGTGCCCGGCCTCAAGGTGGTGATGCCCTGCGACGCGTACACCGCCAAGGGCCTGACCGTCTCGGCCATCCGGGACGACAACCCGGTCGTCGTGATGCTCAACAAGGTCCTGCTCGGCAGCACGAGCGAGGTGCCCGAGGAGATCTACGGCATCCCGCTGGGCCGGGCGCACACCGCCCGGCAGGGCTCCGACGTCACGGTGATAGCCCTCGGCCGCATGGTGGGAGAAGCCCTCGCGGCGGCCGACGAACTCGCGGCCGAGGGCGTGGAGATCGAAGTGATCGACCCCCGCACCGTGCAGCCGCTGGACACCGAGACGATGTTCGCCTCCGTCCGCCGCACCAACCGCGTGCTCGTGGTGCACGAGGCCGTCACCTTCGGCGGGCTCGGCGCGGAGATCGCCGCACAGATCCAGGACGCCGCCTTCGACTACTTGGACGCGCCGGTCCTGCGCATCGGCGCCCCCTTCTCCCCGGTGCCCTTCTCGCCGGTCCTGGAGAAGGCGTACGTGCCCGATCGCGCCCGCATCGCCCAGGGCTGCCGGCGCCTCCTCGAAAGGTCGTGACCGACATGGCGGTCGAGGTTCTGCTGCCGAAGATCGGCCTGACCATGCAGGAAGGCACGATCGACGAATGGCTGGTGCCCACCGGCGCGGCCGTCGCGGAGGGCGACGCACTGCTGCGGCTGGCCACGGACAAGGTCGACGTGGACGTCGAGGCGGAGGCCGGGGGACTTTTCCACCCCGTGGTCCCAGCGGGCGCCACCGTCCCGGCCGGGGCCCTCATCGGCTGGCTGCTGGCCGAGGGCGAGCAGCCACCGGAGGCGGCGGGTGCGCCGACGCCCGGCGCGGACACGGCCGCCGTGGCTGCCCTCAGCGGTGCCGGTGTGGCCCCCGGCGCCGCCGGAGCTGCTGCGGCGCCCACCGTCAACGGCACCGGGGACCGGCTTCTGTCCTCGCCGAACGCCCGGCGGGTCGCCGCGGCCGCCGACGTCGACCTCACCGCCGTACACGGCACGGGGCCGGGCGGCCGGATCGTCTCCGAGGACGTGGAGGACTTCCTCGCGGCCCTCCCCGGCGACCCCGCCACGCCCGCTCCGCCGAGCGGCACCCCCTCCTCGCCACTGGTCCGCAAGCTGGCGAAGGAGCGGGGCATCGACCTCTCCGGCGTGAACGGCACCGGACCCGGCGGACGTATCCGCCGGTCCGACCTCGACGCGGTCGCTCCGCCGCCTCTTCGCCGGGACGCGGCCCCTCAGCCCGGCGACATCCTCCCGCTCACCGGAATGCGCGGCACCATCGCCCGCAGGATGCACGCCAGCCTCCAGGAGATGGCACAGCTGACGCACGGCTACGAGGTGCGGATGGACGCCGTGGTGTCCCTGCGGGACCGGCTCAAGGAGGAGTGGGCCGACAGCGAACTGCCGGTGCCCAGCATCAACGACTTCCTGCTGAGGGCCGCCGCCCTGGCCCTGCGCGAGCACCCGCTGCTCAACGCGACGGTGCGGGAGGACGGTATCCATCTGCTCGACGGCATCCACCTGGGCTTCGCGGTGGCCGTCCCGGGCGGCCTCATGGTCCCCGTGATCGAGGACGCGGTGGCGCTGGCGCTGCCCGAGATCGCCCGCCGGTCGAGGTCCCTGGCCCAGGCCGCGCGGGAGGGGCGGATCTCCCCCGCACAGCTGGAAGGGGCCACCTTCACCGTCACCTCGCTCGGTGGATACGGCGTCGACTTCTTCACCCCCGTGATCAACCCCGGCAATGTCGCGATCCTCGGGGTGGGCAGGCTCAGGGACGGTGTCGAGTGGGTGGACGACCGGCCCCTGCGGACGCGGGTGCTCACCCTGAGCCTCACCTTCGACCACCGTGCCATCGACGGGGCACCCGCCGCCGAATATCTGCGCACGGTCGGTGAGTTGCTGCGCAAGCCTCTCCGCCTGCTCGTGTGATCCGAGGTCAGAGGTCAGAGGCCACAGGCCACAGGCCACAGGCCTATCTGGCCGGGTCGGCGATCCGCTCCGCGAGATCGCCGACCTCGCGGACGAAGAAGCGGTGTCCCAGCGACCGGTAGACGTCGTCGCCCCGGACCTGCGAGATCGCCGCGGTCTCCAGCAGCGCCAGCAGGCCCAGGCCGATCACCGCCGCCTCCGCCTCGGAGACGGACTCGCGGGCCTTGCGGATCAGCCGCACCAGCTCGTTCAGCAACTCCGTTCGGCTCTCCTGACGCAGCGTTTCCGCTTCCTGGCTCATGCCGGCCGACGACACGAAGAACACGGTGGCGGCGGACCGGTGTTCGCCCAGCCAGGCCAGCAGTGCGGTGACCGCCGCCCCCACGTCCGAGCCGGGGGCATGGGCCTTGGTGAGCGCCTCCAACTGTTCGCGCAGCGCGGCGGCGAACGCCCGCATCGCTTCCGCCAGGACCTGGTCCTTGGAGGAGAAGTGGTAGTACACCGCCGCCGAGGTCATCTCCGCACGAGCGGCGATGTCGGCCACCGTCACCTCGTCCGGCGGCTGGGTGGCGAACAACTCCGTGGCCGCCTCGACCACCCACTGCTTGCGCGACGGACGGTGAGCGGCGCGGGTTCCGGATGTCGTCATGGTGTCAAGTATGCCGTGACCTCGGTGCTCCCGAGGCGCACGGACAACGGGAATTATGCGGAAGGGTGATCGGAGTTACTGGATAGAATCATCAGTACCCGGGGCGCAGGAAGCGCGGGGTTCACGGCAGCGGGCAGGGAGCATCATGGCCACCACGAAGAACGGCAAGCAGCCCGCCCACCGACCCTCGAGGCGGCAGCACATCATCACCGCCGCCGTGCGGGTGTTCGGCCGCAACGGATTCGCGGAGACCAGCATTCAGGACATCGCGGACGAGGCCCAGGTGGTCCCCACGGCCGTCTACTACCACTTCGACGGCAAGGAGGAGCTGCTCGAACTCGCCATGCGCCGAGTCTTCGACCAGCTGAACGCGGTCGTCGAGGCGGCCCGGCCGGCCTCCGAGCCAGGTGATTCGGAGGCCCTGGTCCGGGTCATCGACGCCGTGTGGGACTGGGTGGAGCGGAACCCGGACGAGGCCCGTCTGTACCAGGTCCAGGTCGCCTCCGCGAGCGGCAACGTCAAGGTGCTGCGGGACGAGTTCGAACAGCGCCACATCCAGCGCGGCTACGACTATCTGCCCGAGGGCACCACACGCAGCCCCAGGGCGGCGAAGGCCCGGCACGCGGCACAGGCGCTCGCGGTCCGCACACTGATCAGTACGACCATGCTCGTCACCGCACTGCGGGCGGAGGGGGGACCGCTCTCCCAGCTGCCCTCCCGGTCCGTACTGGAGGCGGTCAGGGCGCTGGCGCTGCGCATCGTCGCCGCCGAGCAGAAGCCGGCGGACCAGGCCGGCTCACGCACCTGAGGCGGGTCACCAGGGCAGGGGTCCGCGGTCGGCGAACGCGGGGCGGACAGGCCACCCATACCGCTGAGGGTCCAGCCGGGGGCGGCGGCGTCGACCAGGACTCCCGTGCCGGCCAACTCGGCCGCGAGCATCCGGGTCAGGGCGGTGAGCGCCGTCCTGGAGAGCCGGTAGGCGGGGTGCCGACCGGAGTCCACCAGCGCCGGCGAACCGTACGAGCTGGTGACGTTCACGCCCCGGCCGTAGCCGGCTTCCACCATGCCCCGGACGACGGCTTCCGTCACACGCCAGGCGCTGGTGAGGTGGGTGTCCAATGTGGCGCGCAGGATGCCCTCGTCGAGGTACGGGGGCCGCAGCTCCGCGTCCAACGACACACCCGCGTTGTTCACCAGGACGTCGACCCCGCAGTCCTGGTCGGGGCGCGAGTATCGGCGGCCGCACCGTGCCGCATGGCCTGCCCCCCCGCCTCTCACACCGTCAGGACCGAGCACGCGCTGATCCCGGGCGCCCCGTACACATGGGTGAAGCCCACCCGGGGGGCGCCGGGCACCTGCACACCGGGCGCCCGGCCCTGCAACTGCCGTACGACCTCGTGGAACTGACGCAGCCCCGAGGCGCCGACGGGCTCCCCGCCGGCCAGACAGCCGCCGTCGGTGTTGACCGGTATCCGGCCCGCCGGATCGGTGGCCCCGGCCGCCAGCAGCTCCTCCTGCTCGCCATGGCCGCACAGCCCGGTCTCCGCCAGGTGGATCAGCTCCGAGCCGCTGTCGGTGTCCTGCAACTGGGCGACCTGTACGTCAGCGGGCCGCACCCCCGCCGTGCGGAAGGCCGCCTCCGCGGCGTCGACGCTGGGGCTGTGGTGCGGTCCCGGCGGCAGCCAGGGCGAGAACACCTCGAACGAACCGAACCGCCGGGTCCGGAAGGCCAGCGACGCGAGCCTGACCGGCCGTTCGCACAGATCGAACGCACGGTCGCCGAGTGCGAGCACCAGCGCCGCCGCGCCCTGTCCGGGCGAACAGAACATGTACTGGGTGAGCGGGGGACTGACCTCGGCGGAGTCCAGGATCTCCCGCTCCGTCAGCGGCCTGCGGCGCCAGGCCAGGGGGTGGTGCGAGCCGTTGCGGAAGGCTCGTGCGGCGACCATCGCCAGCGCCCGCTCCGAGACCCCGTGCTCGTACAGGTACCGCTGGGTCTTCAGCGCGAAGAACTGGGTCGTGAGCATCATGCCGGTCTCGGCGTACCAGTCGCCCAGGCCGTAGCGGGCCGCGGAGACGTGGAACGCGCCCCGCTCGTGCTTGTCGAACCCCACCGCCAGTCCCAGAGAGGCCTCGCCCGCGCGCAGCGCGTTGGCCACCGCGAGCACGGTGGACGCACCGGTCGCGCAGCCGTTCTGCACGTTGACGAACGGCACTCCGGTGAGGCCCAGCCGGCCCACCAACGTGTCGGGCTTGCCGGACACGTCGGAGCCGCCGGCCGCGTAGCCGATGTCCGCCCAGGCGACGCCGGCGTCGGCCAGCGCCTCCCGTACCGCATGCTCGGCCATGTCCATTCCGGTGACGCTCTCGTCGCGGCCGAAGGGATGCATCCCGCATCCGACCACGTACACGTCGTCGCGCCCGCTCATCGCTCCCCGTCCCGCTCCGGGCGGAACGCGAAGGTCACCACCTCGGTTCCGTCCTCGTCCCGGTACGCGGGCACCGTGGTGAGCCGGACCGGCAGACCGATCCGGATCTCCTCGCGGGGCACCGCCAGCCGCGCTTCGACCAGTACCTCACCGAGGTCCACATAGCCGACGTGGTAGGGCCGGTGGCCGCCGGACGGCGCCCGGTACGGCGGCTTCGGCGGGAACGCCTGGAGCGTCCACGACCACACGCGCCCGCTCACCGGCAGCACCCGCACCGACATCACCCCGTCCGGACACCTGGGGCACGAGTCCTGCCGGGGGAAGACGACGGTGCCGCAGTCAGAGCAGCGTGCGCCCACGAGACGCGGTGGATACTCGCCGTCGAACTCCTGGTTCTCCAGGTTCTCCAGGTTCTTCCGGTTCTCGAACAACGACTCGTCGATGAGTCTGGTGGTCACGTTCCGTCCCTCCTTTCCACGTCACCAGCCCAGCAGCCCGGCCAGCCGTTCCCGATGGTGTGCGGCGCCGCCCAGCAGCACCGCGTCGGACTGGGCGCGCCGGAAGTACAGGTGCGCGTCGTGCTCCCAGGTGAAGCCCATCCCGCCGTGGAACTGCACACACTCGGCGGCGACGGAGACGAACGCCTCGCCGCACCACGCCTGTGCCACCGCCGCCGCCTCGGCCAGCGCCTTGGGCGAGCCGTCCGCCCGGACCGCGCGCACCACGGCCGACCGTGCGGCCTCGACCTGGAGCAGCATGTCGGCGCAGGCGTGCTTGACCGCCTGGAAGCCGCCGATCGCCCTACCGAACTGGGTACGGTCGCGCACATGGGCCACCGTCATGTCCAAGGCGGCCTGCGCTCCGCCCAGTTGCTCGGCGGCCAGGGCCACCAGGGCCACGTCCAGGGCGCGGGAGACGATGTCCGCCCCCTCGCCGCCGACGGTCAGCGGCCGGGCCCGGGCACCGGAGAAGGTGACCACCGCCTGGCCCCGGCTGAGGTCCAGGGTGGGCACCCGGCGCACCGTGACTCCCGGCTCACGGGGGTCGGCCAGGAAAAGGTCGACGCCATCGGTGCCGGCCGCGGCCACCACCAGCGCCTCGGCGTCGGCGCCGTCGAGGACGAACGGCGCCGTGCCGTTCAGCAGGGGGACGCTGCCCTGCCAGGAGGCGGCCACCGGCACGGCGTCGGCCCGCCACGTCCCGTCGGGCGCGGCCACCGCCAAGGCATGCACGGCGCCCCCGGCCAGGTCGGCCAGCGCCTCGCCGGCACCACCGCAGCCGGCCGGCGCCTTGCCGGCACCACCGCAGCCGGCCGGCGCCTTGCCGGCATCACCGCAGCCGGCCAGCACCTGCCCGGCCAGCACGGTGGAGGACAGCAGCGGTACCGGTGCCAGTGTCCTGCCCAACTCCTCGCAGACGGCGGCGATCTCGGCGAGGCCGCCGATGCCTCCCGTCGATTCGGGCAGGCCGAGGGCCGCGAGGCCGACCTGCCGGCCGAGGGTGCCCCACAAGTCGGCGTCGATGCCGGGGGCCTCCTCGGACAGCCGGCGCACCGCGGCGGTGCCGCCGGAGTCCGCGCACACCGAGCGAACGGTCTCGCGCAGCTCCTCCAACTCGGTGTCCGTCAGGGCCGTGCCGTCGGTCATGGTGCTCGTCATCGTGCGCTCCCGCTCTCGTCACGCCGTTCCCGCAGGGCACTGTGCGCGGCCGCCATCCGGGCCACCGGCACGCGGTGCGCGGAACACGAGACGTAGTCGAGGCCGAGGTCGTCGCAGAACGCGATCGACTCCGGATCCCCACCGTGCTCACCACACACGCCCAGCTTGATATCGGGCCGCACGCCCCGTGCCCGCTCGGCCGCCAGGCGGACCAGGGCGCCCACCCCGTGCGGGTCGAGCCGGGCGAACGGGCTGGCGGTCAGGAACCCGCGTTCCTGGTACGAGGCGAGCACCTGCCGTTCGACGTCGTCCCGGGAGAAGCCGTAGGTGAGCTGCGTGAGGTCGTTGGTGCCGAAGGAGAAGAACTCGGCATGCTCGGCGAGTTCGCCGGCCAGCAGCGCGGCCCGCGGGGTCTCGATCATCGTGCCGAGCCGGTACGGGACCTCCACCCCGGTGCGGGCGGCGACGGCGTCGGCGGCACCGCGTACGTACGCGGCCGCGGCTGCCAGTTCCTCCGGCAGGCTGACCAGCGGGATCATCACCTCCAGCTCCGGACGGACTCCGGTGGCGGCGACATCGGCCCAGGCGGTGAAGAGCGCCTCGGCCTGCGCCGGGTAGAGCCTCTCGTGCAGCAGCGCCAGCCGCACACCGCGCAGCCCGAGCATCGGGTTCGCCTCGTGCAGCGCGGCCGCCCGCTGCTCCTCAGCCGCGTCCATGGCATGCCCGGGGGCGGGCAGGAACTCGTGCAGCGGGGCATCCAACAGGCGCACGGTCACCGGGCGGTTCCCGACCGCGGCCAGCAGCGCGTGGAAGTCCTCGTGCTGGGCGCGCTCCAGCGCCAGCAGCGCCTCGTCGCGGGCGGTCTGGTCGGCCGCCAGGAGCACCCGGCGGATCAGCGGCAGCCGCTCGCCGAGGAACTGGTGTTCCGTACGGCACAGCCCGACACCCTCCGCGCCCAGGGCCAGGGCCGTGTCCACCTCGGCGGCGGTGTCGGCGTTGACCCGCACGCCCAGCCGGCGCACGCCGTCCGCCCACTCCAACAAGGTGGACAGTTCGGGTGGCGGTCCGGCCACACTGACGCTCAGCGTCCCCGCGTACACGGCGCCGGTACGGCCGTCCAGCGAGACCGGGTCGCCTTCACGCACCACCCGCTCCCCGAAGCGGACCGTCCCGGCGGCCAGGTCCACGCGCAGCCCCTCGGCGCCGCACACCGCGGGCTTGCCGGCGCCTCGCGCCACCACGGCGGCATGCGAGGCGATACCGCCACTGCCGGTCAGCACGGCGGCGGAGGCCAGCATCCCGGGGACGTCCGCCGGGGTCGTCTCGGCGGCCACGAGCACGACCCGGGTGCCGTCCGCGGCCAGTTCGAGGGCACGTTCACTGGACAGCACGACCGCTCCGGTCGCCGCCCCCGGGGACGCGGGCAGCCCCTTCGCCAGGAGCTCCTCCCCACCGGTCAGCCGTAGTTGGGGGTGCAGCAGTTCCTGCACCTGCGCGGGCGTGACCCGCCTTACGGCCTCCTCGCGGCCGAGCGCCCCGTCCCGGCCCAGGTCCGCGGCCAGACACACCGACGCCCGTAGCGGCGGGCGGGCCTGCGCCGAGGCGGCGAGCAGGGAGATCTCGTCGTCGCGCACCTCGAAGTCGACCGACACCGGCGCGCGCAGATGCCGCTCCAGGGTGAGCAGGGAGTGCTCAAGGAGCGCGGTGCCACCCGCGAGTTGTTCCAGCGGCTCACCGGTGTGCGGCGGCGGAGCGCTGCGGCGCACCCCCCGGAAGAAGGAGCCCTGGGGAGAGAGGCGCCCGGTCTCAGGGTCGCGGCTGACCGCCGTGCCGTAGCCCGAGTGGTCCGCCGGGCCGATACGCAGGCCCTGCACATGCAGGGCGACGGCCAGGTCGGCGGGGAGCCGCTGGGCTCGGCGGGACCTTCTGGCACGCGGCGAGTCCCACCGGGCGAGGAGGGCACGGGCGGCCAGCGCGAGCTGCTGCGCAGGGTCGTCGGGGAAGGGCCGGGAGCCGTGTTCCCCCGTGAGGGACAGCAGCACCTCCACCCGTGCCCGCGGCACGGGCGTGTCCAGGAGGGCGTCGTCGAGCACCGCGCCGGGCACGTCGAGGGCGTACTCGGCGATCACGCGTACGGTGGTGGCCCACACCTCGTACAGCGCGTCCCCCCGCCCGATGAGGGCGCACAGGTCGTCGGCACGGGCCGGAGTGACGCCGAGACAGGCCAGGTCGGGCGGCAGTCCGGCGATCTCGGTCGGCGCGCTCGCCGACAGGCGCAGCAGCAGCGGCCGGGCCGCGTCCCCGATGCGCCGCCCCGAGAGCTGTTCGACCAGGGCCACGGCGGCTTCGGCGGTATCGGGATCGCACAGCGAGGCGGCGGCGCCGGCGGGCACGGTGAGCCCCGGCACGACCGGCAGGCCGAGGGCTACCAGCCGGTCCATCGCCGCGCCGTGCGCGCCGAGTTCGTCGGCGTCGAGGCCCCGGGTCCGTCCCTGCCCGTAGGGCACCAGGATCCGGCTGTGGGTTCCGGAGGGCGCCCCGGACTGTGCGAGCGGGCCCGCCTCGCGGGAGGTGACGCTCAACCCCGGCTCCTGGTGACCAGTTCCTCTTCGCGGGCCTCGTCCTCGGCCCTGCTGATTCCCAGCACGAGCAGCAGCTCCTGGTGCAGCCGCATCCACACGGTGTGGTACGAGTCGCACAGCGGCGAGGCCAGCCACGCCGGCGCGCCGTCGTCGAAGCGGTCGAGGGCCTCCTCCAGGGCCGTCAGGTACCGTCCGCTGCCCGCGAGTACCCGGTCCAGCCTGCGCAGGACGGGCTGGATGGCCTCGTGCACGTCTTCGAGCGACTCGCGCACCTCGGCGTCGTAGGCGTCGTCGGAGTGGTCGTTGGCGGTGCCGTCGGGGCGGCACTGCCATGCCGTGCAGACGTCGCGGATCTTGCGGTTGACCGGCAGGAACGCCTCGTACGCCGCGGTGATCTGCTGCTCCTGGGCAGAGCCCTTGGGAACCCGCAGGATCTGCGCGGCGGCGGTCTTGGCGCGCTCGGTCGGCAGTACCACCGGCCCCTTCACCATCGCCAGCCCGGCGTCGACCAGCGGACGGTGCTCGGACTCCGGCCGGCCGCGCCACATACCACGCAGAACGAGGTCGACGACGGCTTCGGTGAGGGGTTCGTCGGATGCGTCCGGAAGGTCCACGGCAGCAGATTGCATCGCCACACCTTTTCCCCGGTTCTGTGGTGACCGGTTCCTCGGTTCTGTGTTGCCCGGAGGTTACGCCCCGGCGGGACCGTTAGTGAAGAGGAACTCAAGAAACACTTTCCGATTCCATGGTCTCGGCCCGGCGGTCGCCCGCCTTCGGGCGGCCTCCCGCGGCGAGGAACGACGCCATGCGGTCCTGTGCCTCCCGGCCGTCCGCCAGGGCGGCGATCAGCCGCGCCTCTTCGGTGAGGTGGCGGCGTAGTTCCTCACCGCCGCCGGCGCGCAGCAGGGCCTTCGCGGCGTGCAGCGCGTCACCGGCGCCGGCGGCCAGATCGGCCGCGGTCCGATGCGCCGTGTCGTCCAGTTCCTTCTCGTCCACCGACCGGGAGACCAGGCCCCACCGTTCGGCGTCGTCGCCGGTCAGGACCCGATTGGTCAGAATCAGGTCCGCCGCCCTTCGGGGGCCCACCAGGCGTGGCAGGAACCATGAGGCCCCGCAGTCCGGCGTGAGCCCGACCGCCGTGTATGCCAGCCGGAACCGTGCGGACCGGGCCGCCAGGACGATGTCCCCCACCAGGGCGAGGCCGATTCCGCCGCCCGCGGCCGCGCCGCGCACGGCGGTCACCAGCGGTACCGGCAGTTCGTGCAGGGCCTGTATCGCGGCGTGCGCGGCACTCGCCACGGCGTGCACGTAGCTGCCGGTCTCCGCGCCGCGGCCGGCGAATGCGCGCAGGTCACCGCCCACGCAGAAGCTGCCGCCCGTCGATCGCAGCAGGACCGCGCCGCCCGGGTCCGCGGCCACCTCGACGGCCCTGTCCCGCAGCGCCTCGGCCGTCCTCAGATCAAGGGCGTTGCCCCGACCGGGATCGTCCAGCCTCAGCTCCACGACTCCGTCGGGGTGGTGGACGATCCGGACCGGCTCGGTGGTCACGGGCAGGCTCATGGTGTTTCTCCTGTCGTCTTCCCGTCGCAGGTGCTTCCCGGCAAGATACTGAAGACGCTATACAGTTTCTAGGACGCGACGGGCGCCAGTGCTCGTACGCCCGTCGGCGGGAGGTCCCGTGCCCATCCAGTTCGATGTCGATCCGACTGTCGCTCAACTCGCTGCGTCCACCGCCGAGTTCGTGCGCGAGGTGGTCATTCCTGCCGAGCGCGAGTGCGGCGGGTCCGTGCACGACGCTCCCGAGGCGCTGCGGGAAAACCTGCAGAAAGCCGCCCGTGACGCGGGTGTGTTCGCTCCACACGTACCGACGCGGTGGGGTGGACACGGGCTCGACCTGCGAGGGCAGGCGGTGGTGTTCGAAGCGGCGGGCTACTCGCTGCTCGGACCGCTGGCGCTGAACTGCGCGGCCCCGGACGAGGGGAACATGCACCTGCTGGAGAAGGTGGCCACCGAAGAGCAGAAGCAGAGGTATCTGCGTCCGCTCGCCGCGGGCGGGACCCGGTCCTGCTTCGCCATGACCGAACCGGCTCCGGGCGCGGGTGCCGATCCCCGATCCCTGCGGACCACCGCGACCCGGGTTCCCGGCGGCTGGCGCATCGACGGGCGCAAGTGGTTCATCACCGGTGCCCAAGGAGCCGGCTTCGCCATCGTCATGGCCCGGACCTCGGGCAGCCCTGGCGACCCGGGCGGCGCCACCATGTTCCTGGTCGACGCCGGCACCCCCGGCATGAGCATCGTCCGGACCATCGAGACCCTGGACGAGTCACTCTTCGCCGGGCACAGCGAGATCGTCTTCGAGGGGTGCGTGGTGGGGGAGGAGCAGGTACTCGGGGCGGTGGACAGCGGCTTCGAAGGGGCCCAGGTCCGGCTCGGTCCCGCCCGGATGACCCACTGCATGCGCTGGCTGGGAGCCGCACGCCGCGCTCAGGACGTCGCGCTGGAGCGGGCGGGCAGCCGGATGGCGTTCGGCTCGGCGCTGGGCGACCTCGGCATGGTCCAGCAGATGCTGGCCGACTCCGAGATCGACATCGAGGCGAGCCGCGCACTGATCCTGCGTACCGCCTGGGAGCTGGACACCGGCTCCGCCGCCGCCTCTCAGCTCACCTCGGTGTCCAAGACCTTCGTGGCGGAAGCGGTGAACCGGGTGGTCGACCGGGCGGTGCAGATCTGCGGAGCGCTCGGCATCTCGGCCGCCGACGCCCCGCTGGCCCGTCTCTTCAGGGAGGTGCGGCCGTTCCGGATCTACGACGGCCCGTCGGAGACGCACCGTTTCGCCATAGCGCGCCGCGCGGTGCGGCCCTATCGACAGCCGCGCCCAGGTACCGTCGACGGCTGATCGCTCAGGGGCCGGCCACTCCTCAGGTACCGGGTCGGGAGAAGTGAGTGGTCCGGAAGCGAGACGGCAGAACACGGGCACCGCTGCTGGGGGCACATGCGAATCGTTGCACGCTCCGAAGACCGCGGCTTGCTGACCTCCCGTTCGCTGCGCATACACGGGTGCATGATCACTGACTTGCGCTCGGAACGTTCGAAACTCGCCCGACAGTCCCCGTGGCACGGGGCGAGCCAGTACGGGGCGTATTACCGCCACGGGGTTCTCACGCCCGTGAGACGGCCGACACCCGACTGGGCGGTGGACCGGGGCGGTGGACCGTCCTCGACGGCCTCGGCTCCTCCCAGAGCGGCGTCACTTTGCAGGAAGGTGAGCCCGTAGCTATCGTCATATTCAATAATGCGATTAGGTGCTTAGTTGTCCGGCAGTGGCCGTGTGCCACTTCCACCAACAGCGTTGACGAGAGGCGGTCAGTCCCCGTGCCGAGCAGTGGGTATCTGCGCTATGTCGCCCTGGGGGACAGTCACACAGAGGGGCTCGGGGACGGCGACGATGTCCGTGGTCTTCGGGGCTGGGCGGACCGGCTCGCCGAGCAGGTCGCTCGCCACAGTCCCGGCCTGCTCTACGCCAACCTCGCGGTGCGCGGCCGTAAGGCCGGTCAGGTGCGCGCCGAGCAGCTCGGTCCGGCTCTCGCGATGCGGCCCGACCTCGCCACCGTGGTGGCTGGGGTCAATGACGTGTTGCGTCCGAGGTGCGACCTCGACGAGGTGGCCGGCCATGTCGAGGCGATGTTCGCCGCCCTCACCGCGCAGGGCGCCACCGTCGCGACCCTCATGTTTCCCGACGTCGGACGTATGACGCCGTTGGCCCGCCCGATCGGTCACCGTGTACTCGCTCTCAACGCGCGCATCCGGGAGGCCGCCGACCGCCACGGCGTGGTGGTGGCGGAGACGGCCGCGCACGCGGCGGCGACCGATCCGCGGTTGTGGAGTGCTGACCGGCTGCACGCCGGCCCGTTGGGACACACGCGCATCGCGGCTGCTGTGGCCCAGGCGCTCGGTCTGCCAGGCAGCGACGACAAGTGGGCCCTTCCCCTTCCGGCCGCGGGGACGGACATCTCTGCCTGGAGGGCCGTGGGTGCCGAACTGCGCTGGGTCGGCACCTTCCTCGGCCCCTGGATCGGCCGCCGCCTGCGTGGCCGCTCCTCCGGTGACGGCCGCCAGGCCAAGCGGCCGGCGCTGCTTCCGGTGGCCGCGTCCGCTGGGGACGCCTCCCCGACGGTGTGACGCTCTGGCTTGTGACGACGCCGACGGCTCCTCGTGCTGAACTCTCTTCCTTCTTCCGCGCCCGCTGCGAGTTCGAGCCCCGGCGTCAGATCACCGGCATTGTCTGCTCCATCCTCTACTACGACGTCCAGGGCTACGCCGGACTGACCCGAGGCCGGGTGATGCTGGGCGTGAGGCTCGTGGTCGCGCGCCTCTTCGGCGTCGGTTGACCCGGCTCTACGACCGCAAGGGGCTGCATCGCAATCCCGCCGACGAGGAGCCACAGCCGGTCCTCGCTCGGACGTAGACCGACGACCGCTCAGGGCCGGGCTGATCACGAGCGTGCAGCCCCTCACTTTTGACTAATCGTGCAGGTGGGATTGGCGCAGGTCAGCTCTCGGCCCGGAGCGCGGCCGTGCGCTGTTCGAGCCTGCGCAGTGCCATGTCCCCCCACTGGAGGTTCTCCCGCTCGAACGACATCCCGCGCAACAGCGTGAGATACGGGCCGATACGCTCGGCCTCGGCGAAGTACGCGTCCTCAGAGCGCCCGTCGAGCAGACGTTGCCGGAGCCGCTCGTAGCGGGCCAGCTTGGCGGTGGCCCACTCCATGCGCTCGGCGATGGCGGTCCGGACCGCTTCCATGTCGCCCGCGTCCAGGCACTGCACCTTGACCAGCAGCTCGTCCCGGATGACCGCCGGTTTGCCCAAGGGCTCGGCGGTGTAGGCGCGGACGGCCTTCCGCCCGGCCTCCGTCAAGGAGAACAGTCGCTTGTTGGGGCGTCGCTCCTGCTCGACGACGCGGGCCGTGACGAGTCCTTCGGCCTCCATGCGCTCCAGCTCCCGGTAGAGCTGCTGGGGCGTCGACATCCAGAAGTTGGCGACCGTCGCGTCGAACGCTTTCGCGAGGTCGTACCCGGACGCCTCGCCCTCCAACAGCGCGGCCATCAACGCGTTCCGCAAAGCCATGGACACACGCTAGCACCATTGTGATTACTCAACGAAGTGATTGATTGGTCGCCCTTTCCTTGTAGACAAGCCCTGACGGGCTCTCTAATCTCTCATACACCTATTCAAGTTTTTGAGTATAAGAGGTGGGCTCATGCATCCCTTCCGCAAAGCAGTCGAGAGCGGCGACTTGGAGGCCGTGGCCGCTCTGCTGGCCGACGACGTCGTCTTCACCAGCCCCGTCGCCTTCAAGCCGTACCCGGGCAAGGCCATCACCGCCGCGATCCTGCGCGGCGTGTGCCGGGTCTTCGAGGACTTCACCTACATCCGTGAGATCGCCAACCCCGATGGCCGCGACCACGCCTTCGTCTTCACCGCCGCCGTCGCCGGCAAGAAGCTCCAGGGCTGCGACTTCCTGCACTTCGACGACAACGGGAAGATCGACGAGTTCACGGTGATGGTGCGCCCGCTCTCCGCCGCCCAGGCACTTTCCGAGGCCATGGGCGCCCAGTTCGAGCAGATCGCCCGAGAGGCTGCCGAACACTGACCGCGACGACGGACTTCGACGCGGTGGTCATCGGCGCGGGCAACGCCGGACTGACCGCCGTCGCCACCCTCCAACGCGCGGGACTGCGCACCCTCTTGGTGGAGTGCCACAAGGTCCCCGGGGGCTGAGCCACCTCCTTCCAACGCGGCCGCTTCGAGCTCGAGACGGCGTTGCACCAGTTGTCCGAGTCGGCATGGGGGACCAGCAGTACACGCTGCGCGTGCTGTTCGAGATGCTGGGCGTCGCCGATTCGCTGGAGTTCGTCCAGGAGCATGACCTGCACCGCGCCGTGGTACCCGGTCGGCACGATGTGATCCTGCCCGCCGACTGGGCCGGCGCCGTGGACGCCCTGGAGGACGCCTTCCCCGGCAACCGCGCCCGTGTCGAGCGTTTCTTCGCCCTCGCCAGGGACGTGACGTTCTGGTGCGTCGCCGCCCTGCGCAAGATGCCGGCCGACGGCATCGACCCCCACTGGCGAAGTGTCGGTATTCGAGAGTTGCAGTATTCGCCCGCGGGTGAGCTTGTCCTACCGTTGGCGAGCCTGGCCACCATGGTGGCCGCCATCCGCTACATAGCGGATGGCCACTCGTCGGTCCTGTTCGCCACTCTCGCCGGGTTCTCGCTGATGCTGCTCGCCGGCCGCCGCGAGCCGAAGACGGGCCTGGCGGGCCGGCAGGCGAAGGCCCGGATCGCGATCCGCGCCGTGGTCCTGCTGGTGCTGGGCACCGTGATGGCGATGGAGTCCCGCTGTGCGGCCCGGCCCGGACCAGGCCGGTCTCACCGAGGCGCTGCTCGGTATCCGTGATGTCGTCGACAAGGTGACCGACGCTTTCCTCGACGTCGAGCGCTGGTGCGATCACTACGTCTTCTACCACCGCATCAGGCCGTTCCTCACGGGGTGGTCCGCGCCGGGGCTGCGCTTCGAGGGCGTGGACCGGGAACCGCTGGTGCTGGCCGGCGGGAGCGCCGCACAGAGCTCCCTCATCCAGGCCTTCGACGCCGGACTCGACATACCGCACCCGCACGGGATGACGGCGGGATTCCTGACCGGCAGTCCGGGCGCAACCACTTCGACTCTCCCGTGGAACTCGCCGTGCCCTCCGCCCGAGTTCATGCCGAGACCCTCCGTCTGATGGGTCCGGCCACGGCGCGGCGCTGACCACTTCACTCCCAGCCACCAGAGCGACCAGCCCGCTCATGACCACCTTCCGGCTCATGACCACCTTCCGGGCCCACGCGCGCCGCTTCGGCGCCTCCTTCGACCCGCCTCCGGTCATCCGGCTCCATTTCCCAGAAGGGTATTGCCTTGCTCGCGCGATCCACCGCCTCCGAAGCCGAGGCCCACCAGCTCGACGAAGCCCTGCCGGGGCGCCGCGAGCTGTTCCGCATACCGCCGGCCGACGGCGGCAGATACACCGAGACCGCGTACCTCGCGGGCAACTCCCTCGGCCTGCAGCCCAAGGCCACCCTCGTGGAACTGACGGAGGACCTGTCCGACTGGAGCCGCTTCGGCGTCGAAGGCCACCACGACGCCGTACGCCCGTGGTTCGGCTATCACCGCCTGCTGACCGAACCGGCCGCGCGCCTGGTCGGGGCGCTGCCCGAAGAGACCGTCGTCATGAACTCCCTGACGGTGAACCTGCATCTGCTGATGGTCTCGTTCTACCGCCCCCAGGGGGAGCGGACACAGATCGTGATCGAGGACAGCGCCTTCCCCTCCGACAGTTACGCGGTGCGCAGCCACGTGCGCTTCCGGGGCCTCGATCCGGACCAGGCGGTCATCAGGCTGCGTCCGCGTCCCGGGGAGGACTGCCTGAGCACGCAGGACGTCGTCGACTTCCTCGACCGGCAGGGACACACAGTGGCCCTGATGCTGCTGGGCGGCGTCAACTACCTCACTGGCGAGCTGATGGACATCCCCGCCATCACCGCGGCCGGCCATGCCGCGGGCACGACGGTCGGCTGGGACCTTGCCCATGCGGCGGGCAACGTCCCGCTCCATCTGCACGACTGGGACGTCGACTTCGCCGCCTGGTGCTCCTACAAGTACCTCAACTCCGGCCCCGGCGCGCTGTCCGGGGTGTTCATCCACCAGCGGCACGTCACCGACCGGGGTCTGCAGCGCCTGGAAGGGTGGTGGAGCACTGACGCCGCCACCCGGTTCCGGATGGAACCGGTCTCCCAGCCGCCGGCCACCGCCGACGCATGGGCGATCTCCAATCCGCCGATTCTCGCCATGGGCCCGGTACGCACCTCGCTGGAACTGTTCGACGCCGTCGGCATGGCGGAGCTGCGGGGGCGCAGCGAGAAGCTGACCGGGTACCTGGAGGGGCTTCTCGACGCGATCACCCCCACCCGTCCGCTGACGGTGATCACCCCCAGGGACCCGCAACGCCGAGGCGCCCAACTGTCGCTGCGCGTCGGCCGTACGAGCGCGGCCGCCCTTGCCCGCAGGCTCCGCCACGAGCACGGAGTCGTCGCCGACGCCCGCGAGCCGGACATCATCCGGCTGGCGCCGGTGCCCCTCTACTCCACCTTCCACGACTGCTGGCGAGCCGCCGACGCGCTGGCCCACTGCGTACCGGAAGAGAGATGACCCAGACCGGCAACGCGACACCCCTCCCGCCGGGGCCGCCAGCCGCCGCAGGCGGGGACGGAAAGCCCCGGGCGAGCTCGTACGTTCGCTCACCCACCGCCAGACCACCATGATCGGCCTCGGCTGCGCGCTGGGCACCGGCCTCTTCCCGGGGTCCGGTTCGGCCATCGGCACAGCAGGCCCTGCCGTGATCCTCTCCCGCGGCCGTGGCCCGGCTGGGCCCACACCCCCGGTACGGGAACGCACCGCGCTGCTGCGCCGGGCGGCCGACCTGATCGAGCAGCGCTTCGAGGAGTTCGTGGCCGCGGAGGTCGGCGACACGGGCAAGCCCGTGACCCGGGGCGCCGGGGCTGCCGCCGGAAGCCGCGGGCAGGGAGGCCCACAGGTCGCCGTCCTCGTACGGCAGTTGGGCGACGGAAGCGGTGAGGGACTCGCCGATGGCGAGGGCCTCCGCGTAGCCGAGCGAGGTGGTGAGCCGGTCGATGCCGCGTCGCACCCGGACAGGCCTGTGATGACCGGCCGCCAGGTGCGGGTCGCCGCCCTGGAGCGCGGTGCTCGCGACGAGTGACGCGGAGAGCAGCGCGTGGGTGGTGGGGATCTCGGCGGCCGGGGTGAACGCGGGCAGGAGATGGAGTCGCCGAGTTCGCGGCGGGGCGACTCGGTCATGTGGAAGGGGCCGAGGACGGTGCTCTCGGTTCCCTCCTCGGACCCGTTCAAAGTCTCGACGAGCATGGAGACGCCCAGGATGTCGGAGAGCAGGACGAACTCCTGGCGGGTCTCGTCGCACGTGTGGCCGACGGCGGTGAGGAAACCGATCGCGGCCTCCCACTCCTGGATCGTGGGTTCGATGTCCCGTACGAAGGCGTGGAGGTGGCGGGTCAGGCTCTCCATGATCTGCCGCAGCCGCTCGTCCTTGGTCTGCCGGAAGCTCTCCACCACCGCGTCGGTGGCGGTCTCGACGGTGAAGTCCACTGGTGGCCCTAACCTTTCGGGGTGCTCTGGCCGGTGAGGTGGTCGGTGAACCAGTCGCCGGTGAGCGCGTCGCGTTCGGCCGCGTGGTTGTAGAGGGTGTGTTCGCCGTCGGGCCAGATGCGGACGGTCGCGGCGGCGGGGTCGGCGGCGCGCAGGAACGGCTCCTGGTCCTCGTAGCGGGCCAGGGGGTCCTGGCCGCCGTGCAGCAGGAGCAGCGGGCAGGTGATGCGGTGCTTGTCCGGGTCGAAGCGCAGGGCGTCCATGACCTCGGTCACCCGGTCCGGGTCGTCGGTGCCGACCACGGCGGCCATCTGCTCGCGGGCGGTGCGGAATTCGGGGACCGTGGGCGCGGCCGGGGCGCCGTTGACCACCACCGCGCCGACGCGCGGATCGGCGGCGGCCAGGTGGGCGGCGAACAGGCCGCCGAAGCTGATGCCCTGCACCCCGATCGCGCCGCCGAGGCGGGGATCGGCCTCGACCAGGTCGACGAAGCGGGCGAAGCCCTCCGTGACGCGCTCGTCGACGTACAGTCCGTGCCGCAGCCGCGACTCGCCCTGACCGGGACCTTCCGCTAGCAGGCAGGCCAGGCCGCGCGCGGTGTAGGCGTCGGCGACGGGCAAGTACGCGGCGCCCCAGCCGCTGAGCCCGCCCCAGACGATGACGGTGGCCGGGGCGGCGCCGGTCGGCGGCAGGCACAGCCATCCGCCGAGGACGCCGCCGCGGTGAGTGATCTCCACTCGCTCTACGCCGGGTGCGAGAGCGGCGGTCGCGGTGGTGTGCCGGGCGTACAAATCCCGCTTCTCCGCAGTGTCGCTCTGGTACGCCATCTGCGCGAACATCAGGGCCCCGGAGGCGAACCGGTATGCCTGCCGGGCGGTCGTGCGGTGGCCCGCGGCTTCCGACACCCGAGCGCGCTCCAGTTGTACGTCGGCGATCATCGTGGCGGCATCCTGCCAAGGGATTCCGGCGGTGGTGTCGGCGAGCAGCCGTCGGGCGTCGGCGGGATCCATGCCGCAGTCGGTGAGCCGGGTGAAGGGCATGGCCCGGTGCTGGGCGGCGACCAGCACCGGCAGCACGGCCTCCGCTCCAGGATCTCCGGTCGTCATACGGCTGCCCCTACCGTTCCGGACGCTCCGGACAGCGCGGCGTCGAGGTCGTCCACCAGCGCGCACAGGTCCGTACTGTCGACCGCCGTACCGAACAGCACGAAGTCGGGACGCGCCACATACGCGACCGCGCCGAGCAGGTAGAGGTATTCCCGGTGCTGTCCGTCGAGGTCGTCGACGGTGTCGAGGGCGACCATGGCGCAGCCCAGGCGCTCCAGCCGGGCGAGCCGCTCCGGCCCGAGGGCGGCGGTGGAGTCCTCGGCCGTGACGAGGGTGAAGCCGTATCCGGTCAGGTCGTCGAGGCGTCCGGTGCGGCCGTCGGCCAGACGGACGCGGCCCTGCGGGGTGAGGGTGCCGACCGGTGTGCCGGCTTCCTTGCGCAGCACTCCGCCGCTCAGCGGCGGGAACGGGGGCGGCGGGGGTACCTTGCCGGCGAAGAAGGCCGCGTCCCGGGCCGCCGCGGCCTCGACGTCGTGGGTATTGGCGACCTTTCCGAGGCCGATCGCCATGTGGGTGAGGGCGGTGACGTGCGGGCGGCGCTCGCTCTCGTAGGTGTCCAGCAGGGCGTCGGGCGCCAGGCCGCCGAGGACGAGGTGCAGTTTCCAGGCGAGGTTGGTGGCGTCGCGGATGCCGCTGCACGCCCCCTGGCCGAGGTAAGGGGGCATGGTGTGGGCGGCGTCGCCGGCCAGGAAGACCCTGCCGGTGCGCCAGCGGGTGGCGATGCGGGCCTCGAAGCCGTAGACGAGCTGGCGGGTGATCCGCACATCGTCCGGGCCCAGGTCGTGGTAGTCGCGCAGCAGGCGCCAGGCCGTCTCGGGCGCGGTCATCTCCTCGCGGGTCTCGCCCGGCAGGACGGCGAACTCGAAGCGCTGGCGGGTTGTGCCGATGTTGATGGTCATGTGCCCCCGCGCGGGATCGCAGTACTGGGTGCCGTAGGCGAACTCCGGGGGCTGTGGGCGCAACCACTCGGTGTCGATGTTGACCCAACTCTCGTTGAACCCGAAGTCCTCACGCTCCACTCCGAGCAGTTCCCGCACCCCGCTGCGGCTGCCGTCGGCGGCGATCACATAGCGGGCCCGGACCTCGTCGCGCGGACCGTCCGCACAGCTTGTCTCGGTGTTCCAGCCGCACAGGCGCAGGGTGACGCCGTCGTCGTCCTGGTCGAGGCCGGTGACCGCCCAGCCCTGGCGGACGTCGACCGTGCCGTAGCCGCGCAAGCGCTTGTCGATCGCCTGCTCCACGTCCGGCTGGTACATGGAGATGTGGTCCGGATATCCCATCGGGCCGTCGGGGGTCGCCGGGATGCGCACCAGCGTCTCGCCCTTGCCGTTGACCCACAGGTACTCGCACGGGGACGAGTCCCGCAGCGCCTCCTCGACATCGCCCGCCGCCTGGACGGTCCGTGCGGTCTCGTCATCGATGTGGGTGAGCCGGGGCAGCCCGTACAGGGCCGTCCAGCGTTCGCACACCACCACCCGGTGGCCGAGCCGGCCGAGCAGGGACGCCGCGGCGAGTCCGGTCGGGCCGTAGCCGACGACGGCGATGTCATGGTGCGGAGCCATCGGACACCTCCAAAGACAGCCCCGCGCCGTTGCGAGGGGCCGTGGTGGGAAGGAGAGAGGTGCGGCTCGACCGTGCGGTGCAGGCCGCAGTTCGTGTGAATTCAGATTCACACTTGGAGTGAAGCGAGATTCACACGACGGCAACATGGACGTCAAGACCCCGGTCGATAAACTGCGCAGATGACCGAGTCCCCCACTCGCAGGCCTGCCGCCCTCCGGGAAGGCAGTCGCCGTTCGCAGCAGGACCTCATGCAGGCCGGGTACGCGCTGCTCGAAGAGGGCGGAGTGGACGCACTGACCGTGGCCGCGGTCGCGGAGCGGGCCGGCATGGCGGTCGGCAGCATCTACCGCCGGTTCGGCGACAAGGAAGGACTTCTGCTGGCCATCCAGCACGCCTTCACCGAGAACCTCCAGGCCGAGATCAGCCAGCGCATGTCCCCGGAGCGGTTGCGCATCCTGCGCGATCCGGCCGTGGCGGTCGCCGAGGCGGTAGGCGCGATCACCGACGCCTTCCAGGCCTACGAGTCCCTGCTGCGCGTCTTTCTGCTGCTCGGCACCCGGCATGAAGCGGTACGGGTCGAGGGCTCACGCGTCAGCGTCGAGGGCAACCGCAACTTCGCCGAGGCACTGCGTCACATCCCCGTTGCGCACCCGGATCCCGAGGCCGCGCTGGACTTCGCCTTCCGCTTGGTCTATGCCACGATCGCGCACCGCGTCACGCAGGGCGAGTTCCTGGAGTCCGACCGCCCGCTGCCCTGGAGCGAGTTGCGCAGTCACCTCCAGACCGCGGTCATCTCCTACCTCCTCGCCACCCCGGACGGCCGCTGACCTCCTGGCTCGCCGTTGCGCAAGTGCGCGCACAGGGCTTGACGCGGCACGATCGGTTGTGAGCTCATGCTCACCACGTGCGTGAGTGCTGACTCACACATGGGTTCGCTTCTCTTCGCTTCCCACGCCCTCGTGCCGACAGCTCAGGTCCTCTTCCACCTCCGGAGCTCCGTCGTGGCCCGAGCAACTCGAAGGAGAGTTGTCGATGCATGCGACCTTGCCTCTGCCGACCTCCGACGTCGACCTGTTCGCCGACGACGTGCTGCACGACCCGTACCCCGCGCTCCGTGAGCTCCGGGAAGCCGGCCCCGCGGTACGGCTTGCCGCCTACGACGCCTGGGTCCTTCCCCGCTACGACCACGTCCGCGCGGCTCTGGCCGACCACGAACGCTTCTCGTCGGCGCACGGCGTCGGCTACGAGGACCAGTTCAACGCGCAGATGAAGGGCACCGTGCTGGCCAGCGACCCGCCGGACCACACCCGGCTGCGGGCTCTGCTGTCCGACAAGCTCGCCCCCAAGGCCCTGGCGGGGCTCCGTACCCGGATCGCCGCCCTCGCGGACGTCCTTGTCGCCGACGCCGTGGCCAAGGGCGGCTTCGATGCCGTAGCCGATCTTGCCGCGGTGTTCCCGGTGACCGTGGTCGCCGACCTGGTCGGGCTCGCCGAGGAAGCGCGGGGCCCACTGCTGTCGTCCGCGGACGCGGCGTTCAACACCTTCGGCCCGTTCAACGCCCGCGCCCAGGCGTCCATCCCTTTCATCAGCCAGATGTTCGGGTACCTCAACACGGTGATGGTGCCGGAGAACCTCCGCCCGGACGGCTGGGCCGCCGCCGTCCACCAGGCCGCGGACCGGGGGGACATCGAGGCCGCCTCCGTGGTGCCCCTGCTGTCCGCGTACGTGATCGCCAGCATGGACACCACCATCAACGCGATCGGCAACACGATCCTCCTCTTCGCCCGGCACCCGCAGCCCTACCAGGAAGTCCGCGCCGAACCGGCGCTCATCGGCCCGGCGTTCGAGGAGTCACTGCGACTGGAGTCCCCCGCACAGGGCTTCTTCCGGCGCACCACCCAGCCGGTGGACATCGACGGCATCACCATCCCGGCCGACACCAAGGTCCTGCTGTCCTTCGCCTCGGCCAACCGGGACGAACGCAAGTGGGAACGCCCCGAGGAGTTCCTCGTCCGCCGCAACCCGGTCGACCACGTCGCCCTCGGCTACCGCGTGCGCCTCCAGCCGGGCCAGGGGCTGGCCCGGCTGGAGGCGCACGCGGTGCTCGGCGCGCTGGTACGGCGGGTGTCGTCGATCGAGCTCGCGGGCGAGCCGGTCCGCAAGCTCAACAACGTCATCCGGGGCATGGCTTCGCTGCCCGTCACGGTACGCACAGAAAGGCAGTAAGTGAGATGTCCAGGATCGTGGTGGACTTCGACCGTTGCGAGGGCCACGGACTGTGTGAACAGACCGCGCCCGAGGTCTTCCGGCTCGACGACGAGGGCGAGCTGCAGCTGACCCACGAGGAGGTGGCCCCGGAGGACGAAAGGGCCGTCGCCGCCGCCGTGCGGGTGTGCCCCGTCGCGGCGCTGAAGGTCCGGCCGTGAAGCGGATCGTTGTCGTCGGCGGGTCCATCGCCGCGCTGACGGCGGCGGAGAGCCTGCGGGCCGAGGGCTTCGACGGACAGGTGACCGTCCTGTCCGAAGAACCCCACCAGCCCTACTCCCGCGTCCCGCTGTCCAAGGGCGTCCTTGCCGGCCGCGAACGCGCGCACTCCGCCCTGCTTCCCGCGCCGGGCGAGGACATCGAGTTCCGTACCGGGGCGCGTGCCGTACGGCTGGACGCCCGCTGCCGTGCGGTCACGCTGGCCGACGGCACCGAGGTGCCGTACGACGGGCTGGTCGTCGCCACCGGGGCCCGGGCGCGCCGCCTGACCGGCGGCGCCGACCTGGTGGTGCGCACCCTGGACGACGCCGAGGCCCTCGCCTCCCGGCTGGCCACCGCCCGCAGCGCGATCGTGCTGGGCGGCGGCTTCCTCGGCATGGAGGTCGCCACGACCTGCCGCGCACTCGGCCTGGAGGTCACCGTGGTCGACCTCGTCCCGCCGCTGCTCAGGCTGCTCGGGCCGTGGCTGGCCGATCTCGCCGTCGCGGCCGCCCGGGACCACGGCATACGTATCCGCGTCGCGCCGGACGGCGTCACCGTGATGGACGAACACCGCGTGCGCTGCGGCGAGTCGGTCCTGGAGGCCGACGTGATCGTGTGCGCGGTGGGCGACGTACCGAACACCGAATGGCTCAGGGACTCCGGCCTTCTCCTGGGCGCCGACGGCGGCCTGATCGCCGACGCGTGCTGCCGCGTCGCTCCCGGGGTCGTCGCCGCCGGGGACGTCGTGTCACGGCAGGGACGCCGAACCCCTCACTGGACCAACGCTGTCGAGCAGGGCCGGGCAGCCGCGGCCGGCCTGCTGCACGGCGCGTCGGCACGGCCGTACCACCCGGACCCGTACTTCTGGACCGAGCAGTGCGGACTCGACATCAAGATCAGCGGCGAACTGCCGCTCACCGGGGCCCCCGACATCCTCGCCGGATCGGTGAACGACCGCAGCCTGCTCCTGAGATGGCACCACGACGGGGGCTCGGCCACAGCCGTCGCCGTCAATCACCGCCTCCCCGTCATCAAACTCAAGCGGCTCGGCGCCGGAGCACCCGCCCCTGCCCCAGCCCGTACCTAAGGACATCACCATGGCTCACCCGCACCATGCCCCCTACGATCCGATCGACCCCGCCCACCACGCCGATCCCGCGGCCCGGCTCGCCGAAGCCCGTGATCGCTGCCCGGTGTCCGAACCGCGCCCGGGTGTGCACTTCCTCGCCCGCCACGAGGACGTACGGGGCGTGCTCACCGCCCACGAGACGTACTCGTCGGTCGACAACTTCTCCCTGGAAGGCGGCACCAGGACGGCCGACCTCCCCGCGATCCCGATCACCATGGCGGACCCGCCCCACCACACGGCGCTGCGCGGGCGCCTCAGGCGCTGGTTCGCTCCGGCCCGGCTCCGCGCACAGGAACCGCGCGTCCGCGAGATCGTGGCCGGTGTTCTGGACACGTGGCAGCCCGGCCAGAAGGCCGAGATCTACACCGACCTGGCCCGTCAGATCCCGACCCGGGTGGTGTACGCCTTCCTCGGTCTGCCGGAGCAGGACTGGGAGCGTCTGCACCAGTGGGCCGATGCCATCGACGACATCCTCCCCGAACTGCGGACCGACATGCCGGAGTTCGGGGCCCTCACCGGCTATCTCGGAGAGCAGCTCGCCGCCAGCGCCGCCGCCCCGCCCACCGGGGCGGACGTCCTGGACGGTCTCGCGCACCCCGCCGACGGCGAGACACCGCTCACCCCGGTAGAGGCCGTCATCCACTCCTTCCAGCTGATCCTGGCCGGCACGGACACCACCGCCAGTCTGATCACCAACCTGCTCCACGAGCTGCTCGTCGACCGCACCCGCTGGGAACGCCTCATCGCCGACCGGTCGCTCGTCCCCGCCGCGATCGAGGAGTCACTGCGCCACGACGCGCCGCTGCAGTACGTGCTGCGTACGGTCACGGAGGAACGGGAGATCTCCGGCTGTCCCGTGAAGCCCGGCGACCGCCTCGCCGTCAGCCTCCAGTCCGCCAACTGGGACGAACGGGCCTGGGGCGCCGACGCCGCGGACTACTCGCTCGACCGGCCCACGGGGCAGGCCACCACGATGACCTTCGGCTACGGCATCCACACCTGTCTCGGCGCGCCACTGGCCCGACTGCAGGCCCGCGTCGTCCTGGAGCAGTTGCTGGACCGCTTCCCCGACCTGCGTCTCGCTCCCGGCTACCACCGCGAGCCGCCCCCGGGCCTCGTCATGATCCGCCGCCCGGCCCGACTCGACGTCGTGCTCTGACGTTCGGCAGCCGAGTGTCCCTCCCGGACGCCGACCACCACGAAGGCAGGCATCGCCGCTACGGTCCGCCCTCGGACCGTCGAGGCCGAGCCGGCTGCTGAAGGGCGTGCCCGCCTTCGAAACCCAAGGAATCGCCCAGACCCCATGCTCCGCGACCGGGTCGCTCGGCCAACCGGTCGGAACACTGCAATCACTACCACCCCTCGCGTGAAGCCCCGGCCCTCTGGTGAGGGCATCTATGGGACAGATGACCCCTTCCGGAATATCGACGACATGGAATCCGAACGTCCACGTGAGTTGACTCCCAGTCATCCCTGATTCAAAGACCCCGGATGTCCGGCTCGGAAGACCGACAGCCTCCTTGACGGCCGAGTCGCCCCCCGGCGCGACGGCAGGTCTTGCCACCCCCATCGCCCCAGCGGAATGGAGTTTCAGCATGTCCGAATCCATGTCCGCATCAGTCGGCACCGCCCCCGCAGAGCAGAGATCCTCCGGCCCCGCGCACCTGGTGCGCATCTTCCTCCTGATGGCCGGCAGCTGCCTGCCGGTCATGGGCGCCATCCTCATCGCACCGGTGCTGCCGAGGATGCAGGCCCACTTCGCCGCTGTGCCCGGCGTCGAGGCGCTGGTCGCGCTCGCCCTCACCGCACCGGCCCTCTCGCTGGCGCTGCTGGCACCCTTCGCGGGCGTCATCGTGGACCGGCTCGGACGCAAGCGCCTGCTCGTGGTCGCGACCGTGCTGTACGCGGTGTTCGGCACCACCCCGCTGTGGCTCGACTCGCTGCCCGGCATCATCGCCAGCCGCGCCCTGGTCGGAGTCACCGAGGCCGCCATCCTGACCTGCTGCACCACGCTGATCGGCGACTACTACTCCGGCCGCGTCCGGGACCGGTATCTGGCGCTGCAGACGATGTGCGCCTCCGCCTCGGCGACCGCGTTCTTCGTCATCGGAGGCGCGGTCGGCTCCGCCGGCTGGCGGGCGCCGTTCTGGATCTACGCCGTCAGCCTGCTGCTCGCCCCCGCCATGGCCGCCTTCCTGCCCAAGCCCACCGGCTCGGCCGAGACCGAGGTCACCGCCGATGCGGGGAACCGTCCGTACCCGTGGCGACCGCTGCTGGGAATCTGCGCCGTCTCTGTCTTCGGCGGTGTGGTGTTCTACACCGTCCCGGTGGAGATGGCGTTCCTGATGGACGGCCTGGGCGTGAAGAACCCGGGCATGATCGGGCTGGCCACCGCCGTCGCGAGCGCCGCCACCGTGGCCGGCGCGATCACTTTCGCACGTCTGCGCCGATCCGCAGAGCTCATGCTGCCCGTGATCTTCGCCATCTGCGCCGCCGGATTCGCAGTGATCGCTTTCGCGGGCAACCCTGTGGTGCTGATCATCGGCGCTGTCGCCAACTGCTTCGGCTCCGGCCTGCTGCTGCCGTCCATGCTCACCATCGCCATGTCGAAGCTCGAGTTCGCCGACCGAGGTCGCGGCACCGGGCTGTGGACCGCCACGTTCTTCATCGGCGCGTTCCTCTGCCCGCTGGTGCTCCTCGCCCTCTCGGGCGCAGTCAGCGGCCTGGCCACCGCAGTCGGGCTGCTCGGCGTCACCGCGATCGTCATGGCCGCGGGACTGGCACTGATCGCCCGACGCCGGGCCCTGAGCGGCGGCAACCGCCTGCCACAGGAACAGACCGGCTGACCCCCGCCTGCCAGGAACGGGTCTGTCCAGCCAACGTCTCTGTCTTACATTCGGTGGTGACAGAGCGTGCCGCCATCCGAGGAGGATGCGAAGAGACAACACCATGAGCAACGACACTCTCAACGGGGGCGCCAACACCGACAGCTGTGCTGCGGACCCGGGCGACCCGAGGCTCAACTGCGAGTCGTGAGGCTCACTGAGAAGGCGGCATTCTCGGCTCTCGGCCTTGGATGCCGCTATGGCTCAGCCCTCGCCTGGTCACGCCCACGTGAAGCGGGCCAGTTCCCTGACCGCGACGACCGCAGCCGGCTCCAAGGGCCGCCAGTATGCGCACCGAGGCCAGGCCGGGGTCGAGACCGGGCCTCAGCTCGCCACTGCTGCCTGTCGCGCTGATCTGCCCTGTCAGCGCCGTCACGATCCGGGCCTGCCCGATCCGCGCTGCTGATCGTGGAAGGCCTCACTGGCTGCGCGTGGCGCGAGCGATGCCGTCCGCCGCGTCCGGCCCGGCCTGCGCCCAGATACGCAGGGAGGTCACCAGGACGCGCCCAAGGGCCTCCAAGGCGAAGGTGTCCGCGCACGGCTCGCCCGCGTCCGGGCCCGTCAGCGCGGTGACGGGGACGACGATCCGTTCGGCGACGTCGACAAGCAGCTCAAGCATCCTCGGCTTGGTGCCGGCGAACTCACGGGCGGCTTCGACGTAACCGGCCTGGACGGCGCGGAGGTAGCTGAACGCGCTGATCGCCGCGTCCGGCGTCATCGGGGCGAGCGGCACGGTGGGGTTCTGGAACATGGACGGCTCCTCACGTACGGGCCGCCCCGCCCGGCGAACGTCACCTTGCCGCACGAGGCGTTCTCGCAGTACAGACGGCGCACGCTCAGCTCGATCAGCACCGGACGGCCGCCCAGCGGCGTATCTCCGAGCCGTCTGATGTAACGGCTGTGACACCACTCGCTCGGTGTCCCGCAGCCCGTACATGGTGCGGGTGTGAGCGAGTGCGTACGTGCACGGACAACAATTAACTTCATCGTCCAGGTCGTCGGCGGCGCCAACCAGCGCGCCGACTACCATGTCGGCCCGTTCGAGGAGTGGGCACCAGGTGCGCGGCACCATGTACGTCGACGTCATGACCGAGGACGGCCCGCGCGCCGTCCACATCAGGGAGGGCGAGACCTGGCTGCTGCCCGGGATCGTGCCGCACTCCCCGCAGCGCCCGGAAGCCGACAGCATCGGCCTGGTCATCGAACGCGTCCGCGAGCCGGGCACCCTGGAGAAGTTCCAGTGGTACTGCCCCGCCTGCCACGCCCTCCTCCACGAGGTGGAGCTCCAGGTCACCGACATCGTGGCCGACCTGCCCCCGGTCTTCGCCGCCTTCTACGACGACCGGCAAGCCCGGATCTGCGGCTCCTGCGGGACCGAGCACTCCGGGAAGGGATGACCCCGTGCCCCAGCACTCGCACGAGGCACGACACCATCGACATCCACACCCACTACGTCCCGCACGGCTGGCCCGACCTCCGCGCGGACGCCGGTCCCCAGGCGCCCTGCGCCCTGGCTGCGCGTCGAGTCGGAGGCCGACGCGGTGATCATGCTCGGTTCCCAGGAGTTCCGGCGGATCGGCGCCGAGTGCTGGGACGCCTCGGCCCGTCTGAAGGACATGGACGCCGACGGCATCGACATGCAGGTCGTCTCACCCACGCCGGCCTTCTTCCACTACGGCCGCAGCGGTGCCGAGGCGGCACGGATCGCCCACATCTTCAACGATCTGGCCCTGGACATCGTCGCCCCGGCCCCCGACCGCCTCGTCCCCTTCTGCCAGGTGCCGCTGCAGGACCCCGACGCGGCCTGCCGCGAACTGGAACGCTGCCTGGCCAACGGTCACCGGGGAGTCGAGATCGGCAACCACGTCGGCGACCACGACCTGGACAGCGCGGGCGTCGTCACCTTCCTCCAGCACTGCGCTCTGCTTCAGGTCCCGGTCTTCGTCCACCCCTGGGACATGGACGACTCACCCCGACTGCAGCGCTGGATCGCGCAGTGGCTGACCGCCATGCCCGCCGAGACCCATCTGTCGCTCCTGGCGATGACCCTCGGTGGGGTCTTCGACCGTGTCGACGACCGGCTGAAGATCTGCTTCGCGCACGGCGGAGGGTCCTTCGCCCTCTGGCTCGGGCGCATGGACAACGCCTGGCGGGGCCGCCCCGACGTGGTGGGCACCTCCGCACACCCGCCGTCGCACTACATCGGCCGGTTCCACGTCGACTCCGTCGTCTTCGACCCCCGCGCCCTGCGCCTGCTGGTGGACACCTACGGCGCCGGACAGGTCATGGTCGGCAGCGACTACCCGTACCCGCTGGGCGAGCGGCCCGCGGGCCGGGTCGTGCGCGAGAGCGACTTCCTCTCCACCGAGGAGAAGGCGTCGATCCGCCGAGGCAACGCCGAACGCTTCCTGGGGCTCGCCGGTTGAGAGGCGGTGCCCGGTGCCGCGCCAGGACCCGCGCCCAAGCCGCCTAACATGACTGCCGGACCTGCGGAGGTGAGGGAGATGTCCCAACTGGGCCGCGACGGCACGGCCGGCCGGCGCGAAGACCTGTTCTCGCTCATCGACGCCGCCGGGGAACTCCTCGACGTGCCCATCGTCCTGGAGGACACCGATTTCCGGGTGCTCGCCTGGTCGAAAGGACAGCAGACCGCGGACGAGGAAAGGGTGTCCGGAATCCTGGAGCGGCAGGCCCAGCCCTGGCTCGTGGAGGTGCTGCGCTCCCGGGGGGACATCGCCCGCCTGATCGCCTCCCCTGAGCCCGTCTTCCTGGATCCGGCCTCCGACCGGGCCAAGCCCCGGATGGCCTGCCGGGTCCAGCACGACGGTCCGCACCTGGGATACCTGTGGGCCAGCACCCCGACCCCGTTCGACCCACAGCGGACGGCGCACTTCCGCGCCGCCGCACAGGCGATCGCCGTCCGAATGAGCCGCGACGGACAGGGCACCACCGAGCAGGACGACCTGGAGGCCCTCCTGTTCGGAACGGCGGACGCCGAACAGGCCGCCGCGCGGCTGGGGTTGTCCACCGCCAAGGTCACCGTCCTGGCCGTCGCGCAGGGTCGGCCCGCACACGAGGCGGCCTTCGGCGAGACCCCGTCGGACATGCTGCGTCTGTACCTGACGACCGTGCACCCCCGCTCCCTCGTCACCCGGCACGACCGCGCCACCTACGCGGTGCTGCCCTGGCCGGCGTCCACGGACGACGCCGAGGCCAGGACCCGCTCGGCGAACATCGCACGGGGCCTGTGGGACCGTGCGGCGCTACGGGAGCGCATCGTCCTGGCCGTCAGCGCCGCCGTTGCGGAACCCGGCCGGATCCCGTATGCCAGATCCCACGTCGACCGGATCACCCGGACTGCAACAGCAGTACCCGTCGGCCCCCCGCGTCGCCGCCTTCGAGGACGTCCAGCTGCTGTACGCCCTCTCCCGGCTGCGGGGCGCCCTCCGCCAGGACGGCGAGACCCTGGGCGGCGCCGTCTTGGCACTGGAACGCCACGACCGGCACCAGCACACCCAGCTTCTGGCCACACTCCGCTGCTACCTGGACCACTTCGGCGACACCAACGCCGCCGCCACGCAGCTGCATCTGCACCCGAACACCTTCCGCTACCGCCTCCAACGCATCAGAGAGGTGAGCGGCTTCGACCCGCGCGACGCGCAGACGCGCTTCCTGACGGAACTGCACCTGCGCATCCGCGATCTGGAGCTGCCCGACTGACTAGTTTGGAGACGACGTCGGCGAAGGTCGAGGGAGTGCGCTCGAGGGCCAGACGCCAGCCCGTCCGCGTGATCATCGACCACCGGATCATCGCTTCGCTGGTGGCGGGCAGGGTTTCGTAATCCCTGGCCAGACGGCGGGAGTTCATCAGCCATGCGAATGTGCACTCGGCCACCCAACGCCTGGGGAGCACCAGGAATCCCTTCATGTCGTCGGTGCGCTTGACGATCTGCAGGGTGAGGGCGGGGCTCCGCGCACAGACCACCCTGGAACGCCGGCATCAGGTCCACGACCTGCTCGAGAAGGGCAACACCGTCAGACGCTACGCCCGGGCCACCGCATCCTACTTGGTTAGCGTTACCCTCCGTCACCGCCACATGTGAACCAGGGCCGTTAAGTTCACGCTCGGCGGTTCAAAGAAAGAAAAGATAGTGTGTCGTTTCTTATGCTGTACATGAGTGCGGAGACGACGAAAGGGACAAGCATGGCCGCGGTGAGTGAGAGCAGGCCGCCGGGTCGTCCGTTGGACGCTCGGCGTGAGGCCGCTTTGCTGGACGCGGCGCTGGAGCTGCTGTCCGAGGTGGGTTACGAGCGGTTGAGCCTGACCGAGGTGTGCCGCAGGGCCGGGGCCAGCACGAAGACGGTGTACCGGCGGTGGACGAACAAGGACGAGTTGATGACGGCGGCGTTGCGTCGTGCGGTGGTGCGGGCGGTGGACGAGCCGTTCGAGGTGGTGGCCACCGGGTCGCTGCGGGGTGATCTGCTGGAGAACCTGCGGGCATCCGCCCGGACGCAGCGGCAGTTCACCCCGCAGTACATGGCCGGGCTGCTGGTCGCCGCGTCCAGCGGCAGCGACGCCGGGCGGATGGCCCGGGAGCTGTTCCGCGTCCATTACGCCCGTCACCGGAAGGCCCTCACCTGTTCAAGATCCCTCAGCCGAGACCTGGCTCACCCGTCCACAACCTCCCGGGACAGAACACCTAGGCCGTGTCGTCACATTCCCGTCTGCCTCGCGACGCCATGCACGCTCCCCCACTCTCGGCTCCGCTCGGAGCGGGAGGGGCCCCACCGCCGCACCGGGCACACACCCAAGTACGTCCAGTACGAGGGTGTATGCCCGGCACGCCGAGAGCACGCGCCTACGCGGACATCAGCCGCTGCCGCGGCGGGCGCGGGGCAGCCCTCCGAGTGACGACGGCAATGTGACGACACGGCCTAGTCGGTCGAGGACCGCGGGTTGCGGATGTCCCTCCAGTGAGGGCCGTACACGTTCCGCCGGATGCCGGGCTCCCGCAGGAACTCGTGCGGGAAGCCGAGTGACGGCGCGCTCACCTCGTCGAGGCGGGCGGTCGCGTCGGCGTCGAGGCCTACGTCGAGGCTCGCCAGGTTGTCGGCGAGCTGCCGCTCGTTGGTGGCGCCGATGATCGGCACGACGTTGCCGGGGCGGCCCAGCAGCCAGGCGAGGGCGACCTGGGCGGGGCTCCAGCCGCCCTGCTCGGCGATCTCCAGCACGGCGTCGACCACCGCGTCCTCCCGCGGATCCGTGGCGGTCCCGCCCTCGCCGAGCCGCCCCGTCTCGCCCCGCCGGTACTTGCCGGTCAGCTTGCCCGCCGCCAGCGGCGCCCAGGCGAACACGGCCATGTCGAACCCCCGTGCCTGCGGCAGCAGTTCACGCTCCGGGGTGCGCTCCAGCAGGTTGTAGCGCAGCTGGGAGCCCGCGAACGCGGTCCAACCCCTCAGCTCCGCAAGGGTGTTGGCCTGGGCGATCTCCCATGCGGGCCAGTCCGACACCCCGACGTAGAGCACCTTCCCGGACCGAACGAGATCGTCGAGCGCTCGCATCACCTCGTCGACCGGCGTGAAGTCGTCCCGCGCGTGCACCCACAGGACGTCGAGGCGGTCGGTGCGCAGCCGCTCAAGGCTCGCCTCCACCGAGTGGACGAGGTTCTTGCGGTGGTTGCCCGCCGAGTTCACGTCGTCGTCACTGGTCACGCACGTGTACTTGCCGGCCAGTACGAAGCGGTCGCGGCGGCCTTCGAGGAGCTTGCCGAGGATGGTCTCCGAGGCGCCCTCGGAGTAGATGTCCGCGGTGTCGACGAAGTTGCCGCCGGCCTCCGCGTAGGCGTCGAGGAGCGGCCCGCTCGCGTCGAGGTCCACGGCTCCCCAGCCGAAGGTCATGGCCCCGAGGGCCAGTTCGCTCACCCGCAGACCGGTCCTGCCGAACAGTGTGTAACGCACGATGCATCCCCCTGTTGAACTGCCGAACGGTTTGTGGGTACGACGCTAGGAGATGGAGGGCACTCCAACACAAACACGCCGGCGCGGGCCGTACCCGGTTCAGCCCTCCTCGCCGGCCACGTACACGCCGAACACGGCCCCTTGGGGGTCCCGCAGGACCGCGATCCGGGGCCCCTCCGGCACCGACGTGGGCTCCATGAGCATGGTGCCGCCCGCCTCGGCCGCGATCCGGGCGGTGTCGTCCACGTCCTCGACGGCGAAGTACGGCAGCCAGTGCGCGGGCACCTCGTGCGGGAACATGTCGTCCATCGTGATCATGCCGCCGAAGTCGGCGCCGCCGATGCCCCACTGCGGGTAGCGCTCACCGGCGTTCACGCTTCAGCCGAACACCGTGGTGTAGAAGGCCCTGGCCTGTTCCGGCGCGCGGGTCAGCAGCTCCACCCAGCCGAGCGCGCCGGGCGCGTTGAACAGCCCGGCGCCGGGGAAGGAGCGTGCCTGCCACAGCTGGAAGGCCGCGCCGCCCGGGTCGAGCGCCACCGCGAACCGCCCGATGTCGAAGACGTCCATGGGTTCCAGCACGACGGTCCCCCCGGCCGCGCGTACCGCCTGCGCCGTGGCGTCGGCGTCGCTCACCGCGAACGACACGTTCCAGGCCACCGGCTGCGACTCCTGGTACAGGGGGGTGAGGGCGGCGACCACCGCGTCACCGAGATGCGCGACGGTGTAGCCGCCCGCCTCCTGGCGGGGATCCGTCTCCGGACGCCAGCCGAACAGCTCGGTGTAGAACCGCTTGGCCGCCTCCAGATCACTCGTCCCCAGCTCGGTCCAGCAGGGCCCGCCGGTCACCGGTGCGTCGAGCTTCAGGGCGTTCCTCCTGGAAGGACGACCCCCTCACGCTATGCCCGCGCCCCGGCCCCGGCCACCGCTGGTCATGAACCGGCCCGGGTTCAAATCCCCGGCCGGTACCGCAGCGGATGGTCCGCCGGGACCTCCACCAGCACGATCTCCGTGCCGTCCGGATCGGCGATCCACATCTCGACCAACCCCCATGGCTCCTTCACCGGCGGTCGCCGCACCTCCACCCCGGCGGCCACCAGCTCGTCGTGCGCGGTCTCCACATCCGCCACCTGAAGCCACAGCTTCAACGCGGGCGACGGCGGCGTCTCCGAGCGCCCGGCGACCTCCAGGAAACCACCGCCGAGGAAGTACACGACACCCCGGTGCTCGCCCGTACCGAACTCCCGGTAGACGGGAAGCCCCAGCTGCTCGCCGTAGAAGGCACGCGAACGCTCGGGGTCGGTGGGGCGCAGGAGCGTGCGGCTGCTCAGTACATGGATCATGCATCGGAGACTAACCGGGCGACGGGATAACATCGTCCCTGCCCGAGCCGCGCCGAGATCCCTCAGGAGGCGCCCCATGGACACCGCCGTCACCGGCCTGACCTTCCGTGACGCCACCGACGCCGACGTGGACGCCCTCGTCGCGCTGATCGAGTCGGCGTACCGGGGAGACTCCAGCCGGGCCGGGTGGACCACGGAGGCGGACATCCTCGAAGGGCAGCGCACCGACCCCCAGGGTGTTCTGGAAGTCATCAAGGCGCCCGACAGCCGGTTGCTCACCGTGGAGCGCGACGGCAGGGTGGTCGCCTGCTGCCAGCTCGAGGACCGCGGTGACCACGCCTACTTCGGGATGTTCGCGGTGAGCCCGGCGCTCCAGGGTGGCGGCCTCGGGAAGGTGATCATCGCCGAGGCCGAGCGGATCGTGCGGGAGAGCTGGGGCGCCAAGGAGATGCACATGACCGTGATCTCCGTACGGAACGACCTCGTCGCCTGGTACGAGCGGCGCGGCTACCGCCGTACGGGACGGATGACACCGTTCCCGTACGGCGACGAACGGTTCGGCATTCCCCAGCGCGCGGACCTGCAGTTCGAGCTGCTGGTCAAGGAACTCGGGTAGCCGTCACGCGGTGAAGCGGCCCGTGCGTTTGATGTCCGGGTAGTCGGTCGTCGCGCCGTCCAGTTCCAGCGCGCGCACCAGCCGCAGATGGTCCTGGGTGTTCACGACCCAGCCGATGATGCGCAGGTTCGCCTTGCGGGCGTGCTCGACGATCTCCAGCGTCAGCCGCCGGATGTTCAGCACGACGGCTGAGGCGCCCACGGCGACGGCCCGGTCCACGACGTCGGTGCCGTAGCGGCTGGCGACCAGTGCGGTGCGTACGCCCGGGACCAGCCGGGCGATCTCGGCGACCGCCTCGTCGTGGAAGGACAGCACCTCGACCCGGCCCGCCAGGTCGCGCCGGCGCATGACGTCGGCGAGGGCCCGGGCCGCCGCAACGTCCTTGATCTCGGCCTGGAGCGGTGCCCTCACCGCGTCCAGGACCTCGTCGAAGGTGGGGATCCGCTCGCCGCGGCCCGCGTCCAGGGCGCGCAGCTCGGCGAGGGTCTTGTCGGCGATCGGGCCCGTACCGTCCGTCGTCCGGTCCACGTCCGCGTCGTGCATGACGACGAGCGCGCCGTCCTTGCTCAGATGCAGATCGAGTTCGATGACGTCGAGGCCCGCGCGATCGGCGGCGACGAAGGAACGGAGGGTGTTCTCGGGTTCGACACCCATGACTCCGCGGTGACCGATGGTGAGGAAGTTCAAGGTTGACTCGCTTCCGTCGACTGCGGCTCGGCCCGCGTGACCGGGAGGGGCGGCACGCGGCTGGGCCGCAGCGTAGTCCTCCGGCCGGGCGATGTATCCGCATGTGCACGGCCCTTTCGAGCCGTCCCACGTCGACGAAGAGGACCGTTCCGGCACCGGTGCGCACGACGGGGTCATCCCTGAGTGGGCGAGTCCGGCGCGCGTTGACCCCGGCGTCGCCGTACGGGGCGCCACGGATCGCCACGGGCCCGCCACGGGTCGTTCTTGATCGGTCTTGCGGCGGAGCACCTCGCCTACATACGGTGTCCCTACGAAAGGTTCTCCCGTGGAGGATGGGGTCATGACGGAAATTCTTGCGCAACTGGGTACGGAGGGCGCTGTTCCTTCGGTCGGCAGGGTGGTGGAGCACCCGGCCTGGCCCGTGCTCAAGGATGCCGTGGAGCGGATCCGGCCATGGCAGTCCAAGGACGGTTCGATCGACTTCGACGCCGACGCCGCCCCGGACCCCGCGGACGCCGAACTGGCCGTCCAGGACGTGATCGGCGCGGTCCAGACCATCTCGCCGCTGCTGCCGCACGACGCCGTGTACCACGAGGCGCTCGTCAAGGACCTGCGGCGCTGGGCCGACGACGGCTTCAAGGTGCCCGACTTCCTTGACTCGCTGCTGGCCTTCCAGCCGGCTGCCAACCGCGCGGACGGCCTCCAGCACCTGGTCGTCTTCCCGATGTACACGCAGAACGGCAACCCGGACCGCAACCTCGAAGCGGTCGTGCTGCGCATGGTCTGGCCCGACTGGCTGGCCGAACTGGAGCGCACCCGCTACGACAACCCGCTGTTCTGCGGCATCACCTTCGAGGACTTCACCGCCGGCTACGACACCAACTCGGCCGTCCTCTTTCCGGAGACCATCGCCGTGCGCGAGGCCCCGGCCCGCTTCTCCTGGGGCGGCATCTTCTGTGACCGCGAGGCCGCCCGCTTCCGCCGTGTCACCGACGCCGCCGTCGACATCCTCGGCCTCGAACTGCCCGAGGACGTCGCCGCGATGGTCCACGACCAGAAGCGCTGCGAGGAGGCCTTCGTCCTGTGGGACATGGTCCACGACCGCACCCACAGCCACGGCGACCTGCCCTTCGACCCCTTCATGATCAAGCAGCGCCAGCCGTTCTGGATGTACGGCCTCGAAGAGCTGCGCTGCGACCTCACCGCCTTCAAGGAGGCCGTGAAACTGGAGGCCGACGGCGTCCCGCAGGCCCGCGACGTGCAGTACGCGGTGCTCTTCGACCGTATGTTCCGCTTCCCGGTCACCGGCGAGCGTGTCCGCAACTACGACGGGCTCGGTGGCCAGCTCCTCTTCGCCTATCTGCACAAGCATGACGTGGTCCGCTGGACCGACAACAAGCTGTACATCGACTGGCAGCGCGCCCCGCAGGTCACCAACCAGCTCTGCGCCGACATCGAGAAGCTCTACCGCGACGGCATCGACCGCCCGAAGCTCGTCCACTGGTTCGCCGGGTACGAGCTGGTCGCCGGCTACCTCGCCCCGCACCCCGGCTCCCGCTGGGCCAAGGGCCCGGACGCCCTGGATCTGACGCAGCCGCCGCGCAAACTCGTCGACGACGTGCTTCCGGACGAGTTTCCGCTCAGCATGTTCTATGAGGCGCTCGCCAAGAAGCTGAAGAACGTGATCGCCTCGACCAAGGGCATCACTGCGGCGACCGCCGAGCGGGCCGCCGCGTGAGCGGGCGAGTCGTAGACGTCGTAGGCGCTGCTCAGGAGGCGAAGATCATGGGGAACGACAACGGAGCACTGAGCGGCGCGGTGATCGCGGTGGCCGGCGCGGGCGGACCCGCGGGCCGGGCGGCACTGCTGCGCCTCGCCGACGCGGGGGCGATCGTCGTCGGCTCCGACAACGACCCGGAGCGGCTGTCCGAGGCCGTGGACGCCGCCCGCTACGCGCACGGCGGGGCCACCGTCGTGGGCGACACGGTCGACCTCCTCGACCTCAAGTCGACCCGCGACTGGGCCACCCGCGTCGAGAAGGACTTCGGCCGGGTCGACGGACTCGTCCACCTGGTCGGCGGCTGGCGCGGCAGCGAGACCTTCACCAGGACCAGCCTCGACGACTGGGACTTCCTGGAGATGCTGCTCGTCCGCACCGTGCAGCACACCTCCCTCGCCTTCCACGAGGCCCTGCAGCGCAGCGAGCGCGGCCGGTACGTGCTGATCAGCGCGGCCGGTGCCAGCAAGCCCACCGCAGGCAACGCCTCCTATGCCGCCGCCAAGGCCGCCGCGGAGGCGTGGACGCTGGCCCTGGCCGACTACTTCCGCAAGGCCGGGGGGCCCGACGGGCCGACGTCCGCGGCTGCGATCCTGGTGGTGAAGGCGTTGGTGCACGACGCGATGCGCGCCGAGCGCCCCAACGCGAAGTTCGCGGGCTTCACCGACGTCAAGGAGCTGGCCGAGGCCATCGCCGGCGTCTGGGACAAGCCCGCCGCCGAAGTGAACGGGAACCGTCTGTGGCTCACAGAGAAGCCGTGAACCCACCCAAGACCGACGCTCGTCGCCATCACGACCCCGCGATCCGCGGCTTCGCCAGCGACAACTACGCGGGGGCCCACCCCGAGGTGCTCGCCGCCCTGGCCCTGGCCAACGGCGGGCACCAGGTCGCGTACGGCGAGGACGAGTACACCGAGAACCTCCAGCGGATCGTCCGCAGCCACTTCGGCGCCACCGCCGAGGCGTTCCCGGTCTTCAACGGCACCGGCGCCAACGTCGTCGCCCTCCAGGCGCTCACCGACCGCTGGGGTGCGGTGATCTGCGCCGAGAGCGCCCACATCAACGTCGACGAGGGCGGGGCCCCCGAGCGCATGGGCGGTCTCAAGCTGCTCACCGTGCCGACCCCCGACGGCAAGCTCACGCCTGAACTGATCGACAAGCAGGCGTACGGCTGGGACGACGAGCACCGCGCCATGCCACAGGTCGTCTCCATCACTCAGAGCACCGAGCTGGGCACCCTCTACACGCCCGACGAGATCCGCGCGATCTGCGAGCACGCCCACGCCCACGGTATGAAGGTCCACCTGGACGGCTCCCGCATAGCCAACGCGGCCGCCGCCCTGAACGTGCCGATGCGTACGTTCACCAACGCGGTCGGCGTCGACATCCTCTCCCTGGGTGGCACCAAGAACGGCGCGATGTTCGGCGAGGCCGTCGTCGTCATCAACCAGGACGCCGTCAGCCACATGAAGCACCTGCGCAAGCTGTCCATGCAGCTGGCCTCCAAGATGCGCTTCGTGTCCGTGCAGTTGGAGGCGCTGCTCGCCAAGGACCTCTGGCTGCGCAACGCCCGCCACGCCAACGAGATGGCCCAGCGGCTGGCCGAGGGCGTCCGCGCGGTCCACGGGGTGGAGATCCTCCACCCCGTCCGGTCCAACGCCGTCTTCGCCCGCCTCCCGCACGACGTGAGCGAGCGCCTGCAGAAGCGCTACCGCTTCTACTTCTGGGACGAGGCCGCCGGCGACGTCCGCTGGATGTGCGCGTTCGACACCACCGAGGAGGACGTGGACGGCTTCGTGGCGGCGCTGAAGGAGGAGATGGCACGCTGAGGCGTTCTGCATAAGTATGCGGTCACCCGAAAATGCATTGACTCTCGGGTGATTGCATACCTATGCTCTGCGGGCATGGAGCTGATCCAGAACACCCCCGACCTTTCCGCATACTTGGCCGCTGACGAGGCCATTGACCACGATCACGCCCTGGTCCGCGAGACGGCCGCGCGGCTCGCCAAGGGTGCCGAGGACTCGTATGCCTATGCGCGCCTGGCGTTCGAGTTCGTGCGCGACGAGATCCCCCACTCGCAGGACTCCGGCGACCCGCGTGTGACGTGGCGCGCCTCCGACGTCCTGGAGCAGCGGACCGGCATCTGCTACGCCAAGGCCCACGCCCTGGCGGCCCTGCTGCGTGCCGAGGACATCCCGACCGCGCTCTGCTACCAGAAATTCGACGTGGTCCATGGCCTGGTCGCCGTACGGTTCAACGGCGCCTGGCATCGTCAGGATCCGCGGGGCAACAAGCCGGGCGTCGACGCCCGGTTCTCCCTCGATGGTGAGCGGCTGGCCTTCACGCCAGACCCTGAGTCCAATGAGATGGACTGGCCGGTCCTGTACGCTGAACCTCATCCGGCCGTACTGAGCGCCCTCAAAGCCGCCCCCGACCGGCCGTACCTCTGGAAGACGCTCCCCACCGCACTCTGAGGCAGACGATGACCCTCTCCCTGACCGTGTCCGACGAGGTGCGCGCCCTCGCACCCGGCTTCACCCACGTCGCCGTCGAGGCGTACGACCTGGCCAACGGGCCCAGCACCGCCGAGAGTTCGGCCCTCCTCGACGACGCGGCCCGCCGTCTGGCCGTACGACTGGACGGGCGCGCCCCGCACGAGGACCCGCACATGGCGGCCTGGCGCGAGACGTACACGGCGTTCGGCGCCAAGCCCTCCCGCACCCGCAACTCGGCGGAGGCGCTCGCCAAGCGGGCGCTCTCGGAGGCCGGACTGCCCCGGATCAACGTCCTCGTCGACGTCTACAACGCGATCAGCGTCGCCCATCTGATCCCGGTCGGCGGTGAGGACATCGACCGGATCGAGGGCGGGATGCGGCTCGTGCGGGCCGCCGGCGACGAGGACTTCGTGACCGCCGCGGCGGGCGAGGAGGTCGTCGAACACCCCGAACCCGGCGAGGTGGTGTGGCGCGACGAGACGGGCGTGACCTGCCGCCGCTGGAACTGGCGTCAGGGCCCCCGCACCCGGCTCACCGAGGAATCCACCTCGGCGATCTTCCTCCTGGAGAGCCTGGCACCCATGCCGGTGGCCGACGTCGAGCGCGCGGCGGCGGAACTGGCAGAACTGGTCGAGAAGTTCAGCCCCGGCACGCGTATCACCGTGCACACGCCGTCCGTGTGAAAGGTCCAGCAGGACGAACGTGGACAACGGGGGGTACGGATGAGCGAGGCAGGGAGAATCCAGAGGTTCTTCGAGCGGTCCGAGGGGCATCAGCGCGCGGACATGCGCATCGCCGCGCTGATGGTCGCCGTGGACCTGCTCGTCGTCGGCTGGATCCTGGCCGGTGGCACGGAGGGCGTCTTCACCGAGGACTGGCTTCCCTACCCGGGCATGATGAACCCGACCGGCGAGACCTACCAGCACAACTCCGTGGTGTTCCTCCACCGGTTCGCGGGCGTGAGCGTCGGCCTCGCCCTGCTCGGCCGGCTGTGGCTCACCGCCGTGGCGCAGCTGGTCGTGCTCAACTTCGGGGCGGGCTTCATCGGTTCCCTGTCCACGGACTGGAATCCGTGAAGCCCGCGCCGTGAGGTGAGCTTCCCCGTGAGCCCCGGGGATCGGATCAGTGTGCCTCGGCCTCGCGGACCTGCTCCGGCGTCGGGGCCGTGCCGCCGAGGTGGGCCGGCATCCACCAGGTGTCGTCCGGGCCCTTGGGGCGCACGGGGTAGGCGCGCTGCGCGGCCTCCAGCAGCTCCTGAACGCGCTCGCGCAGCTGCCGGGTGATCGCGCCGGCGTACTTGTCCTTGGAGGCCTCCAGTGCCTCACCGACCCGGATGGTGATCGGGATGTGGCTGCGCTTGAAATTGCGCGGGTGGCCCTTGGTCCACAGCCGCTGCGTGCCCCACACCGCCATCGGGATCAGCGGGACGCCCGCCTCTTGGGCCAGGCGGGCGGCACCCGACTTGAAGCTCTTCAGGGTGAACGACTGCGAGATGGTGGCCTCGGGGAAAACCCCGACGATCTCACCCGAGCGCAGCGAGTCCAGCGCGTGCGCGTAGGCCGCCTCACCCTGCTCGCGGTCCACCGGGATGTGCCGCATGTTGCGCATCAGCGGCCCGGAGATCTTGTGCCGGAACACCGACTCCTTGGCCATGAAGCGCACCAGACGCTTCTGCGGCAGCGCCGCCAGGCCGTCGAAGATGAAGTCCAGATAGCTGATGTGATTGCTCACCAGGACCGCGCCGCCCGAGCGCGGGATGTTCTCCGAGCCCTTGCAGTCGATCTTCAGGTCCCATGCCTTGAACAGGGTGCGGGCGAGACCGATGGCGGGACGGTAGGCAAGCTCTGCCATGGACGGAGTGGACCCTTCTCTCTGCCTGGGAAGGGGGCTCCCGGCGGGAAGTTACGCAGCCGTAGGTTTACGGCATCTCGCAGATCGTGCCCCAAGAACGGACGAGTAGCCAGTCCTGGTGCCGGTGAAGGGCGAGATTCTCGTCACGTCGGACACACGTCCGACCGCCGTGCTTCACCTCACCTTTACTCGGCGCGCACGGTCACCCGCCGGACGAGCAGGTACATCTCGCACCCCAGGCAGTACCCGAACACCGCGTTGAGGAAGGCGGCCGCCAGCGCCGCCCCGGTCGCCGCGAGCCCCAGCCATTCGGGCCCCACCGCGTAGCCGACCAGCCCCACGGCGGCGAAGACCAGGCCCACGGCCTGCGCGAAGCGCGGCGGCTCGGGTGCCTCGAGCTCCGTCGGCGGCCCGATCCGCGGCCGTACGGCCTTACGGAAGACCCAGCCGTACGGCGAACGCGCCGCCCCGCCCGCCGCGCCCAGCGCGAACGCGAACGTCTGCCAGGCCAGCAGCCAGACGCTGCCGGTGATCAGGACGACCGCCAGCACGACGGTCGTCACGGCCGCGCCGAAACGCGGACCTCTCACATCAATGTCCATGAGGCAAGCATTCCGCAAGCCAATCCCCGCCAGGCGCCGGGAATCTTTGCAGTCGCGTGAACGCTGAAGCACGCTGTGACCGGACTCGTGGTGTGTGTGCTGGTGCTCGCCGCGGCGAGCGTCTACGGAGTGCTGCAGCGGCGGCGGAGCGGGAGAGTCAGAGTGCGCGGGCGGGACGGAGACAAGCGGCTCGGCGCGGCGGAGTTGGGGGAGGGGCTCGGTGAACGGGCCACGCTCGTCCAGTTCTCCAGCGCCTTCTGTGCCCCCTGCCGCGCCACCCGCCGGGTGCTCACCGAAGTCGCCGGCATGGTCCCCGGCGTCACCCATGTGGAGATCGACGCCGAAGAGCATCTCGACCTCGTCCGCCGGCTCGACATCCTCAAGACGCCGACCGTGCTCGTCCTCGACGCCGACGGCCGGATCGTGCGGCGGGCCACCGGGCAGCCGCGTAAGGCGGACGTCATCGCCGCGCTCGGCGAGGCCGTGTGAGGTTCGGGAGTTCGAGGAGTGACCTGTGTCGCATCTTCCGGATGACGGAACGTACTTGACTGTAAGCATTATCGATCGTCAGCCTGACGGTATGCCCAGGGAACTCCTTCTCGTCGAGCGCGTCCATGTGGACCTGGTCCGCACGGCGAGTTCGCGCTGTCCGTGAACGTGAGCAGCCACGGTCAGCTCGTCCACTTCAGCAGAAGGACAACTCCATGACGGCCACCCACGGCCTCGGTCTTCCCCAACTCGCCTCCTCCGACCTCCTGCGCTCGGTCTTCCGTCGGCACGCGGCCGGAGTCGCCGTCATCACCGCACAGGACGGCACCGGGCCCGTCGGTTTCACCGCCACCTCGCTCACCTCGGTCTCCGCAGAGCCCCCGCTGCTCTCGTTCGGCATAGGCACCGGCGCCTCCAGTTGGCCGGTGATCTCCGAGGCGGAGTATGTGGGCGTGCACATACTCGGCGAGCACCAGCAGGAGCTGGCGGCCACCTTCGCCCGCAGCGGCGCGGACCGGTTCGGGGCGCCCACCGGATGGCGTAGCGGCCCGGAGGGAGTTCCCGTGCTCGACGACGTACTCGCCTGGCTGGTCTGCCGGGTGGTGGCACGGGTCCCGGCCGGCGACCACCGCATCGTCCTCGCCGAGGTCGTCCTCGGCGACCCCACCGGCGTGGGGCGGCCGCTGCTGTACCACCAGGGACGGTTCAACGGGCTGCGGGACTGAGCCTCGGGACCAAGGCTTCGGGTAGATTCCCATCTGATTACAGAGGGTTGCCTAACTCACAGTCCAAAGCGCTTGCTCAGCGGTGGCGGAGTGCGGGAATGTAGGTGTCGTACTGGCGAGTAATATTTCGTTCGGAGCGCGGGCCGCCCCGATCGGGATCGGCCGCTTCAGGCGCCTATGCTGCCTGCATAGAAGGCAGCCCGGAAAAGACGATGCAGTAGGAGAGCCGGCGTGAGCTTGAGGATCGTTGTCACTGTGAAGTACGTGCCCGACGCCACTGGCGACCGGCACTTCGCCGATGACCTGACCGTCGACCGTGACGACGTGGACGGTCTGCTCTCCGAACTGGACGAGTACGCGGTCGAGCAGGCGCTGCAGATCTCCGAGAACTCCGACGACGACGTGGAGATCACCGTCCTGACGGTGGGCCCCGAGGACGCCAAGGACGCGCTGCGCAAGGCGCTGTCCATGGGCGCCGACAAGGCCATCCATGTCGAGGACGACGACCTGCACGGCACCGACGCCATCGGCACCTCGCTGGTGCTGGCCAAGGCGGTCGAGAAGGCCGGCTACGACCTGGTGATCTCCGGCATGGCCTCCACCGACGGCACCGGCGGTATCGTCCCGGCACTGGTCGCTGAGCGGCTGGGTGTTCCGCAGGTCACGCTGCTCTCCGAGGTCTCCGTCGAGGACGGCGTGGTCAAGGGCCGCCGTGACGGCGACGCCGCGAGCGAGCAGCTGGAGGCGTCGCTTCCGGCCGTGGTCTCCGTGACGGACCAGTCGGGCGAGGCGCGTTACCCGTCCTTCAAGGGCATCATGGCGGCCAAGAAGAAGCCGGTTCAGTCCTGGGACCTGTCCGACCTCGACATCGAGGCCGAGGAGGTCGGTCTGGAGGGCGCCTACACGGTCGTCGACTCCGCGGCCGAGCGCCCGGCGCGCACCGCGGGCACGATCGTCAAGGACGAGGGCGAGGGCGGCAAGCAGCTGGCCGAGTTCCTGGCGAGCCAGAAGTTCATCTAGGGGTCGGTGGCGCGGGCCGGTTGCAACGCGACCCGCGCTCCGGTGGATTGCTTATCAGCAGGAGAGCAATCCCGTGACTCCGCCCGAAGGGGCTTCTCGCTCGACCGAGACGGCCTCACGACGGACAAGCCCTGCCCGATGCCGAACGGCACGCGCCGCGCGTAGCAGTCAACATGTCTTCCCCCGGCCGAAGTTCGGGGTTCTCGCCCAGGAGTAGTAATGGCTGAAGTTCTTGTTTACGTCGACCACGTGGACGGTGCCGTCCGCAAGCCCACGCTGGAGCTGCTGACCCTGGCCCGCCGCATCGGCGAGCCCGTCGCCGTCGCGCTGGGCAACGGCGCCGCCGACACCGCCGCCACGCTCGCCGAGCACGGCGCGACCCGCGTCCTCACCCACGACGCCGCCGAGTACGCCGACTACCTGGTCGTCCCCAAGGTGGACGCCCTGCAGGCCGCGTACGACGCCGTCTCCCCGGCCGCCGTGCTGGTCCCCTCCTCCGCCGAGGGCAAGGAGATCGCCGCCCGCCTCGCGCTGCGCATCGGCTCGGGCATCATCACCGACGCCGTCGACCTGGAAGCCGGCGACGAGGGCCCGGTGGCCACGCAGTCGGTGTTCGCCGCTTCCTTCACCACCAAGTCCCGCGTCGCCAAGGGCACCCCGGTCGTCACGGTCAAGCCCAACTCGGCCGCCGTGGAGGCCGCCCCGGCCGCCGGTGCGGTCGAGGCCCTGTCCGTGACCTTCTCCGACAAGGCCACCGGCACCAAGGTCACCGGCCGCACCCCGCGTGAGTCGACCGGTCGCCCGGAGCTGACCGAGGCCGCGATCGTGGTCTCCGGCGGCCGTGGCGTCAACGGCGCCGAGAACTTCGCGATCATCGAGGCCCTCGCCGACTCCCTCGGCGCGGCCGTCGGCGCCTCGCGTGCCGCCGTCGACGCGGGCTGGTACCCGCACACCAACCAGGTCGGCCAGACCGGCAAGAGCGTCTCCCCGCAGCTGTACATCGCCTCCGGCATCTCCGGCGCCATCCAGCACCGGGCCGGCATGCAGACCTCGAAGACGATCGTGGCCGTCAACAAGGACGCTGAAGCCCCGATCTTCGACCTGGTCGACTACGGCGTGGTCGGCGACCTCTTCGACGTCGTCCCGCAGCTCACCGAGGAGATCAAGGCCCGCAAGGGCTGATCGACTCAGGGCGTACGAGGCCCCCGTGACCGCACGCGCGGTCACGGGGGCCTCGGCTCATCCCAGGGTCAGCGAGGCCTGCACCGGCAGATGGTCGCTCGGGTACATCCCGTCCACGGAGAAGGTGTTCATCGCGGCCCAGTGCGTGGTCACCCCGGGCGTGGTGAGGATCCAGTCGATGCGCCGCCCGCCGGGCCTGAGCCCCCGGTAGCCGTGGTACGTCCCGTACGCCGGACTCCGCGAGGCCGCGGCGTCCCAGGCGTCCACCAGGCCGATGTCCAGCATGAGGTCGTACACCTGGTTGTCGTGGGCTTCGGCGTTGAAGTCGCCGGTGACGATGACCGGTAACGATCGGTCCCACCCGGCGATGGTCTCGCCGATGAGTCCCGCGGAGCGCTCGCGGGCGTACTGGCTGACGCTGTCCAGATGGGTGTTGAGGACGTAGAACTCCCGGCCCCCGTCGTCGAGATCGGCGAAACGCACCCAGGTCACCATGCGCAGCCAGTCCGCGTCCCACGTGTTCGAGGCGATCGTGTACGGGGTGTCGGACAGCCAGAAGTGATCGAACTCGATCGGGTCGAGTCTGCGGGTGTCGTAGAAGATCGCCATGAACTCGTCCTTGCTGCCGCCCCCGCGTCCGGTGCCGATCCAGTCGTAGTGCCCGCCGAGATCCTTCTCGATCATGCGCAGTTGCTGGTAGAGCCCTTCCTGGGTGCCGATGACATGCGGTCGCTCGCGGCGCAGCAGCTCTCGCATCACCGGTCGGCGCACGGACCAGCGCGGTGTCTTGTCGACGACCGTCGAGAAGCGCACGTTGAACGTCATGACGTTCAGGGCGCCCGCGTACTCGCCGGCGGAAGCGGGCTGTGTGGAGCCCGCGGTGGTGAGTAGCGGTCCTGCGATGGCGGCGGCCGCCGCGGCCTTGAGTCCATGGCGGCGCGTCACCCCGACCTCGTTCGGCACGTGATCTCCCTCCCCTTGCAAGTCACGATGAAGCTTGCCTCCTGTCATACGTATGAAGAGAGCGGGTCCGCAGTGACCAGGGGGAAAGGATGGGGAATCCCACTTCGAGACGGTGTTGACCAGGGGGAAGATCGACGGTTAGCTGCGTTATGCGGACTGTTGATTCCGCTGTGCGGAAAATGGAGGGTGTGGAATGGGGCAGGGTCGGCAGGAGAACGTGGCGACGAGTCTCGCGGGCGCCATCAGCGAGGAGATCAGCTCCTCCCTCGCCCCCGTCGACGCGGAGCTGGAGCGCCGCTACCCGGGAGACCCCGGCACCCGTCAGCCCGTGCACACCGTCTACGTCCCCGGTGACGTCTTCGCCGCCGACACCCTCCGCACCTGGGGCGCGCAGGCACTCGCCGCCCTCGACGAGCACGCTCCCGACGCCGCGTCCTTCGCCGCCGTCCTCGGCCTCACGGACGAGCTCGCGGGGCCCGTGTACGACCGGGTCCGCGCCAAGCTGGAGCGTGAACCGATCGAGGACCTGCGCGTCGACTTCGAGGACGGCTACGGGCCGCGCCCCGACGCCGAGGAGGACGAGACGGCCGCCCGCGCCGCCCGGCTGATCGCCGAGGCCTACGCCAAGGGCACGGCCGCCCCGTACATGGGCATCCGGATGAAGTGCATGGAGGCGCCGGTACGCGACCGGGGCATCCGCACGCTCGACATCTTCCTCACCGGCCTGCTGGAGGCCGGCGGCCTGCCCGATGGGCTGGTGCTGACCCTGCCCAAGGTCACCTACGCCGAGCAGGTCTCGGCCATGGTCCGGCTCCTGGAGGCCTTCGAGAAGGCGCGGGGCCTCACGCCCGGCCGGATCGGCTTCGAGATCCAGATCGAGACCAGCCAGGCCATCCTCGCCGCAGACGGCACCGCCACCGTCGCCCGCATGATCGACGCCGCCGAGGGCCGCGCCACCGGGCTGCACTACGGCACCTTCGACTACAGCGCCTGCCTCGGCGTCTCCGCCGCCCACCAGGCCAGCGACCACCCCGCCGCCGACCACGCCAAGGCGATCATGCAGGTCGCGGCGGCGGGCACGGGCGTACGCGTCTCGGACGGCTCCACCAACGTCCTGCCGGTCGGCCCCACGGAGAAGGTCCACGACGCCTGGCGCCTGCACTACGGCCTCACCCGCCGCGCCCTGGCCCGCGCCTACTACCAGGGCTGGGACATGCACCCGGGCCACATCCCCACCCGCTACGCCGCCGTCTTCGCCTTCTACCGCGAGGGCTACGAACAGGCCGCCGCCCGCCTGTCGCGGTACGCGGGCCGCGTCGGCGGCGACGTGATGGACGAGCCCGCCACGGCCAAGGCGCTCAGCGGCTACCTCCTGCGGGGCCTCGACTGCGGCGCACTCGACATCGACGAGGTCTCCAGCGCGACCGGCCTGACCCGCGCAGACCTGGAGGGCTTCGCGGCGCCCCGACGTGCGGATCTGACGATTTCCGGCCGGCAGGAGAGCGGTCCCGGCGACGGGTAAGTAGCGGTCCTGTGCCAGCAGTTGGCACCGGTTCGGGGCGCCCCTCCCGGCACCGTAGGCTGTACGCCCACTCATCGGTTTGTCACAGGAACGGGGCGTAGGTGTCTGCGGGGGCGAACGAACAGGCGGACGGTGTCGGGCGGCTCCTTGTCGGGCGGTACCGGGTCGCGGAGCAGCTAGGACGCGGCGGCATGGGTGTCGTCTGGCGGGCCGTGGACGAGGTGCTCCACCGCGAGGTCGCCCTCAAGGAGTTGCGCACCTACACGGACGCGGCCGGGCCCGAACTCGCCGACCTGGGGCTCCGGATGCAGCGCGAGGCCCGGGCCGCCGCCCGCATCCGCCACCCCGGAGTCGTCGCTGTGCACGACGTGGCCGAGGTCGACGGCCGCCCGCTGATCGTCATGGAGCTGGTCGACGGGCCGTCGCTGGACGACGTCCTGCGCGACCGGGGCCTCCTCGACCCGCGCGAGGCGGCCGCCATCGGGGCCAAGGTCATGGACGCCCTCGCCGCCGCCCACAAAGTCGGTGTACTGCACCGCGACGTCAAGCCCGGCAACATCCTCCTCGACCGCTCGGGCCGCGTCGTGCTCACCGACTTCGGCATCGCCACCATGGAGGACCCGAACGACGGCTCCGCCACCCACCTCACCCGCAGCGGCGAACTCGTCGGCTCTCTCGACTATCTGGCCCCCGAGCGCGCCCAGGGCAACGATCCCGGCCCCGCCTCCGACATCTGGGCACTCGGCGCCACCCTGTACGCGGCCGTCGAGGGCACCTCCCCGTTCCGCCGTACGTCCACCTGGTCGACGCTCACCGCGATCGTCGCCGAACCGCTGCCCGAACCGCAGCGCTCGGGCGCGCTCGGTCCCGTCCTGCAACAGCTGATGGACAAGCGACCGGAGGCCCGTCCGGACGCCGACCGGGCCCGGCAACTCCTGGAGGCCGTGGCCGCCGGGGACGCACCGACGTCGGGCGGGCCCACGCCGCCGCCCAGGCAGGAGACGGAGCGGAGCGTTCCCTCGGTGCCGCCGGGCTTCGGACCGCCGGCGGCGGCTTCCCACGCGGTCCCGGCGTCGGGAGCGGTCACCTCCGTGTCCGCGCCCGGCAGCCGCCCCCGCAAGGGCCGCGCCCTGCTCGCCGCCGTGGCCGTCACCGTCGTCCTTGCGGCCACCGGCGTCACGGTCGCGCTCCTGAACAACCGTGCCGACACCGAGACGGGCGCCCAGCCCTCCGCCACCGAGACCGCCGACCCTTCCGAAGACCCCAGCCGGGGTTCGCTCGGCCTCTCCGACGGCTCCGGCGACAAGGAGAAGGAGAAGGAGAAGGACGACAAGAAGTCCGCGAGCCCGAGCGAGCAGCCGAGGCAGGACGACGAGAAGGGGACCGAGGTCTCCGCGTCCCCTTCCCAGAACGCCAGCGGCGGCACCACGGACGGCAGTTCGGGCAGTTCGGGCGGCTCGGGCGGTTCGTCGGACAGCACGGGCGGCTCCACCGGCGGCGGTACGACGACCGGTGGGACCACCGGCGGCGAGACCACTCCGGAACCCTCCTGCTACTCGATCGGCGGCGGCAAGTACAACTGCACGGTCTGGCGCACGGCCGACTCCTACACGGCCTCCGGCACCAAGGTCGGCGTCCTCAAGCAGGGCACCAACTACTTCTACTGCCAGCAGAACCTCGGCCGGCGCGAGACCTACGGCGAGTGGACCAACGTCTGGTGGGCCAGGACCGACGACGACAGCGGCAACACGAACGTCTTCGTCAGCGACGTCTACATCAAGGGCGGCGACAACGACGCCCCGGTGCCGGGCCTCCCGACCTGCTGAAGCCCGGCCCGGCCCGGGGCGGCGGCCTACGATCGCGGATGCGGCCGTACGTACTGCTCCAGGCCGGACACCGTCGTCCACTTCATCTCGGCGAACAGCTGCCTCCCCCGGACGCACAGCGCCCGGTTGCCGCGCGCCCGGGCGCAGAACTCGTCGGGCGTCGCGCCGAACAGGTCGCGTAACTCCGTTGAGGCGGCGAGCAGTTCGGTGATCAGCGGACGCTGGCGGCCGGGGTGGGAGCGCGGGGCCGGGCCGCCGTTGTGCAGGACGCCCCACCGGTTGACGTAGATCCAGGCGTGGTCCAGCACCTCGCCCGACTCCAGCTCGACCCGGAAGTCGCCGGCGGGCAGGGCGGCACGGTGGAAGTTCCCCGTCGGGGAGTCGACGCCCTCGCTCCTGTCGACGACGGCGAGTTGCCGCTCGTCCAGCCAGGTGATGAAGAGTTCGCTGGTGGAGCCGGGGGAGTGGAAGGGGGACGCGGACATGTAGCCCAGCAGGCTCACATGGGCGGAGACACCGACACCGATGCCCGTGACCCTCGCCTTGACCATGGGGATCCGGCACTCCACGCCGTGCTCCGCCATCTTGTGCACGAGTTGGGCGGGGCAGGCGTTGGAGCCGACCGAGAGCACGGGGACGCGGTCCTCGTGGACGAGTGTGTCCAGGGGCAGCATCCGGTTGCCGTCCAGGAGCGCGGAGCGAGAGGGCCGGGCGCCCGGATAGCTCAGCGGATCCTCGCGCGGCGCCACGGCGAGACCGAGCGTTTCGAGCGTACGGGGGTCGGGGGCGCCCAACGGTCAGTCCGCGGGCGGGAGTTCGCCGGAGCCGCGGGCGATCAGCCGGGTCGGTAGTTCGATGCGCTCAGGGACGACGAGGGAGCCGTCCAGCTGCTGGAAGAGGCGCTCGGCGGCGGTACGGCCCAGCCGGGCGGGATCCTGGGCGACCACGGTGATGCCCGGCCGGAGGAGATCGGCCAGCTCGAAGTCGTCGAAGCCGACCAGGGCGACCCGGCGGGCGTGCTCGGCGAGGACCCGTACGACCGTGACGGTCACCCGGTTGTTGCCCGCGAAGACCGCGGTGACGGGCGCCGGGCCGGACAGCATCTCCTCCGCGGCCCTGCGGACGCGCTCCGGGTCGGTGACGCCCAGGGACATCCACGCTTGCTCGACCGGTATGCCCGCGTCCTCCATGGCCGCCCGGTAGCCGCGCAGCCGCTCGGCGGCGGTGTGGATGCGGGGCATGTCGCCGATGAAGCCGATGCGGCGGTGGCCGTGGGCGATGAGGTGGGCGACGCCGTCGCGGGCCCCGCCGAAGCTGTCCGACAGCACGACGTCGGCGTCGATTCGCCCCGCCGGGCGGTCCACGAACACCGTGGCGACGCCGGCCCTGATCTCTGGCTCCAGATACCGGTGGTCGTCTCCGGCCGGAATGATCACGAGCCCGTCGACGCGGCGCGCGCACAGCGCCAGCGCCAACTCCTGCTCGCGGTCGGGGTCCTCGGCGCTGGATCCGTTGATCAGCAGTGATCCGTGCGCGCGGGACACCTCCTCCACCGCCCGGCTGAGCGGGCCGTAGAACGGGTCGGCGAGGTCTTCGAGGACCAGACCGATGCTGGCCGTACGGCCCTTGCGCAGCACCCGCGCGCTGTCGTTGCGCCGGAAGCCGAGCGCCTCGATCGCCTCCTGGACCCGGCGCTCGGTGTCCGGGGTGACGCCCGGCTCGCCGTTCACCACCCGGGAGACCGTCTTCAGGCCCACGCCCGCCCGTGCCGCGACGTCCTTCATCGTGGGACGGTTGCCATAGCGGTTATCGGGTCGGCGGGCGGTGCTGGGGGCCGTCTCGGGCACGATGCGCTGTCCTGTCCTGTCGTCCACGGGCGGTGTCGTCGTCCACGGGCGTTGTCGGTGATGCCGTGTCGGATTTGTGTCGCTGTTGAGGGTGTGGCGTCGAGCATAGAGCCTGGACAACGTTGTCACAGCCGGGAGAGACTGTCTATCGCATTCTCTGGCCGGCGCCCCCCACCAGGCGAGCGTCGTGCTGCCAGTTTTCCGGCCGGAGATCCGGGTGTCGCTGGATTCGGGTACCCGGTAGGAGACTCGCAGCGGGAGAACTGACACTGATGCAGACCGACCTCGTGGCCGCGCTCGACATCGGCGGCACCAAGATCGCCGGGGCGCTGGTGGACGGCCACGGCCGGATCCTGGTGCGCGCGCAGCGCCCGACGCCCGCGCAGGAGGACGGCGACACCGTGATGCTGGCCGTCGAGGAGGTGCTCGGCGAACTGACCTCCACCCCGCTGTGGAGCGGCGCCACGGCCGTCGGCATCGGCAGCGCCGGCCCCGTGGACGCCTCCGCCGGCACGGTGAGCCCGGTGAACGTCCCCGGCTGGCGCGACTTCCCCCTCGTCGAGCGGGTCCGGGCGGTGACTGGCGGGCTGCCCGTCGAGCTGATCGGCGACGGTGTGGCCATCACCGCCGCCGAGCACTGGCAGGGCGCCGCCCGCGGCCACGACAACGCGCTGTGCATGGTCGTCTCGACGGGCGTCGGCGGCGGACTCGTCCTCGGCGGAAAACTGCACCCGGGCCCCACCGGCAACGCCGGCCACATCGGGCACATCAGCGTCCAACTCGACGGTGACCCCTGCCCTTGCGGTGCCCGCGGTTGCGTGGAACGCATCGCGAGCGGCCCCAACATCGCCCGCCGTGCCCTGGACAACGGCTGGCGGCCCGGCCCCGACGGCGAGAGCTCGGCCGCCGCGGTCGCCGCCGCCGCCCGGGCCGGCGACCCCGTCGCCGTGGCCTCCTTCGAACGCGCCGCCCAGGCCCTCGCCGCCGGCATCGCGGCCACCGCGACCCTCGTCGAGATCGACATCGCCGTCATAGGCGGGGGAGTCGCGGGCGCGGGCGACATCCTCTTCGCCCCGCTGCGTTCCGCGCTCAAGAACTACGCCACGCTGTCGTTCGTCCAGCATCTGACGGTCACGCCCGCCGTGATGGGCACGGACGCGGGCCTTGTCGGCGCGGCCGCGGCGGCACTGGCGGGGCGGCCGAGCACGCCGGTGGCGGGGGTGGGGTAGGGTCCGCGGGCGCTGGGCGCTGGGCGCTGGGCGCTGGGCGCTGGGCGCTGGGCGCTGGGCGCTGGGCGCTGGGCGCTGGGCGCTGGGCGCTGGGCGCTGGGCGCGCCGGATACGGAAGCGCGGTGTCGTCGGGGCCGCAGGTCCGGGGGCGGGGGCCTCGGATTAGTGGGCGCGGGCGAAGCCTCGGGAACCGGCCGTGACCCCTCGCCCCGTTCCAGCGTTGTGCGGGGCATGAAGAAGCGCAGCATGCTCGCCATCGCCTCCCTCGCCACCGGCTTCGTCGTCGCGGCCATCACGCCGTCGCACGGTGCCGAGGCCAGGGAGACACCCGGAAAGACCGACGGGCTCAGCAAACTGGACGTCGAGGGCACCCTCGCCAAGGTCGGCAAGACGGTCGCCGGCGACAGCCTGACCGCCCTCGGTGACGAGGCTCTGGGCGGCAAGGCCGACCAAAAGCAAAAGGGTCAGCAGGGTCAGCAGGGCAAGGGCGGCAGGGCGGGCTGACAGCCTTGTAGGAGGCGGCCGGTTCAACTTCCGTCTCGCCCGACACAGCGGCGGGTTCTCCACACGGTGGGGAACCCGCCACCGTGTTTTCGGCCCTTCATCAGCGGCTGGTTTCCGTGGCGGAGTGGAGGGCAAGCCTCAGGGGGTCAACAGAAGAGGGGGAACCGTGACCGTCGTTTGGATCAACGGCGCGTTCGGTGCGGGAAAGACCACCACCGCACGGGAACTGATCGAACTGATCCCGAACAGCACGCTCTTCGACCCCGAGGTCATAGGCGGCGCACTGACACACATGCTGCCTGCCAAACGCCTCGCCGAGGTCGGCGACTTCCAGGACCTGCCGAGCTGGCGACGGCTCGTGGTCGACACAGCCGCCGCCCTGCTCGCCGAGCTGGGCGGCATCCTCGTGGTCCCCATGACGCTGCTCCGCCAGGAGTACCGCGACGAGATCTTCGGCGGCCTCGCCTCCCGCCGCATTCCCGTACGGCATCTGCTTCTGGCCCCGGCCGAAACGATACTGCGAGAGCGAATAGCCGGTCGGGAGATACCACCCGACCTCCCCGACGGCGAGATGCGGATGCGTCAATGGGCGTACGACCACATCGCGCCCTACCGCGCCGCCCTGGGCGGTTGGCTCACCGCCGACGCCCACCTCGTCGACACCAGCGCCCTCACCCCGTACGAGACCGCACGGCGCATCGCCGACGCCGTGGCCACCGGTGACGTACCCGCGTGCGACATCGTGCAGACCCCAGAGCCGACCGCCGAGACCGTCGCCGCGGGGGTACTGCTGTTCGACGAGGACGATCGGGTCCTGCTGGTCGATCCGACGTACAAGCCCGGCTGGGAGTTCCCCGGCGGAGTCGTGGAGTCCGGCGAGGCGCCGGCCAGGGCGGGCATGCGGGAGGTCGTCGAGGAGACCGGGATACGACTCGACGACGTACCCCGGCTGCTGGTGGTGGACTGGGAGTCGCCCACGCCCCCCGGGTACGGGGGACTCCGCCTTCTCTTCGACGGGGGGCACCTCGATACGACAGGGGCTCAGCGGCCCGTGCTCCCCGGCCCCGAGTTGCGCGACTGGCGCTTCGTGACCGAGGAGGAGGCCGCGGATCTGTTGCCGCCGGTGAGGTATGAGCGGTTGCGGTGGGCGCTTCGGGCGCGGGAGCAGGGGGCCGCGCTGTACTTGGAGGCGGGAGTGCCGGTGTGAACCGGCATTGAGGTGTTCGCTCAGCTCGCCGCGTAGTTGCGCAGGAACAGCGCCTCCGTCACCGCCATGCGCTCCAACTCCTCAGGGCACACGCTCTCGTTGACCGCGTGGATCTGAGCCTCCGGCTCGCTGAGGCCGATGAGGAGGATCTCGGCGGTCGGGTAGAGGGCGGCGAGGGCGTTGCAGAGCGGGATGGAGCCGCCGTGGCCCGCGTACTGCATCTCCTGGCCCGGGTAAGCGACGGCCATGGCGGCGGCCATCGCCTCGTACGCCGGGCTGGAGGTGTCGGCGCGGAAGGCCTGGCCGTGGCCGATCGGCTCGCAGCTCACCCGGGCACCCCACGGGGTGTGCGCCGTCAGGTGGGCTTCGAGCAGCTTCATCGCGTGCCGCACGTCCACGCCCGGCGGGACGCGCAGGCCGACCAGGGCGCGGGCGCTCGCCTGGATCGACGGGGTGGCGCCGACCACCGGCGGGGCGTCGATGCCGAGCACGGTGGCGGCCGGGCGCGCCCAGATACGGTCCGCGACGGTGTCGGCGCCGACCAGCTCCACCCCGTCGAGCACCTTGGCGTCCTTGCGGAACTGCCTGTCGTCGTACGCCAGGCCGTCCCACGTTCCGTCGCTCGCGAGCCCGTCGACGGTCGTCGTACCGTCCTCGGCGCGCAGCGAGTCCAGTACGCGGATCAGCGCGGCCAGCGCGTCGGGGGCCGCGCCGCCGAACTGGCCCGAGTGCAGGTTGCCTTCGAGAGCGTCGATCTTCACCCGCATGAGGATCATGCCGCGCAGGGACGAGGTGACCGTCGGCAGTCCGGCGCGGAAGTTGCCCGCGTCGCCGATGACGATCGTATCGGCGGCGAGCAGCTCCGGATGCTGCTCGGCGTACTGCTGGAGACCGCCGGTGCCCATCTCCTCGGAGCCCTCGGCGATCACCTTGATGTGGACCGGGACGCCACCGTCGGCCTTGAGCGCGCGCAGGGCGAGCAGGTGCATGATCACGCCGCCCTTGCAGTCGGCCGCGCCGCGCCCGTACCACCGGCCGTCGCGCTCGGTCAGCTCGAACGGCGGCGAGAGCCAGGCGGCCTCGTCCAGCGGCGGCTGGACATCGTAGTGCGCGTAGAGGAGCACCGTCTTCGCGCCCTCGGGACCCGGCAGGTAGCCGTACACGGACTGGGTGCCGTCGGGGGTGTCGAGCAGGGCCACGTCCTGGAAGCCCTCGGCCCGCAGCGCGTCGGCGACCCAGTTCGCGGCGCCCTCGCTCTCGCTCCTCGGGAACTGGTCGAAGTCCGCCACCGACTTGAAGGCGACCAGTTCGGCCAGCTCCTCCTTCGCCCTCGGTATCAGTGAGGCGACGGTCTCGGCGACCGGATTCGACGACATGGGCACGCTCCTCATGGGTGCGACGTTGTCCGCTGGGGTAGGTGGGTGCGTACGCGCGTACCCGATGTGTCGGTGTAGGGCGCACGCGCTGCCGATCCTCCCACAGCGGACCTCGGCGACACCCGCCGTAGGATGCGTGGGACAGGTGCGGCAGGCGGCTGGATCGGGAGCAGTAGACCATCGTGAGCAGCGAGAACTCTTCGGCGGACGACGTGCAGCGGGTGTGGGACGTTGTCGTGGTGGGCGCGGGACCCGCGGGGGCTTCGGCCGCCTACGCGGCGGCGGTCGCGGGACGCAGCGTCCTGTTGCTGGAGAAGGCGGAGCTGCCCCGGTACAAGACGTGCGGCGGCGGCATCATCGGCCCCTCGCGCGACGCCCTGCCCCCCGGCTTCGAACTGCCCTTCAAGGACCGGGTCCACGCGGTCACCTTCTCCCTGGACGGCCGCTACGCCCGTACGCGTAAGTCCAAGCAGATGCTGTTCGGGCTGATCAACCGGCCCGAGTTCGACCAGCAGCTCGTCGAGCACGCGCAGAAGGCGGGCGCCGAGCTGCGTACGGGCGTCACGGTCACCCGGGTCGAGCAGCACGGCTCGGCCGTACCGGACCGGCGCACGGTCGCCGTCGTGCTGCAGAGCGGTGAGACGCTGCTCGCGCGGGCCGTTGTCGGCGCCGACGGCAGCGCCAGCCGCATAGGAGCCCATGTCGGGGTGAAGCTGGAGCAGGTCGACCTCGGCCTGGAGGCGGAGATCCCGGTGCCGGAGACCGTCGCCGAGGACTGGAAGGGACGCGTCCTCATCGACTGGGGTCCCATGCCCGGCAGTTACGGGTGGGTGTTTCCCAAGGGTGACACGTTGACGGTCGGCGTGATCTCCAAGCGTGGTGAAGGCGCCGCCACCAAGCGGTACTTGGAGGACTTCATCGGGCGGCTGGGCCTCGCCGGCTTCGAACCGAGCGTCTCCACCGGGCACTTGACGCGCTGTCGGGCCGACGACTCGCCGCTGTCGCGGGGGCGGGTGCTGGTGTGCGGGGACGCGGCCGGCCTGCTTGAGCCGTGGACGCGGGAGGGGATCTCCTTCGCGTTGCGTTCGGGGCGGCTCGCGGGGGAGTGGGCGGTGCGGATCGCCGAGGCGCACGACGCGGTGGACACGCGCCGGCAGGCGCTGAACTACGCGTTCGCCGTCAAGGCGGGGCTCGGTGTCGAGATGAGCGTCGGCAAGCGGCTGCTGGTCGCGTTCGAGCGCCGCCCCGGCCTCTTCCACGCGGCGCTCACCGGCTTCCGGCCCGCCTGGCGGGCCTTCGTGGACATTGTGCGCGGTTCGACCTCCCTGGGGGAGATCGTCCGGAACCATCCGATCGCTCAGCGGGCCCTTACCGCGTTCGACAGGTAGGGCGGGTAGGACGCGTAGGGTGCTTGGGCTGCTGGGCACCGGCGGGGCGCTACTTGTTGACGGTGATGCGGAAGACCGGGTGCCTGGGGGCCGCGGCGAGCAGTTCCTCGTCGGTCGAGTCGGCGTTGACGTCACCGAAGAAGCGGCCCACCTCCCAGCCCCACTTCTTGAGGTAGGTCCGCAGCACGGCGGGCTTATCCTCGTCGGTCAGCTCGACCGCGGTGAACTCCTGCATCCGGCGGCCGACTTGGAGTCGCCCGCCGCCCGCGGCCCGCATGTTCCGGACCCACTCGGAGTGGCCGCGCGCCGAGACGAGGTAGGGGCCGCCCTCGTACGGCAGGGGGTTGACGGGCAGGCGGCGCCACTCGCCGCTCTTGCGGCCGCGCACCGAGAGTTCGGCCGTGCCGAGGAGGCTGACGCCGCGGCGGGCGAGCCAGCCGACGAGGTTGTTGAGCGCCCTGTCGAAGGGATTGGCCTTGATGTAGTGGGTCGACGACATGGTGCGTTCCTTTCGGATCGATGATCTGAATCGAGAGCGGTGCTCTCGCTTGAGAGCAGTGTGCACGGGGCGGGCACTCCGAAGCAAGAGCGGTGCTCTCGGTTTTGGGCGGTGATCTCGAATGTGGGCGGCGCTCTCGTTTGTGTGCACTGCTCCGGCGCTGTGGCACACTGCTTTGCATGAGCACCACAGAAGGAGCCCGCGCCCGCGCCCGGATCGAAGTCACCGCCGCCATCAAGGACGAGGCGCGCAGACAGCTCGCCGCCGAGGGGGCCGCAAAGCTGTCGCTGCGCGCCGTCGCCCGCGAGCTCGGCATGGTCTCCTCCGCGCTGTACCGCTACTTCCCCAGCCGCGATGAGTTGCTCACCGCGCTGATCATCGACGCCTACGACTCCCTCGGCGAGGCCTCCGAGGCGGCGTACGCGAAGGCGCGTGGCGGGAGCCCCGCCGAGCAGTGGATCGCGGTGTGTGAAGGGGTACGGGAGTGGGCGCTGGCGCGGCCCCATGAGTACGCGTTGATCTACGGTTCGCCGGTGCCCGGGTACACCGCGCCCCGGACGACGGTGCCGGCCGCGTCCCGCGTCGGACTGTTGCTGATCCGGATCGTGCGCGACGCCTACCAGGCCAAGGGTGTGGCCCAGTGGAAGGTGCCGGCCGAACTCCGGCCGGAGGCCCGGCGGATTGCCGAGGACCTCGCCCCGGATCTGCCGCCGGAAGTGGCCGTGGTGCTCATCGCGGCGTGGGCGCAGCTGTTCGGGCTGGTCAGCTTCGAGGTGTTCGGGCAGTTCAACCGGCTGGTCGAGGGCCGGGAGACGTTCTTCCGACACGCGGTCGCCCAACTCGCCCATCATGTCGGTCTGGTGTTCCCTCAGCCCACCGGGACGGGCGGTGCCGGCGCGGCCGGGCCCTGACGGAGGATTCGCGCGGTGCGGAGGGCGTACTTCGCCGGGAGTACGTGTGATCACCACGCTCGGGTGACGTCCCATGCCGTGCCCGGCGTCTAGCGTGGCCGTCATGGAAGAGCAGGGCGCGGGCACGTCGACCCCGGCACCGGCCGGACCGCCGTGGCGACGAGGGGCGGGCGGGTATCCCGGCTGGTCGGGCGGGCCTCCGGGATGGCGGGGCGGTCCCCCGTGGTGGATGCGGCCGGACGAGGACGCGGGGCACCGGTGGCCCTGGCGGTCCACGCTGCTGCTCACCGTCTTCGTGCTGGTCGGTTCGAACGCCGCCGCCCAGTTCCAGGAGGGCGAGCGCGCCTCACTAGGCCTGTTCGCGCGCGTGCTGCTGCTCCTCGGCTCGGGTTTGCTGCTGTGGCGGCAGCGGTACCCGGTGCTCGTCGCCTTCGGGACGGCTGCCGCCGCCACGGTCTATCTGGGGGCCGGGTATCCGTACGGTCCGGTGTTCTTCACGGTCGCTCTGGGCTGCTCCAGCGCGATCGTCTCCGGGCACCGCAAGGCCGCCTGGGCGGCGGTCGGGATGCTCTGGGCGGGACATCTGCTGGTGGCGCACTGGCTGTACCGGTGGCTGCCGCCGTCCGGGGACGACGCCGCCCCGTGGGGGACGGAGGTGCCCGTCGCCGCCTGGATCGCGGTGATCGTCGCGGTCTCCGAACTGGTCCGGGTACGCCGCGAGCAGTGGGCCCGCGAACGTGCCGAGCGCGCCGAGGCCTCCCGTCGGCGCGCCGACGAGGAGCGGCTGCGGATCGCCCGCGAACTGCACGACGTCCTCGCCCACAGCATCTCGGTGATCAACGTCCAGGCGGGCGTCGGCCTGGCCCTCCTCGACTCCCACCCGGAACAGGCGCGCACCGCGCTCACCACCATCAAGGCGGCGAGCAAGGAGGCCCTGGGAGAGGTCCGGCAGGTGCTCGACACGCTCCGCACTCCCGGTGACGCGCCGCGCGCCCCGGCACCGGGGCTCGCCCGGCTGTCCGAGCTCGTCGAGCAGGCCGCGGGCGCCGGTCTGACCGTCGAGGTCGAGGGGCAGGCGCCCGCGCTGTCGCCGGGCACCGATCTCGCCGCTTTCCGCATCGTCCAGGAGGCACTCACCAACGTCGTACGGCACTCGGGGTCGCGGCACGCGCGCGTGCGCCTTGAACAGGGCGGTGGGGAGCTACGGCTGCGGATCGACGACGACGGGCCCGCGACCGGCGCCGACGCGGGCGGCAGCGGCAGCGGACTCGTCGGAATGCGGGAGCGGGCCGCCGCGCTGGGTGGCACGATCGAGGCGGGGCCGCGCGACGACGGGGGGTTCCGGGTGCTCGCCGTACTGCCGGTGCGGGCGCCCCGCGAGGTCAAGGAGGACCGGTGATCCGCGTACTGCTCGCCGACGACCAGTCCCTGGTGAGGGCAGGGTTCAGGGCACTGCTCGACGCCCAGGCCGACATCGAGGTGGCCGGGGAGGCCGCGGACGGTGAGGAGGCGCTGCGCAAGGTGCGCGAACTGCGCCCCGACGTCGTCCTGTTGGACATCCGTATGCCGGTCCTGGACGGCCTCGCGGCGACCAGGCGCATCACCGACGAGCAGGGCCTCGAAGACGTCAAGGTCGTCATGCTGACCACGTTCGAGCTCGACGAGTACGTCTTCGAGGCGATTCGCTCCGGGGCGTCGGGCTTTCTGGTCAAGGACACCGAGCCGGAGGAGCTCGTGCGCGCGGTGCGGGCGGTGGTCGAGGGCGACGCGCTGCTGTCGCCCGGGGTCACGCGCCGGTTGATCTCCGAGTTCGCGGCCCGTTCCAAGGAGCCCGCGGCCGCCACCTCGCTCGCCGAACTCACCGAGCGCGAACGGGAGGTGATGGCGCTCGTCGGGATCGGCCTGACGAACGACGAGATCGCCCGTCGCCTGGTCGTCAGCCCCCTGACCGCGAAGACCCACGTGAGCCGCACGATGGTCAAGCTCGGCGCCCGGGACCGCGCCCAACTCGTCGTCCTCGCCTACGAGTCCGGGTTGGTACGACCGGGCTGGCTGGGCTGAGCCGCGGCTGTGCGGCCCGGTCGTGTGGCGCGCCGGAACCGGGTCAGTACGGTCGCCACGACCGCGACGAACACCACCACCGTGAAGGCGAGCGCGAGCGGGCCGATGAGATTCCACCGGCCACGCAGGGAGCCGAAGAGATGGGGCATCAGTTCCGTCACGCCGAAATAGGCCGCGCCCGCCAGTACCGTCCCCGCGAAGAGTGCGAAACCGATCTCCGTGGTCATCGCGTCCCACTCGGCCTGCGTACGTCTCCCCATGCGTCGAGTGTGGGGGCGTCGGGCCTGCCGGACAAGGAAGTCCGCGTACGGGCCCGCTCGGTCTAGATGCCGGAGTTCTCGCGCCACAGCGCGGCGAGCGACGGGTCGCCCGTGACGGTCGGGAACGGGAGCCGGTTCCAGAGTGAGAGGTACAGCTGTGGGGCCGGGCCCGAGATCTCGCAGTCCGCGTCTGCGGACGCGTCCGCCACGTCCGAGGTCGCGGCTCGTTCGGTCACCGGGGGTTCCGAGGACAGTCGTACGGTCCAGACGGTGTTCGCGTCGGTCGCCCGCACCCTCAAAACGCACGGCTTCTCGGTGCGTACCCGGCTCTTGGGGCGGGCGTGGAAGGCGAGCAGCAGTTCATCGATGCCGTCGACCGCGAAGTCCGTGGCGGGCGCGCCGGGCCCGCCGCCGCGAGCGGACTCGGCGTCGGCGCGGTGCACGGCCGTCTCGTGGGCCTGACGCCGCGCCCAGAAGGCGAGCGGGGAGGGCGCGGGCAGGAAGCTCCAGCAGTCGATGTCGGCCGGTGCGCCGCGCAGGGTGTCGACGAGGTGCCGGTGGCCCTCCTCGAACCAGACGAGGAGCGGGGCACCGTCCAGATCCGGCTCGCCCGCCTCGCGGCGCGGCGAGGTGTGGCCCTCGGCGACGAACGCCGTGGCCCACCGGTGCACCGTCCCCGTGTGCCGCAGCAGGTCGCGCACCCGCCAGCCCGGGCAGGTCGGCACCTCGGCGTCGGTACCGGCCTCCCGGGCGGCCGCGGCCAGCAGTCTTCCCTCTTCGTCCAGTGCCTGAATGTGCTCGACAGTCTCCATGGGGCGAGTGTGCCGGATGGAGTGGACTCGAGGCGGCCCCATGTGTGCCAGGGCAGGCAGCCTTTCGGGGGCGTCAGGGGGCCGACCGCATCCGGCCGTTGCGGTGTGTCTCCGTGTCCGGGCCGTCGTGTGACAGCCAGTCGGCGACGCTGCGGGAGATCGGCTGGCCGGTGTCCAGCTCCACGAACCCGAACTGGCCCGACTGGTTGCACTCCAGGAACCACCAGATCCCGTCGGCGTCCTCCACGAAGTCGAAGGCCCCATAGGCCAGTTCGGCGTCCCGCAGGTAGGCGCGTACGGCCGTGGCGGTACGCGCCGGTACGTCGACCGGGTGCCAGGGCGAGCCGGAGGTGGCGTAGCGGACGTCCACCTCGTCGGGGTCCGCGTCCGGGGGCAGGGCTTTGCGGGCGGCCAGCATGCGGTCGCCGACGACCGTGAGGCGGATGTCGGCGACCTTGGCGATCCGGCGTTGCAGCAGTGTCGGACCGAAGGCGACGGCGGCGAAGTCCGTGCCGGGGGCGATACGACTGGTCGGGATCGTGCTGGGCAGCTCCTGGGGGCGTGCGCCGGAGATCGGGTGCGTACCGGAGACCGGTTTCACCACCAGGTCGGGGAAGCGCTCGGCGAAGTCGCGGGCCGCCTGCGGGAACGTGGTGATCAGCGTCGCCGGCACGGGGAGCCCGCTGCGCTGGGCGTGCCGGATCTGCCAGGGCTTGTGGCGGGCCCGCCGGGCCGCGTCGGGGTCGTTCATCCAGCGGGCGCCCGTGCCGCGCAGCATCCCGTACAGGGCCTGTGAGGACTCCTCCGTCAGCCAGGGGGACGGCTCGGCGACCCGGGTGGCCGGCACGCCCGGCCTGCGCAGCCAGATGGAGCGCAGGCCGTTCAGGCTCACCAGACGGCCGCCGGTGGACAGCTGCCCGCGAAAGGCGCCGTTCACGTACTCACCGGAGAGTGCGACCCCGCCGGGCAGGTCGGCGGGGTCGAGGCGGACCATCGGTACGCCGGTCGTGTGGAGCTGGGCCACGACCAGGTCCGCCGTCACATCCTGTTCACACGTCAGGATCAGCACCGTCATCGTTGCCGGTCCGTGTTCAGTCGTCGAAATGGGTCTTCGAGCCCGCCGTGGACGTCGTCGCTCCCAATTCCCGCATCAGGGCCTGGTCATGGGCGGCGATTCGCCCGTCGGGGAGCACGTTCAACTGCAGCCCGGAGTCGTAGGTGTACGGAGCGCTGAACTCCAACTGCTCGGTCGTGCGAGCGTAGTTGAGCACGAACAGTCGCATCGTTTCTCCTTGTTCGGGACCATCCGCCAAAACGGATGGTGACCCTCCGGCCGCAGTCTGTTCGGCCGGGTCGCTGTGCCTCCAGGGAGTTATACGAATCGAACGACTGAATGGTTGCCTCACTTTGTCCGAGGGCTTTCGCCTTGTACCGCGAGGTGCGAGAGGGCAACCGTGTGTGGTTATGGGAAACAGTGCGTGGTCATTTGGTCGCGGTGTGCGGGTGTCGTGAACGCGATGGCGGAGGCGGCCGCGGGGACGGGGAAGGTGTTGGTGAGGTGGACGGTGTGGACGGTGCGCCGTCGGGTACTCGGGGCCGGTGAACAGCCCGTACACCGGTGTTCTCCGGTGTCGTGAGGAAGAAGAAGCGGATGCAGTTCCGTGACCGTCTTCAGGCGGGCCGGGAATTGGCGGAACGGCTTCGGATCCTGCAGGAGAAGGGAACCCTTCCGCATCCCCTGGTCCTCGCCCTGCCCCGCGGCGGGATCCCCGTCGCCCGGGAGGTCGCGCGCGGGCTCGAGGCCCCGCTGGACGTGCTGATCGTGCGCAAGATCGGGGCGCCGTTCCACAAGGAGTTCGGCGTCGGCGCGATCGCGGGCGACGAGCCGCCCCTCTTCAACGAGGACGCCCTGGACCGGCTGGGGCTGAGCCGGGCCGAACTCGCGGAGGTGGTGGAGCAGGAACGCAAGGAACTCCACCGCCGCGAACAGCGCTACCGGCAGGGCCGGCCCGCCCCGGAGTTGCGCGGCCACACCGTGATCCTCGTCGACGACGGACTGGCGACCGGCGCGACGGCGCGCGCAGCCGTGCGTTCCGTACGACGACAAGCCCCCGAGCGCGTGGTCGTGGCCGTACCCGTGGCCTCACCGGAAGCAGTCGACCTTCTGCGGCACGAAGCCGACGAGGTGGTGTGCCTGGCCGCGCCCAGGGAGTTCATGGCCGTCGGCGAGTGGTACGAGGACTTCGCCCAACTCACGGACGACGACGTACTCGAAGCGCTCCGCGACGACGATCGGTGAGCGGGAGCGTCGGGGCGCCATCTGTAGCGTTCTGTAACGCTCGGTTCGTGCCCGGCCCCGGCAACCGCAGCGAGTAGGTGCGGCCCTCGACACCCCACTCACCCATCGGAGGCCTCAGACCGGCGTCGATCGCTCGGAGGGCGGGCCGCCCGATGTGGGCGTGGATCAGCCGGCGTACGTCGTGCCGAACGGCCTGCTCGGCGACGGCCTGCACGCTCGCGTGGCCGCCCACGCCGCCCCGGAACCGTATGGGCCGCCCCCAGGCCGCGGCATCGGCGAACATCAGGTCGGCCCGCGCGGCCCAGGTCGGAAACTCCCAGAACTCCGGCGCCCACACCACGAGGAGGCCGTCCGCCTCGATGCGGTAGCCGTATGTGGGGTGGGAGGTGTGGGCCACCGGGAGGCGGCGCACCCGCACCTCGGCCGCCTCGCCGAGGTCCAGATCACCGGCCCGGACCGACATGTTCCGCAGGGCCGCGCTCCGGCGCAGTGCGGACCTCAGCTCCGAGCGCTCGTCGGTGACCAGCCACGCCGCGAGCGGCCCGGGTGGTGGTTCCGCGCCGGGGCCGCCGTCGAAGGCCGCGCGCTGTCGCCGGTAGCGCAGCAGCAGGCCCGCCGGTGCGAACCGCGGCGAGTTCATCGCGCCCACGCCGAGCAGCGTGAGCCGTAGCCACCGGTGGCGGTTTCGGTTCACGGGCCGTTGCCCCGTACGGGTGGAGCGGCGGCGCGCGGTGCCGCTGTGAGCGTGCCGTCGGGCTCCAGGGTGATGCGCGCTCCCTCGCTGACGCGGTCGAGGGTGGTGCACAGCCAGGCGCGGTCCCCGTCGGGCGCCGGTTCCAGCCGTATACGCCGGGCCTGCAAGGGGATCATGCGCAGGCCGGTCGGTCGGCCTGTGGCCGCCGGATGGTTCATGTCCACCGGCCGGCCCGGGGCCGTCGCCGTCGCCACGGTGACGACGTAGGCGATGCGGAGGTCGTCGCGGTACTTCTCGTAGCCGCCGATGCCCTCGTAGTCGTCGACGAAGTCGCCGCAGCCGTGGAGGATCAGCCGGTCGCGGTAGAACTCGACGGGGCGGGGGTGATGCGAGGAGTGGCCGTGGACGACGTCGACGCCTCCGTCCACCAGGGCATGTGCGAAGCGGATCTGCGCCTGGGGTACGTGGTAGCCCCAGTTGTCCCCCCAGTGCACGGAGACGACCGCGATGTCGCCCGCCCGTTTCGCCTGGCGCACGCGCCGGACGACCGCGGCCGCGGAGTCGGCCGACAGGTCGGGAACGTAGGCGACGCCGGGCAGGTCGGCGCTCGCCGCCCAGCCGGGCGGGATGCCGCTGGTCCGCATCCCGAAGGCCAGGACGAGTACGCGACCGCCCGACCGGAGAGGGACCTCCGCGGGCGCCCACGCCTCGTCGGCGTCCCGCCCCGCGCCCGCCGTACGCAGCCCCGCGTCGGCCAGCGAGTCCAGCGTCTCCTCCAGGCCCGCGCGGCCGAAGTCCAGCACGTGGTTGTTGGCCAGGACGCACACGTCGGGCCGGGCCACGGTCAGCGCGGGCAGGTTGGCCGGGTGCATGCGGTAGTGGACCGCCTTGCCCGGCGCGAACGCGTCGGCGCGCGTCACAGCCGTCTCCAGATTCACGATCCGGACGTCCGGGGCGGCCTCCTCCAGCGACCGCAGCGCCTCGCCCCATGGCCAGGACGGATCGACAGGAGCCGGAACGGGACCGTTGACGGACTCCGCCAGGCGTACGTACGTCCGGGCGTCCCGGACGTAGTCCTCCCGCAGCGCCGGATCACCCGGGTGCGCCAGGATCTGATCGACGCCGCGCCCGAGCATCACATCACCGCAGACGAACAGCGTCACCACGCCGTCGCTCATACCTCCAGATTAGGGATGGTTTCTTCGATAGGGGGCGCTCTCCGCGGGTACTGCGGACGTCGGGTACATGGAAGGCCGACGTTGGGTACATGGGAGGCCGCCGTGGAACTGGTCGAGGAACGCCCCCACCGCTTCCGTATCGACCGGCACGGGCCGATGCGGGTGCCCGGGACGGTGTTCGCGTCCCGGGCGTTGCTGAGGGACGCCGAGCAGTCCCTCCAACAGGTCGCCAACGTGGCCACGCTGCCGGGCATCGTCGGCGCCTCCTACGCCATGCCGGACATCCACTGGGGCTACGGCTTCCCGATCGGCGGGGTGGCCGCGACCGACGTGGACGCCGGCGGTGTCGTCTCGCCCGGCGGGGTCGGCTTCGACATCTCCTGCGGGGTGCGGCTGCTGGCCGCCGACACCGACGGGCGGGAGCTGGAGCCGGCGCTGCCGACGATCATGGACGGCCTGGACCGGTCGATTCCGCGGGGCGCGGGCCCGGGCGGGGTATGGCGGCTGACCGGCCCCGGACAACTGGAGCGGATCCTCCGGGGCGGCTCCCGTTACGCCGTGGAGGAGGGATACGGCGAGGAACGCGACCTGACGCGATGCGAGGACGGTGGGGCGGTCGCCGACGCCGATGTCGGTGAGGTCGGCGGGCGGGCCCGGGAGCGGGGGCTGGGCCAGGTGGGCAGCCTGGGGTCCGCCAATCACTTCCTGGAAGTGCAGCGGGTCGACGAGGTGTACGACGAGACGGCCGCCGCCGCGTTCGGGATCGCCGTCGACCAGCTGTGCGTGATGATCCACTGCGGTTCACGTGGCCTCGGCCACCAGATCTGCACCGATCACGTCCGCGCGATGGACGGCGCCATGTCCCGCTACGGCACCGCCGTCCCCGACCGGCAGCTCGCCTGCACCCCGGTCGACTCGCCCGAGGGGCGGGCCTATCTGGGGGCGATGGCCGCCGCGGCCAACTACGGCCGTGCCAACCGCCAGTTGTTGTCGGACGCGGCCCGCCGGGTCTTCGGCCGCGTCGCGGGGACCCGCCTCTCCTTGGTGTACGACGTGTCCCACAACCTCGCCAAGATCGAGACCCATACGGTGGCCGGAGCGCGACGCCGACTGTGCGTGCACCGCAAGGGCGCCACCCGCGCCTTCCCGCCCGGGCACCCCGACCTTCCGCAGGACCTGCGCGACGTGGGCCAGCCGGTGCTGATCCCCGGAACCATGGGCACCGCCTCGTACGTCCTGGTCGGCGTTCCGGGCGGTGACGCGTTCTCCTCCACCTGCCACGGCGCGGGCAGGGTGCTCAGCCGCCATCGGGCCGCGCGTGCGGTCAGCGGGCAGGAGCTGCGGGCCCGGTTGGAGGCGGCGGGCATCGCGGTGCGCCCCCGGTCGTTGCGCGCTCTGTCGGAGGAGGCACCCGAGGCGTACAAGGACGTGAGCGAGGTCGTGGCGGTCAGCGAGGCCGCAGGGCTGTGCCGTGTGGTCGCCCGGCTGGTCCCGCTGGGTGTGGTGAAGGGCTGAGGCAGGTGAACCCCTCAGACGTCTCACACGTCGATGGTCACCGCGCACGACCAGCCGTAGGGGTCCGGCCCGATGTGCAGCCCGTGCCACGAGACGCCCTTGGGCACCGCACCGATGATCTCCACGTCCGCCAGCTCGGCCAGCGCGAGGCGCACGTCGAGGCCGTCGTCGGCCGGGCCCGCCTCCACGTCGACGGTCACCCTGCCGTCCACCTCCAGACGGAAGACGACCTCTTCCAGAAGCGCGGTCAGCAGATCGTCGTCGCCGCTCTCCGCCAGCCGGACACGCTCCACGAACGTGGGCCGCACTCCGCTGATGTCGGCGAAGCACTCCACCGTCCCCAGTACCGCCTCCGCCAGACATCGTTCCCGGCTCGCTCCCCACGCCTCGACACGCACATCGGCCGTGTGCGGAACCGCCCGGTGACCGCTTCCGCCCTCGCGCCGCAGCCGGATGTCGTCGTCAGTGTCACCGACCATGGCCCACCTCCTGACCGATCCGACCGAGCCGCCGGGCCGACGACTGCCCCTCGGGTACCCGTGACCGGCCGGTTCATACGACAGTGGGTGGCGCCGCGCGGCCGATCGCGGATCCGGATGATCGAGGCCCTGCGCACCGGGTACGCGGAGGGGGACCGGACAGGAAGAAGGCGACGGCGATGATCTCCCAGTCGATCTTGGTGCCCGTCGACGGTGAGGCGCTCGCGGGCGATGTCGTGGTACCGGTGGCGGCCCGGGCGGTGGTGCTGTTCGCCCACGGCAGCGGCAGCTCCAGGCACAGTCCCCGCAACCGGATGGTCGCCGAACAGTTGCGCACCGCAGGACTGGGCACCGTACTGATGGATCTGCTCACCGAGCGGGAAGAGCGCGAAGACGAGTGGACCGCCGAGTACCGCTTCGACATCCCCCTCCTGGGGAGCCGTCTGGCGGTCGTGATCGACTGGCTGGCGGCCCAGCCCGGCATCAAGGAGCTCCCTGTGGCCCTGTTCGGCGCCAGCACCGGAGCGGCGGCAGCGCTGGTGGCCGCGGCGGAGCGCCCGGAGCGGGTCCTGACCGTGGTGTCGCGGGGCGGCCGGCCAGATCTGGCAGGGGACGCCCTGCACCGCGTACGCGCCTCGGTCCTGCTCATCGTCGGCAGTCAGGACACGGAGGTGCTGCGGTTGAACCAGGAGGCGGCCCGGCTGCTGACGGTCCCGCACGCACTGCACCTGGTACCGGGTGCGACCCACCTGTTCGGGGAGCCCGGCGCGCTGGAGGAGGTCGCCGACGCAGCCAGGGCATGGTGCGAGGAGCGCCTCGCGCCTCTGACCGCGACCGACGACTGACCGCCGCGAACGATTCCGCGACGGACGGACTGACCGCGGGACGGGCGGACATGCGGCGTGCCCGTATGCCGCCCCGCTCCACCCGACCCCGGCCGTGCGGGGAACTCGATCGGCCGCATGCCGTGCGCCGTGTGGGCGAACTCCCGGCCCTGACTGCCACCGCCGGCAGCCGGCGCACCGCCATGTTCGTGTCGCGCCGCACACCGGCGCCCCCGCCCCCTCCAAGGAGAGGCCCATGCCCCGACTCCCGTACCTGCCCGGTGTGGCCGTGGCCACCGCCGCGCTCACCGTGCTCGCCGCGGCTCCCGCGCCCGGCGGCGAGCCGGCCGTGTCCCGTCCGCGTATCGTCGCCCACTTCGACTTCGCCAAGGGGCAGACACCGGAGAACATCGCGCTCGAGCCCGACGGCTCCGCCGACCTGACGTTCGCGTCCGCCCGTCAGGTCGCCCACGTCACCAAGAACGGACACACGCGGATCCGTGCGACCCTGCCCGCCGAGGCGAACCCGAACACACCTGTTGTCGGCGACGACATCGTCCTCGGGATCGTCCGTGCCCACGACGGCACGCTCTACGTCACCTACGCCACCGGCACCAGCAAGACCGGTGTCTGGCGCATCGACCCCGACGGCTCCAGGCCCCGCCAGATCGCCCAGCTGCCGGCGGACGGGCTGCCCAACGCCATCGGCCTCGACGAGCGCTGGGGCGTGCTCTACGTCGCCGACTCGGTGCTGGGTACCGTCTGGCGTGTGCCCAAGGAGGGCGGCGAGCCGACGGCATGGGCCACGGCAACCGAACTCGCCCCCGTCCCCGCCTCGGCGGGCGGCTTCGGCGTCGGCGTGAACGGCCTCAAGGTCCACCACGACGCCGTATGGGTGTCCAACACGGACCGGCGTTCGCTGCTGCGCATCCCCGTACGCCCGAACGGCTCGCCGGGCCCGGTCCAGACCAAGGCGACGGGACTCACCGGCATCGACGACTTCGCGTTCACCGGACACGGGGACACCGTCCTCGCCTCCCTGATCGTGAGCAATGAAGTAGCCCTGGTACGCCCGAACGGCAGCCGCTCCATCGTCCTCACCCAGAAGGACGGGCTGTCGAACCCCACCTCCGTGGCCGTGCGCCACGGGACCGTCTACGTGCCCAGCGCCGCCTACTTCACCATGAAGGACCCGAACCTGCTCCTCGCCGACCTCCACCAGCACCACGACCGCTAGACGACGACGAACACCGAGGAGAAGGCCATGGCCGCGCCGGCGATCATCGGGTTGAGGAGGCCGGCCGCGGCGAGCGGCAGTGCGGCCACGTTGTAGGCGAACGCGCAGAACAGGTTGGACGGGATGTGCCCGGCGTGCGGCGGGCGAGGCGGATGGCGTCGGCCGCCGCACGCAGGTCACCCCGGACGAGGGTGAGGTCACCGGCCTCGATCGCGGCGTCCGTGCCCCTGCCCACGGCCGGCCCCAGGCCGACCCGGGCGAGCGCGGCCGCGTCGTTGACGACTCGGCCACGGCCTTGTTGTCGCCGGTCAGCAGGATCGGCGTGAGGCCGAGCGCGCGCAGCCGGGTGATCGCTTCGGCGCTGGTCCCCTTCACAGCGTCGGCGACTTCGAGGACCGCCCGTGCCTCGCCGTCCCAGGCGACGACGGCGGTACGTCCGGCCGCCTCGGCCTCGGACCTGGCCCGCCAGGGAGGGGTATCCGTGAGCTGGAGTCTATATACCCCTGGTAGGTATCAAAGGCAAGTCACCCGGATCGCTTGACTGTATACCCCAGGGGGGTATTGTGAGCTGCGTAGAGGACCAGAGAGCTTTCCATCCCCGAGGAGACGGCCATGAACACCGGGCTGAAGATCACCGCGTTCGCCGCAGCGCTGGCCGCGACGTTCGGCACGGCCTACGGCGTGGGCAAGGGCATCGACCCCGTCGTCGCGGACGTCACGGACGTCGCGGCGAGCGGGGCCGCGCGCCACGACAGCCACGGCGAGGCGTCACCGGAACCCGACGAGGCCGGCGGCGGCGACGCGGAACAGCGCGAAACGCCGGCGGCCGGCGGGCTGCAGATATCCGAGGACGGTTACACCCTCGACCTCGGAACCCCGACCGTGACCGCCGGACAACGCACCGACCTGCGCTTCGTCATCCGGGACGAGAACGGCCGCGCCGTCACCGCGTACCAGCGCGAGCACGACGCGGAACTCCACCTCATCCTCGCCTCACGCGACCTGGTGACCTACCGCCACCTGCACCCCACCCGCGCCGCCGACGGCACGTGGAGCATCCCCGTCGACCTCCCCAGGGCCGGTGGCTACCGGGTGTTCGCCGACTTCACCCCGGCGGCCGAGGGCGCCGAGAATCTCGTACTCGGCGCGGACCTGGCGGCCTCCGGCCCGTACAAGCCGGAGAAGCTCCCGGCGCTGAACGGCACCGCGCGGACCGACGGCTACGAGGTCGAACTGGACGGAGGCATGCGCCCGGGCGCGGCGAGCGAACTGAAACTGAAGGTCTCCCGCGACGGCAGCCCCGTCACCGACCTCCAGCCCTACCTGGGCGCCTACGGCCACCTCGTCGCCCTCCGCTCCGGCGACCTCGCCTACCTCCACGTCCACCCGGGCGGCGAACCCGGCGACGGCAGGACCGCCCCCGGACCGACCATCTCCTTCACGGCCACCGCACCCAGCACCGGCAGCTACCGCCTCTTCCTCGACTTCAAGCACGAAGGAAAGGTCCACACGGCGGCGTTCACGGTCCGGGCCGGAAAGGCGACGGCGTCCGAGACACCGGACGAGCCCTCGGCGGAACACTCGCACTGAGCGCCATGTTCCGCCGGCGGACGGAACTGCTTGGATGTCGTCATGACCGATGCCCATGAGCACTTGATGCGGGCCAACGAGGCCAACTGGGACGCCCGTACGCCTGTTCATCTCGCGAGCCGCTTCTACGGGCTCGATGAAAACCTCGACCCGGCACGGTGGTTCGCCCCATGGGAGTGGGAGGACCTGGGGGAGCTGGCCGGCCGGGACGTGGTCCACCTCCAGTGCCACCTCGGCACCGAGACGCTGGCCTTCGCGCAGCGTGGGGCGCGGGCCATCGGGCTCGACTTCTCCGAGGCGTCCGTGGCGGCCGCCGGGAGTCTCGCGGCGAAGGCGGGGCTGGACGTCGGCTACGTACGGGCGAATGTGTACGACGCCGTCGAGGCCCTGGGGGAGGGGCGGTTCGACGTGGTCTACACGGGCAAGGGCGCCCTGTGCTACCTGCCCGACCTGGACCGCTGGGCGGCGGTCGTCGCTCGACTCCTACGACCCGGCGGGCGGTTGTACATCGCGGAGTTCCATCCGCTGCTCAACTCCCTCGGCCCCAAGCCCGCACCGGACGCAGGTCCCGAATTCCTCCTCCGCAACGACTACTTGGGCGGCCGGGGCCCGGTGCACCGCGACGCGACGTACACCTACACCGACGGTCCCGCCGTCGAGGGCGCCACCGACAGCTACGAGTGGATGCACGGCCTGGACGAGGTGATCAACGCGCTCATCGGCGCCGGACTGAGCCTCCGGCGCCTGCGCGAGAGCGACGAACTGACCTGGCCGCGCTGGCCCCGGATGACCCGCACCCCGTCCGGCTGGTGGCGTCTGCCGGAGCCCAGGATCCCCCTGCTCTACGGGCTCCTCGCGAGCCGCTGAGCAGGGCCCTACGCGCTCACGACCGGCGGTCGGCGCTCGCCGACCCGCGTCGCCTGTTCAAAGGCGTACCCGGCCTTCAGGAGGGACCAGTCCTGGCGGTGCCGTCCCACCAACTGCAGCCCCACCGGCAGGCCCTGCGGGGTGAAGCCGGCCGGGACGGAGAGCGCGGGACAGCCCGTGACGGAGATCAGGTAGGCCGAGCGCATCCAGTCGAGATAGGTCTCCATGGGAGTGCCGTCCACGACCGTCGGGTACGCCAGGTCGATGTCGAACGGCGCGACCTGGCTGACCGGCAGCAACAGCAGATCGTACCGCTCGAAGAACTCGCGGACCCGGTGGAAGAGCGCGCCGTGCAGGGTCTGCGCCCGCCCCAGGTCCGGCCCGGCGAGCTTGCGGCCCTGCTCGATGTTCCACACCACGTCCGGGGCCATCCGGTGGCGGTGCTCGTCCAGCAGCGCCCCGTAGACGAGCTCCACCTGCCAGGCGCGCTGGGCGAGGAACACCTCGTCCGCGCCCGACAGGTCCGGGCAGGCATCCTCGACCTCGCAGCCCAGCGCGGAGAACACCTCGACCGCCGGCGCCAGCGCGTCCCGTACCTCCGGGGCGACGGGCACGGCTCCGCCGAGATCGGGCGACCAGGCGACCCTCAACCCCCGGATGTCATCGCTGAGTTGCCACGCGAAGGTGGAACCGGGCCGCTCCAGGGACCGTGGATCGCGCGGGTCCGGGCCGGCCAGCACCGACAGGGCCAGGGTGACGTCCGCGACGGTCCGGGCCATCGGCCCCTTCACCGACAGCTGACCCCATTGCGCCTTGTCCGGCCAGGACGGCACACGCCCGGGGGAGGGACGCAGACCGACGACGTTGTTGAAGGAGGCCGGATTGCGCAGCGAGCCCCCGGTGTCGCTGCCGTCGGCGATGGGCTGCATCCCGCAGGCGAGGGCCGCCCCCGCGCCGCCGCTGCTGCCGCCCGCGCTGCGGGAGAGGTCGTACGGGTTGCGAGTGGCACCGAAGACGGGGTTGACGGTGTGCGAACCCAGGCCGAGTTCGGGGACGTTGGTCTTGCCGATGGTGATCGCCCCGGCGTCCCGCAGGCGCTGGACGACCAGATGGTCGCGGTCGGGGACGTGGTCGGCGAAGATCGGCGAGCCGTACGTCGTGCGGATGCCCGCCGTGTCGTGCAGGTCCTTGTGCGCCACGGGCAGCCCGTGCAGCGGGCCGACCGGCTGCCCGGCCGCCATCCGCTCGTCGGCGTCGGCGGCCTGCTCCAGCGCCTGGTCCGCGACGAGGGTCACGATGGCGTTCACCGTCGGGTTGACGCGCTCGATCCGCTCCAGATGGGCGGTCACGACCTCGCGCGCGGACACCTCGCGGCGCGCGAGCGCGGCGGAGAGCTCGAAGGCCGTCCGGAAGCACAGGTCGTCCGTGGGGTTCACGTCGCCCGTGGGATTCACGGGGCGCTTCGTACGGCGGTCGAGGTCGACGGAGTGGTCGACGGAGTGGTTCACGAGGTGGTTCACGCCCCTCCCAGGGAATCCTTGAGCTGGACGACGGCGAGTACTCCGAAGAGGACGAAGGAGCCGCCCAGCAGGACGTTCGAGGTGATTCCATTGCGGCACGCCGGGTCCACGCCCCGGCGGTTGAGCAGGACAAGCAGCGCGCCGGACAGCAGCGGCAGGATCAGCGAGCCGACGGCGGCGTAGGTCAGCACCAGGGACACCGGCCGGCCCAGGAAGATGACGGCGACCGAGGTGACGGCGCAGTAGAGGACGAACAGGCGGAACGGAAGGCTGTGCTGCGCGATATGGCGCTCCGCCTCCGCGTCCGGGATGCCGCGCAGCGCCCGCAAGGAGTCGGCGAGCAGGTAGCACAGCCCGTTGAAGCCGCCGACGAGCGCGCTCAGCGTCACCAGGAAGAACGTCCCCAGGAACAGCACGCGGGCCACGGACCCCAGATCGGCGCCGAGCGGATCGGCGAGCGCCGCCAGCCCCTCGTTGCCGGTGATGCTCCCGCCGGTGCCGTACAGCAGCCCCGTACCCACCACTGTCGTACAGAGCACGAACAGGAACGTGATGCCGTAACTCACGGCCGAGTCCGCCCGCATGAGCCGCAGCCGGCTCCGGTCCGCCCAGCCCTTCTCCCGCACCCAGTAGCTGTACGAGGCGATCCCGGCCGTGCCGCCCACCCCGCCGATCAGCGCCAGCACCGTCACGATGTCGCCCTCCGGGAGCCGCGGGCGGAGCGTGCCGAGCAGCCCCGGCAGATCGTCGGCCGTGGCGAGCGTGGCCACCGCCAGTACGGCCATGCCGAGGAACTTGGCGAGCATGAAGAAGCTCATCACCCGCTCGAACAGGGCGTACCGCCCGACGTACACGATCGCGGCCGCCGCCAGCGCGATCACCACGGCGACCGGTCTGACCGGCAGCACGGGGAACAGCGTGGACAGCGCCAGGGACGCCACGGAACTCAGGGCCGCCCCGTAGAGCAGCCCGATGACCAGCACGAAGAGGATGAACGCGAGCGGCAGCCAGCGGGCGGCCGACTTCAGACTCATGATCACGGTCTGCCCGGTGGCCATGTACAGACGGCCCACCGCCTCCGTGAGCGCGTACTTGAGGACGACACCGATGACGATCGCCCACATGAGCGCCATCCCGTACCCGGCCGCGCCCGCGAGCGACGTCACCATGTCGCCCGCGCCCACACTCGCGGCGGCCAGCACAAGCCCGGGGCCGAGGAGCGCGAGCCGCCCGCGCCGGGGGGCGGCGGGGCCGGGCCGCGTGGGCCCGGCGGCGTCGGTCGCCGAGGGACGTGGGGGACTTCCTGGAGTCGCGGTCACGTCAACCATCTCCGTACATCGGGGAGTTACGGGAGTCATGGGTTCGTACGGCGCGTACGGGCCCCCTGGGGACGGAGGGACCGTACGGCGGCGAGACCGTGCGGATGCGGGCGGGGCGTGGGTTGTTGCACGGCAGGCTGGGCCAAGGTGACGGAAGGGAACAAGAACTCCTGCGGGAATGACGGAATCAGCCATAGGTTGGGTCTGATGGACGCACAGCAGAACGCCCCCGTGGCGGATTTACTGGACCGCCGTATCGTCAGCGCGCTGCAGATCGACGGCCGTGCCTCATGGCATCGCATCGCGGCGGCGCTCGGCGAGCCCGAACGCACAGTCGTCCGCCGCGGCACCCGCCTGCTGGAGTCGGGCCTGGTACGGATCGGGGCCATGGCGGTGCGCGGGCGCAACACGGTGGTCGGCGTGCGCTGTGCACCGGGCCGGGCCCGGGCGGCGGCCACGGCACTGGCTCGCCGCCCCGACTGCGTCTTCGCCCATGTCCTCACCGGCCCCCTGGACTGCGTCGCGGAACTGTTCTGCCCCCGCGAACGACTCGCGGGCCTCGTCATGGACGAACTCTCCGGGCTGCCCGGCGTGGTGGAGACCCTGACCCTTCCGGTGCTGCGGCACATCCGCACGATCCGCGAGTGGCACGCCGGCCTGCTCACCGACTCCGAGATCGCGATCCTGCGGGAGGGGGCCCGCCCCGGGATCCCGTCCACCGCCGACCCCTTGCCTCTGCCCGTCGATCCGACCGACGAACTCGCCCGCGCCGACCGCCTGTTGCTGCACGCCCTGGCCGAGGACGGACGCCGCACCTACGACGAACTCGCGCGCGTCGCGGGCGTGTCGGAAGCCACCGCGAGACGGCGCCTGACCACCCTGCGCCGCACGGGCCGGGTCCGTATCCGCGCCGTGATCGAACCGGCCGTCCTCGGACTGCCGGTGGAAGCCGTCCTTCGGGTGCGCACGCCCCCGGTCAAGGTGGAGGCCGTGACGGCGGCCCTCGCCCAGTCCGCCCACGTCCGCTACGCCAGCTTCGTCACCGGCGAACGCCAACTCCTGGTCCTGACCGCGTTCCCCGACGAAGCCGCCCTCCACACCTTCGTCACCCGCTCCCTCTGGCTCCAGGACGTCGACTCGGTGGACCTCTCCCTGGTCCTCACCACCCTGAAACGCGGCGGCATGCTCGCCCCCTGGCTACGGGACTGACCCCGATCGGGTTGGGGAGGGATACCGCATGACCCACGTCGAGGACGAGCTGAACAGCCAGCCCGAGTGCTGGACCCGAGTCGCCGCCGAGGCGGTGGCACACGCGAAGGTCCTCCCGGTGCCGGGGGAGCGCGTGGCCCTCATCGGCTGCGGGACGTCGTACTTCATGGCGCAGGCCGCCGCCGTATCGCGCGAGCGGGCCGGTCAGGGTGAGACGGACGCCTTCGCGGCCTCGGAGTTCCCCCATGGCCGCGGGTACGACCGTGTCGTCGCCCTCAGCCGCTCCGGCACCACCACCGAGGTGCTCGACGTGCTGGGCGCGCTCCGGGGCCGTACGCCTACGACCGCGATCACCGCCGACCCGGACACGCCCGTGATGGCGGCCGCCGACGACGTGGTGGTGCTGGACTACGCCGACGAGCGGTCCGTCGTGCAGACCCGCTTCGCCACCACCGCCCTCACCCTCCTGCGCGCCCACCTCGGGCTGCACACCGACCGGGCCGTGGCCGACGCACGCACCGCGCTGAGCGCACCGCTGCCCGAAGGGCTGGTCGACTGCGCCCAGTTCACCTTCCTCGGCCGGGGCTGGACCGTGGGCCTCGCGCACGAGGCGGCGCTCAAGATGCGCGAGGCCGCGCTGGCGTGGAGCGAGGCGTATCCGGCGATGGAGTACCGGCACGGCCCGATCAGCGTCACCGCCCGGTCCACGGCGACCTGGATGCTCGGCAAGGCACCCGAAGGGCTCGCCGAACAGGTGCGGAAGACCGGCGGGTTGTGGATCGAGGGCGAGCTCGACCCACTCGCCGAGCTGGTCCGCGCCCAGCGGCTCGCCGTCGCCCTGGCCGCAGTCCGCGGCCTCGACCCCGACCGGCCGCGCCACCTCACCCGCTCGGTGATCCTCGACGCGAACCCCCGGTGAACCAGGAGGAGTTGTGCCCCTCACGACAACCGGTGAGCTGATCACCAGAGCGGCCGCGGCACACACCGCGGTGGCCGCCTTCAACGTGATCACCCTGGAGCACGTCGAGGCCGTCATCAAGGGCGCCGAGTCCGTGGACGCGCCCGTGGTCGTCCAAGTGAGCGAGAACGCGGTCAAGTTCCATGACGGGGACCTGCTCCCGCTGGGCCGCGCCGCCCTCACGGCAGCCGAGCGCGCGACCGTGCCCGTCGCGCTCCACCTCGACCACATCCAGAGCGACGACCTGCTGCGCCGGGCCCCCGACGCCGGGTTCAGCTCGGTGATGTACGACGCGTCGCGTCTGCCGTACGCGGAGAACCTCGCCGCCACCCGCTCCGCCGTGGAGTGGGCGCATGCTCAGGGACTGTGGATCGAGGCTGAGCTGGGTCGGGTGGGCGGGAAGGACGCGGCGCAAGTAGGGGGCAAGAACGGTGTCCCGCCGCTCGACGCACACGCACCCGGCGCCCGTACCGACCCCGACGAGGCACGCGCCTTCGTCGCCGATTCCGGCGTGGACGCGCTCGCCGTGGCCATCGGCAGCTCACACGCGATGACCACCCGGACCGCCGCCCTCGACCACACGCTGCTGAAACGGCTGACCGCAGCGCTGGACGTCCCCCTCGTCCTGCATGGCTCCTCCGGAGTCCCGGACGACGAACTGCGGACGGCCGTCGCGGGCGGCATCGCCAAGGTCAACATCGGAACCGCGCTCAACATCGCGCTGACCGGCGCGATCCGGGAGCACCTCGCCGCCCATCCCGAGGTGGTCGACCCGCGCAAGTACCTCACGGTGGGGCGGGCGGCGATGGCGGAGACGGCGGGGCGGCTCATCGGCGTCCTGCGCGCGGAGTGTGACGCCCGTCACTGATATTTTTCCGTCATGCGGGAGACGGAGATCCACCTCGGTGAGCCGCCTGTCGTCGCGGGCATCGGGGTCGGCGTGCACGGTGTGGCCGGGCGGACGGATGTGTTCCGGCTGCCGGAGCTGTGGCAGCTGCATCTCTACCAGTACGAGGCCGAACTGACCGTCGACGGCACGGCACACACCATCCGCCCCGGCCGCGTCAGCCTCGTGCCACCCGGCACCACGGTCCGCTACCGCTACCGGGGCCGCTCGGAACACCTCTTCGCCCACCTGCGCATCGCCCCGGCCGGACCGCCCCGCACGGTCCGGGTGATGCAGGACGCGGGCCCCGAACTCCCGGCGCTCACAAGCCTGTTGCTCCAGGCTATGGCCGCCGCCCCGAGCGAGCCCGACCGAACCCGGGCCGAGATCTGGACCACCCTGTGGCGCGTCGCCCACCTGACCCCGCCCGCCGCCGCGGGCCCCGGCCCGCACCCGGCGGTCACCACCGCCATCGCCCACATCGAGGCGCACCTCGCCGCCCCGCTCACCGTCCCGGAGGTGGCGCAGGCGGCCGGTGTCTCCCACAACCACCTGACCCGGCTGTTCCGCACCGAGACCGGCGGCACGGTGGTCGGCTACATCCGCCGCCGCAGACTCGAACGCGCCCACCATCTGCTGCGCGCCACGACCCTCTCCATCCCCGCCGTCGCCGCGTCCGTCGGCATCCCGGACCTCCACGCCTTCAACAAGGCCTGCCGCCGGGAACTGGGCGCCTCGCCCCGCGCCCTGCGCGGCACCGGTTCCTGAACCGCCGGGCTACTTCCCGACAGCCCGCTTGACCGCCCTGAGAACCACGAACTTGGCGTCACTCGCGACGAGTTCACTGTTGCCGAAGAGCCGCCGCAGCTTCACGTGATAGCCCAGGTGTCGGTTCCCGATCACCCACAGCTCGCCACCCGGCCGCAGCGCCCGCCGCGCGCCGGTGAACATCCGCCAGGCCGTGGCGTCGGTCGTCGCCTGGTGCGAGTGGAACGGCGGATTGTTCAGGACGAGATCGACACTCCCCGGCGCGAACCCCTCCAGCCCGTCACCGACCACGAACTCCGCCTTGCCGTCGGCGTTCGCCCGGTACGTCGCCTCCGCCGAGGCCACCGCCTGGTACGACTCGTCGACGAACACCACCTCGGCATCCGGATCGGCCACCGCGACCGCGGTACCGACCACCCCGTTGCCGCACCCCAGATCCACGACCCGCCGCCCGCCGACACGGCCGTACGGCAGCTGCCCGAGGAAGAACCGGGTGCCGATGTCGAGCCGGTCGGCACAGAACACACCCGAGTGGTTGACGACGGTACGCCCGGCCAACTCGCCGAGGCCACCGGGTAGTTCATAGGTGTACGGCCATGGATCGGCGCCCCGCGCCAGGATGGTCTCCGCGTCCGGGGTGCAGAAGATCAGCCGTGCCTTCTGCTCGGCGAGGGAGGTGCGGGTCGGGCCGAGGATCCGCTCGAAGAGCTTCAACGTCGAGGTGTGGATCTCCTTGACCATCCCGGTGCCGACGACGACGGTCCCCTCGTGCACGGCGGGCGCGAGCCGGTGCAACTGGTCCTCCAGCAGCGCGAGGCTCTTGGGGACCCGCACGAGGAGTACATCGATGCGGTCCGGCGGCGTGTCCTGGGTGGTGAGCAGCCGTGTCGCGTCCGCCTCGATCCCGTTGCGCGCCAGGTTCGCCCGCGTCGCCTCCCGGCTCAGGAACGAGTCGGTGATCTGCGTCGGCCGGTGCCCGGCGAGCGCCGTGGTCAGCGCGCCCCAGCGGTCACCCACGACCACGACCGTCCCGTCCAAGGGCGTCCCGCTCCCCGCGAGGTGGCGCAGCAGATACGCGTCGGACGCGTCCCAGGCACGCAGCCGGTCACGGGGGTCCTCGGGAAAGCGGGCCAGGGCGTACTCGCCCCAGGGCGCGGTCATACGGTCGCTCATCGTGTGCCCAGGCTAACCGAGCCCCAGCTCACGCCCGGTCGGCGGAACCCGGAGGATGATGGAACCCATGGACGCCGAGTTGTTCCGCCGCAGCCGCACCGAGATCGCGCCCGGCGCGGTCCACGTCCCGGACTGGCTCGACGCGGACCAGCAGAGGCGGCTCCTGGAAGCCTGCCGCGACTGGGCCCGCCCACCCGCGGGCCTCCGCACGGTCCGCACCCCCGGCGGCGGCACGATGACCTCCCGCCAGGTCTGCCTGGGCTGGCACTGGTACCCGTACGGCTACGCCCACACGGTCGTCGACGGCGACGGCGCACCCGTGAAGCCGTTCCCCGAGTGGCTCGGCGAGCTGGGCGGGCGCGCGGTGCGGGACACGCTGGGCGAACCGGAGGCGGTGTACGACATCGCCCTGATCAACTTCTACGACGCCGACGCCCGCATGGGCATGCACCGCGACAGCGACGAGAAGTCGGACGCGCCGGTGGTGTCCCTGAGCCTCGGCGACACCTGCGTCTTCCGCTTCGGCAACACCGAGTCGCGGACCCGGCCGTACACGGACGTGGAACTGCGCAGCGGTGATCTGTTCGTGTTCGGCGGGGCGTCCCGGCCGGCGTACCACGGCGTGCCGCGGGTCCACGCGGGAACGGCGCCGTCCGCGTTGGGCCTGACCGGCCGGCTGAACATCACGCTGCGGGTGAGCGGCTTCGAAGGTGGCTGAGGCCACGAGGTTCGAGGCGGTGCGGATCATGGGAGACTCGCCCTCATGGACGGCAAGGCGGCCCCCAAGGCGGGCGAAGGGACAGCTACGACGACGCGTACGCGGCTGGACCGGGGGAGGGGCGCGCTCGGTCCGGCGCTCGAACTCGTGCACACCGGGCGGGCGCCGACCAGAGCCGTGCTGACCGCCGAGCTGGGCGTCACCCGGGCCACGGCGGGTGCCGTCGCCGCCGAGCTGGAGGCGCTGGGTCTGATCCGGGTCGACGCGCACCCGGGTGCCGCCGCCGGATCCCAGGGCCGGCCCTCGCACCGGCTGGAGGTCGCCGAGAACGGTCCCGTCGCGCTCGCCGCGCAGGTGCACGCCGACGGCTGGCGTGCCGCGTTGGTCGGGCTCGGCGGACGGATCGTCGCCACCACGCCCGCCTGCGAGATCGTCGACGCCGACCCGACGAAGGTGCTCGGCTCGGTCGTCGACGCGGGCGCCGCCCTGCTGCGGGAGACCGGCCGACGCTGCGTGGGCGCGGGACTCGCCGTACCGTCGGCGGTCGCCGAACCGGCGGGGCTGGCGCTCAATCCGCTGCACCTGGCCTGGCCCGCCGGGGCGCCCGTGCGGGACATCTTCGCCGAGCGGGTCCGGGCGGCCGGCATCGAGGGACCCGCCTTCGCGGCCAACGACGTCAACCTCGCGGCCCTCGCCGAGCACCGGCACGGCGCCGGACGCGGGGCCCGCGACCTGCTGTGCGTGGCCACGGGGCACCGGGGCGTCGGCGGTGCGCTGGTCCTCGACGGCCGTCTGCACACCGGCAGTTCGGGCCTGGCGCTCGAAGTCGGTCACCTCACCGTCAACCCCGAAGGCCGCCCCTGCCACTGCGGCAGCCGCGGCTGTCTGGACGTCGAGGCCGACCCGCTGGCCTTCCTCACCGCGGTCGGCCGTGACCCGGGCCCCGAGGACTCGACTCTCAAGCAGGCCGACGACCTGATCCGCACCCAGTACGCCGACCCCTCCGTCCGTACCGCCGCCGAGACCCTCATCGACCGCCTCGGCCTCGGCCTCGCCGGCCTGGTCAACATCCTCAACCCCGACCGCATCATCCTCGGCGGTATGCATCGCGCCCTCCTCGAAGCCGACCCCGACCGGCTGCGGGCGGTCGTCGCCGACCGGAGTCTGTGGGGGCAGAGCGGGGTCGTACCGATCCTGGCCTGCACGCTGGACCACAACAGCCTGGTGGGCGCGGCCGAGCTGGCGTGGCAGCCGGTTATCGACGACCCCCTGGCCGCGCTGGCCTGAGCATGATCGTCCGGGACACCACGAACGTCACCGGAATCGCCGCCGCGGACGCGATGAGCGGAGCGAACCGGTTGTCGGCGTGCAGGACGTCGACGATCACATACACGCCTGCCGTCGTGATCACGAAGTTGGTGGCATTGGTGAGCGGGAACAGCAGGAATTTCCGCCAGGTCGGGCGCGTGCGATAGGTGAATCGCGCGTTCAGGAAAAAGGACCCGATCATGCTCAGGATGAAGGCGAGAATGTGTGCGGCGAGATAGGGAAGCCACATGAGCAACAGCAGGTAAAGACCGTAATAGGTCATGGTGTTGACGACGCCGACCAGGGCGAAGGTGAGGATCTGGCCCGATATTCGGCGTTCCGGTTCCGGGCGGGCCTCGGGGAGTGCCTCCCTGTGCGCTGCTGTGTGCGTTGCTGTGTGCGCTGCTGTGCGCATCAGCGAATCAGGTCCTTGTTCGTGGTGCACGGAGTGCGGCCCTCCGTCTTTTCCGCCCGCTCCACGTTGGTTGCCTTCACCAGGAAGTGCGGGCGCCCCTTCACCTCGTAGTAGATCCGGCCGGTGTACTCCCCGATCACCCCGAGCATGATCATCTGCACTCCGGCGAAGGCGGTGACGGCCGTGATGATGGTGACATAGCCGGGCGTCTCCACGCCGTTCACCAGTGCGGCGCCCACGATCCACGCGGTGTAGAGCCCCGCGCACACCAGCAGGCACAGCCCGAGGTAGAGGGCGGCGCGCAGCGGCCTGCTGTTGAAGGAGAGCAGCCCGTCGAGGCCGTAGTTGAGCAGGGACTTGAAGTTCCAGGAGCTGCGGCCGTGCTCGCGTACGGCGTTCTCGTACTCGAAGGTCGTGGCCGGGAAACCCACCCAGGCGAACAGGCCCTTGGAGAAGCGGTTGTACTCGGTGAGGTCCAGGACCGCGTCCACCACGCGCCGGGACAGCATCCGGAAGTCGCCGACGCCGTCGACGAGTTCCACGTCGACGAGACGGTTGACGAACCGGTAGTACAGCCGGGCGGTGGCGGTGCGCAGGAAGTGGTCGCCGGTCCTGGTGCGCCGGGCGATGACCTGGTCGTAGCCCTGTTCGCGCAGCTGGACCATGTGGGAGATCAGCTCGGGCGGGTGCTGGAGGTCGGCGTCCATGACCACCACGGCGTCCCCGGAGGCGTGCCGCAGGCCCGCGAGCAGGGCGGCCTCCTTGCCGAAGTTGCGGCTGAAGGAGACGTACCGCACGCGCGCGTCGAGCTCGGCCAGCTGCTTCAGGACGGTGAGTGTCCGGTCGCGGCTGCCGTCGTCGACGTACACGAACTCCATGTCGTGACCGAGCGGAAGGAGTTTCTCCGAGACCTTCTGGACCTCCTCGTGGAAGCGGGCGAGAACGGCTTCTTCGTTGTAGCAGGGTGCGACGATCGAGATGAGCATGGTTTTCCCCCAGGGGTGCGGGTCAGACGGCGTTGGTCATGCGCTCGCGTGTGGTCGGGTGAGAGTCGAGGGGCTGCGGGGCGGTTTCGTCCGGTGTCCTTCGACGGCGGACGGCGCCCACCGCGCCGGTCAGGAGCGCGGCGGTGAGCGAGACGGCCCCGACCGCCATGCCCAGGCGCAGTCCGGGCGGATGGAACGTGCAGGTCACACTGGTCGCGGAGCCGTACAGGGGTACGGCGGTCAGTCCGTAGTACTCCTTGGCGGGTACGGCGGGAGCGTTGTCGGTGGCACAGTGCCAGCCGGCGATCCGGGGCGTCGCGATGACCGCGATGCCCGTGCTGTGTTTCGGGAATTCGGCCCGGATGGTGCCGTCGGACACGCTCACGCGGTCGGCGCCGGTTTCTCTGAGCTCCGCGACGGCGCCGCGCAGCCGGGCGGTGTCCAGGCAGCCGATCGCGCCGTCCGGGATGAGGCTCGTCTTGTTCGGCGACAGCTCGATCCGGAACTGCCCGGAAGCGGGCACCGTGCCCAGCCGCTGCATCGGAGCGATCTTGGTCACGGGCTGGTCGGACCGGAACCGTCCGGTCAGCGCGTCGGCGGAGGCGCCGGCCGGCCGCGCGGTACCCGAGAAGTGCGGCGCCCACAGATACAGCTCGGCGCCCGCCGGGCAGCTGCCCGTGATCGTCGGCTTCCGCTCGGCCGTCGCGCGGGGCAGCGCGCCCACGCGCAGGCCCGGCCGTTCGTCGTCGCTGGGGGACGGCGGCTTTCCGGCCGCGGTGCGCACGGTGAATTCGGGCACGGTGTACACGCGCGTGCCCAACAGCATTTCCTGGTTGCGGTACGGCGACGGCCCGAAGTCGGCGACGCCGGTACGGCCGGGGAAGTCGCTGTCGGTGGGCCGTACCGTCACCAGCGGCGGCGCGTCCTGCCGCGCCACGGTCACTCCGCGGCCGTCCTGTGGGAACCAGTTCTGGTGCGGGTCCGGCGGGGAGTACACCCGGGCGCCGACCGAGAAGATCGCGTCCGTGACGGCGTTGTCGAGGCTCTGTACGTTCCGGCCGCGCGAGGTCCAGCCGCCGCCGAGGGCGGTCATCGTACGGCTGAGGACGTCGGAGGTGAGGCTGCTGTAGTACTGGGCGCCCTGACCGCCGACCAGCAGCGGATCGTTGCCGACGGTCTGCTCCCGGCCCGGCTCGGTCCGGTACCGGGGCCACTCGTCGGCCCCGGCGATCGCCTCCGCCTGCTCCCGCTGCCGCGCACCCCAGGGCGCGTAGTCGTCCATGTGGCCGAGCCGCAGCCGGGTGTCGACGGCGGCGGTGGCGGCGGCCTCGCCGAACTGCGTGCACACCAGCAGGGCCACGGCGAGGGCGGCCAGCGGTCTGCCGTCCCGGCGCCTGAGCCGCAGCAGCGCCAGCCCGAGCAGCGCGCCCACGGCCGCGAGCAGGGCGAGCGGGAGACTGACGGATTTCAGCGTCCGCTCGCTGGTGCTCGCGACGGCGATGATCAGGGCCAGCAGCGCACCTGCCGCGCTCAGCGCGCGCAGGTCGGGAAGGCCGTACGACAGCGCGTGCCAGGCGGCGATCACCAGCAGCGCGCAGAGCACGAAGGTCTGGCGGTACGAGCTGCCCTGCGGGGTGGCGAACGCGTGCCAGAGCAGATGCGTCGGGCCCCACTGCATCGACAGCGCCACCCCGAGCACCAGCAGCGTCCACCCGGCGCGCACCCGCACCGGGACTGCCCGGTGGAAGGGCAGGGCGAGCGCGAGCAGCAACGCCGTGGTGCCCACGAACACGGCCGGTGTACCGAAGCTGTACGTCGTCGGCAGCAGCCTCGCCAGCAGGTCCTCGGTGGGGACGGGCACGAACTGCCGTACCCGGCCCGGATAGGCGTGCCGGGTACCGAAGTACACGACCGTCACCAGCGGCGCGGCGAGGCCGATACCGAGGACGACGGTCACAAGCGCCCGGCCCGCCGCCCGCAGCCGCTGTCGGCGCGAGAGGTCATCGAGCCACAGCCGGAGCAGCAGCACCAGACCGGCGGCGAGGGTCGCCATGTACGCCGTGTAGAAGTTGGCGATCCAGGCGAGCGCCACGACCACCACCCCGAGCACCGGGCGCCGCCCCCACATCGCCCATTCGCCGACCAGACACAGCAACGGCAGGGCGACCAGACCGTCGAGCCACATCGGGTTGTAGACGGAGTCCGCCAGGGTCCAGCCGCACAGCGCGTACGACGCGCCCAGCAGCCCCGCCGCCCACCACTGGCCGGGGCGCAGCCGGAACAGCAGCCAGGCCATGGCGGCGGCGGCCGCCCCCACCTTCAGCAGAGTGATCACATACACCGCGAGGTCGATCTCGTCGCGCGGGAACAGCGCCACGAGCAGGGCGAACGGGCTGCTGACGTACGTACCGAGGTCCGGCAGGAAACTGGAGCCGAACCCCGACTGCCAGTTGACGAACAGTCCGCCGTCGGCCCGGCCGTGCAGCAGGTCCCACAGATGGGCGTGGAACGGTACGTACTGGTTGCCCAGGTCGTTGACGGCGCGGGTGCGCGGCCCGAAGGGGTAGCTACGGGCTATGACATCGGAGGCGCAGAGCACGGCGACGGTGAACACCGCCGCGAGCAGGGCAGCCTTGCCGGGCTGAGGGGTTGTCGGCGGGGGTGTGGGCTTCACAGCCAGTCCCTGTCCGCCCGGCGCACCGAGTTCCCGTGAGCAATCCCACAATCTTCGGTGGAACCGAGGGAACCACGGAAGACTCCCGTGGGAAAGGTGGAACGGCTCATTCGGGCGGACCCCCAGAGAATTCCGGGGCTGTCACCCCCCGCGCATCGTCCATTCGCCCCATTAGAGGCTCGGAGCGAGGCGAAGGTTGTGCCGCGCCTGAGAACTGAAAGTCATAATTCCGAATACGACAGGGGTTGTGCTTTGGGTAACTGCAACTAGGGGGACATTGGCTGTCTCGAAGGTGCACGGAAGGTTAACTCGGCTGCGCGGCTGCCCGGCGGCGAGGTCTGGCGACCAGCTCCCCGCTGCAGTTGGGGCAGACGTCCCGCATGGCAGTGCCGCACGGGACGCAGAAGGTGCACTCGTACGAGCAGATGCGGGCCGGGGCGTCGGCCGGCAGGGTCGCCGTCTCACAGCGCTCGCAGCGGTCGCGCATTTCCAGTGCCATGGGCGGGCCTCTCCTCGGATCCGGGTGCGGTGGCCTGTCACCTCCCATCCTCGACACGCACGCCGTGGCCGAAAGTGGTGGGTGGGCCAGAGATCAACACGATCGGGCCAGCCGGTCGCACGACAGCCTCTCGCGCTCGGGCGTGTTCAGGTACAGCACCTGGAAGACATCGCCCTCGGCCTTGGGGGAGTCGTGTTCCCAGAGCGAGAAGTGCACCATCTCCCAGTGGTACGGATCGACCCCCGCCGCCGCGCACACCGCCCCGCCGAGCGAGGCCAGCCGCCCGGCCTCAAACACCGCTTCCGCCGTGACCTCGGCGAGCCGCGCGTCGTCCGGCACACTCCACCGGCGGCGCACGGCGACCCGGGGCGTGGCGCCGGCGCTGCCACCCTCCTGGTACGCCAGGCCCGTCCAGTGGCGCACCCGGGGGCGGCCGAAGTGGTCGGACAGCCCCTGGAATCCGGGGCCCAGGAGAAAGGCGTTCATGCCCGCCGGGGCGTTCCAGAGGTAGAACGGGCTGTACTGGTTGACCGGCGACCCGTCCACTCCGCGCTCCCGCATGAGGTACGCCTTCAGCCCCAGTCCGGGAAAGTCGTCCAGCAGAGGGCCGTTGCCGGTCGCGCGGGCGCGAATCACGTCCATGTCGTAGTCGGCGGGCAAGGTGATCTCGTACTGCATGGCCAGCATGAAGTGCCTCCAAGTGTCGCGTCGGACAGGGCTATCGAGCGGTGCGGAGCAGGGCGAGCAGCCCGCGGATCCCCGCGTCGAAGGCCGCCGGTGATCCCGAGGCACGGGCCAGGACGTAACCGCCCTGCACGGTCGCCACGATCGTCGCGGCGATCTCCTCCGCGTCCAGCTCCGGCGCGAACCGCCCCTCCTCCTTGGCCTCTTCGACAAGTCCGGCGAGGCGTTCACGCAACCAGTCGAGCGTCTCGTCCACCGGTGCCCGCAGCTCGTCGCTCGCGATCACATCCGGGTCCATGGTGAGCCGCCCGACGGGGCAGCCGCGCAGCACATCGCGCTCGCGCCGCAGATACGCCTCGATACGGTCGTACGGCGAGCCCGGCCCGTCGAGTACTCCCGCCGCGGTGGCCCGCAGCTCCTCGGCCGTCCGCCGGATCGCGGCCAGCGCGAGGTCCGGCTTCCCCCTGAAGTGGTGATACATGCTGCCTTGTCCGGCACCCGAGCGCTCCAGGATGGCCTTGGGGCTGGTGCCCACATAGCCACGCTCCCACAGCAGCTCGCGGGTGGACTCGATCAGACGCTCCGAGGTGCTCATGACTCCACTGTACATACTAGTAGTTACAGAAGTCGACGCCTTCGGGAGCAGCGCAAACAGCTCCGCGTACGCCCCACGAGGTACGCACACCGCCGCTGGCCGTACGACGACCCCGACCCTCTTCCGGCGCCAGTCTCGAAGCATCACCGAACGAACCGAACGAACCGAACGAACCGAACGAACCGAACGAACCGAACGAACCGAACGAACCGACTCGGGAGATGACTCGAGATGCAGACCCTGGCTCACTTCGCCGACGGCGGGCCCGGCCCGTGGATCCTCCTCTTCCCGCTCATCTGGGCGGCCGTCGTGATCGGCGGCATCGCGCTGCTGCGCCGCTCGGTGTGGCGCGGACGACGCGGCCCTCGGCGGCCCGCCGCCGACGACAACTCACCCATCACCGTGCTCGGCCACCGCTTCGCCGCCGGTGAGATCGACGAGGACGAGTACTGGCGTCGACTGTCCGTCCTGGACGAGCGGTTCGGCCCTACGGGCAAGGGCGGTGCGGCATGACCACCGGCAAGGCGGGATCGGCTTCCCGTTCCTCGAGGGCGACCGGGTGATCAGCGGGCTGTCGATGCCGAGCCGTCCTCGGCGGTGGCATGGCCGCGCTGTTGGTCTCCTCCGACGGCGCGAGCGGCAGTGCCTTCGCCTTCGCGCCGGCGCCGACACAACTCGCCGGGGTGGCCCTCGTGGGACTCGCGGCCGGAGTGCCGGCAGGTCTGCGCCCGGCCCGGCGGGCGGCACGCATGGACGTGCTGCGTGCCATCGCCACCGAGTGAGGTACCGGTCGTCCCAGCGGCCAGTGGGTCACCGCCCGGTCAGCCTGCGACGGCCGACCGGGCGGGAGCGTGTTCGGACCTGCGCCCGCGCGTGGCGGGACGCCGTCCGGCGTCGCACTGCTGGGGCTGCGGCTGTCCGGCGTCGTACGGCGAGATCTTCGGCACCGCGGCCGAGGACGCCGGGAGCGTGAACCACACGACCTTGCCCGACTCGCCGTGCGGCCTGACACCCCAGCTCTCGCTCACCGCGGCGACCATCGCGAGACCGCGCCCACTGGTGGCGAAGAGCTCAGCGTCCTGGACGACCGGAAGACGCGGGTCGTTGTCGTGCACCGAGACCGTGAGCCGACCGAGGAGCAGCTCGATCTCCACGGTGCACATCTTGTCCGGCTCGGCGTGCCGGTGGACGTTGGACAGCAGCTCGGTCACCCCGAGTACGGCCCGCTCTATCAAGGGATCCAGGTGCCAGTAGCGCAATTGCGCAGAGACGATTCTGCGGACCTGGCCGATCCGCGACGGCAGGGCTTGGAGCTCCACCGTGCAGTGCCTGCTGTGCTGGCTGATCACGGCTGCGACTCCCCGAAGTTGAGTCCGGAAGAAGATCGGAGTACGGATCCAGCGAGGTGGCTGGGCGAAGAACGCCGCCTGCTGTGGGGCGGCCGCCTGCTGAACGACTGCCGCCCGTGGGGGCGGCCGCCGGGGCTGCCGCGCTGCTCGTGGGGCGGCCGCGTACGAACCGCCGCCCGCTGTCGTGGCCGGCGGGCTGGTTCGCAGCGTTATCGCCGGTAAACCCAGAGTGACGTGAGAACAGCGTGACCCAGGGGGTACGGTCCCGCAACTCGCGGTCCGTCAGCCGCCGCGTCCCGCGGCCCTGCGCACCGCCTCGATGAACCTGCGTGCCGAGGGCGGCCCGGGCTTCCCAGGAGCCGGGTCGTGCTCGTTCAGGGTGAGCGTGTAACGGGTCCCGTTGACGTCGGCCAACGCCCGGTCCTCGGGCGAGAACCACGGCTTCGACGCCCGCACCGCCTGCACGGGAGCGCTGTCGATCTCACTGCCGTAACTGGTCAGCAACTGCAGCCGGCCGTCTTCTATCCGGACCTGCCCCGCCCGGGTGAGCTGCCGCAGTCGCTTCCCGATCCGCACGCCCGTGGCCGTGAACTCCGGCTCCGCCATGTGCTCCGCCCCCTAGTGCGCTTCGGTCGTCCTTGAGTCGTGATCCGGCACGGACCGTGACCGTGACCGTGATCCAGTGTGCCCGAGAGACTCCGTCCCCTGCGTCGCCCGGTCCGGATCGACTTGTGTCCGTGCCGTGAAGTCTGCACGTCCCTGTCGTCGAGCACCAGTGCGCACGGATGGCCGGGGGCGGCGTTCCGGCGCACGCGCGGCATGCGCCCCCCATGCGCCCCGCGCATCGCTGTCACAGGAGTGCCTTTGAGCTACCCAAAGGCATGTTTATGCAGGTGAGAAGCGTGCGGAAGGTGTTTATCATCGGGACGTCCGACGCGCACGCCGTCGGCGCAATGCGTGAGGAGTACGCCGTGAGCACCCCCCAGACCACTCGCCCGGGCGCGACCCTCGACGTCGACCACAGCGACACGGAGTACCGGAGCTGGCTCAAAGCAGCCGTCCGCAAGGTCCAGGCCGACGCCAACCGCTCCGCCGACACCCATCTGCTGCGTTTCCCGCTGCCCGAGCACTGGGGCATCGACCTGTACCTCAAGGACGAGTCGACCCACCCCACCGGCAGCCTCAAGCACCGCCTCGCCCGCTCCCTCTTCCTCTACGGCCTCTGCAACGGCTGGATCCGGCCGGGCCGCCCCGTGATCGAGGCGTCCAGCGGTTCGACGGCCGTCTCCGAGGCGTACTTCGCGGGGCTCATCGGCGTGCCCTTCATCGCCGTCATGCCGCGCACGACCAGCGCCGAGAAGATCCGCCTGATCGAGTTCCACGGCGGCCGCTGCCACTTCGTGGACGACTCCAGGAAGATGTACGAGGCCGCCGCCGCCCTCGCGGCCGAGACGGGCGGCCACTACATGGACCAGTTCACCTACGCCGAACGGGCGACGGACTGGCGCGGCAACAACAACATCGCCGAATCCATCTTCCGCCAGCTGGAGTTGGAGCGGTTCCCCGAGCCCGCCTGGATCGTCGCCACGGCCGGCACCGGCGGCACCTCGGCGACCATCGCGCGCTACGTCCACTACACCCAGCACGACACCCGCCTCTGCGTCGCCGACCCCGAGAACTCCTGCTTCTTCGAGGGGTGGACCACCGGCGACCCGGACGTCACCTGCGACGGCGGCTCGCGCATCGAGGGCATCGGCCGCCCCCGCATGGAGCCCAGCTTCGTCCCCGGCGCCATCGACCGCATGATGAAGGTCCCCGACGCGGCCAGCGTCGCCGCCGTACGAGCCCTGGAACACTCCATCGGCCGCAGGGCCGGCGGCTCGACGGGCACGGGCCTGTGGAGCGCCCTGAAGATCGTCGCCGAGATGGTCTCCGAGGGCCGCCAGGGCAGCGTGGTAACCCTCCTGTGCGACCCGGGCGATCGCTATCTGGACAAGTACTACTCGGACGAGTGGCTGGCGGAACAGGGCTTGGACATCGCGCCGTACACAAAGGCGATCGAGGCGCTGCTGGAGACGGGCGTATGGACGGACTGAGGGCTCCCTGGCAGGAGCACTCTCAAAGATCGACCCCGTCGTCGTCCTCCCCAGCCACCACCAGGCGCCGCAAATGCTCAGCGATCTCGGCCCGAGCCTGCGGAGCCAACCCCGCATCCGTCACCAACGTGTCGACCTGCTCCAACGCCGCGAACGAACTCAACCCCACCGTCCCCCACTTCGTGTGGTCGGCCACGACAACCACTCGCCGAGCCGACTGCACGAGCCGCCGATTTGTCTCGGCCTCCGCAAGGTTCGGCGTGGACAGGCCGGCCTCGACCGATATCCCGTGCACACCAAGGAACAGCACGTCGAAGTGGAGCGCCGCGATCGCCTGATCGGCCACCGGCCCCACGAGCGAGTCCGACGGAGTCCGCACCCCACCGGTCAGCACGACGGTCGCCGCACCCTGCCGGGGCCCCGACGAGCGCTGGGCGGCATGGAAGACATCGGCGACCCGCACCGAGTTGGTGACCACGGTCAGGTCCGGCACATCCACCAGCCGGTGCGCGAGCGCGTACGTCGTCGTACCGCCCGACAGGGCGATCGCGGACCCCGGCACCACCAGTTCGGCGGCGGCCCGCGCGATGTCCTCCTTGGCGCTCAGCTCCAGCCCGGACTTCGCCTCGAAGCCCGGTTCGTGCGTACTCGCCTCGGCCACTGGTACGGCGCCGCCGTGCACCTTCTCCACCACGCCCTGGCGGGCGAGCGCGTCGAGATCGCGGCGCACCGTCATGTCCGACACGCCGAGCTTGCGCGTCAGCTCGTTGACCCGGACCCCGCCCCGCCGGCGCACCTCGTCGAGGATCAGGGCACGACGCTGCTCCGCGAGGAGGTTCTGGTTCTCACTCACGCTCGCTCCGGTCCTCTCGCCCCATCACGCTCGACACGCCTCCCATACCCCCTTCGACGAGGACATTCCCCCTGTCCCCGGTCCCGAGGACGTCCCATATAAGCACGTCACACCGCAGGTGGCGCCACTACCCGAACATGGGCGGGCACGTCACGCGCCGTCCTCGCGCCCGTCACTATCACACGGATCGGGGAGATTCGGTGACCACAGGTGTGCGAATCCCGCTCAGCGGCGATCATCTGTGCCTGTACATCACATCTGCTTGCGATGCATCACGGGGGAAGCGGGACAGTGGATCGCACGACGGACGACACGACGGACGACAAGAGGCATACGGAAGACAAGAGGCATACGGAAGACAAGAGGCATACGGAAGACAAGAGACATACAGAAGTTGCAGGGCATACCGCCCTCGAACTCCTCGTCCACGGAGTCGGCGGCACCACACCCGAACGCATGCTGGACGACCCCCGTACGGTCCGGGTCACCGGCGACGACACGGCGGCCGTCTTCCGCCGCATCGATGACGCCGACGCGGAAGCCCGGCCCGCGGACTACCGCGGCAAACCGGTGCCCGAGGCCTACGTCTGGTCCAACCTCACCTCGGGCAACGGCTCGCGCGCCCTGTGGCTGTTGCTGCTGCCGTTCATGGTCGTCAACCTCGCCCACTGGATGCGCCCCCACACCTTGAACCGACGGCGAACGGTACGTCTCTACGGCGTTCTGGTGCGCCTGACCGGCCTGACCCTGACCGTGCTGCTCGTCGCCGCCGTCTGCGAGGTCGCCCTTGATCTCACCGCCTGGCAGTGCGCGGGCACGCGCGCGTGCGCCGAGGCGCACACCTGGCTCGGCTTCCTGTCCCCGGATGTCTCCGGCGACGGCTGGTGGAGCCGGCCGGGCCGCCGCCTCGCCCTGGCCGCCCTCGCGCCCACCGCGCTGACCGTCCTCCTGTGGTACCTGTCCCACCGCACCTGGAGCGAGTACGAGTCCCAGCGGCCCATGGACCGGGACGGCGTCCCCCGGCCCGCCACCGCTCAGCCCGTAGTCGACGCGGACACCGAGCGCGTCGCTCTCGGCCGACCCGGCTTCTGGTACGGGCGCCGACTGGTCGCCAGACTGCGGGCCGCCCACGCGGCGGCAGGGTTCCTGACCATCGCGGCGGCTGTCGGCACCTCCGCAGCCCACCACGACCGTCGGGCGGGCGGCCCCGCCGTTCTCGAACTCCTGGGTCGGCTGCTGAACGCGACGCTCGTGCTGGGCGCCGTCGTCGTGGTGTGGGTCGTGTGCCGCAGGGGACGCACCGAGAACCGCCTCGACAAGGACCTGGACGAGCACCTGGTCCGCCGCCTGCCCACCGGCTCGATCGCCCTGCTCGTCCTCGCCATGGTCTACGCCGGCTGGCCGCGCCCCGACTGGACCTCGACGGAACGACTGCCGGGAGACCTGACCTTCGGCGGGATCACGCTGGTCCAGAGCCTGCTCGTCATCGCGCTCGGCGTGGTCGCCCACCTCCTGTACCGCTCCCGCCCCGACCCGCGCACCGCGATGTACGGTCTCGCCGGCCCCGCCGTCGCGATGCTCGCCTGCGCCCTCGGCGGCGTGATGTCCGCCGGTGTCGCCCAACGCGTCGCCGACTGGCTGGGCGGCACCACCGACCCCCTCCCCGGTCCACCCGTACTCCTCACCTGGCAGGCCGCCGTCATCCCACCCCTCCTCCTGGTCGCCCTGACCCTCCTGGCCTGGCTGGCCCGGCGCACATGGGTGCTGCGACGGGAGGAGATGCGAGCGGTGGAGGACGAGTACGTGCCACCGGTAGCAGCCGCACCCCGCAAGCGCGGGCCAGGGAAGGAACGCCTGAACGACGAGCACGAATCCCGTGACGCCGCCCGCACCCGCCGCATCGCACGCACGCGTGCCATGGCGGCCCTGACCGACCGAGCACCACGGATCATCGGAGTCCTCTCCACCGTGACGCTGCTCCTCGGTGCCGCAGCCTTGGTGGGCGCCATGACGACGGGCGAGACGCCGGCCAGGGCGGCCCACCATGCGCCCGCCTTCGTCACCGGCGCCGCCCAGACCGCGCAGGCGCTCGGCTCCTGGCTGATCGGCGTCGGCTTCCTGCTGTTCGTGACCTGGGGCCGCCGGGCCTACAAGGACGCCTCCGCGCGCCGCACGATCGGCATCCTCTGGGACGTGGGCACGTTCTGGCCGCGCGCCGCGCACCCCTTCGCACCGCCCTGCTACGCCGAGCGCGCCGTGCCGGACCTGACCTGGCGGATGGCCACCTGGACGAGCACCACGGGCGGACGGCTGGTCATCTCCGGGCACTCCCAGGGCAGCGTCCTCGCGGCGGCCGCCGCCTGGCAGTTGACCCCGTCGGTCCGCAGCCGGGTCGCGCTGCTCACCTACGGCTCACCACTGGAGCGACTGTACGGCCGCTGGTTCCCCGCCCACTTCGGCCCGACGGCCCTGACCTCCCTGCACCGCGAGCTCGACTGCTGGCGCAACCTGTACCGCCGCACCGACCCGATAGGCGGCCCCGTACGGCTGCCGGGCGACCGCGGACCGCAGGTCGACGCCGAGCCCCTCCAGGACCCCCTCGCCTACGGCCGCACCGCCGCCCACCCACTGCCCGCCCCGATCCTCGGCCACTCCGACTACCAGGCGGACCCGACCTTCGCCGACGAACGCCAACGACTGCTCGCACGGATCGGCCCGGAGGTACCGGGTCCCCGGCAGTGCTAGCAGGAGATGTCCCGCTCGGGGCGCTGCCCCGTGCGCAGGAACGTCGTCACGGCGTCGTTGCCGCACTCGTTGCCCGTGTTCAGGTAGACACCGTGGCCGCCGCGCTCCACCGAGACGAGCCGGGCCCGGTCGTCGAGCGCGGCCCGCATCTTCAGGGCGCCGACGTAGGGAGTGGCCGGGTCCCGCCGGTTCTGGACCAGGAGGATGTTGGAGGGACCCTCGTCGGTGATCCGGGTCGGCTTCTCCACGGGCCGGTTCTTCCAGAAGGAGCACGGCGTGATGTTCACCGGCATCCCGGCCGTGAGCGGATACCGGGCGCGGTCCGCGGCCACCGCCCGCTCGTGCGCCGCCACGGACGCCGGCCAGCGTACGTCGTTGCAGACCACCGCCATGGTGACCGCCGCGTCCTCGTCGCTCATGGGCCCCGCCACGTCAGGGGTGAGGACCGGCATCGCCTTCGGGTCCCGGGCCTGCCGTATCAGCAGGGCCAGGTCATCGAAGGAGGCGTCATTGTACAGGGCGGTCTGCATCGCCTGCCGCAGCCGGTTGCCGGTGAGGGGGACGCCCTCGGTGGTGGTCGTCCGCGGCGCACGATCCAGTTCGTCCGCCAAGGACAGGAACAACGGCCGTACGTCCTCCGGCTTCTCGGCGAGCCGCAGATCTTCCGTCTCCCGGGCCGGGTCCGCGGCCCAGGCCGCGAAGTCCGGGAACCGGTCCTCCGCGCCCTGCGCCGAGTTCGCCAGCCAGCGCCGGGCGACCCGTCGCGGATCGGGGTCGTCGAGGCTGTCCAGCACCCAACGGTCGGTCCGCTCCGGGTACTTCTGCGCATAGACGGCGCCCACATACGTCCCGTACGAGACGCCGTGCGCCGACAGCCGCTCCTCACCCAGCGCCTGCCGGAAGCGGTCGATGTCACGCACCTCGTTGGCGGTGGTGAGGCTGCGCAGCACCGCCCCGCCGTTCGTCGCACAGGCCTCGGCGGTACGCCGGGACCGTGCCACGTTCTCGGCGATGCCCCCGTCCGGCGCGGGCCAGGACCGCAGCGCCACCAAGTTCCGGTCGTCGGCGGGGAGTTGGCAGCGCGCTCGGGTACTGCCGCCCACGCCACGCGGATCGAGGCTGACGATGTCGTAGGCGCCGCCCAGTTCCCGGCTCAGCGCGTTCCCCTGCTGGGTCAGCCGTCGGACGCCGGAACCGCCGGGGCCGCCCGGGATCACCAGCAGCGTGCCGCGCCGGGCCTCGGGTCGCTCGCTGCGCAACCGGGACACGGCGAGCGTGAGCTGCGGGCCGTCCGGGTCTCGGTAGTCCAGCGGTACGGGCAACTCGGCGCACTCCTGCCCGGCGGGACCTCCGGGTTGTGCGCAGGGTCGCCAGTCGAGGGCGGGTGAGGCGGAGGCGGTGGGGCCGGTGACCGCCGTCAGCGTGGTGGCTGCGGCCGAGACGGAGAGGGCGAGGACCAGGGCTCGTCGAGTGCGATGCGTCATGCCGACCATGCTGTCCGCCGCACCACTCCCGCCCCATCCGGCGGCCGCCCCACCTGTGGTGGGGATTACCCCCTCGGGTTCACCCCAGCCAGTCCGACTACGGCAGCTCCGGCAGGTCCTCCGCGTACAGCAACGTCAGGTCGTCCGTGCTCGGTTCGTCGACCTGGGCGACCCGTCCCGCGTGCCGTTCGACCATCGCCTCGAAGGTCTGCCGTGCGGTACGGCCGTTGCCGAAGGCGGGGCCCTTGGGGATCGCCGTGAAGTACTTCAGCAGTGCCGCGCCCGCGCCCGGCGCCAGCCGGTACTCGTGCTCCTCGGCCTGCTGCTCCACGATCCGCAGCAACTCGTCCGGGACGTAGTCGTCGAAGGTGATGGTCCGTGAGAAGCGGGACGCCACACCTGGGTTGACCGTGAGGAAGCGCTCCATCTCGGCCGTGTAGCCCGCGACGATCACCACCACGGCGTCCCTGTGGTCCTCCATCAGCTTCACCAGCGTGTCGATGGCCTCCTTGCCGAAGTCCCTCCCTGAGTCCTCCGGCGACAGCGCGTACGCCTCGTCGATGAACAGCACACCGCCGCGGGCCCGTTCGAACGCCTCCTGGGTGCGGATGGCCGTGGAGCCGATGTGCTCACCGACCAGGTCGACGCGGGACACCTCGACGAGGTGCCCCTTCTCCAGGACACCGAGCGAGGCCAGGATCTCGCCGTAGAGACGGGCGACCGTGGTCTTGCCGGTGCCGGGGGAGCCTGTGAACACCAGGTGCCGCTTGACGGACGCCGCCTTGAGGCCGGCCTGCTGGCGACGGCGGCCCACCTCGATCATGTCGGTCAGGGCGCGCACCTCGCGCTTGACGCTGTCCAGGCCCACCAGCGCGTCGAGCTCACCGAGCACGTCCTTCGACGTCCGTGTCGGCTTCTCGGGCTCGGCGGCGGGCGAGGGGGCGGTCGGCAGCGGTTCGGCGGTGCGCTGGGCCGGGATCGAGCTCAGCAGGCCGGGGGACTGGGCCGTGGTCTGCGTGGCGGTCTCCCGTGCCGCCGAGGGCCGCACCCCTCCGCTCTCGTCGCTGGCGCAGTCCTCGACCACGGGCCCGCTGCCCGCGGTTCCGGGGCCGCCGTCCGCGAACTCGTAACCGCCGCGCGCGCAGCGCTCCGTACGGCACTTGCGCAACGTCGCGCGGCAGCCGTCGATGATGTGGAAGCCGTAGCCGCCGCTGCCGGTCACCCGGCAGTTGAGGAAGCTGCCCCGGCCCTCGGCCGAGACATAGAAGCCCGCCTCGGCGGGCGAGGTCACCGTGCAGCGCTCGATGGTGGGGTCCGCCCCCTTGGTGACGATCACGCCGGTCTGCGTGCCGTCCACCGTGCAGCCGTTGAGCGTGCCCCCGCTGCCGTGGTCGCGGAACCAGGCGCCCGTCGCCGCGTCTCGGATCCGGCAGTCGTCGAGCTGTGCCGTCGCGCCGTCGCTCACCGACACCGCCGTGTTCCGCACCTGCGACAGGTCGCTGTCGACGACGTCCGCGCGCGATCCCCGGTCGAGCACGAACAGCGCGTCCGGCACGTCGTGCACCCGGCAGGACTCCAGCACGGCCGTGGCGCCGTCACTGACCCAGACCGCCGGATAGTCGCCGGTGCTGTCGAAGATCTCGCACTGGTTGGCGTCCACGCGGGTGCCCGGGTCCCACACCGACAGTCCGTTGCGCCCGAACTGCCGTACCGTCGTGCGGGTCAGCGTGAGCACGGAGCGCGAGCGGAGGTCCACCGCGTTCTCCGGGATGTCGTGGATGCGGCAGTCCGCGAGGGTCAGCACGGCGTCCGTGTCGAGCGTGACACCGTCCGCGGTCGTACGGTGCACATCGCAGTCGGTGAGGTGTGCCGTGGCCCGGCCGGTGATCTGTACGCCGCTGCCGCGGACCTCGTAGACCTCGCAGCCGACCGCTTCCAGCGCGGAGTTCTCGCCGGTCGCCGTCAGGCCCGAGCCCGAGGTGTGGTGCACCCGGCACCGGTCGAGACGTGGATGGCCGCCGCCGCGCACCGCGACGCCGGCCTGCCCGGCAGCCACGACCTCGCACTCCTCGAAGACGCCACCGCCGCCGTCCACCACGGCGATACCGATCCCGGCCGGGTTGTCGACCGTGCACCGGCGCACCGTCGGGCGGGCGTCCCCGCGCACCTCGATGCCGGTCGCGGAACGGGTGACGATCCTGAGGTCCAGGAGCTCGGGCGCACCGTCCTCGACGAGCAGTGCCGGCGCCGCCGCGTCCTGGCCCTCCACATGCAGGTCCTGGACCACGGCCGAGGCGGACACCGTCAGCGGGACCCCGTCCACGGGCGCGATGCGTACCGAGCCGGGCGAGCCCTCCGGGCCGCGCAGCGTGACCCCGCGCTGCACGACGAGGTTCTCCCGGTACGTGCCGGGAGCGACGATGAGCACATCGCCGTCGCTCGCGGCCTCCAGGGCCGCGGCGAGCGACGAGTACTCACCCGTGCGGCGCCGCCACCGCGATGTACCGGTGTGCGTCACCTGGACCGTGCCCTGTGCCATGGCGTTGCTGTGCCCCCACCTCGTGGAACGCGGGTCGATGCCGAACAGTTCGGCTGGTCGGTCCACCGTAGCGTGCGTGGGCAGGGGGAGTTGACCGGAGTCGGAAGGCAGCTAGTAGTGCTTCGTTAGGTTGTGGGCTGTCTGCGGCTGCTCCGAGGGCTGGGCAGGGGGTGTCCGCAGGTGGTGCAGGGCACGAGGCCGGGCACGCGGCATGCGCGGGAGCAGGCGGGCAGCGTGCACGACACCAAGCGGACGGCATGCCCGAGACCGGGCGGACGGCATACGCGCGGGCGGGCAGGCAGCATGCGCGGCGCTGGGCGGCGGCATATGCGGGAGCGGGCCGTGTCCGCCGGGGAGGAATCGCCCCGGCTGCCGGCATCGGCGCCCAGCTCGTCGGCGAGTGGCCGCCGTGGCCGCGCTCGTCGGGGCCGAGGGTGCTCGGGGCCTGGGGCCGCGTGGCGCGCGGGCGGTTGCCCCGCCGCCGCCAGGCGCGGCCTCGTCTTCAACGTCACCGCCCTCGCCGCCCCAGCGCTGAGGCGGGCGGGACCGCGAGCGGTGGAGCGGCTGGGGCGGGCCGTGGTGGTGGCTGCGATCGGATCCGGTCACCTCCCGTACTACTGTCCACAACCCCCGACGGACGGCCGTTACCCTCCAGTACCTTGTACCGCGTGTCAGAGCCGTACACCGTTTCTCCTCATTCCCGTCGCCGTCGCGGTGGCTGCTTCCTGCGTTTCGCGGCGGCGTTCGTCGTCCTGCTCGCGCTCGGGGCGTATCTCACGATGCAGTACCTGACCGGGGGCAACGGCACACCGCGGTGCGTGGTCGTGTCGGGCGCCGACGACGGGGTGTCGTACGAGTTCACGCCCGAGCAGGCGGCCAACGCGGCGACGATCTCGGCGGTCGGCACCTCGCGCGACCTTCCCGAGCGGGCCGTGACCATCGCGCTGGCGACGGCGCTCCAGGAGTCCGCCCTGCACAACATCAGTCATGGCGACCGGGACTCGCTCGGGCTGTTCCAGCAGCGGCCGTCGCAGGGCTGGGGCACCGAGAAGCAGATCCAGGACCCGGTGTACGCGGCGGGCGAGTTCTACGACCATCTGGTCAAAGTGGACGGGTATGAGGACCTGCCGCTGACCGTCGCCGCCCAGCGCGTGCAGCGCAGCGGCTACCCGGAGGCGTACGCCAAGCACGAGCCGGACGCCGCGCTGCTCGCCGCCGCCCTGACCGGCCGGGCGGCGGCCACGCTGACCTGCGAGGGGCGCCAGGAGACATCCACCGCCGCCTACGCGGGCGGTCCCGAGGCGGTGCGCAGCGCGCTCGCACGGGACTTCGGGGACGAGATGGACGAGATGGACGAGATGGACGAGATGGACGAGATGTTCGACACAGCGGGGGCCGTGGTGGGTTCCTCGGGTTCCTCGAGTTCCTCGGGTTCCTCGGATACCTCGAACGCTGCCGCCAGTGGTTCGCCGCAGGCGCAGGCGCAAACGAGCCCCGACCCGACGGCCTCCCCCGTCGCCGGCACCGTCACCATCCCCGTCTCGGACGCCGGGGACGCCGACGAAGTCCGGCAGCGCGGCTGGGAGTTGGCGCACTGGGCCGTGGCCAACTCGTCCCGGCTCGGTGTGCAGCGCGTCTCGTACGCGGGGCGGGAGTGGGTCGCCGAGGGCCGGGCCGGCGCGTGGCGCCGGGCCGAGGGGGCGGCCGGCTCCCCCGCCGAGGTCCGAATCGTCACTGGACAGTAGAGGGCACGGCTCACCCGTGCGGGGTACGCGCGACGCACCGTGTCGACGAGGGGCGCAGGTTTTCGCACCCTCACCCCCGTCTCACGACAATCCTTGAGAACAAAGGGCCGTAAGGATTCAGCAGACTTTCGGACCGGGTGGCGTTTGTCCGCCTTCATCCCCATTCGATAATGCGACGTATTGCCAACTCTTTACGTCGGGTCGCCGCAACCTTCACGGCCTTCGAGCGGTAGTCACTGCGTCCGAGCCCGGAACGATCGACTCGACATCCACTCGACTCGACGGTCAACTCCCGGGAACGGCCGGACACTTCAACGTTCTCTTCCGTCAAAGGAGCACCATGTCCCTCCCCCTGACCCGCCGGATCGCCCGTGTCGCGCTGCTCACCGCAGCGGGAGCGGCCTCCGTGGTCGGTGCGGCCGGCTCCGCGAGCGCGGCGCCCGAACTCCCCGCCACCCCGAACCTCGGCGGTCTGTCCGCCGTCGACGCGGCGAACGCCGGTAGCACCGTTGAAGGCGCGACGCAGAGCGTCACCGGGGTCGCGAGCGGTGTCGGAAACAAGGCGGCCAAGGAGACCCTGCCGTCCGTGAGCAAGACCGGTGCGAAGGCGGTCAAGACCAGCGGGAAGGCCGTCAAGAAGACGACGCCCGTCGCGCAGAAGGCTGCCGGGCAGACCGTCGGCTCCACCAGTGACGTCCTGGGTGACACGACCCGGACCGCCACGAAGAGTGGGCTGCCGGCCGGGCAGCTGCCGGGCAGCAACCCCCTGGGCTGACGTCCGGGTTTCGCGGTGAAGGTGAAGGGGTCCGGGGTCTCCCCCGGGCCCTTTCGGCTTGCCACGCCAGGCTCTCTGCCACCCAGGCTCTCTGCCACCCAGGCGCTCTACGGCCTCCCCCAGGCGCTCTATCGCTTACGCCAGGCGCTCCACCGCTGCCGCCACCCTCTCGTCCGTCGCCGTGAAGGCCACGCGGACGTACCACTCGCCGGCTTCGCCGTAGAAGTCCCCGGGGGCGACGAGGATGCCCAGGTCGGCGAGGTGGGCGACCGTGTCCCAGCAGGACTCGTTCCTTGTGGCCCACAGGTAGAGGCTGGCTTCGCTGTGCTCTATGCGGAAGCCGTGGTTCTCCAGGGCCTGACGGAGGGCGGTGCGGCGGGCCGCATAGCGGTCTCGCTGCTCGCGGACGTGAGCGTCGTCACCGAGGGCGGCCACGACCGCCGCCTGGGTGGGGGCGGAGGTCATCATGCCGCCGTGCTTGCGGATCTGCAGGAGGGGGTTCAGCACGGCGGGATCGCCGAGCAGGAAGGCCGCCCGGTAGCCCGCCAGGTTGGAGCGCTTGGAGAGGGAGTGGACCGCGACGATTCCGTCGTACGAGCCGCCGTTCACGTCGGGGTGGAGAACGGAGACGGGGTCGGCCTCCCAGCCCAGCTCCAGGTAGCACTCGTCGGAGAAGAGGAGGATGCCGTGCTCGCGGGCCCACGCCACGATCCGGGTCAGCTCGGCCTTGGAGAGGACCTTGCCGGTGGGGTTCGAGGGCGAGTTCAGCCAGAGAAGCCTGAGGCCGGTGGGGTCCAGGGCAGTCGGATCGTCGTAGACCTCGTGCTCGGCGCGGGCGAGGCGGGCGCCCACCTCGTACGTCGGGTAGGCGAGGCGCGGGTACGCGACCCGGTCGCCGGGGCCGAGGCCGAGCTGGGTGGGCAGCCAGGCGACCAGTTCCTTGGAGCCGACGATCGGCAGGACGTGGTGGTGGGTGATCCCGCGGGCGCCGAGGCGGCGCTCGGCCCAGCCGGTGATCGCGTCGCGCAGCTCGGGCGTGCCCCAGACGGTCGGGTAACCCGGCGAGTCCGCCGCGGCCACCAGCGCCTTCTGGATCAGGTCGGGCACCGGGTCGACCGGGGTGCCGACGGAGAGGTCGACGATGCCACCGGGGTGCGCGGCGGCCGTCGCCTTGTACGGCTCCAGCTTGTCCCAGGGGAAGGTGGGAAGGCGATCGCTGACTGCGGACACGGGATCTGGCTCACTTTCTCGTACGTACGTTCCGCCGCGGTACCGGCGGGCCGCGGGGTCCGAGGCGTTTGCCGTACGTACTGCTCGTACGGCAAACGCCTCGGTCCCGTACGGTGATCATGGTGATCGGGCCGTACGGGACCGAGGCGGCGCGGATGCGGGCCGCCGGCCGGGGCGGCCTGCGGCGTCGCTCTCTCAGGCCTGCGGCGGCAGTGCGGCGACGAACGGGTGATCACGCTCGATCAGGCCGAGCTTGCTGGCACCGCCGGGTGAGCCGAGCTCGTCGAAGAACTCGACGTTCGCCTTGTAGTAGTCCTTCCACTCCTCCGGAGTGTCGTCCTCATAGAAGATCGCCTCGACCGGGCAGACCGGCTCGCAGGCACCACAGTCGACGCATTCGTCCGGGTGGATGTACAAGGACCGCTGGCCCTCGTAGATGCAGTCGACCGGGCACTCCTCGATGCACGCCTTGTCCTTGACGTCGACACAAGGCTGCGCGATGACGTAGGTCACGCTGTCGTTCCTCCTCGATAGGGCGCTGGCGAGCCGTCTTCAGGCTCCGCCACCTGGCGCGCGGGAGCGCGGCGTCGTCGATGCCCGCACCTAGTATCTCCGTTCTTGGGCATGATCCGAACAGGAGGGGTGAACTGACCTGTGGAAATCTCTGCCGGTGGACGGTTCGAGATCCGTGTCTCCGCTGCTGACGTGGGCAAACGTGTCTCCGTACGACGCGTTGCCGCGGATGCCGCCAGCAGTGGGAAATTCACTGACACGGTTGGTGTTCTCACATCATGGGACGACGGTGTGCTGCTGATCACCCGCCGGGACGGGCAGCGGGTGCGGATCGAGGAGTCGTCGCTGGTGGCCGGGAAGGTGGTGCCCGCGCAGCCCGCCCGGCGGCGGGGGCCGGCCGCCTCGTACGAGGAACTGGCCCGGGTCGCCGCGCGGGGCTGGCAGCCGGTCGAACGGGAGCGGCTCGGTGAGTGGGAGCTGCGGGCCGCCTCCGGATTCACCCGGCGGGCCAACTCGGTGCTGCCTCTCGGTGACCCCGGCATGCCCCTGGACGACGCTCTGACGGCCGTACGCGGCTGGTACGCGGCCCGGGGGCTGCCCCCGTACATGCAGCTCGCCACCGGCGCCGAAGGCACGCAGGAGCTGCTGTGCGCCCAGGTGGAGGAGCGCGGGTGGGTCCGCGAGGTCACCGCCGAGCTGTGGATCGGGCCGCTGGCGCCGGTCGGGGACCGGGAGGCCGCCGGGGTGGCGCTGTCCCGGTCGGCGGACGAGGCATGGCTGAGCCGCTACCAGCGCAAGGGCATGAGCGAGGTCGCGCTCCAGGTGCTGGGAAGCGGCCCCTCGGTGTGGTTCGCGACGCTCCCGGGTGCCGAGGGTGAGGGACCGGCCGCGATCGGGCGATGCGTCGTGGACGGGCGGTGGGCCGGATTCGCAGCCGTGGAGGTCGAACCGGGGCGACGTCGACAGGGCCTCGCCTCGACGGTGATGGCCGCGCTGGCCCAGCGAGCCCTGGACGAGGGCGCCTCCGCGGGGTGGTTGCAGGTGGAGACGGACAACGTGGGGGCGCGGGCGCTGTACGGGGGGATGGGGTTCGCGGCGCATCACGCTTATCACCACTATCGAGGGCCTGAGGGAACCGAAGGTGGCTCGGGGGCCGAGGGAGGGCTGGACGCGAGCGGCCGGTTCGAGTCCCGTGGCCGGTTCGAGTCGTATGGATCGTCGTGATGGGGCATTACCCCGCTATGTCCGCGCCCTTTCCTCCGGAGCCGGAGCGGGCCGCTGAGCTGCGGCGGCGGTTCGGGGAGGAGGCGCGGGCCGGGCGGCCGGATCTGGCCACGTTGTGTCTGTTGGTGGGGGCGGCGGGGGACGGGGCGCTGGACGAGGCCGGGATCGACGCGGCGCAGATCGAGCTGGACCGGCTTGCCGGGCAGCTGCCGTTCCGGCCCGGTGGGCCCCGGGCCTGGGCGGACGCGCTGAACGAGCTGCTCGGGGAGCGGTGCGGGTTCCATGGCTCCGCGGCGGACTACCAGCGGCTGGAGTCGTCACTGCTGCATCAGGTGCTCGTACGACGGCGCGGGCTGCCGATCCTGTTGTCGGTGGTGTGGATCGAGGTGGCCAGGAGGGCGGGGGCTCCGGTGTACGGGGTCGCGTTGCCGGGGCACTTCGTGGTGGGGTTCGGGCCGCCGGAGGAGTTGTCGGGGCAGGTCCTCGCCGATCCGTTCGACGGCGGGCGGGTGCTCAGTGGGAGCGACGCGGAGATGCTTGTCGCCGGGGCGACCGGAGGGCCGTTGGACCCCTCGATGCTGAGCCCCGCGGACCCGTTGGACGTGGTGGTGCGGATCCTCAACAACGTGCGGGCGTGGGCCGCCGCCCGGCCCGAGCGGTCGGATGTCGCGTTGTGGGCGCTGGAGTTGTCGTTGGCGATGCCTGCGCATCCGGCTCGGTTGCGGTACGAGTGGGCGCGGTTGCTGGTGCGGCGGGGGGAGTTTCTGCGGGGCGCGGCCGAGTTGGAGGCTTATGCGGAGGTGGTGGAGGCGGTGGATCCGGCGGCGGCGGAGAAGGTACGGCGGCAGGCCGACGCGGCTCGGGCTCTGTTGAACTGAGCCGGGTGACTGTCATACGACGAGGGGGCACCCGGCGGGTGCCGGGTGCCCCCTCGTGGGCGATGCGCTAATTCGGGTTCGTCTCGATGACCGCCGTGCGGTCCGTCGTGCTCTGCAGGGCCAGCCGTAGGGCGCCGTAGACGTCCTCGACGGTGACCGGCGTCTTCTCGCCGTTGCCCCGGGTGATCAGTACGCCGTCGAAGGTGCTGCCGTACAGCTCCTTGAGCGCCTTCTCGTCGTAGGAGTCGACGAGCTTGCCGTCGACGGCCTTGACCCTGAGGAACTTCCACAGGGAGTTCTCCGGGCTCAGCGGGAGCGGGCTGCTCTGCGCCGGCTTCGTCTGCACGGTGACGTTGGCCGACATCGCCGGCTCCGCGAACTCCTTCATGAACCGGTCGACCTCGGCCTTGTCGACGGACGGCTCCTGGGTCTTGGTCGGGAGGTTCACCGCGGCGACCTTGCCGGTCTCGACCTGGGTGCGGTACGCCTCCTCGACGGCCGAGGTGGAGCCGCCGACGTCGATGCCCTTGCCCGCCTTGCCGTAGACGGCGACCGCCTTGCCGGCCTCGAACTTGACGGTGCCGTCGCTCGCCGTGCCGGAGCTGCCCGCGGCGCGCTGGAGGGCGGCCTGGAGCTTCTCCTTGTCGACGGGCATGACGGGCTCTACGACCCGCTTCTGCCCGAAGAGCGCGCCGACCACCGAGACGGGGTTGTAGTCGCTGACGGCGGCCGCGCTGACCGTGGCCTGCTTGTCGAACTGGAGTCCGGCCTGGTCGGGCGTGAGAGAGACGGTCTCGCCGTCGACCGTGAGCTTCAGCGCCTTGGTCGCACTGTCACCGAAGGCCTCGTCGAGCTTGTTGACGGCCTCGTCGCGGGTGCCGCCGCCGATGTCGACACCGAGCACGGTGGTGCCCTTGGGGACGTCGGAGTGGTTCAGGAGGAGGCCGGCGCCGTAGACACCGCCGCCGAGGACGACCACACCGCCGACGAGCAGTCCGAGCTTGCTGCGGCCCTTCTTCTTGGCCGGCTTGGCCGACTTGGCCGGCTTGGCCGACTTGGCCGACTTGGCCGCCTTCGCGTTCTTCGCCTGGCCGGGCTTCTGCTGCGGGCCCGGGTCGGGCAGCCTCGGCGGGGTGTGCTGGGTCGCGCCGTCGGCGCCGCCCGGACCGAACCGGTCGGCCTGCGCGCCGGGCGGCACCACGGGGATGCCGCTGGTCAGGGTGTGCCCGGAGGGGTTGTCGACGACGGGGCCGGGGCCGCCGTAGCCCGGGGTGCCCGGCTCGGGGGCGGGCCGCTGCGGGGTGAGGATCGCGGTGTCGTCGCTGAGGCCGCCACCGGGGCGGGCGTAGTCGCCACCGGGGGCGGAGAAGTCGGTGCCGGGGCCGCCGAAGGGGTTGCTCGGGGCGGCGGGCGAGCCGATCGGGCTGTCACCGGTGACGGGACCGCTGGTCTGGCCCGCCGGGCCGGAGCGACCGTTCGGTCCGGAGGGGCCGCGTCCGGCGTCGGTGTCCGAGAAGTACGGCAGCTCGTCGCGCTCGGGCTTGGTGCCGGCGAGCGCGGCCGACACGTCGAAGGAGCCGGTGCCGCCGCCGTGGCCGGGAGCCACCGGGCCGGCGCCGGTGGCACCGGGGAGCCCGGCACCGTTCGTACCGTTCACACCGCCGGGTCGGGGGCCGCCGTTCATGCCGGGGCGCGGGCCGCCGGGGCGGGCACCGCCGCCCAGCGGACCTGTGCCGGGGCCGCTCGGCGCGCCGGGGCCCGGTGCCGGCGTCGTACCGGTGGAGAACCCGGCGCCATTGCTCGCGCCGGAGCCCGGACCCTTGGGCGGCGCGGAGCTCTTGCGGGGCGCGAACCAGTCGCTCGTCGGCTTGTCGTCGGCCGCCGGGGAGGGCTCCGGCACGGGCGCCGGGGTGTCCGTCAGCACGGGCATGGCCGTCGTGCCGGTGGTCTCCGACTCGGACCCGGCATCGTCCGCGGCGCTCTCGCCGTCACCGACCGGCTTGCGCACGACGACCGGCGGGATGGGCCGGGACCCGGGGATGTTGATCCGGACCCGCGTCGTCAGTGTGGTCTCGGTCTTGGGTCCGTCCGGCCGCTCGCCCGCGCCCGACCGGGCCGCGTCGGCACCGTTCTCGGTGGCCATGGGCGTGCCGTACGGCGGTGTCCCCGACGGGTACGCGGTGCTGCCGCGCCCATTGGCCCCGGAGGACGAAGTGTCAGTTTCACGACTCAAGGCAGGTTCTCCCGGTTTGCTCCGCCGACCGTCACGACCTCAACTCAGCGGGCAGCTCGGCGGCGCGCACCACCATACTGGCCACTTCCGGCGTTTATCCCACGACCGAGTGGGAAACCCACACGGGACCCCCACCTGAGCGCTGTGGCGAAGTAGTACGTCACTTCCCAAGTCGGGCGCGGGGTCCGGTCGGTTGCCGCCCCCATCCAAGCGTGGCGCACATCACAGCTACGGCCATGCCGCCGAGCAGGAAGAAATACGAGCCCGCTCCCGCGGCGAACATGAAGTCGCCTTCCGGCCGGGTGGAGGTGAGCAGGATGACGGAGATCATCCAGCCGATGGCCGGTGCAACGGCCCCCGACCTGGAGCCCATCGCCCGGGCGCCGCCCAGGAAGAGCCCGGCCGCGCCGAGCAGGGCGAGCAGCAACCCGCCGGGGAACCAGGCGGGTTGGACCAGCCCACCGGCCACTCCGACCACGGCTCCCAGCGCGAAGAGCCCCAGATGGGCGGCGCTCCGCCCGAGCGACGGCATCGTCAACGGCTGTGCGAGCGCGCTGCCTTGCCCGCCTGTCGGCCGGTCCGCCCGCGTCATCGCCGGACCGCCTCTCGGCTACCGCCCGCGGGCACCACTCGTTCGTCATGCACATATGTACGCATCACAGGCCCGTTCCGTTCTGAGCAACCTCGAAAGAAGTGCCGGGAGTGCCGTCAGAAGCGCTGGTGGTCCCCTCGGACAGGCCCGTTGCCCCGTCGGACAGGCCCGTTGCCCCGTCGGACAGGCCCGTTGCCCCGTCGGACAGACCGGGGATCCCCTCGAACAAGTCGCTCTCCCGGCTGCCCTCTTCACGTCTGCCGCGCACCAACTCGTAGTACTCGGTGGCCAGAAGAGGCTGCGCGAGCTGGTTGGAGAGGGCGAAATACGGCTCGGCGACCGCGATCTGGGTGGCGTGCGCACGCATCGCCGCGGCCTTCGCTGCCGCGAAGTCGGTACCGTCGATCTCGGTGGTGACGATGTAGTCGTCCACCACTCCGGGCACATCGGTGACGGCGGCGACCTGGGTGAAGGGGAGCCGTCCGGGCTCGGCGAGGTCGCGGCGCAGCCGGGCGAAGCCCTCCACGATCACGCCGCGCGGCATCCGGTTCCAGTAAACCTTGGCGATCTCCCAGGGCCGGCCCAGGTCGGGGCGGAACTCCGGGTCGGGGGTCAGGTCGGCGGCGCGCATGGCGACGCGGTGGGCCTGGATGTGGTCGGGGTGGCCGTAGCCGCCGCCCGGGTCGTAGGTGACGAGGACCTGGGGGCGTACCTCGCGGATCACGGCGACGAGGTGGGCGGCGGCCTCGTCGAGGTCGGCGGACCAGAAGGCGCCGGGCCGCTCGTTCTGCTCGACGCCCATCATCCCGGAGTCGCGGTAGCGGCCGGGGCCGCCGAGGAAGCGGTGGTCGGTGACGCCGAGCTCCTTCATGGCCTCGGCCAGCTCACCCACCCGGTGCGGGCCCAGCGCGTCGTCACGGTCGGGCGCGAGATGCCCGAGGTGGGGCGGGATGACCTCGCCCTCCTCGCCGAGGGTGCAGGTCACCAGCGTCACCCGCGCTCCCTCGGCCGCGTACTTGGCCATGGTCGCGCCGTTGTTGATCGACTCGTCGTCCGGGTGCGCGTGCACCAGGAGCAGTCGGCGAGCGGAGCGAGATGAGGGTCCCCCCGGCCTAAGGCCGGGGGAGGGCAGATCCGTCATGGGCCCACCCTACGAGGCGCCCGGCGCCCGTCGACGGCGGGCACGGGCATTCACAGGGACGGGCGACCACGGGAGGGCGGGGACGGCCCCCGGGTGTGGTCGGAGGTGTCAGAACTTGATGCTGCCGATCATGCCCGCGATGTTGCTCGTCAGCTCGCTGATCGTCGGCGCGATGGTCGAGGAGGAGAGATAGAAGCCGAGCAGGATGCAGATGATCGCGTGTGGTGCCTTCAGCCCTGACTTCTTGATCAGGATGAAGACGATGATCGCCAGCAGCACCACCGCCGAAATCGAGAGTGCCACGGCGGCTCACCTCCAAAAAGTTCCCTGGGACCTGGGGAGTGAAGCAGTAGTCAGGATTGACGCGGATGGGACGGGTCAAACCATGACGTGGGTGACGCATTTGTAAATCCATACAGCGGCCAGCAGGTTCATACCCACCCGGCGGTAGTGATCATAACTATCCATACGCGCGCATCGATCGGCGCACGGCCGCACAAGGGGGCGCATGGCCAATATGGTCGTCGCATGACGACCGAGCCCGAGTCCTTTCCCCGTCGGCACGCACGGACGCAGCGTTTCTCCCTCGGCGCGCCGCGTGCGTTCTCCGTCGCTCCCGACGGTTCCCGTGTGGTGTTCCTGAGGTCCGCGTCCGGCACCGACCGCGCCAACAAGCTGTGGGTGCTGGACGTTCCGGACGGCGACGCGCGGAGCGGGACGGCGATCCCCCCGGGCGAAAGCCGGGAGCGGATCGCCGCCGACCCGGGCGCGCTGCTCGGCGGCTCCTCCGAGGAGTTGTCGGCCGAGGAGCGGGCACGCCGCGAGCGCAGCCGCGAGGGCGGCGCCGGAATCGTCGGCTACGCCACCGACGAAGCCGTGGAGTTGGCCTCTTTCGCCTTGTCAGGGCGGCTTTTCGTGGCCGAGCTGCGGGCCGGGACGGCACGTGAACTCGACGTCCCCGGGCCGGTGATCGACCCCCGTCCCTCCCCCGACGGCCGGTACGTCGCGTACGTCGCCCGGGGTGGCCTGCGGGTCGTCGAGGCGGAGGGCGGCGGCGATGTGGCGCTGACCGAGGAGGGGTCGGAGAACGTCACGCACGGTCTGGCGGAGTTCATCGCGGCCGAGGAGATGGGCCGTTCGCGGGGTTTCTGGTGGTCTCCCGACTCGGACCGCTTGCTCGTGTCACGCGTGGACGACACGCCGGTGCGCCGCTGGTGGATCTCGGACCCCGCGCAGCCGGGAAGTGAGCCGCAGCGGGTGGCGTATCCGGCGGCCGGAACCGACAACGCGGACGTACGGCTCTTCGTGACCGACCTCTCCGGGGCCCGCACGGAGGTGGTGTGGGACCGGGCGCGCTACCCGTATCTGGCGCATGTGCACTGGTCAGCGGCGGGCGCGCCGTTGATCCTGGTGCAGGCGAGGGACCAGCGCAGCCAGCTGTTCCTGGCCGTGGACCCGGACTCGGGGGTGACCCGGATGGTGCATGCCGACGAAGATCCACATTGGCTTGATCTTTTCCCTGGGGTTCCCTCGTGGAGTCCCTCCGGACAGCTCGTGCGTGTCGCGGACGAGGGCGGCGCGCGGGTGCTCGCGGTCGGCGAACGCCCGCTGACCGGACCGCAGTTGCACGTCCGCGCGGTCCTGGACGTCTCCGACGACAATGTGCTGGTCTCCGCGTCGGCCGGCGAGGCGGCCGCCGAGCCGGAGACCGGCGAGGTGCACGTCTACCGCGTGAACGAGCTGGGCGTGGAGCGTGTCTCCCACGAACCCGGCGTGCACTCGGCGGTGCGCTCCGGGGGCGTGACGGTGCTGGTCTCCCATGTCCCCGACAAGGCGGGGGGCCAGGTGCGGGTGTTGCGGGACGGCAAGCAAGTGGCGACCGTGGCGTCGTACGCAGAAGATCCCGGTCTGTCCCCGCGCGTACGGTTCACACAGGGGGGCGCACGCCGCGTACCGTGCGCCCTGCTTATGCCACGGGAGTACGACGGTGACACTCCCCTGCCGGTCCTCATGGATCCCTACGGTGGTCCGCACGGCCCCCGGGTGCTGGCCGCGCACAACGCGCACCTCACCTCGCAGTGGTTCGCCGACCAGGGTTTCGCGGTGGTCGTCGCCGATGGGCGCGGCACCCCCGGCCGCTCCCCCGCCTGGGAGAAGGAGATCGACGGCGACTTCACGCTCTCCCTCGACGACCAGGTGGACGCGCTGCACGACCTCGCGAAGTCGCATCCGCTGGACCTGTCCCGGGTGGCGATCCGCGGCTGGTCGTACGGCGGCTATCTGGCGGCCCTCGCGGTCCTGCGCCGCCCGGACGTCTTCCACGCGGGCATCGCGGGGGCCCCGGTCACGGACTGGCGGCTGTACGACACGCACTACACGGAGCGCTACCTGGGCGATCCGGCGGCGGCCCCGGAGACGTACGCGAAGAGCTCGCTGGTGACGGACGAGGGGCTGTCCGCCCCCGCCGAACCGCACCGCCCGCTGATGATCGTGCACGGCACGGCCGACGACAACGTCGTGTTCGCCCACGCCCTGCGCCTGTCCTCCGCCCTCCTCGCCGCCGGCCGCCCGCACGAGGTGCTCCCGCTCTCCGGGGTCACGCACATCACCCCGCAGGAACAGGTCGCGGAGAACCTGCTGCTGCTCCAGGTGGACTTCCTGCGGCGCTCTTTGAATCTGGGCTGAACACCGGCACTCCACGGAGCACCGCAACCATCAATTGAGAAACCACGACGAAGCACCAGCCCGGTCCGCGAGAGCGGCGCCGGCTTAGGCGCAAAGAACAGCAACGGGCCGGGGCGACATGGCGCGCCCCGGCCCGTTTACGGCACCCGCACGGCCGTACGTGATTCAGACTCGCGCGTCCGTATATCGGAACCGCGTCAGCGAAGTTGCCTGCGTGTTAACGCGATTGGAGATGGTTTGTCCGCCTATTCCACCCCATCCACATGATCGTCCGCCGATTCAATGGATACAGCCTCGGCGAAATGGCAGGCGGAGTCATGGGCCGCAGGCCCGGTCGTGAGCCGGAACTCCGCCGGGACCGCTAGCAGCGGTACCTCCAGCGCGCACCTCTCCCGCGCCTTCCAGCAGCGGGTGCGGAAGCGGCAGCCGGACGGGATGTTCGTCGGGGAGGGCACGTCACCGAAGAGGATGATCCGCTCCCGGTGCTCGCGGGCCTCGGGATCCGGTACGGGCACGGCGGAGAGCAGCGCCTGGGTGTAGGGGTGCGTCGGATGGTCGTAGATCTCGGCGTCGCGGCCGATCTCGACGATGCGGCCGAGGTACATGACCCCCACCCGGTCGGAGATGTGGCGCACGATCGACAGGTCGTGCGCGATGAAGACGTACGACAGCCCGAACTCGCCCTGGAGCCGCTCCAGCAGGTTGATCACCTGTGCCTGGACGGAGACGTCGAGCGCGGAGACGGGCTCGTCGGCGACGATGATCTCGGGGTGGAGCGCCAACCCGCGGGCGATGCCGATGCGTTGACGCTGGCCGCCGGAGAACTGGTGCGGATAGCGGTTGATGTACTCGGGGTTGAGCCCGACCACGTCGAGCAGCTCCTGGACCTTGCGCCGCCGGTCGCCCTTCGGGGCCACCTCGGGGTGGATGTCGTACGGCTCTCCGATGATGTCGCCCACGGTCATGCGGGGGTTGAGGGAGGTGTACGGGTCCTGGAAGACCATCTGGATGTTCCGGCGGACGGACTTGAGGGCCTTGCCGGAGAGCTTGGTGATGTCCTCGCCCTTGTACTTGATCGATCCGGCCGTCGGCCGCTCGAGATTGACCAGCATCCTGGCGACGGTCGACTTGCCGCACCCGGACTCGCCGACGATGCCGAGGGTCTCCCCTTTGCTGAGCGTGAAGTCCACACCGTCAACGGCCTTGACGGCGCCGACCTGCCTCTTCAACAGAATGCCCTGGGTCAGGGGAAAGTGCTTGACCAGTCCACTGACCTCCAGGATCGGCTCAACCATGGAGGCACTCCGTCCAGAAGTGACAGGCACTCACCCGGGTCCCGTCCGCCGGGGTCACGTCGTCCAGCGGGGGAACATCGGTCCGGCACACGTCCCGGGCCATCGGGCAGCGGGGGTTGAAGGCGCAGCCGGGCGGGATGTTCATGAGGTTGGGCGGCAGGCCCTTGATGGCGTAGAGCTCCTGGCCCTTCTGGTGCAGGCGCGGGATCGAGTCGAGGAGGCCTCGGGTGTACGGGTGGGCGGGCGCCTTGTAGATGTCGTGGACGGGGGCGGACTCCACGATGCGGCCCGCGTACATCACGGCGATGCGGTCGGCGACGTCCGCGACCACGCCGAGGTCGTGGGTGATGAGGATGAGCCCCATGTCGAGTTCGCGTCGGAGCTCGGCGAGGAGCTCCATGACCTGGGCCTGGACGGTGACGTCCAACGCCGTCGTCGGCTCGTCGGCGATGATCAGCGCCGGCTCCAGGGCCAGCGCCATGGCGATCATGATGCGCTGGCGCATGCCGCCGGAGAACTGATGGGGATAGTCCCGTACGCGCTCCTTGGCGGCCGGGATGCGGACCCGGTCCATCAGCTCGACGGCCCTGGCCCGGGCGTCCTTCTTCGACATGCCCCGGTGCACGACGAACATCTCGCCGAGCTGGTCGCCCACGCTGAGCACGGGGTTCAACGACGACAGCGCGTCCTGGAAGATCATGGCCATCTCGGCGCCGCGGATCTTCCGGCGTTTCTCCTCCTTGAGCCGCAGCAGGTCCTGGCCCTTGAAGAGGATCTCGCCGCCGGTGATCCGCCCCGGCGGCATGTCGAGGATGCCCATGATCGCCTGCGCGGTGACCGACTTGCCGGAACCGGACTCGCCGAGCACGGCGAGCGTCTGCCCCTCGTCCACCCCGTAGTGGACACCGTTGACGGCCTTGGCGACCCCGTCCCGCGTCCTGAACTCCACGTGCAGATCACGCACTTCGAGCAACATGGCGCCGCCTCACCTCAGCTTCGGATCGAGAGCGTCGCGCACCGGCGCGCTCCGCTGGGGGTGCCGGGACAGGGCCGTCGATCGTCTGCGGCTCCGTTGTGGCTGGTCGCTCCGCCGCTCTCGACTTCGCGCGAGCAGGGGACCCCCATCACGGTGGAGCCGCACATCGACACAGCCCCGCGCCCCCTTGGGGCACTCGACACAACCGTCACACCCTCACCTCAGCTTCGGATCCAGGGCGTCGCGCACCGCGTCGCCGAGCATGATGAACGCGAGGACCGTGATCGCCAGGGCTCCCGAGGGCCACAACAGCGCATGCGGAGCGTTGCGGATGTACGGGGAGGCGGCGGAGATGTCGATGCCCCAGGAGACGCTCGGTGGTTTCAGGCCGACGCCGAGGTACGACAGGGTCGCCTCCAGCGCGATGTAGGTGCCGAGCGCGATGGTGGCCACGACGATGACCGGGGCGACGGCGTTCGGTGTGATGTGCCGCAGCAGCATGCGGGAGTTGGACGCGCCGAGCGCGCGGGCGGCCTGAACGTAGTCGTTCTGCTTGGCGGTGATGACCGAGCCACGGGCGATGCGGGAGATCTGCGGCCAGCCGAGCAGCACCATGAACCCGATCACCGGCCAGATGGAGTTGTCGGTCACCACGGACAGCAGGACCAGGCCGCCGAGGACGACCGGGATGGCGAAGAAGATGTCGGTGATCCTGGAGAGGATCGAGTCCCAGATCCCGCCGAAGAACCCGGCGAGCCCGCCGAGCACGCTGCCGAGGATCGCGACGCCGAGCGTGGCGCAGACGCCGACGGCGATCGAGATACGCGCCCCGTAGACGGTACGGGTGTACACGTCGCAGCCCTGACCGTCGTACCCGAACGGGTGTCCGGGCTCCGGGCCCTGCTGGGCCTTGGCGAGGTCGCACTTGAGCGGGTTGCCGGAGGCGATCAGCGACGGCCAGAGGGAGATGACGACCAGGAAGAGGATCACCAGGCCCGAGACGATGAAGACCGGGTTGCGCCGCAGGTCGCGCCAGGCGTCGGACCAGAGGGAGCGGGGTTTGCCCGTGGATTCCGTATCGCCGCCCGGTTCTCCGCCGGACGCCGCCGGCGGCGGCTTCTCCAGCGTCTCCGCCTCGGTCGTGGCGAGGTCCATCGCCCCGCCGGTGCCCGTCCCCGCAATCACCCCCTCGGACTCCAACGGCTGCTCAGGCATAGCGGATCCTCGGGTCGAGTACGGCGTACAGGAGGTCGACGACCAGGTTGCAGACGAGGAAGACGAGGACGAGGACCGTCACGAAGCCCACGACCGTCTGCGTGTTCTGGCGCAGGATGCCCTGGTAGAGCTGGTATCCGACGCCGTGGATGTTGAAGATCCGCTCGGTGACGATCGCGCCGCCCATGAGGAAGCCGATGTCGGCGCCGATGAAGGTGACGACGGGGATGAGGGAGTTGCGCAGAAGGTGCCTGGTGACGACGCGGTGTCTCGGCAGGCCCTTGGCGATGGCCGTACGGACGTAGTCGGAGCGCCGGTTCTCCGCGATCGACGTGCGGGTCAGGCGGGTGACGTACGCGAGGGAGACCGAGGCGAGGACGAGGCCCGGGAGGATCAGCTCGTCGAAGGGGGCGGCCGGGGAGACGGACGGCCTGATCCACCCCCACTCCACGCCGAGCAGCAGCTGGAGCAGCAGTCCGGTCACGAAGGTGGGGACGGAGATGACGACGAGGGTGAGCAGCAGGACACCGGTGTCCACGGGGCGGCCACGGCGCAGGCCGGTGACGACGCCCAGTGTGATCCCGATGACGACCTCGAACAGGATCGCCACGACGGTGAGCCGGATGGTGACCGGGAAGGCCGTGGACATCAACTCGGTGACTTCCTGGCCGTTGAACGCCGTACCGAAGTCTCCGGTGAAGACGTTCCCCATGTAGGTCAGGTACTGCTGCCACACGGGCTGGTCGAGGCCGAACTCCTTTCTGAGCTGGGCAGCCGTCGCCGGGTCGCACTGCCGGTCGCCGCACAGGCCCGCGACGGGGTCGCCCATCACGTTCACCATGAGGAAGATCAGCAGGGTCGACCCGATGAACACCGGGACCATCTGCAGCAGGCGCCGGACGACGTACCGCCCCATGACGGGCTCAGCCGACCTTGATCTCGTGGTAGACGGGGACGCTGAACGGGTTGAGGGCCACGTTCGACAGCCGCTCGGACCAGCCGGCGCTGCCGTTCTGGTACCAGAGCGGGATGGCCGCCATGTTGTCCCGGACGACCTCCTCGGCCTTCTGGAAGGTCTCGACGGCCTTGGCGACGTCGGTCTCGGCGTTCGCCTGGTCGACGAGCCTGTCGAACTCCTCGTTGGACCACTTGCCGTCGTTGGAGGAGGCGCCCGTGTAGTAGAGCGGCTGGAGGAAGTTCTGGGTCAGCGGGTAGTCCATCTGCCAGCCCGCCCGGAAGGGCCCAGAGAGCTTCTGGGTCGTGCTCTTGCTCCGGAAGTCGGCGAAGGTGCCGATCGGGTTGCCGACGCAGGCCCGGTCGTTGCCCAGGGCGTTGTTGATGGAGTTGCAGACGGCGTCCACCCACAGCTTGTGGGATCCGGTGTCCGCGTTGTACGTGATCTTCACCTGCCCGCCGGGCAGCCCGCCGCCCTCCTCGATCAGCTTCTTCGCCGCGGCGGCGTCGTACTCGCACCACTGACCGCACAGCCCCTCCTGGTAACCGCCGTCCTCGCCGAGCACGGGTGAGGTCCAGTCGGTGGCGGGGGTGCGGGTCTTCTGGAAGATGGTGTCAGTGATCTGCCGGCGGTTGATCGCACGGGAGAGTCCTTTGCGGACCTTGACCGAGCCGGGCTTGTTCCAGGCCTTGTCGTAGTGGGGGAAGGCCAGGGTCTGGATGATGCCGGCCGGGGTGTTGAGGTAGCGGTCGCCGAGGTCGCTGCGGACGTTCTTCAGCTGCTGGGCCGGTACGTCGTCGACGAGGTCGAGGTTGCCGGCCATCAGGTCGGTGTAGGCCGTGTTGTTGTCCGTGTAGACCTTGAGAGTGACGCCGCCGTTGCGGGCCGCGTCCGAACCCGGGTAGGCGTCCCACTTCGTCAGGCGCATCTCGGAGCCCTTGGTGTACGACTCCACGGCGTACGGGCCGTTGCCGACGGGCTTGGCCAGCCAGGCGGCGTGGTCGTCGAAGAACGCGCGGGGCAACGGCACGAAGGCGTTGTAGCCGAGGGTGTCGGGGAAGCTCGAGAATTTCTGGCTGAGCCTGACGGTGAAGGTCCGGTCGTCCACGACCTTCAGCCCGGACATCGTCTCGGCGCTCTGCTCGCCCTTCTCCGGGTGGACCTTGTCGTAGCCCTCGATGTAACTGAAGAAGTAGGCGTTCTTCTGGTTGTTCCTCAGGCTCGCCCCGTAGTTCCAGGCGTCCACGAAGGACCTGGCGGTGACCTTCTCGCCGTTGCTGAAGGTCCAGCCGTCCTTGACGGTGACGGTGTAGTTCCGCGAGTCGGAGGTCTCGATCTTCTCGGCGAGCATGTCCTCGGCCACGCCGGTCTTCGCGTCGTACCGCTTCAGCCCGCGGAAGATCATGTCCAGCACCTTGCCGCCCTGTACCTCGTTGGTGTTGGCCGGCTCCAGCGGGTTCTGCGGATCGGTCCATGAGGAGCTGAGCACCGCGCCGCTGTCGCCGGCGTCGCCCCCTCCACCACAGCCGGTCGCGGCGAGTGCTACGGCCACCGCGCAGGCGACCCATCCGGCGTGCGTGGCTCCGCGCATGGGGTGCCTCCTCGTGAACGCGCAGGTGTGCGCTGTGCTCCAGCGCCGGGGCGCTGTTCCGTTACCGCTACGGATACGGATACCGATACCGATACCGATACCGGAGAATATCGGGCGATACCACACATAGCGCACACCTGTGCAGCCGTACGGGTGCGGAGGGGGGCCATACGGGTGGGGCGAGGCGGGTCGGTGTCCGAGGGGGCTGCCGTCAGCCCAATTCCCCGCGCTCCACACAGAATTCGTTGCCCTCGGGGTCGGCCATGAGCACCCACCCCCCGCCGTCGGGCCGGGTGTGGTCGGCGATCACCCGGGCGCCGAGCGAGAGCGCCCGCGCGACCTCCTCGGCGCGAGTGCGGCCGTGCGGCTTCAGGTCGAAGTGGAGCCGGTTCTTCGCCGACTTGCCCTCGGGCACACGGACGAACAGCAGCCTCGGGCCCCCGGCCGGGTCCTCGATCAGCGCCTCCGGGTCACCGGGCTTGTCGTCATCACCCAGCGGCCTGCCGAGCAGTTCGCTCCAGAAGAGGCCGAGGTCGTACGGGTCGCCGGTGCAGTCGAAGGTGAGGCTGTGGATGGTGGGGTGCTCGGTGCTCAACTGGGGTCTCCGTTGTGAGTCGGTAGTCATCAGTCGCTGTCGTGAGTCGGTGGTCATCCGTCGGTGGTCATCCGTCGGTGGTCACGCGCCGGTGGTCACGCGCCGGTGGTCACGCGCCGGTGGTCATGCGCCGCCGGTCGGCGAGCCGTGCGTGTCAGCCCGGCAGGCCGAGATCAGCGACCCAGGGTCCCGCCACCGGCCACGGGCCCGCCACCGATTTCCCCTCGGCCCCCGTCCTCGTCCGCGCCCGCAGCCCGCAGAACCGCCCCGACCGCCTCCCCCAGCGACCCGAAACACCTGTGCGCGTCCCGGAGTTCCTCGGGGCCCTGCGTGGAGCCCACCGCGTACACCGTGCAGCCGGCCGCGAGCCCCGCCGCGATGCCCGCCGAGGCGTCCTCGACGACCAGGCACCGGACCGGGTCGACGCCCAGTCGGGCGGCGGCGGTCAGATAGCCCTCGGGCGACGGCTTGCCCTCGGAGACGTCCTCGGCGCAGACGCATACCTCGGGCACCACCAGCCCCGTACGAGCTAGTGCCCCGGCAGGCAACGTTTGCCCGTCAAGGAGCGGCGTCCGGTGGGTGCTCTCGGTGTGCCGGCCGGAAGGCCCCGTAGATGGACTGGATGTACTTGGGCTTTCGGCCGGTGCGGCGGTGGGGGCCCCTCCCGCTCATGGGCGCCCCTCCCGCTCATGGGGCCCCTCCCGCTCGAGCGAAGCCGAGAGTGGGGGAGAAGCCGAGAGTGGGGGAGCGTGCCGGGCGTCGCGACGGGGCGAACGTTGCCTGCCGGGGCACTAGCCGCGCGACGGTGGGCTCGGCGCGGCTGGAGGTGACGACGGCCCGGCGGCAGGGCGCGCAGCAGCCCTGCCGCCCCGTCGAAGGCACGGAAGCCGGGCTCCTCGGCCGCCATCAGCTGGTCCAGGGCCCGGTGTTCCTCCACCGGGTCGCGCTCCGGCGCCACCATCCGCAGGAGGCCCGGGAGGCCAGTTCCCTGACGCGACCTGGCCAGTTGGGTTCGGCCAGAGGCGACGGGGAGGCCCCGGACCATCTCTCTGGTGGAGCGGAGGCCCCGCACGCCGGCCGAGTCAAAGCGGCCTCATGTGCACTCCTCGGCGAACAGTTGCCAACCCCCGATCGAACAGCCCCTTCTCGCTCACATACCGGTCTGCCCGTCGACAAGCTCTCGTACGACATCGAGGTGGCCGTTGTGCCGTGCGGTCTCCTCCAGGAGGTGGAGCAGCACCCAGCGGAGGTCGACGTGACGGCCGTCCCTGATCGGCCGCCGGGCCTTGGTGTCCAGGGCGTGGTCGGCGACCAGGCCGCGGTAACGGGCGCTCTGCTCCTCGTACTCGGCGAGGAGTCGAGGCAGTGGCACGTCGACGGCGGTGCGCATCTCCGGGTCGGGGTCGTCGTCGGTCGCCTCGGCGAGCGGTCCGGTCATGTCCTCTCCGAGGAACACCACCTGGAACCAGTAGTACTCGACCCATCTGAGGTGGCTGATCAGCCCGCACAGGGTCATGAGCGGCGATCCCGGCAGCGGCGCCTTCCGCGCGTTCTCCGGTGACACCCCCTCGCACTTGGCCAGGGCGGTGGTCCGGGCGTAGTCGAGGAAAGTGGTCAGCTGGGTCCGCTCGTCCCAGGCGGGAGGCGTATCAGTGCGTTGTGTCATCGCGACCGATCCTCCCTTGCGTCGGCCCGGGTGACGAACGAATATCGCCGCCCCCCCGCACCTCCCTTTTGGACACTACGAAGATCAGCCGCCAGGCCTTATAAATGAGTCAACGAACTGCGGTACAGCACACTCCACTTGCCGTCCCACCAGGACACACCGACCTGACCCGGTGTTCCGGATGGCTCGTTCGACCGCTGCCTCCGCAGGCGCGTTGACCATCTGAACGGGGGTTCTGGTGAGCGGGCTGCTCTTCTCGGTTTCGTGTACGGCCCAACCGGCCTGGGCAGTCGCACTCACCGTCGCCTGTGACATGGCCCCAGCTCTACCGCGAAGTCTGTAACGCCCTGCCCAAACCTCTGCCACGGGACACCGGAGCACGGCCAGTGGAGGCCGCCCGCACCGGACGGACCCGGCGCTGATCGCGCACACGCTCACTCGACGCGGAGCCGCGTCATGGCTCAAGTTCCGTCATGTCCGGGGACATGACTCACCGAAGGAATCTCCATGAAGAGACTCGTTGGCACCACTCTCGCTACTGTCGTCGTGGCCGGCGGCCTGGTGGGCGCCACCAGCGCTCCTGCTTTCGCCGGGTGCGCCCCGGAGCGAGGGACGAAGTACACCATCTACAACAAGTCCACGGTGTACAAGGGCACCAACCTCGCCAGCACCTGGATGGACTTCCGAAGCGCCGAGTCGGTCACGGTCAGCTACGAGGACAACAACACGGCGTCCTGGAACGCCAGCGGCACCGCCGGCATCGAGGCCGAGGCCGGGGTGATCTTCGCCAAGGCGAGCACCTCCTTCAGCGTGACCATCGGCAAGGAGTGGTCGAAGTCCAAGAGCTGGAACTACTCCATGACGGCCAAGAAGCCGAAGGGCAAGAAGCAAGTCCGCATGCGGTACTTCCACGAGGCCAAGAAGTTCTCGGTCCACAAGCAGACATGGGTCATCAACGGTAACTGCAAGACCCTGTACACGACCAAGTGGCGCAAGACCATCGTCGGTCCGGCCAAGCGCAGCTCGAACGACGTCTGGCGTCTCGAGTACAAGTAGGACCCGCCAAGGCGGCCCGTCGGGATGCCCCCGGCGGGCCGCTTTCATTCGCCATGCCGCCGGCTCGCCGCCAGCCCTCTGCCAGATCTCCGCACACCTCTGCCAGCCCTCTGCCAGGGACGCTTCACCGGTGTGGACCAATGTGCGCGACATTCGCATAAGTGCCTTGTTTTCCCAGGCCACTTGGGGTTTTACGCACCGTTGACGTGTGCGGACGTCCGCTGATAGACACAGCCGTCCCTGTGCGAGCGATGACGCGAGGTCACGACCCATGAAGCCACCAGCCCCACCTGGTAGAGCACGTTCGAGTTGGCGCAGCCGACGCTCCCGTGCGCTCCGGCTCGGCACCGCCACCCTGTTGTTGTGGGCCGGTCTCGCGACTCCCCTCTCCCCGGCGCCCCAGCAGGCGGCGGCCGCGGAGGGGAAGAAGGTCCTCACCGTGGCGGTGGCGCAGAGCGTCGACTCGCTGAGTCCCTTCCTGGCGACCCGTCTGGTCAGTACGAGCATCCACCGGTTGATGTACGAGAACCTGACCAACTACGACGTCAAGGACGCCCATCCGATCCCGGGCCTGGCCACCAAGTGGACGCCGTCCGCCGACAAGCTCACCTGGACCTACGCGATCCGTTCCGGCACCAAGTGGTCCGACGGCGAGCCGCTCACGGCCGAGGACGTGGCGTGGACGTTCAACAAGATGATGAGCGACGACGGCGCCGGCACGGCGAACGGCAGCTACATCACCAACTTCGCGAAGGTGACGGCCCCGAGCCCCACTGAACTCGTCATCCAGCTGAAGAAGCCGCAGGCGACGATGACCGCCCTCGACGTACCGATCGTGCCCAAGCACATCTGGGAGAAGGTCGAGGACTTCTCGGAGTTCAACAACGACAAGGCCTTCCCCATCGTCGGCAGCGGGCCGTTCGTCCTCACCGGCTACAAGGCCGACAGCTACGTACGGCTCGAACCGAACAAGAACTTCTGGCGCGGCGCCCCCAAGTTCGACGAGCTGCTCTTCAAGTACTACAAGGACGGCGACGCGGCCGTCGCCGCCCTGCAGAAGGGCGAGGTGTCGTTCGTAAACAATTTGACACCCGCTCAGTCGGCGGCGCTCAAGGGCCAGAAGAACATCAAGGTCAACGACGCTCCCGGCCGCCGCTTCTACGCCCTCGCCACCAATCCGGGCGCCCGCTCCAAGGACGGCGAACGCTTCGGTGACGGTCATCCCTCGCTGCTCGACGAGCGGGTGCGGCACGCCCTGTTCATGGCGGTCGACCGCGAGACCGTCATCGACAAGGTCTTCCAGGGCCACGCCGTCGAGGGCGAGGGGTACATCCCGCCCCGCTTCGCCGACTACTTCTGGAAACCGTCGGCCGACCAGAAACTCGCCTACGACCCCGCGAAGGCGGCCCAACTCCTCGACGAGGCGGGCTACAAGAAGAACAGCGACGGCAAACGGGTAGGCAAGGACGGCAAACCGATCAACTACCGCGTCCTGTGCCACGCCACCGACCCCAACGACAAGGCGGTCGGCCAGTACCTCACGGAGTGGTGGGGCGAGCTGGGCATCGGCGTGACCCTCAACTGCCTCGACAACGTCACCGACCCCTGGCTCGCGGGCACCTACGACCTCGCCTTCGACGGCTGGTCCGTCAACCCCGACCCCGACTTCGTCCTGTCGATCCACACCTGCGCCGCCCTGCCCGCCAGCCCCGAGGAGACGGGCGCGACCGACAACTTCATCTGCGACAAGCAATACGACGACCTGTACGCGAAGCAACTCGCCGAGTACGACCCGGACAAGCGGGCCGACCTCGTCAAGCAGCTCCAGTCCCGGCTGTACGACACGGGGTACATGAACGTCATGGCGTACCCGAACGCCGTCGAGGCCTACCGCACCGACCAGATCGAGTCGATCACGACGATGCCCGAGGACGCGGGCAACATCTACGGCCAGGACGGCTACTGGAGCTGGTGGTCGGCGGTCCCGGCGGCCGCGTCCGGCGACTCCTCCGACGGCTCGGGTTCCGCCGGTGTGCTCATCGGCGTCGCGGCGGGGGTCGTGGTCCTCGTCGGCGCCGGGGTCTTCCTCGCGATGCGCCGTCGTTCGACCGCCGAGGACCGTGAGTAGGGCGGCGTCCGCGGCGGAGGCCACGACCGGTGATCCGGCTCTCGCCGGACCATCGGCCGGTGAGCCGCGGACGCGCACCGCGTACACGTATGCGCGGTACGTCGCGGGGAAGCTGGCCGGCGCCGCCGTGTCACTGTTCGCCGTGCTCGTCACCAGCTTCTTCCTCTTCCGGCTGATCCCGGGCGACCCGGTCAAGTTCATGACGGGCGGCCGCCAGGTGTCGGCCGAGCAACTGGCCACCTATCGCAGGGAGTTCGGGCTCGACCTGCCGCTGTGGGAGCAGTTCACGGACTACTGCGGCAAGGCGCTCACCGGGGATCTCGGCACGTCGTACCAGTTCCGGGCGCCCGTCGTCGACAAGATCACCGAGGCGCTGCCGAACACCCTGCTGCTCACCGGTACGGCCTTCGTGCTGTACACCGTGCTCGGCGTCTTCCTCGGCACCCGCTCGGCGTGGCGCCACGGACGGCTCGGCGACCGGCTGAACACGGGCCTGGCGCTGACCCTCTACTCGCTCCCCTCGTTCTGGCTGGGCCTGCTGCTCATCATCGTGTTCTCGGTGGGCATGGGCCCGATCCCCGGGCTGTTCCCGACCGGCGGCATGGAGTCGGGCGGCGAGGAGGGCTTCGCGTACGTCGTCGACGTGGCCCATCACCTCGTCCTGCCGGTGGTCACACTGGTCGCGGTCGAGTACGGGCAGACGCTGCTGGTCACCCGCTCGGCACTGCTGGACGAGATGGGCGGCGACTATCTGACGACCGCGCGCGCCAAGGGGCTGCGGGACGACCTGGTCCGCCGCCGGCACGCGGTGCCGAACGCGATGCTGCCGACGGTGACGCTGATCTTCGTCAACCTGGGCCGGACCGTCGCCGGTGTGATCCTCGTCGAGACCGTGTTCTCCTGGCCCGGCCTCGGCGGACTCTTCTACCAGGCGCTGAGCGTGCCCGATCTCCCCCTCGTCCAGGGCCTGTTCTTCGTCTTCGCGGCAGCCGTGATCGTGATGAACACGCTGGCGGACCTGATCTATCCACTGCTCGACCCCCGGGTGGGCCGATGACGACCGACGCCACTCCCCCGGCGGACCTGCCGGACCCGCCCGACCCGAGCGGCCCGACGACGACCGACACGACTCCTCCGCCGGACCCGAGCGGCCCGACGACGGCCGAAGCAAGTCCCCCACCGGACCCGAGCAGCCCAACCACGGCCCAAGCAAGTCCCCCACCGGACCCGAGCAGCCCAACCACGGCCCAAGCGCCCGACCCGGCAGCGAAGACCGACCATGCGGCGGAGACCGACACGTCAGCGAAGACCGGAAGCCCCCGCGCCCTCGCCTGGCAGCGTCGGCGCCGTTCCGCCGCCCGGTTCTGGAAGCAGTACCGCACGCACCGGGCCGGACTCCTGGGGCTGGCCGCACTCGCCCTCCTTACGCTGGTGGCGCTGACCGCGCCGTTGACGGTCGGCTCCGACGTGGCCGGTGTGTCCGACGCGCCGGGCCGGCCGATGGAGCACCCGAGCGGTGAATTCCCCCTGGGCACCGACCGGTTCGGGCGCGACCTGCTGGGCCTGCTGGTGTGGGGCTCGCGGGTCTCGCTCCTCGTCGGACTGCTGGCGGCGGTGCTGTCGGTGGTGATCGGCGCGCTGGTCGGGATCACGGCCGGGCACTTCCGAGGCGCGTACGCCACCGTGATGATGCGGATCACGGACTGGTTCCTGGTGATGCCGGCGCTGGTGCTGGCCATCGCCCTCGCCACGGTCATGTCCCGCTCGCTGGGCACGATCGTCCTGGCGATCGGCGTGACGTCCTGGCCGACCACGGCCCGGCTGGTGCGGGCACAGACGCTGGCGGTGGAGTCACGGCCGTACATCGAGCGGGCGAAGGCGCTCGGCGGCGGCCACTGGCACATCATGTCCCGGCATGTGCTGCCCAACGTGATGCCGCTGGTGCTGGCCCAGACGACGCTGATGATCTCCTCCTCCATCCTCGCCGAGGCGACACTGGCCTTCCTGGGGCTCGGCGATCCGACGGTGGTGTCGTGGGGCGGTCTGCTCCAGGAGGCCCGGGAGACGGGCGCGGTGAGCTCCGGTGCCTGGTGGTACCTGGTGCCGCCGGGCATCGCGATCGCCGTGGTCGCGCTGGCCTTCACGCTGTGCGGCCGGGCCGTCGAGTCCGTCCTCAACCCAAGGCTGGGGGTGGCCCGTTGACGCTGCTGGAGGTCCGGAACCTGGAGGTGACGTACCCGGGCGGCGCGGCCGCGGTGCGGGGCGTCGACCTCACGCTCACGGCGGGCCGGAAGCTCGGCGTCGCGGGCGAGTCGGGCTGCGGGAAGTCCACCCTGGCGCTCGCGCTGCTCAGGCTGCTGCCGGCGGGGACGCGCGTCGGCGGGGAGGTCCTGCTGGACGGCGAGAACGTGCTGACGATGCGATGGGGGCGGGTGCGGGCGGTCCGGTGGGCGGGCGCGTCCATCGTCTTCCAGGGCGCGATGCACTCGTTGAACGCCGTGCACCGCGTCGGCGACCAGATCGCGGAACCGATCCTGCTGCACAAGAAGGCGACCACCGCGGCCGCCGCACGCAAGCGCGTCGGCGAGCTCCTCGAACACGTCGGCCTGCCCGCCTCCCGGGCATCCGCGTATCCGCACGAACTCTCCGGTGGCCAGCGCCAACGCGTCATGATCGCCATGGCGTTGGCCTGCGACCCGCGGCTGATCATCGCCGACGAGCCGACCACCGCGCTGGACGTGATGATCCAGGCGCAGATCCTGCGGCTGATCGAACAGCTCGTCACTGAACAGGACCTGGGTCTCATCATGATCAGCCACGATCTGTCGGTCCTCGCCGACACCTGCGACCGGCTCGCCGTGATGTACGCGGGCCGCGTGGTCGAGGAGGGGCCTGCCCGGCAGGTCTACGAGGACGCCCTGCACCCGTACGCCAAGGCCCTGTCGGCCGCGTTCCCCCGCATCGGCGACCCGGCCTCCCGGTTCGCCCCGCGCGGCCTTCCCGGCGACCCGCCCGACCCGGCCGTACTGCCCACCGGGTGTGCCTTCCATCCGCGGTGCCCGGTGGCGCTGGAGGCGTGCCCCGTGGAGGACCAGGTCTTGCGGGACGCGGGCAGGGAGCGGCGAGCGGCGTGCGTACACGTGGGCGCGCCGAAAGACGCGAGGAGCGGCACATGACGACATCGCCACCGGGTCCGGGTCCGAGTTCGGCACCGGCAGCGGCCCCCCTGCTGAGCGCGACAGGGCTGCACGTCACCTTCCCCGGCCGCGCCGGCGCGCCGCCCGCCAGGGCCGTTGACGGCGTCGACCTCGACATCCGCGCCGGGGAGATCGTGGCCCTCGTCGGCGAGTCGGGCTGCGGCAAGACCACGCTGGCCCGCTCGCTGCTCGGCCTGGTGCGGCCGACCGCGGGGAGCGTCGACTTCGCCGGGCAGCCCCTGAAGTACTCCGCGAGCGCCCTCAAGGCCTACCGCAAGCGCGCCCAGCTGGTGCTCCAGGACCCCAGCGGCTCCCTCAACCCCAGGCACACGGTGTACGACGCGGTGGCCGAGGGACTGCGGATCCACCGGTACGCCGGCGACGAGCAGGCGGCGGTCACCCGGGCCCTCTCCCAGGCGGGCCTGCGCCCTCCCGAACGCTTCTTCCTCCGCTACCCGCACGAACTCTCCGGCGGCCAGCGCCAGCGCGTGGTGATCGCCGGCGCCCTCGTCCTGGAACCCGAACTCATCGTCGCCGACGAGCCGGTGGCCTCCCTCGACGCCTCCGTACGCGGCGAGATCCTCGCCCTGCTGCTCCGCCTGCGCGCCGAACTGGGCCTGGCCGCCCTGGTGGTCACCCACGACCTGGGCCTGGCCTGGAACATCGCCGACCGGGTCGCGGTGATGTACCTGGGCCGCATCGTGGAGACGGGCGACGTCGAACAAGTCCTGTCCAAGCCCCGACACCCCTACACCCGGGCCCTGTTGTCCGTCCTCCCCGAGGCCCCCGGTGATCCGGTCGTCCTCACCGGCGAACCCCCGGACCCCACCCGCATCCCCTCCGGCTGCCGCTTCCACGCCCGCTGCCAGATCCTGGCGAGCGGGGAAGCGGAACGGACGGGGGTGGCGACGGCATGCCGGACGGTGGACCCGGAGGTGCTGGGCGGGAGCGGGGAGGCGCAGGTGGCGTGTCACTGGGCGCGGGGAGCGGTCAGGACAGCCGCTGACGCGCCATAGGGGCGCGGCGCGTGGCTCGGCAGGTGATCCACACCTTTACGCTCCGCTTATCCATGCGGTCCGCCGCAGGTCAAGTTGTCCTTTGGATCAATTGCGTCCCTCCAGGAGAAGGAGCATGATCGGCTCACTGCTTCGTGGGATCACAGGAGTAACCGCCCTTACCCACAGGCACACTTGACGCAGTAACGGGGGATATTCCGATGAGGGCACGTTCCGCTTCCTGTGACCGTCCAGTCACGTTCACACCCGGCATTTCGGCGACCGCTTCGCCATTGCCGACACGCTGACTCATTTCCAGCAGCCTCATCTTTCGCACCAGCGGCGACGGTCCAGGGTGCGCCTCCGCACGTCCCGGCACAGCCGCGAGAGCGCCACACCGCCGTGCGAGTTACCGCTCTCGCGACCTCCGGACACCCAGCATTCGCTCTCTGAGGTTCTCGAAGGGAACTGACCTGACATGAATCGCATCATCGGTACGGGCATCGCGTCCGCACTTCTGATCGGCGGCACCGTAGCCTCCGCCGCACCCGCCTCCGCCGCTGCCCAGGGCTGTGCGGACGTGGGCATGAAGGGCTACAAGATCAGCAACGTGTCGACGTTGTACAAGGGAACCAACATCTACAGCGACTGGGTCGACGACACGATCAAGCACTCGATCTCCTACACCAAGACCAAGACGGGCACCGTGCACGCCAGCGGCACCGTGGGCGTCGAAGCCGAGGTCGGGGCCATCTTCGCCAAGGCCAAGACATCGGCCAGCATCACTGTCGGTAAGCAGTGGTCGAAGACCCAAAGCTGGAACTACACGTTCTGGCCGAAGAACAAGGCGGGCAAGACCAAGGTCCGGGCGATCCTGACCCACGAGTCCAAGAAGTTCAAGGTCAGGAAGTGGGTCATCGTCGCCTCCTCGGGCGGCGCCTGCAAGACGTCGTGGAAGTGGACGAAGTGGATCACCGCTCCGGTCAAGAAGGACTCCAACGTCTGGCGCCTGCAATACAAGTAAAGGCACTCGACGACGGTTCCGTCAGCCGCGCTGCGCCGGCCGTGACAAGGACAAGTGAGTGAAAAGACGTAATGGCCCGGCGTCCAGGGGGACGCCGGGCCATTACATATGAGCGTCCACCGCGGAAAACACCCGTTCCCGGCGCCGGAAGCCGATGCCGGGAACGAAATGACATACCGCGTACTCGCGTAGATCAGGCCGCGTGCACCACGTCCTTCTCCTCCGCGAAGTGGCACGCCGACTCGTGCGCCGCTGGGGTGTCCTCGCCCTGGAAACGCTCGGGAATCGCGAGCAGCGGGACCTCCTCGGCACACTTGTCCTGGGCCTTCCAGCAACGGGTGCGGAAGCGGCAGCCGGACGGCGGGTTGGCCGGGGAGGGCACGTCACCGGTGAGGATGATCCGCTCCCGGCCCATCCGGGCCTCCGGGTCCGGGACGGGCACGGCGGAGAGCAGTGCCTGGGTGTAGGGGTGCGTCGGGTGGTCGTAGATCTGCACGTCGGTGCCGATCTCGGCCATCTTGCCGAGGTACATCACACCGACCCGGTCGGAGATGTGCCGGACGATCGACAGGTCGTGCGCGATGAAGAGGTACGAGAGGTTGAACTCGTTCTGCAGCCGCTCCATCAGGTTGATGACCTGGGCCTGCACCGACACGTCCAGGGCGGACACCGGCTCGTCGCAGATGATGATCTCGGGGTTGAGCGCGAGGCCGCGGGCGATGCCGATGCGCTGGCGCTGACCGCCGGAGAACTGGTGCGGGTACCGGTTGATGTACTCCGGGTTGAGGCCGACGACGTCCAGCAGCTCCTGGACCTTCCGGCGGCGGTCGCCCTTCGGCGCCACCTCCGGGTGGATCTCGAAGGGCTCCCCGATGATGTCGCCCACCGTCATACGGGGGTTGAGCGAGGTGTAGGGGTCCTGGAACACCATCTGGATGTTCCGGCGGACGGCTTTGAGGGCCTTGCCGGAGAGCTTGGTGATGTCCTGGCCCTTGTAGAAGACCTCGCCCGCGGTCGCCTTCTCCAGGGTCATCAGCAGCTTGGCGACCGTCGACTTGCCGCAGCCGGACTCGCCGACGATGCCGAGGGTCTCGCCCTGGTACAGGTCGAAGGAGACTCCGTCGACGGCCTTGACGGCGCCGACCTGCTTCTTGAACAGGATGCCCTGGGTGAGCGGGAAGTGTTTCACCAGGTTGCGCACCTGGAGGATCGGCTCACCGCGCTCGACGGGCGCTTCGATGGCGGCTACGGCCTCCGCCTCGGAGTGCGCGTCGACGACCTCGACGTCGGAGACGTTCGGCGTGGCGTCCTGCGGCTCGTCCGTCTTGCTGAGCTCAGCCATGGATCGTCTCCTTCCAGAAGTGGCATGCGCTGCCGCGGCCTGCGAGCTCCGCCCCGTCCCGGTCGGTGACCTGGGCCAGCGGCGGGATCTCCGTACGGCAGATGTCCTCCGCCTTGGGGCAGCGCGGGTTGAAGGCGCAGCCCGACGGAACACGGGTGAGGTTGGGCGGCAGACCCTTGATCGCGTACAGCTCCTGGCCCTTCTGGTCCAGGCGCGGGATCGAGTCCAGCAGACCTCGGGTGTACGGGTGCGCGGGGCTCTTGTAGATGTCGTGCACCGGGGCGGACTCCACGATCCGGCCCGCGTACATCACCGCGATCTTGTCGGCGACGTCGGCGACCACACCCAGGTCGTGGGTGATCAGGATCAGGCCCATGTTGTACTCGCGCTGAAGCTCCGCGAGCAGGTCCATCACCTGGGCCTGGACCGTCACGTCGAGGGCCGTGGTGGGCTCGTCGGCGATGATCAGGTCGGGCTCCAGGGCCAGCGCCATGGCGATCATGATGCGCTGGCGCATACCGCCGGAGAACTGGTGCGGGTAGTCGCCCACGCGGGCGGCCGCCGCCGGGATCTTCACCCGGTCCATCAGCTCGACGGCCTTGGCCTTGGCCTCCTTCTTGGACAGGCCCTGGTGGACGCGGAACATCTCGCCGAGCTGGTAGCCGACGCTCAGCACCGGGTTGAGCGAGGAGAGCGCGTCCTGGAAGATCATGGCGATCTTGGCGCCACGGATCTTCCGGCGCTCCTCGGCGGACATCTTCAGCATGTCCTCGCCGCGGAACAGGATCTCGCCCTTGGGGATACGGCCGGGCGGCATGTCGAGGATGCCCATGATCGCCTGCGCGGTCACGGACTTCCCGGAGCCGGACTCGCCGAGCACGGCGAGCGTCTCGCCCGCGCTCACCGAGTAGTTGACGCCGTTGACGGCCTTGGCGACGCCTTCCCGGGTGTGGAACTCGACGTGCAGGTCCCGGACTTCGAGGAGCGGACCGCCGTCGTCCCCGGAGGAGCGCGGCGCGGGAACGTCCGCGGTTTTGTCGATGATCGTCATCAGGTACGCCCTCCTCAGCGCAGCTTGGGGTCGAGGGCGTCGCGCACCGCGTCGCCGAGCATGATGAACGCGAGCACGGTGATGCTCAGCGCGGCCGACGGGAAGAGCAGGGCGTGCGGCGACGTCAGGAAACGATCCTGTGCGTCACTGATCATCAGGCCCCAGGAGATTTCGGGCGACTGCACACCGACACCCAGGTAGGACAGGGCCGCCTCGGCCGCGATGTAGACACCGAGGTTCATCGTGGTGATGACGATGACCGGCGCCAGCGCGTTGGGCAGCACATGCCGGAAGGCGATACGGAAAGTGCCCGCCCCCAGCGCCTTGGCCGCCGTGACGTAGTCGTTGTGCTTGTTGGCGATGACGGCGCCACGCATGATGCGGTACACCTGGGGCCAACCCACAGCAGCCATGACCAGCGCGACGGTCCATACGTTGCCGGCCTGGAAGATGGCCATCACCAGCAGGGCACCGATGAGCAGCGGGATGGCGAAGAACACCTCTGTCACCCGGGACAGCACGCTGTCGAGCCAGCCGCCGCGCAACCCGGCGATGATGCCGAGCACGCCGCCCACCAACGTGGTGAGGACGCTGGTCACCACACCGACGATGATCGAGTTGCGGGTGCCCCAGACGGTACGGGTGTAGATGTCACAGCCCTGGAGGTCGTAGCCGAAGGCGTGTCCGGAGCCGGGCTTCTCCAGCGAGTGCTGAAGATTGCAGAAGCCGTCCGAGAACGGGCTGCGGGACGTGAACAGGCCGGGCGCGACGGCGATCACCAACAACGCCAGAATGACCAGCGCGGCCACGATGAACAGCGGTCGCCGTACCAGGTCGTGGAAGGCGTCCTTCATCAGGCTCGCCTCGCGGGCCTTCGTCTCGCCTTCGGCCAGCTCCGTCGAAGCGACCGGAGGGACCGCCCCGTCGACGGCAGGCGCCTTCGTGATGGTTTTGTCAGGCATAGCGGATCCTCGGGTCGAGCACGGCGTACAGAACGTCTACGACAAGGTTGGCCACCAGATAGATGAGCACAAGGAGGGTGACCAGACCCACGACCACCGGCTGCTCACGCAGATAGACCGACTGAGCCAACTGCTGCCCGATTCCAGGGAGGTTGAAGACGCGCTCCGTGATGATCGCGCCGCCCATCAGAGCTCCGAGGTCCATGCCCAGAAACGTGACCACGGGGATCAGCGAGTTGCGCATGGCGTGGAAGCCGATGACCCTGCTCTGCGGCAGGCCCTTGGCCACCGCGGTGCGAACGTAGTCGGCACGCACCGCCTCCATCAGGCTGGTCCGCATCAGACGGGCGATGTACGCCATCGAGGTCGAGGCGAGCACGATGCCCGGCAGAATGTAGCTGGTGGGCCACCCGTCCTGCACACCGGCGACCGGGGTGAGCTTCCACTCCACGCCGAGCTGCAGCTGGAGAACCGAACCGAGTACGAACACCGGCAGCGACACCAGGACCAGCGTGCTGATCAGCACCACGTTGTCGAGGAACTTGCCCTTGCGCAGCGCCGCCATGGCACCGGCGAGCACACCGATGACGGCCTCGATCCCGAAGGCGGTCAGGGCGAGTTGGAGAGTGACCGGGAAGCGCTCAGAGACGATCTCCGAGACCTGCCGTCCCGTGTACGTCTCGCCGAGGTCACCGGTGAAGATGCCGCCCATGTAGTGCAGATACTGCATGTAGAGCGGCTTGTTGAGGTGGTACTGCTCGCGCAGCATCGCCGCGATGTTGGGGTCGGCGCGCTTGTCACCGGCCAGTGCCTGGATCGGGTCGCCGGGCAAGGCGAAGACCAGGCAGAAGATCAAGAATGTGGCGCCGATCAGGACAGGGATCGCCTGAAGGAGTCGGCGCGCGACGAATCGGCCCATTGGTTCTCCTGGGGGTTCTGTTCGCCCGAAGCCGGAGGGGGGTGGCTGACGGACGACGGACGGCAGACAGGGTGGACAGGGAAAGGCGCGCTTTCCGCCTTCCCCCGTCCACCCTTCAGCCCGCTATGAAGGCTGGTTGCTCGTTAGGAGAGCTTCACCGTGTCCCACAGGACTTCACCACCGGCGATCTTCAGGCTCTTGATCTTGTCGCTGTAGCCGGCGTTCAGCTTGTAGAAGTAGACCGGGATGTACGGCAGTTCCTGCAGGAGGATGTCGTCGGCCTGCTGGTACAGCTTCTGCGCCTTGGCGGCGTCCGGCTCTTCGTCGGCCTTCTTGACCAGCTTCTCGAAGTCCTCGTTGACGTACCCGGCGTAGTTGGAGCCGTTCTCGATCGCCTTCTTCGTGAAGATCGGCGCGAGGTAGTTCTCCATGTGCGGGTAGTCCATGTTCCAGCCCATGCGGAAGCCGGCCTGGAGCTTCTTGTCGCCGAGGTCGTTCAGGATGCCCTGGAACTGCTCGTACGGCTTGACCGTGACCTTGATGCCGAGGTTCTGCTGGACCTGGTTGGCCACGGCCTCGATCCAGGCCTTGTGGTCACCGTCGGCGTTGTAGCTCAGCTCGAGGGTGTCGTTCGGCAGGCCCGCGCTCTCCTTGTAGAGCTTCTTGGCCTCGGTGGGGTTCAGCGTGCAGGCGTCGCCGCAAACACCCTCGCGGTAGCCGGGGATGATCGGGCTGATGAAGTCGTCGGCCGGCATACGCGCGTTGAGGAAGATCTTCTCGGAGATCGCCTTCCGGTCGATCGCCATCGAGATCGCCTTGCGCAGCTTCACGTCCTGGAAGCTCTTGTTGTACGCCAGCGGGAAGCCGATGTAGCCGACGCCCGAGTCCGACTCCTCGATGTAGCGGTCGCTCAGGTCCGTCTTGGCGGTGGCCAGACCCGAGGTCGGAATGGTGTCCTGGATGTCCAGGTTGCCCGCGACGAGGTCCTTGTAGGAGGTGTCGGCGTTCGAGTAGATCTTGAAGTTGACGCCCTTGACCTCGATGCTCTTGGCGTTCGGGTGCTTGTCGTACTTGACCACGCTGATGTGGTCGTTGTGCTCGAACTTGCCGTCCATCTTGAAGGGGCCGTTGCCGATCGGCGCCTCTTCGAAGGCCTTCGGGTCGTCGAAGAAGACCTTGGGCAGCGGGGCGAAGCCGGCGAAGGACAGCTGGGTCGGGAAGGCCGAGAAGGGCGCGTCCAGGGTCACTTCGAGCGTCAGGTCGTCAACGGCCTTGAGGCCGGACATCTCCTTCGTCGCGACCTTCTTCTCCGGGCCCGGGTTGAGGTCCGCGTAACCAGCGATGTGGGAGAAGAGAGGGTTGGTCTCCTGCGCGTTGTCCTGGTTGGCGCCGTAGTTCCAGGCGTCGATGAAGGACTGCGCCGTGACCTTCTCACCATTGTGGAAGGTGTAGCCGTCCTTCAGCTTGATCGTCCAGACCTTGGCGTCCGGGGACTCGATGGACGCGGCGAGGTCGTTCTCGACCTCGTTGTTCGCGTTCAGCTGGGTGAGGCCGGTGAACAGCGCGGCGATGACCTCGCCGCCTTCGGTCTCGTACGTGTTCGACGGGATGAGGCCGTGCTGCGGCTCACCGATCTCCATCGACACGATGCCGTCGTTCTTGCCGTCGTTCGAGCTGCCACCGCCACCACAGGCAGTCGCAGAAAGCGCGACGACGACTGCCCCCGCGACCCACTTGGCGCTCCTGGCACCACGCATGGGTTCCTCCTCATGAGTCCACTTGTTCACTGCAAGAGGGGGCACAAGACACAACGACGCCACTTTTGGCGTCGAGGATTCGAGTGCCCCAGTGTGCTCGTGAGTCGGCGCTCCCCACCGCGCGTGACCCATTGACCCGAGCTCTACGCGCCTAACTATCTGCCATGGACCAACGCCGAACCACATCAACAAGGTCTCGGTTCGATCACACCTCGCGCCTACTTCTTCCAAAAACCGGACAAAGGGTTTGGTGAGAGATGCCTGCGAAACGGACTTGTTACACACGTATCGGAGCCGACTGTCCGCATTCCGGACGCTCTCGGAAGAAAAATGAGTTGCGGATCCACGCGGTCGCGCGATAGGGGCGACACCCGGATGGCAAGGCCGTCGAGAGACGAGCCCGCACCGCCCGCCCCCGGCTCGATCACGGCGTCACGCCGCCAGGCGGCCGGACACGCTGTGAGCCCACTGAGAAACAGGCAACGGCAGTCAGAGTAGTGCGGATCAGCCGACCGGGGAGCCCCCCGGACCACGACGAAGGGTTTTCCCTTACCGGGCGATTCTCGCCCCACACCGACCCCCACACCCCCTTGAATATCCACCAAACAGTCAAATTCACAGCAAAGCCGATCACGGATGAAATGCGGCATTGACTGGCAGGAACACCTCAAGGATTCCTCAACTTGGTTGATTCTCAGCCACCTTGGCGATTGACTCATCACCGCAACCAGCCAGGAGGCGGTCTTCACGGGGGAGACGCCGACTGGGCGGCGCGGTGTCGTCATGCCGCCCGCTCCTCGGACATCCCCGTGCGCGCTTGGCGCCGCATCGAACGACCAAACAGACGTGCCCCACCGGGGCACCGAAAACGGGGAGCATTCGTGAGAAGAGTTACCAGCGGGGTCCTCACCCTTGCGCTGGCCGGGTCCGGCATGGTCGCCGCGGCCGCACCGAGCTACGCCGCGTGCGCGCCGGAGAAGCCGGTCTACAACATCACGAACATCAAGCGCATCGACAAGTAGACCAACCTGGTGAGCGCCGCCATCCAGGGCCCGGGGACCATCACCTACGAGGAGAACAAGACGGCGACCTCGTCCTGGGGTGGGGCCACCGAGATCGGCGGGGAAATCAACCTGATCGTCGGCAAGCTCAACAGCAAGGTCTCGATCAACCACACCAAGACCTGGTCCAAGTCGAAGACCTGGCGGTACTCGCTGGAGATCGCCAAGGGCAAGACCCAGCGCATCCGCATGTTCCACCGGCACAGCAAGTTCACGGTGACCAAGAAGTACTTCCACACCGGTCTGTGCAAGTACAAGACGCAGTGGACCAAGAAGGTTCACGTGCCGTACTCGGGCAGCCAGGACAACGTGTGGAAGCGCGAGAACGTCTGATCTCCTTCCGCCGCACATGCCACGGGGTCCGAGGGCCGTTCGAGCGCACGCCCGTGCGCCAGGAAGGCCGCGTGAGAGCCGGATGAACCGGCCCCACCCGTGAACCAAGCCCCAAAGCCGATGGATGGCCCGGGCGCTCCCTCGATGGAGCGCCCGGGCCATCCGCGTATCCGGGGCGAGGCAACGGTTCCGCGTGCCCATGGACTCAGTTGCTCATCAAGGAGGTGCCCATGGGGGATCAGAAGCGAGCTCGGGACGAGGAGTTCCAGAGCTTCGTCATCGGCTGCTGGCCAGGCTTGCTGCGTACGGCCTTTCTCCTCTCCGGAGAGCAGCATGCCGCGGAGGACCTCGTTCAGTCCACGCTGGAAAAGGTGTACGTGGCATGGCGCCGCGTCAGCTCGGCGGACGCACCGGAGGCGTACGTACGGCGCGTGCTCATCAACACGCACGCGCGCAGACATCGCAGACGTCTCAAGGAGTTCCTGTCGCCCAAGGACGACTCCGGCCTCGCCCACGAACGGCCCGACCCCGGCGACCAGATGGCCCGGGCGGACAGCCGCAGCGCCCTGCTCAAGGCCCTCGCCCAACTGCCGCCCCGGCAGCGGCAGGCGGTGGTCCTGCGCTACTGGGAGGACCTGACCGAAACCCAGACGGCGCAGGCGATGGGTTGCTCGGTGGGCGCGGTGAAGAGCAACGCGGCCAAGGGCATCGCGAAGCTCCGCGCCATACCGGGGCTGGACGAAATGGTGACGACGGGAGGGCGGAAGTGATGAACGCAGGCCAGGAGAACCACGACGTGACACACAGGGACATCGCCCTCCTCCTCGCGGACGCCGCCGACGAGGTCGAGATCGGCATGGCGCCGGTGCAGGCGGTGGTACGCGGCGGCCGCCGGCGCAGGACGCGCCGGTGGGCGGTGGCGGCGGCCGCGGCGGTGGTGATCGCCGGGTCGACGGGGACGCTGGCGGTGGCTGGGCTTCAGGGCGGGGACGGGAACCGGGGGGCACCGGCGGCCACGCAGCCGTCGGCGACCGCGGTGCGGAATGTACCAACGCCGCGACAGACCCTTCTGGCGGTCGGCACCTTCAAGGGACAGTATTGGCAGGTGGTCGTCGACGTGTGGAAGGCGCCTCACGACGAAGCGGAGGCCCGGGAGCAGTTGGCGGCGATGGCCGCGCGCGGAGAGCGCCCCACGGATCTCCGTCAGGCCTCCGAACTGATCGGCAAACACTGGACGTTCGTACAGTTCACGCTGGGAGACGCCGATCCGAGAACGAAGCTGGCGATGTCGTCCGAGGAGGAAACCACCCTGTCAGGCAAGGAATTCGAGGTGCTCACGACACCGTCCGATCCGTCCGACTCGCTCTTCGACCGGCTGGTGATCGGTAACGTCGCGAGGTCCGCCCAGCGCGTCACGTGCACCTGGAAGGACGGCACGACCACTGTGGTGCTCCGAGAATCCCTGTACAACGACGACTTCAACAGCGACGAGTTCTTGATCCGCCCGGTCGAGGGCTCTTATCGGAGCTGGTACCTGTGCCTGGCACCGGACGGCACGGCGTACGAGTCGACGAAGGTGGGGTAGCAGAAAAGCAGTCTGGCCGCTCCGCGGAAGGCGGAGCGGCCAGACTGTTCCCGTCTGTCCTGCGATCAGCCGTGCTTCGCCCGGCTCGCCGCGCGCGCACGCTCGCGCGCGTCCAGGTTGACCTTGCGGATGCGCACCGCCTCCGGGGTCACCTCGACGCACTCGTCGTCGCGGCAGAACTCCAGGGACTGCTCCAGGGAGAGCTTGCGGGGCGGGACGATGGATTCGGCGACGTCGGCGGTCGAGGACCGCATGTTCGTCAGCTTCTTCTCCTTGGTGATGTTGACGTCCATGTCGTCGGAACGGGAGTTCTCACCGACGATCATGCCCTCGTACACCTCGGTGCCGGGCTCCACGAACAGCACACCGCGCTCCTGGAGGTTGGTCATCGCGAACGCGGTGACGGCGCCGGAGCGGTCGGCGACGAGCGAGCCGTTGTTACGGGTCTGCAGCGCACCGAACCAGGGCTCGAAGCCCTCGTGGATGGAGTGCCCGATGCCCGTACCGCGGGTCTGGGTGAGGAACTCCGTACGGAAGCCGATGAGACCGCGCGACGGCACCACGAACTCCATGCGGACCCAGCCCGAGCCGTGGTTGGACATGTTGTCCATCCGGCCCTTGCGGACACCCATGAGCTGGGTGACGGCGCCCATGTGCTCCTCGGGCACGTCGATCGTCATGCGCTCGACCGGCTCGTACGTCTTGCCGTCGATCTCCTTGGTGACGACCTGCGGCTTGCCGATGGTCAGCTCGAAGCCCTCGCGGCGCATCTGCTCGACCAGGATGGCCAGCGCCAGCTCACCGCGGCCCTGCACCTCCCAGGCGTCGGGGCGCTCGGTCTCCAGCACGCGCAGCGACACGTTACCGATCAGCTCGCGGTCGAGGCGGTCCTTGACCTGGCGGGCGGTGACCTTGCGGTCCTTGACGGCCGCCTTGGCGTCGGCGCCCTTGCCGGTGCCGCCGCGGCCGACCAGCGGGGAGGTGTTCGTACCGATGACCATGGAGATGGCAGGCTCGTCGACCGTGATCAGCGGCAGCGCGACCGGGTTCTCCGGGTCGGCCAGGGTCTCGCCGATCATGATGTCCGGGATACCGGCCACGGCGCAGATGTCACCGGGGCCGGCCTTCTCGGCGGGCTTGCGGGTGAGCGCCTCGGTCATCATCAGCTCGGAGATGCGGACGTTGGTGACGGACCCGTCGCGCTTCATCCACGCGACCGTCTGGCCCTTCTTCAGCTCGCCCTGCTGCACGCGCAGCAGCGCGATACGGCCGAGGAAGTTGTCGGCGTCCAGGTTGGTGACGTGCGCCTGGAGCGGGGCCGTCTCGTCGTACGTCGGCGCCGGGATGTGCTCCAGGATGGTCGAGAAGAACGGCTCCAGGCTGGTGGAGTCGGACGGGACCGTGCCGTTGTCGGGCTTGGTGAGGGAGGCGACGCCGTCCCGGCCGCACGCGTAGACGATGGGGAACTCGATCTGCTCCTCGTCGGCGTCCAGGTCGAGGAACAGGTCGTACGTCTCGTTGACGACCTCGTCGATCCGGGCGTCGGGGCGGTCCGTCTTGTTGATGCACAGGATGACGGGCAGCCGGGCCTGCAGCGCCTTGCGCAGCACGAAGCGAGTCTGCGGGAGCGGGCCCTCGGAGGCGTCGACGAGCAGCACGACACCATCGACCATGGACAGACCGCGCTCGACCTCACCGCCGAAGTCGGCGTGGCCGGGGGTGTCGATAATGTTGATGGTGATGACGTCCCCCCCGTCCTTCGGGTGGTACTTCACCGCCGTGTTCTTGGCGAGGATCGTGATGCCCTTCTCACGCTCCAGGTCGTTCGAGTCCATCATGCGGTCGTCGACGGAGTCGAGCTGGTGGGCGGCGAAGGCACCGGCCTGCTTCAGCATGCCGTCGACGATGGTCGTCTTGCCGTGGTCGACGTGGGCGACGATGGCGACGTTGCGGATGTCGTGGCGCGTGGCCATATTGCGGCGTTCTCCCGGAGTGTGAGGACGGCCCTGCTGCGTACGCCTGTGTTACGCGGGCCCTGCCGGGCGGAACATGCCACGGCCTCACCCCATGGTACGGGGCCGCGGGGAGAGCGGCTTCCGGGGCCGTGCGGCACGGGCCTCGGAGGGGTTGATCAGGCGCTCTCGGTGGCAGCCGATCCCTCTTCACAGGAGTGCCGGGCGGCTTGGAGGGCAAGGTCGGAGCCGTCCACCTCCTCGTCGCACTGGAGTACGCCGGTGATGTCGATCTGCCAGGTCCGCGCGTGCCCCGTGGTGGTCTTGCCGTCCGGGCAGGCGTAGCTGAAGTCGCCTGCCACCTCCCGTACCCCAGCGAATTCGACGAACTCTCCGGCACCGTCGACCTCGGTGGAGCCATCGTTGATGTCCGGCGCCTTGACGTTCACGTCGGTGAAGCTGCTCGTGTCGCCTTCCGCCTCCGCCTCCGCCAGCGTGCGGGCGTCGGACTGGATCTCGCCGATCTTCTTGCCCAGCGAGAAGAGAACCTCCCCCGAGGAGATGGCCGGCCCCGTGGTCTCCACCGACGGCCGCGGTGTGTAGACCCGCTCCAGCCGCTCTGTCAGCTTGCCACCGCCGGCGCCCACCGACTCGATCTGGGAGACGCCGGTCAGCTTCTCCGTCTTCTTGACGCCGGTCCAGGTGAAGGTGCCATCGGCGCACGCCTTCACCGCGGCCTTGTCGCTCTTGCCGCTGCTCTTGGGCTCGTCCTTCTCGTCCCCGGTACAGGCCGTCAGCCCCACCACCAACGCCACCGCGGCCAGCCCTGCCGCCGCCGAATTCCGACCTGCCATGACGCGCATGCCCATGACGCTCTCCCCCGGTTCCTCGTGGTCCGATCACCGAGCGGCGATCGGGGTCGTGACCATCGTCACGGCACAAGAACGGGAGCGGTAGGCATTTGAGCTAGCCCAGAGGTGACATGAGCCCGACAGCTCACTCCCGCGACGCCGGGCTCGCCGACGTCTTCGCCCCCTTCTTCAAGAACCCCATGTCCTCGTACACCGGCGTCTGGAAGCCGAACGCCCCCACGTTCGCCAGGTTCTTCCGTGCCGCTACCAGCTGGGGCCGCTGGTAGAGGGGAATGGACCCGGCGGCGGCCCAGATGCGGGCGTCCGCCTTGCGGATCAGGGAGCGGGTCTTGGACTCGTCGAGGGTGGCGATGGCCTCGTCGAAGAGCTGGTCAACCTGGTCCGTGCCGACTCGCGTGTAGTTCTGCTCGACGCTCAGCGAACCGTCGGCCGCCGGGACCGGCTTGGCGTAGATCGGGCGGGCGTCGGTGGCCGGGTACGCGGAGGTGGGCCAGGAGTACAGGGCGAGGTCGTACTGCCCGTTCGCGATGTGGTCCTTGAAGTAGCTCGCGTCGGCGACCTTGCTGATCTCCGTACGGATCCCGATCCGGTCCAGCATGACGGCGATCCGCCGGCCGACGGTCCGCAGTGACTCCGTACCGGGGCCGGACGGCAGCACGAACCGGAGCGTCAGCGTCTTGCCGTTCTTGGTGAGCGGTCCGCGCGCGGCGCCGGCGGGCGCCGGGGTGCCCTGCGGGGCGTACGCGCCCGGGGCTCCGCCGGGTGCGAACTGCTTGCCGTCCTGGGCGAGATTCGCCCTGTCCTCGTCGGTCTCGTACGGCTTGTTGTCATCGCCGACGATGTACGTGCCGTCATCCTCCGAGGACCGGGACCGGGAGGACGCCGAGGAGCCGCCCTTGTCCTCGCTCTTCTCGCCCTTCTCGCCCTTCTCGCCCTTCTCGCCCTTCTCGCCCTTCTCCCCTTCCGACCCGGCCGCCTTCTTGCCCTCCTTGAGCGGCGGGCCCTGTTCCCACCCGGCGTCGGCCAGTAGCGCCCGGGCCTCCTTGGGGTCCTTGCCGCCGAGGGCGCCGCTGTTGTCGGCGTACGCGGCCTGGCCGGCGAGGGCGAGGTGGCTGCCGACGGGGACGGCGGGCAGGCCCAGGGGTTTCAGGACAAGGGCGGCGAGCTCCTCGCGGTCGAGGGCGCGGGCGATGGCGCGGCGGACGCGCTCGTCGGAGAGGGGGCCGTCGGAGCCGTTCAGGGCGAGCTGGGTGAAGGCGGGTTCGAGGGAGCGGCGGACCGCGAAGTCGCGCAGGGCGGACTGCTCGGCGGTGTACTCGGCGATCGCATCGCGCCGCTTCTCGCGGGCGCTGTTCTCCTTGTCGGCGGCCTTCTCGTCCGAACCGTGCGCGATCGCCCAGGAACGCAGCGACTTCGCGGGCGGCAGCCCGGGGCCGTGGGCGTACGGGCCGCCCTGGGCGAGGGGGCCGCTCATGCCCTTGGCGCCCCGGTCGCCCCGGGTGTCGTCGGAGGCCAGCATGATCCGCTGGGACTGGGCCGCGTCGATCTCGGCGACGTCGACCTTGTTCTCGGCGAGCGCCTTGGTCCGCTCGTCGCGCGGTACGGCGCGCAGCACCAGCGCGGAGAGCTTGGCGGGGCGGCCCCACCAGCGGGGGTTTCGGGTGAGGGTGACCTCGCCGTCCTCGCGGTCGATCTCCTTCAGCGCGAAGGGGCCGGCGGTGACCTTGAGCCTCTTGCGGGCGCCGTCGTTGAAGGAGTCGGGGGTGCCCATCACCTGCTTCGGGTACAGCGGCGAGAACAGCGACTTCCAGTCGGCGTAGGCGCGGGAGAAGGTGACCCGGACCTCCAGGTCGTTGGCGCCGCGCTCGATCTTGGCGATGCGTTCGTAGCCCGCGTTCCGGGCCGTCCAGTACGCCGAGTCCTTGCCGGACAGGGCCCGCCACTGCGCGGCGAAGTCGGCGGCGCCGATCTCCCGGCCGTCGCTCCACACGGCCTGCTGGTTGAGTTTGTAGAGGACGACCTGGCGGGGTTCGCGTTCGACGACCTTCGCGGACTCCAGGTAGTCGGGGTTGAGCTGGGGGCGTCCGCTGCTGTCGAGGCGGTACATCGACGGCAGTACGGCGCCGGCGATCCGGGTCGTGGCCTGGTCTGCGTCCGCCTGGAACGTGTTGAACGTCTCCGGCACGGCGTCCACGGCCCAGCGCAGGGTCCCGCCGTCCTTGAGCAGGCTCCGGTCCGCCGGGGCGATGTCCTGGCCGGCGACGGGCTTGCCGGCCGGGTCGTCCTCGCCACACGCGCTGAGCAGGGGCACCGCGAGCGCACCCGCGGTGAGGAAGGCGACCGAGCGCATGACCGCGCGCACGCCGAGGCCGTCGTGGGACATCTCTGCTACCTCCGACAGGGCCGCGCCATCTGCGACCAGGGGGTTTATGATCACGTTTGGGGGCATATGGAGCTGATCAGATCTATGGCCACCCTGGAGAGGAAAGGGTTCACCGACCGAGACGACACGGCGACGCGGAGCGAGAATCCACCCGTGCGGCCCAACGCACCACACCGGGTCCCGGCGCAACGCACCACACCCGACCCCCGGCGCACACCGAGCGTGCGAGGGCGTGCAGAGGAGGCTTGCAATCCGCCAATCGATGCACATCCCTTCACAGCGCAACGTGTGACGCGCAACACTCGCAGGCGCATGAACGTTGCCGCCTCGGTCCTCCCGATCCGCGGAAGTGAGGGCAAGTCATGTCCGTGCAAGATGAACTGACATCGGTCCAGCGGTGCCTCGACGACCTGTACCGGTCGGTAGGGCGCCTGGAACAGCAGATCGGCGGGGGTGGGCTCGACATGCGTCGCGTCCGCACCGACACCGATCACCTGCGCGAGAGCGTCGCGCTGCTCCGTGAGACCGCCACCGGCGCCGCGCCCCCCAAGCGCCCGGAACTCGTCACGATCCCCGACACGCCGTACGACGACACCCTGTGGACGGACTCGGACGACGAGGGCCTGGGCGCCCGCGACCGCCACGCTCCCTGACCTCGATCGAGCACTCGGCACCCGAAAGCACCCGAGAACACCCGAGAACACCTGAGAACACCCGAGAACTCGACAACCGAAGAAAAAGACCCGACCGGGAGTCCCCGTTGGCCACTGGTACGGAACCACCAGCAACAGAACCCCATCCCGGACCCGGCGGCGTACGCACCAGTACGCGCGCCGCGATCACCGCCCCGCATCTGCGGACCGACCGTTGGTGGCTGGCGCCCGCGGCCACGGCCGCCGGGCTGCTGGCCTTCATCGTGTACTCGACCTGGCGAGCCTTCGCGGACGAGTACTACTACGCGGCCCCGTACGTCTCGCCGTTCTACTCCCCCTGTCTGGCGGAGCGCTGCGAGCCGATGCACGCGGGCCCCAACTGGGAGATCTTCGGCGGCTGGTGGGGCATCTCGCCCGCGATCATCATCCTGATCTTCCCGCTCGGCTTCCGCCTGACCTGCTACTACTACCGCAAGGCGTACTACCGCGGCTTCTGGGCGTCCCCGCCCGCGTGCGCGGTGGCCGAGCCGCACAAGAAGTACACCGGCGAGACCCGCTTCCCGCTGATCCTGCAGAACATCCACCGGTACTTCTTCTACGCCGCGATCGTCGTCGCCGGGATCCTGACGTACGACACCGTCCTGGCCTTCCGAGACGAGAACTACGAGTGGGGCCACATGGGCCTCGGCACCCTCGTCTTCCTCGTCAACATCGTGCTGATCTGGGCGTACACCCTGTCCTGCCACTCGTGCCGGCACATCGTCGGCGGCAAGCTCAAGCACTTCTCCAAGCATCCCGTGCGCTACCGGATGTGGCAGTGGGTCGGGAAGCTGAACGCCCAACACATGCTGCTGGCCTGGGCGTCGTTGGTGAGCGTGGCGCTCGCCGACTTCTACGTGTACCTGGTCGCGTCCGGCGCTTTCGACGATCCGAGGTTGTTCTGATGTCCGTGGTCGACCGGCAGAAGTGGGACGTCGTCGTGATCGGTGCCGGCGGTGCGGGACTGCGCGCCGCCATCGAGGCCCGGGAGCGCGGCGCCCGTACGGCCGTGATCTGCAAGTCCCTGTTCGGCAAGGCCCACACGGTGATGGCCGAGGGCGGCATCGCCGCCGCCATGGCCAACGTCAACGAGAACGACAACTGGCAGGTCCACTTCCGCGACACCATGCGCGGCGGCAAGTTCCTCAACCAGTGGCGGATGGCCGAGCTGCACGCCCAGGAGGCGCCCGACCGCGTGTGGGAGCTGGAGACCTGGGGCGCCCTCTTCGACCGGACGAAGGACGGCCGCATCTCGCAGCGCAACTTCGGCGGCCATGAGTACCCGCGCCTCGCGCACGTCGGCGACCGTACGGGCCTGGAGCTGATCCGCACGCTCCAGCAGAAGATCGTCGCGCTCCAGCAGGAGGACCACAAGGAGACCGGGGACTACGAGTCCCGGCTGAAGGTGTTCCAGGAGTGCACGGTCACCCGTGTCCTGACTGTGTCTGACAGCGGCTCCGCCGCGGGCGGCAGCCGGGTGTCCGGCGTCTTCGGCTACGAGCGCGAGTCGGGCCGTTTCCTCGTCCTCGAGGCGCCCTCCGTCGTCATCGCCACCGGTGGCATCGGCAAGTCGTTCAAGGTGACGTCGAACTCGTGGGAGTACACGGGTGACGGGCACGCGCTGGCACTGCTCGCGGGGGCGCCGCTGCTGAACATGGAGTTCGTGCAGTTCCATCCGACGGGCATGGTCTGGCCGCCGTCGGTGAAGGGCATCCTCGTCACCGAGTCGGTGCGCGGCGACGGCGGGGTGCTCCGGAACTCCGAGGGCAAGCGGTTCATGTTCGACTACATCCCGGACGTCTTCAAGGAGAAGTACGCGGAGTCCGAGGAGGAGGGCGACCGCTGGTACGAGGACCCGGACCACAACCGCCGCCCACCCGAGCTGCTCCCCCGTGACGAGGTGGCCCGCGCCATCAACGCGGAGGTGAAGGCCGGCCGGGGCTCCCCGCACGGCGGTGTGTTCCTGGATGTGTCGACGCGGATGCCCGCCGAGGTCATCCGGCGTCGGCTGCCGTCCATGTACCACCAGTTCAAGGAGCTGGCGGACGTCGACATCACGGCGGAGGCAATGGAGGTCGGGCCGACCTGTCACTACGTGATGGGCGGCATCGCGGTCGAGTCGGACACGGCGGCCGCACGCGGGGTGCCGGGGCTGTACGCGGCCGGGGAGGTGGCCGGCGGTATGCACGGCTCCAACCGGCTGGGCGGCAATTCCCTGTCCGACCTGCTGGTCTTCGGCCGCCGGGCCGGGCTGCACGCGGCCGAGTACGCGGCGGGGCTCACCACTCGTCCGGACGTGGACGACAGTCAGGTCGACATCGCCGCCGCGGAGGCCCTGCGCCCGTTCTCCGCCGAGGGTCCGGTACCCAGCGAGCAGGAGGGACGCCCGCCGGAGAACCCGTACACCCTCCACCAGGAACTCCAGCAGGCCATGAACGACCTGGTCGGCATCATCCGCCGGGAGGGCGAGATGGAGCAGGCGCTGGAGAAGCTGGCCGATCTTCGGGTACGGGCACGCCGGGCGGGGGTCGAGGGGCACCGGCAGTTCAACCCCGGCTGGCATCTGGCGCTGGACCTGCGGAACATGCTGCTGGTCAGCGAGTGCGTGGCGCGTGCCGCGCTGGAGCGCACCGAGTCGCGCGGCGGCCACACCCGCGAGGACCATCCGACGATGGAGCGCGAGTGGCGCCGTATCAACCTCCTGTGCCGGCTGGCCGATCCGACGGGCGGGTTGGCGGCCACGGACCCGGTCGTCGGCCAGATCGCCCTCACCCGCGAGACCACCGATCCCATCCGCCCCGACCTGCTCGCCCTGTTCGACAAGGAGGAGCTGGTCAAGTACCTCGCCGAAGAGGAGCTGTACGAATGAGCGGCTACACGGCCCACTTCAGGGTGTGGCGGGGTGACGTCGAGGGCGGCGACCTGGAGGACTTCAAGGTCGAGGTGAACGAGGGTGAGGTCGTCCTCGACATCATCCACCGCCTCCAGGCCACCCAGGCCCCCGATCTCGCCGTCCGCTGGAACTGCAAGGCCGGCAAGTGCGGTTCGTGCTCCGCGGAGATCAACGGGCGGCCCCGGCTGATGTGCATGACCCGTATGTCGGTGTTCGAGCGGGACGAGACGATCACGGTGACACCGCTGCGGGCCTTCCCCGTCGTACGGGACCTGGTCACGGACGTGGGCTTCAACTACCAGAAGGCGAGGGAGGTACCGTCCTTCGTCCCGCCTTCCGGACTCGGCCCCGGCGAGTACCGCATGATGCAGGAGGACGTGGACCGGCCGCAGGAGTTCCGCAAGTGCATCGAGTGCTTCCTGTGCCAGGACACCTGCCATGTCGTCCGCGACCACGAGGAGAACAAGCAGGCCTTCGCCGGCCCCCGCTTCCTGATGCGCGTCGCCGAGCTGGACATGCACCCGCTGGACGCGGCCGAGGACACCGGCATCGACCGCAAGACCACCGCCCAGGACGAGCACGGCCTCGGCTACTGCAACATCACCAAGTGCTGCACGGAGGTCTGCCCCGAAGGGATCAAGATCACGGACAACGCGCTGATCCCCTTGAAGGAACGGGCGGTCGACCGCAAGTACGACCCGCTGGTGTGGCTGGGGTCGAAGATCAGGAGGCGTTCCTCAGCAGGCTGAGGGCCTGCTGGAGATTGTGCTCGGCGATGTCCCGCATGAACTCCCGGTCCGGGAAGTCGCCGTCGAGGAGGCGGAGGGGGCCGGCGACGAGGGAGAGGCGCATGGCCAGGCGGTAGAGGCGAAGTCGGTCCTCGTCGAGGGCGGGGCCGCGGCTGCGCAGGACGTCGTAGTGGCGGCCGAAGCGGAGCTCCAGGAACACGTGTTCCCACTCCGGGTCGAAGTACATCAGACCCTCGATGTCGATGAGGACCGGATGTCCGTGGGCGTCGATGAGGACGTGGTCGGGGCCCAGCTCGCCGTGGATCAGGGTGTGGTGGTCGCGGGGTCGGACGGCCGACGTGAGGTTACGTATCCGCTCGTCGAGCGCCTCGCACGCCCCGGCGATCCGGGCGTCCCGGCCGGCCGCCTCCGCGATGTCGAGCAGGGCCCGGTCCCGTACGACCTCCGCGCAGGACGTGCCGTGCGAGGTGCCTCCACCGTCGACGAGGGCGACCTTGCCGAAGGCGCGTGTGGCGTGGGCGCGCATCGCCTCCAGCGCCTCCGCCAGCCGCTCCAGGATGGCCTTCGCCGGGTCCGGATCGCGCTGCAGCGCCTCCTCCAGGGTCCCGCCGCGTACGTCCTCTACGACGGCCGCGTCCGCCGGGAGGTGGCGGCCGGTGCGGTCGGCGAGGAGGAGGCGCGGGGTGCGGACGCCGAGGTCCGCGAGCCGGTCGTGGGCGGCGGTGAACAGGTCGATGCCGGAGGCGTGCGAGAAGGGGGCGCGGGGGTCCGACTCCCCAGCTCCGCTGTTCCAGTAGTCCTCGTCCGGCGACCAGACGTACGCGATCGCCGTGCGGCGGTCGTCGAAGGTGAGCCGGTAGACGCCCTTCTTGCTGCCGCCGCGCAGGCGGGTGACGGCGGTGAGCCGACGGGCCGGGCCCAGGGCAGCGTGGGCGAGGGGCTCCAGGTCGGCGCGGGTGAGGAGCTTGCGCGCGCCCGTCACGGGGTGACGCGGCCGGGACGGGTCGCGAGGAACGACAGCACCGAACTCACGAGGAACAGCACCACGGCCGCCGCGCCGATCGCGGACGAGCGCTCGGTGGCGAAGGCGTAGGAGAACAGGGCCAGCGCCACGCCGCCGACGAGCGTCGCGTACCCCCACATGCGCGGCCGCAGGGTGCTGCGTCGCAGCCAGGGCAGCAGCCACGCGGTACGGATCGCGATGACGGCGAACACGACGACGACCAGCGAGACCGTCGCGAGGAACCCGGTGACGATGTTTTCCGGCACGTCCTGCCTCCCCCTGGGGACAATGAGGTTCCCTGAACAACGGGGCGATCATGGCATGCCCTCGCCATGGCGACCAGTCCGGTCTCACCCCGCGTTCCCAATCGCCCCGGCCACCTCTCTCCGCCCCATCCCGGTCGCGACCACGCGATAACCGCCATACGCTCCGAAATGTGACGTCGCGTCTGAGGAGAAGCAGGCCGCGGGGCGCCACGTCGCACATAGGTGTGCGGGTGGCGCACGCCGCGCTCGGAGGGCTGGCGGCCGTGGGCTGGCTACTGCTGCCCTCGGCGACGGACACGACGGACACGACGGACACGACCGTCGTCGATCGCCCCGCCGCCCCCGCCGTCGTGGCGCAGACGGAGGACGGCGAGTCCTCCGCCACCGATCTGATACTGCCGGTGGCCGCCGCGGGCGCGGCGGCGGCGGTCGCCACGTACTCACTCGTACGGCGCAGACGGCGCACCGCGCTGCGCACGACACCGACCGCCACCTTCGAAGAGCACCTCGCCCCGTTGTCCGACCTCCACCGCCGTGGACAGCGGTTGCTGGTGGAGACGGACGACAGCGTGCGTACGAGTGCCGAGGAACTCCGTTTCGCGGCGGCCCGGTCGGGCGATGAGGCGGCCAAGCCGTACGTGGAGGTGCTGACGGAGGCGCAGGGCGAACTGGCGATCGCCTTCCGGCTGCGTCAGCGGCTGGACGAACCGGGTGAAGGCGCCGACACCCTGTCGCCCGACGACGAGCGGGCCCTGCTGGAGGAAATCCTCGCCCGCTGTACGACGGCACAGCGACGGCTCGACGCGGCGGCCCCCGGCTTCGACCAACTGCGCGCCCTGGAGCGGGAGACGACCCCGGCCCTGGAGTGCGCGGAGGCCCGCTTCCGTGAGCTGACCGGCCGTACGGCGACCGCGGCCACCACCCTCGCCGGGCTCCGCGAGCGGTACGCGCCCACCGCCTGCCTCCCTGTCGTCGGCCATGTCGAACAGGCCAAGGACCGCCTGGTGTTCGCCACGGTCGAGCTCAACCGGGCCCGCCAGGCCGCCGACACGGGCAACCGGGAAAGGGCCGCGATGCACCTGCGGGCCGCCGAGGGCGCGGTGGACCAGGCGGACGTCTTCGTGACCGGCGTGGAGCGGCTCGCCGTCGAGCTGGCCCGCGCCGCCGAGACCGCGAAGCGGGGGGCACCCTTCACCGGCCCCTACGACGACCCTCTCGGCGTCCTCCGCCGCCAGGGCCGCTGGCCGCTCCCGGCCCACAGCGCGGTGACCGCCACGGCGGACTTCGTCACCACGCATCGCGGGGCGGTGGGCGTACGGGCGAGAACCCGCCTGGCGGAGGCGGAACGCCACTTGGTGCGGGCCGAGGACGAGGGTGCCCAGCGGTCCCACACCCTCGCCCAGGAGGCCCGGCACCTGGCCGAGCAGGACGTACGCGCATACGGCAACCCGTACGGCGGCCCGGTCGGCGACGGCATTGCCGGTGCCTTACTGGGCGGCATCCTGCTGAGCGAGGCACACGGCGGGGAACGAGGCGACCTGAAGGGGCCGGCCTGCTACGGCGGAACGGCTACGCGTGGCCGCAGGGCGGTGGGCGGCCAGTTCTGAGCCCGCCTCTTATGACCGCCCGCCCCGCACCCGCACCCGCACCCTTAAGGGGCGCGGGGAACTGCGCGACAAGCCCCCACGAACCCACAGACGGGTACGACTCGAAGCACCCCTCCGCTGACGCTCCCTCGCCCCTAAAACAGGCTCAACAACGCCTCCGCCGGATCCGTGAGCCCGTTCTCACCGCCCGGCAGCGGCAACTCGAACCACACGGTCTTCCCCCGAGGCGTCCGGCGGGAGCCCCACGCGGCGGAGAGCAGACCGACAAGTTGCAGCCCCCGGCCCCCCTCATCCGTGTCGCGGGCGCGTCGGCGGCGCGGCTGGACGAGCCCGGCGTCCCAGACCTCGCAGACGAGGGTTCTGTCGAGCAGCAGCCGGAGCCGGATCTCGCCCTCGCCGTACCGCAGGGCGTTGGTGACCAGCTCGCTGACCAGCAGTTCGGCCGTGTCGACGAGCGGCTCCAGGTCCCAGCTGAGGAGCTGCCCGCGGGCGTACTCCCGGGCGCGGCCCACGCTGCGCGGCTCGCGCGGCAGGGTCCAGTCGCCGACGGAGTCGGCCGGCAGGCCCTGGACACGTGCCATCAGCAGGGCGATGTCGTCCTCGCCGTGGTGGGTGTCGAGGGTGTTGAGAACGTGGTCGCAGACGTCCTCGAGGGACCGGGGCGTGTCGGCGCGCAGCGCGGTCGGCGGCTGGGCGGGATCGGTGAGCGCGCCGACGAACGCCTGGAGACCCTCGTCGAGGGGATGGTCGCGGGATTCGACCAGTCCATCCGTGTAGAGCGCGAGCAGCGCGCCCTCGGGGAGCTCGACCTCGACTTCCTCGAACGGCTCACCACCGACGCCCAGCGGCATGCCGGGCGGCACGTCGAGCATGAGCGCGCTCTCGCCGGGTTCGACCAGTACCGGCGGCAGATGGCCCGCGTTGGCGAAGGTGCAGCGGCGGGTCACCGAGTCGTAGACAGCGTAGACACAGGTCGCGAGGTACACCTCGGAGAGGTCCTTGTCCCGGGGCCGGCTGGCGGCGGTGCGGGAGGCCGACTGGACGCCGCCGGAGGTGCCGAGGCCGCGGGCGATCTCGTCAAGTGCCGAGAGGACCTCGGCGGGTTCGAGGTCCAGCAGGGCCAACGTTCGGACCGCCGTACGGAGTTCGCCCATGGCCACCGCCGCGCGCAGTCCGCGGCCCATCACGTCGCCGACGACGAGCGCGGTGCGGTGGCCGGGGAGTTCGATGACGTCGAACCAGTCGCCGCCGACCTCGGTGGCCGCGTTGCCCGGCAGATAGCGGCACGCGATGTCGAGCCCGGAGGCCTCGGGGTCGCCCGGGGGCAGCAGGGAGCGTTGCAGTATCAGCGCGCGCTCGTGCTCGCGGCGGTACAGCCGCGCGTTGTCGATGCAGACGGCGGCGCGCGCGGCCAGTTCCACGGCGAGCGCACGGTCGCGTTCGCCGAACGGCTCGCTGCCCTTCGTCCGGGAGAACTGGACGAGTCCGACGACGGTGTCGTGGGCGACCATCGGGACCGCGAGCGTCGTCTGGATCAGGTTGCCCTCCTCGGGCACCTGTTGCGGGCGGGCGGTGCGCAGGGCGTCCGCGCAGGGCGAGTTGAACGGGTAGTGGTGGACCGCGCCGACGCGCACCGGGGCCGGTCCGCCGACGAAGGGCGCGTCGGAGACCGCGCTGGCGAAGGCTACCCGGCGCAGTTCGGCGCTGCCGTCGGCGAGCCCGGGCGGGGACTCGTCGCCGACCAGGAGGCCCTGGTAGAGGTCGACGGTGGCGAGGTCGCAAAAGCCGGGGACGACGACGTCGAGGAGTTCGCGGGCGGTGGTCTCCAGGTCGAGGGAGTTGCCGATGCGCGAGCCGGCCTCGTTCAGGAGGGCGAGATTCCGCCGGGCGGCGGCGGCCTCGCGGGCGGCGGCACGACGGGCCGTGACGTCGGTGCCCAGCCAGGCGATTCCGATGGGACGACCGCTGCCGCTGTGTACGCGGTAGAGGTTGACGGACCAGTGGCGGCGCTCGTCGGTGCCGGGGACGAAGCCCGTGATGTGCATGTCCGTGATCGAGTCGCCGGTCTCCATGACCCGGCGCAGGGTCGCCTCGACCCGCTCGGCCTCCGGGGACCGCAGATAGTCGTGGACGCCCTTGCCGCGATGGTCGTCGACGCTGCCGCCGTAGACGGAGGCGAAGCGGTGGTTGACGCGCCGTACGCGGAGGTCGGGGTCGATCAGCAGGAACCCGAACGGAGATTGGCCGAAAATGGACTGCGAAGCGGCGAGGTCGGTCTCGATCCGGCGCAGGGTCCGGACGTCCACGACGATGCACACGGCGGCCCGTTCGCCGCCCTCCACCGTGGTGGGCATCACATAGACCTCGGCCAGACCGTCGACCCCCTCGCCCCCATCGGGCCCCGGCACGCGGAACGGGACCACCCCGGTCCACTCCCGGCCGTCGAGGACCTCGGCCATCTTGCGCTGGCCCTCTTCACGCCGGTCCGGGTCGATGAAGGCCTCGATGGGGTCCATGCCCACGGCCCGCTCGGCCGATATGCCGAACAGCTGCTCGGCGCGCAGACTCCACTGGTCGACGAGGCCATCGGCGCCTATGGAGAACGAGGCGACCTTGATGTAGTCGTATATGGATCCGGGCGGGCTGATCTGCCACATCGAGTCACCGGACCCATGTCCGGCCATGACTCCCGGGACACCTGGGACACCCGGGGGCACGGCCTCCGCATCCGCGGCACCGCCGCCCGCGCCGCCCCCTGCACGGCTCCCGGCCGCCTCGCCGCCCGTCGTGTCGCGTGCGGCGGCAGGCAGGCCGGAGTCGCCTGCGGCCCTCACACCGTCCGACAGGCCCTTGGACTCCGCGTCCTTGGACTCCGTGGACTCCGTGGCCTTCGCTGGTATCTCGCTCACGCGAACCGTCCCCTCCAGCTCACCGCGTCCGGCTTCGGTCACCAGGGGCGGCTGCCCGCAGTATCCAGCACTACGGCGCCGCGCAACACGGTGTTCACGATCACAGCACGGTCCCGATCGTTTTTGGACCGGCCGGGACATACTCCCAAGTCTTCTAACCAGGCGGCGCCTGCTCGAACCAAAGAGTCCAGCCAGCGCTACTGGCTGGAACCAGTCGGTCGCACGCGCGCCCTGGGGAGCCGCCCCCTCCCCCGGCCCGTACGCCGTGGACGCCCGTCGTGCATCAGGACCTTCGCCCCTTACGTCGAAACGGGCCTCTCAGCCGGGAACCGCCAGCTCGAACCAGACCGTCTTGCCCGCCTCACCGGGGCGGGTACCCCAGGCACGCGAGGAAAAGGCGACGAGTTGCAGACCGCGGCCGCTCTCGTCGTCCAGTTCGGCGGCGCGTTCGCGGGGCGGGTCGGGCAGTGGGTCGGAGACCTCGACGAGGAGGGTGCGCGGGGGGCCGTCGGGGCGCACAAGTCGTACGCCGATGGGGCCGGTGGCGTGGCGCAGGGCGTTGGTGACCAGTTCGCTCACCAGCAGCGCGGTGATGTCGCCGAGGGTGTCCAGGCCCCAGTCGCGCAGTCGGGTCCGGACGACTGCGCGTGCGGTGCGCACGGCGTCGGGCTCTGCGGGGAAGGTCCACTCGGCGCAGTCGTCTCCGGTGTCGATCACGCCGATCACTTCCCAGTCCAGAGACGGATCCTGTCCGGTTTCATGGGGTTAATGGGCACATACCCGATATACGAACCGGCGTACCGCGCACGGGGGCGCACGGGGGCACGAGCGGCGTACCGGGTGCGGGGGGCTGCCGCCCTGTGACACCGCCTCGCCTTCCGATTCGGTGCAGTCGGTTTGGTGGCGGCTACGGGTGGTGTGTGGTTGCTCGCGCCCACGCGGCGGAGCCGCATATCGATACAGTCCCGCGCCCCTAAGAGCCCGGGGGTGCCACCAGTCTTTGCAGGGGCGCGTCGAACTGCGCGAGCAGCCCCCACTCTCCCGCAGCCGCCGGACAGCCGCGGCACCCGAGCTCCTGGGCCGTGTCGTCACATTCCCGTCGCCGCCCTCAGGGCGGCCTCGCGCCCGCCGCGGCAGCGGCTGATGTCCGCGGAGGCGCGTGCTCTCGGTGTGCCGGGCATACACCCTCGTACTGGACGTACTTGGGTGTGTGCCCGGTGCGGCGGCGGGGGCCCCTCCCGCTCATGGGGCCCCTCCCGCTCGAGCGAAGCCGAGAGTGAGGGAGAAGCCGAGAGTGGGGGATCGTGCCAGGCGTCGGGCGGCAGGCGGGACTTTCGCAACACGGCCTAGGCCCCCTGCGCGCCCCAGGCCAAGCGCGCCGTCTCCATCACCGCCGGGACGTCCTGGTCCAGCCAATCCACGTCCCACACCTCGTCGGCCGTGAGCCAGCGCAGCTCATCGTGGTCTTCCAGGGGGCGCGGCTCGCCCGAGAGGAGGTGGGCGATCCAGACACGCAGGACGTAACCCGGTCTCACCGGCCACTCGCCGGGCACCCGCTCCGCGGACTTCGCCTCGACGCCGAGTTCTTCGCGCAGCTCACGGACGAGTGCCTGTTCAGGAGGCTCACCGGGCTCCACCTTGCCGCCGGGCAACTCCCAGCGTCCGGCCAGCTCAGGCGGTGCACTGCGGCGCGCGGCGAGCAGTCGCCCGTCGCTCAGCAGAGCGGCTCCCACCACCACGATCGGTTCGGTCATGCGCGGGAGCCTACGGGAGCGGGCGTACCCGCCGGGCGGGGTGGATCACTTACTCCCGACCTGTCCGTTCTGTCCGTTCTGGCCGACGCGTTCGACCCAGTAGAGCTGTTTGTGCCCGCGACGGTCGAGGCTGTCCGCGATTTCCTGGGCCTCGGCCCGGGTCGCGTACTGCCCCACCCGGTAGCGATTGCCGTTGTCGTCCTGCCTTATGACCAGCCAGGGAAGAGTGATCGTGCCGTCGTTCATCGAGCCCCACCGCTCCTTCCTGCCCCGGCCCGCCCAGGTCCCACCCCCGGATGCCGTCGCGCCCCACCAGCCAAGGAAACCGCAATCCGCATATGCCTGAGCGTACGCCTAACCTTCACGCAGCGAATCCGACTTCTCACAAAGAGGTACGCAACCAGCCAGGACGGGGGCAGCGCACTCCGTCGAACGCGCCGTCGATCGCTACCCGCACACCCCCCAGTGCCGCAACGAGCAGCGAGCCAGGGCCGTTCGAACAAAGCGGGGCACCGCCGGATCTCATGGCGCCCCGACGGCGAGAACGACCGGATCCGAACTACGTTCGGACAGACCTCAAAGCCTCCGAAAGCTCCAACTTCCGCCAGAAAAAGGCAACTTGACCCATTCCCGCACCGTCGCCCCCTACACACGGAGTCGGCCGATTTCCCGTACGGGCGGCGCGCCGGTCAGTCACTCACGGCGCCGACAAGACACCGTTCACTTCACCGGCAGGTGATACGCCACCCGGTACCGGTCCGCCGGCACCACCACGTCCGCCGTCTCGACCGGGCGGCCCGAGGCGTAGTACGTCCGCTGGACGACGAGGACGACATGGCCGGGTACACCGCCGAGGGCGAGGAGCTCCTCGGCGAGACCGGGGCGGGCGCCGACCTCCTCGGTGACGTTGTCGACGACGACGTCGATGGCGGCCATGCGCTCGACGACGCCCATGCCGCCGAGCGGGCCCTCCTCGGGGAGCATGACCGGTGTGCGGCCGGTGAGGGCGAGGGGCTCCCAGGAGGTGGAGAGCATCATCACCTCGCCCGCGTCCCGGAAGGTGTACTTGGTGCACATCACGCGGTCCCCGGGCTGGATGGCCAGTCGCTCGGCGATCGCGCCGCTCGCCTCGACCTGTTCGCTGCGCGACTCCCAAGTGCCCCGCGCGGCGGCGTCGGCCTGCTCCTGCCGGAAGGGCGTGGCACCACCGGCGGGCCGGAACCCGGAGCGGGCCACCCGGCGCGGCACCGGCCGCTCCCGCACATACGTGCCCGACCCGGAGCGGCCCTCCACCAATCCCTCGGCCATGAGGACCTTGCGGGCCTCGAGCGCGACCGTGTCCGAAACGCCGTACTCCTCACGGATACGAGCCTGGGAGGGGAGGCGGGTGTGCGGCGGCAGCGAACCGTTCACGATCTTCTTGCGGAGATCACCCGCGACACGCAGGTACGCCGGTTGCTCACCGAAAGTCACTGGCCGCTCCCATCTGGCTGTACAGACAGCAACAGCGTGGCAACCGTGGGTTGTGCCATGCAAGCAAAGGCCAGAGAATCACTCGATGTGATGACATGCCCCCGGTGAGGGCTTTACGCAGGCACTTTCTCCCCGCTATGGGAGCCGTCACACCTGCGCATCGGACTCCTCCCCTCCGCCGGCCTCCTCGGCACCCTCCTCGTCGTACGTCGGCGGCGTCGTGGCCAGACCCAGAGCCTCGCGTGCCGTGACCGCCTTCGAGCCGTCGGTGAGGCGGTGCGCCTTGTCCCAGTGGTCGCTGAAGGTGCCGGCGTCACTCGCGTCGGCCGCCCCCTGCCACTCCTCGCGCGCGTCGTCGAGCGCCTTGGCGTAGTCGGTCACGGCCTTCTCCGTACGGGCCTCCCAGTCGTGCGCCCGCAGCGCCGCCGTCTGTCGGTCCAAGGCGTCGACCACCTGCGCGGCCCATTCCTTGTGGGCGGGCAGGTCGTCCTCGACGTACTCCGTGTCGGGTACGTCCTCGAAAGCCTCGTCGAGGACGGCGTCGGCCTCCAGGAAGGTGAACTGGTCGGGGTCGAGGGTCGTCTCGTCCTGCCGCAGCGAGCCCGTCAGGCTGGCCTCGGCGTCCGCGTTGCCGAACATGCAGGTGATCTCGCGGTCGCCGTACCGCCAGCTCTGCCGGGTGGGCGTGAAGTAGTACACGTCGACGTCGTCCGGGAGCGCCCAGCTGTCCATCGCGTATGACTCGGAGAGGTCGTAGCACCTCGCGTCCGCGACATCGGTGACCGCGTCGTCGCCCGGGTAGTCCCCCGCCGGCATCTGGATGTTGGCGAAGACCTCGGCGTCGTGCCGCCCCTCGCACGGCACGGTGTCGACGTCGTACGCGTAGCCCTCCAGGGACCCGCTCGGCGCGTCGAAACACTCGCCCTTCTCCACCGAGAAGGTGGTGCCCGCGCCGCTCGCCGCGTCCCGGAAGCCGTCCCACGCGTCGCGTGCGCCGCCTGTGGTGAACGCGAGCGTCATCAGGAGCGCGCCGATCGTCGACAGCACGATTCCGGCCACCGCCATGCCCTTGCCGCGCTCCCCCTTCTTCCTGATCTGCACCAGCGCGACGATCCCCAGCAGCAGCCCCACGCCCGGCAGGAAACACAGCACACCGAGCACCAGTGCGGCGATCGCGAGCCCGTTGACGGGCGGTGGCGGCTGGAGCGCGGGATACCCCTGCCCCCAGCCCTGGCCCCAGGGCTGAGTGGCCGCCTGCGACGGGTACGGCTGCCCCGGCACCTGCGGGTACGACTGCGCCTGCGACTGACCCGGCACCTGCGGCTGCGGCTCACCCGGAGGCGTGAACGGGTTGCCCTGGGGCTGCTGAGGCCCGGAGGGCGGGGGTGTGGCCACGAGTACCGTGCTCCTTGTCCGAGGGGCGAGTGCGGAATCGGGCGGGATCGTGGGGGGATCACGCGAGACGCCGGAAACCGCCGGGAACTGACGTACGAACGCTGTACGACTGGGCGCATGGTAAGCGTGGGAGGGGCGGGGACGGTATGCGAGGGACCGATGAGGCGGGCCGGGCTGCCGACAAGGCGGTCGCCACGGTCGAGGCGATCGGGGCGATCGGGGCGGTCAACGGGCTGACGGCCCGCTGGGCCGGCGCGATGTCCGACCGGACCCTGTCGTCCGACGGGACCGTGTTCTCGGCGGCAGGGGTGTGGCCGCTGCTGGCTTTCCTCGCGGACGGGGCCGCGGGTGCGGCTCGGAGCGAGCTGGGAGAGGCGTTGGGCCTGCCCGCCGACCGGGCGGCGGGCGCGGCGCGGGAGTTGCTCGACGGCCTGGCGGGCGTGCGCGGGCTGGATTCCGCGCTCGGTCTCGCGCTCGGGCTGTGGACCTGGCGGACCGTCGAGCTGCGGGACGAGTGGGCGGCGGGGCTGCCCGCGGGGACGCACGGGGTACTCACCGGGGACGAGGGCATTGACCGGAGGGCACTGGACGCCTGGGCGGCGAAGCACACCGGCGGACAGATCGACCGTATGCCGGTGACACTGCGACCGAACACCGCCCTTGTGCTGGCCACCGCCCTGACGCTGCGCACCGACTGGGAGGTCCCGTTCCAGGGCGACCTCATGCCGTGGCGGGACGCCGACCGGGCCGGGCTCACCCGGACCACCCCGGACCTCGACGCCGTGGCGGTCGCACGGACGCCCTCGGGTGCGGTGACCGTGGCGACCGTGCGGGGGACGAACGGTCTCGACGTCCTTCTGCTGCTGGGCGACGAGGAGTTGGGGCCGGGGGAGGTCATCGGCGCGGGTGTGGAGGTCCTCGCGGGCACGCGGGCGGCGGTCCCCGGCAGCCGCCTCCCCCTCGGGCAGGCCGGCCCCGGACTGCTGATTCAGAAACTCCCCTGCTTCGCCCCCGAACCACCGAGCCTGAAGCTGGACACCGTCGAGTTCACCCTGGCCGCCGAGCACGATCTGGCGGCCAGGCCCGAACTGTTCGGCCTGGCCACGGCCACGGACGGCGCCTCCGGCCACTTCCCGGGCATCAGCGCGGCCCCGCTGGCCCGGATCTCCGGTCGGCAGTCGGCGACGGCGAGCTTCAGCGCGGAGGGGTTCCGGGCGGCCGCCGTCACCGCGTTCGAGATGCTCTGGCTCGGACTGCCGGAGAACGAACCGCAGCACGAGACCCTCCGGGTCCACGCCACCTTCGACCGCCCGTTCGGCTTCCTCGCCGTCCACCGCGACACCCGGCTCGTCCTCGCGGCAGGGTGGGTCATCGACCCGGAGCCCTTCCGCGAGGACGACTTAGACGAGGCAGGCTAGAGACAGGGCGGGCTGGAGACGGGACCGGCTAGAACTGCAGCGCCCACGAGTCGATGCGCCCGGTGTCCTGCGCGGCGTTGTCGCTCACCCGGAGCTTCCACACACCGTTCGCGACCTCCGAGGAGGCGTTGACCGTGTACGTGGTGTTGATGTTGTCCGAGCTGCCACCGGTGCCGTACGCCTTCAGCGTGTACGCCGTGCCATCGGGTGCGATGAGCTGCACCTGAAGGTCACCGATATACGTGTGAACGATGTTCACAGGCACACTCAGTGACGACGGCGCGTTACCGGAAACGCCGCTCACAGTGATCGGGGATTCGACGGTGGAGTTGTCGTTGACCGCGTAGTCGGCCGTGTTCTCGAAACGCGGCCCGGTCGGCGGCGGCGTGGTCGACCCGCTGCCCACGTTGAGCAGACGGTTGGGCGAACCGCTGCCGGGGCCGGTGACGACGCCGGTCGAGGAGGCGTTCACGAGGGCCGTGGCGACCTGGGCCGGTGTGGAGGCGGGGTTGTCAGCCAGGTGGAGCGCCGCCGCACCCGCGACGTGCGGGGTCGCCATCGACGTACCGGAGATGGTGTTCGTCGCGGAGTCACTCGTGTTCCACGACGAGGTGATGGAGGAGCCCGGCGCGAAGATGTCCAGCACGGAGCCGTAGTTGGAGAAGCTGGAGCGCGCGTCGGAGGATGTGGTGGAGCCGACGGTGATGGCCTCGGTGACACGGGCGGGCGAGTAACCCGACGCGTTGGAGCTGTCGTTGCCGGCCGCTACGGCGAAGGTGACGCCGGAGGCGATGGCGTTGCGTACCGCGGTGTCGAGCGCGGTGTCCGCGCCGCCGCCGAGCGACATGTTGGCGACGGCCGGCTTGACCGCGTTCCGGGCGACCCAGTCGATGCCCGCGACGACCTGGGCGGTCGTACCGGAGCCGGAGTTGTTGAGCACGCGGACGCCGACGATCTTGGCCTTCTTGGCGACGCCGTACGCCGTGCCGCCGACCGTGCCCGCGACGTGCGTGCCGTGGCCGTGGCCGTCCTGGGCGGTGTTGTCGTTGTCGATGGCGTCGTAGCCGTAGGAGGCGCGGCCGCCGAAGTCACTGTGGGTGATGCGTACGCCGGTGTCGATGATGTACGCGGTCACGCCGGTCCCGGCGGAGTCCGGGTAGGTGTAGGAGCTGTTGAGCGGGAGTGCCTTCTGGTCGATCCGGTCCAGGCCCCAGGAGGGCGGGTTGGGCTGGGTCGTGTCGATGTGGAAGGTGCGGTTCTGGACGACGGAGGCGACATCCGGATCAGCGGCGAATCGTTTCGCCTCGGCCTCGGTGGCCTCGATCGCGTAGCCGTTGAGCGCCTTGGTGTACGTACGCTCGATGTCGGCGCCGTACTCCTTGGCCAGGGCCCTGCCCCTGCTGGAGTCGGCCCGGGCGTCCGCCTTGAGGGTCACGATGTAGCTGCCGGCGACGGCGTTCGCCGCGCCCTCGTACTGGATACGGCCTTCGGGCGCGGCCGTGGCGGGGAGGGCGGAGACGAGGCCGGCGGCGAGTGCCGCGGTGGCCGCCGCACTTATCACGGCCAGTCTTCGCCGGGTCTGACGCATCACTGCCATCTGAGGGTCCTCCTCGATCGGTGGTGCGCGGGTGGGGGTGGTGCACGCACGGGAATGGAAGGCATGCACATGTCAATCCAGCTGTGAGGCGCTCCTGTGCGTCAGCCGAAAGATTGAGGCCTCCACAGGAATTGCACAAGGGGCCTAACACGAACGTAACCGCGGATACGATCACGGGGGCGTGGGTCGCAGGCGGCGCAACACGGCCACCACCCATCGCCCATGACACACCATCACCAACCACCCTCCATCTACCCTGCGTTCATGACACCTCTGCCGGATCGCTTCTGCCCGACGGACGGCACGCGCGTCCCCGCCGCCTCCCTCGCCTGGTGCTGCCCGGCCTGCCGGGGTCCGCTGGATCTCGACTTCGCGCCCACGCCGGCCCCACTCAAGTCCCTGGCCGGCCGGGTGAACTCCCTCTGGCGCTACGCGGAGTGCCTGCCCCTCGCGGCGCCCTCGGTGTCGATGGGCGAGGGGCGGACCCCGCTGGTCGAGCTGAAGGACGGCGTATCGGCGAAGCTCGACTTCCTGATGCCGACGTTGTCGTTCAAGGACCGGGGCGCGGTGCTCCTCGCCGAACTGGCCCTGCGGCTCGGGCCGCGGCGGGTGGTCGCCGACAGCAGCGGCAACGCGGGCACGGCGGTCGCCGCGTACTGCGCCCGGGCCGGGCTGCCCTGCACGGTGTACGTCCCCGACGGCACGTCGGCCAAGAAGCTGGAGCAGATCGGGGCGCACGGCGCGCGGCTCCAGGTCGTCGACGGCAATCGCGAGGCGGCGGCGCGGGCGGCCCGTGAGGCGGCGGACGCGGACGGCGTCTTCTACGCCTCGCACGTCTACAACCCGTACTTCCTGCACGGTACGAAGACCTACGTCCACGAACTGTGGGAGGACCTCGGCGGCCGCCTCCCCGAGGTGATCGTCGTCCCGGTCGGCAACGGCACGCTGCTGCTGGGCGCCGCCCTGGCCGTGTCCGAGCTGTACTCGGCGGGGCTCATCGACCGACGCCCCGCCTTCCACGCCGTCCAGTCGGCGGCGGTCGCCCCGCTGGCCCACGCCTTCGCCGAGGGCGCCGACGACCTGGTCGGGGTCACCCCCATGGCCCCCACACACGCCGAGGGCATCGCGATCCCCCGCCCACCTCGAGCCCGCCAGATCCTCCGAGCCGTACGCGCCTCCGGCGGCACCTTCGTCACCGTGACAGAGGACCAGATCCGCCACGCCCAACGCGACCTGGCCTCACGCGGCTTGTACGTCGAGTCCACGGGCGTGGCCTGCTGGGCGGCCGTGCGAGAGGGGGCGCTGGGGGCGCGTACGGCGGTGGTGCCGCTGTGCGGGGCGGGCTTGAAGACGGGGTTGGCTTCCCACCCCGGCTGAGGCGAGCGCCCCCATAGGGCGCAGCTTCTGCCGGATGGGACGGGTAAACGCTCGGCGTCAATACACCGCGAACAACATCAGCGCGAGAAACCCCGCCCCGACCGCCATCAGCACCACACTGCTCCGCTTGTGCCCGACCCACAGCAGGAGCGCCGCCGCGGCGACCGCCAGCACCCGAATCTCACCGTTGAACACAACAAGCACGCCAAGAATCGCCAGCGTCACCCACATGCGGCCCCCCTCTCCCCACGGACTGCCTGCCCGCTGAAGGCCTTCCCCCGCCGCTAGATCAACACCCCCCGAACCCCCACGATCCCGACACGGAAAAGTCCAAGGGCCGAACCCCTGGGGGGACATCCACATCAACAGCTCACGAGAGGCCCCGGCCCCAGGATCTGCATGGTTGACGGACCGTCGAGGGGCGCCTCATGCGCGCGGTCCGGCTCAGAACGCCGGCGCAGCTTGCTCCTGCCGTGGTCCCTGACTGCGTGCCTTGAGCAGCGCGTCCCGTAGGCGGTTGTCGGTCATGGCCAGGCAGGCGTGCACCGCGCCGCGTGCTACCGAGAGTCCCAGAACCTGGGAGACGGTCGTGATCCGGGGGATGACCGGCAAGGTCTGTTCGAGTCGCTTGCGTACCTCGGGGAGCACCTCGTCCACCAAGGGGCGCAACCGGCCGACGAAGTAGACGGATTCGGGATCGAGTGTCACGGCGACGATACTCACGGCGGTCGTGACCGCCGTCGTGAACGCCTTCAGTATCTCCGCACGGGCTCGATGGTCCTGTGGTGCCAGCCACAGGTCCTCGACGCGTTCGATGTCCAGTCCGTGTTCACGAGCGAACTTCACAAGCCCTGCGGTGCTCAGCAGCCCGTTGAGGGTGCGGTCGTCGATGCCCGAGGAGAGGGAACCGATGTCACCGAACGCAGGAGTACGTCCCCGAGCCAGTTCCTGGTCCCTGCAGGTGGCGAAATTCAGAGTGCTGCTGACGCTGAACAGGGCAGCGTTATGGATGCTCGCGTCGTCCGTGAGCACTTGGAGCAACGACGCGTTCGCGTCACTGTCGAAGGTCACTGGAGCATCGACGAGCTTTTCAACGGTTCGGTGGAGGTCTCTTCCGGAGAAGATTTTCATCGGATCGGCAGGCCGAAAGACCTCGGCGCCGTCGCGGACATGGGCGGGCAGTGCCACGACGACCTGGCGCAGTGGCCCTCGTGCGGATGCGCTGGTCTGCGCGATCAGGTTGACCAGCCACCGGCCGGCAGCGGGGACGTCGTGGTGCTCGACCGTCGGAACGGTCACGTGTCCGATCTCACGGCCGCGTAGGTCGGTGACCAGCACGCCGGTGGTCACGGCGCCGAAGCCGACCCCCACGACATGTCCGGCCGTCTCGGGCACATCAAGGTACGTCGACGGACGGCCACGCCCGGCGACGGCGTCGACTCCCCCGTCCACGACGAACCCGTCAGAACGCAGTTCCTCGACGGCCCGCGACACCGTCGCCTTGCTCAACCCCGTGAGCTCGATGAGCTTGTTCCGGGTCAACGGCGCATGGGAGAGAACCACGTCAAGGACACTTGCCTTGTTGTAGTCGCGTGGTGTGGGGTTGATGCTGCTCACCTCATGACCTTAGCGAGACCATACGCAGCCCGAACCAGCGGTCTCTGCGGTCGGCCCGGATCAGCAGCCGAGGAGCTCGGGCAGGCCCGACAGGTCGGGCAGCTCGTCGTAGGGCTGGTAGTCGGCGCTGCCGGGGTGACCGTAGCGGTTGATCCACACGCGGCGCTTCAGGCCGAGGTCGCGGGTCGGGATGTGGTCGTACTCCCAGCCCTGGGCGGTGTGGATGACCTGGGACGGCTCGACGCCCATGGTCTTGAAGGCGTACTCGAAGGTCTGGCGGTCCGGCTTATAGGCGCCGGCCTGCTGGGCGGTGATGACGTAGTCGAACTCGACGCCGATGTTCTCGACGTTCCGCGCGATCAGGTCGTCGTCGGTGTTGGAGATGATGGCGATCTCGTACTTGATCTTCAGCGCGCGCAGAGCGTCCGGGACCTCCGGGAAGGGACCGAAGGTGGGGACGGCCTCGACCAGTGCGTCGCCGTCGGACTCGCGGTACTCCAGGCCGTGCAGGCGCATGGCGTTGCGCAGGCTGGAGTGCAGGATCTCGTGGTACGGGCGGTAGGCCTCCAGGACGGCCTGGAAGCGCATGACGCGGAAGTCGTCGAGGAACTCGTCGACATCCAGGTTGTCCAGATCCAGCCGGTCCTCGAGGACCTTCAGGGTCGTGGGGCCGAGCTCGAAGTTGATCAGAGTGGCGTAGGCGTCGAAGGTGCCGATCTCTCGCATGGGGTTCGGCCTCGATTCTTAGTGATGGTGAGAAAGTCGGGGCTCGGACAATGCGGTCGTCGGGGTGACGATCCCGCGACGCCGCTCAAGGCCTGTCATGGCGGGTGCTCAGCAAGCGGGCCACGACCTCCTCCATGGCGACGGCCATGGCCCGCTCCACGTTGACCCAGTCGTCTCTCGCGTGCTCGAGCAGGTAGTCGCGACGCTCCGGCACTCGTTCCGCGCGCCAATGGGTGACCAGCGCGCGAAGGGTGAGGCGCGCCAGCGCGGCAACAGGCAGGAGCGGGAGTTCGGTGTCCTTGATCGGCCGGGCCCGCTCGTATCCCGCGACGAAGCTGCTTGCCTCACGCCAGGGATCCCGCGGTGTCCGGCCGAGAAGGTTCGCGAGAGACACAGCAGGATCGAAGATCAAAGCGCTGCGCATGCTGTCACCGAAGTCGATTACTCCTGTGACGAAGCTGTCTGTCCGCGGATCCACCAGGACGTTGTAGGGGCTGTAGTCACCATGGATCACCTGGGTCTCGAGATCACCCAGCCTCGGAACAATGGCCTCGTGGAAAAGGCGGAACACTTCTTGAGCCAGCCGGCGGTGCGCGGCGCTGGGCGTGTACTCGATGAGCTCCCGGAGCTGGTCGAAGTGTCGAAGGTCCCACACAAGGCGCCGCTCGTCCGCTGGATGCCTGAATGACCGCAGAGCCAGATCCACTCGCCCGAGCATCTGCCCGGCCTTGGCGAGCTGGTGGGAATCGGGGTTCGTCCGCGCCAGGACGGCACCTTCGACGAAGTCGAAGACGCGCAGGACTCGAACCCGGCCGTCTTTCGTCTCGATCGGTACGTCGTCGCTGCCTTCGGTGGTCTCCTTGACCCGCTGGACGGGGAGATGGGGAGCTTCGGTTTCGAGGTGGCGCATCACAGCCGTCTGCAGAGCTACGACAGCTACCGCCTCGTCGGGCGGGGAAACCTTCACGAGATGGTCGGCTGTGCCGGTCCGCAGCCGGAACGTGTCGTCCTTCTCGGTTGCCAGCCGCTCGAGATGTCCGCTCAGCCGGTAGTGCCGGGCGAGGAGGGCGTCCACCACGTTCGTCTCGATGGGCTCGTGGGACGACGCCAGGCCGCTCTCCTCGAACAACTGCTGGGCAATACGTGCGGGGTGCGACGTGTTCACCGTTCGGTCCCTTCGGCTTTCGGCCTGCTACAGGCGCATCTCGGCGATCTCCGCGAAGGTCTCGAGGAATCGCGTCACGTCGGTCGAGTCGAAGGCCAACGGCGGTCGGATCTTGAGCACATTGACTGCTTCCCCGGTGCCGCTGATGAGGACGCGACGCTCGCGCATGTCGTTGATGACCTGGTCGGCGCGGACACGATCGGGCTCCAGCGACTCTCGGTCCTTCACGAGTTCGACGCCCACATACAGACCACTGCCGCGGACCTCCGCGACGTGGGGAGACTCGCGAGTGATCTCCTCAAGGCCGGCTCGAAGCGCCCTGCCGTTGTCGAGAACTCGCTGCTGCACGTTCTCCGCTTCGAAGACGTCCAGAACCGCGGCACCGGCGGCAACCGCGATCGAACTGCCCGCAAAGGTGTTGAAGTAACGGACATTCTGCCCGAACTCGTCACACACCTCGGGCCTGAACACCACGCCGGAGATCGGCATGCCGTTGCCCATGGGCTTGCCCATCGTGACGATGTCCGGAAGCACCCCATGGCGGCTGAACCCCCACATCGACTCTCCGAGCCGGGCGAATCCCGACTGGACCTCGTCGGCGATGTACACGCCGCCCGCGGCGTGCACCTCCTCGACCATGTCACGCAGGTAACCGACGGGATCGGTGTAGATGCCGTCGCTGGAGTGCGCGCAGTCGGTGATCAGCGCCGCAAGCCTGTAGCCGTGGCGCTCGAGGTCGTTGATCGCGCCGCGCACCTGGCTTCGCATGTGGTCGGGGAGCGATGAACCCGGCGGGACGAGTCGTGGATCAGGAGCATCGATGACCCGCACGTTCGGTCCGAGCGGTGACCCCGCGCCGAGCGTCGGCGAGAAGCTCGCGACCTCGCGAGTGAGACCGTGGTAAGCCCAGCGAGTCACTATGATTCCCTCGCCGCCCGTGTGGAAGCGAGCCACGCGCATGGCCAGGTCGTTCGCCTCCGACCCGCTGCACGCGAAGCTGACCTTCGAGAGCGCTTCGGGCATGGTCGCGAGAAGGCGCTCGGCGTAGTCGACGAGTGATTCCTGCACATAGCGCGTGTTGGTGTTGACCGCCGCCATCTGGCGGGACACGGCCTCGACAACGTGCGGGTGTGCGTGACCGACGCACGGCACATTGTTGTAGGCGTCAAGGTAGTCGTTGCCATCCCGGTCGAACAGGTGAGCGCCTCGGCCGGAGACGAACTCGACCGGCTCCCGGTAGTTCAGCGCGTAACCAGGGCCCAGCACCTTGTTTCGCCGCTTGACGGTGGACTGCAATCGCTCAGGCAGTCCACCGAGCGCTGCGGGATCGAACCTGTTGGGGTAGTTGGCCAGCGCTCGACTCAGCGTGGGAGTCATCCGCAGATCCCCTCCTTCATGGCGTGCATCTCGTCCTTCATGGCTTGCATCTCGTCGCGCCTGCTTCGGCGGCAGCATATCAGCTTTTGTTTCAGTTCCAACCTGAAACTTATTTGCTGCGCGCGAGGCGCTCAGCCCCGCCGGAGACCGTATCGCCCGTAGGGCCCGTACTCTTCGTCATGTCTACGGCGTCACATAGCGGGCGCAAAACCACTGGAGGCAACATCCCGTGCTGATTGCTCAGCGTCCCTCGTTGACCGAAGAGGTCGTCGACGAGTTCCGCTCCCGGTTCGTGGTCGAGCCGCTGGAGCCGGGCTTCGGCTACACCCTCGGTAACTCCCTCCGCCGCACCCTCCTGTCGTCGATCCCCGGTGCGGCTGTCACCAGCATCCGGATCGACGGTGTCCTGCACGAGTTCACCACCGTGCCGGGCGTCAAGGAGGACGTCACCGACCTGATCCTCAACATCAAGCAGCTGGTCGTGAGCAGTGAGCAGGACGAGCCGGTCGTGATGTACCTGCGCAAGCAGGGCCCGGGTCTGGTCACCGCCGCCGACATCGCGCCCCCGGCCGGTGTCGAACCCCCACGGCACCGTGCTCATCACCGGAGGCACCGGCAGCCTCGGCGCTCTGTTCGCCCGACACCTCGTGACGGAACACGGGGTGCGTCATCTGCTGCTCACCAGCAGGCGCGGCCGCGACGCGGCCGGTGCGGCGGAACTGGCGGACGAGTTGGCCGAGTTGGGGGCGCACGTGCGGATCGCCGCCTGTGACGCGGCGGACCGCGAGGCGCTGGCCACGCTGCTGGCGGACGTTCCCGGCGAGCATCCGCTCACAGGTGTGGTGCACGCCGCGGGTGTGCTGGACGACGGGCTGGTCTCGGCGCTGACGCCCGAGCGGTTGCACGCGGTGCTACGGCCCAAGGTCGACGCGGCCTGGAACCTGCACGAGCTCACCCGCGACCAGAAGCTGACGGCGTTCGTGCTGTTCTCCTCCATCGCGGCGGTGGTCGGCGGCCCGGGGCAGTCCAACTACGCCGCCGCCAACCAGTTCCTGGACGCCCTCGCCCAGCACCGCCGTGCGCACGCTCTGCCGGCCACGGCGGTGGCCTGGGGCCTGTGGGAGCAGGAGCGCGGCATGAGCGGGCACCTGAGCGAGACCGACCTGCGGCGGATCGCCCGCAGCGGGTTCCGGCCGGTGCCGCAGGAGCACGGTCCGGCGCTGCTGGACGCGGCCCTCGCCACCCGGCGGGCGGCCGTGGTCGCCACCCCGGTGGACGTCGCCGCGCTGCGCGAACAGGCAGGACGGATCGCGCCGGTCCTCGGCACGCTGGCTGGGGCGGCCGCGCGCCGAGTGGCCGTGGCCGACCCGGGGGCCGGGTCACTGGCCGACGTGCTCGCCGGGCTGGGCGAGGCCGAGCAGGAACGGCTGGTGCTCGACGCCGTCCTCGGCCGGATCGCCGAGGTGCTCGGGTACCGGGACGCCTCGGGCATCCAGCCCGACCGCCAGCTGACCGAGCTCGGCTTCGACTCGCTGACCTCGGTGGAGCTGCGCAACCGGCTCGGCGCGCTGACCGGCGGCCGACTGCCGGCGACCGTGGTCTTCGACCACCCGACACCCGCCGCGCTGGCCGCCCGGGTACGCCACGAAGTACTCGGCTCCGCGCCTGGCGCGGAGCCGACCGTGGACTTCGTGGCCGACGCACGGCTCGCCGACGACATCCGGCCCGCAGACCGGGTGGCGTCGCTCGAAGCGGACCCGCAGCACGTGCTGCTGACCGGGGCGACCGGCTTCCTGGGCGCCTTCCTGCTCCGCGATCTGATGCGCACCACCACGGCGATCGTGCACTGTCTGGTGCGCGGTCAGGACCACGAGGCGGCGCTCGCCCGGCTACGGGCCAACATGGAGTGGTACCGGGTGTGGGACGCGGTCGACGAGGACCGGCTCGCGATCGTGGTGGGCGACCTGGCCGAGGAACGGCTCGGCCTGTCCGAGGAGCGGTTCGACGAACTCGCCCGCACGGTCGACGTGGTGTACCACAACGGCGCCCGGGTGCACTGGCTCCAGCCTTACCCGGCGCTGCGTGCCGCGAACGTCGGCGGCACCCACGAGGTGCTGCGCCTCGCGGCCCGGCATCGCACGGTACCTGTGCACTACGTTTCCACGGTGGGGGTCTTCGACGGGCCGCGGGAGAAGGGCGTGCCGCTGAAGGTGACGGATCCGACCGGCCCTGCCGAGGCGCTGCCCAGCGGCTATCTGCAGAGCAAGTGGGTGGCAGAACAGAGCATCGAGGAGGCGCGCGAGCGGGGGCTGCCGGTCTCCGTCTACCGCGTCGACGTGATCTCGGGCGACACGGAGAACGGGGCCTGCCAGACCCGGGACTTCGTCTGGCTCAGCCTCAAGGGGATCCTGCAGGTGGGGGCGGTGCCGACCGGTGTGGGCGGGCGCTTCCACCTGCTGCCCGTGGACTTCGTCAGCGGCGCGATCCTCGGCATCTCCCGCCGGCCGGACACGGTGGGCCGTACGTTCCACCTGTTCAACCCGACCTCACTCGGCCTCGACCAGTGCGTGGACCGACTCCGTGCACTGGGCTACGAGTTGGCCGAGCTGGACTGGGAGGGCTGGAGCGAGCGGGTGCGGGCCGACCGTGACAACGCCCTCCAGCCGCTGCTGCACGCCTTCGAGATGATGACCTCGGACACGGACTCCTTCTATCCGCCGATCGACACGTCTCAGACGGACGCGGCGCTCGCGGGCACGGGAGTCGTCTGCCCGCCGCTGACCGACACGCTGTTCTCCCGCTACGTCGAGTTCTTCGTCCGGGTCGGCCACTTTCCGCCGGCTCCCGCCACGGCGCGGGTGGGCTGACGACGCGGACGAACGGCGACGACGAGGACGTACGACAACGACGGGCGGTGGGTCACTTCCTCGAGGTGCCCCGCCGCCCTGCGTGCCGACTGGGCCCAGGACGCCCCGCCCAGCAGGGTCCGGCAGGAATGACCTTGAAGGGGGCCGGTGTTGTCACAACAAACGGAACGCTTCGTCCGTGTCGGCCGCCGCTCCGCGCGTTCGGCGATCCGTCACCATCCTTGACAGAAAGGCTCTTTGTCTTGTCTCTCACCGATTTAACCGCACTCCGGCCGGAGGATCGCTCGGCGCGGGCTCTGCTCGTCCTGGCGCACCCGCGCAGTGCCTCCCTGACGGCAGTGTCCGGCAGGCGGGCGCAGGAGCACCTGGAGCGGCACGGATACACGGTCGACGTGCTCGATCTGCATGGCGAGGGCTTCGATCCGCGCATGTCCCCGGAGGACGAGCCCGACTGGGACGACCCGCACAAGCGGTACTCCGACGAGGTCCACGCCCACATGGCACGCGTCGACGCCGCCGACACGCTGGTCGTGGTCTTCCCGGTCTGGTGGTTCGACGTGCCTGCGATCCTGAAGGGCTGGGTCGACCGGGTCTGGAACCACGGTCTCGCCTACGGTGTCGACCCCTCGCCGCTCGCGACCAAGCGGATCCTGTGGCTGGGTCTGGCCGGAGGGTCGCGTGCGGCCTACGGCGAGCAGGGTCTGGACGAGATGATCGACCGTCACCTGCGCGTGGGGATCTCCCAGTTCTGCGGCCTCAAGGACATCGCGGTCGAGCTCATCTACGACACGGTCACGGACGGTCCGGTGGCCAAGACCCGCGAGAAAGTCCTCGCCGCCACCGACGTCATCGTGACCGGCTTCCTGGACGGCGCCCCGACCCCGGCCGGGGTCTGACCGGCCACCGAACACCACTGCGGCCGCCGCACCCGGGGTGCGGCGGCCGCAGTGCGACACGGCCTCGGTCGCGGGCCGGCCGGGGAACCGGCCCCGCGCGAGCCGGCCGGGGGAGATCCGGCTGCGCGCGGGGCCGGTGCTTCAGTTGACTGTCTCCGGCTTGTGCAGCGCGGTCGGCTCCTCGATCGGCGAAGCCACGGCGGAGTGCTCCTCCGGAACCGTGTCGCTCTCCTGAGACGCGTCGCTGCCGATGGCCGGAATGTGACGCAGGAGGGTGAGCACGATGACGGTGGCCACCAGGGCGAAGCCCGCGCTGACGAGGGCGGTGCCGTGGAAGCCGGTGGTGAAGGCATCGCGTGCCACGGTGAGCAGTTGGTCGCCGAGGGCGCCGGGCAACTCCTCCGCCGCCGCGGTGGCGCCACCGACGGTGTCACGGGCGGCCTCCGCCGCATCGGCGGGCACACCGGCGGGCACGGTGTCGGCGACCTCGTTCCGGTAGACGGCGACGGCCACGGAGCCCGTGATGGCGATGCCCAGGGCCAGACCGAGGTCGTAGGCGGTCTGGCCGGCGCCGGCCGCCGCACCGGCCTTCTCCGGGGGCGCCGCGCCGACGGCGAGGCTGGTGCCGAGCACGCTGATCGGGGCGACACCGAACATGATGATGGTCAGGCCGATCGCGGACGGCGCCACGCCGGACTCGTCGGCCGGGGCCACGGCCGTCAGCCAGAAGCCGACCAGGGTGATCACGGTGCCGCCCGCGATGACGAAGGCGGGCCGGATCCGGCGGGCGAGCACCGGGGTGAGCTGGGAACCCACGATCAGACCGATCGCGCTGGGCAGTAGCCACAGGCCCGCGGCCAGCGGGCTCAGCTCGCCGACCACGAGCAGGAACGGCGGAACCAGGTACTCGACACCATTGAGGGCCATCATGCCGAGCAGCAGTGTCAGCAGGGCCCCGGTGAACACCCGGTCGCCGAACAGCCTCATGTCGAGGAGAGGTGCCTCAAGGGTGCGCTGACGCCGGACGAACAGCACGGAGAAGACGACACCGACAGCCATGGCCGCCAGGTAGGTCGCGCTCCAGCCCACCTCGGCGAATTTCTTGATGCCGTACACCACCGGCAGGATGCCGAGCAGGAAGAATGCCACGCTGACCAGGTCGAAGCGGCCGGGGTTGGGGTCGCGGTACTCCGGCACGAGGAGCAGGATCGCCGGCAGGGCCAGCACCATGACGGGCACGCCCACCAGGAACACCGAGCCCCACCACCAGTGCTCCAGCAGCACACCACCGATGACCGGCCCGATCGCGATGCCCGCGGACAGCGCGGTGACCCACATGGCGATGGCCGTCGCCCGCTGCTTGGCGTCCGTGAACATGTGGCTGATCAGGGAGAGGGTGGAGGGCAGTACGGCGGCACCGGCCACGCCCAGCAGCGCGCGGGCGACGATCAGCATCTCTGGCCCGGTCGAGTAGGCGGCGAGCAGCGAAGCCGCGATCACGCCCAGCGAGCCGAGCACGAGCAGCTTGCGCCGTCCCAGACGGTCGCCCAGGGTGCCCATGACGATCAGGAAGCCGCAGGTCATAAAGCCGTAGATGTCGGTGGTCCAGAGCAGCTGGGAACTCGACGGCTGCAGGTCGGCGGTCATGGACGGGGTGGCCAGCCAGAGCACTCCGAGGTCCACGGTCATCAGTGCGACGGGGAACAGCAGCACCCAGAGGCCGAACCACTGCCGCGCCCCGGCGCGCGGTGCCTGCTCCGGAGCAGCAGGACTTGTAGACATAAAAATCCTTCCTTCTATGTTTTGAGCGGAGGAACGGAGGCGCCCGGCGGACGGCCACCCACCGCTCAACACCCGTACCCGGCACGGATCTTCCCGTCTGCGACCGCGACTTTCGGCCAAAGACGGGACGCCGCCGGACGGTCACGCCCTGCGGACCGCCAGCGCGTGCCGGAAGAGGTCACGCGGGTCCCAGCGCTCCTTGACCCGCTGCAGCCTGGGGTAGTTGCCCTTGAAGTACAGCTGGTGCCACGGGATGCCGGAGGTGTTCAGGGCCGGGTCGGCCAGGTCGGCGTCGGCGTAGTTGATGTAGCAGCCGTCGTTGGTCCCGTCCGTGCGCGGCACACCGCCCGTGGAGGCGTAGACGTCCTGGTAGCACTCGCGGACCCATTTCTCGTGCCGGGCGTCGTCGGTGGTGTCGGTCCAGAGGCTGACGTAGAGGATCTTGAGGTGGGAGTCGCGCTGGGCAGCGGCCGTGGCGTCGGACGCGACGGCGTTGATGCGTCCGCCGTAGCTGATCAGGTTGACCACCGCGGTGGGGTTCTCGTAGTCGGTCCGGGTCAACTGCCGGTACATCGCCTTGAGTTGTTCCTGGGGCATGGGCTTGCGGACGTACGCGGACTTGGCCTTCCAGCGGGGCATGGCGGCCTCGACGAAGCCGAACCACTGGGTCACCGCGTACATCCAGGGGGACCTGGTGCGGTCGCCCACCCGGTACGTGGCTCCGGTGCCCTCGGCGACCGCCGCCAGGAACTCGTCGAGGATGTCCTCGGCGTCGGGGGCGGACGCGTCGACCTGGGTGCACATGTGGAAGGAACCGGCGATCCGGTGCTGCACCTTGAGCTGGCTGTAGAGGTGGCGGCCGGGCGAGTCGGGGGCGGAGTTACGGGCGTGCCAGGCGTCGTAGTTGGCGATCAGCCGGGTGAAGGCCCTCTCGTCCAGGTCGTCCCAGGACCAGACGACGTCGGAGAGCAGCACCCCGGAGGGCGCCTTGGGCAGCAGCTGCGCCGGGTCGGTTCCCCGCGCGTCCGGAGAGCGCAGCCAGTACCGGGTGACGACGCCGAAGTTGCCTCCGCCCGCACCCGTGTGAGCCCACCACAGCTCGCGGTTGGGGTCGTCGGGTTCCCGCGTGGCGACGACGGCGCGGGCCCGGCCGTCCGTGCCGACTGTGACGACCTCCACGGCGTACAGGTGGTCCACGGTCAGGCCGCGCGACCGCGACAGCGCGCCGTAGCCGCCGCCCGCGATGTGCCCGCCGACGCCGACCGTCGGACAGGTGCCGCCGGGCAGGACGATCCCCCAGCGCTTGTACAGCGTGCGGTAGACCGTGCCGAGCATGGCGCCCGGCTCGATCGCTATAGCGCGTCTGTTCTCGTCGTACTCGATGCGGCTCATCCCCGACATGTCGATGACCACGCGGACGGCCGGGTCGCTCACGAACGGCTCATTGCAGTGGCCGCCGCTGCGCACCGCGATCCTCAGCCCCTTGTCGACGGCCTCCTGTACGGCGCGCACCGTCTGGTTGGTGCTGTTGACCAGGCGTATGTAGTCCGGGCTGCCGACCCAGCGCTGGTTGGCGCCGGAGACGAACCCCGTGTACCGCGGATCGGTACGGAGGATCCGGAGCGCTTCGTCCGTCGCGGACTGTGCGGCGGCGCGGGCGGGGGACGCTCCGGCGACGGGCAGCGCGAGGGTGCCCCCGGCCGCTGCAGCGCCGCCGATGAGCGACCGGCGCGGGATTGGGGACATGTCAGATACCTCCAGGGCGTCAAGTGGGTGAAGGTGGTGCCGAGACGGGGCGTCAGCCCTGCCAGGAGTGTGGGGGCCGGTAGCCCCGAGCGCGCTCCAGGCGGCGCCAGCCTGCCTTGGTGCGCCCGGGTCGGCCGGGGATGGGTCGGCCGGGGACGGGTTCGGCGGCAGTCCGGGCCAGCAGAACCGCGGTGAGCGCGGCGACCTCCTCGGGCTCGGCACGGCCGCGTTCGACACGTACGACGAGATGCATGGAGGCCTCCGTCACTGTGGCGGGTTGCCGTGCTTGCGGGAGGGCAGGTCGGCGTGCTTGGTCTGCAGCATCGCCAGCGACTTGATGAGGACCTCGCGGGTCTCCGCCGGGTCGATCACGTCGTCCACCAGACCGCGCTCGGCCGCGTAGTACGGGTGCATCAGCTCGGCCCTGTACTCCTTGACCATCTTCTGCCGCATGGCCTCGGGGTCCTCGGCCTCGGCGATCTGACGCCGGAAGATGACGTTGGCCGCGCCCTCGGCGCCCATCACCGCGATCTCGTTCGTCGGCCACGCGTAGGTCAGGTCCGCCCCGATGGACTGGCTGTCCATCACGATGTACGCACCCCCGTACGCCTTGCGCAGGATCAGCGAGATCCTGGGCACGGTCGCGTTGCAGTAGGCGTACAGCAGCTTCGCGCCGTGCCGGATGATCCCACCGTGCTCCTGATCCACGCCCGGAAGGAACCCGGGCACGTCCAGAAGGGTGACGATCGGGATGTTGAAGGCGTCGCACATCTGCACGAAGCGCGCGGCCTTTTCGCTGGCCTCGATGTCCAGCACACCCGCGAGTACCTGCGGCTGGTTGGCGATGATGCCGACCACCTGGCCGTCCAGCCGGGCCAGCGCGCAGATGATGTTCCGCGCCCAGCGCTCGTGGACCTCCAGGTACTCGCCGTCGTCGACGATCTCCTCGATGACCTCGGCCATGTCGTACGGCCGGTTGCCGTCCGCCGGGACCAGGTCCAGCAGGACGTCCGAGCGGCGGTCGACCGCGTCGGTGCACTCCACCCGCGGCGGGTTCTCCCGGTTGTTCTGCGGCAGCAGAGAGAGGAGATAGCGCACCTCGGCGAGGCACGTCTCCTCGTCGTCGTAGGCGAAGTGACACACCCCGGAGGTCTCGGCGTGCACGTCCGCGCCGCCGAGCCCGTTCTGCGTGATCTCCTCACCGGTGACGGCCTTGACCACATCCGGACCGGTGATGAACATCTGGGACGTCTCACGCACCATGAACACGAAGTCCGTCAACGCCGGACTGTAGGCGGCGCCGCCCGCGCAGGGGCCCAGCATCACGCTGATCTGCGGGATCACTCCGGACGCCTTGGTGTTGCGCTGGAAAATGCCGCCGTAGCCGGCCAGCGCGACGACGCCCTCCTGGATGCGCGCACCCGCACCGTCGTTCAGGGAGACCAGCGGGGCCCCGGCCGCAATGGCCATGTCCATGATCTTGTGGATCTTCTTGGCGTGCGCCTCGCCCAGCGCGCCGCCGAAGATGCGGAAGTCGTGGGCGTAGACGAAGACCGTGCGGCCCTCCACCGTGCCCCACCCGGTGATCACACCGTCGGTGTACGGCTTCTTGACCTCCAGGCCGAACCCGGTCGCCCGGTGCCGCCGCAACTGCTCGACCTCCCGGAAGGAGCCGGGGTCGAGGAGCAGCTCGATGCGTTCCCGCGCGGTCAGCTTGCCCTTGGCGTGCTGCGCCTGCGTCGCCTTCTCACCAGGACCCGCCACCGCCCGCGCACGGATCTCGTGCAGCTCCGCCACCCGGCCCGCCATGGGATCCGCGGACGCCGACGCCGTCGTCGTCATGTCGCCTGGTTTCCTTCCTGGTCAGGGGTGTGGTCCACGAGTGCCGCGGCGTCCTGGGCCCGCAGGCCGGCGCAGACGTCGCGCAACCCGGCTTCGAGCTGGGCGACTTCGGCGTCGCCGATGTGGATCGAGGGTTCGAAGCGCAGGGTGTTGGGTGCGCTGGCTGTCGGGAAGGTCCGCACCCGGTGACGCTCGAGCAGGGTGCCCGCGACGGCGTAGCCGAACGTGCCGCCCTCGGCGTGCCGCCGCACCGCGGGGATCGCGGAGGCGGACTGGTCGTGGAACTCCAGCCCCAGCATCAGACCGCGGCCGCGTACGTCCGCCACCACGTCGGGGAAGTCCCGTTGCACCGACCTGAGCATGTCGAGGATGTACGCCCCGCGTTCGGCGGCGCGGGCGTACGCGACGCCGCCGTCGGCCTCCAGGAGTTCGAGCACCTTGAGCGCGATCGTGGTGGAGAAGATGTCCTTGGCAAAGGTCGAGCTGTGCACCAGCTCGAACTCGGGGCGGTAGCGCGAGGAACGGGCCAGCATCACGGCGGTCTTGGCGAGGCCGCCGCCGAGACTCTTGGACAGCGCGTAGTAGTCACCGCGCAGACCGACCGCCGAACTGGCCAGGAACGTTCCGGTGCGGCCCATACCGCTTTGCACCTCGTCGACGACGACCGGGCAGTCGACCCGGGCGCAGGCCGCCTGGATCTGCTCCGCACTGCGGGCGTCGAGGGCACGGATGCCGCCTTCGCCCTGCACCGGCTCCAGAACGAAGGCACAGAACAGCGGCAGGGGCCGGCACACGACCGTGATCTCGGATCCCGTCACGGCCAGGTCGAGAAGATCGACGCGCTCCTCGTCGAAGATCTTCGGCAGGGCGGAGATGTCGACGGGGGCGACGAACCGGACGGAAGTGCCCAGTGCCGCGAAGGGGTTGCGGTAGGCCGCGTTGTGGGTCAGCTGGACGCTGCCCATCAACTTGCCGTGGAAGCCGCCCTCCAGCGCGAACAGCAGCGGCGGTGTGGTCGCGCGTGCCTCGTTCACCTCGCTGATCCGCGCGGCCAGCGACGCGAAGTCCGTGGTGTCGAGGCCGGCCGCGATGGCCGCCTCCCCGCTCACCGACACCTCGCCCGCGGCAACGGCGGCGCGGGCGGCGTCGATGTTGGCGGCGATCTCCTGCCGCAGTTCGGCGACCTTCATGACCCGATCTAGTTCGGCGTGCTTGACCGCCACCTCCACGGCTTCCGCACCGCTGTTGGCGAAGATCACCGAGTACATCTCGTCCGATTCGGTCTCCCGGCGGACTATGGCGTTGAGTTCGGCCGCGAGCCGCTTGGCATACGGGTGGCGGGAGAACTGGGCGTGCACGGGGGCCTGGTGGTCGAGCATCTCCCGTGCGCAGGCGAGGATGTCGGGATGGTTGTGGCCGAGCATGAGGGAGCCGTAGCCGCCCGCGAAGTCGACCACGGGAATCTCGCGCCCCTCGTCGTCGAGCCGGTAGAGGTGGTCGCCCTCTGCGCGGACGTAGTGGGCGTCCAGGCCGACGGTTGCCAGCCAGGAGAGCAGATGGGGCTCCGCGAGGTCGATGTCGTCCATGGTCCGGTCAGGTCCTCCGTCGAGTGGGCTGGGGGGAGTCGTGGGCGCCGGCGGCCGCGGGGGTGACGGCAGGGGCCAGCGGTGGGTGCGGGGGCGACCCGCGGTGGCAGGACTGACGGGGTACTGCGTGATCGCGGCCGTCAGTGGTACTGGGTGATCGTCGGCCCGACGTCGAGCAGGGCCCGGCCGTAGTCCTCGAGGATCATCGGCAGGCCGAGCATGGCGTGCCGGCTGCCGACTTCGAGGTCGCGCCAGTACACCTGCAGTGCGTTGGCGTGTGCGAAGCCGCTCGTGCCCGCGATGTCGAGGAGCTTCTGCATGCCCTCCCGGGCGCGAGCCAGCGCCGACGCCGAGTGCATCCGGGCCCGGGCGCGCGCGACGCGCGACAGCTCCGTGTGCGGCGGCAGGGCGTCGAACTCATCGGCCACGTGCAGCATGTGCAGGGAGGCGGTGTCGATGAGGTGGGTCGCCTCCGTGAAGGCCTGCTGAACGGCCGGGGAGTCCGCGGCGCGCCGGTAGGTGGAGTAGGCGATCGGCTTGTCCCGGGCGAGGGTCTCGCGCACGAGGTCGAGCGCGCCGCGGGCGCCGCCCACGAGGGACGACAGGGAGTGCAGATTGCCCTTGACCAGCTCGGTCGGGGACAGCAGCTCCTCGAGGCGGTCGAGGTTGTCCTTCTCGACGACGAGCGTGCGCCGCTCGGGTACGAACACGTCGGTCACCGTCATGGCGTTGGTGCCGGTACCGCTCATGCCGGCCACGTTCCAGGTGCGCTCGACCTTCGCCTCGCCCAGCGCGACCAGGACGTTGACCGCTCCCTTCACCTGGCCGCCCTCGTACAGCGGGATCCCGATGAGCAGCGCCCAGTCCGAGATCTCACAGCCGGAGGCATACGGGGCACGGGCGGAGACCCTCAGACCGCCGGGCACCCGCTCGGCGCGCGCGTCGGGGGCGCAGCCGGCCGAGAGGAAGATCGCGTCGGGGTTGTCACCGAAGATCTCCTGCGTCGCCTCGTCCGGCAGAATCAGCGTGAACTCGGTGGAGGCGGCGTGGTTGGCCACGATCCATCCGGTCGACGCGCAGCCCCGGCCCACCTCGGAGATGATCTGCACCTGGGTGCGCATGCTCGGGTGGAGACCGCCGTGGTCCGGCGGGGTGGTGAGCCGGAACAGGCCCGCGTCCCGCAGCGCGGCCAGGTTCTCGGGAGCGGGATTCCCCAGTTTTTCCGTCGCCGTGATGTTCGACCGCAGCAGCGGTACGAGGGCGCTCGCACGGGCAATCAGTTCCTGCGTGGTGGGTGCCTGTTCCCCGGCCGGGGGAATCGGTGTCATGGGAGCTCCTCCTGTCGCCCGCGAGAGCGCGGTGTGCGGAATCACGTGTCGCTTGGACGCAGCCGCGACCGAAATGCACAGGCAATCTATTCACCGGCCCACAGGAGCCGGTCATCGAAGGTTCTCGGCTCGGTCATGCGGGTCCAATGGCGGCCGAAGGTCCCTGGATTATCCGGCAGTTGACGTCAATTGACCTGCCCCGACTAGCGTGCCCGTCGTCCCCCCACCGGCCGCGCGGTCCCCCTTGCCGGTGCGTTTCCATGGTCAGCGTGCAGACCAGACGGAGGAGCAAGTCGTGGTGAATTCAGGTCGGAATCGAGCGGTCGTGCTCGGCGCGGGTATGGCGGGTCTGTTCGCCGCGCGCGTTCTCGCCGGTTCGTTCGGCGAAGTCGTGGTGGTCGACCGTGATGTGCTCACGGCCGGAAACGCGCCGCGCCGCCGGGTGCCGCAGGGAAAGCACGTCCACGGTCTACTCGCCCGTGGTCAGCAGGTCATCGAGGAATTGTTCCCGGGAATCACGCAGGAGTTCATCGAGGGCGGTGCCGCACACGGTGATGTCACCGGGAATGTGCGGTGGGTGCTCGACGGCCGGCCGATGCGGCAGCCGTACTCCGGGCTTCAGGTGGTCTCGGCGAGCCGGCCGTTGCTGGAGGACCGGGTACGTGCCCGGGTCGCGGCCCTGACCAACGTCCGCTTCCTGGAGCGGCACGACGTCGTGGAGCCGACCGTGGCCGACAACGGCCGCCGGGTGACGGGCGTGGTGCTGGCCGACGACAACGGCGCGCGCCACACCCTGGACAGCGATCTGGTGGTCGACGCCACGGGCCGCGGCTCGCGCACTCCGGTCTGGCTCACCGAGTGGGGCTACGCGGCCGTCGAGGAGGAGACGGCCAGGGTCGGTCTCGGCTACACCACGCGCCACTACGACATCCCCGACGACGCGATGGGCGACGACCTGTCCCTCCACGTCGTCGCCTCCCCGGCCGCACCGCGTGGTGCGGTCTGCGCCCGGGTCGAGAAGGGCCGTACCGTGGTGACCGCCTACGGCGTCGATGGCGACCACCCGCCCACCGACGAGGAGGGTTTCCTGGCATTCCTCGCCTCGCTGGCGGCGCCCGACGTCCACCAGGCCGTACTCTGCGGCCGTCCGCTCGACGACCTGGTCCCGTACCGCTTTCCCGCGAACCTGCGGCGCCGCTACGAACGCCTGAGGTCCTTCCCCGAGGGCCTGCTGGTCGTCGGGGACGCCGTGTGCAGCTTCAACCCCACCTACGCGCAGGGCATGACCGTGGCAGCGGTCGGGGCGACCGTGCTCCGCGAGCACCTGGCGCGTCCCGACGGACCGCGGGCCGCGGAGTTCTTCGCCGACCTTGCGCGCGAGGCCGTCGACGTACCCTGGAGCATCGCGGTCAGCAACGACCAGGCGCGGCTCGGTCTCGCCGATCCGGGCTCGCCCGACCAGCGTCAGGCGAGCCGCATCACGGCGGCCGCCGCGCTGAGCGACGACGTCGCGGTCGTCTACGCCCGGGTGGTCAGCCTGCTCGACCCGCCGGAGGCGCTCGGCTCACCGGAGTTCGCGGCCCTGCTGGACGCGGCAGACGGCGTGGCCGGCCCGGTCGCAGACACCCGGAAGGTCCTCCAGGTCACCACCGGGGGCCTGACCTTCGACGTGGAGACCGCCGGCCCGGCGGACGGGGACGTGGCCATCCTGCTGCACGGCTGGCCACACTGCTTCGCATCGTGGACGGACGTGGTGCCCGTCCTGAACCGAGCCGGGCTACGTACCATCGCCCCCAACCAGCGCGGCTACTCCCCGAAGGCCCGCCCGGAGCGGGTCGAGGACTACCGACTGCCGCTGCTCGCCCAGGACGTGCTCGGCATCATGGACGAGCTCGGCGTGGCCCGCGCCCATGTGGTCGGGCACGACTGGGGCGCCATCGTGGCCTGGTACCTCGCCGCGCAGCATCCGGACCGGGTCCGCACCCTGACCGCCGTCGCCTTCCCGCATCTGGACGCCTACCAACAGGCCTACCGTGTCGACCCCGAGCAGCAGCAGGCCTCGAAATACATCGACCTGCTCACCGCGGAGGGCTCCACGGAGTACTGGCTGGCCGACGACGCCGCACGGCTGCGCGAACTCCTCGCCGGCGCGGACAACGCCCTCGCCCCCGAGCAGCAGGCCCGTTACATCGACTTCCACACCCGGCCGGGGACGTTCCACGCGTCGCTGAACTGGTACCGAGCGGGCACGATCCTCGACGGACGCAGCGCGCTCGGGAAGGTGCCGGTGCCGACCACGTTCATCTGGAGCGAGGAGGACGAGTCGGTGAGCACCATGGCGGCCGAGTCGACCGGTGCGTTCGTGTCCGGGCCGTACCGTCTGGTCACCCTGAAGGGCGTGTCGCACTGGCAGCCGCAGGAGGTGCCCGGCCTGGTCGCCGAGGAGATCCTCCGGGTCGTCGCGAAGGAAACGCGGTGAACAGGACGTGGTTCCGGCGGTTCGGACCGGCCCTGGAGGGCGGGATCAGGCTGGTGTGCTTCCCGCACGCGGGGGCCTCGGCGACCGCGTATCTGGGGCTGTCGCGGTCGCTCGCCGACAGCCGCGGCCTCGACGTGCTGGCCGTGCAGTACCCGGGGCGCCAGGACCGGCGTCAGGAGCAGCCGCTGCGGACCATCGACGAACTCGCCCGGAGCATCGCGGACGAGTTCGCCCCGTTCACCGACCGCCCGTACTCCTTCTTCGGCCACAGCATGGGAGCGGTCGTCGCGTACGAGACGACGCGCCGACTGCTCGAGCGGCGCCTGCCCGGCCCGGAGCGGCTGTTCCTGTCCGGCCGCGGGGCGCCCGGTCCACGACCGAGCGCGCACGACAGGCTCGACAGCGACGCCGAGATCCTCGCCGCGGTGCGCCGGCTCGGCGGCACCGGATCCGCCCTGCTCGACGACCCGGAGCTGCTCGACATGGTGCTGCCCGCGCTGCGCGCCGACTACGGCGCCCTCGCGCGGTACACGACAGACGCGGCGGAACCGCTGCCGGTCCCGCTGACCGCCCTCGTCGGGGACGCCGATCCCGTGGTCCCGGTCGACACGGCGACCGCGTGGCGCGCCCGCACGAGCCGCGACTTCGCCCTGAACGTGTTCACCGGAGGCCACTTCTACCTCGACGCGCACCCGGCCGAGGTCGCCGCGGTCATCGCGTCGAGCCTGCTGACCGGCTCGACGCCATGACCTTCGTCCCCTGCGCGGGGCCACCCCTCCCGGACCTGCCGTGGCCCATGCCCCGGCGGGTCCGGGCCTACGGCGCATACAGCCGCCGTCCCGGCCGACAGGACTGGGCGGGCCGGGAGGGCACCGCCGACAGGGCGGCACTCCCCGATCAGTCCGGGACCGCGGGGCCGGGCACGCACTTGTGCCGCGTCGGCGTGACCCTGCCCCGAGCTCCCACCGAGCAGGGGGACTCCATCGCGCCCCGCGTCGCCCGCCGCGGATGGAGCCTCCGCTCGAGCGAAGCCGAGAGCGGGGGAAGCTGACGTCACAACCTGACCCACCGTGCAACTGCACGCACCGGCCCCCGCTCCCCCGCGCTTCCGGGCGCCGTCGAGCGGAATGGACCTGATCGGGGAAGACAGGACCCAGGGCCTGTGTCGGACGTGGGCAGGCGCCACTTTCCGACACAGGCCTAGCGCGGTACAGAGCCCTCGGGTGCCCCGTTCAGTGCCCAGACGCCGCCCAGGTTCCGCCGGGGCGGACGCGAGGTGTCCAGGCGCATCAGCCTGCGCAGGATCTTCCGCCTCCCGTCCTGCCCCTCCGGTTCGCCGAGCCGGTCGCCGATCCGGCGGGTGGGAATCGACAGCAGGCCCTGGCGCATCTTGGCGAGCACGATGTCGGACAGCCGGTCCACCACGGCGTCGGACAGCGGCGCGAGGGTGAGGGTCGCGCCCTGGGCCTGGCCGCTGCCCCAGGCCGGCCGGCGGTCGATCAGTTGCGGCCGGGCCGCGAGCACCACCATCAGCGACGGCGGTTCGGTCAAACCCACGAGACTCTCCAGGAAGTCCAGGCTCGCCTCGTCCAGTTCGTGACCGTCGTCGACGAAGATCATCAGTGGCCGCTGGGCGGCGACCGCCCGCAGCAGGGCCCGGCCCGCGGCGCGCAGCGCCGCCGTCCGGTGCGCCGGGGGCCCGCCCGGTCCCGCGCCGGTCAGCTCGGTCACGCACACCTCGATTTCGGCGGCCTCGTCGGGGTCCAGGGCACAGGCGTACACCACCTGGCGCAGGAGTTCGGCCGCCTCGGCGCCGTCGGTGTCGCGTGGCGCGTCACACAGGGCCAGCAGCAGATCCCGGAGCAGCCCCAGGGGACGGTCTGCGACCTCGGGGCCGCTCACCAGGAACTGGACGTCGTCCCACCGCGCCATGGCCCGCCGCTCGAATTCGAGGACCAGCCGCGTCTTGCCCACGCCCACCTCACCGAGAACGGTGACCAGCTGCGGCACCGCCCTGTGCCGGGAGCGGCCGAACAGCCGGGCCAAGACGTCGAGTTCACTCTCCCGGTCGACGATCGGGAGGGAGGGATGGGTCAGCGAGCGCCAGTGGGCGGAGCGCACGCGCCAGCCTGCCGCCGCGCTGCCGGAGTCGCTGTAGGCGATGATCTCGCTCGTGCGTGCCCGTGTCGTCGCGCAGACCCGCACCGTGCCGGTCACCGTGCGGGCCAGCAGCGCCCGGCAGGTGTCGGCAACCGGTCCGCCGACCATCGCCGGCGCCCCGGGGTCCTTGCCGAAGCGGTAGAGGTGCGCTTCGCCGGTTGCCACCGTGGCCCGGATTCCGATGGCCTGCCGACCGGTGTCACCACGCTCGCAGGGCAGGCAGGTGAGCATGGCGAGGGCTGCGGAGACGGCCCGCTCGGGCGCCTGCTCGCCGGTGAACACCGCCAGTAGCGCCGGTCCGGCGGGCGCGACGACGGTTCCCTCGAGGCAGTCGACGGTGTCCCGCAGCGCCTCCGCGACCTGGGCCAGGCTGTTCTCCACGGCGTCGTCCTCGACGAAGACTCCCCCGGCCGTGTGGGCGTCGACCGCCGGATGCACCATGACGACGCTGCACGGCTGGGCGTATCCGGACGACGGCACCTGGGGCTGGGACGGCATCGCCTCGAGCCCCGCGGCCCGCTCGTCGGCCCCACTCCCGGAGACGGGCGCGGGGTCCGGCCGATCGCCGCCGGGTTCGCTGCGGACTGTCACGGCGAGCGGCGCCGCTGTCGCGGAGGCGGTGTCCACCGGACGGGCCGCGATCCGCGGGACGCCGGTCCGGGCGGCTTCCGGGACGAGCAGGCACTCGTCGTGCCGCAGGATGGCCTGTTGCAGTTCCTGCAGCCGCTGGCCCGGTTCCAGGCCGAGCTCGTCGACCAGCCGTTCGCGGATCCGGATGTAGAGGCCGAGGGCCTCCGTGTGACGTCCGCACCGGTAGAGCGCGAGCATGAGCTGTCCGCACAGTCGCTCGCGCAGCGTGTCCCCCTCCACGGCGACCTCGATCTCGCGCAGGACCGAGTGGTGCCGTCCCCGGGCGAGTTCGGCTTCGAAGTAGTCTTCCAGGGCGTCCATCCGCGTGCTCGCGATCCCCGCCAGCTCGGGCCAGGTGAAGCCCTCCTCGACGAGGTCGGCCAGGACGTCGCCGCGCCACAGGCCGAGGGCCTGCCGCAGGGTCGCCGCGGCCGCTTCGGGCGAGCCCGCGGCCAACTGCCCCTGTCCCTCCCCCGCGAGCCGGCGGAACTCGAAGAGGTCTACGTTCTCGGCGGCCACCTGCAGCACGTACCCGGGGGGACGCGTGATCAGGGACGCCTCGCCGTCGGTTCCCTCGCTCGACGACAGCACGCCTCTCAGCCCCCAGACGGCGTTGTGCAGGATCTTCCGCGCTGAGTTGGGTGGCTCGCCCAGCGGCCACAGGACGTCCATCAGCGCGCTGACGGACACCACGCGGTTGGCGTTGAGCAAGAGATGACCAAGGACCGCACGCTGTTTGGATCCCTGGATAGGCACCGTCTCACCGTTGTCGGATAGTTCCAGTGGCCCAAGGACACGGAACCGCATGTGCACTCCTCTCCCCTCATAGGGGCGGCGCGCAGCGCCCAGGCCGCTGCTCAGCGGCCGCGCGACGGGCGCAGCAGGGCCTGTGGGCCGCATCCCGCGCCGTCGCTCTGCCCCCGTTGGCTGTCCGGCTTCCTCCGGTATGGAATGTCCGTCTCCGTCCTCTCCCCTGGACGTCCCGCCCGCCCACCGCCGGTATCGGCGGCGACGACCCGCTGTCCGGGCCGACGGCCAGGCCGGGACGCTGGATCACATACAGCGTCCGGGCCCTGAAATCCACCTGGGGCGACTGTGTGTTCGCTCTTCTGCCGGCCTCGGATCGCTCATGCTTCGATCCTGCGGGGCTCTCGCCGGGCAGGCCACGGAAACCTCAATAAGTCGCAGGGGACGCTTCCGAGACACCGGACAAACGCCAGCGAACGCCTGCGACGCTCACCGGGGCCCGGACCGGCCACGGCGGCTCCTCGCCTCCCGGGCCACCCCGGGACCGCGGGCCTGGCATGCATGTCTCGGCGTCGGGCTGATCCGAAGGACAGGTCCCGGGGGGCAAGTCACAGGTCCCGGGGGTCGAGTCCCGCCGAGTGGCGCGGCGCTGCGGAGCTCAAGACTCGGCAGGCCGCGGCGGCAGCACGCCTGCGATCCCGTCACCATGAGGCGTCGCGCGATCGTCAGCGCCGATGGCGACTCGCGCTGCGCGACATCCCTCGGCACAGGGCCTCGCTGCCCCCTCCGGACCGGTACGGGCAGGATCCCTGCACCACTCGGCGGACGCCACCGGCCCTGGTGCCGGGCCGCGTCCGCGCACGTGGTGCCGGGCTCAGCGATGGCGACTGTCACCAGAGTCCCGACGAGAGTCACCGAAACGCCGGCTCACGGTGGAGACCGATGGGACTCGGCGCCCACGTGTCCGGTAGTCGGGGCCGAACGGTTCGCGGCGACGCGCATCCTGTGTGGGGTCGGATCCCAGGAGGCGCCGCGGCCGGGGGACCGTGGGCCCCTGATGGACACTGCCCTGCGCGGCCTGACCAGGGGGGCGGCCAAAGGCGATGGGGAAGCCACTGACCCGATCGACCCGGAGCGCCGCAAGCCCGCAGGCAGACCATCACACGGATCGAGCTGACTGGACTTCGTGCACACTCTCCCCGGGCGAGCAGCTACCACCCCTACCCGGTGGTCCGCTTTTTCCACCCGCAACCCGGGCCGCACGACAACACATCCCCTTCGGACGGCGCTTCGGCCGGCCCGTCGGGCCGCAGCGCGGCCGCGACCATATCCCAGCTGCGGATGATCTGGTCGGCGCCGGCCGGTGCGCCCGCCCAGCACTGCAGCCCGGAGGCCAACGCCGCGACCAGACCGACGGCCAGCGCGGTGACGTCCTCGGGTGCCGGCTCGGTACGCAGGCACCCGGCCGAGTGCGCCTGCCCCAGCAGCTCTCGGATCTTCGGGACCCAGGTCGCCGTCCAGTCGTAACCGGGGCACGGCCGCTCGACGCCGAGACGAGCCGCCCCGCGGACGACCGCCTCGTGTTCCAGGAGACGGGAGATCGCGACGAGTGTGGCCCGCACCCGGCGCATCGGGCAGCCCGGGATCTCCTCGACCCGCGCCATCTCCCGCTGCGTCATGGTGAGCCCGAGGGCGTGGATCGCCTCGACCAGGCGGTCCTTGGTCGGGAAGTGGAACGTCAGGGCTCCCATGGACATCCCGACCGTCTGGCTGATGGCGGACAGCGACGCCCCGTGATAGCCGCGTCGGTCGAACTCCTCGGCCGCGGCGTGCACCATGGCGCGCCGGGTCCGTGTCGCTCTTTCCTGGACCATCACACCACTACCCGCCCTCGCGATAGCCGCTCTCCTCGCCGCCCGGCCGTCGCGTCCCCGGAGGCCGGCCGAGGCTTGCCGGGGCGCTGACATGCGTCACGCTCCCTCGCCTCCATCCGATCGGCGTGCTCGAGGTTACGCGCTCGCCAATTCAAGGCGGCGACGCAACGTCAACTTACCTAAGCGTGCGGCGATTTACCCGTCCACGACAGTAAAAAAGATTGTATCTTTTTTTATTGTTTCCCCACGGACGGAGTCCTCATGCCCGCGCTCGCCCCCGCCCCCACCCTGGCCGCGCCCTGCGCCGACCTGCTGACCAGCTTCGCCTCCAACGTCTTCGGGTACCTGCCCCGAAGCGACCAGCGCCGGTGGGCGAGCGCCTACCTGCGCGGTCTGCTGACCGCGCAGGGCAAGAAGACCATCCGGCAGATAGCCCGCGCCTCCGGTGCGCCGGAGGCCGCGCACCAGGCCTTACAGCAGTTCATCAGCGCAAGCCCCTGGGACTGGACGACCGCCCGCGAGCTCCTCGCCCAGGAAGCCGCCGCGCGACTGCCGGGGCCCGTGTGGGCCATGGGTTTGACGGTCATAGAGAAGCGCGGAGACCACTCGGTCGGCGTCCATCGCCGCGTCGTTCCGGAGTCCGGACGCACCCTCAACTGCCAGGTGGCCATCGGCCTGTTCCTGGCCTCCGACAGCCGGAGCATCCCCGTCGACTGGCAGCTGCTCCTGCCCGACGGCTGGCTGGCGGACGAACCGCGGCGCAGCCGCGCCCGCATACCCGGCTGGGCGGCCGAACAGCCGGCCTGGGCCCGTGCGCTCGACAGCGCCGACCGGCTGTCCACGCCGTGGATCTCACGCCGTACGACCCTCGTGGCCGACCTGTGCGTCGGCGTGGACCCGGTCCGGCTGGCGGCGCAACTCACCGCACGGGGCCGGGACTTCCTCATCGAGGTACGGCCCAGCCAGCGCGTTGCGGCCCACCGCGCCAGACCTGCCGGTGTCGTCCCCGAGGGTTTCGTCGAGGCCCAGCAGCTGCTGCGGCTCGCGGGCCTGCGGCACCCCCACCCGCTGGGCTCCGACCACTCTGGGCACGGTAGGCGCGCCGCCGTGCGCTCCTCCCTGGTCCGCTTGCCGGGCGGGGGTCCCACGAGCCATGGCGGCCAGCGCGTCCACCGGCTGTTCGCCGAGTTCCTCCCCATGAGGCCGCGCCCGCACCGCTACTGGATCACCTCCCTCGTCGACCACCGCATCGCCGACGTCGTCCCGCTCACCCACCGCGCCGCACTCACCCACGGCGCCATCCGGACCCTGGAGAACGACTACGGCCTGCTCGACTTCGAGGGCCGCTCCTTCCCCGGCTGGCACCACCACATGACCCTCGCGACCGCCGCGTACGTCTACGACCACCTCCGCCACGACGCACTGGACCACCAGGCGGCCGCCTAAGGCCTGTTGCGAACGTGGCGTCGTCGCCCGAGGGGCGGCCGCGCGCCCGCCGCGGCAGCGGCTGATGGGAGTGTCGGTGTGTGCTCTCCGCGTGCCGCCCGGACGCGCTCGTACGGGGTGTACTCGGGCTTTCGGGCGGTTCGGCGAGTGGGGGCACCTCCCACGCCCTTGAGGCAGTGGGGGAGCGTGCCGGGCGTCGGGCGGCAGGCGCCACTTTCTTGCTTCCGGGGCGGCGGTGCCAGGACACTGCGGCCGGTGCGACGGCGACGGGCCACGTGGTCCTGGCGCGGCGGCGCTGTTCGGTCCGCTCCTCGGCTGTACGCAGGCTCGAGGGCTCGGGGAAAGGCCGCCGCCCACCGCAGGGCCCCTCCCCGCATCGGCCTCCGCCCTCCGACCCGGCGGGGTCAGATCGCGCTGCAGCCGCCGTCCACCGCTACCGTGGCGCCGGTGACGAACGAGGAGCGGTCGCTGTGCCTCCGCCCTCCGACCCGGCGGGGTCAGATCGCGCTGCAGCCGCCGTCCACCGGTACCGTGGCGCCGGTGACGAACGAGGAGCGATCGCTGCACAGCCACACCACGGCCTGGGCGACCTCCTGCGGGTCGGCCAGCCGCCGCTGGATTGCACGTGCGACGGAGTGCTCCTCCACCTGCGGATTGCTCTGGATCGCCGCGTCCATCAACTCGGTGCGTGTGCTGCCCACCATCAGCGCGTTGACCCGGATGCCCTGGCCGCCGTACTGCGCCGCGGCCGCCTTCGTCAGTCCGGCGACGGCGTGCTTGGCCGCCACATAGGGAGCCGACGCCCCGGTGGCGAACAGGCCCGCGGTGCTGGAGGTGTTCACTATGGAGCCGCCGGAGCCCTGGGCCAGCATCACCGGTATCTGCTTGCGCAGGCAGTTCCACACGCCACGCACGTTGACGTCCATCATCCGGTCGTAGTCCGCGTCGTCCATCTCGTGCAACGGTGGGCCGATGGTGCCCCAGCCGGCGTTGTTGAACGCGCCGTCCAGCGAACCGAACGTATCCACCGCCGTCGACACCGCTCGCTCGACGTCCGCCGCGGACCGGACGTCGCCCACGGACACCGCCGCCCGGCCGCCCTTGTCCTCGATGTTCCGGGCGAGTTCGCGCAGCCTGTCCGCGCGTCGCGCCATGAGCACGATCGCGGCGCCCTCGGCCGCGAGCAGCCGCGCGGCGGCCTCGCCGATGCCGCTGGACGCACCGGTCACCATGATCGTTCTTCCAGTGAGCACATCATCGCCTTTCGTCGTGCGGGGAGTTCAGCAGGAGGTCGCCGGGCAGTCCGGAGACAGGCTCCCCAGCGAGCCCAGTGGGAAGACTGGCAGCGCGCGGCGCGGCGGACCGCGGTGTTCCACAGCCCTTCAGCGGAAGTACGCCGTATGGTCCCCGGCCCAGGTGGCGAACGTCCTCGCCGTCCGGCCGGTGACGGCGGCCACGGTGTCCTCCGGGTGCGCGGCGGCCACGGCCCCCCGACGCGCGGCAGCCTCCGCCAGGGCATGCGCCACCGGCTCCGGCAGCTTTCTGCGCCATCCGTCCAGGGCCTGATTGAGTGTCAGTTCCTCAAAGCGCAGCGGTCGTTGAAGAACGCGGGACAGCACCCGCGTCTGCTCCCGGGGCGAGAGGGGCTCCGGCCCGGTCAACGCGTACGTTCTGCCCTCGTGCCCCGGCCGGGTCAGCGCCCGCACTGCCACGGCCGCCACATCGCGCGGGTCCACGCAGGCGGTCCGCGCGTCGCCGCCGAGAGCGCGGACCACCCCCTCCTGACGGATCGCCGGCGCCCAGGCCAGCGTGTTCGACATGGGGCTGCGCATGCGGAGCACCGTCCAGTCGAGCCCCGAGGTGTGCAGCAGCCGCTCGCTGTCACGGTTCCAGCGGGCGATGAGGTCGTCCGCACCGGGATCCGCGACGCCGAGCCAGGAGATCTTCACGGCGTGCCGCACACCCCCCAAGCGCGCGGCGGCCAACAGGTTCTCGTCGTGTTCCGGGCGCAGCGGGTTCGCAGTCACGACGAAGACGGCGTCGGCCCCCGTCATGGCCTTGTCCAGCAGTGGGCGGTCGGCATAGTCGGCGGCCACGATCTCCCCGGTGAGCCCGAGCGCGCGGGCCTTGCCGACGTCCCGCACGAGCAGCCGGACCTGCGCACGCCCTTCCAGAAGAGCGGCGACGTGTCGCCCCACCGCGCCTGTGGCGCCGCTCACCACGATCAGCGGTCGTTCCCCCATGCCGGCCATCAAGCCTTCCTGGCGCGCGACTCGCCGAACTCCAGGCGTTTGATCACGCTCGGCACCGCGATGGCCGGGAGCAGACATCGCCACATCTCCTCGATTCGGTACGGCAGGTCGCGGCGCTTGGTTTCGAGATGGGAGTGCATCTGCGCGCCGGTACAGGCGTTGACCACCAGCCGGGCCAGCGCCTCCACGTCGACTCCCGCCCGCAGTTCGCGCCGCTGTTGTGCTTCGCGCAGGTCCTGGCCCAGGATGCGCGTCCACTGCTGGTGGGAGTTCTCCTCGGCCTCGACGAAGTGCTCCTGCTCCATCACCAGCCGTGCCCCGGCGAGCAGCACCGGGTCGTCGATCAGCTGGTACGCCCAGGTCAGGGTGATGTCCACGGCGTGCTGCAACCCTTGGGAGGGATGCGGCGGCAGGACGAGGTCCGGCTGGTTGAGCACGATCTCACGGGCGATGTCGCTCTTGTTCCGGAAGTGGAAGTACAGGGCTCCCAGCGTGAGACCCGCCCGTTCCGCGATGTTCGAGACGTTCGCCCCGGCGAACCCGGACTCGGCGAACACCTCGGCGGCGGCGTGCAGCAGCGCCACCCTGGTCCGCGCCGCACGCTCCTGCTTGATCACTCGACCTACCATGGCACCGCCCGAACTCCGACACTCGACAAAGAAAAGAATAGACTTTATTTTTAACGCTGGCTCCCGAACCGAACAACGGATCGAGCCCTTTCACGGTGTTTGACCAGCTCCGCACCTCGACGTCCCAAGGGGGAGGACGCCCATGCACAGCAGCGCCCGCACCGTTTTACCCACCGCCGATCTGCAGCGATTCGCCCGTAAGTCGAAACCCGACGAGGTGTTCGTCCGTACCTGGCGCGAGGTCTCCCCGCAGACCCATGTCGTCACTCTCGGCTGGCCGCCCTCCCATGATTTCTACACGCTCCGCAGCGGCGTCACCAGCCCGCTGTTCTTCGTCGAAACCGTCCGTCAGGCGCTCGCCGTCCTGTCCCACACATCCCAGGAGATACCCCTCGACCACCGTCTGGGCTGGGAGTACGCCCACTACGCCTTCGCCCCGGCGGCGCTCCGGGAGCGCCACGCACCCACCGACGTGGAACTGCGCATCACGCACGGCGACATCACCCGCCGCCGGCTCGGCTCGGTCCACCTGACCGCCCGTATCGACGCCACCTGCGCCGGTGAGCCCCTCGGCTCCTCCGAGATCAGATACGTCACCCACCCGCCCGCCATCTACAACCGCTTGCGCGGGGAGTACGCCGACGCACAGCAAGCCTTCGCCACCGCACTGCCGCCGGCGCCTCCCGTCCCCCCGTCCCTGGTCGACCGCTCCGCCCCCGGGGACGTCGTCATCGCGCCCACCGCCAGGCCGCACCACTACCAACTGCGCACGGACACCTCGAACCCCGTGCTCTTCGACCACCCGCACGACCACGTGCCGGGCATGGTGCTACTCGAAGCCGCGGCCCAGGCCGTGCACGCTTCGGCGCCGGGGCACGCGCGTCCCGCCGCCTTCGACAGCACGTTCCTCCGATACGTCGAGTTCGACGCGCCTTGCTGGCTCGACCTCACACCCAAGGCCCCGGACGGGTACGGCCGTTCGCGGCTCGTGGTGACCGGCACCCAGAACGGCCAGGAGGCCTTCTCCACGACCGTGACCCTCGAGTCCACAAGCGTCACCGTGGAGTCCGCAAGCACCCTGGAGGCCACGGCGACGACGGCCGTGGAGCCCGGCGGCCTTGCGCGGGTCGACCGCGCGGCCGTGCTGGACGCCAGCCCGGCCCAGTAGGGCACCTCGCGCACAGCTGCCCCGGAAGGCCCGGGCCACCTCATCCGTCGCCCCGGCCTTCCGGGGCTTCGGCACGTCGCGACGGTCACGGCCGCAGGCGTCAAATCCCTTGGCTGGTCATGTGCTTGTGGGCACCTCGGCTCATTGATTAGCCTGACGTCAGTTGTCAGACAACCGAGGAATCGCCCATGCCCCTCCGTCCGATAGGCCGTTCGTCGACGACCCGCGAGGTCCTCGCCCTCCTGCACGGCGAGTTGGCCGCCGGCACCTGGCCCGTCGGATCACGCATCCCCAGCGAGACCGAGCTGGCGGCCGCGCTGGGGGTGAGCCGGCCCACCATCCGAGAGGCGGTCAGCGCCCTCGTCCACACGGGGATGCTGAAGTCGCAGCGCGGCAAGGGGATCTTCGTGCGGTCGGTGTCCGACCCCGCGCCGATGCTCCAGAGCATCGAACTCGCCGATGTCCGCGACGTGTTCGAGGTGCAGCTCTGCTTCGATGTGCAGGCGGCCCACTCGGCGGCCCTGCGCCGCACGCCCGAGGACATGGCGAGGCTGTGGGAGTTGCTGCAGGCCCGACGCGAGGCGGCGGACCGGGAGCCGACCGAGTTCGGCAAGCGGGACGCCGCGCTTCATCTCGCCGTCGTCCAGGCGGCGCACAACGTGACACTCACCGAGTGCTACCGCTTCTTCGTCAAGCGGCTGCAGGAGAGCCTCGACCTGTTCGGCGGCGAGGACACGCAACTGGAGTGCGGCATCGAGGCGCACGAGGCGCTGGTCCAGGCGATCCAGGAGCAGGACGCCGAGGCGGCGGCGACCGCGGCACGACACGTCGTACGGACGAGCCTGCACGCGTTGGAGGGGCTGCTGGCGGTGCGCAAGGCCGCCCAGGGCCGGTCGCTGTGACCGGTCCGACGCCGACACCGTCACCCGGCGGTCTCTCGGCACACACGCGTCGGTCCGGGGGTTCACACGGAGGCCGTGAGACAGGGAGGAGGCGCTTCATGCCACGATCGGGACACCAGCGTCTCGTGGGACGCGACCGCGAACTGGCCGTGCTGCGGTCCGCGTTCGAGGCGACGGCGGCGGGCCGTGGCGCCTTCCTGGTGTTCCACGGCCAGTTCGGCTCGGGCAAGTCCCTGCTGCTGCACACGGCGGCCGAGGAGGCCGAGCGGCGCGGCATGGCCGTGTCGAGTGCCCGGGTGGCGCGGCTGGACCGGCATTCCGCCATGGCCCCGCTGCTCGCGGTACTGAGGGCGGGGCCGCGGCCCGTCATCAACCCCGTCCAGGCGGAGTCGCTGGCCGCCCTGGCCGACCGGCCCACTCATTGGGGCAGGCTCATCGACCTGTTGCGCCGGCTCATCGAGCAGCGGGCCGCCCACTCCCCCATGGTGATCGTCCTGGACGACCTGCAGTGGGCGGACGAGTTGACCGTCGCCGCCCTGGAGACGCTGCTGCCCCGGCTCGCCGACGCACCCGCCCTGTGGCTGGCGAGCTACGCCGATTTCCCCGTCGCACGCCCCGCGCGCGGAGCCCTCGACCGCCTCCTGACCTCGCACGCCGAGGTCGTACGGCTGTCCCCGGTCGACGAGGCGGCCGCCGCGGAACTCGGTGCCCGGCTGCTCGGCTGCGCACGGCCCGAGGACGTGCGCCGGCTCACGAGCGCGGCGGGCGGCAGCCCCTTCCTCGTCGACTGCCTCGTCCAACTGCTGCGCGAGGAAGGGCGCGTCCGCTCCGAGGAGGACGGTACGGTGCGGGTGGTCGGCAGACACCTGCCGGCCGGGCTCGGCAGGGCGACGGCCCCCGTCGTCTCCGGCCTCTCCCAGCAGACCCATGACCTGTTGCAGGTCGGGGCGGTCCTGGGGAGGCAGTTCTCGCTACGGCAGGCGGCGGCCCTGACCGGCCGTTCGACCATGGAACTGGCGACAGCGGCTCAGGAGGCCGCCGCGGCCGGCCTGCTGGAGGACGACGGCGTCGCCTTCCGCCACCGTTCGCCACTCGTCCACCTGGCCGTCTACGGCAGCCTCCTCGGCCCCGTGCGCCGGGCCCTGCACTCGGAGGCGGCTCGCCTGTGCGTGTCGGAGGGGCGGCCCTGCCCGGAGACCCTCGCGCATCTGATCCTGGCCGGGGCCGAGGAGGACCTGGAGGAGGGCGTGGCCCGGCTGAAGTGGCTGGAGCGGAACGACGAGTCCGTTCCGACGCGGGAGCAGGAAGAACTCGCCCGCGCCCTGCTGGAGCGCCTGCGTCTGTACGAACCGCTCTCGGCCGCCCCCGTCACCACGGCGGTGCAGCTCTTCCTCACCGCGGGGCGAACCGCCGAGGCACGCCATCTGCTCGACGCCGCGCTGGCCGCGGCGGGGTGGGAGACCGAGGCCGAGGCCGAGGCGTTCGCCGAACTCCTCGAGGTCCTGCTGCAGCTGAGCGGGGCCCGCCACGCCCTGCGGCACCTGCGGCGGGCCCGGAAGGGCGCCCGTCCGCCGGTCAGCCACCAGGCCTGGCTCATGGTGCTGGAGGCCCGGTGTCTGCTGGCGTACTCCGCGGGCGACCCGGGCCGGGCCGCGGCGCTGAGCTGGACCGCGGTGTCCCTCGCCCGACGAGCGGGAGACCAGGCCTCGGTCGTCCTCGGCACGGCCGTGCTGAGCCTGTGCGCCCGGCACACCGGTGACATCGCCGAGTCGCTGCGGCTGGCCGGCGAAGCCGTGGCGCACGGGCCGGTCGATACACAACGGAGTCTCGGCTGGGGCTCTTTGTGGCTGTCTCTCACACTGTGCCTGGCCGGGCGTCCGCTGGATGCCGCGGAGGTCCTGGAGGCGTGGCGCGACGGTGCGGGCGCCGGGGACCGCGTGTGGACGGCGCCGCGGTGGCATATCGCGAAGTCGCTGCAGCTGTGGCACTCGGGACGGCTGGAGGAGGCGGCACGTGAGGCGCACGCCGGTCTGGAGGCCTCCGCTCGGCTGGCGGACCCCGCCGCGCGTACGTTCCTGCTGGGGGTGCTCGCCCTGGTCACGACGGTACGGGGGGACCTGGAGACGGCCGCCGGGCACGTCGCCGCGTTGTCGTCCACCGCGCACACCGCCCTTCCGGGGCTCACCGGGACCCTGTACGCGTTCGTCACCGCGCTGCGCCTCGATGCGGCAGGGGACCCGGGGTCGGCGATGCGGCAGCTGGGGACGGTGTGGTCCGCCCTCGATCTCCACCTGTGGTTCCTCACCGCGGACCCGATGATCCTGCCCCACATGGTCCGCATCGCGCTGCGCGCCGGAGCCGGCGAGCGGGCCGCGGAAGCGGTCGCCGTGGCCCGCCGCCTCGCCCGGCGCAACCCAGGTGTAACGCCGCTGGTCGGCGCCGCCCTGCACGCCCACGGGCTGTATCGCGGCCTGGCCGCCCCGCTGCACCGCGCCGTGCGGGTCTTCCGTACCGGGTCGCATCCCCTCGCGCTGGCCTCCGCCCTGGAAGACGCGGCAGCCGTCACGCAGGCGCAGGGCGACCTCGTACGGGCCACGGAGATGCTGCAGGAGGCGCAGCGCGTCTACGTGGCGAGCGGCGCCGGACTCGGCGCCGAGCGCGTCCGCCGCCGGCTGCGGTCCGCGCAGGGACGGATCTCCGAAGCGGCCGCGACCGACGGTGTCCAGGCACTGCCCGGTTCCCCCGCACCGGCCGCCCGGCCCGCCGCGCAGGACCCGGCGCACACGAGTGCCGACTGGGACAGCCTCACCCCCTCGGAGATCCGGGTGGTGCGGCTGGTGGCGGAGGGCCTGACGAACCGGGAGACCGCCCAGCGGCTCGCCGTCTCGGCGCACACGGTCGACTCCCATCTGCGCAGGGCCTTCGCCAAGCTGGGCGTGTCGCGCCGGGTCGAGCTGGCCCGTTACGTGCTGGCGCACGGCACCTCGGGCCAGGTCCCGGCACACAGCCCGAAGTGAGTCCCCAGGATTCCCCCACGGATACGGAGAAGAGAATCCATGCACCCCGCTGATCCCGGCCCGGCGACGACGGCCATCGAGGCAATCGAGTCCGTCGAGGCAGAGGTATCGGGCGGACCTGTCATCGGCAGGCGGGAGGGACCGGAGCGGAGCGTGGCGGCCTTCCGCGGCGTGCCGTACGTCGCGCCTCCCGTGGGCCCGTACCGGTTCGCCGCGCCCCGCCCGCACGCCGGCTGGTCCTCGCCCCTGCGCACCGACGGCCCCGTCGGCACGGTGCCCCCGCAACTGCCCTCGCCCTTCGCGGCCCTGATGGGTGACCCGGTGGGACCGGACCAGACGGAGGCCTGTCTGACGGTGAACGTGTGGGCGCCCCTCACCGGTCGTGGGCCGTATCCGGTGCTCGTCTGGCTGCCGGGCGGCAGTTTCCTCACCGGCGGCGCCGACCTGCCCCGCTACGACGGGGCCGAGCTGGCGGCGCAGGAGGAGATCGTCGTCGTCCTGGTCAACTACCGTCTGGGGGCGCTGGGTTTCCTCTCCCCCTCCTGGGCGGAGCCGGCCGCGATCGAGGGGGCGGGCACCTCCCTCACGTTCCGTGCGACCGGGGAATCGGGCCATGTCACCAACGCCGGCCTGCTCGACCAGATCATGGCGCTGCGCTGGGTCAGGCGCGAGATCCACGCCTTCGGCGGCGACCCGCACCGCATCACCGTGATCGGCCAGTCGGCCGGCGGTCAGGCGCTTGCGGCGCTGCTGGCGCTGCCCCAGGTCCGCCCGCTGTTCCGGCGCGCCGCCCTGCACAGCGCGCCCCTTGGCATGCCTCCCCTCTCGCGCGCCGAGGCGGCCCGCACCGCCGACGCCTTGCTGGCAGCGCTGTCGGCCGACGGGAACGCCGACGGGATCCAGGCCCTGCGGACGGTGCCCAGTGAGCGGATCCTCCTCGCCCAGCGGCAGATCCTCGCCCGCCCCCGGGCGCGCGGAGACGTGCGACCGCCGTTCCAGCTCGTCGCCGACGGCACCGTCGTGGGGCCCGATCTGCTGGGCGCCCTGCGGTCCTCGCCCCCGCTGCACGGGCTGGACGTGCTGGCGGGCACCACACGGCACGAGTGCGCCCTGTGGTACGGGATGGACGCCTCACTCGCCGCGATGACGCGCGAGGAGGTCGCCGAGGAGTTCGCCGGGCAGTTCGGCGACCGGGCCGAGGAGGCGCTGCGGCTCTACACCTCCGGCCCGGCGGACCGGCCGGCCGCGTTCGAGGAGCTGAAGACGGACGCCTTCTTCGCCGCGCCGACGCAGGAGTTCGGCGACCTGGTCCAAGAACGCGGAGCGGCCGTCAGACTGTTCCGCTTCGACTGGGAGGTGCCCGGCCGGTACTCGGCGCTGCGCGCCTGTCACTGCCTGGAGATCCCGTTTTTGCTGGGCCGCCCCGAGGCGCGCCGTGCCCCGCTGTTCGCCGATGCGGAACCGGCGGACCTGTCCGGGCTGCGCGCCGAAGTGCGGCGCCTGTGGGGTTCGTTCGTTCGGACCGGGTCGGCGTCGGACGCGTGGCCGCAGCACCGCCGGGAGCGTCCCGCGGTCAGAGTGATCGGCGGCGAGCGCAACGGCGTACTGCTGCGTTCGCTGCTGGAGCCGGTCCGGGAGGCGCTGTGGACGGACCGCGGCGCGAACTGACGCCCCCACGACGAGCGGGGCCGCCGGAATCGTCCCGGCGGCCCCAGGCCCTGTCGTCACGTTCCTGCCCGGCACGCGCATCTGCCGCGCTGCGTCGATCGCCGACGCCCATCGCCGCCGGGGCCCGCCCTTCGGACGGACGATGGGAATTGACGGCAGGACCCCGTCACCCGGTGCCCGGTCAGGCGGGCAGCAGCCCCCTGTCCAGATCGCTCTGCGCGTTGTAGATGGTGCGGTCGGGATCGGTGATGGCACGGCGGCCGTGCATGACCCGGGTGTTGTCGATCAGGGCGACATCTCCGTCGGCCCAGTCCAGATCCTCGGTCAGCTCCTCGGTGACGCTCTCGATCTCCTTGAGGATGTGGACGGGGATGTCCCGGCCGTCGGCGAACGTGATGCGAGGCTTCTCGTAGTGGTTCGAGGGACCCAGGATGCTGTTGGCGAAGGCCGGCCGGGTGTCGAACAGCGTCTCGTGCGCCGCGGGAACGCGGTAGGCGTAGTGGATCGCTCCGTCCTGCAGGGGTTCGATGACCGTCTCGCCGGGACCGCTGGTCAGTTCCTGCAGCTGCTCGACCGTCACCGAGGCCGCGTCGGAGGTGCCCAGGTGGAAGGCTGCGAAGGCCTTCCACCGCGCCTCCTCGACCCGCCGGCTGTAGACGATCTCGTGCTGCCGGAACAGACCGCGGGCCTCGTCGCTGAGCGCGTCCCAGACCCGGTAGCCGTCGCACACCGTCGTCTGCGAGCCCGACGAGGCGGCCTTCTCGCAGAAGAACCAGGTCAGGGTCGGGGCAAACGGGCTGTTGCCGTTCTCCAGATGGAGGCCGACCGCGTCGTACCCGGCATCCACCAACTGCGCGGTGGAGCCGCCGTGAAACGAACGGGCCGGGTCGAGGGTGACCCGTTCGGAGTGGGTCGCGACGAACGCCGAGAACTGTTCGAGGTCCGGCCGGAAACCGCGCAACAGCAGGAATCCGGCGTCGCGCAGCACACACACGACCTGCTCGGGCGCGAGGCTCCCCAGGGTCGTGTCCGCGCTCCTCGGCTCGACGAGCAGACCGGTGCCCGAGCCGTACGGGGTGAGGCGTGCAAGGTCGATCATGGTTTCTCCTCCGGATGTGGACCGCCTGCGCGGTCGGATGCGCGGCGCCGCGGGGTGGCCGGCACCGTGCGCGGCGAGCGGGATGTCATGCGAAGCGGCCCGCCGCTATGGCCGCCTGCACAGCGGAGCGGCGCGGTCGTCCGGTGACGGTGAAGAACTCGGCATGGAGGCTCTCGTCGGCAGGCACCACGTGGGCCACCTCGACCCGCTCCACCTGTGAAAGCCTTTCGTGGCCCAGCGAGTCGAGCTCGGCCCGCACCGCCTCGGGCCGGACCCGCGGGTCGACGAGGAACAGTCCGTGCAAGGCGGGCAGACCGTCGCCGACCACCGCGACGGCCAGGACGGCGGGATGGGAGCGGTACTGGGCCTCGACCCACTCGGGCGCCACGTTCCGCCCCGCCGAGGTGATGATGACGCTCTTCTTGCGTCCCCTGATCCAGACGAAGCCGTCCTCGATGACGGCCAGGTCGCCGGTGTGCAGCCAGCCCTCCTCGTCCACGTCGCAGCCCGACGGGTCGTCACCGCCCTTGTAGCCGGCGAACAGCGACGTGCTCTTGACGAGCAGTTCGCCGTCGGGCGCCGTCCGCACACGGACGTGGCGCAGCGGGCGGCCGACGCTGCCGACCCTGCGGGCGGCCGGGGTGTTCCAGCTGACCACGGAGCTGTTCTCGCTCAGCCCGTAGCCCTCATGGACGGCTATGCCGTGGTCGTCGAGGGCGCGCAGCATGTCGGCGTCGACCGGTGCCCCGCCGCAGCACACCAACGGGGCCTCGGCGCGCCCGAACAGGTCGGTCACCGGGTCGCGTCCGGACGCCCGCGCCTCGGCGGCCCGGGACGCCATGGCCTCGGCCAGAGCGGGGGTGATGACGAGCGCGCTGGGCCGGGCCGCCCGGACGTGAGGCAGCACGGCCTGCGGGGCGAACGAGGAGGTCCCCACCAGCGGCACCTCCGGCGGCAGCAGGACGACGGTGCCGGCGTCGCACACCACGAGGTAGACGGCTGTGACCTGCTCGATGAGCAGGCTGAGGGGCACCAGGGAGAGGTAGCGGCGGTACGCGCGGGGTGGCATCGCCGCGCGCAGTGAGCCGATCAGCTCCTCCAGCGCGCTCTCGCGGATGCACACGCCCTTGGGCCGCGAGGTGGTCCCAGAGGTGTGGATGATCTTGCACAGCCGGGCGGTGGCCTCGGCTCGGGGAAACAGCGGGGCGGCGGTCTCACTCGCCGCCGGTCGCTCGAGGTCGAGCACCTGCAGCGGAACCCCGGGCGGCAGTACCTTCTCCGCTCCCCATTCCCGCAGGCGCCGCGCGCCCGCCTCGTCGGCGAGGCAGATGTCGATGTCCTCGAGCATGGCCGCCGCCTGCTCGGCCGTGAACGCGAGCGGCACCGGCACTTCGACGCCGCGCGCGCCGAGCACCGCGAAGTCGGCCACCAGGAACTCCGGCCCGTTGGCCGTCACCACACCCACCTGGAGCTGGCCGGGATCCGTGGGGTCGCCGGCCCCGCGCGCTCCGCGGTCCCGGACGGGCCGCTCGCGCAGGGTTCGGGCCAGTTCCGCCGCGGCCCGCACGACATGCCGGTAGGAGTACGAACGGGCCACCGAGCCGTCGGGGGCAAGCACCTCGACCAGCGGGCGTTCGTCCTCGGCCAGGTCCATGAGACTCTGTTCAAGCGTGCGCACCGGACACCTCCCGCGACGTGCCGACGAGGGTCTGTACAGCGAGCTCTACGAACGTGTAGCGCCCGGTCAGGCTGTTGATCAGCCGCCCGATGCTGTCGAGCGGCACCACGCCCGTGGTCGGTGACCGCTCGTAGTACGAGCCCCACCCACTTCTGGCCTCCTCGTCCATCCAGTCCGCACTCGCCTGTCGCAGCGGCACGAACGGCACTCCCGCACGCGCCATGGCCTCTTCGACCCGGTCCGTGACGGTGGCCAAGATGAAACGTTTCCCCTGGCACCAGGCGATGACCGGCATCAGCCGGATCAACTCCCCGCCCGCACCCCCGGCCCCGGCCAGCGGTCCCACTTCCACCACCTCGCCACGCTCCGGTACGTCCCCCGCCACCGGCGCCAGCGCCCGCTCGACGGGGCAGCCGAGGTAGTTCTCGGAGAAGAAGCCGTCCGTCCCCGGGCCGCTGAGGCCGGCGCAGGCGACGATCGCGCCCCTCGGCGACTCGCGCACGGTCACGAAGCGGTCGGGGCTGGGCGCGGTCGTCGCGCCATAGGTCCTGCGATAGCTGTCCTGGGCGAAGATCCGGGCCTCGTACCACTCGGGCGTACCGGACTCTGCGATCGCTATGTCCATGAAGGTCACCAATTCACTTCGAGGTCGGAGTGCATCAGCTTGAGGACGAGGGTCGGAGGCAGCCGGTACTGGCGGCGCAGCAGCCACGTGATGCGCCGCATGAGCCATGCCGGGCGCCTGTCGAGCCAGTCGAGCGACGCGTCGAGCGCGACCAGCACGCGCTCGATCTCGGCGGCGGAGACGGTCAGCGGCGGATAGAACCTCAGCACGGGCTGGTCCATCTGCTCGTTGAGCGAGTGACCGAGGTGGATGCCACGCGCCGCCATCTGCATGGAGATCAGGTTCTCCACCGACGGGTTCCGGGTGCGCAGCCCGGTCATCAGGCCGATGCCGGGGGCGTCGACGAGGTGCCGCGGATGCTCGCGCACGGCCCGGTGGAGACCTTCGCGCAGCGCCCGGCCGACGGTTTCGGCGCGCTCGGGCAGGTTCTGGTCGCGCACCACACGGATCGTCGCAGCGGCCGCCGCCACCGACAGCGCGGAGCCTCCGGTGCCGTCCAGCACCCCGGGGTACCACTGCGGGGACCGCCGGGCGTCGGAGAGTACCTCCTCACTCATGGCGACCACCGCGACCGGGACGAAGCCTCCGGTCAGCGCCTTGGACAGGAGCATGATGTCGGGGACGACACCGGAGTGCTCGATGGCGAACATCCTGCCGGTACGGCCGAAGCCCGTCTGGATCTCGTCGGCGACGAGCAGCGTGCCGGTCTGCCGACAGGCCCGGGCCACGTCCGGCATGAAGTCCGCGGGCGGCACCCTCAAGTACGCGCCGCCGAGCACCGGTTCGACGAAGACGGCGGCCACGTCCCGGCCCGCGACGGCCTCGCGCACGGCTCCCGCGTCGCCCGGCGGCACGATCACCAGATCGCGGTCGGCGGGGGCGAAGTCGTCCCGGTGCTCCCGCTGGCCGAGCACGGTGAGCGCACCGAGGGTCTTGCCGTGGTAGCCGCCCTCGACGATCACGATCCTGCGCCGCTCCGGCCGGGCCAAGTAGGCGGCGCGCAAGGCGATTTCGGAGATCTCGGCCCCGGAGCAGCCGAGCGCGAAGCGGTCGAGGCCGGCAGGCAGGATCTCCGTGAGCAGGCCGAACAGGTCGGCCGTCGCAGGATGCACGGTCCCCGGTACCAGCGACGGCGCCGTGTCCAGGGCGTCCAGGACGGCGGCGCGGACCGCGTCGTTCTGGTGACCGACGAGGAAGACGCCATAGCTGCCGGCGAAGTCCAGGGCGCGTGAGCCGTCCTCGCCGAACACCTCCGTACCTCGGGCGTGCGACTCGAGCTGGCGTCCGGTCGCGGCCAGCATCAGGGCCGCGGTGGGATTCCAGTGGCGGCCCAGCGTGGTGAGGACCTGCTGCCGGTCGAGGGCAGCCACCGCGGTCGAGGCACTCATCGTCCGGCCTCCTCGGCATCGAGGGCCTTCAGTGACTCGGCGAGCCGCTGCAGGATCTGGTCGATGTCCTCGCGTTCTGCCGTGAGCGGCGGGGTCAGGGTGACCACGTCGGCCACAGGGTCGCGCACCAGCACGCCGCGGTCGGCCAGTTCGCCGGCCAGTCGGCGTGCCGCCGCGGCGCCGCGGGCGCGGACCCACAACAGGGAGCCGTCCGCGTGCAGTTCCCCGAACGCGCCGGCCGGGTCGGCCAGTTCGTCGCGCAGCCGGAGCGCCGCGTGCTCGAAATCCCGTTGCCGCGCCGCGAGATCGTCGCCGACGACGGCGTCGAGGACCGCGCTCACGGCGGCGGCGGACAGGGGGTTGGCGCCGAAGGTGGAGCCGTGCAGGCTGGGATTGCGGCCGCCGTAGACGCGCCGGTAGGCGGCCGGCGTCAACACGGCCACTCCCACGGGTACGGCGTCGGCTCCCAGGGTGTCGCCGAGGATCAGCGCGTCGGGGAACATCCCCAGCGCACCGACGCCGAGATCGCGGCCGAGCCGGGCCGGACCGGTGTGCCGCTCGTCGAGGACGAGCAGCGTGTCCGTGCGGTGGCAGCGCTCCCGCAGCGCCACCCACCAGTCCAGGGGCAGTCGGCCGAGCGGCCGACCGGGCGCCGCGGGAGCGATCACGACCGCCGAGACGGACTCGTCGACCTGCTCCAGCAGTTCCTCGGGTGCCTCCGCGGACACCGTGCGCGGCAGGAACGGGGCCCCGGGCAGCAGGGCACGCCCCTGGCCGAGCGCCTGGCCGTGGCTGAGGGTGCCGAAGTCCTCGCCGCGGATGCCGAGGACGTACGGGCGACGGGGATGGGTGCCCTTGGCCAGCTTCAGGGCCGAGTCGAGGGCCTCGTCCCCGCTGTTGCAGAGGTAGGAGACGGACAGCGGACCGGGGCAGAACTCCGCGAGCGCCGCCACCGCCCCGGCGAGTGGCCGGCTGACCAGGATCCGGCTGGAGAGGGCCACGCGGCGGGCCTGGTCGGCGATCGCGGCCCGGACTCGGGCGTGGGATCCGCCGAAGCCGCCGCTCGCGGCGTCCAGCAGGACTCTGCCGTCCCGGGTCTCGATCCGGGCCCCGTGCCGACGGTGCACCACGGGTGTTCGTCGGCCGGCGGACACGCCGTCGTGGATGAGGTGCCGGTGCACGACGGCCACGGGATCAGCCGGGTCGGTCACCTCGGGGGCGGGTAAATCTACTGCTCTCATCTTCTCTTTCCCATCGGACGGGTACCAGGCGGGTGCCGGGCAGCACGATTCCCCGGACCGGGGCGGCGCGGCGCGCGGCTGGACGGAGCACGGTCGAAGGAGCGTGAAGAAGTGAAGGCGTGCGGTGTTGGGGAGGGGCCGAAGCGGCGGGCGGAGCCGGACCGCCCGCCGCGCGAGTTCACATCTCGCGGGACAGGGTCGCGTCGCGGCCGGCGCCCACCCCGATCACGGCCATGAGGACGCAGAGCGCCACCAGCACCGCGAGCGGCACGCCCCAGCCACCGGAAAGCTGGTACAGCGCCCCGACGCCGAACGGCCCCGCGGCAGCCAGCGCGTAGCCGACGCCCTGCGACATGCTCGACAGGCCGGCGGCGGTGTCCCCGTCGCCCGCGCGCAGACCGATGAGCGTCAGCGCCAGGCTGAACGCCGCGCCGCCGATGATGCCGAGGACCAGCGCCCACAGCCAGATCGTCCACAGCGGAGCGACGACGATGCCGACGAGTCCCACCGCGGTGCCCAGTGCGACGACGACGCAGAAGCCGCGCTGCCCCCGGCCGCCGCGGTCGATGAAGAAGGGGACGACCATGGATCCGGCGGCCTGGAGGAAGGTGATCGCGGACATCATGTATCCCGCCGCGGCCTCGCTCATGCCGCGGCTGACGCAGATCGCCGGCAGCCAGCCGAAGATGACGTAGGCCAGGAGCGCCTCCAGGCCGACGAAGGCGGTGACCAGCCAGGCCAGCCGGTTCCGCAGCAGCGGACCGATGGGCGCGCGCCCGTCCGCACGCGTCCGCACGCGGCGCAGACCGAACGGCAACCAGGCGACGACACCCACGACGACCGGCACGGCGAGCAGTCCGAGGGACCCGCGCCAGTCGGTGTCCACGACGCTCTGGAGCGGGATGACGGCACCGGCCGCGGCGGCGCCGCCGAACGTGAGGGCCATGGTGTAGGTGGCCATCATCAAGGGGACGCGGTCGGGGAACTCACGTTTGATCAGGCTGGGCAGGACGACGTTGGCGACGGCGATCGCGCCACCCACGACCACTGTACCGACGTACAGCAGAGCCGTCGGGTCGAGCAGCCGCAGCAGGATCCCGCCCAGCAGGACGGGCAGGCAGCCGAGCAGCACCCGGTCCTCGCCGAAGCGGTGACGCAGCGTGGGCCCCAGCCCTGCGAAGACTCCCAGGCACAGCACCGGCAGCATGGTGAGCAGTCCGGCTCCGGTCCCGGAGAGCCCGAGGTCCTCCTCAATTTGCGGGAGCAGCGGTCCCAGACTGGTGATCGCCGGACGGAGGTTGAGGGAGACGAGGATGATTCCGGCGATCAGACCGGCTTTGCGAGCGGTGTGCGGCCCGGTCGTCGGGACAACGGTCGCGATTCCAGGTGCGGAACTGGATTGCTGAGTCACCGGACTTCTTTCCTTCCCTCAACGGAGAGGGCGTGATCTCGGTCTGTTTGATTGCCGACTCACCAATCCTTGCGGGACACCCGGAATCTCCCATCCCGTGAATACGTGTACGGTGCAAGACGTCCCGTAAACACGTGACGGCCGGACGGGCGAGGTCCCGCGGCCCGATGGAACCAGATCCTGACCGGACACCGCGACGGCCCGCCCTCGCGGAGCCGACCCGCACGACATCCCCATGGCTCCGCGGCCACGCGTGGAGCGTTGAGGGGGGGCTGGCAAGCGTCAGAGCGGTCCAGAGAAGCGGCTAGCGCCTGTTGCGAAAGTGGCGCCTGCCGCGCGACGCCCGGCACGCTCCCCCACTGCCTCAAGGGCGTGGGAGGTGCCCCCACTCGCCGCACCGCCCGAAAGCCCGAGTACACCCCGTACGAGGGCGTCCGGGCGGCACGCGGAGAGCACACACCGACACTCCCATCAGCCGCTGCCGCGGCGGGCGCGCGGCCGCCCTTCAGGCGACGACGCCACGTTCGCAACAGGCCCGAGCCCCGCCCTGAGGACGGGGCTAGCACGCAAGATCAGTGGTCACCGGGCCCGGAGGCGAAGCAGGTTCGGTGCGGTGTCCGGGGAGGGCAGCAGGGGCACGCGGTAGTGCCGTCCTTCGGTGTGGGCCGGGGTCTGGTCGTCGTAGTGGGGGGAGATCGGGTTGCCGGAGGCGCCGTGACGCAGGACGTCCCACAACTGCAGGCCGGAGGTGGACAGTTCGGCTACGAAGCGCCAGGGCGCTCCGTCCACCACGGCGCCCGAGGGGGCGGACGAGGTCAGGCCGACCGTGTGGGAACTGCCGCCGACCGGGGTCGAGGAGGTGCCGAAGAGCGGGGCGAGGATGGGGACGGCCTTCGCCAGCGGGTGCTGGTCGGTGGTCCTGTGTACTCGGTCGTACCGCCACCGCGACGGGTCCTCGCCCAGTTCCGCGGCGATCCGCCGTGCCGTTTCGGTCAGCGCACGGCACACCGCGGCCGGCAGTTCCTCCTGGTCGCCGAGTGCCGCCCTGGCGTCCGGAGTGAGCATCAGATGATCAACCTGGAGTGCGGCGTCCGGCATGGCGGCGGCCAGTTCCTGCCCCAGCCGGTCGCCGATCCAGTGCTCCGTGAGCACCTGCATGAGCCGGAAGAACACCAGGGGCGCCGCCATCTGACCGTGGTCGTGTCCGTCCCATTCTTCGAGGAGGCGACGGCAGGTGACGGCGAGCGGTGTTTCCAAAGACTGTCCGTCCAGCGCGGCAAGAAGGGTGGGGAGCACGTGGCGGGCCCGCCCGTCCAGGACGTCGGACTGCCAGCGGGCGCACGCGGCCGCGGTGACGACCGCGTCCGTGGTGATCAGTTCCTCGATCCGCTCCGCCCGGTAGGGCGGCAGCCAGTCCACCCCCACGTCGAGCGGGGCGTCGGCGGGCAGCAGCCGGTGGTTGGCGGAGACGATGTATCCCTCGGGCGGGTCGACCACCTCTGGCAGGTCGTCGAAGGCGAGGAACTCCGCCCAGGAGCGGGCGACTTCGGCGTGTCCGGCCGGCACCCGCCCGCTGCTGCCCGGCTCCCGGGCCGGGACGTTCCCCGCCGTCTTCAGGGCGATCGTGCCGTCCTGGCACGCGACCACCAGGTTGAGCACCGGCACTCCGAACGTCCGCAGGGCGTCCCGGAGTTGCGGGTAGTCACGCGCGCGCCACATCCGCTGACACGCCTCGATCTCCGCGGAGGGCACCAGGCCGCTCCAGAACAGGCCGTAGCGGCCGTCGCCGTCCGAGCCGGGAGGGTCCAGTTCGACGTGGCGCGCGCCGCCCGCCGCCCGCACTCGAACGGGCTCCGCGCCGCGCACGGTGATCACGCTCTCCTCGGTCCACGCCTCATCCGGATCCGTGGCCGGCAGCGTGCACAGGTCCTGGGTGTCCACGGTGGAGTTGGTGATGCCCCAGGCCAGATGACGGTTGGCACCGGCGATCAGACCCGGCAGGCCAGGGACGGTGACCCCGTAGCCGACCGCGTCGTCCGCCTCGTCGTCCAGCCGCAGGCCCATCTGGTACCAGAGGCTGGGCTGGGTGAGGACGATGTGCGGATCGTTGGCCAGCAGCGGGTTCCCGGAGGCCGTGCGGGAGCCCGAGACGGCCCACGCGTTGGAGCCCAGGGGATGCTCACCGCACAGCAGCGCGTCGAGCCAGGCCCTCGAGGCCCGCGGCAGACCGGACGGAGCGGGGGTGTCCACCCTGGCCGGCGTCTTTCCCGGCAGGGCCGTGCGGATGGTCACCGCTCCGTCGGCGGGATACTTGGGTGTCGCGAAAGCCGACACGTACTCGGGGTGTTCCCGGGCCAGCCTGGCGCGGAACGCCTCGTTGGCGAGGTTCCGGCCGAGGTCGAACCCAAGGTGTTTGACGATGGCGATCGAGTCCCGCGGTGTCCAGGGCTCGGGACGGTAGCGCAGCAGCAGGAACTCCACTGGGAGCCCGCCGCGCCGTCGCATCCGCCGTACGGCCGCGTCGACCCCGGCGCCGAACGCCACCAGGTTGGCCCGGTGACCGTCGGAGAGCAGCGCCTCGGAGGCGCCGGCGAACCCGGTCGATCCCGAGCTTCCGCGCCCGCACGTCCTCGTCGACCACGGCGGCGCCGAAGATCTCGGCCAGCCGTCCCCGGGCCCGGCGCCGAAGCGCGTCCATCTGCCAGAGCCGGTCGGTCGCCTGGGCGTAGCCGACGGCGAAGTAGAGGTCGCGTTCCTCGGCGGCCGAGACGAACGGGATGCCACGTTCGTCACGGCGGTCCCGGTTGAGCTCGGGGCGCTTGAGGTAGCCGAGGCTGACAGCCGACCCGGTCACCACGAGCTCGCCGATCTCGCCCTCGGACACGGCTGCCAGAGAGTCGTCCAGCAGCAGGAACCCGGTGCCGGCGAGAGGGCGGCCGATCAGCGACTCGTCCTGGCCGAGCTGGTCCGAGGTGACGCGGTGGAAGGAGGAGTGCACCGTCGTCTCGGTGATGCCGTAGTGGTTGATCAGGCGGGGGGAGTCGTCGCCGTACTTCGCGAACCACGGCACCAGGTCCGAGAAGTACAGGGTCTCCCCGCCGAAGATCACCCAGCGCAGTGACAGCCGGTCGGCGAAGCGGGTCTCCTCCGCGACGAGGTGGTGGAAGGCGGTCGGGGTCTGGCACAGGACCGTGATCCGCTCGTCGCGCAGCAGCCGCCTGAACGCCGCCGAATCCTTCGCCGTCTGCGCCGGTACGACGACCACCCGGCCGCCGTGCAGGGGGGCGCCCCCTCCCACACCGAGAAGTCGAAGGCGAACGAGTGGAACAGCGTCCACACGTCGTTCGGACCGAAGTCGTACACCTCCTGGCTCGCCACGAGAAGGCTCAGCAGATTGCCGTGCGAGACCTGCACGCCCTTCGGCCGACCCGTCGTCCCCGACGTGAAGATGATGTACGCCCGCGTGTCCCGGCCGACCGCCGCGGACGTGAAGTCCTCGGCAGCCGGCAGCGGATCGTCCACGTACACCACCGGTACCCCGTCGGGCACCCGCCCCGCCAGCGATCTGGACGTGATCATCGCCGCCGGCTCGGCGTCCTCGACGATCGACTCCAGACGAGCGGCCGGCGTCTCCGGATCCAGCGGCACGTACGACGAGCCCGTCCGCACCACCGCCAGCGCGGCCGCCACCATCCACACCGAACGCTCCAGCAGCACCGCCACGGGACGGGCGGGATCCGCGCCCACAGAATGCAGCGCAACCGCCAGGCCACCGGCGATCTCGTGCAACTGGCGGTAGGTCCAGCTCCGTTCGCCGTCCTGAACCCTTCTCAAATTCATCGGGTAGGTCACGAATAGATCGGTAGGAACAGGCCGGCGCACCTCCACAGGGGAATCGTGTGGGGAGCACATGCGCTGCCGTCGGGACTGAAGTACTTCAGTCTTTGATCTCGCAGATGGCCGCACCGGAGGTCAGCGATGCGCCGACTTCGGCCGTCAAGCCCTTGATCACGCCTGCTTTGTGGGCGTTCAGCGGCTGTTCCATCTTCATGGCCTCCAGGACGACGACCAGGTCGCCCTCCTTGACCTCCTGGCCCTCCTCGACGGCGACCTTGACGATGGTGCCCTGCATCGGGGAGGCGAGGGTGTCTCCGGAGGCGACGGGGCCGGACTTCTTCGCTGCCCGGCGCTTGGGCTTGGCGCCCGCCGCCAGGCCCGTGCGGGCCAGGGACATGCCCAGCGAGGCGGGCAGGGAGACCTCCAGGCGCTTGCCGCTGACCTCGACTACGACCGTCTCGCGGCCCGACTCCTCCTCCGCCTCCGTGGCGTCGGCGGGGGCGGCGAAGGGCTTGATCTCGTTGACGAACTCGGTCTCGATCCAGCGCGTGTGGACCGTGAAAGGCCCGTCCTGGCCGTGGACTTCCGGGGCGAAGGCGGCGTCCTTGACCACCGCGCGGTGGAACGGGATCGCCGTGGCCATACCCTCGACCTGGAACTCCTCCAGGGCTCGGGCGGCGCGCTGCAACGCCTCCTTGCGGGTGCGCCCCGTCACGATCAGCTTGGCCAGCAGCGAGTCCCAGGCCGGGCCGATCACGCTGCCCGACTCCACGCCCGCGTCCAGGCGGACGCCGGGGCCGGAGGGCGTGGCGAAGGTCGTGACCGTGCCCGGCGCCGGGAGGAAGTGGCGGCCCGGGTCCTCGCCGTTGATGCGGAACTCGAAGGAATGGCCCCGCAGTTCGGGGTCGTCGTAGCCGAGCTTGTCACCGTCGGCGATGCGGAACATCTCCCGCACCAGATCGATGCCGGCGACCTCTTCGGTGACCGGGTGCTCCACCTGCAGACGGGTGTTGACCTCCAGGAAGGAGACCGTGCCGTCGTTGCCGACCAGGAACTCCACCGTGCCGGCGCCGACATAACCCGCTTCGCGAAGGATCGCCTTCGACGCGCGGTACAGCTCGGCGGTCTGTTCCTGCGTCAGGAACGGGGCGGGGGCCTCCTCGACCAGCTTCTGGTGACGGCGCTGCAGCGAGCAGTCACGCGTCGAGACGACGACCACGTTGCCGTGCTGGTCGGCGAGGCACTGCGTCTCCACGTGCCGCGGCTTGTCCAGGTACCGCTCGACGAAGCACTCACCGCGCCCGAAGGCCGCCACCGCCTCGCGGACGGCGGAGTCGTACAGCTCCGGCACTTCCTCCAGCGTCCGCGCCACCTTCAGACCGCGCCCACCCCCGCCGAACGCGGCCTTGATCGCGATCGGCAGCCCGTGCTGCTCGGCGAAGGCGACGACCTCTTCGGCACCGGACACCGGGTCCGGCGTACCCGCGACGAGCGGGGCGCCCGCGCGCTGCGCGATGTGCCGGGCCGCCACCTTGTCGCCCAGGTCGCGGATGGCCTGCGGGGGCGGGCCGATCCAGATCAGGCCCGCGTCCAGGACCGCCTGCGCGAAGTCGGCGTTCTCGGAGAGGAAGCCGTAGCCGGGATGGATCGCATCCGCCCCCGACTCCCGCGCGGCCTTCAGCACCTTGTCGATGTCGAGGTAGCTGCTCGCGGGGGTGTCACCACCCAGGGCGAACGCCTCATCCGCGGCGCGGACGTGCAGAGCGTCCCGGTCCGGGTCGGCGTACACGGCCACGCTCGCGATCCCGGCGTCCCGGCAGGCCCGGGCCACGCGGACAGCGATTTCGCCACGGTTGGCGATGAGCACCTTGCGCACGAGGGTTCCTCCATACGAAATGGACGGATCTGACGGCACCGACGGCCTCACCGCGCCTTTCGCCAGGACGCCCGCCTTTCTCGCGAAGGCACATCTGCACGGCGCGATCGTCGAACCGCCACGCACCGAGGCTAACCAGACCCGCTCGTCGAACAATCACTGACAGGAAATTCTCCGGTTTTCCGCTCCGAGACTCACCAGTTACCGGCCTCGATGCCCGCGAGCGGCCGATTACCGCACGATGCCCAGGTCGTTCTGCGCGCCCCGTAGGTTCCACATCCATGGGACACCCGATGGGAGTGACATTCACCGGAGTGACGGTTCTGTCCACCGGCGGAGAACACATCCACGGAATGACCGCGAACGCGTTCACCTCTGTCCCGCTCGACCCGCCGTCCGTGCTGTGCTGTGCTGTGTCGACCGGAGCGCTGTGATGCACAAGGCCATCAAGACCGCGGGGCATTTCGGGGTGTCCATCATGGAGGCCGGCCAGGAAGGCCTGGTCCGTTTCTTCGCGGACAAGACGCGCCCGCTGGGGCCCGGGCAGTTCGCCGACGTCGACTGGTCCCCGGGGCCGCGTACCGGCGCGCCGCTGCTGTCGGGCTCGCTGGCCTGGCTGGAGTGCGAACTGTCCACCGCCTACGACTTCGGGACCCACTCGATCTTCATCGGCGAGGTGGTCGGAGCGAGCCACGGCGGCGCCCGGGACGGGCTGCCGTTCTTCCGCGGCGGCTTCCGGCGCGCCGTCCCGCTCTCCGCCTGACACCGCGCCAAAGCGAACCGGAGAGCGGCTCCCGGTGGGCCGAGGCGCACGGCGACCGTGTGCTCTCGCTGCATGCCCCGCTCCGCACGTCACTCCCAGGTGCGCACGGACCTCTCGAATGCCGTGCTCTTCGACCATCCGCACGACCGTGTTACCGGGCATCCTGCGGCTCGAAGCCGTGGCGCAGGCCACGCACGCGGCGGCACCGGGGCACCCGCGGCCCGACGACCTGGTGGGCTGCCCGGTCCCGCAGGAACCTGCGCATCTGAGGCCCGGAAGGCCGGGGCGATCTCATCGCTCACCCCGGCCTTCCACGCCTTCGGCCGCTCTGCGTAAAGTCCGGTACTCATTCAGAAAACCGATTCGCGTGTATATGACAGCCGTCGCCGAAAGCACAACGCGCAAAATTCGGTAATTCTCCTCTCATCACTCGATCTCTCCGCAATCAGAGGCTCTCCATATCGCCAGTTACTCACCCCTCACCTTTGCGATTCACCACCTTTTGCCCGGGTTGACATGCCCTACCCCCGTAGGGTTCTCTCGGTTGCTGCGCCAATCAAGCAGCCACAATCGGCTTGATCATCTCGCAGGACGAATCGCTTTCCAGTGAAGCCGGAATTCCAACATGAGCGCCATCAGAGACGGGGAGAACAAATCAGCAATGAACTGTCCCGCGTGCCGAGCGGTTTCTTCCCATCGATTTCCGTGATCGGCCACCGGGCCCAGTTCATGCGTCGACATGCAGGTCCGTCACGCCTTCAAGCCTTGACCGCCCGCTTTCCGCCGCTGACGACCGGTCAGCGTTCTTGGCAACGCGCATTGGACGAGAGGACTTATGGACATCATCGGGAAGCCGCTCATACATGATCGCTTCGCCGCCGTGGCGGCGGACCGGCGCGATGCGACTGCGGTGGAACACGACGGACACCGGATCAGCTACGCGGAACTCGACAAGCGCGCGGATCGATTGGCTCATCGCCTGCGGGCTCTCGGGGCCGGACGCGAATCGGTGATCATGGTCCACCTTGAGCGTTCCATCGACCTCATCGTGTCGTTCCTCGCGACGCTCAAAGCAGGCGCCGCCTACCTCCCCGTGGAGCCCGGGATCCCCGACGACCGGCTCTCGGCCTACGTCAAGGGGACCGACTGCGCCCTCGTCATCACGCGCTCCGACCACGAACACCGGTTCGCCGCTCTCCCGGTGCGGCCCCTCAGGGCCGACGCCGACCTCGCCGCCGGATCACCCGTCGACCCGCCCCCCGTCGCCGTCGAGGCCTCGGACACCGCCTACGTCATCTACACCTCGGGCTCCTCCGGCTCTCCCAAGGCCGTGAAGGTGGGCCACGCCTCGCTCGGCTATCTCTTCCGGCACGTGAGCGAGCGGTACGGCATCGGCCCGAAGGACCGGGTGCTGCAGTTCGCCGCCCTGTCCTTCGACACCTCCATCGAGCAGATCCTCGTCACCCTGCTCAACGGCGCGACACTCGTCCTGCCCGAGTACAACTGGGCGCCGAGCGAACTGCCCGGCCGGCTCACGGCACTCGGTGTGACGGTCATGGACCTGACCCCGCCCTACTGGCGCGCCTTCCTCGCCGAACTCGCCCGGAACCCGGTCGAGTTGCCGGTACGGCTCACCATCGTGGGCGGCAGCGCGGTGCACGCCGAGGACTGCCGTACCGCACTGCGCCTGCTGCCCGGCTCCCGGCTGGTCAACGCCTACGGCCTCACCGAGACGACGATCACGTCATGCACGATGGACATCACCCCGGAAGTGCTGCCCGCACAGGGCCCGGCACCGGTCGGACAGCCACTGCCGCACACTGTCGTCCACGTACTGGACCAGGACCTCAAGCCGGTCCCGCCCGGGCGGCACGGAGAGATCTACATCGGCGGTCCCGGCGTCGCACAGGGCTACCTGGCCGGCATGGCGCCGGGCGAGAAGCGCTTCCTCACCCTTCCCGGATCGACGGCGGACTCGGCACGCGTGTACCGGACCGGCGACCTCGGCGGCTGGACTGCCGAAGGCAACCTCGAAGTCGTGGGACGGGCCGACCGGCAACTCAAGGTCCGCGGATTCCGTGTGGAGCCCGCCGAGATAGAGGCCGCACTGTCGGCGCACGAGTTCATCGACGACGTCGCGGTGACGGCCTTCAGCCACCGGGGCGAACCCCTGATCGCCGCCTACTTCACCGCGAACCGCGCGCCGCACCGGCTCGACCCGGGCGAGCTGCGCGCCTTCGCCGCCCACCACCTGCCCGCCTACATGGTTCCGGCCAGGTTCGTCCAGCTCGACGAGATGCCGACGACGACCAACGGCAAGATCGACCTCGCCGCGCTGCCCGAGCCGCAAGAGCCGGGCGGCGCGTCCCCGACCGGTGACGACGCTCCCGCCGCGCGTCTGGTCGAGCGCGCTGTCGCGGGCCTGTGGTGCCAGGTGCTCGGCATCGACTCCGTCGCGCCCGGCGACAACTTCTTCGACCGCGGCGGGAACTCGATTCTCGCGGCCGAACTCCTCGCGAAGGTGCGGGCCTCGCTCGGCATCCTGATCACCCAGGTGCGCCCGCTGATCCGGATTCTCCTCGACGACGCCACCCTGCGCGGCTTCGCGTCGGCGGTCGAAGCGGCCCGAGCCGGCACGCTCAGCACCGACACCGCGACCCACGCCGCCCTCAGGGCCGACACCGCCGTCGGGGTACCCATCCAGTCCTCGCCGACACCGCCCACGGCGTGGGCCGATCCTGCCCACGTCTTCCTCACCGGAGCCACCGGTTTCCTCGGCATCCACCTCCTGCACCGGCTGCTGACGACCACCGAGGCCACCGTCCACTGCCTGGTGCGGGCCGACGACGCCCACCAGGCGCGAGAGCGCATCCGGGACAACGCGCGGCACTACCTGGACGACGGCCTGGACGCGTACCACGCCTCCGGACGCATCCGTGCCGTCCCCGGCGACCTCGCCCGACCGCTTCTCGGCCTCTCGGAGGAGGAGTTCGACCACCTCGCCGAGGTCGTCGACGTCATTCACCACCCTGGCGGACTGGTCAACTTCATCTACCCCTACTCCCATATGCGTCCGGCGAACGTCGAGGGCACCCGGGAGATCATCCGCATGGCCGGCCGCTACCGGAACATCCCGGTCCACTACGTCTCCACCATGGCCGTGATCTCCGGGTTCGGCACCGCCGGAGTCCGGCACATCACCGAGGAGACGCCTCTCGCCCACTCCGACCGGTTGTCCGTCGGCTACGTCGAGAGCAAGTGGGTCGCCGAGGAACTGCTCAGGAACGCGGCGAAGGAGGGCCTGCCGGTCACCATCTACCGCGCCGCCGACATCTCCGGTGACCGGGCGAGGGGGGCGTGGAACACGGCGACCGAGATGTGCGCGATGAAGAAGTTCATCGTCGATACCGGGACGTCGCCCATCGCCGAACTCCCCCTGGACTACACCCCGGTCGACTGCTACGCGGCCGCTTTGCTGCACATCGCCGCGAGCAGACTGCCCTCGGGGGAGGTCTACCACCTGACCAACCCAGGGAAGGTGAACATCTCCCTGCTCGCCGAGCGGCTTCGCGCGCATGGCCACGCGATCCGCGAGATCCCGTGGGAAGAGTGGGTCGAAGGCATCGTGTCGACGGCGATCGAACAGCCCGACCATCCCATGACGCCGTTCGCTCCCCTCTTCATCGACCGATGCTCCACGGGCGAGATGAGCGTGGCCGAGATGTATCTCGAAACGACGTTTCCCACCTTCTCCCAGGACAACGTCCGCGCCGCGCTGAGCGGCAGCGGGATCGAGATCCCTCCCGTGGACGGTGATCTGCTCGACCGCTACATCCGGTACTTGACCTCCATCGACTTCCTGTGAGGTGGGCGTGTACATCAGGACACAGGCTCGTCCCGAGACGCCCTGGGAATCTCTGAACGTCCTGGCCGCCCCCACCGAGGGACCGGCCGCCTTCGGCGGCGACCTCGGCCCGCGGTCCCTGCTCACCGCCTACCGGCACGGGCTGTACCCCTTTCCGGCTGAAACCGCCGAGCACTGCATCGTCAACGAACTCACCTACGAGGCCGATGTCGCTGCCGGGCGGGTGAAGCTGATACCCGGCTACGACGACCCCTTCTCGATCGCGTGGTGCTCACCGGACCCGCGGCCCGTCATCCTCGTCCAGCAGGCCCGGATCCAGCGCAGTCTGCGCCGGCAGCTACGCAAGGAGACCGGATGGACGACGACGGCGGACGTCTGCTTCGAGCGGGTGGCCCGCCAGTGCCGTGCGGGCCGCACCGAGCGCTGGCTGACCGACGACCTGCTGAGGGGCCTGTGCCTGCTGCACGAACTCGGCCACGCCCACAGCGTCGAGGTCTGGGACGGTGACGAGCTGATCGGCGGCGTCCTCGGCGTGCGGGTCGGCGCCGTGTTCAGCGCCGACTCCCAGTTCACGCTGCGCAGCGGGGCCGGCAAGGCCGCCGTCGCCGACCTGACGCGCCGCTTCGCCGAGGCCGGGGGGCTCGCCGTCGACGTCCAGCGCGACGGCGACCACGTCCGGCTGCTGGGCGCGCAGCCGATGTCCAGGCGCCAGTACTTCGGCCTGCTCTCCGCCCGCGACGAGGGCCGCCCGCTGGCCACCGGGAGACTGCCCGCCCGTCGGCTCGCCGACTGAGCCCCGCCCACCACACCCGCGCTCCGTCACCGGGAGAGACCTCATGTCCAGCACGACCGCCAGCCACGACCTGCGTGTGATCAGCATCGCCGGGAGGCCGGACCTCGCAGAGGCGATGCTCACGATGGAGTCGTCGTGGCCGGCCTACATCCGCCCCGACCCGCTCCTCGTGGATTGGGCCTTCGACCGCCACGCCGAGCACCAACTCGTATTGGTCGACGAGGACGACCGCGTCGTCGCCCGGGCCGCCTCCGTACCTCTGGCCTGGGACGGCGACCCCGGCCGACTGCCCGACACCGGCTGGGACGAGGCGCTGCGCCAGAGCCTGTCGGACACCTACGCCGGCCGGGCGCTCACCACGCTGTGCGCGCTGGAGGTAGCCGTCATCCCCGGCTACCAGGCGCGGAACCTGTCCGGGCACACCCTTCGGGCCCTCTTCGACCACGCGCGCGGCAAAGGGTTCCGCAACCTGGTCGTTCCGGTCCGCCCCAACGGCAAGCACCGGCGACCGGAGCTGCCGCTGGCCGAATACGTCGCGCTGCGCCGGCCTGACGGGCTGCCCGAGGACCCCTGGCTGCGTGTCCACGCCAGGGCAGGCGGCGAGGTGCTGCAGGTGTGTCCGGCGTCCATGACCATTTCCGGAAGCCTCGCCCAGTGGCGCGAGTGGACTGGCCTCCCGCTGGACGTCGACGGTCCGGTGGAGGTGCCCGGCGCCCTGACACCCGTAACCGTGAGCGTCGAGCACGACTACGCCGTGTACGTCGAACCGAACGTCTGGGTCAGGCACCGGTTCACCGCCCCGCGTCCCTGACGCCTCTTCGGCCGGCCCCGAGCGACACCGACGACAAGACGACAAGGAGTCTCCCCCATGAGCAGCACAGCTTCCCCGGACGTCCTGGCCACCGAGAAAATGAACCTCCGCGCGGCCCTGATCGAGCGGATCGGCGGATACATGACCGCGCACGCCATCGGCGTGGCCGCGGAACTGGGACTCGCCGACCTGATCGGATCCGGGTCCCGTACCAGCGAGGAGTTGGCCGCCGAGACCCAGACCCACGAGCCGTCACTGCGGCGGCTGCTGCGTACGCTGGTCGCGGTCGGCATCGCCGCGGAGCCCGAGCCCGGCCGCTTCACACTGACCGACATCGGCGCCCAGCTGCGTTCCGACTCCCCGGACTCCCTCCACAAGTTCGCCAGGATGTTCTGCCACCCCATCTTCTTCACCTCCTGGCAGAGCCTCCACCATGCCGTCACCACGGGTGAGCGCGCCTTCAACCACGCGTACGGCACGGGCATCTACGACTGGCTCGCCCAGCATGAGGAGACCAGCACGCTGTTCAACGAGGCGATGAGCGAGGAGTCCAGGATCTCGGCCGGACAGCTTGCCGCGGCCTACGCCTTCCCGGCGGCCGGAACGGTGGTGGACATCGGCGGCGGTGACGGCACCCTGCTCACGGCGATCCTGCTCGCCCGGCCCGGACTGCGCGGAATCGTCTTCGACAGCCCCAGCGGAGTTGCGGAAGCCCCCGCCGCACTGAGCAAGGCGGGCCTCACGGACCGGTGCGCCGTACAGGCCGGTGACTTCTTCCAGTCCGTACCGGGCGACGGCGACCTCTACATCATCAAGAGTGTCTTCCAGGACTGGGGCGACGAGGAGGCCCGCGCGATCCTGCGCACCTGCCGTGCCCACATGCCCGACTCCGCCACGCTGCTGATCGTGGGCACGGTGCTGCCCGAGACCGCCGACACCTCCGCGCCGGTCGCGTTCTTCACCGATATCAACATGATGGTCATGGCCGGCGGCCGGGAGCGCACCGAGAGCGAGTTCCGGGCGCTGCTCGAAGAGACAGGATTCACCGTGCGGTCGGTCGGCCTCGGGCAGGCAGGACCGCTGTCGGTCATCGAGGCCGTTCCCACGGCCGCGGCATGACCGCCCGAGAAGCGCCGGAGCACCCGTCCGGCCACGACACGACACCCCCTCTGCGCCGGCCGGGGTACGCCGCCGGGCTGTTCCTCGGACAGGTGAACACGGATCTCCTCGCCCTGCCCGAGGGCGATCCACGGCGTCTTGATCCCGCCGAGGAACGGTTCCTGTCGCGCCTGCGCGAGTTCTGCGAGAAAGAGGTCGACAGCGCCGGCATCGAGCGCGCGGACCGCATCCCCGACCATGTGATCGAAGGGCTCAAGGACATCGGGGCGATGAGCATCAAGGTCCCCCGGCAGTACGGCGGCCTCGGGCTGTCCTCCCGCTGCTACCACCGTGCCCTGATGCTCACCAGCACGACACACCCCGCCCTCAGCGAACTGCTCGCCGGCCACCAGGCCATCGGGCTCGCCCAGCCGATCGCCCTGTTCGGGACCGAGGAGCAGAAACGACAGTTCCTGCCCCGGTGCGTCAGGGAGATCTCCGCCTTCGCCCTCACCGAGGCCGACATCGGCAACGACCCGTTCCGCATGCACACGAAGGCCGTCCACGACCCGGCCTCGGACAGCTATGTGCTCGACGGCGTGAAAACGTGGACCACCAACGCCGTCGTCGCCGACCTGCTCGTCGTCATGGCGCTGGTACCCGCCTCGGAGAACGGCGCCGGGGGGATGACCGCGTTCGTGGTCGAGGCGGACACCCCCGGAGTCACGGTCGAGCACCGCAGTGCCTTCCTCGGCCTGCGCGGCCTGGAGAACGGCTCTGTCCGCCTGCACCAGGTGGTCGTCCCCGCCCGCAACAGGATCGGCGCGGAGGGCGAGGGCCTCACGATCGCCCTTGCCGCGCAGGACACGGGGCGGCTCTCACTGCCTGCGGTGTGCGCCGCCGCGGCGAAGTGGAGCCTGAGTACAGCCCGGCAGTGGAGCGCGGCACGGGTGCAGTGGGGCCGGCCGATCGGGCAGCACGACGCGGTCGCCGGCAAGCTGTCCTTCATCGCGGCAACGGCGTTCGCGCTCGAAGCGATGGTCGAGGTCATCGGCCGGCAGGCGGAGCAGGGGGACACCGACGCCCGGCTGGATGCGGAGCTCGCCAAGCTGTTCGCGACGGAGCAGGCCTGGGTCGTCGCAGACGAACTCGTGCAGATCCGGGGCGGGCGTGGCTACGAGACCGCGGAGTCGGCGGCCGGACGCGGCGAGCGGGGAATCCCGGTCGAGCAGCTCCTTCGCGACGTCCGGATCGGTCGCATCTTCGACGGCTCCAGCGAGGCGCTTCGCGGCTTCCTCGCCCACGACCTGATCGCGGCGCACCGCTCCTCGGCGGGGCAGCGGGAAGCGGTCCCGACCGGCCGCCGGGCACGTGGCGACGGAAGTGTCCTGGACACCCACCTCGCATTCGTCGAACAGACCTCCCGGCGTCTGGCTCGTGAACTCGCCGCGATCGCCGAGGGGCCGACGACGGAGATCGACGAGCGTCAGCGTTTCCTGGGCAGGATCGTCGACATCGGCGCCGAGTTGTACGCGATGAGCGCGAGCTGCGTCTATGCCGAAGCCCTCGATGCCGTCGGCGCCTCCGCGGCCCGGCTCGCCGACGCCTTCTGCCGGCAGGCGCGCCTGAGGATCGTGCACCTCTTCGACCGGCTCGCCGACAACACCGACGAGCAGGACCGGGGCCTCGCGCACAGCGTGCTGGGCGGTGACCACACCTGGCTCGAGGACGGTGTGGTCGACCCTTCCACCGACGGGCCCTGGATCGCCGAACCGGAGCCGGGGCCGGCGAAGGTGCCCAGTCTGCGGCGGGTCCTCCGGGCCGCCGACTCCCTGACCGCCACCCCATCGATGTCCGACGGACCGACGAGGAGGGCTCAGTGAATTCCGTGACGGATGTCGTCGCGGCGGCGCGGCAGCAGATTGCGGGGCAGGCCGGGCCTAACGGTTTCGTCGACGCGTTGGAGCACGGCCGGGTGCCCAAGGAACGGCTGGGGTGGCTCGCCGGGGAACTGCACCATCTCGTCAGCAGCGATCGCCGCAGTTTCGCGCTGCTCGCCTCCCGCTTTCCCTCCGCTCCGGCCGGAGACCTGTACCTGGCCATGGCCGAAGGCGAGGCCCAGGCGCTGAGGCTGCTCATGGAGTTCGCCGCGGCGCTCAACCTGGAGGAGCGGGACGTCCGAGCTTACGAACCGCAGCCGCTCGCGCAGGCGTATCCGGCCTATCTGACGCAGTCCGCGCTGTACGGCGCGTCCAGCGACGTCGCGCTCGCCCTCTTGGCGAACGTGAGGGAGTCCGGCGCGACGTACACCCGCGTGGCCGAGGCGCTTGCGTCCCAGTACGGGTTCGAGGAGAGGGCGCTCGGGCATTTCCTGTTCTTCGCCGACACTCCGCAGACGCTGCTGGACCAGGCGACGGCAACGCTGGAGGAGGGGCTGGCCGGCGGGGACGATCCGGCCGCCGCCGTGCGCTGCGCGCGGACGGTGCATGCCCTCGAAGAAGCGTTCTGGAGCTGCCTGGCCCGCGGCCTCGACGACGGCTGAGCGGGTCGACTCCGCAGTCCCGCACGACATTTCCAGCGTTCCGGTCCGCAACACCACACCGACGTACACCCACACGGCCGGACTGCGACGGTCGAGGCGGGCTTCAGGCCGCCTCGACCGTCGCAGTCCGGCCTCATCAGGAGGCAGACAGTGATCCACTTCAGCGCAGTCCCCACCGAGACGATCGAGAGTACGGGCGGCCGGTGCATGTACGCACAGGTCGAGCGCCTGCGAGCGTCGGGTCCGGCCGTCGCCGTGCAACTGCCCGAAGGGGTCGGAGCGTGGTCGGTGTCCCGAGGAGATGTCGTCCGCAGGCTCCTGACGCACCCCGGCGTCTCGCGGGACCTGAAGAAGACGGTGCCGAGCTACCAGCCGGGTTCCGTCCCCTGGCTGTCCCCGTGGGTGGACCTGGACTCCATGGCCACGACGGACGGCCGTGAACACACGCGGCTCCGCAAGCTGATCACCCCGGCGTTCAGCCCTCGCCGGGTGGAGATGCTGCGGCCGCACATCGAGGCCGATGTCGCCATGCTGCTCGACGCGTTGGCCGCGCACCCCGGCGACGAGCCTGTCGACCTGCATCAGGAGTTCTCCTACTGCGTGCCGACCCAGGTGATCTGTGACCTGTTCGGCATTCCGGACGACCAACGGCCTGAGGTGCTGCGGGTGTTCCGCGCCGTGGCCAGGACTGACTTGACCGAAGAGGAGTCGATCGCCCTCTATCACGACCTCGAAGCGGCGATGCACCTCCTGATCGGCACCAAGCGGCGTACGCCGGGAGAGGACCTGACGAGTTTCCTGATCAACGCGCGCGAGGAAGGCGAGGAGTCGCTCGACGAGCACGAACTCGTGTCAACGTTGCTTCTGATGATCGGCGGCGGCAGCCAGACGACCATCAACCTCCTCGACCACACCATCCGCGAACTTCTCGTCCGCCCCGACCAGCTCGCCCTGTTGAAGGCCGACCCGGCCCGATGGGACGACGCGATCGAGGAGTCGCTGCGCGTGCACTGCCCGGTGATGCACCTGCCCATGCGCTGGGCCGCGGAGGACATAGACCTCGGCGAAGGGGTCGTCATCCGCGCCGGGGACGCCATCCTCATCTGCTACGGAGCCCACGGCCGGGACCCCCAGGTCCACGACGATCCCGCCACCTTCGACATCGACCGCGAGGACAAGGAGCACCTCGCCTTCGGACTCGGCCCTCACTTCTGCCCCGGCTCGCGTCTCGCCCGCCTCGAGGCCCGTATCGCGCTGCCCGCGCTGTTCGACCGTTTCCCGCGCCTGACCCTCGCCGTCGAGCCCGAGGACGTGCCCCCGGGACCCACCTTCATCGGCAACGACATCGCGGCCCTGCCCGTCTTCCTGCGGCACAGGTGACGCCCGCCCCGGCTCCGCACGGCGGGTGAACCACCGTCGTGCCACAACAGCGAAAGGTCCCCGCATGGCGATCGAAGCGAGCCTGACCGACCGGACGGCGCGGCTGCTGAACGAGGCCCGGTATCTGAACCTGGCCACCACCTGGGACGGAACCCCCTGGGTGGCCACCCTGGAGTACGTCTGGTTCCCCGGTCCGCTGCGCCTCGTCTTCGGCTCGACCACCGGATCCCGACACAGCCGTGACATCGACCGCGAGCCCCGCGTGAGCGGTTCGCTGTTCGTCACGGCGGGCGCGGCCGGAGTGGCCATCGCGCCCGTCGACGGGGCTCAGTTCACCGGCCTGTGCTCCGAAATCGGCCCCGACCTGCTGGAGGAGTACTACACGCCGTTCTACGAGACGGTGTTCCCCGACGCCGAACAGCGTGCGCAGTGGCAGTTGCCGCGAGAACTGCTGCGACCGCCCGCCGCGCACCGGCTCTACGTGGTCACCGTCGAGCGCTGGTGGCTGATCGACACCCGCACATGGGCCGACGACCGCATCGACCGCCGTATCGAGTTGCCTCTCGACGCGACGACACAGACCCGGCTGTCCACCCGTCCGAGCAGCAACCCCCTGACGCGCTGAGGAAAAGGGCGAACCGGTCGGGCCTGGCGTCGGGAGCGCGGTCCGGCCGGTTGCGTTCCTCGCGCGCGACAAGGAATGGCTTGAGGAGCCGACATCAGGCCGTACCACCAGTGGAGTCGGCAGGCGGTGTCGTCGGCGCTTTCTTTCAACCGGGTGCTCCGGGTTCTCGACGGCCGGGGCGTGGCCGTCGGTGGATACGTCACGGCCGGCGGCCTCACCTCTCCCCGTCGGGCTCCGGGACCTGCTTCCCCGGCGGTGTGAAGGCGGCGAGCACCGTGGCGGTGATGTGGGCGGCGGCGCGGTCGGGGGTGAGGTTGCCGGTGCGGACCTCGTCGGCCGCGCCCTTCATGATCGAGTGCAGGACGGTGATGAGCCACGGGATCGGCAGGTCGGTCCGGAAGGCGCCTTCGGCGCGACCGCGGGTGATCAGGGTCTCGACCCGGGCGGCCGGGCCGTTGTGCAGCTCGCGGATGCGGCCCGGGGGGAGTTCCCGCTGGGCGGCGACGAGCAGGGCGCGCGCCTGGTCCACCAGGTGCCAGCTCTCGTCGACGAGGCGCGCGAGGGCCAGCTGCGGATCGCCGGTCAGGTCGACGGCGTCCAGCGCCGCGTTGCCCTGGTCGATGGCCCGGGTCAGCGCGGCGTCGACGACCTCGGCGCGCGAGGCGAAGTGGGAGTACAACGTCACCCGGCCCACGCCCGCGGCAGAGGCGATCTCACTGAGGCTCGCGTCCGGGTTGTGACCCAGGCATTCGGTGGCGGCCTGGACGATCGCGTCGATGCTCCGGAGGGCGTCCGCGCGTTTGGCGGTGCTTCTCGTGCTCATGCCACCCACACTACTTCATTAACACGAACACTGCTGTTTGGGTTAGCTCTCTGTATGCGCTAACCTGAACATCACTGTTCGGTTTACTGAGGGGTTGACAGTCATGAGCGAGACGAGAACCGCAGACACATACGCACCGGGAGCGCCCCACCCTCTCCGCTGGCTCGCCCTGGGCCTGCTGGGGCTGGCCCAGCTCATGCTGATCCTCGACCTCACCGTGGTCGCCATTGCGCTCCCCCATATGGAGGCCGACCTGGATCTGGGCCGCGCCGCCGTGACCTGGGTGGTCAGCGGATACGCACTCACCTTCGGCAGCCTGATGCTGCTCGGCGGCCGGGCGACCGACCTGTTCGGCGCCAAGGGGGTGGCCCTGGCCGGGCTCACGGTCTTCACCGTGGCCTCCCTCACGGCCGGACTCGCGACCAGTGCGCCCATGCTGCTCACCTCCCGAGTCGCCCAAGGCGTCGGCGCGGCGATGCTGTCGCCCGCGGCCCTGTCCGTGGTGGTGCGGCTCTTCGACGGCGACGAGCGCAACCGGGCGCTCGGGGTCTGGTCGGCGCTCGGCGGCGGGGGCGCCGCCCTCGGCGTGCTGCTGGGCGGGGTCATCACGGCCGGGCCGGGCTGGACCTGGGTGTTCTTCATCAACGTCCCCGTCGGCCTGGTCATCCTCGTCGCGCTCATCCGGATCCTGCCGGACCTCCCCAAGGTGGCCTCCGGCTCCCTTGACGTGCCCGGCGCGGCCCTGGTCGCTGCGGCGACCGGCGCCCTGATCTACGCCCTGATCCGAGCCGGTGACCACGGCTGGCTCAACGGCGTCTCCCTCGCCCTGCTCGCCGTCTCCGTCGTGCTCTACGCGGCTTTCGCGGCGTGGCAGCGCCGGGCGTCGGCGCCCCTGATGGACCTCGGACTGGTCGGCCGCCGCCCAGTGGTGGCGGGCACCTTCGTGATCACCGTGACCACGGCCCTGATGGTGGCCGTCTTCTTCCTCGGCTCCTTCTACCTCCAGAACCAGGAGAACCACGGCGCCCTGGCGGCCGGTCTGCTGTTCCTGCCCGTGGCGCTGCTGACCATGGCCTGCGCCACCGTCGCCGGCCGCCTGATCGGCCGTCTGGGAGCCCGGGCCATGGCCGCGGTGGCGCTGGTGATCGCGGCCGCCGGCTTCCTCATGCCGGTGTTCTGGGCCGGCACCGTCGCCATGGTCGCCGGGGTCAGCGTCTCCTCGGCCGGACTGGGCGCCCTGTTCGTGGTCGCCTCGGCCACGGCGCTGAGCAGCGTCGCCCCGCACGAAGCAGGCGTGACCTCCGGAGTCGTCAGCACCTTCCACGAGTTCGGCGCTGCGGCCGGGGCCGCAGCCGTTTCCAGTGCCGCCGCCGCGAGCATCGCCGGCAGCAGCTCGGCGTCCGGCTTCGACGACGCGTTCCTCGTGGCCATGGGCGTCGCCGCGGTCTCCGCACTCGTCTCGATGTGGCTGATCCCGCCGAAGGGCGAGTAGGACGAGCGGGACGGCCGAAGTCTCGGCGCGCGGCGGAGACTCCGGCCGTCCCTGTGCGTGCCGGTCGGCCGTGGCGTAGCCACCGACGTCGCGTCACCCGTGGTGGTGCTCCGCCGAGCGGCTGTCCGCCTCGTGGTCATCGCCTTCGGGGGCGGTTCCGAGGCCCGCCGGAACGGTGAAACTCGCGGTGTGCACTGTGCCGCCGTGCTGGAAGTCGAGGAAGAGGCGGTAGGCGTGCGCGCGGTGGCGGTGGCGGTGGGGGTGGCGGTGGCGGTGAAGGAGATGGTCGGCCTGGGCTTCGTCCCGGCTTCGTCGTTGGGGTGGACGTGCAGGTAGGCGAGGTCTCCGGCGCGCAGGGCCACCAGGTGCCCGTAGGCGCCGAGGTAGGGCTGGAGGTCGGTCACCGGCTTGCCGTGCTTGCTCACCTCGAAGGTCAGGTCCTCGACCTCGCGGCCGGTATGCGCATCCGACGTGGGGTATAGACTCGACGAACATGAAGATACCCCTAGGGGGTATAGAACACCGGCTCCTGCTGCTCCCCCGACGGTTCCTGTCACTCCGGCGACACGGTGGCCGTCCAGAGATGGGCGTGGTTGGTCCGCTCGCGTCGCTCGTGGAGGTGGCTGGTGCCCTCGGTGCTCGGTCTGCTGGAGGCTCGGGAGAAGAAGGCCCAGGAGGAGGTGGCGCGGTTGCGGGCTGCGCTCGACGAGGCGGAAGCTGCGCTTCAGCGGCTGGTGGATGCCCGAGCAACGGTGGCCGAGGTGCTGGCCGAGCCGTCTTGTGTTGTCGCGGAGCCGGCGCGGAGCGCGGTGGTGGATCGGTGGTGCCGCACCGGGCCGAAGGCATGGACGCGTCGGTCGCCGACGACGCAGATCAGCCTGGGTGCGCTGGCTGCGAGTGACGCAGTTTCAGCGTCTCTTAAAGGTAGTGCGGGAGCGCGGCGGCAACGGCACCCTGCGAGGCCGGCCGTGGTCGCTGCCGCTGACCGAGCGAGTGCTGGTGGTCGCGGTGTACTACCGCACCAACCTCACCATGCGGCAGCTCGGCCCTCTGTTCGGCGTCTCCTCCTCCGCCGTGTGCCGGATCATCCAACGGCTGGGGCCGCTGCTTGCGCTCGAGCCTGTCGACCGTCCAGACGATGATCCCGATCGGCTGTGGATCGTGGACGGCACCCTGGTCCCGGTCCGCGACCGGAGCGTGGGCGCGTCCTCGCGTAGTTACAGGTTCTCGGCGAACGTGCAGGTCATCGTGGACACCGACACCCGACTGGTGGTGGCCGCGGCCGGTGCGCCGACCCAGAAGATATACGCGCGCTGGTGCCGGCACATGTGCGGCATCACCTGCCTGCGCATGGTGCTCCTGCACCGTGACGGCCACGCGCCGAGCATGTTCGAGCTCCTCAACGGCGCCTGCCGTTACGGCGCGTACGTCAAGCAGGATGACGGCACGATCAAGGGCCTGATCTATGCGCCGTTCGTCGAGTACGTGGCGGACACACACCGGCTTCCCGGCGAAGTGCACGGGGAACTCGACCTGGACGGTCTCGTCGACCTCCTGGGCGCCGGCCGGATGGTGATGGTCTCGGTCTCCAAGGAGATCCGCCGCCCGGACATCGCCCCGGAGCGACGTGGCGGGCACCTCGTTCTGGCCATCGGCCGCCGAGACGGGCAGATCATCCTCCGCAACCCGAGCGGACACACCCCCGAGGCCCTTGCGCCCACCATGCCTCTGGACCGCTTCGGCGCATTCTTCGGCGGCCGGTGCCTCTCACTCGACCCTCGCAGCACCGTACGGCGCAGGACTGCCCTGACGGCCGCCTCCCGCCCGGGAGCGTCGCAACCATCCACCTGACCGGGGAGAACCACGTTGCACCCCATGTCTGTGACCACGATCGTCAGCGTCATCGGCGGCCGTCTCGCCGACGTCCTCGACCTCGAGGTCCAGATCACCGAACCCGCAGTGTTCGACTCCCGCGAAGCAGTGTTCGACTCCCGCGAAGCCATCCCCGGATCGCTGTTCCTCGCCCTCAAGGGCGAGCAGGCAGACGGCCACACTTATGCTGAGGCCGCCGTCAACAAGGGGGCCACCGCGGCCCTCGTCACCCATCCCGTCGGCGTCCCCGCAATCGTCGTGGACGACGGCGGGCGCGACCAGCGGTCTGTCGCCGACGGTCTCGGACCGGTCCGGCGCGATGTGCCTCGCGCTGCCGCCGGCGTTGTTGACCCGGGCAGACAACCTCTCCAGCGCCGCCCAGGTGACGCAGTGGGGGCTGCCCGTCAGCACGGCCTCGTCGCAGCTGGCCAGCGCCTTCCCGAGGTCGACGTCGAATGCCTCCAGCCGGGCCAGGTCGGACGGCTGGAACACCGCGATCACCCGGCCGTCCGGTTTGACGAGGGAGCGTGCGGCTGCCAGGTCCGCGCTGACCACAGGAGACCTCAGCGGCCAGCCCCGCCGCCAGTTCACAACGATGGAGTCAAGCGCCTGCAGAACGAGACGTTGGCCTGCGCAGCAGCCACTGTCCGAGCGTCCGACGCCTGGGCCGCACCACCACGCGGCCGTAGACCTTTTGACCGACCAGCTCCACTCGCAGAGTGACCGGCGTATCAGGGTTCGTCGGAGTCTGACGGTACTTGACCCTGCTGTGTACCAGCTGCAGACCATCCGTATCGACCACGATGCCCGGCCTCGTGACCAGCGTCAGGGTCTTCCCCGTCATGGCCACGTCGATCCGCAGGGTGTCGTGCGTGATCACTGCGTCAGTGAAGTCAAGTGTCACCTCGCAGTACGTCACCGCGAGCTCCAGCCTCCGCGGTACCACCCAGCGCCCCACGCGCTCGACCGCGCCGCTGTGGACCTGTTCGATCCGAACCACGTCCTTGACCTCTGGCACAGTCGCGCCAGCCGTAGCCGATACGGGCGGCAGGTCGGCGGTGAGCGCGGTCAGTTCGCTGACAGTCCGCGCCGACAGGGCAGCTTCCAGGCGCTCGTCCAACTCGTCCGCGGTCAGCAGGCCGTCCCCCGCCGCGATACGCAGCACATCCACCACCCGGTCCCGGTCGGCATGAGAGGCTCGCAGCCCGGGCGACGAGCTGGGGCCGGAGTGCTTCCCGGTGGGCGAAATCTCTCCCGACATGCCTTCCCATCCCGGTCCCGTCGAACGTCTCCGCGCGACGCAGGCAGCGACGCGCACAGAAGGCTAGCGCTATATCGCGACATGGATCCCGGCTGAGCCCCATCACGGAGAGGCGATGGTAGCGGCGATTCACGACATGCGACGTCCATCATGCCGAGGCCCCGATCGCGACAACAACCGCACCCCAGAGGCCCGTTCACACCGTTTCCCGAGGCCGCTTCAGCGCGTCCGAAATGCACAGAACCTTCGCCAACCAGGATCACCGCAGACCAGCATGCTGGAACCGCTGAACAGCGTCAGGGCAGCGCATCCGCAGCCGGGACCCGATGCATGTCCTCGGGGCCGCTGATCGCGCAACGAAGCTCAACAGAGGGCGCCGACGCACTGGTGGCGCGCTAGCAGACCCACATGGCGATCTTTGATCTTGCCTTGACGCGTTCTATACGGCATCTTTACTCGCGGAGTGCCGGGAAGCCTGGTCGGCAGCTCGGTCCGCCGTGGGCCGAGGCCAGCATGCTGTCGACCGAAGTGGGGGCCGATGTTCCAGCGCGTCGCCAAAGAGACTCTCTCCGGCCTGACTGTCGCGATCGTGGCGTTGCCATTGGCGATCGCCTTCGGCATCACCGCGACCGGCACCTCCGAGGGCGCGCTCATCGGACTGTACGGCGCGATCTTCGCCGGGTTCTTCGCGGCACTGTTCGGCGGGACTCCCGCCCAAGTGACCGGCCCCACAGGCCCCATCACCGTCGTCGCCACCGGAGTCATCGCCACGCATGGACTCGAGGCCGCATTCCTCGCGTTCATCATGGCCGGCGCGTTCCAGATCCTGTTCGGGCTGTGCAGGCTCGGATCCCTCATCCGCTACATACCCCACCCAGTGGTGTCGGGTTTCATGGGCGGGATCGCACTGATCATCATCCTGGGCGAACTGGACCAGGTGCAGAAGAGTTTCCTGGTGGTCGCGGGGACGATCGTGCTCATGCTCGTATCCACACGGGTGATCAAGTCGATTCCAGCGAGTCTGATCGCGCTCGTGGTCATGACCGTGGCTTTGCGGCTCGTGGACTCGCTGTTGCAGGACGTGCGCGTCGGACCGGTCTCGCTCAACACGGCGATCGACTACATAGGAAAGATCCCGGAGTCGATCCCTTCGATCACCCTTCCCGAGTTCAGCGGGTCGTTGATCCTCACCCTCGTCCTGCCCGCGCTCAGCATCGCACTGCTGGGCTCGATCGATTCGCTGCTGACCTCGGTCGTCATGGACAACATCACCGGCAACCGGCATCACAGCAACAAGGAGCTGATCGGCCAGGGACTCGGCAACGCGGCCAGCGGACTGTTCGGCGGCCTGGCCAGCGCCGGCGCGACCGTCAGGTCCGTGATCAATGTCAGAAGCGGCGGCCGCACCGCACTGTCGGCGGCCACGCACAGCGTCATCCTCCTCGCTCTCGTGGTCGGACTTGGGGCTGTCGTTCAGTACATTCCGCTGGCGGTGCTGTCGGGGATCTTGATTCTGACCGCGTTCGGCATGTTCGACTGGGAGAGCCTGCGCAAAGCGCACGTCTCTCCGCGAGGTGACGTCGCCGTGATGTTCGCGACGATGATCATCACCGTCGTCGTCGACCTGACCGTGGCGGTCGCCGTCGGCGTCGTCCTGGCACTCATCGTGCACGCCGTGAAATCGCGCCGGCACAAAGCCTCGATCGTCCACGACGGTACCGGGACCTACCACATCGAGGGACCGCTGTCGTTCCTGTCCATCGACCGTGTCTTCACCACCCTCCGCAACAACCGGTCGAACCTGTCGCTGAACCTGAAGCACGTCGACTACATCGACATGTCCGGGGCCAAGGCGTTGCTGACCTTCATCGACCACTCGCACAAGTCCGGCGTCGAACTTGGTGTCAAAGACCTGCCACTGCATGTCGAGAACAGACTGATCGCACTCGCGGACGAAGAACAACGCGACAAGCTCATGACCGTCGTTGAAAACCGCTAGCCGCCGAAAACCCCTGACCAACACCGCAGTGCTGCGGCCTGGGACCTGGGCAGGTCCTTGTGCGTGCCCGCGTTGGCGTGCAGCGTCTCCTCCTTCGAGGCGAGGCGTCGAACAGCGCCAGACCGGACTGGCGCGGGATGTGCTCATCGTCCCGCTGGAGCATGAATTCGATCGGGATGGCGATCTGCTTCGCCGTCTCGGCCAGGGCATCGGGCCAGTGGAGACCGAAGACCGCGGCGGTGATCCTGGGATCGGCCGCCGCCCATGGCACCTTGGGTTCGCCCAGGACGCGTTGGTCCACGTGAAGCACAACTTGACCTTGTTCTTCACCGCCCTCAGCGGTAGCGAAGCAGGAGCATGGCCGCGTCGTCGTGGAGTGGGCCCTTCACATGCTGCACCAGATCCTGCCGCAGCCGCTCCAGCGCGGCTTCGGGGTCATGCTCCTTCAGTACATGGGCGCGTTCGTCGAGAGGACAGAAGCGTCCGGCGGCGTCGCGGGCCTCGGTGACACCGTCGGTGTAGAGCAGTAGCTGGTCTCCAGCGGAGAAGCCGGTCCGGAAGGGCTGGGGGGCGGCCGTGTTGTGGGCGGCGAGACCGAGCGGGAGAGCATAGGCGGGCGGTTCGGGAAAGGTCACGGAGCCGTCGGCGCGAGTCACCATCGGCGCTGGATGACCGTAGTTGAGGAACGTCACCCCGTCGGTGGTTACTCCCGCGAGGGTTGCGGTCACGAACTTCTCCCCGTCCAGCTGACGGTTCACGGCCCGCTCCAGCCTCTGCCCCATCTCGGACAGATCAGGTTCCTCCGGCGGCGATTCCCGAAAGGCTCCCAGGACCACGGCCGCCGTCTCCACCGCTTCGAGCCCCTTGCCCTGCACGTCGCCGACGATCACACGCACGCCGTGGGGTGAGGCGACCATCTCGTACAGATCGCCGCCGATGCGGGCCTCGGCGACGGCCGACGTGTAGGACACGGCGGCCCGTAGTGGGCCGGCCTTGCGCGGCACGGGCTTGAGGAGAACGCGCTGCGCTGCTTCGGCGATGGAACGCACGTTGGCCAACTCCATCTCGCGTTGCTGACGCATCACCACGGCGACGATGCCGGCCGTCGTCACGCCGACGACGGAGGCGATGGTCATGTATCCGCGGCGTGCCGCGAGCATGTCGTTGTAGAGGCCGAGTGCGACACAGAGCAGCAGCGCGATGGCGCCGATGCACAGGGTGCGCCGTCAGCCACCGACCAGACTGGCGAATGCCGGGCCCAGCGACAGCAGCGGAAGGAATCCAACCCCTGGGCTCGCGGCGAGGTCGACCGCGGTGACGGCGGCCATCATGGCGAACGGGAGGGCAGACAGCACAGCAAGACGACGGCTGTTGTCGGACACGCTTCACCCCCGCTTGGCGACAGCACGTCCCGCGTCAGCGAGCGGGACCGCCGCCGTTGTTTCCCTCTCCGCGTTCTGAACAGTAGGCAGGTGCGGGATCTCCAGCAAGATCGGCACGGGCGTTCGACTGGAATCTCGCGGACCCGTTCCTGGACGGCCGTAGGGCAGGCCACGGCAGAGTCGGCATGGTCGGGGCGACCGCCTGGTGCCGGTCAGCGGCCGTCCGTTACAGCTCCCCTCGCGGCATCAAGTACAGGTCCGCCAGCAGGAAGTCGCGGATGCGGTCGGCGATGGTCGGCCAGTCCTGGCCGAACCAGATGAAGTGTCCGCCCGCCCAGCTTTCGATCAGCTCGGTTTGTCGGAGGGCTGCGACAAGTGCCCGGGCATGCGCGAACGGTACGGCACCGTCCTGGCAGGTCGCGATCACGAGACTGGGCTGGGAAACCTGGCCCGCATGACGGGTCAACTCCGCGGTGGTTTCCAGGGCTTTGAGATCGCGGAGGAAACCGTGGCCCGACCGCATTCGGGAGAAGAGCGCGATCAGCCTTGCCCGGTCCTCCGCCCCAAGACCCGACACGGCTTTCCGCGAAGGAAGCACCGTCAGGTCCCGCAGCAGCATGCGCAGGCCGACCTCGGGCGCGTGACGCATCAGTGTGCGCACCACAGCCCACAAGAGGGGCTCCGTCCGGGCCGTGAAGGCGACACGGGCAGCCATGCGCGTACGGCGGTCCGGCCAGGGCAGAGGCCCGACGGCGCTCTGCAGGATCATCCTGTCCACCAGGGCGGGATACCGCGCTGCCATGGCCACCGCTGTGGGTCCTCCGGCCGAGACACCAACTACCGCTGCGACGCTGGCGATACCGAGCTGCGAGCAGAGCGCGGCGGTGACGTCGGCGAATCCGCCCGCCGAGCCGCCGGTCGAGACCGGGGTGCGGCCGTACCCCGGACGGGACGGCACAAGCACCGAGCAGCCGGCGTCGGCGAACACCTCCTCGCCGAGCGAAAGTCCGGCCCGCATGTGCCCGCCGTGGAAGACGACGACCGTGTCCGGCCCGCGCCGATCGAAGCGGTACTCGACCGGTCCGTCCGCCAACTCGGCGATCTGCGTCGGGTGTTCGTCCAGGCCCATACCTGGTGTCGCCCTCACAGCAGCTCCTCGATCCGTAGGAGTTCTTTGCGGGCCGTGTCCAGATCCGCCAGGTCGCGGTCCAGGACCAGGTAGATGAACAGCCCGTCGTGTGCCCTGCGAGCGAGGGGACGCAGAAGGTGGTACTCGGTGTCCAGAGTGATCAGTATGTCCTCCACCCGCCTGGGCTCGTACCCCAGCTGAGCGAGCGCGGAGAGGTTCACGCGTACGACATCGGTGTCTCTCTGAGCGGCTTCCTCAAGGTCGAGACCTGCCGGGTTGCCGATGGTGCCGAGCGGCATGCGACTGACGTAGTCGACGATCGCGGCGCCCAGTACCCCTTCGACACTCATCGCACGGCGCAGAGCGCTCTGGATCGCGGACACAGCCTGCTCCCTCGTCGCGTTCAGGCACTGTGCCGACCAGACTTCCCGGCGCTCCAGGACCGGCCCCCGCCCTTCCACCGCAGGCGGAGAGCCGCACCATCCAAGCATCGTGTCATGATCCCGAGCCGGTTGTCGCCGGTCTGGTCAGCATCGCTGAGCTACCGCTCTCCGCGAGTTTGCGCTGGGCGCCGACAGCGGGCCGCGATCACACGGTCTTTCCGCCCCACCGAGCGTCAGCCTCTGCCCGGGCTTTGTCCCACTGCCGCAGACGCCGCCGGTCCAGAAGGGAGTGAACGGCCTGACCGCCACCCAGTACGACCGAGACCGCACAGGCCGCGGCGAGGGCGCCCGTCGCGCTCGCCTGAAGCGATCCGGCCGAGCTGGACAGCGGCCGGGCCGTGAGCTGATCCTGCATGTTCGTCCAGACCCGGAGGACGTCCCGGACACGCTGCCGACAGCGACCGCCCACCCCGGCACCCCGGCACCCCGGCACCGGAGGACCTGGCCACACCGGTCCCCCACACTGAGTGAGTCAGCCAGGCAGCCCCGGCAACGGGCCGCAGAGCGACCAGCAGATGGGGAGCCCATGGCCGTCGGAACGGCTGTCACTTGTCCGCGCGGTACAGCTTGATGTCCTTGTTCACGAAGAGGTGGACGAATCCGCACCGCCAGCAGATCAGGCCGGTTGCCGTCTCGTCCGCCCACGCCATCTTCATGAACTCCAGGCCGACGCTGTTCAGCAGCACGCCCCGTTCCCGGAACAGATCGCTCCTGCAGACCTGACAGCTGATCCAGATGTCCCCGACCGCTGCGCGAACCGGCTTACGCGCCATGACGGTTCCCCTCTCCCCATGTGATCACCGGCCTGATCAAGGCCGGTGATCACCGAGGGTATCGGGCATTTGTGCGCAAGGACTCCGCAGACCTGTCCGTTCGTCAGGCGTTGAGGTCACGGTGGTTGAAGCGGTACGCCCCCGCGGCTACCAGCACCGTGGACGCTACGACGAGGATGCCGGCGTGGCCCACTGGATGCCGTGCTTCAGCGGCTCGCCGCCTATGCACGCCGGGGACCTGGGGCCCCCGGACGAAGTCTGGGGGAGCGTCCAAGACCGTTCGGGGCGTGCGGCTGATTGGGATTACTCCCGCTCAGTCCCCAGGAACGGTAGAAGCTCGCGTACATGGCGGCGACCAGGGTGGTGCCGGCCGTCCAGCCGATGAGGGAGGGCGGTTGTCGTGGAGGGGCATGGTGAACACAGTGGCAGGCATGGCGAGTTGACTTCTTCGGCGAAGGTGAGGTGAGCGACGGGTGGCCGATCAGACGGCGGCGGTCGGACACGGCGCGGCCTCGGCGTCCGTGTAGTAGGCGTGGAAGAGGTCGTCCAGGGCGGGTTCGGTCACACGCAGCGCGGTGACGTGGTGCCGGGCGGCGGCCTTGACTAGCGCGTCGAGTTCGCCAGTGAGCTGTCCGCGCAGGGTGGTCCCGGCAGGGTCGAGCACGAGGTCGCGTAGGCCGGGCAGACGGGCGAAGCCCTCGGCCTGGACTTGCTCGGCGAAGATGAAACGGCCGCTCAGCAGGAGAACCAGACCCGCGAGCCCTCCGCCCAGCCAACTGGCCAGCATCGCCGTCTGGTGGCCGAGTGCCAACGTGGCCGGGAAGCCGACGAGCGCCGCGGTGACTACGGCAACGGCGGCGCGCTGGAGGTCGGCGCCCTCAGCCCACTCCCGGCGAAGCAGCCCGGAAGGCCGCCACGCCGTCCACAGCCCGAAGGCGCCGACGAGGACCACCGTCGCCGCGAGCGGTACGGGCAACTGTGGCAGCCGGTCGGAAGCTCCCTCGCCTCGAACCAGTTCGAGCAGCCCGCCGACGAGGACGGCAGGCCCGATGAGGGCGAACACACCGGCCAGGATTCTGAGGAAGCCGACGCCGACGAGTGGTGCCCTCCTCGCGCTGAACGGCACAGACCGCTGTGACAGCTCATAGAACCGGTGGGCTGCGCCTCGGAAGTCCGACGCGATGATCCAGCCGAAGCCGGTTGCCCATATTCCCCAGGCCATCGAGAAGAGCCCACTGCCCCCGCCACTCGCTGCCATTCGGCTCCCCCGCCTTGTTGCAGTACGTCTCCTCGAACACGTCAGGCGGCCGCATCAGCACCTGTTCATGCCGGATTCGGGAAGTGTTGAGGTCGCTTGATTGCAAAGGGTCAGCAGCTACTCGCCCTTGCATGACGAGCAACTTGACCTATCCCCTTCGTGCACCTCGAAGACGCGGAGCAGCCCCAGTCCTTCGAGGGTGGCCCGGGCTTGGGACCGGTGCGTGTGTGACGATTACGCGCGTGCCGTGCGCCCGGCGGCGCGCAGCGCCATGAAGAACACCGTTGCGCCATCGCTGCTGAGGTAAGTCACCTTGTTCAGGTCAATCTCAAGACGGGCGGTTCCCGAACGCAGGAGCGCTTCGAGAGCCCTCCCTATCTGGACCGCGTTTCTGGACCGCGTTCTTAGTGGACGGTTCGTAAGGCGATGTCCGTTTCCGGCTGAGGTTGGAGCAAGGTCGCTGGTGGGGATTCCGTCGGCTATCTCTTCGCGATGCTCCGCGACGGCACCTTCTACGAACCCCAGCCCGCCCCACCAGCTTGACGAAACCCATAGGGGCACCCCCCCCCGCATGCCGACCCGTGACGACCTGCTTACGGTCTCTTTAGCAGGGCCTAGACTCCCGTGCGTACAGATCGTCGAACAGCGGCGTATGTATGGCGCACGCACCGCGCGTACGTACAGGTCGCCAGGTCAGGGAGCGAGGGACGGACGTGCCGGAACCGACCGTGGCCGCCGCGGCGGAGGACGCGCAGTACATCGTCGCGGCGGACTACTTCCAGTCCTACTCGGTGGTCGGACTGCTCGCCGCGATCGGCGTGCTCTTCGTGGCCATCGCCTTCGGCGCGGGACGCCTGCTGCGCCCCGAGGTCCCGACCCGCGAGAAGCTCCTGACGTACGAGTGCGGCGTCGACCCGGTTGGCGAGGGCTGGGCCCACACCCAGGTCCGCTACTACGTCTACGCCTTCCTCTACGTCATCTTCGCCATCGACTCGATCTTCCTCTTCCCCTGGGCGACGGTCTTCGCCGCCCCCGGCTACGGCGCGACAACGCTCGTAGAGATGTTCGTCTTCCTCGGCTTCCTGGCCGTGGGCCTGCTCTACGCATACAAGAAGGGCGTCCTGGCATGGACGTGACGCCAAAAACCAACTCGCCGGAGCCCACCGCGTCGGCCCCTGCCGAACCCGTGTCGCTGCCGGAGCCGAAACGGCTGGGCACCCTCGCCCGCCTCGCCCCCGAGCCGATGAAGGTGATCCTGAACTGGGGCCGCCGCTACTCGCTCTGGGTCTTCAACTTCGGCCTCGCCTGCTGCGCGATCGAGTTCATCGCCGCGTCAATGGCCCGCCACGACTTCATCCGCCTCGGCGTCATCCCCTTCGCGCCGGGCCCCCGCCAGGCCGACCTGATGGTGGTCTCGGGCACGGTGACGGACAAGATGGCCCCGGCGGTGAAGCGCCTCTACGAGCAGATGCCCGAACCGAAGTACGTCATCTCCTTCGGCGCCTGCTCCAACTGCGGCGGCCCCTACTGGGACTCCTACTCCGTCACCAAGGGCGTGGACCAGATCATCCCCGTCGACGTCTACGTCCCCGGCTGCCCACCCCGCCCCGAGGCCCTCCTCCAGGGCATCCTCAAACTCCAGGAAAAGATCGCCCGAGAATCCCTGGGCGACCGCTACGGAACCGGAACCGCCACCCGCCCTTCAACAGCGGCACTGCAAAGCGCCCTGGTAAAGCCCCCAGCCCCCACGTCAGGCACCGAAAAGGCTGCCGATACGACCGCTGGCGGCACCGAAACGAATACCGAAGCGGCCGACAACGCATCAGGCACCGACACAACCGACCGCACCGACACAACCGACCGCACCGACACAACCGACCGCACCGACACAACCGACCGCACCGACACAACCGACCGCACCGGCACAACCGACCGCACCGGGGAGGCAGACCGATGACCGGCTGGCTCCCCGCCCCCGCCGAGGAACTCTTCGGCCCCGAAGCCACGGCCGAGGAGTCGTATGAGGTCCTCACCGTGGACGTCCCGCCCACCTCCTGGACCCAGGCTCTGCGCACCGCCCACTCCACCCTGGGCTGCACCTACTTCGACTGGCTGAGCGCGGTCGACGAACCCGGCACGGGTTTCCGAGTCTCGGCCCACGTCGTCGCTCTGAACCCGGTCCGACGCCTCCTCCTGCGCACCACGGTCCCGCACGAGTCCCCGGTCCTGCCCACCGCGGTCGACGTCTACGCCGGCGCGGCCTGGCACGAACGCGAGACCCACGAAATGTTCGGCGTCCGCTTCGAGGGCCACCCCGCCCTTGACCACCTCCTCCTCCCCGAGAACTTCGAGGGCCACCCCCTCCGCAAGGACTTCGTCCTGGCCGCCCGCGTGGTCAAGGCCTGGCCGGGCGCCAAGGAACCGGGCGAATCTGAACACGGCGGTCCCAAGCGCCGCCAAATGCTGCCCCCCGGTGTCCCCGATCCCAATGAATGGGGCCCCTTGAAGGGCCAACTCCCCCCGGCCCTCACCCGCCCCGCCCGAGGTACCGGCCCCCGCGCGGCAACCGGCGAACGCCCGCCCCGCCGTACCCGCACCGCAGCAGAGGGCTCCGCAACCCAGCCCCCGACCTCACCCGAGCCCACGGCCCCCGAAGCCCAGCCCGCTCCCGGCGAACCGCCCGCTCGGCCCGAACGAACGCGCCCCGCCGGACCTCGCCGTGCACGCACCGCGTCGGGTGGTTCAGCGAGCCAGCGCGCCACCTCAGCCGAAGCCCCTGCCTCCGGCGACCAGGCGGCAACCCCCCGCCCCACCCCCCGCACCACGGACGCCCCCTGGCACCACGCACGCCCAGCCTTCGACGAACCCGAGCCCACCCCGGAAGCTGCCCCCACCCCGAAGCAGCCGAAGACGCCCGACACCCCCGACCCCGAAACGCCCGACCCTGAAACGCCCGACCCCGAAACGCCCGACCCCGAAACCCCCGCAGGAGGCCAGCAGTGAACGACGCTCTCGACGTCGCCCTGCGACTCCTGCTGGTCTTCGTCGTCTTCCTCACCTTCCCCCTGATCATCGGCCAGACCGAACACAAGGTGATGGCCCACATGCAGGGCCGCCTCGGCCCCATGTACGCCGGCGGCTTCCACGGCTGGGCCCAACTCATCGCCGACGGCGTCAAGTTCGCCCAGAAGGAAGACGTCGTCCCGGCCGGCGCGGACCGCCGTATCTTCCAGCTCGCCCCCGCGGTCGCCCTCCTCCCGTACCTCCTCGTCCTCCTCGCCATCCCTATCGGCCCGGGCGAGGGCGCGGTCGGTGAGGTCATCGACGCGGGCATCTTCTTCGTACTCGCCGTGATGGGCGTGGGCGTCCTCGGCTCCCTCATGGCCGGTTGGGCCTCCGCCAACAAGTTCTCCCTCCTCGGCGGCCTCCGCACCGCCGCCCAGCTCCTCGCCTACGAACTCCCGATGCTCCTGACGGCCGCCTCCGTGGCGATGGCGGCCGGCACGGTCTCCCTCCCCGGCATCCTCGACGCCTTCGAGTGGTGGTGGCTGCCCTGGCAGATCGTCGGCGCGATCGTCTTCTTCGTCGCCGGCCTCGCCGAACTCCAGCGCCCGCCCTTCGACATGCCCGTCGCCGACTCGGAGATCATCTTCGGCGCCTACACCGAGTACACGGGCCTCCGCTTCGCCTTGTTCCTCCTCGCCGAATACGCCGGAATCGTCGTCCTGTGTGGCCTCACCACGGTCCTCTTCCTCGGCGGCTGGCACGGCCCCTGGGGCGCTGACGGCCTGGGCTGGTTCTGGACCCTCCTGAAGACCGCCGTCCTCGCCTTCGTCGTCATCTGGCTCCGCGTCACCTACCCCCGACTGCGCGAGGACCAGCTCCAGAAGCTCTCCTGGACCCTTCTCGTCCCCCTCTCCCTCACCCAGATCGCCCTCACCGGCATCGTCAAGGTGGTGATCCAGTAGCCATGGCTGAGCCTCTTCCGCCCACCCGGCCCCGCATCCCTGGTTCCGGCCTCGCCAAGGGCCTGGCCGTCACCCTCCGCACGATGGCCAGGAAGACCGTCACCGAGCAGTACCCGGACGCCCAGCCCGAGCTCCCGCCCCGCACCCGAGGCGTCATCGGCCTCTTCGAGGAGAACTGCACGGTCTGCATGCTCTGCGCCCGCGAGTGCCCGGACTGGTGCATCTACATCGACTCCCACAAGGAGACCGTCCCGCCCGCCGCCCCCGGTGGCCGCGAGCGCAGCCGCAACGTCCTCGACCGCTTTGCCATCGACTTCGCCCTCTGCATGTACTGCGGTATCTGCATCGAGGTCTGCCCCTTCGACGCCCTCTTCTGGTCCCCGGAGTTCGAGTACGCCGAGACCGACATCCACGAACTCACCCACGAGCGCGACAAACTCCGCGAGTGGATGTGGACCGTCCCGGCCCCACCCGCCCTCGACCCCGCCGCCGAGGAACCCAAGGAACTCGCCGCCGCCCGCAAGACCGCCGAAAAACTGGCAACCACCGAGGCAGAACAGGCGGAACAGACAGCCCAGGCGGAGAAATCCGACCCGACCAAGCCCACCCACCCGACCGACCCGACCAAGCCCACCCACCCGACCGACCCGACCAAGCCCACCGACCCGACCAAGCCGACCAAGCGCGCCGAACCACAGGAGGGAGACTCGTGAGCCTCGCCGCAGCCGCGCTCGCAGCCGCCACCACCACGACGCCCTCCACCCTGGCCGCCGTCGAGACGCGAGGCTTCCTCTCCCCGACCGGCGTCGAGATCGCCTTCCTTCTTGTCGGCCTGGTCACCTTCGGCGCCGCGATCGTCACCGTCACCACCCGCCAGCTGGTGCACGCCGCCCTCTGGCTGGTGGTGGCCCTCGGTGGCCTCGCCGTCGAATACCTCCTCCTCACCGCCGAGTTCATCGCCTGGGTGCAGGTCCTCATCTACGTCGGTTCCGTCGTCGTCCTCCTCCTCTTCGGTCTGATGCTCACCAAGGCCCCCATCGGCCGCTCCCCGGACGCCGACTCCGGTAACCGCTGGGCCGCCCTCACCGTGGCCATCGCCGCTGCCGCCGCCCTCGTCTGGGTCGTCGTCGACGCCTTCCGCACCACCTGGATCGACCTCGACGGCCCCGCCGCCGGCTCCACCAAGGCCACCGGCGAAAGCCTCTTCCAGAACTGGGTCCTCCCCTTCGAGGCCCTCTCCGTGCTCCTCCTCACGGCCCTGGTCGGCGCGATCGTCCTCTCCCGCAAGGCGAAGACGGAGTCGAGCTCTCCCCCTGTGAACTCCCGAGGCGCGACCGGGAGTTCCGCATCCGTACCGGATTCCCGTAATCACCCGATCGGGCGAAAAGGTCAGGCCGAGCAGGAAGGCGCCCGCTGATGCACCTCGCCTATCCCGTCGTCCTCTCCTCCCTCCTCTTCTGCACGGGCCTGTACGGAGTCCTGGCCCGCCGCAACGCGATCCTGGTCCTGATGTCCGTCGAGCTGATGCTCAACGCCGTCAACCTCAACCTCGTCGCCTTCGACGTCTGGCTCACCAAGGCCGCCGAGGAGACCCTGCACTCCGGCCAGGCCCTGACCCTGTTCACCATCACCATCGCCGCCGCCGAGATCGGCATCGGCCTGGCGATCGTTCTCGCCGTCCACCGCAACCGAGGCACCGCCGACATCGACAAGCTCCGCGACACCGCCGAGGGCCACGAGACCGACGGCCCGGGCGGCCCCGACGAGGCCACCGTCACCACTGAACCGGCGGCCGGACAGACGGAGAAGGCTGAGGCCACCGCGTGACCACGACCACCCTCGCCGTCCTCGTCCCCCTCCTTCCGTTCCTCGGCGCCGCGGTCGGCCTGCTCCTCGGCCGCACGGCCCCCGGCTTCGTACGCCCCCTCGCCGTACTGCCGACCCTCACCGCCTTCGCGCTGGCGGTACTGGTCGCCGTACGCCAGGGCGGCGACCGCCCCGTCAACGCCGCCACGGAGCTCACCCCCACCGGCTCGATCCCCATCGAACTCGCCCTGCACATCGACGGCTTCGCCGCCCTCGTCGCCGTCCTGGTCGGCCTGGTCGCGACCTGTGTGCAGATCTACTCGACGGGCTACCTGCGCGACGACCCGCGCTACCCCTCCTACGCCGCTCTCGTCTCCCTCTTCACCTCCGCGATGCTCCTCGTCGTCTACTCCGGCGACCTGATGGTGCTCATGGTCGGCTGGGAGATCATGGGCATCTGCTCGTACTTCCTGGTCGGCCACTACTGGGAGACCCCGGAGGCCCGCGCCGCCTCCCTCAAGGCCTTCCTGGTCACCAAGCTCGGTGATGTCCCCTTCCTGATCGGTCTGTTCGCCCTCGCCGCTGACTCGGGCTCATTCCGCATCACCCGGATCCTCTCCACCGTCGCCGACGGCGGCCTCGACCACCCGACACTCGTCGCCCTGCTGCTCCTCGCCGGTGTCGCGGGCAAGTCGGCGCAGTTCCCGCTCCACACCTGGCTGCCCGATGCGATGGCGGGCCCGACGCCCGTCTCCGCGCTGATCCACGCCGCGACGATGGTCGCCGCCGGTGTCTACTTCGTCGCCCGGCTCCTCCCGGTCTTCGCCGCCTCCTCAGCGGCCCTCGTCGTTCTCGCCGCCATGGCCGCGGTCACGATGGCCGGCTCGGCTCTCGCCGCCCTCGCCCAGGACGACATCAAGCGCGTCCTCGCCTACTCGACGATCGGCCAGCTCGGCTACATGACCGGCGCCCTCGCCGTCGGCGACCGCGGCGCCGCCGTCTTCCACCTCCTCTCCCACGGCGCCTTCAAAGCGCTGCTGTTCCTCGCCGCCGGCGTGATCATCCACGCCGCCGGCACCAACTCCCTGGCCGCCATGTCCCGCATGAGCAACTTGCGTGCCCGCGTCCCCGACGCCTACTGGACGATGACCATCGCCCTCCTCGCCCTGGCCGCGATTCCGCCGTTCAGCGGCTTCTTCTCCAAGGAGTCCGTCCTCGGCGCCGCCGAACACGCCGCCACCGGCCACGACGAGCACATCCCCGGCGCCGCGGGCTGGACCGTCCTCGTCGCCGGCCTCCTCACGGCCCTGCTCACCGCCGCGTACGCCACCCGACTGTGGCTGCTCGCCTTCCGGGGCAAGGGCGCCGAAGCCCCCGACCACGGCCGCCAGCCACGCACCATGACGCTCGTGCTGTGGGTGCTCGCCGTACCGTCCCTCGCCCTCGGAGCACTCGCCTACGGCACGCTGCCCGACTGGTTCGACGGCGACGACCTGGCTCCCACGCTCGCCACGTCCGTCCTCGGCACGGGCGCCGCCCTGGCCGGCGGACTCCTGACGTACACGGCCTGGCGCCGGATCACGGCAGCAGCGGCCCGAGTCCCGCTGGGCGCGGTCGCGGCCCACCCGGAGAGCGATGCCGCCACGGTCGAAGCAGAGGCGATCGCCAGCCACGCGCCCGCCTATGGAAACGTGGCCTCGGCGCCCGACCCGGCGGACCCGGCCCGCCTCCTGCTCGGCCCGCTGCACCGCCACGCCGCTGTCGGCTTCCACCTCGACGCCGTGTACTCGGCGCTCTTCGTCCGCCCGGTCCAGGCCGGCGCGAGTCTCGTCCGGTTCCTCGACCGCGAGGTCGTCGACACCTATGTCCACGGCGCGGGCGCTCTGCCTCGCCTGCTGGGCGCGGCCGTACGCCGGGCGCAGACCGGCAATGTCCAGACCTATGTGAGCGCGCTGCTCGCCGGCACCGTCGTCCTGGTGGTCGCCGCCCTCGTCGTCGCCACGGGAGCGTGAGCAGGCGTGATCGATATCAACGAGTCCGTGATGCAGTTCCTTCTGGCGTTTGTCGTCGTCGGCCCGCTCATCGGCGCCGCCGCCGCTCTCCTGCCGCCCCCGCCGGGGCTGAAGGGGAAGTCACCCGAGCAGGCCGTGCTCCGCCACGGTGTCACCGTGACCGGCGCGGTGCTCATCGCCGCGATCGTCCTCGCGCTCGGCTTCGACCACGACCAGCCGTCGAAGATGCAGGCCAGCACGGACATCAGCTGGATCCCCGCACTCGACGTGCGCATCCACCTCGGCATCGACGGCATCTCCCTCCCCCTTCTGGTCCTGACCGCGCTGTTGACCTTCCTTTGCGCGCTCTACTCCTATTTCAAGATGCCTGCGGGCCCGTCCCCGAAGGCCTTCGTCGCACTACTGCTCGTTCTGGAGTCCGGCACTCTCGCGACCTTCGCCGTCCTCGACCTGCTTCTGTTCTTCCTCGCGTTCGAGATGGTGCTCATCCCGATGTACTTCCTCATCGCCCGCTGGGGCGGTGAGCAACGTACGCAGGCCGCTTGGAAGTTCATCCTCTACACCCTGCTCGGTTCCGTGGTCATGCTGCTCGGCCTGCTCCTGATCGGAATTACGGCGGGCACATTCGACATGGTGGCACTCGCCACTGACAATCGCCCCGAGCTGACCGCATCCGTGCAGGTCATCGCTGTTTTGTCGATCGGGATCGGGCTCGCGGTCAAGACCCCGATGTGGCCGTTGCACAGCTGGCTGCCGGACGCCCACACCGCCGCCCCGACCGTCGGCTCGGTCCTGCTGGCCGGCGTCCTGCTCAAGATGGGCACGTACGGGTTCGTCCGCATCCTGCTGCCGATCACGCCCGACGGCTTCCGTACCTTCGCGCCCTACCTCGCCGCCTTCGCGGTCGTCGGAATCATCTACGGATCCCTCGCCTGCCTCGCCCTCGCCAAGCAGGGGGCGAAGGGCGACCTCAAGCGCCTCATCGCGTACTCCTCCGTCGGCCACATGGGCTTCGTACTGCTCGGCATCGCGACGATGACCCCGACCGGCGTGAACGGCGCCCTCTTCGCCAACATCGCGCACGGCCTCATCACCGGCCTGCTCTTCTTCCTGGTCGGAGCGCTGAAGGACCGCACCGGCACCACCGACCTCGACTCCCTCGCGCAGGAAACCGGCGCCGCCCTCTACGGCAAGGCCCCGCGCCTCGGCGGCCTGCTCGCCTTCGGCGCCGTGGCCTCGCTAGGACTGCCGGGCCTTGCCGGGTTCTGGGGCGAGATGCTGGCGCTGCTGGGCGCGTTCGAACCCGCCGACGGCCTCAGTCGCCCGGCCTTCCTCACCTACATGACCATCGCCGCGTTCGGCACGCTCCTGACCGCCGCCTACCTGCTGATCGTGGTCCGCCGCGTCTGCATGGGCGCCACCTCGCAGGAGGGGCCGCGGCTGGCGGACGTACAGACGTACGAGTTCGCCGCGTGGACCCCGCTCGTCGCCCTCACCGTTCTCGCCGGCCTCTGGCCCGCGGCCCTGCTCGGCCTGACCGACCCGGCCGTGCAGCAGCTCCTCGCAGGAGGCACCCGATGAGCTCCCAGGCCCAGCCACTGGCCGAGTCCGTGGTCCAGTCCGTCGACTGGCTCGCCATCGCGCCGCCCACGATCGCCGCGGTCGTCGGCCTCGCCGTGCTCGTCGCCGACCTCTTCGTGGGCGACACGAAGAAGGCCCTGCTCGGCTGGACCTCGGTCGCGGGCCTCACCATCTCCCTGCTAGCCCTCCTGCCGCTCCTGGACGGCGACCGCGCCACCTTCTGCCTGACCAGCACGCCGGACGTCTGCAGCTACACCGCGGACCGCTTCACTCTTGTCATCCAGTTCCTCGTCCTCGGCGGCGCCCTGCTGGCGGCCCTGCTGTCGATGACGGCCCTGAAGGACGCGAAGAAGGAACTCCCCGAAGGGGAGTTCTGGTTCCTGCTGCTGTCGTCCGCCGCCGGCGCCGCCCTGCTGCCCGCCTCCCGCGACCTCGCGACGCTCATCGTCGCCCTGGAGGTCGCCTCCCTGCCCGCCTTCGCTCTCGTCGGCATCCGGCACGGCGACAAGCGGTCCTCCGAGGCGGCCCTGAAGTTCTTCCTGTCGTCCGTCACCGCGACCGCCGTCAGCCTCATGGGCATCAGCTTCGTCTACGCCACCACGGGAACCCTGTACCTCACCGAGATCGCCGACCGGATCCAGAACGTCGACGGCGACCTGCACACCGTCACCCAGGCCGGCGTCGTCCTCACCCTCATCGGCTTCGCCTTCAAAACGGCCGCCGTACCGTTCCACTTCTGGGTCCCCGACACCTACGTGGGCGCCCCGCTGCCCGTGGCCGCCTACCTGTCGGTCGTCGGCAAGGCGGTCGGGTTCTCCGGCCTGATCCTCGTCACCGTCGTCGCCCTCCCGTCGTACGCCGACGCCTGGGGCCCGGCACTCGCCGCGCTGGCCGCCCTCACCATGACCGTCGGCAACGTCGGTGCCCTGAAACAGCAGTCCACGCGCGCGTACAGCGCGGTCCGCCTACTCGCCTGGTCCTCGGTCGGCCAGGCCGGCTACCTCCTGGTGCCGATCGCGGCGGCCGCGTACTCCGACGACGCCGAGCAGGCGATCGGGTCCACGGTCGCCTACGCCCTCATGTACGCGGCGGTGAACCTCGGCGCCTTCGCCGTGGCCGCCCTCGTCGGTCGTACGAAGCACTTGAACCGCGTCAGCGACTACCGCGGCCTGTACGCGTCGAGTCCTGCGACCGCCCTGCTCCTGGCCTTCTTCCTGCTCTGCCTCGCCGGGCTGCCGCCGGGCATCATCGGACTGTTCGCCAAGGTCATCGTCTTCTCCGCGGCCGTCGACGCGGGCCTCGGCTGGCTCGCCGTCGTCATGGCCGTCAACGTGGTGATCGCGCTCTTCTACTACCTGCAGTGGACAGCCCTGCTGTTCCGCGCCCCCGAGGGCGCACCTGAACCGCACCGCGTCCCGGCACCTCTGACCCTGGCGATCGCCCTCACCGGAATCGTCGGAATCGTCCTCTCCGGAGCACCCCAGCTGGTCCTGCGCTTCGCCGACACGGGTCTCTTCTAGCGCGGCCCGCCGTCACCCGGACGGCTCACCGGCCGCCCCCCGCGCACAAGGGAACTAGTACTCCCCGCCTGGCGTTGACCAGTACGGGAGGGTCCACTGAGAAGTGGAGTCAACAGCAACAGCAAGCAAAGGGTTCCCCTGCCGCACGACTTGGAGGGCGTACCGTGCACCGCCGGCACAACGGGCTCAGGACCGCCGTACTCCTCGGGGGACTGTCCGCACTCATCATCGTCGTAGGAAGCCTCTTCGGCCGTACGGGTTTGGTCGTCGCGGTCTTCCTGGCCCTCGGCACGAACGCGTACGCGTACTGGAACAGCGACAAGCTGGCTCTACGCGCGATGCGCGCCCGCCCGGTGAGCGAGTTCGAGGCCCCGGCGCTGTACCGCATGGTCCGTGAGCTCTCCACCCAGGCTCGCCAGCCCATGCCCCGCCTGTACATCTCCCCGACGGATGCCCCCAACGCGTTCGCGACCGGCCGCAACCCGCGCAACGCGGCCGTGTGCTGCACAGACGGCATCCTCCGCCTCCTCGACGAGCGTGAGCTGCGCGGCGTCATCGGCCACGAGCTGAGCCATGTCTACAACCGCGACATCCTGATCTCGTCGGTCGCCGGCGCCCTCGCCTCCGTGATCATGTTCCTGGTGAACTTCGCCTGGCTGATCCCCATCGGCCGCTCCGATGACGACGACGGCCCGGGTCTCCTCGGCATGCTGCTGATCATGATCCTCGGCCCACTCGCCGCGTCCCTCATCCAGGTCGCGATCAGCCGTTCCAGGGAGTACGAGGCGGACGCCTCCGGCGCCCAACTCACCGGCGACCCACTCGCCCTCGCCAGTGCCCTTCGCAAACTGGAAACAGGCACCAAGCAGCTCCCACTGCCCCCCGAGCCCCGCATCGAGACCGCGAGCCACATGATGATCGCGAACCCTTTCCGGCCGGGCCAGGGATTCTCCAGAATGTTCTCGACGCACCCTCCGATGGCGGAACGCATCGCCCGACTCGAGAAGATGGCAGGTCGCCACCAATGAAGACCATTCTCAACATCATCTGGCTGATCCTCAGCGGCTTCTGGCTCTTCCTCGGCTACCTGTTCGCAGGCTTGCTCCTGTGCATCACGATCATCGGCATCCCCTTCGGCATCGCGTCTTTCCGCATCGGCATCTACGCCCTGTGGCCCTTCGGGTACACCGCGGTCGAGCGCCGTGACGCGGGCGCCCCCTCCTGCCTCGGCAACATCCTCTGGCTGATCCTCGCGGGCTGGTGGCTCGCACTGACCCACATCTTCACGGGCCTCCTGCTCTGCGTCACGATCATCGGCATCCCCTTCGGCATCGCCAACTTCAAGCTCGTCCCGGTCTCGCTGATGCCCCTGGGCCGCGAAATCGTGCGCTCGAACCAGCCGTTCGCCCAGCAGCGCTGGTAGAGCGGCGAACCGGGGGTGGAGCGACCACCGGGACCCGGCGGCTACTTCGGCCGTTGCCTCGGCAGCGCGGGCGATGTGGGCGTCGTGCCAGCCACGACCCCTGAGCCACCCCTGCCCATATCCTGAGCGCCCGCTCACTTATCCACAGGCTGCCCGAATGTCAGCGCTGCCGTGCATCATGAATCCATGACCGAGATCGAGCAGCCGCAGAACAGGGCACCGGAGGAGTCCCACAACACCCGCCCCCGGGGAAGGACTTCAGGCGCCACCCCCATGGCCGACTCCGCGCGTGCAACCCGCACAGCCGTGACCATGCGCCAGCAGGTTTACATACGCCCGGCGGTAGCGCACGCCTCGTGAGCCGTCGGCCTCAGGCGCCCCGGCCCGGCCCTCGCCCGGCCCACCACCGCCGTACGCCGTACGCCGCCGCCCCCAGGCCCAGTACACCCGCGCCCACGGCCACAGACGCCCCGGGCAGCGCGAACGCCAGCATCACGCACCCGACGAGACCGACCACGGGCACGACCCGCGAGACGGCCGCCGAACTCAGCGTCCAGGCCGACGCGTTGGCGACCGCGTAGTACGCGAGCACACCGAAGGAGGAGAAACCGATCGCGCCCCGGACGTCCACCGTGGCGGCCAGGACGGCGACCACGGCACCGACAGCCAGTTCCGCCCGGTGCGGCACCTGGAAACGGGGATGCACGGCGGCGAGAGCGCCGGGGAGATGCCGGTCCCGGGCCATGGCGAGCGTAGTGCGCGAGACACCCAGGATGAGCGCCAGCAGCGACCCGAGCGCGGCCACCGCGGCGCCGACCCGCACCACGGGCACCAGCCCAGGCACCCCTGCCGCCCGCACCGCCTCGGCCAGCGGAGCCGAGGCCTGCCCCAGATCACCCGAGCCCAGCACGGAAAGGACGGCGACAGCGACAGCCGCGTACACGACCAGCGCGATGCCCAGGGCGAGCGGGATCGCGCGCGGGATGGTGCGCGCCGGATCCCGCACCTCCTCGCCCAGGGTCGCGATCCGCGCGTACCCGGCGAACGCGAAGAACAACAGCCCGGCCGCTTGCAGCACCCCGCCCACGCCACCCGACGCCCCGATGTCCAGTCGCCCGGCATCGGACTCACCGGACCCCAGACAGACGACCACCACGGAAGCGAGGACCGCCAACACCACAGCGACGATCACCCGCGTCAGCCAGGCCGACTTCTGTACGCCGCCATAGTTCACGGCGGTCAGTGCCACCACGGCGGCCACCGCCACGGCATGCGCCTGCCCCGGCCAGACGTACGCCCCCACGGTGAGTGCCATAGCGGTGCACGAGGCCGTTTTGCCGACGACGAACGACCAGCCGGCCAGATACCCCCAGAAGTCGCCCAGCCGCTCACGCCCGTACACATACGTGCCGCCCGAGGCGGGATACATGGCAGCCAGCCGTGCCGACGACATGGCGTTGCAGTACGCAACGACGGCGGCGACCCCCAGCCCGAGCAGCAGCCCGGACCCGGCAGCGCGTGCCGCGGGGCCCAGCGCCGCGAAGATGCCTGCGCCGACCATCGACCCGAGGCCGATGACCACCGCGTCACCGATCCCGAGGGTGCGCCGCAGCCGAACGTCCGAAACGGGCTGTGTCATGGACCGCACCCTACTGATCAACGCAACCGACAGACATCACCGAGCGTCATCCAGAACAACACGTGACGGAGACAACAGGCCGGCACAGCACAGGTACAGCACGAAAGGGCAGGTTCACGGCATGAGCATCATCGGCTGGATCGTTCTGGGACTGTTGGCCGGCGCCATCGCCAAGTTCCTGCTGCCGGGCCGGGACCCAGGCGGCTTCATCGGCACGACTCTCATTGGTGTCGCAGGGGCCTTCATCGGCGGCTGGATCTCCGCCCGCTGGCTGGATCACCCCATCACCAAGGACTTCTACGACGGCGCGACCTGGGCGGCCGCGATAGGCGGCTCCCTGGTCCTGCTGATCGTCTACCGCCTGCTGTTCGGCCACTCCCGCAACTGACCGCGCACGCCACCACCCGAATCCGCAGCCGACAGGCGAGAAGGGCGGACACCTCGGCCGGAGCCGGGGCCCACCCTTCTCCCCGGCGATTACCGGTAGTTGACGAACTGCACCGCGAAGTCGAAGTCCTTGCCCTTGAGGAGGGCGATCACGGCCTGCAGGTCGTCGCGGCTCTTGGAGCTGACGCGGAGCTCGTCGCCCTGGACCTGGGCCTTGACGCCCTTCGGACCCTCGTCGCGAATGATCTTCGCCACCTTCTTGGCGTTCTCCTGGGAGATGCCTTCCTGGATCGACGCGAAGATCTTGTACTCCTTGCCGGACAGCTGGGGCTCACCCGCGTCCAGCGCCTTCAGGGAGATCCCGCGCTTGATCAGCTTGGACTGGAAGACGTCGAGGATGGCCTTTACCCGGTCCTCGGAGTTCGCCTCCATCAGGATCTTCTCGCCGGACCACGAGATCGAGGCGCCGACGCCCTTGAAGTCGTAGCGCTGGGAGATCTCCTTGGCGGCCTGGTTGAGGGCGTTGTCGACCTCCTGCCGCTCGACCTTCGAGACGATGTCGAAACTGGAGTCGGCCATGTCCTGTGGCTCCTTGTATCGGGGTATCGGGGGGCGTGTCGGGACCATCGGATGCGTGTCGGCGCGCGCGGAAGACGACCGCCGAGCCCGGACTCAGGTCCCGGGCCGCATCCGGACAAGCCTAGCCACCCCGTCCCCTCCGAGTACTGATCAATCAGGTGGCGAAGCACCCCCGAGCATCAGGTATCGTTTACGTCGTCGCCACGGAGCACCGCAGAAAAGCGGTTCGAAGGGCGGCAAATCCCAGGCGGTGTGCCCGAGTGGCCAATGGGAGCGGACTGTAAATCCGTCGGCTTAGCCTACCCAGGTTCGAATCCTGGCGCCGCCACGTGGAGGGAAGCCCCTTCTGGACTGCGAGAGCAGTGTGGAAGGGGCTTCTTCATATACGGCTTCGTACATGGCGAGTGCGGCGATACCGGGAATCGGTCGACCGTGAGGCACACCGCACAGGTCACACTGACCCCATGTCACCGCGTCGCAGGAACTGCCCCGAGTGCCGTCGTGAGATCGCCGTCGTGGCAGGGCGGTTCGCGCGGCACGATCCGCCGGGAGCGAGCGGAGGGCTCGTGTCATGCCCCGGTTCGCGCAGACCGGCGCAGATGGGGGAGGCCCAGCCGCCACTCGACGGGTACGTCGTCCCCGACTTTCCCGGTCAGCTCCCCCTCTTCTGAGCCTCCTGACCGGACTGGGCCGTCAGTTCCCGGCCACCGACTTCACCGCCACCCCGACCGGCGTCGAGCCGCTGATCACTTCCAACGTCAGCCCGGCCGTGGCGGGGGTGTCCAGCAGTTCGGCGAGGACAGCCGCCACGTCGGCGCGGGGGATCGGGCCGCGCCCCGTGGAAGCCTCCAGGCGCACGAGACCGGTGCCGGCGTCGTCCGTGAGCATTCCGGGCCGCAGGATCGTCCAGTCCAGGGCGTCCAGGCCCTGCACATACGCGTCCGCCTCGCCCTTCGCCCGCAGATACGCGTCGAAGACCTCGTTGCCCTCGTGCTTCGGGTTCGCGCCCATCGACGACACGACCAGATGGCGTCGTACACCCGTGCGTACCGCCGCGTTCGCGAACAGGACCGCGGCGCCACGGTCCACCGTGTCCTTGCGGGCCGCCCCGCTGCCCGGACCGGCGCCCGCCGCGAACACGGCGGCGTCCGCGCCCTGCAGATGCGCGGCGACCTCCTCGACCGAGGCCGACTCCAGATCGCACAGCACCGGCTCGGCACCGGCCGCGCGCAGATCGTCGGCTTGTTCGGAGCGGCGGATGATACCCGCGACCTCGTACCCGCGCGCGGCGAGCAGTCGCTCCAACCGCAGCGCGATCTGACCATGGCCTCCAGCGATGACAATGCGCATGTTTCCGACCGTACGCCCGAACGGGCTCCTTCGCCGCGCAACGGTCCGCACGCCGCGCAACCTTCGGGAGGCCCCACAGGTCTCACCCATGTTCGCCGTTCCGGCGAGCGCGGAGACACAGGGGGGACGCGTCACCGTCATGCACACATCAGTCGTACGTACGTCGAAAGCGCGCGCATCCGCCGCCGGGGCACCTGTCATCCGTCGCACCGTCACCGGAGTGGGCTGTGCCGCCGCCGTGCTCGTCACGGTGGCCGCGTGCGGCACGGTCCAGAACCTCACCGCGGGCCAGAAGGTGGACAACGCCGTCGAGCGGCTCGGCGAACAGAAGTCCCTGGCCTTCGGACTGCGACTCGACGCCGACCCGGACGACCTCACCGCGCTGGCGGGCGAGGAGAGCGAGGAAGTGCCGCCTGAGATGGCGGAGTTCTTCACCGGCCTGCGCGTCGACGTGTCTGTCAAGTCCAGGAAGGCGCTGGCCGATTCGGGCGAGAAGGACATCGTCGGCGTCGGCATGAAGGTCTCGGGCGACGACGGCGCGCTCATCGAGTACCGGGTCGTCGGCGACTACACGTACTACCGCGCCGACATGGAAGCCATGGGCGAGGCGATGGGCGTGCCCTTCCCCACGGCCGACGAACTCGACGAACTCCCGGAGAACGAGCAGGACGTCCTGCGCCCCTCCCGGAAGGCGAGTGGGTCAAAATCGCCACCTCCGAACTGGAAGACGCCAGCGGGGACTCCGGCTCGGCCGATTCCGGCGAACTCGACGCGAAGGCCCAGAAGAAGATCCTCGACGCCGTACGCGGCGTCGTCGCCCGCGAGCTCACCTTCAAGACCAAGGAGGGCAAGGACGGCACCGAGGTCATCACCGCCAAGGCCAACTTCCGCGACCTCCTCACGGGCGTCTTCGACAAGCTCCAGCCCCTGAAGGACGACCTCCCGCCGGGCGCCGAACTCCCCACCGCCAAGGACCTGAAGGACGCCCCGAACAGGAAGGTCGCGGTCGACTTCACCCTCAAGAACGGCGACCTGACCCAGATCGAGACCGACCTCGCCGTCCTCGCCGACGACCCGAAGGGCGCCAAGGCCCCCCTGATCCTCACCTTCGACAAGGCCGCCGACGTCAGCGCCCCCAAGGACGCCACCGAAATCCCGGTCGACGAGTTCGGCGACCCCTTGACCGGCGGCATGCTGGGCGTCTGACCCCCGGGCCGGGCGAGGGCGGGCTGCGCAACTCGGCACCACGAGGCGCCGCCGCGCCCACCCGTGCCGCCCACTGCCCGCAGCTACGGCGGTGGGCCAGTCGCGAGACGGCGGAAGGGGCCGTGCCGGTACGTCATGCCCGTCGCGTGGAGCGGCCCAGAGAACCTCAGCCCATCAACCCCGAGCAGTAGGGCAGCAAGCGGCGGCCAAACGTACCGGCACGGCCCCGACCCCAACGAAACCCCACGGGCCCCGCCGCTATGAGGGCTCCCCCCGCCCCTGCCGAGGCAAATCCCGCCCCCAGATCACTCCCGACCCACAAAACTCCCGCACCGCGCTCGTCCGCGCCACCACACGCCCCCCATGCACCACAACCCGGCTGTACGCCAGAGACAGGACCCCCGCCAACCGATCCCCCCGCACGGCGAGCAGCTCAGCCGGAAACCCCGCCTCCACCCGCACCTCCGGCAACCCGAGCGCCGCCCGAGCCGCACCGCTCACCGCGTCGTACGCCTCCTCAACCCGCACCCCATACCGCGACGCCAGCAAATACGCCGCCTCCAGCGGATCCCCCCGCCCCACCGGATTGGACACATCCCGCAACGCCCCGCTACCCGCCGCAACCCGCACCCCGGCCGCCCGCAACAGCCGTACGGGCGCGGTCCCCCGGCGATCCATTGCGCCGCACCCACCCTGAGGCAGACACACGACACCGACCCCGGCCGCCGCGAGCTGATCCGCGGCCCGGGACGCGACCTGGGCCGGCAACCGCCCGAGCCCACCGCACGGCCCGAGCGTGACACCGCCCCGCAACCCACCCGCCATCGCAGCCAGCCGAGCGAGCCGAGCCGGATCACCACCATCGGTGTGCAGATCCACCGGACATCCGTGCTCGGAGGCGATGCCCAGCACAGCCTCGACATACCCGGTGGGATCGGGATCCAGATCCGGACAGCCCCCCACCACCGAGGCCCCCATCTTCACCGCGTCCCGCAGCATGGCCAGCCCGTCCGCCCCGGCCACCCCGGTCAGCACCCGAGGCATCGCCACCGCCGTCAGCTCCACGAGCCCTCGCAACGCCCGCTGAGCCTCGAGCACCGCCGTCAACGCCTCCAGCCCCTGTACATCACCCACGTGGACATGCGAGCGCAGCGCGGTGGCACCGTGCCCGAGCTGGAGCAGCGCGGCCTCGGTGACCCGCCGCTGGACGTCCTGACCGTCGTACGAGACGGGTCCTTCGACATCGGCCGACAGCGCCGTGTCACCGTGGGCGTGCGGCTCCACAGGAGCCGGCAGGAGCAGATGCCCGCCGAGATCCACACGGGTGACCGGCATCCCGGACGCGACCGTTCCGCCCGTCCCCAGACTGCCCGCCGTGCCGACCGCCTCGATACGTCCGCCGCCCAGTCGTACGTCCACGGCCCGGCCGTCGGTGAGCCGCGCACCGCACAGCAGAAGGGCGCCCGCATCGTGCGGCCCGAAGGGCGGGCCGGACGACGAATGGGACGGCTGCGGCTGACTGTCGGGCATCGCGCTCCTGGCTCGACGACGGCGGCACGGTGAGATTGAGGGACTGAGTGAGGGACACAAGATCACGCAGAGTGAGTCGAGCCTAGGCGGGTCGAACGCCCTCATCACGCAGGAGCGCAATAGTCGTACCGGTGCGGTTCACCTGGCCGGTGGCCGCGGGGAAAGCCGGGAACGGTGGCGCATGGGGCCTGCGGAGCCCCGGTGAACAGAGCGGAGAACGCGCACGGACTGCTCCGGCTGGAGGCCGGGAAACGGATTTGGGCGAACGGCGGTGGGCCGTGTAATGTCTTCATCGCTCGCCCCAATAGCTCAGTCGGCAGAGCGTCTCCATGGTAAGGAGAAGGTCTACGGTTCGATTCCGTATTGGGGCTCTGGTGTGAAAGGTTCCCGCCGCAAGGCGGGGCCCGATCGCATCACAGCGGTGTAGCTCAGTCGGTAGAGCAAGCGGCTCATAATCGCTGTGTCACCGGTTCAAGTCCGGTCACCGCTACTGACAGTAGCCGATTGCGGGGTCGGTCCTTCGATCGGCTACTCTTTCTTGCGTTAAACCAATCCCATCCGTTCGTCAAGGAGCACTCACGTGGCTGCCACCGACGTCCGCCCGAAGATCACGCTGGCCTGCGTGGAGTGCAAGGAGCGGAACTACATCACCAAGAAGAACCGGCGTAACAACCCGGACCGTCTTGAGATGAAGAAGCACTGCCCGCGTTGCAACGCGCACACCGCGCACCGCGAGACGCGATAAATCAGGCTCGTACGCGAGGCCGTCCCCGAGTGATCGGGGGCGGCCTCGCGTCGTTACACCGACCAGTACCGGTCAGTAGAGCAGGAGGTGCCGAGCCATGGCGCTCGACCAGTCCTTCGTGGGGCGGTCCTACCCGCCCACCGACCCCTACGAGGTCGGCCGGGAGAAGATCCGCGAATTCGCGGAAGCCGTGGGGGACGCCAACCCGGCATACACGGACCCCGACGCCGCCAAGGCGCTCGGCTACCCCGATGTGATCGCCCCGCCGACCTTCGTGTTCTCGATCACCTTCAAGGCCGCGGGCGTCGTCGTCTCGGACCCTCAACTGGGCCTCGACTACAGCCGCGTGGTGCACGGCGACCAGAAGTTCGCGTACACGCGCCCGGTGCGCGCCGGTGACCGGCTCACGGTCACCTCGACGATCGAGGCGATCAAGTCCCTGGCGGGCAACGACATCCTGGACGTCCGCGGCGAGGTCCACGACGAGGCGGGCGAGCACGTCGTCACGGCCTGGACCAAGCTCGTGGCCCGTGCGGCAGAGGGGGCGTGAGAAACCGATGACCGCGAAGATCTCTTACGACGCCGTCGAGGTCGGCACGGAACTGCCGGCCCAGACCTTCGGCGTGACCCGTGCCACGCTCGTTCAGTACGCGGGTGCCTCCGGCGACTTCAACCCGATCCACTGGAACGAGAAGTTCGCCAAGGAGGTCGGTCTCCCCGACGTCATCGCGCACGGCATGTTCACCATGGCCGAGGCGATCCGCGTCGTCACCGACTGGGTCGGCGACCCGGGCGCGGTCGTCGAGTACGGCGTCCGCTTCACCAAGCCGGTCGTCGTCCCCAACGACGACCAGGGCGCCACCATCGAGGTCACGGCCAAGGTCGGCGCCAAGCTCGACGACAACACCGTCCGCGTCGACCTCACGGCGATGAGCGCCGGTCAGAAGGTGCTGGGCATGTCGCGAGCGGTCGTACGACTGGCCTGAGCCGCACCGGGCGAGGGGCGAGGTGCGCGGGTGTAAGGGGCGTTCTCCATTGTGGGGCGCTCCTTACGCGCGCTGGGCCCCCGGCCTGGACAACGGGACTGGCCGTGGCGGAGTTCCAGGGCCGAGGTGCGGGGCGGAGTTCCAGGGCGGCCCTTCGCCGGCATGGCCGTCTCGTAGTCTTGAGCCCGTGCAGGAACTCCACGACGCCCCCCTCGCCCCGTTGACCACCTTCCGGCTGGGCGGGCCCGCGCGGCGGCTGATCACCGCCACCACCGACGACGAGGTGATCGCCGCCGTCCGCGAGGCCGATGACACCGGTACACCCCTGCTGCTGATCGGCGGTGGCTCGAACCTGGTCATCGGTGACAAGGGCTTCGCCGGAACCGCGCTGGTCATCGCGACCAAGGGGTACTCGCTCGACGGCACGAGGCTGGAGCTGGCCGCCGGCGAGGTGTGGACCGACGCCGTCGCCCGTACCGTCGAGGCCGGCCTCGCGGGCATCGAATGCCTCGCCGGAATCCCCGGCTCCGCCGGCGCGACACCGATCCAGAACGTCGGCGCGTACGGCCAGGAGGTCGCCTCCACCATCACCGAGGTCGTCGCCTACGACCGCCGCACCCACGAGACGGTCACCGTCCCGAACGCGGAGTGCGCCTTCTCGTACCGCCACAGTCGCTTCAAGGACGACCCCGAGCGATACGTCGTCCTGCGCGTCCGGTTCGAACTGGAGGACGCGGACGGGCTGTCGGGGCCCATCAAGTACGCCGAGACGGCCCGTGCGCTGGGCGTCGAGCCCGGTGACCGCGTGCCCCTCGCCGACGCCCGCGAGACCGTCCTCAAGCTGCGCGCCGGGAAGGGCATGGTGCTCGATCCCGAGGACCACGACACCTGGTCCGCCGGGTCGTTCTTCACCAATCCGATCCTCACCGACGAGGAGTACGCCGCGTTTCACGCGCGCGTGCGGGAGCGGCTGGGCGACGACGTCACCCCGCCTGCCTACGCCGCCGGTGACGGCCACACCAAGACCTCCGCGGCCTGGCTGATCGACAAGGCCGGCTTCACCAAGGGCTACGGCACCGGTCCTGCCCGCATCTCCACCAAGCACACCCTGGCCCTTACCAACCGGGGATCGGCCACCACGGAGGATCTGCTCGCACTGGCCCGTGAGGTTGTGGCCGGGGTTCGGGACGCCTTCGGGATCACGTTGGTGAACGAGCCGGTGACGGTGGGTGTGAGTCTGTAGGGAGTTTCCCCCGCCGCCCCTATCCGTCCCGTCCCCAGGGGCTGCCGCCCCGGGTGCGGGGCGACTGACCGCCCCTTCACCTCGCTTCCGCCTTCGAGCTCGGGTGGGTGGGGTGGTGTGGCGAGTGCGGGTTGTGTGTGGTTGCTCGCGCAGTTCCCCGCGCCCCTTACGGGCTGGTGAGCCAGTCGTCTACGCCGGTCAGTAGCTTCTGCCTGGTCTCCTCCGGGGCCGCCGATGCTCGGATCGACTGGCGGGCCAGTTCTGCCAGTTCCTCGTCCGTGAAGGCGTGGTGGTGGCGGGCGATCTCGTACTGGGCCGCGAGGCGGGAGCCGAAGAGGAGGGGGTCGTCGGCGCCCAGGGCCATGGGGACGCCGGCGTCGAACAGGGTGCGCAGGGGGACGTCCTGGGGCTTCTCGTAGACGCCCAGGGCGACGTTGGAGGCCGGGCAGACCTCGCAGGTCACGCCCCGGTCTGCGAGGCGCTTCAGCAGGCGCGGGTCCTCCGCCGCGCGCACTCCGTGCCCGACCCGGTTCGCGTACAGGTCGTCCAGGCAGTCGCGGACCGAGGACGGCCCGGTCAGCTCGCCGCCGTGCGGGGCCGACAGCAGGCCGCCCTCCCGGGCGATCGCGAAGGCCCGGTCGAAGTCCCTGGCCATGCCCCGGCGTTCGTCGTTGGAGAGCCCGAAACCGACGACACCCCGGTCCGCGTACCGCACCGCCAGCCGGGCCAGCGTGCGCGCGTCCAGAGGGTGCTTCATACGGTTCGCGGCGACCAGGACCCGCATGCCCAGTCCGGTTTCCCGCACGGTCGTGTCCACCGCGTCCAGGATGACCTCCAGCGCCGGGATCAGCCCGCCCAGCCGGGGGGCGTACGACGTCGGGTCGACCTGGATCTCCAGCCAGCCCGAGCCGTCCCTCACGTCCTCCTCCGCGGCCTCCCGCACCAGCCGCTGTATGTCCTCGGGCTGCCTGAGGCACGAGCGCGCCGCATCGTACAGCCGCTGGAAACGGAACCAGCCCCGCTCGTCCGTCGCCCGCAGGCTCGGCGGCTCCCCGCTGGTCAGCGCCTCCGTCAGCGCCTCGGGCAGACGCACGCCGTACTTGTCGGCCAGTTCCAGAACGGTCCCCGGGCGCATCGAGCCGGTGAAGTGCAGATGCAGATGGGCCTTCGGCAGCGCAGAGACATCACGTACATGCTCCATTCGAGGATCCTGCCGTACGCCGACGCCGTCCCGGTAGCGGAATCCCTGAACGTGGTCTTGCTCGCACACAGGAACGGGCCCACCTACGAAATTTCGTAGGTGGGCCCGGACGGGGGAGGGAGCGTGACGTCAGTCCGTCGCCTCCGCCAGCAGCTTCTGGATCCGGGAGACGCCCTCGACGAGATCCTCGTCACCCAGCGCGTACGACAGCCGCAGGTAGCCCGGCGTGCCGAACGCCTCGCCGGGTACGACCGCGACCTCGGCCTCCTCCAGGATCAGCGCGGCCAGCTCGACCGTGTCCTGCGGGCGCTTGCCGCGGATCTCCTTGCCGAGCAGGTCCTTGACGGACGGGTAGGCGTAGAACGCGCCCTCGGGCTCCGGGCAGAGGACACCGTCGATCTCGTTGAGCATCCGCACGATGGTCTTGCGGCGCCGGTCGAAGGCCTCGCGCATCTTCGCGACGGCGTCCAGGCCGCCGGAGACGGCGGCGAGGGCCGCCACCTGGGCGACGTTCGACACGTTCGACGTGGCGTGCGACTGCAGGTTCGTCGCGGCCTTCACGACGTCCTTCGGGCCGATGATCCATCCGACCCGCCAGCCGGTCATGGCGTACGTCTTCGCCACACCGTTGACCACGATGCACTTGTCGCGCAGCTCGGGCAGCAGCGCCGGGAGCGACACGGAGGCCGCGTCACCGTAGACCAGGTGCTCGTAGATCTCGTCCGTCATCACCCACAGGCCGTGCTCGACGGCCCAGCGGCCGATCGCCTCGGTCTGGGGCTCCGTGTAGACCGCGCCGGTCGGGTTCGACGGGGAGACGAACAGGACGACCTTCGTCTTCTCCGTGCGGGCCGCCTCCAACTGCTCCACGGAGACCCGGTAGCCGGTCGTCTCGTCCGCGACGACCTCCACCGGGACACCGCCGGCCAGGCGGATCGACTCCGGGTACGTCGTCCAGTACGGAGCCGGGACGATGACCTCGTCGCCCGGGTCGAGGATCGCGGCGAACGCCTCGTAGATGGCCTGCTTGCCGCCGTTGGTGACCAGGATCTGCGAGACGTCGGGCTCGTAGCCGGAGTCGCGCAGGGTCTTCGCGGCGATCGCGGCCTTCAGCTCGGGCAGACCGCCGGCCGGCGTGTAGCGGTGGTACTTCGGGTTCTTGCAGGCCTCGACGGCCGCCTCGACGATGTAGTCCGGAGTCGGGAAGTCGGGCTCACCTGCGCCGAAGCCGATCACCGGACGCCCGGCGGCCTTGAGGGCCTTGGCCTTGGCGTCCACGGCGAGGGTGGCGGACTCGGAGATCGCGCCGACTCGGGCGGAGACCCGGCGCTCGGTGGGAGGGGTTGCAGCGCTCATGGGGCCCATCGTTTCAGACACGAAACCCGGCCGGCACGCGGGTTTCACAGACTGAACAGCGACTGAACAACCGTCCGTGTCCGGGCCCGGCGACGGGCGATCTTCGACCGGCAACGCCCCCAGGGACACTTTCTGTTCGACGTCGGCCGCTGGACCACGTACACTCTCACCTCGTTGGCCTCCACCGGCCGCGCCCACCAGGTGCACACCGAGCACCTCGCCGGATGCGGTACGTTTGTGGAGAACCACAAAGGGTCGTAGCTCAATTGGTAGAGCACTGGTCTCCAAAACCAGCGGTTGGGGGTTCAAGTCCCTCCGGCCCTGCTACACACTCCTCACGCCAGGATGTGTGCGCATGTACGTACAGCAATGTTCCGCCGTGCGGCTCAGACCGGGCGCGGCACGGCCACGACCCGGACCGGACGGAATCAGGTGAGGATGAATGACGGACGCCGTGGGCTCCATCGACACGCCTGATGCCCAGGACGAGGCGCCGGAGGACAAGAAGAAGACCCGCAAGGGCGGCAAGCGTGCCAAGAAGGGCCCGCTGAAGCGTCTCGCGCTCTTCTACCGTCAGATCGTCGCGGAGCTGCGCAAGGTCGTCTGGCCGACCCGCTCCCAGCTCACGACCTACACGACGGTGGTCATCTTCTTCGTCGTCATCATGATCGGTCTCGTGACTGTGATTGACTTCGGACTCGACAAGGCCGCCAAGTACGTCTTCGGCTGAGCCGAAAGCGAAGGGCGCCCTACCCGGCGCCCCTTTCGCGCGTTCCACCCCCATGTATCCAGGAAGAAGCAGCCACGTGTCTGACCCGAACCTGAACGACGCCATCGAGCCGGACAAGTCCGTGGATGATGAGCTCGACATCGTCGAGGGAGCGGACGAGGTCGACGAGTTCGAGGCTGCCGAGGCCGAGGCGGGGGAGCCGGCCGAGGAAGCGGCCGTGCATGTCGAGGACGACGACGAGGCCGCGGCTGACGAGGCCGACGAGGAGGAGGCCGAGCCGGTCGACCCCGTCGAGGCCCTGCGTGAGGAACTGCGGACCCTGCCCGGCGAGTGGTACGTGATCCACACGTACGCCGGTTACGAGAACCGCGTGAAGACCAACCTCGAACAGCGCGCCGTCTCGCTGAACGTCGAGGACTACATCTTCCAGGCCGAGGTGCCGCAGGAAGAGGTCGTCCAGATCAAGAACGGCGACCGCAAGACCATCCGTCAGAACAAGCTCCCCGGCTATGTGCTGGTGCGCATGGACCTGACGAACGAGTCCTGGGGCGTCGTCCGCAACACCCCCGGTGTCACCGGCTTCGTGGGCAACGCCTACGACCCGTACCCGCTGACCCTGGACGAGATCGTCAAGATGCTCGCCCCGGAGGCCGAGGAGAAGGCCGCTCGCGAGGCCGCCGAGGCCGAGGGCAAGCCGGCTCCGGCCCGCAAGGTCGAGGTCCAGGTGCTGGACTTCGAGGTGGGCGACTCGGTCACCGTCACGGACGGTCCGTTCGCCACGCTGCAGGCCACGATCAACGAGATCAACGCCGACTCCAAGAAGGTCAAGGGTCTGGTGGAGATCTTCGGGCGTGAGACGCCGGTCGAGCTTTCCTTCGACCAGATCCAGAAGAACTGAGTTTCTTCGGACCGACCGTACGCTTCCGTCCAGGTCAGGCGAGACCTCCACGTCTTGTCTGACCTGCTCGGTTTTTGGCCGCGCATCTATACCCGTTATCGTTGTGCGGTATGCCTTCATCCGGGACGCGAACCTGGATGGGGCGCACTCGAATCGAAAGGACCCGGAGAGTAATGCCTCCCAAGAAGAAGAAGGTCACGGGGCTCATCAAGCTCCAGATCCAGGCCGGCGCGGCCAACCCGGCTCCGCCGGTCGGCCCGGCGCTGGGTCAGCACGGCGTCAACATCATGGAGTTCTGCAAGGCCTACAACGCCGCGACCGAGTCGCAGCGCGGTTGGGTCATCCCGGTGGAGATCACGGTCTACGAGGACCGTTCCTTCACCTTCATCACCAAGACGCCGCCGGCCGCCAAGATGATCCTCAAGGCCGCGGGCGTGGAGAAGGGCTCCGGCGAGCCGCACAAGACCAAGGTCGCCAAGATCACCGAGGCGCAGGTCCGCGAGATCGCCACCACCAAGATGCCCGACCTCAACGCTAACGACCTGGACGCCGCCGCGAAGATCATCGCCGGTACCGCGCGTTCCATGGGCATCACGGTCGAGGGCTGAACCCCACCTTCGTAGAACCACCGTGGTAGGGCCTGCTCGGCCCGTACACCACGACTCCTTTCAGAACACACAGGAGCAGTTGTGAGCAAGCGCAGCAAGGCTCTCCGCGCTGCGGACGCCAAGATCGACCGGGAGAAGCTGTACGCCCCGCTCGAGGCCGTCCGTCTCGCCAAGGAGACCTCCACGACCAAGTTCGACGGCACCGTCGAGGTCGCCTTCCGTCTGGGTGTCGACCCGCGCAAGGCCGACCAGATGGTCCGTGGCACCGTGAACCTCCCGCACGGCACCGGTAAGACCGCCCGGGTCCTGGTCTTCGCGACCGGTGACCGTGCCGAGGCCGCTCGTGCCGCGGGCGCCGACATCGTCGGCGCCGACGAGCTCATCGACGAGGTGTCGAAGGGCCGTCTGGACTTCGACGCCGTCGTCGCCACCCCGGACCTCATGGGCAAGGTCGGTCGCCTCGGCCGCGTGCTCGGTCCCCGTGGTCTCATGCCGAACCCCAAGACCGGCACCGTGACCCCGGACGTCGTGAAGGCCGTCAACGACATCAAGGGCGGCAAGATCGAGTTCCGCGTCGACAAGCACTCGAACCTGCACTTCATCATCGGCAAGACGTCGTTCGACGACACCAAGCTGGTGGAGAACTACGGCGCGGCCCTGGAGGAGATCCTCCGTCTGAAGCCGTCCGCCGCCAAGGGCCGCTACATCAAGAAGGCCGCCATCAGCACCACGATGGGCCCCGGCATCCCGGTCGACTCCAACCGCACCCGCAACCTCCTCGTCGAGGAGGACCCGGCCGCCGTCTGAGCCCTCCGCTCACCACGCAGCCGCGTCGCGCACGCGTAGTCGAGGACGAGCCCCGCAACCTTTCGAGGTGCGGGGCTCGTCCCTTTTTGACATACAGGCCTTTTGTCATACCGGTGGGCATACGCACGCAAGTGTGCTGCGCTGGTGTGCGGAGGACGGCAATCTCCATGGGGGTGGGGACGAATGACCAGCACGACCAAGTGCCGCCGTACGGTCCTGTCGATCGCGGTGGTGGCCGCGCTGACGGGGGTGGCGGCCTGCGGTTCCTCGGACTCGGGCAAGGAGGGCGGGGGAGACGATCCGTTCGCGGCTCTGAGGCTGGCGGACAAGTCCACGGACGACGCCGACTCGGTGAAGATCGAGTCCACCGGGGACATGGGCGACCTGATGTCCATCAAGGCGGACGGTGAGGTGGACTGGGCCGACGGCCTCCACGGCACGCTGACCATCACGTACACCGGCGGTCAGGCGGCCGACCAGATGAACCAGCTGGGCATCACGTCGACGGAGGCCCGCTACCTGCCCGACGCCTACTACGCGAACATGGGCGACCTGTTCGCCGGGCAGTACGGCGGCAAGCAGTGGATCAGGTACGGGTACGACGATGTCGAGGACATGATCGGCGGGGCCTCCGGCGCGTATGTGAAGGAGCACCTCCAGAGCGTCACGCCGAACCAGTCCGTGCAGCTTCTGCTGGCCTCCGGTGACGTCGAGAAGGTGGGCGAGGAGGAGGTGCGCGGCGAGCAGACCACGCACTACGCGGGCACGGTGAACGTCGCCGACATCCAGGAGCAGAACGCGAACCTCGGCGAAGAGATGCGGGCCGAGCTGGAGGAGCAGCTGAAGGCGTCCGGCATCACCACCGCGGACATCGACCTCTGGATCAACGACGACAACCTGCTGGTCAAGAAGGTGGAGCGGGGCGACACGGCGAACGGCGAGCTGAACTCGACGGTGTACTACAGCGACTACGGCGTCGAGGTCTCCGTCGAGGAGCCGCCGGCGAGCCAGACCGTCGACTACAAGGACCTGATGAACGACCTGCCGACGAGCTGAGGGGCTGCGGCACGGATTTGCTTGACAGGGATGTGGTCCCGTACTCTTCCGGAGAAGCCAAAGACCGCTGGTCGTTGCCGTGCGCTCGCGAGAGGGCGCGGTGGCCGAAGGATCCGCTGAACTGCGGACGACCCGCGCAGGTGACTGTGGAAGTTGCTCCTGGTCCGGTTCCGTTCCCTTACGGAATTCGTCCGGTCGAGCTACGCCCCGTGCGCCTGCGCCGGGGCGTTTCGTTTTGCCAAGCCCCTTCCGAGCGGTCCTCATCACCCGGAAGGAGGCCGACGCTCTATGGCAAGGCCCGACAAGGCTGCCGCGGTGGCCGAGCTCACGGAGCAGTTCCGTAGCTCGAACGCCGCCGTGCTGACCGAGTACCGGGGTCTCACCGTGGCGCAGCTCAAGACGCTGCGTCGTTCGCTCGGTGAGAACGCCCAGTACGCCGTGGTGAAGAACACGCTGACCAAGATTGCGGCCAACGAGGCCGGGATCTCGACGCTCGACGACCTGTTCAACGGTCCGACGGCGGTCGCCTTCATCACCGGTGACCCGGTGGAGTCGGCGAAGGGTCTTCGTGACTTCGCCAAGGACAACCCGAACCTCGTCATCAAGGGCGGTGTCCTTGACGGCAAGGCGATGTCCGCCGACGAGATCAAGAAGCTTGCGGACCTCGAGTCCCGCGAGGTTCTGCTCAGCAAGCTGGCGGGTGCCTTCAAGGGCAAGCAGTCCCAGACTGCTCAGCTCTTCCAGGCGCTTCCCTCGAAGCTCGTCCGCACCGTGGACGCTCTTCGCGCCAAGCAGGCCGAGCAGGGCGGTGCCGAGTAATTCGGCTCGCGAAATGACCGCCGCCGCCTGAGGCGGAGGTCGTAGCGGGCCAACGTACGCCCGCCAGACATGTACATCCGGCACCAGCCGAATTAGTGGAAGGAAAGCCATCGTGGCTCTCACCCAGGACGAACTGCTCGCCGAGTTCGAGTCGATGACCCTCATCCAGCTCTCCGAGTTCGTGAAGGCGTTCGAGGAGAAGTTCGACGTCACCGCCGCCGCCGCGGTCGCCGTTGCCGCTCCGGGTGCCCCGGGCGCCCCCGTCGAGGCCGAGGAGGAGAAGGACGAGTTCGACGTCATCCTCACCGGTGCCGGCGACAAGAAGATCCAGGTCATCAAGGTCGTGCGTGAGCTGACCTCGCTGGGTCTGAAGGAGGCCAAGGACCTCGTGGACGGCGCCCCGAAGCCCGTTCTCGAGAAGGTCGCCAAGGACGCCGCCGAGAAGGCCGCCGAGTCCCTCAAGGGCGCCGGCGCCTCCGTCGAGGTCAAGTAAGACCTTCACGGGTCCGCACGGACTCGCTCGCGGCACGGCTCTGAACACGGGGCTGTAACGCAGACGTACTGAAGGGCGATCACCCATGTGGGTGGTCGCCCTTCGGCGTTCCGGTACGTCGAGCGACGGCTGCCTTGCACTGTCGGTGGCGGCGAGTATGGTGATCTTCACCGTGCCTCCGAACCCCCTGGTGACCGGCCGCGAGTGACGATCGCAGCATCTGGTTCGGGCATGGGGGGCCTTGACGAACTGCACGCAGCGCGCAATTCTCAGGACGCGTCGTCACACGGATCCGAACTCCGAGGCATGGATCGGCGACGAAGAGGGCAGTATCGATGTGCATCAAGGGCGTGGCTTGCCGCAGGTGTTGAGGAACAAAGAGGGTTTCCGAGGGTGTCCGCAAACCCGCACTGGACATCAGTGGGCCAAGTGGCTACACTGACCCTTTGCGCTGCCTGTTAGCTGCCTCCTGCCCGTCACCAGGGGCATGCCCTCGCTCGAGCACAGACGATTGGACCGTCCCCGACCTGGGACTTGTCCTCTCTGCGCCCGGTCGAGGGGGCCGGTACGCGCGTAGTGAGTCCGAGCCCTCGGAAGGACCCCCTCTTGGCCGCCTCGCGCAACGCCTCGACCGCGAATACGAACAACGGCGCCAGCACCGCCCCGCTGCGCATCTCCTTTGCAAAGATCAAGGAGCCTCTCGAGGTTCCGAACCTGCTCGCGCTGCAGACCGAGAGCTTCGACTGGCTGCTCGGCAACACCGCCTGGCAGAGTCGGGTCGAGGAGGCTCTGGAGAACGGACAGGACGTCCCCACCAAGTCCGGCCTGGAGGAGATCTTCGAGGAGATCTCCCCGATCGAGGACTTCTCCGGGTCGATGTCGCTGACCTTCCGCGACCACCGCTTCGAGCCGCCGAAGAACAGCATCGACGAGTGCAAGGAGCGCGACTTCACGTACGCCGCCCCGCTCTTCGTCACGGCCGAGTTCACCAACAACGAGACCGGGGAGATCAAGTCCCAGACGGTCTTCATGGGCGACTTCCCGCTCATGACGGGCAAGGGCACGTTCGTCATCAACGGCACCGAGCGTGTCGTGGTGTCGCAGCTGGTCCGTTCGCCCGGTGTCTACTTCGACTCCTCGATCGACAAGACGTCCGACAAGGACATCTTCTCCGCCAAGATCATCCCGTCCCGGGGCGCCTGGCTGGAGATGGAGATCGACAAGCGCGACATGGTCGGTGTCCGTATCGACCGCAAGCGCAAGCAGTCCGTGACCGTCCTCCTCAAGGCCCTCGGTTGGACGACCGAGCAGATCCTGGAGGAGTTCGGCGAGTACGAGTCCATGCGCGCCACCCTGGAGAAGGACCACACCCAGGGGCAGGACGACGCGCTGCTCGACATCTACCGCAAGCTGCGTCCGGGCGAGCCCCCCACGCGTGAGGCCGCGCAGACGCTCCTCGAGAACCTGTACTTCAACCCCAAGCGCTACGACCTCGCCAAGGTCGGCCGCTACAAGGTCAACAAGAAGCTGGGTGCGGACGCCCCGCTCGACGCGGGCATCCTGACCGTCGAGGACATCATCTCGACGATCAAGTACCTGGTGAAGCTGCACGCGGGCGAGACCGAGACGGTCGGCGACAGCGGCGGCAACATCGTCGTCGAGACCGACGACATCGACCACTTCGGCAACCGTCGTCTGCGCAGCGTCGGCGAGCTCATCCAGAACCAGGTCCGTACGGGTCTGGCGCGTATGGAGCGTGTCGTCCGTGAGCGCATGACGACCCAGGACGTCGAGGCGATCACGCCGCAGACCCTGATCAACATCCGGCCGGTCGTCGCCTCCATCAAGGAGTTCTTCGGCACCAGCCAGCTCTCGCAGTTCATGGACCAGAACAACCCGCTGTCGGGTCTGACGCACAAGCGTCGTCTCTCGGCACTGGGTCCCGGTGGTCTGTCGCGTGAGCGGGCCGGCTTCGAGGTCCGTGACGTGCACCCGTCGCACTACGGCCGTATGTGCCCGATTGAGACCCCCGAAGGTCCGAACATCGGCCTGATCGGTTCGCTCGCCTCCTACGGCCGCGTCAACGCGTTCGGTTTCGTGGAGACGCCGTACCGCAAGGTCGAAGGCGGTCAGGTCACCGACGAGGTGGACTACCTGACGGCCGACGAAGAGGACCGGTTCGTCATCGCGCAGGCCAACGCCACGCTCAACGACGACATGCGGTTCGCCGAGAACCGTGTCCTCGTTCGTCGTCGTGGTGGCGAGGTCGACTACGTCGCCGGTGACGACGTGGACTACATGGACGTCTCGCCGCGCCAGATGGTGTCGGTCGCGACGGCCATGATCCCCTTCCTCGAGCACGACGACGCCAACCGTGCCCTCATGGGCGCGAACATGATGCGTCAGGCCGTGCCGCTGATTAAGTCCGAGTCCCCGCTCGTCGGCACCGGCATGGAGTACCGCTCCGCCGTCGACGCCGGCGACGTGGTCAAGGCCGAGAAGGCGGGTGTGGTCCAGGAGGTCTCTGCGGACTACATCACCACCGCCAACGACGACGGCACGTACATCACGTACCGCCTGGCCAAGTTCGCCCGCTCCAACCAGGGCACCTCGGTCAACCAGAAGGTCATCGTCAACGAGGGCGACCGCATCATCGAGGGCCAGGTCCTCGCCGACGGTCCGGCCACCCAGAACGGTGAGATGGCGCTCGGCAAGAACCTGCTGGTCGCGTTCATGCCGTGGGAGGGTCACAACTACGAGGACGCGATCATCCTGTCGCAGCGCCTCGTCCAGGACGACGTCCTCTCCTCGATCCACATCGAGGAGCACGAGGTCGACGCCCGTGACACCAAGCTCGGCCCCGAGGAGATCACCCGGGACATCCCGAACGTCTCCGAGGAGGTCCTCGCCGACCTCGACGAGCGCGGCATCATCCGTATCGGTGCCGAGGTCATCGCCGGTGACATCCTCGTCGGCAAGGTCACCCCGAAGGGTGAGACCGAGCTGACGCCCGAGGAGCGCCTGCTCCGCGCGATCTTCGGTGAGAAGGCCCGTGAGGTCCGTGACACCTCGCTGAAGGTGCCGCACGGCGAGACCGGCAAGGTCATCGGCGTCCGCGTCTTCGACCGCGAGGAGGGCGACGAGCTTCCCCCCGGTGTCAACCAGCTGGTGCGCGTGTACGTGGCGCAGAAGCGCAAGATCACCGACGGTGACAAGCTCGCCGGCCGTCACGGCAACAAGGGTGTCATCTCCAAGATCCTGCCCATCGAGGACATGCCGTTCCTCGAGGACGGGACCCCGGTCGACATCATCCTCAACCCGCTCGGTGTCCCGTCCCGAATGAACCCGGGACAGGTCCTGGAGATCCACCTCGGCTGGCTCGCCAGCCGCGGCTGGGACGTCTCCGGCCTCGCGGACGAGTGGGCGCAGCGCCTCCAGGCGATCGGCGCCGACTCCGTCGCCCCCGGCACCAACGTCGCGACCCCGGTCTTCGACGGTGCCCGCGAGGACGAGCTGGCCGGTCTGCTCCAGCACACCATCCCGAACCGCGACGGTGAGCGGATGGTGCTCCCCTCCGGCAAGGCGCGCCTGTTCGACGGCCGCTCCGGCGAGCCGTTCCCGGACCCGATCTCGGTCGGGTACATGTACATCCTCAAGCTGCACCACCTGGTCGACGACAAGCTGCACGCCCGCTCGACCGGTCCGTACTCGATGATCACCCAGCAGCCGTTGGGTGGTAAGGCCCAGTTCGGTGGCCAGCGCTTCGGTGAGATGGAGGTGTGGGCGCTGGAGGCTTACGGCGCCGCGTACGCCCTCCAGGAGCTGCTGACCATCAAGTCCGACGACGTCACCGGCCGCGTGAAGGTCTACGAGGCCATCGTCAAGGGCGAGAACATCCCCGAGCCCGGCATCCCCGAGTCCTTCAAGGTGCTCATCAAGGAGATGCAGTCCCTGTGCCTCAACGTGGAGGTGCTGTCCTCGGATGGCATGTCCATCGAGATGCGCGACACCGACGAGGACGTCTTCCGCGCTGCGGAGGAGCTTGGCATCGACCTGTCCCGGCGTGAGCCGAGCAGCGTCGAAGAGGTCTGACGGGAGTTCGGCGGCCTTCGTCATGAAGGCCGCCGGCCCCAGGACCCCCGTATCAGACCCCATGACTTACAACCCTGAGAGGGATTGACGCATAGTGCTCGACGTCAACTTCTTCGACGAGCTCCGGATCGGTCTGGCCACCGCTGACGACATCCGTCAGTGGAGCCACGGCGAGGTCAAGAAGCCCGAGACCATCAACTACCGCACCCTCAAGCCCGAAAAGGACGGACTCTTCTGCGAGAAGATCTTCGGTCCGACCCGGGACTGGGAGTGCTACTGCGGCAAGTACAAGCGTGTCCGCTTCAAGGGCATCATCTGTGAGCGCTGTGGCGTCGAGGTCACTCGCGCCAAGGTGCGCCGTGAGCGGATGGGCCACATCGAGCTGGCCGCTCCCGTCACCCACATCTGGTACTTCAAGGGCGTTCCGTCGCGGCTGGGCTACCTCCTCGACCTCGCCCCGAAGGACCTGGAGAAGGTCATCTACTTCGCGGCGTACATGATCACGTACGTCGACGAGGAGCGCCGTACGCGTGACCTGCCCTCCCTGGAGGCGCACGTCTCCGTCGAGCGGCAGCAGATCGAGAACCGCCGGGACGCCGACCTGGAGGCCCGCGCCAAGAAGCTCGAGACCGACCTGGCCGAGCTGGAGGCCGAGGGCGCCAAGGCCGATGTGCGCCGCAAGGTGCGCGAGGGCGCCGAGCGTGAGATGAAGCAGCTGCGCGACCGTTCGCAGCGCGAGATCGACCGTCTCGACGAGGTGTGGACCCGGTTCAAGAACCTCAAGGTCCAGGACCTGGAGGGCGACGAGCTCCTCTACCGCGAGCTGCGTGACCGCTTCGGCACGTACTTCGACGGTTCCATGGGTGCCGCTGCCCTGCAGAAGCGTCTTGAGTCCTTCGACCTGGACGAGGAGGCCGAGCGCCTCCGCGAGATCATCCGCACCGGCAAGGGCCAGAAGAAGACCCGTGCGCTGAAGCGGCTGAAGGTCGTGTCCGCGTTCCTGCAGACCTCCAACAGCCCCAAGGGCATGGTCCTCGACTGCGTCCCGGTCATCCCGCCGGACCTTCGCCCGATGGTGCAGCTGGACGGTGGCCGCTTCGCGACCTCCGACCTGAACGACCTGTACCGCCGTGTGATCAACCGGAACAACCGACTGAAGCGGCTTCTCGACCTCGGCGCGCCCGAGATCATCGTGAACAACGAGAAGCGCATGCTCCAGGAGGCCGTCGACGCCCTGTTCGACAACGGTCGTCGTGGTCGTCCGGTCACCGGTCCCGGTAACCGCCCGCTGAAGTCCCTCAGCGACATGCTGAAGGGTAAGCAGGGTCGATTCCGTCAGAACCTGCTCGGCAAGCGTGTGGACTACTCCGCGCGTTCCGTGATCGTCGTCGGTCCGCAGCTGAAGCTGCACCAGTGCGGTCTGCCGAAGGCGATGGCGCTGGAGCTGTTCAAGCCGTTCGTGATGAAGCGCCTGGTCGACCTGAACCACGCGCAGAACATCAAGAGCGCCAAGCGCATGGTGGAGCGCGGCCGCACGGTCGTGTACGACGTCCTCGAAGAGGTCATCGCCGAGCACCCGGTTCTGCTGAACCGTGCTCCCACCCTGCACCGCCTCGGCATCCAGGCCTTCGAGCCGCAGCTGGTCGAGGGCAAGGCCATCCAGATCCACCCGCTCGTCTGCACCGCGTTCAACGCGGACTTCGACGGTGACCAGATGGCCGTGCACCTGCCGCTGTCCGCGGAGGCGCAGGCCGAGGCCCGCATCCTGATGCTGTCCTCGAACAACATCCTCAAGCCGGCCGACGGCCGCCCGGTGACGATGCCGACCCAGGACATGGTCCTCGGTCTGTTCTTCCTCACCACCGACGGCGAGATGCGTGACGTGAAGGGCGAGGACCGCTCCTTCTCGTCCGTGGCCGAGGCGATCATGGCGTTCGACGCCGGCGAGCTCTCGCTGCAGTCGCGCGTGGACATCCGCTTCCCGGTGGGCACCATCCCGCCGCGCGGCTGGACCCCGCCGGTGCGCGAGGAGGGCGAGCCGGAGTGGCAGCAGGGTGACAGCTTCACCCTGAAGACCACGCTGGGCCGCGCGCTCTTCAACGAGCTGCTGCCCGAGGACTACCCGTTCGTCGACTACGAGGTCGGCAAGAAGCAGCTCTCCGAGATCGTCAACGACCTCGCCGAGCGCTACCCCAAGGTCATCGTGGCGGCGACGCTCGACAACCTGAAGGCGTCCGGCTTCTACTGGGCGACCCGTTCCGGTGTCACCGTGGCCATCTCCGACGTCGTCGTTCCCGAGGCGAAGAAGGAGATCGTCAAGGGCTACGAGGCGCAGGACGAGAAGGTCCAGAAGCAGTACGAGCGTGGTCTGATCACCAAGGACGAGCGCACGCAGGAGCTCATCGCGATCTGGACCAAGGCGACCAACGAGGTCGCCGAGGCGATGAACGACAACTTCCCGAAGACCAACCCGATCTTCATGATGGTGAACTCGGGTGCACGAGGCAACATGATGCAGATGCGTCAGATCGCCGGTATGCGTGGTCTGGTGTCGAACGCGAAGAACGAGACGATCCCGCGTCCGATCAAGGCGTCGTTCCGTGAGGGTCTGTCGGTGCTGGAGTACTTCATCTCCACGCACGGTGCCCGTAAGGGTCTGGCGGACACCGCCCTGCGTACCGCCGACTCGGGTTACCTGACCCGTCGTCTGGTGGACGTCTCGCAGGACGTCATCATCCGCGAGGAGGACTGCGGCACCGAGCGCGGTTTGAAGCTGCGGATCGCCTCGAAGGACGAGACCGGTGTCCTGCGCAAGGCCGACGACGTCGAGACCAGCGTCTACGCCCGCATGCTCGCCGAGGACGTCGTCATCGACGGCAAGGTGATCGCGCCGGCCAACGTGGACCTGGGCGACGTGCTCATCGACCAGCTCGTGCACCACGGTGTCGAGGAGGTCAAGACCCGCTCGATCCTGACCTGTGAGTCCAAGGTCGGCACGTGCGCCATGTGCTACGGCCGCTCCCTGGCCACCGGCAAGCTGGTCGACATCGGTGAGGCGGTCGGCATCATCGCCGCCCAGTCCATCGGTGAGCCCGGTACCCAGCTGACGATGCGTACCTTCCACACCGGTGGTGTGGCCGGTGACGACATCACCCAGGGTCTGCCGCGTGTCGTCGAGCTCTTCGAGGCCCGTACCCCGAAGGGTGTCGCCCCGATCTCCGAGGCCTCCGGCCGCGTGCGGATCGAGGAGACCGAGAAGACCAAGAAGATCGTCGTCACCCCGGACGACGGCAGCGACGAGATGGCCTACCCCATCTCGAAGCGTGCCCGTCTGATGGTCAGCGAGGGCGAGCACGTCGAGGTGGGCCAGAAGCTCACCGTGGGTGCCACCAACCCGCACGACGTGCTGCGCATCCTGGGCCAGCGTGCCGTCCAGGTCCACCTGGTCGGCGAGGTCCAGAAGGTGTACAACTCGCAGGGTGTGTCGATCCACGACAAGCACATCGAGATCATCATCCGGCAGATGCTCCGCCGTGTGACGATCATCGAGTCCGGCGACGCCGAGCTGCTGCCCGGTGAGCTGGTCGAGCGCTCCAAGTTCGAGACCGAGAACCGTCGTGTGGTCCAGGAGGGCGGTCACCCCGCCTCCGGTCGTCCGCAGCTGATGGGTATCACCAAGGCCTCGCTGGCGACGGAGTCCTGGCTGTCGGCCGCCTCCTTCCAGGAGACGACCCGAGTCCTGACGGACGCGGCGATCAACGCCAAGTCCGACAGCCTCATCGGCCTCAAGGAGAACGTCATCATCGGTAAGCTCATCCCGGCCGGTACGGGCCTGTCCCGCTACCGCAACATCCGGGTCGAGCCGACCGAGGAAGCCAAGGCCGCGATGTACTCGGCCGTCGGCTACGACGACATCGACTACTCGCCGTTCGGCACGGGCTCCGGTCAGGCCGTCCCGCTGGAGGACTACGACTACGGTCCGTACAACCAGTAAGTCCTTCCGGGCGTACGTCCACTGAAGGGCGGCCACTCCGTTTCGTACGGGGTGGCCGCCCTTCGGCGTTCTCACGGGCGCCCGGTGTGTGGCCGGTGTGGCAAAACCGGGACAGAAGTGGGGCCGGGAACCGATGCCGTGGGCCGTGCGTTGCAGCATCATGGAGGCACAACCAGTCCGGGGGAGTGTTCTCGTGTCAAATCCTTCGTGGCAGCCGATGCCGTGGCAGGCCCAGAGCAGTGCTCCGTCGATGCTCGCCGCCCATGCCGATCGTGAGCGTGCCGTGGATGTTCTGCGGGCCGGCTTCAGTGAGGGCCGTCTTCAGCAGGACGAGTACGAGAAGCGGATCGAGAGGGCCTACCAGGCGCGCACGGTGGGAGAGCTGGCCCTGCTCGTCGCCGATCTGCCGCAGGGCCCGTCCGCGATGCAGCCGCCGGCCATGGCGCCGGGCGTCCCGAGAACCTTCATGCCGGTGCCCCTGCCGCCTCCGGCCACCAACGGCAAGGCCGTCGGGGCGATGGTGTGCGGCGTGCTGACGACCATGACCATGGGGCTGACCGGCATCCCCGCCGTCATCCTCGGCCACACCGCCCGCGCCGAGATCAAGCGCAGCGGCGAGGGCGGTGAGGGCTTCGCCCTGGCCGGGATCATCCTGGGGTGGCTGTCCGTCGCCGGCTGGGCGTTCTTCCTCACGATCATGGTGCTCGCGGGAGTCTCCTCGGGCAGCTGATGCGGGGGCCGGCCGCTCCTGGGCGCCCGGCCCTTAAACCACCGCACGCCCATTTGTTTTGACCGTAGGCAATGCGATAGGTACGCTCAGACCTTGTGCCTGGGGTGTGCCCTGGCTCCCGTGCGTGCCTTCAACCGCACAGGGGGAGCCGTAAGCGGCCGCCGTAATCTGCGCCCTTTTGCCTCGCGGCGGGAGTTTGCAGCTTCGACACACCCGACCGCGTGGGTCGGCGATGTTCCGGGTTAGCTTCACCATTCGGCACACAGAAACCGGAGAAGTAGTGCCTACGATCCAGCAGCTGGTCCGCAAGGGCCGGCAGGACAAGGTCGAGAAGAACAAGACGCCCGCACTTGAGGGTTCCCCTCAGCGTCGCGGCGTCTGCACGCGTGTGTTCACGACCACCCCGAAGAAGCCGAACTCGGCCCTGCGTAAGGTCGCGCGTGTGCGTCTGACCAGCGGGATCGAGGTCACCGCTTACATTCCGGGTGAGGGACACAACCTGCAGGAGCACTCCATCGTGCTCGTGCGTGGTGGCCGTGTGAAGGACCTGCCGGGTGTTCGCTACAAGATCATCCGTGGCTCGCTCGACACCCAGGGTGTCAAGAACCGCAAGCAGGCCCGCAGCCGCTACGGCGCCAAGAAGGAGAAGTAAGAATGCCTCGTAAGGGCCCCGCCCCGAAGCGCCCGGTCATCATCGACCCGGTCTACGGTTCTCCTCTTGTCACGTCGCTCATCAACAAGGTGCTGCTGAACGGCAAGCGCTCCACCGCCGAGCGCATCGTCTACGGCGCCATGGAGGGCCTGCGCGACAAGACCGGCAACGACCCGGTCATCACGCTGAAGCGCGCTCTCGAGAACATCAAGCCGACCCTCGAGGTCAAGTCCCGCCGTGTCGGTGGCGCCACCTACCAGGTGCCGGTCGAGGTCAAGCCCGGCCGCGCCAACACCCTGGCGCTGCGCTGGCTGGTCGGTTACTCCCGCGCCCGTCGCGAGAAGACCATGACCGAGCGTCTGCTCAACGAGCTTCTCGACGCCTCGAACGGCCTCGGTGCGGCCGTGAAGAAGCGCGAGGACACCCACAAGATGGCCGAGTCCAACAAGGCCTTCGCGCACTACCGCTGGTAGTCGCAGACCCCATCGAGACCGAGAGAAGACCGAAGCCTTATGGCTACCACTTCACTTGACCTGGCCAGGGTCCGCAACATCGGGATCATGGCCCACATCGACGCGGGCAAGACGACCACCACCGAGCGGATCCTCTTCTACACCGGCGTCAGCTACAAGATCGGTGAGGTCCACGACGGCGCTGCCACCATGGACTGGATGGAGCAGGAGCAGGAGCGTGGCATCACGATCACCTCTGCTGCCACCACCTGTCACTGGCCGCTCGAGGGCGTCGACCACACCATCAACATCATCGACACCCCGGGTCACGTCGACTTCACCGTCGAGGTGGAGCGTTCGCTCCGCGTCCTCGACGGCGCCGTGACGGTGTTCGACGGCGTTGCCGGCGTGGAGCCCCAGTCCGAGACGGTGTGGCGTCAGGCCGACCGTTACGGTGTGCCGCGCATCTGCTTCGTCAACAAGCTGGACCGCACCGGCGCCGAGTTCCACCGCTGCGTGGACATGATCTCGGACCGCCTGGGCGCCCAGCCGCTCGTCATGCAGCTCCCGATCGGCGCCGAGGCCGACTTCAAGGGCGTCGTGGACCTGGTCCGCATGAAGGCGCTCGTGTGGTCCGCCGAGGCCGCCAAGGGCGAGATGTACGACGTCGTCGACATCCCGGCCACGCACACCGAGGCTGCCGAGGAGTACCGCGGCAAGCTGATCGAGGCCGTCGCGGAGAACGACGAAGAGATCATGGAGCTGTACCTGGAGGGCGAGGAGCCCACCGAGGAGCAGCTGTACGCCGCGATCCGTCGCATCACCATCGCGTCCGGCAAGTCCAGCGACACCACGGTCACCCCGGTGTTCTGTGGCACCGCGTTCAAGAACAAGGGCGTCCAGCCCCTGCTCGACGCGGTCGTGCGCTACCTCCCCACCCCGCTTGACGTCGAGGCCATCGAGGGTCACGCCGTCGACGCCCCGGAGGAGGTCGTCAAGCGCAAGCCGTCCGACGACGAGCCGCTGTCCGCGCTGGCGTTCAAGATCATGAGCGACCCGCACCTCGGCAAGCTCACCTTCGTCCGGGTCTACTCGGGCCGTCTGGAGTCCGGCACCGCCGTGCTGAACTCCGTCAAGGGCAAGAAGGAGCGCATCGGCAAGATCTACCGCATGCACGCGAACAAGCGTGAGGAGATCGACTCGGTGGGCGCCGGCGACATCATCGCCGTCATGGGTCTGAAGCAGACCACGACCGGTGAGACGCTGTGCGACGACAAGCAGCCGGTGATCCTGGAGTCCATGGACTTCCCGGCGCCGGTCATCCAGGTCGCCATCGAGCCCAAGTCCAAGGGTGACCAGGAGAAGCTGGGTGTCGCCATCCAGCGTCTCGCGGAGGAGGACCCCTCCTTCCAGGTCCACTCGGACGAGGAGACCGGCCAGACCATCATCGGTGGTATGGGCGAGCTGCACCTTGAGGTGCTGGTCGACCGTATGCGCCGTGAGTTCAAGGTCGAGGCCAACGTCGGCAAGCCGCAGGTCGCGTACCGCGAGACGATCCGCAAGGCCGTCGAGCGCGTCGACTACACGCACAAGAAGCAGACTGGTGGTACCGGCCAGTTCGCCAAGGTGCAGATCGCGATCGAGCCGATCGAGGGCGGCGACGCGTCGTACGAGTTCGTGAACAAGGTGACCGGTGGTCGCATCCCGAAGGAGTACATCCCTTCGGTCGACGCCGGTGCGCAGGAGGCCATGCAGTTCGGCGTCCTCGCCGGCTACGAGATGACGGGCGTCCGCGTCACGCTCATCGACGGTGGCTACCACGAGGTCGACTCCTCCGAGCTCGCGTTCAAGATCGCCGGTTCGCAGGCCTTCAAGGAGGCCGCACGCAAGGCCAGCCCCGTGCTGCTCGAGCCGATGATGGCCGTCGAGGTCACCACGCCCGAGGACTACATGGGTGAGGTCATCGGCGACATCAACTCCCGCCGTGGCCAGATCCAGGCCATGGAGGAGCGGGCTGGTGCCCGCGTCGTGAAGGGTCTCGTGCCCCTCTCGGAGATGTTCGGCTACGTCGGAGACCTCCGCAGCAAGACGTCGGGTCGCGCGAGCTACTCGATGCAGTTCGACTCCTACGCCGAGGTTCCGCGGAACGTCGCCGAGGAGATCATCGCGAAGGCCAAGGGCGAGTAACGCACCGCGTTCACACGCTTTAGGCTTGACTCCGGAGCCTTGAGGGGCAAACACCCGCAAACACGAGTGTTTGCCCCGGGGCCCGGGCTTTCCAGCAAAGATCACCTGGCGCCGATGAAGTAAGGCGTACAGAACCACTCCACAGGAGGACCCCAGTGGCGAAGGCGAAGTTCGAGCGGACTAAGCCGCACGTCAACATCGGCACCATCGGTCACATCGACCACGGTAAGACGACCCTCACGGCCGCCATTACCAAGGTGCTGCACGACGCGTTCCCGGACCTGAACGAGGCCTCGGCGTTCGACCAGATCGACAAGGCTCCCGAGGAGCGCCAGCGCGGTATCACCATCTCCATCGCGCACGTCGAGTACCAGACGGAGACCCGTCACTACGCCCACGTCGACTGCCCCGGTCACGCGGACTACATCAAGAACATGATCACGGGTGCGGCGCAGATGGACGGCGCCATCCTCGTTGTCGCCGCCACCGACGGCCCGATGCCGCAGACCAAGGAGCACGTGCTCCTGGCCCGCCAGGTCGGCGTTCCGTACATCGTCGTCGCCCTGAACAAGGCCGACATGGTGGACGACGAGGAGATCCTGGAGCTCGTCGAGCTCGAGGTCCGTGAGCTGCTCTCCGAGTACGAGTTCCCGGGCGACGACGTTCCGGTCGTCAAGGTCTCCGCGCTCAAGGCGCTCGAGGGCGACAAGGAGTGGGGCCAGTCGGTCCTGGACCTGATGGCCGCCGTCGACACCGCGATCCCGGAGCCGGAGCGCGACGTCGACAAGCCGTTCCTGATGCCGATCGAGGACGTCTTCACGATCACCGGTCGTGGCACCGTCGTCACCGGTCGTATCGAGCGTGGTGTCCTCAAGGTCAACGAGACCGTCGACATCATCGGTATCAAGACCGAGAAGACCACCACCACGGTCACCGGCATCGAGATGTTCCGCAAGCTGCTCGACGAGGGCCAGGCCGGTGAGAACGTCGGTCTGCTGCTCCGCGGCATCAAGCGCGAGGACGTCGAGCGCGGCCAGGTCATCATCAAGCCCGGTTCGGTCACCCCGCACACCGAGTTCGAGGCCCAGGCCTACATCCTGTCCAAGGACGAGGGTGGCCGCCACACGCCGTTCTTCAACAACTACCGTCCGCAGTTCTACTTCCGTACGACGGACGTGACGGGCGTTGTGACCCTCCCCGAGGGCACCGAGATGGTCATGCCGGGCGACAACACCGAGATGAAGGTGGAGCTCATCCAGCCCATCGCCATGGAGGAGGGCCTGAAGTTCGCCATCCGTGAGGGTGGTCGGACCGTGGGCGCCGGCCAGGTCACCAAGATCAACAAGTGAGTTCACTCGCTTGAGGGTCGCTTGACCTGAGAGGGCCCGTACGACTTCGGTCGTACGGGCCCTTTCGTCGCTCCGAAACTATTCGACGGTGACGACCCATTCCCCTCATGGGTCACTCCCTCCACTATTTGTCATGCCGCTGACCAAATTCGGGGTGGAGGGATGTGCCATGGAGGGGTACGTGGGCCGCAGAACCGTGCTCGGTGCCGGTCTCGCCGCGTTACCGGTGCTGTCCGGCGGGATGGCGTGGGCTGCCGGGGGCGGTGCGACCCGTCCCACGGACCCCGGTGCCTACATCTCCTTCAACGGCGGGGCCATGTCGCTGGTCGGGGTGCCGGTGGTCGTCAGCCCCGAGGATCACCCCGGAGTCGTACGGGTCGCAGGGGATCTCCGGGACGACATCGAGCGGGTGACGGGGGTACGGCCGGGGAGTGCGGTCGCGCGGGAAGTGGTCCTGGTGGGGACCATCGGGCGGAGTCCGCTGATCGACGCACTGGTGGCGTCGGGGAAGCTGGACGTCCGCGGGGTGCGGGGGAAGTGGGAGACCTCGCTGCAGACGGTCGTCGAGCGGCCGATGCCCGGGGTCGAGCGGGCGTTCGTCGTCGCGGGCAGCGATCCGCGGGGCACGATCTTCGGGGCGTACGACGTCTCGTACGGCATCGGGGTCTCGCCCTGGTACTGGTGGGACGATGTGCCGCCGGTGCACCGGGACCAGGTGTACGTGCTGCCGGGGCGGTTCAGCCAGGGCACGCCGGCCGTGAAGTTCCGGGGGATCTTCATCAACGACGAGAACCCGGCGCTGGGGACGTGGGCCCCGGCGTTCTTCGGCCCCGGGAAGGCGCCCGGGTATCCCGGTGGCTTCAACGCGGACTTCTGGGCCAGGGTCTTCGAGGTGCTGCTCCGGCTGAAGGGCAACTATGTCTGGCCGGCGGTGTGGGGGCGGGCCTTCGCCGAGGACGATCCGGAGAACCACAAGCGGGCCTCGGAGTACGGCATTGTCATGGGCACGTCTCATGAGGCGCCCATGATGCGGGGGATCGAGGAGTGGAACCGGCATGCGGTGCCGGCGGTGCGGGACAGCGCCGGGAATGTGGTGACCCCCGGGCGCGACCCCTACGGGGGCACGGGGGAGTGGTCGTACCGGCGGAACGCCGAAGCCATCAAGGCGTACTGGCGCGACGGCATCCGTCGAATGGTGGACGAGGGCTTCGAGGGCGTCGTCACGCTCGGTATGCGGGGGAACGGCGACACGAGCCTGCCGGACGGCGACGGCATCGAACTGATGACGGAGATCATCGAGACCCAGCGCCGGATCATCGCGGAGGTGACCGGGAAACCGGTGGAGGAGACCCCGCAGGTGTGGACCCTGTACAAGGAGGTCCAGCGGTACTGGGACCGGGGCATGCGGGCGCCGGACGATGTGACCGTCGTCCTCACGGACGACAACTGGGGGAACATCCGTAAGCACCCGGACCCGGGGGAGCCCGTACGACGTGGGGGTTACGGGTTGTACTACCACTTCGACTATGTCGGGGTCGGGCGCAACTACAAGTGGGTCGACACGGCGAACCTCGCGAATCTGTGGGAGCAGCTGCACGAGGCGGATGCGTATGGCAATCACGGACTGTGGGTGGCGAACGTCGGCGACCTGAAGGGGAACGAGCTGCCGACCGAGTTCTTCCTGAACTACGCCTGGAGTCCGGGGCGTTGGGGACTGGAGCAGCTGGAGGAGTGGGAGCGGGGGTTCGCGCGGCAGAACTTCGGGGCGGGGGCCGCCGCGGAGATCGCCGGGGTGCTGAGCGCGTACGGACAGCTTCAGGCCCGTCGTAAGCCCGAGTTGCTGAACCGGCGGATCACCGTGGACGCGGCGAAGGACCCGACGAAGGACGAGGGCGCGATCGTCTACGACGACCAGGAGACGCCCTTCTACTTCGGCCACCGGGAGCTGGAGCGGGTCACGGAGGAGTGGGGGGCGCTGGCGAAGCGGGCCGAGCGGGTGGGGCGGCGGCTGCCTGCGAGGGTGCAGGACGCGTGGTTCGAGCTGGTCGGGTACGAGGTGTCGGCGACGGCGAACCTGTACGGGTTGCGGGAGGCCGAGTTCAAGAACCTGCTGTACGCCGGGCAGGGGCGGGCGGCGACGAATCGCTGTGCGGCGGAGGCGGAGGCGGGGCTGGAGCGGGACTTCGCGCTGGCGGATCGCTTCAATGTCCAGGTCGCGGGCGGGAAGTGGCGGGGTTTCCAGACGCAACCGCACATCGGGTACGGGGATGTGGAGCGGTACGGCCCCAATGCCGGATGGCAGCAGCCCGAGAAGGATCACGTGGCGCTGCCGGACGAGATCTTCCCCAAGGTACGGCGGATCGAGGTGCCGGAGGCCGCGGAGCTGGGGGTGGCGGTGGACGGTTCCGAGGACTCGGGGCAGTGGTGGCCCGGCGGTGCTTCCGGGGAGGCGGTGCTGCCGGTGTTCAGCCCGTATCAGACCCGGCCTCAGCAGTATGTCGAGATCTTCAACCGGGGGCGTACGCCCTTCTCGTACCGGATCGAGTCGTCGGTGCCGTGGCTGGTGGTGGAGCGGTCGCGGGGGCGGGTCGATGAACAGGTGCGGGTGGGGGTGCGGGTGGATTGGAGGCGGGTGCCGGGGGGTGGTGACCGGGCTGAGGGTTCGTTGACGGTGAGCGGAGCGGGCGCGTCGGTGGTGGTGAGGGCCGTCGCGGAGAAGCCGTCGGGGAGAGGGCTGAAGGGCTTCGTCGAGGCGGGCGGCTACGTGGCGATCGACGCGGAGCACCACGTGCGGGCGGTGGGCGCCAAGGGGGTCGGCTGGCGGCGGATCGAGCGGATCGGTCGTACCGGGGCGGGGATGACCCCGTGGCCGGTGACGGCCTCGCGGCAGACGCCGGGTGGGGCCGGGCCGCGGCTGGAGTACGAGGTCAGCCTGCTGTCAACGGGGGAGGTGACGGTCTGGGCGTATGTCTCGCCACGGAACCCGGCGCTCGCGACGGGCGGCCTGCGGTATGCGGTGTCCTTCGGTGACGACGCCCCGCAGACGGTCGACATCAACGCCGTCACAGGCGCCGACGACGGGCTGATGAACAAGCAGTGGGCGCGCAGCACCTCGGACAACGTGAATGTGACGTCGACCAGGCATGTGGTTCGTGCGGCCGGGGTGCACCGCCTGAGGTTCTGGATGGTCGACCCGACGGTGGTGTTACAGCGCCTGGTGATCGACACAGGTGGGCTGGAGCCGACGTATCTGGGGCCGCTGGAGAGCCACCGCATTCGCTGATCGCTGACTGCCGAGAACTGAGAAGGGACCCGCACATGAAGCACTCGAACCGCTTCCGCATGCCCATGCTTACTTTGCTGAGCGGTGCGCTCCTGGCCACGGGTGTGGCTGTGCAGCCGGCTTCGGCGCACAACCCGTCGTTGAGGGCGCTCGCCGAACGGGCCGGCGTACGTATCGGCACGGCCGTCGACATGGCGGCGCTCGCGGACGACAGGACGTACCGCAGAACGACGGCCCGCGAGTTCAACTCCGTGACCGCCGAAAACGTCATGAAGTGGGAGTCGGTGGAGCCGCAGCGCGGGGTCTACGACTGGAAACCGGCCGACGACCTGGTTCGCTACGCCCACGCGCACGGACAGGTGGTCCGGGGCCACACCCTGGTCTGGCACAGCCAGCTGCCGGGCTGGCTGACGACAGGTGTGGCGGACGGCTCGATCGATGCGACGGAACTGCGCGGCATCCTGCGGAACCACATCACCACCGAGGTGAAGCGGTACAAGGGCAGGATCCAGCAGTGGGACGTGGTGAACGAGGTCTTCGAGGAGGACGGCAGCCTGCGGAACTCGATCTGGCTGCAACAGCTCGGTCCCTCCTACATAGCCGACGCCTTCCGCTGGGCCCACGCCGCCGACCCCAAGGCCAAGCTCTTCCTCAACGACTACAACGTCGAGGGCGTCAACGCGAAGTCCACGGCGTACTACGAACTGGTGAAGGAGTTGAAGGCCGTGGGCGTCCCCGTGCAGGGCTTCGGCATCCAGGGCCACCTGGCGATCCAGTACGGCTTCCCGGGGCAGGTCGCCGAGAACCTCGCCCGCTTCGAGGCGCTGGGCATGCAGACCGCGTTCACCGAGGTCGACGTGCGGATGATCCTGCCGGTGGACGAGGAGAAGTCGGCCACCCAGGCGTCGTACTTCCGACGGCTGCTGGACGCGTGCCTGGGAGCCCGCAGCTGCAAGTCCTTCACGGTGTGGGGGTACACGGACAAGTACTCGTGGGTGCCGGGTGTCTTCGAAGGGCAGGGCGCGGCTACGCCGATGGACGAGGAGTACGGGCGGAAGCCGGCGTATGGGGAGCTGCGGGAGGGGTTGGCGGCGGGGCGGTGAGGCCGACGGCGGCAGGGCGGGGAGGGGCTGGCTGTCGCTCGCCCCTCCCGGCGTGGCTCACTCCTCGGCGAGGAGTTCCGCTGTGGAGGTGGCCGTAATGGCCCGATCGAACCAGCGACTCAGTGTCTCCAGGTCATCGCATGAGGTGACGCGCTCGCGAGCGTCGTTGGAGACGTCGATGCCGCGACGGTCCAAAAGCCGCAGGATGTCCTCGGTCCGGCCCTCGGCCCGGCCCTCGGCCCGGCGGCACCATGGTGTGGCGGCAGCAGCTCGAACGTCTGCTGGGGGTGGGCGGGTTGCGCGACGTCACGGCCGTGGGGCGCTCCGACGGTGCGTTCAGCTGCCGACCGGTGTCCGATCCGAGGCAGCTCCGAGTCCCTGAGCCGCGGTAGGGAACCATCCGTGCGCGGGCTCTCCCCTCGCGGGAGTCACCTCGCCTCACCTTCACCCCCGCCACCTGGGCCCACTTCGTCTCGTACGCCTCGCGTGCGTGAGGTGATCACGCCATTGTTAGGCTGCGGCGTTTCGTATCCCGCAACCTATGCGCGAGGTGTGAATGAACGCTGGCAGACGAACCGTGTCCGTGGCGGCGCTCGTGGGGGCGTTGGCCCTTTCGGTGCTGAACGCCCCGGCGGCCAACGCGGCGGACACCGGTATCACTGTGTCGGACATCGTCATCAACAAGGGCAAGCCGATCGTGGTCGGCACGTCGCAGGTGGTGGAGCCGCCCATCTCCTTCAACATCGCTCTTCCGACCGGGTACAGCACCGCTGACCCGTCCCGCTACGACGCGTACCCCTTCCTCTACCGCGGCACCATCACGACGGCGGCCGACACCGGAGAGAACTTCATCCAACCGGGCAGCTACACCTGCTACGAGATCGACTCCAAGCACGCTCGCTGCGAGGGAAACCTCTACATCGACCCGCACCCGAGCCAGGAGCACGTCGACTCCAACAGTGACGCCACGACGTGGAAGGTCGGCGTCTCGCTGCGGCTGTGGAAGGCCGACGGCGGTCTGAAGACCGAGGAACTCGAGACACGGTCCAAGACCGCCCAGCTCAAGCGCGCGGCCAAGGCCACCGTCAACGCCTCGCCGGAGCCGGTCGCCAAGGGCAGGACGATCACCGTCACGGGCAAGCTGACCCGGGCGAACTGGAGCACCAAGACGTACGACGCCTACGGCGGCCGCACGGTCAGCCTCCAGTTCCGCGCCAAGGGCACCGACACCTTCACGACGGTCAAGAAGGTCACCACCAGCAGCACCGGCGGCCTCAAGACGACCGTCACCGCCTCCACCGACGGTTCCTACCGCTGGGTGTACTACGGCAACTCGACGACCGGCAGGGCGACCAGCGCGGCGGACTACGTCGACGTGCTCTGACCTACGGCTGACTCAGTACAGGGTCGGGACCTCGCCCCCCTCCGCCCACGTCAACGTGACGCCCGCCAGGCCGCGTAGCCGGCGTTCCGCCACGGCCTTCAGGGCGTCGGCGGCCGGTGGGGTGGCGCCCAGGCCGATGGCGTAGCGGGCGGGGGCCGTGGTGAAGGGGCGGGGCCAGGCGTGGCAGTCGGGTGCCGACTCCGCGAGGTCGGTGATCAAGGCCCGCATCCTGCCCCGTACCCGGCCCTCGTCCGCGCCCCCGCCCACCGTCACGATCGCCCAGGCGGCGTGACGGCGGTGGAGCGGGGGAGGGGCGAGGAGTTCGGTCCAGGGGGACGTGTCCTTCTCTTCCAGCAACTCCCAGGCGCGGAAAAGCTCTTGGGTGACCAGATCGCGCATGCCCGGCGTCACCTGGTCCGTGCACGGGCGTACCGGGGCGGACGGGGTCGTGATGGTGAGGGGGAGATCCCGGGGCGGTTCGCCCGTGGGTGTCACCGGGGCGCGCCAGTCCCACGCCGCCCACGTCGCGAAGAAGTGCCGTAGCAGATCGGTCGGCGGCAGACTGCCCGCCTCGCTCGCCGTGCGGGCCGCCAGTACGGACCAGGCCAGGCCCGGCAGCCCACCGAACGGCGCCGAATCCAGGCCGCGCGCCCTCGCCCAGGCCTTGACCTGCCTGGCCAGCCGGGTGAAGGCCGGGCCATGGGCGCCCGCCGCCGCGAGCACCGCGTCGGCGTCGCTCACCGCGCTGAGCGCGATCGCCGCCGCCTCGCCCAGTTCGGCCCGGCGGTTCACCGCCTCGGCGGGGTCCATCGATCCGGTGGCCACGACGACCACGTCCACGTCCAGCCCGTCCAGCCACAACCGCAGGCCGGGTACGCGCGCCCCGACCACCTCCCGTACGTCGGTCGCCTCTGGGAGGGCCTTGGCCAACTCGGTCTGTACGGCGGCGAGTTCGACCGTGCCGGGGAGCGCCGCCACCAGGTCCAGGTCCGCACCCGGCAGTGCGCAGCCCATGCGCCGGGAGCCGACGACGTGCACGACACCGTCGGGGAACGCGGCAGCGATACGGCGCGTGATCCGGTCGGCGGCCCCATCGCCGTCGTCATCTGCGACCTCGAACCCGCCCTCGTACCGCGCTGCGGTCTCCTCCCTCCACCGCACCTCGCCCGTCCCCAGCGTCACCGTCCCCCGCACCCGCATCGGCTCGTCCCCGCGCCGCGACAGCAGCGCCAGCTCGCCGATCCTGACCCGCATGGGGGTGAGCCGGGCCTCGCAGGTGGCGGCCAGGGTGTTCGGGTCGGTGGTCCGGCCCAGGCTCAAATGGGGGGTGAACCCCTCGTGGCGGCCCCGGCAGCGAGGGAAGGCGTGCAGCAGCATGCGGTGCAGTTCGGCCCATGGCTCCTCACCGCCGGCCGCCGGGTCGAGCCAGACCGTCGCGTCGTCCCGATGGCCGAACCAGTTCACGCCCTCCAACCGGGCGTCGAAGGGGGCCGTCGTGGCCGTCGCGAAGACGGATGCCGCCTGTTCGAAGGTGTGTTCCGGTACGAAGCCGAAGAGCACGTTCACATGTGGGGGCCAGCGGTGGATCTGCGGGTCGTGGACCCGGCGGATGTCCTGCAGCGGAGGCCACAGCTCCTCGGGAGGGAGCCACGCCAGTGCCGTACGGGGCGTCGGGCGTACGTCGAGACGATCGAGTCCGTCGAGGACGGCAGCTTCCCGCCCGTCGACCCCCGGGCCTTCCAGAGCCACCTCCGCCCGCACTCCGTAGTGATCAGAGATGTACAGCCCTTCAGCCGTCGGCACCTCCCCGTACAGGTCGGCCCGCCGTACCCGCAGCTCCTCCCCGCGCACCAGCACCCGGTCCAGCCTCGACGCCCGCCCCGTCAGGGACGAGACCGCGGCCAGCGGGTTGGCGCCCGGATCGAAGGTCGGCGTCGTGTCGTCCGGGCCGTGCGTCTCGCTCCACGCGTCCCGCATGCCGAGCGTCAACTGGGGGGTGTCGCCGCCGTCGTTGAAGTCGCCCAGCAGGATCACTTCCGCGTCCAGGCCGGCCAACCCCTCGGCGACACGGGCGAGTTCCGCATCGCGTCGACCGGCGCCGTTCTCGGAGTGGTCGCTGCTCAGGTGGGTCGCCGCGACCACGAGGGGCCGTACTCCCGTCTCCACGACCACCGCGGTCACCGCCTTGTGCGGCCCCAGCTCGTGGAACGCGGCCTCGCGGACCGGCAGCCGGCTCAGCAGCAGCAGACCGCACTCGTCCACGTCCCGCGCCCGAGGGTCCGTGGCCAGCGTCCAGCCCGCCCGCACCCAGGGCTCGCGCAACAGCATGACCAGGAGTTCCGCCTCGACCTCCTGCAACGCGATCACGTCCACGTCGGCGTCCCGCAGGGCCCGCAGCAGCAGCGGCCTGCGCTGGGCGCTGTCGATGCGGTCGGCGTCGTAACGGTCCCAGAGGGTGTTCCAGGTCAGCACCCGCACACAGCCGGAACCGGCACCGCCGGAGCCGGGCGCCGCCCCGCGCGGCGCACGAGCCGAGGGCATCCAGGCCTCCCCGCCCCACGCGTACGGCGTACGAGCCGTGAAGAACGGCGCGCGAAGCAGCCGGGCCTCCTGTACGCGGCCCGCCTCCGTCGCGTCGATCCGGTCCACGCCCGTGGCCCGGTCCCACACCACCTCGCCGTCCGCCTCGAAGAACAGCACCCGGTGCCACGGGATCTCGCCGCCCGGCACGAACGCGGGCAGCGGCACCCGCTTGGGCGCGGCGTTGCGCTGCAGCACACCCAGCACGAAACGGGCCGGGTCGAAGCGCGCGTCCCAGCGCACCCGGTGGTAGATCTCCTCGCTCGTACGCACCGTTCCTCAGACCTCTTCCTCTATGGTCCCGCTCGCCCCGACGTACCAGGTGCGATGCGCGTCGCCCGGATACGGCGGCCCGAAGCGGCGCAGCTGGGCGGTGAGCACGTCGGGCGGCACCGGGTGCTCGCGGCGGGCGTTGCGCCGTATCAGCTCGTCCTCGTCCACCAGGACCACGGCGTGGGTGATCAGGGCGTCGCGGCGGTGGGCGACCGCGTGCACCAGCGAGCGCTGCTGCTTGTTGAGGGAGGTGGCGTCCCACACCACCGTGCGACCGGTGGCCAGCGCCTCGCCCAGCAGGTCGAGCCCTTCGCGCAGGACCTCCGCGTTGGCCCGCTGGTCGGCACGCGAGCCACGCGCCTCGCGCAGATCGTCCAACGAGACGTACGCGTCCACACCCGCGAGCCCCCGGGCGAAGGTGCTCTTGCCGCTGCCCGCCGGACCGACCGTCTGGATCAGCCTCGGGAAATCGCCCGACCGCCACCGCCAGGTCGCGGCGACGGCCTCGTCGACACCGCCGACGCGCCCCCGCGCGCACGCCTCCCGTGCCTCGGCCCGGCAACGGACGGCCGCGTCGGCCGGCAGATCGGCGAACGCTTCCCGCAAGGCCCCCTCGTCCAGGCCCCGCACGTCCTCGGCGTGCAGCGCGGACCACTCCACCTGCTCGCGCGCCTCGTCCGTCACCGCCGTGGCCCGGGCGACCGCGTGCAGCAGACCGAGGTCGACGGCGTACGACATCCGCACCAGTCCGGCCCGCCGCTCCTCGTCCGGGTACGGCCGGTGCAGCGCCGGGTGCAGCCCGACGAGGTCGGCTACCCGGCGGGCGAGCGGCATCCCGATGACCCCGGCCAGCCGGGCCGCGACCCGAGCCCTCCGGCCTCCCCGCAACAGCGCGGCCAGTACGCCGACGAGCCGGTCGTCCCCGGTCGGCCCCGCCGCGTCGAAGTGGGCGACGGCCTCCCGATCCCCCTCACCGGGCAGCCCGACGGCCTCCGCCAGCGCCGCCCCGTCCCCGGTCGCACCCGAACGCACCGCCCACAGCGCGGCCCGCGGTCCGAGCCCGTTCTCGACGACGGCCGCGTGCATCCAGTGCGTGTCCGTCCGTACGTGCCCGGCCCGCACCCACTTGGCCACCCGCGCCCCGAACTCCTCCGCGCCGAACCCGCCCACGACGCGGACGACGTACCCCTCCTGCCGCACCCGATCCAGCCGCAGTGACAACGCCCGCAACGCCCGCTCGTCGAACACGCCCCGCCACAGCACACGCGGCACGGGAACCCCGAGCCCGCGCAGAAACGCGACCGTCCGGTCCCAGTCCAGGCAGCGCCCGTCCCCGTCCCACACGGAGAAGCCGTAGAACCAGCTCTCCAGGTCCTCGTACGCGATCGAGTGCCGGGCGAACATGTTCTCCCCGCACACCCGCCAGCCCTCCGGTATCGCATGCCCGATCCGCGCCTGGAGCGCCTTGACCCAGGTACGCGACGGATGATGCGCGGAATCCAGCGACCGGGCATGCAGCCCGTCGGCGTACAGCGTGGTGTTCTCCCCGTCGAGCTTCTCGGTGACCACGACCTCGCGGCCATGCAGCCCGGACAGGTCGGTGACCCGGAGGTCATCGGCGGTCGCGCCGGGGGACCAGGGCAGATGCCGGGTCCGTGGATAGTGCGTACGCATGATGAACGTTCCCCCGTGACAGCCGTCGTACCTGATCAGCGTAGGAGCGGGGGTGGCGGCGGGCGAGCGGATTACGCGAGGCCGAGCAGGGGGGAAAGGGGCGCCCGGTGTGGGCAGGGTTTGACCTCTGTCACTCTCGGGGTAATCTCTCCGGCTCGATTGGCGGAGCTGGTGGGCCGTATGGCAGACTAGCGGGGTTGCTCGGTCGAGTGTTGATGCTGCGCGCCTCCCGCCGGGAGGACCGGAAGCGAGTCCCACAGTACTCGTCGCCCTAACTGCCTGATGGCAGCGCTGGGGCGGACGTACGGGAATCTTTCGGGAAGTGTCAGTGCGGCGCTGACCAGGCACCCGGTGGGCCTTTCGTCCCCGGCTTGCGGTTCCGGAAGGGCCGTGCTTCCCGGCAGGGATGTTCGAACAAGGGGCATCTGTGTCAGTGACAGCACGACACGCCCGACCGCGTGGGTCGGAGGATCGGGTGAAGGAACACCGGGTTCCAGAGCGTTATAACGAGACAAAGGACTACTGAGTAGCCATGGCGGGACAGAAGATCCGCATCCGGCTCAAGGCCTACGACCACGAGGTCATCGACTCCTCGGCGAAGAAGATCGTCGAGACGGTGACCCGCACTGGTGCGTCGGTCGCGGGCCCGGTGCCGCTGCCCACTGAGAAGAACGTGTACTGCGTCATCAAGTCGCCGCACAAGTACAAGGACTCGCGCGAGCACTTCGAGATGCGCACGCACAAGCGCCTGATCGACATTCTCGACCCCACCCCCAAGACCGTTGACTCTCTGATGCGACTCGACCTCCCGGCCGGTGTCGACATCGAGATCAAGCTCTGAGGGTCGGTGAGCTGAGAATGACCAAGCAGATCAAGGGCATCCTGGGCGAGAAGCTCGGCATGACGCAGGTGTGGGACGAGAACAACCGCGTTGTTCCGGTCACCGTCGTCAAGGCCGGCCCGAACGTCGTCACCCAGGTCCGTACGAACGACGCCGACGGCTACGAGTCGGTCCAGATCGCCTTCGGCGAGATCGACCCGCGCAAGGTGAACAAGCCCCTCAAGGGCCACTTCGCCAAGGCCGACGTCACCCCCCGTCGCCACCTCGTCGAGATCCGCACCGCGGACGCCTCCGAGTACACGCTCGGCCAGGAGATCACCGCCGAGGTGTTCGAGGCCGGCGTCAAGGTCGACGTCACCGGCAAGAGCAAGGGCAAGGGCTTCGCCGGTGTCATGAAGCGCCACAACTTCCGTGGCCTCGGCGCCGGGCACGGTACCCAGCGCAAGCACCGCTCCCCCGGTTCCATCGGTGGCTGCGCCACCCCGGGCCGTGTGTTCAAGGGCCTCCGCATGGCGGGTCGCATGGGCAACGAGCGGGTCACCACCCAGAACCTGACCGTCCACGCCGTTGACGCGGAGAAGGGTCTGCTGCTCATCAAGGGCGCGGTTCCCGGTCCGAACGGCGGCCTCGTCCTGGTCCGCACCGCGGCCAAGGGGGCCTGAGGTACCGATGAGCACTGTTGACATCCTTTCGCCTGCCGGCGAGAAGACCGGAAGCGTCGAACTCCCCGCGGAGATCTTCGGCGTGGAGAAGGTCAGCATCCCGCTGATCCACCAGGTCGTCGTCGCGCAGAACGCTGCTGCCCGCCAGGGCACGCACAAGACCAAGACCCGCGGTGAAGTCCGTGGTGGCGGTAAGAAGCCTTACCGGCAGAAGGGCACCGGCCGCGCCCGTCAGGGCTCGACCCGCGCGCCGCAGTTCGCCGGTGGTGGCGTCGTGCACGGTCCCGTGCCGCGTGACTACTCGCAGCGGACCCCGAAGAAGATGAAGGCCGCGGCCCTGCGCCACGCCCTCACCGACCGGGCCCGCCACAACCGCATCCACGTCGTCACCGGCGTGATCGAGGGCGAGACCCCGTCCACCAAGGCCGCCAAGTCGCTGTTCGGCAAGATCTCGGAGCGCAAGAACCTGCTCCTGGTCGTCGACCGCGCCGACGAGGCCGCGTGGCTCTCCGCCCGCAACCTGCCCCAGGTCCACATCCTGGAGCCGGGCCAGCTGAACACGTACGACGTGATCGTCTCGGACGATGTGGTCTTCACCCAGGCCGCCCTTGAGTCCTTCGTGTCCGGCCCGAACAAGGCCAACGACACCGAAGGGAGCGAGGCCTGATGGCTACGCGTCACCCGAGCATTGCCTCCAAGGCTGCGAAGGCCGCCAAGGCCGCGCGCGTCGCCAAGGCGCGTCGCCACGCCACCGAGGGCAAGAACACCGTCGTCACCCCGGCGAGCAAGGCGTACACGGACCCCCGTGACGTCCTGATCAAGCCGGTCGTGTCGGAGAAGAGCTACGCGCTCCTCGACGAGAACAAGTACACGTTCATCGTCGACCCGAACGCCAACAAGACCCAGATCAAGCAGGCCGTCCAGGCGGTCTTCTCGGTCAAGGTCACCGGGGTCAACACGATCAACCGCCAGGGCAAGCGCAAGCGGACCCGCACGGGCTTCGGCCAGCGCTCCGCCACCAAGCGCGCGATCGTGACCCTCGCCGAGGGCGACCGTATCGACATCTTCGGCGGTCCGACCGCCTAAGGGCGGTCCGGATCGTCCGATATCGGACGAGGACTGAGAAATGGGAATCCGCAAGTACAAGCCGACTACGCCGGGCCGCCGTGGCTCCAGCGTCGCCGACTTCGTCGAGGTCACGCGGTCCACGCCGGAGAAGTCGTTGGTCCGCCCCCTGCACAGCAAGGGTGGCCGTAACAACTCCGGTCGTGTGACCGTCCGCCACCAGGGCGGTGGCCACAAGCGCGCCTACCGCGTGATCGACTTCCGTCGTCACGACAAGGACGGCGTGCCGGCGAAGGTCGCGCACATCGAGTACGACCCCAACCGCACCGCGCGCATCGCGCTGCTGCACTACGCCGACGGCGAGAAGCGCTACATCCTCGCCCCGCGCAACCTGCAGCAGGGTGACCGCGTCGAGAACGGTCCCGGGGCCGACATCAAGCCGGGCAACAACCTGGCCCTCCGCAACATCCCGGTCGGTACGACGCTGCACGCGATCGAGCTCCGTCCGGGCGGCGGTGCCAAGTTCGCCCGCTCCGCCGGTGCCTCCGTGCAGCTGCTCGCGAAGGAGGGCGCCTACGCCCACCTCCGCATGCCGTCCGGTGAGATCCGCCTGGTCGACGTGCGCTGCCGCGCCACCGTCGGCGAGGTCGGCAACGCCGAGCAGAGCAACATCAACTGGGGCAAGGCCGGCCGCAAGCGCTGGCTGGGCGTCCGCCCGACCGTTCGCGGTGTGGCGATGAACCCGGTTGACCACCCCCACGGTGGTGGTGAGGGCAAGACCTCCGGTGGTCGCCACCCGGTCAGCCCCTGGGGTCAGAAGGAAGGTCGTACTCGTTCGCCCAAGAAGGCGTCGAACAAGTACATCGTCCGCCGCCGCAAGACGAACAAGAAGCGCTAGGAGCGGGTTTAGATGCCGCGCAGTCTCAAGAAGGGGCCCTTCGTCGACGACCACCTGATCAAGAAGGTGGACGCCCAGAACGAAGCCGGCACCAAGAACGTCATCAAGACCTGGTCCCGTCGCTCCATGATCGTGCCGGCCATGCTCGGCCACACGCTCGCGGTGCACAACGGCAAGACCCACATCCCGGTGTTCGTCACCGAGTCGATGGTCGGCCACAAGCTCGGCGAGTTCTCGCCGACGCGCACCTTCCGGGGCCACGTCAAGGACGACCGGAAGTCGAAGCGCCGCTAGTAGCGGATCGCATTCAGACACGTAAGTAACTGAGAGGGACAACCATGGAAGCCAGGGCCCAGGCGCGGTACATCCGCGTCACGCCCATGAAGGCCCGCCGCGTGGTGGACCTTATCCGTGGCATGGACGCCACGGAGGCTCAGGCTGTTCTGCGATTCGCTCCGCAGGCAGCCTCCGTGCCCGTCGGCAAGGTGCTCGACAGCGCCATCGCCAACGCCGCGCACAACTACGACCACCCGGACGCCACTTCGCTGTTCATCAGCGAGGCGTACGTCGACGAGGGTCCGACCCTGAAGCGGTTCCGTCCGCGTGCCCAGGGCCGTGCCTACCGGATCCGCAAGCGGACCAGCCACATCACCGTGGTCGTCAGCAGCAAGGAAGGAACCCGGTAATGGGCCAGAAGGTTAACCCGCATGGGTTCCGGCTCGGTGTCACCACGGACTTCAAGTCCCGCTGGTACGCCGACAAGCTGTACAAGGACTACGTCAAGGAAGACGTCGCCATCCGTCGGATGATGACGTCCGGCATGGAGCGCGCCGGTATCTCGAAGGTGGAGATCGAGCGCACCCGTGACCGCGTGCGGGTGGACATCCACACCGCTCGTCCGGGCATCGTCATCGGCCGCCGTGGCGCCGAGGCCGACCGCATCCGCGGTGACCTCGAGAAGCTCACGGGCAAGCAGGTCCAGCTGAACATCCTCGAGGTCAAGAACCCCGAGACCGATGCTCAGCTGGTTGCCCAGGCCGTCGCCGAGCAGCTCTCCTCCCGCGTCTCCTTCCGTCGGGCCATGCGCAAGAGCATGCAGTCCGCCATGAAGGCCGGCGCCAAGGGCATCAAGATCCAGTGCGGTGGCCGCCTCGGTGGCGCCGAGATGTCCCGCTCGGAGTTCTACCGCGAGGGCCGTGTGCCCCTGCACACGCTCCGCGCGAACGTGGACTACGGCTTCTTCGAGGCCAAGACGACCTTCGGCCGCATCGGTGTGAAGGTCTGGATCTACAAGGGCGACGTCAAGAACATCGCCGAGGTCCGCGCCGAGAACGCTGCCGCCCGTGCGGGTAACCGCCCGGCCCGCGGTGGCGGTGCCGACCGCCCGGCCCGTGGTGGCCGTGGTGGCGAGCGGCGCGGTCGCAAGCCGCAGCAGGCTGCTGCCGAGGCCCCCAAGGCTGAGGCTCCCGCCGCTCCGGCTGAGAGCACCGGAACGGAGGCCTGACCGACATGCTGATCCCCCGTAGGGTCAAGCACCGCAAGCAGCACCACCCCAAGCGCAGCGGCGCTGCCAAGGGTGGCACGACGGTTGCGTTCGGCGAGTACGGCATCCAGGCGCTCACCCCGGCGTATGTGACGAACCGTCAGATCGAGGCCGCTCGTATCGCCATGACGCGTCACATCAAGCGTGGTGGCAAGGTCTGGATCAACATCTACCCGGACCGTCCCCTCACCAAGAAGCCTGCCGAGACCCGCATGGGTTCCGGTAAGGGTTCTCCGGAGTGGTGGATTGCCAACGTCAAGCCCGGACGCGTGATGTTCGAGCTGTCGTACCCCAACGAGAAGATCGCCCGTGAGGCTCTGACTCGCGCCGCCCACAAGCTGCCGATGAAGTGCCGGATCGTCAAGCGCGAGGCAGGTGAAGCGTGATGTCGGCCGGTACCAAGGCGTCCGAGCTGCGCGAGCTGGGCAACGAGGAGCTTCTGGCGAAGCTCCGCGAGGCCAAGGAAGAGCTGTTCAACCTCCGCTTCCAGGCGGCGACCGGACAGCTTGAGAACCATGGCCGTCTGAAGGCGGTCCGCAAGGACATCGCGCGGATCTACACCCTGATGCGCGAGCGTGAGCTGGGCATCGAAACGGTGGAGAACGCCTGATGAGCGAGAACAACGTGACTGAGACGAACACTGAGGCGCGGGGCTTCCGCAAGACCCGTGAGGGCATCGTCGTCAGCGACAAGATGGACAAGACCGTCGTCGTCGCCGTCGAGGACCGAAAGAAGCACGCCCTGTACGGCAAGGTCATCCGCAGCACGAGCAAGCTCAAGGCGCACGACGAGCAGAACGCCGCCGGCGTCGGCGACCGTGTCCTCCTCATGGAGACCCGGCCGCTGTCCGCGACGAAGCACTGGCGCGTCGTCGAGATCCTCGAGAAGGCCAAGTAATTCCTGCGGGGCAAACCCGCAGGTCAGTTCCGCCAGGCTCGGCAGGGGCTCCCCTCGTGACGAGGCGGCCCCTGCCGGGAACCGGCAGACAAACAGGAGATAGACGTGATCCAGCAGGAGTCGCGACTGCGCGTCGCCGACAACACTGGTGCGAAGGAAATCCTTTGCATCCGTGTGCTCGGTGGCTCCGGTCGCCGCTACGCGGGCATCGGTGACGTCATCGTCGCCACCGTCAAGGACGCGATCCCCGGTGGCAACGTGAAGAAGGGTGACGTCGTCAAGGCGGTCATCGTTCGCACCGTCAAGGAGCGCCGCCGTCCGGACGGCTCGTACATCCGCTTCGACGAGAACGCCGCCGTCATTCTGAAGAACGACGGCGACCCTCGTGGCACCCGCATCTTCGGCCCGGTCGGCCGTGAGCTGCGCGAGAAGAAGTTCATGAAGATCATCTCGCTCGCGCCGGAGGTGCTGTAAGCATGAAGATCAAGAAGGGCGACCTGGTCCAGGTCATCACCGGTAAGGACAAGGGCAAGCAGGGCAAGGTCATCGCGGCCTTCCCCCGCGAGGACCGTGTCCTGGTCGAGGGTGTCAACCGGGTCAAGAAGCACACCAAGGCCGGTCCGACCGCTCGCGGTTCGCAGGCCGGTGGCATCGTCACCACCGAGGCGCCGATCCACGTCTCCAACGTGCAGCTGGTCGTGGAGAAGGACGGCAAGAAGGTCGTGACCCGCGTCGGTTACCGCTTCGACGACGAGGGCAACAAGATCCGCGTTGCCAAGCGGACGGGTGAGGACATCTGATGGCTACCACCACCACTCCGCGTCTCAAGACGAAGTACCGCGAGGAGATCGCGGGCAAGCTGCGTGACGAGTTCAAGTACGAGAACGTCATGCAGATCCCCGGCCTCGTCAAGATCGTGGTCAACATGGGTGTGGGCGACGCCGCCCGCGACTCCAAGCTGATCGAGGGCGCGATCCGCGACCTCACCATGATCACCGGTCAGAAGCCGGCCGTCACCAAGGCCCGCAAGTCCATCGCGCAGTTCAAGCTGCGTGAGGGCCAGCCGATCGGTGCCCACGTCACGCTCCGTGGCGACCGCATGTGGGAGTTCCTGGACCGCACCCTGTCGCTCGCGCTCCCGCGCATCCGCGACTTCCGTGGTCTGTCCCCCAAGCAGTTCGACGGCCGTGGCAACTACACCTTCGGTCTCACCGAGCAGGTCATGTTCCACGAGATCGACCAGGACAAGATCGACCGCGTCCGGGGTATGGACATCACCGTGGTGACCACGGCGACCAACGACGCTGAGGGCCGTGCGCTCCTTCGTCACCTCGGCTTCCCCTTCAAGGAGGCGTGAGCGAGATGGCGAAGAAGGCTCTGATCGCGAAGGCTGCTCGTAAGCCTAAGTTCGCCGTGCGCGCGTACACCCGCTGCCAGCGGTGTGGCCGTCCGCACTCCGTGTACCGCAAGTTCGGCCTGTGCCGCGTGTGCCTCCGTGAGATGGCTCACCGTGGCGAGCTGCCGGGCGTGACCAAGAGCTCCTGGTAATCCCCCTAATCAGGGATTCCGGAAGCTCTCGGTAAGCACTGGGCGTGTCAGGCGCCCTCCCTTCCATGGCTTAGGCTTGGAGGGTTGGGCGCCTGATGGTCGCCCGTACGACTTACTACGCCGTAGGTCCACCGCACCGCACCCGCCTCGTCTCGGATCGAGGAGAGGGATGGGCACCTGGAAACCCCGGCGAGAGAGGCCGAAGGCCAATTCATGACCATGACTGATCCGATCGCAGACATGCTTACGCGTCTGCGGAACGCGAACTCGGCATACCACGACTCCGTGACGATGCCGGCATCGAAGATCAAGTCGCACATCGCGGAGATCCTCCAGCAGGAGGGCTTCATCACGGGCTGGAAGGTCGAGGACGCCGAGGTCGGCAAGAACCTCGTCCTGGAGCTGAAGTTCGGCCCCAACCGTGAGCGCTCCATCGCGGGCATCAAGCGGATCTCCAAGCCCGGTCTCCGGGTGTACGCGAAGTCCACCAACCTGCCCAAGGTGCTGGGCGGCCTCGGCGTGGCGATCATCTCCACGTCCCACGGGCTCCTCACCGACAAGCAGGCCGGCAAGAAGGGCGTGGGTGGGGAAGTCCTCGCCTACGTCTGGTAGCGGAAGGGAACGGAGGAAACAGCTATGTCGCGCATTGGCAAGCTCCCCATCACGGTTCCCGCCGGCGTGGACGTCACCATCGACGGCCAGACGGTCTCGGTCAAGGGCCCTAAGGGCACGCTGACCCACACCGTCGTGGCGCCGATCGAGATCGCCAAGGGTGAGGACGGCGTCCTGAACGTCACCCGCCCCAACGACGAGCGTCAGAGCAAGGCCCTGCACGGCCTGTCCCGCACGCTGGTGGCGAACATGATCACCGGCGTGACCCAGGGTTACGTGAAGAAGCTCGAGATCAGCGGTGTCGGTTACCGCGTGACGGCCAAGGGCTCGAACCTGGAGTTCGCGCTCGGCTACAGCCACCCGATCACCGTCGAGGCGCCCGAGGGCATCTCCTTCAAGGTGGAGACCCCGACCCGCTTCCAGGTCGAGGGCATCGACAAGCAGAAGGTCGGCGAGGTTGCGGCCAACATCCGCAAGCTGCGCAAGCCCGACCCGTACAAGGCCAAGGGCGTCAAGTACGAGGGCGAAGTCATCCGCCGCAAGGTCGGAAAGGCGGGTAAGTAAGCCATGGCATACGGCACGAAGATCGCTAAGGGCGACGCTTACAAGCGTGCTGCCATCAAGCGGCGCCACATCCGTATCCGTAAGAAGGTCAACGGTACGGCTGAGCGTCCCCGCCTGGTCGTGACCCGCTCGAACCGCCACATCGTGGCCCAGGTGATCGACGACCTCAAGGGTCACACCCTTGCGTCGGCGTCGACCCTGGACGCGTCCATCCGTGGTGGCGACGACGACAAGTCGGCGCAGGCCGGCAAGGTCGGCGCCCTGGTCGCCGAGCGTGCCAAGGCCGCCGGTGTCGAGGCCGTCGTGTTCGACCGTGGTGGTAACCGGTACGCGGGTCGCATCGCGGCCCTGGCCGACGCCGCCCGCGAGGCCGGGCTCAAGTTCTGAGCTCGCTGCGTAGCTAGCGGAAAAGAGAGAGGTAAATCCAATGGCTGGACCCCAGCGCCGCGGTGGCGGTGCCGGTGGCGGCGAGCGGCGGGACCGGAAGGGCCGTGACGGCGGCGCAGCTGCCGCCGAGAAGACCGCGTACGTTGAGCGCGTCGTCGCGATCAACCGCGTCGCCAAGGTTGTGAAGGGTGGTCGTCGCTTCAGCTTCACCGCGCTGGTCGTGGTGGGCGACGGTGACGGCACCGTGGGTGTCGGTTACGGCAAGGCCAAGGAGGTGCCGGCCGCCATCGCCAAGGGCGTTGAGGAGGCCAAGAAGCACTTCTTCAAGGTCCCTCGTATCCAGGGCACCATCCCGCACCCCATCCAGGGTGAGAAGGCTGCCGGCGTCGTTCTGCTCAAGCCCGCGTCCCCCGGTACCGGTGTTATCGCCGGTGGTCCGGTGCGTGCCGTGCTCGAGTGCGCCGGTATCCACGACGTGCTGTCGAAGTCGCTCGGCTCCGACAACGCCATCAACATCGTGCACGCGACCGTGGAGGCCCTGAAGGGCCTGCAGCGTCCCGAGGAGATCGCGGCTCGCCGTGGTCTGCCCCTCGAGGACATCGCCCCCGCGGCTCTGCTCCGTGCGCGTGCCGGGGCGGGTGCGTAGGTCATGGCGCAGCTCAAGATCACGCAGGTCAAGTCCTACATCGGCAGCAAGCAGAACCACCGCGACACCCTGCGCTCCCTTGGTCTCAAGGGCATCAACACGCAGGTCGTCAAGGAGGACCGCCCCGAGTTCCGCGGCATGGTGCACACCGTCCGCCACCTCGTGACGGTCGAGGAGGTCGACTGATCATGGCGGAGAACAACCCGCTCAAGATCCACAACCTCCGTCCCGCCCCGGGTGCCAAGACCGCCAAGACCCGTGTCGGTCGTGGTGAGGCCTCGAAGGGTAAGACGGCCGGTCGTGGTACCAAGGGTACGAAGGCCCGCTACCAGGTTCCGGAGCGCTTCGAGGGTGGCCAGATGCCGCTCCACATGCGTCTCCCGAAGCTGAAGGGCTTCAAGAACCCCTTCAAGACGGAGTACCAGGTCGTGAACCTGGACAAGCTCGCCGCCCTCTACCCCGAGGGTGGGGAGGTCACCGTTGCCGACCTGGTCGCCAAGGGTGCCGTCCGCAAGAACAGCCTCGTCAAGGTCCTTGGCCAGGGCGAGGTCTCCGTGGCGCTGCAGGTGACGGTCGACGCCGTCTCCGGCTCCGCCAAGGAGAAGATCACCGCCGCCGGCGGCACCGTCACCGAACTCGTCTGAGATCGGACGGCGTCGGCTGACGTCAGCAGCACCGGCCGGGTGTGGCCCTCATGAGGAGGGGCATGCCCGGCTGTTGGCGTGAAGGGGACGGAAGTGGCCGCGGATCGGTATGCCGAGCGACCCCGGATATAGGTAGGCTGTGCCGCTGGCGCCCAGTGCCGTCCTGGCATGCCGTAATCTCGTTCCTCAGGCCATCAACCCAATTAGTCGTCACCTCACGCGCGCACACGCGGGGGTCGCAGGAGGCACCGTGCTCACCGCGTTCGCCCGGGCGTTCAAGACGCCCGACCTGCGCAAGAAGCTGTTCTTCACGCTCGGCATCATCGTGATCTACCGGATCGGTACGCATATCCCGATCCCCGGCGTCGATTACAGCGCCGTCCAGTTCTGCGTTAACGCGGCTCAGACCAACCAGGGCATCTTCGGTCTGGTCAACATGTTCAGCGGTGGTGCGCTCCTTCAGATCACGATCTTCGCGCTCGGCATCATGCCGTACATCACGGCGAGCATCATTCTGCAGCTGCTGACCGTGGTGATCCCGCGCCTGGAAGCCCTCAAGAAGGAGGGACAGTCCGGCACGGCGAAGATCACGCAGTACACCCGCTATCTGACCGTGGCGCTGGCGATCCTCCAGGGCACCGGCCTGGTCGCCACCGCCCGCAGCGGCTCGCTGTTCCCGAACTGCGCGATGGCCAACTCGATCGTGCCGGACCGCTCGATCTACACCACCATCGTCATGGTGATCACCATGACCGCCGGTACGGCGCTCGTCATGTGGCTCGGTGAGCTCATCACCGACCGCGGCATCGGCAACGGCATGTCGATCCTCATGTTCATCTCGATCGCCGCCACCTTCCCGGGCGCCCTGTGGGCCATCAAGGAGCAGGGTGACCTGGCGGACGGCTGGATCGAGTTCGGCACCGTCATCGCCGTCGGCCTCGTCATGGTCGCGCTCGTGGTCTTCGTCGAGCAGGCCCAGCGCCGTATCCCGGTCCAGTACGCGAAGCGCATGATCGGCCGCCGGTCCTACGGTGGTACCTCGACGTACATCCCGCTCAAGGTGAACCAGGCGGGTGTGATCCCCGTCATCTTCGCGTCGTCGCTGCTCTACATCCCGGCGCTGATCGTCCAGTTCTCCGACTCTCAGGACGCCGGGTGGGCGACTTGGATCACACGGAACCTGGCCGACACGGCGGCGCCCGTACACATCACGATCTACTTCTTCCTAATTGTCTTCTTCGCCTTCTTCTACGTGGCCATCTCGTTCAACCCCGAGGAAGTCGCGGACAACATGAAGAAGTATGGTGGCTTCATCCCGGGCATCCGGGCTGGCCGACCGACCGCTGAGTACCTTTCCTACGTGCTCAACCGGGTCACCTGGCCGGGTTCGCTGTACTTGGGTCTGATCGCTCTCGTCCCGACGATGGCGTTGGCTGGTTTCGGTGCAGACCAGAACTTCCCGTTCGGCGGTACCAGCATCCTCATCATCGTGGGTGTGGGTCTGGAGACGGTGAAGCAGATCGAGAGCCAGCTCCAGCAGCGCAATTACGAAGGGTTCCTCCGCTGATGCGAATCGTCCTCGTCGGGCCGCCGGGTGCGGGTAAGGGAACGCAGGCCGCGTTCCTGGCCAAGAACCTGTCGATCCCCCACATCTCCACGGGCGACCTGTTCCGGGCCAACATCAGCAAGAAGACGGAACTCGGCAAACTCGCGAAGTCCTACATGGACAAGGGCGAACTGGTGCCGGACGAGGTCACCATCGCGATGGCGAAGGACCGCATGGACCAGCCGGACGCCGTGGACGGCTTCCTGCTGGACGGCTTCCCGCGCAATGTCTCGCAGGCCGAGGCGCTGGACGTGACGCTCCAGGACGCGGGCATGAAGCTGGACGCGGTGCTGGACCTGGAGGTCCCCGAGGAAGAGGTCGTCAAGCGGATCGCCGGTCGGCGCATCTGCCGGAACGACTCGGCGCACGTCTTCCACGTCACGTACAAGCAGCCGAAGGCGGAGGGCGTCTGCGACGTCTGCGGCGGCGAGCTGTACCAGCGCGACGACGACTCCGAGGAGACCGTCCGCAAGCGTCTGGAGGTCTACCACACCCAGACCGAGCCGATCATCGACTACTACAAGGCCCAGGGCCTCGTGGTGACGATCTCGGCCCTCGGCAAGGTGGAGGAGGTCACCACGCGCGCGATGGAGGCCCTCAAGCGCGACGAGAAGTAGTTGTCTGTAGTACGTCGGCCGCGGTGCCCTGGATGGGCGCCGCGGCCGTACTGTTGTGTAGGTAAAACCCCGAGCCCGATGGGTTCGTAGGCTTCGTAGGCAGAGAAGACGGAGAGCGCAGGCCCCCATGGTGCAGATCAAGAGCCCCGAGCAGATCGCCAAGATGCGCGAGGCGGGGCTGGTCGTCGCCGCCATTCACGCGGCCACCCGGGAGGCCGCTGTGCCGGGCGCCTCCACGAAGGATCTCGACGACGTGGCCCGCAAGGTGATCGCGGAGCACGGCGCCAAGTCGAACTTCCTCGGGTACGGCGGTTTCCCGGCGACCATCTGCACATCGGTCAACGAAGTCGTGGTGCACGGGATCCCGAGCGACGAGGTCGTCCTCAAGGACGGGGACATCATCTCCATCGACTGCGGCGCCATCGTCGACGGCTGGCACGGGGACGCGGCGTACACCGCGTTCGTGGGGTCCGGGCACGCTCCTGAACTCCTTGAGCTGTCGCGGGTGACCGAGGAGTCGATGTGGGCCGGGATCGCCGCCATGAAGCAGGGGAACCGGCTGGTCGACGTGTCCCGGGCGATCGAGACGTACATCCGCCGGCAGCCGAAGCCGGGGGGCGGGAAGTACGGGATCGTCGAGGACTACGGCGGCCACGGGATCGGCACCGAGATGCACATGGACCCGCACCTGCTGAACTACGTGGAGCGGCGGCGGGGGAAGGGGCCGAAGCTGGTGCCGGGGTTCTGTCTGGCCATCGAGCCGATGGTGTCCCTGGGGACGCCGAAGACCGAGGTTCTGGCGGATGACTGGACCGTGGTGACCACGGACGGTACGTGGTCGTCCCACTGGGAGCATTCGGTGGCGCTGACGGAGGCAGGGCCGCTGGTACTCACGGCTCCCGACGGGGGCAAGGCGAAGCTGGCCGAGCACGGGATCACTGCGGCGCCGGATCCGTTGGGCTGAGCCCCGCGCCCTTCGGGGCGCGTAATGATCTCCCTCGTTGGGCATCCTTAGCCGAATTCGTGTTTCCGGGAGCCCTGACGTAGACTGACTCGTCGGCTCTCGTGTTTCCGTGTGTCCTCATTCGGTTACGTGGAGTCGATCAAGGTAGTCGATTCGAAGGGCGAAGCGTGGCCAAGAAGCAAGGTGCCATCGAGATCGAGGGCACTGTCGTTGAGTCTCTGCCGAACGCCATGTTCAAGGTCGAGCTCCAGAACGGCCACCAGGTCCTGGCACACATCAGCGGCAAGATGCGTATGCACTACATCCGCATCCTCCCTGACGACCGGGTCGTGGTGGAGCTGTCTCCGTACGACCTGACGCGTGGCCGGATCGTCTACCGCTACAAGTAGATCTTGCCCCCGCACTCCGTGGCCCGGTCACCGGGACGCGGGTGGTGGCACTGACCCGGAGAACCTCACCCCATGAAGGTCAAGCCGAGCGTCAAGAAGATCTGCGACAAGTGCAGGGTGATCCGCCGTCACGGTCGGGTCATGGTCATCTGCGAGAACCCGCGCCACAAGCAGCGCCAGGGCTGACGCACGACCGATCCCTCTGCTCGATTCGCAGAGATTCGCGCGACGCAAGCTGAATATGTTCATACGCAGGATCCAGGCGCTTCGGTGTCTGACACCCCCGGCTCGGAGGCCGGGGACCCAGTTCGTACCTGGTACGGCGGCTGGGAACCGGTTCTGCGGAAGACCTCCGAAGATCACCAGGAGCCATTGAATGGCACGCGTTTCCGGTGTTGACATCCCGCGCGACAAGCGCGTGGAGGTCGCCCTCACCTACGTGTTCGGCATCGGCCGGACCCTCTCCCAGGAGACGCTGGCAGCGACCGGCGTCGACCCGAACACCCGCGTTCGCGACCTCTCCGAGGAGCAGCTCGTCGCGATCCGCGAGTACGTGGACAACAACATCAAGACCGAGGGTGACCTCCGTCGTGAGATCCAGGCCGACATCCGCCGCAAGGTGGAGATCGGCTGCTACCAGGGTCTCCGTCACCGTCGTGGTCTGCCCGTCCGCGGTCAGCGCACCAGCACCAACGCCCGCACCCGCAAGGGCCCGCGTCGCGCCATCGCCGGTAAGAAGAAGCCGGGCAAGAAGTAGTCCTCAGCGGACAACGCTTCATCAGCGGTCTTCGCTGTAGGACCGACCACCTCCCCGTAGGAGTTAGTAGATGCCCCCCAAGGGTCGTCAGGGCGCTGCCAAGAAGGTGCGCCGCAAGGAAAAGAAGAACGTCGCTCACGGCCACGCGCACATCAAGAGCACGTTCAACAACACGATCGTCTCGATCACGGACCCGTCCGGCAACGTGATCTCCTGGGCCTCCGCCGGCCACGTCGGCTTCAAGGGCTCCCGGAAGTCCACGCCGTTCGCCGCGCAGATGGCCGCCGAGTCGGCTGCCCGCCGCGCCCAGGAGCACGGCATGCGCAAGGTCGACGTGTTCGTCAAGGGCCCGGGTTCCGGTCGTGAGACCGCCATCCGTTCGCTCCAGGCGACCGGTCTCGAGGTCGGCTCCATCCAGGACGTGACCCCGACCCCGCACAACGGGTGCCGTCCGCCCAAGCGCCGTCGCGTCTGATCTTCGACGCAGGCTGCTTGGTCTGAGGATTTCGGGCGGTACGGCTCTTCGGGGCCGTATCGCCCGTACCCTTGTAACACAGTTTCCATATCGGGTTACCGCCCGGTGGCAGGGCGTCAAATAGCGGGCGCCCCTGACAGAAGGAACGCAACATGCTGATCGCTCAGCGTCCCTCGTTGACCGAAGAGGTCGTCGACGAGTTCCGCTCCCGGTTCGTGATCGAGCCGCTGGAGCCGGGCTTCGGCTACACCCTCGGCAACTCCCTGCGCCGTACGCTCCTGTCGTCGATCCCCGGTGCGGCTGTCACCAGCATCCGCATCGACGGTGTCCTGCACGAGTTCACCACCGTGCCGGGCGTCAAGGAGGACGTCACCGACCTGATCCTCAACATCAAGCAGCTGGTCGTCTCCTCGGAGCACGACGAGCCGGTCGTGATGTACCTGCGCAAGCAGGGCCCGGGTCTGGTCACCGCCGCCGACATCGCGCCCCCGGCCGGTGTCGATGGGCGCAGCCATGGTCATAGGTCCTCTCATGAGTCCCATCTGACCCTCTGTCACCATCCTCCGCATCTCGGGGGAACCTCACACGTGCGGCATCCGGCTCAGGCGCGGCAACCACAGCAACCAACGTGGCCTGCTCTCGCGGCCTCCGCTGCCTGGTCCCGGTGAATGCGGCAATCGTCCACCTGGCGGGCCGTCAGCCCGTGGTGGTCGCCGCGGCGGACTGTGCCCGCAGCAGTACAAGGACATGCCGACAGTAGCCGTGAACGACTCCTTAGCTGTTCTCCAGCTGCGGGTACTTGCCATCGCAGACGGAGCTGAAGGGTCCGTGGCAGGTACGTCTGTCTCCTCGAGCGAATGGTTTGCTTCCCTACGACTGCTGACAGCCATGGCCCGTCTCGCCTCTGATGAGACCGATGTCTCCGTCTTCCCGGGCTACATGGCCCAAGCGGTGGCAGAAGACCGTCGACGGCGCCAGGCCATCCGCAGCGGTAGTGCGAGTCACCTCGGAGCAATGCCTGCAACAGCCGCTCACGCCATGGCCTATTTGGCGCTGGCTTCCGCTGTCCTCGATGCCCCGAACTTCGAGAGCGGTGCACAAGTACTGGCTCCATGGGCCCGGCGCCTGGCGGACCTGCAACGGGCCGCCGGTGTCGGAGACCGGCTTCGCAAGATGCGCCGCCCCACCGTCATCAACGAAATGATGGCTGCCGTTGCTCCTCGTTCCTCACGTGTTGTCGGCGCCCTCACAGCCGTCAGACCAGTGGGAATCAGTCCCTGTCACGTTCCTCATCTCACTGATGCTGCGGACTACAGCGAGCTGGTTGCCGCGCATCTGCCCGGAACCAGTCCGTTGTGGGGAAGGCGGTTCACCGCCCTGGCCCTGGCCCGCCTGGCGGGCGCATCCAGTTGGCCGCGCGCCGCGGAGGTATTGGACATGGACGGCGGCAAGGCCATACGTGCCGCCACCAAGGTTGTCCGGCGAATCTCCGACGCGGACGCGTTCTGGGAGTCGGTGACGCTGGTGGCGGAACGTCTTCAGGAACGCGGGCTGGTCGACTATGCCGCCCGCAGAGCTGCTCTTGCAGACCTGTGTGAACTCCCCGCGGGCGTACTCACGCCTGTCTTCCGTCCCCTTGGGATGTCCGTCACTCCTCAGCGACGGCGCCACGCTGCGGCCTGGATCTGGCAGCGCTTCACCAGTGGTGATCCGCACGAGGCGCCCGCCTACAGGCAGGAATGGGGTAACGCCACGGCGGAATCGATACGCGTGGGCTGGTGGCGCTTCCAAACCCGTCTGCCCCCGCAAGCCGCTACTGCCCTCGTTGTCTGGGGGACGACCCACCTTTCCGACAAGGGGATCTCATGAGCCCACGGCGAACACGCACGCTTCGACCGGTGCGCGCCGCTCCCGACCGAACTTTCCTCCAGTACTACGACCCCTGCGGCACGGAACGCCTCATCCCTGCCTCCCAGGCTGCCGCAGTGACCTTCGAGGACGCACTCCCCGCCCGCAAGATCCCCTCTCATGCAGGACAACACCACACCCCCGGCCACTACTGGTCGGCGACGACAGACCGGATGATCGACTACGAGTCGTACCTGGAGTCGAAATGGATGAAGCTGCTCGACTTCGCCCCTGAGGTGGTTTCATTCAGCGCCCAGCCCTTCACCATCGACGGCCACGATACTGAGGGCCCCTGGCGGCACACGCCAGATCTTTGCGCTCGTCGGCGCGACGGCTCGGTGCTGCTGCTGGACGTGAAGGAAGACGGGCGTATGGCAGTGCCCGCCGTTATCTGCCAGGCCCGTCGGACAGCCGAGCTGTGCCAGCGGATCGGCTGGGACTACGCCATGGTGGGCGAACCCGATGCGCTGCGCTGGGCCATCGTTTCCTGGCTCGCCGGCTACCGCCGGCCCCTGTTGGCCGGGAAGGCTCTCGTCGATCGCTTGCTAATACTCGCCCAAAGATCCGTGGCCATTGGCGACTTGGTGAGCTTCCAGCCTGTGCCCGAACTCGCGCGGTCCGTGATCTACCACCTCATGTGGCACCACCGGCTTGCCTTCGACCAGACCCGCCCTCTGCGCGATCACACCCATGTGCGAGCCGCAGACCTACGGAGTCCCGCATGAGCAGCCACCGGCTCGCCGTCACCGACTGGATCGAGTTCGAGGAGGAACGGCACCAGGTCGCGGGGCTCGACGGTGCCACCGTGCGCCTGCGGTCGGAGAACGGCCGCGCGCAGACCATCATGCTGTCGGTCCTGCTCGCTGACAGCAGCTTCCGTGCGGCGGTCGAACCGCCGCCCACGGCACTGATGGATGCCGATGCCCACCCCGATCCAGCCGGCGTCCTGGCAAGCCTGGACAAAGCTGTGAAGGACGCCGCACTGAAACTAGAGGCCCATCTACTGGAGGCCATGACGGGCTACCGCTCCGGTGACCCGCTCAGCGCTGCCGCGGACGAGCCCCGCCCGCAATACGATCCTGCGCTTCCCCAAGTCGTCCGTGTTCAGGCCAAGGCACAGGAGCTCGGCGTGACGGAACGGTGGATGTGGAAGCTGTGGGCACGGCGCACGGAGAACGGTCTCTGAGGGCTCGTGGACAAGCGCAAGGCCCGCGTGCCAAACCCCTTGAGGAACCTCGATCCACGTGTGGTCCAGGCCATTCGCGATCAGGCGGCCGCCGAACGCGCTGACAGCTCCGCGACCATCGGCAACCGCTTCTACCGGCGTACTCAGAACCGTCTCGATGCCGACCACGGCGCCGGTGCCGTTGCGCTGCCGAGCCGGGACATCTTCCGACGCGCGGTCGCCCACTTGCTGGACATCAGCCCCTCTGCCCCGGCCTACCAGCGGTCCTCGGCCGCGAACCAGCCCGACCGGCCCTTCGGCAACGTCATCGCCACCCGCCCCGGCGAAGTGGTCATGCTCGACACCACCCCGCTCGACGTCCTCGCCTACGACCCCGGTACCACGAGCACGATCCGCGTGGAACTCACCATCGCCCTCGACGTGGCCACCCGTTCCCTCCTGGCTTGGCGGCTCACGCCCGAGGGGACCAAGGCCATCGACATCGGTCTGTTGCTGGCCGACGTCATGACGCCGGAAATGATGCGACCCGGCTGGTCTGATGCCCTGCGCTATCAGATGCTCCGCGTCCCATACGAGCGGCTGCTGACCGTGGACGAGCGTCTGGCCGAGGCCGCCGCTCGGCCGGTCATCTACCCCGAGACGCTGCTCTACGACCACGGCAAGCCCTACAAGTCCGACGTTGTCTGGCGCGCCTGCACCCGCTGGAAGATCGACCTTCAGGACGCGCGCAAGCTCAAACCCACTGACAAGCCGAACGTGGAAAGACTCTTCAAGACCATCCGCGAGCAATTCGCCGAGCACGTAGCCGGCTACAAGGGCCTCAACGTCGCACACCGCGGCCGCACTGCCGAAGAGCAGGCCCGGTGGACCATCGACGAACTCACCGAGTTCTTCGCGGAGTACGTCATCGCCGTCTACCAGCGCAGACATCATCGCGGGCTCACCCTGCACGGCTTCCCAGACCTGCGCGTCTCCCCGAACGAGGCGTACGCCATGGCGCTCGGCTCGGCTGGCTACGTGGACTGTCCCCGCGAAGCCAACGTGTACTTCGAGCTGCTGCCGATTGCCAAGCGCGTAGTCCACCCCTACGGGGTCGAGCTGAACCACCTGACGTACAACGCCGACATCCTGTACCGCTACTGGAAGGCCAAGGCTCCCTACCCCGGCGAACTGTGGCCCATCCGCTATGACCCGCGGAACCTGCTGCACGCCTACTTTCTTGATCCCTCCGACGGCCGCTGGCACGTACTGCGCTGGACGCATGCGCTCGGAGAGCACCAGCCGTTCACCGACATCACGCTGCGGGAGGCGAAACGGCTCATCACCCTGCGCGGCCGTGCACCCGAGGACCAAGAAGCGGTAGCTCAGGCTCTGACCGACCTGCAGAACCGCACAGACGCGCCTGAGACCTGGACCGCTGCCGACCGCAAGCGTCACACGCGGGACGCACACCGAGGGGCGGCGCAGAGCCGCGACGTGCAGCGCGACGACGCACCCGTCAACAACCACCCTCCGCTGACCGCCGTGCCCGACGCCGCGGACGAGGAAACAGAGCCCGGCGAATGGGGCGACCTCGACTTGAGCAAGGTCAGGGCCGCAGATGTCTGGGACCCCGACGCGATCTAGGAGCCTGTGTGAGCACCTTCCGACACCCCGGCCTAGCCGAACCCCGCAATAAGGAGGAATGGCGGCGCTACCGCGATAGTCGCGCCCCCGAGCAGCCCGTCATGCCGCCGTACGAGGAGTACTTGAAGCTGTCGGATGACGACAAGGACGACCTCAATGAGGATCGCGACAACTATCACAGTGCGCTCACGATCATCGACACTTCCCAGGTCAAGCGTCTGCACTACCTGATGGGACGCAGGATGAAGGCCAACGCCCGGCGGGCTGCGGGGGCCAGAGCCGGCCTTGTCTTCGACGGCCCTCCCACTGTCGGCAAGTCCACCCTCGTCAAGTTGTTTGCCGCCCGCTATGAGAGGCGGCTGCGCCGCAAGCACCCGGAGCGGTTTCAGGACGGCTATGAATCCAACGGGATGATCATCGACTACACACCCGTCGTCTATCTCAGCATTCCGGCCAGAGCCACGCCCAAGGACCTCTCGGTACTGTTGGCCGACTACCTCGGCATGGTGCAACGCGGCCGGGATACGCAGACCGACATCACCAACCACGTGCTCTCCGTCCTGTCGGACGTCGGCACGGAGCTCGTGATCATTGATGATGTGCACTTCTTGGACATGTCCGCAAAAGAGGGCCGAGTGGTCAACGATCACTTGAAATACATCGCCAACGAAACCGCGGCAACGTTCGTCTACACCGGCGTCGACCTTGAGAAATCCGGACTGTTCCTCGAAGGCCAGGCGGCCTCGCGGGCCACCCAAACCTCAGGACGAAACACTCGCTACCCGGTCCGCGAGTTCGGATGAAAAACTGCTCAGGAAAAGCTCGAATGGGCGGAGACCGTCAAAGCGCTGGAGGACACTCTCGTGCTGTACAGGCACAGGCCCGGCCAACTCGTGAAGCTGTGTTCCTACTTCTACGACCGCACCGATGGCAGCATCTGTGCCCTCACCGATCTGTTCCGTGAATCCGCAATCGAAGCCGTCATGAGCGGGGAGGAAGCGATCACACGCAAGCTCATGGACCGCATCGAGATTAGCGAATACGCTCAGGCCACGTACCGGAGAGTCGTACAGCAGCGCCGCCAGAAAGCCGCAGTAGGATCGAAGGTGGCGGCAAGTTAAACATGAGCAACGCGCACTTGGCGGGACCCACCGCTGCCCGACGGCGGGGCGCCGACCACCCCCAGCTGTCAGCTCACGCGACGCGGCTCCGCCGCCTTCCCGTTGTGCCCGCCCCTGTGGAAGGCGAGGCGTTCCACTCCTGGGTGGATCGCGCTGCGATCAAATTGGACGTGCCGCCGGGTATCGCAGCCCGGGCACTGGGACTTGAATTCAGCTCGGCAGGGAAAATGAGGCGACCGCTATTCTTCGGCGTCACCCTTACACCGGCCAGCCTGGCTGGCCTGCAGCTGACGACTGGGCTGACCACCAAAACACTGCGACAGATGCAGCTTGCTCGATATGACGGAACTGCCCTCAATTTTTCGCGTTGGCAACGCCACGCCGCAGCGTGGATCTGGGAAGCCCTCACAGGCAGCCCAGCCCGTGACTCCCCTGTCTACGCCGGAGGCTGGGAAGGACTGAGCGTGGCCTCGGTGACCGAAGCCCGGCGGAAGTTCCACGATCGCGTTCCGGAATCTGCCGCCAGGGCGTTGACGCTGTGGGGGCTGGAATGGCTGGACGAGAAGGGCACTGGACCCCAGTCTGACTCGAGAGCCGCTGGTGCCGTGGGCGGCCCGGTGCGATCGTGGTCTGCGCACTGAACTGTTCCGCGCGAGGGTTGCTACTTCCTTCTATGCAGAGAAGAGTTCAGTGCCCAGGTCAGGGCCACGGGAACTGAACTTTTTCCTTTCGTCCGACATGCGGGCGCGTACGGATCCGGTCGGCGGTACCCCGTGTCGGCTGCGGGCCTTGGGGTACGCGGTGGGCCACGAAGATCTGGAGGGATCCATGCAGCGAGGCAGCGACCGGCTGAGCGTCCACCGTGACGACGAGATGAAGCACGAACTGCAGGGGCTGCTCCGTTCGGGGCACCCCACCCGGGTCGAGGAGTGGCACGACCCGGAACCGCCCGCCGAGGACGACCCGGACGTCGCGTACGGGCCGGTGACGCCGGGCCGGGCGCGGGAGCGCGTCGAGACGGTGCGGTTCGAACTGGCCCGGCTCCTGGGCCGTACGTCCTTCCCGGCGGGCCCTGGTGAACTGATCCGCGTCCTGCGCGACCGGCACGCTCCGGACGGGCTCGTCGAGCCGCTGGAGCGGTTGCCGAGGAGGGAGCGCTACGACTCCGTGCACCAACTCGCGCAAGCGGTGGTGCGTGCCCAGGAGGGAAGAGGGCGAGGCGCTCGGCGATCCACGGCACAAGGCACGGAACCCGCACACGGCTCCGGCGCATAGCCGCCCTGCGCGGGGGTACTGCGGGCGTCGTCACGCCACCGCACATCGTGCCCCCGCGGCCGGGAGCACGTAAGGAGGCCCAGAACCATGGCCGATTTCGTAAGGGAAGTCATGACGCCGGGTGTCGTCGCGGTCCGCCCGGACGCCTCACTCGTCGAAGCGGCGCAGCTGATGCGCGCACAGGACATCGGCGACGTCCTCGTCGCCACGGACGGTCAGCTCGTCGGCGTCCTGACCGACCGCGACATCACGTTGCGCGCCGTCGCCGACGGCGCCGATCCGCTGACGGTGAGCGCCCAGGCCGTGTGCACCCCGAACCCCGTGGTGATCGGGCCCGACGACGCGGTGTCGGCCGCGGTCGAGCTGATGCGCGACCACGCGGTACGCCGGCTGCCGGTGCTGGAGGACGGCCATCCCGTGGGCATGGTGAGCCTCGGTGACCTGGCCGTCGCACAGGACCCGGGTTCCGCGCTCGCCGACATCAGCCGCGCCGAACCGGACAGCTGGCCGGGCGTGGCCCCCGGCTGACGAGCGAGCGACCGTACATCGACGACATGACGACACGGACGAGCGAGCGCACATGACCTACGCAAGCGCACATGAACGGAAGCTCGACCATTCCAGGGCCCCTGTCCTGGAGGCGCTGGAGCAGCACCGGCGTTCCGGTCGGCACGCGTTCACGCCACCCGGACACAAGGGCGGTACGGGTGTCGACGCCCGGGTCGCCCTGACCCTCGGCCCCGATGTGTTCGCCTCCGACGTACTCGCCCTCAACGGCCTGGACGACCGGCGGATGTCCGGCCGGGTCCTGGAGCGGGCCGAGGAGCTGATGGCGGACGCGGTGGACGCGGACCGCGCGTACTTCTCCACCTCGCCGCCGCCCATCCGGCTGCCGTCGCCCGAGGGACTGGAACTCGCGGAGGTGATGTCGCCCCGTGACGCCTTCTTCGGGCCCGTCGAGGAGGTGCCGGTCGCTCAGGCCGTGGGGCGGGTGGCGGCGGAGCCCGCCAGCCCGTATCCGCCCGGCGTGCCGGTCGTCTGTCCGGGCGAGCGGATCAATCGGGAGGTGGTCGAGTACCTCATGTCCGGTGTCGGACACGGCATGTACGTGCCCGACCCCTCCGACCCGGAACTGCGCACACTGAGGGTGGTGGCGGCATGACCCGTGACCAGGCAGCCGAGATCAGCGCGACGTCCCACTCGGTCGACGTCGGCGAGGTGACCACCCGGTATCTGCTGTACGGCCTGCTGCCGTCCTGGTTCGTCCCGGGCGTGGCCGACTGGATGATGCACCGGCGTACCCGTATCGAGGAGACGGCGGGTACGAAGGAGTCGCTGATCCACTCGCTGATGATGACCGAGGTCGGCGTCCCCATCGCGCTGACCCTGCGCTATGAGATCAACCCCCTGCTGCTGTCGGTGCAGTTGGCCGGAGCGGCCGCACACGAGGCGACCGCGCTGTGGGACGTGCGGACCGCCGTGGACAGCGACCGTGAGGTCAAGCCGATCGAGCAGCACATCCACAGCTTCCTGGAGTCGCTGCCCTTCGGGGCGCTGGCCGCCCTGATGTGCCTGCGCAACGACCAGGTCGAGTCCCTGCTGCGGGGCGGGCGTGGGGACCCGGACGCCTGGCGGCTCGTACCGCGCCGAAGGCCCCTGTCGCGGGGCTATCTCACGGGCATCGGCCTCGCGATCGGCGCTTGCGTCCTGCTGCCGTACGGCGAGGAGCTGCTGCGCTGCGTACGGGCGGCGCGTCGGCGGCGCCGGGACGAGAAGCACGAGAAGCACGGGAACCACCTGCAGTACACCACCGCAGACGCGGCCACGTGGCGGGCGGCGGAACACGGAGCGAAAGGAGACTGAGCACCCATGCGTATCGCATTCCTGACCGCACCCCAAGGCGTCGAGCAGATCGAGCTGACCGACCCCTGGCAGGCGGTGACGGACGCCGGTCACGAGCCCGTCCTGGTGTCGACGAGGCCCGGCCACATCCAGGCCTTCCACCATCTCGACAAGGCGGACACCTTCCCCGTGGACGACGTCGTGGGAGAGGTGCCGGTCGAGTCGTTCGACGGGCTCGTGCTGCCGGGCGGTGTGGCCAACCCCGACTTCCTGCGGATGGAGGACAAGGCGGTGGCGTTCGTCCAGGACTTCTTCGAGCAGGGCCGACCGGTGGCGGCCATCTGCCACGCCCCGTGGACGCTGGTCGAGGCCGATGTCGTACGCGGCCGAGTGCTGACCTCGTGGCCGAGCCTGCGCAAGGACATCCAGAACGCGGGCGGCACCTGGATCGACGAGCAGGTCAAGGTGTGCGACCACGGCCCCAACAAGCTGATCACCAGCCGTAGGCCGGACGACCTGAAGGCGTTCTGCGAGGCCTTCCTGGACGTGTTCACCGAGGAGGCCGCCTGATGGATCCGGTGTCCGATCGCAAGCAGCGCCAGCGTGAGGCGTTCCACGCGGACGACCCGGCATCGGGTCCGCTCACCACCGACCAGGGCGTGAGCGTCGATCACACCGACGACTCGCTGACCGTGGGCGAACGTGGGCCGACCCTGATGGGGGCGGTCCTTCAGGGCGTACGCCCAGGGCGGTCCTTCAGGGCGCACGCCGCCCAAGAAGACACAGCAACCTCGTCTGTTCATCCGCCCCCACCGGCGGCTCCACCGGTGCCGCGAACAACCCACTCTTCTCCAGATCCCCGGCGTACGGGGTGATCTCCTCCACCGCGAACTTCAACAACTCCCTGGGAAGCCGTTCCTCGAAGCCGATCGCCCGGGACAGATCCCACGCGTGGACCACGAGATCCGCGATCGTCTGCGCACAGTACGCGGTCGCCGGCGTGTCGCCGTACGAGAGATGCACCGTACGCTCCAGCGCTCCCGGCGCCGCGAACGCGTCGCGCGCGGAGTGGGCCGCCGTGTCCCAGGAGGCGGCCGGGTCGGGCCCCAGCAGGTCCCCGTCGAACGTGTCGCCGACCTCCTCGATCATGCACCCGTCCCGTACCAGCACGGGCACCCAGAGCTGCTCGGAGACGAGGTGGTTGACGAGGTCACGGACCGTCCACTCGTGGCATGGCGTAGCCACGTCCCACTGGTCGTGACGGACGGCGTGCACCCGGTCACCGAAGAGGTCCTGTGCCTCGGCGTGCCGGGTGAGCAGCGGATTCGGTACCGCCGCGTCGCTGGTGTCGGCCGTGTCGGAAGTCGTACGGGTCATGGCGTCGCACATCCTCGCTCCCGGGCGCCCTCGCGCGTGCGGCCCGAGACGATCGGGCGGCGCGGGTGGCGGCGCAGATACTCCCCCTCCAGTTGCGCCATCCGTTCGTTGTGGGTGCGCAGCGCTTCGCTCGATCCGTGCAGCAGCGTGTCGTGACGCGTGCGGTGGATCGACTCCAGCTCTTTCATCAGCTGCTGGTCGTCCAGCTGGTCCGGGTGCACTCCGGTCATGGTGGTACCCCGATCTTCGTGTTCCTCCATGAGGTCCGGGTACCCGCCCGGCAATCGTTACCCCGAGCGGCCTCCGGGAGGGAGCCATGGATCTCGCGTTCCTCAATCCACTGTACGAACATCCCGGGCCCTGGGCCTCCGTGTACGTCGGTCCGGCCGTCCCCTCGGAGTCCACGGCCCATGAGCAGTCCCTGGCGGCGGCGGCCATATCGCGTGAGCTGGCCGAGCAGGGAGCGGACGGGGCGACCTGCCGGGCCCTGCACGAGGCCGTGGACGAGCTGCGGCACGCGGCGGAGCCGCACGGCCGGGCGTTCTTCGCGCGCGACGGCCAGGTGGTCCTTGATCCGCCGCTGGCCTCGCCGCCCCCGGCGCCGGAGGCCTTCTGGACCCCGCTGCCCCGTACGGCGCCGTTGCTGGACCTGGCCGGGGAGGACCCGGTGTGTCTGGTGGCGTACGTGGACCGGCGGGGCGCGCGGTTCGAGCTGCGCGGCGCCCTGGGCAGCGAGGACGCCGGGGTGGTGGCCGGGCGGCAGTGGCCCCTGCACCGTACGAGCACGGTCGACTGGTCCGAGCGGCACTTCCAGCTTCGGGTGGAGAACACCTGGGAGGACAACGCGGCGGAGGTCGCCGAGGCGCTCGCCGTCTGTCAGGAGGAGACCCGCGCCGATCTGCTGATCCTCGTGGGTGAGGACCGTGAGCGGCACGCCGTGCGGGACCGGCTGCCGCAGGCGCTCCTCGACCGTGTGGTGGAGGCCCCGCACGGGCCCGGCAGCAGGCTGCTGGACGAGGACGTGGCGCGGGCCCGCGCCGAGCATGTACGCCGACGGGCCTCGGACGAGGTCGAGCGGTTCCTGGCAGCTCGTGGCCCGGACGCCGAGGGGCGCCGGGGTGCCGTCGAGGACGTCGCCGATCTGGTGGAGGCGGCGCGCGAGCACCGTATGGACGAGCTGCTCGTCCGCCCGGCGGGGCCCGACACGCATCGGGCGCTGTGGGTCGGCGAGGATCCCGACCAGCTGGCCGTACGCCGTACGGAGCTGCGCACGCTCGGGCAGGGACGCGGGCTCGACGAGGAACACACCTGGTCGGCGCGTGCGGACGACGCGCTGCTGCGGTCCGCCGTGACCACGAACGCCCCGGCGATCTCGGTGACGGCGGCCACGGGGGCGACGGAGCGTGAAGTGCCGGTCGGCGGCCTGGGCGCGCTGCTGCGCTGGACGTAGCCGCGCCCAGGCCCTGGGGGGTGCTTTGAAAGCCCGCCTGGCGGGCTAGCGGGCCCGCTCGACCCGCCGCTCGTCCCATACCGGCTCCGGGGTCTCCCGCACCCGGCCGTCGGAGCCGAAGACGAGATAGCGGTCGAACGAACGAGCGAACCAGCGGTCGTGTGTGACCGCGAGGACCGTACCGTCGAAGGCCTCCAGGCCCTCCTGGAGAGCCTCCGCCGACTCCAGGTCGAGGTTGTCGGTCGGCTCGTCGAGCAGCAGGGCGGTCACGCCCTGGAGCTCAAGGAGCAGGATCTGAAAACGCGCCTGCTGGCCGCCGGAGAGCCGGTCGAAGGGTTGCTCGGCCTGCTTGGTCAGCTCGTAGCGGCGCAGCCGGGACATGGCGGCACCGCGGTCCTGGGCGTGCTCCTTCCACAGGATGTCGAGCAGCGTCCGGCCCTCCAGCTCGGGATGCGCGTGCGTCTGCGCGAAGTGCCCGGGTACGACCCGGGCACCGAGCTTCCACTCCCCCGTGTGCGCCACGTCGTCGCCGGCGAGCAGGCGCAGGAAGTGGGACTTGCCGGAGCCGTTGGAGCCGAGGACGGCGACGCGTTCGCCGTAGAAGACCTCCAGGTCGAAGGGTTTCATCAGGCCGGTCAGCTCAAGTCCCGCACAGGTGACGGCCCTTACGCCGGTACGGCCGCCCTTGAGCCGCATGGTGATGTCCTGCTCGCGCGGCGGCTCCGGCGGCGGCCCGGCCTCCTCGAACTTGCGCAGCCGGGTCTGGGCGGCGGCGTAGCGCGAGGCCATCTCATGGCTGACGGCGGCTGCTTGACGGAGGTTCAGCACGAGCTTCTTCAGTTGGGCGTGCTTCTCGTCCCAGCGGCGCCGCAGTTCCTCGAACCGCTCGAACCGCTGCCGCCGCGCCTCGTGATACGTGTCGAAGCCGCCGCCGTGCACCCAGGCGTCGGCGCCCGCGGGGCCCGGCTCCACGCTGACGATCTTCTCGGCGGCGCGGGCGAGGAGTTCGCGGTCGTGCGAGACGAAGAGGACGGTCTTGCGGGTCTCCTTGAGCCGCTCCTCCAGCCAGCGCTTGCCGGGTACGTCGAGGTAGTTGTCGGGCTCGTCGAGGAGGAGCACCTGGTCGGTGCCGCGCAGCAGCGCCTCCAGTACGAGCCGCTTCTGCTCACCACCGGAGAGCGTCCGCACCTGCCGCCACTGCGCTTTCTCGTACGGCACGCCGAGGGCGGCCATGGTGCAGATGTCCCACAGCGTCTCGGCCTCGTAGCCGCGCACCTCGGCCCAGTCGGAGAGGGCCTGCGCGTACTTCAGCTGGGCGGCCTCGTCGTCCACGGTCATGATCGCGTGCTCGGCGGCGTCGACCGCCCTGGCCGCCTCCCGGATCCCCGGCTGCGCCACCGACACGAGCAGGTCCCGCACGGTCGTCTCGTCCCGCACGGACCCCACGAACTGCCGCATCACCCCGAGGCCACCGGTGACGGTGACCGACCCCCCGTGCGGCTTCAGCTCCCCCGAGATCAACCGCAGCAGAGTGGTCTTCCCGGCCCCGTTCGGCCCGACCAGGGCCACCACGGCCCCCTCCCCCACCCGAAACGAGACATCACCGAGCAACGCCCGCCCGTCAGGTAGGTAGTACTCCAGGTGAGCGGCTTCGAGGTGTCCCATGGGGCGCATTGTCCGGGGCTCCTGACACGCCGGGCAAATCGATTTCCGACGCCGTCCCAACTGCGGGCCGCTGCGCCCAGCCGCAGCCACGGGGCCTACGTGGACCCCGCCCGACACAGATCCACGGCCATGGGGTACCCGTGGACCCATGACCGCAGACGTCGACCTCACCGTACGCCCGCCCGGCCACCACATCCTCCGCGACCGTTTCCTGGCCGCGGACAGTCGCCTGTTCAACGCGGTGGCGACCCGCCACTGGCCCGGCGCCCATCCCATGCTGCCGAGGCTGAGCCGCGCAGCGAACCACGGCGTGCTGTGGTTCGCCACGGCGGCGGCCCTCGCGGCGACCCGCAGCCCGAGGGCCCGCAGGGCGGCAGCGAGGGGCGTGGCCTCGCTCGCCCTCGCCTCCGCGACCATCAACACCCTCGGCAAGCGCTCGGTACGCCGCCCCCGCCCGGCCCTGGACAACGTCCCGCTGATGCGCCAGCTGAAGCGCCAGCCGATCACCACGTCCTTCCCGTCGGGGCACTCCGCGTCGGCCGCCGCCTTCGCGACGGGCGTCGCCCTGGAGTCCCGCGGCTGGGGCGCGGCCGTCGCCCCAGTGGCGGCCGCGGTCGCGCTGTCCCGCGTGTACACGGGTGTGCACTTCCCGAGCGACGTCCTGGTCGGCGCCGCCCTGGGCGTGGGCGCCGCCTACGCCGTACGGGGTCTCGTGCCGACCCGCGACCAGCTCCCGGCGCCCGGTCGCCCGCACGTGGACGCGCCCGCGCTGCCCGACGGGGACGGCCTGGTCGTCGTCGCCAACAGGGCCGCGGCGACCGCCGACCGCGTACACGCCCTGCGGGACGCGCTCCCCGCCGCCGAGACCGTGGAGTGCGAACCGGAGGATGTGAAGGCCGAGTTGGAGAAGGCGGCCGCGCACGCCCGGGTGCTCGGCGTGTGCGGCGGCGACGGCACGGTGAACGCCGCCGCCGAGGTGGCCCTGCGCCACGGCCTCCCCCTCGCCGTACTCCCTGGTGGCAAGCTCAACCACTTCGCGTACGACCTCGGCGTCGAGGACGCCCGTGATCTGAGCCGCGCGCTGAGCCGGGGCGAGGCCGTCCGCGTGGACCTCGGGCACTTCGCGTCCGGTGAGACGCAAGGGCACTTCCTCAACACGTTCAGCCTGGGCGTCTATCCGGAGCTGGTGGGGGAACGCGAGCGTTGGGAGCGGCTGATCGGCGGCTGGCCGGCCGGGGTGATCGCGGCGCTGCGCGTCCTGCGCTCCGACCGCCGTCCGCTCCAGGCCACCCTCCGGGGCCGCCCGCACCCGTTGTGGCTGCTCTTCGCCGGCAACGGCACGTACCACCGGATGGGCCTGACCCCGGCCCGCCGCTACGACCTGGCCGACGGTCTGCTCGACGTCCGGATCGTGCACGGCGGCCGCCGCCCGGCCCTGCGCCTGCTGGCGGCGGCGATCGCGGGCCCGCTGACCCGTTCCCCGGCGCACGCGGCCGTGCGCGTACGACAGCTCCGGGTCGAGGGCATCGCGCCGGGCACGCCCCTCGCGTACGACGGAGAAGTCGCCGTGGCGGAAGGGGATCTGACACTCCGGAAGCTGCCGGAGGCGCTCACGGTCTACCGCCCCCTGCGCCTCCACTGACGACAACCGTCACCATCCGTCCAACATTCAAGACGGCGGTCTCAATATTCGACATGAGCGCGTACGGTTCGAGTACGACCTCGCGGACCTCGCGGAAGGGGAACGGTCATGTCGAAGGCACGGGAGACCGCCGTCTACACGCACGGACATCACGAGTCGGTGCTGCGCTCGCACACCTGGCGGACCGCCGCCAACTCGGCGGCGTATCTCCTCGGTTCGCTGAGGCCGCACATGAGGATCCTGGACATCGGCTGCGGCCCGGGAACCATCACCGCGGACCTGGCCGCCCTGGTCCCGGACGGGCGCGTCACCGGCGTCGACCACGCCCCCGGCATCCTGGAGCAAGCCCGGGCCACGGCGGCCGAACGCGGCCTGGGCAACGTCGACTTCGCGGTCGCGGACGTCCACGCGCTGGACCACGCGGACGCCACCTTCGACGTGGTCCACGCGCACCAGGTGCTCCAGCACGTCGGCGACCCGGTGCAGGCGCTGCGCGAGATGCGCCGGGTCACGAAACCGGGCGGCATCGTCGCTGTCCGGGACTCCGACTACGCGGCGATGACCTGGTTCCCCGAGTCCCCGGGCATGGACGACTGGCTGGACCTCTACCGGCGCGTGGCCCGCGCCAATGGCGGGGAGCCGGACGCCGGGCGCCGGCTGAAGTCCTGGGCGCTGTGGGCCGGGTTCACCGAGATCACGGCCACCTCCGCCACCTGGACGTACGCGACGGCGGAGGAGCGGGCCTGGTGGAGCGGACTGTGGGCGGACCGGACGGTCGCCTCCGCCTACGCCGAACGGGCCACGGAGGGCGGTCACGCGACGACCGAGCAACTGCGGGCGATCGCGGCGGCCTGGCGGGAGTGGGGGCGGCAGGAGGACGGCTGGTTCGCCGTGCTGCACGGAGAGATTCTCTGCCGTAGAACGGCCTGATCAGGCGTATTCGGGCGTATTCTGGAAACCCGAGCCGTCAGGAGGTTCGGAAATGGTTCCCATCCTGCTGGTACTGCTTCTGGTGCTGATTCTTTTCGGCGCCGGATTTGCGGTGGAAGTTCTCTGGTATCTGGCACTGGCCGTTCTTGTCCTGTGGCTGCTCGGTTTCCTGGTGCGCGGCACATCCGCCACCGGGGGCAGGGGCCGGTGGTACAGGTGGTGAATTCGCTCCCATACAGGTGGTGAATTCACTTCCTGGGGAGCAATGGCCCGAGCGGCCCGAGGTCCAGATTCAGGTCCTCGGGCCGCAGGTCGTAGCGCTCGCGCAGTTCCGTCATGCGGTCGTCGAGGAGCATCAGGGTGAGGCCGATGCGCTCCTCCTGCTCCTCCGTGAGCTCGCCGGTGTCGAAGCGGCGCACGGCTTGGCGCTCCATGAGCTGACGGAGGAGTTCGACGACGGTCAGCACCAGCTTGACCAGGTCGCGTTCCACCGTGTCCGGTTCCAGTTCGAGCCGGTTACGGCCTTCCAGACGGTCGGGGCCGGTCACTCCAACCCTCCCCAGGGCGCCGGGACTTGTGCGTTCACCGAGCTGATGAGCGCGTTGAGGTCGATACGGACGAGGTCGACGTCCGCGATCCGGAGTGTGAGGTCTCCGGTGATGACCACCCCGCCCGCGAGAAGCCGGTCCAGGAGATCGACGAGGGCGACCTCACGGCGTTCTATGACCGTCATGCGCCCACCCCGTCACCGTTCGTCTCATCCCCGTTCATTTCCTCTCCGTCCGGTTCTTCCCCACTGAAGGAATATGCCGCCCAGGGCCCCGTTAGTTCCACGCGCAGCCCCGGTTCCTCGCTTTTCGTGCGGTCCACCAGTTCCACGAACTCCTCGGAATGCGCGCGCGAGACCAAATAGGCCGCGTTGAGCACATTGCGGCCGGGCACGCCGGAAAGCGCGGAATTCTGGGGCGCGTGCAAACGGGTGTCCTCGGCGCGTTCCGCGAGCGTCTCGTGCAGGCGGCGGGCGAACCTGTCCGCCCGCTCCCACAGCTCCTCGTCGGCCCGGTGGCTCAGGCGCCGCTGCCGCAGGTAGTCACGCCCGCTGGCGGCCTTCGCCGGCTCCCGGGGCTCCTGCTGGGCCTCGGGCTCCGCGTACACCTTCACTCCCCACTCCACCCGCCCGGCCAGCCGGTCCAGAGTCCGCCGGAAGCCCTCCTCTCGGGCCTCCAGCATGACCCGTACACCGCTGTCGTCGTGGAAGACGGTGCCGAGCCGCAGCGGCAGGGGTGTGGTGACGGCGGTGAGCGCGTCGATCACGTTCTGGTGGGCGTGGGCGGTCTCGGTCAGCCAGTCCAGGTCCTCCAGATGGGCGCGGAGCGGCCGCTCGGCGAAGTCGCGCTCCGGCACCTCGCTGACGACGGCGACCAGGTCGTGGTGGCGCAGCAGCCGGGGAGGCGCCCCGCCGACCCCGGTGAGCTGGCGTTGGAGAGCCGCGCCGAAGGGGCGGCAGACGGCGTACACATACCGCAGTCCGGTCATGAGGGCTCCTCTCTGGCGCGGCCGCGTTCGATGGCCGGCTCCGGCTCCCGCCGGGGCCCGCTCTCGTCCAGCTCGGCGAGCCGGGCACGCAACTCGGCGTTCTCACGGGAGAGTTCGTCGCGGCGGGCGTGGGACGACAGGGACGGGTCGGTCTCCCACCAGTCGATGCCCATCTCCTTCGCCTTGTCGACGGAGGCGACGATGAGGCGCAGCTTGATCGTGAGCAGCTCGATGTCGAGCAGGTTGATGCGGATGTCGCCCGCGATCACCAGCCCCTTGTCGAGCACGCGCTCCAGGATGTCGGCCAGGTTGGCGCTGCCGTTCTGGCCGTACGGCTCCGGGACTCGGCTCGGGAATGTCATCGTCGGCTCCCGCCCACGGTGGCCCGTTCCACGTCCTCATCCTCGTACGGTTCCTCGTCGATGTCCTCCTCGAAGTCCTCCCCGATGCCCCGCAGTGCGCTGAAGCGGACGAAGTTCTTCAGGTCGAGGCGGGCCCGGCGGCCCCGGGTGCCGTTCGCGCCCTGCGATGTCCAGGCGATGCGGCCGCCGGACACCTGTTCGATGGTGTGTGTGGTGCTCTGGAAGCGGGTCCACTGGTCGTACGCCGTGCGTACGGGTACGCCGACGTCGACGGACTCGATGATCACCGTGGGCTTGAGGGTGCCGAGTACGTTGCCCTTGCCCTTGGCGATGTCGTTGACCTTGACGGCTGTCTCGCCGAGTTTGCGGCCGAGGGTGGTCGGCAGGCGCTGGGCCTGGGCGTCCCCGCCGCCCCTACCCGTCCCATCCCCGGGGCTCCGCCCCAGACCCCGCTCCTCAAACGCCGGAGGGGCTGGATCCTGCTGGTCTCGTACCCGGGCCGTGCGGGCGTGCAGGTGGTCGGCCAGGGCTTCCAGGCGGTCTTCCAGTAGGGCTCCGGTGGCTGCCTTGCCCGTGCCTCGCAGGTCCTCACGGAGCTGGTCACCCATCTCCTTGAACTGCGGGTTGTTCCGCAATTGGTGTGACACCAGGTCCGCGAGCGCCCGTGGGCTCAGGTGCGGGCGCTCGCCGGCGACGATGGTGCCGACGCCGAACGCGAGCTTCATCTTCTTCGTACGTCCGAGGACGTAGCCGGCCCCGATGGCGAGGCCCAGTCCCAGTCGGTTCATCCTGTCGTCCCGTTGGCCCTTCGTGTTCCGGTGCCCCTTCGTGTTCCGGTGCTCCTGGCCAGGCTGATCTCCAGCCGGTCCAGGAGCTCGTCCTCCAGGCGGTCGAACTCCTCCTCATCGATCTCGCCCGCCTCGAGCCGCTGCTCGAGGCGGGCGAGATCGGCGCGCACGGCCGCCGGGTCGTAGTACTGGCGCTCGGCCTCGGCGACCACTTGTCCGATCGCCCAGAAGCTGCCGCGGACGGGCGCGAACGGCAGCAGCAGGACCTCGGTGATCAGTCCCATGTGCTCGTCTCCCTCGGCACCGTCAGTGCGTCGTCTCCGCCGGCTGCGACGGGCCCGGTTCCACGAAGCTGTACGGCGGCAGCGGGCCGTTCACGCGCAGTTCGATGTGCGGGTGGCTCTTGCGGACCTCGTCCACCGCGGCGAGGAACACCTCGGCCGAGCGCCGGTCGACGAGGAACGACACATTGGCCAGCCAGCCGGTGGAGTCGGGGCCCACCTTGACGGCTGAGGCGGCCGGTTCGAGCACGCGCTGGATCTCCACCGCGTCCTCGGCCTCCCGGGTCTGCACGGCGGCGGCCACCATCTCCCCGAGCCGCAGCCGGTCCTCGTAAGTACCGCCGCCCGCCTGCCGGTTGGCCTCGGTGAGGGCGCGCAGCTCGGGGTTCTCCCCCATCACGAGGTGCAGCACGGCCTCTTCGTCATGGCTGGCCTTGACGTTGTACTCGACCTTGCCGTCCAGGGCGCCCAGTCGTTCCAGGTAGTGCTCACCGCGTTCGGCGAGCACACCTGTGACGGCCGGGTCGTCCGGGGCGACGCTGCCGAACCGCATCGGCAGCACGGGGCCGCCCGCTCCCGCCTCGTTCAGGACGTTCTGGTGAGCGAGCAGATCCCGGCGCTTGGGGCGCAGCCCCTCGGGGGCGTCGCTGACGATCGCCGCCAGCTCGCCCTCCTCCAGGACGCGCACGGGGAGCGCGGGGTCGCCCACGCCGCCCATGCCCTCGGGGAGTGCGGGATGTGAGCGCGCGGTGATCCCGTACACGTACGTGCTCACTCCTGTTCCTCCTTCTTGCGCGAGCTCGTGGTCCTGCGCGCCGGCCGCGGTTCGGAATGGCCCTCCTCACGGGCCTGCCGGAAGGCCTCGGAGACCTTCTCGGCGGCACCGGACAGCGCCCCCTTGGACTTGCCGCGCGCGCCGGACTCGGTGATCTCACCGACGAGGTCCGGCAGGCCGGGTTCCTTCCGCGGCCCGGCCTCCAGGTCGAGTCGGTTGCACGCTTCGGCGAAACGCAGATAGGTGTCGACGCTGGCGATGACGACACGCACGTCGATCTTCAGGATCTCGATCCCGACGAGGGATACGCGGATGAAGGCGTCGATGACGATTCCTCGGTCGAGAATGAGTTCCAGGACGTCGTAGAGGCCGCTGGTGCCACCGCCGCCGGACTGCTGTGCCGGGACTACGGTCATGCCGGCCGGTCCTCCTTGTCTGTGGATGGCTTGTCTGTGGATGGGGGAGCGAGAGGGCGGCCTAGCCGCGGCGCGGATGTGGGTCGGCCCTCCCGCGTTCGTAACGGCGAACGCGCCGATAGCCGGTGAGCTCGCCCTCGGGGTCGAGCTCCACCTGATAGCTCGCGAGCAGGCTCATCGTGTCGGGGACCCGGGCGACTTCCAGGACCTCGACCTCCAACGTCCAGCCGTTCTCGGTCTGTTCGAAGGACGACACGGACTCGGGCGCCATGCCGGTCAGCTCCGCGAGCTGGGCCCGCGCGTGGCGCAGCACCTGCATGGGGCCGGGCCGGTCGTCGTCCGGCTTCGGCGAGTCGGATGTGTTGGATGTGCTGGATGTGTTCGACATGGCCACCTCGAACACCGAGTGGCCCCACGGCCGTTGGCCAAACCTTTCGGTGTCAGGCCCGCCGCTCGGCGAGCCGTCGGCGGGCCGGGCCGAGGGCGCGGGCCCTGCTCATCAGCCCCGACCAGGGGTTGGTGTGGGCCTGTTCGACGGCGTCGGCCAGGGTCCAGCGGCGGGCGTGGACGGCAGGGTCGTCGAGTTGCTCCCAGGCGATCGGTGTGGCGACGGGCGCACCGGGCCTGGCCCGTACGGTGAAGGGGGCGACGGCGGTCTGGGCGTAGGCGTTGCGCTGTACGTCGAGGTAGAGCCGCTCGCCGCGGTCCTTCTTGCGGGCGGCGGTCGTGAACCGCTCGGGCTGGGCCCGTACGAGTTCCTCGGCGATGTCCCTGGCGAAGTCGCGCACGCTGTCGAAGTCGTCGTGCCCTTTGAGGGGGACCACGACGTGCACGCCCTTGGAGCCGGTGGTCATCGGCGCGGACGGCAACTCGAGCTCGTCCAGCAACTCCCGTACGTCCCTTGCCGCTTCACGTACCTGTTCGAAGTCGTCCGCGGCCGGGTCGAGGTCGAACACCATCCGGTCGGGCCGGTCGAGGCGGCCGACCCGGGAGAGCCAGCGGTGCAGGGTCAGGCAGGCCTGGTCGGCGAGGAGGATCAGGGTGGCGGTGTCGTCGCACACGGTGTGCACGACCGTGCCGTCCTCCTTGGGCACCTCGACCCGCTCGATCCAGTCCGGGTAGTGCTCGGGGGTGTTCTTCTCCATGAACATGGGCCCGTCGAGGCCGTCGGGGTGCCGTTCCAGCATCAGCGGGCGCCCCCGCAGATGGGGCAGCATGAAGGGGGCGACGGCGCGGTAGTACGCGACGAGATCGCCCTTGGTGTATTCCTTGCCCTCGCCAATTGCAGGGAACAGCACCTTCTCCGGGCGGTGGATCTCGACCGCCCGGCGGCCGACCCGCAGCGTGCTCGCGGTGTCGTCGTCGCCCATTCTCCGACTCCCCTCCTGTGGAAGTCCGTTCAGCGCACGATGGCGTGTTCCACCAGCAGCCGTCCCGCCGCCGCGATCGACTCCGCGTCGATGCCCGCCCCGTGGAGCTGCTCCTCGGGGGTGGCCGAGCCCGGCATGGTGCGGACGGCCAGGCGTACCAGGCGGGGCACCGGGCGGCCGTCGAGGAAGGCGCCGAGGACCGCGTCGCCGAGGCCGCCCTCCTCGTGGTGGTCCTCGACGGTGAGCAGGCAGCCGGTGCGTTCGGCGGCCTCGCGCAGGGTGCGGTGGTCGACGGGCTTGACCGAGTAGAGGTCGATCACCCGGACCTGGATGCCCTCGCCGTCCAGCGCCTCGGCGGCCTTCAGGGCCTCGTGGACGGTGACGCCGGCCGCGACGACGGTGAGCCGGTCGCTGTCCGAGGCGCGCAGCACCTTGCTGCCGCCGATCTCGAACTCCTCGGTGGGGCTGTAGATGACGGGGGTCTCTCCCCTGGACGTCCGCAGATAGCGGATGCCGTCGAGCCCGGCCATGGCTCCCACCAGTTTGGCGGTCTGGTTGGCGTCGCACGGGTACAGCACGGTCGAGCCGTGCACCGCGCGCAGGGTCGCCAGGTCCTCCAGGCCCATCTGAGAGGGCCCGTCCTGTCCGATGGCGACGCCCGCGTGCGAGCCGACGAGGTTGATGCCGGACCCGCTGACCGAGGCCATGCGGATGAAGTCATGGGCCCGGGTGAGGAACGCCGCGAACGTGGAGGCGTACGGCAGCCATCCGCGCGCCGCGATCCCCACCGCGGCGGCCACCATCTGCTGTTCGGCGATGTAGCACTCGAAGAACCGCTCGGGGTGTTCCTTGGCGAAGAACTCCGCGCGTGTGGAGTCGCTGACCTCGCCGTCCAGGGCGACGATGTCGCCGCGCGCGGTGCCGAGCGCGGCGAGGGCCTGCCCGTAGGCATTGCGGGTGGCGACCTCCTCGCCTATCTCGTAACGCGGCAGCTCCAGATGCCCGGTCCGTACGGCGTGCAGCATGCGTGCGGCGGGCGGCCCGGGGACCTCGACGCGGATGTCGCGTACGCCGCCGAGTTCGGCGATCCCCTCGTCCGGGTCCTTGAGCGGTTTGCCGTGCAGTCCCTCGCGGTCCTGGACGGACTCGACGCCCTTGCCCTTGAGGGTGCGGGCGAGGATCACGGTCGGCTGGGCCCTGGTGGACTCGGCTTCGCCGTACGCGCGGTCGACGGCGTCCACGTCGTGCCCGTCGATCTCGATGGTGTGCCAGCCGAAGGCGGCGAAGCGGCGGGCGTAGGCGTCCAGGTCGTGCCCGTGCCGGGTGGGCCCGCGCTGGCCGAGCCGGTTGACGTCGACGATCGCGACAAGGTTGTCCAGATGCTCGTACGAAGCGTGCTCGGCGGCCTCCCACACCGAGCCCTCGGCGAGTTCGCTGTCCCCGCACAGCACCCACACCCGGTATCCGGTACGGTCCAGCCGCTTCTCGGCCAGCGCGATGCCGACGCCGACGGGCAGCCCCTGGCCGAGCGAGCCGGTGGCCGTCTCCACCCAGGGCAGACGCCGTGGCGTGGGGTGTCCTTCGAGGCGGCTGCCGTGCTTGCGGTAGGTCATCAGCTCGGTCTCGCTGATCGCGCCGGCCGCCTTGTACGCGGAGTACAGCAGCGGCGAGGCGTGGCCCTTGGACAGCACGAAGCGGTCGTTGCCCGGGTGCTGGGGGCGGTCGAAGTCGTAGCGCAGGTGCCGGGCGAGGAGCACCGCCATCAGCTCGGCCGCCGACATGGACGACGTGGGGTGCCCGGAACCGGCGGCGGTCGAGGCACGAATGCTGTCGACCCGCAACTGCTGGGCCAGCTCGGTCAGTTGACGGGTGTTCATGTGTCTCCTTCCGAACCCTTGGCGGGCTCCTGCGCGGCGTCGGGCGCCGACGTCCGGGGCTGTCGCCGGGGACTCTCGGGGGCACCCGGCACCGCGGTCGGCCCCGGCTTCGCGGGACCGTCCTGCTGCCGGGCGGGCCCGGACCGCTCCGATGCCCCGGGTACCGGTGAGGCGTGCGGTTTCCCGGCGGCCCCCGGCACCGCCACGGGGCCCGGCTTGTCAGGGGTTTCCTGCCATTGTGCGCCGCCCCGGCCACCGGACGCCGCCGGCGACTCGGCCCCGGTCTTGTCCGGCCCTGCTTTCTTCTGCCCGCCCGGCACCCGCGCCAGCTCCGGTGACGCCGTGTCGAGGGGCACCGACCAGGACCGTACGAGGCCCAACTGGACGCCCTGGCGCGGAAGTACGGCGTCGAGGAGCCAGTCGGCGGCGACGCGGACGCGGTTGCCGGGCATCGCGGCGAGGTGGTAGCCGCGGGTGACCGCTCCGGCGACGGCGCCGGACAGCGGTACGCCGAGCGAAGCGAGATGGGGGTCCCCCCGCCCGAAGGGTGGGGGAGGGTTGGCGGCGGCCTTGATCCCGCCGAGGTCGACGACGAAGCCCAGGTCGCTGTGGCGGTAGGGCTTGGGTTCGCCGATGCCGAGCGAGGCGGCGACGTTGTGGCCGGCGACCTTGCCCTGCCGCCAGGCATGCTGGGCCGTCATCGGCGTGTACTCGCCCGGCTTGGTCAGATCGGGCACGGCGGCCGCGTCCCCGCAGGCGAACACCTCGGGTCGGCCCGGCACGTGCAGCGTGGGCTCGACGAGCAGCCGGCCGCGCTCCATCGGCAGTCCGAGCGACGCGGCGAGCGGATCGGGCCGTACACCCACGCACCACACCAGGGTGCGGGTGTCGACGAACTCCCCGTCGGTCAGCAGCACTCCGGTGTGCGTGGCCTCCTTCACGGAGGTCCCCATACGTACGTCGACGCCCCGCTGCCGCAGGACCCGGTCGGCGGTCCGCGACAGCTTCTCGTCCATCTCCGGCATGACCCGCTCGGCGATGTCGAGCAGCAGCCAGCGGGGCCGCACACCCTGCCACAGCGGCTGCTTGCGTACCAGTTCGTCGGTGAACAGCTGCCCCTGGGCCGCGACCTCGGTCCCCGTGTACCCGGCGCCGACCACCACGAAGGTGCAGCGCGACCGGCAGCTCTTGGGATCCTCGGCACCGGCGGCCAGCTCCACCTGCCGGGTCACGTGGTCCCTGAGGTACAGCGCCTCCGGCAGTCCGCGGAAGCCGTGGGCGTGCTCGGCGACGCCCGGGATGGGCAGCAGCTTGTTGACGCTGCCGGCCGCGAGCACGAGCCGGTCGTAGGTGAGGGTGCCGATGCCGCCCTCGGGGTCCGAGTAGTGCACGGTACGGGCGTCGAGGTCGATGTCGTCGGCCTCGCCGAGCACCAGACGTACGTGGCGCAGGGTGCCGGTGAGGGAGACGGTGACCCGACGCGGCTCCAGGATGCCTGCGGCGACCTGGGGCAGCAGGGGCAGGTACAGAAAGTAGTCGGTCGGGTTGAGCAGGGTGATGTCGGCACGGTTCCGGGTCAGCCGCGACAGGGTGCGGGCCGTCCGGTAGCCGGCGAAGCCGGCACCGACGATCACGATGCGGGGTCGACTCACGTTCGCCTCCGGCGGGGTCGCCCGTAGGAGCCCTCGGACATACGGGTCCTGTGACGTACGGGCCTTCCGCGTCCCCCTGGTCAAGGGGCCCCAAACCGGCGAGGAACCATCGGGGCGCCCGAACGTCCGTGGGTTTCCACGGTGACTCCCGGGTACTCGGACCGCGACCCGGCTCGCACGGTTCGCGGAGGTACCCCCCATGCCCGAGTTCGGCTACTTCCTGGCGACCGAGGAGTTCGGTCCCGCCGACCTGATCGAGCAGGCGAGGATGGCCGAGCAGGCCGGATTCGAGTGCCTGTGGATCTCGGACCACTATCACCCGTGGAACGACACGCAGGGGCACAGCCCGTTCGTGTGGTCGGTGATCGGCGCCCTCTCGGAGGCCGTGTCGCTGCCGATCGAGACGGCGGTGACGTGTCCGACGGTCCGGATCCACCCGGCGGTCGTGGCGCAGGCCGCGGCGACCAGCGCGGTGATGACCGGCGGCCGGTTCCGTCTCGGCCTCGGCTCGGGTGAGGCCCTCAACGAGCACATCCTCGGCACGCACTGGCCGCCGGCGAACGTCCGTCTGGAGATGCTGGAGGAGTCGATCCAGATCATGCGGCGTCTGTTCACCGGCGAGGAGGTCACGCACCACGGCGTCCACTACACCGTGGAGAACGCCCGCCTCTACACGGTGCCCGACGAGCCCGTCCCGATCGACGTCTCCGCCTTCGGCCCGAACGCCGCCGGGCTCGCCGCCCGCGTCGCCGACGGCTTCATCACCATGGGGCCCAACGAGGAGCTCGTGGCGCAGTACCGCAAGGGCGGCGGGGGCGGCAACCTCGTCAGCGGCGGTACGAAGCTGTGCTGGGGCCAGGACCGCGACGCCGCCGTCCGTACGGTCCACCGCCTCTGGTCCAACCAGCTCCTGCCCGGCGAGATGGGCCAGATCCTCCCCTCTCCCCGCCACTTCGAGCAGCTGGAGCCCCTGGTCACCGAGCAGATGGTCGCCGAGAACACGGTCTGCGGCGAGGACGTCGACGAACACGTCGCCGAACTGACCTCCTTCGCCGACGCCGGCTTCGACCGCGTCTACGTGAGCCAGATCGGCCCCGCCCAACGCGGCTTCTTCGACTTCTACCGCACGAAGGTGCTCCCACAACTCCAGCAGGGAAACCGCTGACAGGCCCCCGAGTCCCGACTCCCCCAGTCCTCGGTCCAGATGGTGCTTCCTCTCCCCATCATCTGGGCCGAGCCATCATCCGGGCCGGGCCATCATCCGTTGGCCGCCGAGCGCAGACGGCGGAGACCAGCGGTGGTCGCGGCACTCAGACCGCACACCACCAATGCCGCACACGCGCGGTTCCGGTTGCGTGAAACCCACTCCTGCGCGCTCTTCGGCCGCGCCTCGTCGTCGAAGCGCCCGTGCGCCCCGAAGTCCTCCCCGTGCGGCCCGTCGGCGGGGCTCCACAGGTTCCCGTACCCACCGGAATCCGCCTCACCCTGCTCACCCTGCTCGTCCTGCTCGTCCTGCTGGGCGTCGAATCCCGTACGAGCGAGATACCGGTCGAGCAGGCCCGGGGCCACCGCGTTCGCGACCAGCGTCGCCACCGTGGATCCGCCCACCCAGTACTCCCGCCGCCGCCCATGGGCCGCCGCGTGGACGACGGCGCGCGCGGCGACCTCCGGCTGGTAGATCGGCGCCACGGGGCGCGCTCGCCCCGGCACTCGGCTCAACACCCAGTCGAACTGGGGGGTGTTGACGGCGGGCAGCTGCACCATGGTCGTACGCACCCGCGTCCCGCCGTGCCGCAACTCGCACCGCAGCGCCTCGTTGAAGCCCTGGATCGCGTGCTTGGCCCCGCAGTACGCGGACTGCAGCGGAATCCCCCGGTAGGCGAGCGCGGAGCCGACCTGGACGATCGTGCCGTGGTCGCGCGGCAGCATGTGCCGGAGCGCGGCCCGCGTACCGAACACATAGCCCAGGTAGGTCACTTCGGTGACCCGCCGGTACTCGTCGGGCGTGATGTCCAGGAACGGCGCGAAGACCCCGGCGAAGGCGTTGTTGACCCACACGTCGATGCGCCCGAAGGCGTCGACGACCTGCTGGGCCGCGTCCTCGACCGCATTGGCGTCGGCCATGTCGACGCTGACGACGAGCGCTTCGCCCCCGGCCCGCTCCACGTCGTCGGCGGCGGCCGCGAGCCCCTCGCGTCCCCGGGCGAGCAACGCCACCCGATCACCCCGGGCGGCGAAGGCCACAGCGGTGGCCCGGCCGACGCCACCGCTCGCCCCCGTCACCACGACGGCTCTGCGGCGCCGCGGCAGGGATGACGTACTGGATGGGGTACGCACCACTCACCGGGCCCGGTGATGCGGCGCCTCGGGATCGGTACCGGTCGGCGGCAGACCCCCGGCGGCCGTACCGCCGGGCGCGACGGGCGGCACCGGCGGATAGCCGGCCGGCCCGGCCCCGCCCGGGGGTGCCCCCGGCGCCGTGAAGCCACCCACACCGCCACCACCACCGGCCTGGTCACGCCCCGCCGCGAGCTCCGCCGCACGCTCGGCCGTCGGCCGGGACGCCGAGGGCCGGGCGGCGCTCCGCAGCACGTAGGCCACCGCTCCCAGGACGACGGCCGTGATCAGCGCGGCGGCCCAGTCGGGGAGACCCAGCGCGAGCGCCAGACCGAGGGCGAGCGCCAGGGCGGCACCCGCGTACAGGGCGACGGCGCCGGACGCGGCGTACAGGGCAGCCCTGCGGCGCTGCTTGCGGGTCTGCTGCCGCAGCTCGTCGCGTACGGTCTCACGGGCCACCAGCGCCAGCTCGTCGACCAGGGCCTTGTCCAGATGTTCCAGATGATCCAAGCGGTCCATGGCGCCCGAGTACCCGGGCGCACGCCCGCGTAACGCCGCCCCCCAGGGAGAGCCGGCCGGTTCGAACCGGCCGAAACGATCTCGTCCCCGGTCGGCCCCAACTAGGCTCGTACGCATGGAGATTCTCGGTACCACGCTCCGTATCTGTGTCGACGACCTGGAAGCCGCCGTCCCCTTCTACGAGAGACTCTCGGGCGGACCGGCGATGCGCTTCGAGCGCGGTGGTGTCCAGGTCGCCGCCGTCGGCTGTTTTCTGCTGATGAGCGGGCCCGAGTCCGAGCTGGAGGTGTTGCGGAAGGTCACCGCCACCATCGCGGTCGAGGACGTCGACGAGGCCCATCAGGTTCTCACCGACTCGGGCGCCCGCGTCCTGGCGGGCCCGGTGCCGACCCCCGTCGGCCGCAATCTGATCGCGGTGCACCCGGACGGCTCGGTGTACGAGTACGCGGACCGCCGCGCGGCCGGGTAGCGCAGGTCGCCTACATCAACTCGTCGTCCCCGAAGTCCTCTTCGTCCCTGATCCGCACCGCGGACTCCTCGGCGGACAGCCCGCTCGTCGAGCCCTCCTGGGAGTAGACGTCCTGGTCGCGGGGGAGATCGGGGTCGGGCTCGTCGTACAGCAGTCCGGCCGGGGCCTCGGGCTCGCCGGGCTCGACACCGGGGTCGATCTCCGGCTCCTCGTCCGCCAACCGCTCGTCCAGGGACTCGCGTTCGAGGACCTCGTCGACGGTGGTGTCGCGTTCCTCGGCGATCGTCGGCTCGTCTCCGGCCACGGGCAGCTGCTGCGGATCGCTCGACCGCTGCTGCTCCGGCGTCCCGTCCTGCAGATCGGGCATGCCCTCGTCCTCGGGGTCGGCCCCGGGATCGTGCGGCCTCGTGCTCATGGGTCCGCCTCCTTCCCGCGTTCAGTCGTTCGAGCAGGTCGGGTGCCCCGCAGCCGGCGGATCAGTCCCCGGCGCGAGGGGTGAAGGCGGTCACCACGATGTCGGTGAGCAGCGCGCCCGCCGTGCCGTCCGGATCCAGGTCGGGGTCGTAGATGGTGATGTTGAGGCCGACGCAGTGCGGTGAGGTGAGCAGCGGGCCGAGCAGTGCGGTGAGCTCGTCGGGGAGCAGTCCGTCAGGGTCGGGGCTGTCGACAGCGGGCATGACGGAGGGATCGAGCACGTCGGCGTCGAGGTGCACCCAGAAGCCCTCGAGCTCCGGTGTCCCGAAGCTCTGCGCGGTGACGCGGGCGAGATCGTCGGGGCCCCAGGTCCGCAGGTCGCCGACGGTGACGACGGGGATCTTCAGGGCGGCCAGCTCGGTCCGGTCGTCCTCGAACTCGTCCCGGATGCCGAAGAGTCGTACGTCCTCGTCCCGCAGATACGGCTTCAGTCCCTCCAGATCGGTCAGGTCGTCCTGGCCGCGCCCGGTGGCGAGCGCCAGCTCCTCGCCGCCGGCGGCCCCGATGAGGTCGGAGTTCCCCGGATGCCGGAAGTCGGCGGACGCGTCGATCGCGACCAGCCCGTACCGCCCCATCCGGCGCATGGCGAGCGAGGCGCCGAGCTGGATCGAACAGTCACCGCCGAGGACGACGGGCAGCTCACCGGCGCGCAGATGCCGCTCGATCCGGTCGGCGAGCTTGCGAGTGTACGAGGCGATCGCGGCCGCGTTGAAGACGCCGTCGCCGAGCCGCCAGTCCCCCCGGTCGTAGCGCGGCGGTACGACCACTCCGCCGTCCAGCGCGCCGAGCCGCCGCACGATCCCCTGCTCCCGCAGGGCGCCGGCGAGCTTGTAACAGCCGGGCACGGTGCCCGGGGCGGGCGGCTTGAGACCGAGGTTAGGTTGGAGGGGGCGTCCAGGACGACGATGTTCTTCGGCATGGGACTCATCCTGCGGGACGGCAGGCCGCAGGGGGGCGGGAAACCGTCATCTCCCCGGTCGGCCCCGGCGGCGCATCTCGGTGGTGAGGGCCCAGCGCTCGTGGTCCCGCCACGCCCCGTCGATGAACAGGAAGTCCGGCGAGAACCCCTCCAGCCGGAACCCGCACCGCCGGGCCAGGGCGACGGAGGCGGCGTTCCCGGGCTGCACATTGATCTCCAACCGGTGCAGGCCCAGGACTCCGAACGCGTACTCGACGACCAGCCCGAGCCCCTCCCTCATCAGCCCCCGCCCGGCGGCGTGCGCGAAGGCCCCGTATCCCAGCGCCCCGCACGCGAAACCGCCCCCGACGATGTTGTTGATGTTGATGAACCCGGCGATCCCGCCACCCTCCCGCTCGCACACCAGGAACCCCGCCTTCGTCGGATCCTCGACGAGCCGCCCCGCGTAGGCGGCGTACGCGGCAGGTGTCGTCGGCGGGAACAGCCACGGTTGATGCAGGCTCTTGCTCTCCCGCGCCCGCGCGGTGAACTCGGGACCGTCGTCGAGCGTGAAGTGCCGTATCCCCACGCGGGCCCCTGCGGCGAGGTAGCGAGCGTTCTCGTACACACCGCCACGGTAAGCCGCCCCAGGCGTCACCCGCGCCGCTTCATGAAATAGGCCCCGCAGAGCGCCCCGATCACTCCCGTCCCCAGCAGCGCCAGCCACAGCGGCATGGTGACCTCGGGGATCAGCAGCCGGATCTCGGTGCTCCGGGTGTTCTCGAAGATGAACACCAGAGCCAGCACCATGAGCAGTCCCACGATCACCCTGCCGGGCGTCAGCAGATCACCCCACTGCCGGTGCCCGCGCGTCCGGACACGGTCCGATGTCTTCGGGCTCATACCTCCAGGATGACGCGCGCGAGCCGGATGCGCCCGGTAGGTGGCTCCCGCAGCTGGACTCCAAGTTGCCCACCCGCATGTGGCGCGGATCACATCGAAGGGAAAACCCGCGGCCCGGCTCGGGCGTCTAGCCGGTGTGAGATCAGTCAGGAAGGCACCGGGCGAGCTGGACGAGGAGCGTCTCGTCCGACTGGTGGCCAGAGGCGACCGCGCGGCGTTCGAGGAGTTGTACCGGCGTACCTCGCCGTGGATGGCGGTGCGGCTGCGCCGCCGCTGTGCGGACGAGGAGATCGTCGCCGAGGTCATGCAGGAGACGTATCTGGCGGTGTGGCGCGCGGCGGGTGCCTTCGTCGGGACCGCGGCCGGGGGAACCGCCGTCGGCTGGCTGTGGACGATCGCGGCGCGCCGGCTCGTCGACGCGTTCCGGCGCAGGGCCCACCACGCGGAGCCGCCGCCCGCGGCCGCCCCGCAGCCCATGGCGCCCGCCGCCGAGGAGGAGGCGCTCGCGGCGACCGTCGGCGGTGACGTCGGCGACGCGCTTCGGCGCCTCGCGCCGGAGCTCAGACAGGTACTGCAGGCCATGGTGCTCGACGGGCTGTCCGTCCGGGAGACCGCGGTCCTGCTCGGGCTGCCCGAGGGCACGGTCAAGACCCGTGCCCGCCGGGCCCGGATCGCGATGCGGGAGGCGCTGGCATGAGCGTGGAACACGCGTCGATGCGGATCATCGACGGTTACGCGCGCGGCGACACGGACATCGCCGCCGACGAGGTGTGGGCCCTGGAAGCCCACCTGGAGGCTTGCGGGGTGTGCCGCGACCGGCTGTCGGCCGCCGTCGGGGCCGAGGTCCCCGCCGTGGCGGCGTTGGTCGACACCGTGTGGTCCGGCCTCGAACCCCAGTTGGCCACGGCCGTCACGATGCCGCGCCGGCGGCGCTGGTCGTCGCGGCTGTCGGGGTGGATGACGCCGGCGATGGTGCCGTGGCTGGCCATGGCCATGGGCGTGACGCTGCTCGCGCTCCTGCTGGACCTGGTCGGCCCCGGCTCCGGAGAGGTGTCACTGGTGCTGCTGCTCGCCCCGGTGCTGCCCGTGCTCGGCGTCGCGGCATCGTGGTCGCGCGGTCTGGACCCGGCGTACGAGCTGACGGCCTCGGTGCCCAGGGCCGGGCTCCATCTGGTGCTGCGGCGCACCGCGTCCGTGCTCGCCGTGGTCGTCCCCGCGCTCCTGGTGGGCGGATGGGTGACGGGAGTGATGGTCGCTCAGTGGCTGCTGCCCTGTCTGGCCTTCACCTCCGCGACCCTGGCGCTCGGCGGTGTCGTCGGCGTGACCCGCGCCGCCGCCTCGCTGGTGGCCGTGTGGGCCGCCGTGGTCGTGGCACCGACCCTCGCCACGAGCCGTACGACCTTCGCCCTGCACACCGGCGGCCTGCCCGCGTGGGGGCTGATCCTCGCGCTCGGCATCGGTGTCCTGATCGCCCGCAGGGGCGCGTACGCCGTGCTGGGAGCCCATCGATGACCATCGGACCATCGCGAAAGGAACACCACATGATGCCCGCGGTGAGCGCGGCTGATATCGCGCCTACGCCCTACGCCTGGGAGATCCGGGCCACCGGACTGAAGGTCAGGGTCGGCAGGAACCACATGGCCGTCGACGGGCTCGACCTGTCGCTCGGCCGTGGCGTACACGGCCTGCTCGGCCCCAACGGGGCGGGCAAGACCACCCTCATCCGGACGCTGGCCACCGTGCTGCGCCCCACCGAGGGCACCCTGGAGCTGCTCGGCGAGTCCGCGGGCGGCAGGGGCGAGCACCGTGCGCTGCGCCGCCGGATCGGCTATCTGCCGCAGGAGTTCGGCTACTACAAGCGCTTCACGGTGCGCGAGTTCGTCGAGTACATGGCGTGGCTGAAGGAGGTGCCCAAGGCGGACATCCCCGCGGCGGTGCAGCGTGCCGTGGAGCGGGTGGGCCTGGCCGACCGCGCCGACCAGCGGATGAAGGCCCTGTCCGGGGGCATGGTGCGGCGGGTGGGCATCGCCCAGGCCATAGTCAACGACCCGTCGATCCTGCTGCTGGACGAGCCGACGGTGGGCCTGGACCCGGCGCAGCGACTGCGCTTCCGCGAGCTGCTTCAGCAGCTCGGCACGGACACCTGTGTGGTGGTCTCCACCCATCTGGTGGAGGACGTCGCCGCCGCCTGCACCGACGTGGTGCTCTTTGCCGAGGGACGGCTGGTCTTCCAGGGCCCTCCGGACGAGCTGGCCTCGGTGGGCGGCCCGGAACACGAGGGTGACAGCCCGCTGGAGCGCGGCTATTCGGCCATGCTGCTCAACCCCGAGCAGGGAAGGGGAACTTGGTGAACGTCCGTGTCCTGCGCATCGAGCTGAGGCGCTCCGTCGCCCTGTGGGCCGGCGCCGTGGTCCTCACGACCGCGCTGGCGTTCCTGTACCTGCTGAGCGGCCCCTGGTGGAACGGCACCGCGCTGTGGACGGCCCAGTGGACGTCCATGGCCCTGTGGACCCGCTCTCTGCTGATCTTCCTGTGGCCGCTCGCCGTAGGTCTCGGGGCACTCCAGGGGCTGCGCGACCACCGCTCGAACGTCTCCGAGCTGCTGACGAGCACACCACGGCCCGCCTGGCACCGCGCGGCCACCCTTGCGGGCGCGACGGCGATCACGCTGGCCTCGGCCTTCGGGCTCCTCGTCCTCCAGGGCGCGGTCCACGTACCGGCCGTCACCGAGTACACACACCTCGGATGGCTGCCGATCTCGCTGGTGGGGGCACTCTCGCTGGTCGCGGGGGCCGTGCTCGGCATGGGGGTCGCACGGGCGCTGCCGTCCCCGCTCACCCCGCCGGTGCTGGCCGTGTGCGCCTTCCTGTTCACCAACTTCCTGCGGCAGGTGCCGGACTCGCTGGAGTCGGCGGTGCCGACGGCCATGGTGCCCAACCGGATCTCGCTGCTGTCACCGCCGGTGGCAGGGGTGCGCGAGGTGCTCCTCACCCTCTCGCCCTCCGTACATGTCGGGCAGACGCTCTGGCTGCTCGGCATGATCGCGACGGGCTTCGCCCTGCTGGCCGCCGCGACCCCCCGCGCCCGTCTGCTCGCCCTGACACCCCTCCTGGCGGGCGCGGCGCTCGCCCTGCTGGTCCTTCCCTCCGACCCCCGCCGGACGTACGTCGTCGACGAGGCCGCCGCGGCGATGGTGTGCGACGGCCCGGTGTGCGTGACGAAGGCGCACCAGACACGCCTCGACGACCTCGCGGGCCCCGGCAGGAAAGCGCTGCGCCTGCTGCACGACGCCTTGGGCGGCCAGGCGCCGGTCGCGATCCGGGAGAGCACCGCCCTGCGGTCGCTCAGCGACGCGCCGGAACGGCCCCGTGACGCCGTGCTCTTCGACTTCGACGACGGGGTGATCGCCACCGCGAAGGGCGAGGAGCTGACCCGGGCCCTGGTCGCCCAGGGCATGGCGCCGGTGTGCTTCGCCCGCAGCGACAACGAAAGTGGCACGTCCGGGGAACTCGCCGGGCAGAGCGTCGCGGCGGGCTGGGTCCTCGGAGACCTCAAGCCGCTTGGCGGCACCGTCCACTCCTTGCGCGACCAACTCGACCTGGCCCGCCCGGTGTGGAAGGAACTCAAGGCGCTGCCGCGGTCCGAACAGCTCTCGCGGATCAGGGCCATGCACGCCGCCGCGGTCTCCTGCAAGGGCGACCCGCTCGACGTGCTGGCCGGCGGTGAGTCCCGGTGAGGTGGCTGACGCTGTACGCGCGCTCGCGGCAGGTGCCCGCCTCGTTCGCCGCGGTGGTGATCAGCGCGGTGGCGGTGTGGGCGCTTGCCCGGGACGGCGGCGGGGGGCCCGGTGATCCGCGGCTGTCCGCGCTCGTCCTCGCCGCGGGGGTGACGGCGGCCTCGATCGGGCTCGGCGGGCAGGACGTCGCGCTGGAGCGGACGGCTGCGATCCGCTGGGTGCCCCGCAGGGCGGCGCATGTGCTGCTCATCGGGACGGTCGTCGGGGCGGTGCTGCTGGCGGTGCAGACGATGGGCGAGGACCTGGCCACCACCGCGTTCGTCGTCCGCGACAGCGCGGGGCTGATGGGGCTGGTCGCCGTCGGGGCGACGGTGTTCGGGGCGCAGTACGCGTGGACGCTGCCGATCTCCTGGCTGTCGTTCTCGCTCTTCGCCCCGCCCTCGACGAATACGCCGACGCAGGTGGCGACCTGGATGCTGCTGCCGCCCGGCACGGCGGCGGGCACCTGGACGGCCCTGGTCCTCACGGTCGCGGGCACCGCGGCCTACGCCGTCGCGGGGCCGAGACGGTGACCGGATCGGTCCAGCGGGTGAACACCTAGGGGGTGTTGTGAAAGTCCCGCACAGCACCCCCTAGACGAGCGCCGGCTCGTCCAGCGTCAACGTCCCCGCCTCCGCGTCCAGTTCGGCCGTCACCCCGAACGGGATCGTCAACGCCCCTTCCTCGTGGCCGAAGCCGAACTCCTCCACCATCGGCACCCCGAGTCCGCCCAGCCGGTCGACGAGGAGCGCGCGGACGCTCTCGTACGACTCGCACTGCGCCCAGGAGCCGAGGAGGATCCCGGCGACGCCGTCGAGCCAGCCGGCGCGCAGGAGTTGGGTGAGGTAGCGGTCGAGGCGGTAGGTCTCCTCGCCTACGTCCTCCAGGCAGAGGAGGGCGCCTCGGGCGGAGGGTCGGGCGTGCGGGTGGCCGAGCTCGGCGGCGAGCAGGCACAGGCAGCCACCGAGTACGACGCCTCGGGCCCGGCCTGGTACGAGCGCGGTGCTGCCCTCGGCGGCCGTGATCGTGCGGACCGACTCGGGGGCGAAGAGCGTGGCCCGCAGATGCTCCTGCGCACGGGTGTTCTTGATGAAGTCGACGCCCGCGGCCATCGGGCCGTGCAGGGTGACCAGCCCCGCCCGGCTGGCGAACGCCTCGTGGAGTGCGGTGATGTCGCTGAAGCCGACGAACACCTTCGGGCCCGCCGCCCGTATCGCGTCCCAGTCGAGCAGGTCGACCATCCGCTGCACCCCGTAGCCGCCGCGGGCGCACAGCACGGCGGACACCGACGGGTCGCACCAGGCGGCCTGGAAGTCGGCGGCGCGGTCCGCGTCCGTGCCCGCGAGGTAGTCGAACCCGGGGTGCCGGTCGAGCGTGTGGGGTGCGACGACGGGGTCGAGGTCCCAGCCGCGCAGGATGTCCAGGCCGGCGCTGAGCCGCTCATCGGGCACCGGCCCGCTCGGGGCGACGACGGCCACGCGGGCGCCCGGGGCGAGGCGGGTGGGCCGGGTCAGAGGGGAGACGGCGCGGGCCGAGGTGGCGGGGCGGGTCGGCGAAGGCAGTGTCACTTGGCGAGCTCCAGAGTAGGGATTCCGGGGGGATTCAACCCGAAGACCTGCGCGTACAGCGAGAGTTCGGCCTCCAGTACCCGCACCATCGTCTCCGCCCGCCGGAACCCGTGCCCCTCCCCCTCGAAGGCGATGTACGCGTGCGGCAGCCGCCGCCCCTCCATCCGGGCCAGGAACCGCTCGCACTGCGTCGGTGGGCAGATGACGTCGTCGAGGCCCTGGAGCAGCAGGAAGGGCGCGGTGATCCGGTCGGCGTGCTCGGCGGGCGACCGTTCCGTGTAGCGCATCGGCTCCTCGGCCAACGGCCCGACCAGGCTCTCCAAATACTGGGACTCGAAGTCGTGGGTCTCCCCCGATCCCCAGTTCGTGAGGTCGAGGATCGGATAGAGGATGGTTCCGCAGGCATAGACGTCGGTGGTGGTGAGGGACGCGGCCGTGGTCCAGCCGCCGGCGCTGCCGCCCCGGACGGCGAGTCTGGTCCGGTCGGCGGTGCCCTCGTCGGCGAGGGCGAGGGCGACCGCCGCGCAGTCCTCGACGTCGACGACTCCCCACTGTTCGCGCAGCCGGTTGCGGTACTCCCGCCCGTATCCCGTGGACCCTCCGTAGTTGACCTCGGCGACGCCGATGCCCCGCGAGGTGAAGTAGGCGATCGCCAGGTCGAGGACCAGCGGCGCGCGGCTGGTGGGTCCGCCGTGCGCCCAGATCACGTACGGGGGCAGTTCGGTGCCGGGGGCGACGTGGTCGGGGTGGTGGGGCGGGTAGATGTGGGCGTGGATCTCGCGTCCGGCGGGGCCGAGGAAGGTACGGATCTGGGGTTCCGGGTAGTAGGCGGGGTCCACCGGGTCGTCATGTGCGGCCCCGATCACCCGGGCGTCGCCGGTGGCGGCGTCGAGTTCGACCACCTCGTACGCGCTGCGCGGGCTGGCGCCGACGCCGAGGACGCGGCTGCCGTGCGTGGCGAGGGTCGGGGTGAACTCGGTCCAGGGGCCGGCCGCGTCCACGACCTGGCCGGTCTCCGGGTCGAGGATGCCGAGCGCCGTGGCGCCCCGGCCGTGCACCACGGCGATCTGCCCGTCGTCCAGCAGGGCGAACCAGCGCCGGCCGATCCTCCACAGCGGCCCGCCGAACTCCTCCTCGCGGGCGCAGAGAGCGGTACTGCGGCCGTCGTCGTCGCGGCGGTACAGGTTCCAGTAGCCGGTGCGGTCGCTGGAGTACACGAGGGTCCCGTCGGCGGCCCACTCGACCTGGGCGATCGACTCGTCCGGGCCGCCCTCGACGGTCCGGGCGCCGCGCAGGGTGCCGTCGTCGGCCACCTCGGCGACCACGAGTTCGGTGCCGTCCCAGGGCATGCGTGGATGGTCCCAGGCGAGCCATGCCGCCCGTCGGCCGTCGGGCGACAGCCGCGGCCCGGTGACGAACCGGCGGCTGTCGTCGGTGAGTTCGCGTACGGCGGTCCGGTCCTCGGCGGCCGAGCCGTCCAGCGGTACCGCGGCGACGACCCGGCGTACGTCGGTGGGCCCCTCCCCGGTGAACTCCTCCAGCACGCACCACACCTCGCCCCGCTCCGGGTGCGGCCGGGGCTCGACCCAGCGCAGTCCGCCGCCCACCGCGGACACGGGGGTGAGCGGGCGGGGCTCGCCGCCGGGCTCGTACCGGTAGAGGCGCTGGTCGGCGAAGTTCACGAACACCACGAGGGGGCCGTCGTCCCGCATGACGCCCGCCCAGGGCTGTCCCCCGTACTCGATGACCCGGCTGCGCACGTTCCACGGCGCCGGAAGCACCGGCTCCTCCGCGCCGTCGGCGGTGCGCCGGACGAGGGTACGCCGGCCGCCCTCGGTGGGCCGGGGCTCGGTCCACCACGCCTCGTCGCCGATGAAGCCCACGAACTCGGGATGTCCGTCGTGCGCGGCGGCGAGCGCCGCGTCGATCGGCGAGGGCCACGAACCGTACGCCAGGGTCTGCACGCTGTTCCCCACTTCCCTGCTTCTTTCCGTCCCCGTGTTTCGTCCCCGTGTTCCATGTCCCTAGGCGGCCCGCAGGAAACGGTCGAGAACGCGAACGCCGAAGTGGAGGGCCTCGACGGGGACGCGTTCGTCGACGCCGTGGAACATGGCGCCGTAGTCGAAGCCCTCGGGGAGCCTCAGCGGGGTGAAGCCGTAGCCGGTGATGCCGAGGCGTGAGAACTGCTTGGCGTCGGTGCCGCCGGGCATGCAGAACGGCACGACGTGTCCCTCGGGCGCGAACTCCTCCACCGCGGCCCGCATCCGCGCGTATGTCACCGAGTCCACCGGCGACTGGAGGGCCACCTCGCGGTGGTGGTACTCCCACTCCACATCGGGCCCGGTGAGCAGGTCGAGGGTCTCCCGGAACTCGTCCTCCCAGCCGGGCAGATACCGGCCGTCCACGTACGCGACGGCCTCCCCCGGGATCACATTGATCTTGTAACCGGCATCCATCATGGTCGGGTTGGTGCTGTTGCGCACGGTCGGCTCGACCAGGGCGGCGGCCGGGCCGAGCTTGTCGAGCAGGCGGTCGACATCTTGGAGGCCTTGGAGGTCTTCGAGGTCGGTGCCGATGCCGTACAACGCGGCCAGTTCGGTGAGGGCGGCGCGCACGGTCGGGGTGAGCCGGACGGGCCACTCGTGCGCGCCGATGCGGGCGACCGCCGCCGCCAGGCGGGTCACCGCGTTGTCCCGGTTCACCTGGGAGCCGTGGCCCGCCCGGCCGCGCGCGGTGAGTCTCAGCCAGCCGGTGCCGCGCTCCCCGGCGGCGATCGGGTAGATCTGCTTGCCGCTGCCGTCGTGGAAGGTGAACGCCCCCGACTCGCTGACGCCCTCGGTGCAGCCCTCGAAGAGGCCAGGGTGTTCGTCGGCGAGGAATCCGGAGCCGTCCTCGGCGCTCGCCTCCTCGTCGGCGGTGAACGCGATCACGATGTCCCTGCGGGGCCGTACGCCCTCGCGCGCCCAGTGCCGTACGACCGCGAGGATCATCGCGTCCATGTTCTTCATGTCGACCGCGCCACGGCCCCAGACCACGTCGTCGCGGATCTCCCCGGAGAAGGGGTGCACGCTCCAGTCCTCCGCCCGCGCGGGCACGACGTCCAGGTGACCGTGGAGGAGCAGCGCGTCGGCGGACGGGTCGGTGCCCTCGACACGCGCGACGACGTTCGTACGGCCCTCGGTGCGCTCCAGCAGGGTGGGCTCCAGCCCGGCCTCGGCCAGCAGGGCGGCGGCGTACTCGGCGGCCGGCCGCTCCCGGCAGTCGCCGCCGCCGCGGTTGGTGGTGTCGATGCGGATGAGGTCGGAGGTGAAACGGACCACCTCGTCCAGCGCCTGCTCGTCGACCTGCTCTCGCGTGCTGTCACCCATACTGCTCCTCCACCGCGGCCGAGACGATCGTGGTGACCGCCTTGAAGGTACGGATTCCCTCGTACATGGTCGGGCTGGTGTACGCGACCTTGCGTTCCCCGATACGGGCGACGCCGGGAACGACGGTCGCGGCCATCGCCAGATGCTCGGCGTCGAACTCCAGCGCCACTGTGAACGGCCCTCCGCTGACTGGTTCGTGACGCACCGCGAGCGACGCGGCCTCCTTCGCCGCCGCGCGGATGTCGGCGGCCGTGCGCGCGGGGGTGCGGCACACCGCCGCGTACCTCGACACATGGTCCTTGACCGCCACCTTCAGCGCCTCGGGCGCGTACCCCAACGCGTCTACGCAGGCCACGTCGTCACCGGTGACCAGCACCACCGGTACCCCGAACTCGGCGACGACATGCGCGTTCAGCAGCCCCTCGCTCGCCCGCTCGTCGTTGACCCACACCCCGGTGACGGAGTTCGCGAGATAGGTGTGGGCAAGGACGCCCTCCATGCCGGCGCCCGCGTGATACCCGACGAACGCGATCCCGTCCACGTCCCCGTGCTGGACCCCCTCGACCATGGACAGCGCCTTGTGCCGCCCGGTGAGCATCTGCGCACGCTCGTCCAACCGCTCCAGCAGCAGATTGCGCATCGTCCAGTGCGCCTCGTTGATCAGTACCTCGTCCGCGCCGCCGTCGAGGAACCCGAGCACGGCGGCGTTCACGTCCGAGGTGAACATCGAGCGGCACCGCTCCCACTGCGGCGTACCCGGCAGCACATCGGCCGGCCAGGTGACGCCGGTCGCGCCCTCCATGTCCGCGCTGATGAGGATCTTCATGCAGGACCGTCCTCTCGCGGGTCAGAGACCCGTCGTCCGTCCGGTGACAGCGGCTTCCGACAGCATGCGGCGGTGCCGGGGATCTTCATGCCACTTCACGTTACGCGCCGACGCGGGAGGCCTGTCCGAACGCGTCGCGGCCTGGCCGGCCGCCCGGGCTCTGACATCAGGCGCACGGCCCGCGGGCATCGATGGCGGCCGGGAGCAAGGCCCTTCCGCCGAAGTGTGGTGATCACCCCAAGAGGGATAGGTCACAGCCGGACCCTCTCCTGCTCCTTTGCTAACGACGGCTAACATCCGAACATGACGGTCCTGCCTGACGACGGGCTTTCCCTGGCCGCCGAGTTCCCGGACGCGACCCTTGAGCAGTGGCAGCGCCTTGTGGCGGGTGTGCTGCGCAAGGCGGGCAAGGACGTCTCGGACACGGCGGCGGGAGAGGCCCTCACCACCGCACTGGAAGACGGACTGCACGTCCGCCCCCTCTACAACGCGCTCGACCTCGTGCCCGACCCGGGTGTCCCCGGCTTCGCCCCGTTCGTACGCGGCAGCCGGCCCGAGGGGAACACCCCCGTCGGCTGGGACATCCGGCAGCAGCACTCCGCCGTCGACGGGGACGCCGTACTGGCGGACCTGGAGAACGGCGTCACCTCGCTGTGGCTGGTGCTCGGCGAGGGCGGCATCCCGGTGTCGTCGCTCGGCCGGGCCCTCGACGGCGTCCTTCTCGACCTGGCCCCCGTCGTCCTCGACGCCGGCCGCGAGGTCGAGCCCGCCGCAAGGGAACTGCTGCGGCTGTACGAGGAGCGCGGCGTCCCGAAGTCGGCGGCGCGCGGCAACCTGGGCGCTGACCCACTGGGCCATGAGGCCCGCACCGGCGAGCGGTTGGACTTCGCGCCCGTGACCGGCCTCGCGCGGCTGTGCGCCGACGAGTACGCCGGGGTGCGCGGGCTGACCGTGGACGCGCTGCCGTACCACGAGGCGGGCGGCTCGGCCGCGCAGGAGCTGGGCTGTTCGCTGGCGACCGGGGTGGCCTATCTGCGGGAGCTGACCGATGCCGGGCTGTCGGTCGAACAGGCCTCGGCCCAGCTGGAGTTCCGGTACGCGGCGACCGCCGACCAGTTCCTGACCATCGCCAAGCTGCGGGCGGCGCGCCGACTGTGGGCCCGGGTCACCGAAGTCTGCGGCGCCCCGGCCGGGCAGGTGCAGCACGTGGTGACCTCGCCGGTGATGATGACGCGCCGCGACCCCTGGGTGAACATGCTGCGCACGACCGTCGCCACGCTGGCCGCCGGGGCGGGCGGCGCCGACTCCGTCACCGTGCTGCCCTTCGACCACGCGCTGGGCCTGCCGGACGCCTTCGCCCGCCGTATCGCCCGCAACACCTCCACGATCCTCGTCGAGGAGTCCCATCTCTCCCGGGTCATCGACCCGGCGGGCGGCTCCTGGTACGTGGAACGCCTCACCGACGAACTCGCCCACGCCGCCTGGGAGTTCTTCCAGAAGATCGAGGGCGCCGGCGGCCAGGCGGAGGGCTTGCGCTCGGGCCGTCTGGGCCAGGACCTGGCCGACACCTGGGAGGCGCGCGGCACGAAACTCGCCAAGCGCCGTGAACCCATCACCGGTGTCAGCGAGTTCCCCCATCTCGCCGAGAAGCCGGTGGAACGCGCGCCGGCCCCCGCACGGCCCTCCGGCGGTCTGCCCCGCGTGCGGCGCGACGACGCGTACGAGGCACTGCGGGCCCGCTCCGACGCCCATCTCGCGGCGACCGGCTTGCGCCCGCGGATCTTCCTCGCCGCCCTCGGCCCCGCCGCCGCGCACACCGCCCGCCTCACGTTCGCCTCGAACCTCTTCCAGGCCGGCGGCATCGAACCCGTCACCGGGGGCACCTTCGAGGACAGCGGTGCCGTTGAGGTCTGCCTGTGCTCCAGCGACGCGCTGTACGAGGAGCAGGCGGAAGCCGTCGCCGCGACGTTGAAGGCGGCGGGCGCGGGGCATGTGTTCCTCGCCGGCCGCCCCGCCGACTACACCGGTGTCGACGGCTATGTCTTCGCCGGCTGCGACGCCGTCGCCGTACTGTCCGCCACCCTCGACCGTATGGGAGTGTCCTGATGCCCATCCCCGACTTCTCCGGGATCGAGCTCGGAACCCCGTCCCCCGCCGCCGGCACCGACGAGTGGCGTACGGCGGTCAAGCGGGCCACCGATGGGGACGACCCGCTCTGGGAGACCCCGGAGGGCATCCCGGTCAAGCCGCTGTACACCGGGCAGGACCTGGAGGGCCTGGACTTCCTCGGCACCTACCCGGGCATCGCCCCGTATCTGCGCGGCCCCTACCCGACGATGTACGTCAACCAGCCGTGGACGATCCGCCAGTACGCGGGGTTCTCCACGGCCGAGGAGTCGAACGCCTTCTACCGCCGCAATCTGGCGGCCGGTCAGAAGGGCCTGTCCGTCGCCTTCGACCTGCCCACCCACCGCGGTTACGACAGCGACCATCCACGCGTGACCGGTGACGTCGGCATGGCGGGCGTGGCGATCGACTCGATCTACGACATGCGGCAGCTGTTCGACGGCATCCCTCTGGACAAGATGACCGTGTCGATGACGATGAACGGCGCCGTGCTGCCGGTGCTGGCGCTCTACATCGTGGCGGCCGAGGAGCAGGGCGTACCGGCTTCGATGCTGGCGGGGACCATCCAGAACGACATCCTCAAGGAGTTCATGGTCCGCAACACCTATATCTATCCGCCGAAGCCGTCGATGCGGATCATCTCCGACATCTTCGCCTTCACCTCCCAGCGGATGCCCCGCTACAACTCCATCTCCATCTCCGGCTACCACATCCAGGAAGCGGGTGCGACGGCCGACCTGGAGCTGGCGTACACGCTCGCGGACGGCGTGGAGTACATCCGGGCGGGCCGCGAGGCAGGGCTGGACGTGGACGCGTTCGCACCCCGGCTCTCGTTCTTCTGGGCGATCGGCATGAACTTCTTCATGGAGATCGCCAAGCTGCGGGCGGCCCGGCTGCTGTGGGCGAAGCTGGTCAAGCAGTTCGACCCGAAGAACACCAAGTCCCTTTCGCTGCGCACCCATTCGCAGACGTCGGGCTGGTCGCTGACCGCGCAGGACGTGTTCAACAACGTGACCCGTACGTGTGTGGAGGCGATGGCGGCCACCCAGGGCCACACCCAGTCGCTGCACACCAACGCCCTCGACGAGGCGCTCGCGCTGCCCACCGACTTCTCGGCGCGTATCGCCCGCAACACCCAGCTGCTCATCCAGCAGGAGTCCGGCACGACCAGGGTCATCGACCCGTGGGGCGGCAGCGCGTATGTGGAGAAGCTGACGTACGACCTCGCGCGGCGGGCCTGGCAGCACATCCAGGAGGTCGAGCAGGCGGGCGGCATGGCGCAGGCCATCGACGCCGGTATCCCGAAGCTGCGGGTGGAGGAGGCGGCGGCGCGCACGCAGGCGCGGATCGACTCCGGTCGGCAGCCGGTGATCGGCGTGAACAAGTACCGGGTGGACAGCGACGAGGCGATCGAGGTCCTCAAGGTCGACAACTCCTCCGTGCGCACCCAGCAGATCGAGAAGCTGCGGCGGCTGCGCGAAGAGCGGGACGAGACCGCCTGCCGCGACGCGCTGGACGCGCTCACCCGGGCGGCCGACGGCGAGGGCAACCTGCTGGAGCTCGCGGTGAACGCGGCCCGCGCGAAGGCGACGGTCGGGGAGATCTCGGACGCCCTGGAGAAGGTGTACGGGCGGCACGCGAGCCAGATCCGTACGATCTCCGGCGTGTACCGCAACGAAGCAGGCGAGTCCCCGTCGGTGGAGCGCACCCGGACGCTGGTGGACGCCTTCGGCGAGGCCGAGGGGCGTCGGCCGCGCATCCTGGTCGCCAAGATGGGTCAGGACGGCCACGACCGGGGCCAGAAGGTCATCGCCACCGCCTTCGCCGACCTCGGCTTCGACGTCGATGTCGGCCCGCTCTTCCAGACTCCGGCCGAGGTGGCCCGTCAGGCCGTCGAGGCGGACGTGCACATCGTGGGCGTCTCGTCGCTGGCCGCCGGACACCTCACCCTCGTACCGGCACTGCGCGAGGAGCTGGCGGCGGAGGGCCGGGAGGACATCATGATCGTCGTCGGTGGGGTGATCCCGCCGCAGGACGTGCCCACCCTGCTGGAGATGGGCGCGGCGGCCGTGTTCCCGCCCGGCACGGTGATCCCGGACGCGGCGTACGACCTCGTCGAGCGGCTGTCGGCCGACCTCGGGCACGAACGGTGATGGACCTCGACGCGTATGTGAAGGGTGTACTCGACGGGAAACGGGCGATCGTCGCGCGCGCCATCACGCTCGTCGAGTCCACCCGGCCCGGGCACCGGTCGCTGGCCCAGGAGTTGCTGACCGAGCTGCTTCCGCACAGCGGCCGGGCGCGGCGGATCGGTGTCAGCGGGGTGCCCGGCGTGGGCAAGTCGACGTTCATCGACGCGTTCGGCACGATGCTCACCTCGCTCGGGCACCGGGTGGCGGTGCTCGCCGTCGACCCGTCCTCCAGCCGGACGGGCGGGTCGATCCTGGGCGACAAGACGCGCATGGAACGCCTGGCCGTCGATCCGGCCGCGTTCATCCGGCCCTCCCCCACCGCGGGCACCCTGGGCGGGGTCGCGAAGGCGACACGCGAGTCGATCGTGGTGATGGAGGCGGCCGGCTACGACGTGATCCTCGTCGAGACGGTCGGCGTCGGCCAGTCCGAGACGGCGGTCGCGAACATGGTCGACTCCTTCCTCCTCCTCACCCTCGCCCGCACCGGCGACCAGCTCCAGGGCATCAAGAAGGGCGTCCTGGAACTGGCCGACGTCATCGCCGTCAACAAGGCGGACGGCCCGCACGAGCGCGACGCCCGTGCCGCCGCCCGCGAACTCTCCGGCGCCCTGCGGCTGATGCACGGCAAGGACGCCGCCTGGACCCCGCCCGTCCTGCACTGCAGCGCCCGCGAGTCCACCGGCCTCGACACCGTCTGGGACCGCCTCGAACAACACCGCGCCCTCCTGGACTCCACCGGCCGCCTCACCGCCAAGCGCCGCGAGCAGCAGATCGACTGGACCTGGACCATGGTCCGCGACGAACTCCTGGGCCGCCTGCACGCCGACCCGGCCGTACGAGCCCTCGCGCCGGGCCTGGAACAGCAGGTCAGGGACGGGGAGTTGACGGCGACACTGGCCGCCGAACGCATCCTGGAGGCGTTCGGCGACGCGGCGCACTGAACTGGGGGCGCCCCTGGCTGTTGAGGGGCGCGGGGCTGTGTCGATATGCGGCTCCGCCGCGTGGGCGCGAGCAAGAACAGACAACGGGCACTCGCCGAACCAGCTCCCTCTCCCGAGCTCTTGGGCGTGTGGCGCACACCGAAGAGGGCCCGGGCACCTCCGAGGTCAGGCCGTACGCCCCGCCACGTACCACTTCGACGGCAGCTCGATCCGGGTGCCCTCGGGCGTGTACTCGGTGGTGATCAGCGGCAGTTCACCGCCGCTGAGGACGGTGAGCCCGGCCGCACGCAGGTACTGCGGGATCGCTTCGTCGGTGACCTCGCCGGGGGCGATGCCGTGGCGGAAGATGGGGGCGAGCTTGGCCGGTGGGCCGGAGGGACTCTGCGCCAGGCCCATGAGCACGGGCTTCGCGGCCTCGGCGAGTTCGACCAGGCAGGCCCGGCCGCGCTCCCCCACCAGCGTGGCGACGGTGTCGACGAGGCGCTGCCGGTCGTCGGGCTCGCACTGGTGCAGGACGCCCCGCAGATAGACGTTGGTGTCGCCGAGTTCCGTGTGCAGTGCCTCGGTCTCGGTCTTCTCCGCCGCGTCAAGGAGCCGGTACTCCGCCCGGTGGTCGACGTCGGCGCGCCGGGCGTGGTCGAGGGCGGCGACCGACAGATCGGCGCCGATCACCCGGGCGAAACGGTCCGCCAGGAACCGGGTCTGGGTGCCGTTGCCGCAGCCCAGGTCCACCAGCGGCAGCCCGGGGGCCGTCAAGTACGGTTCGAACAGGGCGAGATGGACGCCCACGGTCCGCTCGGGCTCGGCGTCCCAGAAGACGGCACCCGCTTCCTGGGGCGCCTCCCGCCAGAACCCTTCCCAGGCCTCCTTGTACCGACTCGTCACGCTCATGCCCGACTCCCCTGGGTACGACGCCGACCCGCCCGTCGCGGTGGCCGAGATCGGTCTACCGCGCCCGGCGCACGGCGACAAGCACCACGCGCGTACCTTCACCTCTCGTTCCGAATACGCGCGCCCTCGCACGCCCCTCACGCATCCTGAGAAACCGGCAGCTCAGCGGCGTCGCGGCAGCGTCAGCTCGAACCACACGGTCTTGCCGCCGCCCGTCCGGCTGGTGCCCCACTCCCGCGCCAGCGTGCTCAGCACCCGCAGCCCTCGCCCGAACTCGTCGGTGGGGCCCGCGCTGAGCAGCGTCGGCAGGGTGTGGTCCTCGTCGTAGACCTCGCACAGCAGCGTGTCGCCGCGCACGAGCCGCAGTTCGACGCGGTGGCCACGCGCATGGCGTACGGCGTTGGTGACGAGCTCACCGACCAGCAGTTCGGTGGTGTCCGTGAGCGACTGAAGCCCCCAGACGCAGAGCTGTTCGCGGACGACGGCACGGGCCCGGCCGACCTCGATCGGGTCGGGGGAGAGCCGCCACTCGGCGACGTCCTCCGGCTCGATGCCGTTGAGACGGGCCATGAGCAGGGCCACATCGTCCTTGCGATCCCCGCGGCCCGCTGTGGAAAAGGTCGCGGCGAGGGCGCGGATCACGGTGTCGCAGGCGTCGTCCATGGAGGCCGCGGGATGGGCGGCCGACTCGCAGAGGGCCGCGAGGCCCATCCCGATGTCCTCGCCGCGCACCTCCACGAGACCGTCGGTGCACATCACCAGCCGGTCGCCGGGTTCCACCCGCACGCGTACCGCCTCGAAGGGCACCCCGCCGACGCCGATGGGCGCGCCCGTGGGCAGGTCGAGCAGCTCGCTGCGGCCGTCCTCCGCGCGGACCAGCACGGGTGGTATGTGGCCGGCGTTGGCGATGTGCAGCTCGCTCGCTATGGGGTCGTAGACGGCGTACAGGCAGGTCGCCAGGTAGTGCTCGCCGAGGCGTTGGGCGAGGTCGTCGAGGTTGCGCAGGAGTTGAGCGGGCGGCAGGTCGAGGGCGGCCATGGTCTGCACGGCGGTGCGCAACTGGCCCATCATCGCGGCCGAGTTGAGGCCGTGCCCCATGACGTCGCCGACGACGAGGGCGGTCCGGGCGCCCGGCAGCTTCACCGAGTCGAACCAGTCGCCTCCGACGCGTCCGAGCAGGGTGCCCGGGAGGTAGCGGGTGGCGATGTCGCAGCCCGTCATCCGGTCCGCGATGGTGGGCAGCATGCTGTCCTGGAGCGTCTCGGCGACGTTCTCCTGGTAGGTGTACATGCGCGCGTTGTCGAGGACGAGGCCCGCGCGGGCGGCGAGTTCGGCGCCGGTGACGCGGTCCATGTCGTTGAAGACCTCGCGCTCCGGGTGGCGCAGCAGGATCATGAAGCCGAGCACCACGTGGCGGGCCTTGAGCGGCACGACCAGCATGGAGCGGCCCGTGATCAGCGGCCGGATGTCGCGCTTCTCGAACTGCGCGGCGATCGCGTGCCCCATCTGCTCGCTGATGCGCGGCACGAGCACGGGCTCGCCGGTGGTCATGCACTGGAAGAACGGGGTGTGTGCCGGGAAGGGCATGGCCTCGCCGACCGGGACGACGTCGTCCCAGCGGCCGGGCTCGTCCGTGTGCTCGACGGCGACCCGGTGCCACATGGTGGTGGTGTCCGGGACCCCGTCGGGGAAGCCCTCACCGGCGACGACCTGCTCGCGCAGATAGGTGCCGGCCACGTCCGTGAAGCGGGGCACGACCGCCTTGCTGACCTCGATGATGGTCCGGGAGAGGTCGAGGGAGGTGCCGATGCGTCCGCTCACCTCGTTGAGGAACTCCAGGCGCTCACGTACGGCGGCGTGTTCGAGGTCCTGGCGCTCGTCCTCCAGGTCCTCCGGTACCGGCAGCCCTTCGGCGACGGCGCGCGCCGCGCGCTCCCGGCGCGCCTGCCGCTCGGTGCGCCGGGCCACGCCCCAGTCGGGGGTGACGGGCACCCGGTCGTTCTGGCTGAACTCCAGTACCGGATAGCCCAGTTCGAGTACCTGCGCGACGATGCGAGTGCTCTCGCCGACGCTCATGCTGGGCAGGATCTCGGGCAGGCGGCGGGCGAGTTCCTCGGCGCCGGGGAAGTCGGTGTGCAGGGCGAAGCCGGGCGCGATGCGCTCCATGGCGACGTCCGCCTCGTCGTCTCCCCGGCGCAGCGCCTCGGCGTCGGCGGCCAGCACGAGCAGGCGCTCCGGGCCGGGGACGACGAGCGGATAGCCCCACCACAGGACGTCCACGCGCTCACGCCCGGGCACGGTGATCCGGGCCCGGCCGGCCGCCGGGTAGGAGAGCTGTCCGTCGAGGGAGCTCTCCAGGTCGTGGCCGGGTCCGTCGTACGGGCCGTACGCCCCGAACCGCGGGGTCTCGTCCTCCTCGGGGAGGGCGCCGGAGACGGGCAGCAGGTCCAGGACGGGGCGGCCCACCGCGTCGTCCTTCGTGGCGCCGAAGAGCCGCCGGGCGCCGCTGCTCCAGTGCGACACGAGTCCACCGCGGTCGACGACGACCACGGCAAGGGGGATGCGGCCGACCGCGGCGTGCTCCGCCGTGCCGTCACCGGCTCCGGCGCCGGTTGTCGCGCCCGTGTCGGTGCCACGGTCCATGGCCAAGGCCCTTTCTCCCCACGGCAAGATCTGCCGCGCCCCCACTACCGTACGGCGGCGTAGCGTCGCGATGTGTGCCAATACGCGAATTGCACAGGAGGAGCCTCCCGCGCACCGCCGGTCGCACACGAGGCGCACGATTCACTCGTGCGCCCCCCTGGTCACTTGGCCGGCCAACGCTCAGTCCGTGTACCCCGGGTACCCCAGTTGCAGATCCCGCTCCGTGCTGCCGCCACCGGCGATCTGGAGCACCGTCGCGACCGGTGGGTATCCGGTGGCGATCACCGTGTACTCGCCGGAGGAGAGGTCGACGAACCGGAAGGTTCCGTCGAGGCCGGTGGTGAGGGTGTCGACAACGTTTCCGGCGGCGTCGAGGAGGGTGACACGGGCGTCCTCGACGGGACGGCCGCCGCCGGCGCGGACGGTGCCCTTCAGGACGGCGCCCCCGGCGAGTTCGATGTCCTGGCGGGTCTCGCCGGCGGCCCGGACGGTGACGGGCAGCGCGGCCGGGCGGTAGGAGTGGGTGCCGGCGGCGAGGGTGTACTCGCCGGCGACCAGGTCGGTGATGCGGTACTCGCCCTCCTCGCCGCTGCGCGTGGTCACGACGACGTCACCGTGGACGTCCGTGAGCGTGACCGTGGCGTCGGGCACCGGCCTGCCGTCGGCCGTGTGCACCACACCGATCAGCCGCCCCGCGCCGTCGAGCACGATGTCGACCTCGACGGGATGCTCGCCGACGGTCACGCTCACCGCCTGCGGCTGGTGGCCGCACGCGGCCGCGATCAGCACATACGCCCCGGGCCCGGGCGTGGGCAGCGTGTACCGCCCGTCCTCGCCGCTGCCGCCGCGCCCGGTCTGTCCGCCGGTGGAGTCGATGAGGGTGAGCGCGGCCCGGGGCACGACGGTGCCGTCGGGGTGCCGGACCGTGCCGCGGACGGGGACCCCGGTGGCGTACGGGGATCGCGCCTGCGGGATGCGATCGGGCGGCAGGGGCTCTGCGGGAACCTCGTCGTGGGACACCAGTGGTTCCTCCTTGAGGAAGAAGGCGATGAGCAGCCCGAGGACGAGCACCGGCACGAGGTACAGGAACATCCGGGGCACGGCGTCGGCGTAGGCCTCGGCGGGTGCGTCGCGCACCGAGGCGAGCCGGTTCGTCAGGAGCGTGCCGAGGACGGCCACGCCCACGATCCCGCCCAGCTGCCGGAAGTAGTTGTTGGCGTTGGTGGCACTGCCGGTGTCGGAGGGGCGCACGGAGCTCTGCACGGCGAGGATCAGGACCGGCATCACCATGCCGATGCCGGTGCCGAGGACGGCCGACCAGAGGCCGAAGTGCAGCCGGGGGGTGTCGGTCTCCAGGCGGGACAGCAGCCACGTGCCGACGGCGGCGAGGGCGCTGCCGAGGACCGGGTACGTCTTGTAGTGCCCGGTGTGGCTGATGAGTTGGCCGGAGACGACGGACGCGCCGACGATGCCGGCCAGCATCGGCAGCATGAGCAGCCCGGACTCGGTCGCGGACGTCCCCTCCACGGTCTGCAGATAGGCCGGCAGGTAGCTGACGGCCGCGAAGAGCGCGCCGCCGATGGCCGGTCCCACGAGCCCGGTCACGACGAAGGCCCGGTCCCTGAACAACCGCAGGGGCATGAGGGGTTCGGCCGCGAACCGTTCGACGACGAGGAACAGGACGGTCGCCGCCACCGCCCCGGCGCCGAGTCCGAGGACGACCCGCGAGTCCCACGCGTACGCGTCGCCGCCCCAACCGGCCGACAGTACCAGGCAGGTGGAGGCGACGGTCAGCAGCAGCGCGCCGACCACGTCGAAACGCCCTCTGGGGGCGGTGGTTTTCGGCAGTTTCAGCGCGAGGGTGACGACGGCCAGAGTGATGAGACCGAAGGGCACGTTGACGTAGAAGCACCACCGCCAGGAGAGGTGGTCCGTGAAGTAGCCCCCGAGGAGCGGGCCGGTGAGGGAGGCGAGTGCGAACGCGGCGCCGACCAGGCCCATGAAGCGGCCGCGTGCAGCGGGCGGCACGATCTCGGCGATGATCGCCTGGACGCCGATCATGAGACCGCCCGCGCCGACGCCCTGGAGCGCCCGGAAGGCGATGAGCTGGTCCATCGTCTGTGCGGAGCCGGCGAGCGCGGAGCCGATCACGAAGACCAGGATCGCGAACTGGAAGACGCCCTTGCGGCCACGGCGTTCGCTGAGCCTGCCGTGGATGGGCAGTCCGACGGTGGCGGTGAGCAGGTATGCGGTGATCGCCCAGGACATCCGGTCCGCGCCGTGCAGCTCGCCGACGATTCCCGGGAGGGCGGTGGCCACGATCATCTGCTCCAGCGCGGCGAGGAGCAGCGCGAGCATGAGGGCGAAGAAGACCAACCGCACGCGGCGCGGCTCGAGTCGGGGAGGATCGACGGCCGGTGGTGGTGCGGGGGTGGTGGCCGGTTCGTCCTTCACCAGTGTGATCGCGCTCATGCGTACCGCTCTCCTCGTCGCACTTACCGCACAATTGCCGCGTTAAGCGGCAACTGTCGGCAAGTGCGGCGAGTTACGGCATTCCGGGGAGCGCCACACAGATCCACTCGAACTGGTGAGGGCGGCAACACGCCCGGCTCTGTTGCCCGTTGAGCGGACCTACTTCTCGACCTCGGCGGCGAGGTTGGCGAGGAGGGCGTCGTAGATGCGGCCGAGGCCCTTGGGGGCGAAGGTCTTCTCGAAGAAGCCGCCGATGCCGCCGGCGCCCTGCCAGGTGGTGGTCACGACGACACGGGACTTGCCCTCGCCGGCCGGGGTGACCCGCCAGACGGTGACCATGGAGGAGTTGCGGTCCTTCTCGACGAGCTCACCGTCGGAGGGCTCGGTGACTTCCAGGAGACAGTCGCGGACGCGCTTGCTGGTGGCCTGGAGCTTCCAGTGGACGAGGGTGCCCTCGCCGTCGCCGCCCTCGCGCACCTCGTACTCGCTGAAGTGCTCGGGCAGCATCTTCCCCCGCTCGCCGCTGTAGTCGGCCAGGGTGTCGAACACCGTCTCCGCGTCCGCCGCGACGATTCGCTCCGTCGTGGCCTCGACCTGCGCCATTGCGTTCCTCCAGCACTCGGTAACTCGGGGGTGTGCGGAAAGCCAACCACCACCCGGCCGGACGGCCCAAATCGGGGTGCCCGAACGGCCCGGAGCGGCGGGCTCGGGGACGGCTCGGCGAGACCTCCACACGATGCTCGAAAACCAGTTCGCACGATCAAGGGAACGCTTGTTCTATTCTGGGGCGCAGAGCAACCGAGGAGGCGTCCATGCGCTGGAACCATCTGGCCGAGAACCCCGCCACGGCCCGGGACGCCGCGCTGTTCGGCGCGGAGGCGGTGACGAGCCGCACCTTCGACACCCCCGAGTTCCGAGGCATGACGTTTCACGAAGTCCGGGCGAAGACGATCCTGAACCGGGTGCCCGGAGCCTCCCGGATGCCGTTCGAATGGACGGTGAACCCTTATCGGGGCTGCACGCACGCGTGCGTCTACTGCTTCGCCCGCAAGACCCACAGCTACCTGGACCTCGACACCGGCCTCGACTTCGACTCGCAGATCGTGGTGAAGATCAACGCGCCCGAGCTGCTGCGCCGCCAGCTGGCCTCACCACGCTGGCACGGCGAGCACATCGCCATGGGCACCAACGTGGACTGCTACCAGCGCGCCGAGGGCCGCTACCGCCTGATGCCGGGCATCATCGCCGCCCTGCGCGACCACGCGAACCCCTTCTCGATCCTGACCAAGGGCACGCTGATCCTGCGCGACCTCGACCTCATCCGGCAGGCCGCGGAGGTCACCGAGGTCGGGATATCCGTCTCCGTCGGCTTCACCGACCAGGAACTGTGGCGCACCGTCGAGCCGGGCACGCCCGCGCCCGAGCGCCGGCTGGACATCGTGCGCACCTTCGCCGACCACGGCATCGGCTGCGGAGTGCTGATGGCCCCCGTGCTCCCCTTCCTCAGCGACCACCCCGACCGGCTGCGCGCCACCGTACGGGCGATCGCCGCCTCCGGGGCCACCTCCGTGACCCCGCTGGTGCTGCATCTGCGGCCCGGCGCACGCGAGTGGTACATGGCGTGGCTTGAGCGCCATCACCCGTATCTCGTACGCCGTTACGAGCGGCTGTACGCGGAGGGCGCGTACGCCCCGAAGTGGTACCAGCGGCGGATCACCCGTCAGGTCCACGAACTGGCGCGGGAGTACGGCATGGGGCCGAGGGCCTCTGAGCTGCCGAGAAGGATCCCGCTGCCCGAGTCGGCACCGCCGCAGCCGGCGGCGGAGTCGGCACCGACCCAGCTGACCCTTCTCTGACGCTTCCGGGGTCATCCGGACGCTTCCAACTCCCCGATGGGGTCAAGTCTCGGCAGAACGGGTTCCTCCAGGCACGCATTCCGGGACGATGCGACGAAGGCCGTGGCGTGCACGGCTCGAAATCCTCCGTCCTGGGAGGCCTGACGATGAAGAAACGCGCAGCCGCTCTGAGCGGTGCCGTCGCCGTGTTGGCCGGGATGGTCACGTCCGTCCCGGCCGACGCGAACGCCCGCTCAGCGGCCGCACCGGTGGCGAAACTCGCCTGGAAGAAGTGCGCCACCACTGACTACCCCACGCTCCAGTGCGCGTCCCTGAAGGTGCCGCTGGACCACGACAATCCGCGGGGCCGGAACATCACGATCGCACTCTCCCGTGTCCCGCACACCGCGAAGAAGTACCAGGGGCCCCTGCTGGTCAACCCGGGCGGCCCCGGCGGCAGCGGGATCACGCTCGCCGGATTCGTCGCGTCCACGCTGCCGAAGAAGGTGGCGGCGCAGTACGACGTCATCGGCTTCGACCCGCGTGGCGTCGGCGCCAGCAAGCCCGCCCTCGACTGCAAGTCGGACTACTTCTCGACGGTGCGCCCCAACTCCCTGCCGACGACAGCGAAGACCGAGCAGGCCAACCTGAACCGCGCCCGGTCCTTCGCCAAGGCCTGCGCCACGAAGTACGCGGACGTGCTGCCGTACATCGACACGATCAGCGCGGTCAAGGACATGGACGCCATCCGCGAGGCCCTCGGCGCCCGGCAGATCAACTACTTCGGGTACTCGTACGGCACCTATCTCGGCGCCGTGTACGGCAAGCTCTTCCCGAACCGCGTACGGCGGGCGGTGCTGGACTCCGTCGTCGACGCCACGGGGGTCTGGTACGAGGACAACCTCCGGCAGGACTACGCCTTCAACGACCGCCACCGGGCCCTGATGGCCTGGATCGCCAAGCACGACAAGACCTACAAGCTCGGCACCGATCCGGAGAAGATCGAGGCCAAGTGGTACGCGATGCGGTCGGCGCTGGCCAAGAAGCCCGCGGACGGCAAGGTGGGCCCCTCCGAGTTGGAGGACACCTTCATGCCGGGCGGCTACTACAACGGCTACTGGCCCTTCCTCGCCGACGCGTTCGCGGCCTACGTGAACAAGAAGGACGACGACCCACTGGTCGAGGCGTACGAGAACTTCGGTGCCGTCGACGGGGAGGGCGACAACGGCTACAGCGTCTACGCCGCGGTGCAGTGCCGTGACGCGCACTGGCCGCGCGACTGGGGCACCTGGCGCGACGACAACTGGGAGGTGTACGAGAAGGCGCCATTCATGACCTGGAACAACGCCTGGTACAACGCACCCTGCGCCTTCTGGCCCACCGAGTCCCGCACCGCCGTGGACATCTCCAACACCGCGCTGCCGCCGGTGCTGATCTTCCAGGCCACGGACGATGCGGCCACCCCGTACGAGGGCGGCGCCATCACCCACCACCTCCTGCGCGGCTCCAGCCTGGTGGTCGAGGAGGGCGGCGGAAACCACGGCATCACCCTCAGCGGCAACACCTGCCTGGACAAACACCTGGCGGCCTACCTGTCCGACGGCACGGTACCCCGCGGCGGCGGCGAGGCCGACGCGGTCTGCGCGAAGCTGCCGGACCCGAAGCCCCTGAGCGACAAGGACGCGCCCACCTCCGCACGGGGTTCGACGCTGCACGGCCTGCTCGGCTTCCGCGGCTGAACCCACCCGTGGGAGTCCCGCCGACACACCGGCAGGACTCCCACGGCCCTACCTCTGTTTCGGAATCCGGGCCAACGCGCGCACCGCCGCCTCGGCGAGGTTCGGATGAGCGAGCGCCTCGTTCAACACGGGCCTGGCCCGGGCATCCCCCAGAGCCCCCAGCCCCTCCACGCACGCGAGAGCGACCCGGCGGTACGGGTCATGCGGCCGCAGCCTCCGCTGGAGCGTGGTGATCAGCGCCGGCACAGCCTCGGGCGCACGAAGCTCGACGAGCAGCCGTACCGGATGCAGGGCATAGGCGACCCGTAGCTCATTCGTGGCGAGGGCGGCCGCCGCGCGGGCGGTGCGCGGGTCCGCGAGTCGGGCCAGGGCGTACGCCGCGGAAGCGCATCGCGGCGGATCCCGGTGATTGAGCAGCAGGACGAGCGCCTCGAAGGCCCGTCGGTCCCCCGCGACGCCCAACCGGAACGCGGCCAACTCCCGCGCCCACAGCGGCTGTCCGGGCTCGGTCAGGACGGCCGCCAGCTCATCCGTGCTGTCGGTCACGACAAGCCGCTCGTACCCGGCGGCGCCCCCCGACTCGCCCCGCACACGTTCCGTGAGTGATCGCAACTCTTCGTCCATACCCCGAGCGTACGGGCGCGGCCGTCCTTCGGGGACGTACATCACAAACCCGAGGGCTGGCGCGCTCGTTACCCACCGGTTAAGCTCAGACGAGCGAGTGACCCACTCGTATTGGCTTACGGCGGTTTGGTGACGCGGCCTTCGTGAGCGCAGTCGGTTCGGTACCTGAGTATTCGGTACCTGGAGTACCAGTACGACTCGGCCTCGGGACAGGGCCGGTCGGTTCAGCCGTTCCCCCTGGGCGTGTGCGCGCCCCAGGGCGCGCTCCTCCCTCAGTCGTCACCCTCATTCCTGGAGTTCCGCGATGGCCACTCCCCTGTCCCCCGTCTCTCCCCTGAAGACCATTGCCGTGGTCGGCCTCGGCACCATGGGTACCGGTATCGCCGAGGTGCTCACCCGGGCCGGCCGCGAGGTCATCGGCATCGACATCAGCGAGGCGGCGGCCGGTCGTGCCGTCGTCGCGCTGGAGGCCGCGACCGAGCGCGCCGTGGGCCGCGGACGGCTCACGGAGCGGGAGCGCGGCGACGTCCTCGCCCGCTTCCGCACCTTCACCGATCTGCGCGCCGCCGCCGACGCCGACCTGGTGATCGAGGTCGTCCCGGAGTCGTACGAGATCAAACAGCAGATCTTCCGGGAACTGGACTCGATCGTCCGCCCCGAGACCGTCCTGGCCACCGGGACGAACGCCCTGTCCGTCACGCGTCTCGCCGCCGACTCGGCACGCCCCGAGCGCGTCCTCGGGCTGCACTTCTTCAATCCGGCGCCCGCGATGAAGCTGGTCGAGGTCGTCTCCTCGGTGTTGACGGCGCCGCAGGCCGTGGCCGCCGTCACGGATCTCGCCCTCGATCTGGGCAAGGAGCCCGTCGCGGTCGGCGACCGGCCCGGTTTCGTCGCAGACGGGCTGCTGTTCGGTTACCTGAACCAGGCCGCCGCGATGTACGAGGCCAAGTACGCCTCCCGCGAGGACATCGACGCGGCGATGCGGCTCGGCTGCGGTCTGCCGATGGGCCCGCTGGCCCTGCTCGACCTGATCGGCGTCGACACCGCGCGTACGGTCCTGGAGGCCATGTACGCGGCCTCGCGCGACCGGCTGCACGCGCCGGCGCCGATCCTCAAGCAACTCAGCGGGGCGGGCCTGACCGGCCGTAAGTCGGGGCGCGGCTTCTACACGTACGAGGCTCCCGGCTCCGCCACCGTCGTGCGGGACGCGCTGACGCCGCTGGAGGGGGTGGCCACGGTCGCCGGCCGCACCGTCCGTTCGGTGGGTGTCGCGGGCTCCGGGACCATGGCGTCGGGGATCGCCGAAGTGTTCGCGAAGGCCGGGTACGAGGTCGTGCTGGCCGCGCGCAGCGAGGAGAAGGCGCAGGCCGCCAAGGCCCGTATCGGCAAGTCGCTTTCGCGCTCTGTCGACAAGGGGCGGATGACGGTCGAGTCCGCCGCCGAGGCCCTGGACCGGATCACCCCGGCGGGCTCGTACGACGCGTTCGCGGACGTCGACCTGGCGTTGGAGGCGGTGGCCGAGGATCTCGAGGTCAAGCGGCAGCTGTTCGCGACCTTCGACAAGGTCTGCAAGCCGGGCGCGATCCTCGCCACCACCACGTCCTCGCTGCCCGTCGTCGCCTGCGCCCGCGCCACCTCGCGCCCGCAGGACGTGATCGGCATGCACTTCTTCAATCCGGCCCCGGCGATGAAGCTCGTCGAGGTGGTCCGCACGGTCCTGACCGCGGATGACGTCCACGCGACGGTCCGCGAGCTGTGCGCGAAGGTCCGCAAGCATCCGGTGGACTGCGGCGACCGGGCCGGTTTCATCGTGAACGCGCTGCTGTTCCCGTACCTGAACAACGCGATCAAGATGGTCCAGGAGCACTACGCCTCGCTGGACGACATCGACGCGGCCATGAAGCTGGGCGGCGGCTACCCGATGGGGCCGTTCGAACTGCTGGACGTGGTCGGGCTCGATGTCTCGCTGGCCATCGAGAAGGTGCTGCACCGCGAGTTCCGCGACCCGGGGCTGGCCCCGGCGCCCCTCCTTGAGCACCTGGTGGCCGCGGGCTGCCTCGGCCGCAAGACCGGCCGTGGCTTCCGCGAATATGCCAAGCGCTGAGGGTCCGGGCGACCGGTTCGCGGCGGGCGGGCAGGCGGGCGGGCACTGGGGCGGACTCCTCGCCCCGGGCGGGCATCCCCCGTCCATCCGCTCCGCCCGCCCTGCCGATCCCCCGTCCGAGCAGGGCGGGGGAACCGGTGGACGTGCGCACTCTCCTGCACGGATGCAGTACGTTCGGGGCATGTCCCAGCCCGCCAAGTCCTCACGTACACCAGCTACGCCCGACGCGCCGGAGAGTGCCGCGGGCAGTCGCGCCGCCGCCCAACGGCTCAAGATGCGCCGGGAACTGGCGGCCGCGGCCATGGAGCTGTTCTCGACCAAGGGGTACGAGGCGACCACCGTCGACGAGATCGCGGCTGCGGCCGGCGTCGCCCGCCGCACGTTCTTCCGCCACTTCCGTTCCAAGGAAGAGGCGATCTTCCCGGACCACGACGACACCCTGATCCGCGCCGAGGCGGTGCTCAACGCGGCCCCCGCGCACGAGCACCCGCTCGACACGGTGTGCCGCGGCATCAAGGAAGTCATGAAGATGTACGCGGCCCGGCCGGAGATCTCGGTGGCCCGCTACAAGCTGACCCGCGAGGTGCCCACCCTCCGGGAGGCCGAGATCGCCTCCGTGGCCCGCTACGAGCGCCTCTTCACCCGCTATCTGCTGGGTCACTTCGACGAGCACGCCCACCACGACGACGTGGGCGACGACCCGCTGCTCGCCGAGGTCGCCGCGTCGGCGGTGGTCACCGCGCACAACCACGTGCTGCGGCGGTGGCTCAGGTCCGGCGGCCAGGGAGACGTCGAGAGCCAGCTCGACCGTGCCTTCGCGATCGTCCGCAAGACCTTCGGCACCGGCATCGGCGCGGGTCGGACCATGGCACCCGAGCCGGCCGCCGCGAGGGCCTCCACCCACGGCGAGGTCCTGGTGACGGTCGCCCGGACGGACGCCCCCCTCGACGAGGTCATGCGGACCATCGAAGAGGCACTGAGGGACCGCTGAGACCGCCCTTTACCAATCGGTAACTATGATGACGGCCACCCTGCGGGGTGGCCGTTTTGGCACGTCAGGACCCCTTTTCGACCGGCACCTGATCGATCATCGCTCACCTGTTACGTAAAGATTTCACCTGAGCGAACTTTCTGACACTCCGTGCCTTGCGGGGTGACACGGCGTGCCATACGTTGAAAGGAGTCCGGGCGGCCGGCGTGCAGCGACCTTTCGTATGCCGGCTGTCCCCGCAAGCCAGGTGCTTGCGCGCCCGGACGCCTGCGTCACAGGCACCCTTCCGCGCCACAAAGCGCCGCCGAGAGCACCACCCTCCGCCGAACCGACGGCATCAGACAGACAGCCCAGCAGCACCCGACGTAACCCTCAGCAGCGTCCTCCCCCAGGACACTCGTCGCCGGAGGCACCACCGTGAAGGAAATCCTGGACGCGATCCAGTCGCCGGACTCCTCGTCCGCCGACTTCGCCGCTCTGCCGCTCCCCGACTCGTACCGCGCGATCACCGTGCACAAGGACGAGACGGAGATGTTCGCGGGCCTCACCACCCGCGACAAGGACCCCCGCAAGTCGATCCACCTCGACGACGTGCCGGTGCCCGAGCTCGGCCCGGGCGAGGCCCTGGTGGCCGTCATGGCCTCCTCGGTCAACTACAACTCGGTGTGGACCTCGATCTTCGAGCCGCTGCCGACCTTCGGTTTCCTGGAGCGCTACGGCAAGCTCAGCGAGCTCACCAAGCGCCACGACCTGCCGTACCACATCATCGGCTCCGACCTCGCGGGCGTCGTCCTGCGCACCGGCCCCGGCGTCAACGCCTGGAGGCCCGGTGACGAGGTCGTCGCGCACTGTCTGTCCGTCGAGCTGGAGTCCTCCGACGGTCACAACGACACGATGCTCGACCCCGAGCAGCGGATCTGGGGCTTCGAGACCAACTTCGGTGGCCTGGCGGAGATCGCGCTCGTCAAGTCCAACCAGCTGATGCCGAAGCCGGATCACCTGAGCTGGGAGGAGGCCGCCGCTCCCGGTCTGGTGAACTCCACCGCGTACCGGCAGCTCGTCTCCCGCAACGGCGCCGGCATGAAGCAGGGCGACAACGTGCTGATCTGGGGCGCGAGCGGCGGACTCGGCTCATACGCCACGCAGTTCGCGCTCGCGGGCGGCGCCAACCCGATCTGTGTCGTCTCCAGCGAGCAGAAGGCCGGCATCTGCCGGGCCATGGGCGCCGAGGCGATCATCGACCGCACCGCCGAGGACTACAAGTTCTGGAAGGACGAGCACACCCAGGACCCGAAGGAGTGGAAGCGCTTCGGCAAGCGCATCCGTGAACTCACCGGCGGCGAGGACGTCGACATCGTCTTCGAGCACCCGGGCCGCGAGACCTTCGGCGCGTCGGTCTACGTCACCCGCAAGGGCGGGACCATCGTCACCTGCGCCTCGACGTCCGGCTACAACCACGAGTACGACAACCGGTACCTGTGGATGTCCCTGAAGCGGATCATCGGCTCGCACTTCGCCAACTACCGCGAGGCCTGGGAGGCCAACCGCCTCATCGCCAAGGGCAAGATCCACCCGACGCTGTCGAAGGTCTACTCCCTGGAGGAGACCGGGCAGGCCGCGTACGACGTGCATCGCAACCTCCACCAGGGCAAGGTCGGTGTGCTCTGCCTCGCTCCTGAGGAGGGCATGGGCGTGCGCGACCACGACAAGCGCGCCCAGCACATCGACGCCATCAATCGCTTCCGGAACATCTGAGGACAGCAGGGGTCATAGATGACTGAGCGTCAGACCTCGCCTGCGGCTGAGGGCACAAAGCGCCCTCAGCCGCAGGCGCAAAAGGAAAGGGACCGGCCGTGGCTCATGCGCACGTACGCCGGTCACTCCACGGCCGAGGCGTCCAACGAGCTGTACCGGCGCAACCTCGCCAAGGGCCAGACCGGCCTGTCGGTGGCGTTCGATCTGCCGACGCAGACCGGCTACGACTCCGACCACATCCTCGCCCGTGGCGAGGTCGGCCGGGTCGGCGTGCCGGTGGCCCATCTCGGTGACATGCGCCGGCTGTTCCAGGACATCCCGCTGGAGCAGATGAACACCTCGATGACCATCAACGCCACCGCGATGTGGCTGCTGGCGCTCTACCAGGTCGTCGCCGAGGAGCAAGGTCTTGACGCGGAGGCCATCGCCCAGCTCCAGGGCACGACCCAGAACGACATCGTCAAGGAGTACCTGTCCCGGGGCACCCATGTCTTCCCGCCGGGGCCGAGCCTCCGGCTGACGACGGACATGATCGCGTACACGGTCTCCCACATGCCGAAGTGGAACCCGATCAACATCTGCAGCTACCACCTGCAGGAGGCCGGGGCCACGCCGGTCCAGGAGATCGCGTACGCCATGTCCACGGCGATCGCGGTGCTGGACGCCGTCCGTGACTCGGGGCAGGTGCCGCAGGAACGCATGGGCGATGTCGTCGCCCGTATCTCCTTCTTCGTGAACGCGGGCGTCCGCTTCATCGAGGAGATGTGCAAGATGCGGGCGTTCGGCCGCATCTGGGACCGCATCACGCGCGAGCGGTACGGCATCGAGAACCCCAAGCAGCGTCGCTTCCGGTACGGCGTCCAGGTCAACTCCCTGGGGCTGACCGAGGCGCAGCCGGAGAACAACGTCCAGCGGATCGTGCTGGAGATGCTGGCGGTGACGCTGTCCAAGGACGCACGCGCGCGTGCCGTACAGCTGCCGGCCTGGAACGAGGCCCTCGGTCTCCCCCGGCCGTGGGACCAGCAGTGGTCGCTGCGGATCCAGCAGGTCCTCGCCCACGAGAGCGATCTGCTGGAGTACGAGGACATCTTCGAGGGCTCGCACGTCATCGAGGCGAAGGTGAGCCAGCTGGTCGAGGAGTCGTTCGCCGAGATCGAGCGAATCCAGGAGATGGGCGGCGCGATGGCCGCCGTCGAGTCCGGCTACCTCAAGTCGCAGCTCGTCGCCTCGCACGCCGAGCGCCGGGCCCGGATCGAGTCCGGCGACGAGAAGATCGTCGGCGTCAACATCTTCGAGTCGACCGAGCCCAACCCGCTCACCGCCGACCTGGACGCGGCGATCCAGACGGTCGACCCGGCCGTCGAGGCCCGGGTGATCAAGTCGCTCCAGAACTGGCGGGACACGAGGTACCAGCCGCCGTTCAACCACCCCCGCCCCTGCAAGGCGCTGGAGCGGCTGAAGGAGGTCGCGAAGGGCACCGGCAACCTCATGGAGGCCACCCTGGACTGCGCGCGGGCCGGGGTCACGACCGGCGAGTGGGCCGGGGCCCTGCGTGAGGTGTTCGGGGAGTTCCGGGCGCCGACCGGGGTCTCGTCGGCGCCGGTGGCCGTCCCCGCCGAGGAGGGCTCGGCCATGTCCGAGGTCCGCCGCAAGGTGGAGCTGACGGCGAAGGACCTGGGCGTCGGCAAGCTGCGCTTCCTGGTGGGCAAGCCGGGCCTGGACGGGCACTCCAACGGGGCCGAGCAGATCGCCGTGCGGGCCCGTGACGCCGGGTTCGAGGTGGTCTACCAGGGCATCCGGCTCACCCCCGAGCAGATCGTGGACGCGGCCCTCGCCGAGGACGTGCACGCGGTCGGGCTGTCCATCCTCTCCGGCTCGCACGCGCAGCTCGTGCCGGACGTCCTCGACCGGCTGCGGGACGCCGGTGCCGCCGACATCCCGGTGATCGCCGGCGGGATCATCCCGAACGGCGACGCCGAGCAGCTCAGGGCCGCTGGAGTGGCCGCCGTCTTCACTCCGAAGGACTTCGACATCACCGGGATCATCGGCCGTATCGTCGACGAGATCCGCAAGGCCAACAAGCTCGACCCCCTGGAGGTCCCCGCATGACCGCCCACCCGTCGCCCGCCACCACCCTTCCAACGGGCGGCTTCGCCGCGCCCTCCTTTGATCGTCTCCGCCCGCGGCGTTCCTGCCTGGCGGTACCGGGCTCGAACCCCCGCTTCCTGGAGAAGGCGCAGGGCCTGCCGGCGGACCAGGTCTTCCTCGACCTCGAGGACGCGTGCGCCCCGCTCGCCAAGCCCGAGGCGCGGCACACCATCGTGAAGTTCCTCAACGAGGGCGACTGGACCGGCAAGACGCGGGTCGTGCGCGTCAACGACTGGACGACGGAGTGGACGTACCGCGATGTCGTGACGGTGGTCGAGGGCGCCGGGCAGAACCTGGACTGCATCATGCTGCCCAAGGTCCAGGACGCCCAGCAGATCGTCGCCCTCGACCTCCTCCTCACCCAGATCGAGAAGACGATGGGCTTCGAGGTCGGCAAGATCGGCATCGAGGCGCAGATCGAGAACGCGCAGGGCCTGAACAACGTCAACGAGATCGCGCAGGCCTCCCCGCGCGTCGAGACGATCATCTTCGGCCCGGCCGACTTCATGGCGTCCATCAACATGAAGTCGCTGGTCGTGGGCGAGCAGCCGCCCGGCTATCCGGCGGACGCCTACCACTACATCCTGATGAAGATCCTGATGGCCGCCCGCGCCAACAACCTCCAGGCGATCGACGGCCCCTACCTCCAGATCCGCAACATCGACGGCTACCGCGAGGTCGCCCAGCGCGCCGCCGCCCTCGGCTTCGACGGCAAGTGGGTGCTGCACCCGGGCCAGGTCGAGGCCTCCAACGAGATCTTCTCGCCCTCCCAGGAAGACTACGACCACGCCGAGCTGATCCTGGACGCGTACGACTACTACACGTCCGAGGCGGGCGGCAAGAAGGGCTCCGCGATGCTCGGCGACGAGATGATCGACGAGGCCAGCCGCAAGATGGCCCTGGTCATCTCCGGCAAGGGGCGGGCGGCCGGCATGCAGCGCACCAGCAAGTTCGAGATTCCGGAGGCGTAAGCATGCAGTTCGGGCGCACCTACGAGGAGTTCGAGGTCGGGGCCGTCTACAAGCACTGGCCCGGGAAGACCGTCACCGAGTACGACGACCACCTCTTCTGTCTCCTCACCATGAACCACCACCCGCTCCACATGGACGCCAACTACGCGGAGCAGACGACCGACTTCGGCAAGAACGTCGTCGTGGGGAACTACATCTACTCCCTGCTGCTCGGCATGTCCGTCCCGGACGTCTCCGGCAAGGCGATCGCCAACCTGGAGATCGAGTCGCTGAAGCACGTGGCGCCGACCTTCCACGGCGACACGATCTACGGCGAGACGACCGTGCTCGACAAGTGGCCGTCGAAGTCGAAGAACGACCGCGGCATCGTCCACGTCGAGACCAAGGGCTACAAGCAGGACGGCACGCTGGTCTGCGTGTTCCGCCGCAAGGTCATGGTGCCGACCGAGACGTACATCAAGGAGCGCGGCGGCGAGCAGCCGGGCCGCCCGGAGCTGAAGGCACAGGAGAAGTAGCCATGGCACGACTCGCCCAGACCCACGGGCTGACCGACATCCAGCAGGAGATCCTGTCCACCGTCCGGGACTTCGTGGACAAGGAGATCATCCCGGTCGCGACGGAGCTGGAGCACCGCGACGAGTACCCGCAGCAGATCGTCGACGGCCTCAAGGAATTGGGCCTCTTCGGTCTGATGATCCCCGAGGAGTACGGCGGTCTGGGCGAGTCCCTCCTCACGTACGCGCTGTGCGTGGAGGAGATCGCCCGGGGCTGGATGTCCGTCTCGGGGATCATCAACACGCACTTCATCGTGGCGTACATGCTCAAGCAGCACGGCACCGAGGAGCAGAAGGAGTACTTCCTGCCGAAGATGGCGCTCGGCGAGATCCGGGGCGCCTTCTCGATGTCGGAGCCGGGCCTTGGCTCGGATGTGTCGGCGATCACATCGAAGGCGGTCAAGGACGGCGACGAGTACGTCCTGAACGGTCAGAAGATGTGGCTGACGAACGGCGGGACGTCAACGTTGGTCGCCGTTCTCGTCCGAAGTGACGAAGGACACCCCGAGGGCACGGCACCCCACAAGTCGATGACGACCTTCCTGATCGAGAAGGAGCCCGGCTTCGGAGAGGTCCGCCCCGGCCTCACCATTCCCGGGAAGATCGACAAGATGGGCTACAAGGGCGTCGACACCACCGAACTCATCATGGACGGACTACACATTCCGGCCAATCGTGTACTCGGCGGCGTCACCGGCCGAGGGTTTTACCAAATGATGGACGGCGTGGAAGTCGGGCGCGTAAATGTGGCGGCCCGTGGCTGCGGTGTCGCGCAGCGCGCGTTCGAACTCGGGGTCCAGTACGCCCAGCAGCGGCACACTTTCGGCAAGCAGATCGCCCAGCACCAGGCGATCCAGTTCAAGCTGGCCGAGATGGCTACCAAGGTCGAGGCCGCCCATGCCATGATGGTGAACGCAGCACGCAAAAAGGACTCCGGGGAACGAAACGACCTCGAAGCAGGAATGGCGAAGTACCTGGCCAGCGAATACTGCAAAGAAGTCGTCGAGGACGCCTTCCGGATCCACGGCGGTTACGGCTTCTCCAAGGAGTACGAGATCGAGCGCCTCTACCGCGAGGCACCGATGCTGCTGATCGGCGAAGGTACCGCCGAAATCCAGAAAATGATCATCGGCCGCAGGCTGCTCGAAGAGTATCGATTCCAGGGTTAACGCCGGGAAATATGTTCGTTTCGGGGTGTTTTCTTCGAGAAGAAGATCACACCCCGTCAGCACTCTTCGGCCGTCGACTCGTCTTCCTGCCTTACCCAGTTGCGGGCCGCGACCGGTACGATCCTGAGAAAAGCCGCCGTCCCCTGTCACCGCGCGGCATCGTCCGCTACGAAGGTCATCCATGCCCCACAGCCAAACCTCTGCACCACGCGACAGCCGAGTAGGCGTACGCCTCGCGCGCGGAGCATCGCCGTGGCTTCTCCCGACCGTCGCCACCGCAGCCCTCAGTCTCGCCCGCTCCCGCCGCTCCGGCGTCGCCCGGGCCGTGGCCGTACCCGCCACCGCGCTCGCGGCGGGCATGCTGTGGTTCTTCCGCGACCCCGAGCGTGAGATCGCCCAGGGCCGGGTCATCTCGCCCGCCGACGGAGTGGTGCAGAGCATCATGCCGTGGAAGGACGGCCGCACCCGCGTCGCGATCTTCATGAGCCCGCTGAACGTCCACGTGAACCGCGCGCCGCTCTCCGGCACGGTCACGTCGGTGGAGCACATCCCCGGCGGGTTCGTCCCGGCGTTCAACAAGGAGAGCGAGAACAACGAGCGTGTCGTCTGGCACTTCGACACCGAGCTCGGTGACATCGAGATGATCCAGATCGCCGGCGCCGTCGCGCGCCGTATCGTCCCGTACATCCCCGAGGGCACCAAGGTCGAGCAGGGTGACCGGATCGGGTTGATCCGCTTCGGTTCGCGCGTCGACATCTATCTGCCCGAGGGTGTCGAGGTCGATGTCGAGGTGGGACAGAAAACCGTGGCTGGGGTGACTCGCATTGACCGTGGTTGATCCGGAGACCCAGACCGGCCAGACCGGCTGGGTGACCGAGGCAGAAGAGCGCAGCGGGGACGTGGACGACGCGGAGGAAATGCCGCTGTCGCTCCGCCTGTCAATAGCGGACACGCTCACCCTGGGCAACGCCACGTGCGGCTTCATGGCGGTGTACTTCACCACCACCGGCATCCTGATCCCGCACCTCACCGGCAGCCAGGAGACGGGCATGGCCCGCCACAGCGCGGCCACCGCCGTGATCCTGATGCTGTGCGCGGCGATCTTCGACCTGTTCGACGGCCTGGTCGCGCGCAAGCTGCGCTCCTCGCCGATGGGCGCGGAGCTGGACAACCTCTCCGACCTGATCAGCTTCGGCCTGGCGCCGGCGTACTTCGTCCTCGTCTACGGCATGGTCGCGGACGACGCGCACCAGCGGGTGGCGGCGGTGGGGGCGATCGTCGTCCTGCTGGCCGTGGTGCTGAGGCTCGCGAGATTCTCCTGTGTGACGCCGACGAACGGCATGTTCCAGGGCATGCCGTCCCCCTTCGGGGCCCTGACGGTCGTCTCGATCGTCCTTCTTGAGCTGCCCTTCGTGGCGACCCTCCTCGCCATCGTCGGCACCGCGTGGCTGATGGTGAGCCGCGTCGAGTACCCGAAGCCGCGGGGTCCCCTCGCGGTCGCGATGCTCTCCTGGATCGTCCTCGCGATGGGCCTCCTGGCGGCCTGGGCCTTCGACGCCCCCGGCGGCCAGCTCCTCCTCCAGACCGGCTGCGCCCTGCAGCTCGTCATGGGCGCGGTGATCCCCCTGTTCGCCACGGCGCGCCGAGTGAACAACTTCCGCGACAACAGGCGCGAGGCCAGGGCGGCACAGCCGTAACGCTCCGCTGAGTGCTGGGTAGGGCCCCGGACCCGGGTGGGTTCGGGGCCCTACTGTTTGGGCGCATGAGGAAGGGGGTGGAGCGGTTCGTTCGGCGAGTGCGGGTGGGTCGGGGCTGGTCGCGCCCACGCGGCGGAGCCGCATATCGACACAGCCCCGCGCCCCTCAAAAGCCAGGGGGTGCCCCCAGTTCTTTCAGGGGCGCGGGGAACTGCGCGAACAACCACACACAACCCGCACCCGCCAACACACCCGACCCCCCGAGCTCTCAGGCGCCCAAGCGGGGTCGAAGGGGCGGCAGCCCCTGGGATGGGACGGGTAGGGGCGGCGGGGCGAGGAAACCTCGTCAGGTCAGGAAGTCCCGGGCGATCCGTTCCGCCACGTTCTCCAGGATCGGGCCCGGGTCTGCGAGGCAGCGCTGGATGTCGGGTTCGGCGTCGGTGAGCGGGTAGGCGCGGCGAATGCCGGCGCGCCCCAGCGCCTCCGGAGGGAGGGCGAAGCGGCCGCAGACCGCTACGACCTCCTTGTCGGCGGCTCGGGCCGCCGCCGCGACGCCCGCCGGGGCCTTGCCGTGGAGGGTCTGTTCGTCCAGGGAGCCCTCGCCGGTGATGACGAGGGTCGCCTTCTCCAGAGCCGCCGCGAAGCCCAGGACGTCCAGCATGACCTCGATGCCGGGGCGGAAGCGGGCGCCGAGGATGAGGGCGCCGTAGCCGATGCCGCCCGCGGCGCCCGCGCCGGGGGCGATGGCGTGCTCGGCGGCACGGCCGCCGAGCGTCGTCTCCAGGACGGTCGCAAAGTGGGCCAGCGCCGCGTCCAGCGTCGCGACGTCCTCGGGGCTCGCGCCCTTCTGCGGCCCGTACACGGCGGGCGCGCCCTTCGGACCCGTCAGCGGGTTGTCGACGTCGCTCGCCAGGACGAAGTCGATCGACGCGAACCTCTCGTCGAGGCCCGACAGGTCCGCCGTCACCAGGTCACGCAGGCCCCCGCCGCCGGGACCGACCGGCTCACCGGCGGCGTTCAGGAAACGCGCCCCGAGCGCGGCGAGCATGCCCGCGCCGCCGTCCGTCGTCGCGCTTCCGCCGACACCGAACACGATCGTGCGGGAACCGGCGTCCAGCGCGGCACGCAGCAGCTGCCCGGACCCGTACGTCGACGCCGTGAGCGGCGCGAAGACCCCGGCGGGCAGCCGCTGCAACCCGCTGGCCTCGGCCATCTCGACCACGGCGGTGTCGCCGCGCAGCGCGTACGTGGCGGTGACGGGCTCGCCCAACGGGCCGGCGACCCGTACCTCGCGGCGTTCGAATCCGGCCGCGATCGCCGCGGCCACGGTGCCGTCGCCCCCGTCGGCCACCGGCAGCGCCTCGACCTCCAGGGTGGGCAGCACCCGGCGCAGGCCCGCCGTGACCCGCTCGGCGACCTGGACGGCCGTCAGCGTGCCCTTGAACTTGTCCGCGGCGATCAGCACCCGCGGAGTTGCCCTCTCAGCGTCGATCCCGTCCACAGCGGCGTTCGCCACCTTGCATTCCCCTCGCTCATCGGGCCTTGCGCACGTCAAGGCAGTCGCGCCGCTGCGACCCTAACCGCCCCGGGCCCCGTCCGCCATGCCGCGGGCCGCCCGCCGAACACCACGGGAATACGCCGGCGCCGTACCCGAGCGCCCCCGCCCGGAATCGGGTAGACCTTCAGCCATGACCCCCATGACCCCTGTGGGCACCGAACTCGCCGACCGCGTTCTCGGGGGCTGGCTGGGCCGGATCGCGGGCAACATGCTCGGGAAGCCGGTCGAGCAGGGCGACCACTGGACGCGGGGGCGCATCGACCGCTATCTGCGGCAGGCCGATGCCCTGCCCCTGACCGACTATCTCCCGGAGCCGGCCGACGAGAGCGACGCGCTCGCGATGCGCCCCGAGTGGAGGCAGTGCGTACGCGGCCGTATCCACGGCAGCTGCCGCGACGACGACGTCGACTACGCGATCCTCGGCCTGCACCTCCTGGAGACGCACGGTTTCGGCTTCAGCACCGAGCAGGTCGGCGACCTGTGGCTGCTGCGGCTGCCGTATCTGCAGACCTTCACGGCGGAACGGGCGGCCTACCGCAACCTGGTGAACGGTCTGAAGCCGCCGCTGACCGCCACGTACGACAACCCCTACCAGGAGTGGATCGGCGCCCTCATCCGGGCCGACGTCCACGGCTGGACCTGCCCGGGCGCGCCCCGTCGCGCGGCCTCGCTGGCCCGCCGCGACGCGGTGCTGTCGCACACCGGCAACGGGGTTTGCGGGGCAATGTGGGCGGCGGCGCTGATCTCGGCGGCGTTCACGGCGCCCACCGTGCGAGAGGCGGTGGACCAGGCGTTGACGGTCGTCCCCGGGTCGGCCGGGTCGGCCGGGTCGGCCGGGTCGGCCGGGTCGGCCGGGTCGGCCGGGTCGGCCGGGTCGGCCGGGTCGGCCGCGAAGGATATCGCCCTCGGCGTCGGCGCGGAGGTCGCCATGGGGGCGGCGTTCAGCAGCCTCGGCCCCAGCCCTGGCCCCAGCCCCGATGTCACGGCCGCGGACGCCACGCCGGTCGACGCCCCGACCGACTCGGTTCCCGTCACCGCCACTCCCGTGACGGCCACCGCCGACGACTTCGGCACCACCACGGACGCGGACCTCGGTTCCTCCTTCGACCCCGACCAGTTCGACACCCCATGAGCGGCGACATGAGCGGCGACCGCCAGGCGACAGGCCCGGTGTACGGGATCGACTTCGGCACCTGGACGTCCGCCCTGGTCGTACTCCGGCCGGGCCACCCACCGCTGCCGGTGCGTGACCCGGTGAGCCCGTACGGCGCCACCTCGGTGCGCAGTGCCGTGTGCCTGCTCCCGGACGGATCGCTGGTGGTGGGCCAGGCCGCGCAGAACTCGCGGTTGCAGCGCCCGGAACGGTTCCGCGCCGAGTTCAAGCGGGAGTTCGGCGAGACGTCCCCGCACCAGCTCGGCGAACGCCGTTTCACCACCGAGCAGTTGACCACGGCGGTGCTCGCCTTCCTGGTCGAGCAGGCGCGGACGGCGGTCGACGCGGCCCCTTCCCGGGTGGTGATCACGGTCCCGGCGACCTGGGAGGGCCACCGGCGCGAGCTGATGCTCACCGCCGCCGGGGCCGCGGGACTGCCGCCGGACATCGTCGAGGTGCACAGCGAACCCGTGGCCGCCACCGTCTACGCCCTGCACGACCACGGCATGGACCGGGAGCGCACGGTCCTCGTCTACGACCTCGGCGGCGGCACGTTCGACCTCGCGGTGGCCCAGGGGAACAAGGACGGCTTCGCGGTCCTCGGTTCCCCGGGCGGGCTGTCGGACGTCGGCGGGCTCGCCATCGACCAGGCCGTGCTGGGCCTCGTACGGGAACGCTGCCCGGACGCGGTGGACGCGCTGCGGCAGGCCGCCGCGGAGTCCGACGATCCGGCGGCGCTGCGCCGGGCGATCCTGCTCGCCGAGGCCTGCACGACCTTCAAGCAGCAGCTGTCCGTCTCCTCCGAGCACTCCGACCTGCTGACCATGCTGGACCCGCCGACCGAGGTCACCTTGACCCGGGCCGATCTGCGGGACGCCGTACGGCCCCTGCTGGCGGAGACGGTCGAGGAGTGCGAACGGGTGCTCCGGGCCCATGGGTTGGCGTGGGACGACCTCGACCTGATCGTCCCCGTGGGCGGCAGCTCCCGGCTCCCCATGGTCGGCGACCTGCTCTTCGAGCGCTCGGGCCGGACGGTCCTCACCGTCTCCGAACCCGAACTCGCGGTGGCCACCGGAGCTGCCTGGCTGGCCCGGGGCATCGGCCCGACCCGGGTGGCGACCGCGCCCCTGTCCCTGAAGGACTCCCCACCCGTGCCGCCGCGGCCGCTACCGGTCAAGGTCAAGGCGCTGCTGGCGGCCGGGCTGACCGACGAGATGGTGAGGGAGGCCGCGCGCCATGCCAGGATCTGACCCGACCCCGTATTCCCCGTCTCCGCCTCCGTCGTCGGAGCAGGCGGTCGAGCTGGCCGCCCACTGGCGGCGGTTGGTCAATGACTGGGTGATGCGTCAGCACCGCCCGTACGAGGCGGACGCGTCCTCGGTCGGCGTGGAGTTCGAGCTGCCCGAGGCCGAGCGGAGGATCCAGCTCGGCTTCACCACGACCAACACCGAGATGCTGCTGGTGATGGCCACCGACGACCGGTATCTGAAGCCGGACCAGCTGGCGGTGGCGGCCGCCGCCGCGAACGCCTGGAACATCGAGCGGCTCGCCCCGGTCATGTCCATCTGCAACCTCGCCGGGGAGCAGCCCCCGTACCTGATGGGCTTCAGCACCCTGCCCCTGACCTGCCGGATCACCCGGAGCGCGTTCCGCGCCATGGCCGACCGGTGGCTCAAGGACGCCCGGAGTCTGTTCACCTGGTGCCACCGGGAGTGTCACCTGTGAGCGACGCGCTCGGCACAGACACGGGTGGCACGGACACGGGTAGCACAGACACGGGTAGCACAGACACGGGTAGCACAAACACGGGTGGCACAGACACACGTGGCACAGACACGGGTCGGATCCAGGCGACGGAGGAGAAGTTCTTCGCCGTCCGGACAGTTCCGCGAGGAACGTGCCGTGCGGCCACCCCGCACCTGTCATTCCCATCGGTTCGCTCCCATCATGAAGCCGCCCGCCGAATTCCGCACCGCTGCGCGGAAGGGGCGGCCCTGGGACGCGCATGCTGGGTGCCACAGGGGGACACGCGGGACCCGGCCGGGCATCAGCGGCCGGGTCCCGTGTGGTTTCCCATGGGGTTTTCCGCGTGGTTTCGCGTGTGGGGGAAGGCGTCGGCATGCACCGACCACACCCGGTAGTGGAACTCCTCGCCGCCGAGGGGCCGTTGGTCGCGTACGCCGTCCCAGAGCTCCCGGAGCAGGGTGTTCAGGTCCGGGTCGGCCTTGCGCGAGACCCCCTGGCGGGCGGGCGAGCTCAGCCCGCCGAGGTCCATCGGTCGATCGCCCACGAGGACGTGCACCGTCTCGGGTCGCGGTCCGTGCCGGGGGACGTCGGGGGGCCAGTAGATCTCCACCGGAGGAGTGACACGGGTGCTGAGGGCCGGGGCTCCGTGAGGTTCGGCCCGACAGCCGCTGGGCTGATCGTTCGTGACCAGTTCGACACGGCCGCTCAGTCCCACGCCGATCACCCAGAAGTACAGGGGCTTGTCGGAGCGGTTGGCCACGGTGACCCGGTAACGGTCGCCGTCGTACACGGGCACGCCCGTCCGCTTCCACGGCCGCCAGTTGTCGCTGCGGGCCGTGTCCTCGATCTCGAAGCGGACCTCCGGCACGGCGTCGAGCAGGGCCGCGCCCTCGGGATCGGCCAGCCGCCGTACCCGCTCGCCCCTGGCCAGTTCGTCCAGCAGCGCGGCAAGCCCGGCCGGGTCGGGCCGGACACCGCTCGGCGGCTCCCGGAAGGGGCGTCCCTCGCGGTCCAGCACCTCCGCATCGCCGTACGGCCGCACGCGCACGGTGGCGAAGGCGTCCTGGACCCGACTCGTCTCGGCGAGCCGAGGGCAGCCCTCCAGTTCCTTGCGCAGCGCGTCGACGAAGGGGCCGTCGGTGTCGGCGTCGACGAACACATGCCGGCGGTCGTGGACCGTCACCGGGAGCGCGTACGCACCGGGCGGCAGCGCCGAGGTGAGCAGTTCGGCGGCGGACGGCGCGGCGGCGGAGAGGGCGCCGGTCGGCGGCTCCACCCGGAGAACCGCGTCCCCCGCCCACATCGCGTCCACGACCGCGGACACCGTGAGTTCCCGCACGGCGGACCCGGCGGGCTCGTCGGACCCGGCGGACCCGGCGGACCCGGCGGACCCGGCGGGCTCGTCGGACCCGGCGGGCTCGTCGGACCGATCGGACCGATCGGACCCGGAAGGAAACGACATCGACACCGTGTCCCCCCGCCCCAGGCCGAACACCGAACCGCCCGGTACGACGAACCGCCCCTCCCTTCGCAGCAGCGGAAGCCGTTCCGGTGCGGGTGGTTCCGTCAGGGAGAAGGGCAGCCGCCCCGCAGGACCGCCGGCGTCGGGCCGCTGCTGTACCTGGCGCTGTTTGACCAGGTCCCGGATCCGGGTGATGAGGACGGACCAGGGCAGGTCCCGGCCCTGCCGCGTGCCGAGCACCTCGGCGAGGGCGGCGGTGAACACGCCCTGCCGACCGGCCCCCGGCCGCAGTTCGGCCTCGTACGCCGAACCGTGCTGCTGGCACGCCGTCAGCCGTACGACGCCGGGGACCAGTGGCTCACGGGAGCCGGACAGGCTCTTCAGCCGGGCGAACCCCGCGTCCCACACGCTTCGTTCCAGCGCCACCTCCACCGACCTCAGCGCCGACCGGCCCGCCTCGTACGCCGCCTCCCGCACGGCCCCGGTGGAGTGGCAGGCGTCGAGGACGACGGTGACGTTGGAGGTCTTCTCGGTGAGCGCGCGGACGGCGGCGGTGAGTTCCTCGGCCAGATAGCCGCGGAAGTCCGTGTCCGTACTGTCGGCCATGTCGACAGGCACCAGGCACTGCAGCTCCCCCAGCAGCGCCCCGTGCCCCGAGTAGTAGACGACGAGGCCGTCACCGGGGCGGGCATCCGCGTGGAGTGCGCTCAACGCTCCCTTGATGCGCGCGTAGCCCGCCCGGTCGCCCGTATGGGTCCGGATGTCGGTGAAGCCGTGTCCGGTGAGCAGTTCGCCCATCAGCTCGACATCGGTGTGGACGCCGGTCAGGCCGTAGGTCTCGGCGCCGATCAGCACCGCTCGCAGCGTCATCTCACACCCCTACGTGGATGAAGGGCGCCCAGTGGTACGGGTGCCGGTGGTCTGCCTCGCGGCGACGGAGCGGTGCGGAGTCCCTGAAGTCCCTGGAGTCCCTGAAGTCCCTGGAGTCCCTGGAGTCCCTGGAGTCCCAAGGATTTCCGGCCCGGCTGCGGGCACGCGAGGCCGGGCCCGGATGGACCTCGGCCCTCCGCGTGAGCTCGCGGAACTCCTCGTACCGCTCGGCGCCGGACATGTCGCGTACCTCGCGCTGCGCCCTGGCCAGCGCCGCGCCGAGGGACACGACGGGCGCGGTGGGCAAGGGTTCCGCGGTCAGATGCCGGTAGGTGTGGGCCAGGACGAGGCAGCCGGTGGCGTCGCCGACCGGCCAGAGCGAGACGACCGCGTGCCGGGCGCCGGTGATCAGGGCGGCTCGGGTCAGGCCCAGTACATCTCCGCCGGCGGTGGCGGTGCCCCGTCCGGTGTCGCAGCCGGACAGCACCAGCAGTTGGGGGTCGTGGGCGACGGCCAGGAGGTCGGCGAGGCCGAGGACGTCGTCCCCGGCGAGGGGCAACCGGCTGCGGTTCGGGGCGAGTTCGTCGACCAGCCCGTGGGTGGCGAGATGCAGCACGCCGCATCCGCGCGCCGCCCTCAGCACCTCGTCGCGGGTGGCGGTGGCCCCCGTGAGCGCCCGCCCCCGGGGCAACAACCGGGCGGCTTCGACGACTTCGGCGGCGGTGCCCGGCAGCTCCCGCAGGCCATGGCGGGGATCGCTCGCGGGAGCGCCGACCAGTAGGGCGTCCAGCTCGGTCCAGGGCCGCTCCGGCGGCTGCCGGTGGCGCCGGGTGAGGAGGGAGGCCGCGGGAAGGTACGACACGTCGTGGCCGGCGCCGAGGACGTCACCGTTCCAGGGCAGCGCGTGGAACGGCAGCAGGGCCAACGCGGCCGGGGGCACCACGATCACCCGCCGGTGATCGCGCAGCGCTGCGGCGAAGGGCCGCAGCAGGTCGTCGGCCAGGTCCCGCCCCGCCGCCGCACCGCCGTGGTCGTCCCCGTGGGCGTCCGCCAGCGCGCACCAGTCGCGGAAGCGCCGGGCCGCCGCCACCGTGGTGTGCGGCCGCCGGGTGAACCGCTCGTGAACCAGCGCCTCACGGGTCATCGCCCAGCCGACGAGGATGTCGTCGAAGACGTGATAGGTGAGCAGAAGGGCGTCCTCGGGCAGCGCCTCGGCCACGGACGCCGCGTTCGGCAGTGCGGAGTCGTGGGAGGCGGCGTGCACGGAAGTATGCAAGGCGGTGGGCGAGGCGCTCAGCGATGCGGGAGCGAGCCGCCGTACCTCCGACTCGGCGGCGTCCAGGGCCTGTTCCACCTCGCCGATGTGCGCCTGTGCCTGTTCCGGGTCGGCCGCCCATGTCACCGTCGGCGCGTCCGTACGTTCCGGGTCCGCCCGGCGGCGGATCTCGGCCGCCCGTTCCTCGAACGCGGCCGACCAGCGGACCTCGGCGGCAAGCCAGTCGCGTACCGCCGCGCGGGCGGTCGGCGGCCCGGCGGTGGCCGTGTCGAGGGCGTGGACGGCGTCGAGGAAGCCGGCGCGGCCGCGTTCGGCCTGGTCGAAAGCGGCGGCTGCCGCGTCGGGGCCGCCGGACGACAGCAGGGCGAGCACGGCGGCGTGCTGGAGCCCGGCGATGATCAAGTCGTCGGCCGACGAGGCGCGCAGGGCGTCACGGGCGAGCCTGCGGCGGTGCTCCTCGAACGCGGCGAGCCCCTGCCGGGCATGCGCGGCGGCCTCGTCGTAGGCATGCCCGGCCAGTGCGAGGTCGGCCCGGATCGCGGGCACCTCCCACGGCTGGTCCGGTCCGGGGCCGTCGACACCGATGCGCGGGACATGCGGCGCGGCCCGCTCGGGCTCCCCCAACCGCAGCCACAGCGAGGCGGCGACGATGGCCGGGAGCCTCGGCTCGGCCGCCGCCGTCGCGGCGACGGCCTCGGCCGGCTGCCGCAGGTCCGTGTGGGCGGCGCAGCGCACGAGGAGCCGGAACAGTTCGTCCGGGATGTCCTCGGCCTCCCGCAGGACCTGCCGGGCGAGGCGATCCGCCTCCTCAGCCAGCCCGGCCGCACGGGCGCGACGGGAGCGGAACAAGGTCTCCTGCGCCTGACCGGCGGCGAGATCGGACCAGAGCATGCCGAGGGCCGTGTCCACCTGATCGCCGCCGGCCAGGTACCGCGTCCCGATGTCGAGCGCGAACTCGATCGCGGCGCGCGAGGCGGCCATCAGATCGGGGTCGCGCAGCGCCGACGCCTGGTCGTGGTAGGTCTTGGCGGCCTCGATGACGCCCAGACAGTTCTGTAGTTCCGGAGGCTCGCCCCGGTCGACGAGAGACCGGATCGCGTCCGTGTGTTCCCGCTGCTCCATGTCGGTCAGCACGATCCCGGCAAGCCGGTGCCGCGCCCGCCGGAACGTGCCCGCCACCGACGCAACCGCCATGCCCCCGGTGTCGTCGGATTCCCCGGCCGGCCGGTGGACCAGCCGCTGGGCCAGCGAAACCGCTCGCTTGGCCTTGACTACATCCCCCCGCGCGCTCCAGAACTCGGCACGTTCCACAGCGAGTTGTCGTAACCCCCGCAGCCACGAGGTACTGCCGTCCGTCCGTGCCCAGTGCACGACGGCGTCCACGGCCTCCGCGTCGGTCTCCGCACCGGTGGCGATCGCGTCGACCTCCTGATGTACGCGGATGAGCGCGGCACACGCTCCGTCGCCGGCCTCGAGCGCCGACTCCAGGGCCCGGTGAAGGGTCTCCTGGCAGGTCTCCCGCCGCCCCGCGAGCCGTTGGGTGTGGGCGAGACGCAGCAGCGCCGCCGCCCGGCCCCGCTCCGAACCGGCCTGCCGGTACGCGGCTTCGGCACGCTCGTACTGCGCGGCGGCCCTGGACAGGGCGCGCGAGCCGGGTGGATCCGACACCGCCGCGCACTGCTCCGCCGTACCGGGGACGCCCAGCCGCCAGTCCCCGACAAACAACGCGACGCTTCCGACCGACGCCGGAGTCCGCGAGGCGCACGCCACGCTCCGCCGGGCCAGGGGCTCGGCCGCCTCCCGGTCGCCCGCCCGGACGCGGAGATCGGCGGCCAGCAGCAGGTGATGGGCGAGGGCGTCCTCGTACACGTCGCACAACTCGTACAATTCGTACAACTCATACAACTCGTCGAACCACTTGAGCGGCTCCCGCAGCCCCTCCGACAGGTCCCACCCGGTCCAGGGCGCGTCGGCCCCGTACCGGACGGACTCCTCCTGAGCGGCGCTCATGCCCCTGGTGTGGCCGAGCGTCATCCGGGCGGAGAGGAGTACGGGCCAGACCCGCCCGGCGAGATGCGCGGCGAGCCGGAGCCGCCGGTCGCCGACAGAGGCGACGGCCGCCTCGGTGCCTCCACCGGTGGCGTGCAGTGCCGCGACCGCCTCGGCCCGCAGCGGCACGGTCGAGGTGCCGGGCTGCCAGTTGTGGTCCATGGCGACAGCGGCGGCTCGCAACGCCCGAGCTAGTGCCCCGGCAGGCAACGTTTGCCCGTCAAGGAGCGGCGTCCGGTGCGTGCTCTCGGTGTGCCGGCCGGAAGGCCCCGTAGATGGACCGGATGTACTTGGGCTTTCGGCCGGTGCGGCGGTGGGGCCCCTCCCGCTCATGGGGGCCCCTCCCGCTCGATCGAAGCCGAGAGTGGGGGAGCGTGCCGGACGTCGCGACGGGGCGAACGTTGCCTGTCGGGGCACTAGCTGTACGCCGTCGCGCCCGGGGTGGCCCTCGTCCGGCGGCCACCCGCTCGACAACACCGAGGCCCGCTTGGGCTCCCCGGCAGCAAGCGCGGCCGCCACGGCGAGACACCGCTCCAGGCCGGCCTCCCCCTGCCGGGTGTGTCGCGGCCCGTCGGTCCGATGGGCGGCGGGATCGACCCCCCGCCGCTCGAACAGCAACAGTTCGGTCAACACCCCGCCGAATTCGCTGCCCTGCCCTCCTGAACCACCCTTGCGGCTTTGGCCGCCTCGCCCACTCCGGTCGTCCCCCTCGAAAGCCGCGGCCTCGTATCCGCTCATGCGTTCCCCTCCCTTCTCTTCCCGCCTACCCCGCCCCGGGTCGGCATCGCCCCGGCGGGTCCGGCGGGGTCGACCCTCAGCCACCCCCCGGCCCCTCATCCCCGATACACCACCCGTCCCGGCAGCTCGCGCCCGTCGATCCGGGCCCACAGGCGGAGGCCGGCGAGGATCTGGCCCTTGCGGCCGCCCGCGTCGAGGGGGATGTCGTTGCCGCCGGTTCGGCGGCGGGCCTCGCGGTAGGAAGGGGCCAGAACCTCGACGGCGACGTCGGCGCCGTCCGCGCGGGCCCGGCGGCGTACTTCGAGGACGGCTCGTTGGGAGGTCTCCGCCACCTCGGCCCACCAGCTGCCGGGGGCCGCCGGGGGCAGGTGGACGACCGAGCACAGTGCCTCGTCGACGGCCAGCGCGGCCTGGAGCTCCGCCGCGGAGTCCTGGGAACGGCGGGCGGCGAGCCGGCCGAGCCGCTGGGCGAGTTCCTGCTGGTAGGCGCGTCGGTGGACGGGGTCGGCGAGGGACAGGGTGCCCCGGTGGGTGAGGCTCTCCACGCAGTGGTGCACGTGGTCGTCGAGTTCGGCGAGCGCGGCGACCCAGCCCGCGAGTACGGCCCACGCCCGCACGGGCGACCGGTCGTCCCCCTCGGGTACGGCGTCCTCGATTCCCGCCACGTCCAGCACCCAGGGCGCGACGCCGCCCCGCACGGCCAGCCGTACGCCCGCCATGCCGTACCGGGGCAGGCCCGGCATCAGCACCTGCTCACGGTCGAGCGCCCGCCACTCGATCCACCGCGCGCCCACCGGATCCGCCACCGCCAGCCTCTCCGCCCGCTCCCGCCACTTCGGCACCTGCGCGGCGGGCAGCCGGAGCAGCGTGAGGTGGAACCAGCGCCACAGGGCCGGGGTGTCGGCCCCCGCGGGCAACTGCACCGGCCCGAGATAGTCGACGGCGTCCGCGCTGTTCACCAACTCCCCGGCGAGAGAAGAGAGTTCGGGATCGACGGCGGGGGCGTTCCCGTGCACCCAGGCCGCCGATTGAGTGGTACGGGAGAGGAGACCGGCGGGGGGAGCGGGCGGGGCCGTTCCGGAGGCGGGCGGCCCGGGAACGGGCACTCCGGCAGAGGGCGTCCCCAGCACAGGCATCCCAGGGGCGGTATGGGGCCGGTCCGGCACCGGAAGGGGCACCACCGGCCCGGCCCCCGCAGGCGGCGCCTCGGCCGACACCGGCCCGCCCGGCACCGCGAGCAGCGCCTCCAGTTCGGCCAGCACGGCCCGGCACTCCTCCGCCCCCGGGTCCTCGGGGCGGGTGCCGAGGAGTTCGCGCAGGGCGGCGCACAATCCGGTGAGCTGGGCGCGGGTCATGACGGCGAGCCAGGAACCGGGGGCGCGGCCCAGAAGCGTCCTGAGGGCGTCCACGGCGGTCAGTGCCTGCCGTTGAAGGGGTCGCGCTCGGCGATGTGCGCGGCCGCCGCGTCGTTCATGCCGACCCGGAACACCGCTCCCTCGTTGTGCCACATCTCGGCGACGGTGTCCGCCGCCCAGTACGGCACCGGCGTACGGTGCACCCGCAGTCGGCCGTGCTCGTCCAGCGTCGCCACGTACTCGGTCCCCTCGTGCTGCTCGCCGCCCTCGTCCCGGCGCTCCCCGCGGACGGCCGGGTCCTGCCGGTCCGCGTCGTCGCGGCGGGGCACGGGGACGACGTCCACCAGCTCCAGCGCCCGGTCCGGCTGTGTCGGGCGGCGTACATAGAAGGACCACCCGTCGTGCGGGGGCGGAGGCAACGGCTCACTCATCCGCCCCCGCACCAGTCGCACCCCGGCCGGCCCGTCCTCCCGGAACAGCCGGTCGAACCACCCACCGGCCGCGGCGCCCTGTCGAGCCTCCCCGGCTTCCACGGCCTCCTGCTCGCTCCGCACCCGCGGATCCTCGGCCATGCTGAACACCACCGCCCCCTTGTCCGGCCGGTCCCCGGCGACCCTGGAGTCCACGACGATCTCCAGAGGCGTCCACCGCCCGTCCGGCCCGGCCCCGGAGTCGAGGTCGACCCGGGCCTGGGCCCGGCCGCGCACCTCGTACTGCGGTTCGCCGCGTACGAGATGGAGGTGGAGGGAGAGGTCCGCGTCGACCTCGACCTGGAAGAGGACCTGCTTCGCCCACTCCTCCAGGTCCAGGCCGAAGTCCGGTTCCCGGCGGCTGATCCAATCGTCGGGGTCGAACGCGCCCCACTCGACCCACCCGGTGCCGGTGCCCCGGTGGACGCGCAGGCTCTTGGGCTGCTTCTCCCACCTGCTGCGGATCGCCCAGGTGCCGCCTGGGCCGATGGGGCTGAGCTGGTCGCCCACTTTCAGCAGCGCGTAGGTGGGGGCGGCGGCCGAGCCCAGCTGGAAGGTGGCGCCGAAGTCGCAGGGCAGGTAGTAGCGGAGGTTGTCGACCTCGATGCGCAGCACGTAGCGGCCGCGGCCGAGGACACCCTGCGCATTGCCCTCGTCGTGCGCGAACCGGCGTACGTGGTGGCCCCAGCAGGCCCCGATGGAGGTGGCCAGCTTCCCGTACTGCTCCTCGACGGCGATGCCCGCGGAGTTCCAGCGCACCCCGGCCTCCCGGCACAGCCGGCGCTCCAACGCCCGGCGGATCAGCGGCATCCGGCTGCTCTTGCCGCTGAGGAAGATCCGGTCGAGCTCACCGCCCTGCAGCCCGTTCTCGGCGAGGGCCACGACCAGGTCCATGATCTCGTCGAGTACCGGGGCCATCAGCCGCTCGAACCGGTCGGCGTCCAGACACGGCGCCCACTCCTCGCCGGCCGCGCTTTTCCACCCTTCGACTCCCCTCAACCGGGTCAGCAGCGCCTCCAACGCCTCGGGCGGCGGCCGGTGCTCGGCGACGCCCGCGCCCAGCTGGATCTTCGCCTCCTCGGCGAGCCGCCACAGCAGCCAGAACGTCTGCTCGACCTCCCGCGCCCGCGTCGGCGGCAGATCGTCCCAGCGGGTGGGTACGACGAGGTCGACCAGGTCGCCCGGATAGCCGTCGGTCTCGGTGTCCCGGGCGAGCAGGCTGCCGGGGACGTACGCCCCGTCGCCGGTGGCGTAGGGGACCTTGAGCGTGGCGACGACCCGTTCGTGGCGGTCGGGCCACCGGGTGAGGAGGTGGTCGGCGAACGCGGCCTTGTACCAGCGGAACAGACGCAGCGTCATCAGATCGCCGCCGAGCTGCAGATGGCCGGTGGAGCCGAGCAGCTTGGGGGTGAGGACGTACAGCCGTCCGGTGAACCGGGGGTCCTGGCCGGGCACGGGGTCGGGGGTGTTGTCCTTGAGTTTGAGGTTGATCAGGGCGAGGTCGCTGGTGCCGCCGCCGATGTCGAGGACCATGACGTTCTGCTGCCAGGCCCGGCCGCTGCCGGGCAGTGGGCGACAGCGGGCCCGGAACGCCTCGACGCCCGCCGCGAAGTCCCCGCCGAAGTCCCGCATGATGAAGAACAGGGCCGCCGCCACGGCCTCGTCGAACTGCGTGTCCACGAGCGTGACACCGAGCCCGTCCACACCGTCGCCGCCCGCGCCGACCAGCTGGCGCAGCCGTCGGCGTACGGCGGGCGGTGCGATCGTCGGGTACGTCATGACGAGGTGGTCGATACGGCCCTGGTGGAACTCCTTGGGGTTGGTGGTGATGAACTCGTCGCCCTGGTCCAGGAGATGGCGCAGTCCCTCCCGGATGAGGTCGTCGGCGGTGGTCGGGCTGCCGTCGGCGCGGGCCGGCAGCTCGGGTATCGGCAGGTCACGGCCCAGGTACTGCTTCAGGCCACGGTAGGCGCGGGGCGCGTCGTCCGGGGTGCCCCCGACGGCGACGCGTTCCTCGCCCATCCGTACGCGCAAGTCGGGCCGGGTCTCGACCACCTCGACCCGGCTGGCCAGTTCGGTGCCGCCGGACTGGTCGAGGTCGGCGGGGAACAGCCGCAGCACATCCAGCGGCAGCTCGTCGAAGGCCCGGTCGAAGCAGGCGTGCAGCAGCGGGGCCACGGCGCCGCGCAGCCGGTCGCTCCTGGCTGCGAGGCGCAGTTCGAGCGCGGTGTACAGCGCGTGCAGCCAGCCGTCACCGCCGTACCCGCCCTCCAGCGCGTCGGCCAGCGCCCGCCCGGGCTCGCCGTGGTCCCCGCCCCGCTCGGGGAGGAGCTGTCGGGCCACGTCGCCGAGCAGTTCGCGCCACTGTCCGCGCTCGGCCCCCGGCACGGACGGCTCGGAGAGCAGGGCCACGAGTTCCCGGCGCAGCCGCGCCTCCTGGTGGCGTGACATGGCGCGTACGTCGAGCTGGCGCATGTCGTGGATGGTCACGGTGGAGTTGGTGGTGCCGAAGTCGATGGCGGCGAAGCCGCGGTGGCGCTGCACGTCGTCGGGGACCCGCTGGAACGGGGTGCCGTCCCCGCTCACCTGGGCGCCGGCGTGCGTCCCCGCGGTCTGCGTCGCGGCCGTCTGCGTCACAGCGGTAGGCCGCGCCGGCGTCCACTGGTTCGGGTCGTACCAGGCCCCATTCCCCGCCGCCGGTCCCGGCGGCCCCGGGACCGGCGCGCTCGCCCGGTCCAGATGGAGGGTCGTGGTGACCTCGGTCGTACTCATCACCTGTCCTGCGGCCGTGTCGGTCCCGTGGTGGTGGACGATCAGCAGCAGGGCCAGATCGGTGTCGCCCGGCAGCCGGGTCAGGGCGGCGGGGCCGGAGGCGGCCACCACGGTGGGCTCGGTGATGACACGCCCCTCCACTCCCCGCCACAGCTCGCGCAGGGCGGCCAGCTGGCCCGCGGGCAGACCGGGCGGGGCGATCACCTCGACGCCCCGGACGAGGACGTCGCCGCCCGGTGTCGGCAGCAGCCGCAGGGCGGGCAGCTCCAGCGCGGACAGCGGTCCGAGCAGGGTGAACCCGTTCCCGTAGGAGTCGGCGACGCAGGACGCGCCCGAGGAGACGAAGTGGGCGTGCAGTCCCATGGGTTCTCCCAAATCGGTGACGGGTGGCGGAAGAGGTCAGCGGGTCCTCGTGGGCGGGGGCGTGGCCTCCAGCCGCGCGGCCAGGTCGAGCGGAGCGCCCGCGTGGTCCCCCTCCTTCGCCGCGCTGTCGGAGAGAAGCAGGTCGAGGGTGTCGTGCGCGGTGACGGTGCGTTCCCGGGCGGCGATGACGGACTCGGCCGTCGCGGCGAGGGCGAGCTGCTCCTTCGCCAACTGGCCGTGGACCAGCTGGAGCAGGGCGGTGACCAGTTCGCGCCGCATCCGCACGGCGTGCACGACGTGCCGCTCCAGCGGGTCGCGGCCCGGGGGCTGCTCGGAGTGCCAGGGCAGACAGCGGTCCCGGCGGAGCGGGAACGCGGCGTCCACGGCGGCGGGGTCGGTCTGCGGGGAGTCGGCCCTGCGCAACCGGTCGCGCCACTCCTCAGCCCGGGTGGTGGCGAACAGTTCGAGCATCCGCTGGGTACGGGTCGGGGTCATGGGGCCGCGTTCCCGCTCGGCGGCGATCAACTGCCGCCAGCGGTCGCGGAGTTCGTCCATGGTGTCGACGTGGTCCGCGAGCCGCTCCTCGTAGCCGACCCGGACCCGGTCGTGGACGAGCTTGAGCAGGGCGGCGTGTCCGGCGCGGAACCTCGGCACCAGTTCCTCGGGGTCGCCCGAGACGCCGGGGGGCGGCCCGTCGGCGGGTACGTCGGGCCCGGCGCCCATGTCGAGGTCGAGCCCGATCTCCGCCGCGGCCGCCCACACGCTGTCGGTGAACGCCCGGTCCTCGTCGCTCCAGCCCTGCCCCACCGTGACGAGCTGCTTGTCCCGGTCGACCGCCGCGAACAGCTCCTTCCACTCCGGCCAGCCCGCGACCAGGGTCGCGGCCTCGTCGGCGACGCGCCGTCGCAGGGCGTCGTCGGCCTGGACGGTGCCCGGTCCCAGCCCGAGGACCAGGGTGTCGCGGAGGTCGGTGAGCAGCCGCCGGGTGTCGTCCAGGGCCTGCCGCATCTCCCGGAAGGCGGGCGGGTACTCGGCCTCCGGGTGCGCGGCCCGCTCGGCTGCGATGAGGGCCAGCCGCATCCGGTCCACCGCCCCGGCCCGGCGCCGTACGGCGTCCCGCCGGATGGCGCCGCCGTGCTCCGCGGCATGCCGCACCAACTGCTCGCGCAGCAGGCCGAGCCCGCCGTCCTTGGCGAACTCCCGCAGCACCCTGCTGAGCGGTGCCCCCGGCTGGTCCTCCGCCAGCCGGTCGGCGATCTTGCCCCAGAGCTCGGTGATCCGCGTCAGCCGGTCGGCCTCGGTGCCGGGCCGCAGCCGGGCCCGCGTCGACTCGTCGAGTTCCACGGCGCCCGAGCGGTGCAGCGCGGCCAGTCCGGCCATGGCCGACACCAGTACGAGCTGTTTGCGCTGCCCGGGCGGCAGCAGCCGCTGGGCGGCCTCGACGACCTCGTCCAGTACGGCCGTGCCGGGCAGCCCGCGCAGCCGCCGCTCGGTGAGCGGCTCGGGGGCGCTGCCCAGCAGTTCGCTGAGCACCTCGGGTTCCACGGGCATCTGGTCGAAGCGACCGCCCGCGACGAGCAGGCTCTCCCTGAGCACCTCGTCCGATCGGCGTTCCCGCCCGTCGGCGGTGGGTTCGCGCAGCATGTCGAAGAAGTCCTGCTCACTGGAGACGGGCCCGCGCTGCGCGTTCATCAGGACGAGGACGGTGTGGATGTCCCGCAGCTCCCGGCGGCTGAGGAACCGGTCCCGTTCCCCGGACTGCGGGCTGTTGAGCCCGGGGAAGTCCAGCAGGGTGAGCGCTCCGATGTCGCGCAGGTCCCAGACCCGGCGCGGCACCCGCACCCTCAGCTCGACCCGCCGGATCAGCGGCACACAGGCGGCGAGCACATCGTCGGGTATCCGCTGCCCGGGCCCGCCGACGGCCTGCCCGTACGCCTCGGAGTCCGCCCCCGTATCCGGCCCGGCCCGGCCGCCGCCCTTCTCCCCCAACCGCACGCCCGGCAGGGACATGGCCCGCTTGGCCTGCGCGTCCGACAGCTCGTACCGGCGGCCGAGCAGTGGCGCCCCGCGCTCGTACGCCGCCTGCACCAGCCCGACTTCCTCGGCGACGGACCGCATCTTGGTCCCGCTGACACCTGCGCCGTGCTTCCGGCACCAGGCGGCGAGCGCCTCCCAGCCGCCGGCGCCCGGCCCCGGGGTGGCGGCGCGCAACTCGCCCAGCCACTGGTCACCCAGCCCTTCCTCGAGTCGCGCCAACTCGACCAGCCTGCTGTGGAGATGGGCCATGAGTTCGCTCGTCTCGGCGGCCGTGCAGTAGACGACGGCGCGCCCGTCGAGCACCGAGGATGCCTCGTCGCCGGGCAGTTGGGTGACGTGGAGGGAGGTGACGTTCCCGGTGGTCGCCACATCGCTCACCGACAGCAGACCGGGCAGCCCCAGCAGCGTCTCGATCAGCAGTGACTTGCCCGCGCTGAACTCCCCGACCACCCCCACCGAGAGCGGCCCCCGCGCCTCCCCGAGCAGCCGGGCGACGGCGACCCTGAACTCGGCCCGCTTCCGCGGCAGTTCGAGATCATCGCCCCGATCTCTCCCACCGCTCCCATCGCCCCCATCGCCCTCGCCGCCCTCGCCGCCGAGGCCGCCCGGCTCGGACCGCTCCAGCGCCTCCAGCATGCCGACGGTCCACCGAACGTACCGCTCCACACTGTCGCCCACGGCCACAGACCTCCCCCAGCGCCTCCCCCACGGCGAGGCCCGCCCGGTCACCCCTCGAACCGGTTCCCGCCCCCGCAGCCGACGCTCTGGGCAATGTCCCGCGAGCGTCGGCGTTCAGCAACCCGTTTCGACAAATTCCCGAAATCCAACAACAGTCAGTCTCAATACGACATAGACCTGACAATCCGTGACACCGTCGTCGACTTCTCGTCAACTCCCCATGCACACAAAGCGGTTGCGTTGATCTTCTGTCGCGACCGGGTACGTGAATGTACGGTGAGGCTTCCATCGGGGTCCTTGAAGAGCAGGGGTGTCCATGCCACGCACTGCGGTCGTCATCGGGGCGAGCATGGCCGGCATGCTCGCCGCCGCGGCCCTGGCCAGGTCCGCCGACACAGTGGACGAAGTGATCGTGCTGGAGCGCGACGAGCTCCCGGACGAGCCCCGCCCCCGCAAGGGCCTCCCGCAGGGCCGCCACGCCCACATCCTCCTGCCCAGCGGACGCGACGCCATCGAGGAGATCGTGCCCGGCGGCGGGGTGCGCAAGCGGCTGCTGGCGGCGGGCGCGACGGAACGCGGCCTCACCTCCGGGCTGGTGACGCTGGGCCCGCAGGGCTGGTACCGGCGCTCACGGCATCACGAGAGCCATCCCCTGCTCGTCGCGAGCCGTGATCTGATCGACTGGACCGTACGCGACGCCGTCCTCACGAGCACCACCCGTATCAGCATCCGCCGCGCCTCGGCCGCCGGTCTGCTGGGCACGGCCGAACGCGTCACCGGTGTCCGTATCGGCGGCGGCGAGGGCGCCGTGGGCAACGAGGACCTGCGCGCGGAGTTCGTCGTCGACGCGAGCGGCCGTGGCACCCGGATCGAACACTGGCTCTCCGAACTCGGCATCACCGACATCCCCAAGGACGTCGTGGACGCCGGACTCGTCTACGCCAGCCGCCTCTACCGCACCCCCGAGGGAGCGGAAGCCTTCCCGCCGGCGCAGGTCACCGCCGACCCGGGCGGCGGGCGGCCCGGCCGGTCGGGGCTCCTCCTGCCGATCGAGGGCGGCCGCTGGCTGGTCAGTCTCGGCGGCACCCGAGGCGGCGAACCCACCGCCGACCCCGACGACTTCGTACGCTTCGCACACGGCCTGCGCCACCCCATCGTCGCTGAACTGATCACCGGCGCCGAGCCGTTGAGCGACGTCGTCCTCAGCCGCAGCACCCGCAACGAACGCCGGTACTTCGAGAAGACCGCCCGGTGGCCCGAGGGCCTGATCGCGCTCGGCGACGCCGTCGCCACGTACAACCCCGTCTACGGGCAGGGCATGTCGGTCGCCGCCCTCGGCGCGCGTGCGCTCAGCGGCGAACTGGACCGGACCGGCATCCTCGCGCCCGGCTTCGCGCGCCGCGTGCAGCGGGCGGCCGCGAAGGTGGTGGACGCGGCATGGATGATGTCCGTCGGCCAGGACCAGTGGTTCCCCGACGTACGCGGCAAGTCCCCCACACTCGCGGACCGTTGGCTGTCCGCCTACACCGGCCGCATGGCCCGCGTCGCCACCGGCTCGTACCGCGTCTCCACCGCGATGTGCGAGGTAACCACCCTCCAGGCGGACGCCCTCCACCTGCTCCGCCCGTCCCTCCTCCTGTCCACACTCCTCGGCCCGGTCCTCCCACCCCTCGCGGGCCCACCGCTGACCCCGGAGGAACGCGCCGTCCTCTCGTCCCTGAGCGGCGGGCACTGAGGCCTGGTCACGCCTGACGGCTGTGCGCGCGTTCGGCGCGGACCGCGCCCTCGACGATGGCGGCGCGTACGGCTCGGGACATCCGGATCAGGGACGGCTGGCCGGTGTCCAGGGTCTGCGCGCCGACCACTGGCCCGGTGAATCCGGCGATGGCGTCGAGGGCGACGCTGTCCAGGACGGCCGGGTCGAGACGCGGGGCGCGCCGGCGAGGGTCGGACAGCGCGGCCACGGCCACCATCGCGGCGTCGCCGATGGCCTGCGCCTCGGCCGTGCTGGAACCGACGGACAGCGCCTGGCGGTAGGCCCGCTCCCGGACCCCCTCGTCGAAGTGCACGGACACGTCCCTGAGGCCGTCGCGGATGGCCGTCGTACGGTGGGTCAGCCGAAGCTCGACGTTGCCGAGGGACCGCCAGGACAGCACCGTGTGACGCTTGCCGCTCCGGGAGCCGACGAGCCGGAAGAGCGGGCCGAGCCGCAGGAAGGCGACGAGGCTGTCGATACGCGGCCCCAACAGCGGCAGGATGTACCCGGCCGACGTGAGGGCGGCGCCCACGGTGACCAGCATCGGCGCGAGGCGCGTGCTCAGCGGATCCCACTGCTGCCCGCCCCACCGCCCGGCGACCGCGATCAGCTTGACGACCCCGTACGCGCTCGTGCACAGCCACCCGAGGGCGAGCACGGCCAGCGCCCGCCGTGTCCATCCGCTGATCTGGAGGGTCCAGCGCCAGCACAGGATCGTGGTGGTGGAGGCCGCCGCCAAGTGGGCCAGGAGATAGAGGACGATCATCTCCCGGACGAACGGCGTGTCCGCGTAGTAGGTGTCGAAGTCCGTGCGGCGCTCGACCGGCGCGTCACCGGCGGCGAAGAGGGCGACCTGACCCGCGATCACCACCGCGTACGTGATCAGCCAGCCGTGCGAGATACGCCGTACGTGGTCCGGGCTGTCGGCACCGCGCCAGTGGACGATCAGGACGAGGGAGGCGGCGGAGAACGCGTTCAGGGCCGCGTAGGTGACACACGCCGCGGCGTTGGGCACACCGATGGCGCCGTTGAGGAAGCCGACGGTGGGCGGGGCGCCGAGGGCGAAGCAGAAACCGGCGAGGAAGATCACGGCGCAGAGGGCGCGTTTGAGCGGATCGCGCCAGTCGTGCCACAGGCCGGGCACCTGGGCTGCGAAGCCCGCCCACAGGATCCCGGCGGATATGTAGTAGATCAATCCGTTCACGTCAGGCCCACGGGCCCTGACCGAGGGACTTCTCTCTCCACTTGCCCCGTCAACACCGCGAGCTCCCGACTTCCTGACTCAAAGAGGCCGCATGCCGTCCCTTGCTGCCATCTTCAAACAGTAGCCACGCAGTCAACCCCGACAACCGGCGTACACCCTGCTGGAGATGGTGCCGGTGCCGGTGCCGGTGTCAGCCCTCGTCGGCGGTAAGTCGCAGCGAGATGCTGTTGATGCAGTACCGCTGGTCGGTCGGGGTCGGATACCCCTCCCCCTCGAAGACATGCCCGAGGTGCGACCCGCACCGGGCGCACCGCACCTCGGTGCGCACCATCCCGTACGACCGGTCCTCGATCAGCTCCACCGCGTCGCTGTTCTTGGGGTCGTAGAACGACGGCCAGCCGCAGTGCGACTCGAACTTCGTGTCCGAGGTGAAGAGTTCGGCACCGCAGGCGCGACAGGAGTAGACGCCCTCGGTCTTGGTGTTCGTGTACTCACCGGTGAAGGCGGGCTCCGTGCCGGCCTGGCGCAGCACCGTGTACTCGGCCGGGGTCAGCTCCGCGCGCCACTGCTCGTCCGGCTTCTCGACGTCGTACGACATGAGCGTCAGCCCCTCAGCTCGAAAGACGGTCCAGGATCTGCGGGCCGAGGTCCGTCACGTCACCCGCGCCCATGGTGAGAACGAGATCACCCGCCTTCGCCATTCCCGCGATCACGGCGGGGGCCTCCGCCTTGTCGTGAACAGCCGTGACGTCCGCGCCCGCCGCCCGCGCCGCGTCGATGATCAGCTCACTGGTCACACCCGGGATCGGGTCCTCACGCGCCGGGTAGATGTCGAGGACGACGGACGCGTCCGCGAGCGCCAGGGACTGCCCCATCTCGGCGCCCAGCTCCTGGGTACGGGAGAAGAGGTGCGGCTGGAAGAGCACCAGGATGCGCGCGTCACCGGCCGCGGCCCGCATCGCCTCCAGGTCCGCCGTCATCTCGGTGGGGTGGTGCGCGTACGAGTCGATGACCTGTACGCCGGCCGCCTCGCCCTTCAGCTGCAGCCGCCGCTTCACCCCGGTGTACGCGGCCAGCGCGGGCGCCAGCTCGTCGGCCGGCACCCCGAGAGCGACACCGGCGGCCAGCGCGGCGACCGCGTTGTGCGCGTAGTGCCGCCCGGGGACGGACACCGTGAAGACGATCTCCTGCCCCTCCAGCACCACGGTGACCTGGCTCTTCAGCCCCTGCGGCACGACGGACAGCACCCGCACGTCGGCGTCCTCGCGCTCACCGTAAGTGACGACGCGAACCCCTTCGACCCTCCGAGTCAGCTCACGCGCACCCTCATGATCCGCGGAGATCACCAGCGTGCCCCCCGGCACGATCTTCCCGGCGAACGTCTCGAAGGACTCGTAGATCTCGTCCATGGAGGCGTAGTTGGCGTGATGGTCCAGCTCTACGTTGAGGACGATGGCGACCTCGGGGGCGTACTTGTGGAAGCTGCGATCGCTTTCATCCGCCTCGGCGACGAAGATCTCGCCGTCACCGTGCAGGGCGTTCGACCCGGGCACGTCGAGGTCGCCGCCGATGGCGTACGAGGGGTTGAGGCCCAGCTCGCTCAGGGACACGGCCAGCATGGAGGTGGTCGTGGTCTTGCCATGCGTGCCGGCGACGGCGATCGGGCGCAGCCCGTCCATCAGCCGGGCGAGCGCGTCCGAACGGTGGACCACGGGGATCCCCAGCTCGGCCGCGCGGGCCAGTTCGGGATTGTCGGCCCGGATGGCGGACGACACGACGACACAGGTGGCGTCGTCGGCGAGATGCTCCGCGGCGTGCCCGATGTGCACGGTGGCCCCCAGCGCCCGCAGCGCCTCGGCCGTCTCCGACTCCTTGGCATCGCTCCCGGCCACCTTGGCCCCACGCTGCGCCAGAATCTTCGCGATCCCCGACATCCCCGCCCCACCGATCCCGATGAAGTGCGGTCGGTCCATGGCGGTAGGAAGGCCGGGTGCCATGCGTGTTCTCCCCAAGGTGCGGTACGACGACGGTTCACGCCCCGCGAGGGAGCGCCGCCCCAGCCTATTGCCTAGGCAATGGGGTCCATTCAGCCACCGGCCCAGGCCCACGCTGTCAAGGGGCGCGGGGCTGTGACATGTGCGGCTCCGCCGCGATGGGGGTCCCCCCGCTCGAGCGAAGCCGAGAGTGGGGGAGCGACCAGCCACAACAAACCCGTAGCCAAAGACGCACAGGAACCCCTACGACGCCCCCCCGCCTTGAACCCGCGCGTGGGAAAACAACTTCAACACCGGCACCCCCACCTTGTGCCGAGCCCGAGACGCCCAGTCCCGATGGAAGAACTCCTCCACATAATGCGGATCGGTCAACACCAGCACCTCATCAGCGTCGACCTCCTCCACCAACGCCTTCAACGCATCCAGCGGGTGATCCTCGATCAACCGCCCCTCCGCCGAGCTCCCCGTCCCGCGCAACGCCTGCAACGACACCTCAAGGGCCCGCTCCCCCTCGTCCCTCGCCTGCTCCCCCTCCGGCGTCTCCCCCTCCCGCGCCGCCTCGTCCAGCTCACCGAGGGCGAGGTCGTCGATGGCCCGCAACAGCCTGTCGGCCTGGTTGCCCCGCGGCTGGAGCAGCACATGGAAAGAGGCCTGCTCGTCGCCGTGCAGGGTGGTGACGAACTCGACGTCCGCGGACGTCAGGGCCTTCTCGATCATCAAAACGCTCGTGAACGACACCACAGGCGCCCTTCTCCCGGGAGGACCCCGCGGGCCCTCACTCCTCAGGCTTCTAGTGTGCCCGGCGAAAGCTGAACGGAACGGTGCATTCCGAACACATTCACGCTTTCACGTACGACGGTAACGACCGAACAGGAACCCGGCCTCCTCCAGCAGCGACACGAGTTCGAAGCGTTTGGGAACCGGCACCGAGGGCCCACCGGCGATCCGCTGGGCGTCCCCCGCCGTGAGCATCGGCGACACGGTCAGACACAGCTCGTCGAGGACGCCGGCCGCCACGAACTGCCCCAGCAGTCGCGGGCCACCCTCCGTGAGCAGCCGGGTGAGCCCCCGGTCGGCGAGAGCCCGTACGGCCCGGGACGGGTCGACACCCATGCCGTCCCCGGCGATGACCACCTGGACACCCGCCTTCTCGGCGGTGGCGACCCGGTCGGGAGCCGCGGCGGCACCGGTCAGCAGCAGGGTGGGGACCAGCGGGGAGGTGAACAACGGAAGGGAGAAGTCCAGGTCCAGGCTCGCGCTGACCACCGCCACGGCGGGCGCGGGCCCCTGTCCGGCGGCCCTGCGCGCCTCCGCGAAGGCCTCACGCGCGCGTGCCGGACGGTAACCCTCCTGCCGTACCGTTTCCGCGCCCACGACCACTACATCCGCGAGCCCCCGCAACGTACCGAAGATCCGCATGTCGGCATCGCTGGAGATCGGCTGCGACCGCCCGTCATGCTGAGCGGCCCCATCGAGCGTGGACACCATGTTGGCCCGCAACCACGCCTCCTGCCCGCCGGGGGACAGCTCGGGATAGGCATACGCCACGGCCAGCTCACCAAGACCCCACTCTCGGCTCTGGGGCGCTGTCTCTTCGGTCACAGGGAACAGGCGTCGCATGTCGTGCAGTCTGGCACGGCCTTTAGACTCGGTAACCGTGTCGTCGTCCTCCGCCACCGTGTCCGGAATCGTTCCCTTGTCCGAAGCGGTCCCGCTGTCCCTGTGCGCTCGCGAGCCGCACGTCCCCGCCGACCGGCTGGTCGCCGAGATGGTGCCGCCGCCCCGCTTCGACTCGGTCCGCTTCGATACGTACATCCCGGACCCGAACCAGCCCAGTCAGACCGAGGCCGTCCGCGTCCTGAGCGGTTTCGCGGCGGGCCTCGGCGGGGCACACGCGAGCGGCGCCGGCAAGCGCGGCTTCTTCGGCTTCTTCGGCAAGGCGAAGGCCCCCAAGGTCCCGACCGGCCCCCGCGGCGTCTACCTGGACGGCGGCTACGGCGTCGGCAAGACCCACCTGCTGGCCTCCCTCTGGCACGCGACCCCGGCCGAGCCCGCGCTCAAGGCCTTCGGCACCTTCGTGGAGCTGACGAACCTGGTCGGCGCCCTCGGCTTCCAGAAGACGGTCCAGACCCTCTCCGGGCACCGCCTCCTGTGCATCGACGAGTTCGAGCTGGACGACCCGGGCGACACCGTCCTCGTGTCGACACTGCTCGGCAAGCTCGTGGACGCGGGCGTGGCCCTGGCCGCCACCTCGAACACCCTGCCGGGCAAGCTCGGCGAGGGCCGCTTCGCGGCGGCCGACTTCCTGCGCGAGATCCAGGGTCTGTCCGCCCACTTCCGCGCCCTGCGCATCGACGGCGAGGACTACCGCCACCGCGGCCTGCCGGAGGCCCCGGCGCCGTACTCCGACGAGGTGGTCGCCAAGACGGCGTACGCCACCGAGGGCGCCTCGCTCGACGGCTTCCCGCAGTTGCTGGACCACCTCGCGCGCGTCCACCCCAGCCGGTACGGCGCCCTCACGGACGGCCTGAAGGCGGTGTGCCTGACCGACGTCCAACCGATCCCGGACCAGTCGACGGCCCTCAGGCTGGTGGTGCTCGCCGACCGGCTGTACGACCGGGAGGTGCCCGTGCTCGCCTCGGGGATGCCCTTCGACCAGTTGTTCAGCGAGGAGATGCTGAAGGGCGGCTACCGCAAGAAGTACTTCCGCGCCATCTCCCGCCTCACCGCGCTCGCCCGCGACTCCAAGCGCGTCGTGGAGCACTGACCCCACGAACTCCCCCAGGTCAAGGGCTTTTTCAAGCCAACCAACCCCCGCGTTTCAGGCTCTCTTCAGCTCGAAACGTTAAGTTAACCCTGCAAACAACTTTGCAGGGTTAACGTGTTTCTTGACCAGCGGTTGACCCTCGGTTGACCAAGTCGAGGAACAGACGACGCGCGAGCGGATCCGCGAACTGCCAGTGGGGAGGCATATGTTGCGAGGTACGACGACCCGGACCGTCATTTCGGCCCTCGCCGCCGTCCTGCTCACGCTCCAGCTGTTCGCTCCCGCGGCATCCTTCGCAGCCGCGTACACGCCTGGTCATATCAAGACCAGAGCCGAGCCCGGAAACACTCCCAAGGCGAAGCCGGTCCGTGAGAAGGCCGTCACGTACCGCACGTGCGGCCACCCCGGGGACCCGACCGGTCCCCTCCGCGCCCGTGACCGTCACCGCGCCGCCATCCACACCGTTCCCGGGGCGCACGCGCGTCCGCTGCTGGGGGAGAACCCAGCGGCCGCGAGCGAACCGGAACGGCTCTCGACCCGGCACCACCGGCCGTCGAGACCCCTCGCGGCCCACACCCCGGCCGCGCTCCAGGTCTTCCGCTGCTGAGCGGACCGGAGCATCTCCCCCCACATCTGTCGTGCAAGACATCTGTCGTGCAAGCCCGACGCGCCGCCGAGGCGCGCCAGGAGGAGTCACCACATCATGCAGCCCCTCATCGACAACGCCCGTACGTTCGGACAGCGCCCTGAGGAGTTCGCCAGGCTGGCCGAAGGCCAGTCCCCCGAGGTCCTGTTCATCACCTGCTCCGATTCCCGGGTCGTCCCCGCCCTGATCACGGGCGCCCGCCCCGGCGAGCTCTTCGAACTGCGCACCGCCGGCAACATCGTTCCCCCCTACACCCCGGACCGCCCCACCGGCGAGACCGCCACCATCGAGTACGCCGTGGAGGTGCTCGGCGTCACCGACATCGTGGTCTGCGGACACTCGCACTGCGGTGCCGTCGGCGCACTGGTGCGCGGCGACGATCTCGACGCCGTACCCGCCGTACGCGACTGGCTCACCCACGCGACCCCCCGCCCGGAAGGGGCAATTGAGGACCCGACGGTCGCCGACGGCGTCCAGAACCACATCCTCAGCCAGCTTCTGCGCCTGCGCTCCTATCCGTGCGTGGAGAAGCGCCTCGCGGCCGGCACACTCCGCCTCCATGGCTGGTACTACGAGGTCCACACCGGCGCCGTACGCGAACACCGCGCGGACACCGACAAGTTCGAGACGCTGTGAGCGGCGGAGCACCCGAAATGACCTCCGCAACGCGTTCCACGACCTCCATGCCCCCCACCCGCTCCAAGTTCCCTTACCTGCGGCAGGACTTCGCCGCGTCGCTCGTCGTGTTCCTGGTCGCCCTGCCGCTGTGCGTGGGCGTGGCCGTCGCCTCCGGGGTACCGGCCGAACTCGGCCTGGTCACCGGCATCGTGGGCGGCATCGTCGCCGGGATGATGCCCGGCAGCAGTCTGCAGGTCTCCGGCCCGGCGGCCGGTCTGACCGTGCTGGTCTTCGAGGCGGTGCGCCAGTTCGGGCTGCCCGCGCTGGGTGTCATCGTGCTGGCCGCCGGTCTGCTTCAACTCGCCATGGGCGCACTGAGGTTAGGCCGTTGGTTCCGCGCGATATCCGTCTCCGTCGTCGAGGGCATGCTGGCCGGTATCGGGCTCGTGATCATCGCGGGCCAGCTGTACGCGGCGGCCGGCCTGAAGGCTCCGGCCTCCGGCCTCGACAAGATCGCCGGGCTGCCCGGTGCCTTCGTCGACGCCATGGCCTCCACCACGGCACTCGCCTCCCTCGCCCTGGGCGCGGGCACCGTCGCGGTGCTGGTGCTGTGGAAGCGGCTGCCGAAGAAGGTCCAGGTGGTGCCCGGCGCCCTCGCCGCGGTCGTCCTGGCCACGGCCGCCTCGTCGGCGTTCAGCCTGCCGGTGGCGAACGTCGAGGTGAAGGGCCTGCTGGAAGCCATCCAGCCGCCGGGCCCGGACGCCTTCGGTCAACTGGCGGACGTCGCCGTCATCGGCACGATCCTCGCCTTCACCCTCATCGCCTCCGCCGAGAGCCTGTTCAGCGCGGCGGCAGTGGACCGGCTGCACGACGGGCCACGTACCGAGTACGACAAGGAGCTGATGGCCCAGGGCGCCGGCAACACGGTGTGCGGGCTGCTGGGCGCGCTGCCGATGACGGCGGTGATCGTACGCAGCTCCGCCAATCTCCAGGCCGGCGCGAAGACCAAGGCGTCCCGCGTCCTGCACGGCGTCTGGCTCCTCCTGTTCGCGGCCCTCCTCCCGGGCGCCCTCGCGCTGATCCCGCTCCCCGCCCTGGCCGGCATCCTTGTCCACGCGGGCTGGAAGCTGATCCCGTTCCGCGAGACGGTCTCGCTCTGGCGGGCACACCGGGGCGAGGCGCTGATCCTGGTCACCACGGCTGTGGCGATCGTCGCGGTGAACATGTTCGAAGGCGTGCTCATCGGCCTGGCCCTGTCCGTGGCCAAGACCGCCTGGGAGGCCTCACACATCAAGCTGGAGGTCATCGACAAGGGCGCCGGCCCGGTCCAGGCGTACCTCTCCGGCAACGCCACGTTCCTCCGTCTCCCGAAGATCCTCGACAACCTGGAGTCCCTCCCCCAGGACCGCCCCGTAGAACTCCACCTCTCCGGCCTCCACCACCTGGACCACGCCTGCCGTACCGCCCTCGAAACCTGGGCGGAGCGCCACAGCGCGACAGGCACAGAGCCGGTCAGGGTAACGGGCCCGGACCTGGTGAAGTCCACGTCGGGAACGCCCTGACCCCACCCGCACCCCACCCGTGCCGTCCCAGCCATGCACAGCTGCGGGCAGTCGTGCCGCCGGGGCGGCACCGGTGGGCGCAGCGGCACCCTGTCAGCGCCGGCAAGCGTCTCCAATCCCCGCCCAGCCCCAGCCGCCGGTCGACCAGCCCCCAGTCCCGGGCATATCGTGGGATTCGCGGCAATACGGGACGACTCAAGGGGGTCGTCATGGTCGAAGAACTGCTCGCGGCTGTCGCAGCAACCGGCGCCGCAGCCGTGCTGTACGTCGCGGCCGCAGCCCGAGTCGTCAAACAGTACGAACGCGGCGTGGTCTTCCGCCTCGGCCGCCTCCTCGGCCAACCCCGCTCCCCGGGCTTCACCATGGTCGTCCCCGGCATCGACCACATCCGCAAGGTGAACATGCAGATCGTCACGATGCCGGTCCCCGCCCAGGAAGGCATCACCCGCGACAACGTGACCGTCCGCGTGGACGCGGTCGTGTACTTCAAGGTCGTCGACGCCGCGAACGCCCTGATCAAGGTCGAGGACTACAAGTTCGCCGTCTCCCAGATGGCCCAGACCTCCCTCCGCTCGATCATCGGCAAGAGCGACCTGGACGACCTCCTCTCCAACCGCGAGAAACTCAACCAGGGCCTGGAACTGATGATCGACAGCCCGGCCGTCGGCTGGGGCATCCAGGTGGACCGCGTAGAGATCAAGGACGTCTCCCTGCCGGAGACGATGAAGCGCTCGATGGCCCGCCAGGCCGAGGCCGACCGCGAACGCCGCGCCCGCATCATCAACGCCGACGCCGAACTCCAGGCCTCCCGAAAACTCGCGGAAGCCGCCCACCAGATGGCCGACGCCCCGTCCGCACTCCAGCTGCGACTGCTCCAGACAGTGATGGCGGTGGCGGCGGAGAAGAACTCCACCCTGGTCCTGCCCATCCCGGTGGAGCTGCTGAGGTTCCTGGAGCGGGGCCAGGACAAGCCGCACCCGGACGCCGCCGCACCCCCGCGCTTCCAGGAGCCACCCGCCACCCCACCCCAGCAGACCGAGCAACCTCTCGACCCCACACTGGACACCCCACCCGGAACTCCGCCGACCGCCCCGGGCCTGATCGAGTGACAAGCTGTCCACCAGCCCGGAGCTGATCCTCTCCCTCGCCGCCTGGACCTCCTTCGTCACCCACGCGAGTGACTTCATGCCGGACTCCAGGTAAACGGGTAGCTGAACGGACAATCCGACCGGCTCGCCCGCTTACGTTCATCGGGTGATCAGTCCTGCACGAAGAATCACAGCGCTCTGCGCACTCGGCGCGCTCGGCGCCGCCCTCGTCGCCTGCGGGGCGCCACAGTCCGCGTCCCGTACCGTCGTGACCCGCCCCTCGACGGTCACCGCGTCCCGGCCGCCCACGCTCGCGCCGGGGCCGGCCGGGCTGACTCCCGTCTTCGAGCACGGCCCCCGCACGGGCACGGACAAGACGGTCGCGCTGACGTTCGACGCGGACATGACCGCAGGGCAGGGAGCCAGGGCCGCCGCGGGTGAGCGGTTCGACAATCCGGAGCTCATCGCCGCGCTGCGGCAGCTGAAGGTCCCGGCGACGGTGTTCATGACGGGGCGGTGGGCCGAGGAGTACCCGATCCAGGCGCGGTCGATCGGGCGGGACCCGTTGTTCGAGGTCGCGAACCACTCGTACAGCCACTACGCCTTCACCGACGACTGCTACGGCCTGCCGACGATGGCGCCGGAGCGTATGCGGGCGGACCTGGAGCGGGCGTACACCGTGTTCCGGGAGGCGGGTGTCCCGGAGCCGATGCCGTACTTCCGGTTCCCCGGCGGCTGCTACGACGGGCGCGCGCTGCGGCGGTTGAACGCGTCCGGGGTGACGGCGGTGCAGTGGGACGTGGTGAGCGGGGACGCCTTCGCGACGGACGCGGACGCGGTGGCCCGGGAGGTGGTGGAGGGCGTGCGGCCGGGATCCGTCGTCGTCATGCACTGCACGCGGAGTGCCGCGCCGGTCACGGAGAGGGCCGTACGGATGATCGTGCCGGAGCTGCGGAAGCGGGGTTTCCGGTTCGTGAAGGTGTCGGAGCTGGTGGGGGCGGCGGCGGCCGCGCAGTAAACCCGCTTCTGGAGTCACCCGACCTACGCTGGACATATGAGCGATTACTGCGGAACCGAACCGGCCACCGAGCCGAACCCGGAGCCAACCCTCACCCCAGCCGCCGGGCCGCCCTTCGCCGCCTGTGTGCTGTGCCAGGAGCCCACCGAGTACCCGGAGTCGTACAAGGGGATCACCCTGTGCCCGGTGTGCGAGTGGCGGGAGGCCGAGCGCAACGCCTGTTCAGGGTGAGCGGCGGGTCGTCAGGGCGCAGGCCACGGCGATCGCCACCGCCGTGAGCAGCGCGGCGGCGACCAGGGGCAGGACGGGGACCGGGACGGTCGCGTGCTGCGAGCCTTCGACCAGGGACGTGACCGCCGCGCGGGCCGGGGAGCCCGCGAGCACCAGGGCCAGCAGCGCGCCGAGGAGGAGCGCGGGGACGGCCTGGCCCGGCGAGCGCAGAAGCGGCCAGTTCGTGAGCGTACCGACGGCCGCGCCGAGGAGGGCGCAGACGAGGGCCGCGAGAAGCCCGGCGCCGGCCGCCGGGACCGCCTCGATACGCGTCTGGTGGTCCGTGCTCGTGGGAGCGCTGATGATCGTGACGAAGGCTGTGGCCGCCGCGCCGAGAAGCACGGCCGCCGAGAGCGCGACCAGCAGACACGCCAGGTGCGCCCGGCCCGGTCCGGCCGCCGCTCCCGTACAACTCCGGGCCGCGGGCGGCTCGTTGGTGGCGCAGATACGTACCAGCCAGGCGGCCACGGGCAGCAGCGCGGCCGCCGTGTAGCCGAGCGAGTCGAGCACCGGCTGCCCGCTCTGCACCCCGATGGCGAGGAAGGCCGCGTACAGGATGACGGGCGGCAACCAGCGCTGGGAGCGGAGCAGGAGGGCGGCCTGGTAGCGGAGGAGGGCGGTCATCAGGAGCGTTCCACTTCCAGTTCGCCGGTCACTTCCGGTTCGCTTTCCTCTTCCGGTTCTGCCATCGCTTTCCCGGGCCCCACACTCACCACATGCCACGGCGGCCGAGCCCTCAGCAACGCCCTCAGCAAGGCATCCGACCCCGCCTCCGGAACGGAGAACCGGTGGCTGCCGGCGCCTGTCTCCTCCACATCGGCCGCCAACTTCACCACCTCATCCGGTACTTGCGCACGAGAGGGTCCGCGCGCCTCGACGACCACCGCAGGGCCCTCGCCCACCCCTTCCGAAGTCCCCGCCCCCGTACGGAGGTTGAGGGCGCCCCCGGCAACCGCGTAGGTCGCGTCCGGCACCCCCGCCAGCCGACGCGGATCGTGGTCGACGAACACCACGGCGGCCCCGGCCGCGGTCCGCTCGACGACCACCCGCTCCAACTCCTCGCGGGCGTCGGCGTCGAGGCCGGTCCACGCCTCGTCGAGGACGAGCAACTCCGGTTCCGCGAGGAGCGCTTGGGCGACGGCGACCTTCTGGCTGCTGCCCTTGGAGAGCTGGGCCATCGGCGTACGGGCGTACTCGGCGGCTCCGAAGCGTTCCAGCCAGTCGTCGGCGGCACGGGCGGCGGCAGGGCGGTCAAGGCCGTGGACAGCGCCGAGGTGAGTGAGGTACTCGGCGGCGGTGAACGGCAGCGCGGCGGGGAAGCGCTCGGGAACGTACGCCGTTCGCGGGCGCCCCGCCATCCGGCCCTCCGTGGGGGCGTCGATCCCGGCGAGGACACGCAGCAGCGTCGACTTGCCGGTGCCGTTGGCGCCCTCCACGCGGATCAGCGCGCCGGGGGCGACGGCGAGGTCGACGCCGCGCAGGATCCACGGCCCCCGGAACCCGTAGCGGCGGCCGACACCTTCCAGACTCAGCAGTAACTCACGTCCCATGCCCCCATCCTCGTACAACCGTCGTACGGCTGTACGGGCGGCCCATCCGGGAACGGATCTTCCGGCTGGCAGACTGGGCGGGTGAGCACCGGTGACCCGAACTCCCAGGACAGCCCCTTCCGGCACGAGCGGACCTCCCGCGACGAGGCACCGCAGTTCGTGCTGCCGCTGGTCGTGCACATCGAGAAGGCGTCGCCCCCGGCGCGTACGGACGCGTTGGAGACGGCGGCGCGGGCGGTGCTGGTGATGCTCAGCGACGAGCGGTCGGTGGGCGCGGGAGAGTGGGCCGAGGCGATGCGGGACTGGCAGGACGCCCGGATCCGCAAGGTGGTCCGGCGGGCGCGTGGCGCGGAGTGGCGGCGGGCCGAGGCGCTGCCCGGGATCACGGTGACGGGCAAGTCGGCGGAGGTGCGCGTCTTTCCGCCGGTCCCCCTCGACGGCTGGCCCAAGGACCTGGCCCGTCTCCAGGTGTCCGGCACGGACCTCGACGACCCGGAATCCCCGGCCGAGCCCGACCTCTCCGCCCCGGTCATCTGGATGAGCCCGGACCTCGACATGTCCGCCGGCAAGGCCATGGCCCAGGCCGGCCACGGCGCCCAACTCGCCTGGTGGGCCCTCTCCGAGGAGGCCCGCACCGCCTGGCACGATGCCGGCTTCCCCCTCGCCGTCCGCACCGCCACCCCGGCCGACTGGCCCGGCCTCACCGCCTCCGGCCTGCCGCTCGTGCGCGACGCGGGCTTCACGGAGATCGCCCCGGGCTCGTGCACGGTCGTCGCGGACCATCCGGCGCTGCGCGGCTGAACAGCTGTGTGGATTCCCCGTGCGGCCCGGTCGCCGGACCGCCCCGCACGGGCGGTCCGGGTGATCGGGATCAGCCGCAGTTGAGCGTGGCCTTGGGTCCTACCTTCCACGGGCTGCCCTGGCCGTCGACGACGGCCTGCACGATGACCCTGTGGTCGTGGACCCCGGCGCATCCCGCGGTGAGCCGACGCGACTGGCTGCCGTTCCAGGTCTGCTCGGCGTCATCGGCCCAGCCCCACCAGCGGGAGCTCTGGAGCTTGGCGGTCCACTTGACGCCCTGACTGCAGCCGCTGGTGCGGATCAAGGCGGTCACCCCGGCCCCGCCCCTGGTCGGCGGGTCCAGATCGACCACGCAGGCCAGGGCGCTTACGGGGGAGTTCGTTTCCGGCGTCGCCGCCTGCGCGGGCCCTGCGGCGAGGAGACCGGCGGTGAGGAGCGCGGAACCTGCGGTGGCCGCGGCCGTCATCCGCTTGAGCGGGATTGCCTTCTTCATGGGTTCTCCTTTGATCGACGGTACCGGTCACCTCCAGGTGTAGGGGCCCGGGCGTTGTTCGCGTTCGGGGCACCGGTGCCGAACAAACAACTCCCGAACAACGCGACGACGCCACGGGGGCTGTCCGGCCCGAGTTCTCGTGAGGCGTCCGCCCACCGAACTGGGCGTTCTCGGCCCGTGCAAAGGTCGTTGAACACCCCGGGCTCCCCGTACGTACCTTCCTGCACTGGCCATGTAACTGCCCCAACGACCAGTTGGCTTCACCCGGGAGGATCACTTTGCAGCGTCTCAACGGCTCGGTCATCGCCAGCCTGGCCCTCGTTGTCACCGTCGGCGCGCTGGCGTTCCCCGTATGGTCCTACGCCGACCGGTCGGGCACCGCCCAGGCCAACATGGCGTCCGGCATGGTGAACACCCAGTGGGGTCCGCTGACGGCTTCCGACCGGGACCTGATCGTCCGGGTACGGCTGGCGGGACTGTGGGAGCTGCCGGCCGCCGAGCAGGCGATGCAGCGGTCGGACAGCCCGGCCGTCAGGGAGGCCGCCGACCACCTGATCGTGGGTCACAAGGACCTCGACGAGCGGGTGCGGAACGTGGCCTCCCAGCTGGGCGTCGAGCTGCCCAACGTGCCGAACGCGCAGCAGCAGGCCTGGCTCCAGCAGATGAACAACGCCACGGACGACCAGTACGACCGGGTGTGGGCGAATCTGCTGCGCTCGGCCCACGGCAAGATCTTCCCGGCGATCGGGCAGGTGCGGAACGGCACCCAGAACACCCTGGTGCGCCAGCTCGCCTCGGACACCAACCAGACCGTGCTCGACCACATCACGATGCTGGAGAAGACCGGCGAGGTCGACTTCGACGCCATCGCCAACGGCACGATCTGACGCGGCCCCACGGCACGGACCGGGCCTGTCGCAGCCAGTGACAGGGCCCGGCCAAGCCGAGGCAGCACCCCACCCCCCAAGCAACGTTCAGTCCCCAACGATCAGTTGGTTTCCTCCGGGAGGCTCTTTTGCGACGCTCCAAGGGCTCTGTCCTCGTCGCCGTGGCGGTCGTCGGCACGATCAGTGCGGTCGCCTACCCCGTGTTCTACTCGTACCCCAACCGCAACGCCGCGGCGGCCGCGGCCGTGCCCACCGGGGACACGGTGACCACGCAGTGGGGGCCGCTGACCCCGGCCGACCGCGACCTGCTCATCCGCGTGCGGCTGGCAGGTCTGTGGGAGCTGCCGGCCGGGCAGCAGGCGCTGGAGCGCAGTGGCAGCAAGTCCGTCAGAGAAGCCGCCGACCACCTGATCGTGGGCCACGCCGACCTCGACAAGCGGTCACGGGTCATCGCGGCGAAGCTGGGCGTCGAGCTGCCGAACCAGCCGACGGCGCAGCAGCAGGGCTGGCTGGACCAGATGACCGCCGCCAAGACCGAGGCCGAGTACAACAAGACCTGGGCGAACCTGCTGCGTGCCGCCCACGGCAAGATCTTCCCGGCGATCGCCACCGTGCGGAACTCCACCCGCAACACCCTGATCCGCCAGTTGGCCTCCGACGCCAACCAGACCGTGCTCGACCACATCACGGTCCTGGAGGGCACCGGCGAGGTCGACTTCGAGACCATCGCCAACAACTCGGTCAGCGGTACGGCGAGCCCCACCGGACCGCCGCCGCCCGTCCCCGGTCAGGTGCCGCCCGCCGCGCCCGCCGCCGAGCCGTCCACCAACCCCCGCGTGAGCTCGGTCCCGTCGCCGACCACGCCCGGCCTGGTCCCGACCGGCCGTCCGGACCCGGAGGAGCTCAACAAGGAACAGGGCGAACCGGTCGTCCCGTAGCCACCGAAAGCGGGGCCACCGGAAGCAGTGGCCTCCGGAAGCTCAAATGTTGCTCTGAAGGTCCCCTCCCCGGGGTTCGGCCCCGGCTGCCGGGGCCATGACTCCGTCACGCCGGAACACGGGTCCGCCGTAAGGAGACGACACGCGGGTCCTGGTGAAGCCGTGACCGAGGAGGGGACGATGGAGCAGATCAGGCAGTTGGGGGCGGGGATCGGCTGGCGGCCGGAGATCGCCGACGCCGTCGAGGGCATGGCCGGACCGTCGGGCCGGGTCGACTGGGTCGAGGTCGTCGCCGAGAACGTCTGCCCCGGCCACATCCCCGAGTCGCTGCTCCGCCTGCGCGAGCGGGGTGTCACGGTCGTCCCGCACGGCGTCTCGCTCGGCCTCGGCGGCGCCGACCGCCCCGACGAGCAGCGGCTGCGCGACCTCGCCGAGCGCGCGGAGGTCCTGGGCGCGCCTCTCGTCACGGAGCACATCGCGTTCGTACGGGCGGGGGGTGCCCTCACCGCGTCGCCGCGGCTGGAGGCCGGACACCTGCTGCCGGTGCCGCGTACCCGGGACGCGCTGGACGTGCTCTGCGAGAACGTCCGCATCGCGCAGGAGGCGCTTCCCGTGCCGCTCGCGCTGGAGAACATCGCGGCCCTCATCAACTGGCCCGGCGAGGAGATGACGGAGGGCCAGTTCCTGTACGACCTCGTCGACCGCACCGGAGTCCGGCTCCTCATCGACGTGGCGAACCTCCACACCAACCACGTCAACCGGGGCGAGGACCCCGCCAAGGCGCTCGACGAGCTGCCAGTCGAGGCCATCGCGTACGTCCATGTCGCGGGCGGCTTCGAGCGCGACGGCGTCTGGCACGACAGCCACGCCCACCCGGTCCCCCAGCAGGTCCTCGACATCCTCGCCGACCTGGCCTCCCGCGTGACCCCTCCGGGGGTCCTCCTGGAGCGCGACGAGAACTTTCCCGAGCCGGGCGAGCTGGAGCGGGAGTTGGGGGCGATCCGAGGGGTCCTGGAGAAGGCCGAGGTACGGGGTCCCGAGGAGAAGGCGGCGCCGTCAGCGGAGGCCGAGGCCGAGGCCGCTGAGGAAGCCGGGGAGGCCGAGCCCGCCGCCCGGCAGCGGCTCGGGCTGGCGCAGGCCGCGCTGCTGTCCGCGCTGGTCGGCGGGACGCCCGTGCCCGAGGGGTTCGACCGGGTGCGGCTGGGCGTGCAGGCGCGGGCCCTCGCGGCCAAGCGGGCGGATGTGGTGGGGAAGGTGGCGCCGGAACTCCCGGAGATCCTCGGGAAGGTGTACCGGCCGGCCTTCCTCGCGTACGCGCAGGGCCACCCGATGACCGACGGTTACCGGCGCGACGCCCTCTCCTTCGCCGAGCACGTGCTGCTGGAACAGGGGCTGGAGGACGCGACCGCGAAGCGCGCGTTGCGTACGTGGTGGCTGGAGCGGTCGGGCCCGGCCCCGCTCTCACGGCGCCCGGCCGCCCGCCTGGCGCGTGCGACCCGCAGGGTGCTCCTGCGCCGTTGAGCCGGGGTAGGGGGCTTCTGGTGGATCTCCGCGGCGGCACGGATGTCCACCAGAAGCCCCGTCGCCCCGAGATGTGCTGCGATTAACAAACCCGTGCCCCCCGCACGGGTTTCACGCCTGCTTGAAAGGCATTTCATAGCTTCTGTCCGCCGGTCCGCTTACCCCATCCGGCGCGCTTTGTCCCGTCCTCAACCCTTCCTCCCCGTACGGCAGTTGGCGTAGACCGGGCAGTAACATGCCAGTTCTCAAGCCAATCAGCACCCGAAACGCACTAGCGTGCGGTGCCGCGAGCAGGAGGCACCATGCGATCCACCCACCACAGCGGAAGACTCGTCAGCGGGACCGGACTCATCGTCGCCGGGCTGACCGCGACCCTTGTGGCGATGGTTTTCCCGATCTGGTCGTACGCGGACCGCTCCGGCACCGGCGTGGCCACACTGAACGCGTCCACGGTGTCGACGCAGTACGGTCCGTTGTCCGCGCTGGACCGGGACTTCATCACCAAGGTCAGACTGGCGGGACTCTGGGAGCTGCCGGCCGGGCAGCAGGCCCAGACGAAGGGCACCACCGAGGCCGTACGGACCGCCGGGAACCATCTCGTCGAAGGGCACACCCACCTCGACGCCCGGGTCCGCGATGTCGCCGCCCGGATCGGCCTGCCGCTGCCCAATCAGCCGAGCGACCAGCAGAAGGCCTGGCTGGAGACGTTGAGCGCGGCGCAGGGCGAGACGTACGACCGGGAGTTCGCCAACATTCTGCGTCTGGCGCACGGCAAGGTGTTCTCCGTCGTCGCCCAGGTCCGGGCGACGACTCGTAACTCGCTCGTCCGTGATCTCGCCGACGCCGCCAACACGACCGTGCTCGACCACATCCGGGTCCTGGAGGCCACGGGGTTGGTCGACTACGACGCGATCGCCCGGGAGGCCGCGTCCGCGAGCGCGCCGCCGATCACCAACTCTCCGGCGCCGCCGGCGCCGTTGAACGATCCCGCCTCGCCGATTCCGGTGACGCCGTCCCCGACGGCACCGTCGCCCACGCCGTCGTCGGCGGATTATTCGCTGCCGCCGGCCGCACAGGGGCCCCGCGGGTAGCGCGACACCTCTCCACGGTCCTTTACGGAATCGTCGGGTCGGTTCGCGCCCCGCGGCGAAGCCCCTGATCAACACCGCCCCGCGCCCCTGAAAGACCAGGGGCGCGGGTGATCCGCCTAAGCGAGCCCTGCCACCAGCTCCGCCACCGACTTCCTGCGCCCCGTGTAGAACGGAACCTCCTCGCGGACGTGCATGCGGGCCTCCGAAGCGCGCAGGTGGCGCATGAGGTCGACGATGCGGTAGAGCTCGTCGGCCTCGAAGGCGAGGAGCCACTCGTAGTCACCGAGGGAGAACGAGGCGACCGTGTTGGCGCGGACGTCCGGGAAGCCGCGGGCCATCTTGCCGTGGTCGGCGAGCATGCGGCGGCGGTCCTCGTCGGGCAGCAGGTACCAGTCGTAGGAGCGCACGAAGGGGTAGACGCTCACGTAGTTGCGCGGGGTCTCGTCCGCCAGGAACGCGGGGATGTGCGAGCGGTTGAACTCGGCGGGGCGGTGCAGCGCCATGTTCGACCAGACCGGCGTGAGGGCGCGGCCCAGCCTGGTGCGGCGGAAGAGGTTGTACGCCTCCTGGAGCTGGTCGCTGGTCTCGGCGTGCCACCAGATCATGAGGTCGGCGTCGGCGCGCAGGCCGGACACGTCGTACGTACCGCGGATGGTCACGTCCTTCGCGGCGAGCTGGTCGAACAGCTCCTGGACCTCGTCGGCGTAACCGGCGCGGTCCTCCGGGAGCACGTCCTTCAGCTTGAACACGGACCACAGCGTGTAGCGGATGACCTCGTTGAGGTCCTTGGCCAGCTTGCCCTTGTTCGGGATCCGGCCGGACTCGGTGGTGGGGGCGTCGTCGCTCATGTTCTTATTCTCCCGCTCCGCCGTGCAGGCTCTGCACCGGGTTGGCCGTGAGGTCCTGCACAGCGCGCAGGTCACCGTGGATCTGGTCGACCGCGGCGGCCGCGCTCGCGATGCAGGCCGGGATGCCGACACCGTCGTACGCCGCTCCGCAGACCGCGAGGCCGGGCAGCTTGCCGATGTGCTCGCGGACGCGGGCCACGCGCGCGTGGTGGCCGACGGGGTACTGGGGCAGGCCGTTGTCCCAGCGGGTGACGCGGGTTTCGAGCGGGGTGGCGTCCAGGCCCGTGGCCGCGCGCAGGTCGTTTCTCGACACGTCCACGAGGTGGGCGTCGTCGCGCTGAAGGATCTCCGTCTCGCCGTAGCGGCCGACGGACGTGCGCAGGAGAAGCAGGTCAGGGTTCTGGTCGGCGATCCAGGCCCACTTCTGGGAGGCGAACGTGGACGCCTTGATGGTCCGCCCGTCGACCGGCGGCACCAGGAATCCGCTGCCCTCGGGGAGGGTGATGTCGGCGCGGCGGTAGGCGAGGGTGACGAGGGCCATGGAGGCGTACTCCACGGCGGCCAGCTCGGCCGCTGCCTCGGGGGCCTCGGCGCGGAGCAGGTCGGCGGCGGCCGGGGCGGGGACGGCCACGACGACGGCGTCGGCGTGCAGGACGCGGTCCCCGGTGCTGAGGCGCCAGCCGCCGTCGGCCTCGCGGCGCAGCTCCGTGACCGGGGTCCGGGTGAGGATCTCGGCGCCGCGCGACGACACCGACTCGGCGACGGCGAGCGGCAGTTGGCCCACTCCGCCCTCGATGCCCATGAAGACGGGGCCGGTCTGCCGGTCGGCGGCCGCGCGGGCCTGGATCTCGCGGACGGCCTCGGTGAGGGAGGTGCGGGTCCGGGCCGCCTGGAAGAGCTGCGGGACCGCCGAGCGCATCGAGATGCGGTACGCGTCGCCCGCGTAGACCCCACCGAGCAGGGGCTCCACCAGGCGGTCGACGACCTCGCGGCCGAGGCGGGCCGCCACGTACTCCCCCACCGCCACGTCGTCGCCGACCTCGGTGCGCGGCAGGTCGGCGTCGCGCTCGATACGGGCGAGCCCCTCGTCGGACAGCACCCCGGAGAGGGCGGAGGCGGTGCCGGGGACGCCCATGACGTGGCCCTTCGGCATGGGGCGCAGGGCACCCCGGGTCCACAGGGAGGCCGTGGCGGTGGCGGGCGGCTGGAGCCGGTCGGCGAGACCGACCGCTCTCGCGAGGGCGACCGCCTCGGGGCGGCGGGCCAGCATCGACTCGGCGCCGAAGTCGACCCGCGCGCCCGCGATCTCGCCGGGCAGCAGCTTGCCGCCGACCCGGTCCGAGGCCTCCAGCACCGTCACTCGCACCCCCTGGTCCAGCAGCCCGTGCGCGGCGGCCAGCCCCGCGATCCCGGCCCCGATGACGACGGCATGCCCGGCGCCCGTACGTGATCCGCTCATGGATCCACCCTCTCAGATGCCGCTGACATCCCTGCGGGGGCATGTGGCCTCGCCGAGTCCGGACCGTGACCGCTTCGGGACCGGATGCCGCCAACGTTCCGGCCGGCTCAGGCGTCGAAGGACCGTCAGCAAGGCGAACAAGCCTGTCACGACCCTCGGGGGTACGCCGCAATGGCCGAAACACACGCACGACGTTCCCGGCGGCCCGCTGGGGCCCTGGCCGCCCTGTTCCTCGCCGCCGCCCTGGCGCTCACCGGCTGTGGCGCCAATGGCGACAGCTCGGGTGGCACAACGGCCTCCGACAGCAAGGCGGACATGTCCGGCCGGCAGGAGGGCGCCCTGAACGGCGACAGCGGCAGCGCCCAGAGCAGCGGTGAGGCCGCCGACGCGCCGATCAAGGTCGCCCCGAGCCACATCATCCGCACCGCCTCGCTGACCGTGCGGGTCAAGGACGTACCGAAGGCCCTGGACGAGGCCCGCACCGTCGCCGAGAACGCCGGCGGCTTCGTCGCCGACGAGTCGACGACCCGCGACGGCAAGGATCGCGAACGCACCCGTGTCGTCCTGCGCGTGCCCACCGAGAAGTACGAGGAGGTCCTCGGCGAACTGGAGGGCACCGGCAAGCTGATCGAGCGCAAGACCAAGGCCGAGGACGTCACGGAGCAGGTCGTCGACGTGGAGAGCCGTATCAAGACGCAGCAGGCCAGCGTGGCCCGTATCCGCGAGCTGATGGACCGGGCGACCAAGCTGAGCGATGTGGTCACCCTGGAGGGCGAGTTGAGCACGCGTCAGGCGGACCTGGAGGCGCTGCTGGCCCAGCAGGAGTCCCTGAAGGACCGCACGAGCCTCGCCACCATCACGCTGTCCCTGTCCGAGACGGCGGTGAAGAAGTCGGACAAGGACGACGACCCCGGCTTCGTGGACGCGCTGGCGGGCGGCTGGAACGCGTTTGTCGCCGTGTTCCGCTGGCTGGCCATGGCCCTCGCCGCGGTGTTCCCCTTCGCCGTGGCCACGGCCCTCGTCCTGCTGCTGTGGTTCCGCCTCACCCGCACGCGTCGGCCGCGCCCGGCAGCGGCGACGCCGGACGAGAGCGAGAGTGAGGAGAGTTGAGCCGACAGGACTGAAATGCGGGGCCCTCGTAGCGTGTTCCCATGAACATGAGCCGTACAGATCGCCCTTCTGATCGTTCGAAGGAACGCCTGGTCGTCATCGGCGGTGACGCGGCGGGCATGTCTGCCGCGTCACAGGCGCGACGGCTACGGGGCCCTGACGAGTTGGAGATCGTGGCGTTCGAGCGCGGCCACTTCTCCTCCTACTCCGCGTGCGGGATTCCGTACTGGGTCGGCGGCGACGTCCCCGAGCGGGACCGGCTCATCGCCCGCTCGCCCGAGGAGCACCGGGCCCGCGACATCGATCTCCGGATGCGTACGGAGGTCGTGGAGATCGATGTCGAGGGTGCGCGCGTACGCGCGCGGGACGTCGATTCCGGCGTGGAGTCCTGGACCTCGTACGACAAACTCGTGATCGCGACCGGCGCCCGCCCGATCCGCCCGTCCCTGTCCGGCGTGGACGCGCCCGGTGTGCACGGCGTGCAGACCCTGGACGACGGCCAGGCCCTCCTCGACTCACTGTCCGCCACCGAGGGCCGCCGCGCGGTGGTCGTCGGCGCGGGCTACATCGGTGTGGAGATGGCCGAGGCGCTGATCAACCGCGGGTACGAGGTCACGGTCGTCAACCGCGGCAAGGAGCCCATGTCCACGCTCGACCCGGACATGGGTCGCCTGGTGCACAAGGCCATGGAGGGCCTCGGCATCATCATGGTCAACGACTCCGAGGTCACCGGCTTCCGCACCGGCGACGACGGCCGGGTCGGCGCGGTCGTCACGGCGGACGCCGAGTACCCGGCGGACGTGGTGGTCCTGGGCATCGGCGTACGCCCGGAGACGGAACTGGCGAAGGCGGCGGGCCTGCCGCTGGGCGACCGCGGCGGCCTGCTCACCGACCTCTCCATGCGGGTGCGCGGCCACGAGAACATCTGGGCCGGCGGCGACTGCGTGGAGGTCCTCGACCTGGTCTCCGGCCGCGAACGCCACATCCCCCTCGGCACCCACGCCAACAAACACGGCCAGATCATCGGCGCCAACGTCGGCGGCGGTTACGCCACCTTCCCCGGTGTCGTCGGCACCGCCGTCAGCAAGGTCTGCGACCTGGAGATCGCCCGCACGGGCCTGCGAGAGAAGGACGCGCGCAGGGTGGGCCTCCAGTTCGAAACGGTCACCATCGAGTCGACAAGCCGCGCCGGCTATTACCCCGGCTCCGCCCCCATGACGGTCAAGATGCTCGCCGAGCGGCGCACGGGCCGCCTCCTGGGCGTCCAGATCGTGGGCAGGGAGGGCGCGGGCAAGCGGGTCGACATCGCGGCCGTCGCCCTGACAGCGGGCATGACAGTCGAACAGATGACGAGCCTGGACCTCGGTTACGCCCCACCGTTCTCCCCGGTCTGGGACCCCATCCTGGTGGCGGCGAGAAAGGCGGTGGCGGCGATCCGTTCGAGCGTCTGACTAAACGGCCGAGGAATTCCCACTGATCCGATCAATGGCCTGCATCGCCTGATCCGCCGGAGGCCGCGGCGGCAACGAGGACACCGACGCCGACGCCGAAGTCACCGCGGGCGCCCCCGTGGCCTGCGCCGGCTTGGCATGCGCGGCAGCCGCCCGCACGGACCGCAACCGATGACTGACCGCCTCATCAAGGGTCACCGGCCGCTGCATCCGCGCGGCGAGTCGCCCGGCCTCCTGGCCGAGCGCGGCAACGTCTTCCCAGGGCAGCCTCACCACCAGGGCGATCTCAGCCTCACCGTCGGGCGTGGCGTGCATCGGAGGCATCACTCGGTCGTTCATCGCCTGTTCCTCACGTAGATCCGCGGTTGAGGAGTCATACGCACGCCCAGGCGCCCGCGTTCAGCGCGCGGTCTGTGTGTGGACGTACTCCACGAGGCGGGTCAGCGCGTCCGGGTTCGTGGACGGCAGGACTCCGTGGCCGAGGTTGAAGACGTGGCCCTCCAGGCCGGCTGCCGAGTCCAGCACCTCGCGGGTCTTGGCCTCGACGGCCTCCGTGCCGGCGAACAGGACGGTCGGGTCGAGGTTGCCCTGGAGGGCCTTGCCGGGGCCGACGCGGCGGGCGGCCTCGTCGAGCGGGACGCGCCAGTCGACGCCGACGACGTCCGCGCCGGCCTCGCCCATGAGGCCCAGCAACTCGCCGGTGCCGACGCCGAAGTGGATGCGCGGGACGCCGTACCCGGCGACGGCGTCGAAGACCTTGGCGGAGGCGGGCAGCACCGAGCGGCGGTAGTCCGCGGGAGCGAGCGCTCCGGCCCAGGAGTCGAACAGCTGGACGGCGCTGGCGCCCGCCTCGATCTGCACCTTCAGGAAGGCGGCCGTGATCTCGGCGAGGCGGTCGAGCAGGTCGGCCCAGAGCTCGGGGTCGCCGTACATCATCGCCTTGGCGTTCTCGTACGTGCGGGACGGGCCGCCCTCGACGAGGTAGCTGGCGAGCGTGAAGGGGGCGCCGGCGAAGCCGATCAGCGGGGTCTCGCCGAGCTCGGCGGTGAGCAGCGTGATCGCCTGGGTGACGTAGGAGACGTCCTCGGGGGTCAGGTCGCGCAGCCGGGCGAGGTCGGCGCGGGTGCGGATCGGGTGCTCGACGACCGGGCCGACGCCGGGCTTGATGTCGAGGTCGATGCCGATGGCCTTCAGCGGGACCACGATGTCGCTGAAGTAGATCGCCGCGTCCACCTGGTGCCGGCGGACCGGCTGGAGGGTGATCTCCGTGACCAGCTCGGGCCGCATGCACGACTCGAGCATCGGGATGCCTTCGCGCACCTTCAGGTACTCCGGCAGCGACCGCCCGGCCTGCCGCATGAACCACACGGGTGTGTGCGGCACGGGCTCGCGCCTGCACGCCTTGAGGAAGGCTGAGTTGTACGTGGCGGTCGGCTGGTGGCCCGAGGGGCTGGCGTTGGCACTCACGAGGCAAAGTCTCGCACGCCCGCTTGACAGCGAGGTCCGGGGCTGTGGACAAGCGGAGACGACCGGGGACCCTATGCTTTCAGCCACCGCTCCCGGTGGGCGGCCCGGCCCCCGTTCGCTGAGCGCGATCCGACAGTGACCCAGCGCACGGGTGTCTTGCCCTGCGCCGAGGCCCCGTTCCCCTTAATGTTCCGGCATGGCTGCGGCTCAGGGACGACTGTCGGACGGCGCTGGCGGGATGGACGACGCGAAGGAGGGGGAGCGCGATGCGGTGGAGACGGCGCCGTTGCCGTTCCGCTCCGCCGTCGACGCGCTGAGGGCCACACGGCTGCGGCCGGAGATCGAGATCGACCCGACCAGGCCGCCCCAGCGGCTCGCCCCGTACTCGTACGCGCTGGAGGCCGCGGTCGTCGAGGGCGACGAGGATCTGGCCGACGGCCGTCTCGTCCTGCTGTACGACCCTGCGGGCCACGACGCCTGGCAGGGCTCGTTCCGGCTGGTGACCCTGATCCGGGCCGAGTTGGAGCCCGAGATGGCCGCGGATCCGCTGCTCCCCGAGGTCTGCTGGTCCTGGCTGACCGGCGCGCTGGAGTCCCGCGGCCTGTCGTACGGCGAACCGAGCGGCACGGTGACGCGAGCGAGCTCGCACTATTTCGGCGGTCTGTCCACGCGCCCGGCCGCCTCCCAGATCGAGATCCGGGCGTCCTGGACGCCCCGGGAGGTCCTGGGCGGCGTTCCCGACACCGCCGCGCATCTCGCGTCCTGGTGCGACCTGCTCGCCCAGATCGCGGGGCTGCCGCCGGCTGCCGACCCGGGGGACGCCGCGGTGGTGACGCTGCCGCAGCGGCGGGGCCCGCAGCCGCGCTGAGATCCCCCTCCGGGATTCCGCCTCACCTTCGGACCGTGCTCCATGAGCACGGCCCTTCTTCGTGTGTGCCGCCACGCCGGGTGAGCCGCCACGCCGAACGAAACCATCTCTTTGTCGATACGGCCACTTTCGGCCGCGTATCGACGCGAAGCGACACCGTTCGATCTTCGAATGATCGAAGGCGTGTCCGAATTGCCCGTATTGTTACTCACTAAATCGTGATCATTCTCTAAAGGAGCATGGGTTTGATGCCGAAGATCTCTGTGACCTTGAAACCGCCCCCCATGTCCCGCACCCAGGAGGCCTGGTGTCCGTTCTCCTCGAGCAGCCCGCAAGCCTGGTCGCCTACCGTCCGAACAAGCCGACCGCGATGGTGGTGGTGGCCGATCCGCGCGTTCGGTCGACCGTCACCCGTCACCTGTGGGCTCTCGGTGTACGCGACGTCATCGAGGCCTCGTCCATCGCGGAGGCGCGTCCCCGCGTCGGCAACCCCCGCGACATCTGCGTCGCGGACGTCCACCTGCCGGACGGCTCCGGCCTGACCCTTCTCTCGGAGACCCGCGCGGCGGGGTGGCCCAACGGCCTCGCCCTCTCCGCCGCCGACGACATCGGTGCCGTACGCAACGCCCTCGCGGGCGGTGTGAAGGGGTACGTCGTGACCGGCACCCGCACCAACATCGGACTGCCCACCCGCCCCGGCGCCGCCCCCATCGGCTCCGCCGCCCGTATGCACCGCCGCCCCCCGGGTGCCCCGAGCCACCCGGGCGGCTACCGGGAGCTGTCGGGCCGCGAGGTCGAGGTGCTGCGCCTGGTCGCGGAAGGGCAGTCGAACAAGGCGATCGGCGTCTCGATGGGCCTGTCCGCGCTCACCGTCAAGAGCCACCTCGCCCGCATCGCCCGCAAGCTCGGCACCGGCGACCGGGCCGGAATGGTGGCGGTGGCCCTGCGCACCGGAATCATCCATTGATGTCCGGCTCCTTACGGTACGCCGGGAATATTCACTGACACGTGTGATACATGACTGGTTTACGACCCCTGCAGGCCCGTCGACGGAACGTTCCGTCGGCGGGCCATGTCCATACACGGATACCCTTGACAGGTGACCGACGCCCAAGAGACCGCAGCAGACAGCACCCTGCGAACCACCGGAGGCGCCCCTCCGGACGATGGCGGATCTTCTGAAGCGGGGGCGCCGATCCCTTTGCTGGAGCCCCGAGACGGCATTCCGCCCGTGATCGCCGATGAGTCCTCGCTCGCCGAGGTGATCGCCGCCTTCGCCGCCGGCTCCGGCCCCGTCGCCGTGGACGCCGAACGCGCGTCCGGATACCGCTACGGCCAGCGCGCCTATCTCGTGCAGCTGCGCCGCGAGGGCGCGGGCACCGCGCTCATCGACCCCGTCGCCTGCCCCGACCTCTCCGGTCTCGGTGAGGCGCTGTCCGGGGCGGAGTGGGTGCTCCACGCCGCCACCCAGGACCTGCCCTGTCTGCGCGAGATAGACATGGTCCCGACCCGGCTCTTCGACACCGAGCTGGCCGGACGGCTCGCCGGTTTCCCCCGCGTCGGCCTCGGCGCGATGGTCGAGAGCGTCCTCGGCTACGTCCTGGAGAAGGGCCACTCCGCCGTCGACTGGTCGACCCGCCCCCTGCCCGAGCCGTGGCTGCGCTACGCCGCCCTCGATGTGGAGCTCCTCGTCGATCTGCGCGACGCCTTGGAGAAGGAGCTGGACCGGCAGGGCAAGCTCGAATGGGCCCGGCAGGAGTTCGACGCGATCGCGGCCGCGCCGCCCGCCGAGCCGCGCAAGGATCCCTGGCGTCGTACGTCCGGCATGCACAAGGTACGGCGTCGGCGGCAGATGGCCGTCGTACGGGAGCTGTGGGAGGCGCGGGACCGGATCGCGCAGCGGCGGGACGTGTCGCCGGGCAAGGTGCTCAGCGACGCGGCGATCGTGGAGGCGGCGCTGGCGCTGCCGGGCAACGTGCACGCGCTGGCCGCGTTGAACGGGTTCGGGCATCGGATGGGGCGGCGGCAGCTGGAGCAGTGGCAGGCCGCGGTGGACCGGGCGAAGGCGTTGTCCGACTCCGCGTTGCCGGCGCATGGGCAGCCCGTGGCGGGCCCTCCGCCGCCGAAGGCCTGGGCCGACAAGGATCCGGCCGCCGCGGCCCGACTGTCGGCGGCTCGGGCCGGGGTGAGTGCACTGGCCGAGCAGCTCAACATGCCTCAGGAGAACCTGATCACTCCGGACACCGTGCGGCGGGTCTGCTGGGAGCCGCCGGGCACGATCGACGCCGAGGCGGTGTCCAAGGCGCTGGTCGGGTACGGGGCGCGGGCCTGGCAGGTGGAGCTGGTCACGCCGGTGCTGGTGGGGGCGCTGACGGTGGTGGCGAAGAATGCCTGACCGCCAGGGATGAGCGCTACTTCGTCGCTCCCCTCGTGAAGCCGTTGTAGATGAACCTCTGCAGGGCCAGGAACACGATCAGGGTCGGCAGGATCACCAGGACGGCTCCTGCCGAGATCGTTTCCCAGTGGGCGCCGAAGGGGCCCTTGAAGCGGAAGAGGGATGTGGAGATCACGCCGCGGTCGTCGGAGGGCATGTAGAGGAAGGGGATGTAGAAGTCGTTGTAGACGGTGATCCCCTTCACGATGACGACCGTGGCGACCGCGGGTTTCAGGAGCGGTAGGACGATCTTTCGGTAGATCGTGAAGGCGTTGGCTCCGTCGAGGCGGGCGGACTCGTCGAGGGAGATCGGGATCGACCGTACGAACTGCAGGAAGATGTAGATCGAGACGATGTCGGTGCCCATGTAGAGGGCAATCGGGGCCCACAGCGTGTCGAACATGCCGAAGCTGTCGACGATCTGGAAGGTCGCCACCTGGGTGGTGACACCCGGGACGAGGGTGGCGATCAGGAAGAGTGCCACGACCAGCTTGCGGAAGCGGAACGTGAAGCGGTCGATGGCGTAGGCGGCCATCGAGCCGATGAGGACCGTTCCGGTGATGGCGAAGAAGAGGATGAAGGCCGTGTTGCCGAAGGCGGCGAGCATCTCGCCGTCCTGGAACGCCGTCACGTAGTTCTCGAAGTTCAGGAGATTGTCCGGCAGCGTGAGTGCGCCGCTGTCGTCCGCCATCTGCCGTTCGGTCTTGAGCGAGGTCAGCAGGACCGCCAGGAGGGGCAGCAGGACGACCGCGGACGCCAGCACCAGGGACAGATACGTGAGCGTCCGGGCGACTTGGCGGCGTACGACCGGTGTGGAGAGCGCGAGCGTCATGTGAGGTCCACCTTGTCGTCCGGTACGAGGCGGCGCTGCACCCAGGTCACCGCGAGGATGATCAGCAGGAGGACGACCGCGGCGGCCGAGGCGAGGCCCGTCTTGTTGAAGCGGAAGGCCAGGTCGACGGTCTGGATCACGAAGGTCTCGGTGCCGGTGGCGCCGCCGGTCATGATGTACGGGATCTCGAAGACCGAGAGGGAGCCGGAGATCGAGAGGATCACGCTCAGGCTCAGGACCGGCCTGATGCCGGGGGCGATGATGTGGCGGAACTGGTGCCAGCGGTTCGCGCCGTCGAGCTCCGCGGCCTCGTACAACTCCCCCGGGATCGACTGGATCGCGCCCAGGAACAGGACGAAGTTCAGGCCCATGTAGCGCCAGACGGAGACGCCGGCCAGGGAGATGTTCGCCGAGGTGGAGGTGGAGAGCCAGGCGTGGTCGGACTCGTATCCGAAGAGGGCGAGGACCGAGTCGAGGGTGCCGCCGTCCTGGAAGAAGTAGAGGAAGGCGAAGCCGATCGCGACGCCGTTGATCAGGTACGGGAAGAACAGGACGCCCTTGAAGAAGTTCCGGAAACGGATGTTGAAGCTGAGGATCGTCGCGAAGTAGAGGGCGGCGGCGATCTGGACGGCGGAAGCGGCCAGGTAGTAGGCGCTGACGAAGAAGACCCGGAACAGTTCGGGACGGGTGAAGATCTCGACGTAGTTGTCGGCGCCCGTGTAGTCCAGCTCGGGGCTGACGCCGTCCCAGTCGGTGAAGCTGTACGCCAGCATGTTGGCGACCGGCGCGTACGTGAAGACGATCAGGAGAGCGAGCGGGGCGGCCAGGAAGAGCCAGGGGGTGGCTTTCCCCCAGAGGCGCACCCGGCGAGGGGCGCGCGTCCGGGGAGACGGTGGCGCGACCACCGGAGGCCGCGCCACCTTCTCAGTCGTCTGGGGCATCAGGACCCCACGGTCTTCTGGGCCTCTGTCCAGCGCTTGCCGAGGTCGTCGAGGAAGTCGTCCACGTCGCCGTCCTTGGCGCCGCGGGCGAGGTCGACGAGGTCCTGGCGGTACTCGGGCGCGTAGATGCCGACCTCCGAGGCTCTGTCGATGTCCTTGACCGCTCCGCCCTTGGTGTCGTCGAGTTCGATGAGCTCGACGCCCTGCTCCTCGTACGGCTTGAGGGCCTCGGGCAGTGGGGCATCACTGAGGGTCGCGATCGAGAGGTTGTCCTCGGCGTAGCCCGACTTCTCGGTGAACCAGTCGATCCAGGCGCGGGCCGCCTCCTTGTGCTCGGAGTGGATGCTGACGGCCTGGTTGTAGTCGGGGGTGGCGGTCGCGCAGGCCTTGCCGTCGACGCGGGCGGGGAACGGCATGAACCCGATGTCGTCGGGGTCGGCGCCGGCCTTCTCCGCCGCCTGCCGGAACTGGATGACCGCCCAGCTGCCGAGCCAGGCCGTGGCGATCTCGCCCTTCGCCAACTGGGGCTTGGAACCCTCCCAGTTGGTGGTCGTCGGGTCCTTCTCGATCAGGCCCTGGTTCACGATGTCGTACAACAGCCGGTCACCGACGCGCAGTTCGCCGTCCTCGGCCCACGGATTGCCCTCGGCCAGCGCGGCGGTGGCCCCGGTGTCGCAGCTGACCGAGCCGTTGACGTACGTCCACTGGGTCAGCGGCCACTGGGCCGCGAAGTTGGTGTAGTACGGGACGGCGTCGGTCTTGGACTTGATGGCCTTCAGCGCGGTGAGGAACTCCTCCGGGGTGGTGGGCCACTCGGTGACGCCGGCCTCGGCCCAGATCCGCTTGTTGTAGAGGAAGCCGGGGGTCGCGCCCATCGGGCTCTGGCCGTAGACCTTGCCGTCGACCGTGGTGAAGCCGGTGAAGCGGTACTTCTTGCTGAGCTCCTCCTGGGTGCCCAGCGAGGCGAAGAACCTGGGATAGTCGTTCTTATTGATGACGTTCGGGATCATGAGGACGTCGCCGTAGTTCTCCGTGTTCATACGGATCTTGACTTCTTCCTCGTAGTCCGTGATCGCGTCGAACTTCACCTTCACCTTCGGATAGGTCTTGCTGAACGCATCCGCGTACTTCTTCATCGTGCCGTCCTGCACCAGGTCCGTCCGGTGGGTGAGGACCGTGATGGTTCCGGACACCTGTGACGGGTCGTCGGCCGCCTTGGCGTCGGCGCCCTTCGAACTTCCTCCGCTGCCTGTGCAGCCCGCGGCGAGGAGTACGGCGGCGAGGAGTGTTCCGGTGCGTGCGAGTGTCCTTCGGTTCCTTCGGTTCCTTCGGTGGTTCATGTGCACCAGCTCCGTTCGGGACGGACGAGCACGAGTGGGTTGGCTGGTTCGGCACTCTGGCAGCCGCCACTGAACCGGTAAAGTCGCTATTTCGCCAAGGCTGTCGAAAGATTTCGCAATACTGCCGACTCAAGGACTGGACCGGTTTAGGAGTGCGCATGCTGGAGGCCACACCGCTCACCGACGGCTGGATCCTGCGACACCCCGATGGCTCCGGACGTGCGCTGTCCGCCTCGGTGCCCGGGTGCGTCCACACCGATCTGCTGGCGGCGGGGCTGATCCCGGACCCCTTCCTCGGGCGGAACGAGACCGAGGTGGCGTGGGTGGGGCGCCGGGAGTGGACGTACGAGATCGGGCTGTCCGGCTCCGGGACGGTCGGCCACGACCAGACCGACCTGGTCTTCGACGGGCTCGACACCGCCGCCGAGATCCGGCTCGACGGCCGGCTCCTGGGCTCCGTACGGAACATGCACCGCTCGTACCGCTTCGACATCACCGGGATGAGCGGCCGGCTCTCGGTGCGCTTCGCCTCCGCGTACGCCGAGGCCGAGGCGGTGCGTGAGCGGCTCGGGGACCGGCCGGGCGCCTATCCCGAGCCCTTCCAGTTCATCCGCAAGATGGCCTGCTCCTTCGGCTGGGACTGGGGGCCGACGCTCGTGACCGCCGGTATCTGGCGGCCCGTTCGGCTGGAGCGCTGGTCGACCGCGCGTATCGCCCGCGTACGGCCGGTGGTGACGGTCGACGGTACGACGGGGCGGGTGGAGCTGCTCGTCGACGTGGAGCGGGCGGCCGTCGAGGCGGGGCTGCGGCTGGAGGCCCGGGTGGGCGGCGACGGCGTCCGGGCGGTCGCCGAGGTCGAGGGCGCGAGCGGGGTCGTGCGGCTCGACGTGCCCGACGTGGAGCTGTGGTGGCCGCGCGGATACGGCGAACAGCCATTGTACGAGGTCGAGTTGACCCTGTACGACGAATGCCGGGGCGAGTCGCTGGATGTGTGGCGGCGGCGGATCGGGTTCCGGACCGTGGAGCTGGACCGGCGTACCGATGAGCACGGCACCGGGTTCACCTTCGTCGTCAACGGCGAGCGGCTGTTCGCACGCGGGGTGAACTGGATCCCGGACGACGTCTTCCCGTCCCGGATCACGCGTGAGCGGTACCGTGAGCGGCTGCGGCAGGCGGCCGACGCCGGAGTGGATCTGGTGCGCGTCTGGGGTGGCGGGATCTACGAGAGCGAGGACTTCTACGACGCCTGTGACGAGCTGGGGCTGCTGGTCTGGCAGGACTTCCCGTTCGCGTGCGCGGCCTATCCGGAGGAGCAGCCGCTGCGGGGCGAGGTGGAGGCCGAGGCGCGGGAGAACGTCGTACGGCTGATGCCGCATCCCTCGCTGGTGCTGTGGAACGGCAACAACGAGAACCTGTGGGGGTTCCGGGACTGGGAGTGGGAGGAGCGGCTCGCCGGGGAATCGTGGGGCGAGGGGTACTACCTGGGCGTACTGCCGCGTGTCGTCGCCGAGTTGGACCCGACGCGGCCGTACACGGCGGGCAGCCCGTGGTCGGGGTCGTGGGAGCGGCACCCCAACGATCCGGCGCACGGCACCCACCACTCCTGGGAGGTGTGGAACCGGGAGGACTACGCCGAGTACCGGGCGAACGTGCCGCGGTTCGTCGCCGAGTTCGGATGGCAGGCACCGCCGGCGTACGCGACGCTGCGGCGGGCGCTGGGCGAAGGCGAGTTGTCGGCCGACTCGCCCGGGATGCTGCACCACCAGAAGGCCGATGACGGGAACGGGAAGCTGCAGCGGGGGCTCGCGCGGCATTTCGCCGTGCCCGAGGGCGACTTCGACCGCTGGCACTATCTGATGCAGGTCAACCAGGCGCGGGCCGTCGCCACAGGGATCGAGTACTGGCGGTCGCTGTGGCCCGTGTGCGCGGGCACGGTCGTGTGGCAGCTCAACGACTGCTGGCCGGTGACGTCATGGGCGGCGATCGACGGGGACGGGCGGGAGAAGCCGCTCTGGCATGAGCTGCGGCGGGTGTACGCGGACCGGTTGCTGACGCTTCAGGTGCGGGGCGGGGTATTGGCGTTGGCGGTCGTCAATCAGGCACGGGACGCGTGGGCGGCGGAGGTGCGGCTGCGGCGGATGTCCGTGGAGGGGGACGTGATCGCCTCGGCCTCGGACGTGAGGGTCACCGCCGGTGCCCGTACGGTCGCCGAGGTGCGGGTGCCGCGTGAGCTGGAGCCCGTCGGGGCGAAGGAGTTCCTGGTCGCCGACGCGGACGGGGTGCGGGCGCTGCACTTTCCGGCGCCGGATCGTGACGTGCCTTATGTACGGCCGGAGTTCGACGTCGAGGTCGGTCCGGGGACGGTGATCGTGACCGCCCGGACCGTCGTACGGGATCTGCTGTTGCAGGCGGACCGGCTGGCGTCGGCGGCTCGGGCCGACACCGGGCTGGTCACGTTGTTGCCCGGGGAGCGGGTCACCATCGGGGTACGCGGATGGGAGGGCGTTCCTGACGTGGCTGCCGTGCGAGAGGCGCTGTATTGCGTGGAGCCGGGGCGATGAGCACGCCGCCGACTCCGCGCGTGACCATCAAGGACGTCGCCGCCCGTGCCGGGGTGTCCAAGGGTGCGGTGTCCCTCGCGTTCAACCGTAAGCCGGGGCTGTCCGACGCCACGCGGGACCGGATCTTCGCGGCGGCACGAGAACTCGGGTGGGCGCCGAATCTGGCGGCGCGGTCGCTGTCGAGTCAGCGGGTGGATGTGGTCGGGCTGGCGATCTGCCGGCCCGCGAAGCTGCTGGGGCTTGAGCCGTTCTACATGGAGTTCATCTCCGGGGTGGAGAGCGTGCTGACCGAGCGGTCCTGTTCGCTGCTGCTGCGACTGGTGCGCAATCTGGACGAGGAGGTGGGGCTTCAGGACGCGTGGTGGCGGGGGCGGCAGGTGAGTGGGTCGATCCTCGTCGACTTCCGCGCGGATGATCCCCGGGTGGGGACCGTGGAGCGGCTGGGGATGCCGGTGGTGGCCGTCGGGCATCCGTCGCTGACCGGGGGGCTCACGTCGGTGTGGACGGATGACGCCACCGCCGTGACGGAGGCCGTGCGGTATCTGGCGGCGCTCGGGCATCGGCGGATCGCCCGGGTGGGGGGTGCGGCGGCGTTGGGGCACACGGCCATCCGTACGGCGGCGTTCGACGAGGCGGCCAGGGCACTGGGGCTGGCCGGGGCTTGGCAGGTGGCGACCGATTTCTCGGGGGAGGCGGGGGCTCGGGCGACGCGGTCGCTGTTGACCGGGGCGGATCGGCCTACGGCGATTTTGTACGACAACGACATCATGGCTGTGGCGGGGCTGTCGGTGGCGGGCGAGATGGGGTTGCGGGCGCCGGAGGATGTGTCGTTGTTGGCTTGGGACGATTCACAGCTCTGTCGGCTGACGCGGCCGACGTTGTCCGCGATGAGTCATGACGTGCACGGGTTCGGGGCGGAGGTCGCGCGGACGTTGTTCGGGGTGATCGCCGGGGACGGGGAGTCGCATCCGGTGGCTACGCCTGTGCTGGTTCCTCGGGGGTCCACAGCGCCTGCCCCTTGATCGCCACAGGGGGCTGCGGGTGTGTCGGGGCTGGTCGCGCAGTTACCCACGCCCTTAGGGTAGGTGCATGTAACCGGCGGTAACACGTCAATCCCATGTGACCTTCGCCGCTCCCCCGCCCAGGGGTGTGCAGCACTGTTACTCGTAAGTAGCATGGGCCTGAGCGAGCGCTCAGCGCATCGTGCAGATCCCGCACCCCTTGGAGGAGAGCCATCGTGCCTCGTACCGTCAGGGACGTCGTCTTCGTCGACGGCGTCCGCACCCCGTTCGGCAAGGCGGGCCCGAAGGGCATCTACCACGAGACCCGCGCCGACGACCTCGTCGTGAAGGCGATCCGGGAGCTGCTGCGCCGCAACCCCGGTCTCGACCCGAAGCAGATCGACGAGGTCGCCATCGCCGCGACCACGCAGATCGGTGACCAGGGGCTCACCCTCGGTCGTACGGCCGGCATCCTCGCCGGGCTGCCGCAGTCCGTTCCCGGTTACTCCATCGACCGGATGTGCGCGGGCGCGCTGACCGCCGTCACCACCACCGCCGGTTCCATCGCCTTCGGTGCCTACGACGCCGTCATCGCCGGTGGTGTCGAGCACATGGGCCGCCACCCGATGGGCGAGGGCGTGGACCCGAACCCGCGGTTCGTGAGCGAGAAGCTGGTCGACGAGTCCGCGCTGTTCATGGGCATGACCGCCGAGAACCTGCACGACCGCTACCCGACGATCACCAAGCAGCGCGCCGACGAATACGCCGTGCGCTCGCAGGAGAAGGCCGCCAAGGCGTACGCCAACGGCAAGATCCAGCAGGACCTGGTGCCGATCTCGGTGCGCCGCACCAACGCCGAGGCCGGTGAGACCGGCTGGGGTCTGGTCACCGCCGACGAGCCGATGCGTCCGGGTACGACCATCGACAACCTCGCGGGCCTGAAGACGCCGTTCCGTGTGCACGGGCGGGTCACCGCCGGTAACGCGGCCGGTCTGAACGACGGCGCGACGGCTTCGATCATCGCGAGCGAGGACTTCGCCCGCGAGAACGACCTGCCGGTCAAGATGCGCCTCGTGTCGTACGCCTTCGCGGGCGTCGAGCCGGAGGTCATGGGCTACGGCCCGATCCCGGCGACCGAGAAGGCCCTCGCCAAGGCGGGGCTGTCGATCGACGACATCGGCCTGTTCGAGATCAACGAGGCCTTCGCCGTCCAGGTCCTGGCCTTCCTGGAGCACTACGGCATCGCCGACGACGACGCGCGCGTCAACCAGTACGGCGGCGCCATCGCCTTCGGCCACCCGCTGGCCTCCTCCGGTGTCCGGCTGATGACGCAGCTGGCCCGTCAGTTCGAGGAGCAGCCACACGTCCGCTACGGCCTGACCACCATGTGCGTCGGCTTCGGCATGGGCGCGACCGTCGTCTGGGAGAACCCGCACTTCGAGGGGGACAAGTGAGCACCACCGCTGAGCTTTTGAAGGGCGCGGCCGAGCTGTTCCCCGACGAGGTCGTGACGTCCGCGCACGTACGCCACCTCGACCTGCCGTTCGGGGCCGGGCGCTTCGCCCTGATCACGCTGGACAACGGCTTCGACCACACCAAGCCGACCACCTTCGGCCCGGCGTCGCTGGCGAACCTGAACACCGCCATCGACCAGGTCGAGAAGGAGGCCGCGGCCGGCGAGATCGTCGGTGTCGGTGTCACCGGCAAGCCGTTCATCTTCGCCGTCGGCGCCGACCTCAAGGGCGTCGAGCTGCTCAAGGAGCACGAGCACGCGCTCGCCATCGGCAAGGGCGGCCACGAGGTCTTCAAGCGGCTGGCCGCCCTCGCGGTCCCGACCTTCGCGTACTACAACGGTGCCGCGATGGGCGGCGGTGTCGAGGTCGGTCTGCACTGCACCTACCGGACCGTCTCCAAGGCGCTCCCGGCGTTCTCGCTGCCCGAGGTCTTCCTCGGTCTCGTCCCGGGCTGGGGCGGCTGCACGCTGCTGCCCAACCTGATCGGCGCCGACAAGGCCGTCACGGTCATCGTCGAGAACTCGCTCAACCAGAACAAGCAGCTCAAGGGCCAGCAGGTCTTCGAGCTCGGCATCGCGGACGCGATCTTCGAGGGCGCTGACTTCCTGGAGCAGTCGCTGGTCTGGACGGCGAACGTCCTGAAGGGTGACGTCGAGGTCGAGCGTCCGGTCATCGACCGCGGTGAGGCCTGGGACCAGGCCGTCGCGCGCGGCCGGTTCATCGCGGACGGCAAGGTGCACGGGGCGGCCCCGGCCGCGTACCGCGCGCTGGACATCATCGCCGCCGCCAAGAACGGCGACCTCCAGCAGGGCTACGACGCCGAGGACGTGGCCCTCGCCGACCTGATCATGGGTGGCGAGCTGCGCGCCGGCATCTACGCCTTCAACCTGGTGCAGAAGCGCGGCAAGCGCCCGGCGGGCGCGCCGGACAAGAACCTGGCCCGCCCGGTCACCAAGGTGGGTGTCGTCGGCGCCGGTCTGATGGCCTCCCAGCTCGCCCTTCTCTTCCTCCGCCGCCTGGAGGTGCCGGTCGTGCTGACCGACATCGACCAGGAGCGCGTCGACAAGGGTGTGGGCTACGTCCACGCCGAGATCGACAAGCTGCTCGGCAAGGGCCGTATCAACCAGGACAAGGCCAACCGCCTGAAGGCCCTGGTCACCGGTGTCCTGGACAAGGCCGAGGGCTTCGCGGACGCGGACTTCGTCATCGAGGCCGTGTTCGAGGAGATCGGGGTCAAGCAGCAGGTGTTCGCGGAGGTCGAGGCGGTCGCCCCGGCGCACGCGATCCTCGCCACCAACACCTCGTCCCTCTCGGTCACCGAGATGGCGTCGAAGCTGAAGAACCCCGAGCGGGTCGTCGGCTTCCACTTCTTCAACCCGGTCGCGATCCTGCCGCTCCTGGAGATCGTCCGGGGCGAGGCGACCGACGACGCCTCACTCGCCACGGCCTTCGCCGTCGCCAAGAAGCTGAAGAAGACCGCGGTCCTGGTGAAGGACGCCCCGGCGTTCGTCGTCAACCGCATCCTCACCCGCTTCATGGGCGAGATCCAGAACGTCATCGACGAGGGCACGCCGGTCGACGTGGCGGAGAAGGCGGTCGAGCCGCTGGGTCTGCCGATGTCGCCGCTGGTCCTGCTGGAGCTGGTCGGCCCCGCCATCGGTCTGCACGTCTCCGAGACCCTGGGCGGCGCCTTCCCGGACCGCTTCAAGGTCTCCCCCAACCTCAAGGCCGTCGTCGAGGCCGGCAAGCGCGGCTTCTACGTCTATGACTCCGGCAAGCCGGAGCTCGACCCCGAGGTCGCCGCGCTCCTCAAGCAGGGCGATGTCGTCCTGACCGAGGAGCAGGTGCGGGCCCGCGTCCTCGACGCCGTCGCCCAGGAGATCGGGCTCATGCTCGACGAGGGTGTCGTCGCCGAGGCCCAGGACATCGACCTCTGCCTGATCACCGGCGCCGGCTGGCCCTTCCACCTGGGCGGCATCACGCCGTACCTGGACCGCGAGGGCGTCAGCGAGCGGGTGAACGGCAAGAAGTTCCTGGAGCCGGGCGTGGCTTCGGTTCCGGCGTAACGGCCGTGATGCCCAGATGAAGAGGGCCTCCGCTTTCGGGCGGAGGCCCTCTTCCGCTTCATGCGTTCACGGCCGGACCTACGCCCCGCGCAACGCCCCCGGATGCCGCGCGCACCACCCCGCCCAGGCCGAGGTCACCATCGCGCGGACGTCGTACCGCGCCGACCAGCCGAGTTCCTCGCGGATGCGGTCCGCGGCGGCGACCACGCGGGCCGGATCGCCGGGCCTGCGGGGGGCGGACACCGGGGCCGCGGCCGGACCGTAACCGGTGACCTCGCCGATCAGTTCGATCATCTCGCGTACGGAGACGCCCTCGCCGCGTCCGATGTTGACCGTCAGGTCGCTGCCGGGCTCGCGGCCGGTGAGGGCGCGGGCGGCGGCCAGGTGGGCGGAGGCGATGTCCTCGACGTGGATGAAGTCCCGTACGCACGTGCCGTCCGGGGTGTCGTAGTCGTCGCCGAAGATCACCGGCGCGGCGCCCTCGGTGAGCTTCTCGAACACCATCGGGATCAGGTTGAAGACCCCGGTGTCCGCGAGGAGTTCGTCGGCGGCGCCCGCCACGTTGAAGTAGCGCAGCGAGGCGGTCCGCATGCCGTGCGCGCGGCCGGCGGCGCGCACCAGCCACTCGCCCGCCAGCTTGGTCTCGCCGTAGGGGTTGATCGGGGCGCAGGGCGTGTCCTCGGTCACCAGGTTCACGTCGGGCATGCCGTACACGGCGGCCGAGGAGGAGAAGAGGAAGTTCCGTACGCCGGTGTCGGCGGCCGCTTCGAGGAGGGTGGCGAGGCCCTGGACGTTCTCGCGGTAGTAGTGCAGCGGCCGTGCGACCGACTCGGCGACCTGCTTCTTCGCGGCGAGATGGACCACACCCTCGATCCCCAGGTCGGCGAGGGTACGGCGGAGCGGTTCGCCGTCCAGCACGGAACCCTTCACGAAGGGCACGCCGCGCGGGACGCGGCCGGGGTCGCCGGTGGACAGGTCGTCGTACACCGCGACCCGCTCGCCCGCGTCCAGCATCGCGCGCACGACGTGCGCCCCGATGAACCCCGCTCCGCCTGTGATCAGCCACGTCATGGCTTCATACTACGAACCACTTCGTGGAGATCGACTTCGCCGGCCCTACGAGAGGTCCGCGCGACAGGGACGACAATAGGGACCCATGACGACACTCGTGATCATCGACGCCGCCAACGTCATCGGGTCCGTCCCCGACGGCTGGTGGCGCGACCGGCGCGGCGCGGCGGAACGGCTGCGCGACCGGCTCGCCCGCGACGGGATCCCGGGCCGGTCCGACACCGTGGAGATCGTGCTCGTCGTCGAGGGCGCGGCGCGGGGCGTGGAGCCCGTGCCGGGCGTACGGGTGGCCCCGGCGCCCCGCAGCGGCGACGACCGCATCGTCGAACTGGTCGCCGAGGAGGGCCACGACCGACCCTGCCTCGTCATCACCGCCGACCGTGAACTCCGTCGAAGAGTAGAGGAGTTGGGCGCCGAGGTGGCGGGCCCGCGCACGGTGAGCGGTCAGCCCTGAGAGACCGCTCGGGCCGGTACTCCGGTCAATCCTGACCGAACCCGTCCCCCGCGCGGACGTACAGCACCGCCCCGTCCAGCCTCCCGGCCTCCTCGTACCCGCCGGCCAGGATCCGCCGCAGTGACGGCATCCTTTCCGGGGCGTACGGCTTGTCGCGTGAGTCGTCCACGACCAGGGCCGGTGGCCGGCTCGCCATCTCATCCCGGAAGATCTTCCAGGCGCCCTCCACCCCGTACCGCTCCCCCACCTGTGGTCCGTCCCGGCCTCCGCTGTAGTTGGTGAGCAGGCCGGCGGTCAGATAGCGGGTGGCCGGGTGGCGGTCGGCGAGCCAGTACGTCTCCGGGTGTATGCCCCAGACCAGGACCCGGTCGGCGGGTGCCGTGCGGCGGGCGATCTCGGCGGCGAGGCGGTGTGCGTGGGCGAGTTCGGGGCGGGGTGCGAGCAGGCCCCAGGCCAGGAAGAGCGCACCGCAGCAGCCGGAGACGAGAAGAGCTCTCGCCCACCTCTCGCCCGGCGGGTTTCGCAGGGCGGAAGTGCCCAACAGCGCTACGGGCGGGACGAGTTGCAGGTAGTAGTGGCCGAAGAAGTGGAAGCCGAGAGCCACCGCCAGCGCCGACGAGCCGAGCCACAGCCACAGGTCCACCGAGCCGGTGCGGGTGGCGGTCCGCAGTACCCGCACCACCGGCGGGATCAGCCCCGCACACGCCACGCCCAGAATCGCGGTGTTGGTCAACGCCCTTGCCAATACGTGGAGTTCGGACCCGGTGAAGGAGGCGTACGCGCCGGATCCGGTCACGGTCCAGAACAGGAACCCGGCGGGGTCGGTGAGTGCCGCCGCGCCCAGGACCGGCACGACGGCGCCGACTCCCAGCCGTACCACGCCACTTCGGTGCGCACCGGACCGGTACAGCAGCCAGAGCACCGGCATCAGCACCGCCCCGCCCGTCTGCTTGGCCAGGAACGCGCAGCCGAGCGCCACACCCGCCGCACTCCACCGGCGCCGGTCCGCGCACCACATCGCGCAGGCCGTGAAGGGCAGTATGAAGACCTCGAAGAGCGCGGCCTGGGCGTCCTCCGGGTTGAGCCCGATGGACGTCAGCAGATACAGGACACCCGCCGTACGCCCCTCCCTGTCACCCCAGCGGCGCCGGGCCAGCGAGGCCAGCAGGACGGCGGTCACCAGCTGCGCGCCGGTCGCGAGCACCCGTACCGGGGTCAGCGAGTCGTCGCCGAACACCGCGAACGACGCCGCGTACAGCCACGGCACCAGCGGCGGCTTGCGGTCCACGACCGTCTCGTACAACTCTCCGCCGTCCGCCAACAGCCGTGCCTGTACGGCGAGATAGCCCTCGTCCGGGTTCCACAGCGGCGGGACGAAGGACGGGATCCGGGTGACGCAGGCCAGCGCGGCGAGCACCGGGAGCAGCCGTCTCCAGTAGTCGGCCCCCGGCCGCCCGGGCGCGGAGCGTGACGGCACGAGGAGCGTGACGAGCATGAGCGGCACGCTATCCGGCCCCGTATACCCGCCTGAAGCGGAACATACGGGGCCGGAGAGTTCAGAGAAATCAAACGCTCGACCGAAGGTCGACTACCGTTCGTCACGCCCCGGCGGCTTGAGGACCTCGCCCACCGTGGTCTCCTCGTGGCGTCCCAGGCGACTGTGCGAATAGCCGTAGAGGAAGTAGACGACGAAGCCGGCGGCCATCCAGCCGGCGAAGCGCAGCCAGGTCTCGGCGGGCAGGTTGAGCATCAGCCACAGCGAGGCGAGCACCGACAGGATCGGAATGACCGGCACCCACGGGGTGCGGAACGCCCGGTGCAGATCGGGGCGGGTCCTGCGGAGGATGATCACGCCGATCGCGACGACCACGAAGGCGAACAGGGTGCCGATGTTCACCAGGGCGGCGAGTTCGCTCAGCGGAGTGAAGCCGGCGAGGACCGCGATGACCACGCCGAGCAGAATGGTCGGCCGGTGCGGGGTCTTGAACCTCGGGTGGACATGGGAGAAGAAGCGGGGCAGCAGTCCGTCGCGGCTCATCGCGAAGAAGACGCGGGTCTGGCCGAGCAGCAGGATCATGCAGACCGTCGTCAGGCCGACGGCGGCGCCGAAGCTGATGAAGCCCGCGAACCAGGGATGCCCGGTGGCCTTGAAGGCGTCGGCGAGCGGCGCGCTCACGGACAGCTCGGTGTAGTGCTGCATACCGGTCACGACGATCGACACGGCCACGTACAGGGCGGTGCAGATGAACAGGGAGCCGAGGATGCCTCGGGGCATGTCGCGTTGCGGGTTCCTGGTCTCCTCGGCGGCCGTGGCGACGACGTCGAAGCCTATGAAGGCGAAGAAGACGACGGAGGCGGCGGTGAAGATGCCCATCACCCCGAAGTTGGAGGGCGCCCAGCCGAATATCAGCTGGATGAGCGGGGACTGGAGGCTCTCGCCCGCCGGTACCTCCTGCGCCTTCGGTATGAACGGGTCGTAGTTGTCGCCTTTGATGAAGAAGGCGCCCGCGATGATCACGGTGAGAACGACCGTCACCTTGATGGCGACGACGAGCGAGGTGACGCGCGCGGAGAGCTTCGTGCCGAGCACGAGGATGCCGGTGAGGACCAGCACGAGCGCGGCGGCGAGGATGTCGAAGCCGAAGTCACCGGTCCCTTCCCTGGGGCCGAGCGCCGCCGGCATGTCCCAGCCCGCGTTGTCCATCAGCGAATGGATGTAGCCGGACCAGCCGACCGCCACCACCGCCGTCCCCAGCGCGAACTCCAGCACCAGGTCCCAGCCGATGATCCAGGCGGGCAGCTCACCGAGCGAGGCGTACGAGAAGGTGTACGCGGATCCGGCGACCGGGACCGTGGACGCGAACTCGGCGTAGCACAGGGCGGCGAGCGCGCAGACGACCCCGGCCACGACGAAGGCGAGGGCTACGGCCGGGCCGGCGTTGTTCTTGGCGACCGTGCCGGTGAGGACGAAGATGCCGGTGCCGATGATGACACCGACGCCGAAGACCGTCAGATCGAGCGCGGACAAGGATTTCTTGAGCGCGTGCTCTGGCTCCTCGGTATCGAGGATGGACTGCTCGACCTTCTTCGTCCGGAAGAGTGTGCTGCTCACAGGCGTACCTCCCACGCTTGTCGTCCTCGACATGATCGAGAGGGGGCGATGGGGGTCCCCCCGGTCGAGCGCAGCCGAGACTGGGGGAGCGTATGCCCCGGCGCGGGCGGTTTCACGCGAATGGGCCGGTCTCCCCATCCGTTACGGATGGGGAGACCGGCCCGTTCGGACTCGGCTTCGTACGTCAGTCGCGCATCGGCTTCGTACGTCAGGCACGCATCGGCTACGTCAGTCGCGCGCCGGCTCCGCCTCGACCGCGGTGTCGTCGAACCGGCCGTCGAGCTTGGAGACGAGCCCGGTGACCTGGCGGGCGATGTCGGGGGCGGTGAGCCCGATCTCGGCCAGGACCTCGGCGCGGGAGGCGTGGTCGAGGAAGCGCGGCGGGATGCCGAAGTCACGCAGCGGGATGTCGACGCCCGCGTCGCGCAGCGCCTGCGCGATCGCCGAACCGACGCCGCCGACCCGGGAGTTGTCCTCCACGGTGACGACCACGCGGTGCTTGTCGGCGAGCGGGGCCATGTGCTCGTCGACGGGCTTGACCCAGCGCGGGTCGACGACGGTGGTGGTGATGCCCTGCTTGTCGAGCAGGTCGGCGATCTCCAGGCACATCGGGGCGAGGGCGCCCACGGAGACGAGCAGCACGTCCGGGTTGTCGGTACCCGGCTCCCGCAGCACGTCCATGCCGCCGATCCGGCCCACGGCGGGTACGGCGGGGCCGACGGCGCCCTTGGAGAAGCGGACCACGGTCGGCGCGTCCGTGACCTCGACGGCCTCGCGCAGCTGGGCGCGCACCTGCTCGGCGTCACGCGGTGCGGCGAGCCGGAGCCCCGGCACGACCTGGAGGATCGACATGTCCCACATGCCGTTGTGCGAGGCACCGTCGGTACCGGTGACACCGGCCCGGTCCAGTACGAAAGTCACACCGCACTTGTGGAGGGCGACATCCATGAGGACCTGGTCGAAGGCACGATTGAGGAATGTCGCATACACCGCGAACACCGGATGCAGGCCGCCCGTGGCGAGTCCCGCCGCCGACACGGCAGCGTGCTGCTCGGCGATGCCCACGTCGTACACCCGCTCGGGGAAGACCTTGGCGAACTTGTCGAGGCCGACCGGCTGGAGCATGGCCGCCGTGATGGCGACGATGTCCTCGCGCTCCTTGCCGAGCTTGACCATCTCCTCGCCGAAGACGGAGGTCCAGTCGGCGCCGGAGGAGGCGATCGGCAGGCCCGTGTCGGGGTGGATCTTGCCGACGGCGTGGAAGCGGTCCGCCTCGTCCTGGAGGGCGGGCTGGTAGCCGCGGCCCTTCTCGGTGAGGCAGTGCACGATGACGGGACCGCCGAACCGCTTGGCGCGGGACAGCGCGGACTCCAGGGCCTCGATGTCGTGCCCGTCGATCGGCCCGACGTACTTGAGCCCCAGGTCCTCGAACATGCCCTGGGGGGCGATGAAGTCCTTCAGCCCCTTCTTGGCGCCGTGCAGGGTGTCGAAGAGCGGCTTGCCGACGACCGGGGTGCGGTCGAGGATCTCCTTGGTGCGGGCGAGGAACCGCTCGTACCCGTCGGTGGTCCGCAGCGTGGCCAGATGGTTCGCGAGGCCGCCGATGGTCGGGGCGTACGACCGCTCGTTGTCGTTGACCACGATGACCAGCGGGCGGTCCTTGGCCTCGGCGATGTTGTTGAGCGCCTCCCAGGCCATACCGCCGGTCAGCGCGCCGTCACCGATCACGGCGACCACATGGTCGTCGCGTTTGAGCACCTGGTTGGCCTTCGCGAGCCCGTCGGCCCACCCGAGGACCGTCGACGCGTGGCTGTTCTCGATGACGTCGTGCTCGGACTCGGCCTGCGAGGGGTAGCCGGACAGGCCGCCCTTCATCTTCAGCTTGGAGAAGTCCTGACGGCCGGTGAGCAGCTTGTGAACGTAGGACTGGTGGCCCGTGTCCCACAGCACCTTGTCCTTCGGCGAGTCGAAGACGCGGTGCAGCGCGATGGTGAGCTCGACCACGCCGAGGTTCGGTCCGAGGTGACCGCCGGTCTTGGACACCGCCTCCACGAGGAAGGTCCGGATCTCCTCCGCCAACTGGTCCAGCTGCTCCAGGCTGAGCCGGTCCAGATCGCGCGGTCCCCTGATGCGGGTCAGCAGCGGCACCCGTGCCTCCTTGCGGTAGTGCGTTTCGAGCGTTTCCGGGCTCGTCGAAGTCTAATCTTCCGCGCACAGGGCCAATCCCCGGGCACACCAAAGGGGCACGGGGAACTGCGCGACCGGCCACAAGAGACCGGCACACGCGGAACAACCCGCGCCCCAATGGCGGTTAGGCGCGCCCGGCCGCCTTCTGGCTCTTACGGGAGACGGAGTCGATGACGACCGCACCCAGCAGAACCGCCCCAGTGATCATGTACTGGATCGACGTGTTCATGTTCAGCAGGTCAAGACCGGTCTGAATCGACTGGATCACCAACATGCCGAGCAGCGCGGACCACACCGAACCCCGTCCACCGAAGAGGCTCGTACCGCCGATGACCGCCGCGGCGATCGCGAGCATCAGCGTGTTACCGCCACCGGCGGAAAGCGTCGCACTCGCGGTCTGACCGGCGAAGAACATACCGCCGACCGCCGCGAACCCACCGGAGATGGCGAACACGGTGATCCGGATCATCGGCACGTTGATACCGGCGCGGCGCGCGGCCTCGATGCCGCCACCGACCGCGAACACCTTGCGGCCGTAGGTCGTACGACGCAGCACGAAGTCCACGATCACCAGCGCCGCCAGGAAGATCACCAGCGCGTTGGAGACACCGGCCGAGTCGTTGAGCACGGCGGCGGCGGCGAAGGACGCGACGGCGAGCGCGCCGACGCGCAGCAGGATCTCGCTGGTCGGCCGGAACGGCACCCCCGCGGCCCGGCGGCGGCGCTGCTCGTTGAAGTTGCCGACGGCGGTGAGCACGACGGCGAGGCCGGCCAGCATGTACGCGCCGATGATGGCCTGGTCCATGAAGAAGGAACTCTGGCCGAGCAGATGGACCGGACCCGTGTCGGACGGGATGTTGATCGTGCCGCTGTCGCCCAGCAGCCACAGCATCAGACCGTTCCAGCCGAGGAAGCCGGCCAGGGTGACGACGAACGCCGGTACGCCGATCCTGGCGAAGAACCAGCCGTGCAGCGCGCCGATACCGAGGCCGGTGAGGATCGCCAGCACCAGCGACAGCCAGGCGTTCATGCCGTTGTTCACCACGAACACGGCGAACAGGGTGGAGGCCAGACCGCTGACCGAACCCACCGACAGATCGATCTCGCCGAGCAGCAGCACGAACACCAGGCCGATGGCGAGCATGCCGGTGGCCGACAGGAAGTAGCTGATGTTCGAGAGGTTGTCGGCACTGAGGAAACGGTCGTTCTGCAGCTGGAAGATCGTCCAGATGACGATCAGGCCGATGAAGACCGGCAGCGAGCCCAGCTCACCGCCCTTGACCTTGCGCTTGAACTCGGTGACGTAGCCCTTGAAGCCCTCTTCACGGACCAGCAGCCGCGGGTCGACGACGGCCACCGGGGCGGCCGTGGGGTCGTCGGCGGGGGCGACGGTGGTCTGGCCCTCCACGACGCCCTTGGCCTTCTCGGCCTCATTGGTGTCGCTCTTCACGGTCTTGGACGTGTCGCTCACTTTGCCGCCTCCGCGGTGCGACGCCCCGCACGACGGGTCACGGCGTTGTCCGTGGCGCCCGTGATGGCGGCGATGATCTCTTCGTGGCTGGTGTCCTTCACGGAGAAGGAGCCGTTGTTCTTGCCCAGGCGCAGCACGGCCACGGTGTCCGCGACCGCCTTGACGTCGGCCATGTTGTGGCTGATGAGGATGACGCCGAGGTCACGCTCGCGCAGCCGCTCGACCAGGTCGAGGACCTGCGCGGTCTGCTCGACGCCCAGCGCGGCGGTGGGCTCGTCGAGGATGACGACCTTGGGGTCGCCGATCAGGGCGCGGGCGATGGCGACGACCTGTCGCTGACCGCCGGAGAGGCTGGCGATCGGGATGCGCACGCTCGGGATGCGGATGGAGAGCGTGGACAGCAGCTCGCGGGCCTTCTGCTCCATCGTCACCTCGTCGATGACGCCCCGGTGCAGCAGTTCGCGACCGAGGTAGAGGTTGCCCACGACGTCGAGGTTGTCGCAGAGCGCGAGGTCCTGGTAGACCGTCGCGACGCCGAGTCCCTGGGCGTCGTGCGGCTTGTTGATCTTGACGGCGTTGCCCTCCCACTCGATGACGCCGTCATCGATGGGGTGGACACCCGCGATCGTCTTGACCAGGGTGGACTTACCTGCGCCGTTGTCGCCCACCAGGGCGACCACTTCTCCGGCGTGGACCTCCAGATCGACGTCGGTGAGTGCCTGCACCGCACCGAATCGCTTGGAGACTCCGCGCAACGCCAGCACGGGCGTAGCGGACACGTGAACCATCTCCTTCGCCGCCTGACCGGCGGGGATGCCGCGCTTGGAATCAGGCGCGGAGGTTTATGCGAGGCCCGAGGCGAGGCCCGAAGGCGAGAGCCGGGAGACCGCCGCACAAGGCTTACAAGATGAACATGCGTGAATCCGTTGCACTGGGCAACGGTTCTGTCCGGCGCCCGCCCCGGAAGCGGGGTCTGAAAGGTGGGGCGGGCGCCGGACAGGCTGTGCGGGACTCGAGTGCTTACTCGAGACCAGCCTTCTTGCACGCCTCGGCGTACTCGGCGGTGCAGATGTCGGCGACGGTGTAGAGCTTGTCCTTGACGACCGTGTCCGCGATGTTCTCCTTGGTGACGGACACCGGGGTCAGCAGCTTCGCGGGCACCTTGTCACCGGAACCGCTGGTCACCTCGGTGTCGGCCAGGGACTTGATGTCCTTGCCCTCCAGCAGGTTGACCGCCAGCTCGGCGGCGGTGTCGGCCTCGGGCTTGTAGGCCTTGTAGACCGTGGCGGACTGCGTACCGGCGACGATCCGCTGGATGGCCGCGAGCTCGGCGTCCTGACCCGTCAGCGGGATGTTGCTGATCTTCGCACCCTTGAGGGTGTTGGCGATGCCACCGGCCATGCCGTCGTTGGCGGCGTAGACGCCCGCGATGTTCTTGGCGCCGAGCTGCGTGATCGCCGCGGACATCTTCTGGGCGGCGACGGTGTCCTTCCACAGGCCGGACTGCTCGTAGGCGATGTCGACCTTGCCGTCGAGGACCTTGTGGGCGCCTTCCTTGAACTGGCCGGCGTTCGGGTCGGCGTCGTCGCCGTTGATCATGACGACCTTGGACTTGGTGGTCGCCTTGTCGCCGAGCGCGTCGAGCAGGGCCTGGCCCTGGAGTTCACCGACCTTGACGTTGTCGAAGGAGACATAGGCCGAGACCGGGCCCTGGGCGAGACGGTCGTAGGCGACGACCTTGACGCCCTTGTCCACCGCGGACTGGATGGAGGACTTGATCGCGGCGGAGTCCTGGGCGGAGACCACGATGACCTTCACGCCCTTGGTCACCATGGTGCTCATCTGCTGGGCCTGCTTGGTGGGGTCGGCCGCAGCGTTCGCGTACTGGACGTCACAGTCGGAGCACAGCTCCTTGACCTTGGCCTCGAAGTACGGCTTGTCGAACTTCTCGTAGCGCGCGGTGACAGTGTCGGGCAGGAGCAGACCAATGGACTTGCTGTCCGAGCCGCTGGTGCTGCCGCTGTCCGAGTTGTCGTCGCCGGCCTTGCCGCAGGCGGCCACGGAGAGCGCCAGCGAAACCGCCGTGGCGCCGATCACGACTCTACGCATCTTTGCGTTCATTTGGGTTGTGCCTCCCTGACACGGGCCGCAGCGCTGCGGCCGAGGTGAACGAAAGTCAACTCGGCCACATGTGCGACGTCAAGAAGTAAATCCTTAACGGCTTGGCAACGACGTGTTTCGTTCTCTAAGTGAAGGCAGGGGTGGCGGTGGACAAAGCCCCGTCCAACAGGGTCGAATCACCCATCTCACTGAGGGCCAGTGCGAGGGCCCCGAGGACCTCCGCCCGACCGCCAAGTGCCCCTGGCAGCACCGAGAGTTGACGCGCGGCACTGGGGATCGCGTACCGGCCGACCGACTCCCTTATGGGTCCGAGAACCAGCTCTCCGGCCTCGGCGAGATCGCCACCGAGGACCACGCGGCTGGGGTTCAACAGATTGCAGAGATTGGCGACTCCACTTCCGATGTGTCGGCCGACGTCGGCGACCACCCGGCGGCAGCCTGGGTCCCCGTCCCTCGCCAACCGCACGACGCTCTCCATGGTCAGATCGGTGCCGTGGCTGGACTGGAGGAGCGGCAGCACATAGCGCGCGGCGGCGAAGGTCTCCAGGCAGCCGCGGTTGCCGCAACGGCAGACCGGGCCGGACTCATCAAGAGTAATATGACCGATTTCTCCCGCCGTGCCACCCGGCCCTCTGTAGATCTTGCCATCGATCACCAGTCCGGCCCCAACGCCGCTGGACACCTTGATGTAGGCCAGGTCCCGCACCCCGCGGCCGCTGCCCCAGACCAGCTCGCCCAGGGCGCCGAGGTTGGCGTCGTTGTCCACGTGCACCGGGACACCGAGGCGGTCGCGCATCTCGGCGGCGGGCTTGGTGCCGGTCCAGCCCGGCAGGATGGCGCTGGAGCCCAGCGTGCCGGACTCCACGTCGATCGGGCCGGGCACGCCGAGGCCGACGCCCGCGATCTTCGTACGGTCCACTCCGATGGCGTCGACCAGGCGGTTGACCAGCTGTTCCGCCCGGTCGAAGCCCTGCGTCGAGGAGGCGTCCACATCGACCGGCTCGGCCTCCTCGGCGAGCACCTGGTGGGCCAGATTTCCGATCGCGACGCGCAAATGCGTGTGCCCGAAGTCGACGCCGATGACAATCCCGGCGTCTCCGCTGAGCGAGACCGCGCGGGCCCGGCGGCCACCCGCCGACGTGGGCGTGACCTCGACCGTTCCGCCGTCCTTCAGTTCCCGAACGATATTGGAGACGGTGGCCGCGGACAGGCCCGTCGTCCTGGCGATCTCGGCCTGGGTGAGCGATCCGGCGAGGCGCACCGCCCGGACGACGCGCTCGAGATTTGCTCGGTGCAGCGACGACTGCGACCCCGGAGTCTCCACGACGACCTCCTGCGCACGGGGCCGCGTCGACGAGGCCCCGTCTATGTCCAACTAGTGAACTCTAAGCTGAGCCGTTCGGGTCGCCTCCCGTCAAGAGGTTGAACCGTTTCCGGGGGCAGGCGCACACGTGTGTACACCGCTCCCCCACAAGAGGAACGGTGTACGACGTGTTCGGGAATGTCTTGCTTCAGCGTCTTATTTCAGCGCACCCGCCGTCAGCCCCTGCACGACCTGGCGCTGGAAGACGATGTACGCGGCGAGCACTGGCAGCATCGCCATCACGAGCCCGGCGAAGAGGCCGGACCAGTCGCCCTTGTAGCCCTGGCTGACGGCCAGCTGGACAAGGCCCTGGGTGAGCACCTTCCGGTCGGGTTCGGTGTTGAGCACCGTCGGCAGCATGTACTGGTTCCACTGCCCCAGGAAGTTGAAGATGCTGATGCTGATCAGCCCGGGCTTGGCCATCGGCAGCATGACCTGGAAGAACGTCCTGGTGTGCGAGGCGCCGTCCACGAAGGCCGCCTCCGCCACCGAGGTCGGCAGCGTGCGGAAGAAGGCCGTCATGAAGAACACCGTGAAGGGCAGCGAGTACCCGATGTAGACCAGGATCAGCCCGGGCAGTGTGTTCAGCAGTGAGAGGTTCTGCATGACGTAGAACAGCGGGACCAGCGCCAGGATGATCGGGAAGCTCATCCCTCCGATGAAGAGGAAGTAGATGAAGCGGTTCCCGGGGAAGTCGAAGCGCGCGAGGACGTACGCCGCCATGGAGCCCAGCAGCATGGTGCCGACGAGCGAGCACCCCACCACGATCACCGTGTTGAGGAAGTAGTCGCTCATGTTCGCCTCGGTCCAGGCACGCGACCAGTTCTCGAAGTGCAGCGAGTCCGGCAGCGCCCAGGGCGAGCTGAAGATGTCCCGGTCCGTCTTGAACGAGGTCATCACCGCCCACAGCAGCGGCAGGACGACCATGAACGCCCACAGGATGAGCATGCCGTGCGAGAAGACGTTGAGGAACGTACCCTCGCCGGCCTTCGCCGGCGGCACGGTCGTGCCGGGCACCTGAGCCACGGGCGGCACGTCCTCGGCGGGGTCGAGGGGAGGCGTGTCGGTCGTCTTCATTGGTGTCCTCCTCGCGACGCGATCGGCTGGATCGGCACGGTCGGCCCGCTCCGCACGGTCAGCTGCCCGGTCGGTCCAGTCGGCCGGGCCAGCTGCCCGGTCGGCCCGGCCGACTCGATCAGTACGATCGGCTCGATCAGCGCGGTCGGCCTGGTCAGCGGCACTGTCGGCCGGGTCGGCACGGTCGGCGGCCCGGTCAGCTCGACCGGCACGCTCAGCCCGATCAGCGGCCCGGTCGCCCCAGTCCGCTCCATCGACGCGGTCAGCGCGGTCAGCGCGGTCAGCGCGGTCAGCGCGGTCAGCGCGGTCAGCGCGGTCAGCGCGGTCAGCGCGGTCAGCGGGACTACTACGCGGCGGTGTCCTGGGAGAACGCCCCGGGCGGCAAGCGGTACATGATCGGCTGGATGAACAACTGGGACTACGGCCAGTCCATCCCCACCTCCCCCTGGCGCAGCGCGCAGAGCATTCCCCGGGAAATGGCACTGCGCACGATCAACGGCCGGATCCGGCTGACCAGCAAGCCGGTGGGCAGCCTGGAGTCCCTCCGGAACAAGCGCCCGATCACGGCGTCCGACGTCACCGTCAAGAACACCTCCAAGCCTCTGATCGGCCCCGCGGCCGGGAACAAGGCCCTGGACATCGAGGCGACCTTCTCCCTCAAGGACGCCGACCGCTTCGGCCTGAAGGCGCGCACCGGCGCGGGCGGCGAGGAGACCGTCATCGGCTACGACACCACGACCCAGGAGCTGTACGTCGACCGCACCCACTCCGGCGCCGTGGACTTCAACAGCACCTTCCCCGGCGTCCAGACCGCACCCCTGAAGGCCAAGAACGGCAAGGTCAAGCTGCGCATCCTCGTCGACTGGTCGTCCGTCGAGGTCTTCGGCGGCAACGGCGAAGCGGTGATCACCGACCAGATCTTCCCCGACCCCTCCAGCACCGGCGTCGAGGTCTTCGCCGAAGGCGGCACCGCCACCCTCGACCACATGCAGGCATGGCAGCTGAAGTCCATCTGGCGGTGACAAGCCGCAGGTCCGCGCGCCGGTCGCCCAGGGGCGGCGACCGGCCCGCGGCTCTCGGCAAGGCAGGCGCCAAGAAAGGGGCGTGGAAGCAATCCCCACCAAACCTGGCCCGCACCGATGATGCCAGCCTGTGTCTCTTCCTCCCTTCGCAGGACGGCCGAGGGGGAACCAGGCGCCGATGGGCATTGCCGTGCGGTGCCCAGTTCAGGAAGTGAGGATGGTGAGCGGCACTGAGCGCTGGGCGTCCCAAACGCCCGGGTCAGCGTCCGACTACCGTGGCTCCGCATGACCCATACCGAGATCGACATCACCGCAGATCTGGTCCGGGACCTGCTGCTCGACCAGCACCCGGACCTGGCCGGTCGTCCCCTGAAGCTCGGCGCGCGTGGCTGGGACAACCAGCTGTGGCGGCTCGGCGACGACCTCGCCGTCCGGTTGCCCTGGGCGACACGGTCCGCGGACGCCCTGCTGCGCAAGGAGCACGCCTGGCTACCCGCTCTCTCCCCGCGCCTTCCCCTGCCCGTTCCCGTCCCACAGCGCCTCGGCGAGCCCTCCGAGCGGTTTCCGCGACCCTGGATCGTCACCACCTGGGTGCCCGGCTCGCCCGCCGACCGCGCTCCCGCCACACGTGCCACGGAGGCGGCCGGCACCTTGGCCGCCTTCCTGACAGCCCTTCACCGACCTGCCCCCGACGGGGCGCCCGTCGGCCGTGGCCGCGGGGGGCCACTGGCCGACCATGCCGAGCAATTCGCCGAGCAGTTCGCCTCGGCCATCGAGCTGGGGCTGCTCCCCGAACCGGATGCCGTCCGAGCGGTCTGGGAAGACGCCGTTGCCGCGCCCGAGTGGGCGGGCCCGGCGCTGTGGCTCCACGGCGACCTGCATCCGGCCAACGTCCTCACCGCGGACGGCACCTTCTGCGGCGTGATCGACTTCGGCGACCTCTGCGCGGGCGATCCGGCCTGCGATCTCGCTGCCCCTTGGATACTGCTGCCGGACGCGGCCGCCGACCGCTTCCATGACGCCTACCAGCCGGTGGTGGACGCCGCGACCCTGCGCCGCGCCCGCGGCTGGGCGGTGCTGACAGCCCTCAGCGGCACCCTCATCGGAGAGGCCGGCCTTCATGGCCGCCCCGGCGGCAAGGCCACCTGGGGCCCACCCGCCCACGCCGCGCTGCGACGCCTCATCGCAACGATCCGCCGATGAACGCGCTGTCCACCGTGGGTGACAAACGCCTCCGAGGTTCGGCGCTGGCCCAAGTCTTGTAGAGGTAGGCGGCCGGAAGATCACGGCGACGGACGCAGCGCGAACGGTACGAAGCCAACTCGCCCCACTTCCACGCGGCGAAGGTGACCACGCCGATACTGATCGTGCACGGCGGCAAGGACCACCGCGTCCCGATGGGCCAGGCAGTGAGCCTGCACAGCGATCTGCAGCGGCTCGGGACGCCCGTCAGCTTCCTGCACTTCCCGGACGAGGGCCAACGGCTCAAGGCGCCGAACCACCTTCGCATCAAGTATGAAACGATGCTGAACTTCCTCGATCACCATGTCCTCGGACGGGAGTGGCGGCGCCCCGCAATGCTTTAACTGATCACCTTCCGAATGACTTCGGTGAAAGGGCTTGGCTGCGGGGTGAGGTGCGGCAGACTTCTGCGAGTGTCAGATGATCTTATGCCTGACGCACTGTCAACCGGGGGCATGCCGAGCTTGTGCCCAAGTGATTGAACGACGGGAGCGTTCCGCTGTGACGCATGCTCACGAGGAAGAAGTCCTGGCCCGCATTGCCAAGGGACTCGTCTACACCGAGTCGGAAGCGGCCTTCCTGGCCCCTCGGCGCCGCACCGAGCAGATCTTCGAGTACAACCACACACCACCGAACGAAACGGAGAAACGTCGATCGCTGCTCATCGCGATCTTCGGCTCGGTCGGTGAACGCACGGTGCTGCTGCCGCCGTTCCACGCCGGGTTCGGCAGCAACGTCCACATCGGCGACGACTTTTTCGGGAACGTGAACCTCACGTTCGTGGACGACGTGGAGATCCGCATAGGCAACAGTGTCATGATCGCGCCCAGCGTGACACTGACCACGACGGGACACCCGGTGCACCCCTCGCGACGCGCTGACTTTGGGCGGTTCTCGGATCCGATCGTGATCGAGGACAAGGTGTGGATCGGCAGCAACGCGGTGGTCCTGCCCGGCGTCCGTATCGGATACGGGTCGGTCATCGGCGCCGGCAGCGTCGTCAGTCGCAGCATTCCCCCGATGACCGTCGCGGTCGGAACCCCCTGCCGGGTGGTCCGCCCCATCACGGACGAGGACCTCACCACACGTACCGCCACGCAGTAGTGCCGGTGGCGGAGGACCACGACCACCAGCACCGTCGCTCGGGACGGGCAAGCACCTTGGGTCCTGACGGCAGGTCAGCAGCGCCGGTCACCAGGTGGTGCCGAGGGGCTCCTCGATGGTGGTGCGAATGCGGTTGAAGCCGTTGGTGAAGCTGAGCACGGAGAGCTGCTCCTTTTTGACGGGGTCCACGGCCTCCTTCCACACATCACAGCCTTGTCACCGGACTCAACGCCTCCAGAAATCATGACCGCGTGACCGTCTGACCCGCTCCGCCTGACCGATGCAAGCCACCCCCCGGCAAGCGGACACCGCCTGCGAGGACAAGGGCAAAGCATGCCACCGAACGGTCGCAGGGCCTGCCGGTGGAAACCGTGCCGACGAGGATCGGGCGCTGTCACATCTCGGACCCCGGATCAACTTCCGTGATGCCTGCACGCTGCGTACGACCGACGCCATGACGATCCCTCACCGAAGTTGCCTCGCTGAGGGAAGACCGGGGGCCGAAAGGGAACAGCGACAGGCGCTGGGAACGCGATGCTCGTCTCGCTGACCGGATCAAAAATGAGTGGAGATCCCGAAGACTCGGCGGAGTTGGGCCATGTCGTGACGATCACGATCGGATGGCTCATAACCCTGGTGGAAGTAGACCTGCTGCTCAGCCGAGAGACACGGGACGGTCGTTCCGCTGATGACGCCCGTCACAAAGCATGAGGAGGGATACAGGAACGGTCGCTCCGGCTCAAACGATGCCTGCGCTGCTGAGCCGTCCTCGGCGAAGACCAGCGGGTGAAGGTCGATCGCTCGGCCGTCCAGATCCGTTACGACGAACCGGATAGGCCGCCAGTCGAAGCTCTCTGCGAAACCCATGCCAGACAAGGCTGCCATGACAGCGGCTTCGTGATCCTTCCAATGCATCAAGTCCAGGTCGCGATGCTCCCGGGTCTGCTCGCCGATCAGAGCATCGATCCCCCAACCTCCGCCGATCCAGACATCAACCCGTGCCCTTTGCAGCAGGGCCAAGACAGACATCACGTCCTCAGCTGTTAACGCAGGCTAGAAGCGATTACCTGAGACGGCGAACGAAATCCCTCCGGCCGCCGGGCGAACCTGGGGCACATGCGGCCGAGCCCAGCAGCGCGGGCCGCGCTGGGTGGCGGGCGGGCTGGAGGCGGTCGAGCAGCGAGCTGCTCGCGAGCGGCAGCAGGAAGGGCGTGTACCGCCTGCGCAACTCGCCTCTTTGGGCCGAGTCCGGCGGTCCGGGAAGCGGTTGATCTTTGTTCCGGAACGGGGCGTGCTTGCTGCCAGGACTTGGTGGACTGGGTGGGTGAAGATCCTGTCGCCTCGTCTCCCCGCAAAGCGGCGCAACATAGCTGGGGATTGCCGGTTAGTCCGAGCGAGCTGTCGAGCCACGTATCAAGCCTTCCGAGCAGAGGGACATCGCTTCACGCTGACGAGCAGGCTCCTTGCCTGGACTCCGTGCGAAGCGGGCTGTTGCGCCACCACCGACCAAGCACCCGTTCGAACACTCGCCTAGGAATGTTCGAGGACTGATGCCGGCCAGATGCCGACTTACCTGGCGATACGTCAGGTACGCACGTCGTCGAGCACGGCACCACCCTCGGCATCGACCTGGAAAGCGTTCAACGCACCCCGGTATTCCGGGGCCTCACCCCGGTCCCAAAACGTCAACCGGTCGAGCGGACCTACGGCTGGGCGTTCGGGCCATGGTGACCCGCCGACCTCCGTGAACCGACGCCGCGCCGACAGGAGAGCAGGCGTGGGGAATGACAGCCGGGCCGCCGCCGAGAGAGTGGTAGACCTCGGGAATCCAAGTCCAGCGGCCGGCACGTCACCGTGGCGCCGTGCGTCTTCCACGAACGCCAGCCGCCCTCGGCGCGGAGTTTGGCCGGCCGCCGCCTGGTCTGCTCGATCCGCACCGCGACCACCAGCCCTGGCGCGCCAGGCATACCGCGGTGGTCAGCCCGCCGGCCCCGGACCCGACCACCGCCGCGCCGTACTCGTCCGTCACCCCGCCCGCCGCCAACGGCCGACCCACCAACACGCGACCCGTCGCATCCACCACATTCGCCGCAGCTCCACCGGCCCCGGGAATGAAAACGAGCTGTTCGCCTCCCAGTCACCAACCGCATCGGTCCGGGCGACGACCTGTGACCGGCCCAGGGGACCGAAGTGGCAGAGAAGGTCGGGAGCCTCAGCCGCCGACCCCAGCCGGTCAGGTGGCAGCGGCGCCGCGGCAGCGAGCATGGCGCCACCCGACCTGAGCAGGCTGGTCGTGATTCGACACGATTGCCCGAACCGACGACGTAACAGGCTGGGCGAGCGCGGACAGCGCCGCGTGGATGCCTCCGACGGGGCCTGCGCTGCCGGGGTCTCCCATGCCGGGGACGCCTCCCCTACTCCGGCTCCGCAGGCGGCGTTCCGGGAGATCTGTCCTGGCTGCTCTCCTCAGCCTCGCGAGCGCCCTGCGGTCTTTCCCGAGCGGAGCGCGCGGTCGCTCGGGACATCAGGGTGCGGTAGCAGACCTTTCCGGTGGGGCCGAGGGGCATCTCGTTCAGGACCAGGAGACGTTCGGGGTGTTTCCGGCGGGCCAGGCCACGGACCCCCAAGTGGGCCGTGAGGTCGGACAGTGTGGGAACGGGTGTGCCCGGGGCCGGGCGGATGCAGGCGCACAGTCGTTCCCCCAGGTCCGGGTCGGGCACCGGGACGCAGATCGCCTCGGCCACCGCTGGATGGGTGCCCAGTTCGCGTTCGACCTCGGCGAGACTGATGTTGAGCCCCCCGCGCACAGCGATGCGTTTGAGCCGGCCCAGGACGTGCAGCCTTCCGCGCTCGTCCAGCAGACCGAGGTCGCCCGAGCGCACCCAGCCGTCGGAGGCGCGGTAACGGCTGTCCAGTTCAGGCGCGTTGACGTAGCACAGTGGCGTCATGGGGCCCAGGGCCTCGATCTGACCCGTCCGCCCGGTGGGTAGCGGCGTGCCGTCGGGTCCGGTGATCCTGATGCGGGCCACCGCGGGGTCCGGGGTGCCGACGCTGTCGCCCGGCGGGTGGCGTTCTCCCGCCGTGTGGCAGTTCACGCCGTCCGACGAGCCGTACACGGTCACCACCGGTCGGCCGAACCGTTCGCGGCATGCCTGGGCGGTGGCCGCCGGCAGAGGGGCGCCGCTGGAGACGACGGCACGCAATGACGATGTGTCCTCGTCCGGCCGCGCCGGGAGACCGGCGATTCGCCGGAGCATGGTGGGCACCGCGAAGAGGTGGGTGGGACGATGCTCGGCAACCATCCGCAGCACCCCCGCCGGGTCGAAGGCCGACCGCACGATCAGGGTGCCGCCGAGGGCGGCGAGGGTGACCGGTGTGCCCAGGGAACCGAAGGAGGAGGCCAGCGGGACGAGGACGAGGTGGCGGGGCGGCAGCGTGGTGTCGGGGTGCAGGCTCCGGACGTATCGCGCACGGCCGCCGGCCAGGGCGTGATGACTGTAGGCGACCATCTTCGGCTCGGCTTCGGAACCGGACGACACCAGGATGCGGGCGGGTCCGTACGGGTCGGCCGGCTGTGGCCGCCAGGGATGCCGGGCCGGGGTCGGCAGGGCGTGCAGCCCGTGCGTCCGTCCCTTGCCCGGGCCGGGGGCGAACACGGTGCGCAGGTACGGAAGATCCGCGACAGCCTGTGCCCGGTCGGCCGATGCGAGGACGGCGCCGCGGGCCCGCGAGCGGGCGAGCAGCGCCCGGACGTCACGGTCGTCGCCGCCCGGGGGGGTCGGGAGGGCCACCGAGCCGATCGCGTAGACGGCGAGTTCCGCGGCCACGGCGTCGCGTCCGTTGGGCAGCAGCAGCGCCACCACGTCCCCGTCTCCCAGGTCCGCCTGGGCGAACAAGGCGGCGATCCGGCGGACTTCGGCATCCAGCGCCGCGTAGGACAGCACTCCGGCGTCGTCCACCAGCGCCTGGCGGTCCGGGTGTTCGCGGACCCGGCCGGTGAACAGTGCGTAGAGGTCGGTGTCCGGGCACAGGCCCGCCGTCACCCAGGCGCTTCGCTGTGCGCGAGGCACCAGGTCCGGGAAGCGCACTCCGGCGCGTGAGGTCCACACCGGATGCTCTCCCCGGCTCGCGGGCGGGGCGGTACGGTGCCGGGGCGCGGGGGCGGCTGTCATGCGAACTCCCAGGGGGCGTACGGCCGTGCGTGTCCGGTGACCGGGCCCGGTGGTGCGACGGCCGCCCGGAAGGCCGGGTCGTGGGCCAGAGCTGTCAGGTCGGTGAGTACGGGCGTCGCGGTCAGACCGGCCTCGGCCAGCCGTGCCGTCCACTCCTCGGTGGTGCGGCGGGCGAAGCGGGCCGCGAGGTCCTCGGTGGTCGTGGGGCCGGCCCGGTCCAGGAGGCGGAGCACCGTCTCGGGGCGCGCCCGGGCGTCGGGGCCGAGGCACAGATGACCGTCCGCGGTGGGCAGCGGCCGGTCCAGCCGCGTCCACCGGACCCGGCGCGCGGGACGGGGGACGAGAGCGGCCGCGGAGACCAGGGAGGAGTCGACACGGTAGCCCCGGCCCGTCGTCTCCCGGGCCGCCAGCGCGGCCAGCACCCCCTGGGCACACACCAGCCCGCCGAGCACGTCGGTGAGCGTCATCAGGGAGGGCGCCGGAGGCTGGTCCGCCGGCCGCACCGCCGCGGCGAGGCCGCTGTGCACCTGGGCGAGGTAGTCGGTGCCCAGGGGTGGCCGGTCGCCGAAGGCGTCCCCGAAGCCGGACGCCCAGGCGTACACCAGGGCGGGGCGGCCGTGCAGCAGGTCGTACGCGTCCAGGCCGAGCCGCGCGGCCTTTCCGGGGGCCCAGTTGTGCAGGAAGACGTCGGCCTCGGCGGCCAGCGCGCGGACCGTTTCCCGGCCCTGCGCGGCGGTGAGGTCGGCCTCGACCACCGGCTTGCCCGCGTTGAGAGCCGAGAACCGGGCCGAGCAGTCTCCTGCCAGTGGGGGGAGCCAGCGCATCGGGTCGCCGCCGGGCGGTTCGATCCGGACCACCTCGGCACCCAGCATCCGCAGGATGTGTCCGGCGAGCGGGCCCTGCACCCTGCGGGTGGACTCCACTACCCGCAGGCCCGTCAGGGGCAGGACGGCACCGGAGACCGGGACGGCCGGGCGGGGGCCGGGCACGCCGGTGTCCGGGTGCGACCGGGCCTCGGGGACCAGTGCCGGTCCGGGCGTGAGGCACCAGGCGGCCGGGCGGACGGCGGGGGCCGGGTCGGAGCCGACCGCGAGGAGGCTCACGCCGGTATGGTGCGCGGCGGCCCTCAGCTCCACCAGCGTGCGGCGGCGGGCGGCCTGCCGCAGTTCGTCGGGCAGCGGGCAGTCGGCGGTGGCGAACCGCTGCTGGAAGGGCAGCCAGCCGCGGCCGGCGAGCAGGGGGGCCACGCCGAGCCGGGCCCAGAACTCCCGCCACGCCAGAGGGTCGAGGGTCTCGACCTCTACACGGGCGTCGTCGGACGTCTCCAGGGTTGCCAGACCGCCCGTCAGCAGCGCATCCGGTCCGGCCGACGGCGGGTGTGGCGAATCCGGCTCGGGCGAACCGGAGGTGTCACGGGCCGTCTCGGCGGCGAGGTACTGGACGACCGCCAGCAGCGCTCCCTGAGCCACCGAGGTCCGCACCTCGCGCAGGTCCAGGCCGCGGGCGCGCGCGATGCGGAGAGCGGTGGCGCCCTGGGCGGCGAGCACCCCCGCCACCACCGAGGCGTAGTCGACGGCCAGTGGGAGCGGCCCGCCCGTCGCCCGGCCGTGGACCTGCATGAGACCGCAGGCGGCCTGTACGGCGCGCTCGTCCGGCATGTCCGCACCGACCGGACCCGCCCAGTCGACGGTGTACCGCAGCCTTTCCCGGCCTGGGCCGCTCATCTCCGGCAGGTCCGGCGCGGCGTGCCGCAGCAGCCGGCCGGCGATCGCGGCGGCGACGGCCGACCGGGCCGCGGCGCGCAGGCGCGGCGTCACGATCGCTCCCGGCCGGGCCGGCGGCCCTGCACCGAGTACAGGACGCTGGATGCGGCGCGGAAGGACGGGTCCTGCATCAGCCGTCCCACCCGGTCCAGGTCCTCCTGGGTCATGCCCCGTTCCGTCAGTCGGTCCCGGAGGTTGCGAGTGTGATTCAACTGGAGTCCGAGGCCGGGGTCCTGAGCGTGCCGTACGCCGATGTGGAGGTGGATGTCGATGGCCGTCAGCCCCGCCTCCCGCAGTGCAGCCGGCACCTTCCGTCCCCAGTGCGGATCGCCGCCCGCGGCGCGCAGCGCGGCTGTCTTGGCCCGCAGGAACCGGACATAGAGCGCCTCGGCCTCCGCGTCCGGGGTCAGCAGCGGTGGCTCGTAGGAGGCGTCGATCTCGTCGATCTGCAGCAGGCCGCCGGGTTTGAGAGCGCGTACCAGCTTGTGCAGGATGGCGTCGCGGGTGGGCACGTGCTGCAGGACCAGGCGGGCCACCACCAGGTCGTAGGCCGCCTCCGGAAGCTGGTCGCGGGCCACGTCGAGGGCGGCGACCTCCAAGCCCGGGCCGGGTACCAGGTCGCGCGGGTCGAGGTCGGTGGCGAGCACCGAGCCGCCCGGTGCCACCCGGCCCGCCAGCCAGCGTGCGATGCTGCCGCCGCCGGCGCCGACCTCCAGGCAGTGCCAGCCCGGGCCGACACCGGCGGCGGCCAGGCGGGGCAGGGTCACCGGGTCGTAGGCGGCGGCCAGGCAGCGGTGCTGGTCGCGGCTGTGCACGGTGCCGTTGCCGAAGATCGGGTCGGTGCCCTCCCGGGCGGGAGCGGGCTGGGACACGGTGTGGATCCTCTCGTCAGAGCGCGGCCCGGACAGGCCGGCCCGGCGTCGTCATGTACGGCCCTGACAGGCCCGGCGGCCGACGCCGACGGGCTCGATGCCGTCGCCGCGCACCCTGCGGGGCGGGCGCGCACCCGGGCGGAAGGCCGGCCGTGCCATGGTGAGACTCCTCTCCCCGTGGAGCGGTCCGGACAGCCCGCCGCCGTGAACGGCGGCCCGCACAGGTCGGCCGCGTCGAACGGCGACCCGGTCACGTCCACCGGCCGGTGCCGGCGGGTGCGGCGCCGGTGAGCTGCCGGGCCAGGGCCGCGCGACGGACCTTGCCGGTGCCGGTGCGAGGCACCTCGTCCCAGGTGAGAACGGCCGGGTCGCGCAGCGTCGGCAGTCCGTGCGTGGCCTGTTTCCAGGCGTCCGGGTCCAGTCGGCCGTCGGCGGTGACCACGACGGGCAGCGGATCGCCGTCCGGGGCGCCGAGGATCACGCATTCCAGAGCCCGCGGAAGTCGCTGCTCCAGTACGTCCTCGGTCCGCAGGCAGCTCATACCGGGCAGGGTGTCGGCGGCGCGGTCCAGGATGCTGACGCTGCCGTCACGGTGGTGGACGCCCATGTCACCCGTGGACCACCAGTCGCCGACGCGTTTGGCGTCCCAGCGGTCCACTTCGCCGATGTAGCCCAGGGCGAGGGCGGGCGTGCGGACCAGGAGCAGGCCGGGACGGCCGCGCGGCACCGGGCGCAGCGTGTCCGGGTCCACCGCGCGCAGCCGGGTCCGGCCCGGCACGGGACGGCCGAGCCGACGTGCCGTGGTCTCCGCGTCCGATTCGAGCGTGGAACGCCGCGTGTGGAAGCGGAAGGTCAGCGGCCCGGTCTCGGTCTGGCCCCAGCCCTGCATCCACAGCGGGCGGGCGCGGCGGCTGGCGGTCAGGTACGCGCGCAGGGCGGGCGGGTGCACCGCGTCGTAGGTGCTGATGTAAAGGCGGACGTGCCGGAAGGGGTTGTCCAGCCGGGTGGTGAGCTGCCGCAGCCGGATGTAGGAGGCGGGCAGGGCCTCGACGACGGTGGGCGGATGGGCCCGCAGGAGCGGGTCGGCGGTCTCCGGGTCGTCGCCGGTGAGGATCAGGATCCCGGCGGGGGCGAGCGACACGACGACGGCCGTCCAGCAGAAGGTACGTCCGTGTCCGTACGCGCTGGCGTTGGCCAGGACGTCGTCCGGCCGGATGCCGATGCCCGGGTAGCGCACCGCTTCGAAGCGGGCCAGCTTGTGCACGAGTGTCCGCGTGGAGTGGACCACCAGCTTGGGCACGCCGGTCGTCCCCGACGTGTGATGGATGACCAGGGGTTCGTCGTCGTGGCGCCGCACCGGTTCGCGGGGGCGGGACGCGTCCAGCGCGGCCAGGTGGACCGCGTCGGGCGCCGCGGAGTCGACGGTGACGAGGATCCGGGCCGGTTCGCCGGCGGCGGTGTCCCGGCAGCGGGCCAGCACCTCGGAGGTGGTGACCAGCGCGGCAGGCCGCAGCCGCTCCAGCAGGGTGACGAGGTCCGCGGTGTCGAGCCGGGCGGACAGCAGCGCGGGTACGGCGCCGAGGCGGACCATGGCGCAGGCGAGCAGGTCGTAGTCCCAGTGGTTGTCCTTCACGATCGCCACGCGGTCCCCGGGCCCGACCCCGGCGTCGGCGAGGCGGGCCGCGGTGGCGCGGACCAGGCCGGCGAGTTCGGTGACGGTCCACCGGGTGCCTGCCCGCGGGGCGATGTCGAAGGGCCGGTCCAGGTGGACCACGGTCCGGGCGCCGCCCGCCGCCGCCTCGTCGAACAGGGTGCCCATGTCATGCGGTCGCACGGATCTCCTCCGATCGGTCGGGGTCGGCCGGAGTGTTCCGTCCGAGCCTGCTCAGGACGCGGGACGCGGCCAGCGCGCCCGCCCGGACGGCTCCCTCGGAGGCGGGCCGCAGCATGAGCCAGTCGCCGGCGTACTCCACGGCGCGCGCCGGCCGGGACAGGAAGCCGGCGCGTTCGCGCAGGGCCTGGGGTGTGGCTTCCGGCAGGCCGTGGCGGAAGGCGTGCACGAGACGGTGGCGGCAGGCGTCGCCGATGCCCGGGACATAGCGTTCCGCCGCGCGGACGAGGAGGTCGGCGGCCTCGTCGGGAAGTGCGTCCAGCAGCTCGGGGACCCGGTGCGGACCGGCCACGAGGGTGACCAGGCCCCGGCCGGCGGGGGCCCGGCCGGGGTCCTTGGCGTGTTCGACGACGACGCCGGAGAGCACGTCCTCCTCGGCGGCCGGGGTGAGCAGAATGTGCACCGGGCGCCGGGCTGCGGGGGCGAGGGGGCGGTCCAGCAGGCAGCTGACCTTCATCATGGGTGTGAAGGTGCAGGAGGTGAGGAACGGCAGCTCGTCGGCGGGGGCGTCCGGGCGGAGCGCCGCCGCGACGGGTGCCGGTACGGCGAGCACGGCGGCCCGCGCGGTGACCTGCCCGTCGTCGAACCGCAGTACGGCGTGCCCGCCCGCGTCGGTGACCTCGCGTACGGCGCGGTCGGTGACGACCTCTGCGCCGGTGGCCAGCCGGCGGGCCAGGAAGTCCATGCCGTCGCGGTAGGTGCGCCAGGCGGCGGGCGAACCGGCCTCCAGCAGCAGGCTGACCATGGGGGCGGCCGTGGACCGGGCGGTGTCCCAGCCGAAGAAGCAGCCGGCGACCGGCTGGAAGAGGTAGTCGTGCAGATCGCGGTGGTAGCGGGCGGACACCTCCCGCACGGTGGCGGCGCCGAGCGGGCTGTGTTCGGGACGGTCGCCGTCGAATCCGGCGCGGCGGCGGCCGGTCCAGGCGGAGAAGGCGGCCAGGTCGAGCCGCGCCCGGGCGGACAGGCCCGCTCCGGTGACCACGGCCGTGCTCTCGCCGACGCCCAGGTGGGCGCGTCCGCCACGCCAGACGGCCACCGCGCCGCCGACCCGGGGCACGTCCGCGGGAGTGACGCGCAGCCGGCGCAGCAGCTCCCAGGTCGCGCGGTAACCGCGGGACGGGACCTGCTCGGCGCCCGTGTCCACCGTCCAGCCCTCCTGGCGGATGCTGCGCATCCGGCCGCCTACGTGCGGCAGTTGCTCGTACACCCGGACGGCCAGCCCGGCGCGGCGCAGTTCGTGGGCGGCGGTCAGGCCGGCGATGCCCGCGCCGACGACGGCGACGTCGAGATCGGGCTTCATGCGGCGGCTCCCGTTCCGACGACGACGTTGGCCACGGTCATCAGCACCACGCTCAGCCGGTGCACGGCGAAGCCCGTCCGGCGGGCGGTCATGATGTCGCCGCGGACGAACCCGGTCAGGTACTGACGGGCCCGCAGCGCGGTCGCCGGCAGCATCAGCAGCACGAACCACCAGGGGGCCACCCCGCTGGCCGAGGCGACCGCGCCGATAAGGAACTCGGCAACCGACAGGGCTGCGATGAAGACGGCGTTGCCCCGCTCGGAGACCAGGGCGGCCACGGTCGGACGGCCCACGGCCCGGTCGCCGGCCACGTCGTTGGTGTTGGAGTAGACGCCGAACATCAGCGGCCCGAACCCGAACAGCACCGCCTGCACCATCAGGAAACCGGAGAAGCCCCCCGTCACCAGGCCGTACGGAACGATCACCAGCACGGCGCCGAGGGCGACCAGGAACACCTCCTGGAAACCGTGGTAACTGATCTTCAGGCCGTACGAGTACTGCAGCGACACCGCGAACAGCGCGCCCGCCGTCACCAGCGCCCACAGCGGGTGGTGCGGCGCGAGCGCGGCGGCGCCCGCCCAGAGCACCGCCCCGGCCGCCGCGCAGGCCCAGGCGAAGCGCAGCGCCTGGGGCACCGTCAGTGCCCCGGCGACCAGGGGCTTGCGTGCCTTGCTGCGCAGCGGGTTGTCGGGGCCGTAGTTGGCGAGGTCGCTGCCGTCCCGGAACCCGGTGACGTCGTCCAGGGCGACCATCGCCATGAGGATTGCGACTTCGCCGGCCAGGAACACCGCCAGCACCAGTGCCTGCCGGGCGGTGAAGGCGCCAGCCGGGAACAGCGCGGCGGTCAGGGCGAGGAAGATGCCGAGGTAGTAGTCGTACACGTCCAGCTTGCCGAGCCGCGCGTAGGCGCGCAGTCGGCTGTGGCCTTGGACGGTGGCGGCCGGACGGCCGGCCGCGATGCTGTCCGTCATGAGTGACCTCTTGGGGGGTGTCTGCGTCCGAAGGGAGTGCCGCTCGCCCGGACAACGGAATGGGCGAGGCGGGCGGTCGCGGGTCAACGATGTTCGGGGCGGGCGGTCGCGCGTCAGCTGCGCTCGGTGGCGAAGGCGCACACGAGGTCGGCGACGTGCTGGACCTGTGCGTCGGTCAGCAGGTGATGCACCGGCAGGGCGAGATGGCGGCGGGCGGCCTGTTCGGCGCGCGGCCAGCGGGCACCGGGCGGTGCGTAGGGAGCGAAGGCACGGTGGGCGGGCAGGGGGCACGGATAGTAGACGTGCGTGGCCACCCCCCACTCGGCCAGGTGGGCACCGAGAGCCTCCCGGTCCTCGGCCAGGACCGTGTACACGTAGAAGCACCGGCCGTCCCGGTCGGGCGGCGGCGGGACCACACCCCGGCCGGCCAGGGGCGTGAAGCGCTCGGTGTAGTACGCGGCGATCTCCGCTCGCCGCGCCAGCCGCGCCGGGAAACTGGAGTAGCGGTACGTCTGGAAGGCGGCCTGGATCTCGTCGAAGCGGCTGTTGAGCCCGACGGTGTGGTGGACGAACCGGCGACCGGCGTACTGGCCGTGGTTGCGCAGCATCCGCACTTTCTCGCCCAGTGCCGGGTCCCGGGTGACGACCACGCCGCCCTCGCCGGGCATGCCGCAGGTCTTGACCTGCACGAAGGAGTAGAGCCCCGCCTCGCCCCACAGCCCGGCCGGGACGCCCCGCAGCACGCCGCCCTGGGCGACCGCCGAGTCCTCCAGCAGGCGCAGTCCGTGCCGCCGAGCCAGTTCGGCGAAGCGCGGCATGTCGGCCATGACGGAGAACATGTGGGCCGGCATCACCGCCTTGGTCCGCTCGGTGACGAGCCGCTCCGCCTCGTCCGGGTCCATGGTCATGGTGTCCGGCCGGATGTCGGCGAAGACCGGTGTGGCCCCGACATCGACCACCGAGGCGGCCAGAGGCGCGCAGCCGAACGCCGGCACGATCACCTCGTCACCGGGACCGACGTCCATGGCCCTCAGCACCAGCGAGAGCGCCGAGGTGCCGCTGGAGCAGGCGACCACGTCGGCGGCCTCCAGGTCCTCGCGGAGCCGGTCCTCGAAGGCGGCGGTACGCCTGCCCAGGATGAACCGCTGCTCCGGGTCGAGGCCCACCTCGCGGACCAGCCCGATCAGTGCGGGGCGGTCGGCTTCGAAGAGGGCGGGAGGGAAGAACGGGACGGCAGGAGGGAGCGATGCGGTCATGCGGTCGTCCTCGTTCCGGCGAGGAAGGAGCGGATGGTGTCGCAGACGCGATCCAGGTCGTCGGGTCCGAGATCGGGGTGGAAGGGCAGGGCGACGGCGTGCCGGGCCGCTGCCTCGGCGTGGGGGAACTCGCCCTGCCGGTGGCCCAGGTGCGCGAGGGCGGGCTGGTGGGGCAGGGGCACCGGGTAGTAGACCTCGGTGTCGATGCCGTGCCGGGCGAGGTGGTCGACGAGGGCGTCCCGCTGCTCGGTCTCGATCAGGTAGACGTAGTACACGTCGCGGTCGTCCGGTGTTCCGGCGGTGGTCCGCGGCAGGCGGACGATCCCCGGCGCGTCCCGCAGACGGGCGGTGTACGCGTCCGCCAGTTCGGCCCGGCGCACGATGTGCTTCTCCAGGAGGGACAGCTTGGCGAGCAGGACGGCCGCCTGGATGTCGTCCATCTTGCTGTTCGCGCCGGGCAGGGCGCTTTCGGTGGAGATGGCCGGGAAGTTGTTCAGCGTGCGGCCCGTCCTGCCGTGGTGGCGCAGCGCCGCGACGGTGGCCGCCACCTCCGGGTCGTCGGTGAGTACGGCTCCCGCGTCGCCGAGCGCGCCGAGCGTCTTGGAGGGGAAGAAGGACAGGACGCCGCCGACCCCGTGGAGGCCCGCGTGCACTCCGTGCCGGCGCATGCCGATCGCTTCGGCGCTGTCCTCGACGACGGTCAGGCCGTGCTGCCGGGCCACGGCGGTGACGGCCGCCATGTCGGCCATCGTGTGGAACAGATGCACCGGCATCACGAACCTGCTCCGCGGGGTGACGGCCGCCTTCAGCGCCGCGGGGTCCATCGCGTACGTCTCCGGATCGATGTCGACGAACTGCGGTGTCCCGCCTGCCAGTACGACGGCCGAGGCTGTGGCGAAGAACGAGTACGCCGGCACCAGGACACCGTCGCCGGGACGCACTCCGCAGGCGCGCAGCAGCAACACCAGCGCGTCGGTGCCGCTGTTGACGCCGATCACATGCCGGGCGCCGGTGTAGTCCGCGAGTGCCGCCTCAAACTGCCCGACCTGTTTTCCGTGGGAGAACTTGCCGCTGCGGAAAACCTCGTCCAACGCCTTTTCGATGGAAGGCCACAGTCGTTCGAACGTCGCGGCCTGAGAGAAGAAGGGGATGCGATCGGCCGTTCCCGGCACAGTCGGTAATGCGCCCCCGGCGCGCGCCGGAATCTGTCCACTGGAAGGCAATTTCTCACCTGTCTCCGTCGTGTCGGCGGAATGCCCACGCTAATCGGACTTCCGGTCGACGGAGAAAGGAAAGGATCATCTTCACACGTTCTGGGGAATGACGTTCCGGACGTCTTGACCATTTCCGCACGGGGCCGCAACAGTGGTGCGGCGCACCGGAGTTGTGCGCGGCGCAGCGAATTGAGCGCGCCCGTTTCCTTCCCGTTCCCCTCTCAGGAGGCCCTGTGCTGCAGCCCCTCGTGGTCGGGCTCGGCCGGTCCGGATCAGGACTGCATCTGAACACGCTCGGCCGTCTGGCCCGGCGGACCGCGGCCACGGGAGATCCGCTCGTCGCCCTGCCCGCGGTCGGCTGCGACCCGCGCGCCGGCGGTCTGCGAACCCTGGGCATGCCCGGCGAGGTCACGGCCGTCACCACGCTGGAACAGGCCCTGCAACACGTCGACCCCGCCACCGCGGTGGTCCACGTGTGCACACCGCCCCGGCTGCGCCACGACCTCCTCGCGGAACTGGCCGGACACGGCTTCCGCCGAATGATCGTGGAGAAACCCCTCGCCGCGTCCGCGGACGAACTCGACGCCCTGATCCGGCTGCGTCAGGAGGCCGGCCTCGATCTCGTGGCCGTCGCCCACTGGATCACCTCCCGGCTCGCCGACCGGTTGCGCCGGCTGGTGGGCGGCGGACGACTCGGCTCCCTGCGCCGTATCACCGTCGACCAGCACAAGCCCCGCTTCCTGCGGTCCTTGGCGACCGACGGGCATCCGTCCGCCCTGGACGTGGAGATCCCCCACTCCCTGGCGCTCGCGCTCGATCTGGCCGGGCCGGCCGAACTCCGCGCCGCGCGCTGCTGGGACCTGCGCTGCGAGGACCGGAGCCTGTCCCTCCTGGGCGGCGCGCACGTCGAGTTGGAGCACCGTTCGGGAGTGGTGACGCTGCTTCGTTCCGACCTCGGCGCACCCGTCCGGCAACGCAGCGTCGTCTGTGAGTTCGAGGGCGGGACGGCCACGGCACACTTCCCGCTCAGCGAGGACGACGACCACGCGCAGTTGGTCATCGCCCCCTTCGACAGCGGTACGGCGGCCCCGTCGGCCGGAGTCCTCGACGCGGACGGAGTGCCCGGGATCGGACACCACGTCTTCCGGGACGACGCCCTGATCGACTTCCTGGACGGCGCCTACCGCGGCTTCGCCTCCGGCGCCGGGGGCGTCGGGAACTTCCCGCTCGCCTGCGCGACCGCCCGGCTGCTGTGCGCGGCCCGGGAGCGCTGCTCCGTCACACCGCGCGCCCGCGCCGGGAGCCGCTGACATGTCCCGGCACAGCGCCGCCCAACCCCGCGTCCGGGGGTTCGGGCCGCTCACCGGCATCGGCGACGAGGCGGCACCCGGCACCGACGGGCAACTGGCAGCTCTGCGCAGGCTTGGCTGGAACGCCATCGAACTGCGCACGGTCGACGGTACAGCCCTCGCCGACCTCTCCCCGGCCGCTTTCGGCACGCTGGCCCGGCGGCTAGCGGACGAAGGCGTCACCGTGACCGCCGTCGCCTCCCGGATCGGCAACTGGTCGCGTCCCATCACCGGCGACCTCGGCCAGGACCTGGCGGAACTCGACGTCCTGGCCGAGCGCTGCGCCACCCTCGGCTGCCGTCTGGTGCGGATCATGTCGTACCCCAACGACGGTCTGACGGAGACCGAGTGGGCCGACCGCGTCCTGGCCCGCACGGCCGTCCTGGCGGACCGCGCCGAGCGCGCGGGCCTGGTGCTGGTGCACGAGAACTGCGCGGGCTGGGCCGGGGACCGGGCCGATCGCGCGCTACGACTGGTGCGCGCCGTGGAGAGCCCGGCCCTGCGGCTGCTGTTCGACACCGGCAACGGCGTCCCGTACGGCTACGGCGCCCCGGACATGCTCCGCCACCTCGCCCCTTACGTCGTCCACGTCCATATCAAGGACGCCGTGCGCACCCCGGACGGCGGCACCGCCTACACCCTGCCCGGCGAGGGTGAGGCCGGGGTGGTGGAATGCCTGGAGCTGCTGGCCGCCCACGGGTACACCGGAGCACTGTCCCTCGAACCCCATCTCGCGGTTCGCCCCCACGAGGGGCTGGCCCGGGCCGGTGAGGACGCCGCCGAGCTGTTCGTCCGGGCCGGACAGGCGCTCGCCGGGCTGCTGGGCGCCGGACAGGCGCTCGCCGGGCTGCTGGGCGCCGGACAGCCGGTCACAGGTCCGCTGGACGGCCCGGCGTGAGCGACCTGTTCACCGGCCGGCACCGAAAGTTACTGCTGGACCTGCTGCGCCTGCCGAGCGTCAACCCCCTGGAGGCCGGCCCGGACGATCCGCCGTCCCGGCTGCCCGAGATCCTCCAGCGGTACGCGACGGCCGCCGCCGAAGCGGGATTCAGCACCGTCCGCCTCGCCAGTCCGCCCGCCGCCTGCCTGGACCGTCCGGGCGTGCCGTCCACGGTCCGCGCCGCCGCGCGCGATCCGCGCTTCCTCGCGGACCAGCCCAGCCTGCTGCTGCGGCTGGGCCCCGAGCGCTCCCGTGCGCACACCGTGATGTTCAACGTCCATCTGGACACCGTCGCCGGACACACCCCGCCCGCCTTCGACGGCGTGCGGTTCACCGGCCGTGGTGCGGTCGACGCCAAGGGACCCGCCGTGGCCCTGCTCGCCGGGCTGCGGGCCGCCGCGTCCCACCCCGCCGTCGGACCGGACGTCACCGTGCTGCTCCAGGCCGTCGCCGGGGAGGAGGGCGGCGCCCTGGGCACCTACGGCACCCGCCCGCTGCTGGAGGCCGGGCACCACGGCCGTCTCAACGTGTTCTGCGAGCCGACCGGGCTGCGCGCGCTGCCCCGGGCCACCGCCGCGATGACCGCGCGGATCACCGTCGCGGGCGAGGACGCGGTGGACGACCACCCGGACGCCGGACACAACGCCACCGTGCTGCTGGGATTCCTGGCCCAGCACCTCGCCGCCCGCCTGGACGGGGCCGTACCAGGTACGCGGGTGTGCGTCGCCGGACTGCACACCGGCCGTACGCACAACCGCGTCCACGGCACCGGCACGCTGCTGATGAACCTGTCGTACCGCCGCACCGCCGACGGCGACCGCCTGAAGACCGAGGTCACCCGGCACGTCGCCGACGGCCTGCACCGCTTCACCGAACTCTTCGCCAACGGCCGGGAGTTCGCGCGCACAGCACGGGACGCAGCACGGATCACCCGGCTCGGCTGGGACAAACAGGGCCTGCCCGCCCTGGACGACTCCGACCCGTGGGCCGAGGAACTCCTGGCCCGCGCGGGAGCCCGGCCGGCGGCCGGCGACCCCGGCTTCACGTGCGACGCCATCTGGGCGGCCGGCCTGGACGACGCCTTCACCACCGTCCTCGGACCCGGCTGTCTCGCCGCCAACCGCGCCCACGCGCCCGGTGAGTTCGTCGACCTCGCCGACCTGGAGGAGTTCGCCGGCGTGGTTCGCCGGCTCGTCACGTTCTTCGCCGAAGCGGTGCCGGCGGAGTCAACGCAGCGACCTCCGTAGCGCACCACACCCCCAACCGAACGACCTACGAAGACAACTGGCCCGCCCCGTAAGGAATCCCGTATGACGGCACCCACCGCCCCACGAGCGGCGGTCGAGCGCACACCCGTCCTCGTCGACCACGCGGAGCTGCACGCCTCGCTCACCGGCCTCTTCACCAGCCACGGCATTTCTGATGCCCGCGCCCGGCTCGCCGCGGACGCGCTGTGTCACGGCGACCTGACCGGGCTCGACTCGCACGGCGTGTTCAACCTCACCCGGCTCTACCTGCCGTTGCTGGAGTCCGGCCGCTGCGACCCCCACGCCGAACCGCAGCCCCTCAACGACCTGGGCGCCTGCGCGGTCGTCGACGCCCACCGCGCCCTGGGCCTGTGGGCCGCGGCCGAGGCCATGGACGACGCCGTGGCGCGGGCCGGCCGGCACGGGGTCGGGCTGGTGTCGGTGCGCGGGGCCACCCACTTCGGGTGCGCCGGCTTCCACGCGGTGCGCGCCGCGCAGGCTGGGATGATCGGCGTGGTCGCGAGCAACTGCGGTGGCCAGCGCATCGCACGGCCCCCGGGCGGCGCGGTGGCGATGCTCGGCACCAACCCGCTGAGCGTCGCCGCGCCGGCCCTCGACGGACACCCGTTCCTGCTGGACATGAGCACCACCGTCGCACCCACCGGGCGGGTCCGCGTCGCCGCCCGCCGCGGCACCCCGGTGCCCGCCGGCTGGCTGGAGGACGCGGCGGGCGCCCCGGTGACCGACCCGTCCGCCTTCGACCGCGGCGAGGCCTTCCTGCGCTGGCTGGGCGGCACGGCCGAGGCCGGCGTCCACAAGGGCTACGGCCTCGGCATCGCCGTGGAACTGCTGGCCGCCGTGGTGTCCGGCGCGACCGTGGGGCCCGCGCCCGCCGCGCTGGAAGGCGACGGCCGGCCGCACGGCAGCGACGACGGCATCGGCTTCTTCCTCCTCGCGATCGCCCCGGAGATGCTGCGCCCCGGCGCGGACGTGGCCGCCGCGACCCGGTCCCTGTTCGGCACGCTCGTCGACTGCCCGCCGGTGCCCGGCGGCGAGCCGGTGCGCTACCCGGGCTGGCGGGAGGCGGAACTCGCCGCCGAACGCCGCCGCCACGGCATCCCCCTGCCCCCGCACCTCCACGCGGAACTGACCGCCCTCGGTCTCCTCGGCGGCCCTCGGAGCCCGCGATGAGCCGGCCCTTGCGGCTCGGCGTCGTCGGTCTCGGCGCCATCTCCCCCTACTACCTGGCCGCCGCGGAACGGCTGCCCGAGTGGCAGCTGACCGCCGTGTGCGACGCCCGCGCCGAGGCCCTGGAGCAGTTCCCCGGCCCGGCGGCACGCTTCCGCGACCACCGCACGCTGCTGGACCGGGCACGACCGGACGCCCTCGTCGTGGCCGTGCCCAACGACATTCACCTGCCCTTGTGCCGGGACGCCCTGACCGCCGGCGTCTCGGTCTGCGTCGAGAAGCCCCTTGCCCTGACCGCGGCCGAGGGGTCCGTGCTGGTGGAGCTGGCGCTGCGCTGCGGGGTCCCGCTGATGACGGCGTTCCACCGCCGCTACAACGACGCCGTCCGCGCACTGGCGCGCCGGACGACGGGCCGGGAGATCCGCTCCGTCCGGGTGCGCTATCTGGAGCGCATCGAGGAGCATCTCGGCGGCGAGGACTGGTACCTGGACCCGGCCCGCTGCGGCGGCGGCTGTGTGGCGGACAACGGCCCCAACGCCCTCGACCTGGTGCGGCTGCTGCTCGGTGAACTCGCCGTCACCGGCTGCGAAATCCACCGCGACGGCTCCGGCGTCGACCGTCAGGCGGTGATCCGCCTGCGTGGCCGTACGGGAACCACGGCCTCGGTCGAGCTGGACTGGTCGTACCCGGGGGAACGCAAGGACATCGAGGTGGAGCTGGCCGACGGAGAGGTGCTGCACGCCGACATGCTGGCCGGACACACCGGCTTCAAGGCGTCGCTGTGGCACGAGTACGAGGCGATCCTCACCGAGTTCGCCGCGCTGGTCCGTACCGGTGCCCCGACCGGCCCGGGGGCGCACGGCGGCCTGGCCGCGCTGGAACTGGCTGAGGCGGCCTACCGCTGTGCCCGGCCCGCGTTGGATGCGACGACAGCGGAGGCGGACCGGTGAATCCAGCGGAGGACGGCCCGAAGCGCGTGGTGCGCGGATCACTGGTCAAGGTCCTCGTACACCGCCGCACGGACCGCGGCATGCGGCTGGAGGAGCACGCGGCACGCTGCGTACGCCGGGGCGAGGTGCACGAACTGGTCACCACCGACCAGTGGGACCCGCGCCCAGGCGCCCGGATCGACCGGGTGGGTTTTCTGGGTTTCGCCGAGCTGTTGTGCGCCGGTGTGATCGACCGGGGTGACCTGGTGCGGATCGGGGACACGACGGTCGGCACGGTACTCGGCTTCGACGCCTGCCACCTTCCGAACCACTACAACATCCTGATCCACGCGGCGCGTCCGGTCAGCGGCCGGGAACTGGGCCTGCGGCCGGAGACCGTCGTCACCTTCGTCCAGGGCCGGGCCGGGGACCACGGCACGGTTCCCGCGCCGCCCGGTACCTGAAGGGCGATCCCGGATGGCGCCGGCCCACTGAACGGGCGGCGCCATCCGGTTGCCGTGGAACCCGGGTGGTCGCCCACCCGGGTCACAGCTGCCGCTCTGACAGGTCAGCCGAGCAGCTCGACCTCCAGCTGGCCGAAGTGGAAGTCGCGGATGGTTTGCAGCAGTTCGTCCTCGGACAGCCTTCCGTCGCCGTTCCTGTCCACCTTCTGGAAGATTTCCCCGGCCTGGGAGGCCGGCACGCCGACGGCGGACAGCCAGGCCTGGAACTCACGGGCGTCGATCTCGCCGTCGTGGTTGTCGTCGCACAGGCGGACCAGCGCCTTCACAATGGGAGAGAGCGCACGGTTGAAGCTCGCCTCACCCTCCTTGAACAGCATCTCCCCCGTGGCGTCGAGGAACTGCTCCCGGCTGATGGCGCCACCGGCCGGGACGCCCGCCTTCTGGGCCAGGTGCTCGTACAGCCCCTGGAAGGCGCTGCGGAGCTCCTGCACTTCCGGGGAGTCGGCGCTCATGCCGAGGTTCTGGGCGATCCGGGCGGCCTCGCCCTGGAAGTCGCTCGCCTCCAGGACGCCGTTGCCGTCGGTGTCCCACTTCTCGAAGCGCTTTGCCAGGCGGTCGTTGGCGACAGCGGTGCTCATGTGTCTCTCCATGTCTCGGACGGAGTCCGATGGTCTCGGGTGGTGTCGGATGGATGACGGACCGCGGCACCTAGGCAGGGCCGCGACCGCGCAGGGCAGTACCGCTGCGCGGGCTCTGGGGCCGGCGACGGCCGGCAGGAGGAGACGCCGGCTCAGGCCGGCGCGAGGAAGCACCGGCTCAAGCCGGAGCGAGGGGATCAGAGAAGGGTGACCCGGCCGCCCACGGCCTTGCCGCGAGTGTCGAGCAGGGCACAGCGGGCCTGGCCCAGTGCATCCCTCGCGTAGCAGGCGTGGTCCTGCAACAGGATCGCCACATCGGCCTGGGCCATGGCGTCCCGAAGATTCTCGGCGCGCGGCAGAGACCGGCCGCCGACAGTGAACTCGGCTATATACGGGTCGTGGTAGTACACCTCGGCACCGGCGGCGAGCAGTCCTTCCGCCACCGGGCGCGCCGGCGTCTCCCGGACGTCGGCCACATCCGCTTTGTAGGTGATTCCGAGGAGCAGGGCCCGTGCCCCCTCAGGGCGGCCCCGGACGTCGGTGAGCAGGGCCAGCGCTCGGTCCACGACATGGTTCGGCATACGGCCGAGGACCTCGTGGGCGGCTGCCAGTGTGCGGAAGGCGAAGCCCTGGGATTCGGCCCGCGCGGCGAGATAGCGGGGGTCGACGGGAATGCAGTGTCCCCCGACGCCGGGTCCGGGCCTGAAGGGTGCGAAGCCGAACGGCTTGGACGCGGCGCAGTGCAGCACGTCCCAGATGTCGATGCCGGTCTCGTGGCAGAACAGTGCCACTTCGTCGACCAGGGCCATGTTGACGTACCGGTAGGTGTTTTCCAGGAGTTTGGCCATTTCCGCCTCCCGCGTGCCGCGGGCGACGACGAGGTGGTCCACGAACCGGGAGTAGAACGCGACGGCGTACTTGGCGCACAGAGCGCTGCAACCGCTCACGACCTTCGGTGTGTTGCGGATGGTCCACGTCTCGTTGCCGGGGTCGATCCGCTGCGGCGAATACGCCAGGTGGAAGTCCTCGCCCGCCCGCAGCCCGCTGCCGTGCTCCAGCAGCGGCCGCACGACGTCCTCCGTGGTGCCGGGATAGCTGGTGGACTCCAGGACGACGAGCATGCCGGGACGCAGCCGGACGGCGACCACCCGGGCTGCGTCCTCGACCGCGGACAGGTCGGGTAAGCCCTCCGGTGTGAGTCCGGTCGGCACACAGATCACCACGGTCTGCGCGCCGTCCAGGACCGCTGGGTCGGTCGTGGCATGAAAGCCCGCGTCCAGCATGACCGCGACCTCGGCGTCCAAGACGCCGCCGACGGGGGAGCGGCCTGCGGCGAGTCCGGACACCACCGTGCCGGACACGTCGTACCCCACGGTCGCCAAGCCGGCCGAGACCGCGGATCTGGAGAGCGGCAGCCCGACATGCCCCAGCCCGATGACGACGAGATCGGTGGCCATGTGCGTACGTTCTCCTGAGTGTGTGGGGGGAACGGGAACAGGGGTGGCTCAGGCGGAGAAACTGCCGCTGCCGGGCGCCACGTGCGAGCCGTATCCGGGCTGCACGGTGACGCCGGGGGTCAGACAGAACGGGTCGGCGTAGACGGTGACCGGACGATCGGTGTGGTTCGTCAACACATGCGCGTCGGGCGGAAGCTTCTGGCACCCGTGCGGATCGCGATAAACAGTCAGCGGCGTCAATTCCGTACTGAACACCACCACGTCGCCCTGCTCTGCCGCGGCAGCGGTGCCGGTGGCGGCGTTTGCCACGAGCAGCGCACTGGTGGCGGCCAGCATGAAGACACGGGCGCAGCGCATGAATTGGTCCTTTCGGCAGTGTGTTGTCGAAATGATTCTTTTCGGGAGATGCACCCGCTAAGCACGAGCCCACCCTGATGCGCCCGAACCAGTGATGCAGTCAAATGGAATTGACGCCTCGGTCGGTGATCCGCGCGCCCCGTCGGTATCGGACGCGCACAGGGCCGGGCACCGGTTCACTGTCTCGGCGAGAAACCGGTTCCGGCTCAGGCGATCCCAAGTCGGCTGCCGACCAGCGGCCACCCGGGGAAGATCGAACCGCCCCGCGGCAGCGTTGCCTGCGAACTCGGGTGCGCCGAAAAGGCCTTCCTCGGTGCGGCAGCGCTCACCGGTGTCCTGGGCGAAACCCCCGGCCCGTTGAGTACTCCGTCATCCTGCCCCGGCAAGGACGCCACTCCTTCGCGTGTTCCGCGACGCCCGGGTCGCCTCGGCGCAGTCGGAGTACTCGAAGAAGGACCCCATGCCGCGGGCGAGTTGTCGGGCCGAGTATCGAACCTCCCGGGCAGGGGCCGGGAACGCAGCACCGCGTCTGCGTAGCGGGCGGAGGGCCGGCAAGCGGAGACACTACTGTGGCGCAGGCTGACCTCTCGCTGACCAGGACGCGACGATCACGACTCTGACGCGTAAATAGGTCCAGGTGAGGGTCTGTTTGGGCAGGGCTGGGTGCCCGGTGGTCGTCGTGGCCGCCGGGCGTTTGGCCGTGAGGTGATCAGGCTGCGCTTTCGAGGGGGTTGAGGGTGACGGTGTAGCCGAGCTGGTTGAGCGCGGTGATGGCGCGTCGGGTGGCGCGTTCTGGGTCGCGGTGGGTGAAGTAGGCGCCGCCGAGTTCCTGATAGCCGACGTTGTCGGTGAGCATGTGCCAGATCGCGGTGATGATCGAGTGCTCGATGGCGACGAGGGCCTTGCGCGGGCCGCGGCGGGCGGTCAGTGGCTTGTAGCGGGCCTGCAGGTAGGTGTCCTTGGTTCTCACCGCGCCGAAGGCGGCCAGGCCGAGGGCGCCTTTGAGGTAGGGGTTGCCGGGGCGGACCTTGGTGCTTTTGGTGCGGCCGGCGGACTCGTGGTGGCCGGGGCAGACCCCGGCCCAGGACGCCAGGTGTTTGGCGGAGGCGAAGCGGGCCATGTCACCGCCGGTTTCCGCGATGATCACTTCGGCGGTGGCCTGGTTGATCCCGGGGATGGTGTCGAGCAGGCCGAGGGCGGGACGAAAGGGGGCCATCGCCTCCTCGATCCGCGCGTCCAGTTGTCCGATGGCGTCGGTGAGCTGGTTGTTGAAGCTTCCCCTTGATCGTGGACACCTGGAGACTGGGATCTTGAGGTTCCAGAGGAAGTAGCACCAGGTAGGAAGCAAGTACACGAAGCGGTACACCGAGGAGTTCAAGCGGGACGCGATCGCGCTCGTCGATTCTTCGGGCAAGACGGTGACCGCCGTCGCCCGGGAGCTCGGGATCAGCTCGGAGTCCCTGCGCGGCTGTACCGCCGGGCGAAGGCGGACCGGGGTGAGGGCGAGTCCGATGAGCTGACCAGCGCCGAGCGCGAGGAGCTCAAGCAGCTGCGCAAGGAAGTCCGTGAACAGCAGCAGACGATCGAGATCCCGAAAAAGCGACGGCCTTCTTCGTGAAGGACAACGACCGGTGAGCGAGCTGTACCGGTTGAGCCGTGCGGAGAAGGCGAACCACCCGATCGTCCTGCTGTGCCGGGTGCTGAACGTGGCCCGCTCCTCCTGCTACGCCTGGTGCGAAGGCGAGGCCGCCCGCCACGCTCGGCAGGCTGCCGACGACGCGCTCGCGCACGAGATCACCATGGTGCACATCGCCTCCCGCCACACCTACGGTGTCCCGCGCATTCACGCCGAACTGCGCCGCCTGGGCCGACGGGTGAACCGCAAGCGCGTCGGCCGGGTGATGCCTGAGCGCGACATCCGCGGTGTCACCCGGCGCAAGGGGCGTTCGCTGACCCGGCCGGACGCGAAGGCGAAGCCGGCCCCGGACCTGATCGGCCGCGACTTCCACGCCGAGCGGCCCGGGACCAGGCTGGTCGGCGACATCACCTGCCTGCCCGCAGCCGAAGGCCGGCTCTGCCTCGCCCGCCGGCTGGACCTGGCCACCCGCGAGGTCGCCGGCCATGCCATGGCCGACCACCACCGCGCCGAACTCGTCGTCGACGCCCTCGACATGGGCTACCGCCGGGGCGGACTGGAGCCCGGCTGCGTGATCCACAGCGATCGCGGCAGTGCATACATGTCAGCCCGGTTCCGGGACCGGACAGGGAAGTTGGGACTGCGGCAGAGTTGCGGACGCACCGGATCATGCGTCGACAACGCTGCCGCGGAGAGCTTCTGGGCCCTGCACAAAGAGGAGATCGGCACCCGTATCTGGCCCCACCGGGCCACCACCCGAGTCGAGGTCTTCTCCTTCACCGAGACCTTCTACAACCGCCGTCGCCCGCGCAAGCACAGGACCTTCGGCTACCTCACCCCGACCGAGACCAGGCAGCGGCACCAGCACGCCCTCGCGGCATAACGATCACGCGTCCGAGATCACGGGGAAACTTCATGCCCGCGGCTACACCCGAACCTCCGTCCAGATGATCACCCGCTGCTGCTCGAACAAGATTCGGTTTACCGCAACGCACTCAGTCGTTCCTGGGTGTGTCCGCGAGGGATGCCGGTTCGGGCAGGGGTTCGGTGTTGCGGCTACTGAGGCCGTCGAGTGATATGCGCAGCAGGCGCCGCCAGCGGCCTGGGGGACTGTCGCCGGTCGTCTGCACGGTCTGGCTCAGGGCTGTGAGGAGCAGGAAGAGATCAGCGGTGGTGACGTCGGGGCGCAGAAGGCCGGCGTCCGGGCAGCGGGTGCGCAGGTCGTCAATGATGGAGTGGCAGTGGCTGGCACATGCGTGGGTGGGGCCCCCGGTGGTGGCATAGCTCTCGACGAGGGCGCGGTTGCGGGCCTGGTTGCTGAGGGTCTGCTCGAAGAAGTCGGCCAGTGCCTGCCAGGAATCTTCGGTGGCGACGGCCCGCTGATGGGCGGCGGTGAGCCAAGAGGTGAACTGTTGCTCCAGGACAGTGGCGAGCAGGGCGTCCTTGGTCGGGAAGTGACGGTAGAGAGTGCCCATGCCGACGCCGCTGCTTCGGGCGATCTCACGGACATCGACGGTGCCGCCTTGCTCGGCGAAGACGGCGCCGGCCGCCTCGATGATGGCGGCGCGGTTGCGCTCGGCGTCGGCGCGGCGGGCCGGCTTGGCGGGCGGCTCGGGTGCGGTAGTCGGCTGGTCGGCGAGGGGCACGGCATTCAGGGTACTAGGCATGGGGAGCGTTCGCTCCGGTTGTGCTAAACTTCAAGAGGAGCACTCGCTCCGTTTTTGTGGCGCGCGAGGCCGTGGCCTTCGCCTGCATGTTCCTGCTTGACCCCGGCTCTTGGACACAGCCACCGACGGACGGCACGATCCGCGAGATGAGGAGGCCACACCCATGGCACCACCTGCCTTATCGGAAGCGGCAGCACCGGCACGAAGTCCGCCGCCTCCCCATCGCGGCGGCATTGATTTCGTGCTGCCCCGCTCCCGCGTCACCAGACCCTGGCTGAGACAGTGGGCAGTTCTGCGAGCGGGCCAGCGCCACGCCCCCCGAGGAGGCAGTCCGGGCAGGCGACCGGGCGGTGGTGAGCACCCCGCCGACCCCTACCGGGAGCTTCCGGCCGCCGCACTGGCGGGCAGGGGCGTGCTCGACACGATGACCACCACCCGTTTCGTGCCGGGCAGTTCGAGGCCCTCGGCCAGGACCATCTCAGGCGAACTCGTCCAGGAACACCCGGCCGGCGCGAGGCCCGTCAGGACGTTTAGCAACATCAACGGCCAGCGCGCCCTCGCACTCGCCTGCTCCGCAGGCGCCGCCGACGGCAGGCACTCCGGGCCACATCGCGCTCCCGGTCGCCACCGACTCCAATGAGGCACGGCGCGTGGCCATGCGCCTGGTGGACGAGAGCGCCTCGATCCCCTCGACTCCGCCGTCCTGGCCAACTTCGGGCGTCAGCAGCCGATGAGGCCCGCCTCCCCACCGAGCTGAGCCTTGAGGATCTGGTGCCTGCCCTTCAGGCAGCCGACAGAGCCGAAGCCCCGCGCAACTGCCACCGCCGGATAGAGCGCTCTGCCGCCCTCATCTCCCACACCCACGCTGGAGGAGGTTGTTGAGCTCACCCCCACCTCTCCACCGCTGAAATACCCGGCGCTGCCGTCACGTTCTACCTAGGAGTCACATTGCCCCCCACAGCCACGTCCTTCACCGACATCGCGCGGTCCCGGCGCTCCGTGCGAAGGTTCCTGCCCGACCCGCTGTCCCCCACCGTCATCCGTGGCGTACTGGAAGACGCGCAAACCGCCCCGTCCAACTGCAACGTCCAGCCGTGGACAGTGCATATCGTCTCGGGTGCGGTACGGGACACCCTGAGCAAGGAACTGCTCAAGGCCGATGAGGAGGAGCTGGTCTCCAGCGACTTCACCTTCGACTACGCCGACTTCGGCGAGGGCACCTACCTGGAACGGGCGCACAGCCAAGCCGCGACCGTCTACCAGGCCATGGGCATACCGCGCTCGGACCGGACAGCCAGGAAGACAGCGGCCCGCGAGAACTTGAACTTCTACGGCGCACCCCATGTCGCCTTTCTCTTCATGCCGGCATTCGGCGACGGGGTGCGAGTGGCCGGGGACATCGGCATGTACGCGCAGAACTTCCTGCTCTCGCTGACGGCTCGCGGCCTCGGCGGCGTCCCGCAGACGATGCTCGGGCTCTACGCCGACACCGTCCGCGAGGTCCTGGACATTCCCCAAGACCTCAAACTGCTGTTCGGCATCTCCTTCGGCACCGCCGATCAGACCGCATCCATCAACAGCTTCCGCATGGGACGGGTACCGCTGGAGCAGAACGTCGTCCTGCACGAAACCCCGGGAGTCCTCGACAAGCGATAACTGCCTTCTGTCGACGATCCGCAGCATCACCCCCGGATCAGCCGTCAGCGGATCTGCACCTGGGTCCACCGGCGCCTGCGCGGCCTGCGGCTGTTCTGAAACTGCCGATCGTCGTTGACACCTGGGTCTCTCATCACTAGGAGATCCACATGTCGAAGACACCCCCGCTCGATCGCGAGGCCAAGCGGCGCCGGGTCATACGCCATGTCGAAGAGGTCACCGGCAACGTCGCCATGAGTTGCCGGTACTTCGGCATCAGTCGGCAGGCGTACTACACCTGGTGCCGCCGCTACCTGGCCGAGGCGAGGGCATCAAGGGGCTGCGCACTCACTCGAAGGCGCCCAAGCACAGCCCGAACGCCAGTCTGGCGTGTGGCAGATCCTCAACCGGCTGGACATGGGCCGTCTGCCGCCCCGCCCCAGCGCTAACAGGCGCCACGAAAAGCAACTGCCCGGCCACAGCGTGCAGATCGACGTGAAGTCCATCAAACCGCTCCCCTCCGTGCCCTACGTGACACCAGGAGCGTCGCGCGCAGGCTGGGCGTCAGCGCGGTCGCGCTCTTCGCTCAGCGGGGTTTCGGCAATGTCAACGTCAGTGAGATCGCGGCGCGCGGGGGTGACGTCACGGTGATCCCGATGCCGAAGTCCTGCCGACGTTCACCGAAGCGGTCGTGACGTGGTGCCATGACTATGGGGATCTCTTCCCGGCCCTGGCTCCGATGGTCGAGGAGTCGGAGACCCTCATGGCGGCCATCGGCAGTCGGACTCTGGTCCGGGAGCACAATCTCGCCGAGGCGCTGCGTGTTCGGTATCCGGACCTCGACGAGATGGATGCCAAGGTGTAAAGCTCCACGACGATGGCGCCGCTCCGCCTCTTCCAGCGCAACGCCACCGCTGCGGGGCCCGGCTACGCCGAGGCCCCCCAGGTTGTCTTCGATCGGCTCGGCGCGCTGACATCGGGCTCCTCGTCGAGTCATGCCGGGGTCGGTTCGCGCCGGTCGGGCAGCGTCGGCCAAGCGCTCCACCGGAAGTGCCGCGATGCTTCGTCGGCCGTCCGTGGCGTCGTGGCCGGTCGCGCAGTTCCCCGTGCCCCTTCGGGCACAGCTGGACCCCGGCGGACTTCACCCGAGTTGCTTGGCGATCCGCACCGTTCTCGCGCAGTTGACGCAGTCGCCGGATGCGGCAACGGCCTTGCGAGGAAAGGGAGTTGTGAACCTTGACGGCCCCTGAGGGGGCCGCTTTTCGCGTTGGGCGCCGCCGCTCCTGTGCTGCCTCGAACCGTCCGAGCCGCCTGCTGATCCAGATCTCGCAGGGCGAACGGTCCGGGATGCCCGCACGGGCGATCTACACAGGGTATTGCCGACGCGTTATGTCGGTAATAACATCTGGCGCTCAGAGCCACCCTGCGTGGCCCGCCGGACAGGAACGTCACCGGATCCACGGCGGCTGTCGAACTCCGGCCCACCCACGGCCGGCCTCTCAGTGACCGGCTTCGCGTCGTCTCGACCGACGCCGTAGCCGCCCAACGACCTCTCGACCACCTCCCTCAGACCGGCCGACCGGATCCCTACGAACCAGGGGCGCAACCATGACCACCGATTCCGTCACGGCCGACATCGGAGCGGCGGGCTCCGACGGCCTGTCCGAGCCGACAGCCGAGCAGCTCCGTGCGCTGTTCGACGCACAGCGGGAGGCGTTCCTCTCCCAGGAGCCGCCGACCGTGAAGCAGCGACGCGACCGGCTCGACCGGCTGATCCTGCTGCTGACCGAGAACGCCGACGCGTTCGGCGAGGCATTGCACGCGGACTTCGGGCACCGCCCCTCAGCGGTCAGCAAGATCGCCGATATCGTCGGCGTGCTGGGCGACATTCGGCTGACCAGGGCCCGGCTCGGCGCGTGGATGCGCCCGACCACGCCGGTGCCGGGCCTCGGCCTGCTGGGCGTGGGCAGTACGGTCGAGCGGGTCCCGCTGGGAGTCGTGGGGATCATCGGACCCTGGAACTTCCCTCTCGGCCTGGTGGTGGAGCCCGCGGCGGCGGCCCTCGCGGGCGGCAACAACGTCATGATCAAGTTCTCGGAGGTCACGAACCGGACCGCCGAGCTGTTCATCGCCAAGGTCGCCGAGTACTTCGACCCGACCGAGGTCACCGCGGTGACCGGCGGGCCCGCGGTGGGCTCGGCCTTCAGCGCCCTGCCCTTCGACCACCTGTTCTTCACCGGGTCCCCCAACGTCGGTGCCCTGGTCGCGGAGGCGGCGGGACGCCACCTCGTGCCGGTCACCCTGGAACTCGGCGGGAAGAACCCGGTGGTCGTGGACCCCGCCGCCGACATCGAACGCACAGCGGACCGCATCATGACGGCACGGCTGATGAACGGCGGCCAGCTCTGCCTCTGCCCCGAGCTGGTCTTCGTGCCGAAGGACAAGGCGACGAGCTTCGTCGACGCCGCCCTGCGCCGCGCCCGTACCATCGCGACCTCCGACGGCGGACCGGTCTCCGTCGTCAACGACGCGAACTTCAGGCGACTGGTCGCACTCCTCGACGACGCCCGGACCAAGGGCGCCACCGTCCACGAGGCGCTGCCGGGCCAAGAACCGGACGCCGCCACCCGGCGGATCGCGCCGGTCATCGTGACGGACTTCCACGACGACATGCGGATCACCGGCGAGGAGATCTTCGGCCCGATCCTCATGGTCCGGCCCTACCGGACGATCGACGAGGTCGTCCGCCACCTCGCCCCCCGGCACTCGCCGCTGGCCGCCTACTGGTTCGGTCCTAGGAACCAGGCGTTCCGCACCTTCACCCGGCGGGTCCGCTTCGGCGGGATGACCGTGAACGACATCGCCCTGCACGCCAGCGTCCCGGTCCTCCCGTTCGGTGGTGTCGGGCACAGCGGCTCCGGTACCTACCACGGCAGGCACGGGTTCGACACCTTCACCCACGCGAGGTCGACCACCGTCAGCAGGCTGCCGGTCTCGATGGGCTCGTTCGTCACGCCGCCCGTCAGCGCCCGGGCGAGCGAACTGATCGACGGAATGCTCGCCAGGGCGGCCAAGGCGGCGCGCCGCCGGTCCGGCCGTGCGACCCGATCATGAGCAGCAACAGAAGGAGTGCATCATGAGCATGGCATCACCACCCGTCGCCCTCCTCACCGGCGGCGCGAGCGGCATCGGGCTCGCCGACCTCGGACGCCTGGCCGAGGGCGAGTACCGGATCGCCGTACTGGACCTCGGCAAGCAAGCGCTGGGCAAGGTTGCGGAGCGGTTCGCAGACCGGGTCGCCACCTTCGCCGTGGACGTCTCCGATCCGGACGCCGTGGCTGCCGTGGTCGAGAAGGCCGAGGACGAGATCGGCCCGATCGAGCACGTCGTCGCCTGCGCCGGGATCGCTCGGGCCGGGCCGACGCTGTCCGTCGCCCGCGCGGACGTCGACCTGATGACGCGGATGAACTACGGCGGCATCGTCGACCTCGCGTACGCCGGACTGCCCCGCATGACCGGGGCGGGGCAGCGGCGAGTTCGCGGTCGTCGCGTCGTTCACCGGCATCATGGCGCCCCGCAAGATGGCCGCGTGCGGCGCCACCAAGACCGCGGTGATCGGCTTCATGCAGTCACTGCGCCACGAACTCGAAGGCACGGGCCTGACGCTGGCCTGTGTGTCCCGAGGCCGTGAAAACCCCATGGCGATCCACTTCTTCGCCGATCCCGGCAAGCGGGGCAGGGAGCTTGAGACGGCCATCACGCCTGAGCAGGTCGTCAGGGCGACCGAGAAGGGCCCGGCGCCGCTTCCTGGTACTGCCAGGACCGCCGTCCAGGAGCGGGGGCATCCAGCGTTTCGCACCGAGGCTCACCCGGGCGATGCAGTCGGGCGGCTCTCTGGACTTCGTCCGAGCCGCCCGGCGGCTGCCGCTCCTGCCTGCCTTCGAGGTGACCACGCTGATCCAAGTGGTCCCCGCTCGCTGCCGCCCCGGCCCGGTCCGCCCCGCGACCGGGCACACGGCGATGACGCCGGCCGCTGATCGGCCGTCCGGCGCCCCTCCACACCCGCCCTCGAACAGAAAGCCGCCTCCCATGACCGTAATCGCGGATGTCCGTCCAGCTGACGTCCTGATCCCGAAGAAGCGCCGTGACGAGGGTCCCGTCGTCACCCTGCGGCTGCGTCGCGCGCGTGTTGTGCATGCCGCCCTGTGTCTGCTGGGCGCGGTGCCGTGGCTGCTCGGCCTGTCGGTGCACGTGCAGGCGATCGGCTGGGGCCTGTGGCTGCCGGGCGCCGGGTTCCTGGCGGTGCCCGGGCTGTGGCAGCTGCTCTTCCCGGTGACCCTCCTGCTGTTCGGCGTCGCCTTCATCGCCTGGTTCGGCTCCGGCATGACCACCGCCCCCATCGCGGTGTGGGCACTGGCCGCGCTCGGCGCGGGCGCGGCGGCCGGCGGCCACTCGACGTCATGGGCACCCGCGGCGGTGCCCGGCCTGACGCTGTCCTTCGTCGCCCTGGGCGCCGTCAAGCGCCGGCGCGGCCGTGCCGCCGCGGCGCACACACGCGAGGAGCGCAACAGCTATCTGCCGGCCGCGGTCTCCGAGATCCAGGCCACCGCTGTCCCCGCTCCGCCGCTCGCCACCCGGGAGCTGTCGGACCTCCAGCTGGGCATGATGCGCTACATCCTCGGCCGGGCGCTCCAGCCGGTCGGGCAGCTCGAAGGCTTCGACAAGATCGACCAGTTCCAGACATCGTCGCTGCGGTACCAGCTCAACCAGGTCGGCTGGGCGCTGGCGGTCGCCCAGCGCCACTACACGCCCAACTTCACCGGCTACGTCAGTGAGGGTCAGCGGCGCGCCATCGACCAGTACCTGCAGCGCCAGATCTGGGGATACTGGCGCTGGGAGAGCGCGTGGGGCAATCTCAACTTCGACTTCGACCCCGCCAAGCAGGACAACATCATGTTGACCGGCTACATCAACATCAACACTCTGCTCTACCAGAACAACACCGGCGACGACCGCTACGCCGAGCCGGGGTCGCTCACCTTCGTCTACGACGACCGCCGCTCGTTCCGCCATGACGCGCACACCATCAACGGCTCGCTCATGGACAACTACCGCGGGCAGGTCTACCGGCAGCCGTACTGCCTCTTCCCCTGCGAGCCGAACTGGATCTACACCTCGTGCAACTTTCGCGGTCTCACCGCGGTCCTGCTGCACGACACCGTCTTCGGCACCGATCACACGGGCGAGATCAAGGACACCTTCCGCAAGCGCCTCGAAGAAGAGTTCGTCAACGCCGACGGCAGCATGGTGGCACTGCGCTCGAAGCTCACCGGGCACGCGCTGCCGTTCCCCGTCCCGGACGCCAGCCTTGTCAAAATGCTCAGCCCCTTCTTCCCCGACCTCGCCTACCGCTACTACGCGCTCGCCCGACGCGACATGCTGGCTCAGGTGGACGGTACGGCACGGGTGCTGCTCGACAAGAAGGCCCTCGACTACGGCAACTACAAGTCCACCCACGTCTTCACGCTCGACGGGATCCTCGGTGCCGCCCGGGAGATCGGCGACACGGAGGCGGCGACGGCGGCCGAACAGGCGCTGGACGAGCTGGGCGACGTCGACGACAGCGGTGCCGTCCACTGGGCGACGGGGTCGAACATGGCGAACCTGATGGTGATGGAGTCACACTTCGGAGTGGCCGGCGGCTGGCGGGAGATCATCACCACCCGGCCCTCCGCCGAGGTGCTCAGCGGGCCCGTACTCGCCGAGGCGAGCTACCCCGAGGTCCTCGTCGCCTCGGCGGTCAGCGACGGCACCGCGCTCGACCTGGTCCTGGCCCCCGGTGCCGCGCCGGGATCCCCGCAGTCCCTCACCATCACCAGGCTGCGTCCCGGCGTCCGGTACCAGGTACGAGGCGCCGGGTCGACCACGCTCGACGCCGACGCACGCGGCCAGGCCGTCTTGCGGGTGGCCCTGCACGACCGGACCCGGATCCGCATCGTCCCCGGCACCTGAACCGTCGTCCGCGCGGCGTCGGCGGACGGGTGCTGTTCATCCGCCTGCGCCAGGCCCTGCCCGAACCCGTGGGCTATGCCGACGGGTCGTAGCCGGCGCCGCGCAGCGTCAGGTCGACCAGTCCCACCAGGATGTCGTCGGCGTCCGCGCTCTGCTCCTCGCCGCCGGAGTCCTGGACCGTCAGCAGCGCCTGCAGCAGTACGCCTCCGTAGAGCGCGCGCACGGTGTGGGCGACGGGGGCGTCCGCCGGCAGGTCCCCGTCATCGATGGAGTTCCGCAGCGCGTTCTCGACCTGCGCGAGACCGGGCCGTACGACGGTCTCCTGGTAGCTGCGGTGAATGTCGGGGGTGATGTCAGCCTCTAGATGGATTCGGAGGTTGGCCAGGCCCTCGGGTGATCTGACGTAACGGTATTCCTCCTCGGCCAGCCTGAGCAGCTGGGACCTCAGGTCACCCGGGCCCGGGGTGTACGCGGGGACACCACGGGACGACAGAGCTTCTATCAGCAGTGCCTCCCGGGAGGCGAAGCGCCGGTACAGCGCGTCCCGGCTGACCCCGGCCTCCTTGGCGACCGCGTCGAAGTGGAAGGCGGCCCAGCCCTTCGTGCCGTAGACCACGCGGGCTGCATGCATGATCCGTTCCTGGATCTGTGGGTTACGGGGGCGGCCCGCTCCCGGGGCGCGCTTACGGGGCCGTGGTGTCTCGGCCGTGCGCCTCTTCTCGCTCGCGGCGGGCGGGCGTTCCGCGTCCGTCGTGTCCGCTCTGGTGTCCCGCGCGGTCCCTGTCTTCCTCGTCTCCGTCACGCTTCCACCTTCTCCTATGTGCGCAGGCGCCTGCACGAGCGCATCCGTGAAAGAAATCCGTACAGCTATTGCCTACATGACGCGTCGGTATTAGCGTCAACTTTCAGACCGATGCCGTCCAGAAAGTCCGGAGCGGTTCTCATGAGCATGCCGGAACAGCGTCACTCCATCGATGAGCGGCCCTTCGCCTACACGGGGACGGACACCATCACGGTGATCAATCCCGCGACCGAGAAGGAGATCGGCGGGGTCTGCGACGGCACGGCCTCCGACGTGGACGCCGCGGTGCATGCCCCTCGCCGCGCACTGCCTGGCCGGTCTCATGGAGCGGTTCGCCGACGTCATCGAGGCCGTGGGGGACCGCCTCGCGGTGCCTGGTCGCCTCGGAGAACGGCCGGCCCGTCTCGCTGTCCACCATGGCCGATGTCACCAGCCCCGCCGGACACCTCCGCGGGATCCCGCAGGAGGAGGAGCGCCCGGCGCGATCGGCCCGGTTCCGGTCCGCCGTGAGCCGGTCTGCGTCGCCGGGCTCATCGTCCCGTGGAACTACCCGGTGGGTCTGATCATGATGAAGCTCGCCCCCGCGCTCGCGGCCGGCCGCACCATGATCGTCAAGCCCGCGCCGGAGGTGGCGCCGCGTTCCCGGTACGGCGAGGTCGTGGACATGCCGCGTGGACTCGCCGGCGCCTTCGTCCTCGGCGACCCGACCGACCCGTCCACCACCATGGGCCCCTTGGCGCGAGCGGGTCGAGTCCCGTGTGGCCGCGGCGGTCGAGGACGGCGCCCGGCTGGTGACCGGCGGCGCCCGTCCGGTGGACCTCGCCCGGGGCCGGTACTACGCCCCCACCGTCTTCGCCGACGCCGACCCCGACTCCCGCCTCGCCCAGCTGGAGGTCTTCGGCCCCGTGGTGGCCGTCCTACCGTTCGACGGTGACGACGAGGCCGTGCCCATGGCCGACGACACCGACTACGGACTCGCCGGTTCGGTCTGCACCCGGGACCAGGGGCACGGCCTCGCCGTGGCCCGGAAGGTGAACACCGGAACCATCGGCGTGGGCGGCTGGACGCCTTGGAACACCGCGCCGTTCGGCGGCCGTAAAGCCAGCGGTCTCGGCCACGAATTCGGCCCCCGGGGGGTTCGACGCCTGCATCGCGCTCCAGTCCATCGACATCCCTGCCGCCTGATCCCACACGAAGCCAGAAGGAACACGCCGTGCGCATCCAAGCCGCCCTCGTCGAAGCCACCGGAGGCCCCTTCACCCTCCGCGACATCGACATCGAACCGCCCCGGGCAGACGAGATCCTGGTCCGCGTCACCGCCGCCGGGATCTGCCACACCGACCTGACGACCCGGTCCATGTGGCCCGAGCAGCTCACCCCGATGGTCCTCGGTCATGAGGGCACCGGAGTCGTCGAAGCGGTCGGCGCCGACGTGACGACGATCGCCCCCGGCGACACCGTCTGCCTGAGCTTCCGCAGCTGCGGCGCGTGTCCGTCCTGCGCCGACGGCCACCCCGGCTACTGCGCCGCGTTCCAGGGCCTGAACGTGTCCGGCGGTCGCGGAGACGGCACCTCGCCGCTGTCGCGTGACGGCTCCTCCGTCTTCGGCGGTTTCTTCGGCCAGTCCAGCTTCGCCACGTACGCCATCGCCTACGAGAGCAACACCGTCAAGGTGCCCGCCGACCTGCCGCCCGAGGTCGCCGCTCCCCTCGGATGCAGCGTGCAGACAGGGGCGGGGGCCGTGCGCAACGTGCTGCGGCCCGAGCCCGGCACATCCCTGGTGGTCTTCGGGACTGGCGCGGTGGGGATGAGCGCCATCATGGCGTCCGTTGCCCTCGGCTGCTCCCCGGTCGTCGCCGTGGACCCAGTGGCCTCGCGGCGTGCCCTCGCCGGAGAGCTGGGAGCGAAGGCGACCGTCGATCCCAGCGCTGTGGAAGATGTCGCGGCCACGATCCGGGAGGCCACCGGTGGGGGTGCCCACTTCGCTGTCGACACGACCGCCGTCCCCGCGGTCATCAACCAGGCGATCGGCGCCCTGCGTCCCATGGGCAGCCTGGCCTTGGCCGGGATCGGCGCCCCGGAGGCCGCGCTGGACGTGATGAGCGTCATCGGCAAGGGCCTCACCGTGAGCGGCGTCATCGAGGGCGACGCCCGGCCGGCCGACTTCCTGCCCTGGCTGATCGACCGGTACCGCGAAGGAAAGCTCCCCGTCGACCGGCTGGTCACCTCCTATCCCTTCACCGAGATCGAGACCGCCGCCCAGGCCGCCCTGTCGAGGCAGGCCATCAAGCCCGTCGTCACCTTCGGCTGACCGGGCGCACCGACGCACCCTCAGAAGGAGGCCGACCTCCATGGCTTGCTGTTCCATCCTGCTCCTGCTCATGTCCCGGTTGGCCGGCCTCCACAGCGAACGACCTGCACGGCGCCGCCGCCAGGTCCTCGCCGCAGTCTGCGCCGGGGTGATCTTCGAACTGCTCCTGGCCTGGTGGCTGGCGTACCTCCTGGCCGGGTCGGCACCGCACGCGTCCCACCACATGCACAGGGCAGCGTCGGCATCCGGAGTGCCGGCCCAGGTGGCGGCCGCGATCGTCGTGGTGCTGCTCACGCTCTGGGTGTACGCCGCCTCCCGCAGCCCGGCGGCAGAACGACCCCGTGCCCCGGTGTGGACCGCCGGGGTGATCGCCACGGCCGTCGCCTTCTCCGGCCCGCTGACCCGTGCCGCCGAGACCTCCCACCTGGCGGCCATGGCGCAGCTCGAACTGCTCACCACGCTCGCCCCCGTCCTGCTCGTCCGCGGCTGGCCCGAACGCTCCCGTTCGTCCTCCCTGCCCACGGCATTGGCGGCGGCCGGACTGTGGAGCGCCGTGGTCTACCTGTGGCACATCCCAGCCGTACACCACGCAGACTTCGCCGGAGCGGCCGTCCTCATGCCGCTGTCCTACCTGTGCGCCGGCCTGCTGCTGTGGCGGTGCGCCGGAGAGCGTCCGGCCGTCCTGCTCGCCGCCCAGGAGGCCGTCGCCCTGCTGGGTCTGGCCCTGCTGCTGGCCCCCTCTCCCCTCTATGGCACAGCACTCGCCGACCAACGCGCTGCCGGCGTCCTGATGATGCTCGTCGACAGCGTGGTGCTGGCGGTGCTGCTGCTCCGGCTGACCGGCAGGTCATTCCCGCGCCCCCGTCCCCCCGCCCCGCCGACTCCCGCCCGCCGAAAGGTGATTGCATGATGACGTCGATCCCCCGATGGCGCTCGGCAGTGAGAAGGGGGCCGAACCCCTGGTCCGGCTGGCCTCCGTCGCCGATCCGCACAGCGTGAACGGCCAGTACTTCCACCGGTTCCGGCCGAACGCCCGTACCTCCCGGCAGGCCCGCGATCCGCCGGTCGCCAGGACTCTGTGGGAACGGACGGAGAGCATGCTCGGCCTCGCGTGAGGGCCAGGCGCTCCCGCCATGCCTTGAACGAGCCGCACATCTGAGACAGGAGAGACAACATGGTGGCAACACACACGGAGCGATTCACGGGAAAGACGGCGGTCGTCACCGCCGGAGCCTCGGGGATCGGCCTCGGTATCGTCCGGCGGCTGATCGCCGAGGGGGCCCGAGTCGTCATCGGTGACATCGATGAGGACGGGCTGGGCCGCGCGGAGAAGGAGTTCGGCGCGAGCGTGGTGCCGCTCGTCGTCGATGTGCGGCGGGAGCAGGACATCGAGTCGCTGGTGGCGACCGCGGTCGAGCGGTACGGACGGCTGGACTGCGCGTTCAACGTCGCGGGAGGGGGCAGCGGCGGTCCCCTCGTCGACCTCGGCTCGGAGGACATCGACCGGGTCCTCTCCCTGACGCTGCGCAGTATGTTCCTGTCCGTCAAGCACGAGGCGAAGCAGTTCATCGGGCAGGGTTCGGGCGGGGCGATCGTCAACATCACCTCGATCAACGCGATCCAGCCGCCGGAAGGGGCGGCCCCCTACAACGCCGCCAAGGCGGGCGTGGTGAGCCTGACCCAGTCGGCCGCTCTTGAGCTGGGCGCGCACGGTATCCGGGTCAACGCCGTGGGGCCCGGTCTCGTCGAGACTCCGATGACACGGGACCTCACCGGCAATCCGGCTGTCGCGCAGGCGTACCAGGACGCCACACCGCTGATACGGCGGGGGCGGCCGGAGGACATCGCCGCGGCGGCGGCCTTCCTCGGCAGCGACGACGCCGCCTGGACGACCGGGCAGACCCTGTACGTGGACGGAGGCCAGTCGGTGACCGGACACCCGCGTCTCCTGCGGCTGTTCGCCCAGAGCGACGCCGAGATGCCGACGGCGTCCGCCCTGCGCTAGACCCGACCTCGCGACGCCGGTGAACCACGAACACGAGGCACCTCATGGCTCACGGCATTCCCGCGATCAGTCAGCCCTCCCGGGCGGAGTCCGGCCGAGCCCGGGGAGGGCGTCCCGCACAGCAGTGACCTTCTACGGCCCGGCGTTCGTCGCGGCCGTCGCCTACGTCGATCCGGGGAACTTCGCCACCGACTTCCAATCCGGCGCCCGGTACGGCTACTTGCTCGCCTGGGTGCTGGTGGCAGCTTGCCTGGTGGCCATGTTCATCCAGTACCTGTCGGCCAAGACGGGCCTGGCCACGGGACGTGATCTCGCGACCCTGTGCAGGGAGAACTTCCGGCGGCCCGTCGTGCTGGGTCTGTGGGTGCAGGCCGAGTGCGTGGCCGTGGCCACGGACCTCGCCGAGTTCATCGGCGCGTGCATCGGACTCGATCTCCTCTTCGGCATACCGATGCCGGTGGCCGCGCTGATCGCCGGGGTGGTGAGTTTCGGGATCCTGGCATTCCCGGCGGCGTGGCCACCTTCCCTTCGAACTGGCCATCACCTTCCTGCTCGGGGTGGTCGGACTCGGATTCGTCTACACCCTGTTCGCGGTGGGCGGGCAGTCAGGCCCGGACCTGGCCGCCGGGATGTTGCCGGCCTTCAAGGGCACGGACTCGGTCGTCCTGGCCATCGGGATCATCGGGGCGACGGTCATGCCGCACCTCATCTACCTGCACTCGGCGCTGACCGCCGAGCCCCGGGCTCCTGAGGGACCGGCGGAGCGGAAGCGGGCGCCGCGGAGTCTGCGGTTCGACACCGTGCTGGGGCTCGGCGCCGCCGGGGCGATCAACTTTCCATGCTGTGCGTCGCCGCGGCCGCTTTCCACGGGGCAGGAAGCTTCGACGGCAGCCTGGGGGCCGCCCACGAAGGTTTCGAGCGGCTGGTCGGGGGCGGGGCCGCCCTGGCGTTCGCCGCCGTGCTGCTGGCTTCCGGCCTCTCCTCGTCCGGGGTCGGCACTTACGCGGGCCAGGTCATCATGGATGGTTTCCTGCGGGTACGTATTCCGCTCTTCCTGCGCCGGGCCGTCATCATGGCGCCCGCCCTGATCGTCATCGCACTGGGTGTGCCGCCGGACACCGCGCTCCTGCTCTCCCAGGTCGTGCTCTCCTTCGGGATTCCGTTCGTCCTCGTTCCGCTGGTCCTGATCAGCCGGCGACGGGACCTGATGGGGGACCTGGTCAACCGACCGCTCACGACCCTCCTCGGCATCATCGCGGCGGCGTTCATCTGCGGTGTCAATGTCTACCTGCTCTGCTCCTTCGTCCCCTGACCTGCCATCATCAGACAAGGAACCACCATGGACACGACGGCGTTCCGTTCCTTCACCGAGGCGCTGATGGCGGTCGGCGGCCTGCGAATCGCTTCCATGACCCTGTACAAAACCGCGCTGCGACACGTGGACCGGGCGCTGATCCCGAAAGCGGCTCTGCCCCGTGTCCGGTGGTGAAGCACGCACGCCACGCGTGTTCTCAAACTGAGCGGGCTCCTGCTCTTCCTCGGGCTGGCCGCCCGGATCGTCGCTCACCCGGCGCACTGAGAGAACGCGACATGCCGGCAGCCGGCCGCGCACTTCGCGGGCTGCCGGCTGGTCTTCGTGCTACCCGAGCCCGGCAACAGCGAACTCGAAGGACTGCCCCGGCGAGCCGACCGCGAGGTGCTCCTGTCCGACCCCGTCTTCCAGGAACGTGTCCTGGAGACAATCGGTCAGGTGACGCCGATGCTCTACGGACCGCTGGGTCTACCTGGACTGCCTCACCCGCCGTCTCTCCGCGCCGAGGGTCATCCACTACGCCGGCGCGGCGGCTGCTCCCGCGGCGGCGATGTGCCTCGCCAGGACGAGAACGGATACCTGACCTCGTCGACCGGGGCCCCGCAGCCAAGGACGCGGCTGTCATCGGAGTACCCGGTGCCGACGTCCGGGGTCTTCGGCAGCTGACCCGCCGGATCGTGGACGCGCCGGGAAACCTCTGCACGTCCGTTTCCTACGCGATCGCCCACTCCCTTCCCGGACGACCGTCGGCAAGACGGACAAGAAGGTACTGCGCGCGGCACTCCTGACGGCACGCGTGCAGGCCCCCGGTGTCTCCTCTCGGTGCCGCGATCCTCCGGGCCGCTAGTGGCTCGTCATGCAGCCTTGGCCGGGTAATCGACCCGCTGCCCGTTGGCCAGCAGACTGTCTCCAGGACCTGATCTTGGAGGTGGTCGTGGGACGTCGAGCGAGTGTGTTCGTCCGGCCGGTGAGCATGGAGGAGGGCCGGAGGCTGCAGCGGATCAGCAGGACGGCGAAGGACCCGGTGAGACTCCGTCGGGCGATCGTGGTGCTGATGTCCGCCCAGGGGCAGACCGTCAAGGACATCACCGGGCTGATGCAGGTCGGCGAGGACTACGTCCGCGACGTCATCCACGCCTTCAACGAGCAGGGGCTGGACGCGCTGGACCCGAAATGGAGCGGGGGACGCCCCAGGACGATCAGTGACCAGGTGCGCGAGCACATCTGCCTGATCGCCCGGACGTCCCCCGCCGACTGGAAGATCACCGCGTTCTCCGCCTGGAGCCTGAGCAAGCTCGCCGACCACCTGGTCAAGCAGAAGGTCACCGCGGCCATCAGCCGGGAGACCCTGCGCCGGATCCTCCACGCCGACAAGGTCTCCTGGAAGACCACCACCACCTGGAAGGCGTCCACCGACCCGGACTTCATCGCCAAGATGCACCGCGTCCTGGCGCTGTACGACACCCGCCCGCCGACGGACGGGCGATATGCGTCGACGAGTTCGGGCCGCTGAACCTCATGCCCCGCAAAGGGCAAGGCGTGGGGACCGCTGAGGCATCCGCACAGAGTGCGGGCCACCTGCAACCGCCACCACGGCGTGATGCACATGCTCGCCGCCCTCGACCTGGCCACCGGCAAGCTGTACTACCGCATCCGGCCACGCAAGCGCCGGCAGGAGTTCCTCGCCCTCCTGAAGTCCTTACGCGCCCGCTGGCCCGGCCAGAAGCTGTATGGGGTGCTGGACAGCTTCTCCCCGCACAAGCACGCCGAGGTCCGCACCTGGGCGGCCGACAACGACATCGCGCTGGCCTTCCTGCCGACCTACGGCTCCTGGCTGAACTGGATCGAGGCCGAGTTCGCAGCCCTGCGCTACTTCGCACTCAACGGCACCGACCACCGCAGCCACGACGAACAGAACGCCGCCATCGCCGCCTACATCCGCTGGCACAACACTCGCGCCGAACCGAAGACCAACTTCGCCCCCGACTGACCGATCCGATCATGCACTCATTACCCGGCCAAGGCTGCGTGACGAGCCACTAGATACACCCTCGTCACCGAGCCCATGATGACCATCGCCTACGAGCACGGCCACTGCCAAGCGGCGGAGGCCACCCGGGAGAGAGTCGAAGAACTGTGTGAAGCCGTGATGGAGAACGGCGTCACGCGTTACCGGGCCGCGTCCGACTTAGCAGCCTCACCATCGGCACGGGCCGCTTCCTGCGCGAGGGCTACTACCGGGACTGCCACACCAAGCGCCTGCCCGACACCGTTCTCACCGGCCCCCTGCTCGACCCCGACGCCTATCCCGCCGACCTCGACCTGGTGCTGTACCCCGGTGAGGCCCCCGGCCCGCAGATCCTGCGGCTCAGCCGGCTCGTCCCCGGCCGCACCTACGCCGTCATCGGCGACAGCCCGACCACGGCCCTCACGGCCGAGGCGCAGGGCACGGCCTCGGTCACCGTCGTCCTGGACGGCCGCACGCCGGTGCGGCTCGTACCGGACGCCTGACAGCCGGAGCGGTGGGTCAGGCCTTCGTGAGAACGGACGCAAGAATGAAGTCCACCAACGCCTCGGCGTACTCCCCGGCGTGCTTCGGCAGTTCGGCCCGCAGCCGGGCCGGCGTGGCCAGCGCATGGTTCATGGCCCCGCCGCACAGCGCGTCCAGCAGCAGGGTCACGGAGGTGTCCCTGGGCAGCTCACCACGGTCCATGCCCCGGTGGACCATGGCACGAGCGGCGAGAATCTGCGCCTCGGCCATCGCCTCGTACCGTTCGGCCAGACCCGGCGTGCGCCGGGCCTCAAGACCGAGCCGCAGGGCCGCGTCGGCATGCTCACCGGTGAACAGCTCCAGCAACTGGCGGACGAGCCGCACCAGATCCCCACGGACGGTACCGGTGTCCACGTCCTCGATCCGGCCCAGGCTCTGTGTGAGCGCGTCGGCGAGCAGCTGTTCCTTGCTGCTCCAGCGCAGATACACCGACGCCTTGCCGACCCCGGCGCGGCGGGCGACGGACTCGATGCTGAACGAGGACCAGCCCTCCTCGCCGAAGAGGGCTACGGCGGCCTCGGCAACACGGTGGTCGACCTGCGGGTCTCGGGGGCGGCCCATGGCTCTGGCGTTCTGTGTCACGCCCTCCTTCCTACAGCACGAAACCCTTGAGAGGTATTGCTGAACGATATCCGTCCGTTTTAGCGTACGTTTCAGACGCATGCCGTTCAATATGTTGCCCGGCCGGCCGAGCGCCACCATTTCAAGATCATTTGCCCGTCCCGTCATGTCCTGAGGAGCCGACGATGACCTCACCCATCACCCCGGACCGCCTGCGGTCCCTCTTCCGACCGCGGGGCGTCGCACTGGTCGGAGCCAGCGACAAGTCCCACTTCTCCCACGCCGCCTTCGGCAACCTGGTCTCCTTCGGCCACGGTGAGCGCACTCACCTGGTCAACCGGCGCGGCGTCGAGGTACACGGCCGCCCCACCGTCACCTCGTGCACCGAGATCGAGGGCCCGGTCGATGTCGCTTTCCTGATGGTTCCGCAGGCGGGCACGCTGGCGGCGATGTCGGACGCTGCCGAGGCCGGTATCCGCAACGCCGTGATCCTCTCCTCCGGCTACGGCGAGGCGGGCGCCGAGGGGCGGGCGGCCGAGGCCGAACTGGTCGCCCACGCACAGAAGCTGGGCATGCTGGTGCTCGGCCCCAACCACCTCGGGTTCGCCAACTTCATCGACCGCACCCCGGTCACCCCGGTCACCGGCCTGCCGGAGCGCGCCGGCCGTATCGCCCTGCTGTCCCAGTCCGGAGCCAGCTCCAGCGCGATGCTCGACTTCGCGACGATGAGCGGCAACGACCTCAGCTACCTGGTCACCCTCGGCAACGAGGTCATGATCACCGCCGGGCATGTGCTGGACTTCCTCGTCGACGACGAGTCCACCGACGCCGTGGCCATCTTCATGGAGAGCGTCCGAGAGCCGGACATCTTCCGGCGGGCGGCACTGCGGGCGACCGAGGCGGGCAAGGCCGTGGTCGTCCTCAAGGCCGGCTCCAGCGAACTGTCGGCGCGTACGGCCGCCGCCCACACCGGCGCGCTGGTCGGCGACGACAAAACCATCGACGCGGTCTTCAGGCAGTGCGGTGTCATCCGGGTCGACTCCATCGAAGACATGATGATCACCGCCGGCCTGGCCGCGCACACCGGCCCGTTGGCGGCCTCCGGGATCGGCGTGGTCTCCATCTCGGGCGGCGCCTGCGACATCGTCGCGGACCGGGCGGAGGAGGCGGGCATGGAGCTTCCCGCCCTGAGCCCGGACACCGAGCAGGCGCTGAAGGCGATCATGCCCGTTTACGGCACCGTGCAGAATCCCCTCGACGTCACCGGCGCCGCGATCCTCGACCCCAGCCTGTTCACCAAGGCGGTGACGGCGATGTCCGACGACTCCGCCATCGGCGCGGTGGCCGTCGTCAGCGGAGTACCCGCCTTCGGCGAGGGACCCTGGAACGGGCAGGTCTTCGCCAACGCCATCGGCGCGGGTGTCGCCCAGGCAGCCGTTCCCACCGTGCTGGTCAGCCAGGTCATGCAGCCCGTCACCGACTACACCCGCGGCTGTCTGGAGGAGGCCGGACTCTCCTACGTGGTGCCGGGGCTGAAGCAGGCGGTCACCGCGTTGTCTGGCATCGCCCGCTGGTCCCAGGTGCACCACACGCTCAACAGCGCCCGGGGCTCCGCCGCCGCCCGTGAACTGCCCGTGCCCACGCCCGAACTGCGCACCGGAACCTGGTCCGAGCACGCCGCCCGGCAACTGCTCCGGAACGCCGGCATCCCCGTCGTACCCGGGACGCTCGTGTCCTCCGCCGACGAAGCGATCGAAGCCGCCCTCGGATTCGACGCCCCCGTGGCCATGAAGATCGTCTCCCCGGACATCCTGCACAAGAGCGACGTGGGCGGCGTACGTCTGGACGTCAGCGGAGCCGACGCCGTCCGGGAAGCCTACGAGCAGGTCAGCGCCGGCGCGGCCAAGGTGCCGGGGGCACGGGTGGAGGGGGTCCTCGTGTCCCCGATGCGCTCCGGCGGTACCGAGCTGCTGATCGGCGTCGTCCGTGACCCGCAGTGGGGTCCGATGCTGGCCCTGGCCCTGGGCGGGATCTTCGTGGAGGTGCTCAAGGACTCCGCGCTCTCGCCCTTGCCCGTCACCGCGGAGGCGGCAAGGGAGATGCTGCTCGGCCTGCGCGGCGCTGCGCTGTTGCAGGGCGCACGCGGCAGCGAACCCGCCGACATCGACATGATCGCCCAAGTCGTCGCCACCGTGGGCGACTTGGCCCTCGCCCTCGGCGACGACCTCGAATCCCTGGAGATCAACCCCGTGCGCGTCGCGGGCTCGACCGTCGAGGCCCTCGACGCGCTCGTCACCTGGCGCACGGCCTGAGTGGCCCCGCGCCCGCCAAGAACCATCTGGAGCACACGACATGAACGCCCCTACGCTGACCGACCTCGACCCCAGCACCCCGGTGCTCATCGGGGTCGGCCAAGCCTCCGAACGCTCCCAGGACCCCGGCTACCAGGGCCTGTCCCCCGTCGAACTCGCCGCCGCAGCCGCCCATGAAGCCCTCGTCGACACCGGCGCCGACCTCTCGGCGCTCGCCGCGGCGATCGGCACCGTCGCCGGAGTCCGCCAGTTCGAGATCTCCACCCCGGGCGCCCCCGCCCCGCTCGGCCGCTCCGACAACTACCCCCGCTCGGTCGCCCGCCGCATCGGCGCCGAACCGGCCCGCGCCATCCTGGAGGTGGCCGGCGGCCAGGGCCCCCAGCACCTCGTCAACGAGCTCGCCGCCGCTATCGCCGACGGCCGCGAAGAGGTCGCGCTCATCTTCGGCTCCGAGGCCATCTCCACCGTGCAGCACCTGGCCAGGGCCGAGGACCGGCCCGACTTCACCGAAACGGTCGGCGGACAACTGGAGGACCGCGGCTACGGACTCAAGGGCCTGATCACCCGAGAGCAGCAACTGCACGGCCTGACCGACGCGCCCAGCCAGTACGCCCTCTTCGAGAACGCCCGCCGCGCACGCCTCGGTCTCAGCCGCCAGGAGTACGCGACGGCCATCGGGGAGCTGTTCGCCCCGTTCACAGAGGTCGCCTCCGGCAACCCGCACGCCTCGGCCCCCACCGTCCGCAGCCCCGAGGAACTGACCACCCCCACCGAGAAGAACCGGCCCATCGCCGACCCCTACACCCGTTACGTCGTCGCCCGCGACAAGGTCAACCAGGGCGCGGCCGTCCTGCTCGCCTCCGTCGCCGCCGCCCGCCGGCTTGGCGTACCCCAGGACCGGTGGATCTTCCTGCACGGTCACGCCGACCTGCGCGAGCGCGACCTGATGGACCGCGCCGACCTCGGCCGCAGCCCCGCCGCGACCGAAGCCGTACGCCACGCACTGGAGATCGCCGGTGTCTCGGTCCAGGACCTCGCCACCCTCGACCTCTACAGCTGCTTCCCCGCCCCGGTCTTCAACATCTGCGACGCCTTCGGGATCGGCGCGGACGATCCCCGCGGCCTGACTCTCACCGGCGGCCTGCCGTTCTTCGGCGGCGCGGGCAACAACTACTCCATGCACGCCATCGCCGAGACCGTCCACCGCCTACGGGCCACCCCGGGGACGTACGGTCTCGTCGGCGCGAACGGCGGCAGCATGAGCAAGTACTCCGTCGGCGTCTACTCGACCGCCCCCGCACCCTGGCGCCCCGACGACAGTGCCGTCCTCCAAGCCGACCTCGATGCCCTCCCCGCACCCGCACGCGCCACCCATGCGGACGGCTGGGCCACCGTGGAGACCTGGACCGTCACATACCGGCGCGACGGCAGCCGTACCGGCATCGTCATCGGCCGCCTCGACGACGGCCGCCGCTTCCTCGCGCAGGCAGTCGAAGGCGACAGCGACCTGCTGAACCTGCTCGCCACCGGGGATCCGGGGGGAACCCGCGTCTACGCACGCTCCTTCGGCTTCGGCAACCGCGTCGCACTGACCGACACTCGCATGGAAGAACTGCACCCGACCCGGCCGCCGGCCTTCCGCGACGCCTACGAGCACATCCTCGTCCAGCGGGACGGCCACGTCCTCGAAGTCACCATCAACCGCCCGGAGGCCCGCAACAGCCTGACCCCCGAGGCGAACGCGGAACTCGACGAGGTCTTCGACGCCTACTTCGCCGACCCCGACCTGTGGGTGGCCATCCTCACCGGAGCGGGCGACAAGTCCTTCAGCGCGGGCAACGACCTGAAGTACTCCGCCTCGGGCAAGCCCATGTGGGTCCCCAAGAACGGCTTCGCCGGGCTCACCTCCCGCCGCGACATGAACAAGCCGGTCATCGCCGCCGTCAACGGTCTCGCGATGGGCGGCGGTTGCGAGATCGCCCTCGCCTGCCACCTGGTCGTCGCCGACGAGAGTGCCCAGTTCGCGCTCAGCGAGGTCAAGGTCGGTCTGGTCGCCGGTGCGGGCGGACTGGTCCGGCTGCCCCGCGCGATCCCGCGCAAGATCGCCACCGACATGATCCTCACCGGCCGGCGGATCCCGGCCGCCGAGGCCCTCGACCTCGGTATGGTCAACCGCGTCACGGCCCCGGGCAAGGCGCTGGAAGCGGCCCGCGACCTCGCCGCCGACATTCTCGACGGCTCTCCCACCTCCGTGCGGCTCTCCCTCCAGATCATGTCGGAGACCGAGGGCATCTCCGGCACCGTCGACGCGGCCAGCCACCCGTCACCCGCGATCGACGAGCTCATGGTCAGTGAGGACATGGTCGAGGGCATCATGGCCTTCGCCACCAAGCGCCGTCCGCGCTGGAAGAACCGCTGACGACAGTGGCTCTTCTCCAAGTCATTCCGTGGTAAGTGCTCAGCGAGCCTCTTTCATCCTGTGCTGGTGGGTGAAATGGGCTGGTCAGTGGACGTGGTGACGAGGCAGGGCCCCTCGTCGTTGGCGTGGTGATTCCACTCATCACGCCGGCGACGGAAGGGGCCCTCCTGGTTCCGTATCCTGCCACGCTCGATGTCCCGTACGAGCTCGTCGAGCATGTTTCCTGGCTGTTGTACGAGCACCGACGGCAAGCGAACACACGCTGGCGCAAGCTCGCCCCGGGCGCCCAGGCAGTGATCGTGCTCGCCGTGCTCCGTCACGACCAGCGCCTGGCCGACATGGCCAGCGGCAATCACGTCTCCGCCTCTACCGTGCGCCGCTGGGTGCTGGAACAGGCCTCACCCTGCTTTCCGCCCGGGCCCCGCGGCTGGACCGGGCGCTGAAGAAGATCGCCCACAGCGGCGGAGTCGTAGTGCTGCTGGACGGCACCCTCGTGCGCACTCGCCGCCGCACCGGGGCAGACAACCGGAAGAACTTCTCCGGCAAGCACAAAGCCCATGGCCTGCTGTTTCTCGCGCTGACCGACGAGAAGGGCAACCTGATCTGGATCTCCGCGGCCAAGCCCGGCCGGTCCAGCGAGATCACCACGGCCCGCCACAACAAGATCATCAGACATCTGCGCGAGGCCGGGCTCGGGGCCCTGGCCGACCTCGGCTTCGTCGGCCTGGACGACGATCCCGATGACCCGGTGATCATCACCGGCCGCAAGGCCACCCGCAACCACCGCCTCACCGGCGCGGAGAAGGAGGCGAACCGCCTGCTCAATCGCGAACGCACCGCCGTCGAGCACGGTTTCGCGAACCTGAAGTCCTGGCGCTTCCTGACCAAGATCCGCATGAACGCCCGGCACGCCACCATCCTCCTGCGCGCCCTGCTCGTCCTCGCAAAACACCGAAGTCCACAGGTGACAGACGATCTCCCGAAGAAGATCACGTGCCTGACCGGCGCGAGTAAATCACCACAGCCTCACACCAGCTCCGTGACCAGCGGAATCAGGATGAAAACCTCTCAATGGGCTCGTCCCGTCCCCCCCACAGCCCAAACAGAGTCCGAGGCACAACATCCTTGCAATAGCTCACCTGCCCCGCACGGCAATTGACACACGCACCGCAATAGACGTGACTCATGACGACATGATCACCCGGCGCGAGTCCAGTCACCCCGGAACCAACAGCACGGACCACGCCCGCGCCCTCGTGGCCCCGCACTACCGGCAATGCAGCAGGAATCGACTGATCACGCGCACCGAGATCGGTATGACAGACACCTGTCGCACGCAGTTCGACAAGCACTTCGTCAGTACGCGGATCCTCCAACTCCAGCGACTCCTGGAGGAACGGACCATCCGGCTGACGAATCGCCCTCGCCTCAACCTGCATACCAGCCTTCTTCTTCCTTGATCTCCGAGAGCTTCCTTGATCTCCGAAGGCGCCCATGGTCGGTGGCCGAGCCTCCCCCAGACCCGCAAACGGGAGTCGTCCCGCAGTGCCCGCGGCACCAGGTGTTGGCGCAGGGGTCGCAGTGCTTCACGGCTCAGAGGCCGATCAGCCTCGCAAGCGCATCCCCGGCAACCTGCCCGACTGCGTTGGCTGTCACGGCGATTGCCACCTGGACGAACGCATCGACAACCCTCTTACGGGCAGCTAGGCCCTCCCGGTCCTGCTCAGGCTCATCTGGTTTCTCACCATCAATCGCCTGGCCGCTGGTACCGGTCGGCATATAAAGGCGGGCAATGCCGCAACATCAGCTGAACACGCGGTCGGCGGTGAGCATCCTGGGCGTCTCGGCGAGCAGGGTGCGCAGCCGATGGGCGGGCAGCGGGGCACCTGGAACCTCAGCGTTCGCTTCCTGCTGCGGCGGGCGGCCGGAGGCGACCGCCTCGGCGAGCGCGGCCAACGCCGCCTTGTAGGCGTCGAGATCGGCGACGTAGGGCGTCACGTACGGGGCGGTATCGGGCTCGAAGCGCCAGCTTTCGGAGAGGTTTCCGACGTCGACGGTGTCGAAGCCCAGTCGGTCGATCAGGGTGGCGGCGCTCGCCTTGGCCTGCAGGTCGTCACCGGCTATCGGCAGGGCGGTTCGGTCGGCGGCGCCCGCGGGGCGGGCGAGGTCCGGGATGTGCTGGATGTAGATGTTGTTGAACGCCTTGACGACCTTCGCGCCGGTCAGGTGCGCCTGAATGAGTTCGCTGGTTGTGGTCTTGCCCGAGTCGAGCTCCTCGAAGGCCCCGTCGCGGTACGGGTAGTAGTTGATCGTGTCGAGCACGACCTTGCCGGCCAGCGCGGGGGCCGGAAGATCCCGGTAGGCGACCAGCGGGATGCTCGCCACCACCCAGTCGCCTGCCCGGGCCGCCTCCTCGGGCGTCGCGGCGCGTGCACGCCCCCCGAGCTCAGCCACCTTCTGTGCCAGGCTCTGCGGCCCGCGGGAATTGGACAGGACGACGTCGATGCCCGCCGCGATCGCGAGCCGGGCGAGCGCCGTACCGATGTTGCCGCTGCCGATGATGCCGAGTGTGGCCATGAACGCGTCTCCTCATCCGGCGGACCTGCTGTCCGCCGGTGGTTCGGGTCTGAAAGGACTGGCCGAGCCGCCGGCGAGTAGATGCCGAGCTCGAAGGAAGACGAGCACGTGCAGGTCAGGGCCCGCCAGCCGTTAAGCGGATCACTCGCTCCTCTTGACTGTAACACAAGTGGAGCAACCGCTCCGCAAAAGTCCGCGCGCTGTACCCTGAAACCCGTGACCGACGTCGACCAGCCCGCATCCCCGCCGCCCGCCAGACGTGCCCGCCGAGCGGATGCCGAGCGCAACCGTCATGCGATCATCGAGGCGGCCAGCGCAGTCTTCGCCGAGCAGGGCGCCACCGTCGACGTCCGCGAGATCGCCCGGCGCAGCAGCGTCGGCATGGGCACCCTCTACCGCCACTTTCCGACCAAGGACGACCTGCTCGTGACGGTCCTGGAGCAGGAGTTCACCTCCTGGCTCACCAACGCCCTGCAGACGGCAGCCGCAACCGAAGACCCCTGGCAGGCTCTGACCGGCTTTTTCGAAGAGACCCTCACCCACCAGGCCTGCAACCGCGCTCTTGTCGAGAGTTACGCCACCCAGGACGGCCCCTCGCCCGAGTGTGCGCAACTCCGCGAATCCGTCCTCGGCGAACTCCTCGACCGCTGCCTTGACGCGGGCCTCCTGCGCTCCGACGTCACCACGGCCGACCTGGCCCTGCTCATCATGTCCCTGAGCCACGTCGTCCAGGCGACCGGTGAGAGCCACCCCGCCCAGTGGCGCCGTCTCCTGCGCATCTCCCTCGACGGACTCAGCAGCCGCAACACCGAGGCCCTGCCCGAGTCCTGACCCCACGCATGCGCTCCCGGGAACGACTGCCCGAGACCCACCGCTCGGATCACACCCCTGGAGCAGAAGTCCGTCGGGCGCAAGTGCCGGCGCACCGCAGACACAGGCCCGTCCGCCGGTCGACAGTCGCATCGCCGCAGCGGATGCGGAGCCCCCGTCCGTGGCTGGCCACACATATCCGCGGCAGGGGCCCACCACCCCCTGATACGCCAGACCCCAGGGAGCAACCGCCGCAGCGTTGACTCCTCCAGGTCGGTCGAAGCAGGATGACGACGCCGTCTTCCTCCTGCTGGTCCAAGACCCGCGGGGCGAGCGGGACGCAGGAAGACCCAGGATCCGGCAGTCCCGGTGCCCGCCGCTCGCGTCAGGGAGCTCCGCGACGCTGCCGTCCGATTCCCCGGCTGCCCTACCGGGCCGCGTCAGCGCGACCCGCGCCATGGTGATCGAGCCCAGCCCCGCCCCGGCCCTTCACTCATCGGAGTTCTCCTCCGGGCGCCGCTCCCCCGACGGCGGCTCCCAGCCGGTTGATGTCGGGGCTGTGCAGCACAGCGGGAGCGCTGCCTTGGAGGTGGACGACGGCGATCATCGCGCGGCCCAGGTGCTCGGTCGTGGTCGTGTGTGACGGTGCCAGCCGGTGCAGCAGGGGGTACAGCCACGACGTGAGCCGGTACGTCAGACGGTAGGCCGGGGTTTGAGAGACGGCGCCGTTGCGGGGCCGGATGTAAGCGGGCCGGAAGACATAGGAGTTGAACGGCATCCCCAGCAGTTCGTTCTCGGCACGCCCCAGGACCCGGGCCCACGCCGAGCGGCTCGATTCGGAGGCGCCCTCCCCCGACACGAAGGTGAAGGTCAGGGACGGGTTGGCGGCGCTCACCGCGTCGGCGGCCGCCAGCGTGTGGTCATGGGTGATCCGGGAGTACTCCTCCTCACTGCGGCCGGCCGAGGAGACACCGGCGCAGTAGAAGCAGGCGTCCAGATGCTCGAACTCGCCTCGAACGGCCATGAAATCCGTGAAATCGGTATGGACGACCTGCCGGACCTTCGGATGGTCCACGTCCAGAAGCCTGCGCACCACCAGCAGGACGGAGTCGACCTGCGGATCCAGGAGGCAGGCGCGCAGCACACCCTGGCCGATCATTCCGGACGCCCCGAAGATGACAACCCGCATGAACCGCTCCTGGTGCTAGATCAGGGCGGCGGCGAGGCGACGCCACTGCGCGCGCGAAAGAGCCGTCAGAGGAGAGGCGGCCGACTCGGCGGTGAGGACTTGCAGGGCGACATGGTCGGCACCTGCGGCCCGGTGCTCGTCGACCCGGCGCTTCACCGCCGCTTCGTCTCCCCATGCGATCACGGCGCCGAACAGACGGTCGCTCACCGTCGCCACGTCCTCTTCCGTGAATCCCTGCCGCAGGAGGCTGTTGGCGTAGTTCGGCTGGGCGACATACGACCGCAGCCAGTCGCCCCCGATCGCACGCGCTTCGTCCGCGTCCGCGGCGAGGACGACCGTCTGTTCCGGGAGTACGAGCCCTCCGTCACCCACGGCCTCGCGGGCCCGCCGCGTGTGCTCGGGGGTGACGAGGTAGGGGTGCACGCCCCGGGCCCGCTTCGCCGCCACCTCCAGCATCTTCGGGCCGAGCGCGGCGAGCACCCGGCCCTCGGACGGCACCGGCTCATCCGCCGTGTCCAGCCCGTCGAGGAACGTCGTCATCGCAGCCAGCGGCCGACGGTAGCGACCCGGTTCCAAGGAGTCGACGCGATGGGCGTGGCTCACGCCGACGCCCATCAGAAACCGGTCCCCGTGCGTGGCGGACAACGAGGCGTACGACGCGGCGGCCGCCGTCGGCGTGTGTGCCCACAAGTTCAGTACGCCGGTCGCGACCGCCATCCGGCGGGTAGCGGACAGCAGTCGGCCGACCGCGTCGAACACCTCCGGCCCGCCCGGGTCCGGCACCCACACCACGCTGAACCCCAGCTCCTCCAGCTCCGCCACCGCGTCAGCGGTCTCGGCCGGATCGCCGTAGCCCAGCCCAGCACTCCACACACCCACACCGGAGAGATTCATGCCGTCCTTTCGTCATCGGGCGCAACCCGAAGAGACGCCCACTTATAAAAAACGACCCATGGCCGTTTCCTATTCGATCGTGCAGCTGCGGGTCTGTCAATCAAGGCCCCGAGGGGACTGACCGCGGCAACCATCAGCCAGGAGGGCGGGTGCAGGGAGCGGTGCGGCGGCGGCCTCCTCCACGTCCGGCACACTGTGACGGCCCCGGGTGCGCGGGATGAGCAGCGTCGCGGCGGTGGCGGCGAGCGCGCCGCCGGCGGCGACCACGAAGGAGACCGTGTAGGCGTGGTCGGTGGGCAGTGGGCCGGCCGCCGTCACACTGCCGGCGAGGATTCCGGCGATGACCTGGCTGCCGAGCGAGGAGCCGACCGAGCGCACCAGTGCGTTCACGCCGGTCGCCTCTCCGGTCCTGGCGGCCTCCACCGAGTCGACGATCAGGTTGGGCATAGCGGCGAAGCTCAGGCCGATCCCGGCGAAGGCGAGCACGGTGAAACCGAGCACCGCGCCCTGGGAACCGTGGTTCGCTGCCAGGGCCAACAGCCCCGCGGCGCTGGCCATGCCTCCCAGAGCCAGGGGCACCTTGCTCCCGAAGCGGCTGCTCAGCAGGCCGGAGAACGGTCCTGCGACCAGCATCGTCAGGGAGCCCGGGAGCATGAGCAGTCCCGCGCGGGTCGCGTCGGCGCCGAAGCCGTAGCCGGACGACTCGGGTGTCTGCACGAGTTGGGGCACCAGCAGGAAGACACCGAACATGCCGAAGCCGACCAGCAGGGTGGCCAGATTGGTCATCAGTACGGGCCGCCGTCCGAGGACGGCCATGTCGACCAAGGGCTCGGCCGTCCGCCGCTCCACCAGCACGAACAGCGCCAGGACCGCCACGCCGAGGGCGATCAGCCCGAGGGTGCGGCCGCTTGTCCAGCCCCACTCGGTGGCCTGACTGACGGCGATCAGCGGGGCGCTGATACCCACGGCCAGCAGCAGGGTGCCCCACAGGTCGACCCGGCCCGGGGCTCGGTTCGCGGACTCCGGCAGCAGCGTCTGCGCCGCGACGGCCGCGAGGAGCGCCATCGCCGTACCGGCCCAGAAGATCCAGCGGTACGAGGCGTGGTCCACCAGCAGGCCGCCCATCAGCAAGCCGATACCGCCGCCGATGCCGGAGATGGCGGACACCAGGCCCACGGCTCCGGCACGTCGCCGTTCGGGGAAGGTGTCGCGGACCATGCCGAAGCACAGCGGGAAGATGCCGCCACCCGCGCCCATCACAACCCGCCCGGCCACAACCAGAGCCAGATCGTCCGCCAGCGCGGCCATCGCGCTGCCCGCCGCGAACAGCACCAGCGCGATCACGAGCAGCCGCCGCTTGCCGAACATGTCGCCGAGCCGCCCGATCACAGGCGTCAGGACCGCGGCCGACACCAGGTAGCCGGTGAACGTCCACGCCACGTCCTGCGTGCTGGTGTGCAGCGCGGCGGCCATGTCGCCCAGGGCCGGTGCGATGGACGTCTGCGCCAGTGAGAAGGCCATCGCCGCCAGCCCCAGAATCGCCAGGCCGCGCACCACAGATGGTCCCGACGCGGGCTGTGTCTCCTCGGTCACGTGGTTCGTTCCTTTCCTAATGACTGGTGTGCGGGTGCTTTCAGGACGCCTGATGGATGGGGCCCTCACTGACGGACAACCGTTTCCCGCTCCCGCCCCACCGCTCCGCGATGATCTCCGCCGCGATGCTCACCGCCGTCTCCTCGGGCGTACGGCCGCCCAAGTCAAGGCCCAGCGGGGAAGCCAGGCGGGACAGCTCCCCCTCGGTGAGGCCGGACTCGCGGAGGCGGGCCAGGCGGTCGGCATGCGTACGGCGGGAGCCCATCGCGCCGACGTAGGCCAGGGGGAGGCGCAGAGCGACCTCCAGGACCGGGACGTCGAACTTCGGGTCGTGGGTGAGGACGCAGACGACCGTGCGCTCGTCCACGCGTCCCGCGTCCGCCTCCGCGCGCAGATAGCGGTGGGGCCAGTCCACGACCACCTCGGCGGCTTCGGGGAACCGGCGCTCGGTGGCGAAGACAGGGCGGGCGTCGCAGACGGTCACCCGGCGGCCGAGGAACACGCCGATGCGGGCCGTGGCCGCCGCGAAGTCGGTGGCGCCGAACACGATCATGCGGGGCGGGACGGCCAGGACGGAGACGAAGAGGGTGAGGCCCTCGCCCTCGCACTCGCCCTCGGGGCCGTAGCGCAGCGTGCCGGTGCGGCCGTCGGCGAGCAGGGCACGCACGTCGGCGGCGACCGTGTCGTCGAGGCGTACCGAGCCGAGGGATCCCGCCGTACGGTCCGGCCACACCACCAGGCGGGCCAGCGGGCCGGGGCCGTTCGCGGCGACCCGGACCACCACGGCCACGGGCTCCCCGGAGCGCACGGACGCGGCCACCTCGCCGAGGTGCGGGAAGCCGGCGCGGTCGATCCGCTCCACGAGGACGTCGATGGTTCCGCCGCAGGTCAGGCCGACGGCGAACGCGTCGTCGTCGCCGACCCCGTACCGCTGGAGCGTCGGCGTGCCCGTGGTGAGGACGTCCTGGGCGGTGTCGTAGACGGCGCTCTCCACGCAGCCGCCCGAGAGGCTGCCGACCGCCGTGCCGTCGGCGCCGACCAGCATGGCGGCGCCCGGCGGGCGGGGCGCGGAGTGCCAGGTGGACACCACCGTGGCCATGGCCACCGGTTCGTCCGCCCGCCACCACCGGTCGAGGTCGTCCAGCACGTCACGCATCGGCTCACCGTCACAGACTAATGTAAGGGGCTGTTACATTGCATGTATGAGCCTCTCACATTTACCTCCGGACAGCTCCGTCGCCCCCCACCAGCAGGACTCTCCGAGCAATGCTGTGACCCTGCGGATCAACGCGAGCGAGCACCGCCTCACCCTCGACAACCGCGTCACCCTGCTCGACGCCCTGCGCGAGCGGCTCGGCCTCACCGGCACCAAGAAGGGCTGCGACCACGGTCAGTGCGGCGCCTGCACGGTCCTGGTGGACGGTGAGCGCGTGAACAGCTGTCTGACGCTGGCGGTGACCGCCGAGGGCAGGGAGATCGTCACCGTCGAGGGATTGGCGGACGGTGACAGGCTGCACCCGGTGCAGCAGGCGTTCCGCGACCACGACGGACTCCAGTGCGGCTACTGCACCCCGGGCCAGATCTGCTCCGCCGTCGGCGCGCTGGCGGAGGCCGAACGCGGCTGGCCCAGTCACGTGACCGAGGACCTCGCGGCGGACGTGGCCGCACTGGACGCCGACGAGGTCCGCGAGCGTATGAGCGGCAACCTGTGCCGGTGCGGGGCGTACGGCGGCATCGTCGCGGCCGTCCTCGAAGCCGCGGCCGAAAGCAACAGGGGGGCGGCATGAGGGAGTTCGCCTACGTGCGCGCGACGGACGCGCAGGAGGCCCAGACGCTGGTCACGGGACGGCCCGACGCGGTCTACCTGGGCGGTGGCACCAACCTGGTGGATCTGATGAAGCTCGGTGTGACGAGCCCCGGCCTCCTGGTGGACGTCTCGCGGCTGCCGTACGACCGGATCGAGCACCGTGCCGACGGGTCCGTGCTGATCGGCGCGGCGGTGCGCAACGCCCCGCTGGCCGGGGACCCCGGCATCCGTCGCCGCTTCCCGCTGATCGCCGGGGCGCTGCTCGCGGGGGCGTCCGGGCAGGTGCGCTCGGCCGCCACCATCGGCGGCAACCTGCTCCAGCGCACCCGCTGCGGCTACTTCCACGACGTCACCAAGCCCTGCAACAAGCGCTCTCCCGGCTCCGGCTGCCCGGCCGTCCGGGGCGCGCACCGGGAGCTGGCCGTGCTCGGCACCTCGGACCACTGCGTGGCCACCCACCCCTCCGACCTGGCCGTCGGCCTGGTGGCGCTGGACGCGACGGTGCGGGTGCGCTCCGCCGACGGCGGCGCGTACGCGGTGCCGGTCGAGAATCTGTACCTACTGCCCGGCTCCACGCCGCACCGGGAGACCCAGCTCGCGCCCGGCGATCTGATCACCGGTGTGGAGGTGCCGCCGCCCCCGCCCGGGGCCGCGATGCGCTACCGGAAGGTGCGCGACCGCACGTCGTACGCGTTCGCGCTGGTCAGCGCCGCCGTCTCGGTGTCCGTCGGCGACGACGGCGCGCTGCGGGACATCCGTATCGCGCTGGGCGGCGTCGCCCCGCGGCCGTGGCGGGCACGGAACGCCGAGGAGCGCCTTCGCGGGCGGCGGCCCGACGACTCCGCGGTGCGCGCGGCGATGGACGCCGAACTCGCCGGGGCACGCCCGCTGCCCGACAACGCGTTCAAGCTCGACCTGGCCCGCGACCTGATCACCGCGTGCGTCCGGGACCTGGCCGCGGAACCGACCGGAACCGGTGAGCGGCGATGACCACAGCCGAACGGAGTCAACACCCCACTGTCGGCGCCCCGGTGGTGCGTGCCGACAGCCTGGACAAGGTCACCGGCAGCGCCCGGTACGCCTACGAGTACCCGGTACCGGACGTCGCCTACGTCTGGCCGGTCGGCGCGACCATCGCACGGGGCCGGGTACGGAAGGTCGATCCGTCCGCCGCGCTGGCCGTGCCCGGCGTGCTCGCGGTCCTGGACCAGGACAACACCCCCCGGCTGCGTCCGGGTGCCAGGAGCGCCTTCGTCTCCCTGGACGACCTGCAGGTTCTCCAGTCCCCCGAGGTGGCCTATCGCGGCCAGATCGTGGCGGCGGTGGTGGCCCTGTCGCTGGAAGCGGCCCGCGAGGCCGCCGCCGTGGTGCGCGTGACGTACGAGCGGCAGCCGCACGACGTGGTGCTGCGCGCCGACCACGAAGCGATACGCCAGCCGGAGACGATGGGCGTCGGTATGCCCGCCGCCGTGGCGTTCGGCGACGTGGATCAGGCGTTCGCGGGAGCGCCGGTGCGCGTCGAGGCGACCTACACCACCCCCGCCGCACACGCCAGCCCACTGGAACCGCACGCCACCATCGCCTCCTGGGACGGGGACCGGCTGACGCTGCACAACAGTGACCAGGCCCCGTACCTCAGCGCCCAGGCCATCGCCACGCTGTTCGGTCTGGAGGAGTCGGCGGTGGAGGTCGTCTCCGAGTATGTCGGCGGCGGCTTCGGCTCCAAGGCGATGCCGCGCGTCCCCACCGTCCTCGCCGCCCTCGCGGCGCGCGCCGTCGGGCGCCCGGTGAAGATCGCGCTGACCCGGCGGCAGATGGTGTCCCTGGTCCCCCACCGCTCGCCCACGATCCAGCGGCTGCGGCTCGGCGCCGACCGCGAGGGGCGGCTCGTCGCTCTCGACCATGACGCCGTCCAGCAGTGCTCGACGCTGCTGGAGTACACGGAGGAGACGGTGGCCCCCACCCCGACCCTGTACGCCGTACCCCACCTGCGCGCCACGGCCCGGGTGGCGGCGCTCGACGTGCCGCCGCCCAACTGGTTCCGCGCCCCCGGGTACACGCCGGGGATGTTCGCGCTGGAGTCGGCGATGGACGAGCTGGCCTGCGCTCTCGGCATCGACCCGATCGAGCTGCGGATCCGCAACCAGCCCAAGAGGGACGGCGCTCACGAACGCGCCGCCTGCCTGCGTGAGGGCGCCGCACGGTTCGGCTGGGACCGGCGCGACCCCTCTCCCGGTACGCGGTGGGAGGGCCGCTGGCTGGTCGGCACCGGTGTCGCCGTCTCCTACCACCCGTACGCCGCCATGCGGACCCACGCACGCGCCCGCGTCGAGCCGGACGGCACGTACCGGGTCACGGTCGGCGCCGCCGACATCGGGACGGGCGCGCGCACGGTGCTTCACCAGGTGGCCGCCGACGCGCTCGGCACGCCGCTCGACCGGGTCCGCCTCGACATCGGGCGGGCGTCGTTGGGCTTCGCCGCAGCTGCCGGAGGATCGATGGGTACCGCCTCGTGGAGCCGGGCCGTGTACAAGGCGTGCCGGTCGCTTGCGGCGGAACTCTTCGCGCACGGCGGCACGGTGCCGGACAGCGGTCTTGAGGTGCTGGCCGACACGGCCGGGGACCTGGGGGAGCACACGGCCGGACACACGCACGGGGCGCAGTTCGCGCAGGTGCGGGTGGACACCGACACCGGTGAGATCGTGCTCGACCGGCTGCTCGGGGTGTTCGCGGCCGGCCGGATCCTCAATCCGAGGACGGCACGCTCGCAGTTCCTCGGCGCGATGACGATGGGAGTGTCCATGGCCCTGCTGGAGAGCGGCGAACTCGCCCCGGACTTCGGCGACTTCGCCGAACAGGACCTCGCCGCCTACCACTTCGCGGCCAGCGCCGACATCCGCGACCTGGAGGCGGTGTGGCTGGACGAGCCGGGCGCCCCCTCCGGGCCCACCGACGTCAGAGGCATCGGCGAACTCGGGATCGTCGGCACCGCCGCGGCGATCGCCAACGCGTTCCACCACGCCACCGGGGTGCGCGTGCGTGACCTGCCGCTGCGCGTCGAACGGTCCCGGCTGGCGCTCGCGGCCGGACGCCGCGGTCCCGGCCGGCCTCGGTAAACTGCGGGAATGGCAATGACGGAGCGGGGGCGCGGGCGCGACAACTATCACCACGGCGATCTCGCCACCGCTCTGGTCCGGGCCACCCTGGAGATCGTCGACGAGGTGGGGGTGCGCCGCTTCTCCGTCATCGAGGCCGCACGCCGCACCGGGGTCAGCCCGGGAGCCCCCTACCGCCATTTCGCCGACCGGGACGCTCTGCTGGTCGCCGCCTCCCTCGACATCCAGAACAGGGTGAAGGAGCTCTTCCTGGAGGTGCTCGGCACCGCGACGACGCCGACGGAGCGGCTGGCCTCGGTCGTGGCCGCGTACGTCCGAGTCGCCGCCGACCTCCGTGGCGGGTACGAGCTGCTGACCGCTCCCTCCCTGCTGGAGGCCAACCCCGAACTGCGCGAAGGCAACCGCGCGCTGGCGGACCTGCTGCTGCCGTCCGCACGGGAGCTGGCTCCCGACGCGGAGTCCGCCCACGCCCTGCTGGACGCGACCTGCTCGCTCATGCGCGGGTACGCGGCACGGCTGCTCGACGGGGAGTTCGGCGCCTCGGAGCGGGCCGTGGAGGAGATCGCCGCCCGCGCGACGACGGCGACCCGCGCTCTGGTGGCGGGTCACCGGGACGAAACGGCCGGGCTCCCGGAGAAATGAGGGGGCCGGCGATGATGCTTCGCCCCTTGACGAGCCTCGTCCTCCGCGCCTGTTTCCGGTACTCGCCGTTCGACATCCCGCCAGGGGAGCACCGGGCCTGGTTCTCCGGCGTGAAGCGGCACATACCGGAGTGAGGAAAGACAGGTGCCGGCGCCACCGGTCGTGGGGGAGCTACTCGGCCAGCCGCTGATCAACGGTGCGCAGCGCGGCGCGCACCTCGTCGATCAGCTCGGCCCCGTCGTGGGTCTCCGAAGTGGTGCGGAAGGCGTACTGCTCCACGGCCACCCGCAGTGCGGCAGCCACCAGGGCCGCCTGTACATGGACGGAAGGCGCCTCGGAGGACTGTCCGGCGCGGCGCGCGATCTCCGCGGCGAAGACAGGCTCGGCGTCGGCGTGCACCTCCAACCAGACCCCGCGCAGGGCGGGTTCGGTCCGGGTGAGCCGGGCCAGCGTGAGCAGCATGGGCATGTCGGAGGTGACCGCGCGGCAGTGCCGGTCGAAGCCGTCGAGCAGGACGGCCATGCCCGCCCCGGCGTCCCACTCGCTCAGGGCACGCGCGATGCTGTCGATGCCTGGGGTCAGCAGGGGCTGCACACAGCGTTCCTTGGTGGGGAAATACCGCCACAGTGTCCGGACGGAAATACCGGCCGCGGTGGCGATCTCGTCCGCTGACGTGGCGTCCACGCCATGCGCGGAGAACAGGGCGACGGCCTCGCGCGCGATGTCCAGCCGAGTCTGCTCCTTGCGTCGTTCGGTCAGACGCGGCCGACCCATCCGCGCGCCGGCACGCGCTACGGCTGAGTGCTCGTCGGCCATCTCTTCTCCTGTCGTTCGTCCGTCACCCGTCGCTGTCACTCTACTTTATGACGCTGGATGCCAATGTGGCGCTGAGTGCCATAAAGTCGTACGGTGAGGGGAACGCGATACCGCGCATCTCGAAGGAGACAGCTATGAGCATGAGTGGACTGAAGAACAACAGCGTCATCGTCACCGGTGCCGCCTCCGGCATCGGGCGTGCCACCGCCCTGCGGTTTGCCCGCGAGAAGGCCAAGGTCGTGGCCGCCGATCTCAACGACGAGGGCGTCAAGACGGTCGTCGAGGAGATCCGGGCCGCGGGCGGGGCCGCGGAGGCCGTCAGCGGCGACCTGAGCGACCCCGCCGTGATCGAACGCGTGGTCAGCACCGCCGTGACCGAGTTCGGCGGCGTCGACGTGCTGGCCAACATCGCCGGCATCATCGACTCGCAGTCCGCCGCCGCCGATGTGAGCGACGCGGAGTGGGAGAGGATCATACGGATCAACCTGACCGCGCCCTTCATGCTCGCCCGGGCCGTGTTGCCGCACATGCTGGCCAAGCGCAAGGGTGCGATCGTCAACACCGGGTCCACGGCGAGCCTGCGCGGGAGCGCGTCCGGCGCCGCCTACACGGTGTCCAAGCACGGCGTGATCGGGCTCACCCAGTCCCTCGCGGTCATGTACGGCGGCTCCGGAATCCGCACCAACGCCATCGCGCCGGGCCCCACGATGACGAACATCGTCGCCGACTACACCGGCGACGAGGAGGGGCACGGCCCCATGGTCCTCGCCGGGTACCGGCAGAACATCTCCCGCTACTCCGAAGCGGATGAACCGGCCGCGGCGATCGTCTTCCTGGCGTCGGACGCGGCGAGCAGCGTCAACGGTGTGGTCCTGCCGGTGGACAACGGCATAGCAGCCGCCTGAGCGGTCCTGGTGTTCACCGCGGCCCGGCAGCGCCTTGAAGGGGCGCGGGGCTGTGTCTGGTCTGCGGCTCCGCCGCGTGGGCGCGACCAGCCGGGACGGCGCCGCTTCCAGAGGAGCGCTCAGCACACTCGCCGTGGTGCATACGGGGGACGTGGCAGCGACGGCGCGAGCAGTCAGCTCTCCCGGCCGCGGATGCCGGACTGATGGACATCGCCGGACGCCAGGGCGATGGCAGAGCCGGAGCACGCAGGAGGATCACCGCTGAGGAGACGTCAGGCGACCGTGCACTGACGGGCGTTGCCGACAGGCCCCTGCCATGTCGGCGTCGCCTCCGACCAGGACCGGCTCGTCTTCGTGGCGACATCGTGCCCACCGAGCGCGACGTCGTCCCCGCCCACAGCGACCACGTCGAGGTCCGGTGTTCTCACTGAGACTGCCCCCTCACCAGACTCCCCGCATCACCTCCGGCCGCGAACCCGCAGACGCACACGGCAGGGATGCCATCGCCCCTCGGCGCTCTGCCTCAGGAGCACCGGAGTGCCCGCCGAGGCCCGGCGCATCTCGTGCCGCCCGCGGACGACGGGCGGGTCAGAAGGCGGAGGGTCCGAAGCGGCCCCAGCGACGAACACGGCGGCGCGGGACCAAGGGGCGACCCGGCACGCGCCACCTGCGACCACCTGCCCCACGACTTCGACGCCGTCACGGCCGCTGACGGCGCCGCCTGGACCGTCACCGAAAGCTTCTCCGGTTCTTGTGGCAGGGACGTCGCAAGCCTGCCGCTGCGGGACACGTGGGTGCAGAAGCTCAAGGCAGACCGCAGCGGCACCGCTGCGACGCGCCGCACGAGGGTGCCGAGCAGGATCGTCGGCTACTGCACCGGCCCAGCCACTACGCCACGCGTACCGCTCGCCGCCACCAGGTCACTGCCTCCGATGCCTCTTGCTCCTGCCCCGAGAGGGCCTCCAGGACGTGTCGCGTCTGGTTCGGCGCCGTGTGGTGGCCGGTGATTCGGTCGTCGAGTGGTGGGCTCGGCCGAATCACCCGCCAGGTGCAGCACCGCGCCTGCCACGTCAGGCTCGCCGGGAGTTCGCGTGCAGACCCCGAAACTCCGTTGCCCGCTCAGGGCGCGCGCTCCCGGGCCCGGTCGATCGCCAAAGGCGTCAGCGCAGTTCGCGGAAGGTGGAGCGGAGGTCGTGGATCCAGGCTCCGGGATTCTCCCAGGGACCGAAGTGACCGCCCGTTTCGTGCACGTTGACCGCGCGGATGTCGCCGTAGAAGCCGGTCCTGCCGACCAGCGCCGCACGCTCCTCGGGGGTGTACGTGCCGGGCGGGTGAGCCTCACCGAGCAGGATCGTGAAGCCGGCCGGTGCCTCGATGGGCGGTGTGCGGTCGTGTGCAGGCGTCCAGGGGTGGAGATTCATGTTGCGGTAGGTCCGGATGGACGAGCCGATGGCCTGGTTGGCCCAGTACAGGGTGGCGTTGGTGAGGATGTGGTCGACGGGGAAGACCTCGTCGAAGTCGGCGCGCTGGTCGCTCCATGTGCGCCACCGCTTCAGGAGCCAGGCCAGCATGCCCGCGGGAGAGTCCTGGAGGGCATGGGTGAGCGTCTGGCCGTCGAACATGTGGGTGACGACGTGCGAGACGTAGGTCTCGTGGAACTTCAGCACGTCCTGTCGCATCTGCGGCGAGAGACCGTCGGTCGTCGGATAGCCGGCGGTCACGTCCCAGAACCGGTCGCCCTGGAACATGTTCAGCGGCATCTCGTCGTACAACTGGATGCCGTACAGGGAGTCCGCGTACTTGTGACCCAGCTGGGCTCCGATCAGGCTGCCCTGGTCGGCCCCGCCCACAGCGAACTTCTGGTGGCCGAGGACGCCGGTCATCAGCTCGTGGAAGCGGTCGGCCATGCTGACGAAGTTCTCCCGCTCGTTGGTGAGCGGAGTGGAGAAGGCGTATCCCGGCAAGGAGGCCACCACGACGTCGAAGGCGTCGGCGGGGTCGCCGCCGTAGGCGGCCGGATCGGCGAGCGGGCGGATCACCTTGCTCCAGTCCCAGAACGTCCAGGGCCAGCCGTGCAGGAGCAGAAGCGGGACGGGAGCCGGTCCTTTGCCCCGTTCACGCAGGAAGTGCACGGGGGTTCCCCCGATGTCGACGCGGTGGTGGGTGTAGGTGTTCAACTCCTTCTCCACGGCACGCCAGTCGAAGTCGTCGGCCCAGTACGAGACGAGGGGGCGCAGATATGCCGTGGGAAGGCCGTAGATCTCACTCTCGTTGCCGGGGTCGGGGGCGAACCGGGTCGCCCTGAGCCTGGTCCGCAGGTCGTCCAGGACCTCCTGAGGAATGTGGATGGTGTACGGCTCAGGTCCGGTCGGCTGCGGGGCAGCGGTCATGGTCCGTCCTATCTGTTGATGTGGGTCTGAACTGGTGTGTTCGCAGGTGGTCACGGCTTGACCGGTCGCCGGGGCGACGATTCATCCCCCCCGGCGACCGGTGCGCCGAGTCGGACGGACTCGGCGACGGCTGCGGGCGCGGCCACCTACTGGCTCCTCGTGCTGGTCTCCCAGCCGCGGACCGTCTGTCCCGCCGTCAGGCGGGCAGGACCTCGTCCACCCCGAGCCGCAGCTCCGACGGGCCGCGCAGGTCGGGTGAGTCGCGGTAGGGCGGCGGGTCCTGGAGCAGGCGGGGACCGACCAGGCGCCGGCTCAGCTCCCGGACCGCGATCTGGCCCTCCATCCGGCCGAGCGGGGCACCGAAGCAGAAGTGGGTGCCGCCGGCGAAGCTGAGGTGGGCGTTGTCGGGGCGGGTGATGTCGAAGGTGTCCGGGTCGGTGAAACGGCGCGGGTCACGGTTGGCCGAGGCGAGGTTCAGGATGACCGAGGCCCCCTTGGGGATCGTCTGGTCGCCGATCCGGATGTCGGCGGTGGCGGCCCGGGGCCGCATGTGCGCGGGCGGCTCCATCCGCAAGGACTCCTCGACGGCGCCGTACGCGAGCGAGGGGTCGGCCTTCAGCCGGGCCAGCTGGTCCGGGTGGCGCAGCAGCAGAAGCATGCTGCTCGTGATGAGGTTGACGGTGGTCTCGTGGCCGGCGCCGAAGACCATGAGCGCGGTGCCGAGCAGTTCGCGGAGGTTCAGCGGGGCACCCGGGCCCTCATCGTGGATCATCCGGGACAGCATGTCGTCCCCGGGGTTCTCCCGCAGCCGCTCGACGTGCGTGCTCAGGTAGGCGATCGCCTGCTCCTGGTGGCGGCTGCGTATCTCCACCAGTTCGGCGTCGGTCGGGTCGATCATGAATTCCCGTTCGACGTCGCCGAGGAGGGGGCTGAGGATGGTCGCCCCTTCCTCCAGGGGAATGCCCATCATGTGGCAGATCACCCGGACGGGGATGGGGTGGGAGAACTCCTCGACCAGGTCGAACTCGGCCCGGCCCATCAGGTTGTCGAGGCGCTCGCGGACGAGCCGCTCCACCATCGGCCGGTAATCCTCCACACCGCCGGGGCGCGCGGGCGGGCCGAAGTGGCGCATGGTCAGCCCGCGCAGCCGGTCGTGCTCGGGGTTGTCGCGGATGATGAACGTCGGGGCCGTTCCGGGGGTCGGCACGTTGACGGTCATCCGGGTGCCGGGGGTCGCCTTGCCGACGTCCGAGGAGATGCGCGGGTCGCTCAGCAGCGCTTTCACGTCCTCGTACCGGCTGACCACATAGGTGCCGTCGTCCTGCACGGAGACCGCTTCCTTACGCAGCTCGGCGTACAGGTCCCAGGGATGGGCACGGCTGTCGGGGTGGAGGATCTGCTTGAACAGGGTGGATGCCATGAGGCCGTTCCTCACTTCCGGTATGTGCGGGTCTTCGGGGGAGTTGCTCAGCGGCCGACCGGATGGACGGCGTGGGAGGTGTTGTCGTCGCAGGCGGAGAACCCGGCCGGGAACGGCGCGCCTTCGCGGACGAGGGACTCGTAGTAGGGCAGGTGCCGCCCGTTGTCGAAGGTGACCGCCGCGACAGTGCGGTCGCCGCGCCCGTACAGCACGCTGAAGGAAGCCTCACCGAGCGCGCCCTGGACGATCTCGACGCGGTCGGCGATGCCGGGGTGGCCGACGCCCTTGATGTTCACGCCGAACTGGCTGGACCAGAAGGACGGCAGGCCGGTGTGGGGGACCGGGTCCTGGCCGTCTCGGCGGGTGATGTTGCGGGCGACCGTCTCGGCCTGGGTGCGGGCGTTACTCCAGTGCTCCACCGACAGCAGACGGCCGGGCAGGACGGGGTGCGGGGCGGCGGCGACGTCGCCGGCCACGTACACGTCCGGCACGATCTCGCCCTGCTCGTCGAGGGCGCGGCAGTGGTCGTCGCACCGCACCCCGCCGGCGTCGGCGAGTACGCCGGAGCCGTCGAGCCATTCGACGTTGCGCTGGGCTCCCATGGCGACGACGGCGAGGTCCGCGTCGACGGTGGTGCCGTCGGACAGGCGGACCTGCCGCAGCGCACCGGTCTCGTCGGCTTCGAAGCCCTGGACGGTGGTGGCCAGGCGCAGGTCGACGCCCTTGCCGCGGGCCAGGTCGGCGACCGCGGAGCCGACCACGCTGCCCAAGGGCCCCTGCAACGGGGTGTGCTGGGCTTCGACGAGGGTGACGTCCAGACCGAGTTCCCGGCAGCCGGAGGCCAGCTCACCGCCGAGGAAGCCGGCGCCGATCACGGCCACCCGGCGTGGCTGCAGGGCCAGGCGGCGCTGGAGTTCGACGGCGTCGTCGCGGGTGCGGACGGTGAGGATGCCGGTGATGCCGTCGGCGGCGCCTCCGGGGAAGGGACGGGCCCGGGTGCCGGTGGCGATCACGACGGTGTCGTAGCCGATGCTGCTGCCGTCCGCGAGGCGCACCAGGCGGCGGCCGGTGTCCAGGGCGACGGCTGCCACCCCGAGGCGGAAGTCGGCGTCCAGGGTCTGGGTGACCGGCAGTTCCAGGCGGTCCGGGGGCAGCTTCTCACTCACGCACGCCTTGGTCAGCGGCGGCCGGTCATACGGACGGTGCGGCTCGTCCCCGATGATCGTCAGCCGCCCTGTGAAGCCCGCCTCACGCAGCGACTCGGCGGTCTTCAACCCGGCCAGCGACGCCCCGACCACGACCACATGAGGGTCCTGGCGCGCACTGGTCGCCGCCGACGCCTCCGCGTCCTCGACACCGAGGGTGATGGCCTGGACGGGGCAGGCCACCTGGGCGCGCACGAGCTGTTCCCGCATCTCGTCGGGCGGGTTCGGCACGTAGGTCAGGGCTTCGGCACCGTGCAGGGTGAAGGCGTCGGGGGCGGCGAACACACACTGCCCGTAGCCCGCGCAGTGGTTCAGATCAACGCTGATCTTCATCGTGCACCCTCCCGCCCGGCCGCGAGCACCGGGAGCAGTACGCGGTCCACCAGCGACTCCAGGAACGCGTCGTCCAACTGCCCGTCGGCGACCAGGACATGGTTCAGCTCCACACCCCGGATCCTCCAGGACCAGCTCGGTGTCGATGCCGGCCGGGATCTTGATCTGGGCGTGGTGCCGCCAGGTGGCCACCGGGTCGCCCCAGGCCTCGACCCGGTAGGTCCACCGGCCGACCGAGGTCGGGGTGACACAGGCGCCCCAGCGGTCGGTGCCGCGGGTCAGTTCGCGCATCGGGGTCCACGGGGCCGGGCGGCCCTCCGGGTCCTTGAGCACGACGTTGGCGGCGACCACACCGTGCCCTTCCCGGAAGAGTGTGGCGGTGACCTCGAAGGTCTCGCCCACCACCGCCTTCGCGGGGCGTCTGCCGCACTCGACGAGCGGGCGGACGTCCCTGATGGGGATACGGCCGATGGCCGGGGTCTGGCTCATGGGTCTCACCTCCGCCGTGCTCGGGATGGGAATTGCGCCGAACGGGTGCCGATACGGGTCCTACCGCCCTGCGGCGGAAGACCGGCCGGACGGTGGACCGCGTCTGGCGGCCTGGTTCTTGCGGCGCTGGCCGGACTGTTCCTTGAGGTATCGCTCGGCGGCCGTGACGGCTTCGCGGGCACAGCGTTTGCCCATCAGCACGCACAGTGTGTAGCCCGAGTCCTCGAAGTGCTCCCGGGCCGCGCGGTCGGCGGGGGACGCGAGCATCAGGCGTTCCCACATGCGGTAACGCCGCAGATGCCTGGCCACCTCGTTCTTGGCCGGCAGCAACATGTGCTGGTCACCTCCCGGCACCCTCGACGGAGCACGCTTCCCTGGGGAGGTCGTGCGCTGAGTGGCATCGGCGCCTCGTGCGGCCGAATGCCTTCACTCATGGTGCACGGGTGACGACCGAGCGTCTTGTTGGTGCTTCAACTACTTCGGGAGGGGCTCGTGTTGCACGAATGGCGTAGCACTCTCACTCTTGAGCTACTCAGGAGTGATCGGTGCTCACGCCTCGTGCTCGGGCCTCGTCCGTGGGGACGATCCGGGGCTCGTTCCGCGGGAGCGAGCAGAGGCGGGAGCTTCGCCGGTGAGGAGCCAACGACGATGAAGACCGCAGTGCCTAGCTACTACCACCTCGACGTGGAAGTCAGTCCGGAACGGGTCGGACAGGTCAGCCGCATCCTGGCCGCTCACCTCCGGTTCTGGGATCTGGAGACCCTCGTCGAGCCCGTCTGCCACAGCGCCGAACTGCTGCTGCGGGCGATCGACGAGCACGCGACGGACAAGAACACCTCGATCGAGATGTGGTGGAACGGCCATCACCTGATCGCCGCTGTCGGGGAGAACGACCGCGAGCTGCGCCCGGACCGGGAGCTGCGCCCCTGCCTGACCCGCATCGCGGCGCTCAGCGACGGCTGGGGCGCCTGCGCCACGGACACCGGCAGCACGGTCATCTGGTTCACCCAGCGGGCACCGGTCGACCAGAGTGTCCCGCTCGTCCCGACGAAGCCCGAGCCGACACTGCGGGAGGTGCTCCAGGTGCCCCGCGAGGTACCGGTCGCCGCCCTCGCCGGCTCGCTGAGCGAGGCACCGAGCGGGGCGCCGAGTGCAGCGCCGAACACGGAGGCGGCCGCGAGGCCGAGCCGGGCGGCGGGCACGCAGCCGACCGCGTCGAGCGCCTGCGACGCCGCGCGGTGACCGGGCGGGCGAAGAGGAACGGGCGCGCGCGACCCGGCAGGAGAGGGTCCGCGCGTCCCACCGGCAAGGCGGCCGCGCGGGCAGACAAAGCTACGCCCGCGCGGCCGCCGCACGACAAGCACGAGAAGCACGACAAGCACGACAAGCACGACAAGCGCGAGATGCACGAGATGCAGGAGAAGCGCGAGAACCGCGAGGAAGAGGTGCCCGTGTGGAGCGGGCACCCCTACCCGCTGGGTGCGGCCTTCGACGGCATGGGCACCAACTTCGCGCTGTTCAGCGAGGTCGCCGAACACGTCGAGCTCGTCCTCGTCGACGACGACGGCGGCCATCGCACCGTCCCGCTGACCGAGGTCGACGGCTTCGTCTGGCATGCTCATCTCCCCGGCGTCGGCCCGGGACAGCGCTACGGCTACCGCGTGCACGGCCCCTGGGACCCGGCCGCCGGCCACCGTTGCGATCCGGCGAAGCTGCTCCTCGACCCGTACACCACAGCCGTGGACGGCCAGGTCGACAACCACCGTTCGCTCTACGAACCCGGCGCCGACAGCGCCGGCCACACCATGCTCGGCGTGGTCACCGACCCCTTCTTCGACTGGGGCGACGACCGCCCGCCCCGGCGCCCGTACGCCGACACGGTCGTCTACGAGGCCCACGTGCGCGGCCTCACCCGCACCCACCCGGACGTCCCCGCCGAACTGCGCGGCACCTATGCCGGGTTGGCGCATCCCGCGGTCGTCGAGCACCTCACCTCGCTCGGCGTGACCGCGATCGAGCTCATGCCGGTGCACCAGTTCGTGCAGGACGGTGTTCTCCAGGACCGGGGCCTCGTCAACTACTGGGGCTACAACACGATCGGCTTCTTCGCGCCGCACAACGCCTACGCCGCCCAGGGCACCCGGGGCGAACAGGTCACCGAGTTCAAGTCGATGGTCAAGGCGCTGCACGCGGCCGGTCTCGAAGTGATCCTCGACGTGGTCTACAACCACACCGCCGAGGGCAACGAGAAGGGCCCCACCCTTTCCTTCCGGGGCATCGACAACGCCTCGTACTACCGTCTGGTGGACGGCGACTGGGCCCACTACTACGACACCACCGGCACCGGGAACAGTCTGCTGATGCGGCACCCGTACGTGCTCCAGCTGATCATGGACTCACTGCGCTACTGGGTCACCGAGATGCACGTCGACGGATTCCGCTTCGACCTCGCCGCCACGCTGGCCCGGCAGTTCCATGAAGTGGACCGGCTGTCGGCGTTCTTCGACCTGATCCAGCAGGACCCGGTGATCAGCCGCGTCAAGCTGATCGCCGAGCCGTGGGACGTGGGCGAGGGCGGCTACCAGGTGGGCAACTTCCCGCCGTTGTGGTCGGAGTGGAACGGCAAGTACCGGGACACGGTACGGGACTTCTGGCGTGGCCAGCCGCACATGCTCGGCGAGTTCGCCCTCCGGCTGACCGGCTCCGCCGACCTGTACGAACACAGCCGGCGCCGACCGCGCGCCAGCGTCAACTTCGTCACCGCGCACGACGGTTTCACCCTGCGCGACCTCGTCTCCTACGACGACAAGCACAACAAGGCCAACGGAGAGGGCAACCGGGACGGCGAGAGCGTCAACCGCTCCTGGAACTGCGGCGCCGAAGGCCCCACCGCCGACCCACGCGTCCTCGCGCTCCGCGCCCGCCAGCAGCGCAACCTCCTCGCCACCCTGCTGCTCTCCCAGGGCATCCCGATGCTCTGCCACGGCGACGAACTGGGCCGCACCCAGCGCGGCAACAACAACGCCTACTGCCAGGACAACGAGGTCTCGTGGATCGACTGGCGGCTCGACGAGGAGCAGCACGCCCTGCTGGACTTCACCCGCCGGCTCATCGCCCTGCGCGCCGCCCACCCCGTACTGCGGCGCCGTCGCTTCTTCCGCGGCGACACGGCGACCCACGCGGACCAGCCGCTGCCCGACCTGGCGTGGCTGCGGCCGGACGCCCGTGAGATGACCGAAGCCGACTGGGACCGCCCCGACGCCCACTCCGTCGGCGTGTTCCTCAACGGCGACGCCATCGCCGAGCCCGACCCGTGCGGCCGCCCCGTCGTCGACGACTCCTTCCTCCTCCTGCTGAACAGTCACTGGGAGCCCATGCCGTTCCGTCTGCCCGGCACCGCGTACGGCGAGCGCTGGACGACCCGTATCGACACGGCCGCCGAGCCGGAGGAGGGCCCGGACGAGTCGGAGTACAAGGCGGGCGCGGAGGTCGTCGTGGCGGCCCGTGGTCTTGTGCTGTTGTCGCGGCGGACCCGGGGAGGGGTGAACGAGCGGCGAACATCTGTTCCGGAACGGGGTGTGCCGCGCGGGCAGCGGGCATAGCGGGAGTGCGTCCGGCCGCGGGGAGCCGGGTGCGAAGGGGGAGAACCGTGGTCAGGTATGTCCACCACCAGTTGATCACTGCTGCAGAGGCCGCGGTCGCCCTGTGCGTGACCGTGCCGGTCGTGTTCGGGCTGCGTGATGTGCCCGAGTCCGATGCGGAGCTCTGGCGGGCGGGGGCCGCCCTCGCGCTCGTCCTGGTGATCTCCGGGCTGTTGTCCTGCACCGTCGGCTGGCCGGGCAGCGAGAAACGCGACTTCGAGACTGCCCTTCCACTGACGGACCCCGAGTCCGTCCTGCCCACCCCCGGGGAATCCCTCCGCCGCAGCTTCGGCTGGGGCTTCGTCGGCTTCCTGGTCGTGGCCGGCCTGGTCGTCGCCCTGGCCTGGGAGCCCCTGGCGGTGTTCTGGCCGTTGCTGTTCGTGCCGGTGCGGATGGTCACCGGGGCATACGCGGCGTACTGGGAACGGCGCCACGGCCTGGTGCTGTGGCGCGGACATGTCGCCGACCAGCCGCTGGGGGAGAAGCAGGCGCTCTACTCGTCCGTACGGCGGCCCGCGGCCCCGTAGCTCGTAGCTGCCGCGGTCAGTGTTCGGCGCGTGAGGTGATCGTGAACTGGGCGCCGTCCGGATCGCGCAGCCGCGCCTCGTCCGTGTTCTGCATGAGGACGGTTCCGCCGTGGTGCTGGGCGGCTTCCACACCGGCCGCCACGTCGGAGACCGAGAAGTGGATCTGCCAGTGGGGCCGGATCGTGGGATCGGGCGCCGCCTCCAGCGCCCCGGAGCTGATCCGGGCCACGACCGTGCCCTGGGAACGCAGCACGACCTCGTTCGCCTCGTAGCGGACCTCACAGCAGCCGGGCTTCTCGGAGGCCCACTCAAGGACCTCGCCGTAGAAGATGGCGGCGTCGAAGGCGTCCCGGGTGTGGAGTCTGACGAAGGCGGGGGCGGCCTTGCGCCAGGCCTCCCAGTCCGTGAAGAGCTCGCCCTCCCAGATCCCGAAGGTGGCCCCGTGCCGGTCGGCCAGCAGGGCCGCCCGTCCGGGAGGGAAGGAGAGGGGGCCGACGGCGACCGTGCCGCCGCGCTCCCTGGCCCGGGACGCCGCCGCGTCCGCGTCGGACACCGCGAAGTACGGCGTCCAGGCGACCGCCATCTGCCACAGGACCGCCACCCCGGCGATCCCGGCCACCGGCACACCGTCCGCCAGCGCGATACGGAAGTGATCGCCGAGTTTGCCCGTGCGCCATTTCCAGCCCAGCACGGCCGAGTAGAACTTCTCCGTGGCCGGCACGTCCCGGCTGGTGAGACTCACCCAGCAAGGGGCGCCGAACACGGAGTGGGTGGACACGACGTTCGCCGTGTCCCTGGAGTTCGTGTCACTGTTCATGGCAGTCGCGTCCTGGTCTCGTCCACCGGTACACATCCGGCCGCACTCCAGTGTCCAACCGAATGCGGGACCGGCGCCCGCCGAGTACCCCCGTGCGGCCTTTCGACCCGGTCGCGACGTGCCCTTCGGCGGGCCGTGCGGACAACCGTTCGGAGGATGACCGGAAGCTCCGGGAGGAGACCTGTGGGTCAGGTCAACTCCCGTCGTACCAGCTCCGTCGGATGGATCACCGCCGCCGGGTCCTCGCCGCCGATCTGCGCCGGCAGCACCCGCACCATCTCGTTGCTGATGCGGTCGCAGGGCTGGCGGATCGTGGTGAGGGCGGGGGTGGACTCCGTCGCCGCGGTGGAGTCGTCGAAGCCGCCGACGGACGCGTCCTCGGGGACCCGGCGGCCCGACCGGCGCAGTGCCGTCAGGGGGGAGTCCACCTGGACCGCCGTCACGGACAACGGCTGGGACCCCACCGATGCCTCCTCCGGCAACGGCTGGGAGAACCAGGCCCTGTTCGGCTACGACGACCGGGCGCTCCCGGCGATGGCGTGGTTCAGCCACCGCTGACGATCGAACCGGTGAGTGAAGAAGGGCCCGTACGTCTCGACGCACGGGCCCTTCGGCCGTTCAGGCGCCGGCAGCGTCCAGGAAACCGTGCAGCGAGGCGGCCATGGCCGCGACGAACCTGTCCTGGACCGGCTCGGGCACACGGTCCAGGGACAGATACGGGTTGAGGTCCTCCAGCTCCACCAGCAGCAGCTCGCCCTCTCGGGTACGGCAGGCGTCCACCCGCTGGATGCCGTGGGCGAGGGTGTTCCAGTCGATGAAACGCCGGGCGAAGTCGAGGTCGGCCGCCGAGGCATCGTAGGGCTCCAGGACCCAGCGCCGGTCGGGATCGGGGGCGTGGAGGGCGTACTGGAAGGTGTCGTCGATGTAGTAGAAGGACACCTCGTAGCGGAAGTCGACGCGCGGCTGGACCAGGACGTCATCCCAGGTCAGGCCCTCCAGCTCCGCCCGAGTCACAAAACTCAGCCCTATGGAGTCCGCACCGGCCTTCGGCTTGACCGCGTACGAGACGGCCTCCGGCAGCCGCCCCAGGTCCTCGGGCCGGTCGACGGTGGGGATGACCGGGTATCCGGACTCGGTCAGGTCCGACAGATACTGCTTGCCGACCATGTCGGCCCGGCCGGTCAGCGGGTTGTAGACGAGGGTGCCGCGCGCCGCCGCCCGGTCGCGGAAGGCGTCGTACTCCCGCTGGTAGTGCAGTACGGGCCCGCTGTTGCGCACCACGACGGCGTCGAAACGGTCCATGAGCGCCGCCGCGTCCAGCGGGTGGCACAGGGCGATGTCGAACTCCGCGCGCAACCGCGAGGTCAGGAAGATGTCCTCGTCGCCGTAGCGCCGCCCACGAGCCGGGTAGGCCGGATCGGTCACGTACAGCAGGCCGGGGCGAGCGGGCACGGTGCTCCTCCCTGTTCGGTGGCGGTCACCATAACCCGAGGTCACGGGGGCTTGGTGGGAGCGCGGGTCGCGGTGTGCGAGCTGCCCGGGAGGCCGGGTGAGCCAGGGCCGACGTCCGGCGCCGGGGGGTGTGCGGGCCCGGCAGGCCCGGGGTTACGCTGTTGATCAGCCGTGATCCGCCTCGCGGCGCGGTGGTGGGGCGCGAGGAGGAGACCTACGCACATGACAGTCCCGCACCCCGACGAGGTCGAGGCCCACCGTCCCCCCGCAGTCGTCGCCCGCCGGTCGGCGAGGCATTCCCCCTGGCAGGGCCAGGCACCCGTCGTCGCGGTTGTCGCCCTCGGCGGCGGCATCGGCGCGGCGGCCCGCTACGGCGCGTCGCTGCTGTGGCCCACGCAGTCCGGCGCCTTCCCCTGGACCACATTCTGGGTGAACGTCGTCGGCTGCTTCGTGATCGGCCTCTTCATGGTCGTGATCATGGACATCTGGGCCGCCCACCGCCTGGTACGGCCCTTCTTCGGCACCGGAGTGCTCGGCGGCTTCACCACTTTCTCGACCTACGCCATCGACATCCAGCGGCTGGTCGAGGACGGCCACCCCCGCACCGCCCTCGCCTACCTCGCCGCCACCCTCCTCGCCGCCCTCACGGCGGTCTGGCTGGCGGCGACGACAGCCCGCCTGGCCCTCACAGGGAGGCGACGATGACCAAACCCGAACGGACACCGCTCACCGGCCCCGCCCTCCGCCTCACCGTCCTGATCGGCGAGCACGACACCTGGCACCACAAGCCGCTGTACAGCGAGATCGTGCACCGGGCGCACGCCGCCGGCCTCGCGGGCGCCAGCGTCTTCCGGGGCATCGAGGGCTTCGGCGCCTCCTCGGTCGTCCACACCTCACGGCTGCTCTCGCTCAGCGAGGAACTGCCGGTCGCGGTGATCGTCGTGGACGCCGAGGAGCGCGTACGGGCGTTCCTGCCGCAGTTGGACGAACTGGTCACCGAGGGGCTCGTCACCCTCGATCCATGCGAGGTCGTCGTCACGAACGCGAAGGGCGAAGCATCGTCGTGAACTGGCTCCTCGTCATCGTCGGCGGAATGGTCGGCGCGCCGCTGCGCTACCTCACCGACCGTGTCGTGCAGTCCCGCCACGACACGGTCTTCCCCTGGGGCACGTTCACCGTGAACGTCGCCGGATCCCTGGCCCTCGGCGTCCTCACCGGCGCTGTGACCGCCGGTGCCGCCACGTCCCATCTGCAACTTCTGCTCGGCACCGGCCTGTGCGGGGCGCTCACCACGTACTCGACCTTCTCGTACGAGACCCTGCGCCTCGCCCAGGACGGCGCGCGCTTCCACGCCGTCGCCAACGTCGTCGCGAGCGTGGTGGCCGGGCTGGGCGCGGCTTTTGTGGGGATGGCGCTGGCGGAGGCCCTCTGGGCGTGAGCCCCGCGCCACCGGAGTGATCCACCACGCCCACCAGCCCGAAGATCGAACCCGCGCCCCCTTGACAGCCCCCTCCCGTCACCCGCAGGATCACCCCCGTGAACCTGTCAGACAGCCAGACAGGTGGCTCGGCACCCCGGCGCGTCAGCGCCATGGAAGCGGTGCTCACCCACCTTCGCGGCGCCATCGAGCGCGGCAAGTACGCCATCGGCGAGAAGCTCCCCTCCGAGGCGGAGCTGTGCCGGCAGCTCGAAGTGAGCCGTCCGGTGCTCCGTGAGGCGCTGCGCGCCCTGCAGGTGATGGGCCTGACCCAGTCCCGTACCGGCAAGGGCACCTTCGTGATCGCGAACACCGTCGAGGACCCCACCTTCGGCGACTACGCGGCCAGCGACCTGCTCGAAGTACGCCGCCATGTGGAGATCCCGGTCGCCGGGTACGCGGCGGCGCGCCGCACCCCCGAGAACCTGGACCATCTGGCCCACCTCCTGGACCGGATGGAGCGGGAGACCGACACCACCGCCTGGGTCGCGATGGACACGCTGTTCCACCTGGCCGTGGCCGAGGCCGCCCAAAACCCGGTGTTCCGCCGGGTCATCGAGGAGATCCGGGACGCACTGGCGCGTCAGTCGGCCTTCCTCAACGAACTGGGCGGCCGGCGCGAGCAGTCCAATCGCGAGCACCGGGCCATCGTCGAGGCGCTGATCGACGGTTCCGAACACGACGCGGTGGAGGCCATGTCCCACCACCTCGACCGCGTCGAGACCACCCTCACCCACATCGTGCGTTCCCCACGCACGGACACCCCCACGGAAGGCGGACCCGAGGCGTGAGCGAGCAGCACCTCAAAGACGAGACGCGCACACCGGCCGCACCCCATGTCGACGCGGGCGACCAGGGCTACAGCAAGTCCCTCAAGGCCCGGCACGTCAATATGATCGCCATCGGCGGCGCGATCGGCACCGGCCTCTTCCTCGGCGCCGGCGGCCGGCTCGCCGACGCCGGCCCCTCCCTCTTCATCGCGTACGCCGTCTGCGGCGTCTTCGCCTTCCTCGTCGTCCGCGCCCTCGGCGAACTGGTCCTGTACCGGCCCTCGTCCGGCGCGTTCGTGTCCTACGCCCGTGAGTTCCTCGGGGAGAAGGGCGCGTACACGGCCGGCTGGATGTACTTCCTGAACTGGGCCACCACCGGTATCGCCGACATCACGGCCGTCGCCGTCTACACCCACTACTGGGGCATGTTCTCCGACATCCCGCAGTGGGTGATCGCGCTGATCGCGCTCGCGGTGGTCCTCACCGTGAACCTGATCTCGGTGAAGATGTTCGGCGAACTGGAGTTCTGGTTCGCGATCATCAAGGTCGGAGCGCTCGTCGTCTTCATGTGCATCGGCATCTTCCTGCTGGTCACCCAGCACGAGGTCGGTGACACCACCCCCGGCCCGTCCCTGATCACCGACAACGGCGGCGTCTTCCCCAACGGGCTGCTGCCCATGCTGCTGATCATCCAGGGCGTCGTCTTCGCCTACGCCTCCGTCGAGCTGGTCGGTGTCGCCGCCGGTGAGACCGAGAACCCCGAGCAGATCATGCCGAAGGCCATCAACTCGATCATGTGGCGCGTGGGCCTGTTCTACGTCGGCTCGGTCGTCCTGCTGTCGATGCTGCTGCCCTGGTCCGCGTACTCGAAGGACGAGAGCCCGTTCGTCACCGTGCTCTCCAACATCGGTGTCCCGGCGGCGGGCGGCGTCATGAACCTGGTCGTGCTCACCGCCGCCATGTCGTCGCTCAACTCCGGCCTGTACTCCACCGGCCGCATCCTGCGCTCGATGGCGATGTCCGGCTCCGCACCGAAGTTCACCTCGGTGATGAGCCGCAGCCAGGTCCCGTACGGCGGCATCCTGCTCACCAGCGGTATCTGTGTCCTCGGTGTCGGGCTGAACGCCTTCGTCCCCGCCGACGCCTTCGAGATCGTCCTCAACTTCGCCGCGATCGGCATCATCTGCACCTGGGGCATGATCATGATTTGCCATCTGCTCTTCTGGCAGAAGACACAGAAGGGCGAACTGACCCGGCCGAGCTACCAGCTCCCGGGCTCCCCCTGGACCGAACTCGTGACGCTGTTCTTCCTCGCGTCCGTGCTGGTCCTCATGTACGCCGACGGCGGCGCCGGCCGCACGACGGTGCTGTGCATCCCGCTGATCGTGGGAGCACTCGTGGTGGGCTGGTTCGGTATACGCCGCCGGGCCGCCCGGAACTCGACCGGAGCGGATGCGTGAACCAGGCAGTGATGTACGACCCCACGACCACCGGCGCTGCGGCGATCCCTGCGGCTCCGGTGGCCGCGGCCCCCGCGATCCGGGAACCGCTCCACGCCCCCGTCGCGCACCTCGTACGCGGAGGTGTCATCGAGGGCATCCACTACGGCTCCGTCGTGGTGCTGGGTGCCGACGGGGAGGTGGAACTCCAACTCGGCGACATCGAGGCGGCGTTCTACCCCCGGTCGGCGCTCAAGCCGGTCCAGGCCGTGGCGATGCTGCGCGCCGGACTGCCCCTGGACGGCGAACTGCTGTCGCTGACCGCCGCCAGCCACTCCGGCGAGGAACGCCACCTCGCCGGAACCCGGCGCATCCTGGAACTCGCCGGGGTCACGGAGGGCGACCTGCGCAACGTCACGGACATGCCGTACGACCCCGCCGTCCGCGACGCGTGGATACGGGACCGGCGCGGGCCTTCCCGCCTCGCGCAGAACTGCTCCGGCAAGCACGCGGCGATGCTCTACACGTGCAAGCTGAACGGCTGGTCGCTCGACGACTACCTCGACCCGGCGCACCCGCTGCAGCAGGCCATCGCCGAGATAGTCGAGGACATGACCGGGCAGGCCATCGCCCAGGTGACCGTCGACGGCTGCGGCGCGCCTCTCTTCTCCGTCTCCCTGCACGGCCTGGCCCGTGCCCTCGCCCGCATCACCACCGCCGCCGAGGGCACGCCCGAGCGGGCGGTCGCCGACGCCATGCGCGACCACCCCGAGCTGGCGTCCGGCGCCGGGCGCGACGTGGCCGCGCTGATGCGGGCCGTGCCCGGCCTGCTCAGCAAGGACGGTTTCGAGGGCGTGCAGGTCGCCGCGCTCCCCGACGGCCGGGCCGTCGCCGTGAAGATCGCGGACGGGGCGAACCGGGCGCGCGTCCCGGTGACCGCCGCCGCGCTCGTCCGGGCCGACGTCGACCCCGTGGCTCTCGCCGAGTTCGCCGGCGAGCCCCTCCTGGGCGGCGGCCACCCGGTCGGCCAGGTCCGCCCGGTCCGCGCGCTCGACCCACTGCCGCGCCAGTAGCCGTACCGAAGCCGTTTTCGCCCCCGCCGCCCCCGCGCCCCTGGGGGCGCGGGGACCTGCGCAAGCAACCAACGACAACCCGCACCCGCCATACAAACCGCACCCCCCGAGCTCTCAGGCGCAGCGGGGCCGAAGGGGCAGCCGCCCCCTGGAGACGGGACGGGTAGGGGCGGCGGGGGCGGCAAAAAACCGCACAAGCCGCCGCACACCCTGCTCGCCCCACCCGCACCCTCACGGAAAGAAGGCCCACCCCGCCATGACCGCCGCCGCAGCCACCCGTAGCGAACACGATCTGCTCGGAGACCGCGACGTCCCCGCCGACGCGTACTGGGGGGTCCACACCCTGCGCGCCACGGAGAACTTCCCCATCACCGGCACCCCGATCTCGACCTACCCGCACCTGATCGACGCCCTGGCGGCCGTCAAGGAGGCCGCCGCCCGCGCCAACGAGGAACTCGGTCTGCTCGCCCCCGAGAAGGCGGCCGCGATCATCGAGGTCTGCCGGGAGATCCGGGAGGGCAAGCTGCACGACCAGTTCGTCGTCGACGTCGTGCAGGGAGGTGCCGGCACCTCCACCAACATGAACGCCAACGAGGTCGTCGCGAACCGGGCGTTGGAGCTGCTGGGCCACGAGAGGGGCCAGTACGAGCACCTGCACCCCAACGAGGACGTCAACCTCGGCCAGTCCACCAACGACGTCTACCCGACCGCCGTCAAGATCGCGACCGTCTACGCCGTGCGCGAGCTGCTGAAGGCGATGGCGGTGCTCCAGGACTCCTTCGCCCGCAAGGCCGTCGAGTTCCGCGACGTGCTGAAGATGGGACGCACCCAGCTCCAGGACGCCGTGCCGATGACGCTGGGGCAGGAGTTCTCGGCGTACGCGGTGATGCTCGACGAGGACCGCAGCCGCCTCGCCGAGGCCGTGGAACTGGTCCACGAGATCAACCTCGGCGCCACCGCGATCGGCACGGGCCTGAACGCCCCCGCCGGGTACGCCGAGTCGGCGCGACGGCATCTCGCCGAGATCACGGGGCTGCCGCTGGTGACCGCCGCCAACCTTGTCGAGGCCACCCAGGACTGCGGTGCCTTCGTGCAGATGTCGGGCGTGCTCAAGCGCATCGCCGTCAAGCTCTCCAAGAGCTGCAACGACCTGCGCCTGCTCTCCTCCGGGCCGCGCGCGGGACTCAACGAGATCAACCTGCCGCCGGTGCAGGCTGGTTCGTCCATCATGCCGGGCAAGGTCAACCCGGTGATTCCCGAGGTCGTCAACCAGGTGGCCTTCGAGGTGATCGGCAACGACGTCGCCATCACCATGGCGGCGGAGGCCGGACAGCTCCAGCTCAACGCCTTCGAACCGATCATCCTGCACTCCCTGTCGGAGTCGATCACCCATCTGCGCGCCGCCTGCCTCACCCTCGCCGAGCGCTGCGTCGACGGCATCACCGCCAACGAGGAGGAACTGCGCGCGGCCGTGGAGAACTCCATCGGCCTGGTCACCGCCCTCAACCCGCACATCGGCTACACGGCGGCCACCGACATCGCCAAGGAGGCCCTCGCCACCGGCCGCGGCGTCGCCGAACTCGTCCAGGAGAAGGGCCTGTTGCCCGCCGAACGCCTCCAGCAGCTGCTGAAGCCGGAGGTACTCGCCGGCAGCGGTGTACCCGCGGCCTGACCTGCCACGACGCGACCAGGACCGGCTCGGAGGCACAATGGTGATCATGACAACGACGTCGTCCCTCACCTTCCAGCCGGTCCTGGAACGCATCGCCGAGGAGATGGAACGGACCCCGGGCCGCGGCCGTCCCGCCGACTACATCCCGGCGCTCGCGGCCCGCGACCCCCGCCGTTTCGGGATGGCCGTCGCGGAACTCGACGGCACGGTGTACGGCGTGGGGGACTGGCGGGAGCCGTTCTCCACGCAGTCCATCACCAAGGTCTTCACCCTCGCCCTCGACCTGGCCCGCGAGGGCGACGAACTCTGGGAACACGTCGGCCGCGAACCCTCCGGCAACCCCTTCAACTCCCTGGTCCAGTTGGAGTACGAGAACGGAATCCCGCGCAACCCGTTCATCAACGCGGGCGCCCTGGTCGTCACCGACCGCCTCCAGACCCGTACCGGCGACGCGGCCGGCGAGATGCTGTCCTTCCTCCGCGCGGAGAGCGGCAACCCGGACCTGGGCTTCGACGAGGAGATCGCCGCCTCCGAGTCCGCCCACGGCGACCGCAACGCCGCCCTCGCCCACTTCATGGCGTCCTACGGCAACATCGACAACCCCGTACCGGCCCTCCTGGACCAGTACTTCCGTCAGTGCTCCCTCAACGCCTCCTGCGCCGACCTGGCCCTCGCCACCACCTTCCTGGCCCGCCACGGCGTCCGCGCCGACGGCACCCGCCTGCTGACCCGCAGTCAGGCCAAGCAGGTCAACGCGGTCATGCTGACCTGCGGCACCTACGACGCGGCCGGCGACTTCGCCTACCGCGTGGGCCTGCCCGGCAAGAGCGGCGTGGGCGGCGGCATCATCGCGGTCGTACCGGGGCGCTGCACGCTGTGCGTGTGGAGTCCGGGCCTGGACGAGCGGGGCAACTCGGTGGTGGGAGTGGCGGCACTGGACCGGTTCACGACACTGACGGGTTTGTCGGTCTTCTGACAAACCACTGCTCACATCCTGGCCATGTCGCGGTTCCTGTCCGGAGGGCATCATGTTGCCTGCCCGCCACCCCGCGTTGACATGGTGACAGAGTGTTGGCCATCGCTTTTCCCGTCGACCTTCGCCGCTGCCAGGCCCTTGGCCTGGCAGGATCCGCCTTTCTCGCCCTGGGAGGTGAAACCGCCGGTGCCCTGCCCGTCCAGGATCTGCTCTCGCCGACCTCGGGGCGCGGTGCGCTGGGTCTGGTCGGTGTTTACTTCGGCGTCGTCCTGCTGATAGCCGCCTGGGCGCTGTTGGGGAAGGTGATACGCGGCCCCGAACCACCGACGTCCCGCTCACTGCTGCTCGTTCTGGCCGTCTGGGCGGCCCCCCTGCTGCTCGCGCCGCCGCTGTTCAGCCGGGACGTGTACAGCTACCTCGCCCAGGGCGCCATGGTCGACGCGCACATCGACGTCTACATGCACGGGCCCGCCCGGCTCGGCGGACCGCTCGCTGACGAGGTGGCGCCCATGTGGCGGCACACGGCGACGCCGTACGGCCCGGTCTTCCTCGCCGTGGCGTCCGGGCTCTCCGGCCTCACCGAGGGGCGGATACCGGCAGGGCTCATCGGGATGCGCGTGATCGCCCTGCTCGGCGTGGCCCTGATGGCGGTGGCGCTGCCCCGCCTGGCCCGGCACAGCGGCGCCGACCCGGCCGTCGCGCTCTGGCTCGGCGCGCTCAACCCGCTGGTCCTGCTCCACCTCGTGGCCGGTGCCCACAACGACGCGATGATGCTCGGGCTGCTGGGCGTCGGACTGGTGATGGCGCGGGGCCGCTGGTACCTCCTCGGCGCCGTTCTCGTGACGCTCGCCGCGCTGGTGAAGGCGCCCGCCGCGCTCGGACTGCTGGCCGTGGTCGTGATGCGCGGACGTAGCCACTGGGTACGGACGACCGCGATGACCGCGGCGGTCGCTTCGGCCACCACGGTCGTGGCGACCGCCCTGGCCGGTACGGGATACGGCTGGATCGCCGCCCTGCGCACCCCGGTGTCCCCGGACAACTGGTCGCCGACCAGCGTCCTCGGCCGCGTCACCGGCAACGTGCTCCACGAACTGGGCAGCGACCTCGCCCCGCTCGCCCTGCCGGCCTGGCGTACCGCCGGACTGCTGGTGACCCTGGCCGTCGTCCTCTTCATATGGCTGCGCCTGAGACCCGGCCCGGTCTACGCCCTCGGCCTCAGCCTGGCCGTCGTGGCCGTGCTCGGCCCCGCGATACGCCCCTGGTACGCCCTGTGGGGGCTGTTCCTCATCGCCGCGGCGGCACGGGACGCCTCCGTGCAGCGCAGGATCGCCGCCGCCAGCGGGGTGCTCGCGCTGGCCGTGCTGCCGAGCGGGTACCCGGCGGACTCCGAGCAGATCGCCCTGGCGGTGTGCGGGGGAGTGCTCGCGGTGGTCGTCCTCTGGCAGGCCCACCAGGCCGCGCAGGCCACCCCGGTTCTGGAGCGGACCGCATGAGGGCGCCCAGAACCGACCGCACCCGCGTCCTGCTGGTACTCGCCCTCGTCATCGCCGTCACCGTCTTCACCGCGACCGTCCCCCTGCTGCGCGGCTGGTTCGACCTGCGCGTCTACCACGGGACGATCGACACCTGGGTCCACCACGGCGGCCGGATCTACGACTACCGCGTGCCGGGCACCATGTACGGGTTCACCTATCCGCCGTTCGCGGCCGTGAGCATGCTGCCGATGGCGCTGGTCGACCTGCGCACCGCGGTCGCGCTGTGCCTGCTGCTCAATCTGGCGTCGCTCGCGGCCGTGCTGTACGTCCTCGGAGGGCCGCGCCTGCGGAGCTTCCGCTGGTTCGGCGTGGCCCTCGTGTTCTGCGTGCTCGCCGTGTTCGAACCGGTCCGGGACACCTTCAGCTTCGGCCAGGTGAACCTCATGCTCCTGGCCCTGGTGCTCCTCGACGCGTGGCTGCTGTCCACCGGCCGGGGGCGCTGGGCCGGTATCGGCATCGGTCTGGCGGCGGCGGTGAAGCTGACGCCCGCCATCTTCATCGGCATGCTCCTGCTCGCCCGGCGGTGGCGCGCCGCCGGGCTCGCGACCGCCGTCGCCGCGGCCGCCACCGCGGCGGCGGCCTGGATCGCCCCGGAGGCCTCCCGCTTCTACTGGACCGAGGCACTGTGGGACACCAGCCGCATCGGCCGCCTCGAGTACGTCTCCAACCAGTCGCTGCAAGGCGTCCTGGCCCGCCTCGTGGCACCGGACGAACCCAGCCGCACCGTATGGGCGTTGATGGTGCTCGCGGTGCTGGGCGTGTGGGCGTGGCAGGTACGCAGGGCGGTGCGCGCGGACGACTGGATCGCCGCGTTCGCCGTCACCGGGCTGACCGCGTGCCTGGTCAGCCCGATCACCTGGGTGCACCATCTGGTCTGGCTGCTGCCGTCCTTCGCGGTCCTGCTGAGACATCGCCGGCTGCTGCCGCTCACGGCGTGCCTGTACGTGGTGCTGTGCAGCAGCGTCGTCTGGCTCTGGTTCGACGGCGCGTCCGGCATCGACGGCTTCGTCGGCAGCAACGCCTATGTGTGGATCACCCTCGGCCTGCTGCTGTGGCTGCCCATCGGTCAGTCCCCGGTGAACCTTCCCTTCCTGAACCGCAGGGACAACACCACGGCCGCCGCAGCCAACCCGGCAGCGACCGAGCCCACGATCACGCCCGCCGACGGCCAACCGGGACCCGTCACCTCCTCCTTCTCACGGACGGGAGGCGCCGACTCGGGGCCGGGCTGAGGTGCCGCCGCCGGGCGTGGCGGCAGCAGCGAGCCCACGGGCTCGACGCGTCCGGCGGCACGGAAACCCCAGTCGAGCAGCGAACGGGTCTCCTCGTACACGGCGAGCCCGCCGCCCACCCGGGGCTTCAGCACCGTGGTGACGAGGGTGCGTCCGCCTCGCTCGGCGGCGGCGACCAGGGTGTTGCCCGCGTTGCTGGTGTAGCCGTTCTTGATGCCGATCAGCCCCGGATAGCGGGCGACCCCCGCGCCCGTGAGCAGCCGGTTGGTGTTCCGGATGTCGTACGACGAGCCGCCCGCGGGGAACTTCGCCGTGACCGTGGCGCAGTACGCGGCGAACTCCGCGTTGCGCAGTCCGGCCCGCCCGAACACCGCCAGGTCGTACGCCGATGACACCTGACCGGGAGCGTCGTAGCCGTCGGGTGAGACGACCCGGGTGTCGAGGGCACCGAGGGCCCGGGCCTTGGCCTGCATCTGCTCGGCGGTGGCCCGCCAGCCGCCGTTGAGAGCGGCCAGTACCCGTACGGCGTCGTTGCCCGAGCTGAGGAAGACACCGCGCCACAGGTCGGCCACGCGGTAGGTGTGGTTCTCCTTGACGCCGACCAGACTGCTCCCCGCGCCGAGGTCCGCCAGTTCCTCGCGCTCGACGGTGTGTCTGAGGCCCGCCGGGAGTTCCGGCAGGACGGTGAGCGCGAACAGGGTCTTCAGGGTGCTGGCGGGCGGCAGTCTGAGGTGGGCGTTGTGCGAGGCGAGCACCTCGCCGGTGCGGGCGTCGGCCACCAGCCACGCCACCGCGGAGACGTCCCGGGGAAGCCCGGGCGCCCCGGGGCGTGGCCGCACCTGGACCCCCGGCCGGTACAGCGGCGGCGGCTCCCGCACGGCCTTGGCGTCCAGCGCGGCCGACCCGACCGAGGGACCGGCGCCCCGCGGGCTCGACGCGACGGCAAGCGCGCCGATCGCGCAGAGGGCGGAACAACAGAGGGCGACGCGGGATGAGAATCCGATGGTCATACCGCAAACGTAGGAATGGTCGTGCGCTGGACTCGGGTGCCAGGGCCGAGCGAGCGGATCGAGCACCCGGATGCCGCACGGTGGATGCGTGTCCGCGGTCGGCGGGGGTAAAAAGCATGGGGCGCAGCCCCTGCTTTTCAGGGGCGCGGGGAACTGCGCGAGCAACCACACACGAACCCACAGCAGCCAACGCACCCTGACCCCCGAGCTCTATCGCGACAACTGCCCAAGAAACGTCGCGTTGTCCGGCGTGGCCCGCATCCGCTCCAGCAGTGCCTCGACGTTCGCCTGGCCCTCACGCGAGCGCAGGGCCCGCCGCAGCCCTCGTACGGCGAACAACTCGCCCGGTGTCAGCAGGAGTTCCTCGCGGCGGGTCCCGGACGGGGTGATGTCGACCGCGGGGAAGACCCGCCGGTCGGCGAGGGCGCGGTCCAGGCGGAGCTCCATGTTGCCGGTGCCCTTGAGCTCCTCGAAGAAGAAGTCGTCGGCGCGGGAGCCGGTCTCGACCAGGGTGGTGGCGAGGATGGTGAGGGAGCCGGCCTCCTCGGTCAGCCGGGCGGCACCGAAGAGCCGCTTCGGACCCTGCAACGCGGCGGCGTCGACACCGCCGCTGAGGGTGCGGCCACCGGCGGCGGCCGCGTTGTTGTGGGCCCGGCACAGCCGGGTCAGGGAGTCCAGCAGGATCACGACGTCCTCGCCCTGCTCGACGAGCCGCTTGGCGCGCTCCACGACGAGTTCGGCGAGCGCGATGTGCTGCTTGGGGGACCGGTCGAACGCAGAGGCGTACACCTCGCCCCGCACGGAGCGCCGCATGTCGGTCACCTCCTCGGGCCGCTCGTCGACCAGGACGACCATGAGGTGGGCCTCGGGGTGGTTGGCGGCGATCGCGGCGGCCAACTGCTGGAGCAGCACCGTCTTGCCGGTCTTGGGCGGCGCCACGATCAGCCCGCGCTGGCCCTTGCCGACCGGTGCCACCAGGTCGACCAGACGGCCCGTGACACCGCTCGCCCGGTGTTCGAGCCGCAGCCGCGTGCGCGGGTGCAGCGGGGTGAGATCGCCGAAGTGCGGGCGGCCGCGCAGCTCTTCGGGCGTACGGCCGTTGATCCGCTCGACCTCGGTGAGGGCGCGTCGGCCGTCGCGTACGCCCTCGACTGTGTCGCCCTTGCGCAGGCCGTACCGGCGGATCAGCGCGGCGGGAACCTGTGGATCCGAGCTGGTGGACAGCCCGATCTCGGCGCGCAGGTGTCCCTGCCCGCCCTGTGCGATCTCCAGGACGCCGGTGATCCGGGCCGGGGGCTGCCGATGGGTGGAAGTGCGTTCGAGTGTGGTGGTGGTCATGGGGGAGGTCCTTTCGAGGACGTCATGGAAAACGCATGAGAAGGGGGGAGGAGAGAGAGCACACACCCGGCCGCAGGCGCGAGGCGGTGCGGAGAAGCTGACGGCCGGTCGGGAATCGACGGGCGGTTCAGCGGGAGAGATCTCAGGATATGAGAGAGCGGCACCGGCGCCCGGACCGGGCGAAACACACGTGCCGAGAGAAGCTTACCACTACCGGTCGTACGCCGTGGGGCAGTTCCTTACCGATGAACTTACCCGTGGTCGTTGAACTGATCTCGCGGGTCCCCCGTACAGATGGGCGCACTGCCAGCGGTCTTCGCACGGAAGGAACGTCGCGTGTCGCTCTCCACGCGCTCCAGTCAACTGCCCGACACGGACGAGAAATCAGAGGCCGCCGAGCCGTCGACCGACGAGGCAGAAGGAGGAGCCGCGAAGCCGCCGACCGACGAGGCCGGTCAGGCTGATGAAGCCGGTGAGACCAATGAGGCCGGTGAGACCGATGAGGTCGGCGAGGCCGGTGAGCGCGGCGGCCGTTGGCAGCGGATCCGGGCGTACCCGGCGGCCTTACGGCGGAAGTACCCCCTCGCCGCGCGGAGCGTGTCGTGGGGCCTCACGGCGCTGGCCGCCGCCCTCGTGTTCTTCGCGCTGATGATGCCGGGCAAGGTCGAGTACTTCACGGCGCCGCAGTTCGTGCGCATACCCGTGGAGCCGATTCTCGGGGCGGCTGTGCTGATGGTCCTGCCGCGCCGCACGAGACTGGTCGCGTCGGTGCTCACCGGGGTGTTCCTGGCGGCGCTGATCGTGGTGAAGGCGCTCGACATCGGCTACAACCAGTTCCTCGGGCGCGGCTTCAACGTGGTGCTCGACTGGGGGCTGCTCGACGACGCCGAGTCGTATGTGGGGGACACCCTGGGCGGCACGGGCGCTCGGCTCCTGGTGATCGGCCTGGTGGTGCTGGTCGTGCTGCTGTTCGTCGCCGCGTCGCTGGCGGTGGTCCGGCTGTCGAACGTCCTGGCCCGCCACCGGGATCGGGCGATGCGGGGCACGGTCGTCGCCGGAACGGTGTGGATCACCTGCGCGGCGGTCGGTCTGACTCCCCTGGGGGACACGGCGTTCGCCTCCAGGAACACGATCGGTTTCGTGCAGGACCGCTGGGCCCGGGCGAAGGAGACCATCCGGGACGAGGCCGCGTTCGCCAAGGAGGCAGAGCAGGACAAGTTCGCGGATGTTCCCGCCGACCGGTTGCTGACCGGGCTGCGCGGCAAGGACGTCATGTTCACCTTCATCGAGAGCTACGGCCGGGCAGCGCTGGAGGACGAGGCCATCGCGCCGGGCGTGACCTCGACCCTCGACAAGGCGGACGCGGACCTCCGCGCGGCCGGGTTCGCCGCGAAGAGCGGCTGGCTGACCTCCGCGACGTACGGCGGGAGCAGCTGGCTCGGGCACTCCACCTTCCTGACCGGCCTGTGGATCGACAACCAGAGCCGCTACCGCACGGTCACTGCCGGCGAACGGTTCACCCTGCCCGGCGCCTTCGACAAGACCGGCGCCTGGCGGACGGTCGGAGTCGTACCGGGCGTCCAGTACAACTGGCCGGAAGGCGACTTCTACGGCTTCGACCAGGTCTACGACTCCCGAAATCTCGGCTACCGGGGGCCGAAGTTCAGCTGGTCGACCATGCCCGACCAGTACACCCTGACCGCGTTCCAGCGCCTGGAGGCCGCCAAGAAGGGCGACAAGCCGCTGATGTCGGAGATCATCCTGACCTCCAGCCACCAGCCCTGGGCGCCCCTGCCGGAGATGGTCGGCTGGGACGAGGTCGGCGACGGCTCCGTCTTCAAGGGCATCCAGAAAGCGGGCAAGGACCCGGCGGACGTGTTCACCGACCCCGTGAAGGTCAAGGAGGAGTACGGCAAGTCCGTCCAGTACTCGCTGCGCAGCCTCCTGGAGTACGTGGAGAAGTACGGCGACGAGAACACCGTCCTGGTCTTCCTGGGCGACCACCAGCCCATGGCCAGCGTCAGCGGCAACGGCGCCGACCACGACGTACCCGTCACCATCCTCGCCCGCGACCCGAAGGTCCTCGATCGCATCGACGACTGGGGCTGGTCGGACGGCCTCCGCCCCGGCGACGACGCCCCCGTGTGGCGCATGGACTCCTTCCGCGACCTCTTCCTGACCGCCTACGGCGAGGAGCCGAACGCCGTCAACTCGCCCAAGCCTTAGGGCATCTCGGCAAGACGCGAATAATTGATTCACGGGCGCTCCCGGTCCGGCATGATGCCCACCGTGCATGAGGACCGGGAGCACCGCCGACGAGGGCGGTTCACGCTGATCGAGACGGAGCACCACGCCTGGGGCCGGTGCGCCGAGGTGGAGGGACTGTTCGGGGAGCCGCCTCGGGGGACGTACGAACTCTTCGGCTGGGTCCCCGAGCCGGAAGGGTCCGAGGTGCGCGACGAGGTCCTGGCCGAGGGCCGTATGCACGTCACCCTGGCGTGATCAGCGGCGGGGTGATGCCCGGAGCGGGGGCTCCGGGCATCCGCCGCACCGGCTAACCGCCGAGATCGAAGATCCCGTACCCGAAGCCCCGGGCGGTGATCGTGCCGCCGTCGAGCCGCACGCCCTGTGCCTCCACCGTGCGGTGAGCGGTCGGCGCGTACGAGCAACTCGCCTCTCCCTGCTGGGGATTGACGACGACAAGGTACCGTCCGCCGCGCACGTACACGAACGGATAGCCCAGGTGGACAACTTCCACGGAGCCGGCGGAACCCAGTTCGGGAGTGCTCCGGCGCAGGGCTGTCAGGCGGCGTACGAGATGGAGGAGCGAGGTGTCGTCGGCGCGCTGGGCGGCGACGGTCGGGCGGTCGGGGGTCGGGTCGAGGGGCAGATAGAGACGGTCGGCGGGGGCGCTGGAGAAGCCCGCGTTGGGAGTGTCGTCCCACTGCATGGGGGTGCGGGAGCCCGCGCGGTTGTAGCGGGGGCCGAGGACGCTGCCCTCCTTGTCGGGCAGGCCCGGGACGTAGCGCATGCCGATCTCGTCGCCGTAGTAGATCGCCGGGAGCGTCGGCCAGGTCAGGTGGAAGGCGAAGGCGGCCGGGAGCTGTTCGGCCGTGCGGGGGCCGCAGTTGAGGCGGGAGAAGTCGTGGTTGGCGGTCGGGAGGGAGATGGCGCCGCCCATGCCGTCGACGGCCGTGGACGCCCGCGTCCAGGCCTCGACGAAGGGGCGCGGTGAGCCTTTGCCGCTCGCGTCGAAGAAACAGTCGAGCGGGTCCCAGTCCTCGTGGACCGTGCCTTCGCCGTTGCTCCACAGTGAGCGCAGGGCGAGGCCGTTGGTGGGGCCGCCGAAGTGGAGGAAGAAGTCGGCGTGGAAACCGGCCGGGATCGACACCTCGGGTTCACCCCACTCGGACAGCAACACCGCGTCCGGGTGGGCCGTGTCCAGCCAGTGCCGCAGTTCCGTCCAGACAAGGGCGGTCTCGGCCTTGCCCGGGTCGTCCTTCACGAGTGAGGCGGCCATGTCCACCCGGAAACCGGCGAGGCCCAGGCCCAGCCAGTGGTCCATGATCGTGCGCAGGGCGTGCCGGTTGGCGCGCGGGCCCTCGGCGTCCACCGGGAGCCGCCAGGGCTCGGCCGGATTCTCGCGGGCGTAGCCGAAGTTGAGGGCGGGCTGGGAGTCGAAGAAGTTCGGCAGGTACGCGCCCGGGCGGGAGCCGGGGGAGGCGACGAAGCCCTCGGGGCAGCCCTCCGGCGTCCAGATGTAGCGATGGTCGTCCGGGTCGTTCGCGGAGATCTGGAACCAGGGGTGGTCGATGGACGTGTGCCCGGCGACCAGGTCGAGGAGGATGCGGATCCCACGCCGCCGGGCCTCGTCGACGAGGTCGGCCAGGTCGTCGTCCGTGCCGTAGCGGGGCGCGACCCTCAGATAGTCGGCGACGTCGTACCCGGCGTCACGGAACGGCGAGGCGAAGCAGGGGTTCAGCCAGACGGTGTCGACGCCCAGCCAGGACAGATGGTCGAGATGTTCGGTGATTCCGGCGAAGTCCCCGATGCCGTCTCCGTCGGAGTCGGCGAAGGACTGCGGATAGATCTGGTAGAAGACGGCGTCGGCCAGCCAGGTCGGGGCAGGACGGAACGAAGTCATGCTCCGGACCATAGGGGGTGCACGCCACGACCGCTGCCCCATGCTTGGGCCTAAGCTGAAGTGATGTTCTCCCCGCAAGGCCCCAGCCTCCGCGAACTCGCCGTTCAGGCCCTCTCCTCCGTCGAACGCGGCTACGACCTCCTCGCGCCGAAGTTCGACCACACCCCGTTCCGTACGCCGGACACGATCCTGGAGGCCGTGGAGCGCGCCTTGTCCGCGATGGGGCCTTTCCAGCACGGCCTGGACCTGTGCTGCGGCACCGGGGCGGGAATGGAGGTGTTGCGCGAGGTGTGCCGGGAGAGCGTCACCGGGGTCGACATCAGCGCGGGGATGCTGGCGGTGGGGAAGAAGCAGGTGGGCTCGGGCGGCCCGAGCGTCGCCTGGGTGCGCGGGGACGCCCGCGCGCTCCCTTTCCGGCCGGTGTTCGACCTGGTCGTGAGCTTCGGCGCGTTCGGGCACTTCCTGCCGGGCGAGCTGCCGGGGCTGTTCGCCCAGGTCCACTCGGTGCTGCGGCCGGGCGGCCGCTTCGCCTTCCCACTGCCGGCGCCCGCGCCGCCCCGCTCGCCTTGGTACTGGGCGGCCCTCGGCTTCGACACGGCGATGCGGGTGCGCAACGCGCTCTGGCGGCCGCCGTTCGTCATGTACTACCGGCCGTTCCGGCTCGGCGTCGTACGCGAGGAACTGGAACGGACCGGCTTCGAGGTGGAGCTGCACGCCCTGCCGGAGTTCGGCCACCGGGACGACGGCAGCCCACGGTGCCGCATGGTGGTGGCCACCCGCCGGGGGTGAGACGCCCGACTGGGCCTCACCCCTGGCGCATCCCCGTCCGTCGAGAGGTGGCCGCCCGCCTCAGAGGTGCGACGAGAGCCAGCGCAGCTTGGCCGCCTCCTGGAACGGGCCGCCGCCCTCGTGGTCGTTGAACTCGTAGACCTCGATGTGCTTGTCGTCGCCGGTCCAGGCGTTGAAGGCCGCGAAGACCGTGGAGGGCGGGCAGGTCGCGTCCTCCAGGGCGGCCGAGAACAGAGCGGCGGCCCGGCCGCGCGCGGCGAAGTGCACGCCGTCGAAGTAGGCGAGGGTGCGCCGGATCTGGTCGGCGCGGCCGCGGTGGGTCTTGAGGTAGTTGCCGATCTCGCGGTACGGGTCGCGGTCGGTGATGGTCGTCGAGCGCGGGAAGTCGCACAGGAACGGCACGTCGGGCGCGACCGCGACCAGGTCGGGGACCAGACCGCCGACCGCGATGGAGATGCCGCCGCCCTGGCTGCCGCCGAGCACCGCCGTGCGCGAGGCGTCGGTCAGCGGGTGGGACCGGGCGGCCTCCACCGCACGCACCGCGTCCGTGTACACGCGCCGGTAGTAGTAGTTCTCGGGGGCGTCGATGCCCCGGGTCATGAAGCCGGGGAAGGCGGGCGCGCTGCCCACCGGGTCGGGGGTGTCACCGCCCCCGCCCCAGGCCCCGGCGCTGCCCTGGCCGCGGGTGTCCATCACGAAGTGCGCGTAGCCCGCCGACGCCCACAGCAGATGGGTGTGGGGGAGGTTGCGGCCGCCGCCGTAGCCGATGAACTCCACCACGGTGGGCAGCGGTTCGGTGGCCCCGGCCGGGAGGACCAGCCAGCCCTTCACCGGGTGGCCGCCGAACCCGGCGAAGGTGACGTCGTACGTCCTGACCGTCGTCAGGTGGGTCTCGACCGGCTCGAAACGGGCGTCGAGGTCGTGCTCGCGGGACTCCTGGAGCGTCTTCGCCCAGAAGTCGTCGAAGTCCTCGGGTTCCGTCGAAGCGCTTCGATAACCACGGAGCTCGTCCAACGGCAGGTCGAACAGGGCCATGAAGGACCACCTTTTGAGTTCTTCTGAGTTCTTGAGGTGCGGGTGATCACACCGTACGTGGGCGCCGCGGGCTACGCCAAGAGGTGCTCGCGGGACTCCTGGAGCGTTTTCGCCCAGAAGTCGTCGAAGTCCTCGGGTTCCGTCGAAGCGCTTCGATAACCACGGAGCTCGTCCGACGGCAGGTCGAACAGGGCCATGGAGGACCACCTTTTGAGTTCTTCTGAGTTCTTGAGGTGCGGGTGATCACACCGTACGTGGGTGTCGCGGGCTCGCCATGAGGCGCTCCCGGGCCCGCGACACCCCACGGCTCACCGCTGGTCGGCGCCGATCAGTGCCCTGACCTCGAAGTCCTCGTACACCGTTTCGTCCTGCGGGGGGCTGAGGAAGGAGCCGAGCCACCCCAGCAGGAAGCCCGCCGGGATCGAGACGATGCCCGGGTTCTGCAGCGGGAACCAGGCGAAGTCGGCGTTCGGGTACACCGAGTCGGGGGTGGAGGAGACGACCGGCGAGAACAGCACCAGCAGGACGGAGCAGGCCAGACCGCCGTACAGGCTGAGCAGGGCGCCGCGGGCGGCAAACCCGCGCCAGAACAGGCTGTAGACGATGGTCGGCAGGATGGCGGACGCGGCGATCGCGAAGGCCAGGAACGCCAGCGTGGCGGTGTTGGTGCCCCAGGCCAGCAGGGCGATCACCATGGCGAGGACGCCCATGGCCACCGCGGCGATCCGGGCGACGCCCAACTCCTCGGTCTCCTTGGCCTTGCCCTTGCGGATGACCTCGCCGTAGAGGTCGTGGGCGACCGACGAGGCCGCGGCGAGCGTGAGTCCGGCCGCGACGGCGAGGAGGGTGACGAAGGCCAGTGCGGAGACGATCGCGGTGAGGAACTCGCCGCCGAGTTCGCCGGCGAGGAGCAGCACGGCCGCGTCGCCCTTGTGGTCGATGTCCGCGATGGTCTCCCGGCCGACGACCGCGGTGGCACCGAGGCCCATGATGCCGGCCATCAGACACACGAACGCGACCAGACCGACGGCCCACAGCACCGAGGTGCGCAGCACCCGGGTCTGGCGGGGCGCGAGCAGCCGCATCATCACGTGCGGCAGCGCGGCGAGCCCGAGCACGATGGCCAGTTGGAGGCTGAGGAAGTCGAGCTTGCTGATGGGGCCGCCGCCATAGCGCAGCCCCGGTTGGAGGTACGCGTCGCCCAGGTTGCTGCCCGCGACGGCGGACGACAGAAGACTGTCGACGTTCCAGTTGAAGCGGTTCAACACCATCACGGTCACGATCGTGACCCCGGCGACGAGCATGACGGCCTTGACGACCTGGATGAACGTCGCCCCCGGCATACCGCCGATCGCCGCGTAGATGGTGACGATGGAGCCGATGATGATCACGATCGTCATGCGGGTGTTCGGGCCGGGTTCGCCGACGAACTGGGTCATCAGGGCGATGCTGCCGACCAGTTGGGCCACCAGGTACAGCGTGCACACGGCGAGTGTGCAGACGGTCAGGGCCAGCCGGACCTGCCGCTGTTGCAGGGGCAGGCGCCGGGCCAGGGCGTCGCCGAGCGTGAACTTGCCCGCGTTGCGCAGGGGTTCGGCGATGAGCAGCAGCACCATCATCCAGGCGACGACCGTGCCGCAGAGGTAGAGCAGACCGTCGTACCCGGTCAGGGCGACCAGGCCGGTGCTGCCCAGCAGCGTCGCGGCCGAGAGATAGTCGCCGCACATCGCCAGGCCGTTGCGCAGCGGCGACATGTCGCGGTTACCGAGGTAGAACTCGCTGATCTCGTCCCGTTGCGGGGCGGTCAGAAGTGCCGTGAACAGGGTGATCACGACGACGGTCAGGAACAGCACGAAGGTCAGCCGCAGGCTGAACGCGTCGGCCACGCCGGCGGCCGTCGTGGAGGAAGCCGTGAAGGAAGTCGTCACCACGTGCGGAACCGCCGTCCGGCCGGAATCCGGCGCTGCTGCTGTTCGGCCTCACGCTCTTCGAGCTGGGCACGGAGCCGGCGCGCGACCGGGTCGACGTTCTTGCGCATGTGCCGTACGTACAGCCACGCGGTCACGCCCATGATGGCGAACTGGGCCAGACCGAGGATCAGTCCCACCGTGAGATGACCGATCAGGCGCTCATTCAACAGCCCTGGTACGAAACTCGACAGGAGGACGTAGACCAGGAATCCGCCGACCGAGAGCGTGGTCGCCCACACTCCGAATCTGCGATATGTGGCGCTTATTGAACGGAATTCAGGGTGCGTGTGTATGGGCTGTCGGCCCGCCGGTGCGCGTCCCAGGCCGGGTGCGGGGGAAAACTGATCGCCTCCATGGTCGGACGGGGGAGGAAACGGGACGGAACTGTCGTACCGTGCCGTGTAGTTGGACACAATGCACCCTCTTCGCTGCTTTATGTCTCGCACGCGTCTCCGTGCGGTCGCGGCTTTGGTCCCTGGGGAATTTCGAGCGTTTCGGGAGTCAAGCCGCTGTGCGGAACTGTGGGGGAGACAGCGGATTATGTCAGCGAGGCTATTGAAGTATCAACCGCCTTGCGGGGGTGGATTTTGTGGACGTTTCGAGACTGGCCGGCATGCGCTGCACAGCCTTTGGCTGAGCATTGTTCTCGTTTTTGCAGGTCACGCCCAGCGGTGCCCCCAGTCGGGTCCCGTGCGCGCCCACTCCTGTTCCCATTCGGCCAGCCGGTGCCGGATGGCAACCCGGCGTACGGCGAAATGCAGCACGAGAACGATGCCGACGACACCCCCCGTGGCACACGTGCCCATGGCCAGGGCGTGCTGCCAGACGGCCGTGTCGGTCGGCGGCGGCGGGACACTGCGGCCCGCCGAGTCCAGCCAGACGTCGGCGCGATCACCGCGCTTCGTACCCGCCGGCACCCGCGCCTCGCCGGTCCTGGAACCGCCGTCGGGCTCCGTCCAGCGGGCCTGCACCCAGTGCATGGGCTGCTTGTCGCCGTACGCCGAGGGCACCGGGGCGGGGGCCTTCTCCACGATGACGGCGCTGACCCGGTCGAGCTCGGCACGCTGCGCCACCGCGTGCGCCCGCGCGTCCCCGTGGGCCCACTGGCCCACCGCGATTCCGGCGGCCGGAGCGCCGACGACCAGCAGGAACGCGACGATCAACACCGTCCACGCCTCGACGACGTCCGAGCGCCGGCGCAGCGGGTTGGAACGCCACCGCCACCCGAACACCTGGCCTTGCATCTCACCCTCCCTCACCGGCGTGGTCCTCATGTACGGGAACCCCGGTTAGGACTGGTCCGCACTTCCGGTGTACCCGAAAGTGGACGTCATGGCATGGTTTGGGTCAAAAATCATGGAAGCGCGGCCAAAGGGCGCGTGGTGACCGGTGCGGGAGCGTCAGGGGGAGTGCGTCTCCTCGTCTCCTCACCGTACGAGAATGATTGCCGACGGTGACCCGGTGACAGTGGAGAAGAGTGGAGAGCGCATGTCCGAGTACGCGAGCGAGCTCAAGGGCACCGACGCCGCACCGCACGTCCTCGACAATCCCGCCCTCGCTTCCCTCACCGGGCCGCACGCCCACTTCGCCGAGAAGCGCGGCCGGGTGCTGCGGTACCCGGTGGACGTGTCCCCCTGGCTGGCCCTGCAGGACGAGCCCGACGCCGGTGACTGGGCGGACCTGGCGGCGCTGGCGGGTCCCGGCGCGGAGGTCGCGATCGCGGGCTTCAGCGGCGGCTTCCCGGCCGGCTGGGAGGTGACCCTCGACCTGGCGGGCGTCCAACTCGTCGACGCCGGGGTCGACACCGCCCCGGACGGCGAGGCCGTACGGCTCGGCCCCGCCGACGTCCCCGAGATGCTCGACCTGGTCGCCCGCACGCGGCCCGGCCCCTTCCTGCCGCGCACCGTCGCCATGGGCACCTACCTCGGCATCCGCCGGGGCGGCGCGCTGGTCGCGATGGCCGGCGAGCGGCTGCACCCGCCCGGCTGGACCGAGATCAGCGGTGTCTGCACCGACGAGGCGTGGCGCGGCTCGGGCCTCGGCACCCGGCTGATCCTCGCCGTCGCCCACAGCATCAGGGAGCGCGGCGAAACCCCGTTCCTGCACGCCGCCGCGGCCAACACGAACGCCCTTCGGCTGTACGAGACGCTCGGCTTCCGGCTGCGCCGCACGGTGCGGTTCATGGCGGCCCGGGTGCCGGCCGCCGAAGGGCTGGCGACCACCGGGTCCGGCCTTGAAGTTCCGTCATGACCATGGGGTAAAGTGACCGCGCCAGTCGCCACGTGGACCGAGGAGGTGAGACCCATTACCGCTGTGTCAGGTCGGGTGCTCTCACCTCAACGCGACGCGGTGCACGGCCGATAGGCCCACCGCGAGAGCGCCCTTCGGCCCACCGAAAGGCTCTCGGCTCTCATGCCACCTCTTTCCACTCTCTCCACCGCCTCCGTCGTCACGGCACTTCGTGCCGCCGGCTGCGTCTTCGCCGAGGACGAGGCGGAGTTGATCCTCACCACCGCACGCACCCGTGACGAGGTGGCCGCCATGGTCGACCGGCGCGTCGCGGGCCTGCCCCTCGAACTCGTCCTCGGCTGGGCCGAGTTCGCGGGCCTGCGCGTCACTGTCGAACCCGGCGTGTTCGTCCCCCGCCGCCGTACCGAATTCCTCGTCGCCGAGGCCCTGGCCGCCGTCCCCGGTGCCCGTGTGGTCGTCGACCTGTGCTGCGGCTCGGGCGCGGTGGGCGCCGCGTTGGCCGCCGCGCTCAGCGGGGGAGGCGGCGAGGTCGAACTGCACGCCGCCGACATCGACCCGGTTGCGGTGCGCTGCGCCCGCCGCAACCTCGTGTCGTACGGCGGTCGCGCGTACGAGGGCGACCTGTACGCGGCGCTGCCCGTCGAACTGCGCGGGCGGGTCGGGATCCTCGCGGCGAACGTGCCGTACGTCCCCAGCGGCGAGGTCGGTCTGCTTCCGGCAGAGGCTCGCGATCACGAACCGCTCGTCGCGCTCGACGGCGGTACGGACGGTCTCGACGTTCTGCGTCGGGTTGCCGCGGGGGCCGTTGAGTGGCTCGCTCCTGGTGGCTGTCTGCTGATCGAGACGAGCGAACGTCAGATGTCGTCGGCCCTGGACATCTTCCTCAGCGCCGGCCTCGTCGCTCGGACGGCTGTCTCGGAGGAGATGTACGCGCATGTGGTGATCGGTGGTCGGCCGGTGCCGGTCTGAGGGTTCGCGCCCCGCTTTCTTATCGGCCCGCAGGGCCGTCTCAGGGCCCAGTTTTATGCAACTAGTTGCAAAAACCTGGTGGCGTCGTCTACAACAAGAGGGACGACGCCACGCACGGAGGCCCCCATGAGCCGTTACCCCCATCTGCTGAGCCCGCTGGACCTGGGCTTCACCACGTTGCCGAACCGTGTGCTCATGGGGTCCATGCATGTCGGTCTCGAGGAGGCCCCGCGCGGCTTCGCGCGTATGGCGGAGTTCTACGCGGCCCGGGCACGCGGGGGAGTGGGCCTGATCGTCACCGGCGGTATCGCACCCAACGAGGCCGGACGGCCGTACGAGGGCGGCGCCAAGCTCACCACCGACGCCGAGGCGGACAAGCATCGGGAGATCACCGAGGCCGTACACCGCGAGGGCGGCCGGATCGCGATGCAGATCCTGCACTTCGGACGGTACGCCTACCACCGCGACCTCGTGGCGCCGAGCGCGCTCCAGGCCCCGATCAGCCCGTACGTCCCGCACGAGCTCACCGACGCCGAGGTCGAGCGGACGATCGACGACTACGCCCGTGCGGCCCGGCTCGCCCGGCAGGCGGGGTACGACGGCGTCGAGATCATGGGCTCCGAGGGTTACCTGATCAACGAGTTCATCGCCCAGGGCACCAACCACCGCACCGACCGCTGGGGCGGTTCGTACGAGAACCGCATGCGCTTCCCCGTCGAGATCGTGCGCCGGGTGCGCGAGGCCGTCGGCGAGGACTTCATCGTCGTCTACCGGCTGTCGATGCTCGACCTCGTGCCCGGCGGGTCGAGCTTCGACGAGGTGGTCACGCTGGCGAAGGCCGTCGAGGCGGCCGGGGCGACCATCATCAACACCGGCATCGGCTGGCACGAGGCCCGGATCCCCACCATCGCGACCTCGGTGCCGCGCGGCGCGTACACCTGGGTGACGCGCAAGCTCATGGGCGCGGTCGAGGTGCCGCTCGTGACGACCAACCGCATCAACACCCCGGAACTGGCCGAGCAGTTGCTCGCCGACGGCCACGCCGACATGGTGTCCATGGCCCGCCCGATGCTGGCCGACCCGGACTTCGTGAACAAGGCCGCCGCCGGTACGCCGGAGGCCATCAACACCTGCATCGGCTGCAATCAGGCCTGCCTCGACCACACCTTCAGCGGCAAGATCACCTCCTGCCTGGTCAACCCGCGCGCCTGCCACGAGACGGAGCTGGTGCTCTCCCCGACCAGGCTGCGCAAACGCGTCGCCGTCGTCGGCGCGGGCCCGGCCGGCCTCGCCTGCGCCGTGACCGCGGCCGAACGCGGCCACGAGGTCACCCTGTTCGACGCCGCGAGCGAGATCGGCGGCCAGCTCAACGTGGCCCGCAAGGTCCCCGGCAAGCAGGAGTTCGACGAGACCCTCCGCTACTTCCGTCACCGACTCGACGCGCACGGCGTCGACGTTCGGCTGAACACCCGCGTCGCGGCCGACGACCTCACGGCGTACGACGAGGTCGTCGTCGCCACCGGCGTCACGCCGCGCACCCCCGAACTCCCCGGCGTCGACCACCCCAAGGTCCTCGGCTATCTCGATGTCCTGCGCGACGGCGCCCCCGTCGGCGACCGCGTCGCGATCCTCGGCGCCGGCGGCATCGGCTTCGACGTCGCCGAGTACCTGACCGACGGCGGGGAGAAGACGAGCGAGGACCCGGCGGCGTACTTCCGGCAGTGGGGCGTCGACATGGACTACGCCGCGCCCGGCGGACTCGCACGCCCCGAACGCCCCACCCCGCCGCGCTCGGTCCACCTCCTCCAGCGCAAGACCTCCAAGGTCGGCGCCGGACTCGGCAAGACCACCGGCTGGATCCACCGCACCGAACTCAAGCACCGCGGCGTCACCATGGTCCCCGGCGTCCAGTACGACCTCATCGACGACGCCGGGCTGCACATCACCGTCGACGGAGTCCGCCAGGTACTGGAAGTCGACACGGTCGTCCTCTGCACCGGGCAGGAACCGCGCCGTGACCTCTACGACGACCTGGTCGCCGCCGGACACTCCGCGCACCTCATCGGCGGCGCCGACATCGCGGCCGAACTGGACGCCAAGCGGGCCGTCAAACAGGGAACGGAGCTCGCGGCAGCACTCTGAGGCCCCTTGGCGGGCGTACCTAGGATGAGCCCATGTCACTCCCGCACGCGATCCTCACCGCCCTGCTCGAAAAGCCGTCGTCCGGCCTCGAACTGACCCGGCGGTTCGACAAGTCGATCGCCTACTTCTGGTCGGCGACGCACCAGCAGATCTATCGCGAGCTGGGAAAACTGGAGGGCGAGGGCTACATCCGCGCCCTGCCCACGGAGCGGCCCGCCCGGGGACAGAAGAAGAGCTACGAGGTGCTGCCGGCGGGCCGCGAGGAACTGGCCCGCTGGACCTCCGCCCCCCAGGACCCCAAGCCGTGGCGCGACGCGCTCTTCGTACGACTGCGCGCCGCGGCGGTGGTCGGCACGACCGGTCTGACGGACGACCTGCGGCGCCATCTCGCCTTGCACCAGCGGCAGTTGGCCGACTACGAGGAGATCGAGAAACGGGACTTCGGGCCGGGCCGGGACACCACCCGGGACCGGCTCCAGCATCTGATCCTGCGGGCCGGCATCGACCTCGAGACCTTCTGGACCCAGTGGCTGGCCGACGCCCTGGAGGAGTTCGAGCGGCTACCGGAGAGCGGTGGCCGTGAGGAACGGCCGGAACGCGAGTAGGCGGCCGTCCGCTTCACCGGGCGGCCGCCCACCGGCACTCACAGCCGGTGCGGCTTGGCACGGCGGCGCAGGTACCAGACCGCCGCCACCGTGCCCGTCGCCACGAGCGCTCCACCGCCCACCAGGGTGAGGGTGCCGTACTCCTCGGTGGCTCCGCCGAGACCGCCCATGACCCCCCGTGAGGGCGAGGCGGTCGCGCGGATGGTGGGGGTGGCGGCGGTGACGATGACGGACTGGGTGCCCGCCGTGGTCCCGTCCCTGCACACCACGATCACGGTGTACGTGCCGGGGGTCACGTTCGTCCAGGAGGCGGACTGGGTGGTGCTCGTGCCGGTGAGCGTCACCTGACGGCCCTGGGAGAAATTCGCCTGCCCGGTGGAGAGCAGCGAGGCGGTGCCGAACACGCCGTTGGCGCTGGTGGGGCAATCTCTGGTGGTGACGGTGACCGAGGAGCCCGTGGTGCTCACCGAGATCCCCGTGGGGACGACGGCGACCGACGGCGCGGCCAGGGCGATCGGCAGCGCGGCGGTGGCCACGGTCAGTCCGGAGCGGAGGAGTAGCTGAGACGTACGCATGGGTCTGCCCTCCGGCGGCACGGTCGGCGGGACATCCCTTGCGCCGCCGGGGATCGGGAGACCCGTGCTGCCTCAGGGCCGAGCCAACGTGCCCCGAGCCCCGCCCGCATGCGGACCGCCCCCGAGCAGGTGACGGATTCCGCCGTACGGGGGACGCCGCTCATCCGCGCGATGCCGTCGAGCGCTCCATCAAAGACGTCCCCCGCGTCGCGGGCATCGCTCAGAAGCCGCCCTTCTCGAACTCGGTGGTCGAACCGGTGGACGTGGCGGTGACGTTGTAGAGGTCGCGGCCCGCGTCGCGCCGGCCCCGGTCGTGGTTGTACTGGACCTTGAAGACATAGGTGCCAGGGGCGAGAGTGACACCCGACTTCAGCGTGATGACGTACCCCAGTTGGTCGCTGGTGGAGTTCTGGCCCACGGTCACCTTGTCGCCCAGGGAGGTCCAGGTGCCGGTGCTCGACACGCCGCCGGTCTGGATGATGCGGACGACTACCTTGAGCGAGGTGAGCGGCTTGGTGGTCTCGACCGTGACAGTGCTCTGGTCCCAGTAGTCGTTGGAGTCGGCCTCCACGCTCCCGTCGGACCACAGATACCCGGCCGTCGTCTGCGACCCGGTGTTCTGGGTGGTCGTGCTCTGCTTCTCCTGTGTTCCGGTCGAGCCGGAGGTGCCTCCCGTGCCGGACTCCGTGCCGGAGTCCTGCGTCGACTGTGCCGCGCCTCCCGTTCCCGCTCCGCCGGAGACCGGGACGTAGACGACCTCGGGGTCGCCCTTGCCCTTGCCCTTGTCCTGCTCCTTCGGCGACGGGACGGCGGACGCCTTCTCGGTGTCGTCGGAGGAGGAATTCTCCTCGGCGGGTTTGTCGGCCGCCGTGGTCACCTTCTCGGACGAGTCGGTGCTCCAGTCGATGGCGGCCACGGCCGTGGCGGAGCCGGCGATCACCACGACCGCGGCCGCGGAGCCGCCGACCGCGTTCCAGACCCGGCGGCCGGGCAGGAAGCCACGGAGCGGGGTGCGCGTCCTGCGGGCGAACAGGTCGGCGAACTCGCCATCCGAACGGTCGGATCGAACGGGGGGCTGCGGCATGGGACGGGTCCTTAAGCGATAGTCAGCGGAAATTCAGGGCTTGGGCCGGACGCCCTACGGAAGATCTTGCGGCGTCAGAGTCTTCAGGTCCGACTCCGAGACGTCGGACAGCTCGGCGACGCGATACGCCTGCCGCTCCGTCATCGCCTGGAACAGCTGGCGGGCGGCGCGGCCGTTGCCGAATCCGCGCTCCCGGGGCAGCGTGTCGAAGTGGGCGGTCAGGGCCTCGCGGGCGGGCGGCGTGAGCTCGTACTGGTGTTGTGCGGCCTGGTGCTCCACGATGGTGACCAGTTCGGCGGAGCCGTAGTCCTCGAAGATCAGCGTGCGGTTGAAGCGCGAGGCCAGACCGGGGTTGGAGCGGACGAAGACCTCCATCTCCCGTGGGTATCCGGCCACGATCACCACCACGTCGTCGCGGTAGTCCTCCATCAGCTTCAGCAGGGTGGCGATGGCCTCCTGCCCGAAGTCGTTGGTGCCGGCGTACTGGGTGAGGGTGTAGGCCTCGTCGATGAAGAGGACGCCGCCCCGGGCCTGTTCGAAGACACGCGTGGTCTTCGGGCCGGTGTGGCCGACGTACTCACCGACCAGGGCGGAGCGGTCGGCCTCGACCAGATGGCCACGGTTGAGGAGGCCGACGGCGGCGAGGATACGGCCGTAGAGGCGGGCCACGGTGGTCTTGCCGGTGCCGGGGTTTCCGGTGAAGACCAGGTGGCGGCTGAGCGGGGGTGCGGCCAGGCCCATCTCCTCGCGGCGGCGCACGGTCTGCATCAGCTTCACCAGCGAGGAGACGTCGTTCTTGACCCTGTCCAGGCCTGCCAGTCCGTCGAGTTCGGCGAGCAGGTCCTCCAGGGTGTCCTCGGAGGGGGCTTCGGTCTCCCGCGCCTGGGTCGCCGCGGCCGCGGAGCCGCCCTCGGCGGACGCGAGCGCCTCGGTGCGGCCGGTGGGCAGGGCGGGGTGGGTCACGTTGCGTGAGACGCAGTCGTCGAACACCGGACGCGCTCCCTTCTCCGCGGCGACGTCCTCCTCGGTGTCCCGCACCAGACAGCCGCGCAGCACGGGGGCGCTGCCGGCCGACATGTGGACGGCCGGGAACCCCTTGCCGTCGTTGCCGGCGCCGGCGAAGACGCACTCCTCGAAGGTGCCGCGTGCCTTCTCGCCGACGAACAGGCTGTTCTTGCCGGTGCGGGACACGGTGACGGCCCGGACGCGTGGTTCGGCCGAGGGGCCGAGGACCAGTCCGGAGCCGGTCGCGTCGCGCACCGTGCAGTCCTCGACGCTGGGGGTGGCGCGCTCCCCGATCACCAGGCCCGCAGTGCCGGTGCCGCTGATCCGGCAGTCCCGCAGCACGGCCGAGGTGCCGGTTCCGCAGGTGATGCCGGCGCGTTCGGCCTCCGTGACGTCGCACTCCTCCAGGACGACCGTGCCGGTGGACTCGGCGCTGATCCCGGTGCGGCCGCGCAGCACGGACAGCCCTCGCACCCGCGCGGCCGCTGACGCGTCGAGCTGGAGGCCCGACAGCCCGCAGTCGCTGATGCGCACACCCTCGACGGTGAGCTCGGCCCGGTCGGTGGCTCGGACGCCGTGCTCCGGGGTGGAGCCGATACGGCAGGAGGTGAGCGTGAGCCGGGAGTCGTCGCAGGCGTGCACCGCGCTGAACCCGCAGTCCGTCACGTTGCTCGACGCCAGGCTCACCTGCGAACGGTCGCCCGCCAGCAGGCCGTTGGCCCGGCTGCCGTGCACCGAGGTGCCCTCCGCGGACAGCCGTGCGTTGCCCCGGGCCACCAGGCACGAGCCGTGCGGCCGGTCCACCTGGCAGTCGACCAGTACGGCCGTGCTGTCGTCGTCGGCGCTCACGCCGGGCCCGGAGCCGCCCCGTATCCGGGTGTTGAGGAGCAGGACGTCACCGGTCCCGGAGACGGCGACCCCGTCCGCCCCGGTGCGCAGCACCTGGCAGTCGGCCAGGACCACACCGCCGTCGGCGTTCTCGGGACGCTCCGGGTTCCCTTCGGAGCGCCGCGAACTCCCCAGCACCCGTACGCCTTCCACGCCCGTCTCCTCCAGTCGGCAGTCCAGTGCGGCCACGGACGCCTCGTCCTCCGTCAGCAGCCCGCTGCGGCCGGGGGCGGTGATCCGGCAGTCGCGGAGCACGGCCGCGGCCCTGCCCCGCACGCGGACCCCGGATCCGGTGACATCCCGGACCGTCAGCCCCAGGACGTCCGCCCTCGTGGCGGAGCCCAGGACGACTCCGGTGCCGTCGATGTCCTCCACCAGCGTGTCGGTCAGTTCGGTCCGGCCGGTGGTGTTCGCGTGCACCCCGGCCAGGGCGGCACCCGAGACCCGGCAGGCGCGCAGGGTCAGCGAGGCGTCGCCGCCCGCCTCGACGCGGCCGCCGGAGATGTCGCAGCCGTCCAGTTCCAGGCCGCCTGCGGCCACCAGTACGGCGGGCAGCGCCGGGTTCTGGCCGGTCAGCGCGATGCCGTCGACGCGGACACCGGGGGCGGTGACGTCCAGGACCGGCCGGCCGGGATCCGCCGCCAGCAGTCGTACGGCGAGGTCCGGCCCTTCCTCCGGCAGCAGGCTCACCGCACGGTCCAGGACCAGCACCTCGACGTAGTCGCCGGGGGCGATGCGGATCTCGTCGCCGTCGGCCGCGGCGCGTACGGCGGCGGTGATGCTGCGGTGGGCGCCGCGGCCCTTGGCGGCGACCCGGTGCACGGCAGGGATGGCGGTGGCGGTCACGGGAGCTCCAATCCCTCGAAGGGCGCGCTGGGTTCATCGGCCGGGGGCCGTGGGGTCGGCGGGGGCGGCGGCGCCGCGGGGGTGGGGGCCGGCTTCGGGAACGCCCGGCCGGGGGACGGCAGATGGCCCCCGTTCTGGCTGTCCGCCTGGGTGATCTGGAAAGTGATGTACCGGGACAGCGCGGACTCGGCCCAGTTCATGCCCAGTTCGCCGAGGCCGCCCTTGTGGAAGACCCGGGAGCCCGTGGCCAGGTGCCAGGCGTTGCGCGCCAGGCCGGTGCTCACTCCACCGAACAGCGAGCCCGCGGCACCCCACATACCGGCCCGCAGCGCGTCCACCCCCTGGACCTCGTTGCCGTTGACCCCGAACACCGACGCGCTGATGGCGTTGCTGACGAAGCCACTGAGCGCGCCGGTCGCGAGGCCCACGGTGTTGGCGTAGGTGGCGCTGCGCCAGCGGGTGGGCTTCTCGAAGGCGGCCCAGTCGGTGACCCAGTCGTCGGTGTTGCTTGCCAACGACTGCTTGGGGTGGCCGCCCCAGTCGCTCACACCCATGCTGGTCTTGAGGTACCCGAGCCGGGTGTGGTTGTACAGGGTGTTGAGCCCGCCGCTGAAGGTGCCGCCGACCGCGCCGGACAGCAGCGCCTTGAAGACGTCCTCCACCTTGAGATTGCCGTTGTTGGTGAGCTCGGTGATCACCAGGCCCGCGGTGAAGTCGGTGACGAATCCGGTACTGAACGAGGTCGCGAAGCTGCGGAGCTCGCGCTGCCACATGGGCATCTCGACGGACTCGCCGTTCCTGACCCCCTGGAACAGACCGTGCCACGGGTCCTGGACCTCTCGCAGATAGCCCATGGCCTCGATGTCGGCGCCGCGGTAGTCGAATTCCCGGCCGATGAGCTGCCAGGCTCGGTCGCCGGGCAGGCCGACCTCGCCGCCGACCCTGGGCAGGACCCCGCCGAGGTAGTGGGGGATGACGGCCGGGCCCGACATGCTGAGCCGGCCGAAGGGGTCGGTCCGGTAGACCCGACCGTCGAAGACGCGCTGCTCGACCAGATGGCCGTTCTGGTACTCCCGCCACTGGCCCCACTGCTTGTCGACCTCGCGGTAGCGGACGGGATCGCCGTCCACCTTGACGCGCTCGCGGAAGACCTTGCCGAGGTTGTACTCCTTCCAGGCCTCCCGGTCCACGCGGACCGTGCTGGGCGTCTCGAAGTGGCGCGCGGACTGGTCGAGCAGATCGCGCAGCGTCGTCGCACGCGTGAGGTTGGCCGCGGGCGCCGCGGGCGGCTGCGGGGTGACGATCTCGTACGCGTACTCGCGGACCCGTCCGCCGTCCCTGCTGCGGACCACCTGGTCGTCGATGAGGTCCCGCCAGCGGCCCTTCGCGACGTCGTCGTACACCCGTACGCCCTCGGAGTGGACCGTGCCGTCGGCGGCGGTCTTCGTCCACTTGTGGGTGCCGTCGGGCTGCCGCACCGCGTCGACCCAGGAGGCACCGACGTCGGTGGCGTTGCGCTCGCGCACCACGTTTCCGAGCCGGTCGAGGTCGACGAAGGAGTCGTCCCAGGTGCGTGAGTAGAGCGAGCCGCGGTTCTGCTTGCGGATGCCCTCGTCCAGCACGGTGGCCGGGTTGGCGGAGTCGTACGTCTTCCATGTCCAGTCGGTGCGGTAGGGACTGCCGGACGACTCGACGAACGCGTCGCCCACCAGGTCGCGCCGACCGGTGACGTGCAGCAGCGAGTTCCTGTCGACCCAGACGCCCGCGCGGTCGTTGCGGGCGAGGTCGTGCGGGGTCGGTGCGTCGAAGAGGTACTCGCGTGTCCCGGAGCCCTCACTGCGCAGCCGGACGCGTTCGACACCCTCGCCGTCGGTGAAGACGTCCCGCCACCCTCCGACGCCGTCGGCGTGCCGGGTGCCGGTCTCGCCGGTCGTCGTGTTCCGCCAGTGCAGCTCGTACGGGGCGCCCTCGCGGTACTCGGGAAGCGGCGCCCAGCGCTTGGCGTTGTCGGCGCTGCGCCCGATCTCGATGACGCTGCCGTCGTCGAGCTTGCGGCTCTCCCGAACGATGCGGCCGAACTGGTCGACGTCGACCCAGTTGGACGCCGACGGGTTGAGCCGGACACCGGTCACCGTGGTGCCGTCGGCGGCGGTCTGGGTCCAGTGGCTCACGCGGTTCAGGGAGTCGCCCGCGAACAGGTCACCGAAGAAGTTGTCGAACGGGTTGCGGCCCGCCGCGCCCTTCCACATGAAGGCGGGCGGACGCATGTCGGCGAACCGCTTGACGAGCAGGCTGCCGCCGTCCGACAGGGCCTCCAGGCTCTCGATCTGGGCGTTCGCCGGGCCCTGACCGACGTACGTGTCGGGGTCGATCCGTGTTCCGGCCGGGGCGTGGCCGGGCAGCAGCGAGTGCTCCTGGTACATCCGGGAGCCGTGCAGTCCGCCGAACGGCCAGGTCTGGCCACGCCGTTGAGCCACCGTCTCCAAGCCCGTGGCGGGGTCGAGGAAGGTGTCCTTGAAGGCGACGTGGTTCGCGCTCCAGTGCCGGGTGCCGGACAGCGCCTCCACACCGTCCTTGTCGAAGCGCTGCCAGGTCCAGTGGCCGTCGGCGCCCTTCTCGGCGCGCACGAGGCCGCCGTCGAGGGCCTTGTGGTAGGTGCGCACGTCGGAGGTGTTGAGCAGACGCCAGGAACCGTCCGGCACATCGTGGTACGTCCGTTGGTCCGGGTCCCCGATGCGCTCGCCGGACCGTACCCGGTTGCCCGCGTCGTCGAACTCGGTCCAGCGGGCGTGGCCGAAGCGGTCCCGGGCGATGTGCAGGGTGTCGCCGTTCTTGAGGACCTCGCGCTCGAACAGGGTCACCTTGCCGGGTTCCTTGCCGGTCAGCCTGAACTGTCCGGTGGGGGACGTCTCCAGCTTGGCGGTGTCGAAGCGGCCGGTGAACGGGGTGTTGTCGCCGTTGACGCGCACGCCCTTGCCGGTCACGTGGTCGATGGTCCAGTACGAGCCGGTGGGCTTGCCGCCCGTGCCGCGAATGGCGACGGTCTCCTCCAGCAGCTGGCCGCTCGCGTCGAAGACGGTCCGCTCCAGCGGCTGGGTGCCCGGCCCGGTGTGGATCAGGGCGATCCGGCCGTCGTCGAGCCGCTCCACGCGCAGGGTCGGGGACGCGTTGCCCGACGTGTCGAGGACCCGGGGCACCCCGTCCGGAGCGCCCGCCTCGAACCGGAACATGCCCCGGCCGTCGGCGAGTTGGACGTCCCTGAGGGCGAGCGTGCCCTCCGGGCCGTAGTGCCACTTCGTCGTGCCGGCGGCGTCGGTGACGGTGAAGCCGCCGCGTACCTCGGCCGGGAGGTTCGGGTCGAGGCGCGTGAGGGTGAACGCGTCGTCGGCGACGTGCGTGCCCACGAACTGGATGGAGTCGGGGGCCCAACCGCCCTCGGCCGTGCGGCCGGTGAGCCCGAGCTTGGTCCCGTCGAGCTCGGCGGGGCCGCCCCTGAGGAACACCTCCTGGTGGAGCAGTTCGCGGTTGGGGCCGAAGCCAGTGGTCAGGTCCGTCGGTGTGTGCGTGACGGTGAAGCGGCTGCCGCCGGGGCCGCCGTGCGGGGTCGGCGTGACGGTGAAGTCGCCGAAGACGCGGCTGCCGCCGCCCTGGAGGTCCTCCAGACGCGTGGCCAGCGGCAGGCTCTGGTACTCCCGCATGACGGTGGCGGCGCCCTGCCGGATCCCCTCGTGGGCCTGCGCGGTCATCTGGCGGAGCTGGTCGTGGAGGAGTTCGGGCCGCAGCCCGGGGAACCTGTTCAGCGAGTCGGTGGCGTCGCCCGCGAGCTGCTGCACATGCGGAAGGTCCAGGTTCTGCAGGGCGTGGGAGTCGGGTGCGGCATGCAGGAACTCCATGGCTCCGGAGATGGACGACAGGTCCGTCGAGGCCGCGTCCTCGGGCAGGGCAGCCCGTATGCCCGATGCCTCGTCGAGGGTGCGGTCGAAGAGTTCCGAGATGTCGGTGAGCCCGTCGTCCAGGAGGTCTTCCTCCGGGATGGAGGTGAGCGGGAAACGCTCGGACAGCGGGTCGGCCAGCCGGGTCGGCTGCGCGCCGTGCGCGCCCTCCGTGAACCGCAGGAAGCCCGAGCCGTCACGGGCCGGCAGGTCGCGGAAGACGAGGGCGCCGGTCCGGTCGAAGTGGAAGCGGCTGCCGGTGACGGTGTCGGTGAGGGTGAAGCCACCGGGCAGCCGCCCGGCGAGCGCGCCCTCCGGGGCGGTGACCCGCAGCGACCTGACGGCACTGTCAGGACCGAGCAGATCGACCTGCGTGAACCCGCCCGCCTCGTTGTGGGTCGCTGAGACTCGCAGGCCGGAGGGGAGTCCCTCCCCGGTGAGCACGGCCTCACGGCCCAGGAAGGAGCCGTCCTGGGCGAACGTCCACGTGGTGTTCCCGGTCGGGTCGGTGATGGCGAACCCGCCGTCCGGGATCCGTTCAACCGTGAAGTCCGTCCCGCGGACCGTTCCGTCCGCCGCCGGGGCACGGTCGAGGAGTTCGAAGCGGAACGAGCCCGGTGCCGTGTCGGTGGACGGTACGCGCAGCACCCGTATCTCAAGATCGGCGAGGTCGTCCGCGCCGGTCAGGCGGATCCCTGGCGTCCCTTCCAGGAACCCGGTCCAGTGCTCGTCCAGAGCTCGCCAGGCCGCGCGAAGGTCGAGGTCGGGCGCGTCGCCCGGGTTCAGCCGGGTGAGCCACTGGTCGCCGTGCTCTCCCACGGCGTCGGACAGTCGCAGGGCGGCGGCATCGTCCAGGCCGGGCAGGCGCGAAGCGGCACCGAGGGACAGGTCGGTGACGTCGGAGAGTGGACGCGAGCCGCCCGGTGCCTCGTCCAGGGTGCGCTGGAAGATCCCGGCGAGGTCGTCCAGGCCCGAGGAGCCGTCCAGGTCGTCGAGCCGGACGGGCGGTGAGTCGGGCGCGCCCTCCGTGAAGCGCAGGAATCCGGAGCCGTCACGGGCCGGCACATCGCGGAACGCGAGGTTGAGGTCGGCGTCGTAGTGGAAGCGGCTGCCCGTGACGCTGTCGGTCAGGGTGAAGCCGCCCGGCAGACGGTCCTGAAGCGTCCGGTCGATGACGGTGAGCGGGAACGAATCGGTGACTTCGCGGGGACCCACCAGCCCGACGATCCTGGCGGTCATGCCGTCCGTCGTGGTCGTGGCCGTGCTCCTGAACCACAGCCCGGACGGCAGCCCCAGATCGTTGTCGACGAGCGCCGTCTCACGGGCGAGGAACTCACCCCCGGCGCTGAACTCCCAGCGGGTGGTGCCGGCCGGGTCGGTGACGCGGAACGTGCCGCTGTCCAGGCGCTCCACCGTGAACCGCGGCTGCGGCCCCGCCCCGTGAGGTGTCGGGACGGCCTGCGTGACATCCAGCCGGAACGTACCGGGCACGCCGTCGGCGGCGGTGCCACCGGCGATCCGGAACTCCAGCCCGGCCAGGTCGCCCACGCCGGACAGCGGCATGTCCTGGAACTCGGTCAGGCGCGTGAGGGGCAGGTCGGCGGGCAGCGCGACGTCCGCGGCACGCGCGACGGCCGGCGCGTCGGCACCGGGCAGCTCGATCCGCGGCAGGTCGGTCGCGGCGCCGTCCAGGGTGTTGTGCTCGGGGATGGAGTGCAGCGGGAACCGCTCGGACAGCGGGCCGCCGAAGTCGTCGAGGGCCGTCAGCGGGCCGACGTTCGGGTCCGGCAGGGCCGCCCCGGCCGTCTCCAGCCGTATCGGCGGGGCGTCCGCCGGGAGGTCCATGAACCGGCCCGCGCGGTCGAAGACGAACCGGTCGCCGTTCGTCAGGTCGGTCACCGCGAAGCCCCCGGCCGGCAGCCGCCCGGCCGCGTCACCACCCGGCAGCCGTACGACGGAGAAGGCCCCGTCGCCCAGCCCCGGCGCGGACAGCCGGAGGGTCGGCACCATCTCACCGCCCGGCCCTCGGGTGACCGTCGTGACCAGCCGTGCGTCGGTCAACGCACCACCGGCGTGGCCGGAGAGCCGCAGTTCCTCGGACAGCCGTGTGCCGTCGAGGTCGAACCGGGCAGTCCAGGCCCCGTCGGGCGTCCCCACCTTCACACCGGTGACCACGCCGAGCGCGCCCGTGACAGGTTCGGTCACCACACCCCCGGACAGCGGCAGCCCGTCCGAACCGACCCACCGGGGCAGTGTGTCCGGACCCGGTGCGGCCTCGAACCGCAGGAAGCCGTCCGTCCCCGGAACCCGGTGGTCGCGGAACTGAAGAGCCTCGTCCGCGCCGAACACCAGGCGTACGCCACCCGCCTCGTCGGTGAGCGTGAAGCCGCCCCCCTCCAGCGGAGCCCGGTCCCACTCCACCCGCACGTGCGACGTCCCGGCGACTTGCTCCGGAAGCAGGGGCACCGTCTCACCGCGGGGCGCGGGAGCGTCGAAGCGGTCCAGCCGTGGCACGTTCATCGTGAACGTGTCGCCTGCGCGGAGGCTGCCGGCGAGCTCGTCACCGGCCCCGCGGACCGCAGCGCCGGCGGGAAGGATGTCGGCGAACACGATGACCTTGGCCTTGTCACCGAACTCGCCGATCAGTTCGTGCGCGAAGTCACCGTCCCGCACCAGCACCTGGTTGATCTTGATCTGGGTGTTGACCGGGAACGTCACTTCCGCCTCGGCCAGGTTCTCCGACCCCAGCACCCGGCCCGGATGGCCTTGCTCCGGCACGTCGAACTTCCAGATCACGGCCTTGGAGTTCACGAAGTTGTGTGTGGTGGCGCTCCCCGTGGTCGTGGACATGATCCCCGGCCAGGAGATGGTCCTCCCGACGTCGTGGTACCCGCCTCCCGGGTAGTGCGCCGGATCCAGGATCCCGTCGAACGACGAGAAGAGCTGCTGGCTGTCGCCGCGCACCACGGTGTTGCCCGGGATCGCCGGGGACGGGAAGTCGTCCCACGCCCGATGGATGGACTTGATGCTCTCATGCCACCTGTGCAGGTCCTGCATGTCCCAGGACTCCGTCACCTGCCGCGACGCGTACCCGCGTTCCGTGGCCACCCGCTTCCAGTTCTCCAGAACGTCCGCGGCCCGGTCCGAGAAGTCGAAACCCACCTGTCGCACCTGTGCCGCCGTGAACCCGGCCTCCTCGAACGCGGCCAGCAGCGGATTGATCGACCGGTACCCCGAACTCAGGTACTTCCCGCCCTCCTGCAGATCCGCCTTCTTCAGCTGCTCGGCCGCCCTCTTCAGCTGTTCCGTCTCGAACACCTGGCGTGAGGCGGCGGCGTTGTCGAGCGTCGCCCACGCGCGATCGCTGGCGGAGACGAGGGAAACGGAGCCGTCTTCGGTGTTCCTGATCTTGTAGCGTCCGAACGTCGCCTTGCCGTCGATCACCCAGTGCGAGGTGTCCCCGCCCGGTGTGTGCCTGACCACGGGGGTCCCGGCATCCAGTCCCGACCCCAACCCGTGTGCGCCCGCGGAGGGCGGTGGAACCGGTGCCATTCCCCCGATTCCCTTGCCGAGCGGCGGAACGGGGGGCGCGGAAGGAGCATGAGGAACCGGGGGAGCGGACAGAACGGCAGGAGGCGGCGGTGCCAGCGGAGCCGGAGGCGGCGTCATAGCGGTTGTTACGGGAGCGGCCGGGACCGCCGGGCCGTCGAAGGCCATGCGCTCACCGGTCGGGCCGACCTTGAAGGTGCCGTCCGGGGTGGTGACGACGAAGCCGTCGTCACCCATCCGCACATGGGTGCCGGGGATGATCCCTGTGTCGTTCCTGAGCGCCCAGCTGAGTTCCGTGCCGGACTCGAACGTGATCCATTGCCCGGTGGGCCGCTGCATGTCGTCCAGCAGCGCCAGTTCGCCGACACGCAGAGTGCCGGAGTTCACGCCCTCGGGGCCGCGCAGTTCGACGAAGACGGGTTTCGCCTCGAAGTCCGCCTTGAACGTGTCCGACAGACGGAGGTCGCCGGCGGCCTCGTCGAGACCCCTGAGCGGGCCGGCCGACAGCGCGTCACCCGTGCCGGAGGACGCTGCCGCCGTGGGGTACGGACCCTCCAGATAGCTCTTGGGAATGGTGCCCTTGATCAGCCATTCCTGGTCACGGGTGGTGTTGAGCAGGACACGGACATCCGAGGCGAGCTTGCCGCTCATGTCCTTGCCGCCCTTGCCGACGAGATTGACGTCGTTGGCCTTGAGGAAGCCGACGACGTCCTGCCGGGTGCTGTCGGCGGTGAGCCCGGAGAGGAAGTCGAGACGTTTCCCGATCGTCCACTCGATCTGGTCGCCGATGAGTTTCTGAAGGCTGTGGGCCGGCAGGATCCCCACGTTCGGCAGCTTCCCCGACTTGATGTCCGTCCCCAGCTTGTAGGCGTCGAGGGTGAACTCCGTGTTGCCGTACACCTTGTGACCGCCCGTGGCGGCGAAGGACGTGAAGGGGCTGTTGCTCTTCCGTGACGCGTTCTCGGCTCCCGCCACATGCTGGAAGGCCGTGGTCCTGCCCTCTGGATTGGCCGGGACCATGCCGAGGTCGGGGTCGAAGTGCGACTTGCGCAGGCCCTTGATGTCGACGTCGAGGTGGTGGAAGTCGTCCTGCCGGACGAGCTTGACGCCCCGCAGCTCCTCGATGTCGACCTGGGACATGTAGAAGTCGTCGGGCTTGGGCCCCAGTTTGAGGTTCTGGGCGGGCGGGAGTCCGGAGCCGGAAGCCCGGCCCGCGTTCTCCAGCACGCTCCCGGGCGCCGCAAGCGGTGTGTCCGGCGCGGACGGTACGAACTTCAGGGAGTCGACGGTCGCGTACGGGCCGGTCAGATACTGGTTCGGAATGGTCCCCTGCACCAGCCAGGTGTTGTCGCGGCGCACCTGCAGGAGGGCCTTGACGTCCGGGGTCACCTTGGTGGCCATCCCCGTGGAGACGCCGTTCTGTTTGAGGAAACTCTGGATCTCCTTGGTGCTGGTCATATGGCTGAACGTGGTCGGGACCTCCAGCTGCGTGTCCCCGACCCTGAGCCGGATCTCGGTCAGGATGTCCTGCTGCAGCTGGGTGTTGGAAATGATCCGCAGGTCCTTGACGCCGTCGACACCGCTGTTGATGTCTCTGCTCAGGGCGACGAGATCCAGTCCGATCTCCTGGTTCCCGTAACTCTTGGCGATGCTGCCCGGCGGGGAGAACGCGGTGAACGGGCTGTTCTCCTTGAATGCCTTGGCATTGGTTGTGGACACGGCCTGGAGCGGTGTGATGTTGCCGTCGAGTTTGACCGGGACGAGACCGTCCACGGTCAGGTGCGTCTTCATGCCGGACTTGAGGCTCGACGCCGAGAAGTCCATGTCCTGTCGCACCAGCCAGTGGACCTCCGGCAGGGCCGGTACGTTCATCTGCGCCGGTGCGGCGCCACCGGCCATCGACGGGCCCGCCGGCGCCTCCGGGCGCACCGGGACGTCGACGCGCAGGGGCGCGCCGTCCGGGCCGAACCTGGTGACGATGCCGTCGGGCGCGGTGACGGTGAAGTGGCCGTCGACCATCTCCACCCTGACGTCCGGGACGATCCCGGCGTCCGTTCTGAGCACGTAGGTGACCTGCTCCCCGGGCTCCATCGTGATCCACCGCCCGGTGGGCTGTGCCAGGTCGTCCAGCAGCCGGAGTTCGCCGGTGGGCAGGTTCGCCCCCGGACCGTCCAGGCGGGCCATCATCACCGTGATGTTCTGGTGGACGGTGTCCAGGTTCGTGCCGAGCCGGTCGAACTCGAGCCGCGCGTGATTGAACTTCACCTCGGCTGCGCTCAGGTCCAGTTCGGCCTCGGCGCGGTGCAGGGGCGACGCGGTGGGCAGGTCGGTGACCTGGGAGAGCTTCTGGCCGGCCGTGTCGAGGTCGAGGGCGGCGTTCTGCGCCCTGACCCAGGCCTGGAAGCGGTCGGCGCCGGTCTTGCCGACGGCACCGCCGGTGATGATCTCGCGCAGGGTGAGCGGGGGGAACCCGGTCTGTGCGGTGACCGGCTTGGTGGCGAGGTCGGTCTTCAGCGGCCCCAGCCCCAGCAACTCCCGTGCACGGCCCACGTCTGCGGGGGAGCCCGGGAGCAGCCGGGCCAGCTCGTCGAGCTTGAAGCCGAGGCTCGCCGGCGAGTCCGCTCCGGTGACCTTCCCCGCCAGTGGGCCGGTGCCCAGCTCGTCGGGGGCGAGGACGCGGACCGTCACCTCGTCCTTCAGCCCGACATGGACGTTCACCGGGTCGGTCTTGCCGATGCGCAGGATCACCCCGTCCGGTGCGACGTCCACCAGGTCGATCTCACCGTCGAGGATCTTGCGCACCTGGGCGGTGGTCAGTCCGCCGAACTTGCCGTCGATGCTGAAGGGCGCCAGCTCCGCCAGCTCGTCCATGGGCTTCAGCAGTCCGGCCCCGGTGCGGTCCAGGCCCGCGAAGGCGTCCAGGTCCCGCAGCCGGGTGACCGCGCTCTGCGGCCGCTCCAGCAGAGGGGACCGGACGGCCGTACCGGTCCCCGCCAACTCGTCGAGGTCGTCCAGGGCGTCGAGGGCGTTGCGGAACCGCGGGGACAGCAGCCCACCGGCGCCCAGATCGGCCACATCGATACTGCCGCCCCGCAGCAGGGGGCCGGAGCGGGAGCCGAGGGCGTCCAGGTCCCGGAAGGCGGCCGGCTCCACGAGGTCGTCGAGCGTGCTGGAGAACCGGCCCGAGGGCATCCCGGTGAAGCGGGGCAGGGAGCTGGCGCTCGTCGAGCGCGCGAGCACGGTCGGCGGGGGCATGAACTCGGTCAGCTCATCGACCGCGTCGTCCCAGGCCCGGGTGCCGGGCACGACCAGCTTGCCGCGTTCCCCGAGCGGCCTCGCGGCGTCGGGGGTGCTCAGCCCTCGGCCGGTCCTCCCGGCCAGGTCGCCGACGGAGCCCGCCGCGCCCGCAGCCCTGCCGAGGGCACCGCGGATCGAGGACTTCTGGAGCAGGCCGCGTTCGAGGATGCCCATGCGCCAGGCACCCCGGAAGCCGTACTTGGCGAGTTCGGCGTAGCGGAGCGGCAGGAGCGCCGCCACCGCGAAGTCGAAGGCCCGGCCCAGGTTGGTGAGCGCGTAGACGCCCAGCCGTCGGCCCATGCCTCCGCCGACGAAGGCGGTGGCCATGAAGAAGTCGCGGCGCAGCGCGAACCGCCCCCACTGCCACGTGCTCCTGGCCAAGCCACCCGCCATCCGCAGCGCCGACCCGATCGCCCGGGGCGTGCCGGCGAGGAGGCCGGGCAGCCGGGACATGCCGGTGGCGAACATGCGACCGCCGGCCTGGAACAGCTTCAGCATCCCCTGGCCGGTCAGGGCGGCCAGCGTCCGGGGCGCCATCACCAGCTTGCCGCCCTGCAGCACGAGCCGGCCTCCGGCGGAGAGGGCCCTGCCGGCGCCCCTCAGGCCGATACTGGCGCCGGACTTGAGCATGCGCAGCAGTCCGCTGGCCGTGGTGAGGCCCTTGGTCGACGGGAAGAGCACGCCGAGGAAGGCAAGGCCGAGGCCGACGCCGTTGAGCTTGCCCTGGCTGTAGTCCACCAGTGCCTTGCCGAAGAGGACAGCGCTCAGGCCGAACGCCAACAGCCCCAGCGGGCCGCCGACGATCATCGCCGCGATCGAGACCACGATCGTGATGATCTCCAGCGCCTTCCAGAGCCCTTCGACGAGCCTCTGCTTGAAATTCTTCTTCGGCGGCGCGACCGGCGAGGACACCATGTCGGCTGCCGACCTGAGGGAGTCCTCAAGGATCTTGGCCTCGCCGGTGATGAAGTCGAGCTCGGCCTGGACGTCGTTCATCGCGGCGGTGTATTCCGCGGGGACCGGCTCGCCGGGCGGGGGCATCTCCACCGCGTGGCTTCGTTCCACGGCGCTCCCCGCCCGGCCCTGGGCCTCCCGCAGGGCGTTCGCGTATCTGGCCGTGGCCGAGGCCGCGAGGTCGAAGGCGCTGCGGGCGTTCGCCATGAACTTCTTGAGCGACTGCTGCACGTAGTTGCGCAGGGCGTCCGCCGTCTTCCCCTCGAAGCCGCCGTCCGACGCGGTCCGCAGCATGTTGTCGAGGCCGGCGTCGACGTCGGCTGACAGATCCCGAAGCAGGCGGAAATCCCGTGTGAAGCCGTCGATGACACGAGGGTTCCCGACGACAGGATTTCCGTTGTACCCCACCACCACTTCACCCAGGTCGCCAGAGCCGGCCACAAGATCCTCCAAGATGTCCACGGCGCAAGGGCCAGCCCTTTGCATGCGGATTGCTTCCTGGTGACGTATTCAAGGGGACCGCCAGTTCAATGAAGTGACCGAAACCACATACCTGCTGGTCAGTAGGGGGCCGGGCGAAATTCTTTTGAACCTTTCGGGTCCGTCTCTGCGTCTACAGGGCGGACACGATGCCACCGCTTGTTCGGCATCACGAACACCTCTGCCGCCTCGGCCCGAATGCCGGAAGAAAGGACGGAATTACGTGACCCGCGTATCGATCGACTACGATCTGATGTACGCCCTCGCCCGTCAGATCTGGCATCTCCGCGATGAAATGGATGTCCCCTCGGGCGTGAAGCACAGCTTCGAGGCCGGCGACATCGGGCCCCGCGGGGACACGGCCGAGGCACTGTCGCACTTCTCCGGCGCCTGGCAGAAGGCGTTCACCGAGGGCTGGCAGGTCATGACCGACCTCGGCAACCTCCTCGACGAGATCGGCAAGGCCTTCTACGACAACGACGCCGGGATCGCGGCCAACGCCGCGACGATGGCGGCGGCCTACCAGCGCCAGAACATCAAGGCGGCGAACGACGGCTACAAGCAGCGGCAGGACGCCCTCTACAAACGGGCCGAGGCCGCGAACCTGGAGCGGAAGCACAGACCCGGGCAGCTCTACCTGGAGCGACAGCGCCAGGAGTTGGAGAAGAAGCGGGCGGCTCTGCAGAAGGAGCAGAACGCCCAGGCGAAGCGCCAGGAGGACCTCACCAAGCAGCAGGAAGAGCTCCAGAAACGGCAGGAGCCCTTGCGGCAGCGGCAGGAGGAACTCACCCAGCGGCAACAGGAGCTGTGGCAGCGGCAGAAGGCCGAGCGCGCCGAACTGGAGGCGGACTTCACGGCCAAGCAGGACGCCCTGGACGAAGAACGGGCGGCACTCGCCAAGGGGCAGCAACCGTCCCGCGAGCAGATGGATGAGCTGCAGCGCAAACAGCAGGACCTCTGGAAGGAACAGGACTCCGCGCAGAAGGCCCTGGAAGGCAAGCAGGAGAAGGAGCAGAACGACCTGAACCTGGAGCGGGACGCCCTGCGGAAGGAACAGGACGCCTTCACCCCCGAATGGGACGAGCTGGACAAGAAGCAGCAGGACCTGTGGAAGGACCAGGCCGCGACCGAAGAGGCGCAGAAACAGCTCGACAAGGACGAGGAACCGCTGCGGCAGCGGGCCGAGGACATGCAGAAGGCCTACGCCTCGGAGCAGGAAGAGCTGGAGAAGAAACCGGCCTGGACCCCGGAGAGCGGCGAACCCAACCCGCTGCACATGAACCGCGAACTCGGCGGGGACGCCCCGGCGGAGACCCCACCGCCCCCTGTACCCACCACCTACGAGCGGAACGACGACAACGGCCACACGAAGATCGAGTACAAGCTGAACGCCGACGGTGAGATCGAGGTCGACAAGAACGGCAACCCGGTCGAGACGACAACGACGATCACCAACAAGAACGGGATGTCGTACACCGAGACCTACCGATCACTCGCCCGTGAGGGCGACTCCGTGACGACCACCCAGGGCTCCGACGGCAAGGTCACCAAGGTCTACGTGGACGCGAACGACGAGTTCTACGGCAAGGGGTTCATGAGGCGGTACGTCACCGACGAGAAGGGCAACACCTTGCAGGTGTGGCTCAAGGCGCCCGACGGTGACTGGACGATGCAGAACGAGGCCAGACCGGCCGAGGGCCCGGAGGAGTCGTCCAACCCCGATATCGACGCGGTTGCTGTCGGGCAGGCGCCGATGGAGTACCTGGAGCGGCCACCCGCCTACCTGACCGTGGACAAGCCGATGGTCGACGCGACCGGGAAACCAGCCGACGGCTCCTTCTCGCCGGGGACAACGACCTCCAACCTGCCCGGCAACGCCACGCGTACCGACTACACGAACCCCGACGGCTCCGGCCTGCACGTCGTCACCGCGGACATAAGCCGCTATGTCGCCGACGACAAGGGCGAGATCCAGGAGGTCTGGCAGAAGAACCGGTACGGCGAGTGGTACCTGAAGGACTCCATCACCCAGCACGAGCGCTACGGCGACGAGCCCCCTCTGGGGATGATCGGCGAGAACTGGCGCTGATCTCCCGCTGAAGGGCCGGACGCCCGTCGGCCCTCACCCCCTGTACTCCCTGCGGGCGCCTCCCCCCGGCGCCCGCAGGGCCCCAAGGGCCCGCATCCGCGGGCCCGGCAGTTCCATCACCAAGGTGCACGTCCGGTCGCGACCGGACGCACCGAAACGCGAAAGAGGACACCATGGGCAAGACCCACGTCGATGACGAGCAGGTAGACTCCACGGCCGCCAAGCTCACCACCGCTGTCGACAGCACGCTCGTGCCCCAGCTGGAGAGTCTGCAGCGGGATGTCGTGGATCTCCTTGGCAACGGCCTGGTGCTGCAGCAGTCCAGCCCGGCGCTGCAGGACTCCTACATGAACTTCAACAAGTCGGTGACGGAGGCGGTGCAGAACATCAGGGAGTTCGCCAAGCAGTTCGTGTCGGTCAAGGACTCCGTGAAGAACCTGGACGGCCAGATCGCGAGCAGCATCCCGGCTGGTAGGTAACCGACGCCACCGCTTCATCCAGGGGTGCCGGCCCGGAATCCCCTTCCCGGGCCGGCACCCCTTTGCGTGTGCCGACGGCGCGGGCTTGGCGTCAGCGCCGTCCGACGGACCGGACGGCAGGTCTGGACCAGATTGTTTCATCCGGATCGCGGTCTCATGTAGAACCTCACGTTCACCTCAAGACCTCTTGAAAGTCCTCGAGGCACACATAGACTCACGCCCCAGCAGGAACAGGAGTTCTCTATTCCGTTTATGGATGCGGGCGGCTCTGGTCCCTGAACTCGCTTTTCTCGACTCATGCCGCCACGTGCGGCGCATGCCGGGACCGGCTCGCAGACCGAGGCCGGTGCTGGGGGAGGCAAACCCATGAGAACGTCCCCGTCCGCCCCATCCACACCCCCTGGGAGCGCTCCCAGGAATGGTGAGACCGTTTCTTCCGGTGACGGGCCGGTCCGTGTGCTCTACGAGCGACACCATGCGCCGCTCCTGCGCTACGTCAGTGGACTGTTGCGCGGCGACCGGCAGCGCGCCGAGGACTTCGTCCAGGAGACGCTGCTGCGCGCCTGGCTGAGCAGCGCGGACCAGCCGCCGGGCTGGTCGCCCTCGAGGGCCTGGCTGTTCAGGGTGGCGCACAACCTGGTGATCGACTGGACGCGGCGCGAGCAGGCACGCCCCGAGCTCCACCACGAGCTCCTGGAGTCCCATGCCGAACCCGTCGACCCCATCAGCCAGGCGGTTCACCGCTGCTTCCTCGTGCACGCACTCTCCCGGCTCTCGCCATCGCACCGCGAGGTGCTCTTCTACGTCTACATGCTGGGCTGGACCGGCCCGGACGCCGCGGACGCCCTGTCCATCCCGCCGGGTACGGTGAAGTCCCGCGCCCATCACGCCATACGCGAGCTGCGCCGACGGCACCCTCAGCACACGCTGGTGGCGGCATGACGACGGGTACACCACTCCACTGGCATGTGATCGCGCTGGCCAAGCCCGACAAGCCGCTGATGACGAAGATCCTCGTCGCTGTCGTCGCGCTTCTGGTGCTGTTCCTCCTGCTGCGGTACTTCGTACGCAAGCACGGCGGCTGGAGACGATGCCGGCGCCGCGTCGCCCGCGAACTCACCCTGACCCGGCACGCCTTCGGCGAACCGCTGCGCGCCTTCCGCCGCCACCGCCGAGGAGTACGGACCTTGGCCCGCCACCTGTGCGACCCGCGGGCGGGCCTGCTGGTGCGGCGGTTGCTCGACGCGGCCGGGGCAGCCCTCGGCGATGTGCCCGGGGCCTTCCCCTACGGGCTGCGGACGGAGCCGGGAGGCGTCTCTGTGCAGATCGCCGCCCGCCGGCTGCCCGAGCCCCCCGCCCCCTGGGAGGCCGACGAGCTACCCGGCCCGCAGTCCTGGTACCTGGAACTCGACCGACTGGAAGACGGCGCGGCTCTGCCCGGCGCAGTATCCCGAGGCGGCGCCCGCATGCGGCCGCTGCCCGTCGCGGTCGGCATGGCGGACGACGCCTGCGTCCACCTCGACCTGGCCGCCGGACCACGGATGATCACGGTCGAAGGTGACTCCGCCGCCCGGACACGCCTGTTCCACGCACTGGCCGCGCAGCTCGACCGACCGGGCAGTGGAGCCTCGGTGACCCTGACGGACGGTGTCCATCCGCACTTCCACGGGGAGCGGCTCGAGACGGTGCTGCGGGAACTGGAGGACACGCCCCTCGCGGAGCCGGAGGAGACGGTCACCGCCACCACCAGGGCCGTGGTCTGCGCCGCACCCACCCGGGAACAGGCCCGGCGGCTCGGGGCGCTCACCGCCTCGGGGGCCGTCGTCTGTCTCGTGGACGGCCCTGTACCCGGACACAGCTGGGCCCTCCGCGTCGATGCCCGGGGCCGGGTCACCTCTCCGGAACTCGGACTGCACGCGGACTGCGGCCCGCTCGGCAGGGCCGTCGCCGCAGCCGTACGGGCGGACCGACGCCGCGCGCGCCGCGCACCCGAGCGGCACCGGCCGACCGAGCAAGCCCTCGAACCGCGCGTGCAACCGGAGCAGCAGGCGGCCCGGTCACCCGAACTCGTGGAGGAACCCGTGCCCCCGGCCCCGGTCCCGGCCCTGACCGTGACCGGTGCCGATCTGCTGTCCGAACCGGCCACCGCCCGGACGCGCCCCGCCCAGGCCTCCTCCACCGATGAGCAGTAGCCCCGCGCCGCTCCGTCACCCCGTCCCGTTGCTCACCCCCGAACCACCCGAAGGGGAGACGTGAAACTCCTCGTCACCACCGTGACCGATGGCGACCTCTCGAGCCGTCAGGACGTCGTGCTGAGCGCCGACGCCACCACCCCCGTGCAGGAGGTCGCCGCGCACCTGGCCCGTATGCGGGCCGGGGCCGCGGCGCCCAGCACGGACACCACGTCCGCCGCGCCGACCTGCTATCTGGGAGACGAACCACTGCCTCCCGGAGCGGCGCTGGGAGCCACCCAGATCATGGACGGCAGCGTCATCGGCCTGGGCGCTCCCGTTCCGCGGGCCGGACTGGAGTACGGGCCCGAGCGCTCCGCGATGCAGCAGCCGCAGCGGGTCGACCACGCACCGTTCGTCGAACTGCAGGTGGTGGGCGGACCGGACGCCGGACGGGTGTACGCGCTCGGCGTCGGCACCCACGGCATCGGCCCGCTGGAGGGTTCCGCCGTACCGCTGCACGGCCGCGGCGTTCCGTCCGACGGCGTACGGATCACCGTGCGCCCGGACGGATCGGCCATCGTCGAACTCCCGGCGGACGGCACGGCACGGCTGTCCGTCCCGGAGCCGCCGGAGCACCGGGGCAAGCCCGACGTCCCGCTGCTGCCGCTCGTGGCGGGGGAGGACGAGGAGGAGCAGCCCGCCGATGAGCCATGGGACACCGCTCTTCTCCCCGATGACTGGGAACCCTGGCCCGTCGGTGCCGAACTCCAGCTCGGCGCCTTCCTGCTGCGGCTGGCCGAACCGACCCCGAGGGACGCCGCGGTGGTGCCGTCCGAGGGCGGCGGGGGCCTGGACTACAACCGTCCGCCGCGCATCCTGCCGCACCTCGCGCCCGAGCGGTTCCGGCTGCCCGCGCCTCCCGAGCCGCTCGGGCGCAGGCCCATCCCGCTGCTCGTGGCGTTCGCCCCGATGGTCTTCGGCCTCGTCATGGTCCTCTTCTGGAACTCGTACTTCTATCTGATCTTCATGCTCCTGTCGCCGATACTCATGGCGGCGAACCACCTCAGCGGGCGGCGCCAGGCACGCCTGGACCACGAGGACAGGTGCCGCGTCTACCGGCTGCGCCGCGCCTCCCTGGAGGAGGACGTCCGGAACAAGGTCGCCACCGAGCAGCGGCTGCGCACCGAGAACGCGCCCGACCCCGCGCTGGCCGGACTGTGGGCGGTCGGCCCCGGCCACCGGCTGTGGGAACGGCGCCGCGGCGACCCGGACCACCTCGCCCTGCGCATCGGGACCGCCGAGCAGCCGTCCCTCCTGGGCATCGACGACACGGCGCGCGAGGACAACCACACCGCCATCCACTGGACCATCCCCGACGCACCCGTCAGCGTCGACGTGGAGACTTGCGGTGTGGTGGGCGTGGCCGGGGAGCCCGGACCGGTCCAGGCGCTGGCACGCTGGATGACGGCCCAGGCCGCTGTGCTGCACACCCCCCGTGACCTGCGGATCGTCGTGCTCACCGACAAGGCGTCCCAGGAGTCCTGGGACTGGACCTGCTGGCTGCCGCACACGCGGGACGGTCTGCCCGGATCCCGCAGCGGTGCCGTCATCCTCATCGGCAACGACCCGGAGACGGTGGCGAACCGGGTGGCCGAGCTGGTCTCCACCCTGCGCACACGCCAGCGGGCCGCCGAGTCGACCATGAGCAAGGCGCTGCTCAGCGAACCGGACGTGCTGGTCGTGATGGACGGCGCCCGCCGCCTGCGCGACGTCCCCGGCGTCGTCTCCATCCTGAAGGAGGGCCCCGCGGCACGGATCTTCCCCCTGTGCCTGGACCACGAGGAACGCCTCCTTCCCGAGGAGTGCACCGCGGTGGTCCGGTACGAGAACCACCGGCTGACCCTGCGCCGCACCGGACTGCCCGACGTCCCCGACATCCGCCCCGACCTGGTCGAACCCGCGTGGTGCGAGCGACTGGCCCGGGGTATCGCCCCCATTCACGACGTCACCCCGGACGCCTCCGAGGGCCTGCCCGACGGCGTCGGCCTGCTCGACCTGCTGGGCATGCCGGAGCCGAGCGGCAAGATGATCGCCGCCCGCTGGACGGAGCGACCGTCGTCCACCTCGCTGCTGCTCGGCGCGGGCTACGATGGCGCGGCCGCCTTCGACCTGGTGAAGGACGGCCCGCACGGTCTGGTGGCGGGCACCACCGGATCCGGCAAGTCGGAACTGCTGCAGACCTTCGTGGCCTCGCTCGCCGCGGCCAACCGGCCCGACGAGCTGACCTTCGTCCTCGTCGACTACAAGGGCGGCAGCGCCTTCAAGGACTGCGTGAAGCTGCCGCACACCCTCGGCATGGTCACCGACCTCGACAGCCATCTCGTGCAGCGCGCGCTCACCTCACTGTCGGCCGAGCTGCTCCGCCGCGAGCACATCCTGGCGGCCGCCGGGGCCAAGGACCTGCCCGAGTACCAGACCATGCGCCGCCGGGACCCCGAACTCCTGCCCGTACCCCGGCTGGTCATCGTCATCGACGAGTTCGCCACTCTCTACCGGGAGATCCCGGACTTCATCCCGGGCCTGGTGAGCATCGCCCAGCGCGGCCGGTCCCTGGGCATCCATCTGATCCTTGCCACGCAGCGTCCGGCCGGAGTGGTGAACGCCGACATCCGTGCCAACACCAACCTGCGGATCGCCCTGCGTGTGACCGACGCCACCGAGAGTCAGGACGTCATCGACACCAAGGACGCCGTCAGCATCTCCCCGAGCACCCCCGGCAGGGCGCTGGCCCGGCTCGGGCACGGCACGGTCGTCCCCTTCCAGACCGCGTATTGTGGTGCGATCCGGCCCGGGGCCGCTCCGGCCCAGGAGCCGCAGCGCGCGATCGAGGGGGAAAGGCCCCAGGTCTGGGGGACCGAACTGCCGTGGCAGCGTCTCGGCCGTGCCGTCGGAGTGCCGGACACCGGTGAGGAGCCCCGTGCCGCCGTTGTGGACGACGACCTCCCCACCGACCTCAACGCACTGGTGGAGGCGGTTCGCGAGGCGACGGAGCTTCTGGACTGTGTGCCCCAGCCCAGCCCATGGCTGCCCCCGCTCGACAGCAATGTGCTCATAGCGGACCTGCCACAGCCCGAACAGACCGGCGGGGCCCGGCTGGCCCCCGTGTCCTGGGCGCTGTCGGACCTGCCCGGCTCGCAGGCGCAACTGCCGGTCCAGCTGGACCTCGACACCTTCGGTCACCTGTACGTCATCGGCATCCCGCGCTCCGGGCGGTCGCAGGTGCTGCGGACCATGGCCGGGGCGCTGGCCCGCGGCCACTCCGCCGCGGACGTCCACCTGTACGGCATCGACTTCGCGGGCGGCGCGCTGTCCGCCCTGGGCGTGCTGCCGCACTGCGGCGCCGTCGTGCTCCGGGGCGACACCGAGCGGCTGGAGCGGCTGTTCGCCCGGCTCGACGCCGAACTGGGCCGCCGTCAGGAGCTGCTGACCCGGCATCACGCGGCGACCCTGGCGGAGCTGCGGGAGATCGTCCCCGCGGCGGCCCGTCCGGCGCATGTCCTGCTGCTCATCGACGGCTGGGACGCCCTCGTCGACCTCATCGCCGATCACCACGGCGGCCGGCTGATGGACCAGCTCAACCGCCTCCTGCGCGAGGGAGCCGCCTCGGGTCTGCACGTCGTCGCCACGTCCGAGCGCGCCCTGCTCGCCTCGCGGGCCAGCGCGCTCAACGACAACAAGCTGCTGCTGCGGCTGAACGACCGCAGCGACTACCACCTCGTGGGCAAACGCCCGGCGGAGATGCCCGACGTCGTCAGGCCCGGACAGGGCTGGTGTTCCGACGGCACCGAGATCCAGGTCGCGCTGCTCGGGCCAGGGGCAACCGGTCAGGAACAGGCGGAGGCGCTGCGCGCGATCGGCGACGAGGCGACCCGTCGCGACGCGGGGCTGCCCGCTGCTCGCCGGCCCGTCCGCATCGGCTCACTGCCCGCGAAGGTGGCCTTCACGGAGGCGTACGAGAGGGTGGCCGAGGAGTTCCGCCGACCCCTGTGGGGCCTGCTGGGGCTGGGCGGTGACGACGTCGCCCCGGTGGGGGTGGACTTCTCCCAGGCGCCGACGTTCGTGGTCGCCGGGCCTCCCGGCTCCGGCCGCAGCACCACGCTGGCGAGCCTCGCGGTCTCCCTGCTCGCCTCCGGTACCCGGCTCGTCGTCCTCACGCCCCGGGAGTCGCCGCTGCGCGCCCTGGACGGGCATCCGGGAGTACAGCTGCTCACGTCACGGGCGCCCACGTCACGGGAGTTCGCCGCCGCCCTGGAGAGCGGCAACGAGCCCCGCGTGGTGCTCGTCGACGACGCCGACCTGGTGGCGCTGCCGGAGTTCGACCAGGACCTTCGCGCCCTGGCCGAGTCCGGCAGGGAACGCGGCATCGGACTGGCGGCCGCCGCCACGGGAGACACCATGGCGGGAGCGATGGGGTGGCTGGGCGCCCTGAAACGGCAGCGCAGGGGTGTGCTGCTGGAGGCCCAGAGCCTGATGGACGGCGACGTCCTGGGCGTCCGCCTGACCCATGCCCATCTGCGCAACCGCAAGCCCGGCCGGGGCCTGACCGTCGACCCGTGCTCCGGTGAGCCGATCAACGTGCAGATCCCCGAGACGCCGCTCGACTGACGCGGATGGCGGCGTACGCCGCCGAACGGGGGCGGCGGCCCGGTTCGGCGGCACGGCTCCCGGCTACGTATGCTGGTGCTCTGACGCGGCGTGAACTCGCTTGCCTTCCAGGGCGGTTCACGCCGTACGGTGCGGGCCGCTGTCGTCGCCGATCCCGCACCGACGAGGGCGGCCGAGCGGCCGGGGCCGAGGCCGGCCCGGGCCCTCGGCCGCACGCCCGTACAGAGGATTGTCGTACGCCGTCCGGCCCTGTCATGGTGGACGTTCTCTCCGACCCGCTCCACCTTTGGGTGAGTGATCGTCATTGTCTCCCCGGAGAGGGTCCCTCATCGTGCGTGTCCGGTCGTGGACGCTGGCCGCCGTCTTCGCTGCTTTGCTGGCCCCTGCAGCCCTGCCCGCCCTGGCCCAGCAGCCCCTCCAGAGTGAGGGGGCCGTCGCCGCCGCCGAGTTGCTCGCGAAGGCGCGCGGCTGCGTCCGCGTGTCGAAGGGGCTCTACCGCAGCGACGCCCGCGCCCGCGCCGTCATCCCGGTCTGCGGTTTCGGCGGCGCGGTGTTCTGGAAGGCCGACATGGACATCGACTGCGACGGCCGGCCCGGCACACACTGCAACCGCGACACCGACCCGTGGTTCCAGCCGACCACCTCCTACCGGCAGTCCGACGGCCGCCACCTCAGCGCCGAGCAGCTGCCGTTCATCGTCGTCCCCGTCCCGAGCCCCATCTGGGACCACCGGGACCACGGCATCAAGGGCGGTTCGATCGCAGCCGTCATCTACGGAGACCGCGTCCAGTACGCCGTCGTCGGCGACACCGGCCCCCGGAACATCATCGGCGAGGCCTCCTACGCCACCGCCAAGGCCCTCGGCATCAACCCCCACCCACGCCGCGGCGGCACCCACTCCGGCGTCACCTACATCCTCTTCGAGAACTCCCGCGTGTCCCCGATCGAGGACAAGGAGGCGACGCTGAAACGCGGGGAGAAGCTGGCGCGGCAGTTCGTACGGGGCCGGTGAGCGGACGGCCTGGGCGGGGCCTTCGGCAAGCTCGGCCCCGCCGACCGCCGAGGGTCACTCCTTCCGGTACGCGTACGCCTCCGCAGCCGCGGCCGCGACCGCCGCGAGGTCCGCTCCCGTCGATGCCGTGACGACCGCGGCGACGGCACCCTCGACGAACGGGGCGTCGACCAGCCGGGTGCTCCCGGGGAGTTCGTCGCCCTCGGCGAGCAGGGCCTTCACGGTGAGGACCGCGCTGCCGAGGTCGGTGAGGACCGCGACCCCGGCCCCCCGGTCCACGGACGCGGCGGCCGCCGAGATCAGCTCGGCGCTGGTGCCCAGACCACCGTCGTCGGTGCCGCCCGCGGGGGCCACCGGGACGTCGGCGCCCGCGCCCGCGAGCCCCTTCGCCAACTCGGCGACCGAGGCGGCGACTGCGGCGCTGTGCGAGACGAGCACGATGCCGACCCGTGCCCCGGCAGGCAACGTTTGCCCGTCAAGGAGCGGCGTCCGGTGCGTGCTCTCGGTGTGCCGGCCGGAAGGCCCCGCAGATGGACTGGATGTACTTGGGCTTTCGGCCGGTGCGGCGGTGGGGCCCCTCCCGCTCATGGGGGCCCCTCCCGCTCGAGCGAAGCCGAGAGTGGGGGAGGAGCCGAGAGTGGGGGAGCTTGCCGGGCGTCGCGACGGGGCGAACGTTGCCTGTCGGGGCACTGGCTTCTCGTCAGGCATCGGTGGCCTCCCGGTGCTCGGCGGTGTCGGCGAGCGCCGCGATCAGCAGCGCGGCGGAGGTGGCTCCGGGGTCCTGGTGCCCGATGCTCCGCTCACCCAGATAGCTGGCCCGTCCCTTGCGGGCTTGCAACGGCGTGGTCGCCAGGGCGCCCTCCTCGGCGGCGGACCTCGCCGCGGTGAACGACTCATCGAGTGCGGCGACAGCCGGGACCAGCGCGTCGATCATGGTCTTGTCGCCGGGCGCGGCCCCGCCCAGGGTCATCACCGCGTCGACCCCGGCGCGCAGCGCGTCCGCGAGCTGACCCTCACTCACCTCGACCGCGTCCCCGAGAGCCTTGCCGGTGCGCCGCAGCAGGGTGCCGTACAGCGGACCGGACGCGCCGCCCACCGTCGAGATCAACTGCCGCCCGGCGAGCACGAGGACGGCGCCGGGCGTGTCCGGCGCGTCCTTCTCCAACACGGCCACCACGGCGGCGAACCCGCGGTGCAGATTGCTGCCGTGGTCGGCGTCCCCGATCGGCGAGTCGAGCGCCGTGAGCCGCTCGGCCTCGCGTTCCACGGAGGCCGCGGCGGCCGTCATCCAGCGACGGAAGAAGTCGGCGTGCAGCACGTAATCTCCTTGCGCGGTATGAGAGTTGACTGACTGCGGTGATGACGAGATGGTGGCAGACGGCCGGTTGACGGCCAGGGTGCCGCCCCTCATACCCCCCAGCGCAGCCCCGGCGTCCTGACCGGCGCGTCGTACAGCCGCAGCAGCTCCTCGTCGATCTCGCAGAGGGTCACCGAGGCGCCGGCCATGTCGAGGGAGGTCACGTAGTTGCCGACGAGGGTGCGGGCCACGGCGACTCCGCGCTCGGTGAGTACCCGCTGGACCTCCGCGCTGAAGCCGTACAGCTCCAGCAGCGGGGTGGCGCCCATGCCGTTGACGAGCAGCAGTACGGGGTTGCGCGGGTTCAAGTCCTCGAGGACGGCGTTCACCGCGAAGTCGGCGATCTCGCCCGAGGTCATCATCGCGCGCCGTTCACGCCCCGGCTCACCGTGGATGCCGACGCCCAACTCCAGCTCTCCGGCCGGGAGATCGAAGGTGGGGCTGCCCTTGGCCGGCGTGGTGCAGGCCGTCAGGGCCACCCCGAAACTACGGGAGTTCTCGTTGACCTGCCGGGCCAGCGCCTCGACCCGCTCCAGCGGCTGCCCCTCCTCGGCGGCGGCGCCCGCGATCTTCTCCACGTACAGGGTGGCGCCGGTGCCGCGCCGCCCGGCGGTGTAGAGGGAGTCGGTCACGGCCACGTCGTCGTTGACGAGCACCTTGGCGATCTGGATGCCCTCGTCCTCGGCGAGTTCGGCCGCCATGTCGAAGTTCAGCACGTCACCGGTGTAGTTCTTCACGATGAACAGCACCCCGGCCCCGCTGTCCACCGCCGCCGCGGCCCGGAGCATCTGATCCGGCACGGGCGACGTGAACACCTCACCGGGACAGGCCGCCGACAGCATGCCCGGCCCCACGAACCCACCGTGCAACGGCTCGTGCCCCGACCCACCCCCGGAAACCAGCCCCACTTTCCCGGCAACCGGCGCGTCCCGCCGCACGATCACCCGGTTCTCCACATCCACGGTCAACTCGGGATGCGCCGCCGCCATACCCCGCAGCGCGTCCGCGACGACGGTCTCCGCGACATTGATGAGCATCTTCATGAGTACCTCCCGGTGCGGTTGGCAGATGGCCAATGCTTACATTGGTGACGGATCGTCAGATCCCTGGCGGTGGTCGAAGTCGGCTCGGCGGGAACGCTCCTGTCGGCAGTATCGACCTTGAGCAAGCGAAGGTCACGTGCGGATGCTCCTGGGCATGTCAAGGCGGGCACGTGCGCTTGTCGTCGCAGGGGGTCACCGCCCATGCCTCGTACGTCCATCAGCGGGAAGACGCCTCACCCGGGCGGCAGGACCGTGTGGCCGACCATCAGCCGCCGTACGGCGAGCGCGAGTTGGAGCCGGAGGCGGCCGTGTGGGTCGCGTACGGACCAGCCCAGCAGGGACTCCGCGTGGGTGAGCCGGTCCTGCAGCGTGGAGTGGTGCAGATTCAACTCGGCGGCGGCGGTCCGCAGGCTGGGGGCGGTGACGACCGCGTACAACGTGGCCGGCAGCCAGGGTGTCGCCGCGATGGCGCTCGCCAGCGCCCGTACGTCGGCCGGCGGTTCCGTGCCCGGCCCGACCACGTCGGCCAGGAGCGCGAGCGTGCCGAGCTCGTCGGCGTACACGGTTCGCGGACCCGGTTCCGTGCCGTCGGCGGTGAACCGCAGCGCGGTGCGGGCGGCGGCCCAGGAACCTGGGAGGTCGAGGACGGGGACGGCCGGGCCCACCCCGACGCGGCCGCCCCGCGGGAGACCGGGCCCGAGGAGCGAGGCGGCGAGAGCGACCTCGTCCGGACGGGCGTCCGCCACCCCGTCCGACCGGCCCCCGCGGGCATGGCCCGCAGACTCCGGCACCGGGAGCGGCTGGACGCGCGCATGGCCGTCCGGCAGGGCGAGCGCCCGGGCCTGACCGGACGGGTCGAGCCCCAGGGCGCGGGCCGCGTGCAGCCGCGCCGCCTGCGGGGCGCCCGAGTCGAGGAGCGTCTCCAGCAGCGCCGGGTCCTCGGCCGGGGCGCGGGCCGGCGCCCGGCCCCGGGTGCGGTCCAGCACCAGCCGCGCCGCGCTCGTGGCCCGTTCCAGGACCATGGCGTCGACCACGCTGCACGGACCCGGGCGCTCCAGCCACAGCGCCGGCGAGCCGCCGGGCGTCAGCGGCGCCGAGGGCCACTCCGGGCGGGCCGGCCCGGACACGTCGCGCCGACGCCCGTCGGCCTCGACCCGGACTCGTACGCCCCGGTCGTGGTCGACGAGCCGGGCCGTACTGCCGGAGAGTACCGCCGCGCCGCGCACCAGCGCCTCCAGCCCGGCACGGCCCTCGACCAGCCGGTCGAAGTAGGCGATGACCCGGACGGCGGCGCCGGCGTCCGGATCGAGGGCGGTCAGTCGCCCGGCCAGCTCTTCCATGGGCACATCCTGCTACGGCACCGAGCCGCAGGTCACTCCCCGAGCAGCCGGTGCAGCCAGCGCAGCCGGGCCGCACGGGCGTCCTGCGAGAGCGCGGCCTGCGGGGCGAGACCGTCGAACGCGTGGAACCCGCCGGGCCACACGTGCAGCTCCGCCTCGCCGCCCGCCTGCCAGATCCGGGACGCGTAGGCGACGTCCTCGTCCCGGAAGGTCTCCGCCGAGCCGCAGTCGATGTAGGCCGGCGGCAGCCCGGACAGGTCCTCGGCCCGGGCCGGAGCCGCGTAGGGGGAGACGTCCGCGGTGCCGCGCGCCTCACCGAGCAGCGCGCTCCAGCCGGTCTCGTTCGCCTGGCGGTCCCAGATGCCGAGACCGGCCATCTGGTGGGCGGACGGGGTGTCGTTGCGGTCGTCGAGCATCGGGCAGCTCAGGAGCTGGCCGATCGGACGCGGACCCCGGCGGTCCCGGGCCATGAGCGCCAGCGCCGCGGCGAGGCCGCCGCCCGCGCTGTCGCCCGCCAGGATGACGCGGTCGGGGTCGGCGCCGATCTCCTTGGCGTTCTGGGCCGTCCACAGCAGGCCCGCGTAGCAGTCCTCGACGGGGGCCGGGTGCGGGTGCTCCGGGGCGCGCCGGTATTCGACGGACACCACGACCAGGCCGAACTCCTCCGCACAGTCCAGGGTGAACTCCATGCCGAGCCGGTTGTTGCCCAGGACCATGCCACCGCCATGCGTGTGGTAGATGACGGGCCGCGGCTCCTGCACCCTGGTGGGCCTGCAGATGAGCAGTGAGATCTCCGGGGCGCCCTCGGGTCCGGGCACCGTCCGCTCCTCGACGTCGAAGACGCCGTCGCGGCGCATCTCCTCGTTGGTCAGCAGCGGAAACGGACCGTCCATTCCCGCTTCCTCGGCCGCCCTGGCGAGGGCGAGCGTCTCCGGCGTCAGCGTGGTCGGCGCCATCTCGCCCATCACGGCGAGCGCGGCGGCCAGCTCCGGGTCGAAGGGCGGGGGCGTGAGCGGCGGGGGAGTCGTGGTCATCCTGGCCTCCTTGCGCAGGTTACGGCGGGTGCCCACGACTGTCGCCGTCCCCGGACCGTGCCGGGATCCCGCCGTACTGCGGGAGTCTCCCGCCACCTGGCGGGTCAGAGCGTAGGGGCAACCGGTCCGGACCAGAACAGTCGATTACGTCCTCGATGCAGTCGACAGAGGACACATCATCCGACCTGTGTTGCTCCGCCGATGAAGCCGGCCAGCACGGGACTGTTGTTCTCTCGCATCCAGACGAGCCCCATTTCGACATTGAGGGGCTCGTTCTGGAGCGCACGATAGGTGACACCGATCTTCTGGATGCGGCGCACCGACGCGGGGATGAGTGCGACGCCGACCCCGCTGGCCACGAGCCCCGCGATGGTCTGGATCAGGGCCGCCTCCTGAACGACGCGTGGCATGAATCCGCCCCGACGGCACTGCTCCAGAATGATTTCGCGCAGGCCCTGGCCGGTGTGGCCGCTGACCGTCACGAACGGTTCCTCGGCGAGTTCGCCGACATCGATCTTCCGCTGCGCCGCAAGGCGGTGACCAGGCGGAAGCGCCGCTACCAGAGGTTCTCGGGAGATGGCCGCGGACTGGAGGTTCCGGTCGCCGAAGGGATGCGTCGCGGCGCACGGAAGGTAGAAGCAGGCGCAGTCCAGCGATCCGTCACGCAGCCCGGAGACCTGCTGCTCCGGGGTGAGCTCGTGCAGATCAAGGCGCACGTTGCTGAATCTCGCCCGGAAATCGCGAAGGATGGGCGGGAGGGTTTCTATGGTCGCGGAGGGTACGAAGCCCAGAGCCAGCCTGCCCCACTCGCCTTTCGCCGCTCTCCTCGCGTCCGCGATGTTCGAGTCGAGCTGGGTGAGGAGTTCCCGCGTGCTCTTCTGAAAGTGACGGCCTGCCGCCGTGAGCCTCACCTTGCGCGTGGTCCGCTCGAAGAGGACCACGTCCAGTTCTTCCTCGAGCTGGCGGATCTGAGCGCTCAGCGGCGGCTGGGTCATGTTGAGCCGGTCCGCCGCCCTGCTGAAGTTCAGCTCTTCGGCCACGGCCAGAAAGTACTGGAGCTGTCGGAGTTCCACAGTGATGTATTCGCCAGTCCTATAGATCAAGAGCAAAACGAGTATTGGACAGGATCAATACTGCGATACAAGCATGTGACGCAACGTTCGCAGAAGCGCGGAGGCGGTCCGTTCACGGGGAGCGGTACGGAAGGGAGGGGATCCTGTGACGGCGAGATCGATGTCGGAGGTCGTCGCGGGCTTCACCCACGACGTGTACGCGGTCAGGGTCGTGTTCGCGGTCGACGCTCACCGCACGTCCTTGCAGCCGGAAATCGAACGTCTCGGCGCCAAGGCGGTCCTCGTGCTGGCCTCCGCCTCCCAGAAGGCTGTGGCCGGCGCACTCACGGCGGCGATGCCGGGTGACCGCGTACAGCCGTTGGCGTTCACACGGAGCCGATCGGCGGCGGGGCAGATCTCCCGGGCGTACGAGGTCGCGGCGCGCGAGCAGGCCGACTGCCTGGTCGCCGTCGGGAGCGGTGCGGTGATCCACGCCGCCGGACAGGCCGCGCTGCGCGCGGAGGTCCCCCTGGTCGCCCTGCCGACGTCGTACGCCGGTGCGGAGTTCGTTTCCCCGCCGGATACGTCGGACACGCCGACCCCACCCCCGGACGGGACCGGACCAGCCGCATACCCGTCAGCGGCGGCCTCGCGGGTGGTGATCTACGACCCGACCCTCACCGTCGGGCTTCCGGACCACGTCACTGCCCGATCCGCGATGCGCGCCCTCGCGCACGGCGTGGACGTCCTGTGCACGCCGGACGCGAGTCCGGTCGCGGCGATGATGGCCGAGGAGGGGATCCGCCGGATCGCCGACGGCATGCCGGACGCGATCCTGCATCCCCACGGACTGGTCGGCCGGTCCCTGACCCAGTACGGCGCGTACCTCACCGCCAGCTCGCTCGCCGTAACCCCACCGGGACCGCATCGCACCCTCTGCGAAGCCGTGGAGCGGGCCTGCGGTATGCGCCCCGCCGATGTACGCCCGGTCGTCCTGCCGCACCTCCTCGCGGCGACCGGTCCGAAGCGGCCGCTGGCCCTCGCCCGTGTCGCCGAGGCCCTCGGCTGCAACGACGCCGTGCAGGGCGTCACCGACCTCGCGCATGAGGTCGGGGCCGCGCAGAGCCTGCGGGAACTGGGGATGGGGCCCGACGGGCTGGACGCCGCCCTGGAGGCACTGCGGCGGGACGAGACGGCCGCCCAGGGCGCAGAGCTGGAGCCGGACGTGCTCGCCGCCGTCGTGGAGAACGCCTACCACGGGCGAACCACCCTCCGCCCGTGACACGGCTTCGGCAGCAGAAGCCCCACCGGGCGCCAGACGCACACGCTACGCATGAAAGGTTGGTGAGGGTCCCATGAGTGAGCCTTCGCTGTTCACCGAGGACAGGTCCGCGGAGATCGTCGTCGAGAGTTTCGGCTCGGACACGGACCCGCGACTGCGGCAGGTCCTGGGTTCCCTCGTCCGGCATCTGCACGCCTTCGTCAAGGAAGTGGAGCTCACCAACGAGGAGTGGGAAGCGGCCATCGCCTTCCTCACCGAGACCGGTCAGGCGTGCACCGATGTCCGGCAGGAGTTCATCCTGCTGTCGGACGTGCTGGGTGTCTCCATGCTGGTCGAGACGATCAACAATCGCTCACTGGAACTGGCCACCGAGTCCACCGTCCTCGGCCCCTTCCACATGGTCGAGTCACCGCCCAGAGAGCCGGGCGACCTCATCGCCCTGGACGGCAAGGGCGAGCAGTGCCTGGTCACCGGGCGCGTCACCGACGAGAAGGGCGCCCCCGTCGCGAACGCCACCGTCGACGTCTGGCAGGCGAACGCCGAGGGCTTCTACGACGTACAGCAGCCCGATATCCAGCCCGAGCGCAACCTCCGTGGCCTGTTCACCACGGACGACAACGGCGAATTCTGGTTCCGCTCCATCGTGCCCCGCTTCTACCCGATCCCGGTCGACGGGCCCGTCGGACGCCTGCTCGAGGCCACGCACCGCCACCCGAACCGGCCGGCGCACATGCACTTCCTGGTGAGCGCCGAGGGCCACCGGCCGCTGATCACCCACCTGTTCGTGAAGGACTGCCCCTACATCGGCTCCGACGTGGTCTTCGGCGTCAAGGAAAGCCTGGCACGCGACTTCGGCCAGGTCGACGACCCCGTCCGCGCGGCCGAACTCGGTTTCGACAACCCCTACCGGGCCGTCCACTTCGACATCACCCTCCTCAGCGCGGCCGGCCAGGAGACCAAGCGATGAGCCAGGCACGAACCTTCACCTACCAGGCGCTGCCCATGCGCGTGGTGATGGGAACCGGCGTGCTCGACCAGCTCGCTGACGAGATCGACAGGGCCGGGCTCAAGCGCGTCCTCGTCCTGTGTTCCCCGCCCCAGCAGGCACTCGGCGAGGCCGTGGCTCAGCTGATCGGCGACCGTGCCGTGGGCGTCCACCCGCACGCCCGTATGCACGTTCCGGTCGAGTCCGCCGCCGCGGCCCGTGACCGGGTGGCGGAACTGGGGGCCGACGGCTGCGTCGCGGTCGGCGGCGGCTCGGCGATCGGGCTCGGCAAGGCCATCGCCCTGGAACACGATCTGAAGATCATCGCCGTACCCACGACTTACGCCGGTTCGGAAATGACCTCTGTGTGGGGGCTGACCGAGCACGGTCGCAAGCGCACAGGCAAGGATCCCCGGGTCCTGCCCGTCAGCGTGCTCTACGACCCCGAGCTCACGCTGAGCCTTCCGGCGGCTGTCTCCGTGACCAGTGGCATGAACGCGATCGCGCACGCCGTCGAGGCCCTCTACGCCCCGGACGCCTCGCCGATCATCAGCCTGATGGCCGAGGAAGGGGTGCGCTCGCTCGCTGCCGCCCTCCCCGCGGTGGCCGCGGACGGCAAGGACCTCCCGGCCCGGGCCGACGCCCAGTACGGAGCGTGGCTGTGCGGGGCCTGTCTCGGCGCCACGAGGATGTCCCTGCACCACAAGCTGTGTCACGCCCTCGGCGGCACGCTCGACCTGCCGCACGCCGAGACACACACCGTCGTCCTGCCGCACGCCCTCGCCTACAACCAGCCCGCCGCGCCCGATGCCGCCGCCGCACTCCGGCGGGCCTTGGACGGAGCCGCCGATCCGGCCACGGCGCTGTGGGAGCTCGCCCGGCGTCTGGGCGCCCCCGGATCGCTGCGTGAACTCGGCATGGAGCAGAACGACATCAGCCGGATCGTCGAACAGACGCTGGCCCACCCCTACGCCAACCCGCGGCAGGTCACCGCGGACCGCCTCACCCGCCTCCTGAGCCGCGCCTGGGCAGGCGAACCGCCGACCGCGTGACCCGCACGCGCTCCCCCCGGCCCCGCCTGCACCCACTCCCGGCGCCGGACAGGGGTGAGGGCAGGTGGGCCATGAAGTCCACCTGCCCTCACCCATCTACCTCAGCGCACCTCCCGCGCGTACGGGGCGACGGTGATCCGGTCGATCAGCGGCGCGTAGCGGGAGCGGAGCAGCACCCCGGGGAAGGTGTCCGAGGCGTAGGTGGTGCCGTCGAAGTTGGGCAGTTCCTCGGAGCGGAAGGTGATCGTGTTCTGTCCCTTCTGGAGGCGGACCGGGACGGTCAGCTCCCAGAAGTTGTTCGCGTGGAAGCTGTGCGGGAAGCCGACGCGCCGCATGTCGCCGCCGTTGACGGTGATGTCGGCGTGGCGGGCGAGGGGGTCCGGGTTGTAGTGGGTGGCCTCGGACTGCTCGGGGTTGGAGTAGCGGACGCGCAGCGCGTACAGGCCGGCCCGGTCGGCCGTGACGGTGAACGTCGCGGTGTTGCCGTTGCCCGGGTCGCCGCCGATGCCCGTGATCGCCGTGCCGTCGGTGGCCAGGGAGAGCGGGGTCAGCGTGGCCGAGCCGGCGAGCTGGGCATCGTTCGCCTCGTACGTACGCGCCGGGAGCGTGCCCCCGGTCGGCGTGACCCTGAGACGGTCGACGAGAGTCGTGGCCGAAACTCCGGTTACCGTCACCTTGTTGACACCGCCCGAGAGGGAGACGGCCACGCTGCTCCTGCCGTTGCCCAGACGCAGAACGTCGTGCCCGTTGACCGAGAGCCGGGCGCCCGAACCGCCGAGGGTGTCGACCTTGAGGGTGGCCTCGCGGTCGGCGGGTGAGTAGACCCAGAACGTGGCGGTCTGGCCCTTCGCCAGCCGGGCCGCGCCCGAGCCGGTGGCCGGCTGCCTCGGCAGGTCGTAAGCGGGCCGTGCCCCGCCGCCGAGCCAGGCCAGCTCGCCCTCGTACACCTGGGTCTTCGCCGAAGACTCCGGCAGGGAGAGGGTGAGGCGGTCGACGATGGCGTCACCCTTGGTGGCGCGCTTGCCGTCGAGGCTCTGCGCGGCGAGCGTCAGAGTGTGCCTGCCCTTGGTGAGCTTGACCTTGGTGTCGGTGTGGTCCCACACCACCCACTTGTAGCCCAGCGGCAGATGCAGTTCCTGCTCGCTGTCCGGCTTGCCGTCCAGGGCACGCCCTGCGGTGGCACCGTCCCGCCCAGCCCGGTGGCGGCGGCAGCGGCCCCCGCCGCGTGTTCGGCGGCCGTCACCACGGCACCCTCGGCGGCCACCGGCCCGGCGGCCGCGTCGCCCGAGGCCGCCCGGCCGCGCCGCCGCCCGGTACCCGCGGACCCCTCGGCGTCGTCACCACCGGCGCCCTGCGCGGGCAAGGGCGCCTCGCCGACCGGTTCCTCGGCCCGCCGCCTGCGCCGCCCGGTGGGGGCGGCGGCGGACGCGGCCTCCGCCTCGGGGGCGTCCTCGCTCTCCAGGAACGCGTCCACCGACGACCGCCGCGCCCGTCGCCGTCCGCCACCGGCGGCCTGCTCGGGCAGCGCGACCTCGGCACCGGCGGCCACACCATCGGCGTCGCCGTCGGAGTCCACCTCGGCGTCGACGGTGGCGGGCGCGGCCGCGAGCGCGACGGCACCCGCCCCGCCCCCCAGCGGCACCTCCAGCACATACGCGCTGCCGCTCATCCCCGGCACCTCGACCGTCTGGAGCACACCGCCGTGCGCCCGCACGATCCCCTGGACGATCGGCTGGTGCACCGGGTCTCCCCCGGTGTACGGCCCGCGCACCTCGATGCGTACGACCTCACCGCGCTGCGCGGCCGCCACGACCACGGTGTTGTCCATGTAGCCACCGGCCGACATGGGCGAGTTGCCCGTGGCGTCGACGCCCGCCACATCCGCGACGAGATGCGCGAGCGCGGTGGCGAGCCGTGCCTGGTCCACCTCGGCCTCGATGGGCGGCGCGTGCACGGCGAACTGCACCCGTCCCGGCCCGATCAGCTCCACGGCCCCGTCGACACCGGCCGCGACGACCGCGTCGAGCATCACGGCCGTACGGACGAGGTCGTCCTCACCGGCATCGATCCGCTGGTAGCCGAGCACGTTGTCGATGAGCGTCGTGATCCGCGAGTACCCGGCGGTGAGGTGGTGGAGCACCTGGTTGGCCTCGGGCCACAGCTGCCCGGCGTCGTCGGCCGCGAGGGTGCCCAGTTCAGCGCGGAGCTGGTCGAGCGGGCCGCGCAGGGAGGTGCCGAGCACGGCGAGCAGCTGCTCGTGCCGCGCGGCCAGCGCCTCGTAACGGTCCTTCTCCCGCTCCCCGAGCGCGGCATACCGCTCGTCACCGGCGGCGAGTTCCTCGGCGTGCGTCTCGCGCAGCTCGGCCAGCGCGGCGGTGTGCTCCTCGCGGACCTTCTCGATCTGCTCCGCGTGCTCCGTGGTGAGCCGCTCCAGCTCCTCCGCGTGCCGCTCGGCCTCGGCTTCCTTCTCCTCGGCGAGCTGGTCGTACGGCCGCCGGTCGGTGAACGTCATCACGGCGCCCACGAGCTGGTCCCCGTCGCGCACCGGCGCGGTCGTCAGGTCGACCGACACCTTGTCCCCGCTCTTCGACCACAACACCTGCCCGCGCACCCGGTGCTTGCGCCCGGACCGCAGCGTGTCGGCGAGCGGCGACTCGGCGTACGGGAAGGGGGAGCCGTCGTCACGCGAGTGCAGTACGAGAGTGTGCAGCTCCCGCCCGCCGAGGTCGCTGGCCCGATAACCCAGTATCTGAGCGGCAGCCGGATTGACGAGAACGATCCGCCCATCGGTATCGGTCCCCACCACACCCTCGGCGGCGGCCCGCAGAATCATCTCGGTCTGCCGTTGCGAACGCGCGAGCTCGGCCTCGGTGTCGACGGTGCCCGACAGATCGCGGACGACCAGCATGAGCAGCTCGTCATTGGCGTAGCCGTAACCGTCGTACGCCTGCTGCCCGTTCTCCAGATTCGCGCTTGTGACCTCGACCGGGAACTCACTGCCGTCGGTCCGGCGGGCGATCATACGGGTCGGCTTGGTCCGACCGGTCGGGTCGACGCTGTCGGGCCGCCGCATGGATCCCGGGATGAGCCGGGAGTCGAACTCGGGCAGCAGATCGAGCAGCCCCCGCCCGACGAGGGCGGTTCCCGGCGTCTCGAAGGCCTCGAGCGCGATCGTGTTGGCGTTGACGACGGTGCCATTGGCGTTGACCAGCACCAACGCGTCGGGCAGCGCGTCCAGTATGGCTGCGAGGCGAGCAGCGCCTCGGGATGGCCTGCTGCTCACGAGACGCTTCCTCCCTGTTACCGCAACTTGCCGACCACGGGGGCCATGGCCATCTTGCCAACCGGCCCGCAGCGTGTCACGCGAGGGAGTCTACGGGCAGAGGTTGCGCTCGCGACGCCGGATGAGAGGGAGGTCGCACACCGAACATACGGAGACGGCACGACCGTACGGACGGCGATGCCGTGACCGTGTGTTTTGCCCGGCGGCCTGTACGACGGCACATATGTACGGGGACCGGCGGGTCCGGATCGCGCTCGATCACACTTATGGGCAGCCGCCGCCGAGCTTATGCGCGGAGCTCCGGGAGTACGGGCACGAGCGCGTCCCAGCGGGCGATCTCGCAGCCGTTCCCGCGGTCGAAGCGGGCGTCGACGGGGCGCCCGGCCCAGGTGCCGGTGACATGCGCGGTGGCGGGACCGCCGTACAGCATCGTGCAGACCGTGCCCGGCCCGACCGGAGCGAAGGGGTCCTTGCCCCAGATCGTCCGCCGGTCGAGCCGCCCGCACGCGTCCCGTACGGCCGGATGACTGCCGCCCTCGGGATGGCACCGCAACTCGAACGTCCCGTTCGCCCCGGCGCCCACCCCGCGCACCGTCACGATCAGCCGGTCCCCAGGGGCGGGGTCCGGCGACGACGTGCGCGGCAAGGTCTCGGCGGCGTACGCGGCCGGGGCGCCGGGCGCCAGTGCCCCTGCGGCGGCCGCGGCGAGCGAGGCAGCGGCACCGAGGAGAAGCCGGCCCAGGGCGGGGCGGGTGCGGGGTGGTACCGGGCGGCGGTGGGGGGCAGGAGTGGAGGGTGTCTGCGGTGCGGCGGGGGGAGGGCTCTGCGACATGACCTGACTAACGCCACGCCCGCCCCACGGTTGCGCGGCGGCGGTCGGCCATGGGCCTGGCGTGACCGAGCACCCTCGCACCGTTTCCGACCCGCCCCGACGTGCCATACGGCTTTGCCCTGTGGCCTCTCCGCCTAGTACCGTGGGAGCCGATTGGTGACAGCCCGCTCGGCTGTGTCATCATCTGCACGCACCACTCGCGCTCGCGCGGGCGGTTGTGCTGGAGGCGTCGCCTAGTCCGGTCTATGGCGCCGCACTGCTAATGCGGTTTGGGCCTTAAAGCCCATCGAGGGTTCAAATCCCTCCGCCTCCGCGCTTGATCACCGAAGCCCCGGTCCACCCGACCGGGGCTTCGCCGTTCCCACCCCTGCCTCTAGGGGCTCACAGGGTGTTTTCCCAGGTCACAAGGGGTATGGCAAACGGATTTCACATGGCGACGGCAGTCATGTAATGTTCTTCCTGTCGCCGCAAGCGGGCCGAAAGGACCGGGTCGGCGGGAAAACAAAACAAGCACTCGTAGCTTAACGGATAGAGCATCTGACTACGGATCAGAAGGTTGCAGGTTCGAATCCTGCCGAGTGCACACAGGTCGAAGGCCCCTTGGGATGATCCCAAGGGGCCTTCGACATCAGCGGGTGACATCAACGCCTCCGGAAACGGTCCTCAGCCGTCGGTGTCCGGCGCCGTCTCGCCCTCCGAGTTTTCCTCGGTGTCGTCGAGCCCAAGGGCGTCGTCCATGCTCTCCGCAGCGGCCCTCAGCGTCGTGTCCATCACGTGCGCGTAGGTGTCCAGCGTCATCGTGATCGTGCTGTGTCCGAGGGTTTCCATGATCGTGCGCGCGTCGACACCCTGAGCGAGGAGTAGCGAGGCGCAGGTGCGTCGCAGGTCGTGCACCCGCACGCGCCGCACGCTTGCGTCACGACACAAGATCGTGAGCATTCGGTCAAGGCTGCGAGGGTCCGTGACGCGGCCGGTCGCCGTCGTGAAGATCAGTCCGTCGGGCTGCCCCGGTGTGGGCTGCACGAAAGACATAGAGGCCCCCCGGCTCTGTCCGGCTGGATGGGGACGGAGGTGAGTGCGGCCAGGATCGCACCGGAAAGCACGGGTGCGGTCGCCTCGCCGAAGGCGAAGTGAACACAGTGACACTGACCAGCCGTACACAGTGACACTGACCAGCCGTATCACAGGGAAACCGGGGGACGTCGGAGATGCGCATCGCCTTCCTGCTGCACAACGCCTACGCGATGGGCGGAACCGTACGGACGACCATGACACTCGCCGGCACGCTCGCCGGGCGACACCAGGTGGAACTCGTGTCGGTCTTCCGGCACCGCGAGAAACCACAACTGGGGCGCTCGCCGGAGGTGCCGCTGCGGGCCCTGGTGGACCGGCGCAAGGGATCCGCGGACGCGGCGGACCCTCTCGCCCGGCGGGCCGGAGAGGTCTTCCCGAAGGGGGACAGCCGCTCGCACCAGTACCACCGGCTCGCCGAGCAGCGGGTCATCGACTGGCTGCGGGAGACGGACGCCGACGCCGTCGTGGGCACCAGGGCCGGACTCAACGCGCTGGTGGCCCGGTTCGGGCCACGACATGCCGTACGCATCGGCCAGGAGCACCTCACCCACGACAACCACCCGCACCGACTGCGGACGGAACTCCAGCGCTGGTACGGCGGTCTCGACGCGCTGGTCACCATGACCGAGACTGACGCGCGCGACCACCGGCGCGGCATGCGGCTGCGGCGCACCCGGGTGCTGGCCATCCCCAACAGCGTTCCCGAACCCCTGGTGCCGCCGGCCGACGCGGCGGCCAAGGTCGTCGTCGCGGCGGGACGGTTGGCCCGCGTCAAGCGGTACGAGATGCTGGTCGACGCGTTCGCCCTGGCCGGTGCGGCCTGCCCCGACTGGTTCCTGCGCATCTACGGGGACGGCCCGGAGCGCGCCCGGATAGCCGACCGGATAGCCCACCACGGCCTGGGTGACCGGGTCTTCCTGATGGGTTCGGCCACTCCCATCGAGGCCGAGTGGGTCAAGGGCTCCATCGCCGCGGTGACCTCCGCGCACGAGTCGTTCGGAATGACGATCGTGGAGGCCATGCGCTGCGGCCTGCCCGTGGTGAGCACCGACTGCCCCCACGGGCCCGGCGAGATCATCCGCCACGGTGTGGACGGCTTTCTCGTCCCGCGCGACAGCACCCGGGGCGTGGCCGACGCGCTGCTGGTACTGATGCGGGACGACGAACGGCGTGCGGAGATGGGCAGGGCCGCCCGGGCCAGCGCGGAGAAACGATTCGCTCCGGATGACATCGCCGACTGCTACGAGCGCCTGTTCAGCACACTCGTGGAGGAGCGGGCCGGGCGCTCCGCTCCTCCACCGCCCGGCCTGGCCGACTGGCGCGACCGTGCCACCGCGCTCGCCGCCACGGCAGGCATCCTCGCCCGCGGAGCGGTGCGCCGCGGGCGGCGCAAGCTGGGCTGGGTCGGATGAACGCGGATCGCACAGCGGCCTCGGCACAGCGGATGCTCTGGATCGTGGCCGCCGGGTTCTGTCTGCTGTCGGCCGTCCTCGTACCGCTCACCCTGCCGCTCGGCTGGGACGAGATCGTGTACGCCAGCCGCTTCGGATCGTACGGTCCCGCGACCCCGTTCAGCGCCCCGCGTACCCGCGGGGTCCCCCTGCTGCTTGCTCCGATCGCCTCCTGGAGCGACTCGACGGTGCTGCTCAGGGTGTGGCTGCTCCTGCTGGCCGGCGGTGCGCTCTGGCTGGGATTCCGGCCCTGGCTGCGGATCCTGCACCGCCCGGCGGCGGCGTGGGTGGCGGCCGGACTGTACGGCAGCCTGTGGATCACTCTGTTCTACGCCGGTTCCGCGATGCCGAACCACTACACCGCGATGGGTGCCACCGCCGCGGTGGGCTGCTTCCTCGCGCCGCGTCCCCGGTACGCGGGTGTCGCGGCAGGCCTGGCGGTGGTGACACTGATGCGGCCCAACGACGGTGTGGCCGTCGCCGTGCCGCTGCTCCTGGCCGCCGTACTGATGCCCACACTGCGCGGCCACGGCCGCCTGAGGGGGCGTCTGCCGGCCGTGGCGGCCGGACTCGTGGCGGGTGCGCTGCCCTGGGTCGTCGAGGCCGAGGTGCGGTTCGGCGGGGTGCGGAACCGGTTCGCGGAGGCCGACCAGGTCCAGGGCGGCCTGGGGGCCGTCTTCTCCCTGCGCGCCCATCTCACCGCGCTGGACGGCCCGCTGCTGTGCCGTCCCTGTACGGGCGACAGCGTACGGCTGCCCGTGACGGAGTGGTGGGTGCTGCTGCCGCTGCTGGTCGGCCTGGGACTGTGGGCGGAGCGCCGGGCGCGCCGGTCCACTGCACCGCTGTGGCTGGCGGTGGCGGTGGCAGTGGCCACGGCGGCGCCGTATCTCTTCCTCGTCCCCTACGCCGCGCCGCGGTTCCTGCTGCCGGCTTACGCCCTGCTGGCGCTCCCTGCCGCTGTCGGGCTCCTCGCCGTCGTCCACCGGGCCCGTACCCGCCGTTCGGTGCCGACGGCCGCGGTGCTCGCCCTGGCACTCCTCGGGCACTGGGGCATCCAGGCCGGTCTCGTCCACACTCATGCGGGCATCCAGCAGCGGGCCCGCGGAGACTGGGAGCGGATCGCCTCCGTGCTGCGCGAGCACGGGGTGCATCCGCCGTGTGTCCTCGCGGGGAACCGTTCGACGATTCCCATCGCCCACACCGCGGGCTGCACTGTCACGGAGACGGATCCCCGGGCGCACCCCAGCGCGTTGGTCCTTCGCGAGCGGAAGCCACCGCACTGGGCGCGCGACTGGCAGCGTTTTCCGGTGCCGGACACCTATAACCCCGGATGGACCGTCGTCGTGCGTCCATGACGGCCGGCCGTGCGCCTCAGGGCCGGCAGGGCGATGCGGTCCCAAGGTCCACTGCGGCGTCGGCGGCTCCCGTGATGTCAGAACTGACTGGCGCGCCCATGAGCGTTGACGACTTCTGGAAGATCATCGAATCGGCTCGGGCAGCGGCTGACGCCGGCGCAGGGCCTCTGCACGAGACCATGGCGGACCAGCTTGCTTCCCACAGCCGGGGTCGACGCCGCCGAAGCCGGCGAGACGGTCGGGGCTGCCGAAGACGCTCATGTCGCCGCCGGTGGCGGCCAGGAACAGTCGGTATTCGGCCGTGAGGGCGGGGGCGCGGGCGCTCGATCCCTCACGGAACGGGGCCACTTGAGGAAGACGTCGCAGAGACGGTCGCGATTGTACGACTTAGGGACCATCTGTCACACTGGCCCCGCCACCCACGGGCGGGGAAACTTTGGCCGTGCGGTGGATTCGCCCAACTCCTTTTCACGGCAGGGTCAATGCGTACCAACACACTGACCTTGAGGACTGTCCCTGTGCGAAGAAGTCGAATGGCCTTCCTCCTGGCGGCCAGTGTCGTCGCCGGCCTGGTTCCCGTGCTGGCCCCACCACGGCGTCCGCCGCGGGCGATCCCCTCGGCCAGTACCTCCGACAGAAGCCGGCGTGGCACCGTTGCGCCAAGACGATGCCGGCCGCCTTCCAGTGCGCCAGGATCAAGGTTCCGCTCGACTACAGCCGCCCGGGCGGCAAGAAGCTCGACCTCGCGATATCGAGGATGAAGACGAGCACCAAGAAGGAGCGCCGTGGTGTGCTCCTGATCAACCCGGGTGGCCCGGGCACTGAGGGCCTCTACATGTCGAGGGACATGGCGAGCGTGCTGCCGAAGTCCGTGACGAGGAAGTACGACCTCGTGGGCTTTGACCCGCGGGGCATCGGTCGGAGTTCCCCCGTCGGCTGCGGCCTGACGTCCAAGGAGCAGAACCGGGAGCGGCCTTACAAGGCCGAGACGTTCGCCAAGGACGTCAAGTGGGCCCGGACCGTCGCCGAGAAGTGCTACGCCAAGCAGGGCGACAAGTTGCGGCACATCACCACCCGCAACACCGCCCGTGACATGGACGTGATCCGTGCCGTGCTCGGTGAGAAGAAGATCTCCTACTTCGGGATCTCGTACGGCACCTACCTCGGTGCCGTCTACACGCAGATGTTCCCCAAGCGTTCCGACCGCTTCGTGCTGGACAGCGTCGCCGCCGACCCGGCCCGGGTCTGGCGCGGCATGAGCCGGCTCCTTGCGGAGGGCGCTGAGCCCGCCTTCACCAGGTGGACCGAGTGGACCGCCCAGCGGAACTCCCATTACAAGCTGGGGAGCACTCCCCAGGCGGTCTGCAAGACGTTCTACGACCTGGTCGCCCAGGCCGACCGCAAGCCGATCCATTTCGAAGACACCTCACTGACCGGCGCCGACATCCGCTCCCAGAGCCGCGTCATGTTCTTCTACGTGAGCGACGCCGCCGAGTGGATCGCCGAGGTGAAGAAGGCCGCCAAGGGCAGGGCTCCGTCCGCCGGCCAGGACCTCAAGGCACCCACGCAGGCTCCGCCCTCGTTCGGCAGTGCCGTGCCCTCGGACAACAAAGAGGCTGCCTTCTGGTCCATCGTCTGCGCCGACACGCGCGACTGGCCGCGTGATCCGGAGCAGTACCGCCGCGACGCGATCCGGGACAAGGCCGCGTACCCGGTGTACGGCGACTTCGCGTCCAACATCAAGCCGTGCGCCTTCTGGAAGAAGGAAGGCAGCGAGCCCGCCACCAGGGTCGACAACAAGGTCGGCGCGCTGACCTTGCAGAACGAGTGGGATTCCCAGACGCCACTGGCCAGCGGCCAGGGCCTGCGCCGTGCCATGAAGGGGGCGAAGATGGTCACGGTCACCGGAGGCGTCGGACACGGCATCTACGGTCGCATGTCGTGCGCCGACAAGACGGCCACGGCCTACCTGACCACCGGCAAGCTGCCGGCGAAGGACGTGACCTGCAAGGGTCCTACGCCAATACCCTAGCGCGGCGGCGTCAACTCGCTGCCGGTCCCTGCTCCGCAGGGTGTCCCGGGGCGGTGAGCCGCTGCTGACCTTCGGGACGAAGTGAGTTTCACGTGGGGCCTTCCGCTGGGGAGGCCCCCAGCCGGGATCCACGTCACGGGCGGAAGCACGCGGGACAGGACCGGCACTGGCGTGGCCCCCATGGCTGTGCGCGCGCTCCGACCATGAGCGAGCCGTGAAACCGAGAGGTGGCCCAGGAGCCCCGCGCACACTGGGAGTTGGTGGCCCTGGCCGGTCTTCGTCCAGAACCGACGGCAACCCTGACGGCAACGACGGCACACAGAGACCGTTGATCACGACCACCAGCCATCAGCTGAGAGGAAGGCGGCACCCCAGCCCGACGTGTTGCCCAATCCCACGGATCAGAAGGTTGCAGGTTCGAACCCTGCCGAGTGCACACAGTCAAAGCCCCAAGGATCCAGAGGGGCTTTGTCGTGCCGTCATCCGGCCGTTCGGGGGATACGCGGGCCGTCTCCGGCGCGTGCGCGCCCCGTTGGGGCATCCCTTGATGGGACGGAAGGGAGACGTGATGCCGCTCTATCTATCGAGGTTCAGCTATACGCCGGAGACCTGGGCGAGGTTGATCGGCCACCCCGAGGACCGCGCGAAGGCCGCTCAGGCGTACATCGAGTCCGTCGGCGGAAAGCTCCATGGCTTCTGGTATGCCTTCGGCAAGCATGACGGCTACAACCTGTGGGAGGCCCCGGACCACGTGTCCATGGCCTCGGTCGCACTGGCGATCAGTGGAGGGGGAGCACTCAGTTCGTTCGAGACGACTGTTCTCCTGACCGTCGATGAAACGCTGGATGCCCTGCGGAAAGCCGGACAAGTCCAGTACCGGCCTCCTGGCGCGTAGCGGTCCGGATCACGTACAGCAACCGGGTTCCTCCACTGGAGCCAGGCAGGGCCTCTGGCTCAGGGCTCGCGACGGGCCGAGCGCTGCGTCTTCGGCGCGACGGTCAGCGGTTCGCCGCCGACCTGCTGCAGGGCCTGCCCTGCCGGGCGCCGCTTCCGACGCTCGCCGATTCCCGGCGTATCCGTTGCGTTGACGACCCGACGGACACCCCAAGGCGGTCATGCGGTCGAGGGCGGCGTGCTGATGCCCAGCAGGGAGAGGAAGGCGGAGGCTGCGAGGGACGGGGTGTGGGGGGTCCAGATGAGGTGCTCGACCCGGATGGGGCCGTTGGTGATCGGTACGCAGCGCAGGCCGTGCAGTTCGGTGGTGAACGTTGCGGGCAGGAGGGCGATGCCCAGGCCGTGGCGGACCATTCGGATGATGAGCCCGACGCCGGAGACCTCGAAGGCGACCTCGCGTCGCAGGTCGGCCGCGGCGAACGCCTCGTCGGACTGGGCGCGGGCGGCGCTGCCTTCGGCGAAGTCGACGAATGCCTCGTCGGCGAGGAGGTGAAGGTCCACCTCGTGTTTGGTGGCCAGCGGGTGGTCCGGGGCGAGCACCGCGACGTGCCGGCCGTGGGCGAGTTCCTTGTCGCGGACGCCCTGCGGTCGGAAGCCGGGCGGTACGCCGAGGAACGCCGCGTCCAGTCTGCCGTCGCGTACCTGCTCGACGAGCTGTTCGCTGGAGCCCGCCCGCAGAGTGATCCGTACCTGGGGGTGGCGCAGGCGGTAGTCCCGGAGCGCCGCCGGGAGGTCGACGGCCGCGACGGTGGGGATGGAGCCGAGGGTCAGTCTGCCCCGTATCTCGCCGGTGGCCGCCGCCACCTCCGCCCGCGCCCGCTCAGCTGCTTCCAGGGCCTGGCGGGCGGCGGGCAGGAACGCCTCTCCGGCGGTGGTCAGCCGTACCCGGCGGCTGGTCCGGTCGAACAGCCGGGCGCCCAGTTCCTTCTCCAGCCGGGCCACTTGGTGGCTGAGCGCGGACTGGGCGATGTGGCACCGCTCGGCGGCGCGGGTGAAGCTCGCGGTCTCCGCCACCGCGAGGACGTAGCGCATCTGCTGGAGATCCATCCGATCCATCGTGGAACACGATGGATCGGATGACAAACATGTGTTGGACCGATGGATGGCTGCTCGGCGATGCTGACATCACGGGCGGCCGGGCGTCAGTCGGCTGGCAGCCACCACCCGGACCGGCGAGGCCCGGGCCGCCGGCCCCGTCCCCGCCGACCCCGTCGTACTGCCATGGGCGCCCTGGGCGCCCCGACCTCGTGGAGACCCCTGTGCGAGTGATCGCCTTCGACCATCTTGTCCTGAACGCCGCCGACATCGAGCGCTCGCTCGCTTTCTACACCGGCCCGTTGGGCCTGGAGCCGGTGCGGGTGGAGGAGTGGCGGGCCGGTAAGGCCCCCTTCCCGTCCGTGCGGGTGAGCCCCACCACCATCATCGACCTCGTCCAGGCGCCCGCCGAGCGGCCGGAGGGCTCCAACGTCGACCACATCTGTCTCGTGGTCGAACCGCTCGACTGGCAGCAGGTCATCGATTCCGGTGTCTTCACGGTGCTGGACGGTCCCGACGAGCGCTTCGGCGCCCGGGGCACCGCGGTCTCCCTCTATGTGCGGGACCCGGACGGCAACACGGTGGAACTGCGCTGGTATCCGCAGGACGCCTGAGGACCCGGTGCGGACCAGCACTACGCGTTCGTGACGGTCACCCGCTTCAGGGAGGCGATCAGGGCGGTCACGGCGGTGGTCGCGGCGAAGCTCCCCGCCGCGACGAGGAACACGCCCACCATGAAGAGGCCGCTGGCGTCGTCCGACCAGTCGTAGAAGGCGGCGGCGGTCAGGCCGGTGGTGACGCCGAGTACGGCGTCCGTGATGTGGCGTCGTGAGGACGCCGCCCAGTACAACGGGGCCAGCAGGGTCAGGACCAGGCCGATCACCTGCCATGCCTCGTACGGGCCGGTCACCGAGCCATCGGGCTGTACGTCACGTTGCTGGTCCCAGCCCAGCCAGGCGGCCCACGCCATCGATGCGATCACGGCCAGCGCGAGGGTCGTCGGCGGTTGGGGAACGAGGTTCAGGGGTTGTTGTCGTCGCATGGCCCAAGGGTTCCGGCTCGCCGAACAGCCGGCCAGAGGTCAGGTACTCACCCCGGCTTGCGTACTTCAGCCGCTGGTCAGAGGCGTTGTCAGTGGTGGCCTCTAATGTCGTGGGGGATGGCACACGCGTGGAGATGTACGGGGCTGCGGTGGGGTGGGGACGGGCCGCTGCTCGGGTGGGAAGGCGGGCGGAGGAGTCCGCTGCATCGGGGGAAGGTGGTTGCTTTTGGGGTGGTGAGCGAGGGGCGGCGGACCTGTGTCGGGGCGCGGGGGAACGCGTGTCCGGTGCGGGCCGGGGTGCCGGGGCGGAGTACGGGGGCTCGGTGCGACGAGTGTGCGCGGCTCGACCGGGCGCATTCCGTCGCCGCCGACACCATCGCCGATGATCCGCGGCCGTACCACGTGTACCTCGCGTGGTTCGGGCCGGGGATGGTGAAGGTCGGGATCACGGCCGTCGAGCGGGGGTCGACTCGGCTCCTTGAGCAGGGGGCGGTCTGCTTCGGGTGGCTGGGGAGGGGGCCGCTCATGGCCGCGCGTCGGACGGAGGAGGTGGTGCGGGCCGCGCTCAAGGTGCCGGACCGGATTCCGTACGCCGAGAAGAGGGTGGTGCGGGCCGCCCTGCCGGAGGCCGGGGAACGGGCGGCCGAGCTCGCGGTGCTGCACGCGCGGGCGCTCGAGGTCTACGGGTGGCCGGAGGCGTTGGAGCCGGTGCCGTTCCAAGTGGTCGATCACTTCGGGGTGTTCGGGCTCGATGGGCTGCCGGCTGCCGAGGGGGTGGTGAGTGAGCTGGTCGCGGGTGGGGTCGTGGGCGGTGAGGTGCTTGCCGTCGCCGGGCCCGATCTGCATCTGGCAACCGGGCGTGGGGCCGTGGTTCTCGATACGCGGCTGATGACCGGGTGGGAGCTGACCGCTCCGGCCGGCGAGGCCGCGCGGGACGTACTCACCGTGCCGGTACGGGAGTTGAAGAGCAGAGGAGGTGTGCAGGACGGGCTGTTCTGAAGGTGCCCGCACCAAGGTGGCCGCGGGCAGTGGCGGGTAGCAGCGGGCGCACAGTGGCGAGTAGCCGCGGGCGGTGGCGAGTAGTCGTGGGTAAAGACTTCGATCCCTTTGGGATCCCGTTCGGAAAGGTGGTGGACGTCGGGTGGCGTGCGGCTCGACAGTGGTGACATGAGCGATCAGCGGATAGCACCTGTTCCTGCCCATGAACCTCCCTATTACGCCGTGGTGTTCACCTCCGTGAAGACCGCGGATCAGAGCGGGTATGGGGAGACCGCCGAGCGGATGGAGGAGTTGGTGAAGGACGTGCCGGGGTTCCTCGGGATGGACCATGCGCGGACGCCTGGGGGGCTTTCCATCACCGTGGGGTACTTCCGGGACGCCGACGCCATCGAGCGGTGGAGGAGCGATGTGGAGCACCGGGCGGCGCAGAAGCGGGGACGGGCCGAGTGGTACGAGAGCTACAGCCTGCACGTCGCCAAGGTCGAGCGGGGCCACAGTTTCGTACGCGAGGGCTTCGCACCCGACAGCTTCGTAAGGGGAGAGCGCGAAGCATGACGGTGCCCGCGTAAAGGTGGGGTCAGATCGGGGGCGTACAGCGTGGTGGCTGTGATCGGGAAGCTGTGAGGAGGCGGTGAGTTCCCCCGGGGAACTCCGTGGAAAAGGCCTGGTCGGCGGGGTCGGTGTCCGAGAAGTCGGGGATCTTCCCAGGGGCCGCCTGAGAGCTGTCTGTGCGTTTCTCAGAAAAATCACACGTTCCCGAAAGGGTGTTCTCACGGCGTCCCTTCAAGGTATCCAGCATGACCGCGACCTCGCCCCAGGGGCGCACCGAACTGCTGAGGCCGGACGGGAGCCCCGTTCGAGTGCTTGTGGTGGACGACGAGCTGTCGATCACCGAACTGCTGTCCATGGCCCTTCGCTATGAGGGGTGGCAGATCCGGAGTGCGGGGGACGGCACGGGTGCCATCCAGACCGCACGGGACTTCCGGCCCGACGCCGTCGTCCTGGACATGATGCTTCCGGACATGGACGGGCTGACCGTCCTCGGGCGGCTGCGGCGTGAGCTGCCGGACGTGCCGGTGCTGTTCCTGACCGCGAAGGACGCGATCGAGGACCGGATCACCGGGCTCACCGCCGGCGGCGACGACTACGTCACCAAGCCGTTCAGCCTCGAAGAGGTCGTGGCCCGGCTGCGCGGACTCATCCGCCGCTCCGGTGCCGCGGACCGGCGGTCGGACTCCGTGCTCGTCGTCGGCGACCTCATGCTCGACGAGGACAGCCACGAGGTCTCGCGCGGCGGGGAGAACATCCACCTCACCGCCACCGAGTTCGAACTGCTGCGCTTCCTGATGCGCAACCCGCGGCGTGTGCTCAGCAAGGCGCAGATCCTCGACCGCGTGTGGTCGTACGACTTCGGCGGCCAGGCCAACGTGGTCGAGCTCTACATCTCGTATCTGCGGCGGAAGATCGACGCCGGGCGGGAGCCGATGATCCACACCCGGCGCGGGGCCGGCTACCTGATCAAGCCCGCCGCGTCATGAGCGGGCGACGACGGACGCGTACGCAGAGGCAGCCGAAGCCGAAGCCGAAGCCGAAGCTGGTACGACCGGGACAGCCGGGACAGCCGGGACAGCCGGGACAGCCGGGACAGCCGGGACCGTACAGCCACCAGGACCGGTTCCAGCCGATGTACTCCACGACCACCTCAACCCAGTTCCGCGCCGGTGAAGTCGCGGACCGCATCTGGGGGGAGCCGACGACGCAGACGCGGCCGGTGCGCCCGCACGATCAGGATTGGAGGAACGCATGATGACCACGCAGTTCGAAACGAGCAGCTGTCAGGGGGGTGCGAGCCCCACGAGTCCCGATCGGGAGTCGCCCGCGGGCAACAGAACCGCCGTGCAGGAACCGGTCGTTCAGGAGACCCTCGACGGCTATGGCACCCCGGCCCCCGGCACCGGCTCCGGTGAGCCCAAGCAGCCCCTCGGCCGGCGGATCTGGCGCGGGCACCCCGAGGACAACCGCTGGATCCGCCCCGGATTCCTGCTCACCCTCCTCCTCGTCGGCGGCCTGTACACCTGGAACCTCACGGCTTCCGGTTACGCCAACTCCTTCTACCTTTGATCTTGGACACCAAGGACGATCTGCTGGAACTGGCTCTCGACCGTGCGTTCGGCGAGCTGGTGCTGCCCGGGGAGGGCGCCGGCGAGGACTGGCGGGACCGACTCCGCATGCTCGCCAAGGAGTACCGGGCGGTGCTGGTCCGGCACCCCTGGGTGTCGCCGCTCGCCGGTACCTTCCTCAACATCGGCCCGCACTCGCTCGACTTCTCGCTCGCCGTGCAACGCGTGATCCGTGGCACCGGGCTCCCCGCCCACGGGCAGACCGGTGTGATCGCCGCCGTCTTCCAGTTCGTGTACGGCTTCGGCACCATCGAGGGGCACTTCATCCAGCGCTGCGCCAGTGCCGGCATGACCCAGGACGAGTACTTCCGCCATGCGATGAGCGCGGTGAGCGAGACCCCCGAACTCGGCGAGCTCGTCCAGCAGTCCGCGGACCTCATGGAGGCCCGCGGCGGCGACACCGTCGAGGAGATGCGCGAACGGGACTTCACCTACGCCCTGGAGACCCTCATCGCCGGCATCGAGGTAATGGTCGACCGGGGCTGAGACCGACTCAGTCTCCCTCGGCGAGCCGTGCGGGGAATCCGCCGGTCGCCACGGGCCCCCACTTCACCGGCGTGACCCGGATGATCGACTTTCCCTGCTTGACCATCGCCTCCCGGTACTCGTCCCAGTTCGGGTGTTCGCCCGCGATGTTCCGGAAGTACTCCACGAGTGGCTCGACGGAGTCCGGCGAGTCGATGACCTCCGCCGTTCCGTCGATCTGGACCCAGGGGCCGTCCCAGTCGTCGCTCAGTACGACGACGCTGACCCGCTCGTCCCGCTTGGCGTTGCGCGTCTTGGCACGCTCGGGGTAGGTGGAGACGACGATCCGACCCGAGTCGTCGACACCGCAGGTCAGCGGCGACGCCTGAGGGCTGCCGTCGGCCCGGCGGGTGAGGAGGAGCGCGCGGTGGCGGGGGCGTACGAAGTCGAGCAGTTCTTCGAGGGAGACCTTGGTGTTGGTCGCGATGTTCCGTGGCATGCCGCACAGCGTAGGGCCGCTTGCGACCGGCCGGTGGGGCGGTGCTCCACCGGCCGGGGTCCGAACAGTGCGAACTACTCGCCGGGGTGGGCGAGTTCGATGTCGTGGTCGTCGACGCCCGCACCGGTGACCGTCAGGGCCGTGGCCACCGGCGGGTACCCGGTGGCGATGACCGTGTACTCGCCGCCGTCCAGGTCGGTGAAGGCGTACACCCCGTCCTCCCCGGTGGTGGCGGTGCCGACGACGTTGCCCGCCGCGTCGACGAGGGTCACGCGGGCGTCCGGCAGGGCCCCGCCCGGCGTTCGTACGACCCCCTGGAGCCGGGCCCCGGCCTCCAGGTCGACCTCGATCCGGGTGACGCCGGTGCCGCCCACCTCGACGGGCAGGGCGCGCGGGCGGTACCCGGCCGCGTTCACCGCGACGGTCACGGCACCCGGCACCAGCTCGGCGAAGCCGAACTCGCCCTGCTCATCGGTGTTCCCGGTGGCCAGCACCTCCCCGCGCACATCGGTCACCACGACCATGGCGTCCTCGACGGGCAGGGCGCTCTGCGCGGTCCGCACGACGCCGCTCAGGCCGCTCGTCCCGCTCAGCAGGACGTCGTACGAGACCGGCTCGCCGTCCACGACGAGCGTGGACGCCTGCGGCTGGAACCCGTCGGCGGCGGCGAGCAGCACATACGACCCGGCGCCGGGCGCGTCCACCCCGTAGGCCCCGTCGGCCCCCGCGACCGAACGGCCGAGCTGTCGGCCCTCGCGCGAGATCAGCGTGACGGCGGCCCGGGGGACGGGCGCGTTCTCGGCGCCGCGCACATGGCCCCGGATCGGGGTCCCGCCGGAACCGACGGGCGGCGCCGTGGCGGTCTTCTCGGCTGCGGCCGTGGCGGGCGCCTGCTCCTGCGCCGTCTCAGCCGTCTCAGCCGTTTCAGCCGTCTGAGCCGTCTGAGCCGTCTGAGCCGTCTGAGCCGTCTGAGCCGTCTGAGCCGTCTGAGCCGTCTGAGCCGTCTGAGCCGTCTGCGCCATCGCCCCCTTCGTCTTCAGCGGCACCTCCTTGATGAAGAGGGAGAAGACGAGGGCGAGGAGGGCGATCGGCGCGGCGTAGAGGAAGACGTCCCCGATGCCGTGGCCGTAGGAGCTCTCGATGACCGTGCGGATGGGCGCGGGCAGCGAGGCCAGGTCGGGGATCTCGCCGTGGCCCATGGACGAGCCGGACACGCCGAGCCTGGCGAGTCCGTCCTCCGCGTAGTGGGTGATCCGGTGGCTGAGGACCGCGCCCAGGGCGGAGACGCCGATCGCGCCGCCGAGGGAGCGGAAGAAGGTGACCACCGAGCTTGCGGCGCCCAGGTCGGTCGGGTCCACCTGGTTCTGGGTGCACAGCACCAGGTTCTGCATCATCATGCCGACGCCGAGCCCGAGCAGCGCCATGAAGATCGCCACATGCCAGTACGCGGTGTCGTACCGGAGGGTGCCCAGCAGCCCGAGGCCCGCGCTCACCAGCACACCACCGGCGATCAGCCAGGCCTTCCAGCGGCCGGTACGGGTGATGACCTGCCCGGAGACCGTCGAGGAGACGAACAGGCCGGCGATCATCGGGATGGTCAGGACGCCGGACATGGTCGGCGACTTGTCCCGGGCCAGCTGGAAGTACTGGCTGAAGAAGATGGTGCCCGCGAACATCGCGACGCCCACGAAGAGCGAGGCCAGCGAGGCCAGCGTGATCGTCCGGTTGCGGAACAGCCGCAGCGGGATGATCGGCTCGCTCGCCCTGGCCTCGACGAGCACGAAGACCACGAGCAGCGCGAGCGTGCCGCCGACCATCGCGTACGTCTGCCAGGACACCCAGTCGTACTTGTCACCGGCGAAGGTCACCCAGATCAGCAGCAGGCAGACCGCGGCCGTGATGAGGAAGGCGCCCGCCCAGTCGACCTTGGCCTTGCGGCGGACGACCGGCAGGTGCAGGGTCCGCTGGAGCACGATCAGCGCGATGACGGCGAAGGGCACGCCGACGTAGAAGCACCAGCGCCAGCCGAGCCAGTCGGTGTCGGTGATGACCCCGCCGATCAGCGGACCGCCGACCATCGCGGTCGCGAAGGTGGCACCGAGGTAGCCGTTGTACCGGCCGCGTTCACGCGGGGAGATCATCGCCGCGAGGATGATCTGCGCCAGCGAGGAGAGCCCGCCCATGCCGATGCCCTGGACGGCGCGGAACGCGATGAGCGTGCCGGCGTTCTGGGACAGCCCGGCCGCGGCGGAGCCGAGCACGAAGATGACCAGCGCCAGCTGGATCAGCAGCTTCTTGGAGAACAGGTCGGCGAGCTTGCCCCACAGCGGGGTGGACGCGGTCATCGCCAGCAGCGACGCGGTGACCACCCAGGTGTAGGCGCTCTGTCCGCCGCCCAGGTCCTTGATGATGTCGGGCAGCGCGTTCGACACGATCGTCGACGACAGGATCGCCACGAACATGCCGAGCAGCAGCCCGGTCAGGGCTTCCATGATCTGCCGGTGACTCATCGGAGCGCCGTCGCCGTGTCTGCCGTGGCCGCCCCCTCCGTGCTTGGCGTGAGCCCGCACACCGGCTGGTGTGGTCGTTGCCATGGGGCTTCCTTCTCCTGTGCTCTTTGCGGGTGTACGGGTTGCTGGTCTGTCGCTCGCGGTCTGCTACACGGGCGTGCAGGGCGGCGCGGTGGCGTCGAAGCTCTCGCGCAGTCGGCCCAGGAGCCGGGTGAGCTGTCCGACCTCGTCGTCGGACCAGTCGCTCAGCCGTTCGGCCATCAGCCGGCTGCTGCGCCGGTACAGCTCGGTGACCACGGCCCGGCCCTCGGGGGTCAGACGGAGGATGCGCGAGCGTTTGTCCGCCGGGTCGGGGAGCCGTTCGATCCAGCCCCGTTCGGCGACGTGCGCGACATGACGGCTGGTCACCGACATGTCCACCGAGAGCAGCTCGGCGAGCCTGCTCATCCGCATGTCGCCGTGCCGGCCGAGCAGGGCCAGGACTCCCGCCGATCCGCCCGGGCAGTCGTACGGCAGCATCCGTCCGATCTCCCGCTTCACGGCCCCGATGGCACTGAGCTGACGGGCCAACTCCTCGTAGTGCGCCTCCTCGGACATGGAGCCCCTCCCTTGTTTGTTGCTTAGGGCAACCATAGGGGTGGATGGTTGCTACAGGCAAATGAAACTGGACGTTCACGGCCCAAGTCTTGGCAAAGGAGAACAATGGGCAGGTCGCGCGGGCACCAGCGGGGTTGGGTCCCGGATACCCGATTCGCTAAGGTCTCGGGCCATGGCTGACAACCAGGGCCCCCAGGGCAACTATGACCCCGCGGGCAGCACCCAGATGTTCCGCGCCTTCGTCGACGAGACCCCGGCCGGGGGGCGGCAGGCCGCCGCGGCGGGCTCCGCCGGGCCGCGTGTTGGTGTGATCGTCGGTGTCATCGCGGCGGTGGCGGTTGTGGCCGCCGTTGTGTGGCTGGCGTTGGCCTAGTGCTTCGGCTTGGCCGCAGGGTGCCTACTCGTCTGCCGGGCTCTGTGATGTGGCGGGTGCGGGTCCGTTGTGGTTGCTCGTGCAGTTCCCCGCGCCCCTTGAAAGCCCCGGCGACCCCATGCTCTTGAGGGGCGCGGGGAACTGCACGACCAGCCCTCACTGACCCGCACATGCCCACGCACCCTGGATACGCCACGACCGCCGGAGGCTGACGCCTCCGGCGGTCACACGTGTAACGAAGCGGAGCGTGCCCGCTCAGTCGGAGATGAGGCCCTCTCGGAGCTGGGCCAGGGTGCGGGTGAGGAGGCGGGAGACGTGCATCTGGGAGATGCCGACTTCTTCGCCGATCTGCGACTGCGTCATGTTCGCGAAGAAGCGGAGCATGATGATCCGGCGCTCGCGGGGCGGCAGCTTGGCGAGCAGGGGCTTCAGGGACTCGCGGTACTCGACGCCCTCCAGTGCGCTGTCCTCGTAGCCGAGGCGGTCGGCCAGGGAGCCTTCGCCGCCGTCGTCCTCGGGGGCCGGGGAGTCCAGCGACGACGCCGTGTACGCGTTGCCGACGGCGAGGCCGTCGACGACGTCCTCCTCCGACACGCCCAGCACGGCGGCGAGTTCGGTGACCGTCGGTGAGCGGTCGAGCTTCTGCGAGAGCTCGTCGCTGGCCTTGGTGAGGGCCAGGCGCAGCTCCTGCAGCCGCCTCGGCACCCGCACCGACCACGAGGTGTCGCGGAAGAACCGCTTGATCTCGCCCACGACCGTCGGCATCGCGAACGTCGGGAACTCCACGCCCCGCTCGCAGTCGAAGCGGTCGATCGCCTTGATCAGGCCGATCGTTCCGACCTGGACGATGTCCTCCATCGGCTCGTTGCGCGACCGGAAGCGGGCGGCGGCGTAACGCACCAGCGGGAGGTTGAGCTCGATGAGGGTGTCCCGGACGTAGGCACGCTCGGGGCTGTTCTCGTCGAGTGCGGCCAGCCGCAGGAACAGGGAGCGGGACAGGGTGCGGGTGTCGATGTTCGCCGAGGCCGACAAGGCCGGGAAGTCAGTCGCCGGCGGAGCCTGGGGACCGGGAAGGTCCGGAAGGCCCGGAAGCTCCTGAAGGTCCTGAGGGGCCTGGAAAGCGTCGGGCGCGGTCTCGCTCTTGGCGAGCGTGAGCACCTTCGAGCTGCCCTGGTCTGCGGACATGCCACCCCCTTTGGGTCGCGGACGGTCGCGGCGGACGCTCCGTCGTAAGGAACGCAGCCTCCACCTGAATACCGGCGGCGAGGCCACGGCAAACGCGCTGGGGGAAGAATGTCACACGTCGGCAACGCGATGTAGTGACATGTCGACATGACAAGGGTGAATAGGCCCTGGAAACAGGCGGTATGACGGAGTTTCAGGCCAGAACCGTCGGTAAGAGCATCGATGAGCGATTCGCTCCCTCCGGTGACACCTCGCCAGCGCATTCGGTTATGCCAGATGGCCTGGGCACGTGTGCCGCTGGCCAATTCTGTGCGCCCCGCCTGCCTTCGTGCGCCCCGTGTGCCCCACGGCCCATCGCCGGTGTTGGGAAGGAGATCTGGTTACCGCCGGTCACGTCCACCCGGGCCCCGTAAGGGGCGCGGGGCTGTATCGATATGCGGCTCCGCCGCGTGGGCGCGAGAAACCACGACATACCCGCAGCCGCAAACCCCCAGTACGCCCCGAGCCATTAGTCGCCCCTGCCCCAAGCGGAGCGCTCACGCCTCGATCCGGTTGGCCGAACGCAGCCGCGCGAAGCTCCGCGCGAGCAGACGCGAGACATGCATCTGGGAGACCCCCAGCTCCGCGCTGATCTGTGACTGGGTGAGGTTGCTGTAGTAGCGGAGCAGCAGGATCCGCTGCTCGCGTTCCGGGAGTTGGACGAGGAGGTGCCGGACGAGGTCGCGGTGTTCGACGCCGTCGAGTTCCGGGTCCTCATAGCCGAGTCGGTCGAGGAGCCCCGGCATGCCGTCGCCCTCCTGGGCGGCCTCCAGCGAGGTCGCGTGGTACGAGCGTCCGGCCTCGATGCAGGAGAGGACCTCGTCCTCGCTGATGCGCAGCCGCTCGGCGATCTCGGCGGTCGAGGGGGCGCGCCCGAAGGCGGTCGTGAGGTCCTCGGTGGCGGTGTTCACCTGCACCCACAGCTCGTGCAGCCGGCGGGGGACGTGGACCGTGCGGACGTTGTCGCGGAAGTACCGCTTGATCTCGCCGACGACGGTCGGCATCGCGAAGGTCGGGAACTGCACGCCCCGGTCCGGGTCGAACCGGTCGATGGCGTTGATCAGCCCGATGGTGCCGACCTGGACCACGTCCTCCATGGGCTCGTTGCGGGAGCGGAAGCGGGCGGCCGCGTAGCGCACGAGCGGGAGGTTCGCCTCGATGAGCGCCCCGCGCACGCGGTTGTGCTCGGGAGTGCCCGGCTCCAGGTGCTTCAGTTCGCCGAAGAGGACCTGGGTAAGGGCCCGGGTGTCGGCGCCGCGACGTTTCTCCGGGACGGGGGCAGGGGCTTCTTCCTGGGGTGGCGCAGTACTGGCCGACACGGTCAACGCCACCTCTTCATCCATCAACTCAACCGTCAAAAGCGGTCATAGCATCACAAGACATGTGCACTGTGATCAAGCACCTCATATCGCCGTGTTGAGGGAGAGTTGAGGGAGAGTTGAGGGAGGGTGCGGCATTTCGGGCATAAAAGCGCCCCGCACTGTTCGAGTGCGGGGCGGGCCTTGCGGCCGTACGGCCGTACGGCTCAGAACTCGTAGTCGGCGATCACCCATGTGGCGAACTCGTGCCACAGCGCGACGCCCGCCTGGTGCTCCGGGTGCTCGACATACCGCCGCAGGGCGTCCACGTCGTCGAACGCCGAGTTGATCGCGAAGTCGTACGCGATGGGCCGGTCGCTCAGGTTCCAGCCCAGCTCCCAGAAGCGCAGCTCGGGGATCTTGCCGTCGAGCGCGCGGAAGGCCTCCACGCCCGCCACGACGCGAGGGTCGTCGCGCTCGACGCCCTCGTCGAGCTTGAAGAGGACGAGATGGCGGATCATGGGCGCTCCGAGAAGGTCGTACGACGTGCTGCGACGCGGGGGTACTGGAGGTGCGGGTAGGTCGGTTGGGTACTAGTCGGCCCCGTTGGCGATCCACGTGAAGAAGTCACCGATGGAGTGGGCGGCGCTCGAGACGCCCTCGAACCCTATCTGGACGTAGTCGGCGGCCTTGGCCGGGTCGGAGATGATCACGTAGAACACGAAGACCACGAGCACGAACAGCGCGATCTTCTTTGCCTGTACCGCCACAGCGGCCTCCCCCGCCTCGTCTGCCCGGTGGGACCCATGAGCCCCATGGGTGCCTCTTTGCCGGCGGCGAGTGTAACCCGATCATACGTTCGCGGGTGATCTCCAGGACGCACGAAGGGCCCCACCTGACGGTGGGACCCTTCTTCAGCGGTAGCGGAGGGATTTGAACCCTCGGTGACTTGCGCCACACTCGCTTTCGAGGCGAGCTCCTTCGGCCGCTCGGACACGCTACCGAGGGAGACCTTACAGCACGGTGGGGTGTGCTTTGAAATCGGTATTCGGTATTCAGCGGGCCCGGAAGAACTCCGTGAGGAGCCGGGCGCAGTCGTCGGCGAGCACTCCCTCGATCACCTCGGGACGGTGGTTGAGCCGACGGTCGCGTACGACGTCCCAGAGGGACCCGGTGGCGCCGGCCTTCTCGTCGCGGGCGCCGTAGACGACCCGGTCGACCCGGGACTGCACGAGGGCGCCCGCGCACATCGTGCAGGGTTCGAGGGTGACGACCAGTGTGCAGCCGGTCAGCCGCCACTCCCCGAGCTCCTCGGCGGCCCGGCGGATGGCCAGGACCTCCGCGTGGGCCGTCGGATCGCCGGTCGCCTCGCGCTCGTTGTGCCCGGTGGCCAGTACGGTCGTGCCGTCCGGGGACAGTACGACGGCACCGACCGGGACATCGCCGCCCTCGGCGGCCCGCCCGGCCTCGTCCAGGGCGAGCCGCATCGCGGCCCGCCAGCGGTCGCGTACCGGATCGGGGCCCGGTGCCTCTGCGTCGGTTGCTTCGGTCACCCGGGGAACCTAACGGATGGGGAGGTCCGGGAAGCCGACTAGCGGACCGTCTCCAGGACCTCCGACGCTCCGAGGGCCTCGGCGATCGAGCTGAGGGCGTCGTCGGCGTCGAGGGCGCGCAGTTCCTTCTCGGTCACGCCCAGGTCGTCGAGGATCTCGCTGTCGCCGACCGGGCTGTGCGGCACGGCCTCGGCGGCCGTGCCGCCGTCGTCATTGTCGTCGGCCGGCTCACCGTCCTCCGTGCCGTCGAGGTCGAGGGAGTCCAGGTCGGCGCCGTCGTCGCCGGGCTCCCTTCCGAGCAGTTCGTTGGTGAGCAGGATTTCGCCGTAGCTGCTGCGGGCAGCGGCGGCGGCGTCCGACACGTAGATACGAGGGTCGTCCTCGCCATCGATACGGACGACGCCGAACCAGGCGTCCTCCTGCTCGATGAGCACCAGCACCGTGTCGTCGTCGGGCGAGGCTTCACGGGCCAGGTCGGCCAGATCCGACAGGGTCTCCACATCGTCGAGCTCTGTGTCGCTCGCTTCCCACCCGTCTTCGGTGCGCGCGAGCAGTGCGGCGAAGTACACCGTGACTCTCCCACTGGTCATAGGCGTGCCGGTTGGGGGTCCCCCCGGCGGAGGTTGCTGGGCGGGGAGTGCTGTGCTCCGAGCCCCACCCACTCGGAATCGTGGCAGAAACAGAGCGCCCAGGGGATGTCTTCGGCTCCCTGTGTCCGGCCGAATTGATCGCCGGTCGGTCCGCCGTTCACCTGCGCACCTGTTGCCGCCACCAGCGGATCGTACGCGGAGTTCCTGGCCGCACATGCACGGCCACCCCGTGAGCGGCGCGTGTACGACCCGCAGGGAGGGGCAGAAGCATGGGTTTGGGTGCCTGCGGCTACCAGCGGAAGGTACGCATGCGCAGGGCGTGACGGAGCCGGGCGGCCTTGGCGCGGCGCGGCTGGACCCGGTCCCGCAGCTCCCGCGCCTCGGTCAGCTCCCGCAGGAACTGCGCCCGACGGCGCCTGCGCGCGGCGTCGCCGTCCTGGTCCGTCTCGAGGTCTGTCCCCGGGCGCGTATCCGGGCGCGTATCCGGGTGCGTCTTCGGGCCCGCCCCCTGGCCCGCCTCTCGGCCCGCTGTCTCCTGCCCCGTCCCCTGGCCTTTCTCCGGGCCCGTCCCCCTGTCCTCGGCCCCCCGCTGTCGCGGCGACCTGTCGTCCACGTCTGCCATGGGCTCACCACCGTCCGGCATCGGCTCACCACCCCGCTACGTTCCTCCCTATTTCCCTCCGACGGGGGGTTTGATGCCATCGGGCGGGTGAACCGTGTGGATCCCGCGCGCCGGGGTGTACCGCCGGCCGGGGACGGGGAGGCCGCCGCTGTTGCCCCGGTTACTGTTGTGGTCATGCGTCTCCACGTCGTCGACCACCCCCTGGTCGCCCACAAGCTCACCACGCTGCGCGACCAGCGCACCGACTCCCCGACCTTCCGCCGTCTCGCCGACGAGCTGGTCACCCTGCTCGCCTACGAGGCCACGCGTGACGTGCGCACCGAGCAGGTCGACATCAAGACGCCGGTCGCCCCCACCACCGGCGTCAAGCTCTCCCACCCGCGCCCGTTGGTCGTGCCGATCCTGCGGGCGGGCCTCGGCATGCTCGACGGCATGGTCCGGCTGCTGCCGACGGCCGAGGTGGGCTTCCTGGGCATGATCCGCAACGAGGAGACGCTCCAGGCCTCCACGTACGCCACGCGGATGCCGGAGGACCTCTCCGGGCGTCAGGTGTACGTCCTCGACCCCATGCTCGCCACCGGTGGCACCCTCGTCGCCGCGATCCGTGAGCTGATCGCGCGCGGCGCGGACGACGTGACCGCCGTGGTGCTCCTCGCCGCCCCCGAGGGCGTCGAGGTCATGGAGCGCGAGCTGGCGGGCACCCCGGTGACGGTCGTCACCGCCGCGGTTGACGAGCGCCTGAACGAGCACGGCTACATCGTGCCGGGTCTGGGGGACGCGGGGGACCGTCTGTACGGGGCTGCCGAGTAACACTTCACGGGGCTTGGCGGGCCTTCCCGGGCCTGGCGGGTTGTCCCTTACGGACTCAGGGACCGGCTCGGCTCAGCAGGCCTTCGTGGCGGTGGGCGTCGGCTCGGGACTGGTCAGGTCGGCGAGGGCCTTGTCGGCGTCCTTCTGCTTGCTGAGGGACTTGAAGCCGGTTCCGATGATGAGGTCGACCTCGGTGGCCTTCGCGCGCCCGTCGGTCTTCAGCTGGGCGCCGACGAGCTGGGTGTTGAGGACGGGCAGGGCCGTCTTCTCGGCGGCCTTCGCGCCGAGCAGTATCGCTGCCCCCTTGACCTTCTTGTCGTACTCCTCGGTCGCGTTGCCCACGTTGCCGATCCGGAAGCCGCGCTTCTTCAGCTCGTCGGCGGTGTCCTTGGCGAGGCCTGCGCGGGGCGTGGCGTTGAGGACGTTGACGGTGATCTTTCCGGGCTCGGGGAAGGCCTTCCCGGACGGATCGGATGCCTCGGACGCCTTGGATCCCCTGGAGCCCTTGGGCGCCGTGGGCGAGGGGCTCACTCCGGCCGAGCAGTCGGACTTGGGGCCGGCCGCGGTCGCCTTGTCGTTGCCGGTGAACACGTCGATGAGCTGCAGTGTTCCCCAGCCGACAAGGCCCAGCGCGGTCGCGGAGGCGATGACCGCGAGCACGAGCCTGCGGCGCCTCTTCGGTCGGCGCAGCCGCGGGTACTTGTCCCCCGTGATCCGGTACTGGCCGCCCATGCCGGGAGGGGTCAGCATGCTCATGGGCGCAGCGTAGTGCCGTCGGGCGGTGATTCCTACTAGATGATCATTGTCCGCACTGCACTCCAACCCGAAAGGGCCAACCGGCGGGGCCGGGAGCCTTACGGGGTGGCCTTGGAGGGCCTTGGCGCTAGTCCAGTTCCAGGACGCGGGCGTGGAGTACCTGGCGTTGCTGGAGGGCGGCGCGTACGGCGCGGTGGAGGCCGTCCTCCAGGTACAGGTCGCCCTGCCACTTCACCACGTGCGCGAAGAGGTCGCCGTAGAAGGTGGAGTCCTCGGCGAGGAGGGTCTCCAGGTCGAGCTGCCCCTTGGTCGTCACGAGCTGATCGAGGCGGACCGGGCGCGGCGCGACGTCCGCCCACTGCCGGGTGCTTTCCCGGCCGTGGTCGGGGTACGGCCGGCCGTTTCCGATGCGCTTGAAGATCACACGGAAAGCCTACCGGTCGAGACGTTCCGGGCGCAGCCATGGCGACGGAGTGTGACCCCCGAAAAGGTGCCGTGAATCAGGGCAAAACGGTTATTTCATGAGGTGCGGTGGCGGCCACGCCCCCTCTTCGGAAGGTCGTCGGGAGCCGTGAGGGCCGGGGCCCGACCGGATGCGGGGCGCGATCCGAAGCGTGAACGGGGGTCGGAAACAAGCCATCAGGAGCGCGAATCTGCGGGGAACGAGGAGGGGCGGGGAGGCCTGGGCACCGGGGACGAGGAACGCCCTGGAGTCGGGTGGGCTCCAGGGCGTTGCCGTGGTCAGTCGTGTTTCGGGGGCTGCGGGGGCTGCGGGGGCTTCGGGGGGTGGTGGTCGCCGCTCATCGGGTCGTGCTCGGGCTCGGTGGGCTGGTCGGGGTTCGGTTTGGGGGTGCTGCGGGCGGCCTCCGCACGGAGGAGGGCGCGCAGGACCGTGTACGGGTCGCTGGGCATGCCTGTGTCCTGTCTGTCCTGTGTTCTCGGGATCTCACGTGCTGTCTTGGTGGAGGGGGTGAGCCGGAGGGCTCTCAGCAGCGCAGGATCACGGAGCGCAGGGTGTGCGGGGTGTAGGGGAGCGACGCCCGGGGGCGGGGTGGTGCGGGGAAGGGGAGCCTCGCGGCGGGCGGATGCGAAGGGGGTGTGACGGGAGCCGGGCGGGTCGTCGCGGACGGCCGGTGGGTGTGGCGGGACGGGGGTCGCGGGGCCGTCTCCACGAGGTCGTACTCGGCGGCGGCCGACTCGCTCGACACCGTGATCGCGAGGCCCGCGTGGGCCATGCCGTGGGCGCCGGGGACCAGCAGGGCGAAGGTCAGGGCGAGCACCCTGGTCCAGGTCCAGGACCAGGCCCACGTTCGGGTCGGGGTGGTGCTCACGGGGGTTGTTTCCCCGGTGTGGGGGCGGGCCGCATCGCCGCGGCCGTGAGATCCGCTCACACGGCGTACGGCCCCACCGGTGCCGTATGGCTACGCGCCGGAGGTCTTCGCCTTCGCCGCCGCCTTCATCTCCTGCTTGTGGGCGCGGACCTTGGCCAGGGACTCGGGGCCCTTGATGTCGGCGACGGAGCGGAAGGAGTCGGGTTCGCCGTAGGCGCCCGCGGCCTCGCGCCAGCCCTCGGGGTGGACGCCGAGCTGTTTGCCGAGGAGGGCGAGGAAGATCTGGGCCTTCTGGCGGCCGAAGCCGGGAAGGGCCTCCAGGCGGGCCAGGAGGTCCTTTCCGGTCGTCACGTCACGCCAGAGCGCGCCGGCGTCCCCGTCGTGGTGCTCGACGAGGTACTGGCACAGCTGCTGGATCCGCTTGGCCATGGAGCCGGGGTAGCGGTGGACGGCCGGCTTGGTCGAGAGGAGCGCGGCGAAGGCCTCCGGGTCCATGGCGGCGATCTCGTGGGCGTCGAGGTCGTCGGAGCCGAGCCGGGCGGCGATGGTCCGGGGGCCCTTGAACGCCCACTCCATCGGCACCTGCTGGTCCAGCAACATGCCGACCAGCGCGGCGAGCGGACTGCGCCCGAGGAGTTCGTCCGCCTCGGGGTCCTGGGCGAGGTGAAGGGTGACGTTCATGCTCCGATGATCGCGTGTCCGGCGGCGTGGCGCAGCGCGGGCCCCTCCCGCTCGAGCGAAGCCGAGAGTGCGGGAGCGTGCATGGCGTCGTGCGGCAGACGGGACTCCGCAGCACCCCCTAAGGCCGCCAGTAGCCCAGCGCGTGCATCCGTTGCTTCGGCAGGCCCAGTTCCTTGCGGAAGTACGACGTCAGCGAGCGGGTCGTCGCGGTGTCGCAGTCGATGCAGACGTATGGGTCCGGGGCGTCCTTCAGCAGCGTGGGCGCGTCCGCCTGCACCTGGGCGAGGAGGCGGGCACCGGCGTCCTGGTGTGGGACCGGCGTCCTGGTGTGGGACCGGCGTCCTGGTGTGGGACCGGCGTCCTGGCGTGGGACCGGGCGGAGTTCGTGGCGGGTCGGGCGCAGGCGCAGCGGGAGGCCGGCCGCTTCGTCCGGGGTCTCGAACCAGATCGTCGCCGGGGCCGAACCCAGTGCGTCCAGCAGGGAGTTGATCGCCGGCAGCGAGGCCGGGGCGCCGATGGCCAGGACGTGGGAGGGGGCCGGGTCCGGGTCGGTGAACCGCGTGCCGTGGACCGTGGCCTCGATGGTGTCCCCGGGCTTCGCCGAGCGCGCCCAGTCGCTGGCGTGTCCCTCGTGGAGGGCGAACTCCAGGCTGAAGGTCCCGGTGTGGTCGGCGCGCCGGACATGCCCGCCATCCACATGGACACCCATCTGGCCTCCGCCGGGCCGCTGTTGGACCATCTGGCCGGTCTCCCCGGCACGCTTGCTCCGGACGCGGCCGACCTCCGTGAACGGCTGCTGCGCTGGGACCGACGGATGGCGGCCGACAACGTCGAGGCGGCGGCGTACGCGCCGGTGCGCGGGGCGGTCGTACGGCGGCTCGCGGCGCATCCCGCCTTCGCGGCGCTGGCCGCGGCGCCGGCGTACCCCGAGGTCTTCCGGCCGTGGCTCTCGCTCACCGTCCGGATCGGCTTCGCGCTCGAACACCTGCTCAGGGCGGAGGAGTTGTACGGCGTCGACCGTACGGCGATCGTGCGGGAGGCGTTGGAGGAGGCCGCCGGGGCCGAGTTCGGCTGGTGGGGGGACAGGCATCGGCTTGTGGCATGGCGTGCGGTCGAGGATGACGAGCAACAGCCTCTGGGTCGTGCCGTTCGGGGCGTCGGGGGTGGCCGGGTCGGCCCGTCACCGCGACCAACTCCCCCTGTGGCTCAAGGGGACCTCGTACCGGTTGTCACTGATTGGGATCTGGTGACGAAGGACCGAGGAGAGAACTGATGGCGAATGAGACGGCTATCGCGCCGTACGGCGGCCGCGTGGCCGTGCACGAGGAGGTGATCGAGGGCTTCGGGTCCGTGCGGATCCTGCCGTTGGAGCCGGACGCCGACGCCGATGTGGTGCACGGGTGGGTGAGGGAACCGCGTGCCGAGTTCTGGGGCATGAACGGGCTCACCAAGGAGCAGGTCCAGGAGATCTACGCCCATCTCGCCACCCTCGACACCCACCACGCCTTCCTCGCCGTACACGAGGGCGAGCCCGGCGACATCGGGGTGCATGTGCTGCTGGCGCCGGCCGGGCCGGGCGGCGGTCGGCCCGGCCCGGCGTGGTCGGCGTCGGTGCTGGCGGCCTTCACGTCGTACGTGCTGGTCGGGCTGGACCCGCGGCGGGTGGTCGTCGATCCGGACGTGCGGAACGAGAAGGCGATCGCACGGTTCATGCGGCAGGGCTTCGAGCGCGGGCCGGTCGTCGTGCTGCCGGAGAACGATCTGCCGGATGTGTATCTGCCGGATGTGTACCTGCCGGAGAAGCGGGCCCAGTTGGCGTTCCTGAGGAGAGGGAGCGTGCGCGGGCGGTAGTTCGCGTGATGGGCGTAGCGTGGGGCGGATGACTCCTGAAGAGCTCATCTCCCACTACGCCTTGGAGCCCATCCCGCGGGAGGGCGGTCGTTTCCGTCAGACGTGGGCGGGCGCGAAGCGGGGCGACGGGCGGCCCGAGGGGACCGCGATCGTCGCCCTGCTCACCACCGAGCCCGGCGACTACTCGGCGCTGCACCGGCTCCCCGACGACGAGATCTGGCACTTCTACCTCGGCGATCCCCTCCAGATGCTGCTCCTGCACCCCGACGGCTCGTCGCGGGTCGTCGTCCTCGGGACGGATGTGGGCGGCGGACAGTACGTGCAGTACGTCGTGCCCGCCGGGACCTGGATGGGGGCGCGGGTCCTGGGTGGCGCCGGGGCCTGGACGTTGTTCGGGTGCACAATGGCGCCCGGGTTCACCTTCGAGGGGTACGAGCACGGGGACGCCGGGGAGCTGGCCACGCGGTATCCGGAACGGGCCGCGCTCATCGCGGAGCTGGGAAGGGAGTGACCCGGAGCCGTCCGGCGGGCCCCGCCCGTCCGATGGTCCGGGGCCGGGGGATGAACGCGCCGTTGGTGACACGCGTACCTAATCGAGGAATCCGACCTGACCGAGGAATCCGAGAGCCGGCAACAGTGGATCCGGAGCGCGACGTGGGCCGACGCAGCGACAGGGGCAATCAGGGACATGGCGGAACCGGCGGGGACATCGAAGCCGGCGGTGGGTCCAGGGGTGGGTACGGCCGGCCACGCACGGGCTGGACGGGGACGGTGACGCGGACCGGGGGGTACGGCCGTGTCGGCGCCGGACGCCGAGGGGTTCAGCGCCTGGTGCTGCTGGGCAGCGTGCTGGTCCTGTTCCTCCTCGGCGGGGCGGGGACCGCGTCCGCGCACGCGGCGCTCACGGGCAGCGACCCCACCGACGGAAGCGTCCTCGACTCCGCTCCCCGGGACGTCACCCTCACCTTCACCGAGTCGGTAAGCCTCCTCGACGACTCCATCCGCGTCATCGACCCGGAGAACCGCGCGGTCGAGACGGGGAAGCCGGGGCGCTCGGGCGACCGTTCCGACACGGCCCGGGTCACCCTCCCGACGGGCCTCGACGACGGCACGTACACGATCGCCTGGCGAGTCGTCTCGGCCGACAGCCACCCCATCTCCGGCGCGCTGATCTTCTCCGTCGGCGAACCCACGGCGACCTCCGCCAACCTCCCCACCGGCCTCACCGAGGACCCGCTCACCTCCTCCCTCTACGACATCACCCGCTACTTCGCGTACGGCGCCCTCGCCCTGCTCATCGGCGTGACCGTCTTCACGACGGCCGTACTCGGCCGGGCGAACGAGACGCTGCGCAAGCTGCTCCTGGCGGGCTGGCTGGCGCTGCTGCTGGCCTCGGCGGCCCTGCTGCTGCTCCGCGGCCCGTACGAGCGGGGCAGCGGCGTCGGGGCCGCCCTCGACCCGTCCGTCCTGAGCGACACGGCGACGACCAGGCCGGGCCTCGCCCTGCTGGCGCGGCTGGCGCTGCTCGCGGCGGTCGGGGTCTTCCTCGTCCGCGTGCGGGGCCGGGAAGGGACGTGGGGGAGGGGCACGCTGATCGGCGGGGTCCTGCTCTCCCTCGGGCTGGCCGGCACCTGGGCGGCCGCCGAGCACGCGTCCGCCGGTATCCAGGTGCCGGTGGCGATGACCTCGTCCGTGCTGCACCTGCTCGCCATGGCCGCCTGGCTGGGCGGGCTGACCGCCCTGCTCACGGTGTTGTACCGGGCCCCCGAATCCCTGTCGGCGGCCGTGGTCACCCGCTTCTCCCGGCTCGCCTTCGCCTCGGTCGTCGTCCTGGTCGTCACCGGTGTCTACCAGTCCTGGCGCGGCCTCGGCTCCTGGGCCGCGTTCAGCACCACGGCGTACGGGCAGATCCTCGTCGCCAAGCTGGGCGCGGTCGTGCTGTTGCTGGTGGCGGCGTGGTTCTCGCGGCGGTGGACGGGGCGGTTGGCGGCCGGGGCGGCCGAGGACGAGGGTGAGGGTGAGGTTGCCGAGTCGTCGGAGGCGGTGGCGGAGCGGGTGCCTCAGCCGGTGGGGGCGGTGGCTCTGCTGAAGGACGAGGGCGGTGCCGATCGCGGTGCCGGTGGCGATTCGGTCGCCGCCGCGGACGGTCCCGACGAGGGAACCCCTGCCTTCTCCGCGGACGGTCCCGACGAGGGAACCCCTGCCTCCCTCGCCCCGCAGGACGACTCGTCCTCCGACGGCCACCGCCAGGCCCTCCGGCGTTCCGTGCTCGCGGAGTTCACCATCGCGGTCGTGATCCTCGTGATCACCACGGCGTTGACGGGCACCCTGCCGGGCCGGGCCGTGGCCGAGAGCGCGAAGAAGCCCGGGGGCGCGGCCGCGCCCGGCGAGATCACGGCGTCCTCGACCACGGTCCCCTTCGACGTCGGCACCCCGAACGGTCACGGCAAGGTCCAGATCGACCTCGGGCCGGGCCGCGTCGGCAAGAACTCCGTGCAGGCCGTGGTCTTCGGCCCCGACGACGGCATCGCGACCGTCCCCGAACTGCGCCTCACGTTCACCCTCCGGGCCCAGAAGGTCGGCCCGATCGACGCGAAGCTGGAGAACCGGGGCGGCTACTGGGCCACGGACACCCTCCAGCTCCCGCTGCCCGGCACCTGGACGATGAACCTCACGGTCCGTACGACGGACATCGACCAGGTCACGGTGAAGAAGTCGGTACGGGTCGGATAGACAGGCCCGTTACCGGTCGCTCGCGTGCAGCGGCGCGCCCACCAGCGACGTCGACGGGGTCCCGTCCACACCGACGGGCGGCTCCCCGGCGACCATCACCCGGTGCATGATGCGCGGGAAGTCCAGGTGGGCGGTGTCGTTGGGGGCGAGGTGGAGCGTGGCGCGGTTGTCCCAGAGGGCCACGGAGCCCGGCTCCCAGCGGAAGCGGACGGTGTACTCGGGGCGCGTGACCTGCTCGACGAACATCTCGAGCAGGAGCCTGCTCTCGGCCCGGGTCACGTCGACGATGTTCTCGACGTAGTACGGGTTGACGTACAGCACGCGTTCGCCGGTCTCGGGGTGGACGCGGACCACCGGGTGGACGGAGGCGACCTGGTGGTCCTGGAGGTGGCGGAGATAGGGGTCGGGGCCGGAGCGGGCGAGATAGCCGACGCCGAGGCGGTGTTCGGCGCGCAGGTCGTCGGCGAAGCGGCGTACGGGTTCGGACAGGCCGGCGTAGGCGGTGGCGAGGTTGGTCCAGGTGGTGTCGCCGCCGTAGGGCGGGACGCGTTCGGCGCGGAGCAGGGTCAGGGCGGGCGGGTCGATGCGCGCGGTGTGGTCGCCGTGCCAGCCGCGCAGCGTGGAGTGGCGGCGGCGCTCCAGCCACTCGTCCTGGTCCATGCCGTGCTTGCTGCCCAGTTCCTTGCGGTCGGCGGTCGTCTCGATCTCCGGGTACTCGGTCGGCGAGTACGAGCCCCGCGAACGCAGCCGTATCGGCTCGCCGAAGCGGCGCGCGAACGCGATCTGCCCGGCGTGGTCCAGCTTCTGCTCCCGGAAGAACACGACCTTCCAGCGGAGCAGCGCCGCACGGATCCCCGCGATCGTCCGGTCGTCCAGGGGGCCGGAGAGGTCGACGCCGTGGATGTCGGCGCCGATGTGCCCGGAGGCCGGCCGTACGTCGAGCCCGTCGCCGGGCCGTTCTGTGTCGATGCCGATGTCGTCGATGCTCATCGCTCGCCCCTCAACGCCCAAACGCCCAAACGCTCAAACGCTCAAACGCTCAAACGCTCAAACGCTCAAACGCCCAAACGCTCAAACGCTCAATGATCAACGTGTCCGTCGTATCCGCCGGTCTTCCCGCACCTCCGCCCCCGCATGCCCGGTGCTCGGCGATGTGTCCTGTTCGAACGGCGGCATCGACGGGCGGTCGGCTGGTTGAGTGGGTGTCATGACCGACAGGCTCAAGCTCACCGTAAGTGTCCTGGGCACCGGCATCATGGGTGCCGCGATGGCCCGTAACCTGGCCCGCGCCGGCCACTCCGTACGGGCGTGGAACCGTACCCGTGACAAGGCCGAGCCGCTCGCCGCCGACGGCGCGCACATCGCCGAGACCCCCGCGGAAGCGGTGCGTGGCGCCGATGTCGTACTGACCATGCTGTACGACGGCGCCGCCGTGCGGGACGTGATGCGCGAGGCGGCGCCCGGTCTGCGTACCGGGGGCACGTGGGTGCAGTCCACCACCGTCGGCATCGAGGCCGTCGCCGAACTGGCCGACCTGGCCCGCGAACACGGGCTCGTCTTCTACGACTCCCCCGTCCTCGGCACCCGCCGGCCCGCGGAGGACGGGCAGTTGACGGTCCTGGCCGCCGGACCGACCTCGGGGCGGGAGACGGTGACGCCCGTCTTCGACGCCGTGGGAGCCCGTACCGTCTGGACCGGCGAGGACGGCGCGGCGGGCACCGCCACCCGGCTGAAGCTCGTGACCAACAGCTGGGTGCTCGCCGCCACCAACGCGGCCGGCGAGGTCCTCGCCCTGTCCAAGGCCCTCGGCGTGGACCCGCGGTCCTTCTTCGAGGTCATCGAGGGCGGCCCCCTCGACATGGGCTACCTGCGCGCCAAGTCCGCCCTCATCCTGGACGACGGGCTCTCCCCGGCCTCCTTCGCCGTGGCCACCGCCGCCAAGGACGCCCGCCTCATCGTCGAGGCCGGACAACAGCACGGGCTACGCCTCGACGTGGCCGCCGCCGGCGCCGAACGCTTCGCCCGCGCCGCGGCCCAGGGCCACGCCGACGAGGACATGGCGGCCGCGTATTTCGCCAGCTTCGAGGAGGAGCCCACCGAGAGGCCCGCGAAGGCGGGGGAATGAGCGACTCCGTGACACGGGCCGAGCCCGGCGTCGAGGCCGCCGTACGGGAGCGGCCGGCCCGCGAGAAGAACGTCCGGCTGTGCACCGTACGACCGGACGGCTCTCCCGCATGGGACCCCCGTGTGGTTCGCGTCGGTTCCCCGTCGTGGCCGAGGGGGATGCCGTAGTGCACCGTGGCGGTCCCTTGCGGGCGGACATCATGGACGCCTTCACCGCGAAGTACGACTGGGCCGTCTCCGCCCCGCACCGCCCGGGCGAGCCCCGCGTACCGCTCGACGTCCCCGTACGCCGCTCGCGGGTCTGGCCGGTAGCGTCCAGACCCGCGACGCCCGGCCCGAATCCGCCGGGGTCCTCACCGCCACCGGCCCTACTGGTCAGGAATGGAGAAGCACCGACGCCGCGCCGCCCCTAGCGTGAGTGCCATGGACCTCACCATCCACGCGAGCTTCCTTCCGCACGACGACCCGGACGCCGCCCTGGCCTTCTACCGCGACACCCTCGGCTTCGAGGTCAGGGGCGATGTCGGGCACGGCGGGACGCGCTGGATCACGGTCGGCCCGGCCGATCAGCCGGGCACGTCCGTCGTCCTGACGCCGCCCGCCGCCGACCCCGACCTCACCGACGACGAGCGCGACACCATCGCCGAGATGATGGCCAAGGGCACCTACGCCGGCATCGTCCTCGCCACCGCCGACGTCGACGCCACCTTCGACCGGCTCCAGGCCCGCGACGCTGACGTCGTCCAGGAGCCGATCGACCAGCCGTACGGTGTCCGCGACTGCGTCTTCCGCGACCCGGCCGGCAACTGGATCCGCATCCAGCAATCGCGCTGAGCCCTACAGAAGCCCTACGGAAGCCCTACGGAAGCCCTACGGAAGCCCGACAGATCACAGATGGAGACACGATGAGCAAGGTCACGAGCACGGACGCGCGGGCCGCCGGGCGGGGCGCGGGCGACGGTCGTGAGGGGCACGCCGCCGACAGCCATGATCTGATCCGTGTGCACGGCGCCCGCGAGAACAACCTCAAGGACGTCAGCATCGAGATCCCGAAGCGCCGTCTGACGGTGTTCACCGGCGTTTCCGGCTCGGGCAAGAGCTCACTGGTGTTCGACACGATCGCCGCCGAGTCGCAGCGGTTGATCAACGAGACCTACAGCACCTTCGTGCAGGGCTTCATGCCGACGCTCGCGCGGCCCGAGGTCGACGTACTGGACGGGCTGACGACCGCGATCAGCGTCGACCAGCAGCGGATGGGCGCCGACCCCCGCTCCACGGTCGGCACCGCCACCGACGCCAACGCGATGCTGCGCATCCTGTTCAGCCGGCTCGGCAAGCCGCACATCGGCCCGCCCAGCGCGTACTCCTTCAACACCGCCTCCGTCCGGGCGAGCGGCGCGATCACCGTCGAGAAGGGCGCCAAGACCAAGGCACAGAAGGCGACTTACGAGCGCACCGGAGGTATGTGCAACCGCTGCGAGGGCCGGGGTTCGGTCTCCGACATCGACCTCACCCAGCTCTACGACGACTCCAAGTCGATCGCGGAGGGCGCGTTCACCATCCCGGGCTGGAAGTCGGACAGTCAGTGGACCGTGGGCCTCTACGCCCAGTCCGGCTTCCTCGACCCGAACAAACCGATCCGCAGCTTCACCAAGAAGGAGATGCACGACTTCCTCTACGGCGAGCCGACCAAGGTCAAGGTCAACGGCATCAACCTCACCTACGAGGGCCTGATCCCCAAGATCCAGAAGTCGTTCCTCTCCAAGGACAAGGAGGCGATGCAGCCGCACATCCGGGCGTTCGTGGAGCGGGCCGTCACCTTCACCACCTGCCCCGAGTGCGACGGCACCCGGCTCAGCGAGGGGGCCCGGTCGTCGAAGATCAAGCGGATCAGCATCGCCGACGCCTGCGCGATGGAGATCCGTGACCTCGCCGAATGGGTCCGCGGCATAGATGAGCGGTCGGTGGCGCCGCTGCTCGCCAAGCTGCGGCACACCCTGGACTCGTTCGTGGAGATCGGCCTCGGCTATCTCGCGCTGGACCGGCCGGCGGGCACGCTGTCGGGCGGTGAGGCCCAGCGCGTCAAGATGATCCGCCACCTCGGCTCCTCGCTCACCGATGTCACCTACGTCTTCGACGAGCCCACCATCGGCCTGCACCCCCATGACATCCAGCGGATGAACGACCTGCTGCTGCGGCTGCGGGACAAGGGCAACACGGTGCTGGTGGTGGAGCACAAGCCGGAGGTGATCGCGATCGCCGACCATGTCGTCGACCTCGGCCCCGGCGCCGGTACGGCGGGCGGCACCGTCTGCTTCGAGGGCACCGTCGACGGGCTGCGGGCGAGCGACACCGTCACCGGCCGCCATCTCGACGACCGGGCCGGCCTCAAGGAGACGGTACGCAAGGCCACGGGCGCCCTGGAGATCCGCGGCGCGACGGCGAACAACCTGCGCGGCGTCGACGTCGACATCCCGCTCGGCGTGCTCACCGTCATCACCGGCGTCGCCGGCTCCGGCAAGAGCTCGCTCGTGCACGGGGCGCTGCCCCGGCAAGCGGGGGCCGAGGGCGTGGTGTCCGTCGACCAGACGCCGATCCGCGGCTCCCGGCGCAGCAACCCGGCGACGTACACCGGACTCCTCGACCCGATCCGCAAGGCCTTCGCCAAGGTCAACGGCGTGAAGCCGGCGCTGTTCAGCGCGAACTCCGAGGGCGCCTGCCCCACCTGCAACGGCGCCGGCGTCATCTACACCGACCTGGCGATCATGCAGAGCGTCGCCACCCCGTGCGAGGACTGCGAGGGGAAGCGGTTCCAGCCGTCGGTGCTCGACTACCACCTCGGCGGCCGGGACATCAGCGAGGTGCTGGCGATGTCGGTGACCGAGGCCGAGGAGTTCTTCGGCGGTGGCGAGGCGGCCACACCGGCCGCGCACCGCATCCTCGACCGCCTCGCCGACGTCGGCCTCGGCTACCTCACCCTCGGCCAGCCCCTCACCACCCTGTCCGGCGGCGAGCGACAGCGGCTCAAGCTGGCCACGCACATGGGCGAAAAGGGCGGCGACCGTCAGGTCTTCGTACTCGACGAGCCGACGACCGGCCTCCACCTCGCCGACGTCGAGCAGATACTCGGCCTCCTCGACCGTCTCGTCGACTCCGGCAAGTCGGTCATCGTCATCGAACACCACCAGGCGGTCATGGCCCACGCCGACTGGATCATCGACCTCGGCCCCGGCGCCGGCCACGACGGCGGCCGGATCGTCTTCGAGGGCACCCCGGCCGACCTGGTCAAGGCCCGCGCCACGCTCACGGGGGAGCACCTGGCGGCGTACGTGGGGGCCTGACGGGTCTGACGGGTCTGACGGGCCTGACGGGCCTGACCAGGGATGGGTGGGCGGCTGTCTTCCGGCCAGTGCCGGGTGCGGCCGTCCACCCGCGAAGAGGCGGCCCGCGAAGAGGCGGCCCGCGAAGAGGCGGCCCGCAAAAGTCGTGCGGGTGGCTCGTGCGGGACAGCAGACTGGCCCCATGCCCACCCCAGACGCCAAGGCCGACCTCCTCTTCTACCTCCAGTCCGCCCGGGACTCCCTGCTGTGGAAACTCGACGGGCTTTCCGAGTACGACATCCGGCGCCCCATGACGCCGACCGGCACCAACCTCCTGGGCCTGGTGAAGCACGCGGCCGGCGTCGAACTGGGCTACCTGGGCGACACCTTCGGCCGCCCGCACGGCGAACCGCTGACCTGGCAGGCGGCCGACGCCGAGCCCAACTCGGACATGTGGGCGACCCCCGACGAGTCACGCGAGTGGATCACCGACCTCTACCGCCGTGCCTGGGCCCACTCGAACGCCACCGTCGACGCACTGCCCCTGGACACGATCGGCACCGTCCCCTGGTGGCCCGACGACCGCGACAAGACGACCCTCCACCACATCCTCACCCGCGTCATCGCCGACACCCAACGCCACGCGGGCCACGCCGACATCCTCCGCGAACTCATCGACGGAGCCGTGGGCATGAACGAGACCAACACGAGCCTGCCGCCGGGCGACTCCGCGTGGTGGACGGAGTACCGGAACCGGCTGGAGAGCGCGGCCCAGCAGGCGTCTCGTACGGAATAGACCGCGGTTGCCGCGCTCACCCCCGCTGGGCGACCCGCGACCACACCTCCACGTCGTGTCGTACGCCGTCCAGTGCCAACGCGTGCCGAGGGCCCACTCGGTCAGGCGGCCGGCGGCGAGTGTCACCAGCCCCCGGCCGCGCGCCTCCGGCGCGGGCCGGACGCCCAACGCGCAGGTCCCGTTGCGGGCGTCGAAGGCGGAGGACCCAGCCCCGCCGACGAGCAGTCCGTCGAGCCAGATGCCGTAGAGCCGTCTGCCGTCCCGTATCTGGTCCTCGGCGTAACCGCGCAGCCACCGTTCGACCTTGGCCGGATCGTCGATGTCCGTCGCCCGGGGCCGCCAGGGATGCACGACCGCGGCGATGGCGGTGGCCACGCGGGAACGAACCTTCATGCGGAGGATCTCTCGGGAGGTCTGGTACTTTCTGCGACCAACTGAATGCATTCCGTAATAATCCGAATGTGTGAAGGAATCGGAGAAGCGATGAACAAGCTCAAGAAGGCCGCGGCCGTAACGTTCATGGTCGGTGGCATGGCTCTCGGCGGCGGGGTCGCGCACGGCGACGACGACACCCAGGCGATCGGCAACGTCTGCGCGGTCAGCCCGTCTGGCGCCGTTGCCGGCAACCTGCAGGCCTTGCGGTGCAACCAGGACTTCGACGCCGGCGCCGCCTTCGTTCCGGGCGGGACTGTTGGCTAGGACACCTGAAGAGGCGGGTCTCGCGCCTTTTGCTGCGGGGCCCGCTTCTCAGCCCGTACCGGGTCGGGCGCCCTGAACACTCACAGCAACAGCGCGGCTGGCGGACGGCATCCATGGTCGCCGAAAGGGTGAACGCGTGGGCAGGTCTGGTGGGCCTGGTCGAGCGCGGCTACGACGACATGGACGCGGGGGCGACATGGTGCCCGGTGAGGCACTGGCGGAGGATAGGAGAGTCCTGACCTGCGGCGGAATGGAGCTGAGGGCAGGTGGCGGACGGTACTGAACAGCGGTGAATGCAACGAGAATTATCTGGCGGGCCGTGCTCGGTGTGGGGTCGGCCGTCTGCGCACCCGGTCGTACGCGTTCCGGAGACCTTTGCCCCCGCCTTGCTGCTGCGGCTGACCGTCCTCGTACCTGAGCTGTGGGAGATCGACTCCTCAATTCTGTGAGCTGCTGTGCCGGGCGAGGAGCAGTGCCACATCGTCGTCCGGTTCCCGGTGCAAGGCGCCGAGCAGCATGTCACAGGTCTCCTCCAGCGGAAGCTGGGTGCCGTCCAAGAGCCGTAGCAGCTTCTGCAGTCCGATGTCGATTGATTCCCCGCGGTTCTCCACCAGGCCGTCCGTGAACAGTGCGAGCAGCGTTCCTTCCGTCAGATCATGCTCCTCGGAGCCGAACGGCACGCCCCCGACACCGAGCGGCACTGCGCCGGGTACGTCGAGGAGTTCGGCTCTGCCGGCCGGGTCCACGAGTACCGGCGGCAGATGGCCTGCGCGGGAGAGTTCGCACCGGTGGAGCCGTGGGTCGCAGACGACGTAGAGGCAGGTGGCCATCGAGTCGGAGTCACCGAGCGAGGCGGCGATGTCGTCGAGGTGGTACAGCAGCTCGGCCGGCGGCAGGTCCAGCCGGGCGAGGGCGCGGGTGGCCGTACGGAGCTGGCCCATGATCGCCGCGGCGTGCACGCCCTTGCCCATCACGTCGCCGACGACCAGGCCGACCTTGCCGTCCTTGAGCGGCAGTACGTCGAACCAGTCTCCGCCGACCTCGCTGACCGCGGGCAGGTAGCGGGAGGCGACCTCGATGTCGGCGCAGTGCGGCGGCTCCTGGGGGAGCAGGCTGCGCTGGAGGGTGAGCGCGGTGTTGCGCTCACGTCCGTACAGCCGGGAGTTGTCGATGCAGATGGCGGCGCGTGCGGCCAGGTCGGTGGCGAGCGTGACGTCCTGGCCGTCGAACGGCCGGGGGTTCACCGTGCGGGAGAGGCTGAGTGTGCCCAGCACCTCGCCGCGGGCCAGCAGAGGGGCGGCCAGATAGGAGTGGACCCCGGCCCGCCGGAGCGTCTCGGCGGCGGAGTCGTCTCTGGCGATGCGCCGCATCGTCACGGCGGTCACCCGCCGCAGCAGGATCGGCCGCGCCTCTCGCACGCACTGGGTGATCACCCGTGATGAGTCGTACGACGCCAGTTCGCCGACCGGATCCGCAGCCTCGATCGCATGGGTGGGACAGCAGGCCGCGACGGCGAGCGCCCGGAAGTCGAGGAGGCCGTCCATGCGTGTCGTGGCCGTTCCGCCGAGATCGACCACCGAGTCGAGTACGTCGACCGCCGCGAGGTCGGCGAGCTCCGGCACGGCCACCTCCGCCAGCTCACGGGCAGTCTGGCGCAGGTCCAGCGTGGTGCCGATGCGAACACTGGCGTCGGCTATGACCGCCAGCCGCTCCCGTGCCTTCGCGACCTCGGCCGCCGCCCGCTGCCGCTCGGAGACGTCAAGGATCGCCATCGCCAGGCCCAGCACCCGCCCGTTCGCGTCCTCGATCCGGTGGTACGACTCCGAGTAGGCGTGGTCCTCGCTGTCCGCGGCCGTCCGGCCTATGGTCTGCCGATCGAGCAGTGGCTCACCGGTCCGCAGGACCTGACGCATCCGCGACTCGATGGCCTCCACATCCAGCGCCGGCAGCGCCTCGCCGACGCGGCGGCCCAGCACGGCCTCCTCGGGCACGCCGTTGATCCGCTCCAGCGACGGATTGACGCGCACCCACCGCAGATCGGTGTCGAACACCGCGATGCCCACCGGTGACTGGTGGAACAGGGTGTGGGACAGGGCCAGGTCCCGCTCCACGTCCCGTACGGTTTGGGCGTCCGTGGCCAGCCCAAGGGCATGAACGTCGCCGCGCGCATCACGCAGTTGCATGGTGCGGAACTCCACCCGGCGCATGGAGCCGTCCTTGTGCCGTACCGGAAAGACTCCCGCCCAGCGCGCACCTGAGCGTACGTGCTCGAACAGCTCTCGGGCCCGTGACCGGTTCTCCGGTGCCACCAGCAGCCGACCCGCGTTCTCGCCCAGTGCCTCAGCGGCGGAGAAACCCAGCAACAGCTCCGCCTCGGGGCTCCACAGCACGATCCGCCCGTCGCTGCCCAGGACCAGGGCGGCAACCCGCAGTAGATCGAGCAGGCCGCCCGGCGCAGCGGTGAGGCCGTCCCCCAACCTGTTCCCGTTCCAGGACTCTCGCTCAGGCATACCGGCCGTTCCCTTCGGCAGTGCCGGAACCGCCCGGGGCCTCATCCCTGGGTCTCCCTGTCAGTCATACCTTCCCTCGCGGAACACCGCATGTCATGCAGAGGCCGTTCGAGGTAGTCGGCCATTTCACCGCAAGTCGGCACCTGGGCCCGCCACCGCCACGACTCGCCCACGCTCCCGGACCGGCCACCCCTCGCACAGGGCACGGCGCAGCATCTGATCACGCCGACTCCGCGGATTCTCCGGGTATGGGTCGGGGCGGTCCGGGCCCGGCGGCATGGAGGAGGCCGGGGCCACCATGGCCGTGGGGCCGGGCGTCTCGGCGGCGGCGTGCGCCTGTCTGTTTGGCGAGATGTCCCTGATGTCGCCTGTAAACGCAACCAGAACTGCAACCGGCGTAGGCGTCTTGACCTGCGGTGGAGCGGGGCGTGAGAGAGGCGTCGTGCGGCGTCGGACGGGGGTGATTGAGACCAGGACTGAGACCAGAACTGAGACCAGAACTGAGACCAGAACTGAGACCAGAACTGAGACCAGAACCGAGACCAGAGCGCCGGGTCATACCTTCTTGACGACGATCGAGTCCGGAACCAGCTGTTCCAGGTCGTCCACGTCCGAGGTGAAGACGGTGACCTGGCCCTTCTGCTGGCGTGCGAGGACAGCGAGTACGGCGTCGATCGCGTACTCGTGGCCGTGCAGCTTGGCATCGGCCAGGAGGCGGCGGGCCTGACGGGCCTCGTCCTTTCCGATGTCCGCGACCTTGAGCCTGGAGAGCACCCAGTCCCAGCGCTGCTCGGTGGTTCTGCCGTCGTACGCTTCGACCAGCGTCATCGGAGACGTCACCACCTCGGCTTCGCCTCCGGCCGCGAGGTCGAGCCAGGCGATCATCTTCCGGTCGCCTCGTACGGCCAGGGACAGGGCTTCGCAGTCGAGTACGAAGACGCGCAGTGGCCGCTGCCCGTACTCACCGGCCCGCTTCTTCACGCGGCCTCTCCGGCGTCGTGCTTTCCAGCGGGGCGGCGGCGCTCGTGCTCGGCGTCGAGATCCTCCAGCTCCTCGAACGCTGCCGTGCGCTCCGCCTCGCTGAGGGGGCCGTGTTCCTCCTGCAGCCAGTCGGACAGTTCCCGTAGCCGGTCGCGGTCGCGCTTGAAACGCAGGGCGTCGGCGACGTACGCCGACAGGCCCCGTTCCGCCGCCTCCCCACGGATCTCGTCCAGGAGATCCGCGGGGATCGTCACCGTCACCTTCTTGGTCTCGCCATATAAGAGACCATACTCCTGGTGTTGCTTCCCTTACCGGGATGCTCCACGACAGTGGCGTGGCCGGACGGCTCGTCCTTCACCGCTGTGGTGAAGCCCAGCAGCCGTACATGGCCTCGTCCGGCGCGAAAGGCCACGGGCGAATCGCTCCGGCTCGATTCCGCCCGTTGCCGTCAAGCCCAGGGTGACAGGCGGTGGGCTGCGGGGCCGGAATCGCTCACGTGTACCCCGTATGGGGCATGGCGTGGGCGTGGCAGACTGCGACGGCGACCACGCACAATGAGGAACTGCTGGCCCGGGTACGGGAGATGATGAGGGAGCGCGGCAGCGCGCCGAAGCAGATCGCGAAGGCGCCTGGGGCTGCGTCCGGCCCAGGCCACCGCGCTGGTGTGGCGCGTCGCCGAGGCGGCGCAGGCGCACACTCCTCCAGATGAGCGGTCAGTGGTGGGCTGCCGGGTCAATGCGGGGTGGAGCGCGGGACTGGACATGACCAGGGCCCCGGCCGGGCGGCGGCCGACCCGATCGGCCAGGAGCCGATCCTGACACGGGTGGCTTCGCCCAGATCCTGCCGGCTCGCCAGGAACGGGCCAGCAGGGTGACCGTCACCGGTTTCCTGGTGGATGTGTACTGCTTCAGGGCGAAGAACGTGACCGACCCGGCGGTGATGGGTTCCGGCTCCCTGACCACATACGTATCGAAGTACTACTCGGCTTTCGACCACCCGCCCCTGTCGATCAGCGTGGAGCAGGCACAGACGATCGTGCACGACGCGATCACCTACGCCGGCGGCCTCGGCTTCGAGCCCGCGGCCGGCTTCACCGACGCCGCCATGCACCGGGGACCCCGCTCGGCGATCGGCCCACCATCGGCTTCGGCCGGGACGGTAAACCGTTCTATTTCTGTCCCCACGACGACCCGAGCAATTTCGCATTTCCCTTCGGATGCTTGTGCTATTGTGCGGCATCGTTATTCGCGAGAGCGGGTGACGTAAAGGTTCGGTGGATAAAGTGCGAAGGGTTGACTGTGCATAAGTACATAAAGGTGGCGGCTGGCGTGATAGCCCTCATGGCCTTGGTGCCGACTGCGGCATCCGCAGTGACTGGCGGTCGGGAGGGTGCCGGGGCCGCATGCACCTCGGATGGCAACGAGCCGACTGGACGCCTCCTGGCCAAGCGCATCGAGAAAGACATAAACGAGGCCCTGAGGGGCCGCGACAGTGTGGCGTCGGTTGCACTCTACGACCGCAAAACCGGTATTGCTTGCGCATACGACGAGAACAGGCAGCAGGACGCGGCAAGTGTGATAAAGCCAGTCATCCTGGGTGCGCTGCTGTTCCACAGCAAGGGCCCTCTGACCGGTGAGGACGACACTCTTGCCAGAAAAATGATCACTGCTTCGGACAATGCTGCAGCCACGACTCTCTGGAAAAAACTTTCGGACCTGACGAATCCGTCCGCCCCGAACCCTGTTAAGATTCAGGAATTTCTCGACGCGGCGGGAATGAAAAACACCATCCTCGACAAGGAAGGCTTCTGGGGTCTCAGTCAGGTCACCGCGGCGGATCAGCTTCAACTTCTGAAGGTGTTCACTGACAACAGTGACACAGGAGCGCCGGTGCTCCCCCAAGAGGCACGCGCCTACGCGCTGGACCTCATGAATCACGTCCAAAGTGACCAGCGATGGGGAGCCCCGGCAGGAGCTCCCCAGAACGCTGTCGTCCATGTCAAGAACGGCTGGCTGCGGCGCTCCAACAATCCTGGTGTAGACCCCTACGACAGGCTTGACTGGAAGGTGAACAGCATGGCTGCATTCACTGGTGACGACTACGACTACGGGCTTGTTGTCCTCACGGAGAACAACAGAGTCCCTGATGGCCATCCGGCAGAATCAGGGTGGATTTACGGGATAGGCACCATTGAAGGAGTCGCTCGCGCAGTTCACCACGATCTGTTCCCGGAGCAGTCGTCTTCCCGCCGCCTCCAGCTCACCCCGCAGAATCTGGTCAAGCAGCTCAAGTTGCAGCCCCACCAGCCCAGATGAGGTGGATGGGTGGCTGCGGCAAAGAGGTGCTCCGGCCAGGGCTTCGGCGTAGTCGTGTACACCGCAGCCTGCACCGCCCCGCGCCGCGGCTTCTCCACCGACTACGACAGCCGTCCCGCCGCTGAACGGGCCCATCCTCCGCCGGCTCTCCGGGCTCGGCGGCTGTACCACTTCGGCAAGGACAGGAAGTGGCACGGTCGGGTGACGGTAGACGTCCGCGATGACGGTAAGCCCGACCGCCGTCACATCGAGCGGAAGACCAGGGCCGAGGTGACCAAGGCAGTCCGCGCGATGGAGCGGGCGAGGGATGCCAAGAAACTCCGGAAGCTGGGTAGGAGCTGGACCGTTCAGCCGGCTTGAGCACTGGGTCGAGAGCATCGCCACGTCGTACGTCTCCGAGAACATGTGCGACGGCCACGAGGTGGGCGTGCGTGTCCACCTCGTGGCCGGCCTGGGCGCACACCGGCTTGAGCGACTGGAGCGCTTCTACTGGAAGATGGCACGGCCTGGTGCGGCCCTCGTTCGTAGCGGGGCCGCCGGTTGGCGAGGCGAAGGCGTACCCCTTGCCCGCGCAGTCGGCACCGGCCGCGATCCGTTCCCACTCCTGCTCCTCCCGGTGCTGGCGGAGGAGCTTGATCAGCGGATCCGGCAGGCCGATCGTCCGCCGTCCGGCGCGGGACTTGGTCGTCTTGTACTCGCGGCGGACCTGCTCATGCTGCGGGCAGTAGCCGACCTTCCTCCCGCAAGGGTCGTCTCCGCAGCCGTGCGCGTACTTGGGCCGGAGCCGGTTATTGCGGGTACTGACGTACCCCGCGTCCAGGTCGACGACCTCCCGGTGCAGCCCGAGGGCCTTCCCTTCCCGGAGCCCGAGCGCCAGGGCGACGACCCAGCGCGCGCTGTCGCGGAGCTTGGCCGCCTCGACGAGCAGGCAATGCACCTCCTCGATCGTGTACGGCTCGATGTCCTCCTCTTCGAGCCGCGGAGCCTTGGCGATCTCGTTCGCGGCGCGGGGCTTTGGCGATCTCGGCGACGTTGGTGGGCACGTGCCCGCGCCGCACTGCCTCGCCAAGGGCCACCCGGATGGTCCGATGAGCATGATGAGTGATGCCGACCGAACTGCCGGAGCTCTGCCGCCGGGCGTTGATCAGCCAGCACTCCATGTCGTGTCCGAGCAGGTAGAACACGGGCTTCCAGTACACGCCGGTGGCCTCCATGCCGGCCACGGTGACTCCTTCGGCGAGCAGCCAGTCCCGCATGGCCAGCAGCCCGGACGTCATCGACGAGAAGGTGCGGGTCTCCTTGAGACGGACAAAGGCCAGAGGGCCGGACCGGTGAGGCGGCCCGGCCCTCTGAGCTGGCGGAGCATACGAGATTCGAACTCGTGAGGGGTTGCCCCCAACACGCTTTCCACATGTTCGTCTGGGGGTTCAGCGAGGGCCGGGGGCGTGCTGACCTGCGGTGGAGCGGTTGCTGAGGGAAGTTTCGGACGGCGCCGGACGGGGGTGAATGAGACCAGAACTGAGACCACGCGGCTACCTGGGCATGACGCCGTGAATGCGGGAGAGGGTGAAAACACGCTCGTCGTTCCGCAGATGGCACCAGGCGTACAGGTGGGGCGGGTCGAGATCGAGCTCGCTGAGGGTCCGGATAGTGCGGCTGCCCGAGGCGGCGACGTATTCAATGGTGACCGGGTGGCCTTCGCTTACGGCATGGGCCAGCTGACGAACGTCGGTGAGGGATAGCTGACGGGCGTACCCGGCGATGATTTCCTCGGTGTCGCTGTCGAAGGGGATGCCGTTGTACGGGTCGGGCTGCGGGGAGGCCGGTGGCGCGGTCTTCAACCGAGTGGCCAGGGCACGCAGGTCGGCCGCCGCCGGAGCCTCATCCGTCCGGCCGTCGGTCTTCCGGCGGCGGGAGGTGGCGCCGGACCGGCGCGGGGACGGGACCGGTGCGACGGCACGGTGGCGCTGAGCCTTCTCGACTCGTACCGTCCCGTCGGCGGTTTCGGCGACTGGGGCATAGCCCGCGGCCCGGAGCGCTGCGAGGGTTTTGTCGAGCGAGGTCCGGCTCACCAGTACAGTCGGCGCCAGGTGCCGCAGGCCGAGTTGGGCTAGCCCTCGGTGGGCGGCCAGCTCGGCCAGGAGTGCGGGCTCTTCGCCGTGGAGCACGCAGGCCGCGGGGGCGATGCGCACCCGGCCGTGACCGCGCGCGGTGTCGTGGATCAAGTAGACCAGCGGCTGGGGGAGAGTCTCTACGGAGATGGCGGCCAGGTCGGCTTCGATGGCATCGGGGGTGCGGCCGGCGTCCAGGGCCCGGCGGATGGTGCCGGAGCTGAACCGCCACACCGATGCCGTGCCGCCGGTTTCGCGGTCGGCGACCGAATCCAGCAGCGTGGTGAGGCGGGCGGACGGCGTGCCGGTGACGACGGCCGTGAGGTCGGTGCCGAAGCGGGCGGACGCGGTGGCGTCGGGAAGCAGCCGTCGGCAGGCGGCGGCCAGTGTCTCGGCGTCATCGTCCGGCCGGGTGGACAACAGGGCGGTCCCGACGGGGGACAGAGCGCCCCGGGCGAGAACGCCGAGCAGTTCCGCCTCGCGGATCACGGTGGCGAACGGCGTGGCGTCCTGGGGCAGCGAGTCGGCGAGTGGACGGTGCCAGGCGACAAGCGGGCCCAGGTCCGCGTGACTCTTCACGCCGTGCCCCACTGGGAGCCGTGCCGCGGCGGTGAGGAGACCCTCCCGGGCCTGCAGACAGCCGCCACAAGGAGGTGCTCCGGCAAGCACGGCCAGGGACTTGCCGTCCTCGTCGCGGGCCTGACCGGGGGTGAGCTGCATTGTCCGCCACGCCCGGAGAAGCACCGCGAACTGTTCAGCCGGTTCCTGTTCCGCCCAGGCGTCGTAGCCTTCCGTCGCCGTGACCCTGTCGCCGTCCCGGGCCAACAGCCCGGCGGCGTAGGCCGTTTCGAACACAATGCGCACTACGACGTCGTCACAGCGTGCCGCCTTGCCGACCCGGGAGAGTTCTCGTGCTCCGATCCCGCCGCTCTTCAGCCGGGCCGGCGGTGAGGCGGCGCACACCGTGAGAACCGAGGCGGCATGAGCGCCGAACGCCATGGCCGCGGCCGTCGCCTCGCGGTCCACCTCGGCCGGGGTGACGGGCATGGCGGGCACGTCGGGCGGGACGGGCTCGAACGGAGCGCGCCAGCCGGGCCCGCGCAGAGCGAGCGCCACCTCGGCCGGCATGCGCGCCGTTCCGTACCCGCGACGGTCCTGAACCAGAAGTCCCCGCTCCAGCGCCCATCGCGCACCCGGCTCCGAGTCGATCCCCGGAGACCCGAACACAATGAACTCCGACCGCCCCGGCGCGGTCCTCGCCCGGCGCTCAAGCAGCTTGCGGGTGGCCACCGGAGCCCGTGCCACGAGTTCGGTGATCCGCGCGCTGTCTCTGTGGTGTTCCACCAGGTCCGTCAGCCGCTGCTGCTTGGTGCCACCGGACTTGATCCCCAATGCCCCCAGCATGCGGCGCAGTTCGTCGGAGGTGGTGTCCTTCAGCAGTTGACGCAGTGGTGGGTCCAGTCCCAACGGAGCGTCCCAAGCCTGCCGCAGCGGCGCCACCATGCGCAGCAGTCCCTGACCATCCGGCCAGACCAGCGCGTGATCGGCCAGCGTGTGAAGGGCCGCGTCCAGCCCGCGAGCACGCTCCTCGTCCACCGCTCCCAGCAGTTCCGCCGCTGCATCGCGGGTGGTGGGCGCCAGCGCCGCGAGCGCCTCGGCCACCTGCAGGTGCGGGAGCGCGAGCCGGGGTAGTACCTGTGCCACGGCCCCCGGCCGCTGCAGGCGGTCCGCCAGTTCACCGACCGACCTCGGCTCCGGAGGAGACACGGCATCGGCCCTCGTTGTGAGGACCCTCTCCAGCCGCGCTGTATCAAGGCTGAGCAGCCAGGCGGCCAGTGTTGATCCACTGGACTTACTGATGGGGAACACCTCACCGTCGAAGAGCAGGATGGCTCCGCAAGGGGAACCGGCACGCACAGTATTCAAGGGTGGCGGACGGACAACGCCGATGAGGTCACACGAAAGGGTGTTGCATGCTGCGTGTTGCATGCAGCGCGGCCGTGGTGCGGGGGCGTACACCGTAAGGGTGGCCGATGTCCGCCCGAGTGCATGCCGCGGCGACGTCGGCTGACGTCGCCGACTATCGCCGCGGGTCATACCTTCCGGACGACGATCGACTCCGGGACCAGTCGCTCCAGATCGTCCACGTCCGAGGTGAAGACGGTGACCTGCCCCTTCTGTCGCCGGGCGATGACGGCCAGTACCGCGTCGATGGCGTACTTGTGTCCGTGCAGCTTCGCGTCGGCCAGGAGCCGACGGGCCTGACGTGCCTCGTCCTTCCCGATCTCGGCAACCTTGAGGCGCGAGAGGACCCAGTCCCAGCGCTGCTCGGTGGTCCTGCCGTCGTATGCCTCGACCAGCGTCATAGGAGATGTCACCACCTCGGCCTCGCCCCGCGCTGCGAGGTCCAGCCAGGCGATCATCTTCCGGTCACCGCGCACGGCGAGGGACAGTGCCTCACAGTCGAGCACGAAGACGCGCAGCCGCGGCTGCGCAGGGTCACCGGCCCGTTTCTTCACGCGGCCTCTCCGGTCTTCACGCGGCCTCTCCGGCATTGTCCTTGGCGGTGGCGCGGCGGCGCTCGTGCTCGGCGTCGAGGTCCGCCAGCTCCTCCAGCGCTTCCACATGTTCGTCATCGGTGACGGGGCCGTGTTCCTCCTGCAGCCAGTCCGCGAGTTCCCGCAGCCGGTCCCGGTCGCGCTTGAAGCGCAGTGCCTCGGCGACGTACGCCGACAGGCCCCGCTCGGCTGCCTCCGTGCGGATCTCGTCCAGGAGATCCTCAGGGATGGTCACCGTCACCTTCTTGGTTGCCATATAAGTCACCATACTCCTGGTATCGAATCCCTTACCAGGTTGTCGCTGCGACAGCCTCGAGTGCGGCCTGCGCACGTGGCCGGGCTCGGCCGGAGAGTTCCGGAGCGGAGTCGGCTGTCAGGCGGCTGTGGCGGGGCGTGGGTCGCCGTGGAACACCTGGCTCGCGTGCCAGGCGCGATGGGTCGGCGCGATGGAGCGGATGCCCGGCTGAGGGCCGACGAGCGTACGGCCCGCGAGTGCTATGACGTGTTCGTGGGCGGCAGGGCTGTGGCCGACGAACCGCTGTGAGACCAGGATGCGGTGGCCGTCGCCGACACCGAGGACGCCCTTGTCGAAGAGCTTGTGGTGCAGCGAGCACAGACACAGTCCGTTGTCGACATCGTCAGGGCCGCCGAACGCCCACCACCGCACGTGCGCGGCCTCCAGTCCGACCGGAACCGCGCCGATCCTGCCGTCATAGCCGCAGAAGGCGCACCGATACTCGTAAGCCGTCAGCACCAGCTCCCGCATCCGTGGGTCCCGGCGCCTCCGCACGGCCGAGACCTCGGCGGTCTCCGCCTGTTCCGGCTCCAGACCGACGACTTCGCACAACTCGTCGTGGAGCGATGGCGGGAAGTTCAGGTCGAGCAGCACCCGTGCCATCCGGCCGAGCAGCGACGGCTCACGCCGCAGCGCCGTCCGCAGGTCGGGCGCCAGGCGCCCTGCCGCTCCCGCGGCCCGCAGCTCCCGTACCCCACTACCGGGGCTGCCCGGTCCGCGATCGGTACGCACCTCCCACACCCCGTCACTGGCCAGGTGATGGAACGGGTAGGCGGGCGTCGTCTTGTTGGGTGGCCCGTACTCGGACAGCAGCCGCTTCAGGTCCTCTTCCACTGCGCTGTACCGCAGCTCGTCGTCGGCACCCTGTTGGAACCGGCCGAGGGCGTACAGAAGCAGCAGCGGCTTGTGCGGAGCGCGAGTGCCGCTTCTGGTCCACTGCCTCAGCTTTGCGGTGCGCTCCAGCCAGTCCATGACCGGCGATCGTAGCGGCGCCCTCGGACACTGTCCCGGACTTGCGAGGGCAGGCGGCTGACGGCGGCCTGGAGTCGCAGCGATGGCGCTGAATGACCGGAATAAACGAGACCAAAACTGAGACCATGGCATGCCAGAACGTCGGACCGCGAGTTGCGGTCCGACGCTCGGTTTCGCCTGTTCAGGCGGCTGCGGAGGATACGAGATTCGAACTCGTGAGGGGTTGCCCCCAACACACTTTCCCAATGGTCGTCCGGGGGTTCAGCGAGGGCCGGGGGCGTGCTGACCTGCGGCGGAGTGGGGCTGGGGGCAGGTGGCGGACGGCGCTGGACGGGGGTGAATGAGACCAGAACTGAGACCAGAACTGAGACCAGGGCGCCGGGTCATACCTTCTTGACGACGATGGTGTCCGGGAGGAGCTTCTCCAGGTCGTCTACGTCCGAGGTGAAGACGGTGACCTGGCCCTTCTGCTGGCGTGCGAGGACAGCGAGTACGGCGTCGATCGCGTACTTGTGGCCGTGCAGCTTGGCGTCAGCCAGGAGGCGCCGGGCCTGGCGAGCCTCGTCCTTTCCGATGTCGGCGACCTTGAGCCGGGAGAGCACCCAGTCCCAGCGCTGCTCGGTGGTTCTGCCGTCGTACGCCTCGACCAGTGTCATCGGGGACGTCACCACCTCGGCTTCCCCTCGCGCCGCGAGGTCGAGCCAGGCGATCGTCTTCCTGCCGCCGCGTACCGCAAGGGACAGGGCTTCGCGGTCCAGTACGAAGACACGGAGAGGCGGCTGCCCGTGCTCAGCGGCTCGCTTCTTCACGCAGCCTCTCCGGCGTTGTGCTTTCCGGTGGCGCGGCGCTGCTCGTGTTCGGCGTCGAGGTCCTCCAACTCCTGGAAAGCTGCCGCACGCTCGTCATCGGTAACGGGGCCGTGTTCCTCCTGCAGCCAGTCGACCAGCTCCAGCAGCCGGTCCCGGTCGCGCTTGAAGCGCAGTGCCTCGGCGACGTACGCCGACAGGCCCCGCTCGGCCGCCTCCGCACGACCAGTGAGTCGCCTCGATGGCCTGACGCGAATTTCCGCGGTCAGGGGGCTATGGCAGGTCGCGGGGAGGACACCTCACTTCGTTCAGGCAACAACATCGTCGGCCGGCCAGTGCCGCACGCATGCCAGGGATGCCCTGTATACAGGAGCCACGCTTGTCACGCTCCCGCCCACACCACACCCCTGTGCTTGACCATTCCGCGGTCACAATCTCTTGCTCTGCGGTGTGAGAGCGGCGCAACGGAATGTCCCACGCGGTCTAACAGGCAGGAAACCGGCCGCTACGGCGGGCGGACTAGCTTCGTGACATGAGGGTGTGGATGCCCGTACGGCCGCTGCGCGGCAAGGTTGCCGCGATCGGCAAGGGCAGATTCGGCAAGGGCGGTTCAGTGCGCCGCCACGGGGGCCGAACGACTCCCGGGCGACGGCCGATGCCTGGCTGGCGCAGCATCAGGGGCCGAGTGACGGTGGTCATCACGGTCCCGATCTGCTTGCTGCTGGCGGTGGCCGGTCTCGCCGTGCACGGCCGCGCCGAGGCCCTCGGCGATGCCCGGACGACCCGTGCCGAGGCCGGCCTCAGCCTGCGCATCCAGGCCCTGGTGCACCAGCTGCAGCGCGAACGCGGCCTGACCAACGGCCTGTTGGGCGGTGAGAAGGAGTTCCGCCCACCGCTTTCCGCCACGCGCAAGCGCGTTGACACGGTACTGCGCGGAATGCGCACCGAAAGCGCCGTCGAGGACGTCGTCCAGCGGCACTTGCGACGTCTCGCCGACATCCGAGCCGCCGCCGACAGAGGCACCGCCGGCCAGGCCGCGACCCTCACCTTCTACACCAGCGCCGTCAACGCCCTGAACGCCGTCGATCCGGTGGCGGAGACCGCGACCGGCGCCGACCGCCAACTGCGCGACCGGCTGGCCGCGTTGCGCGAGCTGGCCGCCGCCAAGGAGTCCGTCGCCCTCGAACGCGGGCTCCTCAACGGTGTGTTCGCCCAAGGCGCCTTCCACGGCCGTGAGTACATCGACTTCACCGAGGTGCGAGCCACCCGCGTCGCCGCCCTCACCCGCTTCCGGCAGGTCGCCACCGCACCTCAGCGCGCGGCACTGGAGAAAGCCTTCGCGACCGAGGACGCCGAACGCGCCACCGCCTACGAGAAACAGGCGGAAGGCGCCGCCGACGGCTCCCCGCTGCGCGCCGACGCCCGCACCTGGTGGGACGCGATGACCGTACTCGTCGACGATCTGTACGCCGTCCAGCAGTCGGTCGGTGACGACGTACGGGACAGGGCCGACCGGCTCAGCCACGACGCCGAACTGGCCCTCGCCGCCTATCTCGTCACGGGCACGCTCATCGCCGCCCTGGTCGCGGGCCTCGCCGCTGTCGCCTCCCGGTCGCTCACGCGCCCGCTCCGTGGACTCGCCGAGACCGCTCACGACGTGGCGCGCCGCCGACTGCCCGCAGCCGTCGCCCGTATCCAGCAGTCCCCGCAGGACTCTGCTCAGCTCCTGACGCCGGAGGACGCGCAGGACACCCCCGATGCACGGCTGCTGGGCGGTGCGGCCGAGATCGCCGAGGTCGCAGCGTCCCTGCAGCAGGTGGAACACACGGCCCTCCAGCTGGCTGCCCAGCAGGCCGGCCTGCGTCGCAACACCACGGAATCGCTCGCCAATCTCGGCCGCCGGAACCAGAGCCTCGTACGTCGTCAACTCAGCCTCATCACCCGCCTGGAACGGCAGGAACTCGACCCGGACGCCCTCGCCGAGCTCTTCGAACTCGACCACCTCGCCACCCGTATGCGGCGCAACGCCGAAAGCCTGCTGGTCCTGGCCGGGCAGAATCCGCCAAGGCCCACAGCAGCACCCGCCGACGGTCTGGAGGTCGTCCAGTCCGCAGTCGCCGAGGTGGAGCAGTACCGTCGAGTTCTGATCGCGACCGTGGAGCCGGTGCGGGTGCGTGGGCACGCCGTCGCAGATGTCGCCCACCTCCTCGCCGAACTCATCGAGAACGGACTGAATTTCTCGCCCCCGACCGAACCGGTCGAGGTGCACGGCTGGTACGACACCGAGGACGACACGTACTCCTTCGGTGTCGTCGACCACGGCATCGGCATGTCCGAAGCCGACAAAGCACGTGCGGGCGCCCTCCTCTCCGACTCCGGCGAGGAGGCCCTCGTTGCCGCACCCACCCGGTTCCTCGGCCACCTCGTCGTCGGCCGACTCGCCCACCGCCTCGGTGAAGGCGCTCAAGTCCACCTCTTCGACACTCCTGGCGGCGGCCTGTCCGCCCTCCTTGTCCTCCCCGGGCGCCTGCTCGCCCCCGTGGAAGCCCCCTCCACCTCACCCCCACCCGCCAGGCCCGCTGTCTCCTCCCTGCTCAACGGCTTCCGAGCAGGTGTCGCCCGCGCCGAAGCCAGAAACCCCCAAGGAGCGTCATCGTGACCACCGCCGTCCAGAGTTTCGGCTGGCTCGTCTCGGAGTTCGTGCGCACCGCCGACGGCGTCACCGATGCCGTCGCCGTTTCCTCTGACGGCCTGCTCATGGCCGCCTCGGACAGCCTCGGCCGAGATCGCGCCGACCACTTGGCCGCCGTCGTCTCCGGCATCACCAGCCTCGCCCAGAACGCGGCGACGGCACACGGCTTCCACGGCATGAAGCTCGTCATGATCGAAATGCTTGGGGGCTTCCTCATGGTCGGTCGTATCCGCGACGGCAGCTGCCTCGGCGTCCTCGCCGCCGAAGGGTGCGACGTGGGCCTCGTCGGCTACGAAATGGCCGTCCTCGCCGACCGCGCCGGCGAGCTGCTCACCCCGCAGTTGGTACGCGAACTGCACTCCGCGCCCAGGTGAGCCCACCCGATCGCCGCCCGCTCCTGCCTCCGTTACCAGCGCGTGCCGCGAACGGTGGCGTGGCCGGGCGGCTCGTCTTCCTCGTGCCGTGAGGCGCAGCAGCCGCGCGTTGGCCTCGTCCGGCGCGAAACGGTCAGGGGCGAATTCTGTGGCGGACCGAAGTCCGAGCCACACCAGCATGGCGTGGTGTTCCTCATGCGACGCCGGGTCGGCGAGGATCACTTTGAGATCGCTGCAGCCGGGTCCGCCGCCGCAGTCCTCGGGCGGGCACGTCCCGGCACCGTCCACGCAGTGCGGATAGTGAAGCCCGGCTGAGGCTGTCTGGAACTGCTCCACGGCGACGAGGTGACCCCAGTGGGCGCCCAGTTTGAGCAGGGCGGTCAGTGTGGCGGTGCGCTCGTCGCAGAATCCGAGTTCGCCGTCGGGACGGTAGATACGGAACCGGATCGGTCCCCGGCCAGGTCCCGGAGTGCAGACCGACTGGAATGGCTACCGGCCGCCGCGAGGGAGTCACGTCACTACACCTGGGCAGAATGTCGTAAAAGCAGAAAATGAATGAGACCAAAACTGAGACCAGGGCATGCCGAGAACCCCGGCCGCTGAGCGGTCCGGGGTTCTCGTTTCGCCTGTTCAGGCGGCTGCGGAGGATACGAGATTCGAACTCGTGAGGGGTTGCCCCCAACACGCTTTCCAACTGTCCGCACCGCCGTACGGGGGCGTCCGTGGGGGTTCAAACGGCAGGTCATACGGGGTGGGCGTACGTCGGTGAACGGTGGCGACTGCTGGCGTGCTGGACAAAGACCAGGACAACGAGGTGCCCGGTACCCCTTTGGCCTGTCTTGGGCAGAGAGCCTCTGCGCTCACCACCTGCTGAGCGTCATAGCTGTCGATGACGTATCTCGACTACAGCCACATCCCGCACCAGTGCGTCAAGCCCCGGGTAGACGCGCTGTCACTGTCAGTGCCATCCGAGAGACTGGTATCAGGGACGCCAGGTGGACTAACTGACACCAGATCACTGCAGTTTAGGCCACCAGGCTATAGGCTGTTCTCCATGGTAGAGAGGACATTGGTGAGCCCTGTGGGCGACCTTGAAACGTATGAACGAGATCTAGTCCACCTAGCGAGGGTTGCGATGGCAGGGCGGGCACAGGATGTGCAGACCCTGGTTCAGCGCATGGCCCGCCGTTACCAACGATCGAACGAATCGCTTGCTAGCTCGCTTCGAGAACTGCTGCGTTCCGCCCCAACTGCACAGACGCCCTTGCGTGGTTTCGGAAACGCCGCCTCCCTCCCTCTCGACAGCGACAGTCGCCTGCCCTTGATCCGAGCGGAGCAACTCGGGCCGACAGTTCGCCCAGTCTTGGCTCCGCCAGTGAGGGCGGCAGTGGAGCAACTCCGTGACGAACATCGGAGCGCGGACCGGCTCGCACGGCAGGGCCTAACACCGAGTCGCACCGGTCTGTTCACTGGTCCTCCCGGTGTCGGCAAGACCCTTGCTGCCCGCTGGCTTGCGGACGAACTGAAGCTCCCGCTGCTCGTTCTAGACCTTTCCTCCGTAATGAGCAGCTACCTCGGGCGAACTGGAGGAAACATTCGCAAGGTGCTTGATTACGCGAAATCGAGCCCTTCGGTCCTGCTCCTGGACGAACTCGACACAGTGGCCAAGCGGCGCGACGACATGGCCGAAGTTGGCGAGCTGAAGAGGCTCGTTACGGTCCTTCTCCAGGAAATTGATGACTGGCCTTCAGGTTCACTCCTGCTGGCCGCCACAAACCACGCTGAGCTTTTGGATCCAGCGGTATGGCGACGATTCGACCTAGTGGTCAAATTCCCCTTGCCTGGTCCGGCCGAGCTAGAGGAAGCACTTCTCCACTATTGCGGAAATGAGGCGCCAAGTAACATCGATTTCCTTGCGAGGATTCTGCAGGGTTCCTCGTTCGCCGATGCGGAGCGATTCGTTATGACGGCTCGCAGGAAGGCTGCCCTAGGCGGCGATCGTACGTTCGATGTCCTGTTGAGTATGGGGCAAGAACGTCTGGCGCAAATGAACCATGTCGAGCGTCTTCAGGTGGCACTTGATCTAGTGCAAGATGGGAGCCTCTCACAGAGGAGGGCTAGCGAGTTGACGGGAGTCAGCCGCGACACGATTCGACGCAAGCAGCGTGCGGACCAAGAGCAGTAGGGCGAGGGGGACACTATGGCTGGGCAGCGCAACTTCTTACTCGGACACGGCGAGCGTCTCGTCGAGAGAGTGACACCAGCTTCGGGCGGAACAACGCCCGAACTGCCATACACTGCGGAGGAGGCTCGACAACGACTCCTCCCTCAAGTCAGGACGGCAGTAGAGACATTCGATTCCTTGCCAGCTGAAGCCTGCCCGTCAGGGAAGACAGTAGGCCTCGTCACACTGCACCCCCAATGGATCGCTAAGTCCTACCATCCCGCCGACTTCCTTCGGGATAACGGGCTTTCGTACATCGGATCCCGGGGCGCCAAGGTCACGCCAGAAAAGTGGACACGTCAAGGTGAACCCGTAGAGTTGGAGACAACGGAGCTATTTGTCTCCGGGCAACGGGAGTCTTTTTCGCATCTGGTGGAGCGATTGGAGTCACCTGATGCCTTCCCAGAGGGATCTCCCCTGCAGAGAGTCGAAGCATTCCGTGCTCCGGCCGCTTTGGATAAGCAGCGCGGGGTAACGTCGTTGCCTCACTCCTCATCGCTTTTCGAGGTGGGTCTACACATTCCGAGCGTGGACCGTGACGCCATCGTTAGGTCCTTCCAGCGCTGGGCTCGTGTATGCGGCGCATCAGCCGACTTCGGCAGGAGCATCCCGGTGTCCGGGCTGATCTTTATGCCCGTTGCCGCTCACGCGGAAGAACTGGATGAGCTGAGCAGGTTCTCCTTCCTCCGGGTCATTCGACCGATGCCGAAGCTCCGTACGCTGCATCCCATGGAGCGGAGCCTCCCGGTAGGCGCACTGCCTCCGATTGAGGTGCCAGATGAGCCCGTAGTCGACAGTTCCATCCGCATGGCCATCTTCGATGGCGGTCTGCCCTCAAACGGGCCCATGAGCCCTTGGGCCCAGTCTCTCGATGTACCTGGGGTCGGCGCAGCCATGGAAGAGGGCACCGATCACGGCCACATGGTGACTTCAGCCGCCCTCTTCGGCAGCCTGACTCCGGGAGAGGCCGCGCCGCGGCCCTTCAACAGCGTGGACCACTATCGGATTCTCGACGACGTAGAGGATGACCCCTACGCCCTCTACACGGCACTCAATCGCATCCGCGATGTGCTGGAAGAGAAGAACTACGACTTCGTGAACCTCAGTCTCGGCCCGGAGCTTCCTATCGAGGACGATGAAGTGCACCCGTGGACAGCGGTACTGGACGAGTATCTCTCCCATGGTCAGACCTTCATGACCGTAGCGGCCGGAAACAACGGAAACCACGATTGGGCCTCGGGCAACGCCCGTGTCCAAGTGCCATCCGACTGTGTGAACGCCCTTGCTGTCGGATCTGCCAATAGTAGGCTAAAGAACTGGGATCGAGCTGGATACAGTGCAATCGGTCCAGGCCGCTCGCCAGGTTTGGTGAAACCGGATGTTCTAAGTTTCGGAGGTACGCAGTACGAGCCCTTCATCTTCTTGCCCAGCAATGGGACGGATGCTCCATTGTCGGCGATTGGTACGAGCTTCGCAGCCCCAGCCACACTCAGGATGGCCGCAGGGATCCGAGCACACTTCGGCGGGCATATTAAGCCTCTTGGTCTCCGGGCTCTGCTCGTACACTGTGCCGAACGTGGCGACATGCCTGTGGAAGAGGCTGGCTGGGGAAGGGTTCCTGACCAGCTCGACGCCTTCGTAATCTGCCCTGCAAACTCCGTTCGTGTGTTGTATCAGGGGGCAATCGAGCCAGGGCAGACGATGCGAATGCCCATTCCTCTACCCGAGGACGTAAAGACGGGCAACGTCGAAATCAGTGCCACGTATTGCATTAACTCCCCAACCGACTCGCGCAGCCCCAGTACGTACACGGCCAGCGCCATCGAGCCTGTTTTTCGGCCGCACGCGGAAAAGTTCAGCAACGAAGACAGCGTGCACCCGAAGACTGATTCCTTCTTCAGGTCGAGTGACTTCCTGCCCGAGAACGATCTACGGAAGGGGGCGCACAAGTGGGAGACCACTAAGCACAGGACTCTCACCAAGAGAGCTTCGTCGCTACTCCGACCAGTATTCGACGTGAAATATCATTCAAGGATTGAGCAGCTCGTCGGCATCCCAACTGAGAAGGTGGAGTACGCGCTTGTGATCACTCTCACCTCGTCCCGAGATGTGGACATTTACAACAAGGTCGTCCGCACCTATAGCGGCCGATTGGAAATCTTGCAGCCGCAGGTAGAAATTCCAATCACTGTGCAGCCGTAGCCTGCCTGAGCGCAATCCCCGAACAGCGGGAGCCACTTACCACGAGTGGGTCCCGCTGTTGTCCTTCCTACAGCTCGGAGCAGGAAGACAGGGCCATCGGTTGGTTGGGTGGGACGTGGGAAGCTGGAGACTGTGAGGCGCCACCTGGACGCCGGCGAGGTCGATGAAGGGGAGGCCACGTGCCGCAGGGCAGTCCGCGAGGTACGTACCTGGAGGTCTCGGGATCTCTCCGCGAGAAGATCAGGAAGGGCGAGATCGCTGAGGTGCTGCCGTCTCAGTCGGAACTCGTGAGTGAGTACAACGTGAGCCGCAGCACCATCGAGCGGGCCCTTGCAGCGCTCAGGGCTGAGGGAGTCATCGAATCGGTACAGGGTGCCGGGTGGTTCGTAGCAGGGACTGGCGACCGTCGGCCGTTGGTCGAGAAGGTGACCGACCTGTTGCGAGCCGACGGGGTCAGGGTCGGTGACCGCTTCCCCACCGAGAAGGAGCTGTGCGAGCGGTTCGGAGCGTCGCGGACGGCCGTCCGTTCCGCCATCGCACAGATGGAGGGGCAAGGACTCATCGGCAGGGGTGCCGCGCGAGGGCGGGAAGTACGTGCGTTGCCCGTCGGGCGGGGGACTAAGACCGTATGACGATTCCCGAACGAACCGAGTTCGACGCTGACGCGGCGGGCGCCATCCTGCGCAAGGCGTGCGAGGTCGCGGACGTGGACCCGGACGGAATCGAGATGCTGCGATTCGGCGACCACGCGGTGTTCCGCTTGGACGGCGGCCGTATCGTCTCCCGGGTAGGTCGGAGTCCCGATCGGCTTACCTCCGTGCGGAGGGAAGTGGCCGTAGCGGAATGGCTCGCGGTGCAGGGGTATCCGGCGGCGCGACTCGTCACGTCGGCCGAACAGCCGGTCGTCGTTCAGGGCCATCCGGTGACCTTCTGGGAAGGTCTTTCCAACGGAGACACGTACGCGACTACTGGTGAAATGGGCGTGCTCCTGCGGCGGCTTCACGAACTGGAGCCGCCGCCTTTTTCGCTCCCGCCCCTTGAGCCTTTCGACAAGGTCGTGCAGCGTTTGCAGCGTGCCGCCATTCCAAACACCACCCGTGCCTTTCTCCACTCCATGACTGACGATTTGGCGGCTGAGTACGGCCGTCTCCGGTTCGCGCTTGCGCCGGGGCATCTGCACGGTGACTTCAACGTCGGCAACGTCTTGCGCGACGCTGTCGGCCGCCCGAAGGTCATCGACCTGGACGGGTTCGTCAGGGGCCCCCGAGAGTGGGACCTCATGCAAACCGCCATGTACTACGACAGCTTCGGGTGGCACACAGAAGCTGAGTACGTCGATTTCGTCGCCGGGTACGGGTTCGACGTGCGGGAATGGTCCGGGTACTCCGTTCTACGGAGCGTTCGCGAACTGCTCATGGTCACGTGGCTGTCGCAGAATGCTGGCACCAATCCGCGTGCGGCCGAGGAGGTTGAGAAACGGGTGGAAAGCCTGCGCTCGGGTGGCTCTCGCCGGGACTGGGCGCCCTTCTAAAGCCGTCAGGTGGTCTGCTTCCAGAGGCGGAAGCCGCGGGCCTGTTCCTCGAATTCACGGAACTCTGTGGCCCGCCTCATACCGTCCGTGACGCGCCCTTGGAACTCACGCACGTACTGAACACATCGTGCCGACTTCAACCCCTCGCTGAGTTGCAGCGCGCTCAAGGCGAACTCGAAACCACGGCCAATCTCGCCGTGGTTGATGTATGACTCGGCTTGCACCATCGTTGCAAAAAAGTCACTTCGATTGTTGAGGCCGTCGCCGAAGATGGAGCCCGCCCCGCGCTCCGTGGCTTCGAGGGAGCGCCCCAGGTCGCGGAAGCAATGGCCTACCTCGGCTGCAAGCTCCACTTCGTCGAAGTAGGCGATGTAGGGCGGGTCGCTGTCGGCCGTCTTCTGGCTGAGCTTGCGTTCCGCCTCCGCAAGGGCGAGGTCACAGCCTCGCTCATCCCCGAGACGCGCGAGGGCCCGCGCTTCCATCGCGATGTGGTGCGCTGCCATCGTCGGTCCCAGGCTGCCGGCCGGGCCCGCGACCGCAGCACGGGCGAGAGTCGCAGCATCTTGGTACCGCCCCAGGAACGTCGCCTGATGGCTCATCGCAGAGAGAATGCTGCTGCCGAGAAGCCGGTCACCGGCCGCCTGTGCCATGCGCAGACCCTGGATGAAGTACCGCTGCGCGATGCTGTGCAAGCCGCTGTCGTACGACATAAATCCGGCGAGCAGGAGTGCTTCGGCAACAGCGGATTGAAGCCGCTTGCCCACGGCATCGGAGTAGGACCCGTCCAGCATCGGCCGGACATCCGTGTGCAGGTACTGAATCAGTGCCCGCCGTGCATGGCCACCGCCGAACTTCCCATCGAGCACGCTGAACGCGTCGGTTGTCGAGCGCACCATTTCCACGTCCATGGCGCCGACCGCCAGGTTGCCCGTCTGCGTCAGTTCGCCGTCCGGAGGAGCCACGATCCAACGGAGGGACGCGGCGTTCCAAGCCGCGGAATCGGGGAGTGCCCGAACCAGCGTGTCAGCGTCGGCCAGGTCGGCACGCCAAAGGTCGGCCACGGTCTTGGCCGTGCTCTCCGGCTTGTCCGCGAACTCAAGCCCCAAATCCGGCTGTACGGCGGACACGGCCGCGTCGCCCATCCCGATGTCATCGATCGTGAGGTGACGCCCCAGCTTGCGCCCGATCGCGTCGGCGATGAACTGCGGCATGTTGCCTCGCGGGATGGAGCCCTTGAGCCACCTGGTGACGTACGTGTGATCGCAGGTGATGTCCTCACCCGACCGAGCGGCAACGGCGACCACCGCGCGAGCAAGCGACTTGTGGGAGAAGTCGGCTTCCTGCAGGAGCGCGGCCAGTCTGGCGTTCGGGTCTGCCATGGAACCCCCAGAGAGCGGCCGTAGTTCCAGCTTGACTCATCGTCACTCTACGCAGGTCAGGGCCGGTGTGCAGAGGGTTTGCACGTAGGAGTGCACGAGTGCACCCCCAAGTACACGCTCCCGAAGTGCTCGCCGTCTGGCGACAGTTGAGTCACCACCGCACGGGGCAGGCCGGCGGTTCCGAGTCGAAAGCCACGGGTTGACGGCGCGGAATCCTTCTGCCAACGTGAGTGGTAGGTAATACACACCACGCAAGGGGTTGTGTATACGCCGACCGTGTAGCGCCCGGAGGAAAGCCCGCAGGGGTGACTACGAAGGAAGCGCTGGTTTTTTGAGAACTCAATAGAGTGCTTTGAGACCGACGGGGCTTGCTCCCGTCCCCGTGACGGCCGGGTGACGACCGTCGGCGATCGCTTTCGGTGTCCCCTTGGGGCCCCTGATTGGTGGTCGTTCTGCTGGCACCGAGCAGTGCGAACAGGGTGCCCCGACAGTTCGAGGGTCGGGACCGGGAGGCCGTGGCGACGGCATCCGGTGAAGTCCTCGAAAGCACTTCGACAGCCCCGGCAACCAGCCGCGAGGGCGCGGAATCAGATTCCGCCCGGGGCACTGGCCCATCGCTTCCCGAGGTGTGGCCCTGACTCCCGGTGCGGCGCACTCCCGGACAAGGACAACGCGCCGCTTCCGGTCTCCCTATCCCGACGCATCAGAGGAGAGATCCACCATGCGTATGCGCATGTTCGTCGCCGGCCAGGAAGCGCACGGTGACTTCGAGTTCGCGGAACTGGCACTCGGTATCGACGTAGACCTGTTCCGGGGCCCGCTGGAGTCCGAGACGGACGACGAGCGGGCGGCCCGTAAGGACGCGGCCCGTGACGTCCTCGCCGACCTGGTCGCGATGGGCGAGGCCGGTGACGAGATCGCCGGTTGGGACGCCCTGTACGCCGACGCGCTGACCCGGACGGTGCCGTTCCTGCGCGCCGCGCGTGGCCGCCAGTCGGGGACGGGGGAAGCGGCATGACCACCACCGCTACGCAGAACCTGACGGCCGCGCACGCTGAGGTGAAGGCCGAGATTGCGCGGACCGACGCCAAGACGGCGCTGTTGCTGGCGTTCGTCGGCGCGGTGGTCGCCGGCGCCTGGACGGTCGCCCGTGACCTGCCGCTGAACATTCCCGCGTACGTGGCGGGCGGGTCAGGGCTGGCGCTGCTGATCGGGGCGGCGGGGCTGCTGCGGTCGGTGCGCCCCAACATCAAGGGGCGGCACGGTTTCCCGCTGTGGGCCACGCTCACCGCCCAGCAGATCACCGACATCGCCGCGTCCCGGAACCTCGCCGCTGACATCGCGGGTCTGTCCCGGGTTGCGGTCACCAAGTTCACCTGCTTGCGCCGCGCGGTCGACCTGACCTGCGCCGGCGGGGCCCTGCTCATCGTCGCGGCCCTGCTCGCTGCCGGGGGTGCGGCATGAGTGGGCGCAGGGAGCTGACGAAGCCGCAGATCGCCGTTCTGGCCGCCGCGTTCGTGCCGATGCTCGCCACCGGTGTGGCGGGCGGGTACGGGACGTACAGCAACATCAGCCACGCCTACGGCAAGGGCACCGCCCTCGGTGCGGTCGCGGCCGGTGAAGGCGCAACAGCCGTTCTCGCCCTCGTCCTGCTGGGGCTCACCATGCTCGGTCAGTCCTCCCCGCGCGTGGTCCGCATCGGCTTGTGGGTGCTGCCGGCCGCCGCGTCCGTGATGGCCGCGATGGCCGCGCCGGACCTGGGCCGTACGGTCATCTTCGCGCTCACGCCGCTGGGCATGTCGGTGTCGGCGGAAGGCATGGCGTTCCTCGCCCGACGGATCGTCGTTCACACCGACGGCCGTGACGCGGAGAACGAGCGGCGTACCGCCGATCTGGTGCAGGCGCTCGCCTATCACCACGCCCGCGCCGCCAACCATCCCAGCGACCTGGTCAAGCGGTGGTCGGAGCGCAAGTCGTGGCGTCTGGTCCGCAAGGTCGGTGTCGGCGATGTGGCGCTCGGATCGAGGCTGCTGGACGTGCAGCGCGATCGGGTCACCGCCGGCGCGGACGCCGCCCTCGCCTCGATGCTCGACACCACCACCGCCCCCGATCCCACCCCGGTCACGAATGCGGAGGAATCAACTAAGACCGCAATGAAACGGTCTATGGCTGAGCTGCGGGAATCGACCCCCGGCCCGGTGGTGACGCTGACTCGACTGTTGGTGCCCAATCCGGTCGCGGTCGACCTGGGCAAGTCGATCCCTCCGCTCAAGCCGATGCCTGCCATCCCTGCCCCGATCGAACCTGCGGCCCCGGCCCCGGTTCAGCGGACGGTTCCGGCGGAATCGACCCGGCCGCGCCGGGCGACCGGGAGGCTTCCCGAGTCGGCCCGATCACCCCGACCCAAGCGCACCCCGGATGAACTGCTCGCCGAGGCACGATCGGCCACGGCCGGACTGCCGGATGCGAAGGTGACCGCCGAGGGCATCCGCCGCGCGATCCGCACCTCGCCGACGAACGCCCGCAAGCTGCGGGACACCCTGCTCGCCGAGCGGGCCCGCATGGCGGGGGTGACGGAATGACCACACCCGCTACGAACGTGGTGAAGTCGTTCAGCTTTGGCGGGGGCGTGCAGTCCATGGCCGCTCTGGTTCTGGCGGCGCGGGGTGATTTGGACTACCGCACGTTCCTGATGGCGAACGTCGGGGACGACTCTGAGCACCCCGGAACGCTCGCCTACCTGCACAAGTACGCCATCCCCTACGCCGAAGCGCACGGCCTTGAGCTGGTCGTGTTGGACCGGGTGATGAAGCGCTCGGGTGAGGTCCGCACGCTGTATCAGGACCTGACCCGTGAGGGGTCGCGGTCGTTGAAGATCCCGGTGCGGATGTCGAACGGGGCCCCCGGCACGCGTTCGTGCACGGCTCAGTTCAAGATCAAGGTGGTCGGGGACGAACTCAAGCGCCGTGGCGCCACGAAGGACGCACCCGCGACGGTCGGGATAGGCATCAGCCTGGATGAGATCGGCCGCGCGAACAACCGGCGCTGCGAGCCGCACGAGCGCATCGAATACCCGCTGCTGGAACGCGGTATCCGCCGTATCGACTGCGCCCGGATCATCCGCAGCGCGGGTCTGCCGGTGCCGCCGAAGTCGTCGTGCTGGTTCTGCCCGTTCCACCGGCCGGAGACCTGGCACGACATGCGCCGCGACGAGCCCGAGCTGTTCGAGCGGGCGTGCCAGCTCGAAGAACTCCTCAACCGCCGCCGTGACGAACTCGGCAAAGACCACGTGTGGCTGACCCGGTTCAACCGGCCGCTCCGTGCCGCGATCCCGGACGGCGTGGACACCCTCCCGTTCGACGAGTGGGACTCCGGCTGCGACTCCGGCTGGTGCATGACCTGACCGGGCCCGCCCGCACCCGCACACCCCCTTCCATCCCACCTGCCTGAGGAAGGCCAAAGACTCATGGGCAACTCCGAGATACGCCGCCTTGACCGCGAGATCGAGCGGACCGCGAAGAAGCTGGAAGCGGTCCGCCGGGGTGAGTGGTGGCCGCTGACCAGCCGTGAACGCCTCTCGATGACCCGCGCCATGGCCAGTGGTGCGCGCAGCGTCCACAAGGGCCGCAGCACGACCGGTGCCGAGAACCGCATGGACTCCATCGGCTCCGCCGCCGAGACGCGGCTGAACGCCGAGCTGATGGCCCTGCACGGCGAGCGTCAGCGCCTGATCACCGAGGCCGCCCGCGCCAAGGCCGCCAAGAAGAAGTCCGGCTGGTTCTGACCAGCCAACCCTGCAACGCCGGGGTGGCCGCTCTTTCCACGGACCCGACCACCCCGGCACTCCCTCAACTTCGGCCCCGTATCGGGGCAGTCAGGAGTAGTTCCAGCATGTCTGAGAACGTCGTTCACCTCCACAAGACCACCAACCCCCCGGCGACCGTCGACGAGACGGCGCCGACGGTGCTGACCGTCGTCCCCGAGCCCGCCCCGGCGCGGCCGGTGCCGTTGTGGGTGCGCTCCGGCCGCGCGGTGAAGCGGGTGGCCACCGATGAGCGCACCAAGAACACCGGGCGCGTGGTCGTCCGCCACGGCGCCTACATCGCCGGCGGGGCGCGGATCGTGGCCCGCCGCACGTGGGACGGCCGTACCGGGGCACGCTACGAGCGCATGATCCGCACCGCCGAAGCCGCGGGGAACCTGGAAGCGGCCGAGGAGTGGGAGGAGCGGTTGCAGCGCTTCCGCGCCGCCCGCCACCACCGCCGCATGGACCTGCTGCACTCCCCGGTGGAGGCCGCCAAGGGTGCGGCCGTCGGCGTGGGCATGGGCATCGGTGTTCTGGTGGGTCTCGGGGTCGTGATGGCCATCAGTAACGGCGACGTCAAGGACGTCATCACTCCGCTGTCGGCCACCATCGACTTCATCGCCCTGCTCATCCGGATCGTTCAGATCGTGTGGGGCCCGCTCATCTCCATCGGCCCCTTCCTCGCCCTGCTCGCGCTGTGGACGGTCGGCCGCCACCAGCAGGCCGCACCCGCGTGGGCGCTTCCCGCGAACGTCCGCTCCAGCGAGGGCGAGCCGATCACCCCGTCCATCGTGGTCAAGGCCCTGCGCGACCTCGGCATCACTCCGCTGAAGAACGCCATCAAGGAGATGGGCGACGCCGGCGCCTCCATGCTGTCGCCGATCACCATCGCCGGATGCGGCGTGGAAGTCGACGTCACCCTTCCCTCCGGGGTGGCCACGGACGAGGTGCAGAAGCGGCGCCGCAAGCTTGCCGAGAACCTCACCCGGCACGAGCATGAAGTCTTCATCACCATCCCCGCCGCCGCCCGCACGGTGCGGCTGTGGATCGCGGACTCGGGGGCGCTGGACGAGCCGATCGGCCCGTCTCCGCTGGTCACCGACGAGACGATGACCGCGAACTACAAGACCGGCCGCGCCCCGTGGGGGCAGGACCTGCGCGGGGACGCTGCTGAGCTGAGCGTGTACCAGCGGCACCTGCTCGTCACCGGGCGGTCGAACCAGGGCAAGACCGCCTCGCTGCGCGCGCTCGCGCTGTGGCTGGCGCTGGACCGGTCGGTGCAGTTCTGGCTGGGCGACCTCAAGGGCGTGGGTGACTGGGCCATGTTCGAGGGGATCGCCGACGTCCTGATCCAGGGCCCGACGGACGACCATGTCGTCCAGGTCACCGAGATGGTTGAGGCGGCCGTGGACGAGATGAACCGTCGCACCGAGGAGCGGCTCACCGACCCCAGCGCGGTGTTCCCGCCGCTGATCGTGCTGGTGGACGAGGCACAGGTGGCGTTCATGTGCCCGGCCGTCGACGACCAGAAGCGGCCCTACGGCGGCTCCAAGGCCACCAGCCGGTACTTCATGGCCGTCCGCAAGATTCACAACCAGGGGCGGGCGGTCGACGTCCTGATGTGGCAGGGCACCCAGGACCCCACCGACCAGAACCTTCCCAAGCTCGTGCGCGAGGGCGCCCACACTCGCGCGTCCCTCGTGCTGGGCACCGAGTCGCAGTCGCGCATGGCGCTGGGGGACAAGGCCGTCGACGACGGCGCCGCCCCGCACCTGCTGCGGCAGGGTCTGGACAAGGGCACCCTGGTCGTCGCCTCCGACGGCATCGAGATGCCCAAGGGCCAGTCGTCCATCACGGTGCGCACGCACTTCATCGACGACGACCCCGCCGCCGAGATCGCCGAGCGTGCCAAGGCCCTGCGCGACGGCGTCACCACCCTGCACGCCGTCGACCGTGGCGCGGAGCGTGACCCGCTCGCCGACATTCTCGACGTGATCGGCACCGGCGAGCGTGCCTACACCCAGGACATCCTCAAGCGACTCTCCATCCTCGACGAGGACGCCTACGGCGGCTGGTCGTTCACCGACCTCAAGCGCGTGCTGGAGGCCGACGGGGTGGAGCCGTACAAGTCCCACGGCCGCATGGTCGTCCGCCGAGACGACGTCGCCCGCGCCCTCGCCGATCGCGGCACCGACGGTTCCGCTTCCGCGTCCTGAACGCGGGGAGGAACGCCCTCCCGCCGTGGGGAGGCGGGGAGAACTCCCCAACCGCCTCCCCACGGCGCCTCCCCCAGCTTGATCAGCGAAAACACCGTTTCGGGGAGGCAGGGAGGCGCCCCAGGTCACCCCCCGAAAACCCCCTCCAGAAGCCTCCCGGCAGGGGGTGCCCCTGCCTCCCCAACCCAGCATCGGAAGGGATTCCGCATGTACCCCGACAACGGCCACCACCCGCCCGCCGTACGGGCCCCGGACGTCCACCACCCCACCCCCATCACCCCCGCCGCGACGCCGTACGTGGCGCCCCTCGCCCCCGTCCAGCCGCACGGCGTGCCGACGGTCGCGTCCGTCGTCCTCCCGGACGGGCGGGTCGTCACCGGCTACGCCATCGAGGCGGCCAAGGCCGAACCGGTCACGCACAAGCCGGCCGTCTCGCGGGCGGCGGTGAACGTCGCGCTCGGGGGCATCGGGTTCGCCGCCGTCTGCGGCGGACTGCTCATGCTCACCACGTTCATCACCGCACTGACGGCGTTCGTCACCCAGCTCATCACCCTCGCCGCCGTCCTCTTCGGCGGATACGTCGCCGTCCAGATCTTCAAGCCCCGCGAGGCCAAGAGCGGACACACCTTCCACATCCGCAAGGCCGTCATCAAGCGGAACAAGTTCTACGGCTGACAAGGAGATCACCCCGTGATGCGACTGCGTATCCAGCGCACCGCGCTGCCCCGCAACGCCCTGATCCTCACCGACACGCCCCGCCCCGACTGCCGCGACTGCGACGGCGTGGGCGGCATCCCGCACGACTACGGCAACCACTACGACGGCGAGTACGAGGGCACCGAGTGGGAGCTCTGCCCCTGCTGGACGGAATGGCGCATCGTCCTGCTGCCGCTCCCGCACCGGCCCCGGTGGCTGCGTCGCCGTGACAACGGCCGCGCCCCGTGGGGCCCCGGCGGCTACAGCGACGAACCGCCCTTCTAGCTACGCCCGTGGGCGGCGGCTCCCGGACAAGGACAACCCGCCGCCCACGGTCTCCCTATCCCGACGTAGCAGAACAGGAGACCTACAGCATGACCCAAGCGCGCGTCTCCGGCGAGGGCCCCTTGGCCCCTGCCATCCGAACGGGGCGAGTCCTGCCCGACACGAACGCGGCTCCCAAAGCTCTGCGGGTCGCCCTCGCCCTCGCTGCGGCCGGCGTCCCGGTCCTGCCCCTGCGGGCGGGCAAGGTCCCGTTCGGCAATTGCCGCACTTGCACGGGCACCCCGCCCCGGTGCGGCGGCCGGCCGAACATGAAGACGCCGGGGCCCTGCCGGTGCCCGGCGCCGTGCCACGCGTGGGCCGCCGCGACCACCGACCCACACGTCCTCACCTCGCCCCCGTGGGCGCCGGTATGGCGTGAGGCTGTGACGGTCGCCTACCACCCCGGCGGAGCCGGACTCACCGTCGTCGACCTGGACGACGAGGTGGCCGTCGCCTGGGCCCGCGAGACCCTGCCCGCAACCCGCGTCGTGCAGACGACGCGCGGTGAACACTGGCTCTACCGGGGCGCCATGCCGTCCGCGAACGCGGTCCGGCCCGGTGTCGACGTCAAGTCGCTAATGCAGTACGCCCGTTGGCTCGGACCCGGCACCGGCCGTATGGCCGTCCTACCGGCGGCCGTGCGCGCCCTGCTGGTGAAGGAAGACACCACCCCCGCTCCGGGGGAGGTGGCATCTTCCCTTCCCGCCCGCGCCACGTGGTCGCGGCAGGTGGCCACCGGATGCCGCCACACCGAGAGCTACGTCCGCACCGGCCTGGAACGCGGCCTCGCCCTCGTACGCGCCCGCACCGAATCCGGCGCCGGATCACAGGCGTTCGGCGTGGCCCGGTTCCTCGCCGCGCAGCACACGGCCTGCCCCGGCCCGTGCGGACTGGACGCCATCGGCGAGGAGATCACGGCCGCCGCCGTCTCCGTCGGCGTTCCCGAGCCCTACGCCCGCCGCGCGGTCACCAACGGCCTCCAGACGACCAAGGGGCGCGCGGCATGACCAAACCATCCCGAAAGCCCGTGAACAGTCCTCAGGGCGCCGTACAGGGCGCGCCACAGCCGTCCGTGGGCGAGCCGAAGGGCGTCGCCCGCAAGGGCGTCCTTTCTGCTGTTGGTTCTGACCCGCAGACGGCCACCGTCACCGGCATCACCCCGGGGCTTCAGATCCAGTGCGAGGGCATCCCGGTCGCGGACTGGCTCTGCGCCTGTGGGCACCACGAACGCGCCCGGGGCCGCGCCGCCGTCATCAGGCTGACCGCCCGCGTCATCGTCGGCATCTGCCCCCACACCACCACCGCCGAAGGGAGGGCGGCCTCATGACTCCACAGCCTGTGGACAGCCCCGACCTGTGGGCCGGACTGCCCACCCTGGAAGACCCGCCTGGCGAGGACGACACCGCCCCGGACGTATGGGAAGACCCCATCCCCCTCACCGGCCGCCGCGAGCGACCCGCGTTCCCCGCCCACGTCCTCCCTGCCTGGCTCGGGGAGTTCGTGGCGGCCGTCGCGGAGGAGACCCAGACCCCGGTGGACCTCGCCGGATCAGTCGCCCTCGCCGTGCTCGCCACGGCGGCCGGCGGCCGGTCGGTGGTCCACGTACGCGGCAACTGGCGAGAGCCCACCAACCTCTACACCGTGGTCGCGCTCCCGCCCGCCAACCGCAAGTCCGCCGTCTTCGCCCTACTGACCAACCCCCTGTACGAGGCGGAGAAACAGCTCAAGACCGCGATGAAGCCCGTCATCGTCGAAGCGGAACTGACGGCGAGACTGGCCAAGGAAGCGGCAGACAAGGCCGCCGCCAAAGCCGCGTCCGCCGACGGCGACAAACCGGAAGGCCCTCACCTGTTCAAGATCCCTCAGCCGAGACCTGGCTCACCCGTCCACAACCTCCCGGGACAGAACACCTAGCCGCGTCCCACATCTCACCGGGCAATACAGCTAGCGCTCCCCGCCCGGCACCCACAGCACGTCCCCGACGTCCTTGTTCGCCGTCCTCGCCAGGATGAACAGGAGGTCGGACAGGCGGTTGAGGTAGGTCGCCGTCAGCGGGTTCATGACGTCGCCGTGGACCTCCAGCGCCGCCCACGTCGACCGTTCCGCCCGGCGTACGACCGTGCAGGCCTGGTGGAGGAGGGCGGCCCCCGGGGTACCGCCCGGGAGGATGAAGGAGCGCAGCTTCTCCAACCGCTCGTTGAAGCGGTCGCAGTCCGCCTCCAGCTTGTCGATGTAGAACTGCTCGACGCGGAGAGGCGGGAACTCGGGGTTCTCGACGACCGGCGTGGACAGATCGGCGCCGACGTCGAAGAGGTCGTTCTGCACGCGGGTGAGGACCTTCACGACCTCCTGCTCCAGCCCGCCCAGCGCGATCGCCGTCCCGATCACCGCGTTCGCCTCGTTGGCGTCCGCGTACGCCGAGATCCGCAGATCGGTCTTGGGCACCCGGCTCATGTCCCCGAGGTTCGTGGTGCCCTGGTCGCCGGTCCTGGTGTAGATGCGCGTGAGATTGACCATGTCACCAGCGTAGTTACGCGCAGGCCGCCCGGAAGACCCGTCCACCAGATGGAGGGCCTGTGGGGCGAGAAGGTGCTCAACTACGGCCGTACGCGCCTCCGAATGAGTACTGCCGGTGTGATGTCCGTCAGATGAGACGTGACTCGCGTTACTAAGCGGTCACACAGCCCCTCACGAGCGCTAGGGTCCGGCCGAGAGGCAATCATCAACAGCGCGTACCAGGGGAGTCGCACAGTGGCACGGAAGCTCGCCGTCATCGGAGCCGGGCTCATGGGGTCCGGTATCGCTCAGGTGTCCGCGCAGGCGGGCTGGGACGTCGTCCTGCGCGATGTCACCGACGAGGCGCTCGACCGTGGCATCGGCGGCATCCAGGCGTCGTACGACAAGTTCGTCGGCAAGGGCAAGCTGGCGGCCGAGGACGCCGAGGCGGCGCTGGCGCGGATCAACGCCACGACCGACCTCGACGCGGTGGCCGACGCGGACATCGTCGTCGAGGCCGTGTTCGAGAAGCTTGAGGTCAAGCACGAGATCTTCCGGGCGCTCGACAAGCTCGTACGGGACGATGCCGTGCTCGCGTCCAACACCTCCGCCATTCCGATCACCAAGATCGCGGCGGTCACGGAACGGCCGGAGCGGGTCGTCGGTACGCACTTCTTCTCGCCGGTGCCGATGATGCAGCTGTGTGAACTGGTCCGCGGCTACAAGACGAGCGACGAGACCCTCGCCACCGCACGGGAGTTCGCCGAGTCGGTCGGCAAGACCTGCATCGTCGTCAACCGTGACGTCGCGGGGTTTGTGACGACCCGTCTCATCTCCGCGCTGGTCGTCGAGGCGGCCAAGCTGTACGAGTCGGGTGTCGCCACCGCCGAGGACATCGACCTCGCCTGCAAGCTGGGCTTCGGCCACGCGATGGGACCGCTGGCCACGGCCGACCTGACGGGCGTCGACATCCTGCTGCACGCCACGAGCAACATCTACACCGAGTCCCAGGACGAGAAGTTCGCCCCACCGGAGCTGATGCGCCGGATGGTTGACGCCGGTGACATCGGACGCAAGAGCGGGCAGGGCTTCTACAAGCACTGAACCTCAGGCAATCGCCTGAACCTCCGGGGCATCACCCCTTGAGGTGAATTCGGTATCGGTTCGCTCACAGACGGCAACCTGGCGGCGTGAAACGCCGTCAGACGTTGCATCACCTACTCACGGAGTACGAGACGCACTCTCGGGGAGCGCTTATGTACATCAGGGGCGACCACGCCGAGCTGGTCGTCGGGGGCCGCCTCGACGTACGCAGCGCGGCGGACGCCCGTACGGTCCTGCACTCGGCCGTCGACGACGGAGCCGGCGACCTGGTGCTCGACCTGTCAGAGCTGGACTCCTGGGACGCCACCGGACTCGGCGTGATCATGGGAGCCCACCGGCGGGCGGGACGGTGCGGACGGCGGCTGGTGCTGCGACGTGTACCACCGCAGATGCAGCGGCTGCTCGTGGCCACACGACTGCACCGCATCCTGGCGATCGAGGGCGGCATCGGGCTGGAGTCGCTGCCTCGCGTGTGAACGGGCGTGCGGATCCGCACGTATGACTCGATGCGTGTGGGACACCCGGCCCCAACGGGAGGAAAGGCACCAGACTCCCAATCCTCACGAGACCGTGACGTCTCGGACGGCGCGGTATCCCGGACTGTCGGAGATACTGTGCAAAGGTTTAGGGTTCGGCTGCCCGCTGCCAGCAACCCTCGAGCGGGTTCCGGACCAGAAGCGACAGCGCAGTGTGCGACACGGCCGGGAGGGGCTCCAGCACACGAGACGCTTTTGGGGGGCTAGAACCGATGGACCCGAACAACCGGGGACCCGAAGACCACGTCCACGACGACGGACAGGCGCAGAGCAAGCGTCCACCACGTGATTCGCTGACGCAGGACTTCGACCGGCACACTCCGGCACTCGCCCGCACCGTCCAGCTCGTCTCGGGCGACTTCCTGCTCACCGTCAACCCCGTCGACGGCAGCGAGATAGAGAACTGCCCACCGGGCGAACTGCCCGGCCGGCCCCAGAAGCACGCGCCCGCCGAGCGCGCCGAGATCGACCGCGCCGCCCGGCCGCCCGTGCCCCCGGGGCCCACGCTGCCCCGGCTGCCTCTGCTCCAGCGCGACGACGAGAGAGAACGGCTCGTACGGCTCCTCGCCCGCGGCCGCTCCGTCCGCCTCACCGGCGCCCCCGGCTCGGGCCGCACCATGCTCCTCGACGCCGTCGCCGAGGACTGCGCGGACCTCGCGCCAGACGGCGTCGTACGGCTGAGCGGTTACCGGCGTACGGTGGCCGACCTGCTGTACGACCTGTTCACAGCTGTGTACAGCACGCCCCTGTTCCGGCCCGGACAGCAGCAGATCCTCGACGTCGTACGGGACATCGGCGCGGTCGTCGTCCTGGACGACCTGGAGTTCGGCGGGGCCGCGCTCGACGAACTGCTCGACGCGACCCCGGAGTGCGCCTTCCTGATCGGCGCCACCCCCGACGTACCCCTGCCGTCCGACGACGCGCCCCTCGAAGAGATCGTGCTCGGCGGGTTCGACCGGGCGGGCAGCCTGGCAGTGCTGGAGCGTGCCGTGGGGCGGGCGCTCACCGAGGAGGAGGTGAACTGGGCGGGCGACCTGCTGTTCGAGTCCGAGGGGCTGCCGCTGCGGTTCACCCAGGCCGGGGCGCTGCTCAGGCAGCGGGACCGGCTGCGGGCGGGCGCGGACGCCGTCGACGAGTTCGGCGTCTTCGCGGACGCACCGCCGGTCGACGCGCCCTTCGACTCCTCGGCGGACACACACGAGGTACCTCTGCCGTCGCTCGCCGAGGGAGCCGCGCCCGCCGCGCTGCTCGCGTCCCGGCTGAGCGCCTCGGCACGCGAGACCCTGAGATTCGCGATCGCACTCGGCGGCGAGGTCCCGCACCAGGCCCATCTGCCCGCCCTGGTCGGCGACACCCACGCGGACGCCGCCCTCGGCGAGCTCGTCGGCTGCGCCCTCGTCACGCCGGTCGGCGCGCGCTACCGGCTCGCGGCCGGCGTACAGACCCAGCTGGAGGCCGCCGGGTACGCCGACGACGTCGAGGCCCGCGCGCGCAGCGCCGCCCGGCACTACGCCTGGTGGGCCGGGCATCCTTCGGTCACACCCGAGCGGGTCTCGGCCGAGGCGGACGCCGTGCTCGCCGCGCTCACCGTCCTCGGGCCGCTCACCGAGCCGCCCACCGAGGAGGCGGAGGAGAGCGTCGCGGTGCGGCTGGCCCGGCAGGCAGCGCCCGCGTTCGCCGCGGGGCTGCACTGGAACGCCTGGGAACGGGCCCTGCGGACCGGCGCCGAGGCGTCCCGGCTCGCCGGGGAGGCCGCCGACCAGGCCTACTTCCACCACGAGCTGGGCATACTGGCGCTCTGCCTTGGGCAACTGGACCGGGCCCGCGCCGAGCTGGAGGCCTCCATCGGGCTGCGCGGCGCCCTCGCCGACAAGCACGGCACGGTCGCCGGCCGCAGGGCCCTCGCCCTGGTCGCCGACCGCTCCGGGGCGACCCCGCCCGGCGGTCGTACGGCGGCGGGGGAGGAGGTACCGGACGCACGGCACGAGGAGTCGGCCTCACCGCCCGGCGGGGTGCCCTCCGGGTACATGCCGACGGGCTTCGGCGCGGTGGGCGCGGTGGGTGCGGTGGGCGCTTCCGCGACGACCGGTCCCGAGGCGACGCTGGTCACCCATCGTCCCGGCGGTGGCTCGCCCGCGCACAAGGCCGGCGGCCTCAAGGGCCTGGTCGGCGGCGCCCGGCGCAACCTCGCGGCGGCGGGGGCGGGCGCGCTGCTCGCCGCCGTCCTGGGCACCGTCGTAACCCTTGGCGCGACCTCGGACAACAACACGCGGACCCCGTCCGAGAAGGTGGGCGTCAACCCCTCCGCCAGCGAGGGCTTCGACGACAGCGGCCTCGGCGCGGAGGAGCGCCCCAAGCGGGAAGGGGACGCCAACGACCCCGGCACACTCCCGGAACCGACCGACCCGGGCCCCGACGGGACCTACGGCACCGCGGACGACCCGACGCCGACGAACACGCCGGGACCGTCGGACGACAACGATCCGTCGCCCTCGGACTCGTCCGGTTCGTCGGACGGCGGAACCACCGGCGGCTCTACGGGCGGTTCCTCGGGCGGAACGACCGGTGGCGGGACGACGGGCGGCACGACCGGCGGCACGACCGGCGGCGGTTCCCCGGGCGGAACGACCGATGGCGGGACGACGGACGGTGGTACGACCGACGGCGGGACCGATGGCGGGACCACGGACGGCGGGACGACCGATGGGGGCACGACGGACGGTGGTACGACCGACGGCGGGACCGATGGCGGGACCACGGACGGCGGGACGACCGACGGCGGGACCACGGACGGCGGCACGACCGGCGGCGGCACCACGGACGGAACGACGAGCGGAACGACGAGCGGCACGACGACGAGCGGCACCTTGTCGCCGTCCGGAAGCATGTCGGCGAGCGCCCCGGAGAGCAGCAGCAGCGAAACCCCTGCCGACAACTCGGTGATGTGAGGCCGAGGCTCACGTCAGCGCAAGAGGGCCGGGACCGTGCGACGGACCCGGCCCTCTTGCGTGAAACGGCTCAGAACAGCCGCAGTTTGTCGTCCTCGATGCCGCGCAGGGCGTCGTAGTCCAGGACCTGGCAGCCGATGCCGCGGTCGGTGGCGAGGACGCGGGCCTGAGGCTTGATCTCCTGGGCGGCGAAGATGCCGCGGACCGGCGCGAGATGCGGGTCGCGGTTCAACAGCTCCAGATAGCGCGTGAGTTGCTCGACACCGTCGATCTCGCCGCGCCGCTTGATCTCGACCGCGACGGTCGCCCCCTCCGCGTCCCGGCACAGGATGTCCACCGGGCCGATGGCCGTCATGTACTCGCGGCGGATGAGCGTGTAGCCCTCGCCGAGGGTCTCGATGCGGTCGGCGAGCAGTTCCTGGAGGTGCGCCTCGACGCCGTCCTTGATCAGCCCGGGGTCCACGCCCAGCTCGTGCGAGGAGTCATGGAGGACTTCCTCCATGGTGATGATGAGCTTCTCGCCCGCCTTGTTGATGACGGTCCAGACACCCTCTTCGTCGCCTGTGCCCTCCTTCAGCGTGCAGGGCGGCGACATCCAGTTGAGGGGCTTGTAGGCCCGGTCGTCCGCGTGGATGGAGACGCTGCCGTCCGCCTTCACCAGGATCAGGCGGGGGGCTGAGGGGAGGTGGGCGGTGAGCCGGCCCGCGTAGTCCACGGAGCAGCGGGCAATGACGAGACGCATGGTCGGCAACGCTACTCGACGGCGACCGGTCCGCGCGATTCGACGACCACAACGGCCTCGGTCCGGCGACCACGACGTCCACGGCGGGCCCGTTCGACGGCCACGGCGAACCCGGCCGAGAACGTCGGGAAAAGTCGCCCTCCGTCGCGCCCTCCCCCCTCTCATCTGGGCCTCTGTCGTCCCCCGGCATGTGCCTCTGTCAACTCTTGTTCGGCAATGGCTGATTGTGTGCGTCAAGCGCGGTGTCGGTGCGCGCATTCTCCTGGTGCGGTCACGATCGGTTGCATACCGTAGAAACGTGAGGTCGCCAGCCGTGCACTCTGCGTGTTCGGTGGTGTGATCTCCGGCCTTGTCCGTCAACCCCTGTCGTTCTGGGGGTGTGAGAGGAGAACCCATGTCGCTCGACGTCTCACCGGCCCTACTCGAACAGGCCGAGCGAGGCGAGGTCGACGAAGCCGCCTTCGTCGACTGCGTCCGGACCTCCCTGCCCTACGCGTGGGAGATGATCAGCTCCCTGGTGGTCCAGCTGAAGGTGGAAGGCGGGGAGTTCGCCGACAACCAGACGCCCCCGCCGGACGAGCAGGCGCGCGGACAGTTGCTGCGCGCGCTCGCGAGTGACGCGATTCGCGGCGCGCTGCAGCGGCACTTCGGAGTACGGCTGGCCTTCCAGAACTGCCACCGCGTGGCGGTGTTCCCGCTGGACCCGTCCGTGGACGACAGGTTGGCCCGCTTCACCTCGATCCGCGGCCAACTCCTCAATCAGTCCCCGGAACTCCGGGACTGCTGAGGGCATGACGCACTACGGCTTGCCGCTCCAACCGCGGGAGGTGCATCAGTAAGCGGGGCGGCAAGCTTCCCGCAAGGGCCCTGGGTACGGCTCAGCCGAGGTGAGGCAGCACCTCGGCACCGAGTCGTCGTACGTTCTCCTCCGTCGCCGTGAGGTCGCCGGAGCCCTCGACGAGCAGGGCGAAGCGGGAGATGCCCGTGCGCTCGCTCGTCGCCGCGAGCCGGTCGGCGCACAGCCGCGGAGTCCCCACCGGGTGCAGCCCGCAGAGCAGTTCGGTGTACGCGAGCGGGTCCCGCATGGCGCGGGCGCGGCCGTCCACGGTCACATGGGCGTCGAGGCCCTGCTTCAGCCAGCCCGGCATCGCCTTGGTGAGCGCCTCCACGGCGTCGGTGCGCCGGTCCGCGATCTGGCAGACGCCGGCCGACACATGGGCCGCGCCGGCGATCTCCTCCGGCGAACGGCCCGCGGCCCGGGCGGACTTGCGCCACATCGCCACCATCTCGGCCTTCTCCTCGTCCCCGACGTGCATCCCGAGCAGCATCGACAGACCGCGCTCGGCCGCCAGCCGTACGCTCGCCGGTGAGGTGCAGGCGACGACGACCTCGGGGCCGGGCGTCTCGTCCAGATCCTCCGAGGGCCTCGGTACGACGGGGACCTCACGGAAGCTGAATCGTTCCCCCGACGCCGACACCGAGGGTTCGCGGAGCCAGCGCATGAGCAGATCGAGTGATTCCGGGAACCCCTTCTCGTACGCCTCGAGGCCGGTGCCGAAGACCTCCAGATCGACCCAGGGGCCGCCGCGGCCGACGCCCAGCGAGAAGCGTCCGCCGGAGGTCACATGCAGCAGGGCGGCCTGTTCGCCCAGGGCCACGGGATGGACGGTGGGCAGCACGCTGACCGCCGTACCGACACGGATCCGCCGGGTGCGTCCCAGCAGTAACGCGGCGAGGGTGACCGCCGACGGGCATGTCCCGTACGGCACGAAATGGTGCTCGGCCAGCCAGACCGCGTCCAGACCGGCGGCTTCGGCCGCCTCCGCCGTCCGAACCGTCCGGTGGAGCGCCTCCCCATGGCCCTGGCCGGGGAACTGGGCTCCCAGTACAAATGTTCCTACGTGCATCGCACTTCCTGCTTCCTCGGCTCCGACTCGGGAGCTCCCCCACCCGGCATAACCGTCTGACACGTGCCCAAGACACGGCCTTGCGGCGAGATTTGCGGATTGTCTGCAGAATGGTGCGGGCGGGGGGCGATCTGAGGTGTTTGGTGATGTACGCGTACCCCCGTGGGGCCCGCGTAGGCTGGACACCAAGCCTGCTCCCTGTATAGCCCTGTGAGGTGTCCCGTGTCCCCGCGTCGCAACCGTCCCAAGGGCGATGGCTCGTCGGGTTCGTCAGGCCGGAGCGCCGAGGACGACCGCTCGGACCGGTACGGCGGTTGGCAGTCCAGCGAGCGCTGGCAGGGCGAGGAGTGGAACGTGCGCCATGTGGCGGGCGCGAGCGCGGTGGGCAAGACCTACCGCTGCCCGGGCTGCGACCAGATGATCCCCTCCGGTGTGCCGCACGTGGTCGCCTGGCCCGAGCACTCGGGCGTGGACGAACGCCGGCACTGGCACAAGGCCTGCTGGAACGCGAAGGACCGCCGCACCACGCGGGTGCAGCGGTCCCGTAACGCGCCGAGATTCTGAACCCCCGGTAACCCAGGCCCTGGTTACACGTCCCGCTTCTCCAACAGGGCGTACGCGCCGACGAACGTGGCCGCGACCATGGTGAGCATGATCCACAGCGGGTCCCAGCCGGACGGGCCGGCCGAGCCGAGCTCCGCGTTGTAGAAGACGCCGAGCTGGCTCGGGATCGAGTAGTTGAGCAGGAACTCCTGCACGTCCCGCAGCGACTCGGCGAACATGAAGATCGCGATGACCAGCGGCGCGAGGAACAGGCCGAGCATGATGGTGATCGCGCCCGCCGAGTGCCGGATCAGCGAGCCGACGAGCAGCGACAGCAGTCCGAACAGCGCGAGGAAGAGGCTGACGCCGACCGTCGCCTTGAACCACTCCTCACCGGTGGGCGTCGCCGTGTTGCTGCCCTCCAGGATCGTCACCTGGACGAAGCCGACGAACGCGGTGGTCACCAAGGTCACGGTGAACGCCAGCACGAAGTACACGAGGGCCTTCGCGATCAGCACCCGGCCGCGGCTCGGGCACGCGGTCATCGTGGTCCGGATCATGCCGGTGCCGTACTCGGAGGCGGTGGTCAGCACGCCGAGCGTGATGAGGCAGACGCTGCCGAGCATCAGCCCGAACATACCGAGCCCCAGCGGGGATTGACCCTGCATGTTCATCTCCGTGGAGGAGGCGACGAGGGCGAACAGCAGACCGAGGCTGATCAGGAGGAGGACGTAGACGCCGAGCGTCCACATCGTCGAACGGACGGACTTGATCTTCGTCCACTCGGAGGCGATCGCGTGCCCGAGATGGGTGCGCACCACCGGGATCGGCGAGGTGTACGAAATACCCGGCGCCCCCTGCCAGTTGGGGGCGGGCGGCTGCTGCTGGGCGAGTGGCGGCTGGGGCGTGCTCATCGGGCGTCCTCGGACTTCGTCAGGTCGGCGGCGGGCGCGGGGGCGGAAGGAGCGGCGGGCTGCGCGGGGGCCTGGGGCACGGCCTGGGCGTACGGGTTCGGCTGCGGCTGACCGGGGGCCGGTGCGGCGGCGGGAGCCGGAGCCCCGTACGGACCGGTCGGCCGGCCCTGCGGCGGTGCGAAGGGCTGTCCGCCCTGCTGCGGGGCCGGCGGGGCGTACCAGCCGGGCTGGCCCTGCCCCGGCACCGGCATCGGCGGCTGCGCGCCGGGCGGCAGGGGCTGCTGGAGCCCGGCCTTCTGGTCGATGGTCGAGCGGTAGTCGACGGCGCCCTGCGTCATCCGCATGTACGCCTCCTCCAGCGAGGCCTGGTGCGGCGACAGCTCCCACAGCCGTACGTCGGCGCCGTGCGCGAGGTCGCTGATGCGGGGCAGCGGCAGACCGGTGACGCGCAGCGCGCCGTCCTGCTCGGGCAGCACCTGGCCCCCGGCCTCGGTCAGCGCGGCGGTCAGCTTCTCGCGCGCCTGCGGCTCGGTGTCCGGCGTCCGTACGCGTGCGAAGTCGGCGGAGTTCGCCGAGATGAAGTCCTTCACGCTCATGTCGGAGAGCAGTTGCCCGCGCCCGATCACGATGAGGTGGTCGGCGGTCAGCGCCATCTCGCTCATCAGGTGCGAGGACACGAAGACCGTACGGCCCTCCGCGGCGAGCGCCTTCATCAGGTTGCGCACCCAGAGGATGCCCTCGGGGTCGAGGCCGTTGACCGGCTCGTCGAAGAGCAGCACCTGGGGGTCGCCGAGCAGGGCGGCGGCGATACCGAGCCGCTGGCCCATGCCGAGCGAGAAGCCCTTGGAGCGCTTCTTCGCCACGTCCTGGAGACCGACGACGCCGAGCACCTCGTCCACCCGGCGGGCCGGGATGCCCGACAGCTGCGCCAGGGACAGCAGATGGTTCCGGGCGTGCCGGCCGCCGTGCACGGCCTTGGCGTCGAGCAGGGCACCGACCTGGCGGGCCGCGTTCGGCAGCTTGCGGTACGGGTAGCCGCCGATCGTCACCTGCCCGGAGGTGGGGTTGTCCAGGCCGAGGATCATGCGCATCGTCGTCGACTTGCCCGAGCCGTTGGGCCCGAGGAAACCGGTGACGGCCCCCGGCCGCACCTGGAAGGAAAGGTTGTACACGGCCGTCTTGGCGCCGTAGCGCTTGGTCAGGCCGACTGCCTCGATCATGCTCCGCACCCATCGAACGTTTCAGAACGTCTGCGTCTCAGGACGTCGGGGCGCACGCCCCCGTAAGGATTAGGAGCTTATCGGGGCGTTGACGGTTCCGCCCAAGGGAAAGTAAGAGCGCGCAGGTCACGCGTCACGCCTTTTCAGGACCAGATAACCGCCGAGCAGCGCCGCCACCACCCACAGCGTCATGATCGCGAGACCGCCCCAGGGACCGTACGGGGTGTCGTCGTCCACCGGGGTGACCACCTGCATGATCCTGCTGCCGGCCTGGTCGGGCAGATAACGCCCGATCTTCTCGGTGGCGTCGACATTCCCCAGGATGTTGGAGATCAGGAAGAAGAACGGCATCAGGATGCCCAGCGACAGCATCGGCGAACGCAGCATCGCGGCGACACCCATCGAGAACATCGCGATGAGGGTCATATAGAGCCCGCCGCCCATGACCGCGCGCAGCACGCCCGGATCGCCGATCTCGGCCCGGTGCTCGCCGAGCATCGCCTGCCCCAGGAAGAACGCCGCGAAGCTGGTCACCAGCCCGACCACGAAGGCGAGCGCGGTGGCCACCGCGATCTTGCCGAACAGAAAGGTGCCCCGCTGGGGCACAGCGGCCAGCGACGTACGGATCATGCCGGTGCTGTACTCGTTCGACACGACCAGCACTCCGAACACGATCATCGCCAGCTGACCCAGGCTCATCCCGGCGAAGCTGATGAATGTCGGGTCGAAGGAGAGCCTGTCCTCGGCGCTCAGACTGTCGAACTCCTGCTTCGACAGCAGGGAGATCAGCACACCGAGCGCGACCGTGACGACCACGACCAGCGACAGCGTCCACACCGTGGACGCCACCGACCGGATCTTGGTCCACTCGGACCGGACGACCTGGGCAGCGGCCATCCTCAGCCCTCCCTCTTCCAGCCGTCGCCCCACTCGTTCGGCGGTGTCTCCGCATGCGCGTGGTACTCCACCGACTCGGCCGTCAGCCGCATGAACGCCTCCTCCAGCGAGGCCTGCCGCGGACTCAGTTCATGCAGCACGATCTGGTGCCGCGCCGCCAGCTCCCCGATCCGCTCCGGCTTCCCGCCGTCCACCTCGAGAGCCCCGCCGCCCGTCTCGACGACGGTGACGCCGGCCTCGTACAGCACGTCGAACAGCCGCTCGCGCTGCGGGGTACGAATCCGTACGTACGACCGTGAGTTCCGCTGGATGAAGTCGGCCATGGAGGTGTCGGCGAGGAGCCGCCCTTGCCCGATGACGACGAGATGATCGGCGGTCAGTGCCATCTCGCTCATCAGATGGGACGAGACGAACACGGTCCGCCCCTGGGCGGCGAGGGACTTCATCACATTGCGGATCCAATGGATCCCTTCAGGATCCAGCCCGTTCACCGGCTCGTCGAACATCAGGATCCGCGGATCCCCGAGCAACGCCCCCGCGATACCGAGCCGCTGCCCCATCCCCAGCGAGAACCCCTTGGCCTTCTTACGGGCGACCGGTGTCAGCCCGACAGTGTCCAGCACCTCGTGCACCCGGGCCTTGGGGATTCCATTGCTCTGAGCGAGGCAGAGAAGGTGATTGAAGGCGCTACGCCCCCCGTGCACGGCCGTGGCATCTAGCAGGGCCCCGATGTACTTCAACGGGTCCCTCAGCCCGTCGTAATGCATCCCATCGATCCGCACGTCCCCGGCCGTGGGCCGGTCCAGCCCCAGAATCATCCGCATCGTCGTCGACTTACCGGCCCCGTTCGGCCCGAGAAACCCGGTGACGATCCCCGGCCGCACGGCAAAACTCAGCTCATTGACCGCCACCTTCTCGCCATACCGCTTGGTAAGCCCCTCGACCTCGATCATGCGGCCACGCTAGGACGGGGGCGGAGTGCCTGCCACCCGGGCCCCGAAGGGGCGCGGGGAACTGCGCGAGCGACCACGAACAACCCGCAGTCGCCGTACCGCAGATGTTCCGAGCTGTCAGGCACTCAAAATCCCACCCGAACACGCCGAAGGGCCCGCACCCCCCGAAGGAGACGCGGGCCCTGAACAACCCTTGGCTGGTGCCGTCAGGCGGTCGTGTTACCGGGACTGCTGGGCCGGGACGCCACGAGAGATCGGCTCGTCGTCCGTGGCCGGGGTGCCGGCGGCGGCCACAGCGGCACCCGTCAGCGTCGCCAGCATCTCGCGGACGTTGGTCAGCTGGGCGTTGATGGAGTCGCGGCGGTTCGTGAGAGCCGCCAGCTCCCGCTCGGATTCCGAGCGGATCCGGTCCGCCTTGGCGTTCGCGTCCGCGACGATGTCCTCGGCCTGACGCTGCGCGGTCTCCACCGTCTGGCGGGCACGGCGCTCGGCGTCGGTGCGCAGCTTCTCCGCCTCCAGACGGAGCTGCTCCGCCCGGTGCTCGATCTCGGCGAGCCGCTTCTCGGCCTTCTGCTGACGCGAGGCCAGGTCGCGCTCGGACTGCTCGCGCCGCTTGGCGAGGTTCGTCTCGAAGTCGGCGGCGGCCTGCGCGGCCTTCGCGCGGGTCTCCTCGAAGAGGGCGTCCGCCTCCTCGCGCTTGGACTGCGCGTCCTTCTGCGCCTCGGCACGCAGCTGGGACGCGTCGCTCTTGGCCTTCTCGACGATCCGGACGCCCTCGTCCTCGGCCTTGGCCTTGCGCTCCGCCGCGAACGACTCGGCGTCGTTGCGGACCTGCTGGGCCGCGGACTCGGCGAGCTCGCGGTGCTGCTCGGCCGCGCGCCGGGCCTCCTCGCGCAGGTCCTTCGCCTCCTCCTCGGCGAGACGGAGGATCTTCTCGACGCGGGCACCGAGACCGGCGTAGGACGGCTCGGCGTCGGTGACCGCGGCCTGGGCGTTCTGCGTCTCGAGGTGGAGCTCCTCGATGCGCTTTTCGAGAGCGGTGATGCGGGAGAGAGCGGAGTCACGGTCGGAGACGAGCTTGGAGATACGTTCGTCCACCTGAGCGCGGTCGTATCCACGCCGCACAAGCTCGAAGCCGTAGGGGGAAGTGTCGCTCATGGGGTTCCTGTCGAATGAGACCGGTGAGGTGATAGGTGGAATCCTAGGGGGCGAAGCGGCGTGTCATCGAGCAGATGCACGTTTGATCTGGAGAATGACACCCCTTTTGGTGGCCGACCATCGGAATTGTTGCCAGAAACTTTGCAACAAGGCCCTGGCAAGCACAGGAAGAACACAAATTGGTGTCCATTGGTGTCTCTGGTGCCTACGGCGGCGCGGAAGGTACCCGCGACGCCTCGACTCCGCTAGCTGTCTGACGACTTGCCACCCGAACGAGTCGCACCCGCGGCGGCACCCGCCTTGACTCCACCGTCCTTGCCGCTCGACGGGGCCTCAAAAGACTCCAACGCCTCCAGGACGTCCTGGACACGGGAAATCTCCGCATTGATGTCCTCGCGGCGACGGACCAGCACCTCGAGTTCGCGCTTGCCCTCCTCGACCGTACGGCGGGCTTCACGGATCGCCTCGGCCTTGAGTTCCTCCGCCTCGCGGATGAGCGTGGACTTCTTCTGCTCGGCCTCCTTGAGGAGACCCTCGGCCTTCTTCACCGCCGCGATACGGACCTTGCCGGCCTCGGAGTTGGCCTCGGAAACGATCTCCTTGGCCTTTGCCTGCGCCTTCTGAAGCTGTTCCTCGGCGGCCTTGATGAGCGCGTCGCAGCGGTCGCCGGTCGACCTCATCGTCTCGGCGGCCTCACGGCGGGCCCGCTCGTGCAGTGCCTCGATCTCGGACGTGATCCGGTCGCGCAGCTCCTCCGCCCGCTCCCTTATGGCAGTGGCGTCCCGGCGCGCGCCGACCAGCAGCTCGTCGGCGTCCGTACGGGCCTTCTCCACCGTGGAGTTGCCCTCGACGGTCGCCTCGGAGACCAGCCGGTCGGCCTCCTTGCGGGCCGCGCCGACCATGGAGTCGGCCTGCGCCTCGGCGTCCGCGGTGGTCTTCTGGGCCTGCGACTGAGCCTCGGTGAGGAGCTTGTCGGCCTCGGCCGTCGTCTCCGTGATGAGCTTGTCGACCTGCTCGGCGGCCTCGGAGCGCCGCTTGTTGGCGTCCTTGCGGGCCTCGTCGAGGGTGCGGTCGGCCTCCTCACGGGCGTGCGACATGAGCCGGTCGGCCTCGGCCTCCGCCTCGGCCCGGGCCCGCTCTGCGTCGGCTCGTACCCGCTCGGCGTGCTGCTGCGCGGAGCCCACCGTCTCGGCGGCCTCGGCGCGCAGCCGCTCGGCGTCGTCGGTGGCCTCGGCGATCAGCTGGTCGGCCTTGGCGACGGACTCGGCCCGTACCCGCTCGGCCTCCTCGTTGGTCTCCCGCGTCAGCCGCTCGGCCTCGGCCGTGACCTCGGTGATGAGGGTGTCGGCCTGGGTGGCCGCGTCCGACCGGATGCGGTTGGCGTCCTCGCGGGCCTCGGCCCGGGTGCGCGACGCGTCCTGGTCGGCCCGCGCGATGGTGTCCGACGCCTCCGTACGCACCCGCTGGGCGTGCTCGGCGACGTCCGAACGGATCCGGTCCGCCTCGGCGAGGGCCTCCGCGACGGTGCGCTCCGCGAGCGCCTTGGCGGCGTCCGCCTCGTCCCGGGCCTCCCGGCGTACCCGGTTGGCGTCCTCGGTGGCCCGCTCCCGCTCCGCGTAGGCGTCGGCGCGGACCCGGTCCGCCTCCTCCTCGGCCTCCCGGCGCGTACGCTCCGCCGCGTGATCGGCGGCGTTGCGCAGCCCGGCGATCTCCTCCTGGGCCTGCTCGTGCAGCCCGGCCACGGAGTCCCGTACCTGCTGGGCGTGGAGCTCGGCGGCCGACACCATCTCCATGGCGCGCCGCTCGGCCTCCTCGACCAGGCGTACGGCCTCGGCCTGGGCCTCCTCCACGCGTGTACGCGCCGAGGCCAGCAGCTCCTCGCTCTGCTCGCGGGCCCGCTGCCGCTCCTGGCCGGCCTCCTGCCGGGCGGCGCCGAGAAGCTCCTCGGCCTCGCGGCGGCGCCGGGCCGCCTCCTCCTGCGCGGCGGCCAGCGCCTGAGAGGCCTCCGTGGCGAGCCGCTCGGCCGCGGCCTGCGCCTCCGCCCGTACCCGGTCGGCGGTGTCCTGCGCCTCCGACTTCAGCCGCTCGGCTTCGGAAGCGGCCTCCGACCGCAGCCGTACGGCGATGGCCTCGCCCTCGGCGCGGGACGCGGACGCGTCGGACGCGGCCTCGTCGCGCAGCCGCTGGGCCTCGGCCTCGGCCTGCGCCTGGAGCGTACGAATACGCTCGGCGGCCTCGGAACGCAGCCGGTCGGTCTCCTCGGTGGCCTCGCGGCGGATCCGCTCGGCCTCCCCACGGGCGTCGGCGAGCGCCTCCTCGGCGGAGGCGAGCCGTGCCTCGGCCTCGGTCTGCAGCCGGGACAGCTCCTCGGCGGCCTCCGCCTTGCGGGCCTCGACGCCGCGCTCGGTCTCCTCGCGCAGCTCGCGGGCGGCCCGCTCGGCCTCGGCCTTCAGCTCGTCCGACTGCTCGATGACCTCGGCGCGGTGCCGCTCCGCCTCCTTGCGGGTGCGCTCCAGGGTCTCCTCGGCCTGACGGCGCAGCGTCGAAGCACGTTCGATGGCCTCCGTGCGGACCTTCTCGCTGTCCGCCGTGGCCGTCTGGCGCAGCTCGTCGGCGTCCGTGCGCGCCTTGGCGAGCAGTTCCTCGGCGGTCTTGGCGCCTTCCTCGATCTGCTGGACGGCCTCGCGCCGGGCCTCGGCGCGGATCCGCTCGCCCTCGGCGACCGCGTCGGCCCGCAGCTGCTCGGCCTCGCCGCGCAGCCGGCGCGCCTCCTCCTGCAGCTCGACCGTCTTGGCGCGGTACTCCTCGGTGTCGTCCTTCGCCGCGCCCTTGAGCTGCTCGGCGAGGTCGTGCGCCTCGGCGCGCAACCGGTCCGCCTCGGCCTCCGCCTCCGCGCGGATCCGCTCGGCCTCCTCAGCGGCGGCCTTGGTGGTGTTCCGGGCGTCCTCGGACGCTTTGTTCAGCACGTCCTCGGCGGTCTTGGCCGTCTTGGCGAGCTGGGAGGCGGACTCCTCGGCGGTGATCGAGCGGGCCTTCTCGGAGGCCTCGGCGACGATCTTCTCGGCCTCCGCCTTGGCGTCCGCGACGGCTTCCTCGGCGGCCGCCTTGGTGGCCTCGGCCTCCTTCGTGGCCTCCTCGACCAGCCGGGCGACCTGCTCTTTCGCCGTACGGGTGCGCTGCTCGTTGGTCGACTCGGCGCTGGAGAGGGCCTTGGCCGCGCTCTCCTTCGCCTCGGTGACCAGCTTCTCGGCCTCCGTGCGGGCCTCGCGCAGCGCCGCCTCGGCCTCCGCGATGCGCTGCTCGGCGGCCCGGCTCAGCTCGGAGGCCTGGCGGCGGGCGGCGTCGGACTCGGTGGCGGAGGAGGAGCGCAGCTGCTCGGCGTGCTCGGTGGCCTCCTGAGCCTGCGTCGACGCCGCGTTGAGCAGCCGCTCGGCCTCGGCGCGGGCCCGGCGCAGAATCTGGTCGGCCTCGCCGCGCGCCGCGTCGGCGTCGCTCTGGAGCCGCTGCCTGGCCTCATTGACGAGCCGCTCGGCCTCGGCGCGGGCGGCGGCCAGCGCCTGCTCGGCCTCGGCACGCGACTCGTCGACGAGCCGGCGGGCCTGCTGCTCGGAGCGGGCGCGCAGCTGCTCGGCCCACGCCACGTTCTCGTTGACGTGTGACTCGACGGTCTGACGGCGCTCGGACAGCTCCTGGTCGAGCTGCTGGCGGCGGGTGACGGCCTCCTGGTGCAGCTCCGCCTGGAGGCGCGCGGCCTGCTCGGCGTGCTCCTGGAGGATCCGCTGGGTCTGCGCCCGGGCCTGGCTCAGCTCCCGCTCGGCGTCGGCGCGCAGCTGGTCGGCCTGCATCTGGGCCTGGCGGAGCATCTGCTCGGCCTGGTACCCGAGGTCGCCGCCGTCGTAGGCGGGCCGGGACATGAGGGTGCGGCGCGCCTCGTGCAGCTTGGCGCGCAGCACCTCGACCTGGTAGCCGAGGTCCTCGGCGTGCTGGATCGCCTTTTCCCGCTCGGTCTTCAGCCGCTCCATCTCGGCCTCGAACCGAGAGAGGTGGTCGACGTCAGCCGCCGGCTCTCGCTCCTGGCGTTCGTAGCCCCGCACTGCGCGGTCCCATCCGTCCCCTGGTCGCAACCTTCTCCAAACGAGCTCCGTCCATCCGCCGAACGGGGCCCCCGGGGAATGGTGTCAGATCAACGGCGGAGCACGGGCTGCCGCCCTAACCCTCGTCCCCCGAAACCTGGACCCCGGCCCTAGGATCCTGTTCGTCGGAAGGCGGCAGGACCCCGGCCGCCCCCGTGAAGGCGACGGCCGACCCCAACCCTACCGGCCCATATGTACGGGGGTCAGTGCTCAGGTGACTCATCTGGCGCCGAAGTGACCAGTTCTGTCAGTACTCCATGGCAATCCTTGGGGTGCAGAAACGTGATCCGTGACCCCATGGAACCGCGTCGCGGCTCCTCGTACAGGACGCGTACGCCCTTGTCCTTGATCGCGGCCGCCTCGCCGTCGACGTCCGCCGTGCCGAAGGCGATGTGGTGGACCCCCTCGCCGTTCTTGGCGAGCCATTTCGCGACGGTGGAGTCCTCGCGGGTCGGCTCCAGGAGCTGGAGGTACGAGGCGCCGCCGTCGTCGGTACTGTTGATCTTGAGCATGGCCTCGCGTACGCCCTGCTCCTCGTTGACCTCGGAGTGGAACACCTCGAAGCCGTAGGTGGCCCGGTAGAACTCGACGGTCTTGTCGAGGTCGAAGCAGGCGATCCCGATGTGGTCGATTCGCGTCAGCATGGTTTTAGTGCAGCGCTCCTTAGGTGGTTACGCAACGTGCCAGCGATCACACTGACAGCCCGGTGACGGCACGGAGTGCCACTCAGTACATTCGAAGTAAACCCTCGTTCACTCCTCGGCTGTGCAAGCTGGAAGGGGATCGCACCTCATGACTGGAACGAACGGCAGGACCTCGGTGATCGTCGCGGGCGCCCGTACGCCCATGGGACGGTTGCTCGGTTCGCTGAAGTCCTTCTCCGGAGCCGACCTCGGCGGCTTCGCGATCAAGGCCGCCATCGACCGTGCGGGGATCGGTGGTGACCAGGTGCAGTACGTGATCATGGGCCAGGTGCTCCAGGCGGGTGCTGGACAGATTCCGGCCCGCCAGGCGGCGGTCAAGGCGGGCATCCCCATGAACGTCCCGGCGCTCACGATCAACAAGGTCTGTCTGTCGGGCCTCGACGCCATCGCGCTCGCCGACCAGCTGATCCGCGCCGGTGAGTTCGACGTGATCGTGGCCGGTGGTCAGGAGTCCATGACCAACGCCCCCCATCTGCTGCCGAAGTCCCGTGAGGGCTACAAGTACGGCGCGATCCAGATGCTCGACGCGATGGCGCACGACGGTCTGACGGATTCGTTCGAAGGCATCGCCATGGGCGAGTCCACCGAGAAGCACAACACGCGTCTCGGCATCCTGCGTCCGGAACAGGACGAGATCGCTGCCCTGTCCCACCAGCGGGCCGCCGCCGCCCAGAAGAACGGCATCTTCGACGCCGAGATCACCCCCGTGGAGATCCCGCAGCGCAAGGGCGAGCCGGTTGTTTTCAGCCAGGACGAAGGCATCCGGGGCGAGACGACCGCCGAGTCGCTGGGCAAGCTGCGGCCGGCGTTCGCCAAGGACGGCACGATCACGGCTGGTTCGGCCTCGCAGATCTCCGACGGCGCGGCGGCCGTGGTCGTGATGAGCAAGGAGAAGGCGGAGGAGCTGGGCCTCGCGTGGCTCGCCGAGATCGGCGCCCACGGGAACGTCGCCGGGCCGGACAACTCCTTGCAGTCGCAGCCGTCGAACGCGATCGAGCACGCCCTGAAGAAGGACGGTCTGGAGGTGGCGGACCTGGACCTGATCGAGATCAACGAGGCCTTCGCCGCGGTCGCCGTCCAGTCAATGAAGGACCTCGGGGTGACCCCCGAAAAGGTGAACGTCAATGGTGGAGCGATCGCCCTCGGTCACCCCATCGGCATGTCGGGCGCCCGACTCGTACTGCACCTCGCGCTGGAGCTGAAGCGGCGCGGCGGCGGTGTCGGCGCGGCCGCGCTGTGCGGTGGCGGTGGACAGGGTGACGCACTGATCGTGCGGGTACCCAAGGCCTGAGACCTTCACTTCTCAGGTGTACGTGGCATACGTGGTGTATGTGGCGCACATGACTACTCGTCTCCTCGGAACAGTCGAAACGGTCGAAACGGTCGGAACGGAGCTGTGATGCAGGACGTCCCCACGCTGGTGGCACAGGCCAGGGAAGGGCGGCCGCGTGCCGTCGCCCGGCTGATCTCCCTGGTGGAGGGGGCGTCCCCGCAGCTGCGCGAGGTCATGGCGGCGCTGGCCCCGCTGACGGGCGGGGCGTACGTGGTGGGCCTGACCGGCTCGCCGGGCGTCGGCAAGTCCACGTCCACCTCCGCGCTGGTGACGGCGTACCGGCGGGCCGGGAAGCGGGTCGGCGTCCTGGCCGTCGACCCGTCGTCGCCGTTCAGCGGGGGCGCCCTGCTCGGCGACCGGGTCCGGATGTCGGAGCACGCCTCCGATCCCGGCGTGTACATCCGTTCGATGGCGACGCGGGGGCACCTGGGTGGCCTCGCCTGGGCGGCCCCGCAGGCGATCCGCGTCCTGGACGCGGCGGGGTGTGATGTCGTGCTGGTCGAGACGGTCGGCGTCGGCCAGTCCGAGGTGGAGATCGCCTCCCAGGCGGACACGTCGGTGGTGCTGCTGGCGCCCGGCATGGGCGACGGCATCCAGGCGGCCAAGGCCGGGATCCTGGAGATCGGTGACGTGTACGTCGTCAACAAGGCCGACCGCGATGGCGCGGACGCGACCGCGCGCGAGCTGAACCACATGCTGGGGTTGGGCGAGTCCCGTGGCCCCGGCGACTGGCGGCCGCCGATCGTCAAGACGGTCGCGGCGCGGGCGGAGGGTATCGACGAGGTCGTCGAGGCGCTGGAGAAGCACCGGGCGTGGATGGAGGAGCGGGGGGTGCTCGCGGAGCGCCGCCGGGTCCGGGCGGCCCATGAGGTCGAGACCATCGCGGTCACGGCCCTACGCCAACGGATCGGCGACCTCCACGGCGACCGCCGGTTGAGTGCGCTGGCCGAGCGGATCGTCGCGGGGGAGTTGGACCCGTATCGGGCGGCGGACGAGCTGGTGGCGGGGCTGACACGGGGCTGAGCCCGGGGCGGGATTTCGCCCCCGCCGCCCCTACCCGTCCCATTCCCAGGGGCTGTGCCCCTTCGACCCCCCCCTGCGCGGGGGAGCTCGGGGGTTGGGGTGCGTTGGCGGGTGCGGGTCGTTCGTGGTTGCTCGCGCAGTTCCCCGCGCCCCTTGAAGACTGGGCCACACCCCGTGCTTTTGAGGGGCGCGGGGAACTGCGCGAGCAACCCCCACAAGCCGCACCACGAACTCACCGAGGGAGCACGGAGGTCAGTCGTCCGTGCGGTCGATGGTGACCTTGGCGTTGGTGAGGTTCACGCGCCAGTCGTTGGCGGTGCCGTCGGGGGCGGTGGTGTTGATCTCCCAGGCCTTGTTCTTGGCGTCCTCGTCGAGGTCGACGGAGGTCACGGTGCCCTTGGTGGCGGCGGCTTCGGCGGCCTCCGCGGCGGTTATGGAGCTGTCCTTGAGGGTGGCGCGGATCCGCTCGGTCTCGGCGGCGTCGTCACCGTCGTCGTCACGGTCGGCATGGGAGCCGAGGACCTTGCCGGTGCCGGGGTCGATCTGCACGCTGTGCCAGGCGCCGCCATTGGTCAGGATGTCGACGTCCCAGACCAGGTTCGTGCCCTCGTCGTCCAGGTCGGCGGAGACGGCCGTACCGGACTTGTGCTTCAGCGCGGCGTTTATGGCGTCGGCGGCCGTGACCTGCGCGGCCTTGGCCTCGGAGGAGTCCTCGGCCTTGTCGTCCGCGATCTCGACGTCGTCACGCTCGTTGTCGTCGTCCGACACCTGCACGCTGGACCGCTTCACCTGCGCCTCGTCGTCGCCCGAGGCCGCGAGGGCGATCGCGGTGCCGCCGCCGATGAGGGCCGCGGCCGCGACGGTGGCGATGACGATGTTGCGCTTCATGGGGTTCCTCCCGATTACAGGCGACTGCAAGTGACTGTTGGCTGTCGTGTGCTTTCGACGGGAACGAATCTGCCCGACCGACTCTGAAGCCGACCTGAAGCACCCTGAAGCCGTCTTCAGGTTCGGTTTGCCAAGCTGGGCGCATGCGCCTGTTGATCGTGGAGGATGAGAAGCGTCTCGCTGTGTCGCTGGCCAAAGGGCTGACGGCCGAGGGGTACGCCGTGGACGTCGTCCACAACGGGATCGACGGCCTGCACCGGGCGAGTGAGGGCGCGTACGACCTCGTGATCCTCGACATCATGCTGCCCGGCATGAACGGCTACCGCGTGTGCGCCGCCCTGCGCGCCGCCGGCCACGACGTGCCGATCCTGATGCTCACCGCCAAGGACGGCGAGTACGACGAGGCCGAGGGCCTCGACACGGGCGCCGACGACTATCTGACCAAGCCGTTCTCGTACGTCGTTCTCGTCGCCCGTGTGAAGGCCCTGCTCCGGCGGCGCGGCCCGGCCGGCGGCGCCTCTCCCGTGCATGTCGTCGGTGAGCTGAAGCTCGACACCGCCGCCCGGCGCGTCTTCCTCGCCGAGGACGAAGTAGCCCTCACCACCAAGGAGTTCTCCGTCCTGGAGCAACTCGTCGTGCGCGCCGGGGAGGTCGTGTCCAAGGCCGACATCCTGGAGCACGTCTGGGACTTCGCGTACGACGGCGACCCGAACATCGTCGAGGTCTACATCAGCACCCTGCGCCGCAAGCTCGGCGCCGCCCGCATCAAGACCGTACGCGGCGCCGGTTACCGGTGGGAGGCGCGCCCATGAGACGCCGCCTCTTCGGCTCCGTACGCGCGCGTGCCACCGTCGCCGCGACACTGGTCGTCGCCGTCGCCCTGGTCGCGGCGGGCACGGCTGTGGTGCTGTCGCTGCGGTTCAGCCTGATCGGCCAGGCGACCACCCGGGCGGAGGCCGAGGCCCGCACGGTCGCCGCGAAACTGGCCGAGGGAGTCGCCTACGCGGACCTGGACCTGGACGACGGCGAGGACAGCCCCGTCCAGGTACTGGACCAGCGCGGAAAGGTGGTCGCGGCCGGTGAGGACGTGGAGGCCATGAGCGTCACCGCAGACTCCCGCACCGGGAGGGGCGGGACCCCGGTCGGCGTCCAGGACGACGCCGACGACGAAGACGCCGACGACAAGGACGACGCGGAAGCGGACGCGGAGGCGGACGCGGACGCGGACGACACGCTCGCCGCCGGTGAGGTCGCCGAGGACGCGACGATCAGCCAGGGCACCGCCACCATCGACGGCGACACCGAGGACTACCGCTTCGCCGCACTCGGCCTGACGACACCCCACGACGTCACCCTGACCGTCTACGCGGGCGGTCCCCTCTCCGTCGAACAGGACGCGGTCCGTACCGCGTTGACGACGATGCTGGTGGGTTTCCCGCTGCTCCTGCTCACGGTCGGCGGAGCGACCTACGTCGTCACCGGCCGGGCCCTGCGCCCCGTGGAGGGCATCCGCTCCGAGATGGCGGCCATCACCGCCTCCGAGGACCTCTCCCGGCGCGTCCCCCAGCCGGACACGCACGACGAGGTCGCGCGCCTCGCGCGTACGACGAACGAGACGCTCGCCGCCCTGGAGACCTCCGTGGAACGCCAGCGCGCGTTCGTCGCCGACGCCTCGCACGAACTGCGCAGCCCCATCGCATCCCTGCGCACCCAGCTCGAAGTGGGCGCCGCGCATCCGGAGCTGCTGGACCTGGACGGAGCGGTCGAGGACACCGTACGACTGCAGTCCCTGGCGGCCGACCTGCTCCTCCTCGCCCGCCTGGACGCCGGCGAGCGCCCCCCGCCGGACGCGTACTTCGACCTGGCGAAGCTGGTGAGGCAGGAGACCACCGGCCGGGACGGCATGACGGTCGAGTCCGTCGACTCGATGGAGGTACGCGGATCTCGCGGTCAGATCGCCCGCGTACTCGCCAACCTGCTGGACAACGCCCAGAGGCACGCCCGGGATCGGGTCGCCGTCAGCCTGCGCACCGACGGCGACTGGACGGTCCTCCAGGTCGCGGACGACGGCTCCGGCGTCCCCGAACCCGACCGCGCCCGCATCTTCGAACGCTTCGTCCGCCTGGACGAGTCAAGAGCGAGAGACGAAGGCGGCGCGGGCCTGGGTCTGGCGATCGCCAGAGACATCGCCATACGCCACGGAGGCACGCTCACAGTCACCGATGCTCCGAGCGGAGGTGCACTCTTCGAACTAAGGCTCCCTCAGAAGAGTTAGGGGCGCGGGCCGTATCGACAGGCGGCTCCGCCGCGTGGGCGCGACAAGCCACAACGGCCCCGCAGCCAGAAAACGACCCGCAGCCCCCTACGACTTGCCTCTATGGCTCCGCAAGTGCTCCGCGATCGGCGTCAACGACTTGTGCAGTTCCTCCAAGGCCTCCGGCGGCAGCAGGTCGATGAAGTGCCGCCGCACGGAGGCGACATGATGTGGCGCCACCTTCTCCATCGTCTCCAGGCCGTGCTCCGTGAGCACGGCGAACAGCCCGCGCCGGTCGGACTCGCAGTTCTCGCGGCGTACCAGGTTCGCGTTCTCCATCCGCGTGATCTGGTGCGAGAGACGGCTCTTGGACTGGAGGGTCGCGGCGGCGAGGTCGCTCATCCGCATCCGCAGGCCCTCCGACTCGGAGAGGTTCACCAGGATCTCGTAGTCGTTCATTGTCAGGCCGAACGGCTGCAGATCCCTTTCGAGCTGGTGCGTCAACAGCCTGTTGACGTCCAGGTGGGTGCGCCAGGCGCACTGCTCCGCATGGGTCAGCCAGCGCGTGGCCGTTTCGGTCTCCATGAATGAAGTCTACCTAAAATGTTGAAAGGCGAACTAGTGAGGGTTTCGGGTATTACGGGTTACGGCATGACAACGCGCACACGTTCGATGTCACACTCCGCAGACTACCGCTCACAGCCCGAAGCGACGCTGGAGGTCGCCCAGCTGTCCGGGAAGGCGCGGTGCGCCGGCCGGCGGTCCGCCGTTGCCAGGTGCCCCGCCGCCACCGGGTACGCCCGGCTCGTGCGGCACCATGCCCGTGGCCTGCTCGGCCATGAGGGTCTCGGAGGACTGGAGCAGTACCGTACCCGCCCCGACGAACTCGAACTGGTGCTCTTCTCCGGAGGCGCCGCCGATGCCCGTCATCGCACGTAGACCGCCCATCAGGCCCGTCATGTACCCGTGGTCGTAGTGGTGGCACGGCGAGGGGCAGTCCGCCCAGCCGACCAGCGCCTGCGGGTCGACCCGGATGGGGGGTTCCATGAACACCACCGGGCCGTTCGAGGCGGCCACGAACTTGCCGGTGCCGATGAGGGTCAGGAAGCCCGGAACGATCGACTGCTTGAGTGCGAGACTTGGCTGAAAAGCGAGAAGGTTGCCTGAGCGAATGGTCAGGTTGCCGTCGTCCAAGTCATACGAATTGACGTCGAAGGCCCGGTCGGCGAGGAGCATCTTGCCCGAGCCCTCCGCCACGACCCAGTCGCTCGCGTGCAGAGGCGAATGAAACGACGTACGGACAAGACGGTCGAGACGGCCGTGCCCGATGCCGTTGAACTCCATCTGGCCGTAGTACGCGATCATCTTGCCCTTCTGCAGGAACCACTGGCTCCCCTTGAGCTCCACGCAGAAGGTGTAGCTGTTGACGTTGTCGTCGCTCGGCAACGTCATCGGGTCGAAGACGGTCGGCCCGGCGACCGGGGCCCCGTACATGCTCACAGCTTCTCCTCCGAGGCCTGGACGTACACCGCACCACTGCCGCTGAGCTCCAGCTGGAACGCCTCGCCGGAGCCGCGGCCCACCATGTCGCGCCAGCCGAGCGCGGTGGACAGCTTGTTGCGTACGTCGCCGTGGTGCGCCACGTACGCCTGGGGATCCACGTGGACCGGGCGCTGGGGGGTGATCGGGACCTCGATCACACCGCCGTGCGCCATGACCGCGACGGCGCCGTGGCCCTGGAGGGTGGTCGTGAACAGGCCCTGGCCCGTCACCTGGCCCCGGACCATGCCCATGACGCCGCCCTGCGAGCCCATGAACATCGTGCCCTGCTGGAGGGTGCCGTCGAAGGCCAGGAGACGGTCGGCCTCGACGTACAGCGTGTCGCCGGTCAGGTTGATCACCTGGATGTGGTGGCCGCCGTGCCCGAACAGGACGGTGCCGCTGCCCTCGACGGTCATCAGCGGCGTCGCCTCGCCGGCCACCCGGCGGCCGATCATCGAGGCGATACCGCCTTGGCCGCCCTGGATGTTGGGTGTGAAGGACACCTCGCCCTTGTAGGCGAGCATCGCGCCGCGCTGGCTGAACAGCCGCTGGCCGGGCACGACCGTCGCCTCGATCATCTTCGAGTTGATCTCACGGAAGGCCATGTCACACGTCTCCCGCCACCGTGTTGCGCTCACTCGGCTGGACGTACACGAGCCCGTCGCCCTCGAAGCGGATCTGGAACGCCTCACCGCCGCCCTCACCGAGGAACGTGCGGAACGTCACACCGGACTGGAAGGACTGCTGAAGATTCCCCTGGTGCGCGATGTATGCGCCCGGGTCCACCGTCAGCGGGTACTGCCGGCTCACCCGCAGCACCACCGCCGGGCCGTCGGACATGATCGCCGCCTGGCCGTGGCCCTCTATGGTCGTCGTGAACAGGCCGTTGCCCTGCGAGGCGCCGCGCAGCCCCGTGAAGCTCGTGCCCGTACGCAGCCCGGAGTCCGTCGCGAGCAGATTGCTCGACTCCACGTACAGCTTGTCCCCCTGAAGATTCACGAGGTTGATCTCCGAGGCCCGGTCCGCGAACCAGCACGTCCCCTGCCCCGTCACCTCCATCAACGTCATCTGCTCACCGGTCAGGCGCCGCGTCACCATGCCGCGCAGACCCTCACCGCCGCCGCTCAGCTTCTTGAACGACATCTGACCGTCGTACGCGACCATCGAGCCGTTCTTCGCCTTGACGGCGTCCCCGGTCATGTCGACGGCGAGCACCTTGCTGCCTTGAAGTCGGAACATTGCCACGAGGTGACGGTAACCGGCGGGAAGCCGAATGAGACAGATCTTTGAGACGGATCTCGACCCTGAGGGAACCCCTAGGGCATTCGGGAGGTTGACGGATGCCAGAATGAGGAGCGCTTGTGCTTCCCTTCACAAAGACCGGCCGACCCCCACCGAAGGTGACCCGTGGACACAAAGACCGCCTCCGCCCTACGCCGCCTGCGCCTCGTCTCCACCCCCGAGGCCGTCTCCTTCCTGCTCCTGCTGGTCTGCTCGGTGCTGAAGCGGACCACGGAGTTCAACGCGGTGCCGGCGATGGGCATGATCCACGGCATACTCTTCATCCTGTACGTGATCTTCTGGGCCGACGCCTGGAACCGCGCCAAGTGGGGCCTCAAGACCGCCGCGCTCTACTTCATCCTCTCCATCCTGCCCACCGGCGGCTTCTTCGCCGACCGCAAGCTGCGCCGCGAGGCCGAGAACGCGGTGATCGCCTCCCGCGCCCGCAAGGAAAGGGTCGTGGGAGCGTAGGCCTCCGGCGTCGCGAGGCGCGCTGAGGGCTCGGTCCAGTCGGATCTGTTGGCGGGTGCGGGTTGGTTGTGGTTGCTCCCGCAGTTCCCCGCGCCCCTTAAAAGCCAGGGGGCTCCCCCGCATCCCCGCCCCCTACGCGCTCAACCCTCCAACCGAACGGACGCTTTCAGGTCGACAGGTCCCCGGAATCGCCCTTTTGTGTAGGTATCGACTCGTTCGATCACTGGAGGGCGCTGTGCGGTCGGAGGGCTATGACTACGACACCCACAGCCGCTTGGCGGGGCCGCTCACGGAGCCGGCCGGGGCGGCGTACCGGGTGCAGTACGCCAAGCTCCTCTCGAAAGAACCGCACCGAATACGCGCCGTCCTGCTGATGACGTTCGCGCCGCTGCTCACGGGCGCGCTGCTCGTCTACCTCGTCTGGCCCACGCACTGGGTGGAGCGCGAGGGCGCGGACGAGTGGCTGGTGGGACTCGATGTCACGATGCTGATAGCCATCGGGCTGATCGAACTGTTCATGGTCGTCAATGTGGTGTCGATCGCCCACGCGACGATGGTCGCCCGCGATCCGGTACCCGTCGTCCCGGAACCCGGGACGCGGGTCGCCTTCCTCACCACGTACGTTCCGGGTAAAGAACCACTTCCCATGGTCCGGGCCACTCTTGAGGGCGCCACCCGGATCGAGCACAGCGGCCACCTCGACGTCTGGCTCCTCGACGAGGGCGACGACGAGCAGGCCAAGGCCCTCTGCGCGGAACTCGGCGTGCGGCACTTCACCCGCCACGGCATCCCCGAGTGGAACCGGCCCAAGGGCGTCCACAAGGCCCGTACGAAGCACGGGAACTACAACGCCTGGATCGCGATGCACGGCGACGCATACGAGTTCTTCGCCTCGGTCGACACCGATCACGTGCCGCTCCCCAACTTCCTGCAGCGGATGCTCGGGTACTTCCGCGACCCGGACGTCGCCTTCGTCGTCGGACCCCAGGTCTACGGGAACTACACGAACCCCGTCACCAAGGCCGCCGAATCGCAGCAGTTCCTCTTCCACGCCCTCATCCAGCGCGCGGGCAACCGCTACCGCGCCCCCATGTTCGTCGGCACGAACAACGTCGTACGCGTCGCCGCCGTCAAGCAGATCGGCGGGCTGCACGACTCGATCACCGAGGACATGGCCACCGGCTTCGAACTGCACCGGCGGCGGAACCCGAAGACGCGCCGGTACTGGCGGTCCGTGTACACCCCGGACGTGCTGGCCGTCGGCGAGGGCCCGGCCTCCTGGACGGACTTCTTCACCCAGCAGACGCGCTGGTCGCGCGGGACGTACGAGACACTCTTCAAGCAGTACTGGAGGGCGCCGTTCACGATGCCCTGGGGCCGCCTCTTCTCGTACACGCTGATGCTCGTCTACTACCCGATGACGGCCGTCAACTGGCTTCTCGGCATTGTCAGTTGTGTGCTGTTCCTGTGGTTCGGGGCGTCAGGGACGCAGGTCAGCGCCTCCGTGTGGCTGATGCTGTACAGCGACGCGGCCGCCCTTCAGGTGGGGCTGTATCTGTGGAACCGCCGGCACAACGTCTCGCCGCACGAACCGGAGGGGTCGGGCGGGCTCGCGGGCATGGCGATGTCGGCGCTCTCCGCGCCCATCTACCTGAGGTCCCTCGGGGCCGCGCTGCTCCGGCTGCCCTGCCGCTTCGTCGTCACCCCGAAGGGCGATGACGCGAGCCCCGACCGGCTGCTGACCTTCCGGATCCATCTGTTCTGGACGGTGGTGCTGGCGTCGTCGCTGACCGCGTCGTGGGTGCTCGACCACAGCCATGCGGCCATGCGCACCTGGGCGTTCCTCGCCATGGCGATATCGCTCGCGCCGGTCGTTGTGTGGGCCTGCACCCGCCACCGGGAACGCCGGGCGAGCGTCGTGTACCGGGCGGAACGGCCGGTGGCCGCGGCCCGCCTCGCCGACGGCAAGGAAGCCGCGCTCGCCACCCAGCCCACCCCCGCCCCCTCGGTCTCCGGCACCACGACAGGAGGCAACTAGGCCATGGCACCCCAGCCCTCGAACTCGAACACGACCTCGAAGTCGAAGAAGACCAAGAAGACCGTGCTCGGCATCGGCGGCGTCGTGCTGGTGGCCGGTCTCAACGCCCCCGCCGCGCTCGGCTTCGCGCAGGAGCGCTACTACGAGTGGAAGATCGCCCAGCCCGGCTACCGGGCCAGGTACGGTTCCTGGACCCAGGTCGACATCCCTAAGGAGTACCGCACCAACGCCATCCACGCGGCCCTGCTGCACACGGGCAAGGTGCTGATCGTCGCCGGGTCGGGCAACGAGCAGAAGAAGTTCGACAAGGGCTCCTTCGACACCGTCCTGTGGGACCCGGTGAAGAACACGTACAAGAGGATCCCCACCCCCGTGGACTTCTTCTGCGCCGGACACGCCCAACTCCCCGACGGCCGTCTCCTGGTGGCCGGCGGCACCGCCCGCTACGAACTGCTGGACGGCGAGGTCGAACGGGCCGGCGGCGGAATGCGGGTCAAGAACGAGAACCCCGACAAGGCGGTCACCCTCAAGAAGGGCACACGGTTCCGCTCACCCTCCGGCGTCGAGTACGTCAGCCGCTTCGACGTCACCGTCCCCAAGGCCAAGCGCACCTTCGACATCACCTACAACGCGGCCGGCGTCATGCAGCCCTGGAAGACCAAGGTCACCGCGAGCGAGGCCCGGGTCTTCGTCGAGGCCGTGAAGAAGGGCCCGAAGTCCGTGATGCCCAGACAGGCCCAGTACGAGATCGTCGGGCTCAAGGGCAAGGCCGCCGCCAACACATACGGCCTCTCCGAGAAGATCACCCTCGACAAGCAGGACTTCCAGGGGATCAGGGCCGCGTACGAGTTCGACCCGAAGGCCGAGAAGTACGTGCCGGTCGCCCCGATGGCGAAGGCCCGCTGGTACCCGACCCTCGTCGGGCTGGCGGACGGGCGGATCCTCGCCGTCTCCGGGCTCGACGACGTGGGGGTCGTCGACCCCGGCGACAACGAGATCTACGACCCGAGCACCAAGAAGTGGAAGCCCGGCCCGAAGCGGTACTTCCCCACGTACCCCGCCCTCTTCCTCACCAAGGGCGGCAAGCTCTTCTACCCCGCCTCGAACGCGGGCTACGGCCCCGCAAACGTCGGCCGCGAGCCCGGCCTGTGGGACCTGAAGACCAACAAGTTCGAGAAGGTGCCGGGGCTGACGGACCTCGACCAGACGGAGACCTCGGCGTCCGTGCTGCTGCCGCCCGCCCAGGACCAGAAGGTGATGATCCTCGGCGGCGGAGGCGTCGGCGAGTCCAAGAAGGCGACCTCACGCACCGCGGTGATCGACCTGAAGGCGAAGAACCCGGTCTTCAAGGACGGGCCCGACCTCCCACAAGGCATCCGCTACCTCAACAGTGTGCTCATGCCCGACGACACCGTCTTCACCTCCAACGGCTCCCGGGACTACCGCGGCCGCAGCGCCAGCAACATCCTCAAGGCCCAGTTCTACGACCCGCGGTCCAACTCCTTCCGCGGCGCCGCCGCCCCCAAGGTCGGCCGCAACTACCACTCCGAGGCCCTGCTCCTGCCCGACGGCCGCGTCGCCACCTTCGGCTCCGACCCGCTCTTCGACGACCAGCAGAACACCAAGCTGGGCCACTTCGAGCAGCGCATGGAGATCTTCACGCCGCCGCAGCTCCACAAGTACGGCAAGAAGCGCCCCGTCCTCGGCGACGGCCCCCAGGAGGTCGACGGCAAGGGCCGCGCCACCTTCGCCACCGCCCACCCCGAACGCGTCGCCAAGGCCCGTCTGATGCGCCCGAGCGCGGTCACCCACAGCACGGACGTCGAACAGCGGTCCATCGCCCTGGAAGTGACGAAGACCCGCGACTCCGTCACCGTCGACGTGCCGTCGGACCGGACCCTGGTCCCACCGGGCTGGTACATGCTGTTCGTGACGGACGCCGAGGGGACGCCGTCGAAGGCCAAGTGGATTCAGGTGAGGTGACCGTTCACGCCTTGCTGTTGCGGGCCAGGCCCAGCGCGTAGTCCGGCCACCACTGGCCCGCCGCCGGTCCGCCCCGGCACTCCCCGTCCGACTCGCCGGGCCGCTTGATCCACAGATACGCGTCGAGGGCCGGCTCGCCCGTGTCGGTGGTCGGCGGGGTGCCGAGGGCGCGGCCGGGCGGGTTGCACCAGGCGGTGCCGCGCTCGCCGTTCAGAGGGCCGTTGCCGTTGCGGCTGGTATCGACGACGAAGTGCTTGCCGCCGAGGGCGTCGGACAGCCGCAGGCCGTACGCCTTGGTCGTGGCGTCGGTCTGGAAGTTGGAGACGTTGAGGGAGAAGCCGTCGGCGTCGGCGACACCGGCGCGGCGCAGCGGCTCGACGAGCTTGCCGGGGTCGTTGATCCAGGCCGGGTTGCCGGCGTCGAGGTACACCTTGGTGTTCGGCTGCCGCTTGAGCCGGTCGATGGCCTCGCCGAGCAGCTGTTCGCGCTCGTCGTGGTACTCGCCGGGGGTGCAGCCGTCCACGATGTGCGCGACCGCGTCGGGTTCGAGGACGACCACGGCGTCGCTGTCGCCGAGGGCGCCCGCGAAGGCGTCGATCCAGTCCCGGTAGGCGGCCGAGTCGGGGGCGCCGCCGGCGGAGTGCTGGCCGCAGTCGCGGTGCGGGATGTTGTACGCGACGAAGACCGCCGTACGGTTCTCCCGCCCCGCCGCCCGGGTGGCCTCCTTGATCATCGGTACGGGGTCGTCCCCGGCGGGCCACAGCGCGGCGGGCCGGTCGGCGATCCGGCGCAGCAGCTCGGCGTCCTTCTCGCGGCCCTGGCGCTCCCAGGCGTCGATCTGCCGGGCGGCGGGACTGGACGGGTCGACCCAGAAGGGGGACCCGGAGGCGGGTCGTACGGCCTCCCCGGCCGGCTTCTCGGTGGCGCCGCCGATGACGGAGGCCTCGCCGGCCCCGGACGGGGACCCGGCGGAACAGCCCACCGCGAGTCCGAGTGCCGAGAGTGCCGCGAGGGTGTGGATCAGCCGGGACATGCCGCTCCCCTGTACTCCCTGGATGGTGACGTTCAGTAATGATTTATCACTAATCGTTCCATGCGGCGACAGATCGACTTGGCTACGACACCGGCGCGGAGCCGCGCGCGAGGACACCGCATGCCGACCGAAAGGCGAGACGGGGCTGACCGGCATGTGACCGGCCGGTAAGGTCGGTGCCGTGCCGAAGCCGCTCAGCCTCTCCTTCGATCCCATCTCTCGCGCCGACGAGCACTGGAAGCAGCGCTGGGGAAACGTCCCGTCCATGGCCGCGATCACCTCGATCATGCGCGCCCAGCAGATTCTGCTGGCGGAGGTCGACGCCGTCGTCAAGCCGTACGGGCTGACCTTCGCGCGCTACGAGGCCCTGGTGCTGCTCACCTTCTCCCAGAAGGGTGAGCTGCCGATGTCCAAGATCGGCGAGCGTCTGATGGTCCACCCCACGTCGGTCACGAACACGGTGGACCGCCTGGTGAAGTCCGGCCTGGTCGACAAACGCCCCAACCCCAACGACGGCCGCGGCACCCTCGCCTCCATCACCGACAAGGGCCGCGAAGTCTGCGACGCCGCCACCCGCGACCTCATGGCCATGGACTTCGGCCTCTCCGTCTACGACGCCGAGGAATGCGCCGAGATCTTCGCCATGCTCCGCCCGCTGAGAGTGGCGGCGGGGGACTTCGAGGAGAGCTGAGCGCTCGCCCAGGGGCGCTCGAAGATCGTTCAAAACCGGTGGTTACGCTCGTACGCATGAAAAAGAGCGTGCTGACCCGCTATCGCGTCCTGGCCTATGTCACCGGTGTTCTGCTGATTCTGCTGACCCTCGGCATGATCGGGAAGTACGTGCTCGACCTGGACGGGGCCGCGGACTTCACATACGTCGTCAGCCTCGCGCACGGCTGGCTGTACGTCCTCTACCTGGTCTTCGCCTTCGATCTCGGCTCCAAGGCGAAGTGGCGGGTCAAGAAGCAGCTGTGGGTGCTGCTGGCGGGCACCATCCCGACGGCAGCCTTCTTCGTGGAGCGCAAGGTCAGCCGCGAGGTGGAGGCGAAGATCGCGGACAGCTCGTTCGCGACCGCCAAGGCGTAGCGCCTACCGCCGTACGGACACGCGTGCGGCGGTCTGCCGTCGACATTTACTTGGACGTCCAAGTAAATTGGTGGCATGGACGCTGACGCCATCGAAGAGGGTCGCCGACGCTGGCAGGCCCGGTACGACGCCGCGCGGAAGCGCGAGGGGGACTTCACCACGCTGTCCGGGGATCCTGTGGAGCCGGTGTACGGGCCGCGGGCCGGGGATGTGTACGAGGGGTTCGAGCGGATCGGGTGGCCGGGGGAGTTTCCGTTCACGCGGGGGCTCTATCCGACCGGGTATCGGGGGCGGACGTGGACCATTCGGCAGTTCGCGGGCTTCGGGAACGCCGAGCAGACGAACGAGCGGTACAAGATGATCCTCGCCCAAGGGGGCGGGGGGCTGTCCGTCGCGTTCGACATGCCGACGCTCATGGGGCGGGACTCCGATGATCCCCGGTCCCTGGGGGAGGTCGGGCACTGTGGGGTGGCCATCGACTCCGCCGCCGACATGGAGGTCCTGTTCCGGGACATTCCGCTGGGGGACGTCACCACGTCCATGACGATCAGCGGGCCGGCTGTGCCTGTCTTCTGCATGTATCTCGTCGCCGCCGAGCGGCAGGGTGTCGATCCGGCCGTGCTGAACGGGACGCTGCAGACCGACATCTTCAAGGAGTACATCGCGCAGAAGGAATGGCTCTTCCAGCCCGAGCCGCATCTGCGGCTCATCGGCGATCTGATGGAGCACTGCGCGGCCGAGATCCCGGCGTACAAGCCGCTGTCCGTGTCCGGGTACCACATTCGGGAGGCGGGGGCCACGGCCGCGCAGGAGCTGGCGTACACGCTCGCGGACGGGTTCGGGTATCTGGAGCTGGGGCTCAGCCGTGGGCTGGACGTGGATGTGTTCGCGCCGGGGCTGTCCTTCTTCTTCGACGCGCATGTCGATTTCTTCGAGGAGATCGCCAAGTTCCGTGCGGCGCGCAGGATTTGGGCGCGGTGGATGCGGGATGTGTATGGGGCGCGCTCCGAGAAGGCGCAGTGGCTGCGGTTCCATACGCAGACCGCGGGTGTCTCACTGACCGCGCAGCAGCCGTACAACAACGTGGTGCGTACGGCGGTGGAGGCGCTCTCCGCGGTGCTCGGGGGGACCAACTCCCTGCACACCAACGCCCTGGACGAGACCCTCGCGCTGCCGAGTGAGCAGGCCGCCGAGATCGCGCTGCGTACGCAGCAGGTACTCATGGAGGAGACCGGGGTCGCCAATGTCGCGGATCCGCTGGGGGGTTCGTGGTACGTGGAGCAGTTGACCGATCGGATCGAGGCCGACGCGGAGAGGATCTTCGAGCAGATCAAGGAGCGGGGGCTGCGGGCGCATCCCGATGGGCGGCATCCGATCGGGCCTGTCACGTCCGGGATTCTGCGGGGGATCGAGGACGGGTGGTTCACCGGGGAGATCGCGGAGTCGGCGTTCCGGTATCAGCAGGCTCTGGAGAAGGGGTCGAAGCGGGTGGTGGGCGTGAATGTCCATCACGGGTCTGTGACCGGGGATCTGGAGATTCTTCGGGTGAGTCATGAGGTGGAGCGGGAGCAGGTGCGGGTGCTTGCGGGGCGGAAGGGTGGGCGGGACGACGCGGCTGTGCGCCGCGCGCTGGATGCCATGCTGGTTGCCGCGCGCGGTGGGGCCAACATGATCGGGCCGATGTTGGACGCGGTGCGGGCCGAGGCGACGTTGGGGGAGATTTGTGGGGTGTTGCGGGAGGAGTGGGGGGTGTATACGGAGCCGGCTGGGTTCTAGGGGTTGGGTCGGGGTGGTTGGGCGGGTGCGGGTGGGTCGTGGCTTGTCGCGCAGTTCCCCCCGCCCCTGAAGGGACGCGGCTCTAACGGGGCGATCCCTTCAAGCCCTCCAGCAACAGCGCCGTGAAGGCCTTTGCCCAGGCTTCGTCCGCTGGTTGTGTGCTGACCAATGTGCGGTGGACTACCGCGCCCGCTACTACGTCGAAGATCAGGTCGGCCGTGTGGGCGGCGGTGGTGGGGTTCTGTTCCGGGGGGAGTTCGCCTCGGGACTGGGCTCGGGTGCGGCCTTCCAGGACCAGGCGTTTTTGGCGGTCGACGATGGAGGTGCGGATGCGTTCGCGCAGGGCCTCGTCGCGGGTGGCTTCGGCTACGACCGCCATCAGGCCGCTTTTGGCTTCCGGGCGGGCCAGGATCGTCGCGAACTGGAGGACCACGCCCTCGATGTCGGCGGCCAGGCTGCCGCGGTCGGGGAGGCGGAGTTCGTCGAAGAGGGCGGCGACGGCGTCCACGACCAGTTCGTTCTTGCCCGCCCAGCGGCGGTAGAGGGTCGTTTTCGCGACTCCGGCCCGTGCCGCCACGTCGCCAAGTGTCAGCTTGGACCAGCCGAGTTCGACCAGGGCCTCGCGGGTCGCCGCCAGGATCGCGGTGTCCGCGGCGGCGCTGCGCGGGCGGCCGGTGGCGCGTGGGGCGGGGCTGCGGCTCTGCATCCGCCGACCATATCCGGCCGTTCCCGGGGGCTTCGGCATGTCTTGTGTGTTGCCGTGAGGCAGATCACCGGGGGGTGGGTATATAGGAGTCGCCAGTGCAGTTACGCTACGACACGTATCGAAAGGCTGTCGCTTTTCACGCGTGCGCTCTGAGGGGGGAGGATGTACTCATGCAGCCACGGAACATGTCCATGAGCGGAGTCGTCGACCTCGCCGCGGTGAAGGCGGCCCAGGAGGCCAAGGCGAAGGCGGAGCAGGCGCGCGCCGAAGCGGCCAGGCAGGGCGGGGGAGGGGCGGTCTCTCCGGCCGACCTGGTCATCGATGTCGATGAGGCCGGGTTCGAGAGCGAGGTTCTGCAGCGGTCCACCGAGGTGCCCGTCGTCATCGACTTCTGGGCCGAGTGGTGCCAGCCCTGCAAGCAGCTCAGCCCGGTGCTGGAGCGGCTGGCCGTCGAGTACAACGGCAAGTTCGTCCTCGCCAAGATCGATGTCGACGCCAACCAGATGTTGATGCAGCAGTTCGGGATCCAAGGGATTCCGGCGGTCTTCGCTGTGGTGGCCGGGCAGGCGCTGCCCCTCTTCCAGGGCGCCGCCCCCGAGCAGCAGATCCGCGCCACCCTCGACCAGCTCGTGCAGGTCGCCGAGCAGCGCTTCGGTCTCACCGGCCTCGTGGTGGACCCGGACGCCGAGCCCGGCGCCGCCACCGAGGAGGCCCCGCAGACCCCGGCGGGCCCCTACGACCACCTGCTCGAAGCCGCCGTACACGCGCTGGACGCGGGCGACTTCGGCGGTGCGGTGCAGGCGTACAAGAACGTGCTGATCGACGACCCGGGCAACAGCGAGGCCAAACTGGGCCTCGCGCAGGCCGAGTTGCTGCAGCGGGTGCAGGGCGCCGACCCGCAGGAGGTGCGCAAGGCGGCCGCCGAGAACCCCGCTGACGCCCAGGCACAGATCGCGGCGGCGGACCTCGACCTCGTCGGCGGACATGTGGACGACGCGTTCGGTCGACTCATCGACACGGTGCGGCGCACGGCCGGGGAGGACCGGGATGCCGTACGGCTGCGGCTGCTTGAGCTGTTCGAGGTGGTCGGGTCCGACGATCCGCGGGTGACCGCGGCGCGGCGGGCGTTGGCGCGGGCCCTGTTCTGATCGATCGTCATCGATCGCCATCGATCGCCCGCGCGCGACCCCGTGGGGCGGGGTTGTGCGCGCCCCGGCCCGAAGTGCCGTGGCGCGTGAGGCGTGGGTGAAAGATTTGCCGACACAGCGACACTGCGGCCGCGCTTTACCAAATCTTGGTAATCGCGGCCGCTGTTACTGGCAGTAAGAGAATGTCGTCATTCTGTCGGAGTCTGTCCGAGTGTTCACCGATGTGCCGCCTCACTCGGGGCCACCCTGGGTTGTTGACCGATGCCGATGGGTCGTTGTTCGGTTATCCGTCCGTTACTAGCCAGTAACGAACCCCCTTGCGGGGGCGGCGAGAATGCACCACGATCGGCGACGCTCGGTCCATTCCCGTACCCCGCCGGCCAGTCGGGTCAACGGGTTTTCTGGGTCCCCACCGAGTAGAGCCGGCGACAGTGGCGCCGGCTCTTGGACAGGGGGGTCTCTGCTCAACGGCAGAGCCTGTCCAGCAGGTTGTGCGTGATGCGTGTCAGGCGCGACCAGTGGTTGTCGCTCGGGGGTGATCGCCGGTGATTCGGGCGCTGTACGCGCCGTCGAGCGCGGGCGCTCTCCTTACCGAGGACGTAGCACTTCTCCCATCCCTGCCCGGCCGAGCCGCCGTTCCACGGGGCGAGCCGGTCAGGAGATGTACGTCCGAGAAGGAGGAAATATGGAGTCCCAGGTGCGTGGCGGGACCAGATGGAAGCGGTTCGCTGTGGTCATGGTGCCCAGCGTCGCCGCGACGGCAGCGATAGGTGTCGCCCTCGCGCAGGGTGCTCTCGCCGCGTCGTTCAGCGTGTCGGGCCAGTCGTTCAAGGTGACGGCTGACCGGCTCGACGGTACGGGCTTCTCGCAGTACGGGGCGCTCGACGAGGGCTACACCCTCAAGGGCGAGAAGACGATTCACCCCGTCGCCGTCTCCGCGTTCAAGAACGCGGAGATCTCCAACATGTGCCAGTCGGTCGTCACCCCGAACGTCCCGATCCTCGGTAGCGTCAGCCTCAAGCTGACCGCCGGTACCGGTGGCAAGAAGGTCGAGGCCGAGAACCTCTACATCGACGTCGAGGACCTCTCGGCGGATGCCACCTTCCGTGGCATCGACATCGGTGTGGCGGCCAAGGACGCCAACAAGGGTCCGGGCATGAAGGGCGGCAAGGAGCAGGCCAACCCCTACGGGTTCGCCCAGCAGGCCGACTCGGCCACGCTGACCGATGTGAAGCAGACGGCGTGGGCGACCACTGCCGGAACCTTCAAGCTGAGCAACTTGAAGATGTCGCTCCACAAGGGCGTCGTGGAGTGCTACTGAGCACTCCGTGGGCGGGCGAGGGGGCCCAGCTTCTTCGCCCGCCCGTCTTTCTCGCCGTGCGCGAACGCCGCGTACGCGAGTTCCGTACGTGAAATCAGTACGCGCGCCTCGTACGCGGCGTACGTGAACTTCTCACAGCAACACCGTTCCAGGGAGCTGTTGTCCATGAGCGCCGAGTCAACGGGGCAGAACGAAGACTATCTCCACGCCTTTCGGCGGCGCTTCCGCGACTGGAGGGGCAGTCGCCCCTTCTGGGCGGGCCTGTTGGTACTGCTCGGCGGTTTCCCGATCATGTACCTGCCGTACGCGAACCTGCAGATCGGTCATCTGACGCTCGCCATGGCGACGACCGGTGGTGCCGGATCCCTCATCATCGGCGTGCTGCTGGTGGTGCTCGGGGTCAGCCTGTGGTTCCAGCGGCACGTACGCACCTTCGCCGGTACCGCGGCGATCCTCCTGGCGCTGGTGTCGATCCCGGTCTCCAACCTCGGTGGCTTCGGTGTCGGCTTCCTGCTCTCGTTGGTCGGTGGCGCGATGGCCATCGCCTGGGCGCCGGGCCGCGAGGAGGCGGCGGTGCCGTCCACGTACAGCATGCCGACGCGCCAGGACACGGCTCCCCAGGCTGCGGCTCCCCAAGGCATGGCACAGCAAGGTCAGGTCGACCTCCACAAGGGCGACGCCCCGGAACCCGCCGCAGCGGGCTCGGTGAACGGGGCGGCGAACGGCGAGGGTGACGACCTGTCAGGTACCACCCCCACGAACGGGACGAACGGGAGGCACAGTGCCGGCTGACGAGGTGACCCACGGGACTTCGGTGGGAGAGTCCCGTGCGAGATCCGGACCGCGGCACGCGGCGCCCAAGAAGCCCCTTCTCACCCGGCTCAAGATGCCGGCGGGCAAGGCGATAGCCCTGGCGGCGATGCCGACGGCGGTCCTCATGGGTACGGGCTTCACGCCCACGCTCACGCTCGCCCGCGCCGAGGACCCGGCGTCGCAGAGCCTGACGGCCGACGAGTACAAGGACTGCGTGGAGGCCCTGGAGGCCGCCGAGGACGGCGACGACGCCACGGCCTCGCCCACGCCCTCCCCGTCCGCCTCGGAGAGCGACGGCACGGCGGACGACGGCACGGCGACGGACGATGACACGCCGACGGACTCGGACACGGGCTCCTCGGACGACTCGGCGTCGGACGACACGTCCTCCGACGGCTCCTCTTCGTCGGATTCAGGTTCCGGCGACAAGGAGACGTCCGACACGGGCGAGTCCACGACCGAGGACACCGCCGGGAAGGAGGCCGCGGGCGCCACGGCCACGCCGTCGCCGTCCGCCCCCGAGACCGGTGGCAACGTCCTGGACGACATCGGCACCGCGCTCGAGGACCTGTTCACGCCGGACGACAAGGAGACGTCGGCCGGCGCCACGCCCTCGGCCACGCCGTCCCCCTCGGCCACGGACGACACCTCCGGCTCGTCCGGGAACACGGACTCGTCCGACGCCTCCAAGGACGCGAAGGACACCGCCGACGACGCCGCGGACAAGGTCGAGGACACCGCGAAGGACGTCACCGACACCGCCGAGGACACGACCGACGACACGGCTGACGACACCGCCGACGACGAGACCGTGTCCCCGAGCCCGTCCCCGAGCGACGGGGTGAACGCGGAGGACTGCCCGGCCGCAACGGACGACGAGAGCGGCATCGAGCAGGGCATCCCGCCGCTGCCCGACGACCCGTGGTACCTGAACGCCAGCTCGCTGCTGCTGAAGGGCGCCTCCTACAAGGGCGTCGTCAAGGTGAAGACCGCCAACGGCTCGGTCAAGGAGGTCCTGAAGTACGTCGTCTCCGACGGCTCGGACATCGGCGACCTGCACCAGACGGTCGAGGACAAGCAGGCCGGCGTCACCTACCACGTGCAGGCCGGCAAGGGCACCACGTCCACCATCCGCGACGGCACGACGGTCATGTACACGGAGAGCATCTCCGGCAACCTGCTCGGCCTGATCCCGGTGACCTTCGACCCGAGGCACCCGCCGCCGCTGGACATCCCGCTGATCTACTTCACCAAGGTGAAGGTCGTCCAGGCGGGCCAGTTCGGCGGAACGCTGACCGTGCCGGGCATGCACCAGTTCATGACCGACTGAGCAGTCGCACAGGACCCGTTCGGGAGCCGCACAACACAGTGAGGGCGCCCCCTGTCCGCAGGGGGCGCCCTCACTGTCGTACGTACGGCCTGTAGGGCCTCGGCGTCGCGTCAGTCGCGTGCGCCGCCGCCCAGGTGGTGCACCCGGACCATGTTCGTGGTGCCCGGGACACCGGGGGGCGAACCGGCGGTGATGACGGCGATGTCGCCCACGTTGAAACGGTTGAGCTTGACCATCTCGTGGTCGACCAGGTCGACCATCTCGTCGGTGCTGTTCACGAACGGCACGACATGCGACTCGACACCCCAGCTGAGCGCCAGCTGGTTACGGGTGGATTCGTCGGTGGTGTAGGCGATGATCGGCTGCGACGCGCGATAGCGGGACAGCCGGCGGGCGGTGTCACCGGACTGCGTGAAGGCCACCAGGGCCCGGCCACCGAGGAAGTCGGCGATCTCGCAGGCGGCACGGGCGATCGAACCACCCTGCGTCCGCGGCTTCTTGCCCGGCACCAGCGGCTGGAGGCCCTTGGAGAGCAGTTCCTCCTCGGCCGCCGCGACGATCTTCGACATCGTACGGACCGTCTCCAGCGGGTACGCGCCCACGCTGGACTCCGCCGACAGCATGACCGCGTCCGCGCCGTCCAGGATCGCGTTGGCGACGTCGGACGCCTCGGCGCGCGTGGGGCGGGAGTTGGTGATCATCGACTCCATCATCTGGGTCGCCACGATCACCGGCTTGGCGTTGCGGCGGCACAGCTCGATGAGCCGCTTCTGCACCATGGGGACCTTCTCGAGCGGGTACTCGACGGCCAGGTCGCCACGGGCGACCATCACGCCGTCGAACGCCATCACGACGTCCTCCATGTTCTCGACCGCCTGCGGCTTCTCCACCTTGGCGATGACGGGGACCCGGCGGCCCACCTCGTCCATCACCTTGTGGACGTCCCGCACATCGCCCGCGTCCCGGACGAAGGAGAGCGCCACCAGGTCGCAGCCCATCCGCAGCGCGAACCGCAGGTCCTCGACGTCCTTCTCGGACAGCGCGGGCACGTTCACGGCCGCGCCGGGCAGGTTGATGCCCTTGTGGTCCGAGATGACACCGCCCTCGATGACCTCCGTGCGCACCCGCGGACCGTCGACCTCGAGGACCTTCAGCTCGACGTTGCCGTCGTTGATGAGGACCTGGTCGCCGGGGGCGACGTCACCGGGCAGCCCCTTGTACGTCGTACCGCAGATCTGCTTGTCGCCCGGCACGTCCTCGGCAGTGATGGTGAACTCGTCACCGCGCACCAGCTCCACCGGACCCTCGGCGAAGGTCTCCAGACGGATCTTCGGGCCCTGCAGGTCGGCGAGGACACCGATGGCCTTGCCGGTCTCGGCGCACGCGGCGCGGAGGCGGTCGTAGCGGCCCTGGTGCTCGGCGTGGCTGCCGTGGCTGAAATTGAAGCGGGCCACGTTCATGCCGGCCTCGATCAGCGCGACAAGCTGCTCATGGGAGTCGACCGCGGGGCCGAGAGTACAAACGATTTTCGAACGGCGCATGGGGCGATCCTATCGGTTTGTTTCGCTACGGAATATTCCGTCTGATGGAAAACACAAAAGGGCGGAATGCCGCTCAGTTGAGGGCCCGTGCGAACCCTCCCAGTTACCTATGGGTAGGCCTTTTCAGGCCTCCACGAGGGCGTATGTCTGTGTCGCGATCTCCAGTTCCTCGTCCGTCGGCACCACCGCGACCGCCACCCGAGCGCCGGCCGGTGAGATCAGCCGCGGCTCGTCACTCCGTACGGCGTTGAGCTCGTCGTCCACGGCCAGGCCCAGTTGCTCCAGGCCCGCCACGGCGGCCTTCCGCACGGGCGCCGAGTTCTCGCCGACCCCCGCTGTGAACGCGATCGCGTCCACCCGGCCGAGGACCGCGTAGTAGGCACCGATGTACTTCTTCAACCGGTGAATGTAGATGTCGAACGCCAGCTTCGCGCGTTCGTCGCCCTCGTCGATACGACGGCGTATTTCCCGCATGTCGTTGTCGCCGCACAGACCGATCAGACCGCTCTTCTTGTTGAGGAGAGTGTCGATCTCGTCCGTGGACATTCCGCCAACGCGCATCAAATGAAAGATGACGGCAGGGTCCATGTCACCGGACCGCGTACCCATCACCAGCCCCTCCAAAGGCGTCAGCCCCATCGAGGTGTCCACGCACTCCCCGCCGCGTACGGCGGAGGCGGACGCCCCGTTGCCGAGGTGCAGCACGATGACGTTCACGTCCTCCGGGGACCTGCCCAGCAGCTCGGCCGTCGCCCGGGAGACGTACGCGTGTGAGGTGCCGTGGAAGCCGTAGCGCCGGATGCGGTGCGTGTCGGCGGTCTCCACGTCGATCGCGTAGCGGGCGGCCGACTCCGGCATCGTCGTGTGGAAGGCCGTGTCGAAGACGGCGACCTGCGGGAGGTCGGGGCGCAGCGCCCGGGCCGTACGGATACCCGTCAGGTTGGCCGGGTTGTGCAGCGGCGCCACCGGGATCAGCCGCTCGATCTCGGCGAGCACGGCGTCGTTCACGACCGTGGGCTCGGTGAAGCTCTGCCCTCCGTGCACGACGCGGTGCCCGATGGCGGCCAGTTCGGGCGAGTCGAGGCCGAGCCCGTCCTTCGCCAGTTCCTCGGCGACGGCCTGGAGGGCGGCCGCGTGGTCGGCGATCGACTCCGTGCGCTCGCGGGAGGCGCCGCCGTCGTTGAGTGGGGTGTGCTTCAGCCGGGAGCTCTCCTCGCCGATCCGCTCGACCAGGCCCACGGCCAGCCGGCTGCTGTCGCGCATGTCGAGCAGCTGGTACTTCACCGAGGAGGAGCCGGAGTTGAGGACGAGGACGCGGGTGGCGGTCACGGTGTGCTTTCTGTAGGCGTTCACTGGGCAGCGGGCGGGGTGGTGGGCGTCTGGGCCTGGATCGCGGTGATGGCGACCGTGGTGACGATGTCCTGGACCAGGGCGCCGCGGGACAGGTCGTTGACCGGCTTGCGCAGCCCCTGGAGGACCGGCCCGACGGCGAGAGCGCCGGCCGAGCGCTGCACGGCCTTGTAGGTGTTGTTGCCGGTGTTGAGGTCCGGGAAGATCAACACGGTTGCCTGGCCGGCGACTTCGGAGTCGGGCAGCTTGGTGGCGGCGACACTCGGCTCGACGGCGGCGTCGTACTGGATCGGCCCCTCGATCTTCAGATCGGGCCGCCGGGACCGTACGATCTCCGTTGCCTCCCGCACCTTGTCGACGTCGGCGCCCGAGCCGGACGTACCGGTGGAGTACGACAGCATCGCGATCCGCGGCTCCACCCCGAACTGCCGGGCGGTGGCGGCGGACTGGATGGCGATGTCGGCGAGCTGCTCGGCGTTCGGGTCGGGGTTCACGGCGCAGTCGCCGTAGACGAGCACCTTGTCGGCGAGGCACATGAAGAAGACGGACGAGACGATGCCGGCGTCCGGCCTTGTCTTGATGATCTCGAAAGCGGGCCGGATGGTGGCGGCCGTGGAGTGCACCGACCCCGACACCATGCCGTCGGCGAGCCCCTCCTGGACCATGAGCGTGCCGAAGTAGTTCACGTCGGACACGACGTCGTACGCCAGCTCCATGCTCACGTTCTTGTGGGCCCGGTACTGGGCGTACTTCTCGGCGAAGGTGTCCCGGATCTCGGAGGTCTGCGGGTCGATGAGCTGACAGCCGCCGAGGTCGATGCCCAGGTCGGCGGCCTTCTTGCGGATCTGGTCGACGGGCCCGAGGAGCGTGAGGTCGCAGACACCCCGGCGCAGGAGCACCTCGGCCGCGTGCAGCACGCGCTCCTCGGTGCCCTCGGGGAGGACCACGCGGCGCCGGTCGGAGCGGGCCTGTTCGAGCAGGGTGTGCTCGAACATCATCGGCGTGATCCGGTCGCTGCTGGGCGCCGAGACCCGGGTGCGCAGCTCGGCCGTGTCGACGTACCGCTCGAAGAGCCCGAGCGCCGTCTCCGCCTTGCGCGGCGTCACCGCGCTCAACTTCCCCTCCATGGAGAAGAGTTCGGACGCGGTGAGGAAGGACCCGCTCTCGACGGCGACCACCGGGGTGCCGGGCGCGAGCCGGGCGGCGAGGGTGAGGACCTCGTCGCTGGGCCGCTCGTTGAGGGTGAGCAGCACACCGGCGATGGGCGGCGTGCCCGCGCTGTGAGCGGCGAGGGCCCCGACGACGAGGTCCGCCCGGTCGCCCGGGGTGACGACCAGACAGCCCGGGGTCAGGGCGTTGAGGAAGTTCGGCAGCATGGCCCCGCCGAAGACGAAGTTCAGCGCGTCACGCGCCAGCCCCGAGTCGTCGCCGAGAAGCACCTTGCCGCCGAGGGCGTGGGTGATCTGGGCGACGGTGGGCGCGGCGAGCGCGGGCTCGTCGGGCAGGACGTAGGAGGGGACGGGGAGCGGCAGCCGGGAGTCCTGGAGCCGCTCGGCTATCTCGGCCCGGTCGCCGGGCGCGACCCGGTTCACGACCATGGCGAGGACGTCGCAGCCGAGCCCCGCGTAGGCCCGGTACGCGTTGTGCGTCTCGGCGGCAACGGACTCGGCGGTCTGCTTCCGCCCGCCGACGACGGAGATGACGGAGGCGCCGAACTCGTTCGCGAGCCGGGCGTTGAGGGCCAGCTCGTCGGGGAACTGGGTGTCGGCGAAATCCGTACCCAGGACGAGGACGACGTCGTAGTCACGGGCGACGGCGTGGAACCGGTCGACGAGGGTCGAGACGAGCTCGTCGATACCGTGCTCGGCCTGGAGCGTGGACGCCTCGTGGTAGTCCATGCCGTACACGGTCGCCGGGTCCTGGGAGAGCCGATAACGGGCGCGCAGCAGTTCGAAGAGCCGGTCCGGGCCGTGGTGCAGCAGTGGCCGGAACACCCCCACCCGGTCGACCTGGCGGGTCAGGAGCTCCATGATCCCCAGCTCGACGACCTGACGGCCGTCGCCGCGGTCGATCCCGGTCACGTACACGCTGCGCGTCACGTGTGCTCTCCGTTTCGTGTGATGGTTGAGTTTGTGTGATTGCCGTGGGTGAAAATGACCGCTGCGGCGGACGGAAACCCTCTTGACAATACCCTTGTCGATGGATAAGGCGCCCGTCAGTTCGCGGCTCGGGCGGGTAGGTGCTACGGGCACGGCAGCCCCCTGTGAGCCGTGAAACAATCGGACTGGCTCACAAGTACCAGCACCGAGCACGACGATCAGGACGATCAGGAGACACAGGACGATGCGTATCGGAGTTCTGACCGCAGGCGGCGACTGTCCGGGCCTGAACGCGGTGATCCGGTCGGTCGTGCACCGAGCGGTCGCCCACTACGGCGACGAGGTCATCGGCTTCGAGGACGGCTACGCCGGTCTCCTCGACGGCCGCTACCGCAGCCTCGACCTGGAGTCCGTCAGCGGCATCCTCGCCCGCGGCGGCACGATCCTGGGCTCGTCACGTCTCCAGCGGGACCGCCTCCGCGAGGCCTGCGAGAACGCGCAGGACATGGCGCATCAGTTCGGCATCGACGTACTCATCCCCATCGGCGGCGAGGGCACGCTGACGGCCGCGCGGATGCTGAGCGACGCCGGTCTGCCGGTGGTCGGTGTCCCGAAGACGATCGACAACGACATCTCGTCGACGGACCGGACCTTCGGTTTCGACACGGCGGTCGGGGTCGCCACGGAGGCGATGGACCGTCTGAAGACGACCGCCGAGTCACACCAGCGCGTGATGGTGGTGGAGGTCATGGGCCGCCACGCCGGATGGATCGCGCTGGAGTCCGGGATGGCGGCGGGTGCGCACGGTATTTGCCTGCCGGAGCGTGCGTTCGACCCCGCTGACCTGGTGAAGATGGTCGAGGAGCGCTTCGCGAGGGGCAAGAAGTTCGCCGTTGTCTGTGTGGCCGAGGGCGCGCATCCCGCCGAGGGCACGATGGACTACGGCCACGGCGAGATCGACCAGTTCGGGCATGAGCGTTTCCAGGGCATCGGCGCCGCCCTCGCGTACGAGCTGGAGCGGCGCCTCGGCAAGGAGGCCAAGCCGGTCATTCTGGGCCACATCCAGCGGGGCGGCACCCCGACCGCGTACGACAGGGTGCTCGCCACGCGCTTCGGCTGGCACGCGGTCGAGGCCGCGCATCACGGGGAGTACGGGCGGATGACCGCGCTGCGCGGGACGGACATCGTGATGGTGCCGCTCGCGGAGGCGGTGACCGAGTTGAAGACGGTGCCGAAGGATCGGATGGATGAGGCGGAGTCGGTGTTCTAGGGGTTCATAGGGGTCCTAGGGGTCCTAGGGGTTCGTAGGGGTTCTGGGGCCCTAGGGGTTCGTAGGGGTTCTGGGGCTTCCTGGGACGAGCTAGTACGAAGTTCGCTGGACCAGTGTCCAGAAGTGGTCGACGATCCGGTCCAGGTACTCGCGGCCGGCGGTCGTTCGGTCCTGGTAGTCGGTGTGCATCTCCTGGAGGACGTCTTGCAGGAGGCGTTTGTCGAGGAGCAGGAGTTTCGCCGTCGGCCGTACGTATGCCTGCCAGCGTGTGGTGACCGCGTTGTGGAGCAGCTCGACCAACTTCGGCTCGCGTCCCGTGACGGCGACGAGGTCGGGGAGCGCGAGGTCGAGTACGTCGGCGAGGGCGGCGGACTGGCGGTCCGTGCCGCGCCATTCGTCGGTCTCCTCCATGCGCAGGTAGAGGGAGAGATCGATGCCGACCGCGTGCGCGACGTCCTCGGCGGCGAGCCCACGCGCCGCGCGGTGCTCTCGTAACGTCCGGGGTGTGCCGATGAGTTCATCCGGCGAGCACCACAACATGCCCGCGAGTGCGGTGAGTTCGAGGCTCGTCGGCGCCAACATGCCGTGTTCCCAGGCGTTGACCATGTCCGGGGTGACGTAGGGGAGCCCGTACGAGGTGCGCATCCCGTAGGCGACGTGCTCGGGTCCCATGCCGAGGGCCATACGGAGTTTTCGAGCTGCCGGGGCGTTGAAGGGCGGGGCGGCTGCCTGGGCGTCCGGCTGCGGGTGTGGGGGCGGGGGTGGGGGTGGGTGGGGGGTCGGGTGCTGGGGCTGCCGTTCATGGGCTGAGCGTCGGTGCACGCGCACAACGTAGGGGTGTGGGGCTGCGGTGACTACGGGCTGTTCAGCCATAATCACGGATTGTAGGAAACTACGGTTCCTGTGGCATGTGTTGTGGAAGTGGCCTGAGTGCGGATCCCTGGGGACCTCTGGGTAGAGGTGACCGTATGACGAAGCTGGACGGGCACATACGTGGGCGCCTTCTCGCGCCGAACTTCTGGCACTTGGCGACGGTCGGGCCGGACGGGGCGCCTCAGGTGTCACCCATGTGGGTGGACATCGAGAGGGATGGCGAGAGTGAGTACGTCATGGTCAACACGTCGGTGGGGCGCGTGAAGGAGGAGAACCTCCGGCGCAACCCGAGCGTCTCCCTGTCCCACATCGATTCCGGGAATCCGTACGACCGGGCCGAGATCCGGGGGCGGGTGGTGCGGTTCGTCGAGGGGGAGGAGGCGGAACGGGCCATGGATCGGCTGACGCGGAAGTACATCGGGGAGGAGCGGTATCCGTGGCTCCTGCCCGGGGAGCGGCGCCTGATGATTCTGATCGAGCCGGTGCGGGTGCGGAGGGTTGTGGGGGTGGAGCCGTTCCGGCCGGGGAAGCTGGGTTAGCGCGGGTGGTCAGAGCAGGTGGTCGGCCTTGCCTGCCTTGATGTCGCGGATGAGGGTGCGGAGGGCTTCGCGGGTGTCGGTGAGGTAGGTGTCCTCGTGGCCGGCTATGGCTATGTAGGCGTTGCCGGTGGGGTCGGTGCCGAGGCGGAAGCAGTTGTTGCCCTCGGAGCAGAAGGGTTCTTCCCAGGTGATGTCCGGCATGGCGGTTCCCTCTCGGGTTGTCGAGGTCAGAGCTGGCGGGCGATGGAGTGGATGAGGTCGCGTGAGTCCTGAGGGCTGAGCGTGCGGGCGTGCCACCACTCCATGTGCGATCGGTACTTGGCGAGCTGCGCCTCGGAGTGAGTGAACTCGCCGCCGTGCGCGGAGTCCAGTTGCACGGTGTCGAGTTGGGGCACGGCACCGTCGGCGTAGAGGACGGCGTGCCCGGCGCCGGGGAAGGCTCCGGCCTCGACGGGAAGGACGCGTACGTCGACGTTGTCGCGCTCGGAGGACTCGCACAGGTGGCCGAGCTGCTCGCGCATGGCCCGTCGGCCGCCGAACTGCATGCGCAGGGCCCACTCGTGGATGTATGCGGTGTAGCGCGGGGGCTCGGGCTGCTCACGGTCGAGCAGCTGTTGCCGCCGCAGGCGTTGTACGACGCGAAGTTCGACCTCTGACTTGGGCAGGGGCGGGAGCGCGGCGGTGAAGATGGCACGGGCGTACTCGCCGAGCTGGAGCAGCCCCGGGATGTGCACGGTCTGGTAGCTGCGCAGCCGCGCGGCGAACCACTCCAACTCGGCGACGTCCAGTAGTCCTTGGGGCAGCGTGCCCCGGTACTGCTGCCACCACCCCCGCTTCCGTGCGTCGGCCATGGCGACCAGGGCGTCGATGTATGCCTTGTCGGCGCAGTCGTAGTTGCTGGCCAGTATCCGGATGCGCTCGGGCGAGATGGCCCGGACGCCCGCCTCCATGTTGGACACCTTCGTCCGGTCCAGACCGAGCAGCCCGGCGGCGTACTCCGTGGTCTGCCCGGTGGCCAGCCGCATCCTGCGCAGCTCGGCCCCGAGACGCTTCTGACGTTCCGTCGGCGCGGGCCTTGTTGGCATGGGTCCCCTTCTGGTGGGTCGTCGGGGTCAGTTTGCACTGGGCGCGGGGTGATGGTCCAACTCCATGGAGGCAATGTGTGTGAGTAAGTGGCACACGTTCCCCTGCTTGCCCTACAGTCGGTGACCAGTTGCTCACGGCCTGCGTGGTGGGAAGGCGTAGCCGTGTCGTCGGCCTGAAATCGCCCTGCTGAAAAGGGAGTTGCCTATGTCCGCACAGCTTGCCGTCCTGAAGTGCCCCGTGTTCGGAGACGTTCCGGAGGTCGTGCCGCCGTCGCATCCCGAGGACCTGGACTATCGCCTCACCATGTCCCTCGGGCCGCTGTCGCCCGGGATCGCCAGGGCGTACACCCGGGTCGTGCTCCAGACGTACGGGATGCGGGACATCGTCGACCCAGCGGTTCAGGTGGTGGGTGAACTCGTCGCCTGCGCCTGGAAGTTCACGCCGGACACGGAGGCGTATCTGTCGCTGCGTTACCGCAACAGTGACTTGGAGGTGGTCCTCTACGACGGGCATCGGCGGCACGGCCATCCGAAGCTGGAGGCGGCTTGCGATGCGCGGAGGAGAGGTGCGCTGTGGGTGTTGGGGTGCGTGGTGCGGGCGTGTAAGGGGGAGTGGGGGTTTGGGGAGGCTCGGGAGCCTGGGGGTGGGACGCGGATGTGGGTGGTGCTGCCGAGGTGGGCGGCTCGGGGGTATTCGGAAGTGAGGTGAGGATGGGCGCTATTCGAGGTTCTCCGCGTCCGCGCGGGATTGCGCGGCTTGGTCCGGGGCGTTGGCGCGGGTGAACGCGTCGGCGGCCCGGAGATGGTGGGCGCGAGCTTCGGCGGTGCGGGCGGCCTCCTCGTGGGCGAGTGCCAGGTTGTGGAGCGTCTGGCCTGTCTCGTACCAGTCCTCGAACTCCTGGAAGATCTCCAGGGCCCTGCTGCACGCCTCGATTGCCTCCTCCCACTCCTCGTTTGGCAGAGCGCAGCCGAGGTTGTTCCAGGCCACGGCCTCGCCGTGGCGATCCTGGGTGACCCGGTACAGGTCGCGGGCGCGGGTGTGGCCTTTAATCGCCTCTTCCGTCCGGTCCGCCTTCTTTAGGGCGCTGCCGAGGTTGTTCCACGCATCGGCCTCGCCCTGGCGGTTCCCGGTGACTTGGTGCAGGTCGCGGGCGCGGGTGAGCGCGTTGATCGCTTCCTCCACCCGGTCCGCTTCCAGGAAGGCGTTGCCGAGGTTGTTCCACGCATCAGCCTCGCCGGGTCGGTCCTTGGCGGCCTGGCACAGATCGCGGTCGCAGGTGTGGGCGTCGATGGCTTCGTCCCTCCGGCCCACCTTGCGTAGGGCGATACCCAGGTTGTTCCATGCCATGGACTCGCCCAAGACATTCCCGGCACGGTGGGTGGCCTCCCGCGCGGCCCGCATGGTCGTGATCAAGTCGTCGAAGTACCGCCGCCAGTCGAGATACTGAGCCAGGCATCCGGCCAGCCGCACTGCTGTGTCCGTGAAGCGCTCCTCGCGCGCCCACAGCACAGCTGCCACCAGTCCCGCCCGCTCCCCGTCAAGCCACTCCAATGCCTCCTTCCGGCCCGTGAACCGTTCCGGTTCCACCGCCCCCGGCAGCCACCGCAACCGGTCATCAGCCGCATCCGCCCATCGGTAGTAGAACGTCAACACCCGCTCCCGCGCTGTCTCCCCCTCCTTCCGTAGACCCTGATCCCTTGCCACCACACTCACCGCGAACGCACGTACCAGGTCATGCAACTGCCACCGCAGCACCGAAGCCGACCCCTCCCCACTCTGGACCGGCGCTACCAAATGGGTGGCGGCCAAGTTCTCCAACAAAGACAGCGACGCGGCCTCCGTGCCCAGGTCGGCCAGGGCAGTCACCGCCTCCGTGGTTGTCTCCGAGCCGGGGGCGAGGGATAGCAGGCGCAGCAACCGGGCTTGGGCAGGTGGCAGTCGGCGGTACGAGGTCTCCAAGACAGGCCGGAGGACGAGTGAGCGGCCGTACAGGTCTGTGCCAGGACTGCCGTTGTCGAGCACGATGGTCGGGTCCTCGGCCTCCTTGATCTCGGCCACGAGTGAGGAGATGGAGCGGTGCCGACGCTGGCGGAGCATGGCGGCGGCGATTTGGAGAGCAAGCGGCAAGTGGCCGCAGAGGGCAGTGAGTTCGCGTAGGGAGTCCAGTTCGCGGGACGGGCGTTCGTCGCGTTCGTCAGCGTCGTGTAGAGCGCAGGTCACTAGGGCGACGGACTCGTCCGGCACGAGGGCTTCGAGGTCGATGATGCGTATGGGGAGGGCGTTCGGGCTGTCTCGGGAGGTGATCAGTACGCGGTGTTGGTCCGTGCCGGGCAGCAGGGGGAGGTACTGGGACGGGTCCGAGGCGTTGTCCAGGATCAGCAGCATGCGCTCGTGTCGCGCCGTGAGGAGCGTGCGGTACGCGTCGTATTGCCGTTCGGTCCTCTCCGGCAGGTCGGCGTCGCGTACACCAAGCGCGTCGAGCAGGGCCAGGACCGCCTGGTCCGCCGTAACCGGGTTGTCGTCGTAGCCGCGCAGGTCGACGAAGAGGGTGCCGCCGGGGAACCAGCCCTTCGCGCGGGCCTGGTGCGCCGCCTCCACAGCCAGCGCCGTCTTGCCGATGCCGCCCATGCCGGTGACGGCGGAGATGAGGAGGGGGAGCGCGGCCGTGTCGCCGTTCGGGGCGGGGGCGAGGCGGGGTAGCAGACGGTCCAGTTCTGCGGATCGGCCTGTGAAGCCGAGGGGGCGGGGTGGGAGGGTGCTGCTCGCTACTGGCACCGGGCCGTGGACCTGGTGGGCGTTACCGCACGTCCCGCCCGTCCGACTTGGCTGTGAAGGGCCCGTTGAACGTGCTGCCCCGGAAATCGAAGTGGTCTCCGCCGTAGACGGTGTTCTCGGTGCTGTTGTCGCTGCGAAAGGGACCCTCCCGAGGGTCGGAGGCCACCGTGGGCCTCGGCTCCAGCTCCCGCAGTACCGCCACGGCGGCCGCGGCGGCGTTCACGGCCGCCCGAGGCTGGGAGCCCTTGCCGTCCTCGGTGGTCTTGTCCGAGTTTGCCTTGTCGCTGATGCCCCGAATGATCAGGGCGCCTGCCTCGCCGGCGAGGTGGACGGCGTGGGCGACGCCCGAACTCTCCATCTCAATCGCAACGGCGTCGTTGTACGTGCGCTTGATGCGGGCGGTGAGTTCGGAGTCGGCGTCCGCCAGGACGACATCCCCAACCGCGATCGGCTTGAAGTGCGCCCTGCCGCGTAGCGCCTCCTTGGCCGCCTGTTCCAGGCGGTGCGAGGCGCGCCATGCCTCCGGGCGGTCCAGGAAACCGTCGGGGGTCTGCTTGCCGCCGTGGATGGCGTACACCTTGGTCGCGACGACGACGTCGCCGATCTCGATGTCGTCCTTGAGTCCGCCCGCGACCCCGACGAACAGCACCGCCTCGGGCTCCAGCCACGACAGCACGCGCTCCGTGAGCGTGGCCGCGGTGAGGGTGCCCTCGCCCATGTCGACCAGCGCGATGCGCCACGGAGTGCCGGGGAGCCTGCCCCGCCTGGCCCTCGTGCCGTAGCGCGGGTGGGTGAGCTTCTCGACGTCCGTGAGGTGGTCCAGTACGGCGCCGTATTCGAGCGACAGCGCGGTGAGGACCGCCACGGTGGGCATGGGGCGCGTGGTGGGTTTTGTCTCCGGCACGGTATTTACGGTACTGCCAAGTGGGTTGTTCCGGACCGGCGTTGGGTGGGGTCGTGCGGCGTACGGTAGGGGCATTGCCTGCGTGATGCTTGCGGGTGGTGGGTTCGGTGCGGGGGACGGCGGGCGAGATGACGACTAGGTATGGCGGGAACCACCTCGACTTCCAGGGCGGGGAGTTCAACGGTCCGTTCACAGTTAACGCGGGGTACCACGACCATGGGCCCGCGCCCACCGCGCTGGACGCCCTGCCCGCGCCGGCCGTGGGCTTCACCGGGCGCGAAGACGAATTGCGTACGCTGCTCGACGCGCTCGATCCCAGGGCCAGTAGCGAGCCAGAGATGGTCTTGGTGGCCGCTTTGTCCGGGCTCGGTGGCATCGGCAAGACCGCGCTCGCGGTGGAGGCAGCGCACGAGGCGTGTGGGAAGGGCTGGTTTCCGGGCGGGACGCTCTTCCTGGATCTGCATGGGTACGACGACGATCCGGTGAGCGGAGAGCAGGCGCTGGAGGCGTTGCTGCGGGCGTTGGGTGTGGAGCCGGAGCATATTCCGGTGCGGGCGGATGAGCGGGCGGCGCTCTACCGGTCGGTGCTGGCCGAGCGAGGGCGGGAGCGGGGTGCGGTGCTGATTTGTGCCGACAACGCGTCCTCACCGGAGCAGGTGCGGCCGTTGCTGCCGGGTGACGTACGGCATCGGTTGCTCGTCACCTCGCGCAGTAAGTTGCCCCAGCTGGGGGCGAGGCTGTTGCCGTTGGACGAGCTCACGCCGCAGGAGGCGTACGAGCTTCTCGAACGGGCTCTGCGGATCGCCGATCCGGCCGACAGTCGTGTCGTAGACGAGACCGGGCCGGCGGCCGAACTTGCTGCCTTCTGCGGGCATCTGCCGCTGGCCCTCCAGATCGCGGCGGCGTTGCTTGTGCTGGATCGGGATAAGCCTGTGGCCGAACTCGCTGCCGAACTCTCCGAGTTCCACGACCGTCTCGTCCACCTCGACGACGGCGAGCGCAGTGTCCGCGCCGCCTTCGACCTGTCATACCGGCGGCTGCCGCCCGACCAGGCTCGGCTGCTGCGGCTGCTTTCGCTTGCTCCGGGGGCCGAGGTGACCACCGAAGTCGTCACCGCCTTGACGGGGGCGGACACGCCGCCGATCCGCACGTTGGACGCGCTGGCCCGTGCGCACCTCGTCGAGCGGGGGAGTGGGCGTGGGCGGTGGCGGTTGCATGACTTGGTGCGGGCGTTCGGGGTGGGTGTGGTGGCGGGGGATGTGGGGTTGCGGGAGGAGGGGGAGGCTGCGCGGCAGCGGATGTTGGAGTTTTACTGCCGGTGGGCGGATGCGGCGGACGACCGGTTGCAGTGGCTGCCGGGGAAACCGGAGCCTGAGCGGTTCAGCGATCGGGAGGAGGCGTTGGCGTGGTTCGACGGGGAGCGGGCCGGGCTGGTGGCTGCGGTGTCGTGGGGGAAGGAGGAGCGGTTCGCGGACGCGGCGGGGAGGTTAGCCGCATGCCTGGGGGTGTATCTCCACTGGCGGCGGTACTTCGATGACTTGATCACGGTCTGCCGGGCTGCGCGGGAGACCGCCCACCACACCGGGGATAACGTCCGCGAGGCCATTGCGTGGAACAACCTCGGCGGCGCCCTGCAAGCGGCAGGCCTTGCGGAGGAGGCGATCGAGGCTCACACCCGCGCCCGCGACCTATACCAAGCCGTCGGGGACCGCCACCGGGAGGCCAGCGCGTGGAACAACCTTGGCGGGGCCTTGCGGGCGACGGGCCTTGTGGAGGAGGCGATCGAGGCTCACACCCGCGCCCGCGACCTATACCAAGCCGCCGGGGACCGTCGCAGCGAGGCCATCGCGTGGAACAACGTCGGGCGTGCCCTGGGACAGGCAGGCCTTGCGGAGGAGGCGATCGAGGCTCTCACCCGTGCCCGCGACCTATACCAAGCCGCCAGGCACCCCCACGCCGAGGCCGTGACGTGGAACAACCTCGGCACCGTCCTGCGGAACACGGGCCGGACGGAGGAAGCGATCGAGGCGCACGGCAGGGCTCTGGAGATCTACCAGCAGTTCGAGGACTGGTACCGCGCAGGCACCACCCTGCAAAACCTGGCCTTCGCTCATAAGGACGCGCACCGCCCCGCCGAAGCCCGCGCTCACTACCTCCAGGCCGCCGACGCCTACACCCGCGCCAACGCCCCCACCGAAGCAGCCGCCGCGCGCACTGCGGCGAATGAAATCCTCACCCCTTGACCGCCCCACCCAAAGCAAACCCCCCACCCAACCGCCTCGCCACCCCCACATACAACAAAATCACCGGCGTCGAATAAATAACCGAGAACGCCGCCAGCTGCCCATAAACCACCGTCCCCCGATTCCCGAAGAACTCATTGATGCTCACGGCCGCCGGCATCTGATCCGGTGTGAGCAGCAGCATGAACGGGACGAAGAAGTTCCCCCACATCATCACGAACGAGAAGACCGTCACCACCGCGACGCCCGGCCCCATCAGCGGCAGCACGACCCGCACCAGGGATTGAAACGACGACGCGCCGTCCGTCCACGCCGCCTCCTCCAACTCCTTCGGTACGCCGTCCATGAAGTTCTTCATCAGCCAAATAGCAAACGGCAGTTGGGACGCGGCGAAGAAGAAGATCGTGCCTTGCATGGTGTCGATCAAGTTCACCTGAACGAACAACGCGTACACCGGGACCATGATCGCCGTAATCGGCAGGCTCGTCGCGAAGAGGATCGTCAGGAGGAACGGGCGGTTGAGGCGGGAACGGAACCGTGAGAGCGGGTAGGCGGCGAGGGCCGCGCACGCCACCGTCAGAGCCGTTCCGCCGCCGCACAGCAGCAGGCTGTTCAGCAGGGGCGTGAAGGTGATGTCCGGTGTCAGGACGGCGTCGAAGTTGTCGAAGGTGAGGCCGTCAGGGAGCTTGACCCTCAGGTCCGCTTGCGCGTCCAGGGACGACAGGACCACCCACGCCAGCGGGAGTACGAACGCGGCCGCCACCACCAGCAGACCGGCGTCGGCGGCCAGGCGGTGGCGGACGGCCCGGCGGGAGGCGGGAGTTCGGGTTCTCGGGGGCAAAGGGGCGACAGGGGTCACAGGGGTCACGGGGGTCACGGGGGTCACAGGGGTCACAGGGGGTCACACCTCCGTTCGCAGCAGCCGTAGGTACAGGACCGAGAAGAGGGAGCCGACCACCAGGAGCAGCAGAGCAACCGCCGTGCCGTAGCCGATCATGCTTTTCTGGAAGGCCTCCTCGTACATGAAGAGAGGGAGGGTTTGGCTTTTGCCGCCGGGGCCGCCTCTTGTCATCACCCAGATCAGGCCGAAGACGGAGAGGGTCTGGAGGGTGATGAGCATCAGGTTGGTGCCGATGGAGCGGCGGATCATCGGGAGGGTGATGTGCCACATGCGGCGCCAGCCGCCCGCGCCGTCGACCTCCGCCGCTTCCGTGATTTCCTTCGGGATTTCGTTCAGGGCCGCCGAATAGACCAGCATCGAGAAGGCCGTTCCGCGCCAGACGTTCGCGAAGGACACCGCCAGTATCGGGAGCGTGTAGAGCCAGTTCTGGGTGGGGAGATGGAGCCAGTCCAGGATGGCGTTCAGGGTGCCTTCTCGGCGGAAGAAGGCGTAGAGGAGGAAACCTGCCACCACCTCCGGGAGTACCCAGGCTGTTACGACGATGCCGCCGACGAGCGTGCGGACGGGTTTTGAGGCGCGTTGCATGAGGGCGGCGAGGGCCAGGCCCAGGGTGTTCTGGCCGAGCAGGGCCGAGATGACCGTGAAGACGAGCGTCAGCCAGACCGCGTTGAGGAATGCCTCGTCGCCGAATGCCGTGCGGAAGTTCTCGAAGCCGATGAAGGAGTCCTCGGCCTGGCCGGTGAGTTGGAGGTCGGTGAAGGCGATGTAGGCGCAGTAGGCGATCGGGCCGGCGAGGAAAAGGAGAAGGAGGATGACGGCGGGGGTGAGGGGGAGGGCACGGGGGAGTGCTCGGGTGAGGGAGCGGGTGGACGAGCGGGCGCTCACCCTTCCGTCACCTGGTCGTCCGTCGCCGTCTTCAGGTCCTCGTCGTATTGCTTCGCCGCGTCCTCGACCGATACGTCACCCGTCGTTACGCCCTCCATGGCCTCCTGAATTGCCGTCGAGACCTTGGGATACGCCGGGTACGCGGGGCGGTAGTGCGTGCTCGGGACGAGGTCCGTGAAGAACTTGATTCCGGGTTGCGCCTTTACGTAGGCGGGGTCGGCCGCCACGTCCTTCCGCACCGCGATGCCGGAATTGGAGATGTACCACTTCTGGGCGTTCTCCTTCGTCTGCATCGCCTTGATGAACTCGAAGGCCAGGTCCGGGTTCGCCGACTTCGACGGGATCGCCCAGGTCCAGCCGCCGGACATGCTCACCTTGCCGGGGGCTTGGCCGTGTTGGGTGGGCATGTACGCGAGGCCGAGCTTCTCCGACCACTCCGGCCATTCGTGGCCGCTTCCCTCCAGCCAGTCCTGCGGGAGCCAGGAGCCGTCGAGGTTGATGGCGAGTTTGCCCTCGGGGAGGAGTTCGCCGCGGACTCGGGTGGCGATGTTCGGGTCCAGGGCGTCGGAGACTTCCGGGCCCAGTTTTTCCTTGAAGACCGTTTCCACGAACGTCAGGGCGTCCTTGAAGCCTTGGGTTCCGGTCTTCCACTTCTTGGACTTCTCGTCGTACAGGGGGTCGGAGGCGGAGGCGGATGCCGTCGCGGCTTCCGTGCCGTAGAGGAGCATTTCGAAGCCCTGCATGGTGGCGGCCTCACCTGCGGGTTTGCCCGTGTAGACGTTCAGGGGGATGACGCCGGGGACTTTCTCTTTGACCGTGCGGGCGGCGGTCAGGATGTCGTCCCATGTCTTCGGCTGCCAGTCTGCGGGCAGGCCGGCCTTCTCGAAGATCGCCTTGTCGAACCACAGGCCCCGGGTGTCCGTGCCGTCCGGAATGCCGTACGTCTTGCCGTCCTCGGCCTTCGCCGCCGTCTTGGCCGTGTCGATGAACTGGTCCCAGTCCTTCCAGTCGGCCAGGTAGTCGTCGAGGGGTTTCAGGTATCCGCTCGTGATGTCGGAGTTGATCAGGAACGTGTCCTCGTAGACCAGGTCGGGGGCCGTCTTGGGCGACCGGAGCATTTGCTGGACCTTTGTGTAGTACTCCGAGTCCGGGGCCTTGATCGGAACCAGTTCTATCTTCTTGCCCGGGTTCGCCTTCTCGAACTGCTTCTTGATGTCGGCGAGGAAGGTGTCCAGGACGCGGATCGAGTTGTCCGTGGACTGCTTGTAGGAGACCTTCACCGTGTCCGGGTCGCTGCCGGAGCCGCTGCCGCAGGCGGTGAGTGTGGTCGCCGCGGTGGCCGTGAGGGCGAGGAGGAGAGGGACGCGGGGGAGTCGGGTGATTCGGCGGGGGAGAGGTGCGGTGGGGCGCACGGGCACGACCTCCTGCTGGCTACGTCGCTGTGGCCTTGGGTGGTGCCCGGTGACGGTAAGGGCGGTGGTCTAGTCAGGTCAATGCATCTGCGGCTGCTTGGCCGAGGGTGGCTTCGGGCGGTCCCTGTCGGTACTCGGCAACTGGCAGATTTGTTCCGGCGACATGCCCTGAGCGCCGTGTGCTGCCGGGACAAATCTGCCAATCGGTGCCTGCTTTAAGGTACTTCCAGGGGACGTGCAGGGGACGTGCAGGGGATGGGGGGCACAGTGGCGCAGGAGCCGGACGGCGGCGACGTCAGTGTCGGGCAGTTGTTGCTCGCCGAATACCAGGTCGTCAAGGACGAGCAGAAGACCCGTATCGGCTTCCGGGACAACCTCCTCTACGTCACCCTCACCGTCGTCGCCGCCGTCATCGCCGCGACGGCCCAGGCCAAGCAGCCCGCCATGCTGCTCGCCCTCCCGCCCGTGTGTGTCGTGCTCGGCTGGACCTACCTCGTCAACGACGAGAAGATCTCCGCGATAGGGGCGTATGTGCGGGGCGATCTCGGGCCTCGGGTCGCTCAGATCGCCCAACTCCCGGCCGCCGACAAGGTCTTCGCCTGGGAGACCGCCCACCGTTCCGACGCCCGTCGTCGCTCCCGCAAGGCGATCCAGTGCGGTATCGATCTGCTCGCCTTCTGCGTCGTTCCGCTCGCGAGCCTCATCGTCTACTGGGCGAGCGGCAAGACCAGCCCCGGCCTCGTCGGTCTCTCCGTCGTCGAGGCGCTCACGGTTGTCGGGCTGGGCGTCCAAGTCGTCGTCTACGCTCGGCCGTTCAGCTGACCAAGCACGGTTATCCCGGCTGTCCCTTCACCCACCTGTACTGCAGCTCCGGCCGCCCCACCTGCCCGTACTGCGGACTCCGTGCCGCCCGCCCGGCGTCCACCAGGTGCTCCAGGTACCGCCGAGCCGTGATCCGTGAGATGCCGACCGCCTCGGCGATGCCCGCCGCCGTCAGGCCCTCGGCCGCGTCCCGCAGAGCCACCGTCACCCGCTCCAGCGTCGGCGCGCTCAAGCCCTTCGGCAACGCCGCCGGGCCGGGCGCCCGCAGCGTCGCCAGCGCCCGGTCCACCTCGTCCTGACCGCTCGCCTCGCCCGCCGCCGCGTGGAACTCGGCGTACCTCACCAGCCGGTCCCGTAGCGTCGCGAACGTGAACGGTTTCAGGACGTACTGGACGACGCCCAGTGAGACGCCCTCCCGGACGACGGTCAGGTCGCGGGCCGACGTCACCGCTATCACGTCCGCGTGGTAGCCGGCCGCGCGGAGGGAGCGGGCCAGTTGCAGGCCGTGGACGTCGGGGAGGTGGAGGTCCAGCAGCAGCAGGTCAACCGGGGTGCGGTCCAGGGCCCGGCGGGCTTCCGCGCCCGTGTGGGCCTTGCCCACCGCCGTGAAGCCGGGGACGCGGCCGACGTACATCATGTGGGCGTCGGCGGCGACCGGGTCGTCCTCCACGACCAGGACTCTGATGGGGTCCGACTGAGTCATGAGCGGTCGCCTCCAGGCGCGGCGGACGGAACAGCGGATCGATCTGTGGGCTGAGCAGCCGCCCCGGCGGAGTCATTTCCCGTACGCAACGGCAAACACACCTCGAACTCCGCCCCACCCCCGGCCGCCTCCGACACGGTCAGCGTGCCCTCATGGCGGCGTACGACCTGCCGGACGAGCGCGAGGCCCAGGCCCCGCCCGTTCGGGCCCGACGGCTTCGTCGTGAAGCCTCGTTCGAAGACCAACTCTGCGTGGGCGGGGTCCACGCCGGCGCCCGTGTCGGCGACCTTCAGGACGAGTACGGAGTCGTCGGTGTGCGCCATCACCGTCACCCGCGCCCCTACCGATCCTTGAGCCGCGTCCACCGCGTTGTCGATCAGGTTGCCGAGGACCGTCACCAGGTCCCTCGCCGGCAGGGACTCGGGGAGGAGCCCGTCGTCGATGCGGCTGTCGTCCGAGACCACCAGTTCCACGCCGCGCTCGTTCGCCTGGGCCGCCTTGCCCAGGAGCAGGGCGGCCAGGACCGGCTCGCTCACCGCTGCCACCACCTGGTCCGTCAGGGCTTGCGCCAGCTCCAGCTCCGCCGTCGCGAAGTCCACCGCCTCGTCCGCCCTGCCCAGTTCGATCAGGGAGACGACCGTGTGGAGGCGGTTCGCGGCCTCGTGGGCCTGGGAGCGGAGGGCTTGCGTGAAGCCTCGCTCGGAGTTCAGTTCACCCATCAGGGACTGGAGTTCCGTCACATCCCGCAGGGTGACCACCGTGCCGCGGCGCTGGCCGCCCGAGACCGGGGAGGTGTTGACCACCAGGACCCGTTCGGCGGTCAGGAGTACCTCGTCGACCCTGGGCTCGGACGACAGCAGCGCTCCCGTCAGAGGAGTGGGCAGGCCCAGGTCGGCCACGGACCGGCCGACCACCTCCTCCGTCACCCCGAGCAGCTCCCGCGCCCCGTCGTTGATCAACGCCACCCGGTACTGGCCGTCGAGCATCAGCAGGCCCTCGCGTACGGCGTGGAGGGCTGCCTGGTGATAGTCGTGCATGTTGCTGAGCTCGGCGGCGTTCATGTTGTGGGTGTGGCGGCGGAGGCGGGCGTTGACGACATACGTGCCGACGCCGCCCAGGGCGAGGGCGCCGGCGGCCACGCCGACCAGGGCCGTCAGCTGGTCCTGGACGCGGTCGCTGATCGCCTGGACCTTGATGCCGGCGCTGACGAGGCCGATGACCTCGCCGTTCTCCATGATCGGCGTGACCGCGCGGACGGAGGGGCCGAGGGTGCCCGTGTAGGTCTCGGTGATGGTGCGGCCCTGCTGCGCCGCCTCGATGTGGCCGACGAACTTCCGGCCTACCTGCTCGGGGGAAGGGTGCGTCCAGCGGATGCCGTGGTAGTTCATGATCGTCACGAAGTCGACGCCCGCGTGGTTCTGCACCTCGGTGGCGTACGGCTGGAGCCGCTTCGTCGGCTTGGGGGTGTGGATCGCCTCCCGTACGGAGGGGGAGTCGGCGACCGTGACGGCGACGGCCAGGGCCTGGCGGGTCGCCGCCTCCTCCGCCTGGCTGCGGTCGCTGACGTACGTGAACAGCGCGTACCCGGCGACGACGGCCGCGATCAGCACCGCCTGTACGGCGAAGAGCTGGCCGGCCAGGCTGCGGGGGCGGAGGAGGGGCGGGACGAGCATGCCAACAGTCTGCATCGGCGCGTCAGTGTGAACTAAATGAACGGAAGGGTGACCGCCCTCACACGGCGGGCCATAGTCACCTCATCGACATGGCCAGCACCTGGACATCGACAGGGAGTACGACTCCCGACGCGGGACCCCACACCCGAGCCGCCGGGAGCCCGTCTCTCACCCGCTGAGAGCCGGTTTTCCCACCCACCGGAGCCGGATCCCCACACCGGAGCCGGTTCCCAACCACTGGGAGCACGTCTCTCACCCACCGGGAGCTCCCCCAAGCTCCCGCCTCCGGAAGCCCTCGGCTTCCACCGCCGGGAGACCGGCTCCCACACCCCCCGGGAGTCCCCCACTCCCAGCGCCGGGAGCCCGGTCTCCCGTACGGGAGACCCCGAGCTCCCACCCGGGAGTCCGCTCCCAAACATGCACGGTCTCCCACCCCTGGGAGACCGTCTCCCGAATTCCCCCGGACGTGAGCCGCACGCCGGAACAGCGAGCCGACGACGTCGTCGACGAGGAGGGCAGCCGTGGCCAGCACCACAGATACGGCACCTACCGCACCCGCCAAGCGGGACCGCACCCACTACCTGTACATCGCCGTGATCGTGGCCGTGGCCCTCGGTATCGCCGTGGGTCTGATCGCCCCCGACTTCGCGGTCGAACTGAAGCCCATCGGTACCGGCTTCGTGAACCTGATCAAGATGATGATCTCGCCGATCATCTTCTGCACCATCGTGCTGGGCATCGGCTCCGTACGGAAGGCCGCGAAGGTAGGTGCGGTCGGTGGTATCGCACTCGGCTACTTCATGGTGATGTCGCTGGTCGCGCTCAGCATCGGCCTCGTCGTCGGCAACATCGTGGACCCGGGCACGGGTCTCGTGGTGAACGACGCGATCAAGGAGACCGGTCAGGCCCAGGTGTCGGACGAGGCGCTGCCGCCGGTCGAGTTCATCCTCTCCATCATCCCCACCACGATGGTCTCCGCCTTCACTGGGAAGGAGGTCCTGCAGACCCTGCTGGTCGCCCTGCTCGCCGGCTTCGCGCTGCAGTCCATGGGCTCGGCGGGCCAGCCGATCCTGCGCGGTATCGAGCACATCCAGCGGCTCGTCTTCCGCATCCTCGCCATGGTCATGTGGGCCGCCCCGATCGGTGCCTTCGGCGCCATCGCCGCCGTCACCGGTTCCGCGGGCCTCGACGCGCTGAAGAGCCTGGCCGTGCTGATGCTCGGCTTCTACGTCACCTGCTTCCTCTTCGTCTTCATCGTCCTCGCCGCGCTGCTGCGCCTGGTCGCGGGACTGAACATCCTCACGCTCTTCAAGTACCTGGGCCGTGAGTTCCTGCTGATCCTGTCCACCTCCTCCTCCGAGTCGGCGCTGCCGCGCCTCATCGCGAAGATGGAGCACATGGGCGTCAGCAAGCCCGTCGTCGGCATCACCGTCCCGACCGGCTACTCCTTCAACCTCGACGGCACCATGATCTACATGACCATGGCGTCCCTGTTCGTCGCCGACGCCATGGGTACGCCGATGTCGATCGGCGAGCAGATCCCGCTGCTGCTCTTCCTGCTGGTCGCCTCGAAGGGCGCGGCCGGTGTGACGGGTGCGGGTCTCGCCACCCTCGCCGGTGGCCTTCAGTCCCACAAGCCCGCCCTCGTGGACGGCGTCGGTCTCATCGTCGGCATCGACCGCTTCATGAGCGAGGCCCGCGCCCTCACCAACTTCGCGGGCAACGCCGTCGCCACCGTCCTGATCGGCACCTGGACGAAGGAGATCGACAAGGAGCGCGTCGAGCAGGTCCTCGCCGGCCAGATCCCGTTCGACGAGGCGACGCTCCAGGACGACCACGTCTCCGGCGCCCCTGCCGACGCCCCCGAGCAGGACGGGCAGAAGGAGCTGGCGAAGGCCTGAACCCCCGGGCCCTGAGCTCCGGACACGGCCTGGGGGGAACCCCCGGGCCGTGTCCGGTTCCACCGACTCCGGGCCGTGTCCGGGCCCGGTCGTCACTGACTCCGGGCGGCTGAGGCGCTCCCCCGTCGCTCAGCCGCCCGGTCGGCACAACCACAGAGCGATCAACTGCTCAGTCCCGCCACCACTCCGGTGGCCAGGGAGGAGGGCACGCCCGCCTCCTCCACTGTCGGCAGACCGTCGTTCACCGCTTCCGCCAGCGTGATCAGTATCTGCTCGTGCACACATGCCGGCGCCGGGGCCGACCGCGGTGAGGTGAAGACGCCCTCGTCCGACCGCGCTGCAGCAGCCGTATGCTCTCCCGGCGGACGGGGAAGCGAGCCGTTCCCGGATGCCCTGCACGGTGACCGCGTGCCGGGCGAGCACGACCAGCAGCCGGTAGCGGTCGGCGACGCCCCATACCGCCAGCACCGAGCAGGCCACCGCCTCCGCCGGATCCCCGACTCCCTCGCGGCCCGCCTCGTGCGGCCGCCACCTTCCCGCGTGCCGAACGCGCCAAGACGATCAGCCCTGTGGACCGCCACGGCCGGGCTCGCCATCGCCGTCGGCCGACTGGTGGCGATGGCGCTGCTGGAGAACCACGGCTGGTCGTCGACCCTCGTGGTTCGAGGGTGACGCCGGGATCGTCCTGGACCTTCGCCGGACGAATCCGGTGTCGCGTTCTTGATGCACGTGAACGAGAGCCCCGGCTGCGGACCGGAGGCCGCTGCGCGGTTCGCCCATGGCAAGGTTGGCCGGAGCGCGCGTCGTCCGGCTCACGTCCGGCTCACGTCCGGCCCAGGCGGGCCAGTACACGGCCGCTACCTCACTACACGAAGATTACTTCGCCGAAAAACCTCATCGCGATTCCCCGCGTGAGCGAATGTGGCGCCATCCAAAGTAGAGCACTCCCAGTGCTCCTCCAACAGCACCAGCGCCACACATAACTGTCGCCCATTGGGCCATGTCTCGTGTGATCCACAGCAAGCTCACTACGACCAGCGCTATGGAGAGCAGGAATCGCTCTCCATAGCTCGGGCCGCGGCGACCGGTTAGTCCCCGATGGCGCTGCACTTATATGTTACGCCCTTCATTTTGATGTCCCGGAACCCTACCTTCACCGTCACGTCAGCGGGGGCGATATCGCCACCGCCGCCACCGCCGCTGTTCTTTTTCCGGCAAGAATAACCGAGCGCCTCGAGCTTCTTGAGATCGCTCTTTGCCTGGTACTCCCTGTACGACTTGGTCATGGCTGCTCGTTTTTGCTCAGGCGTAGCGTTCTTCGCTTGCGAGTACAGGTAGCACCCGACGCTGGCGCCGATACCTACCACCGACGCTCCCTTGGCCAGTGCCTTGGTAAGGCCTGCCGCGCCGCTGCCGATCCCCATGACTGTGCAGATTTCATCAGCTCCGGCGCGAACGTCCGCCGGAGCTGCATATGCCGCCTGCGTGCCAATACCGAACATTGCGCCGGTCATGGCGAAGGCGATCGCGGTCGAAATCCCTTTGCTTCGTATGCTCACGAAGTCAATCCCCCATGTTCTGAAATTGCTTGGTCATTGCGAGGGTGACGCTATCAGTGAGGGTATGTGTATGCAATCGTATTTCGGTCGGATAGGGTTTTCCCTGACGAGGTCGACTCCGTGGAATCGGATGAATCCTATTCAATTCCACAGGCCGGGCATCTTGAGATGGCTGAGCGGGGCGGCCGGTCCCCGCGCGCGGCGATCAGCCGGGAGATCCGGTGCAACCGCTCGCCACCGACATCGCGTGGACGCGCGGGCGGGGCGAGGAGGCCAGCGGCCCCGTCGGGGCGCTGCTGCTCCTTTTGACGGGCCGGACGTACGCGGCGGTCCCGCACCTCCCCGGGCCTGTACCGGCCGGGAACTGAGTGGCCCCCTCGGCGGTCGTTGCCCTGACGTCGACGTCAAGGCATACCGTCGGCGTATGCGGATCGGAGAGCTGGCGGCGCGGGCCGGGACCACTACTCGGACGTTGCGGTACTACGAGGCGCGGGGGTTGTTGCCCGCGCGGCGGAGCGATGGGGGCACCTCCCGCTCGAGCGAAGCCGAGAGTGGGGGAGGGTATCGGTCGTACGACGAGGAGGGATCTGCGGCTGTTGCGGCAGATCCGGACGTTGCAGGACTTCGGGTTCGGCCTGGAGGAGACGCGGCCCTTGGTGGAGTGTCTGCGGGCCGGGCACCCGGAGGGTGACTCGTGCCCGGCGTCGCTCGCGGTCTATCGGCGCAAGTTGGTCGAGCTGGACGAGTTGATCGGGCAGCTGCAGTCCGTGCGGGCGCAGGTCGGGGCGCAGTTGGCGAGTGCGATGGGGGTCCCCCCGCTCGAGCGAAGTCGAGAGGGGGGAGGGCCCGGGAACAGCTGGCGGCCGGGGCGGAGGTTCCGGGTGGGCCGGAACCGGGGTGTGAACCGGGAGGGATCCACGGATGATCAGGGCAGCGGGTGTGGCCGAGGTGACCGACGCGGACTTCGCGGCGGAGGTGATCGGGGCGGAGCTGCCGGTGCTCGTGGAGTTCACCGCCGACTGGTGCCCGCCTTGCCGGCAGATGGGGCCGGTGCTGAGCGCTCTGGCCGCCGAGGAGGGCGAGCGGCTCAAGGTGGTGCAGCTGGACGTGGACACCAGTCCGATGACGACGAACGCGTACAAGGTGCTGTCCATGCCGACGTTCATGGTGTTCCGCGGCGGTGAGCCGGTGAAGGCGATGGTGGGGGCCTGGCCGAAGCGGAGGCTGTTGGAGGAGCTCGCCGAGGTTTTGTAATCCGCCCCCCGCTAACAAGAAATCCCCCGAGCAATTGCGCTCGGGGGATTTCCCTGCGTATATTTGATGGTTCGCGACTTCAAGGGGATTGAGTCGCGAGGAAGTTCAATGAGCACAGTATATCCGGGCGGGAGTGGAATTGTCAAACACCGACTTTCCAGATCGTGAAATGCGGCGTGAGCAGGAATTCGTCGACGGGTTGTACGCGCGTGTGGACGCGTTGCGCGGTGACGTCGAGACCTCCGTCACGGACGCGCTCGCCCAGGGCAACACGCCCATGCAGGCGCGGCTGGAGCGGGACATCCTGGTCGCCGAGCGCTCGGGGCTGCTGGCCGCGCTGAACGCCGTCGACGGCTCGCTGTGTTTCGGGCGGCTCGACCTCGCCGACGGGGCCGCGCATCACATCGGCCGGATCGGGCTGCGGGAGGACGACGCCGAGCGCACCCCGATCCTCATCGACTGGCGGGCCGACGTCGCCCGTCCCTTCTATCTGGCCACCGGCCACACCCCGATGGGGCTGCGCCGCCGTCGGCACATCACCACCTCGGGCCGCCGGGTCACCGCCCTGCACGACGAGATCCTCGACCTCGGCGACGAGACCCGCACCGGATACGAGGACCCCACCGGCGACGCCGTGCTGCTGGCCGCGCTCAACTCCGCCCGCACGGGCCGGATGGGCGACATCGTGCAGACCATCCAGGCCGAGCAGGACCGCATCATCCGCGCGCCACACCAGGGTGTGCTGGTCGTGGAGGGCGGCCCGGGCACCGGCAAGACGGCCGTCGCGCTGCACCGGGCCGCGTATCTGCTGTACGAGCAGCGGGAGTTGCTCGCCAAGCGCGCCGTCCTCATCGTCGGCCCCAACCCCGCCTTCCTCGGCTACATCGGCGAGGTGCTGCCCTCGCTGGGTGAGACGGGCGTGCTGCTCTCGACGGTCGGCGAGCTGTTCCCCGGCGTACGCGCCACTGCGACCGACACCCCGGAGGCCGCCCGGGTGAAGGGGCGCGCCGACATGGCCGAGGTGCTCGCCGCCGTCGTACGGGACCGGCAGGCGCTGCCCGACCCGGTGATCACGATCGAGCACGACCGGGAGGTCCTGATGCTCGACGACGACCTCGTACGGGTCGCCCGCGAGCGCACCCGCGAGGCGCGGCTCCCGCACAACGTGGCCCGCGAGCACTTCGAGGGCTACATCCTCAACACCCTCACCGACATGGTCGCCGAGCGCATCGGCACCGACCCCTATGACGGCTCCAATCTCCTCGACGCCTCCGACATCACCCAGATCCGCGACGAGCTGGCCGAGAACCCCGAGGTCTGGTCCGCGATCGACCAGTTGTGGCCGCGGATCACGCCGCGCCGGCTGATCGCCGACTTCCTCGCCGAGCCGGACGCGTATCTGCCTCAGGAGGACGCCGACGCCGTACGCCGTCCCGTCACGCGCGCGTGGACCGTCGCCGACGTGCCCCTCCTCGACGAGGCCGCCGAACTCCTTGGCGAGGACGACCGGCTCGCGCGGGCCCGAGTGGAACGGGAGCGGGAGACGCAGATCGCCTACGCGCAGGGCGTGCTGGACGTGTCGTACGCCTCCCGGACGTACGAGTTCGAGGACCGGGAGGGCAGTGATCCCGACGGCGACGGCTCCGAGGTGCTGTCCGCGCACGACATCATCGACGCCGAGCGGTTCGCCGAACGGCACGAGGAGGATGACCACCGCAGCGCGGCCGAGCGGGCGGCGGCCGACCGGACCTGGGCGTTCGGGCACATCATCGTCGACGAGGCACAGGAACTCTCGCCGATGGCCTGGCGGCTGCTGATGCGGCGCTCGCCGACCCGCTCGATGACCCTCGTCGGAGACCCGGCCCAGACGGCGGAGGCCGCGGGCGTCGGCTCGTGGGCCGACATCCTCGCCCCGTACGTCGAGGACCGCTGGGAGCACACCCGGCTCGGCGTCAACTACCGCACCCCCGCCGAGATCATGGAGGTCGCGGCCGGTGTCGTACGCGCCGAGGTGCCGGACTTCGAACCGCCGAGCTCGGTGCGGTCGACGGGCGTACGGCCCTGGGCACGGCACGCGGCCGCCCGGGAGCTGCCCGCCGAGGTCGCCAAGGCGGTAGCCGAACTCACCCCGGCCGAAGGGCGGCTCGCGGTCATCGCGCCGCGCGCACTGCACCGGGCGCTCGCCGCACGGCTGGACGGGGTGACGGCCGGGGCGGAGCCCGATCTGACCAGGACCGTCGTGCTCCTCGACCCCCGGCAGGCCAAGGGACTGGAGTTCGACTCGGTGCTCGTCGTCGAGCCGGGGCGCTTCGGTACGAGCGACCTGTACGTGGCGCTCACGCGGGCGACGCAGGCGCTGGGCGTCGTACACGCGGAGGGGCTGCCGCCGGCGTTGGGGGAGTCGTTGACGGTGACCTGATACCGAGTGCGGTGGGGAGCCGGCCGCGTCACCGTCACCACAGGTGCATCAGGGATCACCAAGCCGTAACAGTTCACGTCATCGTCACTGCTCGTGTATGTGTGATGCGGTATGCGTGTCGGTCATGGAAACTCATCCGTTCGCGGCCGCTCCGGCAGGCAGCCCCACGCTGGAATCACTGCCTGTCGAGCCGTTGCTGACCTCGGAGTTCGATGTGAACCCGGGCAGCGTCTACGAGCGACTGCGGAGTATGTACGGCCCGGTGGCGCCGGTGGGGCTGATGGGCGTGCCGGTGTGGCTGGTCCTCGACTACCGCGAGGTGCTGGAGGTCCTGCGCAACGACAGTGTCTGGCGGCGGGACGTACGGCACTGGCGGGCCCGGGCGGAGGGGCGACTGCCGCAGGACTGGCCGCTGCTCGCCGGGTACGAGGTCCGGCAGACCATGTTCTTCGACGACGACGAACACCGGCACGCCCGGCTGGCGTACCACTCGGCGATGCGGCCCTTCCAGGACGGGCACAGCCCCGAGGGGTGGGAGCTGCGGGCCGCCGTCGCGAAGTACGCCGACGAACTCATCGCCATGCTCGCGGCGGAGTCCGGCACGAGTGGCTTCGCCGATCTCGCGGCGCAGTACACCCGGCCGTTGCTCCTCATGGTCACGACCAAGCTGTTCGGGTGCCCCGTCGAACTGGGGGACGAGATGGTCATGGAAATGTGGCGGATGCTGGACGGCGGGCCGGACGCGGGCCCGGCGACCGAGCGGGCGCTGGGGGCCATGACCCGGCTGGCGGCGCATCGGCGCTTCCGTCCCGGGGAGGACCTGACCTCGTACATGCTGCTGGCCGACCCCTCGCTGAGCGATGAGCAGTTGGGCCGTGAGCTGTTCATGAACGCGGTCTATCTCAACGACATCACCGGGAACATGGTCTGCAACACCCTGCTGGAAGTGCTGCGCGGCAACGCGACCGTCCGGCGGAGTCTGTCGGCCGGGCAGATCGGCGAAACGGTCAACCGGGCGGCGCTGGTCAATCCGCCCACCGCCAACCTGTGCTTCCGGTTCGCGGCGCGTGATGTACGGCTGGGGAACTTCTGGATCAGGGGTGGGGACATCGTGTCGCCGTCCGTCGCGGCCGCGCACCGTGATCTGATCACCGCCGGGACCTCCCACCTCGTCGACTCCGCGGTCAGCACGCGGGCGCATCTCGCGTGGGGGGCCGGTCCGCATCAGTGTCCCAGTGCGGCGCGGGAGTTGGCGGGGACGATCGTGTCTACCGCGGTGGGGCGGGTGTTCGAGCACTTCGCCCGTGCGGAGCTCACTCTGCCGCTGGATCAGTTGCCCTGGCGGGCGGGGCCTGTGGTGCGTGGGCTGCGGCTGCTGCCGGTGCGGTATGAGTTGAGCGCGCATAGTCAGGCGGTGCGTGTGCCGCCCGCGCGGGGGAGCGATAACGCGGTGACCCCGGTCGCCCTCGCGGAGGCGGTGCCCTCGCGGCAGCCGAGTCGGTTGCTGGGGGCCTTGCGGAGGCTGATGTTCGGGGGGCGGAAGGCCGACTGACGGCTGCCGGGCACCTTTTCCGCCCCCGCCGCCCCTACCCGTCCCACCCCCAGGGGCGCTGCCCCTTCGACCCCGATCTGCGGCTGGGTGGGGGCTTGTCGCGCAGTTCCCCGCGCCCCTAAAAGGGGCGCGGGGAACTGCGCGAGCAACCACAAACAGCCCGCAGCCGCCAACCAACCCCATCTACCCGAGCTCTGATGCGGGGGTCGAAGGGGCGCAGCCCCTGGGGATGGGACGGGTAGGGGCGACGGGGGCGAGGAAACCTAGGCCGGGCGGAGCCAGGTCGTGGCCAGAGGGGGCAGGGTCAGGCGGATGCTGGCGGGGTGGGCGTGGTGGGGGTGGGGGTCCGGTTTTACCGTGTCGGGGGTGGTCACGTCGCTGCCTCCGTAGCGGGCGGCGTCCGTGTTGAGGATTTCCTGCCAGGCGGGGACGTCGTCGGGGACGCCGAGGCGGTAGTCCTGGCGGACGACGGGGCTGAAGTTGGAGACGGCGAGCAGAGGCGTGCCGTCGGCGTCGTAGCGGAGGAACGCCAGGATGTTGTCGTCCCCGGAGTCACCCGTGATCCATGAGAAGCCCGAGGGCTGGGTGTCCCGTTGCCAGAGGGCGGGGGTGCGGCGGTAGGTGGTGTTCAAGTCGCGGACCAGGTCGCGTACGCCCCGGTGGTCCGCCTCCGCACCGTACGCGGGATCGAGGAGCCACCAGTCCGGGCCGTGCGCCTCCGACCACTCCGCGCCCTGGGCGAACTCCTGGCCCATGAAGAGGAGTTGCTTGCCGGGGTGGGCCCACATGAAGCCCAGGTAGGCGCGGTGGTTGGCCCGCTGCTGCCACCAGTCGCCGGGCATCTTCGACACCAGGGACCGCTTACCGTGGACCACCTCGTCGTGGGAGATGGGCAGGACGTAGTTCTCGCTGTACGCGTACACCATCGAGAACGTCATCTCGTTGTGGTGGTACTTGCGGTGCACCGGCTCGCGCTGCATATAGCCCAGCGAGTCGTGCATCCAGCCCATGTTCCACTTCAGGCCGAAGCCCAGGCCCCCGAAGCCGCCCGGGCCCGCCACGTGCGTCGGGCGGGTCACGCCGTCCCAGGCCGTGGACTCCTCGGCGATCGTCACGACGCCCGGCACCCGCCGGTACACGGTCGCGTTCATCTCCTGCAGGAAGGCCACCGCGTCCAGGTTCTCCCGGCCGCCGTGCTCGTTCGGCGTCCACTGACCCGGCTCGCGCGAGTAGTCGAGGTAGAGCATGGAGGCCACGGCGTCCACCCTCAACCCGTCGATGTGGTACTCCTCGCACCAGTAAAGGGCGTTCGCCACAAGGAAGTTGCGCACCTCACGGCGCCCGTAGTCGAACTCCAGCGTTCCCCAGTCGGGGTGCGCGGCCCGCGCCGGGTCCTCGTGCTCGTACAGCGGACGCCCGTCGAACTCGGCCAGCGCCCAGTCGTCACGTGGGAAGTGGGCCGGCACCCAGTCCATGAGCACCCCGATCCCGGCCCGGTGCAGGGCGTCGATCAGGTACTTGAAGTCGTCGGGGGTGCCCAGACGGGCGGTGGGCGCGTAGAAGCCGGTGACCTGGTAGCCCCAGGAGCCGCCGAACGGGTGCTCGGCGACGGGCAGCAGTTCGACATGGGTGAAGCCGAGGTCGGAGACGTACGCCGGTAGCTGTTCGGCGAGTTGGCGGTAGGTCAGTCCCGGTCGCCAGGACGGCAGATGGACCTCGTAGACGGAGAACGGCGCCTCGTGCGCGGGGATCTCCGCCCGCCTCGTCATCCACTCCGCGTCGCCCCACTCGTACGTCGAGGTGTGGATGACGGAGGAGGTGTTGGGCGGAGCCTCCGTGCGGCGGGCCAGCGGGTCGGCCCGTAGGGTCTTCGAGCCGTCCGGCCGGGTGATCTCGAACTTGTACAGCTCGCCCTCGCCGATCCCGGGCACGAACAGCTCCCACACCCCGGACGAACCGAGCGCCCGCATCGGGAACCCGGAGCCGTCCCAGAAGTTGAAGGTCCCGGCCAGCCGTACGCCGCGCGCGTTCGGCGCCCACACGGTGAAGCGGGTGCCGGTCACCCCCTGGTGGGTCATCGGCTCGGCCCCGAGCGCCCGCCACAGCTCCTCGTGGCGCCCCTCGTTGATCAGATGCAGGTCCAGTTCCCCGAGCGCGGGCAGGAAACGGTACGCGTCCTCGGTCTCCTGCTCGCTCCCCTCGTACGAGATCAGCAGCCGGTACGACGCCGGCACCTCCCGCAACGGCAGCAACGCCGAGAAGAACCCGCCCCCGTCATCGTGCAACTCGGCCCGCAACGTCCCCACCACCACGCTCACCGCGAGCGCGTACGGCCGGAACGCCCGGAACACCACACCCCCGGGCGCCGGATGCGCCCCGAGCACGGCATGCGGCGCGTGATGCGTACCGGCAACGAGTCGCTCGCGATCATCGCCGTCCATGGCGGGGGAGAAGGCGGGTTCGGGGAGCGGTGACTCGTTGGCCGGGGGCTCGGGAACGGGCGGCTCGCCGCTTCGGGGTTGGGGAACCGTGCGCTCGGCGTCGGCCGGTGCCGGGACCACCGGGTCGGTTCCGGTCGTTCCGGAAGCAGGTGGGGCCGGTGGGGCCGGTGGGGCCGGTGGGGCCGGTGGGGCCGGTGGGACGGTCGGGGCCAGGGTCGCCTTCTCCGTCACCTTGCGCGGCTTCACCACCTTCGCCGTCTTCTTCGCGGCGGTCTTCTTGACCGTGCTCTTCTTGGCCACGGCCTTCTTGGCCACCGTCTTCTTGGTGGCCGCCGTCTTCGCCACGGTCTTCTCCGCGGCAGTCTTCTTGGCCACAGCCTTCTCCGCGGCAGCCTTCTTGGCAGGAGCCTTCTTGGCGGCGGCCTTCTTCACCGCGCCCGCGCCCTCGGCCACCTTCTTCGCCACGGCTTTGCCCGCTGTGGCTTTCTTCGCTGTTGCCGTGCCCCCGTCGGCCTTCTGCGCCGTCCTCGCCGTCTCGGCCGGCGTTGTCTTCTTCGCCGTTGTCTTCTTCGCCGTCGTCTTTTTCGCCGTCGCTTTCTTCGTCGCGGTTTTCGTCGCGGCCGTCTTCCTTGCGGCCGTCTTCTGCGCGGCCGTCTTCTTCGCCGGGGCGGGCCCCTCGGCGGCGGTGCTGCTGTTCTGCGTGCTGTCGTCGGACGGCGGGACGGGAGTCACAGGGACGGCCTCCTCGGCGGTACGGGGGATGTGCGACAGGTGGTCAGGGGATGTCGGTGCAGGGGTCGGTGGCGAGGCGGTGGACGGCGGCCAGCGGTACCGGTAGCCAGTCGGGGCGGTGACGGGCCTCGTAGACGACCTCGTACACCGCCTTGTCGGTCTCGTAGGCGCGCAGCAGTACGGGATCGGTGCGCGGATCGGTCCCGGCGACGTCCGCGTAGCCGGAGCAGTACGCGGCGCGGCAGGTGGAGGCCCAGTCGGTGGCGGGCGGTTGGAGGGAGTGGGCGGCGTAGTCGAAGGAGCGGAGCATCCCGGCGATGTCGCGGACGACGGGCTGCGGCATCCGGCGCTCGGCCAGCGGTTTCGACGGCTCGCCCTCGAAATCTATGAGCGACCACTCCCCGGAGGGGGAGCGCAGACACTGCCCGAGGTGCAGGTCGCCGTGGATGCGCTGGGCCGACCAGGTACGGCCCTCGGCGGCCAGGTCCGACAGCGCCTCGAACGCCGAGCGCAGGCCGGGCGCGTACGGACGGAGGGCGGGCACGGCCTGGGTGGCCGCCTCCAGCCGTTCCGTCATCCCCTCGACCAGCAGCTCCAGTTGGGGCCGCCCCAGCGTGGCCGTGGGCAGGGCCCGGGTCAGCGCGGTGTGCACCTCGGCGGTCGCCCGCCCCAGCGCCCGCGCCTCGGCGGCGAAGTCCTCGCCCTTGGCCAGCATGCTCAGCGCCAGCTCCCAGCCGTCCGCCGCGCCCTGGAGGAACGGTTGGAGCACCCCGAGGACATGCGTGCCGGGGTTGGCGTCCGAACCCAGGTCCGCCACCATCCAGGCCGCCGGCGCCGGCACCCGGGGGCACCCCTCGCGCGACAGCATCAGCGGCAGTTCGAGGTCGGGGTTGGCGCCGGACACGACTCGCCGGAACAGCTTGAGGATGAACGTATCGCCGTAGACGATCGAGGAGTTGGACTGTTCCGAGGTCACCAGACGCGGGACCAGGCCTTCCTGTATGTCGTGCCGCATGTCCCGTGAGAAGCGGAGATCGCCTATGCGCGTCTGCGACCGCAGGGCCTCCAGGAGCACGTCCGCGAGGCGCGGGTCGTGCAGCGCTTCGTACACCGTCCGCCCGGCCAGCGGCCCCTCGGCCACATGACCGATCAGGGCGGGTGCGAGCCGGGGCGGCAGGGCCGCGCGTACGCCGAGCAGAAGCTGGTAGCAGTCGCCGGGGCCGGGGTGGGCGGCGGCGCCCTGGGACGGCAGCAGCGGCTGGTGGGCGCGTACGAGGAGATGCAGCAGCCCCGCCTTCGCGCCGCTGCCCATCGGCAGCAGTTCCGTCCCCGCCACCAGACTGAACCCGGTGACGGGCCGCCCCTTCCCCGCGAACCAGCGCTGCCGCGGCAGCCACTCCCGCAGGAGCGGCTCCAGCGAGTGGAGCAGCCCGGGAGTCGGCTCCATGGCGGGCGGTGGAGCAGGACTTGTCGCAGTGGAGTGCGTGGCGGCTTCCGACATGGCGTCGCGTCCTTTCCCCGAGGGCGGGGGTTCCTGATTGCGTGCCCCGGGTGGGCCGGGAGAAACCGGCCCGGCCCACCCGGGGTTCCGGTGGGCTACACGGCGTCCTTCCGCAGGCGGAACCAGTAGAAGCCGTGGCCCGCGAGGGTGAGGAGATAGGGCAGCTCGCCGATGGCCGGGAAGCGCACGCCGCCGATGAGTTCGACGGGGTGGCGTCCTTCGTAGGCGCGCAGGTCGAGTTCGGTGGGCTGGGCGAAACGGGAGAAGTTGTTCACGCACAGCACCAGGTCGTCCTTGCACTCGCGGAGGAAGGCGAGGACGGCCGGGTTCGACGACGGGAGTTCGGTGTACGAGCCCAGGCCGAACGCCGGGTTCTGCTTGCGGATCTCGATCATGCGGCGGGTCCAGTGCAGCAGCGACGAGGGCGAGGACATCGACGCCTCGACGTTCGTCACCTGATAGCCGTAGACCGGGTCCATGATCGTCGGCAGGGACAGCCGTCCCGGATCGCAGGAGGAGAAGCCGGCGTTGCGGTCCGGGGTCCACTGCATGGGGGTGCGTACGGCGTCGCGGTCGCCGAGCCAGATGTTGTCGCCCATGCCGATCTCGTCGCCGTAGTAGAGGATCGGCGAGCCGGGAAGGGAGAGCAGGAGAGCCGTGAAGAGTTCGATCTGGTTGCGGTCGTTGTCGAGGAGTGGGGCGAGGCGGCGGCGGATGCCGATGTTGGCGCGCATACGCCGCAGGGGCCGTGTCTTTCAGGGGCGCGGGGCTGTATCGATATGCGGCTCCGCCGCGGGGCGCGACCAGCCACAACCCACCCGCACCCGCCCTACAACCCCACCCCCCGAGCTCTCCCGCGGCTCACTCACCCCGCACCCGCAGAATCACCTTGTTCACCGCCCACAAGCCGACCCCGATGGCCAAGAGAACCCCGGCACGGATGTACACGTCGGCCGGGCGGTCGGCGAGGGGGCTGGCCAGGGTCAGGGCCGTTACCGCGCCGAGGATCGGCAACACCGTCGGCGTCCGGAAGTGGGCGTGGTCGACGCGGTCCCGGCGCAGGACGAGGACCGCGATGTTGACGACGGCGAAGACGCAGAGAAGGAGGAACGCGGTGGTGTCGCCGAGGCCCTCGATCTCGCCGGTGGAGACCAGGCCGATGGCGAGGATGGTGACGAAGACGATGCCGACGACGGGGGTGCGGCGGCGGGGGAGCACGCGGGCCATGCCACGCGGCAGGATGCGCTCGTTGGCCATGCCGTAGCAGAGCCGCGAGGCCATCATGATGTTGATGAGCGCGGAGTTGGTGACCGCGAAGAGGGCGATGAGGGCGAAGAGCTTGTGCGGGAAGTCCACCCCGCCGGCCTTCACCACTTCGAGGAGCGGCCCGCTGGAACCCTCCAGGGTCCTGTGGTCGACGAGGAGGGACGAGACCAGGGCGACCAGGACGTAGATCGTGCCGGTCACCGCCACGCCGATGAAGATCGCGCGGGGGAACGTCCTGACGGGGTCCTTCGTCTCCTCGGCCATGTTCACCGAGTCCTCGAAGCCGACGAAGGCGAAGAAGCCGAGGGCCGTGGCGCCCAGGACGCTGGTGATCAGCGCGTACCCCGTGCCGCTCGCCTCGAACTCGGTGAGCCGGGACGGCTCCCCGTCGCCGCTGAGGACCGCCCACGCCCCGATCGCGAGGATGATCACCAGGCCGGTCAGCTCGACAAGGGTCAGGACCACGTTCGTCTTGACCGACTCGGAGACACCCCGCAGGTTCAGCGCGGCGAGCAGCACGATGAAGGAGATGGCGATGAGGGTGGGCGGCAGCGCGTCGTTCGTCAGCTCGCTCAGGTAGTCGCCGCTGAAGGCCCGTGCCGCGGCGCTCGCCGACGACAGGCCCGAGCACATCACCATGAAGGCGACGATGAACGTCAGGAACGGCAGCTTGAAGGCCTTCTGGGTGTAGAGGGCCGCCCCGGCCGCCTTCGGGTACTTGCCGACCAGTTCCACGTACGAGGCCGCCGTCAGGATCGCCACGACGAAGCCGATGACGAAGGGGAGCCACAGGGCTCCGCCGACCTTCCCGGCGACCTTGCCCGTCGTCGCGTAGATACCGGTGCCGAGGATGTCGCCGATCACGAAGAGGATCAGCAGCTTGGGGCCGAGCACGCGTTTGAGGCCGGTCTCCTCGGCGGGCGTCGGCGCTCCGGCGGTCGTTTCGGTGGTGGACATCAGAACCTCCCCCGATCGGTGATCCGACGGTGATCCGTCCGGGGGAGTTCTGCCCGGTCCCGGTCCGTGGATGCGTGGGCAACCGATTCTCAGAGCTTCACCAGAGGTTCGGAGGCACGGGCACGGCTCATGAGGCGCGGGAGGGGCTCGCGGGGCTCATGTGGTGCGTCGCAGGGCGCGGCGATCACGTGGTGCGTAGGGGGCGGGGCTCATGTGGTGCGTAGGGGGCGGGGCTCATGTGGTGCGCAGGGTCCGCTTGGCGAGTTCGTACGCCGGGAGCATCGCCTCGTGTTCGGCCGTGTCGAAGCCGCCGAGATGGACGACGACGGGGCCCGCGGGGGTGACGGCGATGAAGGCCCGCTCCTTCTTGGTCTCCTCCAGGACCTCGCTGGTGTAGAGGTACTGGACCTCGGCGCCGGAGACGTCGGAGTCCGAGGAGAAGTCGCTGTACCGCGCCTTGCTCGTGTTGCCCTCGGCCGCCACGAACTCCTTGAGCAGCGCCTCCGCGTCCTTCTCTGTCGCTCCGGCCTCGCCGGTCCAGACGCGGATGAAGCCGATGTTCCCGGCGGGCTTGGCGTCGATCTCGCACGCGGCGGTGAAGGGGCCCTGGTGGAGCAGACCTTCGGCCAGCTCCTCGGCGATCTCGTTCCCGCTCTCCACGGGCGCGGTATCGATGGCCTCCGGCTTCCACTTCGCGGCCGTGTCGAACGTGACCGGCAGTTCGCAGGCGGAACCGGCCGGGCCGACGGTGCCGCCGCTCTCGACGGCCTCGGTCGCTTCGGCCTGCCTGGCCGACTCGGAGGCGTTCACCGAGGGCGAGGACTCCGCGTCGCCCACCGTCGATTCCGAGCAGCCCGTCAGCAGCCCGGCCAGCAGGACCACCTGGGCCGGCACCCACCCTCTCACCGCTCTTCGCACAGCCGCCGTCTCCCTCTCTCCGTTCCGGCGGGACACGGTAGCGGAGGACCGGCCGAGGGTGATCGTACGGTTGTGCGGTTGCGGGCGGCGCCCCCGAGATGGGGGTGCGCCGCCCGATGGACGTCAGACCTCCAGTTCCGCCTCGATCTTCTTCAACTGGTGCCTGGCCATGGCCAGGTTGGCCCGCTTGGAGTCGAGGACCAGGTAGAGGAAGAGGCCGTTGCCGCCGCGGCCGGTGAGCAGCCGGAGCAGGTGGTACTGGTCGGACAGGGTGATCAGGATGTCCTCGATCTCGCCCTTGAGGCCGAGGTGTTCCATGGTGCGCAGTTTGGCGCGTACGACATCGGTGTTGCCGGCGGCGGCGACGGTGAGGTCGAAGCTCTTGCTGCCGCCGATCGTGCCCAGTGCCATGCCGCTGGTGTAGTCGACGAGGGCGGCGCCGGTCGCGCCCTCGATGGACGCGAGGGCCTCTTTCAACGCGGTCTCGGTGTTGGCCATGGTGTGCTGTTTCCTCTCAACTCTCACTGGTGGTACGTGCGTTGGCGTTGGGTGTGGTTCGTGGTGCGGTGCGGGGGGTGGGGGGACGGGGAGTGCGGCGGGGTGGGGTGGACCTGACCGTGGCCTTGGCCGGGGTCAGGGCCGTGGGGGTGGACATGGTGGTCGCCGAGCGGTCGGCGGGGCGTGGTGCCGCGGCCACGAGTTCGCCGATGCGGTGGCCGGCGCGGCGGCCCTCCAGGTGCAGTCGGCCCACGTTGACGCGGTCCTGGGCCAGCAGCGTCAGCACGGCGGAGGGGCCCGCCGCGTACGTCGCCACGTAGCCGTGTTCGCCACGCAGGAGCAGCTCGCGGAGGTCGCCGCTGCCGGTCGCGTCGGTCATGCGTACGGCGACACCCAGCGCGGCGGCGGTGAGGGCCGCCACGCTCTCCGCTTCCACGCCCGGGGTGTCGTGGGCGAGGACGAGCCCGTCCACGCTGGCCGCGAGCGCGCCGGTCAACTGGGGTATACGGGTCCTCAACCGGTGCAGTTCGTCCAGGACTTCGGCCTCCGCGGCCATGAGCGGTCTCCTCTCGGCGGGACGCTCCCGCTGCCGCTCAAAGGGCCTCCAGCGCATCCCTGAGCCTTTGCAGTAGGGCGATGTCGGGGTCGGTGACGGTGAGCGGCCAATGGTGGGTGGGGGCTGGTGCTTCGTCGCCGGGTGCGGGTTCGGCGGTATTCGATGGCGCGGTCGATATCAGCCCCGCTGCCGCCAAGCGGCGTATGTCCACCAGGGTGTGGAAGGTGGGGCGGCCCAGGGTCAGGGAGATGTCGGCTGCCGTGCGGAAGCCGTTGACCTGGCCGAGTACGGCTTCCTGGCGGGCCGGGACCGGTGGGACGGCGAGGCCGACCGTTCTGATCAGCGGGGCGTCGTCCGTCGCCGGGTCGGGCCAGATGCGGTGCAGCAGGTCGCGGCGGCGCAGCGCCTCACGCTCCACCGTGGCCACCGGCACCGGGCGGATCGGCCCGAGCCAGTGGGCGGCCCCGTACCGGAAGCTGGCCGGAGCGCTGCTCGGGCCGAGCACGAAGTACGCGGCGTCGAACAACGCCCCCGAGTGGCACAGCTCCAGCGCGCCGCGGGCGACCCGGCCGCTGTCGACGAGGAACCGCCCGACCCGCAGCCCGGCCCCGGCCGTGTCGACCGCCTCGCGCCAGCCCTCGGAGTCGAGGATGCCGCCGGTGGTGAGCAGCACGTCGAGGCCCGGGGACCGGGGGCTCTCGGCGTGCACGACCTCGCCGTCGGACAGATACAGCGAGCCGCACTCCCGCAGGAGTACGCCGGTGGCACGCTCGGCGGCGAGCCGCTTCAGCATGGGCGAGACGGCGTGGCGTGCCTGGGCCCCACGCATGGGCAGCTGGGGCGCGGGTGTGGTGATCACGCTCATGTCAGCACCAGCCGTCCCGCCATCTCGCCGAGCCGGATCCGGGCCAGCGCGAGGTTGCCGTCGGTACGGGCCAGCCACAGATGCAGGAACACACTGCTGTCGAACGTCGTCCGCACGAACCGCAGCACGTGGTACGTGTCCCGGTTGCTGACGATCAGGTCCTCGACCGGCAGGCCGGCCCCGGACCAGTCGGAACCCTCCTCCGGCGCGAACGCCCGGTGCTCCGCCGCGAGCCGGGCCAGTTCCGCGGCCTCGGCCGCCGTCGTCTCATGGTCACCGCCGGGTGCCTCCCCGACCGTGCCCAGTGCCAGTCCGCTGGTCCAGTCGACCACCGCGGCGCCCAGGGCACCGGGCAGCCTCATGGCCTCCACCAGACACTCGTCGATTCCGGGCACCGTGGCTCCCCTCCTGCCTGCGGTTCGGCTGAGTGACACAGACGCTACGCAACGTGTGCGCGAGGAGTGAGGAATCTGGCATTTTCCAGCGGAACATGCCGACGCATGACTAAGGTGGGTCGACTTGACTGGTTTTCAGGCGGGTTGAGGCCCGCATAAAGTGCCGACGCGCTGAGGTGGGGATATGCGGTCGAACCGCATGGCGGCGGTCGGACGCGACGCCGACCCTCACCCATTCTGGGGGGCTTGAGGGGCGCGCAAATGAGAGCGCTTGGCACTCCCGAGTGCCCCCATCACCTAGGGACGCGGGGAACTGCGCGACAAGCCACGAACAACACACAGGCCGCCACGCGACAGTCCCCCCGAGCTCTGAGGCGCCCGTCAAAGCCCCAGAAGCCCCGACATCTCCCCTCCGCCCGCCTCCGCCACGATCTCCTCCGCGGTCTGCGGCGCCCGTACCATCGCGAACCGCATCTCCCCCTCGCCGGGGGCGTACCCATAAATCCCGGGCCGAGGCAGAGAGTTGTACGCATAGTGATGCGCGAAGTAGTACGCGCCGGTGTCCAACGCGGCCGCGTAATCCCCCGGCTCGAACAGCGGCAACGCCCGCTCCTCCGCCAGCAGATCCCCCGCGAAGCAGGCGGGCCCGGCCACGTCCTGCACCACCGGCGGCCCCTCCTTGGCGCGCCCCTTCCCGTCGTACGCGACGATCCGCAGCGGCCACGACCCCGGCGCGTACACCGTCCGCGTCGCCACCTGCACGCCCGCGTGGGTGACCGCGATGGGCCGTCCGCCGGAGCGCTTCGTGTACTCCACCCGCGCGAGAACCGTCCCGTGCTTCGCGAGCAACGACCGCCCGAACTCGGTGACCAGCCCGTACCGCCCGTCGAACAGCCCCGGCACCGCCTCCGCCAGCAGCCCCGCGTACTGCGCGTACGTCGGTGTCGCCGCCTCCGACGCGAAGTTCACCGGCAGCCCGCCGCCGATGTCGATCGTGTCGATCTGTTGCCGCCCGATCCGCCGGTTGATCTCCTCGGCCAGCTCGTACGTCTCGGTGATCCCCCGCGTCATCAGTGAGAGCGGCATGCCCTGCGAGCCGGTGTGCGCGTGCAGCCGGCTCAGCCAGGGCCGGTCCAGATACGCCCGTACGACCCACTCCCGGGCGCCCTCGTCCCGTAGCGCGATCCCGAACTTCGACGTGGCCGTCGCCGTGGACAGCGCGTCGATCGTGCCGCCGCCGACCTGCGGGTTCACCCGGATGCCGAGCGGGGAGCGGGTGGTGGCCGACCGTACGAGCGCGTCGATGCGGTCCAGCTCCTGCGGATTGTCCGCGTTGACCGCGATACCCAGCGCCAGCGCCTCCCGCAGCTCGGCCGGGGTCTTGGCGGGGGAGTCGAGCACCGTCTGTTTCGGTGACACCCCGGCCGCCCGCGCCAGGGCCAGCTCCCCGGCGCTCGCCACCTCCGCGCCGATCCCCGCCTCGCGCAGCAGCCGCAGTACCGGTACCAGCGGCGTCGCCTTCACCGCGAACGCGTGCAGTACGGGCGTGCCGGGCGCCGTCACCGCGTCGAACGCCCTCCGCAACGCCGCCGCCGAGGCCCGGATCCCGGTGACGTCCAGCAGGCCGACGACCGGGCTGCCGGGGCCGACCAGCCCCTGCTCCACGGCCGCCCGCACGGCGTCGTCCCGCCGGGTGGCGCGGCCCTCGTCGGTGTCGAACAACCGGTCTCCCATCTCGTCCCCCGTGGTCGTGTCGTTCCCAAAGCCGGTACGGCCAGTGTGTCCAGCCAAACACCCGAGGCGCGCCGTCGCGGGCCGTACGGCCGTATTGACTAGCTCTATTCATCAAGTCAGGATGTGAATAGTTGCTGTAAAGCGAGGAGGCAGACCCGTGTCAGGACCCCGCCCCGTCCAAGCGCCGCGCGGTACGGAACTGAGTGCCCTGGGCTGGCAGCAGGAAGCCGCCCTGCGCATGCTGCAGAACAACCTCGATCCCGAGGTCGCCGAGCACCCCGACAAGCTCGTCGTCTACGGCGGCACGGGCAAGGCCGCCCGTGACTGGCGCTCCTTCGACGCGATGGTCCGTACGCTGCGGACGCTGAAGCAGGACGAGACGATGCTGGTCCAGTCGGGCCGGCCGGTCGGTGTCATGCAGACCCACGAGTGGGCCCCGCGCGTCCTCATCGCCAACTCCAACCTCGTCGGCGACTGGGCGAACTGGGAGGAGTTCCGCCGCCTGGAACAGCTCGGCCTCACCATGTACGGGCAGATGACCGCCGGCTCCTGGATCTACATCGGCACCCAGGGCATCCTCCAGGGCACGTACGAGACGTTCGCCGCCGTCGCCGCCAAGAAGTTCGACGGCACACTCGCCGGGACGATCACCCTCACCGCCGGCCTCGGCGGCATGGGCGGCGCCCAGCCGCTCGCCGTGACGATGAACGACGGTGTCGCGATCTGCGTCGACTGCGACCCGCGGGCGATCGAGCGCCGTATCGAGCACCGGTACCTCGATGTGAAGGCCGACTCGCTGGACCACGCCCTCCAGCTGGCGGTGGAGGCGCGTGACGCCCGCCGTCCGCTCTCCATCGGCGTCCTCGGCAACGCCGCCGAACTCGTCCCGCAGCTCCTCGCGATGGGCGCCCCCATCGACATCGTCACCGACCAGACCTCCGCCCACGACCCGCTGTCGTACCTGCCGTTGGGGGTGGACTTCGACGACATGGCGTCCTACGCGGCGAAGGACCCCGCCGGGTTCACCACCCGGGCCCGGGAGTCCATGGCCAAGCACGTCGAGGCCATGGTCGGCTTCCTGGACGCCGGTGCCGAGGTCTTCGACTACGGCAACTCCATCCGGGGCGAGGCCCAACTCGCCGGATACGAGCGGGCGTTCGCTTTCCCCGGCTTCGTCCCGGCATACATCCGGCCGCTGTTCTGCGAAGGCAAGGGGCCCTTCAGGTGGGCGGCCCTTTCCGGCGACCCCGCCGACATCGCCAAGACCGACCGGGCGATCCTCGACCTCTTCCCCGAGAACGAATCCCTTCACCGGTGGATCAAGATGGCCGGCGAGCGGGTGCACTTCCAGGGGCTTCCGGCGCGTATCTGCTGGCTCGGGTACGGGGAGCGGGACAAGGCGGGCGAGCGGTTCAACGACATGGTGGCTAGCGGTGAGCTGGCCGCGCCGCTGGCGATCGGGCGCGACCACCTCGACTGCGGGTCCGTCGCCTCTCCCTACCGTGAGACCGAGGCCATGCTCGACGGCTCCGACGCGATCGCCGACTGGCCGCTGCTGAACGCGATGGTCAACGTGGCGTCGGGGGCGTCCTGGGTCTCCCTCCACCATGGGGGTGGCGTGGGCATGGGGCGGTCCATCCACGCCGGTCAGGTGACTGTCGCCGACGGCACGAAGCTGGGCGGGGAGAAGATCCGGCGGGTGCTCACCAATGACCCCGGGATGGGTGTGATCCGGCATGTCGACGCCGGGTACGACATCGCGGAGTCCGTGGCCGACGAGCGGGGGGTTCGGGTGCCGATGCGTGAAGGTGACCCGGCGTGACCCAGGACGGCAACTCTCCGGTGAGGGGCGACGTCTCGTCGCCGACTGCGGGCCCGGCTGTGCCCACCCTCCCCCACCCTCAACTTCGTTCGAGCGGGGGGACCCCCATCGCCCCGCGGAACGACTGCCCACAGCCTGAAGAACGGGGCGATGGTTCTGGCGGTGCCTCCTTTCATGAGATGTGGCGGGAGCTTCGGCCCGTAGGGCGGCACCCCGAATCCGGTGGTTATCGGCGGTTCGCCTGGACCGGGGCCGATGCCGAGTGTCGGGCCTGGTTCGAGCAGCAGGCCCGGAGCCGGGGGCTGGGCTATGAGGTGGACCGGAACGGGAATCAGTGGGCCTGGCTCGGGGATCCGGAGCAAGGGGATGCGGTTGTCACCGGGTCGCACCTCGACTCCGTTCCCGATGGCGGTGCCTTTGACGGGCCCCTCGGTGTCGTGTCCTCCTTCGCCGCGGTTGATGAACTGCGGGCCAGGGGTGCCCGGCTCGACAAGCCGCTCGCCGTCGTCAACTTCGGGGATGAGGAAGGCGCGCGGTTCGGGCTGGCCTGCGTGGGCTCGCGGCTCAGCGCCGGGCGGCTCACCGTCGAGCAGGCGTGGCGGCTGACCGACGGGGACGGGGTGACGCTGCCGCAGGCCATGGAGGCCGCCGGTTACGACCCGGAGGGCATCGGGGCCGACCCGGAGCGACTCGCGCGGATCGGCGCGTTCGTCGAGCTGCACGTCGAGCAGGGGCGGGCGCTGGATCTGTCCGGGGACGCAGTCGGGATCGCCAGTGCCATCTGGCCGCACGGGCGGTGGCGGTTCGACTTCCGGGGTGAGGCGAACCACGCCGGAACGACCCGGCTCGTCGACCGGCGGGACCCCATGCTGTCGTACGCGGAGACCGTCCTCGCGGCCCGGCGCGAGGCGAGGCTCGCCGGGGCCGTCGCCACCTTCGGCAAGATCTCCGTCGAGCCGAACGGCGTCAACGCCATACCCTCCCTCGTCCGCGGCTGGCTCGACTCCCGCGCCGAGGACCAGGAGACGCTGGACGTCGTTGTCGGCGCCATCGAGGAAGCGGCCCGTGAGCATGCCCGGGCCAACGGGGTCGAACTCGATGTCGTCCGCGAGTCCTTCACCCCCGTCGTCGAGTTCGAGCACGCCCTGCGGGACGAGATCGCCCGCATCCTGGGCCGGGAAGCCGACCTGAAGGTGCCGGTTCTCGGGACCGGGGCCGGACACGACGCCGGGATCCTCTCCGGACGCGTCCCGACCGCCATGCTGTTCGTGCGCAACCCCACGGGCGTCTCGCACTCCCCGGCCGAGCACGCCGCAGAGGACGACTGCCTGGCCGGGGTGACCGCGCTCGCCGACGTACTGGAAGGGCTGGCCCGCAGGTGACGGAGACGACCTACTGGCTCGAACACGCCTGGCTCGGCACGCATGTCGAGCCAGGCGTGACCCTGACTGTGGCCACCGAGGGCAGCGACCACGCCGGCCGCATCACCGCCGTGCACACCGACACCCCCACCCCGCCGCCCGGCGCGGAAGTCCTGCGCGGGCTCACGATCCCCGGACTCGCCAACGCCCACAGTCACGCCTTCCACCGGGCCCTGCGCGGCACCGTCCAGGTCGGCTCCGGCACCTTCTGGACCTGGCGCGAGGTCATGTACCAGGTCGCGGACCGGCTGACCCCGGACACGTACCACGCCCTCGCCCGCGCGGTGTACGCCGAGATGGCCCTCGCCGGCATCACCTCCGTAGGCGAGTTCCACTATGTGCACCACGCCCCCGGCGGCACCCCCTACGCCGACCCCAACGCCATGGGTGAGGCGCTCATCGAGGCCGCCGCCGAGGCCGGGATCCGGATCACCCTCCTCGACACGGCCTACCTCTCCGCCGGCTTCGGACCGGCACCCGATCAGCACCAGGCGCCCAACCACCACCAGCTCCGCTTCTCCGACGGCACGGCGGAGGCGTGGGCGGAACGCTGTTCAGTTCTCAAGGACCGGGATCACGCGCGGATCGGTGCGGCCGTCCACTCCGTACGGGCCGTGCCAGCCGGGCAGTTGGCGACGGTGGCGCGGTGGGCTCAGGAGCGGCGGGCCCCGCTGCATGTGCACCTCTCGGAGCAGACGGCGGAGAACGACGCCTGCCAGGCGGCACATGGCTGCACACCCACCCAACTCCTCGCCGAACACGGGGTGTTGGGGCCGAAGACGACGGGCGTGCACAACACCCACCTCACCGACACCGACATCGCCCTCCTCGGCGACAGCGGCACCGGCACCTGTATGTGCCCCACCACCGAACGCGACCTCGCCGACGGCATCGGTCCCGCCGTAGCCCTGCAACGGGCGGGCTCGCCGCTCTGCCTCGGCTCCGACAGCCACGCCGTCGTCGACCTCCTCGAAGAGGCGCGCGCGATGGAGCTGAACGAGCGGCTGCGCACCCGTACACGGGGTCACTGGCCGGCGGCGGCCCTTCTGCGGGCGGCCTCGGCCGACGGCCACGCGGCCCTCGGCTGGGACGAGGCGGGCACGCTGGAACCGGGCGCGCTCGCCGACTTCACGACGATCGCGCTCGACTCGGTCAGGACGGCAGGCCCGCTTCCACGGCTCGGCGCGGAGACGGCTGTATTCGCCGCGTCGGCAGCAGACGTGCGCCATACGGTCGTGGGCGGTCGACACGTCGTATGGGACGGGGCGCACGCCCTCGTACCGGATGTGCCGAAAGCCCTCGCGGACGCCGTCGCGGCACTGCGCGGATGACCTCACCCCTGTCGCCCCCCGACCCGGACCCGGACCCGGACCCGGACCCGGACCCGGACCCGGATCCCGCCCCCACCGCCGACCAGGCCACCAAGGACGCCATGAGCAGCCCGACGACCGTCAGCCCCGCCAACTCCGCGAGCACCGCCAGCACGCTCATCACCAACATCGCTGCCCTGGTCACGAACGACCCCTCCCTCGGCGACAGATCCCCCCTCGGACTGATCCAGGACGCGGCCGTCGTCATCGACGGTGAACGCATCGCGTGGACCGGTGATCAAAGCAAAGCACCCGCCACTGACAATCGGGTCGACGCCGGTGGCCGGGCGGTGATCCCGGGCTTCGTGGACTCCCACTCCCACCTCGTCTTCGCGGGCGACCGGACCGCCGAGTTCAACGCCCGCATGTCCGGCCGCCCTTACAGCGCCGGCGGCATCCGCACCACGGTCGCCGCCACCCGTGCCGCGAGCGACGACGAACTGGAGGCGAACCTCACCCGTTACCTCCGCGAGGCCCTCCGCCAGGGCACCACCACCTTCGAGACGAAGTCCGGCTACGGCCTGACCGTCGAGGACGAGGCCCGGGCTCTGCGCATCGCCGCCCGGCACACGGACGAGGTGACCTACCTCGGCGCCCACATCGTGTCCCCCGACTACACCGACGACCCCGCCGCCTACGTGGCCCTGGTCACCGGCGAGATGCTCGACGCCTGTGCCCCGTACGCCCGTTGGGTCGACGTCTTCTGTGAGAAGGGCGCCTTCGACGGCGACCAGGCCCGCGCGATCCTCACGGCCGGCAAGGCGAAGGGCCTGCACCCGCGCGTTCACGCCAACCAGCTGTCGTACGGGCCGGGCGTGCAACTCGCCGTCGAGCTGGACGCCGCGAGCGCGGACCACTGCACCCACCTCACCGACGCCGACGTGGAGGCCCTCGCCGGCAGTCGTACGGTCGCCACGCTGCTGCCCGGCGCAGAGTTCTCCACCCGCGCCGAGTGGCCGAACGCCCGCCGGTTGCTCGACGCGGGCGTGACCGTCGCCCTCTCGACCGACTGCAATCCGGGGTCGTCCTTCACCTCGTCCGTCCCGTTCTGCGTCGCGCTCGCGGTGCGGGACATGGGGATGACCCCGGACGAGGCGGTCTGGTCGGCGACGGCCGGGGGCGCGCGGGCGCTCCGCCGCGACGACATCGGCCGCCTCACGCCGGGCGCGTACGCCGACCTGCTGCTCCTGGACGCGCCCAGCCACGTCCATCTCGCCTACCGGCCGGGAGTTCCCCTGGTCACGGGCGTGTGGCGGCGCGGGGCGCGCGTGGTCTGATCAGGGGAACCTGGAGCTCCAGGGGATCCAGGGGATCCAGGAGATCAGGGCGCTCCGGCGCGCCACCGCTGGCCCGCGTGCCCGGTCGCCTCGGCCAGGAAGACCGAGCCCAGCTTGTCCGGTGTCACCGCGTGGTCCGGGGCGATGGCCGGGCGGATCTGCCCCTGGGAGTCGACCGTGAACCGGAGGTTCTTGCCGTTCTCGTCGTCGAGCGAGTCGCACTCCCACACGCCCACGCCGTCGTCGGTCGCCCCACGGCTGTCGAGGCACAGGTCGGGGTCGGCGAAGGACTGGAGGGCGTTCCGGTGCGAGTCGACGCGCCAGCGCTGGGTGTCACGGGAGGAGCAGGTGGCGGTGACGACGTCGGTACCGTTCTCCAGCTCACCCCGGATGTCCAGGCACAGGCCCGTGGCGATGTTCACCACCTGGGCGTAGGCGCCGTTCAGCGGGGGCCCCGACGGCAGCGCCGGGGTCCGGCGGTCGGTGTTCGACGGGCTCGGACTCTTCGTCGCCTTGGGCGGCTTCGTGGGCTTCGGGGACTCCGAAGGGCGCTCGCCGCTCGAAGCGGACGGGGAAGGGGACGGAGTCGGGCTCGACGGGACCGGTGACGTCACGCTCCCCGGCGGCGGGTTCGTCGGCGTACCGACGGAATCGGCCGCGTCAGGGGAGGAGGAGCCGCCCGAGTACACCAGGAAGACCAGCAGCGGCGCCAGGGCCACCCCCAGGACCACCGAACTCACGACGAGTCGGCGGGAAGCCGGCCGGGCCCTCGCGCCCGCCCCCGCGTCCGTAGTACGCGCATCCGCCGTCCTCGGATCCGGCGTCCCTATCTCCGTCGTCGTAGCCGTAGCCGTAGCCGTGGCCGTATCCGCCCCGGCCTCCGACCAGTTGGTGATCGTGGCCGTCACCGGTTCCGCCGCCCCGGCTGCCGTCGCGGGCGCGGCCGCCGTCTCCGCCGTCGTCCCCCATGGACGACGGCGAGGCGTATCCGCCGCCTCCCCGCGCGCGTACGCCGTACCGCCCCACGGCAGCAGCCCCTCCGCCAGGGTCGCGCGCGGGGCGTCCCGCAGGGTGCACAGCTCCTCGTACGCGCCGGTGCAGTGCGGGCAGTGCGCCATGTGGGACTGCAGATCCGTGCTGTGACGGGGCGTGTCCGGGCGTACGGACTCCTCGATCAGCCGGCGGAAGTCCTGGCAGCGCGGGTCCTCGGAGGCGGAGAGGCGGACCTTGAGACAGGCCTGGCGCAGAAGGTGGAGCGCGGGCTGCTGCTTGTACGCCACCTCGTCGGGGACGAGACCGAGGAACAGGGCCGTACGGTCGTCGGGTTCACGCTCCACGACGCCGTACCAGATGAGGCCCTGGGCACGGGGCGGCAGGGACTCGAACGCCGCGAGCAGGGGCGGCACCGGGCCGTCGGGGCCGGCCGTGCGCAGGGTGTGGAGCAGGGTCGAATCGAGGCCGGTCGCGTGGTCGTCCCGGGCCCAGGCGGCGGCCGACCGGCCGGCCAGGAGCAGCAGTTGGTGCCGCCACGGGACGCTCGGCTCCCTGCCGCGCGCCGTCTCCCGGGTCGCGAGGGAGAACACCTGCGCCGCCAACTGCAGGGCTGCGGACTCGCTCGCCGCGCACAGGCGTGCGTAGGCGAGGAGCGACGGGTGGTGACGTTCGCGGAGTTCGCGCAGGGCCGGGTACGCGAGGGGCGTATCGGCGCGTAACAGCGTGGTGAGGCGCGCGTCGGACGCGTCCGCGCACGCGGTGCCGGACGCGCCGCCCGTGCCGCCGCCCGTGCCGGCACCCGTGCCGTCATCGGTGCCGGCACCGGTGTCGGCGTCGGGGCGCTCGCCATGAGCCCGAGCCATCCTCGTGCCTCCTCGTACCCCCGTGTCCGCCCGTCGGCCTCCTTGCGTACCGAACAGTCTGGTGGTTGACCATAGTGAAGGAAGGTGACTCGTGAGAAAAAGTGTTCCCCGCGGTAAGGGAACGGCGGAATGACGGGACCGGAATCGACTCGGCCGGATACCGAAGGAGCGTTACAACTCCCCCCGTATCCGGCCGGGTCGGGTCACAGTGGCCCTGTGGTCACTCCTCGACCGTCAGCCCCTTGCGTAGCCGTACCAACGTCCGTGACAGCAGCCGGGAGACGTGCATCTGGGAGATACCCAGTTCGTCCCCGATCTCGGACTGCGTCATATTGGCGACGAACCGCAGGGAGAGGATCTTCCGGTCGCGCGACGGCAGTTCGGCGATCAGCGGCTTCAGGGACTCGACGTACTCGATGCCTTCGATCCCGTGGTCCTCGTAGCCGATCCGGTCCGCCAGCGCGCCTTCGGAGTCGTCCTCCTCCGGTTGGGCGTCGAGCGACGAGGCCGTGTACGCGTTCGACGCGGCCATCCCCTCGACGACCTCGTCGTTCGTGAGGCCGAGGCGCTCCGCCAACTCTCCCACTGTCGGAGCGCGGTCGAGCTTCTGGGCGAGTTCGTCACCGGCCTTGGCCAGGTCGAGCCGGAGTTCCTGAAGGCGGCGCGGGACCCGCACGGACCAACTCGTGTCGCGGAAGAAACGCTTGATCTCGCCGACGATCGTCGGCATCGCGAAGGTGGGGAACTCGACGCCCCGGCTCAGTTCGAAGCGGTCGATCGCCTTGATCAGGCCGATCGTGCCGACCTGGATGATGTCCTCCATCGGCTCGCTGCGGGAGCGGAAGCGGGAGGCGGCGAACTTGACCAGAGCGAGGTTGAGTTCGACCAGGGTGTTGCGGACGTACGAGTACTCGTGGGTGCCTTCTTCGAGGGACTCCAGCCGCTCGAAGAGCGTCTTGGACAAGGCCCGGGCATCCACCGGCCCCACCTCGTCGTACGGGGGGATCTCCGGGAGCCCGGCGAGCGCGTCGCCCTGATCGTGGGCGAGGTCGTCCAGCGTGTCTTCCGGAGAGGGTGCCGACGTCGCCCTCTGGGTATGCGATTCGTCGAGCCGGGGTGACATGATGTCCTCCATCGTTCTCGGCGTATGGCCGCCGATGCCAATTCGTGCACTGCGGTGTGCGGCGCCTCCAAAGCCGGCCGTGTCGATTGGTGTCCCTACTAGCCCTACCCGGTTTCCCGAGGCCGTCGCAAGTGCCTACTGTGGCGAAATGTCCATCTGCGGGCGATTGTTCGGGTGTTGAAGGGTGTGGAGAAGGCGTAGTGTTCGAGGGCGAGTCAGCAGCCACGACGGGTCGGGAGAGAGACGGCATGGACCGTGGGACGGTCGGCAGCGCACAGTCGGGCCGACTACGGGTCGAGGTGTGGGAAGAGGGCGCCAGCGCCGTCGTGACCCCGGCGGGTGAGCTCGATCACCACACCGCCGATCTGTTGCGTGAGCCACTCGAGGGCTGCCTGGACAAAGGATTCACGCGCCTGGTCGTGGACTGCTCGCGGCTGGAGTTCTGCGACTCCACCGGGCTCAACGTCCTGCTGGGTGTCCGGCTGAAGGCGGATGCCGCGGGCGGCGGGGTCCATCTGGCGGCGATGCTGCCGGCTGTCGCCCGGGTCTTCGCGATCACCGGGGCGGACGCGGTCTTCACCGTCCACGACACGCTCGACGCGGCGCTGGCCGAGTAGACCGTGTGAGTCGCGCCACGGGGTCGGCGGACAGTCGCGACGGACCGCTGCGACGGATCGCTGCGACGGATCGCCGTGGCGGGCAGATCGATCCGAACGCACCGCTGCGACGGATCGCCGCGAGGGGCAGATCGATCCGAACGCACCGCCTCCGGCGAACCGCGTCCCGGACCGCACGTCCCTCCGTGGCCAGTGGGTTACCCGCGTCACAGGTTCTGTGCCGAAAACGTGGGTGTTCTGACGGTTCGCTCGGGCAGGAGACATCCTGAACGGGTCGGTAGTCGCGGCGGAAGCGCGGAAGTACGGATGGCACTACGGATGACAGCACGGAACGGCACGTGCCGCGGGACTTTGTCCCGCACCCTTGATGAGTCCTGAATCGTGAACTGGTGAATCGGTGAGGTGAAGCGCTGATGAGCACCACCCGGCCTTTCTCGCCGGGCGACCGCGGCCCGGAACCGGGTGCCGGCGGCGCTTCCGGGGCGCCCGAAGAGGACCCGTCGGCGCCCTCCGCCGGTGCCGCAACGGGCGGCAGGTCCCGACGGCTCGGCTTCGACGGCGAGAGTGGGGTGGTGCCGCTCGCCCGTGACTTCACCCGCCAGGCGCTCCACGCGTGGGGGTGGTTGCCCGCGGCCACCGCCGATCAGCGGGCCGCGGCGGAGGATGTGCTGCTGGTGGTCTCCGAGTTGGTCACCAACGCGTGTCTCCATGCCGAGGGCCCGGCCGAGTTGTGGATCGGGTGCGACAACAAGGTGCTGCGGATCGAGGTGTCCGACCGGGGGGCGGGGTATCCGGCGCCGCGGACGCCGCATCGGGCGGGGCGGCCGGGTGGGCATGGGATGTTCATCGTGCAGCGGCTTTGTCTTGACTGGGGGGTTGTACGGACTCCCGGTACTGCCGGGAAGACTGTTTGGGCGGAGTTGGGGGCGCCGGCGTAGGCGCTCCGCTGGGAGAACCGGGTACCGCCGTGGGTTCGCGGGCCGTCGTCGGGCTGTCAGTCGATTGTGGTTGCTCGCGCCCACGCGGCGGAGCCGCATATGGATACAGCCCCACGCCTCTTCGGGGCGCTGCACATCGCCACATTTCCAACACGCCCTTTGTCTTCCTTCTCCAAGACCCCCGGCGTACCTTGAGCGGCCGATCTGATGTTCCGTCAGAATGTGGGGTGCCGAGGTGTCGTACCGGACGTACCAGAAACGAACCGCCGCGCTCGCGTCTCTCGCGGCCCTGGCCGGCTCGGCGGTGCTGATGGCCGCCCCGGTGGCCCATGCCGAGGTCGTGGACGTCGAGTACAACTGCAAGACGCCGATCGGTGACAAGTCCGCCGTGTCGCCCATCGACATCAAGGGTGTCAAGGAAGGCGGCGGCTACAAGATCACCATGTCCTGGCAGAAGGGCGTCTCGTCCAGCCCGGTCGAACTGGGCAAGGGCGCGATGAGTCCGAGTGCCACGATCAAGCTGAGCGGCGCCGAGAGCGGCACGCTCACGGTGACGGGGCCGGCCAACCAGGAGGCGATTCCGGCCAACACCCCGATCAGGATCAACGATCTGAGCGGGACGTACACCCCGAAGGAGTCCGGCAAGGTCGACTTCACCGCGGGTGTGCTCACTATCAAGGCCCTCGGCACGGTGACGACCTGCACGCCCGGCAACAACCCCGGCCCGTCCCTGAGCCTCGACGTCACGGCGGCGGAGGGCGGGAGCGCGACGGGCGGCGGAACGGGCGGCTCGGCCTCGGGCGGCTCGGCCTCGGGCGGTACGGACGGTGCAGGCGGCGAGCTTCCGCAGACCGGTCCCCTGGACTCGGCGGTCGCCCTCGGCACGCTCGGCGGCACGGTGCTGCTCGCGGGCACGGCGGGCGTGTTGTGGGTGACCCGCAGGAACCAGGCCGTACGTCGCTGAGCTGGGTGTCGAGGTGACGGGAGCGGTGACGTGGTGAAGGGACGGATGTCCGGGCCGGCGGTGGTGTGCGCGCTCGTGGCCGCCGTGCTGTTCGCCGTGCTGCCCGTCGTGCCGTTCACGGGCGCACCCGCCCTGGCGGCGGAGAAGCCCACCGTGACGCTGTCCAAGTCGCAGGCCGGGACCGGCGGTTCCATCACCGTGACCGGCAGCGGATGGCGGTCCGAGGCGCTGCTCATGATCCTGATCTGCGGTCAGGCCGAGCCGTCGCGGGGCGTGCCCGGGGGCACCGACTCCTGTGCCAACGCCGACGGCCGGGCCGTGACCGCCGACGACAAGGGCGACTTCAGCCGGAAGCTGCCGGTGGCCGAGCCGCCGGTGCCCTGTCCTTGTGTCGTGCACGTCGCCACCATCACCGGCGAGAAGGCGGAGGCGTTCGCCGTCTTCCAGGTCGCCGGGCACTCGGTGGAGCCGTTGCCCCAGGAGGCGACCGGCGGGCGGCTGTCGGTCCTGACGGACACCCGGTTGAACGGTTCGAGTGGGCTGCTGACCTGGTTCGGGGCGCCGCCCGCCCGCGAACTGGTCTTCACCGTCGGCAACGTCGGCAGCTCACCCGTCGAGGACCCGGTCTTCCAAGTCGGCACCTCCCACGGGGTGTTCGCCCCGCAGTGGCAGGAATACCAGTGGAACGGCACGATCCAGCCGGGCCGCAAGGCACGCATCACCCTGCCGGTGGAACTCGCCGCCGGGGCCCACGGCGACTACAGCGTCTCCCTCACCTACGGCGGCAAGGTCCTCGCCGAACAGCCCTGGGGCGTGGGCCGACCCTGGGGCGTCACCCTCTTCTGGCTGATGCTCTGTGTGGTCGTACCGGCCGCGCTGTTCCGCATCGGCATGGCGGTGGTGGACCGGGTACGGCCGACACGTACGACGCCGCCCCGCCGTGGCGGCCGACGGCTCACCGAACTCGCCTTCCGCCTCCCCCTGTTGGGCACGTCCAACGGCGCCCACTCCCGCACGACACCCAGTGCGAACGCTTCTACGACCCCGACCCTGCCGTGGTTCACGCCGGACACCGATCCGGGGGCGACGGCGACGGGGCCGGTCTCCGCACCGCAACACCCACAAGAGGGACACCCAGCGACTCCAACGACTCCAACGACTCCGACGACTGAGACGGGTCAGACGACCGAGACGGGTCAGACGACTGAGACGGGTCAGACGACTGAGACGAGTCAGACGACTGAGACGAGTCAGACGATCGAGACGAGTCAGACGAGTCGGACCAGGAAGGGAAGTGCGTGAGAACCGTGAGAGCACAGCGAAGAGCGAGTGCCCTCGGGGTCGCGTTGCTGCTCGGCGGGGCCGGGACCCTGCTCGGCGCGACCGCGGTGCCGGCGTACGCGGTGGAGGTGGCGTTCGCGACGAAGTGCGTGCCGCCGGCGGCCTCGGGGCTGCCGCCCGTCGAGGGGACCACCAAGGTGGAGATCACCGCCCCGGACACGGCGAAGGTCGGCGACGAGGTCGAGGTGGTGTGGAAGTTCGTCCAGGCCGCCTCCAAGAACCCCGACCTCATCGACCTGCCCGCCAACTCCGTCCAGCCGAGCGGCACACTCAAGGCCGCCGGGGCACAGACCGCCGACATCGCCATGCTGGGGCCGCGCGAGAACCCCGCCATCCCCAAGGGCGGCGCCATGGTGCTGTCCACCATGAAGGGCACCCTGAAGCTGACGACGCCCGGCGCGGTGACGCTGACGCCGGACGCGTACACCATCGACGTCTTCACCACCAAGACCGAGTGCGCGCCGACCGCTGCGGTGACTGCCGCGGCCACCATCAACGTGACCGCGAGCGACGGCAGTTCGGGCGGTGGCGCGGGTGGCGCGGGCGGCGCGGGCGGTGCCGGTGGTTCGAACAGTACGGGCGGGAACTCGACGGGCGGGAACAGCCAGGGCGGGACAACCACGGGCACGAACTCCGGAGGTACGAACTCCGGAGGTACGAACACCGGCGGTACGAACACCGGCGGTACGAACTCCGGAGGCGCGGACGGCGGCACCGACACCGGCGGTGGTGGCGACGACAGCGGCGGTGGTGGCGACGACAGCGGCGGCGGATCGGGCGGCGGCGGGCAGACCGACTTCCCCGGCAAGGAGGTCCAGGTCCCGTACGACTGCAAGACGCCCATCGGCGACAAGAGTGTGACCTCGCCGGTGCAGATCGACGCGAAGAAGGACGGGGAGAGCTACGACCTCACCGTCCAGTTCAAGAAGTCGGTGATGGACAGCCCGGCCAACATTCCCAAGGACTCGGTGAAGCCCTCCATGGAGGTCGTCCTCGGCGGTGCCGACAAGGGGTCGGTCCAGGTCGTGGGCCCGACCAACGCCGAGGACATCAAGGCGGGCGACCCCATGGAGATCCCCGACCTCACCGGCACCTACAAGCCGGGCGCAACGGGTGAGTCCACGCTGGCCCCGGGTGTCCTGACCATCACCGCACTCGGCACGACCACGACATGCACCCCGGCCGAGTCGCTGGTCTCCCTCACCCTCGACACCACCGAGCAGCCGGGCGGCGCCTCGGGCGGTTCGTCGTCGTCAGGGTCGGCCGGGTCGTCCGGCACCGCCGCCGGTACGCCGGGTACGTCGAGCACCGGCTCCGGCGGCACCACCGGAGGTCTCGCGGACACGGGCTCGGACGGCAGGGGCACGCTCAAGGCCCTGGCCCTCTTCGCGGGCACGACGGCCCTGCTGGGCGGCGCGATCTTCACCTTCATGCCGCGCCCTCGTCGGGGCTGAGCGGCTGAGTATCAATTGGCAGCTATGTCTCAGCGGCACGCCTCAAACAGGGCGTGCCGCTGAGACATAGCTGCCAATCGCTACGTGCCTACTGGTCGTGAGCCGTCCTTAGGTGCGCCCGCAGCATGACGGTTCCGTCGGACACCGCGCTGTAGTCGAACTCGGCCCGTGCGGCCTCCCGCTTCGCGGTGATCTTCTGGCAGGCCGCGCAATCGCTCAGAGGGACGGGCTGGCTGTTCACGTCGTACGGCGACGACGTCTTCGGACGCGTCGGCTCAGTCATGCCGCCCACTCCACGAGCGCCGCCTCCATCGCACGCAGCATCGCGGGGGTCGGCCGGGGCCAGCCACCGGGCGGGGTCCAGGGGGAGGAGACGGTACGGGTGCGGCGGGGGAGACGGGGGAGGGGGGTCGTGTTCATGAGGCCAACTCCTGGGTCTGTTGGGTCACTGGTCCTTGACATACGCCTGCGCAGAGCGAAGTCACTGAACTACGGTGCGTGTTCAGTGGTACGAGCATGCCGGGTGCGCGCGGCGGAAACAGCGCTGAGGAGCGCAAATGCAACACCCGGCCCGCCAAATGCAACAAATGCAACAGCCGCCGAAGGAGGCGCAGGGGTGCCGCAGCGAAGGACGGTCACGGGCCGCAGCCAGGAGCCGCGCAAGCGATTCGCGGAAGAGGTACGGGCGTTGCGCGAGCGCAGCGGGCAGAGCCTGCGGGAGCTTGCGGAGCAAGTGGGCTGGGACGCTTCGCAGTTCAGCAGGCTGGAGAACGGGCTCACGCTCGGCGGTCCGGAGATCGTCGAGGCGTTGGATCAGCACTACGGGACGCCAGGGCTGTTGCTGACGTTGTGGGAGCTGGCAGTGGCGGATCCGACGCAGTTCAAGGAGCAGTACCGGCAGTACATGTTGTTGGAGGCCGAGGCGGTGAGCCTGTGGCACTATGCCGTGGCCGTCCTGCCTGGGGTGCTCCAACATGAGTACTACGCACGTGAGTTGCTCAGGGCGGGTGGGCTGGACGGGGGCGAACTCGATGCACAGGTCGAGGCGCGGATGGGGCGCCGCGAGCTGCTGTTGGCGGACACCACACGTCGGTTTCGCACGGTCCTGTCCGAGGTGGTGCTGCACAGCCCGCTGAGCGACCCCGAGGAGTGGCGGGGGCAACTGGAGCACCTGCTGATGATGGGGCACCGCGTGAACGTCACCGTCCAGGTGCTGCCGCTATCAGCGGGGCTCCACGGGCTGTCGAACACCGACACGATGTTCCTGCGGGGTGTCGACGGCCGGACCGTGGCGTGGGTGGAGACCGGGTACTCGGGCGAACTTGTCCAGGAAACGACAGCGGTCGAACAACTGCAGCTCCGATACGATTTGGTACGTGACTCGGCACTGTCCCCGGATGAGTCGCGGCAGTTCATCGAGCGGATGCTGAAGGAGGCGTCGTGAGAGCTGTGGACCTGAGCCGTGCGTCGTGGCGTAAGAGCAGCTACAGCAACCAGGACGGCGGCCAGTGCATCGAGGTCTCCGATGACTTCCTCACCACCGCCCCCTGGCGCAAGAGCAGCTACAGCAACACCGACGGCGGCCAGTGCCTCGAAGTAGCCGCCCCCCTCCCCATCCCTCTCGTCCCCGTCCGCGACTCCAAGAACCCCACCGGCCCCGCCCTCATACTCCCGGCGGCGGCCTGGCGAGCCTTCGTCACAGCCGTACGTCACGACGAACTGCACGCGGCCTGACGCCTACGGCTCAGTCGTCCTCATCATCATCGACGGGCTCGGGTTCGCGGATGTAGGCGAGGTCGAGAACGTAGCGTTCGGTGACGGGGCAGTTGTTCCAGGCCTCGGTGAGGTAGTCCTCGGGAGAGTCGTCGGTGAGCTGGTCGAGGGTGGCCCAGTAGTAGTCGTAGGCTGCCTGCCGATTGATCCACCAAGCGTGGCCCTCGTACACGCCCGGCCGGGGCAGAGTGACGTCGTCGTCGGCGGGGCCGCGATCGAGCTGGCCGATGACGAGGGTGCCGGTCTCGGACTCGATGCTGACCGGAACGTGGCCTTCTGCGTCGGCGGGTGGGGGCGGGGCCGTGTCCCAGATGCGGATGGTCACCTGCACGCCCATGTCGGGTTGCAGGCTGAGGAGATACAGGTGGTAGCCGTTGCCGGCCACGACCTGCGCATGCGCGGCGTCCAGAGCCGCATCGTCGACGAGGTAGGCGTCGGCGTCGTACACCTCCAGCACGCGACGGCCGGGAGTGGCCGTGACGTTGTGCTCGGCGAGAAGAACCATGACCGGTGGGCACCTTCCTGCTGGTTGGCCTGCGCTTCCGGGCTGGGTGGGATGCCTGGTCCGGATGGTGGAGTGGTGCGGGTTTTATGGTTCCGTGGAGGGTTGGTCAGTGGGCGCGTGGGGGTGGTGTACGCCACGTCCCGGCCGGCTGGTGGGCGGCTTGGGCTGGGCGGACCGAGGCGAACACAGTGGCGAGCTGGTCGTGGAGAGACGCTGCGCAGGGGTGGGCATCGTGGCGCGGTGTGATCGTGTAGATGCCGCGGGCCGGGGGATTCACCAGGCCGACGGTGGTGACATCGGCCCGCAGTGCGCGCGTCAGCGCTCCGGGGATCAGCGCGATGGCGTGACCGGTGGCGACCAGGGCCAGCTTGCCGGGCAGATCGGCCGCGGTGAGGTCGATGCGGGCGCTGACTCCGGCGCGGGCGGCGTGCTGGCGCAGGAGCGCCGCCGAGCCGTCGTTGTCCTCGACCCAGGTCTGGTCGGCCAGCGCCTCAACGCGCACCGGCCCGCGCCCGGCCTGCGGATGGCCGGAGGGCAGTACGACGACCATCTCGTCCAGCCCGAGGAACCTCCGGTCGACCCCCGGGGCGACGGTCAGCCCCGGCGGAGCGTCGGTGACGACGGCGATGTCGAGATCGCCGGCGATCACGCGGCCGTGCAACTGTGCGCTCAGAGCCGGGAGCAGGCTCCATCGGATGGAACCGGCCTGTTCCAGCAGGCCCCGGACGGCCTCAGGGACGATCCCCGCGGCGAGAGACGGCGTCGCTCCGATGGCCAGGGGTCGATCACACACTCCGTCGCGCACGTCTCGTACAGCGCGAACGGCGCGGTCGGCCTCGTTGAGCGTGGCCAGGGCATGGCGCCGGAACACCTCACCGGCCGGTGTCGGGCGCACACCCCGCGCATGGCGCTCCACCAGAGGCACGCCGAACTGCCGCTCCAGCCCGGCGATCTGCCGGGAAACCGCCGACTGCGTGTGATTGAGCTCGGCTGCCGCCGCCGACAGCGATCCGACCCGGCACACGGTCACGAAGGCCCGCCACACAGTCAGATCCATGGCGGCAGTATGCCCAGTCGGTATGCGAGTCGCGCAGGGCGGGCATGCGAAATCTGCGCTTGTCGCATCCATCGCGGTGCACCACTGTGGCGCGCATGACCACACCCCACACGATCGCCGTCCTCGGCCTGGGACGCATGGGCAGCGCGATGGCGACACGACTGGCTGCCCAGGACTGGGACGTCGTCGGCTGGACCCGCTCAGGGCGTACATCAGGCACCGTCAAGCTGACCGACGACCCGAACGAGGCCGTGGCCCAGGCCGACCTCGTACTCCTGGCACTGTTCGACGGCCCGGCCTGCCAGCAGGTCCTCGACGACGTCCGTGACGCGCTGCGAACGGACACGATCGTGCTCAACACCAGCACCATCGCCCCCGCCGAAGCATCGAGGCTGGCCCGGCAACTCGGCCAGTCCTACGTCCACGCGCCGCTGCTCGGCTCGGTGCCGTCCGTTGCCGCCGGAGCCCTGCAGATCCTCGCCGCCGCCGACCAGAACGCACTCGACCGAGTCCGACCGGTTCTGGAAACGCTGGGCACCGTCCGGCCCGTGGACGACGCCTCCACCGCCGCCGCACTCAAGCTGATCGCCAACAACAGCCTCGCCGGAGCCGTCCTCGCGCTGCGTGACTCACTGCGGCAAGGCGACGCGCTCGGCCTGCCCCGTGCCCAGGTACTGGACGTCCTCGAACTCGGCCAGCTCGGCGGGTTGGTGGCCCGCAAGCGACCCTTCCTCCTCGGCGAGTCGCCCGCTGCCACGGCCGAATTCACGATCGATGCGCTGACCAAGGACATGGCTTTGCTGGCCGCCGTGTCGGACACCCCCTTGCGCAGCGCGGCCGGCGTGGCCGACACTCCTGCCGCTCCCGAGGCCGATATCGCCATCGCCGCCACGGTCTCCGCCGTGGAGGACACCGTGCTCGAACCGCTCCGCGCCTACATCCGCGGACACGCCACCGGCGATCCCACCCACTTCCGCGACGCGTTCCTTGCCACCGCCCACATCGAAGGGATCCGGGACGGCGCATTCGTCTCCTGGCGCCTGGACGAGTACTGCGCTCTCTTCCAGGGCCGGCCGGCACCGGACGAACCGATCCGTTCGCGCCGTATCGACGCGATCGACGTCCACGGCAACGTCGCGACCGCGACCATGACGCTCTCGCACGGCGCGGACACGTTCACCGACATCTTCCTGTTGGTCCGCGCCGACGACAGCTGGCGCATCGCCAACAAGGCCTACCACCGGCACTCCTGAGCCACTGCTCAGTCGCCGGGCAGTCTCAGTGGACGTCGCCCGTGAGGGCCCTGACTTTCCTGCGGTACATGTGGACCGCGAAACCCGCGAGGACGGCGAGGGTGGCCTCGACGGCGACCATGCCGGTGCCGCTGAGGTCGAAACCACCGACGGCGGAGTTGGAGAGCAGCCCCGTGACCGAGTCGCCCGCTGTGACCGCGAGGAACCACACGCCCATCATCTGGCTGGCGTACTTGGCGGGAGCCATCTTCGTCGTCACCGACAGACCGACCGGCGACAGGCACAGCTCACCCACGGTCTGGATGAAGTAGATGCCCACCAGCCACATGGGGCCGGCCAGGGTGCCGTCCGCCGCCATCTGCAACGGGATCAGGAAGAAGAAGAACGAGACGCCGATGAGCACCAGCGCCATCGCGAACTTCACGGCGGTGCTTGGCTCCTTGCCCTTGCGGTTCAGCCACAGCCAGAGCCAGGCGAAGACCGGGGCCAGCGCCATGATGAACAGCGGGTTCAGCGACTGGTACCAGGAGGTCGGGAACTCGAAGCCGAGCAGCGAGCCCGCCACCTTCTCCTTGTTCGAGCCGAACGCCTGGACGGTGGACGCGCCCTGGTCGTAGATCATCCAGAACACGGCGGCGGCGACGAAGAACCAGATGTAGCCCGTCATCTTCGACTGCTCGGCGGTCGTCAGCTCCTTGTCCCGCTTGATGCGCAGCAGCACACCGGCCGGGACGATCAGACCGATGACCGTGAGCGGGATCATCGCCCAGTTCAGGGTGAAGTGGCCGGTCAGGCCCACGGCGCCGTAGAAGACGACGGCGACCGACAGCCAGAGCAGGCCCTTGCGCAGCCACGAGGCGCGCTCCTCGGCGGCGAGCGGCTTGGGGACGAGGTCGCTCTTCGGGCTCAGGGTCCGGGTGCCGGCGAGGAAGGCCGCGAGACCGATGGCCATGCCGACGGCGGCCAGACCGAAGCCGAGGTGCCAGTTGACCTCCTGGCCGACGGTGCCGATGGCCAGCGGGGCGAAGAAGGCACCCGCGTTGATGCCCATGTAGAAGATCGTGAAGCCGCCGTCGCGCCGCGGGTCCTCCGGGCCGTCGTACAGGTGGCCCACCATGGTGGAGATGTTGGCCTTCAGCAGACCGGAACCGGCCGCGACCAGCGCGAGTCCCGCGAAGAACGGGGCCTGACCGCCGGGCAGCGCCAGCACCAGATGCCCGCACATGATCGTGACCGCGGCGATCGTCACCGTCTTGCGGGGGCCCCAGACGCGGTCGCCGAGCCAGCCGCCGGGCATCGCCAGCAGGTACACCATCGCCGAGTAGACGGCGACGATCGTGGTGGTGGTGGCCAGGTCCATGGCCAGGCCGCCGCCCATGCTCCCCTTGCCGGCGTCGGGGCCGCCGGCGAGCAGGTAGACGGTGAGCAGGGCCTTCATGCCGTAATAGGAGAACCTCTCCCACATCTCGGTCATGAAGAGAGTGGCCAGTCCGCGGGGGTGGCCGAAGAAGGTGGGCTCGGCGCCGGGGGTTCCCCCGCCGGCCGAGTCCTTCGTCAGGCTGGACGCCATGGTCGTTCCTTGCAGGTCGGGACGCTGCACGTGGGGGTGCGCGCCCGGTGGTGGGGGCGGGGCAGTCGGCACCGGGCTGTCTACGCGCGTTGACGCGGCAGTGCGTCTCGCGGACTCGGGGCCCGGCCGGTGATACACCATACGCCAGAACGCTTAAGCGGATGGAGAGGATTGAGGTGTGAATCACAGGTAAGAAGGGGACTGCGATCGCACATTCGAAGGCCATTCGTGGGATCGCATTGCCTGGCTGTGCAGGAATTCCTCTGGATCTTCACCAGTCCCGCTCCGGAGCGCCGCCGAATTCGATCATGCCCGGTGGAGGTAAGAAAAGCGCCGGAGAACGGTGTGAAGCGTGCTTGCCGATCACCCTCCACCTGCGGTTCTCGGCGGACTACCATCACTGCATGACCCGTGTACTGCTCGCCGAGGACGACGCGTCCATCTCGGAGCCGCTGGCTCGCGCACTGCGCCGGGAGGGGTACGAGGTGGAGGTCCGCGAGGACGGCCCCACCGCGCTGGACGCCGGAATGCAGGGTGGTGTCGACCTGGTCGTCCTGGACCTGGGGCTGCCCGGTATGGACGGCCTGGAGGTGGCCCGCCGACTGCGTGCCGAGGGCCACACCATCCCGATCCTCATCCTGACCGCGCGCGCCGACGAGGTGGACACCGTCGTCGGCCTCGACGCGGGCGCCGACGACTACGTCACCAAGCCCTTCCGGCTGGCCGAGCTGCTGGCCCGCGTCCGGGCCCTGCTCCGGCGCGGCGCCGCCGAGCCCCAGCAGCCGCCCGCCACGCACGGCGTCCGCATCGACGTCGAGTCCCACCGCGCCTGGATGGGCGAGGAGGAACTCCAGCTCACGGCCAAGGAGTTCGACCTCCTGCGGGTGCTGGTGCGCGACGCGGGCCGGGTCGTCACCCGCGACCAGCTGATGCGCGAGGTCTGGGACACGACGTGGTGGTCGTCGACGAAGACCTTGGACATGCACATCTCCTGGCTCCGCAAGAAACTGGGCGACGACGCGGCGAACCCCCGCTACATCGCGACGGTACGAGGAGTGGGCTTCCGCTTCGAGAAGAACTGAGGCGCGGCCGGGGGCGGCGAACGGTCTTGGCTGCGGGCAGTCGCGCCGCTGAGGCGGCTGCCCACCCTGTCGTCATGGCTACGGGCAATCGTGCCGCTGGGGCGATAGGGGCACCTCCCGCTCATGGGGCACCTCCCGCTCATGGGGCACCTCCCGCTCGAGCGAAGCCGAGAGTGGGGGAGAAGCCGAGAGTGGGGGAGGGTGGGCGCAGCGGCACCCTGCACGCGCCGGTAAGCGGTACCCACCCCCGCCCGACCCCGACCGCCGGGTGCCGCACAATCGAAGGTCCAGGAACACCCCGCCCGCCCGGAGGGCAACCGTGCGTCGCCGCCTCATCCAGTCCACCCTCGCCGTGGTCCTCGTCGTCATCGCGGTCTTCGGCGTCTCCCTCGTCATCGTCGAGACCCGCACGATCAGCAACAGCGCCCAGAAACAGGTCGAATCCGAAGCGGTGCAGCTGGCGAGCATCGTGGACAGCCGCATCATCGGCGACGAGCGCATCACGGCCAAGGTCCTCCGCGACCAGGTCGGCGACGAGCGCTACGCCCGGATCGAGATCCCCGGCCAGCCCCCGATCGAGATCGGCGAGAAGCCCACCGGCGACGTCATCCGCCACCGAGCCAAGGGCGAGAAGAACGAGATCGTCACGGTCGAGGAGTCCCGCTCGGCGGTGAGCCGCGAAGTCGGCCGTACGCTGCTGATCATCGCGGCGGTCGCCCTGCTCGCCGTCGTCGCCGCCGTCCTCCTCGCCGTACGCCAGGCCAACCGCCTCGCCTCCCCCCTCACCGACCTCGCCGAGACCGCCGAACGCCTCGGCTCCGGCGACCCGCGCCCCCGCCACAAGCGGTACGGCGTCCCGGAGCTGGACCGGGTCGCGGATGTGCTGGACTCCTCCGCCGAGCGCATCGGCCGCATGCTGACCGCCGAGCGGCGCCTCGCGGCGGACGCCTCCCATCAGCTGCGTACGCCGTTGACCGCGCTGTCCATGCGGCTGGAGGAGATCACCCTCACCGACGATCCGGCCACGGTGAAGGAGGAGGCGCACATCGCGCTGACCCAGGTGGAACGGCTGACGGACGTCGTGGAGCGGCTCCTCACCAACTCCCGTGATCCGCGCAACGGTTCGGCCGTCTCCTTCGAGCTCGACGAGGTCATCAAGCAGCAACTGGAGGAGTGGCGCCCGGCCTACCGCAGCGCCGGCCGGGCCGTCGTCAGCTCCGGCAAGCGGCACCTTCAGGCCGTGGGCACGCCGGGCGCGGTGGCGCAGGTGCTGGCCGCGTTGATCGAGAACTCGCTCATGCACGGTGGCGGCACGGTGGCGTTGCGTACGCGCGTGACCGGGAACCAGGCGGTGATCGAGGTCACCGACGAGGGGCCCGGCGTTCCCGCCGACCTCGGGGCGCGGATCTTCGAGCGGGCGATCAGCGGGCGCAACTCCACGGGGATCGGTCTCGCCGTCGCCCGCGACCTCGCGGAGGCCGACGGGGGCCGCCTGGAGATGCTCCAGGCGAAGCCGCCGGTGTTCGCGTTGTTCCTGTCGCGCACGCCGAAGATGCCGTCGGGCGTGGAGGAACGGCCGGTTCGCTGAGGGTTCGCGGCCTCAGGCCCTGTCGTCGAACTCCCGTCTGCCGCGCGACGCCATGCACGCTCCCCCCTCTCGACTTCTCCCCCACTCTCGGCTTCGCTCGAGCGGGAGGGGCCCCATGAGCGGGAGGGCCCCCACCGCCGCACCGGGCGAAAGCCCAAGTACATCCAGTGCATCTACGGGGCCTTCCGCCCGGCACGCTGAGAGCACGCACCTACGCGGACATCAGCCGCTGCCGCGGCGGGCGCGAGGCCGCCCTCCGGACGACGACGGGAGTTTGACGACAGGACCTAGCGTCTAGCGGGGCGGTCGCTTCACCGCACCCCCGGTAAGGGCAGGCGGATGGGCGGCCCCCGCTTCGAGGAACGATTCGGCGCTGGCGACCGCCGCTCGCGCGGGCAGCGCGCGGAACACCCATGTGCGATACGACCAGAACCGGAAGAGGGTCGCGATGCCGATGCCGAGGAACTTGAAGATGTTGCTCTGCAACGGGCTGTCCCAGTCGAAGCCGTACGTCGCCGTGTACAGCACGCCGTTCTCGATCACCAGGCCGACCGCGCTGAACAGCAGGAAGAGGGTCATCTCCTTCGTACGGCCGCTCTTGTCGCGGTCCCGGTACGTGAAGTAGCGGAAGCCGACGTAGTTGAAGGCGATGGCGACGACCGTGGCGATGACGCTGGCCCGCACGACCTGGAGGTCGGTGGTGTGCCGTACGAGGTTGAACACGGCGAGATTCACCAGCAGCCCCGCACCGCCAACCGCCCCGAACTTGACGACCTCACGTACGAACTGGTCGATCCGTCGGCGCAGGACGCCGCGGGGCTTCGCATGAGGCCCCGAGGTGGTACTTCCCATCGTGTGCGGCCCCCGTCGCTCGGTCCGGTCTGTTATGTCCGAAATGGATGGATCGTCGGTCGAAAATCACTGGTTCAGCCATGCTAACCAGCACCCCTTGGCAATGCCTGTGGGGCAGCTCACAGCCCGCGCCCAGGGCGCAAAAGGCAGGGGAAATCGGACGCCCGGGAGTGGCCGATTCCGTGGCCGATACCCTGGGGGTGTGACGTTCCCGGTAGTCGGCATGGTCGGCGGGGGTCAGCTCGCTCGTATGACACACGAGGCGGGCATCCCGCTCGGCATCAGGTTCAAGCTTCTCAGTGACACCCCTCAGGATTCCGCGGCGCAGGTGGTGAGCGATGTCGTCATCGGCGACTATCGCGACCTCGACACGCTCCGCGAGTTCGCGCAGGGCTGCGACGTGATCACCTTTGATCACGAACACGTACCCACCGAGCATCTACGGGCCCTGGAGGCGGACGGCATCCCCGTACGCCCGGGCCCGGACGCTCTGCAGCACGCCCAGGACAAGGGCGTGATGCGGGCGAAGCTCGACGCGATCGGCGTCCCGTGCCCCCGGCACCGGATCGTCGCCGATCCGGCGGATGTGGCGGCCTTCGCCGCCGAGGGGCTTCCTGAAGGGGCCGAGGATGACGGTTTTCCGGTCATCCTCAAGACCGTCCGCGGCGGCTACGACGGCAAGGGCGTGTGGGTCGTCCGCTCGGTCGAGGACGCCGCCGAACCGTTCCGCGCCGGCGTCCCCGTCCTCGCCGAGGAGAAGGTCGACTTCGTACGGGAGTTGGCCGCGAACGTCGTACGGTCGCCGCACGGTCAGGCCGTCGCGTACCCGGTCGTCGAGTCGCAGCAGGTGAACGGCGTCTGTGACACGGTCATCGCACCCGCCCCCGACCTGGACGAGGCGCTCGCCCTCCGGGCCGAGGAGATGGCCCTGCGGATCGCGAAGGAACTGGACGTCGTCGGCCATCTCGCCGTCGAACTCTTCCAGACGCGCGACGGACGCATCCTCGTCAACGAGTTGGCGATGCGCCCCCACAACTCGGGCCACTGGACCCAGGACGGCGCGATCACCAGCCAGTTCGCCAACCATGTACGGGCCGTCCTCGACCTGCCGCTGGGCGACCCGCGCCCGCGTGCGCCGTGGACCGTCATGGTCAACGTCCTCGGCGGTGACTACCCCGACATGTACTCGGCCTACCTGCACTGCATGGCCCGCGACCCCCGGCTCAAGATCCACATGTACGGCAAGGACGTGAAGCCCGGCCGCAAGGTCGGCCACGTCAACACCTACGGCGACGACCTCGACGACGCGCTGGACCGCGCCCGTCACGCCGCCGGATACCTGAGAGGCACGATCACCGAATGAGCCCTGTCGTAGGCATTGTCATGGGGTCGGACTCCGACTGGCCCGTCATGGAGGCCGCCGCTCAGGCCCTCGACGAGTTCGAGATCGAGTTCGAGGTCGATGTCGTCTCCGCGCACCGGATGCCGCGCGAGATGGTCGCGTACGGCGAGGAGGCCGCGGACCGGGGGATCAAGGTGATCATCGCGGGTGCGGGCGGCGCCGCCCATCTGCCCGGAATGCTCGCCTCCGTCACCCCGCTCCCGGTCATCGGCGTCCCCGTGCCGCTGAAGTACCTCGACGGCATGGACTCCCTGCTGTCGATCGTGCAGATGCCGGCCGGTGTGCCCGTCGCGACCGTCTCCGTCGCCGGCGCCCGCAACGCCGGTCTGCTCGCCGCCCGCATCCTGGCCACCCAGGACGAGGAACTTCTCGGCCGTATGCGGGAGTTCCAACAGGAGCTGAACGACCAGGCCACCGAGAAGGGCAAGCGCCTGCGCGCCAAGGTCGAGGGCTCCGACAGCGGCTTCGGCTTCGGGAAGTAGACGCAGCTCCGCCTTCGGGAAGTAGACGTGGCACCGCCTTCGGGAAGTGGACGTGACGGAATGACGGGGACGACCGGGACGATGGGCACCATGGGGGAGACGGGTATGACATCACTGGACCGGGCGCGGGAACTGCTGCGGGAGTTCCCCGTCGCCGACGGGCACAACGACCTGCCCTGGGCGCTGCGCGAGCAGGTCCGCTACGACCTGGACGCCCGCGACATCGCCACCGACCAGAGCGCCCATCTGCACACCGACCTGGCCCGGCTGCGCGCGGGCGGCGTCGGGGCGCAGTTCTGGTCGGTGTACGTGCCCTCACATGCAGCAGCCCGGCCGGGGGCCGTGCCCGCGACCCTCGAACAGATCGACTGCGTACGGCAGTTGATCGACCGCTATCCGGCGGCGCTGCGGGCCGCGCTGACCGCCGCCGACATGGAGGCGGCCCGCGCCGAGGGCCGCGTCGCCTCCCTGATGGGAGCCGAGGGCGGCCACTCCATCGACAACTCCCTCGCCACCCTGCGGGCGTTGTACGCGCTGGGCGTCCGCTACATGACGCTCACCCACAACGACAACATCGCCTGGGCGGACTCGGCGACCGACGACCCGGCGGTCGGCGGCCTCACGGCCTTCGGCCGCGCGGTCGTCAGGGAGATGAACCGCGAGGGCATGCTCGTCGACCTCTCCCATGTGGCGGCGACGACGATGCGCGACGCGCTCGACACCTCCGTCGCCCCGGTGATCTTCTCCCACTCCTCGTCGAGGGCCGTCTGCGACCATCCCCGCAACATCCCGGACGACGTCCTGGAACGCCTCCCCGCGAACGGGGGAGTGGCGATGGTGACCTTCGTGCCGAAGTTCGTGCTCCAGGCCGCCGTCGACTGGACGGCCGCCGCCGACGAGAACCTGCGCGCCCACGGCTTGCACCACCTCGACACCACCCCCGAGGCCATGGCGATCCACCGCGCCTTCGAGGAGCGGAACCCACGCCCGATCGCCACGGTGTCCACGGTCGCGGACCATCTCGACCACATGCGCGAGGTCGCCGGCATCGACCACCTCGGCATCGGCGGCGACTACGACGGCACGGCCTTCACCCCGGACGGCCTCGACGACGTCTCCGGCTACCCGAACCTGATCGCCGAACTCCTCGACCGCGGCTGGTCCCGGACCGACCTGACCAAGCTGACCTGGCAGAACGCTGTACGTGTGCTGGGCGCGGCCGAGGACGTGGCCAGTGACCTGCGGTCCCGTACGGCCCCGTCGAACGCGACGCTGGAGCAGCTCGACGGGTGACACCCGGGCCGGTTACCCCGAACGCCCCACCCACCAGGAAGGCGGGCGGCCGCCGTGCCACGGTGACGGTAACTGCGTTCACCGACCGGCTACGGAGGTCCGCCATGGCAGACCTGCAGGACGAACTCGAAGCGACAGCGGCAGCGGGCGCGCTCGACTCGCCGCCCCGCGCCGAGGCGCCCCAGGCCGCCCCCGAAGGGCTGGAGGACCTGAAGGACCTGAAGGACCTGGAGGTCCTGGAGGATGAGCAGGACCTGGAGGACCCGGACGGGCTGGCGGAGGCGCACGACTTCCTCGCCGCCCACCCCGTGGCCGACGGTTACAGCGGACTGCCCTGGGTGCTGCGCCATTTCCCCTCGTACGACCTCGAACTGGGCGAGGGCGGCGTGGACACCGATGTGCCGCGGATGCGCAAGGGCCACATCGGCGCGCTGTTCTGGTCGCTGCACCTGTCGGACGGGCTGACGGGCGAGCGCGCCGTCGGCGCCACCCTCGAACAGCTGGACCTGGTCCGGACGGTGGTCCACGCCCACCCCGAGGGCCTGCGGCTCGTGCACAGCGCGGGGGAGACCACCGACGCCCGTAACTGCGGCCGCGTCGCCATTCTGCTCGGCCCGGCCGGGGCCCCCTCCCTCGGCGACTCCCTCGGCATCCTCCGCGCCCTGCACGCCCTCGGCGTGAAGGCCGTCACCCTCGCCGGCGCCTCCTGGGCGGGCGAGGCCGGGCTGAGCCGGTTCGGCGAGGAAGTGGTCCGCGAGATGAACCGCGTCGGCGTCCTCGCCGACGTCTCCGGCGCCTCCGAGCGCACCATCCGCCGGGCCCTGGCGGTCTCGCGCTCCCCTGTCCTCTGCACCCGCTCGGCGGCCCAGGCCCTGCGCCCCCACCCCATGAACCTCCCCGACGACCTTCTCGCCGCACTCGGCGAGGCCCACGGCCTGTGCATGGTCCCGCTCACCGCCGAACAGATCGGCCCGTCCATCGGCGACGTCGCCGACCACCTCGACCACGTCCGGGCGATCGCCGGCCCCGAGTGCGTGGGCCTCTCCGGCACGTACGACTCCGGCGCGGCCCACCCCCAGAACCTGGCCGACGCCTCCTGCTACCCCCGCCTGGTGGCCGAGCTGCTGCACAGAGGCTGGTCCCAGGACGACCTGGCCCTCCTGACCTGGGGCAACGTCCAACGAGTCCTTCGCACGGCCGACTTCACGGCCAGAGCCGCCCAGGACCGCAGAGAGGCCTCGACGGCGAAGATCGCAGACCTGGACGGCCGAGCAGGGGGATCACCGGGAATCTCCGTCAGAAGCGCCTAGCACCGGCAGAGGCAGAACGGATGCCCCGCCGGGTCCGCGTACACCCGGAAGCTCCGCTCACGATCCTCCACCTCCAACGGCCGCGCCCCCAACGCCAGCACCTCCTTCTCCGCGGCATCGATGTCCTCCACGGTCAGATCCAGATGAAACTGCTGCGAGTGGTCCGGCGCGGGCCACTCCGGCGGCACAAACCCCGGCGCGGCCTGGAACGCCAACGAGACCCCACCCCCCGGCAGCTTCAGATCGACCCAGTCCGCATCCTCGACGACCGTCCCCCCGAGCACCCCGGCATAGAACCCGGCGAGCGCGACCGGGTCGGGACAGTCCAGTACGACGACATCCAGCTTGGCGATGGCCATGGCCTTCTCTCCTCAGCTGCGAGATTCGGTTACCTGTGCAAGCGGGTAATCGGTAACGGTTACTCCATGCTGCCGCACAGGGGGTAACATCGCAAGCATGAGCGAGAGAGCGCCCGCCCCCGGTGGCCTGGCCCTCATCGAGAGCCTGGTGAACACGCTGGACCTGGAGTCGGGCACCGACGCCCTGGAGACACCGGAAGGCCGGGCGCGTCTCGACCTCGCGGAGGGTGAGGACCTGTCCGGCATACGGGAGCTGCGCGAATCCCTACGGGTGGCACTGCTGGCCCACGCCGGCCACCCACCGCACCGCCCGGTGACCCCGCTCGGCGCACTCCTGACCGCCGCGCCCCTCGTCGTCGCGATCTCCGCCGAGGACGGCTCGGCGTCCCTGCGCCCCGCCACCGACCCGGCCCCACTGGTCTCCCGTGTGGCGGCGGCCGTGGCCGAGGCCCTCGCCGCCGGCACCTGGCAACGACTCAAGGCCTGCGAGGCCGCCGACTGCCACTGGGCGTACTACGACCGCAGCCCGGCCGGCCGCGGCCGCTGGTGCTCGATGCAGGTGTGCGGGGCACGCGCGAAGATGCGCAGATACCGCGCGAAGTGACCGCGTACTGATCGCTAAGCCACGAAGCGCGGGCCATGAAGCGCGAAGCTGTGAAGCGCGAAGCTGTGAAGCGCGGGCCATGAAGCGCGAAGCTGTGAAGCGCGAAGCCATGAACCGCGAAGCCATGAACCGCGAAGCTGTGAAGAAGGCGCTTCGCGCCCCACCCGCCACCCAGACCATGGACAATAGGAGAAGACGCCGTTCCGGCCGACTGAGCCTCGGCCGGAACGGCGTCACCTTCATGCCCGGCCCCGTGGGCCCCTACGCCGTAGGCCGCCCCATCGCCCGGTACGTCCACCCGGCCTTGCGCCACAGCGCCGGGTCCAGCGCGTTGCGGCCGTCCAGCAGCAGCCGCTTCGACGCCACCTCGCCCAGCGCCGCCGGGTCCAGCTCGCGGAACTCGCGCCACTCGGTCAGATGCAGCACGATGTCGGCGCCCCGTACGGCGTCGAGCGCGGTCTCGGCGTACCCGAGGGTCGGGAAGACCCGCCGGGCGTTGTCCATGCCCTTGGGGTCGTACACCGTGACCTGGCCGCCCTGGAGGTGGATCTGCCCGGCGACGTTCAGGGCGGGTGAGTCGCGTACGTCGTCCGAGTCGGGCTTGAAGGTGGCGCCGAGGACGGCCACGCGCTTGCCCAGGAAGGGGCCGCCGCCCAGCGCCTGTCGCGCCAGTTCGACCATCTGCCCGCGCTGGCGCATGTTGATGGAGTCGATCTCGCGCAGGAACGTCAGTGCCTGGTCGGCCCCCAGCTCACCGGCGCGCGCCATGAACGCCCGGATGTCCTTCGGCAGACAGCCGCCGCCGAAGCCGATGCCGGCCCGCAGGAACTTCTTGCCGATCCGGTCGTCGTGCCCGATGGCCTCCGCCAGCTTGGCGACATCGCCCCCGGAGGCCTCGCACATCTCGGCCATGGCGTTGATGAACGAGATCTTGGTGGCGAGGAAGGAGTTCGCGGAGGTCTTCACCAGCTCGGCGGTCGGGAAGTCGGTGACGACGAAGGGCGAGCCCTCGGCGATGGGTGTGGCGTACACCTCCCGCAACAGCTTCTCGGCGCGCTCACTCCTCACCCCCACCACGATCCGGTCGGGGTGCAGTGTGTCGTTCACGGCGAAGCCCTCGCGCAGGAACTCCGGGTTCCAGGCCAGCTCGGCGTCCTCCCCGACGGGCGCGTGCTCGGCGAGGTAGGCGGCCAGCCGGTCGGCGGATCCGACGGGCACGGTGGACTTGCCGACGACCAGCGCCGGGCCCGTCAGATGCGGGGCGAGCGCGGCGAAGGCGGCGTCGACGTACGACATGTCGCAGGCGTACTCGCCGTGCCGCTGCGGGGTGTTCACGCACACGAAGTGGATGTCACCGAAGGCCGCGACCTCGGCGTAGTCGGTCGTGAAGCGCAACCGCCCGGTGGACCCCTCGATCCCGGCGACATGCCTGCGCAACAGCTCCTCGAGCCCCGGCTCGTACATCGGGACCTCGGCCCTGCGGAGCATGTCGATCTTCTCTTCGACGACATCGAGCCCGAGCACCTCGAAACCCAGCTCGGCCATGGCGGCGGCGTGCGTGGCGCCGAGATAGCCGGTACCGATCACAGTGATCTTGAGGGCCATGGAGTGCTCCTGGGATATGCGGCCGTGAGTGCGCTGCACGAGCATAGTCGGGGCGTGTTCGGCCCCCTCACAGGGCAGTTTCTCCTTGTCGTTCTTCCTGTCGCCAAGCTCACGTATCACTCGCGTGCGCGGGCCCCTAAACTTTGCGTTACTTAACGGTAGTTAGCGTCAGGAGCGTGAGAGACCGTGGCCGGATCGGCTGATTTCGACCTGTACCGCCCGTCCGAGGAGCACGACATGCTCCGCGACGCGATCCGTTCCCTCACCGAGGCGAAGATCGCCCCGTACGCCGCCGCGGTGGACGAGGAGGCCCGCTTCCCCAGGGAGGCGCTTCAGGCGCTGGTCGCGAACGACCTGCACGCCGTCCACGTACCCGAGGAGTACGGCGGCGCCGGTGCCGACGCGCTCGCCACGGTCATCGTGATCGAGGAGGTGGCCCGCGCCTGCGTTTCCTCCTCCCTCATCCCGGCCGTCAACAAGCTCGGCTCGCTCCCGGTGATCCTCTCCGGCTCCGAGGAGCTGAAGAAGAAGTACCTGGGCCCGCTCGCCAAGGGCGACGCGATGTTCTCGTACTGCCTCTCCGAGCCGGACGCGGGCTCCGACGCGGCCGGCATGAAGACGAAGGCGGTCCGCGACGGCGACCACTGGATCCTCAACGGCGTGAAGCGCTGGATCACCAACGCCGGCGAGTCCGAGTACTACACGGTCATGGCGGTCACCGACCCCGAGAAGCGCAGCAAGGGCATCTCCGCCTTCGTCGTCGAGAAGTCCGACGAGGGCGTCTCCTTCGGCGCCCCGGAGAAGAAGCTCGGCATCAAGGGCTCCCCGACCCGCGAGGTCTACCTCGACAACGTCCGCATCCCCGCCGACCGCATGATCGGCGAGGAGGGCACGGGCTTCGCCACCGCGATGAAGACCCTGGACCACACCCGCATCACCATCGCCGCCCAGGCCCTCGGCGTCGCCCAGGGCGCCCTCGACTACGCCAAGGGCTACGTCCAGGAACGCAAGCAGTTCGGCAAGCCGATCGCCGACTTCCAGGGCATCCAGTTCATGCTCGCCGACATGGCCATGAAGGTCACCGCCGCCCGCGCCCTGACCTACCAGGCCGCCGCCGCCTCCGAGCGCGGCGACAGCGACCTCACCTTCCAGGGCGCCGCCGCCAAGTGCTTCGCCTCCGACATCGCCATGGAGGTCACCACGGACGCCGTCCAACTCCTCGGCGGCTACGGCTACACCCGCGACTACCCGGTCGAACGCATGATGCGCGACGCCAAGATCACCCAGATATACGAGGGCACCAACCAGGTCCAGCGCATCGTCATGGCCCGCAACCTGCCGTAAGGCGCGCCTTCCCGGGCCGACCGTGGCCCTCCGTCCTCGCCGGCGGAGGGCCACGCGTGTTTCCCGGCGACGGTCGTTGCCCAACTGCGCCCCTTTACCGCGTAGACCGGGGTCTTGTCACATCTCGGGACGGGTCCCGGCGCCCTGGCCTACTGTCTGTGCTCCTCGGTCACGCGTCGGATGCGTGTGAACTCACGGGGTATGGAGGCAGTTCGTTCCGACGAGCGTCAACTCACCCCGTGTGCCGCCAGGTTGCGTAAGGGGGTGGGGCATGCCTACGGGTGCCCTGATGGACCGCCAAGAGGTCGCTCAGAGCATCGAGGACCTGGCCGAACGGTCGGCGCTCGGGACCCGGAAGGAAGAGCTGACCGCCCTCGCGGACGCGCTTCGGGCCCAGGACGCCTCCGCGCTCGAACCCTGGTCCGAACTCGATCTCCTCGCCGCCTACGCGCGACCGGAGAGCCTCCACGCGGCCCAGGACCAGGTGGCGGAGCACAAGGCCTGGGTCTATGCCGAAGGCGTGCTCGGTTCGCTGGTCTTCGTGCCGCTGCTCCTCACCTGGTACGGCCTGACCCAGGCCTCCAGCGCGTACGAAGCGCTGACGGGAGCGGACCCGAAAGCCGCCTCCCGGCCGTTCCTGCAACTCTGGCAGTCAGGTTTCGAGGGGCACCTCACCGGCGCCTTCACCTTCGGCCACGTGGCGATGAGCGCCACGGCGGCCATCGCGCTGCTCTTCACCCTGATCCTCGTGCACGGTCTGCGCCGGTCCGCCGTGACCCACCGGGAGGAAGCCGCGGAGCGGGCCTGCGAAGAGCTGATGGCGCAGCTCGTACCGGCACTGACCTGTGCCCAGCTGGTGGTCAACCAGCAGCGGCACGCCTCACCGCAGCGCTTCGCCGCCGAGCTGTCCTCGGCGGCCTCGACCCTCAACAAGCTGGGCAGCAACGCCCTTCGCCTCCAGAAGGACCTGACGTCGGCGGCATCGGTCGTGGGCGATGCGCTGGAGGCGGCAGAGCGACGGCTGGCCGGGGTGGACACCTCCATCCGGCCCCTGGAGGCCGCGGCGGGCCGCATCGAGGCCGCCGTCAGCGACAGCGGAGTGCAGGTCCGCAAGGCGCTCGACGACGTCCGCGACGCCAGCAGCGGGGTGCGGCTCGCCGTGGAGGGCGCCGGCGGCCGCGTCGAGGAGTCGGTCACCGTACTGGCCGCGGCCCAGCGCGCCCACACCACGGGCATGGAGGTCGCCTCCGACGTTTCCGCCCAACTGCTGGGCAGGATCGGCGAGATCACCGAGGACACGGCCCGTGCGGTCGAGGAGTCCCAGCAGGCGGTGCGCGAGCTGGGTGCCCACACGGAGGCGTTGCGCGCGGCGGCCGAGGGATTCGCGCGCCTCGCCGACGCACTGCGGACGGACCCGTCGGTGCGACTGGTGCGGGTGACCGACGTCCAGGACCAGGACCAGGACCAGGTCCAGGACCATCAGGACCCCGGACAGCCGACCCCCGCGGACCGGAGCCCCGAGACCCCGCAACCGCCTACGGCGCTCCCGGTCGAGGCCCGACCCCGCGGGAAGGGACTGTGGGGGCTGTGGGGATGAAACGGGCGACGAGTCCGAAGGGCCGCCGGAGGTTCGAGCCGCTGCACCTGGCGGGGTGGCTGTTCGCGGACATGCTGCTCGTCCTCGCCCTGGTGGCCATGGGCGACCAGGCCGATCCGCTCGCCGCGAAGCCCGACAGACCCTCGGCCTCGCCCTCGCCGTCCCCATCGCCCTCGGCGACGCCCAAGAAGCCCAAGCCCAAGCCCAAGCCCAAGGGCCCGCGGGCCGTCGTGCGGACGCCGGTCAAGGTGGCCATCAACGCCAGAGCCGGGGACAAGGACGCCATTCTGCGCGGCCTGCGCAGGGTGACGGAACGGTACGCGGGGCGGCAGGCCGCCTTCGTGCTGACCTTCGGCCGCCACCCCGACCCGGGGGGCGGAGGGGCCTACGCGCACGACGTCAACGCCCTGCTGGAGAAGGCCCGTCCGGACATGTTCCGCGGCGCCACCACACGCGACTTCTGGAAGGGCGGAGCCTCCTCGGGCCACGCCGACATCGAGATCTACTTCTACACCTACTGAGCCACGTCCCGGAGGTACCGACCTTGCAGATCCTGCCCTTCTACCTGCTCTGTGACGAGTCGGGGTCGATGATCGGCGAGTCGATCGATGCCATCAACCGCGCTCTCCCGGACCTTCACCACGAGATCAGCACCAACCCCACCGTCGCCGACAAGACGCGCTTCTGCCTCATCGGGTTCTCGGACACAGCCACCGTGCTGCAGCCGCTCGTCGACCTCAGCGACATCGACGAGGTGCCGGCGCTGGCGGCCGGCGGGCTCACCTCCTACGGTGACGCGTTCCGCACACTGCTGCGCTGCGTCGAGGCCGACGTGGCCGCGCTCAAGGCGGAGGGCCACGAGGTGTACCGCCCGGTGGTCTTCTTCCTGTCCGACGGCATCCCCACCGACGAGGACTGGGAGCAGGCGTACAAGGAGCTCACCGAGTCCCGGTTCTGCCCCAAGATCATCTCCTTCGGCATCGGCGAGGCGCAGGAGGCCACGATCGCGCACGTCGCGAACTTCCGGGCGTTCATGCAGAAGGACAGCGCGGTGTCACCGGCCCAGGCGCTGCGCGAGTTCGCGTCCAGCCTCACACGGTCGATCGTCCGCTCGGCCGGGAGCATCGCGGCGGACGGCGGCGACGGGTTCACCCTGGCCGTGGACGACACCGTGCCGGGGTTCTCCACCGTTTCCCTCGACAAGCTGTGAGGCCGTACCGATGGGAGAGGACAGAAACGCCGCACGCATGAACGCCGGACCGTCCCACGCCGCCCTGGAGCCGTCCCACGCCGCCCTGGAGCCGTCCGATCCGCTGGAGGAGACGTGGCGGACCGTCGACCAGGTCTTCTCCGAACCCCTGCAGCGGCCCGCCCCACCCGCCACCACCGTCACCGAGGCCACGCCGCCGTCTCCACCCCCATCGGACGGCACCGCGCCGCACATCCCTGTTCTCGGCGTCCCGCGGCACTCCGGCCCGAAGCCGCCCCTGTATCCGGCGGAACCCCGTCGCATCCCGGCGGTCCGCCGTGACCCGACCGCGGCCCTGATCCCGGACATCGTGGTGGACGGGGCCGCCTATGGCTCCCTGACCGTGCGAGCCGCCTCCGTACGCGGCGACTCGCACCGCTACCAGAGCGAGCCGCGCCAGGACTCCCTCGCGCTGACCCGCATCGGAGAGCCCGGCCGTGACGAACTGCTGCTGCTCGCCGTGGCGGACGGCGTGGGGTCGGCCGCCCGTTCCCACGTGGGCTCACAGGAGGCCTGCCGGCTGGCCGCGCTGCACCTCGACGCCGCCTCCGCCGAGCTCACCGAGGCGCTCCGCGCGGGCGACCAGGGCCGCTTCGCCTCGCTGGTGGAGACCCAGATGCAGCGAGTCGGAACGCTCCTGACCCACCACGCCCACGAGCGGGGAGACGATCCGGCCGCGTACGCCACCACCCTGCGCTGCCTGCTCGTACCCCAGGACCCGGAGATCCGCACCCGCGGATTCCTGGCCGTCGGCGACGGCGGCACCGCGCTGCTGCGCGCCGCGGAGTGGCACCTGGCCCTGACGGATCCGGAGCAGGGTGACGACGGGATGATCGACACCCGCACCGCGGCGTTGCCGCACGACCACGGCGTACGCGCGCGCCTCCTCGGCCCGGCCCTCCCCGGCGACGTACTCGTCCTGTGCACCGACGGCCTGTCCGCACCGCTCGCCGGGGACGGCGGGATGCGCGACTTCCTGCGCTCCGCCTGGGGCTCCGGGACCGCGCCCGCGCCGGCCGACTTCCTGTGGCAGCTGCAGTACCGGGTGAAGTCGTACGACGACGACCGCACCGCGGTCGTCCTGTGGGAGGGCACGCCATGAGCCCCGTCGACGGAGCCGATGTCACCCTGCACACCCTGGCCCTGGGTGACCGCATCGGCGACGGCGGCCAGGGCGAGGTCTTCGACGTCACCGGACCGGGACGGCTGCTGTACAAGAGCTACCGCGAGCCGCACAAGGTCGACGGCAAGGAACTCGCCGCTCTCGTCGCCCTCCGCCAGGGCCTCGCCCCCGCCGACCGGGACCGTCTGGACCGGGAGACCGCCTGGCCGCTGTGCCGGGTCGTGGACGGCGGCCGGGTGACCGGCTTCCTCATGCACCGTGCGCCGGACAGCATGACGTGGCGGACCTCGCGCGGCGACACCCGGCTGAACGAGCTGTCGTACCTGCTCCGGGCCCCCAAAGCCGCATGGCAGGCCGTCGCGCAGCCGACACCGGCGGAACGCCACGCCCTGGTCGTGGCCGCCGTGGAGCTGTTCCAGTGGCTGCACGCGCTGGGCCTGGTCGTGGGTGACGTGTCACAGGCGAACGTGCTGTGGACCGTACGGCCGGGGCCCGCCGTACACCTCCTGGACTGCGACGGCGTACGGCTCGTGGGACGGCCGCCGGTCCTGGAGCAGGCGGACACACCGGACTGGCACGACCCGCTGGCCGTGCCCGGGACGGTCACCGTCGACAGCGACCGCTACAAGGTGGCCCTGCTGGTGGGCCGTGTGCTGAGTCAGGACGCGTACAGTGCCCCCGGCCGGCGGCTGGAACCGCTGCCCGGTGTGCTCGACGACCGGCGCGAGCACGCGGTCAGGGCTCTGTGGGACCAGGCGGCCGAGCCGCGTGGTGGCAGACCGCACCTCGGTCAGTGGCGTATCGCACTGGCCGGCCGCGAGACGATCAGGCTCGCCGCCGCCGAGCCGGCCGTGAGGCCGCCCGTGGACCGCACGAAGGTCGACGGCCCGCGCAGACGCGGGCGGATCAGTCTGCGGGACTGACCCCCCCGTGAGGGATATGTCATGGATTGCTCGGGTCCGTCCCATGGCGCGGAGCGCCGGGCAGGCGTAGGACGGAAGTGCACGGGGCCCGCCCGGGTCCCCCGCTCCCACCATCTCCAGGAGGAGCCATGAAGCAGCAGGCCGGAACGATGACCGCGATGAGCAAGGAGATGCAGGACTGCGTCGACACCTGCATGACGTGCCACAGCGTGTGCGAGGAGACCATGAGCTCCTGCATGCAGGCCGGCGGCCAGGACCGGATGCAGATCATGCGCGCGCTGATGGACTGCGCCGAGATGACCCGCATGTGCGCGGACATGATGATGCGGCGCTCGCCGCTGTCCACCGAGATGTGCGCGATGTGCGCCCGCGCCTGTGACATGTGTGCCGAGGCGTGTATGGCCATGCCGGACGACCAGCAGATGACGCGCTGCGCCGAGGCGTGTCGCCGCTGCTCCGAGACGTGCCGGTCGATGGCGGGCGCGACCGCCTGACCACGCCGCCGCACGACGGAGGGGCACCCCCCAGGGGATGCCCCTCTCTCAGGTGGTCCGGGTCAGTTGCCCGACACCGTCACCGTCTCGTCGTTCTTCAACTGCTCCACCAGCTGCTTCACCTTCGTGGTGTCCCACTGGAGGTTGCCGTTGGCGGAGTTGCCCGAGATCGGGATGTTCATGGACTTGCCGTCGCCGCCCGTCACGCCCTTCATCGCCCAGAACATGTCGGCCAGGTCGTACAGGCTCATGTCCTTGTCGACGATCAGGGTGTCCAGACCCGCGCTCATCGTCGGGTACAGCTTGAACGGGTTCAGCACCGTGCTCGGCGTCGCCGTCTGGTTGGCGAGGGCCGCGAGGAACTTCTGCTGGTTCTTCGTACGGTCCAGGTCGCTGCCCGCGAGGGCGTAGCGGGTCCGGACGAAGGCGAGGGCCTGCTCGCCGTTCAGGGTCTGCGGGCCCGCCTCGAAGTTGGCACCGGACTTGGTGTCCTTCATGCCGCCCTTGGGGATCTCGATCTCCACGCCGCCGACCGCGTCGACGATGTTCGCGAAGCCCGCGAAGCCGATCTCGACGTAGTGGTCGATGTGCAGGCCCGTGTTGGCCTCGACGGTGCGGACCAGCAGCTCCGGGCCGTCCTCCGCGTACGCCGCGTTCAGCTTCACCTGGCGGCCGGTGCCCGGGAAGGTCTTGCCGGACTCGGAGCCGACGAAGGTCGGGATCTCGACGTTCGAGTCACGGGGGAGGGATATGAGGGTGGGCCCGTTGGAGCCGGTGTGCAGGATCATCATCGAGTCCGTGCGCTTGCCGTCGGCGGACCCGGTGTGGAGTTCCTTCTTCTGCTCGTCGGACAGACCCTCACGGCTGTCGGAGCCGACGATCAGGTAGTTGGTGCCCTCGCCCGCCTCAGGTCGTTCGATGACCTTGGAGAGGTCGACCTCACGGTTCAGCTTGGAGTCGGCCCAGAAGTACGTGCCTATCGTCGTCGCCAGCAGGACGACGGTGGCCGTGATCGCCGTCACCTTGATACGGCGGCGCCAGTCCGGCGCGGGGCGGTCACCGCGGCCGCCGTGGCCACCGGGGGCGCCCGGGCCGCCGGCGCCGTACACCTGGCCGGTGTTGTAGTCGCTGTTGTGGCCGCCGCCGTACTGGTCGGGGCCGTTGCCGTAACCGTCACCGTACGGGTCGTTGTACGAGTCGCCGTACGACGGCTGTTGTGGCACGCCGCCCTGCGGGGGTGCCGACGGGCCGCGACGGACCTGGCGCATCACGCGCGCCCCGTCGGGCTGTGCGCTCGCGCTTCCGTGTCCGTAGCCGCCGCGGTTGTTGCCGGACCATCCCTCGGGCCAATCGTTCATGCGCCCCAGTGTGCAGTGCCGAGCTGTGTTGTTTACAAGGGCCGATGAAAAACAAAGGCAGGGCTGTTGCCAAGCTGACACAAATCGCACGCATGTGTAGAGGGCCGGGCACCCCGCAGGTCGGAGGTGCTCGCTATCGAACACTTGCCCAGTGCTCCACCCTTCAGGGTCGAGGTGCAGGGCATCCTGCCGGTAGTGACACGGAGGGACGCGGCGGCATGGCTAAGATCGCTTTGTCCGACAACGGAGTTGTGCTACCGCCGGACGGGCGGGAAGTCAGGCCTGCGGAGGCCGTGTAAGACCGACTCTCACCGGTCGGCGGTGGCCTGTGAAACAGGAACCCGCGGTGGTACCGCGTAGCGGTACGGACCGGAATCTCCTGCCCTCGGGCAGGAGAGGACGTCAAGGGGCGCACGACACCTCGTCGCCCCTCAGTACTTTGGCCTCCTCCCGCTGGGGATCCTCCACCCGTACCTTCCGCACCTGCTTGAAGTCCTTGCCCGCGATGACCTTCATGGTGGGGCCCTGGCCGCGCACCGTGCGGAGTTCCGCGCCGGGGAGGGCGGTGGCCAGGGACTTCGCCGAACGGTCCCAGCGGGGGTCGTAGAGGACGACGGTGCGGCGAACGTCACTTCGGGGGGCGTTCACGGGGGTCTTCGTGGTGCGGAAGCCGGTGGCCGCCAGCTGTCTGTCCATCGTCCTGCCGAGGCCGGCCACCGTCGTGCCGTTCGCCACCTGGACGCGGATCTGCTGGGGGGCCACGTCGACCGGGGCGTACTTGACGCGGCTCTTGTACGGGGCGAGGGGGCGGTCGTCGCGGAGAGCCCTGAAGATGCGGGCGGACTTGGTGCCGTCCCACTTGAGCGTCGAGCCGATGCCCTTCACGGGGTAGCCCATGCGATCGATGGGGACGGTGGTGAACTCGGAGGAGGCGGCGGTGAGGTTGCGCAGGGCGCGGCCGAGGTCGATCAGCTCGCCGGTGCCGAACCCCTTGTCGGCGCGGACGGAGCCGAGGACGGCCCGGGTGATGTCGCGGAACTTCATGGGGTTCAACAGCACCCCGGAGGACGTCGCCTGGGACATCAGGGACGCCATGAAGCGTTGCTGGCGCTTCATGCGGCCGAGGTCGGAGGAGCCGTCGGTGTGGCGGGAGCGGACGTACTGGAGGGCCTGGCCGCCGTCGAGTTCATGGGTGCCGACGGGGAGGTCGAGGCCGGTGTAGGAGTCCTTCAGTGGCTCGGCGGTGCAGATTTCGACGCCGCCGAGGACGTCCACGGTCCGCATGAAGCTGGTGAAGTCGACCTCCACATAGTGGTCGATCTTCACCTTGGTCATGTGCTCGACCGTGCGCACGGTGAGCTGCGGGCCGCCCTCCGCGTAGGCCGCGTTCAGCTTGATCGGGTGGGCCGGGTGGGCCTTCCCGGTGGTGTGGTCGGTGTGCGCGGGGGCCTCGGCGTACGAGTCGCGCGGCAGGCTCACGATGCTGGCCCGCTCACGGTCCTCCGCGATGTGGACGATCATCATCGTGTCCGTGCAGTGACAGGGGGCGCCGCCGAGGCGGTACTTGCGGCGCTCCTCCTCGCTGATCCGGTCTCGGCTGTCGGTGCCGACCAGCAGGACGTTCATGCCGTGGCCCGCCTCGGGGCGGTTCTTCATGTCCTTGAAGGGGTCGACCCGGTCGATCTCGCCGTCCAGGCGCGTGACCACCGCGTGCCCGATGCCCGCGGCGGCCAGCACCACCACCGACAGCGTGGTCGCCGCCCGCATGGCCCAGCTCGTCCTGCGTGGACGTACGGGCGGTCGGGGCTGCTGGGGCCGGGCGGGGTGGCGGGGCGGTGTGGGCACGGGAGATACCTCCGCGAGACCGGTCAGGGGAGTGGGGGATCCGTGAGCACCGTAGGCCCATACGATCTGCGGCCCGTCCCGGCGACCGGGCGGCGCGCGTCGGTGTCCCCCGTTCGCGGTAACGTGAGCCCCCTATGAACGCCAAGCCCGACGTGCAGCTCCCCGCCGTGTCCGTCATCATGCCCGTCCTCAACGAGGAGCGGCATCTGCGCGGCGCCGTCCAAGCGATCCTCGCGCAGGAGTACGCCGGTGAGATGGAGGTCGTGATCGCCCTCGGTCCGTCCACGGACCGCACGGACGAGATCGCGGCCCAGCTTGTCTCGGAAGACCTGCGCGTACACACCGTGCCCAACCCCACCGGTCGTACGCCCGCCGCGCTCAACGCCGCGATCAAGGCCTCCCGCCACCCGATCGTCGTCCGCGTCGACGGCCACGGGATGCTCTCGCCGAACTACATCGCCACCGCCGTACGGCTCCTGGAGGAGACCGGCGCGCAGAACGTCGGCGGGATCATGCACGCCGAGGGCGAGAACGACTGGGAGCACGCCGTCGCCGCCGCCATGACCTCGAAGATCGGGGTGGGGAACGCGGCGTTCCACACGGGTGGTGAGGCCGGTCCGGCCGAGACGGTCTACCTCGGCGTCTTCCGGCGCGAAGCCCTTGAACAGCAGGGCGGCTACAACGTGGAGTTCATCCGCGCCCAGGACTGGGAGCTGAACTTCCGGATCCGTGAGGCGGGCGGCCTCATCTGGTTCTCGCCCGAGCTGCGGGTGTCGTACCGGCCGCGGCCCAGCGTGAAGGCGCTCGCCAAGCAGTACAAGGACTACGGCCGTTGGCGCCACGTCGTCGCCCGCTACCACGAGGGCTCCATCAACCTGCGCTACCTCGCCCCGCCGACCGCGGTGTGCGCGATCGTGGCCGGGCTGCTGGTGGGCAGCCTGCTGACCCCGCTGGGTTTCGTCATCCCCGGCGGCTACCTCGCGGCGATCGTCGCGGGCTCGATACCGGCGGGCAAGGGGCTGCCGCTCAAGGCCCGCCTCCAGATCCCCGTCGCCCTCGCCACGATGCACATGTCCTGGGGCTTCGGCTTCCTCACCAGCCCCAAGTCGCTGGCGAAGAAGGTCATCGCCTCGCGCCGCCCCGCGGTGCTCATGGAGAGCTGAGCGCGAAGGACGTACGAGTCGGGCCCCTCTCGATCACGAGAGGGGCCCGATTCATGTACGGCTTCACGGCTTCCACGGCTTCTACCGCTTCCACGGCTACTACGGCTTCCGGGACGGCGGCTACCAGGTGAAGTCCGGGTCGACCTCCATACAGGCCTTCTTGTTCGCACCGTTCAGGACGTCCGCCGACTCCGGAGTCGTGTCGTCCGCCTTCTCGGCTGCGGCGGCCTTGTACTCCGTTCCCTCCCGCCAGTCGGCACCCACGACCAGCGTGACCCCGCTGACATTCGTGGACCTCTCCACCTGGCTCAGCGGGATGCCGAGGGCCTCGGCGACCGCCTGGGCGTCGCCTTCCAACTCGGCGCTCGGGTAGCGCACGACCGTCTTGTCCTCGGCGGTCGCGGTGGTCGCGTCGGACGAGGCCTTGGCGAAGCCCTCCTCGACGAGCAGCCCGGAGATGGTGCTCGCGCGCCCGCTCACCGGACCGAGCGTGGACGTCATGGTGCCGTTCTGCACGAGAACGCCGATCTCGCCCTTCTCCGCGGCCGGGTCGTGGGAGGTCTCGTCCGCGGTCGGCGCCGACGTCTTCTTCTTGTCCTTGCCGTCGAGCGCGATGTCCTCGCGCACCAGCCGGAACAGCTTCTCCGCGTCACCTTCCTTGGGCACCACACGCGCGCCCACATAGGTGTACGGCATCGTCGTCATCGTGATCCGGGCCGGCTCGACCTTGCGCAGCTCCGTGCTGAGGTCGTACAGCCTCGTCACCGTGCCGAGGCCCTCGTCGACGGTGAGCGCCTGCGTGGCCTCCTCGGCGAGCATGCGCAGCTTGTTCGGGTTGGTGATCGTGGCGTTCTCGCGCAGCTCGCGGACCATCGCGTTCATGTACATGTGCTGCGCCTTGGCGCGCGCGATGTCGCTGCCGTCCTCGAAGCCGTACCGGGTGCGCAGCCACTGCAGGGCCTGCTTGCCCTGGATGTACGTGGTGCCCTTCTCCAGCTTCAGCCCCGAGCCCTTGCCCGTGCTGGTGTGCGAGTAGATGTTGTCGGTCACACACACCGGCACGCCGCCGATCGCGTCGGCCATCGACACCACACCCGCGAAGTCGACCATCATGAAGTGGTCGATGTGGATCCCGGTCAGCTCCTGCCAGGTGGCGACCGTGCAGCCGGGGCCGCCGCGGCCCAGCGACTCGTTCGTCATGACCCGGCCGTGCGACGCCTCGTACACCTCACCGGTGTCGGGGTCCGTGCACTTGGGGATCTCCAGCAGGGTGTCGCGGGGCATGCTGATCACCGACATGTTGGAGCGGTCGGCCGACAGGTGCAGCAGCATCTGGACATCGGCGAGCGGGGTGGAGCCGAAGGTCTCCTTGGCGCCGCCGAGTTCCTGGTTCTCCTTGGTGTCCCGCGCGTCGGAGCCGATGAGGAGGATGTTCAGCGGGGTCTGACCGAAGGCGTTGGGGGTCGGCTCGGCGATCTTCGTGTCGCCGAGGTTCAGCTTCTCCTTCTTGATGTTGCTGTTGAGGTGCTCGTAGTAGAGATAGCCGGCCGCCGCCGTGCCGAGTATCACGACCGCCAGAACCATCGCCGACCAGCGCAGAACCCGCCGGCGGCGAGGCCGGCCGGGGGCACCGGCGCGCTTGTGCCCATCGCCGTCCCCGTCGCCGCCTTTTTTGTCGCCCTTCTCGTCGCCGTCCCGCCCGTGCTGCTCCGGGATTCTGGCGCCCGCGCCCTCGTCGTCGTTCGAGCCGCCCTCCCGGCCCGGACCCGCCTCGTCGGACGCGGACTCTTCGACGCGCGGCTGCCCCCCGTCCCCGCGCACGTCGCTCCGTACCATCTCCCTGCCCCTCCTCACCCTGCCGTGCCGACGGGACCGTCCCCGCCTCCTGTTGGACCTTCGAGACCCCAACTGGGATGTACTCATGTCCTGTTGAACTCGCCCCGTGTCCCGGTCGGCTGACATCCGCTGACATCCGCTGACATCCGCCACGGGCGCGCACCGGACCGGGCGGGCGCTTCCCGCGCCCGCCCGGTACCTCACTTCACTACTGCGTGCGTCCTGTCAGACGCGGTACGACCCCGTCAGGTCAGCACCCAGCCGTCAACTGGCGCACTTTTCCTTGTCCGCGGTGCTCTTGTCGACGTCCAGGTTCGCCGCCGACGATCCGCTCAGCGACACACCGGCGCCCTTGAAGTCCTTGCCCAGGGTCAGCACCATCGCGGACACCCCCTGGGAGGTCTCCTCGCTGTTGCCCTCGCCGGGCTTCAGCGCGGACGCGGACAGCCCCATCAGGTCGGCCAGCTTGCGCGCCTGGTCGGCCTGGTCGGGGTCGTACGCGAGGGTCGTCTTCGACAACGTCTTGTCGGCGTTGCCGAGCTGGCTCGACTTGGTCACGCCGACATCATTCTGCAGCCAGTTGAGCGTCTCCTGTGCGCTGCCCGCGGGTGCGCCACCGTTGTAGACGTTGACCCGCACCTCGGAGGCGTCGGCGCGCGTGCCCTTGAGCTTCGCTGCCTGCTTCTGCTTGGCCTGCTTCTTCACCTCGGTGAGGGAGATGTCGTTCTTGATGGTCTCGAAGAGCTGCTCGGCCTTGCCCGGCGTGGGCAGCACGGTCGCGCCGTCGGTGTTGTCGACCACCGGCACCGTCGTGAACGAGATGTTCTTCGTCTTGACCTTGCCGACCTCCTGGCCGAGCGAGGCCAGCTTCTTGATGTCGGAGATCTGGTCGTCGACGGACAGTGCGCTGGTGGCCGCCTCCGCGAGGTTCAGCACCTTCGTCGGGTCAGTGAGCGTGTCCTCGGACTTCATCTGGCGGATCATCGAGCTGAGGAACTGCTGCTGCAGCTCGATCCGGCTCAGGTCGCTGCCGAAGCCCACGCTGTAGCGGGTGCGCAGGAACGCCAGCGCCTGCTCGCCCTCGATGGTGTGCTTGCCCTTGGAGAGGTTCAGCTTGGACTTGCTGTCCTTGATGGGCTTCGCCAGACAGACCTCGACACCGCCGATGGCCGTGGAGAGCGTCTTCACCGCGTTGAAGTCCGCCACCATGAAGTGGTCGAGCTTGATCCCGGTCAGCTCGGTGACGGTCCGCATCGTGCAGCTCGGCGTACGGTCGTCCTGGCCGAGGCTCGTGTTGAACCGCACGTCGTCCGTGCCCTTGATGATCTTCGTGGAGCCGTCCTCCTGCTTGGTGGGACAGTCCGGGATGTCCACGACCATGTCGCGCGGGATGCTCATCGCGGTCGCGTTCGTACGGTCCTTGGAGACGTGCAGCAGGATCGTGGTGTCCGCGTGGCCGACGCTGCCGGAGTCGCCGTACTTCTCGTTGCCCTCACCGGTGCGCTTGTCGGTGCCGATCACCAGGAGGTTGATCGCGCGGTCCTTGCTGAAGCCGCCGGTGCCTGCCCCGTCGTTCGAGATCTTGTTGATGTTGCTGTTGAGGTGCTGGTAGTAGAGGTAGCCCGCCGCGCTCACCCCGACCAGCAGGAACGCCAGCGTGCCGCCGGTCCACACCAGTATGCGTTTGCCTGTGGACTTCTTGGGCTTCGTACGGCCCCGGCCGCCGCGCCGGCCCGGCAGCGGCTCCTCCTCCGCCGGGGCGCCCCGCCGACGGCGCGGCCCGGGGACCACGTCGGGGACGTCCCGGGTGCCCGGAAGCGTCGCGGCGCGAGCGGGCCGTCCTGCCGCTCTCGCGCCCGCCGTCGCGGGAGTGGCACTGCGCGGCCTCGGCACCCCCGATTGCGCTGCGGAAGGGGTCAGTCGCAGTTCGTATTCACCGGTGTTCGGGTTGAGTACCCACTGGTCTGCGGGGTCGATGTCGTCCGCCCGCCCACGGCCTTGCGCGTCCACGGTTGTCTATTCCTCCGTCGGGGCCACGCGGCGTCTTCCCCCTCAAAAGACGCTCGGGTCTCGCTGCAAGTGGTGCGTGACCGGGAAGGCCTGACACACCGGAGCGTTCACACTAGCCGCACGATCAGGCGTCAAGCGACGGCGGTGGCAAATTCCACATCCCTACAACTGGGCAATCTGCCCATTTCCTAGAGCATTTGTTCCTTGTGTTGACGTGCGCTTTACCTGCGGAGGCCCGCCTCGCTCATCCACAGGCATCATCGGCGGCCGTACTTCCGCGAAAAGTGGGCATCGGATCGGGAGTGACGGACGACATGAGAGAGGGCCCTCCCGCGAGCGCCTCCGATTGCCCCTCCGTCATCCCTTCCGCCATCCCCTCGGGCAGTTCCCGTGCCACCGCGACCGGGGCGTCGGAACGCAACCGGTCGAAAAGCATCTGCGCCGCCGGCTCCACGAGTTCATCCCGATTCACGTCATGTGTATACGACTTCCGGGGGACAGTAAGGAATTGCACCTTTTCCATGGGTATCGTGCGCATTCCACGTACGAGGTCGTAGAGCCCCCGCAGACTCGCCAGCCCCGGGTCCGTGGTGAGCGACGACGTGGCCGCGTCGAGCACCGGGTACAGCTTCACCGGGTTCAGCAGTACGTCGTTGCCGCGCACCTTCGTGGCCAGCGCCGCCAGGAACCGCTGCTGCCGGTCCATCCGCTCGGTGTCGCTGCCGTCGCCCAGTGACTTCCGGGCCCGTACATATCCGAGCGCCTGCTCGCCGTCGAGTTTCACCTTGCCCGCCGGCAGCCGCAGTTTTGCCGCCTTGTCGTGGATCGGCTCCGCCAGGCACACCTCCACGCCGTTCACGGCGTCGACCATCTCCTTGAAACCGCCGAAGTCCACGACCACGTGGTGATCGACGCGGATGTCGGTCAGTTTCTCGACCGTGCGGACGGTGCAGGCCGAACCCCCGTTCTGGAAGGCGCGGTTGAACATCGTGAACACGGGCTCGGTCCGGCTCCCGTCCGCCCGCCGGCAACTCGGCACGTCGACCATCAGATCCCGCGGCAACGACACGGCGGTCGCGCTCCGCCGATCGGCGGCCAGATGCAACAGGATGGTCGTGTCCGACCGTTCGGTACCGGAATCCCGCCCGTACTTGGCGTTCTCGTCGCCCGACCGCGAGTCCGACCCGATCAACAGGATGTTCTGGGCGTCCCGCACCAACGCCGTCGGCCGCTCCCGCTCGAACCGCGCCAGCTCGTCCGCCGCCGCCGTGTCCGACGTGATGTTCCCGTCCAGCTTCTCGTACGCGACCCACCCGACCCCCGCCGCCCCCACGACGAAGGTCACCACCCCCAATGCCGTCCACCACACCCACCGCCGCCGGCGACGACGTATGAGCCCGTGCCCGGTGGGAGAAGCTCCCGCACCGGGTCCGAGCACACGCGTCCTGCCTCCGACGTCGTCCACTTCCGGCCACCCCTCACGGCGTACGAGCGAGTCGTGCGTACGAGCGGGTCGTGCGTACGAGCGGGTCGTGCTCTTACGACGATGGCGCGGAGGGGGGCTGGGGGGTGGGTGGGGGTAGGCCGAATGGGGGACGCCCCGTAAGGGGCGCGGGGCAGCATCGATATGCGGCTCCGCCGCGTGGGCGAGAGCAACCACAACACAGCCGCAGTCGCCTTACGGCCTCACCCCTACTGCCTCACCGCGCGACAGCCGAAACCCGCTCACTCTCGATCCGCTTGGCCAGCGCATCCTCACCCAGCAGCCCAAGGTTCCGACACAACACCACGGACCCCCCGGTCGCGAGCGGCCCGTACAACCCCGCGGCCACCCCCTCCCACGTGTCGTACCCCAGCCCCGACAACAACCGCGACCCCGGCCCGGTCAGCCCGAGGCTGCCCGCCTCGTCCCGGGCCCGCTCGACAACCTCCGCCCCGCTGAACTCCCGCCCGGCCACGATCAGCGCGGCCCCCTCGGGATCGACCGGCGCGTACGGAACGAACCGGTCCCCCTGTGACGGCACCTCGACGGCGTAGTCGACGAACCCCGCCGGAGTCTGCGGGAACCGCCCCCCGAGCGGCCGCAACGCGAGAGCGACCCGCTCTCCGGAACACGCCCGCGCCGCCTCCAGCGTGTCCGGTCCACTCACCACGATGTCGGCGGCACCGGGATCCCCGGCGACATCGGCGACTACCCCCACCGAGGAACACGCGAGCAGCCACACCGCCGTCTGCCAGTGGGCGGGCAGCAGCAGCGCGACCCGGTCACCCGGCTCCGCGGACAGCTCGCCCTGGAGCAGATTCGCGGTCTTGGCCACCCAATTGGCGAAGGTGGCCACGGACAATTCGACACGTTCTCCCGTGGCGTCGTCGTAGAAGGTCACCAGAGGGCGCGCGGGATCCGCGGCGAGCGCGGATCGCAGCAGGTCGGCAGGGGTGCGGTCGGTGGCGTTCACCCGCGTAAGCGTACGCGGGGACGGGCCGCGGGCGGGCCCCCGGGCGGGCCGGACGGGCCACCGGTTCGGCGGAGCTGAGTCGACGCTTCGTCAATTCCGCGATGGACAGATATGTATGACTATGCCCAAGATCAGCCGTATGCGTAGTTCTCGATTCCTCGCTTCCTCGATCGGCGTCACCTGCGCGGCGGCCCTCGCCCTCCCGACGGCCCTGCCCGCCACGGCATCGGCGGCGCCCCAGGCATCCTCAGCGTCCTTGGCGTCCTCAGCGGACACGACCACAGAAAGAGCGATCACACCCGCACGAGCACCCGCCCTTCGGCCCGCTGCCCCGGCTCCGGCCCCCGCGTCCGGCAGCACCCAGTCGCTCCCCCTCGTCCCGCTCGGCTCCGAGCGCGGCTTCGACGGCTCAGCCGTCGAGCAGGGGCTCGGACGCCGGGACGTACGCTCGTTCTCGCTGGTCGGCATCGTCTGGGACGACCCGGACACCGAACTGCAGGGCCGCGTCCAGGTCCGTACGCGGGCGAAGGGCACCGCCCGCTGGTCCGGCTGGCAGGACGTCGAGACGCACAACCACGAGCACGCCGCCGACCCGGACACCGTCGAACGGGCCTCGGGCCGGGTGCGCGGCTCGACGGCCCCGCTGTGGGTCGGCGCATCGGACGGGGTCGAGGTGCGCGTACGCGCCGAGACCCCGGGCCGTACGGCCGCGCCCGGTGTCCAGCTGCTCCCGGACGGCCTACGCCTGGAACTGGTCGACCCCGGCTCCGGTAACCCGGAGGCCGCTGTCACGCAGGGCGCCGCGGGACCGGGCGCCGACACCCCGCCCATCGGCGCCCCCGTGGATGCCCCGCGGCTGGGCACGCTGACCGCCGAGGGGGCCGCCGCCTCCGCCGTCAACGCCGATCTCGCGCCGCTCGGCGCCACGGCGATCCCCGCACTGTCGCGCAAGGAGACGGAGGAGCAGCTGACGGCCCTGGAGCCGGGCGCGAAGCCGTACATCGGTCCGCGCCCGCGGATCGTCACGCGCCGCGGCTGGGGCGCCGACGAGAAGCTGCGTGAGCGCGAGTTCCTCTACACGAAGGGAGTCAAGGCGGCCTTCGTGCACCACACGGCCTCGGGCAACAACTACCGCTGTGCGGAGGCACCCACCGTCATCCGCAGTATCTACCGCTACCACGTGGTGAGCAGCGGCTGGCGCGACATCGGCTACAACTTCCTCATCGACAAGTGCGGAAACATCTACGAAGGCCGCGCGGGTGGTGTGGCGAAGCCCGTCATGGGTGCCCACACCCTCGGTTTCAACACCAACAGCATGGGGATCGCGGTTCTCGGCAGTTTCGGCTCCGCCAAGCCGCCCAAGGCGGCGGTGACGGCGATCTCTCAACTAACCGCCTGGAAACTCGGTCTTTACCGGGCGAACCCGAATGGCAAGACATACCTCACTTCCGGTGGTGGCAATCTCTACCCAAAGGGTAAGAAGGTACGACTGAACGTGATCTCCGGCCACCGGGACGGGTTCGCGACCGAGTGCCCGGGGGGGCGCCTTTACGGAAAGCTCGGCGCGGCACGCTCGGCGGCCGCCCGCTACCAAGGGCGGTAGCGCGGCGGCAGGTTGAAGGGGGGAACCGGGGCTTCGGCACCCGGGAGGAAACCGGTGACCGACCGGAGGCCATCTCACACTGTGACAGGCCGAGGGTACGCCCGCCGTGCCCTCGACGGACACCACCACTGACAGACGAAGTGTCAGGTCAGTGGCCATCCGCACGGCCACAAAGGCGCCATGGAACGGTCTGCATACACTGGCCGGCCGAATGACAGTTCGGCCGGTCCTGGCAGGAAGCAGAGACGACAGGTGACAGAAGCGATCCTCCTGGTCGGCGGCAGAGGCACCCGACTGCGTCCGCTCACGGTGCACACTCCGAAGCCCATGGTCCCGGCGGCCGGAGTCCCCTTTCTCACACACCAACTGGCCCGGGCGAAGGCGGCGGGAGTCGACCACATAGTCCTCGCCACCTCCTACCTCGCCGAGGTCTTCGAACCCCACTTCGGCGACGGCTCGGCCCTCGGCCTTCACCTCGAGTACGTCACCGAGGAGGAGCCCCTGGGCACGGGCGGCGCGATACGCAACGCCGCCTCGCACCTCCACTCCGCCCCCGAGGACCCCGTCCTGGTCTTCAACGGCGACATCCTGACCGGCCTCGACATCCGCCGCCTGGTCCACACCCACGAGACCACCGGCGCGGACGTCTCCCTCCACCTCACCCAGGTGACCGACCCGCGCGCGTACGGCCTGGTCCCGACGGACGAGACGGGCAAGGTCCTGGCCTTCCTGGAGAAACCCCAGACCCCCGAGGAGATCGTCACCGACCAGATCAACGCGGGGGCGTACGTCTTCCGCCGCTCGGTCATCGACACGATCCCCGCGGGCCGCCCGGTCTCGGTCGAACGCGAGACGTTCCCGGACCTGTTGGCGGCAGGTGCCCACCTCCAAGGCATGGTCGACTCGACGTACTGGCTGGACCTGGGCACCCCCGCGGCCTTCGTACGAGGCTCCGCGGACCTGGTGCTGGGCCGGGCCCCGTCCCCCGCCGTCCCCGGCCGCTGCGGCGACCGCCTCATCCTCCCCACCGCCCGGGTCGCGGGCGACGCCAAGCTGACCGGCGGCACGGTGGTCGGCGAGGGCGCCTTCGTCGGCGAGGGCGCACGCGTCTCGGGAAGTACGGTCCTCGCGGGCGCCGTCGTCGAACCCGGCGCCGTCATCACCGACTCCCTCATCGGCGCCCGCGCCCGCATCGGCGAACGCTCCATCCTCACCGGCACGGTCGTCGGCGACGGCGCGATCATCGGCGCCGACAACGAACTCCGCACCGGCGTCCGAGTCTGGTGCGACGCCCAAATCCCCACGGGAGCGCTCCGCTTCTCGTCGGACCAGTAACGCGAGAGCTCGGGGGTGGCGGTCGTGGGGCGACTGCGGCTGGTTCGTGGCTGTTCGCGCAGTTCCCCGCGCCCCTGAAGGGGCGCGGGGAACTGCGCGAACAACCCCCACTCGCCCACACCCACCTACCAACCCCCACCCACCCGAGCTCGAAGGCGAAACGGGGTGGAAGGGGCAGCGCCCCTGGATGGGGGAGGGACGGGTAGGGGCGGCGGGGCGAAAACCCCACAGGCGCCATCTCTACAGGCGCCCGATATCCACGCGAGGCATCCGCGGAGCGCGCCGCGCCGGCACCCGCCCCGACAACAAGATCAACCGAGCCGCCCGATGCCGCTGCCCCGCATACGGCTCCAACAACGACAACATCACCGAGTCATCCGCATCCCGATCCCCGGCCAGCGCATACCCCACGATCCCCGGCAGATGCAGATCCCCCACAGTCACCGCATCCGCCGCCCCATGACTCCGCTGCACAGTCTCCGCCGAGGTCCACGGCCCCACCCCCGACACCAACTCCAACCGAGCCCGCGCCTCCTCCGGCGACATCTCCACGGCCTCCTCCAGCCGCCCCGCCACCCGAACCGCCCGCAGAATCGTCGACGCCCGCTTGTTGTCGACCCCGGCCCGGTGCCACTCCCACGACGGAACCAACGCCCACTCCCGGGCCGCGGGCATCACGAACATCCCCGAAGGCGCCGGCCCCGGTGCCGGCTCCCCGTACTTCCGCACGAGCAGCCGCCAAGCCCGATACGCCTCACCCGTGGTGACCTTCTGCTCCAACACGGACGGAATCAACGACTCCAACACCAGCCCGGTCCGCGTCAACCGCAACCCGGGCCGCCGCCGCCAGGCCATGGCGACGACCCGATGCCGAGGCACGAAGACCTCGGGTTCATCCAGTGCCCCGAGCAACGAGGGAAGCCGGTCAAGCAGCCACTCGGCCCCCGCCCCCCAGGCCTCCCCCTCGATCACCCCACTCCGCGCCACAACCCGCAACGTCCCGGCCCCGACGGGCGTACGACAGGCCCGCCACACGGCCCCATCAGCCGTCACCCGAAACGTGGGATCCCCGGCCCCCCGCCGCAGCGGCCCAAGCACCAGCCCAAGATCGAGCGGCCCTTCCGGCACCCACTCCCGCCGCACCCCGGCCGCGACCGCCTGCCGAGGCACCCCACCCCGCACAGTCGTGCGAGTGGGTCGAGGAGTAAAACGTCCGGCCACGAGTGAGGTCCTAGGAGTAGCGATGCAGTGCCTTATGAGAGTAGAGGCACATTGATGCTTCTAAGGGGCGCGCGGCTGTACCGATATGCGGCTCCGCCGCGTGGGCGCGAGCAACCACAACCCACCCGCAGTCGCGCACCGAACACAAACCACCCCCGAACCGTAGGCGCGACGGCCCCCCGACCACCGTCACCGAACCTCGATGAACGCCCCCGCCTCCCGCCCCGCCCTGGCCGGAGGCTCTGCCGCCGCATGCCCCACCGCAACCGCCCCCATCGGATCCCACCCCTCCGGCAGCGCAAGAACCTCCCGCACGACATCCCGGCAGAACATCGTCGACGACACCCACGCGGACCCGAGCCGCTCCCCGGCCAGCGCGACGAGCAGGTTCTGCACCCCGGCCCCGGCGGCGACCACGAACATCTCCCGCTCCGCACCGTCCCGTCGCGCGTCCCCGTACGTGTGCGCCCCGTCCATCACCAGACACGGCACGACGAGATACGGCGCGTTGCGCAGCACATCCCCCCGCCGCACCCGCTTCGCGATGGACTCCTCGCTCTTGCCGTCCCGCCGCAGATCCGCGATCCATGCGTCCCGCATGGCGTCGAGCAGCCGTACCCGCGACTCCTCGGACTCCAGCAGCACGAACCGCCACGGCGTGGTGTGATGCGGCGCCGGCGCGGTCACGGCGGCGGCGACGGCTCGCCGCACGGCGCCCGGGTCGACCGGCTCGTCGGTGAACGCCCGCACCGTACGCCGCTGGGTCACCGCCAGCCGTACGGCCTCGGAGGTGCCCAGCCGGAACATGTCGTCCCTGGCCCCTCGCACCAAGGCCTTCGTCCCCTCCCCACCGTCATCGGCCACGACATGCCCCAGCCCCCGCACGACGGCGACCGGCAGCCCGGCGGCCTTCCCCTTCACCAGGTCACCCGCGGCGGCGAGCTCGTCGGCGGTCGCCACGACGGTCGCGCTGAGCGGATTGCCGTACGCGTCCGTCCCGCCCCGCAGATCGTCGAGCACACGCACGCCCGCCGCCCCGATGGCGACATCGGTCAGCCCGGCCCGCCAGGGCCGCCCGAAGGTGTCGGTGACGACGACCCCGACGTCGACCCCGAGCGCGTCCCTGATGCCGTCCCGGATCGCCCGCGCGGAGGCGTCGGGGTCCTCGGGCAGCAACAGCACGGTCCCGGAAGGGGTGTTGGAGGCGTCGACCCCGGCGGCGGCCATGACCAGCCCCTGCCGGTTCTCGACGATCCGCAGCGCCCCGCGCCGCGCCACGACCCGTACGGTCTCGGCGTCGATGGCGGCCTCCCGGTCGACTGCCTCCACGAGCCGCCCCTCGGCCTTGGACACGATCTTCGAGGTGACGAGCAGTACGTCCCCGTCGGCGAGGCCCGGCTCGGCCGCGGCGATCAGCTTCGCGAGGTCATCACCCTCCTGCACCTCGGGCACACCGGTCGGCGCCCAGACCCGGTAGCCGGGCCCCGCGAGCCCGTCTCCCACGCTCGTGCCGCTCACGCTCCCCGTACCTCCTCCGCCAGGCCCAGCGCCTCGCGGGCCATGGCCGCCGTGGCGTCCAGGTCCGTCATCATCAGCGGTACGGCCCGGCACCGTATCCCCGCGTTCTCGACGCGCTCCACGATGCCCGCGTCCACGGTGTCGACGAGCCAGCCGTCGAGCAGCCCGGATCCGTAGTGCTCGGCGACCGCGGCGGCGGTGGACTCGACGCCGACGGCGGCGAGGACCTTGTCGGCCATGCCCCGCACGGGCGCGTCCCCGACGATGGGGGAGAGGCCGACGACGGGCACCCCGGCCTCGGCGATCGCCTCCCGGATGCCGGGCACGGCGAGGATGGTGCCGACGGAGACGACGGGGTTGGACGGCGGGAAGAGGATCACGTCCGCCTCGGCGATGGCCTCCAGGACCCCGGGCGCGGGCTTCGCCTGCTCGGCGCCGACCGGCACGATCGCCTCGGCCGGCACGGAGGCCCGCAGCCGCACCCAGTACTCCTGGAAGTGGATCGCCTTGCGCTCCCCGTCCACCTCGACGGCGACATGGGTCTCGACGCGGTCGTCGGTCATCGGAATGAGCCGGACACCGGGCTTCCACCGGTCGCACAGCGCCTCGGTGACCGCGCTCAGCGGATAACCGGCGCCGATCATCTGGGTCCGCACGATGTGGGTTGCGAAGTCCCGGTCGCCGAGCCCGAACCACTCGGGCCCGACGCCGTACGCCGCGAGCTCCTCCTTGAGATGGAAGGTCTCGTCGGCCCGGCCCCAGCCCTGCTCCTCGTTGATGCCGCCGCCGAGCGTGTACATCACCGTGTCGAGGTCCGGGCAGACCTTCAGGCCGAAGAGATGGATGTCGTCCCCGGTGTTGCCGATGACCGTGATGTCCGCCTCCGGCGCGGCCTGCTTCAGACCGCGCAGAAACCGGGCACCGCCGATGCCACCTGCCAGAACCACAATGCGCATGGGAGCAAGTCTGGCAGGCGGGTACGACAACGGTCCGCCCGACCGCGACTACGGCCGGTTCTCACCCGGTTACGGCCACGGTCTCCCGCGCGCAGGTCTTCGTGTGTATCGGCATGTCCGTCAGGCCGGGGTAGTAGACGTGCAGGCTTATGGCCGGTTCCAGCGTGTCGTTGACGACATCGTGCACGTAACCCGGCGCGAAGACCCGCTGCGACCCGGCGCCCAACGCGCGCGTGCCCCGCTCGCTGTGTTCCGTCAGGGTGCCCTCCAGGACCGTCAGCACCCCCGACGAGCCCCCGTGGTCGTGCCGGCCCGTGCCCTGCCCCGGCACCCAGGACAGCAGCCACACCTCGTACCCCGGGCCGGTCCGCAGCCGGTGGTACCAGCGAGTCGTCGCGTCGTACTCGACGAGGTGCTCCCACTGGGAGCGGTCCTCGGCGATGGAGCGCGCCAGCCCGGCGAACTCGGCCACGGTGACCGGGTGTTGGCGCGGTGCCTGGAGGAGGTGCGGTACTTCGAGGATGTCGCCGGCGATCTGCAGGTCGCTGTCGCTGTTCATGGGGTGAGGGGTTCCTCGGCGGAGAGTGCGTGGGCGATGGCTGGGTGTCGCATGGGAACAGCAGCCGAGCCGAGAGAGGCTCAGTGGCAGCCGGAGCGCGTGGGGCTCAACAGCTGTGACAGCAACAGCTACAGCGAGCGCGGGCAGCACCGTGGGACCCGGCGGTGCGGGTCGAGGTGAGTGCCAAGTTCGCGAGCATGCCCACAAGGACATCGGTTCACACCTCCGCTGTCAACTTCACGCCGGTATGTGGATGCCGCTTCACCTCTTCCGGTGCATCCGCGCGGTGAAAGGTTTGTGCAGGGGGAGCCGGGGAGACATGGCGCACAACCGGGCACGCCCGGAGCGAGTCGGCTGCGAACGAGTCGGAACGAGATCGAACTCCTGGGCGTCTTCTTCCGTAAGGGAGGGAGACCCCGCCGCGGAACTTCGGAACTCCCGTCCGCCGTAAAGCTGCTGTCAGGTTTATGCCGATTTGAACACTTTCCGCATAGCCTTGGTTCCGCAGAGTGAATAAGGGGCCCAATAGCAGATCTCGGCTTGACTCGCCCGTAGCAGCACACTTGTAATTTCACTCGTGTCGTTCAGCCGAAATCGGTAACGGCCGCACGACGGGGACGCGAAAGACGGACGAGGGGCGCACATGACCGAGCTCGTGCAGCAACTGCTGGTCGACGACGCGGACGAGGAACTCGGCTGGCAGGAGCGCGCGCTGTGCGCCCAGACCGATCCCGAGTCCTTCTTCCCCGAGAAGGGCGGCTCGACCCGCGAGGCCAAGAAGGTCTGCCTCGCCTGCGAGGTCCGCTCCGAGTGCCTTGAATACGCCCTCGCCAACGACGAGCGGTTCGGCATCTGGGGCGGCCTGTCCGAGCGCGAGCGCCGCCGCCTCAAGAAGGCGGCCGTCTGAAGCCCCGTCCCGGAACGGTCGAACAGGAACAACCCAACATGTACGGCCCGTCGCAGGTGGGTTATCCACAGGCGGCGGGCCGCTGTTCTGCTCAGCCGTTAGTGTGGGCCCTCGTCCGAGACGTCCCGCTGTCCCCGCCGGACACAGACGTCCACCGCAGTCCATCGAACCGGGGCCCGTACCTCGATGTCCGTGCACAGCCACACCACAGCTCACCACGACGCTGCCACTCCTGAGTTCCCACGTCATGTGGTGACCGCGGTCCTCGTCGCGCACGACGGCGCCCGCTGGCTGCCCGACGCGCTCGCCGGGCTGCTCGGCCAGGAGCGCCCCGTCCAGAGCGCCATGGCCGCCGACACCGGCAGCGCGGACGACTCCGCCCAGCTCCTCGCCGACGCCCTCGGCCCCGACCGCGTCCTGCACCTCGCCCGACGCACCGGTTTCGGCCAGGCCGTGGAAGAGGCCAACCGCACCGCGGGCGTGCTCACCCAGGACGACCTGGCGTACCTCAGACGCCCCAGCGGCTGGGACCCCGTCACCCGCACCTGGCGCGACGACGCGTACGACATGCCGGAACTCCCACACGGCGAACCGGTCCAGTGGCTGTGGCTGCTCCACGACGACTGCGCCCCCGACCCCGACGCCCTCGCCCAGCTGCTGCGGGTCGTGGAGAACGAGCGTGAGCTCGGCCGCGACGACGTGGCCGTCGTCGGCCCCAAACTGCGCGGCTGGTACGACCGCCGCCAGCTGCTGGAGGTCGGCGTCACCATCGCCAACTCCGGCCGCCGCTGGACCGGCCTGGACCGCCGCGAACAGGACCAGGGCCAGCACGACCACGTCAAGCCCAGCCTCGCCGTCTCCACCGCCGGCATGCTGATCCGCCGCGACGTCTTCGAGGAGCTCGGCGGCTTCGACCGCCGACTGCCGCTGATGCGCGACGACGTCGACCTGTGCTGGCGCGCCACCGCCGCCGGGCACCGCGTCCTCGTCGCCCCCGAAGCGGTCGTACGGCACGCCGAGGCGTCCTCCCGCGAGCGCCGCACCGTCGACTGCGTGGGCCGCAACGCGGCCTCCCCGCACATGGTCGACAAGGCGGGCGCCGTCTACACCCTCCTGGTCAACTCCCGTACGGCACAGCTGCCCTGGGTGCTGCTGCGCGTCGTCCTCGGCACGCTTCTGAGAACCGTCGCCTATCTCGTCGGCAAGGTCCCCGGACAGGCCGTCGACGAGATCCGCGGTCTGCTGAGCGTGCTGCTGCGGCCCGAGCGGATCATCGCCGGGCGGCGCAGAAGAGGTGCCCCGCAGCTCGACAAGGGTGAGCTGAGGGCGCTGTTCCCGCCGCCCGGCGCGACCGTCCGGGCCACCGTCGAGCAGGCCGCGGGCGATCTGTTCGGCCGCTCCGACACCGAGACCTCCTCGGCCGGACGCCACGGCGGCGCCGTCGAGTCCGGGCCCGGCGACGAGGACGCCGACTTCCTTCAAGTCGAGCAGTTCGCCCGGCTCAAGCGCATCGCCCGCAAGCCCGGCCCGGTGCTCTTCGCCCTCCTGCTCCTCGCCTCGCTCGTCGCCTGCCGTGAACTGCTCGGCGGCGGCGCGCTCACGGGCGGCGCCCTGCTGCCCGCCCCCGCCGACTCAGCCGAGCTGTGGTCGCGCTACCTGGACGCCTGGCACCCGGTCGGTGCCGGCGGCGCCGAGGCCGCGCCGCCGTACCTGGCGATCGTCGCCATGCTCGCCTCCCTGCTGCTCGGCTCCACCGGACTCGCGGTCACCGTGCTCCTCGTGGCCTCCGTGCCCCTGGCCGGATTCACCGCGTACTTCGCCTCCCGGCCCCTGGTCCCGTCCCGGCTGCTGCGCGCGTGGGCGGCCGTCGTCTACGCCTTCCTGCCCGCCGTCACCGGCGCACTCGCGGGCGGGCGCATCGGCACCGCCGTCCTCGCGATCCTGCTGCCCCTGATCGCCCGCGCGGGCGCCGCCGCAGGAGGGCTCACGAACAGCACGGGGGCGCGCGGCAGCTGGCGCGCCACCTGGGCGTACGCGCTGCTGCTGACGATCACCACCGCGTTCACCCCGATCGTGTGGCCCATCGCGCTGATCCTCGGCCTCGCCCTGCTCGCCGTGCGCCGCCGCGAGATCACCGCCTACGGACCGCGCTTTCTCGCCCAGTTGGGCACCCCGCTGCTGATCCTCGCCCCCTGGTCGCTGACGCTGCTGCCGTTCGGCTTCTTCCAGGAAGCCGGCATGGAGTACGGCGCGAGCACCGCCTCCGCGACCGATCTGCTCGGCATCAGCCCCGGAGGGCCCGGCACGGTCGGCGGCCTGACGCTCATCGGCGTCGTCCTCGCCGCGCTCGCCGCCCTGCTGCGCTCGGAACGTCAGTTGGGAATCCGGACCGCCTGGACGACCGCCCTGGTGGCCCTCGTCTTCGCCGTCCTCTCAAACGGCTCCACCTGGGCCGGCCCCGCGACCCTCGTCTACGGCATCGCCCTCCTCGCCGCCGCCACCCTGGGCGCCGACGGGGCACGCGCGCGCGTGGCCGAGCAGAGCTTCGGCTGGCGCCAGCCGGTGGCCGCGCTCATCGCACTCGCCGCCGCCGTCGGCCCGCTGCTCGCCGCCGCCGGCTGGATGATCGGCGGCGCCGACGGCCCCCTGGAGCGCCGCGACCCCGTCCAGGTGCCCGCGTTCGTCGCCGAGGAGAGCGGCACCCGCGACCAGGCCCGCACCCTGGTCCTCGACAGCCCCTCCACCGCCGAGGTCCACTACACCCTGGTCCGCGGCTCCGGCGCCCGCCTCGGCGACGCCGAACTGACCGCGGCCGCCGGCGAGAACGACAAACTCGACAAGGTCGTCGCCAACCTCGTCGCGGGCTCCGGCGCCGACCAGGCCGACGAACTCGGCGGCTTCGCCGTGCGCTACGTCCTCGTCCGCCAGGGCGCGCCCCGCGAGGTCAGCCGCGTCCTGGACGCCACACCCGGCCTGAGCCGACTCAGCCAGCAGGACGGCAGCGCCCTGTGGCGCGTGGACCGCCAGGTCGCCCGTGTCACCATCGAGGCCTCCTCCGGCAACCCGCAGGCCGTCGCCGCGGGCCCCGTCGACGTGCACACCACCATCAAGGGAGGCACGTCGGGCCGCGTGCTGCGCCTCGCCGACACCGCCGACGAGTCCTGGACCGCCACCCTGGACGGCAAACCGCTCACCCCCACCACGGTCGACGGCTGGGCCCAGGGCTTCCAACTGCCCGTCGACGGCGGCAGGCTGGACGTCACCTACGACGCCCCGGTGAGCCACACCGGCTGGCTGTGGGCGCAGGGCTCGCTCGCTGTCGTCCTCGTCGTCCTCGCCCTGCCCGGCCGCCGCCGGGACGTCGACGACGACCTCCCCGACGAGCAGCCTGTCGCCGTGCCCGTCCAGGATGTCACCGGCGACGGCCGCCGCGCCCGCCGTCTGCGCGCCCAGGCGGAGGCCGAGGTCGAACAGTCCGCCGACGCCACCACACCTCCTCCTTCGGAGGAGGCCCTCGCCCCCACCGCCGTCCCGCAGCAGCAGCCGTACGCCGACTGGGAGACCCCGAGCCACGCGGGCGTCGGCGCGGCCGAATACGGCCAGTACGACCAGCAGTACCAGGCCACCCAGCAGTACCCGCCGGGCACGTACGACCAGCAGCACTACCAGGCCGACCCCTACCAGGGCGCCCAGTACGACCCGTACGCCTCCTACGGAGGCAACAACGCCTCGTACGACCAGACGTACACCCAGGGCTACGATGCGACGTACGACCCGTCGCACGGCACCGGCGCCGACAGTGAGCGCCCCGACGGGAGCCAGCAGTGAACCGCACGACCCTGTCCCTCATCGCCGGCACGACCGCCCTCGCCGCCGTCACCGGCTTCGCCGCGCTCACCGCGCCCGACACCTCAAGCGGCGACACCCCCACCGAGTCGGCAGCCCAACTGCCCGTGGCGCGCACGAGTCTGCTCTGCCCTCAGCCGAGCGCCTCGGACGTCGCGGAGACCGCGTACACGTCCTTCACAGCCGTCACCAAGGGCACCGCGAGCGACGGGAGCGCCGAACTGACGGCGGCGGGCGCGGAGTCGACCGAACCGTCGGAATCCCCGAATCCCTCGGAGTCCGCGGATTCTTCGGACACGAACGAGGACAAGGGCGAGGACAAGGGCGAGGACAAGGCGGCTGAAGAGACCGAGAAGACCGGCAAGCCGGTGTTCGAAGTCAAGGAAGCCGGCAGACCCGCCACCGGCAGCGCCGACGGCGGCGACGCGCCCGCGCTGCTCGGCACGGCCCAGGGGAAGTTCGCCCCGGGCTGGACCGTCCAGGAGACCACCGAGGTCACCGCCGGCACCGGCCGCGGCCTGCTCGGCGTCAACTGCACGGCCCCGGACACGGAGTTCTGGTTCCCGGGTGCCAGTACGGCCGCCGACCGCACGGACTACGTCCACCTCACCAACCCGGACGACTCGGCGGCCGTCGTCGACATCGAGCTCTACGGCAAGGACGGCGCCCTGGAGTCCACGGTGGGCGAGGGCATCACGGTGCAGCCCCGCTCCAGCGAACCGGTTCTGCTGTCGACGCTCGCGACGGAGAAGGAGACCGGCCTCACGGTCCACGTCAGCGTCCGCAGCGGCCGGGTCGCCGCTGCTGTCCAGGCCCTCGACAAGAAGCTGGGCGGCGACTGGCTCGCCGCCGCCACCGACCCGGCGGGCAGCCTGGTCCTCCCGGGCATCCCGAAGGACGCCACCTCCGTACAACTCGTCGCCTTCACCCCCGGCGAAACCGACGCCGACCTGAAGCTGCGGCTCGCCTCCCCCACGGGCCCGATCACCCCCGCGGGCAACGAGACCCTGCACGTCAAGGCGGGCATGACCGCCACCGCCGACCTCGGCGACGTCACCCGCGGCGAAGCCGGCTCCCTCCTCCTGACCCCCACGGACGAGTCGATCCCGATCGTGGCCGCCCTCCGCGTCGTCCGCGGCAAGGGCGACAACCAGGAAACGGCCTTCATCCCGGCGACCCGCCCCGTGGGCACCCGCGCAACAGCCGCCGACAACCGGGCCAAGGGCACGACCCTGTCCCTCACGGCTCCCACCAGCACGGCAAAAGTGAAGGTCACGGCATCGGCGGGCAGCACGGCGGGCGAGCCCGTGACAAAAACGTTCACGATCAAGGCGGGCACGACCCAGAACGTGGAAATGCCGGCCCCCACCGCCCTGAAGGGCATCTACGCCCTCACCATCGAGCCCATCTCCGGCGGCCCGGTCTACGCCTCCCGAACCCTGGAAGCCAAACAAGGCACGCTCCCCGCCTTCACCATCCAAACGCTCCCGGACGACAGAGGCACAGTGGCGGTCCCAGAAGCAGACCAGAACCTGTCGGTACTGCAGGCCCAGTAAGGGGCGCGGGGCTGTATCGATGTGCGGCTCCGCCGCGTGGGCGCGATCAACCCCCACTCACCCGCACCCGCGAAACACCCCACCACCCGAGCTCTGAGGCGTGACGGGGTCGAAGGGGCATCGCCCTGGGGACGGGACGGGACAGGACGGGTAGGGGCGGGTAGGGGCGGCGGGGGCGAAACCCTCCCCGGCCACCCCCGGCGGGTTCAGTCCTCCCCGTACCGAGGATCCACAGTCTCCGGATTCAGCCCCAACAACTCCGCCACCTGCTCCACCACCACCTCATGGACAAGCGCAGCCCGCTCATCCCGCCCCTTGGTCCGAATCTCGACCGGCCGCCGATACACGACAACCCGAGCCGCCCGCCCCTCCCGCGCAGGCACGATCCCCCCGAGCGGCACAGCCTCGTCGTTCCACGCCACATCTCCCGGCCCATCCAGCCGCGGCACCTCGAGCACCAGAAAGTCGACGTCCACCAGCTGCGGCCACCGCCGCTCCAGCCGCTCCACGGAGTCCTGCACAAGATCCGCGAACACTTCCGCGCGACTCGCCGCGAGCGGCACCTGAGGCGGCGCGATGGGCCCACGCATCCCCCTGCCGTGCCGATCTCGACGGCGGGGCCCGGGTGCGGAGGCGGTGCGGGGCGGTACGAGGTTGTCCATCACCTGGGAAGCGTAATCCCCAGGAGGTTCCCACGCCCGGCTCCACACTCCCGACCGGCGCGCGCCCGGCGTGCCCGCCCCGCACCGCTGACCTGCCGTGTCCGACGCCCTGTCCAACCGGCTCGCCGCACACCCGCCCCACGGCCCCCGCCGTAGGCAGTACGGCATGTCGCCAGATGACCATTCCAGCCAAGGTTGGGCTCGATTCCGCATCTCTCCGAGACCGACGAACTCACACTAATTGACCTGGTTTGTGTGGAAAGTTGACCGAACCGGAGATCGTTCGACATCCCGGACGACGAGTTACTCGCAGGTCAGCGCGGTGGGTTCAGAGGGGCGTGTGGGGCGTTTCACAGCACGACACGGTGGAGTGAGCTGATGGAGAGTCGTCGCGGCCCGCTCAAGAGTGCGGTACCGTCCAACCTCGTGAGCCCTGTACGTCGCTGTTCGCGCACCGCTTGCGGCCGTCCCGCCGTCGCGACACTGACGTACGTCTACGCCGACTCGACCGCGGTCCTCGGCCCCCTCGCCACCTACGCCGAACCCCACTGCTACGACCTGTGCGCCGAGCACTCCGAGCGCCTCACCGCCCCGCGCGGCTGGGAGGTCGTACGCCTGCTGGACGGCTCGGCTCCGGCGCGCCCCAGCGGTGACGACCTGGAAGCGCTTGCGAACGCCGTACGTGAGGCGGCCCGCCCTCAGCAGCGCGCCGCGGAGGCCGGCGGCGGCAGCGCCCGCACGGCGGACCCGATGGAGGTCGCTCGCCGAGGCCACCTCCGGGTACTGCGCTCACCCGACAACTGACGCCCCGCGCGGGGTGGTTGCCGTCCGCGCTTCTCCGTGGCTGTTTCCTTCCTCGTCGCCCTGGTCGGTGACGCACGCCTGTTGGCGCGATGTTGTTGCGGACACGACCATTCCGGGTACCCGTGAGAAACCGCTTTCCGCATCGCGGAATCCGGGGAGGTGCCCGTGTGCGTCCAGGTACTGGAACCCGTGGCCGGCTCGCTCAGCCTGTCCGCCCTCGTCGCGACCCTGCCCCTCGTCATCGTCCTGATCCTGCTCGGCGGCGTGCGTCTGAAGGCGCACCTCGCGGGGCTGATCGGCCTTCTGGCGGCCGTTCTCGTCGCCTGGCTCGCCTGCGGCATGCCACTCGGTCAGACGCTCTCCAGCGCCGCCCAGGGGGCCGTGTTCGGCCTCTTCCCGATCATGTGGATCGTCGTCAACGCCCTGTGGGTGTACCGGATGACCGTCCACACCCGGCACTTCGACATCCTGCGCCGCTCCTTCGGACGGCTCTCCGACGACCCACGCATCCAGGCACTCGTCGTCGCGTTCTGCTTCGGCGCGCTCCTGGAGGCCCTCGCCGGCTTCGGCGCACCGGTCGCCATCTGCGCGGTCATGCTCGTCGCCCTCGGCTTCGAACCGGTGAAGGCCGCCGTGGTCGCCCTGGTCGCCAACACCGCGCCCGTCGCCTTCGGCGCCATGGGCACACCCGTCGTGACGCTCGCCCAGGTCACCGAACTCCCCCTGGACACCGTCGCGTCCGTGGTCGGCCGCCAGACACCGCTGCTCGCACTCGTCGTGCCGCTCGTCCTCGTCGCCCTGGTCGACGGACGGCGCGGGCTGCGCGAGACCTGGGTGCCCGCCGTGGTGTGCGGATTCGCCTTCGCCGTCGGCCAGTTCGTCGCCTCCAACTACGTCTCCGCCAACTCGCCGACATCGGCGCCGCCTTGCTCGGCGCCGGCGCCCTCGTCCAAGGCGAAAGGCCGCCGTGCGATCAGGTAGGGTGCCTGCCGTGCGTTGCGAGAACCAAGCGCGCACACGGTGACGATCGGGAACCAAGACGGCACTGCCGAGCTTTGCTCAACAAACCGGGCAGGTTCCGTCCCGGCTGGTGTTGAGGGAGTAAGACCTTTCAGACCGCTGGTCTGTGGGCTTCCTGAGCCAGGAATCCCCTTGTCTTGGGTGGGGGAGGGTCCAACTGGCCGATCGTGTCCATCGGCGGCACTTTGGTGCTGCTCCCTGGCCTCTGCACGGCGCTCGTACTGAGGGTCCACGCGCGCGTGGACCCTCAGGGAGTGGGCCGCGACGGTCCACGAACTTCGGTTCGCGATCCTCACCGTGACCTCCGTCCTGGCCCTCGCCTACGTCATGAACCCTTCCGGACAGGCCGCCACCATCGGCCACTTCGTGGCGGCCGCCGGCGCCGGGCTCGCCTTCCTGTCCCCGGTCCTCGGCTGGTTCGGCGTCGCGGTCTCCGGCTCCGACACCTCCGCCAACGCCCTCTTCGGGGCCCTCCAGGTGAGCGCGGCCCGCGAGTCGGGCCTGTCACCCGAACTGCTCGCCGCCGCCAACAGCTCCGGCGGCGTCCTAGGCAAGATGATCTCCCCGCAGAACCTGACCATCGCCTGCGCGGCCGTAGGCCTCTCCGGCCGCGAGGGCGACCTGCTGCGCAAGGTGCTGCCATGGAGTCTCGGGCTGTTGCTGGTGATGTGCCTGATCGTGGTGGGACAGAGCGCACCCGTCCTGGAGTGGATGCTTCCGTGAGCGGCTCCCGCGAAGCTTTGCGGTGTCCTCGGAGGCCGCACAGCTGATTGTCACTTCGGGCGGGTAGTTTGGGGTGACCAGTGAGGACTTCAGGAGGGTTGGCCGTGACTGCTGATCTGTCGACGATCGTCAAGGCGTACGACGTACGCGGGGTGGTCCCGGACCAGTGGGACGAATCCCTGGCCGAACTCTTCGGGGCGGCCTTCGCCCAGGTGACCGGCGCGGACGCCATCGTGATCGGGCACGACATGCGGCCCTCCTCGCCCGGCCTGTCGCGTGCCTTCGCGCGCGGGGCGGCGGCCCGCGGGGTGGACGTCACCGAGATCGGCCTGTGCTCGACGGACCAGCTGTACTACGCGTCGGGCGCGCTGAACCTGCCCGGCGCGATGTTCACGGCCTCCCACAACCCCGCCCAGTACAACGGCATCAAGATGTGCCGCGCGGGCGCCGCCCCCGTCGGCCAGGACACGGGCCTCGCCGAGATCCGCGAACTGGTCGAGGGCTGGAGCGAGTCGGGCGCCCCCGAGCCGGCCGCGACGCCGGGAACGATCACCCAGCGGGACACGTTGGAGGATTACGCGGCGCACCTCCGCGGCCTCGTCGACCTGACCTCCATCCGTCCCCTGAAGGTCGTCGTCGACGCGGGCAACGGCATGGGCGGCCACACGGTGCCCACGGTCTTCGCCGGCCTGCCGCTGGACCTGGTCCCCATGTACTTCGAGCTGGACGGCACCTTCCCGAACCACGAGGCCAACCCCCTCGACCCGGCGAACATCGTCGACCTCCAGAAGCGCGTCCGCGAGGAGGGCGCCGACCTCGGCATCGCCTTCGACGGCGACGCCGACCGCTGCTTCGTCGTCGACCAGCAGGGCAACCCGGTCTCCCCGTCCGCGATCACCGCCCTGGTCGCCTCCCGAGAGCTCGCCAAGCACGGCGGCAAGGGCACGATCATCCACAACCTGATCACCTCCTGGTCCGTCCCCGAGGTGGTGAAGGAGAACGGCGGCACGCCGGTACGCACCCGCGTCGGCCACTCCTTCATCAAGGCCGAGATGGCCAGGACCGGCGCGATCTTCGGCGGCGAGCACTCCGCCCACTACTACTTCGCCGACTTCTGGAACGCCGACACGGGCATGCTGGCCGCCCTCCACGTCCTCGCCGCCCTCGGCGGCCAGGACGGCCCCCTCTCCGGCCTCGTCGCCCAGTACGACCGCTACGCCGGCTCGGGCGAGATCAACTCCACGGTCGCCGACCAGGCAGGCCGCCTGGAGGCGATCAAGGCGGCGTACCAGGACCGGGAGGGCGTGGAGCTGGACGACCTGGACGGCCTCACCGTCTCGTCCGCCGACTGGTGGTTCAACGTCCGCCCGTCCAACACGGAACCCCTCCTCCGCCTGAACGCGGAGGCCCGCGACGAAACGACGATGGCAAAGGTCCGGGACGAGGTACTGGCGATCATCAGGGGCTGAACCAGGACGGGGCTTGAGAGCAGAAGGGGCCCGCTCCCCTGAAGGGCCGCAGGCCCTGTAAGGGGCGCGGGGCTGTATCGATGTGCGGCTCCGCCGCGTGGGCGCGATCAACCCCCACTCACCCGCACCCGCGAAACAACCTCACAACCCGAGCTCTGAGGCGTGGCGGGGGCGAAGGGGCGGCAGCCCTTGGATGGGGGTCCCCCCGCTCGAGCGAAGCCGAGAGTGGGGGAGGGACGGGTAAGGGCGGCGGGGGCGAAACCATCCCGCGCCCGCCCACCCCCAAAGGCCCAGTCCAACCCCGGCGCCAACCCCCGCACGGCGGTACTCTGACCAGGCCGCACCGCACCGCACAACCCCGCCCCGAAGGGACCCCGACATGCCGCTCGAAGCCGGCCTCCTGGAGATCCTCGCCTGTCCGGCGTGCCACGCCCCCCTCACCGAGGAGGACACCGAGCTGACCTGCACGAGTCAGGACTGCGGCCTCGCCTACCCCATCCGGGACGGCATCCCCGTACTCCTCGTCGACGAGGCCCGCCGCCCGGCGTAACCCACGCGCGGAAGGCCCACGCACGGCGTAACCACGTACAGGCGCAGACAAACGCCCAGCACGGGTACAGGTACGGATAGGGAAAACCCGGCGAAACGGGCAACCCGGCGATCGGAGGCTGCCGCCCATGCTCGACGACTCGCTGCTAGACACCCCCGACGCCCTGTCGGAGGCAGACCGCCGCGGCCTGCTCCGCGGCGCCGCCGAGGCCGGCGCCCGGGTCCGCACGGCCATCCGCCTCGGCACCGAGGCCGGCATCCCCGACCTGAAACCCGACGGCCGCCCCCGCGCCCTGCTGATCGCGGGCCCCGGCATGGCCTCGGCGGGCGTCGCCGACCTGCTGGGCGCCCTCGCGGGCTCCAGCTGCCCCCTCACCCGCCTCCACCCCACCGGCGTGGCCCCCGCCGCGGGCGCCCTGCGCTGGGACCTCCCCGGCTGGGCCGGCCCGGTCGACCTCCTCCTGATCGCCACCGCCGACGGCACCGAACCCGGCCTCGCGATCCTCGTCGAGCAGGCCTACCGCCGAGGCTGCACGGTCGTCGCCGTCGCCCCGCCCCACACCCCCGTGGCCGAGGCACTGGCAAGCGCCCACGGCCTCTTCGTACCGATGGCGACCGCCCCGTACGAGCAAGAAGTACCCCTCGGCGCCTCCGCCCCCGGCATCCTGTGGGCCCTGCTCACCCCGATGCTCGCCCTCCTGGACCGCACCGGCCTGGTCACCGCCCCGCCGGACGCCCTGCACAAGGTCGCCGACCGCCTCGACCAGGTCGCCGAGCGCTGCGGCCCGGCCATCGCCACCTACAGCAACCCCGCCAAGACGCTCGCCGCCGAGCTCGCCGACGCGCTCCCGCTGCTCTGGACCGAAGGGCAGGCCGCAGGCCCCGTGGGCCGCCGCTTCGCCTCCGCGCTCGCCGAACTGGCCGGCCGCCCCGCCCTCGCCGCCCAGCTCCCCGAAGCCCTCGCCTCGCACACCGTGCTGCTGTCCGGCCCCCTCGCCGCGAGCGCCGACCCCGACGACTTCTTCCGGGACCGCGTGGAGGAGCTGCCCGCCCTGCACGCACGCGTGGTGCTCCTCCGCGACAGCCCGTCCAACGGCCTGAGCGCGGTCCCGGCAGCCCGCGAACTCGCCCTCGGCCACGACACCGCGATCAGCGAGCTGGAACCCGAGGAGGGCAGCGACCTGGAGACCCTCGCGGAGATGATCGCCATCACGGATTTCGCCGCCGTTTACCTGTCGCTCGCTTCCGGAGCCTGATCTTTACCGAGGCCCGATCCTGACCGGAGCCCCGACCCTCGAACGGAGCCCCGACCCCGACCAGGGGTCCCGCCCGGCTCCCCACATACGGAGAAACGCACACCATGGACCGCCTCGACAACACCATCCGCCCCTACGCCTGGGGCTCGACCACCGCCATCCCACACCTCCTCGGCGTGGCACCCACCGGCGAGCCGCAGGCGGAGATGTGGATGGGAGCCCACCCCGGCGCCCCCTCGCGCACCGAACGCGGGCCCCTCACCGAGGTGATCGACGAGGCACCGGAACGTGAGCTGGGATCTCAAACGGTCGCCAAGTTCGGCCCCCGACTCCCCTTCCTCCTGAAGATCCTCGCCGCCGGCGCCCCCCTCTCCCTCCAGGTCCACCCCGACCTCGAACAGGCCAGGGAGGGCTACGAGGACGAGGAGCGTCGCGGCGTCCCGATCGACGCGGGCCACCGCAACTACAAGGACGCCAACCACAAGCCCGAACTCATCTGCGCCCTCACCGAGTTCGACGGCCTCTGTGGCTTCCGCGACCCACTCAACTCCGCCGACCTGCTCGCCGCCCTCGACGTCGACTCCCTCAAGCCGTACGTCGACCTCCTGCACGCCCACCCCGAAGAGGCCGCCCTGCGCGAGGTGTTGACGGCCGTCCTGAGCGCCGACCCGGAAGAGATGGCCCGGACGGTCACCGAGGCCGCGGCCGCCTGCGCCCGCCTCGGCGGCGACCACGCCCCGTACGCCGACCTCGCCCACCACTACCCGGGCGACCCCGGCGTCATCGCCGCCATGCTGCTCAACCACGTCCGCCTCCAGCCCGGCGAGGCCCTGTACCTCGGCGCCGGCATCCCGCACGCGTACCTCAACGGCCTCGGCGTCGAGATCATGGCCAACTCCGACAACGTCCTGCGCTGCGGCCTCACCCCCAAGCACGTCGACGTCCCCGAACTCCTGCGCATCGTCCGCTTCGAGGCGACCGACGCCGGCGTCCTGCGCCCCGAGGCCACCCCCGACGGCGAGGAGATCTACGAGACCCCCATCGACGAGTTCCGCCTCTCCCGCTACGTCCTCCCCGAGGCCACCGCCCCGCACGACCTCACCCGTGCCACCCCACAGATCCTGCTCTGCACGGCCGGTTCCGTACACGCCGGCGAACACACGCTCGCCCCCGGCGAGTCCGTCTTCGTACCGGCGGGCGAAAAAGCCGAGGCGACCGGCCCGGGCACCGTGTTCCGCGCCACCGTCATCGCCTGAACACCGCCTCAACCAGGGGCAGACGCCGCCCGATCCGCAACCGGTCGGCACCTCATCCACAGCCTGTCGCACCCACACCGGACCGGGCTGCAACAATGCCCCCTGCAAAAGGCGGGCAAAGCCCGGCCGGTGACGGACAGCCGCGTGGGCCGAAGCACATGCCCACGCCCAGGACACATGCGTAGGCGAAGGGACACCCCGAACACATGAGCGCGTCAGGCGGCACCAAGGCGATCGTGGCGGCACTCGCCGCCAACCTCGCGATCGCGGCAGCGAAGTTCGTGGCATTCCTCTTCAGCCACTCGTCGTCGATGCTCGCCGAGTCCGTGCACTCGCTCGCCGACTCCGGCAACCAGGCCCTGCTCCTCCTCGGCGGCAAGAAGGCCCAGCGCGAGGCAACCCCCCAACACCCCTTCGGCTACGGCCGCGAGCGCTACATCTACGCCTTCCTCGTCTCCATCGTCCTCTTCTCGGTCGGCGGCATGTTCGCCCTCTACGAGGGCTACGAGAAGATCAAGCACCCACACGAGATCGAGGCCTGGTACTGGCCGGTCGGCGTCCTCGTCTTCGCGATCATCGCCGAGACGTTCTCCTTCCGCACCGCCATCAAGGAATCCAACGTCCTGCGCGGCAAGAAGTCCTGGACGGAGTTCGTCCGCCACGCCAAGGCTCCCGAGCTGCCCGTCGTCCTCCTCGAAGACCTCGGCGCCCTCGTCGGCCTGATCCTCGCCCTCGGCGGTGTCGGCCTCGCCCTCATCACCGGCGACGGCGTCTGGGACGGCATCGGCACCCTCTGCATCGGCGTCCTGCTCATCCTCATCGCGATCGTCCTCGCCGCCGAGACCAAGTCCCTGCTCCTCGGCGAGGCCGCAGGCTCCGAAGACGTCGAGAAGATCGCGGCGGCCGTCGTCGACGGCGACACCGTCACCCGCGTCATCCACATGCGCACCCTCCACCTCGGCCCCGAGGAACTCCTCGTCGCCGCCAAGATCGCCGTCCAGCACGACAACACCGCCACCGAGATTGCGAACGCCATCAACGCCGCCGAGGCCCGCATCCGCGAAGCCGTCCCCATCGCCCGCGTCATCTACCTCGAACCCGACATCTACAGCGAGGCCGAGGCGGCCAAGGGCCCCGACCGCGACGCCACCCCCGGTGGCCCGACCCCCACCGCCGACCACTGACCACCGCCACACCCGGGCCGCGTTCGGCTTGATCTGTACGGAGGCGGACTGGGGCCGCGAGGGCCGACCGGTGTAGCTTGGGACGGAGCCAGACGTCGCTGCTGATGGCGGTCGGGCGGTCCCAACGAGGACCGACCGAGGGAGAGAGGGCCTCCGACGGACTGCGCTGCGCGCACGCGGGCATGCCTGTGTCCTCTTCGGCACCCCTGTGTCCGCCGCCGCGCAGACCAGCCCTACCCACCCTCGACCCGACACCGAGGAGCAGCTCGCAATGACGACTGTCGAGAACCGACAGGACTTCAAGGTCGCCGACCTCTCCCTGGCCGACTTCGGCCGCAAGGAGATCACCCTCGCCGAGCACGAGATGCCCGGCCTGATGGCGATCCGCAAGGAGTACGCCGAGGCACAGCCCCTCGCCGGCGCCCGCGTCACCGGCTCCCTGCACATGACCGTGCAGACCGCCGTCCTCATCGAGACCCTGGTCGCCCTCGGCGCCGAGGTCCGCTGGGCCTCCTGCAACATCTTCTCCACCCAGGACCACGCCGCCGCCGCCATCGCCGTCGGCCCCAACGGCACTGTCGACAACCCGCAGGGCGTCCCGGTCTTCGCCTGGAAGGGCGAGACCCTGGAGGAGTACTGGTGGTGCACGGAGCAGGCGCTGACCTGGCCGAACAGCCCCACCGGCGGCCCCAACATGATCCTCGACGACGGCGGTGACGCCACCCTCCTCGTCCACAAGGGCGTCGAGTACGAGAAGGCCGGCAAGGTCCCCGCCGTCGACACCGCCGAGAACGACGAGCACCGCGTCATCCTCGAACTCCTGAACCGCACCATCACCGACGGCTCCCAGAAGTGGACCCAGCTCGCCTCGGAGATCCGCGGCGTCACCGAGGAGACCACCACCGGCGTCCACCGCCTGTACGAGATGCAGCGCGACGGCGACCTCGCGCAGCACGGTGTTGCGGTGAGTGAAGAGCCGCTCGGCGGTGCGCGTGGTGCTGCATTGCTCACGGAGGTAGGTGTCCAGGGGCTGGCGGGCCTTGCAGGAGTGACAGCGGCGTCACGATCGCCGCGCCGACACCCTGCACGGCGCGGGCGGCGATCAGCTCGCTCATGCCCGGAGCCAGCGCGGCGGCGGCCGAAGCTGCGGTGAAGATCCCGAGTCCGAGGACGAACAGTCTGCGGCGCCCGAAACGGTCTCCCAGAGAGGCACCGAACATCAGCAGCACCGCGAAAGTGAGGGTGTAGGCGCTCACCGTCCATTCGAGGTCTTCGATGGTGTTATGTGACCTGTACGGGTGTCTCAGACCTAGGGTGTCTCAGGCAGCGCTTCTTTGACGGGACTGGCCTTGGAGAACATCGGTACAGCCTTGGTGCTGAGATTGATCATGGTTCTGAGCTGAGATGGCCCACTGCGGACACCGAGTAGACGGTCTCGGCGTGACCGCCAACATCTCCGCGTGTGCGGAGACCTCACGCGGCTGTGCCCCCGGAAGAAGCCGCTTGGGTTCCACCGGTCGCCCGGTCGGCGGAACCCGCCTGTCATGGGCTGGGAGCAGGCGGTAAGGGACGGTGTCGGTGGTACTACTTGGTGCCGACTGCGCGCAGTGTGGCGAGCATCAGTGCCCGGGTGACGGTGACGATGTCGCTGACGTGGATCTGTTCCTGCGGGCCGTGCGCGAGGCGTACATCGCCGGGGCCGTACTGCAGCGTGGGGATACCCGTCCCCGAGTACAACCGCAGATCGCTGCCGTAGGGGGCGCCTCGCTCCGGCGGTCACGGGCCGCCGGTGACGTCGGCGTGCGCGTCGCCTACCAGGGCTGCGAGCTGGTGTCCGGCGGGCAGCCGTCCGCTGGCGAACTGGCCTCCGGGCCACGTCACCGTGGCGGGGTGAGAGCGCAGCCACGGGTCGTCCGCGCAGGCTTCGGCCACGCACGCCTCCAGTTCGGTGCGCGCCTGGGCCGGATCCTCGCCCAGCTGGACACCCAGTCTTCCCTCGGCCACCAGCAGGTCGGGCACGCTGCTGGCCCAGTCGCCGGCCCGGACGGTGCCCACGGACAGCGGGTAGGCAATGGGGCATTCGGTCATCAGGGGGTCTGTGCCGGTGTTGCGGCGGGCTTCGAGACGGGCGAGCGCGCGGTGGATGGGCAGGTATGCGTCGATGGCGCTCATGCCCGCGTACCGGGTGCTGCCGTGGGTGGCGCGGCCGGGTACCTTGATGCGGAAAGTCAGGGCGCCGGCGTTCGCGGTCATGAGGGTGCCGCTGGTCGGTTCCGTGATGATGCAGGCGGCACCGGTGTGGCCTCGTTCGAGGGTGCCGAACGCTCCTAGCCCTCCGTCCTCCTCGCTGACGACGAAGTGCGTGGCCACTTGGCCGCGCAGCTTCGCGTCCACGCTGCGTATCGCGGCCAGGGCTGCGAGGATCGCCACCACGCCGGCCTTCATGTCGCACGCTCCCCGGCCATGCACCACGTCTGCGCCGGCCCGAGGACGGAAGGGGTCTCCCTCCCATTGCGCCAAGTCCCCGGGAGGGACGACGTCGACATGGCCCTGAACAACCAGGATCGGCCCGTCGCCCTGCTGCTGCGTGCCTCCCACCAGGCCCCATGCCTCCGTGCGCGGGGCTTCGCCGCCCGGGAAGCGGGGGTGCGCACGCAGCTCGGGCAGGTTCATGGACCACAGGTCGACATCGAGATCCAACCGCTCCAGGTGCCGGGCCAGGATGTGCTGCAGCTCGGACTCCGCGGCACTCTGGCTTTACGATCGTACAGTCGCCTCTCCTGTCAGGATGGGTGTCCGGCCACTGCCAGCCGCAGCGCGAGGTGGGTCTCCAGGGTCCGTTCGGCGGCCGTCCGTCCCAGCAGTTCCTCGGCCCGGCGCAGCCGGTAGACCACCGTGTTGCGGTGGACGTGCAGCGCCTCGGCGGCCCGCACGAGGCTGCTGCCCCGGTCGAGGTAGGCGAGCAGGGTGGCGCGCAGGTCGGCCGTGGCGCGGTCAGGGGCGGCGAGGGCGCCCAGCTCCTCCGTGACGAACCAGGCGGCGCGTTCGGAGTCGGTGGATGAAAGGGAGATCAGGGCCACCTCGTCGTAACGGGTCACCGGCTCGGATGGGTGGGACCGAAGGGCCGCGCGCCGGGCGTCGAGCGCGGCGAGGTGTGTGCGCCGGAAACCGGCCGGGCCGCGGGCGCTGCGGCCGACCGCGAGCCGGACGCCGGTAGCGCCGTCGACGCACGCCATGGTCAGCGCGCCGGCGTCCAGCGGGCGGGGCGAAGTGGCCCACGCCCAGAGCGTGGTGGCGTCCGCCTCGACACTGAGCAGGTCGGCGGCATGCAGCGCCACGGCGGCGGAATGCAGGCCTTTTTCGAGCAGGTGCCGGGCGTCCTCGGGGCGCGCACCGGCCCGGGACGCCGGCTTTCCGAGCCAGGCCACCAGGCCCAGGTGGTGAGCCGTCAGGTCCTTCTCCAGGACCCGGCCGGCCGCGGCGGCGTCCACGCTCTCGCCGTCCAGCAGCGAGCGGATCACACCCCGCTGGTCGGCCAGCCTGCGGGCGAGGAGCCGCCGGCTCTGGCCGAGGTGCTCGACGGTGATCGCGTCGGTCGTCTTGTCGAAGAAGGCATTGACCACTTCGGTCAGTTCCCGTGTCACCGGCGCGCGACGCGAGGCCGGCAGCAGGGCCTCGGCCTCGTCCAGCAGGGCCCCCGTGCACACCCGCCGTACGATCCGCAGCCCTTCGACGATCCTCTCGTAGGAGATCCCCTCTCCCGCCAGGTAGGCGGTGATGGCCACCTCGCCCGCGTTGAGCGAGAAGGTCCTGGCCCGGCCGCCGAGGGTCAGCAGGAGTTCCAGCACCATGTTCTCGATCGCGGGCGCCAGCCGGGAGGCGAGCGGCATGCGCCGCTCCTCGGGAATGTTCGGGAGCACCTCGCCCATCGCCTGGCGGGCCAGTGCCACCGCCCACCGGACCGGTGCGGGTCCGAGCTCCGCCACCACCGGCTCGGTCACCGCCGCGTCGCAGGCAGGCTCGTCGCCCGGTGGTGCGGACAACCCGAGGACGAGCCCCGACAGGAATTGCGCTTTGGCCACCAACACAGTCGTGATTGTACGAAACATACACGGGCCTTCGCGTTTTTGGATTCCCGGCCCAGTGACCGGGCCGGTACCCGGCTCGACGATCGGGAGCGCACCGCAGACGTACGGAAGGCATCCCCCTGATGACGAGCACCGAACCGCAGCGCCCCACCGCCGGGGCCGGCTCCCAGCAGCCAGGCAACCAGTTCCTGAAGGGGCCGTTCGCCCCGGTTGACCAGGAGATCACCGTTCATGACCTGAAGGTGACGGGCACGATCCCGGCCGAGCTGAACGGCCGCCTGCTGAGGGTCGGCCCCAATCCGATCGACCCCGAGGACCCGGTGACGTACAACTGGTTCTCCGGCAACGGCATGGTGCACGGGGTCCGGCTCCGGGACGGTCGTGCCGAGTGGTACCGCAATCGCTTTGTACGCGACGACCAGGTCACCGCCAGCCGCGGCTGGCCGAAGACCCCCGGCCCGGAGGCCCCCGCCCCGGGCCCGGCCTATGTGGTGCGGCAGACGGCCAACACCAACGTCCTCTCCCAGGGCGGCCACACGTTCGCGTTCATGGAGGGCGGACAGCTCCCCTATGAGCTGACGTACGAGCTGGAGACGATCGCCCGCTCCAACTTCGAGAACACGTGGAACGGCGCCTGGACCGGTCACCCGCACCGCGACGCCACCACCGGCGAACTGCACGGTGTGGCCTACCGCTGGGACTGGAACTTCGCCCAGTACGTGGTGCTGGACATCGCCGGCCGGGTCCGCAGGACGGTGGACGTGCCGCTCGAAGGCCGTCCGATCATCCACGACATGGCGCTCAGCTCGCGCTACTGCGTCTTCTACAACGGCCCCGTCCAGGCCCATCCGGGCATGCTGGAGAAGGGCTACGACTTCCCCTACGCGTGGGACTTCGACCACCGTCCGGCCTGGGCCCTGCTGCCCCGGGAGGGCAGCGCCGACCAGGTCGTGTGGTGCGAGACGGAACCGGCCGCCGTCTTCCACATCCTCGGCGCCTTCGACCTGCCGGACGGACGGGTCGCGGTCGACGTGTGCAGCAACGAGCGTCTCTTCCACACCGACCCCACCGGTCCCACAGACACACCGTCCCGACTGGACCGCTACTTCCTCGACCCGGCCACCGGTCGCTGCACGGTCAGGCGGCTCGACGACACCCCGCAGGAGATGCCCCGCCTGGACGAGCGGCTCATCGGTGTGGGTGAACACCGCTACGGCTACTTCTCCTCGCGCGCCAAAAACGCCGACAGTGCCCTGCTCAAACAGGACCTGCTGCGCGGCACCTCCGAGTCGTACACCTACGGACCCGGCCGCTTCGGCATGGAGGCCGTCTTCGTGCCGCGGACCGCCGACTCGGCGGAGGACGACGGCTGGCTGATGACCTACGTCTCCGACCTCGCCAACGGCAACGCCGAGGTCCTGATCCTGCACTCCCAGGACCTGTCGGGCGGCCCGGTCGCCCGCATCCACATCCCGCAGCGCGTACCGCTGGGCTTCCACGGCAACTGGGTGCCCGACGAGGACCTGGAGGGCAAGTGACCACCCGTCATGAGGCGGTCATCCGGAGCACGCCCGCCGAGGTGACCCCGGAGCTGATCCAGGGCATGTGGGCATTGTTCGCGCGAGACCACCGGGAACGCGGCTACGAGGCACCGGTGGTCGTCACCGACGAGTCGTACGGCACTCATCCGAGGCAGCGGCTCGACGTCCATCGGGCGTTCGAGCCGCCGGCCGGCGCGCCGGTGCTGCTGTTCGCGCCCGGCGGCGGCTTCGTCGCCGGGGACAAGGACACCGCCGGTTTCCCGTTCTACCGCCATATCGGCCGCTGGGCGGCGGACCGCGGGCTCGTCGCCGTGACCATGAACTACCGGCTCGCCCCGGAGCACCGATGGCCCGCCGGGGCGCAGGACGTCGCCGACGCGGTGGCCTGGGTGCGGGCGAACATCGCGGAGCACGGGGGCGATCCGGAGCGGATCGTGCTCGTCGGGCACTCTGCGGGAGCCGCCCACGTGGCCGGATACCTGGCCTGCCACGGCGGTACGCGACCCCGGGTGGCCGCGGCCGGCCTGCTGTCGGGCATCTACGACCTGCGTGAGCTCCGGCAGAACGAACTGCTGCGCTCCTACTACGGCTCCGATCCCGCGGAACTCCCCGCCCGCGAGGCGCTGCCCGGGCTGCGTGACTGCGCCATCCCGCTGCTGGCCTGTGTGGCCGAGCTCGACCCCCCGGACTTCCATGCCCAGGCCGAGGCGGTACGGGACTTCGTCTCCTCCTTCGTGCACGTCACGGGCCACAACCACATCTCCGAGATCGTCGCCCTCGGCGTCGACGACGCCCCGCTCGGCGAGCCGCTGCTGCGGTTCATCGAGGAATACGCCGTGAGGAGCACCGCATGAGCGCGACCCGCGCATCCGTCCTGGTCGGCGGCGAGGAGGTCACCACCGGGTTCGCGCCGGTGCTCAATCCGGCGCGGATCAGCGAGGTCGTCGGCGAGTTCGCCCTGGGCGGGGCCGGGGAGATCGACCTCGCGGCCCGCGCGGCGGCGTCCGCCTTCCCCGGCTGGGCCGCGCTGAGCCCGGCCGAGCGTGCCGCGTACCTGGTGAAGGCCGCCGACGCGCTGGAGGCCGAGGTTCCCGAGCTGGCCGCGCTGCTCACCCGCGAGGTGGGCAAGGTGCTGCACGAGTCGTACGGCGACGCGGGCGGCGCGCCCCGGCTGCTGCGGTACTTCGCGGGGCTGGCCGAGGACATCGCCGCCGCCGAGGAACCGGCCGAACTCCCTTGGCCGGGCCGCGCGGTGACCCGGCATGTGCCGATGGGCCCGGTCGGGGTCATCGCGCCGTGGAACACCCCGGTGTTCCTGGCGTTCATGTCGATCGGCCCGGCCCTGATGGCGGGCAACCCGGTGATCGTCAAGCCGCCGGAGGAGGCTCCGCTGGCCCTGAGCCGGGCCGTCGCGGTACTCGCCGACGCCCTCCCGTCCGGAGTCGTCGGCCGCGTACCCGGGCTCGGCCCGGACGCGGGTGCCGCGCTGTCCGAACATCCCGCCGTGCGGCGGCTGATGTTCACCGGCTCGGTCGCGACCGGGTCCCGAGTGCTGGCGTCCGCCGCGCCGACCATCAAGAACGTCACGCTCGAACTCGGCGGAAACGACCCGGCGTTGGTTCTGCATGACGCGGTCATCGACGAGACGATGCTCCGCGAGCTGGTCGCCGGCGTGTTCGGCCTCAGCGGGCAGATCTGCTACAACGTTAAGCGGATCTACGTCCACCGCAGCCGCCTCGCCGAATTCACCGACGGGTTCACGGAGTTGGTCTCGCGGATCCGGGTGGGCGAGGGCAGCGACCCCCGGGCCACCATCGGGCCGGTCACCACCCGTGCCCAGTACCACCGCGTGCTCGCCCTGCGCGACGCCACCGCGGCCGCCGGCGCCAAGGTCACCGTCGTCGGCGAGCAGTTGGACCCCTTCGGCTGGAACGAGGGCTACTTCATCCTCCCGAGCGTCGTCACGGACATCGCTCCCGACGCGCCGCTGGTCACCGAGGAGCAGTTCGGGCCCATCGTGCCGATCCTGCCCTTCGACGACGAGGAGGAAGCCGTCCGGCTGGCCAACTCGACCGACTACGGCCTGGCCGCGTCCGTCTGGTCCGCCGACACCGACCGCGCCTGGGCACTGGCCCGCCGCCTGGAGGCCGGGACCGCCTTCGTCAACGTCCACCGCGTAGGCGCCTCGCCGATGTCCGTGCCGTTCGGCGGCATCAAGCACAGCGGCATCGGCCGCACCCACGGCCTGACCTCCGTCCTGGAGTGCATGGAACAGCAGGCCGTGGTCACCTACGACGACCCGTCGCTGCTGCCCGGCACCGACCACTGGAACACCCTGCTGCGCGCCGCGGAAGGAGCCGACGACCATGCCTGACTACGCACGCATCGCCACCGAGGAGGCGTTCGCTCCGCCGGAACTCCTCGATCTGTGGCGGGACATGATCAAGCGGAACGATCACGGCGACCCGGGATTCGACAGCCTGATGGGCTTCTACGTCAACCACCGAAGCGCACGCACCGACTTCATCCTCGAACGCCTCCCCGACCTCGGCGAGCGACGGCTGGCCGACATGGACGCCGCGGGCGTCGACCGCCAGGTCATCTCGCTCACCTCCCCCGGCACGCAGATCCTGCCGCGGTCCGAGGCGGTCGCCATCGCCGAACTCGCCAACAACCGGCTCGCCGAGGCGATCCGCAGCCACCCCGACCGCTTCAGCGGCCTCACCGCCGTCGCCCCACAGGACCCGGAGCACGCCGCCCGCGAGATCGAACGCGGCCATCGTGACCTGGGGCTGAAGGGCGTCATCATCAACTCGCACACCCGAGGCGAGTACTTGGACGACCCCAAGTTCTGGCCCATCTTCGAGGCGGCCGAGGCCCACGACACCCCGATCTACCTCCACCCCAACACGCCTTCCCCCGCGATGATCGGGCCACTGCTGGAAGCGGGTCTGGACGGCGCGATCTACGGCTTCGCCGTCGAGACCGGCATGCACCTGCTGCGCATCATCACTTCCGGCGTCTTCGACCGCTTCCCACGCCTCAAGATCGTCGTCGGACACCTCGGCGAAGCCCTTCCGTTCTGGCTCTACCGCCTGGACTACATGCACGAGGCCACCGTCCGCGCCAAGCGCTACCCCGTCATCAAGCCCCTCCAGCGCAAGGTCAGCGACTACCTGCGGGAGAACGTCTGGGTCACCACCAGCGGCATGCCCTGGGCCCCCGCGATCATGTTCTGCCGCGAAGTCCTCGGAGCCGGCCGGGTGCTGTACGCCATGGACTACCCGTACCAGTACGCCCCGGACGAGGTCACCGCCCAGGACGACCTCCCGCTCGGCACCGCCGGGCTGAAGGCCTTCTTCCAGACCACCGCCGAGAATCTCTTCCAGCTCCGCTGAGCCCAGAACGCCCAGAGCCCGCACCAATCCCAAGGGACGACATGAAATACACCGTCAGCAGCATGCGCACTCCACCGGAGGGCTACGCCTGGAGCCGGTTCGGACAGCCCGAGTACACCGACTGGCTCGACGAGAGCATGTCCTGGAAGGACGCCTGCTACATCGGGGACTGGTCGTTCCTGTGGCAGCACCGGATCACCGGCCCCGACGCGCTCACCATGCTCGGCGACATCACCGTCAACACCCTCGCGAACTTCGCCCTCGGCCAGTCCAAGCACGCCATCCACACCAACCAGGACGGCAAGGTCATCCACGAGGGCATCCTCACCCGCTTCGGCGACGAGGAGTTCATGCTGCACGGCCGCGGTGGCTTCTGGGTCCGCAACTACCTGGGCACGACCGACTACGACGTCAAGGTGGAGCGGGACGACTGGTTCATCCTCCAGGTCTCCGGCCCCAATTCGGTGAAGCTCCTCGAAAAGGTCTCGGGCTCATCGAACCTGCGCGAGACCAAGTTCATGTGGGTCAACTCCCTGAAGATCGCCGACCACGAGTTGTACGCGCTGCGGCAAGGCATGGCCGGGGAAATCGGCTTCGAGCTCCAGGGCCCCATGGCCGCCAAGCAGGACGTCTACGACGCCATCCTCGAGGCCGGCCAGGAGTTCGGGATCCGCAAGCTCGGTGCCCGCGCCACCATGATCAACCACCTGGAGGCGTGCTTCCCGACCATCGCCACCGACTACATCCCTGCCATCTTCGACGAGGACATGAAGAGCTACCGCGAGTTCTTCACCTCCTCCATGCCGTCCTTCGCGCAGCCGGCCTACATCGCCGGTTCCTACGACGGCGCCGAGATCAGCGACTACTACCGCAGCCCGGTGGAGCTGGGCTGGGCCCGCAACATCAACTTCGACCACGACTTCCTGGGCCGCGAGGCGCTGGAGGCGGAGAAGGCCGCGCCCCGGCGCGTCATGCGGACCCTGGTGTGGAACGGCAACGACGTGGCGGACGTCTTCGCGTCGATGTTCCGACCGGGCGAGCACTACCCGTTCATGGACATGCCCCGTGACCAGCGCGGCTTCATGTGGGCGGACAAGGTCACCGCCGGCGACGACCTCGTTGGGATCGCCACCTCCCGCGGCTACAGCTACTACTACCGGCAAATGCTCTCGCTATGCACTGTCGACGTCGCGCACAGCGAGCCGGGCACCCAGGTCACCGTCCACTGGGGAGAGCCCGGCGGACCGCAGAAGGCGATCCGGGCGACCGTCGCCGCCGCGCCCTACAAGCCCGACCGGCGCCGCGCCGACCTGCATCAAGCGTGACCCCGGAAAGGAACGGCGACCGTCATGTCCACCGCTTTCACTCTAAAGTTCGCCTGCGACGACCGGCCCGGCATCGTCAGCCGGGTCACCACGGGCCTCGCCGCGATCGGCTGCAACATCCAGGAGGCCAGCCACTTCAACGATCAGCTCACCGGCCGGTTCTTCTGCCGACTCGCCTTCACCGTCCCGGCCGGAGTGACCGAAACCACCGTCCGGGAGAACGTCTCCGACGGTCTCACCCAGCTGGCAGCCACTTGGTCGGTGACCGGGGACCGGTCCCGTATGCGGGTCCTCATCATGGCCTCGAAGCTCGATCACTGCCTCGCGGACCTGCTCTACCGGTGGCGTATCGGCGAGTTGCCGATGGATGTGGTCGGCGTGGTGTCCAACCATCCCCGCGAGGTCTACCAGCACATCGACCTGTCCGACGTCCCGTTCCATCACCTGCCGGTGACCAAGGAGAACAAGCCGGAGCAGGAAGCCAAACTGCTCGCGATCGTCGACGAGTATGAGGTCGACCTCGTGGTCCTCGCCCGCTACATGCAGATCCTGTCGGACGAGCTGTCCGCCAGCCTGGCAGGCCGCTGCATCAACATCCACCACTCGTTCCTGCCGGGCTTCAAGGGCGCCAAGCCCTACCACCAGGCGTACGAGCGCGGGGTGAAGCTGATCGGGGCGACAGCGCACTACGTCACCGGCGACCTAGATGAGGGCCCGATCATCGCCCAGGACGTCGAGCCCGTCACCCACCGGGACACGCCCGAGCAACTGGTCCGCAAGGGGCGGGACATCGAGCGGCGCGTGCTGGCCAGGGCTGTCCGCCATCATCTGGAGAGCCGAGTGCTCCTCAACGGACGTACGACCGTGGTCTTTCCGGACTGACGGTTCCGTTGCGGGCGCCGCCTGGAGCAGCGCCCGCAACAGTCCGTCCTGGCCTCCGAGCAACGGCAACGCGGTGCAGCCGTGCTCCTGGCAGAGGCGGTGGAAGGTCTCCTCCGTGCGACGTCGGCGACCATCCGCCTCGGGACGACATCGCCTTGCTGCTGGCCCGCACGGGCGCGGTGCCGCCGGAGAACGTCGCGACGTGGGAGTTCCCCGCGGACCCGGCCGTCGTGGCCGACGCCCGTGATGCGACCGCCTGCCAGCTCGCATCGTAGTGCGGGACACCGGGAGCATCCGAGCGAAACTGACGACTGCTGCGACGGTGACGACGACGTGCATCACCATCAAAGGCGGCACCCCAGGAGGCGCCGAGCCCGACGCGTCGAGAACTCCGGGGCTCCGCCATCGTGACGTTGCAGGTGAGGCGGGTGGCGTATTCACGCAGATCGCGGGCGGCTGCCGACGCTCTCGATCATCGGTCGTAAGTTGATCTCGAGGTGCGTCAGTACGAGGAGCGCGCGCAGGAGGTCGGTGGCGCGGGCGGGGTCGGTGCCGAGCTTGGTGAGCGTGTGACTCGCCTTGACGTCGGCGAAGCTGTGCTCGACGGGAGCGCGACCGGCGGCCAGGAGCCGGTTGGCGTCCTTCTGACCGTCGGTGAGCTTGCGCGCGCGGGTGGCCTTGTAGGCGGTGACGACGACCGGGGCGTCGGTGTTGTCGTCCAGGTCGAGGAAGCCGAGGTCGGGCAGGGCGCCGAGGCCAGCGGCCCGCAGGTGTTTGAGGATGGGGTCGAGGCGAGCGGCGGTGATGTCGTGGGTGTGTCCGGGGCGGGCCGCGAAGATCCAGTTCAGGCGGCCCTGCTCGTCGGTCAGCGCGAGGAAGTGCAGGCCGTGACGTCGGTGTTTTCCCGAGTAGTTGGGCCGGTTGTCGCGTCCGCTGCCGCGCACGGTGGCCACCAGGGTGCCGTCAATCAGGACAACCTCGCCGCCCCGCTTGGCGCTCGGGCAGTCGCCTATCAACCGGTTCGGACAGTCGGGACACCGAGGCCTTGGCGAACTCGGCGAGCACACTCACGGTGCAAGTCATCCGCGATATCCCGGTCCTCTAGAGCAGGCGGCAGACGGTGTCCGTGAAGTAGGGAGTGAAGCGGGTCATGACGTCAGGGTCGTGGCCGGCCACGACCCTGACGCCCTGCTGTTCCAGCTCCCGGATGCGGTCGTAGGCCCGGTACATCGCGGGCACGTCGGCCACGATCCCGAAGGGACGGTCCCGTTCGTACTCCTCGTACGTGTGGATCGCGTCGGAAGCCAGCGCCACGGTGCCGCCCGCCCCGCGCACCAGGACGACGAGCTGACCGGGAGTGTGTCCGCCGACCTCCAAAAGCTCGACGCCCGGAGCCAGTTGATACGTCTCCTCGACGAGGGTCAGCCTGCCCGTCGTGCGCAGACTCGAGAGATGGCGGAGTTCCGCGGTCTCCGTGGGGATCGCGAAGTGCCCCCGGACCGCGAACGGCCCCTGCCAGAACTCGTGTTCGCGGCGGCTCATCACCACCTCGGCGGAGGGGAAGCGGGCGAGGTTGCCGATGTGGTCGTAGTGGGCATGCGTCACGACCACCGTGCGCACCGTCGACGCGTCCACGCCGAGTCGGCCCAGCAGTTCCATCGGATCGGCCAGGACCTCGCGTCCCCGACGCCTGCCTACCTCGGGGGCGAAGCCGGTGTCGACCACGATGGTTCCGGCGGGGCCACGGATTACCCAGAAGTAGTAGTCCATCGTGACGTCGTCGTCGGGCTCGCCGTATCCGGCGTAGTTCAGGTAGAAGGCGCTCCGCCGCAGCCTGTGACGGCCGAAGCGGACGGCGAAGGCCTCCCAGGAGTCAGTCACCGACGTGCGAGGCGGCGCGGATGCTGACACCGTGACGTGCCTCCAGCGGGCGGACGATCTCTGTGTGGTCGGCATCGGGCGCCAGTTCGGCAGCCAGTTCGCGCCAGCGTGCCTGCACCGCCTCGGCGAGCGGCAGCTCGACGGCCAGGTCCTTGCCGAGCAGAGTGGCGATTCCGACGTCCTTCGCCATGAGCGCCGCGGTGAAGCCGGAGTCGAAGGTCCCGGTCAGCACGAACTTGGGAAACTTGGCCTCGGTGGAGCCGCTGCGACCACTCGCCGAGTTGACTACGGCGAGTGCGGTGGCCGGGTCCATGCCGAAGCGTGTCGCGACGGTCATGGCCTCTGCGGTGATGAGCATGCTGCACGCCGACATCAGGTTGTTCAGCGCCTTGATGGCGTGTCCGGCACCGACTGGGCCGACGTGCACGATCGACGAACCGAGCGGTTCGAGGAGCGGCCGGACCCGCTCGTACTGCTCCGCCGTCCCACCCACCATGAGGGTCAGCGTGCCGGCCACGGCACCGCCGACGCCGCCGGAGACCGGCGCGTCGACGAGTTCGATGCCCGACTCGGCCAGACGCGGGGCGAGTCGGCGTGTGCGGCCCGGCTCGGAGGAGCTCATGTCGATGATCCGCCTGCAGCGGGCGCCGGACCGCACGGCGGCGGCGATGCGCTCAGCGACCTGGTCCACGATGTCGCTGTTGGGCAGCATCAGGATGATGTCCTCGGCCGCGTCCGCCAGTTCGTCGACCGACGCCACCGGGGTCAGTCCGTCCGCCGCGAGAGCGACCCGGAGCCGTTCGTCGACGTCGTAGCCGTGGACGGCGTAGCCGGCCGAGACCAGGCGTCGGGCCATCGGGGCGCCCATCTTGCCGAGTCCGGCAAGGGCGGCGGCCCGCGTCTTCTCGGGCAACTCACTCATCTCCCAGCTCCGCGATGACCTGCTGCGCGGCGCGCGAGGCCTCCAGCGCGGCCGGGACCCCGCAGTAGATGGCCGCCTGGAGCAGCACTTCCTGGATCTGCTCCACGGCGCAGCCGTTGTTGAGCGCTCCGCGTACGTGCAGCCGCAGTTCGTCGGGCTTGCCCAGCGCCGTCAGCATCCCGATGTTGAGCAGGCTCCGGGTGGCCGGTTCGAGGCCGGGACGAGTCCAGACCGCTCCCCAGCAGTACTCGGTGACGAGGTCCTGGAGCGGCCGGCTGAAGGGGCTCGCGTTGGCGCGCGAGCGGTTGACGTGCTCGTCGCCGAGCACTTGACGCCGCATGGCGTCACCCGCGGCCAGCCGATCGGTCGTATCCATGTGAGCAGTCACGCCAGTGCCTTCCGGTCAGCGGTTCGATGGCAGCACGATAACCGAGATCTGGACTGAAAGCAGATAGCAGCTGTCAGACAAAGCGCGAAAGATGTCACCTAGCGGCTGTCGGACAGCTGTGGACCTCACGTATCCTCGGCGCATGACCGACATGCAGGTGCAACGACATGCCCCCATCCGCGAGCAGGTCGCGAACATCCTGCGGGACGCCATCGTCGATCAGCGGCTGACACCCGGGCAGCTGCTCGTCGAACGCGAGCTGTGCGAGATGACCTCGGCCAGCCGCGCCTCGGTGCGCGAGGCTCTACGGCAGTTGCAGGCCGAAGGGCTGGTCGAGTCGCACAACGGCCGCGGTACCAGCGTCACGGTCATCTCCACCGCGACCGCCCGGCACGTCTATCAGGTGCGGTCATCCCTCGAGGGACTGGCCGCCCGGCTCTTCGCCGAGCACGCGAGCGACCAGGACCGGGCCGCCTTCCGGGCGGCCGTCACCGAGCTGGCCGAGGAGACCGCGAAGGGTGCGGACGCCGCCGCTCTCCTGAAGGCCAAGTCCAGGGCGTACGACGTGTTGTTCCGGGGTTGCGGCAATCCCGTCCTGCACCAGACCGTGCAGACGCTCCAGCATCGCGTGACCCGGCTGAGGGCGCTGACTCTCGCCCAGGAAGGCCGGGCGGAGCGCAGCGCGGACGAGGTGACCGCGATCGCGGACGCCGTCGACGCACGCGACGGAGAGGCGGCCCAGGCCGCCGCCATGACTCATGTCGAGGAGGCCGCGCGCGTCATGCTCGCGGCCGCCGAGGGCCCGCCTTCGCACTGAGTCCGGAGCGGGGCCCTGTCGTGGCCCCTTGCACCCACCCATTGTCTGACAGCTGCTAGCTGTTCTATACATAGCCGAACGCATGAATCGTGAAGAAGGGTGCACCACATGACTTTCACAGTGGCGGGAATGCGCACTCCGCCGACGACCTACGCATGGAGCCGCTTCGGCGCCCCCGAGTACACCGACTGGCTCGACGAGTCGATGTCGTGGAAGGAGACCTGCTACATCGGCGACTGGTCGTTCCTGTGGCAGCACCGGATCAGCGGACCGGACGCGATCAGGCTGCTGGCGGACACCTCGGTGAACAGTTTCTCCGTGTTCCATCAGGGGCAGTCGAAGCACGCCATCCACACGAACCGCGACGGCAAGGTCATCCACGAGGGGATCGTCACCAAGTTCGGCGACGACGACTACGTCATGCACGGCCGCGGTGGCTTCTGGGTGAATTACCAGCTGTCCAAGGGTGGGTACGACGCGAAGATCACCCAGGAGGACTGGTTCATCTTCCAAGTGTCGGGTCCCAACGCGGTACGGGTGCTCGACCGGCTGGCCGGGGAGAACCAACTCCGGGACACCAAGTACATGCATGTCACCCCGCTCAGGATCGCGGGACACGACATTTGGGCCCTGCGCCAGGGCATGGCCGGGGAAATCGGTTTCGAGCTCCAGGGGCCCCGCGAATTCGGCGACAAGGTGCATGCCGCGGTAATGGAGGCGGGGCAGGAATTCGGTATTCGGCGGCTGGGCGCCCGCGTCACGATGATCAATCACCTGGAGGCCTGTTTTCCCACGATCGCCACGGATTACATTCCGGCGATCTTCGACGAGGACATGGCCGAGTACCTGGAAATCTTCCGGAGTTCGATGCCCGCTTACGCGCAGCCGGCATATATCGCGGGGAGTTTCGACGGCAGAGACATTTCGGAGTACTACCGCAGTCCTGTAGAGCTCGGCTGGGGCAGGAACATCAAGTTCGACCACGACTTCCTGGGGCGGGCCGCGCTCGAACCGGAGAAGGCGCAGCCGAGACGGGTCATACGCACGCTCGAATGGGACGCGGAGGACATCGAGGACGTCTATGCGTCACTGTTCCGGCCCGGCGCCAACTACCCGTTCATGGACATGCCCCGGGACCAGCGCGGGTTCATGTGGGCGGACAAAGTGACAGCAGACGGCGACCTCGTCGGCGTGGCCACCTCACGCGGTTACAGCTACTACTTCCGCAAGATGCTCTCGCTGGCCACGATCGAGGTGGCGCACGCGGACATCGGCACCTCGCTCACCGTGCACTGGGGCAATCCGGAGGGACCTCAGAAGCCCATCCGCGCCACCGTCGCACCGGCTCCCTACAAGCAGGACCGGAGCCGGATCGATCTGCATTCCGCCTGAGCCCAGACAGCCATTGCGCCGCCAAGGCCCACCCTGCCCCGGGTGGGCCTTCGTCGTTGCGTCCGTCCGCCGTACCCGTCCGCGCCGCGGAAACGCGGCGGAAACAGGTAGCCGGATCAGGTAGTTCCCCGCGTTTACCCACCGGACCCCGCGCGGCAGGCTGCGACCACTTCGGAAAGAGGTGCTCATGCCTGGACTCACCGGCTCAGCCGCCGTGGCCGACCCGCGCTTCCGCTCGTGCGAGCGCGCGCTGTTCGGTCACCCAGGCGGCGATCTGGGCACGCGAGGTGAAACCCAGCTTGCCCAGGATGCGCTGGACGTGGCCTTCGGCGGTCCGGGTCGAGATGACCAGCGCGGCCGCGATGTGCTTGTTGCCCTGGCCGTCGGCCACCAGTTGCGCCACTTCCCACTCCCGCTTCGACAGCGCCTCCGGAACGTCCGGGGCGGAGACAGGGGCGCCTGCGGGCATACGGCGTCCGCCGGCGACGACCTCGGCCGCCTGAACCAGCGTCAGCGCCCTTCCCTCCTCGATCAGTTCGACGAAAGCGGCCCCGCCCAGCGCGTCGCGGACGTCGTCGACGCAGCCGCGCCGCAGTTCGTCGAGGACCGTGAACGCGGGGAAGCGGTGGGTCTCGGCGGCACCCATGAGGAGCGCGGCTTCCTTGTGGCGTCCCGTCGAGGCGAAGTACAGCGCGGCACTCTGCACACAGGAGCCCATGCCGAAACGGTCGTCGAACCGGCAGGCCAGCCGTGCACTGTGCTTCTGGGCGAGACGCGCGCTGAGGAAGCTGCCGTGCTGCCACTCGGCCAGTGCCGTCGTCCACTGGATGTAGCCGAAACCCCAGTTCTCGCTCGAGGCTGCGGGCATGGCGAGGAACTCCTCGCAGTACCCTCGGCCACGCTCCCAGTCGCCGTTCAGCGTCCAGGCCATGCCGAGCAGGCACAGCGTCTTGCCGGTGCTCATCCTGCTTCCGGACACCCGGAACGCGTCGAGCGCGAGGTCGAGCTTTGCGCAGGCGGTGGCGAGGTCGCGCTGGTGGATAGCCAGGAGCCCTTCGACGAACCGCAGATTTCCTGTGACGGAGGGGTCCGCGAGCTCGGCCGCCGTCGCGTTCGACGCTGCCAGCAGATCGTCGGCGCTGTCGCCACTCATGACGGCGAGATACGCGGCGACCGTGAGGGCCAGCGCGCGGCCGGGCGTCGGCTCGGACGGTGCGATGCCCAGACCTCGTTCCAGCCATGCGCGCCCCTCGGCGACCAGGCCGGTCATCACCCAGTGGTACCAGAGGGCCGCGGCCAGCCGGAACCCGTCCTGCGCCCGCTGCTTGTCCTCGAAGCAGTAGTCGAGCGCCGCGCGGATATTGGCGTGGTTGCCGCGGACCTGGCCGATCCAGTCCTGAGAGCGCTCGGTCAGCAGACCGTCGGAGGCCTGGCTCGCGAGCCAGAGGCACCACTGCACATGGCGTCCGCGCAGCCGGTCCCACTCTCCCGGCTCTCCCGCCCCGGTCACCCGTTGCAGCGCGTACTCGCGCAGCAGACGGGGGAGCCGATACCACGACCCGCCGGTCCGCTCCTCACGGACGAGCACCGACTTGTCGATCAGGCCGGCCACGAGGTCGAGCACCCGCTCGTCGGAGATGACCTCGTCGGTGCACACGTGCTCGACCGCGGGGAGGCCGAACCGGCCGGTGAAGACCGTGAGTCGTTCCCACAGCAGCTGTTCCTCGGACGAGCACAGCGCATAGCTCGACTCGACCAGCGCCTGCAGCGTCCGCTGCCGCTGCGGAGCGCCCCGCTTGGCGGAGACCAGCACGCGGTAGGCGTCGTGGAGACGGCCGTCGAGTTCGTCGAGCGCCAGGACGTCGAGGCGATCTGCGGCGAACTCGATCGCCATGGGCAATCCGTCAAGGCGTCGGCAGATGCGTGCGATTGTAGCCAGCCGGGCGTCCGAGTCGACGACGTCGGCCCGCACGGCGGCAGCGCGTTCCACGAAGAGCGCCACCGCGTCGTATCCCATGAGTGCGGTGGCCTCGGCTTCCGGCTCGTCCGCGGGCGGGACCGGCAGCGGGCCGACGGCCACCACGGCCTCACCCTCGACGTGGAACGGCCGGCGGCTGGTGCTGAGCACCTTGAGGCCGGGCGCGGCACGCAACAAGCCGGCGACGAGCCTCGCGCACGCGTCGACCACGCCGTCGCACCCGTCGAGCAGCAGCAACGCCTGCTTGGCACGGAAGTGGTCGGCCAGCCGGGCCTCCAGGGGGGCGCCGCCGTCGTCACGCAGCCCGAGGCCGAGCAGCACGGTGGACGGCAGGAGGGCACCGTCGGCGAGATCGTCGAGCTCGATGAGCCATGCCCCGTCGGCGAAGGAGCCGGACACCTCTGCGGCGACCCGACGGGCCAGCCGCGTCTTTCCGACACCCCCGGTGCCGGTCACCGTGACCGCGCGAAAGCGTTCCAGCGTTTTTTTCAGAGTGGGCAGCTCCGCCCGGCGGCCGACGAAACTCGTCACCTCGGCGGGCAGATTGCCTCGTTGCAGTCGTGCCACAGCCGCACCCTAACGAATTGTTGCGGACAGATGAAGAGCCGCAGACAAAAGAATCCGCCTCTCCGCGGCAACCTCGGTTACCCGGTTCACAGGAAAGGCCGGCGGACGCCATGAATTTCCGTGGCCCGAAGGGTTTGCCGATCACCGATCGATGTCTGGTGATGGGAATCGTCAACACCACGCCGGATTCCTTTTCCGACGGAGGCGACTGTCTCGACCCGGCGCGAGCCGTCGAGAGGGGACTCGCGCTCGTCGCCGCGGGCGCGGACATCGTCGACGTGGGCGGTGAGTCGACCAGACCGGCCGCACGGCGCGTCCCCGAGTCGGTGGAGCTGGAGCGCGTCCTGCCGGTCGTGCGCGGCCTCGCCGCGTCCGGCGCCGTGGTCAGCGTCGACGCCATGCCCGCGCGGGTCGCGGCCGCAGCGGTCGAGGCGGGCGCCTCGCTCGTCAACGACGTGAGCGGTGGGCTCGCGGACCCTGACATGGCACCCGTCGTCGCCGAGGCGGACGTGCCGTATGTCGCGACGCGCTGGCGCGGACACAGCACACATATGCAGAAGCAAGCGCACTACGACGACGTCGTGGCGGAGGTGATGGCTGAACTCGGCGGACGCCTCGCCGTCCTCGTCGACGCGGGGGTCCACCCCGACCGCGTGGTGCTCGACCCGGGCCTCGGCTTCGCCAAGACCGCCGAGCACAACTGGGAGATCCTCCGCCGCCTGGACGAGGTGCGGACGCTGGGACGTCCACTGCTGGTCGGCGCGTCTCGGAAGTCCTTTCTCGGCGCACTGCTCGCGCGCGACGGCACACCGCCGCCGCCTGTCGAACGCGACCGGGCCACGGCCGCGGTGTCCACCCAGGCCGCGGCGTCCGGCGTCTGGTGCGTCCGGGTGCACGACGTCGCCTCGACAGCGGACGCGGTCCGGGTGGCGCGACAGTTCACACATTTCCCCTCCGCACATACCCACAGCACATCCCTGAGAAAGGCACTGACATGACGACGGTTCCCGACGGTACGACCCTGGCCGCGCTCGACAAGGCGCTCGCCGCCTTCACCGCCGAACTCGGCGACGCCGCCGTGATCAGTGAACCCTCGGCTCTGCGCGAGTTTCGCGACCCCTACACCTACCGGGAGTCCGACGAGTTCGACGCCTCGGCCGCGCTGCTGCCCACCAGTACCGAGCAGGTGCAGGCCGTCGTCCGGATCGCCAATGAGCACGGGGTGCCGCTGTCGACGTTCAGCCAGGGCCGTAACAACACCTACGGCGGCCCGGCCCCGCGGCTGCGCGGCAGCGTGCTGGTGAACCTGCGGCAGATGAACAAGATCCTAGAGATCAACCACGATCTCGCCTACGCGGTCGTCCAGCCGGGCGTGCGCTGGCAGGACCTGTTCGACGGTCTGCAGAAGGACGGCGGCGACCTGTGGACCTCCATCCCGGACCTGGGATGGGGTAGCGTCATCGGCAACTCCCTAGAGTACGGCATCGGTTACACGCCGTTCGGCGACCACGCGCGCAACCTCTGCGGCCTCGAGGTGGTCCTGCCCGACGGGTCCCTGCTGCGCACCGGCATGGGCGCGATGGAGGGCAACCCGGCCCGGTACACCTACCCGCACAGCTACGGCCCCTCCTTCGGCGGGTTGTTCCAGCAGTCCAACCTCGGCATCGTCACCAGCGCGGGCTGGTCGCTCATGCGCCGCCCCGAGACCTACGCGGCCTGCTGGGCCCGCTTCCACGGCTACGAGACCCTCGGCAAGGTCGTCGACGCGCTGCGCGGGCTCATGCTCGACCGCACGATCGAGAACCTGCCGATGCTCAACCGCGGTGTGGAGATCGACGAGAGCGGCAACTTCTTCCTCGACCCCGACAGCGACGGCTGGTCGGCGCGCTTCGCCCTGTACGGCCGGACGGCGATGGTCGACGCCCAGTTCGCGGTGATCGAGGAGACGCTGCGTGCGATACCGGGGGTGGAGGTCGTCCGCCGCACCTTCGACGCCACGGACCTTGCCGGGCCCGCGAACCACGACGAGGGAGTCCAGCGCGGCATCCCGGACATGGACCTGCTCGACCCGAAGATGCTGCCCTACGGCGAGGTGACGGGCCACCTCGACTTCTCGCCGGTCGGCCCGTGCCAGGGCGACGCGGTGGTCCGCGCGGAGAAGCTCATCCGCTCCCTCTACGCCCGGCACGGCCACACCTACGTCAACGGCCTGTACCTCACCCCCCGCAGCGCGCTGCACATCAGCACCACCTTCTTCGACCCCCGCGACGAGGAGCAGACCCGCGGCGTCTACGAGGGGTACACCGACCTGGTCAAGGAGCTGGCCGCGATCGGCTACGCGCCGTACCGCACCAACCTCCAGCACATGGATCTTGTGGCGGAGCAGTTCGCGTTCGGCGACCACGCCCAGCGCAGGCTGGCCGAGACGATCAAGGACGCCATGGACCCGAACGGGATCCTCGCGCCCGGCAAGTCCGGGATCTGGCCGAGTCGGCTGCGCGACCGCGCCTGAATCACCGCGCGCGACCGCGCCCGAACCACCCTCATCGACAGTCAAGGAGGACCGTCATGTCCGTCGACGTAACCGAAACCGACGCCAAGGTCACCCGGCCGGCGCCGGACGCCGGCTTCCCGCAGTCCGCTTCGCCGACCCAGGACCTGGGGCGACTGCTCATCCGCTGCCCGGACCGGCCCGGGGTGGTGTCCGCCGTCAGCACCTTCCTCACGGGGGCGGGCGCGAACATCGTGTCGCTGGACCAGTACTCCACGGAGCCGGTCGGCGGCATGTTCCTGCAGCGCACCGCCTTTCGTCTGCCCGGGTTGAGCGCCGCCTGCGCCGAGTTCGAGCGGGAGTTCGGCGAGACGGTGGCGGCCGATTTCGGGATGGACTTCCGGCTGACGGAGGCGTCGAAGCCGAAGCGGGTCGCGATCATGGTGTCGAAGACCGATCACTGCGTCCTGGACCTGCTGTGGCGCAACCGGCGCGGCGAGCTCGACATGACCGTGGCGATGGTGATCAGCAACCATCCCGACCTCGCCGACGAGATCCGCCCGTTCGGTGTGCCGTTCATCCACACCCCGGCCACCCGCGACAACCGCGCTGAGGCCGAGCAGCGCCAGCTCGAACTCCTCAAGGGCAACGTCGACCTGGTCGTCCTCGCCCGCTACATGCAGATCATCACCCCGACCTTCCTCTCGGAGGTCGGAGCGCCCCTGATCAACATCCACCACTCCTTCCTGCCCGCCTTCATCGGCGCGGCCCCCTACAGGCGGGCTAAGGAGCGGGGCGTGAAGCTCGTCGGGGCAACCGCGCACTATGTGACCGAGGACCTCGACGAGGGCCCGATCATCGACCAGGACGTCGTACGGGTCAGCCATCAGCACACCACCGCCGACCTCGTGCGCCTGGGTGCCGACGTGGAGCGGGCGGTGCTGTCGCGCGCGGTGCGCTGGCACTGCGATGACCGCATCGTCCGGCACGAGAACCAGACCATCGTCTTCTGAAGCCCGCTGGGAGATACGACAGTGACAAAGCCGTCCACCGACGTTCTGGTCGTCGGCGCGGGTCCGGTGGGCCTACTCACCGCACTCGGGCTCGCCCAGGCGGGACTGAACGTGACCGTGCTCGAACGCGACTCCGCCATCGGCGACTCGCCGCGGGCCATGACCTATCTGTGGTTCGTCCTCGACGGACTGGCCGAACTCGGAGTCCTTCCCGACATGGAGCGCGAAGGCGTGCGCTCCCTCGACGGGCTGACCCTGCGAGTGCTGCGCACCGGCGAAGTCATCGAGTGGGGCAAGGTCTCGCTGGAGGAGACCACCGGGCGCCCGTACAACAACATCCACCTGGGCCAGGACCGGCTCGGCGAGATCACCCTGCGCCACCTTGAGAAACAGCCCGGTGTCTCGGTCCACTGGAACACCGCCGTCACCGGACTCACCCAGAACGACGACGGGGTCCGCGTCACCGCCGACGGCCCGGACGGGCCCGTCGAGTACACCGCCTCCTGGGTGGTCGGCACCGACGGCGCGAGCAGCACCGTCCGCAAGTCCCTGGGCCTTGGCTTCGACGGCATCACGTGGCCGGAGCGGTTCGTGGCGACCAACGTCCGCTACCCGTTCGACGCGTACGGGTTCAACGACGCCAACATGGTCGTCGATCCGCGGTACGGCGCGGTTGTCGCGAAGATCGACGACGAGGGCCTGTGGCGGGTGACGTACGCCGAGGACGCCGACCTGCCTGCCGAGCAGGTCCTGGAGCGGATGACCGCCTGGTTCGATGCCTTCCTGCCCGGCTCCAAGGATTTCGAGCTGGTGCATCACTCGCCCTACCGGCTGCACCAGCGGTCCGCCGAGCGGTACCGGGTCGGCCGGGTGCTGCTGGCCGGGGACGCCGCGCACGCCACCAACCCGACCGGCGGCCTGGGCCTGACCTGCGGCCTGCTCGACCTGTACGTGTTGTACCCGGCGCTGGCTGCCGTCGTCCGCGGGGAAGCTCCTGCCGACGTGCTCGACCGCTACGCCGAGGACCGGCGGCAGAAGTTCCTGGACATCGCCTCGCCCATGGCCAGCCAGTTCAAGCGGCTCGTCTACCACTCGACGGATCCGGCGAAACTCGACTCGGACCTGGCCGGGCCGCGCTCCGTCGCGGGTGATCCGGAGAAGGTCCGCGCCGCCCAGCTCGGCATGGCACAGCTGCGCTCCCCGCAGCTCGTTCCGGTGGAGGCGTCATGAGCCGGGGCTTTCGCTGGGTGGGAGGCAGCCGCACCGACACCCCCATGGGCAGAGGACTCAGCGGCGCGATGTACGTCGAGTGGGAGAAGCCGGAGGGGCCCGGCAGCTCCACCCCGGTCGTGCTCGTCCACGGCGGTGGCGGTCAGGGCACCGACTGGCTCGGCACCCCGGACAGTCGCCCCGGATGGGCCCCGCTGCTGGTCGAGCGGGGCCGGTCGGTGTACGTCGTCGACCGGCCCGGATACGGGCGCGCGGCAGGCACCGCCCCGGAAGGCGAGAAATGCGGACCCGCGCCGACGCTGGAGATGACGGCGGGGATCTTCGCCGCCGGCGCCGACCCCCGGCACACCCAGTGGCCGGGGCCGGGCGGGCCCGACGACCCCGCGGTCGTCAATCTCGCGGCGAGTTCTGCGAGCGTCCCGCTGGACCAGGCAGCCGCCCAGCAGCGGGACGGCGACCGGTTGATCGAACTGCTGGAGAGCATCGGCCCCGCCGTGCTGATCACCCACTCCCTGGGGGCACCGGCCGGCTGGCTGGCCGCCGCCGCCCGCCCGGACCTGGTCGAGGCCGTGGTGGCCCTCGAACCGCCGGGACCGCCCTTCCTGAACGCGCCGCAGATGGGCCTGTCCCTGGACTGGGGACTCACCTCCGCTCCCCTCCCCTACGAACCGGCCGTGAGCGCTCCGCAGGAGTTGCGCGAGGGGTCGACATGGACCGTTCCGGGGCTGCGGGGGCTGCCGGTGGCCGTCGTCGAGGCCGAGGCCTCGCCGCTGGGAGGGGGCGCGGGGGCCGTCGCGGACTACCTGCGCCAGGTGGGAGCGCGCGCCGACCACATCCGGCTCGCCGACCACGACGTGCGCGGCAACGGCCACGGCATGGTCCTCGAACTCAACAACCACGACATCCTCGACGTCGTCCTGCGGTGGCTGGACTCCGTCGGTCTTTCCTCATGAAAGGCGCTCCCATGCAGACCGCACAGCAGGACATGGCCGGACGGGTCGCCCTGGTCACCGGGGGAGGCGGCGGCATCGGCCGCGCCACCGCCCACGCCTTCGCCCGCCGCGGGGCACGGGTGGCCGTGCTCGACATCAACGGCGACCTGGTCGCGCAGACACTCAAGGAGATCAAGGCGATCGGCGGTTCCGCCGAGGTGTTCATCGTCGACGTGTCCGACGCGGAGTCCGTCGAGAGCGCCGTGGGCGCCGTGGTCGACCGCTTCGGCCGACTGGACTTCGCGCACAACAACGCCGGTGTGGAAGGCGAGGTGACCCGCCTCGCCGACGTCACCGAAGCCGACTGGAACCGTGTCATCGGCATCAACCTGACCGGCGTCTGGCTGTGCTTGCGCGCCGAGATCAAGGCCATGAGCGGCAAGGGCGGCGCGATCGTCAACACGGCCTCCGCGTCCGGGCTGGTGGCGCGTCCGGGCGGCCTGTCGACCTACGTTGCCAGCAAGCACGGTGTCGTCGGCCTGACCAAGGCCGCGGCGGTGGACTACGCCGCCGACGGCATCCGTGTCAACGCGGTCCTCCCGGGCCCGATCGCCACACCGTTCACCGAGGACCTGCCCCAGGAGATCAAGGACCAGCTCCTGTCCCTGACGCCGATCCGCCGGTTCGCGCAGCCCGAGGAGATCGCCGAGTCGGTGGTGTGGCTGTGCAGCAACGCCGCCTCGTACTTGGCGGGCGCGGCCCTCGCGGTGGACGGCGGCGTCGTCGCCTTCTGACCGATCCCCCTTCGGAACCCAGCACGGCAGGAGGACGAATGAAATTCGCCATCGGATTCGCGACCATCGGAGCGTCGATGGAGCCGGGCGGGCTGGCAAGCCTCGCACGGACCGCGGAGGAACTCGGCTACGAGTCGATCTGGTCCGTGGAACATCCAGCCATCCCGGAGAACTACACCTCCGTCTACCCCTACAGCCCGACGGGCCGGATCGAGGCACCGTCGGAGGCTCCTCTCCCCGACCCCTTCACCCCGCTCGCGTACGCGGCAGCGGTCACCACGCGGCTGCGGCTGGCCACCGGGGTCTGCATCCTTCCGCAGCACCACCCGATCCAACTCGCCAAGATCTGCGGCACACTCGACACGCTCTCCCAGGGACGCCTGATGCTCGGCGTCGGGGTCGGGTGGCTGCGTGAGGAGTACCAGGCCCTCGACCGTGACTTCGACAACCGCGCGGCACGGGCGCGGGAGTCCGTGGCGGCGATGCGCTCGCTGTGGAGCGAGTCACCCAGCGAGTTCCACGGCCGGTTCTTCGACTGGCCGCCGATCTACTCCTCCCCGAAGCCGGTGCAGAAGGGCGGGGTCCCGATCCACGTGGGCGGCCACACCGAACTGGCCGCCAAGCGCGCCGCCCGCTACGGCAACGGGTTCTTCCCCGCCGTCCCCGGACCGGAGGCCATGGCGCCCCTGCTGGAGACGATGCGGGCCGAGTGCGACAAGCTCGGACGCGACTACGACGAGATCGAGATCAGCGCCGGCGCCACCCAGAACCTCACCGCCGACGTCGTACGCGGATACGAGGAACTCGGCGTCTCGCGCGTGTTCGTGGTTCCGAACGGCTCCTCCCAGGAAGAGGTGCGCGACGGGCTGGTCCGCTACGCCGAGACGGTCATGGCGGAGGTCGGCGCCGAGCAACCCGAGGCGGTGGCGTCATGAAACTCGAGGAACTGGCCGACCGTCTCGAGATCATCGAGCTCTACGGCCGCTACGTGCACGCCGCGGACGCCAAGCGGGCCGACCTGCTCGACGAGGTGTTCCTGCCGGACTGCGTGATCGACTACACCGACGCCGGTCTGCCCGCCCCCTTCACCTGGGAGCAGGGCAGGGACGGTGGGTTCCTGACCGGCGAAGGCTTCGACCACGTCTTCCACATCTCGGTCAACCAGGTCATCGACTTCGAGGACGACGAGCGGACGATCTCGCACGTCAAGGCCAAGACGATCAACCCGTGGGCACGTCGCAACGACCAGGGCGAGGTCCGGGCCTTCCAGGTCCAGGGCTGGCACACCGACGTCCTGGTGAAGACCGGGAAGGGCTGGCGTTTCCAAAAGCGGCGGTGGACCACTGAGTGGGTCAGCGGCTGGTTCGGCGACGAGCTGCGCGTCTTCCGCGCCGCCGCAGAGATGATGGACTGAGATGGCCACCGCATCGGCGAGCAGCGCCGAACAGCTGCCCCGCGAACAGGCTTGGGTCATCCAGAAACCCTCGGTGGGCCACTACACGCCGGACTGCCTGCGCCTGGAGGAGCGGCCGCAGCGCCCCCTGGAAGAGGGCGAGATCCGGGTGGGCACCGTGTACCTCTCGCTCGATCCCTCGTACCTCACGCAGTTGCGCCTGGGTGACGCGGCGTACGTCGTGCCCCTCGACGTCGGCGACGTGATGAAGGGCGTCGTCCTGGGTGTCGTCGAGGAGACGCGCGCACCGGACTTCGCGCCCGGCGACGTCGTCTCCGCGCTGGCGGACTGGTCGACGCATCCGGTCCTCACGACCGGTGCCGGAGGGCCGATTCCGCCGACCAGGATCGAGCGGCAGCCCGGGGTGCCGCTGAGTGCCCACCTGACCGTCTTCTCCCACATCGGCCTGGTGGCGATGATCGGGATGGGTGAGATCGCCAAGCCGGAGGCGGGCGAGACGGTCCTGGTCTCGGCTGCCGCCGGGGCGGTGGGGACGATCGCGGCACAGATCGCCCAGGCCTACGGCTGCCGGGTGATCGGGATCGCCGGCGGCGAGGAGAAGTGCCGGTTCCTGCTCGACGACCTCGGGCTCGACGGTGCCATCGACTACCGCTCGGAGAGTGTGGACGAGGCACTGGGCTGACTGTGCCCCGAGGGTGTCGACGTGTACTTCGACAACGTCGGGGGCGAGATGCTCGACACCGTCCTACTCCACCTCGCGAAGCGGGCGCGCGTGCTGCTGTGCGGGGAGATGTCGCAGTACGACCTTCCCGATCCGTCCCAGCACTACGGGCTGAAGAACACGTTCCGCCTCGTGCTGGCCAGTGCCCGGATGGAGGGCTTCATCCCGCCGGACCACGTCGACCGCTACGAGGCGATCTTCGGTGAGCTGGGTCGGCTGTTCATGACCGGGGCCGTCCGGCACCGTCCGCACGTCGTGGCCGGCATGGAGCAGGTGGCGTCCGCGCTGCAGCTGCTCCTCACCGGCGGCAACCAGGGCAAGCTCATGGTTCAGGTGTCGGACGACCCGTGGGATGGCGTCTCCGGCTGACTTGGCGCGAACACAAGTTGCGCACTGAGGCGCCGCTGACCAACGGAGAGATGACCCGGGTGGTCAGCGGCGCCTCTACCTGTCCGTCACACGGGTGTGTCCGGCACACGGGTTCGGCGGCCGCGGTCACAGACTGCCGGGAACGGAACCGCGCCACGCGCGTTCGAGAAGGGCGCGCACCGCCGTCTCCTCCACGGGGGCCGGATTGGCGTAGGGGGAGGCCAGCACGCCGCGGGCCACGTCGTCGAGGGCGTCGTGGCGCAGTCCGAGATCGCGCAGCCGGGTCGGTGCCGCCATGGTCACGGCGAGCTCGTGCAGCGCGAGACCTGCCTCCGCGCCCGGCCTGCCCAGGGCCGTTGCGACCACGTCCGCGGCCTGCGGGGCGGCGCCGGCGTTGTAGGCGAGCACGTGCGGCAGCACGACTGTGTGCGCCGAGGCGTGCGACAGGCCGAGCCCACCGAGTACATGACACAGCTTGTGGTGCAGGGACATCGTGGTCGAGTCCAGGGCGGCCCCGGACAGCCACGCTCCGCGAAGGGCCTCCGACCGGGCCTCTGGATCGGTCGCGAGTCGTGGCAGGGCACCGATGATCCGCCGTACCGCCTCCCCCGCAACCAGGTCGGTCATGGGCGTGCGGTCCGGGGCGTAGAGCGCTTCCACCGCGTGCGCGAGGGCATTGAAGGCCGAGGGGACCGCCAGTACGGCCGGGAACGTGGCGAACAGGGCCGGGTCGTACAGGACGGTGCGCGGCGCGACCACGGGGTCGCGGCCGGTGCGCTTGACGCCGTCCCGGGATATGCCCCACACCCGGGTCATCTCAGAGCCCGAGTACGTCGTCGGAACGGCCACGATCGGGATGCCCAGGGTGAGCGCGACGGCCTTGGCCAGGCCGACCGCCGAGCCGCCGCCCACGGCCACGAGTCCGTCGGCCTCCGCGTCGGCACACTGGGCCCGCACCGCCTCGGCCTGCTCCACGGGAACGTGCATACGCGCGTCCTCGACGGCGGTCACCAGCCGGGAACTGAGAACGTCCGCCGTGCGCCCGGCATAGCGGGGGCCGGCGATTGCCGCCACCCTGGTCAGTCCGAGCCGGTCCGTCTCGGCCGCGAGCTCGTCGAGCGCGCCGTCACGGAAGACCACCCGGCCCGCTCGCTGCTCGTGGACGAACCCGTCCTTCGGGAGGTCAGGCACCCTCATCCCTCCTCGGGTCGCAGGGCGATCTCGACATGCGCGTGCCGGAACGGCACGGGGAGGTCGTGCGCGGCGGCCAACTCGCCTCCGCTCACCTCCTCGAAGTCCAGCACCAGACTCTCTTTGACCCCGAACACCGCGTCGGAGTCCAGGTAGTCGGAGCCCGCGACGAACACATGGGTGGTCAGCGGCTGGTGGCCCTCGGCGCCGACGATGAAGTGGATGTGCGCCGGCCGGTAGGGATGCCGGGCAGTGGCTTCGAGCAGCTGCCCGACCGGGCCGTCGTCGGGGATCGGGTAAGCCGCGGGCAGGATCGTCCGGAAGTGGAACCTGCCCTGCTCGTCGCAGGTGAACAGGCCGCGCAGATTGCGCTCCGGGACCTCGCCGGGACGCTGGACGTCGTAGAACCCCTTCTCATCCGCCTGCCACACGTCGATGAGCGCCCCTCCGAGCGGGCGGCCGTCGGGGCCGAGGACCTGGCCGGTGACCAGGGTGGGTTCGCCGCCCTCGGCGAGGGAGATGGAGTCGCCGAGGGCGCGCGGCGGGGAGTCGACCATGTGGAACGGGCCGAGCACCGTCGACTCGGTCGTCGTCGGGCCGGGGCCTGCGTGGTCGAGGGAGTCGACGAGCATCGACATGCCGAGGACGTCGGAGAGCAGCTGGAACTCCTGCCGTACGTCGGTGCAGGCGTGGCCGGTCCGGGTCAGGAAGTCGATCGCGGTGTCCAGTTCCGCCTGAGTGAGGTCGACTTCCTTCGCGAAGGCATGCAGGTGCTCGACCAGTGCGGTGATCACCGTACGCAGTCGTGCATCCGGCGTGTCGCTGAAGGCCTGGGTCACGACCTCGGCGGATCGCTCTGCGGAGAACAGCGGGCGGCTACGGGGCGCTGGGGGCACGATGTCAGTCCCTCGGGTGTGCGGCGGTCGCGGCCGCCAGGGTGTTGGACAGCAGCATGGCGATGGTCATCGGGCCGACTCCGCCGGGCACGGGGGTCAGCAGGCCAGCGACCTCGGCGACGGCCGGTGCGTCCACGTCGCCGATCAGACCGTCGGGGGCGCGGTGGATGCCGACGTCGATCACGGTGGTGCCCGGGGCGACCGCATCGGCGCCGATGATCCCCGGCTTGCCGGCGGCCACCACGAGGACGTCGGCCGACCGGCACATCCCCACAAGATCGCGGGTGCGCGAGTGACACACGGTGACCGTGGCGTTCCGCTGCTGGAGCAGCTGTGCCATGGGCTGCCCCACGAGCACCGACCGGCCCACGACCACGGCGTGGGTTCCCTCCAGGGGAACGTCGTACGCGTCGAGGATCCGCATCACGCCGGCCGGGGTGCAGGGGCGCAGGCCTGGGCGCCCCTGGGCCAGAAGGCCGGCGCTCGTCGTGGTCAGGCCGTCGACGTCCTTGGCCGCCGGGATGCGCTCGACCAGTGTCGGTGCGTCCAGGTGCGCCGGGAGCGGCAGCTGGAGCAGGATGCCGGAGACGGCCGGGTCCGCCGCCAACTCGTCGATGAGCGCTGTGACTTCGGCCTGCTCGGCAGTGGCGGGAAGACGGCGGTGCAGGTCGAGCATGCCCGCCTCGACGCACAGCCGACGCTTGTTGCGGACGTACACCTCCGATGCCGGGTCGTCGCCCACGAGCACGGTGGCGAGTCCGGGCGTCGTACCGCCCGCGGCCCGGAACGCCGCCACTCCCTTCGCGACCTCTTCGCTCACCTGGCGGGCCAGGGCGGTGCCGTCGAGTCTTCCTGCAGTCATGCGTCGTCCTTCGAAGTGGCCCCGCGTCGGTCTGCCCAGCGGCCCGCAAAAGATGTCTGACAGCTGACAGCCGACGATTGTCTGCCGTCGCACGCTAACCGACGCCTGCGTCCCGCGGCGGGCCTCGTACCTGGAGCAGGTACCGCTAACGCGTAGTTCTGCCCTATCTGGCGGTCCTGGGCCGGGCGCAGCATCCACAGGACTTCTCCGCAGGACTTCATCCAGGGAGAGGGAGCCGTTCACCGGTGCCGACCACAGCGTCGTACCGCACCGAGCCAGAGAGGTTCGACATGGCCGAGATGCCGCAGAGCAAGACCTTTCCCCACACCCCGTTCGTGCCGTACGACCCCATCGTCCAGTTCCACGAGACGGCGGCCTGGTGCTTCGGCGGCGACGCGGAGGCGTGGGAGTACACGGGCTGGCGGGACGAGGTGCTGGCCGCGACGACGACCGTGTCGCTGCACGGCCACCTGAACCCCTCGCCGACGCTGCGGCTGACCGGACCGGACGCGCTGGCCTTCCTGTCCAGTGTGTGCGTCAACAGCCTCGCCACCTTCCGGGTGGGCGCGTCCCGGCACGCGATCATGACGGACGAGCAGGGCCGGGTCGCCGCGCACGGGATGCTGCTGCGGCTGGCCGAGGACGACTTCGTCACGTACTGGCTCTCGCCCTACCTGGGCTACCGGCTGGCGCAGCGCCCCGACCTCGATGTGACCGCCGAGGACCTCACGGGCCGGGTCTTCCTCTTCCAGCTCAGCGGCCCGCGTTCGCTGGAGGTGCTGGAGGGCGCCGCCGAGGAGAACCTGCACGACATCAAGTTCCTCCGGCACCGCCTGGCGACGATCGCCGACGCGGAGGTCCGGGTCATCCGGATTGGCATGTCGGGCACCCTCGCCTACGAGGTGCACGGTCCGGTGGAACACGCCATCCCCGTGTACGAGGCGCTGATGGCGGCCGGCGAGGAGTACGGGATCCGCAAGATGGGCGTGCAGGCCTACATGTGCCAGCACACCCAAGGCGGCTTCGGGCAGATGTACTACCACTTCCCGCTGCCCTGGGGCGAGGACGAGAACCTCCAGGCGTTCTTCGCAGGCCTCGGCTTCCCGCCGATCGGCAAGGACCTGCGGCTGCACGGCAGCGCGGGTAAGGACCTGGACCGCCGGTACCGGACCCCGTACGAGCTGGGCTGGGGGCACATGGTCAAGTTCGACCACGACTTCATCGGGTGCGAGGCGCTGGCGCGGGAGGCCGCGGCGGCGGCCAGGACCATGGTCACCCTGGTCTGGAACCCCGAGGACATCGCCGATGTGTACCAGTCGCAGTTCCGCAAGGGCGCGGAGCACCCGTACATGAACATGCCCAATCACTTCATGTACGAGGTCGGCGACCGCGAGCACCAGCAGAGCCTGTGGGCGGACCGCGTCCTGGTGGGCGGGCGGGACGTCGGCACGTCGTCCGGCCGGTGCTTCAGCGTGCACTCCGGCGAGATGCTCTCGCTCGCCACGGTGGAGACCGCCGTCGCCGACGAGGGCACCGAGGTCGTCGTGCTGTGGGGCGATCCCGGCACCCGCCAGAAGGAAATCCGGGCCACCGTCGCCCGCTTCCCGTACCTCGTCGATCCGGTCCGCAACGAGAAGTTCGACGTGTCGACGATCCCGAGCAAGTACGAGCCGGCGGCGGCCGCCGCGGGCGAAACGCGTACTGCCAACGCGTAGTTCTGCGCTACGGCGCCATGCGGCAGGAATTCGAGGATCACCTCACCACCGGGTAATGACGGAAGGAAGACGATGAAGTCGTTGCGGGGCAAGGTCGCCGTCGTGACAGGAGCCGCGAGCGGTGTGGGCCTGGGCCTGGCCGAGAGGTTCGCGAAGGAGGGGATGAAGGTCGTCCTCGCCGATGTCGAGGACACGCCCCTGCAGGAGGCCGTCGAGCGGATCCGTGCCCGGGGCAGCGAGGCGATCGCGGTCCGTACGGACGTGCGCTTTGAGGAGGAGGTCCAGCGGCTGGCCGACGCGGCCGTGGAGGCGTTCGGCGGCGTGCACGTCCTGTGCAACAACGCGGGCGTCGAGACCGGCGCCGAGTTCTCCGCCATCGCGGCGGAGAGCTGGAAGTGGGTCCTGGACGTCAACCTCTGGGGCGTCATCCACGGCTGCCGGGTCTTCCTGCCCCTGCTGCGGCAGCAGGAGGAGGCGCACATCGTCAACACCGGTTCCGGTGCCTCCTTCTCGGCCCAGCTGCCGACCTTCGCCCCGTACATCACGTCGAAGTTCGCCGTCCTCGGTCTGAGCGAGAGCCTCGACATGGAGCTGCGGGCCAACAACGAATCCGTGCGGGTGTCGTTCCTCGCGCCGATCGCCAAGACCCGGATGCCGGAGGCGGAGCGCAACCGGCCCGAGAACGTTCCCTCCAGCGAGGGAGACGCGCTGCGCGGCAAGGTGCTGGACACGATTCGCGCGGTCACCGCCCAGATCGGGCTGGAGCCCGCGGAGTTCGCCGAGCTGGTCGTGGACGCTCTTCACGAGAACCGGTTCTTCGTCGTCGTACGCCCTGAGGACTCCGTAGCAGCGCTGGAGCAGCGCATCGCATGGCTGAAGGGCGGCCCGGCACCCGAGCAGGCCAGGCCGTGACCATCGACAAACTGCGCCTGCGGGTACGGGACCGCTTCGCCGCCTCGTCGACGGTGGCCGGGATCGTGCTGGAGCACCCGGAGGACGCCGCGTTGCCGGCCTGGGCTCCCGGCGCTCACCTGACGCTGCATCTGCCGACCGGTCTGGAACGCCAGTACTCGCTGTGCGGAGACCCGTCCGACCCCACCACGTACCGCCTCGGCGTGCTCCTCGAACCGGCCGGGCGCGGCGGGTCGGCCTGGGTGCACGAGCACCTGCACCTCGGTGAGCACATCACCGTCAGCGGGCCGCGCAACAACTTCGAGCTGGTCCCGGCCGCCCGCCACCACTTCATGGCGGGCGGCGTCGGGATCACACCGATCCTGCCGATGGTGCGGGAGTGCGTGGAGCGCGGAACGGACTGGCGGCTCACCTATCTGGGCCGGTCCCGTGAATCGATGGCGTTCCTCGACGAGTTGGGCCTGTTCGACGGGCATGTGCGTGTGCACGTCGACGAGGAGTCCGGCGTCGCCGACATCGAAAAGCTCCTCGACGGCGTCGACGAGGACTGTCTCATGTACGCCTGTGGGCCGGAAGGCCTGCTGCGGGCCGTGGAGGCCGCCATGACCTCTCGGCCGGCGGGGAGCCTGCGCGTCGAACGGTTCGCGCCCCGGGAGCCCGGCCCCTCCGTCGACCGGCCCTTCACCGTGACCTTCGCGAGCTCCGGGATCACGGCGGAGGTGCCCGCCGACGCGTCGATCCTCGACGTGGCCGAGCGGCACGGGCTGCCCGTCGACTACTCGTGCCGCGAGGGCACGTGCGGCACCTGCGAGACGGCGATCCTCCGCGGTCGGGCGGACCACCGGGATTCGGTGCTGTCGGCTGAGGAGAAGGGAATCGGCGAGACGATGCTGATCTGCGTCTCCAGGGCCCTGACCGCCGAGATCGCACTCGATCTCTAGTTCCGGAACTTGTGAGGAGAACACCCACCGATGGGCCAGACAGGTTTCGCCCAGGACCGCCTAGACCACTTCTGCGAGGTCGTCGAACGTGATGTGCGGTCAGGGCTCTACTACGGCGGCGCCTTCCGCATCGCGCGGGGCGGGGAGACCGCCCTGGACGTCGCGATCGGCCACGGCGATGCCGACGGCACCGTCCCGGTCCGCACGGACTCCGTCTTCTCAGTGTTCTCGGTGACGAAGGCGTTCATCAATGTCCTCGTGCTACGGGCCGTCGAGCGGGGCCAGTTCGGGCTGACCACCAAGATGGTCGACCTGGTGCCCGAGTTCGCCGGCCCGCCCCGGGACCGGGCCACGATCCTGCACTTCCTCACTCACACCACCGGCATGCCGGGTGTCTGGGAGCCGAAGGCCGGGCAGCCCTGGGACCGTCTGGACGAGACGTTCGCCGCCGTGTGCGAGCTGATCCACGGCACCAGCGAGCCCGGCACCCGGTGCGACTACGCGCCCATGGCCAACCACGCCCTGCTCGCCACGGCCCTGGTCCGCACCGACCCGCAGCAACGCTCCATCACCGAGATCCTGCACCAGGACCTCTTCGAGCCGCTGGACATGCGCGACACGACTCTGGGCATCCGCCCCGAGTCCCGGGCCCGGCACCTCGTCCCCGACACGCGCGGCACCGTCCCGATCAAGGTGCTGTCCCACGAGAACGACGACGAGTTCGGGCTCTTCACCGCGGAGCGCAACGAGTGCACCTGGGCGGGCGCCTCTTCCACCTCGGGCGACCTGTTCCGTCTCGCCGAGATGCTGCGGGGCGAGGGCGCCCTCGGGGAGGCGCGCATCCTCTCCCCCCGGACCGTGCGCATGGCCCGTCGGGTGTGGACCGGGGACCTGCCCAACGAGCTGTACAAGGCGGTCGCCCTGCGCGCGGGCTACCCGCCGCCCCCGGCCAACATGGGCCTGGGCTTCAACGTCCGCGGCTCCGAGCTCGTCAACCACCAGCTCGGCACGCTCACTTCGCCGGAGACCTTCGGCAACTACGGTGCGGGCAGCATGGTCTTCTGGATCGATCCCGAGCTGGACATCACGTTCGTCGGCCTGACCGCCGGTCTGCTGCCCCAGGCCCGCAACATCGAACGCTTCGAACGACTCGCCGACATCGTCGTCGGCGCCGCCCTGTGACCCGGGAGCCACCGATGACCCTCACCGACGTGCCCTGGATCACCGCGGGCACCACCGATCTGCGCGAACTGGAAAAGGCCCGCGTCAAGAGTTGGATCGCGCGCAGCGACCGGGGTTACGAGGTGCTCAGGTACGGCCCCGGCCTGGGCGTCCTGGAGCACCCGTCCCTCCTCAAGGGCCCCTCGTTCCTGAAGCGGCTCGACGACCTGGGCATCGTCGACGGTGAGCTCCGCAGGTTCTGGAACCAGGTCGTCACCACCACCGAGGGCGATCAGCGCAAGCGGATGCGGGTGCCGCTGGCGAAACTCCTGCGGCCGATGCAGATCTCGAAGCTCAAGGACACCGTCCGGCAGACCGTCCACGACATCCTCGACGAGGTCGACGACCCCACCGACGTCGCTCTGCTCGACGCGCTCGCGTGGAAGATCCCCTCCCGCCTCTACTGCCACCTGGTCTCGGCCCCCGTCGAGCTGGCCCCGACGGTGGCCCGGCTCTCGGACAGCGTGCTCGGCCCGCTACTCAACAACGAACTCGACCGCAGGCAGGAGTTCATCGACGCCACCTGGGAGGCGATCGCTCTCGCCCGTGACCACATCGGGGCCCGGCGCCAGGACCTCGGGGACGACTTCACCTCGGCGATGATCAGGCAGGAGGAGGCCGGTGATCTGACCGAGGAGGAGGTCCACGCAGAAGCGGTGGCCATCCTGACGGCCAGCATCGACAACACGGTCCACCAGATCGGCATCACCTTCGGCAAGCTCCTCGAAGAGCCCTCCCGCTGGCAGGACGTCGTCGCCGATCCGGCGAAGATCCCCGCCGCCACCGAAGAGGCCATCCGACTGCGCCCGCGCTTCAACACGATCTTCCGGCTCGCCGCCGAGGACGTGGAGATCGACGGGTTCCCGATCGAAGCCGGCGCTTGGGTGTACGTGTCGGTCCGCGCCTCGCAACGGGACCCCGAGGTGTTCAACGACCCCGGGACCTGGCGCCTGGACCGTCCGACCGTGCGGCAGATGATGTTCGGCGCCGGCCCTTACAACTGCCTGGGCCAACACCTGGCGCGCCTGGAGATCAACGAAGCGGTGCTGGCCGTTGCCCAGCGCTTCCCGGGACTACGGCTCACCGAGGACTTCACGACCCGGGAGAACAACGCGGTTACGGAGGTCACACGTCTCCAGGTCTCGCTCGTCTGACTCCCCTCTCCGTCAAAGATCTCCTCAAGGAAACGATCAATGACCATCACTTCCAAGGTCGCCGTGGTGACCGGTGCCGGACGCGGGATCGGCCGAGCCGTCGCCGCTCGGCTGTCCAAGGACGGCTTCCACGTCGTCGCGGCGGACCTCGACGCACAGGGCGCGCACGACTGCGCCGAAAGGGTACGGGATTCGGGCGGACAGGCCGAGGCCCTGGCCCTGGACGTCACCGACCGCACCGCCGTCCGGGCCGCGTTCGCCGACATCCACCAGCGCCTGGGACGTATCGACGCGCTGGTCAACAACGCCATGTGGATCAAGTACGCACCCCTCGTCGACTTCGACGAGGACGCCGTCGACGCGATGTTCGGCATCGGGGTGAAGTCCTCGATCTGGACCATGCAGGCCGCCATCCCCGTCATGAAGGCACAGGGCGGCGGAGCGATCGTCAACCTGTCCTCCCCAGCCGCCATACGCAGTGTTCCCGGCGGCGCCCTGTACTCGGCGGTCAAGGGCGCGGTCACCAGCCTGACCCTGCAGTCGGCGGGCGAACTGGGCCGGGACGGGATACGGGTCAACGCCGTCATGCCCGGCTCCGTGCCCACCGAGGGAGCCAGGGCCGTGGTCGACGACTCCGGGTTCGAACTCCGCAAGACCCGCACACCGGTGGGCCGCCTCGGCCGCCCCGAGGACATCGCCGCCGCCATCGCGTTCATCGTCTCCCCCGACGCCGACTTCGTCACCGGGCACGTGCTGGCGGCGGACGGCGGATTCAGCGTCACCTGAGCCAGGCGTCAACGGTGACGCCCACGAAGAAAGCAGATACTCATGAAGACTCATGCCTGGGTTGTCGCGGAAGCTTCCGTGGGCAAGTACGACCCCAAGTGCCTGCGCTGGGAGGAACGCGAAGTGCCTGAGCTGGCCGACGGTCAAGTCCTGGTCAGAACCACCCTGCTCTCCATCGACCCCACCTCCCGCAACTGGCTCAAGCTCGACCCCGAAACGACGCTCATCCCGATCGGCGTGGGCGACGTCATGATCGGCGCGGCCGTGGGAGAGGTGGTCGCATCACGCGTCGCGGGGTTCGAGCGGGGTGACCTGGTCAGCGGTCTGTGGGGCTGGGCGCGGTACTCCCTCGCCGACCCCCGGTACATCCAGCGCCACGACCGGGACGAACGCATCCCCGAAGAGGCGTATCTGTCCGTCTTCTCCCACGTCGGCCGGGCGGCCGCGATCGGCCTCGTCGAGATCGGCCGGCTCAAGCCCTCGGACACGGTCGTCGTCTCCGCGGCGGCGGGGGCGACCGGGTCGCTCGCAGTGCAGATCGCCAAGGCGAGGGGCTGCCGGGTCATCGGCATCGCCGGCGGGGAGCGCAAGTGCCGCCAGATCGTGGAGGAGTTCGGAGCCGACGACGCCATCGACTACCGGACGGCGGACGTGCGAGCGGCTATCGCCGAGAAGTGCCCGCAGGGTGTGGATCTCTTCTTCGACAACGTCGGCGGCCCGATCCTCGACGCTGTTCTGGCGAACATGGCGTGGAACTGCCGGATCGTCGTCTGCGGCGCGATGTCGCAGTACGACCTCTCGGGCCCCGAAGCGGCGTACGGCCTCACCAACGTCCCGCTCCTGCTGTACAAGTGCGCCCGCATGGAGGGCTACGTGGCCGCCGCGTACGCCGACCGCTACGAGGAGTTCGACGCCGTCCTGCGCACTCTGTACCTCGACGGTTCCCTCACCGCCCGCTCTCACATGATCCAGGGCTTGGAGAACGCACCGGACTCGATCTCTCTGCTGCTTGACGGCAGCAATGAGGGAAAGCTCATGGTGAAGGTCTAAAAGCCCACCGCGGCGGGGCCAGTCCGCTGTCCCCGCCGCCTGGTTGCTACGGCTCATCTCCGGCTCACCCGCCCCAGTAACCCTGCCAGACGGTCAGCGCTCTGCGGCGTTTCGGTGGCGCCCTCCCTTCTTGGCATTGCCGAAGCGGACCCGCAAGGTCTCGAGGAGCTACCGATAGGTGGGCGTCATCGTTCTACGCCCGCCGAGCGAAGCGCGACGTTGGTGACGAACTTTGCGATCGAGTCGTTCACGACCGCCTCTGCCTCGTCCATGATGAAGTGCCCGGCATCGCGAATGAGAACGGCTCGGAAGTCCGCGATGCGACCGGCAAGATCGTCCAGGTATGGCGTGGAGGTCTCGTCGCTGCGAACACGACGCATCGGGGTTGCGGCGTCGACGTAGGTCGCCTGCAGGGCGAGTACGGGAACGGTCGGCCCGATGCGGTCGATGGCAGCGTCGAACTGGTTGAGTCCCAGTGCTCGATGGCCTGACCGTAGCTCATGAACTCCGGGGCGGGCGTGCGGTCCATTTCCGCGAGCATCTTGGCGCGGCCCTTCGCGTCCGGGTCGGTGTGCAAGGCAGCGAAGGCGCTGCGCAGGAAGCCCTTGAACTGCTCGTCCGTAAGATCAGACACGTCAGTGAGATCGGCCATCCTGCTCCCATCGAGGAGAACGACCCCGAGCGTGCGATCCGGCCGGTCTGCAGCTATCTGCAGCGCAACGCGGGAACCGAGGCTGTGACCGGCCACAACGACATCTCTGAGGTCGAGCGTGTCGATGAGGTCCTCGATGTCACGCGCCGACTGGTCGACGCTGAAGTCCACATACTCGCCTGAGGATTCGCCATGACAGCGCTGATGCGCGGCGATCACGGTGAACCGATCGCTCAGCCTCGTCTCCCGAGCCGTCGTCGTCGCCACCGGCATCACCGAAGACGGCAATCGCGAGGTCCTAGGGCGGCCTCCGACTACCTCAGTGATGAGGACTATGACCAGCTCGCTGATGACTGGGCCGAGAAGACAAGAACCGCTCCTACCTGAAGATATGAGGGCCGGGCCCCCTTCCGTGCTAAGCCCGGTGGATTCTGTATCCGGGTCCCATGCGAACTCGGGAAGGAGGCCCGGGAGCCGACCAAGGCGGTGGGATCAACGTCAACAGGAAGCCGTCAGCCGGTCCTGCTTTGCCAGGGCGGTGTGCGGCGAGTTGTGCCCGCACAGGTACACGTGCTCGGCAAGGCGTAGGGGAAAGGGATCAAGTGCCGGGGGCGGTCCGCGCGTGCCGTGCCGGATCGATCGGGTGTGGCACACGTCAGTTGTTCGAGGGTACGTACTTCCCGGGCACGCCGGTGGCGCGGCGCATGAAGGCGTCGAAGGTGCGATTGGGCAGCGTGTTGTGCAGGAAGATCATGGGCTTGGCGCCGAAGCCGACGGCGTAACGCGTCTTGGGCCGGCGTGCCCGGACGGACTTGACGATGGCCTTGGCGATCAAGTCCGGCGACGACATGCGGCGTTCGTTGGCCTCCGAACTGAGCGAGTCGGCCACGGCGTTGGCCTGCGGGGCGTACGGGCCGGTGCCGGAGACGGCGCGGGCCTTCTGCGCGGCGATGCCGCCCCACTCGGACTTGACCCCGCCCGGTTCGATCACCACGACGTCGATCCCGAAGGGCTTGAGCTCCATGCGCAGGCAGTCGCTGAGCGCTTCCAGCGCGTACTTCGTGGCGTGGTACCAGGCTCCCAGTGAGGTGCACATGCGGCCACCCACCGAGGTGATGTTGACGATGGTCCCCGAGCGCTGCGCCCGCATGTGCGGCAGGACCAGCTGGGTCAGGCGCGCCGCGCCGAACACGTTGACCTCGAACTGTTCCCTGGCCTCCTGCAGGGGGACGTCCTCGACGGCGCCGTAGGAACCGTAGCCGGCGTTGTTGACGAGGACGTCGAGCCGGCCGGTGTCGGCGATGAGCTTCTCGACGCCTTCCCGCATGGAAGTGTCGTCGGTGACGTCCATGGCCAGCAGCCGGATCCCCTGCTCGGCCAGGTGTTGCATGCGCTGCACACGCCGCGCCGCGCCGTAGACGGTGTAGCCGGCCTCGCGCAGCCTGAGTGCGGTGGCCTCGCCGATCCCCGACGAAGCTCCGGTGACGAGTGCGACCTTGCGGGTCATGGTGGTGATCCTTTCGGTGGACGTGACCTTTCGCTGTGAACGCTAGAAGTGGATCTGCGGCCTGGCACTAGCGTGGCGCGCCAACTCACTTGCGTATGACGCCAGCTTTCGGTGGCGGGCTTGGCGAGAGGAATGGCGCCATCTGCTGGTGACAGGCATGCCGGTGGCCGTTACTCTCCCGTCGTGAGCACCGGACGATTCACCCTGGATCCCAGCATCAAAGCCCTGCTGAAGGACCTCGGCGTGTCATCGACCCGGGTGCTCCGGCGCGCCCGGCTGCCTGCCGACCTGTTCGGCCGCGGCCCGGTCGACCTCCCCGTCGAGGAGTACTTCCGGCTGTGGGAGGCACTCGAGGCCGAGAGTGGCGATCCGGACCTGGCTGTCGCGATCGGCCGGTCGATCTCGGTCGAGATGTTCAACCCGCCGATCTTCGCCGCCCTGTGCAGCCCCGACCTGCGGACCGCAGCGGAGCGCATCGCCCTCTACAAGCCCCTCATCGGGCCCCTGCACCTGCGGCTCGACAACGGCGACGAAGGCTTGACGATCAGCTTCCGGTGGCCGCCGGACACGCCCCCGCCGCCCCAGCTGGCCGCCGCCGAGATGGTGTTCTGGGTCGCTCTGGCCCGGATCGCGACCCGCCACGACGTCCGGCCGGTCCGGGCCGTCGATCCCTGGCTGCCTGCCGAGCACGCCGGCCTGGACGACTACCTCGGCGTAGAAGTCCACAAGGGACAGACGCACGCGATCACCTTCGCGCCCGCCGACGCGAACCGCCCGTTCCTCACCGAGAACGAGCAACTCTGGCGGTTCTTCGCCCCGGAACTCCGCCGTCGCCTGTCCGACCTGCAGGCGACGGCCAGCGTCGCCGAGCGGGTGCGGGCCGCGCTGCACGAAACACTTCCTGCCGGCGGAAGCTCCATGACCGCGGTCACCCGTCACCTCGCCGTCAGCAACCGCACCCTGCAACGACAACTGCAGCTCGAAGGAACCAGCTTCCAGGAAATCCTCGCCACGACCCGCGAAAACCTGGCCCGCCACTACCTCGGCAACAGCACCATGCGCATCGCCGAAATCGCCTACCTACTCGGCTACGACGACACCAACTCCTTCTACCGCGCCTTCCGCACCTGGACCGGAACCACCCCCGACGCCCTCCGGACCGCAGCCGTCGCCGGAGTCTGAACGGGCCGTCGCGGGACCTCGACCGGCTCGCTCATGCGGCCCATCGGATCGCGAGCGACGAGATGGCGGCGGAGTCATCAACGAGTACAGGCACGCCGCGTGAGGTGCCGCGATGACTTATCGAGCGGCGCATGATCGGGCGACCTCGTCCACCTTCCGGGAGCAGGGTGCCGACCTGGCCTGTCACTCCGCGGGGCTCGGAACCTCCGGTACCGGGAGCAGGCGTCGCAGCAAGGACTCCTCCAGTTCGATCAGGATGGCCTCATTGCCGGCGGCGGAACTCGGCAGGGTGCGCCACAGAACGAGCTGACCGTGCAGGGCGGTCCACAGGTGGACACCCAGGTCCTGCGCCTCGGCCCGACGGCCGGGGACCACTTCGGCGAGGTAGGCGTGGTCGGTGGTCGGTGGCCGGTCGGGCTCGTACTCCAGACTGAACATCAGCCGGTAGCGGCCGACCCGCCGGCCTCGCTCATCACGACGGCCAGTGCGTGGTAGGTGACGTCGAGCACTGTGGTCACCAGTTCGGCCTTGTTCTTGAAGTGCCGGTAGACGCTGGGTGCGGAAATGCCGACCTCGCGGGCGCCTCCCCCGCAGGGAGAGCGCTTCCTCGCAACCCCGGGCTGGTCAGGGCTGGAACCCCTCCCTGGTCGGGGCTGGTTCCCGCGGCACAAGCCAAGGCGGTTGCGGGCGACCTACCACCGCACCCGCGGTGTTCGGCACCTGCTCGGTGTGCTGGATCTGGCTACCGGGAAGATCCACTACCGGATCCGTGATCGTAAGCGGCGTCAGGAGTTCCTCGGGTTGTTGAAGTCGCTGCGAGTCCGCTGGCCCGACGACAAGCTCTACGTCATCGCCAACAACTTCTCGGCCGATGTCCGGGACTGGGCCGCAACTCATGACGTGGAACTGGTGTTAACGACTCCCGATGCACCTGGGGGCGGGGAGACCGAGTGCGGCGGCCTCGTCGCGAACGGCGACGAACTCGTCGCGCAGGAGGCGCGCGTGTCGTTCGGCAATGCTGTGGTCGAGCTGGCTCATGAATCCCTCGGGTCGGCGGCGCAGTGCGTCGAGCCTCGCACGCGAGCGACACGCGGTCAACTATCTAGTTGATTTCAATCAACTAGATAGTTGTGGTCGCGCTCGAGCGGCCTTATGGTCGCCGCACAGGCTCGATCGTGCGACGTGCCCGACCTCGAAGTCACCTGTGCTTTTGTCAGCGACGACAAGAAAGAGTGATCATGGGGATCATCGATGAACTGAAGGGTCCGTGGGACCTGGTCGTGGTGGGACACGGTTTCGCCGGTCTGTCCGCCGCGCGCGCCGCCCTCGAGGACGCGGCAGCCGAGGGGCGGTCGCTCCGGGTCGCCGTGCTCGAGCGTGCCGCCGCGGCGGACCGCGGCGGCTCGACGGCGTGGACGCACGCGTACCTGCGACTCACCGGCGACGGAGAGCTGGACCCGTCGTGGCAGCGGAACGTGCGGGAGAACGCCGGTGCCCGCGCCAACGAGGACTACATCGAGGCGTTCGGCAGCAACGTGCCCACCACGCTGCGGTGGCTGCGCGAGGCGGGGGTGCAGACCCCGAGCTCGCCGAGCCCCTTCTCGCCGTCGGGTCACAGCTGGAACATCGAGGGCGGCGGCCGGGCGGTCATCGAGGCGTACGTGCCCCGAATCACCGCCGCGGGCGGTTCGTTCTTCTACGAGACGACCGCGCGCGAGCTCGTCGTGGCCGAAGACGGCTCGATCGCCGGTCTCGTCGTGACGGCCCTCAACGGCGCCATCGTCACGATGGAGTCCCGCGCCGTCGTGCTGGCGTGCGGCGGATTCGAGGGCAACCCGGAGATGCTGACCCGCTACCTTCCCAATGCACACCAGCTCACGACGGTGTCGCCGGGAACCGACAACAACCGCGGCGACGGCATCCGGATGGCGGTCGGGGCGGGAGCGGACACGGCCGGACAGTTCGACGGTGCGCACATCGAGCCGTGCGACCCGCGGGTCACCGGTCCGGAACCGCTCGTGGGTGCGTGGTACTACGGCATCCTCGTCGACGGCGACGGCCGTCGGTTCATGGACGAGGCTTGCCAGGGGTACGACCTGCAGTTCGACCGGGTGGCCAACGAGATCTTCCGCAAGCAGATCGGCACCGCGTACGCCATCATCGACGTCGGCGCCCAGCGCACCGTGCCCTGGGCGACCGCGATGAACGACGGCGCGGCGGAACCCGTCGTGGCCGAGACGATCGCGGAGCTCGCGACGCAGCTGGGCATCGACGCCGCCGCCCTCACGCAGACGGTGGAGGAGTTCAACGCGGCGGTCGAGGGGAACATCATCAACCCGTTCATGCCCCTGGACGGCATCGGCACGCGCGGCCTGTCGCCGGCCAAGAGCAACTTCGCCGCGCCTCTCACCGAGGGGCCCTACTCGGCGTGGCCGATCGCCCCGCGCATCTGCTTCACCTACGGGGGGCTCCGCGTCGACGGCTCGAGCCGCGTGCTCACCCCGGCGGGCAAGCCGGTCCCCGGCCTGTACGCGGCGGGGGAGATCGCCGGCATCTTCTACAACGAGTACCCCGCGGGCAGCTCGGGCCTGCGGTCGATGACCTTCGGGCGCCTCGCGGGCAAAGCGGTCGTCAGTGACGCCGCCGTCGCGCTGACGGTCTGAGCCGTCGCGCGAGGGGTCGGGTGCGAAAGCGCCCGGCCCCTCGTCTTTCCGCGGCTCGCGCCGCACCGCTATCCCCGGGTCGCCGCGTTGCGCGCCGCCCGGTCTCTGTCAAGGATGACTCCCGGCGGCATCGTGACCACGCCGGCCCCGATGAGCGACAGGCCGAAACCTCCGACGCTCTGGGGCCTCTCGAGCAGCTGCGGATGGACGATGCTCGAGGCGAAGAGCGAGAACCCGACCGCGAACGAGGTCAGATCGGTCACGACCCACCCGGCCAGCACCATCAGCGCCGCCGCGGATGTGAGGAAGGTGGCCGGCGAGGTCCAGCCCCACGTGGCCCCGTAGGACAGCAGCACCAGGAGCGCACTGGTGACGAGGGCCAACCCCGCCGCGTCCAGGGCGTCGAACCGTCCGCCGCTGCGCCGCGCGCTCTCGGGGACGGCCGCCACCACGAGCGCCGCGAAACCGCGGTCGCCCCGAACGTCCAGCGCCAGCCGGCGAGCTGATTGACGATCGCGCTGATCGGCAGTCCGAGGACGCCTCCGACGCCGAGCGTCGCGCTCATCAGAGCGATCGAGGTGTCGAGGCGGCGCGCGGGAACGGTGTCGCGGAGGATGGAGATCCCCGCCGGGATGATGTGCCGGTCGCCGCCCCCTGCAGTCCGCGGCCGAGGGCGAGCATCCACAGCGCTTGCGCGCCCGCCAACACGACCGAGCCGAGGGCCAGCAGCGCGAGGAGCGCGAGCTCGACGCGGCGTTTGCCGATCGTGTCGGCCAGCCGCCCCGAGATCGGGGTGAGGACCGCCGCGACGAGGAGCGTCGCCGTGACGGCCCACGCGGTCTCTTCGCGTCCCGACGCGAAGAGGTCGAGCAGGTGCGCCTGGATGGGGGTGATCGCGGTGAAGGCGAACGACGATCCGAGGCCCGCCACGGCGAGCACGGCGACCACCCTTCCCGGGTGCGGGTGATGGTCATCCGCTCGGCGCGCATCGAACGGCTCGTCCACGGTGGCTCCTCTCTGTCGGCGTCGGCCGCGCGCGACCCGGCTTGGCGGGTGCGACCGCCGAGCAGGTCCTTGAGGGCGCGTCCTCGACGATCGACCACCGCGAGACTCGACGGTGTCGAATGACGGCCCTAGTATGAAGAAATCAACTAAGCGGTTGAAGTGGCCGTGGTGGCCCTCGCCGCACCGAAGAAAGGCCGGTCGATGACGACTTCACCCGCCACCGCCCCGACCCGCTTCCCGGAGATGGACCCGGAACGGCGATACGGAATGATCATCGACGGTCGCAGCATGCAGGCCGCCGACGGCGCCGTCTTCCGCTGCTTCGACCCGTACGAGGAAACCGAGTGGGGCTACGTCCCGGAAGCGTCGGCGCACGACGTCGACCGCGCCGTCGCGGCTGCCCGTGCCGCCCAACCCGCGTGGGCGGAGACCTCCCCGTTCCAGCGCCTCGCGCTGTTCCAGCGCTGGGCGGCTCTCGTGCGCGAGCATGTGGCGGAGATCGCGCGCATCCAGGTGCACGAGAACGGCAAGACGCTGACCGAGATGACCCTGGCGATGGGCTCGATCGCCAACGCGATCGAGTTCTGCGCGCACTACGCCACGACGCTCCACGGCGACACCGTGACCCCGATGATGCCGGGGCACCGGGCGTGGACGACGAAGGTGCCCGTCGGCGTCGTCGCGGCGATCACCCCGTGGAACAACCCCATCGGTCTGCTCGGGTGGAAGCTGTTCCCGGCCCTGGCGGTCGGCAACGCGGTGATCGTGAAGCCGAGCGAGGTCACTCCGGTCTCGACGATCCGGCTCGTCGAACTCGCCGTCGAGGCGGGCTTCCCCCCGGGCGTCATCAGTGTCGTCACCGGCGCTGGCGCGGCGGGCGCGGCGCTCGTCGAGCACGAGGGGATCGACAAGATCGCCTTCACCGGCTCGACCGCGACCGGTCGCCGGATCGCGCAGGCCGCCGCCGGCCGTCTCGTTCGCACGACCCTCGAGCTGGGCGGCAAGGGGGCCAACATCGTCTTCGCGGATGCCGACCTGGATCGCGCCGTCGAGGGTATCGTCGTCGGCCTCACCGCGGGGACCGGTCAGGCCTGCAACGCGGGCTCGCGCGTCCTCGTCCACGAAGACGTCAAGGACGAGGTGCTCGAGCGGCTCACGAAGGCCCTCGCGGCGCTACCCATCGGCGACCCGCTCGACCCCGGCACAGCCATCGGGCCGATCGCGTCGCGCCCTCAGTACGCGAAGGTGTGCGGCTACCTTGACGTCGCCGAGTCGGAGTCCACGACGCGGCTCGTCGCCGGTGGGCGCCGCGGAGCGGAGCCGTTCGGTATCGCCCGGGGGCTCTTCGTGGAACCCACGCTGTACGAGACCCCCGACGAGCAGTCGCGCCTGCGGCGGGAGGAGATCTTCGGCCCCGTCGGTTCGCTCATCACCTTCGCCACCGATGACGAGGCCGTGCGCATCGCGAACGAAAGCGAGTACGGCCTCGTGGGCGGACTGTGGACCACGGACGTGGACCGCGCGCGCCGCGTGTCGGAGCGACTCGACGTCGGCGTCGTGTGGATCAACACCTGGCGCGCCTTCAGCGGGAACGTGCCTTTCGGCGGCCGCAAGAACAGCGGCGTCGGTCATGAGATGGGCCTCGACCTGTTCGACGAGTACACCCACATCAAGGCCTACTGGCTGGGACCGGAGGGGCGCTGATCCTCTGACGTGCGCGCCAGCAGCGCGGCGATGACCTGATCGACCCCGTCGGCGACCGCGGGGTCGTCGGGCTCGAGCCCCGTCACGAGCTTGGTGATCTGGGGGAAGGCGGCCGGGCCCAGCGAGGCGAAGATCAGCAGCAGCGAGGCGAAGCGCGCATCGACGTCGGCGGGGAACGCGCCGCTCTGCTGCGCGTGCTCCAGCACTTCCCGCTGATTGTCGTACGCGGCCTTGCGGATGTCTTCGCGATGCACCGGACTGTCGCGGTTCTCCCAGTACTCCAGGCCTTCCCAGGCCAAGAGGCGCCGCCAGGTGATGCCGTCGCGCGCCTGCCCGGCGCGCAGGCGGATCATGTCGTCGAGGGTGCCCTCGCGCATCGCCGCCCAAACGGGGCGGTACGTGTCGACGAGCCGATCGAGGACGGCGTCGTACAGGCCCGACTTCGACGAGAAGTAGTAGTAGATCAGCTGCTTGTTCGCGTTGGCGCGCGCAGCGATCGAGTCGATGCGTACCGCCGCGAACCCCTTCGAGGAGAACTCCTCCACGGCCACGTCCAGGATGCGCTCGCGCGCGGAGGCGTTTTCCGATTCGGTGGACGCACGTGTCGAAGAAGAAGACATGGGGTCATTCAACCATCGGGTTGGACGGGTCCGCGTCGCCAGCGGCCTCGTCGTTGCGGAACTTTCGCTCGTCCAGTATGTTTCAACTATCTAGTTGATTGAATCAAGGATGATCATGACTGAAGCTCCCTTGTCTGCACAGACGCAGAATCCCGACGAGCCGCTGGTGCGCATCGACGACCACGACGGGTACGCCGTGCTGACCCTGAACCGCCCGGCCAAGCGCAACGCGATGAGCCGCGAGGCGGTGCGACAGCTGCGCGAAGCCCTGGCCGTGGTCCGGGACAAGCAGGCCGTCGTCCTGACGGGTGCCGGCCCGGCCTTCTGCGCCGGAGTCGACCTCAGTGAGCAGACGGGAGACGGGTTCTCCTCGCGCTCCAGCCAGCAGACGCACTACTGGACCGAGGTGCAAGCCGACATCCGCTCGCATCCCGCGATCTTCATCGCCGCCGTCAACGGCTACGCCCTCGGCGGAGGATCGACGCTCATCCACAGCTGCGACCTCGCCATCGCGGCGGAATCGGCGCAGATCGGCGCACCAGAGATGGGCTTCGGAGGATTTCCCTCTCACGCCGGCCCGGCGGCGGTGAAGCGGCTCGCGCCCAAGCACGCGGCACAGATCATCCTGCTGGCGCGCCGGGTCGACGCCTACGAGGCCCTTCGCATGGCGATCGTCAACAAGGTCGTGCCCGACGACCAGCTGCTGGCCGAGGCCACGGACTGGGCCAAGCAGCTCGCGACGTTCAACCCGGTGGCGCTGGACTGGGGCAAGCGCACCATCCAGGCGATGGAGAACCTTTCGTGGGACGACGCGATCGCCTACACCGAGATGACGGGTCGCATCGTCAGCGGGCAGACGCCGGCCACCCACGACGGCATCGCAGCGTTCCTGCGCGGTCACCGGGGAGTGGGGCAGGGAGCGTGAGCACCGCCGACTCGACGCGTGTCACCGGGCTGCTCCCGGCCTCTACGCGTGTCGTCGAGCTGGGGGAGACGTTCTCGACGGCTCTCGCCGGGCGCTTCCTCGAGCGACTGGGCGCCCACGTGACGCGCGTGGTGCCCACCGGCGAGGAGGCCGAACTCGACACTCTCGGGCCGCGGCTCGGCGACGATGAGCACGGCCCGTCGGCGGCCGGAGTCTGGTTGCGTCAGAACAAGGACACCATCGACCTTGATCCGCGCGCGCCCGAGGCGCGCGCTCGCCTCGACGACCTGCTGGACGACGCTGACGTCGTGCTCATCGCCGGGACTACCTCGCGGTGGAGCGAGAAAGGGATCGACCTCGACGACGTGCGTCGCCGGGCCAGTAGGGCCGTCATCGGCCATGTGACGGCGTGGGGCGATGACGGACCGCGCACGCACCTGCGCTCGAACGAACTCCTCCTGCAGGCAGCGGGCGGCTTCATGAACCTCGTCGGCTCGGCGAGCCGCGAGCCGGTGCGCCTGGGCAGTCACCCCCTGCAGGCCACGGCGGGACTGCTCGTCCTGGACGGCGTGATGATCGGACTCTTCCACCGTCAGTCGACCGGCCAGGCCACGTCGTTCGAGACGTCGGAGTTCGAAGCGGCGGCGCACCTGGAGTGGAAGATCGCCAGCACCTTTCAGACCGGCCGGCCCATCGAACGGCGGGGCGACGAAGGCGGGGGGCCGCTGGTCGCGCGCACGCGCGACGGGTACTTCGGCTTGTTCTTCACCCCCCGCGACTGGGACGGCGTGAAGGAGATGCTGGGCGACCCGCGCCTCGGCGATCCCCGTTTCGCGACCCCCCGTTCTCGAGCGCTCCACGAGAGAGAGCTCAAAGAGCTCGTCGAGGAGACCACCCTTCCGATGTCGAAGAAAGAGCTGTACGCCCGCGCACAGGCGAGGAGCATCCCGTCGGGGTACGTCGCGACGATGTCGGATCTGCTGGATTCTCCCCAGTACCGCGCGCGCGACTTCTTCCAGTGGGTCGAGGTGCCCGGGGTGGGAACGGGGGAGATCCCGGACGCCCCGTGGGTGGTTCGGACCATCGACGATCTCGACGAGGAGGATGCCGTATGAGCGGGCTGTTGCAGGGGCTGAAGGTCGCCGACCTCTCGATCGTCACCGCGGGAGCGGCGGCCACGCAGGTGCTCGCCGACTTCGGAGCGGACGTCGTGAAGATCGAGAGCGGGAACCGGCCGGATCTCTACCGGCTGGGCTTCACCCGCGACAAGGGCGGCTCGAGCGACCTCGCCTTCCCCCCTTTCCGCGTCGCCAACCGCAACAAGCGGGGCCTTGCGGTGGACCTGAAGACCGAGGAGGGGCACGAGATCGCCCGCCGGCTCATCAGTCGCAGTGATGTCGTGGTCGAGAACTTCCGCCGGGGAGCGATCGAGCGGCTCGGGTTGGGATTCGCCGACCTGGTCGCTCTGCGCCCCGACATCGTTCTCGTCTCGATCTCCAGCCAGGGCGCCACCGGCCCCAATCGGGGCTTCACCTCGTTCGGCACGACCCTGGACTCCCTCGGTGGCATCCAATCGCTCAGCGGATACGACGCGAACACCCCGACGTGGTCGAGTGGCCGGATCAACTATCCCGACCAGACGGCCAACTCCCTCGCCCCCGCGGTGATCCTGGCGGCCGTGATGGCCGCCCGGGCCGACGGTCGAGCCCGGTGGGTCGACATGTCGCAGCGTGAGACCGTGACCAGCCTGCTCGGAGACCACATCCTCGCCACGTCGCTCGGCGCCCCGAACCCGCAGCCCGACGCCAACAATGCTCCGGGCGCACCGGGATGGCTCTCGCGCTGCCTCGGCGACGACCAGTGGGTCGCGGTCTCGCTGGAGACCCGCGAGGACCGTTCGCGCCTGCACGCGGTCGTCGGTGACGCCGACGAGGGCGACGACGAGGCGCTGCGCCGTGCCACGGATGCGTGGGCCGCCGGACGCACCCGGGAGGAGGCCGCCGCGGAACTGCAGGCGGCGGGCCTGGCGGCCGCAGCGGTCGTCAGCGGTCACGAACTGCTCGCGGATCCCGACCTGCACGAGCGGGGCTGGTGGCAGACAGTCGAGCTCGCCGAGGGGGGAACCGAGAGGCAACGCGGACCGGTCGTGCGCTTCGCCGCGAACGACCCGCTCATCCGGAGGCGTGCCCCCCACGTCGGCGAGCACACCGCCGAGGTGCTCGCCGAGCTCGAGTACACCGCGGACGAGATCGATGCGCTGCTCGCGCGGGGCATCGTGTCGGCACCGCAGACGACGACAACACCGAACTGAGAGACGAAGACACGGTGGAAGACATCCGCGGCAAGGTCGCGATCGTCGGAGTGGGACACTCCGATCAGGGCACATTCCCGGGAAAGAGCGCCGAACGGCTGTCGATCGAGGCCATCACGGCCGCGCTGGCCGACGCGGGCATCACGCGGGAGCAGGTCGACGGCCTCATCACGTGCAAGTCCATCCAGGGCGGGAACGCGGACGTTTCCGTCGGGCCGCTGTTCGGAATGAGTCCGAAGTACGCCCAGACGCTCGACTACGGCACGTGCAACTTCTCGCTGCACCTGGCGGTACAGGCGATCCTCACCGGGCTGGCCGAGACGATCGTCCTGGTCTACGGCGCCAACGCTCGCTCGTCGAAGGTCAACTTCGCCGCCCCCACGCCGTCTCTCGAGGGGGCATCGGGCTTCGTGCACATCGCCGGGCAGGCAGGCATGGCGCTGCAGCGCCACAAGGCGCTCTACGGGACGACGGACGAGGAGTTCGGCTGGTTCGCCGTATCGGAACGCGAGTGGGCGCAGCGCAATCCCCTGGCGATCTTCCGCGATCCGCTCACGATCGAGGACTACCTGGCCAAGCCGTATCTCGTCGAGCCGCTGCGGCGCGAAGACGTCACGATGATCTCCGACGGCGGGGTCGCGCTGATCGTCACCAGCGCCGAGCGAGCAAAGGACTACCCGAACAAGCCGGTGTACATCCTCGGGATGGCCGAGGGGACGGAAATCATCGGTGATCGCTTCGCCGACTTCCCCTCCCGGCCCAACATCGGGGGCACCGCCGCCCGCATCTGGCAGAACACCGGGTTCACTCCGTCGGACATCGACATCCTCTACATCCAGAACCCCACCGCCGTGTGGAACCTGCAGATGGTCGAGTACTACGGATTCGCGCCGGTCGGCGAGGGCGGGCGCTGGGTGGCCGAGGGGCACACCCGGCCCGGGGGAGACATGCCGCTCAACACCAACGGCGGGCAGCTCTCCGAGAGCTACATGTGGGGCTGGCTCCACATGGTCGAAGCAGTTCGCCAACTGCGCGGGACGGTCGACCCCGACCGCCAGGTGCCCCACCCCGAACTCGCCCTCTACTGCTCCACCATGGCGTTCTTCAAGAGCGCCGCCTCGATCATCGGGACTTCGCAATGACCTACGCACCGACCTCGAACGCGACGCCGCAGAACCTTCCGGACGTCACCGACCCCGCCACCGCCGCCTTCTGGGAGGCGGCACGCGAGCACCGGCTCCTGGCGCAGAAATGCGACGCGTGCGGCGACCTGCGCTATCCGGCGACCGAGATCTGCCCCCGGTGCTGGTCGGACTCGCAGTCGTGGGTGCCGATCGCGCCGACCGGCGAGCTCTACAGCTACGTCGTCTACCACCGCGCGCTCGACCCGTCGATGAAGGACGAGATCCCCTACGTCGTCGGACGCGTGCTCACCGATGACGGCGTGGTCTTCACGGTCCGTCTTGACGTCGAGCCCGACGAGGCGCGAGTGGGGATGCGACTGGTGGCGTCGTGGAACGACGTCACCGATGCCGTGACCCTCCTCCGATTCGCGGCACCGTGACATGTCCGTCATGACAGCGCCTGGCGGCACGCTCGACTGGATCGAGCGGAACCTCGCCGTGCCGGCCCGCGAGCACCGGGTCGCTGTGGGCGGCGCTCAGATCGCCTACTGCGCATGGGGTCCGCAAGATGATGCGGACGGAATCCTGCTCGTGCACGGCGGGCTGGCACACGCGCGGTGGTGGGACCACATCGGGCCGACTCTCACCGGCTCCCGGGTGGTGGCCATCGACCTCTCCGGCAACGGCGACAGCACGCACCGCGACGCCTATGCGATCGACGGGTGGGCCGACGAGGTGGCGGCCGTCGCGCGAGCCGCCGGGCTCCGCCGCACCGTGCTGGTCGGGCACAGCATGGGCGGTGTTGTCGGCGTCGCGGCGGCCATACGCCATCCGCGGCTGTTCCGGATGGTCGTGACGGTCGACACCCGCTTCAACGATGCCGGTTGGCCGGGGCGCGACAAGCCCAGTCCGCGCTTCGATTCGGCAGAAGAGGGCATCGCCCGATTCTCGACTGGCCATTCGCGCACCGACGCGCCCCTCCCCGAGGTGCTGCGCCGCCATCTCGCGCAGACGTCCCTCCGGCGCGAGGGCGACGGGTGGCGGTGGAAACGTTCCGATCGCCTGTGGATCGAGAACGCGTCGCTGCGCGACCTCCTCCGCCGGCTCGTTGTGCCCCTCGCCATCATCCGGACCGACGGGGGAGTGCTCGACGCGGATGCCGCGGCCGAGATGCGGGACCTCACCCCGGCTCCATCCGCGGAAGCCGTCATCGCGGTATCCGGTCACAACCCGTTCCTGGATCAGCCGGTGGCCTTCGTCGCGGTGCTGCAGGCCCTGATGACCACTTGGCTGCCCGCGATCGAGCAGCTGGAACCGCAGAACACTTCCCGTCCCCACAGAGAAATCGGATGATCATGTCCCGTACCTTCCCCGAAACCCACCGCCTGCTGAGCCACTTGTGGAGCGCTCTGGGCGGCGACGCCGAGCTCACGAGCAACGTCACCTTCACCGGCGAGGGGGCCATGCCCTCGCCCTTCGCGTTGACCGATCTCGCGGGCGCGTCCAACGCCCTTGTCGCCACCGCCGTGGGCGAACTCCTCGGCGAGGTGGGTGAGCCGCACCCCGCGATCGAGGTCGACCGCCACATCGCCAGCGGCTGGTTCCGCCTGCCCCTCGGGCCCTCGCAGCCGCTGGGCGAACCGCTCATCGTCCCCATGCCGGCGAACCTCGACTTCTTCACCGAACTGCCCACGGCCGACGACCGGTGGCTGCGTCTGCACGGCATTTTCCCCTCGGCCCGCGCGCGGATCGTCAAGGCCCTCGGTGTCGCCGACGACATCGACGCCGTCGCGGCCGTCGTGAAGGCGGCCCCGGCCGACGAGATCGAGCAGCGGCTCGTCGACGGCAACGCCATCGTCGCCGCGAGCCGGACGCCCGAAGAGTGGCTCGAGACGCCGGCGGGGCGCGCGGTCGACGCCGAGCCGCTGGCGGCGTACACCGAGCACCCGGCGTCGGGTTCCACGTGGCGGCCCACTCCGGGCCGGCCCCTGGCGGGGATCAAGGTCCTCGACATGACCCGTGTGATCGCGGGCCCGGTGGGAACGCGGTGGCTTGCCGCGCTCGGCGCGGAGGTGCTGCGCATCGAGCGGCCCGGCTCCGACGAGGCCATCAGCCACGGGGGCCGCGGCGCAGAGATGGTGCTCGGCAAGCGCTGGGCCTTCCTCGACATCAAGACGCCCGAGGGCCTGGAGCAGTTCAAGCGTCTGCTCGCCGAAGCCGACGTCTTCGTCCACGGCTACCGGCCCGGGGCGATCGACGCGATCATCAGCGAGGAGGTGCGGCGCGCGATCAAGCCCGACCTCGTCGAGGTGGCCGTGCGTGCCTACGGCTGGACGGGCCCGTGGGCCCTGCGCCGCGGCTTCGACACCGTGGTGCAGTTCAGCGTCGGGCTGGCGAACGAGACGCAGCGGTGGGCGCTGGAAGACCCCGAGACGCGCGTGCCGATCTCGGTGAACGGGCTGATGGTCGACGCCTCGCGTCCCCGGCACACCACGGTCGAGGGGCTCGATTTCACCACGGGCCACATGATGGCCGCTGCGGCGATTCGCGGCCTGACCACGCGCGCCCGCACGGGCGCCGGATCGACGTGGAAGTTCTCGCTGGCGCGAACGGCCTCGCTGGTCATCAAGGACGCACGGTCGACGGCGGATCCGGGCCCGGCCATCCAGATCCCCATCGACGGGCCGTGGGAGGACCGCATCTACGCGGGTCCGTTCGGCCCGGTCAAGCGGCTCGTGTTCCCGGTGCGGATCGAGGGGACTCCCCTGTTCTGGGAGCGCCCGGCCGAGCGCGTGGGCTCCGCGACACCGAATTGGGCCTTCTGAACCGGGCACGCGATGCAGGAGGGGATGCCATGAGCATCACGTCATCACCGGTCCGGCGCCCTCTCGAGCAGTAGTCGAAGCTGAGGAACGTCCTGCACGGGATCCGTGGGAAGGCAGTCGTCGCTGCGCAGTCCGGAGAACAGCCAGGTCAGCGTGAGCGCCGAACCAAGTCCATTAAGGCAGTAGCTGCCGACGGGGTCACCAGGTAGGTCAGCGGCTTGCAGGTTCAGCCCAGCCCAGCTCGGCCCACACCTCGTCGGCGATCCCCCTGGGGTCGGCGCCGATCAGCGCGGCGACGCGGCGCGGCACTGCCAGCGCGCGGGCCGGGTCGAACCGGCGGGGAATCCACTCCCACTCCTGCAGATCGCGGAAGATTGCGCGGACGGCCATCAGGTTGTGGGACTTGGTGCGCGGAGAGATCGGTTTGCCGGCACGGCCGCGCAAGTGGTCGCGCCGCTGCACGTAGTCACCGACGCTCATGCGGCCCACCGCCGCGACCCAGGCGGCGCAGGTCGCCCACGTCCACTGCGCCGGTTCGTGGATCTCTGGGTGCTCGGCGGCCGGCTAGCGGCCTGCCTTGGCCACGACTGTGCGGATGATCGAGCGGACCTTGGGCGTCAGCGTCGAGGTGTCGTGTCAGCGCTGGATCCAATCCGCCCAGGCAGGATCGGTGCCCGCAATGGCGGGAGCAGGGTTGAAACCCGGCCGCGTGGGCACGGGACCTGTCCCGGACTCCTCTCCGCAGCGATCGACGCCTCAGGCCACGTGTCCGGGAATCCGGCCGGGCCCCTGGATCCCTCGCGCTCGACTGATCGCATGGCGCGATCAGTCGCTTGCGCAACCTGCTCGGTGTTCCCGATTGCGGTAACCAACTAGTTGATTTACTGTGTGCACGAGGTCTACACCGACCTCCCGTCGCCTCAAGGAGGATGCGATGTCGACGACCGCTCAGGCCCTTCTGCCTGATCTGGCCGACCCCGCAAGTTTTCAGGATGCGGTGCCGTTCGGCGCCTTCGACTACATGCGAAGCCAGCCTGGCTTCTACTGGCAGGATGCATCGATCGGCGTCGCGAACGGTGGCTTCTGGGCCGTCACGCGGTTCCAGGACATTCTCGACATCGAAGCGCGGCCCGACCTCTTCAGCTCCGTCCCGGGCGCGGCTTGGCCGGGCACCAACCTGCCTGCCGATCCGCAGCTCAACCCCACCATCGACCTGTTGATGCACATGGACCCGCCCCGCCACAGCTCGGTGCGTCGCGTCGCGGCGAAGGCGTTCGGTCCCCGGGTCGTGAAGAACTTCGACCCGTGGGTCCGCGAGATCGTGGTCGAGACGCTGGATCGCATCGGCACGCTCACGTCCTTCGACTACATCACGGAGGTCGCTCAAGTCGTTCCGGCCCTGGTGATCGCGCAGATCCAGGGGGTGCCGCGTGAGCAGCGGCAGTGGATCGTCGATCGCACGCTCGACGCGTTCGCTGCACAGGGGACGGGTGACCTCGCCCAGACGGCAGAAGCGATCGAGAAGACGATGGCGTACTACCGCGAGGAGCTCATCCCTCTGAAGCTCAGGGAGCCGCAGGACGACATGACGACCGTGATCGCCCACGCGATCGAGCGAGGCGACGTCACGATCGGCGAGGGCCACAGCTTTCTGAACCTGCTGCAGGGCGCCGGCTTCGAGACGACGCACACGTTGATCGGTCAATCGATGCGGATGCTCCTCGAGGATCCGGAGGTCGCGGAGAGGACGGTGCGTGGCATCGACGAACTGGGCCCCGACAAGGTAGTCGACGAGTTCCTGCGCATTATCACGCCAGCCATGTTCATGTCACGGACGGCGAGCGAGGACACCGTGGTCGGCGGCCAGGAGGTGCGCAAGAACGACCTCCTCAACCTGTACTTCATCGCGGCGAACCGTGATGAAACGGTGTTCGATCGCCCCGATGAGTTCGACCCGTGGCGCACGGAGACGGCATCGCTGACGTTCGGTTCGGGAACACATCGCTGTATCGGCAACGCGCTCGCGAAGCTGGAGTTGCGGATCCTTTTCGAGGAGATGTCGAAACGCGGGTTCTCGCTCAGGCTGGACGGTGAGCCGCAACGCGGCCGGTCCGTCTTCATCAATCAGATCCGCTCCCTTCCGGTGGCCTGGGCATGAGCGCGGTGGAGACGAGCCTGGACGGCCAGACGGCTCTCGTGACCGGAGCCGCCACCGGCGTCGGCAAGGCCATTGCGACAGAGTTGGCGCGCCGTGGAGCGCTCGTGGTCGTGAGCGACATCGATGACGACGGCGGACGGAAGGTGGCCGCGGACATCAACGGGTCCGGTGGACGTGCAACGTACGTCCACGCCGACGTGACGTCGACCACCGACCTGGCGGGCGTGCTGAAGGCGGCCGGAGTAGCCCAGGACGGCCTCAATATCGTGGTGGCCAACGTCATGGGGGGAGGCGCTTCCGGCTCGATCTGGGAGACGGACCCGGAGACCGCCCGACGCACGTTCGACATCATGGTGTTCGGTGTCTACAACGTGATCCGCACATTCGCGCCGGCTCTGATCGGCACGTCCCGTTCCGGGTCCCCGGCCCGCCTCCTGGTCGTGGGGTCCGAGCACTCACTCGGCGTGCCGCCGCATGTCTTCCCCGCCAGCGTTTATACGACGGCGAAGTATGCGTCGCTCGGGCTGGTGGATACGGCCCGGCGCGACTTCGCCGACTCGGGGGTCTCAGTGACTCTGCTCGCCCCGAGCTGGGTGAGGACCGAGAAGCTGGTCGAGCTGATCCGCTCATCGCGAGAACTCGCCGAAGCCATCGAGCCGAACGCTCAGAACGCCGACGAGGTCGCCCGGCAAGCGGTTGACGGCCTGATGAAAGGCGACTACATCACCGCCACCAACCCCGGGACCCGGGAGTTCGCTCTCGAGCACGCGCGTCAGGTCATGGCGTCGGTCCAAACGTTGCCCGTCGTCGGTCCTTCCGACGATGCGTCTGTGCATGACGGCACCGGTGATACCGCGCAGTGTCCTGTCGCCGGGCACATGTGACGTCCTGACGGCACCGATAGGGAAGTAGCGAAATGCCCGAAGTTACCTTCACGCAGCCCAGCGGGGAACGCATCACCGTCTCAGCCGATGTGGGCCGAAGCTTGATGAAAGTGGCGGTCGAGAATCTCGTACCTGGCATCGTCGGTGAGTGCGGAGGAGACCTGTCCTGCGCTACGTGTCACGTCTTCGTCGACGTTCCGTGGGTGGCGAAGCTGCCCCCGATGACGGCGGAAGAGGAACAGATGCTCGACGTGACCGCGGAGGAGCCGACTGCCGCCAGCAGGCTCTGCTGCCAGATCACCTTGACGGAGGACCTGGACGGCTTGTCGCTCCACGTCCCCGAGACGCAGCGATGACCGCCGACAGCGACCTCCTGATCATCGGCGGGGGGCAGGCTGCCGGAGAGTTGGCCGCCGCCCTGCGATCTCGCGATTGGGGTGGCAGCATCGCCATCGTCGGGGAGGAGGACCACGTCCCCTATACCCGACCGCCGCTGTCGAAGGCATACCTCCGAGGGGAGGTCGAAGCGGCCGACCTCTACCTGCGCCGGCCCGATTTCTACGATCGCCACGGTATCGCCGTCTCGGCCGGTGTCGCCGTGGCCGACGTCGACCTCGAGGCTCAGACCGTGACCCTCGACGACGGACGTGTCCGGACCTGGCGGAAGCTGGTCTTCGCGACCGGCGGCCGACCGCGACGGCTGCCGGACTCCATCCTGCGATCGGCGCCCAACGTTCACTACATCCGCACGCTGGCCGACGTCGACAGGCTGAAGGCGGTGCGAACGGACGGCGCGTCCTTCGTGGTCGTCGGCGGGGGCTATGTCGGACTCGAGATCGCATCGGTGCTCCGCTCCCTCGACGCTCAGGTGACGCTTGTCGAGGCTGCAGATCGACTGTTGGGCCGGGTCACATCGCCCGTCGTGTCGGAATTCTTCCGGCGCCTCCATCGCGACCGAGGCGTCGACGTTCGCGTCGGCACGGCGGTCGTCGAGTACCAGTACTCCGACGCCGGGAACGTGATCGGAGCCGTCCTGAGTGACGGCTCGCGGATCGCCGTGGACCAGCTCCTCGTGGGAATCGGAATAGTTCCCAACGACGAGTTGGCGGCGCGCGCCGGGATCGACGTGGACGGTGGCATCCTGGTCGACCGCTTCTGCCGGACCAGCGCGAACGACGTGTTCGCGGTCGGCGACGTCGCGAAGGTCACCGATCTCGACGGCGAACCGCCGAGGAGACTGGAATCGATGCCGAACGCGGTCTCGCACGCCCGCGTCCTCGCCGATTACCTCTCAGGTGTGGAGCAGCCGGCCGTCGACCCGCCCTGGTTCTGGAGCGACCAGTACGATATCAAGCTTCAGTCCGCCGGCCTCGTCGTCCCGGACGACGAGCTGGTCATCCGGGGCAACCCCGACGAGCGCAGGTTCTCGGTTTTGTACCTGTGCGATGGAGTCGTCACAGCCGTAGACGCGATCGGCTCGCCTGCCGACTACGCGGCGGCGCGGAAACTCATCGCGCAGCGCGTCCCGGTGGACGCCGGCATCGCCGCGGATCCGGGCCGCCGCCTTCTCGAGGCTGCGCTGGCGAGTGCCGGCACCACGGACTGAGGGTACAGCCGAGCCGACCGTTGAGACCAGTTCTCATGCCGACCAGGGCTGACGGGTCGGGGAGGCTTCTCCCTGACCCGTCACTTATGCCGGCGTGGCAATACCGAGCACACTCAGCACGAGGCCGAGCACGCCGAGGACGAGTACCACGGCGTCCGCCCTGACACCCGGATTGCGCTGAACACTCCCGTTGTCGGCGTACACCTGAACGTGGCCCGGCAAGATTTCCGTGAAGCAGGCGCATGCCACCGTGCGCCGGTGACGCTCCGTCACACATAGCGGCGTCGGAGCAGGGCCATGAGGATGACACGGTGGCGGAGCAGCGGGACTCCCGCGCGTCCGGCCATGATCCGCTTCTGGAGCTTCAGATCGGTGATGCGGCCTTCATCGACGCCGGAGTTGAACCGGGTGGTGATGCCCTGCACGACTGCGGCTGGTGCTCGCGGATGGCTTTGGCCAGGCTGGCCAGGGCCGGGATATCACGCCACAACTGATCCCCACCATGCCCGACTCGAGTGCCGCACCAACGCGCAGCGCCCGTTCCAGATCACGGGTGTAAATCTCGGCACGCTCGCGAGCCGGGGTGGCGGCCCACTCGGGCTGCGCCTTCGCTGCGGCATCCAGCGTGCGGACGCCATCGGCGGAGCCGGCCGGTTGAGTCGGCCTGGAGCGCGGTGCCAGTGTTGCCACCGGCCCGTTTCTCCAGGCCGCTCGCCGAACCCGGCGTACCCGTTACCGAGTACCGGGCTCTCCACAGTTCCTGCCGTGGGCTGTTCGTCAGGCGGTCGTCCAGGGGGTGGGAATTGTGTCGCCCCGGTAGCGGTATCGCGTGATCGCGGGTGTCCGCGCCGGGTTGATCAGTTCCACCCCGTCCACCGCGATCGGCAGCCAGGACCCGTTGGGGCCGAGGAGCCATCTGCGGATGTCCTTCCACGACCAGCGGTGCAGCGTCTTCAACCACATGATCACTCGATGCCAGAGGAAGATCCCCAACATCCGGAACGTGTGTTTCGCGACGGCGTGCCGGAAGTAGTTGGTCCAGCCGTGCACGATCTGGTTGAGCCGGATCAGCACGTCTGCGGGACTGGCCTGTGATGTCCTGCGGGTCAGGGCACGGATCTTGTCCTTCGCCGAGCGGATGGGCCGCGCGGCGACGAAGAAGTAGACGTACCACTTGTCGGTTCCCCGCTTGCGTTTCCACTGGATGCGGAAGCCGAGGAAGCCGAGGAAGTCGAACCCGTCCTCCATGTGCACGATCCGGGTTTTGGCTGGCGCCAGCCGCAGCCCCAGGGGTTCGAGCACGGAGGTCACTTCGTCCTGGAGTGCGCGGGCGTCGTCGGCGGAGCCGTGCACCAAGATCGCGAAATCGTCCGCGTAGCGGACGGTTCGCCAGTTGGGCAGGCCGTGGCGACGACGCTTCTTGCGTGGGTACTGGCCATCCATCCGCCCGCCGGGCTTCCAGTCGCGGTGCAGGTGCTCGTCGAGCGCCGACAGCGCGATGTTGAAGATCAGCGGGGAGAGGATGCCGCCTTGCGGGGTGCCGGTGTGGGTGTCCCTTCGTCGGCCGTCCTCAGTGAGGATGCCCGACTTCAAGAACGCCTTTACCAGCGCCAGGACGCGCTTGTCTTTGACCCGTGCCCGCACCGCGTCCATGACGGTGCAGTGTGAGACGTTGTCAAAGGCGCCGCCTCGATGTCGGCGTCCAGCACCCATCGGTAGCCCTTGGTGCCGAACCGCTGGATCTCGGCGATCGCGTCCTGGGCCCGCCTCTTGGGCCGGAACCCGTAGGAGACCGGCAGGAAGTCGGCCTCGAATATGGGCTCCAGCACCAGCTTCAGCGCGGCCTGAGCGGTCCGGTCAGCCACGGAAGGAGTCCCGAGGCTTCTGACCTTCCCGGACCCGCCTGGCTTGGGGATCTTGCGTTCCCTCACCGGAAGCGGCCGAAACGATCCGGACTTCAGATCCGCGCGCAAAGCCTCCAGGAACCCGGGCGCTCCCGGAGCCGACTCGACATCGGCGACCGTCAGGCCGTCCACGCCGGCGGTCCGGGAACCCTGGTTGAGAGGGGGCCACGGCGGCCTCGTTCAGTACCTGGCCATCGGCCGGATCGAACACCGGAAATGTGCGTCCGTCGATGGCCGGCACCTGTTCACCACCGACCTACAGCCCGGTCGGAGCCGATGCGATGACTGTGTCCCTGTCGGGCATATCTTCTTCTCCTAGTCGGATGATCACCGAATGGATGGTGTTGTGGTGCGCGGCCCGGCGGGGCAGCGGCGGAGGACTCAGATGATTCCGTTGCGGACCAAGGTGTTCGCCGCTTCGAGTTTGGTGATCTCCTCGGTGGTGAGTTCGAGTTCGAGACCGGCGACGGCGTCGTCGATATGGCGTTCCTTGGTGGCACCCACAATCGGCGCGGCCACCGGGGATTTATTCGCCACCCAGGACACCGCGATCTGCGCCATCGGCACCCCGCGAGCCTCGGCGACTTCCCGTACAGCGGTCACGACCCGCTTGTGCGATTCCTCGTCACGGGTATACAGCTGTGGAGACAGTGTGTCGTTGGCTTCACGCCCGGACCCTTCCGCGCCCCACGGCCGGGTGAGCCGTCCGCGTGCGAGCGGGCTCCAGGGCAGAATTCCCATGCCTGTGGCTTCGGCATAGGGCGCGACCTCGCGTTCCAGCTCCCGCGCCAGCAAGTTGTAGTGCAGCTGATTCGACACGAACTGGGTCCACCCGTGTCGGTCTGCCGCGTTCTGCATGAGCGCGAGCTGCCACATCAGGAGATTGCATGCGCCGATATAGCGGGCTTTGCCAGCCTTGACCACGTCGTGCAGTGCTTCCATCGTCTCTTCGATCGGTGTGTTCGGATCGAAAGCATGGATCTGATAAAGGTCGACGTAGTCGGTACCGAGGCGGCGCAGCGAGGCGTCGATCTCGTGCATGATGGCGACCCGGCTCAGGCCGGAGCCGTTGCGAGACGGGCGCTGATGCCCGTACACCTTCGTCGCGATCTGGAACTCTTCGCGTGGACCCAACTCTCTGGTCAGCGTGCCCAGGATTTCCTCACTTGTGCCGCTGGAATATACGTTGGAGGTGTCGAAGGTCGTGATACCCGCCTCGTAGGCGCGGCGGACGAACGGACGGGCCTCATCGAGGCCGATGGTCCACGACGGGTAGCCCTGCTCGGGGTCACCGTAGGTCATCATGCCCAGGATGAGGCCGCTCATCTCCAGGCCGCTCTTGCCCAGTCGGACAGTTTTCACCTGTGATTCCTTTCATGTGCGTTCAGTTCGTGTGGATTCGGTTGCTCGGGATCGGCTGCCACTGCCGTGCGCCCTGCTTGTCACGGATGATGCGACCGCCCTGGGTCCCCGGGAAGTGTGCGCCGAGACCGATAGCTCCGGTACGTTCCATCTCCTGCGCGAGCCGGTCGCGGGCCCTGGCCGCCGCGGCGCGATCTTCGTCCAGGCGGTCGGTCCACCCATCCTCGACCAGGAGTGCGGGGTGATGCGCGGTGTCCCCCAGCAGCAATACTCGTGCTTCGCCGGTCTCGATCTCGCCGACGCAGTTGCCGGGCGTGTGACCGGCGAACAGCCGCAGCGCGACCGAATCCGCGATCTCCGTTCGCTCCCCCTCGGCCAGGTCGAGGAGGTCGGAAACGGCACGGATGGTATCGGTCACCCGGGCCGTGGCAGGGTTGCTGCCGGGATCAGCACGCATCCAGTCGTAATCAGCGCGGTGGCAGTGGTGCCGGGCGTGAGTGAAGATCGGTTCACCCGCAGGAGCGACCCAGCCGACGTGGTCCAAGTGCAGGTGGGTGAGCACGACATCGGTGATCTGCTCGGGTGTGACGCCAAGATCGGCGAGCGAGTCGAACAGCTTTCCACGCGTTTCGACGATATCGATGTTCGGTCCCAGTCCCGCGTCGACCAGGATCGTCCGGTCTCCCGAACGCAGCAGGAAACCGCCCATCGGCATGATCCAGCCCGCACCGTCGAACCACGGTGGCGCGGTCTGCCAATCCTGGCCCGCGCTGGGCGGCGGGTCGAAGAATTCGCCCGGCGGTACGGGATGCTGAGCATCGAGTACGGGATCGATGCTGGTAACGACCACAAGGTCCTCCTCGGCGTTGTGTGGCGTGCACCGTGGGCGCCGGCTGTCGGCGGTGCAGCGGCGACGGCACAGCCTTCGACGGCCTCATCGGTTCGCAGGTCGCCCCGCGGTGACGTCGTCGCGGTTTTGTCGGGTGCAGTGCTGCGGGACCTCCGTGCCCGCGACGAGGGGTGGAGCCGGATGAGGGGGCTCAGAAGGTGAAGACGGTTCGCAGGCCGGTGCCCGACTTCAGGTCGGCGATGGCCTCGTTGATCTCGGCCAGGGGACGACGCCGGGTGATGAGCTCGTCGAGCTTGAGGGTCCCCTCGAGGTACTCGCGCACCAGTACGGGGAAGTCGCGGGCCGAGTAGCCGCTGCCCATCAGCGAGCCGGTGATCACCTTCTCCTGGAGGATGATGTCGGCGATGTTGTCGAGGGCGAGTGCGGAGGAGCCGGGTGCCATGCCCAGGAGGACCGCGGTTCCGCCCGGGCGGGTCGCGGAGACGGCCTGCGCCATGCAGTCCGTCAGACCGGTGCTCTCGAACGTGAAGTGGGCGCCGAAGGGGCCGGTGACGGCGCGGACGGCGTCGGGTACCTGGACGTGGCGGGCGTCGATGACGTGGGTCGCGCCGAACGCGGTCGCGGCCGCCAGCTTCTCCTCACTGACATCGACCGCGATCACGCTGCCGGCACCCGCCCGTCGTGCCGCCTGGACGATGTTCAGGCCCACTCCGCCGCAGCCGAGGACCGCGACGTGGTCGCCGGGCCGTACCGTGACCCGGTTGCGGACGGCACCCACTCCCGTGGAGACCGCGCAGCCGATGAGGCACGCGAGGTCCAGCGGCATGGCCTGGTCGATGGTGATGGCGCATTCCGCGGGCACGATCGTCTCCTCGGTGAACGTGCCGAGGGGGCCGAAGGGGGTCACCGGGGTGCCGTCGACCGACAGGGCGGGGCCGTTCCCCGTGCGCGGGTCCGCCAGCTGAAGGCTCCGCAGACACAACGAGGGATGACCGTTCGTACAGAACTCGCACGTGCCGTCGTGCCCCGTGGCGGAGAGGATCACGTGGTCGCCGACGGAGGGGCCACAGACGCCCGGGCCGACCTCGGTCACCACGCCGGCGCCCTCGTGTCCGGCGACCGCCGGTGGCGGCATGGTCATGCTGGTGACGCCGCCGTACAGGGCCTGCACGTCCGTGTGGCACAGGCCGGCGGCGGCCATCCGGACACGGACTTCTCCAGGGCCTGGCGGCCGGACGTCGACCTCGATGAACTCGATGGGGCCGTCGGCCTTCAACTGCACGGCTGCCCTGGTCATGTCTGTTTCCTTTCGTGCTGCTGATGTTGCTGGTGATCTCGTCGGCTGGGGTGCCGCGCTCCCGGCAGCGCGGGAGCGCGGCGGGTGCGTTCAGGGCCGCAGAATGGTCTTGACGAAGTCGCGTGCCATGAACGACTGGTAGGTCTCGGCGGCGGCGGACAGGGGGGCTTCCTGGTCGATGACGATGCCCGGCTCGATCCTCCCCGCGGTGATCATGGTGGTGAGGTTGTCGTTGGCCGCGTACGGGTTGCCGGTGACCGGCACGATGGTCACCTGGCGTCCGAACAGGTTCTGCGCGGTGACCGGCAGGTCGCCGTCGAGCAGGACACCGACGAGACCGACGGTGCCGCCGAGAGCCACACACGCCAGGGCGGTGCTGATCGCCGGGATGGCGCCGACGGCGTCGATGGCCACGTCGACGCCGTTCCCACCGGTCAGTTCGAGAACGCGCTCGGCGGCACCCTCACCGCCGGGCACCGGCACCGCGCCGAGCTTCTCCGCCTGTTTCAGGCGACGCTGGTCCAGGTCCACGAGGTAGACGGCGGCCGCGCCGCGGGCGAGGGCCAGTTGCGCGATGAGGAGGCCGACCGGGCCGGAGCCGACGACGCCCACGGTCGCACCGCTCTGGAAGCCGGTCTTGACGAGCGCCTCCCAGGCGGTGGGGAGGATGTCGGTGAGGACGAGCGCGTCCTGGTCGGACACGGAGGCGTCGAGTTCGCTGAGTGTGAAGTCGGCGCGCGGGACGCGGACGTATTCGGCCTGGCCTCCGTCGAGGATGCCTCCGCCGAAGAGCCGGTATTCGGCGCACCGGGGCTGGTTCGCGGTGCGGCAGGGTTTGCACCGTCCGCAGGCGACGAACATCTTCGACAGCACTCGCTGCCCCTCGGTCACATGGTGTACCTGGGTGCCCGTCTCGACGACGGTGCCCATGAACTCGTGCCCCAGCGTGAGGGTGGGCGGCAGGAACGGGTGCCGGACGAAGTGCAGATCCGTCCCGCACACGGCGGCCGCGGTCACCTTGACGATCACGTCATCGGGTTCCACGACAGTGGGCTTGGGAGCATCTGTCACTTCGACGGTGCCATTGCCCTGGGTGACGACAGCGAGCATTCCTGGGTCCTCTCCTGGACGCACGTCCGTCTTTGGCCGTGCGCATCAATTCGTCAGGCGGAGGTGGTGCCGGCGCTCGTGGAGCGCAGGGCGTGTTCGATGTAGGACAGTTCCATCACGTGCTCGGCCGTCTTCCAGTACAGGTCGAGCATTCCGGGGCGCGGCGTCGTGAACGACGACGGTGCCCAGGCGCCGTCGTGGCGCTGGCGCTGTACGAACCACTCGCCCATCCGGACCGTCCAGGGGAGGTGGCCGCCGTCCGGGTCGGCCGTGAGCATGGCGGCGGCGCCCCAGCCGAACTTGCAGATCTGCACCGACGTCGAATCGTCGTACTGCTCCTCGGTGCCGCCTGTGGTGAGGGCGAGGTACTGACGGCCCAGCCGGAGCGCGGAGGCGTCGCCGGTCTGTTGTGCGTATCCGGCGAGGAAGGCGGCGGCGATGCCGGGGTGGAAGTACGCCTGCCGGGGCGCCCGGAAGTCGACCACGCGCAGGAAGGCCGTCTCGTCCGGGAAGTGGGTGACCAGGGTGTCGCCGCGGCGGCTGGTGAACAGCCGGTGAGGCAGGTCGGGCTGGTCGGCGAGGTTGCGATGCAGCCACCGGTGGACGCCGTCGGCGGTGTGACGGTCACCGGTGACCAGCGCGGAGAAGCCCAGTTGGGCGGTCTTGAGGTTGTCCTCCAGGGGGTCCTGCGCGAAGTCGCGAAGGTCGTAGGCTCCGCCGGTGTCGGGGTTTTGGAAGCGCGCGAGCGTGGTGTTGATCGCGGTCGCGGTGTCGTAACGGCCGAGCAGCCAGGAGGCGATCGCGAGGGGGGAGAGGTGGTAGACGGGGCTGGTGCCGCCGGGGGCGTCGAAGGGGCCGGGGCGGAGGTCGCCTTCGTCGGTGAGGGCCTCGCGTTCGGCCCAACCCATCATCGCGGCGGCGGCGTCCGGGGCTCCGCCGACGCACAGGGCCCAGGGGGCGCGCCACCACGAGTTGGCGGTCTCGGCGCCTTCGGGGCGGCCGTCGTCGGCAATGCGGTCGCGCAGCCAGGCCACCCCTTTGGCCCGTGCCTGGCTGATCCGGGTCAGCAGGTCGGGGGTGGGTTCGGTCGGCCAGGGGGTCGTTTCCGTGTCTGACGCGAGGGTCGTCATGGTGTCTTCTCCAGGGCGGTTGTGGAGGAAGGAGTGAGGCGGAGGGTCAGGTCGTCGAATGGTTCGTCCACGGGGTAGACCCCGTTGAAGAGGTCGGATCCCTGAGCAGTCAGCCGGACGTGCGTGCCGAGGCAGGGGCCGGTGCGGTCCGTCGGATCGGCGGTCCGCAGGTGGAGGGTGGTCAGGGGGATGCGGTCGGGTGACTGGCCGGGAGGTGCCGCGATGGTCAGGGTTCCCACGCCGCCGGTGACGGACAGCCAGGGGTCGGCGATGCGGAGGAAGAGCAGCCCGTGGTGGGCGGCGAAGCGTACGTCTCCCCGGAACTTCAGCAGGCCGGTGACCGTGTCGGCGTTGAACGCCGACGCATCGTCCGGGCTGAAGAGGAACATGTGCTCGTCGACGACCGAGGCGCCGTCGGTGACCGAGCAGCGGCCCTCTGGAGAGCGGGCGATGTAGCGCAGGAACGGGACTTTGACGCTCCATCGCAGTCCGGGCAGGGCGGCCGGGCCAGCGGTCATGCCACTGCCTGCCGGGGATCGTCGGCGATGAGCTTCTTCAACGGCACCGTGGTGTCAGTGGCCGCTTCGGGCGGGATGGTCCGGCCCGCGGCCAAGGCGGAGCGTACGGCGAGGAAGTCGGCCGGCCGGTTGACGAAGTCGCCGGCGACCAGATGTCCGCCGCGGTAGTAGAGGACGGCGAACTTCTCCGTGTCCGGCTCGCCGCGTACGACGTACCGGTCATGGCCGGTCGACAGGCCCGCGACCTGGAGTTTGAGGTCGTACTGGTCGGACCAGAACCAGGGCACGGCCCCGTAGGGAACTGGCCTGTCGGCGAGCAGGGCGGCGGCGGTCTTCGCCTGTTCTACGGCGGTGTTCACCGACTCGAAGCGGATCCGGACCGGGCCGTCGGGGAGGTCCACCGGCGGGGGGCAGGCGACGCAGTCGCCCGCGGCGACCGTGGTGCCGTCGGAGGTGAGGCCGTACTCGTTGACGACGATGCCGTTGTCGACGGTCAGTCCGAGCTGCTCGGCGAGTTCGGTGCGGGGCACGGCGCCGATCCCGACGACCACCAGATCGGCCGTCAGCACGCTGCCGTCGGGGAGTTCGGCGCCACGGACGCGCCCGTGACCGTCGTCCAGGAGGCGTACGGGCGGCGCTCCGAGGTGCACCCGCACCCCGCGCCGGATGTGGGCATCGAGAAAGAACTCGCTGGTCGGGACCCCTACGGCACGTTCGAGCAGGCGGTTGTCGGCGAGGGTGACGGTGACCTCGCAGCCGAGCTCGCGGGCAGTGGCCGCGACTTCGAGTCCGATGAAGCCACCGCCGATGACCAGGACGTCGACCGCCTCTGCCAGGGCCGCACGCAGGGCGAGCGCGTCGTCGGCGTCCCGGAGATAGTGGACGCCGGCCAGATCGGCGCCGGGGACGGGCAGTCGGCGCGGGCGGGCGCCCACGGTGAGCGCGAGCCGGTCGAACGCGAAGCTACGGCCGGAGTGCGCGTACGCGACCCCCGCACCGCCGTCGCCCCGGTCGACCCGGATGATGCGTTCCCCGAGCACCAGCCGGATGCCCTGGTCGGCGTAGAACGCCTCCGAACGCAGTGCGATCGCGTCGGGCGACGTCTCCGCGTGGAGGAGGGTCTTGGAGAGCGGTGGACGCTGGTAGGGCGCGTGCCGTTCGGCGCCGACCACGGTGATCGGGGCTGAGTAGCCGTACTCACGGAGGGAACAGGCCAGCTGGATGCCGGCCTGACAGGCACCCACCACGAGCACGCCGGTGTCGCGCGGGGCGACGGCGGTGCTGTTCATGAGGTGCTACTCCTGGGCTTCCGGGGTGGTGACGCGCAGATCGCCGAGCTCATCGGAGAGCTTGATCTGGCAGGACAGCCGGGAGTTGGGGCAGCGGTCGACGACCGTGCCGTCGAGCATCTCGTCCTCCAGGCCGCTGACCGGTTCCAGGCGATCCAGGTCGGCTTCGTCCACGAAGACGTGACAGGTGGCGCAGGACAGGACGCCGCCGCATTCGCCGGTGATACCGGGGACGCCGTTGCGGACTGCGGTCTGCATCACCGAGTCGCCGACCAGGCCGTCGACGACGCGGGCCTCACCGGCGTCGGACACATAAGTGACCTTGGGCATGTTCGTCACACCTCCGTCGGGGTCGAAGTGGGAGTGAAGGTCGCGGGGACCGAGATGTAGCCGTGCGCGCCCCCGATGCTCGGGTAGCCGACCACGGCGTCCGGGTCGATGCGCAGGCCGGGCAGCCGGGTGAGGATCGTCTCCAGCATGGCGTCGAGTTCGGCCTTGGCCAGGGGCGAGCCGAGGCAGCGGTGGTGTCCGGTGCTGAAGGAGACGTGGTCGCGCGCGTTGTCCCGCTCCAGGTCGAGCCGGTCAGGGTCGGGGAACTTCAGCGGGTCGCGGTTGGCGCCGGCCAGCCACATGTAGACGCTCTCCCCACGGGCGATCGGCTGCCCGAGGATCTCGGTGTCCCGTACGGCGGTACGGGCGATGCCGGTCCCCGGTGGCCAGAACCGCAGGAACTCCTCGATGGCGTTCTTCCGGTACGCGGCGTCCGTGCGCACCCGCTCCGCCTGGTCCGGGTGCTGGGTGAGATGGATCAGCGCACTTGCGGTCGCGGCGGTAGTGGTGTCGAAGCCGCCGAAGACCAGCGCGTTCACCATGCTCTCGGCCACCTCGAGACCGAGCGGTTCGCCCCGCACCGTACCGGTGGCCAGGGCCGAGAGGACGTCACCGGCCGGGGTCTGGCCGCGTGCGGCCAGCATGTCGCGGAAACGGCCCCGGAGCCGTGCCTGTGCCTCGTGCGGGTAGCGGGGATCGTCCGGCAGCAGGTACACACCCTCGTGCGCGGCGTAGGCGGCGTCGTGCCAGTCGTCGGGGTCGTATCCGAGGACGTAGAGCGTGGTGCGTGCCGTGGTGGGGATGATCACGTCGTCGATCAGCTCGGCGTGCCCTTGCCCTGCCACCTTGTCGAGGGCCTCGTCGAGGTACTGCCGGGCGACGGGGGCCCACTGGCGCAGGGCTTTCGGGGTGAAGAACGGCGCTTCGATGCGGCGGCGTTCGGTGTGCAGCGGCGGGTCGGACTCCCCGAGGTGCAGCCGGTAGGGCATCTGGGGGATGAGCTGGCCCTTGCCGCCGTTCTCGGTGCCGGTCAGGTCGTTGACGGAGGTGAAGGTCTCCCAGTCGGAGCCGATGCGCTGCACCTCCTCCCAGGAGGCCACCACCCAGTAGCCGCCGTGGTGTTCGGTCCAGGCGACGGGGCTGCCGGTGGCGTGGAACCGGGCGGCGAGTTGCTTCCAGGTGTCGCGGTAGGCGGGCGAGTGGTGGTCGAAGTCGATGACCGGCCTGCCGGTGGCCGACCGTCGGACGAGGTCGTGGGTGACACTCATGTCGTACGGGCCTTTCTTCGCGGGAGCGGCATCAGGACTGGTCGGCGGAGGCAGCTTGGGCGATGACCTCGTCGAGGATCGGGACGATGGCGTCGCCGAACCCGATTGGGTCGTCGCAGGGGGCGAAGTGCCCGAGTCCGGCGGCCTTGATGAACCTGGCGCCGGGGATGAACTTCTCGACGGCCGGGCCGCCGTTGACGTCGTCGTCGCTGGCCGGGTCGTACTCGCCGGTGACGACGTAGACGGGCTTCGCGTGGGCGTCGATCTTGTGCCCGTTCTCCTTGAGGTCGTGCTCGAAGGCGAAGTAGTCGTTGTCGCCCGCGTAGATGCCGGGGAACGCCGAGCGGTAGATCCAGTACGTCTCGTGCGCGTTCGGCTCGGGTGCCTGGGGCGCGGTCGCACCGAAGTTGAGCGCGGGGGCGTAGCTGTCGGCGATCGACGGGGTACGGAACATGTCGTTGGAGAAGCCGTCGAACAGCGGCGGGTTGCCGTACCAACCGTTGAGGGAGATGAACGCGCCGAAGCGGTCGCCGCGTTCGGCCGCGAGGTCGAGGGCGAGCTGGCCGCCGACCGAGCAGCCCATGAAGTACGGGTTGTCCAGGCCCAGGGTGTCGGCGATCGCGACCACCCAGTTGATCAGGCCGTCGCGGCCGGGGCGGTAGGTCTCCTCCCACCAGCGCACCCCGATCGGAGGCAGCGACTTGCCGTGGTAGGGCAGGTCGTAGGCGTACATCGTGAAGCGTTCCTGCATCCGCGGGTCGGCCAGCAGGTGCCGGTACTGGCGGCCGTCGGCGCCTGCGGTCGCCTGCAGCAGCAGCGGGATCGGGCCGTGGCCGGAGGTCTCGTAGTAGATCCGTGCCTCCCGGCCGTTCGCGGAGACGTAGACGTACCGTCCGACGGCGTTGTCCGTCTCACGGAAGGGGTCCTGGAAGGGTTTGCGGACCGGCGCGCCGGCCACCGTCTCGCGCACCACCTGGTACAGGCGGGACCAGCCGCTCTGCCAGGGGGCGACGGTGCCGACGAAGTCGCCGACGAGGCTCAGACCGCGGACCAGGCCGGCGGTGAAGCTCTCGTAGCCGACCGGGGGGACAGCAGCGGAGAACGCGGTCGACCAGAACTCGGCCGGCGCGGAGAAGGTCACATCGGCGGCGAGGTCCGCGTGCACGTCCTCGGCCCTGGCGGGGACACCGTCCTCGACCACCAGGTCGAACGCCCCCTCGGGCAGATCGAACCGGACGCGGCCGGAGTAGGTGCGCAGCTTGTAGGCCAGTTCCTTGTCGGAACCGGCCGCCGCGAGGATCTTCTGTCGATCGATGAGGGCAGTCATGGGAGCCCGCTTCCTTGCGTGCCGGGAGGGGAGAGAAGCGGCCGACGGGCCATGCCGTACGGCCATCCATTTCGTGTCACACTGTGACTCGAAACTCGTGTCACCGTATGACACGAGCTTGGGTGTGGCAAGAGGTGGGGAAACGTGATGGAAATCAATGGCGGTCGAACGCCTGAACAGTCGCCTGTCGCCGGGTTCGCTAGCCTGGCCCGGTGAGGGACGAGAGCTGGGCCACCGGAGCGAGCGCCGCGCTGCTCGCCGCCGCACAAGGAGTCGCGGCGGTCACCGAGGAGCGGCGCGGTACGACCCTGCGCGACACCAGGAGCATCGCGCGCAGGCTCGGCACGAGCGCAGTCGCGCTCTTCGCCCAACGGGGCTTCGACGACGTGAAGGTCAGCGAGATCGCGGCGCACGCGGGGGTCACGTCACGGACGTTCTTCCGGTACTTCCCGTCGAAGGAAACCGTGCTCCTCGACATCTGGGACCAGACGAACGCGCGTCTCATGGAGTTGATCGAGACGGTGGGGCAACCCGAGGCCGAGGTGCTGCCGACGCTCACCGAAGCCGTCGTGACCTGGTGTCGCGAGTACGGGGACCTCTTCCCCGCCCTCGCTCCGATGACCGAGCAGTCCGAGACCCTCATGGCGGCTGTCAACCTCCGCACTGTCGTCTGGGAGGACCATCTCGCGGACGCGCTGCGTGTGCGGTACCCGGAACTCGACGAGATGGACGCCAAGGTGTGGAGTTCCACGACGATGGCCCTGCTCCGCCTCTTCCAACGCACCGCCCCCGCCCACGGCCTCAGTTACGCGGAGGCCGCCCAGGACGTCTTCCACCGGCTCGCCGCCCTGACGTCAAGGGGCTCGTCGCATCGGATGACAGCCGGCTCCCGTCGCCCCAGCGACATCGCCTGACGCCTCGACTCCGGGCTCAGCCCTCTGCCCAGTGACGGTCGAGGGGCTCGTTCAAGAACTGCAGGGCCTGCTCGCGCAGCCGAGCCAGATCCTCCGCCGTGCCCTGGGGAAGAGCCGCCCAGCGGTGATGGGCGGCGCGCAGTGCCGTGCCGACCGCGCCGACGGCGAGAAAGGGGCGCAAGTCGGTGTCCGGGTCGACACCCTCGCGCTCGGCGAGCTTGCGCGCAAGACGGTCCTCGATCGACAGGACGCGCTGGAAGCAGGCGGCCAGCAGCGGCGGGGAGTTCTCCAGCAGCCACACGATGCGCGTCAGCACTCTGAGCTCGACCGATCACACACATGCTCGTGGCGTTCATCGACGAGCACAGGGGCCGCATCGGCGGCGTCGAGCCGATCTGCCGCGTGCTGACCGCACACGAATGCTGGATCGCCCCGTCCACATGAACGCCCACAAGCGCCAGGCGACGTCGGCCGCCCGCACTGGCCGCGACAGCGACCGCGAGTCAAGACCGCAGCACCGAAGTCGCTTCTGGTGATGGCCGATCGGCTCGGCGTCCTTGGCCATTCGGCGGAGGTGGTTCGGAAGCTTGGCAGAGGCGTCAGGGGGTCCGGACCGGCGACGTTGGGCGCATGACTCAGATCGAGATCTCGCACGAAACGCCACCTCCGCGGCACGGGGCATCGGCTGAGCCCGCGGGCGTGGTCGAGCAGGGGCCGTCGGTGGGGCGGTTGGTCGGGGTGGACGTGGCCCGCGCGCTGGCGGTGTTCGGCATGTTCGCGGTCCACGTCGCCCCACCTGCCGAGGACGTGGGTGGCTTCGGCGGCTGGTTGCTGGAACTGACTGAGGGCCGGTCGTCGATCCTGTTCGCCACCCTGGCCGGGTTCTCGCTGATGCTGATCGCCGGCCGCCGGGAGCCGAAGACCGGCCTGGCCGGCCGGCAGGCGAAGGTCCGGATCGTGATCCGGGCTGTGGTCCTGCTGGCACTGGGCACCGCGCTGACGATGCTCAAGACCGGGATCCTGGTGATTCTCGCCTTCTACGGGGTGTACTTCCTGCTGGCCCTGCCCCTGATACGACTGCGGGCCAGGACCCTCGCGATCATCGCGGCCGTGCTCGCGGTCGTCGGGCCGCAGGCGGCGTTCGGCCTGAAGTGGCTGATGGGGGAGTCGACGGCGAAGAGCATCGACGCGTACGACCCGATCGCCCGGCTCGGCGGCGACGGACTGCTGGGCCTGCTGCTCCACGGTTATTACCCCGCGATCACCTGGATGCCGTTCGTGATCGCCGGCATGGCACTGGCCAGGCTCGACCTGGCCGCCGGCGCGGTGCAACGGCGGCTGGCCGCGCTCGGCGCCGCGCTGATGGCGCTCGGATACGGCACCGCCTGGCTGACGGCAAGGCTGTACCCGCCCATTCAGGCGGACAAGGCCGCTCTGAAGGAAGCCTTCGCGAACCTGGATCCGAAGTCCGTCGAATCCCTGCGACCGGGATCGCCGGCCTTCGACTACATCCACAACAAGGTCACGGACAGCTCGAACATAGCCTCGTCGCTGCTGGGAGCCGAGCCGCACAGCGGTACGACCTTCGAGATCACCGGCGGCCTCGGCGTGGCGATCACCGTGCTCGTCTGCGCGACCGTGGCCATGGCCCGGTTGGCGTGGCTGCGCCGGCTGGCGAGCCCGCTCATCGCCGTGGGCACCATGTCCCTGACGCTCTACGTCGCCCACGTCGCCGCCTACGCCATGCTGCCCGAGGACGCCACCAACACCCTGGTGCCGCTGTTCGGGTTCATCGCCGGGGCGATCCTGTTCGCCACCGTCTGGTCGCGCTTCTTCAGCCGCGGACCGCTGGAGTACCTGCTCAACAGCACCACCAAACTGGCGAAGTTCGTCCGGTGAGACGCGGCGTGTCAGGGCACGTTCACCCTTCGCCCGAACGAGGTCGGCCCTGGCTGAGCCCGGATACGATGACCACGGCCCCCGTCCTCGGGTACGGTCGGCGCCGATCACGGGCTACCGGTCATCACCGCTGCACTGCTGTGGCTGGTGACCCCGGCCGGCGTGGCCCGGACGCGGCTGCGCTCATCGGTCGGGCGACCGCCCGGCTCGGCGGTCACCGCCGTCGTCGTGGAGGTGTCGTGGCTGGTTGGGCGAAACTCGCCGAGGTCGTCACCGCCGGGGCGGTGACGACCTGGCAGCACCTGGCACGACAGGGCAGGTTGCTGTTGGCGTGGTGGTTGTTCCTGCCCGCCACGGCGATCGTCACGGCCGTCATCAACGTGCCCGGGCAGCCCGCAACAGCGATCGGCCTGCTGGCCGCCGCTGTTGCCCTGCTGTGCCGGTTCACCTGGCCGATCACCTCGCTGCTGGCCGGGACCGGCGTCGCGGCAGTGGCGTTGATCTTGCAGAGCACGACCCTGTTGGCTTTTATCTGGCCGGTGAGCGTGATGCTCGCCTATGCGGTGGGCCGCCAGGTCCCGGACCCCCGCCTCGCCGTGGCCGCCTTGGCGCTCGCCACCGGCGTGCAATCCGCGGCCAGCCTCGTCGAGCTCGCCGGGCTGACGGTTGACCTCCAGGATGTCGGCGTCATCGTCGTCATCAATGTGCTGCTGGTGGTCCTGCCGGGCGCCATCGGCATGCGGCAGGGGGAACGAGCCCTGGCCATGGATGCCCTGCACGAACGCAACGCCCTGCTGGAACGCGCCAACCTGCTCGGCGAATCGCAGGCCCGCATGCAGGAAAGGGCCCGCATCGCCGGCGAGATGCACGATCTCCTCGGGCACCGGCTCAGCCTGATCGTCCTGTACGCCGGGGCCCTGGAGATGCGCACCCGCACCGCGGCCCCCGAGATCAACGAGCAGGCCGACCTGCTGCGGACCACCTCCCGGACCGCACTCGACGAGCTTCGCACCGTGCTGGGCATCCTGCGCCTCGACGGCGCCGAACCACCGGACGGCACCGAATCGGTGGCCGGCACGCGCGAGGATGTCACCAACCTGGTCGCCGAAGCCCAGAATGCGGGCCTGCCCCTCACCCTGTCCTGGCGCGGCGACGACCTCACCGACGCCGACATCGGCATCCGCCGAGCGGTCAACCGCATCGTGCGCGAAGCCCTCACCAACGTGCACAAACACGCCCCGGGTGCGCCCACGCGGCTGACCGTCACCATCGACACCGAAAAACTCACCATCAGCGTCCGCAACGTCGCACGCCCGCCCGCCGTCCCGCCGCCCAGCAGCGGCCTGGGACTGGCCGGCCTGCGCGAACGCGCCCGCCTGGCCGGCGGCGACCTCACCGCCGGCACAGACCCGCTCACCGGCAACCACGCCCTCACCGCCACCCTCCCCCTGCGCCACAACAGCCCCGGCACTACGAGCCCAACCATCGATCAACCCGCCCCGGCCGACGCGCAGATGCTCCCCTCCCGTACCGGGGCCGAAAACGGGCCCCACCACCACGCATCACGAAGGAAGACCAAGACGGCCTTCATCGCCCTCGCTGGAGCCGCCGTCGCGGTCTGCGGCGGCCTCGGCTTCAGCGTCTACGACTACTTCCAGTCCGCCGTCTCGCCGCACACCTACCGGCAGATCAAGATCGGCGACACCCAGCACAGAGTGCGCGAGCTGACCGGCGGCGACAACATGACCGCCCGCACAGCGGGCCAGGCAGAGCAATCGGCGGCGCCGGCCGGCACTTCGTGCGAGTACGCGCTGGCCGAGGGCTTCGGGCACGTGTTCCGGTTCTGCTTCACACACGGCAAGCTCGCACAGAAGGACGAGCTTGGGAGGTCGTAGGCGGAACCCGGCAAGCCGACGCTTCGCGTGGGCACGACGAGGCGGATCAGGAACGGCTGCTTGGCGGAAGAACTCCGGCATCATGCGCCAGGATCGCCGCCTGAACCCGGTTGGTGCAGCCAAGGACGGAGAGGATGCGACTGACGTGAGACTTGGCGGTGCCTTCACTCATCAGCAGTGCCTTGGCGATCTCAGCGTTCGAGCAGCCCTCACGCAGCAGGCACAGCACGTCGCGCTCGCGGTCGGTCAGAGCCGCCACGCGGCGCCGCGCCTCGTCGGCCTGGCTCACGTCGCGGTTGACGTGGCGATCGATCAACTGCCTGGTGACCCGGGGCGACAGGACGGGCTCACCGGCGGCCGCCACCCGGACAGCCCTGATCAGGTCGTCGGGCGGGGTGTCCTTGAGCAGAAACCCCGCAGCGCCGCAGCGCAGCGCCCGGGTGACGTACTCCTCCTCACCGAAGGTGGTCAGCATGACCACGCTCGTCCGCGGCGCCACCGTTCTTATCTCGGCGGCCGCGGCCAGCCCGTCGACGCCGGGCATGCGAATGTCGAGCAGTGCCACGTCAACGAGGTGCTTGCGAGCGAGCTCGACGGCCCCGGCACCGTTGTCCGCCTCGGCCACGATCTCGATGTCATCGGCGACGTCGAGCACGAACCGGATCCCGGCGCGGATCAACGCCTCGTCGTCGGCCAACAGCACCCGAATCACCCTGCCACCCCACTCAGTCAGCCGCGACGTCCCTGACGGCCAACGCGCGAGCCGACTCCGGTCAGCACGCGGCGAGTCCCGCGGACGTTGGCGCCTCAATTATCAACGGACGGCATGGCGGCGCACCCCGAACGGCAACGTGCGGCGTTTCAGGCTGGTCTGACGGTAATTTCCCCGCCCCGGGTCACGGTCAGCCCGGGTGGCTGATGCCGAGTCGGTCACCCGGAACGTGATGATTGCCCCCGTAGCGGCGTGCGGCCGCCGGTGGTGGCCGAACCGGCGGAATCGGCGGCTGGTGAAGATGACTGCTGCCGCTGGCGGCAGGGACGGTGCGGGTCGAACGCTGTCAGGCAGCCAGCAGATAGCGCACCGCTGTCTCTACCAGATCGGCGATGAAGGCGTCGCCTCGACGGGTACCGGCCTGGCGAATCCCGGATCGTTTGCGACACGGATGACCGACGCGGCGAAGACGGTGCTGAAGCAGTGGCGAACCGCGGTCTCGATGCCGGGGAGCGTGATGGCTTCCGCCGCCCTCAGGACCACGTCGGCGAAGCCGTCCCCCAGCTCCTGACTGTAACGAGAATCTTGGCGCCGACTCCGGATGCGACGCGGAGAGCAGGACGACGGCCCGTAGGAACTCCTCGTGGCGAAAAACGCCGACCGTTTCGGCCACTGCCGCGCGGACGAGTTAGGCCGCGGGCAGGTCTGCCCACCGGCTGGTGTCGGCGAATACCCGCCGGTCACCGGGCACTTCCCCGACGGCACCACAGCGCAGCACGACGTGCTGGTCGGCGCCGACGGCATCGACTCGCTGGTCCGACGCACGCTGTGGGGCCCCAAGCAGGAGCATCGGCTGCACATCTTCGGTGGATTCACCTTCACAGACGTCCCGGCACCGAACCGAGCATGAGTGCTCCGACACACAGAAGGACCGTGCAGTCTGGAGCAGTGGTCCAACAGGCGGGCCACAGTCGTGGGCGAGGCCGAGCACACCCGACCTCGCCGTACGCCGCAATGCGGAGCCGGTCCGTCCATCGAGGACGGCTACTTCCTCGGCCGCGCGCTGCGTGGCGTCGACCTCACCGACCTCACCGCCCCACAGCGCGCCTCGCAAAGCTACGAGGACCCACGCAAAGCCCCACTCCTCGGCACCACTGCAGCCGATCCGGGACTTCCGGTCGAGACCGAGCAGGGCCAGGTGAGTGCCGTCGCCCGGCCGCCAGCCTCGGTCAGTTGCCGGGGGCGCGCTGGACGGTGTGCGGTGCCCGCACGCCGTCCAGGACCCTGGCCTCGGGTGTGGCGGAGGTGCCGCCCGAGGTGGCGCGGGCGAACGCGGCGGCGCCGCCGAGAAGCGGGACGCGAACCGACGTACGGGCCAGGTCCAGGGTGAGCGTGGGGGTGGTGGACGGCGGGTCGATGAGGTTCTTGTCCGTGCGGCCACCGAACTCCTCCGGCCGCAACCGCCGGTGCACGAACCACTTCTGGAACCAGACCGCTTTCAGGGCGCGGGTGGCGACCTCGGTGACGAGCGAGAGGATGTGCGGGCCGCCGTACGTCCCGAAGCCGATCTGGTTGCGGGAGAAGTTGTACGGGTTGCCGGGATCCGCCGGCGCGTTCATGCCCAGCAGGATGAGGGCGGCGTTGAGGTACGCCTCGTACAGCGCGTCGAAGTGCACGTAGTGCGCCAGGTCCCGCGGCGTCTGGATGTAGCGTCGGGTGGCGAAGTCGCGCTCGTCCGGCTCGGGTTCGGAGCCGTTCTGCACCTCCAGCCAGTCACCCCAGGTGGTCAGGTGGTCGACCGGGCGGACCAGGGTGTCCTGCCGCTGCGGGATCAGCAGCGTGCCGTACGGGATGTCCTTGAGCAGGAACTGCGAGACGTACGGCCCCACCAGGTCGCCCCGGGTGCCGCCACGGAAGATGGTCTGCGCGGTGACCTGGCCGTTCTGCTTGGGCGCCCGCTACCTGGACCTCGCGGACCGTGGGCCCGGCTGCGCCATACGACTGGACAGCGGCGACCTCGGGGATCTCGCGGTGCGGGCACGGTCGATCCTCAACGACGCGGGCCTGCCGGGGGTGCGGATCGTCGTCAGCGGTGGTCTCGACGAGTACGCCGTCGACGAACTGGTGCGCTCCGGGGCGCCGATCGACACGCCGCGTCCCCTACGCCGTCGGCACCCGCGTCGGGGTGGCGGCCGACGCGCCGTATCTGGACTCCGCGTACAAAATGGTGGAGTACGACGGGCGCGCGGTGATGAAACTGTCGTCGGCCGAGGTGACGGCCCCCGGTGCCAAACAGGTGTTCCGTCGGCCCGGCTGTTGCCGACGTGATCGGCCTCGCCGACGAACAGCCACCGGACGATTGCTTTCCGTTGCTGGAGACGGTGATGCGGAACGGGCGACGCGGGGAAGGCCGCCCACGCGCAGAGCGCCGGTCGCGTCCCGTGCCTCGTCCTCGGAACGGCTGAACGGCTGAACGGCTGAACGGCTGAACGGCTCACCGCACAGGTCCGGCACCGCGTCGAGGAACTGGTCGCGGCGCATCGGCCCGGGCAGGGATGAGGAGGAAAGCGATGCTGCACACGTTTGGAATGGAAGGTTCGCCTCCATCCCTTGAACAACCTCGCGCGGCAGCTGACGAGAGCCGCCGAGCGTGACATCGAGGGCGTGGGAGCCCCGCGGCCGAGCACACCTCGGGCCGTCGGGTGCCTCATGTGATCCCCCGTGAGGCCGGAACAGCGTGCGAAGCCCGAGCCCATGACGGAACCGAGGAGGGAACGCACATGACACATCCCGCACGACACGGCACCGCCGCGTTGCCCGCCGCTCCGCGCGAGCTGGACGACCTGCGCACGCGGGTGGACCAGCTGATGCACGCCCGCTTCACCAGCGACACGGCGCGTCGAGATCACCGCTGAGCCCGGCAACCCGCGCGAAGGGCCGGCGGTAGGCCTCCGTCGGCTCGACGTCGTCGGCCACGGGCATGGGTTCGTGGCATCGGACACAGGACAATCATGAGAAAGGGGCGGCCACCATGCGAGCTCACCTCGGCGACCAGCTCGTCGTCGAAAGCACGACGTCCGGCGCCACTCGGCGGGACGGCGAGATCGTCGGACTCCACCACGAGGACGGAACACCGCCCTACGACGTGCGCTGGTCGGACACGAACGAGGTGACACTCGTGTTCCCCGGCCCCGACGCCCACGTCAACCATCTCGAACCCACACCCCCCCGAACGGCCCACGGATCCTCCTCCCGCGAGGCGGGCGGGGGACAGGCCGCTGCCGAACGGGCCCCGGCGACGGATGGGACCGGTCCCGGTGACATCGGCCGACGTGTGATCGCCGAACGGCAGAGGCAGGGACTCAGCCGTGAGGAGACAGCCCGCCGCGCCCGGATGTCGCCCGGCTACCTGGCGTATCTGGAGGAGTATCCCGCCGACCCGAGCGAGGCCGCTCTCATCAACCTGGCCGACGCCCTGGGCACCACCGTCACCGCTCTGCGCGGAGGAGGGGTCGACCTGCCGCCCGGCCAGGGGCAGGCGCTGCCGCATCCGCGGCTGAGGGACCTCGGAGCGGACGAATGCCGCGCGTTGCTGTCCACGCACGGCGTGGGACGCGTCGCGGTGACGGCGCCCGACGGCCGCCCGGCGGTCGTCCCGGTCAACTACGAGGTCGTCGACGACACCATCGCCTTCCGGACCGCCCCCGACTCTCTGCCCGCGGCGGCCGTCGGAACGGAAGTCGCTTTCGAGGTCGATCACGTGGACGAGGCGCTGAGCCAGGGCTGGAGCGTGCTCGCCGTCGGCCCCGCGAGCATCGTCACGGAAGCAGACGCCGTGCGCCGCCTCACCGAGCTGGCCCACACGACGCCCTGGCCGGGCGGCGCACGCGACATGTGGGTGTCGATCCGGGCCGCGAGCCTGACCGGTCGTCGGATCACGGCGGCAGATCAGTGAATCACCGCCGGACCGGTCAGGCGGTGGTCCACGAGGGTCGTCCACCGCCTGACCGGTCCGGCGGTGATTCTCCGTACGAGTTCCGGGTCACCCGTTCCCCGAGACGAGTTCCGGGTCACCCGTTCCCCGAGGGGTCTGGGCCGGGGCCTTCGCCGCCGAGCCTGGAGTGGACGTCCACCACGCCCTCCACTGCGCGGACCAGACGCTCGGCGACCCAGCCCAGCGCGGGGTCCCGGACCTTTCCGCGAAGGGTGACGACCCCGTCGTGCACGGACACATGGATCGTGTGGCTGAGCGCGGGGAAGAGGTAGGCCACCACGGTGCGGCGCACTTCCTCCTCGATGTCCTCGTCCGACCGTAGAAAGACCTTCAACAGGTCTCCACGGCTGACGACGCCGACCAGCCGTCCTTCGTCATCGATCACCGGCAGACGCTTGACCCGTTTCACGGCCATGATCCGGGCCGCCTGCCCGAGGGTGACGTCCGGGTGCACCACGATCGCGGGCGCGCTCATCACCTCCTGCGCGGTCACCGCCCCCGCCTTGGCAAGGTCGGACATGCGCTGGAGCTGCTCGGCACGGGTGAGGTCGCGGTCCCGGAACTCCTCCTTGGGCAGCAGGTCGGCCTCGGAGACCACACCGACGACCCGACCGTCGCCCTCCACCACCGGCACGGCACTGACATGCCGGTCCGTCATGGCCCGCACGATGTCCTTGAACCGTGTGTCGCGCCGGACGGCCACTGCCGGGAGTGTCATCACGTCACTGACGATGTGGGGGGTGTCGGGCATGGCCACGGGTCCTTGGGATCAGAGGGCTTGAGATCACTGGAGGTCATGGCGCCTTGGAGGGCGGTCGGCAGTACGTCTCCAGCATCACCGGGCCTTGGGCCACCGCAACCCGGCCCGGCCGCCGGTCCGTGTCGCGGTGGTCGACGGGTGGTGCGACGGTGTTCCCAACGAGTCTCGGCGGCAGGCGCACGGGAAGGCGGCAATGGCGATGGAACTCCCGCTGGTCGTGGGCGTCGACGGATCCGACTCCAGCCTGCTGGCGGTCGACTGGGCGGTGGACGAATCCGCACGGCACGGACTGCCGCTGCGGCTGGTGCACGCCTCCCGCTGGGAACGCTACGAACGGGCCCTGCCGTCCTTCATCACCGGTCGTCCCGCCGGGGACGTGATGGCGGAGTACATCGTCGCCTCCTGCGCGGAGCGTGCCAAGCTCCGCGACTCCGGGGTGAAGGTGTCGGGCGAGGTGCTGCCCGACGACGCCGTGTCGGCCCTGCTGCGGACGGCGGCCGACGCGTTCGCCCTGGTCGTGGGAGAGCGCGGGCGGGGCGAGCTGTCCGGGCTGCTCCTGGGGTCGGTGAGCCTCGCGGTGACGGCACGCGCCGGGTGCCCGGTCGTCGTGGTCCGGGGCGCGGAACCCAATGTCAGGGGGTCCCTCGGCAGGGTCGTGGTGGGTGTGGGCGACGGGCCCGAAGGCACGGGCGCCGTCCGGTTCGCCCTCCGTGAGGCCGAGACACGCGGTTGTGCCCTGACCGCCGTACGGGCATGGCGCAGTCCGGCCCATGAGCACATGGACCGTCCCCTGACTGCGGACCACACCGATCAGGGGCTTCAGGAGCGGGCCTCGGCCCACCTCGACGAGACGCTGCGCGAAGCCGTACGGGAACACCCCGGCGTCGAGATCCGGCGCCGGCCGGTCGAGGGGCCCGCGCACCGTGTCCTGCTCGACGCCTCGGTGGACGCCGACCTGATCGTCGTCGGAGCCATGCGTCGCCAGGGTCATTTCGGTCTCCAGCTCGGCCGGGTCGCCCACACCCTGCTGCACCACTCCGCGTGCCCGGTCGCCGTCGTCCCACAGCGGGTCTGAGGGGCACCGATGAGGTCCGGGCCTTGGAAGCCGGCACAAGGGCGCAGGCCTGTCGACGACTCCCTCCGGCTCGCCGGAGACGCGGTGTCGGCGACATGAGGGGAAGCGCATGAAGTGGCTGGTCTCCCTTGTCGGCGCCGGGCTCGTCATGGTCACCCTGCGGGACCTGTTCCACACGATCTGGCACCCGACCCGCCACGGCGGCCTGAGCCGCCTCGTGATGACCGCCCTGTGGCGGCGGCCCGGCGCTTCCGCGCCCGCCGACGGGTGGTCGGTCTCGTCGGACCGCTCGCCATGGTCACCGTCGTGGGCATGTGGGCCGTCACCGTCGTCCTCGGCTGGGCGGTCGTCTACTGGCCCCATATGCCCGGGGCCTTCACCTTCGCGGCCGGGTCCGAGACGGCGCAGGAGCCGGCGCTGCTGGATTCCGTGTACCTGTCGCTCGTCACCGTGGCCACCCTGGGGTTGGGCGACATCGCCCCCGGCGAGGGCTGGCTCCGCCTGGTCTCGCCGCTCGAAGCCCTCGTCGGTTTCGCCCTCCTGACGGCCACGGTCTCCTGGGTACTGGAGATCTACCCGGCGCTGGCCCGCAGGCGAGTGCTGGCGATCCGGCTGGCGCCGCTGCGCGACGCGGATCCGACGGTGCGTCAGCTGGACAGCACCGCCGGGGCACTGTTGCTGGACGGCCTCGCCAGTGACGTCGCAGGTGTCCGTATCGACTTCACCCAGTACTCCGAGGCGTACTACTTCCACGACGGAGAGGACCACTCCTCGCTGGCGGCCATGGTCGGGCACGCCTCGGTCCTCGCCCGGCGGGGGCGGTCGGCGCGGGGGCCGGAGGTGCGGCTTTCGGGTGACCTGCTCGCCGGCGCGCTGAGCGACCTCGCGGCCGTCCTCGACGAGCGTTCCTCCACACGGGCGGCACACCGGCGGAGGTGTTCGCCGCGTACGCCGCCGACCACGGCTGCGACGGCGTGCGGCCCTGAGCGGGCGTCCCGCCCGGGCGTCGCACCCTCGCGAAGCGGTCTCGCACGGCGAGCGGCATGGACGTACCTCCCGTACCTCCCGGCGGCCACATGCGGGCACCTGGCCGGCTGCGGCGTGCCGCTGCCGAGCGGCCGCCGCGATCACCCGGTCGACGTCGCGCGGCGGGTCGACGTCGCGCGGCGGGTCGACGTCGCGCGGCGGGTCGACGTCGCGCGGCGGGTCGACGTCGCGCGGCGGGTCGATCGCCACCGCCGGCCTGCTGCCGCCCTGCAACGTCGTCGACCGGCTCATCCATGGGGGACGACGGCCACCGGGCAGCTCACGTGTTGGATTGCGGCGTGGGTGACGGGGCCGGTGCGCGGTAGCGTCGGCCGGTCGGTCAGGCGGTGGCCGACGACGAGGAGGCTCGCTGCCGAGGCGGCACGGAGCAGCGCGGCCGAGGTCCTGCCCTCGGCTACGGTCTCCCGCACGTCCGTCTCGGGGTACTTGTCGCGCCACGTCTGCAGCACGGCGCACATGAACCCCTGCCACTCCTGCCCCTGCCGCTCCTCGTCCGCCAGGGCCACGTCCCCGGGTCCGAGCGAGATCGCGGAAGGCGTCTGCCAGGCGTGCACGACCCGTAGGCGGGCCTGGCGCAGCCGGGCCGCCTCGAACGCGAACTCGATCACCTCATCCCGTGGGTCCTTGAGGTCGAGGCCCAGCACCACGTCCCGGTAGCCCGTCCGGGTGGACGCGCCGCCGTCGGCCTCGGGCAGATGCTCGTCCGCGGCTTCCTCGTCCGCCCGTACGAGGACGACGGGGCGGGTGGCCTTCGCGACGACCCCCAGGGCGACAGAGCCGACCAGGAAGCCGGTGAAACCGCTCAGTCCGCGCGAGCCCAGCACGAGCAGTTCGGCCTGCTCGGCGGCCCTCAGCAAGGCGGTGGTGGCCGGGCCCTCGGTCTGCTCGTCGGTCAGACGTGCATGGGGGCATCCGGCACGAACGTGTTCCTCCGCCTGACGCAGGACCCGCCGGGCCAGGTACCGCTGAGCGGCGGGCTTGATCCCGCCCGCCGACGGGCGGGGCTGCCAGTTCCAGGCGTGTACTAGATGCAGGGGGCGCCCTCGGCGGGCGGCTTCGCGCGCCGCCCACTCAGCGGCGGCCAGGCTCTCCGCGGATCCATCCACACCGGCTACTACAGGCGAAAGCATGACGTGCCCCTCCCTTATTCGGTCCGCTCGTCACAGTCGGCTCGTCACACGGTCGGCTCATCACTGCCAGCGTCGTGCCGCGCCGGGTTCCACGGCCATGGGCCGTCAGGTCTTCGCGCGGGGCCGACCGGCCCAAGCGCCCACCCGGCTCCAGGGCGACGGGAAGCCGCCGGGCCGGCCACCGGTGTCGAGGGACGTACGGCCCGCTCAGATACCCGTTCAGCCCCTGGGGACGGGCCGCCGGCCGTCCGAGGCTGGTAGCGAGGAGCCACTCGAGAAGACCGGTGGACGACACCGAGGTGCCGCCGACCGCGGGTGTCGGCCACGGGGCGACCGCGGCCCTGCGCGGACTGCTCTACCACCGGTACACGCGTGCCGCCCACCGCGCAGAACCAGGGTGCGATCGAAGACGACCTGCTCCGCGTCACCCAGGACGCGATCACCGGCGGCGACCGGACGACGCCGAGCCGACGGTCCTGTGCGAGCGGGCGATCCGCAACCACGACCCGTGCGTCTCGTGCTCCACCCACTTCCTCGACCTGACCGTCGTCCGTATCCGAAGGAGGCCCCGATGCCTGACTCGCCGAGCACCGTGAGCGATGTGATGACCCACACCGTCGTCGCCGTGGGGCGCGACGCGCCCTTCAAGGAGATCGTCCAGCTGTTCGACCAGTGGAAGGTCAGCGCCCTGCCCGTGCTGGAGGGCGAGGGCCGGGTCGTGGGGGTGGTCTCGGAGGCCGATCTGCTGCACAAGGAGGAGTTCCGGGACGCCGACGACACCCAGGGCGAGCTCTCGGACCGCCTCAAGGCCGGCGCGGTGACCGCCGGAGAGCTGATGAACGCCCCCGCTGTCTCCGTGCACCCGGACGCCACCCTGGCCGAGGCCGCCCGCATCATGGCACGCCGCCGGGTCAAGCGGCTTCCGGTCGTCGACCGGGTCGGGATGCTCCAGGGCGTGGTCAGCCGCGGTGACCTGCTCAAGGTATTCCTCCGGCCCGACGAGGAGATCGCCGAGGAGGTACGCGGCTCCGTCCTCACCACACTCCCCTCCACGGAGGCGATCACGGTCACCGTCGCGGAGGGCGTGGTGACGCTGGGCGGTTCGCTGCCCGAACGCGGACTCGTGCCCGTCCTGGCCCGGGCCGTGCGGGCGGTCGAGGGGGTCGTCGACGTCCGTATCGACCTCTCGCACCGCTGACCACCCGTCAACGGCCGGGGTCGTGGCCCGTTCGGCCCTCCTGACGGTCGTAGCGCGGGCCCGGAACACGGTGGGGCGGGCGCCCGTCCGCCGTACCGTGTTCCGCGCACGCCCTGAGTCAGCCCTTCCTCTCCTCCTGCGGGGCCCCCAGCAGTTCGTTCGCGATCCGGCCCGCCCACGCCTCGATCGCGGGAAAGTCCCGGAAGTCACCTCCCTTGCCGGACTCCAGGATCCGGTGGGCGATGAAGCCCTTGGCGCCCTTCTCCAGGCAGCCTCCGAAAGTGATGTGCTCCCTGGCGTCGAACCGGATCATGGCCCTGCGCACGCCGGGCACTGGCGGGATGTCCCGCTCGGAGGCGGAGGCATCGAGGGGGCCGCTGCTGAACAACCACAGCGGGCGTTGGGAGAGTTCACGGCGGTGGTGACGGAGGAAGCGGCGGGCGTTCTTCTGCCAGCGCCCGGCGTAGACCCCGCCGCCGACCACGACGGCGTCGTACGGCAGCAGGCTGACGACGGACTCGGCGGGGCGGGCCTCGGCCGGCAGCCCCTCCTTGGTCAGTACCTCGGCGATGGTCTCGGCGATCCGGGCGGTGGATCCGTTCGTCGTCCCGTAGGCGACGAGAACCTTGGCGGTCATGGTTGGCCTCCTTTCAGAACCTGCGCCTCACAACCTGCGCAGCCAGTGGTCGGTGACGCCGTGCAGCGCCTGTTCCGCGGGCTCGATGCGCGCGTCGTCCAGTCGCCAGGTGAGTTTGTCGACCACGCCGACCACGCCGTCGACCTGGCGGGTCATGGAGACGGCGATCTCCGTCTCGCTCTTTCGTTCCATCTGCCCGGAGAGCGTGACGACGCCCTGGTCCACGGCCACGTCGACGCTGTGCGGGGGCAGCCACAGGGTGCGCACCAGCACTTCCCGGGTCACGATGTCGCGGATCTCCTCGTCGGGCCGCAGGAAGACCTGGAGCAGGTCGCGCCGGGTGACGATACCGACGAGGCGCTCCTCCTCGTCCACGACGGGCAGCCGCTCCACGCGGTGCTGGGCCATGGTCCGGGCGGCCTCGACGACGGTGTCGTCGGCGTGCACGGTGATCGGCGGCTCTGTCATCAACCGGCCGGCGGTGCGGGCCTCGGCCTTGACGGCCTGCCGTCGTGCGCCGCGCGTCAGCGCCGCGAACGGGAAGCGGCGCCTGGGCGGCCCGTACGGGTCGGGTGCCTCTGCCTGCCGGGCCATCAGATCGGTCTCGGAGATCACCCCGATGACCTTCTCGTCGTCGTCGATCACCGGCAGTCCGCTGATGCGGTGGTCGGCGAGCAGTCGGGCGACCTCCTTGAACGGCGTGTCGTACTCGGCACGGACGACGTCCGTCGTCATCACGGAGCCGACCTTGTCGTGTTTCATGTCTGTTCCCTCCTCAACGAAGGCGCCGCAGATACGGATCCTGGGGCCTGCGGGGCAGCAGGCGTACGCGCGCGTCGAGCACGGAGACTCCGGCCGATGTCGCGAGAACGGGGTTGAAGTCGGCCTCGGCGAGCTGCGGCAGGTCGGCCGCCATACGGGACAGCCCCAGCAGCAGCCGTTCCAGGCGTGCGAGGTCGACCGGTCCGCTGCCGCGCGCCCCGAACAGCAGCGGCGCGCAGCGCGGCGCGGTGATCAGGTCGTGGACGTCGTGGTCGGTGAGCGGGGCGAGCCGGGCCGCGTGGTCGCCGAGTACTTCGGTGGCGGTGCCGCCGAGACCGAACAGCACGAGCGGGCCGAAGACCTCGTCCTGGACGACGCCGGCGAAGAGTTCGGTGCCGCGCGGGGCGAGCGGCTGGACGACGGTGCCGTCCAGCAGGTCCCCGAACCGGGTCTCGAAGTCGCGGAAGGCGGCGCGGACCTGGGAGTCGCCCTGTAGGTCGAGGTGGACCGCGCGCTGCTCGCTCTTGTGCACCAGGCCCGGCCAGTGGGCCTTCATGACCACGCGGCCGTCGGGGCCTCGCAGCCGGTCGGCGGCGAGGACGGCGGCGTCCTCGGTCTCGGCCCAGGCCCAGGGGATCTGCGGTATGCCGTAGCAGGACAGCAGATCGGCGCAGGTGCGCGGGTCGAGCCAGCCGCCGTCCGGGTGCGCGGCGAGGAACGCCTCGACGATGCCGTGGGCACGGCCCGTGTCGACGCCGTCCAGGTCCGGGACGGTTCCCGCGGGCCGGGCGAGCCAGGCGGCGCGGAGGGCGGCGTGGGCCAGGGCCCGTGCCGCGGCCTGGGGTTCGGCGTAGGACGGAATGGTGCCGCCGCCGGTGGCGGGCAGCAGCCTGACCGGCAGGTCCTGTTCGAGCCGTACCGCGGCGACCGGCTTCGTCCTGGGGCCGTGGGTGTCGGTGAGGGCCCGTACGAGGTCGTCGCCGGTCGCCGCGGCGACCGCCGTGGGGACGAGGGCGAGCAGCACGGCGTCGATCCCGCCGTGCCGCAGCACCCGGTCCACACAGTCCTTGAGCTGTTCCTCGGTGACGGCGGCCGTGGCGTCGACCGGGTTGCCGACGGAGGCGCCTCGGGGCAGAGCGCCGAGGAGATCGTCGACCACCTCGGGAGCGAACGCCGGGAGGACCAGTCCGGCCTCCACACAGGCGTCGGCGGCCAGGACGCCCGCGCCGCCGGCATTGGTGAGGATCGCGACGCGACTGCCCGCCGGCAGTGGCTGGGAGTGGAGCAGGGCGGCGGTTTCGAGGAGTTCGCCGACCGAGCCGGTGGCGGTGACGCCGGCCTGGGTGAACAGGGCCCTGCGGGTCATGGTCGGGGTGGCGGCGGCGGCCGTGTGCGAGGCGGCGGCCCGGCGCCCGGCCTCGGTGCGGCCCGCGTCGACGGTGAGCACGGGCATACGGCGGGTCACCCGCCGCGCGGTGCGCGAGAACGCCCTGGGGTTGCCGAAGGACTCCAGGTGGAGCAGGGCGAGGTCGGTGCGGCCGTCGCTCTCCCACCACTGGAGCATGTCGTTGCCGCTGACGTCGTACTTGTCGCCGAGCGAGGCGAAGGACGACACACCGATGCCGAGCCGGGACAGCCCGTCGAGCAGGGCGATGCCCACCCCGCCGGACTGCACGGCGACACCGGCGGTGCCGGGGCTCGGATGGTCGGCGGCGAAGGTCGCGTCCAGGCGGACGGCGGGGTCGGTGTGGGAGATGCCCAGGCAGTTGGGGCCGACGAGGCGCATGCCGTGCGAGCGGCAGGCCGCCATGAGGGCCCGAGCCTGGTCGCGGTCCAGGCCCGCCGTGACCACGAGCAGGGCCCGTACGCCGGCCTTGCCGCACTCCTCGGCCGCGGCCGGGACCGCGGCCGCGGGTACGGCGACGACCGCGAGATCGGGGGTCTGGGGAAGGGCGGGGACGGACGGGTGGCAGGGCACGCCGAGGATGGACGCGGCGGCGGGGTTCACCGCGAACAGCCGTCCGGTGAAACCGCCGGTGCGCAGATGGTGCAGGACGACGCGTCCCACGGAACCCGGCTTGCGGCCGGCGCCGACCACGGCGACCGTACGGGGCCGCAGCAGCGGCTCCAGGCTGGCGACGTCGGCGGCCCGGCCGCGGGCCTCGACGGCCGTGAGGTAGGTGTCGTCCTCGGTCAGCCCGATGGTGCAGCGCACCTCGGGGCCGTCGAAGCTGCGGGACGTGCGCAGACCGAGGTCGTGGAAGAGCCGCAGTACCTCGTGGTTCTCGCTGAGCGCGTCGGCCGTGAACGTGGTGATCCCCTCCGCGCGGGCGGCCGAGACGAGGTGCTCTATCAGCAAGGTGCCGACGCCCCGGTGGTGCAGTCCGTCGGCGACCGCGATGGAGATCTCGGCCGTGTCGATGTCCTCACCGGTTTCGTACTCGGCGAGGCCGATCACCTGGTCGGCGCGCTCCGCCAGCAGCGCCCGGTATCCCCGGTGTGGCGGGGCGCAGGCCCGGTCCGCCGCCAGCTTGGCCGAACGTCGGCTCGCCGCGAAGAACCGCAGCCGCAGATTCTCCGGGGACATCTCCTCGTAGAGTCCGCGCAGCTGCTCGTGATCGCCTCGTTCCACGGCGCGGATGCGGACGGTCGTGCCGTCCGCGAGCAGAGCGTGGACAGGGGGGCGGCTGAGCAGGTCGTCTGTCATGGCGTGTCTCCTCCGGGCCTTGTGACACTTCGAGCATCCAGCGGACCGGGAGGTGATCCCATGGGCTGTCCGGGGCGGGGAGTGGGCCGGTCGGCCCTAAGTGGACCGGGCCGACGGCCCCGTTTCAGTCCGGGAGGGCGAGCGTGCGGGACTCCCCCGGCACGACGGACACGGTGCGGTCGGCGAGGGCCACCACGATCGGGTCGCGGTCGGAGTCGGGCACTGTGATGTGCAGTTGCCCGGACCGGAGCCGCAGGCGCACGCCCCAGTGCCCCCGGTAGCGGATGGAGAACCCGTACTCGGACAGCTCGGGGATCGGCACGGGGTCGAGCCTCAGGGTGTCGCCGCGCGTCTCCAGTCCGGTCAGACCGCGCTGCACGAGGTCGAGGGTGCCCGCCATCGCGCCCAGGTGGATGCCCTCGGCGGTGGTGCCGCCCTGCAGGTCGGCGATGTCCCCGGCGAGCGCTTCCTGGACGAAGGTCCACGCCTCGGCGCGCCGCGCCCTGGCGAGTACCCAGCCATGCACGAGGGCGCTGAGCGTGGAGCCGTGGGACGTACGGGCCAGGTAGTAGTCCACGGTGCGACGCCAGGTCTCGTCGTCCAGCCGGTATCCCAGCCGGTCGAAGAGAGCGCGCAGTTCGGCGGGCGAGAAGAGATGGCCGAGCATCAGCGCGTCGGCCTGCTTGGACGCCTTGTACCGGTTGACGGTGTCGCCCTCGGCCTCCAGGATCCGGTCCAGCCGCCGGATGTCGCCGTACTTCGCCGTGTACACCGCCCAGTCGAGTTCGGCGAGTTCGCCGTACCCCTCGAACTGGCTGATGACGCCGTTGTGGAACGGCACGTGGAGAGAGCGGGAGACGTCCTCCCACAGTTCGAGTTCGCCGCCGTCGAAGCCGGTGCGGTCGGCGAGTTCGCGGCGGCGCGGCGGCGCGGCCGCGGGAGCGCGGCCGCGGGAGCGCGGCCGCGGGAGCGCGGCCGCGGGAGCGCGGCCGCGGGAGCGTCTCCAGCAGTTCACAGGCGCGGGTGAGAACAGGCGGCGGTGACGTTGGTGTAGGCGTTGTCGTCGAGTCCCGGCCGGTCGGCCCCGGGACAGGCCTCGTGGTATTCGTCTGGTCCGACCACACCACGGATGCGGTAGCGGCCGAGGCTCTCGTCCCAGGTCGCCGCGTTCGCCCAGAAACGGGCGATCTGCAGCAGCATCTCGGCACCCTTGGTGTGCAGGAACTCGGCGTCGCCACTGGCCTCGTAGTACCGCCACACGTTGTGGGCGATGGCCAATCCCACGTGGTGCTGACGGTGTGAGTGGTCGGGCAGCCAGTGCCCGGAGCGCGGGTTGAGGTGCAGCCGCTGGGTCTCCTCACGGCCGTCGCTCGCGCTCTGCCAGGGGTACATGGCCCCGGTCCGCCCGGCGTCCCGGGCGGCCCGGGCCCTTTCCAGCGGCGATGGCGGTAGGTCAGCAGCGCCCGGGAGACCTCGGGGAAGTGCAGGTTCAGGTAGGGCAGGACGAACAGCTCGTCCCAGAAGACGTGTCCGCGGTAGGACTCGCCGTGCAGCCCCCGCGCGGGGACGCCGACGTCCAGGTCGGCGGTGTGCGGGGAGAGCGTCTGCAGGACATGGAACAGATGCAGCCGGAGGATACGGCCGGCCTTGCCGGGCACCTCCAGGTCGGCCCGGCGCCACAGCAGGTCCCACGCGGTGAGGTGGGACTCCAGCAGCTCGTCGAAGCCGGGTGCGTGACCGACCCGGTCCACGGCTGCCTGCAGCGGATCGTCGATCGCCGGGTCGCGGGAGGTGAACAGGGCGACGGTCTTGTCCACGGTGACGGTACGGCCGGGCGCGAGGGCGAGGCGGAGCCGCTGGACCGCGCGCCGCCCTTCGTGGTGGGCCTCCGATTTCTCTCCCGTCACGCTGACGGTCCGTGACGCCATGCCGATGCGGATGTCCGAAGCGCTGGTGCGGCAGCGCAGCCATACGGTGTCGGCGTCCGTCGAGTCGGTGTGGACGTGCACCAGGTGGGGAGGTAGGTGCGGCCGATACGGCCGAAGCCGTTGATGGCGACGCGAACGGTCATGGCGGTGTGCTCCTTCAAGGGATCGGGAACTTCGGGTGGTTCGGGCGAGGACCGGCGACCGCGACGGTCACCCCGGCCTCGTGGCCGGGCCCCCGATCGCAGCGTCGCGGCAGCGGTGTCCCCGGGAGCAGGGGCCGCAGGTCCCCGAGCGGGGCCGACCGGCCCATGGAGAGGTGACCGGCGAAGGCGGAGAGTGGGTGGGAAGGCAGGTGGAGAAGCGCAAACGTCCTCAGGAGGCGAGAGCCATGCGGCACCGGATGGTGAGCGACCTCATGACCACATCGGTCGTCCGAGTGCACCCCGACACCGGGTTCAAGGAGATCGCCAAGCTGCTCGCCGAGTACGACATCACGGCCGTACCGGTGGTGGACGACGACGACCGTCCCGTGGGCGTCGTCTCCGAGGCGGACCTGCTGCGCAAGGAGGCCGCGCGACTGGATCCGGCCGGTCTGCTGCCCGTACTGCACCCGAAGCCCGCCGCTCGTGCGAAGGCGGAGGCGGCGACGGCCGAGGGGCTGATGAACCGTCCCGCCGTGACCGCCCGGCCGCAGTGGACGGTCGTCGAGGCCGCCCAGGTCATGGAGCGGCACCGCGTCAAGCGGCTGCCGGTCGTCGACGAGGCCGGGCGGCTGGTCGGGTTGATCAGCCGGGCCGATCTGCTCCGCGTCTTCCTGCGGGCCGACCGCGCCATCCGCGAGGAGATCGCCGGAGAGGTCCTCGTGCGCACCCTGGGCATCGCGCCCGACGCGATCCTCGTACGGGTGGTCGACGGACGGGTCGCGCTCCGCGGCACCGTCGAGCGCAAGTCCATGGTCCCGGTCGTGGTGCGGCTGTGCCGTGGCGTCGACGGAGTGGTCGACGTCTCCGCCGATCTGGAGCACCGGATCGACGACACGTCCACGAGCCCGGAACCGGGCTCGTCGCGCCGCTCCCAGCTGGCGAGCTGAGCGTTCCCCGATACCGGTCCCCGTGCCCCGTGCCCGGTGCCCCGTGCCCCGTGCCCCGTGCCCGGTGCCCGGTGCCCGGTGCCCCCGGAGAAACGTCGGACGTGTCCTCCGCCTCCCTCGCCCCCTCGCCTCCCTGGCGAACGTAGGGCCGCTCTCCTCGACGACTGGGGCCGAACGGCCCTACCGCGGCCGGGACGGCCACCGTTCCATGGAGGCCGCCCGAGCCGAGACCCGGCAGCACCCGCCCCCTACCCGCCCGAAAGATCACGATGCCGATCAGCAACCACAACGGAGCCGCCAAGCCTCGGCGGTCGGTCGACCTCGACATCGACGAGGCCCTGCGGCTGCTCGGCAGTGTGTCCTTCGGGCGGATCGTCTTCACCCGGCACGCGCTGCCGACCGTCCGCCCCGTCAACCATGTGCTGGACGCCGGCCACATCGTCATCCGCACCCACGAGGCCACGGCGCTGACCGCGCATGCCCAGGAGGCGGACGACCAGGGCGTCGTGGTGGCCTACGAGGCCGACTCCATCGACCCCGACACCCACCTCGGCTGGAGTGTGGTCGTCACCGGCTACGCCCGCCCGGTCACCGACCCCGAGGAGCTGGCCCGCTATCGGGAAATGCTGCGTCCCTGGTTGAGCGGGACCATGGACCACGCGGTCCGCATCCGCCCGGACCTGATCACCGGCATCCGTCTCACGGCCGTCGACGCCCACGGCTGACGACGCCCACGGCTGACGACGGCCGCGACACAGGGGGCGGCAGACAGCCGGCCCCGGCCGGGGCATCCGGCCGACACGCGTCGCGGGTCGGCTCAGGGGTGCGGGACGACGGCGACCGGGCAGCCGGCGTGGTGCAGTACCGCGTGGGTGACCGGGCCGGTGTGCGGACCGATGCCGAGGTGACCGTCCCGAATCCGGCGCCCCACGACGACCAGACCGGCCCCGGTCGCGGCCCGCACGAGCGCGGTGGCGGCCCGTCCCTGGACGACGCTCTCCACGACGGAGACCCCGGGGAACTTGTCGTACCACGGGCGCAGTGTCGCGACGACGGCACGCTCCCGCGCCGCGAGCAGCTCCGGTGACGGTGTCGGTGCGGAGCTGTCGTCGACCGCGTGCGGTGTCGGGATCCGGTACGCGTGGATCACGCGGAGCCGGGCGCCGCGGCGCGCGGCGGTCGCGAAGGCGAACTCGATGAGTTCGTCGCAAGTGTGAGAGGTCTCCAGGCCGAGGACCACGTCCCGGTACGGGGTCTGCGGGATCTCCTCGGGCGAGATGCCGTCCGGGGTGGGGAGGTGTTCGTCGCCGAGGGTCTGCCTGGCCCGGACGAGCACCACGGGGCGCGACGACCTGGCGACCAGGCGCTGGGAGACCGAGCCGACGACGAACCCCGTGACCGCGCCCAGTCCGCGGGACCCGAGCACCAGCAGTTCCGCCTTGTCGGCCTCCTCCAGCAGCGTGTCCACCGGGGAGTCCGCGACGAGCCGGTCGACGATCCGCAGTCCGGGGTGCGCGGACCGCACGCTGACGACGGCCCGGTCCAGCGTCTGTTCGGCCCAGCGGCGCTCGCTGACGTCGGCGGGCACGGAGGCGGGCGGACGCGGGTGCCACGCCCAGGTGTGCACGAGCCTCAACTCGGCGCCCAGGCGCACGGCTTCCCTGGCCGCCCAGTGGGCGGCGGCGAGGCTCTCGGTCGATTCGTCGACTCCTGCGGTCACGTGCCGATGCATGATGCGCGCCTCCTGCGCTCAGGCCTGACTGCTCCTGTGCTGAAGCCTCGTGGAGGACCGCCGCCCGCACAGGGGGCCGCACAGTCCTTTCGCCGGGCCCTGCGGCCCCACTGCCGCGCCACGCCAGGGAGCCCGGGCCGGCCGGCGCCGGTCAGCCAGGGAACCCGGGCCGACCGGCGCCGGTCGGGACCGTACGGCCCATGCCGGGCCCGGCGCGGGGCCACCACACTGGGCAGGGTCCAACTCCAAGGCCCACCGGCTCCGCTGACACGGAGCGGGGAGGAGTTTCCGATGTGGTCCGAGACCCTCGACGCCCGGACTCTGCAGACGCTGATCTCGGCGGCCGTGGCCGCGCCCTCCATCCACAACACCCAGCCCTGGCGGTTCCGGCTCGATCCGGACACCGTGACGCTGCAGATCCGGGCCGTGGCGGACCGCGGCCTGCGGCACATCGACCCCACGGGCCGCGCCCTGCACCTCTCCGTCGGCTGCGCCGTCCTCAACCTGCGGGTAGCGATAGCCCACTTCGGCCGGGAGCCTGTGACACGGCTGCTGCCCCGGCCCGACGAACCCGATCTGCTCGCCACCGTACGGTTCGGCGGCCCGGTGCGGAACACCCCGTTTCCCGGGTTCTACGAAGCGCTGTGGCGCCGGCACAGCAGCCGGTTCCCCTTCTCCGACGTGCCCGTGCCCACCGCGGTGGCGGCGGAGCTCGCCGAGGCCGCACACAGTGAGGGCGCCCTGCTGCGTCGTCCCACACCCAGCGCGACGGAACATCTGCTGCGGCTCACGCGGTACGCCGAACACCGCAACACCGCCGATGCCTACCGGGCCGCGGAGAGCCGTCGTTGGGTGCACGAGCCCAACGGGGCGTCGCTCGGCATGCCGCCCGCGGCAGTGGGCCCACAGGACTTCCGCGAGCGGATTCCCCTGCGGGACTTCGGCGCCCACCGGCACCCCTCCGCACTGGCCAGCCGGCCCTTCGAGACGCGGCCGTCGATCGCCGTGCTGTTCACCGCGCACGACCGCAGGGCCGACTGGCTGCGGGCCGGACAGGCCCTCGAACGCGTCCTGCTGGTGGCCACCGCCCACGGGCTGCGGGCCTCCCTGCTGCACCAGGCCCTGGAATGGCCGGACCTGCGCGAGCAACTCGTACCCCCGGCGCACGACCGCCGCGCCCACGCCCAGATGGTGCTCCGCCTCGGCTACGGGCCGGAGGGCCCTGCCTCACCGCGCCAGTCGGCAGGGCAGGTACTGGACGAGAGCGTGCTGCCCGTCTCTCGGTGAGCCGCCGGGCCCGCTCCGGCCGTCAGGCCCGTGCCTGCAGTTCGCCACGACGCCGACCGCGCGGATGTGGCCGGACCGGTCATCGCGTGGGCGTCAGGCCGAGACGGGCCCTCCGGCCGGTCAGGCGGTGTCGAGGACGTCCCGGACGGGGCGCCGGGGCGTGGCCGGGCTGTGCGGTCCGTAGCCGAGACGCAGCACCATCTGGACGTACCCCCGCCCCGAGACCGGGTCGCGGGCGAGTGTGCGCAGGTCGTCGTTCTCCAGCGGGTGGGAGGTCAGTGCGCCGGCGAGTGGGGCCGTCGTGGCCTCCAGCAGGACGTGTTCGTGGGCCTGCCCGGCGCGGAGCCAGTCGAGGGGCGCGTCACCGCGGGTGTACAGCAGGGCCAGATGGGCGCTGGTCTCGAAGGCGGTGCTGCCGCGGTCGGCCACCGGCCGTCGTCCGGCGAAGTCCCGCAGTGGTGCCCGGCCGTCCCTTCGGCGCGGGCCGAAGGCGTACTCGGGAACACCGTCGGTGGCGACGTCGGCCTCCGGGCCGAGCCGGGTCCAGCGCTCAAGGTCCTCCCTGCCCCCGGGATCCAGGATGTCGCGGCTCTCGGCGTCACGGACCAGCTCCAGGACGGTGTCGAGGTGCCAGGACCCGGGGAACGACAGCTCGGCCTCCTCCCGCGCGGCGGCCGCCCGCAGCCGCGACCGCACGTCCGCGGGGACGTCCCGCTCGTCGAAGGGGTACCGACTGGTGTGCCGCCGACGGATGGCGGGACGCAGCCGCGCCAGGGCCGCCCTGCCGGCCGTCGCCTTTCATTGCACCGTCCACAACACGCTGCAGGAACCGCCCGAGATCCGCCTGGAGCTGGAGTCCTGAACGCTCCGCTCCGCGACGGCCGTGGAGGGGGGCCGACCGCCTGGACCGACCGTGGGGGCCGGCGCATGCTGAGAAGCGGAAGACGAGAAGCGGGACGGAAGTGATCATGATGGAAACCAAGCGGTGGACCGTCCAGATCTACATCAGCGAGGAAGGCGACGAGACGCATGCGCGTGCCGTCCTGGCCACGCGGGACACCTCGCACCTCACGGGCAGGGGGATGGCCCGGCGCAACCCGATCGACCGCCCCGTCCCGGAGATCGGCGACGAGCTCGCCGCGAGCCGTGCCCTGGAGGACCTGGCCATCCGGCTCCACGACGTCGCCTCCGACGACATCGTGCAACTGACCGGCCCTGTCCAGGCATGACACCGAGCCGTCGGGCGCGGCGGCCTGCCCCCGACCGTCCGAGACGGTCACCTCCAGGAAGCGAGGGACCGTTCGGCAGACGGACGAGCCCTCTCGGCTCACGCCCCGCCGCGCCGGCGAGGGGCACGGTGGGACCAGAGACCGTCCAGGGAGGCTGTCATGCCGGAATCGATCGCCGGGAACCTCATCGTCGTGGGTGTCGACGGATCCGACGCGTCCGTGGCCGCGCTGTGCTGGGCCGTGCGGCAGGCCCACGCCCAGCCGGGCGGACGTCGTCGCCGTCCACGCCTGGGAACCGACCGGGGCCGCACTCGCCCCCTACGCTCCGGTGTCGACCCACTCCAGCGCCGCCGAGGAACGCCTTCGGGCCGCGCGGTTGCTCGCGGGGGTGGTGCGCAGGGCCCTCGGCTCGCACATCGACACTGCCGTACGCGCCGTCGTGGTGGAGGGGCCGCCCGCGCGGGTACTGCTGAAGCACGCCCGCGGCGCACAACTGCTCGCCCTCGGGCGCACCGACCGCCACGAGTACGGGCTCCCAGCGATCGGCGCGGTCGCCCGTGACTGTCTGCGGCACGCCGCGGTCCCCGTCGTCACGGTGCCCGTTCCGGAACGGCACGCCGCACCTCGCGTACTCGGCGTCCACCAACACCGCGGCCGCCTCCACGATGCCGCGCAACGCCTGCTCCAGCTCCAGCTCCCGACCGACCGACAGCACCGCCTCCAGCAGACTGTGCACACGATCACGCGTCCCCCGCGCCGCGTCCAAACGCGCCCGCAACTCCTCCAGCAGCTCATCCAGCCTCAGCTGCGGCAGCCGTACACGAGCCTCCCCGGCCCTCTCCATGCTTGCCACCGGTGGCCCTCCACATTCCCCACAGCATCCCGGCAGCCGCCCTTTCCGCAGCTGTCGTGAGCCACGGTAACGGCCCGTCAGAGGGGACGGACGGTACTGGATCCGGTCGCGCACGGGTTCGACACGGACGCAGCCCGCCTACGCCCGCCCCGACCGTCCGAACGGTGTCCAGCTCGGAACACCCGTCGCCTACTTCCCCTCCTGCCGCAGTCGGTCCTGGACCTGGGTGGCGATGACGGCGGCCTGGACGCGCCGTTCCACTCCGAGCTTGGCGAGCAGACGGGAGATGTGGTTCTTCACCGTCTTCTCGGCGAGGAAGAGCCGCTGGCCGATCTGGCGGTTGGTCAGTCCCTCGCCGATCAGTGCCAGGATCTCCCGCTCGCGCTCGGTCAGGCCCGGCAGCGCCTCGGGCTCCTGCTCCTCCTTCGGGCCTTGGCGCAACCGCGCCATCAGCCGGTCGGTGGCGCTGGGGTCGAGCAGGGACTGGCCCGCGGCCACCGTGCGCACCGCCGACACCAGGTCCGAGCCCTGGATCTGCTTCAGGACATACCCGGAGGCTCCCGCCATGATCGAGTCCAGGAGGGCCTCCTCGTCGTCGAAGGAGGTCAGCATCAGACAGGCCAGTTCCGGCATGCGCGACCGCAACTCACGGCACACGGACGTACATCGGCCCGCCCGTCTCCTGCCTCGCTCAACACCCACCCGTATGTCGGGTGTGCGATCCATCGTCCGTCCGGCGCGCGCCCCCGATGAGGGGCCATCGGTCCCGGCCGGACCGGAGAGCGGCCCAGTCCTGCGGTCGTCCGCCTGGCCCGGGGTCCCGCCGGACGCGGTCCGGGAAACAATCACTTCGTCGACGATCGCGTCAGGCCGCCGGAACGGCGACGACGTCGCGCCGGGGCTCGCCGAGCACGACCTTGAGCGCGCCGGTGTCGGCCGCGTGGGAGAAGACGTCGTACGCCTCCTCCATGTCGTCCAGTGGGAAGTTGTGCGTGACCAGGGACGAGGTGGGCAGCCGACCGGCGGCCGCCATGCGCAGCAGGGTGGGTGTGGAGTGGGTGTCCACCAGGCCCGTGGTGATGGTCACATTCTTGATCCACAGGTCTTCGAGGTGCAGCGTCGCCGGCTTGCCGTGCACGCCGACGTTGGCCACGTGCCCGCCGGGCCGCACCATGCGCGTGCACAGCTCGAAGCTCTCCGGTACGCCGACCGCCTCGATGACGACGTCCGCGCCGAGCCCGTCCGTGAGGTCTGCGACCAGCTGCTCCGGCGCCTCCCGGGCGTCGGCCACGGCGTCCGCCCCGAGCCCCTTGGCGGCCTCCAGCCGGGACGGGGCCAGGTCCACGGCGACGATCCGCTCGGGCGAGAACAGCCGGGCGGTGGCGATCGCCGCGAGGCCGATGGGGCCGGCGCCGACGATGGCGACGGTGTCGCCGGGACGGACACGCCCGTTGACCACGCCCACCTCGTAGGAGGTGGGGAAGATGTCCGCCAGCAGCACCGCGTCCCCGGCGTCCAGGGTGCTCGGCAGCGGGTGGACGGACAGATCGGCGTACGGGACGCGGACGTACTCGGCCTGGGTTCCATCGATCAGGTGGCCGAGGATCCAGCCCCCGCCGCCCCGGCACTGCCCGTACGCCCCCTCCCGGCAGAAGCGGCAGCGGCCGCAGGCGGTGATGCAGGAGACCAGCACCCGGTCGCCCGGCCGCACGGTCCGTACGTCGCTGCCGACCTCGACGACCTCGCCGACCGCCTCGTGCCCCAGGACCGTGCCGGACCGCACCTCGGGCACGTCGCCCTTGAGGATGTGCAGGTCCGTCCCGCAGATCGTGACGGCCTCCACACGAACGATCGCGTCGGTGGCGTCCTTGACACCGGGATCCGGTACCTCCTGCCAGGACGACTGTCCGGGGCCGTGGAAGACCAAGCCCTTCATGACGATCCCTGCCTTTCGCTGTCTCCCCCGGGTCCACCGACCGGCCGACCAGTGGCTCACATACGGCCGGTATGCCCGGAGGCGGGTGCGGTGCCGGGATTGCCCCGCAGATCCAGCTTGGCCCTCCCGGCCGGACCGCGCATGGGCCGGTCGGCCCCCGGCGCGGTGCCGGAGGGGGCAAGCGTGCTCGCTCGGCGGATCGCCCCACACGGCCCGCTCGTGGCGGCCCCGACCTCGGAATCCTGCCCCGGTCCCGCCGGCGCTGTGCACGACCGCCTGCCGGGCCGTCGCCCTCATGCCCCTTCCCTGAGGATGCGTCGGGGCCGACCCGTCCGCCGCAGGTCCCCGCCGGGCCAGGGCTGAACGGCCCCTCCAACCGGTCGAGTTGGTCCCGGTCGGCCCGGGGACGGCACCTGCTCGGCCCATGTGACCGCCGTTCCCCGACTGTCACCTTCCTGGGGAGACGGCGACGAGGAGGTAAGGACCATGAACGGCGGAAGGCACCCGAGGAAGGCGCTGTGGCGATGGCGGCGCAATCCGCTGCGCCGGCGCGACGACGCGACGACGCGACGGAGGCATGGATCGTGCTGGCCGTGTGGATGGCCACCGTGGTCGGCGGAACGATCACCGGACTCCTGACGGCTCGCGCCGCCGAAGGGGTCTTCGCCGAACAGCGCGCCGATCGTCGTTCCGTTTCGGCCGTGCTCCTGGCCGATGTCCCACTGTCGGCCTCGGGTATCGGCGGCGCGCACGACAAGGCCTCGGCGAAGGTGCGCTGGACGACCGCCGACGGCGTCACCCGTACCGGTTCGACCTTGGTGGAGACCGGACAGAAGGCCGGTGCCGAGGTCGAGGTCTGGACCGACGGTCGTGGCGCGCTGAGCACCGAGCCGCCCACGCCCACCGAGGCGGCCGTGGAGGCGGGGGTCCTGGGTGTGGCCGCCGGGCTCGCCCTGAGCGGTCCGGTGTTCGGTGTCGGCGCCGTCGCACGGTGGTGGCTCGACCGGCGGCGGATCCAGCAGTGGGGCACGGAGTGGACCCGGGTCGGCCCCCTGTGGAGCCACATGACGGGCTGACCGGGCAGGGGCTGACACCTGACCGGGCAGGGGCTGACACCTGGGGCGCATACCGCGCGTGAGGCGCACGGTATGCGCCCCCGGCCCGGCTGATCCCTCCTTTCTCACCGCTGAAGGCCGTCGTCGAGGAGTTCACCGAGGTCGCCCACCACGATGTCGGCGCCGTGCCGGAGCAGTCGCTCGCCGGTGGACGGTCCCTGGGCGCGGTCCACTCCGACGACCAGGAGGAAGCCGCCGCGCCGGCCCGCCTCGACTCCCGCCAGGGCGTCCTCGACGACCGCCGCACGGTTCGGGGGAACACCGAGACGGCGAGCCGCCTCCAGGAACAGGTCGGGGCACGGCTTGCCGGCCAGGCCCAGCCGGGCCGCCTCTCCCCCGTCGACCAGGACGTCGAAAAGATCCACTACGCCGGCCCCGGTCAGCAGCTCACGGGCGTGCCGGGAGGCGGACACGGCCGCGACCGGCATGCGCGCCGCCCGCAGGGCACGGACCAGCCGTACCGTCCCCGGGTAGGCGTCGACGCCCTGTTCGCCGAGTCGGTGGGTGAACAGCCGTTCCTTCTCCGCTGCCACCGCGCGTACTCTCCGGGCCACTGGTTCGATGCCACGCGACGCGAGGAAGGCGGCGGCACCGTCGAGGCGCGACCTGCCGTCCACGAAACGCAGGTAGTCGTCCCGGACGTCGAAGGGACGCCCCTGCCGGGGATCATCGGGCGGGTGGTCACGCAGGAAGGCGTCGAAGGCGGTCTTCCAGGCCGCGGCGTGCACCCGTGCCGAGTCGGTGATCACTCCGTCGGTGTCGAACACGACCGCCCGGACTTCCCGCAGCACGGGAGCGAACGGTTCCCGGGACCCGATGGCCATGTGCTCTCCTTCACGATCGGACGTCCTGCTTCACGATCCGGCGTGCCGGGTCGAGGTCGGGGCGGAGGCCGGGCCGGTGAGCGCGCAGTCGACGTCCACCACCCCCTCGACGGCGCGCGCGAGACGGGCGGCCAGGGGGAGGAGGTTGATGTCCCGGACTCGGCCCGTGAGGGTCACGGCCCCATCGCGCACGTCCGCCCGAATCGGTTCGTCGGTGTCGGGGGCGAGCCTTGGCACGACCTCACGCCGGATCTCCTCGGCGATGTCCGCGTCGTCGCGCAGGAACACCTTCAGCAGGTCGGAGCGGCTGACGACGCCCCGTAACCGGCCGTCGGCGTCGACCACCGGAAGCCGCTTGACCCGGTGCCGGGCCATCAGTCGCGCGGCCTGGGTCAACGTGGTGCCGGCGTGGACGGTGACGGCCGGCGCGGTCATCAGTTCCCCCGCCTCCACCGCGGCCGCCTTGATGAGGTCGGAAAGGCGCCGGAGCCGCGGATACGGGGCCCCTCCGGTCGGGACGTGTCCGGCCCTGGGCAGGTCCGGGTCACCGTCACGCAGGCCCTCCTTGTGCAACAGGTCCGCCTCGGAGACGACGCCCACGACGTGCCGCTCGTCGTCCAGTACGGGGACCGCGCCGACATGCCGATGCCTCATGGCCTTCACCATGTCCTTGAACGCCGCCTTGTGGCGCACGGCCGGCACGATGTGGGTCATCGCATCGCTCACGAGGTGGGGAGTGCCGACCATGACGACCTCCGAGGTGCTCGGGTGACACACTGCGGCACCTTCAGCGTCGGACACGGGGCCGTCCGGGGCACGCGGGGCCGAGTGGCCCCTTGGCCGCGCCGGCCTTCCCGATCCCACGCCGGTGCGGATCCGTCACCGCCCTACGGCCGCGTCACCGGTACCCGCCACACCAGTGTCGTACCGCCGTCGGCGGGGCAGTCCCACGCCATCCGGCCGCCGAGCTGTCCGGCCCGTTCCGCCAGGTTGCGCAGCCCGCCGCGGCGGCCGTCAGCCGGTATGCCCACCCCGTCGTCCCGGACCGTCAGCACCAGCTCGTGCCCGTCGGTCGTCACCACGATCTCCGCGCGGTCGGCGCGGGCGTGGCGGGCGATGTTGGTCAGTGCCTCGGAGAGCACGGCGACCACGTGGTCGCCGGTCTCCTTCGGTACGTCGGTGTCGATCAGCCCCTCCATCCGGACACTCGGGGCGAAACCCAGCACCGGTGCCACCTCGGCGACGACCCGCACCACGCGGGCCCGCAGGCCGATGTCGGCCGCGCCGTCCCGGGTGCGCAGGCCGAAGATGGTCGATCTGATGATCTTGATGGTCTCGTCGAGATCGTCGACGGCCCGCAGCACTCGCTCGGAGGCCTCCGGGTGCTCGATGAGGCGGCCCGCGCTCTGCAGGGTCATTCCGGTGGCGAAGAGGCGTTGGATCGCGAGGTCGTGCAGGTCCCGGGCGATCCGGTCGCGGTCCTTGAGGACCGCGATCTCCTCGGCATCCCGACGGCGTGCGGCCAGCTCCATGGCGATGGCCGCCTGGGCCGCGAAGACGCGGAGCGGTTCGGTCTCCTTGGTGGTGAAGAGCGTCCGTCCCGCCTCCCGGACCAGCAGAACGACACCGCGGATGCCCTCGTCCCCGGTGCCGACGGGGACCGCCACCGCCGGGCCGAGACCGGAGAAACGGGGTGGTCCGGCCCACACGCGCTGGTCGTGGGTCACGTCCTCGCTGGTGACCACGGTCGCGGCGACGAACGCCTCACCGATCAGGGTGCCCTCGACGGGCAGGACCAGCCCGCGGTGCGCTGCCGCCCCCTCGCCGATGGCCAGGTCCACCGTGAGGGAGTCGGTGCCCTCCATCGGCACCGCGACGACGGCCAGCGCCGCGCCGGTGATCTGCCTGGCCCGTTCGGCGATCAACCGGAGCACCAGGGCCTGCTCCGCTCCCGACATCAGATCGTGGGTGATCTCCGCGTTGGCCCGCAGCCACCGCTCCCGCAGCCGGGACTCCTCGTACAGCCGCGCGTTGTCGATCGCCACACCGGCCGCCACCGCCAGCGTCGACAGCACCGACTCGTCCTCCTCGTCGAACCGCGCCCCACCCCGCTTCTCCGTCAGATACAGATTCCCGAACACCTGCTCACGCACCCGGATCGGCACACCCAGGAACGAGTTCATCGGCGGATGATGAGGCGGGAAACCATGAGACGCCGGATGCTCGGACAGCTTCACCAGACGCAGCGGCTCCGGATGACTGATCAACTCCCCCAGGATCCCGTGCCCCTCCGGATACGGACCGATCCGGGCGATCTGCTCCGCACTGACCCCCACCGTGTGAAACGCCGACAGCCGCTTGCCGTCCGGCCCGATCACACCCAACGCCGCGTACTCGGCGTCCACCAACACCGCGGCCGCCTCCACGATGCCGCGCAACGCCTGCTCCAGCTCCAGCTCCCGACCGACCGACAGCACCGCCTCCAGCAGACTGTGCACACGATCACGCGTCCCCCGCGCCGCGTCCAAACGCGCCTGCAACTCCTCCAGCAGCTCATCCAGCCTCAGCTGCGGCAGCCGTACACGAGCTTCGTCGGAGCTTGCCACTGCGCTCCTCCATGTTCTGTCCGCGCGAGCGGGCACCGACCGGTCCGGTCATGAGCCACGCTAATGCGCGCGGCAGGAGTCGGACAGCGGACCAGGCAGAACCGGAATACGTGCCTCGCACATCGGTCCGACCCGGCTCACGGTCCGACCCGGCTCACGGTCACTGGTCGCCATGCAGGTACGCGCGATCGCCGAGGCGGTCGTGGAACGCGTCCGGGCCGGTGGGTCACCGCACGCGGAGATCATGGTTCCGCTGGTCGGCGCGGTCGAGGAGCTCCGGCTCGCCCGGGAGGAGGTGGAGCGGGTACTGGCCAGGGTCGGGGAGGAGACCGGTGTGCCCGTGCGGTGCCCCGTCGGCACGATGATCGAGCTGCCGAGGGCCGCGCTCACCGCGGGCCGGATCGCCGAGGAGGCGGAGTTCTTCTCCTTCGGCACCAACGATCTGACCCAGACCGCCTGGGGCTTCTCCCGCGACGACGTCGAGGCGGCGTTCTTCTCCGCCTACCTCGACAAGGGCGTGTTCACCGCCTCGCCCTTCGAGACGATCGACCGCGACGGTGTGGGCCGACTGGTCCGGATCGCGGTCGACGAGGGCCGCGCCGCCCGCCCCGACCTGACGGTCGGTGTGTGCGGCGAACACGGCGGCGACCCGGAGGCCGTGCACTTCTTCCACGCCGCAGGGCTCGACTATGTCTCCTGCTCCCCGTTCCGCGTACCCGTGGCGCGTCTGGAGGCCGGCCGGGCCACCCTGGCCGGGACGGACGTCAGCGACAGCCGGTGAGCGGTAGGTCGGTCCGAGCGTCCTGAGGGGCGTGGTGCGCGTGTGCCGCCCGGCACTCCAGGGACATCTGTCCCTCAGCTCCGGGACCATCGGCACCTGTGCGGCACCGGGGTCCGAGAGACAGTGGGAACAGGAGCGGCACCGATCCCCCGCGGTGTCGCTCCGTCCCGTACACACGAAAGCGCCGCCCTGCCCCCTCCTGCCCGGGGCGGGGCGGCGCGGGCGTGCCGCGCGTAAGGCGTGCGGGACGACGGCGACCGGGGCGACGGAGCGCCGTACGACCACGTAGGTCACGGGACCGGTGTGCGGAACGAGTGGGGACCGGCGTACTCGGCGTCCGACGACCACCGGGGAGGCGTCGCGGGAAGCGTCCGCCGGACACGCGGCGGCCCGGCCGACCACGGTCTCCTCGGCCAGGTCGACACCCGGGAACTTGTCCCGTCCAGGCCCAGCACGACATCGCGGTAAGCGGTCGTCCCAAGCCCGCTCCCGAAGGCATCGGTCCGATACTCCCTCGCGGCTTCGGCACGGACGAGGAGGACCGGCCGCTCGGCACGCGAGGCAGAGCGGTCGGCGCCGGGTGGAGCGATCCGTTCCCCGGCGAACGGCACGTAACCGTGCGGCTGCGGATCGCCGACGTGGACGGTCATGCGGCGGGGACGACGATCACGGGGCAGTGCGAGCGGTGCAGCAGGACGGGGGCGACCGGTGCGTGGTGCGGAGCGAGGGCGGACGTCCGGTGGTGCGAGCCGATGACCACCAGGGCGGCCTCACGGGTCGCTTCCAGCAACGCCTCCGGCGCGCTCGTCCGCACCGTGACGGCCTCCACCGGGACGTCGGGGTACCGCTCCCGCAATGCGGCGAGGGCGAAGCGCGGAACGGCCTCCTCGACGCGCTCGTACGAGGCGGCCGGGTCCCGTCGCCGGCCCGCGGTGCTCACGAGCGGCGGCAGTGCGGGCATGACGTGGCGATGGGGCCAGGAGTGCAGGACACGCAGCCGGGCGCCGCGTCGCCGGGCCTCTTCGAAGGCGTAGACGGCGGCCCGCTCGTCCGTGTCGTCCTCCAGGCCGAGCACCACCTCACGCCCCTCGTCGCACGGGTGGTCCCCGCGTACGACAAGCAGCGGACCGCGTACGTGCCGGGCCAGTCGCAGGCTGACCGACCCGAGGAGCAGGCCGGTGGTCCGGCCCATGCCACGGGTGCCCACCACGGTGAGGGCCGCGTCCTCGCTCTCCCGCGCCAGCGCCCGCACGGCGCCGCCCTCGGCCGCGACGGTCCGCACGAGGAGACCGGGGTGCCGCTCGCGGACGCGTGAGACGGCGGCACTCAGGACCGGTACGGCCTCGTCGCGGTCCGGAGCGGCGCACACCAGGCGCAGCCCGGCGCCATGCCGGATCGCTTCCCCGGCGGCCCAGTCAAGGGCCCTGGTGGAGGAGATGGTGCCGTCCACTCCTACGACGACCTGGTTGTCGGTCATGGCTCGGTTTCCCTTTCGACAGGCTGTGACCGGGGAGCACCGGACGGTGACCCCCACATGTCGATGCTTGTCGTGAACCGCCGCCCCGAGCAGGAGCCGGGAGAACCTGTGAGGGTGCCGAACGTCCCCTGTCCTCAGGGCCGTTCGGACCGGGGCGCGCTGACGGCGACAAGGGGGACACCGCCGGGCGGGGCCGGAGGCCCATGAGGGACCGGCGGAAGGGACCGAACGGCCCTTCCGCAGGTCGGAAGGGTTCGGCTTGTCTGTCCTCATGGACGACAACCACACGAGGTCCTCGACGTACCGCACGACCCGGGCGGCCGACGGCAGCACGGTCGTGACGCTGTGCGGCGAGCTCGACCTCCTGGTGGTTCCCGCCCTCTCGGCGGCCCTGGACGCCCTGACGGCCGTGTCCCGCCCCGACCTGGTGCTCGATCTGCGTCCCGTGTCCTTCATCGACTGCTCCGGGCTCGGTGTCCTGTGCCGGGCGCACAGGCGGATCCGCTCACGGCACGGCCGGCTGCGGCTGGTCACGTCTGACAGGGCGTTCCGGCGGCTGCTGCGGTGCACGCGGCTGAGCGGTGTCTTCGAGGTGTACCCGGGCCTGGCCGAGGCGCTCGCCGACAGGGCGCTGGTGGCAGAGGCCGCGACCTCACCCCTGTGAACCGCGTTCCGGCGACGACGTCAGGCCCAGTGCCGGTCGGCGATCTCCGGCAGGTCGGTGCCGTGCTCGCGGATCCAGGCAACGCACAGGGCGTCGAGGTCGCGTGCCTTGATCACCCGGTTGAGGTGGGTGTAGAGGAGGGTGAGCCCGGGAGAGGTGCCCCAGTGCCCCAGTGCCCGAGCAGCCGCGGCTTGGTGTGTTCCGGGAGCAGCGGCTCGGTCAGCAACGGGTTGGCCATCAGATAGATCTGCCCGGCCGCGAGGTAGTTCGCGGCCCGCCAGTGGGCGTCCAGGGTACGCAGTCCGTGGTCGGAAAGTACGGTGACGTTCTGGTGTTCGACCTTGGTCATGGGTGACTCCGGAAGTCATCGACGGAGGTTGTCGGATGGTGGCGGCATGGCCGACAAGAAGGCGACGAAGGTGCCGCGGGCGGCGTACGGGGAGGAACTGCTGCGTCCGCAGAGGGAGTTGGTCAAACTCCAGGAGTGGGTGCGGGCCGAGGACGCTCGGCTGGTCGTGATCTTCGAAGGCCGGGACGCGGCGGGCAGGGGCGGCACCATCGAACCAGGGAGGAGCTGCGCGAATACTGGTTCTCGGTGAGCGACACCGAACAGCAGGAGCGCTTCCGGCGCCGTCTGGAGGACCCGCTGCGGCGCTGGAAGCTGTCGCCGATGGCCCTGGAGTCACCCGCCCGCCGGGAGGCGTACTCCCGGGCCAAGGACGACATGCTGGTGCACACCGACATCACCGAGGCGCCCTGGTACGTCGTGGAGAGCGACGACAAGCGCCGGGCGCGGCTGAACATGATCGCCCACCTGCGGGACTCCGTGCCGTACCACGAGGTGATGCCCTCGATCCTCGAGCTGCCGGAGCGCCCGCCGTCGACCGGCTACGAGCGCCCGCCGCGCGATCTGCGGACCTACGTCCGGATCACGCGGCGGGTCTCCGAACAGCCGGTCACCGTGCTCACTCCGGCTCGGGCACGATCACGACCGGACAGGCGGAGTGATGCAGCACGCCGTGCGTCACCCGGCTCAGCTGGAGTCCGAAGTGCCGCTGCCGACGCTTGGCTCCCACGATGAGGAGGTCGGCGTCGTGGGAGGCGTCCGACAGGACGGTCCGGGCGTGGCCCTCGACGGTACGGCGGCGCAGCCGGACATCGTCGGGGGTTTCCTGGAGAGCCGCCTCCAGGCCCTCCACGGCCCGCTGCTCGTGCAGCCGTGCGGGCTCCCCGGCCAGCAGCGGATGGTCGGTGGTCTCGTGCGCGGGGCACCGCCAGGCCCGTACGGCTTCGACCTCCGCCCCGCGCAGCCGTGCCTCCTCGAAGGCGAAGCGCACCGCCGCCGAGGACGTCGGTTTCTCCCCGACGCCGACGACGATCCGGCCGTGCGTCGCGGGCTGGGCCCGGTTGTCATGGCTGCCACGTACGACGACCATCGGGCAGTGCGCGTGCGCGGCCACGGTCAGGCTCACCGAGCCCAACAGCGCCTCGGTGAGGGCACTGCGCCCGCGGGTGCCCGTAACCAGCAGGGAGGCGGTCCGGCTCTCCCTCAGCAGCGTGTACTCGGGTTCCTCGGGCAGCACATCCGTGGTGATCTTCACCTCCGCCCGGCGGAGGTTGGCGCGCAGGGAGGCGCTCTCCACGATCTCCTCGGCCCGCACCCGCTCGGACGGCTTGCCCAGCTCCTCGGCGAGCGCTGCACCCTCGTACCGCTCCCACAGCGAGGCGTACACCAGCCGCAGCGGCACTCCGCGCAGCGCGGCCTCGTCGGCCGCCCAGTCCACGGCCCGCAGACTGGGCTCGGAGCCGTCCACGCCGACGACGACCGGCAGGTCCATCGCCATCTCCCTCACCGCCCCGCACCGAGGTCGAACACGATCCGGGCCTTGACCTGGCCGCGCAGCACCTCGTCGATGGAGTCGTTGACGGAGGCAAGCGGGCGGGTCTCGCAGATCACCCTGGTCCGGCCGTCCGCGTGCAGCTGGAAGACCTCGGCGAGGTCCTGCCGGGTGCCCACGATCGAGCCGATCACACTTGTGCCGTTGAGGACGGTGTCGAAAATCGGGACCCGGACGGTGCCGTGGGCGGGCAGGGCCACCATGACCAGTTTGCCGCCGCGCCGCAGACCGGAGTTCACGGCCTCGAACGCGGCGTCGTTCACGGCGAGGGCGATGGCCGCGTGGGCTCCCCCGTGCCGCTTGAGCACCTCGCCGACGTTCTCCTTGCGGGCGTCGATGAGAAAATCGGCGCCGAGTTCGGCTGCCAGTTCGAGCTTCTCGTCGGTGACGTCGATCGCGGCGACCGTCGCCCCGGCGATCTTGGCGTACTGCACGGCGAGGTGGCCCAGTCCGCCGACCCCGGAGACCGCCACGAGCTGCGTGGGCCTCACGTCGGCGACCTTCAGCGCCTTGTACGTGGTCACACCGGCGCAGGTGAGCGGGGCCGCGTCGACGGCGCTGACGCCGTCCGGCACCGGTTGGGCGAAGTCGGCCCAGGCGAGCATCTTCTCGGCGTACCCGCCGTCGCAGCCGTAGCCGGTGTTGATCTGCCGCTCGCACAGCGTCTCCCAGCCGGACAGGCAGTGCTCGCACCGCCCGCAGGCCCTGCCCAGCCACGGCACGGCGACGCGCTGGCCGAGGCCGAGGTGGGTGACCCCGTCACCGAGCTTCTCGACGAGGCCGACACCCTCGTGACCGGGGACGAACGGCGGATTCGGCTTGACTGGCCAGTCGCCGTGGGCGGCGTGGATGTCGGTGTGGCACAGTCCGGACGCCTCGACACGGATGCGGACCTGCCCGGGGCCGGGCTCGGGATCGGGGCGGTCCTCGATGACCAGAGGCTCGCCGAAGGCTCGTACGACCGCTGCCTTCATGGGTTCAACTCCTCGGATTGTGGCGTCAGTGGTGCGGGACGACGGCGACGGGGGCGGTGGAGTGGTGCAGGACGGCGTGGGTGACGGGGCCGATGTGGGCGCCGAACGGGTTGCGGCGGATGCGGCGGCCCACGACGACCAGGGAGGCCTCGCGGGAGGCGTCGACGAGGTGGTTGCCGGGGGTGCCGTAGGGGGACTCCTCGGTGACCTCGACGTTCGGGTGCTTCTCGCGCCACGGGCGCAGGGCCTCGGTCAGCGCGGAGGTCTCACGGCGGGCGAGTTCGCCGTGGAGTTCGAGGTCTGCGGCGAGGCCGTAGGCGTAGTACGGGGGCGGGTTCCAGCCGTGCACCACCCGCAGGGAGGTGTTGCGGCGTGATGCCGCGGCGAAGGCGAACTCGACCAGTTCCGCGTCGGGGCTCTCGATGTCGAGGCCGAGGACGACGGGCCGGAACGGGGTGGCGGCGGAGGGGATGCCGGCCGGGTCCATCTCGTGCTCGTCCGCGGCCATTTCGTCGGCGCGGACCAGGACGACCGGCCGCTCGGTGTGCGCCACGACAGCCAGCCCGACCGAGCCGACCATGAAGCCGCCGATCCCGCTCAGGCCGCGGGAGCCGAGGACCAGCAGTTCGGCGTCCTTCGCCGCGTCCGCCAGCACCTCGGAGGGCCGACCGGACGCTTGCTCGGTGGTCACGTCGAGGCCGGGGTGGCGCAGCCGGAGGCCCTCGGCCGCCTCGCGTGGAATTCGCTTGGTCCAGTGCTGATGGGTCTCCGCCCCGAGCAGCGGTGCCTGCGCGATGGGCTCCGGTACGGGCTCCCAGACATGGACCAGCTTCAGCGGCACGCCGAGCAGCCGTGCCTCGCGGGCCGCCCACTCGGCCGCCGCGCGGCTCTCACGGGAGCCGTCGAGACCGACGGTGACGGTGCGGTTCATGATCTCCACCTCTTGGGTCGGGGTACTGATCAAAGGGTTGAGCGGGAGTGCCGAGTCGGGCCCTGGGTCGGGAAGTCCTGGGTCTCGGGGCCCCGGACGGGCCCCGACTCGCAGGTCATGGCCCAGGAACGGGCCCCGGCGGTGAACCGGGCTCCCGAATCGAGCTTCTTCCCTGGGCCGGTCCCTCGGCAGGGGCCGCAGGTCCCTGCCCGGGGCCGACAGGCCCTGTCCGGCGTTGTCGTGGGGCGGCGGACCCCGTCGGGCCCGCCGCCCCTCCCACGGTCAACGCAACCAGGGGCTGCGGCGCACCAGAGGAAGCCTCGCCCAGAGCCTGCCGAGGCCAAGGGTGTCCCCGGCGGCCGTGGCGGCGAGGACGATCAGCACGACGGCGTAGACCCCGTGGTACTCCGCGAACGGGTTCGTCGACATGCTGGGCGAACCGTCGGAGAGATGCTGGGCGGGCGGCCACTCGGCGACCCACATCAGCGCCATCATCACGGTGCCGGCGAAAGCGGTGAGCCGCAGCGCCACACCGGCGGTGAGGGCGAGCCCGATACCGAGCAGACCGAGCATGAACAGCCAGTCGGCCCAGGTGTCTCCCGCCCAGGAGTGGAAGGTGGACTCCATCGGCCCGACGGCGACGGAGCCGAGGAAGCCCTTCGTCGGCGAGCCGCCGTCGATCCAGCCCTTGCCGGACTGGGTGGCGTAGCCGAGGCCGAAGGTCTTGTCGAGGAACGCCCACAGGAAGACGAATCCGGTGAGCAGACGCAGGGAGGCGAGGGGGTAGGCAGCCACCGCGTGGGTGCCGGTCGCCTCCGACAGGGTGGGCTCAGCCGGCGAGGCGGTCCGCCGCCCGCGGAAGGACGGCAGGTGGAAACCCGGACTCCGGTGAGGGTGCTCGTGCACGGCCATGATGGGTCCTTTCGGAGACGGTCGGGACGTTGTGTGATGCCCTCACTCTCGCCGGGGTCGCCGAAGCGCGCCGGATGCCGAAGGTCTGCGGTTGTGGGGCTGAACGGCCCTGTCCGCAGGGGCTGTTGGGCGACAAGATGCCAAGGGGCACGAGCGGCGTCTCGTGGCCGGACCTGCGCGGGAGGGCCCTGTGGGCAACGGCGAAGGGGGGCGCATGAGGCTCGGCGGAGGCGAAGGCGGAGGCAGAGGCGGAGGCGGACTCGGACGCGGAGGCGGACGCGGCCGGGGGTGGCGCGGCCTGGCGCCTGGTCTGGGCACGCTCTCGGAGTACCGACGCGCCTGGCTCAAGGGCGACCTGGTGGCCGGAGCGACCGTGGCCGCCTATCTCGTGCCGCAGGTCATGGCATACGCCGGGGTGGCCGGACTGCCACCGGTCGCGGGGTTGTGGGCGATCCTCCCCGCCCTGGCGCTGTACGCGTTGTTCGGCTCCTCGCGGCTGCTGTCGGTCGGCCCCGAGTCCACGACCGCCCTGATGACGGCCACGGTGGTCGCCCCGCTCGCCGCGGGGGACCCGGAGCGCTACGCCACGCTGGCCGCCACCCTCGCGGTGACGGTCGGGCTGCTGTGTCTGCTGGCGCGCGCGGTGCGCCTGGGTTTCCTCGCGGACCTGCTCTCCCGGCCGGTGCTCATCGGCTATCTGGCGGGCGTAGCCCTGATCATGACGGTGGATCAGCTGCCCAAGCTCACCGGGGTGGACACGACCGGCTCGGCGTTCTTCGCCCAGCTGTGGTCCTTCTTCGGCAACCTGCCCGACGCGCACCTGCCCACCGTCCTGTTCTCCGCGGCGGTGCTCGTGCTCCTCTTCGCGGTGGCGCGCTTCCGCGCGGTGCCCGGCCCTCTGCTGGCCGTCGTCCTCGGTACGGCGGCCGTGGCGGCCTTCGGCCTCGACGACCGGTACGGCATCACGGTGATCGGCGAGGTGCCCTCGGGGCTGCCGGGCCTCGCCGTGCCGGACCTGGGCGAGCTGCCCGCACTGGTCCTGCCGGCGCTGGGCGTCCTGCTGGTCGCGTACACGGACTTCATCCTGACCGCCCGGGCCTTCGACGGCCCCCGCGGCGAAGGGCCCGCTCTGGACGCCGACCAGGAATTCCTGGCGCTCGGCGCGGCCAACCTGGGCGCGGGCGCCGTGCACGGGTTCCCGGTGAGCAGCAGCGCCAGCAGGACCGCGCTCGCCTCCTCGGCGGGCGCGGGGAGTCAGGCGTACTCCCTGGTCGCGGGAGCCGTGGTCCTCGCGGTCCTGCTCTTCCTCAGTCCGCTGCTCACGCGCACGCCCTCCGCGGTGCTCGGCGCGCTCGTCCTCTACGCCGCGGTCCGCATGGTCGACCTCGCCGGTTTCCGCCGGCTGGCCGCGTTCCGCCGCCGCGAATTGCTGCTCGCCCTCGGTTGTCTGGCCGGTGTGCTCGCCCTGGACATCCTGTACGGCGTGCTGGTCGCCGTGGGCCTGTCGGTGGCGGAGCTGCTGACGCGGGTGGCCCGGCCGCACGACGCCGTGGAGGGGCTGGTGCCCGGGGTGGCGGGCATGCACGACGTCGACGACTACCCGGCGGCCCGCACGATCCCCGGCCTGCTCGTCTACCGCTACGACTCCCCGCTGTTCTTCGCCAACGCCGAGGACTTCCGGCGCCGTGCCCTGGCCGCCGTCGATGCGCAGACCACTGACGTCCACTGGTTCGTCCTCAACACCGAGGCGAACGTCGAGGTCGACATCACCGCTCTCGACGCCCTCGACGAACTCCGCCGCGAACTCACCCGCCGTGGCGTCGTGTTCGCTCTCGCCCGTGTCAAGCAGGACCTCCTGGACGAGCTGAAGGCGTACGGCCTCGCCGACTCCGTCGGCCCGGACCGCGTCTTCCCCACCCTGCCGACGGCTGTGGCCGCGTACCTGACCTGGCGACGGGATCAGCCGGCGGACACATCGTGATCAGTAGGCGGACACACCCTGCTTCCTGAACCGTTCACGGACCCGGTGGGTCAGTTCCGCATCGGGACAGGGAGTGTCGAGCAGCGGGAACGGCAGCCCGAGGGCCTCGTACTTCGCGGCGCCCAGCTTGTGGAACGGCAGGACGTCCACGCGGTCGACCGCGCCCAGGCCCGCCACGAAGCGGGCCAGTCCCCCGACGGACTCCTCGTCGTCCGTCCAGCCGGGAACCAGGACATATCTGATCCACATGGGGATGCCGAGCCGGTCGAGGCGGGTGGCGAAGTTCAGGGTGGGGCCCAGTTCGCCGCCGGTCAGCCGCCGGTAGGTGTTCACGTCGAAGGACTTGATGTCCAGCAGTACGAGGTCCGTGTCACCGAGGAGTTCGTCGGTGGCCCGCACGCCGAGGAAGCCCGAGGTGTCCAGGGCGGTGTGCAGTCCCAGCTCCTTGCAGCGGCGCAGGATCTCGCCGGTGAATCCTGACTGGAGGAGCGGTTCACCGCCCGTGACGGTGACTCCCCCGCCCGCCGTGGTGAGGAAGGCGCGGTACTTCTCGATCTCGGCCATCACCTCGTCGACCGTCGTCTCCTTCCCGTCGCGCATGTGCCAGGTGTCGGGGTTGGCGCAGTACAGGCAGCGCAGCGGGCAGCCGGCGACGAACAGGACGAACCGGGTCCCGGGACCGTCCACGCCGGTGGACAGGTCCCAGGAGTGGATCCGGCCCTTGACCCTCCGGCCCTCGGCCATCCGGCTCACATCGATCCGTGGAAGGTGCGGCTGATGACGTCGAGCTGCTGCTCGCGGGTCAGCCGGACGAAGTTGACGGCATACCCGGAGACGCGCACGGTCAGGTCGGGGTACTTCTCCGGGTGTTCCATCGCGTCCTGGAGCGTGGCCTGGTCGAGGACGTTGACGTTCATGTGGAAGCCGCCCGAGGCCATGTAGGCGTCGAGGATGCCAACGAGATGGCCCGCGCGTTCCTCGGGACGGTGGCCGAGTCCCTCCGGTGTGATGGTCGTGGTCAGCGAGATGCCGTCGCGGGCCTGCTCGTACGGCAGCTTGGCGACCGACAGGGCCGAGGCGGCGACGCCGTGCCGGTCGCGGCCGTTCATGGGGTTGGCGCCGGGCGCGAAGGGCTGTCCGGCGCGGCGGCCGTCGGGGGTGTTGCCGGTGTGCTTGCCGTAGACGACGTTGGAGGTGATGGTGAGGACCGACTGGGTGTGTTCGGCGTCCCGGTAGGTGGGGTGTTCGCGCACCTTCGCCATGAACGACTCGACCAGGTGGACGGCGATGTCGTCGGCGCGGTCGTCGTTGTTGCCGTAGGTCGGGAAGTCCCCCTCGGTGCGGAAGTCGACGGCGAGGCCGGTGGCGTCCCGGAACACCTTCACCCGCGCGTACTTGACGGCCGACAGGCTGTCCACGGCGACCGACAGGCCGGCGATGCCACAGGCCATGAAGCGGTGCACCGGATGGTCGTGCAGCGCCATCTCGACGCGCTCGTAGGCGTACTTGTCATGCATGTAGTGGATGACGTTCAGCGCGTCGACATACGTCCCGGCCAGCCAGTCCAGGACGCGGTCGTACGCCGCCGAGAGCTCCTCGTGGTCCAGGTACTCCCCGGTGAGCGGGGGCGCCGCGGGGGCGACCTGTTCGCCGGTCATCTCGTCCCGGCCGCCGTTGACCGCGTACAGCAGCGCCTTGGCGAGGTTCACCCGGGCCCCGAAGAACTGCATCTGCCGGCCCACCGCCATGGCCGAGACACAGCAGGCGATCGCCGTGTCGTCGCCGGTGCGCGGGCGCGTCAGCTCGTCGGACTCGTACTGGACGGCGCTGGTGTCGATGGAGACCTGGGCGCAGAACCGCTTGAAGCCCTCGGGCAGGCGCGGCGACCACAGCACCGTGAGGTTCGGCTCGGGGGCGGGGCCCAGGTTGTACAACGTCTGCAGGAAGCGGAAGGACGTGCGAGTGACGAGCGTGCGTCCGTCGGTGCCGATGCCGCCGAGCGACTCCGTCACCCAGGTGGGGTCGCCGGAGAACAGGGCGTCGTACTCGGGGGTGCGCAGGAAGCGCACGATCCGCAGCTTGATGACGAAGTCGTCGATCAGCTCCTGGGCACCGGTCTCGTCGAGAAGCCCGTCCGTCAGGTCCCGCTGGAGGTAGACGTCGAGGAAGGTCGAGGTGCGGCCCAGGGACATCGCGGCGCCGTTCTGTTCCTTCACGGCGGCGAGATAGCCGAGGTAGAGCCACTGCACGGCCTCGTGGGCGGTGGTCGCGGGGCGGGAGACGTCGCAGCCGTAGCCGGCGGCCATCCGGGTCAGCTCGCCGAGCGCCCGGATCTGCTCGGTGAGTTCCTCCCGGTCCCGGATGACGTCGGCGGTGGAGGGCCGGGCGTCCAGCAGGGCCCGCTCGGCCTTCTTGGCCTCGGTCAGCCGGTCCGTGCCGTACAGCGCCACGCGCCGGTAGTCGCCGATGATGCGGCCTCGGCCGTAGGCGTCCGGGAGCCCGGTGATGATGCCCGCCTTGCGGGCGGCCCGCATCCCGGGGGTGTAGGCGTCGAAGACGCCGTCGTTGTGGGTCTTGCGGTAGGTGCCGAAGACCCGGGTGACGAACGGGTCGGGTTCGTAGCCGTAGGCGCGCAGGCCGTTCTCCACCATCCGCAGCCCGCCGTTCGGCATGATCGCGCGCTTGAGCGGCGCGTCCGTCTGCAGGCCGACGATCAGCTCGCGGTCGCGGTCGATGTACCCGGGCGCGTGCGAGGTGATCGTCGAGGGGGTCGCGGTGTCGACATCGAGGATGCCCCTGCTCCGCTCCTCGCGGCACAGCGCGACGATCTTCCCCCAGACGGCGCGGGTACGGTCCGTCGGACCGCTCAGGAAGCCGGCGTCGCCCTCGTACGGGGTGTAGTTGGCCTGGATGAAGTCACGAACATCGACGTGCTCGCGCCAGTGCGTCCCGGCGAAGTCCCGCCAGGCGTCGGTCGTTCGGCTGCCCACGGTCGTGGTCGCGGTCATCGCCGGTCCTCTCCTCGGTTCGTCGCGCTTGCCTGCACTTCGGATGCTTGTCGCTCGCCCAGGTCGGGGCGAGTGCCGAGGGGCGCCGGGATCGGGCCGTTGGACCCTGATCCTCTGGGGCCGGGCGGCCCGGAGCCCCGCCGGTCCGTCGTCCTGTCACGTGTGGGGTCGAGGCGACGGCGCCGGGGGCCGGGACGCCGCTCTCGGCGCGCAGCCGGGCGGAGGAACAAGGGCAGAGACCGTCCCGGCGCGGCGTACGGCGTCTCGGCGCACAACACGGTGCAGCCGTCGAGCATGTCGATGGCGGAGACGACGGCGGCGACTGCCCGGTCGCTGTGGTCCCGGACGGCCGAACTCGCCCGTCACCGGTGCGCGGGCGTCCGCCGGGGCGGGCGCGGGGCCCGGTCCGCTCGCGCCACGTGCGGGTGGTCGGGTGTGCGGTCCGCAGGGGCGTCGGACGGCCGGTCCGGAGGCCGGTTCGCGCGGGCGGTGAGCTGTCGGTCCTGCCGCCGCCGCAGTCGCCGTACGAACAGTGCGTCGAGCACGGCGCTCAACACGAACGTGAGCGTCGCGGCTACGACCAGGAGTACGGCGAACAGCCGCCAGAAGTCGGGAGTCAGTGAGGTACCCACGGTGCTCGTCCCCCTCTGTCGGGTGAGTCGTCCCATGCCTTCATCGAACAGCGGGGCCGGTGCCGCCGCAGGGTGCCGGAAGGCTTGTCCGCCGCGCCGAGTGGCCCCAGTCGGGGGCCGGACGGCCCATGGCGGGCGGGGAGCGGCGGAACACAGGCTGGCCATGGCAGTTCCGGTAGACCGTCTGGAGGCACGCCATGATCACCACACCCACGCCCAGCATGCTGCGGGCACTGCCCGCCGAGCATCGGCAGAGGCTGATGCGTGTCGCCCGTGAGGTGGCGTTCCCGCAGGGGACGCGACTGTTCGAGGAGGGAGGCCGTGCCGACCGTTTCTGGATCACCCGCACGGGCACGGTCGAACTCGACATGCGTGTGCCGGGCCGCCGGCCGGCCGTCATCGAGACGCTCCGGCACAACGAGCTCGTCGGCTGGTCCTGGCTGTTCCCCCCGCACGTCTGGCACCTGGGTTCCGAGGCGGTGACGCCGGTGCGGGCGTACGAGTTCGACGCCACGGCCGTCCGTCTGATGTGCCAGGACGACCCAGCCCTGGGCCAGGCCGTCGGCCTGTGGGTCGGTGAGGTGCTCGCCCATCGTCTCCAGGCCGCACGGACCCGGCTACTGGACCTGTACGCCCCCTACGGCGCCGGCAGCGTCGGCTGAACCCGCCGGCCCTCCCCCGCACGGACCATTGAGGAGTGCTCATGCACGGCACACCGCACATCGTCGGCGACGTCATGACCCGCACGGTCGCGACAGTCGGTCGTGGGACGGCCTTCAAGGAGATCATCCAGCTGATGCGGGACAGGAGGATCAGCGCCGTGCCCGTGGTCGAGGAAGGGGGCCGTGTGGTCGGCATCGTCTCAGAGGCCGACCTGCTCCCCAAGGAGGAGTTCCGCGACAGCGACCCCGACCGGTACACCCAGCTGCGGCGCCTGGCGGACCTGTCGAAAGCCGGCGCGGTGACCGCCGAGGAGCTGATGACCTCCCCCGCGCTCACGGTACGGCCGGACGCAACGCTCGCCCAGGCCGCCCGAACGATGGCCCGGGCCAAGGTCAAGCGGCTTGTGGTGGTGGACGCGGGCGGAATGCTGGAGGGCGTCGTCAGCCGCGCGGACCTGCTGAAGGTCTTCCTCCGCGCCGACGAGGAGATCGCCGAGGAGGTCCGGCGCGAGGTCGTCGCCTACCTCTTCCCCTCCCCGGGCTCCGCCGTCCGGGTGGCCGTACGGGACGGCGTCGTGCTGCTCGGCGGCCGGGTCCGGGACACCTCTCTGGTACCGGTGCACGAGGCGCGTCCCGGACGAAGTGCCGATGCCCGCGATCCAGCCGTCGAAGCGCAGCCGCGGCGGGCGCCGTCCGGTAGGGCGGCCCTTCCGGCTCATCCCCTTGCTCCCGATCCGGTGTCAGGAAGGCTCCGGCTTACGCCCCTGGTCGGGTGAGCCCGAGCCGCACATGTCTGACTCCTTCCGAGAAGTGCGCCACGGGCTCGGCCGTGGGCGCGGGAAGGCCGGCCGCGGTGGTGAGCGTCTCGTCGAGTACGTCGACGGCGGCGTCCCTCAGCGGCCAGGGCTCGTGCTCGACCGGCGTCTGCCAGATCATGCCGAGCCGACGTGTGTACGCGCGCCAGCGCGAGGTCAGCCAGACGTCCCGCTCGGTGGGCGTGATCGGATCACCGGGCCGGACGATCAGTCGGTAGGAGGCGTCGCCGACCCATCTGGAGCCCGTGTACGAAACGGCGTCCCCCTTCGCGGAGACGCTCAGCGTGCCCGGGTTGCACGGCGCGCCGACGGCCCGGGCCGCGAGCATCAGCGGGCAGGCCACCTCGATCGACAGAAACCACAGCCCGTCCCTCCCGTCCCGATGCCGGACGTAGGTCCGCAGGTTGGTCTCCGCGAACGTCGGAAGCCCGGGGACCAGGGCGGGCACGCCGGGAAGGCGCACATCCGCCATGACGAAGGGGGTGAAACCCACCCAGGCGGCACCGTCGTACTCGTCCACCACCAGTTCCCCGGGAAGCAGCGCCTGGACCTTGTCCGGCGGGAAGGCCCAGTGGACGAACGTCTGCCTCAGCCAGCCGGCCCGAAGGGCCGGAACGCGTACCCGCTGCTCCGCTCCATACGCGACCACACGCGGCGAGTCCCCCGCCGTGGCCGGCGAAAACCGCAAGCGGGCGCGGCTGGCCGGTGATGACCTTGGAGAACTCCACCGTATCGGTGGCGGACAGGGTCGGTGCCGCCCCGACCTTGGCTTCGGCGGCCGGAACGTGACGGCTCAGGGGGTTGGTCGCTCGGAGCCTGTGCCGATTGCGGCCGGCGTCGCACAACTGCTGTGACATGCCTGCCGGTGCCACCCCTGGCGACCGGAGCGGTTCTCCCGCTGCCGTCCCCGTGGTGGCTGTACGCCGCCTTCCAACGCGACCGTCCCCGGCCGGCCGAACAGGCTTACGGGCCGACCGACGGAGACAGAAGCACGTGACGGCGTCCGTCGTCGGCCGCACCAACGGCAGCACGTGACCGTGCCCGTCGCCGGCTGCACCCACACCGAGTCGGCTGGGAAACCCCCGGGTGCAGGTACCAGCGCAGCCGTACGGGTCCTCGCGCCGGTCCGCGCGGCGGCGTTCGGGCGTCGGCCACACCCTCGACTGGTCGAGCACCACACAGAAGGCGATCTACCGCACGCTGCTGCGGTCGATCTACGCCGACAAGGAGATAGCCGACGAGCGCATCCGCTCCAGCGGGCTGGAGCGGACCGTGGTCTACCCGACCCGGCTGACCCACGGCCCCGCCAACGGCACCTACAGCGCCGGGGACCGCCTGCCGATGAAGGGCAACCCGACCATCAGTCGCGCGGCCGTGGCCGCCTTCATGCACCAGGCGGCCCACGGCAACGAGTGGATCCACCGCAGCCCTGTGATCACGGACTGACCGGCGCCGGGTCCGAACCTCGAGCGCGCTCGGCCCTCCCCGGGGAGAATCTGGGCATGGGCGCACGCTGAGAGGAGAGCGCAATGACCACACGCACGGGCAAGGTGGTCTGCGGCATCACGATCTCGGCCGACGGGTACTCGGCCGGACTCAACCAGACCGAGGAACGCCCGTTCGGCGACGACGGCGGCGACGGCTGGGGCGACAAGCTGCACGCCTGGTTCTCCGAAACTCCCGAGGAGAACCGGGCCGAGATCGACGAGATGATCGCCGCCAAGGCGTTCATCATGGGGCGCAACATGTTCGGCCCGGTGCGTGGCGAGTGGGACCGGCAGTGGAACGGCTGGTGGGGCGACGATCCGCCGTACCACGCCCCGGTCTTCGTGCTCACCCACCACGCGCGCGAGCCGCAGCCGATGGACGGCGGCACCACGTTCCACTTCGTCACCGACGGGATCGAGTCGGCGCTGGCACAGGCACGCGCGGCGGCCGGCGACGGCGATGTCGCGATCATGGGTGGCGCGACCACCGTCAACCAGTACCTTGCCGCCGGCCTGATCGACGAGCTGCGGCTGCACATTTCGCCGCTCACGCTCGGCGCCGGCACACGGCTGTTCGAAGGCGTCCCACCGCTGAAACTGGAGCAGGTGAAGTCGCGGCCGGCGAAACTGGTCACGCACGTGACCTACCGCGTGCTGCCCTGAGTCGGCGGGCGTCGTCGCACGGCTACCGCGAGTCGCGACACCGCGGCTCGCGACACCGCGGCTCGCGACACCGGCGATCAAACAGCCGTACTCCGCTAGGCCCGCCCCTCACTCTCCCTTGAGCGCGACGAGGACGTGACTGTCGCCGAACTGCCAGACGGGGGTGATGTGGTGGAAGCCCGCTTCCCGCAGCAGTGCGGTGTGGTCGGCGAGGGTCAGCGTGTTGTCGTTGCCGTCGTGGTTGCCGAGTGCCGCCTGTCGCTGCGCGCGTTGGGTGAACAGGTCGGCCAGTTCCGGGTCCTGGGCGGCCGCGGTCCACCAGGACTGCCAGTCCTCGTGGTCGTGGGTGCCGCAGCGTTCGGCATGACGGCGTCCCACGTGCCGGGCGAGGTTCGCGCAGGGCGGGCTGTGGTGGGGGAAGTGGTCGCCGTTGACGAGGGCGCCACCGGGCCGCAGGAGAGCAGCGAGTTGGCGGTAGGTCCGGAGCAGGGTCGGCACGGAGAGGTAGTGCAGGGCGGTGGTGGAGACGGCCGCGTCCAGGGGGCGGCCCAGGTCGAGGGCGTCGGTCCAGCCGTCGTCGCCGATCACGGTGTCCACGTAGCGGGCGGCGTACGGGTGGTGGGTGCGGCCCAGTTCCAGGAGCAGCGGGTCCATGTCGGCGGCGACGATCTCGGCGTGCGGCATGCGCGCGGACAGCCGGGTGGCCAGGGAGCCGGGCCCGCAGCCGAGGTCGAGGAGCAGGGGCTCGGTGCCGTCGGCCGTGACGTGTTCGATGACATCGGCGATCACGGTGAAGCGCTCCTCACGGTCGAGGGCGTAGCGCTCCTGCTGGCGCTCCCAGCGCTCCACCCACATCTTGGCCGTCGCCATGCTCACGCCCATCGGCCCGTGCCACCCCTGCCGTCTCGCTCTGTCCCACGGTACTCACGAGCGACCCTACAGCTGAAAACGGTTCCCATTCACATTGTTGGGTCAGTGAGGTCAGTCGGGGAGGACGGTCAGCAGGCGGTCGATCTCCTCGACCGTGTTGTACGCGTGGACGCTGACCCGGACCGAGGCGTCCTGCTCGTCCGCCCCCGCCTGACAGAGGCTGTCCGCGCGGACCATGAAGCCGTGGCTGAACAGGATGAAGCCGAGGTCGTCGGAGGGGATGTCGTGGTGCCTGAAGGAGACGATGCCGTGCCGGCGCTGCACGCGGGAGTCTGCGGCCAGACTGGTCTGGCAGCCCAGGATCTCGTACGGCGTGAGGTGGCGCAGCCCCTCGGTGAGCCGGGCCGTGAGAGCGGTGCTCCAGCGGGCGATCCGGTCGGTGCCCGCCGCGTCCAGCCAGTCGAGCGCGGCTTCGAGGGAGGCGATGCCCACGGTGTTGGGGGTGCCCTGCCAGCCTCCGGGCCTGAACTCCGGCCCCCGTGCGGGGTCGTTGCGGGCCCACACGGCTCCGGTGCCGGGCAGGGCCATGGCCTTGTGTCCGGAGAAGACCACGAAATCCACGTCGAGTTCGGTCACGGAGACCGGCAGATGGCCGACGCTCTGGGCGGCGTCCAGGCAGATCGGCACATCTGGGCCGACGGCCGCGCGCAAACGGTGCACGTTCATGTCGCCGCCGTAGACGTGGTGGATGTGTGTGGCGGCGACGAACCGCGTGCGCGGGCCGACGAGTTCGGGAAGCGCCCGATGGTCGTAGTCACCGGACGCCTCCTGATACGGGAGCGCGCGCACTTGTACGCCGACGCCCCGTTCGGCCAGCAGCCGCTGGGCCTCCAGCCAGGGAGCCAGGTTGGCCTGGTGGTCGGCGTACGGGACGAGGATCTCGTCGCCGTCGGTGAGGTGGGTGGTGAGCCAGTCGCGGGCGACCGCCCGCAGCCCTTCGGTGGTTCCGCTGACGAAGTGGACGGTGGAGCGGTCGGAGTCGGGTTCGGGGTCGCCGAGGAACTCCTTGACGCGTCGCCGGGTGCGCTCGACGAGCGCGGTCGTGTGGTTCGCCCACGGGTAGGTGCCCCGCCCGGCGTTGGCGTTCGTCGTCGTCAGGTACGTCTCCACGGCGTTCAGCACGGCCCGCGGCTTCTGTGCGGTGGCCGCGCTGTCGAGGTAGGCGAGTTCGGGGTGCGCGGTGAGGATGGGGAACTGGCCGCGTATGTCCGCCTGCCAGGCCGTCAGTTCCTTGAAATCGTCGTCCTTGGTCAGTCCCTCCATGGTCAGTCCCGGACCAGAGGTGCGCCGGCGTCCCGCCAGGCGACGATGCCACCGGACAGGCTGCGTACGTCCGGGTGCCCCATGCGGGTCAGCAGCGCGGCGTAGCGGGCGGACTTCTCGCCGACCGGGCAGGCCAGCAGCACCGGCCGCCGCCTGCTGAAGGGCAGCCCGCCGCGCAGGAGTTCGTCGAAGAGTTCGTCGGCGATGTTGACCGAGCCGTCGATGTGCAGCGCGGCGTACGCGTGCGGTCCGCGCAGGTCGATGACGAGCGGCGCGGGATCTGCGTCGATCCAGCGACGAGCGGCGTCGATGTCGATGACCTTGGCCTCGTCCCGTACCTCCGCCTCGGTGAGGGTCGCCGCCGAGTTCTTCCGGGGCGGCCTGCCGAGCAGTTCGGGGCGGCGCTGCCGCACGTAACCGAGGTAGCTCTCGGCACGGTCGCAGACGATGAACACCGCGGTTTGCCGTTCGGTCAACTCCTCGTCCACCGTGCGGAGATGACGTATCGCACCCTGGAAGGCGGCTCCGCCCGTGGGCCCGGACAGGAGTCCGCAGCGGCGGATCAGCGTCATCATGCCGTCGATGGCCTCGTCGGCGGTCACCGACTCGATCGTGTCGTAGGTCGCCGGGTCGAAGAGGCCGACCTGGTGCACCTCGTCGATGGTGCGGATGCCGGGGATGAAGTCCGACTTGTGGGCGACCAGGCCGAGGACCCGTACGTCCGGGTCGTGTTCGCGCAGCACCCTGGCCACGCCGGTGGACGAACCGGCGGTGCCCACACAGGCGATGAACCAGTCCGGTGCCCGGCCCTCGAGGTCCTTGATGATCTCCGGGCCGGTGCCCGTCGCGTGCGCCTCGGTGTTGCGCGGGTTGAAGTACTGGTCGGTGTGCAGATAGGCGCCGCCGGGCTCGGCGAGTGCCTGGTGAAAGCGGGTCAACGGGTCGTCGGTGTCGGTCGGGTCGAGGCACTCGCTCTGGCCCGGCAGTTCCTCGATCTCGGCGCCGAGGAGCAGGAGCAGTTCCTTGATCTCCGGGATCCGCATCCGGTTGGTGACGCTCTTGAACTTCAGGCCGTGCATGCCCGCGAGCAGGGCCAGCGCCTTCGCCGTGTTCCCGCTGGAGAGTTCCACGACGGTCTCGCCGCGTTCGGCCGCAGCGGCGAGGTGCGGACGGGCCATGTTCCACGCGGGCCGGTCCTTGACCGAGCCGAAGGGGTTGAGCATCTCCAGCTTGGCGTACAGGTCGATGTGGGTGAGGCCGTGCACGGCCGGGTCGATGCGCACCAGCGGGGTGTTGCCGATGGCGTCGGTGATGCTGTCGTACCTCATGCAGGTCCCCCCGGTCGTGTGATCGGCCAGTACTCCTCGTCCAGGCACCATCGCCAGGAACCGCCGTCCCGCGTCACGGCGACCGTACGGGCGAGGGGCTGCCGCTGAGCGGAGTGGGCGTGGAAGTCCATCGCGTAGCCCGCGGTGTTGGCGAAGGCGAGCAGGTCGCCGACGCGTGGGAGCCGGGGAAGGAACACGGTCCGTCGGGTGATCAGGTCGGCCTCCAGACACAGGTTTCCGAAAAGGTGGACCGTGACCGGCCCGTCGTCCGCGTCCTGCACACCGCCACCACCGCCGCCGTGGGGAAGCAGCACGGGATCGACGATGACCCCGTGCTCCTCCAGGCTCATGTCCCCGGCGTTCAGGCCGAGGCGCACCAGGTGGTCGCCCGAACCGGTGGGCCGCACGTCGAGCACCCGCGCCAGTACGGCGCCGCACTGGTCGAGCAGGGCCCTGCCGGGCTGGATGGACAGGTCGTAGAGGTGCTCCAGGAGAAGCGTGGCCGGCGGGCGCCCCGAGGCGGGGGCGGGCGCGGAGAGGAGTGCGTCGAGGTAGCCGGGCCCCGCTGTCGGGCGGTGGGCGGGGTACAGGCCCAGTGCTCCGCGCAGCGTGCCGCCCTCGTTGCGCAGACCGTAGCCGTGACCGCGCCAGGTCATGGCGGGCCGGGTGCCGAGTACGGCGCCCGCCAGTTCGGTGGTGTACCGGTCCCACTGGGCGGCGTCCTGGACATAGCTGACGCCGAAGCCGCCGCCGATGTCCACGAACCGCGGATCCAGCCCCCGCGCACGGAGTTCGTCCATGACGCCGACGCAACTCTCCAGCGCGACGGCCTTCTCCGCCAGCCCGGTCGTGTCCAGGTGGTACGCCACGCCGACCGGCTCGACGGCGTCCCGGTGCCGTTCGAGCGTGTCCAGCAGCGCGCCCACCTCGCCCACGGGCGTGCCGAAGCGGCTGCGCCGGGAGAGCACCTTCACTCCGGAGGCACCGGTGCCGGTGCCGGTGGCGGCTCCTGTACCGGTGCCGGTTTCGAACCCGGACAGCCGAGGTACGGCGGCGATGCGCGGCAGCGCGAACTTGCGTACCAGCTCGGCCAGTTGCTCCAGCTCCGTCACCGAGTCGGGGTGCACGGTCACTCCGCTGCGGGCGGCGAGCCAGAGGAACGCGGGGTCCTTGGGTCCGGTGGCCGTGATGCGGTCGGGGGTGAAACCGCAGCCCAGGGCGTGCTGCAACTCGCTCAGGGACGCAACGTCGACGCCGACCGCGGCCGGGTCGGTGACGGCCAGCCGCCGCAGCAGGGCGCTGGAGCGGTTCGCCTTGTGGGCGAAGGAGATCCGGCCGCCGAGGTGGTGCCTGCGGTAGACGGCGCGGAAACGCTCGGCGTTCTCGGCGATCCGGTCGGGCAGCAGCACGTTGAGGGGGGAGCCGAGCGCGTCGACAAGCGTGTGCAGGAGGTCCGGGGCGGCCAGTAACGAGCTGAGCGGTGGTTCGAGCCGTGGCTGCAGGTACAAGGGCTCACGCACGAAAGGCTCCTCCCCGCGCACCGGGCCGATTCACGGCTCCCGGCACTCAAGAGCCGCTGCCCGTCCTTGCACCGGCAGCGGCCCAGACAATCGTTCGGGGACATCATTTCCGAATACATGAGCCTTTAAGCCCAGGCCCTGCCCCACACCTGCGCACCGCCCGCATCGAAGACACCTCGACCACCCGAGTTCGCCGACCGTCCACCACCACGCGCCGGTGACGGCCACGAGTGCTGCGCACCTCCCGATCGTCGCCCCGGCTGGTTGGTCGAACGGATGCCGGCGTTGAGGACGGCGCGGGCGCCAGGCAGGGAACCCGGGCCGCGTCACAGGGGCACGTTGCCGTGCTTTCGGTCCGGTAGCTCGGTGTGTTTGCCCCGCAGCATGGCCAGCGAGCGGATCAGCACCCGGCGGGTGTCGCCGGGATCGATGACGTCGTCTATCAGCCCCCGCTCCGCGGCGTAGTACGGATGCATCAGCTCCGACTTGTACCCCTCGACCAGCCGGGCGCGAGTCGCCTCAGGGTCGTCGGCGGCGGCGATCTCCCGCCGGAAGACCACGTTCGCAGCCCCTTCCGCCCCCATCACCGCGATCTCGTTCGTCGGCCAGGCGAAGGACAGATCGGCCCCGATCGAGCGGGAGTCCATGACGATGTAGGCGCCGCCGTACGCCTTGCGCAGCACGAGGGAGATCCGGGGCACGGATGCGTTGCAGTACGCGTACAGCAGCTTCGCGCCGTGCCGGATGATCCCGCCGTGCTCCTGGTCCACCCCCGGCAGGAAACCCGGCACGTCCACCAGTGTCACCAGCGGGATGTTGAACGCGTCGCAGATGGAGACGAATCGTGCCGCCTTCTCCGAGCCGTGGATGTCCAGCACCCCGGCCAGCGTGGCGGGCTGATTGGCTACGACGCCCACCACCTGCCCGCCGAGCCGCGCGAAGGCGCACACCACATTGCGGGCCCAGGCCTCGTGCACCTCGAAGAACTCGCCCTCGTCGACGATCTCCTCGATGACGGCGCGCATGTCGTACGCCTGGGCGGGGTCGGCGGGGACGAGGGAGGTCAGGGAGTCGGTGCGCCGGTCGGCCGGGTCGGCGCTGTGGGCCTCCGGGGGCAGCTCGCGGTTGTTCTGCGGCAGCAGCGACAGCAGGAAGCGGACGTCCTCCAGGCACTCGGTCTCGTCGTCGTAGCAGAACCCGGCCACGCCCGACATGCCGGCGTGCACGTCCGCGCCGCCGAGACCGTTGTGGGTGATCTCCTCGCCGGTCACCGCCTGCACCACGTCGGGTCCGGTGATGAACATCTGGGAGGTCTCGCGGACCATGAACACGAAGTCCGTCAAGGCCGGGGAGTAGGCGGCGCCGCCCGCACACGGGCCGAGCATGACGCTGAGCTGCGGGATGACCCCCGAGGCCCGGGTGTTGCGCTGGAAGATCCCGCCGTAGCCCGCCAGCGCGGTGACGCCCTCCTGGATGCGGGCCCCGGCTCCGTCGTTGAGACCGACCAGGGGCGCCCCCGCGGACACGGCCAGATCCATCACCTTGTGGACCTTCGCGGCGTGGGCCTCTCCCAGAGCGCCGGCGAAGACGCGGAAGTCGTGGGCGTAGGCGAAGACGGTGCGGCCGTGCACCTGCCCCCAGCCGATGACCACACCGTCGCCATGCGGTTTGCGGTCCTCCAGGCCGAAGCCGGTGGCGCGGTGGCGGCGCAGCGGCTCGATCTCGGTGAACGTGCCCGGGTCGAAGAGCAGGTCGAGACGCTCCCGGACCGTGAGCTTTCCCTTGGCGTGCTGGCGGCGTGTGGCGTCCGGGTCGGGGCCCCGGCTCACCTCTTCCTTCAGAAGATTCAGCTCCGCGGTGGCCCGGCGCAGGTCGGGCGGGGGTGCCGTGGCCAGGAGTTCATCGAAGGTCGTCATCGCCCGAACGTAGGAACCGCTGCTCGAGGTGGGCTGAAGGTGGGGTGGAGAACCCCGGTGGGTCCGACAGGCCGGTGGCTCGCGGCCGGCGGCCGGGCGGGATCCGCCGGAGCAGACCTAGGTGTTCTGGCTCGGGAGGTTGTGGACGGGTGAGGCAGGTCTCGGCTGAGGGATCTTGAACAGGTGAGGGCCTTTCGAGTTCGGTGTGGATTGCGACGTCAACACCGACCGAAAGGCCCTCGTGCCCCACCGTAATGCACCCCTGACCGAGACCGGCCGTCTGCGTCTGGCCCGCTGCGTGGTCGAGGACGGCTGGCCCCTGCGCCGGGCTGCCGAACGCTTCCAGGTCTCGCCGACCACCGCCCGGCGCTGGGCCGACCGCTACCGGACGCTCGGCGAAGCAGGCATGGCCGACCGCTCCAGCTGCCCGCACACCAGCCCCCGCCGCACGCCCGGCCGCACCGAACGGCGCATCATCAACGTCCGTGTCCTGCGCCGCTGGGGACCGGCCCGCATCGCGCACCTGCTGCGGCTGGTGCCCTCCACCGTGCACCGCGTGCTGACCCGCTTCGGTCCGGCCCGCCTCACGCACCTGGACCGGGCCACGGGCCGGGTCATACGCCGCTACGAACGCCGGCGGCCGGGCGAGCTGGTGCACGTAGACATCAAAAAGCTCGGCAACATCCCCGACGGTGGCGGACACAAGACTCTGGGCCGGCAGGCGGGCCGAAGGACCCGCTCGGGGGCCGGCTACAGCTACATCCACACCGCCGTCGACGACCACTCCCGCCTGGCCCACAGCGAGATCCTCACCGACGAACGCAAAGAGACCGCCACCGCGTTCTGGGCCCGGGCCCAGGCATTCTTCGCCGGCGTCGGAATCACCGTCGAACGCGTGCTGACCGACAACGGCTCCTGCTACAAGTCCCGCCTCTGGCGCGACACCCTCACCGCGGCCGGGATCACCCACAAGCGCACCCGGCCCTACCGGCCGCAGACGAACGGCAAGGTCGAACGCCTCAACCGCACCCTGCTCGACGAATGGGCCTACGCCCGCCCCTACCGCACAGAGACCGAACGACGCGAGGCATTCCCCCGCTGGCTGCACACCTACAATCACCACCGCGGACACACCGCACTCGCAGGCAAACCACCAGCCAGCCGCGTCCCCAACCTCACAGGGCAATACACCTAGGGCGTGTTGCGAAAGTCCCGCCTGCCGCCCGACGCCTGGCACGCTCCCCCACTCTCGGCTTCGCTCGAGCGGGGGACCCTCATGACGCCGCCCGGCCCGCCCTCCGGGCGGACGACGGGACTTTCGCAACACGCCCTAGTCGACTCCCGCCGTCTGCTGGTCCAGTGCCGTGTCGCCCGAGAGCACCGCGTGGTGGAGCTGCCGTAGCGACGGAGAGGGCTCCAGGCCGAGCTCCGTGACGAGGGCACCGCGCAGCCGCTGGTACGCCTCCAAGGCTCGCCAGGACCCGCCCGACCGGTGCAGGGCAACCATGAGTTGCGCACAGAACCGCTCGTGCATCGGGTGACGTGCGGTCAGGACCCGTAGCTCCGGGACCACTTCCGCGTGCCGTCCCAGCCGCAGGTCGGCGTCGATCCGCCGCTCCAGCGCGGCCATGCGGTTCTCCTCCAGGCGCAGCACCTCCAGTTCGAGCATGCTGCCCGCCCGTACGTCCACCAGCGCGGGGCCCTGCCACAGGGCCAGAGCGTTTCCCAGCAACCGTGAGGCGGTGCGGTAGTCGGCGGCGTCGAATGCCAGCCGGCCGTCGGCCACCAGTTGTTCGAACTCCTGGACGTCGACCTGGCCGGGCTGCACCCGCAGCAGATAGCCGCCGAACTGCGTGACCAGGACGTCCTTCGCGTCGCGGGCGGGATCCCCGGCGAGAGTGGCCGCGATCTTGCGGCGCAGCTGGAGGATGTACGTCTGCAGTGTCGTGGACGCACTGCGCGGAATCCTCTCACCCCAGATCTCCGCCATCAGCGTCGGGACGGTGACGACGTGGTCCGAATGCAGGGCCAACAGGGCCAGTATCTGCCGGGGCTTGGCCGCGCTGGGGACCACGGAGACCCCATGCTCGTGGGCGGTCAGTGGTCCCAATACCTTGATCTCCATTGCGTGCTCTCCCCTTTCGAGTCGCTGCCCCTGGCACCAGACCCGGGCATCCTCGCTCGGAGCATGCAGAGCAGAGTCCCATCCGCGGTGGGGGGCGCCCAGTGAGCAACGCATGAACGCAATCATGAAAACTTCATAGTCACCCCATGACCCTCACACTCCCCTGGCTCGCTCCGCTCGGCTGAAAATCTCACCGCACAGACATGGAGCATCCGCTCGAATCCGTCGAACGTGAGTCTCGTACCGTGGGAAGGACCCGATCATGGACATCGCCGTCGTGAAGCCCGCGCCCGTCACCGTGCACCTCACCGAGGAAGATCTCCGCTTCGCCGAACTGACCGCCCGCGCCGGCCTGGAGCCGGAGCTGGCCCAGCGCTACGCGAACAGCCCGGCCCTCGTTCTGGCCGAGTTCGGTCTGCCTGCCACGGAGCCGGCTTCCACCGGTACCGCCGTGGTCATCGAGGACCTGAGCCGGTCCGCCGCGGGAGCCATGGCCATTCCGACCTGGACCACCGTCGGCCCCAACCCCGAGGAGCCGAACGTCCCGGCGGCGGCTGCCCGGTGGTGAGCCAGATTCCGGCTCCCCACGTACCCACCGTGGGGTTCAAACGCCATCTGAGGGTCGAGGCGATCGGCGACGAGGCCGTGTACCTGCTCTCCGCCCGCGGCGTGACGGTGCTGCACGGCCCCCACGTCGCGGCGCTCGCTCCGCTGCTGGACGGCACCCGCACACTGCCCTGCCTGTTGCGCGAGGCGGCCTCCTGGATGCCGGTCCCGGAGGCCGGCCGGGTGGTGGGAGAGCTGGCGAAGGCCAATCTCATCGGCTACCGGGACGTGGCCACGCCGGAGTCGGCGGACACGGCCTGCCGGGCCTACTGGGATCTGCTCGGCGACGGCAGTGCCGCCATCACCAACATCGCCCGTACGCCGGTGGAGGTGATCGCCGTCGGGAGTGCCGACCGGGCGGCCGCCGTCGAGGCCTGCCGGGCGGCGGGACTCACGGTCGCGGGCGACGGCGAGGGCCCCGGCGCGGGGCTCTCGCTCGTCCTGTGCGAGGACTATCTCGCACCGGAGCTGGGCGAGGTCGACCTGCGGATGCGGGCCGCGTCGCGTCCGTGGCTGCCGGCCAAGCCCTGCGGCGCGGAGACCTGGCTGGGGCCGGTCTTCTCGCCCGGGGAGGGCCCCTGCTGGTCCTGTCTGGCACACCGGCTGCGTGCGCACCGCTCGGCGGAGCAGGCGGTGTGCCGCGCCGTCGGGTCCGCCGGGCCGATGTCGGTACCGGAGGCCTCACTGGCCGCGGGCCGGGCCCTGGGCCTCCAGGCAGCGGTGCTGGAGGCCGCCAAGTGGATCGCGGGGGTACGGCACGAGAACCAGCAGCACGTGTACACGCTGGACACCTGCACGCTGCGCTCCGCGCACCACCCGGTGACCCGCCGCCCGCAGTGCCCGGTGTGCGGGGACAGCTCCCTCGTGGCCCGGCGCGCGTTCCAGCCGATACATCTGGTGTCCCGCCCCAAGGCACGGCACACCGGCTCGAACCACCGTGCGCTGTCGTCCCGTTCGGTGCTGGAGCGTCACGGGCATCTGGCCGATCCGGTCACCGGGATCGTCTCGGAGATCACCCAGGATCCGAACGCCCCCGAGGGCCTCACCTGCTTTCTCTCCGGCCACAATCTGGCACTGGCCGGACGCACTCCGGGCGAGGTCCGCACGGGCCTGAGGCGGCTGAGCGGCGGCAAGGGCGTGACCGCGGAGGAGGCGGAGGTCGGCGCCCTCTGCGAGGCGGTGGAACGTTTCTGCGGAACCCGGCAGGGCGACGAAGCGGTCGTTGTCGGATCGCTCGACGAGCTCGGCGGGGTGGCCGTCCACCCCAACGCCTGCCAACTCTTCCACGAACGGCAGTTCCGTGATCGCGCCGGCTGGAACGCCACGCACTCGGCGTTCCAGCAGGTGTGCGCCCCCTTCGATACCGGGCGCCCCATCGAGTGGACGCCGGTGCACTCCCTCGCCACGGGCCGACAGCGGCTGCTGCCCACGTCGATGCTCTACTTCACCAACCCCGCGCCCGAGGGCCTGCCCTGGGCGGACTCCAACGGCAACGCCGCCGGGAGCAGCCTGGAGGACGCGATCGTCCAGGGCTTCCTGGAACTGGTGGAGCGGGACGCGGTCGCCCTGTGGTGGTACAACCGGACCAGGCAGCCCGCGCTCGACCTGAACGCCTTCGACGAGCCCTGGCTCACCGAACTACGGGACACGTACGGGCGTTTGAACCGCGAGCTGTGGGCATTGGATCTCACCTCGGACCTGGGCATCCCCGTGGTCGTGGCACTGTCCCGGCGCACCGACAAACCGGCGGAGGACATCGCGTTCGGCTTCGGCGCGCACTTCGACCCGCGGCTCGCCCTGCGCCGGGCGGTCACCGAGATGGGACAACTGCTGTCGCCCGCGGCCGGCGCGCGGGCGGACGGCACCGGATACGGTGTGGACGACCCGGAGATCCTGGCCTGGTGGACCCGGGCGACCGTCAGGAACCAGCCGTACCTGCTGCCCGACCCGGCCGAGTCACCCCGGCCACCGACCCACTTCCCCCACGCCCTCCGCACCGATCTGCTCCAGGACGTCGAGGCGGCGAGCGCTCTGGTGGCGCGGCACGGGATGGAGTTGCTCGTCCTCGACCAGACGCGGCCCGACGTGGGCCTGCCGGTGGTCAAGGTCGTGGTGCCGGGCCTGCGGCACTACTGGGCGAGGTTCGCTCCGGGACGTCTGTACGACGTGCCGGTGCGCCTCGGTCTTCGCGAACAACCGGTCACTTATGAGGATCTGAACCCGATCCCCATGTTCGCGTAATCAATACCCGTTCCGTCAGCCTCTCCCAGACCAAGACCACGTATATTTCGAACTCAGATCCAGCGGTCTGACGAGGAGACACTGCATGGCTGACCCCTTTCGCCACCCGGAAACCGGAGTCAATCATGACGATGTCCTCCAGAGACCCGGAACCGAGCAACAGGGGTTAGACGCTCCCATACCCGAGGACGGGACGCGAAGACCCCTCCCGGGCGGGGACATTCCGGCAACACTCGTATCCAAGATCATCACCATTACCGTCCTGTGCGGCTATACGGCCGTTCTCCTGCTCAACGTCCTGTGGGAGAAGCCCGGGCCGGGCAAGCTGACACTGTGTCTGGTCTGTGTGACGGCCCTCTTCGGGATGCAGTTGCTGCACAATTCGCCGAGGACCCGTCGTCGGCCTCTGCGGTGGAAGGTCCTCACGCTCGGCATCCAGGCCGTCCTCACCTTCCTGCCGTTCGCGTGGTTCGGCATCACCTGGGGCAGCATGGGCGGGATACTCGGTGCCTCGATCCTGCTCATGCTGCCCGGTCCGCTGTCCTGGATCCTCTTCGGTCTGGTGGCGGCCTCGATCGGTGTCTACGCCCATGTGCTCCACCTTCCGGTGATCAGCCAGCTCTACGCGCCCATCACCACCCTGCTGACCGGCCTCGTCCTCTACGGGCTCACCCGGCTGACCGACCTGGTTCACGAAGTCCATGCCGCCAGGGCCGAGTTGACTCGTATGGCCGTCGCTCAGGAGCGCCTGCGCTTCTCCAGGGACGTGCACGATCTGCTGGGTTACAGCCTCTCCGCGATCACGCTGAAGTGTGAGCTGATCCACCGTCTGATAGTGGCCCAGCCCGGGCGCGCCCTCGATGAGGTGGCCTCGGTGCTGGAGGTGTCCCGGCAGGCGGTCGCGGACGCGCGCCTGGTGGCCAGTAGCTATCGCGAGATGTCGCTGGCGGACGAGGCCGAGTCGGCCGCGACGGTCATGGCGGCCGCGGACATACGGACCACCGTGGACATAACCTGTGGTCGGCTGCACCCAGGCGTGGATACGGCGCTCGCGACCACCCTGCGGGAGGGGATCACCAATATCCTGCGACACAGCAAGGCACAGTCGTGCGACATCAGGGCCGTCCGGGAAGGGGAGACCGTACGGCTCGTCCTGGTGAACGACGGGGTGGTCGAGAAAGACCGGTCCGCCTCATCGAGCGGCAGCGGCCTGGGGAATCTTCGCACCCGGCTGGACGCGGTCGGCGGCCGGCTGACGGCCGGGGTGCACGACGACGGCCGGTTTCGCCTTGTGGCAGAGGTACCTGTCCGACCGATCTGTTCCACGGCAGCAACCACTGCCATGGAAAAGATCGCATAATCAGCACCACACCACACGGGCACGCTTGATCAGGGGGCATCAATGCTGTCGGTGAAGATTCTGCTCGCCGAGGATGTGCACATGGTCCGGGGAGCACTGATCGCCCTGCTGGAACTGGAACCGGACCTTCAGGTCGTCGCCTCCGTGGACCGCGGTGACCTCATCGTGGAGACCGCGCTGCGCACACGGCCCGACGTAGCCGTCGTCGACATCGATCTGCCCGGAACCGATGGGATCACCGCCGCCGCGGAACTGCACGAACGGCTTCCGGCCTGCCGTGTTCTCATCCTCACCAGCCTCGGCCGTCCGGGAATGGTCCGCCGGGCTCTGTCGGCCCACGTCTGCGGCTTCCTCCTCAAGGACGCACCTCCCTACCAACTCGCCCACTCGGTCCGGGCGGTGGCCGCGGGAAAGCGGGTCGTCGACCCCCAACTGGCGCTCTCCGCGTGGGAGGCGATGGAGTCCCCGCTCTCGCCCCGCGAAACCGAGGTGCTCCGGCTCGCCGCCCGTGGGGCGGACGCCGACGAGATAGCCGGCGCCCTCTTCCTGACCAAGGGCACCGTCCGCAACTACCTCACGACCATCGTCGCCAAGCTCAACGCACGCAACCGGATCGACGCCATACGGATCGCCAAGGACGCCGGCTGGATACCCTGACGCCGGCTTCCGGTCACCGTCTTCCGGCCACCACGTCACAACTCCGAGGTGTCTTCGGCGAGCGGTCCGGCGTTCAGCGCGGAGAGCACCCCGGCCAGATCCACCGCGTTGCTCTCCGGTCCCCGGCACACCGCGAGGCAGCGCGGTCCGTCGGCGCCGCCGATCCGGCGCAGGAACGGGGTGAGCACGATCTTCGGGCCGATCTCCACCACATGGGTGGGAGCATGCTGGGCCAGCATCCGCCGGACCGCTTCGGCGAACCGGACCGGTGAGGTGATCTGCCGGGCCCAGTACGCCGCGCCGAGCGGCTCCGCCAGCTGCCGTCCGTACACCGTGGAGAAAAAGGGGACGCGTGGCTGAGCGCCGGGGAATCGCCGTGCCACCGCCGTGAACTTGGGGACGACCGGTTCCATGCGCGGGGAGTGGAAGGCGTGTGCGACCGGGAGGAGTCGGCTGGAAATACCGGCGTCCGCCAGCCTGTTCCTGACCCGTGCCAGACCATCGAGATCGCCGGAGAGCACGGTGGCCCGGGCGGCGTTGATGGCGCCGATGGTCACCCCGGGCTCGGAGGCGGCGACCTCCGCCGCCTCGTGGGGATCGGCGCAGGTCGCCAGCATTCCCCCGCTGTCCGGCATGCGCTGCATGAACTCGCCCCGCAGCGCGACGAGTCGCGCCGCCTGCTCCAGAGTGAGTGCCTCGGCGACCGTCGCCGCGGCGAACTCTCCGACTCCGTGGCCGAGCACGGCCACCGGACGCACCCCGGCATCCAGCAGGGTCCGCGCCAGGGCGTACTCGACGGCGAAGAGGGCCGGCTGGGCCAGCGACGTCCGGTCGATGCCGGGATCCCGACTGAGGATCAACTCCGCCACCGAGCAGCCCAGATACGGCCGCAGCACCTCGTCCACCCGGGTCAGGGAGTCCCGGTATCCGGTGGAGTGGTGGTAGAAGCCCTCGGCCATGCCCGGGTGCTGGCTGCCCTGACCGACGAACACGAACACCGCCCGGACCCGGTCGCGCCGGCTCATCCGTACCCGGCGCACCGCCAGATGGCGGGCCAGTTCGCGGACCGTGGGGTACACCCACATGTCCTCGGGGGCGATCAGCGAGCCGAACTCCGCCTCGATGTCCCCGTAGAGGCTCAGCAGGGCGACCGAGTCGAGTCCGCACTCCACGAGCAGTGCGTCCTGCCCGACCTCCCGGTGCGCATAGTCCGAGATCCGCTCCGTCAGCCAGGTGAGGAACTCCCGCTCGTGCCGCTCACCATCCGGTAAGTGGTTCACATCAGTCCCCTCCGTAGTCCTGGTTCATCCGGTCAGCGCGGCCGGCCCCGTCGACAGATCGGTGTCGAGCCGCTGGTGCAGCGGACGGATCCGGCCGCGCAGGAAGAGTTCACGCATCGCGGAACGCTCCACCTTGCCGCTGGTCGTGCGGCGTACGGTGCCGGGACGGACCAGCAGGACTCCGCCGACCCGTACGTCGAACTCGTCGGTGAGACAGCGCTCCACCTGTGTGGCGAGCGCGGCGAGGTCGAGATCGTAGCCACTGCGTGTGCGCAGCTCCTGGACGACCACCACGCGCTCGCGCTCACCGGGCACGGCGAAGGCGGTGCCCGGGCCGAACAGCGCGTTGACCTGCTGTATCGTGCGCTCCACATCCTGCGGGTACAGATTGCGCCCCGCCACCACGATCATGTCCTTGAGCCGGCCGGTCACATAGAGGTGGCCGTCGTCCAGCGTGCCCAGGTCGCCTGTGCGCAGAAAGCCGCGCTCGCCGTCGGCCGTCGAGGCGCCGAAGAACCGCGCCGTCTTGCCCAGGTCACGCCAGTAGCCGGCGGCCACCCCGCCGCCGCGGACCCAGATCTCACCGATCCGCCCGTCCGGCACCACCGCCCCGGTCTCCGGGTCGACGATCCGGATCTCACAGCCGGCGGCGGGGCCGCAGGAGGGCAGACGCCGTGTCGGCCGCCCCGGAGTCGGCTCATGCCACAGATGCCGTTCCAGGGCCTCGGCGTCCACCGTGCGTTCGTGACACGGTTGTGTGCCCCGGCTGCCGGAGACCAGCAGTGTGGCTTCGGCCAGGCCGTAGCACGGCGAGAAGGCTCCGGCCCGGAACCCGGCGGGTGCGAACCGCTCGGCGAAGTCCCGCAGGGTCTCCGCGCGGACGGGTTCGCCACCGGAGACGGCGGTGTGCCAGCCGGAGAGGTCGAGGCCGTCGAGCTGTTCGTCGGTCACCCTCCGCAGGCACAGGTCGTACGCGAAGTCCGGGGCACCGCTGACGGTGATCCCATGCCGGCCGATGGCCTCCAGCCAGCGCACCGGATGCCGGATGAACGTCTCGGCCGGGAGCATCACGGAGGTGCCGCCCAGCCAGAGCGGGTGCAGTAGCTGGCCGACGAGGCCCATGTCGTGGTGGAGGGGGAGCCACCCGCCCATCCGGGCGCCGGCCTGCGTGCCCAGCGCGTCATGGATCGCCTGCTGGTTGGCGAGGAGGTTCTCGTGGGTGACCATCACTCCGTGCGGGTGTCCGGTGGAACCGGAGGTGTACTGGAGATAGGCGACGGTGTCCGACGACAGCTCCGGCAGGCTCCAGGGCGGTGCGGTCGGCACCGCGTCGGCGGGCAGACAGGGCGTGTTCCCGTATCCGCAACGGGCCAGCAGCCGTGACACCTCGGGTGCGAGGGCGGCGTCCGTGAGCGTGAGGCACGGGGTGGTGTCCTTGACGATCCCGGCGACCCGCTCCTCGTGATGGGCACGGCCTCCGCCCGGTGGGACGGGAACGGCGATGGCCCCGGCGTACAGACACGCCAGGAAGCTGACGGCGAACTGGTGGCGGGACCGGTGCAGGAGCAACACTCGCTCACCGGCGGCGTCCTGACTCTGAAGCCAGCCGGCGAGCCTGCGGACGGATGCGTCCAGGCTCCGGTAGGAAACCGATTTCGGTCGTCCGCGCTCCATGCTGTCCGGCAGCAGGAGCAGCGCATCCCCGCCAGGTGCCTGCGCGGCCCTGGCCAGCATGAGTTCGGTGAAGTTCCGGTAGCTGGACACGCCTCCCCCTTACATGTGTTCCATCGGCGCCGCCGACCAGGGCACCGCGGAGCGGTGGCGGAAGCGCCCCGCACGCCATCCGGCACGCCGCGGGGCCGTCCCGCCGGCGGCGGGGTCGGGCTCCGCGGGGTGTCCGCCGGCTCGCAGTCGTGCCAGCAGCACGGCGGTCACCGCGGCCAGTTCGATCTCGTCCGGCTGTCCCCGGACCACTCTGAGGAACGCGTGTTCGGACATGGTGCAAGCGTGAACCAGAGGGCTCGAACGCCGGTCGTGCGGCAGCCGGAAGCAGGTGGAGCGGTATCCGCGGCCCTAGGGCCGCGGGTCTTCCCCTGCGACCTGGGCCCGTTCGACAGTGAGCCGAGCCGTGGTGCTCTCCAGCCTCAGCCGCCGGTCGAGGAACCGGCTACTGCGCAGCGCGTCGTCACAGGGCTGTGCGCTGCTCCACCAGATCAGACCGAGATATCCGCGCGGGTCGATCGTGGACCGCAGAAGGAGACCGCCCCCGAAACCGGCGTCGTGCATGAACTGGCCGGCGAGGGCTCCGAAGTCCAGCTCGAACTGGGCCGCTTGGCCGTCGAGCAGCGCCTCCACCAGTACCGCGTGAGCGGCGTCGGCCAAGGTGACTCCGGCACCCATCAGCCCCACTCCCACCGCCTGGCCCGGCGTGATGTCGGCCAGTCGGCCGAGCCGGTCGAACTGGGCGCAGGACGTGCTCCCGTGAATCGCGCTCGCCAGGTTCCCGAGCGAGGACCAGCAGCTGAGGTACAGATAGCTGCCGGGCCGGTCCAGTAAGCGCAGTGTCACCTGGCCTTCCAGGCCCTTCTGGTGCTTGTGGTGCCGTGCGTTCCGCTCCAGCTCCCGCTCGAAGGTCTCCAGGGTCCCTACGTCGTTGAGCTCGAACCGCTGCACGGCGGCGACACGGTGGCCCGGCTCGCCCTGGATGTCGGCTGGAGTCGGTTCCCGCCTGTCCCCGCCCGCCGCGTTCGGCGACACGGCACACCGTCCTTTCGGGGGCCTGATGATCTCATCGGAGTCTCATGGCAGCGTGCGCCCTCGCTCCATGCACCCTACATCTGAGCAAGAAGCGCTTGAGGCCCACTTGAGCGCAGTACGGAATGTCCGAATTGCTCGTCCCGGTGCCGCTGCGAGAGTTCCTTGAGGCCCGGTTGAGCGCCGGTTGCAACCCTGCTCTCGACCGTGCTCTCCGCCCTGAAGGGAACTGACGACATGTCCGGCACAGACAAGACGTTCGGAGAGCTCGCCCTGGTCGCGGCGATGCGACTGCTCCGGCCGGTGGGACGTGCCCTGGTGGCGTACGGCTGGTTGTGGCTGCCGGGCGTGCCGCCGAGGGAGTTCCTCGACCATCCGTGGCCCGCGGAGTACGAGAGCCCGGCCGCCCACCCGCCGCCGGCCGAGCCTGAACAAGTGCCCTTGAGCCGCTCTTGAGCCCTAGGGCCTGTCGTCGAACTCCCGTCGTCGCCCGAAGGGCGGCCGCGCGCCCGCCGCGGCAGCGGCTGATGTACGCCGACGTCGCACGCGGTGACGTACGTAGGTGCGTGCTCTCGGCATGCCGGGCGGAAGGCCCCGTAGATGGACTGGACGTACGTGGGCTTTCGCCCGGTGTGGCGGTGGGGGCCCCTCCCGCTCATGGGGGCCTATCCCGCTCGAGCGAAGCCGAGAGTGGGGGAGAAGCCGAGAGATGGGGGAGCGTGCGGGGCGTCGCGCGGCAGACGGGAGTTCGACGACAGGGCCTCGGGCCCAGCCGGTTTCGCGAGAGGATGGTAGGGAGCCATGTCGGTGGTGGCGAGCGGGGCGGGCCTCGACGGGGTCGCCGTGGAGGAGCGGATCGCCCGGCTTGAGCACGACTTCGGGGATCTGGACGATCCGGGCAACCCGTTGGGGGCGGAACAGTTCGCGGCGGCGGACGCGGAGCGGCGCATACTGCCCGCGGCCGAGCGGCTGCTCGACGACTTTCGACTCAACGCCGAGTTCGTGCCCAGGGAGTTGGGCGGCAGGCTGCTGCAACTGGACTCGCTGGCACGGGTGATGCGGGCGGTCTTCCGGCGGGACGCGTCGCTGGGGCTGGGATACGGGATGAGCTCGTACATGGCCGCGGTCGTCGTCTGGGCCGGGGGCTCGGCCGAGCAGCGACGCGACACCGCGGAACTGCTGCTGTCCGGCGGCCGGATGGCCTGCGCCTATCCGGAGCCGGCCGAGGGAAACGACTTTCTGCAAAATCGATTCATCGCAGCTCCGAACGGCGATGCCTTCCTGCTCAGCGGCCGCAAGGAGGCACTCAACAACGCCTCGCGGGCGACCTCCCTGCTGCTGTTCGCGCACTCCGCGGAAGACTCGGGGGACGGCCACAGCGCGTTCCTGTTCGGCGCGCCGAAGCCGGGCAGCGCCGGCTTCCGGTTGCTGCCCCGGCGCTCCACCATCGGCATCCGCGGCTGCCTGGTCCACGGCCTGGAGTTCACCCGCTACGGGCTCACGGCCGACCAGTTGCTCGGGCCGCCCCACACCGGAGCCGAACTGGCCGCGCGCGCCTTCCCCGTCATCCGCTGCGTCGGCCCGTCCATGGCCCTCGGCAGCGCCGACACGGCGCTGCGCACCGCGGTCGCCTTCGCCCGCTCGCACCGGTCACGCAGCAGGGCTTCACTGCGCATGCCCCGCACCCGCACGGCGCTGGTCGACGCGTTCACCGACCTGCTGTTGTGCGACGCGCTGGCTCTGGTGGCCACCCGGGCGCTCCATCTGCTGCCACGGGAGAGCCCCACGCTGAGCGCCGTGGTGAAGTACCTGCTTCCGACGGTGCTCACCGAGATGGTGTACGACCTGTCCATCGTGCTCGGTTCCGAGTCGTACGCCAGGCAGGGAACGTACGCCGCATTCCAGAAGTCGGCCCGCGACCTGCCCATGATCGGCCTGGGGCCGGTGGGCAGCACGGCGAGCCGTGCGGCGATCGTGGCGCACCTCGGCCGACTGCCCGGGCTGCGGGCGCCCGTGGACGGAGAGGTACCGGCCGCGCTGTTCCGGCCGTTGGACCCGGAGCTGCCAGGCCTTCGACAGCAGGAGCTGAGCCTGCCCGCGGACATGGACTCACTCGTCGGGACGCTGGAGTCCACGGTGCGGCAGGCGTCCGCCGCGGGTGGCGGGGAGTTGGAGGAGTCGCTGGCCGGATACGCCGCCGCACTCGGCGCCGAGCTGGCGCGCTTCCGCCGGGCCTGCGCCGAGCTGGCGAACCGCCACGACGGCCACGCGGGGCTCCGGGTCTACGCGCTGGCCGACCGGTACGCCCTGATCGCCGCGGGCGCGGCCTGTCTGGGCGTGTGGCGGCACCACAGCGGCTCCCCGGGCGACTTCCTCGCCGACCCGGCCTGGGCGGTCATGGCGCTCTCCCGCGTACTGCGCAGACTCGACCCCGGTACGCCGGGACCTCCCCGCCTCGGGGAGGAGCGGCTGCTCGCCGAGTTGGTGCACCGCTTCGACGACGCCCGCAGCTACGACCTGTACTCGACCCTGATCGGCCGATGAGGAGAAGAGACTCCCGATGACTCCAAGGACTCCCCCACACCCCACGCCTCCGGTGGCCCCCGCGCCCGAACCGCGAGCGGAGCCGCTACGCACCGTGCTGGAGGAAGTGGCCGAGGTCCTTGGGCAGTCGCCCGAGGACCTCGTCCCGGAGCAACTGCTCCAGGACGACCTCGGCATCGACTCGGTCATGCTGCTCGAGCTCAAGTGCGGTCTGGAGCGGCGGTACCCGGCGCTGACGGACGTACCCCTGGCAGATGTGCTCCTGGGCTGCGGCACCATCGGCGATCTCGCCGACCGCGTCGCGGACCTGGGACCTTGGTCGCATGTGGCGCCTGCCGGGCGGACGGCGCCACTTCCGGCGCAGGCCCTGGTCGACCCGCTGGTGCGCTGATGCGTCCTCCTGTTTCACCCCCGCCGATCCGGAACCGCGGCCCCGGTGACTCCTGGCGGCCCGTGCGCCGCGAGCTCGACTCCACGGGAACGTCGGTCCTCTACGCGGCCGTCGCCGACTGGCTCCCCGGCACTCTGGACTCCGATGCTCTGGCGGCGATGCTCGGCCAGGACCACTCCCGGCTGGAGCGGATCACCCATCCGCAGATCCGGAAGCGGTTCGCCGCCTCCCGGCTGCTGCTGAAGTCCGCGGCGAGCGCGGTCCTGGACACCGGTCCGGAGGAACTGGAACTGGCGTACAAGCCGGGCGGACGGCCGTATCTGCGCGGCATCGACCAGCTGGACGTGAGCCTCAGCCACACCGAGGAGCTCCTGGTGGTGGGGCTGGCCCGGCATGGCCGGATCGGCGTCGACATCGAGCTCGCGGACCGACGGATGCTCGGTCTGGGCACGGAGCGCCAGGTGTGCACGCCCCACGAACTGGAGGCGCTGCGGCGGGTGGCGGAGGAGAACCGCAACAGCGAACTGGTGCGGCTGTGGACGCTGAAGGAGGCGTACAGCAAGGCGATCGGCCAGGGCCTGCGGTTCCGCTTCACGGAGTTCGGATTCAGTCCGCAGGACCAGCAGGTGCAGATGCTGCGCCCGGACGGCTCCCCGGCCGCGGGCTGGGAGTGGTCCTTCACCAGCTGGCTGGTGGACGGCAAGTACACGGTGAGCACGGCCGTCTACGACCCCGGCTTCGGCGATCGGCCGCGCTCCGGCGGCGCCCCCTTCGTGGCGCGGCCGCTCTCCGGCCCCAGCTCGACCACTCGTTGAGCGCCTTTCCAGAGGGTGCGGTGACGCTCAAGGCCGTCTCGCCGGAAGGCATCGTACGGAAAGGGGGATCCGGAAGGTGCATCGTTATCTCGCGACTCGGCCGTCGGCCGACGGCCCGGCGCGGAGGCTGCTGTGCTTCCACCACGCGGGGGCGGGTGCCATGACGTTCGCCGGCTGGCGGCAGCGGGTCGGGGCCGGTGTCTCGGTCCTCCCGGTGCGGCTGCCCGGCAGGGAGTCCCGGCTGCGGGAGCCCCCGCTCACCGAAGCCGGGCGGCTCGCCGAGGAGCTCACGGAGGATCTCGGCCCGCTTCTGGACGAGCCGTACGCCTTCTACGGGCACAGCCTCGGGGCGCTGGTCGCCCACCGGTTCGCCCTGCACCTCGTCGCCACCGGCCGCAGACCGCCGGAGGTCGTGCTGGTCGGCGCCTGCGCCGCGCCGCAGCTGCCCTCACGGCTGCTGGAAGCCGCGGCGCTGCCCGGGGTGACCGACGAACAACTGGTCGGCCTGTTCACCGACGACGAGAGCATGCCCGAACCGCTGCTCAGGCGCCCCGAGTGGCTGCGCGCCACGCTCACCACACTCCGGGCGGACGTGCGGCTCGCGCGCAGTCTGCGCTCGGCTCCGCCCGCCCCGCTGCCGTGTCCGCTGTGGGCCTTCGCGGGCCGGGACGACCGGATGGTGAGCGTCGCGGAGGTTCGCGCGTGGGAGCACTGCACCACCTCCCGGTTCCACTTCCGGACGATGCCCGGTGCGCACTTCTTCGTCCGCGGCCGTGAGTTACCCCTTGCCGTCGGAGAGGCGCTGCATGTCGAAATGCCGCTGCCCCGCGTCGGCTGAAACGTTCGTTGTGGAAGGAGATCCGCGGATGGACATCAGCGTACTCGGCCCGTTCAGGGCGACTCAGGCGGGAGTGTCGGTGACACCGACCGCCGTCAAGCCCCGCAAGGTTCTCGCCCTTCTCGCCCTGCAGGCCAACCAACTGGTCTCGGTGTCCTCGCTGGTGGAGGAGGTGTGGGGGGAGGCACCGCCGCGCAGCGTGCAGACCACCCTGCAGACGTACATCCTGCAACTGCGCACCCTCATCGCCGCCGCGCTCGGCGATGACTGCGCCGGGCTGCCGAACGGCGCGAAGAGCGTGCTGATCACCGAGCCCGGCGGTTATCTGCTCGACACCCAGGGCGGGTTGTTCGACATGCAGGAGTTCGAGGTCCTGTCCTCGGCCGGGCACCGGTCACTGGAACAGGGCGACTGGGCCGCGGCCTCGGACCATCTGGGCCGGGCGCTCGCCCTGTGGCACGGCCAGGCCCTGGTCGATGTGCAGTGCGGCTCGCTGCTGGAGGTGGAGGCCACCCGCCTGGAGGAGTCGCGCATGAGCGTGCTGCACGGGCGAATCGAGGCAGACCTGAGGCTGGGACGCCATCATGAACTCATCGGTGAGCTCTCCGGGCTCGCCGCCCGGTATCCGCTGCACGAGGGCATCCACGGCCAGTTGATGGTCGCGCTGTACCGCGCCGGGCGCCGGGGCGACGCGTTGAGCACCTACCAGCAGCTGCGTAACGCCCTCGGCCAGCACCTCGGGTTGGACCCCTCGCCCGGCATCGAGCACCTCCAGCGCGCGGTGCTGGGCTCCTCCCTGCTCGACCTGGACGGCGCACCGCCGCCCGGATCACTGGCCAAGGTCGGCTGACACGACCCCGTCCCGTCCTGACTTCCCGTCCTGGGAATCCCGGCTCCCGCCGGCATGTGAAAGGAACGAACGACGATGAGCGACATCACCCTGACCGAGCTCAGCGAGCTGCTGCTCGAGTGCGTCGGAGCACCGGAGGAGGGCACGAGCCTCGACGGCGAGGACTCCCTCGACACGCCCTTCCTGGAGTTCGGCTACGACTCCCTGGCCCTGCTCCAGGTCACCGGCGTGATCGAGCGCAGGCACGGCATCGTGCTGTCCGACGACGCCGTGCTGGAGGCCGACACTCCGCGTCTGCTGCTGAACATGATCAAGGAGGCGCCGCGCGCCGGGGCGGTCCGATGACCGCGCCCACGGCCGGCTCCCCCGCCGCCGGCACCGGTTTCGAAGGCAGGCGGGTGGTGGTCACCGGAGGGACCCGGGGCATCGGCCGGGCGATCGCCCTGGCCTTCGCCCGGGCCGGTGCGCGACTCACCGTGGTCCACCGCGCCGACGGCGAGGCGGTCCGGCGGCTCGGTGAGGAGCTGACCGCCACCGGCTGCGAACACGTTCTGGTACGGGCGGACGTCACCAGCGGGGCCGGCGCCCGGCTGGTGGCGGACACGGTGCGCGACCGGTTCGGCGGTGTGGACGTCCTGGTCAACAACGTGGGCGTGGACGGCCATGCCAAGTTCGACGACCTGGCCGAGGAGGAGTGGCACCGGGTGATGAACCACAACGCCACGTCCACGTACCTCGTCACCCAGGCGCTGGTGGGGCTGCTCCCGGACGGTGCGTCAGTGGTCAACGTCGGAGCCTCGGTGGCGCTGCGCGGGCGGCCGCTCGGCGTGCACTACAGCGCGTCCAAGGCCGCCCTGGTCGGGTTCACCCGGGCGCTCGCCAAGGAGCTGGGTGGCCGGGGGATCCGGGTCAACACCGTGGCCCCCGGGGTGACCGAGACCGAACCCGGTGCCGGACTGCCGCCCGCGATCGCCGAACGGCTCGCCGGGATGACGGCGCTCGGCCGGCTCGGGCGTCCCGAGGACGTCGCCGGGGCGGTCATCTATCTCGCCGGGGACGCGGCCGCGTACGTCACCGGCGTCACCCTCGAAGTCGACGGAGGAATCTGATGCCCTACGCAGCCATCACCTATCGGATCAAACCCGGAAACGAGGACCGGATAGCCGAGATCTTCGCGGGCTTCCAGCGGGTCGACACCCCGGACTTCGCCGGGAAGACGGGCGAGACGGCCGGCCGGCTCCTCGGTACGGGCGTGTTCATCAAGGACGACGTGCTCGTCCGGGTCATCCACTACGAGGGCGACTTCTCGGCGGTCGCCCGGCACATGGCCGCGCAGAAGGGCGTGCACGTCCTGGAGGAGAAGCTCGCCCCGTTCCTCGCCGAGGAGCGGGACACCCGTTCCGCCCAGGGGTTCGCCGAGTACTTCCGCAACGCCACGATGCGTTCGGTCGCCCAGCTCACCGTCGACACCCACCCCTCGGTGGCCCCGGCGTCATGACCGGACTGCTGGGCATCGCCGCGCTGCTCGGCGGCGGAATCACCGCCGGGGTGCTGTTCGCCGTGGCGCTGAGTGTGGTGCCCGCGCTCTTCGCGATGGACACGGGCACCTATGTGCACGCGCACCGACTGCTGGGCCGGAACTGGGATCCCACGATGCCGGTCATCGTGCTCAGCAGTGTGCTCGTCAACGGCGTGCTCGCCGTCCTGACCGACGGCACCGCGCGGGTTCTCTTCGCTGTCTCCGTGGTACTGCTGCTGGGGGTCTCGGGCGTGTCCCATCTGTGCAACGTCCCCATCAACCGGCGCGTCAAGGCCGTCACGGACCCCGGCTCGCTTCCCGCGGACTGGGAGGATCCTCGGCCCCTGTGGCGGCGCTGGCACCTGCTGCGCACCGCACTCGCCGTCGCGGCCCTGCTCGTGACGGCGTCCGCGGTCACGGTCACGACGGTCTGACAACGCCGCACACCCCTGTCCGTCCCGCGCGATCCGGTCGCGCGGGACGGACAGGGGTGTCGTCGTCCGGTCCGGGCGGGCGGCGTGCCGTCATCAGGCGCCGCAGCCCGACAGGCTCCGTGGCCGGCCGTGGCCCGACCGGCTCCCAGCCCTCGGCCGGCCCTAGCCCCGGCCGGCCGTGGCCCCCTGGTCGCGTACGTCGCGGACGTCGCGTACATCGCGTACGGAGATCTGCGCGACGGTCTTCAGCAGGCTGCGCCGGAACGTGGCCACGAAGCCCTCCGTCGTGTCGGTCTCCCGCGGCCGGCTGAGATACGGCTTGAGCTTCTTCTCCACCTCACGAACGCCGGGCTGCGTCGCCATGTGGCGGGCGACGGCGTCGAGGTCGCCGGTGTACTCGATGACGCGGACCAGCGTGTCGTCACGCAGGAAGACCGCGGTGGCCAGGATGGTGCCCGCCGTCCGGCCCTCCTCGTCCTGGACGCTGCTGCCGCGTACCCGCTTGAAGTCGCCGAAGATCTCGGTGAGTTCCTTCTCGTAGCCGGGCTTGATGTCGTAGGTGATCGCCGCAAACGGCATGGGACGGCTCCTGTTCGCTCCGGTTTTCGCTCCGGGTGTGTGCCCTCAGCGGAACCGAGGCGACTCGGAGGCGACTTGAGACGTCCTTCATCCGCCGGAGAACTGGACCTGTGTTCAAGCGGCTCTCCAGACGGCGGTGCCACCGTCCGACCTGATGCTGACCGTGGTTCTTCAGGAGGTACGCCGTGCACCGCACACTGATCGTCGCCCGTCTGAAGCCTGACAAGGCCGACGACATCGCCGAGATCTTCGCCGAGTCCGACGCCACCGACCTCCCGCGAATGATCGGCGTCTCCCGTCGCACCCTGTTCCGTTTCCACGGGCTCTACTTCCACCTGGTCGAGGCCGACGAGGACATCACGAGCAACCTCTACCGGGCCCGCAGCCACCCGCTCTACGACGACATCAACACCCGGCTCGCCGCCTGCGTGGAGCCCTACGACCCCGACTGGAAGGAGCCCAAGGACGCGATGGCCGAGCCCTTCTACATCTGGACCAAGGACGGAGGGCGGATCCAGTGACCACCGCCATCACCCGGACCGTGAAGGTCTCCGCGGACGAGGTCGCGGCCAACACCAAGCGCGGCGGCGACATCCGGGTCACCCTCAGCCCCAAGACCGTCGGCTGCACCTCGGGCTTCGGCGGGGTCGTGACACTGGAGCCCGGCGACTTCGTCACCGAGCACTACCACCCGTACTCCGAGGAGTTCCTCCACGTCATCAGCGGCGATCTGCGGATGACGCTGGACGGCGAACCGATCGAACTGGCCCCCGGGGACTCGCTGCTCGTCCCGATCGGTGTCAGGCACCGGCTGGTCAACGTCGGCGACACCACCGCGAGGTGCGCCTTCCATCTGTCACCGCTGGCGCCGCGTCCCGAGCTCGGCCACGTGGACACCGAGACCGCCCAGCACCCCGAGCAGTCCAACCCGGATGTGGGTGGGGCACCGTGAGCCGACGGGCCGTCATCACCGGTATCGGTGCGGTCGTGCCGGGCGGGGTGGGCCGGGAGGCGTTCTGGGAGCTGCTGTCCGAAGGGCGCACCGCCACCCGGCGGATCAGCCTCTTCGACCCGGCTCCCTTCCGTTCGCAGGTCGCCGCGGAGGTCGACTTCGACCCGGCCGCCGCGGGGCTCGACTCCCGGCAGGTGCGGCGGATGGACCGTGCCGCGCAGTTCGCCGTGGTCTCCGCCCGGGAGGCTCTGGAGGACAGCGGACTCGACCTCGCCGCGCTCCCGCCCGAGCGGATCACCGTCAGCATCGGCAGCGCCGTCGGCTGCACCATGGGGCTTGAGGAGGAGTACGTCGTCCTCAGCGACCGCGGTCGGAAGTGGCTCGTGGACCACGAGTACGGCGTACCGCACCTGTACGGCTACATGGTGCCCAGCACCCTGGCCGCCGAGGTGGCCTGGGAGGTCGGCGCCGAGGGGCCGGTCGCCCTGGTCTCCACGGGCTGCACCTCAGGTCTGGACTCGATCGCCCACGCCGTGCAGCTGATCGAGGAGGGCAGTGCGGACGTGGCGCTCGCCGGCGCCACGGACGCCCCGCTCTCGCCGATCACCTCGGCGTGTTTCGACGCGATCAAGGCGACGACTCCGAACAACGCCGATCCGGAGCACGCATCCCGGCCCTTCGACCGCGACCGGGACGGCTTCGTCCTCGCCGAGGGGTCGGCCGTGCTGGTCCTGGAGGAGCGGGAGGCCGCCGAGGCTCGCGGCGCCCGGATCTACGGCGAGATCGTCGGCTTCGCCGGGCGCAGCAACGCGTACCACATGACGGGGCTGAAGCCCGACGGCCGGGAGATGGCCGAGGCGATCTCGGTCTCCCTGAACCAGGCACGGCTCGACCCGACGGCCGTGGACTACATCAACGCCCACGGTTCCGGCACCAAGCAGAACGACCGGCACGAGACGGCGGCGTTCAAGCGGAGCCTGGGAGAGCACGCTTACGACATCCCGGTGAGCTCCATCAAGTCGATGGTCGGCCACTCGCTCGGGGCCATCGGCTCCATCGAGGTGGCGGCCTGCGCGCTCGCCCTGCAGCGACAGGTCGTGCCGCCGACGGCGAACCTGCACAACTCCGACCCGCAGTGCGACCTGGACTATGTGCCGCTCACCGCCCGTGATCACGCGATGGACGTGGTGCTGAGCGTCGGCAGCGGATTCGGCGGGTTCCAGACCGCGATGCTGCTGGCCCGCCCGGGCACGGCGGCCGCGGCGGCCGGAAGGAGCGGGGCATGACGGCCGCACAGACCGCCGCGCCGGTGATCACCGGCATCGGCATCACCGCCCCCACCGGTATCGGGGTCGAGGCCCACTGGTCCGCGGTGCTCGCCGGCAAGTCGGCGATCAGCCGGATCGAGCGCTTCGACCCGTCCGGGTACCCGGTCCAACTGGCGGGCGAGGTACCGGGGTTCGACGCCGGGAGCGCCGTGCGGCCCAACCGGCTGGTCTCCCAGACCGATCACTGGACGCATCTGGCGTTCGCGGCCGCCGAGGAGGCGCTCACGGACGCCGAGGTCGACCCGTCCGCGCTTCCCGAGTACGAGATGGCCGTGGTGACCTCCTCGTCCTCGGGCGGCACGGAGTTCGGGCAGCGGGAGATGACCGCGCTCTACCAGCACGATCCCTCCTGGGTGGGCGCCTACCAGTCCATCGCCTGGTTCTACGCGGCTACCACCGGACAACTGTCCATCCGTCACAAGATGCGCGGTCCGTGCGGGGTGCTGGCCTGTGAGCAGGCCGGCGGGCTCGACGCCGTCGCGCAGGCGAAGCGGCTGACCGACAAGGGCGCCCGGCTGGTGCTCACCGGCGGCACGGACGCCTCGCTGTGCCCGTACGGCCTCACCGCGCAGCTCTCGACCGGCAGGCTCTCCACCTCCCAGGACCCGGGCCGGGCCTATCTGCCCTTCGACGCCGAGGCCCGCGGGTACGTCCCCGGCGAGGGCGGGGCGATCCTGGTCCTGGAGAGCGCCGAGTCCGCCGAGGCGCGAGGGGCCGGACCGGGCTACGGAAGGGTGCTCGGCCACGCCGCCGGGTTCGACCCGCCGCCCGGTTCGGGGCGGCCCCGGGCACTTCGCCGGGTGGCCGAGCAGGCCCTGCGGGCAGCACGGCTGGCCCCCGGGGACATCGACGTGGTCTTCGCCGACGCCGCCGGGCTGCCCGCCGACGACCGCGCGGAGGCCGAGGCCCTCGCGGCGCTCTTCGGGCCCTCGGCGGTCCCGGTCACGGCGCCGAAGACGCTCACCGGGCGGCTCTACGGCGGGGGCGCACCACTCGACGTGGCCACGGCGCTGCTCGCCCTGCGCGACGGAGTCGTCCCGCCGACCACCGGCACCCGCCGGCCGGCGCCCGGCCTCGAGATCGACCTGGTCACCGACGGTCCCCGACAGCTGCCGCTGCGCCATGCCCTGGTGCTGGCGCGCGGCCACGGCGGCTTCACCTCGGCCCTGGTGCTGGGCCGCTGACGGCGAGGTCGGCGGCGGCACCGTGAACCACCCTGACGACCGTGACGACAACGGTTAGGAGAACGACGATGGCTGGACACACCGACAACCACATCGTCATCGACGCCCCCATGGACGTGGTGTGGCAGATGACCAACGACGTGCCGAACTGGCCCGCTCTCTTCAGCGAGTACGCCTCCGCCGAGGTGCTGGAGCGTGACGGCGAGACCGTGGTCTTCCGGCTCACCATGCACCCGGACGAGGACGGCAACGTCTGGAGCTGGGTGTCCCGGCGGACCGGTGACCCCGAGGCCCGGACCGTGCGGGCCGAGCGGGTGGAGACCGGCCCGTTCGACTACATGAAGATCTACTGGGAGTACACGGAGGAACCCGGCGGGGGCGTGCGGATGCGCTGGGTCCAGGACTTCCATATGAAGCCGCAGGCGCCCGCCACCGACGAGGCGATGACCGAGCACCTCAACCGCAACACCAAGGTGCAGATGGCGCTCATCAAGGAGAAGGTCGAGGCCGCCGCGCGCGCCCTCACCCGCTGAGGGGGCCTCGTGTTCGCGTTTCTCACTCCCCTGGTCCTGCTGCTCAACGGGCTCGCGGCCGGGGTGCTGTTCGGCACCCAGCTGGGCGGCTTCCCCTATCTGGCCTCGCTGCCCGCCGACCGGTACGTGCACGCCCACGCGTTCTTCGGGACCCGGTACGACCCGGCGATGCCGGTCTGTCTGATCGGCACCGTCGTCTGCGACGTGGCCCTGGCGTTCCTGGCTCCGGAGCCGGTCGCACGGGCCGCGTTCGCCGTGGCCGCCGTGCTCGCCGCGGCCACGGCCGTCATCTCGGTCGCCAAGAACGTCCCGGTCAACCGGTGGATGCGCACCCTCGACCCGGACAACCTGCCCGCGGACTTCGCGGACCGGGACCCCCGGCACGACTGGGGTGCCTGGAACCGCAGGCGCAGCCTGCTCACCATCGCCGCGCTGCTGGTGAACTGTGCCGCGCTCGCCGTTCTGCTGTGACCCACCGCCTTCCCTCCGTCCCACCGTCATGTTCACCGTGGAGGAATCATGGATCTCGCACTTCGGGGCAAGAAAGCCCTGGTCACCGGCGGCACCCGCGGGGTCGGCCGGGGCGTCGTCCTCGCCCTCGCCCGTGCGGGCGTCGACGTCATCACCTGCTACCAGAACGAGAGCGAGTACGTCACCTCGTTGGAGGCCGAACTCAAGGAGACCGGCGGCGACCACCACGTACTGCGCGCCGACCTCTCCCAGCCGGCGGAGATCGCCGAGCTGCTGGAACGGGTCAAGGACCGGTACGGCCGGCTCGACCTGGTCGTCAACAACGCCGGCACGATCAGCCACATCCCCTACACCGAGCTGTCGCTGGAGGAGTGGCAGCGGATCTTCACCACCAATGTCACCGGCGCCCATCTGGTGATCCAGCACGCGCTGCCGCTGCTGGGCGAGGGCTCCTCGGTGGTCAGCATAGGCTCGCGGGCCATCGAGGCGGGTATCCCGCTGCGCTCCCACTACACGGCGACCAAGGCGGCGCTGGTGGGGCTCAACCGCTCGCTGGCCAAGGAGTTCGGGCCGAAGGGCATCCGGTTCAACGTGGTCGCCCTGGGTGTCATCGAGACCGAGAACTTCCACGCGCTGCCCGAGGACCAGCGCACTCTCATGGCCCAGCGGTACGGCGCCAAGACCGCCCTCGGCAGGCTCGGCACCCCCGACGAGGTGGCGGGCGCCGTGTTGTGGCTCGCCAGTGACCTGTCCCGCTATGTCACCGGCAACACCATCGGCGTCGACGGGGGGATCTCCTGATGACCTTCCGGGTGATGCTGCGCATGGAGATCGAGCCGGGCAAGGAGGCCGACTTCGAGCGGGCCTGGCACGAGGGGACCGACGCGGTGACCGGGCACCCGGCCAACGTGGGGCAGTCGCTGTCCCGGGCCGCCGGCGAGGAAAGCACGTACTACATCGTCAGCGACTGGCTGGACGAGCCGCGGTTCCGGGAGTTCGAGAACAGCCCCGCGCACCTGGAGCACCGCTCCACGCTGCACCCGTTCCGGAAGAACGGGTCCTTCCACACGATGGAGCTCGTCACGCACATCGACGGCGAGGCGGCCGGCCGTGCCCGCTGAGGTCCGGGTCATCGTCTACCAGGCCGCGTACGACGAGGAGCAGCTCGCCGAGGTCCGGACCGCCTACCACCTGGTGAGCGAGCGGCTGGCGGGGGTGCCTGGCATGCTCGGCAACGAGCTGCTGCGCAGCCCCGCCGACCCCACCGCTCTGGCGGTGATGAGCCGTTGGGAGTCCATGGCCGCGTTCCAGCGCTGGGAGCGGGGGGCCGACCACCGTCAGGACACCGCCCCGCTACGGCCCTTCCGCGACACCCGCGCATTCGCGCCGTTCGCCGTCTACGAGGTCGACGCCGCGTACTGACGTACCGAAGGAGAAGAGTTTTGTCATGAATCACCGTCAGCTGGCGTTCATCGGCCTCGGCAACATGGGCAGCGGCATGGCGCATCGGCTGCTGAGCTGCGAATACCGGCTCACCGTGTTCAACCGGACCGCCGCGAAAGCCGATCCACTGGTCGAGGCCGGAGCCGTCCTCGCCGACTCTCCGGAGCACGCCGCCGAAGGGCACCAAGTCGTCCTGCTGAGTCTCAGCGACGAACAGGCGGTCGACGAGGTGCTCTTCGGCCGGGTCGTTCCGGCGCTGGCCCCGGGTGCGCTGATCGTCGACACCTCCACCGTCTCCCCCGGCTACGCCCGGGAGGCGGCCGACCGGCTGGCCGCCAAGGGGCTGCGCCGTGTCGAGGCCTGCGTGGTGGGAAATCCGCTGCAGGCCCGTGAGGGTGCGCTGCGCGTCTATGTGTCGGGCGCCGAGGAGGACCTGGCCGAGGTACGGCCGGTGCTGGAGACGATCGGCTCACAGGTGCTCCACCTGGGCGCTCCGGGCACGGCGACGAGCATGAAGCTCATCCTGAACCTTCTGCTCGGCGCCCAGGTCGCCTCGATGGCCGAGGCCGTCGCCTACGGCGTCGCCGCCGGCCTGGACCGGGAACAGCTCATCACCTCCATAGCGGAGAGCGGCTTCAGCTCCTTGGTGATGCGGTTCCGGGCAGCCCTGATGCGCGACAGCTCCTACGAACCGGCCTTCTTCCGCGCCGATCTGATGGAGAAGGACATCCGGGTCGCCACGGCCGCGGCCCATGAGAGCGGACTCGCCCTGCCGGTCCTGGACACGGTGCGGGAGCGATTCGCGGCGGTGGTCGCCGCCGGGGACGGCGCCAAGGACGCCGCCGTCATCGTCGAACACCCGGGATAGGCCGCCGACAAGGCGGGCGCCCTCCTCCGGCGGGAGCGGAGGAGGGCGCCCGTCTGTCCGCTGTCCGGCTGTTCAGGGGCGCAGTACGGCGGCCAGGGCCTGCTCGACGGCCGTCACCGGGTCGGGTACGGCTGTCCGGGACCGCCAGGCCACATAGCCGTCGGGTCGGACCAGCACCGCTCCGTCGGTCGCGATGCCGTAGGCCGCGCACGCGGCGGCGTCGGGCAGCCGGTGGACGTCCACCGGAAGCCGCCCGGCAGCCGCATGCCATCCGGTCGCGGCCGGCCCGGTCCCGGTGAGCAGCACGAACCGAAGGCCGAACAGGTCGAGCACCGAGCCCCCCGCCGAGCGCGGTCCGGGGGCAGACCGGGTCTCCGGATCCGGCGCCGGCCACGGCACGTGCGGAGCCCGGGTACCGGGCCGGCCGTCGGGCCGCGCGGCCCAGGACCCCTCGCCGGGGCCGTAGCAGGCGCCGAACCAGACCACCGGGTCGGGGACGATCCGCTGGTCCGGGGCGGACTCCGGCGCGTCGGCCAGCCGCCGGCGGTCCCGGTTGCGCAGCACGGCCTGTTCGACCGTGGCCGCCGCGGCGGGCCGGCGCTCGGCCTCGTAGGTGTCCAGGAGAGCCTCGGAGGCCTGCCCGGCGTGCACCGCGGCCAGCTTCCACGCGAGGTTGTGCATCTCCAGGATGCCGGTGTTCGCTCCGAACGAGCCGGTGGGCGGCATGACATGGGCGGCGTCACCGGCGAGCAGGACGCGCCCCTCGCGGAACCGGCCCGCGATCCGGGCGGACGCCTCCCAGGGGGCGACGCCCAGGATCTCCACGGCCAGGTCCGGGATCCCGGCCGCCGCGCGTACGAAGGCGCGGCACTGCTCGGCGGAGGGGAGTTCCTCTCCGTCGTCCGGGTCGACGATGAGGTGCAGCAGCCAGTTCTCGGCGTTGTCCAGCGGCATCAGCCCGCCTCTGACCCGCTCGTTGAAGACGTAGGCCATGATGAACCGGCGGTCGCCGAGAGGCGCGGTCAGGTCCGCCCGGAAGTGGATGTTGGCGAAGCGGCCGAATGGTCCGGTGCCGTCGAACGGGATGCCCAACCGCTCCCGGACCCCGCTGCGCGCGCCGTCCGCGGCGATGAGATGGCCCACGCTCAGCGTCTCCTCGGCGCCGTCATCGACGCTCTTCAGGGTGACCACGACCCGCTCGCCGTCCTGGTGGAAGTCGGTCATCTCGATGCCGTGGTCCACCCGCGCGCCCAGCTCCCGCGCACGGCCGCGCAGGATGGGCTCCACCTCGGCCTGGTGGCACTGGCACCACCCGGTGGGAGAGAGCCCGCCCAGCTCTCTCCTGCCGCCCATGAAGTAGGGGGCCCGCAGGCTCGCCAGCTCCCGGCCGGCGAGCGAGGTGGTGGTGATGACGGTGTCGTTGTGCGCCAGGGCCACCGCGGAGGGAGTGGAGCGGATGGTCTCCTCCAGGCCGAGCACGCGCATGACCTCCATCGCCCCCGGGTGGAGTCCGCGGGCACGTGGATGCCGCGAGAGCTGCGGCCGACGGTCCACGACCCGGACCGGCAGACCGTGCCGGGACAGCAGCGCCCCGGCCGCCAGACCCGTGAGTCCGCCTCCCACCACCAGCACGGGGAGGTCGGTGACGGTCACGCCGCCTCCCGTATCCCGGCCAGGCCGAGGCCCTGGTAGATCTCCAGGGTCGCGGTGGAGTTGTTCAACGTGATGAAGTGCAGTCCGGGTGCCTCCTCTTCGAGCAGTCGCTCGCACATGTGCGCCGCGTACTCCACTCCGATCTCGCGCACGGCGGCCGGATCGTCCTCCACCGCGTGCAACCGTTCGGCGAGCCGCTGCGGGAACACCGCGTTGCTCAGCTGCGCCATACGCTCGATCTGACGGACTTGGGTGACGGGCATGATCCCGGCGATCACCGGAACCCGGCAGCCCTGCTCGTACAGCCGGTCGCGGAGCCGGAGATAGTCCTCGACGTGGAAGAACATCTGGGTGACGGCATAGTCGGCCCCGGCCTCGCACTTGCGGCGGAAGTGACGGATCTCGCTCTCCCAGTCGGGCGAGCGAGGGTGCCGCTCGGGAAACGCGGCGACTCCGACACCGAAGTCCCCGCAGGACCGGATGAGACGGACCAGTTCGTCGGCGTGGGTGAGCCCCTCCGGGTGCGGGCGCCACTCCCCCATGGGGTCGCCCGGCGGGTCACCCCGCAGCGCGAGGATGTCGCGTACCCCGGCGTCCGCGTACTGGCCGATGATGTGGCGCAGCTCCGCCGCGGAGTGCTCCACGGCGGTGAGGTGCGCGACCGGCGTGAGCGTGGTCTCCCGGGCGATGCGACGGGTCGTCTCCACCGTGCGCTCGCGGGAGGATCCGCCCGCGCCGTACGTCACGGAGACGAAGGTGGGGTGTAGCGATTCGAGCCGCCGGATGGACTCCCACAACCGCTGTTCGGCCTTCTCCGTCTTGGCCGGGAAGAACTCGAAGGAGTAGGAGCGCACGCCGGCGGCGAGCACGTCGGAGATGCGTGGCACTGCTCGCCTCCGTGGGTCAGTAGCGGTAGTGGTCCGGCTTGTACGGGCCCTCGACCTCGACGCCGATGTACGCGGCCTGCTCGGGACGGAGGGTCGTGAGGGGGGCCGGGGGTGATGCTGCCGGTGTCAGCCGAGGGCTTTTCCGGGCAGCTCGACCTTCGCGCCCAGTTCCACGAGCTTCTCCATGAAGTTCTCGTAGCCGCGGTTGATGAGTTCGATGCCGTGGACCCTGGACGTGCCCTGGGCCGCCAGCGCCGCGATGAGGTACGAGAAGCCGCCTCGGAGGTCGGGGATGACCAGGTCGGCGCCCTGGAGCCTGGTGGGGCCGGAGACGACGGCGGAGTGCAGGAAGTTGCGCTGGCCGAAGCGGCAGTTCGAGCCGCCGAGGCACTCGCGGTAGAGCTGGATGTGCGCGCCCATCTGGTTCAGGGCGGACGTGAAGCCGAGGCGGGACTCGTAGACCGTCTCGTGGATGATCGACAGGCCGGTGGCCTGCGTCAGGGCGACGACCAGGGGCTGCTGCCAGTCGGTCTGGAAACCGGGGTGGACGTCCGTCTCCAGGGCGATCGACTTCAGCTGGCCGCCGGGGTGCCAGAAGCGGATGCCCTCGTCGTCGATCTCGAAGGCGCCACCCACCTTCCGGAACGTGTTCAGGAACGTCATCATCGAGCGCTGCTGGGCGCCCCGGACGTAGATGTCGCCCTCGGTCGCCAGGGCGGCGGAAGCCCAGGAGGCGGCCTCCAGACGGTCCGGGAGGGCCTTGTGGTTGTAGCCGCCGAGCGAGTCGACACCGGTGATGCGGATCGTGCGGTCGGTGTCCATCGCGATGATGGCGCCCATCTTCTGCAGGACGCAGATGAGGTCCTCGATCTCCGGCTCGATCGCCGCGTTCGAGAGTTCCGTCACGCCCTCCGCGAGGACGGCGGTCAGCAGCACCTGCTCCGTCGCGCCGACGGACGGGTACGGCAGCTGGATCTTCGTACCCCGCAGCCGCCGCGGCGCCTCCAGGTACTGTCCGTCCGCCCGCTTCTCGATCTTCGCGCCGAACTGCCGCAGCACCTCGAAGTGGAAGTCGATCGGCCGGCCGCCGATGTCACAGCCGCCGAGACCGGGTATGAAGGCGTGGCCGAGGCGGTGCAGAAGGGGGCCGCAGAAGAGGATGGGTATGCGGCTCGAACCCGCGTGGGCGTCGATGTCGGCGACGTTCGCGCTCTCCACGTTCGTCGGGTCCATCACCAGCTCGCCCGGCTCCTCACCCGGGCGGACCGTTACACCATGCAGCTGCAGCAGTCCGCGTACGACCCGCACATCGCGGATGTCGGGAACATTGCGCAGCCGGCTCGGACCGCTGCCGAGCAGCGCGGCGACCATGGCCTTGGGTACGAGGTTCTTCGCACCGCGGACACGGATCTCGCCACTGAGCGGGGTGCCGCCGTGGACAAGCAGTACGTCGTCAGAGCCGTTGACGGTCATGAATCTCGCGTTCCGTGGAGTTGGGCAGAGGGAGTTTCGGCCTGGGGGGAGCCGACCGGTCGACCCGTTGTGCGGGTGGCGGTGCGGCGTGAGCCGAAGAGCTAGCGTAATCGCCGCCTACCCCCCTTCCGTAAGCCCAAGTACTTCTCAGCCACGTCATGGGTTCGCCACAACACGAACCGTTCACCGCCGGGCACATGGGGTCACCGTGGCGGATGTGCGCGGGGTCCGCACCGGTGTGCCCGCCCGTCTCCCACCACCACCCTCAAACGAGTCCTTACCAGGCCGCTCCTCGAATTCATGGCTGCATTCACACGGCTACCCGCATTGGCTCCCCGCGCGCGGGGAGGATGAGGGATCATGTCTGGCATGACCGAGGTGTCCTCGCTCACAGGGCGGCTGCTCGTGGCCACGCCCGCCCTGGCGGACCCGAACTTCGACCGCGCTGTGGTGCTGCTCCTCGACCACGACGAGGAGGGCTCGCTCGGGGTGGTCCTCAACCGCCCCACCCCGGTGGACGTCGGCGACATCCTGGAGGGCTGGGCGGAACTCACCGGTGAACCCGGCGTCGTATTCCAGGGCGGCCCGGTCTCCCTGGACTCCGCGCTCGGGGTCGCCGTCATCCCGGGCGGCGGCTCCGTGGACCGGTCCCCGCTCGGCTGGAAGCGCGTGTACGGCGCGATCGGCCTCGTCGACCTGGAGGCCCCACCGGAACTGCTCGCCTCCGCGCTCGGCTCCCTGCGCATCTTCGCCGGGTACGCGGGCTGGGGCCCTGGCCAGCTGGAGGACGAGCTGGTCGAGGGCGCCTGGTACGTCGTCGAGTCCGAGCCCGGCGACGTCTCCTCGCCCTCCCCGGAGAGACTCTGGCGAGAGGTCCTGCGCCGCCAGCGGAGCGAACTGGCGATGGTCGCCACGTACCCGGACGACCCTTCGCTCAACTGATGCGTGTGAGCTTCAGTACCCTTGCAGTCATGAGCACTCTTGAGCCCGAGCGCGGTACTGGTACGGGGACCCTCGTCGAACCGACGCCGCAGACGTCGCACGGCGATGGTGACCACGAGCGCTTCGCCCACTATGTCCAGAAGGACAAGATCATGGCGAGCGCCCTCGACGGCACGCCCGTCGTGGCGTTGTGCGGCAAGGTGTGGGTCCCCGGCCGTGACCCGAAGAAGTACCCCGTGTGCCCCATGTGCAAGGAGATCTTCGAGTCCTTGGGCGCGGGTGGGGGAGACGACGACGGCAAGAAGTAACTCCGTTCGCCCAAAAGCTCGGCCCGCCGGGCCGATTCGTTCGCGAGCCCCTGCGACAGGGGCTCGCGTTCTGTTTTCGGGGCCTCCCGAGTCACAAGGTGGTTGAGACCTCTTGTGGGCATGTTCATGTAGTCCCTAGCCTCCGTGTGTTGTAGAGAGCAAAACGCTCGTTGCAGAGAATGCAACGCTCCGCTTACCCCCACCGGAGGACCTCGCTCATGAAACTCTCCGCAAGACTCGCCGCGCCCGTCGCCGCCCTGGCCCTCGCCGGACTGACCGCCTGCGCCCCCCAGACCTCCGACAACTCCTCCGCCAAGGAGGACGAGAAGACCGGCACCCTCCGGGTCTGGCTCTTCCAGGAGGTCAGCAACGCGCCGAAGGAGAAGGTCGTCGACCAGGTCGTCGCGGCCTTCCAGAAGGCGCACGACGGCGCGAAGGTGGAGGTCGAGTACATCCCTGTCGAGACCCGCGCGCAGCGCATCAAGGCCGCCTTCAACGACCCGAAGAGCGCCCCGGACGTCATCGAGTACGGCAACACGGACACCGCCGGCTATGTGAAGGACGGCGGACTCGCCGACGTCACCACCGAGTTCAACGACTGGTCCGAGGCCAAGGACTCCGACCCGACCGCCAGGACGTCCGTGACGGTCGACGGCAAGATCTACGGGGCCCCCTTCTTCGTGGGCGTGCGCGCCCTGTACTACCGCACGGACGTCTTCGCGGAACTCGGCCTCGAACCCCCGAAGTCCCAGGACGAGTTGATCGCCACCGCCAAGCAGATCCGTGCCGCGAAGCCCGACCTGTACGGGCTCGTCGTCGGCGGCGCCTACACCTACGGTGCGATGCCGTTCGTCTGGGCCAACGGCGGCGAGATAGCCGAGGGCAAGGGCGGCTCGTACGCCGCGACCATCGACAGCGCCGCCGCCCAGAAGGGCATCAAGGCGTACACCTCGCTGTTCGGCGACGACAACTGCCCCGCCGCCAAGTGCGCGGGCATGGGCGGCAACGACACGGTCACCGCGTTCGCCGCGGGCAAGGCGGGCATGGCGATCGGCGGTGACTTCAGTCACGCCGCCGTGGAGGCCGGCAAGGTGAAGGGCAAGTACGCGGTCGTACCGCTGCCGGGCGTCGAGTCGGGCTCGGTGGCCCCGGCGTTCGCCGGCGGCAACAACATCGGCGTACTGAACAGCACCACGCACCGCACTCTCGCCGTCGACCTGATGAAGCGGTTGGCCTCGAAGGAGACGCAGGGTGAACTCTTCGACGCGATGGGCTTCCTGCCGACGTACACCGACGTACGGACCGAGGCCGCGAAGGAGGAGCCGTTCATCGAGCCCTTCGTGAAGACGCTGTCGTCCGGGACGAAGTTCGTGCCCGCGTCGCCCGCGTGGGCGCAGATCGACGCGGCGCTCGTGCTGCCGACGATGTTCCAGGAGGTCGTCAGCGGCAAGAAGAATGTGGCTGAGGCGTCAGGGGACGCGGCTCGGCAGATGAACGACGCGTTTGGCTCCGCCGGGTGACGCCGGCGCGTCCCTTCAGCAACTGGACCCCGTGGATATATCTCGCCCCCGCCCTGGTCGTCCTTGGTGGGCTGCTCGTCTACCCCATCTACCAGCTCGGGTTGATCTCCTTCCTGGAGTACACCCAGGTGCAGGTCAGCGGCGGGGAACCGACCAGCTTCCAGGGGTTCGGCAATTACGCCGCACTCTTCGGGGATGGCGAGTTCTGGCGGGTTTTGCTGGCCACCGTCGTGTTCGCGGCGGCCTGTGTGGTGTCGACGTTGGCCGTGGGGTGTGCCCTCGCGGTGTTGTTGACGCGGGTGCGGGCCTTGCCCCGTCTCGCGTTGATGCTGGCGGCGCTGGGGGCATGGGCGACGCCTGCCGTCACCGGGTCCACGGTGTGGCTGTTGCTGTTCGACCCCGACTTCGGGCCGGTCAACCGGATCCTCGGGCTGGGGGACCACTCCTGGACGTACGGGCGGTACAGCGCGTTCTTCCTCGTGCTGCTCGAAGTGGTGTGGTGCTCCTTTCCGTTCGTGATGGTGACGGTGTACGCGGGGATCCGTGCCGTACCGGCGGAGGTGCTGGAGGCGGCCGCGCTGGACGGGGCCTCGCAGTGGCGGATCTGGCGGTCGGTGCTGGCGCCGATGCTTCGGCCGATCCTCGTCGTCGTCACCATTCAGTCGGTCATCTGGGACTTCAAGATCTTCACCCAGATCTATGTGATGACGAACGGCGGCGGTATCGCCCGGCAGAACCTCGTACTGAACGTATACGCCTACCAGAAGGCCTTCGCGTCCTCCCAGTACAGCCTCGGCTCGGCGATCGGTGTGGTGATGCTGCTGATTCTGCTGGTGATCACCCTGGTCTATTTGCGGTTGCTCCGCACGCAGGGAGAGGAACTGTGAATTCGCTGGTACGTCGGCCCTGGCGGCTCGCCGCGGAAGCGTCCGCCCTGGTCATCGCGGCCGTGGTGGCGTTCCCGCTGTACTGGATGGTGCTGAGCGCGTTCAAACCGGCGGGGGAGATCGAGTCCAGCGAGGCGCGGCCCTGGACGCTCGCGCCCACGCTGGATTCCTTCCGCCGGGTCTTCGGGCAGCAGGAATTCGGCCGCTACTTCGTCAACAGCCTTGTCGTCGCCTGCACGGTCGTGATCGCCTCGGCGCTGATCGCGTTTCTCGCGGCGACGGCGGTGACGCGATTCCGCTTCCGTTTCCGGACCACCTTGTTGATCATGTTTCTGATCGCCCAGATGGTGCCCGTGGAGGCGCTGACCATCCCCCTGTTCTTCCTGATGCGGGACTTCGGCCAACTCAACACCCTGGGTTCGTTGATCCTGCCTCACATCGCCTTCTCCCTGCCCTTCGCGATCTGGATGCTGCGGGGCTTTGTGAAGGCCGTACCGGAGGCGCTGGAGGAGGCCGCCCACCTCGACGGTGCGAGCCGTTCGCGATTCCTGTGGCAGATCCTTTTCCCGCTGGTCTTCCCGGGGCTGGTGGCCACGAGTGTCTTCTCCTTCATCTCGGCCTGGAACGACTTCCTGTTCGCCAAGTCGTTCATCATCAGCGACACGTCCCAGTCGACCTTGCCGATGGCCCTCCTGGTGTTCTACAAGCCCGAAGAGCCGGACTGGGGCGGCGTGATGGCGGCGTCCACGGTGATGACCATTCCGGTGCTGATCTTCTTCGTACTCGTACAGCGACGACTGGTCTCCGGACTGGGCGGAGCGGTGAAGGACTGACATGACTCAGCCAACCCATCCCACGGGAACGGAACTGATTCCGGCGCCCGAGCGCATCTTCTGGAATCAGCCCGGCTACGGGCGCCTGGACGAGGAGACGCGGCTGGAGGCGGGCCCCGGCACCGAGGGCGTCGCGCGCCGGCTGCGGGCGACGATCGGGGTGGCGACCGGCTACCCCTTCCCGGAGGGCGGCGATTTCCCGTACCGCCTCGCGCTGGGCATCGATCCGGAGCTGCCGGCGGAGGGCTACCGCGTCGTCGTCGACGGCGCCGATCACCTGATCCAGGGCGGCAGCCCAGCCGGTGTCTTCTGGGGCGCGCAGACCTTCCGGCAACTGCTCGGTCCCGACGCCTTCCGCCGGGCCCCGCTGCGTCCCGGCAAGGACTGGGACATCGCCGAGGTCACCGTCGAGGACTCCCCCCGCTTCCCCTGGCGCGGCCTCTTGCTCGACGTGGCCCGGCACTTCCTCCCCAAGGACCAGGTGCTGCGCTATCTGGATCTGATGGCCGCGCACAAACTCAACGTCCTCCACTTTCACTTGACGGACGACCAGGGCTGGCGGATCGAGATCGAGCGTTACCCGAGGCTGACGGAGGTCGGTTCCTGGCGGGCGCGCACGAAATTCGGCCATCGCGCATCGCCCCTCTGGGAGGAGAAGCCGCACGGCGGTTACTACACGAAGGACGACATCCGCGAGATCGTCGCGTACGCGGCCGAGCGGTATATCAGCGTGGTCCCCGAGATCGACATCCCGGGACACAGCCAGGCCGCCATCGCCGCGTATCCGGAACTCGGCAACACCGACGTCATCGACACGACCTCCCTCACCGTCTGGGACACCTGGGGCATCAACAAAAACGTACTCGCCCCCACTGACAACACCCTGCGCTTCTACGAGGGGGTCCTGGAGGAAGTCCTGGAGTTGTTTCCCGCCGACGCCGCCCCGTTCTCGGCCTTCGTGCACATCGGCGGCGACGAGTGCGCCAAGGACCAGTGGAAGGCGTCGGCCACCGCCCAGGCGCGCATCCGGGAGCTGGGGCTCGCCGACGAGGACGAGTTGCAGTCGTGGTTCGTCCGGCACTTCGACAACTGGCTGACGGAGCGCGGGCGTCGCCTGATCGGATGGGACGAGATCCTTCAGGGCGGCCTCGCGCCGGGGGCCGCCGTGTCGTCCTGGCGGGGTTACGCCGGCGGCATCACGGCGGCCCGCGCGGGTCACGACGTGGTCATGTGTCCCGAGCAGCAGGTGTACCTGGACCACCGTCAGGACGGCGGTCCGGACGAGCCGGTGCCGATCGGCTACGTACGCACCCTGGAGGATGTCTATCGGTTCGAGCCGGTTCCACCGGAGTTGACGCCGGATGAGGCGCGGCACGTGCTGGGCACGCAGGCCAACGTGTGGACCGAGGTGATGGAGGACCCCGCGCGCGTGGACTACCAGACGTTCCCGCGTCTGGCGGCCTTCGCCGAGGTGGCCTGGAGTCGTCTGCCGGCGCCCGCCGAGCGGGACGTCGCGGACTTCGAGCGCCGGATGACGGTGCACTACCGGGTGCTCGACGCCCTGGGGGTCGGTTATCGGCCGCCTTCCGGGCCGCGTCCGTGGCAGCGGCGGCCCGGCGTGCTCGGACGCCCGATCGAGGGGGCGCCCCCGAACGTGTGAGGCGATGACGAACCCCTACGTCCGGGAGCGCGTTCCCTGCGACGGTGGCGACACGGGGAACAAGCGGCGCAAGTATCACGGAAGGGTGTCAATTCGCACCCATGGGTGATGCCGTGCCAAAACGGACCATCCCTCGGATGAGGTGGGCGAATGCCTCCTAGCGGACCCCTGCGTTCGGGCCTCGCGAGAATGTGCCAGAGTTGCCACGTCCGCCCTGTCAGCACGTACGGTACGCAACAGAGGCGGACCAGGTGGGGCAGCGGGAAGGGGCAGCCGGTTTGACCACGCACGCACCGCAGGCGGCGCAGGCCGTGACTCTGCCCGGCTCGCTGGACGAGGCCGTGGCGGCCCTCGCCGCCATGCCCTGGGCGGTTCCGGTGGCGGGTGGCACGGACCTCATGGCCGCGGTCAACTCCGGGCAGCTCAGGCCCGCCGCGCTGGTCGGGCTCGGCAGGATCAGCGAGATCCGCGGCTGGCAGTACCAGGACGGACACGCCCTGCTCGGCGCCGGGCTGACGCACGCGCGGATGGGGCGCCCGGATTTCGCGGCGCTCATTCCGGCGCTCGCCGCCGCCGCGCGCGCCGCCGGACCGCCGCAGATCCGCAACGCGGGCACCCTGGGCGGCAACATCGCGACGGCCGCCCCCACGGGGGACGCGCTGCCGGTGCTGGCCGCCCTGGAGGCCACGCTGATCATCGCGGGGCCGGGCGGGGCCCGCCGCGAGATGCCCGTCTCGCACCTGCTGGCCGGCATGGAGATGCTGCGCCCCGGAGAACTCATCGGGTACGTGCGCGTGCCGCTGCTGCACGCGCCGCAGGTCTTCCTGAAGGCCACCGGGCGCACCGGCCCCGGCCGCGCGCTCGCCTCCGTCGCCCTCGTCCTCGACCCCGCCCGGCGCGGAGTGCGGTGCGCCGTCGGCGCCATAGCGCCGATGCCGCTGCGCCCTCTGGACGCCGAGGCCTGGGTCGCCGGGCTGATCGACTGGGACGGCGAGCGCACGCTCGTCCCCGAGGCTCTGCAGGCCTTCGGCGAGTACGTCGCCGCCGCCTGCATCCCCGATCCGGCCCCCGAGGTCGACGGCTCCGTACCACCGCTTCCGCCCGCCGTACTGCACCTGCGGCGCACCGTCGCCGCGCTGGCCCGACGAGCACTGGGGAGGGCACTGTCGTGACCGACGACCAGCACGGAGAGGGCACCCCGCAGCAGGGCGGCCAGAGCGGCTGGGAGCGACTGCCGCAGGGGGACTACGACGACGGCGCCACGACGTTCGTGCAGCTCCCCGAAGGGGGCATCGACGCGCTCCTCGCCGCCGACAGCCCGCTCGCCGCTCCGGGCCACGGCTATGTGCCGCCGCCCATAGAGGCCAACCCCGCCGCCGGAACCGACCAGTCCGGCACGGGCCACTGGGCGATGCCGGCCGAGGGCACCCAGTGGCACGACCCGAACGCCGGGCAGCCGCAGCCCGCCACGCAGGACGGGTTCACGTACAACCCCGGGGCGACCGGGCAGTGGACGTTCGAGGAGCCGGCGCAGCAGGAGAGCGCGGCTCCCGGTCACGATGTGACCGGGGAGTGGTCGATTCCGGTCGCCGGAGGTGATCTTCCGGACGAATCGGGCGAGTTCAGTGCGTCGGCGCTCGTCGAGCAGTGGGGCGGCACCCCGCCCGCCACGCTCCCCGGGGGCGCCCCCGCGCCCTGGGCCACGACGACGCCCGCGCCGACGACACCGCCGACCCCGGTGCCGACGGAGGCGATCGGCACGGCGTGGACCGCGCCGCCGCCCGCGGAGCGCTCCACCGAAGAGGTCGCCGAGGCCTCTGAGGAGCCCTCTGACGAGTCGTACGCCGAACCGGACCCCGAGACCGCCGGGGAGGCCCCCGAGGCCCTCCAGGAACCCTCGGAGCCGGTCCGTGAGCGGGGCCCGGAGACTCCCGAGCCGGAGGAGACGGGCGAGCCGGGCGAGGACGCGGCCGAGGAGCCGGGGACGGCCGCCGAGGCTCCCGAGCCCGGGACCGGGGCCGAGGCCGAGACGGCCACCGCCGACGAGCCCGCCCCGCCCCCGCACGACGACCACCCCCTCGCCTCGTACGTCCTGCGCGTCAACGGCACCGACCGGCCCGTCACCGAGGCGTGGATCGGCGAGTCGCTGCTCTACGTGCTGCGCGAGCGGCTCGGCCTGGCGGGAGCCAAGGACGGCTGCTCGCAGGGCGAGTGCGGCGCCTGCAACGTGCAGGTCGACGGCCGGCTCGTGGCCTCCTGCCTGGTGCCCGCCGTCACCGCCGCGAGCAGCGAGGTGCGCACCGTCGAGGGCCTCGCCGCCGACGGGCAGCCCTCGGACGTACAGCGGGCCCTCGCCAAGTGCGGCGCCGTGCAGTGCGGCTTCTGCGTGCCCGGCATGGCGATGACCGTGCACGACCTGCTGGAGGGCAACCCCGCGCCCACCGACCTGGAGACCCGCCAGGCGCTGTGCGGCAACCTCTGCCGCTGCTCCGGCTACCGCGGCGTCCTCGCGGCCGTACGTGAGGTCGTCGCCGAACGCGAGGCGCACGCGGCCGCCGAGAACGAGACCGACGCGGACACCGACGAGGCACGCATCCCGCACCAGGCGGGCCCCGGCGCGGGTGGCGTCAACCCGGCGGCGTACGACGCCCGGACGGCGTACGACACCCAGGCCGCCCCCCCGGGAGCGCAGGACCCGTCGGCGCTGGGCCCCGACCAGTCGTACGGCGGCCAGGGGATGTCGTTCAACGGCCAGGACGACACATACGGCGGCCAGGGCCAGCCGTTCGCCGGACAGGACGAGACGTACGGCGGCCAGGGCCAGTCATTCGCCGGTCACGACAACTCGTACGACGGTCAGGACCATTCGTACGGCGGTCAAGGCGATTCGTACGGCGGTCAGGATCGGTCGTTCGGTCAGGACGGAGGCCAGGCGTGAGCAACGAAGCCGTCACCACGGCGCCCGTGGGAGCCGGGGAGGCCGCACCCGCCCCCGAGCAACTGCCGCACGGCCTCGGCGCGTCCCTGCCGTCCGCCGACGCGCGCGCCAAGTCCGAGGGCACCTTCCCGTACGCGGCCGACCTGTGGGCCGAGGGCCTGCTGTGGGCCGCCGTGCTGCGCTCGCCGCACCCGCACGCGCGCATCGTGTCCATCGACACGTCCCACGCGCGCGAGATGCCCGGCGTACGGGCCGTCGTCACCCATGAGGACGTGCCGGGCACCCCGCTGCACGGCCGCGGCAAGATCGACCGGCCCGTCTTCGCCTCCGAGGTGGTACGCCACCACGGCGAACCCATCGCGGCCGTCGCCGCCGACCACCCGGACACCGCGCGGATGGCCGCCGCCGCCGTCATCGTCGAGTACGAAGTACTCGACCCGGTCATCGACCCGGAGCAGTCCTTCGAGGCCGAGCCCCTGCACCCCGACGGCAACCTGATCCGGCACATCCCGCTGCGCCACGGCGACCCGAACGCCTCCGGCGAGATCGTCGTCGAGGGCCAGTACCGCATCGGCCGCCAGGACCCGGCCCCCATCGGCGCCGAGGCCGGTCTCGCCGTGCCCCGCCCCGACGGCGGCGTCGAGCTGTACCTGGCCTCCACCGACCCGCACACCGACCGCGACACGGCCGCCGCCGTCTACGGCCTGGCACCCGACCGCGTCAAGATCGTCGTCACCGGCGTCCCCGGCGCCACCGCCGACCGCGAGGACCAGGGCTTCCAACTCCCGCTCGGCCTGCTGGCGCTGAAGACCGGCTGCCCCGTCAAGCTGACCGCGACCCGCGAGGAATCCTTCCTGGGCCACGCGCACCGGCATCCCACGCTCCTGCGGTACCGCCACCACGCGGACGCCGAGGGCAAGCTGGTCAAGGTCGAGGCGCAGATCCTGCTCGACGCGGGCGCGTACGCCGACACGTCCTCGGAGGCCCTGGCCGCCGCCGTCTCGTTCGCCTGCGGGCCGTACGTCATCCCCAACGCCTTCATCGAGGGCTGGGTCGTACGCACCAACAACCCGCCCTCCGGACATGTGCGCGGCGAGGGCGCCATGCAGGTGTGCGCCGCGTACGAGGCGCAGATGGACAAGCTGGCGAAGAAGCTGGGCATCGACCCGGCCGAACTGCGCATGCGGAACGTGATGTCCACGGGTGATGTGCTGCCGACGGGCCAGTCGGTGACCTGCCCGGCCCCGGTGGCCGAACTGCTGCAGGCCGTCCAGGAGTTCCCGCTCCCGGCGCTGCCCAAGGACACCCCCGAGGAGGAGTGGCTGCTCCCGGGCGGTCCCGAGGGCGCGGGTGAGCCGGGCGCGGTCCGCCGTGGCGTCGGCTACGGCCTCGGCATGGTGCACATGCTCGGCGCCGAGGGCGCGGACGAGGTCTCGACGGCCACGGTGAAAGTCCACGACGGCATCGCCACCGTCCTGTGCGCGGCCGTGGACACCGGTCAGGGCTTCTCCACGCTCGCCCGGCAGATCGTCCAGGAGACCCTCGGCATCGACGAGGTCCACATCGCCCAGGTCGACACCGACCAGCCGCCGGCGGGCGCGGGCTGCCGAGGCCGCCACACCTGGGTGTCCGGCGGCGCGGTCGAGCGCGCGGCCAAGATGGTCCGCACGCAACTGCTCCAGCCCCTGGCGCACAAGTTCGGCATGTCCACCGAGCTGCTCCAGATCACCGACGGCAAGATCACGTCGTACGACGGCGTCCTGTCCACCACCGTCGCCGAGGCGCTGGACGGCAAGGAGCTGTGGGCCACCGCCCAGTGCCGCCCGCACCCCACCGAACCGCTGGACGGCGCCGGCCAGGGCGACGCCTTCGTCGGCCTCGCCTTCTGCGCGATCCGCGCGGTCGTGGACGTCGACATCGAACTCGGCTCGGTACGGGTCGTGGAGCTGGCGGTCGCCCAGGACGTGGGCCGGATCCTCAACCCCGCCCAGCTCGCCGCCCGCATCGAGGCGGGTGTCACCCAGGGTGTCGGCATCGCGCTGACCGAGAACCTCCGCACGCCCCGGGGCCTGATCCGCCACCCCGACCTGACCGGCTACTCCCTGCCCACCGCCCTCGACGTCCCCGACATCCAGCTCGTCAAGCTGGTGGAGGAACGGGACGTGGTGGCCCCCTTCGGCGCCAAGGCCGCCAGCGCGGTGCCGGTGGTCACGTCCCCGGCGGCCGTCGCGGCGGCGGTACGCGCCGCCACGGGCCGCCCGGTGAACCGCCTCCCGATCCGCCCGCAGGCGGCGGTGGTGACGGCGTCGTAGGCAGCCCGTGACATAGCCCTTGAGGTGCGTGTTCGTGCGTACGTCGGGCGTTGTCAGTGGGGCGGCGTATGGTTCTTGGCAGTGGGGACGACCATGTGCTGGGGGGAGCCATGAGCACGATGACGATGGGGACAATGGGCCTGACGGACCTGAATGACCTGAACCAACTGAACCAACTGAACCAACTGAACGACCTGGCGGTGCTGACCGGCGGCCCGGTCACGCGGTCGGGGCTGACGCTCGACCTGCCCGCCCGGCTGCTGGACGAGGAGTTCGGCCAGAGCAAGGTGTGGCGCTTCGAGGACTTCGACTTCCCGGCCACCCTGACCCACGAGCCGACCCGCCGCTTCCTGCGGGACATGGGCCTGCCCGAGGACCACACCTTCTTCCACCTCGACACGGACATCCCGCTGCCGACCCTCGCCGAGTACTACGCGGCCGAGCGCCCCGAGGTCCCCGCCGACCAACTCCCTCCCCGGGCCGCCCACTTGATACGCCTGGGCTACTTCGTCGAGGACAGCAGCCTCGTCGTCGACGGCACCACGGGCGCCATCCTCAACTGGAGCGAGCCCGAGGCCACCCTCTGCCCCCTGAACGCGGACATCTCCCAACTGGCCTTCTCGCTGTGGCTGCTGCACCGCGAGAAGCGGGAGTCGGAGGCCGTGGCGGGAATCGAACCCACGTAACTCGCTTTGCAGGCGAGTCCCTGAACCACTCGGGCACACGGCCGGGTCGGGAGCCGTATCGCTGCTCCGAACTCGTGTCTAGACCGTAGGTGGGGCCGGCGTGGGGGCTCAAGGGAAGCGGGAGCGCTGCAACGGGACTGCCATATGCCGTTCATGAACGAGGGAGAACAGGCGGGGGCGTACGACCAAGGTCTGAGGCCGTGGGGGACTCCGGACAGGGGCGAATGTCACTGGTGCCCCTTACGGTGGCGGGTATGACCACCCCGAGATCGCGTGACGCGGATGTCGCGCACACAGCTGACCTGGACGTTGCCGTCGATCGTGGGGAGAGGGTGCTGGGGCGCTCGTATCGGGCGCTCAGTGTGGGGATCGTCTCCGTCGTGCTGTTGATCGCGTTCGAGGCTTCGGCGGTCGGGACGGCGATGCCGGTCGCGGCGCGGGAGCTGGACGGGATCTCGGCGTACGGGTTCGCGTTCTCGGCGTACTTCACGACGAGCCTGTTCGGGATGGTCCTGGCCGGGCAGTGGTCGGACCTGCGGGGGCCGCTGGGGTCGCTGACGACGGGGATCGGGGCCTTCGCGGTCGGGCTGTTGCTGTCGGGCACCGCCGGGGCGATGTGGCTGTTCGTTCTCGGGCGGGCCGTGCAGGGGCTCGGGGGCGGGATGGTGATCGTCGCGCTGTATGTGGTGGTGGGGCGGGCGTATCCGGAGCGGCTGCAGCCGGCGATCATGGCGGCGTTCGCGGCGAGCTGGGTGCTCCCGACCGTGGTCGGCCCGCTCGCCGCGGGTGCCGTGACCGAACACCTGGGCTGGCGCTGGGTGTTCGTGGGGATCCCGGTGCTGGTCGTGCTGCCGCTGGTGCTGGCGCTGCCGCAGATCCGGCGCCGGGCGTCGGGGCCGGTGGAAGGGGCGCCGGCCGGGTCCGGGGGCTCCTTCGACCGGAGGCGTATTCGGCTGGCGTTCGGCATCTCGCTGGGGGCCGGGTTGTTGCAGTACGCCGCTCAGGATCTGCGGTGGCTGTCGCTCGTGCCGGCGGTGGCCGGGGTCTGGCTGCTGGTGCCGGCGGTGCTGGGGCTGTTGCCGAAGGGGACGTATCGGGCGGTGCGGGGGCTGCCGTCGGTGGTGTTGTTGCGCGGGCTGGCGGCGGGGGCGTTCATCGGGGCCGAGGCGTTCGTGCCGCTGATGCTTGTCACGCAGCGGGGGCTGTCGCCGACGCTCGCCGGCTTCTCGCTCGCGGTGAGCGGGGGGAGTTGGGCGCTGGGGTCGTGGGTGCAGTCGCGGGCGCGGGTGGAGCCGTATCGGGAGCGGTTGATGACGTTCGGGATGGTGCTGGTCGCGGTGGCGATCGCCGTGCTGCCGAGTGTGCTGATCGAGAGCGTTCCGGTGTGGACCGTGCCGGTGGTGTGGACGTTCGGTTGCTTCGGGATGGGGCTCGTCATCTCCTCCACCAGCGTCCTGCTCCTCAAGCTCTCCGCCCCCGACCAGGCCGGCGCCAACTCCGCCGCTCTCCAGATATCCGACGGCCTCTCCAACGCCCTGCTGCTGGCGGCGGGCGGCGCCGCCTTCGCCGCGCTGGGCGGCGGCTCGGTGGGCCATACGGCCACGACGGCTTCGGGCGCCGCGTCCCACCCGGAGGCCTTCGCCGCCGTGTTCCTGCCGATGGTGGGGGTGGCGTTGGTGGGGGCTTGGGTGACTACGCGGTTGCGGGCCTCGTAGCTCGGTTTGGTACCAATCTGACCCCACGTGGTGGTACTGTTTTGGTATGGCTATGAACCTGCGTCTCCGTGACGACCAGACGGAAGCCCTGAAGCTGCGCGCCGAGGAGGAGGGCACAAGCATGCACGCCATACTGCTGCGGGCCGTGGACGACTACCTCGCCAGGACGGCTCACCAGGCGCTGGTCCGCAAGGCCGCCAAGGAGCAGACCGCCAAGTGGGCCGAGCTGCTGGAGCGGCTGAAGTGACCTACGTCTACCTGTCGGCCGAAGACGTCCTGGCCATCGCGGAACAAGCGGTCGATGACCAGGGCGTCGTCGTACGTGATGCCGGCTTGCTGGAATCGGCCGTGCATCGCCCCTCGGCTTCGATGTTCGGGCAGGAGGCGTACACCGATCTGTTCGACAAGGCGGCCGCACTCCTGCAGTCACTGGCGATCAATCGCCCCTTCATCGACGGAAACAAGCGCACGGCCTGGGTGTCCTGCGTCGTCTTCCTGGCGATGAACGAGGTGCAGCTGAGGCCGGACATCGATGCGGCGGAGCGCCTGGTCATCGCCGTTTCGACCGGGGCTCTCGACGAGGTCAAGGCCATCTCCGAGGCGCTGCGAGACCTGGCCGAGTAGCGGTGTGACCTCGGTCCCATCCCCGGACACCCGGGCGCAGTTCGCGTATTGACACGACCGGGCCGCCGGTAGGGTGGCCCGGTCGTCATACCCAGCCGAGCCGCCCGCCCGTCACCCACCACCGCCCTACTCGACGCGCTGCGCGCGACCCCTTCGATTCGACCCCCAAACCGGAGACCGTGACTACCACCGCCGCCTCCTCCTCGAGCCATCACCTCTCACCCGCCTTCCCCGGCCGTGCCCCCTGGGGTACCGCCAGCAAGCTGCGTGCCTGGCAGCAGGGGGCGATGGAGAAGTACATCCAGGAGCAGCCGCGGGACTTTCTCGCGGTCGCGACCCCCGGCGCCGGGAAGACGACCTTCGCGCTGACGCTCGCCTCCTGGCTGTTGCACCACCATGTCGTGCAGCAGGTGACCGTCGTGGCGCCGACCGAGCATCTGAAGAAGCAGTGGGCGGAGGCGGCGGCGCGGATAGGGATCAAGCTGGATCCCGAGTACAGCGCGGGACCTCTCGGCAAGGAGTACGACGGGGTCGCGGTCACCTACGCGGGTGTGGGCGTGCGGCCCATGCTGCACCGCAACCGCAGCGAGCAGCGCAAGACACTGGTCATCCTTGACGAGATCCACCACGCCGGTGACAGCAAGTCCTGGGGTGAGGCGTGTCTGGAGGCCTTCGAGCCGGCCACCCGGCGGCTCGCCCTCACCGGTACGCCGTTCCGCTCCGACACCAACCCCATCCCCTTCGTGACGTACGAGGAGGGGACGGACGGGATCCGGCGGTCGTCCGCCGACTACACCTACGGCTACGGCAACGCGCTCGCCGACAACGTCGTGCGGCCCGTCATCTTCCTCTCCTACAGCGGCAACATGCGCTGGCGGACCAAGGCGGGGGACGAGATCGCCGCCCGGCTCGGCGAGCCGATGACCAAGGACGCCGTCTCGCAGGCGTGGCGCACCGCCCTCGACCCGCGCGGCGAGTGGATGCCCAGTGTGCTGCGCGCCGCGGACCAGCGGCTCACCGAGGTCAGGAAGGCCATTCCGGACGCCGGCGCCCTCGTCATCGCCTCCGACCAGGACTCGGCACGCGCGTACGCCAAGCTGATCCGGGAGATCACGGGCACGAGCGCGACGCTCGTCCTGTCCGACGACTCCGGGGCCTCGGACCGTATCGACGAGTTCAGCAACAACACCGATCGGTGGATGGTCGCCGTGCGCATGGTGTCCGAGGGCGTGGACGTGCCCCGGCTCGCCGTCGGGGTGTACGCCACCACCATCTCCACACCGCTGTTCTTCGCCCAGGCCGTCGGGCGTTTCGTACGGTCCCGGCGGCGCGGCGAGACCGCGTCCGTGTTCCTGCCGACCGTGCCCGACCTGCTCACCTTCGCCAACGAGATGGAGGTCGAGCGCGACCACGCCCTCGACAAGCCGAAGAAGGACGGCGAGGAGGACCCGTACGCCGAGGAGGAGAAGCTCCTCCAGGAGGCGGAGAAGCAGCAGGACGAGGACACCGGCGAGCAGGACATGCTGCCCTTCGAGGCGCTCGAGTCCGATGCCGTGTTCGACCGGGTCATGTACAACGGCGCCGAGTTCGGCATGCAGGCCCACCCGGGGAGCGAGGAAGAGCAGGACTACCTCGGGATTCCGGGGCTGCTCGAGCCCGACCAGGTGCAGTTGCTGCTCCAGAAGCGGCAGGCCCGGCAGATCGCGCACAGCCGTAAGAAACCGGACGCGGAAGCCGACCTCGTCGAACTCCCCGCCGACCGGCGGCCCGTCGTCACCCACAAGGAGCTGCTCGAACTGCGCAAGCAGCTCAACAGCATGGTCGGCGCGTACTCCCACCAGAGCGGCAAACCGCACGGGGTCATCCACACCGAGGTGCGGCGCGTGTGCGGTGGGCCGCCGAGCGCGGAGGCCACGGCGGGGCAGCTGCGGCAGCGGATCGCCAAGGTGCAGGAGTGGGCGACCCGTATGCGGTGACGCCTGGCTCAGTGCCACGCGCCCCCTGCGGGGCTTCACACGCCGTACATATCAGGGCAAAACGGAGTCGTCCGTACCCGTCACTGACCGGATTCTGGACGGAGTCTTCCGCTCAGCGAACCCGCTCGTCTACTGTCCCGCTACGCACACGCCCCGTGGCAGCGCCGCCGCGGAGCGCAGCCGTGAAGCGACTCCGCCCGGTTCCCCCGGGTTCAGCCGACCGGCGGCCTCTGTAGCGCGTCGCCGACGGGACCGGTGACGGACCGTCGTGAATGGGGCCGCCGCCCTCACTGCAAAGGAGTGGGCGTCGTGACCGCGGAGACCTCTCAAACCCTCGACCGGGGACTGCGCGTCCTCAAACTGCTCGCCGACACCGATCACGGGCTGACCGTCACCGAATTGTCCAACAAGCTCGGGGTCAACCGGACCGTTGTGTACCGCTTGCTCGCCACGTTGGAGCAGCACTCTCTCGTACGGCGTGACCTGGGCGGACGTGCTCGGGTCGGGTTGGGGGTGCTGCGGCTGGGGCGGCAGGTGCATCCGCTGGTACGGGAGGCCGCGTTGCCCGCGTTGCGGTCGCTGGCCGAGGACATCGGGGCGACGGCCCATCTGACGCTGGTCGACGGGAGTGAGGCGTTGGCCGTGGCCGTCGTCGAGCCGACGTGGACGGATTATCACGTGGCCTATCGGGCCGGGTTTCGGCATCCGTTGGACCGGGGGGCGGCGGGGCGGGCGATTCTGTCGGCTCGGCGGCAGCCGGGGGACTGGCTCGGGTACGCGCTCACGCATGGGGAGCTGGAGGCGGGGGCGTGTGGGGCCGCGGCGCCGTTGCTCGGGGTGACCGGGGTCGAGGGGAGCGTGGGTGTCGTGATGCTGGCGGATGCGATACCGGAGCGGGTGGGGCCGCGGGTCATGGACGCGGCTCGGGAGGTGGCCGACGCGTTGCGGTGAGGGCCGGGGTTGAGGGTGCCCTGGGGTGTTTCAGGGCACCCGGCGCCGGGGCTGAGCTCGGGGCGGGGTTTCGCTCACCGGCGCCGGCCGGGTGCCGCTGCGCCCACCCTCCCCCACTCTCGGCTTCGCTCGAGCGGGAGGGCCCCCATGAGCGGGAGGGCCCCCATGAGCGGGAGGGCCCCCATGAGCGGGAGGGGCCCCATGAGCGGGAGGTGCCCCCATCGCCCCAGCGGCACGATTGCCCGCAGCTGCGCAGGCGTGGGGCCCAGCGGCACGACTGCCCGCAGTTATGCGGGGGGCAGGGTGTTCAGCCAGGTCAGTAGGTGCTTGGCGAAGGTCTTCGGCTGTTCCATGTTCGGGTAGTGGGCCGCGCCCTCGATCGAGATGGCGCGGCCGGGGCCGGTGACCGTCGCGGTCAGGCGTTCGGCCATGGCTGTGAGGTCGGGGGCGTCGAGGGCCCCGTTGAGGGCGAGGACCGGGACGGTGATGTTCGCGGCGCGGGCCCAGGTGTCCGTCACCGGAACGGTCCAGTCCCGTTCGCCGAGGGTGTGCTTGGACACGGTGTTTCGGCTCAACCCCCGTATGAGCCGTACGACCTCGGGATCCACGTCGTCGACCGCGCGATACGGCCCGGCGACGGCCTCGGCGACGACATCCAGCCAGCCCTCGATGTCGCCGGCCATCAGGGTGCCGTAGTACCGGGCGGTGCTGTCCTTCGTCCACGGGTCCGTGAACTCGGGCTCGCTGGTGCCGACGCCGCTGACGACGAGGGCACGTACGAGTTCGGGGTGTTCCAGCGCGGTGTCGACGGCGATGCCCCCGCCCATCGACAGGCCGATCAGGACGGCCGGGCCCGTGTCGAGGTGGCGCAGGAGCGCGGCCAGGTCGTCGGTGAAACGGAACGGCTTGCTCGCGTTGGCGGAGGCGCCGTGGCCGCGGGCGTCCGGCGCGATGACCCGGTAGCCGTCCGAGAGGAGCGGCACCAGGTCGCCCCACATGCGGTGGTCGGTGAAGCCGCCGTGCAGCAGTACGAGCGGCAGGCCCGTGCCGACGTCCTGATAGGCGAGTGGGCCGTCGTCGGACTCGAACGTGAATACCTGTGAGACATCTATCTGCGAGACATCAGTCATGACAACTAAGGTGTCATCTTGTCGGCAGAATGGCAACCAAGGTGTCATCCTGTTTCGGTGACGGAGAACGAACACGGCGAAGCGCGGACCGACCATGACGAGCCACTGCCCCCCGACGTCCTCGCCGAGCGCCTCTACGAGGTGTTCGCCGTCCTCGGGCCCCTGTACCGGCGGGTGACCCGCGCGGTGGAGCTGAAGGCGCCCATCGTGGGGCTGTCCATCGGCGTACGGGCCGTCCTGGAGCTGCTGCGTGCGCACGGCAGCCCGATGACCGTGCCGCAGATGGGGCGGGCGCTGGCGGTGAGCCGCCAGTTCGTGCAGCGGATGGTCAACGAGGCGGCGGACGGCGACCTCGTCGAGGCCATCCCGAACCCCGCCCACCAGCGGTCGTCCCTGATCCGGCTGACCGCCACCGGCCGGACGGCCATCGACGAGCTGATCGCCCGCGAGAGCGCGCTGATGCGCAGGGTCGGCGGTGACCTGACGGGCGCGGACGTCGACACCTGCGTACGGGTGCTGACGCGGGTGCTGGAGGTCTTCGAGGACCTGGACGACCACTGATCCCCTACCACCGGCCTAACGCCGCCCCCGGCTACCACTGCCCCCCGGCTACCACTGCCCCCCCGGCCTGCCACCGCCCCCCGGCCTGCCACCGCCCCCTGGCCGGAAGTGACCCTCACGTTAGATTGATCCCGTGCTCTCTCGCCTCGCCAGCCTTTCGCGCCCCAAGGCCGTAGCCGTCTGTGCCCTGCCCGCCGTGGGGCTGCTCGCCACGGCGGTGTTCGCGCCGTTGCCGTTCACCGTGGCGCAGCCGGGGATGACGGCGAACGTACTCGGCGAGAACAAGGGCGAACAGGTGATCACGATCACCGGCGCGGAGACCCGGAGGACGAGCGGTCAACTGCGCATGACGACGATCGAGGCGACGGGCCCGGACGCCCGCGTCGACCTCGGCGATGTGTTCGACGGCTGGTTCCGCACCGACCAGGCCGTCATGCCGCGCGACGCGGTCTACCCGAGCGGCGAGACCGTGGAGGAGATCGAGGAGTACAACGAGACCAAGATGAAGGAGTCCCAGGTCACGGCCACCACGGCGGCCCTGAACTACCTCGGTGAGGACGCCGGCGACATCAAGGTCACCCTGCGCCTCGCCGACGTCGGCGGCCCCAGCGCCGGCCTCCTCTTCTCCCTCGGCATCATCGACAAGCTCGACGGCGACGGCAGCGGCGGCGACCTCACCGGCGGCCGTGTCATCGCCGGTACGGGGACCATCGACACCGAGGGCAAGGTCGGCGCCGTCGGCGGTGTCCCCCTCAAGACCCAGGCCGCCCGCCGCGACGGCGCCACGGTCTTCCTCGTCCCCAAGGCGGAGTGCGCCGACGCCAAGGCCGAACTGCCGAAGGGGCTGCGGCTCGTCCCGGTGACGACCCTGAAGGGCGCGGTGGACTCCCTGGTGGCGCTGGAGACGGGCAAGGGCACGGTCCCGGGCTGCTGAACGGCACCCCCGTCACCCTTCTCTGACGAACCCCTCCGCCACCATCCACTCCAACGCCGCCTGGTGCGGATCCTCCCCGTCCACATCCACCTTGGCGTTCAGCTCCCGGGCCACGGCGTTGTCGAGCTTCTCCGTGACGGGGGCCAGGACGCCGGCGATCTCCGGCCACTCCTTCAGGGTCCTGGAGTTGATCTCGGGGGCCGCGTTGTAGTGGGGGAAGAACTTCCGGTCGTCGTCCATCACGGCCAGCCCCATCGACGCGATGCGCCCGTCGGTGGTGAAGACCTCCCCGTAGACACAACTCCCCTTCGCCGCCTGGGTGTAGATGATCCCGGTGTCCATGTGGGTGATGTTCCTGGCGGGCAGGTTCATGCCGTACGCCTTCTGCAGGCCCGGCAGCCCGTCCGCGCGGTTGGCGAACTCGCCCTCCACGCACAGGGTGACCGCCCCCGGCTCCTTCGCCGCCAGCACGGCCACGTCGGACAGGGTCTTCGTGGCGTACTTCGCGGCGTTGGCCCGGTTCAGGGCGAGCGCGTAGGTGTTGTCGAGGGGGGCGGGCGGGAGCCAGGTCAGACCGTTCTTCAGGTCGGCGTCCCGTACCGCCCGCCACTGCCGCCGCGGATCGGCGATGGGGGTGCTGTTGCCCTGGTAGGTGATCCAGGCGGTGCCCGTGTACTCGTACATGGCGTCCGCGTCCCCGCTCCTGACCGCTTCCCGGGCGCCGAACGACCCCTGGATGCCGGTACGGTCGAGCACCTCCGCGCCGGCCGCCTGGAAGGCGATGCCCATGACGGCGCCGAGGATCAGGTTCTCGGTGAAGTCCTTCGAGGTGACGGTCAGGTCGGCGCCCTCCAGAGGGCGGCCCCGCCCGATCGAGCCCGGCCGTACGTCGTCGGCCATGGGAGAGCCGCTGGTCAGCCCGCAGCCGCCGGCCAGCAGTGCACCGGCGGCGCCGAGGAGCAGCCCCGTACGACGTGCGCGAACCGCGGCGCCCGTACGCCTCACGACCCCGCCTCCAGCCCTCGTGGTCGCAGCGCCAGTTCCGCCAGGGAGGCGAGCCAGTCCACCAGCAGGGCCAGGGCGACCGTCAGGATCGAGCCCAGGACGAGGACCGGCATGCGCTGGTTGGTGATCCCGGCCGTGATCAGCACGCCGAGGCCGCCGCCTCCGCCGAACGTGGCCAGCGTCGCCGTGCCGACGTTCAGTACGAGGGCCGTGCGGACGCCCGCGAGGATCAGCGGTACGGCGAGGGGGAGCTCGACCCGCGCGAGCACCTGCGCCGGTGACATGCCGATGCCCCGGGCGGCTTCGAGGAGCGTCGGGTCGTTCGCCTTCAGACCGGCGATGGTGTTGGAGAGGACGGGCAGAACGGCGTAGGCGATGATGCCGGTCAGGGCCGCCGTCCGGCCGATGCCCAGCCAGATCACCAGCAGCGCGAGCAGTCCGATGGCCGGGGTGGCCTGCCCCATGTTGGCGACGGCCATGGCGACGGGGGTCGCTCTTCGGAACGTCCGCCGGGTCAGCAGGACGCCCAGCGGGATCGCGATGATCAGCACGAAGAAGGTGGAGATCGCGGTCAGTTCGATGTGCTGCCACAGGGCCCGCCCCACCTGGCCGTTCGACAGGGCGTTCGCGGAGATCGCGTCCAGGTCGGCCTGCCGGAACCACAGCCAGGTGGCGAGCAGCACGGCCGTGAGGAGGCTCGGCAGGAGGGTCAGCTTCTGCCAGGTCAGCGCGGGAGCGAGGGGATCGCGCGGGGGAGGGGGCTGGTCGGGGGCCGCCGGAGGTCGGGCATCCGTCCCCGGCGTCTGGACAACCGTCCCCGGCGTCACTTCCGGCGCTGTCACGCCTTCCGCCCCCTTTCGTCATCCTCCCGCTCCGCGTGCGTCTGCTCGGCCCCGGCCCGTTCGAGCGACCCCTTGGCGCGCATCAGGTCGCCGCGCCGCAGCCACTTGACCGGCCGTCCACGCAGGATCTGCTGCGGCGGGTCGGTCACGCTCACCGTCGGACAGCCGGTGCCCTCGACATCCCGTACGCGGGTGAGGCCCGGCCGCTTCAGGGCGGCGCCCGTGCCCACGAGCCCGGACACGAAGTCGTCGGCCGGGTTCGTGAGGATCGCCTCCGGCGTGTCGAACTGCGCGATGCGCGACCGCTCCCGCAGCACCGCGATCCGGTCGCCCAGCTTGATCGCCTCGGCGAAGTCATGGGTGACGAACACGATCGTCTTGCGCAGCTCGCGCTGGAGCCGGAGCAGCTCGTCCTGGAGGTGCTCGCGGGTGATCGGGTCCACCGCCCCGAACGGCTCGTCCATCAGCAGGACGGGCGGGTCGGCGGCCAACGCCCGTGCCACGCCCACCCGTTGCTGCTGCCCGCCGGAGAGCTGACGCGGATACCGGTCGTGGAACTCCCCGGCGTCCAGCCCGACCAGGGCGAGCATCTCCGCCACCCGGGCCTTGATCCGGGGCGCGGACCAGCCGCTGATCCTCGGCACGAGCGCGATGTTCTGGGCGACCGTCATGTGCGGGAAGAGGCCGGACGACTGGATGGCATAGCCCACCTTGCGCCGCAGCTCGACCGGATCGACTCCGGTGACCTCCTCGCCATTGATCCGGACGGAACCACTGGACGGCTCGATCAACCTGTTGATCATCTTGAGCGTTGTCGACTTGCCGCACCCCGACGGCCCGACGAACACGACCGTCTCGCCCGCGTCGATCCGCATACTGACGCTGTCGACGGACGGCTGACGGCTGCCCGGATACCGCTTGGTCAGCTTGATCAACTCGATCGTCGACCCTGTCGCCCCGCTCGCCCCCGTCGTGCCGACCTCAACCACGGATCCCCCTCGAAATGGTCAACCGCCCGATCACCACGTACGCGGCGTCGAACAGCAACGCGAGGACGACGATCCCGAGTGTCCCCGCGAGCACCTGGTTGAGTGCGTTCGCGCTGCCCAGCGAGGCGATACCGCGGAAGATCTCGTTGCCGAGACCGGGCCCGGAGGCGTAAGCGGCGATCGCGGCGATGCCCATCAGCATCTGCGTGGAGACCCGGATCCCGGTGAGGATCGGCGGCCAGGCGAGCGGCAGCTCGACCCGCAGCAGCCGCAGCGGCCGGGACATCCCGATGCCCTTGGCCGCCTCCAGCAGCGTCGGGTCGACCCCGCGCAGCCCCACGACGGCGTTCCGGACGACCGGCAGCAGCCCGTACAGCGTCAGCGCGATCACCGTCGGCGCCACACCCAGCCCCACCACCGGGATCAGCAGCCCGATCAGGGCGAGGGAGGGGATGGTCAGCACGGTCGACGTGGTGGCGGTGGCGAGCCCGGCCGCCCACTCCCGCCGATACGTCACGACACCGATCAGCACCCCGACGACGGTCGCCACGACCATGCACTGGAGGACCGCGCCGGCGTGCTGATACGCGTCGAACAGCAGCTTCTCGTGGTAGCTGCCCACGTACTCCCAGAAACTCACCGGCACGTACCCCCAGGGTCGGCTAGGTCGCAACACGGCCTACGTCGTCGTCTCCCGGTCCTCGGCCGCCTGCTCCACCAGCGGGATGATCCGCAGCGGAACGGGGTTCTCCATGACGATCGCCGTGGCGGCCCGGACGATGCCATCAAAACCGACAACCCGGTCGATCACCCGCTGAAGATCGGCGTTCGAGCGGGCCACCAGCCGGCACAGCATGTCCCCACTGCCGGTCGTCGTGTGCAGCTCCAGCACCTCCGGAACGGTCGCCAAGTGCGCCCGTACGTCCGCCCCTTGCCCCTGCCTGATCTGCAGCGTCGCGAAGGCCGTCACCGGATAACCGAGCGCGGCGGGATCCACCTGCGGCCCGAACCCTCGGATGACTCCATTGGACTGAAGCCGGTCCAGCCGGGCCTGGACGGTCCCCCGCGCGACCCCGAGCCGCCGCGACATCTCCAGCACCCCGATACGCGGCTCACGCGCGAGCAGGATGATCAGTTGCCCGTCCAGATGATCGATCGCCACGAGGCCCTCCCGGGTGGTCATCCTGTACAGAACACCCGCGATTATGCGTATGCGGCTGTGCACATTGTCCAGCGAAAGCGCCAACTATTGCGCACCTTGTGAGAACGGAGGGAACCTGCGGTCATGGCAGCAACCTCTGCGAACACCCACCACATCCCCGACACCGCACGGCAGGCAGACCCCTTCCCGGTCAAGGGAATGGACGCTGTCGTCTTCGCCGTGGGCAACGCCAAGCAGGCCGCCCACTACTACTCCACCGCGTTCGGCATGCGCCTCGTCGCCTACGCCGGCCCCGAGACCGGCAGCCGGGAGACGGCGTCGTACGTGCTGGAGAACGGCTCGGCCCGTTTCGTGTTCACCTCGGTGGTCAAGCCGGCCACCACCTGGGGCCACTTCCTCGCCGAGCAGGTCGCCGAGCACGGCGACGGCGTCATCGACCTCGCCATCGAGGTCCCGGACGCCCGCCGCGCCTATGCCTACGCCGTCGAGCACGGCGCCCGCTCCGTCGCCGAGCCGTACGAACTGAAGGACGAGCACGGGACGGTCGTCCTGGCCGCGATCGCCACGTACGGCACCACCCGGCACACCCTCGTCGAGCGCCGGGGTTACTCCGGCCCGTATCTGCCGGGCTTCGTCGCCGCCGACCCCATCGTCGAACCCCCCGCCCAGCGCACCTTCCAGGCCATCGACCACTGCGTCGGCAACGTCGAACTCGGACGCATGAACGACTGGGTCGAGTTCTACCACCGGGTCATGGGCTTCACGAACATGAGGGAGTTCGTCGGCGACGACATCGCCACCGAGTACAGCGCCCTCATGTCCAAGGTCGTCGCCGACGGCACGCTCAAGGTCAAGTTCCCCATCAACGAGCCCGCCATCGCCAAGAAGAAGTCCCAGATCGACGAGTACCTGGAGTTCTACGGCGGCGCGGGCGTCCAGCACATCGCGCTCAACACGAACGACATCGTCCAGACCGTACGGACCATGCGGGCGGCCGGGGTCCAGTTCCTCGACACCCCCGACTCGTACTACGACACCCTCGGCGAGTGGGTCGGCGACACCCGTGTCCCCGTCGAGACCCTGCGCGAGCTGAAGATCCTCGCCGACCGCGACGAGGACGGCTATCTGCTCCAGATCTTCACCAAGCCGGTCCAGGACCGGCCGACGGTCTTCTTCGAGATCATCGAGCGCCATGGGTCGATGGGCTTCGGCAAGGGCAACTTCAAGGCCCTGTTCGAGGCGATCGAGAGGGAACAGGAGAAGCGGGGCAATCTGTGAGGGGCGCCCAGTAGCTCGGGGCTGCGCGTGTTCGGGCGGCTGCGGGTGCGTGGGGGCTGGTCGCGCAGTTCCCCGCGCCCCCGAGAAGCACGGGGCGCGACCCATGCCGCCAAGGGGCGCGGGGCTGTGTCGATCTGCGGCTCCGCCGCGTGGGCGCGAGCAACCACGAACCAGCCGCAGCCGCCGACGCACCGGCACCCCCGAGCTCTCACGCAAAATACGGGTTCAGCCTCCGGGCCTCGGCAAGGTGCCGACGAGCCGGACCCGCCAAGCCCAACGCCTGCTCGATCACCCCCCGGTGATAGGCGTAAGCCGCACTCCGCACCTCCCCGCCCCGCTCCTTGTCCGTCGCTCGCCTCGCATACGACAGCGCCTCCTCGTCCTTCCCGGCCCGATGCAACGCCCACCCCAGCGCATCGGCCACCCGCAGACCCGGCTGTCGCTCCCACTCCGCCCTCAGCACCCGAACGGCGACCTCCGGATCCCCGTGCTCCGCCTCCAACGCCCCGAGGACGAGCGCCTCGTTCACCCCGGCCGAGGCGGACCTCCGTACCAACGCCCGCACCACCCCGTACTGCTCCTCCGCGGCCTCGACCCGCCCCATCGACTCGTACAACTCGCCCAATTCCAGGGCGACTTGAGCCGAACCCCGCTGGGACAACGCCGCCCGGTACGCCCGTACCGCCTCCGCCGTCCGCCCCAGCGCCGCCAGCGCACGCCCCCGGCAGGCACCGGCATCCGGATCGGCCACAGCGGTCGGCGAAGCCGCGCAGTACCGCAACGACTCCCGAGGCTCCCCCCGTTCCCAGGCAAGCTCTCCCGCCCGCACCCGCCAGGCCGAGCGCTCCGCGGGTGTGCCGGCGTCGGCCGCGGCGTCGGCGATCATCGTGGCCGCGTCCTCCCGCCGCCCCTGGTCCCAGTAGACCCGCGCGGCCCGCGCCCGCACCGCCGGCCCGGACCGCAGCCTCATCAGCTCCTCCAGCGTCCGGCGCACGTCCTGGTGCCGGCCGAGCCCGTCGTACGCGTCGATGAGCAGCGCGTACGAGGTCCAGCGCCCCGGCGCCACGCGTACGGCCTCCTCGCCCCACCGTTTCGCCGCCCGGAAGTCACGGCGGGCGTTGGCCAGCGCGGTCAGCCCGTCGAGCGCGTCGGCGTTCCCGTGCGGCCGGAGCCGCAGCGAGGTGCGCAGGGCCCGTTCCGCCTTTGGATAGTCGGCGACGACACCGGTGCGCCGCGCCCGTTCGACGTACGCCGTGCCGAGCACCGCCCACGAGGCGTGGTCCCCCGGACGGGCCCGCACCCGGGCCTCACGATCACGGACGAGTACCTCCGGTCCGGGCGCCGCCGCCACAGCCTCGGCCACCACACCGCCCACTCGTGCTTCCCGCCCGGCACCCCCGTCCGGCGGCACCACCATCAGCACACCCCCGAGCACAAAACACCCGACGACCGCACCGACCACGCCCCGCCCCCGGGACGGCAGCCGCGCCCACCGCTCATCGTTCTCCACAGCCATGCCGCTCACTGTGCGTCAATACGACGACCACATCCCGGCATCCGAAGCCTGGAGCCGACGGGTTCACACCGATGGCCGTGAGTGCGAACCTTTGATCATGAGCCGTATTCAAGCCCCCAGCGACGAGGGCACCGGCAACCTCGTCGACCGTCTGCTGAGCGGCCTGCCGCCGGAGGCCGTACTCACCGACCCGGACATCACGGCCTCGTACGCGAACGACATGGCCAGCTTCTGCGAGGCGGGTACCCCGGCCGTCGTCGTCCTGCCCCGGACCGTCGAACAGGTGCAGCACGTCATGCGCACCGCCACCGACCTGCGTGTCCCGGTCGTCCCGCAGGGCGCCCGCAGCGGTCTGTCGGGCGGAGCCAACGCCTCCGAGGGCTGCATCGTGCTGTCCCTCACCAAGATGGACCGGATCCTCGAGATCAACCCCGTCGACCGCATCGCCGTCGTCGAGCCCGGCGTCATCAACGCCACCCTCTCCCGCGCGGTCAACGAACACGGCCTCTCCTACCCGCCCGACCCCTCCAGCTGGGAGATGTGCACCATCGGCGGCAACATCGGAACGGCCTCCGGCGGCCTGTGCTGTGTGAAGTACGGGGTGACCGCCGAGTACGTCCTCGGCCTCGACGTCGTGCTCGCCGACGGGCGGCTGATGTCCACCGGGCGGCGCACGGCGAAGGGCGTCGCCGGGTACGACCTCACGCGGCTCTTCGTCGGCTCGGAGGGCTCGCTCGGCATCGTCGTACGCGCGATCCTGGCGCTCAAGCCGCAGCCGCCCCAGCAACTGGTGCTGGCCGCGGAGTTCGCGTCGGCCGCGGCGGCGTGTGACGCGGTGTGCCGGATCATGGCGGGAGGGCACGTCCCCTCCCTCCTCGAACTCATGGACCGTACGACGGTGAAGGCCGTCAACGACCTGGCCCACATGGGCCTGCCGGAGACGACGGAGGCGCTGCTGCTCGCCGCCTTCGACACCCCGGACCCGGCGGCCGATCTGGCCGCGGTGGGGGCGCTGTGCGAGGCCGCGGGCGCCACCCAGGTCGTACCGGCGGACGACGCGGCGGAGTCCGAACTGCTGCTCCAGGCAAGGCGGTTGGCGCTGACCGCGCTGGAGGCGGTCAAGGGCACGACGATGATCGACGACGTGTGCGTGCCGCGCTCGAAGCTCGGTGAGCTGATCGAGGGCGTGGAGCGCATCGCCGAGAAGTACGACCTGACCATCGGGGTCTGCGCACACGCCGGCGACGGCAACACGCACCCCACCGTCTGCTTCGACGCGGCAGACCCCGACGAGTCCCGGCGCGCCCGCGAGTCCTTCGACGAGATCATGGCCCTCGGCCTGGAACTCGGCGGCACGATCACCGGCGAGCACGGCGTGGGCATCCTCAAGAAGGAGTGGCTGGCGCGGGAGATCGGCCCGGTGGGGATGGAGATGCAGCGGGCGGTGAAGGCCGTCTTCGACCCGCTGGGCATCCTCAACCCGGGCAAGCTGTTCTGATCCTCTCCGACCGCGCGCGTCACCGGGCCAGCAGCTCGGCCAGGCCGTCGTCGATCCGCAGGAGGGCCTGCTCGGAGCCCGGCGGGACCGCCCGCAGGGTGCGTTCCAGCCAGGCCGACACGGCGGCGGCCGGCGCTTCGAGCAGCGCGTCCCCGTCCGGCGAGGTGAGCGACATCAGGACGACGCCGCGGCCCGACACCTTCGTCGGCCACACGCGCACGTCCCCGTGCCCGCACGGCCGGAACACCCCCTCGACGAGCAGCTCCCGCGCGAACGTCCAGTGCACCGGGCGGTCGGAGTTGATGTGGAAGGCGATGTGGACCGCGTACGGGTCGTCGCTGCGGTAGCCGAGCTTGGCCGGTACGGGGACGCTGCGCTCGGGCGACAGTACGAGCCGGAGCTCCAGCTCACGCTCCACGACGGTGTGCCCCATGGTGATCATTCCTCTCTCGTATCTCTCGTATCTCTCGTACGAGGCCCTGTGCGCGGGCCCGTACGAGTGAGAGGGGAGGGGGACCCGAACCATTACGCGGGTTCGCGAAAATTTTTCCGGGAACTTTTTCCGAAGGACCTCCGGCGTACGGGCTGCCCCCGCTCGTCCCGTAGCAGATCCGTGCTCGAAAGGGGTGGGTCCGGCGGCAGCGGTCATGGGACTTGCGCGCGTCTGGTAGATGTGGATGCCCCCTACCAACCCCCGAGCAGATACGGGACGACGGACATGAGCGCCCCAACCCCGGCCCCCGGCGACGACAGGCCCCGCGAAGGGTATTACCCGGACCCGTCCATTCCTGGATATGTCCGGTACTGGAACGGCGCCGCCTGGGTGCCGGGCACCAGCCGTCCGGCGCCCTCCGACGGCGAGCCGCTCGCCCCGCCGACCGACTCCGGCGGCGGCACGCCCGCCGCGGTGGAGGAGACGGGCCCGCACTTCTTCGACGAGGAACCCGAGCCCGCCGACGAGCCGGGCCGGCCGAATCCCGCCGACTCCCTGCACGGCAGCCGTCCCGAGCCCGCCACCGCGTGGGGCGCCGACCGCTCCCGCCAGACCGGCTTCGGAGGTGACAAGGACCGCCGGGTCTCCTGGGGCCGCTCGGGCTCCGTTCCCGGCCCCGGCCCTCAAGTCCCCGACCCGCGTGACCCCCGGATGTCGCTCGCGGCGGACCCGGCGGACCCGGTGGAGCCGGCGGCCGACGCGGCGGGTGACTCCGGGCGTACGGCGAGCACGGACGGTACGGCGACGATTCCCCCGGCGGGCGCCGACGAGGACGCCGGCGCCCCGCAGGGCACGGTCGTCTTCCGCCGCCCCGACAGGTCGTCCGAGGGCGCGGAGGTGTCGCGGGCCGACGGCACGATGACCTTCCGGCCGCCTTCTCCGCGCGCGGGGGAGCAGGGCGGGGCCGCGGCCGCCGCCTTCGGTGCTCCCCTGACCAGCGCCCAGGCGGCCGCCCAGCAGGCGCTGGGGCTGTCGCCCGGGCAGACCCCGCCGACCCCGTCGACCCCGGCGTCCTCTTCGCCTTCGCCCTCACCCATCCCTTCCTCGCCGGCGCCGTCCGGGCCCCAGCAGACCCCGCAGGCTCCTGTCACCCCGGCGCAACGGCAGCCACCGCAACCGGCGCTCGGCGGCGGCTTCGCCCCGCAGGCTCCGCAAGCCCCGCAGGCTCCGCAAGCTCCCCAGGCCCCGCAAGCTCCCCAGGCCCCGCAAGCTCCCCAGGCCCCGCAAGCTCCCCAAGCCCCGCAAGCTTCCCAAGCCCCGCAAGCTCCCCAGGCCCCGCAAGCCTCCCAGAGCCCGCAGCCCGCGCCGCTCGCCCCCGCCGTACCCCAGCAGCCCGCCGCCCCCCGGCCGTCGGCCGACACCCCCATGGCCGTCGGCCCCGGCGGCGGGCAGCCCTCCTGGGCCCAGCAGGTGCACCGGCTGGCCGGTGGTGAGGGCGAGCAGCCGGTCGCGCCGTGGAAGCCGGTGGTGGAGGACCCGTTCCAGGCGGCGGCCCGGCGACAGGCGGAGGCCCGTCCCGCGGGGCTCGGCAAGCGGCTGGTCGCCCGGATCGTCGACAGCGCGGTCGTGGGCGCCGTGACGGCCGCGGCCGCCGTGCCGCTCGGCCTGAAGACGCTCGACCACATCAACGGCAAGATCGACGAGGCGAAACTCTCCGGCGAGAAGGTCACCGTCTGGCTGCTCGACGGCACGACCTCGGTGTACCTGGGCATCGTCCTGGGCGTCCTGTTCGTCGTCAGCGCCCTCTACGAGGTGCTGCCCACCGCCAAGTGGGGCCGCACCCTCGGCAAGAAGCTGCTCGGCCTGGAGGTGCAGGACATCGAGGGCCACGAGCCCCCGACCTTCGGCCGCTCCCTGCGCCGCTGGCTCGTCCACACCGTCCCCGGGCTGCTCGGCATCGGTGTGGTCGGCATCCTGTGGTGCGTCATCGACAGGCCCTGGCGCCAGTGCTGGCACGACAAGGCGGCCCACACGTTCGTGGCCGCCAAGTAGCCGGAGGAGCCGGGGCGGCGGGCGGGGCGACAGGCGGGGCGGCGGGCGCGCGGCACCGCCGTCCCGGAGTACCCCGGACGGCCCCGTGCCGGATGCGGAGCCGGGGGGTTCGCGGTCGACTCGGGCCATGAGTAGCGAACCGCCGCCCTTCGGCTCAGGTCAGTCCCCGGAGGACGACCCGTTCAGGAAGCAGCCGCCCCCGCCGGACCAGGGCGGCGGCTCCCCGTACGACACCCCGCCCCAGCAGCCGCCGTACGGCAGCCAGCCCCCGCCGTACGGTGGCGGTCCCTACGGCGGTGACCCGTACGGCGGCGGGCCGTACTCCACCGACCCGCTCTCGGGCATGCCGCCGCTGGCCGACAGCGGCAAGCGGGTGCTCGCGAGGATCATCGACATGATCCTCGTCGGGGTCGTCGTGGGCCTGCTGGCGTGGGCCTTCCGGATCAGCCAGTACTCGGTGGACACGGGCGACATCGAGTTCGGCAAGTCGCTGGCCCAGGAGGCGCTCGCCGCGATCCTCTACATCGCGTACGACACCTACTTCACGGTCCGAGGCGGCCAGACCCTCGGCAAGCAGCTCATGAAGCTGCGGGTGGCGAACCTCGACGACGGCTCCACGCCCTCCGTGCAGACCGCGCTGACACGCGCGGCGGTGCTGTGGATCCCCTTCGCCTTCTGCTGCGCCTGCATCTGGACGGCGATCGCGGGCGGTTGGAGCTTCTTCGACAAGCCCTACAAGCAGGGCCTGCACGACAAGGCGGCCAAGACGGTGGTGGTCAGCACCGGTTGAGGTCAGGAACCCGTCGGCTCGTGCACCGGCTCCCGCACCGGCTCCCGTACGGGCTCGGAGGCGGCTGGAGCCGGCACCGGGGCCGGGGTGGCGGCGGCCTTGGGGCGCTCGGGGGCCCTGGCGGGCCGCGCCATGGCGCTCGGCGCGTTCTTCGGCAGCGGCACGGTCAGTGCGACGAGCAGGCCGAGAGCGAGGGCGGAAAGGGCGATCACCGCGATGCCCACGCCGGAACTCGTCTGTGACAGCAGCAGCATGGCGAGGGTGGACAGGATCACGGTGCAGGAGCCGTAGGCGAGCTGTGCGGTCGTCGGACGAGGCATGGCAATCGTGTCCTCGGGTGGGGGTCCCCCCGTGCCTCTCACGATGAGGGGAGGTTACGGATACGAATCAAAGGTGAAGCAGTGCTGTCGGCTTGGCTTTCGCCGACTTCCGGCGCTCCGCCAATCGACTCTATTCGCCAGGGTGCCCTAGTGGAACGACAGGTAAGCGTGACCTGACCCACGGCGCCCGGCGCACAGGGGGCGCACCGATTCATGGTGTCCGGCAAGTGGACTGGTCCACGCGCCGGTTGAGGGGCAGTCCGGGGCAACTCTGGGCGATAGCGGGCGATCAGGGGCAATCACGGGCAATCAGGGCCCGATCGTAACGTCCGTATAACGAACAAGTGCTTCCTGTAGACGCAATAGTGCACTTGACCTGTCCAAGTCAAGGTCTGTTTTTTCTCTCGAAACTCCGGTCGAATGTCGTCACTTGACTACACGCGTATACCGCGCGCGGAATTCCTCCACGACCAGGACCATCCCTCCGCGCGAACGGACGCGGGGGAGGACCTCAAGTGACCAGTAGACCCTGGACGTTCAGGGCGGCGGCGATCAGCGTCGCCATCGCCACGGCCGCGGCGACGATCTCGACTTTCGCGGTGGCGCAGGCCGACGAAGGCAAGCCGACGGCGGCCGCCAACCGGCACGACCCGGCGGACCACGACGAGCACGCGCACGACGACCATGACCTCGAAGGGCCCCTGAGCAAGACTCAGGAGGCCCAGCGCGAGGAGGCCCTGCAGCAGGTCATATCCGGCGACGCCACGGTCAAGGACCGTGACGGCTCGAAGGTCGTGAAGCTGAAGAGCAAGAAGGGCAAGAGCAAGTACGTCGAGCTCGGCCGCGAGAAGACCGACAAGATCTTCACGATCCTGGTCGAGTTCGGCGACCAGATCGACAGCAACTTCGGCGGCACGCCGGGCCCGCTGCACAACCAGATAGCCAAGCCGGACCGCAAGAAGGACAACTCGACGGCCTGGCGGGCGGACTACAACCAGAAGTACTTCCAGGAGCTGTACTTCGGCACGGGCAAGAAGACCGAGTCGATGAAGAAGTACTACGAGAAGCAGTCCTCGGGCCGCTACTCGGTCGAGGGCAAGGTCTCGGACTGGGTCAAGGTCCCCTACAACGAGGCCCGCTACGGCAACAACAAGTGCGGCCAGTCGAACTGCACCAGCGTGTGGAACGTCGTCAGCGACGGCCTGACCTCGTGGGTCGCCCAGCAGAAGGCGGCGGGGCGCACTGACGCGCAGATCAAGGCAGACGTCGCGAAGTTCGACGAATGGGACCGTTACGACTTCGACGGCGACGGCGACTTCAACGAGTCCGACGGCTACATCGACCACTTCCAGATCGTGCACGCCGGTGAGGACGAGTCCGCCGGCGGCGGTGTGCAGGGCACGGACGCCATCTGGGCCCACCGCTGGTACGCGTTCGGCACCGACGCCGGTGCGACCGGCCCCGAGAACAACAAGCTCGGCGGCGCCAAGGTCGGCGACACCGGCATCTGGGTCGGCGACTACACCATCCAGCCGGAGAACGGCGGTCTCGGTGTCTTCGCCCACGAGTACGGCCACGACCTCGGTCTGCCGGACCACTACGACACCTCCGGCGGCGGCGACAACTCCACCGGCTTCTGGACCCTGATGTCCTCCGGTTCCTGGCTCGGCACCGGCAAGGACGCCATCGGTGACCTGCCCGGCGACATGACCGCCTGGGACAAGCTCCAGCTGGGCTGGCTGAACTACGACACGGCGAAGGCCGGCAAGCAGTCCACGCACAAGCTGGGTGTCGCCGAGTACAACACCTGGGACAAGCAGGCCCTCGTGGTCGAGCTGCCCAAGAAGCAGGTCACCACGGAGATCGTGGAGCCGGCCCAGGGCGCGTCCCAGTGGTGGAGCGGCAGCGGTGACAACCTCTCCAACACCCTGACCCGTTCCGTCGACCTCACCGGCAAGTCCTCCGCCGCGCTGACCCTCGACGGCTGGTACGACATCGAGGCCGAGTTCGACTACCTCTACACCGAGGTCTCGACCGACGGCGGCGCCAACTGGACCGCCATCGACGGCACGGTGAACGGTGCGGCGATCCCGCGCGACGCCAGTGGCAAGCCGGCGCTGACCGGTTCCTCCGCCGACCACAAGAAGCTGTCGTACTCCCTGGACGCCTACGCGGGCAAGAAGTTCGACCTCCGCTTCCGCTACCAGACGGACGGCGGCGTGGCCCCGAAGGGCTTCGCGGCGGACCAGATCACCGTCACGGCCGACGGCACCGCCGTCTTCTCCGACAACGCGGAGAGCGCGGACGCCGCTTGGACGACGAAGGGCTTCTCCCGCATCGGCGCGTCCATCACGGACGACTACGCCCAGTACTACATCGCCGAGAACCGCCAGTACGTGTCGTACGACAAGACCCTGAAGGTCGGCCCGTACAACTTCGGCTTCTCGAAGACCCGTCCGTCCTGGGTCGAGCACTTCCCGTACCAGAACGGTCTGTTGATCTGGAAGTGGGACACCTCGCAGGCGGACAACAACACCAGCCAGCACCCCGGTACCGGCCTGCTCCTCCCGGTCGACTCCCACCCGAAGGCGCTGAAGTGGTCCGACGGCACGGTGATGCGCTCGCGCATCCAGTCCTACGACTCGCCGTTCAGCCTGTACCGCACGGACGGCCTCCGGCTGCACAAGGACGACGTCCTGACGAAGATCCCGTCGTCGAAGGGTGTGTCGACGTTCAACGACCACACCAACACGTACTACGACCCGGAGACGCCGCTGGCCGGTGTCAAGATCACTGACACCAACACCAAGATCAAGATCGTCAAGGAGGCCAAGGACGGCTCCACGATCTCGCTCCAGGTCGGCCCCGCGGTGAAGTAACCAACATTTCCGCAGGTCAAACCATGTTCGGCCGCGACCCCCTTGGCGGGTCGCGGCCGGACGTGTTTAGGTGCGTGCTGTGGCCTTCTTATTGACACTGACGCGCACGGGGGTGTGACCTGCATGGCCGCAGGAGGTTTCTGCAGACTGCCGGACGGCAATGTCGTCGTCGCCCTGAACCTGCCCGGAACGACGACGGGGGGCGTGGCCGTGACGCCGCCACCCCGGCCCGCCGGGGGCCTGCCGGGTCCCGCGGCGGGGGAGTCGCACAGTGCCGCGCCGGGGGCGCCGGGGGCTGTGCCGTACGACGGCTCCGTACGGGTCCTCGTCCTGGCGGCGAACCGTGCCCGCGCCCTCACCCGACTCCGTAACGTCGGCCTCCGGGCGATCTACCTCCGCGGCAACGCGGCCCCGCCGACCCCGGACGAGGTCACAGCGGTCCTCCACCACCCCGACGGCCTCATATGGCGTACGTCCCCGGCGGCCTCCCAGGCCTCCCCGGCCTCCACGACGCCGGAGCTGTGGCGCCCGATCAGAGCCCTGCTGAGGAGACCGCCGGTACGGGTGTAGGCGGCTGCTGCGGCTGCTACACCACCGGCTTGCCCGAGAGCTCCACGCCCGCCTCGCGCAGCTCCTCCAGGGCCTTCTCCGTGGTCTCCTCGGCGACGCCGGCGGTCAGGTCCAGCAGGACGTGGGTGTGGAAGCCCTCCCGCGCGGCGTCCAGGGCGGTGGCGCGCACGCAGTGGTCCGTGGCGATGCCGACCACGTCGACCTCGGTGATGTCGCGGGCGCGGAGCCAGGCGGCGAGGGTCACCCCGTTCTCGTCGGCACCCTCGAAACCGCTGTACGCGGCGGCGTACGCGCCCTTGTCGAACACGGCGTCCACCGCGCCGGAGGCGATCGCGGGAGCGAAGTTGGGGTGGAACCCGACCCCCTCGGTACCGGCTACGCAGTGCGCGGGCCAGGAGTGGACGTAGTCGGGGTTGTCGGAGAAGTGGCCACCGGGGGCGATGTGGTGGTCGCGGGTGGCCACCACGTGCTGGTAGCCGGGGCCGGCCGCCTGGCCGATCAGCTCGGTGATGGCGGCGGCCACATCGGCACCGCCGGCCACGGCGAGGCTGCCCCCCTCGCAGAAGTCGTTCTGCACGTCAACGACGATCAAGGCGCGGCGCATGGTGTCGGTGTCCTTCGATTATGGGGGTGGTGACTCTCTGGACTCTGTGGACTCTGTGGACTTTCGAAACTACGAACTTCCGAGCCTAGAGACTTCGAGAGCCGTGCGGGAGGGTGCATCCGGCGCTCGCCCGATGCGCGGACCGGAGCACGAGCCGGGCGCGCGGGCGCTGAGCGGTTCACATGGTTCGCACAAGGGCGCGCGCGGGTTACGACAGGGAGCACGCACCCGCACGCACTCCGGTTCACCCGCAATTCAGCGTGCCCCGGCCCGCACCGCCCGGCATCCCGTGACGCGCCTCGGGCGCAGGGCGCGGGGCAAACCCCGGTCGTGCTCAGACGTACTCCGTGACGTACTCCGTCGGTATGACCGGCTCCCCGCGCGACAGCTGCGTCGCCGACAGCGGCAGCCCCGCTCGGGCGGCGACGTGCCGTTCGCGTACGACGTCCAGCGGCTCCCGGGCCAGGACCCGGCCGTTCTCGATCAGCGGGACCAGCAGTTGCCGGTCCTGGAGCTCCTCGGGGACCGGCCCGGTGCCGACCACCTCGGCCTCCGCGACCCCTTGCTCGTCCAGCCGCCGCGCCGCCCACTTGCGCCCGCCGATGGACGTCTTGCCGCCGCTGGACTTCTTCGCCACGGGCACGAGGGGAGCCGTCGGGTCGGCGGACTCCGCGCGGGCCACCAGCTTGTAGACCATCGAGCAGGTCGGGTGCCCGGAGCCGGTCACCAGCTGTGTACCCACCCCGTACGCGTCCACCGGCGCCGCCGCCAGCGAGGCGATCGCGTACTCGTCCAGGTCGGACGTCACGATGATCCGCGTGTCCCTCGCCCCCAGCTCGTCCAGCTGCTGCCGGACCCGGTGCGCGACGAGGAGCAGGTCCCCGGAGTCGATGCGCACGGCCCCGAGCTCGGGCCCGGTGATCTCCAGGGCCGTGCGGACGGCCTCGGCGACGTCGTACGTGTCGACCAGCAGCGTGGTGTTCCGGCCCAGCGAGTCGACCTGGGCCTGGAAGGCGTCCCGCTCGCGGTCGTGGAGGAGGGTGAAGGCGTGGGCGCTGGTGCCCACGGTCGGTATGCCGTACCGGAAGCCGGCGGCCAGGTCCGAGGTGGAGGTGAAGCCGCCGACGTACGCGGCGCGGGAGGCGGCCACGGCGGCCAGTTCGTGGGTGCGCCGGGCGCCCATCTCGATCAGCGGGCGCTCCCCGGCGGCGCTCGACATCCGGGAGGCCGCGGCGGCGATCGCCGAGTCGTGGTTGAGGATGGAGAGGATCACGGTCTCCAGGAGCACGCATTCGGCGAAGGTGCCCTCGATGCGCATGATCGGGGAGCCCGGGAAGTACACCTCGCCCTCCTGATAGCCCCACACGTCACCACTGAAGCGATAGCCGGCGAGCCAGTCGAGGGTCTCCGCGTTCACGATGGAGCGCTCGCGCAGGAAGCCGAGGACGCCCGGGTCGAAGCGGAAGTTCTCCACCGCGTCCAGCACCCGCCCGGTGCCCGCCACCACGCCGTACCGCCGCCCCTCCGGCAACCGCCGGGTGAAGACCTCGAACACCGAGTGCCGCTCGGCCGTGCCCGCCTTCAGGGCGGCCTGCAGCATCGTGAGTTCGTAGTGGTCCGTGAAGAGCGCGGTCGAAGGGACATCCACCGGCAAACCAAGGTCCGCTGTGTTCATGGCAAGGGATCGTACCCCCATTTCGTCAGTCTGACGATTTCGAGGGGGAGGCTTTGCGCGAGTGGTTGGGCGTGGGGCTTGGCCGGGTACGGGGCGGGTCTCGGTCGCGGCCGGTCGTGGCTCTTGGTCGCGGGCGCGGCCGGGGCCGGCGGACCCGAGCCGCGGGCACTCGGTGATGGGCGGATTCGGCTCGGCGGTCGAGCCGTAAACGCGGCGTGTCGCCGGACCAGAACGCCGCGCCGCGGGACAAATCCGCCAATCGCCCAGTGAAAGCGGGTTCGGTGAAGGCCGATGTGGTTCGGCAGGGACCCGAAGGGGCGCGGGGCTGTGTCGATATGCGGCTCCGCGGCGTGACCGCACCCACCGGCGCCCCCATTTGTGCGTGCGCCCACCTGTGGTGGCAGCATGGGGCGTGTGACGGCAGCCGCACCCATGGAGATCGAGAAGACCGAGTCGGCGGAGGAGGTCTTCGCCGTACCCGAGCCTGACGTGCCGTGGGTGACGATCGTCCACAACGACCCGGTGAACCTCATGAGCTACGTGACCTATGTCTTCCAGGCGTATTTCGGGTACTCGAAGGACAAGGCCACCAAGCTGATGCTCGACGTCCACCACAAGGGCCGCGCCGTCGTCTCCAGCGGAACACGCGAGGAGATGGAACGCGACGTACAGGCCATGCACGGCTACGGTCTGTGGGCCACCCTCCAGCAGGACCGGAAGTAGCGACCGCCTTCATGCCAGGACAATTCGAACCGCTCCCCGGCGGCGGCGCGGCCGTCGCGCTCGACGAGGTCGAGATCTCCATCATCCGCTCACTGGCGGTGCAGCTCCTGGAGCTGATCGGCCCGGGTCCCGCCGAGGACGCCCCCGACGACCCGCTCGCCGAACTCTTCGCCGAGGGCCCCAGTGAGCCCCCCGAGGACCCCGTACTCAAGAGGCTCTTCCCCGACGCCTACAGCGACCCCGAGGGCACGCCGACGTCCGAGGCGGCCGAGGAGCAGCGGGCGTACTCCTCCGAGTTCCGGCGCTTCACCGAGAACGACCTGCGGGCCGGTAAGCGGGACAACGCGCTCGCGGTCGTCCGCTCCCTGGACACGCTGTCCGCGGTGGGTGAGGGCGGCGCCGTGCTGAAGCTCTCGCCGGACGACTCCCGGCAGTGGCTCGGCTGCCTCAACGACCTGCGCCTCGCCATCGGCTCCCGCCTCGACGTCGTCGACGAGGAGGACGCCGACCTTCTCTACCGCCTCCCGGACGAGGACCCGCGCAAGCCGATGGTGATGGCGTACCTGTGGCTGGGCGGACTCCAGGAGTCACTCGTCGCGACGCTGATGCCCTAGCGGACTCCCTGGCGAAACTCCGTGTTCCGTCATTGTTCGCTCAGAGGACACTCAAATCCGGATAACGATCGTGTCACCGGGGCGGCGAGGGATGACCTCCCGGGTGCTCTTTATCCCCTTCTTCCTGTGTTGTGCGCCACACAGCGGATAGTCGATCAAGATTGCGGCCGTGATAGATCTTCACGACCGCCCGACGAACACCACCCGTATGTTCGCCCGGGTGCGCCACCGAGCCGGCAACCGCCGGCCAGGCACCGCTCCATCAATCCGGGGGGATCGAGATCCGATCCGGGGCCGACGAAGGCCTGGGTCGGCGTGGAGAAAGGCGCACAACACATGACCTCCGCTCAGGTCAGCAAGAACGGCGACGACGCCGTGCAGGGAGACGCCCCCGAAGAGGGGTACGAGCGCGGGCTCGGCAGTCGCCAGGTCCAGATGATCGCGATCGGCGGCGCCATCGGCGTCGGCCTCTTCCTGGGAGCCGGGGCGAACATCGCCAAGGCCGGCCCCAGCCTGATCTTCATGTACGCCCTCGCCGGCGTCATCATCTTCTTCATCATGCGAGCGCTCGGCGAGCTGCTCCTGTACCGCCCGGTCTCGGGTTCCTTCGCGGAGTACAGCCGCGAGTTCCTCGGCCCGTTCTTCGGCTACTTCACCGGCTGGACGTACTGGCTGATGTGGGTCGTCACCGGCATGGCCGAACTCACGGCGGCCGCGATCTACGTCAACTACTGGTGGCCGGAGATCCCGCGGTGGGTCACCGCCCTGGTCTTCCTGGTGGTCCTCTTCGGCGCCAACCTGATCTCGGTGAAGCTCTTCGGCGAGATCGAGTTCTGGTTCTCGATGGTCAAGGTCACCGCTCTGCTCGGCATGATCGTGATCGGCCTCGGCGTCCTCACCTTCGGTTTCAGCTCCGCCGGTGACACGGCCGCCGTCTCCAACCTCTGGGCCTTCGACGGCTTCTTCCCCAAGGGCATCGGCTCGTCCCTGATGACCCTCCAGGGCGTGATGTTCGCCTACCTCGCCGTCGAGCTGGTCGGTGTCACCGCCGGCGAGTCCGAGAACCCGGAGAAGACCCTCCCCAAGGCGATCAACACCCTGCCCTGGCGTATCGCGCTCTTCTACGTCGGTGCCCTCACCGTCATCCTGTGCGTGGTGAAGTGGACCGAGTTCGGGCCCGGCGTGAGCCCCTTCGTCGCCGCCTTCGCCAAGATCGGCATCCCGGCGGGCGCCGGCATCGTCAACTTCGTCGTGCTGACGGCGGCCCTGTCCTCCTGCAACTCGGGCATGTACTCCACCGGCCGTATGCTCCGCACCCTCGCGGACAACGGCGAGGCCCCGCGCGTCTTCAGCAAGCTGTCGTCGACGAAGACCCCGGCGTTCGGTATCACCGTCTCCGTGCTCTTCATGGGCATCGGCGTGATCCTGAACTACATCGTCCCGGAGAAGGCCTTCGGCTACGTCGTCTCCGTCGCCACCGCGGCCGGCATCTGGACCTGGCTGATGATCCTGATCAGCCACGTTCTCTACCGCCGCGCGGTCGACGCCGGCCGCCTGCCCGCCTCGTCCTTCCCGGCCCCGGGCGGCGCGAAGTGCAGCTGGGTCGCCATCGTCTTCCTGCTCTTCGTCACCGGCCTCATCGCGTACGACGCCGACTCCCGCGTCTGCCTGTACGTCATGGCCGGCTGGGCGGCGGCCCTCGGCGTCGGCTGGGCCGTACTGAAGGCACGCAACCCGGAGGTCACCGAGCGCCGCGACCCGGAGCTCGAGAAGATCGGCTGACACCGGAGCTCACGGGTTCGTCCCAGCATGTGGGCCGTTCCGTACCACCCCCCGGTACGAACGGCCCTTCTGCTTATCCTGACCATCATGCTGACCATCACCCAGGCCCTCGTCGACCAGATCGTCGCCCACGCGCGCAAGGACCACCCCGACGAGGCGTGCGGCGTCATCGCCGGCCCGGCTGGCTCGGACCGCCCCGAGCGCTTCATCCCGATGCTGAACGCGGCCATGTCGCCCACGTTCTACGAGTTCGACTCGGGCGACCTGCTCAAGCTCTACCGGGAGATGGACGACCGCGACGAGGAGCCGGTGGTCATCTACCACTCCCACACCGCCACCCAGGCCTACCCCTCCCGCACCGACATCTCCTACGCCAACGAGCCCGGCGCCCACTACGTCCTCGTCTCGACCGCCGACACCGACGGCCTCGGCGACTTCCAGTTCCGCTCGTACCGCATCGTCGAGGGCGAGGTGACGGAGGAGGAGGTGAAGATCGTGGAGGCGTACTGACGTGCACGTCAGTGCACTGACGTGCACTGACGTGCACTGACGTGCACTGACGTGCACTGACGTGCACTGACGTGCACTGACGTGCACTGACGTGCACTGACGTGCACTGACGTGCACTGACGTGCACTGACGTGCACTGACGTGCACTGACGTGCACTGACGTGCACTGACGTGCACTGACGCGTACTGATCATTCGGTGAGCGGAATTCGCGGCTACGGTGTGGCGTACGCACACACGCACACACACGCACGCACGCACGTACGTCCGCGCACGCACACACAACTGCCCGCGACGGAGACGGTGTTGACACCACAGACGCGACGACAGACGCGACGACTGCCCGGCCGGCGCCCCACACTCGACGACGTCGCACGCGGCTCGGGTGTCTCGAAGTCCACCGTGTCACGGGTGATCAACGGCGAGGACAAGGTGCGCGCGGAGGTCGTCGAACGCGTCCGGGAAGTGATCGACGAGCTGGGCTACGTACCGAACTCCGCCGCCCGCCAGCTGGTCACCCGCCGCAACAACGCCATCGCCGTCGTCGCGAGCCAACCGCAGAACCGGCTCTTCATCGACCCCTTCTTCGACCTCCACCTACGGGGCATCCGCAAGGAGTTGGTGGCCCACGGCACCCAGCCCGTCCTCCTCTTCCTGGAGGAGCCCGAGGAGTACCCGCGCGTCGGCGACTTCCTGGGCGGCGGCCATGTCGACGGCGCCCTGCTCTTCTCCCTGCGCGCCGACGACCCCCTGCCCGGCATGATCGAACGGCTCGGCCTGCCCGCGGTCTTCGGCGGCCGCCCGCTGGTCCGCGAGGGCGAGCGGGTCCGCGAGTGCGTGTACGTGGACGCCGACAACCGTGGCGGTGCCCGCGAGGCCGTCCGCCATCTGGTCTCCCTCGGCCGCGAGCACATCGCGACGATCACCGGCCCGTACGACCAGGAGGCGTCCGCCGTCGACCGCCTGGACGGCTACCGGGACGTCCTGCTCGACGCCTCGCCCGACCTCGTCGAACGCGCCGACTACACCCGGCAGGGCGGCGCCGACGCCATGGCCGCGCTCCTCGACCGCCGCCCCGACCTGGACGCAGTCTTCGTCGCCTCCGACCTCATGGCCTCCGGGGCGTTGCAGGTCCTGCGCGAGCGCGGCCGCCGGGTGCCGGACGACGTGGCCGTCGTCGGCTTCGACGACCTCGCCCCGATCGCCGAACACACCGACCCACCCCTGACGACCGTGCACCAGGACATCGAGGGGATGGGACGGCTGATGGCACGGCTGCTGTTCAGCCGTGCCGGGGAGACGGAGGCGGGCGGGGTGACCGGGGCGGCCGAGGCGGGGCGACCCCTGTCGTCGGTGGTCACGCCCACGAAACTGGTGGTGCGGAAGTCCGCCTGAAACGCGCGCCCGAGCCGGGTATCTCACTCCCCGGCCCGAATCCGTCCGCCATGTGGGATCACATTCCGAGACCCGGACCGGGAATCGATACGATGAGCGCATGGTTTTTGACGACGTGAGCGAGAAGACGCCGGGCGCACTGCTCGTGGCGCGGCTGCACGTCGACCTGTGCAGGCTTGCCAGCGCCATCTGTTGACGCCGACCCCTGTCGCCGTACGGCCGTGAGCCGCGGCGCCACCACCTGTGTGACCACGCACTTCGCGCTGCCGCGCGCCACCGATCTGACAACTCCCGACAGGAGCCGCAAACCATGGCCATCGAGGTCCGCATCCCCACCATCCTCCGCCAGTACACCGACGGTCAGAAGGCGGTGGAGGGGGCCGGTGCCACGCTCGCCGACCTGTTCGCCGACCTCGAGACCCGCCACACGGGCATCCAGGCCCGCATCGTGGACGGCGGTGAGCTGCGCCGCTTCGTCAACGTCTACCTGAACGACGAGGACGTCCGCTTCCTGGACGGCATCAACACCAAGCTGTCCGACGGCGACAACGTGACCATCCTGCCGGCCGTGGCCGGCGGCATGGCCTGATCGGACCGCTGATCCCCGATGCGCTACGACTCCCCGTTGGCCGCGGTGGGCAACACCCCTCTGGTGCGCCTGCCGCGGCTGTCGCCGTCCGCCGACGTCCGCATCTGGGCGAAACTGGAGGACCGCAACCCCACCGGTTCGGTCAAGGACCGCCCCGCCCTGCACATGATCGAACAGGCGGAGAAGGACGGCCGCCTGACCCCCGGCTGCACGATCCTGGAACCCACCTCCGGCAACACCGGCATCTCCCTCGCGATGGCGGCCAAGCTCAAGGGCTACCGCATGGTCTGCGTCATGCCCGAGAACACCTCCCAGGAGCGCCGCGACCTGCTCGGCATGTGGGGCGCCGAGATCATCTCCTCCCCGGCGGCGGGCGGCTCCAACACGGCCGTACGGGTCGCCAAGGAGCTCTCGGCCGAGCATCCCGACTGGGTGATGCTCTACCAGTACGGCAACCCCGACAACGCGGGCGCCCACTACGCCACCACCGGCCCCGAGATCCTTGCCGACCTCCCCTCCATCACCCACTTCGTGGCAGGCCTGGGCACCACCGGCACGCTCATGGGTGTGGGCCGCTACCTCCGCGAGAACAAGCCCGACGTCAAGATCGTCGCCGCCGAACCCCGCTACGACGACCTCGTCTACGGCCTCCGCAACCTCGACGAGGGCTTCGTGCCCGAGCTCTACGACGCCTCGGTCCTCACCACCCGCTTCTCGGTCGGCTCGGCCGACGCGGTCACCCGTACGCGAGAGCTGCTCCAACAGGAAGGCATCTTCGCCGGCGTCTCCACCGGCGCCGCCCTCCACGCCGCGATCGGCGTGGGCAAGAAGGCCGTGAAGGCGGGCGAGCCCGCCGACATCGTCTTCGTGGTCGCAGACGGCGGCTGGAAGTACCTCTCAACGGGCGTCTACACCGCCGCGACAACAGAAGAAGCCATCGAAACACTCCAGGGCCAGCTCTGGGCGTAGAGACCGGACGCCTGAGAACTCGGGGGCGCGGTTTGTGTGGCGGGTGCGGTGCGGGTGCGGGTGAGCCGTGGCTGGGGCGCAGCCCCTGCTTTTCAGGGGCGCGGGGAACTGCGCGAACAACCCCCACCCACCCGCACCCGCCACACAACCCCACCCACCCGAGCTCGAACGCGGGGGTCGAAGGGGCACAGCCCCTGGGGAAGGGACGGGTAGGGGCGGCGGGGGCGAGAAAACCCCTCAGCGGGACAGATGCCGCACCTGATCCCAAAGCACCGGATCCACCACCCCCGCCTTACGCCGAAAATCCCACACCGGCACATCCCGCAGCTCCCCGGTCTCCAGAAAGCTGGGCCGCCCCCGCGCATCCCCCACCACCCCCGGCGGCAACGGAATCACCCCACCCCGCTCATCCCGGTACTTACTGGTGATCTTCGCGACCCGAGCCCGATCCCCCCGAACCGCCAGCACAAGACAGGGCCGATCCTTGACCCCCGGCCCATCCTCGAACGGCACACTCGCCCACCAGATCTCCGCGGGCCGAGGCCGCGGCACAACCCGCCCCGCGCCCACCCCCTCGGCCCGCCCCGGCGGCCGAGTACGCCGCCCGCCAGGCCGCCGCCGCGAGTGCCCCCGACCCCACCCGTCGACAAGCGCCGCGACCAACGCCAGCAACACCACCGCCGCGAGCCCCAACCACCAGGACGTGTCCATAGCAGGACGGTACCGGCGCATCCCGAACCCTGCGCGTCGCACAACCGAGCGCCTGGTAACCCGGATGGCAGCGCCGCACAGGTGAGTTCGCCCACAACAGCCCCTGGTGGAGGAGCGACCCACCCTTTTGCGCCTTACGCTCAACGAACCGCACAACCCTGGTTGCACCCAAGTCCATCCTTCGCAACCCCGCTAACTGCAACTCGCACTCTGTACGTCACGACTGTCACGACTGTCACGACTTCACGCCAGCGCGGAGGTTCCAGCTCTCATGAAGCTCACCGTCGTCGGCTGCTCGGGGTCGTTCCCGTCCGCGGAATCGGCCTGCTCGAGCTACCTCGTAGAGGCCGACGGCTTCCGGCTGCTTCTCGACATGGGCAACGGTGCCCTGGGTGAGCTGCAGCGCCACTGCGGTCTCTACGACCTCGATGCGATCTTCCTCAGCCATCTGCACGCCGACCACTGCATCGACATGTGCGCGTACTTCGTCGCGCGCTACTACCGGCACGACGGCGGCCGCTGCGCCCCCCTCCCGGTCTACGGCCCCGAGGGCACCGAGCAGCGCCTGACCACCGCCTACGCCGACACCCCGTCCGCCTCCTCCATGAGCGAGGTCTTCGACTTCCACACGGTCAAGCCGAGCACGTTCGACCTCGGCCCCTTCACCGTCCACACCGAACGGGTCGCCCACCCCGTGGAGGCGTACGGCATCCGTATCGAACACGGCGGCCGCACCCTGACGTACTCCGGGGACACCGGAGTCACCGACGCCCTCGACGAACTGGCCCGCGACGCCGACCTGTTCCTGTGCGAGGCCGCCTTCACCCACGGCAAGGAGAACATCCCGGACCTGCACCTGAACGGCCGCGAGGCAGGCGAGACGGCCGCCCGCGCCGGCGCCCGCCGCCTGGTCCTCACCCACATCCCGCCGTGGACGGACCCGCAGGTCAACCTCGTCGACGCCCGCGCGGTGTACGACGGCCCGGTGGAACTGGCGGTGCCCAGGAAGTCGTACGAGATCTGAGCCTCGTACATACGAGAAGGCTCCCGGAATGACCGATCACCGGGGGCCTCTCGTGTGTTACGGGACGAGTACTACTTGGCCTCCGCCTTCTGCAGCTCCGCCAGCTCCTCGTCCGACTCCCGGCCGGGAGTCGGCAGGTTGAACCTGACGATGGCGAAGCGGAAGACGACGTAGTACAGCGCGCCGAAGCACAGGCCCACCAGCACCAGCATCCACGGCTTGCTGGCGATGCCCAGGTTGAGGAAGAAGTCGATCGCGCCGGCCGAGAAGCCGAAGCCGTCCTTCATGCCGAGTGCCCAGGTCAGAGCCATGGAGACACCGGTGAGGACGGCGTGGATGGCGTAGAGGATGGGAGCGATGAACATGAACGTGAACTCGATCGGCTCGGTCACACCCGTCACGAACGAGGTCAGGGCGAGCGAGAACATCATGCCGCCGACGACCTTGCGGCGCTCCGGGCGGGCCGTGTGGTAGATCGCGAGGCAGACGGCCGGGAGGCCGAACATCATGATCGGGAAGAAGCCCGTCATGAACTGGCCCGCGGTCGGGTCACCCGCCAGGAAGCGGGCGATGTCGCCGCTCTTGCCCTCGTACGAACCGGCCTGGAGCCACGGGAACGAGTTCAGCAGGTGGTGCATGCCGACCGGGATCAGCGCGCGGTTGGCGACACCGAAGATGCCCGCGCCGGCGGCGCCCGAACCGACCAGCCACTCACCGAAGTTGTGCAGACCGGCGCCGAGGACGGGCCAGATGTAGCCGAAGACGATGCCGATGAAGAGACCCGCGAACGCGGCCAGGATGGGCACGAGGCGGCGGCCGCCGAAGAAACCGGCCCAGTCGGGCAGCTTGGTGCGGTAGAAGCGCTGGTAGAGCAGGGCCACCACGATGCCCATCACCACACCGCCGAGGACACCGGCGTTGACCGCCTTGTCCACCATGACGACCTTGCCGTCGACGACCGTGGCCTCCTGGGGGAGGTTCGGGTCGGTGAAGGTGGCCAGCACCTTCTGGAAGACGAGGTAGCCGACCACCGCCGCGAGGGCCGTGGAGCCGTCCGACTTCTTGGCGAAGCCGATCGCGATGCCGACGGCGAACAGCAGCGGCATGTTGTCGAGGATCGCACCGCCGCCCGCGGCCATGAAGCTCGCGAACTTGGTGATGAACTCCGGGAACGACTCGCGCCCGAGCATGTCGGTGTTGCCGAGGCGGACCAGGAGCGCGGCCGCCGGCAGGACGGCGACCGGCAGCATCAGGCTGCGGCCGATGCGCTGAAGTACCGCCATGGTGCGCGAGCCCCAGCCGGGCCCCTTGTTGTCTGCGGCCGCGGGAGCGGCACTGGCCGTAGTCACGACTTCCTCCAGAGGGCAGGGCGCCGCCCGGGGACAAGGGTGGGGGAGGGCAGCACGAACAGGTCTACACCAATCAGTGGTGTAGACCTGTTGTAGCACGGTGGGGGGCGGCCAAGGAACCCGTGATTGCCGTTTGTGTCCTCACTTATGTCTTCACTTGGCGGCCGATCGGTGAGTGGTGTAGACCAGCCTAGGACGGTTCCGCAGTGGATCAGGTCAGTGGAACAGGCAGTGGAACAGGGAGAGAAGACATGGCCACCAAGGCTGAGAAGATCGTCGCCGGGCTCGGCGGCCTCGACAACATCGAAGAGATCGAAGGCTGCATCACCCGCCTTCGCACCGAGGTCAACGACCCCTCCCTCGTCGACGAGGCCGCCCTCAAGGCCGCCGGCGCCCACGGCGTCGTCAAGCTGGGCACGGCGATCCAGGTCGTCATCGGCACGGACGCGGACCCGATCGCCGCGGAGATCGAAGACATGATGTGAGCCCAGCTCACGCACACACAGGGGCTCCTTCCCGATATCCCCCTATCCCCGACAACCCCATACGGGAGGAGCCCCTTCCATATCTGCGGCTAGGCTCATGGCCATGTCTCGAATCGACGGCCGCACGCCCGAACAGCTCCGCCCGGTCACCATCGAACGCGGCTGGAGCAAGCACGCCGAGGGCTCCGTCCTCATCTCCTTCGGTGACACCAAGGTCTTCTGCACCGCCTCCGTCACCGAGGGCGTCCCGCGCTGGCGCAAGGGCAGCGGCGAAGGCTGGGTCACCGCCGAGTACTCCATGCTCCCGCGCTCCACCAACACCCGCGGCGACCGCGAGTCCGTACGCGGCAAGATCGGCGGCCGCACCCACGAGATCTCCCGCCTCATCGGCCGCTCCCTGCGCGCCGTCATCGACTACAAGGCGCTCGGCGAGAACACCATCGTCCTCGACTGCGATGTGCTGCAGGCCGACGGTGGCACGCGTACGGCGGCGATCACCGGCGCGTACGTGGCGTTGGCCGACGCCGTCGGCTGGGCCCAGCGCAAGAAGCTCGTCCGCGCCGGCCGCCAGCCGCTGACCGGCACCGTGAGCGCCGTGTCGGTCGGCATCGTGGGTGGCGTTCCCCTCCTCGACCTCTGCTACGAAGAGGACGTCAAGGCCGAAACCGACATGAACGTCGTCTGCACTGGCGACGGCCGCTTCGTCGAGGTCCAGGGCACCGCCGAGGCCGAACCCTTCGCCCGCGAGGAACTCAACGCCCTGCTCGACCTGGCCGTTTCCGGCTGCACGGAGCTCGCCCTCCTGCAGGCCAAGGCACTTGATACGGTCCTCGAAAAGTAAAGGGCACACCAAGAGCGGTGGCCGCCGACAGCAACCACACGGCCCCCGCTCGCGTCCTTGGAAGTACGGGCGTGCGGAACACCACCGTGCGCCCGGCCACACCGGCAGTAACCGTTCACGCGCCACACGGGGGCCGTCAGGCCTGCGACCAGTAGCCAGTAGTAACCAGTAGGAGGACCGTTCCATGGCCGCGAGCCGCCGACGTCGTACCACCACCATCGCCGGAGCCATAGCTGCCGTCGCACTCACGGCCGGGCTCACCACCGGCTGCGACGCCGTGAACAAGGCCCTGGACTGCGTCCAGACCGCCGAGGCCATCGCCCAGAGCGTCAGCGACCTCCAGCAGGCCGTCGAGAACGCCGCGAACGACCCGACCCAGCTGGAGGAGTCCCTCAACTCCATCGACGAGAACCTGAAGGAGATCGGCGACAAGACCGACAACGCCGACGTCAACAAGGCCGTCGACGACCTCCAGAAGGCCGTGGAGGACGTCCAGAAGGCCGTCGACACCGGCGACACGACCCCCGACGTGAGCGGCATCGTCAACGCCGGGAGCGAACTGACGAAGGTCTGCACCTCGTAACCCTCCAGGGGAGGGGCTCGGGATACTGGTGGGCATGACCCGCCTGATCCTCGCCACCCGCAACGCCGGAAAGATCACCGAACTGAGGTCGATCCTCGCCGACGCAGGTCTCCCGCACGACCTCGTCGGCGCGGACGCCTACCCCGACATCCCCGACGTCAAGGAAACCGGCGTCACCTTCGCCGAGAACGCCCTGCTCAAGGCCCACGCCCTCGCCCAGGCCACCGGACTCCCGGCCGTCGCCGACGACTCCGGCCTCTGCGTCGACGTCCTGAACGGCGCCCCCGGCATCTTCTCGGCCCGCTGGTCGGGCAAGCACGGCGACGACCGCGCCAACCTGGAACTACTGCTGTCCCAGCTCGCCGACATCGACGACGCGCACCGGGGGGCACACTTCGCCTGCGCGGCGGCCCTCGCCCTGCCGGACGGCACGGAACGGGTCGTCGAGGGACAGTTGAGGGGGGTGCTGCGGCATGCGCCGGTGGGCACGAACGGGTTCGGGTACGACCCGATCCTCCAGCCGGAGGGTGAGACGCGGACCTGCGCCGAGCTGACGGCCGAGGAGAAGAACGCGATCAGCCATCGGGGGAAGGCGTTCCGGGCGCTGGTGCCGGTGGTGCGGGAGCTGTTGAGTTGACTTCATGAAAGAGCCCCGCACCTTTGAATCGAAGGTGCGGGGCCATCCTTTCCTGTGGGCCCGGTGGGACTTGAACCCACGACGCACCGCTTCTAAGGCGGCGTCCTCTAGCCTGCTGGGATACGGGCCCGCAGTACGGTGCCTACTCTACTGGGCGTTACGACTGCGCTGTCCGCCTCCTCTGCACCAGGTGCTGGTGATCGCATGGCAGTTGGGGCACAGCAACCGCAGGTTCTCGCGCCGGTTGTCGCTCCAGTCCCCGTTGGTGTGATCGACCTCCAGGGTCATGGGCTTGCCGAGCCATTCGGGGCCGACGCCGCAGCGCGCGCACTCCTCGGTTACACCGACTTCGCGAAGAGCACGGCGTATGCGCTTGGTCTCCGTCCGGCGCATGCCGTTGTGCTGCACCAGCACCTCTTCGGGGCGCTTGGCGTTCGTGGACGGTTTACCCCGCTGATGTGCCTGCCCCAGGAAGTGTGAGGTCGTGATCTCGTACTCGGCGATCCACTTGCGCAGCTGGTTGCGTTGCGAACCGTTGCCCGGGCGGTCCAGGCGCCGCAGCACCTCTGCTATGGAGGTCGACTCGGCGACTGCCGTTCGCAGTTCGCTCACCGCGGGGCGAGGGCGCCTGCCGCAAGGGCGGAAGTGCGAAACGTCGAGGCCGAAATGAGCGAACCGTCTCACGAGATAGCGGCGAAGGTTCTCATACGGCTGGGTTCCGAAGAACGCGATGACCTCGTCGATGTCGACACACCTCTCGGCAGCCTCGGCCAGCCGCTCCCGGGAGTACAGCACGCCGCTGCTCATGAAGCCCTACCCTTCCCGCGTCCCCGATAACTGTCCGTCGTCGAGTGGCAGTTGGGGCACAGCAGTCGCAGGTTCTCAATCCGGTTGTTGCGCCAGTCGCTGTCGATGTGGTCGACCTCAAGGGGGAGCGGCTCTCCGAGCCACACCGACTCGATGCCGCACAGGGCGCAACGCTCCTCCACGCCCAGCTCGCGCATCGCCCGCTTGAGACGGCTGCTCGGTACGCGCCTGGCGTGTGCAGAGGCGTCCTCGACGAGGATCTCTTCAGCTGTCCGGCGGCGTTGGTTGTACCGCTGCCGCTCCGTCCGGACCACTGGCGTGAAGTGCGAGGTGTCCAGGCCGTACGCCTTGATGCGCCGGGAGATGTTCGTATGGTGCCCGCCGACCGGGTCGAGCCCCAGATGCCGTAGCACCTCGTTGACGCTCGTCGACCGGGCGACCGCCGGCTCAAGGATCTCCCGCGTCCACTTCGCCCCCTCGCGCTCGAAGTGCGATACGTCCACCCCAAGCTTCTTCATGCGCTCGTGGATGTACCGCCGCTTCCAGCCCTTCGGATCCACCCCCAGCCTCCCCAACGCCTCCGACAACGTTCGCGCCCCCCGAGCCGCCTCCTCCAGCCGCTCCTTGGTGTACGCACTGGCCCCCATCGAGCCCCTCCATCCTCGGTCACCTGTTCATGTCTCGTACGGAGTAACGAGACGCAGATCGGACAGTCACGCCCGGAATGCGGAACAGCCCGTACCGGGGCGATCCGGTACGGGCTGTAAGCGCGGCTGAGGCGGGCTCAGATACCCAAGTCCTTGATGATCTTGGCCACGTGGCCGGTCGCCCGCACGTTGTACAGCGCCCGTTCGACCTTGCCCTCCTCGTCGACGACGATCGTGGAGCGGATCACGCCCAGGTAGGTCTTGCCGTAGTTCTTCTTTTCGCCGAAGGCGCCGTAGGCGTCGAGGACGGACTTGTCGGGGTCTCCGAGGAGGGTGACCTTCAGGGACTCCTTGTCGCGGAACTTGGCGAGCTTCTCGGGGCTGTCGGGGGAGATGCCGATGACGTCGTACCCGGCGCCGGCCAGCAGCTCCAGGTTGTCGGTGAAGTCGCAGGCCTGCTTGGTGCAGCCGGGGGTCAGGGCGGCCGGGTAGAAGTAGACGATGACCTTGCGGCCCTTGTGGTCGGACAGGGACACCTCGTTGCCGTCGGCGTCGGGGAGGGTGAAGGCGGGGGCCACATCACCGGGCTGGAGTCGCTCGCTCATCGTTCCAGCGTAATGGCGGGCCCTGACGGTGCGGCGCCGGGTGGAGCTGACAGACTGTCCGCAAACAAGAGTTTTCACCGACAACGGGAGGCGGCGCGGTGGCGGACACCTCGGACACCAGGACCCCGGCCGAGATCGAGGCGGACATCAAGCGCCGCCGCGACACCCTCGCCGAGACGCTCGACGAGATCGGCGTCCGGGTGCACCCGAAGACCATCGTCGGGGACGCCAAGGCCAAGGTCGTCTCCAATGTCGATCACACGCTCGGCAAGGCGTACGTCGGCGTCAACCGGGTGGTGAGCGACGTCAAGGCGCAGTTCGTGAGTGAGGACGGCGCGCCCCGGATCGAGCGCATCGTGCCGGTCGCCCTCGTGCTCGTCGGTGTCGTCGGGCTGCTCGCCCTCGGGACTCGGCGCCGCAGGGGCTGAGGAAGACAGGTAGGTTCGTGGGTGTGAGCGAGAAGACCCACCACGACAAGTTGCCCATCCGGATGCTGCACGACCGTGTGCTCGTGCGGCAGGACACCGCCGAGGGCGAGCGGCGGTCCGGGGGTGGCATCCTGATCCCCGCGACGGCGGCGGTCGGCCGGCGCCTCGCCTGGGCCGAGGTCGTCGCGGTCGGCCAGAACGTCCGGACCGTCGAGCCCGGCGACCGTGTCCTCTTCGACCCCGAGGACCGTGCCGAGGTCGAGGTCCGGGGCGTCGCGTACGTCCTGATGCGTGAGCGGGACCTGCACGCCGTGGCCGCCGACCGCTTCGAGGGGTCGGAGGACTCGACGGGCCTGTATTTGTAGGGCCTGTATGTGTAGGGCCTGTCATTCGCAGGGCCTGTCATTCGTAGGCGAAAGGGGCCGGTGACCATCGTCACTGGCCCCTTTCGGCGGTTCAGGGGTGCGGACCCGCTAGGGGAATGTCCCCTCCGTCGTCCCGTCTCCCGCTGTGACTCCGCCGTCCGACGTTCCTCCGTCGGTGGTGGTGGCTCCGCCGTTCGACGTTCCTCCGTTGTTGGCGTTGCCACCGTTCGACGTGGTACCGCCGTCGGTCGTCGTGCCGCCGCCCGTGGTGGTCGTGCCGCCGTCCGTTGCCGTGCCGCCGGTGGTGGTCGCGCCGCCCTCGGCCGGGGTGCCGCCGGTGGCGGTGCCGCCGTCCGTGCCGCCGCCGGTCGGGTCGTCGGGGGTCTCGCCGCCGGTGGTGGTGCCGTTCTCCTCCTCGTCGCCGGTGGCTCCCGGCTCGTCGGCGGGGGTGCTCGGCGGGACGACGACCACGTCCGCGCCCTCCTGGAGCTCGAGGTCGAAGTCCTTGACCTTCTTGCCCTTCAGGGCGTCCTTGGTGAACTGGGCCCAGATCTCCGTGGGCGCCCCGCCACCGTTGATGCGGGGCAGGCCCATGGCGCCGTACAGCGATTCGTGGGCGCCCGTCTCGGGGTTCTGGGCCATGACGGAGACGACGGTGGCGAGGTCGGGGGTGTAGCCGGCGAACCAGGCGGCCTGGTCCTCCTCGGCGGTACCGGTCTTGCCGGCGGCCGGGTGGCCGGAGGCCTGCGCGGCGGTGGCGGTGCCGCCCTCGACGACGCTCCGCAGGACGGAGGTGGTGGTGTCGGCGGCCTGGCGGCTGACGGCCTGCTGCGGCTCGGTCGAGGGCAGCTTGATCACCTCGCCGTCCTTCGAGATCTTCTCGATCATGGTGTATGTGCCGTGCTCGCCGTGGTTGGCGAGCGTGGCGTACGCCTCCGCCATGTCGAGGACGCTGGCGGTGGCCGTGCCCAGCGCGACGGACGGGTACGGGTTCATGTCCGGGGTGTCCTTGGGCACGCCCAGGGCGATCGCGGTCTGTTCGACCTTCTCGGGGCCGACGTCCACGGCCATCTGCGCGTACACCGAGTTCACGGACTTGTCGGTGGCCTGGCGGACGGTGATGTTGCCGTAGTCGACGTAGTCCTCGTTCTCGGGGGCGTACGCCTCGCCGGGCCAGCCGACGACGGGGCGCTCGCTGCTGCCGTCGTAGATGGTGTTCGGGGTGATGGCCTGGCCGGTCTGGGTGTTGGAGTTGTTCTCCACGGCCGCCGTGAACACGAACGGCTTGAAGGTGGAGCCGACCTGGTAGTCGCGGCGGGTCGCGTTGTTGACGTACTGCTTGGTGTAGTCGATGCCGCCGTACATCGCGATGACCTTGCCGGTCTTCGGGTCGATGGAGACGCCGCCGGCGCGGACGTAGTTGTCGACCTTGCGGTTCTTCTTGTCGAGTTTGTCCATCAGGTTGTCGTCGACGGCCTTGATGAACGCCTTCTGCATCTTGGGCTGGATGGTGGTGGTGATGCGGTAGCCACCGCCGTTCTCCAGCGCCTCCTCGTCGATGATCTTGTTCTCGATGAGGTACGACTTGATGGCCTCGACCAGGTAGCCGCGCTGTCCGGAGAAGGCGGTGGAGGTGGTGGTCTGCTTCGGCGTCGGGAACTTCATGCCGTCGCGCTCGGACTGCGTGAGCCAGCCTTCCTTGACCATGCCGTCGAGGACGTAGTTCCAGCGGGCTACGGCCGCGCCCTTGTTCTCGGGGTGGGCGACGACGTCGTACATGCTCGGCGCGTTGACGAGCGCGGCGAGGTAGGCGCCCTGCTCGGGGGTGAGTTCGTCGGCGTCGACGCCGTAGTAGGCCTGGGCGGCGGCCTGGATGCCGTAGGCGTTGCGGCCGAAGAAGCTGGTGTTGAGGTAGCCCTCGAGGATTTCGTCCTTGGTGACCTCGCGGTCCAGCTTGATGGCGATGAAGAACTCCCTCACCTTGCGGGTGACGGTCTGGTCCTGGGCCAGGTAGTAGTTCTTCACGTACTGCTGGGTGATCGTCGAGCCGGACTGCTTGCCCTTGCCGGTCGCCGTGTTCCAGGCCGCGCGGACCATGGCCTTGGGGTCGATGGCCGGTTCGGTGTAGAAGTCGCGGTCCTCGGCGGCCAGTATGGCGTGCTGGGCGGCCTTGGAGACCTTCGACAGCGGGACGTTCTCGCGGTTGACCTCGCCGTCGCGGGCGATCTGGGTGCCGTCCGCGTAGAGGTAGACGTTGGACTGCTTGGTCGCGGCGTCCTGCGGCTTGTCGGGGATGTGGACCATGGTGTAGCCGAGGACGAAGGCGCCCATGATCAGCATGATCCCGATGACGAAGGAGCCGAGCACCATGCGCCAGGTGGGGATCAGCCGCTTCCACCCGGTCCGCTTGGGCCGCTTGGCCTTCTTCTTCGCCTTGCCGGTGGGGGCCGCCGCCGGGCCGGGTGTGACGTCGGGAACTTCGCTGAGCGCGGCGGTCGCGGTGACATCCGGGCCGCCGGGACCGCCGGGGGGCGTCGGGCCGGGCTCCCCACCAGGGGTGGGCCCGCCCTTCCCGGCACGCGTGACGCCGAGCGTCATGGTGTGCTCGACGTCGCCCGCCGGGCCGCTCGCAGCACCGGGCGCACGGCCGGCTGCAGCGCCGGCCGCCGAGCCGGCGGCTGCTGCGCCGAGCTTCCCGCCAGGTGCCGAACCGGACTTGCCACCGGGCTTTCCACCCGGCGTGGGGCCGGTCTTGACGGGGCGCGTGACACCGAGGGTCATGGTGTGCTCGACGTCATCCACCTGACCGGGCGTCCGGCCGGCTGCCGCGCCAGGCGTGCGGGGCGCCGCCGCGCCAGGCTTTCCGCCGGGTGCCGCGTCGGGCGTCCGGCCGGGCGCGGAGCCGGGTGTTCCACCGGTCGCCGGGCGGGGCGTACCACCAGGCCTACCGGCAGCGGAGCCGGAAGTTCGGCCGGGGGTGGCCTGGGGCGTCCGGCCGGGGGCCGTGCCGGGCGTTGCGCCAGGAGCAGCCTGGGGCTTGCCGCCGGTGGCCGAGCCAGGCGTTGCGCCAGGAGCAGCCTGGGGCTTGCCGCCGGTGGCCGAGCCAGGCGTATCACCGGGCTTGCGGGCGGCAGCGGAGCGGGAAGTGCTGTCGTGGGTGGCCTGGGGCTTGTCACCAGGTGCCGTGCCTGGCGTTCCGCCGGGCGCCGCTGGGGACTTGCCGCCGGTGGCCGAGCCGGGCGTACCGCTGGGCGCCGCTGGGGACTTGCCGCCGGTGGCCGAGCCGGGCGTACCGCTGGGCCTTTCGGCAGCAGCCGAGTTGGAGGTTCGGCCGGGGGCGGCGTGGGGTGTCCGGCCGGGGGCCGTGCTGGGCGTTGCGCCGGGAGCAGCCTGGGGCTTGCCGCCGGTGGCCGAGCCGGGCGTATCGCCGGGCGTGCCGGCAGCAGCCGAGTCGGAAGTTCCGCCGCGGGCAGTACGAGGCTTCTCGCCGGGTGTCGAGCCGGGCGTTCCGCCGGTGGTGGAACCGGCCATACCACCGGGCTTCCCGCCGGTCGCCGAACTGGCCGTCCCGCCGGTCGCCGAACCGCCCATACCGCCCGGCATGCCGGCCCCCGAACCGCCCGTACCGCCGGCCTCCGAGCCGGAGTTCCCACCAGCGGCCGTCGAGGGCTTCCCGGCGGGCGTCGGGTCGGGCTTCGGCCCGGTGGCCGAGGCCGAAGTCCCCGCGGGCGTTGGCTCAGGCTCTGCTTGCGGCGTGCTCTGGGCGGCGGTGCTGTCGCCGGAATCCGGGTTCGCGCCCGGAGCGCGGGGCTCCGGTTCTCTCGGTGCCCAGCCCGGGCTGTTCCGCTTCGGCTGCGGCTCGTCGCTCATCGTGCTGCCGTGCTCCTGTTTCGCGTCGTACGTTCATTTCCGTACGGCCTCGTACGCTTTGCGCCCGCTCCGGGCAAGTTTTGCACCCCTGACTGAAGACTCCCGCACCGGCCGATCCGTTCCCGGATCCCGGCACGCGCCCCGCACGCCCCCCTGCGCCCCCTTCGTCCTGTCCGCCCCGCCCGAAAACCCATGGCACACGGATCCGGACGCGGAATAGGCTGGTTCGCTTCGGCCCGAAACGGCCTCGACCTCGGCTTCTCGCCTGACTCTTCGCAGCGGATGGGGGTTTCCTCGTGGGCACAGGGCGGTTGTACGCCGCCGTCGCCGCCGGTGGATTCAGGCGGTACGCGACATATCGGGTGGCCACCGCGGCGGGGGTGTTCACCAACACCGTCTTCGGCTTCATCCTCGCATACACCTACATCGCCCTCTGGCACGAGAAGCCCCACCTCGGTGGCTACGACCAGGCGCAGGCACTCACCTATGTCTGGGTCGGCCAGGCGATGTTCGCGGTCATGGTGCTGGGAAGCGCCGGATTCGAGGAGGAGTTGATCGAGCGGATCCGTACGGGCGACATCGCGGTCGACCTGTACCGGCCCGCCGACCTCCAGTTGTGGTGGCTCGCCGCCGACATGGGCCGGGCGTTGTTCCAGCTGCTCGGACGGGGTGTCGTCCCGATGGCGTGCGGCGCGCTCTTCTTCGATCTGGCGCTGCCCGACGGCCCGTTGCCGTGGCTCGCCTGCCTCGTCGCGGTCGCCCTCGGCGCCCTCGTCAGCTTCGCGATCCGGTACATCGTCGCGCTGTGGGCGTTCTGGCTCCTCGACGGCGCCGGAGCGATGCAGATCACGTGGCTCACCGGTGTCTTCTTCTCCGGGATGCTCCTGCCGCTGAACGTCTTCCCGGGCGCGCTCGGCGACCTCGCCCGCCTCCTGCCCTGGTCCGCGCTGCTCCAGGCGCCCGCCGACGTACTGCTGGGCGAGGCCGACCCGATCGGCACGTTCGCCTTCCAGCTCGGCTGGGCGGTGGTGCTGCTGGCGGTCGGGCGGCTGATCCAGTCGGCGGCGACGCGGAAGGTGGTGGTTCAGGGTGGTTGACCTCGACGGGCGCCCGGCCGGGCGGGTCACGGAGGACCCCTTCGGGCGGTACGGCGCCGTCAGCCGCGTACGGGACGGTCTGCGCGCCTACCGCATGATCGCCGCCATGTGGATCCGCTCCACGATGGCGTACCGCGCTTCCTTCGCCATGACGACGTTCGGCAACTTCGCGGCGACCTCCTTCGACTTCGTCGCGATCCTGCTGATGTTCTCCCAGGTCGACGAACTCGGCGGCTACGCCCTGCCGGAGATCGCCCTCCTGTACGGCACCTCCGCCGTCGCCTTCGGTCTCGCGGACCTGACGATCGGCTCGATGGACCGGCTCGGCCGCCGGGTGCGCGACGGCACGCTGGACACCCTCCTCGTACGGCCCGTGCCGGTGCTCGCCCAGGTCGCCGCGGACAAGTTCGCGCTGCGCCGCCTGGGCCGGGTCACGCAGGGGCTGTTCATCCTCGGGTACGCGCTGGCCACGCTCGACGTCACCTGGACACCGGTGAAGGTGCTGATGATCCCGCTGATGGTGGCGAGCGGCGGGCTCATCTTCTGCGCGGTGTTCGTGGGCGGGGCCGCCTTCCAGTTCGTCGCGCAGGACGCCTCGGAGGTGCAGAACGCGTTCACGTACGGCGGTGTCACCCTCGTCCAGTACCCGCCGAGCATCTTCGCCAAGGACCTGCTGCGCGGCGTGACCTTCGTCCTGCCGCTCGCCTTCGTCAACTGGCTGCCGGGGCTGTACGTCCTGGGCCGCGCCTACCCGCTCGACCTGCCGACGTGGGTTGCCTTCGCACCGCCCCTGGTGGCGGTCGCGTGTTGCGCGCTGGCCGGGGTCGCCTGGCGGGCGGGACTGCGTACCTATCGGAGCACGGGGAGTTGACGTGACGGACAGCAGCGTGACAAACAGCAGGTTCATCGAACTCGACCGGATCGAGAAGGTCTTCGACGTCCGCAAGAAGACCGGTTTCCTGCGCCGGGAGCGGCGCGAGGTGCGGGCCGTCGACTCGATCTCCTTCACCGTGGCGCGCGGTGAGATGGTCGGCTACATCGGGCCGAACGGTGCCGGGAAGTCCACCACCATCAAGATGCTGACCGGCATCCTGACTCCCAGCGGGGGCCGGCTGCGGGTCGCCGGCATCGACCCGTCCCGCGAGCGGACGCGGCTCGCGCGCCGTATCGGGGTCGTGTTCGGGCAACGTACGACGCTGTGGTGGGACCTCCCCCTCATCGACTCCTACCGGTTGATGCACCGTATGTACCGCATCCCGGACGCCCGTTACCGCGAGAACCTCGACCGCTGTGTCGAACTCCTCGAACTCGGCGCCCTGTTGGACGTGCCCGTACGGCAGCTGTCGCTGGGCCAGCGCATGCGCGGCGACATCGCGGCCGCGCTGCTGCACGACCCCGAGGTGCTGTACCTGGACGAGCCGACGATCGGGCTCGACGTCATCAGCAAGGCGAAGGTCCGCGAGTTCCTCAAGGACCTCAACACCGAGCAGGGCACCACCGTCCTGCTCACCACGCACGACCTCCAGGACATCGAGCAACTGTGCCGCCGGGTGATGGTCATCGACCACGGGCGCCTGATGTACGACGGCCCGCTGACCGGGCTGCACGAGGTGGGCGAGAGCGAGCGGACCCTCGTCGTCGACCTGGAGCGTGAGCTGCCGCCGATCGAGGCCGCGCCCGCCCGGGTCGTACGGGTCGAGGGGCCCCGGCAGTGGCTCGCGTTCCCGGCGTCGGAGTCGGCGGCGCCGCTGGTGGCACGGATCGCGTCGGCGTATCCGCTGGTGGACCTGTCGGTGCGGGAGCCGGACATCGAGGCCGTGATCGCCCAGATGTACGCACAGCAGGCCGAGCGGGTGGGGGAGGAGATGGGCGAGGGGGGCTTTCAACACGCCCCGTAAGGCCGTCTCGTAGCCCGGCGGGGCGGTTCCTCGTACGCTGATTCGTATGACGGACGATCTCCCGGACCTTCCGGCCTCCGCAGACCTTCGAGCCTCCGACGCCGATCGTGAACGAGTCGCCGAGCAGCTGCGGGACGCCCTCGCGGAGGGGCGGCTCGACATGGAGGAGTTCGAGGACCGGCTGGAGGCGACGTACAAGGCACGGACGTACGGCGAACTGGCGCCGGTCACCCGTGACCTGCCCGGCGCCCAGGCCGTGGCCCCGCCGTCCGTCTCGCTGGTCAAGGGCCCTGCGGGCCACCGGAGTTGGCCCGATCGGATCGTCGGCGGCGAGGGCTCGTCCCGGTGGGGCGTCGCGGTCATGTCCGGGTTCGAGCGCAAGGGGCACTGGACCGTGCCGCAGCGGTTCGACTGCGTGGCGTTCTGGGGTGGCGTCGAACTCGACCTGCGGGACGCGAACTTCGCCGACCGTGAGGTCACCATCAACTGCGTCGCCATCATGGGCGGCGTGGACATCGTCGTGCCGCCGGGCGTCGAGGTTCTCGTCCGCGGGGTCGGCATCATGGGCGGCTTCGACTACGGCGAGGACGGCGTCCCGGGCGACCCCGACGCGCCCCGCGTGATCGTCACCGGGTTCGCGTTCTGGGGTGGCGTCGGGGTCACGCGCAAGCTGCCGAAGGCGGAGCGGCAAGCGGAGCGGCAACGGCTGAAGGAAGCGCGCCGGCAGGAGAGGCTGGACCGCCGGGAGGAGCGGCGTGAGCTGGGCACGGCCCGGCGTGACCATCTCCACGATCTGCATGACGCCCACCGTGAGGCGATGCGTCAGCATCGGGAAGCGCGACGGGAGGAGCGGGAGCGGCGTAGGAGCGGGGAGTGACTCCTGGGGCCTGTCGTCACATCGCTTCGCTCGAGCGGGAGGGGCCCCGGCCCCCATGAACGGGAGGGGCATCAGTCGCTGCCGCGGCGGGCGCGGTGCCGCCCTCCGGGCGACGACGGGAAGGTGACGACAGGCCCTGGGGGCTTTCAGAACACCCCCTACAGCTCCGCCGGAGCCGCGCCCTTCAGGGACTCCAGGTCGAAGACCTCCCCCATCCGCTCGTACCCCTTGTCGCTCGGGTGCAAATGGTCCCCCGAGTCGTAGTCACTCCGCAGGCGCCGCGGGTCGTACGGATCCCGGAGCGCCTTGTCGAAGTCGACCACCGCGTCGAACACACGGCCGGAGCGGATACGGTCGTTGATGGTGCGGCGTACGGATTCGCGCTGGTCGGTGTAGCCGCGGTGGCCGTGGAAGGGCATGAGGGTGGCGCCCACGACGCGCAGGCCGCGGGCGTGGGCGCGGTCGACGAGGTCGCGGAGGCCGGCGACGATCGCGTCGGGGTCGGCCTGGCCGGGGTTGCGCAGGATGTCGTTGACGCCGAGGACGATGACGACGGCCTTGACACCCGTACGGCCGAGTACGTCGCGCTGGAAGCGGGTCAGACCGCTGGGGTTCCCGGCGGGGCGGCCGAGACCGCTGACGAGGACCTGGTTGCCGCTGATGCCCTGGTTGACGACGCTGTAGCGGGGCGCGTCGGAGGAACCGGCGGCGGCACGGAGGCGGTCGGAGAGGACGTCGGTCCAGCGCCGGTTCTCGCCCATGGTCGAGGTGATGCCGTCGGTGAGGGAGTCGCCGAGGACGACGACCGTGCCGTCGGCCTCGTTGCTCAGCACGTCCAGGGCGGTGACGTAGCGCCAGTGCGTGGACTGCGTCGTGTACGGCGTCCCGGTGACGTCCGCCGCCTGGTCGCCCTCGGCGGTGTACGAGATCTGCCGGGCGTGCGCGTGGTAGGTGGTGGGGCCGGACGGGGTGGGGGAGTAAGTGGTGATCAGTACGTCGCCGTCGTGCGGGATCGCGACCCGTACGACATCGCTGACCACCTGCTGACCCGCGGCGATGACCACGGTGGTGTTGCCCGCGAAGGTGAGGCGGCGCATGGTGTCGGCCGCGGCGGCGGGGGTGTTCGCCGTGGCGGCGACGGCGAGCGAGGCGTGGGTGATGGTCAGCGGCCCATGTCCGTAGAGGTTGGACAGGGTGACACGGGCACTCGTACCGGCGGCCGCCGTGTGCACGACGTTGCGGACCGAGCGGCCCGCGAGGCCGTTCGTCTCGGTGCCCGGCTCCGACCCGCTCGGCGAGGCCGACCAGGCGCCGACCCAGACGCCGGTGGAGGCGGGGGCAACGCCGTTGCGCGGGGCGTGGGTGAGTGCCTCCTGCCTCTGGGCGCCGTCGTTGCTGCCGACACCGACGTATATGGCGGCCGAGACCCCCAGGATGAGGGTGAGCATGGCGGCCAATACTGCGCCGTGCCTTGTGGGGGACACCCCCACACCCCCGGCGTGACGCTTGGTCATGCGGTGTGTGACTCCTTGCGCAGTGGAGCCCGGGGCTCCGAAGTGATCACCCCATGATGCGTCATGGGATGGGGGTCGCTTGTGAGAACCCCCATCGGTTCCCCCGGCCGGACAGACGTGGGGAACTCCTGTTCCGTTCCAGGAGTAGGTAGTGCAGTGGGTCACCCCAGGTATGAAGAAGGCGAAGAAAGGGACAATGTGTACGGGGGACAGGAACGGGTGGAGTGAATGGACCGTACGACAGCGGGAACGGACCGTACGACAGCGGAAGCGAACGCCGAGCCGCCGCGTGTCTCGCATCGCACCATGACCGTCTTCAGCGCCGCCGACGAGGAGAAGCAGCGCGGTGTCCGGCGGATGAAGTTGACCGCGACCGGGATGCTTCTCTTCGTGGCGGTGGTGTACGTGCTGGCCAAGTGGGCCTCGCACGCGGGCGCCGGCGCCTGGGCGGACTATGTCGCGGCGGCCGCGGAGGCGGGCATGGTCGGCGCGCTGGCGGACTGGTTCGCCGTGACCGCGCTGTTCCGGCATCCCCTCGGCCTGCCCATCCCGCACACCGCGATCATCCCCACCAAGAAGGACCAACTGGGCGTCACCCTGGGCGAGTTCGTGGGGGAGAACTTCCTCTCCGAGGACGTCGTACGGCAGCGGCTGCGGGCCGTCGGCATCGGCAGCAGGCTCGGCGCGTGGCTCGCCGAGCCGCAGAACGCCGACCGGGTGACGGCGGAGCTGGCGACCGCGCTGCGGGGCGCCCTGACGGTGCTGCGCGACTCGGACGTCCAGGCCGTGGTCGGGGAGGCCATCAATCGGCGGGCGGGCGCCCAGGAGGTCGCGCCCGGCCTCGGCAAGCTGCTGGAGGGGGTTGTCGCCGACGGTGGCCACAGACGGGCCGTCGACCTGATCTGCGCCCGCGCCCAGCACTGGCTGATCCTCAACGAGGAGCAGATCATGGACGCGATCGAGGGCGGCGCCCCCGGCTGGACCCCGCGTTTCGTCGACCGGAGGATCGGCGAGCGGGTCTACAAGGAACTGCTCCGTTTCGTCACCGAGATGCGCGACTCGCCCGCCCACCCGGCGCGGGGCGCCCTCGACCGCTTCCTCACCGACTTCGCCCTCGACCTCCAGTCGGACACCGACACGCGCGCGCGGGTGGAGCGGCTGAAGGGCGAGGTGCTGGGCCGGGGCGAGGTCCAGGACCTCATCGCCTCCGCCTGGACCGCCGTACGGTCGATGATCGTGGCCGCCGCCGAGGACGAGCGCAGTGAGCTGCGGCTGCGGGTGCGGGCCTCCCTGCTGTCGCTCGGCACGCGGCTGACGACCGAGCCGTCGGCACAGGCCAAGGTCGACAAGTGGCTGGAGGGCGCGGCCGTGCACGTCGTGACCACCTACCGCGGGGAGATCACCTCCCTCATCACCGAGACCATCGCCGGCTGGGACGCCGAGCACACCACCCGGAAGATCGAGGCCAACATCGGCCGCGACCTGCAGTTCATTCGCATCAACGGCACGGTGGTGGGTTCGCTGGCGGGCCTGCTGATCTACACGGTGTCGCGGGCGCTGGGGGCGTAGCCCCTCCGCGTACTAGCGTCGGCCGTCCGTCAGGGCCATGGTGTGATGGCTCATCAGTATGCCGAGCGTCCCCTTCGTGTAGAGGACCGTTCCCGCGATGGACACGGGCACGGAGAGGCCGAGGACACCGAGCAGACGGGGCCAGGGGCGCTCGGCGGCACAGTCGGGGACGTTGCCGTCCGCGGTCGTCTGCCTCTCGAAGAGCGCACCGTCGCAACCGCTGCTCTCCTCGGGCAGGAGCAACTGCCAGGCCACGTAGCCCCACATGAGCGCGGCGAGGATCAGCAGTACGGTGCCGCGGTCCTTCCACTTCCCGGCCCGGGTCAGGACCATCCGATGGAGCTCCGCCTTCGGTATCTCCGCCTTCGGTATCTCCGCGTCCCCCACGCGCGCCTCCCCCTGTGCCGCAAGTCCGGCATTTCCCGCGGTTCCAGGCTAACGGCCGAGGGGTGCCGCTACCTAGGTACGCGTAAGTACCGGTCCCGCACCCAGGTCTGAGTACCCGTACTCTGTCCGCCCGCCGCCGCCCCCGGAACCCTCGTACGCATGACCGAGAAGCTGCTCCGCCCCCTGCGCACGCGCCCCTGGCCGGAACGCTGGCTGACCCGCCTGCTCGGCGCCGCCCTCGCCGCGGCCGCGTACCGCCTCTGTCTCCCGTGGGATCTGCGCAACCGGCCCGAACTGGAGGGATCCCTCAGCGAGACGACCCCCGTGACCGTCATCGGGGTGGTCGTCCTCGCCCTCGTCCTGCTGCTCCTCGCGGCCTACTTCGGCCACCGGGACGCCCTCGCCTGGCCGTTGCTGCTGGCCGCGGTGGTCCCGGCCGCCCTGATGTACGTGTCCTTCCACACCCACCCCGAACCGCCCGACGCCGCCGTCTGGCCCCTGGCCTGGGCGTTCTTCACCCTCGTGATCGGCGCGTGGGCGCTGGTCGCGGCCTCGGTGGCGCGGCAGTTCAGGAAGGAGCCGGTGGACCGGGTGGCCGAGGGGTGGCTGATCAGGGCCCACCGGTGAGCCGTCGGAGAGGCGGGTGGTGCCACCGCCGCGTCAGTGGCCGTCGAAGTAGAGCCTGCTCTTCTTGATGAGGTGCGACGCGTAGGCGGCGCCTATGAACCCCCTGCGCCGGTAGGTGCCCACATACCGGCGCGCGCTGTCGACCACGACGGGCCGGGCCATGATGGCCCACTCGTTGCGCGCCTCTGCTTCCGCCCACTGCACGGCGGCCGGGTCCACCCGGTCGCTGACCAGCACCGGGAACACGCCGATCCCGGTCTGCAGACCGGCCGGCAGCCCACCCTTGGTGCGTTTGGCGTACTCCATCGCCTGGAAGGTGAAGGTGCCGATGGCCGGCATGGTGATCTCCGGGACGGCGGCCGCCACCGTGAACAGATGCACCTTCGTCGCCATCCAGCGCAGCCGGAAGTCGGACCGCCGCCCCACGAGCACGGGCACCCCACCCCAGTCCTCCCACCAGGTCTGGCATTCGTCGGCGGCGAGACGGGCGGCTACGGAGGCGAGGTAGGCCTGCGAGGCCGGGGAGACATGGGAGGCCTGGGAGGCCGGATTCTGTGGATGCATGGCCGGATCATGCACCGCGCGAGCTTCGCTGGGAAGTCAGGCCCCCGTGGTCGAACCGGGCCGCACGATCATCAGGATCGTGACGGTGGCCCACAGCAGGTTGAACACACCGGTGAACATGGCCAGTCGGGCGGTGACCTCGAGGTCGGGGGGGAGGGGGGAGGCGGCGGAGTTGCCGACCCCTTCCAGGATCTCCTCCTGCCGGGGCAGTACGAGGGCCAGCAGGACCATCGCCGCGAGGCCGGTCAGCACCATCGACACGATCAGCCAGGCATCGCCCAGCACGCCCATGCTCATCGCGGTGGCGAGCCCGAGCACCGGTACGGCGATGCCGACACCGCCGTACACCCGGCAGATGCGGTGCAGCAGCCGTACGACCGACACGGCCCGTTCGCTGCCGGGCTCGGCCAGCGCCTTGCGCGCGCTCGGCGGGAACATGCTGGCCGCGACGGTGATCGGCCCGACGGTGATGATCGCGGCGAGGACGTGGAGGGAGAGGAGGAACTTGGTCACGCTGGGACGGTAGGGCGCGGAACGATCTCGTAGAAGTGGCGGGATTGCCAGGCCCCAACGGATTCTCGCCAGCGCTGCGAGGGCAGGACAGAGGAGACCCAGGACCTGCTTGGGGGTGACCCGGCCAGCTTGGCGGAAACCCGGCGTATGCCTACGCTCCCGCCATGCACACCGTGGCCGTACTGGCGCTCGACGACGTCATCCCGTTCGACCTCTCCGCCCCGATCGACACCTTCGGCTGGGCGCGGCTGCCGGACGGGCGGGAGGCGTACCGGGTGCGGGTGTGTTCGGTGCAGGGGAACGGGGAGGTGCAGGCGGGGCCCTTCAGCGTGCGGGCGCCGTACGGCCTCGACGCGCTGGCCGAGGCGGACACGATCATCCTGCCGGGGACCCAGGACCCGACCGTCCCGCTGCCGCCCGGGGTGACGGAGGCCCTGCACGCGGCGGCGGCGAGCGGTACACGGATCGCGTCGATCTGCGTCGGCGCGTTCATCTTCGCGGCGACGGGCCTGCTGGACGGGCTACGGGCGACGACCCACTGGATCGCGGCCCCCGACCTGGCCGCGAGACACCCCGAGGTGACCGTCGACCCGAACGTCCTCTACGTCGACAACGGCCAGTTCCTGACCTCGGCGGGCGCGGCGGCGGCCATGGACATGTGCCTGCACATGATCCGCAAGGACCACGGCTCGGCCGTCGCCGCGTTCACCGCCCGCATGTGCGTCATGCCTCTCGAACGCGAGGGCGGCCAGGCCCAGTTCATCGTCCAGGACCAGCCACCGGCCCCCGCCGGCGCGACCATGGAACCCCTCCTGCGCTGGCTGGAGGAGAACGTCGAACGGGACCTGACCCTGGACGACATCGCCCTCCACGCCGGCACCAGCACCCGCACCCTGAACCGCCGCTTCCGCGAACAGACCGGCACGACTCCACTCCAGTGGCTGCACCGGGCCCGCGTACGCCGCGCCCAGTACCTCCTGGAGTCCACCGACCACACCGTCGAACGCATCGCGACCCAGGCGGGCTTCGGCTCACCGACGGCGTTCCGGGACCGTTTCAAGAGAGTGGTGGGGACGAGCCCGCAGGCGTACCGGCAGGCGTTCCGTGCCTCGTGAGCGGCGGGCTGCTGAGCGGCCGGGGCTGCAGAGCGGTCGCTGCTGCTGAGCGGCCGGGGCTCCCGGGGCCTGCTGGGTTACGCCCGCCGGTCGGCGACCACCCATGAGGCCAGGGCCACCGCCCCGGCCACCCCGAACACCGCCGGCCAGGCCCCGACCTTCTTCGCCAGCGGATGCGACCCGGCGAACGCGGCCACATACCCGGCGGTCAGCGCCCCGGCGGCCCTGCCCCCGGCCCGCCGCCGCCACTGCTGAGCCGCCGCGGCCCCGGCCACGGCGAGCACGACTCCGCCGAGTTCCCGCTTCTCGGTCCACCGGGCCACGCCGTAGCCGCCGACGAGCCCGCCCGCGGCCACCGCCGCGCTGGGAACCTTCATGATCGCTGCCTCCTGACCGGTACGGGGCTGTCGTGCTGTGGGTGCTGTGGGTGCTGTGGGTGCTGTCCGTGGTGTCCGCGCTGTCCGCGCTGTCGGCCCGAGGCTAACCCTTCGGCGGGTCCGCTCGCCGAACCTGAGTCATAGCTTGTCAACTTTCCTCCTCGGAGTTATATAAGGAGGTGTGGGACGCCAAAGAGGCAAAAGGAGTCCACAGGGCGTCCACAGGGCATCGCATTCAGTGCCTGACGAGAGGAGTGACCCGTGATGCTCATGCGTACCGACCCGTTCCGCGAATTCGACCGACTCGCGCAGCAGGTGCTCGGTTCCACGACCCGGCCGGCCGTCATGCCGATGGACGCCTACCGGTCCGGGGACGACTTCATCGTCCACTTCGACCTCCCCGGCGTGGACCCGGAGACCATCGACCTCGACGTGGAGCGCAACGTCCTCAACGTCCGCGCCGAGCGCCGTTCCCCGGCCCCTCAGGACGCCGAACTGATCGCCGCCGAGCGCCCGACGGGTACCTTCACCCGTCAGCTCTTCCTCGGCGACACCCTCGACGCCGACCGCGTCGACGCCTCCTACGAGGCGGGCGTCCTCACCCTCCGCATTCCGATCGCCGAACAGGCCAAGCCCCGCAAGATCCAGATCACCGGCGGCACGGAAGGCCGGAGGCAGATCGACCGCTGAGGCCCGGGCCCGGCCGCAAACGGGGCCCGGCCGCAAACGGGGCCCGGCCGCAAACGGGGCCTGGCGATAAACGAGGGCTGGCCACCCCGCGCCCCCTCGGGGCGCGGGGCATGATCGCTGAACGTCCACCACAGCACGCCACTTCACCACCCCCGACGGCATCCGTCTCGCCTACCCGGGACCACACCGGAGCCGGAGCCGGAGCCGGATCAGACTCCGGCTCCGGCTCCGCCGGTACGCTCCTCCTCCTGCATGGCCTGGCCGGCCACATGGGCTAGTGGGACGCCCTGCTCCCCGCACTCCTGGCGAACGCCCACCGCGTGGTCATGTACGACGCCCGAGGGCACGGCGAGAGCACCCGCCGCCCGGCGGACATGAGCCGCGAGGCCGCCGTGCGGGACGCGGTGACGGTGATCCACGAGCTGGGCCTGAAGGAGGAGACCACGCCGTTGACCTTCGTGGGCCAGTCCCTCGGCGGCCACACGGCCTTCCTCGCCGCCGTCGCGCACCCGGAATCACTGGACTCCCTGATCCTGATGGAGCCGGGCCCGGGGGCCCCGAACCCCGGCCTCCCGGCGGAGATCGCCGCCTGGCTGGACCGCTGGGATCCCGGGGACCGCGCCGCGATGTTCGCCGCGATCGCGGAACTGGCGGAAGCCCCCTACCACTCCCAGTGGGCCGCCACGACCTGCCCCACCCTGGTCGTACGCGGCGCGAACGGCACCATGCCGGCGGCCGACGCCGACACCGAGGCGATGCCGACTGCCCGCGGCCCGCGGCCCGCGCGGCGCCGTCACCCGCCTCGCCGTCATCGACGACGCGGACCACGACGTACATCTGGACCAACCCGACCGACTTGCCGCCACAATGGCCGAATTCCTCAACTCCCTTTATGGGAAGGCCAGTTGAACAACACGCGGATGTGATCCAGGTCACCGGAGTTTGACGGGAGGAGTGGCATACCGGGTTCCTCGAACCTGGCATGCTCATGCAAGGCTACTGGGGGTAACCGCCGCTTTCGTGTGCCATCCCTCACGTGCCGTCAGTCACCGCTTGATCGGTTGATCAGGCACCTCAAGAAGCGCACCCCCATCAACCGCTCCCGAGGATCACGCGTGCACAAGTTCAGAAGACATGCCTTACTTTCGGCGCTGTCGGCGGTCACCGTCGCCACCCTGCTGACCACCGGCTGCTCCGCCGGCTCCGGGTCCGCCGCCGACAAGGCCCCCGCCGCGGCGGCCGAGACCCCCGAGCCCGCGGCGGCCGAGGAGCAGCTCGCCGTCGTATCGGCCGCGACGGGTGGCGCGACCCCCGCCGCCGTGGCCGACGCGGACGCCGCCGACCAGGGCAAGGCCAAGAAGTCCGCACTCAAGGTCGCGTCGTACGACAAGAAGAGCGGCCGGGCGGTGATCTCGGCCCCGACGAAGTCGAACGACTCCTCGCCCTCGACAGCGCCGCCCTCGAACTCACCCTCGCCCTCCACCTCCGCCCCGGACTCGGACAAGACCCCGGACGCGCACAAGACCCCGGGCACGGACAAGACCTCGGACGCCGACGCGGGCGCGAAGCCGAAGGCGGCCGTGGCCGTGGGCGACGTCATCGCCAGCGCCCCGGCCCCCGGCGCTCCCGACGGGCTGCTGGCCGAGGTCACGAAGGTCGTCGGCGCCGCGGAGGACGGCGGCGGCACGACGGTCGAGACGGAACCGGCCGAGCTCAGCTCCGTACTGGGTGAGACCAAGGCCGACGGCACGGTCCCCGTGGACCCGTCCACCATGGAGGTCGACCCGCTCGTCCAGGGCGTGAAGGTCTCCTGGGCGAAGACCGGCGACCTCGCCTTCGGCCCCGAGGGCGCGAAGCTCCCGCTCGGCAGCCTGCGCATCGACGTCGGCGCCGCCGTGGCCACCGCGGAGGGCGCCCCGGCGTCGGCGTCCGCGTCGGTCGAGGGCTTCGTGCAGCTCGCGCCGGAGGTCTCCTTCTCGTACGACGGCTCCGGGTCCGGTACGGGCTCCTCGCCCGGCGGCGCGTTCCTGGGCCTCACCGGCGACTGGGCGTCGCAGTGGTCGTTGAAGGGCCGCGCGGCCGGCTCGACCGATGGCAAGCCGATCCGCATCCCCTTCGCCGAACTCCACGCCGACCCCGTCATCCAGGTCGGCCCGGTCCCGATCGTCGTCAACCTCGACCTCGTCTGCTACTTCCAGGTGGACGCCGACGGCCGCGTGACCGTCGACGTCGAACAGGACCTCAAGGGCGACTTCAAGGTCGGCGGCAACTTCACCTGGTCCAAGGGCTGGACCGGCGTCAGCGAGTCCCACATGACCGGCGAGCCCCTGAAGACGACCGTCACCGCGGTCGGGGACGTCAAGGCGGCCCTGGGCGCCGAGGCCACGGTCGGCCTCTACGGCGCGGTGGGCGTCACCGCCGACCTGGCCCCGTACCTGCGGGCGGAGGCCGAAGGCTCGGCCGAGGGTTCGGCGAACGGCACGGGCTCGGCGTCCGGCTCCTGGGCCCTGTACGGCGGCGTGGACCTCACCGGCACCCTGAACCTCCAGCTCTCCATCTTCGGCACGCCCATCTTCCAGAAGAAGATCCCGCTGGGGGCGCTGCACGAGGAGTGGCTGCTGACGAAGGGCGAGGCGGCGACGGCGTAGCTCTTACGGACGAGCCGTAGCGCTTACGGACGAGCCGTAGCGCTTACGGACGAGCCGTAGCGCTCACGGACGAGTCGTAGCGCTCACGGACGAGCCGTAGCTCTTACGGCCACGCGGGCTGTGCCTCAACTCCCAGGCGCAGCCCGCGTGTTGCTCCGCACGTCGCTGTCAAACCCCGGTAAACACACGCGGGCCCGCCCGAGTCCCCGGGCTCCATCACTCCGTGACGACGCTTCCCTTCGGCGGGTCGGTGCGGGCGAGGGGATGTGCGGTGCCCTGACCCGTTGTCGTAGACCTGTACGGCCAGGGAGCCTCCTTCGCGGCCTTCCCGCCGCCGATCGCGTACGAGTCGGACGGCACGGCGAACGAGGCGAGCAACGCGACCACGGCCGCTGCCACGACGATGCCCTGCCGCTGCCTCGACTGCCTCATGGTGAACTCCTGACCCTCTGACTCGCCTGACTGACATCGAGTGTCGTCCATGGGGAAGGGCGTGCGCTTCCTTCTTCAGGCCACTCCGAGCCGAGCATTCCGCCTGAATCAGAACAAACCGATGAGCCTTTCGGCCGGATCGTGATCTCGACGGCGGTTGCGCGGCGACATGTGGTGGACCGGCGACCTGACCTGACCTGACCTGACCTTGACCTGACCGGATCGGGCACAGGATGTCGGGCCCGGCAGGATGTGTGCCTCCTAGCGTGGTGATCAGGAAAGAGGAAGGAGACCGGGCGTGCTGGAGCGGCTCAACCAGGCGATGGAGCACATCGAGCGCCACCTCGACCAGTCCATCGAGGCGGCCGAGTTGGCCCGCATCGCGGCGACCTCGGAGTACCACCTGCGCCGGATGTTCTCCGCGCTGGCGGGCATGCCGTTGTCGGAGTACGTCCGGCGCCGGCGGCTGACGCTCGCGGGCGCCGAGGTCCTGTCGCGGCAGGACTCGCTCCTGGAGATCGCCGTGCGACACGGTTACGGCTCGGGCGAGGCGTTCGCCCGTGCCTTCCGCGCCATGCACGGCGTAGGCCCGGGCGAGGCCCGCCGCACCGGCGCCGAGCTCGTCTCCCAACCCCGGTTGACCTTCCGCCTCACCATCGAAGGGAGCAGCAGCATGCGCTACCGCGTAGTGGACCGCCCGGCGTTCACGGTCGTAGGCCCGAAGACCCGGGTCCCCCTGATCCACACGGGCCCGAACCAATCGATCATCGACTTCGTACGAGGAATAGCCCCAAGGACGAAGGAACACCTGGCGGAACTCGCGAACGTCTCCGCACAGGCACCCCAGGGCGTCGTCGCCGTCTGCGACGACCTGGACCCCAGCCGAGCCGAGGGCACCGAACTCGACTACTACCACGCCGTGATCACGACGCCGGAGTCCGCCGAGTCGGCCACAACACCCCTCGACGACATGGCCGTCCTCCCCGTCCCACCCGGTACCTGGGCGGTCTTCACCACCTCAGGCCCGGCCCCGGAGGCCATCCAGCACCTCTGGCGAGACATCTACGCGGAGTGGTTCCCGTCCAACCCGTACCGCACCCGCCCTGGCCCGGAGATCCTCCGCACACAACTCTCCCCGGACGGCACGCAAGCCGAAGCCGAGCTCTGGCTCCCGGTGGCACGCGAACACCCCTGACCACTTAGAGTTCGGCAGTAGCCCGACGAAGGGGGAGCCATGGCCAAGGTCAACATCAGCCTCGACGCCGAGTTGGTGGTGGAAGCGATGGTCCTGTCCGGCATCGGCTCCCCCCAGGACGCGATCGAGGTAGTGGTACGCGACTACATCGCCCGCGGCCACAGAACGGAAGCCCGCACGGAGTTGAGGGACCAGGGCCTGCGCGAGGCCGACGCCAAACCGCAGGAGCCGCAGGGCTGACTGGCCCCTCTTGGCCCCGTCCGGGCGATCGGCCGGGCTCGAGGCGTCGGGCGGGCACACCCGGATGGTGGCCTTGGGCCGCCCGGTCGGCGGGAACCCATGGGGAGGTCCATCGAGGAAAGGAGCCGACTCATGGCGAGCAACGCCCACGCGCGCCACAGCGGTGACGGTCAGGCATTCTGGATGCTGAACGGTCTCTACGAGGTCAAGGCCTCCAGCGAAGAGACCAACGGCGCGATGACCGTCATGGAGATGACCATTCCGGTGGGCAGTGGCCCGCCACCCCACACCCATCCCGGGACCGAGAGCGTGTACGTCATCGAGGGGACGCTGCGCTATCACATCGCAGGCGAGATCGTCGAAGGCGGGCCCGGGTCCTTTTTCCACATTCCCGAGGGCACATTGGAGCGGTTCGAACCCACCAGCACGGCGCGGGTCCTGGTCACCTACACACCGGGTGGTATCGAGAAGTTCTTCGCCGAAGCCGGTGAACCGGCCCAGCGACGGGAGCTGCCGCCTCCGTCGGACACACAGCCGGACGTTGATCGCCTCATCGAGATCGCTGAGCGGCACGGAATTCAGATGCAGCCGATGCCCGGCGCCTGACTGGGTGGTACCCGCGGATACCGCGGGTACCGCCCACCGCCGCACGCGTACAGCCCGAAGGCATGAGCCCAAGCTTTATTCAGCGGGCGTCAGCGGGCGTCAGCGGGCGGCGGACGCCGGGTTCGCGTACTCCTGGGGTGTGCCCCAGATACGCGTCAAAGGGGCAATGAGTTGATCTTGCGGCCCTGAGGCGAGGTCCGCCCCGGAGGCGTGCTGGGCCGGCGCGGCCGTTCGGGTCCGTACGGTGTGCGACAGCTGGGTGTGTGGGCGCCGGTTAGTGCGGGATGCGGCGGCCGAGGAACGCAGCTACCTGATCAAGGGCCGGGGCGCGCTCGGGTGCGGGCTGCGCTGAGGCGATGGATCCGCCGGCGGTGCGGGGCAGGTCGCCGTAGATCTCCCGGACGACCGGCAGGGCGGCGCGCGCGATGTCGGGTTCCAGGTCGCGGTCGCGGCCGAGCGCGGTCGCGAGGTCCCAGCCATGCACAAGCAGCTCGACGAGGAGTTGCTCGACCACGCGACGGCCGGGAGCGGGGCCGAAGGAGCGGTCCAGTAGGCCCGGTTGCCGGAAGGCATCGCGAGCCTGGGCGGCGGCGGTCTCGAATGCGGCGATGTGGTTGTCGCCGAGGTGGTCCTTGGCGTGGCCGTCGGTGGGGGGCGCGCCCTCAGCCAGGCCGCCCCAGATGATGTTCTCCCACACCAGATGGTCGAGCAGGTCCCGTACGGTCCAGTCCTTGCAGGGAGTCGGCAGGCCGAACTGATCCGGCGCCGTTGCGTGCACGAGTGTGCCGACGGTGTCCTGGACGCGCGTGAAAGCGTCCAGGACACCGCCCGGCCAGGGGTCGGTGTCGTCCGTGTAGAGGGCTTCGAGCCGGGCGTTGCGCGCGCCGGGCGCGGGGTTGGCACGCAGCGCGGTGGCGAGCCACTGCCCTTCCTCGGCGATCCCGGCGGGTGCGGGGCGGCCGCCGAGGACGCACAGCAGTTGCCAGAAGCGCTCGACGGCGGGCTCGGCCGCGGCGGTGAGCTGCTCACACAGGAGTGTGCGGGCCTCGGTGCCGTCGGAGGTCACGGCAGGGTCGGTGTTCGCGCGGCTGGGCAGCCAGGCGGCGATGATGTCGGCGACGACATGGTCGGAAGCCGGGGAGTCCGCTGCGGTGCCGGCCTGCATCGCCTCGCGGACGCGTGTGGTCCACGTGCTGGTGAGTGCGCGCATTTCCGCCGCTGCGGCGGAGTGCTGCACTCCTTGCCCATGACGGGCGGCGTACTGCGCGATGCGCCTCATGGCGGGACGCAGGTCCCCGTCGGCGACCAGCTCGCCCAGCTCCAGCCACGCTTCAACCTGCTCGTCGGTGGGATCTTCCGGAAGGGCAGAGCCGGCCGCGAGGAGCCCCTCGCGGAAGTGGGGCACATCCAGGTCGCCAAGCGTGTCGGTGAGGAAATCGTGGACCAGCTTGCGACGTTCGTCGGGGGACATGCGGGCGGTGCGGGTCATCAGAGCGAGTCCTTCATGGGTAGTACGTCGTGTGACGGTGCGCAGGACGGCCTGGTGGGTCCGCAGGCGGCGGATCTGCGCCTCCAGAGCCTCGACGTGTGCGGCCGCCACCTCTGTGAGCCCGTCCTCGCGGTCCAGGGCGGCCCGGATTTCACCGAGCCCCATCCCCAGGTCCCGCAGGGTGCGGGCCAGGTGCAGCCTGGCGACGCCTGCGGTGTCGTAGCGGCGGTAGCCGCCGACGGTCCGGCCGACCGGTGTCACGACGCCCACATCCGACCAGTGCCTGACCACTTTCACCGGCAGCCCGGTCTGCCGCGCCACGGCCCCGATGCTCCACATAGGCCGCGACGCATCGTCCATGCGCATGTGCTCCACCTTTGACTCTCCCTTCGTAGGAGAGTCAAGCAGCCTCATGGTCCGCCGCAGTAAGTACCGGATTTACTGCGGTGGCGCCGATACGCTCCCCGCGGCACCCCACCCCTCCCGTGGCCTTGCATGTTCGACTGAGCATGGTGTGTTGCTGTGGATCCGTCTGCTTGCCTCGGGCCGAGATCCCTTTGCGGGATCTGGCCGCCCGACTCGAAACTGAAGTCATGCTCGGATTCGTCAGAACCGACAACGCAGCCCTCGTCTCCTGCTTGGGCGACCCGCAGCGCACGGTCGCGGCCTACCACGAACTGCTGGGAGCGGCCAGAACGCGCTGAACGCCATCCGCCCCGGCCTCCGCGACGAGAACCCAGCCGTCCGCGAAGGCTGCTGCCGCCTCCTCGACCACCTCGTCGACACCGACTCCATGGACGAACTCATCACCATGGCCGACGACCCTGACGCCCGGGTCAGGATCGCCGCCTTCCACGCCCTGTCCTGCGACCGCTGCAAGAGCGACAGCTGCGCCCCGGGCCCCGACCGCGTCCTCGAACCTGCGCTGCACCACTTGTCCTCAGACCCGGACCCGCAGGTCCGGTTGAGGGCCGCCGAGCTGGTCGGCAAGTTCGCCCACTCGGACGCCCGCGCCGTCGCCGCCCTGAAGGCATCCCACACCAAGGACCCGAGCCCCGCCGTACGAAAGAAGGCGGGTTGGTACGCACCCGGCGGCACCATCTACGAACGGACTGCCCCGCCCGCCCCTTGACAAGGAGAAGCCCCGCACCGGCGGCCACCTCGGCGAAAGGGCGGTGACAGGCGTACATGCTTCTCCGCGCCAATCGGTGTCGCCGGCGCGCTCCGCAGGGCGCGCCCCGCCGATCGGACGAGCGGCGCCCACTCGATCAGTCACCGTCCGCGCGCCCCGCCGTCCTGGCTCCCCGTACCGCCCGGGGGCGGCGGAGATGCTGACCACCCCGGGGAACAACCGTTCCTCAGGGCGAACGGCCATCGGAGGCGACCGTGACGCAGCTGACTCCCATCGACCACAAGGTCAAGCACAAATCGACCATCCCGGCGAATTACGGCGAGGAGGTCGAGCTCTTCGTACGGGAATACAGCGTCGGATCCAACGGCACTCCCAAGCCGGTCCTCATGCTCCACGGCAGGAGCGTTCCGGCTCTCCCGGGCTGCGACCTCGTGCTCCCTCCGCCCGGCAGCTCCACGCACCCGGACACCAGCCTCAGTTGGGCGCAGGCCCTGGCCGACAAGGGCTACAACGTGTTCATCATGGACCTCCAGGGTTCCGGGCTCTCCCCCCGCCCGAAGATGGAAGACCCGTGCAATGCCAACCCGGCCCAGCGGGGCCTCCTGAAGACCAATCCCGGTACAGCGCACTGCCCCGAGGGCAAGGCCAACTACCCGCACCAACTGGGTAACTCCAAGAGCGAATGGGACGAGCTGGGCACCGTAGTCAAGTTCATCAGGGAGCGGTGCGCCAACGAGAAGATCGCCTTCGTCGGCTGGTCCGCGGCCTCGTTCGTCATGGGTCCGTACACGATGCAGAATCCCGGGGACGTAGCGAAGTTGTTCCTTCTCGCGCCCATGTTTCCCCCGAACGGCCGATGGTCGACGAACACCAGCGCACCCTTTGCTCCGCCTCCCAACACGCCCCTGCCCACGCAGCCCGTGTCCGAGCCGACCACGGTCTTCGGCTTCCCGATGAACCTGACCAGCAAGGCGGGGCTCCAACGGGGCATCAACGACAAGGAGCTGGCCGAACACGTATGGCGGGCCATCATGGAGTGCGACAACGAAGGCAAGAAGTGGGGCGGCTCGACCGCTGGGGCACCCGAGGGCGTCATGCGGTGGCGCAATACCTATTGGTGGGGCTGGAACACGAGCACCGTGCCGCTCGGTTCCACGCTCGGCGGCACCGTGCCGGTGTGCATCGTCTACGGAGACCTGGACAGAACGGCCAACACTCCGGAGGAACTGGGGGAGGCGCACTTTTCCGTTCCGAAGTTCTACAAGGCGATCCAGGGCGACGACAAGCTGATGCTCCGTGTCGAGGGCTGGGACCACAACCCGGTCTGGGAACGTAAGCCCGCCCAGGTCCTGCAGCACATCTGCTGGAAGTGGCTCGAAGACAAGAAGGTGTACGGCGTCGAGAAGGGAAGCTGGGTCATGGACCCGGACGGAGTGCTGACGGAAGTGGGGTCCGCCCCGGTCGGCGGGTGACGTGACACGCGGACGAGCCGGGGGTCTGCCGACCCGGCCCCGGCGGGAGGGCCGACTCTGCGTAGGGGAGTGATCATGTCCGACCCGCTTCTCGCTCGGCCTCGACCCAAGGGACGAAGGGCTGGTTCCTCGACGTCAGCAGGAACGCGATCTGTAAGCCGCATAGCCGACTTGAGGGGCGGATGAGTCGCGCTCGCCGACTCATCCGCCGCCAGAACTTCCCCGGCGATGCGCTCCGGCGAGCGGCGGACGCCGACATGAATGACCTGGGCTACTGGACTGCCAAGTAGCCCTTTCGAAAGGCAGCTTGTTGTTCTCCGTGTCGTTCTTCTCCGTGTCGTCGGTCCGTCGCCCTCAGACTGCCGGGTGGTGCGGCGGGAGTTCGCCGCGGAGCAGCGCGGTGCCCAACGGGGTGAGGGTGTGTATGACCTGGGAGCCGGCGCGCTGGCTGTGCGCGAGGCTGACCTCGCGCAGGGCGCTGATGTGTTCGCTCGCCGAGGGCGCGGAGATGTTGAGGCGTTGGGCGACTTCTCCGGTGGTCGCGGTGGTCTCCAACGCGGCCAGCACGCGTGCGCGGGTCCGGCCGAGCAGGGTGGCCAGCGCTTCGGGGCGGCGGTCGCGGGTGACGGGCGGTGCCCAGGCCGGGGGGTGGGTGACGGGGTAGGCCAGGACCTGGGGCAGGGAGGGGTCGGCCAGGGCGATGGGGGTCTTCCAGCAGAAGTGGGAGGGGATCAGCCGCAGTCCGCGTCCGCCGAGGTGGAGATCCCGGTCTTCCGGGTAGCGCACGTGCAGCACGGGCGGCCGCCAGTCCATCAACGGGCGGAAGGAGTCCAGCAGTCCGTGCACACCACGATCGCGCAGGACACGTGTCCGCAGGGCCCGGTCGGCCTCCGTGGTCCTGGCCGCCCCGGTCCAGTCAGGCGCGATGATCGTGCGGTGCACCAGACGGAACGCCGTCGCGACCTCCTCCATCCGGTGCGGCTCGCCCCCGGCAAGACGGTGAGCCCAGCGCGGCAGTGGGTGGGTCTCGGTCAGCCGGTCCATCTCCTGGCGTAGCTGCGGCTTGGGGGTGGCCCGCAGTTCCTCCAGTGCGGCCTCCAGGCCATCGGCCGAGGCGCCGGGGGTCAGGAAGTCGGGCCAGTAGCCCGCCGAAGCGGGGGCCAGGGTGGACAGCATCCGCACCGGGCCCGCCAGGTGACCCTCGGCCAGTCTGACGCGGGCGTCGCGCCGCCAGGGGGCGAAGACCGGCAGTCCGCGCCGTGGCGCGGTCAACTGGTGCAGACCCAGCAGGGTCTCCCAGACCGGGTCGGGCTCCCGGGCCAGGTGGACGCGGGCCAGGTCTCCGTCGGTGAAGTGAATGCGCAGCACGTTGTCTCCCCCGTGTGTTGGTCGGTGTCGGGACACGCAGTCCGGCAGGTGTGTCCTGATGACGTGGGCTGTCCGTCGGCAGGTGTGTCCTGATGACGACGACGGCTTCACCTGTCCGGGCCTTGGCACACCACACCCAACGACCCGAAAGCCCCAAAGTCACCGGTATTGCGGCTAGATGGATCACGCCGAGGTGTTGCTGATCGGCGGGCGGGCCGGGGTCGGCAAGTCGACGGTGGGCTGGGAGATCTCCGATCAGCTGCGGGTCGCCGAGGTTCCGCACGCGCTCATCGAGGGCGACTTCATGGGCCAGGTGCACCCGGCCCCGGAAGGCGATCCGCGCCGGGCCGACATCACCGAGCGCAATCTCACGGCCGTGTGGGGCAACTACGCCGCCCTCGGCTACCGGCGGCTCGTCTACACCAACACCCTGAGTGTGCTGGCCGAGACGGCGGGCATGTTCCAGCGGGCCATGGGCGCGGACGTACGGATCGTACGGGTGCTGCTGACCGCCACCGACGAGATCACGGAGCGGCGGCTCAGAGGGCGGGAGATCGGTTCGGAACTGGAACGGGAGCTCGCCGGGAGCCGGCGCAAAGCCCGGCTGCTGGACGACCACGCGCCCCCGGACACCGTGCGGGTGCCGACCGACGGGCGCTCCGTCATCGACATCGCGGCGGGGGTGCTGGCCGCCACGGGGTGGGTGACGGCCGGGTGAGGAGATGAGCCGACCACCCACCTCGTCGTCGATCTCGGATCGTGCGCAGGATGTCCCCGGAACGTGAAGAACGTGAAACCGGAACGGACTGCACCCGCGTTCGCCGGGCACTCGCAGGTCTGCGGGGGTCCCGACGAAAAGGGGCGGAGTTCAGATGGAGATCGACGGCATCATCAGCGCCATCGTCATCGGCATAGTCATCGGCGTCCTCGGACGGCTGGTCGTCCCGGGCCGGCAGCGCATCGGCATCCTGCTGACGATCCTCGTCGGCATCATCGCCGCGTTGATCGGATCCTGGATCGCCACCGGCCTCGACGTGGCCGACACCGACGGTGTCGACTGGATCGAGTGGCTCATCCAGATCAGTCTGGCGGCGCTGGGTGTCGCGTCACTGGATCGCACGAGGGCACGGCGCTGACTCCAGTGGTCGGTGGTCGCGTCCCTCGCAGGCGGCTCGGCGCCCTGAATTCCGTTGCGGCTCACCACGCCCGGCGGCTGGCGTCTGCGGGCCTCACCGCCTCGGCCGCCGCGCCACCAACCCACCCGGAGACGCCTTGCCCCCACGCATCACGCCGCTCGCCGGCCCCGACGCGACCCCGGCCGGCCACCGCCTGGTCTTGCCGGCATCAGGGACGGGCGGCGTACCTCTCGGCTCCGCCTTCCTGCGCCTGTTCACCAGGGAGGGGCAGACGCATCTGGCGGAGCTGGACGTGACCGTGCATCCGGCCGAGCGACGCCAGGGGGTGGGTACGGTGTACGCGACGCCACGATCGGTGCGCCCGGCGTGAGCGGCGCCGCGCGGTGATCGCGCAGGCCCCACAGGGGTCGCCCGGATCGCCGAACAGCCGCATCCCGGCTACTGCTTGACGGCCTGGACCGGCGTCGTCCCGACCGATGGTGGCCGCGGTGGACGCGTCGACCTCCGCGATCGTCGGATTCTCCGAGCTCGTCCTCCCGGGCGACGGGAAGGGCGGCGGTCAGCACTACGGTACGGCCGTGTTGCCCGAGCACCGGGGTCATGGGCTGGGTCTGTGGATGAAGGCGGAGGCGATCCTGCACGCCCACGGCCTGCACCCGGGGCTCGCCCTGCTCACCGACACCGCGGCCGACAACACGCCCGTGCTCCGCGTCAACGACGCACTCGGCTACCGGCCCACACACACGGCGGTGGAGTACCAGCTCAACCTGTGACACCTCGCTCGGCTCCGCCGACACAGAACGTCACGTCACGCCGCCGCCAGATGACCCACCGTGTACTCGTACGGCGTCGTCGTCGTGAGCGGCTCGAAGCCGAGGCGGGCCAGGATCGGGCGGCTGCGGGCCAGGGCGTCGACCTGGACGTAGCGGTAGCCGCGGTCGGCCGCGACACGGGCGCGGTGGGCGACGAGGGCCCGGTAGACGCCGCGGCCGCGCCACTCCTCGACGGTGCCACCGCCCCACAGGCCGGCGAAGCGCGTGCCGGGCACGAGTTCCATACGGGCGGCGCTCACCGGTTCGTCGCCCGCGAGGGCCACCACGGCGACCACCGTGTCCGGGTCGGCGGTGAGATGGGCGAGAAGTTGGTGGCGCATGCGGGAGCTGTCCGTGCCGAAGGCCTTCTCGTGGACGTCCGCCACCATGTCCACGCCCGCACGGTCGGTCACGGGGAGGATCCGTACGCCCTCGGGCGGCTCGACATCGAGGGTCAGGCCGGCGACCTCGGCGACCATCAGCGTCTCCTCCGGGGCGGCCGTGAAACCGGCCGCGCGCAGGCGTTGCCCCAGGTCGACGGGGAGATCGTGGCCGTAGAGCTTCCATTCGAAGTCGCGTCCGAGGCCGGCGAAGTACCGGATCTGCTCGGCGACGGCCGCGTCGGCGCCCGCCTCGTCCAGGTCGGACCAGACGACACCGCTCCAGCCCTTCTCGGAGCCGACCTGGCGCACCACCCCGTCCACTCGCTCGATCCGGGCGCCGGGGCCGTCGGGGCGAGCGCCCTCTCGCATGTCCCGGTCGAACAGTGCCAGCACAGCAGCGTGATCCATACGTTCACTTCATCATCAGTCGTTCGCCATGGCAACGAAATTCACTAGGGTGCCCTCTCGGAGCGCAGATGAGCGGTCGGTGAGGAGGGGCGTACGACCATGGTGAATTCGTCCGAACTGGTGTATCTGCGGCGCTGTGTGGAGCTCGCGGCCGATGCGCTGCAGGCCGGTGACGAACCGTTCGGCTCGGTTCTCGTCGGTGCCGACGGCACGGTTTTGGCCGAGGACCACAACCGGGTGGCCGGCGGCGACCGCACCCGCCACCCCGAGTTCGCGCTGGCCCGCTGGTCGGCTGCCCGGCTCACTCCCGAGGAGCGCGCGGCGGCGACCGTGTACACGTCGGGTGAGCACTGTCCGATGTGTGCGGCGGCCCATGCCTGGGTGGGCCTGGGTCGTATCGTGTATGTCGCATCCTCCGCGCAACTCTCCGCTTGGCTGGGCGAGTTGGAGGTACCCGAGCCGCCGGTGCGGACGCTGCCCGTGCAGGAGGTCGCGCCCGGGGTGACGGTCGAGGGGCCGGTGCCGGAGCTGGTCGAGGAGGTACGCGCCCTGCACCACCGGTTCCACGCCGCAACGAGCGGCCACGTTCGGTGACGACGAGTGAGAGTGGCGAGACGGGGCAGGCGCCCCGGGAAGTCCGTTGTCGTTGTCCGGAGACCTTCTGTCGATGTCTGAAGACGTGGTGCAGCACACCCGCCCCGCCGCCCCCGCGGCCCCGCCCGACCGGGACCGGCCGGCGGCGAGACCCGCCTCGCGGGACCCGTACTTCGACAATGCGAAGTACCTCACCATCGTCCTGGTGGCCTGCGGACACGCGTGGGAGCCGCTGACATACGGCAGCCGGGCCGCGACGGCCGCGTATCTCACCGTGTACGCCTTCCACATGCCGGCCTTCGCGCTGATCTCCGGATACTTCTCGCGGAGCTTCGACATGGCGCCCGGTCGGCTCAAGCGGCTGCTGACGGGTGTGGTGCTGCCGTATGTGGTGTTCGAGACGGCGTACACGCTGTTCTACCGGTGGGCCGAGGACGATCCGGGTTATCCGCTGAGTCTGCTGGATCCCTGGTACGTGATGTGGTTCCTGGTCGCGCTGTTCATCTGGCGGCTGACCACTCCGCTGTGGCTGATGCTGCGGCACCCGGTGCCGGTTGCCCTGGGGCTCGCGATGCTGGCGGCGGTCTCACCGGATCTCGGCGGCGACATCTCGATCCAGCGGGTGCTGGGGTTCCTGCCGTTCTTCGTGCTGGGTCTGACCCTGCGCGCCGAGCACTTCGAACGGTTGCGCACCCGTCGTGTACGGCTGTGCGCGCTGCCGGTCGGCCTGGGGGCGCTGGTGGCGGCGTACTGGGTGGCGCCGTGGTTCGACGCGGGCTGGTTCTACCACCGGGGCAGCGTCACCGGTCAGGGCGCGCCCCGCTGGGCGGGGCTGCTCACCACGCCCGCCCTGTTCTGCCTGGCGCTGCTGCTGACGGCCGCCTTCCTGGCCTGGGTGCCACGACGGCACCTGTGGTTCACGGCGCTGGGCGCGGGCACGATGTACGGCTATCTCCTGCACGGCTTCGTGATCAAGTGGGCCCGCTTCCGGGACTGGTACGCCGCCGACTGGCTGCACACGCCGCTCGGGCAACTGGCTGTCACGGCCATGGCGGTCGGCGGCATCACCCTGCTGAGCACCTCACCCGTACGGACCGTGCTGCGCTGTGTCGTCGAGCCGCGCATGGAGTGGGCATTCCAGAAGGGGGACACCGCCCAGTCACCCGAGAAGGGGGACACCGCCCAGTCACCCGAGAAGGGTGGTGACGCCGGCCCCTCCCCTAGCCGAGCTCCAGGGTCGTGACCCCGAAGACGCGCTCCTCGGCGTACGGCCGGATCGGGCCCGTGTACATCCGGGCCGTCTCGAAGGAGGGCGTCAGCCCGTACTCCTCGGCCAGGGCGACGGCGGCCGCGTTCGGCTCGGGCACGTCGATGGCGAACTCACGGCCCGCGGCCTCGGCGGCGAGTCCGGCGAGGAGGGCCCTGGCGTCCGCGGCGGTGTCGGCGAACAGCGGGCCGATGCGCAGGGCGTCCCGGCCGGGACGGATGACGCCGTAGCCGGTGAGCCGTCCGTCGACCACGCGCGCCAGGGCGCGGTGTCCGTCGGTGCTCAGCCAGCGTTCCAGGAAACGGGGCCGGTCGGCGGGACAGCAGGCGCTGTCGTAGGCCTCCACCGCCCGGGCGTCCTCGATGGGCCGGACATCGGCGGGCACGTCCGCCTCGGGTGCCGTGCCCGAGTAGCGGAAGGTGCGGTGGGCGAACTCGAAGCCGGACTGCCGGTAGTTGTCCTGCTGCGCGGTCACTCCGTCGAGGCCGACCGTGCGGCCGACCGCGTGGCCGAGAGCGGACTTCCAGGTGGTGAGGCCGTAGCCGCGGCCGCGCAGGTCCGGGCGTACGAGGTAGAAGCCGAGGAAGGCGTAGTCGGCGCCGTAGGTGACGACGGAGACGGCCGTGACCGGTTCTCCGTCGAGCCTGCCGATGAAAAAGCCCTCGGGGTCCTGTGCGAAGAAGCACGACGGGTCCGAGAGCCCCGGGTTCCAGCCCTCGTCCCCCGCCCATCGGGCGACCACCGTCCAGTCGTCGAGCGTGGCGCGGGTGACGACGAGGTCCTGAGGCCCGGGAGAGGTCATCTGTGCGCTCCTTCGACGAGGTCGCGAGTGCGGCGACGGGTGCGGTGGTCGGACGCACCCCGGGCAGCATCCTCGTCGAAGCGGCTCGCGGTCGCGACGCCGGAAATGGCCACGATCGCGGGGCGACGCGCCTTCCGGACCGAGTTCACGCGTACGGGTGAGGCGGCACGGTCGTCGTACGGCGGTGGCGGGGCGCAGGGTACGGCACTTCCGTCCCTCCCGCTCGCCGGGAGGCGTGGGCGGATGGGCCCGCTTATCGTGATCCGGGGGTTGTCCCCGGCCGCCTCGGCCGGGTGTCCCTGGAGGCACGTATGCGGTCCACGCACAGACGGCATCCGCTCGCCGAAGCCGCGGTGGCGGTGCTGGCCCTGCTGGCGGCCTGTCTGCCGGTCACGGCGGCGGAAGCCGACAGCAAGCAGGACGACAAGCAGCCCGACCTGACCCGTTTCTACGACCAGAAGATCAAGTGGACCAGGTGCGGGGGCGAAGAGATGCCCAAGGACCTGAGGTGCGGCAAGGTCACCGTGCCGCTCGACTACGCCCGCCCCGGCGCCGGAACGCTCGACCTGGCGCTCGCGCGCTACCGGGCGACGGGCGACTCGCGCGGCTCCCTGCTGCTGAACTTCGGCGGCCCAGGCGGCCCGGGCGTCCCCGAACTCGCCTACGGCGGCAAGGAGTTCATGGATCTCACGAACGGCTACGACGTCGTCTCGTTCGACCCGCGCGGCGTCGGCCGGTCCTCCCCCGTCAGCTGCGGCGACGGCACCGAGCAGGCCCTGGAGGCGACTGACGACGGCGAGGACTCGGCCGATCCGCAGACCGCGCTCAAGCAGCTGAAGAAGGCCGCCGACGCGTGCGCGAAACACTCCGGTCCGGTCCTGCCCCACATCGGCACGCTCAACGTCTCCCGCGACCTGGACGTGATGCGCGCCGCGCTCGGCGACAAGAAGCTCAACTACCTCGGTTTCTCGTACGGGACGCGGCTGGGCGCGGTGTACGCGACGCAGTTCCCCGGCAAGGTCGGGCGGATGGTCCTGGACGGCGTGGACAGCCTCACCGAACCGCTGTCCGAGCAGGGCCTGGTGGCCGCAGAGGGGCAGCAGACCGCGCTGGAGGACTACCTCGAGGCGTGCACCGAGCAGGTGACGTGTCCGTTCGGGCAGGATGCCCGGTCGGCCCGCGAGCAGGTCGTCCAGCTGGTCGAATCGCTGGACGAGTACCCCGTACCGGCGGGCCTCGGACAGGAGTTCTCGGGCCAGGACCTCGTGGGCGCCATCGGCCAGGCCCTGTACAGCGAACAGATGTGGCCCGTGCTCACCCAGGCGCTCAACATGCTCGTCCACGACGGCGACACCCGGGGCGTCATGGCCCTCGCGGGCGGCGGCTTCACCGCCCCGACCCGCCCGAACGCGCCGCCCCGCCCGTACGCCCCTGCCGAGCCCAGCGCCGCCGGCACGCCCAGTCCGGACGGGGACGGCGGGCTCGTCGACGCGGAGGACGTCCCGCTCGACAATCCCCCCGCCGCGCTGATGGCGGTCAACTGCGCCGACGACCCGGACCGGCCCACCGCCGACCAGATCACCGAGGACATCGAGAACCTGCGGACGGCGTACGAGAAGGCCTCCCCGGTCTTCGGCCAGTACCGCCTCGCTCAGGTGCTGTTGTGCTACGGCCGTCCCAAGGGCACCGACTTCATCCGCGAGAAGGTGCGCGACGTCGACACCCCGAAGATGCTGCTCGTGGGCACCCGGGGCGACCCGGCGACCCCGTACCGCTGGACCGTGGAGACGGCCGAGCGGCTCGGCTCCTCGGCGGTCGTCCTCGACAACAAGGGCAAGGGGCACACCGGGTACGCCTCGTCGACGTGCGTGCACGAGAAGGTCGACGACTTCCTGCTCTTCGGGACGCTGCCGGACGACGGGAGTTCCTGCGGGCCCGACGACCGACGTTCCTCCGGGCCCCGCGGCTGATGTATCAGGCCTGTAACACGGGGAGCCCTGGTACAACCTCGCCCGCGGCTCGCTCGTCACACTGGGTGTGCGTCGCTTTTCGCGCGTGCCGTACCCGTACGTGACCAAAACTGGGGGAATTAACCGATGCGTATCCGTTCCGTCCTCGCCTTCTCGACCGCGGTGACCGCCGGCGCCGCGATGCTGATCACCGCCGCTCCGTTGAGTCTGGCCGCCCAGCCGGCCGCCAAGACCCCCGTCTGCAAGGCGAAGGTCCTGAAGTTGGGGGCCAAGCAGGCGAAGGACGCGAGGATCGTGCACATCACCGTCAAGAACACCAGCGGCCGCACCTGCACCATCGACCGCCTGCCCGTCGTCACCTTCGGCGACCTCGACGGCGCGGCCCAGCCGGTGCCCTCCGGTGAGAGCGGACCGTACAAGGTCGGCGCCGGGAAGACGGTGTACGCCGCGGTCCGTACGATCGCCGACCTGAAGGACCCGGAGGCCCGTCGCGTCGGCACGATCACCGTGTCCGCCAACCCGGCCTACAACGGCCGTACCTTCACCGCGAAGCAGCTCGGCGCGAGCAAGAAGGTGAAGGTCTGGGAGCCGGTGACGACCTGGTGGAAGCCGTCCAAGGCCGCCGCCGACAAGGCGCTGAAGAAGGCTGTCGGCTGACCTTCACGGCACACGTACTCGCGACATCGCCCGTCGCGCACGCACCGGCGAAGGTGCGCGCCGACGGGCGCTGTCGCGAGAAATGCCCGGTGGGCGAATCAGTCCTATCGTGAAGTCATGGAGCACGCTCTCAGTCCCGCGACCCTCACCGAGCTACGCCGCCCGCGGCCCTATCCCGCGGTGTCGGTGCTCACGCCGACGCATCGCCGGGAACCGGAGAACACGCAGGATCCGGTCCGGTTGCGCAATGTGCTCGCCGAGGCGAAGAAGCAGCTGGAGCAGGATCCCGCGGTCACGCGGGAGCGACGCAACGACGTCGTCGAACAGCTGGACAAGGCGCTGGCCGAGGTGGATCTGGCGCACACCGAGGAAGGCCTGGTGATCTTCGCGGCGCCGGGTGAGCACCAGGTCTGGTCACTGGCGCGTACGGTGCCGGAGCGTGTGGTGCTCTCGGACACCTTCCTGACCCGGAACCTGGTGGCCGCGCAGGCCGCCGAGCGGCCGTTCTGGGTGCTCTCGGTCTCCCCCGACCGGGTCGCGCTGTGGAACGGCGGCGGCGACCGTGTCACCGAGGCGCGCGTCGGCGGTTTCCCGCTGACCAGGAGCCGCGACAACTTCGACGCCGAGCGGCAGGAGCAGATCGGCGACATGCCGAGCACCTTCCGCGACGAGGACACCCGGCATTTCCTGAAGGACGCCGACACCGCGATGGGCCGGGTGCTGCGCACGGACCCACGGCCCCTGTACGTCACCGGTGAGACGGCGGCGTTGTCCCTCCTCGACGAGATCGGCACCGTCTCCAAGGACGCCGGCCACATCCCGTACGGCGGCCTCGCGCACGGCACCCCGGACGCCGTCTGGCAGGCGGTGCGGCCGCTGGTCGCCGCGGAGGACGCCAGGAACGTCGACGTCGTGGCCCGGCGGCTCGAAGCGGCCCGTGGCCAGAAGGCGTTCGCCGCCGGTGTCGACGAGGTCCGGCAGAACGCGGAGCAGGGCCGCATCCAGCTCCTGGCCGTGGAGGAGAACTACCGGGTGACCGTCCGCTCCAACGACGGCGGTCACCTCGTACCGGCCGAGAGCGGGGACCTCGACGCCCGCGAGGACATCGTGGACGAGATCGTCGAACAGTGTCTGGACACCGGCGCCGAGGTGCGCTTCGTCCCCGACGGCACACTCGGCGACGCGCTGGGCATCGCCGGCGTACTGCGGTACTAGGGCCTGTCGTCACATTCCCGTCGTCGCCCGGAGGGCGGCCCCGCGCCCGCGGCAGCGGCTGATGTCCGCGTAGGTGCGTGCTCCTCCCGTCAGACACCGTCGAAGAGGGCGGTCAGCCCCCGGTCGACAGCGGGGCCCAGCCGTTCGCTGCCGGCGCCGACGACCGCGAAGGTGCGCAGCAGGAAGCGCTGGAGGGCGGGGGTGTCGAACTGGAGCAGGGCCATGCCGTGGGGGGAGTGCAGTTCCACGACCGTGCGGGCGCGGCCGGAGGGCCATATGTGCACGTCGCCGCTCCCGGCGGGTTTCCGTAGCCCCTCCTCCAGCAGTTCGCGGCCGAAGGTCCAGGTCACCATGGAACCGTTGAGCGAGATGTCGGCCGGGAAGTCGATGTGCACGGCGAGCGGGTCGTCCGAGGCGTAGCGCAGGGTGGCGGGCACCGGCAGCTCGCGGTCCTCGGCGGTGACCAGGAGGACTCGTGCGGGCTGTTCCAGCGTGACGGTCATGCGCGCTCTCCGTTTCGGATCAAGTCGGCCGTGTGCCGACATACCTGTTCGACCTCGCGAAGGGCTTTCGCTTGTCGCACCTCTCCCGGATTCACCATGTGACCCATGTCACCCATGCCATCCGGGAGCAGACCCGCTCATGCGGTCGAGGAGAATCACGCACACACCCTTCGAACATGAGAATGAGAAGAACGCCGAGCGCGCGCGACAATCCGTCAAGTCACGTACGATCTCTACGTCTTGAGCCCTGTGAACGCGTATCGACCCGCCGTGGCGGACCCGGCTCGCAAGGACGGCGGCATATGCCAGAAGCACCGCCGTATCGGGTCTTGCCAAATCCCTTACAGCGCGTCGCGGGCTGTGCAACAGTCGTAACCGGCCCTTCCGTCAGCGTTGGTCGCATCGACCCCCATCGGAGTACGTGATGCCGTCGCATCTCTCTGCGGATCGTCCCGCCGCCCAGCCGCCCCGGCGCGGCACGGTCGACGCGCTCATCTCGCAGACGCGGCGGCTGCGCGGGGACGTGGACGCCGTACGGCGTGAGGCTCCGGTGGACGGGACGGACCCCGAGGGCCGATGGCAGCGGGCCCTCTGCGATCTGGCGCTGCATCAACTCAGGGATCTCGACGAACACTTGGCCCAGCTGCGGGACGGGCCGGCCGAAGCGGCCGCGCCCGAGGCGGCGCCCGACACCCCGGCCGTGCCCGTCGCGCCGCCCCGTCCCGACTCGCTGCTCAGCCGGGTGGGCAGCGCCGAGTGGAACCTGCTGACGGACGAGGCCAGTTGGTCCGGGGAGTTGTACCAGATCCTCGGACGCGACCCCGCCGCGCCGCCGCTCACCCTCGACGAGCTGCCGTCACTGGTGCTGGACGAGGACCGGCCGAAGCTGACGGCGATGGTCACGGACTGTCTGATCGACGCGAAGCGCATCGACGGGGAGTTCCGGTTCGTGCTCCCCGACGGTGGAGTGCGCACCGTGCACATGATGGGCGAGCCCGTGCTCGACGACGACGGCAGTACCGCCTCGATGTGGGCCGTACTGCGGGACGTCAGCGAACTGCGGCGCAGCCAGCGGGCGGTGAGCGAGACCCGTGACTCGCTTCAGCGCCGGCGGCACATGGCGCAGACCGAGCACCGGCTTGCGGTCGAGTTACAGGAAGCCGTGCTGCCGCCGTGGCGCGGCTCCCTGCGACTCCCGCAACACGGCCCCGGGACGCTGGAGCTCGCCGCCCACTATCTGCCGTCCGCGACGAGCGCGCTGATCGGCGGCGACTGGTACGACGCCCTCGAATTACCGGGTGGGGAAAGCCTGTTGAGCGTCGGCGATCTCACCGGGCACGGCGTCACCGTCACCTCGGGCATGGCGATGCTGATCGGGGCACTGCGCGGTATGGCGATGGCCGGCACCGAGCCGGGCCGGCTCATGGCCTGCCTCAACCGGTTACTGGACACCACCGTGCAACCGGCGCTCGGCAGCGCCGTCTGCTGCCGCTACCGGCCCGCGACCCGCACCCTCGTCTGGGCGCAGGCAGGGCACCCCGCCCCGCTGCTGTTCCGCGACGGGACGGGGTGCGCGTTGACATCGCCGGACGGCGTGCTGCTCGGAGCGACCTCGGGTGCCGTCTACGGGCAGGCCGAAGTGCGGCTCGAACAGGGCGACCTGCTGCTTCTGCACACCGATGGACTGGTCCCCCGGCGCAACAGCAGAACGGCGGCCGTCCAGCGGCTGTTGGACCTGGCCCCACGGTTCGGCGAGGCGCGTTCGGCCCAGGACTGTGTGCGGACAGTGGTGGAAGAGTTCGGCGAGACCGAGCGCGAGGACGATGCCTGCGTACTCGTCGCCAGGGTCAGCTCCTGAGCTCCTCGTCAGTTCCTGGTCCCGGCGCCGACGTGATGCTCCCCTACGCCGACGCGATGTCGCCTTTGTTCTTCACCGTGCCCTTGGGCAGGGCGAGCTTGATCTCCTCCCGCAGTTCCCGGATCTTCGGATGGTCGGCGTACGCACCGGTCAGCTCGTACATCTGGCCAAGGCGGTCCCAGGTGCGGTGGGAGGAGTTGGTCCCCATCGCCTTGAGGGCGTCACGGGCGTAGCGGTCCCCCTGTTCGGGATCGCCGTCGATGAAGCACGCCGACGCCATGGACAGATAGTCGAAGATCTTCGACCGCTGCCGGCCGTCGACGCGCAGCGCGAGGGCCTTCTCCGCATAGTGCTGGCTGTGCCTTGCCACGCTCGGATCGTGCTCCGCGAGGGTGCGGTAGGACAGGGCCTGCATGCCGTACAGGTCCTCTTCCTTGAACGTCGACATCCAGCTCGGCAGGGCCTCGTCCGTGCGGTCGGAGACGAACAGGTCCTCCGCCTGGCCGAGGGTGCGCCGCATGGCCTGGCCCTTGCCCATGGAGGCATGCGCCCACGCCTCGACTGTGTAGAGCATGGCCTTGGTGCGCGGCAGCACCTGGTCGCCGGAGCCGGACTGGGCGAGCTTCATGAGGTCGAGCGCCTCGTCGGGCTTACCCAGGTGGACCAGTTGACGGGCCGCCCGGGAGAGGGCCTCGCCGGCGCGCGGCCGGTCGCCGCCCTCCCTGGCGGCGTGGGCGGCGATGACGAAGTACTTCTGGGCGGTGGCTTCCAGGCCGACGTCGTGCGACATCCAGCCCGCGAGGACCGCGAGGTCGGCCGCGACGCCCCACAGGCGCCGCTGGAGATGGTCGGAGTGGCGGTAGGAGAGCATGCCCCCCACCTCGTTGAGCTGGCCCACGACCGCCTTGCGCTGCAGCCCGCCGCCGCGGGCGGCGTCCCAGGCCCGGAACACCTCGACCGAGCGCTCCAGTTCCTCGACCTCCTGCGAGCCGATGGGTGCGGCCTCGTAGCGCTCGTACCCGGCCGGGTCGGCGTGCAGGGGGTTGTCGATAACAGGAGCGTCGTCCTTCAGTGCCGGATCGGTGTGCAGCCAGTCGTGCATGGCGCTGCTGAGTACGGATCCCGCGGTGAGCGCGGCACCCGCGCCCACCAAACCGCGTCGGTTGAGCATGAGGTCCATTCCCGTGAATTCGGTGAGGACCGCGGCTGTTCGTTCGGGCGTCCACGGCACGCCGTCGGGGTGTTCCACACTCCCGCGGCCCTGTCGCTTCCCCGGACGCCCGTGCCGCACCAGACCGAGGTCCTCGATGGTCACGACACGGCCGAGACGCTCGGTGAACAGCGCCGCCAGCACCCGCGGCACGGGATCGCGCGGGATCTCTCCCATGTCGATCCAACGCCGTACCCGTGAGGTGTCGGTCGCCAGCTGGGGGTGGCCCATGGCCGCCGCCTGCCGGTTGACCAGCCTCGCGAGCTCTCCCTTCGACCAGCCGGCCAGGCCGAACAGGTCTGAGAGTCGGGTGTTGGGTTGTCCGCTCACGTCAAGCCCCCAGGGTTCTCGGCTGAGTTGAATGTAGCCCGCTGTCAGTTGCTCGGGGACTATTCGCCAGGCTTCGCCAGGGTGCGCTACATGGTGTGCCACTGCCCCTCCGTTGTCAGGTAGGAAAGCGCCACCCCGGCCCGGTCGCCCGCCCGACAGACACATGCACTCCCCAGGGTGCATCTGGACGGCCGGGCCGGGTAGCGCGTCACATCGCAGGCACACGAAGGGATCTGTATTCCCCCATGTACGCAGCATCGTCGTACGCAGCATCGTCCTCCGTGTCCGCCCCGCCCCGGCCGCTCACCACCCCCCGTCAGCCGGGCAGCGGCGGCCCCTACCTCGACCCCACGCGTACGTCGGCTCCCGTACTCGGCGCCGGCCGCAGGCGCGTTCCGGGGCTCGGCACCCAACCGCTCAGCGGGAGACTCGACTTGTCCGGCCCTCAGGGCGCGCAGCTGCGCACGGCGATCGCTTCGGTGCATCGCATCTGCCCGGAGTTCGCTCCGGTCCAGGTGCTGCGCCGAAGCGGCCGCTCGGTGCTGCTCGTCGGAACGACAGGGCGCAGCACGGCCGTCGCCAAGTGTTTACTGGACCACTCCCCCATCTGGGAGGAGCGGATCAGGCATGAAATAGCCGCATACCGCTCGTTCGTCCGGCACCGCCCACCCGTGCGGGCGCCGAGACTGATCGCGGCGGACCCGGACAACTGCACCTTGGTCATCGAGCGGATGCCGGGCCGGGTGGCCGCCCTGCAGCGGCATCCGGTGGAGGCGCCGCCGCGCGCCGACATCCGGGCGGCGCTCGGAGCGATCTGTCGGCTCAACGCGTGGCGGCCTCCGGCGGGGATGTTCGCCGCCCCGCTGGACTACGCGGAGCGGATCTCCCGTTTCCATGAGCTGGGTCTGCTGACCGACCGGGACCTGGGCGATCTGCAGAAGCTTCTGCACGGCATCGCGCACGCCTCGGGCCGTCAGGGCATGGGCCAGTTCTGCCACGGCGACGCCCTGCTGTCGAACGTCCTGCTCTCACCGGCCGGTCCAGTGCTGGTGGACTGGGAACACGCGGGGTGGTATCTGCCGGGGTACGACCTGGCGACGCTGTGGGCGGTGCTCGGGGACGCCCCGGTGGCGCGGCGGCAGATCAGTCAGCTGGCGCAGTCGGCGGGCCCGGCCTCGCGTGACGCCTTCCTGGTGAACCTGATGCTCGTACTGACCCGTGAGATCCGTACCTACGAGACGGCCGTGCAGCGTTCGATGCACGACGCGACCCCGGCGGCACCGGGCCCGGCCCACCCGGCTGCTGCGCCGTCCGGCGAGGAACAGCGGCTGCTGCTGAGGCGGCTGCACGACGACTGCCAGATGGCCCGCAAGGCCGTACGGGCGGCGGTCGGTACTCGCTGAGGGGAAAGGGAGGTCCGCGGTGTGCCCCTGGACACGGGCGCGCCGCGGACCTTCGTCTTTGGCCGGCGTCATTGGCCGGGTAAAGCGGCTCTGCCGGGCATGATTGACGGATCGTCGGCCGACCGACAGCACTCGACAGCACTGGTGCGCGTTCGGTCCCGCACGCCCCGCCAACGCCCTACCGTTCCAGGAGGCCGCCTTGCGAGGATCCCCCACCGACCGCAGGCCCACCCCTCACCCCGGACGCGCCCGCACAGCGGCTGCCGTATCGGCTGTGTTGCTGTTCCCTCTGTTGGGCGCGGCCCCGCCCGAAGCCCGCCCCTCCTCGGCCGGTCTGCAGCACGCGTTCGCGGCCGCGTCCGCCGCGTACGACGTACCGCGCAGTGTTCTGCTCGGCGTCTCCTACCTCCAGTCCCGCTGGGACGCGCACGACGGAGCGCCCAGTGTCACCGGCGGCTACGGCCCGATGCACCTGACCGACGCGGCGACGGCCCTGGCTGAGGCCCCGCACCACAGCGAGGGCACGGAGGACGCCCGCGGCGACGACTCCAGGGCCCCGCTGATCCCCGAGGCGGACCTGCCCGAGGACTCCGAACTGCCGCCCCGGCTGCGGACGTTGGTGAGAGCCGCAAAACTGACCGGGCTCCCGGCACGGACGCTGCGCTCCGACGCCGAGGCCAATGTGGCGGGCGGTGCCGCGCTGCTGGCGGCCGCGCAGCGGGAGCTGGGCGAGCGGTCGAGCGCCGATCCGGCGGACTGGTACGGGGCGGTGGCGCTCTTCTCCGGCGCCGACGACCGGGCGACGGCGGCGGCGTACGCGGACGAGGTGTTCGCGGTGATCCGGGCCGGCGCCGAGCGCGTCACGGATGCCGGTGAGCGGGTGACGCTCTCCCCGGAGCCCGGGCTGCGGCCCGACACCGCGCAGCTGTCCCGGGCCGGGCTCCGCGCGCCGGCGGCGGGTGCCACGGAGTGCCCGACGACGGTGTCCTGCGAGTGGATCCCGGCGCCGTACGAGGAGTTCGGCGACAAGGACTACGGCAACCACGACCTGGCCGACCGGCCGAAGTCCCAGGCCATCCGCTACATCGTGGTCCACGACACCGAGGCCACCTGGGACACCACGTTGAAGCTGGTCCAGGACCCGACCTATGTCTCGTGGCACTATTCGCTGCGCTCCACGGACGGGCACATCGCCCAGCATGTGAAGAACAAGGACGTGGGCTGGCACGCCGGCAACTGGTACGTCAACGCGAAGTCGATCGGTCTGGAGCACGAGGGCTTCCTCGCCTCGCCGGACGCCTGGTACACGGAGGCGATGTACCGGACGTCGGCGCGGCTGGTGAAGTATCTCGCCGGGAAGTACCGCATTCCGCTCGACCGTCAGCACATCCTGGGCCACGACACCGTGCCGGGCCCGACGACGCCGACGATCCCGGGCATGCACACCGATCCGGGCCCGTACTGGGACTGGCAGCACTACTTCGAGCTGCTGGGCAAGCCGTTCGGGCCGACGGCGGACAAGAACAGCGGCATGGTCACCATCCTGCCCAACTATCCTGACAACAGGCCCGAGTTCACGGGTTGCGCCGGCACAGGTCAGCCTTGCGCGGTGCACGGTTCCAGCGCGGTACGGCTGTACAGCGGGCCCGACGTGACCTCTCCTCTGATCAAGGACATCGGGCTGCGGCCGGACGGCAGCGCCTCGACGATCGGTGTGAACGACCTCGGTTCGCGGGTCTCCACCGGCCAGCAGTACGCGGTCGCCGAGCGCCGCGGTGACTGGACGGCGATCTGGTACCTGGGGCAGAAGGCCTGGTTCCAGAACCCCGAGGCTCGGCCGACGGCGGTCGGCGCGGCCGGTCCGGTCGTGACGCCCAGGAACGGGCTGACCGGGATCCCGGTGTACGGCCGGGCCTACCCGGAGAAGGAGGCGTACCCCGCAGGGGTGCCCGCCCAGGCGGTGTCCCCGCTGCCGTACAAGCTCCTGAAGGGTCAGAGGTACGTCGCCGGTGACGTGCTGCCGGGCGAGTACTACTACGCCGTCTCCTTCGACACGGCCTCGCACAAGGTCGTGGTCGGGAAGGACCTCTACTACGAGATCCAGTTCGGCCACCGGGTGGCGTTCGTGCGGGCGGCGGACGTACGGGTGCTGCCGGCCGCGTGAGGACGACGAGCGGACGAAAGACGGAAGGGCCGGGTTTCGCACCCGGCCCTTCCGTCTTTCGTCCTCGCTTTTCCTCAGCCCTGCTGGAACAGCTCCGCCGGAAGCGGCTTGAGCAGCGCGTAGAGGTCGTCGGTGATGGGGCGGTCCCAGGCGGCGATGGTCACCAGGACCTTGTCGCTGCGGTCGAACTGGACGCAGGAGATCCGCGACTCGGAGAGCTTGAGGCGGCGGACGATCAGGAGGTTGTCGCCCTGCATCACCGGCATGTCCTCGGACCCGACGACGGTGATGTCCTCCTCGTTCTCCAGCGCCAGCAGCAGCTGGGCCACCTCGAAGGGGATCTCGCCCTCGGTGACCTCGCGCGCCGGGGAGCCTTCCGGGAGGTTGCCGATGATCATCGCGGGGCCGCGGCCGCCGTACAGGTCGTAGCGCAGGAAGACGCCCTGGCAGCTGCCGTCGGGGGCGGGCAGCAGGCCCGCGCCGAGATTGCCCGGCCAGTCGCCCGGGTCCATGGCCAGTACGTCGAAATCGGGGCCGGCAGGGGTGGCGCTACGGCGGCGGAGGAAGGACATGCCGCAATGGTACGGGGTGCCGTCCGGCGGTGGGGCCGAGGGAGCGTCGGGGTTGGCGAAGACCGTTTTTTGGGTGCGGGTGGTCTGTGGCTGATCGCGCCCACGCGGCGGAGCCGCACATCAGCACAGCCCCGCGCCCCTTGGTTGGGCAACGCTTCCCTTGGCTATGAGCTCGCGATCTCTTTGTGGCGGGCGTGGTGGCGGGCTACTCGGGCTCGGTTGCCGCAGGAAGGTTTGCACCACTCCTGGCGGGGGTGTTCCTTGAGGAAGTAGCGGACGCAGCGTGGTGCGTGGCAGGCGCGTAGGCGTTGCCGTTCGGGGCTCGCGAGGAAGGCGATGGCGGCACGGGCGAGGGCGGCGGTGAGCGGGGCTGCGGCGGTCGCGGGCGCGTGGTGCACGACGGGTCCGGAGGCTGGGCTCCAGGACAGCACGGGGACGGTCGGGGCGAGGGCGGCTGCTTCGTTGAGGCGTGTCAGGGCTTCGGGGACGGGGAGCAGTCGGGTGGCGTCGGCGGGGCTGGGCTCGCCGGGGCTGACGGCACGGGCGAACAGGGACCGGACGGCGGCGCGGAGCTCGCGTACGGCGGTGAGAGTGGCCTCGTCGGCGGTGAAGTGGGCCGCCTCCGCCAGGATGTCCGTGTGGGCCCGGACCCAGGTGGCGAGCCCGGCGGGGTCGGTCAGGTCGTCGGCGACGCCGCCGTGGCCATCGTGGCGGACGGTCAGGGCGAGGTCCAGGGCGAGCCGCGCGTCCGCGCTGATCGAGTACTCCATGGCGCTAATGATAAGGGAGCCTCCATCCATTAAATGGAATCACCGAGCAATTACCCAGGAAATTCCGGCACGCGGAATTGTGGACAATTGCCGGTGAATTTTGGCACGGTGAAGCGAACCGGCCCACTAATCGAACGTGTGGCCGATTCTCTCTGGGGGTTCCGTCATGCCACCCGCACACCTCGCACCGGACGTCGCCGCGTTCTACTCCACGCAGAGCGCGTTCGCCGATCCGGGCGACCTCGCCCCGCTCTACGCGGATCTGCCGAGCGATCCCGCCCAACTCGCGCGTGTCGCACGGGATCTGATGATCCATCGGGGCGAGGGCGCGACGTTCGGCTACGCCACTCCGCAGGACCGGCTGCACAACGACGCCGAGACGCGCTACCTCGACGACATCCTGCGGATCGTGGTCGAGCGGAACGACGCACCGCTGTCGCGGCGCCGCGCACCCGAGGACCGTTTCGTCGGTGTCTGCCGTGATTTCGCGCTGCTGCACTGCTCGCTGCTGCGCCACATCGGCGTGCCCGCCCGGCTGCGGTCCGGCTTCGCGACGTATTTCGGCAACAACGGTTTCCACTGCGACCATGTGGTCACCGAGTACTGGGATCCCGCGCGGGGCTGGCTGTTCGCCGACGCTCAGCTCACCGAGCCGTTGATCGTCGACGCCTGGAAGATCGACTTCGATCCGATGGATGTGCCGCGCGACCGTTTCCTCGTCGCGGGCAAGGCCTGGCAGGCCATCCGGGCGGGCGAGGCAGACCCCCGGGCCTTCGGCCTGCACCCGCCGGAGGAAGGGCCGATGTTCGGCGAGTGGTTCGTCGCGGGGAACGTACGGCTCGACCTCGCGGCCCTGAACAAGGTCGAGACACTGCTGTGGGACATCTGGGGCACCGAGACCGAGACCGAGGCCGGCCAGGAACTCACGAACCCGGTCCGCGAGCTGTACGACCAGGTGTCGCCGGTGGTGGGTGACGAGGTGCCGTTCGCCGAGATGCGCGAGCTGTTCGCGGGTCACGAGGGGCTGCGGACCCCGAGGACCGTACTGTCGCTCGCGCCGTACAACGGCCCGCGCGAGGTGGTCCTCCGCTGACGTCTCCCCGTCGGCGGACGGCTCCAGCCGTCCACCGACGGGACACACGCTCTCTCAGGTCAGGTCGAACTCGCCCTCCCTGGCCCCGGATACGAAGGCGCCCCACTCGGCGGGGGTGAAGATCAGCGAGGGGCTCTCGGGACGGCCGCTGTTGCGCATGGCGATGAAGCCCTCGACAAAGGCGATCTGGACGTCTCCCCTGCCTTGGCTGCTGGACCGCCAGTCCGCGTTGCTGAGGTCCAGCTCCGCCGGCTTGTGCCAGCCGTCGAGCGATCGCTGCTCCATGGTGCTCTCGGCCACGTCCGTGCTCCTCCCGGTTCGTCGTCCGCCCGCCAGACTAGCGATCGGTCACCGCCGCCGACAGGCCATGTGACGGGGAGGTTCAGGAGCTTGGCGGCTCGGCCCCGACGAGCCACATCGAGAAGAACTGCGATCCGCCGCCGTAGGCGTGTCCGAGCACCCGGCGGGCGCCTTCCACCTGGTGTTCTCCCGCCTGGCCGCGCACCTGGAGCGCGGCTTCGGCGAAGCGGATCATGCCGGAGGCCCCAATGGGGTTGGTGGACAGCACTCCGCCGGACATGTCGACCGGAAGATCCCCGTCCAGCTCGGTGACACCGGACTCGGTGAGTTTCCAGCCCTCTCCTTCGGCGGCGAAGCCGAGGTTTTCCAGCCACATCGGCTCGTACCAGGAGAACGGCACGTACATCTCGACCGCGTCGATCTCGCGGCGCGGGTCCGTGATGCCCGCCTGGCGGTAGACGTCCGCGGCACAGTCCCGGCCCGCGCGCGGCGACACGCTGTCCTTGCCCGCGAACAGCGTCGGCTCACTGCGCATCGCCCCGCCGTGCATCCACGCGGCAGACCGGGGCGCACGGGCCGCCCCCGCCCGGTCGGTGAGGACCATCGCGACCGCCCCGTCGGAGGACGGGCAGGTCTCCGAGTAACGGATCGGATCCCACAGCATGGGCGAGGCCTGGACCTTCTCCAGCGTGATGTCGTGCTCGTGGAGGTGCGCGTAGGGGTTCTTCAGCGCGTTGCGGCGGTTCTTGTACGCCACCAGGGAGCCGACGGTGTCGGGGGCGCCGCTGCGCCGCATGTACGCCCGTACGTGCGGGGCGAAGAAGCCGCCCGCGCCGGCCAGCAGCGGCTGCTGGAACGGGATCGGCAGGGACAGGCCCCACATGGCGTTCGACTCGGACTGTTTCTCGAAGGCGAGGGTCAGCACGGTGCCGTGCACCCGGGCCGCGACGAGACTCGCCGCGACCAGCGCGGTCGATCCGCCGACCGAGCCCGCCGTGTGCACCCGCATCATCGGCTTGCCCACCGCGCCGAGCGCGTCGGCGAGGTACAGCTCGGGCATCATCACGCCCTCGAAGAAGTCGGGCGCCTTGCCGATGACGACGGCCTCGATGTCGGCCCACGTCAACTCGGCGTCTTCCAACGCCCGTTGAGCGGCCTCACGGACGAGCCCGGCGATCGACACGTCCCGCCGGGCCGCGACGTGCTTGGTCTGGCCGACGCCTACGACGGCCACGGGCTCCTTGCTCATCGCGGATCCCCTTCGAGTACGGCGACCAGGTTCTGTTGCAGACAGGGCCCGGAGGTGGCGTGGGCGAGGGCCCGGTCGGACTCGCCCCGGTGGATGCGTGCGGCCGCCTCACCGAGCCGGATGAGCCCGGCGGCCATGACCGGGTTGGCGGCCAGGGCGCCGCCCGACGGGTTGACGTCCACGTCGTCGTCCAGCCGCAGCACCTCGCGCAGGATGACCTCCTGGGAGCTGAACGGCGCGTGCAACTCGGCGGTGTCCACGGGTCGTTCGAAGACTCCGGCCCGCTCGGCGGCGAGCCGGGTCGACGGCGAGTCGGTCAGATCGCGTACGCCGATGCCGTGCGCCTCGATGCGGTGGTCGATGCCCCGGATCCACGCGGGCCGTGCGCACAGCTCCCGGGCCCGCTCCCCCGCCGCGAGCACCACGGCGGCCGCGCCATCACCGATGGGCGGGCAGTCCCCGGTACGCAGCGGTCGTACGAGGTAATCCCCCTGTGGCGCTGATCCCCTCAGCTGTGCATGGGAGTTGGAGGCGGCCGCCGTACGGCTCCGCGCCCCGACCGCCGCGAGCGCCGGCTCGTCCGTGCGGCCCGCGTCGATGAGCGCCTGGGCCTGAAGGGCGGCGAGGGCGACGGAGTCGGGCCACAGCGGAGCCAGGTAGTACGGGTCGAGCTGCCGGGTCAGCACGTCCCGGACCGATCCGGGCGAGGACTTGCCGTACGAGTACACGAGCGCGGTGTCGGCGTCCCCGGTCCGGAGCTTCACCCACGCCTCGTACAGCGCCCAGGCCCCGTCCATCTCGACGTGCGACTCGGAGATCGGCGGCCAGGCGCCCACACCGTCGAGGGCGAGGGTGAAGGAGAAGGCGCGACCGGCGAGGTAGTCGCTCGACCCGGAGCAGGTGAAGTCGATGTCGGACGTCTTGAGCCCGGTCCGGTCCAGGACCTCGTGCAGTACCGGCATCAGCATCTCCACCTCGGAGAGCTCCTCGCTGGTGCGGCGGTGGTCGGTCTGGGCGAAGGCGACGACGGCGATCTCCCGGTTCACGTCAGCTCCTTGTACGTGTCGTACTCGGCGTCCGGTTCCCCGGTGGGCCGGTAGTGGTCGGGGTAGCGGGCACCTTCCGTCCACACCGGTTCGACGCGCAGCCCCATGCGGACCTGGTCGTAGGGGATGCCCGCGATACGGCCGTGCAGGGCGAGGTCGGCACCGTCGAGGGCGATGTGCCCGTAGACGTACGGGACTTCGATGTCGAGGTTCTTCGCTTTGATGTTGACGATGCAGAACGTGGTGACCGTCCCGCGCGGCCCGACCTCCACCTGCTCGGCGGTGGCCACCCCACAGGTCGGGCAGGCGCCACGAGGCGGGATGTACACCTTCCGGCAGGCCGGACAGCGTTCACCGACGGCCCGGCGCTCGGCGAGGGCGTTGATGTATCCGGTCTGCGCGCGGCCCGGCGAGTAGGTGTAGTCGAGCCGGGCGGGAGCGACGATGCCGGAGATCGGATCGTCGAACTCCCCGTTGTGGCCGACCGGTTCCGCTTCGGCGGCCTCTCCGTCGTACGGCTCGAAGCAGGCGATGTCCGTGATGGCGCCGGAGCGTTCCTCCGCCCAGCGGACGCGGACACGCATACCGGTGCGTACGGCGTCGGGGCCCGAGGCATCGAGGACGTGCAGAAGGCCGGTGTCGGCACCGTCCAACTTCACCAGCACCCAGGCGAACGGGGTGGCGAGCGGCTGTCCCCGGCGGGGGGCGTGGTTCCAGGCCCAGGTGGTGACCGTGCCGGTCGGGGCGACCTCGACGAGCTCACGGATCTCCTCGGCGGTGACGGGGTCGTACTCGACGGGCGGGACGAGGATCCGCCCGTCACCGGCACGGACACCGAGGACGACGCGCTCGCGCAGCCCGGTGAGGAACGCGCTCTGGACGGGGCCGAGGGAACGGGTGAAGGGAAACTCGACGACGAGGGGCGCTTTGAGGGTTGCGGACATTGGGGCTCGCCTCCTTGAGATGGGGGCGCCAGGCGCCCTACTCAGGGGCGCGGGGCTGTATCGATATGCGGCTCCGCCGCGTGGGCGCGACCAGCCACAGACGACCCGCAGCTGAAACACGACCCACTCCATGGCTTACGAACGCTTGTAAAAAGGCGGCCGCTTCTCGGCAAACGCCCGAGCCCCCTCCTTCGCGTCATCCGTGTCAAAAATCGGCCAACCCCGCTTCAACTCTGCGGCCAACCCATCCGCCTCACTCATCTCCGCGGTCTCGTACACCGACGCCTTCACCGCTTCAACGGCCAGCGGCCCACACGCATTGATCTGCTCGGCAATCTCCAACGCCTTGGGCAGGGCGGTGCCGTCGGGCACGACATGCCCGATCAGCCCAACCCCCGCGGCCTCATGCGCCGCGTACGGCCGCCCCGTGAGCAGCATCTCCAGCGCATGCGTACGCGGGATCTGGCGCTGAAGCCGGACCGTGGAACCGCCGATCGGGAACAGCCCCCGGCGCACCTCGAAGAGCCCGAACGTGGCCGACTCGCCCGCGACCCGGATGTCGGTGCCCTGGAGAATCTCCGTGCCGCCCGCGACGCAGTACCCCTCGACCGCGGCGATCACCGGCTTGCGCGGCCGGTGGTGGCGAAGCATCGCTTTCCAGTGCAGGTCGGGGTCGGCCTTGAGACGGTCGCGGTACTCCTGGCCGACCATCCCCTTGTCGCCGGCCAGCGCCTTGAGGTCCATCCCGGCGCAGAAGGCACCCCCGGCCCCGGTGAGGACGATCGAGCGGACCGCGTCGTCCTCGTCGGCCTCGACCCAGCCGTCGTAGAGGCCGACGAGCATCGGCAGCGAGAGTGCGTTCTTGGCCTCGGGCCGGTTGAGTGTGAGCACCAGGGTGGCGCCTTCGCGCCGCACGGTGAGGTGTTCCGTACCAACCATCGTCATCCTCCAGTCTCCGGAACGAGAACAGGTTGCAGGAGGCGAGGTGCCAGGACAAGAGTTTTCTGACAGACAGTCAGATTTCTTGTGCGCGAACCCTTCACACCTGCGGCGCCCTTTGCTCTGATGACCGCCAAGCGACGAATGCGAGGCACGCCCGGGTCAGGAGGAGTGCGGTGGAGTACAACCTTGCGGACCTGTTCGAGTCGGTCGTGGACGTGGTCCCGGAGCGTGCGGCGCTCGTGTACCTCGACATCCCAGGGACGGGCGCGGAACGCCGGCTGACCTATGCCGAGTTGGACGCGGAGGCGAACCGCGTCGGCCACCATCTGCTCGACAGCGGGCTCCAGCCCGGTGACCATGTCGGCCTGCATCTCTACAACTGCGTGGAGTACCTCCAGACGGCGCTGGGCTGCCTCAAGGCGCGACTCGTACCGGTCAATGTCAACTACCGCTACGTGGAAGAGGAGTTGGTCTACCTCTACCGGGACGCGGATCTGGTGGGGCTCGTCTTCGACGCGGAGTTCACCGGGCGGGTGGCGGCGGCGCTGCCGAGGACGGAGAAGCTGCGGCAGCTGCTACGGGTGGGCGCACCGCCGGTGGACGCCCCGGAGCTGAAGGGGGTCACCGACTTCGCGGAGATCTCCCGGAACACCGAGCGGGGTTTCCCGGCGCGCTCGGCGGACGACCAGTTCATCATCTACACCGGCGGCACGACGGGCATGCCCAAGGGTGTGATGTGGCGTCAGGAGGACTTGTTCTTCTCGGGGTTGGGGGGCGGTGCCCCGACCGGGGAGCCGGTGAAGGCGCCGGAGGAGCTGGCCCAGCGGGTCGCCACCGGCGGGGACGGGATCACGTTCTTCCCCACCGCTCCGCTGATGCACGGCACGTCCACGCTCACGGCGTTCATCGGCTTCAACTTCGGCCAACGGGTTGTGATCCACCGTAAGTTCGTGGCCGAGGAGGCGCTGCGGACGATCGAGAGGGAGAAGGTCACCAGTGTGTCCCTGGTGGGCGACGCGATGCTGCGGCCGCTCATCGACGCGCTGAACGGCCCGATGAAGGGTACGGACTGCTCGTCGCTGTTCAGTGTGTCGTCGTCCGGCGCGATCATGTCGGAGACGGTCCGGCAGCAGTTCCAGGCCCTGGTGCCGAACGCGATGCTCCTCAACAACTTCGGCTCCTCGGAGTCCGGTTTCAACGGCACGGCGACACAGGACGCGGGCGCGGGCGACGGCTTCCGGATCCGCGTCCACTCCGGTACGCAGGTCGTGGACCCGGCCACGTACGAGCCCGTCCCCGTCGGTGCACCGGGCCGGGTCGCCCAGCGCGGCCATGTCCCGCTCGGCTACTACAACGACCCGGAGAAAACGGCCGAGACCTTCTTCGAGAAGAACGGCGAGCGCTGGGTGCTCCTCGGCGACATGGCGACCGTCGACGAGGAGGGCGTCGTCACGGTTCTCGGCCGGGGCTCGCAGTGCATCAACACCGGCGGCGAGAAGGTGTACCCCGAGGAGGTCGAGCAGGCCCTCAAGGCCCACCCCGACGTGTACGACGCGCTGGTCGCGGGGGTACCGGACCCGAAGTGGGGCAGCCATGTCGCGGCCGTGGTGCAGCTGCGCGAGGGCGCGGCCCGCCCGAGCCTGGAGGACATCCAGACCCACTGCCGCACCCGCCTCGCCGGCTACAAGATCCCCCGCCAGCTCGTCCTCACCGACACCATCCAGCGCTCCCCCAGCGGCAAGGCGGACTACCGCTGGGCACGGTCGGTGGCGGTCGCGGCGGACGTCCCCTGACCGCGGCGAGTTCGGACCGGGGATCGGGCCGGCGGGGCCGCCGCCGATCAGCAGGACGGGCATCGTGAGGCGTGGAGTCCGCGGGCGCCGTCGGTCCTCGTCACTGTGCCGAGGACAGAGCGGCTGCCGGAGTCAGGCCTCCGCGAACCGGTCCCGCAGCTCCCGCTTCAGGATCTTGCCGCTCGCGTTGCGCGGGAGTTCGTCCACGAAGAGGACCTTCTTCGGCGCCTTGAAGTGGGTGAGGTTCTCGCGGGCGTGGGTGATCAGTTCGGCCTCGGTGACTTCGCCGCGGGGGACGACGACGGCGGTCACCGCCTCGATCCACTTCTCGTCGGGCAGGCCGATCACGGCGACCTCGGCGACCCTGCCGTGGGTGTAGAGGGCGTCCTCGACCTGGCGGGAGGCGATGAGGACGCCACCGGAGTTGATGACGTCCTTGACGCGGTCGACGATGGTGAAGAAGCCGTGGGCGTCGCGTACGGCGAGGTCGCCGGAGTGGAACCAGCCGTCGCGGAAGGCCTCGGCGGTCTCCTCGGGCTTCTCCCAGTAGCCCTCGCAGAGTTGCGGGGACTGGTAGACGATCTCGCCGGGCGTGCCGTCGGGTACGTCCTCGCCCTTCTCGTCGACGACTTTGGCCTCCACGAACATGACGGGTCGTCCGCAGGAATCCATGCGGCCCTTGTGCTCGTGGGGGCCGAGGACCATGGACAGGGGGCCGATCTCGCTCTGGCCGAAGCAGTTGTGGAAGGCGAGCTTCGGCAGGCGTTCCCTGAGCCGCTCCAGGACGGGTACCGGCATGATCGACGCCCCGTAGTACGCCTTGCGCAGACCGCTGAGGTCCCGGGTCTCGAAGTCGGGGCGGTTGGACAGCGCGATCCACACGGTGGGCGGGGCGAAGAGGCTGTCCGCGTCGCCCGCCTCGATCAGGTCGAGGATCCGGTCGCCGTCGGGGGCGTCGAGGATGGTGTTGGTGGCACCGACCGCGAGGTACGGCACCAGGAAGACGTGCATCTGTGCCGAGTGGTAGAGCGGAAGGGAGTGCACGGGCCGGTCGCCGGCCGAGAGGTCCAGGGCGGAGATCGCGCTGAGGTACTCGTGCACCAGCGCGCGGTGCGTCATCATCGCGCCCTTGGGGAGCGCGGTAGTGCCTGAGGTGTAGAGGAGTTGGACGAGGTCCTCGGCCCTGGGCTCCTCGCCGTCGTACGGCTCCGTGGTGGCGAGTCGGGCGAGCAGTGAGTCGTCGGCGTCCCGGAGCGGGAGGGTGCGCAGGCCCTCGGGGAGGTTGCCGGCGAGGTCGGGGTCGGTCAGGACCAGGGTGCTGCCGGACTGGTCGAGGATGTACGACAGGTCGTCGCCCGTGAGGTTCTGGTTGACCGGGACGTGCACCAGGCCGGCGCGGGCGCAGGCCAGGAAGGCGATCAGGTAGGCGTCCGAGTTGTGGCCGTAGGCGCCGACCCTGTCGCCGGGTCGCAGGCCGGTGTCGCGCAGGGCGCGGGCGGCGCGGGAGACGGCGTCCTCCAACTCGGCGTAGGTCCAGGAGCGTTCACCGTAGTGGATCGCGACGCGGGCGGGGGTCCGCCGTGCGCTGCGCCGCAGACTTCCGTCGACCGTCACACTGCGGCCAGCCGTCATGATCAGCCCTTTCGTCCATCGGTCCCGGCGTGATCCTCGTTCCGCCGCTCGACCAGGGTCAAGCGCACCGCGCACATGACCGGAATCCGGTGCGCATGGCGCGAACGTGCTCAACTTCGGCCCCCGGGGAGCGAGTCAGTCAGAGTGAAGATCAACGCACACATGGACTACGCACAAACGCCCTGACGGGCTCAACCGTCACTTCCCTCGATGATGTCGGGAGGCACCATGCGTACCCGCCTGAGACAGCTCGTCGTCTCGGCCGTAGCCCTGTTCACCGCCTCGACCGTGCTGCCGTCGGCCACCGCCGCGGACGGCGACCGAGCCAGTGGACAACACCCGTCCCACGGTGGTCTGTCCGCCGTGATCCGGTACACCGAGTACGGCATTCCGCATATCGTCGCGAAGGACTACGCGAACCTCGGTTTCGGCGCCGGCTGGGCGCAGGCGGCCGACCAGGTGTGTGTGCTCGCCGACGGGTTCGTGACGCTGCGCGGGGAACGCTCCCGCTGGTTCGGCGCCGAGGGCATCACCGATTTCTCCCTGTCGTCGGCGCGCGGCAACCTCAGCAGCGACCTGTACTTCCGTGGCGTCCGGGAGACCCGCACGGTGGAGAAGCTGCTCGCCGAGCCCGCTCCCGTGGGCCCGAGCCGGAAGGCCCGGGAGATGATGCGCGGCTGGGCGGCGGGCTACAACGCCTGGCTGAAGCAGAACCAGATCACCGACCCCGCTTGCAAGGACGCCTCCTGGGTCACGCCGGTCACCGAACTCGATGTGGCCGCCCGTGGCCTCGCCATCGCCGCGATCGCCGGTGAAGGGCGTTTCGTGGACGCGATCACGACCGCGCAGCCGCCGACCGGGGTCACCGGCTCCGGCTCGCCCGCCTCGCGCGCCGCCGACGCGACGGCCGTCACCGGAGCGGCGGACGACCTGTGGGGCACCGGCGACATGGGTTCGAACGCGGTCGCCTTCCGCGGTGACACGACCGCCAACGGGCGAGGACTGCTGCTCGGCAACCCGCACTACCCGTGGCAGGGCGGGCGCCGCTTCTGGCAGTCGCAGCAGACGATCCCCGGCCGGCTCGACGTCTCCGGCGGTTCCCTGCTCGGCACGCCCGCGATCTCCATAGGCTTCAACTCCCATGTGGCGTGGAGCCACACCGTCTCCACCGGCGTCCCGGCCAACTTCCACCAGCTGACCCTGGATCCGGCCGACCCGACGGCCTACCTGGTCGACGGCAAGCCGGAGAAGATGACCAAGCGGACCGTGACCGTCGCGGTCAAGGACGGCGCCCCGGTGACCCGCACCCAGTGGCGGACCCGCTACGGTCCGGTGGTCAACGCGCTGGGCGCGCAGGCCCCGCTGCCGTGGACCACCACGACGGCGTACGCCCTCCACGACCCCAACGCCACGAATCTGCGCTTCGCCGACACCTCCCTCGGCTTCGGAGAGGCGCGGAGCACGGACGACGTCCTCGACTCCCTCGCCGAGCATCAGGGCGTCCCCTGGGTGAACACCCTCGCCGCCGACCGTGCGGGGCACACCCTCTTCACCCAGTCGCAGGTGCTGCCCCGGATCACCGACGAACTGGCGGAACGCTGCTCGACGGCGCTCGGCAGGACCACGTATCCGGCGTCCGGTGTCGCGGTCCTCGACGGCTCACGCGGCGACTGCGCCCTCGGCCGTGACACGGACGCCGTGCGGCCGGGCATCTTCGGCCCCGCCCGGATGCCGAAGCTCAAGGACACCCCGTACGTGGAGAACTCCAACGAATCGGCGTGGCTGGCCAACGCCGAGTCGCCGATCACCGGCTACGAGCGGATCTTCGGCACGTACGGCACCCAGGCCGGGTTGCGCACCCGAGGCGGGCTCAAGGACGTGGCGGCGATGGCCGAGCGGGGCGATCTGACCGTACGGGACCTGCAGGGGCAGCAGTTCGCGAACCGGGTGCCGGCGGGTGATCTCGCGGCCGAGGACGTGGCCCGGGCGTGCGCCGCGCTGCCCGGCGGTACCGCGACGGGCAGCGACGGCAAGGCCGTCGACGTCTCGGATGCCTGCGGGGTGATCGGGGCCTGGGACCGCGCCATGGACACCGACAGTCGGGGTGCGCTTCTGTTCGACCGGTTCTGGCGGAAGCTGCCGTCCTCGCCGCAGCTGTGGAAGGTGCCGTTCTCGGCGGCGGACCCGGTCCGCACCCCGAACACGTTCAACCCGGAGGTACCGGGTTTCGCCACGGCTCTCGCCGACACGGTGACGGAACTGCGGGCCGCGGGCATTCCGCTGGACGCGAAGCTCGGCGACCACCAGTTCGTGGTCCGCGGCGGCGAGCGCGTCCCGATACCGGGTGGCGCGGGAAGGCTCGGTGTGTGGAACGTGATCGAGCCGACGTGGAACGCGGCAAGCGGCGGCTACACCGAGGTGCCGTTCGGCTCCAGCCACCTCCAGGCGGTCGGCTGGGACGACAGCCGCTGCCCGGTGGCCCGGACGCTGCTGACGTACTCGCAGTCCTCGAACCCGAACTCGCCGCACTATCGCGACCAGACGCGGCTGTTCTCGGAGGAGCAATGGGTGACGTCCCGCTTCTGTGAGCAGGACATCCTCAACTCGCCCCGGCTGAGGGTGATCCGTGTGAGTGAATGAGCCAAGGATGTGGTGCCGTCCCGGGCGGGGCGGCACCATGCCAGTGGCACACAACCGTTCCTCACAAGGAGGCCACTCGGTGGCGCAGGACTCGTTGACCCCGGAGACGGATTGGATCGGCAGGATCGACACATCGGTCCCGCACTCGGCCCGTATCTGGAACTACTGGCTGGGCGGCAAGGACAACTACCCGGTCGACCACGAGGCGGGCGACGCGTTCCGCGCGGTGTTCCCCGGGGTCACCGACCTGGCCCGTGACTCCCGGGCCTTCCTCGGCAGGGCGGTCCGATTCCTCGCCGGTGAGGCCGGGATACGTCAGTTCCTCGACATCGGCACCGGACTGCCGACCGCCGACAACACGCACGAGATCGCCCAGCGGGTGGCCCCCGACGCGCGGATCGTCTACGTCGACAACGACCCGCTGGTGCTGACCCACGCGCGGGCCCTGCTCACGAGCACGCCCGAGGGCGCGACCGACTACATCGACTCCGATCTGCACGACCCGGAGACCGTGCTGCGGGAGGCGGCGCGGACCCTGGACCTCACCCGGCCGGTCGCGCTGACGATGATGCAGGTCAGCGGGCACATCGCCGACTACGACGAGGCGCTGGCCATCGTCGGCACGCTCATGTCGGCTTTCCCCTCGGGGAGTTACTTCGCGTTCAACGACAGCGTGGACACGAACAAGGCCAACGCCGAGGCCACACGCCAGTACAACGAGAGCGGCGCGGTCCCCTACCACCTGCGGAGCCCGGAGCAACTCGCCGGATTCTTCACCGGGTTGGAGCTGCTGGAGCCAGGGGTCGTCCCGCTGAACGACTGGCGGCCCGACCCGTCGTCAGGGACGTCGGGCGAGGTGATCGCAGTGGGCGGGGTCGCGCGCAAGCCGTGAGGCCCGCCCGCGACCCGGTCGTCACACGCTCTGCTGCCGGCCTTCCCAGTACGGTTCGCGCAGCCTCCGCTTGTAGAGCTTGCCGTTCGGGTCGCGGGGCATCGCCTCGGTGAAGTCGACGCTCTTCGGGCGTTTGTACCCGGCGAGTTCGCGGGCGCAGTGGGCGAGGATCTCCTCGGCCAGCGCCGGACCCGGCGTGAATCCGGGGGCCGGTTCGACCACGGCCTTGACCTCCTCGCCCCAGTCGTCGTGCGGGATGCCGAAGGCTGCGGCATCGGCGACAGCGGGGTGGGTGAGGAGGGCGGCCTCGATCTCGGCCGGGTAGATGTTGACCCCGCCGGAGATGATGAGGTCGATCTTGCGGTCGCGGAGGAAGAGGTAGCCGTCCTCGTCGAGATAGCCGAGGTCGCCGACGGTGAAGAAGTCGCCGATGCGGTTCTTCTTCGTCTTGCCCTCGTCCTTGTGGTACGAGAAGCCGCCGGTGCTCATCTTCAGGTACACGGTGCCGAGTTCACCGGGCGGCAGCCGGCTGCCGTCGTCATCGAAGACGGCGAGTTCGCTGATGGGCCAGGCCTTGCCGACCGTGCCGGGCTTCTTCAGCCAGTCCTCGGCGGTGGCGAAGGCGCCGCCGCCCTCGCTGGCCGCGTAGTACTCCTCGACGCTGTTGCCCCACCACTCGATCATGGCCCGTTTCACATGGTCCGGGCAGGGGGCGGCGCCATGGATGGCGTGCCGCATGGACGACACGTCGTAGCGGGCGCGTACGTCCTCGGGGAGCGCCAGCAGCCGGTGGAACTGCGTGGGGACCATATGGGTGTGGGTGCAGCGGCGGGTGTCGATGAGACGGAGCATCTCCTCGGGCGTCCACTTGTCCATCAGGACGAGCTTGTGCCCGATGTGCAGGGACGCGGCCGCGAACTGCAGCACCGCCGTGTGATACAGCGGCGAGCACACCAGGTGCACATTGTCGTCGTACGGCTTGATGCCGAAGATGCCGAGGAAGCCGCCGAGGTAGGACTCCTCGGGAAGCTTGCCGGGCAGCGGGCGGCGGATGCCCCGGGGGCGGCCGGTGGTGCCCGAGGTGTAGTTCATGACCCAGCCGAGGGTGCGGTCCTCGGGCGCCGACTCGGGCTGTCCGGCGAGGAGTTCGGCGTACGGGCGGAAGCCGTCGACCGCGCCGACCGCGTACCGGTGGGTCGCGGGCAGCTTCGCCTCGTCGGCGGCGTGCCGGGCGGCCTCGGCGAACCGCTCGTGCGCGATCAGCACCTTGGCGCCCGAGTCCGAGACGATCCAGGCGATCTCGGGGCCCACGAGGTGGTGGTTGACGGGCACGAGGTAGAGGCCGGCCTGGGTGGCGGCCAGGTGCGCCGTGAAGAACTCCACGCCGTTCGGCAGGACGACCGCGAAGGCGTCGCCGCGTTCGAGTCCGGCCGCGCGCAGTCCGTGCACCAGCCGGTTGGCCTCGGCGTGCAGGCGCCCGGCGGTCCACTCCTCGCCGTCGGGCGCGACGAGCACCGTACGGTCGGGGTCGGCGGTGGCCTGGGCCCAGAACCCTTGCGGGGCCTGCGCTTGGGGGGCTTGCCGCTGAGGGGCTTGGCTCACTGTTCCTCGCTCCTTCCGGCGATCCGGTTGACGCGGTCCACGGCCTTCTCGAAGCCGCGGGTGAGGTCGTCGAAGACGGCCTGGACGCTGCGTTCGCTGTTCATCCGGCCGACGATCTGCCCGACCGGCGTGCCGAGCAGCGGCTCCACCTCGTACTTCTGGATGCGGGAGACCGCCTCCGCGACGAGCAGGCCCTGGAGGGGCATGGGGAGCGCGCCGGGGCCCTGCGGGTCGTCCCAGGCGTCGGTCCATTCGGTACGGAGCTGGCGTGCGGGTTTGCCGGTGAGGGCGCGGGAGCGGACGGTGTCGCCGGAGCCGGCGGCGAGCAGCTTCTCGATGAGTTTCGGTGAGGGCAGTTCGGCCTCGGTGGTGGTCAGCCACAGCGAGCCGAGCCAGACACCCTGGGCGCCGAGGGCGAAGGCGGCGGCCACCTGCTGTCCGCTGCCGATGCCGCCGGCGGCGAGCACGGGCAACGGGTCGACGGCTTCGACGACTTCGGGCGTCAGCACCATCGAGGCGATCTCTCCGGTGTGGCCGCCGGCCTCGTACCCCTGGGCGACGACGATGTCGATGCCCGCGTCGGCGTGCTTGCGGGCGTGCCGGGCGCTGCCCGCGAGGGCCGCTACGAGCACGTCCTGTTCGTGGGCGCGGTCGATGACGTCGGCGGGTGGGGAGCCGAGGGCGTTGGCGAGCAGCTTGATCGGGTAGTCGAAGGCGACGTCGAGTTGGGTGCGGGCGACCTGTTCCATCCAGCCGGTGATCCGCCAGCCGGAGGCCTCGCCCTCGGCGAGTTCGGGCACGCCGTGTTTGGCGAGGGTGTCCTTGACGAACTGCCGGTGCCCCTCGGGGATCATCGCCTCCACGTCGGCCTCCGTCACGCCCTCGACCTTCTTGGCCGGCATGACGACGTCCAGACCGTACGGCTTGCCGTCGACGTGGGCCTCGATCCAGTCCAGGTCGCGTTTGAGGTCGTCGGGGGCCGTATAGCGGACCGCGCCGAGCACCCCGAAGCCGCCGGCCCGGCTGATGGCCGCGGCGACGGCGGGGAACGGCGTGAAACCGAAGACGGCGTGCTCGACGCCCAGGTCGTTGCTCAGCTGCGTCTGCATGGTGCGCAGGATGCCTCAGTCCTCCGGACGATGGAAGGGTTTTCTGATGCCTCGTCAGATTTCGTTTCGGGTCGCCCAATGGGGAGGGGTGATGGGTTCGTTGGCGGGTGCGGGTTCGTTGTGGCTTGTCGCGCAGTTCCCCGCGCCCCTTGGGGGGCGCAATGCTTGGTCTGGGTCGCATGTGGCGCGAAGGGAGGTCTCGTTGTGAGCGAAGGTGCCGGGGGTTCGACGGCTGGGATGAGTCGTCGTCAGCTTGGCAGGCGCGTGTTGGCGGTCGGTGGTGGGCTCGCTGTGCTGCCCTTTCCCGCCGGGCCGGTCGCCGCTTCCTCCGTCGGAGGTGGTCGCCCGACCCTGCGTCATGGTTCTCCCGAGCGGGCCGGGCTACTCGCCGAGCATCTGGACCGGCTCGTCGCCGACGCCGAAGCCTTTCTCGGGCCCTCCCCCACGCACCCCTGGTACGCCGGTGCCGTATTGCTCGCCGGGCGGGGCGGGACCGTCGCGTTGCACCAGCCGATCGGGATGGCCGTCCGGTACTCGGCGTACGACGAGAAGGCGGATGCAGGGGTGCAGTTCCCGGCGGAGCAACAGATCCCCATGGCCGAGGACACCGTGTTCGATCTGGCCTCGGTGTCGAAGCTGTTCACCTCGATTCTTGCCGTGCAGCAGATCGAGCGGGGGGCGTTGGAGCTCGAGGGGAAGGTCAGCGCGTATCTGCCGGAGTTCGGGGGCGCGGGCAAGCAGGACATCACCGTTCGTCAGCTCCTCACCCACACCTCGGGATTCCGCGCCTGGATCCCGCTGTACAAGGAGCCGACGCACGAAGGGAAGTTGCGGCTCATCTGGGACGAGGTGCCGCTGAATCCGCCGGGGACGAAGTATCTGTACTCGGATCTGAATCTGATCTCGTTGCAGCTGGTGCTTGAGGAGATCACCGGTCTCGGATTGGATCGGCTGCTCCGAAACGAGATCACTGCTCCACTCGGGATGCACCGCACTCGGTTCAATCCGCCGGCCTCGTGGAAGTCGCGGATCGCGGCGACCGAGGACGCCCGCGCGCCCTGGTCGGGGCTCGATCGGGGGCTGGTGTGGGGGGAGGTGCACGACGAGAACGCCTTCTCGCTCGGCGGGGTCGCGGGGCACGCCGGGGTCTTCTCCTCGGCGTGGGATCTGGCCGTCCTCGGGCGGACGCTGCTCAACGGCGGCGCGTACGGCAGGGCCCGCATCCTGGAGCCCGAGTCGGTGGAGCTGATGTTCACCGACTTCAACACCGCGTTCCCCGGCGACGAGCACGGGCTGGGCTTCGAGCTCTACCAGCACTGGTACATGGGCGCGATGGCCACGCCGCGCACCGCCGGTCACACCGGCTTCACCGGCACCTCGCTCGTCCTCGACCCGACGACCGACTCCTTCCTCGTCGTGCTCGGCAACTCCGTGCATCCAGTGCGCAGTTGGCGGTCCGGGTCGGCGCCCCGGGTCACCGCCGCGAACAATCTCGCCCGGGCCGTCCCCGTACGCCCCGCCCGAAGCCGCACGGCCTGGTTCTCCGGCATGGCGACCGCCACGACGGCCACGCTCGCCCTGCCGTCGCTCGACACGGTCGGCGACGGCCCTCGGCTGCGCTGCGCCCTGTGGTGGGACACCGAGCCCCGGGCCGACGCCCTCTTCCTGGAGACATCCACGGACGACAGCGCCTCCTGGCAGCCGGTCCCGTTCACGACCGTACGTGCGGGTGAGGACCCCCGGCACCATCCGGCCGGCACGGTCACCGGCTGGTCGGACCGGGTCTGGCACCGGCTCACCGCACGGCTGCCCCGGGCGGCCGGGACCGTCGTGCGCTGGCGCTACGCGACCGACCGGCTGTACGTGGGCCGGGGCGCGTACGTCGACGGGCTGCGGGTCGAGATGGGGGGCGGTGTCCTCTTCGACGACAAGCGCCCGGCGGACGCCGGACGCATCGACGCGGTGGGCTGGACCGCGTCGGCCACATGACCGACGCGGTCCTGGTCCGTTCCTGGTCGTGGGGGGCCGCTACTCGTTGAACACGGCCTTCTGGACCTCGTTCGGGCCGTCGAAGCGGTCCCTCTTGAGCCCGTTGAGGCGGCTCACGACCTTGTCATCGGCGTGGTTCTCGCGGGCACGCTCGACGAGGTGCTTCTTGTCCGTCGGGTACTCCATGCCTTTGAGTGCCTTCTGCAGGTCGGTGGGGCTGAGCTCGGCCATACGAGCCTCCCTCGACGGCCGGCTCAGGACGAATGTCCCAGGCCTCCCAGTACCGCCATCGCCGCGTTGTGGCCGGGTACGCCGCTCACCCCGCCGCCGCGGACCGCGCCCGCACCGCACAGCAGGACGTTCGCGTGGCGGGTCTCGACGCCCCAGCGGCCGGTGCCCTCCTGGGCGTACGGCCAGGCGAGGTCGCGGTGGAAGATGTTGCCGCCGGGGAGGCCGAGATCGCGTTCGAGGTCGAGGGGGGTCTTGGCCTCGATGCAGGGGCGGCCCTCGGCGTCGGTGGCCAGGCAGCCGGTGAGGGGCTCGGCGAGATGGGCGTCCAGTTGGGCGAGGGTCGCCTTCAGGAGTTCCTCGCGTACGGCGTCGTTGTCGGCCTCGAAGAGCCGCGCGGGGGTGTGCAGGCCGAACAGGGTGAGCGTCTGGTAGCCCTGGTCGACCAGGTCGGGGCCGAGGATGGTCGGGTCGGTGAGGGAGTGGCAGTAGATCTCGGAGGGCGGTGCGTCGGGGAGCGCGCCGGCGGCGGCCTGGGCGTAGGAGGCGGCCAGTTGGTCGTATCCCTCGGCGATGTGGAACGTCCCGGAGAAGGCCTCGTGCGGGTCGACGGACTCGTCACGGAGCCTCGGGAGCCGGGTGAGCAGCATGTTCACCTTCAGCTGTGCGCCCTCGGCGGGGGCGGGCGGCTCGTCGCCCATCAGGGCCGCCAGCTCCTGGGGCGAGGCGTTGACCAGCACATGCCGGGCGGCGACCGCGCCCTCCATGTCCGTCGTGCGGTAGGTGACCTCGGCGGACCGTCCGTCGGTGGCGATCCTCCGCACCTCGTGGCCGGTGGCGATCACCGCGCCGGCGTCGCGTGCGGCCCTGGCGAGCGCGTCCGTGAGGGCGCCCATCCCGCCGACGGGTACGTCCCAGGCTCCGGTGCCGCCGCCGATCACGTGGTACAGGAAGCAGCGGTTCTGCCGGAGGGAGGGGTCGTGGGCGTCCGCGAAGGTGCCGATCAGGGCGTCGGTGAGGACGACTCCGCGTACCAGGTCGTCGGTGAAGGTCGACTCGACGGCCGCGCCGATCGGCTCCTCGAAGAGGGTCCGCCAGGCCGCCTCGTCGTCGATCCGCCGGCGCAGTTCGTCCCGGGTGGGCAGGGGCTCGGTGAGCGTCGGGAACACCCGTTCGGCGACATGGCCGGTCATCCCGTAGAAGCGCTGCCAGGCCTCGTACTCGCGATCCGAACCGGTCAGTCGTGCGAACGCCTCCCGGGTGCGCCGCTCGCCGCCGCCGACAAGGAGGCCGGTCGGCCGTCCGTCGCGTTCGACGGGGGTGTACGAGGAGATCGTGCGGCCTCGGACGCGGAAGTCGAGGTCCAGATCCCGCACGATCTTCCGGGGCAGCAGGCTGACCAGGTACGAGTAACGGGACAGTCGGGCGTCGACGCCGGCGAACGGCCGGGTGGACACGGCGGCGCCGCCGGTGTGGCCCAGCCGCTCCAGGACCAGCACGGAGCGCCCGGCCCGGGCGAGGTAGGCGGCGGCGACGAGGCCGTTGTGGCCGCCGCCGACGATCACGGCGTCGTACGAGTCGCGCGACCGGCGTGCGGGGCGGCCGGGCTGTGCCGCGGGGGTGGGGACGGGTGCGGGGGTGGCAGGCATGGCTCTTGCGTAACACGCGATAATCGAGGTCGGCCAGGGGTGCGTGCCAGGTGGATCAACGCCCCGGGTCGGCTTTCGCTCTCAGTGGCCTCGGGTGGCCCGCCGCTGGCGTAGCGCCGCCACTCTCCGGTACAGCTCCACCGCCTCCGGGCCGCGGCCGAGCTGTTCCAGGCAGTGAGCCTCGTCGTTGCGGCTGGCCATGGCGTCGGGGTGATCGGCGCCGAGGACGCGTTCGCGGGCGTCGGCCACCCGCCGGTACTCGGTGAGGGCGTCGGCCCAGCGGCCGAGCCAGCCGAGACCGACGGCGACCTCGCGGCGGCTGACGAGGGTGTCGGGGTGGTCCGGGCCCAGGGCGCGCTCCCTGAGGGCGCACACGTCGCGGGACTCGGTGAGGGCCTCCTCCCAGCGGCCGAGGCGGCCGAGGTTGACGCCGAGGCCGTGGCGGGCGCGCAGCGTCTCGGGGTGGGTGGGCCCGTGGACGCGGGTGCGGTCGTCGACAAGGGCGCGGTAGAGGGTCAGGGCGTCGCTGCTGCGGCCGAGGCGGCCGAGGCTGATCCCGACCTCGTAGCGGGCGGCGAGGGTGTCGGGGTGGTCGGGGCCGAGGGCCTGGGCGCGGGCCTCGGCGACTTCCTGGTAGGTCTGCAGCGCCTCGGGCCAGCGGCCCAGCTGGCCGAGGGCGTAGGCGACTTCGTAGCGGGTGACGAGGGTGTCGGGGTGGTTCGCGCCGAGGACGCGGGCGCGGGCGGCGGCGACCTCGCTCGCCATCCGGTACGAGTCCTCCAGGCGCCCGAGCCTGCTGAGGTTGAAGGCGAGGTTGTGGCGGCAGCGCAGGGTGTCCGGGTGGTCGGGGCCCGCGATGCGTTCGCGGGCGGCGAGGACGGACGTGTACGCCTGATGGGCCTCGAAGTGGCGGCCCAGCTGGCCCAGTACGTACGCCATTTCCTGCCGTGCGGCGAGCGTGCCGGGGTGCTCGGGGCCGAGGACACGCTCCCGGATGCGGGCGACGTGGGCGAACTCGCGCAGCGCGTCGGCGGGGCGGCTGGTACGGCTGAGGGTGAAGCCGACCTCGAAGCGGCTGGCGAGGGTGTCGGGGTGCTCGGGGCCGAGGGCGTGCTCACGCTCGACGGCGACCGCCCGGTGCACCTCACCGGCCTCCGTCCAGCGGCCGAGACGTCCAAGGCTCAAGCCCGCGTTGTGCCGCCCGGCCAGGGTCCTGATCAACTCCGGTGAAGGGGTGGGCCGTTCGGCGCGTACGGGATCTTCGGCGGGGCCGGTGACGGGGCGGGCGATCCACTCTCCGGTGAGACCGGCCGAGGCGTCCGGTGGGGCGAGGCTGCCGAGTCCGGTTCCGGCGGCCTTGTGGCCAGTGGTCATGCCACGGGTCCAGGAGGGCAGCCGGGGCTCACGCGGCGACGGCCGCTCGGGGCGTGTCCGTACCCCGGGGGAACCGGGTTTGGCGTCTGGCTCCACAGAGGGCGGGACGACCGTGCGCGCATGGGCCGGGGCCGCGCCGGTCGCCGTACGACCCTCGCCGACGCGGCGGCCCAACTCCCGGGCGTCGTACGGCCGTTCCTCGGGCTGCTTGGCAAGCAGGTCCAGGATGATCCGGTCGAGGTACTCGGGCACCTCCTCCCGATGGCTGCGCGGTGGCCGTGGCGCGGTGTCACGGTGGCCCATGAGGACCGCCCAGGCGTCGTCGAGGTCGAACGGCGGTGCCCCGGTGGCGATCTCGTAGAGGACGCACCCGAACGAGTACAGATCGCTGCGCTGGTCGATCTCCCCGCCGCTGATCTGCTCCGGGGACATGTAGTGCGGGGTGCCCATCGCGATGCCGGTGCCGGTGAGGCGGGAGGTGAAGCTGACGTCACGGCCGAGGCGGGCTATGCCGAAGTCGCAGATCTTCACCGTGCCGTCCGTGAGCCACATGATGTTCGCGGGTTTCAAATCCCGGTGCACGATGCCCTGTTGATGGGTGTACGCGAGGGCGGCGGCCACCTGGTCGGCGATCTCGACGACGTCGGCGACGGGCAGCGGATGGTGCTTGTTGTCCTCCAGGAGCTGGCTGAGGTTGCGGCCTTCCAGTAACTCCATGACGAGGAAGAGCACTCCGTCGGACTCGCCGAAGTCGTGGACGACGGTCACACCGCGGTGCTGGAGAGCGGCCGCCACGCGCGCCTCGCGCCGAAACCTCTCCCGCAGGACACGGGTGAACGACTGGTCGGGCTGGGTGTTGATGGGCTTGAGGCACTTGACCGCGACGAGCCGGCCCAGCGACTCGTCTCTCGCGCGCCAGACCTCGCCCATGCCGCCGCGCCCGATCAGATCGAGCAACCGGTACCGGCCCTGGATCAGCCTGGTGTCCGCCATCGCCAACGATGCCCCCGTCCATACGGACCCGCCCTCCCCCTGGGTCCCTGTCGTCGCATTCCCGTCTGCCTCAGGAACGGGCGACGGGAAGGCGACGACAGGGACCCGACCCGGTCCAGTATGGCGACCTATCTGCTGACTTTGTACGGTGCCGGGCGCGAGCCGGGGCCGAGCCGTGACATGGCGCGCAGGATGTGTTTGGGCGGGAGTTGCCAGCGCAGCCGGGCGGGAACCGAGCGCAGCAGGATACCGGTGAGCCGCAGGCGCCGGGTGACGACTGCCGGGGCCGGGGCCGGTCTGCCGTACAACTCATGGGCGTACGGCGGCAGGGAGGCGTACGCCAGGTTCGCCACGCGCCGCCACAGTGCTTCACGTGCCGGTATGAGCAACGGGTGCGTGGGCGGTCTGCGCAGGAAGTCGTCCACGTCCCGGGCCTCGGTTCCCGCGGCGAGCTCGGGCCGCATCTTCTCGAAGTAGGCCGCCAACTCCGCCTGGTCGCCCGGCACTTCGGTGGGACCGAGGCCCACCAGGCGGGCGCCGGCCCGGTGTTCGCCGATGTACCGGTCGGCGGCGGTCTCCGTGAGGGGGAAGCCGGAGCGGCGCAGGACCTGCAGATAGGAGTCGATCTCGGCGCAGTGCACCCACAACAGCAGTTCGGGCTCGTCGACGCGGTACCGCTCCCCCGTGTCCGGGTCGGCCGCCGTGAGCATGCTGTGGATCTTCCGGACTCGGGCGCCCGCCTTCTCGGCGGCCTCCGTGGTGCCGTACGTCGTGGTACCGACGAAGTTGGCCGTCCGCATGAGCCGGCCCCAGGCGTCCTTGCGGAAGTCCGAGTTCTGCATGACCCCGCGCACCGCCCGCGGGTGCAGCGCCTGGAGATAGAGCGCGCGGACGCCGGCGATCCACATCATGGGGTCGCCGTGCGCCTGCCAGGTCACCGAGCCGGGGCCGAAGAGGCCGGGGTCGACTATCGGGGGGTCACCAGTTCGATGGGCGTCCACGTGGTCAGTGTGGCCGGGCTTTCCCCCTGACACCAGAGCATTACGGTTGCGCGGCATATGCCGGCTCCTGAGCCCCCGCACGAGTGTCCCCGCTCCAGGCAGAACGTTTCGACCAGTACACCTACAGCCCTTGACGCCAGGGAGCAATAGGCGGAAAGTCATACATATACGTCGTAAGCATACGACGTTCACCGCACTCTGGAGCGACGCGTCATGACGCGCAGGGAACCGGATTCGGCAGATACCGGGGTGGAGCGTCGGCTTGCGCGGAACGCGGACCTCGACGTTGTCCGGATCACCGCCGGTCCGCTGGCGCGCCGCCTCGAACGGCTGTCCGTCGTCCTACGCCTGGTCCTGTCGTCGCTGCCGGCAGCCGTGGCCATCACGCCTTCCGCCCGGCATTCGCCGCCGCCCCGGGCTGGTGAGGTGCAGTGAACACGGACCGACGCCGCGCGCACGAGGGAGTGACGCCCACGAGTGCACCGTCCACGGTCCTCGTCACCGGCGGAGCCGGCTTCATCGGCAGTCATGCCTGCGTCGAACTGCTCGACCACGGCTACGAGGTGATCGTGGTCGACGACTACTCCAACAGCACTCCCCAGGTCCTCACCCGCGTGGAACGGATCGCCGGCCGTTTCGTCGGTGCTGTCTATGAGCTGGACATCCGTGATCGACACGCCCTCTCGGCCGTCTTCGACCGCCACTCCGTGGACGCCGTCGTGCACTTTGCCGCGCACAAGGCAGTGGGCGAGTCGACACGGATGCCCGTCGAGTACTACGACACCAACGTCGGCGGCACGACCGCCCTGCTCCGGGCCATGCACGAGCACGGCGTGCACCAGCTCGTGTTCTCCTCCTCCTGCTCGATCTACGGCGACGCCGGACCCGGACCGCTGGACGAGGCCACCCCGGCCCGGCCCACCAATCCATACGCGGCCTCCAAATGGATCTGCGAACAGATCCTCGCCGACGTCTGCCAGCGGTGCCCCGAGTACACCGTGCTGTGTCTGCGGTACTTCAATCCGGCCGGCGCCCACCCCAGCGGGCTGCTCGGCGAGGATCCCTACGGCACGCCCGACAATCTGATGCCGTACGTGGCCCAGGTGGCCATCGGCCGACGGAAGCGGGTCCATGTGTTCGGCGCCGACTACCCCACGCCCGACGGGACCGCGATCCGCGACTACCTCCACGTCATGGACACCGTCGAGGCCCACCGCGTCGCGCTCGACCATCTCGCCGACGGACCAGGCATGCGTGTGTACAACCTGGGCGTCGGAAAGGGCAGCTCGGTCCTCGACGTCATCACCGCGTTCTCCGAGGCGTGCGGCAGGCCCATTCCGTACGAGGTCGCGGCCCGCCGCCCCGGCGACGTGGCCGAACTCGTCGCCGACGCGACCGCCGTGGCGCGGGCCTGGGGCTGGCGTCCCATCCGGGACCTCGCCGACACGTGCCGGGACGCCTGGCGGTTCCAGCAGCTCAACCCCCACGGCTATGCGGGCTCTGCTCGGCGGCCGAACACGAAGGCCTAGCTAGCGTCCTGAAGATCTTGAAAATGCGCCTGGCTTGCCCTGGTTGATGGCGATTGACATTTACCGGCAATCCGGGGTGAGTCGGGCGGCCGGAGCAAGATCTTCAGCGGTCTCCTGGGCCCCTCGGCATCTGCTCCGCCGACCGGGGTCGTCGCCACCGCGGTGACGAGATGCAGCCCGGCGCCTGTCATGCCTACGATCGAGAAAGGCGCACGGCGCCGCGTGTTCGCGACCTGGTGTTCTACAACGCAGGGAGGCGCTTGGCGTTGCTGCTGGCCCACCGGCTGATGGCCGTGTACCTCGCGTTGGTCGGGGCCGCCACCAGCCTGTACATCACCGCCCCGGAAACACGCGCGCCGCTCTCGGCCGCGATCGGGCTGGGTGGTGCCGCCGCCATCCTCACCGGAGCGCACATGCACCGGCCCGCGCACCGCTGGCCCTGGTGGGTACTGGCCACCGGCCTGTCGGCCTTAGCCGCGGGCGGTACCCACTACAACGCGCGCGCGGGGTATTTCCACGTATCCCATCCGTTCCTCTCTCCCGCGGACGCGTTCTGCCTCGCCGCGTACCCGCTCATGGCGGCGGGGCTGTTCGGTCTTGTCCGGTACCGCTGGGTGGACCGTGACCTGCCCAGCCTGCTGGACACGCTGATCATCACCGCCGGACTCACCCTGCCGGTCTGGGTCTATCTGGTGCAGCCCCTCGCGCGGCTGGAGGGCCTGACCTGGCAGCAGCGCGCGATCAGCATCGCCTACCCGCTCGGCGACGTGCTGGTGCTGGCGATGCTGGCCCGGCTGCTCGCCCACACCCCCGTCTCCGGCGGCAACCGCGCCGTACAGCTGCTCGTCCTCGCCACCGTCACGCTGCTCGGTTTCGACATCGCTTACGGGATCGTCCAGCTCAACGGGGCATGGCAGGCCGACACGCTGCTGGACTCCGGCCGCATCGTCTGCTGCACGGCCTGGGGGCTGGCGGCGCTGCACCCCTCCATGGCGGCGCTCACCGCGTCCGTGTCCCAGCCGCAATCCCGGCGCCCGCCGTGGCCACGGCTCGTGCTGCTCGCTGCCGCCACCCTGATCGCGCCCGGGATCCTGCTCTACGAGGGGCAGCTGGGCACCGCCCCCGATACGACGGTGTTCGCCGTCTTCTCCAGTGCCCTGTTCCTGTTGGTGATCTTCCGTCTCGCGGGCATGATCGTGGCCCACCGTAAGGCCGTGGCGCGTGAACTGGCGCTGCACATGGCGACCGCTTCACTGGTGGCGGCGGAAAGACCGCAGGAGATCGCGCAGGCCTGCCATACGGCGGTGACCGCACTGTTCGGTCCGAAAGTCCGGCACGGGTCCATGCTGCTGTCGGCCAAGCATGCCCAGGACCTGTACGCGCTTCAGGCCCGGTCCCGTGACGGACCCGGCGACGGGCCCGTCACGGACACCGGTGGAGCCCCCGAGGCGGGGGCGGCCGGCGCCGCCCCCCACCACACGCTCATGGTCCCCGTCACGGTGCTCGGGCCGCGCATGGCCACCGAACTCGGAGATCTGCCGACTGCCCTGGTATGCCCTATGACCCAGCCCGACCGTCCGGCCGGCTGCGAGCTTCCGGGCGCGCTGCTGGCGGCGGGGCCCGAGCGGCAACTCACCGAGATGCGCGGCTCATTGGAGATCCTGGCCTCACACGCGGGGCTGGCGACGGAACGCATCGGGCTCCGGCAGGAGATCACCCGGAAGGAGAGCGAGGCGTACTTCCGCACACTGGTGCGCAACGCCTCGGACGTCATCCTCATCGTCGACGACGACACCACCGTCCGATACGCCAGTCCCTCCGCGGAAGCCGTGTTCGGCAGCGCCCAGCTGATCGGTAGGGCGCTGCAGGAACTGGTGGATCCCCGGGATCGCTACCGGGCGACCCGGATGCTGGCGGCCATGCGGAAGAACGGGCGGCAGGAGGCCCACGACCACTGGTGGGTTCTACGGGACCGCGGTCGCATCGAAGTCGAGGTGCGGTGCCGCGACCTGCGGCACGACAAGACTGTCAACGGACTTGTCATCACCCTGCGGGACGTGACCGAACAGCGGCAACTGGAGCACGAGCTCACTCAGCGGGCCTTTCACGATGCGCTGACCGGCCTGCCCAACCGGACGCTGCTGCTGGAACGGACCGAGCGCGCGATGCTGCGCGGCCGCCGGGAGTCGACTCTCACCTGTCTGCTCTTCATCGACCTGGACGACTTCAAGATCGTCAACGATACCCTGGGCCACTCGGTCGGCGACCGGCTCCTCGGCGCCGTGGGAGAGCGCCTGTCGGAGACGCTGCGCCGCACCGATACCGCGGCGCGACTGGGCGGTGACGAGTTCGCGGTGCTGATGGAGGACGCGAAGAAGCCTCTCGATGCCGAGTTGCTGGCCGCCCAGGTGATACAGACCCTCAATCGGCCCTTCCAGCTGTCCGACGATTCGGTGAGCGTCTCCGCCAGCGTGGGCGTGGCCACGGCGATGGACAGCGCGGACGCCGAGGAGCTGCTGGCCCACGCCGATCTCGCCCTGTACGCGGCCAAGGCCGCCGGGAAGCGCCAGTGGCGCCACTTCCAGCACCAGTTCCATGTCCGCATGGTGGAGCGGCACGACCTGCAGGCGCACCTGGACCACGCCATCGCCGAGGAGGAGTTCGCCCTGCGATACCAGCCGGTCGTGGACATCACCGTGGGCGAGGTCGTCGGTTTTGAGGCACTGGCCCGCTGGGCGCACACCCGACGCGGTCTGGTCCCCCCGCAGCAGTTCATCTCCCTCGCCGAGGAGACCGGACACATCACGCTGCTGGGCGCCTGGGTCCTGCAGAACGCCGCGTCCGACATCGCCCGCCTGCAGCACCAGAGCCAGCGGTCGGCACCGCTGTACCTCAGCGTCAACGTGTCCGGCCGCCAGTTCCGGGACGCGGGCTTTCTCGACGAGGTGGGCAAGGCGCTCGACACCCCGGGCCTGGCTCCGGGCTCGCTGCAGCTGGAGCTCACCGAGTCGGTGCTCATGCAGCGGGACGACCAGTTCGACGCGCTCATACGGGCACTGAAGAATCTCGGCGTACGCATCGCCGTCGACGACTTCGGCACCGGACTCTCCTCGCTGCGCCATCTCCGGGAATTCCCCATCGACGTACTGAAGATCGACAAGACGTTCATCGACGACATCACGCGGGACCCCCGACAGGTCGCGCTCGTCGAGGGAATCGTCCACCTCGCCGACACGCTCGGCCTTCAGGTGATCGCCGAGGGAATCGAGGAGCCGGCCCAGCGCGAGCTGCTGGCCGGTATCGGCTGCCGGTTCGGGCAGGGATATCTGTTCGCACGGCCGATGACGGTGGAGCAGAGCGAGGTCGTCCTGCGACAGCGCAACGGAGACCAGCCACCGCCGCGGGACGGCGGCACGGCGGCACGGGGGCCCATCGGCATGTGGCCGAGCGCGGCACCGGGCCGAGCCCGGTCCGGCAGAGGCGAGCCGGACACAGACGACGAGACGGCCGCGGACAAGGAGCACCAGGAGCACCAGGAGCACCAGGAGCACCAGGAGCACCAGGAGCGCACAACCACGCGCGAACCCACCTCCGCCGAACCCCTACGGACACGGCGTGATCCACGCTGGGGCGACCTCGAGCACCTGCGGCAGACGAGTCCCATGAGCGACGCGGTCCTGGACGAAGTGCACGGCCGCCACATCCGCAGCGGAGATCACTGGCTGATCGACTTCGCCTCCTGCAACTACCTGGGCTTCGACTGGGGCCCCGAGATCATCGGCGCGATCGAGCCCACCGTCCGGCGCTGGGGAACACACCCCAGCTGGTCCCGGCTGCTCGGCAGCCCACGGCTCTACCCCGAGATCGAGGAGCAGCTCACGGGGCTGCTCGGAGCGCCGGACACGCTGCTCCTGCCGACCGCCACCTTGATCCACGCCTCGGTGATCCCCGTTCTCACCGGCCAGGGATACGTTTTCGTCGAGGCCACGGCGCACCGGACCGTGCATGACGGATGCGTGACGGCCCAGGCCAACGGCGCGACGTTGCAGCGTTTCCACGCCGACCGGCCCGATCAGCTCGACGATATGCTGCGCGCCGTACCGTCCGGCAAGTCCCGGCTCGTCTGCCTGGACGGCGTCGACAACATGAGCGGGAACATCCCCGACCTGCCCGAACTGGTCGGCGTCTGCCGGGACCGGGACGCGACGCTGTACATAGACGACACGCACGGTTTCGGCGTCATCGGCGAGCGGAGGGCGGACGAGCTGTGCCCGTACGGATCCCGCGGCAACGGCGTGGTCCGGCACATGGGCGAGACCTACGACGGCATCGTGCTCGTCGGCGGCTTCTCCAGGGCGTACTCCTCGATGCTGGCCTTCATCGCACTGCCCTCCTGGCTCAAGAACCACCTGAAGATCGCCGCGGCCCCCTATCTGTACTCCGGCCCCTCGCCGACTGCCTCCCTCGCCACGACGCTCGCCGGTCTGGAGGTCAACGACCGCCGTGGGGACGCGATCCGCGCCGATCTGCACCGCAAGACCGTACGGGTGCTCGATCACGTCCATGGCCTCGGCCTGGACACGCCGAGTGTCCATGGGCTGCCGATCATCGAGATCCCCCTCGTCAACGCGTCGGAGCTGGGAGCGGTCGCCCGATTCCTGTGGGACCACGGCATCTATGTGACGCTCGCGGCCTACCCTCTCGTCCCCCATGACCGTGTCGGCTTCCGCATTCAGATCACGGCGCTCAACTCCGACGAGGACATCGACCGGCTCAACGAGACGTTGACCGCGCTCTCGGAACGCTTCGCCCTGCGGCACAGGAGCTGAGACCCGGATCAACGCCGACCCGACGCCTGCGGACCACGGGGACTCCGGGATGGTGCCGATGACAGGGCGAACGCCGTCTCCACCAGAGCTATGTGGCTGAACGCCTGCGGCGCGTTGCCCAGTTGACGGCCTGCGTCCGGATCCCACTGCTCCGAGAGCAGACCGACGTCGTTACGGATGGCGAGAACTCTTTCAAAGGCCTTCCGGGCCCGTTCCACATGGCCGGTCGCGGCGAGGGCGTCGGCGTACCACAGGGAGCACGCCACGAACGCGCCTTCAGTACCATGCATGCCGTCCACGCTGTGCCCGCCCTGGCTGTTGTGCGCTCCTTGATTGTCGGGCGCGTACCGCCGCACAAACCCGCCATGGTCCAGCTCCCGCATCGCGCGGACGGTACCGCGCACTCTTTCGTCCCAGGCCGGCAGGAAGCCGAGCCGGGGAATCAGCAGCGCCGCGGCGTCAAGGGCCGACGAGCCGTAGGACTGCACGAAGGACCGCTGCTCCACGTCCCACCCTTCCCGGCACACCTGCCGGTGCACCTCGTCCCGCATGGCCCGCCACTCGCCCGATGACCCGTTCCTGCCGAGCAGCACCCCCATCCGCAGGGCGCGGTCGGCGGCCACCCACGCCATCACCTTGGAATGCACGAACTGGCGCTGCGGCCCGCGGACCTGCCACAGCCCCTGATCCGGCTCACGCCAGTGCCGGTGGAGGTGGCCCATCATCGCCTCCACCAGACTCCACACGTGCGCCGGCATGCGGATGCCCGCCCGCAGCGACAGGTGGAGCGTGTCCAGGACTTCGCCGTACACGTCCAGCTGGAACTGGCTCACCGCGGAGTTCCCGAACCGGACCGGCCGCGACCCCTCGTAGCCGGTGAGCCATGGCGCCTCGGTCTCCGGCAGGAGCCGCTGGCCTCCGACGCCGTACACGGTCTGCAGATCGGCGGGGTCTCCCGCGATGGCCCGCACCAGCCAGTCCAGCCATGCCGTCGCCTCGTCCCGGTAGCCGCTGCGCAGCAGGCAGGACAGGGTCAGGGTGGAATCGCGCAGCCAGCAGAACCGGTGGTCCCAGTTGCGTTCGCCGCCGATGCATCCGGGGAGCGAGGTCGTCGGCGCCGCGACGATGCCTCCTGTGGGTGCGTAGGTGAGCGCCTTCAGCGTGATCAGGGAGCGCACCACGGCATCCCGCCATGGCCCCTCATAGCGGCACTGGCCGGCCCAGCGCCGCCAGAAGTCGCCGGTCTGCTTCAGAGCCGTCTCCGCCGGGACGCACAGCGGTGCGGGCAGCTCAGGCAGATGCGACGGCGACCACACCAGGGTCAGGGCCAGCCGTCGGCCGGCCGGGACGGTGAAGTCGAGGACCGTCGAGTCGCGGACCGCGGGGTCCGCACCGTCTTGACTGTCGAGTGCTCGCACCGGAGCGTCGGCGTTCAGCCAGACGGCGTCCGGCCCGGCGATGGCGACGGTGCAGCGGTCGGTGACTCGGATCCACGGCACGACGCGGCCCTGGTGGAAGCGCAGCCGCAGTTCACTGCGCATGGTCACGGAACCAGAGAGTCCTTCGACCACGCGGACGATGCACGGCAGCTGAGCACGGGGCGGCATGAAATCCGTGACCCGCACCGACCCGGTTACGGAGTCCCACCGCGATTCCAGTACCAGCGTGTCCGGGCGGTACGCCCGGCGCGTACAGGGACCGCGGGCGACGGGAGAGACCCGCCAGAATCCGTTGTCCTCCGTGCCCAGCAGAGCGGCCAGACAGGCGGGCGAATCGAATCGGGGCAGGCACAACCAGTCGATGGACCCGTTCCTGCCGACCATGGCGGCGGTTTCGAGGTCACTGATGAGGGCGTAATCCTCAATGGGTGTACTCATGATCGGAATTACGCCGTTGTACGCTTTGCCGCTCTTCCAGGATACGGCGATCCTGGGTACATGAGGCCGCTGAGCATCGACGGAGCATGGGTTCACGAGCCCCAGGTCTTCGCCGACCACCGGGGCTCCTTTTTCGAGTGGTTCGACGGCGATGCCTTCCACGAGGCCGTCGGTGCGGATCTCCGGCTCGCCCAGGCCAACTGCTCCGTGTCGCGGCGCGGTGTCGTACGCGGCATCCACTACGCCGACGTGCCACCGGGCCAGGCCAAGTACGTGACGTGCGTCCGCGGTGCCGTCCTCGATGTCGTGGCCGACATCCGCACCGGCTCGCCCACCTTCGGACAGTGGGACGCGGTACGGCTCGACGACGACAGTCACCGCTGTGTCTTCCTCTCCGAGGGCCTCGGTCACGCCTTCATGGCGCTCACCGCCGAGAGCACCGTCGTCTACCTCTGCTCCGAGGGGTACGCGCCGCGGCGCGAGCACGGCATCCATCCGCTGGACGCGTCGCTCGGCATCGACTGGCCCGTGGACCGGCCCCCGCTGCTGTCCGACAAGGACGCCGCCGCGCCCACGCTCATCGAGGCCGAGCGCGGTGGGCTGCTGCCCTCCTACGCGGCGTGCCGTGCCCACCGTCTGCGTTCGGCGTCCCGTAGCTCGGGGAACGCCTCCACCAGGGCATAGCACCAGTGGCGCAGCGTCGGCAGCCCGGCATCCGACCAGCGGCTGTGACCGAGAACGCTGTACGCGGGGCGAGGCGCGGGACGCGGCAGGGCGGCGCTGGAGACGGGGTGCACCCTTGCCGGGTCCGCGCCCAGCAACCGGAGCACCTCACGCGCAAGGCGGTTCCAGGTCGCCTGACCGCTGTTGGTCGCGTGGTACACGCCGGGCGGCGCGGTATCCGCCCGCGCGCAGTTCCCCAGCAGGATCAACCGGTCGGCGACGTCCCCGGTCCACGTGGGCTGCCCACGCTGGTCGTCGACGACGTAGAGGGCGTCCTGGGCCGCTTCCAGCCTGATCACGGCCTGGACGAAGTTTCCGCCTCCCGCCCCGTACAGCCAAGCCGTACGGACCACGTGGCCGGTCTCGGGAAGAGCCGACAGGACAGCCCGTTCCCCGACGAGCTTGGTCCGCCCGTACGCGGTGCGCGGGGCCGGGGTGTCCGTCTCCCAGTACGGCCTGTCGCTGTCACCGGAGAACACGTAGTCGGTGGAGATGTGGAGCAGGATCGTGCCGTGGACACGGCAGGCCTCGGCGAGATGGGCCGGGCCGTGACCGTTCACGTCGAGCGCCTCCGCCTCGTGGGACTCCGCCGCGTCCACGTCCGTCCACGCGGCGCAGTTCGCCACGACCGCGGGCCGGTACTGGTCCAGGGCCGCGCGCACCGCGTCGCCGTCGGTGATGTCCAGCCGGTGGTGGCCGACGGCGACGGTGTCCGCCTTGCGGGCCTTCAGGCGGGAGACGAGTTCCCGGCCCAGCATGCCGTCCGCTCCGGTGACGAACCACTCGCAGGTCATGACGCCCACCTTTCGGCCCGCCGGCGCAGCGGCTCCCACCACGAGCGGTGCGTGCGATACCAGTCGACGGTCTCCGCGAGCCCCGTGGCCAGTTCCTTCCGCGGTGCGTAGCCGAGCTCCCGACGGATCTTCGTGAAGTCGACCGAGTAGCGGCGATCGTGACCCTTGCGGTCCTCGACGAACGTGACCATGTCCCAGCCGGCGCCGCACTCGCGCAGGAGCAGGCCGGTCAGTTCCCGGTTGGACAGTTCGTTGCCGCCGCCGATGTTGTAGACCTCGCCGGGGCGGCCGCCGGTACGGACGAGCTCGATGGCCCGCACATGGTCGTCGATGTGGATCCAGTCGCGGACGTTCAGGCCGTCGCCGTAGAGCGGTACCGGCCTGCCGTCCAGCAGATTCGTGATGAAGAGGGGGATGACCTTCTCGGGGAACTGGTGGTGGCCGTAGTTGTTCGAGCACCGGGTGACGCGTATGTCGAGGCCGTGGGTGCGGTGGTGGGCCAGCGCGAGGAGGTCGGACGAGGCCTTGGACGCGGCGTAGGGCGAGTTGGGCATCAGCGGGTCGGTCTCCGGCCAGGAGCCCCGGCCGATCGAGCCGTATACCTCGTCGGAGGAGATGTGGACGAAGGTGCCGAGGCCGTGGCGCAGGACTGCGTCCAGCAGGGTCTGGGTACCGAGCACGTTCGTGCGGATGAACGCGTCGGCGTCGAGGATGGACCGGTCGACGTGCGACTCCGCGGCGAAGTGCACCACCTGGTCGTGCTCGGAGACCAGCTTGCCGACGAGTTCCGGATCGCAGATGTCTCCTCGTACGAAGGCGAAGCCGTCCGCGTCACGGACCTCGTCCAGGTTCGCGGGGTTGCCCGCGTAGGTGAGTTTGTCGAGCACGGTGACCGACACGTCGGGCGGGCCGTCCGGGCCGAGCAGCGTGCGGACGTAGTGGGAGCCGATGAATCCGGCTCCACCGGTGACCAGGATGCGGGTCGTGGTCATGACGGGATCTGCACTTTGCTGTGGTCGCCGAGCACCAGCCGGTGCACGGAGGGTGTGCGGGGGGCGGGGGTCACCTCGACGTTGTGGCCGATCAGCGAGACCTCGATCCTGCGCATGCCGACGATGGACGCCCGCCGCAGCACGATCGAGTACTCGATCTCGCTCTCCTCGATACGGCAGTCCTCGGCGATCGAGGTGAACGGTCCGACGTAGGAGTCGGCGATCACGGTGCCGGCACCGATGACGGCCGGGCCGACGACACGGCTGCCGAACACCTTGGCGCCGTCCTCGATCCTGACGCGGCCGATGATCTCACTCGCCCCGTCCACGCTGCCGTCGATCCCCGGTTCGACCGTTTCCAGGACGGAGCGGTTCACCTCCAGCATGTCGGTGACGTTCCCCGTGTCCTTCCAGTACCCGGAGATCGTCGTGGAACGCACGTCATGGCCCGTCTCGATCAGCCACTGCAGGGCGTCCGTGATCTCCAGCTCGCCGCGCCGGGACGGCCCGATGGCCCGTACGGCCGCGTGCACGGTGGGAGAGAAGAGATAGACGCCGACCAGTGCCAGATCGCTCTTGGGCCGCTGCGGTTTCTCCTCGAGTCCCACCACGCGGCCCGCCGCGTCGAGTTCGGCGATCCCGAAGGAAGTGGGTTCGGGCACCCGGGTCAGCAGGATCGCCGCGTCGGGCCGCTCACGGCGGAAGTCGTCGACCACGCCGGAGATCCCTCCGACGATGAAGTTGTCGCCGAGGTACATCACGAAGTCGTCGTCGGCCAGGAAGTCCCGGGAGATCAGGACGGCATGGGCGAGCCCGAGGGGGGCCTCCTGCGGCAGGTAGGTCACGTCCAGCCCGAACCGGGAACCGTCGCCGACCGCCTCACGGATCTCCCGCTCGGTGTCTCCCACCACGATGCCGGTCTGCGTGACACCGGCGGCGGCGATGGCCTCCAGGCCGTAGAACAGCACCGGTTTGTTGGCTACCGGCACCAGTTGCTTCGCCGAGGTGTGAGTGATCGGACGGAGCCGGGTGCCCGCTCCCCCGCACAGTACGAGTGCTTTCATGATGGCCGCCCCACTCGGGATCGCTCCCGGGGTCGTACGAGCGTGTCCGGCTGCGACAGGAACCAGTCGACGGTGTGCCGCAGCCCTTCTTCCAGGGGCACCCGCGGATGCCAGCCGAGCCCTTGGCCGGCACGGGTGATCACGGGACGTCGCCGGACGGGATCGTCGACGGGCAGCGGAAGGAAGCGCAGCTCGCTGTCCGATCCGGTGATCGACAGCACCAGTTCGGCGAGCTCCCGCACCGTCCGCTCCGTCGGATTGCCGAGGTTGAACGGGCCCGGCAGTTGGGAATCGATCATGGCCAGCAGGCCGCGGACCATGTCGTCGACGTAGCAGAAACTCCGGGTCTGGCTGCCGTCGCCGAACACGGTCAGGGGTTCCTCTTCCAGCGCCTGTCTGATGAAGCTGGAGACCACCCGGCCGTCCTGCGCACGCATACGGGGACCGTATGTGTTGAAGATCCGGACGATCCCGACATCGGCCCCCTGGCTGCGCCGGTACGCCATGGAGAGGGCCTCGGCGAAGCGCTTGGCCTCGTCGTAGACGCTGCGGGGTCCGATGGGATTGACGTTCCCCCAGTAGTCCTCGTCCTGGGGATGCATCTGGGGGTCGCCGTAGACCTCGCTGGTGGACGCCAGGACGAAACGCGCGCTGTGCCGGACGGCCAGCCGCAGCAGGTTCTCCGTACCCCGGCTGCCGGTGGCCAGCGTCTCCAGCGGAAGACGGCCATAGTCGAACGGCGACGCGGGACTCGCGAGATGTACGACGGCGTCCACGTCCCCGGAGGACCTGAAGGGGACCGTGACATCGCAGGCCGTGCAGTCGAAGCCGGGCTCGCGCAGGAGATGGGCGATGTTGGCCGATCGGCCGGAGGAGAAGTTGTCCAGGCAGCGCACGCTGTCGCCTCTGCGGAGCAGCGCTTCGCACAGATGCGATCCCAGGAAGCCGCTTCCACCGGATACGACGACACGCATGGCTCCTCCTCGCGGTCAGCCGAGCCGCGGGCGGCCCGGCGCGCGCAGCGTCCATCCCGCCGAGCGCCAGGCCGCCTGGTCGAGGGTGTTGCGCGCGTCGACGATGGCCGGGGTGCGCACCACCGTGGCGAGGGCGGCGGGGTCGAGTTCCCGGTACTGCGGCCATTCGGTGAGGTGCAGTACGACGTCGGCCTGCTCGCACGCCTTGGCCACGTCCAGGGCGAACTGGAGCGCGGGGTGGGCGGCCCGGGCGTTGTCGACGGCCTCGGGGTCGTGGACGCGGACCCGGGCTCCGCGGCGCCGGATCTCGTCCGCGACCGCGAGTGCCGGCGAGTCCCGTACGTCGTCGCTGTGCGGTTTGAAGGCGGCCCCCAGCACCGCGACGCTCCGGTCCGCGAAGGACCCGCCGACGAGCCGCTCAGCAAGGTCGACGGTGCGCAGGCGCTGTCGTGTGTTGATCTCGTCGACCTGGCGGAGGAGGGCCACCGAGTCGCCCAGGCCGAACTCCTCCGCACGGGCGGTGAAGGCCCGGATGTCCTTGGGCAGACAGCTGCCGCCGAAGCCGAGGCCGGGAGCCAGGAAGCGGGGGCCGATGCGGGAGTCCCGTCCCATCGCCTCGGCGAGCGTGAGGACGTCGGCGCCCGTTGCGTCGCAGATCTCGGCCATGGCGTTGATGAAGGAGATCTTGGTGGCGAGGAAGGAGTTCGATGCCAGCTTGACCAGTTCGGCGGTGGCCGGATCGGTCCCGATGAACGGGGTGCCGGCGTCCAGCAGAGGTGCGTAGAGCTCCCTCAGTCGTGCCTCGGCCTGCTCCGACCGGGCGCCCACCACGATGCGTTCCGGCCGCAGGGTGTCCTGGACGGCGCAGCCCTCGCGGAGGAATTCCGGGTTCCAGGCGAGGTCGGCGTGCGGAGCGGCCGCGTGCAGCCGCTCGGTCAGCCGGTCCGCCGTTCCGACCGGCACCGTGGACTTGCCGACCACCAGGACCCGCTCGTACCCGCTGTCGTGCAGATACGGCGCCAGGCCGTCCACGGCGGCCTCGACATGGCGCAGATCGGCGGCTCCCGATGCGGGACGCTGCGGAGTACCGACGCAGATGAAGTGCGTGTCGCCGAACCAGGCGGCCTCGATCAGTGATGTGGTGAAGCGCAGCCGGCCCGTGTCCACCGCCTTCATGAGCATCTCGGCCAGGCCGGGCTCGTAGAAGGGGGGCGTTCCGCTGGTGAGCGCGGCGATCCTCTCCGCGTCGATGTCGACGCCGAGGACCTCGTGCCCGATGTCCGCCATGCAGGCGGCGTGGACGGCTCCGACGTATCCGGTGCCTATGACTGTCAGGCGCATGTCGGTCTCCGGTGGTGGGTGTGCGTGAACACGAGAACCTTGGGAGAATGCGTATATTTACGATGTATACGTACATCATCGCTCCACCCGGCCAGCAGGTCAAACCGGGCGAACACCCTGCGGTGGGCCGACGGAAGCGGACGGCGGAGGCGAGAGCCCCAGCAGCCTGCGGTAGCAGGCGTCGATGGCGTCGCACATCGCCTCCGGGGCGAACGCCTCGCGCACCCGCTCGCGTCCCTGTTTCCCCATGGTGGTGGCCTCGGCCGGATGGTCGAGCATCCAGCCGACCGCTCGGGCCAGACCTTCCGGGTCGGCGGGCGACCCGAGCAGTCCGGTGGCGCCGTGCGCCACCAGATCGGGGACGCCGTTCACGGCCGTCGCGACGACGGGCCGGGCGGCTGCCAGTGCCTCTGTGAGCGCACGGCCGAGCCCTTCGTACAGCGAGGTGATCACGAAGAGGTCCATCCCGGCGACGAGCCATGCGGCGTCCGGACGGTATCCGGTGATCCGTATCTCGACGCCGAGCTCGGCGGCAAGCCGCTGGACGTCCTCCTTCAGTGGCCCGTCGCCGACCATGACGTACGCGGTGTCCGGGTGCCAGGCACGGACCGCGGCGGCCATCCGGACGAAGTCCAACGGGGACTTCTGCACATCGATCCGGCCGACCGTGCCGATGAGGGCCTCTCCGGGGCCGATCTCCAGCGCCTGCCGGGCGGCCGGGTCGAAGCCGGTCGGAATGCGACCGAGGTCCACCGCGGAGGGCACCACCTCGACGGCGGCCGGTGGAGCCAGCCGATGCTCGACGACTTCGCATGCGAGCTGCGGTGCCTCGGCGAGGAAGTGGTCGGTGAACCGACGGGTCGCACGCTCCAGCAGGCGATAGAGCCGATAACGCAACCGCGGCATGAAGGGGTGGAAACTGACGCCGTGGTAGGTGTGCACCACCACGGGCGTACGGCACAGCCAAGCGGCCAGGCGCCCGAGGAAGCCGCCTTTCGCCGAGTGGGTGTGGACGATGGTGAACCGCTCACGCCGGATCAGCCGTACGAGCCTCCAGAGCACGAACAGATCCGCGGGTGTGAGCACGTGGCGGAATCCGGGGATCTCGACGGTGCGCAGGCCTTGGGCCCGCGCTCGGGGCCACAACTCGCCGCCCGGCACGCCGGCGACCCACACCTCGTACCGGTTCGGGTCCAGCCCCTCGGCCGCCATCAGGGTGTAGGCGCCCGCGCCGGCCGAGAAGCGGGTGATGACGTGCAGCACTTTGATCCGCGGCAGGGCCGGGGATCGCGGAAGCGCTTCCGGCGGAACGACACCGGCCGGGGCCGCCGGCCACTCGGTCACCCGGTGACCGCTGTCGCGAGAGATTCGTTTCATGTGCGCGTTCGTGGGGCTCAGCTGAGTACGCATGGAGCTCAGTCCTTTCTGTTTCTCGTCACCGATGGATGGCTGCCGACGGGCTCCGGACCGTCCTGACCCAGCTGGTCCCATGTGCTGATGAGCCACCGCAGGAACCCCCGATAGCCCTCGACGGTGTCCCGGAAACCGGTGGAGCCACGCCCCAGCGCCGCCCCGGCGAACCGGACGGCCGGCTCGACCGAGAGCGAGAGCACGAGCAGTAGTCGGGCCTGCCGACGAGGCAGATGACTGAAGACGAAGAGACAGCGGCTGCACAACCAGTGCTCCAGCCGCCGTGCCTTCACCTGGCCGCTGCTCACGTTCTCGGCATGGCGGACCCGCACGTTGCTGAGGAAGTACGAGGGCCATCCGCGCCGCCGGGCCCTGAACGCGAGATCCACGTCCTCGAAATAGAGGAAGTAGCGCTCGTCGAACCCGCCCAGTTCGGTGAACAACGACCGGCGCATCAAGACGAAGGCTCCGATGACCTGGTCGACCACCGCCGACTCGGGCGTTTCCTCCGGGCGCAGATGATGGCGCCGGAAGAGCGAGGGCAGGACCCGGTCGAGACCGGTCATCTGCCCGAACAGCATGCCCTGCGTGGGAAAACGTGAGCAGGAGATCGCGGGGCGGCCACGTTCACCCACCATCCGCGCTCCGCAGATGCCCACCCCTTTCGCTGCCTCGGTCCGGAGAAACCGACCGGCGTTCAGCAGCGCGTCGGGAAACAGCCTGGTGTCCGGGTTGAGGAAGAGCAGGTACTCGGAACAGCCAAGGCCGGCTCCTTGGTTGCAGGCGACGGCGAAACCACGGTTACTGCTGTTGCGTACGACCTTCAGACGTATCCCGGGTATGTCCAGAAGACCGGCAGAACCATCACTCGACGCGTTGTCCACCACCACCACGTCCCCCACGTCGAGAACTGTTTTCTCGGCGCCCGCGATCGAACGGAGGCAGTCAGCCAGATAAGGACCCGTGTTCCAGTTGACGATGACGATGTCGACCGTCTCGGGACGTTGAATGGTCATGACGGCTCCCGCAGCGTGGTCAGTTCGAGGGCCGCTTTCCAGTGGGACAGCCACACGTCGTAGGAATACCGTCGACTGACGACGTCCTGCGCCCGTCGGCCGAGCCGTTCGCGATCCGCGTCGCCGCAGTTCAACAGGGCGAGGATCGCTTCCACCCAGTCGCCCGTACTGCGTGCGGCGGGCATGCCGAACAAGGAGAGGATCTCCGCGTTGACCCCCACCGGGCTCGCGACCGCCGGCAGGCCCGCCGCCCCGTACTGCAGCAGTTTGTAGCCGCACTTACCCCGGCTGTAGGACGTGTCGGGCACCGGCATGATGCCGATGTCGAGCTCCGCCAGCGCCGCCCTCTCTCTCGCCGGAGTCCATGCCACACGGTCCACGACGCTCTCCAGGCCCCCGAGCGTCGGACGCGGCGCTCCGATGAGTGTGATGCGGGCGCCGGTCCGCCGATGGATCTCCCGGAGGGCGTCCTCGATCCACGACAGGTAGACTTCATTCCTGGGTGACCCGATCCAGCCGATTCGAGGTGGATCGTGCAGGGTGTGCGTGGCCTTGCGGACGTAGTCGTCCGGGGCGACACAACTCGGTATGACCACCACGTCGCGATGGTGCTGGGACGCCCAGTCGGCGAGCACCGGATTGCCGGCGATCACCCGGTCGGCACAGTGGACCGCCACGCACGTCTTGGTCGCCTTCGGCGCCAGACGCCGAAGGAGTCCGCCGTCGCCGTAGTCCCATTGCAAGGCGTCGTCGAAGTCGTAGACGGAGAACTCCGAGCGCGTGAGAAGCCGGCGTTCCTCTTCGCCGCGGCTCAGCGGAGACGCCTCCCGGTGCAGGAACAGGCGCCGCCAGCGCACCGCGGCCAGCTCCCGGAGCCGGAGTTCCGCCGCTGCCAGAGCAGCCGGACGCCGGAGCAGGGCCGAGGGCCGGGCATCGTGCAGCGAGAGATAGCTACTGAGGACGAAGCCCACTCCCGCACGGTCCAGCCATTCGAACACGCGGACCCGGGACGATCCGGAGACTCGCCCGTAGGGAGTGACCGCGCAGTAGTCATGACGTCCGTTCATGAATGCACCTCGGTGGAGGGCTGGACATGGGCACCGCTTGCCGATGTATCCTTTCTGTGTATGTTTACAACGTATGCGTACAGTTTGCACCCGTAAGTACGTGGGGTCAACAACCAGTCGACCGACCCACGTGCCCCCCTTCGGAGGCAGAGCGCCATGGCCCTGACAACGCTGGACCGCATCGAACAGCTGCTGGTGTGTCCGTGCTGCCAGTCCCCCCTGGCATCCGGCCCGGACGGCTTCCGCTGCACGTCGGACACCTGCCGGTACCACGCGGCCGACTCCTTCCCCTTCTTCGGGAAGTGGCCGCTGCTCGTCGACACCGAGCGGAGCATCGTGGGCGGCGATGGACTCGTCCCGTCCGACAGCCCCGCCGGATCTCAGCGGCACGGCACGCCGCGACGCCCTGCCGCAGATCGGCTGCCCGCGGTGCTGCGTCCGCTGTGGAAGCCACGGAACAGAGCAGCGGCCCGCAACGTCGAGCGGCTCTTCCGACTGCTCGACGGGTCCGCCCCGACTCTCCTTGTGGTCGGCGGCGGGACGGTGGGAAACGGAGTGGAGGCGATCTACGCCGACCCTCGCGTGCAGGTCATCGGATTCGACATCGTCACCAGCCCGGCCACGCAGTTCGTCGCCGACGCGCACCAGATCCCGCTCGCCGGTCGAACTGTTGACGCGGTGGTGGTTCAGGCAGTTCTGGAGCATGTGCTCGATCCGCGCCAGGTGGTCGCCGAAATCCACCGGGTCCTCAAGGACGACGGGATCGTCTACGCGGAGACCCCCTTCCTTCAGCAGGTCCACGCCGGGGCCTACGACTTCGTCCGCTACACCGCCAGCGGCCATCGCTATCTCTTCAGGCGATTCGAGGAGATCGACGCCGGGACCGTCGCCGGCCCCGGTACGGCGCTGTTGTGGAGCCTCGACCACGTGGTGCGCGGGCTGACTCGGTCGGCTCTCGCCGGCCGGCTGCTTCGAGGACTGCTGTCCTGGCTCCACTATCTGGACCTCGTCATCCCACCTGGTTACGCCCAGGACAACGCATCCGCCTTCTACTTCCTCGGACGTAAACGGGCCCACGGAATGTCGGCCGCGGACATCGTGGCGTACTACAGCGGTGCGCAGTCCATGGACTGACGCCGACGCCGCCCCATGTCCGTGGTCCATCGTCCGCCCCATGTCCGTGGTCCATGGGGCGGACGCCGCCCCATGGACCGACGCCGGCGTCCTCCGGGCTCAGCGTTCCTCGGCGCGCCGCGCGGTGGAGCCGCCCGGCAGTTCGCAGGAGGGGCCCCCACCGCTTCGGTCCCAGGCGGCGGACAGTACGTACCACAGCGTTCGAGCGATGTAGCGCGCCACCGTGGCCAGTGTGTTCCGCGCCAGAAGCTCCGCATTCAGCTCGGCGCGGAGGGGGACCATGACCGCGAGGTAGTACTCCTCCGGGTCCGGCCTGCCATCAAGCAGCGCCGCGTGCTCGCGCGAGCGGAGCTGGCACGGCCCGGTGAGACCGGGGCGGTAGCGGAACATCCAGTGGCACTCGGGAGGAAAGCGGCGGGCCAGGTTGACCGACTCCGGGCGCGGACCCACGAGTGTCATGTCGCCGCGCAGGACGTTGACCAGTTGCGGCAGTTCGTCCAGGTGGAAACGTCTGAGCAGCCGCCCCGTGCCGGTCACGCGCGGGTCGCGGCTGCTGGTGAGCACGGAACCGGTCGCGTCCTGCCGCATGGTACGGAACTTGTACAGCGTGAACTCCTGTGCGCCTTCGCCCATCCGCTGATGCCGGAAGATCACGGGTTTGCCGCTCACGGTGCGCACCAGCACGACCAGAAACAGGAAAAGGGGCGACAGAAGAACAAGCAGGCCAAGGGCGACGACGACGTCCACAGCGCGCCGCGACCACGGCAGGCCTGCGGGAGTCACATGCGGCAGAGCCGGTCGGCCGCCGATGCCGACGGGGCGCGGAGCCACCGCCGGTCCGGATCGCCGGTGATCACCGGCAGAGAACGGGTCACGGGCCGCTGGGGTCACGACACACCCCCGGGTTCCAGCGCAGTGGCTGCGGAGCGGTTGCGCGGAGACCAGGGCGATCCCTCATGACTTCCCATCCCGCACCGTACGCTGATATCGTACATTTACGTCGTAAACAGGATATCCAGTCATATACGGGCAGAGTCAAGTTGCCCACGCAACCGCAGAGGAGCTCCCGTGGATCTCCGCGACTACATCGATGTGCTGCGCCGGCGTTGGCGGTTCGTCGCGGCGTGCGTCGTGCTCGGACTGCTCGCGGCGCTGGCCGCGACGGCCCTGATGCCGCGCACCTACACGGCTCAGGCACAGCTCTTCATCGCCACCAACGACAAGACCAACACCAACGCGTACGCGGGCGGCCTGTTCACACAGCAGCGGGTCAAGTCCTACACGAAGATCGCGAACAGTCCCGCGGTGCTCGATGGCGTCATCAACAAGCTCGACCTGTCCACCACGCCCGACCGGCTGGCAGGGAAGATCAGCACGCAGGCGCCACTCGACACGGCCGTGGTCAACATCCAGGTGCGGGACACGTCGGCCACCCGCGCCCAGGTGATCGCCGACGAGACCGCCGTCCAGTTCGCGCGGTACATCGATCGCATTGAGAGGGCCTCGACCGACGCGCCACCGCTGGTGAAGGCCAGCGTGGTCGGCAATCCCGGCCCGCCGGGGAAACCGACGAGCCCGCGCCCGCAGCTGAACGTGGCAATCGGCCTGGTGGCCGGCTTCCTCGTGGGTGTCTCGGGCGCCGTACTGCGCCATACGCTCGACACCACGGTCCGCTCGTCGGGCGACGTCCGCCGCCGGACGGGCCTCCACACGGTGGGTGCCCTTCCCCGGCCTGGCCGTCGACGGGCGAACAACCACCGCGGCGACACCACACCGCGCGACGAAGCACTGAGCCAGCTCCGCACCCGTCTGCGCTTCGCAGGCCACGGCGGTCTGCCGAACTCGCTGCTCGTCACCAGCGCCATGCACACCGAGGGCAGGACCGACACCGCCGTCGACCTCGCGGTCAATGTCGCCCGCACCGGCCGGCGCGTCGTCCTCGTCGAGGGGGACCTGCGCCGACCGCGCCTGGCCGGGGCACTCGGCCTGCGCGACGGGCCGGGGTTGACCGACGTGGCCACCGGCGACGTGGCACTCGCCGACGCGCTCCAGACCTGGGAGGCCGGGGCGCTGCGGGTGCTGACGAGCGGTACGGCGTCGCCCGCCCCGGACACGCTGCTGTCGTCCCCGAAAGTGGCGCAGGTGCTGCGCGCCCTTGAGGCTGACGCGGATCTCGTCGTGATGGACAGCCCCCCACTTCTGCCCTACGCCGACGCGACGGCCCTCGCCTCGGAAACGGAGGCGGTGCTCCTGGTCGTTCGGATCGGCAGAGCCCGCTACGACCTGGTCCAGCGCGCGCTCGAGAGTCTGGCCTCCGTGGACGCGCACGTCCTCGGAGCCGTCGTCACCGGTGTACCTCCGGAGCGGCTCAGCGGCAGACGTCCGCGGGGAGAAGCTGCGCGGCCGAGCGATGCTCCGGTGATGGAGCGCCGCCCACCGGCCGTCCCGGACACCCTCCACACGCGGCCGGACACCGCGGATAGCCACGCGCGGCGAGTCCCGGACGCGGCAGCCGAGGACTCTCGCCACCGGCTCGAAGCCAAGGACGACGAGCATGTATGAGCCGTCCACGCCGCCCTGCGGCTGACGGCGACGGCTAACGGCATGGCATACGACTCGATGAGAAGTCAGCGAGAACGGTGATGAACTGGCACTCGACGCAGATGGGGGCGCTCGTCCTCGGGATCGCGGCGCTTCTGGCCATTCCTCCCTGTCTCATCGCCTTTCGCCGGGCCCGCGCCTGGGGTGACTGGGACCTGACATCCACTCTGGTGTTCCTGACCGGAGTACTCAACGCCCTGCCGACGGTCCTGTTCATTGTGGTGTCCGGCCGGCCGGAGCGCCGGGACGAATTCGGAAATGAGCTACCGGGCCGGCCGGACAGCCTGGACGCGTTCGGAAACCAACTGCCGGGAGGACCGCTGTCCGATTGGGCCAATCAGGTGGGACAGGTGACATCCTTCCTCCTCATAGCCGGGAGCCTGGTGTTCTTTCTCCGGGGCGTGCTCAGGGGTGCCCGGATCAACGTCGCGCCCCTCATCGCGTTCGTGCTCGTCCTGGAATTGGCCCTGTCCAACGGCCTGAACGGGCATCAGGTCTTCAGCGGGCGGCAGCTCGCACTCCTGGCGGTCCTGATGGCCGCCAGCGTCGCCCGTCCAGGGCGCTCCGCGTTCCTGGGCGCGGCTGCCGTCGGCCTGCTGCTCACCGTGTTGGGCGGCATTCAGGCTCTGGTGCAATCGAGCAGCGTCTTCCACGCGTGCCGGTTCGACAAATGCGGACCGTTCGGCGCCTTGTACACGGGCGTGTTCGTCAACGAGAACATCTACGGCCAACTCCTTTCGTTGTCCGTCCCCTTCATCTGGTTGTCTCTGCGTGGGCGCGTGCGGGTGGTGCTCGCCTGTTACGTAGCCTTCGTGACGATCGCAACGGATGCCAGGGTCGCCGCTCTCGCGGCGCTGTCCTCTCTTGTGCTCCTCGTTCTTCTGCACCCGCGGCTTCCGCAGAGTGCCGACGGCGCGAGGCCTGCCACACCGGAAGGGAGCAACCGTAGCGGGACGCCGTCGACAAAGGCTGTGGCCTTGGCCGCCCTCGTCACATGCCTCGTTGCGGTGGGCGAATTCCTGCTGCCGTACGTGGCCCAGAGTCACGATCGGTTGTCACAACGGCCCTACGCCTGGCATCTCGCCGTGCAATACCTGTCCGAATCGCCGATTTTCGGATTCGGCGGCGCCGCATGGCCGAACCTGCACATCCAGGGACAGATTCCGGTGGCCATCGCCATTTCGCCCCACAATCAATGGCTCGATGTCGGATACGCAGGCGGACTCGTTGGGCTCGTCCTCTTCGCCGCTCTGATCACGTACATCCTGTTGCGGGGCGGTCGGGCCAATATCGTCGTCGCATGCTGCGTGCTCCTGCCCGTACTCATCAATGGCGCTTTGGACCGCCCCTGGTCCTTCGGTTTCACCGACACGCAGACCTTCACTCTGGTCGCTGCCACGCTGGTCCCCATCGTCCGGGGCAGCCGCAGGTGGGCAACCGACGTGGAGTATGAGACAAGGCCCTTGATCATGCCAGGTGCGGGTCGTCATTCACGATGGGCGTTGCCACTCCGGTGAATATGTTGCCGGTCGAGGTACCCAGAGCGCCCTTGTAGTTGTAAATCCCCCACTGCGTCCCGTTGATCGTGTTGTTGTAAACATTCGCCCCGATCCAGAAAGCGATACTCACCCCGGCCCTGCCCGCATTTCCGATGTCGTGAATTCTGTTGCTGTAGACGTCGACATAACTCGCAGCGTTGAACGGACCACCATTGATACCGATGACCACAACACCGGCCGTCAACCGTGTACCGCTGATGTCGTTGTCATGGATCCTGATGTTGCTCGCCGCAGCGTCGCCGAACCCTCCATACATGATGCCGGGGACGGTGATCTGCGGCGAAGGAGTCGACCCGCCGATGATGGTGTTGCCGTACACCTCCACGTCACGCAGAACATCCGTCGAGACGTTGGGCTCAATATCAATCGGGGCAGGCATGCCGGTCCGCGTGCAATTGGTGAACGTGTTCCCGAACACCTTCACATCGGTACCCGATATGACGGAAACCCCTTGACGGTTGTCGTAGTCGGCCGAGAACGTATTGTTCGGCCCGATCCGGGTACCGGCCGAGGTCTGGGTGTACACGAGAACGCCATCACCGATGATGTTCGTCATCTTGCAGTTCTTGACCACGGTGTTGGCGAAAGCGCCCTCGATCCGCACACAGTGCCGGTGCTGCGACCAAAGTGACGCATTCTGATTCTTGGAGTTCCCGTCGAAGTTCAGGCCGTCGATGGTAACGCCCGACCCGTTGACTTTCAGGATCTCATCGTTCTGAGTCGTAGAAGTCGCCGAATTATCCGGAAAACGCAGGGTTGTGCCGTTTCCCTCGACGTAGCAGTTGGCCGGAATCGAGAGTGAAGTGACCGTGTAGGTCCGCCCCGCCGGAAAGACGAGGCGCTTTCCGACGGCGGCGTTGGCTGCCGCCTGTGGCGTGGCGTAATCCGTCACAAAAACAGTTCCGCGGTCGCGGGGAGGGCGTCGCTGTGCAGCTATCAGGGGGATCGATGCCAGCGCCAGCATTGACCTACGGGGGATGGGCCGGGAACCGGTGAATATCTTCATTGGTGCTCTCTGCGCTCGGTACAAAGCAGGAACTCGGTGGATGCAGAACTCTTTCAGCGGTCGGCGCCGCTGAGGCACTGTACTCCAGATGTCCGCATTCACCAGATGCTGTGTCAGGGGTCACGCTTGGCTTGATTGCCGTCTCCGTGGGCGTGACACAAGATCCGCTGAGGCGCAAAAAAGACCTTCGCAGGCGGGTGCCTGCGAAGGCCCTTTATTTCTTGCGGCGTTATGCGGTTCGGCTCAGCGGGCGGTGCTGGGCCATCGTGGCACTTGTGCCGCCCGGCCTCGCTGGGCACCGGTTCTACCCTGCCCCTGCCGCCCGCGGCATGTCCGCGTCCTGAAGTGTTCCGTCCAACAGTCGCTCCAACGGTTCCAGGGTTCGGTTCCAGTCCAGCTGCCGTGCCTGTGCGTAAGCCTCGTCGGCGGTTGTCCGCCACTTCGCCTCGTGGCCGAGTGCTCCGACCACGGCGGTGAAGTCATGCTCGGTGTAGGGCACCGAGCCACGGAGAAGGTCCAGGTGGCGCCGCCAGGCGGGAACCAGAACGGGCAGCCCGCGCGCCAGGTACTGCAGATGCTTGGCGGAGAAGCCCTCTTGGCGGATGAGGTCCTGGGTGCACGTGATCAATCCCAGCTGATAGTCCGCGAGAACCTCGGGTTCGGCATAGCCGCGGTAGTGCAGTCCGAGTGACGGATCCGGGGGCGGCCCACCGTAGACATCGATGTGCGGGTACTGCCGGGTCAGCCGTGCAAGCAGAGGAAGGTTGATGAACCTCCCGCTGAGCGAGCCCATGTAGACCACACGCGGCGGATCGGCGAACCGCGCCCGGTTGGCAGACGGGGTGCAACCCCAGTTGAGCTGAAGGAAGTTGCGTCCACTGATCCCATACTGAGCCTGGGCGTACCGGCCATAGGTCTCCCAGGAGAACGACAAGTGTTCCATGCCCTCAAGGAAATGTGTCTCCCAGCGGCGGAACTTACTGTGCTGACGTCGGGTGAGCTGGCCTTCGTGGAACACCTCGTCGGCCCACGGATTGGGACAGTCGTACAGTGTCTCGGCCGAGGTACCCGTCGTCAGCACACCGGCGTCATACGGGGTCTCGCAGATGACCAGGTCGAAGTCGTCGAGTGCCAGATCCTCTTTGAGGAGGCGCCGACGCAGGCGGTGATCCGTCATCAGCACGTGGTACGAGAGGTGACGTCGCCCGAATCCCCATGTGCGGGTGAAGAGCTTGGACACGACGTCGTTCGCGTAGAGGGCCAGCTTGCCGGGATGCAGGGAGCCCGGGATCATCCGCCCGAGGGAACCCCGTACGTTGGACGCACGCGACAGGCTGTAGGTGTCCACCAAGTGGACGTCGTGACCGCACTCCCGCAGATACCGCTCGATGGCCAGGGGCTTGACGCTGTTCGCGTATCCGTCGAGCTGAGCCACGATCAGGATGCGCTTCGGCCGTCCACTGCCGAGATTGTTCGCTGTCGTTTCAGTCATGCCGTCTCCTCCTTCATGGGCACGCCCGTCGGCGTGCAGGGACCGCGGGTGAGCTCGCGGCCCATGAGTGACCACGCGATACCGAGACCGGCCAGCACGGGCAGACCGGCGAGCAGCAGTGCCTGAGCGCCGTGCCACCCCAGCCTCAGCACCAGGAACTCCCCAAGACCGGCCGTGATCACGGCCAGCCCGGTCGCCCGCAGCCATCGCTCGGGCAGGCGCCGCTCGCGCAGATCCGCCAGCCGTCGACAAATGACGACGTAGTAAAGGGAACCGATCATGATCCCTATCGAGGTCGCCAGGACGACGCCGACGACCCCGAACAGCAGGGTCAGCGGAACCGTGAGCACGAGGTTCACCATCGTCGAACACCAGGAGTACCGGGTCTCCGGCCCGGGACGGCCGATCGTCCGGACGAAGCAGGTACGCATCCCGGTGAACGCCACCTGCACGACATATCCGGCCAGCAGAACGGCGGCCACCGCTCCGCTGAGTGCGAGCCCGGGGCCCAGCCACACCACGACCGCCGGGCCCACCGCCACGGTCGTCACCGCCCCGTAGGTGAGGGTTGCGGGCAGCCAACGGGACTCCAGGAGGTGGAACTCCCGTACTGCTCCGGCGAGTCCATGCGCGGCGAAGACGTGCGTCATCCGGGTGAGGATCGGTGGAAAGGCGTAGAGCGGAATGCTGCGCAGCGCGGTCGCCGCCTGGTACCCGGCGGCGTAGATACCCACGTAGCGCACCGGCAGCAGCGCTGCGATCACCAGAGCGTCGATCTCTCCGTTGAGGAAAACGGTGAAGCCCGACAGCTGCATGCGGGAGGCGTATCCGACGAACTCGCGTCGCTCGTCCGGTCGGGGCAGCAGCGGTCGCCGGATACGGATGTGCCGTGCCCCTGCCCAGAAGCCACCGACCGTCACCAGCAGGTACCTGATGGTGGTCAGCGCCGCGAGCAGCGGCAGGTCCTGCCCACGGTCGACGACGATCACGACGGCGACGGCGTAGGTCAGACACGATCCCCCGCTGACGGCCGCCAGGCCACGGAAGCGGGCGTTCGCCTGCAGCAGCGCGATGGCGGAGTTGGAGGCCAGGGCCAGGGCGAGGAGTGGGCCGAGGACCAGCAACAGCTGCCGGGCCTCGTGCGCCAGTCGCGGTGGTATGTCCAAAACGGACACGATGGCGGGACCGATCAGCGCGGTGAGCCCGGTGACGAGCGCGCCCAGTCCGAGGAAGACCAGCAGCGAGCCGACCACCAGCCGCCCGGTGCCTTCCCGGTCGCCGCGGGCGCCGTGGTACGCGTGGAAGCGCGCCAGGGACGCGCCGACTCCACCGTCCAGCACCGTGAGGGTGGCCAGGAAGACCAGGATCAGTGACCATACGCCGAACCGGTCGAGCCCCAGCTGACGGATCAGGTAGGGCGTGAGCGCCAGGTTGGTGAGCAGGGGTGCCATCTGCGCCAGGGCGCTGAAGCCCATGCCGGAGAAGAGACTCCGGGCCGGTGTGTCGGACACGGTGCCGTGCCTGTCGGCCGTGTTCCGGTGCTGGCAGTGGCGCACTTGCCTGCCTCACTTCCCGGTGCCGGGCGGGTGTCCCGTCTCGATCCCGTGGCACAGCCTCCGCAAGCCGTCCCGGTCAAGGATCAGGACGTACTGGCTGTCGATCATGTCCGACCTGACAATCGGCGCGGTGGTGAAGCGGGTGTCCGTGGAGTCCAGATGGCGCAGACCGAACACGAAGTCACGCAGGTCGCTGTTGGACAGCTCGTCGTCGACGCTCACGGTTCCGGTGATCGCGTCGAGCATCCGGTCGACCTTCACCGGGTTGGTGATGCTCACGTCGTCGCGGATCTGGCCGACGAGGCTGCGCAGGAACTCCTGCTGCCGCTTGATCCGGTCCAGCTCCCCACCGGGCAGACCGTGGCGCTGCCGCACGTAGGAGAGCGCCTCTTCGCCGCTCATGGTGTGCGTGCCCGCCTTGAAGTGCTTCTCCTGCTCCGGGTCGTAGGAATTCTGCTGGACGGTGATCGGCACACCGCCGACCGCGTCGGTGAGGGATCTGAATCCGTGCCAGTCGATGACGGCGAAATGATCGACCCTGACTCCGGTGAGGTCCTCGACCGTCTGGACGAGAAGTGAGGGACCTCCCCAGGAGAACGCCGCGTTGATCTTCGCGGTTCCGTGTCCGGGGATGGGCACCCAACTGTCGCGTGGAATCGACACCGTGTACGACTCGCGCTCGCCCGGAGCGAGATGGACGAGCATCAGCGTGTCGCTGCGCTGGGCACCGTACTTCCAGAGGTCGGCTTCGGCGCCGTCTCCAGTGGTCGGCTTCCGGGAACGCGTGTCGACACCTGCCAGCAGGAACGTGGTGCCGTCGCCGGTCTCGGGCCGCGGGCCGTCGGGAAAGGCGTCGGGTATGCGGGTGACCTGGTCGCCGTAGTGGTCAGTGGCCCACCAGACACTGCCGGCGCCGAGCCCGAGCACAGCGAGCACGGCGACGACCAGGCATATCAGCAGGCGCCGCAGCCACCGACGGCGTGGCCGGGTGTGCCTCGCGAGAGCCTGCCTCGGCGTCCACTGGGGCCACCGGCGGCGCGCGGACATCACGGGCCCTCCGAGTACTGGCCGGCCCATGCGGTACGTGGCCGAGCCGTCCGGCTCAGTAGGGTGCCCAGTCCCGCGGGCCGGCGCGGCGCGATCCGGGCCAGCTCTGCGCAGATCCGGTCGACCGCCCGCTCGGTGAGGAAGGGGTGCAGGGGCAAGGACATCAGTTGGGGAAGGAGCGCGTCGGCTCCCGGCAGGCCACCGGGCGGAGTGATCGCCAGGCGGCGGAAGTACGGCATGTGGTGCAGGGGGATGAAGTGGACCGAGGTGCCGATCCCGCGCTCCCCCAGCCGTTCGATCAGTTGGTCGCGGCCGATCCCGTACTCCTCCTCCAGCACGCGCACCACGTACAGGTGATGGGCATGCCGGCCGAGGGTGGTGACCTCCAACGGTCGCACCCCGGGAACGGATTCCAGGCCTGCCGCGTACTGTCCGGCCGCGGCGTGCCGCCGCTGCTGCCAGTCATCGAGGTGACGAAGTTGCGCCCGCCCGATGGCGGCCTGTATATCCGTCATGTTGGCCTTGAGGCCCGCCTCCTCGACGGTGTACCGCCAACCGCCGTCAGGCAGGTTCTGTCGAAAGGCGTCGGCGGACATCCCGTGGAACCGCGCACGACGGATCCGATCGGCGAGGTGCGGGTCGTCCGTGGTCACCATGCCGCCCTCGCCGATGGGCAGGTTCTTGGTGGCGTGGAAGCTGAAGCAGGTCGCTCTCGACAGGCTTCCCACGGGCCGGTCGCCCACCGACGTGCCCACGGCGTGGGCGGCGTCCTCGACGACGTGGGTCAGCGGCAGTCGGGCGGCTTCCGCCAGCTCGGCGACCGGCGCGGGCGCCCCGGCGTAGTGCAGGACCATCATCACGTGAGGGCAGCCGCACACCCTGGCCGCCCGGGCGACGGTGGCCGGGGTCGGCATCGCGGTGTGCGGATCGACGTCGACGAGTACAGGCCGCAGCCCGGCGTGGAGGACCGCCTGGGCCGCGCCGCAGAAGGTCACGGCCGGGATCAGGACGGTCCCACCGGTCGGGACCCGCAGGGCGCGCAGCGCCAGTTCGAGCGCCGCGGTACAGGAACTCACCGCGACGGCGTGCGCGGCCCCGACATGAGCCGCGAACTCCCGCTCGAAGAGTGCCGTCTCCCGTCCGGTCGTCACCCATCCCGAGGCCAGCACCCGCTGCGCCGCCCTCCGGGCCTCCGGACTGATCCGGGTCACGGTGAGGGGGAGTTCCGGCTCCCCCGCGCGCTCCGTGGTGAGGGCGTCAGCGAGTGGCACACCGTTCAGGGCCGACCGGACGCGATCGGCTTGGTCGGGTCGGGGCCGGAGCCGGTGGACTGTCATTTCCTGCTCCCCGCTTCCTGTCTCTCTCCGGGGAATGACGCCTCCGTACAGACGCCTTCGCATACACGCATGGCCGAACGGGCCCGACAGACGCACCACTAATGCCGTATATTTACGTCGTATACGTACACTTTGCGCCCGGAGATGCATAGAGTCAACACGAGCGGGACAGGACACGGGCCGACCAGCCGGAGGCGAAGCATGGCCAAGGACGAGGCGAAGGCGCAGAAGAAGGACGAGGGCCCCGGAGCCCGCCCTGCGCGACGCGCCAGCGACCGTGGCCACTACGGCCGACTGAGCCGGGAGCGCGTGCTGGCCAGCGCCCTGGAGCTGGTGGACCGCGAGGGACTCTCGGCGCTGAGCATGCGCCGGCTGGGCGCCGAGCTCGGCGTGGAAGCGATGGCGCTCTACCGGTACGCGGCGAGCAAGGACGCGCTCCTGGACGGTCTGGTCGAAGCCCTGTACCTCGAACTGGAGGGACGCCTGGCCGCCGACCCTGGTCCCGGCACGACGGCCGCCGAGGCCCAGGCCCAGGCTTCCGCATGGCGCGCCGAACTCCACCGGATCGCACGGGCGACGTACGAAGTCTGTCTGGCCCATCCTCAGGTGATGCCGCTGCTCTCCACGCGCATGCTGGCGGTCCCGCTGGCCCGGCGGCCGCTCGCCGTCCTGAGGCATCACGAGCGGGTGCTCGCGCTGCTCCAGGGGGCGGGGCTGGACGAGGCCCGTTCCTCCGCCGTCTTCCGCGCCTTCACCGGCTGGGTCCTCGGCTATGTGTCCGTGGAACTGCAGGCCATGGTGGACAACCCCGAGGAATCGGATCCCGCGTTCCGCCTCGGACTGCACCGCATGCCGCCCCAGGAACTGCCCAGGCTCCGAGAAACCGCCGCCACCCTCGCCGAGCAGGGCGGACCGGAGGGCCTGGCCGCCGGTCTCGACGCACTGCTCGAGCGTTTCATCCGTGCGGAGGAGGAACAGGAACCCCGGCAGAACCGGACCCCGCCCAGCAGGCCCTGACAAGCCACCCGCCAAGGGCGCCCAGGGCCTGGCCGCGCTCACCGCGCGTCGGCACGGGTCAGCCGTGGCAGGGCGAGGGAGACCGTCGAGGCGGCGAGCAGGGCCGCCGCGCACGGCACCCAGTAGCCCGCCGCGGCCCCTGCGGCGTCGATCAACCACCCGGACGTGGCGTAGCCCAGTGCCACCCCGACGGAGAGGCCTGAGACGACCCAGGTGATGCTCTCGGTGAGCTGGGCGGCCGGCGCCAGGCGGCCCACCAGCCCCATCGTGGTGATCAGGGTCGGCGCGACGGACATGCCCGCCACAAAGAGCACCCCCGCCAGCACCGCGAGACTCGGCTCGAACAACAGCGGTGCCATCGTCACCGCCATCGCCCAGACGCTGAGCAGCAGCCGCCGCGTGATCACCCCCCGCGGCCTCATCGCGCCGAAGACCGCGCCCGCCAGGCCCGAGCCGAGCGCGTACACACCCAGCAGCAGGCCGGAGAGCGCCTTGTGGTCGTGTGCGCCGGCGTACGCCACCGTAGCGACCTCCACCGAACCGTAGGACGCGCCCACCGACGTCAGCGTCAGCACCAACAGGCCGAGCCCCGGGATGCGCAGCGCGGAGCCCCCGGCGCGTTCCAGGGCGGGGTGCACCGGCGGTTCCGTACGCCGCTGGGCGGCGAACAGCAGGACGCCGCCGGCGAGCAGGACCGCGGCCGTCAGCGGTCCGGCCTCGGCGAAGACGCTGGTCGACAGCGTGATCGCCAGGGCCGGGCCGACGACGTAGACCACCTCGTCGAGCACCGACTCCAGCGAGTACGCGGTGTGCAGCAGCCGCGGTGACTTCCGGTGAAGCTCCGCCCAGCGGGACCTGACGAGCGCGCCCATGCTGGGCATGCAGCCCGCCAGCGCCGCCGCCACGTACAGCGTCCAGTCGGGGGCGGCGTACCGGGCGCACAGCAGCAGCGCGCAGATGGCGGCGACCGTCACGGCCGTCGCCGGGAGGACGACCCGGCGCTGCCCATGCCGGTCGACCAGTCGGGAGATCTGCGGTCCGATCGCCGCGGCGGCGAGCGCCTGCGTGGCGGAGACCGAGCCGGCGAGCAGGTACTCACCGCCGAGCTGCGACAGCATGGTGACGATGCCGACGCCGATCATCGACTGCGGAAGGCGTGAAACGAAGCCCGCGGTGGAGAAAAGCAGACTGCCTGCAGGAGAGAAGATCCGGCGGTAATCGGAGAGCATGGTGCTCCACGCTCCGTCAGGAGCCGATCGTCGCTGGGCGGAGACGGTCCGGTTTCCGCGTCCTCCAATTTCACGTCCCCGATTTCAGTGTCTCTATTTTCACGCATGGCGCGGCATCCTGCGACGCACCGCGTTATCTCTTCCCGCACATGCGGGAAATAACGAGCCGAGCTAGCTTGATGGAAGACACGTCGCCGGACACCGGCCGTTCGCCCAGCTCGCTTCGCCCGACAAACGACCCTCCCAGGAGGTTGGTTGGGGATGAACGCGCGACTGCGAAGCCAGATCGCGATGGCTGTTGTCAGCGCATGCATCGTCGTGCTGACCGCGGTCTACTACATGGTTCCGGAACAGCGGCTGATCTTTGTCGCCCTTGGAGCCATCGGGGTCATCGGTATTGTCCTGGGTATCCTTCTCCACCGCCCCGCGCATCGACTCCCCTGGCTGTTTCTCGCCGCGGGAAACTTCGCCTTCGCCGCGGGCCAGGCCACCCAGATCATCCTCATCCAGTTACTCGACGAGGAAGTCCCGTTCCCCTCGATCGCCGACGGCTTTTATCTCGCGGCATATCCGCTGTATGCGGCCGGGCTGCTGGGCTTCGTGCACTGGCGCACAGGTTGGCGCGACCGCGCCAGCCTCGTCGACGCGCTGACGCTGACCGTCGGCCTGGCGCTGCTGTCGTGGCTCTTCCTCATCGATCCGTACGCCCGCGTCGCGGGTCTCACCTGGGTTCAGAAGGCGTTCTCCATCGCCTATCCACTCGGCGACATCCTCGTACTGGCGATGCTGCTGCGCCTGCTCGTCGGCCGTGGCGGCAAGAGCCGCTCGCTCATGCTGCTCACCGCGGGTACCGTCGGCCTGCTCGCCGCCGACGTGGCTTACGGCCTGATCCAACTGAACGGGACGTGGCGCACGGGTACCGCGGTCGATCTCGGCTGGGCCGTCCTGTACGGAGCCTGGGCGGCCGCCGCGCTCGATCCGTCCATGCGCTCGCTGACCCAGCCGGTGGCATGGCGCGCCGAGTCCGCCACGAGCCGGCTGACCCTGCTCACCCTGGCGTCATTGATCGCACCGGCCATCCTCCTGACGGAGGCGGTGCGCGGGGTGCGCTCCGAAGTCGGCGTCATCGGGGTGTTCTCCGCGGTGCTCTTCCTCCTGGTGCTCTACCGCCTGGCGGGCGTTGTGGCGACCCACCAGCAGGCGGTCGGCCGGGAGAAGACGCTGCGCGACGCGGTGTCATCGCTGGGTGGAGCGGGCGATCTGCGGGATGCGGCCTCCGCCGTCAACTCCGCGGTGACGGAGTTGATGCCGGACACCCCGCCGCGTTCCGCGCTGCTCACCGTGCCGGACAACACGCTCTGGGTGAACGGGGCGCACGGCGGCATACGCGGGCCCCTGTCCCCGCGGGGAACGGCAGCCGTACGGGAACTGATCGCGTCCGGCGAGAACCGCCTGGTGACCCTCGACGGAGTGGGGCCCGATCTCGCCGCCCACCTCACAGGTCAGGACGAGGGGCCGACACACACCGGGCATGCGCTGGTCTGCCCGCTCACCTCTCAGGATCACCCCTCCGGCGATCCGCTGATCGGGGCGCTGATCGTGATCGGGGACGAGCGGGAGCTGCTCATGCTCCGCGAAACGCTCGCGACTCTCGCCGCGCAGACGGCACTTGCCGTGGCGCGGGTCGCCCTCGCCCAGGAGGTCAACCGGCGCAACAGCGAGATGTACTTCCGCACACTGGTGCAGAACGCCTCGGACGTGATCCTGATCCTCGACGACGACCGAGTCCGTTACGCCAGCCCCTCCGCCGAGCAGGTGCTCGGATTCACGAACCTGGAGGGCACCCACCTCATCGATCTGGTGCCGCCGCAGGACAGCCTCGCGGTCGTCGAGACACTCGGCCGGATACGGAGCCGCGAGTACCAGACCAGGCGCGAGCACTGGCGCATGATCCGCGCCGACCGGGGCTCCATCGAAGTCGAGGTGAGGTGGAGCGACCTGCGCGAGGAGGCGACCGTCGGCGGGGTGGTGCTCACCCTGCGGGACGTGACCGAACAGCGCAAGCTCGAACGCGAACTCACCCACCAGGCGTTCCACGACTCCCTCACCGGCCTGGCCAACCGCCTGCTCTTCCAGGAACGGGTCAACCACGCCCTGGTGCAGGCTCAGCGCGACGGCACGGTCGTCGGTGTGCTCTTCGTCGACGTCGACGACTTCAAGGTCGTCAACGACATACACGGCCACAGTGTGGGCGACGAACTCCTGGTCGCGCTGTCACTCCGGCTGCAGACCACCGTCCGTGCCTCCGACACCGCCGCGCGCATAGGCGGCGACGAGTTCGCCCTGCTGGTGGAGGGCTCCGCCACACCGACGGGTGTGGAGCGGTTCACCGAACATGTGATGACCGCGTTCGCCGAGCCGTTCCGGCTCAGTGTGGGACCGCTGAGCACGTACGCCAGCGTCGGCGTCGCGACGACGGAGGACAGCATCGACTCGGTCGAACTGCTGACGCACGCCGATCTCGCGCTGTACGCGGCGAAGACGGCGGGCAAGCGCCAGTGGCGCCGCTACCACCCGGCTCTGCAGAGCGGCATGGCCGAGCGTGCCAAGTTGCAGGAGGGCCTGGACAGTTCGTCGATCGAGACGTCGTTCATGGTGCTCTACCAGCCCATCGTGGAGTTGGCCAGCGGGCGGATCGCCGGCTTCGAGGCGCTCGTTCGCTGGCCTCACTCCGCGCGCGGCATGGTGCTGCCGGAGCAGTTCATCACGCTGGCCGAGGAGAGCGGGCAGATCGTCCCGCTGGGCGCCTGGGTGCTTGACCAAGCCGCGGCCGAGGCGGTCCGGTGGGAGGAGTTCGTGCTGCGCGGCGGGACCGCCGACCGCAACACGCCTTACGTCAGCGTGAACGTGTCGCCGCGTCAGTTCCGGGACGAGGAGTTCTACAACGTGATCCGACGCGCTCTGGATCTCTCCGGCATCGAGCCCTCGTCCCTCGTACTGGAACTGACCGAGAGTGTGCTGATGTACAACGACGAACGTATATTGGCCGAGATGAGTGCGCTCACCGACCTCGGTATCCGTATCGCGATCGACGATTTCGGAACGGGCTACTCGTCGCTGAGCTATCTGCGTGAGTTCCCCATCTCGATACTCAAGATCGACAAGTCGTTCGTCGACAAACTCGGGCGCTCGCCCGAACAGTACGCCCTGGTCGAGGGCATCACGCATCTCGCGGACACCCTCGGTCTCACCGTGATCGCCGAAGGAGTGGAGGACGTGCGGCAGCAAGAGTCACTGATCTCCATGGGCTGCCCGTTCGGCCAGGGGTATCTCTTCGCCGAACCGGTCGGCGCCGAGGAGGCGAAGCACCTCGTCCTGGCGCCGCCGCTCGGCCGCATGGCCGGATTGGCCGGGACACCCACGGAAGGGCAGCAGTAATGGCGGCGGCCTTCCCCCGCGAGGGGTGCGGGTCGTGCTCAGGGGGACTCCGCGCCAGGCGGGAGACCCAAGGTGACGGAACGTGATCACCCGCCGACAGAGTCGGCCGCGCTGTGCGTCGTGTTGCGCAACGACGGGGAGCAGTACGCGATCTGGCCCGCCGATCGCCGGATTCCGGCCGGGTGGCGTCGGATCGGCGGACCGGAGGGCGCCGGGTGGTGCGGGCACTTGGTGGAGCGCCTGTGGACCGACATGCGGCCCGCGAGCGCCCGTACGGAGCGGTGGTCCCCGGAATCCGGGCCGAGCACCGTGCCCGAGCTGGTCCGGGAGCGGGCACGGCGTACGCCGTCCGCGCTCGCGGTGATCTCGGACGAGGGCCGGCTCAGCTACGCCGAGCTGACCGGCCGCGCCGACCGGCTCGCTCACCAACTGCGGGAGTCGGGCGTCGACGCGGAGTCCGTCGTCACCGTATGCCTGGACCGCGTGCCCGAGCTGGTCGTCGCGCTGCTGGCGGTGCTGAGCTCCGGCGGCGCGTTCCTGCCCCTCGACCCGGCGACTCCGCGGCAACGGTTGGCCGGACTGGTCGGGGAGACCGGTTCACGCCTCATCGTCTCGAGCCGCGAGCACGCGCCGATGTTCGCCGGGTGCGAGGCGCGGATCGTCCACGCCGGGGAACCGGCCATTCAGGCGCCGCCGGGGGGACCTAGGCCGGCCCCCCGGCCGGACGACCTCGCCTACGTGATCTACACCTCCGGATCCACCGGACCTCCCAAGGGAGTGATGATCACCCACGGGTCGCTGGCCCACTCCCTCACAGCGGTGGCCCGCGCCTACGAACTGACGCCCGACGACCGGGTGCTGCACGCCGCGGCGCTCGGTTTCGACACCTCGCTGGAGCAGATCTTCGCCCCGTTGATCAGCGGCGCGACACTCGTCCTCGCGGGAACCCATACATGGGCGCCCACCGACCTGCTGAACCGACTCCCGGAGCACGGAATCACCGTCGCCGACCTGACCCCCGCCTACTGGCATCGGATCCTCTCCGTCCCGGACCGCGACGAGAGCCTCGCGTCACTGAGACTCGTCATCGTCGGCGGCGAGGTCATCACCACGAAGGACTGCCGTGCCATTCTGCGCCGGATCCCCGGCGCGCGGCTTGTCAACGCCTACGGGCTCACCGAGACCACCATCACCTCCACGCTCTGCGACCTCAACGAAGAAGTGCTCGCCGCGCCGGACACCGCCGTCGCCCCGATCGGCAGACCCCTGGAGGGGAATCACCTCCACGTGCTCGACGCCGAACTGCGCCCGGTGCCGCCGGGCGAGCGCGGCGAGATCTACATCGGCGGGCCGGGGCTGGCGCGCGGTATCTGGCGGCAACCCGCCCTGACCGCACAGCAGTTCCTGCCCGACCCGCACGGCTCGGCGCCGGGGGACCGGATGTATCGCACCGGGGATCTGGGCCGTCGGCGCTCGGACGGCAACCTGGAAGTGCTGGGCCGGGCCGACGACCAGATGAAGATCCGCGGGTTCCGGGTCGACCCGGCCGAGGTCGAGGCCGCGCTCGCCTCCCACCCGGAGATCGGCCAGGCGATGGTGGTGGCCCGCACGCGCTCCGGCGGCGACCGGGACCTCGTCGCGTACTTCACGCCGACCTCGCCGCCCACCGGCGGCGAGGCGGTGCTGCACGCACGGATGCGGTCGGCACTCGCCGAGGTCCTGCCGGGCTACATGATCCCGGCGGCCTTCCACGCGGTGGAGCGGCTGCCCGTCACGCCCGGCGGAAAGCTCGACCGCAAGGCCATGCCGGAACCCGTGACCGCGGCGTCGCCGACGACCGGCGCCGACGACCGTCCGGTGCCGCAGGGGATGGCCCAGTTGTGGGGCCAGATCCTGGATGTGGACTACGTCCGTCCGCACGACGACTTCTTCGAGCTGGGCGGCAACTCGCTGCTGGCCATGGAGATGCTCGCCCGGACCCGCGTCGTGTTCGGCATCGGGGTCACGCAGATCCGCGACCTGACCCGTTCCCTGCTGCGGTATCCGACGCTCGCCGCGTTCGCCGAGTCCGTACGCCAGGCACGTGCGGGCACACTGGCCCATCCGGACGGCGGGAGCGTCGACTTCGCCGCCGAGACCGATCGGCGCGTTCCGGCAGTGGACGGAGACGCGCCGGCTCCGGATCCCCGTCGCCCCGGCGACGTCCTCCTCACCGGGGCGACGGGGTTCTGCGGCGCGCACATGATCGACGAGCTGCTGCGCAGGACGACGGGGCGGATCCTTTGCCTGGTCAGGGCCTCCGACGACCAGCACGGCATGGAGCGGATCCGCGCGAGCCACCAGCGGTACGTCCTCAGCGATCTGTCCAGCTCGCGCGTCCAGCCGGTCGTCGGCGACCTGGGCAAGCCCGAACTGGGGCTGTCCCCCAGCCGGTTCGAGGAGCTGGGATCGACCATCGACGCCATCTACCACTTCGGCGGCCAGGTCAACTTCATCTACCCGTACCACGAGTTGCGCTCGGCCAACGTAGACGGAACATACGAGATCATCCGCCTCGCCGCCGACCGGGCCGTCCCCGTCCACTTCACCTCCAGCATGGCGGTGCTCGCGGGATTCGGGCCGGCCGGGGTGCGCAAGGTGACGGAGAACACGCCGCTGCGCTTCCCCGATTATCTGTCCGTGGGATACGTGGAGACCAAATGGGTCGCCGAGGCGCTGTTGAAGAGGGCGTCCGACGCGGGCCTGCCAGTCGCCGTCTACCGCCTGATGGACGTCACGGGCAGAAGCGGAACCGGCGTGATGAACACCAGCAGCGAGCTGGCCGCCCTCTTCGACTTCATCGCGCGGACCGGGTTGTGCCCCGACGTCCGGCTGCCGCTGGACTTCCTGCCCGCCGACCACCTCGCCCGCGCCATCGGACACATCTCCACCAGCGGGCCCGCTCACGGCGAGGTCTACCACCTCACCAACCCCCGGCCCACGCTGCTGAATTCGCTCGCCGAGCGCCTGCGCCGACGGGAGTACCCAATCCAGGAGATCCCGTACGCCGAGTGGATCGCCGCTCTGGTGAGGTACGCGGCCGGGCACCCCACCGACCCGATCACCCCGTTCGTCCCGCTCTTCGTCGACCGGTGCGCGCGCGCCGACATCACCGTGAGCGAGATGTACTTTCAGGGCGTTTTCACGGAGTTCACCCGCGGCAACGCGGAACGGGCGCTGGTGAACGCCGGAATCGACATTCCGCCGGTGGACGCGGAGATGATGGACCGCTACATCGACTTCCTCCAACAGACCGACGGCGTCAGGTCGGTGAAGAGCCAAGGGCAAGGGACGGCACGATGGTGAGCCGATGCCCTTGCTGGGAGGCGCTGGACGTGCTGGAAGGGCCGCCCGACGGTCCGGTGGCCTTCGGCGCCGACCTCAGTCCCGCCGGGCTCCTGGCGGCGTACCGCGCCGGGGTCTATCCGTTCCCGGCATCCGACGAGTACACCCGCGCCCTCAACGAGGTGGTCTTCGCCGATCAGGTCCAGGAGGGCCGCATCCGGCTGATGGGCGAGGGTTCGGCCGATCCCTACGCCGTCTCCTGGTGGTCGCCCGACCCCAGGCCGGTGCTGCCCGTCCCAGCCACGCACCTCAGCCGGAGCCTCGCCCGGCGGCTGCGCAACCGGCTGTCGTGGTCGACCAGCCTGGACCGGCGGTTCGAGGAGGTCGTCCGCGAATGCCGCGCCGGCCGTGTCCCCCTGTGGCTCACCGACGAGCTGATCGCAAGCCTGGTCCGCCTGTATGAGCTGGGTCATGCGCACAGCGTCGAGGTGTGGGAGGACGGCGATCTGGTCGGCGGTGTCTTCGGCCTGCGGGTCGGATCTGTCTTCAGCATGGACTCGATGTTCTTCCACCGTCCCGGTGCCTCGAAGGTCGCGGTGACCGACCTCGCGGCGCGCTTCGCACAGGCCGGCGGCGAGCTGCTGGACGCACAGCGGGACAGCCCGCACGTCCGCGATCTGGGCGGCATTCTCGTACCGCGGGAGCAGTATGTGCGACACCTCCGCCGCGCCGCACACGACAGCCTCCCGATGCCCACCGCCACCTTGCCCGCCCACCGCCTCGCCCCGCCGACGGGATCGCCCCGGTGAGCCGGTGCGGAGAATGATGTGGGCCTACTGGCGCGACGCCTTGCCGGGGGCCCGATACTCTCCCGAAACGCCCCGAAGTCGCGTGGGTTCGAAACCTTCCCGCCCTTACTGGCCCGCGTTGGGGCGGCAGGTCCGGGTGCGGGGCCCGGTGACCACCGCCCCGGCGGCGGAGGCGCCGGGGCGGACCTCCAGCGGCCTCAGGGCAAGACGGGCTCAATTGACCAACAGCCGCGGGGGGTGGGTGGACCGCGGGGCCGGGCGGTTCGGACTGCTCGGCCGCTCCGACGAGGGCGCCCGGGTGGCCCCCATCACCCTGTAGCTGGAGGACCTTCGCGCCCTCGTGCAGCACGTGGCCCAGGGCCGAGTCCTTCGTCGGTATGCAGGTGGTGCAGCGCCGCAAGGACGCCAGGGACGAACTCGTCCTCCGGATCGCGGGCGACCCGGGGGACGGGGACACGGCGGGCAAGGCCATCGCCGCCCGGCTCGACGAGATCCGTCCGATGTTCGCCGAACACGTCGAGGCGGGGTTGATCAACCGGCTGACGGTGGAATGGGTCCAGCCCTCCGGACTCACCGTCAATCCCCGTACGGATAAGGCGATTTGGCTCATAGACGAGCTCCACCCACGCTGAAGCATCAGGCACCCCGGACGGGAGACAGCAGCACGTGGACACCACCGGACCACACACGGCCGAAAACCTTGCCGCACGCTTCCACGACGTCGACTCGTCCGGCGTTCCCGAGGACTCCATCGTCTATCTGCGGAAGATGGAGGAGAGCGAGAGCGGCCGCACCGTGCGGGAGGTCACCTACCGCGCCCTGGAGGCCGCCGAGGGCAGGGGAGCGGACATCGGGTGCGGCGCCGGCCGCGCCGTCGCGGATCTCGTACGGCTCGGAAAGGACGCCGTGGGGGTCGACAGCAGCCAGGCCATGCGGCCACCGAACTCCTCCGGCCGCAACCGCCGGTGCACGAACCACTTCTGGAACCAGACCGCTTTCAGGGCGCGGGTGGCGACGACCGGGAGGGAACAGCGAGATGGGAGTGCCTCGGTCCAGGATGGAGACAACAAGCCGCCGGAATTATCCGTGTATCCGACGTTTCGTCCGCATCGTGACGCATGATTGCCCCAGCTGTCCTGTGACAGCCAGTCGGCGCACATGAGAGTGGAGATCGCGGTGACGGAGCATCCGGTGATCGGGTATCTCGTCTGGGCGGTGCTGTTCGGCGCCCTGTTCGCGTGGGAGGGCTTGGCCCTCGTCCGAACAGGTGACGGTTTCCCCACCCTCAGCGACGCCCTGCGTGCGGTGATGCGCTACCCGTTCGGGCGATGGGCGCTGTTCGCGCTGTGGCTGTGGTTCGGCTGGCACACCTTCGTCCGCGGCTGGCACTTCCTGCTCCGGGACGCACCATGACGGCGTTCCGCCGGACGTAGCGCCGTACCGTGCTTCCCCTCCCTCTGAACATCGGGATCATGCTGACCGGCTACCTGCTGGTCATGGGATACCTCGCCCTTGGCCTGCTCCTCCTTCGCCGGCAGAGCCCCGGCCCCAAGGAGGCGGCCGGCAAGCCGGAACGCCGGCTCGCGAAACAACTCGCTCCCGGCGCGACCAGGCCCGGATGGCCCGGCCTGATCCGCCAAGTGCTCGGCACCGCCATCGGCGGATACATGCTGCTGATGGCCGTGGTGGTCGGCTACTACCACGGGGGCGCGCCTGGACCGCCGCTTTCTGGCAAGCGCGTTCACCGGCTCCGCGCTGCTGATCGGGATCGCCCTGCCGGTGTTCTTCACCGCGTCATGGCTCACCGAGCGACAGCGGCGTAAGCACGTTTCCGAGTGACGGTCAGCCGCGCCGGCAACAGCGCAGGGCAACCAGCCGGCCCCGGAAGGCCTGCTGCTGGGCTCCGTCAGCCGAAGAGGGCAGCCCGTACCCCCGTCCGGTCGTGGTGGCGTACCGGTGCGCGGCGGCCAGGAAGCCGCGGTCAGGAGGCAGGTCGCGCGCAGACCGCTCCCAGGTCAGGGAAGCCGTCGTCCTGTGGTCAGCAGATGCCCGCTCGCCCCCAGCAGCGAGGGCTCCGACTCGATGCGCCGGGTCGCCGCCAGGACGGCCTCCCTGTGCTCCGGGTCGTCCAGCCACTCCTCCACCCCGCCCATCAGCCAGGCCACACCCTCGACGCCGTACCGGCCCTCGCACACGAGCCCCGCCTCGGTGAACTCGCCGGGCACCTCGGCCGGGTCGGCGAAGTAGGCGGTGGTGAAGTGCGGGTCTTCGAGCGAGTACCTGTGCCTGCCGTCGGCCGAGACCTCGTCGACGCGGGTGCGGCGTTCCGGCAGGAAGTAGTTCCCTTGCACCAGCGTGTCGTTGAGCCCCGCGAACCGGTTGATCGTGGCCGCGACGACGACCCCACCCGGGCGGACGGCCCGGTGCGCCTCGGCCAGGGCCCGTACCCGGTCCGGGCGTTCGGGCAGGTGATAGAGCGGCCCGAGGAGGAGCACGACGTCGTACGCGGCGTCCTCGGCGGGCAGCGCGCGGGCGTCCCCCTGCCGGGCGGTGACCCCGGGCAGCCTGCCGGCCCGCTCGACGTGCATCGGTACGGGGTCGACGACCTCGACCTCGTACCCGTCCCCCGCCAGCCACTCCGCGTGGACGCCCGTGCCCCCGCCGACGTCGAGCACACGCGCAGGAGCCCCGGGAAGCAAACGTCGCAGAATCTCCTGGGTACGCCAGAACTCCAGCCGCCCGGCGCCTTCTCTGAGGCGGGCGTCCTCCTTGTCCTGCTCGTAGTAGGCGAGGATCTCCTCGCGCACGGAAGGGAGTTGGGGCTCGGTGGCAGACGGTGACTGAGTCATGCGTCCAGGGTGCTGATCGCGCGAAGAGCGCTGCAACCGGTTAACCGTCCGGTGTCAGAACTCCGAAGTGTCGAGTTCCAGGGCGAACGGTTCGGGGAGGGGAACGGGGGCTCCGAACTGCAGCGGGCCCTTGACCTCCGTGTACCCGAGGCGGCCGGGGCTGGCGTAGAGCGTGCAGGACCGCTCCTGGCGGTCGACGAGCAGGTAGAGCGGGGCGCCGTACTCGGCGTAGCGCTTCCGTTTGACGGTGCGGTCCGTGTCGCCGTTCGCCTCCGAGGTGACCTCGACGATCAGCAGCGTCTGGTCGGGGACGAGGGCGTACGCGCCCTTGGTGAGTTCTTTCGGGACGACGGCCAGATCCGGGATGTACCAGTTGCTCGTCCCCGGCAGGTCCAGATTGCCGGAGCCGACCTGGCAGCCCAGTCTGCGGAGCGCGGGGCCGAGTTGCTCGTAGACCTGGTACGCGACGCCTTCGTGGTCCCAGGAGGGGATGACCGGCTGGATGATGCCCTCGATGATCTGCGCCCGTTCGCCCTCGATGTACTGAATCGCGTACTTGAGTGCTGCTTCGGGGTCGGAGACGGCATACATATGCGTCTGAGCGCTCATCGGTTCTCCATGAACATCGTGCCTGCAGCATGATCGCCGCACCCGGTCTACCGCAATCCACCCCCGAATGCCGCAATTCCTCGCACACATCACCCTAATTAGCGAACTCCGCAAAACGGGAGCCATCCACGGGTTCGCACTTTCGCCCCACAGGGAGTCGTGTGACACTGGCGTACCCACCGCCCGGCGGTACCGCCGCCTCGAACCCGAGAAGTGCGCTGTGCGTGATCTCCCTCTGCCGCTCGCCCTCACCGCGCGTCTGCTGCCGGTCGCCGTAATCGCCGTCGGCGGCTGGGCGTTGTCGTCCGGTCCGTTCGCCGCGAGCCCGGCCAAGGAGAACTCCGCACAGGAGTCCAAGGCCGAGCCCGCCTCCACCTCCGAGTCGGCCCCGGCGACGTCGGCGGCGACCAAGACATTCACCAAGGCACCCTCGCCCTGCGGCGGCGTCTCGACGAAAACGGTCAAATCCCTTGTCCCGGGCGCGAAGACAGCCGGCAAGGAGATCGCGTCGACCGACGAGTCCGTACGCCGCACCTGCTCCTGGAACGCACTCAAGGGCTACGACTACCGCTGGCTCGACATCTCGTACGAGATTCACGAATCGGACGAGAAGGCCGAAAGTGCCTACAAGGAGCGCATCTCGGAGAAGAGCGGCGGCGGTGCCGTTCCCGGCGTCGGCGACGAGGCCTACTCGGTGGTGAACCTCACCGCCGAGGACAAGCAGCAGACACGTGAGGGAATCGTGTACGCGCGCGTGTCCAACGCCCTGGTGGTCGTCACGTACAACGGCAGCGACTTCGAGTCGAAGAAGGCGCCCGGTACGGACGAGATCAACAAGGGCGCCATCAAGGCAGTGAAGGAGGCGGCGGCCGCACTGGAGGACTCCCAGTAACTACCAGTAGGGAGTATGTCCTCTTGGGCACGGCCGCCGGTCCACGTCGCTCAGACGGTCTTGGCACGCTCCTTGTGGCCGGCCATCAGCGCCACGTACAGCGCCATCGACGCGGCCAGGCCCACCGCCCAGCCGTAGTCGGCGAGCGGCTTGAGGAACGGGATGAGACCGTCGGCCGGGAACGGGCCGGACGACACACCGTCCGCGGACACGGACGAGTACGAGCCGCCGACCGCGAGGACTCCACCGACGGCGAAGGCCACGATCGCCCGCCAGTTCCAGCCGTTCGTGTACCAGTAGCGCCCGCCGGGCGTGTACAGGTCGGCGAGGTGCAGGACCGTGCGGCGGATGATCCAGTAGTCGGCGATGAGGATGCCCGCGACCGTGCCGAGCAGTCCGCCGACCACGCCGAGCCAGGTGAAGATGTAGAACTCGGGCGTGGAGATCAGCTTCCACGGGAAGATCAGGATGCCGACGACACCGGTGATCAGAGCACCCGTACGGAAGTTGATCAGCTTCGGCGCGAGGTTCGCCAGGTCGTACGCCGGTGAGACCACGTTCGCCGCGATGTTCACGGAGATGGTGGCGACCAGCACGGTGATCAGGGCGAACAGCAGACCGAAGACGTTGTCGGCCTTGGCGGCCAGCGTGACCGGGTCCCAGATGGCCTCGCCGTAGACGACCTCGGAGCCGGAGGTGACCAGCACGGCCAGGACCGCGAAGAGGGTCATCGTGGTGGGCAGGCCGAGGGACTGGCCCCAGGTCTGCGCCTTCTGGCTGGCGCCGAAGCGGGTGAAGTCGGGGATGTTCAGGGAGAGGGTCGCCCAGAAACCGATCATGCCCATCAGGGAGGGGAAGAAGACCGGCCAGAAGTCGGGGCCCCAGCCGAGCTTGGACGGCTGGTCGAGCAGCGCGCCGAAGCCGTCCGCCTTGACGGCGATCCAGATCAGCAGCACGAAGGCGCCGACGATCACGAAGGGCGCGGCCCAGTTCTCGAAGTGCCGCAGGAAGTCCATGCCCCGGTAGATGATCGCGATCTGCAGCGCCCAGAAGAGGACGAAGCAGAGCCACAGCGGCCAGGGGTTGCCCGCGATCTTCCCCGCGTTCTCCCACTCACCGCCGGTGAGCTTGGAGCCGAGGGCGAAGATGCCGGAGCCGCCGATCCAGGTCTGGATGCCGAACCAGCCACAGGCCACCGCCGCGCGGATCAGCGCCGGGATGTTGGCGCCGCGCAGCCCGAAGGAGGCACGGGCGAGCACCGGGAACGGGATGCCGTACTTGGGTCCGGCGTGCCCGGTGGCCAGCATCGGCAGCAGCACGATGATGTTGGCCAGGGCGATGGTGAAGACGGCCTGCTTCCAGTCCATGCCGAGGGCGACCAGACCGGAGGCCAGCGTCCAGCTGGGGATGCAGTGCGCCATGGAGATCCACAGCGCCGCGAAGTTGTACGTCGTCCACTTGCGCTGGGCGACCGGTACGGGCCGCAGGTCCTCGTTGGCGAAGGGGCTGTCAGCGGGGAAGGCCTCGGGGGCGAGCTCGATCCGGCCGCCACTGACGGCGGACTGGGATATCGGCGACCCCGTGGGGACTGTGTCGGTCATGGGCAGGCCAATCAGGGAGGCGGGACGGGAGAGAAAGGCCGTGCGGAGGCCTTGGGCCCCCTCCCCGGGGACGGCCGGAGAGGGGAGTCAAGGTGTGGGGGGTCGGGGGTGGGCGTCGTAGTGGAGCGGAGCGTTCCGGATTGTTGCAGGGGCTGACCTGGGAAAGGAACCCGGGTCAGCCGTTGACAGCCGGGATGACCGTCGTGCCGTACGCGTCGATCACGGCCTCCTGGGCATCGTGCATGTCGTACACGGCGAACTGGTCGACACCCAGCTCGCGCAACGCGTTCAGTTTCTCGATGTGCATCTGCGGGGTGCCGATGACGCAGAACCGGTCGACGATCTCGTCGGGCACGAACGCGGTGTCGGGGTTGTCGGCGCGTCCGTGGTGGGAGTAGTCGTACCCCTCGCGGGCCTTGATGTAGTCCGTCAGCTCCTCCGGTACGGCGGCGGAGTGCTCCCCGTACTTCGACACCAGGTCGGCGACATGGTTGCCGACCATCCCGCCGAACCAGCGGCACTGCTCGCGCGCGTGGGCCAGCGACTCGGGCGAGTCGTCCTCGGTGATGTACGCGGGCGCCGCGACGCAGATCTTCACCTCGGACGGGTCGCGCCCGGCGGCGACGGCCGCGTCCTTGACCGCCTTGACCATGTACTCGGTGAGGTACAGGTCGGAGAGCTGGAGGATGAAACCGTCGGCCTCCTCCCCCGTCATCTTCAGGGCCTTCGGGCCGTACGCGGCCATCCAGACCGGGAGTTCGGCGTCCTCCTTGATCCACGGGAACTTGACGACCGTGCCGCCGAGGTCGGCCTCGTGGCCCGAGCCCAGCGCGCGGATGACCTTCATGGCCTGGCTGATGCGGGCCAGCGTGTTCGGCGTGCGGCCCGCGACGCGCATCGCGGAGTCGCCGCGGCCGATACCGCAGACCGTGCGGTTGCCGAACATGTCGTTGAGCGTGGCGAAGGTCGAGGCGGTGACCTCCCAGGTGCGGGTGCCCGGGTTGGTGACCATCGGGCCGACCTTCAGCTTCGTGGTGTTCGACAGGATCTGGCTGTAGATGACGAACGGCTCCTGCCACAGCACGGCGGAGTCGAAGGTCCAGCCGTAGGTGAAGCCGTTGTTCTCGGCGCGCTTCATCAGCTCGACGACACGCGAGGCCGGCGGGTCGGTCTGCAGGACGAGTCCGAAGTCCATGGCGTCCAGGGCACCCTTCCTAGTTGAGGTACTGGCAGGTGGAGCGGGGCGTGTAGACGCCGTGCCCGGCGTGGCCGGTGTACTCCCGCTCGGTGATGACGAGTTCGCCGCGCGAGAGGACCGTCTCGACCCGGCCGGTGGTGCGTTTGCCCTCGTACGCCGAGTAGTCGACGTTCATGTGGTGCGTCTCGGCGGACATGACCTGCTCGGCGTGCGGGTCGTAGATGACGATGTCGGCGTCCGCGCCGGGCGCGATCGTGCCCTTCTTCGGGTACATGCCGAACATCCGGGCCGGGGTCGCGCAGGCGATCTCGATCCAGCGACGGCGCGAGATGCGCCCGTCGACGACCGCCTGGTGGAGCAGGTCCATACGGTTCTCGACGCCCGGGAGACCGTTGGGGATCTTCGAGAAGTCCCCTCGGCCCAGCTCCTTCTGGCCGACGAAGCAGAAGGGGCAGTGGTCGGTGGAGACGACCTGGAGGTCGTTCGTGCGCAGTCCCCGCCACAGTTTGGCCTGGTGCTCCTTGGGCCGCAGCGGTGTGCTGCACACGTACTTGGAGCCTTCGAAGTCCGGCTCGGCGAGGTTGTCCGTGGAGAGGAACAGATACTGCGGGCAGGTCTCGCCGAAGACGTTGAGCCCCTCGTCGCGTGCCTTGGCCAGCTCGGCGACTGCCTCCATCGCCGAGACGTGCACGACGTACAGGGGAGCGCCGGCCACCTGGGCGAGCTTGATGGCGCGGTGGGTGGCCTCGGCTTCGAGGAGGGCCTTGCGGACCTCGCCGTGATACCGGGGGTCGGTCTCGCCGCGCGCCAGCGCCTGCTCGACCAGGACGTCGATCGCGATGCCGTTCTCCGCGTGCATCATGATCAGGCCGCCGTTCTCGGCGGAGCGCTGCATGGCGCGCAGGATCTGGCCGTCGTCGCTGTAGAAGACGCCCGGGTAGGCCATGAACTGCTTGAAGGAGGTGACGCCCTCCTCCACCAGCAGGTCCATCTCCTTCAGGGTGTCCTGATTGACGTCGGAGACGATCATGTGGAAGGCGTAGTCGATCGCGCAGTTGCCCTCCGCCTTGGCGTGCCAGGCGTCCAGGCCCTCGCGCAGGGTGTGGCCCACGGTCTGTACCGCGAAGTCGACGATCGTCGTCGTACCGCCCCAGGCAGCGGCCCGGGTGCCGGTCTCGAAGGTGTCCGAGGCGAAGGTGCCGCCGAAGGGCAGCTCCATGTGGGTGTGCGCGTCCACGCCGCCCGGGATCACGTACTTGCCGGTGGCGTCGATCGTGCGATCTGCCCTCCAGGCATCGGCAGCGGGGGTGCCGGTCGCCGCCAGCGCGGCGACTCGGCCGTCTTCGATCAGGACGTCGGCGTGCAGTTCGTCCGAGGCTGTGATGACGAGACCGCCACGGATGATGGTACGGCCGCTCATGTTCACGCTCCGTTCGGTTGTGGTCGAGTGCGGGATCGTCGTGGCTGGTCGCGCCCACGCGGCGGAGCCGTATGGTGTTGCAGCCCCGCGCCCCTGAAAGATCGGGGGCGCGGGGAGGCGTTGCTACGGCGCCGTAAGCGGTGCGTATGCGTCCGGGCGGCGGTCGCGGAAGAACTGCCAGCGGTCGCGGACCTCTCGGAGCTTGGCCATGTCGAGGTCCCGGACGACCAGTTCCGTCTCCTTGTCGCTGGCCACCTCGCCGACGAACTGGGCCTCCGGGTCGACGAAGTACGAGGTGCCGTAGAAGTCGTTGTCGCCGAGGTCCTCGACGCCGACCCGGTTGATCGCGCCGATGAAGTACTCGTTGGCGACGGCGGATGCCGGCTGCTCCAGCTGCCAGAGGTAGCGGGAGAGGCCGCGTGAGGTGGCCGACGGGTTGAAGACGATCTCGGCACCGCCGAGCCCCAGCGCGCGCCAGCCCTCCGGGAAGTGCCGGTCGTAGCAGATGTACACGCCGATCCTGCCGACCGCCGTGTCGAAGACGGGCCAGCCGGCGTTGCCCGGGCGGAAGTAGAACTTCTCCCAGAAGCCGGGCACTTGGGGGATGTGGTGCTTGCGGTACTTGCCGAGGTACTTGCCGTCCGCGTCGATCACGGCGGCCGTGTTGTAGAGGACACCCGGCTGCTCCTCCTCGTACATCGGCAGGACGAGGACGAGGTTCAGCTCCTTGGCGAGCACCTGGAAGCGCTTGACGATGGGGCCGTCGGGGATCTGTTCGGCGTACTCGTAGAACGCCTTGTCCTGGACCTGGCAGAAGTAGGGCCCGTAGAACAGCTCCTGGAAGCACATGACCTGCGCACCCTGCGCGGCCGCGTCGCGGGCCGCCTGCTCGTGGACCTGGATCATCGATTCCTTGTCGCCGGTCCAGGCGGTCTGGAAGATCGCTGCGCGGATGACTCTGCTCATCGGGACCTCCGGTCACTCGGTGTGCTGGGGCGGGCGTCGGAAGTCCCGTCGTCCGCCCGAAGGGCGGGCCCGGCGGCGTCGTGGGGGTCCCCCCGCTCGAGCGCAGCCGAGAGTGGGGGAGCGTGCTCTCGGCGTGCCGGGCGGAAGGCCCCGTAGACGGACCGGATGTACTTGGGCTTTCGCCCGGTGCGGCGAGAGTGCGTGCCGGGCGTCGCCGGGCAGACGGGACTTCCGACGCCCGCCCCAGGAGCGTAGGAAGGCCGGAGATCGGGTTTGAGTTGCACGGTGTCACGTCTGCGGGGGTTTCGCGTTCCACGGTGTCATCTCTTCGAGAGCGCATGTTTCACCGGCGTTTTCCCAGGTCCCAGGGTGTTTCAGCTCTGTTGCGCGTCGTGTGCGAGAAGGGCGATGTGGACGGACGCGGCCTGCTCGAAGTCGTCCAGGTCCACGCCGAGCCGGGCCTCTATCGCTTCCAGGCGGCGGTACAGCGCGGGCCGGCTGACGTGGTGGAGCTGGGCGGTGTGTGACTTGTTGCGGCCGGTGGCGAGATAGGTCCGCAGCACCGGCAGCAGGTCCTGCTCGGCGTGCCGGTCTCCGCACAGCAGCCCGTCCAGCTCCCGCTCGGCGAAGGCCTGGACGTGCGGGTCGTCGCGCAAGAGACGGATCAGGCCCCGTAGATGGACGTCCCGCAGCCGTACGACGACGGGCAGGTCGAGTCCGGTCGCCGACTGGGCGACGGCGTCCGCCACATGCTGCGCCTCGCGCAGCCCGGCGGGCACGTCCTCCCACACGGTGCGCGGCTCCGCGGCGGCCACGACGGTCCTGCGTACCCCCGACTCCGACCGCAGCCGGGTCGCGAAGTGCGCGGTGAGGGCGGCGGCGTCCTGGTCCCGGGCAAGGCTCAGCAGTACGGCGGTGGCGCCCTCCGCCAGTTCGGCGACGAGTCCGGAGAGGCCCAACATGCGCAGGACACGGTCGAGTTGGGCCGGGTCGCCGTCGCGGACGACGAGGGGGACGAACGTACGGCGGTTGACCGGGAGCCCGGCGGCCCGTGCCCTCGGCAGCAGCTGCCGTGCGGGCACGACTCCGGAGACCAGGTCCGTCAGCAGGCTCTGCGCGGACTGCTCCTCCCAGCTGTGGGTCGCGCCGCCGAGCATGCGGTGCAGGACGAGCGCCTCGGCGGCCCGGTCCGCGAGCAGCCGCCCGGTGGCCGTGTCGCCGCGGTAGCCGCACAGCACGATCCGGCCCCAGCGCTCCCCGCGCCCGCCGAGTTCGGCGCGGATCCAGCCGTCGCCCTCGTTGCCCCCCGCCTGCCGGGAGACGCGCTCCCAGTCGCGCAGCACGTCGTCGACCGCGGACCGCTCCCCCGCCGTGGCGAGGACGCGATGGGCGAGGTTGGCGACGACGAGCGGACAGCCCGCGTGCTTGGCGATCTCGTCGAGGAGTCGTTGCAGCGGGGCGCCGGCGGTGATGAGCCCGGTCAGCGCCGTCCGTACGGCCTCGGAGAGGCTGACCGCCGCGAACTTGCGCCGTACGAGCCGGGACTGCACCTCCTCCGTCAGCTCGGCGAAGGGGAACGGCCGGTGCAGCACCACCATGGGCAGCCCGCACCGCTCGGCCGCCCGGCGCATCACGTCGGGCGGCGTGGGGAAGGCCCGGCCGAGGCCGAGGACGACCGCCGAGGCCTCCGCGCGGTGCAGGGAGCGGATGTACTCGGCCTGGGCCTCCTCGTCGCCGGCGAGGAGGACGCCGGTGGTGAGGACCATCTCGCCGCCGCTGAGCATCACCCCCACGTCGGCGGCCTCGGCCACATGCACCCAGCGCACGGGCCGGTCGAGCTGGCCGGCCCCGGCCACCACCTCGGGCTCTCCGGCGAGGACCCGGTCCAGGGTGAGGACCTGGCGTACCGACAGGGCGGGTTCCAAGGCGGTGGTCATGGCTCTGTGTTCCTCACATCGGGCGTTACTGAATGCTCCTCAGAGCGCGTTCGAGGGCGTCGGCGCCCTCCTCGGCCTCGGCGACGGTCAGCGAGAGCGGGGGCGCGATGCGCAGTGCGCTGGTGTTGTGGCCGCCGCCCTTGCCGATCAGCAGGCCCTCCCGGCGGGCGGCCTCCAGGACGGCGGACGCCGCCTCCGGGTTGGCCTCCTCCGTACCGGGCTTGACCAGCTCGATGCCGATCATGAGGCCCCGGCCGCGTACTTCCTTGACCTCGGGGACCCGGGCCGTGATCGCACGCAGCCGCTCGATGAGCAGTCCGCCGACGCGGCGGGCGTTGCCCTGGAGGTCGTGCTCGACCAGATAGGCCAGGTTGGCGAGGCCGGCTGCCATGGTGATCTGGGTGCCGCCGAAGGTGGAGATCGAGTTGCTGTCCAGGCAGTTCATGACCTCGGCGCGGGCGACGACACCGCCGATGGACATGCCGTTGCCGATGCCCTTGGCGAAGGTGATGATGTCCGGCGGCCCGTTCTGCCCGTGTGCCTGCCAGCCCCAGAAGTTGTCGCCGGTGCGGCCCCAGCCGGTCTGCACCTCGTCGGCGATCCACAGCACCCCGTGCCGCTGGAGCACCTCGCGGAAGGCCGCGTACAGGCCGTCCGGCGGTGAGGTGAAGCCGCCGACGCCCTGGATGGGCTCGGCGATCAGCGCGGCCGGCGGGCGGACATGGCCGAGCAGGTCCTCCAGGTCGGCGACGCAGGCGGTGATGAAGTCGGCGTCGCTGAGATCGGCGTACGGTCCACGGGTCCGGACGCCGCCGTGCACGTACAGCGTCTGGAGCGGGGACAGCGAGGTCGGCGACCAGCCCTTGTTGCCGGTGATGCCGACCGCGCTGAACGAACGGCCGTGATAGCTGTTGCGCATCGCCAGGATCTGGTTGCTCCGCCGGTACGCCGTCGCCAGCAGCAGCGCGGTGTCGTTGGCCTCGGTGCCGGAGGTGGTGAAGAAGACGCGGGCGTCCGGGATGCCGGACAACTGCGCGATGCGCTCCGCGAGTTCCACCATCGGCCGGTTGAGGTAGAGCGTGGAGGAGTGGATGATCCGCCCGGCCTGCTCGCTCACCGCCTTGGTGACCTCGGGCAGCGCGTGCGCCGTCATCGTGGTGAGGATGCCGCCGAAGAAGTCGAGGTACTTGTTGCCCTCGGCGTCCCAGACGTGGCGGCCCTCGCCGTGAGTGATCTCCATCGGGTCGGCGTAGTAGAGCGCGAGCCAGTCGGGCAGCACGGCCTTGTGACGGCCGAGCAGTTCGTCGGTCACGGCTGCACCACTCCTTTCACTGCTGTACGGGTACTGCGTATGTCACGACGGTACGGCCGGGCCCGTGCCACGGCTGCACGGATCGTGCCCACGTCACGGCCGGACGAGTCCTTCGTACGCGTCCGGCCTGCGGTCCCGGTAGAACGCCCACAGCGTGCGTACTTCCTCGACGAGGTCGAAGTCGAGGTCCCGTACGAGGAGTTCCTCGTCCTTGTCGCTCGCCGTGTCGCCCACGAACTGGCCGCGCGGGTCGACGAAGTACGAGGTGCCGTAGAAGTCGTTGTCCCCGTACTCCTCCACGCCGACCCGGTTGATCGCGGCGACGAAGTACTCGTTGGCGACGGCGGCGGCCGGCTGTTCCAGCTTCCAGAGATGGGAGGAGAGGCCGCGATGGGTGGCCGACGGGTTGTAGACGAGCTGGGCGCCGTTCAGGCCGAGCTGGCGCCAGCCCTCCGGGAAGTGGCGGTCGTAGCAGATGTAGACGCCGACCTTGCCGACCGCCGTGTCGAAGACCGGCCAGCCGAGGTTGCCGGGTTTGAAGTAGTACTTCTCCCAGAAGCCCTTGACCTGGGGGATGTGGTGCTTGCGGTACTTGCCGAGGTAGCTGCCGTCGGCGTCGATCACGGCGGCGGTGTTGTAGTAGAAGCCGGACTGCTCGACCTCGAAGACGGGGACGACGATCACCATGCCGATCTCACGGGCGAGCTCTCGCATACGGGTGACGGTCGGCCCGTCGGGCACGGGTTCCGCCCAGCGGTAGTGCTCGGGCTCCTGGACCTGGCAGAAGTAGGGCGAGTTGAAGACTTCCTGGAACCCGATCACCTTCGCGCCCTGCCTGGCCGCCTCACGGGCGTGCTCGATGTGCTTGGCGACCATGGACTCCGTGTCACCGGTCCAGGTCGCCTGGACCAGGGCGGCGCGTACGACGTTGGCCATTCCAGCTGCTCCTTCGACGGGGAGTCGGTGAGCCTTTACCAGCCTCTACGCCCGTAGACGCAGGCCGTAGAGGCTGAAAGTAAGCCCCGTCGACGGGCTGGGCAAGACCATCGCCGTTAACCAGCCGAGTCGATCATGTTTCGCACTCCAGTGGGTGATCACCCGCCACGCTCAGGCGAGTCCCGCCACGCGCAGTGCGTGCATCACGTCCCGGTAGCGGTCCTCCGAGACACCGCGCGCCGCCGTCAGGACGAGGGGCGCGAGCCGTTGCGGCTGGACCTCCGCGACGCGCGCCGCCTCCTCCGGAGTACGTACGTGTACATACGTGTCGAGCAGCGCACGCGCCTCCCGCTCGCGCCCCTCGGCGGCGAGACCGAGCACCGCGTCGCCGATCTCCTCGGCGGGTCGCTGAACGCCCTGCCGCAGCATCTGCTCCCCGTCCGTGGTTCGCCCCACCGCGCTCAGCGCGTCCGCGACGGCGATCAGCCGGTCCAGCGGCAGTGAGGCGGCCTCCCACAGAAGAGTCGCCCAGTCGGCGCCCAGCCCCGCCCGGTGCATCTCTGCGGCGAGCAGCGGGAAACGGTCGGCGGACCAGTACGCGAGCTCCACGAGTAGTGCGTGCGCCTCCCCGCTGCGGCTCTCTTTGCGCAGCCGGACGAGCTGCCCGACGGTCCCGGCGATCTCCCACCGCGCCTCGTCGTCCAGCGGCTGCCGCCGGGCCTGCTCCTGCCGGGCCGGCGCCGGCTCGACCCGCTCTGCGGCAGCGGCGTACCGAGCTCCCCGGGCGGCGCGGCTCTTGGGGGCGACGGGGGCCGGCGGCGTCTCGGGGACCACGACGGGCGGGGCCTCCTCCGCGTCCACGACGCCGGCGAAACGGGCCCCGCCGCGGGGGCGGCGTTTGGGGCGCTGCTTGGTGGGAGCGGGCGCCGGTACGGGGGGTTCCGGGTCGGGGCGGTGGGGCTCGGGGGCGGGGGTGGCCGGGGCCGGGGCGTCGAGGTCGGGGAAGGCCGCGGCGTACGCATGTACGTCGTGCCCGGAGCCCTGCGACGCGTCCTCCTCCTGCTCCGGCAACCGGACGACGTCCCCGGCGGGCTCCCCCGTAAAGCGCGTCGCGCCCCGCACAGGGGTGTGCGGGGCGCGACGGTCGAGGTTCTCGATGCGGGTGCGCAGCTCGGCGCAGCGGGCGGTGGCGCGTTCGTGGTCGTCGTGGGCCCAGGCCAGGTCGAGGCGGAGCGGCTCGGCCTCCTCCTGGGTGGCGGCGACCTGAAGCAGGCGGGTCAGTTCGGCGGCGCGTTCGGCGGCGAGGCGCTGTTCGCGCATCATGCCGTCGAGTCGGTCACCGAGGGCGTCACGGCCGCCGGGGAGGGAGTCGTACGCGGCGAGCGAGGCGCCGTGCAGGGCACGGGCCCGCTCGGTCTCCTGGGACGCGGCCGCCGGGCCGTACGCGACGGCGAGGTCGTGCATGAGCGCTTCCACGACGTCCCAGGGCGGCACTTCCAAGCCGTCGAGACAGGCGCGCATGCCGTCGGGGTCGCGTTGCCAGAAAACGGCGCACCAGCCACCGCCCTGGTCGAGCTTGGTCATCAGCTTGTTCAGATAACCGGCGAACTCCCGCACTTGACCCGGGAGTTGATCCACAGCCATCGCATGCTCCCCGGCAGACTGGAATGCTCCGATCCGCTAGAAAACACCAGTTGTGTTACAGCCGCGCTACGCGAAGCTTTCGGAGTGGACGCAGTGCGCTGTGCGCGGTCGGGTGGCGGCTGTGCGTGATGTGAGGGCGGAGTAGGGGTGAGGTGCGCGAAATCGGCCCCCCAGGTGACAGGACAAACGGTCAGGCGACCGCCGCGGCCGGTGTCACCACCGCGACCGGTGCGCACTGACCGGCGAGTTCGTCCATGGACAGGCCCAGCGTGCGGGCCAGGGCGGCGACCGTGAAGAAGGCCGGCGTGGGGGCGCGGCCGGTCTCGATCTTCCGGAGCGTCTCGGCGGAGATGCCGGCGCCGGCGGCGATCTCCACCATGCTGCGGCTGCCGCGGGCCTCGCGCAGCAACCGGCCCAGCCGCTCGCCGCGTTCGCGCTCTTCGGGGGTGAGAGGGGTGCGCACCATGAGCCCATACTAATGCCGCCCGCCGCCAGGCGACCGGTATATTAATTGGACATCGAGCGGTATAGTAATTGGCATGGTGGAACTCAAGACGCCCGCGTCCATCGACGCGATGTACGAGGCAGGACAGATCGTGGGACAAGCGCTCACCGCGGCGCGGAAGGCCGCCGACGTGGGCGTATCCCTGCTCGAACTGGACGAGGTGGCACGTGAGGTGCTGCGCGCGGCGGGCGCCTCGTCGCCCTTCCTGGGCTATCGGCCCTCCTTCGCGCCCGTCCCCTTTCCCGCGGTGATCTGCGCCTCGGTCAACGACGCGATCGTGCACGGCATCCCGACCTCGTACCGGCTGCGCGACGGCGACCTCGTGTCCATCGACTGCGGTGCGGAACTGGGCGGCTGGGTCGGGGACTCGGCGATCAGCTTCACCGTCGGCGAGCCCCGCCCGGCCGACCTGCGGCTCATCGAGACCGCCGAGCGGGCGCTCGCCGCGGGAATCGAGGCGGCCGTCGTCGGCAACCGCATCGGTGACATCGCCCACGCCATCGGCTCCGTCTGCCGCGCCGCCGGATACGGCATCCTCGACGGCTTCGGCGGACACGGCATCGGACACCACATGCACGAGGACCCTCCCGTACCGAACGAAGGCCGACCAGGCCGGGGCTTGCCCCTGCGGCCGGGCCTGGTGCTGGCCATCGAGCCGATGCTGATCGGCGGCGGCACGGATGGGTTCTACGAGGCGGCGGACGGATGGACGCTGCGAACGCATGACGGCTCCCGGGCGGCCCACGCGGAGCACACGGTGGCCATCACGGAGTCCGGACCGCGTGTCCTGACCGCGTGTCCTGACCGAACGGTAGCGCCGTAGGACTGCGGCCGCCTTCGGACTGCGGGTGCGTGAGGGCTGGTCGTGCGGTTCCCCGCGCCCCTTAACAGCATGGGGTGCGGGCAGTTTTTTTGGGGGCGCGAGCAACCACAACGCACCCGCACCCGCACCCGCACCCGCACCCGCACCCGCACCCGCACCCGCCACACAACCCATCCCTCCCGAGCTATCAGGCGTCCGGCATAGCCGCGCGCCGACAGGGAACTCGCCAGCGGATGAACAGCCGATTCCCGGGCCCCGAGGGCTACGGCCCCGACCCCTTCAGTGAGTTCTTCGCACGCTTTTTCGGTGGACCGCGCCCCCAGCGGATCGAGATCGGGCGGCTGATGAGCGGCCAGGCCCGGCAGCTGGTGGCGGATGCGGCGGCGTACGCGGCGCGGCACGGCAGCAGTGACCTGGACACCCAGCATCTGCTGCGGGCCGCGCTCGAGGCCGAGCCGACCCGGTCTCTGGTGGCCCGGGCGGGCGCCGATCCCGACGCGTTGGCCGGTGAGATCGACGAGCGGTCGGGCCCGGTCCGGCACCGGCCAGGGCAGGGGCCGACGCCGGACTCGCTGGCCCTGACCCCGGCGGTCAAACGGGCTCTGCTGGACGCCCATGAGCTGGCCAGGGCCACCGGCTCCGGCTACATCGGCCCCGAACACGTCCTGAGCGCCCTCGCCGCGAACCCGGACTCGGCCGCCGGGCACATCCTGGGTGCGGCGCGGCTGCCGGCGTCGGCGCTGCCGCCGGAGGCGTCGGAGCCACCGGCGGCGGGCACGCCGGCCGGGCTTCAGTCGCGCACCGATCTGCCGCACCACGCCCCGACCCCGACGCTCGACAAGTACGGCCGTGATCTCACCGACCTCGCGCGGCTGGGCCGTATCGACCCGGTGATCGGCCGGGACGAGGAGATCGAGCAGACCGTGGAGGTGCTCTCCCGGCGGGGCAAGAACAACCCGGTCCTCATCGGCGAGGCGGGCGTGGGCAAGACCGCCGTCGTGGAGGGGCTGGCCCAGCGCATCGCGGAGGGGGACGTGCCCGACGTGCTCGCCGGGCGCCGGGTGGTCGCCCTGGACCTGTCCGGGGTGGTCGCGGGGACCCGTTACCGCGGGGACTTCGAGGAGCGGCTGACGAACATCGTCGACGAGATACGCACGCACTCCGAGGAACTGATCGTCTTCATCGACGAGTTGCACACCGTCGTGGGCGCCGGCGCGGGCGAGAGCAGCGCGATGGACGCGGGCAACATCCTCAAGCCCGCCCTGGCGCGCGGCGAGCTGAACATCGTGGGCGCGACGACACTGGAGGAGTACCGCCGGATCGAGAAGGACGCGGCACTGGCCCGCCGCTTCCAGCCGGTGCTGGTCTCCGAGCCGTCCGCCGCGGACGCCCTGGAGATCCTGCGCGGTCTGCGGGACCGGTACGAGGCCCACCACCAGGTCCGCTACCCCGACGAGGCGCTCGTGGCCGCCGTGGACCTGTCCGACCGATATCTCAGCGAGCGCCGGCTGCCCGACAAGGCCATCGACCTGATGGACCAGGCCGGGGCCCGGGTGCGGCTGCGGGCCCGCACGAAGGGAACGGATGTGCGGGCCCTGGAGCGGGAGATCGAACAGCTGACCAGGGACAAGGACCAGGCGGTCGCGGGCGAGGAGTACGAGGAGGCCACGCGGCTCCGGGACCGGATCGGCGAGTTGAAGAGCAGGATCACCGAGGGGCACGGCGAGGAGCAGGCCGACGACGGGCAGAGCCTGGAGGTCACCGCCGAGGACATCGCCGAGGTGGTGTCCCGGCAGACCGGGATCCCCGTCAGCAGCCTCACCCAGGAGGAGAAGGAACGGCTTCTCGGGCTGGCCCGACATCTGCACCAGCGGGTCGTCGGGCAGGACGAGGCGGTGGACGTGGTCGCCGACGCCGTACTGCGCTCCCGCGCCGGGCTCTCCAGCCCCGACCGGCCGATCGGCAGCTTCCTCTTCCTGGGCCCGACCGGTGTCGGCAAGACGGAACTGGCCCGCGCGCTCGCGGAGGCGCTCTTCGGCAGCGAGGAGCGGATGGTGCGCCTCGACATGAGCGAGTACCAGGAGCGGCACACGGTCAGCCGGCTGGTCGGCGCCCCGCCCGGCTATGTCGGCCACGAGGCGGCCGGTCAGCTGACGGAGACCGTACGGCGGCACCCGTACTCGTTGCTGTTGCTGGACGAGGTCGAGAAGGCCCACCCGGACGTCTTCAACATCCTGCTCCAGGTCCTCGACGACGGCCGGCTCACCGACGCCCAGGGCCGCACGGTCGACTTCACCAACACGGTGATCGTGATGACGAGCAATCTGGGTTCGGAGGCCATCGGTCGCGGCGGGGCGGGCCTGGGCTTCTCGGCGGGCGGCACCGAGGCGGCCGACGAGGAGCGGCGCGAGCGGATCCTCAGGCCGCTACGTGAGCACTTCCGGCCGGAGTTCCTCAACCGCGTCGACGAGATCGTCGTCTTCCGCCGGCTCTCCGACGCCCAGCTACGGCAGATCACCGGCTTGTTGCTGGAGCACACCCGGGACCGGCTGCACCAGCGGGACGTCACCATCGAGTTCACCGATCAGGCCGTCGACTGGCTCGCCCGCCACGGCCACGAGCCCGAGTACGGCGCCCGGCCGCTGCGCCGCACAATCCAGCGAGAGGTCGACAACCCCCTGTCCCGGCTGCTCCTGGACGGTCGCCTGCCGTCCGGCAGCCGGGTGGTGGTGGAGGCGGAGGACGGGCGGCTCGCCTTCCGTACGGCGCCGCCCGCCCCTGGATGACGGCTACTTCACGGGGTGCACGACCATCGCCGCGCCGCCCCCGCGCCGTACGGTCTCCGCGGCGGCCAGCCACTTGCCGTGGGGCAGGCGCTGGACGCCGGCCACCGCGCCGATCTCCGGGTTCTGCCGGAAGCCGTGCCCGATGGCTTCGAGCTCGGTCTTCAACGGGCTGTTCCACAGGCCCGGTTCGAGTTCGGTCGTGGTCTGGTTGCGCTGGCTGGCGCGCGGCGCGGCGATCGCGTCCACCAGGGGCATGCCCCGGTCGAGGAAGCCGGTGAGCGTCCGCAGGACGGTGGTGATGATGGTCGCGCCGCCGGGCGAGCCGAGCGCCACGACCGGCTTGCCGTGCTGGTCCAGCACGATCGTCGGCGACATCGACGAGCGCGGCCGCTTGCCCGGCCCCGGCAGGTTCGGATCGTGCACCGCCGGGTTGGCCGGGGTGAAGGAGAAGTCCGTCAGCTCGTTGTTGAGCAGGAAGCCCCGGCCCGGCACGGTGATGCCGCTGCCGCCGGTCTGCTCGATGGTGAGGGTGTACGCGACGACGTTGCCCCACTTGTCGGCGACCGTGAGGTGGGTGGTGCTGTCACCCTCGTACGTCGTCGGAGCCGCCGTACCGCCCGTCGCGCAGGCCGCCGGGTTACGCGGGTCGGCCGGGGCGACGGGGCTGGTGAGCACCGCGTCGTCCTTGATCAGGCACTCGCGCGAGTCGGCGAACTTCTGCGACAGCAGTTCCTTCGTCGGTACGTCCTCGAAGGCGGGGTCGCCGACCCAGCGCCCACGGTCGGCGAACGCGATACGGCTCGCCTCGATGAAGCGGTGCAGGTACTGGACATCGCTCGCCTTCGACAGGTCGGTCCGCTCAAGGATGTTGAGCGCTTCACCGACAGTCGTGCCACCGGAGGAGGACGGGGCCATGCCGTAGACGTCGAGTCCCCGGTACGACACCTTCGTGGGCGCCTGGCGCTTGGTGCGGTACGCGGCGAGGTCGTCGGTCGTCAGGTCGCCGGGGCGTGCGTTGTAGCCCGAACCCGGGTCCACCGGTGGTTTGTTGACGGTGTCGACGATGTCCTGGGCGAGGTCTCCCCGGTAGAGGGCACCGACGCCCTCGCGACCCAACTCCTCGTACGTACGGGCCAGATCGGGGTTCTTGAGGGTCGAGCCGACGACCGGGAGCTCGCCGCCGGGCAGATACAGGTCGACGGTGGCCGGGAAGTTCCTGAACCGGGCCTCGTTGGAGGCGGTCTGGGAGCGGAAGGTCGCGTCGACGACGAAGCCGTCCCGGGCGAGCTTCTCGGCGGGCTTGAGCAGCTTGGCGAGCGGCTTGCTGCCCCAACTCCTCAGCGCGCTCTGCCAGGTGGCGGGCGTGCCGGGCGTACCGACACTGAGCCCGCTGGTGACGGCCTCCGCGAAGGGGATCGCCGTGCCGTTCTCCCGGAAGAGGTTCTCGTCGGCGCTCAGCGGTGCGGTCTCGCGGCCGTCGATGGTGTGCACCTTGCGGGACTTGGCGTCGTAGTAGACGAAGTAGCCGCCTCCGCCGATGCCGGCCGAGTAGGGCTCGGTGACGCCGAGCGCGGCGGCCGTGGCGACGGCGGCGTCCACCGCGTTGCCGCCCTTTTTCAGCACCTCGATCCCGGCGGCCGAGGCGTCCGGGTCGACGCTGGAGACGGCCCCGCCGTAGCCGACGGCGACCGGCGCCTTCTCGACGGGGTCCGTCGCGGCGGAGGTCGGTGGCGCCGCCGCCCCCACCGACACCACGGTGGCCGAAGCCGCCAGAACCGCCAGTTTCCGCGCGACAGGGCGACGCAGACGCATCCACTACCTCCAGTCAACGACCGTCGGTCAACGACCGTCCGCGCAGACTAACGCGGTTGCCATGGTCCCGTCAGGTGGCATCACGGGCCGGTGAATCGGTCATGGATTCGGGCGGCGTTTCGTGACGCCCGCTACCATGCGCGGCCATGAATGACGACGTGCGCAATATCGTCCTCGGCGTGATCGCGGCGGGCATCAGTGCCTCGCTGGGCTGGTTCGTCCGGACCTACCTGTGGAAGCGCAAGCTCCGCCGCAAGCAGACGTTCTTCGGACTGCCCGACAACTCCGAGTCCCTGCTGGTGGTCAACCGCGACCCGTCCAGCTCGGACCTGGCGGTGCACCGCTTCGACGTGTTCGCGCTGCTGGAACTCTCCGCGCTCGTCAAGGACTGCGGTGCGCACGCGCAGATCATCACCCAGGACGCCGCCCAGCAGGGCTTCGGCGAACGCACCGAGTTCTGCGTGGGCGGACCCGGATCGAATCGCCGCGTGGCCGCCCATCTCGCCGCGATGCTCCCCGGCATTCGCTTCAACACCAACCCCGACCCCGGGCCCGACCGGGGCGCCCTGCAGATCGGCAGCGAGCGCTACCGGCTGGAACCCGGCGTCAACGAGCATGTGATCCTGGCCCGGCTCACCACCGGCCAGCCCGACCAGTCCCGGCCCGTCTTCCTCTTCTGCGGCCAGCGCGCCATCAACAACCAGGCCGCCACCCGCTATCTCGCCCGCCACCACGAACGCCTGTTCCGCAAGTACGGCACGGGCACCTTCGTCCTCCTGCTGAAGGTCGTCAACTCCCAGGCGTACGGTCCCGATGTCGTCGAACTCGTCGCGGACGTCACGCGCGCCGCCCAGACGCCGGCGGCAGCGGTGGTTCCGGCCGCGACCTCGCATCGCCCCTCATAGGGGCCGGGCCTACATCGAGCACAACCCGACCGGCGCGCAGCTGACCTTCTCCTCGCCGCCGAACGACCCGTCATACGTGTCGATCCCGCTGCGCGAGCAGTGATCTCCGGCTGCCGCCGGGCGGGCCTGGCCCCTTGGCTACTGCCCGCTCGGCAGCAGCGTTCCTGGTACGACCGGGGTGGCGCCCTCGGCCGCGATCACCTCCAAGTGGGTGAACCGCTCATCGTAGTCGAGGCACGCAGCCGGTCAGTGGCGCCGGTCATCAGAAGTCGGCCGCCGTCAGGAAACGTTGCCCTCCGCGACCTCGGCGTACAGCTGTGAGAGTTCCGGTACGCCGCTGGCGGCCCACGCGTGGCCGGCCTCGACCACGTCGATCTCCCTGCCGGAGGCCAGCCGCACCACGGGCTGACCGTTGGGCCAGATCTCCCAGCGGGTGCCGGGGATCGTGCGGACGACGACCGTGCCGAGGTAGAGCCCGGCGTCGTTGCCGAGCCAGGCCACGGCCTCCTCGTCGTCGCGCCAGCGGGGCACGAGCTGGTCGAGGGCCTCCAACGAAGCGGCGGAGTCGTCGAGTTCGACACCGGCCTGCTGGGCCTGCGTGCGCAGCAGTTCGCATTCGGAGAGAAGTTCGGCGAGACCCTCGTGGCCTTCCTCGTCACCACCGTCACCGTCGTCGCCGGAGAACACCGCGACCCCGAAAGCGGGGCCACGCCTCTTGCGCCAGTTGCCCAGGAACGAGATGTTCATGTGGTCAGCGTGTCATTCGCACCGCTCTGCGCACCACAGGCGCGCGGGCGCCGCCTGTTCGCCGGGAGTTCGTCCGTGGTTCACGCGCACCTCGTTGACGTGCCCTGACGCCTCTTTAGTTTCGTAGCACATCTGTCGTCTCATCGTTGTAGTCGATGTCGCAATCGTCATGGCCGTCATGGCCGCCATGGCCGCCATCGTCGTCAGCAGCGAAACGGGAGGGGGCGCGCGTGCGCCGACGCGTCTGGAAAACGGCCGTCGTACTGGGGCTGCTGGCGACGCTCGCACCCGGCGCCTCCGCCCGGGCCGCCACCGGCTCGGGCACCGGCGCGGGCACCGAACCGGCGCCGCTGGAACGGCTCTTCGACAACAGGGCCGTCAGCGACGACGCCCGGCCCGCCGAGGCCGACTTCGACGGCTCCGGCGGCTCCCTCTCGGCACAGGACCTGACCGCCGCCGGCTGGACGCCCGGGCGCGCGCTGACGGTCCAGGGCGCACGCCTGACCTGGCCGCGCCGCACTGCGGGCGAGCCGGACAACGTACGCGCGAACGGCCAGTCCGTACGGGTACGCGGCCGTGGCGACGCCCTCGTCTTCCTGGTCGCCGGCACGGCCGGCACCGACGCCGTGGGCAGCGGCACGGTCCGCTACGCGGGCGGCGCCCGCTCGACGTACCGCCTCACCGCCCCGGACTGGCGCACCGGCCCACTCGCCACCAAGGCCGTGGCGCTCCCCCGCGTCAACACCCCCGGCGGTCAACTCGCCGAGAGGGCACGGCTGTACGTCGTCACCGTGCCGGTCGTACAGGGCCGTGAGGTCTCCTCGGTGACCCTGCCGCGCAACCGGGACCTGCATGTGTTCGCCCTGTCCGTGCGGTCCGGGTCACAGGGCTGGACCGGGAGCTGGGCGACCGCGACCTCGGGCTACTCGGCCGTCGGGCCCTGGACCGACCGGACGCTGCGGCTCGTGGTGCACACCTCGGCGGGCGGGCCCCGGGTGCGGATCCGGCTCGACAACTCCTTCGCGTCGGCGCCGGTACGGGTCGGGAGCGCGACGGTGGCGTTGCGGGCCCAGGGCGCCGCCGCGCGGAGTGTGCCGGTGCCGTTGTCCTTCCGGGGTGCGGCGGGTACCGAGATCCCGGCGGGGGCACAGGCGTTCAGCGATCCGCTCGGCTTCGAGGTGCCCGCGGACACCGACCTGCTGGTGAGCTTCCATCTGCCGGGCACGGTGTCGGCCGCGCCCGTCCACCGGCTCGCCCAGCAGACCTCGTACGTCAGCGAACCGGGCGACCACGCGGGCGACGGCTCGGCGGCGGCGTACACCTCGACGATCACCGGCTGGCCGCTGCTGACCGGTGTCGACGTGGGCGGCGGCCCCGGCTCCGTCGTACTCCTCGGCGACTCGATCACCGACGGCGACAAGTCCACGCCCGACGCGAACCGCCGCTGGCCGGACGTGCTCGCCGACCGGCTGCGGAGCCAGAACGCCGTCCCGCGCTACGGGGTCCTCAACCAGGGGATCTCGGCGAACCGGGTGGGCACCGACGTCTACCCCGGCGACGGTGTGTCCACCAGTTCGGGCGGCGTGAGCGCCCTGCACCGCCTCGACCGTGACGTCCTCGCCCAGAGCTCCGCCCGTACCGCCGTCGTCTTCCAGGGCGTCAACGACGTCCGCTGGGGCGCGTCGGCGGACCGGGTCATCGCCGGGCTGCGGGAGATCGCCGCCCGGGGCCACGAGCGCGGTCTGCGGATGCTCGTGGCGACGATCGCGCCCTGCGAGGGCGAGGCCCGCTGCACGGCCGCCGCCGACGCTGAGCGCTCCGCGGTGAACGCCTGGATCCGTAGCAACGAGGAGTTCGACGGCGTGCTCGACTTCGATGCCGTGCTCCGGGATCCGGCGCGGCCTTCCCGGATGCTCCCCGCGTACGACAGCGGGGACCATCTGCATCCGGGGGACGCGGGCCTCGAGGCGCTCGCCGAGTCGGTGGACCTCAGGCTGCTGTAACGGCCTGGACGTGGCCTAGACGTCCAGGTCGACGACGACCGGCGCGTGGTCCGAGGCGCCCTTGCCCTTGCGCTCCTCGCGGTCCACGTACGCGTCCTTGACCGCCTTCGCGAACGGTTCGTTGCCGTACACCAGGTCGATGCGCATGCCTCGGTTCTTGGGGAAGCAGAGCTGGCGGTAGTCCCAGTACGTGAAGGGGTGGTCGTACTTGAGGGGGCGCGGAACGACGTCGGAGAGACCGGCCTCGCGGAGGGAGGCGAGGGCGGCGCGCTCGGCGGGGGTGACATGGGTGAGGCCCTCGAAGGCGGCGACATCGTGCACGTCGTCGTCCGTCGGCGCCACGTTGTAGTCGCCCATGACGGCGAAGGGGCGGCTGCCGGCGGCGTCGCCCGCTACGGCGGCCTTGAGGGCCTCGAACCACTGGAGCTTGTAGGCGTAGTGCGGGTGGTCGACCTCGCGGCCGTTCGGCACGTACACCGACCAGACGCGGACCGGGCCACAGGTCGCGGAGATCGCGCGGGGCTCCACCACGCCGTCGTAGCCGGGGTCGCCGGGCAGGCCCTTGACCACGTCCTCGATGCCTGTGCGGGAGATCACCGCCACGCCGTTCCACCGGCCCGTGGCGTGCACCGCGGCCTCGTAGCCCTTCTCGCGCAGCGCTTCGAACGGGAAGCCGTCCTCGGCGATCTTGGCCTCCTGGAGGCAGAGCACGTCCGTGTTGCTGCTCTCCAGCCAGGCCAGAAGCCTCGGGAGGCGGGCGGTGATCGAGTTCACGTTCCAGGTGGCGATACGCATGCCCACAACTTACCGGCCGGGTCCGACAACGCCGCCCCGGCCCGTCCTCGCTCAGAGGTCGGCCGAGGTGCCGGGGGTGAGCCGCAGGTGTTCCGCGCCGCCGAGGGCGCCGATCTGGCGGTCGTAGATCGGGCGGGCGAGGTCGGTGAGGAGGGCGTCGTGGATGTCGTACGCGCGTCGCGGCTTCACCTCGCGGACGTAGTCGATGACCTCGGAGATCTTGCTCCAGGGGGCCATGACGGGGAGCATCAGCGTCTCCACGGCGTGGTCGGGGACGGTGAGGGCGTCGCCGGGGTGGAAGACGCGGCCGCCGTCGATGAGGTAGCCGACGTTGGTGATGCGCGGGATGTCCGGGTGGATGACGGCGTGGAGTTCGCCGTGGACCTGGACGTCGAAGCCCGCGGCGGTGAACGTGTCGCCGTGGCCGACGGTGTGCACCCGGCCCGGGAAGGCGGCGGAGATCTTCTCGGCGACGGACCGCAGGGTCCAGATCTCGGCGGCCGGGTTGGCGTCCAGGGCCGCGCGGAGCCGTCCCTCGTCGAAGTGGTCGGGGTGCTCGTGCGTGACCAGGACGGCGTCCGCGCCGACCGCGGCGTCCTCCTCGCTGAAGGCACCGGGATCGATGACGAGCGTGCGTCCGTCCTTCTCCAGACGGACGCAGGCGTGCGACTTCTTCGTGAGCGTGAGCTTCATGGCTCCATCCTGCCCCCGGCCGCCCACCCCCGCTCTCACTCCTCGGGGGTGGTCTCCTCGCGGATCACCTGCTGGGCGACCTTGAACGCGCTGTTCGCGGCCGGTACACCGCAGTAGACGGCGGCCTGGAGGAGGACTTCCTTGATCTCGTTCGGGGTGAGGCCGTTACGGAGGGCCGCCCGGGTGTGGAAGGCGAGCTCGTCCATGTGCCCGCCGGCGACCAGGGCCGTCAGCGTGACGCAGCTGCGGGAGCGGCGGTCGAGGCCGGGCCTGTCCCAGATCTCGCCCCAGGCGTAGCGGGTGATGAACTCCTGGAAGTCGCCGGAGAACTCGTCCGCCGAGGCCAGCGCCCGGTCGACGTGCGCGTCGCCGAGCACCTCGCGGCGGACCTTGAGCCCGGCGTCGTACGGGTCGGGTCTGCCCTCTGCCACGGGTTGCACGGCGGCCGGGGCGATCTCTGCCACCGGACCGGTCTGCGGTCCCGGCTGCGGCGCGGTCTGCGCGGTCTGATGCGGGACGGCGGCGAGGACCGGCTTGACGGGCGCCGCCGGGATCGCGATCTGGCCGGTGGTGGAGTCGTAGGCGGGCTGCCAGGCCGTGGAGAAGTGGCGTACGAGGAGGTCGGTGACCGCGGCGGGTTGCTCGACCGGCACGAGGTGCGAGGCGCCGGGGACGACAGCGAGGCGGGCGTCCGGGATGCCCGCGACGAGCGTACGGGCCTCGGCGGGGCCGGTGACCTGGTCGTCGGAGCCGACGAGGACGAGCGTGGGGACGCCGATCCGGCCGAGCTCGGCGCGCACGTCGAACGAGGCGAGTGCCTCGCAGGCGGCGATGTAGCAACCGGGGTCGGTGGTGCGGACCATCTGCACGGCCCACTCGGTGATCGCGGGCTGAGCCGCCGCGAACCCCGCGGTGAACCAGCGGTCCGGGGACGTACGGGCGATGGGGTCGAGGCCGTTCGTCCGTACGATCACGCCGCGCTGGCGGAACTCGTCGGCCGTGCCGAAACGGGGCGAGGCGGCGATCAGCGCGAGGGAGGCGAGGCGGTCGGGGTGGCGCAGCGCGAGCTCGGCCCCGATGGCGCCGCCGAGCGCGCAGCCCGCGTAGCCGAACCGCTGGACGCCGACGGCATCGAGGGTGGCAAGGAGCCTGGCGGCCAGCTCGGTGACCGAGCCGCCGGGGTACGCGGGCGCGCCGCCGTGGCCAGGCAGGTCGAACCGGAAGACCCGCCACTGCTTGGTCAGCTCCGGGATCTGCCGGTCCCACATGTGCCACGTCGTGCCGAGCGAGGGCCCGAGGATCAGGACCGGGGCGTCGTCCGGCCCGTCGAAGCGGTACTGGAGGGCGGGGGTCGTCGTCTCACTCACCGCTCCACGCTAACGTCCCATCCTTGGTGCTCCACCCCAGGGCCCCGAATCCGCCCAGACGGCTCCCGAACATCAGCGGGCAACTCACACATCCTCTTCACCGAAGCGCAGGTCATGGCCGCCCCGCGCCGCCGGTGCCGGAGGGGGAATCACGGTGTCGAACAAGCGTCCCCGCGTGTCGCGCTGGTGGGGTCGGGAGGGGTGCGACGGTGGTCAGAGGTCGTCGTCGGTGGTGCCTATGCCGGTGAGTGCGCCCACCGGGTCGAGGTCAGGGGTGCCTCTCGGCCACCAGTCGTCGTGGCCCGGGTCGGACTCGTAGGCGTACCACAACCCGTCGCGGCCCAGGCGGAGTTGGACATGGCCGTGCGGGTGGGTGAGGTGGTTGCGCGAGGGCCGGAACGCTGGGAGGTCGGCGGCGAGCAGCAGGGGGCGGGCGCGGTCGAAACGGCCCGCCGGCGGGTCCCAGGGCTCCTCCAGGACGGCGAGCCCTTCGAGGCCGCCCTGACGCCAGGCGGCGACGGCCCTGGCCAGGTCGGTCGGGGTGCGGCCGGTGGCGGCGGCCAGCGACGAGTACAGGGCGCGGGTCGTGGCGGTGAGACCGGAGCCGGGCCGGGCGGCGGCCAGCCGTACCGCGTCCTGCCAGAGCGTCAGCTCCGCCACCGGATCACGTCCGGTGGTGAGCAGCGCATGCGCGCGGGCGGCCGCGTCGGTGGCCAACTGGTCCAACGCGAACGGGTCGGGGCCGCCGGGCGCGCCCGGATACACCGGAGGTTGTGCCGGATGCGGCGGCGGAGGCAACGGGGCGGGCAGCGGCGGGAGCGTGCGCGGGGCGAGCGCGTCACGGGCCCGGACGCCGGGGAGCGGTGCGGGCTCCTGCTCCTGGGCGGCGCGGGCCGCACGGGCGGCGTTGCGCCGGGACAGCGCGTCGAGCAACTCACGCTCGCCCCGGCCCCGCAGAAGCAGCAACACGAACGGGTCCTCGTCCAGCAGCCGCGCGGTCTGGTAGCACAACGCCGCCGCGTGCTTGCAGGGGTGCCCGAAGTCGGGGCAACTGCAATGGGGGTCGAGCTCACGGGGGCCGGGCAGCAGGCGTACGGCGCGTGGGGTGCCGGTGCCGGTTCGGGTGCCCGCTCCGGCGAGGGCCTCGGGCATCTGTTTGTCCAGCAGTGCGGCGATGTGTGCCGGTCGTTCGGCCGCCGCGTCGAGGAAGCGGTCCCATTCGTCGTCGTCCAGCGTGCGCAGCCGTAGCTGCACTCGGTACGGCCGGGGACGGCTTCCGTGTACGTACGCCAGCACCAACCCCGGCGTCACGGTGATCGCGTCCACGTGCCCCTTGTCGGCATACGCCCGCCCGCGTGCGAGCCGAGCCGCGTCCAGGGCGCCTTCTTCCAGAGCCGCGACCCACGCGTTGCCCCACCAACTCTCCGCGAACCCTCCCTCGGCCGAGGGGCGCGGCGGGAAGGCCGGGAACGTACGACGCAGCTCCCCGTCTCGGGAAGGGGCGGGCATGGTGCGGGGGACGCGGGGGATTACCTCGGCCTCGACGGCACTGGAGTGGTCGGGGGTGTCGGGGTCGGGCCGCTCGGAGGCGTGGGTGGGGCCGTCGGAGGCATGGCTGGCGGAGGCAGGGCTGGCGGAGTCGTGTGCCGGCTCGTCGGGGGCGGGCCCCTCCGAGGGCAACTCGAAGGCACCGGCGAGCAGTTCGTGGACGTCACGGGCCCGGTCTGCCCCGGCGCGGGCCAAGGTGTCGCCCGGCGGGTCCTGTCGTGTCCGGGAGCCCCGGGCGCGGGGTGGCGGCGAACCGGCCGCTCGGCGGGGGGCCTTGGGTTCCCTGTCCTCGGCGTACTCGGCCTCCGTTCTAGCCCGCTCGGCCGCGTCGCGTGCGACCCGCAGGGCCTTCCTGGCGATGTCCCCAGGACGGGCGCCGGGTCGGGAAGCCGACGGTGCACCGGGCGGGGCACCCTCCCCGGCTCGGATACCTGTCGGCTCGGCGGGAGCATCCTCGCCCACCGGCTCCTCAGAACCGGCCGCCTTGGACTCCACGGCCCTCCGCAACGCCTCCCGCGCCACATCACCCGGGCGGCCCGCCCCGCGAACCCGGGCCACACCGACACGCGGCGCCGAAGCCGAGTCCCGGCGGTCGGCGCCCTCAGGCCCTCCACGAACCCCTTCCCGGGCCGCGCGCAACGCCTGGCGAGCCGCGTCGGCGGGACGTGCCCCGGCCCCGGAGTCCGGCACGCCCGCGCCTGCCCTTCCCTCGTGCGTCGCCTCCCCAGCCGTGCCCTCCACGGCCTCCGGCTCCTTCTCGATCCCGCTCATGCCGACCTCCGCAGCGACACCAGGTCCGTCAGTTCGCGGTCGGTCAGTTCTGTGAGGGCGGCCTCGCCGGAGCCGAGGACGGCGTCGGAGAGGGCTCGCTTGGATTCCAGCATTTCGGCGATGCGGTCTTCGATGGTGCCCTCGGTGATGAGGCGGTGGACCTGGACGGGCTGGGTCTGGCCGATGCGGTAGGCGCGGTCTGTGGCCTGTTCCTCGACGGCGGGGTTCCACCAGCGGTCGAAGTGGATGACGTGGCCGGCGCGGGTGAGGTTCAGGCCCGTGCCCGCCGCCTTCAGGGAGAGGACCAGTACCGGTGTCGTCCCACTCTGGAAGCGGTCCACCATCGCTTCGCGGTCCTTGACCGGCGTACCGCCGTGCAGCAACTCGACCGGGACGGCTCGTGCGGCGAGGTGCGCGGTGATCAGGCGGGCCATGCCGACGTACTGGGTGAAGACCAGTGCCGAGCCGTCCTCGGAGAGGAGTGTGTCCAACAGCTCGTCCAGGAGAGCCAGTTTGCCGGAGCGGACGGGCAGCCGGTCCACCGCACCGGCGGCCTCCTCCTTCAGATACAGCGCCGGGTGGTCGCAGATCTGCTTCAGGGCGCCCAGGAGTTTCAGGACCAACCCCCGGCGGGCGATCCCCTCCGCCGTCTCGATGGCCAGCAGCGACTCCCGCACCACCGCCTCGTACAGCGCGGCCTGTTCGCGGGTGAGCGGGACGGGGTGGTCGGTCTCGGTCTTGGGCGGGAGTTCGGGGACGATGCCCGGGTCGGACTTCTTGCGGCGGAGGAGGAAGGGTCGGACCAGGCGGGCGAGGCGGGTCACGGCCTCCTCGTCCTCGCCGTTCTCCACGGCGCGGGCGTGGCGGGCGCGGAAGGACTTCAGCGGACCGAGCAGGCCGGGGGTGGTCCAGTCGAGGAGGGCCCAGAGTTCGGAGAGGTTGTTCTCGACGGGCGTGCCGGTGAGGGCGACCCGCGCCGGTGTCGGGATCGTGCGCAGGGCTTTCGCCGTCGCCGAGTAAGGGTTCTTGACGTGCTGGGCCTCGTCGGCGACGACCATGCCCCACTCCTGCTGGGCGAGCCGGGCAGCCGTCGAGCGCATCGTGCCGTACGTGGTGAGGACGAAGCCGCCGTCGAGGCTCTCCAGGGTGCGGTCGGGGCCGTGGAAGCGGTGTACGGGCACTCCGGGGGCGAAACGGGTGATCTCCCGCTGCCAGTTGCCCAGCAGGGACGCGGGGCACACGACCAGCGTGGGCTGCGGGCGGGAGCGGCGCAGGTGCAGGGCGATGACGGTGATCGTCTTGCCGAGGCCCATGTCGTCGGCGAGGCAGCCGCCGAGGCCGAGGGAGGTCATGAGGTCCAGCCAGGCCAGGCCCCGGAGTTGGTAGTCGCGCAGGGTGGCGGCGAGGCCCGGCGGTGGGTCCACCGTGCCGATGCCGGCCGTCAGGCGGTCCCGCAGTGCGGCCAGTGCCCCGACCGGCACCGCCTCCACCGTCTCCCCGTCGACCTCGGCGGTACCGGTGAGGGCCACGGACAGGGCGTCCACCGGGTCGAGCAGGCCCAGTTCGCGTTTGCGGGCCTTGCGGACGAGGGCCGGGTCGACGAGGACCCACTGGTCGCGCAGGCGGACGACCGGGCGGTGGGCCTCGGCGAGGGTGTCCATCTCGGCCTCGGTGAGCGGGTCGCCGCCGAGCGCCAACTGCCAGCGGAACCGAAGCAGTTCCTCGCTCTCGAAGAAGCCGGTGCCGTCCGTGGCCGAACCGGGCGCCGGGCGCACCTCGGCCCGGGCGCTCAGGTCGTGGGCCAGGTCCCGGGGCCAGTGCACGGCGACCCCCGCCGCGCCGAGCCGGGTCGCGGCGACGCCCAGCAGGTCGGAGAGCTCCTCCTCGGAGAGGGCGAGGACATCGGGCACATCCTGCTCGGCGAGCCGGTCCAGCGGTGGCCAGACCCGGGCCGCGCGCCGTACGGCCAGGGCCGCGTCCACGCGTGCGCGGGGCCCGAACGCCGCGTCCGCGTCCCCCGCCCACAGCGCGGCCGCGTCGACGACGAGCGTCGGGTCGGCGAGGCTGTGCACCTGCACCACGGCCGCGCCCGCGCGTCGTCCGCCTTCGCTGTCGTCGAACGGGTCAAACACCGAATACGCAGACAGGTCGAGCCGCAGTGAGATCCGTACGCCCGCGTCCATGCCCGCGGCGACCTCGGCCGCCCAGTCGCGCGCGGCGGGCAGCCGCTGCCCGGCACTCGCCGCGAACGGCTTCCCGGAGACGTACGGCGCCGCCGGGCCGCGCGGAAGGGTGTCGGCTACCGCGTCCAGGAAGGACCGCATCAGCGCCTCCGGCTCGGGCAGCCGGAGGGGCCCCTTGCCGGGCAGCGGCACGGCATGGCCCTCGTACGGCAGGGCTGCGGCGACGGCCCTGAGGTGCGCGATGTCGTCGGGGTCGAGCGGTCCCGCCCGCCAGGCGTCGAAGCCCTCGGCGGTCAGCCCCGGCAGCAGCCGCCCCCGGGCCACGAGCCGCAGCGCGTGCAGAGCGGCGGCACCCCAGCAGGCCGTGGCGGGGTGCGCGGCCGGATCGCGCCGGGCCCCGGCCAGCAGCGGCAGGGCCTCTCCGACGGGCAGGGTCACGGCGGGGACGGTGCTTCTGCGGACTCCGGAGCCGTGCCGGCGTACGACCGTGAGGTCCGTGCCGCCGTCGGGACCGGCGGGACCGCCGGAGATCGGCTCCCCGCCCTCCGGGTCCCAGAACGCCACCCGGCCGTGGCGGGGCAGGGGCGCGGGCAGGAAGACGGCGGCCAGCCGTACGGAGGCGGCCGTACGCGGTGGAACGGCCGTGTCGGCCTCGGGAACAGCCATGTCTCGCATGCGTCCGGTCACCTCCCGCCCTTGAGTCGGATGAGCCGTCTCCGGCTCTGATCAGCTGTCTCCGACTCTACGGGCGGGGTCTGACAATCGGCCCCGACGTCTCTGCGCGGGGGCAGTCGGCCAGGGATGTGCCCAGGTCAGGGCACTGTTCGGGAGACCAGATACACCATCGGATGGTCCGGGTTCGACCGGTTCACAACGATGTCATGGGTGGGCGCGGGGTTCTTCTGCTCGTGGACGAGGCCGTACCAGGGGCCGGGGCCGGTGAACTTCCAGCCGACGATGCCCCGGTCGCGGGTGTTGATGGCGATCTCGTTCTCTTCCAGATCGTCCGTGCTGATGCCGATCTGGTTGAGGAAGCGCTCCAGGCCCTCGTTGCTCGTGTAGAACTGCACGTACAGACGGCTGGTCCTCCAGTTGTTCGTCTCGTAGTACGCGACGTGCATCGAGTACGGCGGGATCGGCACCCGGTAGAGGCGCTGCTGGAGCCGGGAGGGCCAGTGCGCGGTGAGGCCGGTCGCCGAGTACTTCTCCTCCTTGTCCTTGCCGCTGTCCCGGCTCTGGTTGGCGGAGATCACCAGGTAACCGGCCGGTACGCCGATGAGCAGCACGATGATCGCCAGGGTGAGCGCCCTGCGGCGGATCTTGTGGCGGCGGTCCTCGACGGGGTGCTCCGGTTCGTCGGGGGACGCGCTCTGGTGCGGCACCGCGGTGGTCATGCGGAGTCCTGGGTGGTGCGGCGGGCCTCCACGTACCGCGCGTAACGCTCGTAGCGCTCCACCCGGCGCCGGTTGGCGCGGCGGAAGCGGCGGGCGACGAGGCGGGCGAGGTCGGCGGCGCCGACCATGCCGGCCTCGGGGCCGAGCTGGGCGCGGGCGATGCGGGCCTCGGGGCGGTAGCCGCGGCCGGTGAGATGACGGCGGAAGGCGTCCCGGGCGGGGCCGATGAGCAGGTCGTCGGCGGCCGAGACGCCGCCGCCGATGACGAAGCAGGACGGGTCGAGGGCGGCGGCCAGGTTGGCGATGCCGACGCCGAGCCACTGGCCGATGTCCTGGAGCAGTTCGATGCACATCGCGTCGCCCTCGCGAGCGAGCTCCGTGATCATCGGCCCCGTGATGTCGCCGATGTTGCCCTTGACGTGCTCGATGATCCCGTACGCCACCGGGGAGTCGGCGGCGGCCAGCTCGCGGGCCTCTCTGACGAGGGCGTTGCCGGAGCTGTACTGCTCCCAGCAGCCGCGGTTGCCGCACGGGCAGCGGTGGCCGCCGGGCACGACCTGCATGTGGCCGAACTCGCCCGCGACGCCGAACTTGCCGCGCTTGACCTGGCCGTCCTCCAGGATGGCGCCGCCGATGCCCGTGCCGAGGGTGATCATGACCAGGTGGTCCTCGTCGCGGCCGGCGCCGAAGCGCCACTCGGCCCAGGCGGCGGCGTTGGCGTCGTTGTCGACCAGGACGGGCACGGCGAGGCGGCCGGCGAGGCGGTCACGCAGCGGCTCGTTGCGCCAGGACAGGTGGGGGGCGAACAGGACGCGGTTGCGGTCCGCGTCGACCCAGCCCGCGGCGCCGATGCCGACCGCGTGCACGTCGTGCCGGTCGGAGAGGTCCAGGACCAGCTCCGTGATGGTGTCCTCGACGACCTGGGGGCTCTTCGACTTGTCCGGGGTCTCCGTGCGGAGCTTCTCCAGGATGTTGCCGTCGGCGTCCACGACGCCCGCCATCACCTTCGTGCCGCCGATGTCGATGCCGACGGTGGGGACGCGGGGGGCCGTCAGGTGGGAGCGGCGCTCGCGCGTTCCCACGGTCCGCAGGACGGTGGCCCGCGCGGAGCCGCGGTGGGTGAAGTCGCGGTAAGTGCTCATCGGGCCGATTCTGCCTCAACGCTCCGCTTGGTGCCCCGTGGGGGCGGGGGGTGCCCTTGGTTGTGTTTCGGGCGCGGATCGGTGGGGGCTGGTCGCGCCCACGCGGCGGAGCCGCAAATCGACACAGCCCCGCGCCCTCAAAAGCGGGGGTGAGCCCCTTCCCAGAAAGCTTCCCCGGCACCTCAGGGCCGCACGAGTAGCTGGAACTCGAACGAATAGCGGGACGCCCGGTAGATGTGGGTGCCGTATTCGACTGCTCTGCCTGTGTCGTCGAAGGTCGTGCGTTGCATGGTCAGCAGCGGGGCGTTCTGCGGTTCTCCCAGGCGGTCGGCCTCCTCTGAGGTTGCCGCTCTCGCGCCGATTGTTTGGCGGGCGCTGTGGAGGGTGATGCCTGCGGTGCGCATGAGGCGGTAGAGGCCGGTGTCTTCCAGTTGGGAGGAGTCGAGGTCCAGGAGGTCCAGGGGGAGGTAGTTGCATAGGTAGGCCATGGGTTCGCCGTGGGCGAGGCGGAGGCGTTCGATGCGGCGTACCTCGCTGCCCTCGGCGACGGCGAGGGCAGCGGCCACCTCGGCGGAGGCGGCGACGGTGGTGTTGACCAGGACACGGGTGGCGGGGCGCTGGCCGGCGGCTTCGAGGTCGTCGTAGAGGCTGCTGAGCTCCAGGGGGCGCTTGACCTGGCTGTGGACGACCTGGGTGCCGACGCCCCGACGACGTACGAGCAGGCCCTTGTCGACGAGGGACTGGATGGCCTGGCGGACGGTCGGGCGGGACAGGCCCAGGCGTGCGGCCAGCTCGATCTCGTTGCCCAGCAGGCTGCCCGGCGTCAGCTCGCCGTGCTCGATCGCGGCCTCCAACTGCTGGGACAGCTGGAAGTAGAGCGGGACCGGGCTGCTGCGGTCGACGCTGAGCTGGAGCGACACGGTCGGATCCACTTCTGGTTTCGGCACGGGCCGAGCGTAGCCCCGGTGGTTGTTGACGGGAAGTTGCGTAGTTCGGTTGTCCGGACAAAGCATTGACACAGCGGCGGGTACGAGCCCACTTTGTTCCCATGCGCATCGGACTCATCGGAGCTGGTCGGATCGGGACGATTCACGCGACCACGCTCAGCCGTCACCGTGATGTCGGCTCCTTGATCATTACGGATGTCGACCCGGCCCGGGCCCATGACCTGGCGGATCGCCTGGGCGAGACGGTGGCACCGGGGGTGGACGAGATCTTCACCTGGGGCGTGGACGCCGTGGTCATCACGGCCGCGACCTCGGCCCACGGCGAACTGATCGGTCGGGCAGCGCGCTCGGGACTCCCGGTGTTCTGCGAGAAACCCATCGCGGTGGACCTGCCGGGCACCTTAAACGCGCTCGCCGAGGTCGACTCGGCGGGAACCGTGCTGCAGATGGGCTTCCAGCGCCGCTTCGACTCCGGTTACGTCACCGCGCGCGAGGCCGTGCGGTCCGGCCGGCTCGGGCGACTGCACACCGTACGGGCGCTGACGGCCGATCGGACGCCACCGCCCGCAGAGTACTTGCCGGTGTCCGGGGGCATCTTCCGGGACTGCCTGATCCACGACTTCGACATCGTGCGGTGGGTGACGGGGCGTGAGGTCGCCACGGCGTACGCCACCGGGTCGGACATCGGGCATCCGATGTTCCGGGAGGCGCACGACCTCGACACGGCGGCCGCCGTGCTGACGCTGGAGGACGGCACCCTCGTGACGGCCACGGCGGCGCGCGTGAACGGGGCGGGCTACGACGTGCGCATGGAGCTGGCCGGGGAGCTGGACACCGTCGTGGTCGGGCTGGACGACCGTACGCCGGTCGCGTCCACGGAGCCGACCGGGCCGCCGCCCGCCGACAAGCCGTGGACGGGCTTCCTGGAGCGTTTCGCCTCCGCCTACGAGGCCGAGCTCGCCGCCTTCGTCGAGGTGGTCCGCGGTGAGCGGGCCAACCCCTGTGACGGCCGTGAGGCCCTCCAGGCCCTCCGTGTCGCCGAGGCATGCGAGCTGTCCCGCCTGGAGCAGAGACCAGTGAACGTCGGCGAGATAGCGGGCGGACGCGACTGAGCGGACGGGCGCCGGCACGGTCCGGACGAGCAGGCGTACCGCGCGGGTCTCGGCGTCTGATGGTGACCCCGCCCGGCGCTCGGCGGGCGGGGCAGCTCCGCCGCGATCTCCGCGGTGCGCAGCATGCGGACACTCACCAACGCACGGGCAGGCTGCGTACGCCCCGTATCAGCATTCCCGGCAGCCAGGCGCCCGGTGGGGCGTCGAGGGCGAGGTCGGGGCAGCGGTCCAGGAGTGCGCGCAGGGCGACGCGGGCCTCCAGGCGGGCCAGCGGTGCGCCGAGACAGAAGTGGATGCCGTGGCCGAAGGCGAGGTGGCCGCGGGTGTCGCGGTGGAGGTCGAAGTGGTCCGGGGCGGGGAAGCGGGTGCCGTCGCGGTCGGCGGCGGCCAGGCCGACCATCACCGACTCGCCCGCCGCCACGGCCGTACCGGCGATGTCGAGGGGCTCGGCGGCGTAGCGGAACGTCGCGTTCTCCACCGGGCCCTCGTGGCGCAGCGTTTCCTCCACGACCGCGTCGAGGAGGCTCATGTCGGCCCTCACCTCGGCGAGTTGAGCGGGGCGGGTGAGCAGGGCGTGGACGGCGTTGGTGATGAGGTTGACCGTCGTCTCGTGGCCGGCGATGAGCAGGATGAAGGCCATGCCGCGCAGTTCGTCCGGTGACAGGCGGTCGCCGTCCTCGTCCGTCGTCCGGATCAGCGCGCTCAGCAGGTCGTCAGCGGGTGGGGAGCAGCGCTTGTCCTCGACCAACTCCCGTAAATAGGTGGCGAGTTGGACGAACGCGTCGTACTCGGTCTCGCCGTTGGTGGGCGCCACCACCTCCGTCGACAGCTTGCGGAACGCCGCCCGGTCGAACTCTGGCACACCGAGCAGCTCGCAGATGACGGTGAGCGGCAGCGGGTAGGCGAACGAGTCCACCAGGTCGGCGTGGCCGAGCGGCAGCATCGCGTCGAGCAGCGAGTCGGTGATCTCCTGCACCCGCGGCCGCAGCTGCTCGACCCGCCGCGGCGTGAACTCGCGGGCTATCAGCTTGCGCAGCCGGGTGTGGTCCGGTGGGTCGCTGACCAGCAGATACTTCCCGATCAGCTCTTCGTCGAGAAACGTGACCCCGGTCTTGGAGCCGTCCTTCGACAGCCGGGGGTCGGCGAGCGCCGCCCGCGCCTCCTCGTAACCGACCACGAGCCACATCTCGTGCTGCTTGTCGGGCATCGGAAGCCGCACCCGGTGCACCGGGCCCTTCGCGCGCAGCTCCGCGTACACGGGGTACGGGTCCTCGGTGAACCGCGTCCCGTACGCCCCCAGGTCGATCACTTCCACATTCCCCATGGGTGCCCCCTCACCCGTCACAACGTCCGACCCCACCCACAAGTGCCCGCCCCGTACCCCGAATTCCGCCCGGAGTGCGCCGTGGGTGCTGTACCGGGCTTTGAAAACACCCCTAGCGCTCCTCGTCCTCCAACAGCCCGGCGTCGTACGTGAGCAGGGCGATCTGTACGCGGTTGTTGAGGTCGAGCTTGGCGAGGATGCGGGAGACGTGGGTCTTGACGGTGGCGACGCTCATGAAGAGTTCGGCGGCGATCTCGGCGTTGGAGGCACCCCGGCCGACGGCGACGGCGACCTCGCGTTCGCGGTCGTTGAGGGCGGCGACGCGGGAACGGGCGGTGGTGGTGCGGGGGTCGGGGGCGGTGCCGGCGGCGTGGGCCATGAGCTGGCGGGTGACGGCGGGTGAGAGGACGGGGTCGCCGGTGGCGACGCGCCGCACCGCTTCGACGATCTCGGCGGGCGGAGTGTCCTTGAGGACGAACCCGGCGGCGCCCGCGCGCAGGGCGCGCAGGACCTGGTCGTCGGCGTGGAAGGTGGTCAGGACGACGACCTGGGGCGCGTCCGCGCGGCCTCGGAGCCGTTCGGTGGCGGAGAGGCCGTCGAGCGTGGGCATCCGGATGTCCATGAGGACGACGTCGGGGCGCGTACGGTCGACGAGGGCGTCCACCTCGTCGCCGTCGGCGGCCTCGCCCACGATCTCGATGTCATCGGCGCCGCCCAGCATGAGGGACAGTCCGGCGCGTACCAGGGGATCGTCGTCGACGAGGAGCAGTCGGATCGGGGTCATCGGCCCACCGTTCGGATATCGGTCATGGGGCCCTACGGTAATGACGCGTCGCACGGACCGCCTCGTTGTTGTGCGCCGACCCGTTAGTGTCGGCCGGTACGGCAGTCAACTGACGGAGGTTTTGGGTGCGTTACCGACTCCTGGGCCGGACCGGGCTCCGCGTCTCCGAGCTGTTCCTCGGCGCCATGACGTTCGGGGAGCAGGGCGGGGTGGGGGCACCCCGGGAGGAGTGCGCGCGGATCCTCGACGTGTACGCGGAGGCCGGCGGCAATGTGATCGACACCGCGGTCAACTACCGGGGCGGGGAGAGCGAGCGCATCGTCGGCGAGCTGCTCAAGGGGCGGCGCGACCGGTTCGTGCTGTCCACCAAGTACACCGTCTCGCGCGACGGCACCGACCCCAACGCCGCGGGCAACCACCGCAAGAACCTGGCGCTGTCCCTGGAGACGAGCCTGCGGCGCCTGGGCACCGACTACGTCGACATCTACTGGGTGCACATCTGGGACCGGAACACTCCGGTCGAGGAGACGATGCGCGCACTCGACGACGCCGTACGGTCCGGGAAGGTGCTGTACGTCGGTATCTCGGACGCGCCGGCCTGGGTGGTCTCGCGTGCCAACACCCTCGCCGAATGGCGGGGTTGGTCACCGCTGTCGGCGCTCCAGGTGCCGTACAGCCTGCTCAACCGGGACATCGAGCGTGAGCTGTTGCCGATGGCGGAGGCGTTCGGGATGTCGGTCGCGGCCTGGAGTCCGCTGCAGAACGGGATCCTGTCCGGCAAGTACACCCGGCCGGGCGGGGTGGCCCCCGGCACCGCGACGCGGCTGTCCGCCGAGGCGATCGGGGAGCGGGAGCGCGCGGTGGCGGAGGCCGTGCAGACGGCCGCGGACGAGCTCGACGCCACCCCGGCGCAGGTGGCCATCGCCTGGACCATGGCCCACTCCCCCGCCGTGCACCCCATCCTCGGCGCCCGCCGGGTCGAGCAGCTCATGGACAACCTCGGCGCCGCCCGACTCGTCCTGCCCGAGGAACTGCTGGCCCGGTTGGAGGAGCCCACCGGCTTCCGCCTCGGCTTCCCCGGCGAGTTCATCGACGAGGCGTCGGCGTGGGTGTACGGGTCGGCGGGGCAGCGCGTGGTGCCGCGTACGACCTGACGGACGCCTGCCTGGGCGCCCCCCCACGGCCTGTCGTCACATTCCCGTCTGCCCCGCGACACCATGCACCTGACGCCCGCGGGACCGCCCTCCGGGCGACGACGGCACTTTCGCAACACGCCCTAGCCGCGCAGCCGTACCCCGTACCGGATGCGCAGGCGGTGGATCTCCCACCAGGCCACCGCCGTGACCGAGGCGGGGCCGCCGAGGAGGGCGGCGAACTGCACGAGGGGCGGGCCGGGCGGCAGTCCGCCCATGGCGAAGCCGATGACGGCGAACTCCCACACCAGGACGCCGGTGAGCAGCGCCGGGAGCGCGGCGTGCGCATCGGCGGTGTTGAAGCCGCTGCGCACGGCGGGGCCGGAGGCGAAGACAACGAACAGCAGCATCCAGAGGAACGGCACGGTGATCAGGAACGGCGCCAGACGGATGGGCCCCGTGTCGTCCTCGAGGGCGTCGACGGCGTACCCCATCGCGAAGCCCAGGAGCGGCACCATCGTGAAGGCGCCGACGTACCACAGGGCCGACTTCCCGGCGGTGCGCAGCGGGTGTCGCATGGCCCGTCTCGCAGCCGGTGAGGAACAGCGGTAGAGGATGGCGACGACCACGGGCGCGCTGAGCATCACCAGCCAGGGCGTGATGGTCAGCCGCAACATGAACTGCTGCTGCGCCTGGTCCACGTCCTCGGGTTTGCCGTACGCCGCCAGGATCAACAGGGACATGGCGGTCGCCGTCCAGGCCCGGGTCTTCTGCACCCGTCGCACCTCGGGTTCCACGACGCGGTTCCCGCCATAGGAGACGCGGTTCCGGCCATAGGAGGGGAAGATCCGCCGGGCCGGGCGGCGGGCCGAGCGGGCCAGTGGATAGCCGACCAGCACGGCGACCACCAGCGGCCACGCGCACAGGACCGCCATCGCCCATACACAGCCGTTCAGCCGCGGACTGCTCAGGAGCTGTCCGAGCGGCGGCCATTCGTCCTCACGCAACCGCTGCCAGAGGGAGGGGGGCCGCTGCGGCACGTACGGATACGGCTGCGGGTACGGGGGCCCGTACGGTCCCGGGGGCGGGGGGTACGGTCCTCCGTTCGGCGGCTGGGGTGGATGGTACGGATGGTGTCCCCCGAAACTCACGCTGCTGTCCCTCCCGAGGCGCCCGGTGCCGAACGGCTCGTACGCGTCGGATGGTGCGTACGAGCCAACTGGCCATCATGCCCGAGGAGATGATGGCGTGACGCACATCGTTCTCAGCCCCAGGGCAGCCAGGCCCGTACCACGAAGCCGCCGTCGCCGTCGCCGTCGCCGTCGGGCCAGTGCTCCAGCCGGCCCCCGGCGAGCGTCGCCCGCTCGGTGAGGCCGATGAGTCCCTGGCCCGAGCCGGGGACGGGCGGGACGTCCGCCGGCGGAGCCGGGTTGCGCACGGTGACGGTGAGTCCGTCGCCCGGGGCGCCCGACACCGCGACGGTGACCTCGGCGCCGGGGGCGTGTTTGCGGGCGTTGGTCAGGCACTCCTGGGCGATGCGGTACGCGGTACGGCCGACGGAGGCGGGAACGGCGGCGGGGTCGGTGACGCGGTTGTCGAGGACGACCTTCATGCCGGCCTCGCGGGACTCGGCGACCAGGGTGTCCAGCGCGGCGAGCGTCGGCTGCGGTCGGCCCGCGTCGTCGGGCTCGCCCGCGCGCAGCACCCCGATGATCTCCCGCAGGTCCTGCAGGGCCTCGTGGGCGCTCTCCCGGATGACGCCGGCCGCGCGGGCGATCTGCGCCCGGGGCGCGTCGGGCCGGAACTCCAGGGCGCCCGCGTGCACGCTGAGCAGCGTCAGGCGGTGGGCCAGCACGTCGTGCATCTCCCGGGCGATGGCCTCACGGGCGAGTCGCTGTGCCTGCTCGGCCCGTAGTACCGCCTCCGTCTCGGCCCGCCGGGCACGGTCCCGGAAGCTCAGTATCAACTGCCGCTTGGAGCGCACGAACATGCCCCAGCCGACGGCCGCTGTGGTGAGCAGCACGTCGAGGAAGACCGCCCAGGGGTAGGTCAGATCGGGGTCGGGGCGCAGCCGGAAGAACACCGGGGTCAGTGCGACGGAGACGGCCGCCAACCAGGCCACGTACCGGAAGGGCCGGTGCACGGCCACGGTGAAGAGGGCGACCAGGCCGGCGCCGTCCGGGGTGTTGAACGCGAAACAGACCGGGACCAACGCCACGGCGAGCCCGACCGGCCAGCGGCGGCGCAGCCAGACCGCGGCGCAGGCGAGCGCGCCCAGCACCTGGTCGAGGACGGCGACTGCCTGCGGCAGGTCGGGCTCGTTGCGCACCGTGTCCGTGGTCAACAGGCCGATGAACACGGCCAGCAGGAAACAGGTGAAGTCGACGACCCAGTCGCGGGCGGTGCGCCGGGGCCGGCCGGAACGCGCGGACCGCCGTCCGGGAGGGTCGACGTCCGGCTGCGGGGCGGGATCGAGTACGGCCGAGGGATGCAGCCAGCGCCGCCCCGGGAAGGTCGGGGGCTCCGGTACCGGCTTGTCACCACTCACGGTCGACAAATCTATGCAGAGACGGCACCCGACATCTCCCCGTGCCGAGGATCGCGACCAAAGTCGTGACCTTCTCGACTTTCGACGCTCCGCCCGCGCACGAACGGGGACTCCGGTCGGGCGGGCCTCGCCCCGCGGCCGATGTGAGTGGGGGGCCGCGGGGCGAGGATCCTGCACATGAAGCAGTTGTTGGAGTTTCTCGGGTTCATCGCCCTGCTGCAGGGCTCCGGCGGTCTCGTGTACGAGCTCACCGGCAAGCTGCGATGGGGGGTGACGCAGCGGTGGAGCACCCTGGACGGCTACGAGATCTATGTGAGCATCGCGCTGATCGTCCTGGCCATCGCGTTGTTCGCGGCGGCCGAGAGCCGGAAGTCCTGACGACCGGCCTCCGACGTCTGGGTCCAGCCTTGGCCGAGTTGCGACGGGGACGCCCGCTCCAGGGCGGAGCAGGCATACGAACGCCTCCAGGACGGCCATCCTGGAGGCATCGCCGGCACCGAACGACGACGCCAGGCCAAGACGGTCATGGAGACTTCGTAGAGCCACCGATCCACGAAGTTAACGTCCGGAAAACTCACCGGACTTGATGGGAAATTCCGCTTGCTTGTCATTGACATGCCAGCGTCTACGCGCGTCATCATGTGGGCATGAGATTCCCCCCACAGATCACTCGCATCGGCGCCGCAGCCGCTGTCCTGTCCGCGCTCCTCGTCGGCGGCACCGTCACAGCGACCCCGGCGGCCGCCGCGGTCGGCAGCATCTGCTACAGCGACCTGCCCTCCCAGGCGTACACCACCCTCAACCTGATCGCCCAGGGCGGTCCCTACCCGTACTCCCAGGACGGGACTGTCTTCCGGAACCGCGAGCGCATCCTTCCCAGCCGGCCCACTGGCTACTACCACGAGTACACCGTCATCACTCCTGGCTCCTCTACGCGCGGAGCTCGCCGCATCGTCACCGGTGAGGAGCACCAGGAGGACTACTACACGGCCGACCACTACAGGTCGTTCGACCTGATCAACTACAGCTGCTGAGGAAGCCTGTACGGTCCGCCGGGAGCCTGCGGTCACATCCGGCTCCCGGCGGCAAACAGCACGGGCGACACACAGGCCGTGCGTGGTGGTCCGCAGCGATCGCTCCCACCCTCTCGCTCAGCATGTGGCCCAGTGCACCGCTGTCCGGCCGGTACCTGCAGCGGGCGCTGCCGATGCCGTCCTACGGGCCGGAGTCCGAGGTGCTCCACGTCGCCGGCAACGAGCAGGGCGGCGGCACTCCAGATCGACAAGGCCGCCCCCCACACCGACCCCACAGCGAGGACGCCGGCGAAGGGCTTGTTCTTGTCGCGGAAGCAGTCGTGGATCGCCCGTTTGTCGGCCTTGGCCCGGGCAGCGATATGGTCCACACGGGCTCCGGCGACCTGCACTTTCTTTCCTCAACGGCGCCGACGGCACCCTCGTCGCCCCGCCGCGGGCGGCACGGCAATCAGGGTGAGCAACAGCCGTGGTGGCCCTTCATGCCTTGAGGGCGGCAGCGATCTCGAAGCCATGTCCCGAGCGCGTCGCCCTGTCGGTCCCGTGAGCGCGCGTCGCGCCAGGTCCGGCGGCCATGCGACGGCTCGCTTCGCCGAGGCCGTCGGCGAGTGCTCGTACCTGGTCGGGAGTGAGGGCATCGAAGAGGAGTTCCCTGACCAGCTCCACATGGCCTGGCGCCGCTCGCTCCAGCAGGGCCATGCCCTCGTCGGTGAGTACGGCGTAGACAGCGCGCTCGTCGCTCGGACAGGACCGCCTGCGCACCAGCTCGGCCTTCTCCATCTGCCCGATCTGGTAGGTCAGCCCGCTCTTGGAGTTCACCAGGGCGCCCGCCAGCTCGGCCATCCTCATCTCCCGGTCCGGGGCCCCACTGAGCCGGGCGAGGATCTCGTACTGCAGGCCGGACAGGCCGAAGTCGCTCTTCAGCCGCTGCTCCAGTCGTCGATACAGGAGTGCGTGCGCGGTCGTGAAGGCCGTCCAGGCACGCTTCTCCTCCTCGTTCAGCCCTCGCGCATGACTCACATCACACCTCTTCATTTGTTCAAATTGGAACTGTATCCTATCGTCGTCGATCTGGCCGCGGAAGGAGTCTCCGCCGGCGTAGACGGTGAGAGTGGGCGGTTCCGCCCGCCGCGAGCGGTACGGTCAGCGCGGCCAGGAGCGTGTTGACCAGTACGGCTGGGAGTACCTCGACAGGCTGCGCGGCCGGAACCCGCAGTGGATCCGGGGCACCCGCCCCGCAGGGCCGGGGCACCGTCTGCGACTACCCCAACACCGACCCGACGGCCTTCCCGGCCTGCCGAAGGGCGACTCCCCGACCAAGGAGACGTTCCCCGACCGTCCCTGGGTCGCCCCGACCGCGGGCCGTCCCGTCGCAGGTCAGGCGTTCTCCGGGAGTTCGTAGGTGCCGAACTCCGGGCGGCCCGCCAGGTCGTAGGTCTGGATCGAGACGCCGCTGGCCGTGATGCTGCCGCCGGCATGCCGGAAGGCGGTCGGGACCCCGCCGTCCGCGAAGAGGCGGCGGCCCGCGCCGAGCACCACCGGGAAGGTCAGCAGATGCACGGTGTCGACCAGGTCGAGGGCGAGCAGCGACTGGGCCAGATCGCCGCTGCCGTGGACCTGGACCTCGCCGTCGGTGCGCTCCTTGAGGGCGGTGACCTCCTTGGCGAGGTCACCGGAGAGCACGGTCGTGCCGCTCCACTCGGGGTTCGTGAGGGTGTTGGAAACGACGTACTTGGGGAGGGTGTTGAGCTTGCCCGCGACCGGGTCGGCGGGCTCGGTGACCTTCGGCCAGTGCGCGGCGAAGATGTCGTAGGTCCTGCGGCCCAGGAGGAAGGCGCCTACGCGACCGAAGACTCCGTCGATGAACCGGCCGAAGTCCTCGTCGCCGTAGGGGACGACCCAGCCGCCGTATTCGAAGCCGTCGCGGCGGTCCTCGTTGGGACCGCCGGGGGCCTGGTAGACGCCGTCGAGGGTGACGAAGGAGGTGAGGGTGAGCTTGCCCATGGGGATGCCTTCTTCTGTGGTGGGGTCTGCTGTCATGAGTACAGACCCCACCGGGGCGCGCAACTCATCGGTGGCCCCGACTCCGCAGTTCCACGCGCCCCCGCAGACGCTGCACGCCCCCTAAAAGCACTCAGGCACCCAACTCCTGATAGCGCGTCGCCAAGCGGGTCCTGCCGTCCTCCGTCAGTGAGCCGTGCAGGCGGAGGCGGGAGATTCCGCCGTCCGGGTAGATGTCTATGCGGGCGTGGGTGGCCACGACGGGGGCGTCGAGGACGAAGCGGTGGTTGGTGTCGGGCTGGAGGCGGGTGCGGGGGAGGATCTGCCGCCAGTGGCCGTCCTCGCCGTCCTTCACCGAGAGCCTGGCCCAGCCTGCCGCGTTGCCCTTCAGATACGCGGTGTCGATCTCCACGGCACGGATCTCGCACTGGGCGGCGAGGCGGTAGCGGATCCAGTCGTTGCCCTGGTCGCGGCGGCGGCGGGTCTCCCAGCACTCGTGCATCACGCGGGCGCGACCGGGCTGGATGGTGTTGGTGGCGGGTGAGTAGAAGAGGTTGGAGGCGTCCTCCGCCTGGCCGCCGTTCTCCAGGGCGACCACGTCGAACGTGCCGAGGACGGCGAGCCACTCCGGGTCCGGTACGACCTCGCCGTGGACGCGCAGGCGGGCGATGCCGCCGTCGGGGTGCTGGTTGACGCGCAGGTGGGTGAAGCGCTGTTCGACCGAGACGGAGAAACCATTCGCCGCGTGGCCGCCGACCGGCGTACGAGGGACCAGCGTCGTCCACTTCACGTCGTCGGCCAGCAGGCCCTCCGGCGACGGGGAGCCCGGCACCGAGGTGGCCTCCACCGACACCGCCTGCGGGTAGTTGCCGCGGAAGTGGGCCGTGTCGACGACGATGCCGCGGATGACGCCGGGTGCGCCGAGGCGGACCAGCGCCCAGTCGTGGTCGTCGGCCGTCGGCCAGGGGTGCTCGGCGGAGGCGCCACGGCGCCGGCGGGTCTCCCAGCCGTCCATGATCTTGCCCTTGTGCCCGAAGTGCTCGGGGTCGAACTCGGCGCGCTCCGGCAGCAGCAGATTCTCGCGCTGGGCGAAGAACTCGTCGTTGGCGGCGATGACACCGGCGCCGAGCCGGCGGTCGGCGAGGTTGGCGTACTGGGTGAAGGGGAAGTCGGCGGTGCGGTAGTCCGCGTACGGGTCACCGCCGCCGTACGGGTTCGCGTCGCCGGTGAAGTTCACAATCGCCGTCACGGTGATCGGTTCTGCCTTTCGGGAGTCGGCTGCTGCGGGCGCGGGTCGAGGTGATGAGGGCGTACGGGTGTGAATCAGGGCGTACGCGTGAGGAGTCGTCCCTTCGGTTCGGTGAACTCGCCGTCGGCGACGATGCGTTCACCGCGCAGCCACGTGGACCTGACGACGCCGTACAGGGTCTTGCCGGCGTACGCCGTGACGCGGTTGCGGTGCTGGAGGGCTGCCGGGTCGACGGTGAACGTCTCGTCGGGGGCGAGAACGGCGAAGTCGGCGTCGCGGCCGGGCTCGATCGCGCCCTTCCTGCTGCCCAGGCCCACGAGGTCGGCCGTACGCGTCGACATCCAGCGCACCACGTCCTCCAGGCCGTGGCCGCGCTCGCGGGCCTCCGTCCAGACGGCCGCGAGGCTCAGCTGGAGACCGGAGATGCCGCCCCAGGCGGTGGCGAAGTCGTCGGTCTTCAGGTCGGCTGTCGACGGGGAATGGTCGGTGACCACGCAGTCGATCGTGCCGTCCGCCAGTGCCTGCCAGAGAAGGTCCTGGTTGGCGGACTCCCGGATGGGCGGGCAGCACTTGTACTCGCTGGCCCCGTCCGGGACCTCCTCGGCGGTGAGCGTGAGGTAGTGCGGGCAGGTCTCGACCGTGATCCGTACGCCGTCCCGCTTGGCCGCGGCGATCAGCGGCAGCGCGTCGCTCGACGACAGATGGAGGACGTGGACGCGAGCGCCGAACCGCCCCGCCTGGGCGATGAGGGCCGCGATGGCGGTGTCCTCGGCGTCGCGCGGGCGTGAGGCGAGGAAGTCGGCGTACTTGGGGCCGCCCTGCTGGGGGGCCGCGTCGAGGTGGTGCGGGTCCTCGGCGTGCACGATGAGCAGTCCGCCGAAGCCGGCGATCTCGGCGAGGGACCGGGCGAGCTCGCCCTGGTCGAGGTGCGGGAACTCGTCCACGCCGGACGGCGACAGGAACGCCTTGAAGCCGAAGACACCGGCGTCGTGCAGGGGGCGCAGGTCCTTGACGTTGTCGGGCAGGGCGCCGCCCCAGAAGCCGACGTCGATGTGCGCCTTGCCGGCGGCGACCCGCTGCTTGGTGCGCAGATGGTCGACCGTCGTGGTCGGCGGGAGCGAGTTGAGGGGCATGTCGACGAGGGTGGTGATGCCCCCGGCCGCCGCCGCGCGCGTGGCGGTCCAGAAGCCCTCCCAGTGGGCACGGCCCGGGTCGTTGACGTGCACGTGAGTGTCGACCAGGCCGGGCAGCAGGACGTCGTCGCCGAAGTCCTCCAGACGGGCGCCGGACGGTACGTCGGCGTCGTACGGGAGGACGGCCGTGATCGTGCCGCCCGCGACCGCCACCGCCGCGGGACGCGTTCCCTCGGGCGTGATGACGCGCGTCGAGCGCAGCACCAGTTCAGCGTCGGACACCCGGACCCCTCTCGCCGTACCGCTCTTCACTTCCACGTAACTTCCGCGCACTTCCACGTAACGGAATTCAACGTTCTGTTGAAGGAGTCTTCATTCAGATCCCGGCACCGTCAAGGGCACCCCCCCCGTTACACCCTCCATCCACTCTGGATGTTTTCACAACTCGGAATTAGAATTCCACTGAGCAGAACATAGTGACGCATAAGCGAGCAGTCAACGAACTGCCCGGTAGGCTGCGTCCCTGCCTGCCACATCGAAAGGACCCGCGCCCGTGCCGACGTCCAGCGCCAGCACCACCGACTCCGCCAAGTCGTCCTCGTCCAGTGGCGGTGTCCAGTCCCTCGAGCGCGCCTTCGATCTGCTGGAGCGGATGGCGGACGCCGGCGGCGAGGTCGGCCTCAGTGAACTGTCCGCGAGCAGCGGACTGCCCCTGCCGACCATCCACCGGCTGATGCGGACCCTGGTCGTCTGCGGTTACGTACGCCAGCAGCCCAACCGGCGCTACGCCCTCGGCCCCCGTCTCATCCGCCTCGGCGAGTCCGCGTCCCGACTGCTCGGCACCTGGGCCCGGCCCTACCTCGCGCGGCTCGTCGAGGAGACCGGCGAGACGGCGAACATGGCACTCCTCGACGGCGACGAGATCGTGTACGTCGCCCAGGTGCCGTCCAAGCACTCGATGCGGATGTTCACCGAGGTGGGCCGCCGGGTGCTGCCGCACTCCACGGGCGTCGGCAAGGCGCTGCTCGCCGAACTCCCGGCCGACGAGGTGCGCGCCCTGCTGGCCCGTACGGGCATGCCGGCCGCCACGGAGAAGACGATCACGACACCCGACGGTTTCCTCGCGGCGCTCGACGACGTCCGCAGCCTCGGGTACGCGGTCGACGACAACGAGCAGGAGATCGGCGTCCGCTGCCTCGCCGTCTCGGTCCCCAACTCCCCCACCGCCGCGGCGATTTCGATCTCCGGGCCGGCGGGCCGCGTCACGGAGACCGCGACGGAACGCATCGTGCCGGTACTGCAACAGGTGGCGGCGGAACTCTCGGAGGCCTTGGCAAGCTCGGGCACGAACAACTGATGAGTTAGCCGAAGAGTCCAGAAAAGGGTCATCGAAATTGCCCTTACATATGGCTAGGGCGTGTTGCGAAAGTCCCGTCGTCCGGCCGGAGGGCGGGCCGGGCGGCGGCATGGGGCCCCTCCCGCTCGAGCGAAGCCGAGAGTGGGGGAGCGTGCTCTCGGCGTGCCGGGCGGAAGGCCCCGCCATGGCCGTGCTCGGTCCGGCAGGGCCGACGTCCGCATCGACCGAACTCCAGAGCACGATCGCGGCCCTGGCGAAAAAGGCAGGTCTGACCAAGAGTGAGGTCGCCGACCTGCAGCGGCAGATCGACGGCGGGCCCCAGTTGCGGCACGGGAGGTGGGGACGGATTCACCGCCGCGGCGGCTCCCCGAACAGCTCCACCGCCGTGCGCACGTCCGCCAGGCCGCGAGACAGCGCGCTGACCGAGCCGATGGAACCCGCGATCAGCAGCAGGGACCGCCGTAGACGAGGGACCTCGGGCATCCCACTGACCGCCATCGCGGCGAGCGCCGCCAACTCGTCCTCGGCGATGACCCGGTCGGGGAACTCGGCGGGATGCGCGGCGAGTTCGCGCCGCAGCCGGGACACGGCTGAGCGCAGCTCCGTCACCCTCGGATCCTCGTCACTGCCGGTCACTGGCGTCTGCCCCAAGCTCCGCAACACAGCTCTCCCCCCTCTCACGCACACCCTTGTGCGCGAGCCCCGGTCGTACGCCGTCGCACGCCCCACCACCCCGTGGCGTCGGTCGGGCGCCGGGGTGGCGCGGGACAGTAAACGCCAACAGTGTGGCGAGCGCCACTCCACGGACCGAAATTCAGTCCGTCGAGATCACACCGGACCGCCCCCGGACGGGGGCGCTCCCGCGCCGGGTCGGGTATGCAGGGGGCATGACGCACCACACACGCCCCGGCAGGGGGCAGGCCACGGACCAGGCCGTCGGGGTCGTCGGGCTTCTGCTCGCCGCCGGCGGCGGTCGGCGCCTCGGCGGACGGCCGAAGGCCCTGCTGCCCCACCGCGGCCGGCCTCTGGTCGAACACGCGGTCGCGGTGCTGCGGGCAGGCGGCTGCTCGCGGATCCATGTGGTCCTGGGCGCCGAGGCGGCAGCCGTACGCGCCCGGGCCGACCTGTCCGGCTGCGTACTGGTGGACAACCCGTCCTGGACCGAGGGCATGGGCTCGTCGTTGCGGGCCGGACTGGGGTCGCTGGCCGGGACGGGCGCCGAGGCCGTCCTGGTCTCGCTCGTCGACCAGCCGGGAATCGGACCGGAGGCCGTGGCCCGCGTGCTCGGCGCGTACGAGTCGGGCGCGTCGCTCGCTGCGGCGGCGTACGACGGCGAGCGGGGCCACCCCGTTCTCTTCGGCGCCGATCACTGGGCGGGCATCGCGGCGACCGCCACCGGCGACCGAGGGGCACGCGCGTATCTGAGGGCCCACGGCGACGCGATCACGCTCGTCGAGTGCGGGGACGTGGCGCGGCCGTACGACATCGACACGGAGACCGACCTCGTCCACCTCGAATGAGCTCGTCCACCTCGTGGCATCGACCCGAATCATCTCGACATCAACAAAAGATTGAACTTCCACCATGAGGAAACTAGTATCCACTTTTTAGAAGCGCCCCCGCCGAAGGAAGTGACAGCTCATGTCCGCACCAGCGCCGTCCCCGCTGGCCATCGTCGACGCCGAGCCCCTGCCCCGCCAGGACGAGGTCCTCACGGAAGCGGCCCTCGCCTTCGTGGCCGAGCTGCACCGGCTGTTCACGCCCCGGCGTGACGAGCTCCTCGCCCGCCGTGCGGAGCGCCGCGCCGAGATCGCCCGCACCTCCACGCTCGACTTCCTCCCGGAAACCGCCGCGATCCGCGCCGACGACTCCTGGAAGGTGGCCCCGTCGCCGGCCGCCCTGAACGACCGCCGCGTCGAGATCACCGGTCCCACCGATCGCAAGATGACGATCAACGCCCTCAACTCCGGCGCGAAGATCTGGCTCGCGGACTTCGAGGACGCCTCGGCGCCGACGTGGGAGAACGTGGTCCTCGGCCAGGTGAACATGGCCGACGCGTACACCCGGAACATCGACTTCACCGACCCGCGGACCGGCAAGTCGTACGCCCTGCGTCCGAACGAGGAACTGGCGACGGTCGTCATGCGCCCGCGCGGCTGGCACCTCGACGAGCGCCACCTCGTCGACGCCGACGGCAAGCCGGTCCCCGGCGCGCTCGTCGACTTCGGCCTGTACTTCTTCCACAACGCCCAGCGGCTGCTCGACCTCGGCAAGGGCCCGTACTTCTACCTCCCGAAGACCGAGTCGCACCTGGAGGCCCGCCTCTGGAACGACGTGTTCGTCTTCGCCCAGGACTACGTCGGCATCCCGCAGGGCACCGTCCGCGCCACCGTCCTCATCGAGACGATCACGGCCGCGTACGAGATGGAGGAGATCCTCTACGAACTCCGCGACCACGCCTCGGGGTTGAACGCCGGCCGCTGGGACTACCTCTTCTCCATCGTGAAGAACTTCCGTGACGGCGGCGAGAAGTTCGTCCTCCCGGACCGCAACGCCGTGACGATGACGGCCCCTTTCATGCGGGCGTACACCGAACTCCTCGTCCGCACCTGCCACAAGCGCGGCGCGCACGCGATCGGCGGCATGGCGGCCTTCATCCCGTCGCGGCGCGACGAAGAGGTCAACAAGGTCGCGTTCGAGAAGGTCAAGGCCGACAAGGACCGCGAGGCGAACGACGGCTTCGACGGCTCCTGGGTCGCCCACCCCGACCTGGTCCCGATCGCCATGGCCTCCTTCGACGCGGTCCTCGGCGACAAGCCGAACCAGAAGGACCGCCTGCGCGAGGACGTCCACGTCGACGCGGCCGATCTGATCGCGATCGACTCGCTGGACGCCAAGCCGACCTACGCCGGTCTCGTCAACGCCGTCCAGGTCGGCATCCGTTACATCGAGGCCTGGCTGCGCGGCCTCGGCGCGGTCGCCATCTTCAACCTCATGGAGGACGCGGCCACCGCCGAGATCTCCCGCTCCCAGATCTGGCAGTGGATCAACGCGGGCGTCGAGTTCGAGAACGGCGAGCGGGCCACGCCCGAGCTGGCCCGCAAGGTCGCCGCGGAGGAGCTGGCGAACATCCGCGCGGAGCTGGGCGAGGAGGCCTTCAGCGCCGGCCACTGGCAGCAGGCCCACGACCTGCTGCTGGAGGTCTCGCTCGACCAGAACTACGTCGACTTCCTGACGCTGCCGGCGTACGAGCAGCTGAAGGGCTGACCCTAGGAAGCAGGCTTGTCCGAGTGGCCCAGGGACTTTCCCGGGGCCACTCGGTCGCGTACGGCCTGCTTGACGGCCGTCGGCTCCGGGAAGCCCTGCTCGCGACGGTCCCAGACGACCTCGTCGCCCACGCGGACGACGAAGACGCCGCCCTTGCCCGGCTTGAGGGCCAGTTCGGTGAGTTCGGTCTCGAAGGTGGTCAGCAGCTCCTGGGCCAGCCAGGCGGCACGCGGCAGCCACCGGCACTGCGTGCAGTACTCGATCTCCACGCGCTGAACGTCGCTCATCCCAGATGCACCGACCAATCCTGTTCCGCCGCCGGTTTGCCGTGCAGGTCGGGGACCCGCTTGAGCCAGTTCGGGCGGCCTCGCTGTGTCCTCGCCGCGCGGAGGGCCTCCTCGGCGGCCAGTTCCTCCCGGGAGGGGAAGTCGGTGGGGAGCCAGGCGGCGGAAGCCCGCACGCGCGCGTGGAGGTAGTTCACATACGCCGAGCGCGCCTCGTCGGGTGACACGAACCCGTCCTCGGTGGTCAGCCAGGCGTCCGGGACCTCCGCCACGATCCCCCGCAGCAGCTCCTCCGTCACCTTCGGCGCCAGCTCGGCGTCGGCCGCGCGGACGTCGGGGGTGTAGTGGCCGAGGGCGTGGTGGCGGAAGTCGTAGGCCTTCGCGGGGTCCGAGGCGTCCCAGCGGTGGTGGAAGACGAGGGCCGCGCCGTGGTCGATCAGCCAGAGGCGCGGAGGTACGGTGCCGAACGTGGGCCAGATCATCAGGTTCGAGCTGTGGACGGTGCGGTCGACGTTGACCGTGAGGGCGTCCAGCCACACGATCCGGCCCGCCTCCAGCGGGTCGACCCGGAACTCCTTCGCGACCTCCGGCGTGAAGTCCTTCGCGCCCGGCAGATAGTCCATGCCGAGGTTGAGGCCCGCGCTCGCGCCATGGAGTTCCCGTACCTCCTGATGGGCCTCGTGCTCGGCGATCGCCGGGTCGAAGTGCGCGAGGACCAGCTCGGGGAACCTCAGCCCCAGCGCCCGCGCCAGCTCCCCCACGATCACCTCGGCGACCAGCGCCTTGTGTCCCTGCGCGGAGCCGGTGAACTTCACGACGTACGTGCCGTCGTCGTCCGCCTCGACGATTCCGGGGACGGAGCCGCCGGAGCGTAGGGGCGCGATATAGCGGGTTACGCTAACCTCTCTCATCATCTTCAAAGGCCCCATAGCTCGATCGCCTTACATTTCACGGCCAGCTCCAACGCGGTGCAATCCGGGAAAACCTCCCCGCTCAGCCCTGGGGAGAATCTGGGGAGCTTCGGCCGGCATGCTCGTCCCCCGTCCCCAGCAGTCCGTCAATGGCGGTGCGCCCCTCGCTTCCGGCTTCCGGCTTCCGGCTTCCGGCTTCCGGCTTCCGGCTTCCGGCTTCCGGCTTCCGGCTTCCGGCTTCCGGCATGAAGTGAGCATAGTAACCAAGCGTGACAGCCGGGGAGGAGTGCCCGAGCCATCGTGCCAGCGTCGCCACGGACTCCCCCGCCTCCAGCATGATCGAGGCGTAGGTGTGCCGCAGCACGTGGAAGCCGTCCTTCGGCGCCGCCTCCCACTGCCAGTCCTTCGCACCCTTGGCGCGCGGCGGAATGACGCCGGCCTTGGCCAGCGGCGGCTTCCAGGTGTAGGTATTCCACGCGTTCACCGCCACGGCGTTGCCGAATCGGGTGGTGAGCAGGAGGGAGAACTTCTTCCGCTGCTTGTCCGCCTCTGGCGTCCCCCACGGAAGCTCCACCTCCACCGGCGGGAACGCCTCGACGTGACGCTTCAGCTCGTCGGCCACCGAGGAGGGCATGTCGACGATGCGCGTCTTCACCCCCTTCGGCAAGGCGAAGTGCAATCTCCCTTTGATCGTCTGCACTCGGCGACGAACGTGGAGGACTCCTCGGGCATAGTCGATGTCCTCCGGGCTCAAAGCGAAGACTTCGGCCTGCCGAAGTCCGTACCCCAGTCCGACCACGACGGCTATCCGATGCCGCGAACTGATCCCATCACGGACTCGGAGCGCTCTCTCCAGCGGCCACGCTTCCCGTCGCTCCTTCGGCGCCTTCGGCCAGCGCACGGATTTCGCGTGCATGGGGTTCCTGGCGAGCTGCTTGTCGTCGACGGCAGCCTCCAGAATGCTCGACAGCTCGGACAAGATGCCGCGCCGGTAGTCGACCGAAGAGACTGCCGTCTCCAACTTGGCTACGTACGCACGCAGTTCGGCCGCCGTGATGCTCCGGAGTGGGAGTTCGCCCAGATGCGGAACGATATGATGGCGCGCCCTGCGCTCCTGGTTGTCCTGCGTCTTCGGAACACCGCCTCGGCCCGGCGCCCAGTGCGAGGCGATGTAGTCGGCCAGCGTGATGGATCCATCGCGCGGGTCCACGAACTCCCCACGCTCCTCGTCGGTGGCCGCCCGACGTAGCCACGCCTTGGCGTCTTCCAGGGTGTCGAAAGAGCGGTCCCGGACTCCGGGTATGCCGGCGACCTTGTACCGCTTCCCCTTGCCGTAGCGAGCGGTTCGTTCCTCTTCCCCGTGATCGGGTCCTTCTTCTTGATCCAGCGGTCTTCGATGTAGCCGGCCAGGGGAGCCTCCTTGTCGAAGGCGAAATGGCGCTCTACGGCGCCTGGCGCTTCAGGTGCTGGCGGTACGACTGAACCGTTGCTGCGGAGTCGCGTTTACCGGGTTCAGGACGGTGTTGGAGCGGGAGTCAGCCTGCTCCTGTTCACAGAACCAGGCGTCGAGGGCTTCCCGCCGGAACATGACGCGACCACGAGGCCTCATGCGGAAGCTCGGCGGTCCCTGCCGTCGGTGCCGCCAGACGTAGAGCGTGTGCGGTGATAGACCGAGGTACTCGGCGGCGTCCTTCACGCTGAGGAACGCGGCACGTGTTGCACCCATGGCAACGGGCGCGGGTTGCCGGAGCAAGGAGCGGATTTGCCCCCTCGCCGTTGGTGATGTAGCGCGAGAGGTCCGGGCAGGCTGCAGCGCTAACGGCGGCGCTCAGCGGTCGTCGACTCGCCCACTTCAGGAAGGGCGAGGGCGGCTTCGAGGCGACGCACGGGGAGGGTCCCCTCCAAAGCCGCTTGGGCGCAGGTGGGTTGAGGGACCGTTCTATCGCGTTCTCGCAGGTCGGAGCCGTCCGCGCCGTGTTGCCCGAGCGCCCGCGCCGAGCACACTGCAAATTTTACCTAGCGCAATGATTCATTCGCCGCTCTCATCCGTACCCCCTGGCGACCCAGCCGCTCGGGCGGGTCCGGCGCACCACGTCGAACCCGCCCGAGCGGCCACCCGCTGCCAGGAGCTGCCATGCCCCGTACGTGGAACATCGGAGCGATCTTCATGAGCGGCGGTCTAGTGCTGACCGTCGCCGCGCTCGCCTACCCCGCCATGCTGGGCGTCGAGAAGACGGCCACAGGCTCGGAGCGGATCATCGCCAACACGCCATACGGCCCACTGACCGAGGCCGACCGGGACTTCGTCATCAAGGTCCGCTCCGCCGGGCTGTGGGAATACCCGCTCGGCGAGATGGCCATGGAACGCGGTACGACGCCGGAGATGAAGGAGGCCGGCGAGCACCTGGTCGTCGGGCACGCCGGGCTCGACGAGATGTGCCGCAAGATCGCTCCCGAGCTGAACATCACCCTCAACAACCAGGCGAGCCCGCAACAGCAGCAGTTCGTGGCCACCGTCGACGCGGCCACCGGCAAGGAGTTCGACTCCACTGCGGTCACCATCATGCGCGTCACGCACGGTCAGATCTTCCCGACCATCGCCAAGATCCGCGCCAGCACCCGGAACACCCTGGTGCGCGCGCTGGCCGACCTCGCCAACGACACCGTGCTCGACCACATCACCGTGCTGGAGAAGACAGGGCTGGTGAACCACGACCAGGTCAACTACCAGCAGACCAACCCCCCGAAACTCCCCTCAGAGCAGGCCACCCCGCCCGTGCCCCAGCCGGGCGCCCCGGTGGTCGTCCTGAAGCCGCGCCCGGATCTGGACGTACAGACCGCCGCCCCTACGGCCAGCCCGACACCCGCTCCGCCGCCGTCGGAGTGACACGCGGCCGCCAGGTTCACCGCCGCAGCCTCGTCCTCAATAGGCGAAATCGACGGGGGTACGAGTCCGGCTGCGGTCGGCTAGAAGCGTCCTGAAGGTCTTGAAAATGCGCCCGGCTTGCCCTGGTTGATGGCGATTGACATTTACCGGCAATCCGGGGTGAGTCGGGCAGCCGGAGCAAGATCTTCAGCGGTCTCCCAGGGGTCTCAGGGCGACGAGGAGGCGGGACTCAGCCGGAAGGAGCGTACGACCGCGACCGCGCACCCGGCGACCAGTGCGCACGCCAGGGCGGCGACGCCGGCCAATCGCCCGCGCTCGGCCTCGGGGTCCACGCCTCGGGGCGGTACCTTGCCTTCGGGGTCGTACACGACCTCCAGCGCGTCCCCGGGCCTGGTCGACTGTCCGCAGCCCCGCCAGATCCTCGTACTGAGGGGGACGCCTTCTGGGCTGGCCACCGAGCACAGGTAGCGCCCGTGCCCGATGCCGACGCCCGGTCCGCCCTCGACCGCGGTCACCACCACCGGCTGCACCCGGCCCCGCTGTTCCAGCACCAGTCCCGCGGCGGCCTGCGGCGTCAGCAGCGCCAGGCACGCCCCGAGCACCGCGACGATCCCGACCAGCGCCCGTCCGGCCCCGGTGACGAGCAGATACACGCCCAGCGCGACGGCGACGATCAGCCCGGCCTCCCCGCCTGCGAGGGCCGTCCGTCCGGTCCACGCCCCCACCGCGCCCACACCGGTGATCGCCACGACAGCCAGGACCCCCGCGAACAGTCCCTCGGCGAGAAGCCGTCGCGGGGGCAGGCCGACGAACTCCGCGGGCCCCCACACGGTCGTCCGCAGATGAGACATCAGCCCCGCTTCCGCCACGGGCGGTCGCCGGCGCGGTCTTGGCATGCGCTTCTCCACCCCCGGGTCGTCCGCTGTCCACGAGTCGCAGCGCCCTTATAGTGGCGCGCTGACCCAACGACCCGCACCGCCTTCAGCAGCACATCCGGGAGCGGCGTATGCTGCCGGGCCCCGGCAACCGGACACCACTCCCTTGCATTATGCAAAACTCGTCAAGGGGGACACAAAGCGGGCCGGGAATTCCACGAACAGCGTTCAACTGGCGGGAGCGGCGGACGGTGACTCGTCCTCAGGCGCCACGCCCCACCGTCGTGTCCATCCAGCCCAGCGGATACGGCTCCGCGTCGTCCGCCTCCGGGGCCGGGGGCTCCCCGCCCGCCTCGTTGAACGCGGTGAGTGCCCCGACGAGCGCCCCCCGCTGCTCCGGAGCGAGCCGCTCGACGATCGCCGCGATTTCGGCACGCCGCCGGGCGGTGACGTCCGCGACGGTGCGCCGCCCCTCGTCGGTGAGCATGAGCATGGTCTCGCGGCGGTTGTTCGGGTTGACCTGACGGTCGGCGAGCCCGGCCGCGATCAGCCGGTCGACCATGCGCATGGCGGTGGACGGCGCCACCTGGAGCAGGTCCGCGAGCACGACCAGTTTGGTGGCACCCCGGGTGGACAGCACCACCAGCATGCGGAACTGCGGGAGCGTCACCCGCTCCTCGACCTCGGCCAGGGACCGCGCCGAGACCGCCACCAACAACCGCGACGCGGTCAGCACCGCACGAGTGACCGCATCGACATCGTCCACGCCCCCTACAGGGGTCTTACGCTCCGCCATGCCTCCCTTTCTACGCGCCGAGGCACCCGCGCGCTCAACCGGTCGGAACAGATTTTCCCTTTCCATGACCGTGGTAGCGCAGCAGGAGCATCGCGGCGTCGTCGTGCGGCGGCCCGGCCGCGTGCCGCCGCACGTCCTCGCGCAGCGCGTCCAGCGCGCTGTGCGGGTCGGGGTCCTTACGTTGTAGGTGGGTTGGTTTCGGTCACTCGTAGGATCGAAAGACCCAGGGATGCTGGGTGTGGCTCGTGGGTGTCCGCCTGTTGGTGGCTTGAAAGGATTGGCCGCTCGGCATCCCACGACGACTCGACCACTCATTGGGATGCGCGGCACAAGATCGCTTGGTAAGGACACGCTGGCGAGGTCGTCTGTTGGGCTGTGAACGGATACGACTTCAGAGGTGGCCGTGCCCGAACTGTGGGCCGGTACGGATGCGGGCAAGGCCGCGCATCACTGCGTGGTGCTCGACACGGACGGCAAGCGTCTGTTGTCGCGGCGGGTGGACAACGACGAGACCGCCCTGCTCAAGCTGATCGCCGACGTGCTGGAGCTGAGCGAAGGCGCCCCGGTGACCTGGGCGATCGACCTCAACGCCGGCGGTGCCGCGCTGATGATCGCGTTACTGACCGACAACGGCCAGCAGGTCCTCACCGTCGGTCAGCAACCCGACGACCACGGACCGCCCGCCGCCTGCAGGGCACATTCATGACCCGGATGTCCGCATGAGGCAGGGGCCTATTCCGCCTGTCCGGCGTCGCGTCGGGCCGCCGGGCGGGTGTGGACGTACAGCTTGCGGCGGCCGACGTCCCGCAGGCGACCTGGGAGGGTTCGGTGCGGAAGCGGCGAGCCTGCGCAGCCACCTCCGGCACGACCCGCAGGAGGGCGACTGATCCTCTTCACACAGGCGCAGGGCAAGGCCGTCATGTACCTCACAACAGCAGAGATGGTGGGAACGGTCGCAGCCTGCACCGTCACCGCCACGCATCGCGGGCTGCGTCTGAGGACCCGCGGCCGTAGACACCACACCCTCGACTGGAACAACCTCCAGTCATTCGGCCCGGACGCGGTCGCCGTCGAAAAGGCCGACCGCGTCCGCAACGACCCACGTGAGCGCAGCGCGACGACCGGGAGCACTGGGGAGGCGATCCGGTGACTCCGGCAGCCGGGAGGGTGAGAGAGGATCTCCGCCCTGCAGGGCCCGGGCCTGATATGGACGGCATGCCCGCAACAAAAGCGGCGGGCCGCCCCCTGCCGGTGATCGGCTGGGAGCGGCCAGGGGGCCGATGTCAGGCGCGGCCGAGCTCGGCGGCGCCGAAGGACACGTCGAACCGGTCGCACCAGATGCTCACGCTGGTGTAACGGGACGGGTCGACATTGTCGGGTATGGCGTAGTTCTGGCTTCCCTTGTTTCCCTTGAGTTTGCCGAGGCTGACGTACTCGCCGTCGTCAAAGACGTGCCATCCGGCCTGTCCCTCCTTCACCGGCGCGTCGGTCAGCCACACCCGCAGGTCCGGTCCGTTGCTCGTGTCGAGGTTCTCCAGTCGGACGACATGCGAGCCGTCGTCCAGCCGTACGAGCTTCACCGTGCCGGAGGTCGCGTGCTCATGGCTGATCAGCTCACCGCTGGCCAGCGTCTGGGGCCCGGCCGGGGAGGAGGGTGCCTCGGACGGCTCCGCCTCGGCGGCTCCCGGGGTGGTCGACTGCTCCTCCTCGGCGGGCCCGGGGGTCACCTGGGCCGCGGGCAGGGCCTCCTCCACGGTCTGGTCCTGCCACAGCTTCCACGGCTGGAACCAGTACAGCCCGAAGCCGGCCACGGCGACCGCCACCACCAGCACCCCGATGCCCAACGGCCTGCCCAGCAGCTTCCGTACGCGTGCCATGCCCGCCTCTCCTTTTTGCGGTCGACCTTCGTCACCCATTCAACGGGCCGGGCGGTCGTTCCCGTACCCGAGGGAGATGACGAAACCCTTACGGCGCACCCGCGCATACGGTCGAGGGCAGGTGCCCGGCTCTTGTCAGGCACGGGGGGACAGCCGGTGGCCCGTCCCGAAGACAGCCGGGCCAAGGCCGGGCCGGTGGCCGTGGCAGAGGGCACCCGGGAGGCTTCGCTGACGGTGTCCTCCCGAAGGTGGCCTTCTGTGCGGTAGCCGCGATGCCGGTTGCGTCACCGTCACTGCCCGCAGCAGCTGCCCTGCGATGTCCTCCAAACGGTCGCCCGGCACGTCGCCATCATGCCGATTACGTCACCGTCACTGCCCGCAGCAGCTGCCCTGCGATGTCCTCCAAACGGTCGCCCGGCACGTCGCCATCATCCTGACGGCTGCCGTCCAGCCGCCCGACACGCGCACAGGGACGTGCCTCGCGCGGCGCGCCGGCGGGGATACCCGCACCCGGTCGACGGCGCACCCTCACACAGCGATCGACAGCCGCCCGAGTCGGTGTCGCACCATCCGCCGTGCCCGGTCGGAGCGCAGGAAGGCGCCGAGGACCACGGTCAGAACAGCCGCACCGTAGGCAAGTGCCTGAAGGGGCCAGCCGGGCAGTATGCCTCCCGCGAGATACAGAACGGTGCCTGCGAGGGTGACGGTCAGCCATTCCCAGCGGCCGTCCAACGCCACGAGAGCGACGACGAGCAGCGAGTACCAGGGGTAGTTGGGCGAGACCAGCAGCAGGGCCGTGCCGGTCAGCAGCAGGGCGCCGCGCCAGGGGCGGGCGGGGTCGCCGCGCAACCATACGTACAGGGCGGTCAGTGCGAGGAGCACGACCACGGCCACTCCGGCGGCGGCGTCCGGCAACAGCAACCGCAGCAGGGCGAAGCGTCGGACGTGACCCGGTTGGTAGCCCTCCTCGTGGAGATAGCCGGGGAGGTAGCCGAGGACGCCGGCGCCGGAGGCGGCGACGTAGGGCAGGTAGGCGAGCGCGACCGCGGCGAGGACGGCCGCGAGCAGGCGCGCGATGTGTTTCGGACTGCGCCGGCCGGACAGGGCGCCGGGCAGGACCAGGACGGGCAGGAGTTTCACGGCGATGGCTGCGCCCAGGAGCGCACCGCGGCGTGCGCCGGCGGTGGCGGTGCCGAGGGCGAGGACGGTGAGCAGAACGCCGAGGGTGTCTATGTGGGCGTTGTTGACCGCTTCGAAGGGGACGGCCGGACACCAGGCCCACAGGGCGGCTCGGGCCGGTGCTCGCTGGGGATCTCCGCGACGGCGCAGCACGGCCAGAAGAGCGACTGTGGTGCCGAGCGCCAGGACCGCGCCGCCGACCTGGAGCGGCTTGTGGCGGCTGTCCGGTGGGGAGACGGCGTGCACGGCGAAGAACCAGCCCTCGGCGACGGGCGGGTAGATGGTCGGGACGGTGGGGCGGTTGATGCGGGCACACAGGCCGCTGTCCGTCCGGGTCACCCCCCAGTCCTCGCAGGCGCCTTCGCGGGGGAAGAGCCAGTCGTCGCGCAGGTGGGCGAGTTCGGGGGCGGCCGGCGGGTGCGCGTAGGGAGAGATGCCCGCGGCCTGGACGCGACCGTCCCAGGCGTAGCGGAACATGTCGGTGCTGGTGCGGGGCGGGGTGGCGAGCGCGGCCAGCGCGATGGCTGCCGACCCGGCCAGTACGAGACCGGTCGCGGCGCGGGCCGGGACCTTGCGCACCGTCCGGGCCGCTGCGGCGAACAGGGTCCAGGCGACGGCGTAACCGGCCAGCAGATAGCCGGATTCGCCCTGGTTGTCCCCCGCGTGGAGTGTGCCGACGACCGTTGCGGTGAGTGCGGCGAGCAGGGCCGCGGTGCAGGCGGCGCGGATACGTGTGCGCCGGCTGCTGCGACTCGGCGGCCGTCGGGGCCGCCCTTGGGGAGGCTCGGTCGGCAGGGGTTGCGGCGAGTGGGTAGCGGCGGTGTCGATCATGGGCGTGCGTGCTTTCCGTTGGCCGTGGGCGGCGCGGCGCCGTGCGTCGGCTTCCGGCGGTGGAGTTCGAGGAAGGGGCGGCCATAAGCCGTCCACCGACCGGTCAGGACCCAGCCCGTGGCGTCGGCGGCATACAGCAGCGCGGTGGTGCCGACACGGGCCCAGGGGAACGGCCGACCGTGCCGTCCCCGGCCGTCCTCGACACGGACGGTCAGTCGTTCGTCCACGTCGTGCGGGGCGGCCTCGGCCAGCAGGCACCCGCCGGGGGCGACCAGTTCTCGCAGCCGGGTGAGCAGGGCGAACGGATCGCCGCCGATGCCGATGTTGCCGTCCATCAGAAGGACGGTGCCCCAGCGGCCTTCATCCGGCAGGCGGTCGAAGACCGACCTCCTCACGGCGGCACCCCCGTGGCGCCGGGTCCGGGCGACGGCCGCCGGGCTGAGGTCCGCGCCCAGCGCAGGTACACCGCGGGCGGCCAGGGCGGCCACCAGACGCCCTGGCCCGCAGCCGACGTCCAGGACCGGACCGGTGCAGCGGCTCAGCACGCTGGTGTCGGCGGCGTCGGGGGGTGCGCACCAGCGCTCGACATCCAGTGGGAGCAGCCGCTCGCGGAGGCCGTCCGGATGATCAGGGGATGACAGGCGGCGCAGGAACAGCGGGCCGCGGCCGACGCGAAGGGCGTGGGCATAGGGGTCGTCGGTCCACGGCTCGCCGGGTGCGGCCGCAGGTTGTGTCAGCGTGGAGATCCGCGCCGTGCGCGCCGTCAGGGTCTGCGGCCGCGGTCCCGTCGTGGCCGGCTCTGTCCGCCCCGTTGCGGCGGTGTCCAGGCCGGTCGCCGCCCCCCTCATCGGGCGACCTCCGCGAGCGAGGCCAGGGCGGTAGTGAAGCGGGAGCCGGGCGGACAGCAGGCGGCGACCTGTGCGGCGTCGGCGGCGGTGTCCACATCGCGCAACTCCGGCAGATTGGCCACCGCCAGTCCCGCCTCGGCCAGGCGCGACCGTTGGACCGCACCGGTGCGGTCCGTGGACATCGGCACCCCCCGGACGACCGACCCCGCCCGCGCCGGATCGGCGAACCCCAGCGCCCAGAAGCCACCGTCGGCGGCCGGACCGAACCAGGCGTCGTGACCGTCCCGGCCGACACCGGACAACAGCTCGGGAGTGAGCTGCGGGGTGTCCATGCCGACCAGAAGGGCCGGTCTGTCCTCGCACCGGGCGAAGGCGGCCGCGATCCGCTCGTCCAGACCGCCGTCCGCCTGCGGTACGACGTCGAAGCCGGGCGGCAGCCAGGGTCCGGGAGTCCCGTCGAGGACGAGGAGACGACGGCGGGCGGGGACCCGGAGCAGGGTGTGGAGGGTGTCGGCGAGGGCGGCCTCGGCCAAAAAGGCGGCCTCTTGGGGCGTGTAGGGCGGCGTGAGCCGGGTCTTGACCCGGCCCGGCACCGGCTCCTTCGCGATGACCAGTAGGGTGGCCGCACCCCGGCCCTGGTGCCGGGCGCTCATCGTCCGCCTCCCGGGACGGTGGTGGCCGGGACCGCCGGTGCCGTGACGACTCGCTCGCCGAGGACGGCGCGCATGTCGCGTACTGCCTGCCAGGTGCCGCGCCAGGTGCCCGTCACCTTCGAGCGGCCGGTGCGCGGGTGGTACGGCACGTCCGTCTCCGTCACCCGCCAGCCGGCCTCGGCGGCACGGACCACCATCTGCAGCGGGTAGCCAGAGCGCCGGTCGGTCAGGTCCAGGGCCTGCAGCGCTTCGCGGCGGGCGGCGCGCATCGGGCCCAGGTCGTGCAGGCGCAGTCCGGTGCGGCGGCGGATCAGGCGGGCCAGTTCCAGGTTGGCCAGGCGTGCGTGCACCGGCCAGGCGCCCAGGCTCGTGGGCCGCCGTCGGCCCAGGACAAGGTCGGCGGAGCCGTCGAGGACGGGGCCGGCGACCTCAGGCAGCAGGGCGGGGTCGAGGGAGGCGTCGCAGTCGCAGAAGCAGACGACGTCGGCGGTAGCGGCGGTCAGGCCCGCGTGACAGGCGGCACCGAAGCCGCGGCGCGGCTCGTGGACGACGTACGCCCCGAGGTCGCGGGCGAGGTTCGCGGAGCCGTCGGTCGAGCCGTTGTCGACGACGATCGCGCGCCAGCCGGCAGGGATCCGGTCCAGGACCCACGGCAGGGCCTCGGCCTCGTCCAGGCAGGGCAGCACCACGTCGACCCGGGCAGGGGTGGAAGGGGATGTCTCGATCACCCCACTCACCCTACGAACACGAAAGGGACATAAGGGATTTGGCGATCTTACGGATCGCTGACGTCCACAGCCGCTCCCGCCGCCGGCCGGACACCGGTGCGAGACTCCCCCATGTGAAACGTGTACTCGTCGTGGACGACGATCCGACCGTCTCCGAGGTCGTCGCCGGTTATCTGAACCGGGCGGGCTTCGCCGTCGACGTCGCCGCCGACGGCCCCACCGCCGTGACCAAAGCCACCGCGCAGCCACCCGACCTGGTGGTGCTGGACCTGATGCTGCCCGGCATGGACGGGCTGGAGGTCTGCCGCCGTATCCGCGAGGACGGCCCGCTGCCGGTGATCATGCTGACCGCACGGGGCGACGAGGAGGACCGCATCCTCGGTCTGGAGGTCGGGGCCGACGACTACGTCACCAAGCCGTTCAGCCCTCGCGAACTGGTCCTGCGGGTGGAGTCGGTACTGCGCCGCGCCGGGGCGGTGGCGGCCGCCCGGACCGCCCCCGCCCGGGCATGGCTGCGGGCCGGGCCGCTCGCCCTGGAGCCCACCGCCCGCCGCGCCACCCGCCACGGCGATGAACTCGCCCTGACCATCCGCGAGTTCGACCTGCTGGAGTTCTTCCTGCGCAACCCCGGGCGGGCCACGAGCCGGGAGGAACTGATGCACAAGGTCTGGGGCTGGGAGTTCGGAGACCTGTCGACCGTGACCGTCCACGTGCGGCGGCTGCGCGGGAAGATCGAGGACGATCCGGCGCACCCCCGGTTGATCACCACGGTGTGGGGGGTGGGCTACCGCTTCGACGCCCCCGGTACGAACGGAGCCGACGATGCTGCATGACACCCTCCTGATCGCGCTGTACGCGGCGATCGGCGCAGTCGCCGCCGGACTGCTCGGCACCGCGGCCCTGCGACTGCTGCGCCACCGCTCGGTCACGCTGTCGCTGGCCGTGGTCGCCGCCGTCACGGTCGCGGCGATGCTCGCCGGAACGATGCTGGTGGCCTGGGCGATGTTCCTGTCCGAGCATGATCTCTGGGTCGTGACGATGGTGTGCTCCATGGCGGCCGTCGTCTCGCTGGCCGTCGCCCTCGTCCTCGGCCGCAGCGTCGTCAAGGGCAGCCGGGCCCTGGCCCAGGCCACCCGTGCTCTCGGCGACGACGGCAGCTTCACTCCGCCCGCCGCCGCGCCCACGGCCGAACTCGCCGCGCTCAGCCGCGAGCTGGCCACCACGAGTGCGAAACTCGCCGCCTCCCGCGAACGGGAGCAGGCCCTCGAAGCCTCCCGCCGCGAACTGGTCGCCTGGATCTCCCACGACCTGCGTACCCCCCTCGCCGGACTGCAGGCGATGACCGAGGCACTGGAGGACGGCATGGTCGCCGACCCACGCGTCTACCACGCCCGCATCCGCACGGAGGTCGAGCGGATGAGCGACATGGTCGGCGACCTGTTCGAACTCTCCCGTATCCAGGCCGGTGTCCTTGCCCTGAACACCGCCCGCATCTCGGTCTACGACCTGGTCGGTGACGCCATCGCGGGTGCCGACGCCCTGGCCCGGGAGCACGGCGTACGGCTCGTGGGAGCCGGGGTCGAGCCCGTGCCGATCGAGGTCGACGGCCGCGAGATGTCCCGCGTCCTGGCCAACCTGCTGGTCAACGCCATCCGCCGGACGCCCGCCGACGGCACGGTCGCCGTCTCCGCACGCCGGCAGGCCGACAGCGTCGTCGTGTCCGTGACCGACGGCTGCGGCGGCATCCTGCCCGAGGACCTGCCCCGTGTCTTCGACACCGGCTGGCGCGGCACCCACGCCCGCACCCCGCCCGCCGGAGCAGGACTGGGCCTGGCGATCGTGCGCGGCATCGTGGAGGCCCACAAGGGGCGCGCGGCGGTGTGCAACGTACCGGGCGGTTGCCGCTTCGAGGTCCACCTTCCCGCGGCTGCCTGAGCGGTCCACACTGCGTGAAGGGCCGGCCCGACGGATCAGCAGGCAGCGTCCGGGGCGGTAGCCGCACCGGAAACGTCAGCCCGCCCGCAGCGGTGCCGTCGCGAACTCCGCCATCCCCTCCGCGAAGGAAACCTGCGCCTTCCACCCCAGTTCGTCGCGCAGCCGCTGCGAGGAGGCGGTGATGTGCCGGACGTCGCCGAGCCGGTACTGCCCCGTGACGACCGGCTTCGGCCCTCCGTGCGCCGCGGCCAGTGCGGCGGCCATCTCCCCTACGGTGTGCGGCTGCCCGCTGCCCACGTTGTACGCCCGCAACGCGCCCTCCGGCAGGTCGTCCATCCCTGCCAGAGCGGTCGCGTTGGCCGCGGCGACGTCCCGGACGTGGACGAAATCCCTCAGCTGACCGCCGTCCTCGAAGACACGCGGCGCCTCACCACGCTCCAGCGCGGACCGGAACAGGGAGGCGACGCCCGCGTACGGGGTGTCCCGCGGCATCCCGGGCCCGTACACGTTGTGGTAGCGCAGTGCTGCCACCCGGCCGCCCGTCGCCCGCCCCCACGCGGCCGACAGATGCTCCTGGGCGAGCTTGGTGGCCGCGTACACGTTGCGCGGGTCCGCCGGCGCCTCCTCGGCCACCAGTCCCGGGACGAGCGGGTCGTCGCACGTGGGGCACGGTGGTTCGAAGCGTCCCTCCTCCAGGTCCGCCACCCGGCGCGGCCCCGGCCGTACGACACCGTGCCGTGGGCACTCGTAGCGTCCCTCTCCGTACACCACCATCGAACTCGCGAGCACCAGCCGGCCCACGCCGGCCTGCGCCATCCCGGCCAGGAGCACCGCTGTGCCCAGGTCGTTGCAGCCCACATAGTCGGGAGCGTCGGCGAAGTCCTTGCCCAGCCCGACCATCGCGGCTTGGTGACAGACGGCGTCCACGCCCCGCAGAGCGGCGGCGACCGCTTCCCTGTCACGGACGTCGGCGTGCCACCAGTCCGCCCCGTCCGGGATCGGCGGAGCCGTACGGTGCGCGGCGGACAGCAGCGAATCGAGCACGCGCACCTCGTGCCCGGCGCCGGCAAGGGCGGTGACGATGTGCGAGCCGATGAAGCCCGCACCTCCAGTGACCAGGATCAACATGCGCCCGACGCTACGGCCGCGCACTCACCCACGGGCCCTGCGGCGGGGATCCGTCAGGAGTTCGTAAGGCTTCCCGCCGTGGCCCGCGTCCGCCGGACGCCACCGGTCCGGGACGCCACCACCAGCAGGCCGAATCCCACGGCGAAGCCGAGCATGGTCAACACGCCCTGCGGCCAGAAGATGTGGCTTTCGGCGAACGACCAGCACGCCCCCAGCACCACCACGACGCCGGGCAGCACCCGCGCACCGTGGCGCCGCAGCAGCACCAGGCCCGTGGCGAGGGTGGCGACCGCCAGCGCGTACACCCCCGTCAGGCCCAGATCATTGCCGGTCGCGAACAGCCGCCCCACCACCCCGCGCACGCCCGTGCCCGCCGCCGTCCCGGCTCCTATTCCGGCCACCGCGTCGAGGCCGGTGTAGTAGGCGGCGTAGCAGAAGCATCCGGCCCACGCGAGCACGGTCAGGGCGCCTTCCACGTCGCGCCCCGGCCTGCCCCACAACGGGAGCAGCAGGCCGAGGACCAGGAGGGGGAAGGCGGGCAGCAGGACGATGTGCAGTTCGGCCCAGTGGTCGGCCGTCGCAGCCGTCAGATGGCGTGGATGCGTCAGACCCGCCACGGCCAGCAACAGGGGCGGCGCGGTCACCAGAGCGGTCGTACGAAGGGTTCGCATCGCGCCACCGTAGGGGCCGGCCGAGCCCGGTACCGCCGCTGCCGCCGATGCGTAAGACACACGTAAGACACCCGCAGGACGGTGCTACAGACGTCATGTGGCGTCGGACTTACGAAGGTGGCCGCCGCCGGATGCCACGGATCCCCCGCACGGCCGCCAGGAGGGTCGTCACCGCCGCCACTGCCGCCAGCGCCAGCAGCCAGTTGCGCGGGTAATCCAGCGGCAGCACCGAGGAGTTGGCCGGCTTCCCCGGGCGCAGCAGCACCGGCAGCGCCACCGCCGTCATGGCGCCCGCGACCAGCAGCGCCCCGCGCACCGGTCCGCGCGCACCACCTCGTACGAGCACCAGCCCGACGAGCAGGACCACCGGCGCGATCACGACGTCGTGCAGCACCACCGCCCCGCCCAGCCAGACCAGCACACCCGTCAGGTCGCGCACGTCCAGCAGCAAGGACGCGCCGACGCCCATCAGTGCCACACCGGCCGCACCGGCCAGCACCCGCGGCACGCTCACCTTCATGACAGAACCTCCAGCCGGCCGACCCACTTCGTCTGCAGCACGCCGGGCCGGTTCGGGGCGATCAGGCGCACCGGGTACCCGTGGTCGGGGGAAAGCACCTGGCCGTTCAGGCGCAGCGCGAGCAGGGTCAGCGGGTCGCGGGCGTGTTCGTGCCCCATCTCCGAGACCCGGTAGCCGCCCCGGGTCTGCAACGACACCACCCGCACCCGCGCGTGCGGCGGGGCCCCCACCTGCTCCAGCAGGTCCACGACCCGCACGCCCGTCCAGCGCGCCGACTTGCTCCACCCCTCCACACAGGCGATCGGCAACTCCGCCTCGTGCTGTGGCAGGGAGCGCAGCTCATCCAGCGTCAGTGTGTACGCCCGCGGTCCGGCGACCGTCAGGCGGTAACGCTCCGCCGGAATCAGACCGACGCCGGCCGCGGCGGCGGTCCGGTTGACCGGCAATCCCTGGGGGCCGTGGTCCGGATGGCGGGGCGCGAGCAGAGCGAGGTCCTTCAGCGGGGTGAAGGACTGGCCCACGGTGGTCACGGTGACCGCCCCCACCGCCGCGGCCACCGCGGTCAGCAGCGAACGCCGGTCGGCCCCGTCCCCCTCCGGCAGGGCCAGTGTCCCCGGCGACCGCCGGCTCCAGTGGGCCCGGATCTCGGGCGCCTTGACCGCGATGTGCAGCACCAGAGCTCCGGCCAGCAGCCAGGCCACGGCGTAGTGCACCGGCACGAAGGAGAACGGCCACGGATACCACTGGGCGGTGTTCAGCAGGCCGGTGGCCACCTCGAAGACGGACGCGGCCACCAGGACCGCCACCGACAGCCGCTCCAGCGCGTGCCGCACCGAACGCACCGGCGGCCAGGCGAACAGGCGCGGATACACCGTCCACAACTTGGCCAGCAGCAGGGGAATCGCCGCGATGCCGGACGCGACGTGCAGCCCCTGCGTGAGCCGGTAGCCCCACACCGGGCGGCTGGGAAGGCCGCCGGCCGCCCATCCCGGCGGATGCTGCATCACATGACTGATCAGGCCGGTGACGAAGCACACCGCGAAGACGATGCCGAGCCACCGCCCGATCGAGGTCGCCGTCCGGGCATCGTGCAGCCTGCCCCGGAAGACCGGCGGAAAGAGACGCTGTTCCATACACCTCATCCCACCCGTTTCCAGGCCCCTTCGGAACGCCCGAGCCCCTTACAGAACACGGACGTATCCCTGACGGAAGTGGGCCTGCCTGCGATGCGTGGTGGCCGCAGACAGGCCCGGCGGTGGCTCAGCGGATCACCGTCACGTGCGGAATGGCCTGGAAGCCGTTCGGGCAGGCACCGGTGTCCGGGTCGGCGAACGCCACGTGATCACGGTGGTTGGCGCTGTCGATGTTCTGACCGTCCCAGCAACTCTGGAACTTGGACGTCCGGACCAGACTGCTGCCCTCGGGACAGATCGGGTACTTGTCCGTCAGCTGCCGGTCCTCGAAGCCCGTGCAGCTCCATGCCGCATTGGCGTTGGCCGTTCCGTTGGTGAACGCCTTGGCGTCTCCAGTGATGATCCGCAGGAACTTCGGCATCGCCACGACCTTGCTGCTCGGGTTGCCCACGTACTCCAGGGTCACCTCGGACGCGGTGAGGATCCTGCCGACGTTGCCCTCCGCGCCACCGCCCGGCTGGTCGGCGTCGAACTCCTGGGTGCCGTCCTGCAGGCGGAGAACCGGCCAGTAGTACGACGATTTGTCGCCCTGGTTCCGGCAGGTGGTCTCACCCGCCGCGCAGTCCTCGTTGTCGGCGAAGGCGTCGTTCGCCGAGCGAGGCGTTCTGTTGTTGCTGCGGGCTCCTGGTTGTCGCCGCCCTCGCCCTTGCCGGTGCCGGCTGGGTTCTCGGCAGCGAGGAGCGGGCATGCGGCAAGGGAGTCCAGGCCCTGCGGCCGGTCGGCCGTACGGCCGATGGCGATCGCGATGCGTTCGATGGCCGCGGCCCGCTTGTCCTTCAACGGGCCCATGATCGCGTTGTTGGCGACCTTGCTGTCCTGCCGTATGGCCTGGGCCGAGTTCTGCAACCGCTGGTAGACATGCGCGACTTGCTGGTCCAGCGACGCGAGTTCCCTGTCGACCTCACCCCTGGCCTGGTCGGGCACCTGCCGCAGCCGGGTACCGACATCGGGGCAGTCGATGGTGGCGGCCCCCGCCGCCATGGTTTGGTTCGTTCGATCCTGGGGCGAGCTCCTGGTGGTGTTGCCACTCCCGCCCCCCTGCCCCCTGCCCCCTGGGCCGTCGCCGCCATGGCGGCGACGGCCCGGCGGGTTGTCTTCGATCGCTTGCGCGTCTTACGTCGCATGCGATTCCTCAGTCGTGGCGTCCCTCCTCTGGTTCGAGCAGGCCGAAGAGAAGTCGCCCACCGTCGGTGAAGCAGCGTGTGGTCATGTGCCGCCCTGCGGAGAGGCGGCGCTGCTCCCGGGCCGCCCGACTCTCCGTACGGAGAGTCGGGCGGTACTTCCCGGCAGAGGGCGGCCGGTCACCGGTCCGCCCTTCTGCTTGTGGCGGCGTCAGAAGCCCACGGCGCCCCAGGAGTGGGCGGTGTAGTCGCCCGGCCCGAATTCCCAGCCGGCCATGACGCTGTTGAGGTAGTGGTCGTTGGTGTAGAGGCCCTTGTTCAGGCCGTAGTTGAAGAACGGCGTGAGGCTGCCGGACCACCAGCCGGACCTGCTCCTGTCCAGGAAGCTGAGGGTGTGGTCGCCGTTCGGCCAGTGGTAGTCGTAGATGTCCCAGCTGCGGCCGGCCAGGCTGACGTTGGTCGCGGTCGGGATCGCTTCGCCGTTCGCGTCGTAGCGGTCGGCCAGCGGCCTGGTGTTGTGCCAGTTGAGCCAGATCATCAGCTCGGTCTTGGAGTTGCGGTTGTTCGGCTCGGGGATCGGGTCGATGAAGATGTCGTACGTGGCGTTGTAGCGCGAGCCGGACTTCGGCCACGCCGACTGGCTGAACCACGACGTGTTGTTGGGATTGACGGCGCCGATCTTCTTGGGGAGTGTGGTCACCGGGGACGACCAGCCCCAGTCCTTGCCGTTGACCATGGCGACGAAGCCGGTGCCGGTCGGGGAGTTCACACCCCAGGAGTTGTCGTTGGCGTACCACGTCGTGGCGTTGCCGCCGGTCGAGTAGTGCTTGAACCAGTACGTCTGTGACGCGGCCACCGCCGAATTCGGCAGGGTGAAGACGAGAGCCAGAGCCGTGAGAAGCGCGGCCCAGCCGGTACGGAATTTCATCAGCCCTCCGGAATGTGTGCTGAGTGGGGGGATCACACAGGAGAGGAGAAGTCGGTCGCCCTGCCCTGATGGCAGGGCGACGTCGGTCTCCCTTTCGGGACGGCGGGTGCGGAGCGAGGCGGCCGGGAGCCGAACCTCACTTGGGGTCGCCGTAGATGACTCCTCGTCCGTTCGTCCCGAAGTAGACGCGACCGTGGACCCGGGGGTCTCCGGTGATGGTGTTGCCGGTCCAGGCGTACTGGTGCCGGTCGTCGTTGATGCGGATCCAGGTCCGGCCCGCGTTGTCGGACCGGAAGATGCCGCGCACGCCGCGGATCTTGGAGCTGGTGTAGACGGCGGGGTAGGTGGCGCCGGGCGCGGCCTTGCCGAATCCGACGACGTCGCCCTCGTCCACCGCCGTGAACCTGGTGAAGGACGTTCCGGAGTCGGTCGACCGCCACAGCCCGTACGGTGTGGGGGTGGTGGGCTTGGTGGTGCCGCCGGCCAGCCAGATGTCGCCCTCGTGGCCCGGTACCGGCTTGAACCGAACGTTCCCCGCGGTGGGCAGACCGGTCGCCGCCGTGGCCTCGAAGCTTTTGCCGCCGTCGGTGCTGAGGTAGAAGACGCCGGAAGCGTAGGCGTAGAACTTCGCCGGGTTCACCCGGTCGGAGCGTACGGGGGCCCCGCTCGGCAGCCCCTTCGACGCCGTCCAGGTCGCTCCGTGGTCGTCGGACCAGCTGACCGGCGCACCGGCCGGGGACCAGACGATCCGCCTGCCGTCGGCGCTGACGGCGACGGCCTGGTCCTCGACTCCGGGCCCGGTGACGCCGGCCGGCTCACTGCCCGACGGCTTCCAGGTGCCGCCGCTGTCGGTGGAGACGGCGAAGTGCTGGGTCCAGCCGCTGGTGGGGTGGCCGACCCGCACGATGGTGTGGGGCGCCAGCTCCGCGTAGTCCAGGGCCGGGGTGCCGCCGAAGGTCGGGTTGTCGTACATCTTCGGCGCCTTGTGGAAATCCGTGTGCCGGAAGCCGCCGACATCGCCCACGCCGGAGAAGAGGTGCGCCGCGCCGACGGGCGGGCTGATCACACACATGACAGCGGTTTCCTCCAACCCCTGGGCCCGTACGGCCAGGTGCACCGTGCCGCCGCTGTCCCAGTCGGTCAGGTTGTCGGCGCCGTAGATCGTCGCTCCGGTGCCGTACATGAAGTGGTCGGAGTCGAAGGGGTCGATCTGGACGGACTCCATCATCCAGCCCAGCTTGGGGGTCATCTCGGGCAGCGACGGCGAGGCGTTCCAGGTCAGCCAGGGGGAGTCGGAGATGTCGATGTCGTAGCGCAGGGTGCGCTCGGAATTCGCGCCCATGTCCCACGCGCGGGTCCAGCTCGCGCCACCGTCGGTGGAGCGGAAGAGGATGCAGTCGGGCCACCACTTGAGCTGGGTGGACACCATCAGGGTGTCCGGGTTCTGCCGGTCGATGGTCAGACCGCTGTAACCCCACTCGTTGTCGGCGCTGGTGGACGGGACCGGGCTGATGCAGGTCCAGGTGTCGGTGGCGGTGTCCAGCTTCCACACGTCGCCCTTGAAGCCTTCATACGGGCCGGCGGTGTCGCTGGTCGCCAGGTACAGGTAGCCGCCGACGTGGTCGAAGACCGCGTGGTGCGGGATGAAGCCGGTGGGCTGCCCGGGTACGCGCTCCCAGGTCGCTCCCGCGTCGGTGGACCGGTACAGGATGTTGTCCTTGTCAGCGACGGTGACGTAGAGGGTCCGGGTGGCCCTGCCCGCTCTGCCGGTGCGCTTGTCGAAGACGACTTGCAGCACACCCAGGTTGTCGCCGTTGTAGCCGTCGGGGGTGCTGGGGTCGATGACGAAGTTGCCCACGTTGGGGAAGCTGGTCACCTTCTCGAAGGTCTTGCCGTGGTCGGTGCTGCGCCACAGCCCATGGCCCCCGCGCACGCCCAGGTAGAGGATCTTGTTGCGGTTGGGGTCGATCACCAGCCGCTCGCCGATGCCCCGGCCGGGCATGTTGCCGCCCAGCCGGAACGGCAGGGTAGTGGTCTTCCAGGTGCGGCCGCGGTCGGTCGAGCGCAGGATCGCCGCCGTGGTCGGGTCCCAGTCGGGAAGGGTGTAGGTGCCCGCCGCCAGGTAGACGCGGTCGGGGTCGACCTCGTCGGTGGCGAGGCTGATGATGCCGGTGTGTCCCCACTCGTCCCAGCCGATCCAGTCGGTGAGGGGGATCCACCGCTTGGTCGCCGTGTCGAGGCGGTAGGCGCCGCCGATGTCGGTCCGGGCGTACACCAGTCCGGGTTCGCTCTGGTTGAAGACGATGCCCGGGACGAAGCCGCCGCCGACTATTTCCGCGTTGCGGAAGGTGTAGGGCGTGCGTCTGAGCTTCCCGGCCGCGCCGGTGGACGCGGCGGAGGCAGCGGAGGGGGCGAGCACAGGGAGTGCGGCCGCGGCCGCGCCGGCGGCCAGCAGTCCTCGGCGGGAGAGGTGCGGGGCATGGGTCATGACGGGTACTTGCCTTTCAGGTGCGTGGGAAGAGTGAGGTAACCCGGCTCCGTGACCGCTCCGTTGGGGAGCCTCGCAGACGCGACGTCCGGCTTGCCGACCGTCCTGGGCCCTTCCACTGGCAGCGCGGCGGCCAGGCCCTTCTTGCTGCCGGTGCCGCCCTTGCCGGTACCCGAGGCGCTGCCCCGCAGGCGGCCGACAGCGGTGAGAGAGAGGCGGCGCCCGCTACGCCGGCGGCTGTTCGCAGGACGGCTCGGCGGTTCATCTCGGTGCTCATGTCGGTGCGGCCCTTCGTTTTCGTGGATCCGACCGGCGGGCGGCCGACGCTGAGTCGTCCGGGGCCTGATGCCGGGACGGCGGGAGGAAAGCGGCGTCGATGCGCTTCGACGTTTCGGTGACACTAAGGCCGTGTTTCAGGGCGCGACAACGGGCCGTCCAGGTCACTTTTCGGTAACAGGCATGGTCTCGGGTGGCGGCACGCCCTGCCCTCCATGCGGCTTTCCCCAGGTGATCTGTGACTCTGGGCGAACTCTCAGAGAGGAACACCAACGCTGGAAAAACGGCTGGCGACGGCTGGGCGGCCTGTCATTGACGCACGACTCAGCGTCATGCGGTGTCGAAGCGCTTCAACGACACGAGAGCGCGATCCAGGAAGGCCGTACGCCGCTCGGGCCCGCAGGCGCCCACGCTTCCCACGCCCTCTCGACCTCCTGGAAGGGACATCTCACGTGAGTACCGCCGCGACATCCCTCGAGCCGTCCGGGTCAAGCCGGCCCGCAACCTCATCGGTCGACACTGCGGGGCGGTGTCCACCTGGCCGCGATCGCCGACGGGACGCGGTAACGACCGGTGGGGCGCGGTAACGACCGGGTGGGACGCGGCAGGAAAACTGTCCACCGCCGCCGCGTTCCCTACTTCCCGAGCATTGACGCACGTGGTCCGCGCGGATCTATCCTCTGCCTGAAGAGGGGGCGCCTTCGCTCCGGCCGCGTCGTCGTACCGCCGGACGGCGTGGAGGATCGAGGGCCTCCGCGCCGTCCGGTCGGCGAACTTGCCGCGCACATCCGCGAGACGTGGCACGCCGCCGACGTACCGGAGGAGGGCCGGGGCAGGTATGCGACAGATCGCACGCCATGACGTCGTCTTCGTCGCCGGCACCGCCGGAGAGCATGAACTGACGTGGTCGCAGAAGGCCCATGAACGCGAGGGATGCCACCCCCATCTCCACGGACCCCGCAACAGGAACGTACGGATGGGGCGGGCACTCGACGGCACGCCGGACATGGCTGCGGTGCTGCATGCCTTCGCCGTGGTCATGGCCCACTTCGAGGCGCTGCGCACGCTGTATCCACGTGACGCGGACGGGCGCCCGCGCGCGGTCGTCGTGGCTTCCGGGGTGCTCCAGGTCGACGAGTACGCCTCCGACGTCCCGGCGACCCACGACGAGCTGAACGCCTTCACTCTCCGGCTGGCCGAGCCCGGATTCGCCCCGGACGACCTGCCGTTGCGGGCCGCCGTCGTCACCGTGGACAGCAGGCCCATCCACATCGCGCTGTCATTGCACCATTTCTCGGCGGACACGACGGCCGCCCGGATCGTGGCCGAACACATAGCCCGACTGGCCGCCAATCCGGGCGCCGACCTCGGTTCGGGGTGGCAGCCGCGGCAGATCGCGAGCTTCGAAGCCAGTCCCTCGGGGCTGCGGCACGCCCATCGTGTCGACACCCATGACCGGGCCATGCTCCGTCAGTCCGTCATGCCCGAACTCCGGACGCCCGCGGGCCACAAGGACGCCGTCTACAACTTCGTATGCCTCGACTCGACGGCCGTCGCCCTCGCGGCAGCCGGTCTGGCGAAGCAGTACCGGACATCCGTGGCCGCCGTCCTGCAAGCCGCATACGCGTGCGCGCTCGCCGAGCACCTCGGCATTGGCAACTGCGTGTTCAACACCGTGATGGCCAACCGGCAGACCACCTTCGCCCGCGAGTCGGTGGCCCATATCGCCGGCCGGGCACTCGTCCTGGTCGACACGTCCCTGGGCAGCGACCGGTTCCCGACGCTGTGCCGGGCCGTTGACACGGCACTCGTCAGATCCTCGTCCGTCAGCCTGCGAGAGCCCGACCGCTACGCCAGGTCCCTGGACGAGGTCTCCGCCGAACTGGGCCGCTCGGCACACAACCCGTACGTGGTCAACATCCTCCCCATAGCGCCCCGCACGCTGATTCGGGCTCGCGCGGACAGGGCACAGCAGGACATCGAGCGAGCCATGGAATCCAGCCTTTACAGACGATTCCCCAAACCCGTCGACCCATACTCCGGAAAGCTCTGCTTCGTTGTCTGGGGTATGTCCGAGACGGCCGGAATCAGTCTCGGGACGGATGCGACGTCGTTCGACGCGAACGATCTCGAACAGATACTCCTCTCCTTCGAGAGGCGGCTGGTCAAAGCCGCGACCGGCGATCACGCCGCACGGAGTGGCTCCTTCGCCGGCGCGTAGGGACGCGGCGGGCTGCGGATGGCCGACGCCGAGATCCGGCTCGGTGTTCCAACTGCTTGTGGGCCGTCTCCGGCAACCGCAGGTACACCACCGACGAGCCCAGGCAGCGGCGGGAAGACCTCGCGTTCACCGCCGCGCTGATCGAGGTGAACCCGCTCAGCAGTTCAGCTGCATCACCGCAGGTCAGCGCCACCCTGTGGACAACTTCACCGCGCCGGCCGCGCTGGAGGCCACCGGCGCGCGCACCGTCCCGTGGCACAGGGCGCTCGACGCCTCGTGCTACCTGATCGTCGCGGCGGACACGGTCGTCACGGACCACGACTCGACCGCCCGTGTGGTCTTCCCGACGCCGCGCAGTCCGCTCAGGAGGGCCACGAAGGGCCGCCCGGCACCTCGCCACTCCAGGTGGAAGTCGATCACTGTGAAGTGCCGTACTCGGACAGGGGGTTGGGCAGTGGCAGATACCTTGCGTCCGCCCCGTCCGCCGCCGTCCAGCGGAGCAGTAGGTTCGTCTTGCCTGGGAGCGTGGGGGAGTTGAGGAGTTCCTCGGCCTCCGGGATGTCGCGGTGGCGCTTCAACTCGCGTCGTACGGCGGGCCAGTGGTCGACGCCCGGGTGGTGTTCGGCCAGGGCCGCCGCGATCTCCATGAGGTTGTTGACGAGCAGGCAGTAGACCAGCCGTTCCCAGCCGGCCGCGCGCGTCACGTCCGGCAGGAGCTTGACGCCCTCGGCGTCACGGTAGAGGGCCTGTACGGGGGTGCCGGCGGGGTCGCAGGCGACGAGGGTGTTCTGGAGGTGGGCTTCGAGGACGACGCCGTGGTGGTGGAAGACGCCGAGGGCCGGGGGTACGACCGCGCGCAGATACGCCTCCCACCAGGCCTCGGGCTCGGCGGTACGGACCAGTGGGTTGCCTGGGAAGGCCGCGGTGTCCTCGGTGAGGGCGGCGGCGAGGAAGGGGGTCGTGCCGGGGGCCAGGTGGTCGGCCAGTCCGTCGCGGGTCAGTACGGCCAGTTCCTCGAAGGCGAAGTCGGCGGTGCGGTAGCCGCGGTCACCCAGCCAGGCGGCGCCCGGCAGTTCGGCGAAGGCCGCGGTGACCGCCGTGTCCGTGCGGCGCAGCTTGAGCAGATCGTGGCGCCACAGGCGGCGGATGTCGTTGGTGATGCGCACATCCAGGCTGAACTTGAGGAAGAGGTCCGCCTCGGGGGTGTACACGGTACGGATCGCCGCCGTCGGCCACACCTCCCCCTCCGTACGCCCCAGCCGTACGAGGCGGCCGTCGGCGAAGGCTTCCGCCAACTCCCTGCCCACGAGGTCGAGTTGCCAGGGGTGGGCCGGCAGGAGCCGGTAGCCGGGCGGGGCCGTGCCCAGCGTGTCGAGGGCGGCGGTGTCGCCCTCCTCGACCACCGCGTCCTCACGGACGCCGAGCAGGATCAGGGGGAAGGCGGCGTACGCCTCGGGCGCGTACGGCAGCCAGGCGGCGGGCGGGCCGCCGCCGCGGGCCTTGGGGGCGGGGTGGTACGGGTGCCCGGTGATCAGGGACTGCTCGGAGAGACGGTACGGGTCCTCGGGTGCCGTCGCGTGGGCGCGTGCGGTGAGGACGGCGGCCACGGCCTCACGGCTGTCGAGCATCTCGGCGGGCAGTTCGGAGTTGGGCAGGCCGGTGAGGAGGCGGAGTTCCTCAGCGGTGAGTTTGACCAGTTCCGTATGGGTGAGTCGCTGCCAGGTGCCGTTGGTGAGCAGTTCGGGTTCCGTGGGGCGGCGAGTACCGCGTACGCGCAGGAGACGACCGCTGGCTCTGAGCCGGTGCGCTCCGGCGGCTCCGGCCGCGCCCGGCTCGACGAGCTCCCCCGCCTCCCGCAGGAGACAGTTGAGCAGCGGGGCGGCGGCGTGGGCGTCGGCGGCGGTGCCGTCGCGGGTCGGGTTGGCGTCCACGGGGTCCATTCGTTCCATACGGTGCACTCGTGATCAGTATCTCTGCCCGCCGCGATGCGCCACGAAGCCGTCATACGGCATCCGTGCGTTGTCACAGAGGTGTGCGGGCAGTGGTCGTACGCCGTTCCGATGCGGTCCCCGTATCTGCCCTCGTACCCGCCCGACGCCGTTTCCGCACCCGAGGAGCCCGCCCGTGCATCGTCAACCGTTGTCCGACGCAGAGGCGGCGCTCGGCGCCGAGTTGGGCGCCGTACGCCCCGATCTGACGCAGCCGTACACGGCCGCGCTGCCCGGCGCCCGCGCGGCCGTGTTGTCCCGGCTGTGGCGGGGCCTCGTCCATGAGCCCATGCCCTGGGTGGTACGCCGGGAGGCGGCCGGGGACGACGGGGTCACCCTTCACCTGGCCGACGGGCATCGGCTGCACGGCCCGCTCGTGGACCCGTACGCCACGGCCGCGCGCGTCGACGAGGTGCGGCTCGACGCGTTGTCGTACGACCGTCCGGCACGGCTCATGACCGCCCTGGCCGTCCCGCACAGCGCCGCCTTCGCCGCCGAACTCGACCACAGCGTGGCCTCCTTGGCACTGTCACGTGCCAACCGGGCGGCCGCGACCGCGCGCCCCCCGGTGACGAGCTGGGAGTGGGAACAACGGCTGGTCGACGGACACCCCTTCCACCCCAACTGCCGCTCCCGGCCCGGCTTCTCGACCGCCGATCAGCTCGCCTACGGGCCGGAGCACCGGCAGATCGTACGGCTGGGTCTGGCGCCGGTGGACGAGGCGCTGGTGGTCGGGGAGTGGCCGGAGCGGTTCCGGGACGGGGGGCGGGTGCTGATCCCGGTGCATCCCTGGCAGGCGGCCCATGTACTCAAGTGCCCCCTGGGTGAAGTGATCGAGGCCCACCCCCTGATGTCCCTGCGGACCCTCGCCCTCCCCGGCGGCGGGCCGCACGTCAAGACCACGCTGAGCGCCCGGATCACCTCCTCCGTCCGGGACATCTCGGTCTACTCGATCGAGACCTCGGCGATCGTCTCGGACTTCATGGCGAAGGTCGCCGCCCGCACGGACGGTCTGCTGCACGTGACCCGCACGCTCGGCGCGGTCACCGCCGGTTCACCGGATCTGGCGGCGGTGTTGCGCGAGTCACCGGAGGCATACGCGGACACGGCGACCGGGGAGCGGGTCGTTCCGGTGGCCGCGCTCGCGACGACCGAGCTGCCCCGGTCGCCCTCCTGGCTGGCGGATTTCACCCGGCTCACGCTCACGGTCTGCCTCCGGCTGCTCGACCTGGGTGTGGCCCTGGAGGCGCACGGTCAGAACCTCCTGGTGGTCCTGTCCCCGTCGGGTGCCCCCCGCCGCCTGATCTACCGTGACCTCGCCGACATCCGGGTCAGCCCGGCCCGCCTGGCCCGGCACGGCATCCCGGCCCCCGCGATGGCCGGCCGCATCATCACCGACGACGAGACCACGCTGCGCCGCAAGCTGTTCGGCGCCCTGGTCACGGGCACACTGGGCGCCACGGCCGGTTCGACGCCCGTACTGCGCGAGGCGCTCTCCACCGCCATACGGGACCTGCCGCGCACCCCCGATCTGGACACGCTGCTGGAGGGGCCGGTACCGACGAAGGCGTTGACGCTCATGCGCCTTTCGCCGGAGCGGCCGGGTGACATCTGGACGGAGGTACCCAGTCCGCTGCGGTGAACAGCTCGTCAACAGTGGGCTCGTTTTGAAGGGTGACCCCGTGGATCAATAGGATCCGCCGATGATCACAAGACAACGGCTGGCGGCAGGAATATTCGCCCTGCTCGCCGCCCTGACGGTCGGGATCGCCGTCCCGTCCACGGCCGTCGCCGACGAGACCACGGCCACCGCGCCCAAGGTCAACCTCCTACTGGACGTCAGCGGTTCGATGCGGGCCAAGGACATCGACGGGCAGTCCAGGATGGCCGCCGCGAAGCAGGCGTTCAACGAGGTGCTGGACGCCACGCCCGAAGAGGTCCAGCTCGGCATCCGCACCCTGGGCGCCAACTATCCCGGCGACGACCGCAAGACGGGCTGCAAGGACACCGCGCAGCTCTACCCGGTCGGCCCGCTGGACCGCACCGAGGCGAAGGCGGCGGTCGCCACACTCGCGCCGACCGGCTGGACCCCGATCGGTCCCGCGCTGCTGAAGGCGGCCGACGACCTGGAGGGCGGCGAGGGCACCAAGCGCATCGTGCTGATCAGCGACGGCGAGGACACCTGCGCCCCGCTGGACCCGTGCGAGGTGGCCCGCGAGATCGCGGCGAAGGGCATCGGCCTGACCATCGACACGCTGGGCCTGGTGCCCAACGCCAAGATGCGCCTCCAGCTGAGCTGTATCGCCGAGGCGACCGGCGGCACGTACACCTCGATCGAGCACCGCGACGAACTCACCGACCGCGTCAACCAGTTGGTCGACCGCGCCGCCGACCCGGTCGTCGTGCCGAAGGCCGTCGAGGGCGCTGAGGCGTGTGCCAAGGCACCCACGCTCACGTCGGGTCTGTACACCGACCGTGAGGAGTTCGGGCAGCAGCGCTGGTACCGCGTGGACGTGAAGCCGGGCCAGGAACTGCGCGCCTCGGTGAGCGTGGCGGCCGATCGCGAGGTCAACCCCGACTACGGGGTGCTGCTGCGGGCGGTGACCGTCAAGAACCGCGAGATCGTACGCGGCGAGGCGGCGGGCACCGGCCGTACCGATGTCATCTCGACGGGCCTGCGCTATCCGAAGCCGGAGGCCGAGGAAGAGGAAGAGGAGGACGTCGCCGAGAGCGTGTGCCTCCAGGTGACCAACTCGTACTCCCCCGCGAGCGGTGTGAAGACCACGCCCGGTCTGCCGCTCGAAATCACCGTCGACGTCGTGGACGGTCCCGACCAGGCGAGCGATGTGGCCTCCTTCGGCCTCGGCCGCGGCTGGTGGCTGCTCGGCGTGCTGGTGCTCGTCGGTTTCCTGGCGGGTGTGCTGTGGGGCTGGCTGTCGCGCTGGCGTGTCGCGGTCTGGAGGACCAACTGATGCGGATCACACGTGTGTTGAGCGCGGCCCTGCTGACACTGGGCCTGGCGGTGTCCCCGGCCGTCGCCGACTCCACCCCCTCCGCGAGCCCCTCGGAGGAGAGTGACGCGCCCACCGAGGCGGGCACCTCCTTCCGTACGGCGGCGGAGTTCGAGCAGGGCCGGACGGCGACGGCGAGCGCCTCGACCGGCGACTACCTGTACTGGTCGTTCCCGGCGGACGCCGGCGGGCGGCCCACCGTACGGGCGACCGTCAAGCTGCCCGAGGCGGCCCAGTCCTCCTCCACCTGGCAACTCGACGTGTACGACGGCCTGCGGCGCCGCCAGGCCTGCCAGTACGGCGCGCAGACCCGGACCGCCGGGGCGGAGGCCACCTCCGTGGAGCTGTCCTGCACCCTGCGTACCGTCCGAGCCTGGTCGGAGCAGTGGTCCGACGACCCGCTGCCGGGCACGTACTACATCCGCCTGACCACGATCCGGCTGGCCACGGCCGATCTCGGGTTGCCGGTCGGTGTCGAGGTCGAGGCCGATTCCAAGGACATCGGCGGTTCGGCGGCAGTGGACGGTTCGCTGGCGCAGCCGCTGGTGCCGGGCATCGCGGTGACCTCGCAACAGGACGAGGACGAGGAATCCTCGACGGACGCCGTCCTCTCCTCCCTCGAACCGGACGACGGCTGGGCCTCGGGCTGGTGGAGCGACCGCTGGGTCTGGACGGCGATCGGCGCGGTGCTCGCCGCGCTGGCCGGCATCGGAGGGTATTCGCTGACGCGGGGCGCGGGGCGACCGACTCGGGTCCCGCCACCGGGGGCCTGACGCCACATCAAAGGCCCGCCGAACCAGGCCGGTTCGGCGGGCCTTTCGCTGCGCCGGGTGCGGTCCCGCAGGGTCGGCCGAGCGCCTCAGAGCCCGGCGGTCAGGGCCCTTCTGATGGATCTCCGTGGGAGAAGGAGCGGCGTCCGGTGCGTGCTCTCGGCGTGCCGCGTGGAAGCCCTCGATGGGGGTCCCCCCACTCGCGCGAAGCCGAGAGTGGGGGAGCGTGCCGGGCGTCGCGACGCCGCGGAGATCCATCAGAAGGGCCCTAGTAGTGCTTCGTTACGTTGAGTGATCTCGGCTGATTGTGGGCAGCTTCCCGGGGTGAGGTTGGGGGAAGTGGACCGCCAAGCCCGCATCAGCCACTACAAACGACGCGGACACAGTCCCTGAAATCTGCCCAGCAATCAGCACAAGCACCGTTGCAGTACTAGTTGCGATCAAGGGTTGGTCCGTGTGAGGTGTTGACCCAGATGATCGAGGCGGAGGTGGAAGCCGACGAGGTAGCTCCCAGGGCGCATCGCCGACGAGCTGACCACCTTCGTCTTCCCCGACAACACCCTGGTGTACAGCGCCCGCGACGAGGCCGCCTACAGCCCGGTCGCCCCGGACGCCATCCCGTCCACCGGCACCTCCGGCACCAACACTTCGAAGGCGACGACGGTTCCGGCTGGACCGGCTGCGGACACCTCCGCTCCGTACAGGTGCGGGCTACCGCTGCCGTCGTGGAACCGGCTCTTGCTTTCGAGACCGGGCCGCAGAAACCTGTCAGGCACGGCGGCGAGGTCGACTGTGTGCTTCCGGGAGACGAGGTGAGCCGGCCCGAACTCCTCAGGCACGTCCGCCAGGTACACGAACATCTCCAACTGGCGGAAGCCGGGCGCGCTGCTGGGCACCAGGAGGGTATGGCCCAGGTAGTCGCGGTGCAGGTCCTGGTCGTAGTCGCTGGCGCCGGCGAACTTCGCCCAGGCCTCGGCCCGTAGATCTGGAGACCTTCGTCCTCCAACAGCATCTCGGCGAGCGCCAGGATCCGATGGTTCACGGCCAGCAGACTGATCTCCGTGCTGGCGAACGGGAAGTAGTCGATCCCGGCGAACGGGTCACCGATGAACCGCTCGCGCCGCTGATCGGTTTCGTCATGGAAGCCCTTGGCGGACGGGAAGAGCACGTGCAGCTCGCCGGCCGCGGGCTTCAACTCGTCCGGAGGAATGAAGCCAGGGAGGATCACGGAGCCGTATCACGCCACGCCTGTGCCGCTTCTCTGAGATCCATCAGGCCAGGATGATTACGGCGAGGGCGGCGGGTAATCGGTTTTCCGGTAGGTCGTGCGGCTCCGGACCAGAGGATCTTCGACCTCGGCCCCGCCGTGCAGAATCCGGCGCGGCACCGTGAGACCTGAGTGAAGGGGTCGTGGTCCACCTGGCCATGCGCTGGGCACAGGGGTGCGCAACCGGGATGATGAGCGAGCTGGCTGCGTCGATCGCCCAAGGGGAGTGGCAGTTGATGAGAGCGTGTGTTGTCGGGGCCGGCCCCGGGGGAATCGTCACCGCCAAGGTACTGCTGGAGAACGGCTTCGACGTCACGGTCTTCGACAAGTACCAGCAAGTCGGCGGAATTTGGTCATCAGGAGGCTGCTACGACGGGCTGGCCAACCAGTCCGCGCTCCGCATCTTCGAGTTCGCGGACCTGCCCAACCGCTTGCACTTCGCCAGCGCGGCGGACACGCAACGCTACTTGGAGAACTACGCCGAGACCTTCGGCGTGCTGGACCGCGTTCGACCCGGCACCGAGGTGATCTCCATCCGGCCGGTGGACGGTCCTGGGAGGGTGGGCGCCTCCGGCTGGTCGATCGACTCTCGGCCCGCTGGGGACAAGGCGGCGGAGGTTCATCGCGAAACATTCGACTACGTCGTTGTCGCCACCGGGGCTCATCATCATGCCCAGCTGCCCGAGCTGCCAGGGCGCGAATTGTTCCGCGGGACCGTGCTGCACTCCAACGAGGTGCGGGCGGGGACATTCGCCGACCGGCGCGTGGCCGTCGTGGGCGGCGGCAAGTCCGCGTTGGACCTGGTCACCCGGGCCGCACGCGAGGCGGCCTCGGCCACCCTCGTGCAGCGCAAGGTGAACTGGATGGTCCCCGAGCGGTTCCTGCTCGGTCTGGTCGGCTACAAGTGGATCCTGTTCACCCGGCTCGGTGAGGCCCTCCTGCCCCGCTACCACGATCCGGCCTGCATCCGTCCGATCGACCGTATCGACGAGCGGGTCAAGCGAGCCCTGTGGTGGCTCATCACCCGCGACACGCTGTTCTCCACCGGGCTGTACCGGCTGCCGAGGGAGCTGCGGCCCGCTCACGCGCTCCCTTTCCACCTGGCCCACGCGGGAGTGATGCCACGCGGCTACGTGCGGGCCGTCCGCCGCGGCCTGATCGCCCCCAAGATCAGTGCGGTCGAGGCGTACACCGACAAGGGGCTGCGACTGGCGACCGGCGAGGAAGTGGCGGCGGACGTCATCGTGTTCGCCACGGGGCACCACAAAGTCTTCCCCTTCCTGGATCCGAGAGTACGAGTGCACGATTCCGCCGGGCGGCTGCGGCTCTACCGAGGCATCGTGCCACCCAGCGCCGACCGGCTCGGGTTCGTCGGTTTTCGGCAGGTCTTCAACAACATCATGGGCATGGAACTCACCGCGCACTGGCTGACCTGCCATTTCCGCGCGACGCTGCGCACCACCCCGAGCGAGCAAGAGATGCGGGAGGCCACGGACGCGCGCCTGGCCTGGCAGGAGCAGGTGCTGCCGGGCTCCGGCGGCTACGACTTCGGCCCCTACGACATCCACTGCGCGGACGAACTCCTGCACGACATGGGACTGCCGTCCCACCGCGCCGGCAACCTACTGGCCGAATACCTGCTCCCCGGCGGACTCGCACACCGCTACGCGGGCCTGACTCGATCGGGTTCGGCGAAATGAACGCGGGGCATGAGCAGCCCCGATGGCGTGATCGGTGGCAGGTGATCACCCGTCAGCGCTGGATCTCGTCGGTCACCCAGCTCGGGGAATCCCGCCGGGGGAGGCCGGGCCCGCCTCGGCCGTTCACGCTCCTTTGGCGCTCTGAGGGCCTGACACCCGCCCGAAGGACCGCGAAACGCCCATTGACCTGGCATTTCTCCCGCTACCTGCTTCATGTGACGGGATTCCGATGACGCATCACGTGGAGATTCCGCGCTCGGGTACCTTGACGGTTGTCTAAACGGAGTTTGGCGGACACGAACAGGGACAATCCCAACCGTCAGGTCCGCCTGTCGTTTCTCGGGTAGCCCTGGTGCGGCCACGACTGTAGGGCCGAATTCCGGCCACACCAAGTGAGTGGGTGCGGGGCGACGGCGTCGACCGTCGATGTGGATGTGCGGGAGACAGGGCGGCCGACGGGCCGAATTCGGGCGGCAGGGCCAAGACGGTGAGGAAGATGGTTGTCGTCTTTCGAGCGGTCGTCACGGTTGAGTCCCCTTGGCTGATGCCGACGGCGGGGCCGCTGGGCCGAGACCCTGGGCCACGCTGATCTTGTGGAGGAGGAGTTCGGTGGTTTCGACGGAGCGTGCGGGGCCTCCCGGAGCGGTGCGCTCGGCTTCGCGGGCGCTCGCGTACAGCGCGGCGAAGGCCTCACCCCGTCTGCCCCCGCACCGCTCGGCCGCTCTGACGAGGAGGTCGAGCAGAAGCTCACCGCGGTGTCCGGTGTCATCGGCCGCCCGGTGGAGCCAGCGTGCCGCGTGCGGCTGCCACGTCGCCCGCGGCAGCTCGGCCAGTACCGCATACCAGCACGTGATCAGGGAGCGCTGTACTTCGTTCTCCTCCACCAGCGCGCGAGAGATGTCGGAGGAGTCCGTCAGCGGCACCGGATCGCTGGCTCGCAGGAAGATGTCGAGGTCGGACAGATGGAGTTCGGATCGCGCGAGGCGGTCGAGCAGCCTTCGGCGCAGCCGGTGGCTGCCCGCCACCAGATCGTCCAACGCCTGCAGGGCAGGCTGCGCCGGGTCGCGCTCGCGGCGGGCCAGGTAATACAGCCTGAGCAGAGCCTGATCCGGATGGCTGGCCGCGAGGACATCAGCGCAGATCCGGACGAGTACCTGTGCGAACTCCCCCCGGAGACGACGGTATGCACACCACTGATAGATCCGTCCGCGGAACTCCCTGCCGTGAGCTGGATCCTCAAGACCACAGGTGAGCGCATGGACAGCGGCTTCCAGCCCCGCCCTGCTCGTCGCCTCGACGCTCCATCGTTCGGCGAGGGACGCCAGACCGTCCCCGCGCCCGGTCCGCAGGTACTGTCCGGCCAGACGTGCCACCAGCCCGTCACGAACGGCAGGGACGACGTGCGGGTCGTTCAGGTCCACTACACTCGCGGCCCACGTGCCGAGGTGGGGCCGCAGGTCAGGCATGTGGTCCCAGAGATGTGCGCGGACGGCCGAGTCGTAGTCCAGTTTCTCGAAGCGCACGTGTCCGCTCGACCCGGTATGGGCTGAGATCTCCGCGAGCCGCTCGGCGAGGTCCTTGTGCTGGAGCAGCGGGACCCCGTCCGAAGGGGAGCGGAGAGTGCGCAGCAGGAGCTGGGCCGCGCGATGGATGACATCGGCGTGCGCCCCGTGGAGCATGGAGACGGCGATCAGCAGCGCTCGTTGTGGCGCCTCGCGCAATTCAGCGACGAGAGCGGCGACTTCCCTCCGCCGGTCGTTCCGTGCGCTCCTGGCTGTCGCGCACCACTGTGCGAACCCTTCGTCCGGCTGAGCGGTCTCGCGGGCTCGGCGCACCAGGTCGGCGAAGTCCGCGATCTCCCACATCGGCCTTTCCACGCCCAGGAACTCGTCGACGGTGACGTCGGACCGCATGTACTGCTCGTACGGCACGCCGTGCATGCGCAGGTGTCGCCTGAGCACCTGCCGGCCGGGTGGCCGCTCGATGGTGACCCGGTAGTACTGGAGATCGGGGTCGAGGGTGCCGCCGTGTGGCATGACGACGACAAGATGTGCCTGGTGTTCGTGTACGGACTTGCGGAGCGCGGGGAGGTCGGCCCGTGCCGCGGACCATTGGCGGTCGTCGGCGGCGGACAGATCCAGCAGCAACTGGTCACCGGTTCCGACCAGCGCAGGCTCGTGGAGGGCCAGTTCCTCCTCCTCTCCGGGGAGAAGTTCGTGGAAGACGCCGCAGTCCCGGTGGCATTCGCGAAGGAGTACGCGGGCCGCGGAGGTACGGCCGCTGCCCGGAGCACCGTCCAGGACGACGGTGCCGGTGTCGGCGAGCAGGGAGCGGGCCTTGCCCATGCCGACCGGCTCGACCAACACGCGCCGCAGCCACTGCAGTTGGTCCTCGGCGACACGTCGGAAGGCCGGCTTGTCCGAGTCCTGCGGGTGGGCGCCGCCGTTGACGTAGATGTGGCCGGGACCTGTGTGGATGAAGCCCTGCGGGTTCTCGACTCGTGTATCGCCCTGCTGGTTCACCGGCTGTCGTCCTCGCGCCGATCCGGCTCGCCGAACCGATGCTGGACGTTGCCGTGGTTGTCGCCCTCGAAGTACGTCATCCCGTTGCCCGAGAAGTGCCGGTCGCCCGACACATGTCGGGTGTTCTGTGTCGCAGCGCGGTGAGCAGGGAGTCGGGGTAGGCCTCGCCGGGAGCGATGGACCTCGACGCACGGAAGATGTGCTGCGGGCCGAAGCGACGTGACAACTCCTGGTCGATCAGGGCGGCGGTCTTCTCCCCTTCGCCTGTGCGGTAGTTGATGAAGACCTCTTTCATGGTGGTGTCTCCTTCAGGAAGTGGACGAGCGGGACAGCGTGCCGAGCCGTGGTCCGAGCTGACTTACGGAAGGGTGATCCGCATGGCGGGCAAGGACCTTGGCGAGACGCTGAAGATCGGTCGTGACGGTCGCCGAGCGCACTGCCGCCACGCCGTCGAGCAGCGGTGCCGTCAGTGCACACGCGTGGTCGATCTCGCCGGCGGACGCATGGGCGAGCGCACGGCGCACGCCGTACCGGACCTGCGTACGCACCGCGTCCTGGCCGACCAGGGCGAGTTGTCGGTCGAGTTCTCGCTCGCTTCCCGTGGCCGGCCGAGAGTGCGGCAACCCCTCCCGGACGGACAAGGCGATCGATGCTGTTTCCCGTTTCCTTCTCCGAGGGCGGGGCGCGGCATTCGGGGGTGCCTCTATGTGCCGTCGCGGAGCATGGCGAACAGGACGCTGGTGCGGTGACGGGCGAGGCGGAGGAGGGCAGGCCTGTGTGTGGGGCTTCCCCCCCGACCGGGCGTTTGTCGTGGTAGGCGCGGGACCGTGGGACGCCTCGTGCAGGGCGGCGAAGACCGAAAGGAACACGGCCCGTTTGAGCTGCCGATTTCCGCCTCGGGGCGCGTGTTCGCCGTGGATCGAGGTGCCCGAGGACTTCGTGACCGGGGCGAGGCCAGTGGCGGAAGCCGGTGCCGTCCGCGACGGTGACCAGCAGCACTGCGGTGGTTCTGACCGCGACCCCCGGCATCCAGGTGGTCAGTGGGCTTCGACAATGCTGGGCGTGCCGGTTGCTGCACGCCTCCGTGATCTGACCTTTGTGTAGCCACTGGTTCTCGACGGACGTTGGTGAGGCCGTAAATCCGTTGCCAGGGCATCGGCATCTTCGATCCAATGCCTCCATGACTGCCCATGACAGCCGTACGGACCATGTGGAGCAGAACCGACGCTATTGGGATGACGAAGCGGCTGCGTGGCACGGGCCGCTCGCCCGCGATCACTGGTCACAGGCGGAACCGCGTTGGGGCTTGTGGGCCACCCCTGAGTCACAGGTTTCCGTACTTCCCTACGACATAGGCGGGATGCGGACCATTGAGCTGGGCTGCGGTACTGCCTACGTCTCCGCTTGGCTGGCCAGAGCAGGGGCCCACCCGGTCGGGATCGATCTGTCGGAGAAGCAGCTCGCCACTGCTCGCGCGATGCAGGCGGAGTTCGGCATCGACTTCCCCCTCGTCCTGGGCAAGGCTGAGAAAGTTCCCTACGACGACAACACGTTCGACTTGGCGATCAGCGAGTATGGCGCCTCGTTGTGGTGCGACCCCTATCAGTGGATCCCGGAGGCGGCCCGGCTTCTCGTTCCTGGAGGCCATCTGGTGTTCATGCGCTACTCACCGCTGTTCGCGCTGTGCGTACGGCCCGAAGGGTCGGCATCCACCACCCTGTCTCGCGCACAATTTGGCCTGAAGCGGCTGGACTGGGGAAATCACGTGCAGTTCATCCTGCCGCATGGCGAGATGCTTCGTCTGCTCCGGTCCTCCGGCTTCGTCGTTGAGGACCTGATTGAGGTCCAGGCACCCCAGCCCGCACACCGGGACTACACAGAAGTCCCCGCTGACTGGGCCCAGCAATGGCCCAGCGAGGAGATTTGGAAAGCCCGGCTGGCAGGCTGACAGGGCGTCGAGGTCACCGCGCCGGACAGTCCGGCGTTCAACTTCTCTCGTCCGGACGTGAAAAGGCTCAGTGCCAACCCAACCGTCAGGTCCGCTTGAGCTTCCTCGCGTGGCGAAATACGGGGCCGCGATTCAAGTGAAGCCGATCGGCCATGTATGTCGAGTCGGATCAGGCCGGCACCATCACGTCACCCTCGTGACCGCTACCCAGAGCACCGGCCTCACATCACGATCACGTAGATCTTCCGTACGGTTTCGATGGTCTTCCAGACACCGACAAAGCCCGGCTTCATGACGAAGCTGTCGCCAGCCCTGTAGACCACCGGCTCGCCACCTTCGGGCGTGAGTTCGACGATGCCGGCGAGGATGTGGGCGCTGCCGCTCCTCGTGCGCCTCGACCGTCGGACCACACCGCCACCGCCAACGCGCTGTCCTCGCGCTGTACGACGTACTCGCGGCGCCTCCGCCTCCACCTCCAGACAAGGTCTGGAGGTGGAGGCGGGAACCTGCCGTGCCAGTGGCGGCCGGGCCGTCTCTCTCAGCCGGTTGACCGGTCGCAGGTGACGTCCGTAACGGGCAGGCGGCCGGTGGCGAGGTAGGTGTTGACCGTCGCGTCGACGCAGGAGTTACCGAAGACGCCGTACACGGCGTGCTGGTCCGCGCCGCGGAGGGTGACCAAGCGGGAGGAGGGCCACATGCGGCGCACCGTCTGCGCGTTCCGGTAGGTGGTGCGCGGGTCACCGGTCGCGTTGACGAGCAGGGCCGGAAGGTCGCCGCGGACCGTGGTCGGGCGTTCGCGCGGCGGGTCCCAGAACGCGCACGGCCCGATGTTGTGGGTGACGGGACCGAACAACGGGTCCTGCGCGCGGGCACGTTGGACATCGCGCCAGTACACCTCGGGGGAGCGTGGCGCGGACGCGTCCCCGCACAGGATCGCTGTCTGGACACTGCCGTATGCGGAGTCGGATCCGTTCAGCAGGAAGCCGAGCGTTTCGGCCAGCCACGGCGAGGGGGTGACCGTGTGGCCGCCGGCGGCGCGTCGCATGTCCCGTACGGCCTGCGCGAGATCGGCGTAGGCGGCGTCGTTGTCCTGTGAGAGGCCGCTGAAGACGACGACGGGCACCAGATGCTCGTCCACCCGGTGGGCGCCGATCAGCAGGGGCGTACGTCCGGCTGCCGCCTGGACGCTGTCCACGGCCGCCAGCACCTCGCCCGGGGTGCGGCCCAGACCGTGGACGGTGTCACGGGCGGCTGCCCAGGTGGCCCAGCCCTTGAGAGCGTGCCGGTTGGCCGGTCCCGTGCCGCGCAGCAGCCGGGGGTTGTAGCGGCCGGGAGCGACGAGGCCGTCCAGTACGACGCGGTCGGTGCGGCCGGGGAACATCGTGGCGTACACCTGGCCGAGGTAGGTGCCGTACGAGTAGCCGAGGTAGGAGATCCTGCGCTCGCCGAGCGCGGCGCGGATGACGTCCATGTCGCGCGCGGTGTTCCGGGTGGTGGTGTATGGCAGGACGTCACCCTGGGAGGTCTGGCAACGATCGGCGAGTTCGCTGGCCAACGCCACCGCGCGGTCGAACCCCGCACGGTCCGTCCCCGCACCGCGTATGAAGGAGCCGGTGGGCCAGTGGCAGTCCAGCGGCGTGCTGCGGCCGACGAAACGGGGGTCGACGCCCACCACGTCGTAGCGCTCACCGACCTGCTTCATCGTCGTGCGCACCCACGGCGGGTCGCCGATGGTCTGCCCGCCGGGGCCACCGCCGTTGAGCAGCAGCGCGCCCGCGCGGTGGGCCGTGTCGGTGGCCCGGATCCGCGAGATCGCGACGGTGATCGTGCGGCCGTCCGGGTCGTCATAGTTCAACGGGACGGTGACATCGGCGCACTGGGCGCCCGCCTGCTGGAGTTCCTTGCCGGTCTCGTCGTCGGGTCCGAGCATGCAGCTCTTCCAGTCGAGGTGCTGTCGGTAGTAGTGGGCGAGGGGGTCAGCGGTCGTACGGGCGGGTTCTGCCGTGGCGGGCGACCCGGGGACGGCGAGCGCCCCGACCAGGCACAGGGCGGTCCCTGCCGCGGCGCGCGACACAAACCGGCGCAGGCCGTCGGTCGCGGAACCGCGCGGGTCGGCCGTGCTCGCGGCTGCGGGGCAGGTGGGGGCAGGTGGATGGGCGGCGGAAGAAGGAGTCGCACGGGCCGAGGAGGTGAGGGACGAAGCCGCACCGGACGGTGTGCCGGGGGAGGGGGAGCCAGTCATGCGGAAGTCCTTTCGGAAGGCCTGCCCTCGCAGAGGGACTTGTCGACGAGGTCCAGGAAGTCGGACTCGGCCTGGAGCGAGGCAGGCACCTCGTTCAGGGCGACGGCGACGCTCCGGCCGCCGGGACCGACGGCCACCAGCGCCCGGTGACCGCCGGGCACCGTGCCCGCGTGTCCCCACCACGTCCCGCCGCAGGACAGCGGTGTCGAGATCAGGCCCAGCCCGTAGTGGGCGCCCGGCCACAGCCGGTCGACGTCGACCTCCACCGTCCGTCGCATCTCCGCGAGCTGGGCCGCGGGCAGCAGGCGGCCGTCGAACAGGGCGGCGGCGAACCGCGTCAGGTCGCCCGGTGATGACACGAGGGCGCCGCCGACCCCGCCTAAGGTCATGTTCCAGGGGGTGCCGTCGACGCGCCGGCCGCCGCCGTCGGTGAAGTAGCTGCGGGAGTGCGCTCCTCGAATGCGGGTGTCGTCGCCGGGCCAGTAGGTGTCGTGCAGCCCGAGGGGCTTGATGATGCGGCGGGTGACCTCCGCCTCGGGGGTACGGCCGGTGACCTCGCGGACGATCATGCCGAGGACGAGGTAGTTGGTGGTGGCGTAGTGCCAGGTGCCCTGCGGGCGCGGCAGTTCGAGAGCACGCGTGACGAGGTCGTGCGGCTCGAAGTGGCGGTACCGCAGCCGCTCGGGATGCTCCCATTCGGGAGCGTCGAGATAGTCGGGCAATCCACTGGTGTGCTGCAGGAGTTGTCGTACGGTGATCAGACGGCCGTCGTGGCCGTCCCCTTGGATCAGGCCGGGCAGATAGCGGTCGACGGGGGCTTCCAGCGAGAGGCGGTGCTCGGCGACGAGTTGGAGGACGAGTGCCGCGGTGAACGTCTTGGTGACGCTGCCGACGCGCAGCCGGTCGGTGGTGTTCGTCGGGCGTCCGGTGCGCAGATCCGCCGTTCCGGCTGTCTCGGTCCAACGCCCGCAGGGCTGGCCCGCGGTGGGGTCGACCACCAGGACCGCGGCACCGGTGATGCCGTGGTGGTCGGTGAGGCTGCGCAGCACCTGGCGGGTCCGGTCGTGCGTGCCGCAGTCCACGGCAGGGCTGGAGTCCGGCGCCTGCGCGGTCGCCGTCGGGCCGGTGGCCAGCACGATGGCCGCCACCAGCGCCGCGAGACCGACGCGCTTGCCGGTCTCCGAAGTCGGTAAGAAGGTTGGCATGCCACATCACGGTAGGCACGGGCCGTCCCGTGATCACTCCGGCAGGCATGTGCTTCCGAGTTGACGCCAGCCCGAGCAGAGAGCAGGGAGAAGACCCCCTGGACGGGTTGGACCTGCTGCTGGTACGGGCGAGCCGGTGCGGCGGTTGCCCCCGCTCCTCACAAGGTCGTTGGGAAGGCCGACGACCGACGCACCATGACCGCGTCCGCCCTCCGAACGCCGGGAAGCTGCTGCCGGGCCAGATCCGGAGATCCTGGCCCCAGACGATCAGCCAGGCGGCGCCGATCCATCAGCACCACGACGACGAGCGGCAGGGCGAGGTGGTCGCCGGGCCGGACGAGAGACTGCGTGCCGGAAAGCCCACGGGCGGCGTGTGCTGGACGCGTTGTGGGGCCTTCCGTACGGGTGGTTCGCAGGCGTCGGCCCGGCCGCAGGACGAGGGCCGCGTCGACACGGTGATCGCGATGTGTCGGCCATCTGGAACCGAGTCGTGGAACCGGGTACGTCCGAGGCTGCCCAACGGAGTTTCGTGGATACGAACACGAGTAACACGGACCGTCGGGTCCGGTTGAGCTTCCTCGGCCAGGTGCCTTGGTGGGACTCCGGGGGCCCAGTCCGGCCGCACCGAATGCCCTCACGCCGGCAGGGCGGTGAAGCCTCCGACGATCGCTCCGAAGCCGACATGGGCCAAGACGGTGACCACAGGGGTTCCGGGCCCGTAGTTGCGCATCAGGAAGCCAGGAGGTTCGAGCAGGGCCACGTCAGGGGCGCTGGTCAGCGGGCTGCCCATGCGCGGGTGGACGAGCGGCAGCAGGATGTTCACCAGTGCCGTGCCGGCGAACAGGCCGTGTGCGAGTCCGAACAGGGCCCCCAGCCACCAGCCGCTGTGGTCGATGGCGAGGAAGACGGCGAAGTAGACGAACCCGAATATCTGTCCGTTGAGGAAATGCATCAAGTAGCCGATGGCCTTCGCGCGGATGCGGTTGATGGTCACCACCGTGCCGAGCAGGAAAGGCAGGTCCATGCGGGTCAGGCTCAGCTCACTGGCAGCGCGCAGCGCCGTCGTGAGCGCCAGTGTGCCGACGAAGGCTCCCGCGGCGGCTGACCACGCGCTCATCGCGACGCGTCCTTGCTTGCCCCGGTGATGGCGCCGGCGGCGCTGATCAGCGCCAGATGGCTCAGTCCCTGGGGAAGGTTTCCCAGGAAGTCGCCGGTGGCAGGGTCGATCTCCTCGCTGTAGAGGCCGACGTCGTTGGCCAGGCCGACCAGCTCGTCCATCAGCTCGATCGCCTCGGGAAGGCGGCCGGTGCGGGCGAGGGATTCGGCGAGCCAGAAGGAGCAGGCGAGGAAGGCGCCTTCGCCGCCGGCGAGTCCGTCCTCTCCCGAATAGCGGTCGACGTACGGCCCGTGACGAAGGTAGCGGGCCAGCGTGGTGATCGTGGACCGTATGCGCCGCTCATCGCCGTATCCGTAGAGGTGCCCCAGCAGGACGGCGGCGTCCAGATCCTCGCCGTCGGCGGCGCGAACGTAGCTGTCGCGGGCGGATGAGAAACAGCGGGTCTCGATGAACGCGGTGATCTCGTCGCGAGCGGCGTGCCAGCGGTCCACATGCTGGTCGGGGATTAGTCCGCGGCGGGCGAGGTCGGCGGCGCGGTCGAGCGCGACCCAGCACATCATCTTGGACTGGGTGAAGTGCCGGGGCGTACTGCGCACCTCCCAGATGCCCGAATCGGGTTGCCGCCACCTCGTACAGACCAGGTCGGCGAGCTCCACGAGGCGTCGCGCGACGTCCGCGTCCAGCCGTCCCGCGGCCTGAGCGTACAGCCAGGCCGTCTGCACCAGCTCGCCGTAGATGTCGAGCTGTGCCTGGCCGGCCGCGGCGTTGCCGATGCGGACCGGCCCCGAGCGCCGGTAGCCCTCCCAGGGCAGGGTCCGCTCAGGGGTGCGATGGCCGCCGTCCAGCCGGTACAGCACCTTGAGGTCGGGGTGGGTGAGCTGGGAGGCGTGCATCAGCCACCAGAAGTAGGCGTGCGCTTCCGCCGGGCAGCCCAGCCGCAGGAAGGCCGCCAACGTGAAGGCGGAGTCGCGCACCCAGGAGAACCGGTAGTCCCAGTTGCGCTCGCCGCCGATCTCCTCCGGCAGTGAAGTCGTCGCTGCGGCGGCGATCGCACCGGAAGGGGCATGGACGAGCAGCTTCAGGACCAGCAGGCTGCGCATCACCGCTTGATGCCACCGCCCCGTGTACAGGCGGCCCTCGACCCAGCTCCGCCACGCCGCGCTCGTGCCGTCCAGGCGCGCCTCGCACTCGCGGCGGGCGGGCAGGACGAGTGGCTCCTGCTCGGCGAACGGCATCGCGATCATGGCGCGTCGACCCTGTGGCAGCTCGAATCGGCCGCTGATCACGCCCCCGTGGCATTCGGGTTCGCCGGCATCCCACGCGCAGACGGCGAGAGCGCTGCTGCCGGCTGTCGCCACCGGGACGCCCGCACGCCGCGCGAGCCGTGTGCGGTGGGTGCCGTAGGCGAAGCAGGGCTTGACGCTCCAACGCAGCGGCACGGACCCGGACAGCCCGTCGACGCGCCGCAGCAGTTCCCGCATCGGTGTCAGTGCGGTGTCGTCGTGCAGGGTGAGCGCGTCGGTGACCCGCACCGAGCCGGTGTGGGTGAGGAAGGTCGTCTCCAGCACATTGGTGCCGGGCAGGTAGCGGCGCTCCGTCCGGTAGGGCACCACCGGCTCGAGCCGGAACCCGCCCCCGCCGGGGGCGTCCAGGAGGGCGCCGAACACGGCGGGGGAGTCGAGGTCGGGCAGGCCCAGCCAGTCCACCGACCCGTCACGTGCGACCAGGGCGGCGGTGCGGCCGTCGCCGATCACCGCGTACTCGCGCAACGGAACATAGCGACCCGTCCGCGAGCCCTCGGCCCAGAGGCCAGGCCCAGGCGATGGTCCTGGAGAACAGCTGAAGCTCCCCATGACACCACCATCCCACCGGCTTCCGTGCGCCGCCGAGGGGCTTCAGCGCGGCTGCCGCTCGCCGTGATAGCGCTGGGCGAGCCGGGCGAGGGCCACCGCGCCGAGCAGGAGGCCGAAGTCGCGCAGCGCGATGTCGTAGTAGCCGGGGATGCTCAGCAGATTGACGATGATCCCGACGAGCCATCCGGCCACCAGCCAGCCCCCGAAGCGCGGTGCGAGGGCCACGACGATGCCCGCGACGATCTCGATGACACCGACGGCGTACATGGCGGCCTGCGCACTGCCCGGAACGACGTCGTCGATCCACGGCGCCAGGTAGGTGGGCCAGTCCACGAGCAGGTTGGTGAATTTGTCCAGCCCGAACAGGATCGGCGCCACGGTGAACCCCGTGCGCAGGATGACGAATGCCTGGTAACCGGGGTCGGTGAGCACGGAACGCCAGGGGGTGGCGGTCGTGGTGGTTGTGGTTGCGGAGGACATGGCGCCCCTCCTTCTATAGGCAACTCTCACTATCAATAGAAGCGCGCCAGCCTTCTTTAGTCAATGGCTGTGGGTTTTACACTGGTGTTCGTGGACCACCCGAAGGAAGCGCCCCGCCCCGACATCTCCGCCGTCGCAGCTCTCGACGAGCCGACCCGCAGGAGGCTCTACGACCATGTCGTTCGCCAGCCGGAGCCCGTCAGCCGCGACGAGGCCGCCGGAGCTCTCGGACTGGCACGTCAGACCGCGGCCTTTCACCTGGATCGGCTGGCTGACGAATCACTGCTCGACGTGGTCTACGAGCGGCGCAGCGGCCGCACCGGGCCGGGCGCGGGCAGGCCGGCCAAGCTCTACAGGCGCTCCACCAAGGAGGTCACTGTCAGCCTGCCGGAGCGTCACTACGAGCTGGCCGGACGGCTCCTCGCCCAGGCCGTGGAGGAATCCGAAGTCACCGGAGAACCGGCCCGCGCCGTCTTGCTCCGGACAGCCCACCAGCTCGGCGAACAGCTCGCGGGCGAGAACAGCCCAGGTACGACAGATGTGTTCGACCTGCTTGAGCGGTACGGGTTCGAGCCCCGCCATGATGGTGACGACATCGTGCTGGGCAACTGCCCCTTTCACGCGCTCGCCCGCCTACACACCCAGACGGTCTGCGGCATGAACCTCCACCTGCTTCGCGGCGCCCTCCTGGGGCTGGAAGAAGACGGCCTCCAGGCCTGCCTGGAGCCCAGCCCCGGCCACTGCTGCGTCCGCCTTCGACCGGCTACCTCCCGGCCTGCGACCGCGAGCTCCTGACCCACACTCACGCGCGGTCCGGCAGGCTCTTCCCCGTCAAGCGAGGAACGCGTCGCGAACTTCGCCGCAGCGATCGGCGATCACCTGTCGCAGCGTGTCGATGCCATCCTCGCCCGGAAGCGCACATCCCGAACTCGTCCACGGCGGCTGACCCGCCTGCGCGGTGACGGCCCTGACGCTGTCCATCGCCGTCCATCGCCGTCCATCGCCGTCCATCACCACCGGGCCATCGACGGGGCCGCGGGTGCCGATGCCGTTCAGGAGCGGGTGGGTCCCTGCTCGGGTGGCCACCACGGCATCCCGCCGCGGGCCGTGCGCGGAGAGCCCGCGACGTACCCTACGACCGGGATGCCCGGTCCTTGCCGTCGGCCTCAGCAAACGGGGGGTTGCCCTAACGGAGTTTGGCGGATACGAACAGGGACAATCCGAGCCTCCGGGTTCGGTTGTCGCTCCTTGGGTTGTCGCTCCTTGGCTGAGGGCCGAGGCATGACGGCTGTAGGTCTCAAGTCCGGCCGGCCTCTGTCGCCGTTCGTGGTCCGCTCGTGGTCCTTTCCGTCGTCGGCGGCGGTTCAGTAAAGCTGTCAACCGACGTCGAAGAGATTCGGCAGTCGGAGGAGGTAACGCGTGCGGTCGTGGCGTTTGAGCGCCTCGAACTCGGGGTCCGGTACAGCGGGGTGACGGTGCATCGCTCGGCTGCCGAACCGATCCTGTCCAGCAGGGCGTTGACAGCCTGCCGGGCTGAGGTGTTGGCGCCTTCCATGGTGGCCAGATCCATGGGCACGGCCACATAGTCGCCGGACAGGAAGAGGTTGGGGATCTTCGTGGCCGACCGCGGACGGTGGTGCAAGGTCCCCACTGGATGGATGAGCAGCTGTTCCTCGTTGACCGGGTTGGGGGTGCCGAGTCCGTCCACGGCCGGATCGAGGAACCATGAGTGCAGCACGGAGTCCTTCAGGACCATACGACCGCTGTCGTTGAGCGCCGCCTTCAACTGCGCCCACACCTCGCGGGCGACTTCGGTGCGGGTGCACTGCTTGGCCGTCTTGCCGTACAGGATGCCCGGCTGGTCCCACTCGGAACCATCAGGGCGAGGAACAGCATGCAGCAGGCGAAGGCCGCGAAGACGGTGAAGACGGTGAAGACGGGGAACGGGCTTTCGGCGACCAGTTCGTACGCGGCGGCGTGTCCGTACACGGCGGCGGCAGGCTCGTACGCGATGGTCATCGTCCGCCCTCCCGGCGGGCCAGCAGACGCTCGGCGACCGGATCGAGATGAGCGGCGGCGTAGCGGGCGTACCACTGGACGGCGCCCGCGGTGGCGGCGCACAGCACCAGGCCCGAGGCGAGGCCGACGGACAGCGGGCCGAGGAGGACCGCGCCCATGAAGTCCGGTGCCACGGCGGCGAGGACGACGTTGAGCAGGTAGAGACCGAGCACCGCACCCGTCACGGCACGATGCTCAGTCCGCGAGAAGGACTTGGCGTCGGAGGAGGTCGAATCCGGCCCGGCCGTACCCGTCCCTTATGATCCGCTTCACCCTGTTGACGTTGCCCTCGCCCTTGCCGGAGCTCCACTCCAGGGCGAGTCCGGTGGCGACGGCATCGAAATCCTGCCGTAGGCCACGGGCCAGGCTCCGCAGTGGCTTCAGCCCGGTGTGCTCGGCACGGGTGAGCCAGCTGCCGAGGTCGCTGCCGCGGCGCTCGGTCATCATCTGGGCGAAGGCACGCACGCAGTCGGCGACGGCTGCCGGCAGCCAGCCCCAAGTGTGGAGCCTTTGCGCGCCGGATGCGAGTCGTCGACGTGCCAACGGATCAGCAAGTGTGTACCGCACCCTGGCTGCCGGACGGCGCATGCTGGTGGCCCTGGACGACGCCGCGAACGCGGAGCAACTCAAGATCAAGATGGCCTATTTGCTTCTGTGAAACCGGTGGGATGGGCCGCACCATGACAGCGCAGGGTTTCAGGCTTGTCGAGACAGGAGCCACACATGCCCCCCACATCCCGTCTGGCCGCAGCGGTCTGTGCCGCTGTAGCTTCCATCAGCTTGGCCGGTTCCGCTCATGCGGCCGATGACGGCCGCCAGTACGTCGGCTTCATCGCGCCGCCCACCGGGCAGTCCATCCTCTTCCAGTACAAGGGCTCGCAGAATCCTGACTGGGCTTCCGCCTGCTTCCGCTGGCCGGGCGGTGTCAACCGTGGTGAACCCGCCAGCGCGTTGAACGGACTGGAGGCATGGAACGCCTACCGCCAGGCGTGGGAGAATGCCGGCATCTGGAGTAAGCCCTTCCGCAAGTGGTCCATCAGGGCCGAGCTCTACAGCGGCGGACACTGCGATGGTGCCAAGGTCGGCCTGAGGAAGGAGTCCCCCTTCCGGTCGAACGATGGCAGCCAGGTTTACTGGATCGACTTCCGGTAGGACACTGCCGCGCTGCTGTCCCAGAGGCGTTCGGCGCTTCTGGGGGCGTTCTTCACGGTCCCAGCCGTCTCGCCGGCTCCAGCGCCACCATCACACGCCCGACGCTTCCGGCCGGTGTGAGCCCTGCCGTTCGCGGCGTCAGGCTCAATCACGCAGTCCTGCGGATCCGCAGGACGAAGCGGAGGCAGCCGGGCGGCAGGTGCGCCATCGCCTCAAACGCCACCGCGCGGTCGCCACGAGACACGGCGAGCTTGCCGTCCGCTACGAAGCGACTGCGCTGGTCACGGCCATCAATGAGTGGCTGTGACCAGCACTTTCGGACTCCCTGGCGTGCCAGGAATTGGCAACGATCTTGTTGCCGAGTGTGTCCAGCCGTGATGACCTCTGTATGGATGACCGGCATGGGCGAGGAGAACCCATGAGTTCAACGGCAGTTGAGGACCTACGGCCGCTGTACTCGGTTTGGGACAAGCGGGCGGCGCCATCGCGAACGATCTGGTCGCGGCGGGGGCGCGCGTACGTGGCTATGACCCTGAGGTGCCGGCACCCGCGGGTGTGATGCGTTGACTCCAGCCGCCGGTTGGGGCTGGCGTTGAGCGGAGTAGTCGATCTCGTATTCGTGGGGCGGGATGTCTCCGATCGTGCTGTGGAGCAGCCGTTGGTTGTTGAACCAGCCGACCCATTCCGCGGTGCCGAGTTCCACATCGGCGAGGCCGTGCCAACAGGGCTTGATCAGCTCCGTTTTGCAGAGCCGATCTGGGACTCCATGAGCGCGTTGTCCAGGGCATCACCGACGGTGCCGACCGAGGCGTCGATGCCGGCCTCGATGAGGCGCGCGGTGAACGCGAAAGACGTGTACTGCCCGCATCCGAATGATGAACCAGCACCCATCCAGCGGGAGTTCCAGCACGGTCGCGCCGCCACAGGGCCATGTCGAGGGAGTCCAGGACGAGCTTGGCCCGCTTGCTGGTGGCTGCGGACCAGCCGACGATCGCCCGGGAGGAGACGTCCACGACGAACGCCACATAGACGATCCCGGACCAGGTGGCCACGTAGGTGAAGTCAGCAACCCACCTCTCGTTCGGCCGGGACGCGGTGAAGTCGCGTTGCAGCAGGTCGTCCGCCCGTTCATGCCCACCGTCGCGGACAGCGGTGCGGATCTTCCTGCCGCGTCGGGTGCCCTCCAGGCCCAGCTCGCGCATGAGCCGGGCGACGGTGCAACAGGCCGCGGGTATGCCCTCGCAGTGCAGCTGCCGCCAGACCTTCCGGACCCAGTAGACGCCGTAGTTGTCGGCATGGACCCGGCTGATGTGCGCTTTCAACTCCGCGACGCGCACCGCCCGGCGCTGGGTGTGCGGTTCTTGGCGGCGTAGTAGGTGCTCGTTGCGATCTTCAGTCCGTGGCCGGACAGCACACGGCAGATCGGCTCGACCCCGAACACCTTCTTGAACTCGTCGATGAATGCTACGAGCGCTTCGACGGCCGGTCGAGCTCGGCCGTGCAGAAAGCCGACGCCGCCTTCAAGATCTCATTGGCCCGCCGCAGTTCGGCGTTCTCGGCCCGCAGCTGCTTGATCTCCGCAGCCTCCTCCGACGTCGTGCCGGGCCGCTGACCGGCGTCTTCCTCGGCCTTGCGGACCCAGGTCCGCACAGTCTCCGCCGCGCCGATGCCCAGCTTCGCCGCGACCGCCTTCATCGCGGCCCACTCGGTCGGATAGTTCGGACGGATCTCGGCGACCATGCGCACCGCACGCTCACGAAGCTCAGCAGGGTAGGGGGACGGACGTGCCATGACTCGATCCTCTCAGGGAATCGAGCCTCCATCAGACCCGGAGCGGTTCATGGGGGGTTGATCCCGGTCGTACGTACCCACTTCCCTGCCTCCGGCGACGCAGCCGAGCCGGGGAAGGCGCGAGGTGCTGCTCTGTACCAGACCACGGCATGACTGCGGCGGGCTCCAGCACCTCGGGAGAAAGCAGCTTCCAGGTACTGCCGGACGAGAGCCCGAAAAAAGCTGACGTGAACACGTCGGCTTCTTCGGTCGGAGCGGGCCCGGACCGGGCTGCCGACCACATGGGCCCCGCCAGGGTTCAGGCCTGTACGGGAAGAGGCAGCCCGGGCCGCCCGGCGTGCTGTGGCCGGGCAGACACCACCCGCGCGCCGCTGTTGGTCCGCCGTCAGGTTGTCGACATCTTCGAGCCCGCTCGCGAGCTGGAGCGACCGTCCACCCTTGCCTTCGTTCCGGGTGCCGAGGGCCTCATTGAGGCCGAGTTGAGGCCGCAAGGACAGGCACAGACCGACAAGGAAACCCGCACATGACGAGGGGCGGCGGACCGAGACCCCGTCCGCCGCCCCGCTCACCGGGTCAACTCACCTGTCAGCGCCCCTTGAAAACAGGCGCCCTCTTCTCCACGAACGCGCTCATCCCCTCCCTCTGGTCCTCTGTCGCGAACAGCGCATGGAACACGCGCCGTTCGAAAAGAAGCCCGTCGCGCAGACCGGTCTCCAGGGCCCGGTCGACCGACTCGCGGGCGGCCGTGACGGCCGGGCGGCCGTAAGAGGCGATGATCGCGGCGGCTTCCGTGCCCTCGGTGAGGACGCGGTCGTCTGGGACCACCCGCGACACCAGGCCCGAGGCCTCCGCCTCGCGGGCGCTCATCGTGCGGCCCGTGAGGATCAGGTCCATGGCCTTGGCGCGGCCGACCAGGCGGGTGAGCCGCTGGGTGCCGCCGATGCCGGGAATCACGCCGAGCTTGATCTCCGGCTGGCCGAAGACCGCCGACTCGCCCGCGATGATCAGGTCACACATCATCGCGAGTTCGCACCCGCCGCCCAGCGCATAGCCGTTGACCGCCGCGATCTTCGGCGTTCGGAATCCGGCGAACTCCTCCCAGCCCGCGAAGTAGTCCTCAGCGGCCATGTCCACGGCCGACTTCCCGGCCATCTCCTTGATGTCTGCACCGGCCGCGAAGACCTTCTCCGAACCGGTGACGACGAAGCAGCCGACGTCCGGGTCGCGATCCAATGGGCGGAGTACGTCGAGGAGTTCGGCCAGCAGCTCGCTGCTGAGGGCGTTCAGGGCGTGCGGCCGGTGGAGTCGTACCGTGACGACGCGGTCATCACGTTCGATCTTGACGGTGTTCATCGACTCTCCCTCTCTCCTTCTCTGCTGCCGGTCCGTTACGAGTCCCAGATCGCGCCGTACGCGGGAATGCCGCGCCGCTCGAGACCGTGAACGACCTGCCAGGTCAGCTTCTTGTTTGAGATGCAGATGACAGCTTCGGCACCGAAGTCGCGGTACGCGGTGTACGCGAGCCGCACCATGTCCGGTTTGCCGTGCCGCGAGGTGTCCCAGACCAGCGCGTTCGGCTGAACGGCGAGGATCTCGTCGACCAGGTCGTCACCGTAGGTCCTGCGGGGATCACGCGTCGCCCACACGAGCCGTGAGGGCACCTCAGCGGCCAGCAGATGCGGCAGACAGGGACCGATACCGCTGCCGGTGGCGACGTAGATCACCTTGCTGAACAAGGTCTCGATATTGGCGACCCCGGCTGTGGTGATGCCCTTGACCCAGACCTTCGGGGGCGCGTCGTCGATGAACGAGCCCGTCCAGTCGCCCGCACGGGAGATGGTCAGCCGGAAGCCAGGTTCGCTGGGTGAGGGCACGTTGGCGAAGGAGTGCCACTCGGTGAGCGGGCTGCGGCTGATTGCGGTGGAGGACCCCGCGAAAGGGGTCACGCCGTAGTCGAAACGAGCCAACACGACGTGCGTGGAGGGCTTTTCGATCCGTACGTCCACCTTGCGCAGCCGCAGCCAGGGCAGGGCGACGCTGAAGGTGACCACGGCCAGCACCCCGAGGGCGACCGGCCCCTGCCCGCTCAACAGCGTATGCGTCCAGAACAGCGCGAGGGCGCTCCAGCCGCCGAAGCGGTGGATCTTCTCGAAGTGGTCGTGGAAGCGGGAGCGGAAGGCAGGCAGGGAGGTTATGACGATGACGACGAGCAGGGCGACCAGTACCCAACTCACTGTGATGAGCGGCAGGTTGGCGCCGTCGACGGTCATCACGAGCGTCCCGGCGACGAACCACACCGCTCCGGCCAGTGCCCCGCCCACGTGCAGTCCGCCGAAGTGGTACACCTTTCCGAGCGTCCATCGCGCCTTCAGCGGCCAGCTCGTCGGAGCCCAAGTCGCCAGCCGGAAGAAGAGGTTGATGACGTACTGCTGCCGTACAACCACTGCGAGCGCGAGGTTCAGGAGGGCCGCGTAGCCGATGGCCTCGGCGTTCGGTGGCCAACTCATCGCCAGTAAGCCGATGTTGGCCAGCACCACCAGGGCCGCCAGACGGTTGTAGTGCATCAGGAGGGGGTGTTTGAGGAGGCGACGGGGCGCGGACGTGAGCGGAGGAAGTTCGGCGAGAGCCGCGGGAGGGACGGGAGGCGCTGCGTGCGTTTCGCCTCCCACCTCGACGGACGAGACCTCAGTGGACGAGGTCTCAACGGACGGCGTCATCAGACCGCCCCCTCTCGCACCGCCGACACCGGCAGCAGGGCTGCTCCCTCGCCATGAACCGTCACCGCCCGCCCGGCCTCCTCCCGTTCCGCCGCCAGCCGCAGCAGTGCCGCCCGGTCGACCTTGCCCCGGTCCGTCTCCGGCAGCGCGGCCACCGGGAGGACCGTGGCCGGCACGCAGTAGTACGGCAGTACGTCGGCCACCGCGCGCCGGGCCGTGTCCGGGTCGACGTCGGCCGGGCAGACGAAGGAGATCAGGCTGCGGGCGTCCCGCTTGAGTGTGACGGCGCGGGAGCAGCCCGCCACCGACTCCAGCACCGAGGAGACGGAGTCGAGTTCTACGCGGAAGCCGCGGACCTTGACCTGGTCGTCGGTACGGCCCAGATGCTCGAGTTCGCCGTCCGGCGTCCAGCGGCCGAGGTCGCGGGTACGGAACATGCGGCGTCCGCCGCCGAGGAAGGGGTCGGGGGCGTACCGCTCGGCGTTCAGTGCCTCGTTGTTCAAGTAGCCCGCCGATACGCAGTCACCCCCGGCCCACATCTCGCCGACCTCCCCGATGGGCAGCGCACGCCTGTGCTCATCGAGGACGTACACCGTGTTGTTGGGGGTGGGGCGGCCGATCGTGAGCAGTGCGTCGTCCACGCGGTGGTGGCGCATCGTGTTGACGATCGTCGTCTCCGTGGGCCCGCAGGAGTTGTGGAAGGCGGACCGCCGGGCCCAGGCGTCCGCGAGCGGGCGCGGGCACGGCTCGCCCGCGACCGCCACCGTCCGCACGTGGGGGCAGTCCGCCGGGTCGATCCCGGACAGCACCGTCGGCGTCGCGATCAGCACGTCCGCCGTACGGGCCGCCGCCGCGACGTCCTTGCCGCGGACGACGAGCGTGCCGCCGTGGGCGAGACAGCCGAGGATCTCCCAGGCGGCCATGTCGAAGGCGATGTTGAGGAGCTGGGCGACCCGGTCACCGGGGCGGATGCCCAGGTCACCGGGTGCGGTGAGGAGGATGTTCGCGACGTTGCGGTGGGTGACCTTCACTCCGTTGGGCTTGCCGGTCGTGCCGGAGGTGAACAGGACGTAGCACCCGTCGTCGGGGCGTACGGGCCGCTCGAGACGGACCGGCCCTTCCGTGGTGAGGTTGGCGAGATCGTCGTCGAGCGTGATCAGCCGGTGTCCGGTGTCAGCCGGAGGCACCCGCTGCGTGTGCTCCGACTGAGTGAGGACGACCCGGGTTCCGGCGGTGCGGATGACGTGCCGCAACTGGGCGGCTGGGGTGAGACCGATGTCCTGCGGGACGTACGCGGCGCCGGCCTTCAGCGTGCCGAGCAGCCCGACGAGCATCGGGATGGAGCGGCGTAAGAAGAGGCCGACGTGATCGCCGGGCCGTACGCCCTCCCGTACGAGTCTGGCCGCGAGCCGGGTGGCACGACGGTTCAGCTCGCCGTATGTGATCGTCGTTCCCTGGTGCTCGGCGGCGACGGTGTGCGGCGCGGCGGTGGCCCACCGTTCGAAGGCGTGGTGGACGAGGGGGTCGGAGACGGGGACTTCAGGACCTTGGCCGAACTGCCAGAACAGGGCCCTGTCTTGGGGGGACAGATGGCTCAGGGGCATGCTTCACAGACCTCCTGGCTGTGTGGGGAGAAGATGCCTCGGGCTACTGAACGCTGACGTGCCTCGATATGTGGATATGTCGAGCATCGTGCGGGGGTGCAGGGCGACACCACCGGAGTCCGGTGGCGGCTCAAGTAGCTTCAACGTTCAATGTGGGCTGCGTCACTGAGAAAACAAGTCACATGACTGGACTGACAGCACATCGACAGCTTCCATACAGGCGGGCGACAGGAGCCTCACGTGTAACGCGCGCAACGGGACGCGAGGGTGAGGTGAGGCGCCGGGACCCAGAAGACCGGCCGCCGGGCGCGACGCGTCTGGTCACCCCCCATGGCACCGGAGGGCGCGGAGGCGGGAAGAACGACCACGCCGCTCTCGCCGCACGGGACTGCCTGCCGCCGAGCACTGGGTGGACGCCGGCTGTCCCAGCTCCTCGCTCTCGGTTCTGGCGCCTGTCTCTCGGCTGGGACGACGGTGGTTGTGGCAGCCGGACCTATTTACCCGGGACGCGTTCGGGACGCAAGTGGGACACAAGGAGCGGAAAAGACTGACAAGGGTGCAAGACGAGAAGGAGCGCGGCATCCAACAGCCTCTGACCTGGGGGAAACGCCCAAGATGAGGGTTGATCGACAAGGCCCGGGGAAAAGCGGCCGGCCTTGTCGCGCCCGGCGCGGCGGCGGCCGTGCCCCTCGCCCTGCCTCCGATGCTGACCGCGAGCCAGCTCTCCGTGCACATCTTGCTCGCTCTGTCGGCTCCATGGCCGTCACCATCGGCAACTACGGCCTGGACACCCTGCGCCACCTCTTCCTGCTGGTCGGCTCCTTCTGGCTCACCGCCCTGTTCTTCGTCCTGGTCCTCCTCGGCACGGTCAGGCGCATCAACGGCCTGCGTCTGCTTCCCTTCCTCCGCTACATCAAGGAAGAGCTGCTGATCGTCCTGGGCACCTCGTCCAGCGAGCCGGTGCTGCCGCGCATGATGGCCAAGCTCCAGCACGCGGGCGCCTCGAAGCCGGTCGTCGGGATCACGCTGCCCGCCGGATACTCCTTCAACCTCGACGGCACCGCCGTCTACCTGACCATGGGCTCGGTCTTCCGCGCCCAGGCCCTCGGCATCGACCTCAGCCTCACCCAGCAGCTGTCCATGCTCGCTGTCATGCTGCTCACGTCCAAGGGCGCGGCCGGCGTCACCGGCTCCGGCTTCATCGCCCTGGCCGCCACCCTCAGCGCCATACCGTACGTACCCGTCGCCGCCCTGGCCCTCATCTTCGGCATCGACCGCTTCATGTCCGAGGCCCGTGCTCTGACAAGCGCCGTGGGCAACGGCGTCGCCACCCTGGCGGTGGCCAAGTGGGAGGGGCAACTCGACGAGGACCGTGCCAAGGCCGTCCTCCGTGGCGACCTCCCTTACACCTCCGCTCCCGAGACCGACCACACCCCCGAGCCGCAGGCAGAACCGACGCCCGACTCCAAACCCGAGGCGGTCGAGGAGGCCGACCCGAAGACGGCGACCGGGGCGGACCGTGAGCCGGTGCCCGCCGCCGGCTGACACACCCCTCACCGCCGGTCCGGAGCGTGGGCTCCGGATCGGCCCCTTCTCGTGATCAGAAGCACCCCGCTCATGGCAGCACCCTGGGACGTCATCGTGGTCGGCGGCGGAAACGCCGGGCCTCTGCGCCGCACAGTCCGCCCGGCAGGAGGAGCCCAGGTCCTCGTACTGGAAAAGGCCCCACGTCAGTGGGCCGGTGGCAATTCCTCCTTCATCGCCGGCGCCATGCGCACCAGTCACGGCGGGCTCGCCGACCTGAAGGACCTTCTCGAACCGGCCGCACAGGACCGCTTTCCCCTCACCGGCCTTGCGCCGTACGCCGAAGCGACTTCCTCGACGAAGTGCGGGTTGACGGCGCCGCGCTGCTCGCCGAACGGGCCGCGTTGACTCCCGAGCGCTTCGAACGCTCAGGACGCCCCGGGTCCGGACGCCCCAGCCCGGTCCACGGGTACGGTGACGACCGCGATGTCCGTCGCTGCCCCGTGCCGGTCACAGGGAGGGGCACAGGTCCTCAGGAAGTGCCGTCCGCGGGTACGGGTTCGGTGAACTGGTCGAACAGCATGACGGCAACCCTTGTGACGAGGGACCAGTTCTCGTCGCCATGCGGGTCCGCCAGGTCCCCGTAGCCGGCGATCCACCGCATGTGGAAGCCGTCCAGCAGGGACGCGATGCTGGTGGCGAGGTGATCGACCTGGTAGGGCGCACGCATGCGTAGTCCGTATGTGTCGAGCAGGGCCTGGTACGCCTCGCAGGCCACCTTCGTGAACGATTCGCCGTAGTGCCCGAGGGCCTCACGCACACGGGGGTTCGCGGCGCTGGCGTAGAAACCGAGCATCACCCGGTAGATCGGATCCACCCGGTGGTTCTTGTGGTTGTCGGTCAGTACGTCGTTGAGGGCTTCCTGCCAGGTGATGCCCTTCTCGACGGCTTCCTGGAAGCGCCGGATGCTGTCGGGTAGACCGGGTACCAGTTCCGCCTGCCGGGAGGTGAGGTGGAACAACAGTTCGGCCTGGAAGTCGGCCTGAGCCGGCCAGATCTGGTAGATCGATCCTGTGGTGACCGCCGGTGCCGCCTTGTCGCCCAGCCGGTCCCGGATGATGCGGGTGGCCTCTTCCGTCACCTGCTTGACCCGCACGTGGGCCAGTGCGGCGGAGACCGCGGCCTCACTGGTGTCGGCGGTCCCCGCACAGACGAGTTTGGTCGCCGCTTCCAGCATGAGGGCCCGGGTCTCCTCGAGTGAGCGCCGAGGCAGTCTGCGCCTTCCGGCCTGCGTCGTCACACCCTCCCCCTTCTCTGCGTGATCGTTAAATCGAAGTGAACCGAGGCGTTGACAGGGGGTAAGCGTACACCTAGATTCCCGGTTCGTAAGAAAGTTACGAAAGCCCGGGAGCTTGCCTGAGCAGGCCTTTCCGGGTGCCTCTGAGCCGCCCTTCGCGCTGGTCACCCCGTGCGCTCCAGGTCTCCGGCCGACCGCTCGACTCACCGTTGCGCATGCCTTCGGCATGTCTCCCCTTCGCTCCGTCCACGGAGGTCTCGTATGCCTACCCATCCGCGTGTCCGAAGACTGGGCCTCATCGCCTCCCTCCTGGCGCCCGTCATGGGCCTCACCGCCTGCAGTGGCTCGCAGAGCCCGGGCTCGACCTCGACCGGTGCCGGCGCAGCCGACTCGTCAGCCGCCGCGGACACCCGCCCGGCGGCCGCCCGGGTGACCGACTATCCGAGTTACGTGGGGAGCAAGGCGGGCAAGGCCGACTCCGGCCTGTCTCCGATCACTCTCGGCTGGGTGAACGTCGAGGGCGGCCCCGGTGGCAGCCCTGAGGCGACCCTGGGCGCCAAGGCAGCCGTTCGGTACGTCAACGAGAAGCTGGGCGGAATCGGTGGCCACCCGCTACGGCTGAACGTCTGCACGGTGGTCTCCGCCGAGGAGGAGGGACAGAAGTGCGGCCAGCAACTGCTCGGCGACAAGGCCGTCTCCGCCATCGCCCTCGGCAATCTGTACCTGGGTGACGCCTCCTTCAACTCCGTGGTGGCGGGCAAGAAGCCGGTCCTGGTCGGCGTGGCGACGGGACCCACCCTGCCCACGGCGAAGAACACCTACAGCACCTTCGGCGACCTGCCGCACATCTTCGGCACCTGGGGCACGTACTCGCGTGACGTCCTCAAGGCGAAGACGGCGGCGGTCATCCACACGAACACCCCCGGCGACAAGATCGCGTCGAGCGCGGCGGTCAAGGGACTCAAGGCCGCAGGTCTCACCGTCAAGTCGGTCGGCTTCGACGCGCAGGCCACGGACCTGATCGGCCCGGTCACCGCGGCAGGCGCCAACTCCGCCGATGTCATCGTGCCCATCACGATCGGCTCCGGGTGTGTCGGAGTCGCCAAGGCACTCAAGCAACTCGGCATCGACAAGCCCGTGGTGTCCACGCCCCTGTGCATGTCACCGGACGTGGCCAAGGGCCTGGGCGGTGATCTGCCCACATGGACGTACGGCGTCGCCCAGACGCTGCCGACCGACACCTCGGCCGCCGACTCCAAGGCGTTCCTGGAGGCATCCGGCAAGGTGGGGCTGGACAAGGCCACCGCGTCCCAGGTCTTCGCACCACTGGGCTGGAGCACGATCCTGACGTACGCCAAGGCGCTCAACGCCGTGGGAGCCGACAAGATCACCCCGGCGGCCGTCTCCGCGCAGCTGAAGAAGTTCACCGGGCCGGTCGTCATGGGTGCCGCCGAGGTCAAGTGCGCCAAGTACCCGGACGCCCCCGCGGTCTGCAACGACCAGGCGCGGTTCTACCAGTACAAGGGCAAGGGTGCCTTCCAGCCGCTGACCGACTGGCTCCGCCCGCCCCGGTGACCACCGTCCCACCGTCCGCCCGGGTCGCCTCCGGCCCGCGACAGACCTTCCCGTGCCGTGTTCCTGAAACCCGACGGCTCCCCTACAGCCTCAGGAACACGGCGCTCCAGGAGTAAGTAATGGAACAGATCCTGCTCTTCGCCGTGCTCGGCCTGGGCCAGGGGGCACTGATCGCCGGCATCGCACTCGGCGTCGTGGCGACCTACCGGGGTTCAGGCATCATCAACCTGTCGACCGGCGCCGTCGCGATGGTCGCCGGTTACACCTTCTGGGCCCTGAGCACCGGCTTCTTCGGCTTCTCACTGCCGATTGCCGCAGCCTTGGCGGGGGCGCTCACGGCGGCGCTCGCGGTCGGTGTGCTCACCGAAGTAGCCGTGTTCAAGCCCCTGCGGGCGGTCTCACCACTGGCCAAGCTCGCGGCGTCACTCGGCATTCTGCTCACCCTGCAGGCCACCGTGCTGCTGGTGTTCGGAACCCAGCCCCAGCAGGCCCCCAGCATCCTGCCCTCGGACGCCGTCACCGTCCTGGGCGTCACCACGCCCGTCGACCGTTTCGTTCTGACAGGACTGGTGATCGCCATCGCGCTCGCCCTCGGGGCCCTGTACCGATGGACCCGGTTCGGGCTCGCCACCCGCGCCGCCTCGGAGAACGAACAGGCGGCCCTGCTGGCCGGTCTGTCACCCAACAGCGTCTCCCTCGCCAACACCCTGCTGTCCGCGCTGATCGCGGGACTGCTCGGTGTCCTGGCCGCACCCATCGTCCAGGTCGACTCCGTCACGCTCCCGCTGCAGGTGGTCCCGGCCCTGGCAGCGGCCCTCTTCGCCGGATTCACCTCACTGTGGATCGCCTGCAGCGCCGGCATCCTCATCGGCGTGATGCAGTCGGTCGTCTACTACCTGTCCACCCAGAGCTGGTTTCCGACCGACAACGGCAACGCCATGCCCGGACTCCAGCAGCTGATGATCTTCATCTTGATGATCATCGCGCTCTACGTGAAGGGAGCGGGCCTGCCGCGCCGTGGCGAACTCGTCGAGCAGCGGCTGCCCGCCGTACCGCTGCCGGACCGACTGCTACGACCGGCCGTCCTGGCCACGGCCGCCGCCGCCCTCGCCTTGATCGTGCTGCCGTTCGACTTCCGCCAGGCGCTGACGAACTCGCTGATCGGCGCGATCATCGTCCTCTCGTACGTCGTCATCACCGGCTACGTGGGACAGATCTCCGTGATGCAGCTCGCGCTCTCCGGCACTGCCGGTTTCGTCCTGTCCCACTTGGCGACCGGACTGCACATCCCCTTCCCCTTCAGCGCCCTCGGCGCGACTCTCCTGGCCACCCTGCTCGGTGTGGCGGCCGGCATCTCCGCCCTGCGGGTCCGCGGCGTGAGCCTGGCCGTCGTCACGCTGGCCGCCGCGCTCGCGATGGAACAGGCCCTGTTCACCAACACCTCCTTCGGCGGCACCGCCGGAGTGACCGTGCCCCCTCCCCGCCTGTTCGGGGTGGACCTCGGTCCGGGGGCGGCCTTCCGCGGCCTGGACGGCAACGAACCCAGCCCCCTCTTCGGCTTCCTCGTCCTGTCCGTCGCCGTCGCCCTGGGGCTGTACGTGGCCAACCTCAGACGCACCGGGCTGGGGCGGCGCATGCTCGCTGTCCGCTCCAACGAGCGCGCCGCCGCGGCGGCAGGCGTCAACGTACGGGGAGTGAAAATCGCGGCGTTCGCCATCAGCTCTTTCATCGCCAGCGCCGCGGGCACCCTGTACGCCTACAACTTCGGCTCCGTCAGTGCGGCCCGGTTCACCGCACTGGCCGCACTCGGCCTCATCGGCTTCGCCTACATCGGCGGCATCACGATGGTCTCCGGAGCCGTCATCGCCGGCCTGATGTCCACCGAGGCACTCGTCCCGCACGCCCTGGACAAGTGGTTCGGCGTCAAGGGGACCTGGGCGCTGCTCTTCGGCGGCGTCTCCCTGATCGTGACGCTGATCGCGAACCCGGACGGCATCGCGGGCGCCAACCACCGCCGTAAGAAATCCAAGAGAGCCGCCCGCGCGGCGAAAGCCGCCCAGGTCCGTGCCGAAAGCGCCACGTCGGACACCGCCGGGGCCACAACGGCGCCCGCCCGCGAGGAGGTCGCACGATGAGCATGTTCAAGGTCCGTTCGCTGGGCGTCAGTTACGGCGGCGTCCACGCACTCAGCGACGTCACCCTGGATGTCGCCGAAGGCCAACTGGTGGGACTGATCGGCCCCAACGGCGCGGGCAAGACCACCTTCGTGGACGCGGTCAGCGGACTGGTCGGCGCCCGGGGCCGGGTGGAACTGGACGGCGAGGACCTGACCGGCATGCCACCGCATGCCCGGGCCCGCCGAGGCCTTGCCCGCACTTTCCAGAGCAGCGAACTCTTCGAGGACCTCACGGTGACGGAGAACCTGCGCGTGACGGCGGAACAACCGACCTGGGTCAGGGCGTTCGGCGAGACCTTCGGCCGCCGCACACCGCCGCCCTCCGCCGTCGCCGACGCCCTCACCACTCTGGGCCTGCAGGATCTCGCCGACGCATCCCCGGCCGAGCTGTCCCAGGGACAGCGCAAACTCGTCGGCGTGGCCCGGGCCCTGGCCGCCCGACCCCGCATCATCTGCCTCGACGAGCCCGCCGCCGGCCTGGACACCGCGGAGAGCGCCGAACTCGGCCGCCGCCTGCGTGCCGTCGCCGACGCCGGTACCGCGCTGCTCCTCATCGACCACGACATGGGCCTGGTGATGGGCATCTGCGACCACCTGGTCGTCCTGGAATTCGGCAAGGTGATCGCGGCGGGACCCCCGAGCCGGGTCCGCGACGACCCCGCCGTCATCACCGCCTATCTCGGCGCGTCCGTCGTCCAGCCCGCCGACGCACCCGTACCGGACGGCGGCACTCCCTCTCCCGCCACCGGCCGACCCGGGGTTCCCAGCGCACCGGAGACATCTTGACTTCCTCCCCCGCCTAGAGGCGGGCGAGTCCAGCGGTCGCCCGCTGGGTTTCCTGCTTCACCGACGACCGCCCCGTCCGGGAGGACCCCCGTTGAGGTCTTACACCGTCTCCACAGGCAGACGCCGCCAGCCCGGCGGCCAGGATGTTGCGTGCCGCGTTCACGTCGCGGTCATGCACGGCGCCGCAGTCGCACGTCCACACGCGGACGTTCAGCGGCAGCTTCTCGCGAACCGTGCCGCAGGTTCCGCACAGCTTCGAGCTGGGGAACCAGCGGTCGATCACGACGAGTTCACGCCCGTACCAGGCGCACTTGTACTCCAGCATGGAGCGCAGTTCTGTCCACGACGCGTCGGAGACGGCGCGTGCGAGCCTGCCGTTCTTCAGCAGGTTACGGACGGTGAGGTCCTCGATCACGGCCGTTTGGTTCTCACGGACGAGACGAGTCGACAGCTTGTGCAGGAAGTCGCGGCGTCGGTCGGCGATCCGCACGTGGACACCGGCGACGCGACGGCGGGCTTTCTCCCGGTTCGCCGAGCCCTTCGCCTTCCGCGACAGCTCGCGCTGCGCGCGGGCCAGACGGTCGCGGTCACGCCGTTCGTGCTTCGGGTTGGCGATCTCCTCCCCGGTGGACAGGGTCACCAGGGAGGTGATCCCGGCGTCCAGGCCGACCGCCGTCGTGGTAGCGGGAGCCAGGGCGACGGTGTCCTCGCACAGCAGGGAGACGAACCAGCGGCCCGCGCTGTCGCGGGACACGGTCACAGTGGTGGGCCCGGTGTCCTCAGGCAGCGGACGCGACCAGCGGATGTCCAAGGGCTCGGCCACCAGCGCTTGCTGGAGCGGGACGGAGGACACCTCCGTCATGAAGGCCAGTTCCTCGGTCTTCTTCCACTGCGTGAGCGCGGCGGACGACTGTACGTAGGAGATCCGGCGCTGCTCGCCGTACCAGGCCCGTGTGCGGTCCTCCAGCGCCTTGTTGTAGACGAGGCGGACGCAGCCGAACGTGCGGGACAGCTCAGCTGCCTGCTCGTCCGTGGGGCGGAAGCGGTACTTGAACGCCCGCTTGACCTGCCGTGTCACGCCTCACACGCTGTCAGCTCCAGTGTGAGTGGCGGGTGTCGGCCCGTGGCGGGTGGACGCCGGTCCGCCCTGGCGGCGAACCGGCTCTTCCTGCCCTGCTCCGCAGGAGCTTCGTTTCTCCCCCGCAAGCGGGAGGTACCCCCACCCCGGCCTGAAGGCCGGGGTATCGACGAAGGAAAGCCCTCATGAACACACCCGTCTTGGAAGTGGCCGGACTCACCGCCGGCTACGACGGAGCCCCCGTCGTCCGCGACCTCGGCATCACCGTCGGCGCAGGCGAGGTCGTCGCCCTGCTGGGCGCCAACGGAGCGGGCAAGACCACCACGCTCAAGGCCGTCTCCGGGCTGCTGCGTCCCTCCGCCGGCACCATCACCTTCAGCGGAACACCCCTCGACCAGGTGCCGGCGGCGGCCCGCGCACGACGGGGCATCGCACACGTCCCGGAAGGCAGGGGCATCTTCTCCGGACTGACCGTGGCGGAACACCTGCGGCTGGGACACCGGGGAGAACGGCTCGACGAGAAGGCGGCGTACGCCTACTTCCCGGTCCTGACCCGCCTGCGGGACCGCAAGGCCGGACTCCTGTCCGGCGGAGAACAGCAGATGCTCGCTCTGGGACGGGCCCTGGCCCGTCGTCCCAAGCTCCTGCTGCTCGACGAACTCAGTCTCGGCCTCGCCCCGGTCATCGTCGAGGAACTGCTGCCCGTCGTCCGGCGCTTCGCCGACGACTCCGGCTGCGGGGTGCTGCTCGTCGAGCAGCACGTCGGCCTCGCCCTGGAAGTCGCCGACCGAGGCTGTGTCCTCTCCCACGGCGAACTCACCGTGCAGGCCACGGCCCGGGAACTGAGAGCGGACCGGTCCCGGATCGTGGCCGGATACCTGGGCGAGAGTTCCTGACCGCTCAACCGGCACGGACCACGCCTCTCCACTCACCCTTTCCTAGGAGAATCATGTTCACTTTCGACAGCGGCAAGGACGGCGTACGCATTCACGTGCACATGTGGCAGCCCGTTGGGCCACCGCGCGGTGTGGTGCAGATCGCGCACGGCATGGGCGAACACGCCGGCCGATACGCCCCGCTCGCCCAGGCGCTGACGGCCCGCGGCTTCGCCGTGTACGCCAACGACCACCGGGGACACGGGCTCAGCAGGCATGCCGCACCCGGCCATCTCGGCGAGGACGGTTGGAACAGACTCGTCGGCGATCTGGTGACACTCTCCGAGACCATCCGGGAGCGGCACCCCGGTCTGCCCCTGACGCTGCTCGGCCACAGCCTCGGCTCCTTCGCCGCGCAGCAGTACGTACTGCACCACTCCCACCTGATCGACGCCCTGGTTCTGGCCGGCACCACCGCGGTCGACGTGATGATGGCCAACCAGGCGGCCGACACCGGGGACCCGCTCGTCGCCCTCAACAAGGGCTTCGAGCCCGCTCGGACGCTGTTCGACTGGCTCAGCCGTGACCCCGAGGCCGTCGACGCCTACCTCGCGGACCCGCTCTGCGGCTCCAGCCTCGACGCCGAGGGAATGCGGCAGGTCGGCGTCGCTTCGGCAGCACTCGCCCAGCCCCGGGGCATCCCGGCACACCTGCCTGTCTGTGTCCTGGTCGGCGACCGGGACCCGCTGAATGCCGGGCTCGCGCTGAGTGACCTGCTCGTCGACCGCTACCGGCAGGCCGGCCTCAAGGACATCACCTACCGCATCTACCCCGAAGCACGGCACGAGCTGTTCAACGAGACCAACCGCGCCGAAGTCGAGGGCGACCTGCTGGCCTGGCTGCAGCGGGTACTCGCCTCCGAGCTGGAGCAAACCAGTCAGGAGCCCCGTGCCCTTGTCCCTCCAGGACGCGTTCGGGACGCGTTCGGGACGCAAGGACAGGAACAGACTGGCAAGAGCTGAGAAGCTCCGACCCCAAAGGACTCATAATCCGTAGGCCGTGGGTTCGAGTCCCACCCGCCCCACCAGGCAGGTCTCTGCCCTGTGGAAACGTATCAGCGGGGGTGCATCGGCCTGTCCGAGGCCGTCCTCAGCGACCGCCTCCTGAAGCTTATCGCGGCCGGCATCCTGAAGACCGTCCCCTACCAGGAGCCGGGCAGCCGCTCCCGCAACGGGTACCGCCCGACCCGCAAGGGCTGGGACCTGTGGCCCGTCCTGATGGCGCTGAGCCAGTGGGGCGAGGCGTACGCCCTCGACTCCGAGGGCCCCGTACTGGACGTTCGCCACACCGACTGCGACGCCTCGGTCCGCGTCGTCGTCGAGTGCTCCGAAGGGCACTCCACCCTCACCCCTGGGCAGGTCACCGCCCGGCTGGGACCCGGTGCCCGGCTTCGGTCGTAAGCCGTCAGCATGAGACCGCAGCCGGGGCTCGACGTCTGGCGCCATTCGGCCCGGTGTCCGCCTTTCCGGGCGGGCATGCCCCATGGAGCCCGGTGGGCGGGGTGACCCACCGTCGGCCACTTGGAGAGCCGACCGTTCAGGGGGTGTGGTCGGCGCGGCGCAGGACAGGGCGCAGGATCTCGATGACGCCGGGGTCGTCCACCGTGGAGGGGATGGGCTCGTCGTGGCCGTCGGCGATGCCGCGCATCGTCTTGCGGAGGATCTTTCCCGAGCGGGTCTTGGGCAGGGCGGCCACGACCGCGACGTCCTTGAGGGAGGCGACCGCGCCGATGCGTTCGCGTACGAGCTGGACGAGCTCGGCCTCGACCTCGCCCGGTTCGCGGTCGGTCCCCGCTTTCAGGACGACGAAGCCGCGCGGCACTTGCCCCTTCAGAGAGTCGGCCACGCCGATGACAGCGCATTCGGCGACGTCGGGGTGGGCGGCCAGGGCCTCTTCCATGCTGCCCGTGGACAGTCGGTGGCCGGCGACGTTGATGACATCGTCGGTGCGGCCCATGACGAAGACGTAGCCGTCGTCGTCGATGTGGCCGCTGTCGCCGGTGAGGTAGTAGCCGTCGTAGGCGGAGAGGTAGGAGGCGACGTAGCGGTCGTCGTCGTCCCAGAGAGTGGGGAGTGCGCCGGGCGGCAGTGGCAGCTTCACGACGATCGCGCCGTCGACGCCCGCGGGCACCGGAGCGCCCGAAGGGTCAAGGACGCGGACGTCCCAGCCGGGCAGCGGGCGGGTGGGGGACCCGGGTTTGAGGGGAGCGGCCTCTAGGCCCATCGGGTTGGCGACGATGGGCCAGCCGGTCTCGGTCTGCCACCAGTGGTCGATCACCGGGATGCCCAGAAGATCACTCGCCCAGTGATAGGTCTCGGGGTCGAGGCGCTCGCCGGCGAGGAAGAGGTGGCGCAGGCCGGTCAGGTCGTAGCCCGAGGTGAGCGTTCCGAGCGGGTCCTCCTTGCGGATGGCCCGGAAGGCGGTGGGCGCGGTGAACATGGTCTTGACCCGGTGCTCGGCGGCGACGCGCCAGAACTGTCCCGCGTCCGGGGTGCCCACCGGCTTGCCCTCGTACAGGACCGTCGTGGCGCCGGCCAGCAGGGGCGCGTAGACGATGTATGAGTGCCCGACGACCCAGCCGACGTCCGAGCCGGTGAACATCGTCTCGCCCGGGCCCACGTCGTAGACGGCGCCCATCGACCAGTGGAGGGCGACCGCGTAGCCGCCGCAGTCACGCACGACTCCCTTGGGTTTTCCGGTCGTTCCGGACGTGTAGAGGATGTAGAGGGGGTCCGTGGCAGGGACGGGAACGCAGTCGGCCGGCGGTGCGCCGGCGACCAGGTCGGCCCAGTCGAGATCGTCGGGCCCCAACTCGGCAGGCTCCTGGGGGCGTTGCAGGATCACGCTCTTCTGCGGCTTGTGGGCCGCGAGTTCGATGGCCTGGTCGAGTAAGGGCTTGTACGCGATGACACGCTTGCCCTCGATGCCGCAGGAGGCGGAGACGACCACCTTGGGGGCCGCGTCATCGATACGGAGGGCGAGTTCGCGCGGGGCGAACCCGCCGAAGACGACCGAGTGGATCGCGCCGATACGCGCGCAGGCCAGCATCGCGATCGCGGCCTCCGGGACCATCGGCATGTAGATGACCACACGGTCGCCGTGCCCCACGCCGAGCTGCGCGAGTGCCCCGGCGAAGGCCGCAACCTCGTCCCTCAGCTGCGCGTAGGTGTAGGTACGCCGGGTGTCGGTCACCGGTGAGTCGTAGATCAGCGCGGGCTGTTGGGCGCGGCCGGCGTCGACGTGCCGGTCCAGCGCGTTGAAGCAGACGTTGAGCCGCCCGTCGGGAAACCAGCGGTAGAAGGGTGCGCCCGAGGAGTCCAGGGCGCGTCGTGGAGTGACATCCCAGTCGATGGCCTCCGCCGCCTTCAGCCAGAAGCCCTCCGGGTCTTCGGTGCTGGCGCGGAAGACATCCTCGTACGTTCCCATCGTGTACTCCTTCGTGGCATCGAGGGACAGACGTGTGGCGGCGTGCAGGACGGTGTCGGACACAAGTACCGCATGCCGGCCGACCTGGTCGAGCAGGATGCCGGAGACCGGTGGCCCGGTCACCGGCCTGGCGGTGGTGCAGCGGGGCCTGCTCGGCAGGCCCCGTCATCGCATTCAGCTCCCGCTCAGGTACCGAGGTGCCGGCGCAGCCACTGGCCCATCTGCTGGATGGTCTGGTCGACCTCGGGTACGCGTCCCGCGCCCAGGATGAACGAGTGCTGTCCCTCGGGCAGCGGGTGGACCGTCAGGTCGGCGTTCACGAGGCTGATCTCGGGAGCGGCGAGGTCCACTTTGGGCTCCTGCAGCCAGGATGCCCGGAAGAGCTCCAGGGTGTTCCTGCTGAGCATCTTGTCGTTGTCCTCGTTCTCGTCCACCGACGCGTTCTGGAGGGTGAGGTCGGTCCACGGCGGGACGCTGACGATCGCGCCCGGGGTCGCCTCGCCCTTCGCGAGCAGACGCAGCGGCAGCATCACGGTGAGGGGGCGCCGATCGAGTGTCCGTGCTGCCGATGTTCCGCGGCTCTCGGGAGCACGTTGACGGCTCTGACCTGCGGCGGAGCAGGTGGTCAAGAGAGTTGCGGGCCTCAACAGGGGCGGTTGCCTTGTGGCGCGCAGCCAAGATCCAGGGGCCAGACAGGGGGGCAGGACGGCGCAGATGCGTCGCGTGTGCGGGACCCCAGAGCCGGGGGCCGGTGGGAGACCGGCTGAGCACACGCGGCGGGAACACCGTCAGTGCGCCGACGTACCAGCTGCGCTTGGCGGTTGCTGCCGTAGGACCTGCCTACGAGGTGACCCGTCGAGAGTCTCCGAGGCGGGCCGGCTGCCGATGGCGGCCGCCGGTGTTGCGCAGGGCGAGCTCCGCGACCGCCCGCGCGTCGAGTGTCCGGCCGGCGTCCACCGCTTCGTCGTGGGCGTCGTCGCCCAGCACGGCCCGTGCCGACTCCTCGGCCGCGGCCCGCAGGCTCTGGTCGGGGTGGTAGTACGCGTAGACGTCGGCGCCGACCGTCTCGCGGAGACCGGTCGTGGCCCCGAGAAGAGTGGCGACGCGGATGTGGTCGCCTTCCTGCGACTCGATGACCGCCAGCGTCTCGACGAAATAGGCGAGGTTGGCCAGGTCGCGGGTCTCCTGGGAGAGGATGATGCCCTCCTCGACGTGCCGGCGGGCGAGGGGATGGTCGCCGAGGGCGAGGGCGGCTTGGGAGAGGTTGTAGAGGGCGACGTACGTCGACAGCCGGTCGCCTCGGGTGCGGGCGAGGCGGAGGCCGCGTTCGATCTCGGGTACGGCGGTCGCGGGTGCGCCGCGGAGCAGGTGCACCGTGCCGAGCCAGACGTGGGTGAGGGAGGCGGTCCAGGGCGAGCCGTGGTCCTGGAGGGCGTAGTCGAGGGCGGCGTGGAAACGGTCCTCGGCGGCATCGAGGTCGCCGTCGGCGAGAGCGGAGAGGCCGGTGCCGGCGCGGGCCTTGCTGCGGACCTCGGGGTCGTCCTGACCGGCGGCGATGCGGTCGGCCTGGGCCCAGTACGAGGCGGCGGTGGCGGCACCACCCGGGTGGTCGGCAACCTGCTGAGCCTGCGTGAACCACCCACAGCGGTCTTCGCCGAGCAGGACGAACTGGCCGCCTCCGTCATCTCCACCCTGCGCACCGTGCAGATCGAGGTGCCCCAGCGCATCTCCGTCCTCGGCTTCGACGACCAGCTGATGGCCGAGTGGCTCGACCTGTCCACCGTCGCCCAGTCCCCCTCCGACATGGGCCGAGCCGCCGCCGAACTGGCCCTGGAACTCATCAACGACCCCGACGCCGACCGCGCCCGGCACATCGTCCTGCCCACCCACCTCATCCCACGAGGAACCACAGCCCCGCCACCCGCTCACCACAGCGAGCAGGAAAGCTCCGGCGGGCTTTCGGACGGCGCGGGCCGAAGGCCCTGACGCCAGGCCGGGCGGCCGATGCGTCAGTTCGGCTCCGGACCCGGCCCGCAGCAGATTCAACGTCGCCGCCGGGCGGGCGGTCACCAGCAGGTCGTACGCGAGGGGGAGTGGCTGGTGCGGTCCGGGTGCGGCCGTGAACGGGACGGCCGCTCGCAGCAGTTCGAGCTCCGCGGCCGGTATGACCCGCAGCGTGCCGTCCTCATGGGTGTCCACCACACGTGGTGCCGTGAGAACTCCGGACCAGCCCGCGCGGTCCACCTCCTCGCGCGGGCGTGACTCCCCGTTGGGTTCGAAACCCACCTCCGAGGAGGCCTCGCAGCGCAGCGCCCGGCGTGATCGCCCGACAGCCCGGTGTTCCTGGCCGCCGAGTCGCCGAGCGGGCTCCTTCCTCGCGCTCCTTACCGTCACCGCTTCCGACCGAAACCCGACCTGTCCCAACGGGCAGTACCCCAACAGGCAGTGCCTCAATAGCCAATAGAGCCAACGCAGTTGAAGCGCATAACGTGCTCGCCTCACGGACGGCAGCCTCGACGCGATGCCGTCCCTCCATCAACGAGGGGACGCACACCCATGCGCATCAGCGCGCCCAGAAAAGCCGTCATAGGTGCCGCTCTCGGCACGCTCCTCCTCACCGGTGTCAGCGCCGCGACCGCGCAGGCCGCACCGGCGAAGTACAGCCTCACCGTCGCCCAGGCCCCGGCCGTCAAGACCGTCTACGCCAACACGGCCGCCGCCGCGAGCTGCAAGATCAACACCATCACCGTCACCCGCACCAGCATGTGTCTGCACGTCGACGCCCGCGTCGACGTGCGCAGGAACGGCAAGCCGGTCGGCTCCGCCACCTTCGACATCAAGCACTCCATGACGCTGAAGACCAACAAGCTGAAGTGGGCAGAGAGCTTCACCGTCGGCAAGGCCAAGCTCGTCAACGCCGGCGGCATACGCATGAACGTTTCTGTCGGCGGCGGCAAGGGCGTCAAGACCGCCGTCAAGTTCCCGCAGGGCTCCACCCTCGGACCGGCCCGCAAGGGAACCGTCGGCTACGCAGCCAGGGTCGCGAAGAAGAAGCAGCTCGCCGGCCCCGCCTCCTACCGGTTCACCTTCACCAAGCCCGGCTACACGATGGGCGGCTTCACCTACAAGTCCGCCAAGTACCGCTGTGACGACACGTTCTGGGGCCCCAAGAAGCGCACCAAGAACCCCGGCTGCGTCTTCCCGGGCGCTTCTCCCGTCTTCACCCTCTCCCGCAGCGACGCGAAGGTGAAGCAGTCCGCCAACCACATCCTCGACGCCCAGCACAAGATCGCCGGTCACCCGGGCGCTTCCACTCCGCTGCACCGCATCACCAGCGAGAAGACCATCAACGCCAACCGCAAGGCCATGTGCGGGAAGGTGCACAACCCCGACCCCAAGAAGTACGACTGCGACGAGTACCCGTTCGCCGCCAGCAAGGAGGGCGGCAACCCGGCCCGCGGCAGCACCCGCATCATCTCCGCCAGTGACAACCGCAGCGCCGGCGCCCGCCTCGGCGGGTTCTACAAGTCCCAGCGCGTCCTCAACGGCGACGGCTACTACGTCCGTATCAAGTAAGGCACACAACGAGCCTGCCGCAGTTCCCGTCTACCCTTCCGAGACGTAACCGGCGGGCACAGCAAGCATGATGGGGGTTCTCCATGCAGCGTTCCAACTGGCCGCTCCTTGACGGCCGCACCCGGCCGCTCAAGTTGAAGGAGTGGGGCGACCTGGCCGTCATGGACCCCGACGCCGGCAAGCCGCCGCGCGGACGCGGGTTCCTGGCGGCCGAGAGGGACTGGCTGCACATCGATGCCGGAAGCGCTCTGGAGAACCCCATCGTCACCCTCTACGCCGGAGAGGACCCGGGTGCGGAGAGCGGCTGGGACGAGGTCGAAGAGATCACCGTGGTCTCCACGACCGGCTTCCTCGCCCTGTGCGACAGCGGATACGAGCCTCTGCGCAAGGAGAATCTCGCCACTGCGGGAGCCGGCCCCTATCTGATGCGCGTCCATGCCAGTGACCGGTCGTCGGACGGCAAGAGGCCCCGCTTCCTCATCCAGGTCATCCCCGGCGAGCGTACGGGGGTCGAGCCCGAGCCGCCCTCCTCCATGATCGAGGAGGCGGCCGGTCCGCTCCTGGTGCGGACGTCGTTCGAGCAGCCGGATGAGTGGGCACGCCTGCTCCAGGCCCTCGAAGGAGGCTCGGAGCACTACGAGTCGATCACCGTCATCGACAACCGCGCCTACGCGGGCTTCACGGCGGATCAGATCCAGGCACGTATCGGGCGCGATGACGAGGACTGGCCCGACAGCACCCTCGTCCTGATCGCCGACGAGCGGGCACTGGCCTCCGCGGAGCTCCCGCTGCTGGCCGTGAACAACTTGCCCGACGATGACGACGACCCGTTCAGGATCACCCTCGCGGCGGCCGGCTCCTTCGTCGTCAACATGGAGCTGGCGAACACGGACTTCGGTGAGTGGGGCCGTGGTGTCGATGCCGACGGCATCTACCGGGAAGAGCACTACTGACAGTGCTGGTGCGCCGCGAGTGGCCGGCCGGGCCTTCCCGCGGCCTGTTCACGCCGGCCGCGCCCGGCGGAGTGTTTCCTCTTTTCACGCCTCCTATTCACCGTTCTCGGCGTCGGTCGAACACTGACCCTCTGACGGCGCTTCAGGGCTCCAGGAGCATGCCCGACTTGGCTGGGGTAGCCCCTTGGCCCGCCCCGCTCTGTTGGGGGCGGGCCAAGGGCGTGCGAGGCGCGAGTCAGAGGGTGAGGACGAAGACCCTGCCCGGGTCGATCTTGCGGTCCCAGATGAGCCGGACCAGGTCGGGCAGGAACCGGCGCACCGGGGTTGGGCCGCCATTCGCTGTGGATGCCGGCGAGGAACACATGTGCCCGCCGGGGCGGATGGCGCCGATCGCCTGGCATGCAGCTGCGCCGACGAACCCTGTTCGATCCGCAGCCCCGATGCCCGGTACGACAGCGGATCCTCATCGCGAAGGCTCTTCTCGGCGACGCCACCCAGGCTGATGACGCGCAGACTCGGTACCAGGCACCTCAGATTTCCCTCAAGCCCCAGAAGCCTCGCGATTCGCTGAACTAGCGTCCCTGCCCGTAAGCACTGGCCCAGTCATTGCTCGTGCGGCTGGCCGGTGATCCCCTGGCCCCGAAGAGGCAAACCGCAGATGAAGCACCGGATGAAGAGCCGTTCCAAGAAGACCGTGATCTTTGCGGCGGCGGGCACCAGTGTGCTGGCCCTGACCGTGCCGATCACGGCGTTGGCGACCAGCACCGAGCCCGGTTCGGAGGCGCCCGGATCACATTGCACCGTCGATATATCCGGCGGTCCCGTGCAATGTTTCCCGACTTATCGGGCGGCCATCGCGGCAGCCACCGACGGCCGGGTCAAGGACGCTCCGCTGGACGTCCGCAAGGCCGTCGCCAACCCGGCCTTCCGGAAGAAGATCGACGTTGCGGGCACCGCCGCCGAGCTGCGGGCCGATGAGGAGTCGGACGAGGAGTCGTCCGTCGTCATCGGTACCGAGTACCTGGACGCGAACCACGCGGGCAAGTCCATGAGTTTCACCGCCGAGAGCAAGTGCACCCCTGACGAGCCGGGCTTCCAGGTCGACCAGGTGCCCGCCGAGTTCAACGACGCCATCAGCTCGTACCAGACCTTCAACGACTGCCAGGCCCGGCACTTCGCCGACCCCGGGCTGAAGGGCGACTCCACCAGCTGGCAGATCGGCGGTCAGCTCTCGGTCGGGGACGGTGTGGACAACCGCACCAGCTCCATCCAGTGGAGCTACGCGGAAGCACCGACTGCCGCCCAGCTCTTTGCGGACTGCGACGAGAAGATCGCGACCTGCAAGTTCGAGCACAAGGGCGACGTCACCTACAGCTACGGCGGGGCACACGAGGTGGCCCGCGCGTACAACTGCACGAGTATCGAGCAGGTGAAGAAGATGACCTGGACGGACGCGACCGGCGGCAAGAACTCGCTCAGCGTCGAGCTGGGAGCCAGTTACAAGATCGGAAATGCCCTGGTCGGCGGGGAGTACAGCCTCAGCTTCAAGACCACTTACGGCCACGAGTGGACCTGGGAGAGCAGGGTCTCCGACGAGACGGACCTCACCGTCCCGGCCGGGGAGGTCGGCTGGGTCAACCGAAACACCAAGATGCAGACTGCGGGGGGTGAGTACACGGTGACGTACAAGGACCGCAAATGGGGCCACTACATCTGGTACGTCCGTGACTTCGTCGCCACCGGTCCCGTCCCGCACGAGATGGGTGTCGTCGACTGGGTCTCCCGCCCCATGACGGCGGCGGAGAAGGCCGATCACTGCAAGGACGGCGCTGCCGTGGTCACCGCCACTCCAAAGAAGGCCAAGGCCGCATCCACCAAGAGTGTCCCCAGCACCGCTCACGTCCTGTCCGGCCCGCGTTGATCCGGCCGGCCTGAACAAGACATCCCCCCAGGCCGCCAACGCACTCGCGCGAGAGGTATTCCGGCGGCGGCTCGGCAGCGTGGCCGGGCTGGTCGGCCCATGGCGCTGCCATCTGCTCTGCGCTGTCGTGGAGACCGCCCAGGAGTGGGATGCCGACGAGCGGTGCTCCGGCCTGCGGGAGGGCCTGCGCACCGGTCCGGACAGGCAGGAGCCACCGGCGATCGTCCGGCGGCACGACCGGAGTCTGCTCCGTGATGGCTTCCGGCAGCTTCCAGCACAGCAGCAGGTGTTGCTGTGGCACACCGAAGTCGAGGCGGAGGACCTCGCCGCGGCCGCCTCGTACGCCGGACTGGATCTGGACACCGCGCGTGTGAAACTCCACCGGGCCCGCGCTCAGTTACGTACCGCCTGCCGACAGAATCATCTCGATCTGGCGCCCGACCAGGACCACTGTCGCTACAACCGGCTCATTGACGTCTCCAGCAGTGACAGCCAGGTCACGGACCGCGACCGGAAAGATCCTCAAGCGGGAGCTCGCCGCGGGCCCGACGCTCTGACCGTCACCGGCCGGTCTCTCCCGCAGGCGCCTCCTCCGGCGACGGACGTGCCGACCGTCCGCGTAGAGCAGAGGACGGAATCCGCACAGGGAGGGGCCGCGAGGTGGCGGTGCGCATGGTGTTCAGGACGGTCGGTACGGCGAGAGGGGCACTCAGAGGGACCAGATGCACGGCGATCGCGGCGGCGGCGATGGCCGCGCTGACCGCCTCCCAGGCGCCGGGGACCTCGGCGCAGGCCGCGGAGCCGGCGCGGACCGCGGCGCGCGCCGAGCACGGGCCGAGTGTGTCCGGCGACGCCCCGTACCGCACCCAGCTTCCGCCACTGCGGGCCGGGAAGTCCGACGAGGACACGGCGGCGGGGCCGGTCGGCGGTGCACTGCCCGCTACCGTGTTCGCCGCGTACCGGCGTGCCGAGTCGGAGCTCGCGGGCACCGCACCGGGATGCCGGCTGAAGTGGCAGCTGCTGGCCGCCATCGGCCAGGTGGAGTCGGGGCAGGCGCGCGGCGGCCGGGTGACCTCGGACGGCACGGCCGTGACACCGATCCTCGGCCCCCGGCTGAACGGCGGCGCCTTCGCGGTCATCCGGGACACCGACGGCGGCCGGTACGACGGGGACACGGCATACGACCGGGCGGTCGGCCCGATGCAGTTCATCCCGTCGACCTGGGCCCACTGGGGCGCGGACGGCAACGGCGACGGACGGGCCGACCCGAACAACGTCTTCGACGCGGCGCTCGCCGCCGGGCGCTATCTGTGCGCCGGCGGGCGTGACCTCTCCGACCCGGCCGACCTGGATCGGGCGATCCTCGGCTACAACCACTCGGAGGCCTATCTGCGCACGGTCAGGGCCTGGTACGCGTACTTCCTGGAAGGGCATCGGGTGGTGCCGGACCGGAGCGGCGGGTCGTCCGTGCGACCGGAGCCCTCGCGACCGAGCAGCACACGCGAACCCTCGCCGGAGCCGTCCGAGCGCCCGGGCGCGAGCCCGTCTCCTACGCCGTCCACACCGCCCGCCTCACCCTCCCCCTCGCCCTCCCCGTCCCGTCCGGCGGGCGGAGTGCAGGAGACGGAGGAGCCGCCGCTCCCCGTACCCGATCCGGGCGTTGAGCTGCCCGGCGACGACGTGCTGCCCGGTGCCGGCCCGCTGATCAGCGGCGGTGCTGACCAGCAACGGTGAGGACACGATGCGCCCCTCCCCCTCCACAACCGCGGATACCGGGCGGTAATGTCGCCACCCGCCGGACGGCACGAGACCGGCGGAGTAGCGCGAAGGGGCCCTCATGGCGACGGACATGCCTGCTGAGACAGAGGCGGCCATGGCTGCTGGGACAGAGTCGGACCACGACCGTTGGCAGCGCATGTGGAGCCACCGCGAGCAGTTGCTCAAGGTGGCCCGGCGCAGGTCGATGAGCCCGGAGGACGCCGAGGACGCCGTGCACGAGGCGATGCTGCGCGCCGCCGAGCGACCGGACCTCGACGACGAGCGCCTCGGCGCCTGGCTGACGACCGTGACCATGCGGCTGTGCGTCGACCGGTACCGGCAGGTCAACCGCGAGGCCGAGGTGGTGCGCACCAGTCCCACGCTGATCGCCCCGGGCCCGGTGCCCGTCGACGAGGCGGTGTGCGACCGGGCCGAGGCGAAGTGGCTGGCCGTGCGCAGCGGGGAGCTGCCCGCCCGGCAGGCGGAGGCGCTGCGGCTGAAGTCCGAGGACCTGGACGTCGGCCAGGTCGCCATGGAGATGGGGCTGAGCTACCGGACCGTCGAGTCGCTGCTCGCCCGGGCCCGGCGGACGCTGCGCGCCTCGCTGGCCGGGACGCTCGGCGTGGTGCTGTTCCTGCTCGGGCGCGGACGGCCGCGGGGAGGCGGGAAAGCGCATGCCGTGGCCGTCGCCTCGACGGCGGCGACCCTGGCGGTGGCGGGGTTCGCGCTGCCGTACGCGCTCGACGGGGGCGGGGACGGTCCGGCTCCGCGGCCCTCCGTGTCCGGGCCCTCGGAGGCGCTCACGACCGACAGGGGTGGCCGGGCGCGCGCGCCGGAGCCGCGCGAATCGTCGCCCGCGTCGGCGGCTCCCGGCGACGGACCGGCGGGATCCGCGGCCGACGACGCATCAGTGCTGCCGCTGTCCGTGCCGGCCTTGCCCGATGCCTCGGTGCCCCCGCTTCCGGGGCTGCCTGCGCCCGGGGTGCCGGGCGTGCCAGAGCTGCCGGACGCACCAGACGTACCGAATATCCCCGAAGCTCCAGATGTGCCAGATGTTCTTGACGTGCCCGATGCGCCGGACATGCCTGATGCGCCGGATGTGCCGGTCGAGTCCGCCGTCCCCCCAGTGCCGTCGGTGTCGTCGGTTCCGGACACGTCTGTCGCACCGGCCGCTCCCCTCTCCCTCCCTGCCGCCACCGAGCTCCCGTAAACGCGCAGGTCAGAGGCCGGGCAAGGCCGCCTGCCCAGTCGTCCGCGAACTCGCCCGCAAACCCGTCAGAAAAATTCGGCCTCGTAGCGACGGACGCCCCGCCCCTCCCCGTAGAGCAGATGTCGGAGCTGCTCCACGGCTGAAGGGTGGACCGGATGGGTGTCGAGATCTGTGTGGAAGGGCTGACCAAGTCCTTCGGTCACCAGGTCATCTGGCAGGACGTCTCGCTGACGCTGCCCGCCGGGGAGGTATCGGTCATGCTCGGCCCCTCGGGCACGGGCAAGTCGGTGTTCCTCAAGACACTCGTCGGGCTGCTGAAGCCGGAACGCGGCTCGGTCAAGATCGCCGGGCGGGACATCACGAAGCTCCGTGAGCACGACCTGTACGAGGTACGGAAGCTGTTCGGTGTGCTGTTCCAGGACGGCGCGCTGTTCGGCTCGATGAACCTGTACGACAACATCGCCTTCCCGCTGCGCGAGCACACCCGGAAGTCCGAGAGCCAGATCCGGCGCATCGTGCTGGAGAAGATGGACATGGTCGGGCTGATCGGCGCCGAGGGGAAACTGCCCGGCGAGATCTCCGGCGGTATGCGCAAGCGGGCCGGGCTGGCACGGGCCCTGGTGCTGGACCCCGAGATCATCCTCTTCGACGAGCCCGACTCGGGCCTCGACCCCGTACGCGTCGCCTACCTCAACCAGCTGATCGTCGACCTCAACGCGCAGATCGACGCCACCTTCCTGATCGTCACGCACGACATCGCCTCGGCCCGCCAGGTGCCGGACAACATCGGGCTGCTGTTCCGGCGCGAGCTGGTGATGTTCGGCCCCCGCGAGAAGCTGCTGACCAGCGACGAGCCCGTCGTACGCCAGTTCCTGGGCGGCCGGATGCAGGGGCCGATCGGCATGGCGGAGGAGAAGGATGCCGCCCAGGTCGAGCAGGAGCTGGCACAGCTCGGCGACGGCGAGCACACCACGACGCCCGGCAGTCAGGAGCTGCCTCCCCGCCTGCTGCCGGGTCCGGGCATCACCAGGCCGCCCCGCTGGGAGGCCATCGCACGACGGGAATCCGAGCTGCACCGGAGGGAGGTGGCCGGAGCGTGAGCCTGTCACCGACCGGAGCGCTGCGGCACTCGGGCAACCTGTTCGCGATGGCGCTGGATGTCGTGCGGACCATACCCCGACGGCCCTTCCAGGCACGGGAGTTCATCCAGCAGGCGTGGTTCGTCGCGAGCGTCACGATCCTGCCCACGGCCCTCGTGTCGATCCCCTTCGGGGCCGTCATCGCCCTCCAGATAGGCAGCCTGACCCGGCAGCTCGGCGCCCAGTCCTTCTCGGGTGCCGCCTCCGTCCTCGCCGTCCTGCGGGAGGCCTCGCCGATCGTCACCGCACTGCTGATCGCGGGCGCGGGCGGCACGGCGATCTGCGCGGACCTCGGGGCGCGCAAGATCCGCGACGAGATCGACGCCATGCAGGTGCTCGGCATCGACCCGATCCACCGGCTGGTCGTACCCCGCGTCCTGGCCTCCATGGTGGTGGCCGTGCTGCTCAACGGCCTGGTGTCGGTGGTCGGCGTCGCGGGCGGTTATTTCTTCAACGTGATCCTCCAGAACGGCACGCCCGGCGCGTATCTGGCGTCCTTCACGACCCTCGCCCAGCTCTCCGACCTGTGGGCGGCAGAGGTGAAGGCGCTGGTGTTCGGGGCGATCGCCGGGATCGTCGCCTCGTACAAGGGGCTCACCGCGAAGGGCGGCCCCAAGGGTGTCGGCGACGCGGTCAACCAATCAGTGGTGATCACCTTCATGTTGCTGTTCGTGACCAACTTCGTGATGACGGCGGTGTACTTCCAAGTCGTCCCGCAGAGGGGCTGAGGGAACCGACGATGCGACCTCTACGACTCCTCGACCGCCCGCTCCGCTCGCTGGAGGAGCTGGGCACCCAGCTCTCCTTCTACGGCCGCTCGCTCGCGTGGACGGGCCGCACCCTGCGCCGCTACAAGAAGGAGATCGTGCGGCTGCTCGCCGAGGTGAGCTTCGGGCGCGGGGCGCTGGCCGTCGTCGGCGGCACGGTCGGCGTCATCGCCTTCCTGTCGTTCTTCACGGGCACCGAGGTGGGCCTCCAGGGCTACGCGGCCCTCAACCAGCTCGGCACCTCCAACTTCGTGGCCTTCCTGTCGGCGTACTTCAACACCCGGGAGATCGCCCCGCTGGTGGCCGGGCTCGCCCTGTCCGCCACGGTCGGCGCCGGGTTCACCGCACAGCTCGGAGCGATGCGGATCAGTGAGGAGACCGACGCCCTGGAGGTGATGGGCGTGCCCTCGCTGCCGTTCCTGGTGACCACCAGGATGGTCGCCGGTTTCGTCGCCGTGATCCCGCTGTACGTGATCGGCCTGCTGTCCTCCTACCTCGCCGCCCGCACCATCACCACCGGCTACTACGGGCAGTCGACCGGCACGTACGACCACTACTTCCACCAGTACCTGCCGCCGGTCGACGTGCTGTGGTCCTTCGGCAAGGTGATCGTCTTCGCCGTCCTGATCATCCTGGTGCACTGCTACTACGGCTACTACGCGAGCGGCGGGCCCGCCGGGGTCGGCGTCGCCGTGGGCCGCGCGGTGCGGACCTCGATCGTCGCCATCAACGTCCTGGACTTCTTTCTGAGCCTCGCGATCTGGGGCGCCAACACGACCGTACGGATCGCGGGGTGAAGTCGATGAGAGCAATGAGAGTACTGAGGCTTCGGTTGTACGGCATCGCCTTCATCGCCGTGCTCGCGCTGCTGCTGTCGCTCGCCGTGGCCGTCTACCAGCAGGCGTTCACCTCGGTGGTGCGCATCACCCTGGAGGCGGGCAGCCTCGGCAACCAGCTGGATCCGCGCGCCGACGTCAAGCTGCGCGGGCTGCTGGTCGGTGAGGTGCGCGCGGTGCGCGCGGACGGCGAGAAGGCGACCCTCGACATCGCGCTCAAGCCGGAGTACGTCGCGTTCATCCCGTCGGACGTGCACGCGCGGCTGCTGCCCAAGACGCTGTTCGGCGAGAAGTACGTCGACCTCGTGGCACCGCGCGGTTCCTCGGCCCGGCCCATCCGCGCCGGGGACGTCATCACCCAGGACCGTACGAAGGTGGGCATGGAACTGCAGCGGTTGCTGAACGACCTGCTGCCGCTGCTGCGCACGGTCGAGCCCGGGGAACTGAACGCCACGCTCTCGGCGTTCGCCACCGCGCTGGAGGGCCGCGGCGACCGCATCGGCGACAACCTCACCCGGGTCGAGGCATATCTGCGCCGCCTCAACCCGCATCTGCCGTCCCTCAAGGAGGACATCTCGCGCTTCGCCGATGTCGCCGAGGTGTACGGGGACGCGGCGCCCGACCTGATGCGGATCCTGCGCAACACGGTCACCACCAGCCGCACGATCGTCGAGAAGAAGGACCGGCTGGCCGCCGCGCTCCGCACTACCGCGACCGTCGCGGGCACCGGTGAGGACTTCTTCGACGCGAACGGCGACCGGCTGATCACGCTGGGCCGGGTCTCCCGCCCCACCCTTCAGCTGTTCGCCCGCTACTCACCCGAGTACCCCTGCCTCCTCGATGGCCTGGTCCGGCAGGAGAAGGCGTCCGAGGAGGCGTTCCGGGGCGGCCGGATGCGGATCACCCTCGAAGTCGTCCGCCCGCAGGCCGCATACGAGCCCGGCGAGGAGCCGCGTTACGCCGAGCGGTCCGGGCCGAACTGCCGGGGTCTGCCGAATCCGCAGGTGCCCGCTCCCCACACCGACCTCAATGACGGTACGTCGTCCGGCCGTTCGAGCGACGCCCTGCCCGGAGGAGTCGACGTGTCCGCCACCGATGCCGAGCAGCGGGCCGTGGGCTCGCTCGTGGCCCCCGTCATGGGCGTACCGGCGGACGAGGTGCCGCCCGTCGCGACCCTGCTGTTCGGCCCGCTGGCCCGGGGAACGGCGGTGAGCGTCGCATGAGGACCACAGGAGCCCGTCGAACCGGCGCCCCGCTCGTCAAGTTCGGCCTCTTCGCGCTGGTGACGATCCTGGCGACGGCTCTGCTCGCCGCCACCATCGTCAACGTGTCCTTCGCGCCGAAGGACACGTACCGGGCTGTGTTCAGCGATGTGACCGGCCTGGAGGAGGGCGACGACATCCGCGTGGCCGGCGTGCGGGTCGGCGAGGTCGAGGGCATCCGGATCAAGGACCGGACACTGGCCGAGGTCACCTTCACGGTCACCGCGGAGCGCCCGCTGCTCACCAGCACCGGCGCGGTCGTCCGCTACCGGAACCTGGTCGGACAGCGGTACATCGCGCTCACCGAGGGCGCCGGCAACGGCACCCGGCTGCGGCCCGGCGGCACCATCCCGCTGTCCAGGACCCAGCCCGCGCTGGACCTCAACGCGCTGCTCAACGGCTTCAAGCCGCTGTTCGCCGCGCTCAGCCCAGGCGACGTCAACCAGCTCGCCACCGAGATCATCAAAACCCTGCAGGGCGAGGGCGGCACGGTGAACAGCCTGCTCGCGCACACGGCCTCACTCACCACGACGCTCGCCGACCGCGACGAGCTGATCGGCTCCGTGATCGACAACCTCAACTCCGTACTGAAGACGCTCGACGAGCGCGGTGGCCGTTTCTCCGGACTGCTGACGCAGTTGCGGCGGGTGATCTCCGGACTGTCCGCCGACCGCAAGCCCATCGGGGAGTCCCTGGTGAGCATCGGCGACCTCACGGAGGCCACATCGGGGCTCCTGCACGACGCCCGCCCGCCGCTGAAGGACGACATCGCCGAGCTGGGTGAGCTCACCGGAACGCTGAACAGGAACGAGAAGACCGTGGAGGGCGTGCTGAAGCGGCTGCCGAACAAGCTCACCGAGCTGACGGGGACGGCGTCCTACGGCTCCTGGTTCAACTTCTACCTCTGCGACTTCGACGGCCGGATCGTGCTGCCGAAGACGAAGCAGGTGCTCACCCCCGAGTTCCACGTGGCGCGGGCGAGGTGCGGCGCATGAGGATCCGCATCGCGCCGCGCAGGACGCGGCGCCGCCGCCCGGAGCCCCTGATGAAGGTGCGCATACTGCCACCGAAGCTGCCGAGGATCAGGCTTCCCCGGAAGGCGGGCCGCCCGCGGCTGAAGCCGTTCCGGGACCGCAACCCCGTGGTCGTCGGCGCGGTCGGGCTCACCACCCTCGCGCTGCTGACCGTGGCGGCGTTCAACGCCGACAGCCTGCCGGTCATCGGCGGCGGCGAGACGTACAGCGCCGCCTTCTCCGAGGCGGGCGGACTCAAGCCGGGCGACGAGGTGCGGATCGCCGGGGTCAAGGTCGGCAAGGTCGAGGACGTCGATCTGGACGGCGACCACGTCAAGGTGACCTTCAAGGTCAAGGACGACCCGGACTTCGGCACCGAGACCGGTGCCTCGATCCGGGTCAAGACGATCCTCGGCGCGAAGTACCTCGCGCTGCACCCGAAGGGGCCGGGCCAACTGAAGGCGGGCAGCGAGATCCCGCTGCGGCGGACGGTGTCCGCGTACGACGTCGTGCAGGCGTTCAGCGATCTGACCACCACGACGGAGGAGGTCGACACGGAGCAGCTCGCGAAGGCGCTGGACACGATCTCCACCACCTTCCAGGACTCGCCCCCGGAGGTGCGGGCGTCCATCAAGGGACTGTCACGGATCTCCCGGACCGTGGCCTCGCGCGACAAGGCGCTGCGCGAGCTCCTCGACCACGCGAACGGAGTCACCGGGGTGCTGGCCGAGCACTCCAAGGACTTCTCCACGCTGGTGAAGGACGGCGACAAGCTGTTCAAGGAGATCAGCAAGCGGCGCACGGCGATCCACAAACTGCTCAAGAGTTCCGCCCTGCTGGGCATCGAGCTCTCCGGACTGGTCGAGGACAACCGCGAGGAGATCGGGCCCGCGCTCAAGAACCTCAACACCTTCGTCAGGATGCTCGAACGCAACCAGGCGAGCCTCGACCGGAGCGTCAAGCTGCTCGCGCCCTACGTCCGGGTGTTCACCAACACCCTCGGCAACGGCCGCTGGTTCGACTCCTACGTCCAGAACCTGGTCGCCGCCCCGGTGGTGCCACGTACGGGAGGCTCACGATGACCAGGCGCTCGTCCGCCCGGCGCACCCTGGTACTGCTCACCGTGCTCGCGGTCGTCGCCGCGCTCGCCGTCGTGCTGTGGCCGCGCCCCGGGACCGTCCGGGTCACGGCGTACTTCCCGCGCACCGTCGGTATCTACCCCGGCTCGGACGTCCGCGTCCTCGGCATCCGCATCGGCGAGGTCAAGCGGATCACGCCGGAGGGCAACCGGGTGCGCGTCGAGCTGGAGTACGAGGAGGGCCGCAAGCTGCCCGCCGACGCCCAGGCCGCCATCATCAACTCCTCGGTGGTCAGCGACCGTTACGTGCAACTGCTGCCGGTGTACCGCAAGGGCCCGGTGCTGCGGGACGGCGACGTCATTCCCGAGTCGCGCACGGCCGTCCCCGTCGAGCTGGACCGGATCTTCGACAGCCTGCACACCACGTCCGAGGCGCTCGGTCCGAAGGGCGCGAACAAGGACGGCTCCCTGTCGCGGCTGCTGGGCGTGAGCGCGGACAACCTCGAAGGCCAGGGCGAGAACCTCAACCAGACCGTCGAGGACCTCTCACAGGCCGTCACCACCCTGTCCGACGGGCGGGGCGACCTGTTCGGCACCGTACAGAACCTCCAGGTGTTCACGGCCGCGCTGGCGGCCGACGACCGACGCGTGCGGTCGTTCAACGACAGCCTCACCAAGGTGGCGGAGCAGCTCGCCGGAGAGCGCGAGGATCTCGCGGCGGCGTTGAAGCACCTGGGTGCGGCACTTGGCGACGTGTCGGAGTTCGTGAAGAAGAACAAGAAGTCACTGACCTCGAACGTGCGGGGCCTCAGCAAGGTCACCAAGGTCCTCGTCGCCCAACGCGCCGCGTTGGAGGAGCTGTTGGAGGTCGCCCCCACGGGTCTGTCGAACCTGCAGAACGCCTACAACGCCTCCGCCGGCACCCTCGACACCCGCAACAACCCCGAGGAGCCGCAGGACCCGGCATCCCTCCTGTGCTCCCTTCTGAAGACGACCGGGGACGAGGGCGGCAAGAACCCCGACTGCGCGGAGCTGAAGAAACTCTTCGACTCCCTGCCCGAGGTACCGGCGGCCCCCGCGGTGACGGGCACGGTCGACCGAACGCTCGGCGGAATCCTGGAGGCCCGAGCATGAGCCGATTCATGAGTGTGCCGCGCGGGGGACGGACGGTCGTGTGGACGGCCGCCGGTTCGCTGCTGCTGTCGGGCTGCGGGTTCAACGGCTGGTACGACGTCCAGCTCCCCGGAGGAGCGGCGGCGGACGGCCGCGCCTACCACGTCACGGTCGAGTTCAGGGACGTACTGGACCTGGTGCCGCAGTCGGCGGTCAAGGTCAACAACGTCACCGTGGGCGCGGTCGAGAAGGTGGAGCTGGACGGCTGGCACGCCCGGGTGCGGCTGCGCGTCGCCGACTCGGTGAAGCTGCCCGCCAACGCGGTCGCCGAGCTCCGGCAGACCAGCATGCTCGGCGAGAAGTACGTGGCGCTGTCCGCGCCGGTCGGCGCCGCGCCCGTCGGACGGCTCCGCGACGGCGACCGCGTCCCGCTGTCCCGCAGCGGCCGCAACCCGGAGATCGAGGAGGTGTTGTCCGCCCTGTCCGCGCTCCTCAACGGCGGCGGTGTCGCCCAGCTCAAGACGATCACCGTGGAGCTCAACAAGGCCCTGGAGGGCCGCGAGAACCGGGTCAGGTCCCTGCTCACGGAACTCGACACGTTCCTCGGCGGCCTCGACGGGCAGCGCGCGGACATCGTCCGCGCCCTCAAGGGCATCGACCGGCTGGCCAAGCGGCTGAGGAAGGAGAAGAAGACGATCGCCGACGCCGTCGACACGCTGCCGCCCGCGCTGAAGGTCCTCGCCGACCAGCGCCGCGACCTGACGCTGATGCTCACCGCCCTGTCGAAGCTGGGCAAGACCGGCACCCGGGTCGTGAACGCCTCGCGGGACGACGCCGTCGCCAACCTCAAGCAGCTGAAGCCGATCCTGCAGCAGCTCAACAAGGCCGGCGACGACCTGCCCAACTCCCTTGAGCTGCTGACCACTTACCCGTTCCCGCGCAATGTGGTCGACGCCGTCAAGGGCGACTACGTCAACCTCGCGGTCACCGCCGAACTCGACCTGGCGGGCATCTACGGCAACGTCAAGGACAAGCCCGGCGAGTCCGGCGGCTCCGATGACGGGGACGACGGTTCCGGCATCCCGGACCTGCCGGAAGTGCCGGAACTCCCGGACGTGCCCGGTGTCCCGACGCCGACCCCGCTGCCCGAGACCCCGGAGGTTCCGGTCGCACCCTCGGCGCCCACTGACGGCGACGACCTGCTGTGCCCGCCGGTGTGCACCGCGGGCTACGGCCCCCGGGCGGACTCCGGCCGCCTCCCGGCGGGGATCGACCTCGCGCTCGCCGAGCTCATGCTGAAGGGAATACAGCCGTGATCACCCGTACGGTCAAGGCCCAGCTGCTCGCCTTCGCCACCCTCACCGCCGTCGGGGTGTCGTACGTCGGCGCCGAGTACACGGGCCTGGTGGACGACGTCCTCGACCGCGGCTACACCGTGCGGGCCGACTTCGCGGCGTCCGGGGGCATCTTCTCCGGTGCCGAGGTCACCTACCGAGGGGTGCCGGTGGGCCGGGTGGGCGAACTGCGGCTGTCCGGCCGAGGGGTGTCGGTGGACCTGGAGATCGAGGACGACGCGCCCCGTATCCCGGCCGACACCCTGGCGGTGGTCGCCAACCGTTCGGCGGTGGGCGAGCAGTACGTCGATCTGCAACCCCGGCGGGCCGGCGGCCCGTACCTGCTCGACGGCAGCCCGATACCGCGCGAGCGCACCCGGGTGCCCCTGCCCACCACCGACCTCGTCCTCAGCCTCGACCGGCTGGTCAACTCCGTCGGCAAGGACGATCTGCGCACCACCGTCGACGAACTGGGCAAGGCCTTCTCCGGTACCGGGCCGCGGCTGAGCCGACTCGTGGACTCGGGGAACGAACTCGTCGAGGCGGCGTCCGACACGCTCCCGGAGACGATCTCACTGATCGAGGACTCGCGGACGGTGCTCAAGACCCAGGCCGACCAGGGTTCGGCCATCAAGTCGTTCTCCCGCGATCTCGCGGCGCTCACCGCCGAGTTGAAGTCGAGCGACGGGGATCTGCGCCGGCTGATCGGCAACGCGACGCCCGCCGCGCAGGAGATCGACTCCCTGCTGAAGTCGACCCGGCCGGATCTGCCGGTCCTGCTGGCCAACCTCATCAGCGGCGGCCAGGTCACCGTGGCGCGGCTGCCCGGAGTCGAACAGGCCCTGGTCACCTTCCCGGTCGTCGTCGCCGGCAGCTACACGGTCATCCCGGGCGACGGCACCACCCACTTCGGCCTTGTCCTCGGCGCCGACGACCCACCGCCGTGCACCCAGGGGTACGGCGGGACGCAGCGCCGCGACCCCGCCGACACCGGCACCCGCCCGGCGAACACCGACGCCCGCTGCACGGCGCCGCGCGGCAGCGACACCTCGGTGCGCGGCGCGCAGAACGCCCCCGGCGCGTCGGCGGGTTCGTACGGCGCCGAACGGGCCGCGTACGTCACCCCGTACGACCCGGACACGGGCACCGCCACCGGCCCGGACGGGAGGCCCGTCGAGATCGGCTCGACGGGCGGCGAACAGACCGTCTTCGGAAAGGAGTCGTGGCAATGGCTACTCGTCGGACCGATGGCATGAACGCCGAGACCGATGGCATGAACACCGAGACCGATGGCATGAACACCGAGACCGATGGCATGAACACCGAGACCGATGGCATGAACGCCGCCGATGGGAAGCGGGGGCGCCGCAAGGCGCTGTCCGCCGTACTCGTCGTCGCGACCGTCCTGACGACCGCGTTGTCGGTCTGGCTGGCCGTGGGGCTGTCCGGGCAGCGCGCGGCCGAGCAGCGGCGGCAGGACATCCTGGCGGCGGCCTGCCAGTCGGCGCTGAACTTCACCTCGCTCGACTACCGCCACTACGACCGGGACAGCGGGAACGTGCTCAAGAGCGCCACCGGCGACTTCAAGGAGCAGTTCGCCGCGCAGACCGAGCAGTTGACCGAACTGGTCGCCGAGAACAAGTCCGTGTCCGAGGGACAGGTCCTCGAAGCGGGCATCGTGCGGTCCGACGCCAGGTCCGCCCGGGTCCTGGTCGTCGCCGACAGCAAGGTGACCAACATCGCCGTGCCCAAGGGAGAGGCGCGCACGTACCGGCTCCAGCTCGACCTCGTGCTCAAGGACGGCCACTGGCTGACGTCCGACGTCGAGTTCGTTGGCTGACGACCGGCCTCCCGTATGAACAGGCACCAGAGTTGAGGAGAAAGACCGTGGCGAACACGACCTCGCGAGGCCGCGGCGCCGGATCCCCCGCCCGCCGCACCATGACCGCGGCCGCCCGCGCGGCGGCCAAGCGCGCCCGACGTGTGGAACACCTCGTGGCCGAGGCACCACCACGGGCCGAGGAGCGGTACTCCGGGCGCACGGTGGTGATCGATGCTCCGAGCGGTGACGGGTGGGACGACCCGCCGGAGCCGGCGTCGGAATCCGAGAAGGCGGCGCCGGAGGAGAGCGCGTCCGTACGACGGTCCTGGCGACGGCTGCTCACCCTGGTGTCCTGCGTCCTGCTCGTGGCAGGTCTGGTTGCCATCGCCGTGCTCGGGTGGCAGTACCGGGAGGGGAGGCGCGCGGAACAGACGCGGGGAGAGGCGCTCGCGGCCGCGCGGAAGGCGGCGCCCGTCGTCCTGTCGTACGACTACCGGCATCTCGACCGGGACTTCGCCCGCGCCCGCACCCATCTGACCGGGTCCTTCCGCACCGAGTACGGAAGGACCACGACGAAGGTGGTCGGACCGACCGCCAGGAAGTACCACGGCGTGGTGAAGGCGACGGTGGCGGCACCCTCGGGCGGTGGCCTGCCCGCGGCGTCCGTCGTGTCGGCCGGACCGGACAAGGCCGTGGTGCTGCTGTTCGTCAACCAGGTCACCACGAGCACCCAGGTCACGAAGTCCCGCGTGGATCTGAACCGGGTGCGGATGACGCTCACCCGCACCTCCGAGGGCTGGAAGGTGAGCGCCGTGGACGCGCTCTAGGGTCTGTCGTCACATTCCCGTCGTCGCCCGGAGGGCGGCCTCGCGCCCGCCGCGGCAGCGGCTGATGTCCGCACCAGACGCCGCCCGACCCGCCCTCCGGGCGGACGACGGGACTTTCGCAACACGCCCTGGACGCCGGCGCCGACTCAGCTCAGCCGGAGTGCCACCCGGGAGCATCCGTTCAAGTGCCGAGCCACCACCTGGGCGCCGCCCATGCCAGCGCGTAGCCGAAACCGTTGATCGCCCAGTGCAGCGCCGCGGGAGCCAGCAGGCTGCCTGAACGGCGCCGCAGCTCGCACAGGATCACCCCGGCGGCGACCATGGCCACGACGGCCACCATGACGGTCGGTGCCACGTCTGCCGAACTGCTTCCGAAAGCCGTTGCCACGGCGGTGTTGGAACGGTTGAGTCCGCGGGACGGCAGCAGATGCCAGAGACCGAAGAGCAGTGACGACACGGCGGTGGCCCACGCCGTTCCGTGCCGGCGCCGGATCATGGCCCACAGAACACCGCGGAAGGCGGTCTCCTCCAGCAGCACGGTGCCGAACGGGACCCGCACCAGCACCCGCCACAGCAGCTGCTCCGCGGACAGGTCGACGGCCCTGGCGTCCCGGAACGCCTCTCGGCCGGCCGGAACGGCGAGAAGGAGCAGGAAGACGGCGAGGACGGCACCGGCCAGGACGGGCGCCCACCGCAGTCCCCGGCGCACACCCGCTGCGTCGAGCCCCAGATCGGCCAAGGTCAGACCGTCCCAGCGGGCGATCAGTACCAGTACGGCCGTCGCCGTCACACACGTGAGCACGTACGCGAAGGGGCCCCGCACGAGCCAGTTGTTGAGCAGGTTCGCGGCGACCAGAACGACAACGACACACACGATCCGCATCCTGCCTCCAGGATCCCGCGTCAGGGCATGGCCGCCACCGCACCTCGAAGAAATGTTCGAACATCCTCCGTGTCACCCTCTGGGCACAAGCACCTGGCAGCGGCCGGCTCGCAGGAGCCGGCCGTGAGGCTCGGCGACGAAGCCGCGCCCGAGGTCGCGGGTTGCCACGGACGCGCCCGGGCTGAGCGCCGAGACGACCGGACCGGACCGCGTCTCAGAGCCCGGTGACCTTGGCGCTCGCGGACAGCTCGTAGACCAGGGTGACTGTGCGGCGGCTGCCGGGCGGCAGGGGGACGTCCCAGCGGGCGATGCCGTCGGCGTCGACCACGTCGGGCGCCGGGGAGCATGAGTCCTTACGGACGCGTATCTCGACCGCCGAGACCTCGGAGACCGGGATCCGCTCCCGAAGGACGACCACCCGCTCGCCGTGCTCCCCGGGGGCGGAGAACCGGGACAGGTGCAGCCGGACCGTGCGGGTGACCACGCTCCGCTGGGTGATTCCGGCGGAGTCGCGGGACTCCTCGGTATGCCGGGTCACCCTGTAGTCGTCGCAGCTGCCGAAGGCCAGCTCGACGGGGGCGCCGGGGGCGGTGAAGTCCAGCGTGCCGCGGCCGCTGAATCCGCTGTCTCGGACCAGGTCCACGGGCCCGGCGAGCAGCGCGTGGCCGGACAGGTTGTCGAACCGCACCACCTGGGTGACCAGCGGCGACACCTCGGGTGAGCAGGCGTACTCGCTGCTCGCGGCTGTGGTGAACACGGAGAGCGGCACCCGGTGGGCGCGGCCGTCTCCGGGCACCGAGACCGGCGCGGGGGATCTCAGCACGCGCACCTCGCCGCCGTCGTCCACCCCGGGCAGGCCGAGCACCGGGGCTGGGCCGAGGTCCCCGATCTCCTCCTCGCGCAGTTCGACGTCGAGCGTGCGGCGCTCCGCTGCGGAGCGGTCCTTGAGCGTCAGCCGGTCCTCGCCCAGCCGCGGCGGTTCGGTGGCCGACGCGGAGCGGGCCGTCGACAGAGTCAGCCGTACGTCCGACCAGTCCTCACCGGTGCGCTGCCAGACCATCGCGTCGGTCTCCAGCGTCAGGGAGTCTCCGTCGAGCACGGCCCGATAGGCGGGCCGCCACAGCGCACACGGGGTGAGGTGGCTCAGGCGCAGCCCAACCGGCCCGGCGACCGCGGACTCCACGGTCAACTCGACATGGCCGACCAGTTCGGCGGGCTCCTCCTCGGAGAGCTGCATGGCCCGCTGGTCTTCGCCGAGTTCGGCGGCGAGGGCGGCCAGCCGGGCCTCCACGGTGCGGAGTTCCTCGCCGTGCGCGTCGCGCTCGCCGTCCACCCGGTCCAGTTCGCGGGCCCAGCGGGGCCGGTCACTCTCCCCGGAGCCGACGCCTTCGCGGATCTCCCGCAGCAGATCGGCGGCGAGACGGCCGAGCAGGTCAAGGCGGGCATGCAGCCGGTCGCGTCGCTGTCCCAGAGCCAGCCGCTCCTCTTCGAGGGCGTGTATGCGGTGGCGCAGGGGGGAGTCGTCGTCGGTGGACGGCCCCGGCCCGCGCGGCGTCCAGGTGCGGACGATCCGCACGTCGAGCACGGTTGCCGGGTGATCGGCGGTCAGCTCCGCATGGAGGGTCCGGTCGACGGCCAGCGCACTGACCGGGCCGAGACGCAGCCGCTGGACCCCGGCCTCCAGATCGAGCACGGCGGCGCGCTCGATGTGGGCGCGATCCTCGAGACATGTGACGGCGGTGACAGGAAGGGCGATGACAGGGAGGGCGATCGGCTTCGGGGCCGTGGACATGGCGTGTGTCAGCTCCTGCGGTTGCCGCCGACCAGGGCCTTGCCGGTCGGGATGCGTATCTCGTAGCCGCCGTCGAGGGCGGCGGTGGCGCCTGCGGGCAGGTCCAGTCGCCAGACGCGAGTGCCCGGCGCATGGCGATCGGGCCCAGTGCCGTCCTCGGGCGCTGCCCAGTCGGCCCGTTCCTCGATCCGGACGTCCGGCTCGGAGGTGACCGGCACCCGCTCGCGGACTTCGACGGTGACGGGCCTCGCGAGCCGGTTGGCCAGCTCCACGTGGACGCGGTGGTCGAGCACGGTGGTGTTGTTGCGCAGGCCCGCGGTGGACTCGTGCAGGTTCGTACGACGCGTGACCCGGATGCCCTCGGCCGGCCCGAGCCCCACCCGGCGGACACCGCCGGGGGCGAGCGTGGGCAGTGCGGTGGTCAGCAGGAAGTCGTCGTCGACGGTGACCTCCACCGGGCCGGCCAACAATGCCTGGTCGGTGGCGTTGGAGAGCACCAACGTGGCGTACACGGTCTGCTCCACGGACGGCACGCAGAGGTACTCGGTGCGCAGGCCGACCGGGATCTCGCCGACGGTGACGGTGTGCCAGGTGCCGTCCGACGGAATGTCGGCGCGGGCGGTGGCATCGAAGCGGTGGTCGAAGGAACCCGCCGACTCGCGGGGCCGCACGGCCTGTCCGGGCAGCGGCAGCGCGGCTACTGCTTCGGCGCGGCGGCGGTACTCGGCCGCCACGGGGTCGAAGGGAGCGTCGGGAAACAGTCGGCCTCTGCGCCCGCCCTGCTCGTCGGGGCCGCACAGGACGAGGGCGGCGTAGTCGAGCTCGGCGCCGCTCGGCTGCGGCGGACCGGCTACCGGTGCCGGAAGAGGTGGCGGTGCGGCCCGGCCGGGAGCAGCGGGCGCCATCGGGGTGGGGGCACCCGCGAAGGAACTGCCGCCGGAACGCGGCCTGCCGGCCGGTCGCGACGGGGCCGACTGCGACGCGAGGTCGGCCATCCCGCCGCCGAAAGGCTCCGGAGAGGCTTTGTACGCACCGCCGGGCACCGGCACCGCGGCCGGCGGACCGCCGTAACCCTGCGATGCCGGCGGCGGGGGAGGCAGCGGTGGCGGAACGGGACCGGACGCGGGGCTGCCCGCGGCACCCACGGGCGCGGAGCCGGCCACGACAGCCGCAGGTGCGGCGGTCGTGGCAGGGCGGGGGCCGGCTGCCTCGTACCCGGTGAACAGGTCGGCGAGCCCTGCCGGAGGCTCGCGCCAGCCAGAGGGCGCGGGGGCGGGTTGACGGCGTCCGATCCGGATCGAGCGGAGCCTCGGCAGGTCGGTGCGGCGCCGAAGATCGGCGGTGGCCAGGGCAATGCGCACGCCGGTCCAGTCCTCGCCGGTCCGCTGGGCGACCGAGGCACGCAGCACCAGACGGCCACTGCCGTCGCCCTGACGGTGCGTGAGGCGGTAGGTCGGCACCCAGACGGCGCCCGGCACCCCGTACTCCAGCTCCAGCTCCACCTCCGGCTTCGCGCCACCGGTGCCGTCGAGGGTCAGGACCGCGCAGACCGTGGTCTCCACATGTGCTGACGGTGCGTCGGTGGAGGCGCGGGCGAGCCTGTCGGCGGCGACGGTGAGCTTGTGCTCGACGTCGTGCAGCGCATCCTCCAGCTCGACGAGGCGGGTGTGCAGTCCCGTCAGCCGCTCGTCGACGAAGTCGGCGAGCTCCAGCCATGCGTCGACCGGGGTGCGGCGGTGCGGATCCTCGCGCCTGCGGGCAGGTGGGACCGGGTGGAGAGCCCTCACTTCCTCGATCAGGCTCAGCTGCCGGTCCCGGCGTCCCTGCGCCGCCGCGTACTCGTCGCCCAGCCGCTCGACCTCGCGCCGCAACTCGTCGGGCGTGCCGGTGCCGAGCGGCTGGGCCTCGACCTCCACCCGGGCTTCGGTGACACGGACCCCGGGGGCGCCCACGACCCGGGCCCGCAGCGAGCCCGGGTCCAGCGAGCGCGGCAGTCCCGTCACCCGTACCCGGCCGTCGGGCGGCACCATCCCCCGGGCGAGGCGGCGGCAGAGCGCGCCCTGCGCGTACACCACGACCGAATCGAGGGTCGACCCCCACCTCTGTGTTGACTCCACCGTCATGTGCTCCGCCCCCCGCCGTGTCCATGCTGAACGAAGCCTACGCCCGGGCGATCCGCGCGTTGGCGTCGACTCAGGTGAGCGCGGTTCTCGCCTCGTTCGTATCTGCCATGGCTCTGTCTCTCAAGGTCTCCGCTCGCCGCCGTCCCGGTGGATCGGGGTGCGTGAACCGGTCAGGGGCGTGCCCGTTCCGCCCTGGCGGGCCGCGATGATCTCCGCCGCGATGGACACGGCGGTCTCCTCGGGCGTACGGGCGCCGAGATCGAGGCCGATGGGGGAGCGCAGACGGGCCAACTCCCGCTCGGGCAGGTCCACTTCGCGCAGCCGTCGCTCCCGGTCGGCGTGGGTGCGGCGTGAGCCCAACGCGCCGATGCAGGCGACCGGCAGCCGCGGGGCCTCCGTCAGCAGGGGTACGTCGAACTTGGCGTCGTGGGTCAGGACGCACAGGACGGTGCGCTCATCGGTCGCCGTCCGCTCCAGATATTGGTGCGGCCAGTCGATCACGATGTCGTCGGCCTCGGGGAAGCGGGCCCGGGTGGCGAAGACAGGGCCGGCGTCGCACACGGTGACGTGGTAGCCGAGGAACTTGCCGGCCCGTACCAGTGCCGCCGCGAAGTCGATCGCGCCGAAGACGATCACGCGGGGTGGTGGTACGCACGTCTCGACGAAGAGCGTGAGGCCGCCGGTGCAGTGTGAGCCGTCTTCGGAGAGTTCGACGTTGCCGGTGCGGCCCGCCTCCAGCATGGCCCGGGTCTCGGCCGCGGCCGTCCGGTCCAGGTCCGGGTGGCCGCCGAGGGCGCCTTCGTACGCTCCGTCGGGATGCACGAGCAGGAGCCTGCCGAGGAGTTCGCCCGGGCCGCGGATCACCCTGGCGAGTGCCACCGCCTCGTCAAGGGCCGCGTACGACAGTGCCGAGCCGACCGTCTTGCCGTCCGGCGTGTGGGCGCGTACCGGCGTGACGAGGACCTCGATGGTGCCTCCGCAGGTCAGGCCGACCGCGAAGGCGTCGTCGTCGCTGTAGCCGAAGCGTTCGAGCACGGTGACGTCGTCCTTGAGGGCCTGGCGCAGGCGTCGTGGACCGCGCCTTCGACGCAGCCGCCGGAGACCGAGCCGATGGCCGTTCCGTCATCGGAGACGGCGAGGGCGGCGCCGGGAGGGCGCGGGGCGCTGCCGCCGACCCGCACGACGGTGGCGACGGCGAAATCCCGGCCCCGCTCGGCCCATCCGCTCAACTCGGCGGCGAGATCAAGCATGGCCGCCTGCCATCAGGATTCGGTCGGGCCGGATGGGCAGGTGGCGGTGGCGGACGCCGGTCGCGTGCCAGACCGCGTTGGCAATGGCCGCCGCGACGCCCACGATGCCGATCTCGCCGATGCCCTATGGCGCCCGCGCGAGAACTCCAGCGCCATCGGCCGGCACCTGGGGCACCAGGCGCACGTCGCCCACTTCGTGATCCGCAACCTCACCGCGGCCGAGCCCAGCCCGGACCCCGAGCTGGACGGCTTGATGGATTCGGAGAACCCCGAGCAGTTCCGCGGGACCCTGCCCACGATCCGACGCCTCACCGACTTCCGCACCACGGTCGCCGAACGCGTGCACGCCCGCATCGGCGACATCGCCGCCGGCCGGGTCGGCGCCGCCACCCAACTCACCATCGTGGCCGCCCACTTGCTCACCACGCTCGTCAACCACGAGTACCAGCACGACCAGTGGATCAGCGAAGTCCGCGCGAGAGACCTCGGCCACGCGCTTCCGCCGGACCCGGACAGTGGGCACGTACGCCGTATCGACGGCTATCTGGGCGTAGACAATCTGTAGCCATGTCGTAGACGCCCGACGCCTGTAGCCATAGGGAGAACACGCTTGTGACAAGCACCGCCCCGGACACCACCGCCGGTATGTCCCCGCGACCCGAGGCGCAGCGTCGCGTCCTCGCCGTCCTGGTCACCAGCCAGATCCTGAGCGGGGCGGGGCTCGCGGCCGGCATCACCGTCGGAGCCCTGCTCGCCCAGGACATGCTCGGCTCCACCGACCTCGCGGGGCTGCCCAGCGCCCTGTTCACCGCCGGCTCGGCCCTCGCCGCCGTCACCATCGGCCGCATCTCCCAGTCCAGGGGCCGCCGACCGGGCCTGGCCGCGGGATATCTGACCGGCGCCGTCGGCAGCGCGGGCGTCATCGCCGCCGCCGTCGCCGACAACGCCGTACTGCTCTTCATCGCCCTGTTCGTCTACGGCGCCGGAACCGCCACCAACCTCCAGGCCCGGTACGCCGGAGCCGACCTCGCCGCGCCCGCCCACCGCGCCCGCGCCGTCTCCACCGTCCTGGTCGCCACCACCCTCGGCGGCGTCGTCGGCCCCAACCTCGCCGCACCCACCGGCGACCTCGCGGACACCCTCGGCATCCCCACCCTGGCCGGGCCATTCCTGCTCTCCGGCACCGCCTACGCGCTGGCCGCCCTCGTCCTCGCCGTGTGGCTGCGCCCCGACCCCCTGCTGCTCGCCCGCAGCCTCGACCTCCAGCAGCGGACGGAGAACACCGCGGCGAGGACTCGTGGGCCGGGGCTGATACCGGGCGCGCTGACGATGATCCTCACCCAGCTCGTCATGGTCGCGATCATGACGATGACCCCCGTCCACATGCACGACCACGGCCACGGCACCGCCGCGTCCGGCCTCGTCATCGCCATCCACGTCGGCGCCATGTACCTGCCCTCGCCACTCACCGGCTGGCTCGTCGACGCGTACGGCCGCACCGTGATCGCCGCCGCCTCCGGCCTCACCCTCCTCGCCGCCGGAATCACCGCCGCCGCGGCGCCCGCGGACTCCGTCACCTTGCTGGCTTTGGCGCTCGCCCTCCTTGGGCTGGGCTGGAACCTCGGCCTCGTCTCCGGCACCGCGATGATCACCGACGCCGTGCCGCTGGCCACCCGCGCCAAGACCCAGGGCATGGTCGACGTCTCCATCGCCATCGCCGGCGCCACCGGCGGCCTCTCCTCCGGCCTCGTCGTCTCCGCCGCCGGCTACCCCGTCCTCGCCCTCACCGGCGGCATCCTCGCCCTCGCCGTCCTCCCGGCCATCGCCACCACCGCGAGAAGCCGGTGAACGGGCCCGCCCCGCCCGCAGAAACCGCCCTCACCGTCGACGGCACCGGCCTGCCCTGCGTCACCCTGCGCCTGCGCCTGCGCCAGGCCACCGACGGGGCGGCACCGGGCACCGTCGTCCACGTCATCGCCACCGACCCCGCCGCACCGCCCGACCTGCCCGCCTGGTGCCACCTGACCGGACATCTCTACCTCGGGCCCGTCTCCGGCACCGATCGGCCGGTGTGCGCCCTGAGGCTCGCCCCCGACGCGTGTCCCACCCGCTCGGACGCGCCCTGGCAGCGGGTCGAACCCGCTGCCGAGCCGGGGCATTTTCGGCCGTGAACGCGCTCGCGTGTACTGCCGACAGGGGCATGACTGCTCACACGAGCAGGAGCGTCTTGCCGATCGTCGTCCTGGCCTCCATGGCGGCGTGGGCGTCGGCCGCACGCTCCAGCGGGAACGTTCGTCCGATCACCGGCCGCAGCCGACCGGCAGCGGCCTCCTCGAGTACGGTGACCGCCGACTCGCGCAGGTTCAGACCCCTCTCCATCACCTGCTGCAGGCCGAGCACGGTGACACCCCGAGCCGCGAGCGCCGCGGCGTCCGTGTACACGCCGCCGGCCGCGCCGGTCGGCACGAATCGCCCGCCGGCCTCGACCAGAGAGGCCGCCCCCGTGCCGATCTCGCCGCCCACGCCGTCGAACACCACGTCGACGGCCGCGCCGCCGGTGAGTGCGCGCACCCGCTCAAATCCAGTCGGGCTGCGTGTAGTTCGGCAGGCGCCCGTCCGTGAGGCAGGTGTTGACGGTGCGGGTGACGCAGGCGGGGCCGCCGGGGAAGCCGTAGATGGCGTGGCCGCTGCGAGACGACGGTCGAGTCCGACGCCGCGGACGTACACGAGGCGCGATCCGTGGAGGGCACGGTGCATGGCACGGCCGCCGGGCAGCGGCGTCTGGGGGTCCCGCTGGTTGTGTAGTACCGGTCGAGACGGAAGGGGTGGTCCGCGGCCGCGGGCCGGGTGGTGGACGCGGTTGCTCCCAGGGGCTCGGGCAGGGCGAGGGCGGCGAGCAGGCCGGCGGCGGCCGACCTCGTGCCCGGCAACCGCCGGACGTACGGCCACATGCCGGAGGGGGTTACCGGAGAGCTGAAGGTACTCCCGCCTTCCACACCCCAGTCTGGGGCATCCATGAACTGGGCACGCTCCAGACCGAGTTCCTGCACAGTCAGAGCTTCGCCACGCAACTCTGAGCGACGAGGAGACCCGGCGTCTGGCCGATCAGCCGCGGAAGTCACCCGCTGAATCCGGTGGGGCACAGGTTTTTTTGGTTTCCCCGGCCCGGGCGGGCGACGCTCTCAGGATTTCCGCGCCGGAAACACCGCCCGCACCTCCCACCCCACGCCGCCCCGCGGGCCGGTGTCCAGTTCGCCGCCCAGCGCGGTCACCCGCTCCTTCAGGCCGACGAAGCCGAAGCCGCCGCCGTGGGCGGCCGCCGGGAGCTGGGTGCCGCCGCGGCCGTCGTCCGTCGACCGTCGCCGTCACGAGCGAGGACGACTACGACAGCCTGCTCGGCGGTGTCAACGGCGTGATCGCCCATGTCCCCGGCGGGCAGGAACGCATCGACACCGCCGTCACCGCCCTGACGCCGCTCGGGCCGGGCAGGTACGCCTTCACGCAGGACTGAGTGTCCGCGCCGGACGACACCGTCACCGCCCGCATCGCCACGGTCAGTACCGCCACCCTGGTGCTGAGCTTCCTCGTCGCGGCCGCCTCCGCAGGCCTCACGGCCGCCGCGAACGTCCTCGACCGGCGCCGCGTCCACGGCCTGCTGCGGCTGTCCGGCACCCCGCTGGAGGTGCTGGACCGGGCCCGGATCCGCGAGACCGTCATCCCGTTGACCGTCCTGGCCGGCGGTACCACCGGGATGGGCGCTCTTCGGCGCGATGCAGCTCAACAAGGCGGCCGGCACCACGATCAACATCTCCGGTGCCGTGCAACTGGTGATCTGCGTGGCCGTCGGCGCGCCGGCCATGCTCACCGCGATCGCGGGCAGCAGGCCGCTGCTGCGGAAGGTGACGCAGGGCCGGGCACAGACAGCGGACTGACGCCGTGCCCACGGTGGAACCGCCTCCAGTACCGCCGCGGTCGGGCCTACTTGGTGAGGTGCTGCTCCAGGTCGGCGAGCACTTCGTCCGCCGCGGTCACGCCGAGGCCGAGGTACCAGGTCTCGTCCGGAACGTCGTAGGCGTGGCCGGCCTTGACGGCGTCGAGGTTCTTCCACAGCGGGTTGCCCTGGGCCTTGGACTTGTCGGTGGCCTTGGGGTCGCCGTAGACGCCGGTGAAGATGTAGTCGGCGTCTGCCTGGTCGATGTTCTCGGCGCTGATCTCGGCCGCGAGGTCCTCGATGTCCTGGTTCTCGGGCCGGGGGATGCCGGAGTCCTTGAGAATCGTGCCGATGAACGAGGCGTTGGCGTAGAGGCGGATGACGCCGTCGGGCATGAAGCGGACCATCGAGACGGTCGGTTTGTCGTCGCCGAGCTTCTCACCCAGCGCGTCGGCCTTCTCCTCGTACGCCGCGAGCTTCTCCTTCGCCTGTGCGGTCTTGTCGAGGGCGGCCGCGTTGAGGAGGTAGTTCTCCTTCCAGGTGAAGCCGGGGCGGACGGAGAAGACGGTCGGCGCGATCTGGGACAGCTCGTCGTACTTGTCGGCGGCGCGCAACTGGCTGCCGAGGATCAGGTCGGGCTTGAGCGCGGCGATCGCCTCCAGGTTGAGGTTGTTGATCGTGCCGACGTTCTTCGGGTTGCCCGAGTCCTTCTTCAAGTACGACGGCAGCTCGGGGGAGCCCTCGGTGGGGGCGAGGCCCACCGGCTCGATGCCCAGCGAAACAACGTTGTCGAGCTCACCGACGTCGAGGACGACGACCCGCTTGGGCTGGGTCTTGATCTCGGTCTTGCCCATGGCGTGGGTGACGGTGCGGGGCCATTCGCCGGGCTCGGCGTCGGTGCCCATCGCGGCGGTCTTCTTCGCGGCGTCCGCGAAGTCCTTCCCGCCCTTGGCGACGTCCTTCTTGTTGCCGGCCCCGGCGGAAGGACTCGCCTCGCCATCGTCGGAGGATCCGCCGCACGCCGTCAGGGACAGCGCGGTGGCGAGTGCGAGGGCGGCTGCGGCGGTGCCGCGGCGGGGGAGGAGAGGCATGGGGGGCTCCAGTCGTACGAGTCAGCGGCCACCAGCCCGGTGGCGCTAAGGTGAGCCTTACCTTACGAGAACCCTGTGGGCGGGGCACAACCGGGTTGAGTGCTTCCCCGCACGGCGGCACGTACTCATGTCCCGTACGGTCACGCGGTTCCTCCGATACGGCCGCTACGGGTGCGGACGATCAGCCACAGCAGATACGGGGCGCCGACGAAGGCGGTGAACACGCCGACCGGCAGCTCCAGGGGCGAGAGCAGCTTGCGGGCCAGCAGGTCCGCGACGACCACGATCAGGGCGCCCGTCAGCGCGGCGCACACCAGGGGAGGGTGCGGGGTGCGGGTGAGCCGGCGGGCGATCTGCGGGGCGAGCAGGGCCACGAAGTCGACGGGGCCCGCGGCACCGGTCGCGGCGGAGGCGAGGACGACGCCGAGCACGCTCAGTCCGAGCCGCACCCGGCCGAGCCTGATGCCGAGGGCGGTGGCCGTGTCGTCGTCGAACGCCGCGTTCCGCTGTGCCCGCGCCGCCCACAGCAGGAACGGCACCAGCAGGAGGAGGACGGTCGCGAGGGGCGCCGCCTGGTCGTAGCCGCGGCCGTTGAGCGACCCGGTGAGCCAGGTCTTGGCCTGCTGGGCGACGAGGTAGTCGCCCTTGGTCACCAGCAGCCGGGTCAGGGAGCCGAGCGCCACCGAGATGCCGATGCCCACCAGCACGAACCGCGAGGCGGCGAGACCGCCCCGCCACGCGAGCACATAGACCAGCAGAGCGGCCAGCATCCCGCCCGCGACGGAGACGTACGGCAGGACGGCGTACGAGGTGAGGCCGAAGGTCATCGCGGCGACCGTCGCCGCGCCCGCGCCGTGCGTCACCCCGATGACGTCGGGGCTGGCGAGCGGGTTGCGGGCCATGGTCTGGATCAGCGCCCCGGAGACACCGAAGGCGGCACCCACCAGCAGCCCGGTCACCAGGCGCGGCAACCGCAAGGTGCCGACGACCAGTTGGTCGGGGCTGGGCAGCCCGAGCAGTACGCGCACGACCTCGCCGGGGGAGACGAACGACTCGCCGACGCTCAGGGACGCCACCACGGCGGCCGTCAGCAGTACGGCGAGGACGCAACCCACGACGACCGACCTGCGGTGCACCAGGAAACTGTTGCCCCGCCCGGTTCGCAGAACGGCGTGCCCGGCGGGCCGAAGGCTCGGTGCCGTCCTACCGCCGTCCGTTATGCCGCTGTCCGTCATGCCGCCGCCACTGTCTTCCTCCGCACCAGCACGATCAGGAACGGCACACCGGCCAGCGCGGTCATGACCGCCACGGGCACCTCCGAGGGCCGTACGACGACACGGCCGAGGACGTCCGCGAGGAGCAGCATCACCGGGCCGAGCAGCGCGGCCATGGGCAGCAGCAGACGGTGGCCCGGCCCGACGAGCGCGCGGGCGATGTGCGGTACGGCGAGACCGGTGAACGCGATGGGGCCGGCCGCGGCGACCGCGGCACCCGTGAGAACGGTCGCGCCCAGGGCGCCCGTCGCCCGCAGCAGGGCGACGTTGCGGCCGAGCCCCCGGGCGATGTCGTCGCCGAGCGCGAGCGCGTCCAGTCCGCGGGCCATGGCCAACACGAGCAGCAGACCGGCCAGCAGGAAGGGCCAGACCTGTCCGGCGATCGACGCGTCCCGCCCGCTGATCGAACCGACGTCCCAGAACCGGAACTCGTCCAGGGCATGCGCGTCGGTGGTGAGGATCGCCGAGATGACGGAGGCCAGGAACGCGTTCATCGCCGCCCCCGCCAGGGCCAGCCCGACCGGTGAGGCGCCGCCGCGCCCGCTGCTCGCGACGGCGTAGATACAGACCGCCGCGATCCCCGCGCCCGCGAACGCGTACCAGACGTATCCCGCCGGCGAGTGCACCCCGAGAAAGGCGATGGCGCACACCACGCCCAGCGACGCCCCCTGGCTGATGCCCAGGATGCCGGGCTCGGCGATCGGGTTCCGCGTGATGCCCTGCAACACCGTCCCGGCGAGGGCGAGCGCGGCGCCCACCAGCACACCGATGACCGTCCGTGGCACGCGCAGCGACCGTACGACAGAAGCGTCGTCGCTGGTACCGCCGTGCACCAGGGCGTCCCACACCGTCGAGGGAGGCATCGCCCGACTTCCGACCGCCAGACTCAGCAGCACCGCCAGCAACAACAGGAGAAAGGCGGCGCCCAACCAACCGGCGCGGCGTCTCGCGACTCCCGACATTCACCCTTCCCCAGATCAATCAGCCAAGCTTGCCCAAGAGTATGTTGTGGGTTTCTTATGCCTCTGACGGGCTGCCGGGTGTGGGGCGTCCGGTGGCAAGTCCGGGGGAACTCAACCTCGTTCAGCCGAGGACGAGCGGGAGTTTCGCGGCCAGTTCGCCCAGTTCGGCCCTCTCGGTGACGGTCGGGACGCGGCGTCCGGTGCCGATCAGCAGCGCGTCCCGGTCGGAGAACGACACGGGGAACTCGGCCCGGGCGATCCTCTCCAGCAATGCGCGTGACCGGGCAAGCCCCGCCGCCGGCGGTCCCGCCGCGTTCGGGAGGTACGCGACCAGGTCGAGGTGGTGCAGCGTCCATTCCAGGACGTACGCGGAGAGGTAGTCGCCCACGGTGAGGACCTCGTCGCGGGTGCTGACCCGGAGGGTCGGGTCGGCGAGTTCGGCGGCGCGTCCGGCCGCGGAGCCGACGTCGTCGAGGTGGAACCTGAGCAGCCACGGCTCCTCATACGCGGCGGCCAGCCGTACGGTCAGCGCGTCGAGCGGGTCGTCACCGGTGGGCGGCGTCGCGGAGACCTCCCAGTAGGTCACCGCGTCACGGGTAGGTTCCTCGTCGGCCGGGGTCACGAGGGTGATCAGGACGTCCTGCGCGTCGATGACCAGGTGGCACACCAGGTCCCGTACGAGCCAGCCCGCGCAGCCGGACGGTTGGGCCAAGTCCTCGTCGGACAGTTCGGCGGCGGTCGTGAGCAACGCTGTCCAGGAACGTGAGAAGAGATTCACCTCGGCAAGGTAGGTCGAAAGGCCGGTCCCTTCAAACCGGTTGGGGTGCGCGGATGGTGTCGTGCCGGGCACGGGTCGGCTGCGGCATGGTCTTGCCACGCCGATGAGCCGGGGCACAGGGCAGCATGACGACGTATGAGCAGAGATCGCTACGTCGACTTCCTGCGCGCATGGGCCATCGTGCTGGTGGTGATCGGCCACTGGCTGATCACCGCTCTGGTCCGCGGGCCCGGCGGGGAGATCACAGCCCTCGAGCTGTTGGCGGTCATTCCGTGGACCCAGTGGCTGACCCTGGGCTTCCAGGTCATGCCGCTGTTCTTCCTGGCCGGGGGGCATGCGGCGGGCGGATCCTGGGTGCGAGCCCGGGCGGCGGGTGGTACGGCGGCCGGGTGGGTGGCGCGGCGGGCGCTGCGGCTGCTGCTCCCGGCGGGGGTGTAGCGCCCTCGTGCTGCTCGCCGTCGGGCTCTGTGCGGCGGTCGGCGTGGATCCGGACACCCTCGCGCTGGTGGGGTGGGCGATGGCGATGCAGTTCTGGTTCCTCCCGGTGTATCTGATCCTCAGCGCGCTGACCCCGGCACTGCACGCGGCGCATCGGCGCTGAGGGCCGGCCGTTCCCCTGGTCATGGGTGTGGTCGCCCTGGCGGCGAGCGTGTCGGTGGTGGCGGCGCACACGCCGTACGTCGGGCTGCTCAACTACGTGCTCGTGTGGGGCGTGGCCTACCAGTTGGGCTTCTGCCGGCGCGACGGTCGGCTGACCGGACACCGGGCGGTCGCGCCCGCGATGGCGGCGGGGGGAGGGTCTCCGCCGCCAGGGTGCGTATACGCACATCCAGCGGATCGCCGAGGTCGAGGCGGACGGCATCGCCCCGGCGGATGTCCTCCAGCGCGTTCGCCACCTCCTCGTAGGAGTCGATGTCGGTCTCCGTCGCCAGCCGCGCCGACTGCGCCGCGACCGCGCCGCGCAGTTGCTCCGGACGGGTCCGCGCCATAACCCCGGCCCGGTCGAAACCGCGTACCTCGGGCTCGGGCCGGCGTTCGTGCTCGGGGAAGTCGTTCAGGACCGACAGCAGCAGGGCGCTGCTCAGCGCCTCGGCCACGTCCTGCTCCGGGCGGTAGACGAGCCGAAGTCCTCTGCCAGGCCCGCCAGAAGACGGGCGTACGCCGCGGTCGAGCCGGGCCAGAGATCCACCCCTTGACGCCTGGCCAAGTGCCCACCGGGCGACTGCACGTTGCCCTCGCGCGGCGACATCACGTGTTGGGCCGCTTCCGGACGCACGACGCCGTCCTCGGTGACGGAGAGGCACACCTCCGGGCCACGCCTGGTCAGCGCCACCGCCCGGCTGCCCGCGGACACCCGTCGTAGCACCTCGGGCCGGGTGAACTGCGCGGCCCCGATCTGCTCGTCCTCCTGGGTGGCGTACGACCAGTCGCCGACCGTGCCCACCCGGACCATCGGCCGGTGCCCCGCCCAGGTCGAGGCGGCCACGTCCTGCGCCCACCGCCGGCCGCGCGGCCGGACCGTGTCGGGGATCGCGCCCAGACGGCGCAGCAGTTCGGCCGGGGTGACGCCCTCCACGAAGACCACATCGGGCTGATCCGGCAGCGGTTCCGGACGGGGGCGGGTGACGCGGGCGAAGGCGAGAACGCGGCTTCCGCCGTCCTGCGCCGATGCGGCGGGCCCGGTGAGTCCGGTGGGAGCGACCGGCGACTCGGCGGCGACGGCAGGCGTCGGCACCGGTTCGGTGGTGGCGGCGGTTCGGTGGTGGCGGCGGCCAGCGCCAGTGGGGAGACCGGGTCCGGGATGACGGGAGGACCATGAGGTGAAGGCGGGCACGTCCTCGTCGAAATACCGGCCCACGCGGCCGAGGTTGGGTCCGCGGCGGCAGGACACGAACAGACCGTCGGAGGACTGCCAACCGATGCCCAAGGTGATCAGCAGCCGCTCCCGGTGCCAGAACACATCCAGTTCATCGTCCGGATTCTCCTGCTCCTCGCCGTCCTCCTCGTCCTCGTCGTCTGCGTGCTCCTCGTCCTCCGCGTCGGCCAGCCCCTCGCCGACATCGCGCGGGAACTGCGTGCTGTTGACGATGTCGGCGACCTTGGACAGCGGCCCGTAGTGGAGCGTGCGCTCGGCCGCGGCTATGTCCGCCTCGGACGCAGGTGGGACGCAGTCGAGCATGGGTGAGGGGAGCATGGCGGGCCAGCCAGGTGCCGATGCGGGCCCAGGACTCTTCGACGGCGGGTAACGCGGTCACGGCACGGACCTTACGGCCCACCACTGAAAAGCCACTCTGAGCTACGGGTCTGCGGTTGAAGGCGGGAGCGGGCCCCGCCATCCTGATCGATATGGCGGCCGGTGACGAGCTACTTCCCAAGCCGACTGGTCCCGGCGGGACCGGCAACGGGCCCGCCGTCTCCCGTCGGGAGTTCGACGCGCTCTTCGCGTCGGTGCGCACCTGGGGCCGTTGGACCCCGGCCGACCGCGGTGCCTGGAACCGGGTGACCGCGGACCACGTGCGTCGCGCCATGGCCGAGGTGCGGACCGGGACGGTCGTGCCGATGGCGCTGCCCTGGAACACCCGGCCCGCGCCCGACAACAAGAGGCCCGCCCTGCACCACATGACCGACCTCGGGGACGTGGAGAGCCCGGAACCCTCCACCCACAAGGACTTCATCGCCGCCGACTACCACGGCAAGGGAGTCACCCATCTCGACGCACTGTGCCACATCGCCTACCGGGGACAGCTCTACGACGGCCGGGCCGCACGCGAGGTCGTCGACGCCGCGGGCGCCCGCTTCGGCGCGGTGTCGGCGCTGGGCCCCCTCGTGACGACGGGTGTACTCCTCGACCTCCCCGCCGCCCTCGGCACCCGCTGGCTGGAACCCGGCCAGGCCGTGCACGCGGACGACGTCATCGCCGCCGAGGAGGCGCTCGACGTGACGATCGGCGAGGGCGAGGCGGTGCTGCTGCGCACCGGCGGCGTCCGCCGCCGCGTGGAACTCGGTGCCTGGGACCCCGACACGGCGAGCGCGGGCTTCCACGTCGACGCCGTACCGCTGCTGGCCGAGAGGGGTGTCGTACTGCTCGGGAGCGACGGTGACAGTGACGTACGGCCCTCGCCCGTGGATGGTGTGCACTCGCCCGTCCACGCCCTGGCCGTCGCCGCGATGGGAGTTCCGCTGCTGGACAACCTCGACCTGGAGGCCCTCTCCGCCGCGACCGCCGAGGCGGGGAGGCACAGATTCCTGTTCGTCGTGGCGCCGCTGAACGTACCTGGAGGGACCGGTTCGCCCGTCAGCCCGATCGCGGTCCTGTGAGCGGTCCTGTGACTAGTGCCCCCAATGCCCGTATCCTCGGCAATATCGGCTTTGTCCAAAAGTGGATGATCGTAGCCGGAGTGAGGTGAAGCGTGGTTCGGTCCGGCAGAGAACCGATGCCGACGGGGTGTGCCACAGGCGGCACCGGCCCCGCCCTTGTCCGTGAGCGGTTTCTGCAGGGCGAGCCGGTCGAGGTGATCGAGGGGGGTGTGCGGACGTCGATCCTGGACTCGTGGCAGCGCTGCCGGACCCTCGGGCTCTCACCCGACCGGGCCGACCTCCCCTTCCACGACGGCTTCGATCCGGACGGCCCGCTCGTCCACGCGGCTGTACCGGTGCTCGACCGGCTGCAGTCCAGGTACTCCGGAAGCGAGATCAACATCTCCGTCGCCGACGCGAACGGAACCGTCCTCCTGCGCCGATTCGGCGAGCCGACCCTGGCCGGCGGCCTCCCGGCGATCCAACGGGTCCCGGGCTTCGTGTTCGCGGAGCAGTACGGCGGTACCAACGGCATCGGCCTGGCCCTGGCGGAGCGGCAGCTCATCCGGGTCTACGGCGCCGAGCACTTCGCGGAACGCGCCCAGGGAAGCGCCTGCGTCGCGCTGCCCGTCCACGATCCGCTCAGCGGGCGCATCGAGGGCGTGCTGTGCTTCGGTTATCCGCGCAGCGCCGAGAACCCGGAGTTCGCCGTCGTGATCCGTAAAGCGGCCGAGGCGATGGAGCGGCGCCTGCTGGGGCAGAGTTCCGCGCGTGGGCGCGCTCTGCTGCGGGCGTACCTCGCCGCCGGCGCCGAAGCCGCCGCCGGGCCGCACCACAGCATCGCGGTGGGCGAACTGGCCTCCGAGCTGCGCCCCGGCGACCAGGCCCTCCTCCTGGAGAAGGCCGCCGAGCTGATCTCCCGCGCACAGCGGGCCGCCGTCGACGTACCCCTGTCCGACGGGCGCCGGGTCCGGCTCGTCAGCCGCCCGATGACGAGCGCCTCCGGAGTGGAGGGCATCGCCGTCGAGGCCGTCCTCCCCGGCCTGTCACCGGGAGGGGCGCTCACGGTGGGAACCCAGCCGGGACAGGACCGGGCGTGGCAGGCCCTGGCAGGAAGGGCCGTGGTGGGGCAGACCTTGGCGGGAGGCGCTCAGGCAGGGGAGACCCTGGCCGTTCCGCGCCGACTGGACGAACTCCTGGGTACCCCCGCCGAGCCTGCCGTCGCCACAGCCGCCTCCCGCCCCGCGGTCTCCGCCATACCCCCGCGCGAGTCCTCTGCTGCCCCCCGCCCCGTCACCCCGCCGCCCGGCCCCCTACCAGCGCCGTCGCCCAGAGGCCTCGTCCTCGTGGGCGAGCCGCACGTGGGGGCGTACGCCCTGGCCGCGCGCCGTCGCCTGGAGTTGCTGTCCGAGGCGAGCGCCCGCATAGGCACCACCCTGGACGTGCGCCGCACCGCCGAGGAGCTCGCCGAGACGGCTGTGCCGCGACTGGCCGACTTCGTCACCGTCGACCTGCCCGAGGCCGTACTCCGGGGCGAGGAGGCCACCGATCCTGTCGGTGATCTGCGGCGTACCGTGGTCCACGGCATCCGCGACGACCTCCCGTTCACCCCGCCCGGCAAGCGGATCGACTTCGGCCCGACCGCGCCCCAGCTGCGCTGTCTGACCAGCGGACAGGCGGTGCTGGAACCGGATCTGAAGGCCGCCGCGGGCTGGCTCGCCCAAGACCCCGAGCACACCGAACGGCTGCTGTCCCACGTCCACTCCCTCATCGCGGTGCCCCTTGTCGCACGCGGGGTCGTCCTCGGCATCGCCAGCTTCTACCGCGCCCAGGACCCCGCCCCCTTCGGTGACGACGACCGTTCGCTCGCCCAGGAACTCGCCGCCCGCGCCGCCCTGTCCATCGACAACGCCCGGCGCTACACCCACGAACGCACCATGGTCCTGGCCCTCCAGCGCAGACTGCTCCCGCACGGGCTGCCCGACCAGGACGCCGTGGAGGTCGCCCACCGCTATCTGCCCGCCGAGTCCGATGTCGGCGGAGACTGGTACGACGTCATCCCGCTCTCCGGCGCCCGCATCGGCCTCCTGGTCGGCGACGTCGTCGGTCACGGCATGCTGTCCGCCGCCACCATGGGCCGACTGCGCACCGCCGCACGCAGCTACGCCGAACTCGACTTCCCCCCGGACGAGGTCCTCACCCACCTCGACAACCTCGTGGCGCGCCTGGACCGCGAGGACCCCGGCGGCGAGGGCGCCGGCATCATCGGCGCGACATGCCTGTACGTGATCTACGACCCGACCTCGCAGCGGGCCGTCATGGCCCGCGCAGGCCACCCGCCGCCCGCGGTGGTCCGCCCCGACGGCACCGTGTCGTACCCCGACCTGCCGGTCGGCCCTCCGCTCGGCCTCGGCGGGCTGCCCTTCGACGCCGTCGAGATCGACATCCCCCAGACCAGTCAGCTGGTCCTCTACACCGACGGACTCATCGAGGACCGGCACCGCGACGTCGACGTCGTCCTCGACCAGCTGCGCGACGCCCTGGCCCACCACCCGGAGCGCACGCCCGAGCAGACCTGCCAGGCCATCCTGGACACCGTGGCGCCCGCTCACCCGTACGACGACGTCGCCCTGCTCGTCGCCCGCACCCACGCCCTCGACCCCGACCGGATCGCCACCTGGGAACTGCCCGCCGACCCGGCCCGCGTGGCCGAAGTCCGTGCCTCGGCAGGCCGGCGACTGGCCGCCTGGGGACTCGACGAGGCGGCGTTCGCCGCGGAACTGATCCTGAGCGAGCTGGTCACCAACGCCATCCGCCACGGCGCGGGGCCCATCAGGGTGCGGCTGCTGTACGACCGCACCCTGATCTGCGAGGTCTCCGACACCAGCAACACCGCACCTCACCTGCGCCGGGCGGCGGCCACCGACGAGGGCGGGCGGGGACTGTTCCTCGTCGCGCAGCTGTCGCAGAGCTGGGGTGCGCGCTACCTTCCCGAGGGCAAGGTCATCTGGGCCGAATGCGAGCTGGACACCACGGACACCACGGACGCCGCATAAGCGGTCTGTGTAGGGCGTATGGCCGTATGAGTGTATGGCCGTATGAGTGTATGGCCGCATGGGTGTATGGCCGCATGGGTGTATGGGTGTATGGGTGTATGGGTGTATGGGTGTATGGGTGTATGGGTGTATATCCGAAATGTTGTGATTCGGTCGACTAGCATCCACCGTGAACGTCGGGAAGAACTCACCCGGCCGACCCCCGGAGATGTCCGTGCACGACGCTCCCGACCCGTCCGCGAAGGCGGCGCAGCCCTTCGACGCGGAACCTCTGGTCCGCATCCGCGGGCTCACCAAGCGGTTCGGAGGGACCGTCGCACTGGCCGGGGTGGACCTCGACGTCCACGTCGGCAGCGTTCTCGCCCTCCTCGGACCCAACGGCGCCGGAAAGTCCACGCTCATCAAGGTGCTCGCCGGCGTCCACCACGCCGACGCGGGACAGATCACGGTGGACGGGCACCCCCTCGGCAGCCATGCCGCCTCGCACAGCATGTCGTTCATCCACCAGGACCTCGGTCTCGTGGAGTGGATGACGGTCGCCGAGAACATCGCCCTGGGCACCGGATACGGGCGCCGCAGCGGACTGATCTCCTGGCGGCTGACCCGCGAGCGCTGCGCCGACGCCCTGCGCGTCGTCGCCGGACACCTCGACCCCGGCACACCCGTCGCCCGGCTCGACCCGGCCGAGCGTTCGCTGGTCGCGATCGCCAGGGCCCTGGCCGCACGCCCGAAGCTCATCGTCCTCGACGAGCCGACCGCCCGCCTCCCGGCCGCGGACTGCGCCCGACTCTTCCGTGTCCTGCACACCCTGCGCGACCGGGGACACGCCATCCTCTACGTCAGCCATCGCCTGGACGAGGTGTACGAGGTCGCCGACACCTTCGCCGTACTGCGGGACGGCCACCTCGTCAGCCACGGCTCCCTGGCAGGTCACAGCCCCGTCCGCCTGGTTCACGACATCGTCGGCGAGGAACTGGCCGAAGAGCATCCCGCGCCGACACCTGCCGACACATCGGCAGTCCTCACCCTCGACGGCGTACGGACGCCCGGCACGGGACCGGTCAGCCTGGAACTGAGGGCCGGGGAAGCCCTGGGCCTCGTCGGCCTCTCGGGCGCCGGGCACATGGACCTGGGCCGGGCCCTGGCCGGCGCCCGGCCCCTGCTCGACGGGAGGGCCCTGCTCGCGGGACGCCCGTACCGCCCGCACACCGTCGCCGACGCCGTCCGGCTCGGTGTCGGCTTCGTACCCGGCGACCGACAGCGGGAAGGCTGCCTCGCCGAGCTGACCGTACGCGAGAACTTCCTGGCCGATCCCCGCGCCGGAGACCGGCCGGCGCTGCGCTGGATCAGGCCCCGCCGCGAACGCGCCGAGGCCACCACCCTGATCGAACGGTTCTCGGTGCGTCCCCGCGACAGCGAGGCCGCCATCGCCACCCTGTCCGGCGGAAACCAGCAGAAGGTCATGATCGGCCGATGGTTCCGGGCGGGCCTGCGGCTGCTGATCCTCGAGGAGCCGACCGCGAGCGTGGACGTCGGCGCCAAGGCCGCGATCCACCGCCTGCTCGACGAGGCCCTGGCCGCGGGCCTCGCCGTCCTCCTCATCTCGACGGACTTCGAGGAGGTCGCGCGGGTGTGCCGCCGCACACTGGTGTTCGTCCGCGGGGCGGTGACCACAGAGCTGAGCGGTGCGGACCTCACGGTCGCCGGGCTCACCAGGGCGGCCTCGGCCGTGCCCCCGCAGGGAACCGGGACGAACCCATGAGCCGCCCGGACGGGCCGGGCCGTCCCGGCGGCCACCTGATCGGCTCCTACGGCCTGCTCGCCCTCACCGCCCTGCTGTATCTGGTCTTCTCCCTCGCCCTGCCGGACACCTTCCCCACGCTGAACACCGTCGACTCGATCCTGTCCAACCAGTCGATCCCGGCCGTCCTCGCGCTCGCCGCCATGGTCCCCATCGTGACCGGCGCGTTCGACCTCTCCATCGGCTACGCCCTCGGCCTGGCCCACGTCATGGTGATGCAACTCGTCGTCAACAACGGGTGGCCCTGGCCGCTCGCCTGCCTCGCGGTGATCGCCGGCGGCGCGGTCGTGGGCGTCCTCAACGGAGTCATCGTCGAGTTCGGCCGCATCGACTCCTTCATCGCCACCCTCGGCACCGGCAGCATGCTGTACGCGGTGACCGGCTGGATCACCGACGGCGGCCGGATCGTCCCCGGCGCCCAGGGCCTCCCGCCCGCGTTCACCGACCTGTACGACTCCACGTTCCTCGGCCTCCCGGTCCCCGCCTTCTACGTACTTGCCCTCGCGGCCGTCCTCTGGGTCGTGCTGGAGCGCCTGCCGCTCGGCCGCTATCTGTACGTCGTCGGCTCGAACCCGCGAGCGGCCGACCTCCTGGGCATCCCGATCCGCAAGTACACCGTGTACGCGTTCGCCGCGTCGGGGCTGATCGTCGGCCTCGCAGGGGTGCTGCTCGCGGCCCAGCAGCAGATCGGCAACCCGAGCGTCGGCCTCGACTATCTGCTGCCCGCCTTCGTCGGGGCCCTTCTCGGCTCCACCGCGATCAAACCCGGCCGCCCCAACGCCCTCGGCACCGTCGTGGCCGTCGCCGTCCTCGCCGTCGGCCTCACCGGCCTCGGCCAGCTGGGCGCCGACTTCTGGACGGTCCCGCTGTTCCACGGCGGCACCCTGCTCATCGCCGTGGGCCTGGCCGGATACGCCGCCCGCCGCCGACAGCGCGGCGGCGCGGCGGGCACCACTCCATGACTCCATGAGAGGAGTTCTCTTGCAAGGCAACCGCACAGCCGTCCCCGGCGCCTTCAAGGTCAGGCTCTGTGCCCTGCTGGTGACGGCGACCGCCCTCGCCGGCTGCGAACGCGGCTCGTCGGACGACCCCGAGTCATCCCCCACGGGCGCGAGTGGCTGCCCGGCCGTCCACGCCGAGGCCCGGGCCGCCGTCATCCGGGCCGAGGACACCGACGTCCCCTGGGACGGGCCGACCAGCGGCCCCGCGGCGGTCTCCCGCAGGACCATCGTCTACGTCGCCCAGACCATGACCAACCCCGGAGTCGCGGGCGCCGCGAAAGGCGTGCGGGAAGCCGCGCGCGTCATCGGTTGGAACGTCCGGGTCATCGACGGCGGAGGCACACCCGCCGGCATCCAGGCGGCGATGAGCGAGGCCGTGGCCCTCCGGCCCGCCGGCATCGTCATCGGCGGCTTCGACCCCAACGCGACATCACGACAGGTGGCGAGGGCCAACGCGGCGGACATCCCGCTCATCGGCTGGCACGCGGTCGCCGCGCCCGGCCCCAGTGAGCAGCCGCGGCTCTTCACCAACGTCACCACCCGCGTCGAGGACGTGGCCGCGATCAGCGCGCAGTGGATCATCTCGGATTCGGGCGGCCGCGGCGGCGTCGTGGTCATCACCGACGCCTCGATCCCCTTCGCCAAGCACAAGTCCGACCTGATCCGCAAGGAACTCGCCACCTGCCGGGATGTTCGACTGCTCTCGTACGAGAACATCCCGATCCCGGACGCGAGCACCCGCACCCCGCGCGAGATCTCCTCGCTGCTCTCCCGGTTCCAGGACAGATGGACCCACTCGGTCGCCATCAACGACCTGTACTTCGCCGACGCCGCCCCCGCCTTCCGCGCCGCCGGCACTCCGGGCTCCGGTCCGCCCTTCAACATCGGCGCGGGTGACGGCGACCCGTCCGCGTTCCAGCGCATCAACAGCAGGCAGTACCAGGCCGCCACCGTGCCCGAGCCGCTGTCCCAGCAGGGCTGGCAGATCGTCGACGAGTTCAACCGGGCCTTCTCCGGCAGCCCCGCCAGCGGGTACGCGGCCCCCGTGCACATCACCACGGCGGACAACAGCGACGGCGCCACGACCTGGGATCCGGCGGGCTACCGGGAGGCGTACCGCGAGATCTGGGGCAGGTGACAAGCCGGCGTCGTCGCTACCGGATACCTGGTCCCTACCGGACACCAGCAGCTCCATACCGGACGTCAGAAGGAGAAACAGATGCTCACCACCGAGTTCCGTACCGGATCGCCCAACTGGATCGATCTCGGCAGTCCCGACCCGGCCCTGGTCGCCACCTTCTACGGCGACATCTTCGGCTGGGCCTTCGTCTCCGCCGGGCCCGACGCCGGCGGGTACGCGTTCTTCCAGAAGGACGGCAAGAACGTCGCCGCCCTCGGGCCGCTGACCGAGGAGGGCGCCCACTCGGCCTGGACGACGTACTTCAAGACCGACGACATCCAGGAGACCGCCCGCCAGGTCGTCGAGGGCGGTGGTGCCGTACGCGCCGAGCCCATGGACGTCATGGGGGAGGGGTGGATGGCCCAGTTCACCGACCCCCAGGGCACGCCGTTCGCCGTATGGCAGCCCGGGAAGACCAAGGGCCTGGAGAAGACGTCCGAGGACAACACTCTTCTGTGGGTCGAACTGCACGTCCAGGACCCGGTCAGTGCTCTCGCCTTCTACAAGGGTCTGTTCGGCTGGCGGTCCGAGGAGATGCCGGCACCCGGGATGACCTACCGGGTGCTCAGCGTCGAGGAAGGCGACCAGCAGGACGCTTCCTTCGGTGGCGTGGCGCCCCTCCAGGCGGGGCAGCACAAGGCCCGCTGGATGCCGTACTTCGCCGTCGCCGATGCCGATGACATCGCCCGGGCGGTGGAGGAGGGCGGCGGATCCGTGCTCATTCCTGCCGCCGACGTGCCCGAGGTCGGCCGGATCGCCTGGCTGGCCGACCCCTGCGGCGCGGAGTTCGCCGTACTGAAGCCGAACCCGCGCCAGGCCTAGAAAGGTCCGGTCACCGAGTCACTGGGTCGCCGAGCTGCCGGCCCGCGGAGTCCGTCGACACCGCGGGCGCCGCTTCGAGGACGGCCGCTTCGGAAACGGCCGGTTTGCGCGGCTTGCGGAGCAGGAGCAGCGCCGCGTCGTCTTCCAGTCGGCCGCCCACATGCGCCAGCAGTTCGGTGTGGAGCGCGGTGAGTGTCCGCGCCGGCTCGTCGGAGAGGTGCCGCCCCAGCCGCTCGGCGAGCGGATAGAACTCACGGCTGTGGTCGCGGGCCTCCGTGACCCCGTCGGTGTAGAGCAGCAGCTGATCACCGTCGGCGAAGGGCAGCACCTGGAGGCTGGGGCGCTCGTCGGTGAGGGCGCGCAGCCCGAGGGGCGGGGCCGGACGGGCGGGTTCCACCGGCACGACCCCCGATCCGCGCACGAGCAGTGGGGGAGCGTGTCCGCAGTTGACCACTTCCAGGGACCCCGACCGGGGGTAGCCGGCGACCACCGCGGTGACGAAGTCGTCGCTGCCGAGGTTGCGCGCCAGACTTCGCTCGATCCTGGCGACGACGGCGAGGAGATCGGGCTCCTCGTAGGCCGCTTCGCGGAAGACCCCGAGCACCAGGGCGGCGGTCCCCACGGCAGGCAGCCCCTTGCCGCGCACATCGCCGACGATCAGTCGGACCCCGTACGGGGTGGGCACCAGCGCGTAGAGATCCCCGCCGATACGGGCCTCCGCGGCCGCCGCGCTGTAGCGGACGGCCACCTGGAACGGGCCGACGGTCGCCGGTACGGGTTGCAGCAGCGCGTGTTGGGCGGCCTCCGCGACCGAGCGCACGGCCGCGAGTACACGCTCGCGACGCCCGCGCAGCGAGCCGGCCAGGGTACTTGCCAGGGTGACGGCCACCAGGGCGGCCAGGACGGAGGCGAGATCGTGACCCGGCGCTCCGTCCCGTACACCGAGCGTCGCGGCCAGCGCCCCGGCGAGGAGACCGACGCAGAGGACTCCGCGCGGCCCGCTCGTGGTGGCGGCCAGTGCGGGACCGGCGGCGAGCAGCGGCAGCCAGGTCAGCCCGGCTCCGCCGACGAGGTCGACGACCACGATGACGGAGACGATCAGCACGGGCAGTACGGGCGTATGGGAGGCCAGCTGTGCGGCACCGCGTTTCCGGGCCGACGTCGTACTCATCTTCCGTCCGAGTCCTCACCTGTGCGTGCGCGGGCGTGCTCCTGAAATGTCTGTTTCATCCAGGAAATAGGTTCGACGCGAGGGCCACAAGGATCTGATTTTCAGATAGTGAGCGAGAGACCCCTGGTCACCCGGCTCGCGGTCGGGATGAGCCGTCCCCGGATCTCCTCCAGCCGGGAGAGCCGGTCCTTCGGCAACGACACGCCGAGCGAGCCGAGGGTGCCCCCGCTGTACACGGGCACCGCGACGCAGACGGTGCCGAGGGAGTACTCCTCCAGATCCGTGACGGCAGGGGCCGCGGGCGAGGAGTCGAGGCGGCGGAGGAGTTCCGGCGGGTCGGTGATCGTCCGGGGCGTGAGATCGGTGAGGGGGTGCCGGGAGAGGTAGTCCTTGCGGGAGTCCTCGTCCAGCTCCCGCAGCACCGACTTGCCCAGTGCGGTGGCGTGCCCGGCGTCCTCGAACCCCACCCAGAGGTCCACGCGGGGCGCCCGGGGGCTGTCCACGATCTCGGCGACCCGGATCTCGCCGTCCTCGTAGAAGGTCAGGTACGCGGCGGTCGTGAGCTCGTCCCGCAGCGCGGCCAGTGTCGGACGGACCCGGCTGAGCAGCGCCTGCTCGCGGCCGGTGGTGTGGAGCGCCCGCAGCCTGTCGCCCAGGATGAATCCGCCGTCGTCCAGTTTGCGCAGGTAGCCGTCGTGGACCAGGGTCCGCAGCAGGTGGTACGCGGTGGCCAGCGGCAGCCCTGTCTCACGTGCCAGCTGTTTCGCCGGCGCGCCGTTCTCGTGCGCGCTCACCGCCTCCAGCAGACGGAAGGCCCGCTGCACGGACGTGATGAGCGTAGGGCCGTCGTGAGCAGCCATATGACCAGCGTGCGCCGGGTGCGGAGCGCAGGCAAGACGCGTCCGGCTCGGCACGGCGTCGGGCGAGAGGACTGCCAGCCGCTACTTCCATCCGTACGCGTAGGCGGCGACCCAGGTGATGTCGAGCTGAGCGCTGCTGCCCGGAGCCGCGCCGGGCCCTTGCAGGGCGCTCTCGTTCTGCAGGATCCAGGACAGGGGGCGGTCCGGCACGTTCCGGGTGTCATGTCCCGTCTGCCGTCCGTCCACGAAGAACCGCACATGGCCGGGCGTCCACTCGGTCGACACGGTGTGCCACTCCGTCCAGTGGTCGCTCCCCGGGAAGTAACCCTGTTCGCCTCCGCCGCACGGATGGTGGAAAGCGGTGAGATCGCCGGTCCACTCGCCCTCGGGATGGTCCATCTCGCAACCCCCGCCGTAGTGCAGCCAGGCGGACTTGTATCCCGGAGCGAGCCTGGTCACCTTGATGCGGGCGCTGTACTTGCCGTACTTCATCTGCATGACGGCACGAGGTACCACCGCCGCCGCGTGGACGGGACCTCCGTCGGCGGGCCGCCACATGCGGATGTACATCCTGCCGTCGCCGTTCGTCGCAGGACCCACGCTCACCGTGTCCTCCGGGTGGTAGACGCCCACGACGTCCCGGTCGCGGTCGTCGGCCGTATCCCGCCAACCGGTCGGATAGGCCCACCAGTTGTCGCGGTACTCGCCGCTCAGGCCCCCGCAGTACGCGGCGGAGGTGTCGACGTGATGATCGCAGTCGCTGAAGGAGCCCAGCGGAACCCGGTCACCGTCGAAGTCCTCCGCGAGGACCTGCCAGAACGGCCCGCAGTCGCCCCGGGGCAGCTGGGTGCCCGTCGTGTGGCAGGCGTCGGCCGACCCGAGGGCTCCATCGGCACGGGGGACACCGAGCAGCACGGCCAGGAGCATGAGGCCCAGGGGTACCAACAGGGCGGCGCGTCGACGACGGGGCGGTGCTGCGTGCAAGCCCATCGGAAGGCCCTTCCGGTCCGCGGCGGAATGTGCCTGTGCGAGGGAGCATCCTCGTCGCATGACCGGTGCGACGCCATCCCAGGAGCAGAACGCCTACCGGACCGTCCTGCTCCGCTACCACTGGGGGCGGGGAGACGTCTGCGTGGCGAGACCGCTCACGTCCGCTGCGCAGCCGTGGACGTTTGTTCGGATCGGATCGAGTCGTCCCGCCGCCCTCGCACGCGCCGTACGAGGTCGTCGGCGGCCTCCGGCCACTCGGGGTGGTCGAAGGTGAAACCCGCTTCGAGCAGGCGGCCGGGGACGACGCGTCGGCTCTTCAGGAGCAGTTCGGTGTCCGTGCGCAGGACGAAGGCGCCGATCTCGGCCATCCACTTCGTCGCGGGCAGCCCCACCGGGACGCCCCGGGCGGCACGCAGTGCGCGCATGAGAGCGCGTTGCGGCAGGGGAGAGGGGGCAGCGAGGTTCACCGGGCCGGTGGCATCGTCCCGGTCGATGAGGAACTCGACCGCCCGGACGAAGTCGCGGTCATGGATCCAGGACACGTACTGCGCGCCGCCCGCGACCGGGCCGCCGAGCCCGAGCCGCGCCATCCACAGCAGGACGTCGAACACGCCGCCCCGGTCGGGGCTCATCACCATGGCCGAACGCAGGGCCACCTTGCGGGTGTGCGAGGTGTCGGCCTGCTCCTGTTCCCGCTCCCAGGACTTGGCGATGTCGACGCTGAACGACCAGTAGCCCGGCACATCGGGTTCGGTTCCGCCGATCACACCGGTGTCCTCGTCATGGGGCGCGTCGAAACGGTGGGCGTAGATCGTGGCGGTGCTCATCTGCAGCCAGACGCGGGGAGGCCGGGCCGCGGCGGCGATGGCCTCGCCGACGACCCGGGTGGAGTGGACACGCGAGTCCATCATCGCCTGGAGATTGGCAGGGGTGTAGCGGCAGCTCACGCTGCGGCCGGCCAGGTTGATCACGACATCGCTGCCGTCGATCGCCTCGGCCCACGGCCCCATGGTCTCCCCGTCCCAAGGGACTTCACCCCGGCCGGCCGGTCGCCGGGTCAACACCGTCACCTCATGCCCGGCCGCCGTCAGTGCGCGGTTCAGAATCGCGCCCACCTGCCCGGTTCCCCCGGGGATCACGATCTTCATCCGGCTGCTCCCATTCGTGTGTGGGACGACCCTAGCCCAAACTTGAACGCGTTCAAAATGATGACTGGCGGCGGCCCGGGCCGCGACCGGCGTCCGCCAGGCCTGAGCCCGACGGACGCCGACGTTCATTGGCCCGGCGTGAGGACGTACGTGTTGAGGTTGCCGACGGTCGTGAGCGGGGTGGGGGAACCCAGGTCGTAGCGGTCGACGGCGAGGTAGTTGGGCTTCTTGCGGGCGGCGGGGGTGCAGAAGTTCTGGGTGCGGTTGAGGAGCTTGCCGTTGTCGGTCCCGGCGGTCCCGCTGATCGTGTAGTCGCGGAAGTGGTTCATCACGAACAGCGGATGGAAGGCGGTCGAGTCCGTGGTCAGCGGCCGGCTCGTGCCCCAGCGGCTGTAGCAGGACCAGTCGGAGCCGCCGATCCCGCCGCCCATGGACCAGTAGTTCTCGACGGTCCACTCCCGCTGGTACATCACACCGAAGGTGTCGCGCGTGGCGTAACCGCTGGACACGTCACTCGCGCGCGTACGGTCGCTGAAGATCAGCAGTTGCTTGCCCCGGTCGGCGAGGTCCGCCATCGTCGGCCAGCCGCCGGTCGCCACGCCCTCCTGGTCCGGCCGGTACAGCACGTCGGACAGGCCACTGACCGAGGTCAGGGACGACCTCAGCACGTCGGAGGCGGTGTAGTCCTCCAGGAAGACCGTGGCGAACTCGCCCGGACGGGCCTTGAGGAAGTCGACGATGCGTTGCAGATCCGTGGCGAGCGGTACCGGACTGCTGACCCCGTCACAGCTGTTGTGACACAGCACGGCCTGCCCCGACACGGTGTACGTGTCCAGCATGAACCCGCGTACGCCGTCGGTGAGTTGCTGACCGACGCCGCGCGACTGGTTGGGGAAGAGGCTGACGGGGAACGAGGCGAAGTTTCCGTCGACCCCGTTGGCGTAGGCGTTGTGCGAGGTGAGGAACGTGACCTGGTCGAGGGTGCGGGTGTCGGCGGACGGCATCGCCGTCGTGGTGTGGGTGACCGGCGTGAGATGCCAGCGGGCGAGAGCGCCGCTCGCCCCGATCTGCACGGCCGACGAGTCGGAGGACGTCCCCGTGAGGTACTGCGAGGTCCCGGGCACGCTCACCGTGTAGGTGCTGTTCGCCGCGGCGGTGATCGTCCACGTCGTGCCGTCCGCACCGCAGCTCGCCGTCACCGCCGACGTGCCGCTCCGCCCGAGACAGACCCCGGACTCGTCGGCGTTCCGCAACTGGTGGCCGCCGCTCACGGCGACCGGCGTCCATTGCTGGTGGTCCTCGTTGCCTCTGGGGTTGTGCGCGACGACCGTGCCCTCGCTGTCGGCAGCGTTGAGACCCGTGACGGTGTTCTGCAGATAGACCGAGTACGTGGGGACCGCCGCGGCGGCGGGGCCCGAGAACAGGACGGGCACGCTCAGGGCCAGCGCGGCGACTGTGTACAGGGCACGGGGGCGGGAACGGGGGTGGGTCAGGTTCACGGGGGATTTCCTCCACGCCGATGCGTCGGGGTTGGGGTCGGGCTCCATGTCAGAGGCATGACACACCGGCGGCCGGGTCGTGCGCCAGCCCCGGCACATGAAGACATGGTGAGTCCGAACTCGCCCTCGGTGTACGGGAGATGGCGAATGTTCCGCTTGCATATTCAAGCAAGTTTTGGTGATTCTGTGGGGGAGGTCTGTTCGAACTCTGAAGTCATCCCGGAGAGAGACCGCGCGTGAGTGAACCGACAGGCCCTGTCTGCCCCCAGTGCGGTACGTCCCGGGCGGCGGACGGCACTCCGGCCTGTTCCTGCGGCCGACGCGCGTCCGACGCCCACCGCGAGAGCCGTACGGTGGAGGCGGCGGCCGCGGAGGACTTCGATCCGGTGCGCATACGCCCGTTCGTCAAGGTCGGTGACGAGACGGAGGCGATCGAGGACACGGAGGCGATCGAGGACACGGAGGTGGTCGAGGACACGGAGGTGGTCGAGGACACGGAGCGCGTGGACGCGGACGACGGCGTACCCACCGCCGTGTTGGAACCAGCCCCCGGCGCGCCTTCCCTTCCCGACGCGCACCCTCCAACCGCCACCGACCCGGACCGTCAGCGGCGGCGACGCCGCGCCATGCTCGCCACCGGGGCCGGAGCCGCCGCCCTCCTGGTGACCGGACTAATCGTCGGCGGCCTCTTCTCGTACGAGACGCCCTCGCGGGACGGCTCCGTGTCCGACGATGTGCGGGCGGACCTGCCGGAGGCGGCGCCCGAGAACGACGCGGCTGCAGTTTCCCCGTCCCGTACGGCTCCCACGCCGCGGCCGTCCGAGACCCCCTCCGCCTCGCCGTCCGCGACCCCGTCCGGGAGTCCGGTGACCCCGACCGGCTCGGCCGACCCGACCAGCCCTCCGTCCAACGGCGGCACGACCGCCACGGCGGCCCCCGCGCCGACGGGGTCGGAGGAGGAGAGCAGCCCCGTACTCCGCTTCGGCGACAGCGGGCCGGAGGTCACCGAACTCCAGCTCCGGCTGCGGCAGGTCGGGCTCTACAACGGAGACATCGACGGAGAGTACGACCGCACGGTCGAGAACGCGGTCCGCGGCTACCAGCTGACCCGCGTCCTTCTCGACGACGAGTCCGGCGTGTACGGCCCCACGACCCGAGCCGCCCTCGAATCCGAGACCTCGGAGCCCTGAGACGAGTCAGTGGCTGATCCGTACCTCTCCACACGGATGTAGAGTCCTGTGGTTCGGTGATCACAAGTGCCGGACGAGCAGGGGGAGTCGACCGGCCGGTGCGGCCGAGGCGGGGGAAGGCCGGTGAGCGGTACGGGAAAGCGACGCGCGGGTGCCGGAGGCGGGGCGACGCGGAAGGGCCGGACGCTGGGATGGGTCGCGGGAAGCTGCGCGCTGCTCGTCCTGGGGGTCGCGGGTGTCGGTGCCTGGGTGTACAAGGACCTGGACAACAACATCACCGGCGCCGACGTCGACAACAAGCTCGGCGGGGACCGTCCGGTCAATCTCAGCCCGGGCTCCAAGAACATCATGGTCGTCGGCTCGGACAGCCGTGACGGGGCGAACGCGAAGTACGGCACCGATCTGACCACCATGCAGTCGGACACGCTGATGGTGCTGCACGTCCCGGCGAACCGGGAATGGGCGACCGTGGTGTCGTTCCCGCGTGACTCCTGGGTCGAGATAGCGGCGTGCGACAAGGGCGACGGCAGCACGTCCAGCCCGCACCTCGCGAAGATCAATGAGGCGTTCGCGATCGGTGGTGCGAGCGGTGAGGTCGCCGGCGCGGCGGCCTGCTCGATCAGGACGGTCGAGGCCAACACCGGTCTGCGCATCGACAGCTTCATGTCGGTGGACTTCCAGGGCTTCAAGGGGATGGTCGACGCACTGGACGGCATCGAGGTCTGCCCCGAGCAGGCCATCAAGGACAAGAAGGCCCTCCTCGACATGAAGGCGGGCTGTCAGACCGTCGGCGGCGAGACGGCGCTCGGCTACGTACGGACCCGCTACGCCGTGGGCGACGGCTCCGACATCGGACGCATCGGACGTCAGCAGGAGTTCATGGAGGCCCTGGCCGCCAAGGCCAAGTCCAAGCTGACCAGCCCCACGTCGCTCTACGACTTCCTGCAGTCGGCCACCAAGTCCCTCACCACGGACGAGGACCTCGCCGGCATCGACCCGCTCTACGACCTCGCCTCCGAGCTCAAGGGCATCCCGAGCGACCGGCTGACCTTCCTGACCGTCCCCAACTACCCCCGCGAGGCCGACGTCCCCACCGACAAGGCCAACATCGTCTGGCAGTACCCGCAGGCGGCCGACCTGTTCACCTCCCTCGCCAAGGACAAGGAGGTCAACAAGGAGCAACTGCAGGCGCAGGCCAAGAAGGATCTGGTCTACGCTTCCAATGTGCGCGTCCAGGTCCTCAACGGCACCGGAGTCACGGGGCGTGCCGCGGCGGTCGCCGACCGGCTGCGCGAGGCCGGCTTCACCGTCGTCGGCACGGGCAACGCGCCGGAGACCACCGGCGAAACGACCGTGACCCACCCCTCGGATCTGGCCAAGCATGCGAAGGTCCTCGCCTCGCGGCTGCCCGACACCGAAGCCACCCAGGCCGCGGACGCCCCCGCGGGCGTCGTGACCCTGGTCGTCGGAACGGACCTCGACATCGACGACCTGCCCTGACCCCCCACCCTCGTCGGCACGTCGAGGGTGGGCGGTCAGGTCGGGGGGCGTCGCTCAGGCGAGCGGCTTGCCCTCCCGATGGCGGCGCAGACCCTCCGGGCCCTCCACGACAGCCGCCGTGAGTTCCTCGACACTCGTGTCCTCGCGGCGTACGTCGAGGATCTTGCGGAACGAGCGGGCCGGCTCCGGTGGAGAGGCCGGCCTGAAGACCTGGTCCGCCGCCACGCCCAGTGACCCGAGGGTCGGCCACGCAGGCCGAGTGCCGCGACGACGGTGCCGATGACGGTGAGGACGCCGGTGACCGGTACGGCGGTGTGGATGGTTCATGAACGCGGTGTGACTGCCTTCGACCACCGCCGCCTTGAGGTGTGCCGTCACGCCGTCGAAGACGGGGGCGACGCCCATCGCGACCGTGCCCGGTGCGGCGCGGGCATGCCCGTTCCCCGGCGCGTCCGACCAGGACGTCGGCCCCTCGGACTCCCAGACGCTGGGGCTTGAAGTTTCAAGCAATCCACGTGAGACTCTCGTTTGACGCTTCAAACGTCTCGCTTTGTTGCTCCCTCAGATCCCTCTGGAGTTGGCCATGTCTGTTGCCTCCGCGGCAGTCCCCGTCCGCCGTGGTCCGCTCGTTGTCGCGGGAGGGGTGCTCGCCGCGATCGTGGTGTCCTCACTGGCGAACGTGGTACTCGCCGTCCTCGCGCTGGCCCTGGGCGCGCCCGACGACTTCCAGCCGCTGATGCCCGGCTCGTACGTCTTCCTGACGGCGGTCGGCGTGATCGCGGGCGCCATCGGCTGGGTCGTGGTGCGCAAGGTGTCCAAGGACCCCGAGAAGCTCGTGCGTTGGCTGGTGCCGACCGTCGTCGTGGTCTCCTTCGTCCCCGACTTCCTGCTCTTCGGCGCCGGCGGGGTCGTCGGCGTCATGGCGTTGCTCCTGATGCACGTGGCGGTCGCGGCGGCCGCCGTGTTCGCCTACCGCAAGGTCATGCCGCTGTCGTAGGCCGGAATCCGAAACGGCGGGCGGGGAGGGACCTGCGAATGAGGTCCCTCCCCATGTTCGACCTCAAGTACCGCGGCGCTCGCTTCTCCCTCGGCTACGGCGCCTGCCCCGACCTGGAGGACCGCGCCAAGATCGCGGAGCTGCTGGAGCCCGAGCGGATCGGCGTACAGCTCTCGGAAGAGTTCCAGCTCCACCCCGAGCAGTCCACGGACGCCATCGTGATCCACCACCCCGAAGCCAAGTACTTCAACGCCCGCTAGGCCGGTCACTCAACGCGCGCGGGGCCGGGGCCGGTGAGAACCCCGGGTTCCCCCGTGCTCGTACGGCAAACAAAAGCGCTTCTCCCGACGGAGCCGTACACTGGTCGGTCCACCGCAGGCCGGTTCCCCACCCGGGAACCGGCCTGCTCGCCCCACAAGGAGGTGCGCCGGATGACCACGACGATCCCCGCGCTCGGAACCCGTACGGCCGAAGGCTCCGCCCTTCAGGCCGTGCTCCTCGACATGGACGGCACTCTGGTGGACACCGAGGGCTTCTGGTGGGACGTGGAGGTCGAGATCTTCGCCGGCCTCGGCTACACCCTCGACGAGACCTGGCGCCATGTCGTGGTCGGCGGCCCCATGAGCCGCAGCGCGGGTTTCCTGATCGAGGCCACCGGCGCCGACATCACTCTCGCCGAGCTGTCCGTACTGCTCAACGACGGCTTCGAGGCCCGCATCGGCCGCACCCTGCCGTTGATGCCGGGCGCGGCCAGACTCCTCGTCGAACTTGCCGCGCACGGCATCCCCACCGCTCTGGTCTCCGCCTCGCACCGGCGCATCATCGACCGCGTCCTGGCTTCCCTCGGCCCCCAGCACTTCGCGCTGACGGTCGCCGGCGACGAGGTGGAGCGGACCAAGCCGCACCCCGACCCGTACCTCCTGGCGGCCGCCGGGCTGGGCGCGGACCCGGCCAGATGCGCGGTCATCGAGGACACCGCGACCGGTGTCGCGGCCGCCGAGGCCGCGGGCTGCCATGTGGTCGCCGTCCCGTCCGTGGCCCCCATCACCCCCGCCGCCCGGCGCACCGTGGTGACCTCGCTGGAAGAGGTCGATCTGCCATTCCTGCGCGGCCTGATGGCGGCCACGGTCAATTGAAAGCGCAAGAAATTCCAAGATCACCGACAGGCCTCGGCCGGGGAAATTCAGCCGACGGGGAATGACTGAATTCCCGCGCCCGGGAAGCCCTTTCCAGCTGTGACGTTTACCACTCGAAAGGTGCTCCGAGGCCCCCTTCAGGCGCGCCGAATCCCCGCATTCACGGGTGTTCGGCGCGCCCTTGTGTCCCGATTGGTGAAGGGTGCACCCAAACATTCCATGGGTACTACACCATTTCCGTTCACGCCCGGTTCCACAGCGTGAGGGGAACCCAACTCCCTTGCGCGCGGGCCACTTAGATCAACCGAGCTAATCTCGACGCGAGAACATCGCCGTACGCCCCGTGACGCGCTCGCCCCACCCCGCCTGCACCCGTCTCGGAACACAGCTCAGGAGTAACACGAGCATGAACCGCAAGTCCCTGGTGCTGCCGGCCGTGATCGGTCTGCTCGCCCCGGTCCTCGCCGCCTGCGGCGCGACCGACAGTGAGGGCGGCGGCGGCGACGCCATCGTCGTCGGCACCACCGACCGGTTCACCGCCTCGACGGACTCCCCGGCCCCCATCGACCCGGCCTACGCCTACGACGTCGGCACCTGGAACATCCTCCGCCAGACCGTGCAGACGCTCCTGGTCCAGTCCCGCGGCGACGGCGAACCCGAACCCGAGGCCGCCTCCGACTGCCGCTTCACCGACACCGGCAACGAGCGCTACGTCTGTACCCTGCGCAGCGGTCTGAAGTTCGCCGACGGCAGCCCCATCACCGCCGAGGCCGTGAAGTTCTCCATCGACCGCGCCCGCTCCCTCAAGGCCGACAGCGGCGTCTTCGCCCTGCTCTCCACCATCGACCTCGTCGAGACCAAGGGTGCCAAAGAGGTGATCTTCCACCTCAACAGCCCCGACGCGGCCCTCCCTTACAAGCTGACCACGCCGATCGCGGGCATCCTCAACCCGGCCGACTACGACAAGAACAAGCTCCGCGACGGCTTCGAGGTCGACGGCTCCGGCCCGTACACCCTCGACGCCGAGGTCGAGAACAACGAACTGGTCAAGGCCGTCTTCACCAAGAACCCCCACTACAAAGGCCAGTTGGACCCGAAGCACGACCAGGTCGAACTGCGTTCCTTCGCGAGCGCCGACGCCATGGGCGCCGCCCTCGCGGGCGGTGACATCGACCTGATGATCCGTGGCATGACGCCGGAACAGATCACCAAGTTCTCCCAGGCCGACGACAGCGACATCGACCTGATCGAGTCCGCCGGCCTGGAGATCCGCTACCTCGCCTTCAACACCGAGGCCTCCCCGGTGAAGAGCACCGCCGTGCGCCGGGCCATGGCCCAGGTCATCGACCGCGGCGAACTGGTCTCCAAGGTGTACGACTCCCAGGCCGAGCCGCTCTTCTCCCTGGTCCCCGCCGGCATCATCGGCCACACCGACTCGTTCCTCGACAAGTACGGCGACCCGAGCGCCCCCAAAGCGAAGTCGACCCTGGAGAAGGCCGGCATCACCACCCCGGTGAAACTCACCCTGCACTACACGACCGACCACTACGGATCGGCCACGAAGACGGAGTTCGAGCTGCTGAAGAAGCAGCTCAACGACAGCGGCCTCTTCGACGTCGACATCAAGGGCACGCCCTGGTCGACGTTCCGCCCCGCCGAAAAGGAAGGCGAGTACGCCGTCTACGGCATGGGCTGGTTCCCGGACTTCCCGGACGCCGACAACTATCTCGCGCCCTTCCTCGACAAGGACAACTTCCTCGGCTCGCCGTACGCCAACAGCGAGATCCGCAGCGAGCTGATCCCCGCCTCCCGCCGCCAGGCCGACCGCCTCACCGCCTCCGAGAGCCTCACCCGCATCCAGGACATCGTCGCCGCCGACGTACCGATTCTGCCCCTGTGGCAGGGCAAGCAGTACGTCGCCACCCGCGACGACATCACCGGCGCCGAATACGCCCTCAACTCCGCCTCGACGCTCCAACTGTGGGAACTCGGCCGCGGCATGGGCAACTGACCGACCTCACCCCCTACGCGCCGGCCCTCGGGGGAGCCCGGCGCGCAGTAAGACACCACCCGACGACACCAAGGCACTCATACGTGAACATGCGCACCCAGTGGCCCGTCCTCACCATCGCGACAGGGCTGGCCGCCGGTCTGCTGACCGCTTGCGGCTCCGAGACCGGGGGCACCGGCGGCTCCGGCTCCAACGTGGTGATGGGGATGTCCGACGACGTCCTCGCCACCGACCCCGCCTCCGGCTACGACCCCGGATCCTGGCTGCTCTTCAACAACGTCTTCCAGTCCCTGCTGAGCTTCCCCAACGGAGCCACCGAGCCCGAGCCGGACCTCGCCGAGGAGTGCGACTTCACGGGCACCGGGACCACGGTCTACGAATGCACCCTGAAGGACGGCCTGAAGTTCAGCAACGGTGAAGCCCTCACCGCGAAGGACGTCAAGTTCTCCTTCGACCGCATGCTGAAGATCAACGACCCCGAGGGGCCCGCGATCATGTTCCCCATGCTCGACAACGTCGAGACCCCGGACGACAAGACCGTCCGCTTCAACCTCAAGTACGCCGACGCCACCTTCCCCAGCAAGATTGCCTCCGGCGCCGGCTCCATCGTCGACGAGAGCACCTACGACGCCGACGGTCTCCGCGAGGACGGCGAGGCCATCGGCTCCGGCCCGTACAAGCTGGAGTCCTTCAGCGAGGACGAGGCCGTCTTCACGGTCAACGAGAACTACAAGGGCACCGCCGACGTCGAGAACCAGGGCGTCACCCTCAAGCTCTTCCACGGCGACCAGGACGCCCTCAAGAAGGCCCTCCTGGAGGGCGAGGTCGACGTCACCTACCGAGGCCTCAGCGCCTCGGACATCTCCGACATCGAGACCGAAACCTCCACCGCCAGCGGCGTCGACATCGTCGACGGCACCGGCGCCGAGGTACAGCACCTGGTCTTCAACATGGACGACCCGGTCACCGGCAAGCTCGGCGTCCGCCAGGCCATCGCCTACCTCCTTGACCGCGAGGCCCTCGTCGGCGAGGTCTACCAGGACACTGCGACACCGCTGTACTCGATCATCCCGGCCGGCATCACCGGCCACAACACCGCCTTCTTCGACACCTACGGCGCCCGCCCCTCCGAGGACAAGGCCGAGGCGGCCCTGCGCGCCGACGGCATCACCGGCAAGGTGAAGCTGACCCTCTGGTCCACGCCGTCGCGCTACGGCCCCTCCACCGACCAGGAGTTGAAGGCCATCGCGGAGCAGCTCAACGACAGCGGCCTGTTCGACGCGACCATGAAGTCCGTCCCGTTCGACCAGTACGAGAAGGACATCGCCGACGGCAAGTACGGCGTGTACGTCAAGGGCTGGATCCCCGACTACCCGGACCCCGACAACTTCACCGGCCCCTTCTTCGGCAAGGGCAACGTCCTGGGCAACAACTACACCAACAAGACCATCACCGGTGACCTCCTCCCCAAGACCGCCGCCCTGCGCGAGCGCTCGTCCACGGAGAAGGAATACGCCCAACTGCAGAACATCGTCGCCGAGGACGTCCCCCTCATCCCCATCTGGCAGGCCAAGCAGTACGCCGTCGTCCGCGACAACGTCTACGGCCTCGAGTACTGCCTGGACGCGTCGACCGTGTTCCGCTTCTGGGAGATCAGCAAGGACTAACCCCCCCCCGAACGACACCCCCCGAACGACAACCCCCGTACGGCCCCGTACGACACCGAGGGCGCCCCCTTCACCCGAAGAGGGCGCCCTCGGCGCACAATTGCGATGCCGGGCTCGACCGCTCTACTGCGCGCCGGGACGCACCAGCCCGCTCTCGTACGCGTACACCGCCGCCTGCACCCGGTCACGCAGCCCCAACTTGGTGAGCACATGCCCCACATGCGTCTTGACCGTGGTCTCGCTGACAAACAGATCCGCGGCGATCTCCGCGTTCGAAAGGCCCCGCGCCACCAGCTTCAGCACCTCGACCTCACGGTCGGTCAGCGTGTGCAACGTGTCCGGCACCGGCTCGTCGCCCGACGGCAGATGCTCCGCGTACTTGTCCAGCAGCCGACGCGTGATGCTCGGCGCCAGCATCGCCTCACCCGCCGCGACCACCCGGATCGCCTGCACCAACTCGTTCGCCGGAGCGTCCTTCAACAGGAACCCACTGGCCCCCGCCCGCAACGCCTCCACCACGTACTCGTCCAGGTCGAAGGTCGTCAGCACCAGCACCTTCGCCGGACCGTCCCGCCCCGGCCCGGTGATCTGCCGCGTCGCCTCCACCCCGTCCATCCGCGGCATACGGATGTCCATCAGAACCACATCAGGCTGCAGCGCTCGCACCTGGTCGAGCGCCTGGAGACCGTCACCGGCCTCCCCGACGACAGCGATGTCCTGCTCCGCCTCCAGAATCATCCGAAAGCCCGTACGCAGCAGGGGCTGGTCGTCAACCAGTAGGACGCGGATGGCCACGAAAGTCTCCTTCGGCTAGTCCGGGCCCATTCTGCCTTGCGGCCCACCCACCGACTCGCTCGACCTCACCTGGAGCGGGTACGGCGGGGGAGTGCCACCGAATTCCGGACACACCGCCTGGTGATCGCACCAACCGCACAGCTTGGTCGGCCGCGGCCGCCAGTCACCCGTCTCGGTCGCCAGCCGGATCGCCTCCCACAGCGCCAGCAGCTTGCGCTCCACCCGCTCCAGATCCGCGATCACCGGGTCGTACGTCAGCACATCCCCGCTGCCCAGATAGACCAGCTGGAGACGGCGCGGCACCACCTGCTTCAACCGCCACACCACCAGGGCGTAGAACTTCATCTGGAACAGCGCGCCCTCGGCGTACTCGGGTCGCGGCGCCTTGCCCGTCTTGTAGTCGACGATCCGCACCTCACCGGTGGACGCCACATCCACCCGGTCGATGATCCCGCGCAGCCTGAGCCCCGACTCCAGCTCCGCCTCCACGAACAACTCGCGCTCGGCGGGCTCCAACCGCGTCGGATCCTCCAGCGTGAACCAGCGCTCCACCAACCGCTCCGCCTCGCCCAGCCAACGGGCCAGCCGCTCACCCTCCGGGTCGTCCGCGAACAGCTCCACGACCTCCGGCCTCGTCTCCCGCAACCGGTCCCACTGCCCCGGCACCAACGCCTTCGCCCGCGGCGCCGTCCGCTCGGCCGCCGGCGCGTCGAAGAGCCGCTCCAGCACCGCGTGCACCAGCGTGCCGCGCGTCGCCGCCTCACTCGGCTTCTCCGGCAGCCGGTCGATCACCCGGAACCGGTAGAGCAACGGGCACTGCATGAAGTCACTGGCGCGCGAGGGCGACAGCGAGGCCGGCGGCGCGGCGGCCCGCACGCCACCACGAACGCCCTCGCCACCCGTCCCACCCGTGCCGCCGCCGGTGCCCTCGCCGCTGTTTTCCATGAGCACAGACCATACGGCCCACCACTGACAGTGACAGCCACGGGTCCCGCCCGACCGACGCTCCGCGCACCGCCTCCCGACACCGGTGTGCCTCCTGCGACCTCAGGGAAAGCTGAGAGGGTGCCGAGGCGGACCGCACCGCGACGACCGCATAGCATCGACCACAGACCCTTCCGCCCGGCCACAGGCGCGGAAGACGCTTCGAACGAGGGGACATCGTGGAGACGAGCGGCGGGAGCGGGCAGCCGCGGTCCGGCAGTGACGAGGCGACGGAACGCGCGGACCGCCACGCGACCGACACACCGGCAGAGGAAAGGCCCCCCGCCGGGCCCCGCCCTGCGAACAACGACCCCGCCGCCGACCCCGAGCCCCACGGCGACTCCGCCCCGACGAACCCCGGGGACCCTGAAGCCGCCCAGCAGCCCCCACAGGACACGGAGACCGCGAAGACCCCGCAGCAGTCCCAGGCCCTGGCGCAGTCCCCGGACCCGGCCGACCTGAAGAAGGCGCCGACCGACGAGCCGGAGACCACGACCACCACCGCGCGCCTCCACGCCCACTCGGACGCCCCCAAGCCGCCCGAGCGCCCCAAGGAACCCGGCGGCGGCATCCTGATGGGTCGCCTCTTCGGCGTACCCGTCTACGTCGCCCCCAGCTGGTTCCTCGTCGCCGCCCTCATCACCTGGGTCTTCGGCGGCCAACTCGACCGCGTCCTGCCCGAACTCGGCGGCGCCCGCTACCTGGTCTCCCTTTTCTTCGCGGTCGCCTTCTACGCCTCCGTACTCGTCCACGAACTCGCCCACACCGTCGCCGCCCTCCGCTTCAAACTGCCGGTACGGCGCATCCAGCTCCAGTTCTTCGGCGGAGTCTCCGAGATCGAGAAGGAATCCGAGACCCCCGGCCGCGAATTCATACTGGCCTTCGTCGGCCCCCTGCTCTCCCTGGTCCTCGCAGGCGCCTTCTACCTCGCCCTGCAGACCGTCGAGCCGGGCACCGTCCCCGGCGTCCTACTGGCCGGCCTGATGATCTCCAACCTCATCGTCGCCGCCTTCAACCTGCTGCCCGGCCTCCCCCTCGACGGCGGCCGCATGCTCCGCGCCGTCGTCTGGAAGCTCACCGGCAAGCCGATGAGCGGCACCATCGCCGCCGCCTGGGCCGGCCGCGCCCTCGCCGTCTCCGTCCTCATCGGCCTGCCCCTGTTCACCCAGTCCGGCGCCCTCGGCTCCGCCGCTGAGGACAGCGTCGGCATGGACACCGTCATGGACGCCCTGCTGGCCGCCATCCTCGCCGCGATCATCTGGACCGGCGCCGGCAACAGCCTCCGCATGGCCCGCCTGCGCGAACACCTCCCCGAACTCCAGGCCCGCGCCCTCACCCGCCGCGCGGTCCCCGTCGAGACCGACACCCCCCTCTCCGAGGCCCTGCGCCGCGCCAACGAAGCCGGCGCCCGCGCCCTCGTCGTGGTCGACCCCGACGGCGAACCCCTCTCCCTCGTCCGCGAGGCCGCCATCGTCGGCGTCCCCGAACACCGCCGACCCTGGGTCCCCGTCAGCGGCCTCGCCCAGGACCTCACCGACGGCATGCGAGTCTCCGCGGAACTGGCGGGGGAGGACCTCTTGGACGCCCTCCGTGCGGCCCCGGCGACGGAGTACCTGGTGGTCGAGGAGTCCGGAGAGATCTACGGAGTCCTGTCAGCAGCGGACGTGGAACGAGCCTTCGTAAAGGCCATGGCCCGCCCCAACTGAGCGAGGCCTTTGAGGACACCGGTGCGGTACCGCGCCCTGAAGGGGCGCGAGGCCGTATCGATGTGCGGCTCCGCCGCGATGGGGGTCCCCCCGCTCATGGGGGTCCCTCCCGCTCGAGCGAAGTCGAGAGTGGGGGAGAAGCCGAGAGTGGGGGGAGCGACCAGCCACGACGGACCTGCAGTGCCGCCACGGGCCCGAGCTCACCCAGTGGTCGGCAGCCCCGCCAAACGCCGGTAGGCTGAGTCACATGTCCGAACCGACCGGTGCCGCCCGCCGTCGCGGGCCCTTCAAGGTCGGGGACCAGGTACAGCTGACCGACCCCAAGGGACGCCACTACACGTTCACGCTCGAAGCCGGGAAGAACTTCCACACCCACAAGGGTTCCTTCCCGCACGACGAGCTGATCGGCGCACCCGAGGGCAGTGTTGTCCGCACCACGGGGAACGTCGCCTACCTGGCGCTGCGCCCCCTGCTCCCCGACTACGTCCTGTCCATGCCCCGCGGCGCCGCCGTGGTCTACCCCAAGGACGCGGGGCAGATCCTCGCCTTCGCCGACATCTTCCCCGGCGCCCGCGTCGTCGAGGCCGGCGTCGGCTCCGGCTCGCTCAGCAGCTTCCTGCTGCGCGCCATCGGCGACCAGGGCATGCTGCACAGCTACGAGCGCCGCGAGGACTTCGCCGAGATCGCGAAGCAGAACGTGGAGCGCTACTTCGGCGGCCCGCACCCCGCCTGGCAGCTCACCGTCGGCGACCTCCAGGACAACCTGTCCGACACCGACGTCGACCGCGTCATCCTCGACATGCTCGCCCCCTGGGAATGCCTGGAGGCCGTCTCCAAGGCCCTCGTCCCCGGCGGCATCCTCTGCTGCTACGTCGCCACCACCACCCAGCTCGCCCGGACCGTCGAGTCCATCCGCGAGATCGGCTGCTTCAACGAGCCGACCGCCTGGGAGACGATGATCCGCAACTGGCACATCGAGGGCCTCGCCGTCCGCCCCGACCACCGCATGATCGGCCACACCGGCTTCCTGCTCACCGCCCGCCGCCTCGCCGACGGCGTCGAGCCGCCCATGCGCCGCCGCCGCCCCGCCAAGGGCGCCTACGGCGAGGACTACGCCGGCCCCAACGCCGACGGCGGCACCGCCCGCTGAACCGGAACGCATGACCCCGCGCCCCTTGCTTTCAAGGGGCGCGGGCTTCAAGGGACCCGGGGCTCTGCCGATATGCGGCTCCGCCCCGTGTCACTCACGCACCCAGCCGCGTACAACGCGCCACTGACACCCCCGACTTCCCGGCAGCGCCAGAGAACCCGCCCACGCCGCTTCCGTGTTGACACGCCACCGGAAAGCCACGGGAACCACACACCCCGCCGTTCCAACCCACAGTGACGTATGGCACCATGCGGGTCACCCCAACCGCACAGCCCTCTCAGGAGACGCTCCTAGTGCAGCAATCCGCGGTCCCGGAACTGGCACACGCGCACACCCGCCCGATCCACTGGCTCGCCACGGCCACCGCCCTCGCCGGAGTCATGGCCCTGTCGTCGGCCCTGCAACCCGACGCGGCGAGAGCTGCCCAGTCCGGCCCGGAGTCGAGGCCGGCCCCAGCCGCGGTCGCGGCCCCCGATCCCACCGAGGTGGACCTGCCCCTCGAATGCGGACCCGTCGACATCGTCATCAAGAAGAAGGCCTCCGGAGACCTCGACGGAGACGGCCGCCCCGAAACCGTCGCCGTCGCCCACTGCGACTCCAGCATGGGCACACCACCCGACGGCGTGTACGTCCTCACCCGCTCCACCGACGCCGCGAAACCCCGAGTCGTAGCCACCCTCGTCGCACCCAAGGACCGCAAGACCGTCTCGGACTTCGCCGTCCGTGACGCGGCCGTCACCGCGACCCTGCACGGCTACTCCTCGGCCGACGTACCCAATTGCTGCCCGGACGTCACCGACGACGCCAAGTGGCAGTGGAAGAACGGGGCGTTCGTCCGCTCGGCACCCGCAGGCACCCAAAGCGTGTGACACCACCCACGCCCGGACAGACGGGATGTGATCACCCGGCAAACCCGGTGTGAGAAAGCAGACACAACACCACGCGGAGTGCCCGCAGGGTCACTCCGCGTCAGGCCCGAAGACCTCGACCCTGTCCGAAACCCGACGCACATGGATGCACTCGCCCGGACACTCCTTCGCGGAGTCCACCACATCCGTGAGAAGCGTCAGCGGAACGGGCGTTGTGGCCCCCTGGGCCTGCAACAACTCGTCGTCCGCGCCCTTCACATAGGCCAGCCCATCGATGTCCAACTCGAACACCTCGGGCGCGTACTGGGCGCAGATGCCGTCACCGGTGCACAGGTCCTGGTCGATCCAGACCTCGAGCGCCTCGCCCGCGGCTCCGGCCTCCTGCTGCACGGTCATCTCTCCTGCCATTTCTCTCGTCGAGCCGATCGGGAACCATGCAGGCTCTGACGGGTGTTGAACACTTCGACCCTACCTGGGTCCGCTTCCCAACCATGTTCGGTGGGTATTCCCCTGGCGTGAGGGAGAGCGCAAGGGTGAAGATCGGACACACCCCCACCGTCTTTGTGATCTAGGGGTTTCAATCGACACCCACCCAGGTAGGGTCTGGAAGCGTCCAGCTCCCCTTGGAGGAGGTGAGGACCGTGGCAGCCCACGACGACGACATGAACCGCGGCATCCGCCCGGGACGAGGGTCCGACGACCCGGCCGGGCAGATTGCCTACCTTGAGCAGGAGATCGCCGTCCTGCGACGCAAGCTCGCCGACTCTCCGCGACACACGAGGATTCTCGAAGAGCGGATCGTCGAGCTGCAGACCAACCTGGCCGGCGTGTCCGCACAGAACGAGCGGCTCGCCAACACCCTCCGTGAGGCCCGCGACCAGATCGTGGCCCTCAAGGAAGAAGTCGACCGGCTCGCACAGCCGCCGGCCGGCTTCGGTGTCTTCCTCACGGCGAACGAGGACGGCACGGCCGACATCTTCACCGGAGGACGCAAACTCCGCGTGAACGTCAGCCCGAGCGTCGACCTGGACGAGCTCCGGCGCGGCCAGGAAGTGATGCTCAACGAAGCGCTCAACGTGGTCGAGGCCATGCAATTCGAGCGGGTCGGGGACATCGTCACCCTCAAGGAGATCCTCGAGGACGGCGAGCGCGCCCTCGTGCTCGGGCACACCGACGAGGAACGGGTGGTACGGCTCGCCGAGCCGCTGCTGGACGTCACCATCCGCCCCGGCGACGCCCTCCTGCTCGAACCCCGCTCCGGCTACGTCTACGAGGTCGTCCCCAAGAGCGAGGTCGAAGAACTCGTCCTCGAAGAGGTCCCGGACATCGGCTACGAGCAGATCGGCGGCCTCGGCAACCAGATCGAGATGATCCGCGACGCGGTCGAGCTCCCCTACCTCTACCCGGACCTGTTCAAGGAGCACGAACTGCGCCCGCCCAAGGGCGTCCTCCTCTACGGACCCCCCGGATGCGGCAAGACACTCATCGCCAAGGCCGTGGCCAACTCACTGGCCAAAAAAGTCGCCGAAGTCACCGGCCAGGCCCAGGGCAAGAGCTTCTTCCTCAACATCAAGGGCCCCGAGCTCCTCAACAAGTACGTCGGCGAGACCGAGCGCCAGATCCGCCTCGTCTTCCAGCGCGCAAGGGAGAAGGCCAGCGAGGGCACCCCCGTCATCGTCTTCTTCGACGAGATGGAATCCCTCTTCCGCACCCGCGGCTCCGGCGTCAGCTCGGACGTGGAGAACACCATCGTCCCCCAGCTCCTCGCCGAGATCGACGGCGTGGAAGGCCTGCAGAACGTCGTGGTCATCGGCGCCTCCAACCGCGAGGACATGATCGACCCCGCGATCCTGCGCCCCGGCCGCCTCGACGTGAAGATCAAGATCGAGCGCCCGGACGCCGAAGCGGCCAAGGACATCTTCCAGAAGTACCTCACCGAGCGCCTCCCGCTCCACGCGGACGACCTCGGCGAACACGGCGGCAGCAAGGCCACCACCGTCCAGAGCATGATCCAGACGGCAGTGGAACACATGTACGCCGAATCCGAGGAGAACCGCTTCCTGGAAGTCACCTACGCCAACGGAGACAAGGAAGTCCTCTACTTCAAGGACTTCAACTCCGGCGCCATGATCGAAAACATCGTCGGCCGCGCCAAGAAAATGGCGATCAAGGACTTCCTCGACAAGAACCAGAAGGGCCTCCGCGTCTCCCACCTCCTCCAGGCATGCGTGGACGAGTTCAAGGAGAATGAGGACCTGCCCAACACCACCAACCCGGACGACTGGGCCCGAATCTCCGGAAAGAAGGGCGAACGGATCGTTTACATCCGTACCCTGATCACTGGAAAGCAGGGCGCCGACACCGGACGCTCCATCGACACGGTGGCGAACACCGGACAGTACCTGTAACAAAGCAGGGCGGCTGCGGGTGCCCTCAGCGGGTACCCGCAGCCGACTGTTTTCTCAGGCGAACGCTCGATCAATGACGCAAATGATCTCCCCACCAGCGCAGAGCCGTTCTAGGCTCTTTCGTACCGCCGAGTCGCGCAGTGCGGGGACGGGCACCGCACACGCACCGGAGCGCCAGCGGTACTTGAGCAGCGTCCCCGACCGAGGACGCCGCCGGGCAAGGAGGGCCGCATGACCGTACGGCGAGTAATGGGCATCGAGACGGAGTACGGGATCTCCGTCCCCGGCCACCCCAATGCCAATGCCATGCTCACCTCGTCCCAGATCGTCAACGCCTACGCCGCGGCGATGCACCGGGCCCGCCGGGCCCGCTGGGACTTCGAGGAAGAGAACCCGCTACGGGACGCGCGAGGCTTCGACCTCGCCCGCGAGGCCGCCGACTCCAGCCAGCTCACCGACGAGGACATCGGCCTCGCCAACGTCATCCTCACCAACGGCGCACGCCTCTACGTCGACCACGCACACCCCGAATACAGCGCCCCCGAGGTCACCAATCCCCTGGACGCCGTCCTCTGGGACAAGGCCGGCGAACGCATCATGGCCGAAGCCGCCGAACGCGCCGCCCAGCTCCCCGGCGCCCAGCCGATCCACCTCTACAAGAACAACACCGACAACAAGGGCGCCTCCTACGGCACACACGAGAACTACCTGATGAAGCGGGAAACCGCTTTCTCGGACATCGTGCGCCACCTCACCCCCTTCTTCGTCTCCCGCCAGGTCTTCGCCGGCGCCGGCCGCGTCGGCATCGGCCAGGACGGCCACGAACACGGCTTCCAGCTCAGCCAGCGCGCGGACTATTTCGAGGTCGAAGTGGGCCTCGAAACGACCCTGAAGCGCCCCATCATCAACACCCGCGACGAGCCGCACGCCGATGCGGAGAAATACCGCCGCCTCCACGTGATCATCGGCGACGCGAACCTGTCCGAGATCTCGACGTATCTGAAGCTGGGTACGACAGCCCTGGTGCTGTCGATGATCGAGGACGGCTTCATCGCGGTGGACCTGGCGGTCGACCAGCCGGTCCGCACGCTGCACCAGGTCTCCCACGACCCGTCCCTGCAACGCCTCGTCACCCTCCGCAGCGGCCGCACCCTGACCGCCGTACAGCTCCAGATGGAGTACTACGAGCTGTCACGCAAGTACGTGGAGGAGCGGTTCGGAGCGGACGCCGACGAGCAGACCAAGGACGTCCTCACCAGGTGGGAAGACACCTTGAACCGCCTGGAGAACGATCCGATGAGCCTCTCCGGGGAGCTCGACTGGGTCGCCAAGCGGGAGCTGATGGAGGGCTACCGGCGCCGTGACAGCCTCGACTGGGACGCCGCCCGCCTCCACCTCGTCGACCTCCAGTACGCCGACGTACGCGCCGAGAAGGGCCTCTACAACCGTCTGGTGGCCCGCGGCAAGATGAAGCGGCTCCTCGACGAGACAGACGTCGACCGGGCCCGTACGAAGCCACCGGAGGACACCCGCGCCTACTTCCGCGGGCGCTGCCTGGAGCAGTACGCCGACGACGTCGCGGCCGCCTCCTGGGACTCCGTGATCTTCGACCTCCCGGGCCGGGACTCGCTCCAACGCGTCCCAACCCTCGAACCGCTACGCGGAACGCGAAATCACGTCAAGGAGCTCCTGGATCGCTGCCGCACGGCAGAAGACCTGGTCAGGGTTCTCTCCGGCAACTGAACCGGGCTTCAATCGTGATCAGCCGGGCAGGGTGGAAACAGCGGCGTCCGGGAATCATCGAGGTGGTCCCCGGACGTTGTGGATATCAGGAAACAACGGGGCCAATGTCAGACCCGGCTTGTAGGGTCTGATCATCACCGATCGGCAGGAATGCCGACCTGTCGACCATGTCGGGCAACAGAGCGGGGTGAGGGTTATGGCGACCAAGGACACCGGCGGCGGCCAGCAGAAGGCCACCCGTTCCACTGAAGAGGTCGAGGAGGCGCCCGAGGCGCAGGCCTCGGAGGACCTCAAGGAGCGGCAGGAGAAGCTGAGCGACGACGTGGACTCGGTTCTTGACGAAATTGACGATGTCCTCGAGGAGAACGCAGAGGATTTCGTCCGTAGTTTCGTTCAAAAAGGTGGCGAGTAGCCTTCGAATCGAAGGTTACGGGGGTGCTGGGGTTGTCAAGCGAAGAAGGTATGAAGCGCTGCGTGCGGTGCGGTGAGTACAAGTCGCGCGCAGCCTTCGACCGCAAGCGGTCAAACCTTGATGGCTTGCAGCGGCATTGCCGGGGCTGCGCTACTCGTTATCACTGCCGGGCGGCGGAACCCCCGGTTCTTGGCCCTGAGGACTACGTGTCCGTCGGGCACAAACGCTGCCGGGGTTGCGGAGAAGTGAAGCCGCACAGCGAGTGGCATCGGAAAGGTGATGGCCTGTCTAGCCGCTGCAAGGCTTGCCGAGCGGCCCTGGCGCCTGCACAGCACCTGTGGCGCAAGTACGGCCTCACCGAAGTCGAACGAGACGAGCTGATTGCATCTCAAGGCGGGGTCTGTTGTATCTGCCTGTCTGCCCCCGCAACGCATGTGGATCACTGCCACAAGACGGGTAGGGTCCGTGGCGTACTGTGCTTCAACTGCAATTCCGGCCTCGGCCTGTTGAGGGATGACCCCGCAGCGATGAACCGAGCTGCCGACTACCTGGAAGGAAACGCGTGGAAGCCAACACTCGTAGCACCGGGCGTCTACCAGCTGCCTTCCTGACGCCTGGGTCGTCGTCCTTCATGGACTTTCTGTCGGAGCACCAGCCGGAGCTGCTCCCCGGCAAGAGGCAGCTGCCGCCGACGCAGGGCGTGATCGAGGCCCCGCACGGGACGACGATCGTGGCTGTCACGTTCCCCGGTGGTGTCGTGCTCGCCGGTGACCGGCGGGCCACGATGGGGAACATGATCGCGCAGCGGGACATCGAGAAGGTGTTCCCGGCGGATGAGTACTCGGCTGTCGGGATCGCCGGTACGGCTGGTCTGGCCGTGGAGATGGTGAAGCTGTTCCAGCTGGAGCTGGAGCACTTCGAGAAGGTGGAGGGCGCTCAGCTCTCGCTGGAGGGTAAGGCCAACCGTCTGTCGACCATGATTCGTTCCAACCTCGGCATGGCCATGCAGGGCCTGGCTGTGGTCCCGCTGTTCGCCGGCTACGACGTGGATCGTGAGAAGGGGCGCATCTTCTCGTACGACGTGACAGGTGGCCGTTCCGAGGAGACCGGCTTCGCGGCCACGGGCTCCGGTTCGATCTTCGCGCGCGGTGCGATGAAGAAGCTCTTCCGTGCCGACCTTTCCGAGGGTGATGCCACGACCCTGGTGATCCAGGCTCTCTACGACGCGGCAGACGACGACTCGGCGACCGGTGGTCCCGATGTCGCCCGCCGGATCTACCCCATCGTCACGGTGATCACCGAGGACGGCTTCCGTCGGCTCACCGATGAGGAGTCGTCCGAGATCGCCCGCTCGATCCTGGAGCGGCGTCTGGAGCAGCCCGACGGTCCGCGGGCCGCGCTGCTCTAGCCGATCCAGTCGGCGGCCCTCTTATCAAGGTGATCAAGTGACTTCGACAGAAAGGGACGGATAACCGGTGTCGACGCCGTTCTATGTATCTCCCCAGCAGGCGATGGCCGACCGGGCGGAGTACGCCCGCAAGGGCATCGCTCGTGGCCGCAGCCTGGTCGTGCTGCAGTACGCCGATGGCATCGTGTTCGTCGGTGAGAACCCGTCCCGTGCGTTGCACAAGTTCAGCGAGATCTATGACCGGATCGCTTTTGCGGCCGCCGGTAAGTACAACGAGTACGAGAATCTGCGGATCGGTGGTGTCCGGTACGCGGATCTTCGTGGTTACACCTATGACCGTGATGACGTGACCGCCCGGGGTCTGGCCAACGTCTACGCCCAGACCCTGGGCACGATCTTCTCCTCGGCGGCTGAGAAGCCGTACGAGGTGGAGTTGGTCGTGGCCGAGGTCGGGGAGACCCCCGAGGGCGATCAGATCTATCGTTTGCCCCACGACGGTTCGATCGTGGACGAGCACGGTTCGGTCGCGGTCGGTGGTAATGCGGAGCAGATCAGCAGCTATCTGGATCAGCGTCACCAGGACGGTATGTCCCTGGCCGAGGCCCTGAAGCTCGCCGTCCAAGCCCTCTCGCGGGACACCAACGGCACGCAGCGGGAGATCCCCGCCGAGCGTCTCGAGGTCGCCGTCCTCGATCGCACCCGCCCGCAGCAGCGCAAGTTCAAGCGCATCGTCGGCCGTCAGCTCGCCCGGCTGCTGGAGGCGGACGGTGCCGCCACGGAGGCCGAGAGCTCCGAGGAGGAGTAGCCCCGCCGTCTGTGAAACCCCGCCCGTAGTGCGCCCCGGCCGAGGCAGGCCGGGGCGTGCGGCGTATCAGGGGGCGTTCAGCTCGCTGGGCGCCCCGTGGAACCCCGAACCACCAGCTTCACAGGAATATCCCCCTGCGTGGGTGTACGTCCCTCCAGAACGGCCAGCAGGGCCTCCATGCCCCGTTCCCCGAACAGTTCGGCGTCCAGTCGTACGGTCGTCAGTTCGGGGTCGAGGGCCGTGGCGAGGGCGAGGTCGTCGAGGCCGGTGATGGAGATGTCCTCCGGTACGCGCAGTCCGAGGCGTCGCGCGGCCTTGTAGGCGCCGGCCGCGAGTTTGTCGTCGTCGCACACCAGGGCCGTGGGCCGGGGTCCGGGACCGGCCAATGCGGTTTCGGCGGCGGTGAGGGCCCCGTCGATGGAGATCGGCGCGGCGGTCGTACGCAGGGTCGTCCCTGGCACTGCCTCCAGCCGTGCGGTGAGTTCCCGCGCACGTACGTCGAAGGTCCAGGAGGGTACGTCGGCGGCCAGGTGGAGGAAGTGGCGGTGTCCGAGTTGCAGCAGGTGGTCGGCGACCTGGCGTACTCCGTCGCGGATGTCGAGGTTGACGGTCGCGGCCCCGAGGCTGCCCTCGGGGTCGCTGTCGAGCATCACGAGGGGGAGTTGGTCGCCGCGGATGGCGGTGAGGGCGTCGGCGGCCATGGAGGAGGCGATGACGCCGTCGAGTGCGGCCTGTGCGGAGGCGAAGGGGTCGCGGGCGGGGCCGACGCCCTCGGGGGAGGGGTAGAGGACGACGCCGAAGCCGTGTTCGGCGGCGACGCGGGCGGCGCCTGTGTACACGCCTGCGAAGAACTCGGTTGTCAGGGCCGGTACCACGAGCAGCACGGTCCGTGTGCGGCCGAGGCGGAGGTTGCGTGCGGCGAGGTTGGGCCGGTAGCCCAGTTCCCGCGCGGTTTCCCGGACGCGTTCGGCTGTGGTTTCCGAGACGCGGCCGCGCCATTTGTTGCCGAGGACCAGGGAGACCGCGGCCTGGGAGACTCCGGCGGCCTGGGCGACGTCACGGCTCGTGGGTCGTGTACTACCTCGTGCCACCGTCGGCCTGCTCCTTCGTCTGGACTCGCGGACAGGGCACATGGTACGTATGACGGGGGACGTTATACGTAACACTTCACTCGTCGAGAGCCCTTCGAGAGGCAGGACATGGCCGCCGGATACATGGAGATCTTCAGGGCGCGGCATGCCGCGCGGCTGCTCGCGGGCACGTTGGTGGGGCGGTTGCCGAACGCCACCGCGGCGATCGCGATCGTGCTCTTCGTGCGGGCGGAGGGTGGTACGTACAGCCTCGCGGGGGCGCTCGCCGCGGTGTACGGGGTCGCCAATGCCGTGGGGCAGCCGCTGTTGGGGCGGCTGGTGGATCTGTACGGGCAGCCGCGGGTGCAGTTGCCCGCGGCCGTCGTCTCGGCCCTGGGGATGACCGTCTTCGCTCTCGTGGGTCTGGAGCCGCTTCCGCTGGCGTATCTCTCCATGATCGTCGCGGGGCTGTTCACGCCTCCTCTTGAGGGTGGTCTGCGGGCTCTGTGGTCCTCGGTCCTCCGTAAGGAGGAGCAGGTGCACACGGCGTATGCGATGGATGCGGTGGCGCAGGAGGTCATGTTCACGGTCGGGCCGCTGCTGGTGACGCTGTGTGTGGCGTTGTGGTCGGCGCAGGCGGCGCTGATCGTGTTGAACGTGATCGGGGTGCTCGGGGCGCTCTGGGTGGTCGTGTCGCCGCCTTCGCGGGCGTGGCGTTCGGTGCCGCGTGAGGCGCACTGGCTGGGTGCGCTGCGTTCGCCCGGGCTCCTGGTGTTGCTGGGTGCGTTCTTGTTCGTGGGTATCGCGCTCGGTTCCATCACGGTGGCCGCCGTGTCGTACGCGGACGGCAACGGTGGGGACGTGGTGTACGGCTGGCTCATGGCGGGCGTCGGGCTCGGTGCGCTCGTCGGTGGTACGGCGTACGGGGCGCGGCAGTGGAACGGGGTGCCGGAGCGTCGACTCCAGGTGTTGGTGGCGTTGCTGGCGGTCTGTTATGTGCCGTTGACGTTGATGCCGGGGCCGGTGGTGATGACGGTGCTGATGGCGCTCGCCGGTGTGTTCCTGGCGCCGGCCATCGCCTGTTCCTTCGTGCTCGTCGACCGGCACGCGCTGCGCGGCACGGTCACGGAGGCGTTCTCGTGGATCGTGACGACGTTCATGGTCGGTCAGTCGTTCGGAGCGGCCGCCGCGGGGCCGGTCGTCGAGTGGGGCGGGACGGTGTGGGGCTTCGTCGTGCCGGGTGCCGCGGGGTGTGTGTCGCTGCTGGTTCTGCTGGCTACGGGGCGTCTTCTCGCTCTTCCTTCCGGGGGTGCGGTGGTCGCGGTCTCATCGGAAAATGATCCAAACCGTGCTGTCGAACCCCGTTTCAGCTCGGTCGATCGGGCGTAATGTTCAGTCATGGACCGCCGCATTTTCGGGCTGGAGAACGAGTACGGCGTCACGTGCACGTTCAGGGGACAGCGCCGTCTGTCTCCTGACGAGGTGGCGCGGTACCTCTTCCGCCGTGTCGTGTCATGGGGCCGCAGCAGCAATGTGTTTCTGCGGAACGGGGCCCGTCTGTATCTCGACGTGGGCTCACATCCGGAATACGCGACACCCGAATGTGACAACGTGACCGAGCTGGTCACTCACGACAAGGCCGGCGAGCGCATTCTCGAAGGACTGCTGGTCGACGCCGAACGCCGCCTGCACGAGGAGGGAATCGCGGGCGACGTCTATCTCTTCAAGAACAACACCGACTCGGCGGGCAACTCGTATGGTTGCCACGAGAACTATCTGGTGGCCCGGCACGGGGAGTTCTCCCGGCTCGCGGACATCCTCATCCCGTTCCTCGTCACACGGCAGCTGTTGTGCGGCGCGGGCAAGGTGCTGCAGACCCCGCGTGGTGCGGTGTACTGCGTGAGTCAGCGGGCGGAGCACATCTGGGAGGGCGTCAGCTCGGCGACCACCCGCTCCCGGCCGATCATCAACACCCGCGACGAGCCGCACGCGGATGCCGAGCGGTACCGCCGGCTGCACGTCATCGTGGGCGACTCGAACATGTCCGAGACGACCATGCTGCTCAAGGTCGGTGCCACCGACCTGGTGCTGCGCATGATCGAGGCGGGCACGGTGATGCGTGACCTCACTCTGGAGAACCCGATTCGGGCGATCCGCGAGGTCAGCCATGACATCACGGGCCGCCGCAAGGTGCGGCTGGCCAGTGGCCGGGAGGCCTCCGCGCTGGAGGTGCAGCGCGAGTACTACGAGAAGGCCGTGGACTTCTGTGAGCGCCGCGGGATTCGTACGGGCACGGTCGAGCAGGTCCTGGAGCTGTGGGGCCGCACGCTGGACGCGATCGAGGCGGAGGACCTCGACCGGATCGGCACCGAAATCGACTGGGTGATGAAGTACAAGCTCATCGAGCGGTACCGGGCCAAGCACAACATGACCATGTCGCATCCGCGGGTCGCGCAGATAGACCTCGCGTATCACGACATTCACCGCCGTCGGGGTCTCTACTACCTTCTGGAGAGGAAAGGCCAAGCCGCCCGTATCTGCAATGACTTGAAGATCTTCGAGGGCAAGTCGGTTCCGCCGCAGACCACTCGGGCCCGCCTTCGCGGTGACTTCATCCGGCGGGCGCAGGAACAGCGCCGGGATTTCACGGTCGACTGGGTGCATCTGAAGCTCAACGACCAGGCGCAGCGCACGGTGTTGTGCAAGGACCCGTTCCGTTCGGTGGACGACCGGGTGGAGAAGTTGATCGCGGGAATGTGAGCTGAAAATGTTCCGGCCCGGTTTCCGGAACGCAACGCGGGGCGCCGTACGTTTGCCGTACGGCGCCCTTCTCACGCCGTAGAGTTGCGCGCACGCCATCCGACAAGATCGACCGATACGAGGCCCTCATCGTGCGCCGACGCTCACTCCTCATCGCTGTCCCCGCTGGACTGGTCACGCTCTCCGCCTGTGGTGACGAAAAGGCCGACTCGGCCAAGGCCAGCAGCAGCCCCTCCGCGTCGGCGAGCGAGGCGAAGCCGCCGAAGATCGTGGACGGTCCTCTGCCGGCGATCACGGCGGGTGTGAAGTTCGACGAGAAGCCGACCGTGGCCAAGGGCAGCGGGGATCCGTCGAAGGACCTGGCGGTGAAGACGGTCATCGCGGGCACCGGCAGGACGGTCGTCGAGGGTGACTACATCCAGGCGCACTACCTGGGTCAGGTCTGGAACACGGCCAAGGTCTTCGACAACTCCTACGACCGTAAGACGCCGCTGGTCATCCAGCTCACCCCGCAGGGCATCATCGACGGCTGGCGCTACGCCCTGACCGGTAAGAAGGCCGGCAGCCGTGTCGAGATGTCCGTGCCCCCGACCTGGGGTTACGGCACCGAGGGCAACGCGCAGGCGGGCATCAAGGGCACCGACACGCTGGTGTTCGTCGTCGACATCCAGGACACGTTCAACGCCAAGAGCTCCGCGAAGGGCACCGAGGTCGCGCAGGACAATGTGGATCTGCCGAAGGTGGGCACCAACACCGACGGCAAGGCTCCCTCCATCGAGGTCCCCAAGGTGGACCCGCCGACCAAGCTGGTGGCGAACTACATCCTGGAGGGCGACGGCCCCGAGCTGGCCGCCGACGACAGCGTCCTCGTGCAGTACAAGGGCGTGCTGTGGGACACGGGCAAGGAGTTCGACTCCTCGTACAGCCGGGAGCAGCTGAGCTCGTTCGGGCTGCAGCAGGTCGTCAAGGGCTGGTCCCAGGGCATGACCGGCAAGAAGGTGGGCAGTCGCCTGCTCATCGTGATTCCGCCGAAGCTGGGTTACGGGGACACGCCGCCGAGTGGCAGCGACATCAAGAAGGACTCCACGATGGTGTTCACCGTGGACATCCTCGCGAAGATGTGAAGCTCGGGGATGCGAGACTGTTCCGCGTTGCCTTGTTCGTAAACAAGCAGGAGCCTGAAGACGTGAGCATTGAGAAGCCCGAGATCGACTTCCCCGGTGGCGAGCCCCCGAAGGACCTTGAGATCAAGGACATCTGGGAGGGCGACGGCGAGGTGGCGAAGGCCGGCCAGACCGTCTCCGTGCACTACGTGGGTGTCGCCTTCAGCACCGGCGAGGAGTTCGACGCCAGCTGGAACCGCGGTCAGCCGTTCCGCTTCCCGCTCGGTGGCGGTCGTGTCATCAAGGGCTGGGACCAGGGCGTGCAGGGCATGAAGGTCGGCGGCCGTCGTCAGCTGACCATTCCGGCCCACCTGGCCTACGGCAACCAGAGCCCCACCCCGGCGATCAAGCCCGGCGAGACGCTGATCTTCGTGGTGGACCTGCTCGGGGTCTGACCGTCACAGGGGTCTGACCGTCACAGGGGTCTGACCGTCACAGGGGTCTGACCGTCATAGGGGGGCGTGCTCGGGTCGGTCGTGCCGCGACCGGTATCGACCGACTGGGGTTCGCGCCTGTGTCGTCTGGGGTCCATGCCTGTCCGGGCATGGGCCCTCGGCTTTTGCCGCGATGCTTCGTAGCGGTACGGTCATCCGCTAGAAGCACCTTAGGGAAGGGCGTCGATGGCCATTGCCAAGGCCGAGCGGTTGATGAACCTGGCGCTGTGTCTGCTGGGGACGCGCCGGCCGCTCAGCAAGCGCGAGCTGCGGGATTCCATCGAGGCGTATGTCGAGGCCGCCAGGCCGGGTATGGACGCAGCCGGGTCCGACGACTCCTTCAACCGCATGTTCGAGCGCGACAAGGACGACCTTCGCGAACTCGGCCTGGTCATCGAGACGGTGGAGAACCTGGAGGGCGAAGTCGGGTATCAGGCCCGCCGCGACAGCAACAGCCTTCCGCCGATCACCCTCGACGCCGAGGAGGCCGCCGCCCTCGGTGTCGCGGCCAAGGTCTGGCAGCAGGCCCGGCTCGCCGGTGCCGCGAGCGGCGCCCTGCAGAAGCTGCGCGCGGCGGGGCTTCCGGAGGACGTCGACCCGTACGAGGCCCATGGCGCGCTGGAGCCGCGCATCCCCGTGCACGAGGCCGCCTTCGAGCCGCTGATGCTGGCCTGCCGCGACCGCCGCCCGGTCGTCTTCGACTACCGCAAGGCCACCGCCGCCCGCCCCGAGCCCCGCCATGTCGAGCCGTGGGCGCTCGAGTGCTGGCGCGGCCACTGGTATCTCGCCGGCTTCGACCGCGACCGGGGCGCCGAGCGCGTCTTCCGGCTCTCGCGGATCACCGGCAAGGTGCGCAGCCGGGGGAGTGCCTTCACCGCGCCGGTCCCGGACGTCGTCACCGTGCGGGAGACGGTCGCGAGCTGGGCGGGGGAGACCGCGGACCGCTCCGCGCTGATCCGGCTGCGCTCCGGCGCGGGCTACCCGCTGCGGGCCAGGGCGAGTGCCGTGCGGGAACTGGGGGACGGCTGGGACGAGTTGGAGATTCCGTACGGGCACGGTCTGGACGCCTGGCTGGTGGAGTTCGGGCCCGATGTGGTGGTCCTGGAGCCGGCTGAGCTGCGGGCCGATGTGGTGGACCGGCTGCGTGCCGTGGCCAAGGGCTGAAGGGGACGTAAGAACGTGGTGGGAAAACCGGCCCGGCCGGGGAACGCCATCGACCAGACCCGGCGGATGCTCTCCCTGGTGACGTATCTGCGGGAGCGGCCCGGCGCCCGGATCGAGGACGTCGCCCGTGCCTTCGGGATCACCGAGGACGAGCTGGTCTCGGACCTCGATGTGCTGCCCATGTGCGGGACCAGCTTCCGCGGGGGTGACCTGCTCGACATCGACACCGACGGCGAGCGCATCTGGTGGCACAACCCGGCCGCGCTCGGCGCGGAGACCGCCGAGCCGCTCAGGCTGGCCGCCGACGAGGCGACCGCGCTGCTGGTGGCCGCCCGCGCGGTGGCCACGCTGCCCGGGCTGCGCGAGGGCGACCGGCAGGCGCTGCTGCGGGCCACCGCGAAGGTGGAGGCCGCTGCGGGCGAGGCGGCCGGGGCCAGCTCACGGCTCTCGGTGACCTTCGAATCGGAGGGCGGGGTCTTCGCGGACGTCGACCGGGCCATCTCGGAGCGCCGCCGCCTGTGGATCCGCTACTACTCGCCGGCCCGTGACGAGGTCACCGAACGCGAGATCGACCCGATCCGTCTGGTCAGCGTCGGGCACACGTACGTCGAGGCCTGGTGCCGTCGCTCCGAGGCGCGCCGTACGTTCCGGCTGGACCGGGTCGCCGAGATCAAGATCCTCGACGAGCCGTCCGCGCCGCCCGAGATCGAGTTGCGGGATCTGTCGGAGGCGCTGGTGCAGCCCGCCGCCGAGGACCCGGAGGTCGTGGTGGAGGTCGGTCCGGGCGGGCGCTGGGTCGCCGAGTACTACCCGCACGACAGCGCCGATGAGCTGCCGGAGGGTGGGCTGCGGATCTCTCTGCGGACGCCCGACCCGGCCTCGCTGCGGCGCCTCGCGCTGCGGCTCGGGCGCGACGGCCGGATCGTCTCGCCCGCGGACCTCGCGGACAGCGCCCGCCGGGCGGCCCGTGAGGCGCTGGCGGCCTACGACGAGGTCGTACCCGCGTACGACGGGCCGCGGGGCTCGCTCGGCGAGGTGGCCGGGGTCCAGGACCGGCGGCGGTACGACGGGCGTGAGTGAGCCGCGAGGGCGATCCGGGGGCGACGAACGACCACACAAGGGAGGCGCGGGGGTTGTGAGCGGCGGTTCGGCTATGTCTGGTGTGCAGGGCGTGCAGGAGATGTCCGTGGCGGTCGCCTTCGCGGGTATGAAGAGGGCGGTCGACGTGGTCTTCAGAGCCGGCTGCCCCGACTGCCGGGCCAATTTCGAGTTGGGCGCGAGCGCCCTCCGCCTCGCCATCGGCGCCACCAGCAACACCACCTTCTACTCCTTCACCTGCCCCGAGTGCGGCGTCGCCGTCCGTAAGCCGGCCGGGGAACGGATCGTCGAGCTGCTGACCGGGGGCGGGGTCAGGACCTTGCGGCTGCATTCGGCGGGCTAGGGTCTGCCCGGCGGATCAGGCCGGCGGTTGTGCCGGGGACCTTGTGACCGGGGGTGAGCGGGGCCTGGTGCGTGCAGCTGCAAGGCGGTGGAAGGAGTCGACGCGGAGCGTCGGCGACTGACGACAACGCGGCAGATGCGCGTGCCAGGCCCCGCGTCGCTGGCCGGATCCGCCGGGCAGGCCCTAGGGTCGTCGCCATGTTCTGGCCGATGTTTGCCGTTGCCGTGGGGTTCGTGGGTCTTGCCGTGCTGGGGGTGCTTGCCGTGCGGGTCTTTGTGGAGGCTCAGCGGCTGGGGCGGCAGGTCGCGGAGTCGGCTCGGCGGATCAATCGGGCGGCGGAGGAGCTGGAGCGGGCGACGGTGAGCGCGGCCCGCTCTGTGGACGCTCTGTGAGTTCCGGCCGAGCCTGCTGTGAGTTGGCTGCCGGGTGCCATATGTGCCACTTCGCCCTGTCACCTTCACACCATCGGCAGGTACGCTGCCTGTCGCGGCACGGAGAACGAGGCCCGAGTCGCGAATCGGGAGTACGCACAGGGATTGCCTCGCATTCACCCCTGAGCGTTACGATCGCTGCCAACACGATTGTTCGGACACATGTCCGACCGGTCGGACAGCCCCCACCTGCTGCCTCGGTGAGAAGGTAAAGACATATGTTCGGAAAGCTCGGCCCCACCGAGATCATTCTCATCCTCGTCGTCATCATCCTGCTCTTCGGCGCGAAGAAGCTTCCGGACATGGCGCGCTCGCTCGGCAAGTCCGCGCGCATCCTCAAGAGCGAGGCCAAGGCGATGAAGTCGGACGGTCAGGAGGACACCACGGCCGCGTCCGCTCCGCCCACCCCCGGCGAGGCTCCGGCTCAGCGCACCATCCAGGCCGCCCCCGGTGACGTGACCAGCTCCCGCCCGGTCGCCGAGCCGACGGACACGACCAAGCGCTGACACAAGGCCGGACAAGTCTTCCGGCCTGCCGCACGAGATGAGGACGTGGGTTGCTCAAGTCTGCCCGCAAGAAGGAGAAGGACCCCGAGGGGCGGATGCCCCTCGTGGAGCACCTTCGTGAGCTCCGCAACCGGCTGGGCAAGTCGATCCTGGCCATCATGCTGGCCGCGGTGGTGGGGTTGGTCTTCTATCAGGAGATCATCAACTTCCTGACCCGGCCCGTCCAGGAGTCCGTCGGCTGTACGAAGGCGTTCACGGAGCTCGCCAAGCAGAGCAAGGGGGCCTGCGGCAACATCACGATGTCGGGCCTGATGGGCCCGTTCACGCTGATGATCAAGGTGTCGCTGACGGCCGGTGTCGTCATCGCCAGCCCGGTCTGGCTCTACCAGCTCTGGGCGTTCATTGCGCCCGGTCTGCACCGGCACGAGAAGCGCTACTCGACGGCCTTCGTCGCGGCGGGCTTCCCGCTGTTCATGATGGGCGCCTACTTCTCGTACCACGTGCTGCCCGCGGCCGCCGAGGTCATGATCGGCTTCACTCCCGACGGCGCCGTCAACCTGCTGCCCCTGGACGAGTTGCTGGACCTCGTGACCCGCATGGTGATCGTCTTCGGGCTCGCCTTCGAACTGCCGCTGCTGCTGGTCATGATGAACATGACCGGCATGGTCACCGGGCGCCGGATGCTGGGCTGGTGGCGGCCCATGATCATGGGTGTCACCCTGTTCGCCGCCTTCGCCACGCCCACGGTCGACCCCGTGTCGATGATCGCGCTCGCCGCGCCGATCATCCTGCTCTACTTCCTCGCCACCGGCTTCGCCCTGGTGAACGACAAGCGCAAGCGGCGTCGCGAGGCCCTGGAGCCCGACGACGACGAGGCCTCCGAACTGGATCTCACCCCCGAGGCCATCGGCGAGGTCGAGGCGGTCTCCGCCAGCCGGTCGCTGCCGTCCCAGGCGGACCCCGAGCACGAGCGGATCAACGGCTACGACGACGTCACCTGAGACACGGGCTGTACGCGGCCGGGGCGCCCACGGGGCGCACCCGGCCGCTTCTGCGCGCGGGCAGATATCCGGATAATGATCGTCCTGTTGTCAGTGGGGCCCGGTACGCTCGAAAGCACGATGACAGAGGACCTCTCCCCGGCCGAGCGGTATGCGGCAGCACGTAGGCGCGCTGCCGAGCAGGCCACCGCGCTCGCGTCCTTCCGCGAGATGTACGACTTCGGTCTCGACCCCTTCCAGATCGAGGCCTGCCAGGCGCTGGAAGCCGGCAAGGGCGTGCTCGTGGCCGCCCCCACCGGCTCGGGCAAGACGATCGTCGGCGAGTTCGCCGTCCACCTCGCCCTCCGGCAGGGCAAGAAGTGCTTCTACACGACCCCCATCAAGGCACTGTCGAACCAGAAGTACGCCGACCTGTGCCGCCGTTACGGCGCCGAGAAGGTCGGCCTGCTCACGGGCGACAACAGCGTCAACTCCGACGCCCCCGTGGTCGTGATGACCACCGAGGTGCTGCGGAACATGCTGTACGCGGGCTCCCAGACCCTCATCGGTCTCGGCCACGTGGTCATGGACGAGGTGCACTACCTCTCCGACCGCTTCCGCGGGGCCGTATGGGAGGAAGTGATCATCCACCTCCCGGAGTCCGTCACCCTCGTCTCGCTGTCGGCGACCGTGTCGAACGCCGAGGAGTTCGGCGACTGGCTGGACACCGTGCGCGGCGACACCGAGGTGATCGTCTCCGAGCACCGGCCCGTGCCGCTGTTCCAGCACGTCCTCGCCGGGCGGCGGATGCACGACCTCTTCGAGGAGGGCGAGGGCCACAAGAAGGCCGTCAACCCCGACCTCACGCGCATGGCGCGCATGGAGGCCAGCCGCCCCTCCTTCCAGGACCGCAGGCGCGGCCGCGCCATGCGCGAGGCCGACCGTGAGCGCGAGCGCAGACAGCGTTCCAGGGTGTGGATCCCGAGCCGGCCCGAAGTGATCGAACGGCTCGACTCCGAAGGCCTGTTGCCCGCCATCACCTTCATCTTCAGCCGCGCCGCCTGCGAGGCCGCCGTACAGCAGTGCCTGTACGCGGGGCTCCGGCTCAACGACGACGACGCCCGGCTCAGAGTGCGCGCCCTCGTCGAGGAGCGCACGGCGTCGATCCCCGCCGAAGACCTGCACGTCCTCGGCTACTACGAGTGGTTGGAAGGCCTGGAGCGCGGCATAGCGGCCCACCACGCGGGCATGCTGCCGACGTTCAAGGAGGTCGTCGAGGAGCTCTTCGTACGCGGCCTGGTCAAGGCCGTGTTCGCCACCGAGACCCTCGCCCTCGGCATCAACATGCCCGCCCGCTCGGTGGTGTTGGAGAAGCTCGTCAAGTGGAACGGCGAGCAGCACGCCGACATCACACCGGGTGAGTACACGCAGTTGACGGGGCGGGCCGGCCGGCGTGGCATCGATGTGGAGGGGCATGCGGTCGTGCTGTGGCAGCGCGGCATGAACCCCGATCATCTGGCCGGCCTCGCGGGTACGCGTACGTATCCGCTGCGCTCCAGCTTCAAGCCGTCGTACAACATGGCGGTCAACCTGGTCGAGCAGTTCGGGCGGCATCGGTCCCGCGAATTGCTGGAGACGTCGTTCGCGCAGTTCCAGGCCGACAAGTCCGTCGTCGGGATCTCCCGGCAGGTGCAGCGCAACGAGGAGGGTCTGGAGGGCTACAAGGAGTCCATGACCTGCCACCTCGGCGACTTCGAGGAGTACGCGCGCCTGCGGCGGGAGCTGAAGGACCGCGAGACCGAGCTGGCCAAGCAGGGAGCGGCCCAGCGGCGTGCCGAGGCCGCCGTGGCGCTGGAGAAGCTCAAGCCCGGGGACGTCATCCATGTCCCGACCGGCAAGTACGCCGGACTCGCGCTGGTCCTGGACCCCGGGCTGCCCGCCGGGCGGTCCAACGGCCACCGGGGCTTCGAGTACCACGACGGGCCGCGTCCGCTGGTGCTGACCGCCGAGCGGCAGGTCAAGCGGCTGGCGTCGATGGACTTCCCGGTGCCGGTCGAGGCCCTGGAGAGGATGCGGATCCCGAAGTCCTTCAACCCGCGCTCGCCCCAGTCGCGACGGGATCTGGCCTCCGCGCTGCGCACCAAGGCCGGGCATCTCGTGCCTGACCGGCACCGCAAGCGGAGGGCTGCCGCCGCCGACGACCGCGAGATAGCGCGGCTGCGGACCGAGCTGCGGGCCCATCCGTGCCATGGCTGCAACGACCGTGAGGACCACGCCCGTTGGGCCGAGCGCTACTACCGGCTCAAGCGGGACACCGCGCAGCTGGAGCGGCGTATCGAGGGGCGAACGAACACGATCGCGCGGACCTTTGATCGCATCGTCGCCCTGTTGACCGAGCTGGACTACCTGCGGGGTGACGAGGTCACCGAGCACGGGAAGAGGCTCGCACGGCTCTACGGTGAGCTGGATCTGCTCGCGAGTGAGTGCCTGCGGGCCGGTGTGTGGGAGGGCCTGGGCCCGGCTGAGCTCGCGGCGTGTGTTTCGGCGCTCGTGTACGAGGCCCGGGTCGGCGATGACGCGATGGCGCCGAAGCTGCCGTCCGGCAATGCCAAGGCCGCGCTGGGGGAGATGGTGCGGATCTGGGGGCGGCTGGACGCGCTGGAGGAGGAGTTCCGGATCACGCAGAGCGAAGGGGTCGGGCAGCGTGAGCCCGACCTCGGCTTCGCCTGGGCCGCGTACATGTGGGCGTCGGGGAAGGGACTCGACGAGGTGCTTCGGGAGGCGGAGATGCCGGCCGGGGACTTTGTGCGGTGGTGCAAGCAGGTGATCGATGTGCTGGGGCAGATCTCGGCCGCGGCGCCCTCCGGGTCGAGCGTGGGGAAGAGTGCGCGTAAGGCTGTGGATGGGCTGTTGCGTGGGGTGGTCGCCTACTCGTCGGTGGGGTAGTTGTTATCTGGCGGCTGACGGGTAGTCGGTGGCTGGTCGCGCGCACGCGGCGGAGCCGCATATCGATACAGCCCCGCGCCCCTGGGGATGCTGTCCCTGCTCAGCGGTTCAGATATGAGCGCCAGCTGCCGTACCTCGTGATGTCCTCGGCGTCCGCCAGGGCGTCAGGCTCGCAGAGGAAGCCGGGGACATGGGTGCCGTCGGAGAGTTCGATCGTGCCCAGGGTCATGGGGCGGGGAAGGGCCGCCAGTAGGCGGCCCAGGCCTTCTGCGGGGAGGCGCCATACCTCCGTCTCGATTGAGGCGCCGTCCTCGCCCGCGTGGACCAGGCCCGGCTTGGGTGGGGTCGTTCGCAGGGCGTGCAGGCGGTAGACCGGGGCCGTTGTGGTCGTTCGTTCCAGGTGGGCGCCCAAGGACAGGAGCTGAGGGTTCAGCGGCTGGTCCGAGAGGTGGGCGCCCACCACGGCCAGCTGGGGCTCCGGTTGGAGGAGCGCGGCGATGCGGGCCAGGCGGGCGTCCGTGAACGCCGGTCCGATCAGCATGACGCCGAAGGGGAGGCCGTTCGCCTCGCCCGCCGGGACGGCCACCGCGGCCTGGTCGAAGAGGTTCGTGGAGTTGGTGAAGCGGCCCAGGCGGGCGTTCGAGCCCAGCGGGTCGGCGGCCACTTCGGCGAGGGTGGGGTGGCCCGGAGTGGTGGGCAGCAACAGGGCGTCCGCGTCGGCCAGTTCGGTGAGGGCCCGGGTGCGCAGGTCGGCCAGGTGGGCCTGGTCGGTGAAGAGTTGGTGGGCCGGGATGTCGCGGGCGCGGGTGATGATGCCGACGACGGTGGGATCGAGGGAGTCGACTCCGTCTGTGATCGCCTTGTCGATAAAGCTTCCTACGGCTGTGTAGCGCTCGGCGACGAACGCGCCCTGGTACAGCATCGCCGCCGCCTCGGTGAAGGGGGTGAGGTCGAGGGGGCGGATCTCCGCGCCTGCGGAGGCCAGTTGGTGTACTGCCGCCTCGTATGCCTCCGCCCAGCCCTCGTCCAGCTCGCCGAGTTGGTCGCGCGGGGGGACGGCGACGCGCCAGGGACTGGGGGCGCGCTGGGGCAGGGGCGGGAGGTCGCGGGACGGCGGGGAGGCCATGTGGGCGAGGGCCTGTTCGGCTTCCGGGAGGGTGCGGGCGAACACCGTCACGCAGTCCAGGGAGGCGCAGGCCGGGACGACGCCGGTGGTGGGGACCAGGCCTCGGGTGGGCTTCAGTCCGACGATGCCGTTGAAGGCGGCGGGGACGCGGCCGGAGCCCGCCGTGTCCGTGCCGAGGGCGAAGTCGACGATGCCGAGGGCTACCGCTACGGCCGAGCCCGAGCTGGAGCCGCCGCTGATGCGGGTCGGGTCGTGGGCGTTGCGGACGGCGCCGTGGGGGGAACGGGTGCCGACGAGGCCTGTGGCGAACTGGTCGAGGTTGGTGATGCCGAGGACGATGGCGCCGGCGTTGCGGAGGCGGGCGACCACGGGGGCGTCGGACTCCGGTGTGTACGCGTAGGCCGGGCAGCCGGCGGTGGTGGGGAGGCCGTGGACGTCGATGTTGCCCTTGACGGCGAAGAGGCGGCCGGCGAGGGGGAGGTGGTTGCCGGCGGCGAGACGTTCGTCGATGGAGCGGGCCTCGGCCTCGACCTCTGGTTGTCGGCGCAGGTCGATCCAGAGCTCGGGGCGGTTTACGGCGTCGATGCGGGCGTAGGCCGTACGGACTCTGGTGAGGGTGTGCTGCTGGGGCGACATCTGTGTTCCTTGGCTCGGTGGTGCGGTCGGCTGCGGGCCGGTGGGCGGTCTGTGCCCACCCTCCCCCACTCTCGGCTTCTCCCCCACTCTCGACTTCGCTCGAGCGGGAGGTGCCCCCATGAGCGGGAGGTGCCCCCATCGCCCTGCGGAACGACTGCCCACAGACCGCGGCGGCGGCTTCAGGGCGCCCGGGATCCTGTCGGCGCCAGAACGACCAGTGCCGTGCCGGCCTCCACCTGGGTGCCCGGCATGGTCAACAGCTCCTGGACCACGCCGTTCACAGGGGAGTCGACTCGGGACTCCATCTTCATGGCTTCCAGGGTGAGGAGGGGCTGGCCGGGGGTGACCGTGTCGCCCACGTCGACGTGGAGTTGCCATACCGACGCCGGGAACTCGGCCTCGATCAGGTGGCCGCCTGCCGGGATCTCCGTCTGCGCGGGCGGTGCCGGCGGTGTCGTGGGGGTCTCCGCTCTCGTGAACTCGCCTGCCGCTTCCCAGGCCGCCCGCTCCGCTGCGAAGGCGGACTGCTGGCGGGCTCTGAAGTCGGCTATGGAGTCGGCGTGTTCCGCCAGGAACGTCTCGTGGTCGGCCAGGGAGAAGACGCCCTCCTCCACGCGCGGGACGAAGCGGCCCGACACGATGTCCGCCCGTAGGTTCAGGAGTTCCTCCGCGTCGACCGGGTACCACTTGATGCGGTCGAAGAAGCGCAGCAGCCAGGGAGAGCCCGGTTCGAAGGCGCCGCGTTGCTGCCAGGGGGACCAGACCTGGGTGGTGCGGCCGACGAACTGGTAGCCGCCGGGACCCTCCATGCCGTAGACGCAGAGGTACGCGCCGCCGATGCCGACGGAGTTCTCCGCGGTCCAGGTGCGGGCCGGGTTGTACTTCGTCGTCACCAGGCGGTGGCGGGGGTCGAGCGGGGTGGCCACGGGGGCACCCAGGTAGACGTCGCCCAGGCCAAGGACCAGGTACTCCGCGTCGAAGACCGTGTCGTAGACGTCCGCCACCGACGCCAGGCCGTTGACGCGGCGGATGAACTCGATGTTCCACGGGCACCAGGGCGCGTCGTCGCGGACGCCTGCCATGTAGCGGGCGATGGCCTCGCGGGTCGCGGGGTCGTCCCAGGAGAGGGGGAGGTGGATGGTGCGGGAGGGGACGACCAGTTCGTCCGCCGGGGGCAGTGCCGCCGCGATCCGGCGTACCTGTGTGAGGAGTTCGGACGGGGGCAGGGTGGCCGGGTTCGTCTGGATCTGGAGGGAGCGGATGCCGGGGGTGAGGTCGGTGACGCCGTCGATGGCGGCTTCCGCCACCGCCTCCATCAGGGCGTGCACCCGCATGCGCAGGGCGAGGTCCAGTTGCATGGGGCCGAACTCGACCAGCAGGTTGTCGTCGCCACTGCGGCGGTACGTCACATTGCCGTCGCGGGCCAGTACGCCGCTGTCGACGATCGGCGGGCGGGGCGAGGTGTCGTCGGACACCGGCCGGAAGCGGACCGTGTCGCCGGGGCGGAACTGGCCGAGCTTCCAGCGTTCCGTGGAGATCACCGTGGCCGGGCAGACGAAGCCGCCCAGTGAGGGGCCGTCGGGACCGAGCAGGACCGGCATGTCGCCGGTGAAGTCGACGGCGCCGACCGAGTACGGGGTGTCGTGGATGTTGGAGGGGTGCAGGCCCGCCTCGCCGCCGTCGCCGCGCGCCCAGCGCGGCTTCGGCCCGACCAGCCGTACACCGGTGCGGGCCGAGTTGAAGTGGACCTTCCAGTCGGCGGCGTAGAACTCGTGGATGTCGTCCTCGGTGAAGAACTCCGGCGCCGCGTGCGGGCCTTCGAGGGCGGCCACCTGCCAGACGGAGCCGAACTCGGGGCGCGCGTCCACCGGGACGGGTGAGCCCCCGGTGACGGCTCCGCCGTGCAGGATGTCGCCCGTCCGCAGGGCGCGGCCGCCGTGCCCGCCGAAGCGGCCCAGGGTGAAGGTGGCCGCGCTGCCGAGGAACGACGGTACGTCCAGGCCGTCGCCCGCGAAGAGCACATAGGTGCGCAGGCCGTGTTCCGCCGGTGCGCCGACGGCCAGCACGGCTCCGGCGGGCACCGTCACCGGCTCCCACTGCCGGACCGGTGAGCCGTCCACGGTCACGGGGGCGGGGGCGCCCGTCACACAGACGGTCGTGGCGTGGGTGAAGCGCAGCGACGGCCCCTGGAGGGTGCATTCGAGGCCGGGGGCGCCGTCGGAGTTGCCGAGCGCCCGGTTACCCAGGCGGAAGGACAGGTCATCCATGGGGCCGCAGGGCGGCACGCCGACCTGCCAGTAGCCGGTGCGGCCTGGCCAGTCCTGCACGGTGGTGAGGGTGCCGCCGGAGACGACCTCGATGCGCGGGGTCGGGTCGCTCACCGATGCCAGGGTCGCGGTGGAGTGGGTGGCCTGCTCGAAGTCCTTTTGTGTGAGCGCCGCCCGGACCAGCCCCAGGTTCGTCTCGATGCCGTCGACGCGGGTCCTGGCCAGCGCCTCGTCGAGCCGCCGCAGCGCGTGCGCGCGGTCCGAGCTGTACGCGACGACCTTCGCGAGCAGCGGATCGTACGACGTCGTGACCTCGGTACCTGTCTCCACCCAGCCGTCCACGCGCACACCTTGCGGGAACTCGACCCGGGTCAACAGGCCCGCGCTCGGCCGGTGTTCGCGGGCCGGGTCCTCGGCGTAGACGCGGGCCTCGACGGCGTGGCCGCGGGGTTGCGCCGGGGCCTGGACGACGGCGGAGTCGCCGCGCGCCAGGCGCAGCATCCAGGCGACGAGGTCGACGCCGTAGATCTCCTCGGTGACCGGATGCTCCACCTGGAGGCGGGTGTTGACCTCCAGGAAGTACGCCTCCTCGCGTGCGGTGTCGTATACGAACTCGACGGTTCCGGCGGAGCGGTACTCGACGCTCGCGCACAGGTCGCGGGCGGAGGCGGTCAGTTGCGCGCGGACATGGTCGGGGAGGCCTGGGGCCGGGGCCTCCTCGACGACCTTCTGGTTGCGGCGTTGAAGGGTGCAGTCGCGGTCGCCGAAGGTGACGACGAGGCCGTCGCCGTCGCCGAAGACCTGCACCTCGACATGGCGGGCCCGCTCGACGAGGCGTTCGAGGTAGACACCTGACGAAGACGCCGCGGAGAACGAAGCGGCGGCGACGCGCTGCACCCGCTCCCAGGCCTCGGTCAGTTCATCGACGGATCGACATGCCGCCATACCGATACCGCCTCCGCCGCCGGTGGCCTTGAGCATCACCGGCCAGCCGATGGCCGCGGCCCGGTCGAGGGCCTCGTCGAGCGAGGCCAGCAGCCCGGTGCCGGGGAGCAGGGGGACGCCCGCGGCCTCGGCGGCCGCCCGCGCCGTGTGTTTCGTGCCGAACAGCTCCAGCTGCTCGGGGGTCGGCCCCACGAACACGATGTCCGCGTCCACGCAGCGGCGGGCGAAGGCCGCGTCCTCGGAGAGGAAGCCGTAGCCGGGATGGATCGCCCCCGCGCCCGCGTCCTTGGCGGCCTTCAGGACCAGGTCCGCGTCGAGGTACGACTCCTTCGCGGGCGCCGGGCCGAGCCGTACCGCCTCGTCGGCGAGCCGGACATGGGGCGTGGCGCGGTCGGCGTCGGAGTACACCGCGACCGTGCGCAGGCCGAGTTCGCGGGCGGTGCGGATGATGCGTACGGCGATCTCGCCCCGGTTGGCGACCAGCAGGGTGTCGAAGGTCATGCGCCGCCTGCCTCGGTGATCGTCATCTCCACCGCCGTCGGGTCGAAGCCGTTGCAGGGGTTGTTGATCTGGGGGCAGTTGGAGACGAGGACGAGTACGTCGCGTTCGGCGCGCAGGGTCAGGGAGAGGCCCGGGGCGGAGATGCCGTCGACGATGCCGAGGGTGCCGTCCTTCTCGACGGGCACGTTCATGTACCAGTTGATGTTCGAGACGAGGTCGCGTTTGCCCAGGCCGTGTTTGGCGCCCTCCGCGAGGAAGTTGTCCACGCAGGCGTGCTGCGACCAGGTGTGGTGGCCGTACCGCAGGGTGTTCGACTCCTTGGAGCAGGCGCCGCCGACCGTGTCGTGCCGGCCCACGTCGTCGGCGACCACGGTCATCAGCGGAGTGTGCTCGTTGGACATCAGCACGCTGCCGGTGGTGAGGAAGATTCCGCCCTGCGCGTGGATGGTGTCGGGGGCGCTGTAGCGGACGGACGTGTCGTGGGCGTCGTACACGAGGAAGTCGACGGCCTGGTTTCCGTGCAGATCGGTGATGGTGAGGGCGGCGCCGGCGCGGATCACGGACGACCAGGCGGCGCGGGCGGGAACGACCACGGTCTTCACGCGATCCCCCTCGCGGCGAGGAACTCGGCGGTGTTGAGGAAGGCGCGGCGGCCCTCGGGGGTGGCGTCCCACAGGGCGTCGCCGGGCCGGGTCGGCCGGGCGCGCCAGGCGAGGACCTCCAGCGCGGTGCTGACGTACTCCGGGCGCGGATCGACCGGATGCGGCACATTGGCGATCAGTACGGTCACGTCCTGCTCGGCGCGCAGCGTCACGCTGCCGCCGGGGCCGACGGAGCCGGTGAAGTCGAGGGTGCCGTCGTCGCGTACCCGCACGCCCTGGAAGAAGGAGAGCGAGGGCGGCAGATCGCGCGGGTCGAGTCCGTTCTTGGCGGCGGCGAGCTTGAACAGCTCGCGCCCGGCGGGGGAGGGGGACTGCGGGGTGCCGTCCCCGTATCGCTCGGTGTTGCGTACGAGAGTGGAGGTGCCGCACAGCGCGTCGTGCCGGCCCGAGGTGTCGGCGACGACCGAGGCGAGGACGCGGCCCTGGTCGGACAGGAGCAGGACGCCCTCGCCGAGGTAGGCGTTCCACTGGACCTTGACCGTGTCCGCGACGTTCAGCCGCTCCCAGGGCCGGTCGGCGTGGTGGAGCAGCAGATGCGCGCAGGCGTCGCCGTGCGTATCGGTCAGGCGGAACTCCGTGCCGCGGGCCAGCACCCTGTGCGTGTAGTTGCCGCCCGCCACCGTCTCCGCCCACACCAGGCGGCTCGCCTCACAGGGGGGTTCCGGCCAACTGCTCGCCGGTACGACGGGCATCGCCTCGGTGCGGGTGCCCTCCTGCGCCCTGGCGTGATCACGTGCTCCGTACGTCGTCGCTGTCGCCATCGCGGGGCCTCCGGGTGCTCCGGTGATTTCTGTCGCTCGACAGAAACTATGAGTGGGTGACGTCGAGGGCGTGACGCCGAGGTTCCGGGTCGGTTATCGAACGCTCACGGGGCCGCCCCTCGAACCCTCACCAGGGTGGTGCCACGAAGGGGCGCGGGGAACGGCGCGACCGGCCACATAGGACCCGCGCGTACCCACCGTCCAAAGGCTCCAGCGCCCCATGTGCGAGGATCGAACGCATGGGAAGCGCAGGTGGCACGGGTGGGCGAAAGGTCGGCAGGCCCCGGGCCGAACACCGGCCCGACACCGGCCTCTCGCCCCGTGACGAACTGCTCGCGGCCGCCGCCGAGTTGTTCACGACTCATGGCTACGCGGCCACCTCCACCCGCGCCCTGGCCGACCGCGCCGGCATGCGACAGGCGTCGATGTACCACTACGTCTCAGGCAAGGAGGAACTCCTCGCCGAGTTGCTGGAGTCGACGGTCACCCCCTCGCTGACCCTGGCCCGCCGCCTGCTCGCGGACGACGCGACCCCGGCCGAGGACCGGCTGTGGGAGCTGTGCCGCACCGACGTCCAACTGCTCTGCGGCGGCCCGCACAACCTCGGCGGGCTCTACCTCCTCCCGGAGGTCCGCACCGAACGCTTCGCGGGCTTCCACGCCGTACGGGCGGAACTCAAGGACGCCTATCGGCAGTTGATCGCGGCGACGGCGGCGGGCGCGGCGCTCGCCAAGAGTGAGCTGGACCTGCGTACGGACCTGGTGTTCGGCCTGATCGAGGGTGTCATCCTCGTCCACCGCTCCGACCCCGACCGGCCTGTGTCCGCGTTCGCCGACGCCACGGCGGATGCCGCGTTGCGGATCGCCGGGGTCTGAGCCGGAGCGCGGCTCACCTGCGCCTTTGCGTCCCGTCTCACCCTGTCAAGGGGCGATTCTCGTACGCTCGTTCGCCGTTACGCAATGCGTTCGAACGGCTGCCCTGTGTGTAAACGACCAGAGCGTACCCCAGTTGCGAGGGTGGTTTCAGGCGGTTGCTGAATATGACACAGCGATGATCCGGTCGGACTAAGCTCGCCCGCAGCGCACCGAGTTGAGATGTAATCGTGCGCTTGTTCCAAAAAATACCGAAGACGCAGTTTGAACTGCGGAAGAACCATCAGCAAGTCCCCCATAAGTCCCTGACCTTCAGCCGATCTGTCTTTAGAGGGCATACATGGTGAGTGTTCAATCGCCTCCCGGTGGCCGTGAACTTCCCGACGTGCGCGTGCTGTTGCTACCGGCGATACTGATGGCCGCGGCGACCGGGACCACCGTCTCCCTGGTGACGGGGTCGGTCCGGCTCGCCGTCGGCTTGTGCGGCACCGTCGCGACGCTCCTGCTGGTCGCGGTCGCGGTCATCGCGGTGCGCGGACGCCGTCGTACGGTCCGCCAACTCCGCGCCGAACAAGGGCGGCGGACCGCCAGTCTCGAACAGCGCATCGCCGCCCACGACCAGGAGTTCACCCGGCTGGGCAAGGAGATCCTGCCCGCCGCGCTGTACCGACTGCGCGGCGGAGAATCCCCCTCAGAGGTGATTCGTCATGTCATCGACGGTGACGCCGAGTGGCGCGAACTTCCCAAGTCCCAGCGTGACGTGCTGTACACGGTGCTCGACGTCATCGACCGCGAGACAGCGATGCGCGACTCCTCGCAGCGTTCCTTCGTCAACATCGCCCGACGTGTCCAGGCGATCGTGCACCAGCAGAACAAGGAACTCCGGGAGATGGAGGAGGACCACGGGCGCAACCCTGAGGTCTTCGACGACCTGCTGCGCATCGACCACGGCACCGCGCTGATCGGCCGGCTCGCCGACTCCATCGCCGTCCTCGGCGGCAGCCGCCCCGGCCGTGTGTGGCCCAAGCCCGTCCCGCTCTACAGCTGCCTGCGCGGCGCCATGTCCCGCATCCTGGAGTACCGCCGCATCGAGTTGCACTCGATCGCCAAGGTCAACGTCAACGGCGTCTCCGTCGAACCGGTCATCCACGCCTGCGCCGAACTCCTCGACAACGCCACCCGCTACTCGCCGCCGCACACCAAGGTGCACGTCACCGCCATCGAGGTGCAGACCGGCATCGCCATCGAGATCGAGGACGGCGGCGTCAGCCTCAACGAGGAGTCCCGCGCCAAGGTCGAGGACATGCTCAAAAAGGCCCAGCGGGGCGAGGACATCCAGGACATGGGCGGCAGCCCGCGCCTCGGCCTCGCCGTCGTGGGCCGACTGTCCACGATGTACAAGATGAAGATCTCGCTCAGGCCGTCCGCCTACGGTGGGGTCCGCGCCGTGGTCGTCGTACCACGCAACATGCTCACCGAGGAGCCCGCACCCGGTCTCGCCCACGGCATCGGCGCCGCCGCCGTGCCGACCATGGACACCGGAGGCGTCGAGGGCCCCGACCGCAAGCCCAAGCGCCGCCGCCCGACCACCGGACCGCGGATCCCGAGCTCCGCGGAGGAGATGGCCCCGGGCATGGAGGACGACGTCCCCGTCGTCACCGAGTGGACGGCCAACGGCCTGCCGCAGCGCCGCAGCCGGATGACCATCCCGCTCAGCCAGCGGTACGCCGAGGCAGCCGCGGCCGAGGCAGCGGCCGAAGCCGCGATGGCCGCCGCGCCCGTGTGGCAGCCCGAGCCCGAACCGAAGAAGGAACTGCCGCCTCCCGGCCTGTGGGTCGAGGCGTTCATGGAGGGACTCAAGCGCGACCCGGATCCCAAGGCCGCCACCAGGAACCCGAACGACGCGGCCGCCCCGGCCGAGTCCAGCGCGGCCACCGGGTTCACCGCTTCCACCGCGAACAACGAGTCGGCCCACAGCGAGGCCGGCGACGAGGGGGATCTCAAGTGATCCAGCAGCGAGCCAATTTCGACTGGATGCTCAAGGATCTGGCCGACGGCGTGCCGGGCATCCAGCAGATCGTGGTGCTCTCCGCCGACGGCCTGCGCATCGCCCGCTACGGCGGTGACCCGGACGCCGCCGACCGGGTCGCCGCCGCCTGCGCGGGCCTGCAGAGCCTGGCCGGCGCCGTCGCCAGTGAGATTCCGCAGAGCGACGGCGAGATGCGGATGGTCATCATCCAGATCAACGGCGGCTACTTCTATCTGATGGCCGCCGGATCCAACGCCTACCTCGCGGTGCTCGCCAACGAGATCGCCGAGCCCGGGCTGATGAGCAACCGTATGCGCGACCTCGTCGACCGCATCGGCTCCCATCTGACCAGTCCGCCGCGGCGGAACGGGCAGACCGTATGACTCCTCCGCAACGCCGACGACGCCACCCCAAACAGGAGCCACCTCCGCCGCCCCTGGAGTTGGAGGGGCCCAAGGACGGAGAAGGGGAGCGCCCCCCCGAGCGGCTCTACATCCTCACCGGAGAGGACGGCGAGCGGGCCCCGATCGACCTCGTCACGTTGATCGTGGCGCGCGCCGATCCACCGCGCTCCGCCGCTCCGGAACAGTCGGCGCTGCTCCGGCTCTGCCAGGCTCCCCTCTCCGTGGCCGAGATCTCGGCCTATCTCAACCTGCCGATCAGCGTGGTGACCGTCCTGCTCACCGAGCTGCTGACGGCCGAACTGGTACAGGCGCGCGCACCGGTCATCCGGCAGGCGCGAGCAGACCGTTCCCTCCTCGAAGCGGTGATGCATGGACTTCAAAAGCTCTGACACCATCACGGGTCCACGGACCGAGGACCACCTGCCGCACACCGCACAGGCCGCGGCGAAGATCGTGATCGTGGGCGGTTTCGGAGTCGGCAAGACGACCATGGTGGGGTCCGTCAGCGAGATCAAACCGCTGACGACCGAGGAGACCATGACGCAGGCCGGCATCGGAGTCGACGACAACTACGGCTCCAAGTCCAAGACGGCCACCACCGTGGCCATGGACTTCGGCCGCATCAGCATCACGGACCAGCTGGTGCTCTATCTGTTCGGCACCCCGGGGCAGGAGCGCTTCTGGTTCCTGTGGAACGGACTGTTCGAGGGCGCCCTCGGCGCGGTCGTCCTGGTCGACACCCGTCGGCTGGAGGTCAGCTTCGACGTCATGGGCCGCCTCGAGGAGCGCGGTGTGCCCTTCGTCGTCGCCGTCAACGACTTCCCGGACGCGCCTCGCTATGCCCTCGACGAGCTCCGCCAGGCGCTCGACCTCGCGGAGGAGATTCCCATCGTCCGCTGCGACGCACGGCGCCGGGCGTCCAGCCGGGACGTCCTGATGACGCTGATGAGCTTCCTGCACTCCCTGGCGATGTCGGCGGCGTCGACATGAGCCCCGCGCGGGTTCCACGAGTTCCCTGAGCCACACACCGTACGAGTCCCACGACCGGGAGCCGTGTTGTCCCGCACGCCAGTCCCCTCCCGGTCGCTCACCAACTCCCCAGACACCGGATCCACTTCAGTTCGGAGCGACATTCGTGACGCCTGAAACCCACTCCCCGACCAGTACGGACGACCCCAAGCTCGGTCCGCCCCCCGGTTGCCCCGCCCACGGCAATGGCCCCGGCAGCCTGCGCCGGCTGTACGGCCCGGAGGCGGAGGACCTGGGAGCCGTGTACGAGAAACTCCGCGCCGAACATGGTGCGGTGGCCCCGGCACTGCTCCACGACGACGTGCCCATCTGGGTGGTGCTCGGCCACGGCGAGAACCTGCACATGGTGAGCACCCCCTCGCAGTACTGCAAGGACAGCCGGTTGTGGACCCCCATGCAGGACGGCACGGTCAAGCCCGACCACCCGCTCATGCCGCACTTCGCCTGGCAGCCCATCTGCTGTCACGCCGAGGGCGAAGAGCACCTGCGGCTGCGCGGGGCGGTCACCGGCGCCATGTCGACCATCGACTACCGGAGCATCCGCCGCTCCATCAACCGTGCGACCCAGCACCTCGTCAACCAGTTCTGCGAGGACGGCAGGGCTGACCTGGTCAGCCAGTTCGCCGAGCACCTGCCGATGGCGGTGATGTGCGAGATCCTCGGCATGCCCGAGGAGTACGGCGACCGGATCGTGCAGGCCGCCCGCGACATGCTCAAGGGCACCGAGACCGCGATCGCCAGCAACCAGTACGTCATGGATGTCCTGATGCGGCTCACCGCCCGCCGCCGGGCCGAGCCCCAGGACGACTTCACCAGCCACCTCATCAACCACCCGGCGGGGCTCAACGACGAGGAGATCGGCCAGCACCTGCGGGTCGTCCTGATCGCCGCGTACGAGGCCACCGCCAACCTCCTCGCCAACGTACTGCGCGTGGTGCTCACCGACCCGGGCTTCCGCGCCCAGCTGAACGGCGGCCAGATGACCGTGCCCGAGGCGGTCGAACAGTCCCTGTGGGACGAGCCGCCGTTCAGCACCGTCTTCGCCTACTTCGCCAAGCAGGACACCGAGCTGGGCGGCCAGCGCATCCGTCAGGGCGACGGACTCCTCCTCGGCATCGCACCGGGCAACGTCGACCCGCGCGTACGCCCCGACCTCAAGGCCAACATGCAGGGCAACCGCGCCCACCTGGCCTTCAGCGGTGGCCCCCACGAGTGTCCGGGCCAGGACATCGGCCGCTCCATCGCCGACGTCGGCGTCGAGGCGCTGCTGGCCCGGGTTCCGGACATCCAACTCGCCTGCGGGGAGCACGAGCTGCGCTGGCGGTCGTCCATCGGGAACCGGCACCTGGTGGAACTGCCGGTGAAGTTCGAGCCGAAGACCCCGGAGGAGGTCATGGAGCGGCCCACCGTCAAGCCGGTGGCGCCGCTGCGCCCGAACAACTGGCAGGTCAGCACGGAGCAGTCACAGCCCACGGCTTCGGAACCCGCGGTTCCGGCCGATGAGCCCACGCCGACGTCGGCGTCGCCCGAACCGGCCCGCCGGCCAGGCCTGTACCGGCGTCTCCTGCGCTGGTGGCGCCGCAACTGAGCCGACCGGGCACCGGGGCTACCCCGCCCCACCGGGGCTACCCCGCCCACTCCTCATACGACGACCAGGCCCGCAACACCCGTGGGCTGACGAACCGGTGATCGCGCCCCGTGACCGGGTCGGTGAACTCCAGGGCCCGCGCCAGCAGTTGGAGCGGACGCCGGAAGTCACCGGTCGGCACGGGCCCGGTGACCGTCGGATAGAGGGGATCGCCGAGGATCGGCACCCCCAACGCGCTCATGTGCACCCTCAGTTGGTGCGTCTGCCCGGTACGCGGTAGCAGCCGGTACCGGGCACGCCCGTTCCGGTGCTCCAGCAGCTCGACCCGGCTGACGGCGTTGGGCTCGCCTTCGACCTCGCGGGCCGCCACGACCCCGCGTTCCTTGACGATCCGGCTGCGCACAGTGCGGGGCAGGACCAGCACGGGGTCGTACGGCGCCACGGCCTCGTACTCCTTCGCCACCCGTTTGTCCCGGAACAGCGACTGGTACGCGCCGCGCTCCTCGGGCCGCACGGTGAACAGCACCACCCCGGCCGTGAGCCGGTCCAGCCGGTGCGCCGCGCCCAGCGTCGGGATGCCCAGCTGCCTCCGCAGCCGCGCCAGGGCCGTCTCGGCGACATGGCTGCCGCGCGGGGTGGTGGCCATGAAGTGCGGCTTGTCGGCCACCACCACGTGCTCGTCCCGGTAAAGGACGCCGACCTCGAACGGCACCTGCTCCTCGTGGGGCAGCTCCCGGTGGAACCACACGAACATGCCCGGCACGTACGCCATGTCCCGCGGCACCGGACGCCCGGTGACGTCCACGATCCGCCCCGCGTCGAGCATTCCGTCGATCACCCCTGGCCCGGCCGCGAGCCGCGCCACGAGATGATCCCGCACGGTCGCCCACGCGTCCCCGGCCGGCAACCGCACCCGCACCGGATCCACCCCGTCGCGCTGCGGCAGGGGAGAGGGCGGGGGCGGGGTACGGCGTCTCATCACGATCAAGCATACGAGGGGCGCGGCATGCCGGGCCGGCCCTCATCGCCCGGTCGTGGTGGGTCTACGCAACCGCTGTGGCCGCGTTGTGGCGGTCTCCGCAGTGTGGACAGACACCAGCGGCCGAGTAGTGCACGTCGGCCCTCATCCGGTGATGGGTGGGACCATGAGGCCCGGTCCTGGGGGTAGGGCGTCCCGCGCGACGGTTGTGCCGTCCGGTGAGGGTGTGCCATTCGAGATTTCCCCGCATCCAGTGCCGCAGTCCGGCGAGGTAGCGGGCGAGTTCGGGTGAGGCGTGGCGCGCGACGTCGGGTTCCAGACGCAGATACTCACGCATGAGGCGGTCGTGGAGTTCGCCGGTCGCGCACATGCTCCGTTCGAGAGACCATCCGTGGCGTGCGGAGAGCACGGTGGGCAAGCTGTGGCTGCCGATGTCGGCGCTTTCTTTGGCGACCGAGTACAGATCGTTCACCAGCATGATCATCAATGAGGCGGCGAGCGAAAGAGACCGGACACCAGGCTCTTCCCAGTCGCGTACGGGCAGTTCGTAGCCGCCGACGGCATCGATCAGTACCAGGCAGGCCATGGCCCCGTTGTACTTGCGATGCGCCAGGTACTCCGCGGGATCGGGAACATGCCCGGCGATACGCCAGGCGTTTTCCGCCGCCATCGCCAGGAACGTGGCGATCGTCTCGTGGCGCAGACGGCCTACTTGCGCCGGCGTGCCCAGGCGTGTGATGTGTTCTGCGGTCGCGCGGAGCGCACGCGTCACTGGGTCACTGCCGACAAAGCCCTCGATCGAGGGGCAGTCGGGCAGCCGGGATCCGTTCTCCAGGGCGGTCAACGACCCCGCGAGCCGGGAGGCGCTCATGGCGAGGCTGACGCCTTCGATTTTCTCGTCGCAATAGTGATCGTCCGCGGCGAACAGGGCGGTCATGTTGCGGGCCGCGAGCATCAGGTGATCGTGGTCGACCGCGTCAGGGTGCGTCAACGCCGCGAACGTGCCGAACCGGTATCCGTTCAGCTCGGCCCGCTGCCCCGGGAAGAGATCAAGGCTCAGCGCCCAAGCAGCGATCTCCTCGTCCGCCCTGCGCGCGGCAGTCTCGTCGTATGTGACTGGAAAAGGGCACAACACACTCGGCACTGACAGATTCCATGTGCAGGTGTCGCTACTCATACACCTTATGGTGCGATGCGCGGTCCCTTTAAGGAATGGCTGGTTCTGGCCACAATGGCAAGGACTCTCAAGCCGTTTCCCCTCGCAGCAGCATCGATTGTCCCTGTCGCATCGGATTTCGTGCTGGATACAGGCAGGGGCGGTCGGCCTTGAGCCAGGTCGAAGTCTCGCCAATGCGGCGGGCTTGTCCAACGGGCCGCCCGCAAGGCCACCCCGCTGGATCGGCCACCGCGGACCACCTGGAGGCGCCGTAAGGATCGCCTGGCTGAAACCGGATCGCGGATCAGGCTCACTCGGCAGAGTGCACGCGTCGTGCGCGCGTCAGCCGGTACAGAACTCCGAGCCCCACCGTGACCACCAAGAACAGCACCGTGAACCACTGGAACCACCAGTGTCCGCCTGACGGGTCGTAGACCTCGGCGCGGGGCCAGGCCAGGTTGAGGGTCATGAAGAGGCCGTAGAGGAGGGCGAAGGCGTTGATGGGGATGCCCCAGCGGCCGAGGGTGAAGAGGGGCTTGCCGGTCTCGTCGGTGTCGTCGGTCGTGAAGGCGCCCTTCAGACGTCGTACCAGGAGCGGGCCGGTGACCATCGCGTACGCCAGGTACAGCATCACGATGCAGGTGGTGCCGATGGCCAGGAACGCGTCCGGTGAGGTGAAGTTGAGGAGGAGGAGCGCGGCGGCGAGGAGGCCTACGACCAGGGCGCAGGCGCTCGGCATGCCGGTGCGGGGGTTGACCCTGGCGAGCCTTGTGGCGAAGGGGAGTTGGCCGTCGCGGGCCATGGAGAAGAGCATGCGGCACGCGGACGTCTGGATGGCGAGCGTGGCCACCGTGATCGCCACCACCACGTCGGCGAGCAGCAGCCGGCCGACCCCGTCGCCGAGGCTGCTGGTCAGGACGTAACTCAGGCCGTCCACGCCCAGCTTGCCGTCGGTGAGGCTGGGCGCCGCGAGCAGTCCGCCGAGGACGATCAGACCGCCGAGCAGACCGGCCGCGCCGAGGGCGGTGAGGATCGTGCGGGGCGCGGTGCGGCGCGGATGGCGGGTCTCCTCGCTCATCTCGCCCGCGCTGTCGAACCCGATCATCACGTACGCCGCCATGAACGAGCCCACCAGCAGCGCTCCGAGCAGCCCGGTGCTGCCCTCGGCGGTGTGGAACGTGATGCCGGGGGAGCGCTCGGCGTGGGTCAGCAGGAGCACGATGATCAGCGCGGCGCCGATGATCTCGGCCGTGACGCCGACCCGGTTGACCAGGGACAGCACGCGGTTGTCGAGCACGTTCACGACAGTGGTGAGCAGCAGCAGGATCACGCCCAGGACGGCCGCGTTCGCCGCTCCGGTGGCGCTGGTCGGGGTCGGGTCGCCGCCGACGAGCTGGAAGCCCGACCAGATCGCGGGCATCACCATCTGCAGCGCGAGTGCGGCCGCGGCGACCACCACGATCTGCCCGATCACCATGATCCAGCCGGCGAACCAGCCGAAGGTGAGGTTCGACAGCCGTGACGACCACTGGTAGATCGCGCCCGACAGCGGATAGCGCGCGGCCAGCTCCGCGAAGCAGGCGGCCACCGCCAACTGGCCGAGCAGCACCGCCGGCCAGGTCCAGAAGAAGACCGGACCGCCGAACGAGTACCCGAACGCGAAGAACTGGAAGACCGTGGTGAGGACCGAGATGAAGGAGAAGCCGGCGGCGAACGAGGCGTACCGCCCCAGGCTGCGGTGCAGTTCCTGGCGGTAACCGAACGCGGTCAGGGAGCGGTCGTCGGGGGAGTGCGGCGGATCCGGGCGGACATCGGCGGAGGCGGTGCTCGTCATGGCGGCAACCTGCTTTCACACAAGCGGCGCGAGCTTTCGCACACGCGGCGCGCGAAGGGCGAATTCCTGTCGGGCGACAGAAATTAGGGACGAGCTGTTTCACCCGCGTCACGCGGCCGTGTCCGAGGCGGGCCCAAGTCCTCACGCACCCGCCGCCGGGATGTACTACGACACAGGAAGACACTGGAACGCGTGCGGCACGCGCATCCGACCCCCAGCGAGGACCCTTGATGAACGATCCAACGGCCCCCCACCGGCTCACCCCGGGGGCGCCGGACTCCCCCGTCATCCTGCACGCGCCACACGGTGCACGGAAGATTCCGGCCGCCGTACGCGCCGAAATTCTTCTCAACGACCGCTCTCTGACACGGGAGTTGGACCACATCACCGACACGCACACGGACCGGATCGCCGAGCAAGCCGCCGCCCGGTCGGCGACCCGGCCCTGGACGTTCGTGAACCGGCTGTCCCGTCTGGTCGTCGACCCCGAGCGCTTCCCCGACGAGCGGGAGGAGATGCTGGCCGCCGGCATGGGCGCGGTCTACACACGGACCACGCACGGGGAGGACCTCCGCCCCGCCGATCACGACGGCCGACCGCTCCTCGAGCGTTACTTCCATCCGTACGCCGCTGCCATGACCGACGCGGTGACCGACCGTCTGGAAGCCGCGGGCCGGGCGGTGATCATCGACGTTCACTCCTATCCGAGCGCCCCCCTGCCCTACGAACTCCACGGCGACGGCCCCCGACCGCCCATCTGCCTGGGCCGCGACCCCTTCCACACCCCGCCCGACCTGCTCGCCCGCGCCGAGGAGACGTTCGCGGGCTTCGGCGGCACGGGAGTCAACAGCCCGTTCGCGGGGGCGTACATCCCGCTGAAGTACTACGGAAACGACCCCCGGGTGAGCGCCCTGATGATCGAGATCCGCCGCGACACCTATATGACCGAGCCGGGCGGCCCGGCGGGGCCGGGGCTGGATGCCCTCGCGGAGGCGCTGGCCGAACTCGTCGACGCGGTGACCGCCGCCCCGCCGACTCGCTAGCCCGTCAACCCCCTATCCCCGCCTGAACGTTCCCAAGCCGCCTTTGTCGAACGCCCCGATCGTCACCTGTGTCGCCGTGCCGCCCTGGTCGCCGCGGAACGTGACGCCGGAGGGGCCGCTCGCGTTCTCGCCGACCGTTTCGAAGGAGAAGGTGTCGCCGTCGTAGTGGGTCAGACGGAACGTCATCGGCTTCGGGCCCAGACGCAGGGCGAGTTCGCCTCCGACTCGGTGACGGTCAGGGGGCCGTAGTAGGCGTTGCGGTAGGTGCCCGTGTAGGCGGAGTCGGGGCGGGGCTCGGCGGCGTCGTCCGGGGGCTTGGAGCAGTCGGTGGTGGAGCGGGCGTTCTGCTCCTCCTGCGCGTAGACCTGGCCGATGAGGTCCAGTCAGTCCTGGGTCGGCTTGCCGTGCCGGGCGCCGAGGGGCGAGGTCAAGGCCGTGGCGACCAGCGCCGTGTTCCTATGACGTGTCCTCGCCTGCCGAACACTCGTGGGCTTCTCACCTGCCGAACACCCATGTGTTCATTCAGACGGGTGAGCCGGGCTTTGTCCTGCGGAGGGCGGAGGGCGGAGGGCGGAGGGCGGAGGGCGGAGGGCGGAGGGCGGAGGGCGGAGGGCAGGGCGGCGGGCGGAGGCTGGAGGCGGACCCGGCCCGGGGGTCACGCTGGTGTGGACACGCCCTCCTGCTCGCCTTCCTGCTCGGCCTCCACGCGCGCGTTCCACTCCTTCTTCGACGCCTGCCAGCCGTCCTCGTCGTGGCCGAGGCGCCAGTAGCCGGAGATCGACAGGTCCTCGCGCGGAATCTGAAGCTCGACGCGCAGCAGCCGGCGCAGCTCCTTCACGAAGCCCGCCTCGCCGTGCACGAAAGCGTGCAGTCGGCCCTCGGGGAACTCCAGCGCGCGTACGGCCTCGACGAGGACCGAGCCGACAGGGCGGTCCCCGCGGTGCAGCCAGACGACGTCCACGTCGGAGTTGATCTTCTGCTCCTCCTCGGGGCCGGCGACCTCGACGAGCGCGTGGACCCGGGCCCCGTCGGGCAGGGCCTCCAGCGAGGCGCCGATCGCGGGCAGGGCGCTCTCGTCGCCGACGAGGAGATGCCAGTCGGCCTCCGGGTTGGGCGCGTACGCACCGCCGGGGCCCAGGAAGCGGACCAGTTCGCCCGGCTGGACCCGCGTCGCCCAGGGGCCGGCGAGGCCCTCGTCGCCGTGGAGCACGAAGTCGATGGTCAGCTCGCGCAGTTCGGGATCCCAGGCACGTACGGTGTACGTCCGGGTCACGGGCCACTGGTCCCGGGAGAACTCCGCGCGGATGCGCTCCATGTCGAAGGGCTCGGGGTAGGTCACGCCCTCGGGGCCGAACAGGAGCTTGACGTAATGGTCGGTGCTGCCGCGTGTGCTGAACTCGGCGAGGCCGTCGCCGCCGAGGACGACCCGCTGCATGTGCGGGGTGAGCCGCTCGGTGCGGACGACTCGCGCGGAGTGGGGCTTCGGGGTCCTGCGTACCGGACGCTCTGCCATGACAGCCTCCCAAATACCTAGCTAAGGCTTACCTAAGTTATCATCTTCCCTTCATGAACGCCCCATGTTCGCCGCGGGGACCACATCTTCGCGATGTGAGTCGCGCCTCAGGGCTCTCACGAGTGGCTCGGGGCCCTCGCAACCCAAGTGCCGTCCCATCCCCCGGCGTTCCGTCCCCTCCTCACCCCTGAAGTGTCGTGAGCAGCCGCTGCAACGATCCCCCCAGACCCCAGCGCGTGGCGAGCGCCTCCAGTGTGGCCGGGTCCCGCGGTGTCCGCGGCAGTGCCGTGTCGACGTCCGGCAACGGTACGTCGACGGCCACCCGCACGACCCTGGGTGCGACCGCAACATAAGAGCGCGCCTCGTCGAGCCGCTTGCGCTGCGACGGGGTGAGACTGGCCGCCGGGTCGTCGACCGCGGCCATGATGCCGGCCAGGTCGCCGAACCGGTCGAGCAGCTTCGCGGCCGTCTTCTCGCCGATGCCGGGCACCCCCGGCAGTCCGTCGCTCGGGTCGCCGCGCAGCAGAGCCAGATCCACGTACCCCCGGCCGTCCACCCCATACTTCTCGCGCAGCGCCGCCTCATCGGTGAGCTGCAGCGTCCCCACGCCCTTGAGCGGGTACAGCACGCGCACCTCGCGCGCGTCCTCGACCAGCTGATACAGGTCGCGGTCGCCGGTGACGATGTCGACCGGCTCCTTCGCGAGGGCCGTGAACGTGCCGATCACGTCGTCCGCCTCGTACCCGGCGACGCCCACGCGCGCGATACCGAGCGCGTCCAGCACCGCCTCGATGACCGGCACCTGCGGCGACAGGGTGTCCGGCACCTCCTCCTCGTCGGGCCCGACCGCGTGCTCCTCGGCGACGCGGTGCGCCTTGTAGGAGGGGATCAGCTCGACCCGCCAGTGTGGCCGCCAGTCCGCGTCCATGCACGCCACCAGGTCCGTCGGCCGATGGTCCCGGACCAGGCGGTCGATGAACTCCAGCAGCCCGCGCACGGCGTTCACCGGGGTGCCGTCCGGGGCTTTCACGGACTCCGGCATCCCGAAGTAGGCGCGGAAGTAGAGCGAGGCGGTGTCGAGGAGCATCAGGCGTCGGGTCACGCCCCGCATCATGCCGTACCCCACCGACAGGCTGTCCCCGACGCGGACGCGGACCCGTGCACGCGCCAGGCGTACGCGCCGCACGTGTGCACCAGTGAACGATCTGCGAAGCCGGCCACTTTCCCGTTTGCCCTGCTCGGGCGTGGGCACGTGCAGCCCCGGAGCAACGCAAGGCTGGCGTGCCGACCTGTGGAGACCTGGTGTCAACAGTGTGATGCCACCGGTCGGGCGGGCCGATCCCGCCGTGCTCCACGGCCGTCCTGCGGGCGGGGGAGGCGGGCTGTCCTGTTTGCGGACCGAGAGGTATCTGTGTCAGCCACTCAGCCCTCCAGGCTCCAGGCTCCAGGCCGAGAACCTGTACAAGGTCTTCGGCAGAAGACCCGACCAAGCGGTGGACCGCCTGCGCGCCGGCACAGCCCGCGCCGTACTGCGCGCCGACGGCACCACCGCCGCCGTGATCGACCGCCGCCGTGATCGACGCCTCCTTCACGGTGGAGGCAGGCCGGATCTTCGTCGTCATGGGCCTGTCCGGCTCCGGCAAGTCCACCCTGCTGCGCATGCTCAACGGGCTCCTGGAGCCACGGTCGGCCACGTCCGCTTCGGCGGCCGGGACCTGACCGCGCTGAGCGACCGCGAACTGCGGGCGGTCCGAGCGCACGGCATCAGCATGGTCTTCCAGCACTTCGCGCTCTTCCCGCACCGCAGCGTCCTGGAGAACGCCGCGTACGGCCTGGAGGTCCAGGGCGTTCCGCGCGCCGAACGCGAGAAACGCGCCACCGAGGCGCTCGCCCTGTGCGGCCTGGCGGGCTGGGAGAAGTCCTGGCCCGACGAGCTGTCCGGCGGTATGCAGCAGCGCGTCGGTCTGGCCCGCGCCCTCGCCACGGACGCCGATCCGTATCGTCCGGACCGGTACCGCCGAGGACATCCTCCTCCGCCCGGCCGACGACTACGTGGCCTCCTTCATCAGCCGGAACCCGGACGCGGCGGACAGATGGACGCCCACGGCGTCTGGAGGGTCCACAGCCCCTGACGGGCCGTACAGAGGGGTGGGGCGAGCCATGTGGCGAACCCCACCTCTCTTCGCGCGCTCGGGACCGGGCAGGCGCCCGTACTCTCGACTGCCCGCCCCACCCGTTCCTGTGAGCCCCCATGCCCACAATGCCCACACGCCGCCTCGCCCCCGCCGCCCTGGCGCTCGCGCTCGCCCTCACCGTCCCGTTGCTCGCCGCCGCAGGCGACGCGCTGCCGCTCACGAAGGTGGCGCCGGCGTCCCCCGCGACCGCCAGGTTCGCCGAGCTGGCCGGCGACGTACGACAGGCCGACGGCCACGCGTACGACGTACGGGACCACACGGGCCGGACCATGGACACCGCCGAGATCACCCAGACCCCGGACGGCACCTACCTCGCGGTCTACCACTCGACCCTCCCCGACGGCCGCTTCCACGCGGCCGTCGCCACCTCGACCGATCTGCGCACCTGGACCCGCCGCCACGACTTCGGCCCGGGCACCAGCCAGGCCTCACTCGTACCGAACGGACGTGGCGGTTACGTACTGGCGTACGAGAAAGATCCGGACAACCACATCGCGGTCCGCGGCTACCCCGATCTCGACGCCCTTCTGACAGGTGAGGCCGACCGCGCCTTCGACGCACCCCGCACCCTCTCGCGCTGTGCCGAGGGCACGCCCGACGTCACCGCCGTGGACGGCGACACGATCGAACTCACCGGCCACTACCAGGAGTCCTGCGGCACGGACCGCCAACTCCGCGCCCGGCTACGGGACTTCACCACCTGGCGCGCCGAGCCCGATGACCGGCTGGACCGTGCCGTCGCGGCCTGGGGGACGGCCGGGAACATCGGCGACCGCACCCGCGTTGCACTGGGTGGCGAACCCATCGTGCTGATCGAGGGCCAGCACCGGCGCGACGACTTCGGCAGTTGGCGGACGTACGCCTACGATCCGGTGACCGGGCGCGCCGACCGTCTCACTCCGCGCACCCATGGCGGCAGCGAGGCCCTGGCCAACCCGTCGGCCACCGTCCTCACCACGCCCGAGGGGCGTCCCGCGCTCCTGGTCAGCCTCTTCGTACCGCGGGAGGGGGCGGCGCACGGCGAGGCGGGACAGCTCGTCTACTGGCGCGAACTGTGAGCATGAACCCCTCCCCGGTTTACAGGGATGTGACGGGCGCATGAAACGGTTTGCCGAACATGCGTAGGGTGCAGAGAACTCATCAGGAGATGTGCGCCGGATGAGTCCTGTATGAGCCCCGGGCCGGTGGGCATCCGTAACCGGACCCGTAGGCGTCCGAGAGCCGACCGACGAGCGAAGGAGGGAGCCGGAGCTATGGGCGACCACAAAGAACAGCCCCTTCGGGTGGGCGCGGCCGTCCGGCGGCGGCGCCGGGCACTGGAGCTCACCCTCTCCGTCGTGGCCGAGCGCAGCGGCCTGTCGGTCCCCTTCCTCAGCCAGGTCGAGAACGAGAGGGCCCGCCCCAGCAAGCCCTCCCTGGAACGCATCGCTGACGCACTCGGCACCACCGCCGTCGAACTGCTCGCCGCGGCCGACCCGGCGTGCAGTGTCGACGTCGTACGCGCCGCCGGCGCCGCCGACGATGCGTTCACGCCCGCCGACTCCCACTCGCGCTCCCTGGTGCGCGGTCACCACCAGCTGCACGCCATGGAGTTCACCGGCGACCACGACGAGGGCCGCGAGGTCCAGCACCGCAACGACGAGCTGATGTACGTCGCCGACGGTGCCGTCGAGGTCGAGGCCGAGGGACGCGCCCACCGGCTCGGGCGCGGCGACACGCTGTACATGTCCGGCGGCGTACGGCACCGGTGGCGGGCCACCGTGCCCGACACCCGGGTGATCGTGGTGGCCGTCGCCGACCACATCGAGGCCCTGGAGGACCGGCACGGGGGGCGCGGCCGAGCGGGGGGCGCCTGAGAGCTCGGGTGGTTCGGTCGGGTTGGCGGCTGCGGGTGCGTGGGGGTGCTCGCGCAGTTCCCCGCGCCCGCGATCGCAACCGCACTCACCCGAGCTCTCAGGCACTCCACACCCCGGCATAAGCTGAAGTTATGAGCGACCGTGATCGTGACCATGCGCGTGTGGAGCGGAGCGCCGGGCTGGCCCATCGTGTGCCGGATCTGGGCGCCCTCGAGCTGCTGCTGGCCGTCGCACGGCTCGGCTCGCTCGGGCGGGCAGCCCAGTCGTTGGGGATCACTCAGCCGGCGGCGAGCAGCCGGATCCGTTCGATGGAGCGGCAGCTGGGCGTGGCCCTGGTGGACCGGTCGCCGCGTGGGTCCAGCCTCACGGACGCGGGGGCGCTGGTCACGGACTGGGCCCGGCGGATCGTGGAGGCGGCCGAGGCGTTCGACGTGGGCGCGCAGGCGCTGCGGGACCGGCGCGACTCGCGTCTGCGGGTCGCCGCGAGCATGACGATCGCCGAGTATCTGCTCCCGGGCTGGCTCATCGCGCTGCGCGCCGAGCGCCCGGACACGGCGGTCTCGCTGCTCGCGGGCAACTCGACGGTGGTCGCGGAGCGGCTGCTGGCAGACGAGGCAGACCTGGGCTTCGTGGAGGGACCGACCGTACCGGCCGGCCTGGACGCTGCGGTCATAGCCCACGACCACCTGATCGTCGTGACGGCCCCCGACCACCCCTGGGCCCGCCGCCGCAAGCCGCTGGACGCGGCGGAGCTTGCCTCGACCCCCCTGATCCTCCGCGAAAAGGGCTCCGGCACCCGCCAGGTCCTGGAAGGGGCCCTCGGCGGCCTCGCCCGCCCCCTCATCGAGCTCTCCTCCACCACGGCGGTCAAGTCCTCCGCCCTCAGCAGCGCCGGCCCCGCCGTCCTGAGCGAGCTCGCCCTGGGCGAGGAACTCTCCGCCCGCCGCCTGGTCCGCATCCCCGTAGAGGGCATCCGCCTACGCCGAGCCCTACGAGCGGTCTGGCCAACGGGCCACAGACCCGCAGGCCCAGCAAGAGACCTACTGAGCCTGACCCGAGGCGCCACCGGCTGACCGAAGCGCCCCTGCAAGGGGCGCGGGGAACTGCGCGACAAGCCACGAACAACCCGCACTCGCCAACGAACCGGAGGCCCCCGAGCTGGAAGGCGCAGCGGGGTCGAAGGGGCGGCAGCCCTGGGGGATGGGACGTGGATGGGACGTGGATGGGACGGGTAGGGGCCGCGGGGCGAGAAAAACCGACTCAACCAGCGGCCAGCGCCAACGCCCGCATCACCCGAACGTCCTCCCCCATCTCCGGATGCCACTGAACCCCCAAAACCCACCCCACCCCCGCCCCCGTCCCCACCCCACCGGCGAACTCGACCGCCTCCACCGTCCCGTCCGCCGCATACGCCGAAGCCACCAGCCCCTCCCCAAGACGATCCACCGCCTGATGGTGATAGGTCGGCACCAACGTCTCCTCGGGCACGATCTCCGCATAAAGCGACCCCGGCACGGGCTTGACCGCATGCCGCCCGAACACCCCCACCTCCACCACATGGTCGTCGATGTGCTGCACGAGCGTCCCCCCGAGCGCGACGTTCAACAGCTGCATCCCCCGGCAGATCCCCAGCAACGGAGTCCCCGCCGACAGCGCCGCGCCGATCAGCGCCAACTCCCACGCATCCCGCTCCGCCGCCGCCGGCCCCGTACGCGGCGACCGCTCGGCCCCATAACGCGACGGATCGACATCCGGCCCACCCGCGATCACCAGCCCGTCAAGCCGCGCGACGACTTCCGCGGCGTACGCCGGATCGTCTGGCGGAAGCATCGCGGCGACACCCCCCGCCGCCTGTACGAGCCGCGGATAGCCGACCGGCAGCAGCGCCGCCTCCAGCTCCCACACACCCCAGCGCGCCCCGGACTCCAGATACGTACTCACACCGATCAGCGGCCTGGCCACGCGCTTCTCCCTCGCGCTCAATGGGACACGTCCATACCTTTGTACCGCGCACCCCGCGCACCCCGGGCAGGGCTCACGTCAGGAACCCCCGCAGCAGCGCCGCCGTCCCCGCGCAGTGCTCCCGCATGATCTCGCGCGCCCCGTCCGCGTCCCCGTCGAGCACGGCCTCGACGAGCGCGACATGCTGCCGCTGGGAGTGCTCCAGGTTCCGTACCAACAACGGGATGCAGTCGAGAAGTTCGTTGACGGAGGAGCGTACGGCCGCGTACTGGGCGGTGAGGCTGGGGGAGCCGCACAGTTCCGCGAGCGTGAGGTGGAGGAGGGTGTCGAGGCGGCGATACTCGGCGAGCGGCGCGTCGTGGGTACGGGCCAGTGCCTCCCGCAGACGTACCTCCTGCTCGTCGGTCAGCCCGTGCGTCGCGCACAACCCGGCCGCGCCCACCTCCAGCACCTCCCGGAAGCGCAGCACGTCCTCGATGTCGACCTCGGCGATACGGCGCCGCAGCTCGTCCTCCCCGCCGGCGTCGGCGCGCGGCAGCACGAACGTGCCGCCGTACCGCCCGCGCCGCGACTCCACGAGCTTCTGGTCCTGGAGGACTTTCAGCACCTCGCGCAGCGTGACCCGGCTGATCCCGAGCCGCTCGGCCAGCTCGCGCTCCGCGGGCAGCCGCTCGCCGCCGGGCACCAGCCCGAGCCGTACGACCTGGAGGATCTGTTCGAGGGCCTCCTCGAAGCCGTTGCCCGCCCGCACCGGCCGCAGCACCGGGGTCAACCGGTCCTCCGGACCGCCGTCAGGTTCCGCCGACATGTGGACGTGCCCCCTTCCCAAGCAATGGTTCTCGGCAATACCTTATGGCTCTCGCTCCACCGTAGAAGCGTGAAGAACCTCGCAGCAAACCAAGCCCGCAGCAAGCCCGCAGGAGACAGCAGAAAGCCCGAAGGAGCCTTCCCGTGGCAGACCGCACAGCCCCGCTCAGCGTCGAGGAACTGCACGCCCTCGTCGCGGGCGGTCAGATCGACACCGTCGTCCTGGCCTTCCCCGACATGCAGGGACGCCTCCAGGGCAAGCGGTTCGCCGCGCGCTTCTTCCTCGACGAGGTGCTCTCCCACGGCACCGAGGGCTGCAACTACCTGCTCGCCGTCGACACCGAGATGAACACCGTCGACGGATACGAGATGTCCTCCTGGGACCGGGGCTACGGCGACTTCGCCATGCATCCCGACCTGAGCACCCTGCGCCGGGTGCCCTGGAACGAGGGCACGGCCATGCTGATCGCCGACCTCGCCTGGAACGACGGTTCACCGGTCGTCGCCGCGCCCCGCCAGATCCTGCGCCGCCAGCTGGAGCGCCTCGCCGAACTGGGCTACACGGCCAACGTTGGCACCGAGCTGGAGTTCATCGTCTTCAAGGACACCTACGAGCAGGCCTGGGACGCGGGCTACAAGGCCCTCACCCCGGCGAACCAGTACAACATCGACTACTCGGTGCTCGGGACGGGCCGTATCGAACCGCTGCTGCGGCGGATCAGGAACGAGATGGCGGCCGCCGGGCTCACCGTCGAGTCCGCCAAGGGCGAGTGCAACCCCGGGCAGCACGAGATCGCCTTCAAGTACGACGAGGCCCTGGTCACCTGTGACCAGCACGCCATCTACAAGACCGGCGCCAAGGAGATCGCCGCCCAGGAGGGCATGTCGCTCACCTTCATGGCCAAGTACAACGAGCGCGAGGGCAACTCCTGCCACATCCACCTCTCCCTCGCGGACGCCGACGGCACCAACGCCATGGCCGACGGTCATGAGATGTCCCAGGTCATGCGGTACTTCCTCGCCGGCCAGCTCGCCGCCCTCCGCGACTTCTCACTGCTCTACGCGCCCAACATCAACTCGTACAAGCGGTTCCAGCCGGGCTCCTTCGCGCCGACCGCCGTCGCCTGGGGATACGACAACCGGACCTGCGCCCTGCGGGTGGTGGGCCACGGGCGCTCCATGCGCTTCGAGAACCGGCTCCCCGGCGGCGACGTCAACCCGCACCTCGCCGTCGCCGGGCTCGTCGCGGCCGGGCTGTACGGCATCGAGCAGAAGCTGGAGCTGCCGGAGGTGTGCGAGGGCAACGCCTACACCGCCGAGTACGCGCACGTTCCGACCACCCTGCACGAGGCCGCCGAGCTGTGGGAGAACAGCCCCATCGCCAAGGCCGCCTTCGGGGACGAGGTTGTCGCCCACTACCTCAACATGGCCCGCGTCGAACTGGCCGCCTTCGACGCCGCCGTGACCGACTGGGAGCTGCGCCGCTCCTTCGAACGCCTGTGAGAGGTCCTTCCTTGTCGTACGAGCACGAGCTCCAGGTTCTCAACCCCGCCACCGAGGAGGTTGTCGCCACCGTCCCGGCCGCCACCGCGGCGGACGTCGACGCGGCCGTCGCCCTGGCGACGAAGGCCCAGCGGCTGTGGGCCACCGTCATGGCCCCCGCCGACCGTGCCCGGCTGCTGCGCCGCTTCGCCGCGACGGTGGATGACCACCTCGAGGAGCTGGCCCTCCTCGAGGTCCGTGAGGCCGGGCACACCATCGGCAACGCCCGCTGGGAGGCCGGCAACGTCCGTGACCTGCTCGACTACGCGGCGGGCGGCGTGGAGCGCCTCACCGGACGGCAGATCCCGGTGGCCGGCGGTCTCGACGTCACGTTCCTCGAACCGCTCGGCGTCGTCGGCGTGATCGCCCCGTGGAACTTCCCGATGCCCATCGCGGCCTGGGGCGTGGCCCCCGCGCTCGCCGCGGGCAACGCGGTGATCCTCAAGCCCGCCGAGACGACCCCGCTCACCGCCCTCCGCCTGGTCGAACTCTCCCGTGAGGCGGGCCTGCCGGAAGGCCTCTTCCAGGTGCTGCCCGGCCACGGCCCCGTGGCGGGCAACGCCCTCGTCGAGCACCCCGGCGTCGCGAAGATCGTCTTCACCGGGTCCACGGCCGTCGGCAAGCAGGTGCTGGCCAAGGGCTCCGCGCTCCTCAAACGCGTCACCCTCGAACTCGGCGGCAAGAGCCCCAACATCGTCTTCGCCGACTCCGACCTCGAAACCGCCGCGGCCGCCGCCCCCATGGCCTTCCTCGACAACTCCGGCCAGGACTGCTGCGCCCGCACCCGCATCCTCGTCCAGCGCTCCGCCTACGACCGCTTCCTCGACCTCCTCGCCCCCGGCATCGAGTCGGTCCGCGTCGGCGACCCGGCCGACGAGGCCACCCAGATGGGCCCGCTGATCTCCAAGGTGCAACTGGAGCGCGTCCGTTCGTACGTCGACGCCGACGCGCCCGGCATCCGTGGCAAGGCTCCCGAAGGGCCCGGCTTCTGGTTCCCGCCGACCGTCCTCACCGACGTCGAGCCGCACGCGCGTGTGGCCGCCGAGGAGGTCTTCGGACCCGTCGCCGTCGTCATCCCCTTCGAGGACGAGGCCGACGCGATCCGGCTCGCCAACGACACCCCGTACGGCCTCTCCGGCTCCATCTGGACCCGGGACGTCGGCCGCGCCCTGCGTGTCTCCCAGGCCGTCCGCGCGGGCAACCTGTCCGTCAACTCCCACTCCAGCGTCCGCTACTGGACGCCCTTCGGCGGCTTCAAACAGTCCGGCATCGGCCGTGAACTCGGCCCGGACGCCCTGACCGCCTTCACCGAAACCAAGAACGTCTTCATCAGCACGGAGGGCCCAGCACAGTGACCCAGCCCCAGGAGACTGTTACATCCACTGGGGGTTCCCCCCAGACCCCCGCCTGCCGCCGCCTCGTCGGCCGTACCGCCGTCATCACCGGCGCCGGCAGCGGCATCGGCCTCGCCACCGCGCGCCGGCTCGCCTCCGAGGGCGCGCACGTGGTCTGCGGCGACGTGGACGAGGTGCGCGGCAAGGCCGTCGCCGAGGAGGTCGGCGGACTCTTCGTGAAGGTCGACGTCACCGACGCCGAGCAGGTCGAGGCGCTGTTCAGGACCGCCTACGACACCTACGGCAGCGTCGACATCGCCTTCAACAACGCGGGCATCTCGCCGCCCGACGACGACTCCATCCTGGAGACCGGCCTGGAGGCCTGGAAGCGGGTCCAGGAGGTCAACCTCACCTCCGTGTACCTGTGCTGCAAGGCCGCGATCCCCTACATGCGGCGCCAGGGCAAGGGTTCCATCATCAACACCGCGTCGTTCGTGGCCCGGATGGGCGCGGCGACCTCCCAGATCTCGTACACGGCCTCCAAGGGCGGTGTACTGGCCATGTCCCGCGAGCTGGGCGTGCAGTTCGCGCGGGAGGGCATCCGCGTGAACGCGCTGTGCCCCGGCCCGGTCAACACCCCCCTCCTCCAGGAACTGTTCGCCAAGGACCCGGAGCGGGCCGCGCGCCGTCTCGTGCACATCCCGCTCGGCCGGTTCGCGGAGGCCGACGAGATCGCCGCCGCCGTCGCCTTCCTCGCCAGCGACGACTCGTCCTTCGTGAACGCCACCGACTTCCTGGTCGACGGCGGCATTTCGGGCGCGTACGTCACGCCGCTCTAGAAGTCCGGAGCCGCGCCCACCGCAGGTGTGATTAGAGTGCCGGGATGAGCAGTTCGCCGCCGCCCGGCTGGTACCGCGACCCGTCCTACCCGCTCACCGAACGCTGGTGGGACGGGACCGCGTGGACCGACCACCGACGCCAGCCGGCGGTGCCCGATCCGCTGCCGGCCCAGCCGGGGCCGCCCGCGGGCAAGGGTCCCGGGCGCACCAAGGTCGTCGCCCTGGCCGTGGCCGGTGCCGTTCTGGTCGCCGCCGCCGTCACGGGCGGCGTCGTCGTGTTCGCGAAGGACGGCGACGGGGGCCAGGAGACGAGGACGACGACCTCCGCGCCCGCGGCCCCGTCCTCCGGCACCGACGGCAGTGACAGCCCCTCCCCGTCGGCGTCCCCCTCCGGCGACCCGACCGTCGTCGTGGACGACCTCAACGGCATCACCTTCCCGATCCTCGACGGCTGGATCAGCGGCGAGGACACCGCCGAGGACGCCGTCCTGGTCCGGGACGGCACGTACGACTGCCCCGGCGACGGCGGTCTGTGCCGCAGCGGCTGGGTCTACTCGCGGCCCGTGACCGGCAAGAACGAGACCTCCCCGAAGGTCCTCGCCGAGAACGACATCGAGGACGCGGCGAACGACGCGTACGACCGTGACAAGCTGGAGCGTCGCCCCTACAACGGCATCACCGGCCACGAGGTCGTGGACTCCGGCTCGGTCGCCGTGGCGGGTCGCGCCGGGTACTTCGTGCGCTGGCGCGTCACGACCGAAGCCGGACCCGGCGGCTACGTCCAGTCCCTCGTCTTCCCGTCCAGCCGTGGCACCGGGACACCGGTGCTCGTTCGGTTCACCCTCGACGCGGGCCCCGACGGCCCGCCGGTCGACGACATCGACAAGATCATCAAGGGTATCCGGCCGATGGGCGACGAGGCGGACGAGGAGACGGGCGGGGGAGTGGGGAGCAGCATCGGCCCGTAACCGACCCTCCGGGGGCCTACAAGAACGTGTGGCCCTCGCCGCGGTACGTCGGCACGGTCGCCGTCACCTCGTCGCCCTCGATCAGATGCAGCACGTCGAACCGCTCGCACAGCTCCCCGGCCTTGGCGTGCCGGAACCACACCTTGTCGCCGAGCAGCAGGTCGTCCGCCGGCGACCCGAGCAGCGGGGTCTGCACCTCGCCGGGCCCCTCCTGCGGGTCGTACTTCAGCCCTTCCGGCAGATGCGGCACGGGCAGCCGGTCACGCCCCGCGGCGCCGGAGGCCGGGTAACCACCGCCCAGGACGGTCACGACGCCCACACCCGGACGCCGTACGACGGGCATGGCGAACAGCGAGGCCGGACGCCCGCTGAACGAGGTGTAGTTGTCGAACAGCCGGGGGACGTACAGCCCGGAGCCGGCGCCGATCTCGGTGACCGCGTCCTCGGCCGCCGTGTGCTGCACACTGCCCGTGCCGCCGCCGTTGACGAACTCCAGGTCCGGCGCCACCGCCCGTACGGCACGCACGACTTGGGCCCGCCGCGCGGCCAGCTCCTTCTTCGCGGTGGCCTGCATCAGCCGCACGGCACGCGAACGGAAGGGCCGCCCCGCCACCGAGTCGCCCACCCCGGCGATATGCCCCTCGTACGCCATGATCCCGACCAGCTTGAACCCCGGCCGCTCGGCGACGGCCCGGGCCACGTCGGCGACCTGGGCGGGTGAGTGCAGCGGCGACCGCCGGGCCCCGACGCGTACGCGCCCGCCGAGCAGCTTCAGCGAGGTGTCCAACTCCAGGCAGACGCGCACCACTTCACCGCCGCCCCGGCGGGAGTCGTCGATCAGCTGGAGGTGGGCGGGGTCGTCGACCATCACGGTGACGGCGGCGGCGAGCTTCGGGTCGCCCGCCAGTTCGGCGAAGGCCTCGCGGTCGGCCGACGGATAGGCGAGGAGGATGTCGTCGAACCCGGAACGCGCCAGCCACAGGGATTCGGCGAGGGTGAAGGACATGATGCCCTGGAAGCCCTCACGGGCCAGCACCCGTTCGAGGAGCGTCCGGCACCGCACGGACTTGCTCGCGACACGGATCGGCTTGCCGCCGGCCCTGCGGACGAGATCGTCGGCGTTCGCGTCGAAGGCGTCGAGGTCGACGATCGCGAGAGGTGCGTCGAGATGAGCGGTGGCCCGGTCGTAGCGGACCCGGTCGGCGGCGCGCGCAGTCATGAACGAAGCCTGCCAGACATGATTACCGCAGGGTAGGGGGACGTTCCGGGCTAAAGCCCCGGTGCTGCCGACTGGTTCCCGTTCGACGGGTGGCAACCCGTAGAGTGACGCGAACGCACGGGACGACCTCGACGGGGATGCCGATCCGCTGCCGCGGGTATGGCTTGCCCGTGGTGTGGCGCATGCCTCCGCGGCACAGTCCACCGCATGCGTGACGGCCCGGGTACGAGGAAACTGGGGGGTGCATGAGCACGGAAGCGCGCCGCGCCTCCATCCCCCCACGCCCACCGCGGCCACCCCGCCCGTCGATACCTCCGGGCACCGACACACCGTCCACCACGACACCGCCGCCGCCCGAGCCCGCGCAGAACGACGACGGGGCGGGGCCGCGTTCGACCACCGGGAGCGTTTCGGGGTGGGGGCCGTCCGCGGGGGACGGCTCGGGCTCGCGTCCGGCTGCTGGGGGTGGCTCGGGCTCGCGTCCGGCTGCTGGGGGTGGCTCGGGCTCGCGTTCGTCCGCGAGTGACGCCTCGGCGTCGGGTCTTTCGTCCGGCGGTACGGCGGCCGTGCCGCGGCGCCCGCAGCGGCCGCCGGTGGTGGGGGTGCCCGCGCGGCCCGGTACTCCTCCTCGTCCGTCCACGGCGCCGGGTGCGCCCCGGGACGTACGCGACCCAGCTGCCGGGGGCGGGCAGAGTCCCTCGCGTGGCTCCGGCGGGGACGGCGGTGCCACTCAGCGCCGTGCGGAACACCCGCGCTTCTCCGACTTCCGCCGAACCGCCGGGCAGGGAGGCGGCACCTCGGCCACACCACCACCCCCGGTGGCCTCGGCACGTTTCCCCGACGCCCCGCCCTCGGTGTCGCCTCTCCGGCGCCCGCTCCCCGAAGAGGTCAGGCCCGATACCCGGCCGCGTTCCGCCGAGTTCGACCGGCCCGGTGGCTGGCAGCCCCCGACGGCGTCCTCCCGGCGCTCCGCCGAAGCTCTCGACGCGGCGCTCGGCGCGCCCTCCGGGCGCCCCTTCGTGACGTTCGCGCAGCCCGACACGTCGGCGTGGGAGGAGTGGGAGGCTCCCGAGCCGTACGACGGGCACCGCAGCTCCCGCCCGTCCGGGGCCCGTGCCGCAGCCGTCGCCGCGTGTGTGGTGCTGGGCATCGGGCTCATCGGCGGTGCGGCGGCGGGGAGTTGGCTCACGGGGGACGCGGGGACCGACGGCGTCCGCGGCAGCTTCGCCGCGGCCGCCGAGCTGTGGCACGGCGTCCCCGTGGACGAGTTGTTCCCGCCCACCGTGCAGGGGGAGGGCGCGGGGCCCGGCGGCACCGACCGGACCTGGACCCGCGTAGCCGTCGCCCCCGACAGCGACTGCGCGGACGCCTTCGACCCGCTGCTGCGCAAGGCCCTCACCCCTGCCGGCTGCCTGCGGCTGCTGCGCGCCACCTACACCGACGCGACCCGCAGCAACGTCACCACCGTCGGCATGATGTTCACCAAGGCCGACGCCGCCACCATGGCTTCCCTCAAGGCCCGCTTCGCGAGAGAGGGCCTCGACCGCCGGACCGATCTGATGCCCCGCCCGTACGCCGCCGAGGACACCGTCGCCGCCGGGTTCGGCGACGACCAGCGGGCCTCCTGGACGATCTCCGTGCTCACGGACGTCCCGGTCGTCGTCTACGCGGTCTCGGGCTTCGCCGACGGCCGTACGGTCACCGAACCGCAGCCCGCCGAGGACGCGATGAAGTCCGACGCCACCACGGCCCCCGCCCAGTCCGGCCTCGGTCACGAGGCCCAGGGCCTCGCCGACCGCGTCGAACGAGGCCTGCGCAAGACCGCCGCGTCCGCCACGGAGCAGCCTTCATGAGCGCCGACAAAACCGAGAACACCGTGAAGAGCGGCCGACAGTGCCGCCGTACCCTCCGTGTCGGTCTCCTCGGTCTCCCCCTCGCCGCCTCCCTGGCTCTCCTGCCGTCCACCGCCGCCCACGCCGACAGCATCCGCGACCAGCAGTGGGCGCTGGACGCCATGCACACCCGGGAGGCGTGGCGCACCACCAAGGGCGAGGGCATCACCGTCGCCGTTCTCGACACGGGCGTCGACGACGAACACCCCGACCTGGCCGGCAACGTCCTGCCGACGAAGGACATGGTCGGCTTCGGCGCCTCGCGCGGCGACCGCGCCTGGGCCCGGCACGGCACCGCGATGGCCGGGATCATCGCCGGACACGGGCACGGCGTGAACAACGGCGACGGCGTCCTGGGCATCGCCCCGGAGGCCAAGATCCTCCCCGTCCGCGTCATCCTCGAAGACGGCGACTCCGCCCGCTCCAAGGCCCGCAGCACCCGGGGCAACGCCCTCGCCGAGGGCATCCGCTGGGCCGCCGACCAGGGCGCCGACGTCATCAACCTCTCCCTCGGCGACGACTCCAAGTCCGCCCACCCCGAGCCCTCCGAGGACGCCGCCGTCCAGTACGCCCTGAAGAAGGGCTCGGTCGTCGTGGCCTCCGCCGGCAACGGCGGCGAGAAGGGCGACCACGTCTCGTACCCGGCCGCCTACCCCGGCGTCATCGCGGTGACCGCCGTCGACGAGTACGGCACCCGCGCCGCCTTCTCCACCCGCCGCTGGTACGCCACCGTCAGCGCCCCCGGCGTCGACGTCGTCATCGCCGACCCCGACCGCAAGTACTACGAGGGCTGGGGCACCAGCGCCGCCGCGGCCTTCGTCTCCGGCGCCGCCGCGCTCATCAAGGCGGCCCACCCCGGCCTGACCCCCGCCCAGGTCAAACGGCTCCTGGAGGACACCGCCCGCGACACCCCCACCGGTGGCCGCGACGACTCCCGGGGCTTCGGCTTCGTCGACCCGGCGGCCGCCATCAGAGAGGGCGGCAAGCTCGTACCGGACGACCTCACGTCGGCGTCGTACGGCCGCGAGTACTTCGGCTCCGGCCCGGACCCGGTGAAGGAGGACGACGGCACCTCCGGCTGGGCCGCCCCCGTCGCGGGCGGCCTCGGCGTCGTCCTGCTGGTCACAGCGGTCGTGGTGTGGCGCGGCGGCCGCGGCCGCCCGGACGAGTTCGTCGTCTGAAGTTTGAAGTCTGAAGTCTGAAGTCTGAAGTCTGAAGGCTGACGGCTACGACGCGGCGGTCGCGCTCGCGCTCGTACTCGCCGGGGCGACCGAGCCGCCCTCGTCCCCGGAGTCCCCGGAGTCCCCGGAGTCCCCGGAGTCCCCGGAGTCCCCGGAGTCCCCGGAGTCCCCGGAGTCCCCGGAGTCCTTGAGGTCCTCGATCTCCCCGAACACCGAGACGGCCGCCCGAGCCGCCGCCTCGACCAGCGCGATCCCCTTCTCCTTCGTCGTGTTGCCGTGCGACACCACCGCGACCAGATACTCCCGCCCGTCAACCGTGACCCGGCCGATGCTGTTGATGACCCACAGCCCGGTGGCGGTACGCGGCAACCACCCGTTCTTCAGGGCGAATCCGGAGCCGGAGGCCCCCTCGTCCGAGGCGTCCGACGCGGCGGCCGAGACACCCCAGTCCTGCCCCACCGCGATCCGCCCCATCAGCTCCTGGAGATACGCCCGCGAGGCCTCGCTCAGCTCGGAATCCCCGCTCTCCCCGAACACCTGCTGGAGCAGAGCGAGTTGATCGGCGGCCGTGGTCCGCGTCAGCCCCCAGTACAGGCCGTCGCCGCCCTCGGTGTCCGTCAGCCCGAACCGCTCGTTCGCGGCGTCGAGCCCGTCCGCCAGCCCGATGGACTTCCACAGCGCCGTCGCGGAGGCGTTGTCGCTGTCGCGGATCATCGCGGAGGCGTACGTCCTCTCCTGCGCGGTGAGCTGCCGGTCCGCGTCCTGCGCCTGGAGCAGCAGGGCCGCGAGGATGTTCACCTTCACGATGCTCGCGGTCTCGAACCGCGCGTCCCCGTACCCCGCCCCGTCCCCGGACGCGACGTCCAGCACGGCCACGGACACCGCCGCCCCGTCCTCGACGGCCACGTCCTCGAGGGCCGTCACGAGCGACTCGTCGTGATCCACCTCGGGCGCCGCCACAGGTTCCACCAAAGCCTCCTCAGCGACCGCGTCCGCACCCGGCGCGACGGAAGCGGAGGCCGAGGGCGATACCGACGATGACGCCGACGACGATACGGCGGCACTCCCACCCTCCTGCGCCCGGGCCGTCATGTACACCGTCCCGGCGGCCGCCGTGGCGCACACCACGACGGAGGCCAGCGCGGCGTGGAAGAGCGGACGGCGCCCGGACGGGCGGGCACGGCGACAGGCTCTGTTCGGAGGCATGCGGCGATGGTTCTGCGCCGCGCTGTGCGCATGGTTAGGCCAGTGTTAGATGCTTGTCAGGGCGAGCTGAGAAAACCGTGAGTGATGTGACGGCCACGTTTCCAGCCCGGCAAAGGCCCAGGAGACTTCCCCCGATAGGGTCGACGACCGTGGCGAACAAGAACATTCCCGACCCCGGCTTCTCCGACGACGACGGCTCCGCCGACCCCCGGCTCAGCGCCGCGCTCGCCGCCTGGGCCGAGGACCGGAGCGCCGTGGGCCCCGTCCTGGAAGCGCTCAAAGGCGCCCGGCTGCTCGTCCCCGTCGTGGCCGTGCTCGGCGAGGTCGAGGAGGACGAGAACGGCCTGCGCCGCGAGAAGACCAGCGACATGGCCGTCCCCACCCTGAAGGCCGGCGGCCGTACCGCCCTGCCCGCCTTCACCTCCACCGACTCGCTCGCCCGCTGGGACCCCGCCGCCCGCCCCGTCGCCGTACCCCTGCACCAGGCCCTCCAGGCCGCCGCGCACGAGAAGGCCGACACGATCGTGCTGGACCTGGCCGGTCCGGTGCCGTACGAGCTGACCGGTCCCGCGCTGCTCGCGCTCGCCGAGGGCCGTACGACGACCGACCCGCTCGCCGATCCGGCCGTCGTCGAGGCCGTACGGGACGCCGTCGCCGCCGAGCCCGCCGTGCTCCGTGCCCACCTCGGCCCGGGCCGGGCGGACGGCACGCTGGCTCTCGTACTGGACCCGTCCGCGCCCCCCGCCGACGCCGCACAGGCGGTCGCCCGGCGCCTCGCCGCCGACGAGACACTCAGGGCCCGCCTGGTACGCGGCCTCGACCTGGCACTCCTGCCGGTCGGGGCGACGCCACCGGGCGAGCCCTTGTACGTCAGAGGGTGAGCTATCCGTAGACCGGGCCCGTGTACTTCTCGCCCGGGCCCTGGCCGGGCTCGTCCGGGACGAGGGACGCCTCGCGGAAGGCCAGCTGGAGCGACTTCAGACCGTCGCGCAGCGGGGCCGCGTGGAAGGAGCTGATCTCGGTCGCGGACGCGTCGAGGAGGCCGGCGAGGGCGGTGATGAGTTTGCGGGCCTCGTCGAGGTCCTTGTACTTGTCGCCCTCTTCGGTCAGACCGAGCTTCACCGCGGCGGCGCTCATCAGGTTGACGGCGACCGTCACGATCACCTCGACAGCGGGGACCTCGGCGATGTCGCGGGTCATGGAGTCGAAGTCGGGAGCCTCGGAAGACTCGGCAGGGGTGTCACTCATGCCCCACACGATAGGCCCCGGCGCCCGTGCCCCGATCTGAGGGAGCCCGTCGCCCGGATTGGCGGCCAGGGTCTTGACACTGTAAAGTGGCTTAACGACCGGTCGGACATATGTATGCCCGACCCGCAAGTGGAGGCTCCGAACTCCCACCTGACCATCCTCCGGGAAGGCAGGTCACCCGGTCAGACGGCCCCCACCGTTCCGTACGGACGGTGGAGTCGTCCGAAATCGCGCCCCGCGGAACACCCGCGGCGGTGCTCCGGCAGTGCTAGGAGCCCCGCCTGTGTACCGTCCGGGGCATTTTTCATGGCCCCCGGTGGTTGGTCCCTATGTCAACCAGACATTACGCGGCGGTCCGCCAGACCGTCGTGGGGTGCTACCGAGGAGGATCCATCAGCGCCGAGCCCCGCATCAACGACCGGATTCGCGTTCCCGAGGTGCGACTTGTCGGTCCCAGCGGCGAGCAGGTCGGGATTGTTCCGCTTGCCAAGGCCCTGGAGCTTGCGCAGGAGTACGACCTCGACCTGGTCGAGGTGGCCGCGAACGCGCGTCCGCCGGTCTGCAAGCTCATGGACTACGGGAAGTTCAAGTACGAGTCGGCCATGAAGGCCCGTGAGGCGCGCAAGAACCAGGCGCACACGGTCATCAAGGAGATGAAGCTCCGGCCGAAGATCGACCCGCACGACTATGACACCAAGAAGGGTCACGTCGTCCGGTTCCTCAAGCAGGGCGACAAGGTCAAGATCACGATCATGTTCCGTGGTCGCGAGCAGTCCCGGCCCGAGCTGGGCTACCGACTGCTGCAGCGTCTCGCGGAGGACGTCCAGGAGCTCGGGTTCGTCGAGTCGAACCCCAAGCAGGACGGCCGCAACATGATCATGGTTCTCGGTCCGCACAAGAAGAAGACCGAGGCGATGGCCGAGGCCCGCCAGGCGCAGGAAGCTCGGAAGGCGGAAGCGAAGGCCAACCCCGGCAAGTCGCAGAACGCCGCCGACGCGGACGTATCGTCCGAGGCGCCGGCCGAGGAGCCTGCCGAGGCGTAAGTCCCCTGGGTGCGAGCCCGGGGAAACCCCGGGCGCGAGCCCAGGGTGCCAACCGATAGATATGACGTTCCGTCGTGCCCGGTTTAGCGACCGGGCACGGGAGCGCCACTGACGAGGAGAGAACGGCGCTATGCCGAAGAACAAGTCGCACAGCGGTGCCAGCAAGCGCTTCAAGGTCACCGGCTCCGGCAAGGTGCTCCGTGAGCGCGCCGGCAAGCGCCACCTGCTCGAGCACAAGTCGTCCCGCGTGACGCGTCGCCTCACCGGCAACGCCGAGATGGCCCCGGGCGACGCCGCGAAGATCAAGAAGCTTCTCGGCAAGTGACGTGAGCGGCGCCCCCTGGGAGCGCCGTACGTCAGGACCGGGACCCAATCGATTCCGGGTCGTGTGAAGACCACCACGGCCCCGCTACAAGGAGTAAAAAGTGGCACGCGTCAAGCGGGCAGTCAACGCCCACAAGAAGCGCCGGGCGATCCTCGAGCAGGCCTCCGGCTACCGCGGTCAGCGTTCGCGTCTGTACCGCAAGGCCAAGGAGCAGGTCACCCACTCGCTGGTCTACAACTACAACGACCGCAAGAAGCGCAAGGGCGACTTCCGTCAGCTGTGGATCCAGCGCATCAACGCCGCTGCCCGCGCCAACGGCATCACGTACAACCGCTTCATCCAGGGTCTGAAGGCCGCGAACATCGAGGTCGACCGCAAGATCCTCGCCGAGCTGGCCGTCAACGACGCCACGGCTTTCGCCGCGTTGGTCGAGGTGGCTCAGAAGGCGCTGCCGGCGGATGTGAACGCGCCCAAGGCGGCGTGACCGCTGGCGCTGGCTTCAGCCGCCGAAGGACCCGCAGGCCCCCTGGGGTCTGCGGGTCCCGGTGTTTGGCGCCGGTTCATCTGGGGTGCGCTTGTACGTGCGGGGTGTGTTGGGTTGCCCGCGCAGTTCCCCGCGCCCCTTAAAAGCACCGGGCGCGACCCATGCCGTTCAGGGGGCGGGGAACTGCGCGAACAACCCCCACTCGCCCGCACCCGCCACACGATCCCACTTCCCGAGTTCTCAGGCGCCCCTCCCACAGAAGGTGACCCATGCCCGCCCCCGAGTTGATCTCCCCGCGCTCCGCACGCGTCTTTGCCGCGCGGCGGCTCGCCAAGCGGAACTTCAGGGGGAAGGACCGGCTGTTCCTCGCGGAGGGGCCGCAGGCCGTGCGGGAGGCAGCGGGGCACCAGGTGGACGGGACAGCCACGCTGGTGGAGCTGTTCGCCACGGTCGAGGCCGCGGAGCGGTACGCCGACATCGTGGGGGAGGCCCGCGCGGCCGGTGCTCGGGTGCACCTGGCCGATGAGGCGGTCATCGCCGATATCTCCACCACCGTGACGCCGCAGGGGGTCGTCGGGGTCTGTCGGTTCCTCGACACGCCCTTCGAGGACATCCTCGCGGCCCGGCCCAAGCTCGTCGCCGTACTCGCCCACGTACGCGATCCCGGCAACGCCGGCACCGTACTGCGGTGTGCGGATGCCGCGGGAGCGGAGGCGGTCGTACTCACCGACGCGTCCGTCGACCTCTACAACCCCAAGGCCGTGCGCGCCTCCGTCGGCTCGTTGTTCCATCTGCCGGTCGCCGTCGGGGTGCCGGTCGAGCAGGCTGTCGCGGGGCTCAGGGACGCCGGGGTACGGATCCTCGCCGCGGACGGGGCGGGGAAGGACGACCTGGACGACGAGCTGGACAAGGGGACCATGGGCGGGCCCACGGCCTGGGTGTTCGGCAACGAGGCCTGGGGGCTGCCCGAGGAGACGCGGGCGCTGGCCGACGCCGTCGTCCGCGTGCCCATCCACGGAAAGGCCGAAAGCCTGAACCTCGCGACGGCCGCCGCCGTATGTCTCTACGCGTCCGCCCGTGCGCAGCGCGCCTTCGGAGGGTGCCGCACCGTCACCCTCAGCTAGTAGGGTGACGGGCTCGGGGGCCCACTGCACAACGCGAGAGGTGGGGTACGGGGATGAGGGTCGGCACGAGCAGCACACTGGGGGGCCGCGACGTGCGTGCTACGCCCGCGACCCGGCACGATGATCCCGCCGAGCTCGGTATCGACCCCGACGACCTCCCCGACGGACTCGTCGTCGCCGATGACCAGGGTCGCGTGATCTGCTTCAACGCCGCCGCCGCCCGCATCACCGCCACCCCCGCCGCCCAAGCCCTCGGCCGTTCCCTCGAATGCGCCCTGCCGTTAGAGGACCTCGAAGGCCGCCGCTGGTGGCAGCTGACCGACCCGTACGGGGGGCTCGCGATCCGGGTCGGACAGCCCGAGCGGAACCTGCTCCTGCCGGGGGCGCGCGAGGTCCTCGTATCGGCGCGCTACATCCGTACCGAGCCCACCGGCCCCGTCCGCCGGGTCGTCGTCTCCCTCCGCGACACCGAGGCCCGCCGCCGCACCGAGCGCAGCCACGCCGAACTGATCGCCACGGTCGCCCACGAACTGCGCTCGCCGCTCACGTCCGTCAAGGGGTTCACCGCCACCCTGCTGGCCAAGTGGGAGCGGTTCACCGATGATCAGAAAAAGCTGATGCTGGAGACCGTCGACGCCGACGCCAACCGGGTCACCCGGCTCATCGCCGAGCTGCTCGACATCTCGCGCATCGACTCCGGGCGGCTTGAAGTGCGCCGCCAGCCCGTCGACATAGGCGCGGCCGTCGGACGGCACATCCAGGCGTATGTTGCCGCGGGACAGCCCGCCGACCGGTTCCTGCTGCGGATCGAGCAGCCCCTGCCCAGCCTGTGGGCCGACCCCGACAAGATCGACCAGGTGCTGAGCAACCTGCTGGAAAATGCGGTGCGGCACGGCGAGGGAACCGTCACGATTGACGTCACGCCCGCGGAGTCCCCCCGGGAAGGGGACGGCCATCCAAATGCTGCCACGTCGGTCATCGTGAGCGACGAGGGCACCGGCATCCCGGAGGAGTCCATGAACCGCGTCTTCACCCGCTTCTGGCGGGGCAGCAAGCGCGGCGGCACAGGCCTCGGGCTGTACATCGTCAAGGGCATCGTCGAGGCCCACGGCGGCACCATCACGGTCGGACGCGCCCCCGGCGGCGGCGCCGAGTTCCGATTTACGTTGCCCGTGGGGGCCCCGGCCTATCTGGCCTGAGCTGCCTGCGGGCGCGTTCGCATACCCCGACCCCGTTAGACTCGGTCATTGGCACCTTTGCGTCCAAAACCAGAGACGAATCGTCTTCAGGTCGAGACGGGGCACTTCAGCCAGCCAATCGGAAGCACGGGAAGAGATGTCGGCACCGAATAAGTCGTACGACCCTGTCGAGGTCGAGGCGTTGAAACCGGAAGAGATCGAGCGCATGCGGGACGAGGCGCTCGCCGCCTTCGCCGCCGCGGACTCCCTCGACGCGCTCCAGGAGGCCAAGGTCGCCCACACCGGGGGCACCTCCCCGCTGGCGCTCGCCAACCGCGAGATCGGCGCCCTGCCCCCGCACGCCAAGGCAGCCGCCGGAAAGCTGGTCGGCCAGGCCCGCGGCGCCGTGAACAAGGGCCTCGCCGCCCGCCAGGCCGAGCTGGAGGCCGAGCGCGACGCGCGCGTGCTGGTCGAGGAGGCGGTGGACGTCACGCTGCCGTACGACCGCGTACCGGCCGGCGCCCGCCACCCGCTGACCACGCTCTCGGAGCGCATCGAGGACATCTTCGTGGCCATGGGCTACGAGGTCGCCGAGGGCCCGCAGGTCGAGGCCGAGTGGTTCAACTTCGACGCCCTCAACATCGGCCCGGACCACCCGGCGCGCGGCGAGGCCGACACGTTCTTCGTACAAGGACCCGAGGGCGGCACCGAGTCCGGCGTCGTGCTGCGCACCCACACCTCGCCCGTGCAGATCCGCTCCCTGCTCGACCGTGAGCTGCCGGTCTACGTGATCTGCCCCGGCGTCGTCTACCGCACCGACGAGCTGGACGCCACCCACACCCCGGTCTTCCGCCAGGTCGAGCTGCTGGCCGTCGACGAGGGCCTCACGATGGCCGACCTCAAGGGCACGATGGACCACATGGTCCAGTCGCTGTTCGGCGAGGGCATGAAGACGCGGCTGCGGCCGAACTTCTTCCCGTTCACCGAGCCGTCCGCCGAGATGGACATGGTGTGCTACGTCTGCCGCGGCGAGTCCGTCGGCAACCCCGACCGGCCCTGCCGCACCTGCTCCAGCGAGGGCTGGATCGAGCTGGGCGGCTGCGGCATGGTCAACCCCAAGGTGCTGACCGCCTGCGGTGTCGATCCCGAGAAGTACAGCGGGTTCGCCTTCGGGTTCGGTATCGAGCGGATGCTGATGTTCCGCCACAACGTCGAAGACATGCGAGACATGGTCGAGGGTGACGTCCGGTTCACTCGGCCCTTCGGGATGGAGATCTGATGCGGGTCCCGCTTTCTTGGCTGCGGGAGTACGTCGACCTGCCGGCCACCGAGACCGGCCGTGACGTCCAGGCCAAGCTCATTTCGGCCGGCCTCGAGGTCGAGACGGTCGAGCAGCTCGGCGACGGCCTCAAGGGCCCCCTCGTCGTCGGCCAGGTACTGACCATCGAGGAGCTGGAGGGCTTCAAGAAGCCCATCCGCTTCTGCACCGTCGACGTCGGCACCGCCAACGGCACCGGTGAGCCCCAGGAGATCGTCTGCGGCGCCCGCAACTTCGCCGTCGGCGACAAGGTCGTGGTCGTCCTCCCCGGCGCCGAACTGCCCGGCGGCTTCGCGATCTCCGCCCGCAAGACCTACGGCCGCAACTCGCACGGCATGATCTGCTCCAGCGACGAGCTGGGCATGGGCGACGACGGCACCAAGGGCATCATCGTGCTGCCCCCGGAGACCGAGGTCGGCAAGGACGCCGTCGAGTTGCTGGAGCTGGTCGACGAGGTCCTCGACATCGCCGTCACCGCCAACCGCGGCGACTGCCTGTCGATCCGCGGCGTCGCCCGCGAGACTGCCATCGCCTACGGCCTGCCGCTGCGCGACCCGGCGCTCCTCGACGTACCGGGCCCGAACGCCTTCGGCCACCCGGTCCAGGTCTCCGACCCGCTCGGCTGTGACCGCTTCACCGCCCGCACCGTCACCGGGCTCGACCCGGAGGCGCGCTCCCCGATCTGGCTCAAGCGCCGGCTGCAGAAGGTCGGCATGCGCCCGATCTCGCTCGCCGTCGACATCACCAACTACGTGATGATGGAGCTCGGCCAGCCGCTGCACGCCTACGACCGGGGGCTGGTCCAGGGCACGATCGGCGTACGCCGGGCCGCGGAGGGCGAGAAGATCGTCACCCTCGACGGTGTCACGCGCGCCCTGCACGCCGAGGACCTCGTCATCACCGACGAGCGCGGCCCGATCGGCCTGGCGGGCGTGATGGGCGGCGCCAACACGGAGATCGCGGACCACGAGGACGTCGAGAACGCGTCCACCGAGGTCGTCATCGAGGCCGCCCACTTCGACCAGGTCGCCATCGCGCGCACCGCCCGCCGCCACAAGCTGTCGTCGGAGGCGTCCCGCCGCTTCGAGCGCGGCGTCGACCCGCAGGCCGCGGCCGCCGCGGCCCAGCGCACGGTCGACCTGCTGGTGCTCCTCGCGGGTGGCACGGCCGACGCGGGCGTCACCGAGGTGACCGCCCCGTCCGCGCCGCACACGATCACCATGCCGGCGAACCACCCGGACAAGGTCGCGGGCGTCACCTACGGCCGCGAGACCGTCGTACGCCGCCTCCAGGAGGTCGGCTGCGACGTCTACGGGCAAGATGAGCTGCTTGTCACCGTGCCGTCCTGGCGGCCCGACCTCACCGAGATCAACGACCTCGCCGAGGAAGTCATCCGGCTGGAGGGCTACGAGAGCCTGCCCTCCACGCTGCCCAAGCCGCCCTCGGGCCGCGGCCTGACCCACCGGCAGCGGCTCCACCGCCGCGTCGGCCGGGCACTGGCCGGCGCCGGGTACGTCGAGGCACCCAACTACCCGTTCATCAGCGAGCAGATCTTCGACCAGCTCGGCCTGGACGCCGACGATCCGGCCCGCCGCGTCGTCAAGCTCACCAACCCGCTCAACGACGAGGAGCCCGCGCTCCGCACGTCGCTGCTGCCGGGGCTGCTCGGTGCGCTGCGGCGCAACGACGGACGGGGTTCGCACGACCTGGCCCTCTTCGAGACGGGGCTGGTGTTCCACCCGCGTGCGGAGCAGAGTGTCGCCGGGCACCTGCCCGTCGACCGGCGCCCGACCGACGAGGAGATCGCCGCGCTGAACGCCGTGCTCCCCGAGCAGCCGCGACACGTCGCCGTCGTCCTCGCCGGAGCCCGTGAGCAGGCCGGCTGGTGGGGCAAGGGCCGTCCGGCCGACTGGGCCGACGCCGTCGAGGCGGGGCGCGCGGTCGCGCGGGAGGCCGGTGCCGAACTGGCCATCCGCAAGGGGCAGTACGGGCCATGGCACCCGGGCCGGTGCGCCGCGCTGGCGGTCACCGTGGACGGTGCCGAGCAGGTCATCGGTCACGCCGGTGAACTGCACCCGCGTGTCGTGAAGGCGCTGGGGCTGCCCGCCCGTACCTGCGCGATGGAGCTGAACCTGGACGCGCTGGAGGCGGTCGGCGACGACGCCCCACAGGCGCCGGGCATCTCCACGTTCCCCGTCGCCACGCAGGATGTCGCCCTCGTGGTAGACGAGTTCGTGCCACACGCCGACGTGGAGGATGCACTGCGGGAGGGCGCGGGTGAGCTTCTTGAGGGCATCCGGCTGTTCGACGTGTACGAGAACGCGGAGCAGCTGGGAGAGGGGCGGAAGTCGCTGGCGTACGCGCTCCGCTTCCGGGCCGGGAATCGCACGCTGACCGTGGACGAGGCGAGCGCTGCGCGGGATGCGGCGGTCGCCCTCGCGGGCGAGCGCACCGGGGCGGTTCTGCGGAGCTAGGGCGCCTATGGGGCGGGGGCTGCGTGTTGATCGGCGGCTGCGGGTAAGTGGGGGCTGGTCGCGCAGTTCCCCGCGCCCCTTGACAGCATGGGTGGCGGCCGGGGATTTAAGGGGCGGGGCTGTGTCGATATGCGGCTCCGCCGCGTGGGCGCGACCAGCCACGAACTACCCGCAGCCGCCAATCAACACGCAGTCCCCGGTCCTCAGCAGCCCGCCCAACCGCCGGAGGCGCTACGCTGCCAATCGCCGGCACCGAGCCACTCCGGAGGGCCTCCATGCAGCCCAACACCCTGCTCGACGCGATCCTTGACGAGGCCGGTGTCTCCCATGCCGGACTCGCCGCGCATGTCAACCAGGCGGGGCGGGCGAGGGGGCTCGCGCTGAGGTACGAACACACCGCCGTGGCACGGTGGTTGAAGGGGCAGCGGCCGCGCGGGCAGGTGCCCGACCTGATCTGCGAGGTGCTCGCCGCCCGGCTGCACCGGACCGTCACCCTCGACGACATAGGGCTCGGCGTGCCCGGAGAGCTCACCTCTCAGCACGGTGCCGGGCTCTCGGGTTTCGTGGAGCGCGCCACCGCCCTGTGGCGCTCCGACGAACAGCAGCGGCCCCATGTCCTCGGTGCCCCCGCCGTCACCGGGACGCCCGCCGTGATGCCCGTGTGGGAGTGGGAGAACCCGCCGGAGGACGTCGACGTCTCACGCGGCGGGCGGCACCAGGTCAGCATGGCCGACATCGAGATGCTGCGGGCGGCCCGCACCCACTACGAGCAGATGTACCGCAAGGCGGGCGGCATAGCGACCCGTACGCGGATCGTCGGCTTCCTCAACGCCGAGGCCGCGCCCCTGCTGCGCGGCAGCTACACCGACGCCACCGGGCGCCAACTGCACCGGGCCACCGGCGGGTTGGTGGCCGTCGCCGGGATCTGCGCGTACGACTCCGACGCCCATGGGCTCGCCCAGCGGTACTTCCACCAGGCGCTCAGGCTGGCGAAGGCGAGCGGAGACCGGGGGCTCGGGGCCTATGTGATCGCGCTGCTCGTCAACCAGTCGCTGTTCATGAAGGAGTACCGGCAGGCCGTCGCCTTCGCCGAGGCCGCGCTGCGCACCGCCGGCAAGGACATCACCCCGGCGCTCGCCTCCGACCTGTACGCGATGCAGGCCAAGGCGTACGCGCACCTCGGCGACGGCACGAGCGCGCTGTCCTGCATCCGGCGGGCGGAACAGGCCGCCGAACGCATCCGGCGCGGGTACGAACCCGACGAGACCGGCTATGTCCAACCCGGTCTCGTCAACGTACAGGTGGCGGAGGCGCTGCTCAGCCTCGGCGACCTGACGGCCGCCGCGGAGCACGCCGCGGCAGCCGTCGACAACCCGGCGCACGACCGGGGGCGTGTGCACCGGCTCGCGATGCTCAGCCAGATCGAGCTGAGGCAGGGCAACGCGGACAAGGCCGTGGCGAGCGCGGTCGAAATGGCCGAGCGGGCGCGCGGAATGGAGTCCATGCGTCTGCGTGACAGACTGCGGGCGGTACGCGAACACCTCGTGCGCAGCGGCTGCGCGGGGACCGCCGAAGCCGCCGAACTCATCGACGGAGCACTGCGCGTACCGCTCTGACACCGTCCGCGCGGCGCGGCCGTGCACCGGCTGTGCGCCTGCTGTCATAAAGCTCCTGCTGCGATATTGCCACTTACTCGGCGGAAGGTGGCAGAACCGTGCAGTGGACGAAACAGAGCGAACAAACCGTGTATTCGAACCGCTGGTTCAGCGTCAATCTCGCAGATGTCGCGCTGCCGGACGGGCGGCACCTCGATCACTTCCTGATACGGCTGCGGCCGGTGGCCGTGGCCACCGTGGTCAACGAGGCCAACGAGGTACTGCTTCTGTGGCGGCACCGTTTCATCACCGACAGCTGGGGATGGGAGCTGGCGGCGGGCGTGGTCGAGGACGGCGAGGACATCGCCGTGGCGGCGGCCCGCGAACTGGAGGAGGAGACCGGATGGCGGCCGGGACCCCTGCACCACCTGATGAGCGTCGAGCCCTCCAACGGGCTCACCGACGCCCGGCACCACATCTACTGGGCCGACGAGGGCGCCTACGTCGGTCACCCCGTGGACGACTTCGAGTCGGACCGCAGGGAATGGGTCTCCCTCAAGCTCGTTCCCGACATGGTCGCCCGCGGTGAGGTCCCGGCCGCCAACATGGCGGCCGCGCTGCTCCTCCTGCACCATCTGAGGCTCGGGCAGGACGCCAAGCCCTGATCCCCCCGCGCGTCCCGTCCGAACCGGTCAGCGGCCGACGACCTGCCAGATCGACACCACCAGGGCGCCCACGGCCGCGAGAGCCGCGACGGCGGGCAGCGGCCAGCGGGAGTGCTCCAGGTTGACGACGCGTGTGCTCAGGTCGTCGAGTTCCTTGGCGGTCTGTTCGGCGCGGTGGCTCAGCAGGGTCAGCCCTCCTTCGACGCGCGCGTGCGCCACATCCAGGCGACGGCGTAACTCTGCGAGTTCGCCGTGGGGCACGGGATGCTCGGGGTCGATGGCCACGAGTCCGCTCCTATCTGTAGTCGTTTTCCATCCCTTGCATGCGCACGGCAAGTCAACTCGCCTGGTGGACGAGTGGGGAGCGTGTGCGAACGGCATATGCGTGTCCGTCGCGCACACGGTGTGTGAATGCCGCGGGCCCGGCACCGTTTCCGGTGCCGGGCCCGCAATGGCTACGTTCTGTGGCCAGCGTGGTCTCTGATCAGGCGTATGAGTAGAAGCCCGAGCCCGTCTTCCGGCCCAGCCTGCCCGCGTCCACCATGCGCTGGAGCAGCGGGGGAGCGGCGTACAGCGGCTCCTTGTACTCCTCGTACATCGAGTTGGCGATGGAGACGATGGTGTCCAAGCCGATCAGATCGGACAGCTTCAGCGGGCCCATCGGGTGGGCGCAGCCCAGCTCCATGCCGTTGTCGATGTCCTCGCGGCCCGCGATGCCCGACTCGAACATGCGGATCGCGGAGAGCAGATACGGCACGAGCAGCGCGTTGACCACGAAGCCCGAGCGGTCCTGGGCGCGGACCGTGTGCTTGCCGAGCAACTTCTCGGCGAAGAGCTGCGCCCGGCTGAGGGTGCCCTCGGAGGTGGTGAGCGCCGGGATCAGCTCGACGAGCTTCTGCACCGGGGCCGGATTGAAGAAGTGGATCCCGATGACGTGGTCGGGCCGCGAGGTGGCGACCGCCAGCTTCACCAACGGGATCGAGGAGGTGTTGGACGCGAGGATGGCGTCCGGGCGGGTCATCACCTGGTCGAGCACCTGGAAGATCTGGGTCTTCACCTGCTCGTTCTCCACGACCGCCTCGATGACGAGATCACGGTCGGCGAACTCGCCGAGGTCGGTGGTGAAGCTCAGCCGCGCCTGCGTGGACGCCCGCTCCTCCTCGGTGATCTTTCCGCGGCCGGCTGCCTTGGACAGGGAGTTGAACAGCCGGGTACGGCCGATCTCCAGGGCCTCGCCGTTGGTCTCGGCGACCTTCACGTCCAGACCGGCGCGGGCGCACACCTCGGCGATGCCCGCTCCCATCTGGCCGCAGCCCACGACTCCGACGCGCGCGATGTCTCCCGCCGCGATGTTCGTCACATCGTCCCTTTCGCTGGTCTACGTGCCTGGCGGATACCCCTGGTGTGGGCCTGCGCCAAACCTGCACGTTACCCGCGACGGCTACTGATCAGTATCCCGGGTGCCCCATGGAAGGCTGGCGGGGAGCAGTGCGCGATACAGCGGGCGCACAGCGGTACGCGGAAGTACGCGGAAGTACGCGGAGGTATGAGGATGCATCGGAAGCCACGGATGTCACGACGGGCGTTCTGGGCGACCGCGGCGGTGACGCTCGTGGCGGCGGGTGGGGTGGCGGCCGGCACGGCCATGGCCGGCGGGGAACCGAGCCCGCGCCGGCGGGCCGGCGGCGACATGCGCGGCATGTGGCTGGCCACGGTCGTCAACCGGGACTGGCCCTCCAAGCCGGGCCTGACTGCCGACGAGCAGCGCGCCGAGCTCCTCGCGCACCTCGACACCGCCGTGGAGTGCCGCCTCAACACGGTGATCTTCCAGGTCCGCCCCACCGCCGACGCGCTCTGGCCCTCCCCGTACGAGCCCTGGTCGCAGTACCTCACCGGCACCCAGGGCCGGCACCCCGGCTGGGACCCGCTGGGCACGGCCGTCGAGCAGGCTCACGCCCGCGGGCTCGAGCTGCACGCCTGGTTCAACCCGTACCGGGTCGCCAATCACACCGACCCGAACCGGCTGGCGGCGGGCCACCCCGCCCGCGAGAACCCTGGCTGGGTCGTCCCCTACGGCGGCAAGCTCTACTACAACCCCGGGATCCCGGCCGTCCGCGCCTTCGTCCAGCGGGCCATGCTCGACGCCGTACGGAAGTATCCGATCGACGCCGTGCACTTCGACGACTACTTCTACCCGTACCCGGTCGCGGGCCAGGTTTTCGACGACGACGCGGCGTACGACCAGTACGGCGGGGGCTTCGCCAACCGGGCCGCCTGGCGGCGCGACAACATCGACAAGCTGGTGCGGGAGATGGCGACGGGCATCAAGGGGATCCGCCCGGGCACGCAGTTCGGCATCAGCCCCTTCGGCGTGTGGCGCAATGCCACTACCGACGAGCGGGGCTCCGACACCCGGGCGGGCGTGCAGACGTACGACGACCTGTACGCGGACACGAGGAAATGGGTCCAGGAGAACTGGATCGACTATCTCGTGCCCCAGCTGTACTGGAACATCGGCTTCGCCGCCGCCGACTACGCCAAGCTGCTGCCCTGGTGGGCGGAGACCGCCCGTGGCACCGGGACCCGGCTCTACATCGGGGAGGCCCTGTACAAGGCGGGCGATCCGGCGCAGCCCGCTGCCTGGCAGGACCCGGCCGAGCTGTCGGCACACCTCACCCTGGCCCGCGAGTACCCGGAGGCGGGCGGGCATGTGTTCTTCGCGGCCAAGGAGGTGGCGGCCGACAAGATCGGCGCGATGGCCCGGGTGGTCGCCGACCACTACCAGCAGCCGGCGGAGCCACCGCGCTGAACTGGAGCCACCGCGCTGAACTAGTGTTGCGCGTCCTTGTGCCGGATCTCCGTGTCGGGACCGGGCGAGCAGACACCCTCGTGCCCGTCCTCGAAACGGACGCGGTACGGGGGGTTTCCCTCCTGGCCCATGACTTCGACGATCTCGCCGACCTTGTCATGTTGTCCGACCACCCTGCCGTGCTGGACAAGCTGGTCGCCCACGGTTGCACGCATCTTCGGGGCCTCCTCACGAGGTGCGGGAGCAGCGGTCCGTGGCCTTGAGTCTACGGCGCGGGAGCCCGGTCGGAGCCGGTGCGGGCGCCGCTCAGCTCCGCGACCGCTGAGTGACGGCGATGCACACCAGCACCGCCGCGGCCGTCAGCGGGGCGGCCACTGTCAGGTGCTCGCCCAGCAGCAGCACCGACCACACCAGTGTGAGCAGCGGCTGCGCCAGCTGCAACTGGCCGGCCCTGGGGATGCCGATCGCCGCCATGCCCCGGTACCAGACGACCAGGCCCAGGAACTGGGACCCGGCGGCCACCCACAGCAGCCCGATGACGCTGTGCGCGGTCAGCTGGACCGGCTCGTACGACAGGGCCGGCAGCGCCCCCGTAACGCTGAGCGGCAGACAGAACACCAGGGCCCAGCCGATGACCTGCCAGCCGGGCATCACTCGGGCCAGCCGCCCGCCCTCGGTGTAGCCGGCCGCGCACACCAGCAGGGCGGCGAAGAGGTAGAGGTCGGCCGTGGAGAGGCCGCCGCCGCTCTGCGTCACGGTGAACGCGAGCACCGCGGCGGCTCCGGCCAGGGCGGCGAACCAGAAGGTGCGCGAGGGGCGGGTACCCATGCGCAGCGCTGACAACAGGGTGGGCGTACGGAGGCTGAGGGCGGCTGTGGACGGTTCGACGTCGGGCCCCTGACCTGCGGCCCGCCATGGCCGGCGAGGTCCACCGCAGGCTTCCACCGGAGCAGGTCGCGTACGCGCGCGTGGTGACCGAACCTTGGGTAATTCCTGAGTAACGCCCCCTTGACCTGCGGAGTCTGTCGTTCCACCATCGCCGCATGCATGTTCGGGTCACGTTCGTCGCCGCCGCGCGTTGCTCCTCACTGCTCGCCGAGCGCTTCGAGGACGACCGGCCGCTGGACCAGGCCGGCTGGGACGAGGTGCAGCGCGCCGCCCACGACCTGGTCCCGCTGGCGGCGGCCGAGCTGCGCTACTGCTCGCCGACGCCCCGCAGCCGGGCCACCGGCGACGCGCTCGGCTACGCACCGCTGGCCCAGCCCGCGCTGCGGGACTGCGACATGGGCCGCTGGCGTGGCTTCACGCTGGGCGAGGCCATGGCCCGGGAGCCCTCGGCGGTGGACGCCTGGCTGGCCGACCCCCGTTCCATCCCGCACGGCGGCGAGTCCCTGATGGACTTCATCTCCCGCATAGGGGGCTGGCTCGACACACGTCCGTTCGGCGACAGCGGCCGTATCGTCGCCGTGGCCGAGCCATCCGTGCTGCGTGCCGCCCTCGTCTACGTGCTGAAGGCCCCACCGGCGTCGTACTGGCACATGGACATCCGCCCTCTGTCGACGGTCACGGTCGCAGGTCATCCGGGCCGCTGGAACCTGCGGTTGGGCGCCGCGTAGGGGACGCCTGAGGCATGCGTGTGCAGTCGGTGACCAGGAGCCGGCCCGTGGCGGGGCGGCGGACGTCCCGGTCGGGTACTGGCCGGAAAGCGCCCCCTGTCCCTCACTTCCGACACTTTCGGTCCCGCGCGACCCGTTGACGCTCTCCTGGCACCCTCCTATCTTGCCGTTCGATGTGCTGATCACCGTCTGATATTTCGAACAACTCCAGGACCCCCACATCGAGCCGCGGAGTATCCATGTCACGCAGCACCCGCACCCGTTGGAGACTCGGCCTCACCGCCACCGCCTTCCTGGTGGCGGCCGCCTCGGTCCCGGCGCCCGCGCACGCCGAGGACGTCACCGACTACGCGATCAACGTCGACCCGACCGCCAAGGGCGCGAAGATCGACGACACGATGTACGGCGTCTTCTTCGAGGACATCAACCGGGCCGCGGACGGCGGCCTGTACGCCGAACTCGTGCAGAACCGATCCTTCGAGTACTCGACCGCCGACAACCGCACCTACACCCCGCTCACCTCCTGGGCGGTCGACGGCTCCGCGCAGGTCGTGAACGACGCCGGCCGACTCAATGAACGCAACCGCAACTACCTCTCCCTGGGCGCCGCTTCGGCGGTCACCAACGCCGGTTACAACACAGGTGTCCGCGTCGAGGAGGGCAAGACATACGACTTCTCGGTGTGGGCGCGCGCCGTCGCCGGTACGACCCTGACCATCACCCTCAAGGACGCCGACGGCACGCTGGCGGAGGCCCGACAGGTGGACGTCAAGGGCGGCTGGGCCAAGTACAAGGCCCACTTCACCGCGACCCGGACCAGCAGCAACGGCCGTGTCGCCGTTGCCTCCTCCGACGCCGTCGCCCTGGACGAGGTGTCCCTCTTCCCGCGTGACACCTACAAGGGCCGCAAGAACGGCCTGCGCAAGGACCTCGCCGAGAAGATCGCGGCCCTGAAGCCGGGCTTCGTCCGCTTCCCCGGCGGCTGCCTCGTCAACACCGGCTCCATGCAGGACTACAGCGAGGCCTCGAACTGGGAGCGCAAGCGCTCGTACCAGTGGAAGGACACCATCGGCCCCGTGGAGCAGCGCGCCACCAACGCCAACTTCTGGGGCTACAACCAGTCCTACGGCCTCGGCTACTACGAGTACTTCCAGTTCTCCGAGGACATCGGCGCGATGCCGCTGCCCGTGGTGCCCGCCCTCGTCACCGGCTGCGGCCAGAACAGGGCCACCGACGACGAGGCCCTGCTCCAGCGGCACATCCAGGACACGCTCGACCTCATCGAGTTCGCCAACGGGCCCGTGACGAGCGAGTGGGGCAAGAAGCGGGCCCGGATGGGCCACCCGAAGCCCTTCGGCCTCACCCACCTCGGCGTCGGCAACGAGGAGAACCTGCCGAACGAGTTCTTCGCCCGCTTCCAGAAGTTCCGGGCCGCCATCGAGGCGAAGTACCCCGACATCACGGTGATCTCGAACTCCGGCCCCGACGACGCGGGCACCACCTTCGACACCGCGTGGAAGCTGAACCGCGAGGCGAACGTCGACATGGTCGACGAGCACTACTACAACAGCCCTCAGTGGTTCCTCCAGAACAACGACCGCTACGACTCCTACGACAGGAACGGCCCGAAGGTCTTCCTCGGCGAGTACGCCTCCCAGGGCAACGCCTTCAAGAACGCCCTCTCCGAGGCCGCGTTCATGACCGGCCTGGAGCGCAACGCCGACATCGTGAAGCTCGCCTCCTACGCACCGCTCCTCGCCAACGAGGACTACGTGCAGTGGAGCCCCGACATGATCTGGTTCAACAACCACGCGTCGTGGAACTCCGCCAACTACGAGATGCAGAAGCTCTTCATGAACAACGTCGGGGACCGCGTGGTGCCGTCGACGGCGACCGGCACCCCGGCGGTGACCGGGCCGATCTCGGGAGCAGTGGGCCTCTCCACCTGGGCCACGACAGCGGCGTACGACGATGTGAAGGTCACGAGCGCCGACGGGACGACCCTGCTCAGCGACGACTTCAGCGGTGACGCCTCGAAGTGGACCCACACCGGGCGCGGCAGCTGGTCCGTCCAGGACGGGCAGTACGTACAGACCGATGTGGCCGCCGAGAACACCATGGTCTCGGCCGGCGACACCTCCTGGCACGACTACGACCTCAAGGTGAAGGCCACCAAGAAGTCCGGCAAGGAGGGCTTCCTGGTCGCCTTCGGCGTCAAGGACACCGGTAACTACTACTGGTGGAACCTCGGCGGCTGGAACAACACCAGCAGCGCGGTCGAGCAGGCCGTCGACGGAGGCAAGTCCACGCTGATCTCCAAGCCGGGGACCATCGAGACGGGCCGTACGTACGACGTCGAGGTCAAGGTGCGGGGGCGGCAGGTGACCCTGCTGCTGGACGGCCAGGAGTGGGGCGGCTTCACCGACGACAAGCCGGCCGAGCCGTTCCGCCAGGTCGTCACTCGGGACGCGAGGACCGGTGACCTGATCGTCAAGGTCGTCAACGCCCAGTCCGCTGCCGCGCGTACGGCCATCGACCTCGGGGGTGCGAAGGTGCGTTCCAAGGCTCGCGTGACCACGCTCACGGCCGCGCCGGACGCCGTGAACACGGAGACGGCCACGCCGGTCGCTCCGGTGACGTCGACGTTCAGCGGGGTGGCCGACGAGTTCAGCTACACGTTCCCGGCGAACTCGGTGACGTTCCTGAGGATCAAGAAGAAGTGAGGTGAGGGCGGCCCGGGGTCCGCGTGAGCCCGGGCCGTGTCTCACGAGCGGCGGCGGGGCTTTCCGCCCTTGCCGCCGCTCTTCGCGTTCCTGCCGCCGCCGGAGCCGCCGCCTCGGGGGTTCCGGCCGGTCGCCTTGCCCGCCTTGCCCGCCGCTGGCTGGCGTCGTGCGCCGCCCGCGGCTGGACGCTTGGCCTTCGGAGGCTGCTTCTCCTCAGAGGGCTTGGCGCGGCCCCGGGAGCTGTTGACCGTCCGACCCCGGACGATGCCGATGAAGTCCTCGACCATGTCGGTGGTCGCGTCCTCGGGCCACGACAGCGCGACGCGCGACTCGGGGGCGTCGGTGACCGGACGGTACGTGAGGTCCTTGCGGTGGTGGAGACGGGCGAGCGACTGCGGTACGACGAGCAGCCCGATGCCGGCCGCCACCAGCTCGATCGCGTCCGCCGTGGTCGCGGGACGTTCGAACGCCGGCTGCCCCGGCGGCCGCTCCCAGTCCAGGGTGTCGTCGAGGGGGTGCAGCACGATCTCGTCGGCCAGATCCTCGGTGGACACCTCCTCGACCGCCGCGACGACATGGTCCTTCGGGATCACGACCACGGTGGTCTCGGTGTAGAGGGGGATCGCGCTGAGGTCGGTCCGGTCCACCGGCAGCCGTACGAAACCGGCGTCGGCGTCGCCGCCCCGCAGCACGCCGAACGCCTCGGCGGCGGGCACCTGGAGGAGGGTGAGGGGGATGTCGGGCAACCGCTCGTTCCAGATCCGCACCCACTTGGTGGGCGTCACTCCCGGGACGTACGCGAGCCGGAACGAGGAGGATGCTTCCGAGCCAGTCACCTGACCAGGTTATCGGGCGGTGGCGGGAGGCCGGGCATCGGCCGAGGGCTCTGTGGTCAGGGGCGGCGCACACGCTCGATACCCTGGACACCATGACGTCGCACCAGACCACCCAGACCATGAAGCCCGCGACCGCGGCGAAGAAGCTGGGTGTGTACCTCGAAGCCACCCCCGCCGAGTTCCAGGAGGGCGTCATCTCGCGCGCCGAGCTGAACGCCCTCCAGGCGAACCCGCCGGCCTGGCTGGAGGAGCTGCGGAGCAACGGCCCGCACCCCCGACCGGTGGTCGCGGCGAAGCTGGGCATCTCCATCGCCGGGCTCGCCCGCGGTAGTGTCACCGAGCCCCTCACCACCGAGCAGATCGAGGCGCTGAAGAACGACAACCCCGAGTGGCTGCAGAAGGAGCGCGCCATTCAGGCCGAGGTCCGCAAGGAAGGCGCCCGCATCAAGAAGCGGAACGCCGAGCGGGCGGCCCGGTCGGGCGACCGGCGTTCCTGAACGCGGGCCCGGCGAATCGGCGGCGGCTTCTGGTCCTGTGGCTGGGCCCGGGGGATGGCGGCTGACGGCTGACGGATAACAGCTGACGGCTGACGGATAACAGCTGACGGATAACAGCTCGGCGGGCTCGAAAACCGTGAGCCATGCGGGCGCGGTCCGGGCAGGATGCCGTCTGTGAATCACGTCCTGTGCGGGCTCGCCGCCAACCCGGCCCTGCCGTCCGAGCTGGTCGACCGGCTGATCGCGGTCGCGGACGACGACGTTGACCACGAGCTCGCCGGTCGTGCGGACCTCAGCCGTGCGCAGGCGGTCGCGTTGGCCGCGCGGGACGAGGGGATCGGTGTTCGGCTGGCGTACGAGGGGCGGCTGACCGCGGCCGACGTGGATCCCACGGCACAGCCACTCGCCGCCCTCGCCCTGCTCGACGAGGGCGCCGGCAGACCCGAGTGGGCTCGTCTCCTCATGGTGGATCCGGTCGTCACGCATCGGGAGAAGCTGGCCGCCTGCCCCGGCCTTCCTCCCGACGTGGTGGAGACGCTCACCTCGGACTCGGACGTACAGGTCGTCGCGGAGCTCGCGTTCTGGTGCGCACCGGACGTGGCCGCCCGCCTCGCGGGGCATCCGCATGCCGAGGTCCGCCGCGCGGTCGCGGCCAACGAGGCGACGCCGCCGGACGTACTGGCGGCGCTCATCAGCGGCGACGGGCTGACACCCGCACGGCGATGTCTGGTCTGCGACCGCGAGAAGCCGCCGTTCACGCACAGCCCGGACTGTCCGAAGCCCGACTGCGATCTGCCCCCGGGCGCCTCCTGCGACGGGTCCCACGAGTCCACCGTGCACAACACGCTGCTGGCAGCACTGGAGAACCGGGCCACGCCCACCGAAGCTGTCGTCGGCTTCGTCGACCACCCCTCGATGCTGTTGCGCCAGGCGCTCGCGAGTCGCGCCGGTCTGCCTTCGGAGGCGTACGCGCGGCTCGCCGAGGACCCCACTCCCTGGGTGCGCGGCAAGCTCGCCGAGAACCCTGCCATCCACGATGCCCTGATCCGTACGCTGGCCGACGACCGCGCCCCCGATGTACGGCGCGACCTCGCCCACAACCCGCGCGTACCGCTCGACGTGCTCACCCGCCTGGCCGCCCACACCAGGATCGGCCCCACTCTGCTGCCGCGTATCGCCTCCGCCTCCGCCTCCGAGGTGACCGAGCTGGCCCACTCGCCGGAACCGGCCATGCGGATGTTCCTGGCCCAACGACGTGATCTGCCGGCCGGGATCCGCGACCTGCTGGCCGATGACCCCGACGCGAAGGTGGTCAGGTCCATCGCTGCGCACCCGGGCCTCTCCGAAGCGCGACTGCGCGCCATGGTCGAGCGGTATGGAGCCCAGGTACTCGCCGGGGTGGCTGCCAACCCGGACGCTGCCCCGGCGCTGCTGGAGCAGGTGACCCGCCACACACCGCCGGTGCGGAAGACCTTCCGCGAGGTCGCCAGGCATCCCCGTGCGACGCCTCCGGCCCTGCTCGCCTGCCTCACGGACGACCGGGCGAGACCCCTGGCCGCCGCCCACCCGGCACTCCCACCGACGACCGTCGCGGAACTCCTCACCGACCCCGACTGGGTGGTGGTCGAAGCGGCAGCCGCCAACCCGTCGCTACCACGCACGGTGATGACGAAACTGTTGGGCACCCCCGTCGTCCCGCCGTCCAAGGCGGGCACGGACGTCCACCGAGGGAATCAGCCGGTGCCGGACAACCCGTGCCACCAGTGCCCGCACTCGCTGGAGCAATAGCGTTCGCGGCGCCGCTCGTGGCGATCACGAGCACCGCGATCAGCCGCCGGGAGGCGCAGAGGCTATTTTCCTCGGCAGGCTCTGCCGCCCCGTGATTGCATAAAAGTGCAGCGAAACGTATAGTCATGCCATCAAAGAGGAGGGTTCCATGGCGGTACGCGCGGCGGTGGCGGGAGCGAGTGGTTATGCGGGCGGCGAGGTGCTGCGCCTGCTGCTCGCGCACCCCGAGGTCGAGATCGGTGCTCTGACCGGCAACTCCAACGCGGGTCAGCGGCTCGGCGGGCTGCAGCCGCATTTGTTGCCGCTGGCCGGCCGGGTACTCCAGGAGACCACGGCCGAGGTGCTGGCCGGGCACGATGTGGTGTTCCTCGCGCTGCCGCACGGGCAGTCCGCCGCCGTGGCCGAGCAGCTCGGCCCGGATGTGCTCGTCGTCGACATGGGCGCCGACTTCCGGCTCAAGGACCCGGCGGACTGGGAGCGGTTCTACGGTTCGCCCCACGCCGGGACCTGGCCCTACGGCCTCCCCGAACTACCGGGTGCCCGCGCCGCGCTGGAGGGGTCCAAGCGCATCGCGGTACCCGGTTGCTACCCCACGGCCGTCACCCTGGCCCTCTTCCCGGCGTACGCGGCCGGGATCGCCGAGAACGAGGCCGTGATCGTTGCCGCGTCCGGGACGTCCGGCGCCGGCAAGGCGGCCAAGCCTCATCTGCTGGGCTCCGAGGTCATGGGCTCGATGTCGCCGTACGGCGTCGGCGGCGGCCACCGCCACACCCCCGAGATGATCCAGAACCTCGGCGGGGTGGCGGGGGAGCCGGTTTCCGTCTCCTTCACCCCGACCCTCGCCCCCATGCCCCGCGGCATCCTCGCCACGTGCACCGCCAAGGCCAGGCCCGGCGTCACCGCCGACTCGGTCCGCGCCGCGTACGAGAAGGCCTTCGCCGACGAGCCGTTCGTCCATCTGCTCCCCGAGGGGCAGTGGCCCGCGACGGCGTCCGTCTACGGTTCCAACGCCGTATCGGTGCAGGTCGCGTACGACGAGGCCGCGGGCCGCATCATCGCGATCAGCGCCATCGACAACCTCACCAAGGGCACGGCCGGTGGCGCCGTCCAGAGCATGAACATCGCCCTCGGGCTCCACGAGAGCACCGGGCTGACGACGATCGGAGTCGCACCGTGAGCGTGACGGCAGCAAGGGGATTCACGGCGGCGGGCATCGCCGCCGGGATCAAGGAGAACGGCAACCCCGACCTGGCCCTCGTGGTCAACAACGGGCCCCGCCTCGCCGCCGCGGGCGTCTTCACCTCCAACCGGGTGAAGGCCGCGCCGGTGCTGTGGTCCGAGCAGGTCCTCAAGGGCGGCCAGGTCTCGGCCGTCGTCCTCAACTCCGGTGGTGCGAACGCCTGTACGGGCCCGAAGGGCTTCCAGGACACCCACGCCACCGCCGAGAAGGTCGCGGACGTCCTCGAAGGCCACAGCGCCGGTGAGATCGCCGTCTGCTCCACCGGGCTCATCGGTGTGCTCCTCCCCATGGACAAGCTGCTCCCGGGGGTCGAGACGGCCGCCGCCCAACTCTCCGAGCACGGCGGCGAGAAGGCCGCCATCGCCATCAAGACCACCGACACCGTGCACAAGACGTCCGTGGCCCAGGGCGACGGCTGGACCGTCGGCGGCATGGCCAAGGGCGCGGGCATGCTCGCCCCCGGCCTCGCCACCATGCTGGTCGTCCTCACCACCGACGCCGACCTCGACAGCGAGACGCTCGACAAGGCCCTCCGGGTGGCCACCAAGGTCACCTTCGACCGGGTCGACTCCGACGGCTGCATGTCCACCAACGACACCGTGCTGCTGCTCGCCTCCGGGGCCTCCGAAGTCACCCCGGGCTACGAGGAGTTCGCCGAGGCCGTCCGCAAGGTCTGCGACGACCTGGGCCAGCAGCTCATCCGGGACGCCGAGGGCGCCAGCAAGGACATCAAGGTCGAGGTGATCAACGCCGCGACCGAGGACGACGCCGTCGAGGTGGGCCGCTCCATCGCCCGCAACAACCTCCTCAAGTGCGCCATCCACGGCGAGGACCCCAACTGGGGCCGCGTCCTCTCCGCCATCGGCACCACCTCCGCCGCCTTCGAGGCCGACCGGCTCAACGTCGCCATCAACGGCGTCTGGGTCTGCAAGAACGGCGGCGTGGGCGAGGACCGCGACAAGGTCGACATGCGCTACCGCGAGGTCCACATCACGGCGGACCTCGCGGCAGGCAATGAGTCTGCGGTGATCTGGACCAACGACCTGACGGCCGACTATGTCCACGAGAACAGCGCCTACTCGTCCTGACGTGCCCGCTTGGTTGTCGCGGGTCCTCGTCGTCGCCGACGAGGGTTCCTGTTGCGCGGGCGACCGCTCGCCCTCGGACGAGTCCGGGGTGAGTCTTACGTCGCCTCCGCAGGCCAACACCGCCCGCCCGGCGGCTGATCCGAGACCTTTCCGAAAGTCGGCTATGACGGTCAATCACTCAGAAGAGCGAAAGTCCCCCACCCGCAAACACACCGCCCTCCCCAAGGCCCAGATCCTTATTGAAGCGCTCCCGTGGCTGACCCGCCACAACGGCAAGACGGTCGTCATCAAGTTCGGCGGCAACGCCATGGTGAACGAGGACCTGAAGGCGGCCTTTGCCCAGGACGTCGTCTTCCTGCGGCACGCCGGACTCAACGTCGTCGTCGTGCACGGCGGCGGCCCGCAGATCAGCGCCGCCCTCGACAAGCACGGCATCGTCAGCGAGTTCAAGGCCGGCCTGCGCGTCACCACCGAGGACGCCATGGACGTCGTACGCATGGTGCTTGCCGGACAGGTGCAGCGCGAGCTGGTCGGACTGCTCAACCAGCACGGGCCGCTCGCCGTCGGACTGACCGGCGAGGACGCGCACACCATCACCGCCACCAAGCACCAGCCCGAGATCGACGGCGAACTGGTCGACATCGGGCGGGTGGGCGAGATCACCGCGATCGACACGGGCGCGATCGAGGCACTGCTCGCCGACGGCCGTATCCCGGTCGTCTCGTCCATCGCCCGTAGCCAGGACGACGGACATGTCTACAACGTCAATGCTGATACGGCGGCTGCGGCACTCGCTGCTGCTCTTGACGCCGAAACCCTCATGGTCCTCACCGACGTCGAAGGCCTCTACGAGGACTGGCCCAACTCCGACGAGGTGATCAGCCGCCTCACCGCTTCCCAACTGGAGAAGCTGCTGCCGGAGTTGTCCTCCGGCATGGTGCCGAAGATGGAGGGCTGTCTGCACGCCGTGCGCAACGGCGTCCAGACCGCCAGGGTCATCGACGGCCGGGTCCAGCACTCGATCCTGCTGGAGATCTTCACCGACGAGGGCATCGGCACGATGGTCGTGCCGGACGCCGAGGAAGAGGGGGATGCCGGATGACCGAGACCGCGCAGAACGCAGAGCTGACCCAGCGGTGGCAGGGCTCGCTCATGAACAACTACGGCACCCCGAGGCTCCCGCTCGTGCGCGGTGAGGGCACCAAGCTGTGGGACGCGGACGGCAAGGAGTACGTCGACTTCGTCGGCGGCATCGCGGTCAACGCGCTCGGCCACGCCCACCCGGCCGTCGTCGAGGCCGTCAGCACGCAGATCGCCTCCCTCGGCCATGTCTCCAACCTGTTCATCGCCGAGCCGCCCGTCGCGCTCGCCGAGCGGCTCCTGGAGCACTTCGGCCGGGACGGCAAGGTCTACTTCTGCAACTCCGGTGCCGAGGCAAACGAGGGCGCCTTCAAGATCGGCCGGCTGACCGGGCGGACCCACATGGTCGCCACCCAGGGCGGCTTCCACGGCCGGACCATGGGCGCCCTCGCCCTCACCGGCCAGCCCGGCAAGCAGGGTCCGTTCCTGCCGCTGCCCGGTGACGTCACACACGTCCCGTACGGCGACGCGCAGGCCCTGGCCGGCGCGGTCACCGAGGAGACGGCCCTCGTCATCATCGAGCCCATCCAGGGCGAGAACGGGGTCGTGGTCCCGCCCGCCGGCTATCTGAAGGCCGCCCGGGCCATCACCGCCGCCACCGGCTCGCTCCTGGTCCTCGACGAGGTGCAGACCGGCATCGGCCGGACCGGGCACTGGTTCGAGTACCAGGCGCACGAGGGCGTACTCCCGGATGTCGTCACCCTCGCCAAGGGCCTCGGCGGTGGACTGCCGCTCGGCGCGACCGTCGCCTTCGGGCGGGCCGCGCAGCTTCTCCAGCCGGGCCACCACGGGACCACCTTCGGCGGGAACCCCGTCGCGTGCGCCGCCGGACTCGCCGTCCTGGAGACCATCCAGGCCGAAGGGCTCCTGGAGAACGTCAAGCGGCAGAGCGAGAAGCTGCGGGACGGAATCGAGTCTCTCGGCCACCCGATGATCGACCATGTCCGTGGTGCGGGCCTCCTGCTGGGTATCGTGCTCACCGAGCCGCTCGCGCCACTGGCGCAACAGGCGGCTCAGGACGCCGGTTTCCTGGTGAACGCGCCCGCCCCCGATGTCGTACGGCTCATGCCCGCGCTCAACATCGGCGATGCCGAGGTGGGCGCGTTCCTCCAGTCGCTGCCCGGCATCCTGAACGGGGCGCTGGCCGCGCACGAAGCCAGTGGGGACGGACGATCCGGGGAATGAGACGACGATGAGCCAGGCGCAGGAGCACGACCAGGCGGGGCCCGCCGTACCGCAGACCCGCATGGCCCGCCACCGCCGGATCGTGGACATCCTCAACCGGCAACCTGTGCGGTCGCAGAGCCAGTTGGCGAAGCTGTTGTCCGACGACGGGCTGAGCGTCACACAGGCGACGCTCAGCCGGGATCTGGACGAGCTCAACGCGGTGAAGATCCGCAACACCGACGGCGACCTCATCTACGCGGTGCCGAGTGAGGGCGGTTTCCGGACCCCCCGGGCTCCGCTGGGCGAGTCGGCGAAGGAGGAGCGGATGCGGCGGCTCTCGCAGGAGCTGCTGATCTCCGCGGAGGCCTCCGCGAACCTCGTGGTCCTGCGCACGCCTCCGGGCGCGGCCCAGTTCCTCGCCTCCGCGATCGACCAGGCCGAGCTGCACGACATCCTGGGGACCATCGCGGGCGACGACACGTTGTTGTTGATCAGCCGGGATCCCAGTGGAGGACAGTCCTTGGCCGACCACTTGCTGAGGCTGGCTCAGAACGGCCACTGAGAGGGGCGGTTACTGCCGTGCGCCGACTGCGGGTGGGCGGGGGCTGATCGCGCGGTTCCCCGCGCCCCTTACGGGGCGCGGCCCAGCCCCGTCAGCCCAGGCGTGCGGCCAGTCCCCCCGTGCACCGCACCTCGTCCCCCGCCGTGATCAGCAACGCCTCCGTGTCCGGGAGGGACTCCAGCCACGCCAGGCCCTCCCGCGAACCCATCGCGAACGCCGCCGTCGCCCAGCAGTCCGCCCAGGTGAGGCGGGGGCCCACCACGGTCACCGAGACCAGGTCCGTCACGGCGGACTTGCCGGTACGGGGGTCGACGATGTGGGCGCCCCGTTCCGCCGTGCCGGAGGTGGCCACCGCCAGCCGGTCGGCGCGGGCGGCGGTGACGACGGCGGCCAGGCCACCGGGGCGCAGGGGGTCCGCCACACCGACCCGCCACGGCCGATCGGGGCCGGGCACGCCACAGAGCTGGACGTCCCCGCCACCGTTGACGCTGACCCCGACCGCACCGGCCTCGACCAGACGCAGGGCGGCCCGCTCGGTGGCCCATCCCTTGACCAGCCCGGTCGGATCGAAGCGGCCCTCGTACGTGGCGCTGAACCAGCCCTCGCTCAACCGCTCGGCCTCGGCGCACAGTTCGAGGACCTCGGCGACCTCCGGATCGCACTCCTCGATCGTCACTTCACCCCGGTCGAGCCGCGATATCTGGCTGTTCTCGCGGTAGGTGCTGAACACCTCGTCGACGGTGTGCAGCCCGGCCACCGCCTCTTCGAGCGCGGCCTTGACCGCAGTGGGCTCGCCTCCCCGTATGTCGAACGAGAAGACGGTGCCCATGACCTCCTCGGCGTGGCGCAGTTGGGAGAGAGGTACCGCGGCGGGGTCGGCCCCCGGATCAGCCACCGGCCTGGTCCAGCGCGGACTGGAGGGATTCCTTGTAGCCACCGCTGGTGTACGTGGCGCCCGAGACAGCATCGATGTCAGCGCTCCCTGCCGCTACGGCGTTCTGGTTGAGCTGGGGAATGGCCGTGCCACTGATCTGGGTGCTGCGCCCACCGCTGGGCTGCTGCAGCGCCTCGGCCTGGGTGATCTTGCCGCCGCTGACGGTGATACGGACCTGGACCGGCCCGTAGTCCGTCTGCACGGCGCTGCCCGTGAGCACCTGCGTACCCGTCGACTGCCCGGCCCCGGAGTCCGCGGCCCCGGAGTCCGCGGCCCCGGAGTCCGCGGCCCCGGAGTCCGCGGCGCCGCCGCCCGCGGCCCCTGAGTCCTCGGCGCCGCCGCCCGCGTCCTGCTGGCCGCCTGCCTCGACCTCGCCACCGGACCCCTCCCCGCTGCCGGCCTGGTCGAGGGCGGACTGGAGGGATTCCTTGTAGCCGGCGCTGGTGTAGGTGGCGCCGGAGACGGCGTCGATCGGTTTGCATGCACGCCGGGTGGGGTTGGCGGCGAGTGGTGCGTGGTGGGGCGTGGGGGTGAGGGGTTGGGGGGTGAAGGGGTGGGGGGTTGGTGGTGTGTGGGGGTGAGGGGGTGGGGTTGGTGGTGTGTGGGGGTGAGGGGGTGGGGTTGGTGGTGTGTGGGGGTGAGGGGGTGGGGTTGGTGGTGTGTGGGGTGCGGGGGCGTGGTGGGTGGCGGTGCGGTCGGGGGGCGGAGGGCTCAGGGGCGGCTGTTTTTCGATGAGGTCAGGGTCGTCTGGATTTCGGTGAGCATGTGGGCTGGGCGGTGGAAGACGTCCTCGGCGGTGTAGCGGAGGAGGCTGCGTACCTCTGGGCACTGGTGGAGTTGGTTGAAGCGGGTTACGTCGCGGCGGTGGGCCTCTCGGGTGCCGTGGTAGGCGTAGCCCTCGATCTCGATGGCCAGGCCCTCGGCTCGGAAGAGGAAGTCGAGGACGACTCGGCGGCCGTTCGGGGTGCGCAGCGTGACCTGGCTTTCGGGGTGGAGCCCCGCGTCGTACATGCGTAGGCGGGCGATGGTCTCGGCCGGTGATCCGGCGTGCGGGTCGCACAGCCGTAGTCGGTGGCGAGCCCGTACCGCTCCCCGGTGGGGAAGGTCGAGCGCGGACGCGATGGCGTCGAGGCGGGTGAGGGGTGCCCGGCGGGTCTGGCCGAACCGGCGGTGGGTGAGGGCGGACTCCACGGCGACGATCGCGTCGTCCCTGGGTGCGGTGCGCAGGAGGTCGGCCAAGGTGCGGGGCACGGTGGTGATGCGGAAGCCGTGCCGTTCCACGATGTCGTGCTCGGCGAGGGGGATTCGGTGCACTCGTACTCCGGTGCCCGCGCGGCGGAGCCCGAGTTCAGGGTCGGTGAACTCCAACGGCCGCTCTGTACTGGAGTCCAGGGTCTCGATCCACCACAGTTCGGCTGCGGAACGGTGGCTCACGACGAGGTGAGGGTTGAGCAACTGGAGGGCGCGGAGCCTTACGCCGTCATCGATTGGCCGCCCCGGCGGAGCCCACGCCCCGCCCCCGACCCGGGTCCATTCCTCCGCGGCCAACCGCCGGAAGAGGGCGCCCCGGGACCAGCCGGCCCCCAACGCCCACGAGGTCAGCAGCACATCTCTTTCGACCAGCGACAACAACCCCTTGCGCTCCACCCCCCAACTTTCGCGGAAGAGCCCAAGACCCCGCTTCAGCCTGTGGATAACTCCGGCGGAGGGGAGGGGCAAGGGGAAGGAGGTTGGTGATTGGCAGATTCGTCTCGCTGAAAGGGGATGGAAGGGCTGTCCAAGGGGGTGGATGGTGGGACGGAACTGCCAATTGCACCCCCGGCCCCCCGGCCCCCCGGCCCTCCGGCCCCGCCCCCCCGTTACGGGCGCACGACTCGGCCGCGGTGGCTCCCCCTCCGCGCCACCGCGGCCGATCCCCGTCGGGATGAAGGTCTGTTGGGTTACTTGCCGCCGTCCAGGTTCAGGGCGGGCGGGGCGGGCATGTTGATGTCCGACTTCGTTTCGATGGATTCTTCGGCGGGGTCGCCGGACGTGTCGGTGGGCGTGTCCTTGGGCGGCGTGGGCATGTTGATGTCGGACATCGACTGGATGGCGTCCGCGTCCTTGGGCGGGGCGGGCATGTTGATGTCGGACATCGACTTGATGACGTCCGCGTCCTTCTTCGTCTCGCTCATGTCCAGAGATCCTTCGCTGTGGTGACGAGTCAGCAAGGCCCGCCCGGAAACTCCCCCGAGGGCCGCCGGACGGGCTGTTCGGAGTTGCGACCTCAACTGGTCGCGCTCCTGGTCGGACCGTCTGCCCCCCGACGCGACGGTCTGGCAAGTAAGAGAGTGCCGGGGGGAGATAAACGAATGCTGAACGCCCCAGCTCCCTGTGCCGGATGCGGGGCGTTCAGGCCGCCGTCGCGGGGGCCAGCAGGGCCCGTACCTCCTCGGCCTCGGGGGCGCCGCTCTCCTCGTGGAGGTTGAGCGCCTCGCGCCAGCAGGCTCGGGCCCGGTCCACCTGGCCCAGGGTGGAGAGGGCTCGGCCCAGGAGGGTCAGGACGTTGCCTCGGGTGCGGTCGCCGCCGATGCATTCGAGGGCCAGGGCCTGTTCGGCGTGCTGGGCCGCCTGGGCCGGGCGGTGGGCGACGGCGTGGGCCTGGGCGATCCTGAAGTGGGTGGTCCCGGCCCAGAGGCGTTGGCGGTGCTCCTGGAAGATGGTCAGTGCCTCGGAGAACTGGGTGAGGGCCTCCGCGTGGCGGCCGGCCGCGGTCAGGGCCACACCCAGCGCGTAGTGGCCGTTGGCCAGCCGCATCGTGCTGCCCACCTCTATGTGGACGGCGAGGCCGCGCTGAGCGAACTCGACGGCCTTGGCGGTGTTGCCCATGCCCATGTAGGCGCGCGAGAGGTTGCACAGGGCCGTGGCCTCGCCCAGGCCGTTGCCGGCTGCCCTGAAGCCCTCTATGGCCTGGTCGAAGAAGAGCTTGCCGTCGTCGTAGCGGTGCTCGTGCAGGGCGATGACCCCCCGGCCCTGGGCGGCCCACGTGGTGGCGGTGGGGTCACCGGCGGCGCTCGCGCACTCCATGGTGAGCCGGGCCTCCTCCTCGGCCTGCCGGATACGGCCGGAGACGAGCAGGACGTTGGTGAGGATGGCCCTGACGCGGCCCTCCGCGCGGATGTCCCCGGCTGCTCGGGATGCCTCGAACATCGCCTTGGCCGTCATCTCGTACAGATGGGAACTCGCCCCGGACTCGCCCAGGTCCCGTGCCGCCCACAGGAGGTCCACCGCCCGTCGCAGGCGGGTCGAGCCCGCCGCCTGCCGTACGCAGGACAGCAGGGGGGCCGACTCCGTGTACAGCCAGTCGAGGGCCGCGGAGCCGTCGGTGAAGCGCAGCCCGGGGTACTCGGTGGCCTCCAGGTCGTCCACCAGCTGGTCCCTCGGCCGCTCGATCGCGTACACCTCCGCCGCCGTCGCCAGATAGAAGTCCAGCAACCGCGACATCGCCGCCTCCCGCTCGGCCGGCGGCTGTTCGTCCCGTTCGGCGCAGGCACGCGCGTAGAGCCGGACCAGGTCGTGGAAGCGGTAGCGGCCGGGGGCCGCCGACTCGAGGAGGGACGTGTCGACCAGGATCTCCAGGAGGTCCTCGGTGTCGACGGAGGGAAGGTCCAGTACGGCCGACGCGGCCGCCAAGGAAATGTCCGGGCCGTCGGCCAGGCCCAGCAACCTGAACGCCCTTGCCTGGGCCGGTTCCAGTTGGCCGTAGCCCAGTTCGAAGGTGGCCTTCACCGCCAGGTCACCGGCCTGGAGTTCGTCCAGGCGGCGGCGTTCGTCCGCGAGTTTCGTGGCCAGGACCGAGACCGTCCAGGTGCGGCGGGCCGCCAGGCGGGAGGCGGCGATACGGATGGCGAGGGGAAGGAAGCCGCAGGCCGCGACCACGTCCAGCGCGGCCTTGCGTTCGGCGGCCACACGTTCCGCGCCGACGATCTTCGTGAAGAGCCGGAGGGCCTCGTCCGGTGACATCACGTCCAGGTCGACCAGGTGCGCCCCGGCCAGGTCCACCATCCGGGTCCGGGCGGTGACCAGGGCCGCGCAGCCCGCCGTGCCCGGCAGCAGCGGGCGTACCTGGGCGGCGTCGCGGGCGTTGTCGAGCAGGACCAGGACCCGGCGGCCGTCGAGGACCGACCGGTACAGCGCGGCCCGTTCCGCCAGGGAGTCGGGGATCGCGGAGTCGGCGGTGCCGAGGGCGCGGAGGAAGGAGCCGAGGACGGTCTCCGGTTCGGCGGGGCGGGGGCCGGTGCCCTGGAGGTCGATGTACAGCTGGCCGTCCGGGAAGGCGTTGCGGGCCTGGTGGGCGACGTGGACGGCGAGGGTTGTCTTGCCTACGCCGCCTATACCCGCCAGCGCTGATACGGCCATGACCTGGCCCTCGGCCGCGGTCGCCGCCGACAGCACCTCGCTCAGCTCGGACACGAAGGACGCCCGGCCCGTGAAGTCCGGGACGGTGGCGGGGAGTTGGGCGGGGCGGACGGGGGATGCGGCCGGTTCCGGGGCGAGCGGGGCGGAGGGCTCGGCGAGGGCCGGGTCCGCCTGGAGGATGCGCTGCTGAAGCTCCCGCAGGCCGGGGCGCGGGTCCACGCCCAGCTCGTCGGCGAGCAGGCGGCGCGTGTCCGCGTACACGGCGAGTGCCTCGGCCTGGCGGCCGCTGCGGTACAGGGCGAGCATGAGCAGTTCGCGCAGGCGCTCCCGGAGGGGGTGGGCGGCGGTGAGGGCGGTCAGCTCGGACACCGCCTCGGCGTGGCAGCCCTGCTCCAGGTCCATGTCGAGGCGGGTCTCGACGAGTTGGAGGCGCCACTCGTCGAGACGGGCGCGCTGTGTTTCCGCGTACGGGCCGGGCAGGCTCGCCAGCACCTCGCCGTCCCACAGGCCCAGCGCCTGGTTCAGCAGCTGGCGGGCGTGGGACAGGTCGCCGGAGTTCTTGGCCTTCTCGGCGTCTGCCGCCAGGTCCTGGGCGACCGCGAGGTCCAGCGCGCCGCCCGCGAGGGAGCGGATCGCGTAACCGCCGGACTCGCTGACCAGTACGTCGGCGGAGAGGACCTTGCGCAGCCGCGAGGCGTACGTCCGTACGGCCGCCAGGGCCTGCGACGGCGGCTCGTCGCCCCAGAGCGCGTCGATCAGCTCGCTCGCGGTGGCCGTGCGGCCCTCGCGGAGCAGTAGGGCGGCCAGCAGCGCGCGTTGTTGGGGCGAACCCGTGGGGAGGGGCTCCGTCCCGCGCCAGGCCCGTACGGGTCCGAGCACGCTGAAGCGGAGCCCGGCGGCGTCGGCGTCGGCATCGCCGGCGTCCGGTTTCCCGCCCGGCGCCCCGTTCGGCCCGCGGGCGGCGTCGGGCGCCGGTGGGCGCGCGTCCCTGGGACTCCGCTGCTCCGGCACTCGCGGCCCACCGTCCTCCGGCACTCGCGCTTCACCGCCCATCGACGCCGCCCCTTAGGTCTCCCTGACAACCAAGCTAGTTTGCCTTGTTCATGGCAGATCCGTCAGCTGTGCGAGAGTGCGCTCACAGGTGGGCGCGCGGTGTATCACAAGGTCCACACAACCTCTCCTCGCGCATTCGCGAACCCCGGTCCGTCGCGGGTGGGTTTCCTCGCCCCCTACCCGTCCCATCCCAGGGGCGGCTGCCCCTTCGACCCCGCTCCTGGGGGGCTGCGCCCCCAGACCCCCGCCATCGCCCTTCGGGCTCGTCCTCAAACGCCGGACGGGCTGGAATTCGGGGGCGGTTGCTTCTTCGGCTTCCGCCTTCGGCTTCGGGGTCGTCCTTAAGGGCTGGGTGGCTGGGTTCGGGGGCGGTTGCTTCTTCGGCTCCTGCCTTCGGCCTTCGGGGTCGTTCTCAAGGGCCGGGCGGGCTGAACGGATAGCTGACGATCCGTCAGATCGGCGCTACCGTGACCCACATGGACACCATGGAGACGAGCGCCACGGAACCCACGATCGCCCCCGACTTCCCGAGGATCATCTCCGTCGACGACCACACGGTGGAGCCGCCGAACGTCTGGCAGGACCGCCTCCCGAAGAAGTACCGGGACACCGGCCCCCGCATAGTCCGGGCGCCGCTGAAGGAGATGACCTTTCTCGGCGGCCGCTTCAAGCCAGTCATGGGCGCGCCCGGCGACGACGGACCGATCGGCGACTGGTGGGTCTACGAGGATCTGCACCGCCCACTGACCCGCCTCGACACCGCGGTCGGGTACAGCAGGGACGAGATCAAACTGGAGGTCATCACCTACGAGCAGATGCGCCCCGGCTCGTACGACGTCCCGCAGCGCCTCGCCGACATGGACGTCAACCATGTCCAGTCCGCCCTCTGCTTCCCCACCTTCCCGCGGTTCTGCGGCCAGACCTTCACCGAGGCCGCCGACCGCGAACTCGGGCTGCTGGGCGTCCGGGCGTACAACGACTGGATGGTGGAGGAGTGGTGCGGTCCGGCGGCGCGGGGCCGCCTCATCCCCCTCACCCTCATACCTCTCTGGGACGCGGAGTTGGCGGCGGCGGAGGTCCGCCGCAACGCCGCCCGCGGCGTCCGGGCGGTCGCCTTCTCCGAAATACCCCCGCACCTCGGCCTGCCCTCCGTCCACACCGACGACTGGGACCCCTTCCTCGCCGCCTGCGACGAGACCGGCACGGTCGTCGCCATGCACATCGGCTCCAGCAGCCGTATGCCCTCCACGTCGGCCGACGCCCCGCCCGCCGTCGGCTCCACCATCACCTTCGCCAACTGCTGCTTCTCGATGGTCGACTGGCTGATGAGCGGCAAGTTCGAACGCTTCCCCAACCTCAAGGTCATGTACGCCGAGGGGCAGATCGGCTGGATCCCGTACATCCTGGAGCGCGCGGATGTGGTGTGGGAGGAGAACCGGGGCTGGGGCGGGGTCGCCGACAAGGTGCACCGGCCGCCGTCCGAGTTGTTCGCCGACCACGTCTACGGCTGCTTCTTCGACGACGCGTTCGGCCTGAAGAACCTCGACGCGATAGGTGTCGGCAACGTGCTGTACGAGACCGACTACCCCCACTCCGACTCCACCTGGCCCAAGTCCCGCGAGGTCGGGGAGGCCCAGATGGGGCACCTGGAGCCGGACGTGGTCGACCGGATCGTACGGCGGAACGCGATCGAGCTGCTGGGGCTGACGAAGGACGGGCTCTGGGCGGGGGCTTGAGTGGGGGGCGCGGAAGATGTGGGCTTCGGGTGAGGAATAAGAGGTAAGTGTGCCACTCGTGTGAACTGTCTGGTCATCGGATAGCATGACCGCCCTTGGGGGGCCAAGTGTGTTGCGGCTGCCCCCGTGCCGGTTTGCGCAGAGGATTCAGGGGCGTCAGTTGCCGTACACCGCAGAGATCAGCCGTACCAACCCCGGGTGCTTCATCTTCCTCGTGGATCAGTCCGCCTCGATGAGCGATCCCATGACCAGCGGTGAGGTGTCGCGACAGCGCGCCGAGGTCGTCTCGGACGCCATCAACCGGCTGCTGACCGAGCTGTCGGTCAAGTGCGCCAAGGAAGAAGGCGTACGCGACTACTTCCATGTCGCGGTCATCGGATACGGGCACAACCACGTCGGCTCCGCCTTCCAGGGAGCGTTGGCCGGCCGCGACCTCGTTCCACTGAGCGAGGTCGCGAACAACCCGGCCCGGGTGGAGAGCCGTACGAAGAAGGTGCCGGACGGCGCCGGCGGTCTGGTCGAGACGGCCGTGCAGTTCCCGGTGTGGATGGACCCGGTGACCAACGGCGGTACGCCCATGACGCGGGCACTCGGTTACGCGGACTCGCTGGTCGCGAACTGGGTCGAGGCGCACCCCGGGGGCTTCCCGCCGATCGTCCTCAACCTCACCGACGGCGAGTCCACCGACGGCGACCCGACCAGCGCGGCCATCGGCCTCGCCTCGCACGCCACGGCCGACGGCGCGGTGCTCCTGTTCAACCTCCATGTCTCGGGCAGCGGCGGCACCCCGGTCACCTTCCCGGACAGCGAGGAGGGACTGCCGGACACGTACGCGCGCCTGCTGTTCCAGATGTCGAGTGTGCTGCCCAGCCACATGCGCTCCTACGCGGCCTCGCAGGGCCACCGGGTCAGCGAGACGACCCGGGGCTTCGTCTACAACGCCGACATCGTCAACATCGTGGAGTTCCTGGACATCGGCACCCGCGCGACGGAGCTGCGCTGACCATGGGGGACCTCCCGGTGCTGCCGGACCGGCAGCTGCTGCGGGTGCCCAAGGCGGGCAGCCTGCGCGAGGAGTGCGAGGACGCCGGGCACATCTGGCCCGGTGATCCGCGCGTCGACGGCGAGGGGCGGGCCGTCACCTCGCTGTACGCGGCCGTGTCGGACGGCGCCTCGGAGAGCCTGCTCGCCGGCGCCTGGGCCGAACGGCTGGTCAACGACGTCGTCGAGTCCATGTGCCTGGCCGGTGACTGGTGGCAGGACCTCGGCGGCTTCGTCGGTGACCTCATCTCCCGTTCGGCGGACCGCTGGGACGCCTTCCTGACGTGGTACCAGGCCGACCGGGCCGAGCGGGGCAGGCCGATCACCTGGTACGAGCAGCCCGGCCTGGAGAAAGGGGCCTTCGCCACCGTACTGGGCGTCGAACTCCGGTCGTCCGTGGCGGAGAGCGGTGAGGTGAGCTGGGACTGGTATGCCTTCGCCCTCGGCGACAGCTGCCTCTTCCACCTGCGGGACGGCCAGGTCCACGGAGCCTTCCCGATCAACGACCTGGACGACTTCGGCATCACCCCGCAGCTCCTCGGCAGCCGCAACCATGACGTGGCACTGGTCGCCGAGCGGGTGAGGGTCGCCCACGGCACGCTGCTCCCCGGCGACGAACTCCTCCTCGCCACCGACGCGCTGGCCGCCTGGCTGCTGTCACCGCGCCCCGAACTTCCTGCTCCCGGAATGCTGTTGGCCGAACTCGCCGAACTCGGCGAGGAGTCCTTCGAGGAGTGGGTGAACGACCAGCGGGCGCGGTCCCGCATGCGAAACGACGACGTGACGCTCATCCGGATGAGGGTGAGAGCGGAGGGGTGATGGCGGTCTCCCACGGCGGCGGACCCGCCGCCGGATCCGGAGCGGTCAGAAAGTTCCCGACGGGCGCCAACTACGCGGAGGCCCTGCAGCATCCCGAGGTCTGCTTCCGCGACCCCGGCCTCAAGCACGGCACCGTCCAGCAGACCCCCGTACTGGGCCCGAAGGCGATCTCCGGCAACTTCGCCAGCGTCTTCTCGGTCACCGCCCCGGACGGACAGCGGTACGCCCTCAAGTGCTTCACCAGGGACAGCACGTCCCTCACCAGGCGGTACGCGGCCATCAGCTCCGCCCTCGGCGCCCTGTCACATACGTGGTCGGTGGGCTTCGAGTTCCTGGACGAGGGCGTGCTGGTCGCGGGGGAGTGGTACCCCGTGGTCAAGATGGCCTGGGTCCAGGGCACCGACCTCCTCACCTGGCTGGACCGCAACCGCACCGACACGGCCGCCGTCCAGGCCCTGGCCGACCGGTTCCTGGCTCTGGTGGCCGATCTCGACAAGGTCGGCATCGCTCACGGAGACCTCCAGCACGGCAACATCCTGGTGGCGTCCGACGGAACGCTTCACCTCGTCGACTACGACGGGATGTACGTCCCGGCCCTCAAGGGCGAGAAGGCCACCGAGAACGGCCACCGCAACTACCAGTCCCCGTCCCGCACGGCCGCCGACTTCGGCCCCGCGATGGACCGCTTCTCCGCCTGGGTCATCCAGCTCTCCCTGCTCGCCGTCGCCGCGGACCCCGGACTCTGGACCCAACTCCACGATCCGCAGGGCGAGTTCCTGATCCTCTCCGAGGCCGACTTCACCGAACCGGCCATGTCCCTGGCCTGGCCGATGCTGCTCGGCCACCCGGACGAACGGATCCGAGCCGTGGCCACCCGGGTCAGGAACCTCCTCGGGAAGCCGTGCTCCGCGCTGCCCGCCCTGACGCCGGACGCCGTGGCGCTCCCCAAGCAGCGCTCGGCATCGGGCAAGGGCAAGGGCAAGGCCACGGCCTGGGGCACCGCCAAGGGCGGGAGCCGGTCGGCGGCGACCGCGCCGCCGACCACCTCCGGCCCACTCCAGCAGGGTGTACCGGCCTGGATGGCGGGACACATTCCGGCGGCGGCCGCCGGGGGTACAGCAGCACAGGCCGGCCCGGGCCCCGCCGGGCAGCCCGCCCCTGGCTTCGGCCGGCGGCGCGCGGGTGACCTGGTCGTGGCGGCCTCCGCCCTGCTCGGCAACGCGGCCCCCGGCGCCCTCGCGCTGGCCGCCGTCCAGCCCTACGGCTACCTGCCCCTGACGCAGGGGATCGCACTCGCCGTGTCCGGGGCCGCGATCGGCCTCGGCCGACGGCTGCGCCCCGAGTGCCGTGACGCAAAGGCACGCGTACGCGAACTCCGCCTGCGCGCACGCGAGTTGAAGAATCCGTCCACGGCCCACCAGCGCCTGGAGAAGGACATCCGCAAGCTGGACGAGTCGGTCGCCAAGAACAACGCCGCCTCGGACAAACGCCTCCAGGCGCTGACCACCGAACTCAAGGACGGCCAGGCCCGCATCACCGTGGACCTGAACCGCAGTACCGGCCGGATCCAGAAACAGCTGACGGAACTGGCCACCAAGGAGGCGCGCCGGATCGCCGACGCGCTGGCGCCCGCGGTCCGGACACACATCCAGGAGAGGCTGCGCAGGACCTCGATCCAGGAGGCGCGCAAGCTCACCAACATGGGCGACAAGATGGTCCGGGCCCTGATGGACGCGGGGATCCGTACCGCCGCCGACTTCACGGGCGTGGCGTTCGCCCAGCAAGGGGGCGCCTACCTGGTCGGCACCAGCGGCCAGTGGATCCGCGTGCCGGGCATCGGCGAGGCCAGGGCCAACACGCTGGAGTCCTGGCGCCGGGGCCTGGAGCAGCGCGCCCGGGCCACCGCACCGACCAAGGTGCCGCCACCGGTCATGGCGAACATCCAGATCGAGATGGCCACCCTCCGGAACCAGCTGAACGACGAGCTGAAGCAGATCGAGACCGGCGCCCAGCGGAGCCGCGACGCCCTGAAGAACCGTATAGCCGACGAGCGGCAGCGGCTCACCGCCGAGCGGCAGCGGAGGGGTGTGGAGAGCCAGCGGCAGCGGGCCGAACTGATCCAACGTCAGAAGCGGTTGGCGGGCTCCGAGGCGGAGCTGGCGCGGGTGAGGACCGACCTTGCGACGGCGCGAGCGGAGACCCGACGCACCCTGGGCACCCGCAGATACGTGAAACTGCTGGCGACCGGTCGCTGAGAGGCGTGCACGCCGCTCACGGTGAATCCCCGTCACGTCGGCGGGGGTTCCCGTGCACCAGTCCGCCCGAGACCGGCGCGGTGCCGAGGTCCGCGCCGTCGCCGTCCTCGTGGCGCAGCACCCAGTCGTCGAGGTCGAGCGCGGCGTCCCGGGGGTGCCGTGCCACATGGGTCTGCCACCACCTCGCCTCGCCCGGAGCGCGGTCGACGGCCGTCGCGAATCGGTCGCGCGCGGTCTGCGGGGGCAGGTTCAGGAGCGCGCCGATGAGTCGCCAGTCGGCGCCGCCCAGTCGCTCGTACACGACGGCGGCTTCCAGGAACCGGTGTGCGGCAGTGAGTATCCGGTCGGCATCGGCCAGCACGGAGCCGGGGGCGCCGGTCGTGCCGTCCGGCCTCAGCTCGTGCTCGCCGACCGGGACGGCGGCGCGGGCGAGCTCGGCCAGTTCGTACGCCTCGTAGGCCATCACCAGCCTGGCCTGCGATGTGTCCGTGTACGGGACGCCGGTGCCGTCATCATCGTCCCCATGGTCTTCATGGCACTCGTCGCCGGTGGCCGTCATGTCAGCCGTCCAGGGCGCGCAGGAAGTACAGGACGGTCATCGTCACCGCTGTGGTCAGGACGATGGTGCGCAGGGCCCGGGCCGGGAGGCGCAGGGCGAGGTGGGCGCCCAGGTAGCCGCCGGCCAGGGCGCCGGTCAGCATCGTGGTCAGGAACAGGGGGGTGGCCAGGGCGTCCGAGGCGAGGAGTAAGAGGGCGCTCGCGCTGAGGTAGGCCGCCGCGACCTGGACGATGCGCATCGGGTTGGCGGTCGCGGGGTCGAGGCCGAGGGTGAGGCCCCACAGGGCGAGCATCAGGATGCCTACGGCTCCGCCGAAGTATCCGCCGTAGACGGAGAGCAGGAATTGGCTGAGCAGGAGGGCTTTCGGACCGAGGGCGTGCTGTCGGTTCGCTTGCCGGGCGAGCGTGGCCGAGGCCCGGCGCCCGAAGGCGAGGACGAGCGTGGCGAAGGCCAGGAGCCAGGGTACGGCGGCGTCGAAGGTGGTCGAGGGAAGGGCGAGCAGGAGGCCGGCGCCCAGTGCGCCGCCGAGCGCGCTGGTGGTGCTCAACGCCGTCGCGGAGACCGTTCCGACCTGCGGGATCTCGCGTCGGCAGACCCAGGCGCCGACCACCGAGCTGGGTACGAGGGCGATGGTCGAGGCCGCGTTCGCCGTCACCGGGGGCAGGCCCACCGCGACGAGGGCGGGCAGTGCCACGAACGTGCCGCCACCGCCGGCGGCGTTCAACACCCCGGCACCGACCCCGGCCAGCAGAACGAGCAGCAACTCGGACACCGGTCGAGCATCGCCTCGCGGGTGCGGGCTCCACAATGCGCGATTCACGTACCGAGCCTGAGGCTGTGCCTAAGGCTGTGCCTAAGGCTGGGGCTGGGGCTGGGGCCGGGGGTGCCGCAGGTGGTCGGGTCTCCGTGCTCTCTCAGCCGGCGTGAAGGATCCGGAAGCGGTCGGGTTCCGCCGGATCTCGATCAACGACCTGGATGGGTGGCCAGACCCATTGCCAGACGCTGATGCCCGGCGTGCGGGAGAAGTGGATCCGGCCGCGGGTGCCTTCGACTGCGACGCGCGGCCAGGATTCGGCGATGCGTGCCCGGTCCGTGCCGTGAGAACGCAGCACATCGGCGAGGACGGCGACCGTGTCGTAGCCCTCGAAGGCGACGAAGGAGGGCGCTTCGGCCAGCCGCTCGCGCAGGGCCGTCTCGACTCGTGCACCGAGGGGGCTGAGGCGCTCGGGCAGGTAGCGCAGGAACGGGATCGCGGTGCCGTCGTCGCCCAGCAGCGTCCCCCATTCGGCGAACTCCGGTTGCCCGGCCGGAGCACCGATCATGATCGCGGCGAGGCGCCGATCGCGGCGGACGGCCTTGACGATCGACACCGCCGGCTCCGGGTGGCCGACCAGGAGAAGGAGGGCTGTCGCACGGTTGTCGACGAGTTCGTCGCAGACGGCGGTGGGGGTGAGCGCGCGCGTGTCGAGTTCGATGACGGTGCCGCCGCGTGGAGCGAGGTGGTCCCGAAGGACGCGGACCCCTGACGCCCAGTAGACACTCGGCTGGGCTGCTATGGCGATTCGGCTGTGGCCCGCGCCGAGGAGGAAGTCCGCGTAGAGCTGCCAGCCGCGGGACTGCGGCGGGGAGAGGCGCGCGACCCATTCCGTCGGCTCCTCGGTGAGCGTGTCGAGAACCGCCGACGAGCAGAGGAACGGCAGGCCGAGGGCGTCGGCCCGGACAGCGGCGGCGCGAGCGACGACGCTGTGATACTCCCCCGTCAAGGCGGCCACGCCCAGGCGAGCCAGTTCATCCACGGCCGCCGCGGCCCGCTGCGGATCAGCCGCGGTGTCCCGGACCACCAGCTCGAGCGGTCTTCCGCCGATCCCGCCGGCCTCATTGACTTCCCTGACGGCCAGTTCGAGTCCAGCGAGCAGGTGGTGGCCCGCCTCGGCCCAGCCGGGCCGAGTCAGCGGAACGAGGACGCCGATCCGGACGGATGATCCGTCAGTCCGCTCCGCTCCAGGTGGCGATGAGGACGGTGAGGACAGTGAGGGCGATGAGGGCGATGAGGGCGTATTCATGCGTGCAGTCACCTCGGCAAGCCAAGATCATCCGGATGTGCAGCCTACCCAACGGCACTGGGCCGGGCCCGGGCCCGGTTCTAGAGTGGCGCGGGTGCGCTACGACCTCGACGATCTGCGGCTCTTCCTCGGCATCGTGACCGAGGGGTCGATCACGGCGGGCGCCCGCCGGATGCATCTGAGCCTGCCCTCGGCCAGCGCCAGGGTGCGCGCGCTCGAACATCACGCCGGAGTGGCTCTGTTGATCCGGGGCCGGCGGGGAGTGCGCCCCACACCGGCGGGGACCGCGCTGGCCCGGCACGCGCGCGAGGTGCTCGACCGGACGGCCCGCCTCGAAAGCGCCGTCGCGAGCTACGCCCGGCCCCGGACCGCCCCCCTCACCCTGCTGGGCGGCGGCTCCGCCATGCACCGGCTGGTGCCGAGAGCTCTGCTCTCGTTCCTGCGGGCCCACCCGGACGTCGATGTCACCGTCGCCGAGAGCCGCACCCCGCGGACGGTGCGGATGCTCGTGGCGGGCGAGGCGGATCTCGGGGTCGTCGTCGACAACGAGGCCCGCGACCGGGGCCTCGTCATGGAACCCCTCGGCGACGACTCCCTCGTCGTCATCGGCCAGGTCGGCGGGATTCTCGCCGGGCGCACGGCGCTGACGTACGGCGAGGCCGCCGAGCATCCCCTCGTCGGACTCGACGCCGCGTCGTCGCTGCGCCGCTGGATCGAGAAGCACATCGAGAAGCACATCGGGCCGCACGCCCCGGCGCCGCGCTACCGCACCACCGTCGCCGACCTCGGCACCCTCGTCGCCCTCGCGGCCGCCGGCGTCGGGCTCGCCGTCGTTCCGCGCCGCGCCCTCGACCCCGGCCCCGACCGGCAGACCCTCGACATATGCGCCCTGCAGGACTCCTGGGCCCGCCGGCACCACCTGCTGGCCTGGGGCACGAACGCCCGCACCTCCCCCTCGGCACCGGCCGTCGAGGCACTCGCCGAACATCTGCGGAGGGCGGCCCGTTCGCTGCCGGAGTCCGGGCCGGAGCCTCACCAACCCCTTGTCTGACGGACCGTCAGCTACGACCATGGGGGCGGTCGGTGGTCGGCCTGCTGAGCCGTCAGTCAAGGGGTGCCTCATGCGAGTTCCGTCCGGCGGTCGACTGGTCTACGGGATGCAGCTGCCCGTCCAGTCCCAGAGCACCCTGTACGCCGAGCCCTGGGAGGCGGACGCCGGGGTCGGGGATCTGGTCGAGATCGCGCGGGCCGCCGACCGGGCCGGCTTCGCGTACCTCGCGAGCTGCGACCACGTCGCCATCCCTCGCCGTCTCGCCCCCGCGATGGGGACGGTCTGGTACGACCCGGTCGCCACCCTCGCCTTTCTTGCGGGGGTCACCGAGCGGGTGCGGCTGCTGAGCCATGTCGCGGTGGTGGGGCTGCGGCATCCGCTGCTGACGGCCAAGCAGTACGCGACCCTCGACCACCTCTCGGGCGGGCGGCTGATCCTCGGGGCCGGGGCCGGGCATGTGCGGGAGGAGTTCGAGGCGCTGGGGGTGGACTTCGAACGGCGGGGAGCGGTGCTGGACGAGTCACTCGACGCGCTGCGGGCGGCGCTGGGGCCGGAGGAGTTCCCCTCGTACCAGGGGAAGCTGTACGACTTCGAAGGTCTGGGACAGCGGCCCCGGCCCGCGCAGGAGCGGGTACCGATGTGGGTGGGCGGCTCGTCGCCGGCCGCCGTCCGCCGGGCGGCCGTACGCGGGGACGGCTGGCTGCCGCAGGGAGACCCGCGCGACCGCCTCCCGGCGCAGATCGCCCGGCTGCGGCGCCTGCGGGAGGAAGCGGGGACGGCCGGCCGGCCCTTCGTGGTGGGTGCCATCACCGAGCCCCTGTACGTCGGTGAGCCGAGCTGGGACGTCGGCCGCCGCACGCTCACCGGTCCACCTCAAGCCCTCGCCGACTCGCTGCGCGCGTACGCGGAGATGGGCGTGGACCAGATCCAGGTGCGCTTCCGCAGCCGTGGCCGGGGCGAGCTCGTCGATCAGATGGCGGCGTTCGGGGCCGAGGTCGGGCCGCTGTTGTAGTCCCATGCCCTCTGCTCCCCGCCAGGGCTCGTCACCTGGGTTCGCAGGCGTGGAACCCCGGACAGGGGTACTGGTCAATCCATGACGCGAATCATAAAACTGGGGCATAAAGGGCAAGCGTCCGGTGACGGTGGTACTCACCGGCGAGGACACGCGAAAGTCGGGCGGCGGCCGCCTGCCACCCCACGTGAGAGCCGGGAGCCGGATGCGAAGTACGGCTCCGAGCCGGAACCGGACACGAAGCCGAAGTACGGCCCGGAGCCGGAAGTGGAGCAACGGGCTCCGGACGCTCCGACGGAGCTGGGCAAGAAGTCGTGGTGGGCGGTGCTGCGCCGGACGAGGAGCGAGTTCAAGAAGGACGAGCTCACCGACCGGGCGGCGGCCCTGACCTACTACGGAATCCTGTCGCTCTTCCCGGCACTGCTCGTGCTGGTCTCGCTGCTCGGCATCACCGGCGCGTCGACCACGGACAGGGTACTGAGCAACCTCACCGAGTTCACCCCGGGCGCCGCACGCGAGGTGATCACCAACGCGGTGCGGCAACTGCAGGGCAACGCCGGGCTCGGCTCGGTGATGGCGATCGTCGGCCTGGTGCTGGCGGTGTGGTCGGCCTCCGGTTATGTCGCGGCGTTCATCCGTACGGCCAACGCCGTCTACGACGTCCCCGAGGGCCGGCCGGTGTGGAAGGTGCTGCCGGTCCGTGTGGCTGTCACCGTGGTACTCATGGTCCTGGCGGTCATCAGCGCGCTGATCGTGGTCTTCACCGGCCCTCTGGCCCGTCAGGCCGGCACCACGCTGGGTATGGGGGACACCGCGCTGACGGTGTGGTCGATCGCCAAGTGGCCGGTGCTGGTGCTGCTGGTCACCATCATGATCGCGATCCTGTACTGGGCGACGCCGAACGCGCGGGTGAGGGGCTTTCGCTGGGTCACGCCGGGCAGCTTCCTGGCGCTGCTGATCTGGATGATCGCCTCGGCCGGGTTCGCGTTCTACGTGGCGAATTTCGCCTCCTACAACAAGACCTACGGGACGTTCGCCGGGATCATCGTCTTCCTGGTGTGGCTGTGGATCACCAATCTGGCGATCCTCCTCGGCCTGGAATTCGACGCCGAAACCTCCCGCCAGCGGGCCATCGCCGGCGGCCATCCCGAGCGGGAGGAGCCGTACGTCGAACCGCGCGACACCCGTAAGTGGGACGAGGAGGACGAGCAGCGCCTCATGGACCAGGGCGGAAATGACCAGGGCGGAAAGGACCAGGGCTGACCGCTGCGGCCGTCGGCTTCACCGCCGCGATCATGCCCATCTGGCCCGCCGTGGGCGGGTACCGTCTGCGCCATGCCCGCGGTGACGGTCGCCGCCGAGCGGGTGCACAGCGGTGCCCCCTGCCGTTCCTCTTGACTGAGCAGGAGCGAGTCCGCTCGTCCGATCCCAGGAGGCCCCCGCGGCCGGAGGCCGCTATGGACACTGCCCTGTACGACCTGCCTGTACGACCTGGCCAAATGGGTACGGCCAGAGGCGACGGGGAGGCCCTGAACCATCACTCCGGCGGATCGGGGGCCCCGCCTGCTGGCGCCGTACCCGGCGTCCCAGATCGCACGATCACGTTGACCCGGACGGCCCAGGACGCCGCAAACCCGGATGCCGACCATCACACGGTCGAGTTAAGCCGCCCTCGTGCACGCTCCCCCGCAAGCAGCTGACAACCCCGCGGATGTCGTCACCGGGGTCGTGATCGGGCTCGCCGCGGCAGGGCTCGTCCGGGCCGCGCCCCGGTTGCTGCTGCGCCACCTGGGGTGAAGAGGGCGGCGCCGGGCGGGATGGACCGGCTGAGGCCGGGTACCCGGGCGACATTGACGGATGACCGCAAAGCAAGGGCGAGCGATACGGGCGCGGCGGCGGGCTCCTCGGCGGCGCCGGCCCCTTCGGGGCGCTGACCCCGCAGGCCCTGGTGGCCACCACGATCACCATCCCCATCGACCGGCAAGAAGGAGATCGACAAGGCCGGCTCTCCCGCACCACAGGAAACCGTGGACAGAGTGAAGGCCGACATGAAGGAGATCAAGGAGAGGACGCAGCAATGACCCGGCACCAGGACAAGCCACAGGACACCAACGCCCAGACCCCCGAGGAACTGCGCGAACAGGTGGAACAGACCCGCCAGGAGCTCGGAGAGACCGTCGAGGCGCTGGCCACGAAGAGCGATTTCAAGGCCAGGGCGCAACACAGGGCCGCCGCCGTGAAAGGGCAGGCGGGCCATGTGGCGACCCAGGTACGGGACAGGGCCGCCCACACCGCCCACACGGTGCGGGAGCGGACCCCCGAGCCCGTACGGCAGAAGGCCGGCCAGACGGTCGTCCAGGTCCGCGACAAGGCCGCCCACGCCGCGCGGACCGTGCAGGACAAGGCCCCCGAACCCCTGAGGCAGCGGGCCGACCAAGGCGCCCGCATGGCGCGCGAGAACCGCACCGCGCTGCTCGCCGTCACGGCCGGGCTGCTGGCCCTGGCGCTGATGCGCCGTCGCAGGAAGGCACGTCGATGAAAGTCTCCAAACTCGCCTACAAGCCGGTCGGCCTGGGCCTCGGCGCGGTCAGCGGCATGCTCTCCGGCGCCTTGTTCAAGCAGGCGTGGAAGAAGCTCGGCCACGAAGAGGACGCACCCGACGCCACCGACGAGGAACGCACCTGGCGCGAGGTCCTGCTCGCCGCCACCCTGCAGGGCGCCATCTTTGCGGCCGTCAAAGCCGCCGTCGACCGCTCCGGGGCCACCGCCACCCGCCGCCTGACCGGAACCTGGCCCGGCTGACCCGATCCGGCCACCTCAGACCTCATTGAACTTTTGAACATGTCCACGCCGGGATGCGTATCCATGGACGTCACGACTTCGGCGGAAGGACCCGCGAGTGCGATCCCCCCGGCACGTCCGAACGTCCCAGCACAGCCCGTCCTCGCACCATGCGGCGCTCGGCTCGTCGGTTCGCCCCCAGGGCCTGTCCGTCGCGCTCGCATGTGCCCAGCGTGACTGGCCGCACCGTGACTGGCCCGCCCGCGACGACCCGTACGTGCGCCGCGCGCTGCACATGGCGCCGCCCTACCGGGGGCTCCATGAGGCCGACGTCGATGTCGTGATCCTGCGCTGCGAGGATCCGGCGGTCTCCTTCGCGGGGCTGCTGAAGGCCATGGGGGCCATGAGCGCGCCGGTGATCGTCATCAGCCCACGCAGGGACAGCGAGACGGTCGTCGAGGCTTTCCGGGGCGGGGCGGGCTATCTGGTCGAGGGCGACTACTGCACCTGCATGCTCTCCTCGGCGGTCATGGCCGCCACGGTCGGCCACACCTACCTCTCGCCGAGCGCCTGCGCCGCCCTCCGGGACGCGGCCCACGGGATGCCGGACGAGTCGGCCGCCGAGGAGGCGGTGGAACGGCTGCGCTCGCTGCTCTCCCCCCGGGAACGGCAGATCATGGAACTCCTCTCCACCGGCCTCGGCGCCCAGGAGATCGGTCTGCGGTTACGGCTCAGTGAGAAGACCGTCCGCAACAACCTCAGCAACATCTACGCCAAGTTGGACGTCCGGGGGAGTACGGAGGCGGTACTGAGGTGGCTGGGAGCCGCCTCCGTGGTTCGTGTGTGACTCCCCGGGTTCGCGTATGAGAACGCACGGATGAGAACGCACGGATGGGATCGAGCCCCCGCGTCCCCGCGAGGGCTCGATCCCATTCACACCAGTCGGCTGCCGCTCTTGCGCCGACTGTTTGTCTCCTCTTCCGGGCTGGGTTTCTCCTATTCCGGAGATATCTCCGACAGCGGGATTTCCACGTCGTTCACATTCGCGCCGCCCTCGCCGAACCCCGGTTCGGCACGGACGCTGTTCTGGTTCTTGAGGATTCCGTCGGCCTGGGGCGTACCGCACTGCACGTTCCGCAGCCAGAGGCGGCCGTCCGGAGTTCCGCTCTTCAGGAGCTGCGGATAGAAGACGTGAACGTTCGTGGCTCCCTCACTGGGAGAGAAGAAGACCTTCTGGCCGTCCTGTGCCTCCTTGTACGTCGCCCGCAGGAATCCGCTCACGTCGGTGCGCTTGTGAGACCACATGAAGAAGGCGATGTGGTCCGCCTTGACGGTGTCGCTCCTGGTGAAGGAGAACGAGGACGTGGTGTCGTCGCGCTTGATGTTGATTTCCGACGTGCTGAACTGGAGGCCGACCTCGAAGAACGAGTTCCCCAGCTTTGTGCTGCCGTCCACGCTGAAGCCGTTCTCCAGCTGAATGGTGCGGGTCACGGAGGCGGTGCCGCTGAAGGACTTGGTCGCCGGCGTGCTGACACCGCAGTTGTCGGTCACGGACGTGACCCGCTCGTTGGGACCGAGACTGTTGGCCTTGTTCTGAACGGGGACGAACTCGCAGTTCTCCAGCTTGTCCGAGTCCGTACGGCAGTCCGTGGCCACCTCGTCGGGGGTGGCGGCACCCGCGCTGTACATCAGCGGGACGGCCAGCCCGAGGGCGGCGACCGGCGCCAGGGCGAGGGTGATGCGCTTCTTCTTGCTGCGGTGGCTGCCGCTGCGCCCGGTGCGTGACATGCGTGTCTCCTACTGGGGGAGGGGAGGGGAGGGGAGGGGAGGTGGGGGGAGGGGAGGTGGGGGAGATGGGGGAGAGGAAGAGCGGGGGGAGCGTCAGCAGTCCTCCAGTACGACCTTGGAGGTGCCGTCCGCGAGCGCGGGCGTGCCTGCGGCACTCTCCAGGATGACCGGACCTTCGACCACTTCCGGGGCCACGAAGTTCTGCTCGGGTGTGGCGTTGGTGGTGGTCGTCGCCTCGCGGGCGTTGATACGCACGCGCCATTCGCCGGTCATGCGCTGCATCTTCGGTGTGAACGTCACGTGCATGATCTTGCCGACGGGGACTTCCCGTTGTTCCGACTCGCTGGCGGTGGCCGACTTGACGGTCATGTCCAGCGTGCCCTTGTGCTTCACCCAGGATCCGCTCAGGGCACCGAAGAGACCGCCGGCGGCGCCCTGCCTGGTCACTCGGCTTATGCCCTGTCCCTGAGCCACCGCCTTCGAGAACTCGGTGGTCACCTTCGACGGTTCGGTGGCGTTGGGCTCGCAGTTCGGGAAGTCGACGGTGACCTTCTCCGTGGGACCGTCGAAGACCTCGAACTTCGTCTCGACGAAATCACAGGTGTCGGACTGGAAACCATCACCCAGGCCGCCTCCGAAATCAGCTGTTGTCTGCTTCTTTCCGTTGAGGACCGCGGTCCTTTCGCACATCCCCATGATCTCGTCGGGTGTCTTCTCCCCGGCCGCGTTGGCCGACGGGAGCAGCACCGCGACGGCAGCCGCACCGGTAGCCAGTGAAGCGCCGATGGCGATGTACCGGACCTTCTTGTTCCTGAACCGCCTCTTGGCCATGTGGGAATCGCTCCTTGGTGGTGGCTTTACCTTCCGTCTGAGGATTATTGGGCTCCGGTGGAAACCCCAGACAGAGTCAAATGTCCCTACTGGTGAGTCACTTGGGGTTGCGAGCGCAATCATCGAGCCGTCATCCGCCCACCATCTGACGCATCATCAGATATCTCGGTACGCTGACCTCGGCCAACGCACCCGCGAAGGGAGTCCGCATGGGCAAGCTCGACGGACGTGTAGTCCTCGTCACAGGCGCCGCGCGCGGCCAGGGCGAGCAGGAGGCCCGGCTGTTCCGGGCGGAGGGGGCCGAGGTCGTGGTCGCCGACGTCCTCGACGACCAGGGCGAGGCCCTCGCCAAGGAGATCGGCGCGCACTACGTCCACCTGGACGTGAGCCGCGAGGACGACTGGTCGGCCGCCGTGGCCGCGGCGAAGGAGGCGTACGGCCGCGTCGACGGCCTTGTCAACAACGCAGGCGTCCTGCGCTTCAACGCCCTCGTCGACACCCCCCTCGACGAGTTCATGCAGGTCGTCCATGTCAACCAGGTCGGCGTCTTCCTCGGCGTCAAGACCCTCGCCCCCGAGATCGAGGCGGCCGGCGGCGGCACCATCGTCAACACCGCCTCGTACACCGGGATGACGGGCATGGCGTACGTCGGCGCGTACGCCGCCACCAAGCACGCGATCGTCGGCCTGACCCGGGTGGCCGCGCTGGAGCTGGCCCGCAAGGGGATACGCGTCAACGCGGTCTGCCCCGGCGCCATCGACACCGCGATGTCCGACCCCGGTGACGGTGCCTCCGCCGAGTCCATCGACCGGCTGTACCGCAAGCGCGTGCCGCTCGGCCGGATCGGCAAACCCGAGGAGGTCGCCCGGCTGGCGCTGTTCCTGTCCTGTGCGGACTCGTCGTACATCACCGGGCAGCCGTTCGTGATCGACGGGGGGTGGCTGGCCGGGGTGAGTCTTGGCTGACGTCTTGGCCGATGATCTTGGCCGATGGTCTTGGCTGACGGTACGTCAGCTATTGACCCTCCAGGGACTCGATGGAACAGTCGGCTCATAGATCTGACGACCTGTCAGATATGGCCGTGGGGATGACCTGGGGACGGTGAACCTCCTTGGAAATCGGGCTCTTTGTACAGGGATACGTGGGAAAGCGGGCCGAGACCGACCCGCTCGCGGAGCACAAGGCGCTGATGGAGGAGACCGAGTACGTCATCCAGGCGGACAAGTCCGGCTTCAAGTACGCGTGGGCCTCCGAGCACCACTTCCTGGAGGAGTACTCGCACCTGTCGGCCAATGATGTGTTCCTGGGGTACCTGGCCCACGCGACCGAGCGGATCCATCTGGGGTCGGGGATCTTCAATCCTCTCGCCCAGGTCAACCACCCCGTCAAGGTCGCCGAGAAGGTCGCCATGCTCGACCATCTCAGCGAGGGCCGCTTCGAGTTCGGCAGCGGGCGCGGGGCCGGCTCCCACGAGATCCTCGGCTTCATCCCTGGTGTGACCGACATGAACTACACCAAGGAGATCTGGGAAGAGACCATCGCCGAGTTCCCCAAGATGTGGCTCCAGGACGAGTACGTCGGCTTCCAGGGCAAGCACTGGTCCCTGCCGCCGCGGAAGATCCTGCCGAAGCCGTACGGGAAGTCCCACCCCGCGATGTGGTACGCCGCCGGCTCGCCGCCGTCGTACGCCATGGCCGCGAAGAAGGGGCTCGGCGTGCTCGGCTTCAGCGTGCAGAAGGTCTCCGACATGGAGTGGGTGCTGGAGCAGTACAAGACCGCGATCGTCGACGCCGAACCGATCGGGGACTTCGTCAACGACAACGTGATGGTGACGACGACGGCGATCTGCGCGCCCACGCATGACGAGGCGGTGCGGATCGCCGTGAACGGCGGGCTGCACTATCTGCCGTCACTCGTGTTCAGGTATCACGACACGTTCCCCCGGCCGGAGGGGTTCCCCGTCTGGCCGGAGACGTTGCCTCCGTATGACGAGGAGTTCATCGAGCTGCTCATCTCCGAGGAGTTGTTGATCTGCGGGGATCCGGACGAGGTGCTCACGCAGTGCAAGCGGTGGGAGCAGGCCGGGGCGGATCAGCTGAGCTTCGGGTTGCCGGTGGGGGTGCCGAAGGAGGAGACGTTGCAGACGATTCGGTTGGTGGGGGAGCACGTGATTCCGAAGATCGACACGGATCCTGTGCACAGGACGTCCCGTTTCCGGCAGTCCGCCTGATCGCCGTAGGGGCTGCTGCCCGTCTGGTGGCTGCGGGTTCGTTGTGGCTGGTCGTGCCCACGGGGCGGAGCCGCAAACCGACACAGCCCCGCGCCCCTGAGGGAGTGTCCCGCACCCGAAACCTGAGGAGGAACCGTCATGCTCGATCACGTCATCAAAGGCGCGACCGTCGTCGACGGGACCGGCGCCCCCGCGTACATCGCCGACGTCGGCATACGGGACGGACGTATCGCTGTCATCGGAAGCGATGTCACCGAAGAGGCACGTACGTCCGAGGACGCCGCCGGACTCGTCCTCGCCCCCGGCTTCGTCGACCCCCACACCCACTACGACGCCCAGCTCTTCTGGGACCCGTATGCCACCCCCTCCCTCAACCACGGGGTGACGACGGTCGCCGGCGGGAACTGCGGGTTCACCCTCGCGCCCCTCAACCCCTCCCGCCCCGAGGACGCCGACTACACGCGGCGGATGATGTCCAAGGTGGAGGGGATGTCGCTGGTCGCCCTGGAGGAGGGGGCGCCGTGGAGCTGGCACGGCTTCGGGGAGTATCTGGACGCCCTTGAAGGCCGTATCGCCGTCAATGCCGGGTTCATGGTGGGGCATTGCGCGCTGCGGCGGTACGTCATGGGGCCGGACGCGATCGGTGGGCAGCCGAGCGAGGGGCAGTTGAGGGACATGCTCCGGCTGTTCCATGAGGCGATGGAGGCGGGGGCGTGGGGGCTGTCGACGACCCAGTCCTCGACCCACTCCGACGGCGACGGGAAGCCGGTCGCCTCGCGTCACGCCAAGGCCGACGAGTTGATCGCGCTCGCCCGGGCCGTGGGTGAGCACGAGGGGACGCAGATCGAGGCGATCGTCGCGGGGTGTCTGGATCAGTTCAGCGACGAGGAGATCGACCTCTTCGTGGAGATGAGCGCGGTGGCGGGGCGGCCGCTCAACTGGAACGTACTGACCATCGACTCGGCGGTCCCCGAGCGCGTGCCCCGGCAGCTGGAGGCGAGCGAGCGGGCGCGGAAGGCCGGGGGCCGGGTGGTGGCCCTGACCATGCCGATCCTCACCCCCATGAACATGTCGCTCGGTACCTTCTGCGCGCTGAATCTCATCCCCGGGTGGGGGCCGGTCCTGGGGCTGCCGGTGCCCGAGCGGATCGAGCGGCTGCGGGATCCGGAGGTCCGTGCCGAGATGCTGCGCAGGGCCGACTCCAAGGAGGCCGGTGTCTTCCGCCGCCTCGCCAACTTCGGGCGGTACGTCATCGGGGACACGTACAGCGAGGCGAACGAGGGCCTGACCGGGCGGGTCGTGCAGGACATCGCGGCGGAGCGGGGGCAGGACCCGTTCGAGTGCCTGGTGGAGATCTGCGCGGCCGACAACCTCCGTACGGTCCTGTGGCCCATGCCGACGGACAACGACCCGGCGAGCTGGGCGCTGCGCGCCGAGACCTGGCAGCACGAGGACGTCATGCTGGGCGGCTCCGACGCGGGCGCCCATCTGGACCGTATGTGCGGAGCCCCGTACACGACCCGGTTCATCGGCGACTGTCTGCGCGGCCGGGGGCTCGTCGGGCTCGAACAGGCGGTGAAGATGCTGACCGACGACCCGGCACGGCTGTTCGGCCTGCGCGAGAGGGGGCAGGTGCGGGAGGGCTGGCACGCGGACCTCGTCCTCTTCGACCCGGAGCGCGTCGACGCCGGCAAGGCCACCCTGGTGCACGACCTGCCGGGTGACAGCCCGCGGCTGGACTCCAAGGCCATCGGCGTACGGGCGGTGTGGGTCAACGGCGTCGAGGCGATACGGGACGACGTGGTGACCGGGGCGGTACCCGGGAAGGTGCTGCGGTCGGGGCGGGACACGCGGACGGTGAGTACGAGGTGAGTGGGGCGGCGCGGGCGCAGCGGCTGTTCATCGGCGGCTCCTGGGTGGAGCCCGACGGTGGGTACTACGAGGTGACCGATCCGGCGACCGAGACGGTCGTCGGACTGGCCCCGGAGGCCTCGCGGGAGCAGGTGCACGCGGCCGCCGCCGCGGCCCGCGAGGCCTTCGGGCCGTGGTCACGGACCCGACCGGAGGAACGGGCGGCCGTACTGGCGAAGGCCGCCGACCTGATACGACGCCACCTCGTCCCGTACGCCGAACTCGCCCAGGCCGAGACCGGGGCCACGACCGGGACGGCGCGCGGGATGCAGGTGGGGATCGGCGCGGCCCGTTTCCAGCGGTACGCGCGCGTGGAGCCGACGGAGGAGCCGATCGCTCCCCAGATCAACGAGGCGGGCCCGTTCGGCAGGGCGGCGGTGATGGGCGCCCTGGCCATCCGCCAGCCGGTGGGCGTGGTCACCTGCATCACCTCCTACAACAACCCCTGGGCCAACCCGGCCGGCAAGATCGCCCCCGCCCTCGCCATGGGCAACACGGTCGTGGTGAAACCCGCCCCCCAGGACCCCCTCTCCGTCTACCGCATGGCCGAGGCCCTGGAGGCGGCGGGCGTACCGCCGGGCGTGGTGAACGTGGTGAGCGGCTCGGGGGTGGAGGCCGGCGAGGCGGCGGTGGACTCGGCCGACGTGGACATGGTGAGCTTCACGGGCTCCACGGCGGTCGGGCGACGCATCGCGGAGGTCTGCGGCCGCGGCATGAAGCGCCAGCTGATGGAACTGGGCGGAAAAGGCGCGGCGATCGTCTTCGACGACGCGGACCTGACGTCCGCGGTGGCCGCTATCGGCACCACCTTCTCCTTCTACAGCGGCCAGATCTGCACGGCCCCGACACGGGTGATCGCGCAGCGGGGCGTGTACGACGAACTGGTGACCCAACTGGCGGAGTACGCGAGGCGATTGCCGGTGGGCGACCCGCGGGAGCGGGGCACCGTGGTGGGCCCGGTGATCTCGTCGGCCCACCGGGACCGCGTCGAGTCGTACGTCGAACTCGGCCGCAAGGAGGGCGCCCGGCTGGTGACCGGCGGCGAACGCCCGCCGCTGGACCATGGCTTCTACGTGACCCCCACCCTCCTCGCCGACTGCACCCCCGACATGAGGGTGGTCCGGGAGGAGATCTTCGGCCCGGTGGTCGTCGCCCTCCCCTTCGACGACGAGGACGAGGCGGTGACCCTGGCCAACGCCACCGACTACGGCCTCATCGACTACGTCTGGTCGGGAGACGTGTCCCGAGCCTTCCGCGTCGCCCGCCGCCTGCGAACGGGCGGGGTGGGGGTGAACACCGTCGGCCGCAACATGGAGGCCCCCTTCGGTGGTTTCAAGAAGAGCGGAGTGGGCCGAGACGTGGGCTCGTACGCGCTGCACGCGTACAGCGAGGTACAGGCGATCGTCTGGCCGGGGTGAGCGGGGAGCGGTCCGGGTCGGACGCGGTACTCGTCGGCCATGCCCCGGAGGACGTGCCGTGGGTGGCCACGCCGCCTTCAGGCCGCGGCCCACGTCGCGCGCAGGCGCTGCCGGGGCGACAACCACACCATGGCAGCAGCGGCCCGCGCCCAGGACGGCCGGATCGTCACCGCGGTGAACGCCTACCAGCCGTGGGCGACCGCGACCGCGGGGTTGTTCCCCCGTGCGGCCGGTGCCGCCAGGTCCCGCACAAACGAACCCGCGCCTACCGGCCGCAGACGAACGGCAAGGTCGAACGCTTCACCGCACCCTGCTCGACGAGTGGGCGTACGCCCGCCCGGTGGCTGGCTGCACACCTACAATCACCACCGCGGACACACCGCGCTCAAGGGCCAACCACCAGCCAGCCGCGTCCCTAACCTCTCAGGGCAATACAACTAGGGCGTGTTGCGCGGGAGTCGGCGCGGTCGAGAGGTGGGTGGAGTTGATCGAGGTCGACGGTCCACTCGTCACGTTCCGCTGGCATTACGTCTTCGCCGACGGCGAGTTGACGTCCGACTCCACGCTCAGGTTCCGCGAGCGGGGTGAGATCGAGGTGGATCTGGCCGCCGCGGGGTATGCGCTGGAGGAGGTGTGTGACGCTCCTGACCGGGGCGGCAAGGAGTTCGTGTTCGTCGCCCGTCGGCCGCTTCCGGCTTGAGACCCTCCTTGACCCTCCTTGACCCTCCTTGACCCTCAGTCCCTTGTCCGTAGGTCCACCCGGATCGTCAGCAACCCCGACCTCGACCCCAGCGCCCGTACCCCCGCGCTGTTCATCCTGGGCAGGGTGCGCAGGCGGGCGATCGGGTCGTCGTCCGGCAGTACATGTGCCGTTCCCTCGTGCCAGCGGCCCCGGATACGGACGCGGACTCTCGGGTCGGCCCGGATGTTCCGTACGTACTGGGACTTCTCGCCGAACTCCGAGACCAGCCAGAAGGAGTCACCGACCCGGCGCCCGCCCAGCGGGGTCCGGCGCGGCAGGCCGGACTTGCGGCCCGTGGTCTCCAGGAGCGTGTGGAGCGGTACGCGGCGGAGCACCGGGTTCGCGACGCAGCGTTGGAAGGTGGTGACGAGACGCTGTTTGAGGTCCGGACCGTCTGCGGCGCGGGGCATCGGGTTTCGTTCTCCTCGGGGCGTGGGGGAGCAGGGCAGGCCGGGCGAGGCGGGGCGGGGCGGCGGAACGGAGCCCGCCCCGCCCGGTGGTCACGGCTTGCGGCCCAGGCCGCCGTGTTGGCCGATCGGCTTCGGTTCGGTCTCCTCCGTGCCGTCCGGGCGCCAGAGCGGGACGGACACGACGCCCGGGTCGATCAGGTCCAGGCCGTCGAAGTAGCCGGTGATCTGGTCGACGGGGCGGAGGAAGTAGGGGACGGCGCCGGTCTCGTTGTAGGCGTCCTGGGCGCGCTCGTAGTCGGGGTCGGTGCCCCGGGAGCCCTCGTTGATCGAGAGGTAGCTGCCCGAGGGGAGGCCGGACATCAGGTGCTGGACGATCGAGCGGGCCTCGTCGTAGTCGGCGACGTGGCCGAGGATGCCGCTGAGGATGAGAGCCGTGGGCCGGGTCAGGTCCAGGGTTCTGGCCGCGGCCTCCAGGATGTTCTCCGGGTCGTAGAGGCTCGCGTCGACGTACGCGGTGGCGCCCTCGGCGGAGGAGTAGAGCAGGGCGCGGGCGTGGGCGAGGACCATCGGGTCGTTGTCGACGTAGACGATCCTGGCGTCCGGGGCGCTGCGCTGGGCGACCTGGTGGGTGTTGTCGGCGGTGGGCAGCCCGGTGCCGACGTCCAGGAACTGCCGTACGCCCTCCACCTCCACCAGATGCCGGATGCTGCGCCGCAGGAACGCGCGGCTGCCGCGGGCGATGGTCACGATGCCGGGGAAGGCACCGGCGTACGCGTCGCCGGCCGCCTCGTCCACCGGGTAGTTGTCCTTGCCGCCCAGCCAGTAGTTCCAGATGCGGGCGGAGGCGGGCACCGAAGTGTCGACCTTCTCCTTCGCCGCGGGTTCGGGCGTGGTCGCGTGATCGGTCATGGGGCCGTTCTCCTCCGACGAGCATACGAGCGTACAGACGTGCGTGCGTCACACGTACGGATGTGCGCCCGCACGTGTCGAGCCAAATTTAAGCCTCAACGAGTCGTTTTCGTACGCGAGTTCCTGGACGGCAGTCCCGGCCCATGGCCCACGCCCTAGCTGCGCCCCAGGAAGATCGGGTTCGTGAAGGCCGCCATCGGGCCCGGGAAGCCCGTGATGACCGGTGGATGGCGGACCTCGGCGCGGACGTACGCCGCGTACGAGGCCGTCGTACGCCACTGAGCCGAGCCGGTGCCCGAGGCCGGGAGCGCGGGCGAGGTGAACAGGACGCCCTGGTCGGTGACGAAGCGGATCGTGCAGTCGGGGGCGCCCGTCGCCTCCAGGCGGACCGTGACCGGGGTGTCGGGGGCCACCTTCAACCGCTCGCCGATGCCCGCGTGTTCGCCGCGCGTGCCGGAGGCGGTGAAGGTGACGGACACGTCCTTCGACTCGGCGACGTACGAGCGGCCGGTCCGCAGTCCCTCCTGGATGGCGTCCCTCGTCAGGTCGTCGGCCAGGACGACCGTCTGGGGGCGGCCCACGGGGTCGGGGTCACGGTGGGCGTCGCTGTTGCCCATCGCCGGTATCCAGTCCCGGCGGCCCTCGCGCACGGCCGCGACCAGCATGCCGTCCCAGTCGGCGAGAGCCACCTCGTCCTCGGGCGAGTACGCGCCGTTCCAGACCTCCACCGCGTCCGCCTCGCCGAAGCCGAACTTCCAGTTGCAGCCGATGCAGGTGGCGTGCGGGTGGGCGGGGACCACCAGGCCCCCGGCGCGGCGGATCTCCCGGGCGTACTTGCCGAACCGGTTGTCCCGGGCCCGGTAGCGCCAGTCGACGAAGGTGCCGGGGTCGGTGCCGAGGGCCACCACATGGCCGTTCCTCGTGGTCACCTCCTCGCCCAGCAGGATGAGGAGGTCGTCGCCCGCGTGCTCGGCCCAATGGGCGTGCGCCGACTGGGTGTTGTGCTCGGAGGAGTTGATGAAGTCGAGGCCTGCGGCCCGCGCGAGCGCCGCGATCTCGGCGGTGGTGCGGCGGCCGTCGGAGTACCAGGTGTGCAGATGGCAGTCGCCCCGGTACCAGGCCCGGCCCCGGCCCTTCGCCCGCTCCGGCGGGTAGACGGGCTTCACCTGCTTGCCGGGTTGGCCGTACGTGAGCATGATCGTGATCTCGTACGGCAGTCCCCGCGGCGCCACCGTGTACGGGCCCAGCGCGATGTGCCACGTGCCGGGGCGGACGGGGCCCGGGATGTAGCCCGGGGTGGCGTCGTCCGCCCGGATGAAGAACTCCGTGCGCGCGCCGCCCGACCAGCCCCGGAAGCCCTTGCCGCCGAGGTCGGTGCCGCGTTCGTCGAAGATGCCGATGTCCAGCGCGTTGCCGGCGGTGCCGGCGGGGACGGTCGGTCTCTCATAGGTGTACGAGACCTTCAACTCCCTTACCCCGCCAGGCACTTCGACGGGCAGATAGACGAAGTCGGGGGAGCCCGTGGGGAGCGTGCCCCGGATGGTCTTCGTCTCCTGGTTGCCGTCCGCGGCCTCGACGCCGCTCGTACCGAAGGTCACGCTCCCCAACGTAAGCGCGGCCGCCGCCGACGTCACGAACAGCGCGCGCCTTCCGAGTGTGTTTCCGTCACGTCCGTCGCTGCCGTCGCTGTGCTCGTCGCACATGCTGCTGCTCCCCAGGTCGTCGCGTGTGACATGGCGTGGGCGGTGCGGGGTGGTGAGTGCCACCTTCGTATGCGGTGGTGAACTGTGGGGCAAGGGAAGGGAATCGCCAGATTTCGAGGTGTGACCCCTGTGGGTAATGTGCGACGAAGATCGAGCGGGGCGATCACCGGACCGGCGTCCGACCAGCGCCGAATCGAGAGGTGCCGCCCCGTTCATCGGTTCGACGAAGGGGAGCGTCATGAGGTTCTACTGGCTGATATGGCTCGCGAGGCACATCGGCGAATACGGTTACAGTCACGGCCCGTTGCGCGGCGCGATCGGTACGGTCGCCGTGCTCCTCGCCGCCCTGCTGATCGGGGTTGTGCTGTGGCGCCGGACGCGGGCCGCCGCCGTGACCGCAGCGGGGCTCACCTGCGTCGTCGGCGTGGGGTGGCTGGCGCTCCATTGAGGTGCCGACCGGTCGGTATGGACACGGGGGTTGCATCCCGGTAGAGATGACGTATGCGCATCTCCGTGACCGTCTTCCTCACCGACGAGACCATCACCCCCACCCGGCTCGCCCGTGAGCTGGAGCAGCGGGGCTTCGCCGGGCTCTACGTCCCCGAGCACACGCACATCCCTGTCGAGCGGACGACGCCGTACCCGGCCGGGGGTGAGCTGCCGCGCGAGTACGGCCGTACCCTCGACCCCTTCGTCGCGCTCGGCCAGGCCGCCGCCGTCACCGAGCGGCTGGGGCTCGGCACCGGCATCACGCTCGTCGCCCAGCACGACCCGATCGACCTCGCGAAGCAGATCGCGACCGTGGACCACCTCTCCGGGGGCCGCCTCACCCTCGGCCTCGGCTACGGCTGGAACGTGGAGGAGGCCGTCGACCACGGGGTCGACTGGCGTACCCGGCGTGAGCTGGTGCGGGACCGGATGGCGTTGATGCGGGCGCTGTGGGCGGAGGAGCCGACGGCGTACGAGGGGGAGTTCGGGAGTGTGCGGGCGAGTTTCGCGTACCCCAAGCCGGTGCGGAAGCCGCGAGGGCCGGTGGTGGGACCGCGCACGCTGATCGGTGGGGCGGCCGGGCCGAAGCTGTTCGCGCACATCTGCGAGTACGCGGACGGGTGGCTGCCGATCGGGGGGCGGGGGTTGTCCGAGTCGCTGCCGGTGCTGCGGGCGGCGTGGGCCGAGGCGGGCCGGCCCCCAGAGGCACTTCAGGTCGTTCCGTACGCGGTGCATCCGAGTGCGGGCAAGCTGGCGTACTACGCGGAACTGGGGATCGAGGAGGTGGTGGTGCAGCTGCCTCCGGCGGGGGAGGCCGAGATCCTGGGGGTGTTGGACTCCTACGGTGCGTTCTTGGGGTGACGACACAGCCCCGCGCCCCGTTCGGGACTCCGCACCCGGACGTGATCGGCCGCGACCTCCCGGGAGGTCGCGGCCGATTCGGGGTTGTCAGGCGTTCTCGGTTACTTCCCCGCGGGGCCCACCCGGATCGTGACCGTGGAGCCGTCCTTGGCCTCCTCGATGATCTGGATCTTGGTGTTGGTGTTGGTGATCTTGACGCCGCCCGTGGGGTTCTTCTCGTCGTAGTAGGTGTGGGTGCGGTCGTTGAAGGTCGACACGCCCTTCTGCGACGTGACCTTCAGCGTGTCCTTCTTTTCCCAGCGCAGCGTGAAAGCGTCCGTGCGGCCGAGGGTGAAGGTCGAGTCGTGCGTCTGGTAGTCGTTCGACGCCAGCTTGCCGTTGGACCACTTCAGGGGCTTCGGGTGGGCGTCGACCGGCAGCAGCCGGCCGACACCGGGGTGCTGGCTGGTGTTGTTGTCCTGCTGCGAGGTGTCCCACTTCCAGATCAGCAGGCCGTTCTGGTAGGGGTAGCGCTCCACCCAGCTCGGGCCCGTGAAGCTGATCGCGAGCTTGAGGGCCTTGTCGTACGACACGTACTGGCGGTTCTCGGCGATGTAGTACTGCTCGTGCTCCGTGGTGTAGGAGCCGCCGAAGCGGGAGAAGCCGGCTGCCGTCCAGGCGGGGTCGGCGGTCTCGGCGTTGTCCGAGAAGAGGGGCGAGCCGTCGGCCGTGACCGTGATCCGGTCGGCCACGAAACCCTTCTGGGCCACGAACTGGTCGGTCTGGTAGCGGAAGCGCAGGTCGATCTTCCGGCCCGCGTAGGCGTCCAGGGTGTACGACAGCTTCTTGAAGCCGTCCGTCGTGCCGTCCAGGGCCGGCTTGCCGTCGCCGTCACGGCTGATCGGCTGGCCGTCGGCGGTGCCGTCGACCGCGGTCCAGGTGGCGCCACCGTCGGTCGAGACCTCGGTGTAGAGGTAGTCGAAACCCTTCTCGATGTCCCACCAGCCGTCGAGCGTCAGCGCCGCGGAGGTCTTGCCGGTCAGGTCCACGGAACGGGTCAGCGTGTTGGACAGCTTGTCGGCGCTGCCGCTCCACCACTGCTGCGAACCCTCCGAGGGCTTCACGACCTCGACCTTTACCCGCTTCTTGGGCAGCTCGACCACGAGGGCCTGCTTGTCCCAGGTGTTGTACTCGGCGACACCCAGCTTGTGTGTGGACTGCTTGCCGGCCTTCGCCTTGTCGTAGTTCAGCCAGCCGAGCTGCAGCTTGTCCCAGGCGGTCATGTCGCCGGGCAGGTCACCGATCTCGGTCTTGCTCTGGCCGAGCCAGGAGCCGCCCGACATCAGGGTCCAGGCTCCGGTGGAGTTGTTGCCCTTGCCGCTGGTGTCGTAGTGGTCCGGCAGGCCGAGGTCGTGGCCGTACTCGTGGGCGAAGACACCGAGGCCGCCGTTCTCCGGCATGACCGTGTAGTCGCCGACCCAGATGCCGGTGTCGCCGATCGGGGCGCCACCGCGCTTGTTGCCCTCGGGGCCGGTCTTGTCCCAGTCGTCGTTGAACGCGTACCAGCGGTGGGACCAGATGGCGTCCTCGCCCTGCGCTCCCCCGTCGGCCTCCTCGCCCTCACCAGCGTGCACGATCTGGAAGTGGTCGATGTAGCCGTCGGGCTCGTTGAAGTCGCCGTCGCCGTCGAAGTCGCCGCGGTCCCAGGTGTCGAACTTCGCCAGGCCCGTCTTGATCTCGGCGTCCGTGCGCCCGGCAGCCTTCTGCTGCGCCACCCAGGCGGTGACGCCGTCCGCGACGAACTGCCAGATACAGGTGTTGGGCACGCACTTGTTGGAGCCGTAACGGGCCTCGTTGTAGGGGACCTTGACCCAGCCCCCGACCTCGCCCTCGACCGAGTAGCGGCCCGAGGACTGCTTCTCGTAGTACTTCTTCATCGACTCGGTCTTCTTGCCCGTGCCGAAGAGCAGCTGCTCGTAGTGCTTCCGGTTGTAGTCGGCCTTCCAGGCCTTCGTGTTGTCCTTCTTGCGGTCCGGCTTGGCTATCTGGTTGTGCAGGGGGCCGGGCGTTCCGCCGTAGGTGCTGTCCGTTCGGTCGCCGAACTCGGCCAGGATCGTGAAGATCCTGTCGGTCTTCTCGCGGCCCAGCTCGACGTACTTGGGGTCGCCCTTCTTGCTCTTCAGCTGTACGACCTTGGAGCCCTCACGGTCCTTGACCGTGGTGTCGCCGGATATGACCTGCTTCAGGGCTTCCTCGCGCTGGGCGGCCTGCGTCCTGCTCAGCGGGCTTTCGAGGTCGTGGTCGTGTGCGGTGTGGGCGTGGGCGTGGGCCGGGTCGCGGTGATCCGTGGACGCGGCCGGAGTGTGTGCTTCGGCGACCTGTGTGGTGGTGACGGTGACGGTCGTGAACGTCGCCGCGGCGGTGGCGAGGGCCACACCGGTCGCCGCGGCCCTGAACGTCCAGGGTTTGCTGGTCACTTGTGGGGGGTCCTTCCTGGACGCGGTCGGCCATGGGCGCGCAGCGGACCGTCCTGTTCCCTGACGCCCGTGGCTTGTGACACGCGTGGTGGATCAAGTGAACGTATTTGACAGGAGGTTGAGGGGAAAAGAAAGTTCGCGATCGCCGGTGGCACGAGTAACTTCATTACCAGCCACGCACTGTTCGGCTTGTGCACGATGTGTTCACCGATCCATCAGAGAAGGCGCACGGATGGACCGGGTCAGTCGCGTGAACCGGGGGCGGGTAAACCGGGAGGGCGGGTAAACCGGGAGGGCGGGACAATGGCACCCGGGTGAATGGAAGTTATTACCGGCCAGTTCATACTGACCGAGGGATTCGGCGGTTGCCGCTGGGCAGTTGTCCCTGCGCGGTTATCGCCGCGTGTTCGGCGGTCGGCCACAGGACGCCCGAGGCGAACGCCGGGGTCCTGGGCGCTGATGGGGTCGCCCGTCGCGAGGCCGCCGATTACACCATGTAATGCAACGCGCCCCCTCCCGCACGCCCGTGGCTGCCTGGGCTGATCCTGTCGCTCGTATGCTCGAAGAATGACGACTTCCGCGACCTCCGGCACCGGCCCCACCGACCGCCCCGGCGGCACCGGCCCGACGGAGAACGCCATGCGCCGCGCCCTCAAACGCGCCCGGGACGGCGTCGCCATCGACGTCACCGAGGCGGCCGTGCTGCTTCAGGCGCGCGGCGAGGCCCTGGACGACCTCGTCGCGTCCGCCGGCCGGGTGCGGGACGCGGGCCTTGAAGAGGCCGGCCGGCCCGGTGTCATCACGTACTCCAAGAGCGTGTTCATCCCGCTCACCCGGCTCTGTCGCGACAAGTGTCACTACTGCACGTTCGTCACCGTGCCGGGGAAGCTGCGGCGGGCCGGGCACGGGATGTTCATGTCGCCGGACGAGGTGCTCGATGTGGCCCGCAAGGGGGCCGCCCTCGGCTGCAAGGAGGCGCTGATCACCCTCGGCGACAAGCCCGAGGAACGCTGGCCGGAGGCGCGCGAGTGGCTCGACGCGCACGGATACGACGACACGATCGCGTATGTCCGGGCGATCTCGATCCGGATCCTGGAGGAGACGGGGCTGCTGCCTCATCTCAACCCGGGCGTGATGAGCTGGACGGACTTCCAGCGGCTCAAGCCCGTCGCGCCGAGCATGGGCATGATGCTGGAGACGACCGCGACGCGGTTGTGGTCCGAGCCCGGCGGTCCGCACTACGGCTCCCCGGACAAGGAGCCGGCCGTACGACTGCGGGTCCTGGAGGACGCGGGGCGGTCGTCCGTGCCGTTCACGTCCGGCATTCTCATCGGCATCGGAGAGACGTACGAGGAGCGCGCCGAGTCCCTCTTCGCCCTCCGGAAGGTCTCCCGCGCCTACCACGGCATCCAGGAGCTGATCATCCAGAACTTCCGCGCCAAGCCGGACACCGCGATGCGCGGTATGCCGGACGCGGAACTGGACGAACTGGTCGCGGCGGTGGCCGTCGCCCGGCACATCATGGGCCCGGCCGGCTGCATCCAGGCCCCGCCCAACCTCGTGGACAGCGAGTACGAACGCCTGATCGGCGCCGGGATCGACGACTGGGGCGGGGTGTCCCCGCTGACCATCGACCATGTGAACCCCGAGCGCCCCTGGCCGCAGATCGAGGAGCTGACGGAGCGGTCCGCGGCGGCCGGGTTCGAGCTGCGGGAACGGCTGTGCGTGTACCCGGAGTTCGTGACGCGCGGCGAGCCGTGGCTGGACCCGCGTCTGCTGCCGCATGTCCGGGCACTCGCCGACCCGGAGACGGGGCTGGCCCTGCCGGACGCGGTCGTCGAGGGGCACCCGTGGCAGGAGCCCGAGGAGGTGTTCGTCGCCGCCGGCCGTACGGATCTCCACTCCTCGATCGACACCGAGGGCCGTACGTCCGACCGCCGCGACGACTTCGACGAGGTCTACGGCGACTGGGGCGCCCTGCGTGAGGCGGCCGCCCCCGGCATGGCGCCGGAGCGCATCGACACCGATGTGCGGCAGGCGCTGCGGGTCGCCGCCGACGACCCGACCCGGCTGAGCGACGCCGAGGCGCTGGCGCTCCTGCACGCGGACGGGCCGGCGCTGGACACGCTGTGCGAGGTCGCGGACGACGTCCGCCGCTCGGCGGTCGGCGACGACGTCACGTACATCGTCACGCGGAACATCAACTTCACGAACGTCTGCTACACCGGATGCCGTTTCTGCGCCTTCGCCCAGCGGAGGACGGACGCGGACGCGTACACGCTCTCGCTGGGCCAGGTCGCCGACCGGGCGCAACAGGCCTGGGATGTCGGTGCTGTGGAGGTGTGTATGCAGGGGGGTATCCACCCCGACCTGCCCGGCACGGCGTACTTCGACATCGCGAAGGCGGTCAAGTCCCGCGTCCCCGGTATGCACGTGCACGCTTTCTCCCCGATGGAGGTGGTGAACGGCGCGACGAGGACCGGGATGTCCATCCGGGAGTGGCTGGGCGCGGCGAAGGAAGCGGGCCTCGACACCATCCCCGGCACGGCCGCCGAGATCCTCGACGACGAGGTGCGCTGGGTTCTGACGAAGGGCAAGCTCCCGACGGCGACGTGGATCGAGGTGGTGACCACGGCCCACGAGCTGGGCATCCGCTCGTCCTCCACCATGATGTACGGCCACGTGGACCAGCCCCGCCACTGGCTCGGCCACCTGCGCACGCTCGCCGGGATCCAGCAACGGACCGGCGGCTTCACGGAGTTCGTGACCCTGCCCTTCATCCACACCAACGCGCCCGTGTACCTGGCCGGCATCTCCCGCCCGGGCCCCACCATGCGCGACAACCGCGCGGTCACCGCCATGGCCCGACTCCTCCTGCACCCCTGGATCCCCAACATCCAGACCAGCTGGGTGAAGCTCGGCGCGGAGGGCGCGGCGGAGATGCTCCGGTCGGGTGCGAACGACCTCGGCGGCACGCTGATGGAAGAGACCATCTCCCGTATGGCGGGCTCGTCGTACGGCTCCTACAAGTCGGTGAAGGACCTGATCGCCGTCGCGGACGCGGCCGGGCGCCCGGCCAGGCCCCGCACGACCCTGTACGGCGAGGTTTCGGAGGAACGACAGAAGGCGGCACGGCTCTCCGACGGACATCTGCCGGAGCTGTTGCCCGTGTTGGAGTAGCCGTCGCGACCGGGACCTGTCCGGGCCCCCGGGACTATTCGGTGTCCTTCGGATGGTGGGTGGACGCGAACACGAGGTGCACGGTGCGGCGTTCTTCACCCTCGACTTGCTCGTCTCCTCACGGAACGGCAACTCGACGACTGCGGCGTGCCCTTGGAGGACGCGGCACAGGTCGTGGCCGAGTTGGCGTCGAACGCCGTGCTCCACGGCCGCGTACCGGAACGGGACTTCCGACTGAGGCTCAGGCTCGACCCCGGCGATCAGCTGCGCGTCGAAGTGACCGACGCCCGAGGTGACCGAATCCCCCGTATCCCCAACCCGGCCGCGACGGACGCGGAGTCGGGCCGGGGGCTGTTGCTCGTCGCGGCCTACGCCGACCGCTGGGGCGTCGACGAGGCGCCCGCGGGCTGCAAAACGGTGTGGGCCGAGTTGACGGTGCCGGGTCGCGGGGCTCCGTGATGCGGCAGGTCACGGCGCCAAAGACCAAAGGAACTTGGGAAAGAAGCCGGCCCGGCCCAGCCCCGCCATCCCCGCTCGACCACCCTCACGAGTGATCGTTGCCGGTCTGGCCGGCGCGCGGGGCCGTCGATGGTGCAGCGTCTGCCGCGAGCAACACACTCAGCGACGCGAGCGACACGCGCAGCGACACAACCCCACGCATGCTTCGGCCCCCGCAGGGGCTGGCATCCCGGACGAGGGCCTGACCAATCAGTGCGAGGGCCCGGCGCCTGCGTGAGCTGGAGCGGATCGTCGACGACGGCGAGCAGGACCCGTCCGAGGCCATCGCCGAGAGCCGCGCCATCCGGGAAGCGGCCGAAGCCGAGGCAGGCCTGTGGCGGACTGGTCCTGGGACTACAACCGAGCGCCGCATACGTCACCGACGGGCTCCCGCCGGGCGTCGTGGCGTAGGTGGAACGGCTCGCCACCGAGTTGGCCGCTCTCGGGCATGGCTCCGTCACGGTCGGCCACTACTCCAGCCGTAGAACGTGATCTCGCGTTGCCTTCGGACCGCTGGGGACCCGTACCGGACCGCCGTTGACGGAGTGACAGGAGTTTCACGACTCTGTGCCGATTACGATCCGTCAGGCGTTCGGCCGAAAATCGACGGCTAGCCTGACGGCGCTCAACACGTCCCAAGGGGCGGCCGAACAGTTACGAGGGGGAAATGACGTGGACAGTCGTGCCGGGCACGCGGTGTCGCGGAGACAGGTATTCAGGCTGGCCGGAACAGGGCTGGGACTGGCCGTCTTCGGAGCCGGGCTCGTGGGGTGCGGTCCCGAGGACGAAGTGGCGGTGCCGGGCGACAGCCCGACGCCGGGCGGGGACAAGAACGGTGACAGCTTCACCACTCCGCCGCCGGGCACCGCACCCAAGCCACTGTGGCAGGCGGCTGCCGCGAACAAGGACGCGGCCGGTACCGAGGCGCTGGCGGTGATCGGGGACCTGGTCCTGGTCGCGGGCGACCCGCTGGTGGGACGCGACATCGCGAGCGGCAAGGCGAGGTGGACTCGAACCGGCGTCACCACGCCCGGCGCCAAACTCATCGTCGGCGGCGGGACGCTCTACCTCGCCAGCGCCGAGTACGACGGTGACGTGGTGGGTCTGGATCCGGCCACGGGCAAGGAGACCTGGCGCAGTCGCCTGGGCAAGGAGTACGAGCAGCCGCGCCCGATCGCGGCCGACGACCGTCACGTCTACGTCCTCGCCGGCAAGCTGGAGAAGGGCTTTCCGACGCCCGACAACGTGATCGCCGCCATCGACACCACCTCCGGCAAGATCGCCTGGCGTGAGCAGCGCGACACGGGGACCGAGGAGTACGGCATCACCGCATCGGTCATCGGTGAACGCCTCGTCTACACGGACTTCCGGAAGAACCTGACCGTCCGCGACACGGCGACGGGCCGACAGCTGTGGACCAAGAAGCTCAGCAAGTCCAACTACCGTCATGTCGCTCTGCACAAGGATCTGGTGATACTGGCGGAAGGCCGGCAGCTGCGAGCGCTCGAACTGGCCGGGGGCAAGGAACGCTGGTCGCTCGCCACGGAGGAGTTCAGCACGTTCAGAGACCCGTACGTCCTGGACGGCGTTCTCTACGCGTCCGACACCGCACGCGGCATGTGGGCGGTGGACCCCGGTACGGGCAAGCAGATCTGGCACAACGAGGATCTGCAGGAGTCGACTCAGGCTTGGCAGTTCGCCAAGGTGGGCGACACCGTTTACGGCGCGACCGAGTTCGACAAGGACGGCGGCGTGCACGCCTTCGACGCGAAGAGCGGAAAGCTGCGCTGGACCTACAACGACAACACGGGCAACCTCCAGCAGTGGTACGTGGTGGCGGCGGGCAACCGGCTGGCCGTGATGCACGGGAAGCGGATCTACGCGCTGCCCGCCGTGTGATCCGGCCGCCCGACTGCGGGGCGGGGTGGGATGAGCCTGTCCCGCTGACCTGCAACGGCCTGCCACTACCAGTGGCAGGCCGCCCAACCACCATGAATCATCACCCCGTTGAATCATTCGCCGGCAAATACGTCACCAGCAGCACCACGCCGCTCAGCGTGAACACGCGCAGGGCGGCGTCCAGGCCGTTCCAGTCGCCCGACTGCCACATGACGAACCACTCGCCGCCGATGGCGATGAAGCCGGCGCCGAAGAGGAGCAGGACCATGAGGAGGCCGAGGGTGCTGTAGCGGCGGGCGGTGTGGAAGGTGCGGTGGCGGAGGGCGGTGGTCCAGGAGTAGGTGGCGGCGAGGAGGAGCAGGGCCGCGATCGTCTCCCAGATGATGATGAGGACGTAGACCGCGTCCTGGATGCCCTTCGACTCGATGGCCCGCCACATGAGGTCCTCGTCCTTGAACGTGGTGTCCATGGCGAGGACGTGCTGCACGAACGCCTGGTTCGTGCCGAAGTCGGTGATGTTGCTGAACGCTACGAGCGCCATGTAGAGGGCCACTGTGCCGACGAGCAGTGTGGAGGCCAGGGGGAGGAGGGATACGCGGGGGGTCTGCTTTTCAGCCATGGATCAACTATGTGCGTGACCGAGGATCAACCCCAGTGGTTTTTCGGCGAGTTGGATCACGACAAGGGGCGTTCGATGGCGAAAAAACGCGGATGCCCTCCCGATCCGGGAGGTGCACGGCCGGGCCACCGGAGCGGTGGTGGCCCGACCGGGCTGTACGGAGGAGGGGGAGGGCATCCGCGGGGCCTCTACTGCGCGAACCCCGTCCCGAAGTACGCCCCCTTCTCCGGTGCCTTGAACACGGCCGGGCCGAAGGACGTGATGTTCGTCGTGACCAGTCCGGACTTCGAGCCCCGGAAGAGCCAGACCGCGCCGGAGTCCGCGTACGTGCCGTCCTCGGCCGGGGCGCCGACGGCGAGGTCGGCGCGGTTGTTGGCGTTGACGTCGAGGAGGGAGACGGACCGGCCGAAGGAGTCGCCGGTCTCGGAGGCGCCGGGGACGCCGGAGCTCGACTGGCTGAAGGCCTGGGCGCCGGTGCCGGTGAGGCCGGCGGCGCCGCCCTTGAGCAGGACGACGGCACCGGCGTCCTTGATGGAGCCGATGTCCTCGCCGGGGACGCCGACCGCGATGTCCGGGTAGCCGTCGCCGGTCACGTCACCGGCGGCCACGGAGTGGCCGAACTGGTCGCCGCCGTACTGGTCGTCGGGGTTCGCGGCCTCGGAGGCGCCAGGGACGCCCTTGGTGTTCTGGGTGATCTTCGTCGTACGGGTGGAGGGGCCGGTCGTGGAGCCGTAGACGACGCGGACGTTGCCGGCCTCGCTGTCCCTCACCTCCGAGACCTGGCCGACGTCACGGGCGACGTAGTCCCCGTAGCCGTCCAGGTTCACGTCGGCGACGACACCGCCGAGGGTGAAGTGGCCGGTGGACCTGGCGGTCGAGCTGACGCCGGTCGACGTGCCCTTCCACCACTGGGCCTGGTACGACATCTCCTCGAAGCCGCCCGTGGTGATGAGGTCGTCCTTGCCGTCGCCGTTCATGTCGCCGACGGTCAGGTCCCAGACCTCGTCCTCCTCGCCGACCGGGAGGGAGGAGGTCCTGGCCGCGACACCGGCGCGGGTGAACGGGCCGAGCTTGATCTGGAGGCCCCCGTCGCCGGTGGTGACGAGGTCGCCCTTGCCGTCGCCGTTGAAGTCGCCGTCGGCCACCCGGTTGACCTTGCCGGGGAGCACGGAGGCCGAGGTGAGCCCGCTCGCCGAACCCCACAGGACCACGTCGCTGTCGTTGAAGCCACCGACGGCGAGGTCGGCGAAGCCGTCGCCGTCGAGGTCGCGCGCGGCCGTGGCCTGGCCGAAGGAGATGCCCGCCTTGGCGGTCCCCGGCAGCCATGCCGTGGTCCGCGAGATCACCTGGGGGTGCGCGGTGTCGGCGCCCGCCGTGGAGCCGTACACGACGGAGACGTAGCCGGCGCCCTCGGTGCCCGCGACGGTGGCGCGGGGCGCGTTGGTCACGAGGTCGGCGAAGCCGTCGCCGTTGAAGTCGACGACCGGCGCCTTCGGAGCCGCGCCGGCCGGCCCGGCGGTGACGAGCGGCGTGACCAGCAGCGCGGCGGCGACGGCGGCACATCCCGCGACCGTACGGGCGGTCGTACGAGGGGCCGTACGGGCAGTCGCGCGGCGGGCGTTGCGAAGGTGCACGGATTCTCCAGGAGTTGGGCTCGGATGCGTCTGCTGTTCACATCCGCACGCTTTGACGGCCGGGAGGGCGAAACGGTTGTGTTCCCCATGCCGATCCGGGGTGATCCCGGGGTCGAGCCCGGGGTCGAGCCCGGGGTCGAGCCCGGCGTCGATTCCGGCGTCGATTCCGGCGTCGATTCCGGCGTCGGTCCCGGGCGATCGGGCTCGCGGAAAGTCCCTGGAGAGCCTCTGGAGAGCCCCGAACGGGCCGTTCCCATTCGATTACAGTGCTGGACTGTTGGGGGGTAGGGGCGTACGTATGTACTGACGTACTGACGTGCGGGGGTGGGGTCATGAGGAGGCCGCGGTGGGCGCGACAGCCGGTGCCGTCTGGGGGCGGGTCGAGCAGCAGGATTTCCGCAGCAGGGTGCGCGGAACACTGCTGGGCGCCGCAGTCGGTGACGCCCTCGGTTCGCCGGTTGCCGGGCTCACCATGGAGCAACTGGGCGAGACGTACGGCCCCGACGGGCTGACCGATCTGCCGCCCGCGTACGGCAGACGCGGCGCGGTGACCGACCTGACCCAGCTCACCCTGTTCACCGTCGACGGGCTGATACGCGCCCAGGTCCGCCGCGACACCGGCGCCTGGCACCCGCCGACGGACCTGCACCGGGCGTATCTGCGCTGGGCGGCCACCCAGCGCGACTGGGGCCCCGACGAACGCCGCAAGGACGACGGCTGGCTCGCCCGCGAGGAGTGGCTCTACGCCCGCCGTGACCCGTCCCGCGCCTGCCTCCTGGGCTTCGCCGACGAGACGATGGGCACCCTCGACGCCCCCAAGAACCCCGGTGAACCCGGCGCGGAGGCGGCGGCCCGCTCGGCCCCCTTCGGCCTCCTGGTCGGCTGGGAACCGCAGTTGGTCTTCCAACTGGCCGTCGAGTGCGCGGCCCAGACCCACGGCCACCCGACCGCCTACCTCACGGCCGGCTCGTACGCCGTCATCGTCCACGCCCTCGCCCGCGGCGAGAGCCTCGACGCCGCCGTCGAGAAGGCCCTCGTCCTCCTCGCCGCCCGCCCCGGACACCAGCCCGTCACCGATGCCCTCCAGCAGGCCATGAACGCCGTACGCCAGAGCGCGCCCGCCCCGGCCCTCGTCGAGGCCCTCGTCGGCAACGGCACGGCCGAGGGCCTCCTCGCGGTCGCCGTCTACTGCACCCTGGTCGGCGAGGACGTACGCCAGGGCCTCTGCCTCGCCGTCAACCACAGCGGCCACTCCGGCGCGGCGGGCGCCCTGACCGGCGGCCTCCTGGGCGCCCTCCACGGCGAGACGGCCCTCCCCCCGGCCTGGCTGGCGGAGTTGGAGGGACGGCCGACGCTCCTGGTCCTCGCGGACGACTTCGCCCTGGAAATGACCCAGGGCCCGGCCCTGCACGGCCCGGGGGGAGCGTCGTCGGGCTGGCTGACGCGGTATCCACGGGGCTGACGGGCACGGTATCCACGGGGCTGAGCGGCCGCCCCTCACGTCCTCCCGCTCCCGACGCCGCGATAGCGTGCCGATCATGGCGGACTGGACCCTACGACAAGCGACGGCCGCGGACCTCGAACCCCTGGCCGACCTGCGCGCCGTCGTCATGCGCCCCGACCTCGAACGCCTGGGCCGCTACGACCCCCACCGCGTCCGCCAACGCCTCCGCGACGCCTACGACCCGACCCATACGTGGATCATCGAGGTGAGCGGCGAGTTCGCGGGCGGCGTGGCCCTGCGCCCGTCACCGGACGCCCACTGGCTGGAGCACTTCTACCTCGCCCCCCACCTCCAGGGCACCGGCATCGGCACGGCCGTACTGCGCGAGCTCCTGTCCCGCTGCGACCGCGACGGCACGGTCGTCCGCCTGAACGTGCTGCGGGGGAGTCCGGCCAGGCGGCTGTACGAACGCCATGGGTTCACCCTCGAATCGGAGGACCCGGTGGACGTTTTCATGGCGCGCGAGCCCGGGGCCGGGCGCGTTTGTCCGTGACCGTTGTGTTGGGTTGATCGCGCAGGTTCCCGCGCCCCTGGCCCGCAGGGCCGTGCATTCAGGGGCGCGGGGAACTGCGTGAACAACCCCCACCCACCCGCACCCGCCCCACACACCGCACCCCCGAGCTCCGCCCTCAAGCCCTCAAACCCCCGTAGGACTCGATGCGTCCTTCCCCGGCGCCGGCGCCGGAACCGCCGCGGCCCCCGCACCCCCGTATCCGTCCCCGTCCCCATCGGTGTTGATCTTCTCGATGATCGCGAGCCGCTCGGGTGTGTCCTCCGGCTTGATGAAGCCGATGACGATGTACAGCACGAGCGAGACGGCCAGCGGGATGGACACCTGGTACTGGAGCGGGACGCCGCCCTCGACGTTCCAGTGGATCGGGTAGTTCACCAGCCAGAAGGCGAACAGGCCGCACGCCCAGCTGGTGAGCGCCGCCGTCGGGCCGGAGCGGCGGAACGGGCGCAGCAGGCCGAGCATCATCGGGATGGCCATGGGGCCCATCAGGCCGGCCACCCACTTGATGACGACGGTGATGATGTCCTTGAAGGCGGGTGAGTTCACCTGCGTGGCCGCTGCCATGGACAGGCCCAGGAAGACGACGGTCGTGACGCGGGCGACCCGCAGCCCCTGCCCCTCGGTCCACGTCCGCGCCCGGCGCCAGATCACCGGCGCGCAGTCGCGGGTGAAGACTGCCGCGATGGCGTTCGCGTCGGAGGAGCACATCGCCATCGTGTGGGAGAAGAAGCCGACGATGACGAGGCCCAACAGGCCGTGCGGCAGCAGCTGTTCGGTCATCAGGGCGTATGTGTCGGAGCCGTCGCCCTTCTCCGACTTCACCAGCAGCGGCGACATCCACATCGGGAAGAACAGCACCAGCGGCCAGACCAGCCACAGGACCGCCGACAGCCGGGCCGAGCGCTCGGCCTCGTAGGGGGTGGCCGTGGCCATGTAGCGCTGGGCCTGGTTGAGCATGCCGCCGTTGTACTCGAAGAGTTTGATGAAGAGGAACGCGAGCAGGAAGATCGTGCCGTACGGGCCGACGAGGGGCTCTCCGTGGCCCTTCAGCTCCGGGCGGTCCCAGACGCCGAAGAAGCCGCCGAAGTCGTCGAGTTTGACGAACACGGCGATGAACATCGCGATTCCGGCCAGGAACTGGATGACGAACTGGCCGAGTTCCGTCAGGGCGTCCGCCCAGAGGCCGCCGATCGTGCAGTAGACGGCGGTGATGGTGCCGGTGATGAGGATGCCCTGGTTCAGGGAGACGCCCGTGAAGACCGACAGCAGCGTGGCGATGGCCGCCCACTTCGCGCCCACGTCCACGATCTTCAGCAGCATCCCGGACCAGGCGAGCGCCTGCTGGGTACCCAGGTTGTAACGGTTCTTCAGATACTCGAGAGGGGATGCCACATGCAGTCGCGACCGCAGCCGGTTGATGCGCGGCGCGAACAGCTTCGAACCGATGGCGATGCCGAGGGCGATGGGGAAGGACCACGTCACGAAGGACGTCACACCCCAGGTGTACGCGATACCGGCGTACCCGGTGAACATCACCGCGCTGTAGCCCGACATGTGGTGCGAGATGCCGGACAGCCACCACGGCATCTTGCCGCCCGCGGTGAAGAAGTCACTGACGTTGTCCACGCGTTTGTGCGACCAGACGCCGATCGCGACCATCACACCGAAGTAGCCGATGAGCACGGCCCAGTCGAGACTGTTCATGGGCCCCCTTCCAGGGTCCGCCGCCAGGGTCAGGCATGTGAACTCTGAGTTCGGTGGCATACCCACGGCAAGGAAGTGGAAGGTCAAGAGGGGGTAAAAAAGTTCGGTGCGGTGACTTCAGTTTACATATATGAACGGCGAGTTGGCTGAAAAGAGGAGTCGAAGGTGGACGCGCAGGACACGGCCGAGCGGCTGCGTGCGATATGCGGCGAGCTGTCGGACCGTTTCTACGAACGGGCCGACGTGGTACGGACGCTGGTGGTGACGCTGCTGGCCGGGCAGCACTCGCTGGTGCTCGGCCCGCCCGGAACGGCGAAGTCCGAGCTGGCCCGGGAGCTCACGGGCCGGATCGAGGGGGCCGCCTACTGGGAGATCCTCCTGTCGAAGTTCACCGCGCCGACGAGGATGTTCGGCCCCATCGACGTCGCCGCGCTCGCCCGGGGCGAGTACCGCCAGGTCTACGACGGTCGCGCCACGACCGCGCATGTCGCGTTCATCGACGAGATCTTCAAGTGCTCCACGGCCGCGCTGAACGAGACGCTGGGCTACCTCAACGAGCGGATCTACCACCCCGAGAACGGCGGAGAGCCGATCCACTGCCCCCTGATCGGGGCCATCACGGCGAGCAACGAACTGCCCAGCGGGGAGGATTCGGCCGCGATCTACGACCGGCTGCTCGTACGGATCGAGGTCGGCTACCTCGAAGACCCCTCGAACTTCGCCGCCCTGGTCCGCTCTGCTGTCAGCCGCCCGGCGGCACCGACACGGACCACCATCGAACTGGCCGCGTTGCGGCACGCCGTGACCGAAGCCGTCCCGGCCGTGGACGTCCCCGACGCGATCGTGGACGCGGTGTGCACGCTGCGGGCCGCCCTGCGCCGCAAGGAACTCATCGCCTCCGACCGCCGCTGGCGACAGGCGGTGGGCCTGCTCCAGGCGTCCGCGTACCTCGACGGCCGCCCGGCGGTCACCGAGACCGACCTGTCGGTACTGACTCACGTGCTGTGGGACTCCCCCTCCCAGCGCCCGACCGTCGAGCGTGAAGTGCTGCACCTGGTCAACCCCGACGCCAAGGAGGCGCTCGACCTGGCCGACACCATCGACGAGTTGGAGGCCCAGCTCGACGCCATGACCGGGCAGTCCCGCGAGGCGCTGAGCGAGTGGGTCATCAAGAAGGCCCACAACCAGCTCGCCATGGCGGGGAAGCGCCTTGAGAAGCTGCGCGCGGAGGCGGCGGGCGCCGGCCGCTCCACCGCCGCCATCGACCGCGTCACCGGCCGCCAGCGCGCCGTCCGCGCCCGCGTCCTCACCGAGGCGCTCGGCGTGGACGCGAGCACGGTGCGGGCCGAGTTCTGAACAGGGGGGAGGGGATTGTGTGTGAGGCGCCGAGCGGCAGGCTGGACGAGTTGGAGAGCTGGGCCGGGATGTGGCCGGGCCCGGCCGCAGCTGCTCGGGAGCGGCTGGGGAAGGCTGTTCGTGCCCGTTTTCTCAGCGAGGTTCTCGGTGTGGACGTTGAGTGCGGTGCGGGCCGAGTTCTGAACAGGGGGGAGGGGATTGTGTGTGAGGCGCCGAGCGACGGACTCGACGAGGCGGCGAGCCGGGCAGGCACATGGCCGGGCCCGGCCGCAGCCGCTCTCGGGCGGCACACCGCGGCCGTGGTCGCGGACCGGTTCGATCGGATCACCTGGCGCGACACCTACGAGCAGTCGGCCGGGCTGCGTGATCTGGCCGAGGAGTTGAACGAGCGCTACGGCTACGCCACTTGTCCGACCTACCCCACCGACCTCCTGGCCGACCTGTTCCTGGCCGCCTACAAGGTCCGCCCGCGGGTGCGTGAGCGCGTGGAGATGGACCCCTCCCGGCTGGTCCACCACCAGGTCATCACCTCGCTGATGGAGTCACCCGACTTCGCCGAGCTGCACCGGGAGACGGCCGGCGACCCCTACGCCGCCGCCATGGCCGTACTCGCCCAGGCCGCCGCGCTGCGCGGGCTGCTCGAGCGCTCCAGGGATGCCCAAGAACAGGCCGAGCAGGCGAAGAAGGCCCGGCAGGACGCCGACAAGGCCGCACAACAGGCGATTGGGGACGGCCAGGACGGCTCCGTCCTGGCCCCAGCCGCCGACGAAGCCGCCCAGGCCGCCGAGGCCGCCGAGGCCGCCGCACGCCAGGCCGCCCACGCCGCCGCGCAGGCCCTCACGGCGGCGGCCCTCGGTATCCGTGCCGCTGCCCGGAGCGCGGCGGCGCGGGCCGCCGCGGCCGTACGGCAGGAGGCCGCGCTGATGCGGGCCTGGGGTGTGGGCTCCGGGCGGCTGGAGCGGATGCCGTTCGCCGAGCGGGCCCGGCTCGCGGAGCGGCTGCGCGGCGGCCGTCTTGCCCAGTGGGCCGAACTGATCGGCCGCTTCCGGCAGATGGCCGGCGGTGAGCGCGCCCGCAAGGTGGAGAACGCCACCGGGGAACTGGTCGGCGTCACGCTCGGCGACGACCTCTCCCGCGTCATCCCGTCCGAGCTGACCCACCTCGGCCTGCCCGAGCTGCGCGCGGTGTTCGCCGCGCGCTACGCCGCCGGGGAGCTGATGCTCTACGACAGCCAGGGCGAGCAGAGCACCGGCCAGGGCGCCGTCATCGCGTGCGTGGACACTTCGCACTCCATGTACGAGGCGGGGCCCGGCGGAGTCACCCGGGAGGTGTGGGCCAAGGCGTGCGCCCTGGCGCTGCTGGACCAGGCCCGCCACGCGGGGCGGGACTTCGTCGGCATCCTGTTCTCCGCCGCCGACAAGCTCCAGGTCTTCCGCTTCCCGGCCGACGAGCCCGCCGACCTCGACCGGGTCCTCGACTTCGCGGAGACCTTCCTCGGCGGCGGCACCAGCTACCAGCGGCCGTTGTCGGCGGCCGGCGAACTGCTGGCGGAGGAGTTCGATGACGCCGCCCGCAGACGCGGCGACATCGTGATGCTCACCGACGACGACTGCGGAGTCACCGAGGAATGGATGCGCGGCTGGAACCAGGCCAAGCACCGATTGGGGTTCCGGGTCTTCGGCGTGGCCGTCGGCGCACCGCGCGTCGCCGAGTCCGACTCGGTCCTGGACGCCCTGTGCGACAACCTCCGCTCCATCGAGGACCTCACCGACGTCCACGCCGCCGCCGACCTCTTCCGCGTGATCTGACCCCGCACCCAGCACCCCCCGCACCCAGGTCAGCGGTCAGCGCATCAGCTCCCCGGCATTCACCAGCAGCGACTGGCCGGTGATGGCCCGCGCCCGGTCCGACGCCAGGAAGACCGCCGCGTCCGCGACATCGCCGTCCGTGGCCAGTTCGGGCAGCGCCACGCGTTCGGTGAGCCGCGCCAGCACCTCCGCCTCGGACACACCCTCGCCGTGCGCCGTGAAACGGACGTACGCCTCCACCGGCGGCCCCCACATCCAGCCAGGCAGCACGGTGTTGACCCGGATCCGGTACGGCCCGAGCTCCCGGGCCAGCGAGTACATCGCGCTCGTCAGCGCGCCCTTCGACGCCGCGTACGCCGCCTGCCGCACCCGCGAGGGCGCGGCCACCGCCGACTGCGTCCCGATGATGACGACGGACCCGCCACCCGCCGCCTTCAGGGCGGGCAGACAGGCCCGCGTCATCCGCAGCGTGCCCAGCAGGTTCACATCGAGGACCGCCTGCCAGGTGGTGAAGTCGGCGTCCTCCAGACCCCCGAAATAGCTGTCCCAGGCCGCCACATGCACCACCGCGTCGACGCCCCCGAACCGCTCCGCCGCCAGCGCCGCCAGCGCCTCGCACTGCGCCTCGTCGGTGATGTCGGTCGCCCGGTACGCCGTGTGCGTGCCGTCCGGGTCCAGATCCGCGGCGGCCTTGGCGAGGTTCGCCTCCGTACGCGCCCCGAGCACGGCGTTGCCCCCGTCCCGTACGACGGCGGCGGCAACCCGTCCGCCGAGCCCGGCACCGACCCCCGAGACGACGACGGTCTTGCCCGCGAGCAGTGACATCGGTGGCATCGGTGGCCTCCCGGCTCTGGCGGATTATCTGACGGAGCGTCAGAGTATGGGCGACCGCAGGCGGACGGAAGGGGAAGACGCATGAGCGAGGAGACCCACAGCGAGACGTACGCCGAACTGGCCGCCGTCGGCCCGTACGGCGTCCACCCGGGCCACGCCCTGATCACGATGGTCGAGCCGCATCCGGGCCACGAGTACGCGTACAACCGCTGGTACGAGGACGACCACTACTACGCGGGCGCGATGGCGATGCCCTGGATGTACGCCGGCCGCCGTTGGGTGGCGACCAGGGATCTCCAACTCCTGCGTACGCCGGAGAAGTCGGCGATTGCTCAGCCGGTCACCGCCGGCTGCTACCTCTCCACGTACTGGATCACCGACGGCCGCTACGACGACCACATGCGCTGGACGGTCGCCATCAACAAACGGCTGAATCGCGACGCACGCGTCTACCAGGACCGTACGCATGTCTTTACGGCGTTCCAGGACCACGAGGCGACGGTGTACCGGGACGGGGCCGCCGGACCCCGTGACTTCCACGCTCTCGACCACCCTTACGCGGGCCTGGTGCTGGAGGTGATCGACACCGAAGGGCCGGACGAGCGCGCCGAGTTGCTGGAGTGGCTGCGGGCCCGGCATCTGCCCAAGCGGCTCGCCGGGTCGCCGGTCGCCATGGTCACGGTCTTCCGGCCCACGCCGCTGCCCCTCGACCGGATGTCGTACGTGAAGCTGGTCGAGGGCGTCGACACCCGCCTCACCCTGCTGTGGTTCCTGGAGACCGACCCGCGGGACTGCTGGGCGGAGCACTTCACGGGCCTGGCGGAGGCGGTGGACACCGCATCCATGAGCGGCTCCGGCGCGGGGGGCCTGGGGAGGCTGGAGTTGCTGGCGCCGTTCATCCCGACGGTGCCGGGGACGGACACGTACGTGGACCGCTTGCGGTAGCCGGTAGCCGGTAGCCGGTAGTCGGTAACCCGTAGTCGTACGGGCAAGGGCGGAGCCCCCTCGGCAGGGACGGCGGGCCGGTCGAGAGGGCTCTGGCGGTGTTGCGTATGGAGTTGTTGATCGGTTGTGCGGGCGACGTCTCAGCCGAGATCGAACGTTCCCCGGTTCACGCCTGCCACGAACGAGTTCCACGAGTCCGTGGGGAAGGTCAGCACGGGACCGTCGGGGGTCTTGGAGTCCCGAACGGAGAGTGCCGACAGGACGGGGGACTTGACCTCGATGCACGCGCCGTTTCCAGCCGAATACGAAGACTTTTTCCACGTATTCAGGGCGCCCTGACGAATTGCCATTTCTGCTCCGGTACACAGTTGTTGAGTTGCTGTCACCGCGCCGCCGGCCGGAACCAGCAACCAGGCGGCTCGGTTTGCGCCAACGTTGTTGCGTGTTGGCGTGATCGACGCTACTCGCCAACATCGGCGCGCGGTGCGACCATTCACTCGACCGGGTGGCATATACCGGGTGAGTCTTCCACTGGGAAGTGGTGAAGGTGTACCATCCGCCCCTCCACTCCCGACAGGCTCAACGCGCGTACTCCTTCGCGATGTCCGCGATGAACTGGCGCGACTGATCGACATTCAGGGCCTGGGCTCTGAGATGCTCGTACATCACGCTGTATTTCTGCACGTCGAGCGGTTTCTCCAGATAGAGATCGCTGGTGACGCCCTCGATATAGACGACGCTCGAATCCGAGGTGTCGGGGAATTCCAGGATCGCGTACTGGCCGTTGAGGCCCGGATGCGCCCCCACCTCGTACGGCAGCACCTGCACGGTGATGTGGGGGAGCCGGGACATCTCGGCGAGATGCTCCAACTGCTCGCGCATCACCGAACGGCTGCCGACGATCCGGCGCAGCGCGGCCTCGTCCAGTACCGTCCACAGGCGCAGCGGGTTCTCCTCGGCGGAGACACGTTCCTGCCGGCGCAGCCGCACCTGGACGCGCTTCTCGACATCGGCCGTCGACGTCTCGGGCAGCGCGCCCTGGATGAGCGCCTCGGCGTACGGGCGGGTCTGCAGCAGCCCGGGGACGATCTGCGGCTCGTAGGCCCTGAGTGAGGCGGCGTCCGTCTCCAGGCCGATGTAGACGCTGTACGGGACGTCGCCGAAGGCGTGCCACCAGCCCTGTTGGCGGGAGTCCTTGGCCATTTGCATCAGCGACTCGACGACCCGCTGGTCATCGACCTCGTAGACCCCGCACAGGTCACGGACGTCGCGCTGGCTGATGCTGCGGCGGCCGTTCTCCAAGCGGCTGATCTTCGACTGGGAGACCAGCAGCCGGTCCGCGACCTCCTCGGCGGTCATTCCCTTCTGTTCACGGAGCCTGCGCAACTCCATGCCCAGTCGGCGTCGCCTGACAGTGGGATTGACATTGGACGCCACGGGACGTGCACCTCCGGCTGCGGGCCTCTACCTTGTGTATCTGCTGTTGAGCAGATTGCCACCAAGGTGACGAGTACCGCTGGAAAACGGCGGATATGCGCTGCGCATGCGTGGTTTGCACCGTAGTTTTTCCGCCGTGGAGGGATCTCCGCCGGATTTCCGCCGGATTCCCGCCCGATGTGGCGCCCTGGCGCCGGGCATGCGGCCGCGCGGGGCGGTGGGCCGAGTCGTACGCCGTCGAACCGGTCGTACGTACGGCCGCACGCGCCCCGCGCGAGCCGGCGGCTCCCGAACCGGGTCCTGGGTCCCGTGCTGGCGGCTCGGTGCCGGCGGTGCAGACGGTGCAGACGGTGCTGTGCTACACGTCGAACGCGGAGTGCGTGTGGTGTCGTTGGGCCGCGGCTCCGGGCCCGGCACTGTACACCTCCGTGTCGTTGCGCGTTGTTCGTTCCGTGCTCGCGGTGCTCAGTGCGCCACGACGCGGGCCATGGAGCCTCGGCGTGGCTGCATCGGAACGCCGCGTGGGGGTTCCGGTGCGGACGGCCTGGTGCCGGGGGCGGCCTGACGGCCGGTCGGTGCCGGGCCGCGGCGCGGCTGGGCGGCCACGCCGTTCTGCACGTCCATGACGGCGTGGGCCACCAGGCCGCCCATGGGGTCGTGCCGGATCAGATCCCGGAGGCGGGAGCGGGAGGACCGCCCCTCGTTCCCGGGATACAAGTGCTTGCCGAGACCGACCGCGTGGGCCAGTGCGGCGAGCGCCGCGGTCCGTGGGTCCGGCGGGACGCCGGTCCGGATCGCGGAATCCAGCCGGGCTCTGATCTCCCGGCTGATCTCGGTCTGACTCGCCTGGTAGCGAGTCGTCGGCAGCACTCCGCACATCTGGCCCGCCACGGCATGCACCATGCCGCACCGCTCCAGATGCGAGAGGTAGGTCTGGCGGAGCCCGAGACGCGGCCCGCCTATCCAGTGGACGGCACGTACGGGAGCGCCACGCCTTCGCAGCAACTCCAACGCGCAGTCCAAAGTCGGATCTCCAGTCGGCCGTGGGGACACCACGGCGATACGATCCCCGTCTGGGGCTATCCGTCCGGCCAGCGCCAGCTCCACTAGCTGTGCTCCGGCCAGACCAAGGTCGAGCGACTGCGGCTGTGCGGTGGTACCCGTGGCCGGGTCCAGCGCCAGCAGCAGAAGCTCCTCCGGAAGTGTTCTGCGGCTCCTGCCCATCCATGCCTCCCCGCGTGGATGAATGACAGGGTGACCCCTCTCACATTGGTCTGTCGAGGGTGCGTGACCGGAATGTTGTGGAACCAGTAGGTATGTCGTTCTCGTCTACCGGAGGGGTTAAGCCCGCACACAGGACACTGGTACATGGTTCGGACAGCGGCGCGGCGCGGTGTGCGTGCGGTGGCTAGTGTCGGGCGGCGGGTTTCACAGTTCGGTTGGGCGCGCATCCTGAGGGCGGGTTGGCGCGCGGGAGGAGGCATCGGTGGCGGGCACGTCCCCCGACAGGTCGAAGAGGTACGAGTCGTCGACAGGGTCGACGTCGGGGAACGAGGCGGCGGTTCCGAAGCCAGGCCCTGTCCCCGACCCCCGAGTCGCGCTGACCCGCGACCCGTCCCCCAAGCCCGACCAGGCAACCGCGGTCTTCTCCCGCCGAGCCCTCCTGGAGGCGGCGGAAGCGGAGGGCCTGAACCTGGACGACGAGGCGCCCACGCCAAAGCCGGCCGGCTCGGGTGGCGGCTCAGCCGCCGACGAGGGCGAGGACGGGGCCGAGGGCGAGCGGGGCGCGGACGGCAGTGCCGGGGGCGCTGAGGACCGCGACGAGGACGCTACGACCGCTGCGGCGGAGGCGGACGGGGACGAGCACGGGGGCGCGACGGACGCCGGTGAACGCGCCGAGGACGAGCCCGGAGCCGAGTCGGGTGCCGGTGAGGCTGCCGGGGGTTCCGGGGCCGAGTTGGGCGACCGTGAGGCCACCGAGCGCTCCGAAGCCGAGGCTGCCGAGGAGCCCGCATCGGGCGCTGACCCGAAGGCCGACTCGGAGTCCGGACCGGCCGGCGTCTTTGCTGCCGACCTCGCTCGGGCGGACGACGCCTCGGCAGCCGATGAGCGCGAGGCCGACGCACCGGTAGGCGACGAGCGCGAGGCCGACACACCGGAAGCCGGCGGATCCGAAGCAGACGCTTCAGCGGGTCACGCGTCGAAGGCCGCCAAGCCCGCGACCGCCGCACCGTCAGCCGCCGCCCCGACAGACGAGGCGTTGGCTGTCGGCGACCCCGAATCCGACGCACCGGTGGACGACGAACGGGCGGGTGGCGCTCCGGCCGACGACGCGTCGACAGTCGCCGAGCCCGAGATCGACGGACCCGAAGCCGGCACGTCGGCAGCCGATGCTCCGGCAGGCGCCGCGTCGGCAGCCGACGAGCGCGAAGCCGGTGGTCCGGCGGGCGCCTCATCGAAGGCCGCCGAGCCTGAAGCCGACGGACCCCAAGCCGGTGCTCCGGCAGGCGCCGCGCCGAAGGCCGCCGAGCCCGAGGTCGACGGACCGGAAGCCGGCGGATCCGGAGCAGACGCTTCAGCGGGTGACGCGTCGAAGGCCGCCGAGCCTGAAGCCGACGGACCCCAAGCCGGTGCTCCGGCAGGCGCCGCGCCGAAGGCCGCCGAGCCTGAAGCCGACGGACCCCAAGCCGGTGCTCCGGCAGGCGCCGCGCCGAAGGCCGCCGAGCCCGAAGCCGACGGACCCCAAGCCGGTGCTCCGGCAGGCGCCGCGCCGAAGGCCGCCGAGCCCGAAGCCGACGGATCCGAACCCGACGTGTCCGCAGCCGAAGCCGGTGCCGTTGCGAAGGTCGCCGAGCCCGAGGGTGACGCTTCGACGGGCGCCGCGTCGGCTGCCGGCGCTTCCGAAGGCGATGACCCCGGGGCCGACGCTCCGGCAGGTCGTGGACCGGAGGCCGTCGACGGTGGGGACGCCCCGCAGGGGTCACCCACAGATGGCGACGGAAGTCGCACTGGGGGCGATGGCGGAGCCGAGGCGGGGCGGCCTGTGGATCAGGCGACCGCCATCTTCCGGACTCCCCGCCTGCCCGAGGTGGACCACCCCACCACCATGCTCAAGCTGGGCGGCGACACCACCAAGCCGTCCGCCGACACGACCGGGGACGACAAGGACACCACCCGGCCCTCAACCGAACGCACCAGCAAATTCGTCGCGCTGAAGCCCCTCGACGAACCCACCGCGCCCGGCGGCTCCGACTCCCCGGCCACCACCCCCGCCGAGCGCACCCGGGCCATCCCCCAGGTCGGCCCGGAGCTGACGGCGCAGCAGCCGCTGCCGCCGCGGCCGCCGCTGGATCTGCTGGCGGAGCTGACGAACACCCCGCCGCCCCCGCAGACCCCGGTACGGACGATCATCCGGCGGGTCAAGATCTGGACCCCGCTGGTGATCCTGCTGGCGATCGTGTTCGCGATCGTGCAGTCCGTCCGCCCGCTCCCGGCCTCGGCGCTCGCCCTGACCGCCGAGGAGTCGTACGCGTTCAAGGGCGACAAGGTCTCCCTGCCGTGGCCCGCGGAAGGCCAGGGCTGGATGGACGTCAACGGCATCGGCACGATGGACAGCTTCGGCGAGCAGAAGCCCGTCGCCATCGGGTCCGTCGCCAAGGCGATGACGGCGTACGTCATCCTCAAGGGCCACCCGCTGAAGTCGGGCGAGGAGGGGCCGAGCCTCACCGTCGACGCCCTCGCCGAGAAGGAGGGCGGCTACTACAAGGACGGTGAGTCCACGCTCGCCACCGTCAAGGAAGGCGACAAGCTCACCGAGCGGCAGGCGCTGTCGGCGATCATGGTCCCGTCGGCGAACAACATCGCGCGGCTGCTGGCGCGTTGGGACGCGGGCACCGAGGCGGCGTTCATCAAGAAGATGAACGACACCGCCAAGGAGCTCGGGATGACGAACACGACGTACACCGACGCCTCCGGGCTGAAGGAGACCACCGTCTCCACCGCCGCGGACCAGGTGAAGCTGGGCAACGAGCTGGTGAAGATCCCCGCGCTGGTGGAGATCACCAAGCTGCCCGAGTGGATCGACCCGTCCGGCCAGAAGCACCGCAACTGGAACACGCTCGTCCCCTTCGACGGCGCCATCGGCATCAAGACCGGCTCCACCACCAAGGCCGGCGGCAACCTGCTCTTCGCAGCCACCAAGGAGGTCGGCGGCGAGACCGTCACCCTCGTCGGAGCCGTCCTGGGCCAGCACAAGGGTCCCTCCATCATCGACACCGCCAACGCGGCCAGCAAGACGGCCCTGCTCGCCGCCCAGGACGCGCTGACCTCGGACACGATCCTGAAGAAGGGCGACGTCGTCGGCTACGTCGACGACCAACTCGGCGGCCGTACCCCGGTCGTGGCCACCAAGGACGTCTCGGCGGTCGGCTGGGCCGGCAAAACGGTCAAGCTGGAGCTGAACGCGGGTACCACGATCCCGCACGAGGCCAAGGCCGGCACCGAGGTCGGCTCCCTGATCATCGGCGACGGTACGGGCGACGGCGTCGAGGTCCCCGTAGCGCTCCAGAGCGACCTCACCGAACCGGGCTTCGGAGCGAAACTCACGCGGGTGAGCTGAGCCGGGAATCCGAGAAAGGGGTGGGGCGGGGTTCTTCCGGAACCCCGCCCCACCCCTTCTTTCCCCCTACGGCTCCTCTTCCTCTTCCTCTTCCTTCTCGCACTCCAACGCCGTACTCCGCGACGGCCCCCCGTACTGCGAACTGATCCGTACGTCCCCCGCCTCGTGGACCGTGAGACGGGTGAACTCCGTCAGCTCCCCGTCCGACTCGCGGTCGGCGGTGAGGCAGCCGTTGTCGGCCCAGAGCCAGGGGGAGTAGGCGACGCGGACGATGACCTCACCGGGCCTCGGCATGTGGACGACGAGGTTGGCGCCGTCGGCGGAGACGACGGAGGCGGGCGCGTCGACCAGCGGGGTCGCGTTCTTCACCCGGTAGATCTTCCAGTTGGCGTCCTCCCAGACGCGCTCCAGATACTCCGGTTCGCTGGTCACCAGGGCGTGTTCGAGCTTGGCGGGACCGTCCGGTTCGCCGTTGACGAGGACGACGAAACCGACCGCCCACTGGGAGAGCCAGGCCTTGTACGCGGTCGGGGTGAAGGCGCCCTCGGGTACCTCGGTGCCGCCGTGGCCCTCGTAGAAGAGGCGGCCGCGTTCGACGTCGGCCTGGCGGTTCCAGCCGCGCGCCATGTTGATGTACGGGGCGAGGATGGCGGCCTCGCGGTGGTCGCGGGCCGGTACCACCTCGACGCGGGTCTTCCAGGCGCCCAGCCGCTGGAGCTCCTTCACCACACCGTCGGTCTTCACGGCCCATTCGGGGACCTTGGTGTTGGTGACGATGTCGGCCGTCGTCTTGCTGGTCAGCCAGGTCAGGGAGAGCACCAGGGCCACCGCGCCGGCCACCTGCCGCCGCCCGGGAGTGAACCAGGACAGGGGGAGCCGGGAGTCCGCCTCGCGCCCCTCACACCGATACAGGGCGATGGCCAGCGCGGCCGCCGGTCCCGCCAGTTCCAGGAGCCGCTCGACGTTCGTGCCGATCGGGGTCGGGATCAGGTAACACAGCACCACGCCGAGCGCGTAGACCGCGGCGCCGAGGCGGAGCACCCGCCAGGCGCTCGGCGCGACCAGCACCACCACCGCGCAGATCACGACCGGCGGCCATATCCGGTTGAACGCCATGGGCTGCTCGCCCTCGAAGGGGAACAGCAGCGTGGTGACGGCGACGACGGTCACCGGCGGCACCAACAGCGCCGCCGCCCGGCCCCACTCACGGCACAGCAGATACGCGGCGCCGACCACGAGGAGGAAGAGCCCGGAGACGGGGCTCCCCATCGTGGACAGCGTCGCGCACACCGCCGCCACGGTGAGCTGCCGCCCGGTGCGCCCGCTCACCACCGCCAGCAGCGCCCCCATCGCGAAGGCCGTGCCCAGCATGAACGTGGAGCGCCCCGACACCACCTGGCACCACAGCGAGAACGTCACCGCCAGCGCGATCCACACCGGTCTGCGTACGCCTGTTCGGGTGACGGCCTCGCCGGCGAGCCAGGAGGCCGAGAGTCCCGACAGGAGCGTGACGGGGACGACGCCGAGCGCCGCCATCAGATACGGCGAGAGCACGCTGTAGTTCGCCGCGTGGAGTCCGCCGTACCAGAACAGGTTGACCGCGGAGTCCGGGTACGTCTTCGCGAACTCCGCCCACGCCACCTGGGCCGCCAGATCGCCGCCGCCGGTCGCGAAGACCGCCCACCACACGACGTACAGCGGAAGGGCGCACAAGGCGGCCGTGAGGGGCACTCGGTGGCGCTCCCGCCACGGCTCACGCGTCGGGGACGGCTTGTCCGCGCGCGAGACGGGGCGTTGCGGGGTCAGCTCGGCAAAGGCCACTGCGGCTCTTCCGTTCCGTTTCGGCTCGTGCGGGCGGGCGCTGGTCCTGCCTGGAGTTGGTCTTTTGTTGAGGTAGACGCTAATCACCCGCTGACAGTTGGCCGACAGGATGTGTGCGATCGGTTACGGCCGTAGGGAAAGCCCTACGGCCGTGACCGCGCAGCCAAGGTCAGGATGCGACCGGGAACGCCACGTCGCACACCGGGTCCTCGGGGCCGGCCGTGTCCCAGTCGGTGAAGTAGATCTCGCGGCAGGGGCCGGTGATCCTCAGGCCTCGCTCGGCGATCCACCGCTCGACCGCCTCGAAGGCCGCACCGATCTGCGGATACGCGACCTGGGCCTTGGTGATCCGGGTGTACGCGAGCCGTCCCGCGGGCTCCACGCGCACCTTCGTGTTCCAGGCAGGCCCCTGCTCGGCCGCCCACACCTTGGCGGCGTCCAGGTCGGCCACCGGCACACATGACTCGGCCGGGCCGTCGCTCTCCATCGACACCTCGGAGTGGTACACCACGAACGGCGCCCCGGTGATCCCGCCGCAGGCCTTCGCGCCCTCCTCCAGCCGCCCGAGCGACGCCCCGATCCACGCGGGCAACTCGTCGACCATCGTGTGCCGCGACTGGGTCAGCACCACCTGCGGTGCCGTATCAACCGTTTCCACCACGAAAGTTCCGTACGTACCATCCATGCCGCCCATCCCGGGCTCCCTTCCGGAGAGTCGTCCACGGAGGTAGGCGGCGAGGGTCCGCTGGGACGCGAACCGTTCCTCGGCCTCGGCCCAGTACGCGGCGAGCCGCTCGGCGGCCCGCTCGCCGTCCAGCTCGACGACGTCCACGATCTCGGCGATCCGCGCGAGAGGCATGTCGAGCTGGCGCAGCAGAGCCACGAGGCGGGCACGTTCGACCTGATCGGCGCGGTAGTACCGGTAGCCGTTCACCTCGTCGACGTACGCCGGCGGCAACAGCCCCATCCGGTCGTACAGCCGCAGTGCCTTCGCCGACAGCCGCGCGCGGGCGGCGAAGGCACCGATGGTGAGCAGGCCGTCCGTCTCCACTGGGTCATCCTCCGTCACCGGGCGCCCTCCGCCCGGCGGGGAAGACGGTGTTCCTTGCCCCTGGGGCAAGGTCAACGGGCGGCTCCGCCGGGCGTCAGCCGAGGGCCTTCTCCACGGCGGCGACGAGGTCCGCCGACTCGGGCTCGGTCTGCGGCGAGAAACGCCCGACGACGGAACCATCCCGTCCGATCAGGAACTTCTCGAAGTTCCAGCGGATGTCCCCGGTGTGACCCTCGGCGTCCGCGTGGCCGACCAGCCGCTCGTACAGGGCGTGCCGCCCCTCCCCGTTGACCTCGATCTTCTCGGTCATCGGAAAGGTCACGCCGTACGTCGCCGAGCAGAACTCCGCGATCTCCTCGGCCGACCCCGGCTCCTGCCCGAGGAACTGGTTGCACGGCACACCGAGCACGGTGAAGCCCCGCTCGGCATAGCGGGCCTGGAGCGCTTCGAGGCCCGTGTACTGGGGGGTGAGACCGCACTTGGAGGCCACGTTCACAACGAGCACGGCCTTCCCGGCGTACTGCGAGAGGTCCGCGGAACCGCCCTTCAGGGCATCGATCCGGACGTCGAGGACAGAGGTACCGGCGTTGTCTGTAGTCATGAGCGGATGCTATCTCCGCACCGGATGGGGTTCGCAGGAGGCGTGAGAGCTCGGGGGATGGGGTCGTGAGGCGGCTGCGGGTGGTGTGTGGTTGCTCGCGCAGTTCCCCGCGCCCCTTAAAAGCCTTAAAAGCCTTAAAAGCACGGGGTGCCCCCAGGTTTTCAGGGGCGCGGGGCTGTATCGATATGCGGCTCCGCCGCGTGGGCGCGACCAGCCCTTGGGGATGGGACGGGTAGGGGCGGCGGGGCGAGAAATCAACCGGCCCGCACCAGCACCTCCCCCGCCGCCGTCCGCGTATACAGAACCGACCGCCCCGCCCGCCCCCGCCGAACCAGCCCCGCGTCCAGCAGCACCCTCAGATGCCGGCCGACCGACCCGAGTCCCTGCCCGGTCACGGCGCACAACTGGGTCGTGCTCATGGGGGAGTCGAGGAGGGCCAGGACCCGGGCGCGGGCGTCGCCGAGGAGCGGGCCGAGGGCGGCGGGTACGGCCCTGGGGTCACTCCCGTCGGCGAGGACGCCCGAACACGGGTACACGACGGCGTACCGTTCCCGCTCCTCCCACGACACCCACCCAGCGCGCTGCGGGGTGACCGGCACGAAGACCAGTCGGGCGCCGGAGATCTCACGCGGCGGGTACTCGTGCAGATTGACCTGGAGCCGGTTCTCACCGAGCCACCGCATTCCCGGTCGCAACGCGTCCAGCGGCCGCCCAGCCGCCCTGCCCCAACTGTGCGGTACGGGCGAGGACATCGGCCTCCAGCACACGCCGCCGCCGCTCCCAGTACGGCCGTACGGTCTCCTCCCACACGTACGTGAGGAGGTCGGCCGCGCGGGCGGGCAGGTCGTCGCGGTGCAGGGCGGCGGGCAGCGGGCCGCGCAGGGAGACGGTGAGATGGGCGCGGGCGGCGGCGGGGTCGGCCGTACGTACCCGGGCGACCTCGTCGGCGAAGGCCGCGCCCTCGCGCGGGGTGGGCGTGAGGAAGTCGGCGATCCACTCCTTCCCGAGACCCGAGCGGACGAGCAGCGTGGTCAGGGGATCCCGGGCCAACTCGCCTCGGTACGCGGGCAGATGGTCCGCCAGCCAGGCCCGTTCACCGGGGTGCGAGCCCGTCCCCGCGTGCAGCAGCTTCAGGTTCGCGAACGTCTCGGCGAGCGGCGAGACGATGAACCGGCTCCCGGCGAGGGTGTCGGCGTTGACCTGCCACCAGCCCATGGGAGCCTCCAGCTTTCGCGTGTGCGCGAAACTCTAACGACCGCCCGGAGAGGGACGTGATCGTCTCCTCATGCGCTCCTACAAACTCCTCTTCCGCACAAGGGAGTTCACCCCTCTCTTCCTGTCCTCCTCCCTCCAGGTCGCCGCGTCCACGATCGGCGGCCTGGCCCTCGGCACCTCCGTCTACGAGGCGACCGGCTCCCCGTTCCTGTCGGCGCTCAGCATGTTCGGCCCGTCCCTCGCCCAGGTGGTCGGTGCGACGACCCTGCTGTCGGCCGCCGACCGGCTGCCGCCGAGGGCGACGACGGTCGGCCTGGCCGTCGTCTTCTCGGTGAGCACGGCGACGCTGGCATGGCCCGGCCTGCCGCTGTGGGCGGTCTTCGCGGTGATCGCGGCGCAGGGGCTGGTCGCCTCGCTGGGCGGGGGCGTCCGCTGGGGCCTGCTGAACGAGATCCTGCGGCGGGAGGGAGACGGGAGCGGCGACCGGCAGGACGGCTATCTGCTGGGCCGGTCGGTGTTCAACATGATGCACGGGGTCATGCAGATCGCCGGCTACGCGACCGGCGGCGCCCTGGTGGCGTTCCTGTCCCCGGCTGTCACCCTGGTCGTGTCGGCGACCCTGTACGCGACGGCCGCCCTCTGCTCGTACACAGGCCTGACCCGCCGCGCCCCGCGCGCCTCCGGCCGCCCGTCCGTCGCCGAGACCTGGCGCACGAACGCCCTCCTGTGGTCGTCCGTCCCACGCCGTCGCCTCTACCTCGGCCTGTGGATCCCCAACGGCCTGGTCGTCGGCTGCGAGTCCCTGTTCGTCGCGTACGTCCCCGACCGTGCGGGCCTGCTCTTCGCCTGCGCGGCACTCGGCATGCTGGCCGGCGACATCACGGTCGGTCGCCTCCTCCCACCCCGGGTACGGGACCGCCTCGCCACCCCTCTCCTCCTGCTCCTGGCAACCCCGTACCTCCTCTTCGCCCTCCCGTTGGCGATCCCGGTCGCGGCGGCCTGCGCGGCCCTCGCCTCGATCGGCTTCGGCGCGAGCCTGGTCCAGCAACAGCAACTGCTCACCCTGACCCCACCCGAACTCACCGGCCACGCCCTGGGGTTGCACTCCGCCGGGATGCTGACGCTTCAGGGGGTGAGCGCGGGGCTGGCGGGTTCGGTTGCTCAGCTGACCTCGCCGGGGGTGGCGATGACGGTGATGGCGGCGGGGTCGGTCGCGGTCACGGTGGCGCTGTGGGCAGGGCGGAGGGTCGAACCGGAAGGGGTCACTCGTCCGGTTCGTACGTGATGACGACCTGTTCGTAGATGCGGGACACCGTCTCCCGCTGGTCTTCGGGGCCGAGTACGGCGACGACGTGATAGCGGCCGTCGACCAGGAGAGCCATGTTCCGCACATACACCGCCCGCGCATCGGCGGTCTCCCAGGTGAACTGGCCCTCGGCAAAGGTGCGGCTCCGGGTTTCGATCAGACGAATCCCTGTGGATGTGGCCCACGCCGAATCCCGGAAGGGCTGCAACTCCGGCTCGTACTCCCTCATGTAGTCCACCGGGTTGTCGGAGGACGTTTCCGCGCGGTCCCTGCCGGGGACGACGATCAGCTCGTAGCCGTCCTCGTGGGTGTACCGGTACTGCCCGTCGGCGTTCTTGTCGTGCCGTGTCGAGCCGGTCGGCACCTGCACGCTGAACTCGCCCGTCCGCACCAGCTCGTAGCCCGTGGCGGCCGTCGGAAGCGGGGCCGGGGTCGGGGTCGGGCTGGGCGTCGACGTGGCGGTCGGCCGTGCGGACCGCCGGGACGAACCGCCGTCCGCCGAGGTGTCGTTGTCGTCCCTCAGGGCGACGATGCCCAGCGGTACGAGGGCCAGCAGGGCGGTGGCGACAACGACCGCGAGCCACACTCGCCGCCGCCCGAGGCGCGGCCTGTCCGGCTTGCCCGGCTCAGTCGTTTCCTCGGGCGCGGTCGCGGCCGTACGCAGCGCCGCGGCCACCCGTTCCGCCGTCGGCCGGTCTTCCGGCTCCTTGGACAGCAACTCCCCGATGACGGGCCCCAACCCGACCGCTCGCCTCGGCGTCGGTGCCTCCGTCGTGAGCACGGCCGCGACCGTTCCCTCCACCGACTCCCGCTGGAACGGCGACCAGCCCTCGACCATCTGGAAGAGGAGCACGCCGAGCGACCAGAGGTCCGCCGCCGGACCGGGCTTGCGGCCGCCCATGCGCTCGGGGGCCGTATAGGCGAGGGAACCGACGAACTCGCCCGCCCGGGTCAGGGATTCCTCGCCCTCGATGTACGCGATGCCGAAGTCGGTCAGGACGACGCGGCCGTCGGTGCCGAGGAGGACGTTCCCGGGCTTCACGTCTCGGTGCAGTACGCCGCGGTCGTGCGCGGCGGCCAGGGCTTCGACCACGGACAGCGCGATGCGGGCCGCCTCGCGCTCGGGGAGGATCGTCTCCCGTTCGAGGAGGGTGGCGAGGGACTCGCCGTGCACCCGCTCCATGACGATCCAGGGATGGCCGTCCTCCATCACCACGTCGTGGATGGTCACCACCGCCGGGTGGTTCACGCGGGCGGCGGCGCGGGCCTCGCGCAGGACGCGTTCGACGCGGGGCTGCCGGTCGGTGACGTAGGCCTCCTTCACGGCGACCTCGCGGTCGACGAGGAGATCGAGGCCGGCCCATACGGTGCCCATGCCGCCTTCGCCGAGTCGTTCGGCGAGTTCGTAGCGCCCGCCGATCAGCCGGACGCCGCCCTCGGCCGGCACCGCTTCCGGGTCTTCCCCGTCCACCCCCGTCGTCATGGAGGCATCATGCCCGAGGGGGTCCGGTGGTGCTGCAGTCAGGAACATACCCACCGCCCCCACCCGCCCGGCCGGGGCGGCCCGGCAGGGCGGGGGCGGTCTGCCCCCAATTGATCGGCACAAGGGGGCACAACCTCCCGGACAGGAAGGTTCCGGCGCTCAGGGCGCCCGCGGTTCCATGATGCGGGGCGTGAGGGTGGGCGCCCGGGGAACCGGGAACTTCGCCCCGAAAGCCTGCACTGCCAGACGTTTTACGGCTGATGTGCGCTAGGAGGCGGTACCGTGCGCGCTGTCGCGGGGCGGTCGCATTGTTCCGCGATTCCCGGATGCCATGGCGTGAGGGTGAGTGGGCCCAGCATGCTGACGTCCGGCTCCCCGACGACGCGTCGGCACCGCTGAGGGGTGCCTCTCGGACGTACGCATGTCTTGGAAGGTACCGATGTCCAGAAGGCAAGTCTTATCCGTCCTCGTGCTGTTGACGGTACTCGGGTGGAGTGTGGTGCTGGCCGCCGTCGGCGAGACGGCTGCGGCTGCCGCCGTGGTCCCCACACTCGTACTGAGCGCGGAACAGGTCGTGACGGCGTTGACCGGTACGACACGAGTGGGCGGGACGAACGATGGACGACTCCCCACGGCGGATGACGGACGACTCCGCGTGGCCGATGACCAGGAGGGCGTCGGGTGACCCCGCCGTCCCTGTCGCGGCGGCCCGGAGGGGGCGCGCCGGCGGGTAAGCCGGGCCGGAAGCTGGGGCCGATAGCGGAGGGCGTGGGTACGGCCCACCGTGCCTGGCTGGAGCCCCTGCGGATCCGGTTCCTGGCCAGCGGCCTGACGATCAGCGAGCTGAGCGACCGGTCGGGCTGGGCGAAGTCGAAGATCTCCGAACTGCTGCGCGGCACGGGCCGTTACCCGCGCTGGGAGATCACCTACGGCCTGCTGGACGTCCTCGACGTACCGACCTGGCCGATGCGGCGGCTGTGGATGGCCGCCGCGCTGGAGGCGCAGAAGAAGCCGGACTGGATAGACGGCTGTATCCAGAGCCGCCAGAACCAGCACCGGTGGGCGACCCTGTCGACCGGGCCCGCCGTACCTCCGCTGGAGCACCAGGCGTTCACCGAACTCAACCGCTGCGCCTATCTCGCCTACGCCCGGCTCTTCGTGAGCGAGGAGGAGGCGGGCGAGGTGGTCGCGGAAACGTTTGACGTGCTGTGGTTCCGGTGGGACGAGGCCCTGGCCAGTTCCGACGTGGTGCCGTTCGCGTGGTCGGTGCTGCGCAAGAGTGTGATGGCCCGAGCCTGCCACGTGGACGGCGGCCCCGAGCTGGCCCGTACCGCGTTCGACACGGTCGCCCTGAGCATGCTGTCGACCCCCACGGCGCGTTTCGCGCAGATCGAGGAGTCGATGGCCCTCTTCAAGGCCATCAGCCGACTGCCCGCCCACCAACTGGACGTCATGGTCCTGACCTATCTGCGCGGCATGGACCACGCCGCCGTGGCCGACGTCCTGGGCGTCCCGATCGCCTCGGTCCACACGGCCGACCGCTATGCCCGAAAGACCCTGACCGCCGCGCTCCACCCCCAGAACGACCTGGGAGAGACCCCAGAATGATCCCCACCCCGATAACTCCGAGGTCTCCGATGACTCCGATGGACGAACTCCTGGCCCGGGCACTCCTCCTGGACGAGCCGGTCGTCCCGCACGACATAGTCCCCGGCGCCCCCTGCCGGGCCCCCGGCGCCGGGCAGCGCGACGGCACGAGCGCCATGGCCGCCCGCGATCTGCGCACCCTGTGCGAGACGGTGCTGGCCCACACCACACCGGACTCCCTCCAGGACTTCGTCACCGAGCACCTGCCGGAACCGCCCGGCGCCCGCGTCCTCGGCTGCGTCCTCCAACTCGCCGACGCCGAGGACAGTGCCCGCTCCTGGTGGCAGTACGCGGCCGGCGCCGGCGACGACCTCGCCTCGTACTGCCTCTACCTCCAGCACCTGGTCCTGGGCGACGCGGAGGCGGCCGCCTGGTGGCGCGAACAGACGAAGATCGGCACCCGCCCGGCTCCCGAGTTCCTCCTGGCGGTCCCGGACCCGGGCGTCCCGACCGCGTACGACGCAAGCTTCCCCACGGTCCTGCGCGCCCTCACCCACCTCGACCGCACCACCCCACCCCGCCGCACGGAACTCGTCGACGCGGTCATGCACTACGTCCCGGGAGCCGTCGCCCTCGGCTACGTCGACAACCCGGACTTCGAACTTCCCCTGCCTGGCCCCGACTTCGCGGAAAATATGAGCGTTCTGCTGACCGCCGCCTCCGCCGCGGCAGCCTGGATGGAGGCGCCGCCCCGGCTTCGGCAGACGGTTCCTCGGCTGCCGCAGCGTGATGTGCGTGGAACGAAGGTCTCGGAAGGGTAGGAAGCGGTCAGTAGTCCTGGGGGTGGTGAGGGGTGTCCAAGGACGGGGGCTATGCCGGAATCGGAATACGGAACTCGGTCCAGCGCCGGTGTACTGATCCACCGGATTCCGGGGCGGCCACCGCGTGTGGACCGCGCCCAGTACGTCGTCTGGTCACCGGACGGAGGCCGGCTCGCCGTACCCGCCGACCAGAAACGTGTTGTGCGCTGCCGGACGCCTCCCGCGTTCATTTCGTTCATGGCGGCGACTGTCGAGGCCGCTTCGGGGGCGATGCTGAGCGGGCACTGAGGGAGGAACGAGAATCAGCGGACTCACAGCTTGCCCACAGCCAACAGGGTTGGCGGCGGGCTCAGGACTGGTACGGCTGCTGCTGGGGCTGTCCGTGCCGCTGACCGCCGCCCGCGGCCTGCGCCTGCAACCGCTCGGCCTGCTCCGCGTCCACCTTCTGCTCGGCGCCGCAGAACGTGCACTGCGTCTGGTACTTCGTCGAGACCGGGAACAGCGGCACGAAGAACAACGTGAACTTCGTGACCCGCTTACGGAGGGTGTGCGCGGCGGGGTTCCCGCACTGGCCGCACACCAGCGTCAGTATGGCGAGCTGGTACAGATAACCCTTGGTGCCGAAGATGATCAGCATCTCGATCCTTCCCTGGGGTGCCGACCGGCACAGTCCCACTGTCACCAGTGTGCCCGGCTCTCACCGCGGCCGTGCGGGGCGGGCATCGTACACGTCGAGCACGGCCTGGAACTGGGCCTGCGCCTCGCGTGCGCGGCCCGCCGCCAGGTAGGCGTGGCCCAGGCGGGTGCGGATGTCCATCTCCAGCCAGTGGTAGCCGGGCTGGGTGAGCGGGGACAGCAGCCGGTGCTGATGGAGGGCCTGGTGGTGAAGGGCGATGGCCGCGTTCGGGGCTCCCTCGTGCGTCCGCGCCGTACCCAGCCGGGTCAGGCTTCGCGCACAGAAGAAGACGTCGCCGACCTGCTCGACCAGGGGGACCGCCCGGCGGAGCAGGTCCTTGGCCTCGCCGTACCGGCCGAGACGCAACTGGATGTCGGCCGCGCAGCTCAGGACCCTGCCGAGCGCGCCCGGTCTGCCGCCGGCCTCGGCGTGGGTGAGGGCCTCGGTGAAGCAGGCCAATGCCTCCGCGTTCCGCCCCTCGAACTGGTGGGAGAGGCCCTGGGTGAGGCCGGACATCGCGGCGGCCCAGTGGTGACCCAGGCTCCGGGCCAGGTCCAGCCCGGCGGCGGCGTGCGCGATCGACTCCTCGCTCCGGCCCAGACTCAGATCGACGGTCGCCAGCCCGGTGAGGGCACAAGCCTCCTGACCCGGTTCGGCAAGGCGACGGCTGAGCTCCAACGCCTCGGTGAACACGGCGTACGACTGCTCGTACCGGCGCTGGTGCACGCCGGTGTAGCCCAGGCAGTTGCGCAGAGCGGGCGCCATCCGGGCGTCGGTCGCGGCGTCCGCGTGCCCGAGTGCGATCTCCAGAGCCGTCTGGCTCTCGTGGTAGCGGCCCTGTCGTACGAAGTAGTCGCACAGGGCCTCGGCGATCCAGCAGGCATGGTCGGCCTCGCCGTGGGCCGCCGCGTACGCGACGACGTCGACGAGCTCACCGCCGACCGCATCCAGCCATGCCTCCGCGTTCCGCCAGTCCATGAACCGTGCGCCGGACGGCCGGGGCCCGGTGGGGAAACCGGCGGCGCCCCAGTCGCCGGCGGTGCGGGCCGCTTCCAGGAACAGGCCGAGCGCGGCCGTACGCGAGGCGGCGGCCTCCCTCGGCTCCGCGGCCGCGACCCGCCGCGCGTGCACCCGTACCAGGTCGTGCAGCCGATACCGACCCGGCCGCGGCTCCTGCACCAGACTCGTGTCGACCAGACTCTCCAGGGCCTGTGTGGGCCGGCGCTGGTGCGGCGGTCTCATCGGTGAAGCGGGCGGAGCAGGCTGGGCCCTGCACGCAGGGTGGTGGCGTCCTGGACGGCGAGGAAGGCGGTGGCGAGCTGGGCCAGGCTCTGGTGGCGGTACCAGCAGTGGTGCCGAGGGTGTGTGGGCACATCTGAAGAAGAGCCTGGGCAACCTCGCCCCGTGCAGTGTCGATGACCTGGCCGGGCTGGTCCGCACACGCCTCAAACGGCTGCAGTACCGGCCCGGCCTGCTCGACGGGTTTGTCGCCGAGACCGGACTCGATAACGACACCGCCATGACGTCACCCCGAATCGGAAACCTCAGTGGCCCTTCCTTGCCGCGCAGATGGTGTCTTTGCGGGTCTCGCCCAGGACGGGCACGCTCACCAGGTCCTCGTCGGCCCCGCAATACAGGTTCTGGCTGCCGGTCTGCGCGGTGGCGGACTGCGGGCCCACTGCGGTGCCGCTCTCAGCCGTGGCCTTGCCGCGGTGGAAGCCGTCGTGAGACGCGAGTTCGCCGGAGCGGTCCACGGCCGTGCACGTGGTCCTTTTGTCGACGGTGCCGAGGACGTTGAAGGTGAGCATGTCGGCGGAGTTGCCGCAGTGGAGGTTCTGTTCGCCGCTTTGCGCCGTGGTGAACTGAGGGCCGAGAGCGGTGCCGCCGACCGCCGAGGCAGGGCCGGATCCATCTCCACGGCCGGGACCGGGGCCTCGCCCCCTGCCATCGGAGCGACCCAGGCCCTGTTCGGTGTCGCAGATGGTCCTTTCCTCGATGGTGCCGAGGACGTTGAGGGTGAGCATGTCGGCGGAGTTGCCGCAGTGGAGGTTCTGTTCGCCGCTTTGCGCCGTGGTGAACTGAGGGCCGAGAGCAGTGCCGCCGACCGCAGATGTGCCGTAGCCGGTGAATCCGGTGTCGCCGTAGCCGGAACACGTTTCCCGCCGGGTGGTGCGCAGAACGTTGACGTTGATCAGGTCACGGGTGTTGCCGCAGTCGAAGTTCTGGTCGCCTTCCTGAGCGGTGACGAACGCCCCGTCGCCGACTGCGTCATCGAGAGCGCTCGCGTGGGCATCTTCCCCGCTCGTACCGAGAAGAGCGCTGACGGCCATCGCCAGCAGCGCTGTCCTGCCGATCGCACCCATTCGGTATCTCCGGTAGTTGGCCGACGAGCAGCACATCGCGACCCGGGAACCGGTCAACCGAAACGGGACCAGCGGGTCACGGGCCGGGACATGCCGTCACTCGAACAGCGCATCGCGCCGCGGACGACCGGGCGATCTCCTCAAGAGCGCACACATCACAGGAAGCAGGCATATGGGGGACTCCTCATATGTAGGTCGTGCCCTGACTGAAGGTACAGCGTTGGAGATCCCAAAAGGCCCGAGGTCGTGAGCGTTCTGCAGGAGGATGTATGAGGACCGGCGCAGTACGCAGGGCCAGGGACGCCGCGCTCGCGGCCGTGGCATTCGCCGGGCTGCTGTCCACGGGCGTGAGCGCGGGAGCGGAAGAGCCCGACGGACCGGACGGCGGCGCGAAGGCCGTCGGGGGATCGGGCGTGGCCGAGGTGTTCGATCAGAACACAGCGCTGGACGGCCGGCAGAACAACGCCTGCGGCTTCTTCTCGTCGTCCGCCGGTTCTCTGTTCGACGGCCTGTCCGAAGCGGGCTGCGAGACCATTGACCAGTCTCACAGCGTCGATGCCTCGTCCACCGCCGACGGCGCCGAGGCCGTCGGCGGCGACGACGCCGTGTACCAGCAGAACTTCGCCGAAGAGGGGCGGCAGAACAATATCTGCGGCAACACCAACAGCGCGCTGGACTCCCCCGGTGAGATGAAGGCGGACTGCGCGGCACGCGACACCTCGAAGAACAAGGGCACCGTCACCGACAACGGTGGCGCCCAGGCCACCGGCGGTGAGTCGTCCTTCTACCAGCAGAACCTGGCTCAGGAGGGCCGCCAGAACAACGCGTGCGGCAACACCAACGACAGCACCGTCTCCGGTGAGACCGACGCGGACTGCGTGGCACTCGACAGCTCGAAGAACAAGGGCACCGTCACCGACAACGGTGGCGCCCAGGCCACCGGCGGCGACGGCGACGGCGTCTCCATCCTGAACGAGCAGAACCTGGCTCAGGAGGGCCGCCAGAACAACGCGTGCGGCAACACCAACAACAGTGGCGTCCCCGGCAGCACCGAGGCGGACTGCGTGGCACTCGACAGTTCGAAGAACAAGGGCACCGTCACCCACAACGGTGGCGCCCAGGCCACCGGCGGCGACGGTTTGGGGGCGGCACAGCAGAACCTGGCTCAGGAGGGCCGCCAGAACAACGCGTGCGGCAACACCAACAACAGTGGCGTCCTCGGCAGCACCGAGGCGGACTGCGTGGCACTCGACAGCTCGAAGAACAAGGGCACCGTCACCCACAACGGTGGCGCCCAGGCCACCGGCGGCGACAGCGCCGCCACTTTGATCCAGCAGAACATCGCTCAGGAAGGCCGCCAGAACAACGCCTGCGGCAACACCAGTGGCCTGAGTCTGGACTCGGGTCGGATGAACGTTCAGTGCAGCGCTGTCGACGAATCCACTGACGTCAAGAGCCGGCCCCACCACAAGTAGAGTGTGCGGTCGGGTGTTTCCGCCCTCCGGCCCGCCGTAGTCTGCCGGCCCCGGGCTTGGTTCACGCCTCGTACTGGTACGCGACACCGTTGCTGTCGCCCCCGGGGGTGTGAACGGTGACGTCGACCGTGCCGGGCTCCCCTGCCGGGGAGGTGGCGACAACCAGGTTGTCGGAGACAGCTGCGAACAACGTCACCGTGCCGCCGAAACGGACTTCATCGGTATGGGTGAGGTTGCTTCCGAAGATGGCAACGTTGCTCCCCCCGTGGGCCGGTCCCTCGTCGGGGATGAGGCTGTCGATCGCCGGGATCCCGACGTAGGTGTAGTAGGCGTTGCCCGTACCGGGCGTGCTGGTACCGCCCGGCGTGGTGACGGTGACGGTGACGGTGTCGGTGCCGCCGGGAGCGTCGGCCGTGATCAGACTGTCCGAGAGCACGTTGATGTTCGTGGCCTCGTTGGTACCGAACGTGACGGCAGTGGCGAGTGTCAGATCGGTGCCGGTGATGGTCACCGTGTTGCCGCCGGCTTCCGGCCCCATGCCCGGGTCGAGCGAGATGACGGCCGGAGCCGCGATATAGGAGTACACCATCGGGTTGCTGGTCCCCGCCGGCGTGGTGACCGTGACATTGACCGGCGCTGCCGGCCCCGCGGGGACGGTGGCGGTGATCTGCGTCGCGCTGACCACATTGAACGACGTGGGCGTCACACCGAATACGACCGAGGTGGCACTGGTGAACCCCGTCCCCTGGATCGTGATCACGTTTCCGCCGGCAGTGGGCCCCTGACTCGGGCTCAGACCGGTGATCACCGGCGTCACGGCGTATGTGTAGAAGACGCTGTTGCTCGTCCCGCTCGCAGTGGTGACCGTGACCGGCACCGACCCAGTGCCCGTGGGAGCGGTGGCGGTGATCTGCGTCGCGCTGACCACATTGAACGACGTGGGCGTCAGGCCGAATGCGACCGAGGTGGCACTGGTGAACCCCGTCCCCTGGATCGTGATCACGTTTCCGCCGGCAGTGGGCCCCTGACTCGGGCTCAGACCGGTGATCACCGGCGTCGTTACATACGTATAGACGGCACTGTTGCTCGTCCCGCTCGCAGTGGTGACCGTCACCGCCACCGACCCAGTGCCCGCGGGGGCGATAGCGATGATCCTCGTCGCGCTCAGCACACTGAACGATGCGGACGTCGTGCGGAACCTCACCAACGTGGCGCCGGTGAAGCCCGTCCCGTTGATCATGACTGTGTGCCCCCCCGCGCTGGGGCCCTGACTGGGGCTGAGGCTGCTGATCACCGCGGCCATGCCGTTCTCCTTGTCGCTTACCGTGTGCGCTGTGCCCTGGCCGACTCCGGCCAGGGCACAGCGGTCTGCGCACGCCGCGCTCAGGGTGTGCTGAAGGGCGGCCGTCAGCCTGGGGCCAGGGGCCGCGGGGTTCTCAGGTCACGGTGTACTGGTCCGCCGCGACGGGCGTACTCTCGCCGCCGGGCGTGGTGACCGTGATGTGGTACACCTGGCCGGACGTGAGGCCGGCGGGTGCGGGGACGACGAGTTGGGTCGAGCCGAGCCCGATGATGTCCTCGAGCGGCACGTCGAAGGTGTCGGCGGGGGTGACGGTGTTCGTGAAGGTCACGACAGAGACATCGACGAAACTGGTGCCGTTGACGACGATGCCCGTTTCGCCGGCCGCTCCCGTGGAGGGGGACACCGAGGTGACCGTCGGGAGGTTGTAGTAGGTGTACTGGGACGCGCTGCTGTTTGAGACGCTGTCGCCGCCGATGGTGGTGACGACGACACCCACGGTCTCCGTGTCACCGGTGACGGTGTGCGCGGGAGGGGTGACGACGACCGTGGTGTCCCCCACCGTGGTGAGGGTCGTGACCGGGGCCTCTGCGCCGAAGGTCACCGACGTCGTGGTCGCCAGGCCGGTGCCGATGATGGTGACGGCTTCCGTGGGGGTCTCCGGTCCCTGAGCGGGGCTCAGGAACGTGCACACCGGGGCGCCGACGTAGAAGAACGACCGTGAGTTGCTGGTCGATCCTGAGGCGGTGACGCTGACGTTGTACTGCCCGCCGCAGAGCGGCGGGACGGTAACGGTGACGGAGGTGGGGGTGACGGTGCTGGGGGTGACCGTTCGGGCCCCGAAGTTCACCTTGGTGGTGACCGTGCTGTTGCCCAGGCCGGTGCCGGTGATGGTCAGAACGTCCCCGCTGCTGCCCTGGGTCGGGCTGATTGAGCTGATGGTTGCCATGATGTGTCTCCTTCTTTCGAGTGCTGCTCGAGTAGTGGTGGGGGGAAGGTGTGCGAGCCCGCGCGGCCTCGGGGTACGCAGGCTGTTGGGAGGGGGCGCACGGGGCGCGAACAGGTAGTACGGCAGAGGAGTGCCGGGGCTGTCCGCCCTGCGAGGGGGGTGGGTACTGGTGTGCCACGAGCGGCCTGCCCCCTCGGTAACGGGGGAGGCAGAGGGCTGAGCGCCCAAGCCGTGCGGGATTTCGGAAGTCGGCCTGCCCTGACGGCAGTTGACGGCATCTTCCGGCCGCCGACTATGGGTGTGGAGGAATGTGCTGGTCCACCCGATCAGGTGGTTAAAGTAAGCCACTTGAGTGGCGTCCGACACAATGAAAATGACAAGACGTCATCCCTTTGGCCGAGCGCGCGATATGTTTATCGAATTAATCCAAAGGCCGCCCTCTTTGCGCCCCTTTTCAGGCCGTCAGCGAACCTCGATCCACCGCGCGATAGTCGGTCTTCAGTCGGAGAAATGCGAAGAGATGCCCGCTGACCTGCGATAATGGGAGTTCCTACGCTTCCATCAGCCGCACACAGCAAGGCACCTCGTAAGTAAAAGGCGGGCGCGGCGCTGATGGCGGCGCCAGGTGGACCACCACAGCAGGTCCAGCGTCCTCCACCCGCCACCTGCGGCACACCAGTGACACCAGTCGCGCCAATGTCACCGGTCCCGGGGCGAAGCAGCGGTGGTAGGACACGGCGCGGGTGTAGCGGTGCGCTCGGCCGGGTGGGGCGGGGACCCTGCGCCGCTTCCCGGGCACAGGGCGTCTGTTCGTGGGACGGCTCTTGGTGCGGTCCCGGGTCTGGTGCTGGACCTGGCTTGCCCGGTCCAGGGCCTCAACCACAGTGCGGATCACAAAGGTTGCGCGCAGGATCCCCAGACCAATCGGTCAACTGTTGAACACCCTACGGCTTGGGCGCGGGTTGCTCCCCCGAGCCTCGGACGATCAGCCGGGTGGGCACGGTGATGGTGCGGGCCCGGGAGCGGTCGCCGTCGAGGCGGGCCAGGGCGGTGGCCACGGCGCTGCGGCCGATTTCTCCGGGGTCCTGGGCGACGACCGTCAGGGCCGGTTCCAACGCTTCGGCGAGGGATACGTCGTCGAAGGCCACGACGGCTACTTCCTTGCGCTTGCTGCGGGCGAGCTCGGCGACTATTCCGAGCGCCATGATGTTGTTCCCGGCGAACAGGGCCGTGGGGGGATCGGCCAGTTCGAGGAGTTGGGAGGTCGCGGCCTCGGCGCCCTGCTGGTCGTGTGCGTTGGCGACCAGCGAGCGGTCGTAGGGGATGTCGGCTTCTTGAAGGGCCGCGCGGTATCCGGCGAAGCGTTCGCGGCGGGTGTACAGCTTGACGGGCAGGTCGCCGACGAATCCGATGCGGCGGTGGCCGTGGGCGATCAGGTGGGCGACACCGTCCTGGGCCCCCGCACGGTTGGAGCTGACGATGCTGTCCGTGGACAGGCCGACTCCTGGTCGGTCGAGGAAGACGATGGGCAGTCCCGCCGTGCGGTGCGACTTGAGGTGGGAGTGGTCGGCGCCGACGGACGGTACGACGATCAGGATGCTGACGCGCCGGGCGAGGAACTTGTCCGTCAGGGCGCGTTCGCGGTCGGGGTCGTCCGCGGAGGAGCCCATGAGCAGGGTCAGTCCGCGGTCGCGGACCGTGTCCTCGATGGCGCGGGCCACGGCTCCGAAGAAGGGGTTGGCGACGTCGGGGATGACCAGGCCGATGGTGGTGTCCGGGCCGCCGACGCGGATGTTGCGTGCCATGAGGTTCGGCTGGAAGCCGAGCTTGGCCACCGCGGCGAGTACCTGTTCCCGCGTCTGCGCCGAGACGGGTCCGTCCTCGTTGAGGACGCGGGAGACCGTCTTGGCGCTGACGCCGACTTCTCGAGCGACGTCGGCCAGGGTGGGGCGGCGGTTCGCTGCCATGGAGGAAACCGTCTCCTGTGAGCTCTCGGTTCCGGCCGCGGCCTCGGCCGGAACATGCGAGAGCGGGTTGTGCTGTCAGGTGGCCTGTACCCCGGCGGCCTTCGCTGCCTCCGAGTCCGCTACGACAGTAGCTCCGGCCGCATCGACAGTGAGCGCGCCGGTCATGATGGCGACGACCTCGGCCATGGAGTAGTCGGAGGGCTTGATCACGGCGGCGCGCCGGCCGAGGCGGTGGACGTGGATCCGGTCGGCGATCTCGAAGACGTGCGGCATGTTGTGGCTGATCAGGACGACCGGCATGCCCTTGTCTCGGACGCGGCGGATGAGGTCGAGGACCTGTCCGGACTCCTTGACGCCGAGGGCGGCGGTGGGTTCGTCCATGACGACGACGCTGCGGGCCCAGGCGACCGCGCGGGCGACCGCGACGGCCTGCCGCTGTCCGCCGGAGAGGGTCTCGACCGACTGGGTCAGGGAGCGCAGGCCGATTTTCAGGTCGGCCATGTGCTCGGCGGCCTCCTTCCGCATGCGCTTCTTGTCGAGCATGCGGAAGGCGCTGCCGAGGATGCCGGGGCGGCGGAGCTCGCGCCCGAGGAACATGTTCGAGGCGATGTCCATGGAGGCGGCCACGGCGAGGTCCTGATAGACCGTCTCGATGCCGTGGGCACGGGCACTTTGCGGACCGGAGAAGGTGATGGGCTTCCCGTTGAGGCGTATTTCGCCCGCGTCGGGGACCACCGCGCCGGTGAGTGCCTTGATGAGGCTGGTCTTGCCGGCACCGTTGTCGCCGATGACGGCGAGGACCTCGCCGGGCAGCAGGTCGAAGTCGGCGCCGTCGATGGCGGTGACGTGGCCGTAGCGCTTGACCAGACCGCGCGCCTGCAGGACAGGAGTGGGGGAGCCGGTGATGGTCATCGGGCCTTCTTCCGGGAGATCTGGTCGACGGTCACCGCGAGGATCACCAGGACACCGGTGATCAGGGTCTGGTAGATCGACGCGACGCCCATCAGCTGCAGGCCGTTGCGGAAGACGCCGACGATGAGGACGCCGATGAAGGTGCCCAGGACCGAGCCGCGTCCGCCGAAGAGGCTGGTGCCGCCGAGGACCACGGCGGTGATGCTGTCGAGGTTGTCGGTCTGACCGGCCTGGGGGTCGCCGACTCCGGTGCGGGAGATGAGCAGGAGGGCGGCGATGCCGTAGAGCAGGCCGGCCACGGTGTAGACGCCGACGGTCAGTCGGGAGGTGCGGATGCCGTTCAGCCGCGCCGCCTCCGGGCTGTTGCCCAGGGCGTAGACGTGCCGGCCCCAGCTGGTGCTGCTCAGGGCGTAGGCGAGGAGGAGGAACAGGGCGATGGTGACCAGCGAGCCGTAGGTGATGTCGGTCTTGCCGAGCGGGAAGGTCTGCCCGAGGGCCGTCAGCGGGCCGGGCAGGTTGGTGACCGTCTGCTCCTCGGAGTAGATGTGGGTCAGCGCGAACGCCACGTTGAGCATGCCGAGAGTGACGATGAACGGCGGCAGCGGGATCTTCTGCACCAACGCCCCGTTGAGCAGGCCGAAGCCGCCGCAGACGACGAGGCCCAGCGCGATCGCGGCGAGTGGCGGGAGGGTGCCCTCGGCGGCCATCTTGGCGATCATGATGCTGCCGAACGCCATCACGGCTCCGCACGACAGGTCGATGCCCGCGGTGAGGATGATCAGCGTCTGGCCGATGGCCAGCGTGCCGACGACCATGACCTGCTGCACGATCAGCGAGAAGTTCCCGCCGGTGAGGAACTGGTCGGTCGAGACGGAGAAGAAGACACAGGCCAGGAGGAGGGCGGCCAGTGGGCCGGTGGTCGGCTGCGTGAGCAGTCTGCGGAGCGTGGTCGGTGCTTTGAGCTCCGCGTACGGTGTGGACGTGGAGGGTGGCGTGGAGGGTGGCGTGGACGTGGCAGTCATGGAGGTCCTTGTCGGAAGACAGAAGTCCTTGTCGGCCTTTGCCGGCCTTGCCGGCTCCTGCCGGCCTTTGTCGGACGGCAAGAGGACGAGGGGGCGGCCGTCCCCGGTCGGGGAGGAGGGGCCGGCCGCCCCGCTGAGGGATTTCGAACGGCGGCAGCTGCGGGGGTTTTGAGCGGCGGCAGCTCAGCAGATCGGGCGAAGTCCGCTGCGGTTCGGCCGCGCCCTGAAGGGGCGCGGGGAACTGCGCGACCAGCCACGACGGCGCCGCAGACGATCGACGGCGTGTCTCGGTACTTCCAGCGGAGCGCTTAGCGGGGTGTCGAGCGACGGCAGCCGGGGGTCGGCGGCTCAGCCCCAGCAGTTCTCCAGGCCGTAGGCGGTGTCCTTGGACGTGACCCCGTCCTGCGCCTTGTCGGTGATGAGGGTGACGCCGGTGTCGGTGTAGCCGGACGCCTTCTTGCCGTCCTTGGCGTACGTCGCGACGGCCTTGACGCCCTCGGCGGCCATCTTCAGCGGGTACTGCTGCGAAGTCGCGGCGATCGTGCCGTCCTTGACGGCCTGGGTGCCGGTGCAGCCGCCGTCCACGGAGACGATCAGCACGTCCTTCTCCCGGCCCTTGGCCTTCAGCGCGGTGTACGCGCCCAGCGCGGCCGGTTCGTTGATGGTGTAGACGACGTTGATGTCGGGCGACTTCTGCAGGCAGTTCTCCATCGCGGTCTGGCCCTTGGCCTGGTCGCCGCCGGTGTCCTGGGAGCAGACGATGGAGGGGTCGCCCTCCTTGATACCGAAGCCCTTCAGGAAGCCGTTGTGCCGCTGGACGCCGACGGAGACGCCCGGCGCGAGGTCGAGGGTGGCTATCTTGGCCGGCTTGCCCTTCATGGCGGCCTTGGCGTACTCGCCGATCAGCTCGCCCGCCTTGAGGTTGTCGGTGGCGAAGAGGGCGTCGACCGCGCTCTCCGGCTCGGTCGGGGTGTCCAGGGCGATGACCAGAACGCCCTTGGCCTTGGCCTTCTCGATCGCCGGCACGATCGCCTTGGAGTCGCTCGGAGTGATCAGGATGCCCTTCACCCCGGCGGCGACCATGTTCTCGATGGCGGTGACCTGACCGGCGTTGTCCCCGTCGAACTTGCCCGCCGCGGTGGACAGTTCGACACCGTTCTCCTTGGCGGCCTTCTCCGCGCCCTCCTTCATCTTCACGAAGAAAGGGTTGGTGTCGGTCTTGGTGATCAGACCGACCTTGACGCTGCCCGATCCGGCGCCGGCCGTGCCCGATCCGGATCCGGATCCACAGGCGGTCAGGGTGAGGGCTGCGACGCCCGTGCAGGCAGCGACTCTGAGCAAGGAGGAGGGCAGACGAGAGATGCGTGACATGAACGACTCCTGCGGGATTGCGGGCGAGCGGCCGGCATCGAGGCATGCCGTCCCAAGGTGTCATCGTTGACTTATGTCATCGTTGACACTTCTTGGCGAGGATGATGGACTCCGCCTCCAGGCAACGTCAATGCCTTGCACCCGTCACAAATCGGCAACGCCCGGGCGGTCGCCAGCCCGAAGCCGCTCAGTGACTGCCCGCGAAGTGTCCGTTCTGCCGGCGCGTTCCAAGAGAAGAGCAGCCCATGACCCCGCCTCGGATCACCGTCCTGGGAGAGTGCGTCGCCGACGCGTTCACCGAACCCGCAAGCGCCCGGAACGAACTCGCCCTGCGGGTCCTGCCGGGCGGCGGACCCGCCAACACAGCGGTGTCCCTCGCCCGGCTGGGGACCCCCGCCCGCTTCCTCGCCCGACTGTCCGGCGACGTGTTCGGCCGCCTCTTCCGGGCCCACCTGGAGGCATCCGGCGTGGACCTGTCGTACGCCGTCGAGGCCGCCGAGCCCAGCACGCTGGCCGTGGCCGAGCTGGACACCCAGGGCCAGGCCACGTTCTCCTTCCACGCGCAGGCCACCGCCGACTGGCAGTGGACGAGCGCGGAACTGACCGGGGTGGACCTGGCCGACACCGCCTGCGTGCACACCGGGTCCCTGGCCCTGGTCAAGGAACCCGGGGCGGCGGTGGTGGAGGACTTCCTGGCAGCGGCCGCCTCCCGGGCCACCATCAGCATCGACCCCAACGTCCGCCCGCTCCTGGTGGACCCCGAGGTCTACCGCGCCCGGCTGGCGCACTGGTGCGGCCTCGCGGACGTACTGCGGCTGAGTGAGGACGACCTGGATCTCCTCCTGCCCGGAACGCCCCCCGAGCAGGCGTGCGACACCTGGCATGCGGCAGGGGCGCGGCTCGTCGTGATCACGCTCGGAGCTGACGGGGCCCTGGCCTCACTCGACGGGGAGCGGGTGCGGGTGCCCGCGGTGGCGACACCGGTCGTCGACACAGTCGGTGCGGGTGACTCCTTCACCGCCGGACTGCTGCACCACCTCGGCACCCGTGGACTCCTCGGCGGCAGGCTGACGGACCTGCGTCTCGGCGATGTCGAGGCGGCCTGCCTGTTCGCCGTGAGGGTCGCGGCCCTGACCTGCTCGGTTGCCGGCCCGAACCCGCCATGGCAGGACCAGTTGGCGCAGTTCACGACGGACCAGGCCGTCGTCCGCCACCTCGACTCCACCCACTGACAAGGACAGGAAACCATGACGAAAACCCTGCTCGCCGAGTTCACCGCCCGAGAGGGAGCGGAGGACGAGGTCGCCCGCCTGATCGGGGACTACGCCCTGAAGGTGCGCGCAGAGGAAGGCAACCTGGCCTTCGACGTCTACACCAAGGCGGCCAATCCGCGCGCCTACTGGATCTTCGAGGTCTACCGGGACGAGGACGCCTTCACAGCACACCTGAACGCCCCGTACGGCGCCCCGTTCAACGCCGCCCTCACCCCGCTGATCGAGGAGGACGCCTCCGTACTGACGTTCCTCGACCCGCTGGCCACGCGTCCGTAACGAGCGTCGAACACCGGAGGCGCCCCGGAGCTGGAGCGCGGGGAGACCGAACTGGCGCTCCAACTCCGGGTCGACGGGGCTTGCACCCGTGTCCGCACCACCGGGTCGTGGAGGTGCTGAAGCCACTCCCGTCCGACCGGCCCCCTGCCCCCGGCTCATCACCGCCAGATGGATCTCAGCTGCCACGCCCGCAGTTGGTTGAGGGTTGCGGTGCCGCCTTCGGCGAAGACCTCGACGGACTACCAGCCGATGAGGATACGCAGCTTGACCTTGCCGTTCTTCGCCTTCAGCGGCGCGGTCCGGACGCCGGGGAAGGTGCTGTCGAAGTCCCCGGCGCCGGAGCGGGTGCGGTCGACGTACAACTCCTCCCGGGCGATCAGGGGCTTGGAGGTGCTCTTGACCGTGGCACCGCTCGCGGTCGTCGGGCGCTTCTCACGCAGGGACCCCTGCCGCCTGGCGCGTTCTCCCAGGACACCGCCGCATCGTGGTCCTTGCCGTAGTCGGCCCAGTCCGCGCGCTGTACGACGGACTTGGCGGGCTTCTCAGCGGCGGTGAACGTGTCAGCCAGGATGTGGCCCCAGCCGGCGGTGTTCATGTCGACGACGTGGATCTGCGCCTTCTTTCCGGCGAGATCGCTGACGTCCCAGGAGCCCGGTTGAGCGCCTCGGCGTCCTTGCCGGTGGCGCTGCGGACGACTTGGCCGTCCACGAGGAGCTCGACGGCGGTGGGGGTTGTCGGAGCCGGCCGGGTGACTGCCGCGCCGCCGATGAGGAAGTTGATGGGCGACGCCTGACGCCCTGTGCCGGGCAGACCGCTCACGCATTGCTCACGCACGTGGCTCGCATCCTGAGGCGCAGAACCGCAACCACGTCATAGCGCGTTCTGTCGGGCCGTACGCCGGTGAAGCCGCAGTGTGGCCCGGCCCTGACCTCGATGTGCGCCCACGTCTCCCCATGCTCGTCCGACCGTGACCGGTCAGGTTAAGTCGAGGCGCCCGATGCCGGTCCGGTGCGACCGGCCTAGCGTTCATGACGTCACCCGATCCCACACCAAGCGGCAGGCTCTTCGGCCACCGCTCCGGAACCCATGCGATACGGGCACTCCAGCACCTGTTCACGTTCGCCCGGCCGGACCCGTATGCCCCCTCTGCCCATCCGCAGCGATCAACAGCGATCAATCGAAAGCGAGCTCACATGCGTCAGCTCACCTATTACATCGGCTCCAGCATCGACGGCTTCATCGCATCCCCGGACGGTCGGTTCGACTTCTTCGCCGCCGAGGGTGACCTGGTGGCCGCGATCCTGGCCGAATACCCCGAGACCATACCGACCCACGCGCGCGAGCAACTGGGGGTCACCGACGTGGCGAACAAGAGGTTCGACACGGTCCTGATGGGCCGCGGCACCTACGACCCCGGTCTGGCGATCGGAGTCACCAGCCCCTACTCCCACCTCAAGCAGTACGTGTTCTCCCGCACGCTGATCAGGCCCGACCCCGACGTGGAAGTCCTCTCCGGTGACCCGGTGGAGTTCGTCCGTGAGCTCAAGCAGCGGGAGGGGATGGACATCTGGCTGTGCGGCGGCGCAGCCCTGGCCGGTCAGCTGGTGGGAGAGATCGACGAGCTGATCATCAAACGCTACCCGGTCGTCCTCAGCTCCGGCATCCCGCTGTTCCACGCCCCTTTCGAACCGGCCGAGTTCGCCCTCACCGACTCTCGGGTCTTCAACACCGGTGCGTCGATCACGACCTACGTCAAGCAGTACAAGCAGTAAGGGGGGCACATGTTGATTCGTTCCACGACCGAGGCCGACCTCGATCGCGTCGTCGCCGTGACGGCCGACGAACCCGTCGGCTGGATCCACGGCGACCGTTATCGCGATGAACTCGGCCAGGGAATGTACCGGCCGGAGTGGACCTGGGTCGCCGAGGACGGTGACCGGGTGGTGGCCCGGGCCCTGTGGTGGGGGCAGTCGTCAAGTGAGCACCCGGTCGCCCTGGACTGCCTGTGGGTCGACGCCTCGGTCGCCGACCGCACGGCCGTCGCGGCCGAACTCCTCGCCGCCGGCCTGCGGGCGTTCGCCGAGCAGGGCGCGCGCAAACCGCCGCTGTACAACCTGACGTTGCCGAACGCCTGGCGGGAGGACCCGGCCGTCACCGCTGCCCTGGCCTGGCGGCGTGGGGCGGCGCTGGCGGCAGGTCTCACGGACGAGGTGGAACGGCTGCGCCTGGAGTGGAGTCCCGGCGCCGGGGTGCCGCGCTCCAGCGGCCGGCTCACCTTCGCCGAAGCCACGGACGAGGAGTTCCTGGAGGTCTTCCGGCGCATCGCCCAGGGGAGCCTGGACGGTGAGACCCGCAGGAACCTGGCCGCCAAGGGCGCGGCGGCCACCGCCCGGGACGAGATGGACTTCTACCTGGGCTGCCCCGGCAAGCGCGAGTGGTGGCGGCTCGCCTACACCGCCGACGGAGAGGTCGCGGGTCTCGCGATCCCGTCGGCGACGCCGTACAACCGCAACGTCGGCTACCTGGGAATCGTCCCGGAGTTCCGCGGCCGGGGTTACGTCGACGACGTGCTCGCCGAGATCACCCGGGTGCACGCGGAGGCGGGCGCCGAACTGATCACCGCCACCACGGACACGGGCAATGCGCCGATGGCCGCGGCCTTCGCCCGGGCCGGCTACCGGACCGCCGAGATCCGGATGGTCTGGTCGGCGCCCGCGTCATGAGGTGAGGAGCGAGGCCAGTTCGGTGCGGGAACTGATGCCGAGCTTGGGGAAGGCGCGGTAGAGGTGGTGCCCGACCGTGCGGGGGCTCAGGAAGAGCTGCGTGGCGATCTCGCGATTGGTCGCCCCGGTGGCGGCGAGCCGTACCACCTCGCGCTCCTGCGGGCTCAGCCGGCCGATCCGTCCGCCCGTGGGACCGGCCGGGTCATGGGTCTCGCCCGCGGCCCGCAGTTCCGCACGGGCCCGGCGGGCCCAAGGCTCGGCGCCCAGCTTCTCGAACGTCTCCAGTGCCTCGCGGAGGTGGTCGCGGGCGTCGATGTTGCGGCGCAGTCGGCGTAACCATTCCCCATGGACGAGCTCGGTGCGGGCCCGTTCGAAGTCGCCGCCGTCCGCGTGGAGACGTACGGCCGTCGCGAAGTGGTCCTCGGCCTCGCTGTCCGGGCCGGTCAGGGCCGCGCAGCGGTGGGCCATCGCGGCGACGGACGGCCGGCTCGCGGCAGCCGCCCAGTCCGCGAGTCGGCGCGCGGGCTCCTTCGCCCGCTCCGGATGGCCGGCGCGCACCGCGGCTTCGGCGAGGTCGGGCAGCAGGAACCGGGCGAGCAGTGGATGGCCCGCTTCCTGCTGTGCCGCCTCGAGATGCTCCAGCGCCGCCTGCGCCCGCCCGAGGCCGAGTTCGAGCAGCCCCAGTGCCCACAGGGCATGCGCCGTGCCCCGACCGACGCTGCGCGGGCGGGTGTATTCCAGGGCTTGCTCCGCCAGGGAGCGGGTCTCTTCCTCGCGCCCCCGGACCGCGGCGAGCGTCGCCAGTACGGTGCGCAGATGGGCGGCCCGGTGGGCCAGGTCGTAGTAGTCGGCGAGCCGGAGTCCCTCGGCGGCGTGCGCCTGTGCCTGATCGAACCGGCCGAGCGCCAGTCCGGCTTCCGCGAGCAGGTGCAGTGTGGTGGGCAGCCACCCGCTGATGCCCTGCTCGCGGCAGAGGGCGACCGCCGCGGTGGCGATCTCGTGCGCCTCCGCGTGGTCGGCGACCAGGTGGCAGTAGATCCCGGCCATCAGCTGGTCCATGAGTCCATTGCCGGGCAGCCGGCAGGCCCGTACGAGTTCGCGCAGGGAGTCCAGGGCGCCGGGCACCTCGCCGCCCAGCAGGAGGGCGGGCACGGCCAGCACCGGCAGGTCCGGACCGCGGGCGGCGATCTCGCCCATCAGGGCGGCGTTCCCCGAGGAGAAGGCCGCGTGGACCGCGTCGGTCAGGAGGGAGGGGAGCTTGTCGGGGCGACTGGGCGCGATGAGGTCCGCGCATTCGCCCAGGATGCGACCGGCGGTTGCCGGGCTGCCGCAGCCGAGCTCGACGACGGCTCGTACGCGGGCGAAGTCCGCCGCCATCCCGGGATCCCGAAGGGGAAGCGGCACTTGGTCGGCCAGGGCGCCGCAGCGCTCGTCCTGGCCGGCTTCGCCGGCCTTCTGGGCCGCGCTGATCAGGAGCCGCGCCCGCCGCTTCGGGTCCTCGGTGAGCTGGGCGGCCCGCTCGTAGGCGGCGGACGCGGACGCCATCGCCTGGCGGCTGCCGGCCCACTCGGCGACGTGCTCCAGTTCGTCGGCGACCCGTTCGTCCGGGCCCGTCGCCGCGGCGGCCAGGTGCCAGGCGCGCCGGTGCGCGTGCCGGTCGGCGTCCAGCGTCGCCGCCAGTGCTTCATGGGCGGCGACGCGCCGGGCGAGCGGGGACCCCTGGTAGGCCGCATACCGGACGAGCGGGTGCCTGAAGCGCAACACCTTCCCGGACACGGAGACGAGCCCGGCGCGTTCGGCGGGCTCCAGGTCCTCGATCGCGGCGCCGCACCGGCGGGCCGCGCTCAGCACCAAGGGCAGATCCCCGGTGTCGTCCGCTGCGGACACCACGAGCATGGTCCGGGTGGCTTCGGGAAGCCGGCTGATCTGCCCCGCGAGGGCGTCCTGCAACCGGCCCCGCAGTGGGGACGGCGCCTCGGGCAGCGCCAGCGGGCTCAACTGCCCGGCCCGCTGGGCCGGGGTGAGCGCGGTCGGGAGCTCGATGAGGGCGAGCGGGTTGCCCTGTGCCTGGTCGATGATCCATTCCGCGACGTGCGGCGCGAGGCCCGGGATCAGCGCCGCTGCCGCCTCCCGGTCGATCCCTTCGACGTGGAGCAGGGGAAGGCCCTTCGCCACGCTGCCATGGGCCCCGTCGCGCGCGGCGAAGAGCATCACGGTGCCCTCGGCGCGCAGCCTGCGGGCGACGAAGGTGAGTACGTCCACGGACGGCCGGTCGAGCCACTGCACGTCGTCGACCAGGCAGAGAAGCGGGGCCTCGGCGCCGACCTCCGACAGCATCGACAGCACGGCGAGACCGACGGTGAAGCGATCATGCACCGAGTCGTCGGTGAGTCCGAAGATCGCTCGCATGGCTGCGGCCTGCGGTGCCGGCAGCCGGTCGAGCACGTCAAGGACGGGCAGGAACAGCTGGTGCAGCCCGCCGAAGGCGAGCTCCATCTCGGACTCGATGCCTTCGACACGCAGCACGCGCATGCCCTCCGCCCGCTGGGCGGCATGGTCGAGCAGCGTGGTCTTGCCGATCCCGGCCTCGCCGTGAAGCAGCAGGCTGCTGCTGACTCCCTGCCGGCAATCGGTGAGCATCCGCTCTATTTGCCGCTGTTCCGCACTTCGCCCCAGCAACGCCCGCCCCCGCCGTCGAGTCCGACCACGCCCCCTCGACGCCATTAGTAGCAGGTCAGAGTCCACCACGGTTCACCAGCGAGATCATCACCGAGAACACTTCCGAGCAGGCCTGTCACTAACCTCTGTGTTACTAACTTCAATGTTAGTATCTGTGTTGATGCTGGGCACCCGATGGAAGGTGGCGACGTGGCCGATTTCGTGGGCAGGCGGCACGAACTCGAGACGCTGGATCGCGAGCTGGGCAAGGTGACGGCCGGGGTCGGTGGGGAGCGGCCCGGGCGGTGCGTGATGCTTCGAGGGCGCCGACGGGTGGGTAAGTCGCGGCTGGTGGAGCGGTTCGCCGAGAGGTCCGGTGCGCCGTTCATCTTCTATGCCGCCACAGGGGCGTCGCCGGGGGCGGACCTGGAGCGGCTCGGCCAGGATGCGCAGTCGTCGAGCCTTCCGCTGGCGAATCTGCTGTCCGCGGCCCGCCCGGCGAGTTGGGATGCCGCCTTCGACGTACTGGCGGCGGCACTGCCGCACGACCGGGCGAGCGTGGTGGTCATGGACGAGGTGCCCTACTTGATGGATGCGGAGGGCGCCTTCGAGGGCACGCTTCAGCGGGCCTGGGACCGAGTGCTGGAGAGGAAGCCGGTTCTGCTGGTTCTCATCGGTTCCGACCTGTCGATGATGGAGGCGCTGAACAGCTATGGACGCCCGTTCCACCAGCGCGGACGGGAGATGGTGCTGGGGCCGCTCAACCCGGCGGAGGTGGGCGAGATGCTGGGCCTCGATCCCGCCTCGGCCTTCGACGCGGCCTTGATCACCGGTGGACTGCCGCTGATCTGTGCGGAGTGGACGCACGGCGCCGGGATGTGGGAGTTCCTTCAGGCGGCGCTCAGCGATCCGGTCTCGGCCTTGCTGGTGTCGGCGGAGCGCTCGCTCGCCGCGGAGTTCCCCCAGCAGGTCCAAGCACGCACCGTCCTTTCGGCGATCGGCAGCGGTGAGCGGACGTTCTCCAACATTGCCCGTGCCGCCGGCGGGATCGGGGCGACCCCGCTGCAGCGGTCGTTGGGAATCCTGGCGGACAAGCGGGTGATCGCGGCGGAGCTTCCCGTGTCCACGCGGCCTTCGAAGGATCGTCGCTACCGGGTTGCGGATCCCTACCTCCGCTTCTGGCTGAAGCTCCTGGGACCGGCGATGGAGGAGATCGAGCGAGGCCGGGGTGACCTGACGCTGCGGCGCATCCGCGAAAACTGGACCAGTTGGCGTGGCAGGGCCATTGAACCTCTGGTGCGCGAGGCGCTGGCGCGACTGCTGCCCGACGCGAACCTCCCGGCCGCCCCCGCCATCGGCGGTTACTGGACCCGTACCAACGATGTGGAGATCGACGTCGTGGGAGCGGACCGCGCGCCGATCGCCAAGGAGCTGTTGTTCGTCGGCTCGGTGAAGTGGCTGGAGAACTCCCCGTTCGACCGGCACGATCTCGCGGCGCTGCACCGACACCGCGCCGCGCTCACGCCTGCTCCCGTGCCTGTGATCGCTGTGTCGCGCAGCGGGACCGACTGTGCAGGCCTCGACGCTGCGTACGGCCCGGCGGAACTCCTCGCGGCGTGGTCCTCCTGAGCGCGCCGGGTACATGCGGGACCGGAGCCACAGGTCTGCCGGTCGGACTCCGGCTGGCGAAGAGACTTTCCTGCTTCTGCCGGGGATCAACTGCACGTATCAGCAGCGGATGCCAGTCCGTCGGGCCCTCCCGTGGAGAGGTCTGCGGCCAGGTGCTTGCGAAGCCCCCGGTAGCGGAACGCCATGTTCGTTAGTTGCTCGACAGCGTCGTCCAACACCCGGTGGGCGTACGGCCAACTGCCTTCCCACTGGTCTCGAAGTGCGGCATCGACCCAGGACTGGAGCGGCGAAGTGGTGTGCACTGCTCATCGTGACGGTTGGAGCCCGGCCCGGAAGTTGTGGTCACCGATGCGGCGACGGCTTCGAACTCGCCGCGCGCAGTATGGGGTTCGGCCGATGCCACGTCTGGAGGACCCCGCTCAGGAAGCCGACTCGTCGAGGTCGAGGCGGATCACGGCGAGTGCCTCGGCGATCTCGACGGTCATCTCGTCGTCGGGGCCGAACACCATGCACATGTCCTGGTGGAGTGGTTCGAGGACCTGGCGCGCCTCGGCGGCCCGGCCCTGCGCGAGCAGCAGCATCCCGATGTTGTGCCGTAGCTCCACGGCTTCCTCGCTCACGTCGCTGTCGACGGCCCGCACGACGTTCAGCACGCCCTGGAGCGCGGCGAGCGCGTCGGTGACCTGGCCGAGTTCGGCGCGGCACCGGGCCGCCTGGGCGCGGCAGGCGCGGGCCTGCTCGCCGGTGGGCCCGGCGATACGGGCGTACGCGTCGGCGAGGGCGTCGAACTCGGGCAGGGCGGCCCGGTAGTCGCCGCCGAGGAGGCGGATCGCCGCTCGCTGGCGGCGCAGCGCCAGGACCTGCTTGCTCTCGGAGCCGAGGGCGAGGGCCGCGGGTTCGATGACCTCGCCGAGCACCTCGGCGGCCTGCGCGAACCGCTCCTCCTCCAGCAGGGCGTCGGAATGGGCGTACGCCTCCTTGATGTCCTCGCGCAGCCGGGCGGGGACGGGCACCGGCTGGGCCCCCGGGAGGACGGCTGTCGGCGTCGGACCACCGGGCGCCGGGGCCTGGGGGCGGGCGCGGGGCGCGAACGGGTGCCGGAACACGCCCGTCGGGTCGGGCGCGCCGGCCGGCCCGGCATCCGCCGTGCCGGGCTCCTGGCCTGGCGGCGGGAGGAACGGCAGCAGCCGTGCGTACACCTCCTGCGTGTCGGCGGGCCGCGCCTCGGGCGCCTTGCGCAGCAGGTGCAGGACCAACTCCTCCAGCGCCTCGGGGACGTCGGGCCGCAGCCGGCGCAGCGGGGTGGGGGCGGCGTTGACGTGCTGGTACATCAGCAGGTACTCGCTCTCCGCCTCGAACACGAGGCGCCCGCTGAGGAGTTCGTGCAGCACACAGCCGAGAGCGTAGAGATCGGTCTGCGGGGTGATGCGTCCGCCCCGGACCTGCTCGGGCGACATGTACTGGTGGGTGCCGATGGGGCTGCCGGTCGCGGTCAGCTTGGTGACGTCGGTCCGCAGCATCGCCGCGATACCGAAGTCGAGGACCTTCACGGTGCCGTCGCGGGCGACGAGGATGTTGCCCGGCTTGAGGTCCCGGTGGATCACCGGCACGTCGTGCGCGTACGACAGCACGGTCGCGACCTGCGCGGCGACGGCGGCCGCCCAGCTGACCGGCAGCGGCCGGCCGGGGTCGAGGTAGGCGGACAGCGGTACGCCGTCGACGAGCTCCATCACCAGGAACAGCCGCTCGTACGACGCGTCGAGCACCGCGTCGTACACCTGCGGCACACCGGGATGCTGGATACGCGCGGTGATGCGGGCCTCGCGACGGAAGCGCTTGGCGAACTCCTCGGCCAGCTGCGGGGAGGTGACCGACGCCTGCCGGATGAGCTTCACGGCGACGGGCCGGTCGAGCACGGCGTCGTAGCCGCGCCACACGTCGCCCATGCCGCCGTGGCTGAGCTCCTCCAGGAGTTCGTAACGGTCGGAGATCGCCTCCTGCGGCACCTTGCCCCCGGTGTGCGTGTTGGACAGTCACGGTCAGGGGTCAAGTGTGGCCGCTGCGTCGAGATGGCGTCCAGCGGTCGCGGTGCGACAGGGGAAGGGCATGGGCGGTGCCATGGGCATGGGCGCGGTGGCGGGCGACGGGGAGGAGCGCGAGCGGGTATCGGTGACCTCGATCCGTACGGTCGAGGAAGCCGGGATCACCGTCCTCTCCTGGCGCTCTCTCGGCTCATACCCCATCACTCTGAGCCACCGCCCGCATCCACCTCTTCCTGGCCGAAGCGCTCACCTCGGAACCGCGGCAACTCACCCTGAGCGAGGGGACTTCAAGCTGATGTGGTGGCCTATGCGCGACGCGATCCAGACCGCGATCGACGGACGCTTCCTGCTTCAAGGCGGCCCCCTCGCACTGCTGCTCGCCCAAGAGGCCATCTCCCTGCGAGGAGAGCGATGAACAGACTTCGGCGCCGCCAGGGAGTTGCGGCCCTGGCGGCGGATCCGATCGTCTGCCGCGACTAGTGGTGACGCTCCGTCGCGTTCGGTTGTACGCGCTGGAGCGGAAGGTGTACGAGGCACGCCGAGTGACCGGTCGAGGCGCGCGCCGCGTGAGCGGTTCGGGGCAGGGCACGTCGCTCAAATGTCGGCGTCAGGGTGAGCGCAACGTTCGTCGTGCCGCGCTGACGAGGTTCTGGGCGTCAGCGCCGTACACGGCGGACTCCCGGAGCGTCTTCCAGGTCCGCAGGTACGTTTCCACGCTGGCTGCGTCGTCGATCCACAACTCCGCGTGCCAGTTCTCGACGACCACCTGACGGTCGTCGTAGATCCAGAATGCGGTGGCCGGGGGAATCTTGAGCGAGGCGGACAGCGGGATGATCCCCAGCTCGACCGTGTCCAGACCGATGGCTCCTGAGAGGCGGTCGAGCTGGGCCGCAAGCACCGACGGTGGACAGATCAAGGCGTGAAGGGCGGCTTCCCACAGGAGGAGGCGGAAGTGTTTCGAGGAGTCGTACAGCGCTTCTTGCCGCTTCATGCGGGACCGGACTGCTTCCTCGGTGTCCCGTGGCGACCGTTGTAGCTCCGCATATCTTGTGAAGATCGACCGTGCGTAGTCCGGAGTCTGGAGAATTCCGAAGATCATGGAGGACTCCCAGCCGCGGAACACCGAGGCGTCGGCATGAGCGCTCAGGTGGGTGTCCTGGACCGCCTTGTGCCCCGAGGCCAGCTGACGTCGCCATGACCTGATGTGGGACTCGAAGCCCCTCAGGCGTGCGACCAGCTCGTCGTACGCCTCCGGCTGACCGGTTGCCTCCGCCCAGTTGCGCAGGTCATCGGGCGTCGGAGTCTGCCTGCCGTTCTCCAGCCTGCTGACCTTGGACTTGTTCCACCCGTACTGCTCGGCGAGCTCGGCACCGGTGAGCCGGCCTCCAGGGGCGGAAAGTCGGAGTTCACGCAGCCGTACCCCGAGTGCTTGCCGTGCCTGCTGGTAGTCCGTGCTCACCGATACGCACCTGCCTCAGTCCTCCTTCGCGGTCAGCTGTGCCGCGAACTCCTCGTACGGGCCGGCATGATGCAGCGCCGCGTCGCGCACCATGGCGTACCGCAGCACCGCAGCAGGCTGCGTGATCAACTCGACGCCGACCAGGTTGTCGGCGTCATCGAACTTGAGCAGCGCGACCAGCCGGGAGTCGAAAATCCAGAAATCCTCGGAGGGCAAGCCAAGGCGGTCGGCATCTTCTCGCCACAGATTGAGGATCCTCTCTCCGACAGCACTGTTACGGCGTGCGTTGTCGAGCAGATAGAGCTGGCCGACCGTGGGTGGGTTGTCGACGATCCGGACACGCTCGAACCGCTTGCCGAGAGCCACCTGCTCGCGGCGCTCCGCGCACCATTCCGCGTCGACTCCCTCCCAGTTGACGGACTCGCCCCGCATGAACTGGGCGTAGGCGCTGGTGAGCTCGTCCGACGCGTAGCGGCGGCGCGTCTCCAGGCGCCACGCCGTGTGCTCGAACTGTGTGAAGAGCCGGTCGAACTCGTCCAGCCCGATCACGGTGGCCACGTGGACGGCCTCCTTCGGTCCGTAGTCGACCAACAGCTCGCGAGGCACCACGATGGGCACCTCGCTCTCGTTGAGGTGCCGGAGCTGGGCGATGTCGTCGGGGTCCGTGAGCGCCGGGCCGTGCACGATGAGCTCGCCTGTGTCGAGATCTTCGTGAAGGGACGGGCATCCGTTGACGCCGCTGCCCGTGCCGTTGAAACGCAGCCGACGTGGCATGATCACGTCCTTCTCTCGGGGACTGATCTTCCAAGCCTCCAATAGACCAACGCCTCGTGTCCGAGCTTTGGTTGGCCTGAATCAGCAACCTTACGCAACTTCGCCCAGCGGACGAGCAACTCCGCGCAACTTCTCTGGCACCTGACAAGCCCCGCTCCCTACCGTCGCGTTCATGGCTGGAGCACACCTACGCCCGGTCCAGCCCGGTCACACGTAGCCCTCGCTGGAACGGGATCCGCAAGACGCTCGCGCCGCGCTCCCAGCCCGAACAGGCTGACGGGCGGGACGGGCTCGAACCTGCACGGCACGACCTGTCTCCGAAGGAGTAGTCCATGACCGTCACGCTCGACCGACCCATGAGCACCCGCACACGGGACCCGAAGAAACTCTTCAACGCCGTCCAGCCCCACGTCAAACACCTGACGATCAACGTGCTGGACAGCGGCATGACACTCTGGGACCGCGAGGTCGCCCTGCTGCTGCGCGATCACACGATGGTCCGCGACATGGCCGAGCGCATCCTCGGCGACGCCGTCATGTACACCATCGGCTGCATGGAGCACCCCGAGGTCCACCTGGGCGTCGGCAAGCTCGTCGACATCGGCGTTCACCAGCTCATCCTCGACACGCCCGTGTGGTGGGCCCTCTGCGACGCGTACAACGAGGGCCACTACAAGCACCACGCCCCCTTCATCGAGCGCCGCCGCGACGGCCTGTGCCTGCGCACTGCGGACTTCCTGAAGTCCATCGGCTTCGACGTCGACGAGGAGCTGTGGGCGATCGACGGCACGGACTGCTCGCCGTGCGACAACAAGGTCCCCGACAGCCACTGAATGGCCCCTACGCTGGTCCCTGTCCTCGGCCCCAGGAGGACAGGGACCGACCCTTGCGAAGAGGAATCCCCTTGCCCGCACAACACGACATCGCCGCCGAGACGGAGCTGTGGGACACCTACGCCGCTTCCGCCTTCAAGGACGACGCGGAGCCGAGCTTCTGCTGGACCCAGTACGCCGGTCACGGACCCGGACCAGAGCTACTGGGTAACCCGCGTTCCGCCCTGGAGATCGGCTGCGGCACCGGCCGCGCCCTCGCCTACCTCGCTGAACGCGGCATCACCGCTCGGGGCGTTGACCTGTCTCCCGTCATGGTCAGGAAGACCACCACGAAGTGGGCCGGGACCGGTGCAGAGTTCGTGTGCTCCGAGGTCCTGGAGTATCTGAGCGAGCACGAGGAGGTGTACGACGCGATCTACTCGATCTTCGGAGCCGTCTGGTTCACCGACCCGGGCCGTCTCCTCCCGCTCGTCCGACAGAGGCTCAAGCCCGGTGGCGTCATTGTCTTCTCCCAGCCTCCGGCCATCCCCGGCGCGTACGGGCCGCAGGGCATGTACAAGGGAGGCTTCGCCGGAAAGGCGATGTTCACCTACCGCTACAGCTACCGCCCGGCGGTATGGGAGCGCCTGCTCTCTCGGGCTGGGTTCCGCACAGCCGACGCCCGGATACTCGATGCCCCGCATCCCGGGCACATCGGAACGCTCCTCGTACGAGCAGTCGCACCGTGACCCTGGGCGGTGCATCGCGGTCTCATCCGGGAGTGAGGCGGGCAGCCGAGCGCCACGCGTGCGAGAAGGATGACGACCGGATACGGACCTGAGGTCAAGGAGCAGCGGCGGATGTGGGTCAGTGGCGCCCAGGGACGAACCCTCCGGGCGCCACCGGCCGCAAGGTGGAATACCTCTACGTCGTCACTCCCTGTCCGCAGCCATAATGCCGACGCATTCTTCGAGCGCGGCGTGCAACGGCGTTACGAAGGCGGCGAGCTCGGCGTCCGGCGCCTTTCCCACCTCCAGTACTGCGCCGACGACCGTCACCAGGACAGCGGCGGCCTTCAGCGCGTGCACGTCTGCCAGCTCCTCAAGACGGCCGCCGGGGTGCGTGACCGCCAGGGCCTCCTTGCCGGTGTCCGGGTCGAGGCCGAGACTGCGCAGACGCGGCGTACTCGTGCTCATGCGGCGACCTCCCACGGAACCGGAACGTAGTCCTGGCCCAGCGTCGCCAGGACCGCCGCCCGGCGCCGCTCGCGCTGAAGGCGGCGCCGGGCATGTTCGTCCCGCTCGCGTTCCCACTCGACGACGTACGGCCGGACCAGGGGCATGCCGTCGACGGTGATCACGTCGGCCGAGTGTGGGCACGTGATCACGGGTGGGGGTTCCGGAGCGGGCGGACAGGGGGTGAGGGGCAGTGGTGGTGGGGGTGCTGCGGAGCGGTGGGTGCCGCGGGCGGGCAGGAAGAGGGTCAGAATCGCGGCCAGTAGGCTGCGCATAGGTCGACTCCCAATCAGTCGGCTCAGCCCCGGCATGGAAGCTCTCACCCTTCCGGCCGGGGCGTTTCTTTGGGCCATGGTGTCGCCTTGTATCGCTTCGTCGCGAGACGTATCTCAAAGAGCGTGCATCAGTCCGCTTGCCTAGCGTCAAGTCCATGAACCCTGATGCTGAGATCGACCATGGCGCGCCGCTGACCCCGTACCGGCAACTGGCCGAGATCCTGCGTGGGCAGATTCAGCGCGGTGACTGGCGGCCCGGGCGGATGCTGCCGAGTGAGGCCCAGCTTGTGCAGCGATACGGGATCGCGCGTACGACCGTACGGCGAGGGCTCGGACTGCTGGCCGAAGAAGGCTGGGTGTACGCCGTACCCCAGCGAGGGTGGTTCGTGGCCGACCACCTGCCGCCCTCCCCCGAAACCCCCGCCCCCTCCGCATAGCCAAGCTCGGTCGCGTTCAGTTGCCCGGTGTGCCGTTCGTCGACCACTCGTTGGCGAAGTAACTCCGTCTGCTTGATGACCAGGTCGATGGCCCGCCTTCTCCCGGTCCGGCGGGTAGGTGCTGCGACTCGTGGTGGTACCAGGCCGCCGCCGTGGCGTACGCGGACGAGCACCTCGGCCGCCTGGCCGGAGGGCTCACCCGCGACAGGACGCCCCCACGAACTGAGTCGGCGGGGGCGGATCCGATGCAGTGTTGCTACTTCACATCCTCCCTCGCAGGTACTGGTAGACCAACTTCTCGGCGATCTTCTGGACCGCTGCCTTGCCACCCTTCGACGCTGGCTGTTCTGCCGAACCCGCCAACGCGAGCACGAAGGCGAGGTGCTTCTTGTCCTCACTGCTCAGCTCGGTCTCGTACACCTCGACCAGGCACATGCACATGTCGACCTGGAGCTTGAGTGCCATGGCGACATCAGTGACACCGTCGCCCAGGACTGTGACCGCCGTCCCGATCCCCGGAATCGCGCCCGGGGCTGCGGTGACCGCCCCAGCGGCTGCCGAAAGTTTGGAGTACCGGCCAATGATCTTGGCCGCGATCCGGCGCTTGTCTTCCAGGCTCTCGGGCTCCCTGAGGGCTCGTCACCTCCAGACGGACCTCAGCTGCCACGCCCGCAACTGGTCGAGGGTCGCGGTGCCGCCTACGGCGAAGACCTCGACGCCGGTGCTGGAGGGGTCGGGGAAGATCTGGTCGGTGATCACCGCTTCGCCGTTGCCGCTGAAGACCTCGACGGACGACCAGTCGACGAGGATGCGCAGCTTGACCTTGCCGTTCTTGGCCTTCAGGGGTGCGGTCTGGACGCCGGGGAAGGTGCTGTTGAAGTCCACGGCGCCGGAGCGGGTGCGGTCGACGTACAGCTCCTGGGTCGTGGTGTCGTAGCCGATGACGGTCTCCTCGCCGCCCGCGCCGGTGCGGACCTTCAGGCCGAAGCGGTCGGCGTCCTTGAGGGAGAAGGTCGCCTCGATGTCCAGGGCCTTGTTCCCGGCCGCGGGGCCGATCAGAGGCTTGGAGGTGTTCTTGACGGTGACGTCGGACGCCGTCGCCGGGCGCTGCCGCCGGAGGGACTCCAGGCTGCCCACCGGCTTGCTGGTCAGCCGGATCCGGCCGTCGATCGTGCGCAGTGCCATTTCCCGGGGAACGCTCTGGGCGCCGCGCCAGGGAGAGGTGGGGACGGAGCCGGCGTAGTCCCAGTTGTTCATCCAGCCGATCATGTACCGCTTGCCGCCCGGGGCGTTCTCCCAGGACACCGCCGCGTAGTAGTCCTGCAGGGGGGACCCTGTGGGAGAGTAGGACACCGCCGAACAAATATTGCGAAAGGCCCACACCATTTGGTGTGGGCCTTTTTGTGTTTTGTCCTTAGAGCTCGTGTTACGAGCTCTAAGGGCTTGCCGGGAAACAAGTCGTGGCTTCCGGTTGTGGGACTCGTTGTTCTGGTATGGGGAGGCCGGAGGGGATCGAGGCGGTCCTGGCTGCGAAGTTCCAGGTGTTGTTGCCGCATCTGGACGAGCGTCAGCGTCGGCTGGCCATAGGGGCGGAAGCGTTGTCGCTGGGGCATGGTGGGATCAGGCTCGTCGCTGCCGCGGCCGGGGTTCGGGAGGGCGCGGTCTCGCGCGGAGCGGCTGAACTGGAGTCTGGTCAGGCTCTGTTGGGGCGGGTCCGTCGTCCTGGTGGGGGCCGGAAGAAGGCTGTGGACCTTGATCCAGGGCTGCGGCCGGCCCTGCTTGCGCTGGTCTGGCCCGACGAGCGGGGTGACCCGATGTCGCCGCTGCGATGGACGACAAAGTCGACCCGGAAGCCGGCAGCGGAGCTGACCCGGCAGGGCCACCGGGTCTCCGCCGACACGGTCGCCGGCCTGCTGCGGGAGGAAGGCTTCAGTCTGCAGGCCAACGCCAAGACCATCGAGGGTGCTCAGCACCCCGACAGGGACGCCCAGTTCCGCTACCTCAATGAGCAGGCACGAGACCACAGGGACGCCGGTGACTCAGTGATCAGCGTGGACAGCAAGAAGAAGGAGCTGATCGGCGACTACAAGAACGCCGGACACGAATGGCGGCCCGCAGGGCAGCCCGCGAGGGTCAAGACGCACGACTTCCCCGGCCAGGCCGAGAAAGCGATTCCCTACGGAATCTATGACATAGCGGCGAACACCGGCTGGGTCAGCATCGGCACCGATCACGACACCGCGGCGTTCGCGGTCGCCTCGATCCGGCGCTGGTGGCAGGCCCGCGGCCGACACGACTGCCCCCACGCCCGCCGACTGCTGATCACCGCCGACGGCGGGGGTTCCATCGGCTACCGCACCCGCGGCTGGAAGACCCAGCTCGCCGACCTCGCTGCCGAGACCGGCCTTGAGATCACGGTGTGTCACCTTCCGCCCGGCACCTCGAAGTGGAACAAGATCGAGCACCGGCTGTTCTCCCACATCACCATGAACTGGCGCGGCAGACCCCTGACCAGCCATGAAGTCATGCTCCAAACCATCGCCGCGACCACCAGCCGCACCGGCCTCACCGTCCGTGCCGAACTCGACAGCGGTGAGTACCCCACCGGCATCCGCGTCAGCGACGACGACATCGCCGCCCTGCCCATCACTCGCCATCGCTTCCATGGCGACTGGAACTACACCCTCCACCCCCAGCGTCCGATGGACGCGGCGACCGCCGGCAGCACACCGGACGAGGTCCTGGCGGACAGACCGACTCACCTCACGCGGCGTTCGCTCCAGGATCCGGAACGCACCGGGATGACCCGCCGGCAGCTCAGCGAGCTCATCGACTCGTTGACTCCAGCGATGGAGGCTCAACGCGAGCAAGCGCTCCGCACACGTCGAGGCCACGAGCGCCTGGTCGCCCCTGGCGCAGGTGCCAAAGCCAAGCTCACCTCAGCCGACCGAGTCCTGGTCACCGTGCTCCACCTGCGAAAACTCGCGACCATGGACCTCCTGGGCCAGCTGTTCCACACCACCGCCATGACCATCAGCCGCGCAGCCAAAGACGTCCGCCCGCTCCTTCAAGCCCATGGCGTTCATCTCCCCACCTCAACAGCCCGTTTCCGCACCCGGGAAGACGTCGCCAGGTTCCTCGACCCCGACAAAACCAAGATCAAACCGACGTGTTGATTCCCGGCAAGCCCTAAGAAGGAATTAGAGGCGTCCTGCTGCCTTCAGAGCCAGATAGGCGTCAGCCAAGGCAGGTGCCAAGTCGTCCGGAGTCGCGTCGACGACCGTGACGCCGTGACGGCGGAGTTGTTCGGCGGTGCGGTGGCGATCTGTCTGGGCTTGGGCCGCCGCTGCGGCGTCGTAGACGGCGTCTGTGGTGCCTCGGGAATCGGCCATGCGGGCGATGTGCGGGTCGGCGACCGAGGCCACCAGGACCGTGTGGCGTTGTGTGAGGCGGGACAGGACGGGGAGGAGGCCGTGTTCGACAGGGGCTGCGTCGAGGCTGGTGAGGAGGACGATCAGGGTGCGGCGGGAGGCCGTACGGAGTGCGGTGGCTGTGAGGCCTCGGGCGTCCGTTTCGATGAGTCCCGGTTCGAGGGTGGCCATCGCGTTGACCAGGGAGGGGAGAACGTCGCCGGCCGAGCGGCCCTGGACGAGGGCGCGGACGCGGCGGTCGTAGGCCAGGAGGTCCACGCGGTCGCCGGCGCGGGAGGCGAGGGCGGCGAGGAGGAGGGCCGCGTCCATGGAGGCGTCGAGGCGGGGGGCGTCGCCCACGCGGCCGGCGGAGGTTCGGCCCGTGTCCAGGAGCAGGAGGATGTGGCGGTCGCGTTCGGGGCGCCAGGTGCGTACCGCGACGGATGACTGGCGGGCTGTGGCGCGCCAGTCGATGGAGCGGGTGTCGTCGCCGGGGATGTACTCGCGGAGGCTGTCGAACTCCGTGCCCTGGCCTCGGGTCAGGACGCTGGTGCGGCCGTCGAGTTCCCGCAGGCGGGCCAGTTTGGACGGCAGGTGCTTGCGGCTGGTGAACGGGGGGAGGACCCGTAGGGTCCAGGGGACCTTGTGGCTCGCTTGGCGGGCGAAGAGGCCGAGGGGGCCGTAGGAGCGGATCGTGACCTTTTCGGCCTGGCGGTCTCCTCGGCGGGTGGGGCGCAGGCGGGTCGTGACGCGGCGGCGTTCGCCCGCGGGGACCGTGAGGCGGTGGCGGGAGGCCGCGACGTCGGTGCCGGGCAGCCAGCTGCTGGGGGGCCAGGCGTCGCGGAGATGGGCGCGTAGGGGGCGCTTGGAGGGGTTGGTGACTGTGAGGGTGACGTCCGCGGTTTCGCCCAGGCGCGCGGAGGTGTCGCCGGAGCGCGTGAGGCGCAGGCGGCGCACGGGGGCGGCCAGGGCGTAGTCGCAGGCGCACGCCAATGCCAGGGGGGCGTTTACGGCGAGGATGCCCGTCCAGCTGGGTTCCCAGATGCCGACGGGGAGGGAGCCGAGGGCCGCGAGGAGTGCGGCGCGTCCGGTGGGAGCCATCAGCGGGGGACGGGGACGTGGGCGAGGATCGCGTTGATGACCGCGTCGGCCGTCACGCCTTCCATCTCGGCCTCCGGGCGGAGCTGTACGCGGTGGCGGAGGGTCGGGAGCGCGAGTGCCTTGACGTCGTCCGGGATGACATAGTCGCGGCCCGTCAGCCAGGCCCAGGCGCGGGAGGCCGCGAGGAGGGCGGTGGCGCCTCGTGGGGAGACGCCGAGGGTGAGGGAAGGGGATTCCCGGGTGGCGCGGCAGATGTCCACCACGTAGGCGGTGATCTCGGGGGAGATCGTGGTCTTGGCGACGGAGGCGCGGGCGGCTTCGAGGTCGGCGGCGTTCGCGACGGGGCGTACGCCGGCGGCGCGCAGGTCGCGTGGGTTGAAGCCCTCGGCGTGCCGGGTGAGGACGTCGATCTCGTCCTGGCGGGACGGGAGAGGGACCGTCAGTTTGAGGAGGAAACGGTCCAGCTGGGCCTCCGGAAGCGGGTAGGTGCCCTCGTACTCGACCGGGTTCTGGGTCGCGGCGACCAGGAACGGCTCGGGGAGGGGGCGGGGGGTGCCGTCGACAGTGACCTGGCGTTCCTCCATCGCTTCGAGGAGGGACGACTGGGTCTTCGGGGGCGTGCGGTTGATCTCGTCGGCGAGGAGGAGGTTCGTGAAGACAGGGCCGGGCTGGAAGGAGAACTCAGCGGTGCGGGTGTCGTAGACGAGGGAGCCGGTGACGTCGCTCGGCATGAGGTCCGGGGTGAACTGGACGCGCTTGGTATCGAGTTCGAGCGCGGCTGCGAGGGCGCGGACGAGCAACGTCTTGGCGACCCCGGGGACTCCTTCCAGCAGGACGTGGCCGCGGCAGAGGAGGGCGACGACGAGGCCGGTCACGGCGGGGTCCTGGCCGACCACGGCTTTGGCGATCTCGGCGCGCAGGGCCTCCAGGGAGGCTCGGGCGGCGCCCGGATCCCCAGTGGTCCCGGCGTTGTCAGTGGTCGGGTCCATCATGAACGGCGTACCTCTCTTTCGAGGGCGTCGAGTTGGTCGGTGAGGGCGATGAGGGCCGTGTCGTCGCCGGGCGGCGGGCCGAAGAGGAGGGCGTGCAGGGACTGTCCGTCGCCGTGGAGGTGGCTGGACAGGGCGGGGAGCAGGGCCTCGGGCGAGTGCGCCCGGGAGACGGGGACACCTACGAGGGGGGCGAGGCGCGTGCGGGTGGTGGAGCGAAGAGCGGTGGCCGCGCGGTCGCGGGCGTTCGCCTTGCGGTAGAGGCGGGCGCGGCCTTCGACGGTCTCGGAGGCGCGGATCGCGACGGGGAGTTTCTCGGGCACCAGGGGGCCGAGTCGGCGTGCCCGCCAGAGGGCGGCCAGGGCTGCTGCGATGAAGAGCTGCAGGGTGCCCCAGAGCCAGCCGGAGGGGAGCAGGTCGAAGAAGCTGCGGGGTTCTGTGTCGGTTGCCGAAGCGTCGGCGAGTGAGGGGAGGTACCAGACCAGATGGGGGCGCGAGCCGAGGAGTTGGAGGGCGAGGGAGGCGTTGCCCTCGTCGTCGAGGCGGTCGTTGTAGAGGATGTCGGGGGCGCCGAGTACGACGGTGTCGCCGCCCCCTTCGGCCGCCGGGACGCGGACCAGGGTGGGCAGTCCTTCGCTGGGGTAGCAGGTGTCGGCGGCGCGGGCGGTGACCTGGTAGCGGACACCGCCGGTGTCGGCGGTGCCTGCGCGGCGGGCGGCGGGCAGGTCGCAGCGGGGCGCGAGCGTGGAGTCGAAGCTCGGGGCGGGATCGGCGCCGACGCCGGGAGCGAGTGTGCTCACCGACGGGGAGTCGGGGGCGACGAGGACTGTGCGGCCGCCGGAGGTCTCGGTCGTCGCGCGGAGGCGGCTCTGCTGGGAGTCGGTCAGCCGGTCCGGGTCGGCGACCAGGACCGTGGTGTCGGGGCCGGCCGCGGCGCTCGCCTCGTCGAGGGTGGTGACCAGGCGGGTGGACACGCCCTGGTCGTCGAGGAGTTCGGCGACGGCACGGCTGCCGTTGGGGTCGGCGGAGCGCGGGTCGAGGCGGCCGTGCTCGGCGCCGGAGCGGATCACGGCGATCACGACGGCAGCCGCCAGGAGGATGACCGCCCCGATGACGACACCGCGCGCGCGGGTCCACACCTGGCGGGCGGTGGGCGAGGCCGAGGTGGACGGGAGCGTGGCCTCGGTGGTCATTCGGCGGCCTCCTGGCGGGTGCTGTGGGTCGTGCTCGCCGCGCTCTGGGAGCTGCTGCCGACAAGTGCGGGCTTGGCGTGCTCCAGGTCGTCGTCGAGGGCGGCGAGGCGGCGGTACGTTCCTTCGGATGCGGATCGGCCGCCGTATGTGACGTCGTCGAAGTCCCGGGCGGCGGCGCGCAGTCGGTCCGCATGGGCGGGGAGCGCGCCGCCTGCCTCGGAGGCCGCTTCGTCGGCGGTGCGGCCGGGGCGTACGTCGAGCAGGGCGCGCTCCTCCAGGGAGCGGACGATGGCACGCATGCGTTCCTGGACGGCCTGGTTCCAACGGCCCTGGGCGGCCTGTGCCTCGGCGGCGGCGCGGTGTTCGGCGGCGCTGCGGGGGCGGTCGTCGAAGAGCGTGGCGGACGAGGTGGGAGTGCGGCGCGGGGTGCCGAGGCGCCACCACAGGGCGCCGATGAGCGCCAGGATGAACAGGACGATGACGGCGAGGCCGAGCGCGCCGCCCGGGGTGGCGGCGGAGGCGGCGCCGAACAGTTTGTCGAGCCACTCCCAGAAGGCGTCCATGGCGCGCTCGTACCAACTGGGGTCGTTCTCGTGGTACATCCCCTTGGACAGCTCGCGCTCTGCCGCCTCCCGCGCGGGGTCGCGCGGGAGGGTGACCGGTGGCTCGTCCGCCGAGCGCCACGAGGCCGGCACGGCGGCCAGTACTCCCCCCGACAGTCTCACCGCATCAGCTCCCCGGGGTCGTGCCGCGGGCGTCGGAGCCGTAGTCCTGGATGCCGGCGGCGCGGGCCAGTTCGAGGTCGAGGGCCTCGCGACGGATGCGCTGGTCGACGTAGAGGAGCACCGTGACGCCGGCGCTGATCGGGAAGGTGAGCGTGGCTCCGATCACCGCGCCGATGCCGCTGATGACGAGGTACGTCCAGCCGAGAGTCGTGCCGCTGCTGGTGAGGAACGAGGAGACGCCGTCTCCGTCCACGAGCGCGCCGGCGACGGAGAAGGGGATCACGACGATCGACGCCACGACATTGGCGATGATCATGGCGAGCAGCTGGATGCCGAACACCCGCCACCAGGAGCCGCGCACCAGCTTGACGGAGCGGTTCATCGACTTGAAAACGCCCTGCTTCTCCAGCATCAGCGCGGGCGAGGCGAGCGAGAAGCGGGTCAACAGCCACAGGGCCAGAACGAAAGCGCCGAGTCCGCCGAGGACGGCGAGCAGCGCGCCCCCGCCGCCCCCGCCCGAGGCGACGATGAGGAGGCCGGGCAGGATGCCCACGGCGATGAGCACGCTGCCGATCAGGGGCAGCAGGAAGGTCAGGCCGAACAGCCTCAACAGCTGCGGGCGGGCATCACGCCAGGCCTCGGCGGTGGTGACCGACTTGCCGAGGACGGCACGGCTGGTCACGGTCGTCAGCAGGGCCGTCGCGATGATCGTGCCCAGCAGGGAGATCAGCAGGACCGCGGTGGTGCTCAGCAGTGTCTCGCCCAGGGCTTCGGTCAGCTCGCCGGGCGTGGCGGTCGGGTCGTTGAGGACGTCCGAGTTCGCCGTTTCGTTCAGGACGAGGCCCTGGAAGAGGATGACGGCGATCTGGGTGACGACCGCGACGGTCAGGGAGATGCCGAGGACCGTGCGCCAGTGCGTGCGCATGGTGGAGACCGCGCCGTCGAGGATCTCGCCGACACCGAGTGGGCGCAGCGGGATCACACCGGGTTTGGCCGCGGGCGGGGGGCCGCCCCAACCGCCGCCGCCCCAGCCGGGGGTGCCGTAACCGGGGTGGCCGCCGGGAGCCCCGTAGCCGCCAGGGGTGCCGTAACCGCCGGGGCCCGGGTACGGGCCGCCGCCCGGGTGTGGTTGGCCGGGGTGGCCGCCCCAGCCCGCCCCGGGCGGAGGTGGCGGGGCCTGACCGGGGCCCTGAGGGCTCGGATTGCTCCACTGGGCGGGCGGGGGCTGCTCCTTGGACCACTTGGACGACGGCTGCGGCTGGTCAGCGCCGCTGTGGTCCGACGGCTGCGGCTGGTCCGTGCCACCCTGGTCAGCAGGCTGCGCGGCACCCTGCTGGTCCGGCTTCTCGCCGTCCGAGGGGGCCGATCCGGGCGAGGCCCAGCCCGGAGTGTCCTTCATCGTCGCTCCTTCACGGTGCTCGTCCGCGGTCGCGGCGGCAGGTTGGCGCCCATCGTGCCACGCGGTGTCCGAGAAGTGACCGGGGGCCGTATGGGCTGCGCACCTTCAATTGTCCGCCGGATACGGGGCAGACTGACCGCATGGCTGATCAGCACGCGCAATCCGGCGACGACATCCGGCCGACCGAGACACCCGCGATCCGCTGGGACGAGCCACCCGAAGGCCCCGTCCTGGTCCTCCTCGACCAGACGAGGCTGCCGGCCGAAGAGGTCGAGCTGGTGTGCACGGACGCGCCCGCGCTGGTGGAGGCGATCCGTTCGCTCGCCGTGCGCGGGGCACCGCTACTGGGCATCGCGGGGGCATACGGGATCGCGCTCGCCGCCGCGCGAGGCTTCGACGTGGAGGAGGCCGCCGACGCACTCGCGGGCGCCCGGCCCACCGCGGTGAACCTCGCCGTGGGCGTGCGCCGGGCGCACGCCGCGTATCGGGCCGAACTCGGCCGCGAAGGCGATCAGAAACAGGCCGCCGAGGCCGCGCTCGCCGCCGCGCGGGCGCTGCACCGGGAGGACGCCCAGGCCAGCGAACGCATGGCCGCGCACGGGCTGGCGCTGCTCGACGAACTGCTGCCGGCTGGTGGGCACCGGGTGCTCACCCACTGCAACACCGGGTCTCTGGTGTCGGGCGGTGAGGGCACGGCGTTCGCGGTGGCCCTCGCGGCACACCGTGTGGGGCGGCTGCGCAGGCTGTGGGTGGACGAGACGCGGCCGCTGCTGCAGGGCGCCCGGCTCACCGCCTATGAGGCGGCGCGCAGCGGAATGGCGTACACCTTGCTCACGGACAACGCCGCGGGCTCACTGTTCGCGGCCGGAGAGGTGGACGCGGTACTGGTCGGGGCCGACCGGATCGCCGCCGACGGTTCGGTGGCGAACAAGGTGGGGACGTACCCGCTCGCCGTCCTGGCCCGGTACCACCACGTGCCGTTCATCGTGGTGGCGCCGGTGACGACGGTGGACCCGGACACCCCCGACGGGGCGTCCATCGAGGTGGAGCAACGCGCAGGTCATGAGGTGACCGAGATCACCGCACCCCAGGTGCCGGTGGCGGGAGCAGAAGCGGGAGGCGGTATACCGGTGGCACCCCTGGGGACACAGGCGTACAACCCGGCGTTCGACGTGACGCCGCCCGAGTTGGTGACGGCGATAGTCACCGAGGAAGGGGCCGTGTCGCCCGTGACAGCCGATGCTCTTGCGGAGCTGTGTGACAGGTCACGCCAGGTAACGATTTAGTTAATGGGATGATGGCATTCATGAAGGGACGAGTCCTTGTCGTCGACGACGACACCGCACTGGCCGAGATGCTCGGCATTGTGCTGCGTGGTGAAGGTTTTGAGCCGTCTTTCGTAGCCGACGGCGACAAGGCGCTGGCCGCGTTCCGTGAGGCCAAACCCGATCTTGTGCTGCTCGATCTGATGCTGCCGGGCCGGGACGGTATCGAGGTGTGCCGCCTGATCAGGGCGGAGTCCGGGGTACCGATCGTGATGCTCACGGCGAAGAGCGACACCGTGGATGTGGTGGTCGGCCTCGAGTCGGGCGCGGACGACTACATCGTCAAGCCGTTCAAGCCGAAGGAACTGGTCGCCCGGATCCGGGCGCGTCTGCGCAGGTCGGAGGAGCCGGCTCCCGAGCAGCTCGCCATAGGAGACCTGGTCATCGACGTGGCCGGGCACTCCGTGAAGCGGGACGGGCAGTCGATCGCGCTGACACCGCTGGAGTTCGACCTGCTGGTCGCGCTGGCCCGCAAGCCGTGGCAGGTGTTCACCCGTGAGGTCCTGCTGGAGCAGGTCTGGGGATACCGCCACGCGGCGGACACCCGTCTGGTGAACGTTCATGTGCAGCGGCTGCGCTCCAAGGTCGAGAAGGACCCCGAGCGGCCGGAGATCGTGGTGACCGTACGTGGCGTCGGATACAAGGCAGGACCCAGCTGACATGTCCGGGGACAGTGCCGCTTCGGCGCCCGGCCAGCCGGGGACCCGCGCGGAGCGGCCTGTCGGCCGGAAGACGCCGGGCTCCCGCTGGGGGCGTTTCCTCGAGGGCGGGCTGCTGCAGGGCGGAGTCCAGGGCAGCCCGGTCCTGAGGCTGTTCATGCGCTGGGTGCGCCGTCCGCTGCTGCCCGTGATGCGGCTGTGGCGGCGCAACATCCAGCTCAGGATCGTCGTCACCACCCTGCTGATGTCGCTCAGCGTCGTCCTGCTGCTGGGCTTCGTCGTCATCGGCCAGGTCCGCAACGGACTGCTCGACGCCAAGGTCAAGGCCTCCCAGAGCCAGGCCACCGGCGGATTCACCGTTGCCGAGCAGCGGGCCGACAGCGCGGCGAGTGCCGGCGGCAACGAGGCCGGGGAGCTGAACGGCGACAACGTACAGAACGTCGTCGAGTGGATGACCAACCTCGTGGCGTCCCTCTCCAGCGGCGGTCAGGGCGCCTTCGACGTCGTCACGCTCAGCCCCGCCTCCGCGGACGGCGACACCGGCGGCCTCGGACCACGCGTCTCCGGAGGCGTGAAATGGGACCTCAGCGTGCCCGTGGAACTCCGCGAACGCGTCGACGACGGCACCGGCCCCGTCCAGAGCTACACCCGGATCCACTACGACAACGGCCAGGAATCCCAGCCGGGCCTGATCATCGGCAAACAGGTCAGCGACCCCAACAGCAACCCGTACCAGCTCTACTACCTCTTCCCGCTCACCCAGGAGGAGAAGTCCCTCAGCCTCATCAAGGGCACCCTGGCGACGGCCGGACTGTTCGTCGTCGTACTCCTCGGCGCCATCGCCTGGCTCGTCGTACGGCAGGTCGTCACACCCGTACGGATGGCGGCAGGGATCGCCGAGCGGCTGTCCGCCGGGCGCCTGCAGGAACGGATGAAGGTCAGCGGCGAGGACGACATCGCACGGCTCGGCGAGGCCTTCAACAAGATGGCCCAGAACCTGCAGCTGAAGATCCAGCAGCTGGAGGACCTGTCGCGGATGCAGCGCCGGTTCGTCTCCGACGTGTCGCACGAACTGCGCACCCCGCTGACGACCGTACGCATGGCCGCGGACGTCATCCACGACGCGCGCGTCGACTTCGACCCGGTGACCGCACGCTCGGCCGAACTGCTCGCCGACCAGCTGGACCGGTTCGAGTCACTGCTCGCGGACCTGCTGGAGATCAGCCGGTTCGACGCGGGCGCGGCGGCCCTGGAGGCCGAGCCGATAGACCTGCGTGACGTCGTACGGAAGGTCGTCAGCGGGGCCGAGCCGCTCGCCGAACGCAAGGGCACACGCATACGGGTCCTCGGCGACCAGCAGCCGGTCGTCGCCGAGGCCGACGCCCGACGTGTGGAGCGCGTGCTGCGCAACCTCGTCGTCAACGCCGTCGAACACGGCGAGGGCAACGACGTCGTGGTCAAGCTGGCGGCGGCCGGCGGCGCGGTCGCGGTCGCGGTCCGCGACTACGGCGTAGGACTCAAACCGGGCGAGGCGACCCGGGTGTTCAGCCGCTTCTGGCGGGCCGACCCCGCACGCGCGCGTACCACCGGCGGCACGGGCCTCGGGCTGTCCATCGCCCTGGAGGACGCGCGGCTGCACGGTGGCTGGCTCCAGGCCTGGGGCGAACCGGGCGGCGGTTCCCAGTTCCGGCTCACGCTGCCGCGCACCGCGGACGAGCCGCTGCGCGGGTCCCCGATACCCCTGGAGCCGAAGGACTCCCGGCGCAATCGCGGACTCGCCGGCGCCGGCCTGCCCTCCGGCGGCAGCGGCAAACTCGCCACGGTGCCCGTCCAGGCCGGTGAGCACGGGGCCGCCAGGACGGCCCTAGGGCCCAGGCCGGGCGCCGGACACGTCCCCACGGCCGACCCGACGGCACTGCCCGGCAACGGCGCGCGCGTAGTGCCCCGCCCCACGGCACCGCCGCCCGCACAGCGGGCCGACGACGACGCGGGCCACACCGAGGAGCGGCCGTCCGAGAACGGCTCGGAGCACTCGGAGCAGCAGCACGAGCAGGGGGAGGCATTCCGTGGGCGCTGACCGCGAAAAACGCGGCCGCGGACGTACGTTCCGCGGCCGCGGACGTCCGGTACGGACAACGACGTACATCGGCCTGGGCGCCGTACTCCTGGCCGGGTGCGCCTCGATGCCGGACAGCGGGAACATGCGCGACGTCCAGTCGACCCCGCGGCAGGACACGCAGGTGCGGGTCTTCGCGCTGCCACCCGGGGAGGACGCCCGGCCGCAGGAGATCGTGCAGGGCTTCCTGGAGGCCCTGACCAGCGACGACCGCAACTACGAGACAGCACGCAAGTACCTCACGGGCAACGCGCTGAAGACATGGGACCCGCAGGCGTCCACCATGGTCCTCGCCGAGGCGCCCACCCCCTACACCCAGGTCACGGGGAGCCAGCCGGACGGCACCGAGTACCGGTACGAGCTGACCGGCAACAAGGTCGCCCGCGTCGACGAGCAGCACGCGTACACACCCGTCGGCGGGGAGTACCGCGAGACCGTGCACCTCACCAAGGTGAAGGACACTCAGCAGTGGCGCATCGACGAGCTGCCGCAGGGCGTGGTCCTCGGCCGGTCGGACTTCGAGCGCAACTACAAGTCCATCAACAAGTACTACTTCACCTCCGCCGCGCAGTCCGGTGAGCCCGGCACGGTTGCCGACCCGGTCTACGTGCGCAGCCAGGCGGACCCGGTGACCCAGGTGGTCCGGGATCTGCTGAAGGGCCCCACCCGCTGGCTGAACTGGGTCGCGAGGACCAGCTTCCCCTCGGGTACGGCGCTGAAGAAGGGCACCACGACCCTGACGCCCGACGACCAGAACAAGCTGATCGTGCCGCTCAACGAGAAGGCCGACCGCGTCTCGGACGGCAGATGCACGGAGATGGCCGCCCAGCTCCTCTTCACCCTCCAGGACTACATGCCCACGGGCGTGGACGAGGTCGAACTGCAGGGGTCGACCGGAGCGCAGCTGTGCGTGCTCAGAGAGGGCCAGGCCGACATCATCGCCTCGCACGGGTTCGGCAAGAGCGCCGAGTACCAGTACTTCATCGACGGCGAGCACAAACTCGTACGACTGCCCGAGAGGGATGCCGTGTCCACGCCGACGCCGGTGCCCGGCGCGCTCGGCGAGGGCGACAAGCAGCTGAGGTCGGCCGCCGTGTCACGCGGCGAGGAGCGGGCCGCCGGGGTGTCGGCCGACGGCAGCGAACTGTACGTGGCGCCGCTGACGATGGGCGGGACGATCGGCGACCCGGTGCTGCGCAGCGTGGGTGCCACGGCGAAGGACCGGCTGACGACGCCCAGTTGGGACGGGCGGGGCGACCTGTGGGTGGCCGACCGTGACCCCAGGAAGCCTCGGCTGCTGGTGCTGGAGGACGGCATGGGCGAGCCGCTGGAGGTCAGGACCCCGGGGCTCGACGGGCGCATCGAGGCGGTGCGCGTGGCCGCGGACGGGGTACGGGTCGCGCTGATCGTCGAGAAGGACAGCGAGCGGTCGCTGTTCATCGGGCGGATCGAGCGGGACGCCGACGCGGACGGCACCACCGTCTCCATCGTCGAACTCCGGTCCGTGACACAGGACCTGGAGGACGTCTCGGCCATGTCGTGGGCCGGTGACAGCCGACTCGTGGTGGTCGGGCGTGAGCCCGGGGGCGTGCAGCAGATGCGCTACGTACAGGTCGACGGCTCCACCCTGCCCGGCCCGGCGCCCTCCGCCCTCACCGGCGTGGAGGAGATCGCCGCGTCCGAGGACGAGAGCCAGCCGTTGGTCGCCCACTCGGCGGACGGGATCGTCCGCCTGTCTCCGGGCGCGCAGTGGCAGACGGTGATCAAGGAGGGGACGGCGCCGGTCTATCCGGGGTGACGGCTTCGGGCGTTGGCCATTGGCAGTTCTGTCTCAGCGGGACGCCGCGTTTGCGGGGGTGTCGCTGGGACTGAGTTGCCAATGGGTGACCGGGCGCGGCTTCGTACGCCTGCGTGTCGCTCGTGTGGGTGACGACCCCATGCGGTTGCGACGAGTTGTCCACAGGTGGTTTTCCACAGGGGTGGCACGGCCCCGTCCGCATTGGCACAGTGGTGGCCATGCGGGGGTGGTGGCAGGACCTCACAGATCTGGTACTGCCGGCCGAGTGCGGAGGCTGCGGCAGGCCTCGCGCGGTGCTCTGCCCGGAGTGCCGCGCCGAGCTGACCGGTGCCCCGCCGGGCCGGGTGCGACCGGTGCCGGAGCCATCGGGGCTGCCCGTGGTGTACGCGGCGGCTCCGTACGAGGACGCGGTACGGGCCACGCTGCTCGCGCACAAGGAACGGGGTGCGCTGGCGCTCGCCGAACCACTAGGTACGGCCCTGGCAGGGGCCGTACGGGCGGGGCTGGAGGAGACGCGGGGTGAGGCGCGGTGGGGGATGGGGAGGGGTGGGGGAGGGGGTGGGGCCCCCGACGAAGAGTCCGTGCTGCTCGTCCCCGTCCCCTCCGCCCGCCGCGCGGTCCGAGCCCGTGGTCACGACCCCGCCCGGCGGATCGCGCTCGCGGCCGCCGGGGTGCTGAGGCGTAGCGGGGTGGCGGCCCGGGTAGTCGGGGTGCTGCGGCAGCGGCGTGCGGTGGCCGATCAGTCGGGGCTGGACTCCCGGCAGCGGGTGGACAACCTCGCGGGTGCCCTGGAGGTGGTGGCCGGGGGTGCTCGGCTGCTGGGCGGTGGTCGGGTCGTGCTCGTGGATGACCTGATGACGACGGGCGCCTCGCTCGTGGAGGCGGCGCGTGCGGTGCGGGCGGCGCGGGCCGGGTGCGCGATCTCGGGGGCGTCGGCCGAGGGGCGAGGAGCCAGGGGGCCGGGCGCGAGGTCGGTCGCGGGGGAGTCGGCCGTGAGGTCGGGCGCGAGGCGGCCGGAGGCGAGGTCGGCTGTAAGGGGGCCGGGCGCGAGGTCGGTCGCGGGGGAGTCGGCCGTGAGGTCGGGCGCGAGGCGGCCGGAGGCGAGGTCGGCTGTAAGGGGGCCGGATGCGGGGTCGGCGGCAAGGGCGGCGGGCGTGGGGCGAACAGTAAAGGTGGTGGTCCGGACGCTCGGGGTGAGGGGAATGGCCGGTGTGGAGGGTGCCGGGGACGGGGTCTGTGCAGCCGTGGTCGCGGCGCCGCCGGACGCTTTCGACACTCTTTCGACATGAACCGGAACTGACAGAGAACTTGCATCGTTGCAGGTGATGAGAGGGCCTATTCATCTGAACGGAGGTACGTCTCGGTAGAGGGTGACGACATCCGTCCGGGCGAGATATGTTCGGTTGTACGGGAATGGCCCCAGCCGTTCACCACATATCCGAATGCCGTACTGCGGGTTTTCTGCAATCACCCGCTTCGGCGGGGTGGAGATCTTGTCCTCGGGGGAGGAGGAGGTGGAAGTCACCGAGTCCGCGGTTCCGGACTGAACCGGAACCTGGTGCACAAGGGAGATGCTCCGCCAGTGGAGCGGAGCGATCCGGGAACGGAGTTCTGCGTGGACATCGTCGTCAAGGGCCGCAAGACCGAGGTGCCCGAGCGGTTCCGCAAGCACGTGGCCGAGAAGCTGAAGCTGGAGAAGATCCAGAAGCTCGATGGCAAGGTGATCAGCCTCGACGTCGAGGTGTCCAAGGAGCCCAACCCCCGACAGGCCGACCGCAGTGACCGGGTGGAGATCACGCTCCACTCCCGCGGACCGGTGATCCGGGCGGAGGCAGCGGCGAGCGATCCCTACGCGGCGCTCGACCTGGCGGCGGACAAGCTCGAAGCCCGGCTGCGCAAGCAGCACGACAAGCGTTACACGCGCCGAGGCGCGCGCAGGCTCACGGCCGCGGAGGTCGCCGATCACGTTCCGGGCGTGGCGACCCTCAACGGCAACGGATACGTCGCCGACGAGGAGAAGTCGGAGGGCGTGCCCACCAAGAGGATCGGCTCGCTGGAAGTGAAGGGCGAAGGCCCCCTCATCGTCCGTGAGAAGACCCACGTCGCGTCCCCGATGACCCTCGACCAGGCTCTCTACGAGATGGAGCTGGTCGGGCACGACTTCTATCTGTTCGTCGACTCCGAGACCAAGGAACCGAGTGTCGTCTACCGGCGGCACGCCTACGACTACGGCGTCATCCACCTCAGCACGGACCCGATGGTCGCCCAGGCGCATGCGGACGCCGCGGGCGGCACCCTCGGCGGCTGACCGCGCCGGGTGACAGCTGAACCGGTGCCCCTGGAGCGCGCGTGCGCCCCCAGGGGCACCGGTGTGCGACCCCTTGTGGCTCGCTCTGTCACCGCGCTGTCGTCCGGGCATGAAATCATGGCCGAACCGGCCCCAACCGGTGGGCCGTTGCCTTGGGTTGGCGATGGCACAGGAACACAGGCCACGGCCTTCAGGGGGAGGAACGATGGCGGACAGCAGCTTCGGACCGATGCGTGACGAGGATGCCGACGAAGGCCCCGTCGGCATGGGACCCGCGGCGGGCTCTCCACGCAAGGAGCCCATCCGGGTCCTTGTCGTGGATGACCACGCGCTCTTCCGCCGTGGCCTGGAGATCGTGCTCGCCGCCGAGGAGGACATCCAGGTCGTCGGCGAGGCCGGTGACGGGGCGGAGGCGGTCGACAAGGCTGCGGACCTGCTGCCGGACATCGTGCTGATGGACGTACGGATGCCCAAGCGCGGCGGGATCGAGGCGTGCACCTCCATCAAGGAAGTCGCCCCCAGCGCGAAGATCATCATGCTGACGATCAGCGACGAGGAAGCCGACCTCTACGACGCGATCAAGGCCGGTGCGACCGGGTATCTCCTCAAGGAGATCTCCACGGACGAGGTGGCCACGGCCATTCGCGCGGTCGCCGACGGGCAGTCGCAGATCAGCCCCTCGATGGCGTCGAAACTGCTCACCGAGTTCAAGTCCATGATCCAGCGGACGGACGAGCGGCGGCTGGTGCCCGCGCCGCGGCTGACGGACCGGGAACTCGAAGTGCTCAAACTCGTGGCGACGGGGATGAACAACAGGGACATCGCCAAGGAGCTGTTCATTTCCGAGAACACCGTGAAGAACCATGTGCGCAACATCCTGGAAAAGCTTCAGCTGCACTCCAGGATGGAGGCCGTGGTGTACGCGATGCGGGAGAAGATCCTCGAGATCCGCTGAGATTCGGGGAGATCCGCTGAGATCCGGGGAGATCCGCAGAGATCTGCTGAGGCTCGCTAGGCGAGCGCTCTCAGGAGGGGTTCGCGCAGTTCGGGGGCGTCCACTCGTTCCACGCGTACGTCGGTGCAGTCCACCCAGCCGGCCGCCTCCAGCAGGGCTTGGGCCACCGCGGGGATCGCTTTGGCGCCGTCCAGGGTGATCTGTTTGGCGACCAGGGTCCGGCCGTCGCGGGCGGGGTCGACACGGCCGACCAGTCGGCCGCCGGCGAGGACCGGCATCGCGAAGTAGCCGTGGACGCGCTTCTGTTTGGGGACGTAGGCCTCCAGGCGGTGGGTGAAGCCGAAGATCCGTTCCGTGCGGGCTCGTTCCCAGATCAGGGAGTCGAACGGGGACAGGAGTGTCGTGCGGTGGCGGCCGCGCGGGGTGGCTTCCAGGGCCGCCGGGTCGGCCCAGGCGGGTTTGCCCCAGCCCTGCACCGACACCGGGATCAGGCCGGAGTCGGCGATCACCTCGTCGAACTGTTCGGCCTTGAGACGGTGGTAGTCGGCGATGTCCGCGCGCGTGCCGACGCCCAGGGCCTCGCCGGCCTGGCGGACCAGGCGGCGCAGGCACTCCCTGTCGTCCAGTTCGTCGTGGAGCAGTGCGTCCGGGATGGCACGCTCGGCCAGGTCGTACACCCGTTTCCAGCCGCGGCGCTCGACGCAGACCACCTCGCCGTACATCAGGGCGCGTTCGACGGCGACCTTCTCGCCGGACCAGTCCCACCATTCGCTGGTGCGTTTCGCGCCGCCCAACTCCGTTGCGGTGAGGGGGCCCTCGGTGCGGAGTTGTTTGATGACGCGGTCGTAGGCGCCGTCGGGGAGTGGGTGGTTCCAGTGGGGGCGGGCGCGGTAGGCGCGGCGGCGGAAGGCGAAGTGGGGCCATTCCTCGATGGGGAGGATGCAGGCGGCGTGGGACCAGTACTCGAAGGCGTGGGGGCGTGCCGAAGGGGCGCCCGTGGGCGCGGTGGTCCAGTAGGCCTTGTCGACTGTGGTGCGGCCTATGGCGCCGAGGCGGGCGTACGGGATGAGTTCGTGGGAGCGGGCCAGGACCGAGATGGTGTCGAGTTGGACCGCGCCGAGGTGTCGGAGCACGCCGCGGACGCCGGACCTGCGGTCGGGGGCGCCGAGGAAGCCCTGCGCCCGGAGGGCGATTCGGCGGGCCTCGTCTGCGGTGAGTTCTGTGGTGGGGCGCGGGTCGGGTGTCATGGGTCGCAGCGTAGGGGAGGGCACTGACAGGTGGGGGTGAGCTGGGGATACGGGGGCTGGGTTCGGGCTCGGTCGTGCGGCACCCGGTGCAGGGGCTGGGCTGGGCTGGGCGGGGCTTGGCTGCGTGACTCGGCGCTACGAGGTGCCGCTGCGCCCGCCCTCCCCCACTCTCGGTTTCGCTCGAGCGGGGACCCCCCATCGCCCCAGCGGCTCGATTCCCGCGGCTAAAGGGACGACGGGGCCGGCAGATACGGCGCCGTAGAAGGTAGGCCCATGTCTGAGGGGAGTAGTGAGGCCATCCAGCAGTCGCGGCGGACTCCGTTGTTGTTGAGGGCGGAGCGGAGGGTGCCTTCCAGGGTGAAGCCGGTGTGTTCGGCTACCGCGCGGGAGGCGGTGTTGCCTACTTCGGCGCGCCATTCGAGGCGGTCGATGGCGAGGGCGGTGAAGGCCCAGTGGGCGGCGGCGAGGGTGGCCTCGGTGATATAGCCGTTGCGGCGGTGTTCCTTGGCGGCCCAGAAGCCGATCTCGGCGGTGCCGAGGGAACGCATGGTGATGCCGAGCATGCCCGCCAGCTCCCCGGAGGGGAGGAAGACGCCGAAGGTGAACATGGAGGCGTTGGCCCAGCCTTCGGGAACCGCCTGCTCGATGAAACCCACCGCGTGCTCGCGCAGGTACGGTGAGGGGATGGTCGTCCAGCGCTGGATGTCCGGGTCCTGTGCGGCCGCGTACACCGTGTCGGTGTCGTGTGCGTCCACGGTGCGCAGCAGCAGGCGCTCGGTGGTCAGGGTGACGGGTTCCATCGGGCGATTCTGCTCGGCGCGGCGGAAGGGCGCCATCCTCATGGGGGCCGTCATTGCGGCCGTCCTGTGGAGGGTCCCGGTTCGCGGGACGTGCGGACGGGGTCACAATTCGTGCGTTTCGTGGGCGGAACGCGGCACCATCGGCGACGCCCGTGCGTTGTCCTGGTGGCTGTCACTGACAGACCTCCCGGCACGGTGGGGTCCTCGCTTACGATGGCCGTTGCTCAAGCTGTGATTGAAAACTGCCAACTGTCATTGAAACCGACCGTCCCAGGCCCGACCGGCAAGGAGACAAACCCCCGTGTCCGTCCTCTCGAAGATCATGCGTGCAGGCGAAGGCAAGATCCTGCGCAAGCTGCACCGCATCGCGGACCAGGTCAACTCCATCGAAGAGGACTTCGTCGACCTCTCCGACGCCGAGCTGCGGGCCCTCACCGATGAGTACAAGCAGCGGTACGCCGACGGTGAGAGCCTGGATGACCTGCTCCCCGAGGCGTTCGCCACCGTGCGCGAGGGTGCCAAGCGCGCGCTCGGTCAGCGTCACTACGACGTGCAGATCATGGGTGGCGCCGCCCTCCACCTCGGTTATGTGGCCGAGATGAAGACCGGTGAGGGCAAGACCCTCGTCGGCACGCTGCCCGCGTATCTGAACGCTCTGTCCGGTGAGGGCGTCCACCTGATCACGGTCAACGACTACCTGGCCGAGCGTGACTCCGAGATGATGGGTCGCGTCCACAAGTTCCTGGGTCTGAGCGTCGGCTGCATCCTCGCCAACATGACGCCGGCCCAGCGTCGCGAGCAGTACGCGTGCGACATCACGTACGGCACGAACAACGAGTTCGGTTTTGACTACCTCCGCGACAACATGGCGTGGTCCAAGGACGAGCTCGTCCAACGCGGCCACAACTACGCGATCGTCGACGAGGTCGACTCGATCCTCGTCGACGAGGCCCGTACGCCGCTGATCATCTCCGGTCCGGCCGATCAGGCCACCAAGTGGTACGGCGACTTCGCCAAGCTGGTCACGCGCCTGAAGAAGGGCGAGCCCGGCAACCCCCTGAAGGGCATCGAGGAGACCGGCGACTACGAGGTCGACGAGAAGAAGCGCACGGTCGCCATCCACGAGTCCGGTGTCTCCAAGGTCGAGGACTGGCTGGGCATCGACAACCTGTACGAGTCGGTGAACACGCCTCTGGTGGGCTATCTGAACAACGCCATCAAGGCCAAGGAGCTCTTCAAGAAGGACAAGGACTACGTCGTCATGGACGGCGAAGTCATGATCGTCGATGAGCACACCGGCCGTATCCTCGCCGGCCGCCGCTACAACGAGGGCATGCACCAGGCGATCGAGGCGAAGGAAGGGGTGGACATCAAGGACGAGAACCAGACGCTCGCCACGATCACCCTGCAGAACTTCTTCCGCCTGTACAAGCGCCACGACCACAACGGCAAGGAGATGCCCGGACTCTCCGGTATGACCGGTACGGCGATGACCGAGGCCGCCGAGTTCCACCAGATCTACAAGCTCGGCGTCGTCCCGATCCCGACCAACCGGCCGATGATCCGCAAGGACCAGTCGGACCTGATCTACCGCACCGAGGTCGCGAAGTTCGAGGCGGTCGTCGACGACATCGTCGAGAAGCACGAGAAGGGCCAGCCGATCCTCGTCGGTACGACGTCGGTCGAGAAGTCCGAGTACCTCTCGCAGCAGCTCTCCAAGCGCGGTGTCCAGCACGAGGTGCTCAACGCCAAGCAGCACGACCGTGAGGCGACGATCGTCGCCCAGGCCGGCCGCAAGGGCGCCGTCACGGTGGCCACGAACATGGCCGGCCGTGGTACGGACATCAAGCTCGGCGGCAACCCCGAGGACCTTGCCGAGGCGGAGCTGCGCCAGCGCGGACTCGACCCCGAGGAGCACATCGAGGAGTGGGCCCAGGCCCTGCCCGAGGCCCTCGCGAAGGCCGAGGAGGCGGTCAAGGCCGAGAAGGAGGAGGTCGAGTCCCTCGGCGGCCTCTACGTCCTGGGCACCGAGCGGCACGAGTCCCGTCGTATCGACAACCAGCTGCGCGGTCGTTCCGGCCGTCAGGGCGACCCGGGCGAGTCCCGCTTCTATCTGTCGCTGGGTGACGACCTGATGAGGCTCTTCAAGGCCCAGATGGTCGAGCGCGTGATGTCCATGGCCAACGTGCCGGACGACGTCCCGATCGAGAACAAGATGGTCACGCGCGCGATCGCCTCCGCCCAGTCGCAGGTCGAGCAGCAGAACTTCGAGACCCGGAAGAACGTCCTCAAGTACGACGAGGTCCTCAACCGGCAGCGCGAGGTCATCTACGGCGAGCGGCGCCGTGTCCTGGAGGGCGAGGACCTGCACGAGCAGATCCAGCACTTCATGGACGACACGATCGACGCGTACATCGGCGCCGAGACCGCCGAGGGCTTCGCCGAGGAGTGGGACCTGGACCGGCTGTGGGGCGCCTTCAAGCAGCTCTACCCGGTGAAGGTCACCGTCGACGAGCTGGAGGAGGCGGCCGGTGACCGGGCCGGGCTGACCGCCGAGTTCATCGCCGAGTCCATCAAGGACGACATCCACGAGCAGTACGAGGCGCGGGAGGCGCAGCTCGGCTCCGAGATCATGCGTGAGCTGGAGCGCCGGGTCGTCCTGTCGGTGCTGGACCGCAAGTGGCGTGAGCACCTTTATGAGATGGACTACCTCCAGGAGGGCATCGGCCTGCGTGCGATGGCCCAGAAGGACCCGCTGGTCGAGTACCAGCGCGAGGGCTTCGACATGTTCCAGGCCATGATGGAGGGCATCAAGGAGGAGTCCGTCGGCTATCTGTTCAACCTGGAGGTCCAGGTCGAGCAGCAGGTCGAGGAGGTCCCGGTCGAGGACACCAAGCCGTCCCTGGAGAAGGGCGAGGCGGTGCCGGCCCAGGCGGGTGCCTCCCGTCCGGAGATCCGCGCGAAGGGCCTGGAGGCCCCGCAGCGTCGCGACCGGCTGCACTTCTCCGCGCCGACCGTGGACGGCGAGGGCGGCATCGTCGAGGGCGATCTGCCCGACGACGAGCCGATCCGCTCCGAGGCCGACGGCCTCACGCGCGCGGAGCGCCGCAAGCAGCAGGGCAAGGCGGGCGGGCGTCGCCGCAAGAAGTGACGGACGCTCCGTGAGGAGCGGCGCAGCGGCGTAGTGTCGTAGTGAGGCTCTGAAGGGCCGGGCATCTTCGGGTGCCCGGCCCTTCGTGCGTCTGGATGCCACGGTCCTATCGGTGGGGTGGTTCAGTCGTCGGCCGGGTGCGGGGGCCTCGGGCCGCCCAGTTCCACGGCTGTGCAGCGCCAGCGGTGGTCGGGGCCGTGTTCCAGGCGGAAGGCCATGGCGCGGAGTCGGTCGCCCGCGCCGATGCGGGCGAAGACCTCCAGGGCGCCCGGGGCGGCGACGTAGTAGCCGATGTCGCGTACGACCGGGTGGACGCCGTGGAGGGTGCGCAGGGGGCCGAGTTCGGCGAGCCGGGCCAGTTCGTCGTAGGCGCGGCCCGCGGTGTGGCGGAGCATGCTGTGCACGGGGCGTCGGCCGCTCAGCACGGCCAGCAGGAGGTCGGCGAAGTGGTCGGTGGGGCGGAGCTGGGGGGCGGGCCTGGTGGGGGCCGAAGGGGGAGTGGGGGTGGTCCGTGCGGTTGAGGGGCGGCCGTGTCCCGGGGCTGTGCGGGCGGGGGTGCGGCCGGGGCGGCGGGTGTCGTGGCGGACGGGTGGGCGGGTGCCGGTGCTGCGCTTCGTCCTGGTCATGACCTTGTTCATGGGTGTCCCCGTTCGTCGGAACAGGCGCTTGATACCTGTCGGTAACTTCGTGGTGGGGATCTTGTACGAGGCCGGAGGGGGCGGACGCAAGGAAGGGTGGCGTCCGGCGGAGGCAGCGGAATGTTCCCCTATCAGGGTGATGGGGAGGGGGTCCGGGCCTGGTGGGGCAAGGGTGTGCCGGGTGAGGTGGTGGCCCTGGGGTGGACGGGTTCGGGGGTTCGGGTGGGACCTCGAAAGGGGACGCCCGCACGTATCCTGAAGCTCCTCCGAGTCTCTCGGAGACCTCGCGGAGACCCCTCGTCGAAGCCTCTTCGTCGAGGCCTCTTCGGGGGCCGGCGAACACGACTACGAAAGCGGCCTGCCATGCGCGTCTACGTCCCCCTGACCCTTCCTGGGCTCGCCGAGGCGTACAAGACGGGTGAACTGGGGGACGGGCCGTTCGTCGCGTACGCCGTCACGCCGGCCTTGCGGGAGTGGTATCTGTCCGACGACATCGAGGAGCTGGAGTACGCCGCGCTCAATCGGGCCGCGCTCGCCTCGTTGCGGTTGTTGGCGGGGGAGCCGGGGGCTGTTCGGCGACGGGTGGTCGTGGCCGTGGATGTGGCTGACCGGGACGCGGTCGCCGATCCCGATCGGGGGCTCGACCCGGCCGCGCTCGGGGAGGTGCGGGTCGCCGGGCCGGTGGCGTTGGCCAAGGCGGCGGCCGTGCATGTCGACTCCGTGGAGGCGGAGGGTGAGGTGGGGGAGGCCGTGGACGCGCTGGGGGCGGCGGACCAGGGAGACGACGACGCCCAGTTCATCGTGGACGGGGCCGATGACCATGAGCTGCTGTGGTACGCGACGCAGGAGATCCCGAACCTGGTGGGGCTGGGGGGCTGAGTCCCTCCCTGGTTGTGGGTGCCACGGCGGCACGACTGCCGCACGACCGGGTTCGGTTCCGTGTTCGGTCGGCGTACTCATGGTCACGGTGCGTTGTCAGTAGGAGAGGGTACGTTCTTGGGCATGGGGAAGCACGGAGTTGGGGCGCACATCGTCTGGGACTGGAACGGGACGCTGTTCCATGACAACGAGGCGATCATCGGGGCGACGAACGCGGCGTTCGCCGAGTTGGGGATCGAGCCGCTCACGTTGGAGCGGTACCGGGAGCTTTATTGCGTGCCGGTGCCGAAGTTCTACGAGCGGTTGATCGGGCGGCTGCCGACGGACGAGGAGTGGGAGGTCATGGACGGGATCTTCCACCGGTACTACGCGGAGCATCGGGTCGCGTGCGACCTCACCGAGGGGGTGCCGGCGCTGCTCGCGGACTGGCGGTCGGCGGGGCGCAGTCAGTCGATCCTCAGCATGTATGTGCATGAGGAACTGGTTCCGTTGGTGCGGGGGTTCGGGATCGAGTCGCACTTCATACGGGTCGACGGGCGGACCGGGCCGTCCGGGGGCAGCAAGAGCGAGCACATGGTGCGGCATCTGCGTCGGCTCGTGGGGGTGGAGCCGGAGCGTACGGTCGTGATCGGGGACGCCGCCGATGACGCGGTCGCCGCCCGGTATGTGGGGGCGCGGGCCGTGCTCTACACCGGCGGGTCGCACAGTCGGGCCAGCTTGGAGGGTGTCGGGGTGCCGGTGGTGGACACGCTGGAGGAGGCCGTCGCGGAGGCGGAGCGGCTGGCCGCGTAGGCGCGGCGTGAGTGTTCTCCGGGTGCGCTCAGGTCGCCGGTGCCTTCGCTCGCAGTACCGTCAGGAACTCGCGCATCCAGCGGGAGTGGTCCGGCCAGGCGCGGGCGGAGACGAGGGTGCCGTCGACCACGGTCTCGGCGTCCTGGAAGATCGCGCCGGCCGCCTGCATATCGGGTTCCAGGGCGGGGTACGCGGTGACGCGGCGGCCGTGGAGGGCGTCCACGGCGGCGGTCAGCAGGGGGCCGTGGCAGATCTGGGCGACCGGTTTGTCGGTGTCGAAGAAGGCCTTGAGGATCTTGCGGAGTTCGGGGTCGTTGCGGAGGTACTCGGGGGCTCGCCCGCCGGGGATGACGAGGGCGGCGTACTGGCCGGGGTCGACCTCGGAGAAGGCCAGGTCCGCGGGCCAGGTGTAGCCGGGCTTCTCGGTGTAGGTGTCGAAGCCGGGTTCGAAGTCGTGGACGACGAAGCGGAGGGTTTTGCGGCTGGGGGCGGCGATGTGGACGTCGTAGCCCTCTTCGCGTAGGCGTTGGTAGGGGTACAGGACCTCCAGGGACTCCGCCGCGTCGCCGGTGATGATCAGGATCTTGGCTGTCATGGTGGGGCTCTCCTCGGCTGTGCGGGTGCGGTGGGCTTCTTCGGGTTGCGCTGGTTTGTCGGGTTGCGTCGGGCTTCCTTCGTCAACGTGCCTCCGGGGTGGGGGTTTGCCAAGGGGGTGTGCGGGGTTCGGGGCGGGCGCGGGGGCCGGCCGGGGTTCGACTCTTGGTTGTCTCGCCCCCGCCGCCCCTGCCCTTCCATCCTGGGGCTCCGCACCAGGCCCCGCTCCTCAAACGCCGGAGGGGCTGAAAGAGCGGAGGCGTCCGGTGAGCCGGAGGCATCCGGCGCCGCTCCTCATGCGCTCCCCGAGCATTCCCGCAGCACTTCCCGAGCACGTCCCGGGCGATCCGCACCTTCCCCCGCTAAGCTCGCCTGCGCAGCGCCTAGCTCAAACGTGCGTGGCTGGTACTGTGCGGAGTGTCAAAGTTGGAGCCTTGGTTTTGTACACATACGGCTCATGACGGGCCCCCCGTCCGGAGCGATAGCCTTGGTGGCGTGATCAGCGCGATAGTCCGCGGGGGCTTGGTTGTCCCTGCTTCGCGCCCGGTGAGCACGGAGGGCATCCGTGGCCGGGTGGCGGTCGCTGGTCTTCGCGGGCGGGACGGGACATCGAGGTTTCCCAGGACGCCGAGCACTCCCCGGACAGAGGCGCTGCCGAGATCAGTGTCACACCCGTCGGGCAGCTCAAAATTGGCTCAGATACCCCCGCACATCTCACCTGGCGGCATAGCGTCGAGAGAGACCGGACACCCCGCGTCACGACGTCACGTCGGCAGGGAAGAGACCGTACTTCCTTCTACGTCACGCAACGGCGCGCGACAGGAGCCAGAGGACAATGCAGACCAAGCTGGACGAAGCCAAGGCCGAGCTGCTCGAGAGGGCCGCCCGGGTAGCTGAGAACAGCCCGGTCGGGGGGCAGCTACCGACTGGGACGACGAGCGAGAGTATGTCCGGCGCCCCGGACCACGACACCGTGCTCGCGTTCCTCCAGCGCTACTACCTGCACACCGCCCCGGAGGACCTGGGCGACCGCGACCCGGTCGACGTCTTCGGAGCCGCCCTTTCCCACTACCGGCTGGCCGAGAACCGCCCTCAGGGAACGGCCAGTGTGCGGGTCCACACGCCCACGGTGGAGGAGAACGGCTGGACGTGCAGCCACTCCGTCGTCGAGGTCGTCACGGACGACATGCCGTTCCTCGTCGACTCCGTGACCAATGAGCTGTCACGGCAGGGGCGGGGGATCCATGTCGTCATCCATCCGCAGGTCGTCGTACGGCGCGATGTGACCGGCAAGCTCGTCGAGCTGATCATCGAGCCGACGGCCGTCGCCGCGGCCACCGCCTCGGTCGCCGCGGGCGAGACGCTGCCGCACGACGCGCACATCGAGTCCTGGATCCACGTCGAGATCGACCGTGAGACCGACCGGTCCGATCTGAAGCAGATCACCAATGATCTCCTGCGTGTGCTGTCCGACGTGCGGGAGGCCGTCGAGGACTGGGAGAAGATGCGGGACGCGGCGATGCGTATCGCCGACGGACTGCCCACCGAGCCCACCGCCGACGACCTGCGCGACCAGGAGGTCGAGGAGGCCCGCGAGCTGCTGCGCTGGCTCGCCGACGACCACTTCACCTTCCTGGGGTACCGGGAGTACGAGCTGCGCGGGGACGACTCGCTGGCCGCCGTCGCCGGGACCGGGCTCGGCATCCTGCGCGCCGATCCGCATCACTCCGGGCGCGACCAGCACCCCGTCAGCTCCTCCTTCGAGCGGCTGCCCGCCGACGCCCGCGCCAAGGCCCGTGAGCACAATCTGCTCGTCCTGACGAAGGCCAACAGCCGCGCCACCGTGCACCGGCCCTCCTACCTCGACTACGTGGGCGTCAAGAAGTTCGACGCCGAGGGGAACGTCGTCGGTGAGCGGCGGTTCCTCGGCCTGTTCTCCTCGGCCGCCTACACCGAGTCCGTACGCCGGGTGCCCGTCATCCGGCGCAAGGTGGACGAGGTGCTGCAAGGGGCCGGATTCTCGCCCAACAGCCACGACGGGCGCGATCTGCTCCAGATCCTGGAGACGTACCCGCGCGACGAGCTGTTCCAGACGCCCGTCGACGAGCTGCGGTCCATCGTCACCTCCGTGCTCTACCTGCAAGAGCGCCGCCGGCTGCGGCTGTATCTGCGACAGGACGAGTACGGGCGCTACTACTCCGCCCTCGTCTACCTGCCGCGCGACCGCTACACCACCGGCGTACGCCTGAGGATCATCGACATCCTCAAGGAGGAACTCGGCGGCACCAGCGTCGACTTCACCGCCTGGAACACCGAGTCGATCCTCTCCCGGCTGCACTTCGTGGTCCGCGTCCCGCAGGGCACCGAGCTGCCGCAGCTGACCGACGCCGACAAGGAGCGCGTCGAGGCCCGGCTGGTGGAGGCCGCCCGCTCCTGGGCCGACGGCTTCGCCGAGGCGCTCACCGCCGAACTCGGCGAGGAACGCGCCGCCGAACTGCTGCGCCGCTACAACAACGCCTTCCCCGAGGGCTACAAGGCCGACCACAACCCCCGCGCCGCCGTCGCCGACCTCGTCCGGCTCGAACAGCTCGAACAGGATGAGGACTTCGGGCTCAGCCTGTACGAGCCCGTGGGCGCCGCGCCCGACGAGCGCCGGTTCAAGATCTACCGCAAGGGCGCGTCCGTCTCCCTCTCCGCCGTGCTCCCGGTGCTCAACCGGCTCGGCGTCGAGGTCATCGACGAGCGGCCGTACGAGCTGCGCTGCGCGGACCGTACGACGGGGTGGATCTACGACTTCGGGCTGCGCATGCCCAAGTCGAAGACCGGCGGGGACTTCCATGGGGACGACGCGCGGGAGCGGGTGCAGGAGGCCTTCGCGGCGACCTGGACCGGGCAGGCCGAGAACGACGGGTTCAACGCGCTCGTGCTGAGCGCCGGGCTCACCTGGCGGCAGGCCATGGTGCTGCGCGCGTACGCCAAGTACCTGCGGCAGGCCGGGTCCACGTTCAGCCAGGACTACATGGAGGACACCCTCCGCAACAACGTCCACACCACCCGGTTGCTCGTGTCGCTGTTCGAGGCGCGGATGTCGCCCGACCGGCAGCGGGCCGGGCGGGAGATCGTCGACGCGCTCCTCGAAGAGGTCGACGCGGCGCTCGACCAGGTGGCCTCGCTGGACGAGGACCGGATCCTGCGGTCCTTCCTGACCGTCATCAAGGCGACGCTGCGCACCAACTTCTTCCAGGAGGCGGCCGGCGGCAGGCCGCACGACTACGTCTCCATGAAGTTCGACCCGCAGGCCATCCCCGACCTGCCGGCGCCGCGCCCGGCGTTCGAGATCTGGGTGTACTCGCCGCGCGTCGAGGGCGTGCACCTCAGGTTCGGCAAGGTCGCCCGCGGTGGTCTGCGCTGGTCCGACCGGCGGGAGGACTTCCGGACCGAGATCCTCGGCCTGGTCAAGGCGCAGATGGTGAAGAACACCGTCATCGTGCCCGTCGGCGCCAAGGGCGGCTTCGTCGCCAAGCACCTGCCGGACCCGTCCGTGGACCGGGACGCCTGGCTCGCCGAGGGCATCCGCAGCTACAAGACCTTCATCTCCGCGCTGCTCGACATCACCGACAACATGGTTGCGGGCGAGGTCACGCCGCCCGCCGACGTCGTACGGCACGACGAGGACGACACCTACCTCGTCGTCGCCGCCGACAAGGGCACCGCGACCTTCTCCGACATCGCCAACGAGGTCGCCCAGAGCTACAACTTCTGGCTCGGGGACGCCTTCGCCTCCGGCGGCAGCGCCGGCTACGACCACAAGGGCATGGGCATCACCGCCCGCGGCGCCTGGGAGTCCGTCAAGCGGCACTTCCGGGAGCTGGGCGTGGACACGCAGACCCAGGACTTCACGGTCGTCGGCATCGGTGACATGTCCGGTGACGTGTTCGGCAACGGCATGCTGCTCAGCGAGCACATCCGTCTCGTCGCCGCCTTCGACCACCGGCACATCTTCATCGACCCCCACCCGGACGCGGCCACCTCCTACGCCGAGCGCCGCCGCATCTTCGAACTCCCGCGCAGCTCCTGGGAGGACTACAACGCCGAGCTGATCTCGGCCGGCGGCGGCGTCTTCCCGCGCACCGCCAAGGCGATCCCGGTCAACCACCACATCCGGGACGCCCTCGGCATCGAGGAGAAGATCTCCAAGATGACGCCGGCCGACCTGATGAAGGCGATCCTCAAGGCGCCGGTCGACCTGCTGTGGAACGGCGGCATCGGGACGTACGTCAAGGCCGGCACGGAGTCGCACGCCGACGTCGGCGACAAGGCCAACGACGCCATCCGCGTCGACGGCGGTGATCTGCGCGTCCAGGTCGTCGGCGAGGGCGGCAACCTCGGACTCACCCAGCTGGGCCGGATCGAGTTCGCGCAGAACGGGGGCCGCGTCAACACCGACGCCATCGACAACAGCGCGGGCGTGGACACCTCCGACCACGAGGTGAACATCAAGATCCTCCTCAACGGCCTCGTCGCGGAAGGCGACATGACCGTCAAGCAGCGCAACAAACTGCTCGCCGAGATGACCGACGAGGTCGGCCGTCTCGTCCTGCGCAACAACTACGCGCAGAACACGGCCATCGCCAACGCCCTCGCCCAGTCCAAGGACATGCTCCACGCCCAGCAGCGCTTCATGCGCCATCTGGTCAGGGAGGGCCACCTCGACCGCGCGCTCGAGTTCCTGCCCAGCGAACGGCAGATCCGTGAGCGCCTCACCACCGGGCACGGCCTCACCGGCCCCGAGACGGCCGTACTCCTCGCGTACACGAAGATCACCGTCGCCGAGGAGCTGCTGCACACCTCGCTGCCCGACGACGCCTATCTGCGGCGCCTGCTGCACACGTACTTCCCGACGGCGCTGCGCGAGCAGTTCCCCGAGCACATCGACAGCCACCCGCTGGCCCGTGAGATCGTCACGACCCTGCTGGTCAACGACACCGTCAACACGGGCGGTACGAGCTTCCTGCACCGGCTGCGGGAGGAGACCGGGGCCTCGCTGGAGGAGATCGTCCGGGCGCAGACCGCGTCCCGCGCGATCTTCGGGTCGGGCGCGGTGTGGGACGCGGTCGAGGGCCTCGACAACAAGGTCGCCGCCGACGTCCAGACCCGGATCCGGCTGCACTCCCGCCGCCTCGTCGAACGCGGTACGCGCTGGCTGCTCAACAACCGGCCGCAGCCGCTGCAGCTCACCGAGACCATCGCGTTCTTCTCCGAGGGCGTGAACCAGGTCTGGGGCGAGCTGCCCAAGCTGCTGCGCGGCGCGGACCTGGAGTGGTACCAGAAGATCTACGACGAGCTGACGGCCGCCGGCGTCCCCGACGAGCTGGCGACACGTGTCTCCGGGTTCTCCTCCGCCTTCCCGGCGCTCGACGTGGTCTCGGTCGCCGACCGCATGGACAAGGAACCGCTGGCCGTCGCCGAGGTCTACTACGACCTCGCCGACCGGCTGCGCATCGCCCAGCTCATGGACCGCATCATCGAGCTGCCGCGCGCCGACCGCTGGCAGTCCATGGCCCGCGCGGCGATCCGCGAGGACCTGTACGCCGCCCACTCGGCACTCACCGCCGACGTCCTCGCCGCCGGGAACGGCACGTCCACACCCGAGCAGCGCTTCAAGGTGTGGGAGCAGAAGAACGCGGCGATCCTCGGCCGGGCGCGGATCACCCTGGAGGAGATCCAGGGCTCCGACGCGTTCGACCTGGCGAACCTGTCGGTGGCGATGCGGACGATGCGGACGCTGCTGCGCAGCCACTCGTAGGGATACGGCAACGGGGGCGCCCCAAGATCTTGGGGCGCCCCCGTTCGTGTGCGTCGCCGGGTTACTCGGTGACCTTCCAGATGGTCAACTTGCCCTCGACGGTGGGTACTTCCCAGCTGTACTCGCCCGGGGTCAGCGCGGTGATCTCGTACATCGCGAGGTTTCCGGACTTGGTGAACGTGCAGAGCCTGTCGCCCTTGTCGATCTCCGTCTCCGCGCCGAAGTACTTGGAGTCCAGGGTCTCGGGCAGGGCGTCCGTCCCCGTGCCCTCGGCGCACTCCTGGGGGGTGGCGCCCCCGCTCTTGCCCACCGTGTTCTCGAAGTACCAGTGGCTGTTGTCGAGGTACATGTCCCGCACGTTGTCGAGCATTTCGGCCTTGATGTCGACCTCCGGTTTGTCGAGGTCGACGTAGACGTAGTCCGAGCCGGTGGGGGTGCGGAGGGTGAAGGACTTGTTCTCGAAGAGCGGCGTGTACGTCGCGTTCTCGGGCACGGTGGGGGATTCGCTCGGGTCTGTCCCCTCGCCCCCGCCGCCCTGCCCGCCGGAGCCGGAGCCGGAGCCGGAGTCGGACTCCGGCTCGGACTCGGTGGGGGTCGGGCTCGGTGTCGAGGACGCTTTGCCGTCGCCCGCGGTGTCGGTGCTGTTGCTGTCCTTGTTCTTCTTGTTCAGCACCCATACCGCGGCCGCCGCGCCCGAGCCGGCCACGAGGACGAGGACGAGGGCGATGAGGGCCACCTTGAGGCCGCGGCGGCTCTTCTTGGGGGCCGCCGGGGCCGGGGCAGGGGCCTGGGGGGTGAGGTTGTACGTGTGGGGTGCGGGCGGCGGGTAGCCGTAGCCCGCGGCTGCCGGGCCCTGGGGGGCCGGGCCGAAACCGGTCGGCGGGGCCGCCTGGGGTACGCCCTGGGTGGTGCCCGTCGCCGGGTCCTGCGGGGGCGCGGTGGGCTGCGCCGGGGGAGTGGTGGGGGGCGGCGCGGTCGGCATCTGGGGTGCCGTCGGCTGGGGCGGGGTCTGGGCGGACTGCTCGCGGCGGGTGATCTCGGCGGTGAGCGGGGCCGGGAGCCAGCCTGTGAAGTCGCTGAGGCCTCGGCCCGCCGACTCCTGGCAGAGCGCGGCCAGTTCCTCCGTGCCGATGCGCTCCGCCGGATCGGCGGTCAGACAACGCTCCAGCAGGGGGCGCAACGTGTCGTCGTAGCCGTCCAGTTTCGGCGGGCGCTGGGCGGTGTTGGCGATCTGCGCGGCGATCGTGATGGCGCCGCCGTCGCCGTACGGGTGGCGTCCGGTGGCGGCGACCGCCGCGATCAGGCCGAGCGAGAAGACGTCGGTCGCCGGGGTGACCGTCTCACCGAGGGCGTGCTCAGGCGACATGTACTGCGGGGTGCCGATCAGGCCGCCGGACTGGGTGAGTTGGGTGGCGTCGGCGGCGCGGGCGATGCCGAAGTCGATGACGTACGGGCCCTGGGAGCCCAGCAGGATGTTGCTGGGCTTGAGGTCGCGGTGGATGACGCCGGCCGAGTGGATCGACGTCAGGGCGCGGGCCGCGCAGCCGACCAGCTGGAAGACGGCGGGCAGAGGGAGCGGGCCGAAGGCGACGAGGGCGTCGTGCAGGGGGATGCCGGCGATGAACGCCGAGGCCAGCCAGGGGAGTTCGCCGGTGGTGTCGTGGTCGACGACCGGGACGATGTGGTAGCCCTGCACGCGGCGGGCCGCCTGGACCTCCTGCTCGAAGCGGCGGCGGAAGTCCGGGTCCTGGCCGTACTCGCGGCGGATGACCTTCAGTGCGACCGGCTGGCCGCCGCGGGTGTGGGACAGGTAGACCGTGCCCATGCCGCCTTCGCCGATACGGGCGGTCAGCTGGTAGCCGGCGGTTTCTCGCGGGTCCTGTGGCCCCAGAGGGCTCAGGATGTCGCCAGTGCTGGTGGTAATGAGAACCTCCCCCGATGCAAGTGCCCTGATTTTATACGCCGCTTATGACAGTTGGGCCTGGTGGTGCGGTTCCACGGGGGTGCTTGCGGTGCGTTTGTATGTGCGGATGGGTGGGGCTTGTCGCGCCCACGCGGCGGAGCCGTAGATTGATACAGCCCCGCGCCCCTGAAAAACTGGGGGCGCCCCCTGGCTTTCAAGGGGCGCGGGGAACTGCGCGAGCAACCACGAATGACCCGCAGTCGCCACGGAACCCTGACCGGCCGAGCTCTGTCGCGCACGGCTACGGTTCCCGTCGTACCCTCCGCTGCCACTCCTCGTCCCGCACCGTGATCGGGGCCGTCGCCGGGACCTTCCGTACCGTCGGGGCGTCCGCCAGGTGGGGTGGGACCGGGGCCGTGGGGGCCTCCGACAAGGACAGCGCGCGGAAGGCCGTCTCGATGATGGCGACACTGGTCGCCACCGGCCCCGGCAGCCACGCGGTGAAGTCGCGGACGTCCCGGCGGGCCGCTCCCGCGCAGTGTTCGGCGATGGCGGCGGCCGTGGGGCGGGCGGCCGGGTCGGGGGTGAGGCAGCGGCGGATGACGTCGAGGAGGGGGCGTTCGACGCCGTCGAGGGTGGGCGGGGTGACGTCGGTGGCGGCGATGCGGGTGGCGATGGCGAGGGGGTTGCCCCGGCCGTACGGGTGCCGTCCGGTGGCGGCGACCGCCGCGATCAGGCCGAGCGCGAAGACGTCGGACGCGGAGGTGACCCGGCGGCCGAGGGCGTGCTCGGGGGACATGTAGCGCGGGGTGCCGATCAGACGTCCGGCCGTGGTGAGCGTGGCGGAGCCGGCCGCGCGGGCGATGCCGAAGTCGAGCAGCCACGGCCCGTCGGCGGCGAGCAGGAGGTTGGCGGGCTTGACGTCGCGGTGGATCACCCCGGCGGTGTGCACGGCGTCGAGGGCGTACGCGGCGCAGGCCAGCAGTTGGAGGACGGCGGGCATGGGGAGCGGGCCGTGGGTCTCGAGGACCTGGTCGAGGGGGACGCCGGGGACGTAGCGGGTGGCCAGCCAGGGGCGCTCCGCCCCCGCGTCGTGGTCGACGATCGGCACCAGGTGGTAGCCGGAGACCCGGCGCCCGGCCGCCACCTCGCGGGCGAAGCGCTCACGGAAGGCCGGGCTGTCGGCGTACTCGGCACGGACCAGCTTCAGCGCGACCGGCTGGCCGCCCCGGCTGCGGGAGAGGTAGACCGTGCCCATGCCGCCCTCGCCGATGCGGGCGTACAACGGGTACCCGGCGATCTCCCGCGGATCCTCCGCCCGCAGTGCCTCAGGCACGACCCCGCGCATCCCCCGGCCCCCCTCCGCTCACAGTCGTATCCGGAGCGTATCGCGGGCGCGGCGGGCCCGTGGATCCCGCGATGCCACCGAAGGAACCCGTACGCGCCCACGGGCATCTATCAAAGTAGACCCCAAGCCCCTCACGGCTTATGGAGGGGTGAAGCAGGGATGAACAGAACTAATGGGGTGAATGTCGGCGTGGATCAGCGACCTGCCATGTCCGTCGTCGTGATCGTCTACAACGACGAGGCCAGGCTGCCCACCGCCGTACGGTCGGTGCTGGAGCAGACGCTGCGGAGCGTCGAGGTCGTGATCGTCGACGACCACAGCACGGACGGCTCGTACGAGACGGCCCGGCGCCTCGCCGCCGAGCACCCCGAGCGCGTACGGGCGTACCGGCTCCCCGAGAACAGCGGCGGCTGCGGCGCGCCCCGGAACCACGGCATCCTGCGGACGCGGGGCGAGTACGTCCTCTTCCTCGACAGCGACGACGTCCTGGAGCGCAACGCCTGCCGGAACATGCTGGAGGCCGCCGAGAGCACCGGCGCCGATCTGGTCTCCGGCCTCTGCGTCCGCGTCCACGTGGACACGCGCACGCGTAAGGAGGTCAAGTGGTACCCGTGGCTGTACGCCCGCACCCGTACCCTCGACTCGATCTCCGAACTCCCCGACCTGCTGGTCTACGACACCCTGTCGACCAACAAGTGCTACCGCCGGGACTTCCTCATCGACAACGGTCTGGAATTCCCCGTGGGCATCCACTACGAGGACCTCTTCTTCTCCGCCCAGGCGTACGCGGCCGCCCGCCGGATCACGCTCATCCCGAACCGGGTCTACGACTGGAACGTCGTTCAGAACACAGAGTCGCCCGCCGCCAAGTCGATCAGCAACCGGCGGGCCGAGATCGCCAACTTCGCGCACCGCATGGAGATCCACCGCAGGGTCGACCGGCTGCTCGCCGACCGGGACATGGGGGCGCTGAAGTTCCACAAGGACGTCAAGTTCCTCAAGCACGACCTGGTGCTGCACCTGCGTGATCTGCCCCTCCGGGACGCCGCCTACCGTCAGGAGTTCGCCGCGCTCGCCCGCGCCTACCTGGCGTCGATCGACCCGGCCGCGTACGACGAGGTCGAGCCCATCCACGCGATCTGCGCGTATCTCCTGCGGCAGAGCGACTGGGCCAACCTGCTGCCCGCCGTGGACACGCTCACCAACCGCGACAAGGTCTCCGCCCCGCTCGTCGAACGCGACGGACGGATCTACTGGTGCGACGCCGGGCACCTGGAGGATCCCTTCGCCCGCCGGATCCTCGATGTCACCGAATTCGGCTATCACGCCCGCCCCGTCGAAAAGCTGTTCCTCCGCAACGAACTGACCGAGTACCGGCAGGAGGAGGGCGGCGGCGTCATCCGCCTCGCCGGCCGCGTCACCAACCCCCTCGGCGTCATCCCGCCCGCCGCCCGGCTGACCGCCGAGCTGGAGTTCTACGCCCGCCGTCCGGGCGTACGCTTCCAGACCTTCCGCGTCCCGGTGCCGGCGGTGCGCCACGAGGGCCCGTACGTGAGCTGGCAGGCCACGGCGAATGTGTCGAAGACCCTCCGACCGCTCGGCGTCGTGGACGCCATGTGGGACGTACGCCTCCACCTCGATGTCGACGGAAAGCGCACCACCAGCCGTCTCACCGCCGCCGAACCGGACCTGGCCACCGGGGAGCTGCCGGTTCGCCCCCGTCTGACCCGTCTGATCGCCGACCGCATCGCACCGCAGATCTCCGCCCGCGGCCACCTCGCCTTCCGCCTCGTCCCCGACAAGAAGGCGAACGTCCTCGTCACCCAGGGCCTCCGGGGCACCCCCGGCCGCCTGGCCAAGTCCGGCTACCGCAAGGCGAAGGCGCTCCGCAAGAGGGCCACCTCCGGGGACACCAAAATCCGCCTTTACCATGAGGTTTTCCAGCGGATGCCGGTGCACAGGCGCCTGGTGGTCTTCGAGAGCCACCTCGGCCGGCAGTACAGCGACAGCCCCCGGGCGATCTACGAGGAGATGCGCCGCCAGGGCCTCGACTTCGAAGCGGTGTGGTCGTACGCGGGCAAGCCCGACGGCTTCCCCTCCGACGCCACCCTCGTACGCCGCTGGTCCCTGCCCTACCTACGCGCGCTGGCCCGCGCCGAGTTCTGGATCGACAACCAGAGCTACCCGCTGAAGCTGACCAAGCGCCCCGGCACGACCTACCTCCAGACCTGGCACGGCTCCGCGCTCAAGCGGATGGGCTTCGACGAGCCCGGCTGGAAACTCAAGTCCCGCGCCGAGCAGGCGGAACAGCAGCGCACCCTGGACCGTTTCGACCACTTCCTGATCCGCTCGGAGCACGACGTCGTTACGTTGGCGAAGGCCTTCCGGCTGAGCGAGAAGACGCTGCTGCGGGTGGGCTACCCGCGCAACGACGAACTGGTGCGGGCGAGGGACCTTCACGGTGCGGCCGAACGCCCGCCGCTCGCAGCCGAGTTGGGAATCCCGGCCGACAAGAAGGTCCTGCTCTACGCCCCCACCTTCCGCCAGCACGGTCAACGCCGTTTCTCGCTCCCCTTCGACGTGGAACGCTTCGCGGAGAGGTTCGGCGACGAGTACGTCCTCCTCGTCCGCGCCCACTACCTCAACCACGTCGTACTCCCGCCCTCCGTCCGAGGCCGGGTCATCGACGTGTCCGCACACCACGACGTGACCCCCGTCCTGGCCCTGGCCGACGCGCTGATCACCGACTACTCGTCCGTGATGTTCGACTACGCCCTGCTGGACCGCCCGATGCTCTTCTTCACGTACGACTACGAGGAGTACGTGCACGAGGGCCGAGGCACGTACTTCGACCTCTTGGAACGGGCGCCGGGCCCGGTGGTACGCACGGAGGACGAACTGCACGCCCTGCTGGCGGCGTCGACGCTGGAGGAACAGTCGGTCAAGTACGCGTCCGCCCGCGAGCGCTTCGTCGCGGACTTCGGCGAGTACGACAAGGGCACGGCGGCGCGACGGATCGTGGACGAGTTCTTCTCCGAGTGGAGGCGCAAGTGACCGGCGTGGAGGCGCGAGTGACCGGCGTGGAGGCGCGAGTGACCGGCGTGGAGGCGCGAGTGACCGGCGGGCAGCGGGACATCTTCCTGGTCTCCAACAGCGTGGACGAGATGGGCGGTGTGACCAGCTGGTCGCACCACATGGCCCGGCTCTTCACCGAGCGCGGCCACCGCGTCCACGTCATCGGCATCACCACCCCCGAGGACCCGCACGACCTCGGCGAACTGCCCTACCCCACGACGAGGTTGTACGACGGCCAGCCGCCGGCCCCCGGCCGGGCGCGGGACGCGAGCATGCGCGACCGGGCGGCCCGACTGACCCGGCTCTTCGTCGCCGCACGCCCCGGCGGGGTGGTCATCGTGACCCAGGTGTGGGCGATGGAGTGGGTGAAGCTCGCCGACACAACCGGCCTGACCGTCATCGGCATGAGCCACGAGTCCTACGAGACGTCCAAGGCGAGCTCCCGCTTCCGGCGCGTCCTCAAGCACTACCGCGACGTCGACCGCATGCTCGTCCTCACCCGCGAGGACGCCGACCGCTGGATCACCGAGGGCCTCGACAACACCTCGTTCATCCCGAACGCCGTCCCCTGGCTCCCCGACACCCCGTCCCCCCGCACCGAGAAGTCCGTCATCAGCATCGGCCGCCTCAGCGACGAGAAGGGCGTCGACATGCTCCTCGACACCTGGTCCGAGGTGGCCCCACGCCACCCCGACTGGACCCTCAAGATCTACGGCTCGGGCGAGGACGAGGAACTGCTGCGCAAGCAGTGCACGGCACTGGGCCTCGACGCCTCGGTGCGCTGGATGGGCCGCACGAACGATGTACCGGGCGCACTGCGCGCAGGCTCGGTCTTCGCCCTGTCGTCGAGGGGCGAGGGCTTCCCCCTCGCCCTCATGGAAGCCATGGCCATGGCAGTCCCCTGCGCGGCCTTCGACTGCGCACCGGGCGTCCACGAGATCATCGACGACGGCGAGGACGGCCTCCTGGCCCGCCCCGGCAACACGGCCGAACTGGCCCGCAAACTGGACCAGTTGATGTCGGACAGGGCGCTGCGGGACAGGATGGGGGAGAGGGCGCGGGAGAACATCCGGCGGTACGGGGCGGACGAGATCACGGACAGCTGGGAGCGCCTTTTCACGTTCCTGGAGAGGTGAGGACGAGCTCAGGCGAGGCGCCCTACCTCTTCCCGCCCGTGAACTTCTCGTACTCCTTCAGCACGTCCTCCGTAGCCCCGTCCATCCGCAGCTCTCCCCTCTCCAGCCACAACACGCGATCACACGTATCCCGGATCGACTTGTTGTTGTGGCTGACAAGGAACACGGTCCCCGCGTTCTTCCGAAGCTCACGAATCCGTGCCTCCGACCGCTTCCGGAACGACGCGTCGCCGGTCGCCAACGCCTCGTCGATCAGCAGCACGTCGTGATCCTTGGCCGCGGCGATGGAGAACCGCAGCCGCGCAGCCATCCCGGAGGAGTACGTCCGCATGGGCAGCGTGATGAAGTCCCCCTTCTCGTTGATCCCGGAGAAGTCGACGATCTCCTGATACCGCTCCTTGACCTGCTCCCGGGACATCCCCATCGCGAGCCCTCCGAGATGGACGTTGCGCTCACCGGTGAGGTCGTTCATCAGCGCGGCGTTGACGCCGAGGAGAGAGGGCTGACCGTCCGTGTAGATACGGCCGTTCTCGACGGGGAGCAGCCCGGCGACGGCCTTGAGCAGCGTGGACTTGCCGGACCCGTTCGTGCCGATGAGGCCGATCGCCTCGCCCCGGTACGCGGTGAAGGAGACGTTCCGCACGGCGTGCACCTTGCGCACGCCGGCGGCCTTCTCGGCCTTCTTCCGCCGCAGGATGCGGTTGAGCGCGGCGGTGGCGCTGCCGCGCCCCGCCCCGGTGCCGTTGACGCGGTAGACGATGTCGACGCCGTCTACGACGACGGTGGGGATGATCTCAGCCACGGCCGTACGTCTCCTCAGCCTTCCAGAAGTAGATGAACCCGCCGATGCCCGCGAGGAGCGCCCAGCCGAGGGCCGCGGCCCATACGTGCGGCGGCAGCTGGTGCGCCTCGAAGCTGTCGATGAGCGCGAACCGCATGAGGTCGATGTAGAGGACGGCCGGGTTGTACTCCAGCAGGACGTGCACGAACCGCGGCAGATCACGGTCGGCGAGGATCTTGTCCAGGCTGAACATCACGCCGGACGCGTACATCCACGTCCGCAGCACGAACGGCATCAGCTGCGCGATGTCGGGGGTCTTGGCGCCGACGCGCGCCATGACCATCGCGACGCCGGCGTTGAACATGAACTGCAGCGTCAGCGCGGGCACGATCAGCAGCCAGGACGCGGCGACCGGCACCCCGAACGCGAGCAGGATCACGACCAGGGCGGCCATGGAGAACAGCAGTTGCTGAAGCTGTTGCAGGCAGTACGACAGGGGGAGCGAGGCCCGGGGGAAGTGCAGGGCGCGGACGAGGCCGAGGCTGCCGGATATGGCCCGGGTGCCGGCCATGATCGAGCTCTGCGTGAACGTCCACACGAACACGCCGGTGACCAGGAACGGGACGTAGTCCGGCACACCGTGCTTGGTGCCCATGAGGACGCCGAAGATGAGGTAGTAGACCGCCGCGTTGAGCAGCGGGTTCACGATCTGCCAGACCTGGCCGAGCTTCGCCTGGCTGTACTGCGCGGTCAGCTTCGCCGTGGCGAAGGCGGTGATGAAGTGCCGCCGGGCCCACAACCGCCGTACGTACTCGCGCAGGGTGGGGCGGGCCCCGCTGACGCTGAGGCCGTACCGCGCGGCGAGCTGCGCGGGGGACTCGGCGGGCGTCGTGGCGGGGCCGGTCTTCGTGGTCGGTGGCGGTGTGTGGAGGACCTGGCTCACATCCGCTGCTTTCGGTAGTGGGGGGTGGTCCCGCGTGCTCGGCGGCGTCTCACGCCTCGTCGCACCGCTCTTGTACTGCTCCTGCCTTGCCCTTACGTCGGGACGGGACCGTATCGTCGCAACGTGAGCGTAAGCCGATTCGACGTCGGAACGCAACCGTTTCGTCGTAACGCTCTATGCTGGTGGGCATGACGACGAACGCCGACGCCGGTAAGGGGGCCGAGGCGGGAGCCGGGGCCGGGGCGGGGGCCGAGCGCACTCCGCCGCGCCGTCGCCGGGCGCCCGCCGGGGCGGCCGTGCTGCGCGAGGACGTGACGGAGGCGATCCGGGCGGCCGTTTTCGAGGAACTGGCCGCCGTCGGCTATGCGCGGATGTCCATCGAGGGCATCGCGCGGCGGGCGGGCGTCGGCAAGACCGCGGTGTACCGCCGCTGGCGGTCCAAGCTCCACCTGGTCCTCGACCTGGTCTCGGCGGTGGCGGTGCAGGGTCTCCCGCTGCCGGACACGGGCTCGCTGGAGGGCGACTTGCGGCTCCTGTACGAGGTCACGTCCCGCGCCCTGCGCCATCCCGTCGCCGGGCAGATCATCCCCGACCTCCAGGCCGAGGCCGCGCGCAATCCCGAGATCGCCGAGGCCATGCAGAAGGCGCTGCGGGAGGGCCAGCAGAGCGTGGCGACGGGGATCGTGGCGGCGGCCGTCGCGCGCGGCGAGGTCCGGGAGGGCGTCGACGAGGACCTGGCGCTGGACCTGATCTCCGGCCCGCTGTACTGGCGGTCGGTGGTCGTACGGGCACCGAAGCTGCCGAAGGGCTACCTGGAGAGCCTGACCCGGGCTACGGCGGCGGGGTTGCGGGCGCTGTAGCGCTGGCGTAGCTGCGGGCAGTCGTGCCGCTGGGTCGATGGGGGTCCCCCGCTGGAACGAAGCCGAGAGCGGGGGGGAGGGCGGGCGCAGCGGTACCTCGTAGCGCCGAGTTGCGCACCCCGCCCCCGCCCAGCTCCGGCGCCGGGCACCCGAACCCAGCCCCTCGAGCTGGGCTCTACTTGGACTCCACCCGTCCGAGCGCGTCGGCGTCGGCCGCCAGCGCCTCACTCGCCGTCCGCCAAGCAGGGTCCCCGGGGTACAACTCCGAGCGGAGATAGGCCCACGTGAGGCGCTGTACCACGGACACCCGCTCAGGGCTCTCGTCCGTCGTCTCGGCGACGTCGTAGCCGGAGACTCCCCCGAGGCCGTGCTCCGCGTCGAACAGGGTGAGCAGGGACTTGGGGCCGGGGGAGAGGACGTACGGATCGGTGAACCACTCCGGACCCCGAACCGTCAGGTGGGACGCGTCCCTGTCGCCGACGACCACGAGCGTGGGCGTCGTCATCTTGGAGAAGTCCATGGTCGAGAGGAAGGGAAGGCCCTCGGCAGCGGACTCGGTGAGGGAGTCGCCACCCCCGCCGGGCGCGGCGAGCAGGACACCCGCCTTGATCCGGGGCTCGGTCAGGTCCACTTCCGTACCGTCGTCCGGATCGGTGAGCCGGGCGCCCAGCAGCAGGCTCGCGGTGTGCCCGCCCATCGAGTGCCCGGCGACGGCGGCCCTGCCGTGGTCCAGGCGTCCGGCGAGCTGCGGGACGGCGGCCTCGATCGCGTCGAGCCGGCCGAGGACGAACGACATGTCCTCGGCCCGCGACCGCCAGAACATCGGCGCACCCGGAGTGTCGGGGTCCAGGCTCAGGGACCTCGAACTCAGGTGGGTGGGCTGGACGACGACGAAGCCGTGCGCCGCCCAGAAGTTGGCGAGGGGGGCGTAGCCGTTCAGGGAGGAGAGGTGGTTCGAGTAGCCCTGGCCGTGCGAGAGGAGGATGACCGGCAGGTCGTCCCCGGTCACGGGCGCGGACACTCGCAGCTCCAGGTCCACGGCCCGGTCGAGAGCCGGCAGCACGACCGGACTGACCGAGAGGACGGGAGAGGGTGAGCCTAAGGTGGCGGCAGGGTGAGTCGATGCGCGCATGATGAGTTGCCCTTCAAAGCGGAGCACTGTTCCGCTAAAACATACGGAACACTGTTCCGCTTAGTCAACGGTCGCCGGATCGCCGGATCGCCGGATCGCCGGATCGCTGAATCGCTGGATCCCTGAATCGCCGGAGGAAGTACGCAGTGCCCACAACAGGCCAGTCCGAGTCCGAGGAGAAGCCCACCCGAGGCAAACGGGCCGACGCGGTGCGCAACCAGCGGGTGCTGCTCGCTGCCGCCGCCGAGGTGTTCGTCACCTCGGGCGTCGACGCGCCCATCCGTGAGATCGCGTGCCAAGCGGGCGTCGGCGTGGGGACGATCTACCGTCACTTCCCCACCCGGGCGGATCTCGTCGTCGCCGTCTACCGCCACCAGGTCGAGGCCTGCGCCGAGGCCGGACCCACCCTGCTGGCCGGCACCGACTCCCCGTTCGCCGCCCTCCGTCAATGGGCCGACCTCTTCGTCGACTTCCTCGTCACGAAGCACGGTCTGGCGGGCGCCCTGCAATCCGACAGCAGCGGCTTCGAAGCGCTCCACGCCTACTTCCTCGACCGCCTGGTCCCCGTCTGCGCCCAACTGCTGGACGCCGCTGTCGCAGTCGACGAGATCACCCCCGGCACACAGCCCTACGAACTGATGCGCGCCATCGGCAACCTCTGCATCGGCCACGACCCCCACTACGACCCCCGCCGCATGGTCGAACTACTCCTCCGGGGGCTTCGGAACCCGCGGCCGTAGGGCCGGCACTCCTCACAGGCGGGACGGCGGGCGATTGGCAGATCTGTCCCGCTCGCGGCCTCGGAGAAACCTTTCGGCGGCCGCCGGAGCCGGAACAGATCTGCCAATCACCCCCACCTACCCGGTCAGCCTCCGCGCCAGGTCGGTTAGTTCGGGTGTCCTCAGGACCCGGCCCCCGAACCCTGGCAGGGGTACGTGCAACGGCTCCAGCCACCGCTGCGGGATCCCGTCGACGCCGTACACGGCCCCCGCGAGCCCACCGGTCACGGCGGCGACGGTGTCCGTGTCGCCGCCGAGATCGACGGCGGCCCGTACGGAGTCCTCGTACGAGTCGGTCGTACGCAGAGCCCACACGGCGGAGCCGAGGCAGGGCCAGACGGCGCCGTTGAACTCGGTGGCGTCGTCGGGGTGCCAGGTGGGGGAGAGGACGGCGGCGTACCGGGGCCGGTGTTCGAGAGGTGCGGCCTCCAGGGCGTCGGGCACGACGGCGAGCGGATCGCCCCCACCCAACGCCACCCGCACCAGCTCATGGAACAGGGCCGTCCCCTCCCAGGCCGCCGGGTCCCCGTGCGTGAGCGCGGAAAGCTGCCGCCCGGCGTCCATGGTGACCTCCCGCCCGTACGGCGCGAAGTAGACGGCGGAGGTGGCGGCCCGCATCAAGGCGCCGTTGCCCGCGGCACGTTGGTTGACCTGGAAGTGGAGGGCGGCGGCGCGGTCCCAGGGTTCGCCGTTGGTGAGCACGTCCTCGGTCTGTATGCCGATGTCCTTGGGGTCGGCCTTGGCCCAGTGCTGGAACCGCCGGAAGACATCGGGGAGTTCGAGCCCGCCGTGCTCGACGAGTGACTCCCCGACGAGGATCGCCATCTGTGTGTCGTCGGTGGCCTCGCCGGGGTCCCAGCCACCGCCACCGCACATTTCACCGCCGTGCCCGTCCTTGGGAAACCGGGCGGAGAAGGCACCCTCGGGGCCGAACTCGAAAGGGGCGCCCAGTGCGTCGCCGACAGCCGAGCCGAGGACTGCGCCTAGGGCGCGCTGCGGGTCAACGACGGCCAAGGGTGCCTGCTTTGAGGGTGGTGAAGAAAGCGCGGAGGGGGGTGGGGGCGGTGGCGAGGTGGGTGGTGGGGTGGTCGCTTTCGCGTATGAGTATGGCCGTGGGGGTGGGGGCGAGTTCGACGCGGTCGTCCGTATCGCTGCCGCCGGAGAAGGACGACTTCTGCGAGGTGACGGGTGTGATCATGGGCCGCAGCATCTCAGGGTCGCCTTTCAGAGTTCCCGGAGTACTTGGGCCATAAGGTCTCGGGAGCTCGCCGGATCGAGGGCTGAGCCCGCGACCTGGTTGTAGCGCTTGCGGTACCGCTTGAGCAGCGGCTCTGCATCGAAGAAGACGCTGCCGTGACCGGTGTCGTTCTGCACCGTGTCCAGTTGGGGTGCGGTGCCGTGCAGGTGGAGCATTGAGTGCCCGGCGCCGGCGAAGTCCTCGGCGGCGAACGGCAGGACGCGCAGGGTCACATGGTTCAGCTCCGAGCGTTCGAGGAGCTGTTCCAGCTGTGCGCGGGCCGTCTTGCGACCGCCGACGAGAATGCGCAGGGCCGCCTCGTGGATGATCGCTTCGTACGGTGTCGCAGTCGACTCCGTGATGAGGTGCTGACGGCGCAGCCGGAACGCCACGTGGGCTTCCAGGTCCTGCGGCAGCAGTTGAGGTGACCCGTAGCGGAACACGGCTCTCACGTGACGTGCCCGGCGCTCCGAGTGCGCCCAGCTCTCGCTGTGCCTCAACCCACCCATTGTCCTCCGTCCCGTGCCACGCTGTTACCGCTGTCGGTTTGCCCGGTCAGAGCAGGTCGGTCAGGTCCGGGCCCCGGCCGTCGATCACCTCCGGGGGCTTGATGCCGTGGCCCTCGGCGGTGCCGAAGTACGTGGGGTCGCCGGGCTCGGCGGAGACGCCCAGGAGCGCATCCAGGGACTGGAGGGCCGCTGCGAGGCGTGGGGCGTTCTGCTTCTCGATGTCCGGGTGGGGCAGGCCCCGGAAGTCGAAGGGCCCCCAGATGTCGTGGAAGACCGCCAGTTCCGCCCAGATGCCGGGCGCGTCGGGTGCCACCGTCAGCTCGACCAGGCGGTGTTCCCGGCGCTTTTCTCCTGCCGCGTCGATCCAGGTCCCGGAACCCACGACGAGGATGCTGCCGACCTGAGCGTCGGGGAAGCCCATGGGACGGGTCGTCAGGACTCGGGCGGGCAGTTCCGAGGCGTCCAGGGGGCACCGAGGCGACAGACGCGTGGTGACGCCGATGCCACCGGTGCCGTGCACGAACCAGTCGCACTCAAGGCCGAGTGGCGGCACCAGGAGTCCGTGTTCCCGTAGGGCATGGCACATTCGCGCCGCGACGGCCAGTGCGGACTCCAGGCCGGGCGGCGCGACGCCGTCCACGTTCCAGGTCCATGACGCGGACTCTCTCGGAGAGCGGAGGAGCATCGACATCGGTCAGTAGCGTCCCGACAGTTCTTCCAGCGCGTCGAGGGAAGGGGTCTCCCGGGCACGCTCCTCGGAGAGTCGGCCGAGGTCCGGTCTCGGCGGAGCCTGCCGCAGCCAGTCCAGGGCCTCCAGGGCGTCGAGCTTTCGCCCGTGTGCCTCGCGGAGCCGCAGTACCCACCCCGCGCCGACCTCGAACGCGTCGTCACCGGCTGCCGTTCTCGGTTCGTAGCCGGCGGCGTTGTCGCCGGTGGAGGCCCACACGTAGCCCAGGGTCCTGCCGTCCCGTTGGACGGTGAAGTAGCGCACGGGGTGGTCCGTGGTGTCCTCGTACTCGTTCTCTGTCCTGGGGAGGGGGGACAGGAGCCGGCGGGACCGTGTCGGAACCCCGAAGGTGCCCCATGAGTCGGCGTAGGCGGGACCTTCGACCGTCAGGTCCTCGAAACCGGTCGTCGTGGGAGTCGCGTGGCGGTTGGGATCGCCCGGTTCGGGGGCGCCGCCGAGCAGGTCCGAAACGGCTTGCAGAGCGGCTGAGAGCCGGGGCGCGTTCTCGGCGTGGATCATCGGCTGCTCCCGCTCGCGCGTGTCCATCGTCAACCACGCGTCGGAGTAGGTCTCCAGCGTCACCACGACGAGATCGCTCTTCCAGATGTCGACCTGGACGGTGAACAGCTGCTCCGCGCGATGCCTACCCCCGGACTCCAGCCACACACCGGGGCATTGGACGCGCAGCCCGGTGAGGAGGTCGCCTTCGAACGACTCCGCTCGCGCCACGGCGTCCGAAAGAGCCGTTCCCGGTGCGAGGGGGTCCGCCTCCAGGGCGAGACCCCGCACGTCGAGCCGTACGTCCCGCGTGCCGTGCATGGCGCGAACCGACAGATCGACCTTGCCCACGGACACCGCGAGTTCATACCGAGCCAGGATGTTCCAGACCGCCACGGCGATCTCCGCCGCCCGCGAGGCCTTGGCCTCAGCGGTGTCCGGCGTGATTTCCCATGTCCAGTCGCCGATGGGTTCCGTGGTGATCACAGCATGTCCTCGAAGTCGACGGCTACTGCCGGGACACCGCTGTCGGCCTTGGGCGCTTGCCAAGCCCGGATCTGTTCACCGTTCTCGTCCCACTCCCGTTCCACGAGTGGGCGATGGCCGTCCTCCGTTGTGATCCGCTTGGTCGCGAGTGTGCCGCCCGGGTGCCACGTCCGGGACTCCCCGACCGGAAACCCCATCCGCATGTGGCCCTCGGCACGCGGGGAGCCATCCGGATACCACTGCCTGACCGGGCCGTTCGGGACCCCGTCCTCGTACGTCTCCAGGCTGATCACCCGGCCCTGCTGGTACTCCACGACTTCCCCGGAGTAGAGAACACCCTTGTGGAAGAGGCGCTCTCCGTCATCCATGTCCACGTCGGGGTCGTCGATGTCGATGCGGGCCGGAGCGGCCATCGCGTCCCTGTCGGCTGCGCGCCACGCCCTCGTCGGCCGCCCCTCTTGGTCCCACGCGCGGTCCTCCAGCATGGTCAGCCCGTCCGTCGCGAACACGCGCTCCGTCGCGAGTGTGCCGCCCGGGTGCCACTCCCGTGCGATGCCTACCGGGCGTCCCTGCCATGCCGTCGACTCGGAACGCGGGGTGCCGTCCGCGTACCACTCGCGGCTCGGCCCGTGCCCATTGCCGTCGACGTAGCGGTCCCGGCTGACGACCGCCCCGCCCAGACGCTCCTCGACCTCACCGGTGAAGGGCTCGCCTCGGTGCAGGAGCCGCTGCCCGGCGTCCATGTCGACCTCGGGGTCGTCGATGTCGATGCGTGGCGGCCCGCCGGGCAAGGGCAGAACGCGGATGTCGCCGCCCCGGGCGCGTATCCATCCCTCCAGTTCCACTCCGCCGACTTCTCGCTCCTCGCAGCCCTGGCGGTCGACGACCCGAACCGGCCCGAAGACCGTCCCCGAAAGCCCGACCACCTTCGTCTCGTCATCGAGGGTCACCTTGAAGGAGTTCTCGCGCAGGACGGCGTACGAGAGATCCGCTCCCCGCAGGTCGACGTCCAGCAGCGACGCGCCCAGGAAGCGGGTGCCGCGGAACGAGGCCCCCGAGGCGTCCACCCCGCACAGCGACGCCTTGACCAGGTCCGCACCGTCGAGCACCGCGCCCCGGAGCACGGCGTCGTCGAGATTGGCCCGCACGAGCGAGGCGCACGACAGGTCGGCCCCGGAGAAGTCGGCGCCCTCGGCGTCGGCGCGGTACAGGTCCGCGCCGACGAGCTTGGCCCCGACGAGGCTCGCCTGTGTCAGCCAGGACTCGGTGAGGTGCCTGCCGGACAGATCGACGCCATGGAGGTCGAGCCCGACGGCGTCCCATCCACCGGCGGCCGGCCTGGGAGCGTGGCCGGGCGTGTTCGTCACTTCTGGTACCGGGGCGGGTCAGTCGCCGTGCGTGGCGACTTCGCGCAGGTCGTCGAGGGCGATGATCTGCGGCTCGGCGTTCTCGGACACGTGGCCCGCCACCGGGTCCGCGGGGAGGTCGGCGCAGACGGCGAGCGCCTGGGCCGGGGGCAGGCCGCGCTCGTACGACTCGTGCAGGCGGTCCAGCCACACCAGACCTGCCTTGCGGCCTTCCTCGTCGGCGGCGTCGCGCGGCTCGAAGCTGGCGGCGGCGTCGGCGTCGGAGGCCCAGAGATAGCCGAGCAGTTCGCCATGGTCGTTGACCACCGGGACGTACTGGACCTGCCCGGCCCCGGAGCGCTTGTACCCCACGGAGTCGAAGACGGGGCCGTGCCGGAAGACCTCGGTACGGGTCGGGACCTCGAAGCGGTCCCACGCATTGGAGGGGGAGCCGTCCGGTTCGAAGAAGTTGTCGACGCCCGTCTCGGTCGGCCTGCCGAAGTAGGTCGGGTCGTCCGGGTCGGTCTCCTCGCCCAGTGCCTCCGCGAGGTCGCGCAGCACGGCCTCCAGCCTTGGGGCGTTCGCGGCGTGGACGTCAGCCTGGGGGCGCCCCTTCAGGTCGTACGGCATCCAGGCGTCCGAGAACGTCACGAGGTCCGTGGTGACGTAGTCGCGGTACGCGGCGGTGCCCAGAAGAAACAGCCTCTCTTGGCGGCTTTCCCGTCCTGCGCCGTCGATCAGGACGCCGGCGCAGGTGATGTCGGCCTCCACCGAACCGATCTCGCCGGGACGCAGCGTGGCACGGACCTCGTCGGCGAGCCGTGCGGCAGCCTCCTCCGGATCGTGCCCTTCCCCCGGCAGAAGCTCGCCCTCGAACAGGCGGTTCTTCGGGTTCCCCGACTCGGGCACCTTGAGACGCACCTTCGGCGCCCCCAAGGCGAGACGGCGGGCGGCCAACGCCGCGTACGCGCCCAGCACATCACGCAGGCACAGGACCAGACCGTCGGCAGCATCGTCGTCACGTCCCCAGGTCCACCGGGCGACGGGTGTAGTGGTGATCACAGCGTTCCCTCCGGCATGAACCTACCGCCCGGCGGGATGAACACGATTCCGTCCGGTGTGCGGATGACGACCTGCACGTTCTTGTCCATGTAGTTCTTTTCCAGCCGCCCGAGGTGCGGAGCGAGGTCTTGCTTCGAGACCACCGTATCCAGCACGAAGGTCTGCACGTCGGCGCCCGAGTCCGTCAGCTGGCGCATCTCCTTGAAGACCTTGCCGACCACGTTCTTCGGGTTGGTCGACTGGACGTCCTTGAACTGCCAGCCGTGGACGTTGCCGGCGGCGTCCCGGGCCATCACGTCCAGGTCGGTCCGTTCGCCGGTGACGACCCCGGGCTTGAGTTCATGCCCGCCTTGCTTGATCTCGAACGAGATGTCGGTCAGCCCACTCTCGTACAGCCGGTTGGCCAGCCGAATCTGCTCCACGCTGCCGGGCATCTCCGTGGAACGGGACATGTTCGAGACGACGTCCGAGAAGTTCGGGCTGTCCCTGAAGCGGCCGGAGGCGATCACATCGGCGATCTCGCGCCCCGCCGGATGCCCGGCCAGGTTGTTCAGGACCCGCTCCAGGTCGTCGGGCTTGACCTTCGTGCCCCGCAACTGCTGGCGGACCTGCTCCTCCAACTGACCGCCGCGCTCGAACGGCTGTGGGTCGCCGTCGGGCCGCTCCCAGCCACCGGGGTCGTTCGGACCGTCACCGCCACCGGTGCCCGTGCCGCCGCCTCCCGGAGGATCCTGCGGAGGGCCGGCCGGACCGTCGGCACTTCCGCCACCGGGTCCGTCAACACCGCCACCACCGCCGGGCGTCTCGCCGTGCCCGCCGCCCGAGGGGGTCTCCGCGTGGCCACCGCCGGTCGGCGGTTCGTGACTTCCGGCCGGACCTCGTCCGAGGTCATCGGCGCGACCACCCGGCAGGTTGTCCGCGCGACCACCCGGCAGCCCGTCGTCCCCGACCCGCCCCACAGCCCCCGTGCCGTCGCCCACCTTGGCCCCGGCACCCACCAGCTCCGGCTGCCTGGTGTTGACGTCGACGCCCCGCTCGGCCGCCGTGCCCTCGCGGGCGATGTCGTCCAGGGACTCCCGTACCGTGCCGTCGGCGTTGTGCATCACCAGTGTCTCGGTGTTGAGGTAGACGACCTCGCCCTTGGGGGTCTCCATGCGGACCGAGTTCTCGGGGGTGAGGCCGGCCGGCAGGTCGTCGGCGATGTTCGGCGGGTCGGCGATCTGGTACGTGCCCTCGCCGAGCCTGATGTGGGTGCCGTCGGTGATGCCGCGCAGGCCCGCCATCACGTCGCTGATCTTGACGGCGGTGGCGCCGGCGCCCTTGGTGATGTACGTCATCGGGTCGACGATCTTGCCCGCCCGGCCGGCGAAGGAGATGGCCCTCGCGATGGCGCCCGCCTTGCCGGCGCCCGCCACGGCACCGCCCGCGCCGCCGGTGAAGATCGTCGTCAGGACGTTGAAGGTCACCGCTCCGGCCGCCCGCGACGGGTTCTTGCCCCACTCGTCGTAGGCGATGAGCGCCTTCCCGGTCTCCACGACCGCCGTACGGGAGTCGCGCAGCCAGGAGGGGAGCTTGTCGTCGGGTGCCAGCCAGTACGCCGCGCCGACCACGGGTACGGCGGTGATGACGATGCCGGTCGCGAGTTTGCCGAGGCCGACCCAGGCCTGGCCCGCCGCGTCCAGGCCGTTGAAGCCCACCAGGGTGCCGAGGCCCTTGATCGTGCCCCACACTCCGTCGACGAAGAAGCCGACGGTGAAGTCCCAGGCGTGCTCGTGGATGTAGTACCAGGGGTTGGACTCCTCGACGGGGTCACCCCAGGGCAGACCGCCGGCGTTGTCGAGGTCCTCGCCCCGGAAGCCGTACATGTTCTCTTTGCTGGAGCCGTCGTTGATGATGAGCGGCTCGCCGCCGATGAGGGCGATGATCTTGTTGTAGCAGTCGCGTTCGGCGGCCTGGAAGGCGGCGTACGCGGCGTTGATGTCGGAGCGGCGGTTGTTGTTCTCCTCGACGAGGTCGCCGTCCGCGCGCCACTCGTCGTCGCCCGCGATGCGGTTGCGGAAGCCGATCGCGTCCTGGCGGAGCTGCTCGAACCTCGCCTTCAGCGGGCCGACCGCGGCGGCGTAGTCGTCGAGGGCCGAGGCCACGGTTCCCAGCTCGGTGGAGAACTCCTCGCCCTTGGCCGCCACCGGCGCGGTCGTCGCGAAGAGCTGCTCCGCCTCCGGGGCCTTGTAGTACGCGGAGAGGCCGCCGAAGCGGGTGTGGATCGCCGAGCCCGAGTCCTTCAGGGAGGTCCCGGCCGAGCGGATCCCCGCGATGTTCTGCTCCAACAGCTCCAGGTTGCCGGTGAACTCGGGGACTTCCTCCGGGATGACGGGGATGTCGTCGCTCACTGCGGCCCCCGCCCGCTGCCGTTGCCGTCGACGCCCGGCGGCGGGGGCACCACCGTGGCCTTCAGCGCGTTGGCCTGGTGCTGGGCGGCCATGTCCAGGTCGCCGGTGACGTACGCGTTGGTGGCGTCCGCCGCGCCCTGCACGGAGTCGATGGTCCGCTGCGCCATGAACGCCAGCTTCTGCTGCCGGTCCGACAGATACTGGCTCAGCGCCGCCGCCACCGGGCCGACCGGCACACGCGGGGTGCCGGCGACCACCGGGCCGATCATGGGCCCGCTGAACTGGCCGCCCGGCACTGCCGTACCGGCCGACTCGGCCGCGCTCGCCACGTTCGTCACCAGTGAGTTGGCGGCCTTCTCCAGACCGCCCGCCGCCTCACCGGTCGAGTTCAGTGTGGTCTGCACGTTGATCGGATCGATGTCCCAGACCGGCATCGTCGCTACCCCCGTAACGCCCCTGTCGGATACGTCGTTCGCTTCCGTTCGTTTCTCTCATTACACACGAACGACCGTCACCGTTCAGTTCCCGCGCGACGTCAATATCGCCACATGCCGTGCTGCTTCACCGTGCTTCACAGGGAATTCCGCAGGGGCGTACAGGGGTTATTTCCCGGGGTGGTTCAGGGTCCAGCCCGCCCACGCCGACGAGATCATGTCGTCGACGCCGTGGCGTGCCTTCCAGCCCAGTTCCGTGGCGATCCGGTCGGCGGACGCGACGACGCGTGCGGGGTCGCCGGGGCGCCGGTCCACGACCACGGGCTCGGTGTCGTGGCCGGTGAGCGCGTTGATCCGGTCGATCATCTCGCGCACCGAAACGCCTTCCCCGCGCCCGATGTTGAGCGTGAGGTCCGTGCCCGGGGTCTCGCGCAGCCGTCGCGCGGTCGCGACATGGGCCTCGGCGAGGTCCACGACGTGGATGTAGTCGCGGACACAGGTTCCGTCGGGGGTCGGGTAGTCGGCGCCGAAGATCCGGGGCGGGGCGTCCTCGGAGAGCTTCTCGAAGACCATGGGGACGAGGTTGAAGACGCCGGTGTCCGCCAGTTCGGGCGCGGCCGCGCCCGCCACGTTGAAGTAGCGCAGCGAGGCCGTGGACAGGCCCGTGGCCCGGCCCGTCGCCCGTACCAGCCACTCGCCGACCAGCTTGGTCTCGCCGTACGGGCTCATCGGCACGCACGGGGTCTCCTCGGTGACGAGATCGACATCCGGCATGCCGTAGACGGCGGCGGAGGAGGAGAAGACGAAGGAGGCGACCCCGGCGTCGGTGACGGCGGAGAGCAGGGTGCGCAGGCCCTCGACGTTCTCCCGGTAGTAGTGCAGCGGCAGGTCCACGGACTCGCCGACCTGCTTCTTCGCCGCGAGATGGACGACGCCGGTGATGCCCCGGTCCCGGATCACGTCCGCCAGGCGCTCCCCGTCGAGGGTGGAGCCGACCTCCAACGGCACGGCCTCGGGCACCCGTTCGGCGATCCCCGTGGACAGGTCGTCGTAGACGACGGCCTGTTCGCCCGCGTCGAGCATCGCGCGCACGACGTGCGCCCCGATGTAGCCGGCGCCACCGGTGATCAGCCAGGTCATGGACGACCGTCCCTTCGTAGGTGATGGGCAGGTATGGGCAGGTATGGGCAGGTGATGAGTGTCAGTGAAGCAGTCGTTTGAGGCGGCGGCGGAGCACTTCGGTCAATCCGCGCCAACCGGGCGCGAGCCGGACCGCGAGCGCCCCCGCGTGGGTCGCGTACGGCTGGACCAGGAGCACACCATGGCGTGCGCTCGGCAGCGCGCGCCGGCGCAGCAGCCCGGTGCCCGCGACCGCGTGGGCGGTGGTGTTCCGGTGGGTGCCGTCCTTGAAGCGCACCCGCACCCGGAGGTCCCAGGTGCCGCTGCCCAGCGCCTCCAGGTCCAGGGGTACCTCGGCCGACCAGTGGCCGGACTCGGGCTCCGGGTGGGCCGTGAGGGGCGTCGTACCGGTGAAGCCCACCCGCCCGGTGTCCCGCTCGGTGATCTCCACCTCCATGGTCTGCGGGCCGGCGTCCGCCATCCGCCCGTACAGCTCGTGCAACCGCAGCCGGAGCGTGGTCCCACGCGCGCGTGGCCGCAGTTCCGCGTCGACGGCGGCGGGCAGCAGATGTACGGGGCGGATCACGAGGTGGTCCAGCTCGACCTGGGGCAGGTCCGCCGACCAGACGGGGGAGCCGTCACCCGCGCGCGCGTACGGCGGGTTCAGCCGTGCCGGACGGGCGGCGATCTCCTTCAGCCGGCCCAGGTCGCGGGGCTCCTCGGCGGCGAGTATCACCCTGGCGACGACCCGGCCGGGCGCGGGCGCCGGAGTGAAGTCGCCCTCGTCGAAGGAGGACAGGTACGCGCGCGTGAGGGTCCACCACTCACGCCGGTACTCCGCGCCGCGCAGGTCCAGTTCGCGCGCGTACATCCGCAGCGAGTGGTCGAGGAAGCGGACCCGGGTCGCCCGCGCCAGCCGCTTCTCCCCAGCGCCCAGCAGGATGTCGTACGACAGCTGGTCGGCGTCGACGCGGGCCCGCCAGTTGGCGATGCCGGAGCGGTCCAGGGAGATGGACAGCCGGGCCGCCGAGCGGCGCACGTGCCAGACGTACACCGGGTCGGGGACGAGGGCGATGCGTGGCCCGGCGGCCAGTACGCGCGCGACGAACACGAAATCCTCGTACGGGAAGCGTCCTTCGGGGAAGTGGATGCCTCGCTCACGCAGGAAAGCCGTGCGATAGAGCTTGTTGACGCAGAGGGTGTCGTGCACCAGGCGTACGCGCCGCGCGGGGTGCGCGACCAGCGTGCGCCGGGTGTACAGCTCGGGCTGCCACGGAGTCTCGCGCCCGGACGGCAGCTCCTTGCGCAGGCACAGGCCGGCCGCGACCGGCGCGTCGTGCCGCACGGCCGCGTCCAGCAGCGCGTCCACGGCACCCGGCGGCAGTACGTCGTCGCTGTCCAGGAACATCATGTACGGGGAGGTCGCGGCCAGCAGGCCCTCGTTGCGCGGGGTGCCGCAGCCGCCGCTGTTCGTCGGGCGCCGGATGACTTTCAGGCGTGGTTCGTCGACGGCCAGCCGCTCCAGCAACTCCCCGCTGCCGTCGGTCGAGCAGTCGTCGACCGCGATCACCTCGCCGACGGCCGGGCCCTGCGCGAGCGCCGAGCGCACGGCGTCCGCGACGTGGGGGGCGTCGTCGTAGCCGATGACCACGACGGTGACTTGCGACTGCGTGTGCGCTGGCTGAACCGTCATGTGTGCCTCGGGCCCCAGAGGTGTGTACGTAATTTCCGTTCAGGGCGGCTTCACTGCCCGTTGGGAAGATGGCTCGGGAGGGGGGTGGGGTTCCGTTGAGAGATGGGTGATTCTGTTGGCGGGGAATTGATGCGGGGTGTTGTGTCGCCTGAGAGCTCGGTCCGATGGGTGGAGGCGCGACTGCGGGTGCGTGGGGGCTGATCGCGCCCGCGCGGCGGAGCCGCAATGTGATACAGCCCGCGCCCCTTACTCGGCCGGAGGTCTTAAGCGGGCTTCTCCCACGCCGTCTCGTCCAGTGCTGCCGTCAAGCGGTTCAGGCGGTCCCGTAGGTCTCGGATTTCCTCGATGTCGAGCGTCGTCGCGGCGGCGATGCGGCGCGGTACGGCCAGGGCGCGTTCCCGCAGGGCGGTGCCCTGCTCGGTGAGGCGTACCTCGACCGAGCGTTCGTCGCGGGCGCTGCGTTCGCGGCGTACGAGGCCGGCCGCCTCCAGGCGCTTCAGGAGCGGGGAGAGGGTGCCGGAGTCGAGCCGCAGGCGCTCGCCCAGCTTCTTCACGGGCAGCTCGCCCTGCTCCCACAGCACCAGCATCACCAGGTACTGCGGATAGGTGATCCCCAGGTCCTTCAGGGCCACGCGGTAGACGCTGTTGAAGGCGCGCGAGGCGGCGTGCAGGGAGAAGCAGATCTGCCGGTCGAGACGGAGGAAGTCCTCCTCGGCGATCTCCTGAGAGGGGGTGGAGCTCGTGGTCATGGGTCCAGGATACCGCGTCGCCCACCATTCAGTTGTGGACAATTGAATTGTGTGCTCTACTGGGGTCCGTGAACGGCGGTCGGACCGGATCGCCGGACGTGATGTGAACTGTGAAAGGGATGGTTCTCCCATGGACGCGCTCTACACCGCTGTCGCCACCGCCACCCACGGCCGCGAGGGCCGCGCCGTCACCAACGACGGCAAGATCGACCTCGCGCTGAGCATGCCGGTGGAGCTGGGCGGCAACGGCCAGGGCACCAACCCGGAGCAGCTGTTCGCCGCCGGGTACGCCGCGTGCTTCGGCAGCGCCCTCGGTCTCGTCGGCCGCGCCGCGAAGGTCGACGTCAGCGACGCGGCCGTGACCGCCGAGGTCGGCATAGGCAAGCAGGGCGACGGCTTCGCCCTCGCCGTCACCCTCCGCGTCGAGCTGCCCGACACGGTCGACGAGACCACCGGCCGCAAGCTCGTCGAGCAGGCCCACCAGGTCTGCCCCTACTCCAACGCGACCCGCAACAACATCCCGGTCGAGCTGGTCATCGAGTAATCGAGCGGCTCGTTTCCCGCCTGACCCGCGCCCCTGGATCTCCAGGGGCGCGGAGTCGCTGCGGTGCCTGGAAGGGTTCTCCCAGCATCAGCGTCCGTACCACCCGCTCGGCCGCCCTCCCGTCGTCGAACTCGCAGTACCGCTCCCGGAAGCCCGTCCGCAGCCGCGTCGACTCGGTGTCCCGCCACTGCCCGGCGTCGAACAGCGAGGCCAACTCCCGGTAGGAGTAGGACACATGGCCGGGCGGGTCGGCGGTGATGTCGAAATACGTGCCCAGGCGGGCCGTGAACGCGCCCCAGTCGTCGGCGTGGACGACGATCGGCCGGTCGAGGTTGGCGTAGTCGAACATCAGGGCCGAGTAGTCCGTGACGAGGACGTCGGAGGCGAGCATCACCTCCTCGACGTGCGGCTCGTCGGTCGCGTCCACCAGGACTCCCCGCCGGTGCAGCTCGGCCAGCCCGAAGCCGCGCGCCGGACCGTCCGCGAGCGACGGATGCAGCCGTACGACGAGGGTGTGGGCCTCGCCGAGGCTGCGGCCCAGGTCCTCGGCGAACCGGGCGAGGTCGAAGCGCTCGACGTGGCCGCCGCGCCGGTGGTCGCGGGGTGAGGGGGCGTACAGCACGACCGTGTGGTCGGCGGGGATGCCGAGCCGCGCACGCACCTCGGCGCCGCTGTCCGGCCCCGCGTTCACGAGGACGTCGTTGCGCGGGCTCCCGGTGCGCAGCGAGGCGAAACCGCGCGGGTACGCCCTGCTCCACACCAGCTCCGAGTGGCGGTTGGCGACCAGGCTGTAGTCCCAGCGGTCGGCCCGTCGGTCGGACCGGCGCAGCATCCGCGGTACGTCCAGGCCGAGCCGGGCGCCCGGCTCGTGCAGCGGGTCGGCGGCCGTGAACTTGAGGGGCGTGCCCCGGTGGGTGTGGATGTGCACGCTGCCCGGGCGTCTGGTCAGGATGCAGGGGAAGGTGACGTTGTCGACGAAGTACGTCGCCCGTGCGGTCAGCCGCAGATGCTCGGGCGAGCCCGGCGTCACGTACTCGACGTCCGCAGGCAGCGCCGCCACCCGCTCCGGCCGCACCACCCACACCCCGCGGATGTGCGGCGCCAGTTCACGGGCGGCCCGGTACACGGCCGCCGGATCACCGAGCACGCCCCGGTGCGAGAACGCCGAGTACACCGCCAGATTCGGGTCCAGCGGCAGCCGCTCGTGCACCAGGGACCAGCTCCGCCGAAGCCGCTCGGCTCCCGCCCTGCGCACGACCTCACCGCCCGCGCCGAGCGCCTCGCGCACCCGCCGGGCCTGCCGCTGGGCCCGATAACCGGCCCAACAGCCCTCCAGTACCCGGAACTCGGGAGGCACGGTCTCGCCGTCCGACCCGTCCGACCCGTCCGCCCCGTACTTCCGGGACAGCTCCGCCGTCCGCCGGAAGAACTCCCCCTTGTCCCTGGCCGGTACCCGGTCCGGCCGGTCGAGGATGTCCAGGCAGTGCTCCGCCATCCTGCGCCGCAGATACGGCCGCCAGCGCGCCGCCTCCGGCCGGGAGGCCAGGAAGGTGAGGACCCGTTCGTACTGGTCGTGAACGTCGAAGTGCCCCCGGCCGGTGATGGACAGGAGGTTGCCCTGCCGCCGCTGCCGGTACCCCACGCAGATCCGGTTCAGCGTGGCGATCCGCCCGGCGCCGAGCAGCACCGGGAAAGTCCAGGGCGTGTCCTCGTAGTAGTGGCCGGGCGGGAACCGGAAGCCGTGCTCCTCGACGAATTCCCGCCGGTACGCCTTGTTCCACACGACCGGGAGCAGATCGAGGATCTCCGGGTGCTCCGCGACCGTGAAGGTGCCGTCCCCGGCCGCCTTCAGGACGTGTGCGAGGGGGTTCCGGCTGGTTCCGCCCCACCAGTACGCGCGGGCGTAGTCGAAGACCAGCACGTCGGGGTCGCCGGCCTCGTCCAGCCGGTCGGCCAGCGCGCGCAGGGCGCCCGGGGTGAGCGTGTCGTCGCTGTCGAGGAAGAGGAGGAAGGCGCCGGTCGCGTACGGCAGGCCGGCGTTGCGGGCTCGGCCGGGGCCGACGTTCGCGGGCAGGTGCAGCACGTGTACGCGGGGGTCGCGGGCGGCGTATGCGTCGAGGATCTCGCCGCTGCCGTCCGTTGAGCAGTCGTCTACGGCGATCACCTCCAGGTCGCGGTACGACTGCTCCAGTACCGAGTCGAGGCACTCACGCAGAAAGTCCCGGACCTTGAAGACCGGGACGATGATACTGAAACGGGGCATTCTTTCCTCTCGGGTTCGTGTCTGGTGGGAGGGGGTGCCTGCCGGTGGGTGGGGGCTTGTCGCGCCCACGCGGCAGAGCCGCACATCGACACAGCCCCGCGCCCCTTCAGGGGCGCGGGGAACTGCGCGAGCAACCAACGACAACCCGCACGATGGGAACGGGTACGGGCGGCGGGGGCGAAGAAACTGCCCGTCGGCTATGTGCGGAAGGAGTCGTCCGGGTCCGGCTGGGACTGACCCGGGATCGTTGCCAGGGGGGAGGCGGGGCGGGCGGCCGCGGCCGAGGGGACGGGGTGGCGGGCGGACAGGGGCACGATCTGCGGTGTGGACGTGTCGCCCAGGACCACCCGCCGTACCACCCGCTCCGCCGCCCTCCCGTCGTCGAATGGGCAGAACCGTTCCCGGAAGGCGGACCGAAGCTGCGCGGAGCGCGAACCCCGCCAGTGGCCCGTCGCGAAGATGTCGATCAGTTCGTCCTCGCTGCGCGCCACCGCGCCCGGCGGGAAGGACCGCGGATCGAAGTACGTCCCGCGCGCCGCCTCGTACGCCTCCCAGTCCTCGGTGTGGATGACGATCGGCCGGTCGAGGTTGGCGTAGTCGAACATCAGGGACGAGTAGTCGGTGATCAGGGCGTCGGAGGCGAGGCAGAGGTTCTCCACGTTCGGGTACGCGGTGACGTCGAGGAGGCGCCCGTGGGCCAGGTCCGTCAGGGGGGCGTCGTACGAGTGGTGGGCGCGGGCCAGGATCACGAAGCGGGGGCCGAGTTCGCGCAGGACCCGTTCGAGGTCCAGGTGGGTGCGCTGGGAGTGGCGGTAGTCGCGGTGGGTGGGGGCGTACAGGACGGCGACCGCGCCCTCGGGGATGCCGAGGTGCTCGCGCAGTCGCGCCACGTCCGCCGAAGTCGCCTTCAGGAACACGTCGTTGCGCGGTGAGCCGTATTCGAGGGTGGCGTACGCGGACGGGTAGACCCGCTCCCAGACGAGGGTGGAGTGCCGGTTGCCGGACAGGACGTAGTCCCACTGGTCGCTGCCGCGCAGCACGGCGGTGAAGTCCGTGCCGCGGGCGGCCGCCGGGCGGTCCTTGAGGTCGAGGCCCATGTGCTTGAGCGGTGTGCCGTGCTGGGTCTGGAGGAGGACCTGACCGCGACGTTTGACCAGGCGGTGGTCGAAGTCCACGTTGCTCACCAGGTACTTGGAGCGGGCGAGCGCCGTCCAGTACGCCATCGAGCCGGGCAGCACACGGCGGGTCGCCACCGGGAGCGTGTGGTGGTGCTCGGGGCGCGCGACCCACGAGGTGCGCATTCCGGGGGCGTACGTACGGAACGCGTTCTCGAGTGCGGCGGGGCTGCACACATAGCCCCGGCCGCCGTACGCGGAGAACACCGCCCGGTTGGCGCGCAGCGGGAGGAGGCGCTGGACGCGGTAGTGGACGCGGAGGCCGGCGGCGCGCAGCAGTCCGGCCGGGCCGCGTACCAGGCGTCCGGCGCCCCGGACCAGCCGTGCCGCGGCCCACAGCGCGCGGTAGGCGCGGTGGCTGCCCAGCCGCAGGAGCGTGTACCGCAGCCGGGCGCGGGCGCGGAGGGGGGTGCCGGGGGTGCGGTAGCGGGCGCAGTGCGCGCGAACCGTGCGCAGGAACTCGGCGCGCGCCTCGCGTGGGAGCCGGTGGCGCTGGGAGAACACGGACGTGAGGTGGTCGACCATGCGGCGGAAGAGCAAGGGGCGCCACTGCGCCAGTTCAGGGCGCTCGTCGACGTACGCGAACACCCGGTCGTACTGCTCGAACACGTCGAAGTGCGCTCGCGTGGTCGCCGCGAGGAGGCTGCCGTGGCGGCGTCGGCGCCGGTGGACGCAGACCCGGCTGAGCGTGGCGATGGACTCGGCGGCCATCAGGACCGGGTACGTCCAGGGCATGTCCTCGTAGATGCCGGGCGGGAAGCGGAAGTGGTGATCCTCGACGAACTCCCGCTTGTACGCCTTGTTCCACGCGACCGGGGTGACGTTCAGCAGGCCCGGGCGGTCGTCGAGGAGGAAGGGGGCCGGGCCCTGTTCGGTGAGTTGGAGGGCGCGGTCGTTGCGGACGGGGAGGGCGAGGGTGCCCGACCAGGAGACGTGGGCGAAGTCGTGGACGAGGACGTCCGGTTCGCCGGTCTCCTTGATGCGGTCGGCGATCGCCTGGAGCGCGCCCGGGGTGAGGGTGTCGTCGGCGTCGAGGAAGAGGAGGTAGTCGCCTCTGGCGTACGCCATTCCCTTGTTGCGGGCGGCACCCGGGCCTGCGTTTTCGCGCAGGCGCACCGGGGGGCGTACGCGTTGGTCGTGGGCCGCGATCTCGTCGGCGATCGCTCCGCAGTTGTCGGGGGAGGCGTCGTCCACGACGATCAGTTCGAGGTCGGTGAAGGACTGGGAGAGCACGGAATCCAGGCATTCGTGCAGGTACGCCTGGACCTTGTACGCGGGGACGATGACACTGAACCTGGGCAAGAGGGACATCCGTGGGTCGGCGTGGGCATACTGCCCGGAAACGGCCGATGGGATGATTTGGTTACGGTGCGTGTTCCATACGGGGGATTTGGCTGGGGGAGGGGGGCGTATGGGGGCGAACTGGTGGGTGGGGGTGGGGGGTTCGCGCGGTTTTCGCCCCCGCCGCCCCTACCCGTCCCATTCCCCAGGGGCTGCGCCCCCTTCAACCCCTGCCTGAGAGCTCGGGGGCTGCGGGTGTCGGGCGGCTGCGGGTGGTTCGTGGCTGATCGCGCAGTTCCCCGCGCCCCTTGAAAGCCGGGGAGTGCCCCCACTCTTTTAGGGGCGCGGGGAACTGCGCGAACAACCCCCACTCGCCCGCACCCGCCAACGAACCCCAACCTGCCGAGTTCTGGCGCGCCCGGCCCCTACTTCACCGCCCCCGCCATCACCCCGGACACGAACTGCCTCTGGAACGCGAAGAAAACAGCGAGCGGGATCACCATCGAGATGAAGGCACCCGGCGCCAGGATTTCGATGTTGCTGCCGAATTGGCGTACCTGCTGCTGGAGGGCGACCGTCAGGGGCTGGGAGCCGGAGCTGGAGAAGACCAGGGCTACCAGCATGTCGTTCCATACCCACAGGAACTGGAAGATGCCGAGGGAGGCCAACGCCGGGGCGGCGAGGGGGAGTACGACTGTCGTGAACAGGCGTACCTCGCCGGCACCGTCCAGGCGGGCCGCCTCCAGCAGTTCGCGTGGGATCTCGGCGAAGAAGTTCCGGAGCAGGAAGATCGCGAACGGGAGTCCGAAGCCGACGTGGAAGAGGACGACGCCGATGATGTCGCCGAAGATCCCGAGGTCGCGGAAGAGGCCGGACAGCGGGATCAGCGCCACCTGCACCGGCACCACCAACAGCCCCACCACGACCATGAACCACCAGTCGCGGCCCTTGAAGTCCATCCAGGCGAAGGCATAGCCGGCCATCGCGCCGATGAGGACGACCAGCAGCGTCGCCGGGACCGTGATCCAGATGGTGTTGAAGAGGGCGTTCGTGATGTCGTCGTTCTCGAGGAGCGACTCGTAGCTCTTGGTGGTGAGTTGGGCCGGGGCCGAGAACACCTTCCACCACCCGGAGGTGGAGATGTCGGTCGGGTCGCGGAACGACGAGACCAGCAGGCCGAAGGTCGGGACCAGCCAGAACACCGCCACGAGGAGGAGGAAGACCCGCAGCGCCCCGCCCGCGGTGCGGCTCGCCACCCGGGCGGCCACGGAGCGTTTGGCGCGTACGGGGGACTCGGGGAGGGGAGTTCGGGGCGCGGGGGTTTCGAGGGTGGTCACCGCTGGCGCTCCTTCCGCAGTCGCCGGATGTTGACCCACATCACCGGCAGCACGAGCAGCAGCAGGACCACACCGATCGCGCTGCCCAGCCCGAAGTCGCCCCCGCCGCCGTACGACACCAGATAGAGCTGCAGGGCGAGGACGTTGGCCTCGTCCTGGGTGGGCTGTGGCGCGATGATGTAGACGAGGTCGAAGACCTTCATCACATTGATCATCAGCGTGACGAGGACGACGACCAGGACCGGCGCCAGGAGGGGCACGGTGACCTTGCGGAACACCTGCCACTCGTTCGCCCCGTCGACCCGGGCCGCTTCCAGCAGGTTCCGGTCCACACCGGCCAGTCCCGCCGCGATCAGCACCATCGCGAAGCCCGCCCACATCCACACGTACGAGCCGATCACGGCCGGGGTGACCAGGGTCGGGCCCAGCCAGTCGATGCCGTTGTACGGTGCCGCGAAGTTCGAGCCGGGAAGCCGCAGTTGGGCGCCCTCGGCCGACGTCGGCAGGCTGAAGGTGCCGTCGGCGCCGCTGGTCGCGGTGGCGACCACCTCGCCGTCCTTCACCGCCTCGACCTTGACGCCCTCCAGGGCTTTCTCGCCCGGGTCGACGGCCCCCTTCTCACCGCCGCCACCGAGCCGGAAGTCCAGCCAGACCGTGCCGGTGATGCCGCTGCCGGTGGCAGCCTTCGCGTCCTGCGGGTCGCCGGGCAGGCGGCCCGGCGCGATACCGACCAGGGGGAGCAGGGCCGGGGTGCCGGCTCGTACGGTCCCCTCCGTGGTGAAGGAACCGCCGCCGGACGGCCGTAGGTCGCTGACCTGGGCGTTCGGACGGGCCTTCGGATAGACGGACTCGTCGGCGAACGTGTCGTGCACCGAGGTGACGATCGCGTTCGCTACCCCCTGGTTCGGGTCCTGCTCGTACACCAGCCGGAAGATGATGCCCGCGGCGAGCATCGAGATCGCCATCGGCATGAAGACGATCAGCTTGAACGCCGTTCCCCAGCGCACCCGTTCGGTCAGCACCGCGAAGATCAGACCGAGGGCGGTGACGAGCGCCGGGGCGACCGCGACCCAGATCGCGGTGTTGCGTACGGCGACGAGGGTGGCGTCGTCGGAGAAGATCTCCGCGTAGTTGTCGAGGCCGACGAAGCCCGAGCCGTTCGCGTCGAACAGGCTCCGCCAGATCGAGTACCCGATCGGGTAGACCACGAGCGCGCCGAGCAGCACCAGCGCGGGCAGCAGAAACAGCACCGCCACCCACAGCCGGGTACCCGTCACGCTCTTGCGCGGTGCGACGGGGGGCGTCGGCGCGTCGCCGGAGCCCCCCGCCGTCTTCGTCACGGCAGCGGACGACATGGAGGCGCCGTCAGCCGTTCCCGTAGGCCTTCGCCGCGTCGGTCTCCAGTTTCTTCTGGGCGCCGGCCACGTCGTCGGGGTTCTTCAGGAAGTCCTGCAGGTCCTTCCACTCGCCGGTGCCCTGGGTGCCGCCGAACGCCGCCGGGGCCTGGTCGGACATGTCGAAGCGGAAGTCGTCGCCCGCCGCGTGCAGCGCCTTGGCGATCTCCCGGGTGACGTCGTCCTTGTAACTGCCCTGGTCCATCTCCTTGTTGGGGGAGAGGAAGCCGCCCTGCGCCGCCCAGATCTCCGCCGCGTCGGTCGAGGCGAGGAAGGTGAGCAGGGCCTGCGCGCCCTCGCCGTCCTTCAACGCCACGGCCGCGTCGCCGCCGGTGACCACGGGGGACTCGTCGCCGACGGCCGGGAACGGGAAGACCTTGGCGTCGGTGCCGATCTTCGCGTCCGTGTCGCCGTTGATGGTGACGGCCACGAAGTCGCCCTCGAAGACCATGCCGGCCGGCGTGTCACCGCCGAACGTCTGCGTGATGGACTTCGGATACTCCGTCTGCAGCGCGCCGGAGGCTCCGCCGGCGAGCAGGTCGTCCTTGCCCCACAGCCCGGCGAGCGTGGTGAGGGCCTCCTTGACGGAGGGGTCGGTCCACTTGATCTCGTGCTTCGCCAACTGGTCGTACTTCTCCGGACCCGCCTGCGACAGATACACGTTCTCGAACCAGTCGGTGAGCGTCCAGCCGTCGGCGCCGCCGATGGAGACAGCCGGGGAACCGGCGTCGGACAGCGTCTGCGCGGTCTGGAGGAACTCGTCCCAGGTCTTCGGCTCCTCCGTGATCCCCGCCGCCTCGAAGGACGCGGTGTTGTACCAGACGAGGGACTTGTTGGCGGCCTTCGCATACACGCCGTACTGCTTGCCCTCGTACGCCCCCAGGTCCTGCCAGCCCTGCGAGAAGTTCTTGGCCAGCTGTGCCTGGGCCTCGCTGCCGAGCGGTTTGACCCAGCCCTTCTCGGCGAACTGGTGCAGTACGCCGACCTGGGGCAGGAAGGCGACGTCCGGCGGCTTGCCGCCCTCGATCTTCGTCCCCAGGAAGGTCGACGTGTTGTTGCCGGTCGGCACGAAGCTCACCGTGGCGCCGGTGCGCTTCTCGAACTCGTCCAGCACCTTCTGGAAGTTCTCCAGCTCCGGACCGGTGAAGACGGCCGCGACCTCCAGCTTCTGGCCGTCGAGCTTGGGGAGTTGGACGGAGGGTGCCGCGCCGTCGTTGTTGCCGGTTCCGCTGTCGCCGCCGTCACCGCCGTCGTCCCCGCCGCACGCGGTGAGGGAGAGGGCGAGGACGCCTGCGGCGAGCGCCGCGAGGGCTTTGGCGGACTTGGGATGGGGCTTGGCATTGGGCTTGCGTGTACGAAGTGTGCTGCGCATCACTGACCCCGTTCTCCGCGCGTCGTCGAACGTTGGATCGCTGTCCCGTGCGCTCTGGTCTACGCCGCGTGCCTTGAGGCGGCAAGAGCGCCTGTCGTGTCAACTGGGTCATCGTGACCGCGTCGTGACCATGGGGTCCAGCGTTCGCCGCCGAATGGGCTAATCGCCCAGGGGGCGCCTCGCCGCGGCCGGGTACCGGTCGAGTGTGGTTGCTCGCGTAGTTCCCCGTGCCCCTTACGGGGCGCTGCCGCCCCTCTCAGCCACAGCCGCCGGGTGCCCTCACAGCAACGACGGCATCCCCACCGCCGACACCTCCCGTGCCGCCCGATCCAACGCACTGGCCAGCAAGGCCAGATCCGTAGGCCCGTTCCCCAACTCCCGTACGGACCGCCGAGCCGGCGGATCCCCCATCCGCGCCCAGTCCAACGGCACGACCGTGGGCCGCAGGGTCGCCGTACGAGGAATCCGCCCCGTCACCCGCCCCGCCTGGAAGGCGGTCACTCGACCGCCCTCGCCACGCAACTCCCCCCGCCCGGGCGCGGGTTCGTCCGGCCCCGGCACCGGCGCGCTGAGCACGGCCCGCGCCCCGGCGGCCCGCCCCAGCTCGCTCCCGTCCACGCGCCCACCCGCACCGGCGGCGACGAGATGCACCCCGAGCCGCTCGCCCTCCCGGGCCACGGCCTCCAACGACCGTACGACCGACCCGGCGGCCGGCCGCCCCGTGGAGCCGAGCGCGGGCGACAGCAGTGCGTCGAGGTCGTCGACGATCACGACGAGCCGAGGCAACTCCGAGGCCTTTCCAGCGGCCCCCTTGCCGTCCTGCTCGCCGCTCTTGCGCCCGGCGCCGGCGCCCGGCCGCAGCCGCAGCGTGGAGCTGGAGGACGAGTCGAGGTCGGCGGCGCCGGAGGCAGCCGCGCGCTGCGGAACGATCCGACCCGACAGCTCACGCCGGGTGTGCCACTCCACGAACCCGAGCCCGCCGAGCATCTCCGCACGCCGCTTGAGCTCGGCGCTCAACGACTGCGCGAACTCCCGCATCCGGACAGGATCGGTGGCCACGAGATACGTACCGACATGGGGCAGATCGGTACACACCGCCAGCCCTTCCTGGCCCCGCGCACCGGTGCCGGCACCGTCCCGCCCGTCGACGAGCGCGATCCCCAGCCGGTCGGGCCGCTCGGCGGCGGCCAGCGACGCGGCGATGGACCGCAGCAGCTCCGTACGACCGCTGCCAGGCGGCCCCTCGATCAGCAGATGGGGGGCCTCGGAGACGAGGTCCACGGACACCGGCCCGCGCGGCCCGGCGCCGAGCACGGCCCAGGCCCGCCCGCCGAGCGCCGCCGTGTCGTCGGCCGCGTCCGCCCAACGAGCCATCAGCGACGCCGGGGTGGCCCGCGCCAGCCCCAACTCGTCCAGCAACCGCGCCGACTGCGGCAACGGCGCGGAGACCCGTGCCGTCTGCCGGTCCCCGGCCGCCCCGTCCGTACGCAGGGGCGCGAGCGCCCGCGCGAACCGCTCCGCCCACGCCGCCGACACGGCGTCCAACGTGGCCACCGTGCCGTGGTTCAGCAGTCCGGGCCGGTCCGGCGAGAGCGCGGCGAGGTCCTGGGTGCCGGGGTGTGTGCGCTCCTCGGCACTGGGCCGCGCGGCTCGGGCGAGGTCGAGGTTCGGGTGCGTAGGACTCACGGAACCGGTGTCCGCCTCGGCAGGGTGCCTGGCGCGGGGCCGACCCGCCGCGACGCCGGGGTCGGTGACACGCCCGTGCTCGGCGGGGGCGGGGGCGGAGTCGGGATGCGTGCCGCCGTACCCGGGTGCGACGCGCAACAGCCGCAGCGCCGTCGCGACATCACCGCTGAGCAGCGCTACGGCCCCGCACGCGCGGAACGCGGGCGAGACCTCGCAGGCCGCCGCGTATGTCTCCGTCACCGGCGAGGCGGGCGACGCGGCCTCCGCCTCGGCGAGGCACACGACATGGATACCGGCGACGGGCCCGTCCTGCGCCAGCCGCACCACGGCCTCCCGCACATCCGCACCCCCGGGATCCCCGTCCACGACCACCACGGTGTACGGCCCCACGAAGCCACCGTCCGCCGTGTCGTCCTCGCGAGCCCAGGACGGCCGCCGCACGGCTCGCCCGCCGGGGGCGCCGTCGACCTGGTGCCTCCTCGGCTCCGCCGTGTCCGCCGCGTGGTCCTCCAGGCGGCGCAGCAGCTCGTCCAGGCGGGCCGTCGCCTGTTCGCGGTCGTAGGCGAGAAGGAGGCGGCAGTCCTGGCCGTGGGCGGGGCGGAGGTGGGGGAGCCAGCCGAGCCAGGACCAGTCGGCGGTGCGTTCCTCGGCGGGGCGGGAGCGGTCCGCGCTGATCAGGACCAGTTCCAGGGTGTCGGGGGAGTGCAGCGCGGCGAGTTGGGCCACGACCGCGCGGGTCAGCCCCAGCAGCCGGGGGCGCGGCCCCGCCAGCCCCAGCGCGCCGACCTCCCGCAACCCGGTGGTCACCGGCACCGCCGGCAGCAGCCCCGAACCGTCCGGCGCGGCCCGGTCGGCCGTGCCCAGCCGCACCGTCAGCGCCTCCGGGTGCCCCGGCCCCCGCTCCCACAGCCGGGCCCCGGGCCCCAGCGCGGTGAGCAGCAGCGCGGCCGGGTCCGGCCAGGTCTCCGGCAGTCGCTCCCCGTCGGCCGGGAGCACCGACGCCATCGCGCCGCGCTCGTCCTCGTCGTACTCGGAGTCGTACTCATACGGATCGTGCTCGGCGTCCGTCTGGCCCCGCGCCCCGGTCAACCGACGCGCCCACCGCCCGAGCCCACCCCGTTTACGCACCCCACGCGGCACGTCCGTCCCCCGGAGGGGAGTGTTCTTCCGACTGCCGGAGTCACCGGCCTCGGCCCCGGTCACGTCATCGCCGGCCCCCACGTCACCGGAAGCCACCGACCCGGCCCCGCCGCCGAAGGCCTCCGCCCGCATCTCGCCCGTCGCCATACGAACGCTGTCCCGCCCGGCCCCCTCGCCGGCGTCCCCCGCCGTCCGCTCGATCCCCGGGGCCCCGCCCTGCCCCGGCACAATCCGGGAGACGCTCCCCGAGCGAGGGCCAGAGCCGGAACCGGTGGAAACGCCGGAGCCGGAGCCGGAACCCGCATCGCTCCCCAAGCCCTTACCACCCCCCGGCCCCGCCGGCACCCTCACCCGGACATGCCCCTCCCCGTCAGGCGCCGTCCCGACCCCCCGCACCCCCGAGGACGAGGCCAGCCGGAGCGCGGACTCGCCGATACGGAGGAGCGCGCCCGGGGCCAGCCGCACCGGGCGGTCGCCCACGCGGTTGCCGTCGAGGGTCGTGCCGTTGGTGGAGCCCAGGTCGACGACCGAGACGCGGCCGTCGGCGGAGAGGGTGACCGCGCAGTGGAGGCGGGAGACGTCGGGGTCGTCCAGGGGGACGTCGGCGTCGGCGGAGCGGCCGATGTGGATCTTGCCGCCGTGCAGCAGGTGGACGCCGCCGGCGTCGGGGCCGGCCACCACGTGCAGCTGGGCGGCGGCCTCGTCGACCTCGGGGCCCGGCTCGGCGGGGGCGCCCAGGGAGAGCACGGCGCCGTCGATGAGGGGCGGCTCGCCCAGGGTGCAGCGCTGGGTGTCGAGCCGCTCGGCGCCGGCGTACAGCACGACCTGGCCGCCGCCGACCTCCCGGCCGCGCTCCAGCCGCTCGGCGCCGCCCTCGCCGACCGCGGAGGCCAGGCCCGAGGCCACCGCGGCGAGGGCCGTCCCGGCGGGCGCCGTGACCAGCACGTCGCAGGCCGTGGCGCGTCCTCGGGGCTCCGAGGCCGGTCCCAGCGGGTCTACGACGGTCAGCCGGATCTGCATCGCCGTCAGCGGTCCCTTCCGCGCGGGCACCCGGGACGACGAGGACGAGACTGCGCGGTCCCCACCGCAGACTTCCCCCACCGCTCACGGGCACGTCGGCCAGTACTGGAGGCATCCTCGCACCTGCCACTGACAACACGCCCGCCGCCCACCGCCAAGTGATCTTGATTGGTCGGCTCTGCCCCCAAAAGTGCCTGACCAATGCCCGGCAGTTGATCACTTGAGATCGGTCACGTCCCTCTCATGTCCGCATTCGGGATCGGTCGCGTCCGCATAGGCAACCAGCGGCCCATGGGTGAGCGTCTATCCATCGAACACACATGGGTACGCGTACGTACTCGCGTGGACGGACCCGTGGACGAACACCACAGGAAGACAACAGCCGGTCCCGAGGACGGCCCCACTACAGTGGGTCGGAGCGTCCGAATGACGAGGACGGACCAGCCAAGCAAGCAGCAGGGAGCGCATGACGTGCGGCCGGTAGGGAGCAAGTACCTCCTTGAGGAGCCGCTTGGACGCGGCGCCACAGGCACTGTCTGGCGCGCCCGCCAGCGAGAGACCGCGGGGGCCGAGGCGGCGGTGCCGGGACAGCCCGGTGAGACCGTGGCGATCAAGGTGCTCAAGGAGGAGCTCGCCAACGACGCGGACGTCGTGATGCGGTTCCTGCGGGAGCGCTCCGTGCTGCTCCGGCTCACCCACCCGAACATCGTGCGGGTACGGGACCTGGTGGTCGAGGGCGATCTGCTCGCCCTGGTCATGGACCTGGTCGACGGCCCGGACCTGCACCGCTACCTCCGTGAGAACGGCCCGTTCACGCCGGTCGGCGCCGCCCTGCTCACCGCCCAGGTCGCCGACGCGCTCGCCGCCAGCCACGCCGACGGCGTCGTCCACCGCGACCTGAAGCCCGCCAACGTCCTGCTCAAGCAGGACGGCGGCGAGATGCACCCGATGCTGACCGACTTCGGTATCGCCCGTCTCGCCGACTCCCCGGGCCTGACCCGGACCAGCGAGTTCGTCGGCACGCCCGCGTACGTCGCCCCCGAGTCCGCCGAGGGCCGGCCGCAGACCTCCGCCGTCGACATCTACGGCGCCGGCATCCTGATGTACGAACTGGTCACCGGGCGCCCGCCGTTCAGCGGCGGTTCCTCCCTCGAAGTGCTGCACCAGCACCTCAGCGCCGAGCCGCGCCGCCCGTCCACCGTCCCCGACCCGCTGTGGACGGTCATCGAGCGCTGTCTGCGCAAGAACCCGATGGAACGGCCCAGCGCCGTCAACCTCGCCCGCGCGCTCCGCATCGTCGCCGAGGGCGTCGGCGTGCACGCGAACTCGATGCAGATCGCCGCCGCCGAGGGTGTGGGCCATATCCTCGCCCCCGACCCGGCGCCCGCGCAGGTGCCCGGCGCCCCCGAGCCGTTCGGTTCGGCCGACCCGACGCAGGTACTGCCGCAGGGTGCCGGCTCGTACGACCCGAATGCCGCGACCAGCGTGCTCCCGCACACCTCGGGCCCGGGCAACCAGCCCGCGGGCGCGGCCGACCCCACCGCCGTACTCCCGCAGACCGGCGGCCGGCCCGGAGGCGGGCCGGGCGGCGCCGACCCGACCTCCGTCATGCCGCCCGTGCCGCAGCACGACCCGGGCGAGCAGCCTCACCCCTGGCAGAACCAGCTCCGCGCCGCCCGCGACCGCAACGAGCAGACCCAGGTCCAGTACCTCGACCCCAGCGAGGACCCGCTGCGCCGCCGCCCCCAGCGGCAGGCAGGGCACCCGCCCCAGCAGCCCCCGCAGCAGCCGCGCCGCCAGCAGCGCCCGCCGCAGGGCGCCCCCGGCTACGGCCAGCCGCAGCAGCAACAGGGCTACGCACCTCCGCAGCCCCAGCAGCCGCAGCGTCAGCAGCCCCAGCGCTACGCCCCCGCCCCGCAGCCCCAGCAGCCCGCCCCGCGCCCGCAGCGCGAGCCCCGGCCGCCCCGCGAGCCGCGCCGGCGCAGCGCCAACCCGATGAAGATCCCGGGCCTCGGCTGCCTCAAGGGCTGCCTCTTCATGATCGTCCTCCTCTTCGTCGGCGGCTGGCTGATCTGGGAGTTCACGCCCCTGCAGGAGTGGGTCGGCACCACCAAGAGCTGGTGGGCCCAGCTCACGGACTGGTTCAGCACGGCAAGCGACTGGATCGGCGAGCTGGGCAACGACCCCGGCACGGGCTCCGGCGGCGACACAGGCCAGTAACCCCCGACCCCCCGCGCCCCAAGTCCCTTGGGGCGCGGGTCCGTCGGCAGCTGAGGTTGGGGATTTGTCGACATCTGAGGGGTGATTTCCGCCTCGGCGGTGAACGTCGGCTCTTCGGGCGCGTAGCTTTGTCGCCAACACGCGGCCTGTAGGAGCAGTCTTGGGACGGAAGATCGGAAGCCGGTACACCGCGAACCAGATTCTGGGGCGGGGCAGCGCCGGCACGGTGTGGCTGGGTGAGGGCCCGGAGGGCCCCGTCGCCATCAAGCTGCTGCGCGAGGACCTCTCGTCCGACCAGGAACTCGTCAGCCGCTTCGTCCAGGAGCGCACCGCACTCCTGGGCCTCGACCACCCCAACGTGGTGTCCGTACGCGACCTCGTCGTCGACGGCAACGACCTCGCCCTCGTCATGGACCTCGTCCGGGGCACGGATCTGCGCACCCGCCTCGAGCGGGAGCGGCGGATGGCCCCCGAGGCGGCGGTCGCCATAGTGGCCGACATCGCCGACGGCCTGGCGGCGGCGCACGCGGCCGGGGTCGTGCACCGGGACGTGAAGCCGGAGAACGTCCTCCTCGACATGCAGGGCCCCCTCGGCCCCGGCGGCGCGCACCCGGCGCTCCTGACCGACTTCGGCGTCGCGAAGCTGATCGATTCTCCTCGCCGCACCCGTGCGACGAAGATCATCGGAACGCCGGACTATCTCGCCCCCGAGATCGTGGAGGGCCTGCCGCCGCGGGCCGCCGTCGACATCTACGCCCTCGCGACCGTGCTCTACGAGCTGCTCGCGGGCTTCACGCCGTTCGGCGGGGGACATCCCGGGGCGGTGTTGCGCCGGCACGTCACCGAGACGGTCGTCCCTCTCCCCGGAATCCCCGAGGAGCTCTGGCAGCTCCTCGTGCAGTGTCTGGCCAAGGCGCCGGCCTCGCGGTTGCGGGCGTCCGAGCTGGCGGCGCGGTTGCGGGAGCAGCTGCCGTTGCTGGCGGGGATGCCGCCGTTGGATGTCGACGAGCCGGGGACGGAGAGCGGGGACGCGTACGAGGAGGCTCCCGCTTCCGCTGAGGCCGCGGCTCCTCGGGAGCGGGTGCGGAGGGGGGCCGTGCCGCTCGTGCCGGGTGCGAAGCCGGACTCCAACCGGGACACGCATACGTCGATGCGGGTGCCGGGGCCGGATGAGCTGGCCGGGGGTGCGCGGGGGACCGCGCGGGTGCCGCGGCCGGCGGGGGCGCCTCGGCCGGGGTCCGCGCGGAACCGCTCCGCGGTGGCTCGGCGGCGACGGATCACGTTGAGCGCGGCGGCCGTCGCGCTGGTCGCCGCGGTGGGAGTGGGGGCCTGGGCGGTCACCTCCGGGGGCGACGACGGTACGGCGCCGTCCGACACGAAGAATTCAGCTCCGGGTAACCCCTGACTGCCCGGCGCCCGAGAGCTCGGGGGTGCGGATTGTCTGGCAGGTGGGCGCGGGGAACTGCGCGAGCAACCCCCACCCACCCGCGCATACAACACGCATCGCAGCCACCCCCTCATCCCCCAGCGGGGTCTGGGGGCGGCAGCCCCCAGGGCGTGTCCCGGCGCCCGGTGCGTACCCCACGCTGCGGCCACCCCGCCTTGGTTACTCGGCGGAGCCGTTACGCTGGGGGCGTGGCAGTCGTCGATGTATCCGAAGAGCTGAAGTCCCTCTCCTCGACCATGGAGTCGATCGAGGCCGTTTTGGACCTCGACAAGCTGAGGGCAGAGATCGCCGTGCTCGAGGAGCAGGCGGCCGCGCCGTCCCTCTGGGACAACCCCGACGAGGCGCAGAAGATCACGAGCAAGCTGTCCCACCTCCAGGCGGAGGTGCGGAAGGCCGAGGCGCTCCGCGGTCGTATCGACGACCTCGGTGTCCTCTTCGAGATGGCCGAGGAGGAGGACGACCCGGACACCCGCGCCGAGGCCGAGTCGGAGCTCGCCTCCGTCAGGAAGGCGCTGGACGAGATGGAGGTCCGGACGCTCCTCAGCGGCGAGTACGACGCCCGTGAGGCCCTCGTCAACATCCGCGCGGAGGCCGGTGGTGTCGACGCCGCCGACTTCGCCGAGAAGCTCCAGCGGATGTACCTGCGCTGGGCGGAGCAGCACGGCTACAAGACCGAGGTCTACGAGACGTCGTACGCGGAGGAGGCCGGCATCAAGTCGACCACCTTCGCCGTGCAGATCCCGTACGCGTACGGCACGCTCTCCGTGGAGCAGGGCACCCACCGGCTCGTCCGGATCTCGCCCTTCGACAACCAGGGCCGCCGCCAGACCTCCTTCGCCGGTGTCGAGGTGCTGCCCGTCGTCGAGCAGACCGACCACATCGAGATCGACGAGTCCGAGCTGCGCGTGGACGTGTACCGGTCGTCCGGGCCGGGCGGTCAGGGCGTCAACACCACCGACTCCGCGGTGCGGCTGACCCACCTCCCCACCGGCATCGTCGTCTCCTGCCAGAACGAGCGGTCGCAGATCCAGAACAAGGCCACCGCCATGAACGTCCTCCAGGCGAAGCTCCTCGAGCGGCGCCGGCAGGAGGAGCAGGCCAAGATGGACGCGCTCAAGGGCGGCGGCGGCAACTCCTGGGGCAACCAGATGCGTTCGTACGTCCTGCACCCGTACCAGACGGTCAAGGATCTCCGCACCGAGCACGAAGTGGGCAACCCCGAGGCCGTGTTCAACGGCGAGATCGATGGCTTCCTGGAGGCCGGAATTCGCTGGCGCAAGCAGCAGGAGAAGTAGCGGGAGAAAACCCCCGACAGTTTCAGCGCTTTATCGACAAGGCAACTGCCGTTCTTCGGACGGCAGTTGCCTTGTCTGTGTGAGGATGTCTGGGTTTTACGTCACACTCACATGACCTTGCTGCCGTCAAAAGCGGTGAACGGGACATCGCGTACGCAACGACCTTGACGTTGCTGCGAAAAGTGGGAAGGCTGGCGGATGGCATGCGCATTACTGGGGCGCATGTGAACCGGGGAACTTCGAGACCAAGCGACTGCCCCCGTTGATCGCGGCCCCGGGCGCTGCTCCATTTACTGATCAGCTACTGGGGGTAGCAGCCATATGACGAAGAAGACGCGGATCCGCGTGGCGCGTATCGCCGCGGGTGCCGTGATCGCCGCCGGCGCGTCGCTGACCGCCGCGGGTGCCGCTTCCGCGCTGGACCTCGGCGTCGGTATCGGTGTCGGTACCGACGACGGTGTCTCCGCCAATGTCGGTGTCTCGGTCCAGACCGGGGGCGACACCGACGGCACCACGGACGGCAACACCATCATCGGCGCCACGGAGGGCACCACGTCGGAGGGTACGACCTCCGAGGGGACCACCTCTGAAGGCACCACGTCGGAGGGGACGACTTCCGAGGGCACCACCTCTGAGGGCACCACGTCCAACGGCAGCACGTCCAACGGGACCTCCAACGGCACGTCCGAGGGCAGCACCTCGAACGGCACGTCCAACGGCACGTCCGAGGGCAGCACCTCGAACGGCACGTCCAACGGCACGTCCGAGGGCAGCACCTCGAACGGCACCTCCAACGGCACGTCCGAGGGCAGCTCGTCCAACGGCACCTCCGGTGACCAGAGCACCGGCGGCGGTTCCTCCACCATCGGCGGCGACGACTCCACCTCCGGTGGCACCGACCCCGACGGCGGCAACGACGAGGTCGTCCAGGAAGAGGGCTCCTCGCAGCTGACCGACACCGGGTCCGAGGCCGAGGCCCAGGGCACCGGCAACGGCGGCGAGCTCGCCGAGACCGGTGCCGCCGAGACCACGTTCCTGCTGGTCGGCGCCGCCACGATGATCGCCGGCGGTATCGGCTTCCGCATGCTGCCGCGCCTCATGGCCGGCCGTGGCGCCGCGGCGTAACGCATTCGCGTACAGCCGCACAGACAGAGATGAGGCCCGGGGCAGCCAGCCCCGGGCCTTCGTCGTCGTACGTCCGGCTAGTTCTATGCCGTCTGGTGGGCCAGCAGTGCAACTGCCGCTATCAGGATCGCCAGCAGGGCGATCAGCGTCATCGGGCTCAGGGCCGCGAACGGGTTCTCCTGCTGGAGACGTTCACGGCTGGCCCGGCACACGTGGCAGCGGCCCTCGGCGACGGGCGACGCGCAGTTCGCGCACACCAACCGGTCGTACGTCATGCGCCTCGCCCTCCTAGCAGTGGCCTCACACGCATACCTCAACGCTTCGCGGCGCCGGGACGTTCCTGTTTCGTCGCCGGTCCATCACTCCACTGTGCCAGGTTCCCGGAAATTAAGCGCGGGGTCCTTGCGAGAGAAGGGCGAGACGTCCCGCGCCCCTTACCGAGCCGGGGTAGCGGTACAGTCACCGTCATCCATTCCCCGACGGCCTGTGGTGCATCCGTGATCCGATTCGACAACGTGTCCAAGGTCTACCCGAAGCAGACCCGCCCCGCACTCAGGGATGTGTCCCTGGAGGTCGAGAAGGGCGAGTTCGTGTTCCTCGTGGGGTCCTCCGGCTCCGGAAAGTCGACCTTTCTGCGGTTGATCCTCCGGGAGGAGCGGTGCAGTCAGGGGCAGGTGCATGTCCTGGGCAAGGATCTCGCGCGCCTGTCCAACTGGAAGGTGCCGCAGATGCGCCGCCAGCTCGGGACGGTGTTCCAGGACTTCCGGCTGCTGCCGAACAAGACGGTCGGCGAGAACGTCGCCTTCGCGCAGGAGGTGATCGGCAAGTCGCGCGGTGAGATCCGCAAGTCCGTGCCGCAGGTGCTGGAGCTGGTCGGGCTCGGCGGCAAGGAGGAGCGGATGCCGGGCGAGCTGTCCGGTGGTGAGCAGCAGCGCGTGGCGATCGCGCGGGCCTTCGTGAACCGGCCCAAGCTGCTGATCGCGGACGAGCCCACCGGCAACCTCGACCCGCAGACCTCCGTCGGCATCATGAAGCTGCTCGACCGGATCAACCGGACGGGCACCACCGTGGTGATGGCGACCCACGACCAGAACATCGTGGACCAGATGCGCAAGCGCGTCATCGAGCTGGAGAAGGGCCGCCTCGTCCGCGACCAGGCGCGCGGCGTCTACGGCTACCAGCACTGACCGCGTCTGATGACGACTGTCCACGGAAAGGCTTGACCAGACGCCATGCGCGCCCAGTTCGTACTGTCGGAGATCGGAGTCGGTCTCCGCCGCAACCTCACCATGACCTTCGCGGTCATCGTCTCCGTAGCCCTGTCCCTCGCCCTGTTCGGCGGCTCGCTGCTGATGAGCGACCAGGTCAGCCAGATGAAGGGCTACTGGTACGACAAGGTCAACGTGTCGATCTTCCTGTGCAACAAGAGCGACGCGGAGTCCGACCCCAACTGCGCCAAGGGCGCGGTCACGACCGAGCAGAAGAACCAGATCAAGTCCGACCTGGGCAAGATGTCGGTCGTCGACAACGTCGCCTACGAGTCGCAGGACGAGGCGTACAAGCACTACAAGGAGCAGTTCGGCGACTCGCCGCTGGCCAGCAGCCTCACCCCGGACCAGATGCAGGAGTCGTACCGCATCAAGCTGAAGGACCCGGAGAAGTACCAGGTCATCGCGAGCGCCTTCAACGGGCGTGACGGGGTGCAGTCGGTGCAGGACCAGAAGGGCATCCTGGACAACCTCTTCAAGTTGCTCGGGTATCTGAACTGGGCGGCGCGCGGTGTGATGGCGGTCATGCTGGTCGTGGCGCTGCTGCTGATCGTCAACACGGTGCGCGTCTCGGCGTTCAGCCGTCGTCGTGAGACCGGCATCATGCGGCTGGTCGGCGCCTCCGGCTTCTACATCCAGGCGCCGTTCATCATGGAGGCCGCGGTCGCCGGCGTCATCGGCGGCACGCTCGCCTGCGGCTTCCTGGTCCTCGGGCAGTACTTCGTGATCGACAACGGAGTGTCACTGTCCACGAACCTTCCGCTCATCAACTTCGTCGGCTGGGACGCGGTCCTCACCAAGCTGCCGCTCATCCTCGCGGCGAGCTTCCTGATGCCCGCCTTGGCCGCTTTCTTCGCCTTGCGCAAGTACCTGAAGGTGTGACGCACGCCAATAGGGCCGTACCGGCAAGCTCCGGTACGGCCCTTCGCCTTGTCCTAGACTCGCCGACATGTCAGGCCCGGACCTCTTCACCCGCCCGTCGCCCGCCACCGCCCTGTCCGACGCGCTGCGCGCGACCCCTTCTGTTTCAACCCGCCGCATCCGCCGCGGGGCGGCGCTGGCGTTGGTCTTCGCGACCGTGCTCGCCATGGGTGCCGCGACCGGCTCCTTCGACGGCCCGTACGGGGCGACCACCGCCGCCGCGGGTACGGCACGCGAGGTACGCGCCGACCGGCGGCAGGACGTCGCCGACGCCGCCGCGCAGGCCATGGCCGAGGGCAAGTCCCCCATGGAGGCCGCCAAGCGCGCCGTCAGCCGCAGCGGCGACCGCTGGGGCGCGGTCTACTCCGAGGGCGAGTACGAGGAGTTCCAGGAGGCCCTCGACGGCGAGTACACCGGCGTCGGGCTGTGGGCCCGGCTGGAGCGCGACGGCCGTATCGAGGTGACCCGGGTCCAGGAGGGCTCGCCCGCCGACGAGGCCGGGATCCGCACCGGCGACCGGCTGGTCAGCGTCGACGGCGAGAAGGTCGACGGCCGTCCCGTCACCGAGGTCGTCTCCTTACTGCGCGGCGACGCGCGCGGCGACGAGGCCGAGGCCGCGAGCGCCGGCACGGAGGTGTCGCTGGGTCTGCAGCGCGGCACCCGGATGTGGCGGGAGACCCTGCGCAGGGCCCGTCTGTCCACCGAGGACGTGACCGTCAGCAGGCTCGCCCACGGGGTCAGCGTGATCAAGGTCGACGCGTTCACCAAGGGCTCCGGCGACATGGTGCGGGCCGCCGTCGAGCAGGCCGCCGAGGCCTCGGGCTTCGTCCTCGACCTGCGGGGCAACTCCGGCGGCCTGGTCACCGAGGCCGTCACCACCGCCTCCGCCTTCCTCGACGGCGGCCTCGTCGCCACGTACGACGTCGACGGCGAGCAGCGCGCCCTGCACGCCGACGCCGGCGGCGACACCACCAGACCCCTGGTCGCGCTCGTCGACGGCGGCACGATGAGCGCGGCCGAACTGCTCACCGGAGCCCTCCAGGACCGCGGCCGCGCGGTGGTCGTCGGCTCGCGCACCTTCGGCAAGGGCTCGGTCCAGATGCCGAGCCGCCTCCCCGACGGCTCCGTCGCCGAACTGACCGTCGGCCACTACAGCACCCCCTCCGGCCGCGGCCTCGACGGCCGTGGCATCACCCCCGACCTCGAAGCCGACGAGGACGCCGTGCAGCGCGCCGAGACCGTACTGAGCGGGCTCGGCGAGGCCGAGTAGCCGCCGAGTAGCCGTTCCGGGGTCCAGGGCGTTAATCGGCTTCCCGCCGACCCCCTCCGTAGTGCGAAAATGGACGGCACTATGAGCAAGGGAATGTACGTACCGAAGGAGTCCCAGCCCAAGCAGGGCGGGACGGCCGCCAAGGCCAGGGACGGCGAGAAGGGCGGCAAGAAGAAGATCGTCGCCCAGAACAAGAAGGCCCGGCACGACTACGCGATCATCGACACCTACGAGGCCGGGCTCGTCCTCACCGGTACCGAGGTCAAGTCGCTGCGCGAGGGACGGACCTCGCTGACCGACGGCTTCGTCCAGATCGACCGGGGTGAGGCGTGGCTGCACAACGCCCACATCCCCGAGTACCACCAGGGCAGCTGGACCAACCACTCCGCGCGCCGCAAGCGCAAGCTGCTGCTGCACCGCGAGGAGATCGACAAGCTGGAGGTCAAGGCCCAGGAGACGGGCCACACGATCGTGCCCCTCGCCCTGTACTTCAAGGACGGCCGCGCCAAGGCCGAGATCGCCCTCGCCCGAGGCAAGAAGGAGTACGACAAGCGCCAGACCCTGCGGGAGAAGCAGGACCGGCGCGAGTCGGACCGCGCGATCGCGGCGGCCAAGCGCAGGCAGCGTGCGTAGGAATACGGTGGCATGCGCTCGCGTTGGTCACGTACGATGGCACCAACACCGGGTCACCCCGGTGTGAGCATTGATAAAACAACATGGGGATGATCGGTTTCGACAGCGGATGTCGAAGCAGGGGAAGCGTGTCGAGGAAGCGGCCATGATCTCGTGAACCACAGGCCGAAAAAAATAATCGCCACTGTTAAGAGCGATTCTCCCGAGCAGCGCTTCGCTCTCGCCGCCTGATCCAGGTAGCGAGACCGAGCCTCTCACTTAATGGGAGTGTCAGCCCGGGGCTGTTCCCGACCCGGATCCTGGCATCAGCTAGGGGACTAAACCTTGATCCCGGTCACGGGGTGAAGAGGGAAATCTAACAGTGACTGGGCCCGTCGGCGACTTGTTCGCGTGATCGCCGGGGCCGAGAAAAGCGCAGCGAACTGCACACGGAGAAGCCCTGATTCCGCACCGTTGGACGCGGGTTCGATTCCCGCCATCTCCACGATCCCACCGCGTGTGGGCACCCCATGTGGGCGAAGGCCTCGCTGCTCTCGGGCAGCGGGGCCTTCGTCATGTGTGCCTCAGCGCAGGGAGAACGTACGCCGGCTCCTCGTACTCCTTGAGGACGTGGGGGCGCAGGGCGGACGAGGCTGTCGTGCGGTTGACCTCGTTGTTGTTGCCCAGGAAGTGCTTCAGGGTGGGGGCCGTTTTGAGGTGGTCGGGGTCGCCGCCGGTCAGGCCGGTGCCGTATGCCGTCGCCATGGCGCTGGTCAGGCGGGGGCCCTCGGAGTAGCCCTCCTCGTTGCGGCCCCAACGGGGGTCGCGCAGCGGGTTGACGACTGGGGCCCAGAGGTTGAGGCCGGTGCGCCGCGCTCGGTGGAAGCCACGGGCCTCGTCCCCGACCGCGGAGCCGACTCTCTTGATGAGTGCCGGGTTCCAGGTCGAGGCCAGACCTACTGCTTGGGGGAAGACCGTGGCTTCGCCCAGCCAGGCCACTCCGTGGAGGGCTTCGGTGCCGGCTTTGAAGGGGGCGATGTCGAGGCGGGGGATTGCGGGTTGGTACTGGTGGAGGAGGGAGACCTTTTCGTCCAGGGTCAGGCGGGAGAGGAGGTCGTTGACGCGTTGGGTGGTGGGGAGTCGGGGGTTGCGGAAGGGGTATTCCGGGGCGTCGGCGGTTGTGGGGGTGGTTACGGCGAGACCTGTTAGTAGGGCCAGGGTGGTTATGAGTGTGGCTCTTCGCTTGCCTTTCATGTCGGGGCTCCTTCGGGTTTTCGCCTAGTAGCTCGGGCGGACATGGGTGTTCGGCGGGTGCGGGTGAGTGAGGGCTTGTCGCGCAGTTCCCCGCGCCCCTGAAAGAACCGGGCAAGCCCTCCCCTATACAGCCCTCGGCGCTATACGGCCCTCGGGGCCGTGCTCGCCCTCGCCGTCAGGCTGGGCCTCAGTAACGTCGCGCTCGGGACCGGGGTGTTGTCCAGCTTGGACATCAGGAGCTGTACCGCCTGCTCGCCCACCTCCCTCGAGGGGATGGCTATCGAGGTGACCGGGACCGGGAGGGTCTCGGCTTGGTCGTCCGGGCAGAGGGCGGTGAGGGAGAGGTCGGTGGGGACGCGTAGGCCGAGGTGTTCGAAGGCGTCGATCAGGGGTTCCAGGATGGCCTCGTTGTGGATGACGACGCCGGTGAGGGCGGGCTGTTCGCGCAGGAGGCGCTCGGCGACCGTGCGGGCGGCGGCCGGGGTGGCCTCGCAGGGGTGGACGGTGGACGACATGCCGTGGCGGGCGGCGGCCGCGGTGAAGCCCTGGACCACACGTTGCGCGAAGGCGGTCTGGCGGACGTAGACCTCCGGGGGTGAGCCGATCAGGCCGATCACGCGGTGCCCGAGGCCGGCCAGGTGCTCCACGCACAGTTCGCCGGCCGCCTTGAAGTCGAGGTCGATGCAGGTCAGGCCGGCGGGGTCGGCGGGGAAGCCGATCAGCACCGAGGGGCGGTCCAGGGCGCGGAGCAACGGCAGGCGGGGGTCGTGGAGTTGGACGTCCATCACGATCAGGGCGTCCACCAGGGCGGTGTCCGCCACGCGCCGCAGGCCCTTCTCGCCCTCCTCCTGGGTGAGGACGAGTACGTCGTGGTCGTACTCGCGGGCCGTCGTCATGACCGAGACCGCGAACTGCATGACCACCGGGACGTTGATGCCGGCCCGTAGCGGCACCACCATCGCGAGGACGTTCGACTTGTTGCTGGCGAGGGCGCGGGCGCCCGCGTGGGGGCGGTAGCCGAGTTCGCGGATGGACGCCTCGACCCGGGCCCGGGTCTCCGCCGAGATGGGGCGTTTGCCGCTGAGGGTGTAGGAGACGGTGCTGGGGGAGACGCCCGCGTGCCGGGCCACGTCAGTGATCTTCACCATCGGGCTTCACCTGCCGTTTCCGGGGCTGGGGACGGGTCCGGGTCCGGGTCCGGGTCGAGGTCCATGGTCAGGAAGCCGGTGCCGGCCCGGGCGCGGACCTCGCGGCCCTCCGCCGACAGGCCCCACGGTGCTCGCGGGTCGCTGCACGAGGCCCGCAGCACGTTTCCCTCCCGTACGACGGTGAAGGTCGCCTCGCCCACCGGGACCGTGACCTGGGCGCCGCGTTCCAGGCCGTAGGCGTGCAGGGTGACGTCGTCGGCGTGGTCGTAGTCGGGGCGGTCCACCGTCGCGCCCACGGGGATCACCGCTCCCGGGCGTACCAGCAGCGGCACGCTGAGGAAGTCGTGGCGCTCGCGGATCCAGCGGGGGCCGGTGACCGCCGCGCCGGTCAGGAAGTGGGTCCAGGTGCCCTCGGGGACGTAGTACGTGACGTCGCCCTCGTCGCTGAAGACGGGGGCGACGAGGAGGTCCGGGCCGAGCATGTACTGGCGTTCCAGATGGGCGCAGCCGGGGTCGTCGGGGAACTCCAGGACCATCGCCCGCATCATCGGCACGCCCTCGGTGTGGGCGGTGCGCGCGGCCTCGTAGAGGTAGGGCATGAGGCTGAGCTTCAGGCGGGTGAACGTGCGCAGGACGTCGACCGATTCGTCGTCGAAGAGCCAGGGGACGCGGTAGGAGGACGAGCCGTGCAGGCGGCTGTGGGAGGAGAGCAGGCCGAAGGCGATCCAGCGTTTGAACAGCGCGGGTGTCGGGGTGCCCTCGAAGCCGCCGATGTCGTGGCTCCAGTAGCCGAAGCCGGACAGGCCGAGCGAGAGGCCGCCGCGCAGGGACTCGGCCATCGACTCGTATGTGGCCTCGCAGTCGCCGCCCCAGTGCACGGGGAAGCGCTGACTGCCGGTGGTGGCCGAGCGGGAGAAGACCACGGCCTCGCCCTCGCCGCGGTGTTTGCGCAGGACGTCGAAGACGGTCCGGTTGTAGAGGTACGTGTAGTAGTTGTGCATCCGCTCCGGGTCCGATCCGTCGGACCAGGCCACGTCCGTGGGCACCCGCTCGCCGAAGTCGGCCTTGAAGCAGTCGACGCCCTGGGCGAGGAGGGCTTCGAGCTTCGCCGCGTACCAGGCTCGGGCGGCCGGGTTGGTGAAGTCGACCAGGGCCATGCCCGGCTGCCACAGGTCCCACTGCCACACGCTGCCGTCCGGGCGCTTCAGCAGATAACCGGCGGCCTTGCCCTCGGCGAACAGCGGCGAGCGCTGGGCGATGTACGGGTTGAGCCATACGCAGATCCGCAGCCCGCGTGCCTTCAGCCGCGCCAGCATGCCCTCCGGGTCGGGGAAGACGCGTGGATCCCACTGGAAGTCGCACCAGTGGTACTCGCGCATCCAGAAGCAGTCGAAGTGGAAGACGGACAGGGGCAGCGCGCGCTCCCGCATGCCGTCGATGAAGGAGGTCACCGTCTCCTCGTCGTAGGAGGTGGTGAAGGAGGTGGAGAGCCAGAGGCCGAAGGACCAGGCGGGTGGGAGCGCCGGACGGCCGGTGAGGGCCGTGTACTTGCGGAGGATGTCCTTCGGGGTCGGGCCGTAGATGACGTAGTACGTCAACTCCTGGGTCTCCGCGCTGAACTGGACCCTCGACACCACCTCCGACGCCACCTCGAACGACACCTTGCCCGGATGGTCGACGAAGACGCCGTAGCCCGCGTCCGTCAGGAAGAACGGCACGTTCTTGTACGCCTGCTCGCTGCACGTGCCGCCGTCGGCCTGCCAGATGTCGACGACCTGACCGTTCTTGACCAGCGGGCCGAAGCGTTCGCCGAGGCCGTAGACGGACGTGCCCACCCCCAGGTTCAGCTGTTCGCGCAGGTAGTGCGCCCCCGTCGCGTCCCGCATGATGCCCATGTTCTTGGCGCCGCTGGTGGTGAGGGTGCGGCCGTGGGCGAGGAAGTCGACCTGCCAGGGGCCGCCGCGCGCGACCCGGACCGACAGCGCGCCCGAGGTCAGGGTCGCGTGCTCGTCGTCGTACGAGACCTGGGGGGTGGTCTCGTCCTCGGTGAGTTCGAACTCGGGGCCGCGGGGCTGCTCGCCCGTGAGGTGGGTCAGGGTGAGGCCGATCACGTCGGGCATCGGGCTGTGCGCGTTGATCGTCACGACCGGTCCCTTCAGCAGGTCGCCGCGGCTGCGGACGGGTCTGGTCGGCGCGTGGATCTCCAGGACGCCGTCCGACTCGGTGACGTCCAGCACCTCGGCCGGGTAGGCCGCGGTCACGCCCTCACGGAGCAGCCAGTAACCATCGGTGAACTTCATGTGGGGGTCCTTACTTCACGGCGCCCACGGCGATGCCGCGGGTGAGGGTGCGTTGGAAGGCGAGGAAGAAGACGAGGGCGGGCAGGACACCGAGGAGGGCGGCCGCGTTGGTCATCGTCGCGTCCATCAGACGCTGGCCCTGGAGGACACCGAGCGCCACCGACACCGTCTGGTTGTCGTTGGAGATCAGCATGACCAGGGGGAGCAGGAACTCGTTCCAGGTCCAGATGAAGAAGAAGACCGACAGGACGCCGAGGGTGGGGCGGCTGACCGGGACGACGATCCGCCAGAGCACCTGCCACTTGCCCGCCCCGTCGATCCGGGCGGCCTCGATGATCTCGCGGGGGAACTGGCCGAGCACGGAGGACAGGAGGTACGTGCCGAAGGCCGCCTGGATCACCGTGAAGACGATGATCACGCTCAACCTGGTGTCGTACAGGCCGACTTCCTTGCTCAGGTAGTAGACCGGGTAGACCAGCGCCTCCTGCGGCAGCATGTTCGCGAGGACGAAGAAGGCGAGCACCCAGGTACGGCCCCGGACGCGGCCGATGCCGATCGCGTACGCGTTGAGGATGGACAAGGCGACGGCCAGGGCGGCTACGGAGCCGCTGATCAGGAGGGAGTTGAAGAGCTTCTGGCCGTAGTCGACGCGTTCCCAGAAGTCCTTGAGACCGTCCAGGTACATCCCTTCGGGGAGGCTGAGCGGGCCGTTCTGGGCGTACTCCGCCGGGGACTTGACCGCGTTGACGGCGACGATCAGGAACGGGACGACCATGAAGAGGGCCGCGATGACCAGGGCGACGAGCACCGGATAGCGGCGTACGGCTGTCGTCATGTGCGGAGCCCCTCCTCGGCGTCCTCGGCGCGGGTCTGGAGCCCCAGGCCGATCAGGGCCAGGGCGAGGATGATGACGGTCAGGACGGTGGAGATCGCGGCGCCGTAACCGACCTGGGTCTTCTCGAAGAACGTGGTGAAGGAGAAGTACGACGGCACGTCGGTGGCACCGCCGGGGCCGCCCTTGGTCAGGACGTACACCGCGCCGAACACCTTGAGCGCGGCGATCGTGCACCACAGCAGGACGACATGGATCTCCGGGCGGATCTGCGGCAGCGTGATGTGCCAGAAGCGGCGCCACCAGCCGGCGCCGTCCAGTTCGGCGGCCTCGTACAGCTGGGGGTCGACGCGCCCGAGCCCCGCCATGAAGACGACCAGCGGGAAGCCGAGCTGCACCCACACCATGACGCCCATGACGGACCACAGGGCGAGGTCCGGGTCGCCGAGCCAGTCCTGCTGCCAGGAGCCGAGGCCGACGGCGTCGAGGAGTTCGTTGAGGGAGCCGTTCTCGGGGGCGAGGATCCAGCTCCACACGATGCCGGCGACCGCGATCGGCAGCACCTGCGGGAGGTAGAAGCAGGCGCGCAGGACGGCGACGACCTTCGAGCCGTGGTGCTTGGCGATGTGGTCGAACAGGGCGGCGGCGAGGACGAGCCCGACCGCGGTCGGTACGGCGGCCATGGCGACCACCATGAACAGACTGTGCCGGAACGACGCCCAGAAGTCGGCGTCGTCCATCAGCTCCCGGTAGTTGGCGAGGCCCGACCACTCCGGCGTCCCCACGCCCTGCCATTCGGTGAAGCTCACCCCTGTGTTCATCAGGAACGGCACGACGATCACGGCGAGGAAGGCGAGGACGCCGGGGAGGAGGAACAGGGCGTAGGAGTCGCGGGGACGCGGGCGGCCGGGGCGGCTCTTGGTGACGGTCCGCCCTCCCCGGCCCCGCCCTTGGCCCCGGCCCCGCTCGACGGTCACCGTCACTGGATGCCTCCGAGGATGCTGCGGCCTTCAGGTCGGGGACGAATCGGTCCCCTGCGGAGCAGTGCGAGGAACGGGGATTCGCCTCCAGGGCGAAGGACCGTCCACGTGATCGGGTAGGGCCTGCGTCGTGCGTTGTGAGAGCCAAGCGCGTACACCGTGCTGAGCGAGAGCCAAGCCAGCACAGCAACTCCTTTGCTTGCAGTACCAAACCGGGCTGGTTCCAACCCGGCTGGTGTTGAGGGTGTGAGACCTGACCGTCTGCTGACCGGACGGGCAACCTGAGCCAGGAATCCCCCTGTTTCGGCTGGGGGAGGGTTCAATGCTCCGGTACGTCCTTCTCGTACGCCTCACCGATCGCGTCCAGGTAGGCGTCCGGCTCCGCGCTGCCGGTGATCAGTTTCTGGGTCTCGGAGACGAGGACGTCGTAGAAGCCGGGGACGGGCCAGTCGGGGTAGAAGGCCAGGCCGTCCTTGTCGGAGAGGGCGTTGAAGTCCGCGATGAGGTCCTTGGCCTGCGGGTCGGTGATGGCGGCCGGGTCGGCGGCCACCGGGACACCGCCCTTGTCGCCGAGCAGGTTCTGGATCTTCTCCGACATGGTGATGTCGATGAAGTCGTACGCCAGTTCCTTGTTCTTGGCGCCCTTGGGGACGACCCAGAGGTTGCCGCCGGAGCCGAGGGTGAGGTTCGTGTCGGGCCACAGGAAGGTGCCCCAGTCGAACTTGTTCTCCGCCTTGAAGCGGCCGTACCACCAGCTCCCCGAGAACAGGATCGGCGCCTTGCCCTGGATGAACGACACGCCCGCGTCCTCGGCCTTCGTGCCGCTGGACTTCTCGCTGATGTACCCCTTCTCCACCCAGTCGGCGAAGGTCTCCGCCCCGTACGTCCAGGCCGCGTCATGGAAGTCCGACTTACCCTTGTACAGCTCGTACGAGTCCACCCAGGCGCGGTCCGCCTTGCTCAGCGCCAGCTGGTACAGGTACTGCTGGGCCATGTACTCGGCGCCCGCGTTGGCGAGTGGGGTGATGCCCGCGTCCACGAACTTGTCCATGGCGGCGGTGAGTTCGGCGAGGGTGGTCGGCTCGGCGATGCCGTGCTTCTCGAAGAGGTCCTTGTTGTAGAAGACCATCGTGTACTCGGCGTAGTTCGGCACGCCGTACCAGTTGCCGGAGCCCATCACGCCGTTCGCGTCGTACTGGCTGGTGGTTCTGACGCCCGCGCTGAGCTTCTTGTCCCAGCCGCGCTTCGTGGCCTCGCCGGTGAGGTCGGTGAGGAGACCCTGCTTGGAGAGCAGTCCGGCGGTGGCGTTGCCCTTGTTGTACTCCATCAGGTCGGGCGCGTCGGAGGAGTTGAGGACCATCGGGGCGGTCTTCTGGATCTGCTCGAAACCTTTCTCCTCGAACTCGACCTTGATGCCGGGATGCGTCCTCTCGAACTCCTTGATGGCCTCCGCCCAGGCCACGCCCATCGCGCTGTCGGGGCCCTCGTAGTGCCAGAGGCGTAGGGTCTTGGCGTCGGAGGACCCGCTGTCCGAGTCACCGCAGGAGGTCAGCAGCAGGGCTCCGCTCAGAGCCACCGCGGCGACCGCCGTCGCACGCCTTCGTGCCGTCAACATCCTGTGCCTCCAGGGGAGTCGGATGGGTATCGGACGTATCTGGGCGCCACGCAGCGGCCGTACGGGTGTCGAACGGCGTAGTCGAATCGTTTCGATGCGTGACGTCGAAGCGCTTCGACGGGCGAAGTTATGTGCGAGTCGGTGGTGCGTCAATGGGGCGCGGGCAAATCGGTGGTCCTGCTGCCCGCCGTGCCGCTCGCCCTGCTGCTCGTTCTGCTGCTCGTTCTGCTACTCATCCTGTGCGAGCGGCCGAACAGGGCGAGCAGCAGGGCCGTCCCGGCGGCCAGTACCGGTACGCCGAATCCGGCGGTGTCCGGTCCCGGCCCGTGTTCCACCATCCAGCCGCCGAGTGCCGATCCGGCCGCGATTCCGCCGAGCAATCCGGTGACGGCGAGGGTCATGCCCTCGTTCAACTGGCCCTCGGGGGTGCGCCGCTGGACGATCGTCATCGCGGTGACCATGGTGGGGGCGGTGGCCATGCCGGCGAGGAGGAGGGCGGGGGCCAGGGCGAGGAGGGAGCCGAGGGTGGACGCCGTGAGCCAGGGCAGGGCCATCAGGGCCGTCATCGCGGTGAGGCAGTGGAGGAAACGGCGGTCTGCCGAGCCCTTCACTCTCAGCGCCCCGAACGCCAGGCCCGCCACGCATGACCCCGCCGCCTGCAGGCCGAGGATCACTCCCGCCGCCGGGGGGTTGTCCCGGGCGTCCGCGTAGGCGATCGTCACGACCTCCAGGGAGCCGAACACCGCGCCCATGGCGAGGAAGACGGCCAGGAGGGAGGGGAAGCCGGGGGTGCGGATCGGGGACCTCGCGGTCGTACGGCCGGTGGGGGGCGGCTCGGTCGCGCGCTGGGCGGCGAAGATCAGGACGCCGGTCATGCAGACCAGGCCGCCTGTCAGGGTGCCGGCCTCCGGGAAGAGGGTGGTGCAGAGGAAGGCCGCCAGCACCGGACCCAGCATGAAGCAGAGTTCGTCCGCCGCCTGTTCGAAGGAGTTCGCGGTGTGGAGGGCGGCCGGGTCGTCCTTCAGCAGGTGGGCCCAGCGGGCGCGGGACATGCCGCCGGTGTTGGGGGCGGTGGCGGTCGCCGCGTAGGAGGCGAACAGGGTCCAGGTGGGGGCGTTCCAGTGGACGCAGGCGATGAGGGCGAGGCTGCCGAGGAGGGCGATTGCGGTTGCCGGGACCGCGATCCTGGCCTGGCCGTGGCGGTCGACCAGGCGGGCGGTGCAGGGGGCGACCAGGGCGGTTGCGGCGAGGCCGGTCGCCACGACGGCGCCGGCGAGGGCGTAGTCGTGGCGGGCGGCGATCATGAGGATGGCGCTGACGCTGAACATGCCCATGGGGAGGCGGGCGAGGATGCCGCCCGCGGCGAAGCGGCGCGTTCCGGGGAGGCCGAACAGGTGGCTGTAGGGGGCGCGGGAGGGGGCGGGGGGTTGGGTGCGTTGGCGGGTGCGGGTTGTGTGTGGCTTGTCGCGCAGTTCCCCGCGCCCCTTGGGTCGGCGAGGGCTGAAGTCGGCCGCCACGAGTTGGTCGGCGGTGACCGTGAGCAGGGGCTTGTGGGCCCTTTCGTGGGGCGATATCGGCATGGGATCACCGTCGCCCTGCGCATGATCAACCGTCCAACACTTACTCCGTGGCCATTCACGCACCCCAGTTGTAAATTCGCCGGATGTCTGCCGCACCCCGAGCCGTCGAACCCCGTCTTCTCCGCTCCTTCCTCGCCGTCGCCGACGAGTTGCACTTCACTCGGGCCGCCGCTCGGCTCTACGTCGCTCAGCAGGCGCTCAGTCGGGACATTCGGCGGCTGGAGCGGGAGTTGGGGGCGGAGCTGTTCGTGCGGACCACTCGGCAGGTGATGCTGACGGCGGACGGGGAGCGGCTGGTGCCGTACGCACGGCGGGTGTTGGAGGCGCAGGACGAGCTGGTGAGCGCGTTTCGGCAGGCGCGGCCGCTGCTCGTGGATCTCAACTCGTCGGGGCTGGCCACCGGGCGGCGGGTGCTGCACCGGGCGCGGGAGCTCGCCCCGGAGCTGGAGCTGATGGCGCGCTACGAGAGCGGGCTGACGTACGCGGCCGCCGAGATCCTCGGCGGACGGCTCGACGTGTCGTTCGGGAGGTTCGCCGGGCTCGAACCGGCGGTGCGGGCGCGGCTCGAACAGCAGCCGGTGCGGTGCGAGCCGATGGCGGTGATCGTGCCCGAGGACCATCGGCTGGCCGCGCTGGACGTCGTGCCGCTGGCGGAGCTCGCGGGTGAGCGCGTGTACGCGGGCGCCGGGAATCCCCGTACGCCGGAGTGGACGGAGCTGGCGGAGCTGCTGTTCGAGGGGCGGGGGATCGAGGTCGCGCCGCCGGTGCCGCTCGCCGTGGGGCCGGAGGAGTTCGGTCGGCTCATGGCGAAGACGGGCACTCCCGTGCTCGCCGTCGTGGACCTTCCTCCCCTGCCGCGCACCGTGTCACGGCCGCTCGTCGATCCCGTACCGCTGTCACCTGTCTCGATGGTGTGGCGGAAGGGGCTCGCGCATCCGGGGCTCGATGCGCTGCGGCGGGCGGTGGCCGAGTTGGCGGGGGCGGAAGTATGGCTATCAATTCCAGAGGAAGGGTGGATTCCGGCCACAGATGCACTCATCATGATGAGCTTCTCCTGACATCACATCACCACACATTCCTCAAACGTTTACATGGGCACACGGGTGCGTGTGATGGGTGGGGCGCCCCGGACAGGGCGGGGGGCCCGGTCCGGTACAGGAAAGTGCGAAGGACCGGCATCGAACACGTACCCGCTTCTGTCCCGTGGGGGGAAGTGCGTGCACGTGGAGAACTGGCCGAAAGGCACCCGGGAGAACCGGTTCAACCTGCCGAAGCAGACGACGCGGTCGAACGCCGCTGATGACGAGGCGTTGCCGTCGATCACCGGTGACGAGGTGATCTGGCCCGAGGCCGCCGCCAGAACGGGGGCCGTGTCCCCGGTGGAGCGGGACTTCGGTGTGCCCCGGCAGCCGGATGCCGTCACCGCTCACCCGGCGGCACCCTGGGAACAGCCCGATCAGCCCGGCCGCAACCACGACCCGTTGGAGGTGACCGTCCAACTCGACGGCGCCGGACGGGAGGTGGCCGAAGGGCCGGGCACGGCGGCGAAGGGCGGGTCGGGCCCGCAGGATTCCGAGGGTCCCGTCTTCGTGGACGAGTCGGGGCGGCGCAGGAACCTCTACCGGCGGCTCGGTATCGCCGTCGGGACCGCCTGCGCGGCGTACGCCGTGGTCATCGTCGGCACGCTGGTGTCGGGGAACTCGGACGCGCCCTGGCTGCCGGTGCCGATGCAGAAGGACGAGCAGCCGGCGGGCAAGGTGGACACACCGCCGCTGCCGGGCGAGTCGGCCGACGACCGGTCCGACACCGCGGACGGGGGAGCGCCGGGCCCGGGCACGGGGTCGGCCGTCCCCTCGGGGGCGACGACCGCGCCGGGCGACGGCTCCCGGGGCGGGCCCTCGGGCAAGGGCAACGCCAAGAGCGGCAAGGAGCCGACGCCGTCCACCAGCGCCCAGCCCTCGGCCGGGCCCAGCGCCGGCGTCGCGCCCAAGCCGAGCACGAGCGTGCAGACTCCCACGCCCTCCGCGTCGGTGACGCCACCGTCGGGCGGCAGCCCCAGCCCCTCGGTCTCGCCCTCGCCGCCCCCGCCCTCCGAGTCCGGCGGGCCCGGCCCGGCCCCCGGCTCCGGCGACACCAACACGGTCGCCGACGGTCCGCAGACCCCGGCCCCGGTCGAGCCCGGCCCGGCCGCCCCGGAGAACCCGCAGCAGCCGCAAGACCCGCAGAACCCGGAGAAGCCCGCCTGATGTCCCGCACCCACCGCGGCGGCACGCCCTCGCGTGCCGCCCGGCGCCGCACGCGTACGACGCCCCGCTTACCGCTCCGCCACCTCCTCCCGTGCGTCATCCTCTTCGCACTGATGGCGATGCTGATGCTGCGCGGCTATGTGCACAGCGAGATCCTCGCGGACCACCGGGTACGGCCGCCCGTGGCGAACGACCGGGTGCCGAAGAAGATCCTCGACGGCGGCCCGGTGATCGACACCAGGTCGGGGCGCCGGACCAGTCTCGAAGTCCCCGACCGCGAACTCGTCCTCACCTTCGACGACGGGCCGGACCCGACGTGGACCCCCAAGGTCCTCGACGTCCTGAGGAAGCACGACGCCCACGCCGTCTTCTTCATCACCGGCACGATGGCCTCCCGCCACCCGGACCTGGTCCGGCGCATGGTCGACGAGGGCCACGAGATCGGCCTGCACACCTTCAACCACCCTGACCTCTCCCTCCAGTCCAAGGCCCGCATCGACTGGGAGCTCTCGCAGAACCAGCTCGCCCTCGCGGGCGCCGCCGGCATCCGCACCTCGCTCTTCCGGCCGCCGTACTCGTCCTTCTCCGAGCGCATGGACAACCGGACCTGGCCGGTGACCGAGTACATCGGCAGCCGTGGCTACATCACCGTCGTCAGCGACATAGACAGCCAGGACTGGAGCAGGCCCGGCGTCGACGAGATCATCCGCCGGTCCATGCCCGAGGACGGCAACGGAGGGGTCGTACTCATGCACGACTCCGGAGGCGACCGCTCGCAGACCGTCGCCGCGCTCGACCGGTACATCACAGGGCTCCAGGACAAGGGCTACGAGTTCGACACCCTCACCGGGGCGCTCGACGCCCCCAGCGCACACACGCCGGTCACCGGGGTGGGCCTGTGGAAGGGCAAGGCCTGGGTGGCGCTCGTCCAGGCCTCGGAGAAGACGACCGGCATCCTCGTCGTCGCCCTGGCCGTCATCGGCGCTCTCGTCCTCGCCCGCTTCGGACTGATGCTGATCCTGTCGGTCGCACACGCCCGCCGGGTACGCCGCCGCGCCTTCCGCTGGGGACCGAACGGCCCGGTCACCGAACCGGTCTCCGTCCTCGTCCCCGCATACAACGAGGCCAAGTGCATCGAGAAGACGGTCCGTTCGCTCGTCGCCGGCGACCACCCCATCGAGGTGCTCGTCATCGACGACGGCTCCGGTGACGGCACCGCCGACATCGTCGAGGAGCTCAGCCGCGAACTCGCCACCGACCCCGCCGTACGCCATGACGTACGTGTCGTGCGGCAGGAGAACGCGGGCAAGCCCGCCGCCCTCAACCGGGGCATCGCGAACGCCCGGCACGACCTGATCGTCATGATGGACGGCGACACGGTCTTCGAACCGTCCACCGTCCGCGAACTCGTCCAGCCGTTCGCCGACCCGCGCGTCGGCGCGGTCGCGGGCAACGCCAAGGTCGGCAACCGCGACACCCTCATCGGCGCCTGGCAGCACATCGAGTACGTGATGGGCTTCAACCTCGACCGCCGGATGTACGACATCCTGCGCTGCATGCCCACCATCCCGGGCGCCGTGGGCGCGTTCCGGCGCGAGGCGCTCGACCGGGTCGGCGGCATGAGCGAGGACACCCTCGCCGAGGACACCGACATCACCATGGCCATGCACCGCGACGGCTGGCATGTCGTCTACGCCGAGAAGGCCCGCGCCTGGACCGAGGCCCCCGAGTCCGTCCAGCAGCTGTGGTCGCAGCGCTACCGCTGGTCGTACGGCACGATGCAGGCGATCTGGAAGCACCGGGCGGCGCTGTTCGAGCGGGGCGCGTCGGGCCGCTTCGGCCGGGTCGGCCTGCCCTTGGTCTCGCTGTTCATGGTCGTGGCGCCGCTGCTCGCGCCGCTCTTCGACGTCTTCCTCGTCTACGGGCTCGTGTTCGGCCCGACCGAGAAGACGATCGCCGCGTGGCTGGGCATTCTGGCCGTCCAGGCGGTGTGCGCGGCGTACGCGTTCCACCTCGACAAGGAGCGCATGACGCATCTGCTCTCGCTGCCGCTCCAGCAACTGCTGTATCGCCAGCTGATGTACGTGGTGCTGTTGCAGTCGTGGATCACGGCACTGACCGGCGGCCGGCTGCGGTGGCAGAAGCTGCGGCGGACGGGGGCGGTGGGGCTGCCGGGTGCGCAGCCGCAGCCGCAGGAGCCGAAGACGGGGAGCCCGGTCGCATGAGCACGCTCGCCCCGGACTCCACGCCGGATTCCGCCCCGGACTCCACGCCGGTCGTCGAGAACAACACCCCCGCCCGGGACCGTTACTTCGACCTCCTCCGAGCCGTCGCCCTCTTCCGCGTGGTCCTCTACCACCTCACCGGCTGGGCCTGGCTGCCGCTCCTCTTCCCCTCCATGGGCGTGATGTTCGCGCTCGCCGGGAACCTGATGGCCCGCTCGCTGAAACGCCCGCCGGGGCAGGTGATCAGGGGCCGGATCCGCCGACTGCTGCCGCCGATCTGGCTGTTGGGGGCCGTGGGCGTGACGGGAATGGTGGCGCAGGGCTGGGGCCCGGACGCGGAGGGGCACCCCGGCTGGTGGTGGTTCCACCTCACCTACTGGATCCTCCCGATCAGCGACCCGCCGTACGCGGAGGGCCTGCCCGGAGTCCAGGGCTTCATCGGCGCGGACTGGGCCGTCGACTTCGCCGGACCCCTCTGGTACGTACGCGCCTACCTCTGGTTCGTGTTGCTGTCCCCGCTCCTGCTGCGAGCGTTGCGCGCGCGGCCGGCGGTGACGGTCCTCGCGCCGATCGCGCTGGCGGCGGCGTTCGAGCGCGGCTACCTGGACTTCCTCCCCAGCGAACGGTTCGCGTCCGGTCTGACGGACTTCAGCACGTTCGGCGCCTGCTGGATCCTGGGTATGGCCCACCAGGACGGCCTGTTGAAGCGCCTCCCGCGGTACATCGTCCCGTCGGTGGCCCCGGCCATCGCCCTCGTCGGACTCTGGTACGCCCTGAACCACGACTTCGGCGACGGCAACGACCTCGACAGCATGCCCTTCGCCCAGTCCGTCTGGTCGTTCGGCACGGTACTGCTGCTCCTGCACATCAGCCCGTCATGGTCCGAGTGGCCGGCTCGCCTGCGCCGCTGGGACGGACTGATCACCCTCTTGAACTCCCGAGCGGTGACGATCTATCTCTGGCACAACACGTGTGTCCTGGCGGCCGCGACACAGTGGGACCGCTTGTGGGACGTCGACGTGATGTGGCGTCACTTCCCCTGGCTGCTGGAGAGCCCATGGCCGGTTCTCGCCCTGACATGGGTGCTGATCACGGGCTGTGTCGTCGCCTTCGGCTGGGCGGAGGATCTGGCGGCGCGACGGAGGCCGAAGTTGTGGCCGAGCGGTGTGTACTGACCCCGTAACCAACCGCGATACGTACTTGCGTACGACTGACGGCCTGGTGGATGTTGGGGCTCGCTCGAGGCAGGTGTTTCTTGCCTCGCCGCGATGCGACCCGAGGAGTGACACCGCCGATGACCCAGCCGCCCGGTCAACCGCCGTACGACGGTTACGGATCCCAGCCGCCCCAGCAGCCGCCGTACCCCGGGCCGTACACGCCCCCGCCGGCGGCACCCGGCGGTCAGCCGCCGAACCCGTACGCGACGGGTCCGCAGCAGCCGTACGCGGGTGGCGGCCAGCCGCCGTACGGGGGCGCGCCGGGTGCGCCGGGGATGCCGGGGATGCCGGGGGCGCCCAACTACGGTCCGCAGTACGGGGGTTACCCGCCCCCGCCGCCACCCTCCGGAAGCAACGGCGGCAAGATCGCGCTGATCGTCGTCGCGGCGGTGGCGGCCATCGCGGTGCTCGGCGGCGGCATCTTCCTCCTCACCGGCGACGGCGACGAGGGGGGGACAGCCAAGCCCCGGCAGAGCGTGTCGGCGCAGGCGACCGAGTCCGAGAGCCCGACCGAGGAAGCCACCGACGCTTACTCCCCGACCCCCGACGAGAGCGACCCCGCCGGCGACTCGACCGGCACGCCGCCCGACAAGGGCGTCGAGGGCCAGTGGCAGGACGACCAGGCCAGGACCCTCACGATCGGTGAGGAGCAGTCCACCGGCGAACTCAAGGGCCAGCACGCCCTCTCCTACATCGACATGGTCGGCGGCAAGGGCCTCCTGAACGGCGTAGGCGCCTACCGCGACGACAACAACTTCCGCATGGCCCTCAAGCCCTTCGCCTCCAAGGACGTCAGCGACGAGGACATCATCTTCGGCACGGTCCGCCGCGACGGCGACGAGGTGACCATCACCTGGGAGGACGGCGGCGACACGGTAACGCTCGCCTACGTGGGCGAGGCGTCCAGCTGACCCACGCCCGTCACTCGACCGGGGGGCCGCCGAGGCCGATCTCGTTGCCGTCCGGGTCCTGGTAGGTGACCTTGCGTACACCGTTCGCGTACGTCTCCCGGCGCACGGGGTCCAGGCCCCGGCCGGTGATCCCGGCGACCCGGGCGTCCAGGTCGTCGACGAACAGGGTGTGCAGGGCGTGGCCGGCGTGCCCGGGCCGGTGCTCGATGTACAGATACCGGTGCTCCGCCAGCTCCCACACGGCCTCCGTGTCGTTCGGGATGAACGTGGGCGACGACCCGAGCAGCCGCCCGTACCAGGAGAGCGCCGCGTCGTAGTCATTGACGGGGATCCCCGCGAAGAGCTCGACAGCCATGGCCCCACCCTACGATCCCGGAGGCCGCCCGGCTGCTTTGAGCGCCTGTATGAGGGAGCGGAGGGGGGTGCGGGTGGTGGTGAGGACGGTGTGGGGGGTGTCGCTTTCGCGGAGGTGGATCTCGGCTGGGGTGGCGGCGACGTGGAGGCAGTTGGAGGCGTCGCCGCAGTACGTGGACTTCTGCCAGTGAAGCCTGAACATGCCGGTGCCTCTCATAGATCGTTCGCGATGCTGTGGATCAGGTCGCGTGACTTCTCCGGGGTTAGGGCGCAATTGTCCAGCCTGTCCATCACTGATCGGTACTTCGTCAACTGAGCTTCGCTCGGCGGGTGTAGGAACATCCCGGCATGGACAACTGCGACAGTCATCAGACCGTGCAATCGCCGCGGATACGGCCCGGGGATCGGGTGCGGATCGTCTCTCCAGCCAGTCCACCCAGCCGCGAGGGAGTCGCCCGTGGCGTCGAGCTACTGACGTCATGGGGGCTTCGGGTTGAGTTGGGCGAGCACGTCTTCGACCAATGGGGGTATATGGCTGGCCGAGATGAGGATCGCGTCTTCGACCTGAACTCCGCGTTCGGAGACCCGGGAGTCCGCGCGGTGCTTGCCACCCGGGGCGGCAAAGGCGCCTACCGCATCGTCGACGACCTGGACATCGACGCCCTGCGGCGCGACCCAAAACCCTTGGTCGGCTTCAGCGACATCACCCACCTCCACCTTGCCCTGTGGGCGCGGTGCGGTCTGGCCTCGCTGCATGGCCCGTTCGTCAACTGGAGCGACGAATGGTCCGGGCCGGCGTCGGCTGAAGCCCTTCGCCGCGCGCTGATGACCATCGACCCTGTCATCATCCACCGGGACACCAGCCAAGCCAGCGCGGCAGTCACCGTCGAGGGCACCGCGACCGGTGTCTTGGTCGGCGGCAACCTTGACGCGATCCGCACCGAGGCCGGAGCCGGTCTGCCGAGCCTTGAGGGGGCGATCCTCTTTCTCGAACACCAGAGAGGCACAGGGCTGGGAGAGGTCGACCGCGCACTGACCCAGCTGACCCGTACTGGGGCTCTGGAGGGGCTGTGCGGTGTCGCACTTGGCCAGTTCCTCGGCTTCGACCAGGATGCCGATGATCCAACCCTGGGGGGATGGGGCATCGCCGACGTACTGCGCGACCGGCTGACGCGCCTGGGTGTTCCTGTTCTCGGCGGACTCCCTGCCGGACACGGCCTCCACCCTCCGACCATCCCGCTTGGCACTCAGGCCACGATCGACACCGCCGAAGGAACCTTGACGGTTCAGCCAGCAGTCGCCTGACCGTCGACCGCCTTACCCGGCGTGCAAGGCCCACGCAGCGGTGATTGATCGGCCAGTCACGCGGCAATGTGAATCTTGGTGGTCAGTCCGCCGCGTGACCTGCCGAGGGCTTCGCCCGGGGCACCGCCCCCTCCAGGAGGCCGTGTCGCATCATGCTGGCCGACAGTCGCCGTCCTGGCCTTCGGCGGCCCTCTTTTGAAGGGCTCGGCGGCGCGGGCGGTGGAGTTTGAGGTGCTCCTGCGGCGTGTTGGTGAGCGCGCGTGACGGTGGAGTCGACGTTGATGTTCCAGTCGATGCCGCCTTCGGTGTCGGCGGCGGACTGGACGTGCCGGAGGAGCTTTTCCCAGGTGCCGTCGGCCGACCACAGCAAGTGCCGCTTGTGGACGGTCTTCCACGGGCCGAAGCGTTCGGGCAGCTCCCGCCACTGCACCCCTGTGCCCAGCCGGTGAATGATCCCGTTGATCACCTGCCGGTGATCGCGCCACCGGCCGCACCGGTTGTTGCTCACTGGCAGCAGCGGCTCGAGCACTGCCCACTCGCCGTCCGTCAGATCCCCCCGACTCAACATGGCCAGCCCCACGGTCTCCCTGCTCGCAGCGATACGGCTATTCGATGACCGCGGTGGCTTCGACCTCCACCAGGAGGTCCGGTTCCCCCAGTGCCGCAACTCCCAGAAGGGTGATCGGCTTGACCGGGTCGATGCCGAGCTTCGCCGCCGCGCGGCCCACGCCCTCACCCAGCAGCGGCATCTTCTCGGGACTCCAGTCGACGACGTAGATGGTCAGCTTCGCCACGTCATCGAAGGAGCCACCGATCCCGGCCAGAGCGGTGGCGACATTGAGATAGCACTGCTCGACCTGAGCGGCGAAGTCTCCGTCGCCCACGGGCCGGCCGTCGGCGTCGCGGGCGACCTGCCCCGCCAGGAACACCAGCTTCGATCCGGTGGCGACCGACAGCTGCCGGTAGACATCGGGCTTCGGCAACCCCTCGGGATTGACCAGGGTCACGGACATGAACGGCCTCTTCCTCTTGGCGTCAGGAACAGCAAGACCAGCACCCATGAAAGCATAGCGGCGCTATGTATTGTGGAGTCATGGCGAGGACGAAAGACCCAGCGGTCCGCTCCCTGCTGCTCGACCGGGCCGCACAAATGCTGCGGACGAGGCAACCGGTCACACTCCGCACCCTGGTCGCCGGAACCGGCGTGTCAACGATGGCCGTCTACACCTACTTCGGTGGTATGGACGGCCTGTGGAAGGCATTGCGGCAAGAAGGCTTCACACGCCTGGCCGCCCAACTCGCAGCCGTCAAAATGTCTGCGGACCCGGTACGAGACCTCGCTGCCCTGGGCGCCGCCTACCTGGCCAACGCCTTGGAGAACCCCGATCTCTACCGCGTCATGTTCGACACGGGCTTCGACCTCGAAGACACCAGCGCCGCGGACGAAACCCTGGACTGCCTCGTCCGCGCCATCGACCGGGCCAAGACGAACAGCCGCTTCCATGACGAGGTCGACCCGCTGGAACTGGCAACACAAAGCTGGACCATTGGCCACGGACTCGCCTCACTCGTCGCCACAGGCCCCCTGCCGCACCAGGCACTCACTCACGGCGTGCCCATGCTGACCGCACTGTTCACCAGCGCAGGAGACCAACCCGGCCGATGTCGCCAGTCGGTCGAGCGTGGCTGGGGACGGATATTCCCAGCCACGCCCGGTTCTCGTGATCGGAGCGACAGGCCCTAGTAGTGCTTCGTTACGTTGAGTGATCTCGGCTGATTGTGGGCAGCTTCCCGGGGTGAGGTTGGGGGAAGTGCGCCGGACTCCATCTCCGCGCAGCAACCATCTGGATCGGCAGCCTCTGCAAGCCTGTTGATCACAACTGAAGACAGGCCCTAGGCCGAAGGCCATCAGCAGGACGATGGTGAGGAACATGGCCGCCCCGAGCCAGGCCAGGGCCCGGGAGGCGCGCAGGCCGTAGCCGGACAGCGCCCAGTACGCGGTCAGCAGCCCCCGTTCGCTGCGGGGGATGTCGTCGGCGTGGCGGCGCATCTGTCGGGTAGGCCCCGCCCCTCTCGGGACGAGGCCCCCCTCAGAACCGTGCGTGCGGGTTTCCCCGCACACGGCTCAAGCAGACCGCGGGGACAGCACGTGATTCTGCTGTTGACCGTAATCATGGGAGACGTGGTGCCTCCTATGACAGTCGGAGTGGACCAAGGCTTGGTTGGACACATGATCCGACCCACCGCGCGAGCGGTAGATCAGATGGTGCTTGTGAATCGTCCGGTAGCTGGCGTGGAACCAGTTGGCCCAGTCACGGACTGAATCTGGTTCATAGGTTGCCCCGTCGGTCAGGTCAAGTCCGCACAACGGACAGATTCCCCTTTGCTTGGCTGCGAGGTTGACGGCCAACTTGCCGTCAGCTTGGGGGTGTTTACGCTTGCGCGTTCGTTCCCGCCAATACTCCGCCAGGTCCGGGTCATCCTTGGACGCTTCACCTTTCACCATCACGTGGCGTTTGATGTTGGTCCATGCGAATTTGCCCATAAAAGCACCGGTCTCCTTGTCTCCGAAGACCCAGTTGTCCTGTCGGGTTGGGTTGAAGCGGCCGAAGTACGCGTTCTTGACCCAACTGCGTGACTTCTTCGCATGCCTCTTCTTGCCCCACCTGTACTGGCGCTTGTACATCCACCAATCCAGCTTGTTGAACGTCTCGCTGGATACGGCGCTCCGGTAGTAGGTGGACCAACCCTTGATCAGAGGGTTCACATTGCGGATCAGATCCGTTGTTCTGGCGCCGGCCATACGCTGGCACCGGCCAGTGATCTCCCTCTTGACCTTCTGTACCGCTGCCTTGCTGGGTTTGATCAGGAGCTTGTCGCCATACCTTCTGACATTGAAGCCGAGGAAGTCGAACCCTTTGGACGCGTGGACCACCTGGGTCTTCTCGTCGTTGAAGGTCAGCCCTCTCGGTTCCAGCCATTCGGTGAGCTTCTCCTTGATCTGCCACGCTTCAGCTTCCGTCGCACACATGACGACGAAGTCGTCGGCATAGCGCACCAGTGTCGGGATGTTCTTCCGAGACCTCTGCAACTGCGTGAGGCTCGGATCGTATCCGGCAGCGGTTTCCATGCCATGGAGTGCGATGTTGAGCAGCAGGGGGCTGATCACCCCGCCCTGCGGCGTTCCCTCCTCGGTGGGAGCGAACCTGCCGTTCTCCATTACCCCAGCCTTCAGCCATCCTTCGATCTCTCGGCGAGCCGGGAAATTATCGATAGCATTCAGCAGGCGATCATGGTTGATGCGGTCGAACGCGCTGGACAGGTCAGCGTCCAGGATCCAGAGCTTCTTCGCGCCCTTGCGGGCCAGGGTCTGGAAGATCGCGCCGACCGCATCATGGCACCCTCGTCCGGGACGGAAGCCATAGCTCCGCCCTTCGAAACGTGCTTCCCATTCCGGCTCCAGGGCGTTCTTCACCCTGGCCTGCTCCACTCGGTCGCGAATAGTAGGAATTCCGAGTGGACGCTTCTTGCCGTTCGCCTTGGGAATATGCACTCGCCGCACCGGTAATGGCCTGAACCGTGGCTCCTCAGTTAACTCCCGCAGGAGCTTTCCTCGTTGCTCATCGTTGACCACCACCGTCCTGTCGATTCCAGGCGTGCGGCGTCCTGCGCTGAGTTGTGTCACTCGGCGGATTGATACCACCGTGTTGCTTCGTGATCGCAGCATCAGCTTCTGCAGATTCCTGACCCTTTTCGGGTCCTCTTCTCGTGCCGCCTTGAAGATCCGCTGCCTTAGTCGCCGCACGTCCGCTTCTGCCTTAGCCCAGTCTGTACTGCGCCATTGCTCGGCGTCGCTCAGGGCCATTGTCACGTCAGCCGCCTCAGATTCCGTCGCAGCGTTCACCTCGGTCACCTCCGTGTCCACTCCGGTCTCCTGACTTTCGGTCTCTTTGCGTTGGCATCTTCAAAGGTCCACCAGGCCCGCGTCAGCTCGCTTTCGCGCCCCGACATACGTCTGGTATCCGCCGAGTTATAGGCGGCGGCTGAGGTGCCGCGCTCCGCCCTTTCCTCTGGGCTTTCACCCCAGCGGCATTCGCTTCTCGGGCCTTCCTTCGCCCGCAGAGGAGTTGTGCTTCCGTTACCGTCCGCCGACCGGTCGTGCGACCGGACCTCTACGGGGTTGTCCTGTTCCGCTCCATCCAGATACGAGCTGGGCGGGTGCCTCCTATATCCCGGGACCACGGTGACCCCACACGACGCAAATGCGGACCGCCGTGCCGTGTCTGCTTCTCAGCAGTAGTCCTGTGTCGGTGTTCTGCACTGTTCCGACATCTACGGTTACGAGACCTCGTCAGAGGTTCACTTGCGTTCACCCTTCAGCTCTCCCCCTTGGCCCTGTAACTCGCAACAGCCTGCGTGTTCTTGGGGCTTCTTCACGAGGGCTTCGCACAGGTCCGTTACCGGTCCTGCACGCCTCGCCGGGGGCCCGCCACCTTGGTCACTTGGCGGGGAAGATCTCCTTCCTCTGGAATGTCTTCACTGGACCTGAGCGGCTTTCAGGCCGCACCCATCTCCCCGTAGTAGAAGTCCGCCGCCCCCGGTTCGTGCTTGCCATCCTCATACGCCTTGCGCAGTGCCCGGTATACCGGCGCCAGTTGCAACGGCCCGACCCGCCCCGCACCCAGAACCGCCACGTTCCAGCCCCGTACCGCACCCGGCTGGCCAGCACGCCAGTGGTGTTCCTCGGCCAGGACGCGCCGCTCGGTGAACCGCACAGGCGGCCAACGCCGCCAGCGCACAATGGGCGGAGCCATGTCGAAGGTACAGGCGCCCTCCAGCCTCAGTTGGTCCAGGTTCACCGTGCCGGCGAACAGACATCCCGACAGATCCAGGTCAGACAGAACCAGGTGGGCTGCATCCACCCCACGCAGCGACGCCACCCGCACCCCAGGCCCGGGCGCGCTAGAAAAGAGATCGCCCACCAGCGCGTTGGCGCGTACGAACGGATCCGGCTCGGCGGCGATCGTGAGGGGGTACTCGAACACAGCATGAGAGAAGTCCACCGTGGCGTAGCGCAGGCGGATCTCCGCTGTCGATGACCAGCGGGTGCGACGGCATTCCAGACGGCGCGTTGCGAATGAGAGGGTCACCGGGCCACCGAACTTCGCGCCGGACAGCACAATCCGCCCAGCACACACCAATGGTCCAACCATGTCGGCATCCACGAAGGTTGCCGACCCGAACATGGCGTCACCCTCGAAGGTTGCCGACCCGAACCTGGCGTCGCCCTTGAAGATCGCCCACCCGAAATCGGAGCGACCCTTGAAGATCGCCCACCCGAACTCGGAGCGACCCTTGAAGGTCGCCGACCCGAACTCGGCTGTGCTGTGGAAGCTCGCTAACCTGAACTCGGCTGTGCTGTGGAAGGTCACCGACTCGAACCAGGCGCTGCCCTTGAAGGTCGCCGATCCGAACTCGGCTCTGTCTCGGAAGGTCGCCAATCCGAAACTGGCGCTGCTATTGAAAGTGGCTGACTCGTACTCGGCCTCGTTGTTGAGGGGCGCCGACCCAAACCAGGCGAGGCCCATGAAGGTCGCCGACCTGAAACTGGCGTCGCGCTCGAAGGTCGCTGACTTGAACCCGGCGGCACCCTCGAAGATCGCTGACTTGAACCCGGCTCGGTCCTCGAAGGTAGCCGATCCGAAATCGGCGTGGTCCTTGAAGGTCGCTGACTCGAACCAGGCGAAGTCCTTGAAGGTCGCGTTGAACCCGGCCGAGCTCTCGAAGGTTGCCGACCCGAACATGGCGTAGTCCTCGAAGGTCGCCCGCCCGAACCGGGCGACGTCCTTGAAGGTCGCTGACTCGAACCCGGCTCGGCCCTCGAAGGTCGCCGACTCGAACCCGGCGGCACCCTCGAAGGTCGCCGACAAGAACCCGGCGGAGCCTAAGCGGGCGTTACCGGTTGCGGGGTCACGGAGGGCGTTGAGGACGGCGTTGAGGAGGGATTCACTGAAGGTGGTGCCCCGGTGGTCGATGCTGGCGCCGGGAGTCAGGCCGGCCAGGTAGGCGTCGCGTTCCGCGTCGGCCAGGTGGGCGAGGCACGCAGTGTGGCCTGAGACGTGGATGCCGCGGCACCCAACGGGGTCGGAAGCAGGGTCTGCTCCGTGTGCGCAGTGCGGCCAGGTTGGCGGTTCGGATGTGCTCATGGTGCGGCGGCTCCACAGGTGTCGGGTGCCCGTACGGACGCGCTGGGGACGGGAGCGGTTCACGCTCGACACTGACGGGCAGCGCCGGGGATCGGCTCTCACGTTGCGAACATGCCGTATATGCCTGAACAACCCGTCGATATCTGTCAGGCACGGTGCACTAAGGCGCGCACATGCCTCACATGCCTTCTCCGAACTAAGCCGTATCGGCGTGCGCACGGCGGAGAACGAACCCTGCGCCATCGTTATCTACGCTATCGGCAGTAGGCCCAGGTCAAGCTGGTGACGTGAGGTCAGGCATGTGAGGCACCCTGCCGGGCGAGATCGACCTGCTGGTCGCCGACCCGTCCCGGGGACGGCTGTGGGTGATTGAGGCGAAGGCCCCTCACAGGACGATCAGCAGTCACGGCGTTCGCCCAGCTTCTGGACCGGTTTGTCCACTACCACAAGAAGCTCCTGCGAAGGCCCGGGTCGTCTCCGGCCACACGGCAGCAGCACGGGCCTGCAGAGTTGACACCCCACAAGCTGGAAGGCCCGGTGTTCGTCACCCAATGTTATCTCTTATCCATTTGTGTAGTGGCAGGTCAAGAGGGTGATGCGGGTCCAGGGAAGTAGGGCATGGCAGGCGGTGCGTCAGGCCGGGGCCATGAGGGTCACGGGCCCGGCCTGACGTCCCTAGTGGTCGGGGTGTGGGTCTAGATGAGCCAGTCCAGGAGCCAGGTGATGATGGCGCGGAGGGTGCCGGAGATAGCAGCGGCCATAGCTGCTGCAGCAAGGGCGAGGCGTTCGCGGCGGGACAGACGCGTGCGGGACATGACGTCCTCCACGGGTGTAGTAAGTGGATGGGGCAGCCGGCCGGCCTGCTGTCCACGTTCAGCCCTTGGGGGAGATCGACTCCGAGTTGCGACGTGCCGTCAACGGCCGCATCGGTTGCTGCTGTTCACGCGGTGGCGCGGTACGGGATCGGGGACGATGATGCGATGAGTGGCGACATCGGGTATGGCCGGCCGGGCCCGGAGGGCAGCCCGAAGCGGGCAAGGTCGCTGAAGCGAGCACGAGTGGGATGGCCGCCGGCGCTTCGTGAGCTCAAGGAGCTGCTGTACGAGGTGTACCTGGCAGCGGGCGCCCCCAGCCTGGATGAGATCACCGGGGACATCGCCCGCGACAACACCCTGAAGGGCTCGCCCAGCCGGGACACGATCCGCCACGTCATCACCCACGGCGAGCGGTCTGGCCAGCAGGCCGATGTGGTGTCTGTGGCCACGGTGCTGGCCCGCCGGGCCGTATGGGATGCACCGGATCTCGTGGGGCGGGTGCGTGGTCTCTGGGTACAGGCCGGGCTGGCGCGGGGGGCAGGGCGCACGATCAGCGAGCTGCGCGGTGATGTCCGGCTCGTCCTCGACGGAGGCCTTGGGATCCACCCTGCGCCGGACACAGGCGGTGCGAGCGAGCGGTTCGGGATCCTACCCGCCTATGTCCCGCGGGACATCGACGCACGCCTGAAGACCGTGGTCGACGCCGCCGTGGCCGGACACAGCGGGATCGCGGTCCTGGTCGGAGGATCGTCCACCGGCAAGACCCGCGCCCTGTGGGAGGCCGTCGGCGGACTGCCGGAAGGTTGGCGGGTGTGGCATCCCCTCACCCCCACAGCCCCTGACGCGGCCTTGGCCGCGTTGCCGGAGGTTGCCCCGAAGACGGTGGTGTGGCTCAACGAAGCCCAGCACTACCTCGATCCGGAGCCGCTCGGTGAGAGCGTCGCGGCAGGCCTGCGGGAGTTGTCGAACGATCCCTTACGGGCTCCTGTCCTGGTCCTGGGCACCTTGTGGCCCGGCCACTGGGACACCCTGACGACCCGCACCACCATCGACCGGCATGCCGGCGCCCGCGCACTACTCTGCGGGCACAAGATCGACGTGCCGGACGCATTCACACCGGCCGATCTGGCCGCACTCAACTCCATCGCCAATGCCGACTCCCGGCTCACCCAGGCCGCCCAGCACGCAGAAGGCGGCCAGATCACCCAGTATCTGGCCGGCGTGCCATACCTGATGGACCGCTACAGCGCGGCGAGGGGCGCCACGCGGGCCCTCATTCATGCTGCGATGGATGCCCGCCGCATGGGCGCCAGCCTCCATATCCCGCTGGACTGGCTCGCCGACGCCGTCCCCGGCTACCTCACCGACGCTGAGTACCGCGACCTCGACGACGACTGGCTGACCAAGGCCCTCGCCTACGCCACCACCCCCTGCAACGGCATCCCCGGCATCCTCACCCCCGCCCCCACCCGAGGCCCCCGCAACCAGCGCGCCCGCCGCCGGCCCGCCGCGAGCGCCACTCACATCGAACGGCTGGTCCCCAAGCCACAGGGGCCGCGCTACCTGCTGGCCGACTACCTCGACCAGCACGGCCGCCACCACCGCGCCGATACCATTCCGCCCATCGACTTCTGGAAGGCAGCCGCCCAGCATGCCCACCCTAACGACCTGACCGAACTCGGCCACGCCGCTTGGGCCCGCGGCCTATACCGCGACGCCGCCCAACTCCACAAGAACGCCATCACCCACGGCTACACCTACGTCGCGGCCCCCCTCGTCGACCATCTGTTTCTCGTGCACCCCACGGATCCCCGCCCCGCCCAATGGGCCGCCGCAAACGTCGTCCCCGTCGCCTCCTACGCCGTCGAAAGGCTGGTGCACGCGCTGCGGGAGTCCGGGGCGCATGAGCAGGCCACCGAACTTGCCGAGCGGGCTGCCGCGCACACCACCGAACTGGCCGAGCAGGCTGTCACGCGCACCACCAACGTCACCCCGGAAGAGGCGGCCCGGATGGCCGAGCAGTGGGACGCAATGATGGCCCGCGACCCCCACGTTGCCTACGAGCGCGCCATCGCCGAGCTGGAGGACGCGCTACGGGATGCCGGGGCACATGAGCAGGTCACTGCACTGGCCGAGTGGGATGCTGCACACACCACCGCCGCTAAATCGCTCGCCGCCGCCTGTTTGATGATCATGCTGCGGGAGGATGGGGCGCATGACCAGGTCACCGCACTGGCTGAGTGGGCCGCGGCGCACACCGCCCTCGACCACCCGTACGCCGTCGCCAGGCTGCTGGACGCGCTGCGGGAGGTCGGGGCGCATGAGCAGGTCACCGCACTGCTGGCGCGCGATCCCGCCACACACACCGCCCTCGACAACCCGGAAGAGGTCGCCTGGCTGCTGATCTCGCTGCGGGAGGATGGGGCGCATGAGCAGGTCACCGCACTGGCCGAGAAGGCCGCCGCGCACACCGCCCTCGACGAACCGGAAGCCGTCGCTTTGTTACTGAACGGGCTGCGGGAGGTCGGGGCGCATGAGCAGGTCACCGCACTGCTGGCCCGCGATCCTGCCACGCACGCCGCCCTCGACCACCCGTACGCCGTCGCCAGGCTGCTGGACGCGCTGCGGGAAGCCGGGGCGCATGAGCAGGTCACCAAACTGCTGGCCCGCGATCCTGCCACGCACACCTCCCTCGACAACGTGCTGTACGGCGGCGTCCACATGCTTGTGAATGCGCTGCGGGAGGCTGGGGCGCATGAGCAGGTCACCGCACTGGCCAAGCGGCTTCCTGCCAGAGGACAGTTCCATGCGTTCATGGCCCTGGACGGAAACCGGGAGCAGTTCCGGTTCGGACGTGAGCCTGATGGGAGTGCCGCCCCATCGTGGACATGGGATGACATGGACTGAACCAGCACAGGCCCCGAAACAGATCACCAGATCCCAGAGATCGCCAACATGCCTGAGACCCTTTCGGATATCCGTCAGGCACGTTGCTGAGCTCCAACATGCCTGTCGCCCGCTCGACACCCGAGATAAACAATGCCGCGCTGTCAGCGCAGTGCTGTGCGCAAGGGCGCACGGGCGCACGGGCGCACAAGGTCGGCTTATCGGACAGGCAGGTCGTATCCGGACCTGAACAGATGGGGCAACCCTGGTAATCCCTTTGCGATCAAGAGAGGAGATTACTAGGGTTGCCTCATGAGTGGCGAGATGGGACGGCATCCCCTAGAGGGGGCTGACCGTGATGAACTGCATTCCAGCATCGACGACTTGGCGTGGGTATTCGCCCGGCGTGCGGCCGGTCTCGGGCCGGACGACCCGCCGATCAGCCTCTACGACGCTGGCCTCAGCGATGACCAGATCAAGGCCGCCCGGTTGGCTCGGGTCGCCATCTACAAACACCTCGAAACGCTGATCGGATCCAGCTTGCGCCTCGACGTCGGCCAGGCCCTGGAGCACAGCGCTAGTTGGGACGAAGTCGCCGAGGCCCTTGAGGTCAGCCGTCAGGCCGCCGCCAAGCGATTCGGCGACCTGCGGCGTGGCGAGAACGTCGCCGTGGTGATCTCGCGCCGCGACCGTGTACGCGAGTACCCCGATGACGCACGTATCCGTGTCGGAGAGGTCGGCGGTCCCGAGCAGTACGACAGCGACCGCGGCGTCTGGCCCATCGGCAAAAAGGTCCGCGCAGAGGCGAAGTACGCCATCGTCGCCGTAGACGGCATCGTGAGGCGCATCTACGAACTCGACCCGGCTGGCTGGCGCGAAGCCGAGCCGAACAAATGGGAGTTCACCGCCGTCGGCGGCCGTGAACTCGACGCCGAGGCGATCGCCACGGCGTACACGGCGGGGGAGCTCCCGCTCCGGCCCGGCGACGACTGCCCCACCCGCGTCGGCGGCGCCTACCGTCCCCACTGGTTCTGACCGAGGCGGAGAGCACCCGATGACCAGCCGCAGCTACTCGTCCGAGGCGTACCACCTGAGGGCCCGGGACGGCCGCCGGCTCCAGGAGAAGAAGAAGGGATTGCGGTGAAGGACGCGGATATCCGCTCGGTCGTGCTGCCCGAGCCTGAGCACAAGGAGATCCTGGCGTCGCAGATCCTGCCTGCCTGCACCAGGGGCGCTGTCCCGCAGGAGCAGCCCGTGGCCGTGCTGGTGGGCGGCCCGCCGGGCAGCGGAAAGTCCACCGCCTGCCAGGTGTTGAAGCAGATGCTCGACCGGCGGGGCGGCGCGGTGCTGATCGGCCCCGACCTCTACAAGTCGGCGCACCCCGCCTACCGGCGTCTCCTGCGCAGCGATGACCGCACCGCGGGAGTAAAGGTACGGCCGGACGTGCTGCGGTGGCAGGCCGAGGTCGAGGAGTACGTGCGAGGCCAGCGGTTCGACGCGCTGGTGGAAACGCCCCCCGCCGACCCCGAGCAGGCCCGTGCCTACCGGGCGGCCGGGTACCGCGTTGAGGTGGTGGTGCTGGCCGAGGCGGAGGCCGTGACGCAGCTGAGCGTTCTGGAGCGCTACCTCGCCCAGGTCGCCGAGGACGGCGCCGGCCGGTACGTGTCCTGGGACAACCAGGACCACGTCATGCGCCGCCTTCTGCGGTCCGTGGAGGTCATCGAGACTGAACGGCTGGCCGACCGGGTCATGGTGGTGCGGCGTGACCTTCAGGTGCTGTACGACAGCGGGCCGGGCACGGACGGGGCCGGCGCCTCCCCGGCGGGCGCGCACCAGGCGCTGAAGGCTGCGCGGGCACGGCCGTGGACGGCGCCGGAGACCTGGCGATTCCGCCGCCAGGCACGGGCCCTGGAACAGCAGTTGCACCCGTCGGTGAGCACGCCGGAGCGGCGCCTGTTGGTTGCTGGCGGTCTGGAGCGGACACTTGCCCTGGCCGAGCCGGTACGCCGCATCGCCCAGCCGCTCACCGTGCCGCCCGGGGTCGACTACCACCGCCTGTCTGCCGACGAGCACGCGTACATCTTCGACGAGTTGATCGTGCCGATGTACCTGGGCAGCATCACGGCCCACGACCGGCCGGTGGTGCTGTATGTGATGGGTCCGCAGGGCGCCGGGAAGACGCATGCGGCGCGAACGCTGCGCCGCGTGCTGCGCGCCCGACGCCCCACACGCATCGAGGGCGGGATGTTCAAGGCCGTCCACCCCGACTACCGCCGGCTCCTTGAGGAGGAGCCGCGTACGGCGTCGGCCCGGATCCGTCACGACTACCGGGCGTGGCAGGACAAGGCCGAGGCGTACGTGCGCGAGCGCCGCGGCGACCAGTTGATCGAGATCGCCCCGGACAGCGTTGCGCACTTCCTGGACGGGGCGCGCCGTAACCGTGCGGCGGGCTGCCGCGTGGAGTTGATCGTGCTGGGGGTACGGGCCGCGGACAGCCGTCTGGGCATCGCGGCCCGGTGCGCCGAGGTGGCCCGCATGGGCGGCACACCCCGGTTCACCTCGACGGCCGCCCATCAGGTGTCCTTCCACGTGCTTGCCGATGTGGTGCGCGCGGCCGAGGACGAGCCGGACATCGTCGACTCCGTCTCTGTCATCCGCAGGGACCTGAGCGCGGTGTACCGCAACGAGCGCACCCCGGGCGGTGCGTGGGCGCGGCCTCCCCGGGGCGGGCACGTGGTGGAGGCGGAGCAGCAGCGCCGGTATACCCCGGCCGAAGCGGCGCAGTTCCTGGCCACGCTGCAGCAAGTGCAGGGTGAGCTGCCGCAGTACCGGCCGGATCTGGTCGAGATCGCCGCGCTGGCCTGGCCTCTGATGCCTGTCCACCTGCGGCCGCGTGCCCTCGCCTCTACGGTCTCCATGGCGGCGCTGCCCGTCCTCTCCCATCGCGAGGGGCCCGGTTACTGGCCCTTGAGTTCCTTCAAGCGGGCCGCGTAGCGGGAGGCGATCTCGGCGACTTCCTTCTCGTCGGCGTCCTGCAGGGCCTGCTGGTCGGCGGCACATGCTGCCAGCTCGTCCTGCAGGGTCTTGAGGCGGTCGGCGTCGGGCACGCCGGCGCGCCGCTCCTTGATGATCTGCTCGGCGTACCAGGCGCTGACCTCCTGCATCAGCTGCTCGACGGCCTCGGGGGTCACGTGTTCAGACAAGGGATGTCCTTCGGGTATCGGGGTGATGGCCCGTCATTGTCCCCGGCTGAGAAGATGCGGCCCGGTGCCCGTGGTGCGGAAAACCGCCGCCGGGCGCTACCGGGGATCGCAGTGGTTGCTACGCTGATGATCTTTCCTGGGGGGTGTCGTGGCGCGGGATCTGCGAATGCTGTTCGGTGCGAATGACCGGTCGGTGGCGGCCGAGGAGGCGTTCACTAACCGCGAGGCCCAGTGGCAGGCCGTCGTCGCAGCGCTCACCGACCATCTGCAGCGTGTCGCCAACCCGTCGTTCGATGTAGAGGACTTGGCCAGCCCGCGGCACAACGTTCTGGTCGCCCACGGGGTCGGCGGGATCGGGAAATCGACGTTCTCCCGCAAGACCGAGGCGTCGCTCACACACCCGGGCGGGCGCCCCGAGCAGTGGGCCGCGCCTGGGTGGCCGATCGAGCGGCTGTTGCCGGTGCGCATCGATCTCGCCCGCTCCAGTGGCGTCGACTTCGAGCGGGTGGTGCTGTCGATCCGCCTGGCGGTCGCCGCTCTGGGGCGGCCGATGCCCGCCTTCGATCTGGCTCTGCGCCGGCACTGGGAACGCAACCACCCGGGCGAGCCGCTGGAGGAGTACCTGCGGCGCGGCGGGATGTTCAGCCGGTTCAGCAACGCGGTCAATCTGCCGGGCCAGCTGCAGTCCTCGCTGGCCGATGTCGCCCAGGCCCTGGCCATGCCCGGCACTATCGGGGGCGCCGTCGGCCAGCTCACCACTGCGCTGGTCGGCGCGCTGCGCGAGCGGCGACAGACCGTACGCGCGCTGGCCGGCTGCAGTCGCCTGGCCGACATACTCGAGGCCGAACCGGACCTGGAGACGCTGAGTTTCGCCACTCATCTGCTCGCCTGGGACCTGGCCCAGCTCCCCGCTGTTCAGCGTGCCACCCTGGTGGTCTTATTCGACAGCTTCGAGGAAGTCGGGGACCGTACCCACCGCGACTTCGAGCGGCTGCTGCAGCGCATCGTGTGGTTGATGCCCAACGCCTTCTTCGTGATCACCGGGCGGGACCGGCTGCAGTGGGCCGAGGACGGCCTGCAGGGACAGCTCGACTGGACCGGCCCCGCCGCGTGGCCCGGCCTGGCCGGACACGTACCGGGCGCCCGCACACGCGGCGGCCCTGCAGTACGGCAGATCCTGGTCGGCGACTTCTCCCCCGAGGACTGCGACGACCACCTCGCCCGCCGCCTGGCCCACAACGGGCAGCCGCTGATCGGGCCGGACCTGCGCAGAGCCATCACCGAACGCTCCCACGGCCTGCCCCTCTACCTCGACCTGGCCGTCATGCGGTTTCTGGAAATACGGCGCAGCGGCCGCGTGCCGCAGCCGGATGACTTCGGCGACTTCCCCGCCCTGATCTCCCGCACCCTCAGCGACCTGACCAGCGACGAACGCCACGTGCTGCGCTCGGTGTCCTTGCTGGACGCCTTCTCGGTGCCGCTGGCCACCAAGGTGGCCGGGCTCACGCGCGATGCGGCGGCCCTGCGGCTGACCGAACGTCCCTTCATCCGCGAGGACCTGACGGGGCTGTGGCCCTTCCACCTCCATCAGGTAGTCCGCTCCGCGATCCGCAACGCCGACGACCAGACTGACGACCGGTGGTCCGAGCAGGACTGGCACCGGGCCGCCCTGCGCGCGCAGGCCGCCCTCGGCGAGGAGTGGGCCCACGGGCCGCGCAGGGACCGCGCGGTACTCATCGGTGTCCTGCGGCAAGGGCTGCGGTTGGCCCGCGACTTCAACCTCGCCGAGCTCGGCTGGCTCGCCGAGGCCGCCTTCTCCTACGTCTCAGACTCCGTGTGGGAGCCGCTCGCGCCGCCCACCCACGGCCACGACAGCGCCGTGCTGTCGACGCCGGCCGACGCGCTGGTCGAAACACTCAGCGCCCTGGCCCGCCGGCAACGCGAGCACCGAGCCCGCACCGTGGAGCGGCTCACCGCCGTCATCGACTCCGGCCTGCTGCCCGCCGAGCTGCAGGAGATGCCGGTCTACTACCGTGCCAAAGCACTCCGCGACATCGGACGCATCCAGGACTCACGCCTCGACTACCAGCAGGTGGCCGACGGCGGGGGCCGCCTGGCCCAGGCCGCCCGCCGAGGCCTTGCGCAGGCCGCTCGGTTGGCCGGCGACTTCCCGACCACGCTCGCCGCCGCACAGATCCTCGGGTGGGAGGGCCGCCACCAGCGCGTCCTCGGTGACCTGTACTGGATCCAGGGAGAACCACAACGCGCGGCCGAGGCGTACCTGGCCGGGCGCCTCGAAGCCGAACAGCACGCCAAAGCCGGCGAAGCCGCCCACAGCCAGGCCCTGCGCGCCCTCGCCCTCGCGTTCGTCGACCCCGGTCAGGCCGACGACGAACTCGACCTCGCCGAGCAGCTCCTCGCCGGCCTCGACCTGCGGGCTTCGACGATCAACGCCGCCATCGCCTCCCTCATCCGCGACGCCGGCAGCCCGGCCATCGACGACCGTGCCCGCACCGTGCGCACCGAACTCGACGTCGCGGGCCTCACCTCGATGACGTCCACTCTCGAAGTCGCCGTCGCCTTCCACCAGGCCGTCCTCGACGACCACCAAGGGTTGAACGCCACTATTGCCCGGCTCCGCGAGCAGTCCAGCGACGGCGCATACGCCTACTACACCGACATCGCGCACTTCATGGCCGGCCTGCCGCTGCCCACCGGCCACACCCCGCCGCGCTGGCTGGACGGCGAACACACCACCCGCACCCGGTGGCGGGCCCTGGTCACCGCACGCCGCGACCTGCTGCGCACCGCCCGGTAGCACCGCGGCCCGCAGTCGGACCGCCGACGTGCTTGGGCGGCTGAGGTGCTGCCTGCGGGCTATGCACCGCGGGGAACGAACAGGCCGCGTCCAGGCAGGAATTGGGAGCCCGCAGGAATGTGGGTGCGGGAGACCAGGCCGGAGACCATCGGCTCGGGATAGCCGGGAACAGCGCGCAGCCGGACGTTGCTTTCCAGCGGCTTGAAGGAGTGGATCATGCCGGTGTGGGCGGGCTGGGCGATCAGGGGACCGGGGGTGTGGATGACGAGCTGGGCGCCGTGGGCGTAGCCGAGGCGGGTGTAGAAGTCGGTCAGCTCCGGCTTGTGGTCCATGGTGATCAGCCCGTACCCCTGACGGCCGAGGTGACGCTCCGCTTCGGCGATGAGTGCGCAGGCGATGCCATGGCCTCGGTAGGGCTCGTCGACGGCGACTCCGTGGACGGTGCCGAGCCGGTTGAGCAGGGCGGATTGGTTGTGCTCCCCGGTGATGCCGGGATGTGTGACGATCCAGTCGGGCGGAGAGGCGGTGAGCGCGCCGACGATGGCGCCGTCCTGGTGCTGTGCGACCAGGAGGAGCGCGAGGCCGTGGGAGAGAGGGCCCTGGGGGCCTCGTAACAAGACGGTGCGCGAGCTCTCGAAGGGTGCGGGGTCGTCGGGGTCGGCGAGGGCGAGGAGGCGCATCATGGCGTCTTCGTCCGAAAACCGGGCGGTTCGGATACGGAACGGCTTCGCCTGGTCAAGGTGCTTCTTCTTCCGCTTGCCCACCGGGGCCTCCTCCTGCGTGTGAGGGACGGTGCCCGCGAATTTCTGCGGGGTGCTGGTGTTTGCTACCCAGGTCTTCGGGTGGGCGATGCGGCCGGTACCTGCACGGATGGGTGTCCGTTTGGAACGGAACTCCGGGCAGGGGAGTCCGGGCGGCGGAGGCGGGATGCGCGTTTTGGGCCAGCGAACAGAGTCCGGGGTGGGGGAGTGGGAGCGGCCAGCAGTCGCGGACCAACAGCGCAGTCTCCCTCCACGGGCAACTCCCAAGCCGCCGCCGCTGTGCGGCTCCGGCGCGAGGATGAGCTATCCCACTGGGGATGGCGGCCTCCGTCGTGCGGGCTGCGGTTATCGCCGTCCGTACCGTTCGGGGAAGTGCGTCTTGAGGGCGGCGAGGGTCCAGAGGATTCCACCGAAGGAGCCGAGGAAGATACCGATAGGGAAGCCGATGGACCAGGCGTTGAATACGTCGCCGGGCTTGTGGCCGTCGATGGTGTGGGAAAGGGCCCACGGCGCCAGGGAGATGGCGGTGAGGACGACCACCCACGGCACGAGGAAGAGGGAGCCGCTGGGCAGGCCCTGTTCCTTGCGCATGCGGGTCATGTAGATCATTCCGGCCGTCATGGCGAAGGCGGTTGCTCCGGCGGCGAAGGGCCCGAACGTGAATGTCTCCATGCGCGGCGTGCCGTCCTTTCCGGGGCGATGCGGTCGGGAGAGAGTGTGCCAGCCCTCACCGACAACCGGCCTCGCATTCGGCATTGAACTTTAAGGAACAGACCGGCTCCCTGGGATCTGCGTGGGCTTGGCCCCTGGGATGATGCCGGCCAGCGTGAGCAGCTGGGTATGTGGACGAAGGCCGTGGTCAGGTCCCACGCCGTCTCGGCAAGCGTGTCGGCGGCGTTGGTGAGCTAGCTAAAGCAGGGGGTCTGCGCGCAAAAAGGGTGATCGCCAGTGTGCAGGACTGGCAGGTCAACTTGGACCCGGTCTACGAGAGGCAGGGGGAGTTAGTACTGCAACGGTGCTTGCCGTGACTGCTGGCCAGATCTGTCGTTGGTGGGGTTATGGGTGGGGACCTTGCCGATGTCAGGTTGTGGGCCGGTGAACTGGACGTGCTGCTCGCCGCCGATCTGGAAGGCGGCGGGGCCGTTGCACGTGTTGCCGGACACTTCGGCGGGGCCGGCGTCCGCGGGGCCGGGCTATGGGCGGGCCTGGGCCATGAGTTTGCTGAGCTCCGCCACCGCCTGGTCGCGCTCGACCCCGTCCAGGTCCTCCAGCAGGGTCTCGATCCGGCCTGCCAGACGCCCTCGTGCCGCACCCGGAGCCGCTCCACCTCGTCCTGGCCGGCCGTCGACAGTTCGGACGCGCTGCGGTCCAGCCGCTCCAGCTCACGGCTCTCCCGCACCGCGTCCCCACGCCCGAACCACTCGGCGACCCGGCCCCGAAAACCGTTCCACAGGTCAGTCCCCGCTGCCTGGACCACTGCAGATCCGCCCGCCGCCGCTGCCGCCGATACCAACTCGTCCAGCATGCCGCCTCTTTCAACTCCCGTGGCCCTGCGGGCATTACGACCCTAGCGCGCGAAGGGCGCCCGCGGAGGGAACTCGCACCTGGTCGGTGCCCGGCAAGGTCGACGCCCTCGATGGCGTCAGCCACTGCGGTACGGAGCAGCCCAGCGCCGCGTGGGACTACCTCGCCTCGGTAGTCCCCTGAGCCGGTCCCGGCCCCGTCTCCCGGCCCTCTCCGCCGCGTTGGGTACGTCCTGCTTGCTTTGTGGGCTCACCCCGACCTAATATCGTCATCGTGACGATAACCGCCCAGTGGTCCCCGCTCCCTGCAGGCATTGACTCCAGGGGCTTCGAGCCCCTCCACGGACTCGAAGCGCACAAGTACGTGGCCCGCGGTCCCGCCGTCCACCTCAATGCGCTGCCCGCGGCCGTTCCGGGCTGTGGGGCCCACGGCCACGTTGGGATCGACGACGGCCTCAGCACGGAGAAGTGATCATGTTCGAAATACCGGTAAATCCCTTTGAGCTCTCCGAAGAAGCGCTGAGCCGAATATCTGCCGATGACTCATGGACCCCGATCGAATCGGAGATCCCAAAGGCCAACGCCAAGGTGATTCGCCATTTCCTCACTCCGGCCGAAGTGGAGGCATTCGCGACCGAACTGGCCGCCCAGTGCTTTGCCCCGGTGGGCCGAGACGGCATTGCCGCCAACTATGCAGAGGGAGATCCCGTCGCTCATCTCCGCGCCACGGCCGAATCCACATCCCTGGCGGCAGAATTCTACCGCAGGCTGCGGACGCTTCTATCGCTTGAAGTGGGATCGGACGATCCGACGGATTCGGACGGAAGGCCCTGGAGGCCGGCGGCCGTCAATCCGCGTATGCGCTTCATCACGTACGAACACGGCGGATTCATTGTCCCGCACTACGATTCGCCCTATTTCGCCCCCGACGGAAGGCGCACTCTCCTGACGGTCGTCGTCTACCTGTCGTATGAGGCCGTGGGCGGAGAAACGCGGTTCATCGCCGATAAGCAGAACGATCTTCCCTTTGCGCAACGTGACTTCTCTGACTGGCCGCGGCTCGCGAAGCCTGAGGAAATATTGAGTGCCCACCGCCCCGAACCGGGCGATGCGCTCCTCTTCTGGCATCGGACGCTTCACGACTCGGCCCCGCTTCTTGCGGGTACGAAAACAATACTCAGAACCGACGTGCTCTACGAGCCCGTAGATGTGCCTTGAGCAGCGGCAAGGCCACCGTCGCGTTGTCCCTCACCCCGGAGACCGACGTCCGGCACGCCGTGATCGCCCACCTTCGGGCCGGGCGGCATCGGGCCCTGCCCGCGGCCGGGCATCGAATCCACTCGCACCGAACGGCAGGGGGAGCAGCATGACCAACGGGAGGATCCACACCGACTGGGTGGAGACGGTGTCTCAGGACGGCCTGCACCTGATGCAGACGCGCTTGGAGGTGAGAGTTCCTACGTCTGAGGGTCGCAAGTTCATCACCTGCGGTCTGGCCCGGAAGACGTACGTGGTGAAAGACGGTATTGCCTGTCGGGTTTCGTCCTACGCACTCGGCCGCGACCTGGGCAGCCCGGGCAACTACGACTTCGAGATCGTTTCTGCGACGGGGGGCCCTCCGATCCGGAGGTTCTTCAACTGGGACGGCGTGCCGGCCGAGATACGCGAGGGCGCTCTGTTCGACGCGCATGAGGGGCTTGACGATGGCGAGTACATCGTCCGGATCGCGGCGGGAATGACGACCAGCTGGGACAGCGGGACGGGACAGAGCATCGAGCTCCCTGTCCCGTGCCACGAGCTCGCATTCGTCGTGGTGGGATCCGCACCGCAGGAGGTGCGCGCGAGTACCGGCGGCCCGTGGGCGGCGCGGCCCTCCGTGGAGATCCCCGTGGTCGATTGGCGCGATCAGCCCACGGCGGAGGCGGCATGGGAGGCCTACCTGAACGGGAACAGAATCAGTCTGGATGCCTACGGGATCTTCTCCCCGCAGCATCTGATGAGGAATCAACGGGATACCGCTCTGGAGATTCTCCGGAGCGAGGGCTACGACATACCGCGTACCCCGGAACCCGCCGAGACGCCTGGGACCTGGCTGGGCCACTGGGGTGGAGCATGGATGCCGGCCGATGTGCTCGCGGCCCTTCACACCGTGCCGGACGACACCGCGCAACGTGCGTGGTATCAGGGAGCGAAGGAATCCCTGGACATCGCATGGGATATGCACCTCCTGTGGACCACCGACGTGTTCTGACCGGGCCCGCGCTCCGTCCATGACCACCGTGGCGGGCCGTCGGCAGTCACCCTGCACCGAGGTGCCGAGTACCGGCTGCGGCCCGGTCCGCCTCCGGCCTGACTGCCGGTCGCGGCCCGGACGAGGATGTACGGCAGCACCAGAAGGTGCGCCCGCGAGGTTGCGGCGCCAGCGCGGCATCCGCCACCGCATCGCCCGCAGGGGAATCGAGTCCTCGCAGCGGCTCGGACGCCACCGCTGGACCATAGAACGACCATGGCCTGGCTCGCCGGCTACCGCCGACTCCACCGCCGCGACGAACGCAAGGCCGAACGCTTCCTCGCCTTCACCAGCCCGGCCCGCACCCTCATCTGCTACCGCAGACTCGCCAAATGAGATGACCTCTTACGAGTTGGTGCGTGATAGCGGATGAGGCGTGTTTGGCCTGCTCATGGCCTGTTTTCAGGCGGTGGTGTTGCGGTCGGAGACGAGGTTGGCAATGGCACGGTAGGTGTCGGGCAGGCGATCGCGTCGGTGGGTCCAGCGGGTCAGTTGCTTCCAGCGTTTGTGGTCGGCGAGGGCGTGTTCGACGGTGATGCGGTCGGATGAGTGCCCGTGGCGGTCGCGTTCCCACTGCTCGACTCTGCCGGACAGTGCTCCCGGACGCGGTTTTCTGGGCGGTGTGATCGCTTGCCCACGGTGGTCACGGCTCAGGCCCAGGTAGCCGTCGTCCAGGAGGATCTCGACGTCGGGGAAGTGCTGGAAGCAGACGGCGATGCCCTCATTGCGGGCGGCCGTGGCATCGTGCATACGACCAGGCCGCAACGCATCGGTCCATAACGTGCGGCCCTTGTAGTCGGCGATGACGGTGGCCTTCATCGTGTTCTGCTTCTTCTTCCCGGAGACGAACGCGCGTCGTCCGCTGCGGCCGGCCGGTGGCCTGCGGACCTGGATCTCGGTGGCATCCAGCCTCAACTCGATGCCTTCGGCCTGGGCGTAAGCAAACACATCCGGCAGGGTCCGAAGGCGCAGGCCGGGACGGTCGGGGACCGCATCCCCGCTCGGCCAGGAGCGGACGTATTTCTGCGATCGCGCGGGTGATGGTGGAACGGTCGACGCCGAGCAGCAGCCCCAATACCGAGTGCGGCAGATCGTGCCGCAGATGGATCAGCGTGGCCACCAGCCGGTCGACGAACACCAGCTGATGGCGGGCGCCGGCACCCGCGGCCCGCTTCCTGCCCCCGCCCCGCGCAGCATGGCGGCGGCCCTCGACGCCTGCCCGCCACGGCACCGCCAACTCCTGCACCAGACAGGCGAGATGACGCCGAGAGATTCCCGTGAACAGCCGATGCGCCAGCACCGCCCGATTGACCATGATCGCCACAGCCGGATCATGCCACCAGCCAGGCACGACGCCTCATCCGCTATCACGCACCAACTCGTTAGTCACGGGCGGGGGCGTCGCAGGTTCTCCTGTGAGGACAGCAGCCCGAGCACCGCGTGCTCTCCGTGATGCTTGCGCCACCGTTCAGCCAGTGCGCGGTCGGTGAACTTCCCTCGGCCCGGATCGCTCGACGTGGTCAACTCGATCGCGTCCCATCCGCCGGCTTCTGTGGCGAACGCCGCGGCGATTTCCGCGAACGACGGGCCGCGGTAGTAGCTGACGTGGGTGTCGGTGATGTCCAGCACACTCCCGGATTCGTCTGAGACCAGGGTGTTGGCCGCCACCCGGGAGGTGAAGTAGGCGCTCACGTCATCCTTGACTTCGACGCGCATCGCGCTGGACACCTGTTGCCGGTAGCTCGGGGGCTTCAGACAGGCCAGGTAGGAGAAGTCGATCCGGGTGCCGTCGGTGCGGACCACTTCGAAACCCGGGTACGGTCCCTGGAGCGGGGGCGCGATCACAAAGGACTCCACGCCCACGCCGATCTTGGCATCGGCCTCTTCGTGCAGGTCGAGAAGGTCCAGCAGGAGCAGGTGATCCTCCTCCTGGTCGACGATGCTGCCCACGCTGTATCCGTACAGCACGTCGCGGACTGCTTCCTGCGCCGCCTTCTTGGATGGGTACTCCCGAGATCCGATCCAGAACTTGGGCAACGGGTTCTCTCCTTTTCTGTGTGTGGCAGTGCTGCCCGCCCGCAGTCCGGACTATTCGGTCTCTACGAGTTGTCCCGAGGGGTTGACCCGGCACTGGAAGAGGTGGAAAGGGCCGCCGCGTGCGGACAGGAAGGTGGGGTGGGCGGTGAGCTGTAGTACCCGCTGCCGGTAGCGCCAGCCCGTTCCATACTGTGCGCGCCGCACGTCGGCGGGGTTGGTCTCCCATTCGGCCAGGTGCTGGACCAGGGCCTCGAGCGTCTCGCCGTCCCGGGGTGTCGTGCTCGGGGAGGCGGGCGCCTCCTGGAGGACGGCGACGATGGTGTGCGCGGTCTGGGCGCTGAGCCAGGTGGCCGGGTTTGCGTCGGCGGCGCTGGTCCGAAGCCGCACGAGGGTGTTCTCCAACGGGTCGGCCGTCCACGGTTTGCTGTTGGCGAGGGCCGGCTCCTCGGTCAGCCAGTCCAGCAGGACGCCGGACTCGTGGCCGTTGAGGCCGACGCCTTCCACGCCGGCGAACAGGGCGTGGAAGACGCGCAGCAGGACGTCGCGGCGGCGCGGCACTTGGCGGCGCTGGACCAGGCAGTGCCAGCACAGCCAGCCGATCGGCACGTAGGGGAGTTCCTCCGTGAACGGAGGGCGGCCGATCAGCTCGCCCGTGGTGTAGCCGTCGCCGCACAGCGCGCAAGTGCCCGGCGCGCTCGCTCCCTTGACCGACCTGGGCCGGGGTAGCCGGCCGATGCCTCCCGGCCGGTCGACCCGGGTGACGCGCCGCAGGCGTGCGCGGTACGCGCCGCGGCCTTCCTGTTCGCAGATGCGGAGCTCCCGGAGGATCTCTCGCAGGTCGTGGTCGTCGGCGCCGGAGAGCCGGGGCAGGTTCAGCAGTTTGAGGACCCGGCCGTACAGGGGCTGGGGGCCCTCGCCGACGGCCGCGGAGAGCGCGGCAACTGCCTGGTTCGCCTGCTCGCGCAGCTCGGTTCCGGCCAGGGCGTCCATCTCCTGGTCGCGGGGGAGGACGTGCTCGACGCCGAACAGGGTCATCTGCGGGGGTCCGTCTCTCTCCGCTGGATCGTTCCCCGCACACCCTGCACCCGCCGCCACGTCTCAACGGGTGCCGTCACCCGATCGAGGGATCAGGCATCACCCGACTGGCTCAGCCCGGGGCGGAGGTACCGGCTGGCTGCCGAGAGGAAGCCGGTCAGTTCGCGGCGGCGTCGCCTGGCCCGTCGCCGCCGGCCAACGGCGAGGTGGCCTTTCGCGGTCGGCCGCGGGGCTTTTCGGCAGGCCAGTGCTCGGCGAGCCGCTCCAGGAAGCCGTCCGGATCGGCGACCAGTGCGGTGAGGCACGCCACGACAAAGCCCTGCATCTCGCGGTCCCGGTCGCTCAGCGCCTGAGTGGCCTGCTGTTTCAGGTCAGCGCCAGGGCGGACGGTCAGCCCGGGATCTCTGTGCCGGTCGGGTCGCTGAGGGGTCATACGAAGAACCTCCCATAAGTGGCTTGCCACTTTCAAGGTGCCGCGCTACCTTAAAAGTGGCAAGCCACTTATTGGATGTGGAGGACCTGCCCGTGAAGATCAGCGAACGCAGCAACCCCGCCCGCTACCAGGGCGCCCTCGTGAGCGCGGCGCTCAGCTCGGGCGTCGGCCACGACGCGCCCGACGCTGACCTCGACCAGGCCGCCACCACGGCGGGTCTGCGGCCGCCGGCACTCGCCGCGTCACGCGAGGCCGTGCGGTACGCCCTGGAGTGCCCGGTGGACTTCATGGGCGACGACAGCAACCAGGACATCGCGCAGGCCGTGTTCGACGCCGCCAGCGAGCGCCGTCCGCTGGTAGTCCTCGACCACCGAGGCCGCCCGGTCGTGATGGTGCCGCAGCCCGTTGAGGAGTCGGTGTGAGCGCCGGCATCACCGAACCAGCCGAGGCGCGCGAGATCGAGTTCGCCCCGGCTCTGGGGGACGACCTGAAGGTGGAGCCGGGCACCGGCTACCTCCAGCCGGGTGGCCTGGTCGTGCACACCGGCTGGTCCCGCCCGCTGGACGGCGCACCGCACGAGCGCAGCCAGCACCCCGCCTACGAGGGCAGTAGCGTCCAGTGCTGGAACATCTCCACGCCCGACGGGCACCGTGCGAGCCGCTTCCCGTACCTGACCCGCCCGGACGCGGCCTCGGCTGCCGCGCGCATCGTAGCCAGCCTGCCCGGCGAGGTGTGGCCTTCCGACGCCGACACCACGGCGCTGCTGCCGCTCGCCCTGGAGGCCTCCGGCAAGCCGGACATGCTGCCCCTCACCCACAAGGGCAAGCCCAACTGGGGCTCCGGGCTCGGGGGCGACCTCGCCGACTTCTGGATGCCCGACACCCGGGCCGCATACGAGCGGATGATCGCCGCCCACGGGCGGATCCCGAAGAACTGCCGGGCGTGCGCCAAGACGGTCCGTCATCAGAAGCGTCTCGGCTGGATGCCCCGGACCAGTCACTGGCCTCTGTGGTCAGTGCAGGGTCACCGCGGAAGGCTCGTCCGTCCGCACTGCTACTGCACCGCCTGCATGCGCATCGACGTGTCCATGGGAACGTTCGGCCCGGGCGTCGACCAGGAGGGCGAGACCGTCCCTGGCGCCATGGCCATCTACCCCTACAGCGCTATCCCGGGCGTGGTCGACCCCGACATGGACCGTGGCGAGCGGCCCTTCGCCTGGTTCAAATACTTCCTCAGCGAGGGCGGATGCGTCGTCATCGATGAGCGCCCCGGCGTGGGGCTCTGGCCGGCGGGCGTGCGGCATGACGACGCCCTGTTCTGCGAGACCGGAGTCACCGGAGAGTTCGGCCTCGACGACGTCACTCCCGGCACCTAGCACGGATCACCGAAGTCCGAGCAAAGACGTGGGCGGACGCCGGGTCCCCGGGAGGTGATCCGGCGTCACCCTCCCTCCCTCGCACGTGCTCCGATTCCTTCTCAATCGCGGAGGCACCCTGATGATCACCGAAACCTCTTCGGTCATGACACACGTCGGCCAGCCAGCCGCCCTCGCCCCGGCGGGAAGGGAGCCCGCGTCGTACCGTCTGCCCGCGTGGTACGACGAGCAGCACGCCCGGGAGAACGCGGCCCGCTACCTGCCCCGCATCGAGGTGGAGGCGACGATCCGCCGCTACCTGGAGGTGAAGCAGACCAGCGAGTCCCTGGGGAACATCCCGGGCAACGAGCTCAGCGACCAGCAGTGGCGGGCCCTGCGGGCTGCGGACGACGAGCTCAACGACCTGTACACCCGGCTCGACCAGGCCTGCGCCCTGATCTACCTTCCGGACGGATACCGGCCGTCGTACCTCGACCACCTGGCCGACGCCTACCGGACGGGCGAGATCCTGCCCGTCCGTACGGTGCCGATGGTCGGGAACCTGCCCGTCGAGCACCACGCCTCCCTCGGCGTCTCACGGAAGCCGCTGTCGCGGGTGCCGACGGGCGCGCGCGTCGAGGCCACCGTGTCGATCGCCTCGATCCGGCAGGCCAACGGGTACGTGCGCCTGCTGCTGCAGGACGAGGCGGGACAGGCGGCGCACGCCCGGATCCGTGACGACCGCTGCGCTGCGGCCGACCAGGTCCTCGGGCGTCCGCTCCAGGTCGGTGACCGGATGCTGGTGCGCGGCTACGCGGACCAGGAGCCGGTCCTGCCCACCGGCATCAAGACCATCGACGTCTTCACCGTCCAGGCCACGGCATGAGCACGGCCGCCGCCCTGAAGCCGTGGGCCGTCGACATCACGGAGACGACGCGCGGCAGGCTCGCCGGGTGGCGTAGTGCCCGCCGACGGCGGCGTGCCGAGTCCCGGGCCTGGTACCAGGCCCGGGACTTGGGGGAGTTGGCGGTACTGACAGCCCAGTGGCTGCGGGGCCGGATGCTGTGGACTCCCAACGGGCACGCCGGCGGCCCCGACCCTGAGACGCTGCCCCTAATCGATGTCCTTGCGGACCTCAACCTCGCCGGGATCCTCACCGAGACCAGACAGCCCGGCGAACCGCCGGATCTTCCCCGGTTGCGACCGCCAGGCCGTACGCAAGGTCGCCACTGCGTGGCAGATCACGCTCATCGATCTGCAGTGGGGCCGGGACACCGTGCTGTGGCCGTTCCTCACCACCTTCCTCAACTCCCAGCAGGCGGTGCTGGCATGACGGCCGTGAGCGAGTCCGGCCGGGAACATGCCGGTCGTACACCGGTGCAGGACGCCCCCGTGGACCAGGCGAATGACACAGCCTCCCTGGACACCGCCGAGATCGAGTCCTGGCGCACGTACAACGACGGCACGACGAAGCCGCTGTTGAAGGTGGCGTTGCCCTACGAGGTGGCGCGGCGGTCGGCCGCCTTCCACGAGGCCGGGCACGCCGTCGTCGCCGCGGCGTACGGGGGGCACATCACGGTGACCGGCGTCATCGACGTGCCCGCAGAGGGAGTCCAGTGGTCGCTGACCGGGCGCACTGTCTGTAAGCACTTCTTTGGGCTCCACCGCAGGGAACTGAAGTGGCTCCAGGCGTAAGAAGTTGATCTGGCTCCACTCTGCGCTCATGGCGCTGAATGGCTCTCGGACGTCGGGATAGGGTCCGGTGGGAGGTGCGGGGGTATGAGTTTCCGGCTGGCGGCGTACGCCGTGTGCATCGAGGGCGGGCGGGTGCTGCTCGCCCGTCACGTGCCGCCGAAGGGCGAGAGCACCTGGACCCTTCCGGGTGGCAGGGTCGAGCACGCGGAGGATCCGTTCGACGCGGTGATCCGGGAGGTCGCTGAGGAGACCGGCTGCGATGCGGTGGTCGAGCGCCTGTTGGGCGTGGACTCCCGGGTGATCCCCGCGGCCGAACGTGCCATCCCCGGCGGACCAGAGCATCAGAATGTGGGCGTCTTCTACCAGGTTCGTATCACCGGCGGTCAGCTGCGGCCGGAGCCGAACGGTGAAATCGCCGAGTCGGTCTGGACTCCGATTCCCGATGTCGCTCGCCTGCGCCGGTCATCGCTGGTCGACGTCGGCCTCGCCCTGGCTCAGACGCTTCCGGCGACCGGCCACGTCGCTGCTGTCCCGGTCGGCGGCCTGATCCAGCACTGAGGCGCGATCAACATCCGACTGGCTGCCCTGCAGGCGGCGTCGTTCGCCAGTGGCCTGGCCGGCAGGTCCGCGGCTTGAGTCGAGCCGGGTCGGCAACCCTCCACGCACCTGTCGGGGATGCGCTGACGAAGGTCCACCGAGGCTTCAAAACTACCGTCAACACCCCCTACCCGGGCCAGCGGAACCACCCGATCGAAGTGGGGCCAAATCACCTTGCTACAGGGGCGTGAATCACACCGATACACGCCCCCTCCACCCCGGCAGTGGAGCCAAAACAGGTCGTGTCCCTTCTCGTGGTGTAGCCGATCATCCGGCGGTCGTGTTGGTGGTGTTGGGTAGCGCGGGGGCGCTTTCGGGGCGCTCGGAGGGGTAGAGCCGGTCCATGCTTCCCTCGGGCAGGTAGCGGCGGGGGAAGGCGATCCATTCGTCGTGCAGCTCGAAGAGCACGGCGGTGACCAGCCGCAGGAGCGCGTCGTCGTTGGGGAAGACCTGGACGACGTCGGTGCGGCGCTTGACCTCGCGGTTGATCCGTTCCAGCGGGTTGGTGGACTGGATCTTCTTCCAATGTCGCTCCGGGAAGGCGGCGAAGGCCGTCAGGTCGTCCTTCGCCTCCAGCAGCATGTCTTTGACCTTGGGGAACTGCTTGCCGAGCATGTCGGCGACGGTGTCGAGCTGGGTGCGGACCGCATCGGCGGTGGGCTGGGCGAAGATCGTGCGGATCGTGGCGGCGGCCATCTCGGCCGCTTCCTTGTTGATCACGCTGAACACGTTGCGCAGGAAGTGCACCCTGCAACGCTGGTAGGCGGCCCCGAGCATGACCTTGCGGATGGCTTTGACCAGTCCCAAGTGGTGGTCGCCGATGACGAGCCGGACCCCGGTCAGACCTCGTTCGCGCAAGGAACGCAGGAACTCGGTCCAGAACACCTCGGTCTCACTGTCGCCGACCATCACGCCCAGCACCTCCCGGCCGCCCTCCTCGGTGATCCCGGTGGCGATCACCACGGCGCGGGACACGATCTGGTGCTCGACCCGCGCCTTGCAGTAGGTCGCGTCCAGATAGACGTACGGGAAGCGGACGTGGTCCAGGGGCCGGGCGCGGAACGCGGTCAGCTGGCTGTCCAGGTCCTGGCAGATCCGCGAGACCTCACTCTTGGATATCCCAGTCTCCGCGCCGAGGGCCTTGACCAGGTCGTCGACCGACCGCGTGGACACGCCGTGGACATACGCCTCCATGATCACCGCATACAGGGCCTGGTCGATGCGGCGGCGGCGCTCCAGCAGCGCGGGGAAGAAGCTCCCCGACCGCAGCTTGGGGATCGCGAGGTCCAGGTCGCCGGCCTGCGTGCTGAGCGTCTTGTCGCGGTGGCCGTTGCGAAGCGCGGTGCGCGTCTCGGTGTGCTCGTTCCATTCCGCGCCGATCCGGGCCGTGGCCTCGGCCTCGATCAGCTCCTGGAGCATCCGCTCAGCCACACTGCGGACGAGTTCGAGCCCGTCCGCCGAACGTAGTGACTCAAGCAGCCGGAGTAAGTCATGCTGAGACAGGGCCATCCTGCACCTCCCGCGTTGAACTGCCCGTTCACTACGGAGAGTTGCACGATGGCCCGCCTTACGGGCAGGGAGCGAAAGCCCATCGGCACACGCCCCCCGGCGCGCTCCCTAACCGTGATCGGCTACACCACGACAAGGGGCGCCATCCTTGTTCACCCAGCCCCGGCCGTAGTCGACCGACGTCGCCGCGACCTTCCCGCTCGCCCCACACGAAACGAAGAGTCGGGCATCAAGTCTCATACCGCCCTCTGAGACAGATCAAAGCTATGGAGAGAAGACGTGGCGGACGCTGCACGGCTGCGCCGCTTCCGTGACCTCGCAGATCGCCGCCCGTAGGGCCTCGACCTGCGCTTTCGTGCGGCGGGGCCGTTTTACGGAGCTAGCGTCGTAACTCGCCATACCTCCCATTGAACGCCTGGGACAGTGCTGGGGCACCGCCTTGGACGCCCCGTCCGCGTCGTCCCGGCACGCTCAGTCCTGACGGGCGAGCATGACCGCGGAAACGAGAGGGATCAAGGCCAGCACCGGGATAAGTACCAGTTCCGGGAACACACCCAGGAGCAGTCCGCCCAGCACCGCGCCGACGACGGAGCCCGCGGCCAGGAACATGGTGAAGCGCAGGTTCGTGCCGAGCACCGCGCAGTTGCCGTCACGGCTGTAACGGGCGAAGGCCACCAGCATCGTTGGCAGCGACACCTGCAGGGCAGAGGCTCCCCGCGGTCTGATGTCCTCCGGGGATAGGAACCAGGTGTCCGCCCAGGATCCGTCCGGACCTCCCAGCACTGGTGTCGACGCCGAGCGGGCCGCGGCCGCCGCACGCCTCCCGAGCCGCTGTCCTCGAGGACCGCCAGGAAACCGCTCGGCGGCAACTCCGGCCACAACCCCCTCGCCGTTCTGGCTAGTCTGGGCCGGTGGTGGCTGTTGACGGCTGGAGGCGGCCACAGCCACGCTGCGAGAGGACGTCGATGACCGACCCCGTGACCATTCCCGACACCAAAGCGGATCCGGGTGTCTTGGTGCTGGAGTTCCGGCACGCTCACCGTCTCATCGATCCGTCTGAGGAAGGCGTGCAGACCTGGCGGGTCGAGATCGTCGCGGGCGGCAAGACGGTCGGCAGCCTGCGTGCCACGCGCGGCCTGTACTGGAAGGCGGACAACCTGCGCGAGCGGATGGCCGACGAGCAAGCCTTCCTCTCCCTAGTGGCGGAGCAACTACTCGACCACGACGGGAAGTTCCTCCCCGACTTTGAGGAGTTCGTCGACATGGCCTCCAGCGTCCTGGTCGTCGACGAACTGGACATCGCCTCGCCCTGGAACGACCCCTGGATTGTCGCCGGTCTGGCCTCCAGCGTCATCGACCGGCTGACCGACAACCAGTTCGCCGTGGTCTTCCCCCACGCCGCCTCCCCGTGCACCGGCGCCGCCCTCCTCGCGGAAGCCGCCACCCTCCTGAGCGCCAAGCCATTCTCCGACGAGCTGCTCATCATCGACACAGCCCTCGCCGCCCCTGAGGAAGCCGCCCACCGGGTACAGGAACGCCTCCGCACCCGTGCCCGCTACGGGGGCGCCGACCCGTTCAGTGACGACTGGGACGAGGACGAAGAAGGCGGGGAAGAAGACGGAGGCATTCTCACGGCGCGTACGAGGATCGTCCTGCTCCTGGCTCTGCAAGACCTGTCTGACCAGGCATGGGAAGAAGCCGCGGCGCTCGGCGACGAACCCCTCCCGCGTGGCGCCGGCGGTCTGTTCGGCGCGCTCCCGCCGGTCACACTGCGCCAGGACGCCACCTGGCGCCGGCACATGGCCAGGACCTTCGACGACCTGGCCGCAGATCTCTCCTCCGAGGCCGAGTTCGAACCGCGCTGCACCGGCGAGGAGATGGCACTCCACCTGGGCATTGCCCGGGCCCGACACCTGACGCACAACCAGCCACGCCGTGTACGCGACTCCGTCGAGAACCTGCCCGAGCACCGTCGCGACTTCGACTGGGAGGCCTGCTCCGACCTCCTGTTCCAGGATCACGACGTTCTAATGCTGTTCGACAACTCCCTCGACGGCATCGAGGACGGCGACAGTCAGGTCAGTCAGGCGCTCGGCGTGATCAACCTTGCGGCACAGGACTGGTTCGACGCCTTTGATCCTGAGCAGGCCCGAGATCCCGCCCGCGGCTTCCGCCACGAGTGACGAGACGCCGGCGCTGACCGCCGATCCCCAGGACCCGGCGTTCCTCGCCGCCCAGGCCGTGCTTGTCGTGATCAAGCAGAACACCAGCGGCGGCAGACCGCCGTCGGCCTGCTGATTGCGCAGAGCACCTGAACGAGGGCATCGGCAAGGCCGTGTATCTAGCCCCGGACAAGTACCTGGTCCGGCAGGTCCGCGAGGAGGCCGCGAAGCTCAGTGTGGCCGTTGAGCCAGCGGATGCTGCCGCCGAGCTGGTCCGCGTCCTTCTTGGCGATCGTGTCCGTGACACACCGAATCCTGGATCCTCGAAGTAGCGGAGCGGGCCGGGCACCGCGATCCGGCCGGCGACGACTACGGCGTGCCCATTGCCGCCGTCGCCCGTCACTGCGGCGAACTCCTCGACACTCCCGTCTACGACGGAGCCTTCGCCCGCGCCGCCGCCCAGGTGCACACCCTGCCTTCGCGGCCTTCGAGTACGGCAACGGCGGGGGCCGAGCTCCGGATTGAGCGCGACGGGCGCCAGGATCATCCGGTCTCGTGCAGCACTTCCGGTCCCAGTCCAGCGCCATCCCGGCACTCCTCCCCAAACGTACGCGGGCGGCTCCCAGCGCACCCAGCATCGTCGTCGTCGACGCCCACGCCGCGCTGGCGACCGCGGATGACCAGTTCCGGCTACGGGTGCCGGCGAGCCACGAGGCGTACCTGAAGCTGCTGGACCTGTTCGCCGAGGACGACGGGGATGTTGCTGGCCTCGAGATACATGACCGCATGGGGGACAGTTGAAGGGGCACCCGCCGTCCGTCGGCCGCTGCCCCTCTCTTCTTGCCCGAACGCCTTCGGCGGGAGCCGCATCCGCTGGTACCGTCGCTCGTATGGACCAGAACGGATCCCAGGTGCCGCCCTTCGAGCCGGAGGAGTACGCGCGCGTGGAGGCGGCCGCCAACATCGTCGGCAAGTCTCCCGAGGACTTCGTCCGCGACGCGGCGCTCAAGGCTGCTGATGACCCGTTCCTCAAGGCCCTCGGCCGGACCCGCGACCGCGTCGTACCGCAGCTCGCCGAGGTCTTCGCCACCCAGGACACCAGCGCCGCCGACACCAGCACGGCCGCGTGGCCTGACCCCGCGCCCCTGGGCAGCCGTGACCTGCACGAGTTCCCGCGGCACGGTCACGCCGCGTGACCCGGTTCCTCACCCCGCAAGAGCTTTTGCAGATCGCGCAGACCCTCCCGGGCGACCCGGCCTGTCTCGACCTGGGCGTGCTGGACGCCGTGTGCGCCCGGGTCCAGGCCCACTACATGGGCCGCGACGTGTACGCGAGCGACTGGCTCAAGGCCGCGGCCATGCTGGAGACCATCGCGCTGCACGAGCCGCTGGAGGCGAAGAACGAGTTCTTCGCCTGGCTGGTCGCCGAGACGTTCCTCAACACCAACGGCGTCACACTGGACTACGAGCCGGAAGAAGCCCTCGCGCTCGTCATGCGCTCCAAGCACAAGGGCGCCCGCGTCCAGGAGGTCGCCGCGCAGCTGCGCGCCTGGTCCACCGGCTAAGAGCTCCTAACGGAATGCGGTTCGCAGGCGGCGCCAGCAGATCAGCGAGCAGGCGAGCTTGAGGAACGCCTCGTGGATGTCGTCGCGGATCTCCCAGCGGATACGCAGGCGGCCGAACCAGTGCAGCAGCGCGATCGTCTGCTCCACGACCCACCGCTTGGTGCCCAGGCCCGAGCCGTGGTCTGTGCCGCGGCGGGCGATGACGGGCTTGATGCCTTTCGCCCAGACCTCGCGGCGGTAGCAGTCGTGGTCGTACCCACGGTCCGCGTAGATCTCCTTCGGCCGCTGCCGGGGCCTGCCGCGTTTGCCGCGGATGGGCGGTATCGCCTCCAGCAGTGGCACGAGCTGGGTGATGTCGTTGCGGTTGCCGCCGGTCAGCGTCACCGCAAGTGGGATGCCGGTGGCATCGCAGATCAGGTGGTGCTTGGAGCCCGGCCGGCCTCGGTCGACCGGGCTCCGGCCGGTTTTGGGCCGCCCTTGAGCGCCCGGATGTGGGAACTGTCGATCACCGCCCTCGACATGTCCAGGCGGTCCGCTGCCCGCAGTTCGGCCAGCAGCACCTCGTGCAGCCGCTGCCAGACCCCGGCGTTGTTCCAGTCCCGCAGGCGTCGCCAGCAGGTCATCCCCGAGCCAAAGCCCAGCTCGGCGGGCAGCCACTCCCAGCGGATGCCGGTGAAGAGGACGAACAGGATGCCGCACAGCACCTTGCGGTCATCCAGCGCCTTCCGGCCCGGGTACCGGTGTCGGCGCTGCCGGACCGGCAGCAGCGGCTCGATCCGCGCCCACAACTCATCATCAACCAACCACGGTTGAGGATCGCGCTTCCTCACACCCAAGCAACCGAGTCGCTCCCTCAGAGGTCACGGGCATTCCGCATTCCGTTAGGAGCTCTAAGACCCCGGCCAGAGCCCACGTCTATCCGTCTCCGTCGGCGCGCACCTCGAATGTCGATCCAGGTGACACATCGCCTGTGACATGAAAGTGCTTCTGCTGTTCGTCATGGTGACGCCGGCCGACAACCACGACGCCGTCGCAGCCAAGGAGGTCTTCCTGCGGGTGCGTCTCATGCACCCGCAGATCGCCGTCGTCTGGGCCGATTCGTTCTACGGCGGAACGCTGGCCGACTGGGCTAAGTCCTTCCTCAACCTGACGATCAAGACCGTGAGCAGGCCCGAAGGAGAGAAAGGCTGCGTTCTCCTACCACGACGTTGGGTGGTGGAGCGGAGCCTGGCGTGGTGGCTCCACGCCCGCAGGAACGCTCGGGACTACGAGACCCGGCCCGAGCACTCCGAAGCGATGCTCACCCTCGCGGTCATCACGTTGATGACGCGCCGACTGACTCGGCAGCTCATCCACCCCACCGCCGCCGCACCGCGACCGACAGCAGCCGTCCGGGCCGCGTGAACCTCAGTTTCACTCTGGCGGCCATTGCTCCGGCACCGGGCTGGATGCCACGGCGACGTCCAGGACCCGGTCTCGCAGCTGGACCGCAAGCCGATTGGTCGCGTTGACCAGGGAAGTCAGGGTGTCTTCCGGTTCGCCGGACTCAATCGCGGCCTTAGTGTCTTCAAGAAGCTGGAGAGCATCACCAGCCAGTTCTTTGCGAGCAGCGGCTTCCTGTTCACTGAGTCCCAGCAGTTCATCAGGCGCGAGAGCCACAGCGAGGCCTTCCAACTGGCTTTGGCACGACGCCATTTGCTGGAGTGCGACATCAAGAGGTTCGTACGGCACGCCTGCGCAACGACCTGCCGCGCCCAAAGTCACCTGATCGGCGGTGCGATCAAGGGTTCAAAGGCGGGTTCGCAGGTCGTTGGTGTCCAGCACCAGCGTCCGCACCCGGTGGCCAGTGAACCGCTGCTGCATCCGGCGCAGTTCCAGCTCCATGAAGTACGTGCGCACTTCCTGCAGTTCGGTGTTAAGCAGGAACGTCCATTGGTCCGGGGCGAACCGGCCGTTCACGATCGCGTTGTAGCGCTCGCCCCGCAGCCGGGCCGCCACCGACCGGTCGGCGATGGCCTCCAGCAGATCGGTCGCGCTCTGAAGCGTCCACCGGTCGCCCACCATCCGGTTGGCGGCCTGCTCCCAGTTCTCGGTCACGCCATCCGTGGTGCGGGCGATGAAGTGGTGGGGGTGCGGCGTTCTGGAGGTCGGTGAGCCCCTGCTCGGTCAGGCGGTCCAGCAACGCAATTGCCTCAGCGCAGGTCGTTCTGGGCCTCAACAGCATCCACGTGCTCCTCACGGCGGGCCGTCCGCATCACCGGACGGGGCTGAGCCTAAGCTCCGTCCGGTGGAGACGTTCTGGATCACCGCGATGGCGGTCCTGTGGGGTGCCGGCACGGGCCTGCTCATACCGCGCGCCGCGTACCGGCTTTCCGTGCAGCCCGAGGAACCGTGGCGCGCAGCGTGTCCCGCCGGACACCCCTTCGCCGGCGCCGGGAACGGATGGCTGGGGCGGGCCCGCTGCGCCGACTGCGCCTCTTACGGCCCCAGCATGCCCGTCCTCGCCGCCGGCACCGCTGCGGTCTGCGCCGTCCTGGCGGCCGCCACCGGTGCCCGCCCCGAACTGGTGGTCTGGCTGCTGATCGCCCCGGTCGGTGTACTGCTCGCCATCGTCGACTACACGGCGCACCGGCTGCCCGACGTGCTCACCCTGCCGCTTGCCGCCGCTGCGCTCGTCCTGCTCGGCATCGCCGCACTGCTGCCCGATGCCGGCGGCAGCTGGACATCCGCGCTGCTCGGCTCCCTCATCCTGGGAGCCAGCGCTTTCGTGCTCTTCCTCATCAGCAATAGATTCGGGTTCGGCGATGTGAAACTCGCCCTCGTCCTGGGTGCGGTCCTGGGCTGGTACGGCTGGACCCTCATCCTGATAGGGGCCTTCGTCGGATACCTACTCTTCGCCCTGTACGGCATCGCCCTCATCCTCAGGGGCCGGGTTGGCCGAACGGCCACGATCCCGCTCGGCCCGTTCCTTCTCGCTGGGGCGCTGGCCGGCGTGCTCCTGGGCTCCAATGCCCCTTGAATTCGGGCCGGCAGGGGGAGGAGGACGCCGGGCTCCGACGTCTGTGCTGATGGCGCACAGGGCGGGCCTCGTGCTGGCTGCCAGGTAATCACATACCACTTCTGCGAAGGGCGCACCGCTCCGATGTCAGCAGGCTGTTCGGCGTAACAGACCCGAGCAGAGCAGGTTCGCCGCTGGACTCTTTGGCGGAACGCCGAGCGCGCCTCGCCTCCACCGTCAGCAAGCTCTGATTACGCTGCGTATCTCGGCCATGGCGAGCCCTGGGGGCCTCTGTGACACAGATCCGGATTGCCACGTTCAACCTGGAGAACTTCGACGAGACCGCCGCGGGCGCGCGCCCGTCGCTCAAGGAACGAATCACGCTGATGAAGCCGCAGATCAGGCGGCTTCGGGCGGATATCGCATGCTTTCAGGAAGTCCACGGGCAGGAGCGCCCCGGGCAGCCGCGTGCCCTGCTCGCGCTGAAAGAGCTGCTCGCCGGCACCAACCTCGACGGCGCGTCCTTGACCAGCACCAAGCCCGCAAACGACGCGGTCTTCGATGTGCGCAACCTGGTCATCGCCACCCAACTGCCGGTCATCAAGCACCAGCAGCTGAAGAACGACCTGGTCGCCGAGCCCCGCTACCAGCGGCTCACCGCCACGCCCCCCGACGCGGGACCAGTGCCGATCGGTATCGAGCGGCCCATCCTGCACGCGCAGATCGACATCGACCACGCAGAACCCGGCCGCCTCCTGCACGTCATCACCGTGCACCTGAAATCCAAGATCCCCAGCGACATCCCCGGCCAGGTGATCGACCCCCAGAAGGGCATCTGGCGCACCGCCGACAGCTGGGCCGAAGGCAGCTTCCTGTCGTCGATGAAGCGCATGAGTCAAGCCCTGGAAGTCAGGCGTCTCATCGACCAGATCCTCGACGACGATCCGGACGCGCGCATCATCGTCGCCGGTGACTTCAACGCCGAACCCCAAGAAGTCCCGGTACTGGCCATCTGCGGCAACGTCGAAGACACCAACAACGGCGACCTCGCCACACGGGTCCTGGTGCCCATCGAACACACCATCCCCAACGAGGCCCGCTACACCCTCTTCCACCACGGCCGCGGCCAGATGCTCGACCACATGCTCGTCACCCGCAACCTCCTCGCCCACTACCGCGGCTCAGAAATCCACAACGAGATCCTCCACGACGACTCCATCGCCTTCGCCACCGACATCAAATACCCCGAGTCCGACCACGCCCCCGTCGTCGCCACCTTCGACTTCGACTGATCCCCAAGCGCCTACCCGTGCTGGCCGGGCTGTACAGCCGACGCCATGGAGGTCTCGTCGGCCCGGCCCGCCGCCGGTGACAGCTGCGACCCGCGCCGACCAACGGCGCTCGGCCCATCGTTGGCTTCCTCTGCGACTGAATCAGGGGCGTTGCTGGGGAACGGGCCGTCGACGGGCCGCAGACCTGGACCGCGCAAGTCGCCGTACGCCCTCGGGGGATCCCATGGAAGCTCTGTTCAACGTCGTACCCATCCTCTTGATTCTCTTCGCGGTGTACATCGCCGTCGTCCTGCTCCGCCGGTCCCGCCAGGTCAGCGCTGCATGGACCAGGGGGATCACAGCCCAAGCACGGTGTGTCAGGTCGTACACGACGACCAGCGGCGGCGGGAACAACACAGTGCGCACAACGCTGCACCACGTCTACGAGTTCACGACCGGTGACGGGCGTGTCATCCGGTTCGACGAGGAGGGCGGGCCGTCGACCACAGTCGAGGGCGACATCGTCACCGTGCACTATCTGCCGGAGCGCCCCGAACGCGCCACTGCCAAGGTCCCGGCCCAAGGGAAGCTCGCCGCGAGCACGGGCGGTGCGATGCTCTTCCTAGCCGTGTTCATCGCCTTCGCTGTCTTTCTCATGGTCACCTGGAACTCGGACGGCTCGATGCCCTGACCCCTCGGGCGCGGGTGCCGGTGACGCCGGGGTGCCGCACGTCGTGATCCTCCCCGTAGGCGCCCAGATCCTTTTTGCACTGCTTGCGCAGGTCGACGCGCGCGTGGGCGTACTGGAGTGCTCTGTCTGTCGTTGCGTGCCGGTGCCGGGTGCGTGGCCAGTAGTGTCGGTGGCCCCAGTGGTGACGGACAGGGAGCGGACGGATGCAGTCGGATGAACCATCCCGGGGGTCACGGGTTGATCCCTGGCTCGGCCATTACGCAGCGAGGGCCGAGGGGATGGTCGCGAGCGAGGTGCGGGCGCTGTTCGCGGTGGCCGCGCGGCCGGAGATCGTTTCACTGGCGGGTGGGATGCCGAACGTGTCCGCGCTGCCCATGGATGCCGTGGCGGCGATGATGGCCGACCTGGTGACGGAGCGCGGGTCGGTCGCCCTGCAGTACGGGTCCGCCCAGGGGGATCCGAGCCTGCGGGAGACGATCTGCACGGTGATGGCCGAAGAGGGCATCGACGCGCACCCGGACGACGTGGTGGTCACCGTCGGCTCGCAGCAGGCGCTGGACCTGGTCGCGCGCGTGTTCCTCGACCCGGGGGACACGGTGGTCACCGAGGGCCCGACGTACGTCACGGCCCTGGGCACGTTCGCCGCGTACCAGGCCCGCGCCGTCCACGTCGACATGGACGAGCTGGGCGTGCTGCCTGAGGCGTTGGCGGAGACGTTCGCCCGGCTGGAGCGCGCCGGGCGGAAGGCGAAGCTGTTCTACACGGTGCCGACCTTCCAGAATCCGGCCGGGGTCACGCTGGCCGCCGAGCGGCGGTTACGCGTCCTGGAGGTGTGCCGCCGCGCCGGGGTGCTCGTGCTGGAGGACAACCCCTACGGGCTGCTGCACCTGGAAGGCGAGCCGATGCGCGCCCTGCGTGCCGACGCACCCGCGGACGTCGTCTACCTGGGGTCGTTCTCCAAGACCCTGGCGCCGGGGCTGCGGGTGGGCTGGGCCCTGGCTCCGTCCGCAGTACGGGACAAGCTGGTGCTGGCCGCCGAGAGCGCGATGCTGTCCCACTCCGCGTTCGCCCAGCTCGCCGTGGACCGGTACCTGCGCACCCAGCCGTGGCAGGAGCAGCTCAAAGCCTTCCGGGAGATGTACCGGGAACGGCGCGACGCGATGCTCAACGCCCTGCAGGAGCACATGCCGGCGGGGGTGTCGTGGACACGGCCGGGCGGCGGCTTCTTCGTGTGGGTGACGCTGCCCGAGGGCCTGGACTCCAAGGCCATGCTGCCCCGGGCAGTCCAGAACAGGGTGGCCTACGTGCCCGGCACCGGCTTCTACGCCGATGGCGCCGGGCAGCGGGCCATGCGCCTGTCGTACTGCTATCCGCCGCCAGAACGCATCGCCGAGGGCGTACGCACCTTGGCCGGGGTGATCCGCGGCGAGCTGGAGCTGTGGGAGACGTTCGGCACCACCGCGCACCCGCACAGCCGAGGCCCGCAGACCCCGGGCCCGGACCACTCCTGACGCCCCGACAGACAGAGGAACGGATGAGCATGAGCGACCTGAACGTCATCGTCATCGCTGGGGGCCTGTCACCGGAACGCGAGGTGTCGCTGCGCTCCGGATCGAGGGTGGCCGACGCGCTGCGCCGGGCCGGCGGGGTCGAGGTGGAGCTCCGCGACATCGGCAAGGACCTGCTGCCCGCGCTGGCGGCGGACGCGCCGAGCGTGGTCTTCCCCGTGCTGCACGGCGTCGCCGGGGAGGACGGGACCATAAAGGAGGTCCTGGAGCTGGCCGGGGTGCCCTACGTCGGCGCCCGCCCGTACGCGTGCCGTACGGCGTTCGACAAGACCACCGCCAAGGCGATCTTGCAGGAGGCGGGGCTGCAGACCCCGGAGTCGGTGACGCTGCCGAAGCAGGCGTTCCACGACCTGGGCGCCGCGGAGCTGACAGCCCGGGTCCTGGCGAGGCTGGGGCCTGATCTGTTCGTCAAGCCGCGCGCGTGCGGCAGCGCGTTCGGCGTGAGCCGGGTGGAGTCGCCGGAGGACCTGCCGCAGGCCCTGATGACGTGCTTCGCGTACCACGACGAGGCGCTGATCGAGCGGCGCGTGACAGGCACGGAGATCGCCGTGGGGGTGGCGGATCTCGGCGACGGACCGCGTGCGTTGCCGGCAGTCGAGATCGATGCGGGGACGGGCCTGTACGACTACACCGCCCGCTACACCCCCGGCGCGGTCGAGTTCCACTGTCCGGCCCGCCTTCCCGCCGAGGTGGCGCAGGAGGCCGCCAGGGTGGCCGTCGCCGCGCACGAGGCGCTGGGGCTGCTGGACTTGTCGCGTACGGACGCAATCGTCACCGAGGCCGGGGAGGTCTTCGTCCTGGAGACGAACGTCGCCCCCGGGATGACAGAGACCAGTACCTACCCCATGGCGCTCGCAGAGGCGGGCCTCGACTTCGGAGTCTTCTGCCGCGACCTCGCGGCCCAGGCCGCCCACCGACACGACCTGTCCGCCTGACGACACACCACGGCCGCCGCACCCGGGCAAGGGGTGCGGCGGCCTTCGTGCGTGCTACAGGTCCTGTCCGGCGAGCCGGTACAGGGAGATGTGCCGGCCGCTGGTGGCCGCGTCGTACGGGGTGCGCTCCCAGTCCTCCCACCGCTCCCGCAGCAGCAGCCCGGCCTCACCGGCGAGCGCGTCGATCTGCTCGGGGCGCCAGTAGCGCATCTGGCCGGGCAGCACGCGCACCGGCTCTCCGTCGCGCAGGACGATCTCGGAGTAGTGGAACTCCTGCTCGGCGTCGTGGTTTTCGGCGGCGAAGACCACCACGGTGTCAACGGTCCGGCGCTTGAGCGCGACGACGCTGCGCCCCTTGGGGAACACCCCCGGGTGAGGCCCGTCAGGCAGGCGCTGGCCGGGCCGCGGGACGAAGGTCTCGATCAGGAGCGTGCCGTTGCCGTTGAGCATGCGGGCGGCGTTGCGCAGGAATGCCCGCTGGGTTGTTTCGGAGGCCAGCAGGAAGAACGTGTTGAAGCAGGCGAACACGAGATCCACGCGCCTGCCCGCCAAGTAGTGGGCGGCGTCCGCCGTGATCGGGGTGATGGGCAGGGTGCCGGTCTTCTTCGCCAGTTGGCGGGTCATCTCCTCGGACGCGTCGACCGCGAGGACCGGAACGTGCTCGGCCAGCGGCAGGGTAACCCGTCCGGTGCCGGAGCCGATCTCCACGGCGGGCGTGGTGCCCGCCAGGTCGGCCAGTAATCGGATCTGCGCGGCCGGCGGCACGAAGTCGCTGTACAGCGCGTCGTATTCGTCTGCGGTGCGGTCGCCGTAGGTGTCGCTGTCGTACGTCATGTGCGAGTCCCTTCGTCAAGCGGGATGGGTGTCTTCGCGGCAATCAAACGGAGCCCCGGCGGCTGCGGGTGGAGGTGTAAACCGCCGGGGCCCCGGCGTCGACCAGGCCCGAACACACGGGGGATGGCGCTGGACGACGCCCTCTGGGGAGGTCAGGTGGGGGACGCCTCTTCGGGAGGGGCGAGTCGGTCCAGGCGCTCGTACAACGCCTTGACCATGTGGGCCCGTTGGCGTACGCAGCGAACGGTGCCCTGGTAGGGCTCGGCCAGCCGGAGATGGGCCTCGGTGAGGACCACCTCGGTCAGGATCCGGGTCGCGTTGAGGATGGGCAGCTTGCCGCAGTGGCGCCGGACGTCGGCGGCGACAGCACGCGCGTGCCCGGTCAGCTGCAGGGCGATCTGTTCGCAGTCGCTCGGGGGCAGGACCGCGTTGTCGGCCCAGGCCAGCACCGCTTTGACCAGGCACATGTACGGCTCGCGGTCGAGGGGTAGTTCCGCCTCGATGAGGCCCTCGGGGTCGTACAGCACGGTGTGCGTGTTGGTGTGCGTGCTCACGAGGCCACCGCCTCACACGCTGCGGGTCGGCCGACCAGGCCCTCGTACAGCCTCCGGGGGGCGAGGGCGCCGGCGGACACCAACGCGCGCAGGGAATCCGGCCGGAGACCGGCGGTCGTCTCGTCCTCACCCTGGTCCTCGCCCTGGGGGAGCTGCGGGGGAGGCAGGCTCAGCCACGACGCGGCGTACGACCCGGCGCCGCCCGGCGCGGGCACCACGACCCACCCCCCGTACGGCACGACCCGGACGTCCGGCACGAACTCCCACAACTGCGCCCACCCGCTGGCCACGACCGCGAGCAACTTCCCGTGCAGGTAGTCGGCAATGAGCGCGTGGCCGTCCGCGATCGGTACCTGTACCGCGTCGAGCGCCGCCAGTCCGGGCCCGAGCGGCAGCACGATGACGTCCTGACCGCCGTCGTGCTGCAGAAGGCGCGATGACCAGGTGCTCGCGGCGAGCAGCTCGGCACGGCGTTTGCCCTGCGGCTCGCCGTACTGCGACGTCCATGAGGGAGGGGTCTTGGGGGCCTTGCGCTTCGGGGTTCGGCGAGCGGTCACTGGAGAGCCCCCTTGGTGTTGGCTCCGGTGGACATCTTGAACACCTCGCGCAGGTGACGGCCGACGTCCTGGCCGTTGAGGAGCTCGTGCGGGATGTGGGTGGACTCCACCCAGGGCGGGGTGTCCCACCGGGCCCCGTTGCTCGGGGGCAGGGCGATCCAGCCGTCCGGACCGGTGCGTACCTCGACGTTCGGGTGGACGGCCGCGTACCGGCCGGTGACCGGCAGCACGAGCAGAGCCGCCGTCGCCCCGTGGGTCACGAGACAGGGGACGGGACTGATGCGGTCGAGCCGCAACATGACCGCCATGGCGATCGGGTACGGCACGAGCACCGCGTCGAAAGGGATCGTCGCCGCGATGAGGGAGCCTCCGGGGGCTTCCTGCAGCGCCTCCTCGATCGAGTCCTCGACGAGCCGGGGACCCGGAGGGACCAGCGGATGCGCGCCCAAAGCCGGGCAGTTGGTGTTGCCGCAAGTGCAGCCCGCACGAGGCCGGAGCCGGTGCCCTACGGTCACTGACCATCCCAGCTGGACATAGGCGCGAGCCGCCGCAGTCGGGGAGTAGGTGTTGATCGGCCCCATAAGCCGAACCCCCATGTGATCACTCAGACACGGATCGTTACCTGTCTGAGGATGGAGGCCCGAAAGCACCGCGCCCCCTAGAAAAACTAGGGGGCGTTTTGCTGGCCGGGTTGATGGAGGGTCAGCTCACGAGTTCCATGTGCCGGATCAGCCCGGACAGCGCTCCGGCCTGCGAAGGAACGCCCACCCGTGCAAGGTCGGACACGAGTGCCCGCGCCATCGGATCGGCGTAGGTGTAGTACGCCGCTTCCGTCGCCGCTGCTTTGAGCTTGACCACGGCGGAAGCGTCTTTGCCCATCCGGTGCAGGGCACGCGCCTCATCAATCGCGTAGTGCGTGCGCCGCTCGCGGCTGGGCACCTGGCCGACGTCGACGGATGGCACCTTCTTCAGGCCCTTGTCCGGCTGATCGACCTCGACCCCGGCCTCAGCCGCGTGCACGGCCACGGTGCCCCGGCCGAACACCGTGTGAGCGTCCAGGTCGTACCACTCAGGACCGAGCCTGTCCGCGTCTTCCAAGGCCGCGTCGATCCGAGACCAGGCATCCGCCTTCTGATTGCCACGCGCGTGCGCGATGGCACACCGCAGATGCAGCGCGCCCCTGATCGACACTGCCTTGTCCGAGGCGCCGCGGCCCGTGACATACGGCTCCAGGTCCTGCAGCGCCGCGTCCGCGACCGCCACCGTCTCGCGCAACGACGCCTGATGCAGCAGCGCACCACACCGGTCCCACGCCACGGTGCCCTTGACCACCGGATCGCCGAGCTGGGCCGCCGCGCCGGCCGCGACCTCCGCAGCGATCCAGGCAAGATCGGGATAACCCAGCTGATTCAAGGCCATACGAGCCGTGCGCGCCGCGTCGACCATGAGGCGCAGCACGCTCTCACGGGCCCGCCCCTGAGTGACCAGGAGCGCCGTATTCAGATCCTCGATCATGTTCGGCAGCAGCGTGGCGACCTTCGGCAGATCCGCCGCCTGGCGCGCGACGTTGGCCTTGCGGGAGCGGGCCCGCATGGTCGCGAGGTGCATCTGCGGGCCCTGCGGACTCAGCCCCGGATGACCGGAGAGGATCAACCCAGACCTGCGCAAGCCCATGCGCAGTGCCGGAATATGGGCGTGGGCGAGGTTCCCGCCGCTTCGCTGCAGCCGGTAGGGCTGGCCGAGCAGCCAGACCACATCCACGTCGCACCGGTCAGCGATCTCCGTGATCACCGAGTACCGGTCGAGCGACTGGCGGCCCGCTTCTACGTTTGCCATCCAACTGTCGGTTCGGTCAAGGAAATCGGCCAGCTCAACCTGCGTCAGTCCTGCTGCGTTTCGGGCGATGCGGACTCGCGTCCCGATGTGCTCGTCACTGGGGAGAGGCATACTTGGCTCCGTTCTGGACTAGACACTCAGAACGGTACGCCGAACGGTGCGTTCGCCGCTTCCCGCAAGGGAGAGAGGGGCACCGTTCGGCGTACGAGCGTTCGACCCTCCCCTTCCCGGACAAGCGTCTCCCATCGGAGGGGTGGGGTTCACTCGGTCTCGGTGTAGTCCAGGAAGTCAGCGACGGCGGGTATTCCGCGACGGCGGGCGAGTTTCTTGCGGAGGTCTTCCAAGGTGTTGGTGCCGCGTGCGGAGGTGACGCCTCCCATCCGGTCGACGGCGTCATGCGCGGTGGCGACGGCGGCGTCGACGTCGCCGAGACAGAGATGAGCTTCGGCGAGGCGTGCCAGATAGATGGCATAGCCGCGGGGGAAGGCGTCGCCGTTGTACGCCTCCTGGCTGGTGGCGGTGGAGGCTTCGAGGAAGTGGGCCACGGCCTGTTTGGGGTTACCCAGGTTGAGCGCGGAGCTGCCGAGGAGCTGGTGGGTTTCGCCGAGGTTGTACCAGTAGACGCAGGGGAGATCGTCTTCGATGGGTCCGGCGTGCTCGTAGGCGTCAAGGGCTGCGTTGGCGGATCGGCCGGCGGCTCGGGTGTCGCCGGCGTGCGCGTGGGCCCGGCAGGCGCGGGCGTGGAGCATGGAGGTCAGGCGGGCTGAGCCGGTCCTCGGTGCCTGGGACAGGGCGGCCTCGATGAGGTCGACCGCGCCCCGGGGGTTGCCGGTGGAGTAGTGCTGGATGGCCCAGAACGCGAGGATGTTCGCTCCGACCACGGGATCGTCGGCGCTGGCGGCAGCCCGCAGGGCGGTGGAGTAGTGACGTTCGGCGGCGGCGGCCTTCCCACTGTCGTAAGCCGTCCACCCTGCGGAGCGGGACGCTTCTGCGGCCGCCCCGAAGAGGCGGCGTTCGACGCCCTCGCCGAAGGATGCGTTCTTGAGTGTGGCGGTGATCAGGCGGAGTTCGGCGCGGGCCGCGTCGTAGACGTCGCCGGAGCCTACTGTGTCATCGAGCCGTCGCAGGCTGTCAAGGCGCTGCTCGAAGTGGGCGGGGACGTCGGCGCCGATGTGGCGGCCGGCGGTGGGAGCCGCTCCCGCTGGTGCGGCGGCGGACCATTGCGCCACGGTGGTGCCCAGGGTGACGGACGTGGTGATCAGAAACTTCCTGCGGTCCACCGGACCTCCTGTGATCTCCAGTGCATGCACCGCCCCCGTGGTCGTCCACGGGAGGGTGAAGAGGGTGTGGTCCGGCAGGGCTAACAGGAGCCAGCCCGGCCAGCCGTGGGCGTGGATCGCCTCGGGCGGGATGCCTTCAAGCGCGGCCATGGCGAGTTGGGTGTGGTAGCTGGGCGCGTAGACGCCTGCGATCCACCGGGATGCCTTCTCCTTGCGGTACGCCATCTGCCCGTACCCCATGCGCTGGTGCTGCTCGGCAACACGGAGCAGGTACGCCTCCGCTTTCAGCCCGCGCAGGTCCAGCAGGTAGGCCAGCGGGTGGCGTTCGGCAGCGTCAGTGGTCACGGATCAACCCTTTCGCGGGCGCGGGCAGCACCAGTCTTCCGGCTTCCGGCGGGTGGGGGAAGGCCGCCCGGGGTGAACGGCAACGGGCGGCAACGACCCGCAACGGGCGGCAACGCCACCGGTCTGTGCGGCAGTTCGCTCTTGCGGTGTCCTTGCACGGCTGCCCGCCAGGGCCGCATCCGACGACGTGTCAGGAGGACCCGATGGTGACCACACTCCCCGCAGCCGTCACGGCGGCGCAGACCGACCCGGTACGGGCGGAGGTGCTCGACCAGGTCGCCCGGCTGGCCGACCTGGAGGAGCCCGCGGTCGAACAGATGCGGGCCGAGGCGCTGGGGGCGCCCACACGCGGCGTCGTCGCATACGGCGAATACCAGTCCGGCGGCTGGTGGACCACGTCGCTGATGAACCACTCCGGTGACCCGCACGACGTCGTGATCGGCGACGGACGCCCCCGTCCCACCTCCTTACTGAAGGCCATGCCGGCCACCGCACGGTTCCTCGACGGGCTGGGGCTGGACTTCATGTACGTGCGGCTGGCCCGCCTGGAGCCGCACTCCTACCTGTGGGAACACCGCGACTACGCGGAACTGCGCGACACCGGCCGGCACCGGCTGCACATCCCGCTTGTCACGAACCCCTCGGCGGTCCTGGTCACCGCAGGGGCCCGGGTCCACATGGCGGCCGGGGCACTGTGGCGGCTGACGCCGTCGCAGGCACACGGAGTGTGCAACTCCACGGGCCCCGACCGGCTCCACCTGATCGCGGACGTGTACGCGGACGACGCCTACGGCGCTCTGGCCGCCCGCCCGCACCTGCGCGACGGGGACGCGGCGGACCTGCCGGAGATGACGTCGGCGGACCGGGCCGGGCTGCTGGAGCGGGCCGGACAGCTCGCAGAACTCGGCTTCACCGACGCGGCGGAACAGACGCTGCTGCGCGCCTTCTACACCTACGCGCTGCCGGAGGGCGGCGCGTACGACCTGATCGCCGAACTCCACGCGGGCCGTGGCGCGGACGCCGACGCGAGCCGCTGGCGGGCGGCGAAGGCGCACCTGCTCGCCCGCCCCTGACCCCGACCTGATCCCTTCACCCGAGAGGACGACACCGCATGTCCACCCCGGTACTTCCGCCCACCGAGCTGACCCCGCTGGAGGAGCTGGCGCACGCCCACCGGCCGGCACAGCTCGCCGTCCTGGGCAACCTGGTCCACGCCCTGTCGGCCACAACAGCCGTAACGCACCTGTTGGTCCGCGGCTCGCTCGCCACCGGCACCGCAGACCGGTTATCCGACGTCGACCTGGTCGTCGCCGTCCGCGACGGCCAGCTGCCCGCGCTGATGAACAGCCTGGACGCGCTGATGGCCACCACCTTCGGCACCCTGCTGCCCGGCTGGCGGGACACCATCGTCGGCAATCTCGGCGGCGCCGGGTTCGTCTACCTGCTGCCGCACGACGGCCACCTGCTGCAACTCGACCTGTACCTGTGCCCGACCAGCGCGGTCGGGGCGCTGCGCCGCAGGATCGGCCCCCGCCTCCTGTGGCAGGGCCCCGGCGCCGAGGACCCTGCCGACGCGGACACCCGGCAGCGGACGGCGCAGGAACTGACCCGCGCGGCCGAAGCGCCCGCGGACTGCGGAAACCTACTGGTCCAGGCGATGGTGCTGCACGCGATGCTCCGCAAGCGCCTGGCGAGGGGCCAGCAGTACATCTCCTACGGCCTCCTGTACGACCTGAACGTCACCTGCCGGGACGTGATCCGTACCGCGCTGGTGCCGCACTCCCGGCATCACGGCTGGTACCACCTCCCCGACGAAGTGGGCCGCACCGCCACCGGCCGGGAGTGCCTGGCTGAACTGACGGAGGCCCTGACCAGTCCGCCGGTCCCCACCGTGGCACAGGCGGATGAAGCCTTGGAGCGCATCGTGCGCCTCGCGCAGAGGATCGCCCCGCACGCCGTCGGCTCGCTGACCGACGAGATCACCGCGTACCGCGCCTACCAGCAGCACGAGGAAGGACTCGCATGAACAGCCCCGACCTGACCGTTGCCCTATTCGCCGGCGTCGTACCGCCGGACGGAGAGGAACCACTGGCGGAGGAGGCCGGCGCCGCGCTGGCCCGCGCCGGGTACGCCCTGAAGCACGGCGGCTACAACGGCCTGATGGAGGCCGCCGCGCGCGGCGCCGCACGCCACGGGGTGCCGGTCACCGCCGTCACGCTGGCCGACCGCCCCGACTGGGGAGCGCTCAACCCGCACGTCACCACCACCGTGCACGCCCCGACCCTGGGGGCCCGGCTGCACGCCTACCTCGACGACGCGGACCTGGTCGTGGCGATGGGCGGAGGGGTCGGCACCCTGCACGAACTGACCGCCGCCCTGTACTACGCGACCACGATCCGCCCCCTTCCCGTACGGCTGCTCGGGCCCACCGCGTGCCGCCTGAGCACGTTCCTGAAGGCCGAGGGATGGCTGACCGAGAGCCCCACCCGGCCCATGGGCTTCCTTCGCGAACTCCTCGACATCGAAGCACTCGACGCCGATCTCAAGTCCCTCCCGGGCGCCGGGCGGTGCGAGCAGTGACCGCGCCCACCGCTGCCTTCGCGGAGAGGATCGCCGCCGTCGCCTACCGGTCCGGCCCCTACCGGCTGCCGGACGGCGGCACGCTCGATACCTACTTCGACCCGTACCGGCTGGCCGGTGACCCGGGGCTGCTGACGGAGACCGCGGCCGCGCTGGCGGACCTGCTGCCCGCCGACACCGAGGCCCTGGCCGGCCCGGCGATGGCCGGTATCCCGCTGGTCACGGCGGTGTCCCTGCACACCGGTCTGCCCGCCGCGTTCCTGCGCCCGGCGCCCAAGGAACACGGAACGTGGCAGCAGATCGAGGGCACCGAGCTGGAGGGCAGGCGGACGGTCCTGCTGGACGACACCGCCCGCAGCGGCGTCAGTCTCCTGCGCAGCGCCCGCCTGCTGCGGATCGGGGGCGCCCTGGTCAGCACGGCCGTGTGCGTCCTGGACCGGGACGCTGGAGCCGCTGCCATGCTCGCCGGCCACCACCTGGTCCTGTGCGCGCTGGTCCGAGACCCGGACGGTGCTCAGTGACCCGGCGAGCGGCGCTGTTCGACCTGGACGGAGTGCTGCTCGACAGTGCCGCCGCGGTACGGTCCACCCTCGCGGCGGTCGCCACCTGCGCCACCGGCCACCGCGTGACGCCGGACGACCTCCCGCCTGGCGCCCTGCAGCTTCCCCGCTGCGAGGTCCTGGCGCTCCTGGACGTCACCGACCCCGACGACGCGTGCGACCGCTGGTGGGACGGCGCACTGGCAGCCACTCCGGTCGAGCCGTTCCCCGGGGCGCTCTCCGGTCTGCTGGCCCTGCGCTCGGAGGGCGTCGCCGTCGGTGCGGTCACGGTGCAGGACCCCGATCGCCTGCGGTGGCTGCTGCCGCCGGCGGTGGCCGAACTGCTCGAGGTCGTCATCACCCGGCAGGATGCGCCGCCAAAACCGGCTCCCGACGGGCTGCACTTGGCCCTGAGCCGGGTGGACGTGCCGCCGGAGCGCGCGGTGTTCGTCGGGGACAGCCCCACTGACATGACGGCGGCCCGCACCGCCGGCATCGTCGCTCTCGGAGCGGTCTGGGGCTGGCACCCTCCCGCCGCACTCCGCGCCGCTGGGGCCGATCACCTCCTGCCCGAGCCCGCCAGCATCGGGCCGTCCCTACTGCACCACCTGCCCCTAATCGGCAGCGCGTGACCCTGCGGCACCACTACAGTGGAGGGGCGCCCCTGCGGGCGCCCCTTTGCACTTCTGCACCCAGAGGACACAGGCGAATGCACGTGATGCCGCGACGAGCACCCGGCGCCGAGCTGGAGTACTGAGGAACCCCTTCCTCGGCCCGACTCGCGGTCCGGCTCGGCGCGCACCCCATCACCCTCGCCACCGTTTCCCGGACCTCTGAGAGCTGCCCCAATGCCTGTACTGCCCCCCAACGGTCGTCTGCGATGGACCGACGTCCCCGTGCCGCTGCGCGCCCGCCTCGAAGACGCCCTCGGTGCCCCTGTCACCGCCGCGGTCACCCCGAGCGGCGGCTTCGGCCACCAGCTTGCCGCCGCGCTCCGCCTGGCCAGCGGCCGACGGGTCTTCGTCAAGGCGGCCCCCGATGACGACCCGCTGACCGCCGCCAACCTCCATGAGGCCACCGTCCTCGGCGCGCTGCCGCCCGACGCCCCGGCCCCGGACCTGCTGGGCATCCACCGCGCGGCCGACTGGACCGCCGTCGTCATCGCCCACCTCGACGGCCCCCACCCTGACCTATCCCGGGCCTCCGGCGACGCCGGGCAGACCTGGGCTCTGCTGGACAAGCTCACCTCCAGCCCCGCCCCGGCGGCGTACGCCGCGGCGGTCAGCACCTCGCCGTCCACGGCGGCCGTCCTGCACGGCTGGGACGAACTGATCTCCGCCCCGCCGGCCGACCTCGCTCCCGCCGCCCGCGCCCACCTGCCGCAGCTCGCCGAGCTGGAGGCAGCCTGGCCCGCTCTCGCCCACGGCGACCGCATCGTCCACGGCGACCTGCGGGCCGACAACATGGTCCGCGACCACCACCTTGGCGTGACCTTCGTGGACTGGGCACACGCCACCACCGGACCGGCCTGCATCGACGCTGCCTCTCTCGCGCCGCAGCTCGTTCTTGCCGGACATGCGCCCGCAGACATCGCCCGCCTGCTCCGAGACCACCCCGCCACCGGCACTAGCCCCGACACCACCACCGCGTTCCTGGCCGCGCTCACCGGCCACTGGCACCGCAACGCCCGCAAGCCCGCACCACCCGGTGCCCCCGGACTGCGCGCCTACCAGCACCGCGCCGCCGCTGCTGGTCTCGCCCTCATCGGCTACCGCTTGAGCTGAAGGGTCACTCGCTGCCGCCCATCCGCGGCCTGGGCCCGGAAGCCAGCCGCCGCGCCAACCTGCTCCTCGGTCGTGGCAGCGGCATGCGGGTCCAGCCCGGCCGGGACGAAGAGTTCGACCAGCTGCACACCGACTACTTCGCCGTCTGGGACCGATCCCGCGCTTATGCGGCCGCCGTCCTCACGCTGCTGCGGGCCCGCACCTAACGCCGCCTGTCGGACGAAGTCGCCTTGTTCTGCGGTGGCTTCACCCGCAGACCGCGCACGCCGGGGACGGGTGTGGCACCGTGGACGCAGGCGTGGTCCGTCACTCCCCCCGTGGTGGCGGACCATGCCTGTCTACCTGGCTGACGGCGCCGGTTCCGGAGACGAGGTCTCCACGAGGGCCTGCCGCAGATCGGTGTACATCCGCAGCCGCACCCCGGGCTGGCCGGGATCCCGGGTGGTGCGCTCGGCGGTCGAGGTCCCCCAGATTCGGGCGATCGCGGCCTGGAAGGCGAGGACGGTGTCATCGTCGAATCCCGCCACGTCGATGACGAGCAGGCCGGGTTCGGACAGGTGCGCTTCTCGGATCGGGTCCACGCCTGTCAGTACGTATTCGTGGACGGCCGGGGTTCTGTTCAGGCTCGGGATTCACCCGACCGGGCGAGTTGTCAGTGGCGACGTCTACCGTCCCTTGCACGACCAATTCGCCGAACTACCCCCAGAGTGCATGGGTGTTGGAGGCCGCCATTCGGACGGCGCCGGCCGCCGATTCTCAATGGCAGGAGCAACTCGACAGGCTCCGCCCAATCGCCTTGTACGACCCGGAGACCCAGACGTGGCATGTCCGCCTGGGCGCGCTCGATGTGGCGGGCGGGCAGATGCTGCAGGTCCTCTTCGACGCCGCGCGCGTCCATGGCACCGAGGTGTGCCTGACGCCCATGGCGGTCCCGGCGTACTGGGAGGGCCCCGCCTTCACGAGGGGGCCGGACGTGGCCGCTCTGCTGGAGGCGCAGGCCGATCGCGGTCGGCCGCTCGGTCAGCTTCCTCTGGCCTGAGCAGCCCGCGCCGGCGTCGGACTGGCACGCTGGCGGACACCGATGGCGTCAGTTGCTCACCTTGAAGCGGCGGAACATGTCCGGGAGGAACTGCCGCAGAACGGCCTGGGCGGCATCGAGACGCTTGAGTTCATCGTGCCCGAAGCGGAACACCTCGTACCCCCTGAGCTTGAGATCCCGGTCAGCGGCGACCATCTCCGCGTACTTGCCTGTATCCGGAGTGCGACCGCGGTCGCGGGTGTAGTGCTGGGATCCGTCGACCTCCAGGACGACACGCTGTCCATGAGGCAGCAGCAGGAGGAAATCCATGCGGGAGCGCAGCAGCGCCTCGGGGCCGCGCTCCTGAACGGTCCTGTGGTCCCAGTGCAGCCACACTTCGGGCAGGAGAGCAGGATCCCCGGGGGAAGGCCCGAGAATCTGGTGGTAGGCGATGAAGAGGTTCTTCTGGCCTTCCGAGTTGTCCGGCAGGCTCTTGAGAAGTCGTTGGTACAGGTTCCCTCTGGCCTCGGTGTCACTGCTGATCTCGCGGGCGTCCTGCCACCAGGCATGCAGATCACGCCAGCGCAGGCCCTCGATGGGGATCTCACGGTCATAGATGAGGGTGTCGTCCGGGTTCCCTCCGACGATCTCGATGTCGTTGTCCACCGAGGACTGGAAGCGGATGTCCGGCTTGGCGAATGAGGCGAAGATGATGTTCTTCGGTCGCCGGTTGCCGGGCAGTCGCGTCGACACCACGGTGAACACGGGATAGCCGCCATCGTTGCCGGTCACTCTCAACTCGACCCCAGCAGACCGGAGATGACCGTTGATCGTGCTGACAGTCTTCTCCTGGAGGCGATCATCAAGGAGGACGTCCGCTGATACCAGGCCCTCCAGGAAGCGGGCGAGCCTGGCGTCCCCGGCCTCGAACGCCCCGAGGTTGTCGAAGAGCTCTTCCGTGGACCAGTCCCCGGGATTACGGAAGACGTACCGCTCGATGCGGTCTCTCAGCGTCACCGGACGCGTCCCGTTCAACAGCAGGCCCTCCAGCTCCGCGAAGGAGAGGCCCGGGTCCTCGGCTATCCAGAATCGTTCAAGTAGCCGCATGAAACGGTCGTGGTGCTGGGTCAACTCCGACAGGTCGAGGGCGCGCGCCAGTTCACGGCGGGCCTTCTTGGGTATCTCGGGCGGTGCGTCCTCTTCCCACAGCAGGTCCTCGAGCCGGTAGCGGCGCGACGGACTCACGTGGACGTGGCTTTGTTCCAGAAGGCGTCGTGTGACCTGTGGCAGCTCGGCGTCGGGTACCTGGCTGAGACTCAGCTCGATCCGCTCGCGCTTGCTGCCAGCATCATCAGGGACTGGTGGCATCCCCAGCTGTTCGAAGGCCGGGTTCAGCTCCCGGTGCGTCAGGCTGCCAAGCCCCGCGACGACCTCGCCGACCAGTGTGCGCAGCGCTGAACGATCCCGGCTGTCGACCATGGGCAGATGGTCGCAGAAACCGAGTGGATCCGGCATCGGCACCCAGGCAATGGGCCACATCGCGAGCGTCTGGGGTCCTTACGTCGCACGACGTCCACGCGCGTCCTTTGGGCGGCCTCCTCCGTCCTGATGCCGGGCTGACGGGGGCGGGGAGCTGATGGCGAGGGCGGCGGGGTAGAGCACCTGGCGGCCGTAGCGGACGCGGGCGCGATCGGCGACGGCTTCGATCGCGAGCGGTTTGTCGTCCGCCGAGTCGAGGGTGAGCTGCCGGGTGGCCCGGTCGGCGGGCCGAAGGGCGTCCGCGCGCAAGGCGAGGCTGCGGACCCGGGCGCGCTGGAGACCGAGGGAGGCGTACACGGCGTACGCGGTGCAGGCCAGGAGCATGGTGTGATGGGTGGCTTCGGGCAGCGTACGGCTGCGTCGGGTGCCGCTGGAGTCGGCGTAGCGGACTGTCAAGGTCACGCCCGTCGCAACCTGACCGGAGCCGCGAAGGCGGGCACCGAGATGGTCGGCCAGGGCGAGCAGGACGCGCCGGCGGGCGGCCGGGTCGAGTTCGTCGCGGGCGAAGTGGTGCTCGGAACTGATGCTCGCCGGCGTCGGGGTGGGGTCGACGACCTGGGTGTCGCGGCCCTGGGCGTGCTCGTGGAGGGCACGTCCGGCGCGGGCGCCGAGCAGACGCTGCAGCGTGAGCTGGGGGACGTCGACAACGTCGCCGACTGTGTGCAGGCCGTACTCGCCGAGCATCGCGGACGTCTTCGCGCCCACGCCCGGCAACTCCCTTACAGGGCGAGGCTGCAGGAACGCCATCACAGCCTCGGGGGAGTCGTCGATGACGGTCCGCTGGCCGAACGGGGTGAGGGCGCAGGCCATCGCGGCGAGCATCCGGTTGCCCGCACACCCCGCGGAACTGGGCAGGCCGAAATGCGCGAGCGCGCGCAACTGGACCAGTTCGGTCAGGCCACGGGCGTCACGCTTCCAGTACGGAATCGCCCCGGTCAGGTCCAGCACAGCCATGTCCGGCTCGATCATCTGCACACGCGGCGTGATGTCCTCCAACAGGCGGCGCAGCCGCTCGGGGAGTTCGGCGTCGTTGTCGGCCGGGAGGCCGAAGCGCAGGTGGAGGATGCGGCGCCCCATAGCGATCACCCCGCGCTTCCCTGGCTCCGGTGGCCGAGCCGTCGAAGGTCGGCCGATCGGGTGCCGGCGGGCTGGAGGTCGGCGTACGGGTGCAGGCGGGCCCCGGCGGTGCCGTCGGCGAGCGTTCGCTGCGGGGCGGCCAGCTGGGCCGGGGTGGGGGCCGGGCCGGTGCGGCCGAGCAGGTCGAGGGCTGCCTGGGGGCCGTGGTCGCGGCGGGCGGCGGCCACCTCGTCCAGGTCCCAGGCCGTCTCGCCGACGACGGTGCGGCGCGGGCCGCGGGCCTCAACGGTGCCGCGTACCAGCAGCAGCCCGGAGTGGAACACGGTGTGCGCCACTTGCTCGTGGGAGTCCTCGAAGAAGGCGATGTCGACCAGGCCGGAGCCGTCCTCCAGCGTGCAGAAGATGATCCGCTTACCGGACGGGATCGGCGGCGTCTGTGTGGAGGCCCGAACCCCGGCAACGAGAACCTTCTGCCCGGGCACCATGCCGCGCAGGTGGGCGGCGTCGGTCGCGCCGAGCTCGCGCAGCAGCCGGTGGTGGTGCTCCATCAGATGCTGGCTCACGTCGATGGAGAGGGTGTCGAGTTCGGCGCCGAGTTTGTCGCGGCTGGTCATTTCCGGCAGCCCGCTCGGTCCGGCGGTCGTCAGCTCGCCGCCCAGCGGCAGCTGCCCGTCGGTGGCAGTGCGGTTGCGGGACTGCCGGTGCAGTTCGGTGGCCTGCAGGAGAAGGTCTCGCCGGGTCAGGCCGGGGGAGAGGGCGTCGAGAGCGCCGATGCGGATCAGGCGCTGGGCGAGCGGCAGGGACGGGCGGGCGCGCAGCCACAGATCCTGCAGGCCGGTGTAGGGCTGGCCCGCCGTCAGGCGGGCGGTCTCCGCCTCGGTGATGCCCTTGACCGTGGAGAACGCCAGACGCACCCCCCAGCCCTGCCCGGTCTGCTGCACGCTGTGCTGCCCGCGGGAGTGGTTGACGTCGATGGGCAGCACAGCAATGCCGTGGCGGCGGGCGTCGGCGACGATGACCCGGCGCGGCCACATGCCCGGATCGTGCTCCAGCAGCCCCGCGTACAGATACGCCGGGAAGTGCGCCTTCAAATACGCGGACTGCAGGGCGGGGACGGCGAAGGCCACCGCGTGGGCGCGGCAGAAGCCGTACGCGCCGAAGGAGGAGACGGTCTCCCACACCTCGTCCAGCACGTCCTTGGCGTAGCCGCGCTCCCCGGCCGTACGACGGAACCAGGCCTCGACCTTGGGCAGCCGGTCGGGGTCGGCCAGGGCGCGGCGGGCGACGTCGCCGGCAGCACGGTCGCAGCCGGTCATCGTCGCGAGAATCGCGATGATCTGCTCGTGCCAGATGACCACGCCGTAGGTGTCGTTGAGCACCGGCTCCAGATCAGGGTGCGGGTACTTGGGGGCGGCACCGTGCCGGGCAGCGATGTACAAAGCGGGCATGCCCCCAGACACAGGGCCGGGACGAAAGAGGCTGATGTCCGCAACGACGTCCTGCATGTGCCGGGGCTGCAGACGGCCCACCAGATCCTGCTGACCAGGACTCTCGAGCTGGAAAAGGCCAACGGTGTCCGAGGCCCGGATCATCTCGAAGGCCCGCTGGTCGTTCAGGCTGACGTGGTCGGGGTTGTCGAGATCGAGCACGCGTCCGGTCGTGCGGCGGATCTCGGCGACCGCGTACGCCATCGCGGACTGCATGCGGACGCCCAGGACGTCGAGCTTCAGGAGACCAAGATCTTCAACGTCCTCCTTGTCAGCCTGCACCATCGGATAGCCAGCCGGAGTCGGCTGCACCGGCAGCCTGTCCAGCAGCGCCGCGTTCGACAGGATCACTCCGCACGGGTGCATGGCGTAGCCGCGGGGCAGCGCGTCCAGGCCTTCGGCGAGCTCCCACAGTGGTCCGAACTTCCCCGCCTGGGAGGCGAGTTGCCGTAGCTCCGGCAGTTCCGTCAGCGCGCCGCGAATGTCCCGGGCGCGGAGGTGCGGAAAGCTCTTGGCGATATCGCCGACGACCTGCGGCGGAATCCCCAGGGCGAGGCCGGTATCCCGCAGGGCGTGCCGCGCCCGATAGGTCTCGGGCATGCCGGTGACCGCGGTCCGCTCCGGCCCGAACCTCTTGATGATCGCGTCGTACACCTCCAGCCGACGCTCGGACTCCACATCGAGGTCGATGTCCGGCAACGACGTACGGCGCTCGCTGAGGAAGCGCTCGAACAGGAGCCGGTGTTCGAGCGGGTTGGCGGTGGCGACGAAGAGGCTGTGGTTGACCATGGAGCCGGCGCCAGAGCCGCGCGCGGCGACCCGGATCCCCAGCGCCCGGGTGTCAGCGACCACCTGGGCCACGGCCAGGAAGTACCCCTCGAAACCCAGCCGACCGATGACGTCCAGCTCGTAGCGGAGCTGTCGTACGGCACGCTCGTCCCGGTCCAGGCCGCGGGCGATCATCCCGGTCTCACACCGCTGCTGTAGCAGCCGCATGGCCGAACCTCGCTCAGGGCCGGCGCCGACGACGGAGGGTTCGGGGAAGTGAGGACGCCCGAGCCCGAGATCGACCGGGGTGAGGGTGCAGGACTGGCCGGTGGCCTCGGTCTCGGCCAGGAGGCGAACTGCCCGGGCTCGGTCGTCGCCGACGGCCTGGGCGATACGGTCGGCGGCCGCCGCCATGGCGGCCGGGTCCTTCAGCCAGCGTTCGCCGCCGTCCAGGTGCCAGCGGTCGACGGGCCGCAGCAGCCGGGCCGCGTCGAGCACGTCGGCCAGCCGGTGCTGGTCGGGGTCGGCGTAGCGGACCGCGTTCGTCAGCACCGTACGGACGCCGAACTGGTCGGCCAGGCCCACGGTGCGCGCGGCCAGCCGCAGTGAGCCCGCGCCGGTGCCCTGCCGCCCCAGGTACACGGCTTCCAGTCGCAGCTGCTCTCCGGCCAGCTCCCGCCACGGCGCGAGCAGCTGCTCGGCGACGTCGGGGCGGCCGGCGGACAGGGCCCGCACCGGTTCGGAGGCCGGGCCGAGCAGCACCACCAGGTCCTGGTCAGCGTGCGCGCGCAGGGTGGGCCAGGACACGACCGGCGCTGCGCCGTCGGCCTCGGCGTGCGCGGCGGACACCAGGCGGCACAGCCGTGCCCACCCGGCCAGGGTCTGCGCGAGCAGGGTGATCCGCAACGGCGGCTCCAGCACGTGCGCGCCGCCACGCACGGGCGTGCGCGGCCGTCCGGCGGCCGGGTCGGGCGGGGTGAGCGGGGTGAGCGGGGCGACGGCGACGCCGACACCGAAGACGGGGCGGATACCGGCGGCCGCGGCGGCGGTGGCGAAGCGGACCGTGCCTGCGACGGTGTCCCGGTCGGTGAGGGCGAGCGTCGTCATTCCGCGCTCGGCAGCGCGCTGCACGAGAGCGCCGGGGAGGGAGGCGCCGTAGCGGGCGGAGTAACCGGAGGCGACGTGCAGATGAGTAAAACCTCCACTTCGCACCTCCTGTCTCCGCCTGTCCCTCCCCTGAGCTGGGTTCTCTCCAGGTACCCACCATAACCGAGATTCGAGCGTATGTTCGATAGGCTGGCGGAAGATGACTACGGGGCGGCCGCGATGCTCGGTGTGGCCGAGCGTCACAACCGGCCACTGAGTACTTCACTTGGCCGCTGGTGCGCTCAGCGGCGGCTCGAGCTTGCAACCGGTACTTAGGTACAGGTTTTACCGTCGGAAGTGTCCCCGGCCGCGGGGATCTGCTGACGGGAGTGAGTGCGATGACCGATCTTGCGTGGGTGCCGCAGCCCTGCACGCTTCCCACTGAGGACCGGCCCCTGCGGGTCGCGGATTGGGATGCACTGTTCGCGGAGCATCTGACCTCGCTGTCCCGGCCCGAGCCGCTGCGTCTGCGCCTTGACCTGGCCGGCGGCGGGGATGTCGTTGAGCGGGTTCGTGACCTGGTGGAGCGGGAGAGCGGCTGCTGCTCGTTCTTCACCTTCGCGGTCAATCCGGGCGAGGACCTGGTCCACCTGGACATCTCGGTGGACCAGGCGCACGAGACGGTCCTGGAGGCCATCGTGGTGCGCACTGGCATCGCAGGGGAGTCGCGGTGAGCGCGGTCCTGCGCAGCGGTCAGGTCGCCGAGGCGGCCGGGGTGAACATCCAGACGCTGCGCTACTACGAGCGGCGTGGTCTGCTGGCCGAGCCCGAGCGCAGCAACGGCGGGCACCGCCTGTACGGCGAGGAAGCGGTGACCGCGCTGCGGGTCATCAAGGCCGCTCAGCGCCTGGGCTTCACGCTGGAGGAGGTCGCCGAGCTGCTGGAGGCCGGCCGCCACCGCCACGGCCGCCCCGTGGCCGGGCTGCAGGAGCGCGCGGCGGCCAAGCTCGCCGAGGTCGACGCGAAGATCGCGTCCCTGACCACCATCCGCACCACACTGGCCACGGCCATGGCGACGGGCTGCGACGACCTGACCGCCTGCGCCTCGATGGAATGCTGTCCCATCCCCTTCACCGATCTCGCCGAGGAGAACCGCCATGCCGGACCGTGCTGCTGATCCGCGATAGCTACGGCTGATGCAGGATGTGGACCCTCGGCAGGGTGAAGGAGGCGCCGCGGTGAAGGCATGGAGGTACCGGCGAACCACGTCGGTAGACTCGCAAGCGAGGTCACCGGGATCTCTGGGCAGGCTTTCGCACGGCTTCCAGTTGCACGGCCTTCGAGGGGCGGAGTATTTCCTGCGGTGCTCAGTGACACGCGAGTTCCGCCGCCTTGGTACCAGTGCTGAACCGCCGCCGACCAGCGCTTCGGTCCCAACGTGGGGCCGCCGCCCTCGCCCGACGGCGCGCCCGATCATGACGGGGGAGGACGACGCCATGCAGACCAAGTACCTGGCCCGGCTCAGATTCGTGGCCAATGGCCCGATCGTGGAGGGGGAATGGAACGTCCTCGGCACAGCACGGGACCGGTACACGGAGTGGGTTGGGCTCTACAGCAAGAACCCGGCCGCAGTCATCCAGGTCATCGAGAAAACGGACGATCAGGAGCGCGCCCTTCACACCTGGACGGCCCACGGCGAAACCACACCCGAGAGCACATGAACGTGCGGCGACCATGCAGGGCCTACCCGGAGCAAGCGGCATAGGATCCATGGACGTGGCGCACACATTCGATGATCTCGTGGAGATGCAGAAGGCGGCCGACAAGGCGCACGACCAGGTCCGGGAACTGCAGGACGCCTTTGGTCGCCCCACGGCGACACCCTGGTCGCCGGAGCAGACCGACACGTACGACAAGGCGTGGAAGAACTGGAGAGCCCTGGCCGACACCATCCAGGCTGCCGTCACTGAGCACGCCAAGGACGGGGGCAAGCTCCGTTTCGACGTCGAAGCCGCCGTACGGACCAAGGCCCGGCATCCCGAGCCGAAGCCGGAACTGGCGGCAGCGTAGAGAACTGCCCGCACGTCACCATATGGGGCTAGGCACTGCGGGGCCTTATCCGCGTGGTCCTGGCTTCCGTCTTCTTCGCAGTGGTCTTCTTGGCCCCGGTCTTCCTCTGCGCCGTCTTCTTGGCTGGCGCCTTCTTCTTCGGTATGTCGTGCACCGTGCCCTCGTCCTCGCCGCGCGAGGACCTGGCCCGCGCCACCGACTGCTCCAGGGCGGACATCAGGTCCACCACCTCGCCCGGCGCAGCCTCTGGCGCCGGTGTCTTCGGCGGCTCGTGTCCCTCCCGCTTCGCCTCGATCACCGCCTCCAGCGCCTCGGTATACGTATCGGCGAACCCCTCCAGGCCCTCCAGACCCATGCGGTCGACGAGAACGAGTGCCTCCTCGACCTCCTTCTCCGTCAGCTCCACCGGGCCGGGCCTCAGCTCGGAGGGGTCGCGGACCTCGTCGTCCCAGCGCAAAGCATGCAGAACCATCGTGTTGCCGCGAATGCGCAGCAGGCCCAGCCGCTCCCGCCCGTGCCAGGCGAACTTCGCGACACCGGCCTTGCCGCTGCGGGCGAGTGCCTCGCGCAGCAGCACGTATGGCTTGTCGGCGACCTTGCCGTCGGTCTCCAGGTAGTAGCCGTCGCTGATCTTTACGGCGTCCACCGACTCGTACGGCACGAAGCCCAGGATCTCGATCGCCTTCGCGGTCGGCAGCGGCATCTCGGCGAGCTCGTCGTCGGTGACCGGGATGACCTGGTCCTTCGACCACTCATACCCCTTGCCGATCTCCTCCGCCGACACCTCGCGGTCCTCGGTCTCACACACCTTGCGCACCCGCACCCGGCCCATGTCCTCCAGGTGGACCTGGTGGAAGCGCACCGAGTGGTCCTCTGTCGCGGACGTGACCTTCACAGGGATCGTGACCAGCCCGAACGAGATGGCACCCGACCACAGAGCATGCGGCATGATCATTCCTTTGTGACAGGCCCCGAGACCACCAGCGTACGAACGGCCGCACCGACCTGCATATGGACGTACCAGGAGATACGGGCGGCCACCCAACGGTGTCAGCCGCGGGTCTCCCGCCAAAGGATCAGCAGCGTGACAGCCCTACTACCGATCTTGCAGGCTGCGCCCTCCAGTAGTTGAGTCTGGACGTCGTGCCATGCCGCTTGAGCAATGTACGCAGGCAGGAGAAGCACCCGCTTACTCCACCTGCTGGGTCAGTCCGCGCCGGTGGCTATGCACGCGAGTTGCCGACGTCGTTTCGGAGCGAGATCGGGAGTCGTACACCTGCACGAAAAGGTGGCGTTCGCGAGAACGGGAGTCAGACCACGAACGTCAGATTCCGTGGGCTTGTAGCTCGGCGAAGGTCGCAACCTTCGCCGACCACGCCCGCTCGTCCGGGACACGGCGCCACCCGATCAGCGAGTCGGGCGTGACTGTATCGGGCCAGATCATGTAGCCGAGCATGACCAGCTCGCTCCCTGCCGCCGCGGCAGCGGCCGGCGGGAACTCCGGCCAGTCAGGCCAGTCGTGTAGCTCCTTTTCGGCAAGTGGCTGGGACATGCCGTCGTGCACGACCTGCAGTACCCATCCGCTCTGTGCCGCTCTACACACAGCTGTGAGATCGCGGCGGTTCCCAGTCGTCATACCGGGACACTAACCGGCCGCGAGGGTTGTGCGGTTGGTCCTTCCGGGGGCAGCGAGGCGGGGCCTACCGACTTCCGAACTCCTCGACATTGATCACGCGCTGTGGCGTGCGAAGTGACTCCCGAAGTCGTTGACAAACAGCTCTGGCCGTGAGGGCAGTGATGCCGCTCCGTCAGTGGCGCCCGTCCGCATGCGCAGGCCCCGCAACGGCCGGAGTCTGATGTCGTGGACTTCCCCGTGGCCGTCGCACTGGCCGAGCTCGTCCCGACTCTGCCGGTCGGGACGAGCTGGCGGTACGAGATGAAACTCGACGGGCACCGGGCCGTCCTCTGGCGCGAGGAAGACACCGTCCGGCTCCAGGCCCGTTCCGGGCGCGACGTAACCGCGAACTGGATGGACCTCGCACTCGCCGCCTTCGAGATGCTCCCGCCGGACGTGGTCCTCGACGGCGAGGCCATTATCTACGCCCACGGAAGGATCGATTTCGCGGCCACGCAGTCGCGCGCCCTGTCCACCCCGGCCCGCGCGCGCCGCCTCGCCGAGGACCTGCCCGCTCACTTCGTGGCGTGGGACATCCTGCTCCACCCCGAGCACGGCGACGTCCGAGGACGGCGGTACGACGAACGCCGTGCCCTACTCGTCGACCTGCTGGAGGCGTACAACGTCAAGCCGCCGATCCAGCTGGTCCCGATGACCGACGACCCGGCAGTGGCGATGACCTGGTACCAACAGCTCCCGGAACAAGGCATCGAGGGCATCGTGGCGAAGCAGGCCACCTCCGTTTACAGGACCACAGGCCGGGTCTGGAAGAAGATCAGGCATGCCGAGACCGTGGAGGCCGACGTCGTCGGCTACACCGGGCCGGCCGCGCGGCCGCGGGCACTCGCGGTCCGGCTCCCCGACGGGCGTGTGGCGCTCACCCAGTCCCTGAAGGCGCCGCTCGCTGCTCAGGTCGCGGTGCACCTCGCGGCGAGCGGCCCGCCGCGCGGCACGCGCACCCGGGCGGGGGAGCCCTACACCACTGCCGCTCCCGGTCTAGTGGTTGAGGTTCTGGCCGGGACGACCCGGCACGCCGTGGTGACGGTGACCCGGCTGCGGAGTACGTGAACCGGGCCGTGCGTCTCGGGCGCGAGGGACGCGACCATCTCGCTGCGCGTCGATGTCGTCCCCTGCGAAGTGGCGGATGTTGTCGGGGCCGGCGGTCATACGACCGCCGGCCCCGGCAACGATCTGCAAGGTGCCCTTCAACACCCGGGAGAAGGGGACGAACACGTGGGTACGGCACGCCCGTCAGGCGGATCCGCGGAACTCGGGGGCGCCGACGCCAGTCCGATCGCCACGAGGAACATGGCAACGGTCGTGGCCGAGCCGATCGCCATGCCCAGGTCCCCCGTGGGCGGGACCGCCGTGCTGCTCTTCTTCGTGAAGAGGAACACGGCGACGCCGACGGCCGCCGCCACCATGAGGATGAGCAACAGGCCCGTGGTGATGGGGAAGACGGTCATCAGGCGGCCGGCATCTCCACCGGACCGACGGCGACGCCAGAATCGAGCGCTTCGCTGAGCCCAGCAACGGCGCTCGTGTCCGTTTCCGCAGGTCGGAGGGATTGTCCTACCTGTGCTGTAGCTTCAAAGATGCCAGTCAAGGGTTTCTCCTACTGCCCGTACACGAGGGGTGGGGGACCCGGGACGCGCCGAGAGCCCTGGGATGCGGCAGCCGCCAAGCAAAGTCCGCAGTTCCAGGGCTCTTTCGGCGTGATCCGAGTCCTGTGACACCCACGACGCTACCGGCAGGGTCTGACAATGGGCCGTCCGTGCCCGGCACGACACCGGCGAACCACGGCGTGTAGCTGTGCACCGAGGCCTTCTGCTGGCCGTCGTGCCATTCGTGCCACGAGAGCACGGAACGCCCGGGAGTCACGCGGGGGGATAACCCGGTGACGTTCTGCGCGCGCCTTCGGGATGATGATGGTCCTGCGGTCACACGGGGGAGGAACCGATGCCACAAATGCAGCCGGCGGAGGCGCTGGCGACGTGTGAGCAGGCGTTGCGGAGCCTGATCGCCACAGTGTTGGCCAAGAAGCTGGGCAAGGACTGGTTCTCCCAGGTATTCCCCGAGGAGCGGGCGGTCAAGATCCGGGCGATCCGGGATGAAGAGGCCGGCCGCCGCACACGCCGCGGGGTCGCTTCGGTACCGAGCAGCGAGCTGGCGTACGCCCAGTTCTTCGACATCCTCGCCCTGCTGAAGAAGTACTGGGCAGACTTCAAGCCCGCGCTGGGCAATCAGAGCGAGACGTTGGGGCTGCTCAGCCGCTTCGAAGCACTACGCAACTCCGTGGCCCACAGCCGGGACCTGCTTCCCTTTGAAGAGGAACTCCTGAGCGGCATCGCCGGCGAGATCCGGAACAGGGTGACCATCTACATGAGCAGCCAGGACCCGACGGGGGACTACTTTGCGCGGATCGACAGCGTCACCGACAGCCTCGGGAACTGCATCGACAGCTTCCCGCCGGACCCCATGGAGCACGGGGTCTCGCTTCGGACCGGAGCGGTGCTGCACCCCGGCGACACGATCACCTTCCGGTGCCGCGGCACCGACCCCCAGGGCCGTGACCTCACGTGGTGGGTCCTTCCGACCCGCGACACAGACAACCCCTGCTACACGGGCCGGGATCTCGACATCGTCTGGCGCGTCAGCAGTGCCGACGTCGCCGCGCGCCGGGACGTCCACATCTACATGAAGAGCAGCGGTCCCTACCACCGGGTCAACACCGGGACGGACGGCTTCGACTACTGCGCCACGTTCGTCTACACCGTCCTCCCCGGCGAGGACTCCGCGCCCGCGACGTCCTGAGGCGCCGGACCGGAAGACAGGAAAGAACGATGACGGACGTGCACCCCTCCGTGCTCGCGGCGCTGGACGCTGCGTCGTCGGCCTCCTACCCGTCGCACTCGATCGTGGCCGAGGGGCTGGCGGTCGCGGCCGACCGGCAGGCCTGGCCCGAGGCGGAGCTCCGGCACCTGGAGGCGCTGCGTGCCGCGATGCTCTTCTTCACCCGGTCCGACGGCACGTTCCGCGGTGAGTACCACGGGTCCGGAGAGGCGCCGTGGCCCCGCGAGGTGCGCCAGATCCCGCAGGACGCACAGGAGATGTGGGCGGCGTACGCGCAGGCGGCCCACCACCCGGCCGTACGCGCACGACTGCACCACCTGTTGTGGGCGGCCCGCCATGGCGAACGCCCCATTGAGCACCTGCGCGCAGCGGTGGACGCGTACCGCCAGACGGCCCCCATCCTCAGGGACGGGACGGGGACGCTCGCCTCGATCGGCCGGATGCAGGCCGCTGACGCACTCGTCGCGGCGTACGGGCTGGCCGCCTCGACCGGGCAGCCGGTGCTCGCGGACGTCGTCGCCGACATGCTCGACCTCGCCGACATGGCGCTGGGTTGGGAGGACCCGGCTCCGGGCGTCGTCGCAACGTTGACCGAGCCGTTGCTCGAACACAGGGAGTACCACGACAGATTGCGCCCGCTGCTGGAGCGAGCCGTGGACGTATACCGTTCCGATCTACACAATGGCGTGCTGTTCCTGACCGATCTCCGCAAGACGGCGGCCGACGACGACGAGCGCAGCGCCATCGACCAACGCGTCATCGACGCCTACACCGACCACGCCGAGCGGTTCGGCGGCGTGGCCAAGCTGATGTGCCTCGAGGAAGCCGCGGCGTACGCACAGAAAATGGGCCTCGCCGAGGCGCTGGAGGAGATCCGCCGCCAGCAGCAGCGCCTGACTCGCGAAGACCTCGACCTGGCACGGATCGGGCTGCCGATACAGATCCCCGCCGGCTTTTTCACTCCGGCCCTCACAGCCATCGACGCCGCCGACGACCTCGGCGAGGCCTTCCGGGCAGTCGCCGCAGCCACACCTCTGTTGCCCAAGGCCGCGGACACGCCCATCCTCGAGGACACGCTTCAGGGCCTGCTGCGTCTCCCGACGGCCAAGATCAACATGAATGGTCCCGTCGTCACCACGCCCCTTGCCAAGGCCGGCTCAAGACCGGTCGGAACCGACACCCGCACCCTCGTCCTGGATCTGCACGGCCTTCAGCTGGAAGCCCAGCTCGACCGAATCCAGGAACGCTTCGCCCCCACCGTCGACGACCTCCTCGCCCTCTTCGTCCGTCCCCCGGTCGCCCCGCCAGAGCGGATGCGCGGGCTCGCCCGCGCGTTCCAGGCCTACTTCGAGCACGACGATGATGTCGCCGTCGAACTCGCCCTCATCCGCATCGAGGGCCTCCTGCGCCGTCACCTGAAGGCCACGGACATCTCCGTCATCCAGCATGCTCAAGGGGATCGCCCCGGCCAGGTCAGCCAACTCGGTGCACTCATCGCGGACATGAAGACCGCCGGCTTCGAAGCGCCATGGCCGACCGTCTTCCGCCTCCTGCTCGCCGACCCGAACGAAGGCATGAACCTGCGCAACGAGGTCCTCCACGACCTGACAGAGCGCCGTCCACCCCGGCACCGGATCGCCCTGGTCCTCCAGGCCGCCCTCGTGGTGCTCCGCTCGATCACCGCACACGAACCACCCGAGGAAGCGGCGGGAGCCGACACGCCGGGATGAGCGCCACCGCACAACCTGACGAAGATCGCTCCAGTCCCTTGAGCGGTTTCCACCTGCAGGGCCCGGACAGTGACGTGCCGTTCAGTGATCTCCGGGTACCGGGCCACGAGGGCGGCGGGGATCGCGACCGCAGCGTCCCGCAGGAAATCGTGCAGGGTCTCGGTGGTCCAGCTCCGGCGCGCGGACACCTGAACGAGCAGCATGCCCGGACGGTGCCCAGCCAGCGGAGCCATTCCGGACTCCCGGGTGGGCCGGGGCCCGTGGACCTCGGCGTACCCCCGGTACCAGCCTGCATCCGGATCGATCAGGTAGTCCATGGCGTCCGCGATCACCTGGGCGGATTCCAGCCCCGGCGGCCCGGCCGGCAGCATGGTGACCACCATCAGCGGTGCGGTGAACAGTTCGGTGCCATCGCCCAGGCCCAGCGGATCGTCCGCCATCGGAACGCCCTCGGGAGGCTGATGCCCAGCGTCCGGTACGCCGTACAAGTCGAACGCGGGGGCGGCGTCATTGAACAACAAGCCCGTGGCGGCCATCTCCGCCCGGATCTTGAGCTTTCGCTTGCGGTCTTTCGTCATGCCCTATCCACACGGCGGCGCGTCCCACGCCTGCGTCGCACCAGATCAGGGGTGACGAGATACCGCACGCGATTCCGAGAACCTTGCCCGGATGTCGAGGCTCGGGCGTGGGCCGTACCCTCTTCGGACTCCGGCGTACGTGCACGCCGCGCCGCCACCCTACCCGGCCGCCTGCTCGCCTCGGGCCCGCTACAGCTACGCCGCTCCGTCAACCCGGGAGTACGAGGGCAGGTGAGATCCAGGGGCAGACGGATCGCGGTCGTACGACGGCTGTCAGGGGCGGCGAGGTCTAGGCGGTGGCCTTCTCCGTCGACTGACCGTGGTGCTTGAGCTTGGTGCGGGCGTCTGCTCGTTCCTCCGCGGCGATCTCTTTCCAGAACGGGTGGCCGACGATCAGAGCAGCGAGCTCGAGTTCCCGTTTCCGCAGCGTGCCGATGCGCAACTGATCCGCGGGATCCCAGCCCGGGGAATCAGGGCGGGAGGAGGCACGCCAGTGGTTCTCGTGGGTCGTCCACGCGGCCAGCGGCTCGACGGACCAGGGCTGCTTCTTGAGAAGGATCTTCAGCTCGCCTCGTACCTCCTCAAGCTCGTCCTGGGCCTTGATGAGGTCCTTCGGGAAGTCGTACGTCGTCTCGTCCTTCTGCGCCACGCCCTAAAGTACTTCCGTTCGAGCAGCCGGCCGGGACGCTGAGCCTGTGCCGGGACCCGGCTCGGCGCCTCAGTGACGGCACGCGGCGTCTCCCGCCGTACGCGAAGGGGCAGGAGTCCCAGCCCCGTACAGCTTTGTCGGCGATAGGCGCTCTGGCTTGTGCTGCGGCCTCGGGGTCTAACGCGCGGTGATGGACGCGAGCGTGGCGGGTGTGGTGGGCGCGGCGATCGGTGTGCTCGGAGCGGTGGCTGGCGGCTGGGTCTCGGTGGTCGGTCAAGGGCGCCAGCAGCAGCGGCAGTTGCGAGCCGAGCGGGAGTACCGGCGCGAAGCCGCGCGGCGAGAGGCGTACGGCGCGCTCATCGCGAGCACGAAGTTGCCGTCGGCGTCATGGTGACGGTTTTCCGACCTGGTCTGGGACGAGCAGTCCACGCCGGAGCAGTGGAGAGCCTCCTTCGCCGAGGTGCATGACGCGTGGGTCCAGTTCAGCACCTCGGTCGCAGCCGTAGCTGTGGCCGGCCCGGTGGCCGCTGCGGAGGCGGCCGAGGAACTGCGTGTGGCGATGTACGACTGGGAGAAGGCCGGGATGGACTGGTTCTCGGCGGCTCTGCGGGAGGGACACGGTCGACTCCCCGAGTGCGACGAGCGCTTCAAGAAGGCATGGCAGGCAAAACGCGCACCGGACCGCGCCTTCCAACAAGCCGCACGGCGAGCCCTGGGAACAGAAGAGCCGTAGAAGATCGCCCCACACACGGAGATCGGCCCGCCCCGCGCCGCAGTCTCCGAGGTCGAGGAGACCTCGAAGGGGTTCGTGGGCTTCACCGTGATGTGATTCTGGAGATCCTTTTCCCGAGAGGTCCGGTTCCAGGCCCGGGCTGTCAGTGGCAGCCGGTACCGTGTTGTACACGGGCCGCGCACCGGCCCACGCCCGCCTCAGCCCATGACTGTTGGCAGTTGAGGCGAAGGTACGCGGGACCCACGGGTCCGGGCGCATCAGTGCGAAGAACACCGCCGCTTGGCGCAGTACCGATCACCGCAGTCATCACTCATGCGCGTGTTCGGGTCATGGGGCCGTGCACGCCAGCTGAGGACTGTGATGGTCAGCAACCAGCGCAAGAAGAGCCGGGACAAGGCACGCGCCGCACGCACCGGGGCCTCCCGGGCGTCCGCCGCGACGGGGAAGGTCCACCGCCACGACCCCGTCCCGGACATGTCGATCCTTCAGGGCCTGCCCCACTCGGCAGGCAACAAGCTCAACCTCGACTTCGCCGGCCGCCTGGTGGCCGCGGCCCGGTCCGGGTGCGGTCCGTGCCAGACATCGCTCATGGGCAAGGTCGTCCAGCGCCACCGGGCTACCCTCGCGGCGCTCGCCGGCGCCGTCTACGGGCTGGAGCTGAACGCGGGTGCCCAGCACTCTCCTAGCCTGTCGGCCGCGACCAGGTCGTGGTCGCCCCTCGCCCGGTCGGCCGCCGTGTCCGGCGACGGCACCGCGGCGTTCGTGGCCGTGGCGCAGATGGACGAGACGCAGGCCGCCGAGCTGCTGGACGACGCGCTCACTCACTGGGCCGCCGGGGGTGCCGGTCCGGACGTCTTCCAGTTCCTCGACCTGAAGACAGACCTCGACCCGCAGGACAGCGCCACCAAGTGGGTCGACGGGCCTGGGCCCGGCTCGATCCCCGTCGGCAAGACCGATCTGCCGCCCGACCCCGACGGTGTCCCCGCGTACGCGGTGATGCTCGCCACCACCAGCATGCCCGACGGGCGGCCACTGCCCATGCTCATGCTGGAGTGCGAGACAGCGGGTGCCGGGCTTGCCGACCTGCGCCGCCGGACGGACTGGCAGTCCTGGGACGGGAGTCAGCTGCCGGAGCTGGACTTCAACTGGCGGCTGCGGGTGGACATCGCCACCAGGACGCTGGAGTGCCTTGCCCAGATCGATCCCGACGGCTACGACCTGCTGCCGCATCTGTGGGACGCGAGCGAGACCGTGCCGCTGCCGGAACCCTTCTGGGACCTGCTCGACCGTGCCCAGCACGTACTGGTCGTCGGGCCAGTGACGGATGGCGAGGACCAGGACGCGTTCCAGCGGGCCGCCGACACCGGTGAGCTCCTGGCCGTCGTCGCCCACGTCCGCTTCATGTGACGGGGCCGTCCATGAACGACTCCGAGGTGAACCTCTCCCAGATCGGGCGGGTTGCCGGGGTGGGCCGCGCGGCCGTCGCCAACTGGCGCCGCAGGCACGGCGACTTCCCCGAACCGGCCGGCGGCACCGAGACCAGCCCCACCTTCCAGCGCACGGCCGCAGAGGACTGGCTGCGCGCCCACGGCAAGCTCCCGACCGACGAACCGCCGACGCCGCACGAGCCCGCCACCGTCACCTTCACGAGCGGACGCACCGTGACCCTGCTCGCCCCGCACCTGTCCATCCCGGACGGGTGGAACGACGAGTTCGAGGCACTCGGCGGCTTCATCCCCACCAACGCCGAAGTGCCCTGGCCCACCGTCGACGTCGAACGGGCCGACGTCCCCGGGCACGAGCCGTTCGCCGCCACTCGCGCGAACGTCGACATCAGCTACGTGCCCTCGACGCCCCTGCGCTTCCTCAAGCTCACCTGGCTGGGCCAGGGCCGCCACCCCGTCAATGCGGTCACGCCGACAGACGAATCCACACCGCGCACGGAGACGGACGGGTGACGTACGAACTCCTCGACCTCGCGCCTCATTTCCGGTCGGATTTCTAGAACTTGCCCAGGCCAGAGACGCCTTCCGAGCAGCGCTCGGCTCAGGCCTTGGGCCCCGCTGAAGGAGACCACCATGTACACCCCCAACCCCCGGAACCATCCGCCCGCGCTGATCGAGACCTTGGCCGTATGGGGCTGGGCAGTTGCGCACGGCGGCATCCCCCTCGCCTACGCCGCCGAGATCGTCGCCGACCACTCCTGCTACCGGCAGAGGACTGATATCCCCGACCCCACCGAGTTCGAGCGCCGTACCTGGGCCGCCGAGGACCTGACCGACTGGGAGAACATCCTCGTCAGGATGGCCTGGCCCGGTGACGAAGCGGTGGACGAGGAACGCTGGGATCAGCCCGGCGACTGGCGGATGCGCGAGTACCTGCTCAACAGCCTCGGCCTGCCCGACAGCTGCGAGAGCACCGACCGTCTGCTGCTGCGCCACTGCGACGAGCGGATCGCCGAATGCGAGCGCAAGATTGCCGAACAGTCCGGCACCACCGGCGAAGAGGAGCAGTGAGGTGACGGACACCACCGCGGAGACGAACGCCGAGGAGACACCGGCACCGCAGCCGGCGGAACTGGGGGGCTGGCGGATCGCGGGCCTGCTGTCCGAACGCGCGGGGGTGGAGGTGACGATGGCTGACATCGACGAACTCGTCGCCCAGGAGCACCTGGTCGTGACGGGATGGTTCAAGAGGCGGCCGATGTACGAGACGGCGGCCGCGCTCGCCCTCGACGAGGACCTGGTGCGCGGCGTGGTCGACGAACGGCGCGCCTGGGAGGCGGCGAGCGTTCCCAGGGACGCGGCGGCCGAGCGGATCGGCTGGCACTGGCGCGACATCGAGCGGATGGGCGCGGAAGGGCGCATCACCCTGGGCAAGGGCCGCCGCTACCTGATCGCCGACCTGGAGGCGCTGGCCGCCGAGGCCGACGGCGAGCAGTACATCACCGCGCAAGCCGCCGCCGATGTCCTGGAGATCCGGCACCCGGCCGACTGGAAGTACGTCGAGGCCGCCGGGTGGATCAGCCCGGCCGACACCTACGAGCGCGAGGTCGGCCGCACCCGCACTGTCACCGTCGCGCTGTACCGGCTCGCCGACGTCCGCGCCGTGCGGGACATGCCGGGCGTGGACTGGGAGGCCGTGCGGGGCCTGCCCAAGGGCGCGGTGTCACCGCTGCGCGAGTACGCGGCCCTCGCCCCCACCCGGGCCGCCGTGGTGAAGGCCTTCGCCCAGGCCCTGGCCGACCGGCACCGTACGACGGTGTGGGCCTGGAACTCCCCGTACTCCGGGGGCTGGGAGCTGGACTGGGAGCGTGTCGACGGCGGGCCGACCGAGGATGAGGTGCTGCGGGAGCTGTTCGCCGACCCGGTGGCCGCCACGCACGCCAGTGAAATCACCCTGTGCCCGGCGTGGGGAGAGGTGACCCGTGCCGCGCGCGAGCTCCTGGAGCCGGATGTGGCGGTCATCCTCGACACGGAGACCACCGACCTGGACGGGCAGACCGTCGAGGTCGCAGTGATCGACGCAGCCACCGGCAAAAAGCTGATGGACACCCTGGTCAAGCCGACCGAGCCGATCAGCGACGGCGCCCGCTGGGTCCACGGCATCACCGACGAGATGGTGGCCGACGCCAGGCCCTTCGAGAAGGTCCTTCCCCGGCTGCGACAGGTCACCAAGGGGAAGATCATCTGTTCCTACAACGTCGTCTTCGACAGAGGAATCGTGCTCGGCGACATCGCCCGGGCGGGGAAGAAGCCGATGCATCTGGAGCCCCAGGACTCCTGGTTCTGCCTCATGGAGGCGTACAAGGACTGGACCGGCGCCTTCCGGTGGCTTCGCCTTGGCGGCCGCCACCGCGCCCTCGGCGACTGCGAATCCGCGAGGAAGGTGTTGATCCGGATGTCCGAGGGCCGGGGCACGACGTTCACGCCGACCGCGCCCGCGCCTGCCCAGCGGTGAGACCGTGGTCGGGGCGGCACCGGGCCTGACGGCTCTTCACCACAGATCCAAGCTCACCCTCCGTCCCGGGCCGGCGCTTCCAGTGAGCCGCGTTCACATCTCGTCGGGGAGCATCAAGGTCAGGATGAGGCCACCCGAATCGGCGGGCTGAGTGATGGCGAGGAGCTCGTCGGCGCCCGTGGACGCCTGGCCAGAAGGCAGTTCCTCCGCCGGTACGACGAAGCACACCTCATTGTCGGGTCCCCGCTTGACGGCCCGCGCCACCGCGGACAGCACCGTCCGTAGCCGGTCGTCCTCATCACCGTCGCCGCCCTCCACGAACTCCCTCCGCGCGCCGGCGGTGATAGCCAGCGGCATCTCGATGCCGGCCGCCGTGGCCGCCGCGGGCGGGATCGAGATGAAGGCACCGTCCTCAAAGGCCTCTTCCCACGTGTAGGAAGCGACCACGGGCCCGAATTCATCGTCCATGTCAAACCTCACTCATTCCGCATCAGCTTGTTCTGCGTCCTCTTGAGCCTGCCGTCTTCGGCCCCTGAACGCTGTACCTCGTACGGGTGCGTTCCGTTGAACGCTCCCTCCTCAACTCGACGGCGGCCAGAACGTCAGCGATTCCGCATACGTGCTGGTGATAGACGTGCTACGCCCAGGGCAGGGCTGTGATCTGCATGTTCGTCCTGCCGAGCTGCCATTTGCCGGAGGTGGGCTGGTGGAAGGCAGGGACGCGGTGCAGGAGCCGGCCAAGCCCGTCCATCTGCCGACGGTGGGGCTCTCGCACGGTGTGGGGGAGGGCCGCGAGGATGTCGGTGCGGGTCATCGGCGCGGGTGCCCGCGCGAGCAGGCGTGCGATGAGGGAGAGTACGTCGTCTCCTGCCGTGCCGCGTTCGGCGTCCGTCCAAGTGCGTGTGTGCCGTTCATGCCGGTCGAAGGGTTCACTCAAGGCCATCAACGCCTCGATGCCGAAGCGGGAGAGCGTGGTGCGGGCCTGCGGCAGCCGGATGCGGTTGCGGTAGGCGTAGATTCCAGCGGCGGCCGCCAGGGCGCCGGTGGCCAGCGGGTGGGCACGCGCCAGACGGACCGTCGCGAGCAGGGAACGGCCGGACAGCTCCACCGTGGTGGTGCTGCTCCGTACAGCTCTTTCGGCTGCGCCGATCTTCCCGAGCAGGGCCCGCAGAGCGCCCCAGTCCCGTGCGGCAACCTCGTGGCGGATCAGGTCAGGGTCGGCGGCGAACAGCACCACGGGGGCAAGGACGCCGGCCAACTGCAGGATGCCAACGTCGCTGAGGTCCTCCTGGGCGAGCTTGTCGGCAGCCGGGGTCATCGGCAGTCCGTTGACGCAGACGACGTGCAGGAGCGGGATGTACTGGCCCCACCACAGCCGCTCCGCTGCGGCGAGGTCGAAGGTACGGCCCTCACTCTTGAGATCGGCGAGTACGCGCGGGACTTCCGCCCACACGTAGTGGGGGATGAAACCGCGCAGCGTCCCGTAGCGCATCCCGTCCAGGATTGAAGACGGCCGACGACGCTTCAGTGTGGCCGTGATGTCCTGGGTGAGCACGGAGGTGTCGAACACCCCGATCCGGAAGCCGCCACCGAGCGGGCGGTCGTCGACGCTGCTGTACATGACGGGAGCGTAGGCCCGCGAGCGGAGAGCGGTGCACGGATTTTCCGCAGTCCGTACGTCGCGCTACCGCCCGCTGCGCTCGACGAGTCCGGAGACCGGCGCGGCGCCTGGCCACACGGCCGGTTTAGCCGAGCGCGGGCACTTTCGGTCATCGGTTCCGGGGCTGCCCGCGGACCGGTAGGCTGCGGGCAGTGGCCGTCGCATCGGCCCAAGCCAGCGCCCCGGCCCATGACCAGGGCGCATGACGGCAGAGGTGCCCGCGGGCCCCGTACAACGGGGTCCGGACTGTGAGCATCAGTGCGAGGCGAACATCAACTCCCAACGGCCGTACAGCTGTTGAAGCCTTCCGCATGCTGCTCTTCGTCGCGCGCATCGGGTCATGGGGCCGGAGCGCGGGGAAACGAGAGCCGTATGACCAAGAGCCACGGCCGTAAGAGCCGGGCGCGCACCAAGAGCCGGGCCAGGGGAGCGGCGTTCGCCTCGGCCAACGCCGGCACCCTCCATCAGCACACCAGCGGCCCGTCGGCCGCCGACCTCCAGCCGGTCGACCCCACGCGGTGGGGCGTGGACACGGCGCCGGACATGCGGACCGCGTCGGCGCTGATCAGCGCATGTATCGATCGGTGCGCGCCGTGCCAGCAGTCCCTGGCGGACAAACTCCTGGACGAGGAGGCGATCGTCCTCGCGGTGCTGGCCGGGTCCGTCTACACACTGCACGCCGAGACCGAGCAGGACGCGGGCGGCCTGGCCTCCCGAGCCACCCAGGTCTTCTTCGGCCTCGTCAAACAGGCCCGTGAGTACCGGGACCCCGGGATGCTGCCGCCCGTGGTCGAGATGCTGCCCCGGGAATCGCGCGCGGCACTCCTGGAGGACACGCTGGACATGTGGACGTACTACGGGCACGTTGACGCCGGACTGCTGCGCGAGCGGTACCCCAGCCCGACCGGCCTGTCGACGGTCACCGTGACCATGGAGGGCAACGACCCGGAAAAGGCGGGCCCGGGCGTGGTGGTCGACCTCTCCGCCCTCGGGCACCCGGCGGCCTACGGCGTACGCACCGACATGACGCGGACGGGGTCCGGCCTGGTCGCGTCGGTGGCCCTGGTCCCGGAGTCTCCCGAGGCCGGCTACGACGACCTGCGCTGGCGATGCGGCTGGGAGCCCTACATCTTCCAGGGACTGCCCAGCGTGGATCCGGCCTGGGTGCTGAAGATCGACCGCACGAGCGGCGCGCTGCTGGGCATCGTCCGGCTGCTGGACGCGACCCTGCGGCCCGAACGACAACCGTGGGAATGGCGCAAGGACGTCTACGACCGCATCCTGTGGCGCGCACCCGTGCCAGCGCCGCCGCTCGCGTCGGCCAAGTGGCTGGAGACCGCGCGCCGCCGGGACACGGTCCTGCTCTACGGCCCGCTCGACGCGGGCTCGGACACGCCCGCCGACTGGGAGCGGCTGGTCTCCGTACACGCCTACTGCCAGTTCACCGATCGCATGTGATCACCACCCTCCGAGGAGAACCAGATCAATGACCGAGAACATCGAACAGCACGCGGAGGGGGCAGCTCGCTCCCTCGTCGAACTCGTCCGCGCCCTTCAGTACCGCGGTGTTGAGTACCCGGGCCAGGCGCACAGCGTCCACAGCTATCTCACCCGCTGCGCCGGCGAGTTGCGAACCGCCATCGAACTGATCGAGGCCTCCGTGCAGCAACTGCAGGACAAGGGCCAGCTGATGAGCGACTACCGGGGCGAACCGCTCGACGACGTCCTGCAGCGCTTCACGGAGTCCTCCGACGCGGCGAAGGACCTCGCGGGTGAGCTCCACGGCCAGCTGAGCACGGCCTACTCCGCCATCGGCCGCGTCGCGTACAAGGAGCAGCCCGCGGAGCAGCAGTCGCCGACGGGGAGCTGAGCCCGCCGGTTCGGCGGGTGTGATCGTCTGCGGACGGGTGCGGAGCGGAGGCCGGGGCCGGTGGTGTCCCGGCCTTCCTGCTGTCCGCTCCTGATCGGCTACGGCACCCCGACCCGTCAACCCACACACCGCAAAGACACCAATAGTGAGTGAGATTTTTACAGAACATAGTGACTCTGTCATTTAACTGGGTGAATTCTGCTATGATGATGGGCAGTTGAGTTCCCAGGGAGGGTGAGTGAGCCAGTCACCACAGGAAGAGGGCGCGATCAACGCGACCACGGCACGGAACAAGCTGTACGCGCTCGTGAAGCTCGTCGAAGAGGAGGGGCGCGCCACGGTGATCACCAAGCACAAGGTGCGCGCTCTGCTCGCGCCGCTTGACCGGTTCCCGGCAGCCCGTAAGACCGATGCCTTCCCGGCCCACGTGCTGAGTACGGCGCAGAGGGACTTCGGTGACCTCGTCACGCTGGCGGCCCAGGGCCAACCGCAGGTGCTCCTGCGGAACACCACTCCGGTCGCGGTGCTGCTCCCCGCCGACTCCTCTTCTGATGCCCTCTCGTCCGACATGGCCGCGCACCCCGGCGCGGCGACCGCAGGAGGTGCGGTGAACAGCCAAGGCAACCAGGACCGCGGCAGCACGCCCCGCAGGCTCGCCACGCTTGGCGACGCCATCGGCTCCGTACTCACCGACGCCCCTGCCGGCGGTCCCACCTTCGGGCTGCCCGGCCTGGACACCGCAACGGGCGGTCTGCAGCGGGGCAAGCTGACGCTGGTGGCAGCTCGTCCGAGTGTCGGCGGAAGCCTGCTGGGTCTGGCGGCCGCACGGAAGACGGCGCTTGTCGACCACGACATGGTCTTGTACGCGGCCTCGGGACCGAACCGGGACGACATCTTCCGCCGGATCATCTCCGCCGAGACCGGCGGCGAATACGCGCGTCTCAAGCAGGGCCGCCTTACCGAGCATGAGCAGAAAGTCGCCCACCAGCTCGTCCAGGCCGGCGACCTCCTGATGATCGATGACGGCAGTGACCTGACCGCCGAGGACATCAGGGAGACCGCCCCGCACATGGAGGGCCTGGCCCTCGTGGTCGTGGATCGCTTGCAGGCCGCCCACAGTGCCCGTCTGCCGCTGTCCGGGGACCGTCTCCCGGAAGCCTCCCAGGTACTGGCCACTCTCGCGCGCACGCTGCACGTGCCGGTGCTCGCCATCGTGGACAGCGACGATCCCGCACTCCTGGGCCTCCTGGACGCCGACGTCACGTTGACGCTCTCGCCGACCGAGCACCCTGCCAAGGTCCAAGTGACGGTCGCGGAGCGCGACTTCGGCACGATCGGCTCGGCGTACCTGCAGCCCGACCTGATCCACGCACGCTTCCTGGACGCAGGAGCCGCCCCCCTCGACCACGCCGACAGCCCGGCGGGCCCGGGGCTCTCGACGGCCGCCGGCGGAACGGCGGCGCTGGAACTGGCCGAAGCCGCCCTTCCTTACACGTCCGGCGGACACCAGGGGATCCCCTCCGCCCTCACCCACGAACTCGCGGCATGGCGGACCGCGGTCGCAGGCGGAGACCAGGAAGCACTCAAGGAGATCCTGCCGTCGCTGCTCCAGGCCGCCGCAACGGTAACGGAGATGCCGGACACACACGAGGGGCACCGCCTCGCCGCCGCGCTGCGCTACTACGGCACGCCCGTGTCCGCCGACGCGGCCGACACCACCCAAAGCGCCGGTCAGGCCACGGCTGCCGATGCTCCTGTCCAGGCCCCGGCCGACAAAGGTCAGGCCCAGGACGACGTGGCGGAGAACGAGGAAGACGACGAGGACGGTCTGGCGCCGGGGGATGAGGAGGACGAGCCCGAGGGCCACGTCTTCCCTGCCCTGAAGATCCTCAAGGACGCGGTCGGCCGCTCGAAGATGCACCCGATCAAGGTCATCCGCAAAGAGGAGCGCGACAGCGGCCCGTGGCCACTGATCACCGAGCACATGGACGGCGAGCCCCGCTGGGTCCACCCCGACGTCACCGCCACCCGCGTTCCCCACATCCGGGCGAACGGCAAGCGCGTGCGCCGCGACAAGATCGACGTGCCCGACTCCTTCGGCGAGGGCGTGCTGTGCCTGATCGACCGCAACGGGTCCTTCCCCTCCGCCTGTTCGGCCGTTCCCCTCGCCCCGAACAAACTCCTGCACACCGGCCCACTCGACGCCTACGACAAGGCCGGAGCCGGCATCTACCTCATCGACATCCCGGAGTGGAACCGCACCGACATGCCGCACCCCCTGGGGCGGATCATCGACCGTCCCGACGAGAACGGCCGCGTGTGGGTCACCACCCCCCACATCAAGCAGCTGGTGAGGCTCGTCCGGGACAACCACATCGGCGCCATGCCGACCATCTACGACTCCTGGACGGGCAAGGCCAACGAGTCCCTGTTCAAGCCCTTCTACGAGGCCACCCGCAAGGCACGCATTGAGCTGGTCCAGGTCGGCGGCGACCCCTACAAGGCGTACAAGACCCGCCTGTCCATCGCGCTGCGCCTGCTGTGGCCCAAGCGCCCCGCACAGAGGTCCCCGTTCTGGCGGCCGGACTGGCGCATGAGCATCGTCGCCGAGGCATCCGTCCGCCACTGGACGGTCGCGTTCAAGGCCGTCCAGGAAGGCCACACCCTTGTCGCGCTGCGCAACGTCGACCAGGCCATCTTCTGGACTCCGCCCGGCACGCCGCCGTCCACGTACCGGATCGGGACCGGCTTCGGCGAAGTGAAACGCAAGTTCGTCCAGTCCGGCGAGACCATCCTCGAAGGTGACGACTGATGGCCGGCCCCACTGGCCACGGAGGATCCCTGGGCGCCGCCCTCAACGACCTCTTGCGCTCCCAGGTCACTCCCCGGCACCGGCTGTCGTCGTACACCGCCAAGCACTGGCACGCCCAGCTCAGTCAGCTCACGGCGACCCACCGAGGGCAGCAGGCCCTAGAGGACGCCGGTCTCCACGTGACGACCAAGACCCTCATCAACTGGCTGTCCGACTCCGAGTACAACATCCGCCGCAGCTACCGCGACATCATCCACACCGCGTACGAAAACACGGCCATCGTCCCCGCCGACCCGATCCCCGACCACATCAAGCGGGGCCAGTACGAGATCAGCGGCGTCGTCAAAACCGGAGACGACGTGCGTACGCGCGGCACCGTGGACGCCGCGCCCCTGCGTATCGACGGCAGCCGGGGCCACTGGGACGAGATCGAGGAACTCTGGCTCGCCGGCGAACTCACCGACGACGAGTTCGAGGACCACTTCATCGACGACGTCATCGTCGAGGACATCGGCGAAGGCACCGACGGATGGGAGTTCCCCGGCGCCTCGTACTCCGTCGAAGTCAGGTAGCAGCACGCCCGCAGCAGTGAACCAGCCGTCGCAGCAAGGGAATCCACGTCATGAGCCACCCCCCAGAACGGTGGAAGTTACAGCTGATCGCCGTGTACGGACAGACGGCCGCGAACGCCGGGCAACCTCCTGATCTCCGTCGGCTCGACAGCGGCTTCATGGAGAGGACGAAGCCGTGGCTCAGCTGAAGATCCGGGACCTCCACGAACTCCTGCGTCAGGCCCCCCGGCGAGGAGACCTTGAGCAGGACGGTATCCGGCTCGTGTACGACGGCACCGCGCTGCACATGTCCACGGCCGACGACCCGGACACCGTGATCGCCCGCGCCGATACCTGCGGGTTCACGACCGAGCCGTGGGAGGTGACCGCGTACCGCGCCAGCATCACCAGCACCGAGGTGTGGCTTCGCATCAACTCCGAGTATGGCGACCACCTCATCGACGTCGCCCCGTTCTGGGCCCAGCGCCCCGCCGCGATCACATTCACTGCGGGCGGGCACACGGCGGCGTTCCCGGTGATCGCCTGCCCGACGGCACCAGCCGACCGGCGCCCGTAGCGCGGCCGACATCGAGGGAAGGACCGAGAGGTGAACGGACGCTGCCCACGCTGCACGGAGACGCACCAAGTCCGCATCCGACGGGGCGACAAAATCAGCAATCACGACTGCCCCACGTGCGGCGTTCCTCTGCAAGGTGTGAGCTCCGGCCGCGGCCGCGGCCGGTACCTGTGCCCCATCGACGGGTTCGTGGTCACCCTCGGCCAGACCGGCGTCCAGCTCGACCGACCCATGCGTCTGATCTTCCGACCTGGCGAATTCGGCCGCTGGAAGCACGTCACCGAGCCGGGCGAGGTCGACGCGGAACGCCTGGAACGCGTGGCCGGCCGCGTCCTTGGAACGGGCTGTGTGGTGTCCGACTGCTACGACCCCGACCTCAACCTCGACCGGCCGACGGACTGGAAATGGCAGGCCGGCCTGGTCCTGGTCGACGCCGAGGAGCCAGGAGATCCGGGCACGTGGCTGGTCAACGAGCGGCTGATCTACCGTCAGTGCGCAGCCTGCGCCAGTCGTATCCCCGATCTTCCAGAGCACCATGTGCCCGACGAGTGGACACCGCGCAGGGCATGGGTGACCAAGGGCCGCGGCCAGTACCGCCGCAGCCAAGCCCCAGTCGACCAGGGACTGCACCCTGCTGGCAGTCTCGCCTGCCCCGAATGCGACCCACGCGCGGCCGCCGACCGCAGGTGACTCCCCAGGCCGCGCCTCCCGCGTCGACCGGAGCCGCGTCTGCCAGGCCATCGGGGAAATGTCGTAAACAAGTCCGCTGAGCTGCAACTCCTAGTTGGCGGATGGATACTGAAACGTCGCTCTGTGGCGGCCCGCGTCAGTTGTGGTGCAGCCGGTCCGGGTGCTCAGCTTGAGTCGTTCGGTTGGCGCCGGCCGGCAATGCCTCCAGCACCCGACCCTCGTCACAGGAGACGTTGATGTCCCGGCACGTTCCTCTCCCGCCGTGCACCCGGCGCCCGTACCGGCCCGGCGGTCGTCCCCGCCGCCCCATCCACCACCCCGGCACCGCACGGGGACGCCTCGCCGCCGCGGTGGACGACGCGTTGCGCGGCTGGACAGACGCCGAGGTCGCCGACCACGCAACGGCAACCGTCCTCCCGCTCTCCGCGGCCACGGTCGGCCGGGCCCGCAGCGGCCGGTGCGTGCCCTCGGTCGCGACGGTGAAGGCTTTGGCCGCCGTCGCCGGCATCGACCCCACCGAGCTACTGCGCCTTCGCACCGAGGCGATCTGGCAGCCCTACGCGCCCACCGACACTCCCAGGGCGACGCGCACCGTGATCGTGGCATCCCTCGGCGAATCCCTCGACGCGCTGCGCCACCGCCGTCGTACTCCGGTCTCGTACCAGGCACTGGCCCGCCGGGTCAACCTGCCCGAGGCGACCGTCCGCAACCGGCTGGCAGGGAGGTGGCCAGCCGGCACCGAGCGGCACGAGGAGCTCCTCCGCCAGCTGGAAGCCCTGCTGCGCGCCCTCGGTGTCCCGGACACCGCCATGCACCTCTGGCACGGACCGGTCCGGCGGGGACTCGCCCGCAAGCCGCGATGGGACGTGGCCCGGCGGCGCCGTTGGTAGAGCTGAGAACACGTACGACACGGCCACCGAAGAGGAGCAACACAGAGCAACACAGTTCGCTGTTCTCCGGTGACAGAACCGCAGTTAGCGTTGTCCTCGCTCGTTCCTCAGAGACAACGCCCTTCCCTAGCCTGCTGCTGGGCCCTGGGCGCCCGGGTCCGGCACGGTGCCGGCCGGGAGGAGGGAGACGCCTGTGGGCGAGCGCACCAGGCCGAGGAGGACCAGCGGGATCGCACGCCATGTGCGGTTGTGGCTGGCGCCGGTCTCGGCCGCCGCGTACTGGGTGGGCCGGAGCATCAGGGACTTCGTGATCCCGAGGCTCTGACGGCTGCCCTGGCTCCTGCGAGCTGAGCCGGGACAGCCGGCCGCCTTACGCGGGGCGGGTCCTGGCCGTGGCCGCGGCTGGGGCCCGCTGTCGTACGCCAACGATGGCACGTCTCACGGCGACGACGCCATGCCGATGCTGTCCTGCAGCAGGTCTCGAAGGCGCCGACGAAGGCGCGTTCAGCCTCGCCCGCGCGGTGTGAGACCGGGCGGGGCCGGCGGGCTGTGAGGCGGTGTCGGCTGTGGACCGCGGACCCAGCCGTGGGCGCGCATGGTCTCGGTCTCCCAGTCCTCGAACAACTGGGGTAGCACCTTCGGGTCGCGGTCGGCGTCGCGGTACCAGCGGATGAAGGCGCGGGCGGCGGGACGGTGCGAGTCACAGGCCGGGCAGAGCTCCATCCACACACCGGTCATGAGGGGGCCGTGCCAGTACAGGAGGAGGTCGCCTCCGCAGCGGGAGCAGGGACGCTCCGGCTGGTCCTCGTCATCGCGATCGGCCGGGCGCAGGCGGAGTAGTTCTTCGTCGCTGACGTTGTCGAGGCTGCCGTCGAGGTTGCCAATGCGGCTGAAGGACCCGTCGGGGCGTACGAGGACGCGATAACCCAAACCAGCTGCGGCCTGCTCCCGCCCCGTAGCGGCGGCACTCTACCTCTGGCGAGCAGTCTTCTTGGCGGTGGCCTTCTTTGCTGTGGTCTTTTTGGCGGCCGCCTTGGTGGTCTTTTTGGCCGCAGTCGTCTTTTTGGCGGCGGCGGTGGTTTCCTTCGTCGGCGCGGCCTTCTTTGCTGTGGTCTTTTTGGCGGCCGCCTTGGTGGTCTTCTTAGTCGTTGCGGCGGCACCGCCGGTCAGGCTGCCCTTGGGCGCCTTCTTGACCGAGACCTCGCCACCACGCGGCAGTTTCTTCGAGCCGCTGACCAGGTCCTTGAAGCCTTGACCCGCACGAAAGCGTGGAACGGAGGTCTTCTTGACCCGAACCCGCTCGCCTGTCTGGGGGTTGCGGGCATATCGGGCCGGACGGTCGACCTTCTCGAACGATCCGAAGCCGGTGATCGAGACCCGGTCCCCTGCGACGGTCGCGCGGATGATGGCGTCCAGTACGGCATCAACAGCGGCAGCTCCCGCCTGATTGCTTCCAAGCCTCTCGCCGACGGTTCGGCTGAGATCCGCCTTATTCACACCCTTGCGAGGCGGGATCGGATCCGGGGCTGTGCGGGCTGCCATATTCTTCCCGATTCTTGCGGGTTCAGGTGACTCTGAAATAGCCAATTGAGAGTTGCTCGCCTCCTACATGCCCCAATGCCCGTATCACCTGGTGGCCAGTGATGCGGCGACGACAAATGCCGCCTCCGCGCCGAGAAGTACGACGCACGCGCTGTACACCCTGCCTCTGTACCGAATCACCTTTTCGTTGACCACAATGTGATTAGCCATTCCTTGAGCCAGCGCCCATGTGAGGTTGTAGTCGTCGTATTCGGACCCAAGAATTTGGGAAGGGTCCGGCCCGAAGCTCCAGTCACTCTTCGGCCATAGCACATAGATTGCGCCAAGGAGAATCACGACGATGAAGCAGATTACGACCACCGCGAACCATACGGGAAGCGGCTTGTCCTTCGTCCCCAAGCCGAAGAAGGAGGAGAATGATCCAATTAGCGCCGCAATGGTGATGAGACTGGTTGTTCTGTTTCTGAGGTTGGTGAGCGTGGTGTCTTGCTGCGACATTGCATGTACTGCAGCATCGTAGGCGAGCTTGTACTTATCGGACGGAATAGCCTCAGGGCCTGGCGAACTATCCTGCGTCGCAACCTCATCCATTTTCTCTGGTCCTGCAATGGCGTGGAGAATGCGTGCAAGGATGTTGCTTCCCCTCCTTGGAGGGATAGGGGCCGGGGCAGTCGATGGATGTGGTGACGGCGAGGGCTGCACAGATGGCGCACGATCAGGCGGTCTTGACTCGTTGCCTTGCTTCAAGTGCGCCATAACAGTGAGTCCTCACTCGGCGATTACCTCTCGATACCTAGACCTACCCTCTGGCTAAACTGCCAAGGCCCTTGCCTTTCACGGCACTGACACGCGTAGTCGGGTATCTGGCCTTCTTCAATTTCACCCGGGTGGCTTCGTTCCGAGCATCCAGCCAATAGCCTGCACTCGATTTGTCAGGTCCATGGCGGCTTCCTTACCGAAGCAGGCTGCCTGATGTTGCTTCAGGTGTTGCGCTGGAGGTTGGCGGGCCTGGCGGTCGTGCTCAGTCCCACTGGCAGTGCCAGATCGTGCTCCAACCGCGACTTGGCTGGGGGTGCGCTCTGCAGCTCGGTGGCGTTGAGTGTGATGACGCATGTGCTTCGCAGGCGGTGATGATGTCTCCGCCACGGCTCACAGCAACCCGCGCTGCTGTGCCCACTGGGCAACTGCTCGGGAGTTGTGCTGGACTGGGGAAGAGTCAGTGTTCCAACCCTGCGCTATTCGGCGAGTCCCGTAGGGCGCCTCGTCGTGGTCCGCGACGCCGGGCAGGGCCAGCACGCCGCGCCGCGGAGCGTGCGCGCTGGATGCGGGCGGAGGCGTACTCGACGCCGTCACCGGTTGCCTGCGGGTGGGCCTGTCCGTACCCTAATCCGGCCTTTGCACTGGGGGCCCGCATGTTGAGGTGCCGCCTTCTCGGTGTTCGTCACCCCGCGAACCCCCGGGCCCCAGTCGCGAGCGATCTGACGCCTTCGTCACGATGAGTGATTCTTCTTGGGGCGGTGCGGCGGTCGCACCATGCTGAGCGCTCCCAGGGAAACTGACCTAGTGGATGACCCTCCTCGCCCTGCGGACAAGCCGTCCAAGATGTCGCGGAAGATTCCCCAAACCTCGGGTAGGTTATGGCTTCGACCGGCTCTTGCCTACACCGCAAGCGCGGTAGTCCTAGCGGTGCTTATTGCAGCCGGAGTCTGGCTGTACACCAACGAAGGGGTCAGCCATCAGGGGCGGAAATGGGCGGGCGTCGCCCTCGCTGACCGCGCACGGATGTCGCTGTACGCCTTCGTGAAGGTGCAGAAGGTAGATCTTGGCGACCAGCAACTGGTCGTGAACCTCACCCTTGAGCCTGCAAAAGGTCTGGCCAAGGAGACTCGGACTGGGGACGAGGTATTCGCACAAGATGTTCGACTCAAGGGCACCTACCGCGACACGGAGACGATCCTGCTAACTAAGGGTTCCAGTGCCCAGAATCGGCAATATCGGCTGCCGATAATCTTCGGCAGCGGGCCGATCAGCGACTACCCGTTCGATGAGTACGGGACAGTTATCACGTGGACTGCAAGCACTTCGGACGGCAATCAGCTGCCGGTGGCGACGAGTTTCGAAAGCGCCGACCCCTTCTTGGCTATAGACCCAATCGTCTACGACTCGGATGATCCCGAGTCCGTCGGCCTCAGACTCCAGATCAGTCGGTCCCGAAGCACCTTGATCCTTGCCTGCTTCATGATGGTGGCCATGTGGGCCTTGGCTATTGCCGTACTAGCTGGCGCGCGCGTCTTAGTGCGAAGGCACGAGGGGTTGATCTGGCCAGCTCTTGGCTGGATGGCCGCCACCTTGTTCGCCCTCGTCGGGTTCCGCAATGCTGCACCTGGTTCACCACCAATCGGATCGCTGATGGACTATGCCGCGTTCTTCTGGGCTGAGGGGATCATCGCAGCAAGTTTGACCTGGGCTGCAATGGTGGGCTTCCGAGACGAGCAGAGAAAACTCGGCCATAGCAACTGGGTAAGGCCTGTCAGGTAGGCCGAAGTACATATGTGAGAGTTGCATTTCCCTGGGGGAGAGTCGGTATTCCAACCCTGCGCTATTCGACTCGGTAGCTGGTGAGAGTCCTCTCACGGGGTCTGCTTTATCTCGGCCGCCCGCGCAGCAGAGGAGAGACCGAAGGAGTACTCCGGCGCCGGGACTGGTAAGGCGGCATGTCCAAGCGTCACAGATCTACGCCAATGGGAGCATCATGTGAGCAGGGCGGACGAGAGTGCGGCATACAGGTGATATGAACCCACGACGGCGAAACCCGCGCCCGGCATCTCAGGTGCATGCGTCGCAGTCCCCGACCGCTCACCTGGAGCGGAAAAACTTGATCCTTCACGCGGCTTCCGTTCTGGTCGCGGTCTTAGCACTGGGCGTTTCATTTTGGAGTCTTCGCCAAGCCCAGGATGTTAAGGAATCCGCCGATGCGGCAGAAGAAAGAGAACAAGCTGAGCAAGTTGATGTATACGCGTCAGTAAGTAGCGCCGGAGTGCGCGTCTCTATTGAAAACCGGAGCGAGGCGGAAATTGCGGGGGTCACAGCCGTATTCCGTGAAGGCTACTTCGTGACTACCCATTCGATCCCTCAATGCAAGGCTTTCAAGATTCCCGCGAAGGCGCTTACTGTTTGGGGGACGCAAATTCAATTGCGGCCACCAGTGCGGGTGCACTTCACCGACGTCAACGGACGCCACTGGACAAAAATCCTGCAGGAAGGCCGTGATCCGAACCTGCGCCAGAAGGAACACCCTTCCCTAAATCCTGCTAAGAATTTGAGCAAACTCCTGAAGCCCTCGTTGAGTATTGGGCCACTTCCATACGGGTGCGGGTGAAGTGATATTCGTATGCGGGCGCCGACATCGGCCAGTTCGATGAGGACGTCCTCGGCAGGCATGGCGGACCAGAGGCCAGCCAGGTGCCGGGTGATCAGGGTCAGGTCCCTCCACTGCCATCCGAGGCGTGGCCGTCTGTACGCACCAACCGCGGACGGCGGTCCCTTCGGAGAGGCTCGGTTCAGCGTGAGTAGGCGGACGGGGTGATGCGGTTGCCGGTGACGATGCCGGCGAGGACGAGCCGGTCGGTGGTGGCATTGCGGGGACGGTGGGAGGCGACCCAGGCGAGTTCGTCGATGCGCAGGGTGCCGCTGCTGGTTGTTTTGGGCGTGAGGTCGAGGACGAGGAGCTGGCCGAAGGGGGCGTTGGTGTTGGTGTACTCGGCCTCCTGGGTGAGGTACTTGCCCTCGATGTGAGCGCGGCTGTTGTCGTCGCTGTCCTGCTTCATCTCGGTGAGGTAGCGCAACGGTCCGAACTGGACCATGACGTCGGCGCGGCCCATGCCGATGTTGATGGGTTCGACCTGGACGATGCCGTTGAGGGGGCCAGCCAGCAGCCACTGGTGGAAGTCGCGCTGCAGGTCGCCTTCGTTGGCGTCGCGATGCCCCTTCTCGGGCTTGCGGCGGTAGTCGAAGGGAGGGTCGTCCTTCTTGCCGGGGCCGACAAGGCTGGTGCGGGTCAGGTCGGAACGGCTTTTGAGGAACAGCAGGGTCTGGGTGACCAGGACGCTGAACGTCCGCCGCACGGCGCCGGTGAACGCCTCGTGCTCGGACATCTGTGTCAGGAAGCTGTCGAGCAGCGGCATGATGAGGGGATCGTCGGCGTTGAGGCGTGCGACGTCATTGTCGTAGGCGAGGCTCTCGACGGCCGCGAGACCGGTGTCGTCGAGGTTCGCGGCGAGGTGGCGTGCGTCCTTCTCGCCGAGTTGGCGCACGACGGTCGGGGCGATGCGGTACAGGCGTTCTCTGTCGGCTTCGGCTTCGGGGTCTTCGTCATCCGAGCCGTCTGGGTCGCTGCTGGCCGGGCTGTGGGAGTCTCGGGCGCCGATCCGGGCGAGGACCGCGGCCGCGGTGGCGGTGTCGAAGCCGGAGCGCGGTGCGTCCTGGGGGTGGGCTGCGGCGTGACGCAGGGCGCTGAGGAAGGCCTCTTTGCGGAGGAAGCCGTCCTCGACGGCCGGTTCGACCAGCCTGGCCAGTCCGGGGGTCTCGTGGGTGGTGCCGAGTGGCTGGATGGTGCGGGCGGCCCGGTAGGCGGTGAGGACCGCGTCGATGGCCTGCCAGGAGTCCATCCATACGTCGGCCGCGAACAGTTCCGTGGCGGTCCGCAGTTGGATGAGGAGTTGGGACCAGGCGACCTCGGCGGCCTGGCGGGGTTGGAGCCAGGCGGGCTGGTGAGTGCCGTGCAGCCAGGCCCGGCGGCGTTCTAGGGCCTGTTCGATCCGGTCGGCAGCGGCGGCCACCTGGTCGGCGTTGTGGGCGGTGAAGCCGAGGATGGAGTCGCAGACCGCCAGGTAGGCGGCGGCATCGTCGCGGGCTTCTTCTGCGGCGTCGGCCGCGGCGAAGAGCGAGCGTGCCTCGGCGGTGAGGCGGCTGACCTCGGACAGGTCGGTCGAGGACAGTGCGGTGCGCAGGCGGTCACAGCCGAGCTCGAACATGGCGTCGACGTCGGCGGCCTCGTCGACGGACAGGTGCTGCAGCAGTTCCCGCACTGCGGTGGAGACGCGGGTTTCCTGCTGCGCCCAGCAGTCCAGGGCGACGCCAAGAACGCGGGGGAGACGCTCGATGAAGTCTTCTGGCCCGTCGGCGGGCAGTTCCTCGAGGATGTCCCAGACCTGATAGGGCTTGACTGCGTCGGAGGCGGCGAGCCTGACGGCACCCTCCAGACGGGCGGCGGCAATGAGCGGCCCTTGCTCGACCTGTTCGGTGAGACCGTCGAGGAGAGCCCCGTTCAACGGCTTGGCGAGTGCCTTGGTGGTGGCGGCACTTCCCAGGAGCGTCTCCAGCGACGACGTGAGAGCGAGGACGCTGCTTTGCTGGGCGATCCCCGCGGGGAAAGCGGCGGCCGCCTGCTTCCATGCCGCGTCCGCGGCGTCGCAGGCGTGGACGATCGCCTCGGCCAGGAGGGGGGCGAGCGGGCCGGCGGCGACTTCCGGCACCTGGTCGAGCACCGCGTCCGCGGGCAGCCCGATGTCCTGGAACGTGATCGCTCGGACTCCGGTGGTGGCCAGGTCGCTGAGGCGGTCGGCGAGCTGCGTCATGTCCCGTCTACCTCCACCTTCATATTCGTGTCACCACAGGGGCTTGCCGACTACCGCTTCGATGATGCTGTCGGGCGGCAGTACATCGTGGGCCAGGCCGAAGTCCGCGGTCGTGACAAGTACCTGCAACTGGTTCGCCTCCGCCACGGCGTGGAGTTCCTCCAGGAGGAGGTGGATGTCGGTGTCCTGGATCTCCTCGGCCTTGGGGCTGTCGATCAGCAGCAGGCCCGGGTGTGTGGACACCTGGTGTGCCGCGCCTACGCGCAGGAGGGCCACGATCACCGCGATCCGCAGGCGCAGCCGTTCGCCGGGCATCTGGTCGGTGAAGCTGCGTTCGTGTCCGCCGTCTGAGATCACCTTGAGGTGTGCTGCACGGTCGATACTCACCGACTCCAGCTGCGTGAAACCGAACTTGCGCCCGAGGTCGGCGATGGCTGTGTTGAGGTCTGCGAACAGTTTGTCCGCTTCCTTCGCGTGGTCGTCCTCCAACGTCTTCGCGCAGGCACGCAGTACCTTGATCGCCAGGTCTTCGGCCGGGTCGTCGGGAGCCCCCGGCAGCTCGGGCAGCACGCTCAACGCACCTTCCAGGCGCACTACTTCCTCCCGGGCCTGGGCGTACTCCGGTACCCGCGCGGCCGCATCCGCCCGCCGCAGCCGTTCCTGCGCCGTGTTCAGGTCACGCGACAGCTGATCGAGCTCGCTCTCCGCCTGTTCCAGGGCGCCCTTCGCCAACTGCTCTGCCTCAGTGCTCAGTTGTACGCGTTCCTCGGCCTCGGCCAGGACGTCCTCGGGCGTCTCGTCGTCGCCCTCGACGGGGCGTGCGCACACGGCGCAGCTGTGCGCCTCGATCTCCATCTGGCGCCGGTCCGCGGCGATGTCCTGATCGCACCGCGGACATGTGGTGGGGTCGAGGCCGTGGAACAGCCGGCGGGCGATCGCGCTTTCGCGGACATCGTTGAGCAGCTTCTCGTCCCGCTGCCGTTGGCCCTTGGCCTGCCGGTGCACCCGCATCAGGTCGTCCCAAGACTGCTGACGGTCCGCCACGGTGGCTGCAAGACGCATCGTGGCCGCGGCCAGATCAGCCAACGACTCCTGATCGGAGCCGGCTGCGCCTTCCGTCAGCTGCTCCAGCCGGGCCTGGGCCGCTGCCAGGTCCTCCACGGTCTGCTGTCGCTGCGCGGCACGCTCTTCCTGGGCTGTTTTCGCCGCGCTCTGCCGACGCTTGCGGGCGGCGGCCATCAGTTCTGCCTGCGTTTTGACCCTGGTCAGCACACCGGCGGCCGGAAGGTCCAGGAACACCTGCAGGAGGCGGCCCGGCAGACCGGCCATCACGACGTCCCCGAGCAGCGCCGCAGAGCGGGCCGCCGGCAGGTACAGGGCCCCGAAGTACGCCGGCCACCCGTGCGCGACGGCGGACGTCCCCTGCTTGGCACTGACCAGAGGATGCAGGTCCATCCACTGCATCATCAGCGCCTGCACCTGCTCGGCGTAGCTCTCCGAGCTCGCGGCGCGAAACAACGGCAGCACCTGCTGCGCCGGGTCTGGGGAACGGAGGGTCTCAAGCACGGCCAGATTGGGCCCGGTCAGGGCAACCGCGGAGGTGATCTCCTCGTTCTCCAGGTCGAGCCGGAAGGCCATGGCCTGGCCCGCGACCGTGGCGTCGAGGTCCACCTCGCGCAGCCAGTGGATGGCGCCGCTCTTCTCCCGCGGAGTGCCCCTCAGACACCACGTCACCAGCTCCAGCACACTCGACTTTCCCCGCAAGTTCGACGCCACGAGAGCCGCCAGGCCTTCACCGAACCTGAACGTGGTGTCGAACGGGCCGGGTTCGAGGGCGCCGGTCCGCACCCCCGCGACGCGCAGGCGGTGAATCCGCAAAGGCCGCGGCCTTGCCGGTGGCGCTCCCAGCGGAATTCCCTGGGACTCGAACACCATCCGCACGTCATCGACCGTCACTCGCGCGCGCGTGGCGATCCGCGTCTCCAGCGCAGTCTCGTCAGCCATGGTCCCCCGCTTCCCCGTCCCTTGCCTGCCTGCGCAGCTCCTCCAGCCGCGCTCGTGCGCGCACGCTCACCGAACCGATCCGATCGCCGCGGGCTGCCGCGGCGTACTCGCGCTGCAGGTACTGCTGCTTCTTCAGCTGACTGCCACCGCGTCCGTCGGCCAGATCCAGCACCAGGCCCACCCGGTCCACGTAGTACTGGAAAGCGGGTGCCTGCCGAATCACCTCCCGCGCGACGGTCCGTCCCGCCGTCAGCAGGAAGTAGTCGTGCTGGCGTACCCGGTCGACGGTCCCGCGCCGGCGACGAGCCACCAGACCTGCGCTGCGCAGCACAGCGAGGGCGTCGTCCAGGGGCTCGTAGGCCCCGAAGTGGTGCCGCAGCATGGGATAGCGCCGCACCTCTGGTTCCTCGGAATCGAGAATCTGGCCGGCCAGCTCCAGCAGGCGGGCCTCGGCGCTCGCCTCGTACTTCGTCAGCAGCTCATCAGCGAGGTAGTCGGGGTTGCGCAGCCAGAAGTCCAGTTTCTGCAGGCGCACTTGGGTGCGGACAACTCCCACGGCAGATCCCAGCCCGGGGTCAGCTCGTTCGAGGTCGGACACCGGCTCGCATGCCCCGTCGACGAGCAGCAGGAGCCGTACGGCATCCTGCTCCCGGCTCGTCACCCGCTCGGCGGCCTCTGGGTTGGGCAGTCCTTGATCCACCGCCCCAAGGTATCGCCCAGTAGCCGAACCTGTACCGTCCGCGCACGAAGTGATTGTTCGTCGCCCCGCGGAGGAAGTCCGGAGGACGATAGCCAACACCGCAGGGACACCCGCGCAATCCAGAGCACTCGTGGAACTCAACGACCGGCGCCGTCCTGGTCACCGCAGGATGTGGCCTTCTTGAACTTGGGCGTGTCCGAGCCAAGGTAGATCCACGCCCGCGGCTTGACCCCATGATCCGGCTCGGGCTCGTGTACGTGTCTGCTGTTCTCATTGCCGTCCGCGTGGCCGGGGGTCAGTGGACAAGTCTCGCGGCCGTATGCATCTGGCGATGGGAGGACAGATCGATGACCGCAGCACGTGGTTGGACAAGCTCCTCAATCGTCTTGCGGAAGGGATCCGTAGACGATCGTTCCGGCGGGCCAGCATTTCGCTGCCGGAAGCGAGATCGACGACTGCCCTGGGCGAAGTAGAGCTGCCGTCGCCGGTGGATGTCGTAGACGCTGGGGGCCAGGCGCCGCTGGACTGCGGAAGGGACTGGCTCGTGTACTCCGGCGGCGAGCGTGGTGACGGACACCTGAGGCTGATCTCGTACCCCCAGGACCGCTTTCACTGCCTCGCGTCGGGCGCTGACGAAGTCGAGCTCGGGGAAGTACTCGCTGCGAGGCGTCGACGAGGGGGACAGTGCACGGCAGGCATCAAGGACGCGGGACTCGCTGGTCTGGTAGTCCGGATGTGCGGGTGAGAGCCACGCCCGGGTCACGGTGGACCCGACACGGTGTGCCTCGCTGCGCAGTGCTTCGAAGCGGGCTCGTGGCCCTGCGGTGGCACCAATCTTCACGTACGAGACGGCGCCAGTGATCGCGAGCACATAGATGAAACCCGTGCCGAACGGGGCTCGGCCGGGGACTGTGTGCTTCTTCATGTAGTGCCGCAGCCAACCGCGGGGGTCGTCGTACACCAGGTCCAACATCCCTGCCCTTTCGCTGTGTTGATCCACAGTGAATCGGAGTGGTGTGACAACGGCCTGTGCGGCGAGGTTCCGCTGGTGCTTCTTCGAAGTTCGGTCGCTCCAGTCGCTTGGGTAGCTGCGGCGGGCGCGAGGCAGCGACTGAACAGCCAGCGACCGGGGCGAGCTTCGGTCGCTCCCGAGGCGCACCAATAAAACCGCAGGTCAAACCGCTCCGACTGCGTGGGCAGCGACTGAAGCGACTCGGACTCGACATATATGAGCACCCTCTAGGAGTGCAGGTGTGCGTTATAGACGGCAAGCTTCAGTCGCTTCAGTCGCTGCCGTGGCTGCCGCAGGCTTCTGAGCAGGCATTTTGTGACGTGCGCAAGGATAGCGACTGAAGCGTCTTGGGTCGCTGCGACCTCCGCTCGGTCGCTCCTGGCAGACTCTGCTGCCCCAGCATCGACACGGCGTCACTGATGTTCCGCATGTACTGCACGACCCCACCGGCCTCGTTCGCTAGTCTGTGTCCGTCGTTGAGTCGCTTCGGTCGCTGAGAGGGGGAGCAGGTGCCCCCTGAGCTGCAGTTCTCCCCCAGCGACTCAGCAGATCCCGTCCTTCCTGCGCCTCCAGTCGCTGCGTCCTTGTCCGCCGCCCAGTGGTACGCCCGTCGGGGCTGGCCCGTCCACCCGCTCGCCGCTGGCCGTAAGACGCCCGTCGCGAATTGCCGTCAGTGCCGTGAGCACGTCCACCCGCCTGCCGCCTGCCCCTGCCTTCGGGCTGGCCGCTGGTGCCACAGCTTCCATGCCGCCACCCTCAACCAGGAGCGCATCCAGCAGTGGTGGGGGAGCCACCCCGAGTTCGGGATCGGTGTCTCCTGTGGCCCGGCCGGCCTGGTGGTGGTCGACATCGACGCCCACGGTGCCGAGCCACCTACGCGGGACCGGATCCTGCCCGGCATCCCCATCGGGGAGCAGGTCGACTTGACCGGTCTCGCCAACGGCTTCCACACCCTCGCCGTCCTGGCCGCACTTCGCGGTCAGCGCAGCCCCGCCGAGGACACCACCACCCTGCGCGTACGGACCCCCTCCGGTGGGCTGCACGTGTGGTACCGGGCCGCTGCAAACCGCCGCTGGCTGTCCTCCGTCGGCTCCAGTCCGGGCCGCGCGCTTGCCTGGCAGGTCGACATCCGCGCCCACGGCAGTTACATCATCGCCCCCGGTACGACTACCCAGCAGGGCTCCTACACCCCGCTCGGCGAGACCCGCGAACCTGCTGCGCTGCCCCTGTGGCTCGCCCAGGAACTCGACCGCACGGGGCACCTGCCCGCGCCCAGCATCCCGGCTCCCCGCCCCGTCCCCCCGCGCGCCCAGCAGGCCGTCCTCGCCGCCGGCGGCGGCCGCGCGGAGCGCACCCTCGCCGCCGTCCTCGCCCCCGTCGAGGCCTGCGGCCAGGTCGCCGAAGGCGCGGGCTTTTCCGACACACTCAACCGCGCCGCCTACACACTCGGCGGCCTCGTCGCTGCCGGCCGCCTCACCCAGGCGGAGGCCGAGCAGGCCCTCAAGGACACCGCGGCCGCCGCCCGCCCCGGCCAGGAACCGCGCATCGAGCAGATCATCCGCAGCGGCCTCGCCGCAGGCCTGACAAAACCGCTCCACGCCAGAGGGAGGCGCTCGTGACGTCCCCCGGCAACGAGGCCCCGGCCCTCTTCGACTTCAACCCCGAAGCCGTGGCCGCCCAGATCCGAGGCCAGGCCGCCGCCGTGCCGCTACCCGCCCAAGCGGTCGGCGAACGCCCGCCCACCGAGCGGCCTGCCGGAGAGGCAACCGCCCACGGTCTGCTGCCCGACACCCTGACCGACCGCGGCAACGCCAAGCTGTTCGTCAAGCTCTACGCCAACGACTACCGGCACGTCTCCAAGATCGGCTGGTACCGGTGGGACACCACCCGCTGGCAGCTCGACGAAGACGACACCGTCCTCTGGGCGGCCGGAGACCTCGCCGAGCACATCGCCGCCCACGACCCCCGTGGTCTGTTCACCAACACAGCCCTGCACAAGCACCGCACCCGCGCCATGTCGACCGCCGGCATGCACGCCATGCTCTCCCAGGCCAAGTCCGCACCCGGCATGGTCCTCAAGCCCGACCGCCTGGACGCCGACCCCTACGCCCTGTGCACCCCGCAGGGGATCGTCGACCTGCGCACCGGACTGCTCACTGCCCCCGACCCGAACAAGGACTTCCACTCCCGCTCGACCACCGTCGGCCCCAAGCCGATGCGCATCATCCGGTGGATCCGGTTCTTGACCGACACCTTCGGCGACGACCCGGTAGGCCGGGAGATGATCGACTACCTGCAGCTGCTGCTCGGGTACTCGATCACCGGCGACGTCGGCGCCCAGATCCTGCCCTTCTTGTGGGGCAAGGGAAAGAACGGCAAGAGCGTCCTGCTGGACGTGCTGATGAAGCTGCTCGGCGACTACGCGGACGCGGCTCCGCCTGGCTTCCTGATGGCCAAGCCGTTCGAGGGCCACCCCACCGACCTCGCCGAGCTTCACGGCCGGCGCGTCTACGTCTGCTCGGAGATCAAACCTGACGACAAGTTCGACGAGGCCCGGGTCAAGCTCCTGACGGGCGGCGACCGCATCAAGGCGCGCCGCATGCGCCAGGACCCCTTCAGCTTCGAACCGACTCACAAACTCTGGCTGTTGGGCAACCACAAGCCCGAGGTTGGCACGGGTGGCTTCGCGTTCTGGCGGCGCATGCGTCTGATCCCGTTCGAACGGATCGTCTCCGACGATCGGAAGATCGACAACCTGGCCGATCTCCTCGTCATGGAGGAAGGCCCCGGCATCCTTGCCTGGCTCATCGAGGGCGCCCGCCGCTATCTCGGCGGCGACCGCGACCTCACCGGCCCCGAGCGCGTGCGGATCGCGACGACCGCGTACGCCGAGACCGAGGACAACGCCGGGCGGTTCTACGCGGAATGCTGCCGACTCGGGCCCGACCTGCGCGCCGAGCAGACGGCGCTCTACAACGTCTACACGGCGTGGTGCCAGAATGAAGGCGTGAAGGTCGTCTCCTCGCGCGCGTTCGCCGCCCGCACCCGGGAACTGGTCGGGCTCACCTCACCCAAGGAGATGATCCTGTCCAACTCGCGCAAGTACTACCCGGGTATCGGACTGCTCACCGACCAGGAGAGGGACACCGGCGCATGAGTTCCCTGATCGACGCGGACGAGATCAGCCACGAGACCGACTTCGTGTGGCTGGAGGACTTCGAGCAGCTCGACTACGTCCGCCAGAGCCTGGACCGGCTGCCCACCCGCAAGGGCAAACCCGCCTACCACCGCGACGGCCGCATGGTCGGCTACGCGATCCTCGGCCCCGACGCTAAGCCCTCCCGCGCCTCCGGCACCTTCCGCCGCCGCGTCTTCTGGCTCCTGCCCCACGACCGCGACACCGAGCCCGACGGGCTGTACGCCAAGAGCGCCCCCGCCGAGGCTATCGATCCCCGCACCCTCGAACCCCGCGTCAAGGGCTACAAGACCGAACGCTCCGAAGGGGGCCCGCCCTCGGCCGCCATGCAGGAACTCGGCATACAACTCCCCCTGTAACCGGCGCCTCAGCCCCTTCGACGTGATGCCCCAAGTACTGACCAGCCTCATCGCCGTCGCTGGCACTCTGCTCGGCGGCTGTCTGGGCTACCTCCTCCAACGTCACGCAGGCAACCGCGCCGAACGCCGTGCCGCCGTCCTCGCCTACACCGCAGCCGTAACCGAGTTCATCCGCGCCCAGCAGGACTGGTGGTGGCGCAAACACGAACAGCCCGACAGCCCCGAGCACAAGGCCGCACGCATCGAAGGGCAACGCGTGCGCGGCATAGCCCGCCAGGCGATCAACGGGCTGCTGTTCTCCATCGGGGGACGCCGAACTCGTCGCCATGGCCCGCCAGATCCTCAAGGACGCCAACACCATGCACCGCGCCGCCGACCGGGCCGAGATGAGCACCCGCGCGGCCGCTGTTCGAGCAGCTCTCGACCACTCCACCGACCGCGCCCGCCGTCCACCATTGCACAGGCCCGTTGAGGCCTCAACGAGCCCAGGGATGCCCGCCAATGTGGCTCACCAGGGTGCGGACGGTGTGCCGTCCGGGTCGAGCCCGTACGGCCACCAGGACGTGACCTGCGCGTACAGAGCCTTCGTAAGGAGGTAAGAGAGCATCGCGGTGGCGCCTGCGTCGGCTGCCCGGTGGATGAAATCGCGGGCTGTCGCAGCATCGCCGCCCTCGTACACGAGCTCGGCGAGCCTCAGGAGTGCCTGGGGGTTTCCCATTTCGAGGGCTCGGGCGGCGAGGGTTTCCGGATCTTGATGTCTCTCCTCTTCGGCACGCAGGAGCGCGCGGCGCAGGAACTCAGTGTCGGCCAGGCTGAGAGGCTCTTGGGACCGAGGCGACGGATCCGGCAGTCTGCCGGATTCCTCCTGCAGCCGGGCGAGCAGCCGGGCCCCCTGCGGATCGCCAGTACTGGCGACGCTCAAGGCGAGATCCTCGGCAACAAGTAGATCTCCAGCGGCCATGGCACGTTCGGCGAGGTCGATGAGCGAGTTGCCGCCTGCATCGCTGATGCCAACAACGCCGCCTTCCGCTCCGGGATCGGCGGCAACGCCGAGAGCCTGAAGAGCCCAACGATGGCCGGCACCGGCGGCCTTCTGGACGACAGCCTCGCCAGCGCTCTCTCCGCTCGCCGCTGCCCTGTAGTGAGCGAGCACCACCACCTCCTGGGCGCTGTCGCTGCCATCGCCGCATACGGCTTGCATGAGCAGATGGAACGCCCAGCCAAGGCGGAGCCGGTCCAGCGCGGCCCGCGACAGACGGGCGAGCTCGTCAGGGATGTAGGTGAGGTGATCGGCGGCGGCCTGCCAGAACGAGGCCGGCGGGCACAGCAGGCTCCGTTCGTGGCGGCCATGCTGCTCGAGGTAGTCCGCCAGCCGATACACCGGTCCGGGCCGTTCCACGGCAGGAGCAGGTGTGCCGGGGGCGCGAGGGGCGCGGCGCGGCCGGACACGGCGCAGGGGCGCGAGCTTGCCGTGGACCGGCTGCCCGAGTTCGGCCAGGGCCTGCTCGAGCCAGTTGTCGTCCAGGGCGTCGAGCTCGCTGTCGGTGAGGTAGTCCTCGACTGCCGCTTCGAGGAAGGCCAGGGGGAGGTGGAGGCCTACGCCGAGGCGGCGGGCGTCCATGGCGGCCTCCAGGATCGCACGGGCAGGGGGAGAAGCGGTGTAATACCGGTGCAGCAGCTCGGGCCCTCCAGCCAGCTCCTGCGCCAGACGCCCGTCTTCTGCTCGCTCGAGGGCGGCGGCGAGTTGCCGGTCGCCGGCCTCGGCGAGCGCCTGCGCGGCGCCGAGCGCGACCGTGTCGAACTTCTCGGGGACCCTGATACGCCGATGGGCGAGCAACGCCCGCACGTTCGGGTGCGCATCGTGCTGGCCAGGGTGCGGCAGGGCGGTAAAGGCGCCAGCGTACTCGTTCCACAGCGTGCCCAGAACGAGGACCGGGCCTCGTGACGGGTCGGTGAGCAGGGTGGTCAGGGCAGCGGCCACGCGTTCACCGCGCCCCCTACCGGCACCGAGGTAGTGCTGGGCTTCGTCCAGCCACACCACCGTCTGCGGACCGACCCGTGCCAGCTCGTCCAGAGCCGCCTCTGCGCGCGTGGGATCGACGGGTTGCCACAGCCGCCACCCTGCGGCGGCCAGCGGCTGGACGGCCTCCCAGCAGGCACGCGTCTTGCCGGTGGAGGAGGAGCCGACGAGCACCGCCATCCGGCTGCGCCCGGCCGCCGCGTCTGCCACCAGCCGGGCCAGCGCCTCGTCGTGCGGGCGGCACACATAGCCGGGCAGCATCCCGGGCGCGCCCGGAGCCTCGCCCGCCGTTGTGTGTGGGACGGCGGCAGGGCGGACCTCGAGGTCGAGAGGGTCCCACTCTGCGACCGGCCGCCCCAGCGACCTGCTCAGGCGGTCACCGCCTCCCCCGGCGGAGGCGGTGAGGAGGTCCAGCAGCGGCTGCGGATCCATGCCCAGCGCACGGGCAAGGGCACTGACGGTGGATTTGGAGGGCGGGGCGGCGTTCGCGCTCAGGGCGCGGTTGACGGTGCCGCGGCTCAGCCCGGTGGCGCGAGCAACCTGGGTCTGGTCCAGCCCTCGGTGGGCGAGGCCGTCGGCCAGTCGACGGCGCAGCTCGGCGAGCGCCTCAGCGGGCCCGGACTCCGCCGCGCTCGTGTCCCCGGTGTCCATGGTGCGCCGTCCCCCCGCAGTGCTGGTGTACGTCAGTGTTCATCTTCGTGCGAGCGCACCACGGCGCACACGTCCTTGACGAGAGTCGGCTGCATCAACTCCCCTCGACGTGAAGGACTGATACACCGTGACCAACGAGATGGCCGTAATCGTGCTGGGCGTGGGCCTGGTCCTGGTAGCGGCCTCGATGATCGCTGCCGGGGCCGGCTACCTGGCCCGCCGGGACGGCGCTTCCTACCCGGCGGCCGTGACCCGGGCGGGGGCGGCGCTCGCGGCCACGCTGACGGTGGTGGCTGCCGCGACCGCGGCGCTGGCCGCCCTGACCGGCCGGTAGCCACGCGGAGCCCGAGCCTCCAGCTACCGCCACAGGACAACAGGAGCCCGAGGCCCATAAGCCGTCGCGGACGGCTTATGGGGCGACATCCCGCTTGGTGCGGGCAGTTGATGGCTGGCGTCGGCAGGCATGATCATCTGCCTGCCTGCCTGCCTGCCTGCCTGCCTGCCGGGCCGATCTGTTAGGGGCGTGGCAACCGGTCCTACCACTCGGCCACAGGTCGCAGCATCAGGGCGTCGGAGGTGCGCGCGTACTCCCACGAGTCCAGGTGGTACGCGTCAACACGTCGCAGACGAGCAGTTCGCTGGTGGCCGCCGGGCCCGGCCCTGCATCCGGAGTCGGCGTGCCGTCCTATTTAGGGTGGGGGTTTTCATCACGAGGCCGGTGACCCACTCGGTGGGGGCCCTGCCGGATTCCGCGGGCTCGAAGTCCAGGCTGCTATGGGACACCAGGGTAGCTGGTGACCTGCAGCGGAACCCTCTGATCGGGGTGGTGCCGGGTGACTGCCGGGCTGGTCAGCGGGCGGAAGTAGCTGAACGCTAAGGAGGTGCCGGATCGGCTGGAAGTCCACAGGGACGCCGGGTAGTGGGAACGACAGGCGGCAGTCGTAGACCGCCTGGGAGCTGTGGTTGGCGATGCTCGCGGTGAGGGTGTAAAAGACGCCGCTCTGGCAGGTGTCGCAGTAGGCGGCGGCCGCAGGCTCGGGGCAGGGCAAGGATTCGTCGCTCACTTTGCCAGGGCGGTTTCGTGTCCCATGGCCACGACTGGCTTCTTCGTTGGGTCTAGCCAGCGCAGTAGTTCCTTCATCCGGCCTTTCGGCAGTGAGATGCAGCCCTGTGTCGGGCCGCCGTGGTCTACATGGATCCAGATGCCGCCGCCCTTGTCCGCGCCGAGCGGCCGAGTCTGGTCCCGTGGGGTGGTGCGAGGCGTGCGGTTGTAGTTGATGGCTACCACATAGTCGAAGGCTCCGGTGAGCGGTTCTCCCTCGAAGCCGGTGCCGCTAGCGGTGAACGCGGACTCCTGTTCGTAGGGAAGTCTTGTGCCAGGATCGGGCAGCCGCCCGCCCGCGTCTGTGAGGCCGAACACGCCGATCGGGGAGCGCAGGTCGCCCTGGCGGTGGTCGTCGGTCCAGCCGAGCAGAGCGTTGTGTGCGCGCCAGGGGCCCGAGACGGCATGCCAAGCCTGGGCAGCGTCTCGCTCGTACAGCATGACGGTGGCCTGGTTGGAGTTCCGGTTGTCGCCGGTCACCACGACCGCCTGCCGGTTGCTGGTCGTGAGCTGAGCGCGGGTCTTGGGGCCGAGCGCGGGTATTTCCATCGGCCGGACGATCTGCGGCTGGGGCGCGGGCCGTCCGGGGCTGCCTGCATGGGCCTCAGCGTTCGCGGAGTTGTGCGGCGCCGCAGGCGCGCGGCCGCCGGTGCAGCCGCTGAGGAGCACGTCGGCGGCGATCACCAAGGCTACGGCCGGGAGCCGTCTTGTACACAAGGACATGTGGGTCCTCAGTTCGAGAGCTTGCCGTGGGCTGGGACATCGCACTGGTGAGAGCGAGGGTGAGCAGTCACCGTTCAACCCGTGTGAGTGGGGGGAGAGAGATCACTCTGCGCCTGCACCGGGCCTCGCCCGCATCGAGTCGAGGAGCTGACCGTGAGTATCGACCGAAGGGCGGGAGATCTCCTGAGAGACCGACATGGGGCAAGGAAGGGCCCTGAAAGGGCCCTTCCTTGCCCCGCGCTCGGTGTGCGGTACTCCGCCTCGTCACGTGCCGCACTGGCGGGGGAACTAGAGCCTGTCTTCAGTTGTGATCAAACCCGGGATGAGTGCCGGTCCGGTAGGACTGTGGTGTGACGCGTGCGCAACTCACTCGTATGCGCGCCAACATCGGCATCCGCCGCCGCCTCGCCCCACTCCTCGACAACGACCGCAACCAGATCGAACTCTTCACGGCCCTGCTGCTGTCGCTGCCGGGTTCACCGATCCTGTACTACGGCGACGAGATCGGCATGGGCGACAACATCTGGCTCGGCGACCGCGACGCCGTACGCACCCCCATGCAGTGGACCCCGGACCGCAACGCCGGCTTCTCCACCTGCGACCCCGGGCGCCTCTACCTGCCGACCATCATGGACCCCGTCCACGGCTACCAGGTCACGAACGTCGAGGCGTCGATGTCCTCGCCCTCGTCGCTGCTGCACTGGACCCGCCGCATGATCGAGATCCGGAAACAGAACCCGGCCTTCGGCCTCGGGGCGTACACGGAACTGCAGTCGTCCAACCCCGCCGTGCTGGCCTATCTCCGGGAGTACGAGGACGACCTGGTGCTGTGCGTCCACAACTTCTCCCGTTTCGCCCAGCCCACCGAACTCGACCTGCGCGCCTACGACGGACGCCACCCCGTCGAACTCATCGGCGGCGTGCGCTTCCCGGCCATCGGCGAGCTGCCCTATCTCCTCACCCTCGCGGGCCACGGCTTCTACTGGTTCCGGCTCTCCCGAGTCCTCTCCCGCGCTGCCCGAGGGCGTTGAAGCGTGGGCCGGCGAAAGGACGCGTCACCATGCCGAAGACCGCATTGCTCCGGCCGACCAGCGACGGGGTCGCCGCCGACCTGATGACCTCGCTCGCCGGGTTGCTGCGTGAGTGGCTGCCGCGGCAACGCTGGTTCGCCGGAAAGGACCGGCCCGTCACGGACCTCGCCCTGTTGTCCATGAAGGAGCTGTCCCCGGGCTGTCTGCACCTGCTCGTCTACACCGGTCACCCGAGCCATGCCGGTCTCTGCGGGGTGCCCGCGCCCGGTGGCGCTCCCGCCTCCGGCGACTGCTACCAGCTGCTGCTCGGAGTACGCGAACAGCTGCCCCCGCGCCTCGGCCGGGCCCTCATCGGGCAGGCGCACGACGGCCCGCTGGCCGGTCTGACGGTGTACGACGCGCTGTACGACGCCCGGTCGGCGCAGTTGCTCCTGGAGCGGCTGCGGCATCCCGGCACGGCGGGCCCGCTGCGCTTCGAGGCGGATCCGTCCGTACGGGTGCCCGCCGGGCTGGCGCCGCGGCTGCTGGACGCCGAGCAGTCCAACTCCTCGCTGGTGTACGGCGACGCCTTCATCCTGAAGGTGTTCCGGCGCATCCAGCCCGGGGTCAATCCCGATCTGGAGGTGCCGGGCGCGCTGGCGGGGCAGGGCTGTGGTCGGGTGCCGGCTCCGGTGGCCTGGTTCCGGACGACGGATCCGTTCGCGGCGACGCTCGGTGTGCTGCAGCCGTTCCTGCCCGACGCGTCGGACGGCTGGACGCTGGCGCTGGGCGCGCTCGCCGCCGGCCACGGCTTCACCGCCGAGGCCCGCGAGCTGGGGCAGGCCACCGCGGAGGTGCATCTCGCGCTGGCGTCGGCCTTCCCCGTCGGGCCCCATGACGAGAACGCGCGGACGGCGGCGGCGATGACCGAGCGGCTGGAGGCCGCCGCCCGCTGCGTACCGTCGCTCCAGCCGTTCGTCCCCGGTCTGCGCACCGCCTTCCGCGCGCTGCTGTCCTGCGATGTCGGGCCGCCCGCCCAGCGCGTCCACGGCGATCTGCACCTGGGGCAGGTGCTGCGGGCGGACCGGGAGTGGTTCGTCATCGACTTCGAGGGCGAGCCGTCCCGTTCGCTCTCCGAGCGGTGCGGTACCCAGTCCCCGGTGCGGGACATCGCCGGAATGCTGCGCTCCTTCGACTACGCGGCCCGGCAGCGCCACCCCTGGCGCCCGGAGTGGGCACGCCGTTGCCGGGAGGCCTACTGCGCGGGCTATGCCGCCCGGGCCGACTGGGACCCGCGTGAGAAGCACGGTCTGCTGCGCGCCTACGAGACGGACCGGGCGGTCTACGAGGTTCTGTACGAAGCGCGGCACCGGCCCGACTGGCTGCCCGTACCGATGGCGGCGATCGAACGTCTCGCCGTACGAGGAGGCTGAAACCGTGGCACTGCGCGACACCCTTCCCCCCGAGGCGGCCGGTCCGCCACCGCGCCCGCCCGGCTCCTGCGCAAAAGCGCCTCCCCTCTCCCCCACCGACCGCGGGCGCCTGCTGGCCGGCGCCCACCACGACCCGCACGCACTGCTCGGTGCCCACCCCGTGCCGGGCGGGATCGCCTTCCGGGCACTGCGCCCGTACGCCCACGCGGTGCGCGTCGTGATCGACGGTGAGCGCAGTTACCTCACCGCGGAGGGAGACGGCCTCTTCTCCGGCGTACTGCCGCTCGACGCCATCCCCGAGTACACGCTGCTCGTCTCGTACGAGGACGCCGACCACGAGGTCCACGACCCGTACCGCTTCCTGCCCGCGCTCGGCGAGTTCGACCTCCACCTCATCCGCGAGGGCCGCCACGAACAGCTCTGGAAGGCCCTCGGCGCCGAGCCGATGTGCCACCAGGGCGTCACCGGTACCCGCTTCACGGTGTGGGCGCCGAACGCGCAAGGGGTACGTGTCGCCGGGGACTTCGGCTGCTGGGACGGTACGGCGTTCCCGATGCGCTCACTCGGTTCGTCCGGGGTGTGGGAGCTGTTCCTGCCCGGCGTCGGCGAGGAGGCCCGGTACAAGTTCGAGATCACCTCCCGCTACGGCGGCCGCTTCCTCAAGGCCGACCCGATGGCCCGCCGCGCCGAAGTGCCGCCCGCGACGGCCTCCGTGGTGACGGCCTCGCACTACCGATGGGGCGACGAGGAGTGGATGGCGAGACGCGGGGACACCCCGGTGCACGAGGCGCCGTTCTCGGTGTACGAGGTCCATCTGCCGTCCTGGCGACCAGGTCTGACGTATCGTCAACTCGCCGAGCGGCTCCCGGCGTACGTGAAGGACCTCGGCTTCACGCATGTCGAGTTCATGCCGGTGGCCCAGCATCCGTTCAGCGGCTCCTGGGGTTACCAGGTCACCGGGTTCTACGCGCCCACCGCCCGGCTCGGCACCCCCGACGACCTCCGGTATCTCATCGACTCCCTGCACCGGGCCGGCATCGGCGTGATCATGGACTGGGTGCCGGCCCATTTCCCCAAGGACGACTGGGCGCTGGCCCGCTTCGACGGGGACCCCCTGTACGAGCCCGGGGACTCACGGCGTGCCGAGCACCCGGACTGGGGGACGTACGAGTTCGACTACGGGCGCACCGAGGTCCGCAACTTCCTTGTGGCGAACGCCGTCTACTGGTGCGAGGAGTTCCACGTCGACGGCCTGCGGGTGGACGCGGTGGCGTCGATGCTCTACCTCGACTACTCGCGTGACCCCGGTCAGTGGGCTCCCAATGCGTTCGGCGGGCGGGAGGACCTGGGCGCGGTCTCCTTCCTCCAGGAGATGAACGCGACGGTGTACCGGCGGGCGCCGGGCGTGGTGACCATCGCGGAGGAGTCCACGGCGTGGAACGGCGTGACCCGGCCCACCGACAGCGGCGGGCTGGGCTTCGGGCTGAAGTGGAACATGGGCTGGATGCACGACTCGCTCGGCTACATGGAACACGAGCCGGTGCACCGCAAGTACCACCACAACGAGATGACGTTCTCGATGGTGTACGCCTACAGCGAGAACTACGTCCTGCCCATCTCCCACGACGAGGTGGTACACGGGAAACAGGCGCTGGTGTCGAAGATGCCGGGCGACTGGTGGCAGCGGCGGGCGAATCACCGTGCCTATCTGGGGTTCATGTGGGCCCATCCCGGCAAGCAACTCCTCTTCATGGGGCAGGAGTTCGCCCAGGGGGCGGAGTGGTCCGAGGGACAGGGCCCGGAGTGGTGGCTGCTCGATCCCGCGTACTGCGTCGAAGCCGACCACCGGGGCGTCCAGGACCTCGTCCGCGACCTCAACACCGTCTACCGGCGCACGCCCGCTCTCTGGCAACGGGACAGCGATCCGGGCGGCTTCCAGTGGGTGCGCGGGGACGCGGCCGAGGACAACGTCTTCGCGTTCCTGCGCTACGACGCGGACGGCACCCCACTGCTGGCCGTGTCCCATCTCAGTCCCGTGGTCCGCGAGGACTACCGCCTCGGGGTGCCCGAGGGCATCCCGGTGTGGCACGAGGTGCTGAACACGGACGCCGCCCGTTACGGCGGTGGCGACGTGACGAACCCCGAGCCGGTGAAGAGCGAGTCCCACCCCTGTGACGGCCGCCCCGCGAGCATCCGCCTCACGCTGCCCCCGCTCGCCACCACCTGGCTCCGGCCCGCATGAGCCGCGGTGCGAAGGCGACCGGTCAGGATCGGAGAAGCCGCCCGCCTCTCTCCCGCCCTAGCGTGGTCGACAGATCCCGAACAGCCGGAAAAAACTCACGGAGGAGTACGCCATGACCGCCGGACTGAAGACCATCATCTACCCCGTCAAGGACCTCGCCCAGGCGAAGGCCCTGTTCAGCGCCCTGCTGGAGGTCGAACCCTACGCGGACACCCCGTACTACGTCGGGTTCAAGGACGCCGGGCAGGACGTGGGCCTGGACCCCAACGGTCACGCGAAGGGCATGACGGGTCCGGTGCCGTACTGGCACGTCGCCGACATCCGGTCGACGCTGGCGGCGCTGCTCACGGCGGGGGCGGAGACGCTGGAGGACGTCCACGACGTCGGCGGCGGTCGGCTGATCGCCTCGGCGAAGGACACGGACGGGAACCTGATCGGGCTGCTCCAGGACACCGCCGCCGAGTAGTGCGCGGACAGTGGATGCGCCTGCACTGGTTACGGTGGATGCGCCTGCACTAGTTGCACGGGAAACGACCGTCCCGTCCTCTGTTACCGTGCACATATGGCAGCGAACACGGCCGGTGCCCGGCTCGAGGAGCAGTGGCGGGACATCCTGTCGGTACACGCCCGGACGATGTGCGAGATCGACCGGGTGCTGCATCCGCACGGCCTCGGCGCCAGCGACTTCGAGGTGCTCGACATCCTCGCGTCAGGCATGGCCGCCGCCGCGGACGCCGGTGATCTCTGCCGGGTGCAGAACATCGCCGAGAAGGTCCATCTCAGCCAGAGCGCACTGTCCCGGCTGATCGGGCGGCTGGAGAAGGACGGCCTGGTGGAGCGGTCGGTCTGCGCGGAGGACCGGCGCGGCGTGTATGTCACCCTCACCGCGAAGGGCCGCGACCTGCACGCCGAGGTGCTGCCGCTGCAGCGCGAGGTCCTGGCCCGCATGCTGCAGCGGGGGTGATCACCGGGTCGGCGCAGGTCAGATCCCGCGCCGCCCCAGCAGGGTGCCCACGTCGTGCGCGTCGAGCGTCAGGCCGTGCGGTGAGCCGGCGTCGATGGTGAGGGACAGGTCGCTGTCCGGCCACTGGGAGGCGAGGGCACCCAGTGGCACCAGTCGGTAGCGGGACACGAACGGCAGCAGCTCGGCCATCGCCGGTTCCGAGGTGAAGACCGGTACGACCTGTTCGCCGCCCGGCTGCTCCAGGACGGGCAGCGCCACGGCCGTCGGATCGTTCACGGCCGCCTCGTCGGCGTCGTCCGGTACGGGCACCAGGACGTCACTGCCGGCCAGGGTGTCCAGCGCGGCCGTGTCGCCGGTGTCGAGGGCGAGTGCGGTCAACGCCTGCTGGGCCGGCGAGGCGGCCCGGGCGGCGTCGTGGTTATTCGATGGTATGTCCATGAAAGATCCCTGGTAGTGGCGGACGGGCCGCCCAGGACAAGATCCGTCTTGGGCGCAACGCCGATCGCGTACCCGATCAGGGCGAGGCCATTCCTGTGCCGTCAGTTGTCTGATGGGTGCGGGTGAGTGAGGCTGGTCGCGCCCCGCGGCGGAGCCGCACATCGATGCTGCCCCGTGCCCCTGAAAGCCTGGGCGCACCCCGTGCTTTTCAGGGGCGCGGGGAACTGCGCGACCAGCCCCCCACCTGTAGGGGCGGCGGGGCGAAAGACATCCCGTCGCAAGCCCCAGCCCGCTTCGCGCGTGGTGAAAACGGACCAGTAGTGGTGACCGGCGCCCACGCGCGCGCCGGGGCTCGGCGCCTAGCGTGGGCGCATGCCGATGCAACCCTGGTTTCCCGACGCCAAGCTGGGCATCTTCATCCACTACGGGGTGTACGCCGTGGGTGGGGCCGCCGAGTCCTGGTCCTTCTACACGGGCGAGATGACGCACGACCAGTACATGAAACAGCTCGGCGGCTTCACCGCTGCGCACTACGACCCGGACTCCTGGGCCGAGTTGTTCGCCCGCGTGGGCGCCCGGTACGCGGTGCTCACCACCAAGCACCACGACGGCGTCGCCCTGTGGGACACCGACCACCGCAATCTCGACGTGGTCCGGGACACACCCGCCGGCCGTGACCTGGTCACCGGCTTCGTCGACGCGCTGCGCGCCCGGAACCTCAAGGTCGGCCTGTACTACTCGCACTCGGACTGGAACCACCCCGACTACGCGACCGAACGGCATCCGGGCCCTCACATCGTCCCGGCCACCAGCTACTCACACGCCGAGCCCGGCCGGGAGGACCCGGAGGCCTGGGCGCGCTATCTGACGTACCGCGACGGCCAGGTCCGGGAACTCGTCGAGCGTTTCCGCCCCGACATCCTCTGGTTCGACGGCGAGTGGGAACGGACCGAGGAGCAGTGGCGGATGCGTGACCTCGCCGATCTCATCCTCTCGGGCAACCCGGACACCATCCTCAACGGCCGCATGCTCAGCTACGGCGACTACGCCACGCCGGAACAGGGCGCCCCTCTGCAGGCCCCCGACGGCCCGTGGGAGCTGTGCCTCACCATCAACGACTCGTGGAGCTACCGTCCGCACGACCACGACTTCAAGTCAGTACGACAACTGGTCCGGTACTTCGCCGAGACCATCGGCATGGGCGGCAACCTGCTGCTCGGCGCCGGGCCGCGCGAGGACGGGACGATCCCCGAGGAGCAGATCGAGCGGATGGAGGGCCTCGGCGCCTGGATCGCCCGGCATTCGGACGCCGTGTACGACACCGTTGCCGGTCTGCCCGCCGAGCACCACTACGGCCCGAGCACCCTCTCCGCCGACCGGCGCACCCTGTATCTGATGTGCTTCGACACCCCGCGCGAGACCGTGTCCATACGGGGCCTGTGCAACCAGGTCAAGCGCGTCACGGTCCTCGGCACGGGCACCGAGCTGAGCCACCACGTCACCGGCGGCCTGGGCGCCGTACCGGGTGTGACCTGGATCGACGCGCCGGCACAGGCCGACCTCGACCCGTACGCGACAGTGCTTGCCGTGGAATTGGAGGGGGAGTTGGACCTCTATCGGGGTGCGGGTCGGAACTGATCGGGCCGCCCACGTCCGCGCCGAGCCGCACGCCCGGCGGCATGTCGAGTGGTACGTATAATCGCCAGCATTCGACCGGAGGTTCGACACATCGGGGCATTCGGGGGGGCGCAGTGCCGTGGGACGTGGCTCCGCTGGTGGGCCGGGAGGGTGAGCTGGCACGGCTCGACGAGGTTCTCGACCGGCTGGCCGACCGGGGCCGTGGCCCCGCCGTCGTCGATGTCACCGGGGCCGCGGGGATCGGCAAGAGCCGACTGGTGTCCGAGTTCTGCGGGCGGGCGCGGGAGCGGGGCATGACCGTGTTGCGCGGCCGGGCCACCGAGTACGAGCGGCATCTGCCGTACCGGCCCCTCGCCGACGCTCTCGCGGATCTCGACAACGGGCACGAGGACGCGTCCCCGTTCGCCGACGCCCACTCCACGGACCGCTTCGCCCTCCAGCGCTCCGTCGCCGATCATCTCGTACGGATCGCGGAGGCGGGCGGCGGCCTCGTGGTCGCCCTGGACGACGTGCACTGGGCGGATCCGGCGTCCCTGGAGCTGCTGGACCATCTCGTACGGCATCCGCCGCGCCGCGCGCCCGTCGTCATCGTCGTCGCCCGCCGCGAGCGGCAGACCTCGGCCCCGCTCGCCGCCTCCCTCTTCCGGGGGGTGGAGGCCGGAACGGTGCTACGGCTGGAGCTCGGGCCGCTCGATGAGAGTGCCTGTCTCGCGGCGCTGGCGCCCGGGCTGCCGTCCGGTCTCGCGGCGGAGCTGTACGCGGCCAGTGAGGGCAATCCGCTGTACTTCCTGGCGCTGCTCCAGGCCGGGCGTCCCGCGGGCCTCAGTTCGCTGCTGCTCGACGAGCTGACGCCGCTCAGCGACGCCCAGCGCAGGACGGCCCAGGCCGTGGCCGTGCTGGGTGATCACGCGACGCCCGCTCTGGTGGCCGCTGTCACGGGACGGCAGGAGAGCGAACTCGACGCGGATTTCCGGGAGTTGGCCGCCCGGGATCTGGCGGGGCCGGGGCCCGACGGCCGTTGGACGCTGCGCCATCCTGTGCTGCGGGCGCTCGTGCACGACACCACTGATCCGACGCTGCGTACCCTGATGCACCGGCTCGCCGCCGCCGAACTCGCCCGCCTCGGGGCGCCGGTGACCGAGCGGGCGCACCACGTCGAGCGGTCGCTGACCGGCTGGGACCCGCCCGCCGTGGCCGTCCTGACCAAGGCCGCCGAGCAGGCCGCCGCCACCGCACCCGCGAGCAGCGCGCACTGGCTGGGCGTGGCGCTCGCGCATCTGCCGGACCAGTCGGCGTACGGCGCGTTGCGGCGCGACCTGATGCTGCGCCGGGCCGAGGCGCTCGGCGTCTGCGGCGGGCTGCGGGAGAGCCGAGACCTGCTGCACGAGGTGATCAGCCTGTCGCCGCCGGGCACCGACGACGGCGTACGGGCCTCGGCGGTCGCCCTGTGCGCCGTGATGGAACGCCACCTCGGCCGCTACGCCGAAGCCGTTGCCCTGCTCCGCCGTGAACTGGCCCGGGGTTCCGGCCTGTCCCCCGCCGAGACCGTTCAACTCGGCCTGGAACTGGGCTCGTCCGCCCCGCACGCCAGCTCCTACCCCGACGTACACGACGATGTGGCCCGCACCCTTGAGCTGGCCCGGTCGCTGGGTGACGAGGTGGCGGAGGCGGGCGCGCTCGCGATCACCGCGCTCGGGGAGTCGTACGAGGGCAACACGAGGGCCGCCGCCGAGGCCGCCGACCGTGCCGCCGCGCTCGTGGACTCGCTCACCGACCAGGATCTCGCAGGCCTGTGCGAGCCGCTGGCCCGGCTCAGCTGGGCGGAGGCGTTCCTGGAACGGTACGCCGACGCCGAGCGGCACGCCGCACGCGGCCTGGCCGTCGCCCGCCGGGGCGGCCTGCTCTATGTGGTGCCGCATCTGCTGCTCTGCACGTCCCACGTCCACATCCTGACGCTGCGCCTGGGGTCGGCCATCGAACTCGCCGAGGAGGCGGAGACGATCGCCCGGGGCATCGGCAGCGACGAGTTGCTCGCCTTCGTGCTGGCGTCCAAGGCCCAGGCGCTGATCCCCGCGCTTCCGCCGGGCGACGGGACCGCGTTGACCGTGGCCGAGGAGGCCGTCGCCCGGGCCGGGTCGGGCACCCGCTGGTGGGCGTCCATCGCCTGGTGCATGCTCGGGTACGCGGCCATCTACGCCGGTGACACGGCACGGGCCCGGGCGGCCGTGCTGCGAGCGGGCGGAGAGGATCTCAGCGGTCTGCAGCCGAGCATGCGACCGCTGTTCCTGGAGATCCTCGTCACCGCCGCCGTCACCGCCGGGGACCACGACGAGGCCCGGCGCTGGGCGGAACGCGCCCGCAAGGAGGCCGAGCGGCTGGGTCTCGCGGCACAGCGGGCGTCCGCGCTGCGCAGCTCGGCGCACATCCCGCTCGCCGACAGCGATGTGGGCGCCGCCGCCGACCTCTTCGAACAGGCCGCCGAGGAGGCACTGTGCGGCGGGACACCCCTGTGGGAGACGCTGACCCTGTTGCTGGGCGCACCGCTGACCGCGTCCGCCGGGCGGCCGGCCCGGGCCCGCGCCATGTGGGAGCGCGCCCGGTGGCTGAGCGCGGAAGCCGACGCCCAGTTGCTGGTCGGCCTCGCGGAGGCGATCCGCCCGGCCGTCTTCACCGAGCCGGCATCCGAGGCGTCCCCGGGCACGGGCGTGGGCCCGGACGCGACCCCGGGGACGCCCTCGTCCTCGCCCTCGCGGGGGCAGGCGCCCTTGGAGCTGTCCACGCTGTCGCCGCGCGAACGCGAGATCGCCGCCCTCGTCGCGGAGGGCCTGACCAGCCCCGCCATCGCCGAACGCCTCTTTCTCAGCCCGCGCACGGTCGAGACCCACCTCTCCCGCATCTACCGCAAGACAGGCGTCACCTCCAGGGCCGCGCTGGCCGCCCTCCAGGTCCGTGATGAACTTCGCGACGAACTCCGTGAGGGCGGCACGTGATACGTGGTGACGAAGGCTCATGGGCTCCGTGGCCGCAGCGCGTAATTACGTAATTTCCCTGATACCGGCCCCGTCCCCCATCCGGAACGATCAGTTCTGAGGCCACGAGAGCGGGGGACGAGTATGCGGGCCGGGTCGGTCGTACCGGAGTCGGATGCCACGGTTGCCACGCACGCGACGGTGGGCACTACGGACCCGAGTCGCTGCCGCGGAGGGGGCGGCAGGGCCAGGGCACCGGGGCGTCGCCGACGCGGCGCGTGGAAGGGGAGGCCGCTCGCCGCTCTCGTGGTCGGGAGTGTCCTGCTCACGGCCGGTTGCTCCGGCGGTGACGACACCGAGACGGCGGCCGGGAGCACTCCTTCGGCGACGGAGTCGACGGCTTCGCCCACACCGTCGCGTACCCCTCTCTATCCCACCGGCCCCGCGGGATGCCATGACAACAGCGGTTGGTCGGTCGAGAAGACCAGGACCTGGCTGATCCTGCACTCCGCACAGACCGACGTCGAGGAGATCAAGGCCGTCACTCTGTCGCAGAGCGAACCCGGCTACGACGGCCCGCTGTGCGAGCCCATCGACGTGACAGTGGAGTACTGGAAGCTCACCTACGGCTCACCGGCGGAAGGTGACAAGCCGTCCGACCCCGCGGGGAACCCGGACTTCTACTTCTCGATGGAGCGCGCGCAGCAGACCCGGCTGCGCCACGACGGCCGGAAGCTCCAGGAGGTCGCCGCGCCCAAGAAGCTGTACGCCGACGACCGAAGCGTGTGCGTGGGTGCGCTGGCAACCGTGACCGTCGGCAAACCGCTCACCGAGAAGGAGCTGCCGGAGACGATCCACCTGCGCGACAGCGGTCTCGGCGAGATCGACGACGTGGACTTCCGGACCGAGCGCGTGGCCACCAACCATCTGACCCGTCCGGAGGCGGCACATGTCTGCGGTCCGGACGGCACGCCGACGGCCGATCCCGACGACGTGCCCTCCCCCACGGCCGAGCCCGAGCCCTACGCCCCCACTCCTCTCCCCACCGACTTCGTCGAAGATCTCGAAGACCTGCTCGTGCCCAGCCCCAGCTTCGGCTAGCGGACCGGCAGGAATTCGGTATTCCGAACACCGAGCAGAATACTGAACGCCGGTAAACACAGGGACTTGGGACCCTTTTGCACATATTTGCCGCACCTGTCAGCATCGAAAGGGGGAGAGCCAACTTCAAGGAGAGACCGGAGACACCGTGGCAGCGGAGCAAAGCGACGGCTCCGGGGAGGAGTTCGTCGAGGCCCTCGTGCAACTGCACGCCGACGCACCGGTGGGCGAACTGGTCGAGTGGTGCGCCGAGCACGGAATCGACGTGTCCCCCATGACCGCCGGTGCCCTTCTCACGGGACCCGCCGACCGGTTCGCCGAGGCCTTCGGCGAGCCCCCGGGCGATCGCGCACAGCCTCGGTCACTTCCGGTCCCACCGGCGCTCCGGGACACCACGCGGTCCGTCACCGTCCTGCCGCTCCCCGCTCTCGGCGCCGACACCGCCTCCCCGGACTGAGCGACGACCGTCCCGGTCGCCCCTCGCCCCGGCGACGACTGGAGGACCGATGACGCTCCCCATGACGCCCCAGTACGGGCAACCCGCTCCAGAACAGGTGTACGGCTATGTGTCGGCCCGGTCACGGGGCGGGACACCGATGACCCGGGCCACTCTCTGGGACTCGGCCGAGCCGTTCCGGACCGACCCGGAGAGCCAGCAGCGTGCCGAGGACTACGCCCTCGCGGCCGGACTGACCATCACGGCCGAGAGCCGGCTGGGCTTCACGGTCAGCGGACCGCCCGCGGCGTACGAGGAGCTGACCGGCGGCAGGGTCGAGACCTACGAGGCGCTGCGCCAGGTCGAGATGGACCACATCCGCTATGTGACGCAGCTGGACATCGTGGGCGAGCGGCAGCCCGAGGCCCGTGGGGTGGGCGATGTGCCGGGGACCGACGCGATCGAGGCCGTGGCCCTGGAGTCACCGCGTACACCGGCGCGCCTCGTGCCGTCCGCCCAGCCGCCCAACGTCGACAGGTTCCACCTCAGGCTGCCGGGTGACGTCGCCATGCTGCTGGGCGCCACCCGGGCCCATGCCCGGGGTGCGGTGGGTGCCGGGGTCCGGGTCGCCATGGTGGACACCGGGCAGTTCCCGCACACCTACTTCGCCGCACACGGCTACCAGGTCTCGCCCACGGTCGCGGTCCTGCCGGGCACCAGTCCCGTGCACGATCCCATCGGACACGGGACCGGCGAATCGGCGAACGTCTTCGCCGTGGCACCCGGAGCCGGCCTCCACGCCTACCGGGCGAGTGACAATTCCGGCAACCTGACCGGCGCCTTCACGGCCTTCATCCGTGCGAAGGCCGACTGTTTGGGCGCGAAGGCCGAGGGCCCGCAGGTGCTCACCAACTCCTGGGGCGGGTCGCGGACGTTCCCTCCCGTGGGTCCGCCCACGGAGAACGACAACGTGTTCGCACTGGAGATCAGGGACGCGGTGGAGCGGGGCATCACCGTCGTCTTCTCGGCCATGAACGGACAGTTCGCCATGGAACCGCAGGTTCCCGGAGTGCTGTCCGTCGGTGGCGTGTTCGTGGGACCGGGGCTGGAGCTGCGGGCCTCCGACTACGCGAGCGGCTACGCCAGCCCGTGGTTCGACGGCGTCGTCGTGCCCGTGGTGTCCGGTCTGGTCGGCATGCGACCCCGGGCGCAGTACCTCATGCTGCCGGTGCCGCCCGGCTGCGCGCTCGACGTGTCCGAGAGCCGGGCCCAGGCCGACGGGCAGCTGCCCGACCGCGGCGACGGTACGGCGGAGGATGACGGGTGGGCGCTGTTCTCCGGCACGTCGGCGGCGGCGCCGCAGGTCGCGGGAGCGGCGGCCGTACTGCTCGGAGCCCGGCCGAAGCTCACGCCCCACCAGGTCATCAAGGCCCTCACCAAGACGGCGGTCGACGTCACCATCGGCGCGAACCATCCGAGATTCAACCGTCCGGCGCGGATCGGACCCGACGAGGCCACAGGCGCGGGTCTGGTGAACGTCGACGCCGCCCTGTCCTTCGTCCTCGACCAGATCCCCTGACAGTGCGCGACGGAGGGTGGAAAAACCATGTCGCTGTGGGACCGCACTCCTGAACGCCGACGGACGACCGCCTGGCCTGCGGCCGCGACGGCAGCCGTCGCGGCCGCGGACGAAGGCGGAGGACTAAGACCGGGGACGCTGTACCGAGGCGTGAGCGGCGTGGATCGCGGACCGGCGCCCATGCCCGCCGGGCAGTTCGCCGGGCTGCGGGACCCGATGGCCACGGTCTTCTTCCGGCAGGGCCGTTGGCCCATGACGCTGGAAGAGGTGCTGGACGGGCTCACCGCGGCGGGCGAGCTCACGGCGCAGTCCGTGTATCTGATCAGTGAGGCCGGGCAGATCCCGCCGGACGAGGCCCCCGGGCTCCGCCGCGACTTCCGTTTTGCGATCTCCCGCGCGGCACCGGGCAGGGACCCCGACCTGCTGGTCAGCAGCGACCCCGGCTCGGTCTTCCTCCAGGTCGCCGCCTGGGACCCGGTCGCCCGGGTCTTCAACTACTACATGCGGATCTCGCCGGCCTGGATCTGGACGGGCGATTCCTGGTCGTCGTTGGCACCCGAGTCCCGGGGAAAGGGCTGCTTCGACAGTCACGTCAACGGCAGCGTCGTCATGAAGGAGCTCAAGCAGCCCTGGAGCAACTGGCAGTCCATGTCCGCGACGATCCAGCTCGCCCCGGATGACCCGTTGCGCGACAACCCGCTCTACCGTCAAGTGATCGGCGCCGAGCGCCTGGAGCTCACGGTGAAGGGCCTCGTCTCCCGGTGGACCACAGCGCGCCTCTCGGCGGTCGTCGCCGACGGCATGGTGGCGCACCCCGACCATCTGCTGCGGCAGTTGTTCACGAGCACCACGGTCAACCTCGCCAGTACGTCGACGCAGAGCGCGACGGTCACGTCCGGCGGCAGGGATCTGCCCCTGCCCCTGGGCTTCTGGCTGAACGCCGACGCCCTGCTCAACGATCTCGGCCTGCCGGTGGGCATGGAGACCGTGCCCACCGCGCCGGCGTCCCTGTACGCGGACAGCCTCACGGCTTTCGGCTTCCGGCTGGAGGAACAGGTGAGCGCCTTCTCGCAGCCGGGTGACACGTTCTTCGCCTTCGTCGTCCCGGAGCCCGCGTACGAGGACAACGACGTGGTGCGGCAGTCGGTGAAGCAGGGCCTCGTGCCGGCCAGGTTCGCGGCCTGTGCGCTGATGGTGGACTTCACCAACCCGGTATTCAGCCCGGTCCGTGCCCATCTGATGCGCTACGTGCCCACCGCGCCCGTACCCGCCTCGACCTGGTGCGACGACATCGCCTCGGCCGTCGTCGCCACCGCGCGGACCCTGCCCGCCGACAGCCCCGAGGCCGAGTTCGCACGCAACTGGGCGGTCCCCGAGGCCGATTGGCCCGGTGTCTTCGCCCAGCGGGTGGACGTGTACCTGGAGAAGGTCACGGCACGGATCCGTACGGCGTCGGGATTCGACGACTGCGTCCGGCTGACGGAATCACGCCGCCGCGCATTCAGGGAGATGAGGCTCAACGAATTCGCGCTCACCCTGCCGACCACCGACATCCCCGCCGACGCACCACGGCTGCGCATGAACGAGGACGGCACCGTCGGTGTCGTGACCACCGGAGGTTCTCCATGACCACCATCAACGCGTACGGGCCTCCCGGCCGACTCACCGACCTCGACGACGTCGGCAAGAAGGCGTGGCACGTCTTCATCAGCGACAGTGTCGACCAGGCGATCACCGGGCCGGACCCCGCCGAGGTGCTGCACGACAGCCCCCGGCCGCAGTTCTACAACCTCACCAAGACGGACACCGCGGCGGACGCTGTCCAGGCGGCCGTCACCTGGACAGCGTTCCCCAACCGCCTCAAGGCAGCGATCTCGGACCGGCAGCGCTGGCAACGCGCCGACGCCAGCCGCGACGTACAGGACGAGTACTGCGAGTGGAGCGTGACCCGCGACGGCACCGGGAAGATCACCCGCGCCACCTTCACCTGCGAGGGCCCCGAGTACTGGGACGTGCTGGCGCAGACCAACCCGGACAAGGCCCTCGACATCTACCGCGCCCACATCGGCCCGGCCGTGCGACGGAGCGACCTCTTCGCCCCCAACGGCCGGTACATACGGCGCAACAAGTGGAACGACTCCACGACGCAGGGGGCGATGCACCTCATCCAGCAGTCCAACACCCTCGGCGCGGAGATCGAACTCGCCGCCGCCGCGACCATCCGGCGGGTCATCGGCGGCCGGGAACTCACCGGCGCGCAGGAACTCATCGCCTGTGCCAAGTACGGCGTACCCGACCGCAACAGCGACCCGCACATCGGCGAAGTGGTCAACTCGATCGCCCGGCAGAAGGCGGACATCGCGCTCAGCGACCCCGTGGGCATCTACTTCGACGACCTGGCCACCGACGGGTGGAGCACTCCCGACGGCTCCGACCCGAAGAGCTTCTGGACCGTGGAACGCGGCGACACCGGCTTCCCGGTACGTGCCGTCTACGAGGTGCCCGCGGGCCGGGGCTTCGCCGTGGGCGACATCACCATCGGCGGCAGGCCCATCGAGTTCGGCGCCCAGATCGCCGACTTCGTCACCGTGAGGCTCACGGCCACCGCCTGCCGGCTCGGCCTGAGCACGGCCCGGCCGCAGACCGCCTGCGTGGAGCTCGCGGCGGGCGACGACGTCACGCCGGGCGCCTTCGCACCCGGCGCGTTCTCCGCGCACGGCTACCTCGGGACCCACCCCGACCAGGCATCACGCAGCACACGACTCGTGGCGTAGCGCGCCGCACCACCACACCGCCACACACGGGAGGCGGACCCATGACAACGGCGGAACTCTTCTCCCTCACCGAATCCGACTACCTGTCCCAGCTGACGCGGGCCGCGGAACGCTATGCGCACCGGACCGGGCAGCGGGAGAGAAACCGGGAGCTGCTCCAGACGCGTGGCGTGCTGTACGCCGACGAACCGGAACGGGTCGAGAAGAGGCTGGCCCGTCTGGGCGCCGACTGGTCGCTGGCCAGGGCGATCGAACGGGAGCCGTCGGAGCCCGTCACCGCGGCGGGAAGCACCCTCCGGCTGCCGCCGGAGAGCTTCGGCAGCGACGTGCTGGGCCTGGAACGCCTCATCGGGCGCAACAACCTCACCCCGGTCGCGTTCCTGGAGGAGGGTGCCCTGGTCTCGCGCGCGGTCGGCCGGATCACCATCAGCGGACCCGGTGGCGGTCACGGCACCGGCTTCATGGTGTCACCCGCCCTGCTGCTCACCAACAACCATGTGCTGCGCAGCCAGGAGGAGGCCCGTCGCAGCGTGGTCGCGTTCGCGCTGCAGGCCGGGCTCGACGGGCAGCCGCTCACACCCGCGGTCTTCCAGCTGGAGCCGCACAGGTTCTTCGTCACCGACCGCGCTCTGGACTTCAGCATCGTCGCGGTGGCCGAACGCGGTGCGGGGGGCGAGGAACTCTCGTCGTTCGGCCGGCTGACGCTCAGCGAGGCGCAGGGCATGGTCGTCATCGGGGAGTACGTCAACATCATTCAGCACCCCCGGGGCGAGCCCAAGCAGCTCGCGCTGCGCGAGAACCAGATCGTCGACATACTCGACCGCTTCATGCACTACGAGTCCGACACCCGTGAGGGTTCGTCGGGTTCGCCGGTCTTCAACGACCAGTGGGAGGTCGTCGCGCTGCATCACTCGGCCGTCCCGAAGACCGACGCCGAGGGCCGCCCCCTGAGCGTCGACGGAACGCCCTGGACGCCGGACATGGGCGATGACCGACTGGCGTGGAAGGCCAACGAGGGGGTGCGGATCAGCCGTGTGCTGCGCGCCCTGCACGAGATCACCCTGACCGGTGCGGCCGCCCGGCTCCGCGACGAGGTGTTCACCCCCGGGCCCTCTTCCGGACCGGCTGCCGGCACGCCCGCCGGGACACCTCCGGCCCCGGTCGAGAGCACCCCGCCCACACCCGCGCCCTCGACCGACGGTGCGTCGAACCTGCCGAGGCCCACCGGGGCGCAGGCGTACGTGGCCGACGGCACCGCCCACCTCACCGTCCCGCTGCGGATCAGCATCGGAGTCGACTCGCCGGCACTCCCGGTGGCGACCGTCACCACCCCGCCGCCCGTGCTCGCGCCCACGGCACCGCCCCCGGCCGGGCCGCCCGACGTGGCCTCCGCCGTCCAGCGGGACGTGAACGCCGCCCTGGTCAACCACCGCCTCGCGCGGGAACGGCCGTACTACGACCGGCCCGGCGACACCGCCGCACGCGACGCCTACTACGCGGACATCGGCACCGACGACGGGGACGCAATGCGCCGCGCCCTCACCGAACTGCTGACGGAGACACACAGGCCCCGGCCCAAGTACAAGCCGATCCGGCTCGTCTATCCGTGGGTCGACCTGCACCGGGACGGCCGGCTGCGCAGCATCTACTCCGGAAAGGACTTCTCCGCCGAGGAGTTCATACGGTTGGACGCCGCCGTGGAAGAAGCGCGGCTGGCACGCGTGCAGGAGCTGATCCTCCACGAGGGCACTGCCGGTCCGGCCGAGTTCGCCGCCGAGTTCGCCTCTCTGGAGGCGTCGATGCCGTTCAACTGCGAACACGTGGTGCCGCAGTCGTGGTTCGACGGGCGGGAGCCCATGCGGGGCGACCTCCACCATCTGTTCGCCTGCGAGAGCGGGTGCAACAGCTTCCGCAACAACTACTCGTTCGCCGATTTCCCCGAATTCGAGCTGGCGATACGGGGCGAGTGCGGGGCGCGTGACACGGCCGTGGGGTTCGAACCCGAGGAAGGAAAGGGAGCGGTAGCCCGAGCCACTCTCTACTTCCTGCTGCGCTACCCGGGGTTGATCGGCGACAGGTCCATCGAGTTCCCCGAGAACCGCCTGCCCACGCTCCTGGCCTGGCACGGCAACGAGCCCGTGAGCGAGTACGAGTTGCACCGCAATGCCGCCATCGCCGAGCTGCAGGGCAATCGCAATCCCCTGATAGACCACCCGGAATGGATCGAGAAGATCGACTTCTCCGGCGTCTGGCCCTGAGGTCCCTGATCTGCCGAGGCTCCGGCAGACCTGTCATCGCCCTCCAGCCCTACGCCGTGGCTTGGCGCCTCTCCTGAGCATCGCCGGAGGATCACGCCACCGGGACCGGGTACCCCGGTGGCGTGATCCGAACGGTGAGCGCTTAGCATATGAGCGCCGCCTAGCTCGAAAGATAAATCTGTGACTGTCAACGAGGACTCGTTCACCAACTGGAAGAACCGCGAAGAGATCGCGGAATCGATGATCCCGATCATCGGGAAGCTGCATCGTGAGCGGGATGTCACCGTCCTGCTGCACAGCCGCTCCTTGGTGAACAAGTCGGTGGTCAGCATCCTGAAGACCCACCGGTTCGCCCGGCAGATCGCCGGGGAGGAGCTGTCGGTCACCGACACGCTGCCGTTCCTGCAGGCCCTCACCACGCTCGACCTCGGCCCTTCGCAGATCGACATCGGCATGCTCGCCGCGCTCCACAAGGCCGACGACCGCGGTCTGACGGTGGAGGCGTTCACCGCCGAGGCCGTCGCCGGCGCCACCGGCGTCAACAAGATCGAGGGCGGCGAGGGACGCGACGTCGTCCTCTACGGCTTCGGCCGCATCGGCCGCCTCGTCGCGCGCCTCCTCATCGAGAAGTCCGGTTCCGGCAATGGTCTGCGGCTGCGCGCCATCGTCGTCCGCGGGGGCGGCGATCAGGACATCGTGAAGCGTGCCTCGCTGCTGCGCCGGGACTCCATCCACGGCCAGTTCCAGGGCACGATCACCGTCGACGAGGCGAACAGTACGATCGTCGCCAACGGCAACGAGATCAAGGTGATCTACGCGGGCGACCCGTCCGAGGTCGACTACACGGCGTACGGCATCAAGGACGCCATCCTCATCGACAACACGGGCAAGTGGCGCGACCGCGAGGGCCTGTCGCAGCATCTGCGCCCCGGTATCGACAAGGTCGTCCTGACCGCGCCGGGCAAGGGCGACATCCCGAACATCGTGCACGGCGTCAACCACGACACGATCAAGCCGGACGAGCAGATCCTGTCCTGCGCGTCCTGCACCACCAACGCGATCGTGCCGCCGCTGAAGGCGATGGCGGACGAGTACGGCGTGCTGCGCGGCCACGTGGAGACCGTCCACTCGTTCACCAACGACCAGAACCTGCTGGACAACTACCACAAGTCCGAGCGCCGCGGCCGCTCCGCGCCGCTCAACATGGTCATCACCGAGACCGGTGCCGCGTCGGCCGTGGCCAAGGCGCTGCCGGACCTCAAGGCCCCGATCACCGGCAGCTCCATCCGCGTCCCGGTGCCGGACGTCTCGATCGCCATCCTCAGCCTGCGCCTCGGCCGGGAGACCAGCCGCGAGGAGGTCCTCGACTATCTGCGGGGTGTCTCGCTGACCTCGCCGCTGAAGCGTCAGATCGACTTCACCACGGCCCCGGACGCGGTCTCCAGCGACTTCATCGGCTCCCGCCACGCCTCGATCGTCGACGCCGGCGCCACCAAGGTCGACGGCGACAACGCGATCCTCTACCTCTGGTACGACAACGAGTTCGGCTACTCCTGCCAGGTCATCCGCGTCGTGCAGCACGTCTCCGGGGTGGAGTACCCGACGTACCCGTCTCCGGCGGTCTGATCGGCAACTGCAGTTGGCGGTTGGCAGTTGGCAGTTGGAGAAACGTGGTGTGATGACGCCGTGAGTCGCGCCGCAGAAGAGTCCAACCGCCGCATGCTCCGGGCCAGGGACGCCATGGATCGCTCCTACGCCCAGCCGTTGGACGTTCCGTCCCTGGCCCGGATCGCGCATGTGTCCGAAGCACACTTCACCCGCACCTTCCGGGCCACGTTCGGCGAGACACCGCACCGCTACCTTCAGCGCCGCCGCGTCGAACGGGCGATGTTCCTGTTGCGGGAGACCGACCGCGGTGTGACGGACATCTGCTTCGAGGTGGGCTTCGGCAGCCCGGGCACCTTCAGCCGCACGTTCCGCGAGATCGTCGGCCGGTCCCCAAGGGAGTACCGCAAGGAGGCGTTGCCCGTGGCCGTGCCGACCTGTTTCGCCAAGGCGTGGATGCGACCGAACGGCTGAGCAGTTTTGGATAAGTTTTCTTCCGGCCCACTCGATAGCGTGAGGCACATGTTCACCGCCATCACGCACTCGCAGATCTACGTTCTCGACCAGGACGAGGCCCTCGACTTCTACGTCGGCAAGCTCGGCCTGGAGGTCAACACCGATGCCGACCTGGGTTTCATGCGCTGGCTGACCGTCAATGTGCCCGGCCATCCGGAGCGCCAGATCCTGCTGGAGAGGCCGGGTCCGCCCGCGCTGTCCGAGGAGACGGCCGAGCAGGTCCGCGGGCTGTTGACGAAGGGCGCCATGGGCGGCCACCTCATCTTCAGCACGGATGACTGCCGCAAGACCTACGAGCACCTGCGGGGCCTCGGAGTCGAGTTCACCGAGGAGCCCACCGAGCGCCCGTACGGCATCGACTGCGGGCTGCGTGACCCGTTCGGCAACAGCATCCGGTTCACCCAGCCGAGGGGCTGAGCAAACCCGCCCCACTTCTCCCGGCCCTGACCTGTTTTCGCAGGTCAGAGCCGTTGTCAGTGGTGGCGTGCAAGATGATCGGCATGACGACATCAGCAGCAGTGATCGCGGATGCCGCCGCCTACGCGCAGGCGGTCGAGGACGCGGTGAAGGCCTCGGCCGCCTACTACACGGGGGGCACATCGGTACTGGACGACGACGCCTACGACCGGCTGGTGCGCGGCATCGCGGAGTGGGAGGCCGCGCATCCCGACCAGATACTGCCCGGGTCACCGACCGGAAAAGTGGCCGGCGGTGCGGTGGAGGGGGACGTCCCGCACACGGTGGCGATGCTGAGCCTGGACAATGTGTTCTCGGCCGAGGAGTTCACCGCGTGGACCGCGTCGTTGGCGCGGCGGATCGGGCATGACGTGGAGCGGTTCGGCGTCGAGCCGAAGCTCGACGGCCTGGCGGTCGCCGCCCGCTACACCCACGGCCGTCTCACGCGGCTGATCACTCGCGGCGACGGGACGGCCGGGGAGGACGTCTCGCACGCGATCGGCACCATCGAGGGCCTGCCCGGCGAGCTGGCCGAGCCGGTCACCGTGGAGGTGCGGGGCGAGGTCCTCATGACCACCGCCCAGTTCGAGTACGCCAACGAGGTGCGCACCGCGCACGGCGGGCAGCCGTTCGCCAATCCGCGCAACGCCGCGGCGGGCACCCTGCGGGCCCGGGAGCGGGCCTACACCGTGCCGATGACGTTCTTCGGCTACGGGCTGCTGGCGCTGCCCGGCACGGAGGAGGAATTCGCCGGGCAGTTGGGGGAGCTCGCCCACAGCGACCTGATGGCGCGGGCCGCCGAACTCGGCGTGAACACCACCGCCAGTACGGCGGTGCCCGGTGTCACCGCCGACTCGGTCGAGCAGGTCCTCGCCCGGGTGAAGGAGATCGCCGCGCTGCGCGCCGAACTGCCCTTCGGGATAGACGGAATCGTCATCAAGGCCGACCTGGCCGCCGACCAGCGGGCCGCCGGATCCGGTTCACGCGCCCCGCGCTGGGCAATCGCCTACAAACTGCCGGCCGTGGAGAAGATCACCCGGCTGCTGGAGGTGCAGTGGAACGTCGGCCGCACGGGCATCATCGCACCGCGTGGCGTGCTGGAGCCGGTCGAGATCGACGGCTCCACCATCACCTACGCCACGCTGCACAACCCGGCCGACATCACCCGCCGCGATCTGCGCCTCGGCGACCACGTCATGGTGCATCGCGCCGGTGACGTCATCCCCCGCGTCGAGGCCCCCGTCGCCCACCTGCGCACCGGTGAGGAACAGCCCATCGTCTTCCCGGAGGTGTGCCCGCGCTGCGGCTCCGGCATCGACACCGGCGAGCAGCGCTGGCGCTGCGAGAACGGCCGCAACTGCCACCTGGTCGCCTCCCTCTCGTACGCCGTCGGCCGCGACCAGCTGGACGTCGAAGGGCTCGGCCACACCCGTATCGTGCAGCTCGTCGAGGCCGGTCTGGTCGCCGATCTCGCCGACCTGTTCGCCCTCACCCGCGAGCAGCTCCTCGGACTGGAGCGGATGGGTGAGACCAGCACCGACAACCTCCTCGCCGCGCTCGACACGGCCCGTGGGCGGCCTCTGTCACGGGTGCTGTGCGCGCTGGGCGTCCGCGGCACCGGGCGCTCCATGTCCCGCCGTATCGCCCGGTACTTCGCCACGATGGACAACATCCGCGCCGCCGACACCGCCGCGATACAGCAGGTCGAGGGCATCGGCACCGAGAAGGCCCCGTCGATCGTCGCGGAGCTCGCCGAACTGGCCCCGCTCATCGACAAGCTCGCCGCGGCCGGGGTGAACATGACCGAGCCGGGCGCCACGCCGCCCGCCCCGGCGACCGCCGACTCCGGCTCCGGCTCCGACTCCGACTCCGACGCGGAGAACGCCGCGCCGGTGGGTGGGCCGCTCGCCGGGATGGCAGTGGTGGTCACGGGGGCGATGACCGGCGTACTGGAGAAGCTCAGCCGCAACCAGATGAACGAACTCATCGAACGCGCCGGCGGCCGCGCCTCTTCCAGCGTCTCCAAGAAGACCTCCCTGGTCGTCGCCGGTGACAACGCCGGATCCAAGCGGGCCAAGGCCGAGTCCCTGGGCATCCGCCTCGCCGCCCCGGACGAGTTCGCCACCCTCGTCGCCGATTTCCTGGAGTGACGTCGCCCGCCATGTGGCACTTGCTGTCCCATGGACTGGGCGAGGCGAGCGACAGCAGCGGTGCGGCGGGACGGTCGGGCTGTCCGCAGGGCGGTTCGGCGGGCGTGGGCGGCGCCGGGGCGCGAGCGGGATCTGGTGGTGCGGGCCGGCAAGGCCGCGCTGGCGCCATGTCTGGCGTGGGCGGTGGCGGGCTGGTGGAGCGGCTGCGGGCAGCGGCGTTCGACGTCGCCCTGATCCTCACGTCGTTCCATCAGAGCCCGCTGCCCACCGCCCTGCTGCTGCGGCTGGCCGGCGTCGGGCGGATCGGTGCGCCGACAGCGTCGACCAGCCCGGCCGCCTCCTCGACGTACGCCATCGGCGGCTGCCCGGCCGGCACGAGGTCGAGGCCGCGCTCGACACAGCGGCGGCCATGGGCTTCCTGCCGCGTCCCGGGGACTCGGGCCTGCTGCGGGTCGTACCGCCGCCGGACACCATCTCCCTGACGGGGAACGGCCCGTGCGTGGTCGTCCACCCCGGCGCCAGCGCACCGGCTCGGGTCTGGAGCCCCGAACGCTGCGCCGAGGCCGTCGCGTCGCTCGCCGACGAAGGTCACCGCGTCGATGTCGTGGTGTGCGGCAACACCGGTCCCGCTCATCTGGCGGCGGCCGTCGGGACCCCAGTGGTGTCCCTGTTCGCGCCGGTCGTCCCGGCGGAGCGGTGGGCGCCGTACGGCGTGCCGAGCGTGGTCCTCGGTGCCCAGCACGCCCCGTGCGCGGACAGCAGGGCCCGGCACTGTCCCGTGCCGGGTCATCCGTGCCTCGCCGAGGTCACGGGCCATGACGTGGTGCTCGCGGTGCGGAAACTGATTCAGGAGAGCCCATGGACATCCTTGTCTGGCATGTGCACGTCTCATGGCTGACGTCGTTCGTCCAGGGCCCGTACACCTTTCTGGTGCCCGTGACGCCCGACCGCGGTCCGGACGGGCTGGGCCGGGCGCGGACCTGGCGGTGGCCGGAGACGGTGCGCGAGGTGAGCCCGGCCGGGTTGCGCGAGGCGGACATCGACCTGATGGTGCTTCAGCGGCCGCACGAGCTCGCACTGCCCGAGCGGTGGACGGGTCGCCGGCCCGGCGTCGACGTACCGGCCGTGTACGTCGAGCACAACAGCCCGCACGAGTCCGCCGTCGGCACCCGCCACCCCCTCGCCGACCGGACCGACGTCACCCTTGTCCATGTGACCCACTTCAATCGGCTGATGTGGGACAACGGCCGTGCTCCGACCGAGGTGATCGAGCACGACGTCATCGACCCGGGGCCGCTGTGGACCGGTGCGGAACCGCGTACGGCCGTCGTCGTCAACGACCCGGTGCGGCGCGGCCGGACGACGGGAACGGACCTGCTGCCGCGGTTCGCGCGCATCGCGCCGCTGGACGTCTTCGGCATGCGCACGCGCGGACTCGCCGACCATCTGGGGCTGCCCGCAGGACGCTGCCGCGGCCGGGACCTGCCGCAGGGCGAACTGCACCCGGCGATGGCCCGCTGCCGGCTGTATCTGCACCCCGTCCGGCGCGACGGATCCGGTCTTCGCCGGTCGGCGCATGCGCGACGTCCCTGGCACGACCGAGGCGCTCGAAGCGCTGCACGAGAGGCGCCGCGGCTCACCGTTCCGGGCGTTGGCCGGGTCCCGTTCGGCAGCCGGTGTCCCCGGGGTCACGGGGAAGTCCCAGAGTCACGGGCTCACGGGGTCACGGGGAAGTCCCAGAGTCACGGGGTCACGGGGTCACGGGCTCACGGGCTCACGGGCTCACGGGCTCACGGGGTCACGGGCTCACAGGGTCACAGGGTCACAGGGTCACAGGGTCACAGCCGGATGATGACGAGCGCTGTGTCGTCGGTGGCGCCGTCCGGCGGGAGGAGGTCGAGGAGGAGGGCGTCGGCCAGGGGTTCGGGGGCAGTGTGGCGGTGGCGGGTGAGGGCGGCGGCGAGGCGGGTGAGGCCGGTGTCGATGTCCTCGTGGCGGCGTTCGATGAGTCCGTCGGTGTACAGGACGAGGGTGTCGCCCTCGGTGAAGCCGACGGCGGCCTGAGGGCGGGGCACGTGTTCGGGACGGGCTCCGAGGGGTGGATCGGTGGCCTGGTCGAGGAAGGTGACCGTGCCGTCGCGGCGCAGCAGTGCGGGCGGTGGGTGGCCGGCGCTGCTGTAGGTGATCGTGTGGGTCGCCCAGTCCATGCAGGTCTGGACGACGGTGGTGTTCTCGGCGCCCTCGACGGAGTCGGCGTAGAGGCCGAGGGCGTCCAGCGCCTGGGCGGGGCCGGCCGCGACGAGGGACGCGGCGCTGAGCGCGCTGCGCAGCTGGCCCATGGCGCAGGCGGCGGCCAGACCGTGCCCGACGACGTCGCCCACGGCTACGCCGATCCGGTCCTCACCGGGCAGGTCGACGAGGTCGTACCAGTCGCCGCACACGTTGAGCGCGCTGACGGCCGGCCGGTAGCGCACTGCGGCACGGTGGTGGCGGACGGGGCTGGGCGAGGGCATCATCGCCTTCTGGAGCGCGAGCGCGACCTCGCGTTCCCGGGCGTGCGCCCTGCGCAGCCGTTCGTTGACCTCCTGCAGCTCACGGGCCCGGGTGTAGAGCTCGGCTTCCAGTACCCGGGCCCGGTCGCCCTGTCGGCGGGAGCGGGCACGGATCAGTTCGGTGATCTCCTCCACCTTGTGGATCAGCAGCACCACGCTGCCGTCGGGGCCGAGGACCGGCGCGTTCACCGGACTCCAGTACCGCACCTCCCACTCCCCCGGCCGCTGCGTCGACTCCACGTCGTACCGCTGCAGCGCCATCGCGTCACGTTCGCCGCTGTCCACCACCCGAGTCAGGGAGGCCGCGAGATTGCGCATGCCGCTGGCGGCCGGGTCGGTCGGGTTGTCGGGGAACACGTCGAAGAGATACCGGCCGACGACCTGCTCACGGGTCCGGCCGGACAGCCGCAGGAACTCCTCGTTCGCGTCCGCGTACACGAGCTCCGGGGTCAGCAGCGCCACCATCCCCGGCAGCGCCTGGAACACCGCCGCGTAGTCGATCGCCGTATCCGCCATGGTGCGCCGCCTCAGCGTCCGTCGCCGTACCTGAGTCCACCATAGGAGCCCCTGGCGACTGCGGCGCGTCCCGTCACCGCTGGGGAATCAGCAGGTCACGCGCGGCTCCGCGTCATGCGGAGGGGCTCCGGTGAGCACTTCGACCCGCGACGACCTGCTCGCCGTCATCACCCTCATCGAGGCGGACAGACTCTCCCCGGTGGTCGACCGCGTCCACCCCCCTCTCCGGCACGGCCGAGTGCGTCCGACACCTGGGACGTCGGCCCGGCTCAACTCCGTTCCGGAGTGAGCACCACGAAGTCCGCCTTCGACGGGTCGAGGCACACGGCGAGGCGACCGACGCCCTGCGCGTCCTCCGGCCCCATCTGCACACTGCCGCCGTTCCCGGTGACCTTGGCGACCGCCGCGTCGCAGTCCGTGACGTTGAAGACGGGGTGCCAGTACGGCCGCCCGTTCGTCAGGGTGAGCTGCTCCTCGGGGAGTTCCATGAGGCCGCCGTGCATGCGCTCCTCGGGCAGATCGGCGGGGGTGATGAGGGAGTACGTGCCTCCGCCGCCCGGCAGCTCCATGTCGCTGAACCGCCAGCCGAAGACCTCGCCGTAGAAGTCCTTCGCGCCGGCGGCGTCGCTCGTGTACAGCTCGGTCCAGGACAGCGAGCCCGGCTGGTCCGCCAGCTCGAAGCCCTTGTCCTTCCCCGGCTGCCAGACGGCGAACTGGCCGCCCAGCGGGTCGCTGAACTGCGCCATCCGGCCCCAGTCGTCGAGGTCGCGCGGCGCCACGCGCACCGTGCCGCCCGCGCGCTCCACAGCCTGGGTCGTGGCGTCCGCGTCGTTGACCGTGTAGTAGATCATCCACGCCGAGCGGGCGCCCTCCTCGGTCAGTTTGCCGAGCCCGGCGACGGTCTTGCCGTCCTTCTTGAACATCCCGCCCTCGAACTCCTCGCCCCCGCCCATGGACTCGTACTCCCAGCCGAGCACCGCGCCGTAGAAGGCCGCGGCGGCCCGTACGTCGGGGGCTCCGAGGTCGAGCCAGCAGGGGGAACCGGGCGCGAGGTCAGTGGTGATCATGGCGGTCGCCTTTCGTTGATCCTGTATGAACCCAGCGTGACACCGGGCACTGACACTCGCCCGTCGGCCGCACGAGGGCGGCACCGATGACCACACGCGGGCGGCACCATGAAGGCATGACGAATCCGACGGACAACTCCGTGAACGCGCAGCAGGCCGCCGCCTGGAACGGGTACGAGGGCCGGCACTGGGCCGACCACCAGAGCCGCTACGACGCCATCAACGACGGGGCCAACGCCCCGCTCCTCGACGCGGTGGCCCTCGCGCCGACCGACCGCGTCCTCGACATCGGCTGTGGCAACGGCCGTATCACCCGTCTCGCCGCCGAACGCGCCGCGTACGCGCTGGGCATCGATCTGTCCGCGCCCATGCTGGAACGGGCACGCGCGAGCGCCGCCGCGGAATCCCTCGACAACGCGCACTTCGTCCAGGCCGACGCACAGGTGTACGACTTCCAGGAATCCTCGTTCGACGTCGCCGTCAGCCGTTTCGGCGTGATGTTCTTCGCCGACCCCGTCGAGGGTTTCCGCAACATCGGACGTGGGCTGCGGCCGGGCGGACGGCTCGCCTTCGTCTGCCCCCAGTCGTTCGACCGCATGGACCAGTCCACGGTGTTCGCGGCGATCGGGGAGCACGTACGGCTGCCGGATCTGTCCAAGGCCACCGGCCCGAGCCCGCTCGCCTTCGCCGACCCCGACCACACCCGCCGGGTACTGACCGCCGCCGGCTTCGACGACGTGACCATCGAGGGCCTCGAAGCGCCCCAGTACTGGGGCGAGGACGCCGAGGACGCCGCCGACTTCCTCTTCGGCATCGGCCCACTGCGCCACTGGCTGCGCGAGGCGGACGCGGACACCGCCACGGAGGAACGTGCCCACCGGGCAGCGGTGGGCGCCTTCCGCGCGTATCAACACGACGGCGGTGTACGGCTGTTGGGCCGCTACTGGCTCGTCAGGGCGGTGCGTCGCTGAGGGCTCGGACCCATCTCGCACACCGGCCGTATCAGGCACCGTTGAATGATTGATTCGGCATCCCTAGCATGCTTCGATGAATTCATTCATCCACGTCCTGGGCAGACGCCTGCCCTTGCCCCTGTTGCTGGCTCTCGGCCTCTCCCTCACCTCGCCTCCTCCCCTGGCGACCGCGGCCGAGTCGGCTCCGTTGCCGAAGGTCTGGCCGACACCTCGGCACCTCGAGGCGGGCCGGGGGTCCGTGGCCGTGCCCGAGCGGGTGGTCGAGGTCGTCGGCGAAGGCACCGACCCAGCCGCCCGCCGGGCCGTCGAGGCCGTGTTGCGGGCGGCCGGTGCCGAGCGGATCGTCACCGTGCCCGCCGGTCACCGGCCGCCCCCGGCCGGGCTCACCGTCTACGTCGGCGGCCCGAAGGAGAACGCGGACACCGGCCGCGCCCTGAAGCGGCTCGGTGCCGCCTCCCCCGCCGGGCTGCCCTCCGGCGGATACGTCCTCGCCTCCGGGCGCACGTCCGGCGGCCCCCTTCTCGCCCTGTCCGGCTCCGACCCGACCGGCACGTTCTACGCGGCCCAGACCCTCCGCCAACTCATCACGAAACGGCGCCTGCCGGAGGTCTCCGTCCGCGACTGGCCGGCCGCCCGACTGCGCGGTGTGGTCGAGGGCTTCTACGGCACCCCCTGGACCCACGCCGAGCGGCTGAGCCAACTCGACTTCTACGGACGCACCAAGCAGAACGTGTACGTCTACTCCCCCAAGGACGACCCATATCTGCGGGAGCGCTGGCGGGACGAGTACCCGGCCGCCGAGCTGAAGAAGCTCACGGAACTGGTCGACCGGGCCGACGCCAACCACGTCCGCCTCACCTACGCCCTCTCCCCCGGTCTGTCGGTCTGCTACTCCGCCGCCGACGACATCGCCGCGCTCGTCCGCAAGTTCGCCTCGCTGTACGACATAGGGGTGCGGTCCTTCGCCATCCCGCTGGACGACATCAGCTACACGAAGTGGAACTGCGCCGCCGACGAGGAGAGGTTCGGCAGCGGGGGCGGCGCGGCCGGGACCGCGCAGGCGCATCTGATCAACGAGGCGTGGCAGACCTTCTCCGCCGGCCTCCCCCACTCTCGGCTTCGCTCGAGCGGGGGGACCCCCATCGGGCTCCAGCCCCTCGAAATGGTCCCCACCGAGTACTCCGACCTCGCCGACACCCCGTACAAGACGGCCCTGCGCGAGAAGCTGGACCCGGATGTGGTCGTGGAGTGGACCGGCGTCGGTGTCATCGCCCCCAGGATCACCACCGAGCAGGTGGAGCAGGCCCGCGCGGTGTACGGCCACCCGATCCTGGTCTGGGACAACTACCCGGTGAACGACTACATCACCAGCCGTCTTCTGCTCGGCCCCTACACCGGCCGGGAAGCGGGCGTGGCGAGCGCCGCCGTCGGTGTGACCGCCAACCCCATGGTCCAGGGCCAGGCGAGCCGGCTGGCGCTGTTCACCTCAGCCACCTACCTCTGGAACCCCGAGGCGTACGACCCGCGCGCCGCGTTCCTCGCCTCTGTCCGCGACCTCGCCGGACCACGGGCGGCGAAATGGCTGCGGATCTTCGCCGAGAACAACTACTCCTCGCAGCTCGACGCGACCGAGTCCCCCACGCTCACCCGTCTCATCGCCGACTTCCGGAAGGCGTACGAGCAGGACAGCGGGCTGGACCGGGCCGCCGCCGCGCTCAAGGCGTACTTCACCGACATGGCCGCGACCCCCGAGCAGTTGCGCGCGCATCTCGCCAACCCCGGATTTCTGACGGAGACTTCGGCATGGCTCGACAAGCTGGGGGCGTACGGAAACGCCGGGCTGACAGCCGTCGAGCTGCTGTTGGCCAACAAGCAGGGCGACAGCGAGGCGGTGTCGCGGTACTACGTGCGACTGCGCGGTGAGCGGAAGGCACTGGACGCCATACCTCAGCAGGTGTCGCCGGGGGTCATGGAGCAGTTCCTCTACACGACCATGCTGGAGAACGCCCCCGACCCCGGTGTCGACGCGTCCTTCACCCCGGCCTCCGTCTCCCTGAAACCGGGCGAGTCGCGGGCCGTGACCCTCACCTTCTCCGACGAGCGGTCCGCGTCCGCCCGTTCGGTCCCCTGGAAGCTGACCGTGCCGGACGGTGTCACCGCCTCGCCCGAGAGCGGCACCGTCTCCGTTCCGGCAGGGGGCAGCGCCACCGCGACCGTCACGTTCACGGCCGGCGCGGGCGCCTCGGACGGGGTCCGTTCCGTGGTGGCGTCGGGCGGCCACGGCGTCCTCGGCCGGGCGATCCCCGTCCAGGTCACCGATGGCAGCGGCACGTTCCGGGCGCTCACCGCCAACTTCAGCGGGGCCTCCGTCAGTTCGGTGGACCTGTCCTCCGGTGAGAGCACGGAGATCAAGGTGGGCGCCAACCCCGGTGAGGTGGTCGTGAGCCGGGACGGGCGCACCGCGTACGCCGCCAACCAGGGCGCCAACTCCGTGAGCGTGATCGACGTGGCGAGCGGAAAGGTCACGGGGAGCGTCGCCGTGGGCCGGGTCCCCGCCGGGCTCGCCCTCACGCCCGACGGCTCCACGCTCTGGGTCGCCAACTACACCGACGGCGCGGTCCAGCCCATCGACACCGGGACGCTCACGGCGGGAACGGCGATCGCGGTCGGCAAGGGACCCGAGAACATGGCGATCACACCGGACGGCACCACCCTGTACGTGGCGAACATCCACGACAACACGGTCAGTCCGGTCGACCTCGCGAACCGTACGGCCGGCACCGCGATCCCCGTCGGACCGCGCCCGTTCAACGTCGTGGCCGCGCCCGACGGCAAGCGGGTGTACGTGTCCAACTCCGGCGGTTCGACGGTCACTCCGATCGACACCGCCACGAACGACACCGAGCCCACCCTCCTGGTCACCGGCCAGGCCTACGGGCTCGGTCTGTCGCCGGACGGGCGGACGCTGTGGGTCAGCCCCAGTACCGGGGACCACGTCACGCCGGTCGACACCATGACCGGCGCCCCCGGGACCAAGGTGACGGTCGGGAGGTCCGCCTTCGACGTCGGCCTGGACTGGAACGGGGGCACGGCCTACGTCACCACCGCGGACGCAAACACCCTGGTGCCGGTCGACACCTCGTCGAACACCGCCGAGGAGCCCCTGAAGACGGGCGCCTATCCCCTGGCCGTCGCACTGACGCCCGTACCCGTGGAGTGATCAGCTCGCGGTACGCCGGATCCGTCCGGCGTACCGCTTCTCCAGCTCCAGGTTGCCCTCGAAGCCGCCGGGCACGTTGGCGGAGACGTAGACAGGGGGGCGGTCGCCGGAGGCGAGGAGTTGTCCGGCGGCCTCCGCGACCGCCATCTGCACCAGCAGGACGCCGGTCAGTGTGGACAGGGCGCAGACCGCGCCGCCGCCGGGGAGTTCGAGGAGCGCGTCGCCACTCGGGGCCGCGTTGTCGAGGATCACGTCCGCGAGGTCGGCGAGCTTCTTGCCGCTCGGGTGGCCGGCCGGGACAGCGCGGGTGTGGGAGAGCGAGGTGATCGCGAGGAGACGGTGGCCTTGTTCCTTGGCGTGGAGGGCCATCTCCACGATCACGTTGTTGACGCCGGAGTTGGAGATGACGACGAAGAGGTCCTGGGGGTGGGGCGCGGCGAGTTCGTAGAGGCGGGCGGCGATGCCCGGCTTGCGTTCGAGGAGCGGGTCGTCGAGGACGCTCGGGTGGTCGCCGCCGTAGAGAACCAGGTCGGCGATGCCGATGCGGTTGGTGGGGACCAGTCCCCCCGCGCGGCCGGCGAGTTCGAGCACGAGGGCCTGGGAGTGGCCGGTGCCGAAGGCCTGGACAACGCCGTCGGCGCGTACGCAGTCGGCGATGAGTCCGGCGGCGCGGGTCACGTCGGCGCGGGCCGACTCGGTGAGGCGGTGGAGGACGGTCAGGCCTTCACGCGCGAAGCGTTCGGCGTTCACCGGCTCGATCACTGGCTCGCCGGCGGCGGACTCGTCGGACACCTGGGACTCCCCACTGGTGGATTGAACCACCTCATACATCTCCACTTGTGAATCAATAAATCACACACCGTGCGCCACGGGCAATGAGCCGTCTACTCGGTCCTGGTATTCACAGAGTGGGTAGATCGGTGGCTGATACCTTCTCTGTATGCCCTCCACCGACGTCACGACCCTGATCCGCACCGAGCTGCCCCGGCTGGCCGGCTCCCTGCGGAAGGTGGGCGAGCTGATCCTCGAGGATCCCGCCGCCGTCACCCACTGCTCGGCAGCCGAGCTGGGCCGCCGCACCGGCACCTCCCAGGCGACCGTGACCCGCTTCTGCCGTGCCATCGGCCTCGATTCCTATCAGCATCTGCTGATCGAACTGGCCCAGGAGCGCGGGAGGGGCGAGGCCTCCGACTGGGGCACGGCCGAGATCGGCCCGAACATCTCCCCCGACGACAGCCTGGAGCGGGTCGTGCAGGTCGTCGGCACCGCGGACCTGCGGGCGGTTCAGCAGACCATCGACCGGATCGACCTGGACGCCATCGAGCGCGCGGCCCAGGCCGTGGCCCGCGCCCGGCGTGTCGACGTCTACGGCGTGGGCGGCAGCGGCGCGGTCGCCTGGGAGACCGAGACCCGGCTGTTCCGCATCGGCTGCGCCGTGCGCGGCTGGACCGAGGTGCACGCGGCGACGACCTCCGCCGCCCTGCTCACACCGGCGGACGTCGCCATCGGCATCTCCCACTCCGGCGGGACCCGTGAGGTCATCGAACCCTTCCAGCTGGCCAAGGAGCGCGGCGCCACCACCGTCGCCCTCACCTCCGACCCACGCTCCCGGCTGGCCCGGTCCGCCGACATCCGCCTCATCTCCTCCTCCGCGGAGACCAGCTTCCGCCCCGAGGGCATCGGAGCGCGCCACTCGGTGCTGACGCTCATCGACTGTCTCTACGTCCGGGTCGCCCAGCTTTCCTACCAGCGGGCGAGCGCCTCCCTCGCGCTGACCGACCACATCGCCGGACAGCACACGGTGAAGTCCCGGCGGGCCCGCTGACCCGGACACACCGAGGGCGCATGAATGAACCACCCAGAATGACAACTGATGGTTGATTGAATCATTCCGCGATGCCAGGATGGGGCTCCGCCGAGCACTCGTAGGAGCCCCATGCGCGTCATCTCTGCCGAGTCGACCGAGCTCTTCACCGGTAGCGCCGAGCATCCGCACCAGGTCGTGGCCGTCGAGATCGAGCATCTCCCCGGCCGTCCGGTCGTGCTGACCGTGAAGGGCCCGGGCGTCCACAGCGTCGGAGAGACCGTCGCGACCGTGGGTGACGACGGCACCGTACGCGCCGAGATATCCGTGACTACCGAGGGGCTCGCGCCCGGTGAGCGGCGCGCCATCACGGTGACCGCCGAGGACGCGGGCGCGGGCCGACTCGTGCACCACGCCGCCGAGTTCACGGCCGCCGAGCCCGGCTGGACCATGTTCATGGTCAGCCACTTCCACTACGACCCGGTCTGGTGGAACACGCAAGCCGCCTACACCGAGACCTGGGACGCGGCCGACGACCCCGCCACCACCGGGTTGCCCGCCCGTACCTTCGACTCGCGCGGCCAGTCCGGTATGAGCCTGGTACGGGCCCACTGCGACCTGGCGCGGCGCGACCCGGCGTACACCTTCGTGCTCGCGGAGGTCGACTACCTCAAGCCCTACTGGGACTCCTTCCCCGAGGAGCGGGCCTTCCTGCGGCAGCTGATCCGCACCGGGCGCGTCGAGATCATGGGCGGCACCTACAACGAACCCAACACCAACCTCACCGGCGCCGAGGCCACCGTACGCAACGCCCTGTACGGCGACGGTTTCCAGCGCCGGATCATGGGCGCGGACCCCGAAACGGCCTGGCAGCTGGACGCGTTCGGGCACGATCCGCAGTTCCCGGGGCTGATGGCGGACGCGGGGATCTCGTCCAGTTCATGGGCGCGCGGGCCGTTCCACCAGTGGGGGCCGACGCTGTCCGTGTTCGGCGAGGAGCCGCGCGATCCGAACCGGATGCAGTTCCCGGCCGAGTTCAGCTGGATCGCCCCCTCCGGGCACGGACTGCTGACCGCGTACATGGTCAACCACTACGGCGCGGGCTGGGCGATCGACAACGCGCCGACCCTGGCCGAGGCGGAGGCCGCCGCGCTCAAGCTGTTCAAGGGGCTGAAGCAGGTCGCCCTCACCCGGAACGTGCTGCTGCCGGTCGGCGGGGACTACGCGCCACCGTGCCGCTGGGTCATGGCCATCCACCGCGACTGGAACGAGCGGTATGTGTGGCCGCGCTTCGTCAGCGCCCTGCCGAAGGACTTCTTCGCCGCCGTACGCGCCGAACTGGAGGCCGAGGGCCGCACGGCGTCGCCGCAGACGCGGGACATGAACCCGGTCTACACCGGCAAGGACGTCTCCTACATCGACACCAAGCAGGCCCAGCGGTACGGCGAGACGCTACTCGCCGACGCCGAGGCCTGGGCGACCCTCGCCTCCCTCACCACCGGCCACCCCTACCCGGACGCCGCCCTCGACAAGGCGTGGCGGCAGCTGATCTACGGCGCCCACCACGACGCCATCACCGGCTCGGAGTCGGACCAGGTCTACATCGATCTGCTCACCGGTTGGCGGGAGTTGTACGACCTCGCCCGCACCGTGCACGCCGACGCCACCGACGCCCTCGCCCACAGGGTCGTCCCGCTGCCCGGCGGCGCGCCGGACCTGGTCGTCTTCAACTCCGCGACCTGGCAGCGGCGGGACGTGCTGACGGTCGACGACCCCGGGCTCGTCCCACTCGATCTCACCGGACTGCCCCTGCCCGCCGTACGCGAGGACGGCGAGCTGAAGGTCGTGGTCCCGGACGTGCCCGGCATGGGCCTCAAGGCCCTCTCCCTCGCCGAGGGTCCGGTGCCCGAGTGGGCGCCGGGCGAGGGCACCACGATCCGCAACGCGTACTACGAGGTGACGGTCGACCCCGCGCGCGGCGGCGGGGTCAGCAGCCTGCGCGCCCTCGCCGAGGGGGGCCGGGAGCTGCTGCGCGCCGGGGACATCGGCAACGAACTCGTCGTGCAGGAGGAGTATCCGCGCCACCCCCGCTTCGGCGAGGGCCCCTGGCACCTCACACCGACCGGCACGACGGCCGCCCGCAGCCGGGACGTCACCGCTGACATCGATGTCGAGTACTCCCCCGCCGGCTCCCGCATCACCGTCCGCGCCGACCTGGGGCTCTTCACCTACACCCAGCGGCTGACGCTGTGGGCGGGCGTCGACCGGCTCGACATATCCACGACCATCGACGGCTACGACGGCGCCGACCGGCTGATCCGGGTGCGCTGGCCGTCGGACGTGCGTGGCGGGCTGCCGGTGCACGAGGTGGCCGACGCGGTGATCGGGCGCGGTTTCGGGTTCGTGGAGGTGGACAGCGAGCGGTTCCCCTGGACGCTCGACAACCCGGCCAACACCTGGTTCGGGCTCGGCTCCACGGCCCGGGTCGCCGTGCACGACGACTCCGGCCGACTCCTCGGCCACCGGTCGATCGGTGTCGCCGAGCTGATCCACGCCGACTGGGACGCCGCCGGTGAGCTGGGCACGCCCCTCGCCGCCGCCCTGGTGCGGGCCGGTGTCACGGCGACGTCGACCATCGCGGGCGGTCCGCGCTACGGCGACCTGGAGGTCGACTCCAACCTGCCCGACATCCGTATCGCCGTCGGCGGCCCCGACCGCAACCCGGTGGTCGCCGAGGCCCTCGGCTGGGATCCGGCGGCGGCACGCGAACTGCGTCGGCAACTGGCCGAGGACGGTGTCGCGGCGGTGTGGGTCGCGCCCCGCGCCAGTCTGCGCGAGGAGTGGGTGCCCGGCGCCGACCTGCGCGATCTCGAACGGCTGCCGCTGCTGGTGGTCGCGGGCGCCGGCCCCGAGGACGACGCCAAGGCCGTCGACGCGCTCATCGCCGACCTCGACGACGCGACCGTACGGGCCACGGCGGCGGGCGGCGGCGAGGCGCTGCCACCGGGCGATGCCTGGGACGGGCGTGGCTTCGCGATCCTCAACCGGGGCACGCCCGGCTGCGTGGTCACCTCCTCCGGCGACCTCTGCATGTCCCTGATGCGGTCGTGCACGGGCTGGCCCTCCGGCATCTGGGTCGACCCGCCCCGCCGCACCGCCCCCGACGGCTCGGGCTTCCAACTCCAGCGCTGGTCGCACACGTTCGAATACGCCGTCGTCGCGGGCGAGGGCGACTGGCGCGAGCTGCGGCTGCCCCAGGCCGGGCACGCCTTCAACCATCCGCTCACCGCCCGGCTGCGCCCCACCGCCAAGGAGACGGCCGAACTGCCGCGCACAGCCACCCTGTTGGCGCTGGAACCCGAGGGACGCGTACTGCTCGACGCCCTCAAACCGGCCGGTTCGCCGCTCGCCGGGGGTGGGTCCGCGCCCGTGGACCCGGCCGAGGGGGTCGTCGTACGGCTGCACGAGGTGGACGGGCGGCCGGTGCGGGCGCGTGTCACCGGGCCGCTGGCCTGGGCGGACGCGACGCGGGCGGACGTACTGGAACGGCCCGGCGAGACGCTGGACCCCGACGGCGGTGTCGATCTCGGCCTCACCGGCTTCGAGGTCGCCACCGTGCTGGCCACTCCGTGGGACGCGCGGTCGGCCGATGGTCCGGGAACCGCCGCCCACGAACCCGCCCAGCCGGTCCACACCCGCTACTGGCTGCACAACTGCGGACCCGCGCCACGCGGGAACATGCCGGTGGCCGTGTACGTCTCACCGTCCGCGCTCACCGTCTCCGGGCCCGTGACCGCAACCGTCCGGGTCTCCTCGGAGCTGACCGACGCGCCCGTCTCCGGCACGGTCCGGCTGGACGTACCGGCCGGGTGGTCCACGGAGCCCGCCGAACTGCCGTACACGCTCGGCCCCGGCGGCTTCACCCTCACCGACATCACGGTGACGCCCCCACCGGACGCCGCGCCCGGTCGGCACCGGCTCGCCGCGCGGCTGACGTACGGCGGGCAGACGTACGAGGACGTCGTGGCGCTGGATGTGCCGGGGACCGTGCCGGAGGGGGAACCGGACGGGCGCACCGGGCCGAGCCTCGTGACCACGCTGGGCGTCGAACGGGTCGGCGTGCGCCGGGGTGAGCGGGTGAGCGTCCCGGTGACCCTGCGGAACACCACCCGGGGGCCCGTCGACGGGACCTTGTGGGCCGTGTCGTCGTGGGGCACCTGGACCGGGGTCTCGCCGGGCTGCCAGGGGTTCACCGTGGCGGCCGGGGAGTCACTGGAGTGCGCGGTGGAGGTGGACGGCTCGGCGGTGCCGCCGGGCTCGTACTGGCTGATGGCGAAGGTGGGTTGGCACGGCTGTGTCGCCTACACCGAGGCGGTCGTGCTGGAGGTGACGCCATGAGCGAGTACGCCGCCGTCGTAGCCGGCGAGGCGGTCCCGAAGGAACGCGTCGACGCCGTACTGGACGCCGTACCGGCGCGGGACCGGCAGACACAGCCGGATGCGTTCACTCGGGCCGAGCGGCAGCGCAGGCGGTGGGCGACGCAGGTCGTGGTCGTCGACGAGCTGGCCCGGCGGGCCTGTGCGGAGCGGGGGCTGGCGCCGCCGGAAGAGGTGTCCCCGGCACGGGTGCTCGACGTGGCGGGGACCGATGTCGCCGACCTCGGCAGCATCGTCGCCGTCGCACTCGCGCACTCCCCGGCCGCGCGCACCCTACTGGCGGCACTGGAGGCCGAGCGGAAAATACCGGAGGCCGCCGTACGGGACTACTACGAGCGCAACCTCGACCGGTACCTCACCCGGGACGCGCTACGACGCGGTGTCGACCCGTACGGCGGGGCGGTGCCGGACGACTTCCTGCCGTACGAGCGGGTGCGGGACGACGTGGCGCGGGAGTTGCGGCGGGCGACGGGCCGGCGGGCCTTCTTCGACTGGCTGGACGCCGCCCGCGCCGACGTCGTGTACGCCCATGGGCACGAGCACCCCGGCGATCCGACGCATCCGGACCACGAGCACCGGCACTGAGCCGCACGTCCCACGTCGCGCTCCCGCATACGGAACCCAAACGCAACACGAAGACCCATTGACCTCCGATGAATTCTGGTCCACCTTTTCATCATTCGGAGTCCAAGTTGGTGATTTGATTCCAACCACTGGTCGCAGGAGGACACCCATGCGTGTGAGAAGACTGTCCGGCTCCCTGGCCTGTCTCGTCGTTCTGTCACTGACGGCCGCCGGCTGCGGCCTGTCCGGCGGCGGGTCCGACGACGGTTCCGCCACGGCGGGCGGCTGCGAGGTGGACAAGGGCAACGTCGGGTCCGGCGAACTCACCGGCGAGGTGAAGGGCAGCATCACCTTCCAGACCACCAACTTGAAGAAGGACTTCAGCGGCTACTTCGACGGCGTCATCGAGGCCTTCGAGAAGGCCCACCCCGACACGAAGGTCAAGTGGGTCGACGACCCGGGCGACGCCACGTTCACCCAGCGGCTGGTCGCGGACGCGCAGGGCTGCACGCTGCCGGACGTGGTGAACATCAACGTCAACACGGCGATCGCGCTGACCAAGAGCGGTTATCTGCTCAACCTGGACGAGAAGGCCCCGGACGCCGGGAAGCCGTTCACCGAGGCGATGTGGAAGTCGAGCACGTACGCCGAGGCCGACGGCACGGAGGTGCACAGTGTGCTGCCCTGGTACTCCGGCGGAATCGTGCAGACCTTCAACACCGAGCTGATGAAGAAGGCGGGCCTGGATCCGGCCAAACCTCCGACGACCGTGCTCGGTCTGTTCGAGGACGCCCAGAAGATAGCCGAGGTCTCGGACGGCAAGTACTACGCGTTCCTCGCCAACCCGCAGTTGCGCATCCCGGCCGACTGGCAGCAGATGAACATCCAGATCCTGTCCGCCGACGGCAAGAAGTTCACCTTCGCCGACGACCCGAAGACCGTGCAGTGGGTCGAGGCCATGACGAAGCTCTACAAGGCCGGGGGCATGCCCAGGGACTCGCTGTCCTCCACCCAGGACCCGGCCAACGTCTACGGTCAGGGCAAGCTGGTCTACGGCCCGACGAACCCCAACTTCCTGCGCTTCATCCAGCAGAACAACCCGAGCGTCTACAAGGAGACGGGTGTCGCCCGCTTCATGCTGGACGACCTGGGCCACACCGTCGGCGCCCCGCAGTACATCGGTGTCGCCTCCACCAGCAAGAACGCCGCGACCGCGCTGTCCTTCGCGCAGTTCCTGACCAACGCCGAGAACCAGCTGGAGTGGGCGAAGGACCCGAATGTGGTCATCTTCCCCTCCACCACGGAGTCGCTGAACGACCCGTTCTTCCAGTCGGTCCAGGGCCGTGACCCCTTCGCCGAGGCCCGCAAGATCGTGGCCAGTGACCGCAAGACCGCCACGGCCGACGAAATCGCCCTCACGCCCGGGGAGTTGAACGCCATCACGGCCCAGATCCAGTTGGCCATGCAGGGCAAGAAGAGCGCCCAGGACGCCCTCGACGAGGCCCAGAAGAAGGCCAACGAGCTGATCGAGCAGGGCAGCTGAGCATGACCACCCTCTCTCCCCCCACCAAGGGATCGGGGGTCGCGCTCCCCCGCGACCCCCGGCCCGGGGAACCGAGCGGCCGGCGCCGCCTGTTGCGGGCCATCAAGCCTGGCCCCACCGCCGATGCAGGCGGCGCCGCGCTGTACCGCCGCTGGTGGCTGCCCTGGCTGTGGATGTCACCGGCGATCATCGGCGTCACCGTCTTCGGCGTCTACCCGTTCCTCAACACGCTGCTGCTGTCCTTCACCGACGCCAAACCGCTCGGCGGCGCCGCGTCCTTCGTGGGCCTGGACAACTACACGCGGATGCTGGGCGACTCCGACTTCTGGCTCGCCACCCGCAACAGCGTGCTGTACGCGCTGATCGTGGTCCCGCTGATGGTGCTGCTGCCACTCGTGCTGGCCGTACTGGTGGAGAAGAACCTGCCCGGCATCGGCTTCTTCCGCTCCGCCTTCTACACGCCGGTCCTCGCCTCCAGCGTCGTCGTGGGCCTGAGCTGGCAGTGGCTGCTGAGCGACCAGGGCCTGGTCAACACCTGGCTGCAGAAGGCCCACATCATCCGCGAGGCCATCCCCTTCCTCTCCGACTCCTGGCTGATCCTGTTCTGCGCGATGGGCCTGACGCTGTGGAAGGGCCTCGGCTGGTACATGATCTTCTATCTGGCCGCGCTCGGAAACGTCCCGAAGGAACTGCACGAGGCGGCCGCGGTGGACGGCGCGGGCGCGATCCGCCGCTTCTGGCATGTCACCATGCCCGGCGTACGTACGTCGATGATGCTGGTCGGCACCCTCACCGGCATCGGTTCGCTTCGCGTCTTCACCGAGATCTACATGCTCGGCGGCGCCACCGGCGGCCCCGGCGGCGCCGACCGCACCCTCCCCTTCTACATCCGGGACGTCGCCCTCGACCCGCTCACCGGCAACGCCGGCTACGGCTCGGCGGTCAGCGTCGCCCTCTTCGTACTCACCCTGGGCCTCACGCTGCTCGCGCAGCGGCTGACGAAGGAGGACGAGGCATGACGACGGCTGTCGCCAAACGCCGGTTCGTGCCTCGCTGGCGCGACTACGGCCGCCCCCGCGAACTGATCGTCCGCTACCTGTTGTTGCTGTTCGTCCTCGGCATCACCATCGGCCCGCTCGTCTGGCAGCTGCTGTCGTCCCTGAAGGGCGCCGGCGAGGACGTGTTCGGCGCGGGGGCCTCGCTGATCCCCCGGGAGCCGACCCTGAACGCCTACCGGCAGGTGTTCGACCAGGTCCCGGTGTGGACGTACATCCGCAACAGCACGATCGTCGTCATTCTGTCGGTCGGCAGCCAGCTGGTCTTCTCCACCCTCGCCGGCTACATGCTCTCCAAGCCCTCCTGGAGGGGCCGGAAGCTGGTGTGGGTGCTGCTGATGGCGTCCATGATGTTCCCCTTCGAGTCGATCATGGTGTCGCTGTTCCTGAGCATCCGCGACCTGGGGCTGGTCGACAACCTGGCCGGTGTCTGGCTGCCGGGCTTCGTCGCCGCCATCAACGTCCTCATCATGCGGGCCGCGTTCCTCGCCGTCCCGCGCGAGATCGAGGACGCGGCGATGCTGGACGGCGCGGGCGAGTGGAAGAGATTCCGCCACCTGTATCTGCCGTCCGCGTGGGGAGCCATTCTCGTCGTCACGATCAACACCTTCATCAGCGCCTGGGACGACTTCCTGTGGCCGCTGATCGTGCTGCGCACCGAGGACCACTTCACGCTGACACTGGGCCTCGCCCGCCTCCAGTCCTCGTCCTTCGGCTACGACCAGCGGCTGGTGATGGCGGGCTCGGTGATCTCCGTGATCCCGGTGCTGATCCTGTTCGTGATCACGCAACGGTGGTTCTACAAGGGCGTCTCGTCGGGGGCCGTCAAACTCTGAGGTCCAGGACGACGGGTTCGGCGGTGAGCGCCGCCCGGGACGACTCGGCGACCCGGATCTCGGCGGTGCTCACCCCGAGGGGCACTTCGAACGCCAGGGAGATCGTGCGGCGCTCGCCCGGCGCGAGGCCGACACCCTCGAACGCGACCAGTTCGAGGGTGCGCGGCCATACGGAGGTGAGCAGTGGGCGGAGATACACCTGGACGACCGTACGCCCGTGTCGTTTCCCGGTGTTGGCGACGTCGACCTCGACGGTACGTCCGGACAGGCGTGGCGTGCCGAACTCGAAGCTCGTGTACGACAGCCCGTGCCCGAAGGAGTACCGGGGCTCGGCGCTTTCGTCCACGTAGCCGCCGTACTCGGTGTCCTTGTGGTTGTAGTAGACGGGGAGTTGGGCCACGGAGCGCGGCACGGAGACCGGAAGCCGTCCAGTCGGCTCCGCGAGCCCCAGCAGCACCTCGGCGATCGCGTCGCCGCCCCACGGCCCCGGATACCAGGCGGTGAGCAGCGCGCCCGTCGTGTCGGGGACGACGTGCGGGCGGCCCTGGACCAGGACGACCGCCGTTGGCGTACCCGTCGCGACGACGGCGTCCAGGAGCGCGTACTGGGCGGCGCCGAGCCGCAGCGCGGCAAGGTCGACGCCCTCGCCGCACGTCATCTCCGAGACGACGGTCCGTGCGGCCCCGTTGGCGTCGAACTCCGTGTCGGGCGTACGAGCGCTGCTGCCGCCCAGTACCAGCACGGCCAGGTCGGAGGCAGCGGCCTCGGCGACCGCCTCGGGGATGCCGGAGATGTCGTCGCCGGTGAGGGTGCAGCCCCGCGCGTGGCGGATGTCGGTGCCGGGCGGGGCGAGCCGCCGCAGCCCGTCGAGCACACTGGCGCCGGTGCCGGGGCACTGCGGGGCGGTGTAGTCGCCCGCCTGGTGGGCGACGGTGGCGGCTTGCGGGCCGAGGACGGCGATACGGGCGACCGTCGCCGGGATCGGCAGGATGCCGCCGTCGTCGCGGAGGAGGGTGACGGCGGCCCGGGCGAGGGCGGTGCTCACCTCCCGGCCGTGGCCCGAAGGCGGCGGTATCACCGCGCTGTGCCGCTCGAACAGCCCGAGGCGGAACTTGAGCCACAGCACCCGTCCGACCGCGGCATCGAGCGCCTCCTCGCTCACCAGCCCCCGCTCGACCGCCTCCTCCAGATGGGTGAAGCCCTCGTCCCAAAGGCTCAGATCGACACCGGAGTCGAGGGCGAGGGCACCGGCGGAGACCTTGTCGCCGGTGATGCGCGCCAGCCGGTCCACGGCGAGACCGTCGGCCATCACCAGCCCCTCGAACCCCCAGCGTTCGCGCAGGAGCCCGGTGAGCAAGGCGCGATTGCCGGAGCAGGGCAGTCCGTCGACCTCGTTGTACGCGGCCATGACGGCGGCGGCCCCGGCGCGGACCCCGGCGCGGGCGGCGGGGAGATGGATCTCGTGCAGTTCGCGCGGGCCGAGTTCGGACTCGGTGGAGTTTCGGCCGCCGACGGTGGCACCCTGCCCGGCGAAGTGCTTGAGGACGACGGCGGCCTTGTCCGCGGCGAACCGCTCCCCTTCCCCTTGCATCCCCCTGACCAGCGCCTCGGTGAGCCGCCCCGCGAGGTACGGATCCTCGCCGAAGCACTCCTCCGTACGTCCCCAGCGCGGGTCCCGGACGATGTCCAGCGCGGAAACGAGCGCCACATGGCCGCCCCGGGCCCGCAGTTCGGCGGCGGCATGCGCCGCGGCCCGCTCGTACAGGCCGGGGTCCCAGGTGGCACCGACAGCCAGGTTGACCGGGAGGACCGTGCCGTCGAGTGCCATGTGCCCGTGCGGAACCTCCTCGACGAACAGCGCCGGAATGCCGAGCCGGCTGCGCTCGACGACATGCCGCTGCACCATGTCGGCCAGCTCCGCGCTGCTCGCGGCATCGGGTCCGGTGCCGTACTCGACACCGGACCAGGCATCGGCCCGCATCAGCCCGTACAGCGCCCCGAGCCCGGCGAAGCGCTCGGTCTCGGCGTACAGGGCCTCGGTGAGCTCGAACCCGCCGTCGCGGGTGCGACGGTAGGCGTCCCAGCCGTACATGCGCTGGTTGAGCTGGCCGACTTTCTCGCGGAGGGTCATACGGGAGAGGAGATCGGCGACGCGGGTGTGGAGGGGGGCGGTGGGGGTGCGGTAGAGAGGGGTGGTCGACTCGGCGACGGTCATGGGGGCGCAGTCCTTCGAGTACTGGAGGGGCGGGGCGCTTCGAACTGGGGGGCAACCGCAGCGCCCCGAAAGGGGCGCGGGGCTGTTTCGATATGCGGCTCCGCCGCGTTGGGCGCGACCAGCCACAACGGACCCGCAGTCGAACTACGGCCTAATCGAGCGCCTCCCGAGCCAGGGCAACGGCGCCGTCGCAGCCATCGACCACGGGGGCAATCACGAGTCCAAGACGCGCCATTCGCTCACTCAAAGACGTCAACAGTGGCCCCTCAGGGGCAAGCAGCCCACCCGTGACAACAAGCGGCTCCCCCTCCAGGGGTGCCAACGCGGCCACCATGCCGACCAGCGCGTCGGCCGCCTCCCGAAGAATCTCCTCGGCAACCCCGTCCTTCTCCTCGGCGGCCCGACTGACCAGCGGCGCATACGCGGCGAGATGGGTCGGCGCACGGTCCATGACGGCGGGAAGCAGCTGCGCACGGTAGGCGGCACGCTGAGCCGCAGTCCAGCGAAGGTCGCTCTCGTCGCCGTACCCCTCCCGCGGGAGCACGTCGCCCGGCAGCTCCAGCGCCCCTCCGACCATCGCGGCCAGTACGGTCGCCCGCCCCCGCCCGTCCGCCGCCCGCAACGCCGCGCGTACCGCAGCGCGCCCGATCCAGAACCCACCCCCGTCGTCCCCGAGAAGCCACCCATCGCCACCGGAGGTCGCGACGAGGTCCCGCCCGGCGATCCGGGCCGCGACGGCACCCGTACCCGCGACCAGAGCGAGCCCGTCGGCAGGGTGACCGGGCGCTCCGGCGAACGCGGTCTCGATGTCGCTGTAGGTCTCGACCGAACGCGGGGCGATACCGAGTCGGCCCAGGGCGGTGGCGAGGGCGGCCCGCGCCCGAACCCGGCCCGGCTCGTCCGCAGGACTGCGCGCGGCGCCCGCGAAGCCGCCCGCCACCGCCGCCACCCGGCCGCGCAGTGACTCGGGCACGGCCCGCCCGATCGCCTCGGTGAGGTGATCGGTCAGCTCCGGAACCGGGACGGTCAGGGCGTTGCCCGGCCCGGCCGTGCCCTCACCCCGTGGACGACCGTCGCGCGCGTCCGCCAGGAGGGCGCGGGTACGGGTGCCGCCGGCGTCAAGACCGACCACGAGGGCGGCAGGTTCTAGGTACTGGTTCAAATCACTATTCATTGCTGCCCATGGTGGTTGATACATTCGCCGCGGACAAGGTCCCAGGAGTTTTCCGACGCCCCGAGGAGGACGCCATCAGTACGCCCCCGCCCGCTCCCGAACTTCGCTTCGGCGTCAACTACACCCCGCGCCGCGGCTGGTTTCACGCATGGCACGACTTCGACCCGCGGGAGGCGCGGGAGGACCTGGCGCAGATCGCCGGGCTGGGCCTCGACCACGTACGCGTCTTCCACCTGTGGCCGCTCCTCCAGCCCAACCGCACCCTGATCCGTACCACCGCCGTCGACCAGCTCTGCCGGCTCGTGGACATCGCAGCCGAGTGCGGACTGCACGTCGTCGTGGACGGCGTGCAGGGCCATCTGTCCAGCTTCGACTTCTACCCGGAGTGGACGCGCAGCTGGCACCACCGCAATGTGTTCACCGACCCCGAGGCCATCGAGGCGCAGGGGGCCCTGCTGCGCACACTCGGCCGTGCCCTGACCGGCCGCCCGAACCTCATCGGCCTCCAGCTCGGCAACGAACTCAACAACCTGGTGGAGCACAACCCGGTGACGGCGGCCGAGGTGGACCACTACCTGGACACGCTGCTCGCGGCGGCCAGGGACGGGCTGGGCGAGGGCGGCGGCCTGGTCACGCACTCCGCGTACGACGCCGCCTGGTACGGCGACAACCACCCCTTCACCCCCGAGGCCTCGGCCCGCAAGGGCGATGTGACCACCGTGCACCCCTGGGTGTTCTCCGCCGACTGCGCCCGCCGCTACGGCCCTCGCTCCCCGCAGGTGCGGCATCTCGCCGAGTACGGCACCGAGCTGGCCAAGGCGTACGCCACCGACCCCGCCCGACCGGTCTGGGTGCAGGAGACCGGCGCCCCCGAGCCGCACATCCCGGCGGCCGACGCGCCCGGCTTCGCCCGCGTGACCCTGCTGAACGCGGCGGACTGCACGGGTCTGTGGGGCGTGACCTGGTGGTGCTCCCACGACGTGGACCGCTCCCTCGCCGACTTCCCCGAACTGGAGTACACGCTGGGCCTGTTCGACTCGACGGGCCGCCCCAAGCCGATCGCGCACGCCCTCGCCGAGACGGTGGCGGAACTGCGCGCCGAACCATCACGTTCGGTGCCGGTCCGAGACACCGCCCTGGTCCTGGACTGCACCCCGGCGACCCGCTCGGTGTCCGGTCCGGGGGGCGCCTTCTTCGAGACATGGATGCGGCTGCGGACGGAGGGGGCGCGTCCGGCGGTGGTGCCGGCGGACCGGGCGGAGGACATGGAGTATCTCGCGGCCCGGGGGATCAAGGAGCTGGTGTCGGCAGGGTGAGGGGCATCCCGTCAGCACCCCCGGGTCACCCCGTCACCGCAGCCCCGCCAACACCTCCGCGACCGCCCGGAGATTGACCCGGCCCCGCCCGTACGCGTGGACGGCGCCCTCGTCCCCGGGTTCCGGCAGACCCGTCGACACCCGTACCGCGTCGGGCCGTGCGGCCAGCAGCGCGGTGCGCAGTCGCCGCTGCCAGGGGTGCAGTCCGGCATCGCAGACGGCGACCACGAGAGGGCGCTCCTCGGCCGCCCTCAGCGCCTCCGCCACCACGGCGTCCGTGTCCCCCGGCTCCCCGGCGACGGCCGTCCCCGTGGCTGTCGGGTCGAGGGCGCGCAGCTCGGTCAGGAGGTCCTCGCCGCCCCAGTTGAGCGCGGGGTGCGGCGGCGGGAAGAGGTCGACGACGTGGGCGCCGGGCACGGGCGGCGGTAGCGGTCCCCCGCCGCGTACGGCCCGGCGCGCCGCCTCCAGCCCGGCGCCGTCGTCCCAGCGGGCCACGACATCCGGTGCGGTCGGTACCGCGTACCGCTCGGCGAGGCGCAGCACGCGCGCGGCGGCCTGCGCGACCCGTTCCTCGGCCAGTTCCCCGGAGGCCAGCGCGTCGAGGACGGCGTCCCGGCAGGCGAGAGTCGTGCCGAGGTCCGGTACGGCGACGATGACCTGGTCGGCACCGGCGGCGAGGGCGAGGCGGGCGCCGGCGGCCTCGCCGTAGCGGTCGGCGATGGCCTTCATCTCCAGCGCGTCGCTCACCAGCACGCCGTCGAAGCCGAGTTCGCCCCGGAGCAGGTCGCCCAGGATGCGGGGGCTGAGGGTGGCGGGGCGGTCGGGGTCCAGGGCCGGGAAGACGACGTGGGCGCTCATCAGCATCGGCACGCCTGCGGAGATCGCCGCCCGAAAGGGGGCGAGGTCGAGATCGGCGTACGGCCGTGGGTCGACGGCGAGTTCGTGGTGGCTGTCGGTGACCGTGCCGCCGTGGCCGGGGAAGTGCTTGGCGCAGGAGGCGATGGAGCGTGCCTCGGTGGCGGCGATCCAGGCGCGCAGATGCCGGGAGGCCGGTTCGGGGTCGGCGCCGAAGGCGCGGGTACGCACGATCGGGTTCTCGGGGCGCCGTTGGAGGTCCGCGACCGGGGCGTAGGAGACGGTGATGCCGAGCGAGGCGAGGTGCCCGGCGAGTGCGTCGGCGCAGGCCGTGGTGAGCGCCGGGTCGTCGACGACGCCGAGGGCCCAGGAACCGGGCACCTCGGGGGCGCCCGCGCCGGCCAGGTGGCCGATGCCGCCGCCCTCGTTGTCGATGGCCACCAGCAGGTCCGGGCGCAACGCTCTGAGGGCGGCGGTGAGTTCGCGCACCTGGTCGGCGTCCCGCACATTGCGGGTGAACAGGATGACCCCGCCCAGCCCGCGGTCGACGAGCCGCTTCAGTGTGTCGGGGACGGTCGTGGTGCCGTCGAAGCCGGCGACCAGACAGCGGTGTGCGGCCTCGTCCAGGGCGTGGGAGGGAAGGGTCACCCCGCGAATCCTCTGGTTCATCGAGCCGAAAGTCAACAGACATACGGCTGAGCCATTCAAGAACCCTTCAGCGGTGCGGACCTCAGCGGTGTGGACCTCAGCGGTTTACAGAGTGCCCCCGTACCACTAACGTACAACCAAATGGTTGTAGATGACGGAACCGACGGCAGCCTGGACCGGCTCTTCCATGCCCTGGCGGACACGACACGCCGGGACATACTGCGGCGCTGCCTCCAGGGCGATCTGTCGGTCTCGCATCTGGCCGCCGCCTACCCGATGAGCTTCGCCGCGGTGCAGAAACACGTGGCGGTGCTGGAGCGGGCCGGACTGGTCAGCAAGCAGCGGCGGGGGCGGGAGCAGCTCGTCCGCACGGAACCCGACGCGGTGGCGCGGGCCCGGCGGGCGCTCGACGAGCTGGAGTCCCTGTGGCGCGGCAGAGTGGAGCGGATGGCCGATCTGCTCACGCACGACCCCCGTACGGAAGAAACCCCGAGAGAGGGACAGGACAGATGAGTGTGACCAGCGTGGACAAGGATTTCGACAACCTCACCCTCACCCTGATCGCGGACTTCGCGGCCCCGGTCGAGAAGGTGTGGCAGTTGTGGGCGGACCCGCGCCGGCTGGAGCGTTGGTGGGGACCGCCGACCTACCCGGCCACCGTCGAGACCCACGACCTCACGCCGGGCGGCGAGGTCACCTACTTCATGACGGGCCCCGAGGGCGACAAACACCGTGGCTGGTGGCGTGTCACGTCGATCGCCCCGCCGACGTCCCTGGAGTTCACCGACGGCTTCGCCGACGCGGACGGCACGCCGAGCGCCACCATGCCGACCACCACCACGCAGGTACGGCTGACCCGGCACGAGACCGGCACCCGCATGGAGATCCGGTCCGTCTTCGACACCCGGGAGCAGATGGAGCAGCTGGCGAAGATGGGCATGGAGGAAGGCCTCAAGCAGGCGGTCGGGCAGATGGACGGCCTTCTCGCCGAGGCGTGAACCGGCCTTCCTTTTCGATCTCCTGCTCGATCTCCTGCTCGGCCCAGATGATCTTCCCGTCCGCGGTGTACCGGGACCCCCATCGATGGCTGAGCTGAACCACCAGGAAGAGGCCGCGGCCGCCTTCGTCCATGCTCCGGGCCTGCCGCAGCCGGGGGCCGTGCTGCTGGCGTCGGAGACCTCGCAGGTCAGGCGGGCATTGCGGAGCAGGCGCAGCCGTAGGGGTGGGGTGGCGTAGCGGATCGCGTTGGTGACCAGCTCGCTCACGATGAGCTCCGTCGTCGTGGCCAGCTCCCCCAGCCCCCAGGCCACCACCTGGCGGGTCGCCCGGGCCCGGGCGACGGCGACGGCGGCCGGGTCCACGGGCACGTCCCAGGAGACGACGTGGTCGGCGCCCAGCGTATGGGTGCGGGCCAGGAGGAGGGCGATGTCGTCGGGTTGCGGCACGGGTACGAGTTGCCGCACGGCGGAGGCGCAGCGGGTGGCCCGGTCCGCCGCCGACCCCGTACGCGGTGTACGACCCCGGCACGAGACAGTGCCGCATGGCCAACGCCGGGCACGTACCGCCCGCGCTGGCCCGCTCCGGCCGCTCCCCCACGCTGCTCGAACTGCCCACCGGCGCCCCGCTCGGCGTCGGCGGCGTCCCCTTCGAGATGACCATGACCCCGCCTCGACCCCGGCGACCTGCTGGTCCTTTACACCGACGGCCTCGTGGAGACCAGGCTCCACTCCATCGACGACCGCCTCGACGTCCTGCTCGGCTACCTTGACGCACCCCACCGCTCCCTGGAGGAAACCTGCGATCTGCTCCTGTACGGACTGCGCCACCCCGACGACCACGACGACGTCGCCCTTCTCGTCGCCCGAGCCCTGTAGGCCGTACGGCGGCGGGGAACCAGGATGTACGAGCAATCGTTGTCGTTCGTGAGCCGGGCAGGCCGACCCGCCCGCCCACCCACCGCCGAGGAAGGGGACGAGAACCCTATGCCGAGCGACAAGGCCCGAAGACTGTTCGAGGCACTCGACCTCGACCACAACGGCACGCTGACCCGCGAGGAGGTGATCAACGCCCTGCGTACGAAAGGCCCGTCCCTGGCCGCGTCCGGGGATCTCCCGTTCTGGGCGGTCGGCGACACCGACGCCTCCTCCGCCCTCTTCGACGCCGCCGACCAGAACGGCGACGCCGTACTGACCCTGGAGGAGTTCGCCGCGGTCGTCGACCGCCGCTTCGGCTGGCACTGAGCCGCCACGGACCACGGCCACGATCAACGCGGTTGCCGAGCCGGTTCCGATCATGAACGATCATGGAACGTGACGACGAACTCCGACCACGGCCGACCCACCCCCGTTCCCTCCCCTGCTTCCCCTGCTTCCCTTCCTACCCCTCGCCCGCTGGCTCTGCTCACCGGAGTGGGCCGCACGATCGGCATCGGTGCGGGCATCGCCCGCCAACTGGCGGCATCCGGCTGGGACATCGCCTTCACCTACTGGACCCCTTATGACAAGCGCATGAGCTGGGGCGTCGAGTCCGGCGCGACCGAGGCGATCACCGCCGGCCTCACCGAATGCGGCGCCGCCACCCTGGCCGTGGAAGCGGACCTCGCCGACCCGGAGACCCCGGCCCGTGTCTTCGACGAGGTCGAACGCGCGCTGGGAAAGATCACGGCCCTCGTCATGTGTCACTGCGAATCGGTCGACTCCGGTCTGCTGGACACCACCGTCGAGAGCTTCGACCGTCATTTCGCGGTCAACGCGCGCGCCACCTGGCTGCTCATCCGTGAGTACGGCCGACGGTTCGCGGCCTCCCCGGGCAGCGGCCGGATCATCGCCCTCACCAGCGACCACACCGTCGGCAACCTGCCCTACGGCGCGAGCAAGGGGGCCCTGGACCGCATCACCCTGGCCGCCGCGCACGAGTTCGCCGACCTGGGCGTGACCGCCAACGTCATCAACCCGGGGCCGGTGGACACCGGTTGGATGACCGACGAGGGACGCGAGTACATCCTTGGCCGCACCCCGCTGAACCGTATCGGCACCCCCCAGGACGCCGCCCACCTCGTCGACTTCCTCTGTTCCCCCCAGGGGCAGTGGATCAACGGCCAACTCCTGCTGAGCAACGGCGGCTTCGCCTGAGGGTGCGAGCGGTTCGGCGCGCCGTGCGTGTGGCCGGTCAGCGGTAGCAGGTGGTGACGCCCGGTTTCCAGGGGCAGGCGATGGCGGCGAAGCCGCCGTTGGTGACGACGTCGACGGTGAAGGTGTCGCCGCCGCGCAGCACCTGGCGGTCCTGGACGAGGCCGTCGGCGCCGTCCCGGATCGTCTCGACGAGCCAGCGGCCGGGGCCGATGGACAGCGGCACCTCCGCCGTGCGGGCGGCGCCGGCGTACACGCCGCCCAGGAACCAGCGGTCGCCGTCGCGCCGGGCGAGCACGGCCTCCTGGCCCGGTCGGCCGGTGAGCAACCGGGTGTCGTCCCAGGCGGCGGGAATCTGCTCGAAGAAGGCCCGGGCGAGCGGCCGGGCGTCGTACGACTCGGGGGTGCCCGCGAGCATCTGGAAGCCCGACTCGTAGGTGACGGCGAGTCCGACCTCGGCCGCGTCGGAGTTGGGGCGCAGGCCGACGCGTTGGAAGGCGCCGGGGGTGAAGTCCATGGAGCCGATGACGTTGCGGGTGAAGGGCAGGGTGGTGAGGTGGACGGCGGTGTTGGTCCGCTTCTCCTCGCCGGCGACGCCTTCCAGGGTCATGACGTGGGGCCAGGTGCGTTGCATGCCCTTGGGGATGGTGGAGCCGTGGAAGTTGACCATGAGGTGGTGGGCGGCGGTCTCCTTCAGGATGGCGTCGTACCACTGGAGCATGGGCTGCTTCTCGGAGTCCATGAAGTCGATCTTGACGCCTTTGACGCCCCACCGTTCGAGGGTGGGCAGCCACTGGGCGCGTTCCTCGGGGGTGTCGAGTTCGCGCTGGTGGATCCAGACGATGATGCCGACGCCCTTGGCGCGTGCGTGGTCGACGAGTTCGGGCAGCCAGCTGTTGGCCTGCCAGTCGGGGTCGGTGGTGTCCCATGCGTCGGCCTTGAAGTACCAGCCCGCGTCGACGGCCTCGTAGGGCCAGTTCCGTTCGGCCGCGTAGTCGACGTACGTCTTCTGCGCGGCGAGGCTCTGGCCGGCCGGGCGACCGCCGGCGAGCCAGGTCCACAACACGGTTCCGGGCCGTACCCAGGTGGTGTCGGCGACCTTGGAGGCGCGGGCGAGGTCGTCGGTGAAGGTGGAGCGGGTGACGGTGGTGAGGTCGCCGGTGACCATGGCCCGCCAGGGGGTGGCGAGCGGGCCGTCGGTCCGGACCCGGTCGTCGGCGAGCTTGATCCGATAGGTGCCGGTGCCCTGGTCGTGGGCGAGTCGGGCGCCGGAGTAGGTGCCGGTGAGGTCGGATTCGGCGAGCAGGGTGTAGCCGCCGTCGGTCTCGAAGAGCGCCTGGTCCGAGTATTCGCCGGTGGGTGCCGAGGCAGCCGTGTACGGGGCGAACTGGCCCTCGTTGTCGACCCGGTAGGTGCCGAGCCATGCGTTCGCGTCCGACGGCAGTCGGAACGCGGAGGTCTCGCCGAGCACGTCGCCGTACGCGGCGGGCAGGACGTAGCGGTAGGCGACGCCGTCGGCGGAGGCGCGGACGACGAGGTCGAGCCGGGCGCCCTCGGGCGTGGCGAACGACAGGCGGGTCTCGTTCATGAGGGCCCGGCGTTCCAGTCGTTTGCCGGACTTCGTCCGGTACCGCTCGTCGACCATCCGGTCCTTGCGGTGCAGGAAGCGCAGGTCCTGGGAGAAGTCGGCCTGTTCGGTGACGATGCCGACGGGCGACGGTTCGATGACCGTACGACCGCCGCGGGACACCGCGAGGCTCAGCTTGCCGGTGGTGTCGTCCAGGGACACCCGGGCACGCGGTGCGGGTGATGCCGTCGTGCGTTCGGGGCCGGACACGGCCCATGCGTGTGCGTCCTGTTCGGCCCGTGCGGGGCCGGTCGTGAAGAGTGTGGCCACCAGCCCGGCGCAGAGCGCGGCGACCGAGGTTCTGCGAGCAACCCCCATGAGAAACCTCCCTGTTGTCGGTATGCGGCTACGGCAGGCCCCAGGCCGGGCCCGGTTCGCTCAAGGCGACGGGCGCGATGACGAGGTCGGGGCGGGCACCGGCGTGGACGAGCACCTCGCGGCCCCTGGGCAGGTCGATGGCGAGGGTGCCGTCGCCCAGGTCCCGGGTGCGGGCCGGTGTGCCGTCGTCCAGCAGCACGGTGAGGGTTCCGCTGAGTCCGTGCCGGAGCTTGAGGGGCTCGCCGGCCTCGCTCCTGATCCGGATGAACCGGGTCTTCCCGCCCTCGCGGACGGCGCTGAGCAGGAAGGCGCCCTGGGTGCGGAAGTTGTGCAGGGTGACGTCCGCCCAGGTGGACGGAACGGCCGGGAAGACACGGATCACGCCGCCCCAGCTCTGGCAGAACATGTCGTGCAGGGACTGCGAGGCGGACAGCGGGGTCTCGATGACCGGACCGGCCTCGGTGTAGTGCGTGTTGGCGCGGCAGGGGTAGCGGGTGGTGGTGTCGAAGAACTTCCGCAGATAGGTGATCGCGGTGTCGCCGTCGCCGGTCATCGCGTACATCGATGCGGCCCCGGTGTAGCTGTAGCCCCGGTGGGCGCTGTTCAGTGCCTGCCAGTGGGCCACCGACTTGGCGATCAGTTCGCGGTTCTCGGGCTGTTCCCAGTTGACGAGGTACAGCGGGTACACCATCAGCAGGTGCGAGTAGTGCCGGTGGGACTGGGCGTACGGGGTGTCGGCGCCGATCATGAAGCCGTTGTCGTCGACCGGGTACGGCGTGAGCTTGGCCAGCACCTCCTGCCAGCGCGGGATCAACTCGTCGTCGAGGCCGAGCAGTTCGGCCGACTCGATGAGCGTTCGGCAACCCCAGCGGATCAGGGCCAGGTCGTAGTTGGTGTCCTGGGGCGGCACGACGGGGTACTCGGGCGAGAGCGTGCTCGGGAGGTGGAGCTTGCCGTCGCTACCAGGGGTGAGGAAGTGCAGGTAGTAGGTGACGGCCCGGCGCAGCACCGGGTAGACCGTGTCGCGCAGGAGGCTCTTGTCCATGGTGTGCCGGTAGGACAGCCACACGTTGTGCAGGGCCCAGGTGAGGTTGCCGGCCTCGTTGCCGGCGCCCGGCACCGCCACACCGCGGTTGGCGAACATGTCGGAGCTGCGGCCGACGCCGGAGCTGTCCTTGCGGTAGGGGGCGGGCACGTTGGCGATGAGCTGTTCCTGGTTCTGGCGCAGCGTGGTGGCGAGCGAGTCGAGTTCCAGGTGGTTGGAGCCGTGGATGAGCCAGTACTCCAGCTGGACGTTGAGGTTCCACCAGACCGCGGGCCAGGGTGTGGGCTCCAGCCAGGGCCCGGAGGTGGCCATGACGGGGCCGCCCGCGCGGCTGGCGGAGGCGATCTTGTAGAGCTGGATCCAGTGGAAGCTCTGCAGCCGCTGGTCGGGGAACGAGACGAAACTCTTCCGGTAGAAGGCGTGCCACCAGCGGGTGTGGCGCCGCCTGAGGGCGCCGTACGAGGTCACGCGTCGGAGGTTCCGTAAGGAGGCGGCCGAGGCGGCGGTGTCGGAGGGGTGGCTGTGCCCGACGCTGAGCAGCAGGTCGTCGCCGGTGCGGCGGTACGCGGTGGCGGTCTGGCCGCCGGTGAGGGGTTGGAGAACCTGCTCGGTGCCGTCGGTGGTGGTGCGGGTGGTCCAGGGCGGGTTGGCGGTGTAGCCGGCGGGCGGGGGCTCCTGGATCTTCCGGGGGCTGATGGCCTCCTCGGGGTGGAACGTCCAGGTGACCTGTTCGTCGCCGCCGGCCGTCACGCGTACGGCCAGGACCTCGTCGTGGATGAGCGCGGAGAGGGTGAGGGTGCCCGCGGTGGTGGTGACGGTGCCGGTGAGCTCGGCGTTCCACAGGCTCAGCCGCCAGTCGACGGCGGTGATGGTGCCGACCGGGTCGAGGGTGAGGTGGCCGACGGGGAGGCGGCAGGTGCCCCAGCCGCTGCCGAACTCGGGCCGGTGGTCCTGGACTCGGCCGTGCTGGACGGTGAAGCGGATCCGGTTGGCGCCGGGCTCCCGGTAGATCATGCTGCCGAGCAGCCCGTCGCCGAGGAACGGGCCCTCGTGCCAGAGGGTCGGCAGTTTGGTCCACAGCAGGTCCTGGCCGCGCAGGAACGCGTTCCAGGCGGCGTCGGTGGTCATGGTGTCGCGGAGCTTCCAGGGACGTCTGTCACGTCCGATCACTGGGGCGGCTTCGGCGGACCGCTCCGCCGATAAGGGCGGTGCGGCGTGGGATGTCCCGGACAGGGTCACGGCTGCCGCGCCGCCCAGCGCGGTGCCGATCACCGCTCTGCGGGGCATCGGTGAGTGTTTCCCCGGCTGTGAGGTCATCTTCGTCCTCCAGACCTGACGGTCCTCAATACATCGGGTGTATCGCCGAACGTAGGGACAGGTGGTGTGCCTGTCAATGACGCATGTGGCGAGAGAGCAGGAACGAAGAAAGGTCCAGACTCTTGACTCATCCGATGTCTTGGGGTTGCCTGCGAGGAACTTCCCCTCCCCACACTCGCCGGAAGGACACACGATGAACAGGAGATCGGTCTTACGGGCCGGGGCCGTGCTGCTGGCCACCGGCGCCACGACGGCGGCGCGCCTCGCCGACCCGACCGACGGCTGGACGCGGACCTCGTTCACGTACAGCTGGCAGAAGCCCTGGAACCTCGATCTCGGCGACCGGCACAGCTACAGCGGTGGCGTCCACCGCATGTGGGTGTACGCCGCCGACGAGCCGTTCGAGGAGGGCAGCTCCACCGACCCGCGCACCGAGATGCGGTGGAAGAACGACTACAGGACAGGTGACCGCATGTGGGACGCCGACGTCTATCTGCCGTCCGGCTCCGACGGCGCCTCCTTCGTCCAGATCCTGCGCAGCGTCCGCCCCTCGGGCACCCCCGCCACCGACATCATGCTCAACGTCTACGACACCAACGGCGGCACCGTGCGGCGCTATGACGGCACGGTGCTCAAGACCGGGGCGTACGACACCTGGTTCAATGTGAAGATCGCCCACTCGGCGAGCAGCGGGACCGGGACCATCAAGGTGTACTTCGACGACTCGCTCGTCCTGACGGTCGCCGACCGGGGCCCCGCGACCCGCTACTTCAAGAACGGCGTGTACAACCACGGTTCGGGCCGCGTCGAGGCACGCTTCCGCGACATCCGCTACTGGACGCGGTGACGGGACCGCCCCCAGGTTCACGCGAACAGCGCGCACGGAGGGTGACCCGGCTTGTCGGCGCGTACCGAGCGTGAGCCCGTGTATCGGCGCGGCATCGGCGGTAACTAGCCAGTTGTACGTAGTCCCTTTACGTAGCTCTACGGATGCGGCGGCGATCTTCCTCCGCTTGGCTTGCCGGACGCCGGAAAGATCGCCTCGCGTCTCCGCTCGTCGCCGGGGCCGAACGGCCCACCGGGCGGGTCCTGTCGCGAGAGGGCCCCGGGCCGATTGTCAGTGGTCGCCGCTAGCGTTCCGCACATGGTCGCACTGGGCCGGGATTTCCCCGGCTGAACTGTGCTTTCTTCATGGTGCTCTGGACGCGGAAGGCGGGGGTCGTGGGTTGGCTGTCGGCGGGTGACGGGTATGAAGTCGCCCTTGTGGAGGGGCGGGTGGCGGCACGGGCCACCTCGGGCCGGTCGGCGGGGCGGCAGTTGAAGTCGCTGCCGCGCGCGCTCAAGGACCACCCGGAGGTGGACCGGCTGCGGAGGTTCGCCGAGTGGCTGGATCGGCATGCCGCGGCGTGCGTCGCGCAGGTCGACGCCTGGATGGTGTCGTCACTGCCCGTACCCACCGGCCTGCTGGCCCGGGTGTGGCCGGACGAGGCGTGGCAGTCCGCGCTGCGCGACCTGGCGGTGGTCGGTGACGACCCGGACGAGGTCGGTTTCCTGCGGGGTGCCACCGACTCCGGCGAGCTGCGGATCGTCAACCTCGACGGTGAGACCGTCCGGCTGTCCCCGCGCACGGTGACACTGCCGCATCCGGTGCTGCTGCCGGACCTGGACGACCTGCGGGAGTTCGCGGCCGAGTTGGGCATCGTGCAGCGCGTCGAGCAGATACACCGGGCGATCTGGCGGCGGCCGGACGACCTCGCCGCCAAGGCCACCCAGGTCCGGGAGTTCACCGGGGGCTCGTTCCGCTCCCGCTTCGCCCTCGCCGCGCGCGCCTCGTCACTCGGATACCGGGTGTCCGGTGGTTACGCCACGGCCCGGGTACGGGACGGCGGGCACACGGTGGAGGCCTCCGTGTGGATCGGGGAGCCGTACTGGGACGGCGATGTGGAGCTCGGCAACCTCACCTGGCACGACCCGGACGGCCGCGCCCTGCCGCTGCGAGAGGTGGGCCCGGTGGCCTGGTCGGAGGGGATGCGGATGGCCGCGGCCCTGTACGCGGGACGCGAGATCGAGGGGGGCAAGGACGCATGAGCGGGGGGACGCGGGTGTCGTACGAGGAACTGCTGGCGGCGGGCGGGGTGCTGCCGCCGGACACCGAGGGAGCCGGGGAGCGGGCGGTGCCACTGACCGCGCGGACGTACCGTCATCCGGGCCTGGACGACCGGGTGGTGGTACGGCTGGTGGCCGGGGAGCTGGGCGCGGCGGAGGACCTGGCCACCGGGTTCCTCGGTCTGGAGCGGGACGCGGAGCCGGCCGTGGTGGGCCTCGGGCTGCGCCAGTCGCTGGGGTTCCCGGAGTGGGTGCTGGTGCACCACCCGGAGGACGGTCACCGCGCGCTGGGTGTCGTGCCGGATCTGGAGAAGGTGGCCCGGCAGGCGAAGTCCAAGCCGAAGGCGGCCATGGACGCCTGTCTGGAGTTGGGCACCCGGCTGGCGGCCTCGGTGCCGCACTTCCTGCCGACGTTCTACGAGCAGGCCGGACGGGTGTTCCTCGCCGAGGAGAACGCCGCATACGCGGCCCAGTTGTTCACCCGCGCCCGCAAGGCCGAGGCCGAGCACGGGCTGGTGGTGGACGAGGAGCGGCTGGACGCCGTGTTCCTGGAGTTCGCCCTGGCCGGGGCGCTGCCGGTGAAGGTGCTGTCGGCGTATGCGAAGGAGCTGGCCGCGCGGGTGCCGGCCGAGGAGGCGCTGCGGCGCTTCACCCGGCTGTGCCTGCGCCGCACGGCGGGCGGTCTGCCGCCGTCGGCGCAGATGGCGAACGACCTGCGCAAGCTGGCCCGCGCCGCCGGGCGGGACGCGGATCTCACCGAGCAGGAGTATCTGGCGGAGCTGTTGGGTCTGCCCGCCACGCTGCGGGCGGCGGCGGGCTGGTGGAAGGGCCACCGTACGGCTCTGGTGGCGCTCGCCGGGCGTGAGCCCCGGGTGCGTGGCGCTCTGCTGGACATCGTCCCGTCGGTGGAGGACGACGAGATGCCCGCGCTGTGGCTGGGGGTGCTGGAGGCGTCCGGTGCTCTAGCGGGGCTGTGGGACACGTCGCTGCCCGCGGAGGAGCGGTCGAGCGACGGTACGGCGGGCTGGCTCCAGCGGTTCCTGAAGTTCCGCCAGGAGTCGCGCTGTGCCACCGAGCGGCTGGCGGAGCTGTACGCGCTGGTGGACCGGACCGCCGAGGTGCTGCGGGCCGAACTCACCGCGTCGGGTGGCGAGTTGCGGGCCACCGAGGACCTCGACCTGCTCGATCAGCTGCTGTCGCTGGACGTGCCCGTGGCGGCCCCCGGGAAGAACTCCATGCTGCTGCTCGCCGCGTGGGCCAAGGGCGAGGGGCAGCGCGAACTGCTGTCGCTGGCCGCCGATTCCCGCTTCCACGAGGCATTCCGGAAGGGTGCCGACCACCTCGGCGACAACGTGCACGGTCTGCGGGCGATCCGGCTGCTGGCGGCGTCCCCGGGCGGGCGCCCGATGCTCGCGGAGTGGGTACGTGCGGTGGTCCGGCGGTTCACCGTCGTCGGTCTGCCCCAGCTGCCCGACGCGCTGACCCGGCTGAAGTGGCTGCCCGCCAAGGCGCTGGCGCTGGCCGAGGAGGAGGTGCGCGAGGCCGTCGCCACCGACCTCGCCCCGGTGCTGGCCCGCACCCTGAGGACCGGCATCGTCGACGAACTGGGCTGGCCCGCCTGGGAGGAGGCGACCGCCGACCTCGTCCCCAAGAACGACGTCGAGGACATCGTCGTCGCCGACGCCTGGCCCCACCTCATCGTGGCGGGCGCCGCCCAGGCCCGGGTGATCGGCGCCGAGGGCACGGTCCTCACCCACGATCTGCGCGCCGCGGTGAAGGACAGCTGGGGCGACCCGGGCTTCCACCACGTGGACGGCGAGTTGCTCGTCCACTGGCGCACCCGCAACGACGGCCTGCGCGGCTACTGGCACACGCGCGCCGACCGGGAGCTGAGCCTGAAGGGCCCGGACAGTACCCGGGGCACCCAGATGGACTGGTATCGGGGTGACTTCCCGATCACCCTTCCCCTGCCCGGTGGCGGCCGGGCCACCGGCAGCGGTGTGCTGCACGCCGGGGACACCACCGTCCCCGAGGAGCGCCCGATGGTCTCCGACGGCGTCTCGTACTGGCTGTGGCACACCCCCGCCGAGGACGGGGAGACGAGCGGTTTCTTCGAGTACGACCCGGTCACGGGTGAGCTCGGACGCAGGAGCATGCCCGCGTTCTTCACCGACGCGCTGCGCGACGCTCCCGAGGGCAGCACCTTCCAGGGCGGCTGGCTTGGCCCGTCCCCGACACCCGGCGCCACCCCGGCATCGGCGCCCGTGGACGGGCTGATCGGTCTGCGCCAAGTGCGACTGCCCGACGGTTCCCGGCGCACCGAGGACCTCGCGGGTCACACCGTGACCCTTCCCGCCGATATGCCCTGGCCGTCCGCGCTCGTGGTGTTCCCCGGCGCCGACCGGGCCGTCGCCGTCGTCCGCGGTAGCTGGCAGCTCGACCTGGTCGACTCCGAAGGCGTCGTCACCGCGGTGACCAAGACGGACCGTACGCCCGGTGTCTTCGGCGAGGGCACACTGCTGCTGCCGCCGGTGCAGTACTGGGAGTGCATGACGCCTCGTGACCCGGAGGGCTCCGAGGCGCTGCGGCGCATCGACCGGGACACCTCGGCGGCCCTGCTGAAGGCCGCCGCGCAGCCCGACGAGAAGGCGCTGCCCGACGCGATCCGCGCACTGCTGCCGGTCACCCATGACGCGCTCGTCGCGGGCATCGCCGGAGTCGTCCGGCACGCCGCCGGTCAGCAGGCCGTCCTCGACGCGGCGGCGACCCGGCTCACCCGGGCCCTCGACGGCGACTTGGAGGACGAGGGTCCGGTCGGGGTCCCGGATGTCGTGCTCCTCGAGGCACTCAACGGCCTCGGAGTGGTCAACGGCTACTGGTGGAACCGCGACAAGGAGGTCACCACCGTCTTCCGCGCCCTGCGGGTGATGGCCCGGGCCGCCGGGCTCACCGACACCGCCGTACCGGAGGAGCGGACGGCTCGCCTCCACCTCGACGGCCCGGGACTGCATTCGGGGCAGCCGGAGATGGAGACGCTGGTCGACCGCGTCAGGGCTCTGTCGTTCCGGGCCGCGGCCGGCACGACCTCCGGGAAGCACCGCGAGGCACTGCGCACGCTGCTCGGCGAGTTCGACGCCCTGGGGCTGGGCGCGACCGCCACGCCCCAGCGGTGGCGCAAGGTGGAACTGAGCCTGGCGGCCGACCTGTTGCGCTCAGCATCGGGTGACTGGCGAGAGGGCGCGTGGCGGGGGCTGCTGCCGCTGGGCGGCGGTGCCTTCATCGTCTTCGTGGAGCGCGAGTCCACGCACGAGTCCGACGAGGGTTACCTCTTCACCGGCTTCTTCCACGACCCGACCGGGCGGTTCGAGATCCCCGAGCCCTACACGCTGCGCAAGTCGTCGCCGCTGGGCGAGGACACGGAGGCGGGCCGACTCGGCGCGTTCCTGGCCGAGTTGGACACGCGGGGGCCTGCGCCCTGGTTCCCGGAGGCCGCCGAAGAGTTCGCCCGGCTCACCGGTGTCACCGAGACGATGGCCCGGCTGATCGTGGCCGGTCTGCCGCAGGTCGATGTCTACGAGCGGACGTTCCTGACGGCGGAGGCACGCGGCTTCATCGGGGTGAAGGCGGCGGCCGCCGCCGACGCCAAGAGCGAACTCGCCCGTGTCGACGGCGACATCAGGGTCGCCGTGGTCGCCGCGCTGCTGCCCGCCGACCCCGCCCGGCTGTGGACCGAGGGTCCGGACGCGGCGGCGGCAGCCGAGGTCTGGAACAGCAGGGTGGGCAAGCGGACGCCCGTCCCCGAGGCCCTGTTCGGCGAAGCGGTACGCGCGGTCAAGCACTCCCAGTGGGAGGTACGGGAGGCGCTGCCCGCGCTGCTGGACCCGGCCGCCGAGCCCCGGTTCACCCAGGACCTGGATTGGGCCGTCAGCGGCGACCGGGTCAAGCCCGTCGGCGGGGACATGGTCGGGTTCACGGCGGAGACTCTGGTCGGCACGGTCGCCCTGGCCGCCTGGCTCGCCCACCGGCTGCCGGCCGGCGACCCGATCCGGGCCGCGCTGCCGCCCGCGCTCAGCGCCGTACGCCGACGCCTCGCCCACCCCGGCCTGGTGCTCGACCTCGGGCGGTACATCAACCTCCCGAAGTTCCGGAAGACCGCGGGTGCCCCGGCCGAGACCGGCAAGGGCTTCGAGCGGTACGGCGCCGTCGTCCTGGCCACTCATGACGACCAGCCGGCGCCGGGCCTGAGGGTCGCCCTGCTCGACGAGGCGGGCCAGGACCCGTATCTGCCCGCGCTGCGCATCGACGACCAGCGGCCCTTCACCGCCGAGGTGGCACTGCGCCTGGCCCGCTCCCCCCGGTTCGCGGCGCTGCTCGCCGACCCGGGCGATCCCTTGGCCGGTGAGCGCGACAAGGACGGCGTCTGGTGGCCGCAGGACCCGAGCCGCTCGGTTCCCGAGTTGGTGACCGAGGTGGCCAAGGAGTACGGCATCGGTGAGGACGCCGCCACGGTCTATCTGATGCTGCTCGCCATGCCCGACCCCACCGACCGTCTCACGGCCCGGTGGACCGGGTGGAAGCCGGCCCGCATCAAGGCGGCCCGCGCCGAGCTGGCGGCCACCGACCTGGTCGTCGAGGCCACCCGGACCAGGGCGTCGCGTTCGCTCTTCCTGCCCGGCGGCTGGGTCGAGCTGACGTCACCGCGCGTTCCGCTGGAGCGGTGGAAGCTCCCGCTGTACGCCGAGGTGATGCACGGCGAGACCCCGACGTTCAGCGTGGTCGTCCCGACCGAGCCGCACGCCGAGTTGTACCGAAGGGCATGGCAGCGCGTCCAGGACGGCGACGCTCCCCGCTTCGAGGAGCTGCAAGTGCGCAAGCGGGGCCGCCGCCGCTGAGAGCAGGCGGGGCTGCCGCCGGCTGACGGCGGGCGGGGCCTCCGCTGGGGGCAGTGGTGGGGCGCCGGTCATGAACGGCGCCCGATCACACCACTGGTCCACGCCCGATCACACCACTGGTCCACGCCCGATCACACCACTGGTCCACGCCCGATCACACCGTTGATCCAGACGATCCATCGACCCACTGAGCAAGGACATCCATGACCTCGACCGACATGGCGACGACGGCGACTGACCGTCCGGCCCGGCAGACCCTGCCCGCCGAGGAGCGCCACGCGACCGAACTCGCCTTCCTCGCCGCCCACGACGAGGGCCCCCGGCCGCCGGGCTGGCGACTGACGCCGCGCGCCGTGGTCACCTTCGTCTGCGGCAGCGGAGGCGACGCCCTGAAGCTGCCCAAGCCGCACGAGACACTGCCCGACAAGCTGGTGATCACCCCCAAGTTCGTCGGGGAACGCGCCCTGGTGGAGCGGTGCGTGGTCACCCTCGCCGGTGAGCGTGGCCTGCTGCTCGTCGGCGAGCCCGGCACGGCCAAGTCGATGCTCTCCGAGCTGCTGTCGGCCGCCGTGTGCGGCACCAGCGCGCTCACCGTGCAGGGCACCGCCGGTACGACCGAGGACGCCTTCCGCTACGGCTGGAACTACGCCCTGCTGCTCGCCCAGGGCCCGACCCCGCAGGCGCTGGTCGACTCCCCGGTGCTCGGGGCCATGCGAACCGGCCGGGTGGCGCGGGTCGAGGAGATCACCCGCTGTCTGCCCGAGGTGCAGGACGCCCTGGTGTCGATCCTGTCCGACCGGCGGGTGAGCGTGCCCGAGCTGTCCGGCACGGACGACGCCCAGGTCGCGGCGGCGCCCGGGTTCACCGTCATCGCCACGGCCAACCTGCGGGACCGGGGCGTCTCGGAGATGTCCGCCGCGCTCAAGCGCCGCTTCAACTTCGAGACGGTGCACCCCATCGCGGACGTCGACGCCGAGACCGTGCTCGTCAAGCGGCAGGCCACGGCGGCCGTCGAGCGGGCGGGTGCGGCGTTCGGCGTCGACGACGCCGTGCTCGACGTGTTGGTCACCGTCTTCCGCGATCTGCGCGCCGGACGGTCCGCCGAGGGGTGGGACGTGGAGCGGCCCGGCACCGTCATGTCCACCGCCGAAGCCGTCCAGGTCGCCGCGTCCCTCGGGGTCGCCGCCGCCTACCTGCCCGGCGGGGACGCCCTCGACCTCGTCCCCGGCCACCTCCTGGGCGTGGTCCGCAAGGACGACCCGGCCGACCATGCCCGTCTGCTCGGCTACTGGGACGGCCCGGTCCGCCGTCGCGCCGAGGACGGCTCGGCGATGTGGCGCCGCCTCTGGGACCTGCGGGAGAACCTCCGGTGACGCTCGTTCAGGACCCGCGGGCGGCCGTCATGGCCCTCGCCGACTCCACGGTGCCGTATCTGCTGGGCGTACGGCACCACAGCCCGGCCCTCGCCGCGGCCGTGCCCGCCCTGCTGGACGCCTCCGGCGCGGAAGTCGTCTGCGTGGAGCTGCCGGCCGACTTCCAGCCGTGGCTCCCGCATGTGGCCGACCCGGGCACGCTCGCCCCGGTCGCGCTGGCCGGGGCCGGTGAGAACGGGCGGCTCGGCTTCTACCCCTTCGCCGACTTCTCCCCCGAACTCGCCGCGATCCGCTGGGCGCGGGAGCGGGGTGCGGAAGTCGTGTGCTGCGACCTGCCGATGGGCGACCCTCGGTGGAACGCGCAGGTGCTGATGGCTGCTCCGGGAAATGGCCCCGCACCGGTGGACGACACGCGGAACGCGGTGGCCGACGCCACCGCCGTTGCCCCGTCCCCCGCCTTCGCGGACGCGCTCTCCGTCGCCGGGAGTGGCCGTGACGGTGACGACTTGTGGGACCGCTGCGTGGAGGTTCTCGCTCCCGGCTGCGCCCCCGAGGCGGTCCGCCGCGCCGCGCTCGGCGTGGGGTGGGCGCTGCGTCGCGACGCGGAGTCGGCGGGCGGCGTGCCGCCGGTGGACCTGGCCCGCGAGGCCCATATGCGCGACACGGTCGCCCGTGCCGCGGCGTGCGGGCGCAAGGTCGCGGCCGTCATCGGAGCGTTCCACGCCCCGGCGTTGACGGACAGGGCCGGAGCGGAGGATGCCGGGACACACACTGCCGGAACGGACGGCGCCGGGCCGGAGGATGTGGTTCCGGGGCCGCGTGCGGGTGGCGAGGCATCGGACTCGGCCTCGGACTCGGCATCGGCATCGGCATCGGCATCGGCATCGGCATCGACGGTCGGGGAATCCGTCGTCGAGGGGTCGCCGCCGGTGGTCACCTCGCTCGTGCCGTACGCCTTCGATCTGCTGGACTCCCGGTCCGGCTACCCGGCGGGCATCCGGGACCCTCGCTGGCAGCAGGCGGTGTTCGCGGCCGGTGGTGACCCCGAGTCGCTGCACGGCGCCGCCGCGCGGGCCATCACCGATGTGTGCCGGGAGCTGCGCGCGGCCGGGCACACCGCGGGGACAGGCGAGGCCACCGAGACCCTGCGGATGGCGTGCGACCTGGCCCGGATTCGGGGGCTCCCCGCCCCGGGACGGGGCGAAGTGCTGGAGGCGCTGACGACGGTGCTGGGGCAGGGCGAGCCGCTCGGCCGTGGCCGGGCCCTCGCGCGGGCGCTCGAGGTGGTCCTGGTCGGCACGGACCGCGGCCGGATCGCGCCGGGCACACCGCGTTCGGGGCTGGGCCCGTCCGTGGAGGCGGAGCTGGCCGCGCTGCGGCTGCCGGGCCCGGACGACTCCGGTTCCCGCGAGGTCCGGCTCGACCCGCTCCGCTCCGCCCTCGACGGCCGCCGCGAGATCCTGCTCCAGCGACTCGAGGTGTGCGGCGCGGGCTACGGCGAGGCCGTGGCGGTGGCCGGCACGGGCGACGGGACCGCGCTCACCACCCGGTGGCGGCTGTCGTGGACACCGGCCGTTCCCGTACGGCTCGACCTGGCCGGGATACGGGGTGTGACGGCCGCCCTGGCCGCCGAGGGCACCCTGCGGGAGGCCTTCCGCCGGGAGTCGGCGGACGGCGGGCCCACCTGTGCGCTCGTCCTCGCCGGACTTCGGGCGGCCGCCCGCTGCGACCTGCCCGCGCTGGTCGCCGAGCGCCTGACCGACGCCGCGGCCGTGCTCCCGGCCGCCGCCACGCTCCCCGAACTCCTCGAAGCGCTCGACTTGATGGAGGCGCTGCGCCGGGGGCACCTCCCCGGCACCACGCCCGAGGGCAGGCAGGCGGCCACCGCACTGGCCGCCGACCTGCTGGAGGCGGCGGTCCGGGCGCTGCCCGGCCTGGCGGGCAGCGACGAGCCGGAGGACGCGGCCGCGCTCATCGCGCTGGCCTCGCGGGCCGGTGAACACCGCCTGGGGCTGCGATTGGACGACGCCCTGGCCGCCCTCGCCCGTACCGGCTCCCCGCTCGTCCAGGGTGCCGCCCTGGCCGCCCGGGTCCTGCTCGACCTCGACGACTCCGACACCCTCGGCGCGCGTGCCGCCGGCTGGGTCGACACCGCCACCGGCCCCGACGGGCGCCGGGCACTGTCCCGCCGGCTCACCGGGCTGCTCAGCGGTGCCGCCCCGCTGCTCCAGTCGGCGCCGAACGCGCTGGCCCCACTGCTCGACCGGGTCGACACGCTCACCGACCAGGGGTTCCTGGATCGGCTGCCCGCGCTGCGCGGCGGCTTCGACACGCTCAGCCCGGCCGGCCGCGACCGCCTTCTGAGCACCGTCAGCGAACGCCTCGGCGACCGCCTCGACCTGTCACTCACCGCCTCACCGGCACTCCTCGCCCTGTGGACGGCCGCCGACACGGCGGGCCTCGCGGCGGTCGACTCCCTGCGGCTGCCGGTGCGGATGAACGACACGACGGGGCAGGCCGAGAGCACCGGGGTGGAGATCCCCGCGGTCCCAGGGTGCGCCGAGGCCGAAGAGGCCGTCGATGAGGTGGCCGCGGCCGGAGCCCCCTCCGTCCTCCACCTCTCCCCCACCGACCGCTGGCGGCTGCTGCTCGGGCGGGAGAGCGAGAAGCTCCCTCCGGACGCCCGCCGTTACGCGCACGCCCTCGACGAGCTGTACGGCACCGGCCGGGGCGAGGGTTCCTCGGATCTCGGCGGGGGTGGCGGGCAGGGCCAGGGCGGCGGTCAGGAGGCTTCGTTCCCCACGGCCCGCGAGTGGGCCGAGGAGTTGGACGCGTTGTTCGGCGCGGAGGTCCGCGAGGAGGTACTGGCGCGGGCCGCCGATCAAGGCCGTACGGACGTACTGGCCGAGCTCGACCCCAGGGCGGTCCGTCCGTCGGTCGACCTGCTGACCTCGGTGCTGTCCCTGGCCGGAGGGATGCCCGAACAGCAACTGGCCAAGCTGCGCCCGCTCGTCCGCCGCCTCGTCGACGAGTTGGCGAAGGAACTCGCCACCCGTATGCGCCCGGCCCTCACGGGTCTGGCCACACCGCGCCCGACCCGCCGTCCCGGTGGTCGGCTCGACCTGCCGCGCACGCTGCGCGCCAACCTGGCGCACACGCGCCGCACGGCCGACGGCAGGACCGTGGTCGTACCGGAGCGGCCGGTGTTCAGCACCCGCTCCCGCAAGGAGGCGGACTGGCGGTTGATCCTGGTGGTCGACGTGTCGGGGTCGATGGAGGCGTCCGTCATCTGGTCGGCGCTGACCGCGGCCGTCCTGGGCGGAGTGCCCACCCTGTCCACCCACTTCCTCGCGTTCTCGACCGATGTGATCGACCTGACGGACCGGGTGGACGACCCGCTGTCGCTGCTCCTGGAGGTACGGGTGGGCGGCGGCACGCACATCGCGGCCGGGCTCGCGCACGCCCGCTCCCTGGTGACCGTGCCCAGCCGGACCCTCGTGGTCGTCGTGAGCGACTTCGAGGAGGGCTACCCGCTGGGCGGGCTCCTCGGCGAAGTACGGGCCCTCGCGAGCTCCGGGGTGCACCTGATGGGCTGTGCCGCCCTGGACCACACCGGTACGCCGCGCTACTCCGTGCCGGTCGCCCAGCAGCTCGTCGCGGCCGGCATGCCCGTTGCCGCCCTCAGTCCCCTCGCCCTCGCCCGCTGGGTGGGCGATCGCCTCCGCGGAGAGACCCGATGAACGCCGAACTGCCCCCGGTGGCACCCGAGGTGGTCGCCACCGCCGTCGAGAGCCTGACCTCCCGGCTGCGCAAGAAGCTGGACGCCGCGATCGAGTCGTACGCGGCCGTGCCCGTCACGGCCGACGGCGGTGTCCTGCGCATCCGGTGCGGCGAGGACGCCGAGGTCACCCTCACGCCGGGTCCCTCGGGCGCGGTCACGGACGCCGGGCAGGCGGTGTGCAGTTGCCTGCTCGCCCCCCGATGCCTGCACCGGGCCGCGGTCCTGGGCGCCTGCCCGGTGGCCGACGCGGAGGCCATGCCCGCACCGGAGGCCACGGACGACGCGGAAACGGCGACCGTCGCGCATGACGTCGAGGGTGACGCCGTATCAGCGGGCGAACCAGCCTCCAAGGCCCGCGAGAACAGTAGTGCTACGAAGGCCGCCACTCCCGGAGCCACCGACTCCGCCGAACGCACTGGACCCACCGGAGCCGCCGGGGCCACCGGCCCCACCAAGGCCCAGGTAACCGCCGCCACCGGCCTCTGGACCGCCACCGCGGCCGTGCTCGCCGCCGGGGTGCCGGCCGCCGGCGCCGTGCCGCAGGCGGAGTTGCTGCGGGCGGCGCACACGGCCCGGCTCGCCGGGCTGCACCGCGCCGAGGCGGCAGCCCTACGGGTCGTCCGCGGACTGCGCGGCGCGCGGGCCCGCCACGACGGCCACCGGCTCGCCGATCTGGTCGCGAGCCTGCGCGAACTGCTCCTCACCACTGGCCTGTTGGCAGCGGCGGACCCCGATCCGGGTCTCGTCGGCACCGCCCGCCGCGGTTACCGGCCGGGCGGGGGCCTGCGGGTCCACGGGGTGTTCCGGGAGCCGGTGATCGCGGCCACCGGCTATGGCGGTGTCGTCACCCATGTCGTCTCCGACGACGGACGCTGGTTCTCCCTCGCCGACGTCAAGCCCGGCGGTCCGGCCCGCGCCCGGGGCGCCGCCACGGCCACGGTCGCGCTCGGCTCGGGCAGTCTCAACCATGCCCAACTCGCCCGTGGCGGGCTGCTGATCACGGGTGCCACGCTCTCCCCGGACGGCCGTCTCGGCTCCGGCAAGAGCGTACGGGCCACTCCGGTCACCGGTCTGCCCTGGACGGCGGGCCCGCTCGCCGCCCTCTTCGCCCGCCCCCTGGCCGAGGCCGTCGCCGAACGGCTCACGGGGAGCCCCGGGGCCGACCCGGAGCGCGGTGAGCAGGCGCTGCGTGAGCCGATCGGCTGTGACGTGGTCCTCGTGGGGGCGGCAGGGGACCAGTTGCTCGCCCGCGAGCTGGGACCTGCCGGGCAACCGGTCGTGGACGGCCCGCTGGTGCGGCTGGCACCGGCCAACGGCCATCCCGATCTCGCCCACACCGCCAACTTCCGTCAGCTCGCCTCCCGGCCCGGTCTGCGGCTGCGTGTGATCGGCCGCCTGGACGCCGACCGCGCCGCCACGCTGCGCCCGCTCGCGGTGGGCCCGGTGTCGGACGCCGAGGCGACGCTGCGGCTGCCGACCGACTGGCAGGGCCACGCCGACCTGGGCTACGACCGTCTCCAGGGCACGCACTTCCCGCCGCCGGACGCCCTGCCCGCCCCGACCGGCCTCGACGGCGTCCCGGTCGACCCGCTCGCGGAGGCCCCGCTGTGGCGGTTGCGCCGACTGGTCGAGGTCGCCGTGTCCGGAGGCCGCCGGGCCGTCGCCGAACCCGCCCGCGACGGCGATCGTGGCGGCGGCCGGGCGGCCCTGCGGCGCAGCGGGTTCCAGGCGGCCGCCGACCTGGCGACCACCCTCACCGCCGAGGCCGACCGCCGTACCCGTGACGTCTTCGGCCGCATCGACGAGCCAGACCCGGACCGCTACGCACGGGCCTGGCTCGCCGCGGCCGTCTACCTCTCCGCCACCGAGCGGGCCCTGGTCCGTGCCACCTGGCAGCCACCGGCCTCCGACACCTGACCACCAGGACGACCACCGGGTCTCCATGACAGCTCACGGCAGCAGCCCCGCCCGGCGGGCCGCGGTGACCGCCTCGAAGCGGGTGCTGGTGCCGAGCTTGCGCATCACCGAGCGCAGGTAGCCCTTGACGGTCTCCAGGCCGATGTCGAGCCGGTCGGAGATGTCGAGGTTGGTGCAGCCGGCGGCGACCGCGGCGAGGACGTCGAGTTCGCGGGGCGACAGACGGGTCGGCTCCCCCGCTGGTGTCCGCTCGGAACAGCAGCCCTGTTCCAGTAGGCAACACACCTCGTCGAAGCGTGCCTTGAGGTGACCGTCGTCGAGTGTCGCGGTCAGGTCCAGCAGTTCGGCGTAGGCTTCGTGGACGCATGCCAGGGCCGCGCCGTCACGGGGCGCGGCGCTGTCGCGTGCGGCCCGGGCCTCCGAGAGCAGCCGGTGGACCTGCTCGTGGGAGGCGAGGAACTGCTCCAGGTCGCGCGCCGCCGCCGTCACCGCTGTCAGTACGCGGTCGCCCAGTCGTACGGCGTCGCGCGATCCCACGAAGAGGACCGCTCGTACGGTGGTCCCCACGATCACGGGGGCCGCCGCCATCGCTCTGACGCCCTCCGCCGCGACGAAGGAGTCGCACTCCTGGCTGATCTGGGGTGCCGCCTGGTAGTCGCTCACCGCCGCCAGCCGATTCGTCGTGAGCACCTTGCCGATCAGTCCGGTCCCGGCCGCCACGGGAGACCCTCGGCGGTACCGCGACTTCACCCCGCTCGTCTCGCTGATCCGCAGCTGCCGCGGTCCGACGACCCAGGCCGCGCCGGCGACGGGCATACCGCTTTCCCTGCGCAGCGTCAGGACCGCGGCGCGGGTGGCCGCGGCCTCTTCGCTGTCCTCCGCCGGAAGCATGACCGGGTCGACTCCTTACCTGGGCGGCAGTGTGCAGAACACGTCGCTGCGGCTGCCCCCGTCGTCGGGAGAACAGTTCTGCAAGCGCCTCTTCCGCGTCAATAGTCCACACCGGCCACATAGTTGACGGCTTATCAGTTACTGCCGAGTCACCGTTGATGGGCGATGCGCGTAGAGTCGCAGCCGGCCGATCGAGCCTGGCACCACATCACGCCGCCCGTCACCGCTTGACCGGATTCTCAGGGAGTGATCCCCTCCGCTTACCCCTCATACGGGGGTAGCTCGGCGCCCCGGTTTCCCTCATGGTGGTGCCAGCGAGAAGCCGTCTCCGGCTCCGGCCGGGACGCGCCGCCCGCACGACCCGTCGTTCCCAGCGTGAAGAATTCCGCCGGGAACTCCGCCCAGGGTGGGGCCGGCCGACCCGGACCCCTCGATGTCGCCCAAGCACGGGGTACGAGCCCCGCGCCATCCCTCCGACTCAAGGCCCGCCGGACGCGGAGCCGTGGTGTGTACCCAGCAGCTTCACGCTCGCACGGCCCAAGAGGCGCCCCGACAAGAGGCACCCCGAGAGGACCCCCATGGATTTCTCCTACTCTCCCCGTCTCGCCCAACTCAGGGAAAGCGCTGTCGACCTCACCCGGAGAATCGCGGTCTACGAGGACGAATGCGAGGCCGACAACGGTCTGAGCCCGCAGAGCCGGGCCGCCCTCCGCCGGACGGTACTGGCCAGCGGCCTCCAGGCGATGAACGCGCCGGTCGAGTGGGGAGGCGCGGGCCTGAGCTGGATCGAGCAGGTGACCGTGGAAGAGCAACTGGGAACCCTCACCAACGGACTGTGGGCCGCGGTGTGGAGGCCGACCGCCGCCGCCCTGATCGCATCCACCCCCGAACAGCGCGAGCGCTATCTCATCCCGGAGAACCGCGGTGAGCGCTTCGGTGCCAGAGCCGTCACCGAACCCGACGCCGGTTCCGACCCCCGGCGCATCGCGACCGTCGCGGAGCGCTCGCCCGACGGGTATCGCATCACCGGAGAGAAATGGTTCGTCACCTTGGGCGATCTGGCGGACTATCTGATCGTTCTGGCGGTCGTCCAGCCCGACGGAGCACCGACGATGTTCCTCGTCGACAAGGACGCGCCCGGCGTACGGCTGGTCGACACACCTCACTACACCCACAACTTCGCCTACGAGCACCCGCATTTCGCCTTCGACGGCGTGGAGGTCGGTCACGATGCCGTCCTCGGGGCGGTGGGCGACGGGCTCGCGCTCGTCCAGGCCACCTTCTTCGAGGAACGGGTCCTGGTCGCGGCGCACGCCGTGGGCGCCGCCGAGCGTGCCCTGCGGCTGGCCTCGGACTGGGCGCGCGAGCGGGTGCAGGGCGGAAAGCCCATCATCAAGCACCAGTTGATCCAGGCCATGTTGGCGGACTCCGCGACCGACATCGCCGTCAACCGCATGCTGGTGTACCGCACCGCGTGGGAGATCGACCGGGGCGGCGACCCGAAGACCCTCAACGCCAAGGTGGCCATGGCCAAGGTGTCCGCCACGGAGGCCGCCGGCCGGGTCGTCGACCGCGCGGTGCAGATCTTCGGCGGACGCGGCTACATGCGGAACAACCCCGTCGAGCGCCTCTATCGCGATGTCCGCGTCGACCGGATCTGGATGGGCACCTCCGAGGTCCAACGCCTCATGATCGCCAACGAGATCGACAAGCGGGGCCTGCCGGGACTGCTGCACTTCCCCACGGCGTCCGGCCCCGGCGGAGCGGCAGAGCCGTCCGGGACGAACGACACGGACAAGACGAACGAGACACTCGTGGAAGGGGCTGTCCGGTGAGCGCGCCGACCGTGGCGCCGCGGAGCCACGTCCGGGCCCTGCACGACGTCCTCGAGCCCTACCATGCCGTGCTCTACTACGCGCCCCAGGTTCAGGAGGCGTTCCGGGAGATCGGTCTGAAGGGCACCTGGCGCGGCTACTTCGGCGGACGCGCGGCCCCTCTCGGCCCCGTGCCTGCGGCCGTGGTCACCGCGCTCTTCCACCACTTCAAACCGAGCCTGGTCGCCCGGGCGATCCCCTCCGTGTGGGAAATGGCGCTCCCTGACGACGTGCTGACCGCCCGGCTGGCCGGCGTGGACGCGGCGCTGCGCGCGCTGCTGGGCGACGAGGTCGACGGTCCGGACATCGCCGAGGCCGCGTCGCTGGCGGCAGCGGCGGCCGCTGCCGCCGGCGACGCGCCCGGCCGTCCGCTCGGCGCCGCGAACGCCGCTCTCGAACTCCCCGAGCCACCCCACCTGGCGCTGTGGCAGGCGGCGACCACCCTGCGCGAGCACCGGGGCGACGGGCACGTCGCCGCCCTCACGCATGCCGGGTTCGACGGGGTCGAGGCACTCGTGACGATCACCGCGGCCGGGGGCGAGATCCGCGAGAGCATTCAGGCACGCCGCGGCTGGACCGACGAGGAATGGGCCGACGGCGAGCGACGACTGCGCGACCGCGGCCTGCTGGACCCGGCCGGCGCTCTCACCACCGAGGGCCGTTCGGCCCGGGACACGGTGGAGGAACTCACCGACCGCTTCGCCGCCGTGCCCTGGAACTCCCTCGGCGACGACCGCGCGCACCGCCTGTACGCGCTGCTCCAGCCGATCGGCGAACGCATCGTCCACGGGCTCGGACTGCCCCTGCCCGTGGCCCCGAAGACCTTCGGCGGTTAGGGCCTGTCCCGCGCCGCCTGTCCCGCGCCGCCTGTCCCGCGCCACGCAACCCCCCACACCCACCGGACGGACCACGTGACCCCTCCGAACCACCTGAACGACCCACCAACCCACAGCACCGACTCCACCTCCCCGAGCGACAGTTGGCAGGACGTACGGGACCGGCTCGACCTGCGCCGACTCGTCGACACGTACGCCTGCGCCCTGGACCGGCGGATGACAGACCTGTTCGCGTCGCTCTTCGACGAGGACGGCGAACTGGTCCTGAGGCGCACGTCCCGCACCGACCGGCCACCCCGCGTCTTCGACGGACGCGACGGCTGGACGAGCGCCCTGTCCGTACTGGCGCCGTGCATCGTCACCACGCACTTCGTCGGCAACCACACGGTCCGGCTGTCCGGGGACAGGGCCACGGGAGAGACGTACTGCCTGGCGCACGAGATCTACCCGGCCGAGGAAGCGCCCAGACTGCGCCTGCGGTCCATCCGCTACGACGACTCCTACCGGCGTACGACGGACGGCTGGCGCTTCGCCCGCCGGGAACTGACCGTCGACTGGACCGAGGACCGCGTCCTCGCCTCCCCCACCGGCCCCTAGGCCCACAAGCGCCGGACAAGGAACGGAACATGGTGACAGAGAACATGTTCACCGAAACCGAAACCGAAGACGGACCCGCAAACGAACACGGACACAGCGTCACCCCCTGGGCGCCGGACTTCTCCGAAGACGCACTCGTCCGCCACGCGCACCGCGTGAGGGAACCGGTGCACATAGTCCAGGAACGGTCCACCGGGCGCGTAGGGCTGTCACCGGGCAGCGAAGCCGCGCGGGACCGGCTGTGCGCCGACGGTCGGCATCACGTGCTGGGCACGCTGCCGCCGCTGTACCCCGAGTGGCTCGGCGACCACTCCTTCTGCGCCGACCACACCGTGCGCTTCCCGTACGTCGGCGGCGAGATGGCCAATGGCATCGCGACCACCCGCATGGTCACCGCACTGGCGGGGGCCGATCTGCTGGGGTTCTTCGGCGCCGGCGGACTCGACCACCGGGCCGTCGAGCAGGCCGTCGCGGAACTCGGGGCCCGGCTCGACGGCCGACGCAACTGGGGCGTCAACCTCATCCACTCCCCGCAGGAGCCGGAGTTGGAAGAGCGAGTGGCCGCCCTGCTGATCAACCGCCGCGTCCCCGCCGTGTCCGCCTCCGCCTACATGGCCCTCACCCCCGCGGTGGTGCGATGCGCCGTCGCGGGACTCACCACCGACCCGTCGGGCCATGTCGTCCGGCGTACCCGGATCCTCGCGAAGGTGTCGCGACCGGAGGTGGCCGAGCAGTTCCTGTCCCCCGCCCCACCGGAACTCCTGCGCGCCCTCGTCGAACGCGGCGACGTCACCGAGCGGGAGGCGGATCTCGCCGCGCTCGTCCCGGTCGCCGACGACATCACCGTCGAGGCCGACAGCGGCGGCCACACCGACAACCGTCCGCTCGGTGTCCTGCTGCCCGTGGTGCTCGCCCTGCGCGCCGAGCTCACCGCCCGCCACGGCTACCGCACTCCGCCGCGGGTGGGAGCAGCCGGCGGACTGGGCACCCCGCAGGCGGTGGCCTCGGCGTTCGCCATGGGCGCTGCCTACGTGGTCACCGGCTCGGTCAACCAGGTGTCCGTCGAGGCGGGACTGTCCGACGAGGGCAAGAGGCTGCTCGGCGCGGCCGATGTCGCGGACGTCACCATGGCACCCGCCTCCGACATGTTCGAACTCGGCGTCCAGCTCCAAGTGCTGCGCCGGGGCACGATGTTCGCCGCCCGCGCCCAGCAGCTCTACGACGTGTACCGCTCGTACGACTCCCTGGAGGCGATCCCCGAGGAGGTACGGACCCGGCTGGAGCGGAACGTGCTGCGGGGCACGCTCGACGAAGTGTGGGCCGGCACCCACCGGTACTGGCAGGACCGCGACCCCGGGCAGCTCGACCGCGCGGAACGGGACCCCAAGCACCGTATGGCGCTGCTCTTCCGTTCCTACCTCGGCCGGTCCAGCCGCTGGGCCATGACCGGCGAGCGGGACCGGCGCACCGACTACCAGATCTGGTGCGGCCCCGCGATGGGCGCCTTCAACCGCTGGACGAGGGACGGTTTCCTCGGCCGCCCCGAGAACCGCTCCGCCGTCCAGATCGCCCTGAACCTTCTCGAAGGCGCGGCCGTCGTCACCCGGGCGCAGCAGCTGCGCAGCCACGGCGTCCCGCTGCCCGCCGCCGCCTTCGCCTACCGCCCGCGACGGCTGGCCTGAACCTCCCGGATCCCCCCTGTGCCTCCCCTGGGCACCGAACCGCCCGGCATCCCCGAACGTGCTGCAGACGGAGAACCGCCATGACCGCATCCCCCGAACGTCCCTCTCAGGTCCCCATCGCCGTCATCGGGACCGCCGCACTGACCCCGGGCTCCTCCACGACCGAGGGTTTCTGGCGGAATGTTCTCACCGGCCAGGACCTGATCACCGATGTGCCCGACGACCACTGGCTGATCGACGACTACTACGATCCCGACCCGTCCGCCCCCGACCGGACGTATGCCCGGCGCGGGGCGTTCCTCCCCACGATCGACTTCGACCCGTCGGCGTACGGGATCCCGCCCAACGCGCTGTCCGCCATCGACACCACCCAGCTGCTCGCCCTGGCGGTCGCCGAACAGGTGCTGGCGGACGCGGGGCTGGGCGACCGGGCCGCGTTCGACGGGGAACGGACCGGCGTCATCCTCGGCACGGCGGCCCTGGAACTGCTGCACACCATGAGCAACCGGATGCAGCGGCCGGTGTGGTTGAAGTCGCTGCGGGAGAGCGGTGTCCCCGAGGAGCGGGCCCAGGAGATCTGCGACCGGATCGCCGCCCACTACGTGCCCTGGCAGGAGGAGTCCTTCCCCGGGGTGCTCAGCAACGTCGTGGCCGGCCGCATCGCCAGCCGGTTCGACCTGCACGGCACCAACTTCACCACCGACGCGGCCTGTGGCAGCTCCCTCGCCGCCGTCACCGCCGCCGCCAACGAACTCGCGGTCGGCACCGCCGACCTGATGATCACCGGGGGTGTCGACACCCTCAACGACATCCTCATGTACATGTGCTTCAGCAAGACGCCGGCGCTGTCGCGTACCGGCGACTGCCGCCCGTTCTCCGATGCCGCCGACGGCACGATGCTGGGCGAGGCGCTGGTGATGTTCGCGCTGAAACGCCTGGACGACGCGGAACGCGACGGCGACCGGATCCACGCCGTACTGCGCGGCATCGGCACCTCCTCCGACGGCAGGGGCAGCGCCATCTACAGCCCCGTACCCGAGGGACAGGCCCGCGCGCTGCGGCGGGCCTACGCGGCCGCCGGGTACGGGCCCGACTCCGTCGAGCTGGTCGAGGCGCACGGCACCGGGACCACGGCGGGTGACGCGGCCGAGTTCACCGCGCTGCGTACGGTGTTCGCGGAGTCCGGCCGTCAGGACGGCCGGTGGTGCGCGCTCGGCTCGGTGAAGTCGCAGATCGGGCACACCAAGTCCGCCGCGGGTGCCGCCGGACTGCTGAAGGCGGTACTGGCGCTCCGGCACAAGGTCCTGCCTCCGACCATCAAGGTGGAACGCCCCAACCGCGCACTGGAGTTGGACCGCAGTCCGCTGTACCTGAACACGCGGGCACGTCCATGGGTCAAGGCCCCCGGCCGGCCCCGTCGCGCCTCGGTGTCGAGTTTCGGGTTCGGCGGGACCAACTTCCACGTGACGCTGGAGGAGTACGTGCCCACGCCGGGGTCGCGAGCACGCCCGGCCGCGCCGGTGCGGACGGCGCCCACGGAACTGCTGCTCTTCAGTGGCTCCTCGCCGGACGAACTGCTGTCGCGGGCGGAGGCGGCGGCGAAGGGTGGCGGTGAGCGAGGGCCGGCGGACACGGCCAGGGAGGCTCAGCGTGCCTTCCGCCCCTCAGATCCCTACCGGCTCGCGCTGACCGCGTCGGACCCGGCGGATCTGGCGAACAAGGTGACGCGGGTCGCCGCGCAGATCCGTGGCAACCCCGAGCTCCCGCTCACCACACCGGACGGCACCGCCTACCGCACCGGGCCCGCCGTGCCGGGAAAGCTGGCGCTGCTCTTCTCCGGACAGGGCAGCCAGTACACCGGCATGGGCGCCGATCTCGCCCTGCACCTCCCCGCGGTCAGGGAGGCGTGGGACCGGGCGGCCGGACTCACCTTCGCCGGCGAACTCCCCCTGCACAGGGTGGTGTTCCCGGTCCCGGCCTTCACCGACGAGGAGCGCACGGCCCAGCAGGACCTGCTCACCCGGACCGAGTGGGCCCAGCCCGCGCTGGCCGTGCAGAGCGCGGCACTGCTGGCCGTACTGCGCGCGGCGGGCATCGAGCCCGACTGCGTCGCCGGGCACAGTTTCGGGGAACTGGTCGCCCTGCACGCCGCCGGTGTCATGGACGAGGACTCCCTGATAGGTCTGGCCCGCAGGCGCGGGGAACTGATGCGCGACGCCTCCTCGGAGCCGGGCGCCATGCTCGCGGTGGTCGGTGTCCCGCGCGAGGACGTCGCCAGACTGCTGGACGGTTTCGACGACGCCGACGGCGTCGACGGCGTCGACGGCGCCGTATGGATCGCCAACGACAACGCCCCCGACCAGGTCGTCCTGTCCGGGCGGGCCGACGCCGTCTCCCAACTGGAGCGTCGGCTCGGGGAGATGAGCGTCACGGTCCGACGGCTGCGGGCCTCGGGGGCGTTCCACAGCCCTCTCATGGCGGGGGCCGCCGAACCGTTCACGGACTTCCTCGGCGGACTCGCCCTACGCCCGCCGCGGATCGACGTGTACGGCAACGCCGACGCACAGCCCTACCCGGAATCCGCCGCGCAGATCAGGGACCGCCTCGCCGAGCACCTGCTGGCCCCGGTGCGCTTCGTCGACGGAATCGAGGCGATGTACAAGGCGGGTGTGCGCACGTTCGTGGAGGTCGGGGCGGGCACCGTCCTGACCGGGCTGACCGGGGAGATCCTGGGGGACCGCGGTCATCTGGCCGTCAGCCTGGACCGCCGGGGAGTGCATGGGCTCACGGCTCTCCAACAGGCGCTCGGGCTCTTGGCGGTGTCCGGAATCGCCCTGGACCTGGAGACGCTGTGCGGAGCCTACGAGGCTGCTCCCGCCCAGGAGGACCCCGTACCACGACCCCGCCCCCGGATGGCCGTGCCGATCTCCGGTGCCAACCACGGTGCCCTCTATCCGCCTCCTGGCGGAGTCGAGGCGCTGCCGGGTCCCGTGGCCGCCGAGGTGGCACAGGACACCGTTCCCGTCGCCGCGGCCGACCCCTGGCTGGAGGCCTTCCAGGAAACACAGCGTCAGGCGGCGGAAGCCCACGCGGAGTTCCAGCGGACCATGGCCGAAACCCATCTGCACTTCCTGCGGACCTTCGAGACGCCGTCGCCCGACCTCATGCCTGGGCCTATGCCTGTGCCTGGGCCTGTGCCTGGGCCTGTGCCTGTGCCTGTGCCTGTGGCGCAGGCACTCCCGGAACCGCCCACCGCTCCCCTCGTCGTACCCGAGGTGCCTGACGTCCCCGCGGAGACCGGTGACCCCACGGACGTCGACACCCTCCTCCTGGAAGTCGTCGCGGAGAAGACCGGCTTCCCGGCCGACATCCTCGAGTTCTCCATGGAACTGGAGACCGATCTCGGCATCGACTCCATCAAGCGCGTGCAGATCCTGTCCGCGCTGCGCGACAAGGTGCCCGGCCTGGCCACGGTGGACCCCCACGCACTCGCACCCCTGCGCACCCTCCGCCAGATCGCCGACAAGCTTCGCGAAGCGGATGGCGGCGCCAACCCCACCGCCGAGCCCGCCACCACGCTCGCCCCGTCCCCGTCCCCGTCCCCGTCCCCGTCCCCGCCGCTGCCCCCTCCGCCGCCACTCGCCCGGGCCGTCACCACGATGGTGCCCGCGCCCCTGCCAGGGTTGGAACTGCCGGGTCTACGGGGAGGGCGGCTCCTCATCACCGACGAGGGGACGGGCGTGGCCCACCACCTCGTCGACCGACTGAGCGAATCCGGCGTCCACGCCACCGTCACCACGGATACCGACCTGGCCGACTCGGCCGACGAGAACATCTGCGGCGTCGTACTGCTCGCCGGCCTGCGCCCGGCCCCCACGGCGGAAGAGGCGACCGAAGTCAACCGCGAGGCCTTCGCCGCCGCCCGTTCCCTCGCGCGGCTCATCGCCGAGCGAGACGGCGTGTTCGTCACGGTCCAGGACACCGGGGGCGACTTCGGCCTCGGCGGGACGCATGGGCACCGAGCCTGGCTCGGCGGGCCGGCCGGTCTCGCCAGGACCGCCGCGAAGGAGTGGCCCGAGGCCCGGGTCAAGGCCGTCGACTGTGAGCGCGGCGACCGCGACGCCGATGCCCTTGCCGAAGCCCTCGCCGACGAGTTGCTCCGGGGCGGGTCGTCCACCGACATCGGACTGTGCGCCGATGGCAGCCGCCGGACCCTGCTGGACACGCCCTCCCCGGCGGAGATCGACGTGGAGCCCTCCGACCGACTGGGCCCGGACTCCGTGATCGTCGCGACCGGCGGCGCCCGAGGAGTCACGGCCCTGGCGCTACGCGCTCTCGCCGAGGCCCACCTGCCCTCCATCGTCCTGCTCGGCCGCACCGAACTGACCGCCGAGCCGCCCGGACTGACCGAGGCCACGACCGGCACCGAGCTCAAGAATCTGCTCGTCGCCCGGGCTCGCCAAGAGGGCGGGAAGACGCCCGGACCGGCGGAGATCGCCGCCGACGCCGCCCGCGTCCTGGCCGTCCGTGAGATACGCGCGACCATGGAGGCCATCGAGGCGACCGGCTCCCGCGTGCGCTACCTGTCCGTGGACACCCGCGACGCGCGAGCGCTGAGCAGGGCGCTCGACACAGCACGCGAGGAGTACGGCCCCATCAGCGGCATCGTCCACGGCGCCGGCGTACTCGCTGACAGCCGTCTGGCCGACAAGTCCGACGCCCAGTTCGCCGACGTCTTCGACACGAAGGTGGAGGGACTGCGGGCGCTGCTCGCCGCGACGGCGGACGATCCGCTGGACCTCGTCTGTGTGTTCTCCTCGGTCGCCGGGCGGTTCGGCAACACCGGTCAGGGCGACTACGCCATGGCGAACGAGGTACTGGCGCAGGTCGCGTCCACCGTGGCCGCGTCCCGCCCGGAGTGCCTGGTGAAGTCCCTCGCCTGGGGTCCCTGGGACGGCGGCATGGTGGGACCGGAGCTCCGGGATCACTTCGTCGCGCGCGGCGTGGCCCTCATCCCGCCGGACGCGGGCGCCCGGGCGTTCCTCCGCGAACTCCACAGCGAGCCGGGCCAGGTGAGGGTCACTCTGACCGCCGGTGACGCGTCCGCCTCCCTGGGTACGGCCCCCGCGCCGGCCGTGGCGGGAGACGTACGGCTCGCCGCCCGCTCCCACCCCCACCTGGCGGACCACTCCGTCGCCACGACCCCGGTGGTGCCGATGGCCCTGGTCATGGAATGGTTCCTCGGCGCCGCCCGCGCCTGGCGCCCCGACGCCGCCGGGTTCGTCCTGCGCGATCTCGAAGTGCTCAGCCGTATCGACCTCGTCGACTTCGACGAGCGCGCGGGCCGGGGTCACCGGCTCGCCGTCCGCGGCTCGGCGAAGCCCGACGGAGCATCCGGGCTTCTCCTCGAACTCACCAACGGTTCCCCACGGCCCAACTACCGTGCGACGGTCGAAGCCGTGACGGACGGCCGGCCCGTCACCGGCCGCGCTCGACACGCCCCCGCATATCTGGAAACGCCTCCGACGCAGGAGATCTACGACGGCAAGGTGCTGTTCCACGGGCCCGCCTTCCAGTCGATCACCTCGGTCGAAGGGATCTCCGCCGCGGGGGCCGAAGCCCGGGTACGCGGTGTACGCGCCCTGGACTGGCCGGGCGGCGGCTGGCACAGCGACCCGGCCGCGGTCGACGCCGGACTCCAAGTGGCCCTGAAGTGGGCCGAACACGCACACGGTGCCGCCTTCCTGCCGATGGGCGCCGCCGAAATCCGTACGGCGGGACGCGGGCCGGTCGGCGACGGGGCGAGGTGCGTCGTGGTGGCCCGGGACGGCTCGGGCGAACTCGACGTCACCTGCGACATCGCCCTGGTGGAACAGGACGGAACCGTGCACTCGGAACTGCTGGACGTGACCCTCGTCCGTCGCCCCGACACGCCCGGGCCGCTCGTCTCTCCCACCGGCACGTCGGACAGGAAGTGAGCCGGGCCATGCGTTTCGCACCGATCGCCGTCGTCGGGCGGGGCTGCGTCCTCCCGGACGCCCCGGACCCCGACACCTTCTGGAACAACGTCCTGACCGGCCGGATGAGCCTGACCGAGGCACCGGAGGGCCGCTGGCGGCTGTCCGACACCTGGGCGGTCGGCGACCCGGCCGACTGCACCGACCGGACCTGGACCCGGGCCGGCGGCTACGTCAGGGAACGCTCCGAAGCCGAAGCCCACGCCCTCTCGCACGTGCCCGACCCCACCCTCGACAAGGTCTTCCACTGGACGTCACGCGGCGCCGCCGCCGCGCTGCGCGAGGCGGGCCAGGAGCGCCTCCTGCCCCGCGCCGGACTGATACTGGGCAACCTGTCGTTCCCCACGACCGGCATGGCGGCCCACGCCGAGCACATCTGGCTGCGTGAACCACGTGAGCTGAAGGCGACCGCCTCGAGTCCCGACCCCCGCAACCGCTTCATGTCCGGCCTCCCCGCCCATCTCACCGCCGCCGGACTCGGCCTCGGCCTCGGTGGCTTCGCCCTCGACGCGGCCTGCGCCTCCTCGCTCTACGCGGTGGGACTCGCCTGCCGAAAGCTGTACCAGGGCCAGGCCGATCTGATGGTGGCCGGCGGGGTCAACGCCGCCGACGACCTCTTCCTCCACATCAGCTTCTGCAGCCTGTCGGCGATGAGCCGCAGCGGGCGGAGCCGCCCCTTCCACCGGCACGCCGACGGGCTGGTGCCCGCCGAGGGCGCGGGCTTCGTGGCCCTGATGCGCCTGGACGACGCGCTCGCCGCCGACGCCCGGGTGTTCGGGGTGATCCGCGGCGTGGGTCTGTCCAACGACGGCCGGGGCGGCGGCCTGCTCGTACCCTCGGAGGACGGCCAGCAGCGGGCCATGCGGATGGCGTACGAAGCCGCGGGCGTGGCTCCCGACAGCGTCGGCCTGCTCGAATGCCACGCCACGGGCACGCCCGTCGGCGACACGGTGGAGGTGCGGAGCACGGCCCGTGTGTTCGCGGGGTCGCGTGACCTGCCGGCCGGGTCGGTCAAGTCCAACGTCGGCCACCTGATCACCGCCGCCGGCGCGGCCGGGCTGCTCAAGGCCCTCGGCGCGCTCCGCGCCGGGATCCGTCCCCCCACGCTCGGCGCCGAGGAACCCCTCGACGCGCTCTCGGGAACCCCGCTCCGGCTGCTCCACGAGCCCGAGGAGTGGACCGGACCGCGCCGCGCGGCCATCAGCGCCTTCGGCTTCGGCGGCAACAACGCCCACCTGATCGTCGACGCCTGGACCGGCGACGACTCGGGCACCCCGGCCCTCCCGCCCCCGCCGCGAGCCTCGGCGGCCACCCGAGCGGAGCCGAAGCCGGATCCCATCGCCCTCGTCGCGATCGGCGCACGGGTGGGCAACGGCAAGGACGTGCACGACCTGAGGCAGACGCTGCTCGGCGGTGACCGCGACGACGGTCCCCGCTCCACCGTCGAAGTGGCCCTGGACGGACTGCGGTTCCCCCCACTGGATCTGGAACAGACCCTCGCTCAGCAGCTCCTGGTACTCGAAGCGGCACGCGAGGCCGCCGCCCGGACCACCCTGCCCAAGGAGCGGACCATGGTGCTCGTCGGCATGGGCTGCGATCCCGAAGTGGCCCGGTACCTCGCCCGCTGGCGTATCCCCGAGCTGATGGACCGGAGCCCGGACCTGATGGACCGGAGCCCGGACCCCGATCGTGTACGAACCCTTCGGGACGCGATTCAGGCCCCCCAGTCCGCGTCTGCCGTCGTCGGAACCATGCCCAACGTGGTCGCCAACCGGATCAGCGCCCAGCTCGACCTCAGCGGCCCCGGTTTCACGGTGAGCGCCGAGGAGGCCTCCGGCCTGATGGCACTCGAACTCGGCGTCCAGGCTCTGCGGGGTCCCGACACCGACGCCGTGGTGGTCGGCGCGGTCGACCTCTCCCACGAGCCCGTCCACCGGGCGGCGCTGGCCGCGCTCGGCCAGGACGCCCCGGCCGGGGACGCGGCACTCGTCGTCGTACTCAAGCGGCTCACCGGCGCCCGCGCGGACGGCGACACCGTGATCGCCGTCCTGGACTTGGAGGCGGCGGACGAGCCCGAAGGCACGGCCCGGCAGTGGACGGTGGGGGATGTGCCGGGCGGGGGCGCCGCCCCGGACCACCTCGACCCGACCGAGCTGTTCGGGCGCCCCCACGCCGCCACCGGACTCCTCGCCGTCGTGGCCGCCGCGTTGGCTCTGCACCACCGGGCCGTTCCCCGCCCCGGCGCCCCGGCCCGGCCGGCCCTGGGCACGCGGACGGCCTCGGCCGGGGTCACGCCACTGGGCGGGCCGGGCAAGCGGATACGGGTACACGCCGGCGACCCGGCCCCGTACGTCGCCGAACTCCCCCGGAGGATCCATGTGTTCTCCGGAGACAGCCGCGCCGATGTCCTCAAGGCGCTGGTGGACGGCCGGGAGTCACGGCACGGACCGGCCAGGCTCGCGCTGGCCGCCGCCGGCCCCGACGACCTCGCGGCCCGTGCCGAGGCGGCCCGGAAGTGGCTCGCGGGCGACGGCGTTCGGCCGGACCTCACGGCCTTCCACGACCGGCCCGTGGAAGGGGAGCTGGCCTTCGTCTTCGCCGGGGGTTCGATGGCGTACCCGGGCATGGGGACGGACGTCATGCTGGCCTTCCCGGAGCTGCTCGCCGCCGTGGCGGAACGCAGCGGCCCGCTGGACCCCCTGGTGGGCTGGGCCCACGAGGGCACGAGCTCACGGCCCCGGCACGCGCTGGACCAGATCTGGGGTGCCTCCGTACTGGGCCAACTGCACGCCCGTATCACCCGTACGGTGCTGGGCATCGAGCCGCAGGCATCGCTGGGCTACTCCTCCGGCGAGTCCAGCGCGCTGGCCGCACTGGGCGCCTGGCAGGACGTCACCGGTCTGTCGGCCCAGGCCCGGCGCTCGGAGCTGTTCGCGGACGGTGTCGTCGGCGAGCTGCAGGTGCCGCGCCGTGCCTGGCGCCGACAGGGTGTACACGGGACCGAGTGGGCGAGTTACCAGGTCGAGGAACCGGTGGAGAAGGTACGGGCCGCCATCGGTGACGAGCCGTGCGTGCACCTCATGGTGGTCAACGCCCCTGACTCGTGTGTGTTCGGCGGCGAGGCGACCGGCTGCCGGCGGGTCCTGGAACGGCTGAACACCACCCATGCGCTCCACATCCCCTACCAAGTCGCCGCTCACGTACCGGAGTTGGAGGAGATCCGCGCCACCTGGCGGCGTATGCACCATCTGCCCACGACGGACGTGGGCGTCCGCTTCTACACCTGCGCCACCTCCCGCTGGTACCGCGCGAGCGACGACGCGGCCGCCGACGCCGTGACGGAACAGGCCCTCGGGCCCATCGACTTCGCGCGGACCGTCGAACAGGCGTGGACGGACGGTGTCCGGCTCTTCGTGGAACACGGCCCTCGCGGTCACTGCGCCGACTGGATCCGCCGGGTCCTGGGCGACCGCGAGCACATCGTGGTGTCCCTGGACGCGCCCGCCGGGCGGGGAATCACCCAACTGCTGCGCGCCACCGTCGAACTCGTGGCGGCGGGAGTCCCGGCGGACACCGATGCGCTGTACGACCGTCTGGCCGCCGCCCGGCCCGAACGGCACCCCACCGGCACCCGCCTGATCACTCTGCCCGCCCACCCGGCCGAGGTGAGCCTGCCCCGCCCCGACACCACATCGTCCCCCGAGGTCATGCCCCGCGCGCCCCGGCTGCCCGGCCCGGCCAGGCCGCCCGCCCCCGCGCCCCCGGAGCGACACCTGGCGCGTACCGTCCGTACCGTCTCCGCTCCGGCGGTCACCGGTCCGGACCGGGCGGCGGTGGGGGAAGGACATCACCCCGTGGCATCGGCCCACCGGCACTTCCTCACCGTCCAGGCCCGGGTCCACAAGGAGTTCCTGGCGTCCCGCCACCGTGCGGCGGCAGCCCTGGCGGCACGCCGCGGCACCGCCGAGCACATGACCGCCCCACCGCCCGCCCCACCACGCACCCCACCGTCCGCCCCACCGAAACCGAATCCGACTCGCGCGAACCCGAACCCGCCTCCCGCCGCCGAGAAGCCCACCGGCCCCTCCTTCACCCGAGCCGACCTGGAGCGCCTGGCCACCGGCCCCGTGTCCGCCGTGTTCGGCCCCCGCTTCGCCCCTCAGGACCAGTACCTCCGGCAGACCCGTATGCCCGCCCCGCCGATGCTGCTGGCGGACCGTGTCACGGGCATCGACGCCGAGCCGGGTTCCATGGGGACCGGCACCATCTGGACCGAGACCGATGTCCACGTCGACAGCTGGTACCTCGACCCCTGCGGACGCATGCCCGCCGGCATCATGGTCGAGGCGGGGCAGGCCGATCTGCTGCTGATCAGCTGGCTGGGCGTCGACCTGCTGAACCGGGGTGAGCGCGTGTACCGCCTCCTGGGCTGCGAGTTGACGTACCACGGCAGCCCGCCCCTCCCGGGCGAGACTCTCCGCTACGAGATCCACATCGACGGTCACGGTGAGCACGGCGGCGTACGGCTCTTCTTCTTCCACTACGACTGCTACGTCGGGGACGAACTCCGGCTGAGCATGCGGGGCGGCCAGGCGGGCTTCTTCACCGACGCCGAACTCGCCCGTACCGGCGGGGTGTTGTGGACGCCGGAGAACGAAGCCCCCGACCCGACACTGCCGTTCGATCCACCGCCCGCGTCCTCCTCCACCACGTCCACTCCCCGGTCCTTCGGGCCCGACGCCGTGCGGGCCTTCGCCGAGGGGCGCCCGGCCGACTGCTTCGGCCCCGGCTGGGAACTCACCCGCGCCCACATCCGCACACCCCGCACCGGCGACGACCGGATGCGGCTCCTGCACGAGATACCGGTCCTCGACCTCTTCGGCGGCCCCTGGGGCCGCGGTTACCTCCGCGCCGAGACCCCCGTCTCACCCGACGACTGGTTCTTCGAGGGCCACTTCCCCGACGACCCCTGTATGCCGGGCACCCTCATGTTCGAGGGCTGTCTGCAGGCCATGGCCTTCCACCTCGCCGCCGCCGGATGCACGGTCGACCGCGACGGCTGGCGCTTCGAACCGGGCCGGGACAGCTCGGTGGCGATGGTGTGCCGAGGCCAGGTCACCCCCGACAGCGAGCGGCTGACGTACGAGGTCTTCGTGTCGGGTCTGTCCACGGGCCCCGAGCCGGAACTCGTGGCGGACGTGCTCTGCACGGTCGACGGGGTGAAGGCCTTCCACGCCCGAGGTGTCCGGCTGCGCCTGGTCCCCGACTGGCCGCTGACCCACTGGCGGCACCTCGGGCCCCCGGCGGTCCAGCCCACCGGACGACCGGTGCCGCCCCGGGCGCTCGCCGGGCTGAACGGCCACCATGAGCCCACCGAGGTCGCCGAGGTCGACGGCTTCCGCTACGACTACGCCGCCATGCTCGCCTGCGCCTGGGGCAAGCCGAGTGAGGCGTTCGGCGCCGCGTACACCCCCTTCGACAGCGCCCGCAGGCTGGCCCGGCTGCCGGGGCCGCCGTTCCACTTCATGAGCCGGGTCGTCGCCGTGGAGGGCCCGCCCTGGGTCCCCCGCGCCGGGAGCGCCGTCGAGGTCGAGTACGACGTGCCCGACGAGGTCTGGTACTTCGAGCAGAACGGCTTCCCCGCGATGCCGCTCGCGGTGCTCATGGAGGTCGTCCTGCAGGCAGGCGGCTGGCTGGCCTCGTATGTCGGCAGCGCGCTGGACCACGACGCCGATCTGCTGTTCCGCAACCTCGACGGCACGGGCACGGTACTGGGCGAGGTCCGCCCCGGAACGCGGGTGCTGCGCACCCGGACCCGGCTGCTCGACATCGCGCACAGCGGCGACATGATCATCGAGACGTTCGGTGTGGAGTGCTTCGCCGACGACGAGCCGGTGTTCACCCTCACGACGGTGTTCGGTTTCTTCCCGCCGGCGGCGTTCGAGGACCAGGTCGGGCTGTCGCCGTCCGAAGCCGAACGGCGCGCTCTGACGCGGCCGTGCGACTTCTCCGTCGACCTCTCCACCCGTCCCGCGCGGTACTTCGACGGCACGCCCGGTCTGCCGGGCCCCATGCTGCTGATGCTCGACCGGGTCACCGGCTGGTGGCCGGACGGCGGACGCGCCGGGCTCGGCCGCCTGCGGGCGGAGAAGGACGTGGACACCGACGAGTGGTTCTTCAAGGCCCACTTCTTCCAGGACCCGGTCCAGCCCGGCTCGCTCGGTGTGCAGGCGATGTACCAACTCCTGCAGTTCTACGCCATCGAGAGCGGCCTCGGTGCCGGACTGCGGCGGCCCCGCTTCGAACCGGTGCTCCCGGGCCGGCCGATCACCTGGAAGTACCGCGGCCAGGTGACCCCGCGCACCAAGAAGATCACCATCGAGCTGGAGATCACGGAGATGGGCGAGACCGAACACGGTCGCCACGCCGTCGCCGACGGATGGTTGTGGGCGGACGGCACCCGCATCTACCACGTGACGAACCTGGGCCTGGGGCTGACCGAGGACGACCGGCCCTGACCCGACCTGTTCGTTCCCCCACCGAAGACCGGCCTCACCGAAGCCAGCCGCGCCGACGACCCGCCGCACACCCGAGGAGGTTCCCCGCCATGGTCGAGTACAGCCTCACCGACCTCGTCGATTTCGCCCGTCGGCACTCGCCCTTCTACCGCGACCTGTACGCAGCCCTCCCGCACGGGCCGGTCCCTGTCGAGGACCTGCCCGTCCTCGACCACTCCGACTTCTGGGCGGCGAACACCGCCCACGACAGCCAGGTACTCACCGGCCCGCTCACCGACGGCATCGTCTTCAAGTCCGGCGGAACCACCACCGAGCCCAAGCTCTCCGTCTACACCCGGCGGGAACTCTTGGCCATGAGTCGACTGCAGGGCAACGGCTTCGCCCAGGCCGGACTGCGCCCCGGCGACCGCGTCGCCAATCTCTTCTACGCCGGTGAGCTCTACGCCAGTTTCCTGTTCAACGTGCTGTGCCTGCAGGAGTCGTCGGTGCCGAACGTGCACCTGCCCCTGGCCTCCGCCCCGCTGGACTACACGGCACACGTGATCCACGAGTTCTCCGCGACCGCGCTCATGGGTCCCCCGACCACCATCTGTCAACTGGCCGCCCGCCTCACCGACTCCAGCTGCCCGGCCACCGACGTCCACCTCGTGATGTTCGGCGGCGAGTCGCTCTACGAGGACCAACGCCCGCTTCTCGGGGCCGCGTTCCCGAACGCCGCGATCCGTTCCATGGGGTACGGCAGCGTGGACGGCGGCATGCTGGGCGCGCCCGTCGCGGACGACCCCGACCCACGGGTCCACCGCGCCCATCGCCCGGCGACCGTGATGGAGATCCTCGACGACGACACGGACGACCCGGTCACCGAACCGGGCAGGCCCGGCAGACTGGTCGTCACCGATCTGGCCCGGCGTCTGATGCCGATGATCCGGTACCCCACCGGGGACCGGGGCGAGTGGGTGGACCGCGAGGACGGCCGGTTCCGGCTGCTGGGCCGCTCCGACGAGGGCGCGCGGGTGGGCCCGATCACCCTGTATCTGGAGGACCTGCGCGCCGTCGTACGGCATGTGGCCGACGGCCGACTGCTCGTCGGCATGCAGGTCGTGCAACGCCGCAAGGCCGGGAAGGACGAGCTGGTGCTCCGGGTCGCCGGTGACCTCGGCGACCCCGCGACCGTGGGGAAGGCCATCGCGGCGCGGCTCGACGAGGTCCGCCCGATGTTCGCCGAGCACGTCGAAGCCGGACTCATCAACCCGCTGAGCGTGGAATGCGTCCCCGCGTCCCGGCTCGCCGTCAATCCCCGCACGGGGAAACTGCTCCGGCTCATCGACGAACGACAGCCGTGAACGTCCCCAGGGAGCAGACTGGGTCCCCGGGCAGAACAAGGAAGTCGCATGACAGAGAAAACACCCCCCGTTTCGGACGACGACCGCCAAGTCAAACGTGGCATCACGGCGTTACGTGACACCACCGGTGTGGATCTGGCCTTCGGCGGTGTCGTGGCCAGAGGCCGGCACGCACAACTCACCGAGTTCGCCGGCAACACCACAGGAGCCCTGTTCGGGCTGACCCTCGGGTTCGGCATGGGACTCGGCGGCAAGGTCGTGGCGCTGCACCGCCCCATCGCCGTCAACGACTACGCGAACTCCAAGCAGATCAGCCACCACTACGACCTGATGGTCGCCGCGGAGGGCCTCCACGCCGTCGTGGCGGCGCCCGTGGTGGTGAACCGGACGGTGCGGGCCGTCATGTACGGCGCGGTCCGCCAGTCCGTCGGGCTGGGTGACCGGACCATCGACGCCGTCATGCACGCCGCCCGCGGTCTGGAACAGAACCTGGCCGTGCGTGACGAGGTGAGGCGTCGGCTCGACGCTCTCAACGAGCCCGCGGAGACCTCCGGCCGGACGGAGGGACGGATGCCCCGCCGACAGACGTCCCCCCAGTGGGAGACGATCCGCGAGGCATACGCGGAGCTGCGGGTGCTCGCCCACCAACTCACGGACACCGAACTGCGGGACCGGGTCGTCGCGGTGTGCGACAAGCTGGCCGGCGCCGGAGCCCCTGCCTCCCCCCGCCTCGGCGCCCTCTCCTCGCGGGAGCTCGACGTGCTGTCGTGCGTCGCGCTCGGGCGCACCAACGCCGACGTGGCGGACGAACTCGGGCTTCGGGCCGAAACGGTGAAGAGCTATCTGCGCAGCGCGATGCGCAGGCTGGGATGCCACTCACGTATGGAGACCGTCGTGACGGCCCGTCAACTGGGTCTGCTGCCCTGAGATCGGGCGTCACCGCGCATCGAGGAGGACGGACGATGGACGAGAGAACGGTCCGCCCGGTGGAGGGGGCCACGGCAGACCTCGCCGATGGTTTCCATGACGTCGACTCGACGGGTACGGCCAGGGACTTCATCGCCTATCTGCGGAAGGCGGAGCAGAGCGAGAGCGGAAGGGTCGTGCGTGAGGCCACGTACCGCCCCCTGGAGGGAGTTTCCGGCAAGGGCGCGGACATCGGCTGCGGTACGGGGCGTACCGTCGCGGACCTCGGCCGACTCGGCAAGGACGTGGTCGGTGTCGACAGCAGTCAGGCCATGGTCGATGCCGCGGTGACCCGGTTCCCGCACTGTCGCTTCGTCAAGGGCGATGCCCTCGCCCTCGAATTCGGAGATGCCGAACTGTCGTGGTATCGCGCCGAGCGGGTCTTCGTCCATTTCCACGATCCCACGCAGGCACTTTCGGAGGCGAGCAGAGTTCTGAAACCGCGCGGGACGATCGTCATGGCCGATCCCGACCTCGACTCGATGGTGCTGAGTTCCCGTTTCCCGAAGACCACGAAGGCGGTCAAGGACGCATTCTGCTCGGCGATTCCGAATCCGCACGCGGGCACCCGGAATGCCGCCCACCTCACGCATTCCGGATTCACCGATATAGAGGTGACACCTGTCATGGTGACCATGAGCGATTACGCCTCGGCATTCCACCTCATGGTGGAACCGGCTCTCACCGCGGCACTGGCACAGGGGGAAATCAGTCAGGAGGCCGCCGCCGAGTGGACAAGCGACCTCCATGACCTCTCCCGTCGGGCCGCGTTCACGGCGGCCACCACATTTTTCGTGACCACGGCTCGAGTCAGAGGTTGAGGGCCTCTTTGCGCAGCCGCTCGAGTACGGCCAGCCGCTCCTCCTTCTCGATGCGCGCGGTGGCGGCGCGCTCGGGGTAGCACCGCATGAACATGTTGGTGAAGTGGGTGCCGTAGTGGATGAACTCGTCCGCCCCGGTCGCGTCCAGGGGGCGGGCGACTGCCTGGAACGCGGGCTCGTGGAAGTACGCGAGGGTGTAGCGCTCACGGTCGGCCAGGCGCACCTTGTGCGGGGTGGAGAGAAGGTGTCCACCGGTGATGAACTGCATGATGTCCCCCGGGAAGACGGTGAACACCGAGGGAACCGGGGTGACGAAGGTCCAGGGCTCGTCGTTCTCGTACCGCCCGGCCATGGACTCGTCGGGCAGCCAGTTGCGTCCGCGTTCCTCACCCGGGACGGGCGGCCGGATGTAGAGGCCGCCGACGTCGTCCTGGACCGCGATGACGAGCAGACCGTAGTCGGTGTGGGAGCCGATGCCGCGCTCCGAGGTGGCGTCCGCCGGCGGGAAGCGCAGCACCCGCATGTGGTGCCAGCCGTCGTCGGTGAGCCGCGTGAAGTGCTCCATGTCGTCCAGGCCGAGGCCCAGAGCGGTCAGTCGGAGCAGGCGTTGGCCGATGTCGCCGACGGCGCCCATGTAGCCCTTCATGGCCGCGGCGTACCGGTCCGACGGCCAGGGGGCGGGGCCGTGGCACGGCCATGCGGCTTGGACGCGGGGATCGTCCTCCGGAATGTCGGGGCAGACGGTGAATACCTCCGAGCCGTCCTTCTCCCCGGCCGTCTCCTCCTCTCCGGACGCGACATATCCGCTGTAGGTGAGGTCGGATACGTTCTGGCCTTGTCCTTGAGCGGACGGCTGAAGAAGTCCCGGGACGCTTCGAGAGCCCGCCCGGTGACGGATTCCTGTTCAGGAGTGGCCTGAATCTGGAAGATTCCGTCGACTTGCCAGGCGGCGATGAGCGCCTGCCCCAACGCTTTGTCCGTGTCGCTGCCTTCAACGGTGGAAGGCAGTACGAAGGTTTTCAGCTCTGCCATGCCCATAACCATGAACTGAGCGTGGAGAATCCACTACCCCCATCTGAGGGGGCCATTTTCGAGGTTCGAAGGGAGTGAACGACAAAAAAGGGCGGGTGGCCGAACAAAAAAGAAAGGGCAAGGAGATCGCTCTCTCCTTGCCACTCTCAACTTATAACACACAGGGGGGCTTGCGGCAAGGCCCCGGTCGTACCGCAGAATTGCCGGCCTAGCCAGGACCTGCGGAAATGTCGCAGGCGACCTCAGAACGGAGCTCTTGACGTGACCTCGCTGACCACCAGCGTGTTCGCCCTTCCCGACCGCCTCGCCGCCAAGGCGGACCCGGCTCTGATCGCCGGTGACGAGGAGCACTTCGCGGCCGTCGCCGAGTGCCTGGAGCAGACGATCGCCGAGGTGTCCGGCCTCCTCGACGCCACGCGCAGGGCGCCGGGTGGCATCGGCAGGGCGGCGATGGACCGGGACGCGGAGATCCACCGGCTGACCGCTCGCCTGCGCGCACTGCGTCGCTTCGGCCTGGACCTGTGTCTCGGGCGGATGGTCGGTGCGGACGCCCCCGAGCCCGTGTACGTCGGACGGCTCGGCCTCAAGGACAGCACGGGCCGTCAGCTGCTGGTCGACTGGCGCTCCCCTGCGGCCGAGCCGTTCTTCGGGGCCACCCACGCCGACCCGATGGGACTGGCGAGCCGCCGCAGGTACCGCTGGACCGGCGGCCGGATCGGCGACTACTGGGACGAGGTGTTCACCTCGGACGGATTCGTCGGGCACGCCGCGCTCGACGACCAGTCCGCCTTCATCGCCAGCCTGGGCGGCGATCGGTCGGCCCGGATGCGGGACGTGCTCGGCACCATCCAGGCCGACCAGGACGCCATCATCCGCGCGGGATCGCGCGGTGCCCTCGTCGTCGACGGCGGCCCGGGTACGGGCAAGACCGTCGTCGCCCTGCACCGCTCCGCCTACCTCCTCTACTCCGACCCCCGTCTCGGGCACCGCCGGGGTGGCGTGCTGTTCGTCGGCCCGCACCGGCCGTACCTGGACTACGTCGCCGACGTCCTCCCCAGCCTCGGCGAGGAGGGCGTACAGACCTGCACCCTGCGGGACCTGGTCGCGGAGGGAGCCGGGGCCGCGATCGAGGCCGACCCCGAGGTGGCCCGTCTGAAGTCGTCCGCGGAGATGGTGAAGGCGATCGAAAAGGCCGTCAGGTTCTACGAGGAGCCGCCCACCGAGGGCATGACGGTCACGACCCACTGGTCCGACGTCTGGCTGGGCGCCGACGACTGGGCCGCGGCGTTCGAGGCGGCAGAACCCGGCACCCCGCACAACGAGGCACGCGACCAGGTCTGGGAGGAACTGCTCACGATCCTGGTGGACAAGCACGAGGGCGACACCTCGGCGGATGGCGGTGAGGTCTCGGCCGACCTGCTCCGCAAGTCGCTGCGGCAGAACAGGGAGCTGCTCACGGCCTTCAACCGCGCGTGGCCACTGCTCGAAGCGGCCGACCTCGTCTCCGACCTGTGGTCGGTACCCGCCTACCTGCGGATGTGCGCTCCCTGGCTCGGCCGTGACGACGTTCAGCGGCTGCAACGCGCGGACGCCCAGGCCTGGACGGTGTCCGACCTGCCACTCCTGGACGCGGCCCGGCAACGGCTCGGCGACCCGGAGGCATCACGTCGCAAGCGTCGACAGGAAGCCGCACTCGCCGCCCAGCGTGAGCACATGGCCCAGGTCGTCGACAACCTGATCGCGGCCGCGGCCGACTCCGGCGCCGACGGTGACGACGGCGAAGGTCTGGTGACGATGCTGCGCGGCGAGGACGCCCAGGTCAGTCTGGTCAACGAGGCCGAACTGCCCACCGCCGACCCGGACCTGCTGGCCGGCCCGTTCGCGCACATCGTCGTCGACGAGGCTCAGGAACTGACCGACGCGGAGTGGCAGATGCTGCTGCTGCGCTGCCCGTCCCGGAGCTTCACCATCGTCGGGGACCGCGCCCAGGCCCGGCACGGGTTCACCGAGTCGTGGCGGGAACGGCTCGAACGCATCGGGCTCGACCGGATCGACCTGGCCTCTCTGAGCATCAACTACCGGACGCCGGAAGAGATCATGGCGGCGGCCGAGCCGGTCATCCGGGCCGCGCTCCCGGACGCCAACGTCCCCACCTCCATCCGCAGCGGCGGCGTCCCCGTCGCCCACGGACCCGCCTCGGACCTGCACTCGATCCTCGACGGCTGGCTCACCGCACACGCCGACGGAATCGCCTGCGTCATCGGCGATCCCGACTTCCGGCCGACGACGCCCCGCGTCCGGTCACTGACCCCGGAACTGTCGAAGGGGCTCGAATTCGACCTGGTCGTCCTGGTCGACCCGGACAACTTCGGCACGGGCATCGAGGGAGCGGTCGACCGCTATGTCGCGATGACCCGGGCGACCCAGCAGCTCGTCGTCCTCACGAGCCCCTGACACCGGCCGTCGGTCGGTTCGGCGGCGATGGACACTCAGTGGCCCGCGGGCACCCCGACAGCCGGTTCGAGTCTGACGACGATGGACTTCGACGTGGGGGTGTTGCTGATGGCCGCCGTGGAGTCCAACGGCACCAGGACGTTGGTCTCCGGGAAGTACGCCGCGCAGCAGCCGCGGGGCGTCGGGAAGGCGACCGCGCGGAAGCCGGGTGCCCGGCGTTCCACGCCGTCCTCGTACTCGCTGACGATGTCGACGAGGTCACCGTCGGCGAGACCGCGGGCGGCGAGGTCGTCCCGGTGCGCGAACAGGACCCGGCGCCCCTGGTGGACGCCCCGATAGCGGTCGTCCAGTCCGTAGATGGTGGTGTTGTACTGGTCGTGCGAGCGCAGCGTCTGCAGCAGGAGCCGGCCTTCCGGTACACGCAGGACGGTCAGCGGATTCACGGTGAAGTTGGCCCGGCCGGTGGCCGTGGTGAAGCGGCGTTCGTCGCGGGGCGGGTGGGGCAGCGCGAAGCCGCCCGGTTGCCGCACGCGGTCATTGAACCGCTCGAAGCCGGGGATGACCCGTGCGATGCGGTCGCGGATGCGGTCGTAGTCGGTCTCGAAGTCCTCCCAGGGCACCTGGGGGTCCTGGGCCCCGAGGGCTGCCCGGGCCATCCTGCAGATGATCGCCACCTCGCTGAGGAGGTGCTCGGAGGCGGGGGCGAGTCGTCCGCGCGAGAGGTGGACCATGCTCATGGAGTCCTCCACCGTCACCAGTTGGGGTCCACAGGGCCGGAGATCGGCTTCGGTGCGGCCCAGGCAGGGCAGGATGAGCGCCTGTTCCCCGGTGACCGCGTGTGACCGGTTGAGCTTGGTGGAGATCTGCACGGTGAGTCGGCAGCCGCGCAGGGCCTGCTCCGTCACCTCGCTGTCGGGCGCGGCCGAGACGAAGTTGCCGCCCAGCCCGACGAAGACCTTCACCCGGCCGTCGCGCATGGCGCGAATGGTGTCGACCGCGTCGTGGCCATGGTGACGCGGCGGTTCGAAGCCGAACTCGGCGCCCAAGGCGTCGAGGAAGGCCTCGCTCGGCTTCTCGTGGATGCCCATCGTCCTGTCGCCCTGCACGTTGGAGTGGCCACGGACCGGGCACAGGCCGGCGCCGGGACGGCCGATGTTGCCGCGCAGGAGGAGGAAGTCGACGACCTCCCGGATGGTGGGAACGGAATGGCGGTGCTGGGTGAGGCCCATCGCCCAGCAGACGACGATCTTCTCGGCGGCGAGCACCTCCCGGAACGCGACCCTGATCTCTTCCTCGGTCAGCCCGGTGGCCTCCAGGACGTCCTCCCAGGACGTCTTGCGGGCGTGCTCGGCGAACTCCTCGAAGCCATGCGTGTGCGCGGTGATGAAGGACGTGTCGAGGACGGTGCCGGGGGCCTCGTCCTCCGCTTCCAGCAGCAACCGGTTGAAGGCCTGGAACAGCGCCTGGTCGCCGCCCAGCCTGATCTGCAGGAAGAGATCGGCCAGTTGGGTGCCGGCGCCGACGATACCGGCCGGCCGCTGAGGGTTCTTGAACCGGAGCAGGCCGGCCTCGGGGAGCGGGTTGACCGCGATGACGCGGGCGCCGCGCCCCTTGGCCCGCTCCAGGGCGGAGAGCATACGCGGATGGTTGGTTCCGGGGTTCTGGCCGACGACGAGGATCAGGTCGGCCTCGTAGAGGTCCTCCAGGCTGACGCTGCCCTTGCCGATGCCGATCGTCTCGACCAGGGCCGAACCGCTGGACTCGTGGCACATGTTGGAGCAGTCCGGCAGGTTGTTGGTGCCCAGCAGCCGGACGAACAGCTGATAGACGAAGGCGGCCTCGTTGCTCGCCCGGCCGGAGGTGTAGAAGGCGGCCTGGTCGGGGTGGTCGAGGGCGGCGAGTTCCCGGGCGACGATCGCGAACGCGTCCTCCCACGAGATCGCCCGGTAGTGGTCACCGCCCGCCGGACGGTACATGGGGTGGGTGAGGCGTCCCTGCTGTCCGAGCCAGTAGTCGCTGCGACCGGCGAGTTCCTCCATGGCGTGCTCGGCGAAGAAGTCGGGGGTCACCCGTCGCAGCGTGGCTTCCTCCGCCACGGCCTTGGCCCCGTTCTCGCAGAACTCCGCACGGTGCCGGTGTTCCGGCTCGGGCCAGGCGCAACCCGGGCAGTCGAAGCCGTCCTTCTGATTGACCCGGAGCAGGGTGAGCAGCGTACGGCGTGCGCCCATCTGGGCGTTTCCGTGGCGCAGCGAGGAGGTGACCGCCGGGATTCCGGCGGCGTAGTCCTTCGGTGGGCCCACCCGCAGTCGGGCGTCGCCGGGATCCTCAGCAGGTGCCTTGCGGGTCATCGATGGCGCTCCGCGGTGTAGGGGAATCGATGGATGCCGAACCAGGTGAGTTGCTCATTACGCCGCTCATCTCTTATTGCGCAACATGACAAGCAAGCCCGCCGGACGGCTTTCTGTCAAGGCAGCCCTCTTGACCGGACCCTCTCCCGCTTGGACCATGTTGCGTATCGCTCGCAATGTTGCTCAATACGCACCACTGGAGGATGTCATGCCGCTCCGCCCCCGTCCCGGCCGCGAGTTCGTCCTCACGCTCTCCTGCCCCGACCAGGCCGGCCTCGTCCACGCCGTCAGCGGCTTCCTCGTGGAGCACTCCGGGAACATCCTGGAGAGCCAGCAGTTCGACGACCGGCTGCAGGACCGCTTCTTCATGCGCGTGCACTTCGACGTCTCCGACCCGGACGCCTCACTGGAGCGGCTGAGCGCCGATTTCACGCCGGTCGCCGAGGCGTACCGCATCACTTGGCGACTCCATGACGCGTCCGCCCCCACCCGCACGCTGATCATGGTCTCCAAGTACGGCCACTGCCTGAACGACCTGTTGTTCCGCAGGAGCACCGGCGCCCTCAACATCGACGTCCCGCTGATCGTCTCCAACCACCGGGACTTCGAGCCGCTCGCCCGGAGCCACGGCATCCCCTTCCACCACATCCCGGTCACACCGCAGTCCAAGGCGGAGGCCGAGGCGGAACTCCTGGAGCTGGTCGAGCGGTTCGAGATCGACCTCGTGGTCCTCGCCCGCTATATGCAGATCCTCTCGGACGACCTGTGCAAACGCCTGGAGGGCCGGGCCATCAACATCCACCACTCCTTCCTCCCCAGCTTCAAGGGAGCCCGCCCCTACCTCCAGGCCCACCAGCGAGGAGTCAAGCTGGTCGGGGCCACGGCCCACTACGTCACCCCCGACCTGGACGAGGGGCCCATCATCGAGCAGGACGTTCTCCGCGTGGACCACTCCCACGACCCCGACGAGCTGGTCACGATGGGCAGGGACGTCGAGGCCCGGGTACTGGCGCGGGCCGTGCAGTGGCACAGCGAGAGCCGCATCCTGCTCAACGGCCACCACACCGTGGTCTTCCGCTGAGGGCCCGTCCCCCCTGTACCTGATCCTGGTCGACCTGGCCGACAAGCACCCGCTCTGTCCCGGCCTCAACCAGTAAGTCCGTGGTGGGGCGCCCGAGAGCCGAGTGCCCCGCCAACCCCCTCCTGAGGAGTCACCGTGGCCATCTCGGTCTTCGACCTGTTCTCGATCGGCATCGGCCCGTCCAGCTCCCACACGGTCGGCCCCATGCGCGCCGCCCGCATGTTCGTCGTCCGGATGAAGGAGGACGGCGTACTCGCCCGGACCGCCACGGTCCACGCCGAGCTGTACGGCTCCCTGGGCGCGACCGGCCACGGCCACGGCACCCCCAAGGCCGTACTCCTGGGCCTGGAGGGCGCCTCCCCGCGCACGGTGGACGTGGAGTCGGCCGACGAACGGGTGGAGGCGATCAAGGAATCGCGCCGCATCCGCCTCCTCGACGCCCATGAGATCCCCTTCGACTTCGACAAGGATCTGGTCCTGCACCGCCGCAAGACCCTGCCGTACCACGCCAACGGGATGACCGTGTGGGCGTACGAGTCCGGTGACGGGTGGCGAAGGCGGCTCGGGTCCGGTGACGGGTGGCGAAGGCGGCTCGGGTCCGGTGACGGGTGGCGACGGCAGGTCCGGTCCGGTGACGGGTGGCGACGGCGGGTCTGGCCCGGTGACGGGCGGGGGCGGCGGGTCTGGCCCGGTGACGGGTGGCGACGGCGGGTCTGGCCCGGTGACGGGCGGGGGCGGCGGGTCTGGCCCGGTGACGGGCGGGGGCGGCGGGATGCGACCGGTAATGGCTCGCGCCGGCGGGTGGCGACGGCAGGTCTGGCCCGGTGACGGGGGGCGACGGCGGGATGCGACCGGTGACGGCCCGCCACCACCCCGGCCCGGCACCGGCCGCGACCGACGACTTGTGACGACCCGTGACGACCGGCATCGGCCCGGCGAACACTCGGAGGTACGGCCATGAGCGGCCGCACGGTCTTCCTCGACGGCAAGGCGGTCACCCTGGCCGAGCAGCCCCTCAAGGGTGGCGGGCAGGCGGCTGTGTTCCCGGTGGAGGGCGACGCGGGGATCGTCGTCAAGATCTACCGCGAGACACCCGGCGCGGACCAGGAGCGGCGGCTGACCCGCATGCTCACGATGTCCCCGCTCGCCGCCCGCCCCACCGACGCCAACCAGCCGCCCGAGCTGGCCTGGCCGACCGCGATGGCCCGCGGCGCGAACGGCGAGTTCCTCGGCTACGCGATGCGCCGCTTCGGTGAACCCCAACACGTCCAGCTGGTGGGCCTGTTCACCCGTGTCCAGCGGCTCAAGCTCTTCCCTGACCGGGCCGACTGGCGGTTCCTGCTGGGCATCGCCTGGAACCTCGCCTTCATGACGGCCCGGATGCACTACGACAACCTCGTCATCGGCGACTTCTCCAGCAGCAATGTCGTCGTCGACGCCAACGGCTTCGTCACGTTCCTCGACTGCGACTCCATCGCCTTCACCGACCCGGTGACCGGCGAACTGTTCCCGTGCCTGATGCACACCACCGACTACTCGTCCCCCGAGCGCCAGGCGGGCGGCTCCGCGACCCGGGAGAGCGACAACTTCGCCCTCGCGGTCCTCATCTACCAGCTGCTCACCGCCGGGAACCACCCCTTCGGCGGCGTCCCGCACGAGAGCGCCTCGGAGTCGACGGTCAAGGACAACATCGCCGCCAGCATCTCCTACGTGGTCCGCCCGGAGATGGTCGTCATCCCGCGCGGCACCGTCGACCCCTCCGTCCTGCCGCCCGAACTGCTCACCCTCGCCCGTGCCGCCTTCGGCCCCGGCGTCCAGGCCCCGGCCGCCCGGCCCCCGGCCGAGGCCTGGCTGCGCGCCCTCGACAAGGAGCGCGGCCAGGTACGGGCGTGCACGGTACGGCCCCTGCACACCTACGGCTCCCATCTGCCGACCTGCCCCTGGTGCACCCGGGCCGCGGTCACCGGCCACGACGTGTTCAACGGGCCCCGGCCGGCCCACATCCCGGCGCCGGTGCCCCCGCCGGGCCAGGACCCGTCCCCGTACGCCGCCCTGAAGGTGCTGGCCGTGGTGATGGGGGTCGTCCTGCTCATCGTGCTGCTGACCAACCTTTGATTCTCAGCTGGACCGGTCCTCCAGATACCGCGTGTGTGACTCCTGCCGCCGGGCCTCCGCGTCCCGCAGCGCCGCCGCGATGGTCCCCAGCTCGTCCTGGAGCAGGGTGAGTTGTCGCTCCAGGTGGCGCTCGGGGGGTTCCGTGCCCGGGGTCAGCCGGGTCCACCACCGGGTGCGTACGAAGGTGTCGACCGCCTCGGGTACGTCCTGCCGGACCGCCCTCGACAGGATGTGCACCCCTTCCGGATCCCGGGCGAGGACCTCGGCGACCCAGCCGGGGTCGAGGAGGGCGGTGAGCAGTTCGGTCAGCTCCGCGAGGCGGCCGGCGGCCGCGGGCGGCAGGTCGATGCCGGCCAGGTACTCGCGCAGGGTGCCGAAGTCGGCGCGCAGTTCGTCCAGTTGGGCGGAGGGGTCCGGGAAGTCCGGCAGCGGCGGGCGCTCCGGCGGGGCGATCAGGGCGCCCGCCCCGTACAGGCCGACGACCACGACCGGCCAGTACGGGCCCGCGACCCCGGCGAAGGTCAGCCCGAGCCCGGCCACTCCGAGGGCGCTGCCGGTGAGGTTCTTGCGGGACTCGACGTACGCCATCACCTTATTGGTAGCCACGGATCTCCTTGAAGGCACCGTCCAGTGAGCCATGCTGGGCGTCGAAGAGGCGGCCGCCGGTCAGGTCGGCGATGTGCTCCAGTTCGTTCCTGTCGGAGTCGCCGAAGAGGATGGGGAAGACGGGTATGTGCTGGTGTTCGGTGGGCAGCCCGCGGTAGAAGGCGTCGAAGTCGGACGCGCTCGCGCCCGTGGTGTTCTCGCCGTCCGTCATCAGCACGATGGAGGTGAAGGTGTCCAGGGTGGTGGTGCTGAGAAGCTCGTACGCCTTCTCCAGAGACGTGTAGATGGCGGTGTCGCCGGAGGCGGACAGCTCCTGGGTGTCCGCGCGGATGCGGTCGAGCCCCAGCTTCGGGAACCCGGGCTCTATGACATGGGTTCGTACGCTCTTCACCTCCGACCCGAAGGGCATGAGGGTGACCTCCTCCCGCTCCCGGAAGTCGCTGGTCAGGTCCGTGAGCGCGGTCTTCAGCCGTTCGAGCCGGTCACCCTCCATCGAGCCCGAGGTGTCCAGGACGTACACGGTCCGGGAGGGGCGGCGCAGCTCGTTCTCGTACGCGTCGAGGAGGCCGTCGGCGACGGAACGGGTGCCCGGGAAGGGCAGTTCGCGCCGGCGGGTGGTGTCCAGGCCGGTCGCGGGCGGGACGGAGGCGACGACCGGGCGGCGCAGGGTCTCCTCGGTGATCAGCCGCTGGGTCCGAGGGGTGCGCAGGGCGTCGGTGAGGCGCCGTACGTCCTCCCGGACGTCCTGGCTTGTGGACGCCAGCGAGGAGAGCGGGTAGTCGGCGGTGACGACGCCGTCGCGCGGCCGGATCACCGTCAGGTCCTTCCTGGCCTGCAGCACCGACTCGTAGTTGAGCAGCGCGTCGACGTCGCCGCGCCGGTCGTACGCCTCCGCCAGCCAGCCCGACGAACCCGACGTCAGCTTCTGCCCTCGGAAGAACCTCTTCAGCCGGGGCGTCGCCTGCGTGACATCCGCGTCCGTGAGCGCGGACTGGGCGTCGGAGAGCCCCGAGGCCACCGAGACGAGGGTGGAGAAGCCGGAGTTGGAGCGGGACGGGTCGGTCATGCCGTACGTCAGATCGCCGTCCGCCACCGCCTGCTCGATGTCCCCCCAGGTGACGTCCTCCGGCTTCCAGCCCAGCTTCCGTACGGTCTCGGTCTTCACACCGATCGCCACCGGGCTGGACATCACCGGCGTCTCGGACACGACCTGCTTCGCCGCGTCCGGGCGCAGCCGCAGATAGTCGTTGGAGGAGAGCCAGACCGCGTCGTACGTGTCCTTCGCCCGGCCCCTGGCGAGCAGTTCGACCGCGTCGAGGGTGCCCATGTAGGTGGGGCGGACCTTGATCCCGGTGTCCTTCTCGACCTTCGCCAACACCTCGTCCATGTCGGAGAGTTCGCTGGAGGCGAGGACGCGGAGGGTGCCGGGGATGTACTTGGTCGGGTCGGCCTGGGGTTCGGTGGCCGAGGTGCATCCGGCCGTCACCAATGCGAGTGCGATGGCGGCCGCGGCCCGGGGGGCACACCTCGACAGCGTTGCAAAGGCGCCCTTTCTCATGTGAGCCCCCCGTCCAGCGCCCCCTGCGACCTGCTCCGCTCCAAATACGCCGACGCGTGCTGGAGTTCCGACGTCAGGGACTCCACCGTGGCGGCCATCGTCTCTGTCGCCTGGACCTTGTAGGTGTCGATGGCGTCGAGGGTGCGGTAGATCTGTTGGAAGGCCGAGCGGAGCGTCTCCGCGCCCACGGCCGGGTCGGCGGCGATGCGCTGGATCTCGCCGCTCTGGGTGGAGAGCATCTCGGCGTTGCCGCGGATGAGGTCCTCGGTGGTGCCGCGCAGGGCGTTGACCTGGTCGACGACCTTCTTCTGGTTGTCGAGGGCGGAGGCGAGCATCACGGAGATGCGCAGCGCCGAGACCGTGGTCGTGGCGGCCCGGTCGACGCCCTTGATCAGTTCCTCGTTGTTGCGCCGTACGACGTCCATGGCCAGATAGCCCTGGGCGCAGACGGCGAGCTGGGTGAGCAGGTCCTGGTGCTTCTGCCGGACCGGGAAGAGTACGTCCGCGCGCAGGGTGTCGGCGGCGGCCGGGTCCGTGGCCTCGACGCCGGCGACATGCTCCTCGACGGCCGTGTCCAGGGCCTCGGTCAGAACCACGTACTCCTGGAGCTTGCCCATGGTCTCCCACAGGCGCACGCGCTCGGTCTGCAGCGCCGCGTTGTCGCGTCGCAGCTCGTCCTGTCCGCCGCGCAGCGAACCCACGATCTTGTTGAGGGTCCCCTGCGCGGAGGCGTACTTGGCGACGTGGTCGCGCAGCTTGTTGCCGCCCGGCAGCCGGGACAGGAACTTGCGGCCCTTGCTCGCGGGCAGATCACGCGGGTCGAGGTCCTCGACCACGCGCCGGAGCTCGACGAGCGAGCCCGCGACCTGCGACTGGGCGTCCCCGCCCTTGCTCGGCAGGCTCCGCACGGTCCGCTCCAGCATGCGGTTGGACTGGGCGGCCGCCGTACGCATCTCGCCCGCGCCGAGGGCGGTGATCTCCCCGACCCGGCCCGCGAACTCCGGCGACCGGGCGTCGAGGGCGGCGAGCCCCTGGACGTACTCGGTGGCCTTCCGGGCCATGTCCGACCGTACGGACTCCTCGACCGGCACGAGACCGCCGGCCTTCTCCCGCGGCACGGCCGCGACCGGCTCGGGCGGAGTGAGGGTGAAGGTGGTGCTGTCTTCGGTGCTCATATGTGGTGATCCCCCGTTGTCCTACTGGCCCCGGGCCCGGCGCGCCATCTCGTGCAGCACCTCGGAGGTGGGCACGGGCGCCTGCCGGACGGTCAGCTTCTGCATCAGATAGGTGGTGTGCTTCGCCGTCGCCGCCGTGAACTCGGTGGCCGCCCCCTGCGGCCGGAACCCGTGCTTGGCGGCCAGCTTCCGCAACTCCGGGTCCGCGCCCAGCAGTTCACCGAGCGCCCGGCCCTCGTCCGTGACCGGGACGACGGTGTGGTCGCTGTGGACCGTGGTGTCCGGGTAGAGGACGACCAGGTCGTCGACGCTCTGGCCCTGCGCCAGCAGGGAGGCGACCTGCGACTCGTAGACGAGGACGAGCGGATTGCCGACGCCGCTGACGAAGTCGCGGAACGCCGCGTCCGTGCTCGTCTGCTGAGCGCCCTGGACGCTGATCAGATCGTGCATGAGGGGCGCGGTGTCCGTCAGCTCCTTCTCACTCGCGACCACCCGCCCCTTGTTGGCGACGTTGGAGGCGGCGGCGAGGTACAGCGCGCCGGAGTTGGAGGTGGTCGGGTCGGTGGAGGAGATGTAGAGCAGCCCGCTCAACTCGCCGTGCTTCTCCGCGCCCTTGAGGTCCTGCCACGTCCTCTCGCCCTCGGCGGCCTTGAGATACGCGGCCATGTCGAGGACGCCGCGGCTCTGGTCGAGCGAGGCCAGCCCGTTGAGCTGGAGCACCTTCGCGGCCCTCTTGTGGGTGACCACGACGAGGGGCGAGTAGAAGGGGCGGGGCAACGGTTCGCGTACGTCGTACTTGGCGGCCAGCTCATCGGCGGGCGCCTTGCTGGAGGGGAACGCGAAGTCGTACCCCTTCAGGTCCAGCCCCTCCATGGCCCAGGAACCCGACGTCTCCGTCTTCACGGTGTAGCCCTCGGCGGCCAGGGCCTTCACCACCTCGGGATCGGCGAAGAACTCGGCCTTCTCCGACCCGATCACACCACGCACGGTCTTCGTTGCCGTGCCCTTGTCCTCTGTTTCGCGCCCCGCCACGACGGCTGCCACCACGCCGCCGATCAGCAGAACAGCAAGGACGATTCCAGCGATACGTCTCACATCGGTGAGCGTGCTCCCGGAACCCAACGTTCCCGGCTGTCGCCGATGAACACCGGGTGAAGCGGCGGTCCCGGAACACAACCGGAAAGGGATGCTCCGCTTGGGTCGGCGGGGTGGGTGGGGGGTGGGGGGGGAGGGGGGTGCCGGTGTGTTCGTACGTGCGGGTTGTAGGGGGTTGCTCACGCAGTTCCCCGCGCCCCTTAAAAGCCAGGGGTGCCCCCATGTCTTAGGGGCGCGGGGAACTGCGCGACCAGCCCACCACAACCCGCACGCGCCAACGAACGAACGGGACCGAGCTCTCAGGCGGGAGCGGGAGCAGGAGCGGGAGCCAGCGCAGCGGAATGCGCGTCCATGCGCTCCGCCGCCAGGATCGCGGCCCCGGTGTCGGCACGCGACGCGGCGACGACGAGGGCTCGCCCAGCGAGGGCATGCGCGCGGCGGTGCAGCGCGGCGGCCGCATCCGGCTCATGGACGGCCGCGGCACCCGACGACCGGGCGGGACGGCGCCCGTCCCGCAGCCGGGTCACCTGCTGGATCAGCCGCTCGGCGGCCGTGTCCAGGTCGGCGGAGGGCGTCAGCGCACGAAGCTCGTCGGTCACGGCCAGCAGCGCCGCCAGATGACCCGCGAGCTGGATGTCCAGCTCTTCCTCACGCGAACGGTGAGGGAAGTCGGAGGAGGTGGTGCCGGCCATCGTGTTGTGGACCGACTTGGTGCGGATCGGTTCGTACATGGGATGGCCTCCAAGCTCTCGGAAGACCAGCCTACCTTAGATTCCGTCTAAAGTTGAGTGAAGTCCGAAAGCTTTGAAGTCCCCGCACCATGGCCTCGGCCAGGTCGGGCAGCGCTATGGCTGGCTGTACCCGTCCAGGAAGTTCCCGATCCGTGTGATCGCCGAGCGCAGGTCCCCGACCGTCGGCAGGGTCACCACCCGGAAGTGGTCGGGCTCGGTCCAGTTGAAGCCCGTGCCCTGGACGACCATGATCTTCTCCTGTCGTAGCAGGTCCAGGACCATCTGCCGGTCGTCCTTGATCTTGAAGACCTGCGGGTCCAGCCGCGGGAACAGATACAGCGCCCCCTTCGGCTTCACACACGTCACCCCCGGGATCTGCGTCAGCAGCTCGTACGCGACATCCCGCTGCTCCTTCAGACGCCCGCCCGGCAACACCAGATCGTTGATCGTCTGCCGCCCGCTGAGCGCGGCGACCACCCCGTGCTGCCCTGGCATGTTCGCGCACAGCCGCATGTTCGCCAGGATCGTCAGGCCCTCGATGTATGAATCCGCGTGCGCGCGCGGGCCCGAGATCGCGACCCAGCCGACCCGGTAGCCCGCCACCCGGTACGCCTTCGACATGCCGTTGAACGTCAGCGTCAGCAGATCCGGGGCGACCGCCGCCGTGGGGGTGTGCGTGGCGCCGTCGTAGAGGATCTTGTCGTAGATCTCGTCCGAGCAGACAAGGAGGTTGTGGCGGCGAGCGATGTCCGTCAGGCCGCGGATCATCTCCTCGTCGTACACCGCACCCGTCGGGTTGTTCGGGTTGATGATGACGATCGCCTTGGTGCGGTCGGTGACCTTCCGCTCCACGTCCGCGAGGTCCGGCATCCAGTCGGACTGCTCGTCGCAGCGGTAGTGCACGGCCGTACCGCCGGAGAGGGAGACCGCCGCCGTCCACAGCGGATAGTCCGGTGACGGTACGAGGACCTCGTCGCCGTCGTCGAGCAGAGCCTGCATCGCCATCACGATCAGCTCGGAGGCGCCGTTGCCGATGAAGACGTGTTCGACGTCCGTCTCGATGCCCAGGGTCTGGTTGTGCATGACGACCGCCCGGCGCGCGGCCAGCAGTCCCTTCGCGTCGCCGTAGCCGTGCGACGTCGACACGTTGCGGAGGATGTCCTCCAGGATCTCCGGCGGGCATTCGAAGCCGAAGGCGGCCGGATTGCCGGTGTTCAGCTTGAGGATGCGATGCCCCGCCGCCTCAAGCCGCATCGCCTCCTCGAGCACCGGGCCCCGGATCTCGTAACAGACGTTGGCGAGCTTGGTCGACTGGATCACCTGCATGTCCGTGAGCTTACGGCCCGGTAACGCTTTCCGGGCCGTGTTTTCCACCACGTGAGACGTTCGCTATGCGCCGAAATGCGCCCCCGCTGTCCCCGTAGTCCCACTCCTCTCTAGAATCCGCCTCCAGATCCGGCCTGCCCCCACATGGCCACAGGGCGTACGACACAAGGGTGACGAAGCGGGATGAATGAGGTGAATCGGATGAGTGGGGTGGACCCGGATGGTGGCGACCTCCAGGGGGCGCCGAACGTGTACTACCCGTACGGCGACGCCGCCTCGACACCCGCCTACGAGCACTTCAGAGACCCGGCAGCCGCACACGGCTGGCAGAACGCCTACGACGACACCGTTCAACTGGACGAGATCCCGAGCGGCGGGCTGGATCCCGCAGGGGAGGGCGGTGCCTCATATACGTCTGTCTCGAGTGACCGGGGTGCGGAGGGCGGCCCGGACGCGGTAGGGCGGCGTGCTCGTCCGGCCGGCGGTCGGCGCGCCACGCTCGGTCGGCGTCGGGCGCGGCGGCGGGGCGTCCTCGTCGCGGGCGGCATCGGCGCGGCCGTGCTCGTGGGTGTGGCGGTGGCGGGGCTCGCCGGTCTCGGCTCCTCGGAGGACCAGGTGGACCCGAGTGCCCCCACGCCCCGGAACTCCGCCACGGCCGGCGACCGCTCCGGCGCCCCGGACGCGGCCTCCCCGTCCGCGGGCGACTCCTCGGGTACGTCGGACGCGACACCGCCCACCGCTTCCTCGGGCGCCCCCTCCGAGGGCTCGACCGCGTCCGCCGCCGCCCCCAACCCCTCGACCTCGACCTCGACCGAGGCTCCCTCCGCGACTCCGTCCCCCTCACCCTCCTCCACCGCCGCGACCGGCCCGACCCGAGGCAACTCCGGCGGCAACCAGGGCCAGGGGCAAGGGGCGACGAAGGGGCCCAAGTAGCCCTACCTGCCCCCCTGTCCCTCAACTCCCCCCCAGTGGCCGAAGATCCCCGGCCGGAACCAACTCCTTGCTCCGCCCTCACGGGGCCCTCACAATGCGCATGACAAACTGCGTGACGGGAAGATCTTCCGTCACTCATGTCACTCACGTCACTCATGTCGCAAGAGGGGACCCCCACATGAGAAAGCCTCTCGTAGCCGCGCTGTCGGCCCTGGTGATCACCGGGACGGGTGCGGCGCCCGCGTTCGCGGCGCCGGATGCCGCGTTCGCGCCGGGAAAGTCGGCCGAGGCCGGGAGTATGGCGGCGGGCAGTGTGGTCGAGACCGCGACCTCCCTGGTGAACGGCGTCCTGGCCGGCCCCAGCGTCCAGGCCGTGAACTTCGCCGGCACCGTCTCGCTCAGCAACTGCTCCGGCTCCGTCGTCCGGATGCCCGCCTCCGAGGACAACGACCCGGCCCTGGTGATGACCAACGGCCACTGTCTGGAGACCGGCTTCCCGACCCCCGGCCAGGTCATCGTCGACCGGGCCTCCACTCGCACCTTCGGCCTGCTCAACTCCGCGGGCACCCGCGTCGGCACCCTCCGCGCCAGCAAGATCGCGTACGGCACGATGACCGACACGGACATGGCGCTGTACCAGCTCACCACCACGTACGCGCAGATCAAGAGCTCGTACGGCATCGACGCGCTGATGTACGACACCACGCGCCCCGCCGCCGGCACGGACATCAGCGTCGTCTCCGGGTACTGGAAGCGGATCTACAGCTGCGACGTCGACGGGTTCGCGTACCGCCTGAAGGAGGGTGACTGGACCTGGAAGGACTCGATCCGTTACACCTCCGCCTGCAACACCATCGGCGGCACCTCGGGTTCCCCGGTCGTCGACGCCGCCACCAACAAGGTCGTCGGCGTCAACAACACGGGCAACGAGGACGGCGCGCGCTGCACCGTCAACAACCCCTGCGAGGTCGACGCGAACGGCACCGTGACCGTCCGCCGGGGCATCAACTACGCCCAGCAGACCTGGCACGTCCCGGCCTGCTTCGGCGTGGACAACAAGCTCGACCTCACCCGCAGCGGCTGCATACTCCCCAAGCCGTAGACGGCACTCCTAGCCCGCCCTGCGGATCGCCCGGCCCGCCAGTACGTCCGTCCGCCGCCCGTCCTCGATGACGAAACGGCCGTCGACGAGGACGTACGGAATGCCGGTGGGCAGGGTGCGCGGGGCCTCGTACGTCGACCCGGCGGCGACCGTCGCCGGGTCGAAGAGAACGAGGTCCGCGCGGTACCCCTCCCGCACGAGCCCCCGGTCGGGCAGCCGCAGCCGGGTGGCGGGCCGCGACGTGAGGTGGGCGACGCACTCCTCCAGCGACAGCACGCCCAACTCCCGTACGTACCGGCTGAGATAGTGCGGGAACGTCCCGTACGCGCGGGGATGGGGCTTGTCGCCGCGCAGGATGCCGTCCGAGCCGCCGGTGTGCACCCGGTGGCGCATGATCGCCCGTACGTTCTCCTCGTGCCCGACGTGCTGGAGGATCGTCGACCCCAGCCGGTCCTCGACGAGCAGCCGACGCGCGGTGACCCAGGGCTCCTCGCCCCGCGCGTCGGCCGACTGCCGCACGGTCTTCCCGACGTACGACGCCAGCGCCGGATCGGAGACCCCCGAGATCTCGATGGTGTCCCACTCGACCGGCACCCCGTGACACCCGTCGGCCCCCACCACCTCCAGGTGGTGCCGGATCCGTACGGCCGTGTCCGCGTCCTCCAGCCGCGCCAGGATCGCCTCCGGCCCGCCCTCGCTCGCCCAGCTGGGCAGCAGTGCCACCAGGGTGGTGCAGCCCGGGGTGTACGGATACGTGTCGAGGGTGATGTCGGCTCCGGCGTCCAGCGCCTCGTCGAGGAGGGTGAGCAGCTCCGGGGCCCGGCCCTTGTTGACGCCGAAGTTCATGGTGGCGTGGGCCAGGTGCAGGGCGCAGCCGGCCTCCCGCGTCAGGGCGACCATCTCCTCGTATGCCTGGAGCGCGCCCGCCCCGTACGAGCGGTGGTGCGGGCAGTAGTAGCCGCCGTATCCGGCGACCACCCGGCACAGCTCGGTGAGTTCGGCGTCCTTGGCGTACATGCCCGGCGTGTAGGTCAGCCCCGACGACATGCCGACGGCGCCCTCCCGCATCCCCGTCGCCACCAACTCCCGCATACGGTCCAGCTCCTGAGGCGTGGCCTCCCGGTCCTCCCACCCCACCGCCAGCATCCGTACGGTGCCCTGCGGGACGAGGTACGCGGCGTTCACGGCGATACCCTCGCCGTCGAAGCCGTGGTCGAGCCGGTCCAGGTACTCGCCGACCGACCGCCAACTGAAGTCGATGTCCTCCCCGTACCCGTTCCACCCGGTGATCGCCCGCCGCACCTCGCCGAGCGTCCGCTCGTCGACCGGCGCGTACGACAGCCCGTCCTGCCCGATGATCTCCAGGGTGACCCCCTGCGCCACCTTGGCACTGTGGTCCGGGTCGCGCAGCAGAGCGAGGTCGCTGTGCGCGTGCATGTCGATGAACCCGGGGGCGAGGACGAGCCCCTCGGCGTCGATCACGCGCCCCGCGCCGGGCCGCTGACACCCCGCCGCGGCGGCCTCCTTGACGATGCAGGCGACCCTGCCGTCCTTGACGACGACATCGGCGCGGTAGGAGGGGGCGCCGGAGCCGTCGACGACCTCGGCGTCACGGAAGACCAGGTCCACTGCTGCCACCTTTCCGGGCTCCGCCCGCTCGCGGAGACCTCTCAGAAGAACGTGCGGACGTACTCCACGACCGTCCCGTCGCCCTCCACCACCGGAATCAGCTGCCACTTGTCGAACGACGTGCACGGATGCGACAGCCCCAGCCCCACCCAGTCCCCGACCGACAGCTCGGCCCCCGCCGCCGTACGCAGCCACGCGTGCTGGTCGGAGAGGGAGGTCACCGCGATCCCCTCCGCGTGCCGAACCGCACCCGTACCGACATCCCGCACCACCTCCACCACCGGCAGATCGAGGTCGTACGCGGCGTCGCGCTTGCCGGCGTTGGCGAATGCCTGCTCGCCGGACGGGCGGGAGACCACCTGGGCCCAGAGCCGGAAGGCGGACTCCAGGGCACCCTCCTCGGGAACCCGGTTGAACGGGGTCACCCGCCGGTAGTGCCCGACATCGTGCGAGACATAAGCCCCCGACCGCAGCAACTTCCGTACAGATACGGACAGTTCGGGAATCTCACCGAACACCTCGGCCACGGCATCGAACCACGCACTACCGCCCGCACTCACCACCACCTCCTCCAGCCCAGCGAACCGCCCCGCCTTGTCGAAGTCGACGGCCAGACCGACGAGCCGCCGCAGCCAGGCCCGCACACGCGCCGGATCCGCGTCCGGCACCTCACCCTCGTACCCGGCCACCCCCACGAGCCGCAGCGTGCCGACCCCCGCCACCGCGTCCGCGACGGCCGCGCACTCGGCCTCCGTACGAACCCCGGTCCGCGCGCCCTCACCCGCCGCCAGCTCCACCACCACATCCACCGGACGAGCGGAACCCCGAAGCGCCGCGTCCATCAACTCCACACCCCGCACGGAGTCGACGTAACAGACGAACCGGAACGACGGATCGGCGGCCAGCTCGCCGGCGATCCAGCGCAGCGCCACCGCGTCCACGGCCTCATTGGCGAGGAACACCCGCTGAATGCCGAACTCCCGCGCCACACGCACCTGATGGGGCACGGCGAGGGTGATCCCCCACGCCCCCCGCTCGATCTGCCGCCAGAACAACTGCGGCGCCATGGACGTCTTCCCGTGCGGGGCGAAGGACAGCCCGTGACGCACCGCGTACGTCTCCATCAGCGCCAGGTTGTGCTCCAGCCGCTCGGCGGACAGCGCGAGCACCGGCGTGGTGAACCCACCGGTGAACAGATTCCGCCGCTGACCGGCGAGCTCGGCCACCGTCAGGCCGTCGGCGTCCGGCGGGAGGCCCTTGAAGCGGTGGTCCACACGTTCCTCGGCCAGGCGGACGAGCGCTTCAGCGGCCATATAGCCTCCCTGATCACGAGCGTTGCAGCTGGTGCAACGTTCATTGCGTATGTCGCTCACTGCTGTCTAACATCTCGGCCAACGCGGGGTCAACGGAGCCTCCCCCAGCCTTCGGCCGGGGGGACCCCCATCTCGCTGCGCTCGCACCGCACCACCCGAGGAGCCACGACGATCGTGACCGTCACCGGACCCGGCAACGCCCCCGACGTCGTGGACGTCGTCGCGCTCGGCGAGTCCATGGTCACGTTCCTGCCCTCCCGCTCCGGCCGCCTCGCCGACGTCCCCTCCTTCTACCGCGGGATCGGCGGCGCGGAGTCCAATGTGGCGTGCGTACTGGCCGCCGTAGGCCATTCGGCACGGTGGGTCAGCAGGGTGGGCGCCGACGGCTTCGGCGACCACCTGATCGAGACGATCGGGGGGTACGGCGTCGACGTCTCGTCCGTGACCCGTGATCCGGCGCGTCCGACGGGGGTCTACTTCCGTACGGCGGGGGACCGGGCGACGGACGCGCACGAGGTCGCCTACTACCGGGCGGGGTCGGCGGCGTCGGTGATGTCGGTGGGGAACGTGGACCTGGGGGTGGTGCGGACGGGCCGGATCCTGCACCTGTCCGGAATCACGGCCGCCCTCTCCGAGGGCTGCCTGGACCTGCTGAGAGAGCTGACCGCTCCCGGCGAGGACCGTCCGGTGGTCTCCTTCGACGTGAACCACCGCCCCGGTCTGTGGCCCGACGCCGACGGCCCCCACGTCCTCCTCGAACTGGCACGGAACGCCGACATCGTGTTCGTCGGCGAGGACGAGGCCGAGGAGGCCTGGAACATCAAGGGCGGCCCGACGGCCATCCGAGCCCTCCTCCCCGAACCGGCCACGCTGGTCGTGAAACAGGGCGCGAGCGGAGCCACCCTGTTCGAACGCACGCCCCCACACCTGCCGCAGCCGCACCGGCACGGCCCCGCCCCGCAACGCACCCCAGGCGCCCCCACGGACACCACCACGTTCGCCCCCGCCCTCCACGTGGACGTGGTCGCAGCGGTCGGCGCCGGCGACGCCTTCGCCGCCGGCTTCCTCTCCGCCACCCTCCGCGCCCTCCCCGCCAGGGCCCGTCTCCGCCACGGCCACCTCATGGCCGCCGCCACCCTCACCACCCCCGGCGACCTCGCCGCCCCACCGCCCACCCGTCACCCGACCACCGCCCCTCATGGAGCCTCCCCCAGGGCTGAACGACTGGGGGGACCCCCACCGCGGCGCACCTCCTGGATCGACCACGCCGACCGGCTCGCCGCCCTGGACGACGACGCGTGGGGGAGACTTCGACTCGGCCCCGGCTGGACGCAAGCCGATCAGGCCCCGGAGGAGGTACGCACCCGATGAGCCAGACCGTCGACAGAGCGCTGAGCATCCTGCCGTTGCTCGCCGAGGGCCCCGCCGACCTCGGCCAGGTGGCCGACCGCCTGGGCGTCCACAAATCCACGGCCCTCCGACTCCTGCGCACCCTCCACGAACACGGCCTCGTCTACCGCCAGTCCGACCAGCGCTACCGCCTCGGCGCCCGCCTCTTCGCCCTCGCCCAGGAGGCCGTGGAGAACCTCGACATCCGCGAGCTCGCCCACCCCCACCTCGTACGCCTCAACGAGCAGTGCGGCCACACCGTCCACCTCGCCGTCTACGAGGAGAACGAGGTCCTCTACATCGACAAGGTGGAGAGCCGCTACCCGGTCCGCATGTACTCCCGGATCGGCAAGCCGGTCGCCATCACGGTCGCCGCGGTCGCCAAGCTCTGCCTCGCCGACCTCCCCGAACCCGAGCGCCGCGCCCTCGCGGAGAAGCTCGACTACCCCATGTACACGTCCCGTTCGACCCCCAACGCCCCCGCCTTCCTCAAGGAGCTGGCGAAGGTCCGCGAACAGGGCTGGGCCACCGACCTCGGCGGCCACGAGGAGTCCATCAACTGCGTCGCGGCCCCCATCCGCGGCGCCGACGGCCGGGTCGTCGCCGCGATGTCGGTCTCCGCCCCCAACGTCGTCGTCACCGCCGACGAACTCCTCACCCTGCTCCCGCTGGTACGCCGTACGGCGGACGAGATCAGCGGCGAGTACTCAGGCAGAACCACAGGTAAGGAATCCGTATGACCGAAAAGATCGCCCTCACCCCCAAGACCCACACCGCCCCGCCCGCGAAGTTCTCCCACGGCGTCAAGAAGGGCAACATCCTCCAGGTCGCCGGCCAGGTCGGCTTCCTCCCCGCGACAGAGGGCCGGCCCCCCACCCCCGCCGGCCCCACCCTGCGCGCCCAGACCCTGCAGACCCTCGCCAACGTCAAGGCGATCCTCGAAGAGGGCGGCGCCACCTGGGACGACGTGATGATGATCCGCGTCTACCTCACGGACGTGGACCACTTCGCCGAGATGAACGCGATCTACAACGAGTACTTCGAGGAACACCTGACGGCAGCCCCGGCAGCCCGCACGACGGTGTACGTCGGCCTCCCGGCAGGCCTGCTGATCGAAATCGACGCGCTGGCGGTACTGGACGCCTGACAACGCAACCCGTGCCCGTCAGGGGCGCGGGGCCCTGTCGACATGCGGCTCCGCCGCGTGTGCGCGATCAGCCCCCACCCACCCGCACCCGGCCGCCATCCCGCACCACCCCCCACAAACCCCGCACCCCGTACGGCGATCCCCCCTGCCCGAAAACACCATGCCCCCCACCCAGAGGACCCCCCATGTCCGAAACCCCACCCCACACCGGCGGCCTACTCCTCCTCATAGACGGCACCGCAGGCCTCCTCACCGTCGCCGCCCTGGGCATAGCCCTCCTCCTCTTCCTGATCATCAAGGCGAGACTCCAGCCCTTCGTGGCCCTCTTGACGGTCTCCATAGCCGTAGGCGCCCTCGCAGGACTCTCGGTCACCGAACTCTTCGGCACAGTCCAGCGAAGCGACGCCGTCTCGACCATCGAATCCGGCATGGGCGGCATCCTCGGCCACGTAGCGATCATCATCGGCCTGGGCACGATGCTCGGCGCGATCCTCGAAGTCAGCGGCGGAGCCGAGACGTTGGCGTCCCGCCTCCTCAACCTCTTCGGCGAGAAGCGGGCGCCGCTCGCGATGGGCCTGACCGGCCTGATCTTCGGCATCCCGGTCTTCTTCGACGTCGGCATCTTCGTCCTCGCCCCGATCGTCTACGCGGCAGCGAAACGCTCGGGCAAGTCGATCATCCTCTACTGCCTCCCGCTCCTCGCCGGCCTGTCGATGACCCACGCCTTCCTGCCCCCGCACCCGGGCCCGGTGGCGGCGGCCGGCCTCCTCCACGTGGACCTCGGCTGGGTCATCCTCATGGGCATCGTCTGCGGCATACCGGCCGTACTCGCGGCGTGGGCCTACTCCGCCTGGATCGGCCGCCGTATCTTCGTGCCCGTACCGCAGGACATGGTGGAGGCGGCCGAGGAGTCCCGTCAGGCGGTCCTGAACGAGCAGCGCGCGGCCGGTGTGACCCCCCAGGAGAAGCCGGTTCCGCTCCCCACGGTCTTCCTGATCATCGGCACCCCGCTCCTCCTGATCCTCGCCGCGACCTTCTCCTCGATCGCCCTGGACCCCTCCGCTCTCCGCTCGGTGATCGAGTTCTTCGGCAACCCCTTCGTGGCCCTGACGATCGCCCTGCTCCTCGCGTACTACCTGCTGGGCATCCGCCGCGGCTGGTCCCGCACATCCCTGGAGACGGTCTCGACCTCGTCCCTGAAGCCGGTCGGCAACATCCTCCTCGTGGTCGGCGCGGGCGGTGTCTTCGGCGCCGTACTGAAGGCGAGCGGCGTGGCCCAGGCCCTCTCGGACACCTTCGACGACGTCGGCCTGCCGGTGATCGTCCTCTCCTACCTGCTCTCCGTCGTCCTGCGGGTCGCCCAGGGCTCGGCGACGGTCGCGATCGTGACCACGGCCGGCATCGTGGCCCCTCTCCTCTCCGAGGGCGACCACTCCCAGGCCTTCGTCGCCCTCGTCATCATGGCGATCTCGGCCGGCTCGATCTTCGCCTCGCACGTCAACGACGGCGGCTTCTGGATCGTCGCCAAGTACTTCGGCATCAGCGAACGCGACACCCTCAGGACCTGGACCGTCCTGGAAACGGTCCTGTCGGTGGCGGGCTTCGCGATGGCGGCCGTCCTCAGCGTGTTCGTGTAGAACCGGGCGCCAGGGGCGAGGTTGTGCAAACCCAGATGTGGACATATGCCGGGCCCGACTGTTCCCGGCACAGGGTCGTCGACCATACTGCCCGCTGTGGAGCAGCGCATCGGTTCGAACAACCAGCCCCTGGCCGCCGCCGCGGTCGACCCGTCGCACATCCCCGGACTCACGGCACCCGTGTCCGTGAAGAAGGAGAAGCAGGAGGAGCCGGAGGACATCATGCCGACGGAATCCGCCGATCCGGCGGAGACCGCAGAGCCGGACGAGGCTGCCCCGGAGCGGGAGGAGGCCCCCGAGGCCGCCGACGAGAAGGCCGCCGCCGAGGACGTGGAGGACTCCGCAGAAGGAGACGAGGACGACGCGGACTCCACGGAGGCCGAAGCGACCGACGGCCCCGTCTTCGAGGCGTCCGACCGCCGCGCGAAGATCATCGCCGACCGCAAGGGCGTACGGCTGAAGCTGGACGACCAGGAGTGCGAGTTCCGCTGGGACGAGATCGGCGCGATCGAGACGGAGTCCCCGCGCTTCGGCAAGCGTTTCACCATCACGGTCCACACCCCCGACCGCCGCTGGTACCCGATCGAGATCGAGGCGAAGTCGAAGTCGGACCACAAGGAGTGGGAGACCGGGATCGACGAGGTCCTGGACGCCTACTTCGAGGACGGCGAGGTCAAGGAAGCCGTATCAGCCGAGTCCGAGGAAAGCGCCCCTTAAGGAGCGCGGGGAACTGCGCGACCAGCCACGACGGATGCGCAGTTCCCCACTCACGGAAGCGACCGTGCTCTCACCGGCTCAGCAGTACTGCGCTTCCTTGCCGATCGACCGGTACATGCAGTCCGAGTTCTCCAGCAGTTGCAGCACGGCGTCCCGGTTCCGTGACGTCTCCCGCGCGATGACCTCGTCGGGCGGGTAGAACCCGCCACCGCCCGCGGACGACGGATACATCTCGAACGTGTAGCCGAAGATCTTCTGGCTGCCCCACAGCCAGTCGTCGATCGACCCGTCGGTGATGTAGAGGTCACTGGACTGCTCGGGCGTGTACCCGTTGCTGGCGGCCATCTTCCCGCCGACCGTCGCGAACGCGTTGCGGTCGTCGGCCGTCATCCCCGTGGTGGTGTCGGCGGTCGTGTACCCGAACGGCCACAGCACCAGCTCGCTGTACGTGTGGAAGTCGATGCCGGTCTTGATCTGCTGGACACCGCCGACGACCCGGCTGCGTACGAAGTTGGCGACGACCTTCACCTCGGGGGCCGACTCGGCGGCCGTACCGCGGTAGGTGTCCGAGGACGTGGAACCGGAGGAGCCGCCGCAGCAGCCCCAGCGGTAGTTCCAGTTGCGGTTCATGTCCGTACCGACGGCCGACGAACCGCTGTTGGGCTGCCTGTTCTTACGCCACGAGCGGTACGAGCCGGTGGCGATGTCGTACTCGCCGCCGTCCGGGTTGAGGTCCGGGATGATCCAGATCTCGCGGTTGTTCACCATGTTGGTGACCCGGGAGTCGGTGCCGTAGTCGGAGGTCAGCTCATTGAGCAGGTAGAGCGCCATCTCGACGGTGAGGTGCTCACGGGCGTGCTGGTGGTGGGTGAACAGCACCTCGGGCTCGGCCTCGTCGGTGCCGACGTTGTCGCTGATCTTGATGGCGACGATGTTCCGGCCCTGGTACGAGGTGCCGATGACCCGCTGGCTGGCGATGGAACTGTTCGCCGCGACAACGGAGTTGATCTCGTTCGTCATCTCCGCGTAGTTGTGGTACCGGGAGTCGGCGGACGGGAAGTCGAAGAGCCGTACGTCGTCCTCGCCGTTCGACCGGTCGGGGACCGCGCCGAGGGGCGTGACCTCGTAGCCCTGTTGCTTCAGCTTCTTGATCTGGTCCGCGCGGCCGGAGATGAAGACCGAGTGGTCGTCGGCGTCGTCCACCGTCACACCGGACTTCTGGAGCGCCGTACGGGACTTGCTGTCCGAGTGCATGTGGACCTCGTACTGGCGGATGTCGTCCGCCGAGGCCTTCGGTCGTTCGGCGCTGGTCGCCGTCGCGTCCGTGGTGGTCGCGGCGATCGGGGCCGCCAGGGCCATCGCCAGCAGTGTGGCGAGGGCGGCCGCCCGGCGCCCTGATCTCTTGCTCGCGCCGCCGGGCGTCGCCGCCCTGCCGCGTATGCGGAGTCGCATGAAGTCTCCTATTTTCTCCAGGGATTCCGGGGTCTCCGGAAGTGGGGGAGTGGAGCGGGGGGTGGATCCTTGCGACGTGCCTCGGACCTGCCGGTGACCCGTGGGGTGTCCGGCGGGCCCTGGTGCGGGTGTGGCGCTCATGGTGCGGCTCTGGCATGACCAGGTCAAGAGTGGGAATCGCTCATGCCGGGTCCGCGTGGCCGGAACGGGCCGGAACGGGCCGGAACGGGCCGGAAAACGGTGGGGGTTGAGAGCGGAGGGTCCGATGGCGGCGAGCCGCGCCGTGTACGCACCTCGGCCCTCTCCGCAAGCCTCACCGCGAAAGTGCACCCGCAGGTGTGAACCCCTCCTATCAACCTCTTACTCCACCATTTACGGACGTACCCGGGCGGAAAACAGGTATATGCACCCCGGGAATCAGGTATTCCTCCCCGTGTGCGGTGCTCCCGGCCGGGCAACTCTGGATGCATGCTGCAACTCTCCGGGGGACTCCTTCCGGATTCCGGCCCCCATTTCGCCTCGTACCCGCAACCGCCCATGGGTGCGGGCCACTTGAGCGTCGAGTACGACCCCCGTCCCACCGCCGCCGCGGAAGCGCGTGCGGCGGTACGCAGGCAGTTGGAGGGGTGGGGTCTCCTCGACCAGACCGAGACGGCGGAACTCTTGGTGAGCGAACTCGTCACCAACGCCCTGGTGCACGCCGAGAGTCGGCTGAAGCTGACTCTGTCGGCGTCCCACGGCGTACTGCGATGCGAGGTGTCGGACGCCGACGGCCGCCCACCGCGGGTGCGCCGGGCCACGGAGATATCGGAGAGCGGCAGGGGGATGTTCCTGGTGGAGGCGCTCGCCGGGCGCTGGGGCTGCCATCAGGACGGGCCGGGCAAGACCGTGTGGTTCGAGCTCGGCACGTGTGGGTCCGACGGCTGTGGTCGGCGACAGCCGAAGTAGCCCGCGAGTTCCGGAGAGCCGCACTCCTCTTGGCCGCCCCGGAACGAACAGCCAGGGCCCCGGCGGCACGCCCAGCCGCCGGGGCCCGACCCGTCCCGAACCAGTGGTACGGCCATCATCGACCACGTGCGGGGCGATTGCGGGCACCGTTCCGGAATCATCAAGATCACCGCCGTTTTCCTTCACCGCACGCCCTCTTGTGCCCACCCCGTCTTTACGCTTTCTTGATCCGCATGGCGGACACCACGGACAACACAGCCACCGGCTCCGGCACCGGTTCCGGGAAGGCCACTTCGGCGCCCCGCAAGTCCAGTTGGAAGTACATCGGCCCCGGCATCGTCGTCGCCGCGACCGGCGTCGGCGCCGGCGATCTGGTCGCGACCCTGATCGCGGGCAGCAACTTCGGCTACACCCTGCTGTGGGCGGCCGTCATCGGCTGTCTCGTCAAGATCTCCCTCGCCGAGGCGGCCGGCCGCTGGCACCTGTCCACCGGCCGCACCCTCTTCGACGGCTGGGCGAGCCTCGGCCGCTGGACGACGTGGTTCTTCGTCGTCTACGTCGTGATCTGGGGCTTCGTGTACGGCGCGGCCGCGATGTCGTCCAGCGCCCTGCCGCTCCAGGCGCTGTTCCCGGACGTCATGGACCTCAAGTGGTGGGCGGTCCTGTGCGGACTGTCCGGTCTGGTCTTCGTCTGGTTCAACAAGTACGCGGTCTTCGAGAAGGTCATGACGGTCCTCGTGGGCGTCATGTTCGTGGTGACCGTCTATCTCGCGATCCGCGTCACGCCCAACCTCGCGGACGCGGTGGCAGGGCTGTTGCCCGTCCTGCCCGACGAGGAGGACTCGATCCTCAACACCCTCGGCCTGATCGGCGGCGTCGGCGGCACGATCACGCTGGCCGCGTACGGCTACTGGGTCAACGCCAAGGGCTGGACGGACACCGGCTGGATGAAGATCATGCGGCTCGACAACCGGGTCGCGTACGCCACCACCGGCATCTTCGTGATCGCGATGCTCTTCGTCGGCGCCGAGCTGCTGCACTCCGCGAACGTCGCCATCGCCAGCGGCGACAAGGGCCTGATCCAGCTCGGCGACATCCTGGCGGACGAGTACGGCTCGGCCACCGCCAAGTTCTTCCTCATCGGCTTCTTCGCCACCTCGTACACCTCGCTCATCGGCGTCTGGCACGGCGTGAGTCTGATGTTCGCGGACTTCGTGGCGCGCTACCGGAAGAAGAGCGAGGTCAAGGGCGAGGAGGTCGCCTCCGGCGAGCGCGAACGCTCCTGGCCCTTCCGCGCGTACCTGCTCTGGCTGACCTTCCCGCCCATCGTCCTGCTCTTCCAGGGCCAGCCCTTCCGCCTGATCATCATCTACGGCGTCCTCGGCGCCGCCTTCCTCCCCTTCCTCGCCGGCACCCTCCTCTGGCTCCTCAACTCCTCCCGCACACCCAGGGAATGGCGCAACGGCCTCGTGAGCAACGCGATGCTCGCGATCGCCGGCCTGCTCTTCCTGATCCTGGCCGTGAAGCAGATCTGGGACCAGGACTGGGCGGACTTCTTCTAGCCGAGGGAAAGGGAGCTGGGCACACGGCGGTTCCAGGGGGCGTCCCAGCCCCCACCCCCCCCTCGGCCTAGCCGAGCGTCTTCCACTTCTCGCTCGTGGCGATCTCCTTCAGCTGCGCCATCGTGAGCGCGGGGGTGTCGCGGGTCGCGGCCGTGTGCTGGGCACCCGAGTTGAAGGCGCTGATCACGACACGTCGTCCGTCGGTGCGCAGCGTGTCCACGACCCACATGACGACGCCCGCGCCGCCCTTCTCGCCGGGCCCCTGCTGCGTGGCGACCTTCGTGCCGTCGGGGAGGGTCTCGGCGTCGGGCCCGAACAGCGTGTCGGCGAGGTCGTTCATCCCCGGCTGCACATTGATCTGCACCAGGCTCTGCCCCTTGCCGTCGTCGAGGACGACGTACGCGAAGTCGGTCTCCTGACCGCCCTTCGACACCACCTCGGGGCCTTCGGGCAGCAACTCCGTCAACGTCTTCTGGATCGCGTCACCGTCGACCATCGGCGGGTCGACGGAAGTGCCGCCGGTGGAACCGGACTCGGGGAACTCCGTCGACGACGACTCCTTCGCCTCGGGCGCCTTCGCGTCCTCCGGAATGGCGTCGATGGCCGTACGCCAAGCCCCGTCCAGGGCGATCGTCTTCAACTGGGCCGGGGACAGGGGAGGTTCGTCTCGGGTGACGGGGGCGTCCTTCTGCGCCTCGGCGTTCCACTCCATGACGCTGACGTTGTAACCGTCGGGGGTGACCAGCTCAGCGAACCAGCTCTTGGTGTCCTCGCGGCGGTCCGGGTACTCGTAGCCCTGGAAGAGCATCAGCCGCGAGCCGTCGTCCAGCGTGCTCTCCTTGCAGGAGTCGAACTCGACGAAGGCCTTCTCCGGGCAGTCGGTCAGCTGCCGGGCCTGCTCACTGTCCGCCTCGATCCGCCCGAGCCCGACCTGCACGGCCGCCCTGCCGTCCCCGTCGTCGAACACGACATGGGCGTACGGCCCCGGCTGCACGCCCGTGCCCCGCGCCGACTCCCCGCTGAACTCCCCCTGCGGGAGCAGGCCCTTGAGCGTCCGGACGAGGTCGGCGCCGGACACCTTGCCGTCGTTGTCCTTGACCGGCGGCAGGGAGGGGCGCGCGGCCACGGACTGCTTATCGCCCGTGTCCCCGCCCCCGGGCAGCAGCGTCCCGCCCACCCCGACGAGCGCGATCCCGGCGACGCCGCCCACCATTGCCGCCCGGCGCCGGAACAGCAGCCTCCGGCCGCGTACGGCTCCGCCGCTGACCAGGGCGTGACGATCATCGGTGTCGAAGGCGCCGCCGGCCCGGTGCAGGGCGGCGCCGAGCCTGCCCTCGAAGGGGTCGTCGGACGGGTCTTCGTACTGGTCAACGGGCATGATGAACCGCCGTTTCTGTGTCTGGGCCGGAGTCGGTGTGCGGGAGTCGGTGTGCGGGAGTCGGTGTGCCGGAGTCTGTGTGTTGATGCCGGTCGGCGTTCTGAAGGCGCTCAGGGAGTGATGTACTCACCGCTCAGGGAGTGACGTACTCACCGATGCCGTCCCCCAGCAGCACCCGCAGCCGGGCGAGGGCGCGCACACAACGGGTCCGTACCGCCGACGAGCTGGCGTTCATCGCCGCGGCGGTCTCCTCGATGGACCGGTCCTCCCAGTAGCGCAGGACGACCACGGCCCGGTCCTTGGCGGGCAGTTGCGCCAGGGCCTCGACGAGGGTGAGGCGCAGCGACGCGTCGGAGCCGGGCGCCGCGGGCACGTCCGGGATCACATCCGTGGCCCGCTCCTTGCTGCTGCGCCGCCGCTGGTGGGCGAGGAACGTCCTGGTGAGCACGGTCTGCGCGTACCCGGCCGGGTTGTCGGCCCGCCGCACCCGCCCCCACTTCACGTACAGCCGCCCGAGCGTCTCCTGGACCAGATCCTCGGCGAGATGGGTGTCCCCGCCGGTGAGCAGACACGCGGAGCGGTACAGATGCCCCGCGCGCGCCGCCGCGAACTCCTGATAACCGTCCGCGCGGACTTGTCTCATCTGTGGCTCCCCCTGGGTGAGCTCCGGCTTCTCACTTCTTCTCACTCCATTGATGCTGTGGCCCCCGGGGAATGTTTCACGGGCGGGAGGGATACGGTGCGGTAGGCATCACGCCGACCCAGACACCAGGGACACCAGGGACACCAGGGACACCAGGGGACGAAGGACCATGCAGCAGCCCGGCCAACCTGGCCAACCTGGCCAACCCGGTCAGGACGGTCAGCCACAGCCGCCGATGACCCCACCCGCGGCCCCACCGCCCGGCTTCGGCCCACCGCCCCAGCCGTACGCGCCGCAGCCCCAGGGCCCGCCGCAACAGCCGTACGCCTATCCGCAGGCGGCCCAGCCGCCGCAGCCCTACGGGTACCCGGGGGTGGGGGCGGGCGCCCCGGTCGCGGAGGGCCCGGAGTTCCTGGCCGTCGACTGCCACAACTCCGTCGTCGTCGACGTCTCCGGCGTCGCGTTCGAGGACCACGGCATATCCGTCGACTTCCCCTGGCCGGAGATACGCAGCGTCCACTACAAGGCGAGCCCCAACGGCAAGGCCCTCATGGTCGCCGTCATCCACCTCGACGGCCGCTTCTACGAGTGCACGGTCGAGGCCAAGCCCCGCGAACGACTCCACCAGTGGTTCGGTCAACTGGCCCAGGTGCTGGGCTACTACCGGCCGATGGGGTAGAGACAGGCGGGCTTCGAAGGCGCCGGGGGACGGCTGAGCAAAGGCGGAGTGGGAGCGTCCGGAGCCCCGCCGCCCGAACCCGTGGCGCCACTCCCCGCGCCCCGCCCGCCAGCAGCAACTTCGGCGGCACGTCATCCGGCGGAGCCGGGCAGTGCGCGGCTCCGGTGACATCTCGTGCACATGTTCACGGTGACGGTGGGTTCGGGCTTTCCAGGGTGATCGGCAGGCAGCTCCGGTACGCGTTCAGGCTCTACCCGAATGCCGGTCAGCGCACCGCGCCGGCGAGGGCGTTCGGGTGCGCCCGGGTGGTGTTCAACGACGCGGTCCGGGCCCGTGAAGACGCCCGGAAGGCCGGGCAGCCGTTTCCGACGGCCGGTCAGCTGTCCGGGAAGCTGACTACCGAGGTGAAGCAGACGAAGGAGCGGTCCTGGCTGGGCTGCCGGACTGGCGGTATCGGCCTGCGGAGCGCCGGTAAGACCAGGAGCAATCCCGGCACAGCGCGAAGAAACAGGAAGCCACGGAATCCCCACCGGAAACCGCGCCGCGTAACGGCACAGCAACCGGTGGAGAAGGCCAGGATCCGACCCGAACGACGACGACAACGGCTGGCCCGACCAGCACTTGTACTCCTCGAACCACCGGGGACGGCGTGATCAATGTGTACAACGACGTGTCGAACCACTGAACGAAGGCGAGGCTGAGGTCTGCGCCTTTGCTGGGCGGCGCCGAACCGCGAGAACGAGGCGCCGCCCAGGCTGCGTACCGGAGGCGCGGCCGGCGAACTCGGGGCCGGAGGCGCTGGGTGATTGGCAGCTGAGTCCCAACGATTACGCCGTAATCGTGCCGTAATCGTCCTCACTGCCCCGTGCGGCGAGACGAATCTGCCAATCGCTCCCCACTGCCCCGTCTCACTCAATCGAGTCGTTCTCTCAACACACCGAGTCGTTCGGGCTTCTGTCTCAGCGAACCCAGTCGCGCGGTCGAGCGCGCTGGGGGTGCTGGATGGCTGTACCGACTGGGGTGGATCACGCGGAGCCGTGCGTCGAGTTGTCGTACGTGGACGCGGTGCACGGGCGTCGTCGGCGTCCGCTACGGGACTGCGTGACGGGCCGGTTCGAAGATGTCGATCCGGTACATACGTTCCGCTGGTCGCGCGGTGAGCGTCATTTCCCGAGCTGATACCGGGCGGCGACGACCGGGCGGCACGTCGGCTTCGAGTCGTGGCTGGAGCGGGACCGGCTGCTGCTCATGGACTTCGATCCGAGCGTGGTGGGGATCAGCTCGCAGCCGCACCGGCCGACCACCCGCCGCACGCCGAGCAGGGCCTCGTACGGCCGTACGTGGTCGCCCACCTGGGAGAGAGGCCACCGAGATGAGCCGGAACGAAGCCCACGAACCGACCCCGCTCCAGACTCCAGCCCCAGCCCCAGCCCCAGCCCCAGCCCCGGTCAGGGCCGCGTTCCAGGCGTGGCTCGACCACATCCTCGTCTGCGACGACTGCCGCCACACCCCGGCACGCCGCTGCTACCCCTCAGCACGACTGGGCGACCGGCATCACCAGGCCGCCCGAGCCACCCTCCCCGGTGGCCCAGGAGGGCGGTCGGCGCTACCGGCTCAGCGCCACGGCAGGACGTGGTACCACATCTGGTGGTTGCCGCCGTTGCAGCCGAGGGTGTAGAGCGCTCCATCGTAGTTGGCGTCGAGACACCGGCCAGTGGCCTTGTTGACCAGGCGGTACACGTGGGTGTTCCGCTGGAGTCTGTCGATCCACCGGTTACCGAGGTCCTCGACCCGCCAGCGCTGGTAGTCGCCGCCGTTGCAGCCCATGCCGTACACATTGCCGGCGTGGTTGCTGTCGAGGCACTTCCAGACCGCGTCGTTCTGGACGACCTCGTAGTAGCCGCCCTCCTTGAGGTTGAACGCGAAAAGGTGCGCAGGAACGCTGATCCTCGACAGGGTCTTTCCGCCGCCGTCGGTGAGGAACGTGTGTTGACCGGTCTGGAAGTTGTCCAGTTCATGCCACCCAGAGGGTGCGGCCGAGGCCGGTGCCTGCGAGACGGCTAACACCACGGCGCTCAGCGCGGCGACGACGGCCGCGCGTCCGATCGGCGTTCTCTTCATGGGGATCCCCTCCGGGAGACGGTGAACTCACTTCTGCGCACAACAAGAGGCAAGAAGAAGGTAAGAGAGTTCACCGCGCGCCATGTGACGCACGCCACTTGAAGAGTGGCACCCCTACGACGTCCGGGCCGTCCCCGTCCCCTTCTCCGCGTCCAGGGCGTACACGCACCGGTCCTTGCTGCAGGCGTACACGACACCGTCCTTCACCACCGGGGAGCCGGTGATCTCGCCGCCCGTGGCCAGCTTCCAGCCGATCTACGTTCGCCCGGCCGACGACGACACCGTCGATTCCCTGGTTCGGAACGTTGTGGGAGGCCGAGTCCGCGGTGATCGACGCGGGCCGGAGCGCGGCACTCTCGTGCCGCTCGTGGCAGGACTTCTCCGCCGGATACATCCTCGGTCGGAGTCTGCACTTCGACGAGGAGGAGTTCGGGGAGTGGTACACCGACATGGTCGAGGCCCATCGCATCCTGATGTCCGACCCCGGTAGCCCTTGGCTCAACGTTCCCTTCCGGTAGGGCGGTCGGTGGGGGCGCTCAGTTTCTCGTGCCACCGGGCACCAAAGCGTTGTCAGTGCATCCGTCCCAGCTGGGCGTCACTCTTCAGGGTGAGACCAACCGCCTTCCGGACGCGCCGAGTTGAGGCAGATGCGTCTCACTCTGTGTGGATACGGACCGCACCTTCCGTGAGTCGATCAAGAAGATTCGGTGTTGATAGGGGCATGCCGTGGATATGGTGCTGATGCAAGACGATGCAGGAGAGACGTCGACGCACATGTCAGACGTCAGACCTCACAGGGGCCATCTGCGGCGGCGGTCGACCCCCCGCCCGCAGTGAACGGGGTGGTGTGCAGCGTGCCGACCGCGATAGCCGTCACCAGTTCCGACCTGGTGCTCCCACCGCATGACCGGCAGACCCCGCCCGCAGTCGTACAGCCGCAGGAGACCCTCGAAAGCTCCCTGCTCGGCATGCACGCGCTCCTCGAGCAGCACGGTTACGTCATCGCCCTCCACCCCCGTGCCGGAACGACCCCGGAGGAGCGGGCGGTCACCCAGCGGCTGCACGCCGTGCGCTCCATGCTGGAGAGCGACCGTATCGCGCTGCTCGGCGTCGATCTGCCGCCCCTCGGAACCGCCCTGCTGGCCCAGCAGTTGCGCCAGCTGTCCGTGTGTGACTTCAGCCCTGGGGTGCTCGCCTCCTCCGTACGTCTCCTCGCGCACTACATCTACGCCGGCGCCCTCCTCGGCTCGGTCGCCAAGCTCGACCGGGTGCCGGTCACGCTCAAGTCGCACGCCAAGTCATGGGTGCCGGGCGCCCAGTTCGCCGTACTGACGGGGCCGCACCCCCAGCTCGTACGGCTCGGCGCCGCACAGGAACCGCTGGCCGGGCCGGAGTTCGGCACCCGGCTGCTGGTCGCCCAGGGGCCGCAGCCGCCGTCCGACTGGGTCACCGCGACGCTCGCGCCCGCCTGGCAGGTGCAGGGCGTGGCCACGGTGCCGCTGCCCGAGGGGTCCACCCGCTGGTGGGGGACCGGGAAGCTCGTCGAGTTCGCCGCCGGGCTCTCCGACGTCTCCGTGCTCTACCAGCTCGTGTCGTCCGTACGCCGGGATACATGCCACTGGTGCGGACTGGAACTCATCGGCGACCGCTGCGGCTTCTGCGCGGCCCCGCTACGAGAACCGGAACCCGCGCCCCCGGTCCGGGCGCTGCCGCGGGGGACCACATGACGGACGACGGCCGCATGACGGATGACGGCCACGTGACAGACGAGGGCCGCACGACGGATGACGGCCGCATCACGGATGACGGCCACGTGACAGACGACGGCCACGTGACAGACGACGGCCACATGACAGGCGTACGACAACTCCATAGCCCGTAAGGCAGCCCAGCCGCCCGACCCCGTCCGCCCCGCCCCTGCCCCCGCCCCGATCGAGGTTGTCCGCGCATGAACTCACGCCAGCGCCGTGGCGTCATCCTGCTGGTCCTCTCGGCCCTGTGCGCCCTGGCCGCCTTCGCCGGAGTGCTCTCGGTGATCCGTGACGTGAACTCGAAGGTCGGGCCCGAGGTGACGGCGTACCGGCTGAAGAAGGACATCGCGCCGTACAAGGAGCTGACGGCGAGCCAGTTCGAGGCGATCTCGATGCCCGAGCGGTGGCTGTCGGAGACGGCGATCACCGATCTCGGGAAGATCCGCGGGAAGATCGCCGTCACACAGTTGGAGAAGGGCTCGCTGCTCCAGTCCGACATGATCGTCGACCGGCCCGAACTCGGCCCCGGGCAGCAGGAGATCGCGATCCTGATCGACGCGTCGACCGGTGTCGCCGGGAAGATCAACCCGGGCTCGCGGGTCAACATCTACGCCACGTTCGAGGAGAAGGACAGCGACTCGGGCAAGGACACGTCCAAGCTGATGGTCGCCGACGCCCGCGTGATCGACGTCGGCAAGCTCACCCCCTTCGAACCGAACCAGTCCAGCAGCGACCGCCGCCGCACGGCGACCGAGGCCGTGCCGATCACCTTCGCCCTCGACACCGCCGACGCCCAGCGCGTCGCGTTCGCCGAGTCGTTCGCCGAGCACGTCCGCCTGGCCCTGGTCGCGGGCGGCGGCGAAGCCACCGTGGTCCAACCGGACGACCGTTCGTACACCCTCGACGAGGACAAGCAGGAGGCCGCGAGATGAGGTCGGTACGGGAGGTCCGTACGGCGACGCCTCGAACGAGAACGAGGGGGCGTCGAATGCCCCTGCGGCTGGGTGTGCGGCTGGGTGTGCGGCTGGGTGTGCGGCTGGGTGTGCGGCTGGGCGTGCTGCTGGGCGTGCTGCTGGGTGTGCGGCCGGGTACGTGGCTGGGCATGCTGCTGAGGAGGTGGCGCGTCTGGGAGGCAGGGGCGCCTGAAGCGGCCGCCACACCTCTCGGCTCCGAGGCTGTCACCGCTGCCCTCACCCTCACGCTCACCGGAACGGGGTCGTGCCGATGACCATCCGCATCCTCCCCGCCGTCGGGGACATCGACTCGGCCGCCGCGCTCACCACTCTGCTCAGCCAGCTGGCCGACGCCGAACCGGCGCCGCCCGTGTCCGACTCCACCGCCCTGCTCGACACCCTCGCGCGGCTGGCCGCCGAGTCGTTGGAGGAGCTGCCGGAGGTGGTGCTGGTCCACGAACGGATCGGCCCCGTCCCCGCGTTGGACCTGGTCCGCGACCTGGTCCTGCGGTTCCCGGCGGTCGGCGTCGTCCTCGTCACCTCCGACACCAGCACCGGCGTCCTCACCGCCGCCATGGACTCCGGCGCCCGCGGCATCGTCAACCTCCCCCTCTCGTACGACGCCCTCGCCGAACGCGTCCAGGCCGCCGCCGCCTGGTCGACCGGGATGCGCCGCCACCTCGGCAGCGGTACGCCCGAGCTGTACGCGGGCCCCGGCGGCACCGTCGTCACGGTCAGCGGAGCCAAGGGCGGCGTCGGCGCCACGGTCACGGCGGTCCAACTCGCCCTGGCGGCACGGGCATCGGGCCGTACGGTGGCGTTGCTCGACCTCGACCTGCAGTCCGGGGACGTGGCCTCGTACCTGGACGTGCAGTTCCGCCGCTCGGTCGCCGACCTCGCCGGCATCACGGACATCAACCAACGGGTCCTCCAGGAGGCGGTGTACGCCCATGACACCGGGATCGCCCTGCTCCTGGCCCCCGCCGAGGGCGAACGCGGCGAGGAGGTGACGGACCGGGTCGCCCGCCAGGTCCTGGCCACGCTCCGCTCCCGCCACGACGTCGTGATCGTCGACTGCGGTTCGCAGATGAACGCGGCGACCGCGGCGGCCGTGGAGATGGCCGACCAGGCCCTGCTCCTGGTCACCCCGGACGTCGTCGCCGTCCGCGCCGCCAAACGCATGGTCCGCCTCTGGGACCGCCTCCAGATCCGCAAGGCCGAGGAGACGCTGACCGTCGTCAACCGCCACTCACGCGGTACGGAGATCCAGCCGTCGCTGGTCGAGAAGGTCACCGGCACGAGGGTCGCCCGCAACGCGGTACCCGCAGCCTTCAAGGACCTGCAGTCGGTGGTGGACGCGGGCCGTCTCCAGGACCTCGACGCCCGCTCCTCCGTCAAGCAGGCCCTGTGGTCGCTGGCGGGGGAGCTCGAACTGGTCACGGCTCCGGAGAGCGGTGGTGGCGGCCGCCGCCGCAGGGCCTCCGCCGACCGGGGCGCCCTCGTCCTCCGCCGCAAGGGCGGCGACCGCGGCTCGGCCACCCTCGAATTCGCCGGGATGTTCCCCCTGCTCCTGGTCGTCATGACGATCCTCTGGCAGGCCGCGCTCTACGGCTACACGTACACCCTGGCGGGCAACGCCGCCGACGAGGCCGCCCGCGCCGCCACGGCCGCGTTCGCGGTGGACGGCGACGTCGCGGGCGCCTGCGAGGCCGCGGGCACCGCCAACCTCCCCGGCGCCTGGAGCGACACCAGCATCAACTGCGCCGCCGAGGGCCCCGTCATGCGAGCCGAGGTCGAGGCCAACGTTCCTCTCTTCTTCCCTGGCTTCGACGCCGGCTGGACGGTCGACGGCGAGGCGGGCGCGGCGCTGGAGGGGGACACGGAATGACCCCGCTCACCCCCGCACTCCGCCCCCCGAAGCCCTCGCCCCGCGACGACACCGGTTACGCGAAAACCCTCACGGCGGGACGGCCGCGTACGGACGCAAGGGGGCGTGTCGAGTTCGCGCAACCCCCTACGGCGGGACGGCCGCGTACGGACGCAAGGGGGCGTGTCGAGTTCGCGCAACCCCCTACGGCGGGACGGCCGCGTACGGACGCAAGGGGGCGTGTCGAGTTCGCGCAACCCCCTACGGCGGGACGGCCGCGTACGGACGCAAGGGGGCGTGTCGGGGGGTGTCCGCCCGCAGCGGTTGGCGCGTCAACACGTTGCACTCCTCAGGCAACCGATTCCGCGCCGTTCCGAGGACGGACACCCCCCGGCGCACCCCCGACCCACCCCCCCACCGCGGGCGCCCCCACCGCAGGTGCCCCCACCGCGGGCGCCCCCACCGCAGCCCTCACGCCGGGACGGCCATCCATCTCAAAGCCCACCCCTGCCCGCCGCTGGAACGACCGAGGCGTCTCCATCCTGGAGTTCGCCGGTTTCCTCCCGATCCTCCTGCTCGTCGGCATGGCGGCGATCCAGCTCGGCCTCATCGGCTACGGCATCAGCCAGGCCGGCTCGGCCGCCCGCGCCGCCGCCCGGGCCGAGTCGCTGGAGCCCGGCGCGGGCGCGGCCGCGGGCGTGGCGGCGGCGAGCGCGTGGCTGGACCCGGACGTCGACCCGGGCGGAGGCGGAGGCGACACCACCACCGCCACGGTCACCGTCACCGTCCCCTCAGTCGTCCCCCTGCTCGACCCCGTGACCGTGGAACGCAGCGTCACCATGCCCAACGACACCGACGAAGACTGACCAGCCCCCCAGCCCCCCCAGCCCCCGACCTCCAGCCCTCCAACCCTCAGCCCCCAGCCCCGAGAGGAGTTGACGAAAGATGAGCCTGCGATCCCGTATCGCCGCCCCCGACGAGGGGGGAACCGGACGCGAGGACGGACACCTCGTGGCCGTCTACCGCGCCAAGCTCCTCGAAGAGATCGACCTGGCCGAGATGTCGGCCCTGACGGCAGCCGACCGCCGCGCCCGCCTGGAACGCGTACTCGGCCACATCATCAGCCGAGAGGGCCCGGTCCTCTCCTCCTCCGAACGCTCCCAACTCATCCGCAGGGTCGTCGACGAGGCCCTCGGCCTCGGTGTCCTCGAACCCCTCCTCGCCGACGCGTCGGTCACCGAGATCATGGTCAACGGCCCCGACTCGATCTTTGTGGAGCGAGCCGGCCGAGTGGAGCAGCTCCCCATCCGCTTCGCATCGACCGACCAGCTCATGCAGACCATCGAACGCATCGTCTCCACGGTGAACCGAAGGGTCGACGAGTCCAACCCCATGGTCGACGCCCGCCTCCCCACCGGCGAACGCGTCAACGTCATCATCCCCCCGCTCGCCCTCACCGGCCCGACCCTCACGATCCGCCGCTTCCCCCGCGCGTACACGCTCCCCGAACTCATCGGCCTGGGCTCCCTCGACGAGCAGATGCTGATGCTCCTCGCCGCCTTCGTACGCGCCCGCTTCAACGTGATCGTCAGCGGCGGTACCGGCACCGGAAAGACAACTCTCCTCAACGCTCTCTCCGGCCTGATCCCGCCCCGCGAACGCATCATCACCATCGAGGACTCCGCCGAACTCCAGCTCCAGCAGGAGCACGTCATCCGCCTGGAGTCCCGCCCCCCGAACATCGAGGGCAAGGGCCAGATCACCATTCGCGACCTGGTCCGCAACTCCCTCCGTATGCGCCCCGACCGCATCATCGTCGGTGAGGTCCGCGGCGGCGAGACCCTCGACATGCTCCAGGCGATGTCGACGGGCCACGACGGCTCCCTCGCCACCGTCCACGCCAACTCCGCCGAGGACGCGCTCATGCGTCTCCAGACCCTCGGCTCGATGTCCGAGGTCCTCATCCCGTTCGAGGCCCTCAAGGACCAGATCAACTCGGCGGTGGACGTGGTCGCCCAGCTCACCCGTTTCGCCGACGGCTCCCGCAAGATCACCGAGATCGCGCTGCTCGTCTCGCACGGCCGCGAACAGTTCCGCATCGCCACGGTCTCCCGCTTCGTCCCGGCCCCCCTCGGCGCCGACCGCGTCGTCCACGGCCGCTTCGAACACCTCCCGATCCCCCGTCCCGTCGCGGAGAAGCTGTACGTCGCCAACGAGCCCCTGCCCCCCGCGTACGGCGTGGCGGAGGCCATCGACGTACTCAACACGAGGCAGGCCATCGGATGAGGCCGCCCAGGACCACCCCCCAGCCGCCAGCCCACCCAGCCCACCCAGCCCACCCAGCCCACCCAGCCCACCCAGCCCACCCAGCCCACCCAGCCCACCCAGACCATCAAGATCACCCAGGCCATCCAAACCACCCGGACCAGCCGAACCAGATGGACGAGACAGACAGGAGCGGACCGTGAACAACCCCACCCTCCTGGCCCTCGGCGCCACCGTCCTGTGCTGCACCCTCGCCGTGGCCGGCGTGCACACGTACGCCTCCGGCCGCGCCCAGCGCCAGGCCCTGGTCGACCGCCTGGCCGGCACCCCGGGCGGCCCCCTGCGTACGGCGGCGGGTCGCGTACGACGCTTCACGGCCGTCGACCGCCGTCTGCGCCGCACCCGCCTCGGCCGTGCGATCCATCTGCGCCTGACGACGACCGGACTCGACCTGACGGCGGGCGAGTTCGCCACGTACGTCGCCATGATCGTGATCGCCCTGTGGCTGATCGCGGCGGCGACCCTCGCCCCCTTCTTCGGCCCGATCGCCGGCGCGGTGGGCGTCTGGAGCGCGGCCATCTTCCTCAACTGGCAACGCCAGAAACGCATCGAGGCCTTCATCAACCAACTCCCGGACGTGGCCCGCCTCCTCGCCAACGCCACCGCCGCCGGCCTCGCCCTCCGTACGGCTCTGGCGATGGCGGCGGAGGAGCTGGAAGCCCCCGCGGGCGAGGAGTTGGCCCGAGTGGCGGACCAACTGTCCCTCGGCCGCTCCGTGGACGACGCCCTCGGCGAACTCGCCGAACGCCTCCCCTCCCGCGAACTGATCGTCCTGGTCACCACCCTCGTCCTCTCCAACAAGGCGGGCGGCTCGGTAGTCAGCTCACTCCGAAACCTCACCCAGACCCTGGAGGACCGGAAGGAAACCCGCCGAGAGGTGCGCACGATGCTCTCGGAGGTCAACGCGACGGCGTTCACGGTCCCGTTGCTGGGCCTCGGCTCCCTCCTCCTGATCAACTCCTCGAACGACGGCGCCCTGGCCCGGGTGACCGGCTCCCCCCTCGGCCAGGTCCTCGTCCTGGTCTCGATCGGCCTCTACACGGTCGGCTTCTTCGTCATCCGCCGCCTCGGCAAGATCGAAGTATGAGAGGGGAGCCGTGACCTGAGATGACCACGACAACGATGCTCCCCCTGCTTCTGGCCATCCTGATGGCCGTCTCGGTCGCGGGCGTCCTCCTCGGCATCCGCATGATCCGCGCCGAGGCGAAACTCCCGAGCGACCTGGCCCTCGCCCTGGAGGTCGGCGCCACCCGGGTGTCGAAGGCGGGCTCGGCGATCGACCGCCTGGGCATGCGCTTCGCCCCCCTCGTACTGCGCCTCATGGGCCCCCGCAGGGTCGAGGCGAAACGCCGTCGCATCGACATGGCGGGCAACCCCGGCGGCCTCACCCTCAACCGCTACGCCGCCCGCCGAGCCGTCTACGGCTTCTTCGGCGCCTTCATGGGCCTGGTCTTCCTCACCAGCTCCCGCCCCCTCCTGGCCGCCGGCACCTTCGCCTTCGGCCTGCTGGCGGCCGACGCGGCGATCTGGCAGGCCATCCGTGAACGCAAGGACGTCATCGACCGCACCCTCCCCGACTTCCTCGACGTACTCGCCGTCGTCGTGTCAGCGGGCCTGGGCTTCCGCCAGGCCCTGGACCGAGTGGCGGAGAAGTACGAGGGCCCCTGGGCCGACGAGTTGAGGATCACGTTGCGCCAGATGGACATGGGCGTAAGCCGCCGCCAGGCCTTCGACGAACTCCGCAAACGCAACTCCTCCGAACAGGTGGCCCAGTTCGTCTCGGCCCTCCAACAAGGCGAAGAACTGGGCTCCCCGATCGCCGAAACCCTGATCCAACTGGCCGCCGACATGCGCCGCACAGACGCCCAGAACGCCCGCCGCCGAGCCGCCCGAACCATCCCCAAGGCGACTCTGGTGACGTTGGTCTTCATGCTCCCGGCCACGATGATCCTCATCGCGACGGGCATGTTCCTCGGCTCTGGCACGAACTTCGGCGACATCCTGGGCCGCTGATGAGAAGCCGCCCGTTCACCCGTCTGTCCTCGTTGCGGGCAATCGTGCCGCTGGGGCGATGGGGGTCCCCCCGCTCATGGGGGTCCCCCCGCTCGAGCGCAGCCGAGAGTGGGGGAGCAGCCGAGAGTGGGGGAGGATGGGCGCAGCGGCACCCTGCTCGCGCCGGTAAGCGAAACCCCGCCCCGCCCAGCCCAAGTGCCGGGCACCCGGCAACCAAGGCTCTGCCCGGCCCCGCCCACCGGGCCCTCAACAGCCAAGGCGCGCCCCACCACAGCCCGACCCCCACCACCGGCTACTTACAGGACGACGCCCAACCCCCCGCCACCCTCCGCCTCCAACTCAACGCCCTCCAAGCCCTCTCCCGCCAAACCATCGCCGTCCGTCTCACCATGCTCGCCATCGGCACCCCTTTCGCCATGGCCAACACCACAGACGGCCCCCCGACCCACGCCGTACTCACCGCCGCGGTCCTCGGCATCACCATCGCCTACGCCACCCTCAGGGACTGGGACCGCTTCGCCCCCCGCCTCCTCGCCCACCCCTCCCTCATGGCGCTGGACCTCCTCTTCGGCGCGGTCCTCCTCCTCACCGCCTCCCCGGCCTCCCCCCTCGCCTACGCCACCGTCTGCACGCCCCTCCTCGCCGGCCTCCTCTACGGCTGGCGCGGCGCCGGCGTCTTCACCGGCCTGCAACTCGCCGTCCTGCTCACGGTCCACCGCGCCTGGGACCACCGCCCCGGCGCAGGCGCCGGTACCCTCCTCGTCGCCGGCTTCTGCGTCGCGGCCGGCATCATCGGCGTAACCCTCCGCAACCTGATGTTCCGCTTCGGTACGGCCACCCAGGCACTCTCGGAAGCCACGTCCCGCCTGGCCGTGGCGGAGGCAGTCGAGTCCGAACGCGCCCGCCTGGCCCGAGAACTGCACGACTCGGTGGCGAAGACCCTGCACGGCCTGGCCCTGGCGGCAGACGCACTCGCCACCTCAGCGGACCGCTCCGACCCGGACCCGGCCCTGCTGAGACAACAGGCGACCCTGGTGGCATCGGCGGCCCGAAGAGCCGCCGCCGAATCCCGGGACCTCCTCACGGACCTACGCCGCCACACGGACCTGACGACGACGCCACCACCCGCAGACCTGTTGACCCAACTGACGGCGAAGACGACGGAGTTCGAGTCCCGTACTGCGATCCCCACCCTCCTGACCCACAAGGGCATGGCGGAACCCCCACCTCTCCCACCCGAAACGACCCACCACCTCCTGGCGATCGTCTCGGAAGCCCTGGAGAACACCCACCGCCACGCGAACGCGACGAGGGCGGAGGTGACGTTGACGGTCGCTCCCACCACGCTCCACCTCACGATCAAGGACAACGGTGTAGGCCTCCCGCCCTCGCTCACTCTCGAAGAAGCAGCCACATCCGGCCACTTCGGCCTCCTGGGCATGGCGGAACGTGCCGAACGGATACTCGGCAGCCTCCACCTGCGCTCAGCCCCCGCAGGAGGTATGGAAGTGACGGTCACCCTCCCCTTGCCGGCACCCCCCACCTCCCGAGCCCCCCAACAGGAGCCCACCCATGCCTGACCAGGACCAGGCACTCCGCGTACTGGTGGCCGACGACAACCCGGTGGTCCGCGCCGGCTTGGCCGCCCTGCTCGGCACCCACCCCGACATCAGGGTCGTAGCCCAGGCGACGAACGGCGAGGAAGCGGTACGGGACGCGCGACGGCACGCCCCGGACGTCACCCTCCTCGACGTCCGCATGCCCGGCACGGACGGCCTCACCGCCCTCCCCGAACTGGCGGCGCTGTCCCCCGTGATGATGCTGACGTACAGCACGGAGCCCGAGGTAGTGGCCGAGGCCCTGCGCCGAGGCGCGTCCGGCTACCTGGTCCACGGCGAGTTCACGGCGGCCGAACTGATCAAGGCGGTACGGGACTTGAGAGAGGGCCGACCCACACTCTCACCCTCCACCGGTGTCTCAAGTTCGCTCGGCGTTTCCTACAAACCTTCACACAAAAGTCACGCCCCCTCTTCGCAGCTGCAACCATTTATGGCACAGTCCAATCGACCGTCTTTCGGCCTGAGTTCAAGGGAGGTGGAGGTGATGGACCTCATCGCATCCGGCATGAACAACCGTCAAATCGCCGCCACCTGCTTCATCAGCGAGAAGACCGTCAAGAACCACATCAACCACATCTTCGCGAAACTGCACACCTCCACCCGCAGCGAAGCCATCGCCCACTGGCTGGGCACGACCCGCGAGGGGTGGGCCCGATGACTGCGGCGACCAGGGAAAGTTGGGCCCCTGGACCCACCCCCAGTAGGACTGTTATCACGTACGGTGATCCGGTTGATGTCGGCATCAGGCGGGAAGGCAATCGCCATGAAGGTGAAGAGCCGGTTCGCGGCGTGGAAGAACACCGTCGTCTCCCGAATGCGGGGGAAGGGACGGGACTCGGGCGCCGGGTTCGTGGAGTACGCGGGCATCATGATCATCGTTGCGGGGATCTTCGTGATGATCGACCAGTTGGGTCTCGACGGTGTGATTTCCACGGCGATCGGCGACGCGGTGGCGGACGTCGTCGGCGGCGGTGGCTGACGCTTGGCCGACTTCGCAGTGACCGCGGCTCGACCCTTCCGATCTACATCTGGCTGACGACGATACTGCTCTTCACCGCGTTGGCCTTTTTCGCGTTCGCCCAGGCAGCGTCCGCCCGCAGTGGTGCCCAATCTGCGGCGGACGCTGCGGCGTTGGCTGCGGCACAAGATGCACGGGACGAGCTGTTGCTCGACCTGGAGGACGCCATCGTTGCCGGGGACGACTGGTTGGACTGGCTGGACCTGCCCGATGGAGCGCTCCCCGCTGACGGGGCCACCGCTGCGGCCCTGGAACTGGCTGCCCAGAACAACTCGACCCTTCAGGGCGATGCCGAGCAGATCGAAGTGAATGGCAATCCCGGCTTTCAGGTCAGCGTCGTAACGGACTACACCGTCGGCGACTCGATCATCCCCGGCACCGAAAGCATGACGGCCACTGCTCAGGCGGCCGCCGTCATTCAACCGCGCTGCGAGTTCGACGTGGACGCGGATCCCACGCAACCTGTGCAACTGGACTGCGACGGCGAGACCGTGGACATCGACCCCGAAGATTTCGATCCGGACACCCTGCCCGACGCATCCGTGATGTTCTCTGTGTATCTGGCCGAGTGAGAGGAATCCGTACCGATGAATATTCGGCACACCATGAAGGGCCGCAGGGCAGTGACCGCGGTGGCGATCGCGACCGGGCTGCTCCTCACGGTGGCCGGCTGTGGGGGAGGGAATGAGGACAACGCCAAGGAGTCTGCGTCCTCTTCGGCTCCCACGAAGAGCGACAGCGGTGATGGCAAGGAGACCGAGTCGCAGGCGCCGACGTCGAACGAGGTACTGGCCACGGCCAAGGACGGCGACATCTCGGTCACCATCACCTCTGCCGTACGCGACTCCGGCGGCTTCGTCACTGTGTCGGGCACGGTGAAGAACGACGGCAGCCGGTCGTGGCTCGGCGCCAACTGGGCGAGCGACGAGCGAGAGCTGAGGTCCAACGGCGGATCCCTGTCGGGCGCCAGCCTCGTCGACAACGAGGGCAAGAAGAAGTACCTCATTCTCCGGGACACCTCGGGACGCTGCCTGTGCACGAAGTTCAGTGGTCAGATCATGCCCGGAGGCACAGCCGACTGGTACGCCCAGTTCCCCGCCCCACCCGAAGGCACGAACAACGTCGACTTCCAAGTCGGCTCCATGCCCCCCGCCACCGTAGAACTCTCCGAGGGCGAGTGACCATGGCCACCGCCCCCACTCCCCGAGCCACCGCCACTCTCACCGCCACGGCAACCCTCGCCCTCCTGGCCGCCCTGACCCTCGCGAGCCCGGCGCACGCCGCCGACGACCCCAGCGAACCTCCAGGCACCGTCACCACCTCCCCACCCCCGGAAGTGGACGCGAACAGCCCGGGCCTGAAGCTCGCGGGGGGCGCGACGCTCGCTCCGGCGAAGGTTCTGGACATCAAGTCGATCGTGGAGGATCTCGGCGGCGAGGAGCGCCGGGAGGACACCAACGAGAACGTGACGTTCGCGCTGCAAGCGGAGGTGCTGTTCCCGAAGGACAGCGCGACGCTCAACCCGCAGGCCCGCTCCCGGATCCAGGCGATCGCGGAGGAGATCAAGACCCAGAACGCGGGCACGGTCCGCGTCTTCGGCTTCACCGACGACCTGGGCTCGTACGCCCACGGCCTGACCCTCTCCAAGAAGCGCGCGGACGCCGTCCACGACGTCCTCGCCGGCGACCTCGGCGGCAACGTCACCTTCGAGGTACGCGGCTACAGCGAGGACTATCCCATCGCCGACAACTCCACGGAGGAGGGCCGCAAGAAGAACCGAAGGGTGGAGATCTCCTTCCCGAGGACCTCTTGACCGGGTGAGTCCAGTCCGGGCGTCGATTTGACGCGAGGACCTGGTTCTCACCACCGCAGCGCGGGCTGAGCAGGACCAAACCGTGGTGTCGGGCGCCCCCCCCCGGATGCTGGCCGCGGTGGCACGCTGGGAGCCGGGTGGACGTCGTATGACGGCGGGCCGCGGCGACCGCGCCGTACCCCCGGCGCCGCCAACCGGCCACTGGGAAGTCACGAGACACCCCGGCATCACCGGCTCAAGGGCAGTCCGGCGCACGGCATCCATCGCGGACAGACCTGCGAACAGTGGCAGATCGAGGTGACTGGCGGCGGCCGCATCCGGTATCTCGCAGACCGCCGCTGAGCCGACGCAGCCGTGTGGACGGCGGAACGGGACGGCGACTCGGCCGCTTTCCACGACCGCTGCCGCTTTGGCACGCCGTCCATGGTTGGAAGCCGGCACGGGGGAAGCGGGTTGCCGAAGGGTACACGGAGCCTGCGGAGGTGATCGCAGAGTGTGAGCAGATCCGGCAGGCGCATGACCTGGGACAGCTGGTGTGCGACCGGCGCATGGCACTCGGGCTGGCGCAGTCGGCGCTGGGGGAGCGTTCGGTATGTCGGTGGACGAGGTCGAGGCAGTGGAACTGGGCGGCATGCTTCCTGTCACGGCCGACCTTCTGGTCAGGCCGGCATCGGCGCTCGACGTGACAGTAAATCTCCCCGTCGTGTCCGACGGAGACAACACGGTGGCGTTCGGAGAACTGGCGGCGTAATCCGCGGGCACCGCGTGTCAAGTTCAGTGTGTTGAAGGGCCTCGCTCTTCGGGCGAGGCGATGAAGCGGCGGCGGCCTCGTCCTGGGGCACCCATCCGGCTGTCCGGCCGGTCGGGCCGCTTGGCGGTTGTCGCGGCGAGGATCGTGGAGGCCACCAGGGCAAGTGTCACCAGGGCGGCGCCCGACAGCATGAAGGCGGCCCTCACGCCGACCAGGGAGATGGTCGTCGACGCGATGAACGGGGAGACGGCGAGGGCGCCGGCGATGCCGGCCTCCCACAGACCGAGGGCCTTGGCGAGGTGGCTGTCCGGGATGCGCTGTTGTACCAGTGCGATCAGTGGGATGTCGGTCAGCGCGGAGGCGAGCCCTGTCAGCGCGAGCAGAGCGGCTGCCATGACCGGAGAGGTGGCCAGGCCCAGCGGAAGTCGGAAGACACCCAGCAGGGCCCAGGCGAGCATGGCGACCAGGGCGAGCCTGCGGATCGGAATCCTGGAAAGGAGGAGGGCTCCGGCAACCTCCGCCAGCCCGGCGATGCCCAGCAGCAGACCGTACTCGCCGCCCTGCCCCACCAAGGCCACCAGGCCGACGGTCAGGAAACCGCTGGTAAGGGTGAGAGCGAGGACGAAGGTCACGATCACCAGCAGTACGTCCGGCTCGGACCGAACTGCTCTGAGGCCCGCCGCCAGGTCGGAGCGAAGCCCGGTCGGCTGGCTGCGGCGGGCGGGAGCGTGGACCCGGAGGGCGGCGACGGCGGCCGCCGAGAGCAGAAAGGTCAGTCCGTTGAGTGCCACAGCGGTCGTCAGGGAAGCAACGGCCAGCACTGGCGCGAGTACCAGCGGACCTACGAAAAAGGCGGCGCGGAAGGCTACTTGGAGCAGTCCGTTGGCCTGCTGCAGAAGAGCGGGCGGCACGATCTGCGGCACGATGGCGTTGCGGGCGGGAGCGAACGGGGCCCCGACCAGGGCCAGCAACGCTGTTACTGCTACCAGCACGGTCAGGCTCATCGATCCGAACGCGAACAGGCCCACGGCGACAGCCACCAGCACCGCCCGGAGAATGTCCGTGAGGATCATCAGACGTCGCCGGTCGTAGCGGTCGGCGTAGGAAGCGGCAACGAACGTCGCCAGAAATGTCGGCGCGTACGCGGCCACGGTGACCAGCGCCACCGCCGCCGGATCATGGGTGAGCGACCAGGCCAGCCAGGCGGTGGTAGCGGTGAACATGCCGTCACCGAAACGTGAAATGCCCTGACCGGCGAAGAGAAGCAGGAAGTTCCGGTCCTTCAGGAGTGTCATGCCCCCACTGTCGGAACGAGCGACGCACTTGATCAACTGATTGAGAATGACGCTAATCAGTGGGGTCGCTCGCGTGCAGGAATGCCTCCAGGCTGGGGGCAAGAGCTGCCACCTGCTCCGGGACCAGCCGGTACAGCACGTAGTAGCCCTCGCGGCGGCGCTCGACCAGACCTGCCTCGCTCAGCAGGCGCAGCTGCTTGGAGAGACCGGCCTCGGTGATTCCGACGAGGGGGGCGAGTTCCTGCGTGCTGCGCGGCTGCTCGGCGATCAGCCGCAGGGTACGCAGGCGGGTGTCGTCGGCCAGTGCCCTGAGGATTCCCGTCAGCCGCGCCGGGGGGATACGCGGGCGGGCCTCCCGGACGATGGAGGACGCGGGAAACACCAGCCCGAGCGGCCAGGGGCCGTCACAGTTGACGCGAACGTGCGGCCATACGTAAGCGCTGGGGGCGAGGACGAGCTGCTTTTCCGGCGTGATCTCGATGTCGTGATCGTGCGGTCGCTCCAGCCAGACTCGCCCGGCCTCGGGTTCGCTGCGCACCTCCGGCCACAGGCCACGGAACAGGGTGTACAGACCGTGCTCGGCGATCTGACAACCGGCCTCGGCGACGCTTTCGGCGAGACCCGGCTCAATGCGCTGCCACTCGTGTGAGAACGCTTCCTCCCAGTAGCGCTCCAGCATCTTCAGAAACCGCTCCAACAGTGAGGCAGGCTCATCGAGCAGCAGCCTGGCCAGCCTCTGATCGCCTGCTGCCTCTGCTTGCTCGTCCAGTCGACGGCGGACTTCGGGTTCGTTGAGGGCAGCGGGGTTCCTGCCGGGCCCGCATCCCAACGGCTGACCACCCAGCGCGACTGCGAACTCCAGCCGTACCAGCTCCGGGTCGACCGAGCGCAGTCGTCGCAATTCGTCCTCGAAGCCGAGCAGTTCACCCGTCGGCGACGGGAAGAAGAACTCCGGAAAGTAGGAACGGAAGGCGAAGGAGAACACGTCGATCTCGCGTTTCAGCGCCGGCGACAGCCTGCGCATGGCCCGTACCCAGGCGTGTTGGACGGGATGATGCTTGGGTTCCACCAGCACGTGCAGGCTCAGCACCGCCTCCATCGACGGCGAGTACGAGAACCCGACGAGTTCTGCGCCGGACGCGGGGATCCGGAAAGTGATGGTCATGGCGACATCATCACCGCGAGCCGACTGCCTTTGCCGGGACCGGTGGTCGTCCACGCGCGGCCCACCTCCCGTACCCGGGCCGCCCAGCGTGTGAGGATGACTATGCCTCGCAGCAGTGCGAGAAGCGTCTCCGGGTCGTGGCATTGCAGTTGGAGGCCGGCCGGTTCGTCAGGGCTTACGATCCTCGTCCACAGGACCACTCCCTGCGCGGAAAGGACGGGTCACAGACCCCGAACGTGGAACGAATCTGCCATCGCCCCCTTGGCAGCTCTCCTTCGGGGACGATGGTGAACGAGACGGGGATGGGCGGGGCCTCGAAGCGCGGCGGGACGTTGAGGTCGCGGTGGGCGGCCAGGAGTGAGACGAGCATGGCGGACAGGCCGTGGTCGTCGGCCAAGGCCTGAGCAAGTTGCTCGATGTCACTTCGCAGGCGACACAGGCGACCGCATTACACGCCGGAGCACACCTCCGTGCGGTCGCGCCCCACCCGCGCGATCCTCTCCCTGACGACCGACGCCAAACACGACGATCGACACCAGACACCACGACCGACCCCAAACACAGGGAGCCGCCGTCATGCGAAAGATTGTTCTGGTTATGTCCATGTCCCTCGACGGCTACATGGAGGGCCCGAACCACGAGCTCGACTGGGCGCTGGTCGACGACGAACTGCACACGCACTTCAATGACCTGCTCAGGGGCATGGGCGCCTTCATCGAAGGGCGCGTCACCTATGAGTTGATGGCCGACTTCTGGCCCACGGCCGACCGGGACCCCAACCTCCCCCGTCCCATGGCCGACTTCGCCGCGATCTGGCGCACCATGCCGAAGCTGGTGTTCTCCCGGACCCTCCAGCGGGCCGACTGGCACTCGACGATCGTCCGGGACGTCGTGCCCGACGACATCAGGGCACTCAAGGCACAGGAGGGTGGCGACCTGGTCCTCGGCGGGGTGAGCCTCGCCGGTGAGTTCCTGCGGCACGACCTGGTCGACGAGTTCAGGCTCTACGTCCACCCGGTGCTCATCGGCCGCGGCAGGCCCGCCTTCACCCAGTACGAGGCCATGCGGCTCACCCCGCTGCGCCTGATCGAGACCCACACCTTCGGCAACGGCGTCGTCCTCCTGCGCCATGCAAGGAGCGCAAAGAGCTAGCCCGCCCGCTCACGGGCGTACGCCCGCAGTGACCCCACCACCGTGTTCGTCACCGCGACCAACGGCACCGCCACCACCGCACCTCCGATCCCCGCGACCATCCCGCCCGCGGCGACGGACAGGACGACGGCCAGCGGATGGACACGGACGGCACGGCCCAGGATGAACGGCTGGAGGACGTGTCCTTCGATCTGCTGGACGGCGAGGACCACGGCCAGCGTCATGATCGCGGTGAAGACGCCCTGCGTCACCAGCGCCACCACCACCGCGAGCGCGCCGGAGACGACCGCACCCACCAGCGGGATGAACGCGAACAGGAAGATGAAGACGGCGAGGGGGACCGCCATCGGTACGTCCAGGAAATAGATACCCAGGCCGATGAAGATCGCGTCGATCAACGCCACGATCACCGTTCCGCGCACGTACGCGGTCAACGTCTGCCAGGCGCGCGGGCCCGCCGCCGCGATCCCCGGCCGGGCCGCCTCCGGCACCAGCTTCAGCGTCCACTGCCAGATCCGCTTGCCGTCGTAGAGCAGGAACAGTGTGGAGAACATCGTCAGCAGGATGCCGGTGAGCGCCTCGACGATGACGGTCACACCCTCCAGACCGGCCGAGGTGATCGTGTCCGTGTTCTCGCTGATCGCCTCACGGAGGTTCTGGGCGATATCGTTGATCTGCTTCTCGGTGACGTGGAAGGGGCTGGCGAGCAGCCAGTCGCGCAACTCGTCGATACCGTCCTGGATCTGGTCGGACAGATCGTCGATGTTCTCCATCACCTGCCAGGTGACGAACCATCCGATCAGCCCCATGACGACGAAGCCGAGGATCGCCGTGAGGGACGTGGCGAGGCCGCGCGGTACGCCGTAGCGGGTCAGCCGTGCCACCGTCGGCTGGAGCACCGCGGTGATGAGCAGGGCGGCGGTGAAGGACAGCACCAGCAGCTGTACGGAACTGATGATCCGCATCAACACCCAGACGGTGCCCGCGAGTACGAGCAGCCGCCAGCCGGCCTCGGCCGCCACCCGCATCCCCCACGGCACCGCGGACGCGGGATCGGGGCGGGAGGGGAGGACGACAGCGGGTACGGGGCCGGGTGCGGCGCCGGGGGCGGATTCCTGCGCCGACCGGTCCGACGCCTTGTCAGGGGAGTCCCCAGGGCCTACGGCGTCAGCGTCCTTGCCGCCCGCACCGTCTCCGCCCGCACCGTCTCCGCCCGCACCCTCCTCGGACTCGATCTGCGCCCGGCGCCGTTCCAACCGCTCGCCCCACCCGCTCAGCCCGGCGCCCAGCCGGCCGAGCCACCCAGGCACTCGCGACATGATCCGTCCTCTTCCCCCGTCGCCTCTGCTGCTCACCACTCCCCCCGGAGGCCGCGATTCCTCTCGGGGGCTCCGACCGTACATGGCCAAAGCCCCCCACCAAAGGACGGTGGAGGGCTCAGGAAGGTTGAGCGGCAGACGGTCGGCTCAGTACGTGGTCAGTACCACTGGTTGGCCTGCCAGAACGACCACGCGCCGCAGGGGCTGCCGTAGCGCGATTCCATGTAGTTCAGGCCCCACTTGATCTGGGTGGCCGGGTTGGTCTGCCAGTCGGCACCGGCGGACGCCATCTTGGTACCGGGAAGCGCCTGGAAGAGACCGTACGCGCCCGAGGAGGGGTTGACCGCCTTGTAGTTCCAGTCGGACTCGTGGTCCACGATGTTGCTGAAGCAGGTCCACTGGTCGCTCGCCACGACCGACTTCGCCATGGCCTGGATCTCGGCGATGGAGTACGAGCCCTGGACGGGGGTGTTGCCGAGGTTGCCGGCGGCTTTGGCCTTCGCCTCGGCCTCTTCCTTCTCCTTGCGCTCCTGCTCGGCCTTCTCCGCCGCCTTCTGCTTGTCGATCGCGTCCTGGGCCGCCTTCTTGCGGGCGGTCTCCTCGGCGTCCTTGCGGGCGCTCGCGTCGGCGGCGATGGCCTGGGCGTCGGCCTGTGCAGTCAGGGACGCGGTCTGGACCTGAGCCTGCTGGCCCACGGGTATGTCGGCGAGCAACGTGGTGTCGTTCGCGACCGCCTCGGCGTCATCCGTGGTCTGAGCGGTGCTGCCCGAGGCAACGCCGACGACACTTCCGACTGCGGTGACCGCGGTGGCCGAGGCCACTGCGAATCCCCGGACCGAAATCCGGCTCACACGGTTTCCTTCCAGCATCGCCCGCCTCGGTGACCCTGGCGGACGCAATCGTGCCCCTGGCGCTGGCCTCCCAACTGCGGGGTCACGGAGGCGCGGGCCCGGTGGGCAACTCCCTTGCGGGAGCGCCGCGTGGTGCTCGGGCGGCATACGACGACGTTATGGAGTTGACCTGGTGTTTCTGTTGTGCCGTACCGCTGGGGGTACAGGTGTGTCGTATGCGGGGCCTGACAGGAGTGAGACTCTGCCGTAACCCGACACCGCAAGGCAATTCAGTGGTGCGTGTGAAAGCTCACACCTTGCTTGGTCCAGGAGATTCCCGGAAAGCCGCACATGCCGAGGCGCCGCCCGGCTAGGCTCGTCGCCTTTGCCGAACGGCGCCTTGGGAGTTCGGTCGGATCTGGTTGGTTCGGTCGGATCTGGTTGGTTCGGTCAGATCTGGTTGGTTCGGTCAGATCTTCCTAGTTCGATTAAATCTGCCCGTCCTCCAGCATTTCGGTCACAAGGGCCGCGATCTGGGACCGTTCGGACCTCGTCAGCGTGACGTGCGCGAAGAGCGGATGGCCCTTCAGTTTCTCGACCACGGCGACGACACCGTCGTAGCGGCCGACGCGCAGGTTGTCGCGCTGGGCCACGTCATGCGTCAGAACGACGCGCGAATTCGCGCCGATCCGGGACAGAACGGTCAGCAGAACGTTTCGCTCCAGCGACTGCGCCTCGTCCACGATCACGAACGCGTCGTGCAGCGAACGGCCGCGGATGTGCGTCAGCGGGAGGACCTCCAGCATGCCGCGCGCGGTGACCTCTTCGATGACCTCACGGCTGGTGACCGCGGAGAGCGTGTCGAAGACCGCCTGCGCCCAGGGGCTCATCTTCTCGGCCTCGGAGCCGGGCAGATAGCCGAGCTCCTGCCCGCCCACCGCGTACAGCGGACGGAAGACCATCACCTTCTGGTGCTGACGGCGCTCGAGTACGGCCTCCAGGCCCGCGCAGAGCGCCAGCGCGGACTTGCCGGTGCCGGCCCGGCCGCCCATCGACACGATCCCGACGTCCGGGTCGAGCAGCAGGTCCAGCGCGATGCGCTGCTCCGCGCTGCGGCCCTTGATGCCGAAGGCCTCACGGTCGCCCCGTACGAGACGGATGTTGCCCTCGGCCGTCACCCGGCCCAGTGCCTTGCCGCGCTCCGACTGGATCATCAGACCGGTGTGCACGGGGAGGTCGCTGACCTCGGGGACATGGACCGTCCCCGCCTCGAAGAGGACGTCCACCTGCTCGCCCGGCAGGGTCACCTCGGACATCCCGGTCCAGCCGGAGGCGTCCGTGATGGCGAGCTCCGCCCGGTACTCCTCGGCGAGGAGGCCCACGGACGACGCCTTGATCCTCAGGGGCAGGTCCTTCGACACGACGGTCACGTCGTAACCCTCGGCCTGCAGGTTCCTGGCCACCGCGAGGATGCGGGAGTCGTTGTCACCCAGCCGGTAGCCGCTGGGCAGCACGCTGGGGTCCGAGTGGTTGAGCTCGACCCTGACGGTGCCGCCGAGATCCCCGATCGGGATGGGGGCGTCGAGGCGGCCGTGCCGTACCCGGAACTCGTCGAGCAGGCGCAGCGCCTGCCGGGCGAAGTAGCCGAGTTCGGGATGGTGCCTCTTGGCCTCCAGCTCCGTCACCACGACGATCGGAAGCACGACCTCGTGCTCGTCGAAGCGGTTCAGAGCGTTCGGGTCGGCCAGCAGGACGCTGGTGTCGAGGACATAAGTGCGCCGGTCTGGCTTGTGGCGCTTTGTGCTGGTCACCACGGAAGGACGTACCCCCTCGGATGAGGTCGGGGAGCGACGGGTTCGAACTGGGCCGGTCGTCGGCGCCGTTGCACGGGCCGGTGACCGGCCCTCCGCTGCTTCGTCCGTGCTGTGACCGCACGATCGGGCTGGTGCAAAGGGCCTCCCGGGCGGACGGCCCCGAGCCGCCCGCTGAGATCCGACACCCGTGGTTCGGGCGTCGACCTGACTGGCTTATGCCCTCGAACATGCGCCGCCATGCAAAGCGGTACGACGGCGCCCCGGTGAACTCCTCGTTACTTCCGTCCCGGTGGGATACCCGGGGGTTACGGAATTTCAGCCTCCGTAACGCCGGTGTCGCGCCGCGTAGTCCCGCAGGGCGCGCAGGAAGTCGACCTTCCGGAAGGCCGGCCAGAACACGTCACAGAAGTAGTACTCGGAGTGGGCGGTCTGCCAGAGCATGAATCCGGACAGCCGCTGCTCGCCGCTCGTACGGATCACCAGGTCGGGGTCGGGCTGGTCGCCGGTGTAGAGGTGGCGGCCGATCAGGTCGACGGAGACGTTCTCGGCGAGCTCCTCCATCGAGGTGCCCTTGTCCTGGGCATCGAGGAGCATCGACCGTACGGCGTCGGCGATCTCCTGGCGGCCGCCGTACCCGATGGCGACGTTGACCAGTATCCCGTCGACGCCCGCGGTGGCCTCCTCGGACTCCTTCAGGGCGGTCTGGAGCTGCCCGGGGAGCTGGTCGAGAGTGCCGACGTGGTGCACCCGCCAGCGGCCGTCGGCGGCGAGGGTGCGTACGACGTCCTCGATGATGCCGAAGAGCGGCACCAGCTCTTCCTGGGGGCGGCCGAAGTTGTCGGTCGAGAACAGCCAGAGGGTGACGACCTTCACGTCCGTCTCGGTGCACCAGCCGAGGAACTCCTCGATCTTGTGCGCCCCGGCTCGGTGTCCCTGCGCGGTGGTGGAACCCGCGGCCTTCGCCCAGCGCCGGTTGCCGTCCATGATGACGCCGATGTGCTGGGGCACCTGGGCGTGGTCGAGGTGGCCCTCGACCCTGCGTGCGTAGACCCTGACGAGCAGGCTCCGCAGTTTGTCGCGCAGGTTCACGTGAATGTCAGCCCCTCCGGTCCGGCAGCCCCTTGGTTGGCAGAGCCTACCGGGGGTTGAGGCCAAGTCCGCTTGGTTGGCAGAGCCTACCGGGGGTTGAGGTCAAGTCCGCCAAGGGGTGTACGGGGGTGGGGCGGTGGTGGCGCGGGGTTGAGGGGCGCTGCCGTGCCCTCTCCGGAGAAGGCCTCGGGGACGGGCTGTGAGCGGGCACAAAAAACGGGCCGGTCCGTGGGGGGGAGACGGACCGGCCCGAGGGGGGGCTTCCACCATAACCCTTTGTGAGTGATGCTGCGTGCATCGGCGTGCCACAACTACTCTCCGGAGTCGAACGACAGCGCGGAGGTGAGCGCGGAAGCGTTCGTTCAGGGTGTGATCGGGGGGAGATCATGGCCGGATCGCGGTGGATTCCAAGGGGAACGCGGGGAATCCTGATGGAACCATGGGGTTCGCGCATTCTTGTGCGACCGTCGAGGGCGAGGGGCGGGGGTGCCCTCGGATGGGTGAAGCGGTGTCGGAACGCGCGCTTGACGACGGGCGGGTCGGGTGGGCTTCACGGCACCGCGCAGTCCCCTCCACCGCGCGGTGCCGCCCGCGCGGCTTTGCTCACGCGAATTTCCTTGGTCTGAACCTACGTGAGGCGGCCCGCTGAAGCCAAGCCGGAGGCGGTAACGATGTGGACACCGGGACGGAGTCGGGCCTGACGGTCGCTGGGGGCAGGCGAGCGCACGGCGGATGGAGCGGCAGTTCCTGGGGGCGGATGTTCAGGGTATGACCGATTCGAGTGGTTTTCCGGGACATGGGTGGCGGGTGAGGCTGTCGGCGTGAGGTCGGCCCGCAGGTCGCCAAGTCTCCCTACCGGCGGCGCTTCAGGGACCGGAAACACCGCTCCCGCAACACAACCCCGCGCCCGGGAAGCGACGCGGGATCCCTGCCCCGTCCGGGCGAAGTGAACAGCAGCAGGGGCCGAACGCCGTCGGAACCAGCCGCGCCTCGAGGCCGGAAACCGGCTTGCACCCGACGGCTCCAAACCCGGCCGAGCACCACCGCGAGCCAACCACCCGACGTTGCCCTGGATCGTCCAGGACGACCCAGGAGACCCAAGCCGATCAGAGACGCCACGTACACCCGACCCCGCGCTTCGAGCCGCTGCCGCCGGCCGACGCCGGGCTCGCCACCCTCGTACGGCACTGTCTGCGTGCCTACGGTTCCGCGCGCGCCCGGCACTTTGCCAAGTGGGCGGCGGCACCGGGCGGCTGGGTCGAACGGCTCTTCACCTCGCTCGCCTCCGCCGGCGCGATCGAGGAGGTCGACTTCGCGGGGGAGCCCGCCTGGGCAGCGCGTACGAACGCGCCCTCGCTCGGGGCCAGGCCGGCAATCACCCCCTCATTCTGCTCGGCGGCATCGTCGCGGGCGTCTGGCATCAGAGGCGCAACGGACGCCGTACGACGGGCACGGTGGAACCGCTGGCACGGCTGACGGCCCGGCAGGAGCGGGAGCGGGAGCTGAGCGAGCGGGTGGACCGGGTCGGTGAAGTACTCGAACGCGGGCCGAGTTGGCGATCGGGAAGGTCACGGTCGGCCCCACGCCTGAGGCGGGGCCGCCTCAGGAGACCGGCTTGCGGGCCTCGAAGAGGTGACGGGAGCTGTGGGCGACAAAGGGCCCCTCGCTCTCGATCCGCTCGTGCAGGGAGCGCAGCTGGGGCAGATACGCGTCGACCGTGAACCCCGGCACCATCCAGACAACCTTCTTCAGGAAGTGCACGACCGCCCCGATGTCGAAGAACTCCATACGCAGCCGCTCGGCACGCAAGTCGACGATCTCCAGCCCCGCCGCCTCGGCACCGGCACGCTCCCGGTCCGGATGCCGGGCGTTGTGCGACTCCTCCGGCAACGGCCCGGTGAAGTGCTCGACGAGCTCGTAGGCACTGCTGGGCCCCACATGCTGGGCGAAATAGGTCCCCCCGGGCCGCAGCACCCGAGCGATCTCCACCCAGTCCGCACGCACCGGATGCCGACTGGTGACCAGATCGAACGCCCCGTCCGCGAACGGCAGCGGCGCGTCCTCCGGACTCGCGACCACCACCACGCCCCGCGGATGCAGCAGCCGGGTCGCCTTGGCGACATTCGGCGCCCACCCCTCAGTGGCGACGGTGAGCCCCGGCAGTCGAGGCGCGGAGTTGAGTACCTCCCCACCACCGGTCTGAACATCCAACGCGGCGGATGCCCGCCCCAGCCTCTCTCCCATGGCCCGCGCATACCCCCACGACGGCCGAGCCTCAGTGGCCCGCCCCTCGAACCAGGAGAAGTCCCATCCATCGGTAGGCACGGCATCGGCTTCGGACACGAACTCGTCGAACGTATGAGAGTGAGTGGCAGCCATGGCCAAAGATCTTCCCAGGGAAGAAAAGAAAGGGGCGACTGCTTTTCCAAGGCCCCACCACCGCGCCCTTCTGGGGCGCGGGGCTGTGTCGATTTGCGGCTCCGCCGCGTGGGCGCGACAAGCCACGAATCACCGGCACCCGCCATACGAACCGCACCCCCCGACCTCTCAGGCGCGGCGGGGTCGAAGGGGCGGAAGCCCCTGGGGGATGGGACGGGTATGGGCGGCGGGGCGATTCTCACTCCCCGAGAACACCCTCCGCCTCCATCACGACCCCCACCCCCCACATCACCGCCGCAACCTTGGACGCCTCCTGAACGACCTCCCGCCCCACCCCCGCCGCACGCAACACCCGCTCATGGGAATCCAGACACGCCCCACACCCATTGACCGCCGAGACCGCGAGCGCCCACAACTCGAAATCGACCCGGTCAACCCTGTGATCCCCGAGCACGTTCATCCGTAGCCCCGTCCGCAACTCCCCATACGCGTGGTCGGACAACAGATGCCGCGTCCGGAAGAAGACGTTGCTCACCGCCATGACTGCCGCCGCGGACTTCGCCGCCGTATACGCCTCGCCCGACAGCCTCGCCCGAGCCTCCGGCCCCAACTCCCGCAGCACGACGACCGACCGCGAGGCGACAGCGGTGGCCAACACCGTGCCCCACAACTGCTGCGAGGTCAGCACGGAGCCCCCGATGACGGACTCCAGATTCCGGCGGAGGTCCTGGGCGTAGTCGGGAATCGCGGACATCAAGCTGTCCAACGACATGGCGGCTCACTCCCGATTGGCGGCGACGGTGTGACGGGCTCCCGATGGTGACACACGGCGGACTGGCCGCAGCGCTCGGAGAAGCGCTGCGGCCATGGCCGGGCCCGGTCTCGGCTACTCCGTCCGCAGCCCCTCCGGCCGCATCAGCCGTATCAGCGGTGGCATGCTCAGCGCCGTGACGACGAGGACGACGCCCGCGCCGATGCCGGTCATCGCCAGTACGTTCGGCCAGTCGACGGCGACCGGGGTGCTCGTCATCTTCAGCAGGACGGCGCCCAGCGTCACACCGAAACCGAGGGCGATGATCAGGCCCAGGGCGATCGGGATCGCCGTCTGCCACAGCACCGACAGGCCCAGCGTGCGGCGCCGGGTGCCGAAGGCGACCAGGGCCGACAGGAGTTTCCTGCGTTCGCGCAGCTGCTCCAGCTGGGAGACGAGCAGACTCGCGCCGATGAGGACGAGTACGGCGGTCGCGCCGACCAGGAGGCCGGTCTGGATGGTCGTGAACTGGTCGACCTGCCTGGTCGTCCGCCACTCCCAGGTCCTGATGAGCGGGTCGATCGCCACGGCGGCGTTGCGGACCTCGTCGAGCGCGTCCGGAACCGAGGGGTCCGTGCGCACGTAGACGGTGCTGTAGAGGAAGGGTTCCGCCTTCGCGGGCAGCGCGCCGGGGGTGGCCATCAGCCCCGACACGGCGGTCCACAGCGAGTCGGTGCGCTCGGTCACCTTCTTCACCTCGCCCGGCAGCTTCCAGGCGACCTCGGCGCCCGGCGTATCACCCGAGTAGGACGGGTCGAAGTACAGCGTGCGGTTCGGCGTCGCGAGCTTCAGCGTGGTCGGGTCGTCGGGCGAGCCCATCAGGAAGACGTCCCCGTCGCGGCACGAGGAAATGTTCGCGATCTCGCGCAGCGAGACGCAGTCGCCGACGGTCACCTCGGTCACGTCCTCGGGGTCGCCGGTGGTGCCGGCGACCGTCGAGGTGGACAGGGCCGTGGCGGTGTCCGCGCCCTTGGCCTGCTTGAGCTTCTCGCCCACGGCGCTCACCGAGACGCCCTGCGGCAGGGTCAGCTCCATCTGGGCGCGGGTGGTGTCCAGCCCGGTCGACTTGGTGAAGCGGCCCTCGACCCCGGAGAACAGCATCTGCAGGGCGATCGCGCCGGCCACCGCCACCGCGATGCCGTTGACCATGCGGGCCGCCGAGCCGCTGCTCAACTGGAGCCTGCGGACGGCCAGTTGCCAGGAGACGGCGCCGGAGCCCAGCCGGGCGACGAACGCCTCGACGACCCAGGGCAGCAGCGCGGTGATGCCGAAGAGCAGCAGGACGACGCCGCCGATGACCATGTACTCGTTGAACTCCCCGTTCTCCGAGCCCTGGCCGATCATCGGGTAGAGCAGGGCGAGCCCGGCGAGCGGCAGCAGCAGCCGCCACCAGAGCCGGCGCCGCGCGGGCTTGGCCGTGCGGACCACACCGAGCGGTTCGATGACGACGCCGCGCAGCGCGAACAGGGTGACGGCGACGGCCGCCGCCGGGACCGCGAGCGCGACCAGCAGCGCGAGGACGGGGGAGGGGTTGAGGTAGCTCGGGAAGACGCTGACGTTGAGCACCTGGACGGAGCCCGCGATCTCCCTGCCGATCAGGAAGAACACGGTGCCGAAGACCAGCCCCAGCACGGCCCCGGCGAGCGCCTCGCCCGCCGCGATCCGGCGGGTCATACGGCTGTCGGAGCCGACCAGCCTGAGCGCCGCCAGCCTGCGGTCGCGCCGCTCACCGCCGAACCGTACGGCCGTGGCGATGAAGACGGCCACCGGCATCAGCAGCACCGTGAAGACCACCAGGGTGAGCAGGATCAGGATCGGGTCCATCCGTTCCTCGGGCTGCTCGAACGGGGGCCCGAACTTCTCGATCCGGGCCACGACCGAGCCGTCGATCCGCTCGGCGAGCCCCGTGGCGCCCGCGAAGTAGGCGAGCTCCTTGGGGCCGACCAGCCCGGCCTCACCGATGGTGCCGACCGTCTCGTACGGCAGCCGGTCGCGCAGCAGCTTCCCCTCGTCGGACTTCAGCAGTTCGGCGAGGGCGGGGGAGACGACCATCTCGCCCGGCCCGGGGAACTTCCTCAGTCCCGGCGGCAGCGGCGCGTTCGCCCCCTCGGGCTGCACCAGCCGTCCCCGTATCTCCCGGTACCTGTACTCGGTGTCCGTGTCCGCGACGACCAGGCTCTTGTCGGTCGGCTTGGACTTCATGTTGTCGTCGGGATACACGGTGCCCACGTCCTGCCGGGCGGCGCTGCGGGACTCCCGGGTGGCCAGCGCGTTCGGTATGGCCGTGGTGAGCAGCAGCAGCGCCACGCCCAGGCCGACGCCGACGGCGGTGAGCAGGGCCCGTACCCAGCCCTCCCGGCCCCCGGTGAAGGTGAACCGGACCCCCATGGCCAGGTCGCGGTACCACTGGCGGACGACGGGAGAGCTCATACGACGCGCTCCATGTCCCGTGACTTGCCGTCCCGTACGACGATTTCGCGGTCGGAGTACGCGGCCACCCGCGCCTCGTGCGTGACCAGGACGACGGCGGCGTTGGTGGACCGGGCCGCCTCGGTGAGCAGTTCCATCACGCGCTCGCCGTTGAGGGAGTCCAGCGCGCCGGTGGGCTCGTCCGCGAACAGCACCCGAGGGCTGGTGACCAGCGCCCGGGACACGGCGACCCGCTGGCCCTGGCCGCCGGAGATCTCACCGGGCCGCTTGCGGGCGAGGTCGTCGACCTCCAGGCGCTGCATCCAGCCGAGGGCGGTCTTCTCGGCCTCCTTGCGAGAGGTGCCGTTCAGCCGCAGCGGCAGCGCCACGTTCTCCACGCAGGTCAGCTCGGGCACGAGCTGGCCGAACTGGAAGACGAACCCGAAATCGCTGCGGCGGAGCGCGCTGCGCTCGGTGTCGCTCATGGTGGCCATCTCGCGGCCGTTGTAGGTGATCGAGCCCGAGTCGGGCGGCACGATGCCGGCGAGGCAGTGCAGCAACGTGGACTTGCCGGAGCCGGAGGGGCCCATCACCGCGACGACCTCGCCGGGGTGGATGGAGAACTCGGCGCCGTCCAGCGCGGTCGTCGGACCGTACGCCTTGCGCAGGTCGGTCGCGATGAGCAGGGAACCAGCGGGTGTCATCACTTGGTCACCACCTCGGCCAGCTTGCCCAGTCGGGCGGCGGTCAGCTCCAGCCATCGCAGGTCGGCCTCCAGATGGAACAGGGCGTGGTCGCAGATCAGCTGATCGGCGAGATCGCCCTTGCGCTTGCGGTCGGTGAGGATGCGCATCATGCGCAGGTGCTCGGAGCGCTGACTGTCGAGGATGTCGGCCGCGTTCCGGTGGGTGAGCAGGGCGAGGACGACCTTCGTGTAGAGGGTCGACTGCAGATACGGCTCGGGCTTCTCGGGGGTCGCGAGCCACCGCTGGACATCGGTGATGCCCGCCTCGGTGATCGCGTACCGCTTCCGCTCGGGCCCGCCGCCGGGCTCGATGCCGTCGACCTCGACGAGGCCGTTCTTCAGCAGCCTCGACATCGTCGAGTAGACCTGGCCGTAGTGCAGCGGCCGGTCGTGACCGAACTTCTCGTCGAAGGCCCGCTTCAGGTCGTAACCGTGTCGGGGCCCGGACTCCAGGAGTCCCAGGAGTGTGTGACCGATGGACATGAGCACGACTGTACACACGAGGTATACACCTTGCGTATACGTGCCGTGTATAGGTCGTCGCCGGGGGTGGAAAGGGTGCTGGTCGGAGCCGATTGTCACGATTCTGTTACCGGGACCGCCGGCAACAAGTGGGTCTGGTGGGGCAACCATCGGCCCTGTTGGAACGTCCGTTCCGGTGGGATGAGGTGCGTGATGACGCGCACTCGTGCGCATTGTCACGCCGAATCGGGCCGTATGGGCTCCACCCGGCCACAGCGCTCGGTGTTAGCTTGCTGAGCCGACCGGCGACACCTGAGTGACGTACGAGACGCACACAGATGTACGAGACGCGGCACGAGACGTAGTGACGAGCAGTACGAGACGAGCAGAGGCGGAGCGGACCGGAGCCATGGGACGAGCGGAAGAAAGACGAGCGCGGCAGCGTGGCGGTCGCCGCGCGGCGCCCAAGCGCTCGTCCGGGGGCGCGACAGCGGCAGGGACGACGGTCATAGGCTCGCCCGAGGGCGGTGGCGGTGGCGTTGGCGGTGGCGGTGGCCGCGCGGCTGCCAGGGCCGCCGCCAGGGGCGCGGGAAAGAACGGCAAGAAGCAGCAGAGCCTCCTGCGCCGCCTCTTCACCTGGAAGAAGATCCTCGGCACGTTCTTCGGTGTCTGCCTGCTCGCCATGGGTGCCTTCACCGTGCTCTACCTGATGATCGAAGTCCCCGCGGGAGGTAACCCCGAGGCGACCCAGGAGAGCAACGTCTACAAGTACAGCAACGGCAAGATCCTCGCCCGATCCGGCACGACCAACCGTGAGATCGTCGAACTCAAGGACATCGACAAGCCCATCCAACGGACCTTCGTCGCCGCCGAGAACAAGACCTTCTTCACGGACCCCGGCGTCGACTTCAAGGGCATGACCCGCGGTCTGATCAACACCCTGTCCGGCAAGGGCAAGCAGGGCGGCTCGACGATCACCCAGCAGTACGTCAAGAACTACTACCTGACGTCGGACCAGACGGTGACCCGCAAGCTCAAGGAGCTGGTCATCTCCCTGAAGCTGGAACGCAACGAGTCCAAGGACTACATCCTCGCGGGTTACATCAACACCAGCTACTACGGCCGCGGCGCCTGGGGCATCCAGGCCGCCGCCCAGGCGTACTACGGCGTCGACGCCAAGGACCTCAACGTCGAACAGGGCGCCTACCTCGCCGCGCTGCTCCAGGCCCCCAGCCAGTACGACCTGTCCACCGCCACCGAGACCGGCAGGAAGCTGGTCACGAACCGCTGGAACTACGTGCTGGACAACATGGTCGAGATGAAGTGGCTGGACGCCTCGGAGCGCGAGGGCATGAAGCTCCCCAAGCCGAAGGACCCCCAGGGCGCGCCCGACATGGAGGGCCAGAACGGCTACCTGGTGAACGCCGCCAACAGCGAACTGGCCAAGCAGCTCGTCGCCGGCGACAGGGCGCCGGACTTGGAAGAAGCCAAGGCGCTCATCGAGAAGGGCGGCTGGACCGTCACGCTGAACATCGACCCGAAGAAGCAGACCGCGCTGGAGAAGGCCGTCAAGGAGCAGCTCACCAGCAAGCTCGACCCGAAGAAGCGCAAGGTCGACAAGCACATCCAGGCCGGAGCCGTCTCGGTCGACCCGAAGACGGGCAAGGTCATCGCCATGTACGGCGGCGTCGACTACTTCAAGCATTACCAGAGCAACGCCACCCGCCGGGACTACCAGCCCGCCTCCACCTTCAAGCCGGTCGTGCTCGCCGCCGCCGTCGACGAGGGCGCCGAGACCCAGGACGGCGAGCCGATCACCGCGAGCACCGTCTACGACGGTGACAGCAGGAACGAGGTCGTCGACAACGGCTCCAAGGTCGGTTTCGCGCCACCGAACGAGGACAACGTCGACTACGGCGATGTCACCGTGCAGACCGCCATGAACAAGTCCATCAACTCCGTCTTCGCTCAGATGGGCGTCGACGTCGGGATGGAGAAGGTCATGGAGGTCGCGGAGAAGCTCGGCATGGACACCGAGGGCATGGAGGCGGTGCCCGCCCAGACCCTCGGCTCCATGGGCGCCAGCCCGCTGGAGATGGCCGGCATCTACGCCACCCTCGACAACCACGGCAAGAAGGTCACCCCGACGATCGTCGCCTCGGCGACACACCGGGAGGGCGAGGTCCAGTTCCCTGACCCGATCGGCGAACAGGTCATCAGCCCGGAGGCCGCCGACACGGTCACCTCGGTCCTCACCGGCGTGGTCGACGACGGTACGGCCAAGACCTCCGTCCGCGACAACCCCGCCCGTGACGGGCAGCAGGTCGCCGGCAAGACGGGTACCTCCGACGAGAACCGCTCCGCCTGGTTCACCGGCTTCACCCCGAACCTCGTCACCTCCGTCGGCCTCTTCGGCGAGGACATGGACAGCGGCGGCAAGCAGGTCTCGATGTACAAGGCGCTCGGCGAACCCCGTATCAACGGCGGTGGCTTCCCCGCCCGGATCTGGGCCGACTACACCTTCGGAGTGATGGGCAAGGTCACGAAGTTCGACCTGGACACCACCCAGGGCGCCGCGGTGGCCCCCACCGAGTCCCCCACCCCGACCTTCACCCCGTCGGCGACCCCGTCCGAGACCCCCTCCGAGACCCCCACCACCGAGGAACCGACGTCGGCCCCCCCGACGACCCCGGAGGAAACCCCGGAAACCACTCCGGAGGAAACCCCGGAAACCACTCCGGAGGAGACCCCCACGGGTGGCGAGGGCGACGTTGAACTACCGACAGACCCGAACGACCCACAGGCGGACGGGTAAGAAACATGAGCGAAGGGCGCCCGGTTCCCACCGGGCGCCCTCCGTTTTTGCTTTTAGGGGCGCGGGGCTGTGTACATTTGCGGCTCCGCCGCGTGGGCGCGACCAGCCACGACGAACCCGCAGTCAGCAACCGGCCATAGAACGACCGGCGCTGATCTGAACCGAACTCACGCCTGATTCAGCTCGAACCACACGACCTTCCCCGCACTCAACCGAGTAGCCCCCCACCGCTTGGCCAACCGATTGACCAGGTAGAGCCCCCGGCCCCCCTCATCCGTGGCCCGGGCCTGCCGAAGCCGAGGCAACTGCGGCACATCATCGGTCACCTCACACCGCAGCACATCGGTCCGCAGCAACCGTAGGGTTACCGGCCGAGTCGCATACCGCACCGCATTCGTGACGACCTCACTGATGAGCAGCTCAACGGAATCCGTCAACTCCTCAAGGCCCCAGCGGGACAAGGCATGCCTCGCAAGCCGACGCGCCCGCCCCGGAGCCATCTCCTCCGGTTCCAGGAACCAGTACGCGACATCACTGGGAGCGATCCCGTCGAACCGCGCGGCGAGCAACGCGATGTCATCGTCCCGGTCCCCCGGACCGAGCATGTCGAGCACCTCGTCGCACAACGCCTCCAGCGGCGGCGGATGATCCGGCCCGGTCAACTGCGCGGTCGCGGCGAGCTTCTCCCGCAACTGCTCTATCCCGGTCCACACATCCCTGAGCCGCGACTCGACGAGCCCGTCCGTGTAGAGCAACAGCCTGCCCCCGGCCGGCGCGTCCAGCTCCACCGCCTCGAAGTCCACGCCACCGACACCGATCGGCGCCCCCGGCGGCACCCGCAGCACCTCGGCACGCCCGCCGAGATGCAGCAGCACCGGCGGCGGATGACCGGCGTTGGCGATGGTGATCCGATGCGATACGGGGTCGTACACGGCGTACAAACAGGTCGCCATGCGATCCGTACCGAGCCGCTGAGCCTGCTCGTCGAGGTGGTGCAGCACTTCCTGCGGCGGCAGATCCAGACCCGCCAGCGTCTGCGCGGTGGTCCGCAACTGCCCCATGATCGCGGCGGAGGTCATCGAGTGACCCATCACATCGCCCACGACCAGTGCGACCCGGCTCCCCGGCAGGGGAATCGCGTCGTACCAGTCACCACCGACCCGCGCGGTCTCGGCGGCCGGCAGATACCGGTGCGCGAGCCGTACGCCGGTGCAGCGCGGCAGCGCCTCCGGCAGCATCGTCCGCTGCAACTCGTCGGCGATGTACGCCTCGCGGCCGTAGAGCACCGCCTTGTCGATGCCGAGCGCGCTGTGCGTGGCGAGCTGGGCGGCGACCAGCAGATCGTCCTGCTCGAACGGCATCCGCTCCGGTCCGCGCAGGAAGACCGCCGCGCCGATCACCCGGCGCCGCCCCCGCAGTGGGGCGAGGATCGCCCGCTGCCCGGTCGGCACTGTCAACTCGGCGTCGGAGCCCAGCAGTTCCGGCAGCGCGTCATGCGCGGCCGGCGCGTCCGCGAAGACCGGCCGGACACCGCGCAGCACCTCCGCGAGCGCGCCACCGGGTCGTACCTCGCACCGCTCGGCGCACTGCTCGGCCGTGACGACCGCCAGGTCGACCGGCTCCGGCTGGAGCACGGGCAGGAAGCCGCCCTCGGTGTCCCGCTCCTCCGGGATCCGGTCGGTGCGGCGCAGCCGCAGCACCATGGGCCCGGTGGGCCGCTCGTCGCCGACCGGCAGCGGCTCGCGCAGATACACGAGGATCGCGTCCGAGAACGTCGGCACGGTGGCCCGGCACAGACCCATGACGATCTCGTCCAGGTCGATGCCCCGGGCGATCCGCCGGGTCGCGGCGCCCACGAAGCGCAGCCGGTCGCCGTCCCGCCGCATGGGCATGGGGGCGCCCGGCGGCACACCCTGCCCGCTGCGCCGCTCCAGTCCGCCGACCGCACCGGGCGCCCGGTCCGGCTCGCCGCCGGGCTGCGCCGGAATGGCTTCCGGCGTGGGCCGCGGGCGGTGCGGGTCGGGCTCGGTGGCCGCGGGCTGGGAGTGCTCGGAGAGGGTCGGCTGGGCATGCTCCGAGGGAGCCTGGCCGCTCTTCGCGCACGGGGTGGCCGTACCCGGCTCGGCGGCCGCGTCACCCATGCGTGCCTGTGCCGGTAAGGCCGTGGCGGGCGGGGTGCGCAGCGGCTCCTGGGTATGCAGGACCGCCCCGCGGGGATCCGCAGGGCCGGCGCCGCTCTGAGGGCGCTCGTGGGAAGTGGGGTGCTCCGTCACGCGTGTCGAATCCATCCGTCCGGGACTGCGCGTCGTGTGCGCAGTTCGTCCCGCAGCAAACCCGATACTTCGTCCCGCAGAAAGGCCGATACCCGGAATACATGTTCTGGGAACGGAATTCCCGCGTGGTCAGAGGCAGTTCCTGTGCCACACACGGTACCGGCGGGCCCGTCGAACGACAGCACTGTCCGTCCGCCCGGCCGTCTCCGGCTCGTACCGGTGTAGCCCTCGTACCCCTTGATCACGTCTTGCCGCCCCTCGGTGACGTACGGTCAAGCCTTGCCCGAACTGCGGGAGTTGCCCCTGTGAACTCTTGCGGAGGACGATCCTACGGTTGCGGACCGGGGGCGCATCAAGGGTCTCATGAGGACAAGTGCGCGGGCGTACGGTCCCAGTCGTCCGGGAGAGACGGTACTCCCCAGGCGGGATTCGGGCGCCAGTGCTGCCAGGCGTCCGAGAACGGCGGGCCCCAGACGCGGATCGTCTCCACGGCCGACCGCCCCGCCTCCCTTACCCGCTCGGCGGCTTGAGGGTCCATCAGACCGTCCAGCTGAGCCTGCGCGAACTCGTCCTCGTCGAGCCAGCTCCAGGACCGGTCCGGGTACACACAGATGTCCAGGAAGTGGTCCTCGGAGTCCACGCCGCCCTCCCAACGGGCAAGCGGCGTCTCCAGGTTGACGTACCAGTTCTTGAAACGCCAACCCTGCTCCCAGAACAGCCACACCGACCAGGGCTCGCCCGGCCGGGCCAGCTTCAGCACCCCGGTGCCCCTCCAGTGGCCGAACGCCGTGCCCCGGGGCTCCTTGTACCGGGACGCGAGCGGCACCGAGTTCAGGGACGCGCCGTCCGCGAGGACGGGCTTCACGCACTCGGTGCCGGGGGCCAGCCACACCGCCAGCAGGTCCTCGTCGTCCCGTACGACGGTGACGGGGCGCGCGATGTGGAAGCCCTCACCGGCGTTCTCCTGGTAGCGCCACAGGATCTGACTCCCGGGCGCCCAGAACGCCGCCGACCCGACCGTTTCCACTCGTCTCACCACTCCGTCGTCTGTCATGCCGAGATATTAGGTGTCATGGGCATACGACGCTGCGGCCGCGGTCACGGTTCACGCGATGGCGGGAAATCGGTTACTGGCGTGTCATCAGGGACGGCCGGAATCGGCCGTTCGGTTACGGCCGCGTCATCCTCAGGACATCGAGCGCCGCGTCGAGTTGCTCCATGGTGAGATCGCCGCGGTCCACGTATCCGCCCTCCAGGACGACCTCCCGGATCGTCTTCCGCTCGGCCAGCGCCTTCTTGGCGACCTTCGCGGCCTCCTCGTACCCGATGTACTTGTTGAGCGGAGTGACCACGGACGGCGACGACTCGGCGTACTCGCGGGCCCGTTCCCGATGGGCCACGATCCCGTCGACGGTCCGATCGGCGAGCAGCCGCGACACATTGGCGAGCAGCCGGACGGATTCGAGTACGTTCTTCGCGATCACGGGCAGCATGACGTTGAGCTCGAAGTTGCCGGACGCGCCGGCGGTGGTGACGGTGGCGTCGTTGCCGATGACCTGAGCGGCGACCATGAGCACGGCCTCCGGGATCACCGGATTGACCTTGCCGGGCATGATCGACGACCCGGGCTGGAGGTCGGGCAGGGAGATCTCCGCGAGCCCGGTGCGCGGCCCGGACGCCATCCACCGCAGATCATTGGCGATCTTGGTGAGCGATACGGCGATGGTCCGCAACTGCCCGCTGGTCTCGACGATCCCGTCCCGCGCCCCCTGCGCCTCGAAGTGGTCCCGCGCCTCGGTCAACGGCAGACCGGTGACCCGCACGACCTCGGCGATCACGGCGGCGGAGAACCCGGGCGGGGTGTTGATGCCGGTGCCCACGGCGGTGCCGCCGAGGGGGAGTTCGGCGAGGCGGGGGAGCGAGGCGCTGAGCCGCTCGATGCCGTACCGCACCTGGGCGGCGTACCCCCCGAACTCCTGGCCCAGGGTCACGGGCGTGGCGTCCATGAGATGGGTCCGCCCCGCCTTCACGACGTCGGCGAACTCCTCGGCCTTGCGGGTGAGGGACGCGGCGAGGTGGTCCAGGGCCGGGATCAGGTCGCGGGTGACGGCCGCGGTGGCCGCGATGTGGAGAGAGGAGGGGAAGACGTCGTTGGACGACTGCGAGGCGTTGACGTGGTCGTTGGGGTGCACGTCCCGCCCGAGCCGCTCACTGGCCAGCGTGGCGACGACCTCGTTGGTGTTCATGTTGGACGACGTCCCGGACCCGGTCTGGAACACGTCGACGGGGAAGTGGTCGTCCCACTTGCCCTGGGCGACCTCCTCCGCCGCAGCCTGGATCGCCTCGGCGATGTCCTTGTCGAGCACCCCGAGCCGGGCGTTGACCTTGGCGGCCGCCCCCTTGATCCGGGCCAGCGCCTCGATGTGCGCCCGCTCGATCCGCTGCCCCGAGATCGGGAAGTTCTCGACCGCCCGCTGGGTCTGGGCCCGCCACTTGGCGTCCGCCGGGACGCGTACCTCGCCCATGGAGTCGTGTTCGATGCGGTAGTCGCTCATACCGCGTACAGCGATCGGGGAGGGGTGGATGTTCCGGGGATGGCGTGGACGTATCGATCGTTCCCCCGGTTGCCTCCGTCGCGCGGACATCGATGTGATATTCCGCAAAGTTACTACCGGTACGTATTGTGTTAAAAATTTCAAATACATCGGGTCCCCCGAGAGACCGGTGCGATCCCCCACTCACCACGCACCCCGCACGGAGATACAGTGCTGCACGACCTCACTGTCCCCCCAGATCCGTTTTGCGCCGAGTCGCTGACCGTGGCTCTGGTAAGCCGTCATGGCAGCCGGCCGCCCGCCATGGCGGACGTCGAGAGCCGACTGGTCGAAGAGCCGCACGAGATTCGCGCGAGCGACGATGTCTTACTGTTCTACGGCCCTGGCACGGCGCAGGAACTGGTGCGGTTCTCGGCCGAGGCGGAGGGCGATCTGCCGCCCGTCGTGGTGCTGGCGTACTGGCTCGACTGGCAGGACGTGTGGCAGGCCCTGGACCACGGCGCCAACAGCTACCTGCTGGAGACCAGTCACGTGGTGCAGTGGCTCCCGTGGATGCTGCTGTGCACGGCGCGCGGGGGATGCTGCCTCGATCCGGCGATCGCCGCCGAACAGGTCAAGGTCGTCAGCCGGGTGCGGGCCCAGGAGCGCGGGAAGCAGCATGGGCTTCGCAAGCTCTCCGAGCGGGAGCGGCAGATCATGGAACTGCTCGCCGCCGGACAAGGCGTCCGCGACATCGCCCGGGATATGTTCCTGACCGAGAAGACGGTGCGGAACTATCTGAGCCGCATCTACAGAAAGCTTGAAGTGCGGGGACGGTCCGAGGCCATTCTTCGCTGGCTCGGGCACCTGGGCTGCGCGACGTCCGGCGATGTGCGGAACCCGGACGGGCGCGTCCCGGACGACCCGCCTGGGGTGACGCCGTCACGGCGCGTTCTGTCGCAGGGCGCGCGAAGGGCTGGGCCCGGTCTCCCGGACCCAGCCCTGCTGTCCCGTACGTCAGTTGACGTTCAAGACGCTCGGCAGCGGGCCGGGGGCCGTGTGCACGTCGTCGCGCAGGGTGTCGTTGCTGCAGTCGGAGGACGCGGCGGCGACGAGCGCGGTGGGCACGAGACGCCGGGCGCTGATGAGCTTCTTCAGTGAAGTTCCTTCACTGTGGGGGAGTTGGTCAGGCTTGCCGGCACGGGGCGCCCCAGCCGTCGGACCAGCCGCCGTCGGTGCAGACGAACATGGCCGCATTCGCAACGCGGGCCTGTACGCGCGTAAACCTCCCGTTTCTCGGGTCGGGACCGGTGTACGAGGCCGTGTAGGCGATGCCGGGGAGGACCTTGTTTCCCTGGCAGGCGTTGTCGCTGTACGCGTCGATCGAGAACTGGACGCCCTCGGACATCTGGTACCCCGTTGCGATGTTGGCGCTGCGGTCGGACGGGCGGCCGATGCAGCGCGAGGACGTGCCGGGGACAGTCACCCTGATGCTGTTGGCCTGGTTGGGAAGGCTGGCCGGTCCGCCCTGGACGAAGAACGGGACTCCTCCGTCGGGGTTCCACAGCAAGGCGTGGGCGGTGCCGCCCGACATGGCGACCATGCCGAGCGCCATTCCGCCCGCGGCCAGCAGTCCCAGGGACCTGTTCAGGAGACGACGCCCGTTCGGGCGACTCGACGTGAGCACAGTGGCTCCTCTCGTTTCGGTGGCTGTGTTCTTGATCAGAATTTCCGCGGGGAACCATGAGGCGATAGAGGCAGATGACCTCAACTCCCGGACAGGGCGGAACCGGTGACATTTGCCTCTATGGGCCGGCGAAGCTGAGCGAACCCGACGGACGCGGAGACCGGCGCGGACTGCCGGGGCCGCTGCCTCGCCCTCGGCACCACGGTCACCCGCTCCCTGGTCCTGACCGACATCGCGGGGATCGCCGGGCCCGGCCTGGCCGCCGCCGGTGTCGTGGGCCTCCCCTCCACCGGCATCATGCTGGGCATCACCATCGGCGTGAACCTGCTGGTCCTGGCTACGCAGGTGTACGACCAGATGCGCACCAACCACGACGCCGGTCAGAACTCTGCCCTGCGCCAGCCGGCCAACAACGCCCTGATCCGCGTGCCGACCCTCGGCCAGACCACCCTCCAGTGGGCCTTCGAGCAGGTCGGCCACCACAACGCCCTCAAGGTCGCCGCGCAGAACGCCGCGACGGCCGCGTCCGCCCTCCAGAACGGCAACGACCCGCAGCCCGACCCCAACCAGTCGTTCATCGACGGGATGGACCAGTTTCTCGACCAGGTGTGACGAGACCGGCCGACGCCCGCGCCACACTTTCCGCGTTTTTGATCAATCCTCGGACAGCCACCTCGTGAAAGCGCGAGGCCAACCAGAGAGCACGTCCGAGTGCGTCTGTGCCGCATCGCCAATATGTGCGCAGTCGGGTAGTGGATCTACGTCCGGCGCTTCGTGGTCGTCGACGGCCACGGTGCGGCTCTGGCAACGGGGCGTCGTGGTTCGGGCCGGTCGGGGGCATCGAGAGAGCCCCCGGCGGCGTGCCAGGGGCTCTCTGTGGCGTGCTGGGACTGCGTCAGCCGAGGCCAGGGCCACGCACGGGGATCGTCGTGAAGGTCGGCTGAGAAGGTTCCTGCGAACTGAAGAAGTCGTTGCCCTTGTCGTCGACGACGACGAACGCCGGGAAGTCCTCGACCTCGATCTTCCAGACGGCCTCCATGCCGAGCTCCTCGTACTCGACGGCCTCGACCTTCTTGATGCAGTCCTGGGCGAGACGGGCCGCCGGGCCGCCGATGGAGCCCAGGTAGAAGCCGCCGTGGGACGCGCACGCGTCCGTCACCTGCTTGCTGCGGTTGCCCTTGGCCAGCATCACCTTGGAGCCGCCCGCCGCCTGGAACTGCTCCACATAGGAGTCCATACGCCCGGCGGTAGTCGGCCCGAAGGACCCCGACGCGTACCCCTCGGGCGTCTTCGCCGGCCCGGCGTAGTACACCGGGTGGTCCTTCAGGTACTGCGGCATCCCCTCACCCGCGTCCAACCGCTCCTTGATCTTGGCGTGCGCGATGTCACGCGCCACGACCAGCGGCCCGGAGAGCGACAGCCGGGTCTTGACCGGGTACTTGGTCAGCTCGGCGAGGATGTCGTCCATCGGCTGGTTGAGGTCGATCTTGACGACGTCGCCGTCCGACTCGAGGTGCTCGTCGGTCGTCTCCGGCAGGAACCGCGCCGGATCGGTCTCCAACTGCTCCAGGAACACACCCTCGGCGGTGATCTTCGCGACGGCCTGGCGGTCGGCGGAGCAGGACACGGCGATCGCGACGGGACAGGACGCACCGTGCCGGGGCAGCCGTATGACCCGTACGTCATGGCAGAAGTACTTGCCGCCGAACTGCGCCCCGATCCCGATCTTCTGCGTCAGCTCGAAGACCTTCTCCTCCAGCTCCTTGTCCCGGAACCCGTGCCCGAGCGGCGACCCCTCGGCCGGGATCTCGTCCAGGTAGTGCGCGGAGGCGTACTTCGCGGTCTTCAGCGCGTACTCGGCGGACGTACCGCCGACGACGATCGCGAGGTGGTACGGCGGACAGGCGGCCGTACCCAGCGAACGGATCTTCGCCTCCAGGAACTTCATCATGGAGGCCTCGTTCAGAACGGCCTTCGTCTCCTGGTAGAGGAAGCTCTTGTTCGCCGACCCACCACCCTTGGCCATGAACAGGAACTTGTACGCGCCGCCGTCGGTCGCGTACAGCTCGATCTGGGCCGGGAGGTTGGAGCCGGTGTTCTTCTCCTCCCACATGGTGAGCGGAGCCATCTGCGAGTAGCGCAGGTTGAGCTTGGTGTAGGCGTCGTAGATGCCGCGCGAGAGGGCCTCCTCATCCCGGCCCTCCGTCAGCACGTTCTGCCCACGCTTGCCCATGACGATCGCCGTACCGGTGTCCTGGCACATGGGCAGCACACCGGCGGCCGCGATGTTCGCGTTCTTCAGCAGGTCGAGGGCGACGAACTTGTCGTTGCTCGAAGCCTCGGGGTCGTCGATGATCCGCCGCAGCTGCGCGAGGTGCGCCGGGCGCAGGTAGTGCTGGATGTCGTGGATGGCCTCGGCGGCGAGCTTGCGCAGCGCCTCCGGCTCCACCTTGAGGAACGTGCGCCCGTCGGCCTCGAAGGTGGAGACACCCTCGGAGGTCACCAGCCGGTACGGGGTGGTGTCCTCTCCCATGGGGAGCAGATCGGTGTACTCGAACTCAGGCATGTCGCCCATTCCTCACTCGACAAGACAGCACGGCTGGCCTCCATCGGCAGCGCCCACCAGCGTAGAACCTGCCACTGACGCCGGGCTTGTGAGGTAAGGCTCAGTTCGGCGCCGACGCATGGGCGCCCCGGGGCTGCTCCATGGCCGGAGAGGGGGCTATCGCGATCTATCGTGTTTAGGTACGCTGCTGCCGTGGACCTTCAGAAGCAGCCCGAACCGCCCACCCCCGTCACCGAGTTGCGCGCTTCGGACGCCGACCGTGACCGCATCACCGACATCCTGCGTGACGCCCTCGCCGAGGGGCGCCTCACCGCCGAGGAGCACGCCGAGCGGGTCGAAGGCGTACTGGCCACCAAGACGGTCGGCGAGCTGGACGCGTTCATCCGGGACCTGCCCGCCGCCCACGCCCCCAAGGCGGCGACGTACACACCCGCGTCCGCCGTGCCCAACCGCCCCACACCCGGCGCCATTCCGATCGACCCCGACGACCGGCTGGTCGCCGTCTTCAGCGGCTCGGTCCGCAAGGGCCGCTGGCGGGCGGGCCGCCGCATCCACGCGTACGCGATATTCGGCAGCGTCGAGATAGACCTCAGCGAGGCGCTCTTCGAGCACCGTCAGGTGATGATCAGGGCGATCTCGATATGCGGCAGCGTCGAGATCCGCGTCCCGGAGAACGTCTCGCTGCGCGGCAGCGGCGGCGGTGTCCTCGGCGATTTCGCGGTGGACACGCTGGATTCCGCTGAGACGGACGCGCCCGTGGTCTATGTCGACGGGCTGGCCGTGCTGGGCAGCGTCGAGGCGAAGCCCAAGCGGGGCAAGGCGATCGCCGACCTGATCGACCGCGTCACCGATCGCGTCGCACGCAAGGTCGACAACCATTTGCGCAAGCACCTGGATCGTTGACGCTTGTGAATTCGACTACGCCAGGAGTCCACCCGAAGGCATCCCGTCCGGTTGTGTGCGCTCGGTGAGGACGCGGATTCCCAGCGGTTCGGGACTCAGTGCATAGGCCCGCGCACAGCGGGTAGGCCTTGCTGCATCGTCTCTCGCTCGCGAAGCCGTCGTCAGGAGTAGACCGTGCTGCAACCGCCGCATTCGTCCCTGCAGGTCGCTGCCGTTCCGTCCCAGCGGGTACCAGTGCGCGACAGGGATCAGGACGCCCCGTGGCATACGGAGGCAGTGTGTCGGCGCGACGAGGCCGGCCTCTTCTTCGCCCCCTCCAAGGAGCCCACCGCGGCCCGCCTCTCCCGAGAGGAAGCCGCCAAGCGTGTCTGCGCCCGCTGCCCCGTCATGGTCGAGTGCCGCGAACACGCACTCCTGCAACCCGAGCCGTACGGCGTCTGGGGCGGCCTCACGGCAGCGGAACGCCGAGTGGTCCTGGCCCGCAGGCGCCGCCGGGACCTGGAGTTGAAGAAGGCGGCGAGGGCGGCCGGCACGATAGCGGCGGCGGGTTAAGAGTTGAGGCGCCCCTCCGCACAAAGGGGCGCCTTTCCAACGCCGGTTCCAAGGGGCGCGGGGCGGTATCGATGTGCGGCTCCGCCGCGTGGGCGCGACAAGCCACAACGAACCCGCGGCTCAAAGACGGCAACAGTCCGCCGGACCCCAGGGCTCAACCGGCGGAGCTACTTCGCCTTTTCGAAGTCAATGGAGCTGTAGGCCCGCAGCTTGCTCAGCCGGTGCACCGAATCAATCCGCCGCACCGTCCCCGACTTCGACCGCATCACAATCGAGTCGGTGGTAGCCGTCTCCGACCGATACCGCACCCCCCGCAGCAACTCCCCGTCCGTGATCCCGGTCGCGACGAAGAACACGTTCTCCCCGGACACCAGGTCATCGGTGGTCAGCACCCGGTCGAGGTCATGCCCCGCATCGATCGCCCGCTGCCGCTCCGCGTCGTCCTTCGGCCACAACTTCCCCTGGATCGTGCCGCCCAGGCACTTCACCGCACAGGCCGAGATGATGCCCTCGGGTGTACCCCCCACGCCGAGCAGCATGTCGACCCCGGTGCCATCCCGCAGCGCGAGGATCGAGCCCGCGACATCCCCGTCGGAGATCAGCTTGATGCGCGCCCCGGTCTCCCGGATCTCGTTGATGAGGTCCTCGTGGCGCGGCCGGTCGAGGATGACGACGGTCACGTCCTCCGGCGTGGACCGCTTGGCCTTGGCGACCCGGCGGATGTTCACGGACACCGGCGCGTCGATGTCGACGAAGTCCGCCGCCTCGGGCCCGGTAACCAGCTTGTCCATGTAGAAGACGGCCGACGGGTCGAACATCGTGCCCCGGTCGGCCGCCGCGAGAACGGCGATCGCGTTGGTCATGCCCTTGGCCGTCAGCGTCGTACCGTCGATCGGGTCCACGGCGATGTCGCACTCCGGGCCGGTCCCGTCACCAACGCGCTCGCCGTTGAAGAGCATCGGCGCTTCGTCCTTCTCGCCCTCCCCGATGACGACGACACCGTTCATCGAGACGGTGGAGACCAGGGTCCGCATCGCACGCACGGCGGCACCGTCGGCCCCGTTCTTGTCCCCGCGGCCGACCCAGCGGCCCGCGGCCATCGCGGCCGCCTCGGTCACCCGTACGAGCTCCAGGGCGAGGTTGCGGTCAGGGGCCTCGGAGGGGACTTCGAGCTCGGACGGCAGATGATGATTCTCGGTCATCGGAGCGCACCTTTCTGATACGACGACGGCCGGATGAGGGTTCTGCTCGACTCTATCGTCAGCTCGACTAAATGAGCAGGGGACCCCACGGATGAGCAGACCAGTGCACCTGCGACGATGAGGATGTGGCAGGTACGAAAGGCAAGCAGACCGTTCGCGACATGGTCCTCTCCCTGGGGCTCATCATGCTGGCGGCATGGGTCATCTATCTCTTCATCCCGCACGACGAGACCCAGCAGGAGCTTAAGCGCGTCGACTACCAGATCGAGCTGACCACGGCGCGTCGCGCGGCCTCCTACCCGGTCGCCGCGCCCGAAGGCCTGCCGGACACCTGGAAGGCGACCTCGGTCCGCTTCCGGGGCGACGAGTCCGACCGCTGGCACCTCGGGTTCCATGACCCCGACGGCAATTACGTGGCGATCGAGCAGTCCGCCGAGAAGCCGTCCCGGTTCATCCCGGACGCCACCCAGGACGCGAAGAAGACCGGGACCACCGAGAAGATCGGCGACGACACCTGGACCCGGTACGAGGGCGAGCGCTACGACGCCCTCGTCCTGGAGCGCGAGGGGTCCACGACCGTGGTCGCGGGCTCGGCGCCGTTCGGGCAGCTGACGAAGATGGCGCAGGCGCTGAAGACGGAGTGAGCGCCCGCCGCGAAGCGGCGTACGCGAAGGGCCCCCGGCGGTTTCCGCCGGGGGCCCTTCGCGTACGACTCTCGTGTGACTCAGACCGTCGTGATGACCTGGTCGAAGTCCAGGCGCGGGGAGCGCGGGTAGGAGGCGCCCTCGCCCGGCTTGCCGATGTTGATGACCATCAGCGGGGTGTGGTCGCCGTCCAGGAACTCCTTCTGGACGCCGGCGTAGTCGAAGCCGCTCATCGGGCCGGCGGCCAGGCCCGCGGCGCGGATGCCGATGATGAAGTACGCGGCCTGGAGGGCGGCGTTCATGCCGGCGGCGGACTCACGGACCTGGCGCTCGGCGAAGAAGAGGTCCTTGGCCTGGGGGAACGCGGGGAACAGGGCGGGCAGCTCCTCGTGGAACTCGTTGTCCGCGGAGAGGATCGCGACCAGCGGGGCGGTGGCCGTCTTGGCCTGGTTGCCCTCGAACATGTGCTTCACCAGGCGCTCACGGGCCTCGGCGGAGCGGACCAGGGTGATGCGCAGAGGGGTCTGGTTGAAGGCGGTCGGGCCGTACTTGATCAGGTCGTAGATCGCCTGCACCTGCTCGTCGGTCACCGGCTCGTCGGTGAAGGTGTTCGCGGTGTGGGCCTCGCGGAACAGCAGGTCCTGGGCGGCGGCGTCAAGAACGAGGGACATGAAGACAACCTTCGTGGAGGCTGGGCGTTTACGTCGTCGACGGTACGCGAGAAAAGTTCAAAGTTCAACCAAAAGCGGGGGTGGGGTGACCCGCTTCACAGGGACGGTGGGTTACGCCGTTGCCGTTGCCCTGGCTGTTCGGCGCCGGCCCGATGCCGGCCCGATGCCGGCCCGATGCCGGTCGGAAGGTCGCCGGAAGTCACCCGGACTCGTCGGAGCCGTCCGCTCCCTCGTCCTCCGCCAGCGCCGCGTCCAGCCGTGCCCGGGCGCCGTCCAGCCAGCGGCGGCACACCTTGGCCAGCTCCTCGCCGCGCTCCCAGAGAGCGAGGGACTCCTCCAGCGTCGTACCGCCCGCCTCCAGCCGCCGTACGACCTCGATCAGCTCGTCACGCGCCTGCTCGTACCCGAGGGCCCGGTCGGCCTCGGACTCGGAAGCGCCGGCGGCTCCCGCGGCCCTCGCGGCCTCGGTCGTCTCGCCGGCCTCGCTCACGTTGCTGGTCATGCGCCCCACCCTATGCGTCCCCTCCGACAGTCCCGTCGACCTCGTCGACCTCGTCGACCTCGTCGACCTCGTCGACCTCGTCGACCTCGTCGACCTCGTCGACCCGGACGGCGAACTCGCCCTCCGCCACCCGCGCCCGCAACGGCTCCGACGCCGTGACCTCCTCGGGAGCGCGGACCACATGGCCGTCCGCCTTCTGCAGCACCGCGTACCCCCGCTTGAGGGTGGCGGCGGGGGAGAGGGCCACCACGCGCGCGTGCGTGTGCGTCAGCTCGGAGACGGCGCGGTCCAGATGATGACCGAGGCAGCGGCGGCCCCGGTCGAGGAGCGAGGCCACATGGTCGGCGCGCTCGTCGATCATGCGGTGCGGATCCTCTATCGAGGGACGGGCCAGGGCATGGGCCAGCCCCCGCTCCTCCCGCTCCACGAACGCCTCCACGCACCGCCGCGCACGGTCCCGCAGCCACCGCACCCGCTCGTACTCCTCGCCCACGTCCGGCACGACCTTCTTCGCCGCGTCGGTGGGCGTGGAGGCCCGCAGATCCGCCACATAGTCGAGCAGCGGAGTGTCCGGCTCGTGCCCGATGGCCGACACGACGGGCGTCCGGCACGCGGCCACCGCCCGCACGAGCTGCTCGTCGGAGAACGGCAACAGGTCCTCCACACTGCCACCGCCGCGCGCCACGATGATGACGTCCACGTCCGCCAGCGCGTCCAGCTCCTTCACCGCCTGGACGACCTGCGGCACCGCGTGCACACCCTGCACGGCGACGTTGCGCACCTCGAAGCGGACGGCCGGCCAGCGGTGCCGGGCGTTCTCCAGGACGTCACGCTCGGCGGCCGAGGCCCGGCCGCACACGAGCCCGATGAGCTGCGGCAGAAACGGCAGCGCCTTCTTCCGCTCCGGCGCGAACAGCCCCTCGCTCGCCAGCGACTTCTTCAACTGCTCCAGCCGTGCGAGCAGTTCACCGACCCCCACCGGCCTTATCTCGGTGGCCCGCAGCGACAACTGCCCCCTCGGCGCGTACCACTCCGGCTTCGCCAGTACGACGACCCGCGCGCCCTCGCTCACCACGTCGGCCACCGCGTCGAACACCTGCCGATAACAGGTCACGCTCACGGAGATGTCGTACGACGGATCCCGCAACGTGAGGAAGACGACGCCCGCGCCCGGCCGCCGCGACAACTGCGTGATCTGCCCCTCGACCCACACCGCACCGAGCCGGTCGATCCAGCCGCCGATGAGACGGGAGACCTCACCGACGGGCAAGGGGCTTTCGGCGGACGTGTTGATGGCCATGAGTGGACTCTAGTGGCGGGCGCCGACAACGAGAGGGCGTCATGGGGCCCACCGGGTAAGCCCCTACGATGGACGACATGACCCCTTCGCCTGGCCGCCGCCGTGTCCTCCTCGCCGCTCCGCGCGGCTACTGCGCGGGTGTCGACCGTGCTGTGATCGCCGTCGAGAAGGCCCTGGAGCAGTACGGGGCCCCGATCTACGTCCGTCACGAGATCGTCCACAACAAGTACGTCGTGCAGACCCTGGAGAAGAAGGGCGCCATCTTCGTCGAGCAGACGGAAGAGGTTCCCGAAGGGAACATCGTCATGTTCTCGGCGCACGGCGTCGCTCCGACCGTCCACGAGGAGGCGGAGCGCGGCAAGCTCGCCACGATCGACGCGACCTGCCCGCTCGTCACCAAGGTCCACAAGGAAGCGATCCGGTACGCGAGCGAGGACTTCGACATCCTCCTGATCGGGCACGAGGGGCACGAAGAGGTCATCGGCACCTCGGGCGAGGCCCCGGACCACATCCAGCTGGTCGACGGCCCCGGGGACGTCGCCAAGGTCGAGGTCCGCGACCCGTCCAGGGTCGTCTGGCTCTCCCAGACCACGCTCTCCGTCGACGAGACGATGGAGACGGTCGGCGCCCTCAAGGACAAGTTCCCGCTGCTCGTCTCGCCGCCCAGCGACGACATCTGCTACGCCACGCAGAACCGTCAGCTCGCCGTGAAGCAGATGGGCGCGGAGGCCGAACTGGTCATCGTGGTCGGGTCGCGCAACTCCTCCAACTCCAAGCGGCTCGTCGAGGTCGCCAAGCTGGCCGGCTCGCGCGAGGCGTACCTCGTGGACTTCGCCAGCGAGATCGACGAGGCCTGGCTGGAGGGCGTGGAGACCGTCGGCGTCACCTCGGGCGCCTCCGTGCCGGAGATCCTCGTCGAGGAGGTCCTGGAGTGGCTCTCCCAGCGCGGTTACGAGGACGTCGAGCTGGTCAAGGCCGCCGAGGAGTCGATCACCTTCTCCCTGCCGAAGGAACTCCGCCGAGACCTGCGCGCCGAGGCGGCGACCCTCGTCGCCGAGCGCACCGGCCGGGGCGCCACCGAGGCCTGACAGCAGCTTTGAGGGGCCCGAGCCCCCGGAATCCGTACGGCCCCGGAACGTGAAGGTTCCGGGGCCGTACGCGTTCGAGTGCGTGAGGATTCCCACCCCGGGCGGCGACCGCGTACCTCCGGGCCGTGACTGTCAGTCGTACGACGTAACGTAGGGCCATGCACATCTTCGGCGTGGACATCGGCGGATCCGGGATCAAGGGCGCTCCCGTAGACCTGGACCGGGGCGACCTGGCGGACGAGCGGTACAAGGTGCTGACCCCGCACCCGGCGACACCCGACGCGGTGGCCGACGGGGTGAAGGAGGTCGTCGACCACTTCGGGTGGACCGGCCCGGTCGGCGTCACCTTCCCCGGCGTGGTCACGGGCGGCGCCACGATCCGTACGGCGGCCAACGTCGACAAGAGCTGGATCGACGTCGACGCGCGCGCCCTGCTCGGCGAGCGGCTCGGCGGGCTGCCGGTGACGGTGCTGAACGACGCGGACGCGGCGGGCGTCGCCGAGATACAGTTCGGCGCCGGACGCGACCGCCAGGGCACCGTCCTCCTGCTCACCTTCGGCACGGGCATCGGCAGCGCCCTCTTCTCCGACGGCGTCCTCGTCCCCAACACGGAGCTGGGCCACCTGGAGCTGGACGGCCACGACGCCGAGACCCGGGCCTCCACCAAGGCCAAGGACGACCACGAGCTGACCTGGGAGCACTGGGCCAAGCGGGTCACCAAGTACCTCGCCCACGTCGAGATGCTCTTCTCACCCGAGCTGTTCATCATCGGCGGCGGCGTCAGCCGCAAGTCCCACAAGTTCCTGCACCTCATCGAGGGCATCAAGGCGGAGATCGTCCCCGCCCAGCTGCAGAACAACGCGGGCATCGTGGGCGCGGCGATGCGAGCGGCGAAGGGGGGCTAGAGCCCCGCCGGCCAGGAGTCGCAGGGGCGACAGCCCGCTTTACGGGCTCCCCGAGCCACGGCCCCGCTAGGAACTTCGAGGGACGGTACGGCGGGGCTGGGCCGGCGGTCGGGGCGATCGGGGGCGGACGGGCCGGCGGTCGTGCGGAGCGCGGGCCTGGGCGCCGGGCACCCTGCCCTGGCCCTGCCCCCTTTCCCGAACGGCCCTCTCCCGGCCTCGTTCCCTCTCCCTCTCCCGCTCTGCGGCGCGCCGGGCCATCAGCCGCACCTTGCGTACGGTCACGATGAGCCCGGCGACGAGCGTGCCGCCGTACAGCCAGCCCGCCTCCACGGCGAGGGCGGTGATCAGGCCCATCAGATGCCCGCCGAGGCCGCCCTCGCCGCCGGCGATCGGGAGCAGTCCGGCGGCGAAGGCGATGGGTACGACCACCGGCGCACTCGTCAGGTCGCCCGACCGCACCCACACCGCGGTCAACGCGCTGACCAGCAGGAACAGCACCCCGTACAGGGTGGGGGAGCCCCCGAACAGCAGCCGGTCGAGGCAGGCGAGCGCGAACATCGACGCTCCGCAGAACAACCCGCAGCCCAGCCCGGTGAGCCGGGGGTTCGGCATCCGGCGCACGGCGCGGACGACGCGCCGTACGGCTTGGACCGGGGGCGGAACGGGCCCGCGCGCGACCGGGGCACGACGCGGTGCCCCCGCGCCCGTCGGGCCCCGCCCGCCTCTGGCCGCCTGCGGCGGAACGGGCGGAAGGGCCGTGCGGCGGGGCCGGCCGGTCCGAGGGGGGTGCGTCCTGGGTTGCTCCACCGCACCAACTTAGGTCGGTTAATGTGCCGAATGGGTCTACAGACACGCCGTTGGCCAGACCTTGGCCAAGCGTTCGATACGTCGCCGGGGTGGGCGTCGGCACGCCGTAAACTGGGGGATCGGCCAGCCCTCTGGCCGCTGGGGCACGATCCGCAGGATCCGGCGGACAGGCCCTGACCCCGGGCCCTGCCACCCCAGGCCCCGGCCGCCTGGCCCTCCTCCTACGTACGGGAAGTCGCAAACGTGTCGCTCACGATCGGAATCGTCGGTCTGCCCAACGTCGGCAAGTCGACCCTGTTCAACGCCCTGACCAAGAACGACGTGCTCGCGGCCAACTACCCGTTCGCCACGATCGAGCCGAACGTGGGCGTCGTGGGCGTCCCGGACGCGCGCCTGACCAAGCTGGCCGAGATCTTCGGCTCCCAGCGGATCCTCCCGGCGACCGTCGACTTCGTCGACATCGCGGGCATCGTCCGCGGCGCCAGCGAGGGTGAGGGCCTCGGCAACAAGTTCCTCGCGAACATCCGCGAATCGGACGCGATCTGCCAGGTCATCCGCGCCTTCAAGGACGAGAACGTCGTCCACGTCGACGGCAAGGTCTCGCCCAAGGACGACATCGAGACCATCAACACCGAGCTGATCCTCGCCGACCTCCAGACCATCGAGAAGGTCCTTCCGCGCCTGGCGAAGGAGTCGCGGATCAAGAAGGACGTCGCGCCGAAGGTGAAGGCGGTGGAGGAGGCCAAGGAGATCCTTGAGCGGGGCGACACCCTCTTCTCGCAGGGCATCGTCCAGGGCGGCGAGCGCGCGGAGCTCCTGCACGACCTGCATCTGCTGACCACGAAGCCCTTCCTCTACGTCTTCAACGTGGACGAGGACGAGCTGATCGACGACGACTTCAAGAACGAGCAGCGCGCCCTGGTCGCCCCCGCCGAGGCGATCTTCCTCAACGCCAAGCTGGAGGCGGACCTCGCCGAGCTCGACGAGGCGGACGCGATGGAGCTGCTCGAGTCGGTCGGCGCGGAAGAGCCCGGCCTCGCCACCCTCGCCCGCGTCGGCTTCAACACCCTCGGCCTGCAGACCTACCTCACCGCCGGCCCCAAGGAATCCCGCGCCTGGACCATCAAGAAGGGCGCCACCGCCCCCGAGGCCGCCGGCGTCATCCACACCGACTTCCAAAAGGGCTTCATCAAGGCCGAGGTCATCTCCTTCACCGACCTGGTGGAGACCGGCTCGGTCGCGGAGGCCCGCGCGAAGGGGAAGGCGCGCATGGAGGGCAAGGAGTATGTGATGCAGGACGGCGACGTCGTCGAGTTCCGGTTCAATGTGTAGCGGGTGACGTACCACCACATCGCTGATCTCGCAAACTTGCAGGTCAGAAGGGGTTCGACTCTCCGGGGTCGGGCCCCTAGTTTTTTCCCGTGCTGGGATGGTGCTGGGATGCTGCTGGGAAACCTGACCCCTCGTCACCTGTCATCACCCCTGCTCATCCCTGCCGTGCTGGGATCGTGCTGGGATATCGGTGAGGGTCCCGTGCTGACTCGGGCGCCGCAGCCCTGTGGGAGGTGAAACAGGCGTGGCCGAGTAATGTCTAGTCCCAGGTGACGTTTGACCGGGACCGGACAAAATCCGCGCTCACACTTTCTTTGCCGCCGTTGTGACGAAGGAAGCGAAGGCCAAGGGGCTTGGGACGCCTGAGAGTTGCGAGGTCTGCATGGCCTGGGGCCTTCACCCTAACCCGGGCGGCTCGACGATCCTCTGCTATGTGTGCAGGGCATGGTGGTACAAGTACCCTGCCGACTCGTGCGGCACGTACGGCGCGACCGTCCCCCTGCGTGACGGAGTCTGCCGGGCCTGCCGTCACCAGGCCGCATTCGTCGTCGGCCGTATCAAGGTCCCGTCAGCCGGCCACGGGGCCCGGTTGGACCTCACGGTCGCAGCCGCAACCGGGCACCAGACGTTTCTCGCTGACCTGATCAAATGGAATCGGCGCCACCACCTCACCGCAAGAACAGCGGAGATGCCTGATTCGCCGAGCGAAACGCCGCACAGGCACCCCCTGCTGCTGAAGCCGCCCGAGAGTATCCAACTCACGCTTTTCGAGCCGGTCCGGGACTTCCGGCAGCTATCGGAACCCGAACGGCTCGAAGAGGCGCTCCTGGACAGGATTCACCCCCGCAGATCCCGGCTATGCGGACTTCCTCGTCGATCGGGCCAGGGACGTCGCGGCGGTACGGGGGCTGGAATCGCTGCACCATCAAGCGCGTGAAGTGAGGCTTGATGATCCTCTCGGCCCTGCACCAGCCTTCCGAAAGGATCAAAGCCACCACGGTGCACGGTGCACGCACTGTCCCGGGACATCGATGTCCCCGCAGTCCATCTCATCGACATGCTCAACGATCTCGACATCCTGCTCGACGACGCACCCGACACCCTCGAACAACTGGTCAGAGCTCACCTCGCAGTGCTTCCCGAGCAGATACGCGGCGAGGTGACCGCCTACTTCGACATCCTCCGCAACGGAGCCCTCCGCCGCCGCCCCAGGTCGCCTCACACAGTCGACATCCACCTGCGGCTGATCGTCCCGTTCACTGCCGAGTACGGCCGCCCGCTTCGGAGCCCCCTCGCTCATCGCGCTGGGCGCGGTGGCACCCGCCGCCGGCTGCGCGCTCTACGCCCGCCTGGAGGAGCCGGGCTCGTACGCCGCCGACGCCCTGCCGACCCTGCTGCTGTTCGGCGTCGGCTTCATGCTGGCCTTCGGGGCGCTGAACATGCGGGCGTCGTCCGGGCTGCGACCCGCGGACAAGGGGGTCGGCACCGCCGTCTACCAGGCCGCCGTCCCGTTCGGCGCCGTCGTCGTGCTGGTGGTCGTGGCGCTGCTGCTGGGCCGGGGCGACGGCGCCGGCCCGGCCACCGGGGACGGCCTCGCGTACCAGGACGCGCTCCTCCTCGTCACCGCGGTCGCCGGCGCGGGAGCCCTCGTCGCGCTCGCCGGTGCTCTGCGCCGCTCCCCCTGAACGTCCGCCGAGTCGTCCGTACCACCGGAAGGAAGTGTCCATGTCTGAGGAGAAGTTGCGCCTGGCCGTGCTCGTCGGCACCGTCCGGGACGTCCGGCTGGCGCCGGTGTTCGCCGGATGGTTCCTCCGGGCGGCGCGTGCCCACGGGCGGTTCGAGGTCGACGTGGTCGACGCCAAGTACATCGCGCTGCCTCTCGCGGTGGACCGGCGCAGCGCGGAGATCAGCGCCGAGCCGCGGAAGGTGACACCCGTGCTGGCGTCGGCGGACGCGTTCGTGGTGGTGACGGGCGAGTACAACCACAGTTTTCCGGCGGCGTTGAAGAACCTCATCGACTGGCATCGCACCGAGTGGCAGGCCAAACCGGTCGGCTTCGTGAGCTACGGCGGGATGAGCGGGGGGCTGCGCGCGGTCGAACAGCTTCGCCAGGTCTTCGCCGAACTGCACGCGATGACCGTCCGGGACTCAATCAGCTTCCACAAGGCCACCGCACTGCTGGACGCCACCGGCCGCATTCGGGACGAAGAGGCTTACGCGCCGACGGTGAAAAGCATGCTAGGCCAACTCGAGTGGTGGTCCCTGGCCCTCAGGGAGGCGCGGGACAAACGTCCTTACGAGGCCTGATCGCACGGCATTCCGGATTTCCCGAACAAGGAATCGGGAAGTAATTGCGCCACATTCCGAAAGGTGGCGCGAAGACCCTGCTTGACCTCAAGTTCAGTTGAGGTTCTAAGGTGGCGCCATGGAGACGGAAATGACAACATCTCCCCAGGTCAAGGCTGGGAAGCGAGAGTGGTTAGGGCTGGCCGTCCTGGCTCTGCCGACCATCCTGATCGCCCTCGATATGTCTGTTCTGCACTTGGCGGTGCCGCATTTGAGTGCAGACCTCGACCCGTCGAGCACGCAATTGCTCTGGATTGTCGACATCTACGGTTTCCTCATCGCTGGTCTGCTCATCACCATGGGCACATTGGGTGACCGTATCGGCCGACGGCGGCTGTTGCTCATCGGCGCGGTGGGATTCGGCGCAGCCTCGGTTCTCGCGGCCTATTCCACGAGTCCGGTGATGCTCATCACCGCGCGCGGGCTGCTGGGCGTGGCCGGGGCGACCCTGATGCCGTCCACGATGTCGCTGCTGCGGAACATGTTCCACGACGCGAAGCAGCGCAACGTCGCGATCAGCGTGTGGATGGCGGGCTTTGTGCTGGGCGGCGCCCTGGGACCGGCCGTCGGCGGCGTGATGCTGGAGTACTTCTGGTGGGGATCAGTCTTCCTGCTGGGCGCGCCGGTGATGGCCCTGCTGGTGATCACCGGGCCCATCCTGCTGCCGGAGTACCGCTCCGAGCAGCCGGGCCGGCTGGACTTCCTCAGCGTGCTGATGCTGCTGGTCGGCGTGCTTCCGGTGGTCTACGGCATCAAGGAGTACGCCTCGCACGGCATTGAGGCCACCTCCTCGCTGATCCTCGCCGTGGGCCTGGCCATCTGCGCAGCCTTCGTACTGCGCCAGCGCAACCTCGAGTCGCCGCTCCTGGACCTGCGCCTGTTCAGCAGCCGTACCTTCGCGGCCGCCCTGGCCGTGCTGTCCCTGTCGATGTTCGTCATGGCCGGCGCGCAGTTCTTCCTGGCCCAGTTCCTGCAGATGGTGTCCGGGTACACGCCGATGGAGGCCGGACTGCTGATGCTGCCGATCTCCGTGATGATGGTCATCGGCATCATGGCGTCCCCCGGACTCGCCCAGAAGATCCGGCCCGCCTACCTGATGGCCGGCGGACTGGCGATCGCCGCCGTGGGCCTGTTCATCCTCAGCCGGCTGACCGAGGATTCCGGCATCGGCATGGTCATCGCCGGCGGCGCCATCATGAGCCTGGGCCTGGGCCCGACTCCGGCGCTGGGCACGGGCATGGTGCTCGCCACCGCTCCCGCGGAGAAGGCCGGCGAGGCCTCGGCCATCCAGGAGACCGCCGCCGAGCTGGGCGCCGCCCTGGGCATCGCCCTGCTGGGCGCGGTCGGCACCGCGGTCTACCGCGCCCAGGTGCAGGACAGCATTCCGGACGGCACCCCCGAAGCGGCCACGGCCGCGGCCGAGGACAGCATCGGCTCCGCCGTCGCGGCGGCGGAGGACCTCAGCGGGGACACCAAGGAGTCCCTCCTGGACGCCGTGCGCACCGCGTTCACCGACGGCATCCAGATCTCCTACACGGCCAGCGTGGTCATCGCCCTCGCCATCGCCCTGCTGGTGGCCACCCTGCTCCGCCGGGTCACGCCCACCCTCGAGGAGGAGGGCGAGGCCCCGCAGCCGGAGCAGAAGGTAACCGCGACGGGTGATCAGGCCAGGTAGCCGGCAGCCGCAGAAAGGCAGCGGGCTCTCCGCGTGATTCGAGGCCCCGGGGCAGGTCGTCCTCGCCCCGGGGCCCGTCATGTGGGGGCCCGCACAGGCGCAGGAAGGTGGCCCCGGCCATGGGCGCACAGCAACGACGGGCCGACCGTCCCGGACCGCCCCGGCGGCCCCGGCCAGCCGGACAGACCACGGCCGCACAGACCGCGGCACACACAGGCCGGAGCCGACGGCGGGGACCGCCTCGGCTCCGGCCTCGAGGAGGGCGCGCTGCACGTGTGGCTGCTGCGCGCGGCCCACGGCGCCGGGCCGCTGCCCCGCAGCGCGACCGACGAACTCAGCGCACGGGAGGCCCGGCGGGCCGCCGCGACGGCACGCCCCCGGCACCGGCTGCTGTATCTGTCGGCGCACATCGCCCTCAGACGGCTGCTGGCCGCCTACACCGGAGTCCCCCCGGACCGGCTCCGCCTCGGACGCGCACGCTGCCCGCGGTGCGGCGGCCCGCACGGCCGCCCCGTACTGCTCGGCTTTCCCTGCACTTCTCCCTCTCCCACAGCCACGGGCTGATCCTGGCCGGGATCGCGTCGGCACCCGTGGGCGTCGACGTCCAGGGAGTGCCCGGTCCCGAGACCGTCACGCTGTGCGCCCCCGCGCTCCATCCGGCGGAACAGGCGGAGATCGCGGGCGCCCCGGAGAGTCTGCGCCCGGTCGCCTTCGCCCGGCTGTGGGCCCGTAAAGAGGCGTATCTCAAGGGACTCGGCACCGGCATCGGCCATGGCGTGGGCGCCCGCTACCTCGGTGAGCGCGGCGGGGACACGGCACCCGCCCGGCCGGCGGGCTGGGACATCCGCAGTCGAGCCGATCCACGGGGTGCACCGTGGTGCTCGGGCTTGGTCGACTAGAAAACGAAACCGGTCTGATCTCCCTCTTGCGACTGGAGTCCCAGCAGGCCGGGCAAGTCCGACCGGCGGCGGACCGAGAGTTTTCGGTACACACGGGTCAGATGTTGCTCCACCGTGCTCACTGTGATGTACAGCTGGGCGGCGATCTGCCGGTTCGACCTGCGCGCTGCGGCCAGCGAGGCAACCCGCCACTCGGCCTCCGTCAGACCCCCGGCGCCAGTGGTGTGCCTCGGCGCCGGACCGGTTGCCGTCGGCTGTCCGCCCTCCGCCCAGGCCGGCTGGGGTGGGGCCAACGGCTCGTCGAGTGGGCTCGCGGGAGGCCGTAACCGATGGGGCACGCCGCATGCGGCGGCCAGGCTCAGCGCCTCTTTCCAGCGGGCCCGCGCGGTACGGGTGTGACCGTCCGCCAGGTCCACCTGGCTGAGCTGGGCCAGCACCTGGGCGAGCGGGAGACGGCTGTGCGCCCCGCGCAGGGTGCGCTCCGCCTCCTCCAGATGAGCCCTGCGCTGCTCGGGGGCGTCGACCACGGCCAGGATCCGCAGGGCTCGACCTCGGGCGTCGGTCGGCCGGTCGCCCTGCAGGAGCTCGGCGTCGGCCATCCGTCGGGCCTGCTCCGGCTCGCCGAGGGCCAGGTACGCCTCTGCGGCGTGGGCGCGCCAGCAGGAGCAGCCGAAGGGGTCGGCCGGTCGGTCTTCGCCCTTCGGGGCGCAGGCGATGAACTCGTTCAACGCCATGTCCGGACGGCCTGTCTCCAGGAGGTAGCAGCCGAGGGCGATGCGGTACAGCGGGCCGAACGACGAGTCCCACATCTCGTCCGGGACGGGTCGTTCCAGGTAGTGGGCCGCCCGGCTCGGATCGCCCATGAGGGTGTGGGCGGAGATCAGGACCGACAGGGGTAGGCCGACAGCGACGCCCCAGCCCTGCTCGTGCAGCAGTGCCAAGGCCGCCTGGGCACACTCCGAGGCCGTACGCGGGTCTCCCAGTTTCCCTCGGATGTGGCCGTGCAGAGCGGCCAGCAACGCGTGCCGGACGGGGAACTCGTCCGCGGGCAGGCGGGTTCGCTTCTCCTCGCAGAGCCGGTCGGCGAGGGTTGTCTCACCCTCTTGCACCAGTTCCATTACGGCCGCGAGATCCAGTTTCCAGAACGGCCGAGCGTCCATGTCTGCCGAGGCGGCCCGCCGCCCGGCGGCCTCGTGGTCGTCGTTCCACTCCGTGGCGGCCATGGGCGACAGAAGGCGCCGCAGGCGGCCGGAGTGGACCACCGCGGTGCGAGACGGAGGTATCGCCGTCGCACCGTACCCGGTGGCAAGGGTGCTGTCCTGGGCGGTGCGGAAGTAGCCACGTACCGCGGGGTCGCCGAGCACTTCCGGCCACAGGCAGCCGATCAGGGTGGACAGGGCCCGTTTCCCGTCGTCCGCGTGGGACGGGTCGCAGGTCTCGACCAGCTGAACCAGCACCTCCCGTGCCCGATCGTGCCGGCCGAACCAGAGGAGCCAGGCGACGAGGAGGCGCAGCGCACGGCAGTCGGCTCGCCCGGCGCGCGCCGCGGCCAGCAGCCGGCCCACCTCGGGCTCCGCCGCCAGGGGATTGACCCAGACCAGTGTGTGGACCAACTCGGCGGTGATTTCGGCGCGCTGCTCTTCCCCGAGTTCGGCCTGGTCGGCCAGGCGTAGACAGGCGAGCGCCCGGTCCGTCTGCCCGGCCACGAGAAGCTGCTGCCAGGCACGTCGCAGCACCGGCACATGGGATACGTCGGGCCGCTCCTGCGCGGCCAGCAGGTGCTGGGCGACGGCGAGGGCCGGTGCCCCCTCCGCGACGAGCAGCGCGGAGGCCCGCCGGTGCAGGCTCGCCAGTTCGGCGCCGAGCATGCCGAGGACGGCGCCCGGCACGGCCGGATGCCGGAAGCCGCCCTCACCGAGTAAGCCCGCGCATTCGAGTGCCGCGATGTGCTTCGCTATCTCATGGGGGCAGCTCTCCAGCAACTGGGCGGCCCGTGCCGGGGTCGCGTCGTCACCCAGCACGGCGAGGGCCTGGACGGTCTTCGCGAGACACGGGTGGCGGGCCAGACCGGCGAGGTAGGCGGTCCGAAAGGCGTCCCCGATCGGGACCGGCGTTTCGGGCTCGATGCCTCCGGCCACGCGCAGGTCGCGGACCAGCGCTGCGGCCAGGGCGGGGTTGCCGCCGCTGATCCGGTGCACCGGCGCAGCCAGCCGTGTGGCCCCCTCGGCACCGAGCCCACGCTCCAGCAGCGTCCTGACATCGTTTTCCCTCAGGCTGGTGGCCTTGAGCAGACAGGCGCCGGGGAGTCCGAGGAGGTCCAGCCGGTTACCGATGGCGTCGCAGAAGGCATCGGGCGGGTAGGCCACCACCATGGTGATGTTGTGGGACTGGGCGCGGCGGGCGAGATAGAGCAAACAGGAGTGCGAGTCCGCGTCCAGGTACTGGGCGTCGTCGATGAGGATGACCATCCCGGTGTGTTTCGCCGCCGCGACCAGCGCGGAGAAGAGGTCCTGCAGGAGGCGTGCGGGGGCGAGGCCGGACGGGGTGGCGGACGCCGTACGTCGCACGAGCCGCCACACGGCCGACCGTACGGTGTCGGGAATCCCCGGAACGTGAATGAACTGCTCGAAGGCAGAAAAGGGGATTTCATGCTCTTCGCGAAACCCGGTGGCGTGCAGGCATAAGGAATCCGAGGCAATGGCCAGCCTTTTCGCCTCTTCCAGATAGAAAGTTTTTCCAGTTCCTGGACCTCCTTGCAGGATGAAGATTCTGCCACGCTGGTTGATCAGATTGATGGGGTCACCGAACGGCGTCAGAAATAAATCGCGGATTTCCGTTCGCATCATAACCGTCCTGTTCAGGTGCATGGAGCCGCCCCGGGTCCTTCCTCCCGGGCGGCGAGCAACCCCCGTCCGCCGTTGATCAAGTGTAGGACTGGTCAGGTGGGGTATCGGATCGCCATTCAGAATCTTTCCATGTGCTTTACGTGGGCATAGAGAAGCAAAGGGAGTGGCTGGTGAAGTGCCGCACGTGATGGTGTTCAACGGTGTGAGCGCGAGGGCGTCGCATGAGGGTCTCCCGTGTGGAGATTCTGCGTGTATTCCATGTCTGCTTCCTGCGGGAATGCCGCCTTGCGTGCGCCATCGGCGAGGCAGGGGCGACCGTGCGAGGCGAACCCTGCCGTTTCCCGGATTTACCTTCCCGTGATCACTGTTTGGTCGTCTGCTGGTCGCCCTTCGGTGATTCCTTGGTGAAGCGAGGGGTACCGCGGATCCCCGCAGGAGTTCCGGTGTCCACCCGCTGTGGTCGGCCGGTCCTGGCGGATGCGTAGATCGCCGTCACCACGGCCACCGCCTGCCGTCCTGCCGCCCCGTCCACCAGCGGGGGCCGTCCCTCCCGCACCGCGTCGCAGAAGTCCAGGAGCTGGTCCCGGTGCGGCTGGTACAGCAGACCCGAGGCGTCCCGGGCAGGGTCCCGCACCAGCGCCGCCGCGTAGTCGGCGGACTGGTCGGCGGTACCGAACGCTCCGTACGCGGGCGCGTCCTCGCCGTGCCGGGCAAGGTGCAGATAGGCGAGTTCGTCGTCGTCGATGACCACGGACCCCCGGTCCCCGTTCACGGCCGTCCGGGCGGTGCGCCCCGGGTAGGCGGCCGTGGTGGCGAGCAGGGTGCCCAGGGCGCCGTTCGCGAAGCGCAGACTGGCCGTCGCCACGTCCTCCACCTCGATACCGGGGTGGGCCAGTCGCGCGGTGTGCGCGGCCACCTCCACCACCGGCCCGGCCAGCCACTGCACCAGGTCCACGGCGTGGATCGCCTGGTTCATCAGCGCTCCGCCGCCGTCCAGGGCCGGCGTGCCGCGCCAGGTGCCGGAGGAGTAGTACGCGGAACCGCGCCACCATGCCAGCTCGGTCATGACGCTGGTGACCCGGCCGAGCCGCCCGGATGCGATCGCCGTACGGGCCAGCCGGGCGGCCGGGTCGAAGCGGTGCTGAGACACCACACCGAGCGTCCGTCCCGCCTCCCGGGCCACGGAGATCAGCCGGTCTGCGGTCTGCGGCGTCACGTCGACGGGCTTCTCCACCAGCACGTGCTTGCCGGCGCGCAGTGCCTCCTCGGCCAGCCGCGCATGGGTGCCGCTCGGGGTGCACACCAGTACGGCGTTCACGTCCCGCCGGGCCAGCAGCCCCGCCACGTCGGTCGCCCCGCAGCGCACCTCGGCCGCCAACGCGCCGACCCGCGCCGGGTCCCGGCCGGCGACCGCGGCCAGCCGCGCCCTGTCGGCCAGTTCCTTGTCCTCGCGGGTCAGCAGCCGGGCCAGGAAGCCGCCGATCGACCCGCAGCCGATCACTCCGAACGTCAGCACAGAAACATCTCATCCAGTCAGGGCCGTGGCGTCGGCCAGGTGGTTGGGGAGCGCGGTGAGCCGACGCTCCAGGTCATCGAGGTCGGCCGGGTAGTCCGCCCGGTACCGCCGGGTCACGTCCCTGACCTCCTGCCAGGTCGCGGGCGCCGTACCGCCGTTGAGGCCCGGGGCGAGCCTGTCGTACAGCGGTGTACCGGGGCGCGGGGAAACCAGGTCGAGCCCGAACCGGGCGGGGAGTTCCGCCGCCCAGTCGACCAGCCGGTCCGGCACGCGGGCTGCGTCGCGCGGCAGCCCGATCAGCACGGAGGCGAACGGGGTGATACCCGCGTCGCGCAGCTTCAGCACGGCGTCCCGGAACGGCTGCCCGGCGTCGACCCCCGAGGGCGGCTCGGCCCGCAGCCACATGCCCCGGCAGCCCGCCTCGGCCCACCGGGTGACCTCGGTCTTCAGCACGGTCTCGGTGCTCGTCCGGGCCACCCAGTCGATGCCCTGACCGCGCAGCCGCTCGCAGATCACTCCGTAGTACGACGTGTCGATGCCGAAAACCGAGTCCAGGAAGGACTGGGACGGCAGACCGGCAGCCCGCTGTGCCGCTACCTCGGCGACGACCCGGTCGACCGACCGGGTCCGCGGCCCGGCACCGAACGGGGGATGGTCGAACGTGCCGTCATGCGTGGCCAGCATCGTGCCTGCCGGCCCCGGCCGCGGTACGCCGTCCACGACCACCTCCGCTGTGTACCGCTCCAGGGGCACCAGGTCGTATGCGGGCATCGGCCACCGGTCCTGGTCGAGGTCCGGGTAGGGCCGGGGATGGTTGCCCACCACGGTCACGGGTGCGGCGGGCCGTGGCAGGTCGCCGTAGAGGACGGGTGCGGCGGTCCCCGCCCCGAGGTCGCGTACGCCGTGCACGGTCGCCGAGCCGGCCTCGCCGACCGCGACGTGGTCCACTGCCAGGTCGAGCAGAGTGGCTCCCGGCAGGTGGGTGCCGTGCGGGCCGACCGCCATGGTACGGGCGCCCGGGAACCGCCGCCGGGCACGGTCGGTGGCGGCCCGGACCGGTGCCAGGTCCAGGGGGTAGCGCCGGGCGCGGCCGACGCCGGCTGTGAAGACCACCAGCAGGTCGGGGTCTTCCGTGACCGGGGGGGTATCCGGAAGGCGCTGGTCCCATACGGTGACCTCGTGGCCGTCGGCACGGAGCCCGGCCGCGGCGGCCAGGACGTCCAGCGGGACCCGGACGACGAACCGGTCGACCGGGCCGGCGGGCACCACCAGGCAGAGGCGCAGCGGGCTCACGTGCGCAGCTCGGTGCGGACCGAGGAGGGGCGGGCAGCGGGGTGGGCGGTATCGGCGAGCAGGCCGATGCGCGCCACCCCGCGCAGGTCGAGGCCGGGCGGCCCGGCCGGGGACAGCAGCGCGGCGACCGACCAGCGCAGGGCGTTGTCCAGGGGCGAGTCATGGATGAGCCACTCGCGCCGCAGCTCCGGCCCCTGCACCACGAGCCGGTGGGTGTTGCGCGGGAGTCGGGTGCCCCGGGACAGCGTCACCGGGTCCAGGTCCAGCTCGAAGCAGACCGGCCCGGTGAGTACTTCGACATGGCGTTGTCTGCTCTCCCCGGCCGCGGCGGGCAGGCTGAACCAGGTGGGAACGGCGACCTGCCCGGACGGGTCGGAGCCGACGATGGTGGAGTACAGCTCGATGTCCACGCCCTCGGCCACGGCCTGCTCGTGGGCCGCGGTGCTGGTCAGTTCGGGGTCGGTCGCCACCCGCAGGCCCCACTCCTCGGGGCCGGTGCACATGTAGCGGTCGTACGTCCCCGACGGCAGTACGCCGCGCACCAGGGCCAGCATGTGCAGCCACTCATAGCCGAAGACGCCGTAGTCGTGGTCGACGAAGCGGCCCGCCGCGATGTCGGCCCGCCGGTCCTTGCCGAACCCGACGCGGACCGCCCGCAGCTCGTGCCGGGGTGCCAGCTCCTGCCGCAGTGTTCGCAGCAGGGCCATCGCCTGGGAGTGCCGGTACTGGTCCATGACCACCAGACGGGCATCGGGGTGGTGGTCCAGCAAAGAGGTCAGCTCGGGGATCTCCCAGGTGCGGCACAGCGGCTTCTCCACGAGCAGCCGGGCCGTGGGGTCGACGGCGAGCACGTCCGCCACGGTCGCCACGTGGGTGGCGGTCGGCGAGCACACCGACCAGACGTCGACGGGGCGGTGGCGGGCGGCCTGCTCGGCCCCGTCGAAGACCGGGATCGCGGTGGGCGGGACACCCGGGGCGGGATCGACCACGCTCACGTCGAACCCGAGGTCACTCAGCAGCCGTTGGTGCAGCCGGCCGGCGGCCCCGTAGCCGATCACACACACGTGGGGGCCGAACGCGCGGGGGGTCATCGGGTCACCGGGGCCGGGGCGGCGGGCATGGCCGTGTCGGCCGGTGCGGCGGGGCGGCGGGTGCCGGAGGCCAGGTACTCCTCGTAGTAGGCGGAGAACAGTCCCGCCTCGTCGATCGCCCGGTCCACGGGTTCCAGATGGAGGCCGGGCCCGAGCCGGTCGGCCTCGCGGCACAGCGTCTTCGCGGCGATCAGCGTGCCGGCCCGGTAGGCGTCGTAGCCGTGGTTGGCGATCCCCTCGTACTCGAAGAGGTTGAGCGAGCGGCCGTCGCCCAGCAGGGTGGCCGTGGTGCCGGTGGGCAGGGCGTAGCGGACGCCGACCTGGGGGATCACCGTGGACCGCAGTCCCTCGAACCCCTCGCTGAGCAGGCTGAAGTCCTTGGTGGCGAAGCCCGCGAGGTGGACCCCGTCGGGCAGCAGCGGCAGATCGGCGTGGGTGAGGGCGAGTTCGCCGGTGTTGCCGATGATCAGGAAGGGGGCGTGGGCGTTCAGCGCCTCGCCCGCGCTGATGTACGTCTCGTACCCGTGTTCGGCGGCCGTGATCAGGGCCAGGATGTCCGTGTCCACGACGGCGACCCTGCAGCCCAGCGCGCGCAGCGCGTGCGCCACCCGGGCGCCGAGCGTGCCGTAGCCCAGCAGCAGGACATGGCGGCCGATGAACTTCTCGCCGGGCAGGACGGCACGCAGCCGGCGTACGCAGGAGTCGGCTATCTCGTTGTAGCCGAGCATGCTCTTCAGCCTCGACCGCGCCATGTTCAGCACCGGGATGGTCAGTTCACCGGGGGCACCGGCGATGCGCTTCAGCCCGCTGACGGTCAACTCCAGGGCGCCGTCGATGCGTTCGTCGAGGATGCCGTCGGCTCCGTACCCTTGCGCGAGCAGGCCGCCGTCGTCGACCACCAACACCTTGCGGCCCGCCTCGTGTGCACGGCGGACGAAGTCGTCCACCCGCTCGTTGACTGCCAGGGCGTACGCGCGCGCGGTGGTGTCGGCCGAGCCGTTGATCACCGAGTTGTCCAGGGTGTCGCTCTGGTAGCCACGGTGCAGAAACCAGGCGTGGACGCGGTCGCGGTGCAGGGTGCGGTCACCCTTGTTCAGCGCGAAGATCCACTCCCGGTCGATTCCGGCGCGCTCCATGCCGAGCAGGAAACCGACGCTGTTCTCCACGTAGTGGTCGCGGAAGATCAGTGCCCAGTCGCGGAAGGCCGGCTCCTCGGTGGCGTAGCGGGCGACCAGCGGCATGCCCTCCACGATGGAGTCGATCTCCGCAGCCGTGTAGCACCGGCCGCGCAGGGTCAACGCCTCGACCAGGCGGTCGAAGACGGCCTCGGCCCTTCCGGACAGCGGTCCGGCGGCGGCGAGCAGCACCTGGGTACGGCCGGCCGGGGGATCGATGGGGGCCAGGGTGTCCGGGGCCGCGTCCGCGATCTGCCGGCTGCGCAGTTGTACGAGGGTGCCGTCCAGGTCGATCAGGTGGCCACCCGGCTCCGGTTCCGTGAGGTCCCGAAGTGGCACCCCCTCTCCGCGTAGTACCGAGCGGACCGTCTCGTCGACGTCCTGAGGCGTCATACGGCCGTCGAGGATCTCGTACCGGCCGGCGCCGCGATCCGTCGCGGTACCGGCCTCGACCGCGACGCCCAGGGACTCGCTCTCGGCAAAAGCCATCGTCTCAACCTCTTCTCGTCGTGGTATCGGGCCATCGATACGCCGGGGAAGGACAGTTGTGCCCCCTCCCGCGGCGTGGGGAGCTGTGCGAGAACGGGGTGTGCGGGCACCGCGACACCCGTCAGCGGCAAGGGCGCAGACGGAGGCCGGAAGAATCGTCCGAAGCCGGCCGGGCCGCACAAGAGCCATCTCGCATCCGCGAGCCTATGAAGATCGTCAGCCGCTGCCCCAGCCCCTATGGCCCCTACGACCCCCTACCAGCCGGCCGCGCGCTGTGGGGGTACGCCGACGTGCGCTGGAGGATCGCCAAGGGGGAGCGCACGCCGCACTCCGCGGCGCCCCGCCGACGGGCAACGGGGGTGCACGGGCGGGCTCTTCTCCAAGACCCTCGCACTCGCCTCCGTGCCCTCGGCTCGGTTCGCCGCGGAACGGCCGCGTCGGCTCTCGCCCAGGTGCGCGATAGGGGTTCGTAGGGGCCGTAGGGGCTGGGGAAGCCCAGGATGATCTTCGTAGGCTCGCGGTGGGGAGATGGCCCGGGTGCGGCCGGGACTCCCACATCCCGTCCTCGCACAGCTCCCGCCCCGCAGGAAGGGGCACCAGCCGGCCCTCCCCCGTGTGCCGGTCACCCCTGACCGACGGCCTGATCCACGACGACGAGAAGAGGTTCGAGATGATGGTGCGGCGCTTGACACGGCCAGTGCGCCCCCGCCGACGGCGGTGAGCACGTCGGCCGACGGGCGTTTCGCCCCCTGGTCCCGGTGCCAGGGCGAGCACCGCGACCCGACCGGTGCTTCCCCGCCGCGCACCTTCCGGTCACCCGTCCGCGTACACCGGAGCGCCGGTACGCACCAACGCTCCCCCCTTCCTCCCCCCCCGCACCCCCTGGCGCGACCGCGGCAAAGCCGGCGGCGACCGGGCCCCGTCCCGAGCCCCCGTCCCAGGCCGCTGCCTGCCCGCGCCCATGATTCCGCCCGGGAGTCCCCATGACCCACGTCTGTTTTGCCATCCCCGACGACGAATTCGAGCGTGACTTCCTTCAGCTCCCCCTCGACGTGGCCAACGCCTGCGCTGCCCTGCGCGCCGAGGGCATCGGCGTGTCCGTGTGGGACAACCGTCTCACCGACACCCCGCCCGACACCGGCCCGGACCCCGACATCGTGGTCGTCGTCACCGCCATCGCTGACCGCGCCCAGTGCTATCCCCTCGTACTGCACCCGGTCAGGGAGCTGGTGGAGGGCAGCCGCCGGCAGTGGCCGGGGGCGACCGTGCTTGCCTGCGGACCGCACGCCACCCATCTGCCCGAGGCCACCCGCGCCGAACTGGGCGCCGACTTCGTCGCCCGCGGCGAGGTGGACTCCGCCGCCATCCAGGCCGTACGCGACCTGACCGCCGGCCGCCCCGCGCTGCCGGTGATGCCGCTGGTGGACACCTATCCGCAACTCGCCCCCGAGCAGTGGCCGCTGCCCGCCTACGACCTGTTCGACCTGACCTCCTACACAGCCGAGGTGTTCATGGACGGGCGGGTGCGCCGCGGCTCGTGCGGCATGGTTCTGGGGGTGCGTGGCTGCACGTACGGCTGCACCTTCTGCCATCTGCCTTTCGGCACCCGTATGCGCCCGCAGCCCGTCGAGCGAACCCTCGCTGAGATCGCGGCCATGCGGGAAGGCGGCGTCGACTTCGTCTTCTTCCTCGACTACGTCTTCGGTCTCCACCCCACCTTCTACCAGGACCTGTGCCGGAGCCTGACCGGACAGGGCCTCGGCTGGACCGGACAGAGCCGGGCCGAGGTGGTGCTGCGCACGGACGTGGCGCAGTGGGCGCAGGCCGGCTGCAAGGGTATGTGGCTCGGTGCCGAGTCCCCCGGGATCGCCGAGACACCGGTCGGCAAGCGGGTCAAGCCCGGTGTGACCGACGCGGCGGTGCGCACGTTGCAGGACGTCGGTATCACCCCGTTCGCCTTTGTCCTGCTCGGCCTGCCCGACGACCCCGCCTGCCAGAACGGCGAGTTGCTGGACTGGGCGACGAACCTGCCCGGTTACTTCGGGCTGAACCAGCTCTTCCTGCGTCCCGGCACCACGCTCTACGAGCAGCTGGCGCCCCGCTACAACGACGGCAGGATGCCGAGCACCTGGTCCGAGGTGGAGGCCGTGACCCGCCGCTATCGGGAGAGCTACCCCGTGGACCTGAACGAGCTCTGGGACCGGCTGGTACGGCTCCCCAACTACCTAGGCAACGCCATGGCCGCGCTGTGACACGCCCGCGCCCAGCACACCACCGCCCCTGCCCGGCGCCCGCCGACGACGCGACGGCACCCACCGGCCGAGCCCACGCGTACCCGGCTGTCGGGCACAAACAGAGGAACGCACCGTGAACGAGCACACCCACCCCCACTCGCCGCACGACATCATCTCCCTCGCCACTGCCTTCTGGACCTCCAAGGCGCTCCTGAGCGCCGTCGAACTCAAGGTCTTCGCCGCGCTCGCGGAGAAGCCGCGCACCGCCGACGAACTCCGTGCCGACCTCTCCCTGAAGGGCCGCGGCGCACCGGACCTTCTCGACGCGCTGGTCTCCGTCGGCCTGCTGGACCGCTCGGCCGAGGGCATCTACCAGAACACCCCGCTCGCCGACACCTATCTGAACCCCCAGCGCCCCGCCACCGACATCACTGGTTACCTGGAGTACCTCAACTCCGCTTTCCCGGCTTGGTCCCAGCTGTCCGCCGCGGTGCGCAGCGGAGGCCGGCTGAACCGTAACGAGGCGCTGGCCGCGGCGGCCGACGGCGGCCGTGAGACCGTGCGCGGCGGGGTTCTGCTGGAGGGCGACCCCACGGCCGACACCTTCGGCGAGGCGTACTCCACCCCGGAGCAGGTCACCGGTTTCGTCCGGTCCATGACCGGGTTCAGCCTCGGTGCGCACCTGGCGCTGACCACGAGGTTCGACTGGTCCGCGGCGCGCTCGGTGGTGGACGTCGGCTGCGCGGAGGGCGCCTTCCTGGCGCACATCCTGACCGCGCACGAGCACCTCGAAGGCACCGGCTTCGACCTGCCGCAGGTGGCCGACAGCTTCGCGGCCTACCTGGGTGACTCGCCCGCCGTCGGTCGGGCGCGGTTCGTGGCGGGTGACTTCTTCCACGAGCCGCTGCCCTCCGCCGACGTCATCGTGATGGGCCATGTCCTGCACGACTGGAACCTCGACATCAAGAAGATGCTGATCCGCAAGGCGTACGAGGCGCTTCCCCCGTCGGGCTCCCTGCTCATCTACGAGATGCTGATCGACGACGACCGCAGGAAGCACACCACGGGCATGCTGACCAGCCTCAACGTCTCCCTGGCCTCCGCCGGGGGGCTTGGTTACACCGGGGCCGAAGCCAGTTCCTGGCTCACGGAGGCGGGATTCCGCGAGGTGACCGTACGTCACCTCGACGGACCGGACCACATGGTGGTCGGCGTGAAGTGACGCCCCACCGTCGGCCGCGCGGGTCCCGCCCGCGCGGCTCCGCCCCGGCCCCAGAGATCGGAAGACACCGTGAGAACCCACCCGCTCGCTGATCCCCGCCCCGACGCGGACGCACGTGTGCGCACCCCCCGCGATTCCGCCGCCGGCGCGGTGCGCGGGTGGCACGGGACGCACCGGTCCTTCCGTTCCCGTCGCCACACCGGCCGGGTCGACGAGGCGGTACGGCCCGGGCGAGGGCGCGAGCTGCCGTCGGCCGGCCCGCTGTGCCGACGGCAGCTCGCGCCGCGATGAGCGCGGCACCGTCGGCGCCGCCGCGGCCGGGACGACTGAGCACGGCGCTCGGTCTGCCCCGGCTGGGCGGTCAGCGGCTGCTGCTCGCCGCCGTGCTGGTCGACAGCACGGGCAGCGGCCTGGCCGTGCCCTTCCTGCTCCTCTACCTGACCGGCCAGGACCGAATGACGGCGGCGACCGCCGGCACGCTGCTGACAGTGGCTGGGGTTGCAGCCCTGGCCGCGGGGCCGCTGTCCGGGCCGCTCATGGACCGGTGGAGCCCACGTCGGCTCGTCCAAACGGCCCATGTGCTGCGCGCGACGGCGTTCCTCGGCTACATGACGACCGGCTCGTGGCCGGCGGTGCTGGTCCTGGCCACGCTCGCGGCGCTGGGGGACAACCTGTTCTGGCCGGCCAACCGGGCGTTCCTGGCTCGCCGCTGCCGACCCGACGAGCTGCTCCGCTGGTACGGCCTCGAACGCACCCTGCGGAACGTCGGGATGGCGGTCGGCGGGCTCGCGGCGGGCTTCCTGGCCGGGCTCGGCCCGACCGGCCTGCGGCTGGTCATGGCGGGCAACGCGGTCAGCTACGCCCTCGCCACGGTCCTGATCGCCCTGCTGCCGACCGCCGCCCGGCCCCCGTCCCCCGGCCCGGCTCCGGCGGTTCCGAGGCCCCGCCCGGCCCGGCCCCGGCCCGACCGCGCGTACGTCACCATGGTGGCGGCCAACACGCTGCTCGTACTGGTCTCAGCGGCGCTTCCTGTGCTCGTACCGCTGTATGTCGTGCAGTGGCTGCACCAGCCCTCCTGGGTCGTCGGCGCGGTGTTCGCGCTGAACACCGCGCTGGTGACGGCGGGTCAGGCCCTGGTGGTGCGGCGCCTGGAGCGGCGCGAGTACCTGCGCGTCCTTCAATGGGCGGCCATGCTGTGGTCGGCGGCGGCCGTGCTGTTCGGCACGGCGAGCGGGCTGCCGCGCACGGCGGTACTGCCGCTGCTCGCGGTCGCGGTACTGGTGTTCACCGCGGCGGAACTGATGCACGCCCCCACCAGCGACGTCGTGGCCGTTCGCATGGCCCCCGAGGACGTACCCGGCCGGCACCTGGGCCTGCACCAGCTGTCCTGGGGGGTCGGCTCAGCGATCGCCCCGCTGGTCCTGACCGGGGCGCTGACGCTGGGCCCCTGGTGGCCGTGGGCCCTGCTGGCCACCAGCGCGGCGGCGGCCACCGCCGCACTGGCCGCCGTTCGCCGTGCCGTCGGCCAGGTCCGCCAGGACGGGGACGGACCCGGCGACTGAAGACGGCTGACCAGCGCGGCGGGGTCTGCCGCGGCCGACAGGCATCCGAACGAGACGAACCGCAGGAAGAACGAAGTGATGGCCGAGGACATAACGTTTTGGGACTACTCGAGGTCGCAGGCGCTCAGCCGCTACAACGGATCGAAGATCGACGTGCGAGAGATAGCGGTGCTGTGCGGCATCCGTAAGGACGCCGAGTCGGTGGACACGCGGCTTCCTTCCCCGGACGAGATTGCGGGAATCCATCCGCTGGCGCTCAAGCGGCCACGCCGGTGGGAGGCGGCGATCGCAGCGATGATCTACGCCGGCAGCGGTCAGCTCGCCGCACGTCAGGAGATCATCAAGGCGAGAGAGCTACTGGACCGGCTGTCCAGGGCCGACCGCAGTGCCCTCAGCGTGTCGCGCATGCTGGCGTTGGTCCCCACGATGATCGCCGGCTTCCGCTTCAGCCGACAGAGCGAGATGTTCAACCCGGAGTCGAACCGCTATCTGGAAGGCGCGCGTTTCCTCTCGGCGCTACTCGAGGACAGGCCTGCCCTCGACGTGGAGATCGGACTGTGCGCACACCGGGCCGGTGTGACCGACCCGGTGCTTCCCGAGCACGTCAGCGGTCCGGGCACGGCCCGCATGGTGGCGTTCGTCAGTGCGCTGATGGACAACTCGCTCGCCAGGAAGCGGACGGTCAACGTTTCCCAGCAGACGGCGACCGACCGGGCCGCCAGCACGGTGAACTCGTTGGTCTTCCTGCACTACGCGACCGAGGGACGGGTGGAGCATCTGCTCCGCATCCTCGATCAGCACGCGGACGACCTACGGGCGGCGCTGGCGTGCCACAACGCCGTCTCGGACACGGAATTCCGGTTCACACCGCTCGATCCCTTCAGCGACCTGGTCGAGCGTGACATGGACGAGGTCTTCGGCCCGGACTGGTCCGGTGCGCCCGCCGAACCGCACTGGAGAAGCGGGGAGACACTGCACTCGGCGGTCGAGGCGGCCATGGGGACGATGCAGCGGTTCATGCGGAACGAGCGCCACGACCTCGACCATCTGCTCAGGCTGCACAAGAACGGCGAACGTCCCAGTGAGCGGGGCGCATCGGCGCTGTGCTGGTTCGACCGGTACGAGCGGCGCCCCCTGGAGGTCCGGGCTCGTTACCATGTCGCCTTCCACCATCGCCTGGCCTTGACCACCTTGAGGAAAGACGGCGTGGGAATCGGTATGGAGCGGGGATGGGACGCGTATCAGTGGCTCGCATGGAGCGCCGCTTATGGCTCGCCCCAGAAAGCGATGCCGCTGCTCTATGCCAGGAGTTCGACCGAGCCTGCGAGCAACATCTCCTTGAAAAGCTTCAACCTCCGGCAGTTCTGGTGAAGCCCTGTCGGGGGTCGGAATCACATGCCGTCAACACTTCCCCGGAGCGACCGGGACACAGCACCGGGCGGAAGGGGGGTACCGCGACATCCCCACGGAGCCGTTCCTCGAAGAACGAGATCGACGCCCACATAGAGCGGTAGGACGCCGTGCCGGTGGCGTTCAAGGACAGAACGGGCCGAGATACGGAACCGGAGGTCTTCTTCGCACCCGGGAGAGGAGCAAGGGCACCATGCCCAAGGCCACGGCCTACGCGTACCACTTCAAGAAGGCGCTGAAGGCCACCGGCCTCGTGCGAGCGGATGGCAAGCCGCAGCACACATGACGTAGCACGGCTTGGATCCAACGTGCAGCGGGCGACACACCACCACGTCGCTGATCTGACAAACGGGCAGGTCAGATGGGGGCCGACCTTGCGGGGGCGGGCCCCTGGCCATTTCCCGTGCTGGGGCTGTGCTGGGATATTGGCGAGCGCACGTCCGGGCGAGCGCGGCATCGTCCAGGTTGTCCGGCTCCACCCCGGTCATCAGCTGCGCTCCTCCTCGGGGCGCAGCTCCCGGGCGATCGTGGCGGCGTGCTGAGATGGTCCTCGGTGAGCATGACGATACGCACCCCGGCCCGGTCGGCGCATGGTCCGAGCGTGGGTCTGTCGCCCGCATCCGCCCTTGTCACTGCGGCCGGGCGGGCCCCCGTGCCCGACCACATCGCGCGGACGGTTCGCTGCCGATCAAACCCGTCGCACATAAGCGCAGTTGATGTGGAAGTCTTGGCGTGCACCGTCGTGGATCAAGCTGGGTCAAGCCCGTCGACCCGGCGCTGCCGGGCCTCGCCGCCGACTACTGGCTGGTGATCCGGGAGGCTACGCGACGGCCGCAATCCGCTTCATCACTGAAAAGGGCGGCAGCAGCATGGTTGACGTCATCGGGGCCGGATTCGGCCGCACCGGCACGGCCTCGCTGAAAGAGGCGTTGGAGATGCTCGGCTACGGCCCGTGTCACCACATGACCGAGGTGATCCAGAACCCCGACACCTCTGCCGGATGGATCGCGGCACTGACCGGTGACGCATCGGTCCTGCCCGGCCTGGTCGGGAAGTACCGGGCCACCCAGGATTTCCCCGGCGCCCTGCTCTGGCGCGAGATGATGGAGCTCTACCCGGACGCCAAGGTGCTGCTGAGCGTCCGCGATCCGAAGGAGTGGTACGACAGCGCCCGCGCGACCATCCTGAACCAGGACCTGCGGCGGCACCTGGAACAGGCGGCCGAGCCGGACGCGCGGAGGATGGCCGACATGTTGTTGTCGCTCACGGATGCCATGGCCGCCAAGGGCTTCCGCACCGACCTCGGCGAGCAGGAGACGATCGCGGTCTTCGAGCGGCACAACGAGGCGGTGCGCGCTGCGGTCGATCCGGAGAAGCTGTTGGTCTACGAGGTCCGTCAGGGCTGGGAGCCGCTGTGCGCGTTCCTCGGCGTGGACGTGCCCGATGAACCGTTTCCCCGGGGTAACGAGGCCGGTGTGTTCACCGGGAAAGTGCGACGGCTGGTGGCGGGTGAGGCCGACAGCACCGTGCAGTGACCCGCCGTTCGAGCCGGCGGTGGTGCGGGGCGGATACCCGGGCCAGGAAATGCACCTCCTGGTGACGTACTGGCCGGAGCTGCCGCAGGCGGCCGCCCGACAGCGGTCCGGACTCGGGGATGACGGCCTCGTCCATCTGCCTGTACTGGGGCGGGATGGCCCTCAACGACTACGCCGACGCTGTGGTCGACGCCGTCGAGCGTCCCCAACGACCCGGCCCCTCCGGGCGTATCAGTCGTCGGAGCGCGCTCGCTGTGGCAAGTGGGCTCACGAGGGCCGGACTCGGACTCGCCGCTGTCCCCGGGAGGCGGCGCGGCCTGGCCACCGAGGTGCCGCTCGCCGGGCTGGTGTGGGCCTATGACCTGGCCCTCAAGTCCACCCCCGCAGGTCCCGCCGCCATGGCCGGCGCTCGTGCCGTGGACGTGCTGGCCGGTACGCGGTCCCTCGCCCCGGCGCTGCCCCGGCCCTCGTGGTGGGCCTGCACACCTACACCGTGACGGCGTTGAGCCGTCATGAGGTCGACGGCGCCCCCGCGTCCGTACCCGCGGCGACCCTCGCCGGCAGTACGGCCGTCGGCCTCAGGTAGCAGACGCGCGCGGGTCGGCCGGTCGTGGCGGCCAGGTGCTGGTTGAGTGCGGCGGTGAGGGCCTCGGACGAGGAGACGGGGCCGGCCGAGGCGGTCCGTGCCGGCTGCGGTGTGCAGCGGCAGCGTCGGGTAGCCCTCGACTCCGAGACGGCGCACTTCGTGGAGGTCGGCCTGTGCCTCGGTGCGGACAAGTACCTGTGCCTCGGTGCGGACAAGTAAATGCCGGATTTGGGCTGCTGGCCCGCTCCCCTCGGTCGCGGGCCAGCACGCTGAGCAGGAAGCCGAGGGCCGCCTTCAGCGGAACCAGGTTCGACCGGGAGCCACGTCTCCGTCCGCTCCCCGGTTTCGTGTTCCGTTCCTACTTGGACCCCGGCAGGGAACAGCGTGGCGGTTCCCTGCCCAGGTGCAGCGCAGCGCTCAGTACTCCTCGGTCTCCACAAAACCGGCGTCCGTGTCGTTGCTCGCGCCGAAGGCGTCGGCAACGGCGGTCGGGTCGAATCCGGGCGGGCTGTCCTTGAGGCCCAGGCCCATGCCGGCCAGCTTCGCCTTGACCTCGTCGATGGACTTCGCACCGAAGTTACGGATGTCCATAAGGTCGGCCTCGGAGCGCGCCAGGAGCTCACCCACGGAGTGGATGCCCTCACGCTTGAGGCAGTTGTACGACCGAACGGTGAGCTCCAGCTCCTCGATCGGCAGCGCCAGATCGGCGGCGAGCGCGGCGTCCGTCGGGGACGGACCCATGTCGATGCCTTCGGCGTCGATGTTCAGCTCGCGGGCGAGACCGAACAGCTCGACCAGCGTCTTACCGGCGGAGGCCATGGCGTCACGCGGACGCATCGCCTGCTTGGTCTCGACGTCGACGATCAGCTTGTCGAAGTCGGTGCGCTGCTCGACACGCCCAAGCTACTCTCGGGCTTTCCTCCGGGCGCTTCCCTTCGGTCTTGCGTTTCCGACTCTATCAGATCGTTTTCCGATCCGATCCCCTGTCGGCGGGATTTGCCTTTAGGCCTCGTGGTTTCCCTTGCGGCCTTTCGACATTCACTACGTTAGCCGATTCCCTCGGCAACTCATAATCGAGTGCTGCGGGCTTGAATTAGGGCATGCCTAATTCGCCCCCGCTGAGGGGATGTCGTAGGTAGTGGGTTGGCCGCTCTCGGCTGCTGGCTGATCGCCGTAACCGGTTCAAGCGGCTCGGGCTACATTACGGACCGCCCAGGAGCGAGTCAAGTTGAGCGCCCGCGGGGGACGTGGGCCCGATAGGGGCTGACAGTCGGGTCGTTGGCGATCCAGAAGCGCCAGGGATGGACACCGCCGTCTCCGGCGACGCCGGTGCGGGGACCGTTCAGTACCTGGTCAGGGCTTACGGGGGTGCCGGTCAGGACTGTCAGGGCCGGGTCGTCGAGGGCGCAGGCGTCCGTGCCGTCGAGGGCCCGATCGACGTCCAGGGCCGTGGCCAGGCGTGCGGGCCCTTTGGCCAGTTCCTTGTCGTTTCGGGCCGAGAGTCGACGTTTGCGGGCGAGCTCGGCGCCCTCGGTGATCTCGCCGGCGCGCAGCAGGACCGCGCTCGCGCGGCCCTCCGGACCGCACACGAGGTTCATGCAGTGCCACATGCCGTAGGTGAAGTAGACGTACACGTGGCCGGGCGGACCGAACATCACGCCGTTGCGGGCGGTGCGACCGCGATAGGCGTGCGAGCCGGGGTCGTTGGCCCCGTCGTAGGCCTCGACCTCCGTGAGGCGGAGTTCGATCGGACCGTCCGGGGTTACCCGCACGAGGACGCGACCCAGGAGGTCGGGTGCGACCTCCAGGACGGGGCGGTCGAAGAACTCCCGGGCGAGGGGCGTACGGTCGGGGATCGCGATCATGGCGTACGAGCGTAGTCCAGACGGGTGCGGGCCGACGGGTGGCGAGGGGGCGTCCTCCTTGGAAGGGTGGGGCGCGGAACCGGTCGCCGTCGGTCTGCGTTTGTAGGGATCAAGGATCCACGCCACGCAGCGCGATCCACACCACACAGAACACAGAGCCACACAGATACACAGGCGTTGCCTGACGGGAGGAACAGACATGGGGTTCAAGCGGCTGCTCGCGAGCCTGGGGGCCGGTGGCGCTTCGGTCGAGACGGTGCTGACCGAGGTCAATGTCGTGCCGGGTGGCGTCGTCCAGGGTGAGGTGCGGATTCAGGGCGGCTCCGTGGACCAGCAGATCGAGGCGCTGTCCGTCGGTCTGCAGGCCAAGGTCGAGGTCGAGGGTCAGGACGCGGAGTACAAGCAGGACATCGAGTTCACGAAGCAGCGGCTCGGTGGGGCCTTCGAGCTGAAGGCCGAGGCGGTGCACGTGGTGCCGTTCGGGCTGGAGATTCCGTGGGAGACGCCGGTCACCACGATCCAGGGGCAGACGCTGCCGGGGATGAACATCGGTGTGACGACCGAGCTGGAGATCGCGCGTGCGGTGGACTCCGGTGACCTGGACCCGATCAACGTGCATCCGCTGCCGGCGCAGCAGGCGATCCTGGACGCCTTTGTCCAGCTGGGCTTCCGTTTCAAGAACGCGGACCTGGAGCGCGGTCACATCCGCGGTACGCGGCAGAAGCTGCCGTTCTACCAGGAGATCGAGTTCTTCCCGCCGCAGCAGTACCACGGGCTGAACCAGGTCGAGTTGAGTTTCGTCGCCGACGAGCGCGAGATGGACGTCGTACTGGAGATGGACAAGAAGCCGGGTCTGTTCAGCGAGGGCAGCGACTCGTTCCGTGCGTTCAAGGTGGGGCTGCAGGACTACCAGGGCACCGATTGGGCGGCGTATCTGAACCAGTGGCTGTCGGAAGTCGGTAGCAAGCGCAGCTGGTTCTAGGCTCTGAGCACAGTCACCCCCAGATCCACAGGAGGTATCGAGGTGACCCAGCCGAAGAGGCCGCCGCTCCCCCATGATTTCCATCCGGTCGTGCCGTCGTTCACGGTCACGAGCGAGGACGTCGAGCCGGGGGCGACGCTCAAGGACGCCCAGGTCTACGCGGGCGGCAACACCTCGCCGCAGCTGCGCTGGGAGGGCTTCCCGGCCGAGACCAAGAGCTTCGCCGTGACGTGCTACGACCCGGACGCCCCTACCGGGAGCGGATTCTGGCACTGGGTCCTGTTCGACATTCCGGTCTCGGTGACGGAGCTGCCGGCGGGTGCGGGCTCGGGGAAGTTCGAGGGGCTGCCCGAGGGCGTGGTCCAGGTGCGCAACGACTACGGGACGAAGGACTTCGGTGGTGCCGCGCCGCCGCCCGGGGATCCGGCGCACCGGTATGTGTTCACGGTCTACTCCGTGGATCAGGAGAAGCTCGGCCCGGATTCGGATGCTTCGCCCGCCGTGGTCGGATTCAATCTGCGATTCCACACACTTGCGCGTGCTCAACTCATCGGAGAGTACGCGGCGGTAGCGGAAAAGTAACGAAGCCGGACGTTCATTGAACGTTTGCCCGTCTCTGGTCTTGGAAGTGATCAGAGGCGGGCATTTTTTATTGCGTTGTCCATCTCGGCGTGCCCGGCCAGAGTTGATCCAAGCCCGCCGGGGGGTGGGCTGGTGCACAGGAGGTGGGCTGGAGTGCGGGACACGCTGGTACTGAACGCGAGCTTCGAGCCGCTGTCGACGGTGACGCTCAACAGAGCCGTCGTTCTGGTGCTGCAGGACAAGGCCGTCGTCGAGCAGACCCACCCCGAACTGCGCATGCGCGGAGCCGCGGTCGATATACCGGCGCCCCGGGTGATCAGGCTCTGCAGGTACGTGAGGGTGCCGTTCCGAAGACAAGCACCGTGGTCGAGGCGGGGTGTCCTGGTACGGGACAGGCACAGGTGCGCGTACTGCGGCAGGCGGGCGACGACCGTCGACCATGTGGTGCCGCGGTCGCGGGGTGGTGGTGACACCTGGCTGAACACGGTGGCTTCGTGCGCCGAGGACAACCACCGTAAGGCTGACCGGACTCCGGAGCAGGCGGGGATGCCGCTGCTGCGGCAGCCGTTCGAGCCGACGCCGGCGGATGCGATGTTGCTGGCGCTGGGGCAGGATGACCTCGATGCGCTGCCAGGGTGGCTATCGCAGTCAGCCGCGTAGCGCTCCGCGTGAGCGGCGTTGCGTGAGCGGCGTTGCGTGAGCGCCGTTGCGTGAGCGCCGTTGCGTGAGCGGCGTTGCGTGAGCGCCGTTGAGGATGCTGCGGGCTGCGGGTCCGTTGTGGCTTGTCGCGCAGTTCCCCGCGCCCCTAAAAGCGTCTGGGCCCGCCTTCCTTGCGAAGAGCGGGCCCATTGTCGTGTTCAGTCGATGGCCGGCTTTTCGCGGCGCTCGCTACTGCCGTCGGTCGGCTTGGGGATGGTTGGGCCGCCGCCCATGGCGCCGAAGTTGCCCATGGCGCCGGAGAGGCCCTTGAGGGCGTCGCCGATTTCGCTGGGGACGATCCAGAGCTTGTTGGCGTCGCCCTCGGCGATCTTCGGGAGCATCTGGAGGTACTGGTAGGAGAGGAGCTTCTGGTCGGGGTCGCCCGCGTGGATGGCCTCGAAGACCGTACGCACGGCCTGGGCCTCGCCCTCGGCGCGCAGGGCGGCGGCCTTGGCCTCACCCTCGGCGCGGAGGATCTGGGACTGCTTCTCACCCTCGGCGGTGAGGATGGCGGCCTGGCGCGTACCTTCGGCGGTGAGGATCGCGGCGCGCTTGTCACGGTCGGCACGCATCTGCTTCTCCATCGAGTCCTGGATGGAGGTGGGCGGCTCGATCGCCTTGAGCTCGACGCGGTTGACGCGGATGCCCCACTTGCCGGTGGCCTCGTCGAGGACGCCGCGCAGGGCCGCGTTGATCTCCTCGCGGGAGGTCAGGGTCCGCTCCAGGTCCATGCCACCGATGATGTTGCGGAGCGTGGTGACGGTGAGCTGCTCGATCGCCTGGATGTAGCTGGCGACCTCGTAGGTGGCGGCGCGGGCGTCGGTCACCTGGTAGTAGATGACCGTGTCGATGTTCACGACCAGGTTGTCCTGGGTGATCACCGGCTGGGGTGGGAACGGCACGACCTGTTCGCGGAGGTCGATGCGGTTGCGGATCGAGTCGATGAACGGGACGACGATGTTGAGTCCCGCGTTGAGCGTGCGTGTGTAGCGGCCGAACCGCTCGACGATGGCCGCGCTGGCCTGTGGGATGACCTGGATGGTCTTGATCAAGGCGATGAAGACCAACACCACCAGAATGATCAAGACGATGATGATCGGTTCCATCGTTCGCTCCCCGTGCCCTTCTCCGCCGTGGCGCTTCCGGAAGATCTTATGCTGTTTGCCTGTTGAAGATGCGTCACATGACGATCGCCGTGGCTCCCTCGATCTCCACGACGTCGACTTCCTGACCCACCTCGTAGGCCTGTCCGGTGTCGAGGGCGCGGGCCGACCAGACTTCGCCGCCCAGCTTGATACGACCGCCGTTGCCGTCGACGCGTTCCAGGACGACGGCGTGTTTGCCCTTCAACGCGTCGACGCCGGTGGCGAGTTGGGGCCGCTGGGCTCTGTGCCGGGCCGCGATGGGCCGTACGACGGCGATGAGCGCGACGGAGACCACGGCGAAGACGACCACTTGGAGTACGACACCACCGCCCAGCCCCGCGGTCGCGGCACCGGCGACGGCGCCCAGGGCGAGCATGCCCAACTCGGGCATCGCGGTCACGACGAGGGCGATCCCGAGCCCGGCCGCGCCGATCAGCCACCACACCCATGCGTCGATGCTGTCCACGTGACCAATGGTAGGTCCGCGACCGGCCCGCCGACAGGGCGCACGAGGGCAAAGATCACGTATGAGGGTCGCCAAGTCGGGTGTGCCCCGGCCGGGTTGTGGATCCGGGGCGTCCGATTGGCGGAAGGGCGGGAGAAGTTGGAGGTCAGGTGAGGGGCAGACCGCGGGCGGTCCAGCGCTCGTCGACCTGCTCGACGACGAGCGGGAGGCCGAAGCAGAGGGAGAGGTTGCGGGAGGTGAGCTCCAGTTCCAGCGGGCCCGCGGTGAGAACCTTGCCCTGGCGGATCATCAGGACATGGGTGAAGCCCGGGGGGATCTCCTCGACATGGTGCGTGACCATGATCATGGAGGGGGCGATGGGGTCACGGGCAAGGCGGCCGAGACGGCGTACGAGGTCCTCGCGACCGCCGAGGTCGAGGCCGGCGGCGGGCTCGTCGAGGAGGAGCAGCTCCGGGTCGACCATCAGAGCGCGCGCGATCAGGGTGCGCTTGCGCTCGCCCTCGGAGAGGGTGCCGAACTTGCGGTCGACGTACTCGGTCATGCCGAGGCGGTCGAGGAAGGCGTGGGCGCGCTGCTCGTCGATCTCGTCGTAGTCCTCGTTCCAGGTGGCCGTCATGCCGTACGCGGCGGTCAGCACGGTCTGCAGGACGGTCTGGCGCTTGGGGAGCTTCTCCGCCATGGCGATGCCGGCCATGCCGATGCGGGGGCGCAGCTCGAAGACGTCGACCTTGCCGAGGGTGTCGCCGAGGATCGTGGCGGTGCCGCTGCTCGGGAACAGGTAGCTGGACGCGACATTCAGGAGGGTGGTCTTGCCGGCGCCGTTCGGGCCGAGGATGGCCCAGCGCTCGCCCTCCTTGACCGACCAGGAGACCTGGTCCACGAGGGCCCGGCCCTCGCGGACCACGGATACGTCCTCCAGCTCCAGAACATCGCTCATGAGCGCGCTGTCTCCCCTTGCAGTGTCGGCCTGTCTCGGCTGTCGGGTACGCCTGTGGTTGGAGCCACCGCCGGGTGGGCGCAGCCCTCAAGGAAATCTACGCCACCGGTCGGGCCGTCCATTCCATCGGTCGGTCCTTAGGGTGGGGGCATGCTCTCGGAACCACGTTCAGGACGCCTTGCCTCATGGGGAAATGCCCTTCTTGCCGGACTTGTCTCGCCGGATGACGCGGTGCTGGCCGTCGTCGGGGAGGACGCCGTGCACCGGGTGGAGGGGTTGCCCGGGGAGTCGGGGCCCGTCGGGCTGACGCTCGCGCTCGGGCGGTTGCGGGCGCTCGGGGTGACCGGGTTGCGGGTGGCGTTGCCCGCGCCGGGGCATCCGCTGGGGCTCAGTGGGCCGCCTGAGTTCAACAAGCGGGCGCTGGCGGCGGAGGAGGCCGTGATCTGCCACGGGGGTGCGCTGGGGCTGGTGCCGGAGGTGTACTCGGTCGGGCCCGCCGGTGATGAGCACGTCGAGGTCGTCTGGCACTGCCTGGAGGTACGGGAGGCTCCGCCCGCCGATGTGCCGTCGCTCGGGGAGGCCGAGCGGGAGCTGGCCGAGGCCTTGCGGGAGGCTACGGCGGTGTTGTCGCGGTTGGATGTGGCGGCGTCCGGGCCGGTGGCGGAGGCGGCGATCGACGCGTATCGGGCGCGGGCCGAGCGGGGGCGGGAGGTGTTGGCGCCCGGGTATCCGCCGCGGGCGGTGCGGGTGCTGGAGTTGGCTCAGCGGGTGGGGTTGTTGATCTCTGTGGCGTACGAGAGCGGGGACGGGGGTGCGGTGAGCGCGTCCGAGGTGGCGGCTCGGGCGGTGGCACTGCGGCCGGTGGAGCGGACGGCTCGGCGGGCGCAGGTGGCGGCGTACAACTCCGTTGTGGAGGAGCGGGAGCGGGGGCGCTAGCGCTGGCTTGGGCGGGGTGCGGTGAACCCTTGTTGTGCTGTTGCCCGGCGGCTGGGGCTGGGCGGGGGTGGGCTGCGCAACTCGGCGCTACGAGGTGCCGCTGCGCCCGCCCGCCCCCACTCTCGGCTTCTCCCCCACTCTCGGCTGCGCTCGAGCGGGGGGACCCCCATGAGCGGGGGGGACCCTCATGAGCGGGGGGACCCTCATCGCCCCAGCGGCACGACTGCCCGCAGCCAGGACGACGGGAGTGGGCAGCCGACCCGACGGCACGATCGCCCTCAGCTACGTATGGAAAACCTGACCGGCCTTCCAGGAGTTCCTGGAAGGCCGGTGGTCACTGGCTGCGTGGGGCGGGGTGTCAGTGGTTGACGCCCAGGTTGCCGAAGGCCGGGTTCAGGATGCCGACGACGTTCACGCTGTTGCCGACCACGTTCGTGGCGATGTCGACCGGGGCCTGGATGACGTTGCCCGAGATGACGCCCGGCGAGCCCACCGCCTTGCCGCCCGCGTGCGCCCCGCCGTCGGTGGCGGAGGCCATGCCGGCACCGGCGGCGACCAGGCCACCGGCCACCATCGTGACAGCAGCGGCCTTCTTCAGGTTCTTCACTTTCCGAGCCCTTCCTTGCGATCACTGCGGCGGTCGCACGCAGCACGCACTGAAGAACGGCCGGGATCCCCCAGGGATGCGCCATTCGGGGGACATACACACGACGGTATGAATCTCAGACCGGAGTGGGACCTTTCGAATTGACGGACAATCGGCCCGTCATCCGGTCACACCATGACGTACCGCCCACAGAGCCGCCTGGGTCCGGTCCGCCAGGTCCAGCTTCATGAGGATGTTGGAGACGTGGGTCTTGACCGTCTTCTCGGAGAGGACCAGCGCGCGGGCTATCTCGCGGTTGGAGCGGCCGTCGGCGATCAGGCCGAGCACCTCGCGCTCCCGTTCGGTGAGCGAACCTCCTCTGCCCTGGCCGGAGTTGGCCTCCTCCTGGGAGAGGAGCGCGTCGGCGACCTCCGGTTGGAGCAGGATGTGTCCGGCGTGCACCGAGCGGATGGCGCCGGCGAGCGCGTCGGGGTCGACGTCCTTGTAGACGTATCCGGCGGCGCCTGCGCGCAGGGCCGGGACGACCGTGCGCTGTTCGGTGAAGCTGGTGACGATGAGGACGCGCGCGGGGTTGTCGAGCTCGCGGAGCTTGCGGAGGGCCTCGACGCCGTCCATGCCGGGCATCTTGACGTCCATGAGGACGACATCGGGCCTCAGCTCCTCGGCGCGGGCGACTCCCTCGGCGCCGTCGGCGGCCTCTCCCACGACCTCGATGTCGTCCTGCACCTCAAGGAAGGTGCGCAGGCCGCGGCGGACCACTTGGTGGTCGTCGACGAGCAGCACCTTGATTGCGTCAGCCACCGGGGACCTCCATCTCGATCGTGGTGCCCTTTCCGGGCGCCGATTCCACCGTCAGCCGGCCACCCACCCCGCTGGCCCGGTCCCGCATGGAGACCAGTCCGAGGTGGCGGCCCGCGCGGCGTATCGTCTGCGGGTCGAAGCCGCTGCCGTCGTCCGCGACCCGCAGGACCGCGCCCTTGCCATGCCGGTCGAGAGTGACGTCGACGTGCTCGGCTCCCGAGTGCCGCAGAGCGTTGTGCAGGGCCTCCTGGGCGACGCGCAGCATGGCCTCCTCCTGGGCGGCGGGCAGTGCGCGGACACCGCGTCCGACGAAGGTGACGTGGGCGCTGTGGGCGCGGTCCAGGACGTGGACCTGGGTGCGCAGGGTGGCGACCAGGCCGTCCTCGTCGAGGCCTGCGGGGCGCAACTCGACGACGGCGGCGCGCAGTTCGTCCGCGGCCTCGGCGGCGAGCGCGGCGACCTGCTGGAGTTCGCCCTTGGCGCGCGAGGGGTCGCGGTCGACGAGCGCGGCGGCGGCCTGGGCGGTCAGGCGCAGGGAGAAGAGCTTCTGGCTGACGGCGTCGTGGAGTTCGTGGGCGAGCCGGGAGCGCTCCTCGGCGATGGTGAGCTCGCGGCTGCGCTCGTAGAGGCGGGCGTTGGTGAGGGCGATCGCGGCGTGCTGGGCGAGGATCGACAGCAGTTCCTCGTCCTCCTCGGTGAAGCCGCAGCCCCCCTCGGGCTTGGGGCAGCGTTTGTTGGCGAGGAAGAGGGCGCCGATGACCTGGTCGCCGTCGCGGATGGGCAGGCCCAGGAAGTCGGCCAGGTCGGGGTGGGCACTCGGCCAGCCCTCGAAGCGGGGGTCCTCGCGGACGTCGGCCAGGCGCTCCGGGGTGGCCTCGTGGAGCATCGCGGCGAGGATGCCGTGCTGGCGCGGGAGGGGGCCGATGGCCTTCCACTGGGCGTCGCTGACGCCGTCGACGACGAACTGGGCGAAGCCGCCGTGGTCGTCGGGGACGCCCAGCGCGGCGTACTCCGCGTCGAGCAGCTCACGGGCGGAGGCGACGATCGTCTTGAGGACGTCGCGCACCTCCAGGTGTCTGCTCATGGCCAGCAGCGCGGAACTCACCGCCGCGAGGCCTGACCGGGGACCTTGACTCATGACCTCACCGTACCGGCGGGGTCCGACAACGCGGATCGGGCCGCTGACGGCCTTGGCCGGGTCCTGGGACGTAGGTCCGAGACCTAGGACAGGCCTGGGCCAGACCTAGGACCGGCGGCCCGTCCGGTGACCTAGGGCAAAGGGCCCCGGCGCTTTGCGGCCCGCGTACGAGGCGGCGGGGGCGGTGCCGTTCCTACGTTGTGGTCACCGCCGATGGAGTCGGCGGCCGAGGACGAGGGGACGGATGTCATGCCGGTAGCGATCATCACGGGGGCGTCGAAAGGACTGGGGCGGGCGCTCGGCGCGGCTCTCGCCGAGCGAGGGTGGGACCTGGTGCTCGACGCCCGAACCGCGGAGGTCCTGAAGGAGACGGCGAAGGAGCTCTCGGCGTGCGGGACGCGCGTCGAGGCGGTGCCGGGGGACGTCACGGACGCGGGGCACCGGGCCGAGCTGGTGGCGGCGGCCCGGGCGCTGGGCGGGGTGGACCTCCTGGTGAACAACGCGAGCGCGCTGGGCGCCGAGCCGCTCGTACGGCTGGAGGGGCTGGCGCTGGACGGGCTGCGGCGGGCCCTGGAGGTCAATGTGGTCGCGGCGCTGGGGCTGATCCAGGAGGCGCTGCCGCTGTTGCGGGCCTCGGGGGCGGGAGCGGTGCTCGACGTCAGTTCGGACGCGGGGGCCGAGGCGTACGAGACCTGGGGTGGTTACGGGGCCTCGAAGGCGGCGCTCGACCAGCTGTCGGCGGTGCTGGCCGAGGAGGAGCCGGGGCTCAGGGTGTGGGCGGTCGACCCCGGTGACATGGGCACGGACCTGTACGCGGCGGCCGTACCGGAGGACGACGATCCGCGGCCGAGCCCGGAGAGTGTGGTCCCGGCCTTTCTGCGGCTGATCGAGGGGCGGCCGGCCAGTGGCCGTTACGGGGCGCCGTCGCTGCTGGAGGCGCGATGACGACGGCGACGGTGCGGGTTCCGGAGGAGTTGCACGCGCGCGTGCCCGCTGAGCAGCGCGGGCCCGGGTTGGAGCGGGATTCCGTACGGCTGCTGGTTTCGCGCGGTACGGAGGTGTCGCACCACGCGTTCGCGGAGTTGCCGAGGCTGTTGCGGGCGGGTGACCTGCTCGTCGTCAACACCTCGCCGACGCTGGCGGCTGCGGTGGACGGGGCGATCGGGCACGCGCGTGTGGTGGTGCATTTCTCCACGCGGGGCGATGACGGGCGGTGGGCGGTCGAGCTGCGGGATCCGGATGGGAGGGGCACCACACGCGCGCTTATATGGAGCAGTGCGCGAAGCACTCGTTGGAAGGGTGGTGGCGGGAGACGGGCGGGAGGGCCCGCGGGGGCAGAGGTGCGGCTGCCGGGTGGCGTGCGGCTGGTTCTGGAGGAGCCGCTGAGCGAGCGGGGCGGGCGGCTGTGGTGGGCGCGTGTGTCCTCGTCGGCTGTCGCCGGGATGCTCCGGGAGCACGGGCGGCCCATCCGTTACTCCTATACGGCGCGGGATCAGCCGCTGTCCGTGTATCAGACGGTGTTCGCGCTGCCGTCGGACGACGGTGCGGGGAGTGCGGAGATGCCGAGTGCCGCGCGGCCGTTCACGGCGCGGCTGGTGGCGGAGCTGGTGAGCCGGGGTGTGCGGTTCGCGCCGGTCACGCTGCACACCGGGGTCGCGTCGGCGGAGGTGCACGAGCCGCCGTATCCGGAGCGGTTCGTGGTGCCGGAGGCTTCGGCGCGGCTGATCAACGCGACGAGGGCGGGCCAGCAAAGGGCGCGAAGCGCTTCCTTGGAAGGGCGGTGGCGGGAGACGGGCGGGCGGGTCATAGCGGTGGGTACGACGGCGGTGCGGGCCGTGGAGTCCGCCGGTGGGCCCGACGGCGTCGTACGGGCCCGTGCGGGGTGGACCGATCTGGTGGTCACGCCGGAGCGCGGGGTGCGGGTGGTCGACGGGCTGGTGACCGGGCTGCACGAGCCGGAGGCCTCGCATCTGCTGATGCTGGAGGCGATCGCGGGGCGGGCGGCGATCGACCGCGCGTACGACGAGGCGATCGCGGGGCTCTACCTGTGGCACGAGTTCGGGGATGTGCACCTCATTCTCCCGGCGGAGGTGCCCCACACAGAGCATTGCGACAGCAACTGCCCGTGAGCTCGCCGTGCGGCCGATGTGAGCCCTCCCATAGGGCGCACATCACGTACGAAGCCCTTTAGGAGAGAGATAAGGGCGGTTTGAGCGGGAAAGACGGGCTGATCTGTCCTATTTTGCCGCTTACGCCTCAACTATCCGGGATAGTACGTCACACCTTTGCCACGGAATTTTGCGGCCGCTAAGAATGGCTGTCGTCGCTCGGCGCCGTGGGTTCCCCCGCGGCGTTTGTGCTGGAAGAGCAGTGTCCCCACCCGGCACCAGAGCGACCTCCGCGCTATTCGAAGAGGTCCATCACTTATGCCCAAGAACGCCAGCACCCGCCGTCTCAGTCTCGCGCTCACCAAGACCCACAAGCTCTCGTTCGCCGGAGTGGCCGCCATCGGCGCCGCCGCCCTCTCGTTCTCGCTGGTGCCGGCCGAGGCTCAGAGCGCCACGAAGACGGTGTCCGCGGCGCCGGTGGCGTTCAGCCAGGATTCCGCGCAGGTCGTGACGGCGAGCGTCGCCGACCAGGTGACCGACGCCAAGCGGAAGGCCGCCGAGGCCGCGGCGAAGAAGAAGGCCGAGCAGGAGCGCGCGAAGAAGGAGGCCGCGAGCCGGGCCGCGGAGCGCGCCAAGATCGCCAAGAAGGCCGAGGCGGCCAAGAAGGCCAAGGCCGCCGCCGCGAAGACGTACCCGAACAACCTCGACGGCTGGATCCGCGAGGCGCTCGACATCATGAAGAAGCACAAGATTCCGGGCACCTACAACGGCCTGCACAAGAACATCATGCGGGAGTCCTCGGGCAACCCGAACGCGATCAACAACTGGGACATCAACGCCAAGAACGGCGTCCCGTCGATCGGTCTGCTCCAGGTCATCAAGCCGACCTTCGACGCGTACCACGTCCCGGGCACGGCCTGGAGTCAGTACGACCCGGTCGCCAACCTCACGGCCGCCGCGAACTACGCCGCCGACCGCTACGGCTCGATCGACAACGTCAACAGCGCGTACTGAGGCCTGCGCGGACCTCTGAGACGCCATCCGCTAGAGACGCGAAAGGGCGGCACCCGATGCGGGTGCCGCCCTTCGCATGTCAGAGCCCGTGGGACTACTTCCGCATGACCTCCGGCTCGTGGCGGCGCAGGAAGCGGGCCACGAGGACACCGCAGATCACGCCGATCACGATGAGGGCGATCATGTCGAGGCTGTAGGCGCCGACCGTGTGGTCCCACAGCGGGTCGGTGTCGCCCTTCTCCTTCGGCGGGCTGATGTTGTTGAAGTCCAGCGTGGCGCCCGCGGCGGCGACCGCCCAGCGCGACGGCATCAGGTACGAGAACTCGTTGACGCCGGGGCTGCCGTACAGGGCGAACAGGCAGCCGGTGAACACGACCTGGATGATCGAGAACATCACCAGCAGCGGCATGGTCTTCTCGGCGGTCTTCACCAGCGAGGAGATGACCAGGCCGAACATCATCGAGGTGAAGCCGAGACCCATGATCGGAATGGAGAGTTCGAGCATGACGGCGAACTTGCCGTCGCCGAAGATCAGGGCCTCGTCCGGGATGGTCCGGCTGGAGAAGCCGATCGCGCCGACCATGGCGCCCTGGAACACGGTGACCGCGCCGAGGACGATGACCTTGGACATCAGGTACGCCGAGCGCGACAGGCCGGTCGCCCGCTCCCGCTCGTAGATCACCCGTTCCTTGATCAGCTCACGGACGGAGTTGGCGGCACCGGCGAAGCAGGCGCCGACCGCGAGGATCAGCAGCACCGTGGTGGCCGTGCCGTTCGGGATGGGCATGCCCGTCGCCGGATTCAACTTCCTGACCAGCAGGTCCTTTTCCGGGTCGATGAGCAGGCTGACCGCGCCGAGCACGGCCGGCAGGATCACCGTCAGCGCCAGGAAGCCCTTGTCGGAGACGATCACCGCGACATAGCGGCGGATCAGCGTCATCAGCTGCGAGCCCCAGCTCTGCGGCTTCGGCGGGCGCATCGACTGCGGCGGCGGCATGTGCACCGACTGCGGGGCGACGGCGTCGATGTCCGCGGCGTACATCTGGTAGTGCTGCGAGCCCTTCCAGCGGCCCGCCCAGTCGTAGTCGCGGTAGTTCTCGAAGGCGGAGAAGACGTCGGCCCAGGTCTCGTAGCCGAAGAAGTTCAGGGCCTCCTCGGGCGGACCGAAATACGCCACCGAACCGCCCGGCGCCATCACCAGCAGCTTGTCGCAGATGGCCAGCTCGGCCACGGAGTGGGTGACCACCAGGACCGTACGGCCGTCGTCGGCGAGGCCACGCAGCAGCTGCATGACGTCGCGGTCCATGCCCGGGTCGAGACCGGAGGTCGGCTCGTCCAGGAAGATCAGCGACGGCTTGGTCAGCAGCTCCAGGGCGACCGAGACGCGCTTGCGCTGGCCGCCGGACAGGGAGGTGACCTTCTTGTCCTTGTGGATGTCGAGCTTGAGCTCGCGCAGCACCTCGTCGATCCGGGCCTCGCGCTCGGCGGCCGTGGTGTCCGCGGGGAAGCGGAGCTTGGCCGCGTAGGTGAGGGCCTTCTTGACCGACAGCTCCTTGTGGAGGATGTCGTCCTGCGGGACCAGACCGATGCGCTGCCGCAGCTCGGCGAACTGCTTGTACAGGTTCCGGTTGTCGTAGAGGACGTCGCCCTGGTCGGCGGGGCGGTAGCCCGTGAGCGCCTTCAGCAGGGTGGACTTGCCGGAGCCGGAGGGGCCGATGACCGCGATGAGCGACTTCTCCGGGACGCCGAAGGAGACGTCCTTCAGGATCTGCTTGCCGCCGTCGACGGTGACCGTCAAGTGGCGTGCGGAGAAGGAGACATCACCGGTGTCGACGAACTCTTCGAGGTGGTCGCCGACGATGCGGAACGTCGAGTGGCCGACGCCGACGATGTCGTTCGGGCCGAGAAGTGCCGTGCCGCCCTTGGCGATCGGCATACCGTTGACGAACGTGCCGTTGTGCGAGCCGAGGTCGCGGATCTCGAAGCGCCCGTCGGGCGTCGCGTGGAACTCGGCGTGGTTGCGCGAGACCTGGAGGTCGGAGACGACCAGGTCGTTCTCCAGCGCACGACCGATGCGCATCACGCGGCCGAGGGCCAGCTGGTGGAATGTGGTCGGGCTGCGGTCACCGTAGACCGGCGGCGCCCCCGCGCCACCACCGGGGCCCTGCTGCGGGAAGCCCTGCTGATGCGGGACTTGGGCCTGCTGCGGTTGTTGCCAGCCGGCCTGCGGCGCCTGCTGCTGCGGGGCCTGTTGAGCGGCGTATCCGGCGCTCGCGCCCTGGGCCGCGTACGGCTGCTGCTGCGGCTGCGCGGCGGCGCCGGACAGGCTGAGTCTCGGCCCGTCGGTCGCGTTGCCGAGGTGCACGGCCGAGCCGGGGCCGATCTCCAACTGGTGGATCCGCTGGCCCTGCACGAAGGTGCCGTTGGTGCTGCCGTGGTCCTCGATCACCCAACTACGGCCGCTGAAGCTGATCGTGGCGTGACGCCAGGACACCCTGGCGTCGTCGAACACGATGTCCCCCTGCGGATCACGTCCGAGGGTGTATGCCCTGGACGGATCGAGCGTCCAGGTTTGTCCGTTCAATTCCAGTACGAGTTCCGGCACTCCATGCCCCACTGAGTTGTCCCCCGAATTACCCCCATCACAGGGAGTCTAGGGATGTCGAACATCGGGGGGAACTATTTCAGGCTCGGCCCCCTGACCGAAAGTCGGGCCTTGTGAAGAGTACGTACGGGGGCTTTGCCCGGTCCCGTTGACGGGGGTGAAACCGGACCGGAGAGTGGTAATCCCACGCGAGGGGGACATCAGCGGTGCAACGCCGCGATGCGGATCGGGGGGTCCGACCATGAGCAAACAGAACGTTGGCCATGGCATCGGTCATGGCAGGAGCGTGCCGTGGGGGGAGGTCCTGTTCTCCGCGATCGCCGCCGTGAGCTGGGCGTTGATCGGGATGGCGGGTACGGCGGCGCTCGGTCTGCATCTGCTGGAAGCCGACTCGGCGGGCGAACTGGGGCCCATGACGGCGGCGGTTGTGGCCCTCGGGGCGGGTGGGTCGGTGACACCGTCCGGGGATGTGTCCGTCTTTGGCCTGGAAGGGGCCCAGACGACGACCGCCATCGAGATCACGCCACTGGGTGTGAGCCTGGTGGGGGCGCTCCTGTTGTCGTGGTTCTTCCTGCGGTCCCTGCGGGGAGCGGGAGTTGTCGTCTCCTCGGCCGAACTCCTTGTGCGCGCGGGCATGGTGGTCGGGCTCTTCGTGGCGCTGATGGGCGGGCTGGCATGGGCCGGACACTCGGTCATCACCCTCGACGGGAGCGAGCTGGGCCTCGATGAGCTGCCGGGGGGCGAGGACCTGGGCGGTATAGAGATCCCCGGGCTCGGCGATGTCGGGGACATCGGGGGCGGCCTGCTGCCGGACCGGCTCGGAGACCTCGCCGACGCGAACGCCGAGGTGGGCTTCACCGTCGACACCGCGCCCACTCTGCTCGGCGGCCTGCTCTGGTGCGTCGGCGTGCTGCTCATCGCCCTGCTGGCCTCGCGCCGCACTCCCCTGCCGCGCGGTTTCGAAGCCGTGCACCGGGTGGTACGGCCGGCCGTGTCCGCGCTGGTCACTGTGCTGTTGGTGGCGGTTCTGGCCGGGCTCGCGGCGGCGGCCTACGCGGCGTCCGGCGACCCCCACCCCAAGCGCATCGCGGGCGCGGCTCTGCTGGGAGCGCCCAACGGTGTCTGGCTGGGCGTCCCCATCGGCCTGTTCGTCCCCTGGGACGGCAAGGCCACCGGCGCCCTCGCCTCCGTGCTGCCCGACCCCCTCGACGAGCTGCTGCGCGTCAACGCCGACGAGCCCGTCACCCTCGGCCGTCTCGCCGAACTCGACGGCCGAGTCTGGCTGTTGGGGGTCGCGGCCGCTCTGATGATGTTGTACGCGGGGGTGTTGACCGCCGTGCGTACGCCTTTCGTACGGGAATCCGCTGCCGCCGCTGCGGGGGGTGCGGGCGGTGCGGATGTACGGGGCGGGGGTGCGCTCGGGTTCGCCGGGCGCTGCGCACTTCGGCTCGGGGTCGCCACGGCGGTGGCACTGCCGGTGCTTGTCCTGGCGACGGAGGTGTCGGTGGACGCCTCGCTGGCCGTGTTCGGCATCGACGCGTTCGACGCGGGCATCGAGTTGCGCGGGCAGACGGCGATGGCGTTGGTGCTGGGTGTGTTGTGGGGTGCGGGTGCGGGGGGCGCCGGGGCGTTGCTGGCCTGCGCGACGGGGGCGGCGGGGCGGCGGGCGGCGCCGTTGGCCTGGGGGGACACGGGGGCCGCGGGGGCCGCGGGGGCCGTGGAGTCGTATGCGGCGGGCTCCGGGTCGGGGCCGTATACGCCGGGGACGCCTTATCGGCCGCCGAACCCGGACACGAATCCGTATCTGCGGCTGCCGGAGGGGTTGCGCAAGCCTGGGGAGAGTCGGGGGCCTCGGGAGTCGCGGGAGCATGGCGGGCCCCCGCGGCCCGGGGGGTCTCGCGGATCCTGGGGTCCGCGGGAGGACGGACGGGGGGCGGCCGGGCGGGCCGGGGAGCAGGGGCCTGCGGACATGTACGGCGTGCCCACGGCGGACAGGCCGTTCCCGCCGCCTCGGCGGCCGGGGCAGCGGCCGGGATCAGGGTCAGGCTCGGGGTCGGGTACCTGGCCGGCGCCGCCACCGCCACCGCCACCGCCACCGCCGGGCGATACGCCTCCGCCGGGTGATACGCCTCCGCCGTCTTCTCCGCCGCCCCCGCCCCGTAGGGGTTGAGGCACATGGAGAGGTGTGTTTTCCGGAGGCGCTCCGGGGCGTCGCGCGTGGTCCGGGTGCGCTTCAGACGCTGGTAACCCAGAGTTCTCCGTCCGCTGGGCGGACCTCAGGGGCAAAAGGCATGAGGCGCCGGATACGGTGGGAGCATCATGAGCGCTTCGCAGACCTCCTCTGACACGCCCACTCTCCTCGTCAAGATCTTCGGCAAGGACCGGCCGGGCATCACCGCCGGACTGTTCGACACCTTGGCCACGTACTCCGTCAACGTGGTCGACATCGAGCAGGTCGTCACCCGTGGCCGAATGGTGCTGTGCGCGCTCGTGACCCCGCCGCCCGCCGGGCAGGAGGGCGACCTGCGGGCGACCGTCCACAGCTGGGCGGACTCGATGAAGATGCAGGCGGAGATCATCTCCGGCCTGGGCGACAACCGGCCGCGCGGCCTCGGCCGCTCGCACGTCACCGTGCTCGGTCACCCGCTGACCGCCGAGTCCACGGCCCGGATCGCCGCGCGGATCACCGCGACAGGCGGCAACATCGACCGTATCTTCCGGCTCGCGAAGTACCCGGTGACGGCGGTGGAGTTCGCCGTGTCCGGTACGGAGCCGGAAACGCTGCGGACCGCGCTGGTGACCGAGTCGGTGGCGCTGGGCGTGGACGTGGCCGTGGTGGCGGCGGGGCTGCACCGGCGGGCGCAGCGGCTGGTGGTCATGGACGTCGACTCGACGCTCATCCAGGACGAGGTGATCGAGCTCTTCGCCGCGCACGCCGGGTGCGAGAAGGAGGTCGCCGAGGTGACGGCCGCCGCGATGCGCGGGGAGCTGGACTTCGAGCAGTCCCTGCACGCGCGCGTGGCGCTGCTGGAGGGCCTCGACGCCTCGGTGGTGGACAAGGTGCGCAGTGAGGTGCGGCTCACTCCGGGGGCGCGCACGCTGATCCGTACGCTGAAGCGGCTCGGCTTCCAAGTGGGTGTCGTCTCGGGCGGTTTCACCCAGGTCACGGACGACCTCAAGGAGCGGCTGGGGCTGGACTTCGCACAGGCCAACACACTGGAGATCGTCGACGGCAAGCTCACGGGCAAGGTCGTCGGCGAGATCGTGGACCGTGCGGGCAAGGCGCGGCTGCTGCGCCGCTTCGCCGCCGAGGCGGGTGTGCCGCTGGCGCAGACCGTGGCGATCGGCGACGGCGCCAACGACCTCGACATGCTGAACGCGGCCGGTCTGGGCGTCGCCTTCAACGCCAAGCCGGTCGTCCGGGAGGCCGCGCACACCGCGGTGAACTTCCCCTTTCTCGACACCGTGCTCTATCTGCTCGGGGTCACGCGGGAAGAGGTGGAGGCGGCGGACACGCACGACGAGCAGTGACCGCGAGCGTCGCCTACGAGTGAAGGCCCGGCACCGTGTGGGTGCCGGGCCTTGGTCGTGCCGTGGGCGGCGGTGGGGCAACTGGCCGGGCTACCTGGCCGGGCTGCCCGGATTACATGGCTGGGGTCACTCCGTGGGCGCCCAGTAGTCGAGCAGCGTGCCCACGCCCGGCTCCAGGCTCTTCCAGGAGCCCTCGAAGGAGAGCACCGCGAAGGCGGCGGCCGGGAAGTCACGCCGGCTCATCCGCTCGCGGGTGTCGCCCTCGGCGTGGCCGGCGAGGATGTCGGCGAGGGCCTGCACACCGGGGTTGTGGCCGATCAGGACGACATTCTGCGCGTCGTCCGAGGTTTCGTTGAGCAGGGCGATCAGCTCGCCGGGTGAGGCCTCGTAGATCCGCTCCTCGTAGACCGTTTTCGGCCGCTCGGCGAGCTCGTGAACGGCCAGCTTCCAGGTCTCGCGGGTCCTGACGGCGGTGGAGCAGAGGGCAAGGTCGAAGGGGATGCCGGAGTCGGCCAGCTTGCGCCCGGCGACGGCGGCGTCCATACGGCCCCGGTCGGCGAGCGGGCGCTCGTGGTCGGACACCTGTGGCCAGTCGGCCTTCGCATGCCGGAAGAGGACAATCCTGCGGGGTTCTGCGACGCTCATGCGTCCCAGCTTCGCACGAAACAGGCCATGGGGCGCAGGTAGTTGAAGTGCGGATACTTGAGACCGCTACACGTGCTAGGCCCTGTCGTCAAACTCCCGTCTGCCGCGCGACGCCATGCATGCTCTCTCGCCGCACCGGGCGAAAGCCCAAGTACATCCAACGAGGGCTTCCGCCCGGCACGCCGAGAGCACGCGCCTAACGCCGCGTGGCCGCCCTTCGGGCGACGACGGGAGGTTGACGACAGGACCTAGCGAGGGCTGGGCCTGTCGTTCGGATCATGCCTCGGCCGCGCGTCATGGTGCGAGGGTCGGTAGTGCCTGCTGTATGCGCTCCAGGACGTGGGTGATCGCGGGGTCGGCGCTCGCCGCCGCCTGGGTGTCGGCGGGGTTGAGGATCAGCAGCAGGAGGGTGGCGAAGGCGAGGGTGGGCAGGGCGAGGGCCCACCAGGGGAGCCGGGCATCGACGACGCCGCCGCCCGTGGTCGCCGGGGTCGCCGGGTGGGGTCGGGTGTGCGTAGGGGCCGACATGCCGCCTCCGTGATCTTCTCGTGGTCGGTGGCCGCGTCCTCCGTGGGCCCTCGCGGGGCTCCTGCGGTCACACTTCGAAGCTACGGAATCCGGGCGCCGCGGCCCATCCGGTGATCCACCTACTTACCCCTGAGACTCGCCCCCTAGGGGATGCTGGGGGTAACCCCACCGTCGACCCGTTCGGGTGCGTGGTTTTTCGCCCCCGCCGCCCCTACCCGTCCCATCCCCCGGGGCTGCCGCCCCTTCGACCCCGCCGCCTTCCAGCTCGGTCCAGTCCGTATAGAGGCGGGTGTGGGTGGGGGCTGATCGCGCAGTTCCCCGCGCCCTCACCGGGGCGCAGCCCGAGCTGGGCGTTACGGGGCCGCGATCGCCGCGATGATGGCGATGACTACGAAGATGGCTAGGAACGAGCCGAAGACCAGGAGCATCTTCTTCTGGCCGTTCTGGGGATTCGGGTCGAGCACTGGCATGGGGCCAGTCTCCCACCCTCCCCCGGGGCGGAGCCGCCGGGGTGGGCCTCAGCGGGCTGCCTCGTCCTCCACCAGGCGGTCGCGGCCTGCCAGGACGCCCACCGCGATCTGCGGGATCATCAGGGCGGCCATGAGGGCGAGGGGCTGCCCCCAGCCGCCGCTGTGCTGGTAGAGGACGCCGACCAGGAGCGGTCCCGGGATCGAGATCAGGTAGCCGATGCTCTGTGCGAAGGCGGAGAGCTTGACGACGCCCGCGCCGGTCCTCGCCCGCATGCCGACCATGGCCAGCGCCAGCGGGAAGGCGCAGTTGGCGATGCCGAGCACCAGCGCCCACGCCCACGCTCCGCCCGCGGGAGCGATGTACAGGCCCGCGTACCCGATGAGCCCGCACACGCCCAGGAACACGACGATGGGGCCCTGGTGCGGCAGGCGCGTGGCGAACCGGGGGATCAGGAAGTACAGCGGCACGCCCACCGCCATCGTGACGGCGAGCAGCAGACCCGCCGTTCCGGCCGGGACGCCGGCGTCCCGGAAGATCTGGGGCATCCACCCCATCGTGATGTACGCGGCGGTCGCCTGGAGCCCGAAGAATACGGCGAGTGCCCAGGCCGTACGGCTCCGGGTGATACGCGGCCCGGAACCCTCCTCCCGCGCGGGCGCCTGCTCGCGCGCGGGCGCCTGCTCGCGCGCGGGCGCCTGCTCGCGCGCGGGTGCCTGTGCGGCCGGGCTCGCACCCCGATCCCGGACGAACGGAAGCCACGGCACCACGGCCGCCGCCGCGAGCGCCGACCACACGGCGAGGCCGGTCTGCCAACTCCCGCCCAGGGCCTCGGTCATGGGTACGGTGACGGCGGCCGCGGACGACATACCGACGGCGAGGGCCATGGAGTACAGGCCCGTCATGGAGCCCACCCGGTCCGGGAACCAGCGTTTGACGATGACCGGCAGCAGGACGTTGCTGACGGCGATGCCCATCAGGGCGAGGGCGCTCACGGCCAGGAAGCCCGCCGTGCCTCCGGCGTACGGGCGGATCAGCAGGCCGAGTGCGATCGCGGCCATGCCGGCGCAGACCACGGCGGCGGGGCCGAAGCGCCGGGCGAGCCGAGGGGCCGTGACGCCGAAGACGGCGAAGCAGAGCGGAGGCACGGAGGTGAGCAGTCCGGCGACGCTGCCGCTCATACCGAGCCCGGCGCGCACCTCTTCGAGGAGGGATCCGAGGCTGGTGATGGCCGGGCGGAGGCTGAGGGCCGTCAGAACGATGCCCGCGATCACCAGCCGCGGCGCCCATCGCGTCCTCCACGCGCGCGTGGACCGTGCTTCAGGTCGACTCGCTGCCGAGGTGCGTATGGACAGAGAGGTCGTCGGCCGGGTCTTCTCGCTCACCATAACGCCCATCATAGAATCATGGGATGATTACGCCATGCCTCTGAGTCATCCCCGTCGTTCGGCGCTGTCCGAGCAGGTCATCGCCGCGCTGCGGAACCAGATCACCTCGGGCGAGTGGCCGGTCGGCTCCCGCATCCCCACCGAGCCCGAGCTGGTCGAGCAGCTGGGCGTCGCCCGGAACACGGTCCGCGAGGCCGTTCGCGCGCTCGCGCACAACGGTCTGCTGGACATCCGCCAGGGCTCCGGTACGTACGTCGTCGCGACCAGCGAGCTGGCGGGCGTGATGCACCGTCGCTTCGCGGACGCCGATCCCCACCACATCGCCGAGCTGCGCTCCGCCCTGGAGTCCAGCGCCGCCAAGCTGGCCGCCCGGCGGCGCACCGAGAAGGACCTGAAGCAGCTGGACGCGCTTCTCGTACGCCGTGAGGAGGCGTGGGCGTCGGGCGACACGGAGGCCTTCGTGGCCGCCGACGCGACCTTCCACATGGCGGTGGTGGCCGCGTCCCACAACGACGTGGTGACGACCGTCTACGCGGACCTGGGCGAGGTTCTGCGGGACTGGCTGCGCGGCGACGTCGGCGATGAGCTGACCCCGGAGACGTATCTGGACCACGCCCGGCTCGTGGACGCGATCCGGGCGGGCGACGCGGAGACCGCCGCGGCGGAGGCGGCCGACTATCCGTTCCACTGCCGCCCGGAACGGGTCAGTCCGCCGCCTTCTGGTGGCTGAACCACACCGAGCGGACTTCCTTCCAGCAGCGCCCGGTCAGCCGTACCGTCTCCGCGGGTCCCGTCGCGACCGGAGCGCCGTCGCTGTCGATGTCCCACCACCGCTCGCACTCGATGTGCAGGCGTACGTGGTCGGGGTCCGCGTAGGGGTTGAAGCAGTATCCGACCACCTGGGAGCCGAGGACCCTGCTGCGGCAGGACGCCCCGAAGGGATCCGGCCGGTCGGCCTTCACACGTGCGTGGCCTTTCCCGGCCTCCACGCGTGCGTGCGGTGCCGCCTGATACGGGAAGGGCAGTACGAGAGCCAGGGCGACGACCACTGGGGCGAAGCTGCGGGACAGGCGCACAAGGGAGACCTCCTCGGCCGAGCGGCTGGGCGGTGTACGTCCAGCGTGCGCGGCACCCGGCCCGGGCGGCCCGTCGGATGAGCCGAACGGGTGACAGCAACGGCAGTTGGGGGCGCGCATCCGGATTCGGATGCGCGCCCCCAACTGGAGGTCATGCCCTCGGCGGCAGCGCTCACGCGCCGATCGCGTGCAGCCCGCCGTCGACGTGGATGATCTCACCGGTGGTCTTCGGGAACCAGTCGCTGAGCAGCGCGACGACACCGCGGCCGGCCGGCTCGGGGTCCTTGAGGTCCCACTCCAGGGGCGAACGGTTGTCCCACACGGCGGCCAGCTCACCGAAGCCCGGGATGGACTTGGCGGCCATGGAGGCGAGAGGGCCGGCGGAGACGAGGTTGCAGCGGATGTTCTGCTTGCCCAGGTCGCGGGCGATGTAACGGCTGGTGGCCTCCAGGGCGGCCTTGGCCGGGCCCATCCAGTCGTACTGCGGCCAGGCGAACTTCGCGTCGAAGGTGAGGCCGACGACGGAGCCGCCGTTCTGCATCAGCGGCAGGCAGGCCATGGTCAGCGACTTCAGGGAGTACGCCGAGACGTGCATGGCGGTGGCGACGGACTCGAACGGCGTGTTGAGGAAGTTGCCGCCGAGGGCGTCCTGCGGGGCGAAGCCGATGGAGTGGACGACGCCGTCGAGACCGCCGAGCTCCTCACCGACGATGTCCGCGAGCCGCCCGAGGTGCTCGTCATTGGTGACGTCGAGCTCGATGACCTTGGTGGGCTTGGGGAGCTTCTTGGCGATGCGCTCGGTCAGCGTGGGCCGCGGGAACGCGGTCAGGATGATCTCGGCGCCCTGCTCCTGGGCCAGCTTGGCGGTGTGGAAGGCGATGGAGGACTCCATCAGCACACCGGTGATCAGGACGCGCTTGCCCTCGAGAATTCCGCTCATGGTGATCAGTGACCCATTCCCAGTCCGCCGTCTACGGGGATGACGGCTCCAGTGATGTACGAGGCGTCGTCCGAGGCGAGGAACCGCACCGTCGCGGCAATCTCCTCGGGCTGCGCGTACCGGCCGAGCGGCACCTGCGAGACGATGTTCGCGCGCTGCTCGTCGGTCAGCACCTGAGTCATGTCGGTGTCGACGAAGCCCGGCGCGACGACGTTGAAGGTGATGTTGCGGGAGCCCAGCTCACGGGCGAGGGAACGCGCGAACCCGACGAGACCGGCCTTGGAGGCGGCGTAGTTCGCCTGGCCGGGCGAGCCGTACAGCCCGACGACCGACGAGATCAGCACGACGCGGCCCTTCTTGGCGCGCAGCATGCCGCGGTTGGCACGCTTGACGACGCGGAAGGTGCCGGTGAGGTTGGTGTCGAGGACCGAGGTGAAGTCCTCCTCGGACATGCGCATCAGGAGCTGGTCCTTGGTGACGCCGGCGTTGGCGATCAGGACCTCGACCGGGCCGTGCTGGGCCTCGATCTCCTTGTAGGCCTGCTCCACCTGCTCGGGATCGGTGATGTCGCACCTGACCGCGAGGCAGCCCAGCTCCTGGAGGGCGGCCGGCGGCTCACCCGAGCGGTACGTGTACGCGACCTTGTCGCCGTTGTCGGCGAACGCGCGGGCGATGGCGAGGCCGATGCCCCGGTTGCCTCCGGTGACGAGAACCGAGCGGCTCAACGGATCACCCTTTCCTTAGCGGTCTGAAGCGGTCTGAACACCTGCTCTGATGTGCCCTGATGCCTGGACGGCAGGCGGCTTCCCTCGAAAACCTATCGGTCAGGTCCGTCGTGTGGGCATTCGGGCAGTGACAGTGGCTCACGCCGCCCGCTGTCGGGTCCCTACAGTTCTCATGCGGTCGCGGGGTTTCCGCAGCACTTCTTGTACTTCCGCCCGGAGCCGCACCAGCAGGGGCCGTTCCGGGGCGGCGGCCAGTCGGTCACCAGCCCCCTGCGGGCGAGTTCGGCGGCGTACGCGGACCGGGTGTCCGGGGCGTCGGGGGATGCGCCGCCCTCCGCCGCCGCGTGGGACTCCAGCCCGCTCACCGTCGCACGGCCGACGGCGAGGTGCGTGGCCCCCTCCTCGGACAGCTCCCTCAGTGTGTGTTCGACCTGCCGCCGGTGGCCGGCATGATCGGTGCCGTAGGAGTCCGCCGCTTCCGGCCGGCGCGCCAGGAGCGCGGTGAACTCCTCCGGCGGCCAGTACAGGACGCAGGTACTCCTCAAGGCCGCCGTATGCGCGTGTCGGCTCCCGTGCCCGAGTTCGTCCGGCAGTGCCTCGATGGCGGTCTCCAGTGCCTCGGGAACGCCGTTCACCATCTGCATGAGCCGGAGCGGATCATGCATCTCGTCAAGCGGTGTCACGCGGCCGAAGAAGGGCGCGGCACGATGCTCGTGCAGTACGTCGGCCACGTCGTCCCAGTCGTCGTGCGGCTCGCCGAGCAGCCGCCGCACCCGGTGGCGGCCGATGACCAGCATCTCGATGTCGTAGTGGTGCGGGTCGGCCTCCACCGCCTCCACCGTCACCGGCCCACTCGCGCCGAGGGCGTGGGTGATGCCCGCCGTGAACCACTCGGCCGCCGTACTCGTCTCGTCCCCCGCCTCGAAGGTCTCCGCGACGAAGTTCCAGGCCCCGGCGTGCCGGGGATGCCGCCTGCGGAAGGCGGCGGCGGCCGCGCGGGCGTCCTCGCACCGTCCGGCGTCCCACAGCACGCCGATGCGATAGGCGTCCACGAGCTCCGGTTCGGAGCACCCATCCGCCGTGTCCGCGTCCAGCAGTCGTTCGTACAGGGTGACGGCCCGGTCGTACTCGCCCGCGTCGCTCCACGCGTCGGCGGCCTCCAGAAGCAGTTCCTCACGCTCCTCGGGGTGCCGCTCCGCCAGTTCCTCGCACTCCTGCGCGGCCTTGGCGTGGTCGGCGGGAGAGGGGATATCGATCACCCTCTGGACGGGGGTACGACCGCCGCCCCGCGTTTTCCTGTTCTTGCTGTTCTTGCTGTGCTTGCCGCCGGTACGGCGCTTGCTGGCCATGACTCCACGGTAGGGCGGGTGAAGTCGCCGGCACCCGGAAAGCCGGCGAGATCACCGGCGCGGGTGGCGGTCACGCGGCCTCTGCCGCCCTCAGCGTCCCGGCCCCTCCTTCCCCACCGACAGGTACGACACCCATACAGACACCGCTGTACCGGTGCACACTCTGGACTGGGTGAGTAACTCACCGTGACCCTGGGCGAGTTGTGCGGGTTGAGCGGGGTGGGATCGGCGAGAACGTGAGCACGGGAGGCGCGCGGCGATGACGGCGGACCACAGCGGAGCGGGCGGCACGAACAGCGAAGCGGAACTCTCCGACAGCCTCAAGACCTTCGGCGTGGTCCTGAAGGCCCTGCGCGAGGAAGCCTGCCTGACTCAGGAGGAGTTCGCGCTGCGGGTGCGTTACTCGCACGCGTACATCGCCAAGATCGAGCAGGGGAAGCGGTTCCCGCCGACCGATCTGCCCACGCGGGCGGCGGAGGCGCTGGGCCCGGTCGCGCTCAAGGTCCTCACGGCTGCGGCGAAGAGCCTGACGAGGAGGGCGGTGCTGGCATCATGGTTCCGGCAGTGGGCGGGCATCGAAGAGGATGCACTCTCCCTCTACGCGTACGAATGTCGGGCGGTTCCTGGGCTGTTGCAGCCAGAGGCGTACATCCGAGCGATCTTCGACCGGCGGCTGCCGCCGACGTCTGAGGAGCAGATCGAGCACGAGGTCGCGTCTCGGCTGGACCGCCAGCAGCTCATCGTTACCAGGCCGAACACGGCCTTCAGCTTCGTCATCGAGCAGGGTGTCCTGGCCCGGCGCATGGGCGGGCGGGAGGTCACCAGGAACGTCATCGACCACCTTCTTGAGGTGGGCACCCGACGCAACGTCGAGATCCAGATCATGCCCACCGTCCAAGAGGACCATTGCGGCATCGACGGCCAGATGTGCTTGGCTGAGACGCCCGCTCACCAGTGGCTCGGTTACACCGAAGGGCAGCGATCCAGCAGCCTGATCTCCGCACCCAAGGACGTGAGCGTTCTGCTCCAGCGCTATGGCAAGCTGCGTTCACAGGCCCTGGACTGCCGGGCTACCGTGAAGCTGCTGGAACAGATGCTAGGAGCGCTATGAGCCCCACCGACGAGCTGACGTGGTTCAAGAGCAGCTACAGCGGCAGCGAGAACGACAACTGCGTCGAAGTCGCCATGCGCCCCGAGGCGATCCACATCCGCGACTCCAAGGACAAGGCCATCCGCCCCCTCGTCGTCACACCGACCGCCTGGGCGGCGTTCACGGCGCTCGCGGCAGCACTATGAGGACCACCCCTGAGCTGGACTGGTTCAAGAGCAGTTACAGCGGCGGAGACGGGGACAACTGTGTGGAGGTCGCCATGCGCCCCGAAGCCGTCCACGTCCGCGACTCCAAGGACAAGCGCATCCGCCCCCTCGTCGTCACGCCGACGGCCTGGGCGGCGTTCACCACGCTTCTGGGCGGCTGACGCGACGCTCATCACGGGCGGGCGCGGGACTGGGTCCCGTGGCCGCCCGTTGGTTTTTCTCCCGGGAATCCGACCCGCGGGACATGGTTCACTGCCTGTGACGGCCATCGCAGGCGAGCACCCCGAAGGGACCCCACCAGTGCCCCACGAAGTCGATCAGTCATTCCTGGCTCTCCCCCTACGGGCCCTGGCCGATGCCGCGCTCGCACGCGCGCGTGCGCTCGGGGCCGATCATGCGGACTTCCGGTTCGAGCGGGTGCGCAGTGCGTCCTGGCGGCTCAGGGACGCGAAGCCCGCCGGGTCGTCGGACACGACCGACCTGGGGTACGCGGTGCGGGTGGTGCACGGGGGGACCTGGGGGTTCGCGTCCGGGGTGGACCTGACCATGGACGCCGCCGCGAAGGTCGCCTCGCAGGCCGTGGCGATGGCCAAGCTGTCCGCGCAGGTGATCAAGGCCGCCGGGTCGGACGAGCGGGTCGAGCTGGCGGACGAGCCGGTGCACGCGGAGAAGACGTGGATCTCGTCGTACGAGATCGATCCGTTCACCGTCCCGGACGAGGAGAAGTCCGCGCTGCTCACCGACTGGAGCGCGCGGCTGCTGGCGGCCGACGGGGTCAACCACGTGGACGCCTCGCTGCTGACCGTGCACGAGAACAAGTTCTACGCCGACACCGCCGGGACCGTGACCACGCAGCAGCGCGTACGGCTGCATCCGTCGCTGACGGCCGTGTCCGTGGACGAGTCGAGCGGGGAGTTCGACTCGATGCGGACGCTGGCACCGCCGGTGGGGCGCGGCTGGGAGTATCTGACGGGCACCGGCTGGGACTGGGACGACGAGCTGGCGCGGATCCCGGAGCTGCTCGCCGAGAAGATGCGGGCGCCGAGCGTCGAGGCGGGCGTGTACGACCTGGTCGTCGACCCGTCCAACCTGTGGCTGACCATCCACGAGTCCATCGGGCATGCGACAGAGCTGGACCGCGCCCTCGGGTACGAGGCCGCCTACGCCGGTACCTCCTTCGCCACCTTCGACAAGCTCAACAAGCTGAGGTACGGCTCCGAGCTGATGAACGTCACCGGTGACCGCACCGCCGAGCACGGCCTGGCGACCATCGGGTACGACGACGAGGGGGTGGAGGGGCAGAGCTGGGATCTCGTGAAGGACGGCACCCTCGTCGGCTACCAGCTGGATCGCAGGATCGCCCGGCTCACCGGGCTCGGGCGCTCCAACGGGTGTGCGTACGCCGACTCCCCCGACCATGTGCCGGTGCAGCGCATGGCCAATGTGTCGCTGCAGCCGGATCCGGCGGGGCTGTCGACCGAGGATCTGATCGGTGGGGTCGACCGGGGGATCTATGTCGTCGGGGACCGGTCGTGGTCCATCGACATGCAGAGGTACAACTTTCAATTCACGGGGCAACGGTTCTTCAAGATCGAGAACGGTCGGATCGCCGGGCAGCTGCGGGACGTCGCCTACCAGGCGACGACGACCGACTTCTGGGGGTCCATGGCGGCCGTGGGCGGGCCGCAGACGTATGTCCTGGGCGGTGCCTTCAACTGCGGCAAGGCCCAGCCGGGCCAGGTCGCGTCGGTCTCGCACGGCTGCCCGTCGGCCCTCTTCAAGGGCGTCAACATTCTCAATACCACGCAGGAGGCCGGTCGATGAGCGCCCGTACCCACAAGCCGCACGAGATCGTCGAGCGGGCCATCGAGCTGTCCCGGACCGACGGGTGTGTCGTCATCGCCGACGAGTACTCGACGGCCAACCTGCGCTGGGCGGGCAACGCGCTGACGACGAACGGGGTCACGCGCGGGCGCTCGGTGACCGTCGTCGCCACCGTCGACGGCAAGGAGGGCACCGCTTCCGGGGTCGTGTCGCGGTCCGCCGTCACCACCGACGAGCTGGAGCCGCTGGTACGGGCCGCCGAGGCCGCGGCGCGGGGGGCGGGGCCCGCCGAGGACGCGCAGCCGCTGGTCACGGGTGTGCAGCAGTCCCCTGACTTCACTGATGCGCCCGCCGAGACCTCCTCCGCCGTGTTCGCCGACTTCGCTCCGGCGCTCGGCGAATCGTTCGCACGCGCGCGTGCGGGCGGCCGTGAGCTGTACGGCTTCGCCAACCACGAGCTGGTCTCCAGCTACCTGGGTACGTCGACGGGGCTGCGTCTGCGGCACGACCAGCCGAACGGGACGCTGGAGCTGAACGCCAAGTCCCCGGACCGTACGCGCTCGGCCTGGGCGGGCCGGTCGACGCGGGACTTCAAGGACGTCGACCCGGCGGACCTGGACGCCGAGCTGGCCGTACGGCTGGGCTGGGCGGAGCGGCGGATCGAGCTGCCCGCCGGGCGGTACGAGACGCTGCTGCCGCCGACGGCCGTGGCGGACCTGCTGATCTACCAGATGTGGTCGGCGTCGGCGCGGGACGCAGCCGAGGGCCGGACGGTGTTCAGCAAGCCCGGCGGCGGCACCCGGATCGGCGAGAAGCTCACCGACCTGCCGCTGACCCTGCGCAGCGACCCGAACGAGCCCGGCCTGGAGTCCGCGCCCTTCGTCCTGGCCCACTCCTCCGGCGGCGACACCTCCGTGTTCGACAACGGGCTGCCGCTGAAGGCGACCGAGTGGATCCGCGCGGGCGAGATCGCGAATCTGACGACCACCCGGCACAGCGCGGGTCTCACCGGGCTGTCGGTGGCGCCGTCGATCGGCAATCTGATCCTCGACGGGGGCTCGGACCGCTCCCTCGCGGAGATGGTCGCGGACACCGAGCGCGGGCTGCTGCTGACCTGCCTCTGGTACATCCGTGAGGTCGACCCGGCGACGCTGCTGCTGACCGGGCTGACCCGGGACGGCGTCTACCTCGTGGAGAACGGCGAGGTCACGGGCGAGGTCAACAACTTCCGGTTCAACGAGTCGCCGGTCGACCTGCTGGGCCGGGCCAGCGAGGCGGGGCGTACGGAGAAGACGCTGCCGCGCGAGTGGAGCGACTACTTCACCAGGGCCGCGACGCCCGCGCTGCGGGTGCCGGATTTCAATATGAGCTCTGTCAGTCAGGGCGTATAACCTCGTAGGCGTTCGTGGTCGGCTGTCACCCGACTGCCGACCACCACCCGAAGATCATCCCGAAGATCATCCAAGGAGACACGAGAACCGTGACGGACATCGTCGACGAGCTGAAGTGGCGGGGGCTGTTCGCCCTGTCCACTGACGAGGACGCTTTGCGCAAGGCGCTCGCGGACGGTCCCGTCACGTTCTATTGCGGTTTCGACCCGACCGCGCCGTCCCTGCACGTCGGACACCTGGTGCAGGTACTCACCGTGCGCCGGCTCCAGCAGGCCGGGCACCGGCCGCTGGCGCTGGTGGGCGGCGCGACGGGTCTGATCGGCGACCCGCGCCCGACGGCGGAGCGCACGCTGAACGACCCGGAGACGGTCGCCGGCTGGGTCGGCAAGCTGCGCGCCCAGATCGAACCGTTCCTGTCCTTCGAGGGCGAGAACGCGGCCGTCATGGTCAACAACCTCGACTGGACCGAGGGCCTCTCCGCGATCGAGTTCCTGCGGGACATCGGCAAGCACTTCCGCGTCAACAAGATGCTGACGAAGGACTCCGTCGCCCGCCGTCTGGAGTCCGACCAGGGCATCAGCTACACCGAGTTCAGCTACCAGATCCTCCAGGGCATGGACTTCCTCCAGCTCTACCGGAGGTACGGCTGCACCCTCCAGCAGGGCGGCAGCGACCAGTGGGGCAACCTCACGGCCGGCCTGGACCTGATCCACAAGCTGGAGCCGCACGCCAACGTGCACGCGCTGGCGACGCCGCTGATGACCAAGGCGGACGGCACGAAGTTCGGCAAGACCGAGGGCGGGGCCGTCTGGCTCGACCCGGAGATGACCACGCCGTACGCGTTCTACCAGTTCTGGCTGAATGTGGACGACCGGGACATCTCGACGTACATGCGGATCCTGTCCTTCAAGTCCCGCGAGGAACTTGAGGAGTTGGAGAAGCAGACGGTGGAGCGGCCGCAGGCGCGGGCCGCGCAGCGTGCGCTGGCGGAGGAGCTGACGACGCTCGTCCATGGCGCCGACCAGACCGCCGCGGTGATCGCCGCGTCGCGCGCGCTCTTCGGGCAGGGGGAGCTGGCGGAGCTGGACGAGAAGACGCTCAGCGCGGCTCTCTCTGAGGTACCGCATGCCAAGGTTGCCGGGCTGGCGCCCGTCGTCGATCTGTTCGCGGAGGTTGGGCTGGTGCCCAGTAAGTCCGCGGGGCGGCGGACCGTTAAGGAGGGCGGGGCTTACGTGAACAACGTGAAGGTCACCGCGGAGGATGCCGTGCCGGTGCCGGAGGATCTCATTCACGGGCGGTGGCTGGTGCTGCGGCGGGGGAAGAAGAATCTTGCCGCGGTCGAGGTGACTGGAGCCTAAGCGCTCCGCTGGAAGTACCGAGACACGCCGTCGATCGTCTACGGCACCGTCGTGGCTGGTCGCTCCCCCACGCTCACTGCGCTCGCGCGGGGGGACCCCCATCGCGGCGGAGCCGCAGAATGTTCCGCCCCGCGCCCCTTCAGGGCGCGGCCGAACCGCAGCGGACTTCGCCCGATCTGCTTGGACACAGTCGGGGCGTGGGGGTCTGGCGAGTGCCGCTTTCTTGTGGCTTGTCGCGCCCACGCGGCGGAGCCGCATATCGACACAGCCCCGCCCCTTACGGGGCGTTCAGGTTCGTTGTTTTCTGCGGCCCAGTGTTGCCGTGTATGCCATGTCGCCGAGGAATACGATCACTACTGCGGCGGCCAGTTGGAGGGCGTGGCGGCCCCAGTCGATGCCTGCGGTTTCTTCGATGCCGAAGGCTCGGGCCAGGGCGTTGCCGACGATGGCGCCGATGATGCCGAAGATGGTCGTCAGCCAGAGCGGGCTGTGCTGCCTGCCCGGAATGATCGCCTTGGCCAGCAGGCCGAGTACGAATCCCACGATGATCGCCCACAACCAGCCCATGGCTTCCTCCTCGTACGGCTCGACGTGAGCATTACGCCCAGTGTCGGCCCGCCTGCACTACGCCGCATATCGGGCGGTGGCGTACGTGGAACGGCGCATTTCGCCCGGTCCTCGTGGAAGGTGACCCGCTCTCGTAGACGGCGCAGACGCGGCGTAACGTGGATGGCCGGGGAGCGTCCGATACAGGCGGGTGGTGGAACGCGATGCGGAAGCATGGCAACGTCGAGGTCTTCCGGATCACGGGAGCCCGGCAGGGACTCGCCGACGACGTCCGCGGCAGGCAACGACGCTACGTCATCTCGATGTCCGTCCGCACCCTCTCGGTGATCGCCGCCGCGACTCTCTGGAATGTCGAACGGCACGTCGCGGTCGTCGCACTGGTGCTCGGCATGGTGCTGCCGTACATCGCCGTGGTGATCGCCAACGCGGGCCGGGAGAACGCGCCCTCACTGCCGTCCACGTTCGTCACCACCCCCACGCGTCCGATGATCGCGCCGCCCCGGGACGACCGGTTCGCGGAACCCTTCCCGGAAGGTGGTGCGGAGGGCTCCGCGGAGAGTCGGCGGAGCGAGCCGCGCGAGCGGGCCTGAGCTCGGGAATCCGGGCGAAGCGGAATCCGTCCGCCCGCCAGGCTCAAATAAAGCTCAGATCAATCATGGAGTTCCTGTGCCGGGCAGAGGGTTACCCGTGACATACTTCGTACGCGCTCCGCATCCCCCGTCGGAGCGACAGACCGACGCCGGGCAGCTCCCCCCGTGGCTGCTCGGCGTCGCCTTTTCAGCGGCTAGGGTCGACGGGTGAACATCCTCAACATCCCCGGATCCGACCCGTCCTCCCCCATCTGTTCCGCCAAGGGCTGTCGTGCGGACGCGGTGTGGGTGCTCGCCTGGAACAACCCCAAGTTGCACACGCCGGAGCGGCGCAAAACGTGGCTCGCGTGCAAGGAGCATCGGGAGTCGTTGTCTCAGTTCCTGGGTGTGCGCGGGTTCCTGAAGGACGTCGTGAAGCTGGAGGACTGGGAGGAGCCCGCGCCGTAGAACGCTCAGCCTCCGATTGCGGACATCGGGCGGTCCGGCTGTACGAACGACGGGTCGTCCAGGCCCGCTCCCGCCTTCTTGCCCCACATCGCCAAACGCCAGATGCGGGCGATCTCCTCGTCGGAGGCGTCCGAGCGGAGGGCGGCGCGCAGGTCGGTTTCCTCGCGGGCGAACAGGCAGGTGCGGACCTGGCCGTCGGCCGTGAGGCGGGTGCGGTCGCAGGCGGAGCAGAAGGGGCGGGTGACGGAGGCGATGACGCCTACTCGGTGGGGGCCGCCGTCGACCAGCCAGCGTTCCGCCGGGGCCGAGCCGCGGATCTCGGAGCCCTCGGGGGTGAGGTCGAAGCGGGTGCGGAGGGACTGGAGGATGTCACCGGCCGTCACCATGCCGTCGCGCTTCCAGCCGTGCTGGGCGTCCAGGGGCATCTGCTCGATGAAGCGCAGCTCGTAATCGTGCTCGACGGCCCAGGCGAGGAGGTCCGGGGCCTCGTTCTCGTTCAGGCCCGGCATCAGGACCGAGTTGACCTTGACGGGGTTCAGGTCCGCCTCGCGGGCGGCTTCGAGGCCCTCCAGGACGTCCTTGTGGCGGTCCCGGCGGGTGAGGGTCTTGAAAACGTCGGGGCGGAGGGTGTCCAGTGAGACGTTGACCCGGTCCAGGCCCGCCGCCTTCAGGGCCGTCGCCGTGCGCTTGAGGCCGATGCCGTTGGTGGTGAGGGACATCTGGGGGCGCGGGTCGAGGGCGGCGACGCGCTCCACTATGCCCACCAGGCCGGGGCGCAGCAGGGGCTCGCCGCCGGTGAAGCGGACCTCGGTGATGCCCAGCGTGCGGACGGCTATGTCGATCAGGCGGACGATCTCGTCGTCCGTGAGGAGGTCCGGCTTGGCCAACCACTGCAGGCCCTCCTCGGGCATGCAGTACGTACAGCGCAGATTGCACCGGTCGGTCAGCGAGACCCGCAGGTCGGTGGCCACTCGGCCGTAGGTGTCGATGAGCACGTGGGCCCCCTCCCGTACCGGATCAGTAATTCCCGAACACTTGCGAGCCTACGTGAGACCACTGACAACGCCGGAGTCGGATGCCGAGAAACAGGCCCGGGGCCGCCGTAGAGATCTACGACGGCCCCGGGCGGAGGGAACCGGCTCAGTGGGCTCCGGTGCCCGTGAGGGAGCGGACCTCCAGTTCGGCGTACTTGCCGGTGTCGGGCTCCTCCTTGGAGAGGACCGTGCCGAGCCAGCCCATGAGGAAGCCGAACGGGATGGAGATGATGCCCGGGTTCTTCAGCGGGAACCAGTGGAAGTCGACATCCGGGAACATCGCCTTCGGGTCGCCGGAGACGACGGGCGAGAACAGCACCAGGCCGACGGCGACGATCAGACCGCCGTAGATCGACCACAGCGCGCCCTGGGTGGTGAACTTCTTCCAGAAGAGGCTGTAGAGGATCGTCGGCAGGTTGGCGGAGGCGGCGACCGCGAAGGCGAGCGCGACCAGGCCGGCCACGTTCAGGTCGCGGGCGAGGGCGCCCAGGCCGATCGCGACGGCGCCGATGAAGACGGTCGCCCAGCGGGCCGCGCGGACCTCTTCGGCGCCGGATGCCTTCCCCTTGCGGATGACGTTGGCGTAGATGTCGTGCGCGAAGGAGGACGACGAGGCGAGGGTGAGGCCGGCGACCACGGCGAGGATGGTCGCGAAGGCCACCGCCGAGATCGTGGCGAGCAGGATCGCGCCCCAGGCCGAGTCGACGCCGCCCAGGTGCAGGGCGAGCAGCGGGGCCGCCGTGTTGCCGGACGGGTTGGAGGCGATGATCTCTTTCTGGTCGATCAGCGCGGCGGCGCCGAAGCCGAGGGCGATGGTCATCAGGTAGAAGCCGCCGATGATGCCGATGGCCCAGTTCACGGACTTCCGGGCGGCCTTGGCGTTGGGCACCGTGTAGAAGCGGATCAGGATGTGCGGCAGACCGGCGGTGCCGAGCACCAGGGCGATGCCGAGGGAGATGAAGTCCAGCTTGGAGGTGCCGGTCGCGCCGTACTGGAGGCCGGGCTCCAGGAAGGCGGCGCCCTTGCCGCTGTTCTCGGCGGCCGTGCCGAGCAGATCGGAGATGTTGAAGTTGAACTTCAGCAGCACCAGGAACGTAATGAGGAGCGTGCCGCCGATCAGCAGCACGGCCTTCACCATCTGGACCCAGGTGGTGCCCTTCATACCGCCGATGGAGACGTAGACGATCATCAGGACGCCGACGAGGGCGACGATCAGGACCTTGCCGGCGTCGGAGGTGATGCCGAGCAGCAGCGACACGAGGACGCCCGCGCCCGCCATCTGGGCCAGCAGATAGAAGATCGACACGACGATCGTGGACGTACCGGCCGCGGTGCGGACCGGGCGCTGGCGCATGCGGTACGCGAGCACGTCACCCATGGTGTAGCGGCCGGAGTTGCGCAGCGGCTCGGCGACCAGGAGCAGGGCGACCAGCCAGGCGACGAGGAAGCCGATGGAGTAGAGGAAGCCGTCGTATCCGAAGAGGGCGATCGCGCCCGCGATGCCGAGGAAGGACGCGGCCGACATGTAGTCACCGGAGACCGCGAGGCCGTTCTGGAAGGCGCTGAACTGGCGTCCGCCCGCGTAGAAGTCGGCGGCGTCCTTGGTCTGACGGCCCGCCCAGATGGTGATGGCGAGGGTCGCCAGGACGAACAGCCCGAACAGGGTGATGATCAGCGGCCGGTGCTCGCTGGCCTCGTTCGCGGCGAGGAATGTCTGCTGTACGGGGCTCATGCGCCGCCCTCCATCCGGGACTTGATGGCCTCGGCCTTGGGGTCGAGCTTCGCGGCGGCGTGCCGCGCGTACCACCAGGCGATGAGGAATGTGGTGACGAACTGGGCGACGCCGAGGACGAAGGCGACGTTGATGTTGCCGAAGAGCTTGGTGCCCATGAAGTCGCCCGCGTAGTTGGAGAGCAGGACGTACAGCAGGTACCAGGCGATGAATGCCACGGTCAGCGGGAAGGCGAACGAGCGGTAGGAGCGGCGCAGCTCACCGAACTCAGCGCTCTCCTGGACCGCGGCGAACTCCTCGGTGGAGGGGAGGTGGTGCTCTGCCTTCGAGGGGGGCGGTGCGTCGGTTGCCACGGGGTCTCCTCGCGTTTCCGCCGCGGTGGCGACGGTGGTTGGGGACGTATTCGCAGTCGGGTCGGATGACGGGTTGGATACGGACATCTGGTGGCTCTGTTCCTCACGGTGACGGGTGCACGATCGTGCTCGGGCTCCCTGCTCAACGTCACGGCGGCGCACGAGGACCGGTTCAACCGCGTGTGTCTCTTTCGAAAACCGATTCGGAAGTCGCCCGGAAGTCGCTCGGAAGTCGCTCGACAGGGGCCATCGGCGAGGGTTACCCCTCTACTTCGCCCTCTCCTCCCTCAATTCATTGCTGGCCGACGACGGCGAGGGATAACTTCGGGTCGAACCACCCAGTCATGTACCTGCCCGGGCACCCGTGTGGCTCGGGCCGGTTTCTTTCAGGATGATGTGGAGATCCCATGGCTCATCTGCGCTCCGGACGACGGCTCGCTCTCGCGGTTCCGGTCGTTCTGTCGCTGACCGCCTCGCTCGGCTTCCTGCCGGGTGTCGCCTCGGCGGCGCCGCTGACCGCGACCGCCGCCGCGACCGCGGAGGGCCCGAACCTCTCGTACGTCGTGAACACCAGGACCGACAAGCGCACGATCGCGTCGGTGAAGAAGGCGATCGCCGAGGCCGGCGGCACCGTCGTCATCACGTACGACAAGATCGGCGTGATCGTGGTCCACTCGACCAACCCGGAGTTCGGCGCCACCATCCGGGGCGCGCGCGGTGTGCAGTCCGCCGGTGCCACCCGGACCTCGCCGCTGACCCCGGCCGGTACGACGGACGTGGGCGCCGTCGACTACCTGACGGACGCGGAGGCCGCGAAGGTGAAGGCCGCCTCGGCGGACATCGCCGACGCCGAGCCGCTCGAGGCCGACCAGTGGGACTTGCGTTCGATCGGCGCCGACAAGGCCTCGAAGATCAACCCGGGCAGCAAGAAGGTCACCGTCGCCGTCATCGACACCGGCGTCGACGACACCCACCCGGACCTCGCCCCGAACTTCTCCAAGTCCCAGTCGGCGAACTGCAACGGCGGCGTCGCGGACACCAGCGAGGGCGCCTGGCGGCCGTACACCGTGGACGACTACCACGGCACGCACGTCGCCGGTGAGATAGCCGCGGCCCGCAACGACGTGGGCGTCGCCGGTGTGGCACCCGGCGTGAAGGTCTCCAGCATCAATGTGACGGACCGCAAGAGCGGCCTGTTCTACGCGGAGAGCGTCGTCTGCGCGTTCGTGTTCGCCGCCGACCGCGGCGTGGAGATCACGAACAACAGCTACTACGTCGACCCGTGGCTCTACAACTGCGTGGACGACCCGGACCAGAAGGCCATCGTCGACGCGGTGAACCGGGCCCAGAAGTACGCCACGAAGAAGGGCACCCTGCACCTGGCGTCGGCGGGCAACTCCAACCACGACCTCGACTCCGACGCGATCGTGGACGACTCCAGCCCCAACGACACCACCCCGGTCGAGCGCACCATCGACCCGCACGAGTGCTTCGACGTGCCGACGCAGCTCCCGGGCATCGTCACGGTCAGCGCGACGGGCGTGAAGAACGAGAAGTCGTTCTACTCCACGTACGGCAACGGCGTCGTCGACATCGCGGCCCCGGGTGGCGACAGCCGCTACCAGATCCCGGACACGCCGTCGAAGAACGGCCGCATCCTGTCCACCATGCCGGACGGCAAGTACGGCTACCTGCAGGGCACCTCGATGGCGGCACCGCACGCCTCCGCCGTCGCCGCGCTGCTGAAGTCGACGCACCCGTGGGCGAGCCCGCGGCAGCTGCAGTGGCTGCTGAAGGCGCAGGCGGACAAGACGGCCTGCCCCGAGTCGTACGACCAGGACGGCGACGGCACGCAGGACGCGGTTTGCGAGGGCGGCCCGCGCGTCAACGGCTTCTATGGGTTCGGCATCGTCAACGCGCTGAAGGCCGTCAAGTAGCACGGTCCCGGCCGACAGGCTCCCAGGGCGCCCGGCGAATGCCGGGCGCCGGCGGGGCCGTATTCCCGGGGCCGTATTCCCGGGGCCGTATCCCTTGGATTCCCGCACAGCTCGTACCGCTCGTTTCACGAACGAAGACGAACTGGAGACAGCATGACAGCGCGTCGCAAGCGCTCCCGCCGGCCGGCCGCGATCCCGCTGGGGATGGCCATGGCGACGGCACTCGTCGTCGTACCGAACGTCACGGCCTCGGCGGCCGAGGCGAACGCGCAGGCCACGCAGACCGCGCAGGCCGCGGCCGACGGGACGTCGCTCAGCTATGTGGTCAATGTCCGCCCCGGACACCGCCCGTCCGCCCACCTGAAGAAGGCCATCACGAAGGCCGGCGGCACGATCGTGACGTCGTACGACCGGATCGGCGTCATCGTCGTCCACTCGGCGAACGCCGGCTTCGCGGCCGCGATCCGTGACGTACGCGGTGTGGAGTCGGCCGGTGCCACGCGCACCGCGCCGCTGCCCGCGCAGTCGACCACCGATGTGGGCACGCCGAAGGTGCTGACCGCCGAGGAGGCGGCGAAGGCCGAGGCAGCGGAGGGGCAGGACCCCTTGGAGCCGTTGCAGTGGGATCTGCCGGCCATCAAGGCGGACAAGGCCCACGAGGTGTCGCTGGGCAGCCGGGACGTCACGGTCGCCGTCATCGACACGGGCGTCGACGACACCCACCCGGACATCGCGCCCAACTTCGACCGCGAGGCGTCGGTCAACTGTGTGACGGGCAAGCCCGACATGACCGAGGGTGCCTGGCGGCCCAGCGCCGAGGAGAGCCCGCACGGCACCCATGTGGCCGGTGAGATCGCGGCGGCCAAGAACGGCGTCGGCGTCACCGGTGTCGCGCCGGGTGTGAAGGTCTCCGGCATCAAGGTGTCCACCACGGCCGGTTTCTTCTACACCGAGGCCGTCGTCTGCGGCTTCATGTGGGCCGCCGAGCACGGTGTGGACGTCACGAACAACAGCTATTACACCGACCCCTGGTACTTCAACTGCAAGGACGACCCGGACCAGAAGGCGCTCGTCGAGGCCCTCACCCGGGCGTCGAAGTACGCGGAGTGGAAGGGCGCGGTCAACGTGGCCGCGGCCGGCAACGAGAACTACGACCTCGCCGCCGACAAGATCACCGACCCGGTGTCCCCGAACGACTCGACGCCGTCGGACCGGGTGATCGACCCGTCCGAGTGCCTCGACATCCCGACCCAGCTGCCGGGTGTCGTCACGGTCGCCTCGACCGGCGCGAAGGGCCTCAAGTCGTCCTTCTCCAACCACGGTCTGGGCGTCATCGACATCGCCGCGCCCGGCGGCGACTCGACCCGCTACCAGACCCCGGCCCCGCCCGCCACCAGCGGCCTGATCCTGGGCCCGCTGCCCGGCGGCAAGTGGGGCTACATGGCCGGTACGTCGATGGCGTCCCCGCACGTCGCGGGTGTGGCCGCCCTCATCAAGTCGACGCGCCCCCACGCCCCGGCGGCTCTGGTGAAGGCCCTGCTGTACGCCCAGGCCGACGCCACGCCCTGCACCGACCCGTACGACATCGACGGGGACGGCAAGGTCGACGCGGTCTGCGAGGGGCCGAGGAACTACAACGGCTTCTACGGCTTCGGCACGGCGGACGCTCTGGACGCGGTGACCAAGTAGGGCCCTTTCCAGCGGAGTTGGGCCGGGCGGCGACGGTGGTGCCACCCGGCCCTTCCGCATGTTGATTGATCAACCCCGGGCATAGTGCCGTCATGACTGCTGAGGAGATGGAGTTCGCATGGGCGGCGCTGGGCGGCGATCCCGCCCTGCTGCCGCGGATCTCGACCGTCGTACGGGACGGGGTGCTGCCCGCCCGGCTGCCGGTGCGGGAGTTGGCGCGGGCCTGCGTCGGGGTGTGCGCGCTGGCGGCCGCCGAACTGGGGGCGCGGCGGGCCGGGCGCGCGGAGGTGCCTCGGGTACGGGTGGACGACGGGGCGGTCGGTACGGCCTTCGTGAGTGAGCGTCATCTGCTGATCGACGGGCGGGCACCCGTCACCTTCGCACCGCTGTCCCGGTTCTGGCGGACGGCGGACGGGTGGGTCCGGACCCATGCGAACTATCCGCATCACCGGGAGCGGCTGCTGGCCGCGCTGAGCGTGCCCGAGGGCATGCCCGATCCGGTCGCCGCCGTCGGGGCCGCGCTCGCCGAGCGGTCGTCCCGGGACGTCGAGGAGGCCGTGTACGCGGCCGGGGGTCTCGCGGTCGCGTCGCGTACGGCGAAGGAGTGGGCCGCGCACGGGCAGGGCAGCGCGGTGGCGGCCCGTCCGCTGGTCGAGCACCACCGGGCGGACACCGCACACGCGCGTGTGCTCCCGGCCTTGGCCCCGATCGGCGGGACGCTCCAGTTGCCCGCGGCCGGCGTACGCGTCCTGGATCTGACCCGGGTCATCGCGGGCCCGGTGGCCACCCGCACGCTCGCGCTGCTGGGCGCGGACGTCCTGCGGGTCGATCCGCCGGGGATGCCCGAGATCCTCGACCAGCACGCCGACACCGGCTTCGGGAAACGGTCGGCGACTCTCGATCTGGCCGCGGATCCAGATTCCTTCGAAGCGCTGCTCGCCGAGGCGGACGTCGTCGTCACCGGGTATCGGCCCGGGGCGCTGGACCGGTTCGGGCTGTCGCCCGAGGCACTGATGGCGCGACGGCCGGGGCTGGTCGTGGCGCAGGTCTCGGCATGGGGCGCGTACGGTCCGTGGGCCGGGCGGCGGGGCTTCGACAGTCTGGTGCAAGTGGCCACGGGGATCGCCTCGGTCGAGGGCTCTGTGGAGCAGCCGGGCGCGCTGCCCGCGCAGGCCCTCGACCACGGGACGGGGTACCTGCTGGCGGCCGCCGTCCTGCGGGCGCTCACCGAGCGGTTGGACGGGGGCGGCGGTCGAGTCGTCCGGCTGTCACTCGCGCGTACGGCTGCCTGGTTGACGGACGGCATCGAGCGCGGTCCGGACGGGCTCGACGTCTACGAGGGGCTCTACGAAGGGCCGGAGGCGTGGCTCGCCGAGCGGGACAGCCGGTTGGGACGACTGCGGTACGCCCTGCCGCCGGTCTCCTTCGAGGGCGGACCGTGCGACTGGTGGCGACCGCCGGGTCCCTGGGGCGCGGACGAGGCACGCTGGGGCTGAGTGTCCGAGCAGTCGGGCCGCCGGAGTCGTACGTATGGGCGGAATGTCGAACTGCCAGTTGTTTTCCGGCACTTGCCCAGGTCTGGCGCGACTGGTGAACTTTTCGAGGTGAGCCTGACGAGACGGACAGCGGAGGCGACGGGGGCGGAGGAGCCCGAGCGGCGGCGGCCCGAGGGAGGTACCGGCCGGACTGTGGTGCTGCTCGCCCTGGTGGCCGTGGGGGCGTTGATACCGCTGTTCGGTCCGCGTGTCGCGCTGGACGGCACGGGTGAGGCGGCGGCGCCCGCCGTGGGTGGGGTCGGGCTGCTGCGGGCGGTGTCGCTGGCCGCGCTGTGTGTGCCGGTGGGTGAGCTGCTCGTGGCCTGGCTGGTGCGCCGGGTGCCGGGGGCGCCCCCGGAGAGGCCGCGCAGTGGGGCGGTGTGGGCGGCGGGCGGCGGTTTCGTCGCCGCGCTCGGGCTGGCCTCGGTCGTGGCGACCGGCAATCTGGTGCCGGGCTCCCCCGCCGACATGGACGTCGGCGGCCTCTACGAGACCCGGGACGGCAAGCTCGCCCTCCTGGAGGTCAACGCGTTCGCCGCGGCGGGCCTTTGTGCCCTTTCCCGCCGCCCGGCCACCCAACTGGCACCACTGGCCGCGATCGCCGTCGCGGAGGCGCTGCGCGCGCATCCACCCACCGAGCACTACAGCCCGTTGGTCGGCAGCGCCCTGACCTTGACGCATCTGACGTGCGCGGCCCTGTGGGCGGGCGGGCTGCTGCACGTCCTGCGGACGTTGCGCACGCGCGCGTGGCGTACGGCGACGGGGGCGGGGGCCGCGCTGTTGGGGCTCTACGCGCGCGTGGCCGTCGTTCTGCTGGCCGGCGTCACCGCCACCGGGGTGTGGAGCACGCTGCGCCGCATGCCGCCGGGGACGGTCCTCGACCAGCTGACGGACACGGCGTACGGCCGCACGCTGCTCGCCAAGGTCCTCCTCGTGGCCGCCGTCGCCACCCTCGCCCTGTGGGCCCGGCTACGGCTGCGCCACGCGGACGACCCGCTCGGCACCTGCACTCCCGCACGCGCGGAGGTGGCGGTACTGGGCATCGTCGTCGCGGTGTCGGCGTTGCTTACGGCACTGCCGGTGCCGATCCGCTGGTGAGGTGGTGGGCTCGCAGGGTTGATCCACAGGTCGGCGCGCGGAAGCTGCGGCCACTCGGCGGGTTGTAGGTGTCGATGAGTGGTGCACCAGATGGCAGGCCCACAGAATCCGGATCACGTGGTGGCCACGGTGCGACCAGTAGGAGCAGAAGTCCTGCGCGAGCGGCCGTGACCCGGCCTGCCCCCTCAGCAGCGGTCCACCGGCGTGACGGATCGGACCTGGTCGGCGGGAACCCTGTACGGCTTGCCCTTCTTGCCGACCTCGATGGTCACCGCCTCGCGGTCGCTGATGACGAGTTCCCCACACCGGATTTCCTCGGCGGTGGTCACCAGGACGTACGCCCCCGCGGGCTTCGCGGCCGCCGAGTCCTCAGCAGGTACGACCCAAGAGACCGCGATGGCTGTGACGATCAGGCACAGTCCGGTCACTGACCGGCGCCGTGCCGATGTCAGGGCGTCCTGCGTACGCTCGACCTCGTCCAGGACAGCGGCGAACAGCCGGTCACCACTCAGCCAGGTCTGCTCCCCCAACTGCCCGTGTGCGGCCCGCACGGCGCGCAGCGCCCCCGAGAGCAGGAGCAGGAACGCCAGCACCAGCAGCGCCGCCGTGGTCCAGCGCCAGGTGTCCGGCATGCCTGCGACGCTCTCCCTACCCTTGAGCACGAAGACCGCACCGACCAGGCCTGTCAGCCCTGTCAGTCCGTTGCGCCATCCCTCTGCCTGCCGTCGCACGGTGCCGAGTTGGTCGTATTGGAGCTGCTGACCGAGTTGGGCGAACCGCTTCCGGGCGAGGTCCGTCATGAGGTCGCCCCTTGTTCCGGCGTCGGCACCGATACATCCCACAGAGCGCCGCAGCCTGAATCCGGAGATTCCGGCGGCCGCTCCGCGTGCGGGTAGCCACACTGGCAGTACACGGGGATGCTGCCGGTGAGTGGCTCCGGACGGTTCCTACGTCCACCCCGTCGCCTCTTGGGCGGGCCCAGCACCCCATATGCGACCCGGAAGACGACCGTGGCGCGACACGTCGGGCACGGTCCGGTCACCGTGTACCAGCGACCGTCTTCGGACCGTACGACGGAGTAGGCGTCGCCCGCTCTGACGGCCGTCTCGTGTTCGCGGAAGTCAGTCGGTTCGTGTGTGGGCATGGGGGGCGCGGGCTCCTCACTCGGAGTCGGAAGGGTAGTTCTCGGGGGTCGGCATCGCAGCCGGTTCGGCGGGGCAGTCCGGCGGCAGGACGAGGTCGAACATGGAGGCGTACAAGCTGAGCCTGTCGTGAACCCAACTGGTTGGCTTCTCCAGCTCCCGGGCCGCTACGGCGATGCGTTCGGGCGTTACCTCTCCGGTCAACGCGGGGGCACTGCCCGTGTAGTACTCGGTGAGCAGAATCAGATCCCGCCAGGTGGGGACCGCGTCGAACTCGGGGCGCTCCACGAGCAGTTCCACGCCGAAGAGGCGGTACAACGCGACGCGGTCCCAGGCATGGTCGATGCACCAGCCGAAACGGGCGGCGACGCGGAGAAGTTCCAGCGGGCCCACGGGGTGCCTGCCCACAAGGTCCGATTGGAAAAGCGCGTTGTCGTGCACGGTCGGCCGGTGGTCACGCCATTCGTCACCATGGCCCGAATTCTCCGGCTCGGTCCAGAGGGCGCCCAACGGGGCGTAGCGGCTCAGCAGGGCGAGGCTCTCGCCGAGGGTCCCGCCGGCCGCGAGAGCATGGGCCACGAGACGTGCCGCGGTCGGTTGCAGCCAGCGGAGTCGCGAATCGTCGGTGTCACAACATGCGTTGACGTCTGCGTCGGTGGGGCGAGCCGAAGCCACGGAGGCGTCAAGCCGTATCGCTAGAGGTGACGTGTCGAGGCCGAGAAGAGGCCCGAGGGATCTGAGGCGACTACGGGCCTCGTCCACGGACGTCTCGGCGTATGCCGAGACCGAGAAGACATAGAGGAGCGTGATTCCTTCGCGGACGGCATGGGGTATTTCGTGACGAAGTTCGTAGTTGACGTGGCTACCCGCCAGCAAGTCATCCACCGGGAAGAGCTTCCAGTCGCCGGCCGGTATACAGCGCCAGCGGTGGACCAGGAGAGGCGCCTCGCTCTCCACAAGGCCGAGGGCCGCAAGTCCTTCCAGGCATTCGACGACTTCCGTCTCGGTCTCCTGCACCTTGCACACCGTGACAGCCGTGTCGGCCAGCGGTGCAGGGCAGCGCGTGGCGCGCGCATCGTGAGGCGAGTCCCAGGCGTCCAAAGCGCCACCCAGCAGATCGCTTTCGAGCTGGGTGAAGGTCCGATCCGCCAGATCGCCCAGATCCGGAACGCGTAGGTTCCGCCACGCGAACACATCCGAGTACCGCTCGGCGACCTCCGCGACGGAAAGTGCCAGCATCCCGGAAGCTTGCGCGAGTTGACGAAGGGACAGGTCAGCATTCTCCTCGTACCAGGACATCCCGAAGGCCCGCCGGAACTCGTCTCTCTGCTCCTCCGTCCGAACAGAGACAGGCTCGTCCTCTGACGGTTCCGCCGACTCGGGCTCGATCGCCTCACCGGGCAGTTCTTCTAAAGGCAGGCCGAGCCATTGGTACCGGTCGAGCACTTCCTCGTACTCCCGCCGGCTCGGGCGGCCTCTCAGGGAGCGCTCCCCGGCCGGGGCTAGGTGGGGATGCCAGGACAACACGTAGAGGTCCCTCTGTGTGGCGACTAGGTCAGCCGGCGGTTCTGCCGCGGTCTCCGGCACGTGCATCGCGAAGCCCGCATCCGCAAAGCGGCGTGCTCTTCTCACGGCCTCGCGCAGTGGCAGTTCCAGATCCACGCTGAAGCGATTGAAAGTCTCCGTCATGGTCATCGGTTCGAGACCCGTGTACGAGAGAAGTCCGCCGCCGATGTAGTAACCCAGCAGGATCCGCCGGTCCAGTGAGTCGAGCACCATACGATGCGCAGCGTCGGGTTCGGACAGCGCGGGGAGTCGCAGCCCTGTGATGGCGTAGCGCCGCAGGCGGCGCAACACCGTGCCAAGGGTGAGTGCCTCCTCCGGCAAGGGGGACAGCGCAGCTTCCCTCACAGAGGCGAAGAGTTCGTAGTGCCTGCCGCCAACCTGTACTTCCCACGCTTGCGGCTCCGGATATCCCTCGATCGTCTCCGGGATCGGCAGCGCAGACACGTCCTTTCCCAACGGTACGCCTTCCGACCGCAGCACACCGGCCCGCCAGGCCGTCACGGACTCCGTGCGAAAGAAACCTGAGAACAGCGAGTTCCCGAAGTCCTTGCGGAGCGCCACCAGGTCCGAGTCCAGCGGGAAGCAACCGACTTTCCGAAGCTCGACGACCGTATTCCTGTTCAACCCGAGCCGACTGGTCACACGTGCATGGCGAGCCAGCAAGTGTTCCGTCAGACGAACAGCGGCGACGGGGTGCAACCTGCCGAAGGCCCAGAGCCATTCCATGGTCAGCCAGTCGGGTGCGCGGAAATCCCCACAGGCTTGGTAGATGCGTTCGTCGACCCAGCTCCGGTCATAGGCCAGCAGGTCATTCCGATTGGTGCTGATGTCGGGTACGTGCGTCTCGCGGAGATCCAACACCCACCCGAACGGATGCCTGGTCGTGTCATGCCACTCCCTGCTTTCCTCGACGGAGAACGGATATCTGTGCCCCTCCTCGCCGAGCCATGCACGGGCGCTGCGGGACTTCGAATCAAGCATCGTGTCCGGGTTCACCTGGACACCGTCCGCCAGCAGACACCCCACCCCTTCGACAAACCACATGTCCGGCCCCGCCTCGACCGGCCTGGTGTGATCCCCGAAGTAATAGAGCTTCTTCTCCTCCCAGGTCCGGGTGGTCTCCCCGTCCTGCTCCACCCGCATCGCGAAGTCGGACCGCCAGATGTGCTTGCCGAGTTCCCCGGCCACGTCCACGTCGTCCGCCTGCAAATAGAGGCGAATACGGGTCCCTCCGACGGGTTGTGCTTCCTCACTCCTGCGGATCCTGAACAGGCTTCCGCTGGACGCGATGTCCACACGCAGCCCGCCACCGGTGTCGGCACGCCCGTACTCGTCGGTGACCCTGGTCCAGATGCTGATCTCGTCCGCGAGCATGAAATAGCTGAAGACGCCGATGCCGAAACGGCTGTTGGGGTAGATCCTCAGCTCCGGATCCGCCCGGCGCCACTGGGCCTGTTCCCTACGGAATTCGCGAGACTGCTCAAAGCGGCGCCCGGCCCTGGCGAAGGTGCCGCGCAGGGTCTCGTGGCCCATCCCGACCCCGTTGTCCTCGCACTCCACATAGGGACGGTCCTGCTCGTCGGTTCCCTGACGAAAGACGATCTCGCCCGCCCAGGTGTAGGGGATCTTCTGGGCGGCCTTGCCGTAGCGCAGTCGGGCCTGGCGGTAGCGACAGGCGTCGAGGGCGTTCTGGAAGAGCTCGCGCAGGGCGAGCGTACGGTCGCCATAGAGACGGTTACCCATGAGGAGTTCGCGCATTTCGTCCTCGGCGAGGCTGAAGCGCATCAGTGGCATCCCGTAGGCGCGGCTCTTGGTCGTGGTGTCGTACTGCGGTCGCAGTTTGCGGCAGGTGACGCGGACCGGCAGATGAGCCAGCAGATCGCCGGGCTCGGCCGGGGCCAGGTACTGGCGGATGTTCTGCACCGCGTCGTCGACCCAGCCGGTGAGGGCCTCCAGACCGGCGTGGATGGCGGGGTGAGGACAGTCGAGGGACAGGTCCAGGGCCTTGGTCAGCCGGTCGCGAGCCCAGCGCAGCCTCCGCACGCTCACGACCGCCTCAGCTGGACGCAGACCGTCTGTGATGCCGATGTTGTCGACCAGGACACCGGGCAGTTGCCGGAGGTCACCGCCGAGCAGGCCGGCGACGCCGAGCAGCCAGGACAATTCGCGCGGGCGCCAGCGCTCCGGGATTCCGTCCGGCCGTTCGAGTTCGTCCAGGCTCCAGCGCGTGTCGGACGGCTCCCGCTCCCCTTCGTACGGCTGGGTAGGGGCGAGAGCCGTCTGTCGGCAGACGCTCACCAACTCGTCGGTGAGTTCCCCGATCCGGGCCGAGGGTGCGTCGTCGCCGATCATCGCCTTGGCCAGGGGAGCGAGCAGTTGAGGAGCGTATGCGTCCCACAGCTCCTCCTTGGCGCTGACGTGGCGGCGTAGGAGCCAGGCGGCGACCGCCGTGGCATCCTCCCGTCGGCCCCGCCCGGCCAGCTCGCGGCCCTTGCGCCACAGCAGCGAATGGGCGGCAAATGTGTGCTCCAGATCCACCCGTTCCGAATCACGGGCTACGCCGCCGATCGCCGGGTCGAGTTGGAAGGGGGCCACAGCGGCCGCGCTTTTGACTCCCATGGCGTAGACCGCCTCCCGTACGAACGGCGCCGCGGCAAGTGCCGCGAACTCACCGCCGTCCAGCAGCGGCCCGCCCTGCGTCTGCGAAGGCGCGAGCAGGGGACGCAAGCCCTTCTTCAGAACCCGTACGGGGAAATCGTCGTCGGCCCAAGGGTCGGGCACCCCGGCGAGCGCGGTACCACACCACTTGGCACACCGCGCCGTCAACTCGACCAGCGCTTGCTGAAGTTCGGTGCGGCGCTCGTCGTCGCAGGAGACAGCGGCCCACAGTTCGGCGTCACGCACGGCGAGGGTCCACTCCTCCTGGAGGGTCCGCCCGGCGCAGAGTTCGACCTCCTCGATCGCCTGCGGGCCGCTCGGCGCATAGTGCGGCGTGGGGGTCTGCTCCTCACGGGCCGCACGGGCGAACTCGGCCGTCCTGCGGACGGTGTGGGAGATGACTTCCGGGAAGGTACGGGGCGAGGACTCCGCGTGCAGCGCCTCGGCGAGGGCACGGGTGAAGTTGCTGCCGAGTCTCTCGTCCGATCCGCAGGTCTGTCCCGGGCCACAGCCGAAGAGGACGGCGATCCGGTCCCGTCCTGCGGGGAAGTTGGTGGCCGGGCCGCCGAAGGAGGCGGTCTCGTCCGCGTCTCGGCAGGCATCGACGGTGAGCAGCACGGTGTCGGCGTGACAGCCCTTCAGAAGCTTGGCCAGATCAAGGCCTATCAGACTTTCGACGTCGACGCGGGGCGGAGTTGTCGCCCAGGTCAACTGGGCGTCCGAGGGAACGAGATAGTCCGCTCCGTCCACCGAGAGGCCGTGTCCGGTGAAGTGGATGAGAACCGTGCCGCCCTCGGGCGCGGTGGCGCACACCCGGCTGATGGCGCTGCGGATCCGGGAACCCAGGGCCGACTCGTCCGGGGTGGCGCCGATGAGTTCAACGCTGTACCCGGAGGAGTGCAGCGCGGCCGACATCAGCTCGACGTCGTGCCCGACGGTCTCCGTCAAATCCTCGAAGTGGTCGGAAAGTTCGTACTTCGGAACGGCGATGATCAATGCCTGTCGGCTCTCCCCCATGTACGGCGGCCTCCCCCTCGATCCCGCTGCCTCGCTGCCTCGCTGCCTCGCTGCCTCGCTGCCTCGCTGCCTCGCTGCCTCGCTGCCTCGCTGCCTCGCTGCCTCGCTGCCTCGCTGCCTCGCTGCCTCGCTGCCTCGCTGGTCAGGATTACACAGACCCGATCCATGAACGCCCGGTTCGGAACACAATTTCACCGCAGTCCGCGGGAGTACGGACCTGGGCTGTCAGCGCCGCCCCGTATCCTCATGGACCATGCTCGATGACCGTGCGACCGCAGCGTCCCCCGTTCCTTGGCCGGCCGCGTACCCGAAGGGGTACGCGGTCGTCGACGTGGAGACGACCGGGCTGAGTCGGGACGATCGGATAATTTCGGCGGGTGTGTACCGGCTGGACGCGCGGGGCGAGGTCGAGGATCACTGGTACACGGTGGTCAACCCGGAGCGGGACCCGGGGCCGGTGTGGATTCACGGGCTGACGAGTGATGTGCTCGAAGGGGCGCCGCTGTTCAAGGACATCGCCGAGGAGTTCTCCGCGCGGCTCGCGGACCGGGTCCTCGTCGCGCACAACGCGGTGTTCGACTGGTCGATGATCGCCCGGGAGTACGCGCGCGCGGAGAGCGAGGCCCCGGTGCGGCAACGGCTGTGCACGATCGCGCTGTCGAAGGAGCTGGGGCTGCCGCTGCCGAACCACAAGCTGGAGTCGCTGGCGGCGCACTTCGGGGTCGTACAGCAGCGGGCGCACCACGCGCTGGACGACGCGCGGGTGCTGGCGGAGGCGTTCCGGCCGAGTCTGCTGGCCGCGGCCGCGAGCGGCGTACGGTTGCCGCTGCACGAGTGCCGGCCGCTGACCGAGTGGACCGACAGGGCAGCCGGGGGCGCCACGCCGCGTATCGGGCAGCAGGCGGGCCATGGCGGTGGCTACGGCGGCGGTTACCGGACCACCAGTTGGCGGCCCTCCCGGAAGCGTCCCCCCTGTCCGTACCCCAACCCGGGGCGTTACGAAGACGGCAAACCGCTCAAGCAGGGCATGCGGGTCGCCTTCTCCGGGGACACGTCGATCGAGCGCGACCTGCTGGAGGACCGGGCGACCGAGGCGGGACTGCATGTCGCGACCAGCCTGTCCCGTCTGACCAGCCTGCTCGTCACCAACGACCCGGACTCCCACACGTCGAAGGTGGTCAAGGCCCGGCAGTACGGGACGCCGGTCGTGGACGAGGCGGCGTTCGGGCAACTGCTCCGTGATGTCGAGTCCGCGGACGGGTGACCCGTACGGACGGGTGATTGCCGTGCGACTCGCCCGCCGACCGCTCGCCCGCGCGGCGGTGACGGCTCACCCTGTGGCGCATGGCGAGATGCGAAGTTTGTGGCAATGACTACGGAATGACCTTCGAGGTGCACGCCCAGGGCGCGATCCATGTCTTCGACTGCTTCTCCTGTGCGATCCACCGCATGGCACCCATCTGCGAGCACTGCCGGGTCCAGATCATCGGTCAGGGCGTCGAGGCAGAGGGCCACTGGTACTGCGGCGCCCACTGTGCGCGGGCGGAAGGGAAGGTGGGGATCGTCGACCGCGTCTGACCGCACCCTGCCGGGAACACCCCACGACACGAGTTGTACGGTCGTGGGGTGTACCGCTTCCTGTTGTCCCGGCAGTGGGTGATCCTCACGCTGGTCGCCCTTCTCCTGATCCCCACGATGATCAGGCTGGGCATCTGGCAGATGGACCGCTACGAGGAGCGCACCGCGCGGAACCAGCTCGTCGCCGACGCGCTCGCCGCGAAGCCGGTGCCCGTGGAGCGGCTGACCTCCCCCGGGCACACCGTCACCAGCGCCGAGCGCTATCGGAGCGTGACCGCGAAGGGCCGCTTCGACACCGACGACGAGGTCGTCGTCCGCCGCCGTACGAACTCCAACGACGAGATCGGCGTCCATGTGCTGACCCCGTTCGTCCTCGACGACGGCAAGGTCCTGCTCGTCAACCGCGGGTGGGTCCCGGCGGGCCCGACGCAGACCGAGTTCCCGGAGATCCCCGCACCGCCCGCCGGTGAGGTCACCGTCACCGGGCGGCTGATGCCCGACGAGACGACCGAGGCGAGCGGCATCAAGGATCTCAAGGATCTGCCGGACCGGCAGATCATGCTGATCAACAGCGAGCAGGAGGCGGAGCGCCTCGGGGCCCAGGTCCTCGGCGGCTACCTCGCCCTGACAGCGCCCGAGCCGAAGGGTGACACCCCGGAGCTCCTCGGCCGCCCCGGCGACGAGAACGCCGCGCTGAACTACGCGTACGCCCTCCAGTGGTGGCTCTTCGCCGCGGGCGTCCCCATCGGCTGGGTGATCCTGGTCCGCCGCGAGACCCGCGACGGCGGGGACGGCGCCGAGGCCGAGCAGGAGGAGGAGCCGGAGCCCGCTTCGGTATAGCGCTCGTGGTGCTTCACAGCGCTTGGGTACCGAGGGCTCCGACCCCACCGGATTCAGCGGATTCAGCGGATTCAGCGGATTCAGCAGCAGCGGCCCTGCGGGTGCTCCTCCCGGTGCCGTGTCCGCAGTGTGTCGTACTCCCGCCGGGTCGGGACCGGGGCCTGCGGGTGGTGGCGTCGGTGCCGTTCGCAGTAGCGGTCGTACTCCGCCTCCCCGGTCAGCTCCCGCAGGTACCAGCGCACGGCCCCCGCCCAGCGCCGCAGGCTCACGACTCCGCTCCCACCAGCGGCTCCCCGGACCGCTCCGGCGCGTCGATGCGGGACTCGACGTACGGCGCCTCGGTCGTCGGCAGCGGGACGGGGGACCGTACGGCTCGGACGCACACCACGGCGCAGTTGACCAGGACGGTCAGGACCAGCAGCAGGAAGATCGCCATGATCACGCCGTCGACCGTGTTGTTGAGGACGATGGTGTGCATGTCGTCCATGTTGGTGGCGCCGGGCAGGAGTTCGCCCTTGTCGGTGGCCGCCGCGTACTTGTCGCGCAGGGCGAAGAAGCCGATCGCCGTGTTGTCCGAGAAGATCTTCTGCCAGCCGGCGGTGAAGGTGACGGCCACGTCCCAGGCGAGCGGGATACCGGTGACCCAGGCCCAGCGGAGCTTGCCATGCTTGATCAGCAGGGTGGTGGTGACGGCCAGGGCCACCGCGGCGAGCAGCTGGTTGGCGATGCCGAACAGCGGGAACAGCTGCTTGATGCCGCCCAGGGGGTCGGTGACACCGGCGTAGAGGAAGTAGCCCCAGGCGCCGACGACCAGGGCGCTGGTGATCCAGATGCCCGGCTTCCAGGTGACGCGGCCGATCGGCTTCCATACGTTGCCGAGCATGTCCTGAAGCATGAAGCGGCCCACGCGGGTGCCCGCGTCCACGGTAGTCAGGATGAACAGGGCCTCGAACATGATCGCGAAGTGGTACCAGAAGGCCTTCATCCCGGCACCGCCGAACACCCCGGCGAAGATCTCCGCCATGCCCACGGCCAGGGTGGGGGCGCCGCCGGAGCGGCCCACCAGCGTCTGTTCCTCGACGGCCTTGGCCGCCGCGGTGAGCTGGTCGGGGGTGATGGTGAAGCCGAGGTTCCGGACCGCCTCCGAGGCGCTCTCCACGGTCGGGCCGAGCAGGGCGGCCGGGGAGTTCATCGCGTAGTACAGGCCGGGTTCGAGGACGCAGGCGGCGATCAGGGCCATCACGGCGACGAAGGACTCCGTGAGCATGGAGCCGTAGCCGATCATCCGGACCTGGGACTCCTTCTGGATCAGCTTCGGAGTGGTGCCGGAGGAGACGAGCGCGTGGAAGCCGGACAGGGCGCCGCAGGCGATGGTGATGAAGAGGAAGGGGAAGAGGGATCCGGCGAAGACCGGTCCGGTGCCCGTGGAGGCGAACTCGGTGACCGACTCGGCCTTGAGGGTCGGGGCCGCGACCACGACGCCCACGGCCATCAGGGCGATGGTGCCGACCTTCATGAAGGTGGAGAGGTAGTCACGCGGAGCCAGCAGCATCCACACCGGGAGCACGGAGGCGACGAAGCCGTAGCCGACCAGGCAGAACACCAGGGTCTCGGGGCTCCAGACGAAGTACTCGGCGAGCGAGGAGTCCTGGATCCAGCCGCCGCCGAGGATGGCGAGCAGCAGCAGCGCCACCCCGATGAAGCTGGTCTCGACGACGCGGCCGGGTCGCAGGTAGCGCAGGTAGAAGCCCATGAAGAGGGCGATGGGGATGGTCATGGTGACCGAGAAGGTGCCCCACGCGGACTCCGCCAGCGCGTTGACGACCACCATCGCGAGGACCGCGAGCAGGATGATCATGATGGCGAAGACGCCGATCAGCGCGGCGGCACCGCCCACCTTGCCGATCTCGTCCCGGGCCATCTGGCCGAGGCTCTTGCCGTCCCGGCGCATGGAGAGGAACAGGACGATCATGTCCTGCACCGCACCGGCGAAGATCACGCCCACGATGATCCAGATCGTGCCCGGCAGATAGCCCATCTGGGCCGCCAGCACCGGGCCTACCAGCGGGCCGGCGCCGGCGATGGCCGCGAAGTGGTGTCCGAACAGCACCCGCTTGTCGGTGGGGTGGTAGTCGACCCCGTCCTCGAGGCGTTCGGCCGGGGTGGCCCGGGTGTCGTCGACCTGGAGGACCCGGCGGGCGATGAAGCGGGAGTAGAAGCGGTAGGCGATCGCGTACGAGCCGAGGGCCGCCACGACCAGCCAGACGGCCGAGATCTCCTCACCCCGGGACAGGGCGAGCACGGCCCAGCCGATGGCGCCGACGAGGGCTACAGCGATCCAGATCGCGAGGGATTTTGGTGATATACGGAACTTTTCCGGCACCTCACGACCGGAATCGGGCATGGCTGATGTGGGCATGGCGGCTCCTGACCTCAACGGGTGTGCAACAGAAGGGGTATGCGGCTCAGCGATGTCGGTCCGTCAGCGCGTACGCGGCGAGCAGGCAGAGGCCGCATCCCGGGACCCAGGCGAGCTGGTACCAGTAGAAGAACGGTGTGCCCGCCAGCCGTGGGTCCGCGCCGGCGTACCAGGGGACCCAGAGCAGGCCCGCGGCGGGCGCGAGGAGCAGTACGGCGATCGCGGCGCGCCGCAGCCGGTGGTGAACGGTCCGTGCCATGACCTGTGCTCCTCCCGCTTCCTGTGGGTCTGTGCAAGAGTTGCCCACCCGCCGAATGTGGTTGACAGCGAATTTCCAGAAGATTTCCCGCCGGTTCCCTGTCCTCCGAATCGGCCACCCGCGCAACCAACAGGCGAGGGCCCAGGCACACCCGGGGGCTCAGGCACACCAAGGACGGTGACCCATGGCGGACTCTGCCATGACCGCGACGTTTCTCGCCGTGATCGGCGGGGCGTCGCTGCTCGCCGTCACCGCTCGCCGGCTGCGGCCCAGCGACCGGCTGCCGTCCCTGGAGGGCTGGGCGCTGGCCGATCGCGCGCTGGGCCCGGTGTGGACCTGGCTGCTGCTCGGCGGCACGATCTTCACGGCGTACACGTTCACCGCGATCCCCGGACTGGCGTACGGCAACGGGGCGCCCGCGTTCTTCGCGGTGCCGTACACGGTGATCGTCTGCCCGCTCGCCTTCGTGCTGCTGACCCGGCTGTGGGAGGTGGCCCGGCGCCATGGGTACGTCACGGCGGGGGACTTCGTGCGCGGGCGGTACGGTTCGGCGCCGCTGGCGCTGGTGGTCGCGCTGACCGGGATCCTCGCGACGATGCCGTATCTGGCGCTGCAACTGCTCGGCATCCGGGCGGTGCTCACGGCCGGGGGCCTCTATCCGCGTGGCGCGGCCGGTGATCTGGTGATGGTGGCGCTGTTCGCGGGGCTCGCGGTGGCGACGTACCGGCACGGGCTGCGGGCGCCCGCCGTGATCTCGGCGCTGAAGGCGGTGGCCGTCTTCGTCTCGCTGACCGCCGTGTGCTGGCTGGTGCTGCGGCGGTTCGGCGGTCCGGGCGCGGTCTTCGACGGGGCGGCGGCGCGGCTGAGCGGTACCGGCGTCGAGGGGTCCGCGCTGCTGCTGGCCCCCGAGCAGCAGCCCGCGTACGCCACCCTCGCCCTGGGTTCCGCGCTGGCGCTGCTGATGTATCCGCATGTGCTCACCGCCGGGTTCGCCGCCGACGGGCCGCGTACCGTGCGCAAGGTCGCGGTGGCGCTGCCCGCCTGGACGGGACTCCTGGCCCTCTTCGGCTTCCTCGGCGTCGCGGCGCTGGCGACCGGCGTGCGGGCGCCCGAGGGCGGTGCCGAGGCAGCCGTCCCCATGCTGGTGGACCGGCTGATGCCGGGGCCGCTGGCCGGGCTGGTCTTCGGCGCCATCACCGTCGGCGCGCTGGTCCCGGCGGCGGTGATGTCGATCGCGGCCGCCACCGGCTTCGTACGCAATGTGTACGTCGAGTACTTCCAGCCCACCGCCACGCCCAAGCGGCAGGTGCGCATCGCCAAGTCGGTGTCGCTGACCGCGAAGGTGGGGGCGGTGGCGTTCGTGTTCGGGCTGCGCGACCAGGACGCCATCAACCTTCAACTCCTCGGTGGCGTATGGATTCTGCAGATCTTCCCGGCGGTGGCGGTCGGCCTGTTCACCGGGCGGCTGCATCCGCGGGCGCTGCTCGCCGGGTGGGGTGTGGGCATGGTGGCCGGGACGTTCCTGGTGGTGCGCGAGGGGTTCTCGTCCATCGTGCTGCTGGGCGGCGGATCCCTGGAGGTCTACGCCGGGCTCGTCGCCCTCCTGCTGAACCTGACCGTCGCCGTGGTCGGCACCACGGTCCTCGAACGGCTCGGCGTCCCGCGCGGCGCCGACGCGACCGACCTACCGTCCCGCCTGACCGTCAGGCGGCGCCCCGAGACGGGAGCGAGCAACCCGTGAGACGCAGACAGCACACGCGCGTGCCGGACCGGCAGACGGTTCCGGCTCCGGCTCCGGCTCCGGCAGCCGAGTCCCTGGTTCCCAACCCCGCGTTGCCGCCGGGCGCGCTCAGCGATCCGGCCGACCTGGAGCGCGAGGCCGGTGTCGCCCGGCTGTTCGAGCTGCACTACTCCTCGATGCTGCGGCTCGCCGTGCTGCTGGGCGCCGACGACCCCGAGAACGTGGTGGCCGAGGCGTACTACCAGATCTACCGCAAGTGGCGCCGTCTGAGGGACTCCGAGGCCGCCGAGGCCTATCTGCGCTCCACGGTCTGCAATCTGACCCGGATGCGGATACGGCACCTCCAGGTCGCCCGCAAGCATGTGGAGACACCGCCGGAGGAACTGGTCGCCTCCGCCGAGAGCACCGCGCTGCTCCACGACGACCAGCGGGTGCTCATCGTCGCGCTCCAGCAACTGCCCGCCCGGCAGCGGGAGGCGCTCGTGCTGCGCCACTGGCTCGGGCTGAAGGAAAGCGAGATCGCCGCCGCGATGGGCATCTCCTGCGGCTCGGTCAAGACCCACACCGCACGCGGCCTCGCCGCCCTGACCCAGGCGATGGAGGCCCGGCGATGAACGACACCACCGGCAGGAACGCCGACAACGACACCGGCCGGGACCGCACCGAGCGGGAGCTGCGCGAGGCGCTGGCCGCGCTGGCGGGCGGGGTGCACGCCGCGCCGGACGCGTACCGCGCGGCCCGCGGCGACTGGCTGCGCCGCGAGCGCCGCCGCCGACTCGTCCTCGCCGTCCTGGTCCTGGTCGTCTTCGCCCTCGCCACCCTGATCGGCCTGTGGGTCCTCAACCAGGCCCCGTCCGACCCCGGCGTCATCTTCTCGGGCGCCGGGGGGACGACGGCGGGGACGGGGCCTGGCTGACCGAACGACTCCGGGCTGGTGGGCGGTCACGACGGTCGGTCACGGTCGGCGGCGTGATCATCGGGCTTCCGGGCACCCGTCCGCCGTGCATCCCCACATCGAGGACTACGCGCTGATCGGCGACCACCAGACGGCTGCCCTGGTGAGCAACCGCGGCTCGATCGACTGGCTGTGTCTGCCCCGGTTCGACTCGGCGGCGTGCTTCGCCGCGCTGCTCGGCGACGAGGAGAACGGCCACTGGCGGATCGCGCCCAGAGGGGCCGACGCCTGCACGCGGCGCGCTTACCGGCACGACACGCTCGTCCTGGACAGCGAGTGGGAGACGGACGAGGGCACGGTGCGTGTCACCGACCTGATGCCGCAGCGCGACCGCTCCCCCGACGTCGTACGCCTCGTCGAGGGCCTGGACGGCCGGGTGACCGTGCGCAGCACGCTCCGACTCCGCTTCGACTACGGCTCGGTCGTGCCGTGGATGCGCCGGTCGGACGGGCATCGCGTGGCGGTCGCGGGACCGGACGCGGTGTGGCTGCGCAGCGAACCCGAGGTGCTCACCTGGAGCGAAGGCCGCGCCACCTACGCGGAGTTCCCCGTGGAGCGGGGGGACAAGGTCGCGCTCGTGCTCACCTGGCATCCCTCGCACGAACCCCGCCCCCGCCTGCTCGACCCGTACGAGTCGCTGCGCTCCAGCCTCGACGACTGGCGGTCCTGGGCCGGACGCTGCCGGTACGACGGCCCGTACCGGGACACCGTGGTCCGCTCCCTGATCACCCTCAAGGCGCTCACGTACGAACCGACCGGCGGCATCGTCGCCGCCGCCACCACCTCCCTCCCCGAGGAGATCGGCGGCGTACGCAACTGGGACTACCGCCACTGCTGGCTGCGCGACTCCACCCTCACCCTCGGCGCCCTGCTGTCCTGCGGCTACCAGGAGGAGGCCGAGGCGTGGCGCGACTGGCTGCTCCGGGCGGTCGCCGGCGACCCGGCGGATCTTCAGGTCATGTACGGCCTCGCCGGGGAGCGGCGCATACCGGAAAACGAGCTGCCGTGGCTGGCCGGTTACGAGGGCTCGCGCCCCGTCCGCATCGGCAACGACGCCGTACGGCAGACGCAGTTGGACGTGTACGGCGAGGTCATCGACTCCCTGGCCCTGTCCCGGCGGTCGGGCCTGCCCACCAAGCCGCACATGTGGCGGATGCAGTCCGCGCTGATGGAGTACCTGCGGTCGGTGTGGCGGAAGCGGGACGAGGGGCTGTGGGAGGTGCGCGGGCCGCGCCGGCACTTCACCCACTCCAAGGTGATGGCCTGGGTGGCCGCCGACCGGGCCGTCCGCACCCTGGAGATGGAGCCGAAACTGAGCGGCGACCTCGACGGCTGGCGCGCGCTGCGCGAGGAGATCCACCACGAGGTGTGCGAACGCGGCTTCGACGCCGACCGCAACACCTTCACCCAGTCGTACGGCTCCCGCGAACTCGACGCCTCACTGCTGCTCATCCCCGTCGTGGGTTTCCTGCCGCCGGACGATCCCCGGGTCGTCGGCACGGTCGACGCGATCAACGCGGAGCTGAGCCACGACGGGTTCGTCCGCCGTTACAGCTCCGACCACCGGCCCGCCGCCTCGTCCATCGACGGGCTGCCGGGCAGCGAGGGCGCGTTCCTCGTGTGCTCGTTCTGGCTCGCGGACGCCCTGCATCTGACCGGCCGTACGGAGGAGGCGTGCGAGCTGTTCGAACGGTTGGTGGGGCTGGTCAACGACGTGGGGCTGCTCGCGGAGGAGTACGACCCCGTCGCGGGCCGGCAGCTCGGGAACTTCCCGCAGGCGTTCAGTCACGTCGGTCTCGTCGGTACCGCCCTCGCCCTGTTCGACGGGGACGAGGCAGGATAGGGGCCATGGATCTTGGGCTGAAGGACCGTGTCTACATCGTCACCGGCGCGACCCGCGGGCTGGGCAACGCCGCCGCGCGGGAACTCGTCGCCGACGGCGCGAAGGTGATCGTCACGGGGCGCGAGGAGAAGAGCGCGGCCGCGGCCGCCGCCGAACTGGGGCCGAACGCGGTGGGGGTGGCCGCCGACAACTCCGACCCGGAGGCAGCGGCCCGGCTCATCGCCGCCGCACGCGAGCGCTTCGGGCAGTTCGACGGGATTCTCGTGAGCGTGGGCGGGCCCGCGCCGGGGTTCGTCGCGGACAACACGGACGAGCAGTGGACCGCGGCGTTCGAGTCGGTGTTCCTGGGGGCGGTTCGCTTGGCGCGGGCCTCGGCGGCGGAGCTGGGTGAGGGGGGCGTCATCGGGTTCGTGCTGTCCGGGTCCGTGCACGAGCCGATTCCCGGGCTGACCATTTCGAACGGGTTGCGGCCCGGGCTGGCGGGTTTCGCGAAGTCCCTGTCCGACGAGGTGGGTCCGCGGGGGATACGGGTCGTGGGGTTGCTGCCGGCCCGGATCGACACGGATCGGGTGCGGGAGCTGGACGGGATGTCCGCCGATCCGGAGGCCACTCGTGCCGCGCATGAGTCGCGGATTCCGCTGCGGAGGTACGGGCGGCCGGAGGAGTTCGGGCGTACGGCGGCGTTCTTGTTGTCTCCGGCCGCGTCTTATCTGACGGGGATCATGGTGCCTGTGGATGGTGGGATGCGGCACGGGTTCTGACGGCCGCGCCCCTAGGGCGTGTTGCGAAAGTCCCGTCGTCCGCCCGGAGGGCGGGCCGGGCGGCGTCATGGGGGTCCCTCCGCTCGAGCGAAGCCGAGAGTGGGGGAGCGTGCTCTCGGCGTGCCGGGCGGAAGGCCCTGTAGATGGACTGGATGTACGTGGGCTTTCGCGCGGTGCGGCGGTGGGGGCCCCTCCCGCTCATGGGGGCCCCTCCCGCTCGAGCGAAGCCAGAGTGGGGGAGACGCCGAGAGTGCGGGAGCGTGCCAGGCGTCGGGCGGCAGGCGGGACTTTCGCAACACGCCCTAGGTGCGCTCAACTCACCCTTCTCGCACGGTGCTTGACCCCCCGCAGTCGAACATCCGCCGGGAGTGCCGCAAGCCCCGCCGAATCCCTCGCGTGGGCGATCGCCTCCGTCGTCACGTGTCGCAGGGCGTCCCCGGGGTCCACATGCGACTGCAGCAGCAGACGAACCCGAGCCTCGGGGGCGTTGCGGCGGCCGGTCAAGTGGGCCTGGGCCCGGTCCACGCCGTCCAACTGGGTTGCCTCGGTGGTCAGGACGCCTTCCAGGGCCCGGCCTCGTAGAAGGGCGCCCTCGCCGTCGCCGGTGTCGACCAGGACCTCGGCGAGACGGTGGCGGCGGAGGACCGCGGTCAGCCACCAGAGGGCCAGCAGGACGAGGAGGGCCAGTACGGCGATGACGGTGGGCCACCACCAGCCGGCGTCTCGCCAGCGTGTCCGTTCGGCGTCGCTGAGCAGGACGTCGTTCCGGCCGTCGTGGATCCACCAGGAGGGCGGGTCCACGCCGAGCCCGACAGTGAGTACGGCGGCTCCGGTCACGAGCAGTACCAGCCCGGCGATGCCGAGCAGCACCCTGTTGACGATCCTCAGCATCACGCCTCACCCCTTCCGGCCGGGGCGCCGTACGTGCACCGACAGGGCGGGAGGCCGGGCGAGGCCCAGCGCTCGGATGCCATCGGCGAGGGCGGCGTCCAGGTCGGCCCGTACCTCGTCGAGTTCGCGGAAGTGGGCCACCGCGCGCACGTCGACCCTCGTCCGTCCCACGCGGACCCGTACGGACCGCACGCCGGAGACCTCCATGGCCCGGTCGCGCAGGGCCAGCGCGGCGGCGACCCGGTGCAGTCCGGCCCGTACACCGGGGTGGACGCGGCGCATCGGCAGGATGTCGCGCAGGCCGGGGGTCGCGGCGAGCACAAGCAGCCAGAGGCCGAGGGCGACCGTGAGCCCGGCGCCGGCCAGCACCCAGGCGTCGTCGAGGGGGCGCTCGGCGAGCTCGCGGGCCAGCGAACGGCGCCACCCCATCGGGGGACGGTCGGCGCGGACGGCGGCGACGTCGTACAGGAAGAGGCCCGCGCCGACGAGGAGCAGCAGCGCGAGGATGCCCGCGGGGACGCGGCGCGCGGACCAGAAACGCTTCTCCCCGCCGTTCTCCCCGTCGAGGACGGGGAGCGGGTCGTAGGCGGCGGCGGACGCCGACTGGTCCGGCTGATCCGGCTGGTCCGCGCCGCGGTCGGTCGCCTGCTCCTCGGTTTTCTCCATCACGGGCAGTCGTTGAGTGGTGCCTTCGGAGCGCTCGGGTTCGCTCATCGCGTCCTCGCCTGTGCCACGTCGTGTGCGGGCGTCAGATGCAGCCGTTCCACCTGGACGGCCACCTCCGACACCTGCATTCCCGCCAACGTCCCTACCCGCTCGGCGACATGGCGACGCACCGCAGCGCATTGGCCACCGATGTCGGAGGGGTAGGGGAGTTCGAGGCTGACCCGGATGCGCGCGGTCTCATGGGCGACCACGACCGTGGCGTACGGGGGCGCGGAGTCCGGCGGCCGGGCTTCCAACGCCTCGCGCGCCGTCTGTGCGGCGATCTTCGCGATCACCCGGTCGGCGATCCGGGTCGCCCCACGCTCGCCGGGCGCGACACCGACGGGGGTCATCGGCGCCGGTCGTCACGAGGGCGGAAGAAATCGCCCAGGTCCAGGTCGCCCTCCAGGAACCGGCCGACGACGAAGCCGACGGCACCCAGCGCCGCCACCAGCAGAAAGGCGCCGAATCCGCCGAAGTACCCGGCGAAGCCCAGCGCCATTCCGGCGATCAGGCCGACCACGGCCAAGCTCATGCTGTGCTCCTCCTGCGTCTCCTGCATCTCCTGCGTCTCCTGCGTCTCCTGCATCTCCTGCGTCCCCTGCGTCCCCTGCGTGTCCCGCGGGCTCGTCGGAGCCGGGTGCCTCTTGGGCGGCTCAACGGATACGGGACTCCAGCTCCTCGTCCTCTTCCTCCGGCAGTTTCACGTCGCTGACCGCGATGTTGACCTCGACGACCTCCAGGCCCGTCATCCGCTCGACGGCCGCGATGACGTTCTCCCGCACCACCCGGGCGACATCGGCGATGGCCACCCCGTAGTCGACGACGATCTCCAGGTCCAGCGCGGTCTGCACCTCGCCGACCTCGGCCTTCACACCCCGGGTGACGGATCTGGTGCCCCCGCCGGGCACCCGGTCGCGTACGGCTCCGAAGGTGCGGGACAGGCCGCTGCCCATGGCGTGCACGCCCACGACGTCCCGCGCGGCGAGCCCGGCGATCTTCTCGACGACACCGTCGGCGATGGTCGTGCGCCCCCGGGTCGCCGGATCGCCGCCGCCGCGCCGGGCCGCCTTGTGGGCTCCCTGCGACGGCTCCTTGGTCGTGTCAGGGCCCTCCGTCCGGCTCCGCTCCGTGATGTCGCTCATGCCGCACCGTCCCTTCCGGTCGACCCCTTTTCATCCCCCTTCGCCCACAGTAAGCGCGGTTGCGCCACCGCGCGCAGGGGATGCGGCAGGCTGGAGCAATGACGGCGGACGAGTGGACGAAGGCAGTACGGCGGCAGCTCGGCCTCGGCCGGGTGCTCCCCCTGGGCGGCCCGCGCGACGGCGCCTGGATCACGGAGGAGGCGGCCGCCGCGGTACTGCGCCGTGTGACCGCCTCGATGCGTGGGGTCGCTCTCGGCGCGCTCCGCATCTCCCTCGCCGAGCCGGAGCAGTCGTACGCCCCCGCCGTACCGCCTCCGCCGAGCGCCCTCCCACCCGGCCCTCTCCGCATCACCGCCGACTTCCTGGCCGCGGCCCACCCGGCCGCCGAGCCCTTCCCGGCGGCGGCGACCCGGCTCCGCGCCGCGCTCGCCACCGCCGCCACGGAGCGACTGGGCCTGACGGTGACGGAGGTCGACCTTCGGGTGACGGGCTTGCTGGACTCCGACGAGGTCCCGGTCCGACCGAGCGAGGAGCCCGCCGTCGTCCAACCTCCCCCGTCCGGCGACGACGAGGAGTCCCGCGTGGCCGCCGCCGCGCTCTCCGTCCCGGGTGTCACCCACCTGACCGGCGCACTGGGCGGCCTGGGTCACGCGGTCCACATCGACGACGCAGGGCCGGCCCTCCCCCGCCGCCATGTACGCGTCGAACTGGCGGTGACGGAGGAGCACCGAAGCCTGGACGTGGCCCGCAAGGTACGCACAGCGGTACGCGACGCCCTGCCGGACCACCCGACGGTGACGGTCCTCATCACGGCCGTCCTCATCACGGCCGTCGACATCACGGCCGCCGGCTGACCCTCGCGGCTACTCCCCGAGGCCCGCCAGATCCCGCAGCCGCCGAGCCTGAGCCGCCCGCTCCGCCGCCCGCTGCTCGTCGTACGACCGCCCCTGCGCCCCGCGCAACAACGCCTTGGTCTCGATCACCGCATCCCGCGGCGCGGCCACGAGCGCGGCCGCCAAGTCCCGTACCGCGTCGTCGAGTTGCTCCCCGGGCACGGCAAGGTTGGCAAGGCCGATCCGCTCCGCTTCCTCCGCCTGGACGAAGCGCCCGGTGAGACAGATCTCCAGCGCACGGCCGTACCCCACGAGGCTCACCAGCGGATGCGTACCCGTGAGGTCGGGCACGAGCCCAAGGCTGGTTTCGAGCATGGCGAACTGCACGTCGTCCGCGACGACGCGCAGATCACAGGCGAGCGCGAGCTGGAAGCCCGCACCGACGGCGTGGCCCCGCACGGCGGCGACGGTCACGATGTCGCTGCGCCGCCACCAGGTGAACGCCTCCTGGAAATCGGCGATGGTCGCGTCGAGCCCGGCGTCATCGAGGCGCGCGAGATCGACGAACGACGGCTCGCCCTCGATGCCTTCGGGCGTGAACATCTGCCGGTTGAGCCCGGCGGAGAACGACTTGCCCTCGGCACGCAGCACAACGACACGGACCGTGCCCGGAACCAGCCGCCCGGCCTCGGTGAGCGCTCGCCACAGAGCGGGGCTCTGCGCGTTGCGCTTGGCCGGGTTGGTCAGGGTCACCGTGGCGATCGCCTCGTCGACGGTGAGCCGTACGCCGTCCTTGTCGAGCAGCGGTTCGAGCGAAGCCATGGGGCGCCTCCGATGGGTGCGGTCAGCAGAGCGATGCAGCGATGCAAAGTGACTGCACAGTAACCACCCGGCCGATCACGCGACCGACCGGGTGGCCACCATCGAAGCCGATGGGGCGCCCGGGGTCAGGCCGAAGCGGCCTTCTTGCCCCGCGTCGCCCCGCCACGCCCTCGAAGCGTGACGCCCGACTCGCTGAGCATCCGGTGTACGAAGCCATACGAGCGGCCGGTTTCCTCGGCCAGCGCCCGAATGCTCGCACCGGAGTCGTACTTCTTCTTCAGGTCTGCCGCGAGCTTGTCGCGCGCGGCGCCGGTAACCCGGCTGCCCTTCTTCAGAGTCTCGGCCACCCGGTCCTCCTCATGGGAAGTGCGCTCTGGTCTCCTCATGATCACCCCTCTGGGGCGTGATGGCCACCCATTCGGCAAGGTCCGTGAGACAAGGTTTTGACGACAGGAGCACACCCCCACGAACGGAATCCGCAATTCCGCCCGGTCTCGTCCGTACGGCCGAACGGGTGCATCCACGAAGTGCCAGGTCAGAGACGCACGACGGCCGGGCCCTTCGCGTAGAAGGGCCCGGCCGTGAAATCGATGTACGACACACCTCGGTACGAGGAGATCTCACACAGATGATGGATCACGGATGGGCCGAATGATCCATACGCAGTTGATCAAGCCGTTCCGTGCGGGCGCTTGATCAGGCGAGCGCGACGAGGTCCGCGTAGTCCGCGCCCCACAGGTCCTCGACGCCGTCCGGCAGCAGGATGATCCGCTCCGGCTGGAGCGCCTCGACGGCACCCTCGTCGTGGGTGACGAGGACGACCGCGCCCTTGTAGGTGCGCAGCGCGCCGAGGATCTCCTCGCGGCTGGCCGGGTCGAGGTTGTTGGTCGGCTCGTCGAGGAGGAGGACGTTCGCCGACGACACCACGAGGGTCGCGAGGGCGAGACGGGTCTTCTCGCCGCCGGAGAGGACTCCGGCCGGCTTGTCGACGTCGTCGCCGGAGAACAGGAACGAGCCGAGCACCTTGCGGACCTCGACGAGGTCCATGTCGGGCGCGGCCGAGCGCATGTTCTCCAGGACCGTGCGGTCCGGGTCGAGGGTCTCGTGCTCCTGTGCGTAGTAGCCGAGCTTGAGGCCGTGGCCCTCGATCACCTGGCCGGTGTCGGGCTTCTCGACGCCGCCGAGCAGGCGGAGCAGGGTGGTCTTGCCGGCGCCGTTGAGGCCGAGGATGACGACCCTGGACCCCTTGTCGATGGCCAGGTCGACGTCGGTGAAGATCTCCAGCGAGCCGTACGACTTCGACAGGCCCTCGGCGGTGAGCGGGGTCTTGCCGCAGGGCGCGGGCTCGGGGAAGCGCAGCTTGGCGACCTTGTCGGAGACGCGGACCGCCTCCAGGCCGGCGAGCAGCCGGTCGGCGCGCTTCGCCATGTTCTGCGCGGCGACGGTCTTGGTGGCCTTGGCGCGCATCTTGTCGGCCTGAGAGTGCAGCGCGGCGGCCTTCTTCTCGGCGTTCTGCCGCTCGCGCTTGCGGCGCTTCTCGTCGGCCTCGCGCTGCTGCTGGTAGAGCTTCCAGCCCATGTTGTAGACGTCGATCTGGGCGCGGTTGGCGTCCAGGTAGAACACCTTGTTGACGACCGTCTCGACCAGGTCGACGTCGTGGGAGATGACGATGAAGCCGCCGCGGTAGGTCTTGAGGTAGTCGCGCAGCCAGACGATCGAGTCGGCGTCGAGGTGGTTCGTCGGCTCGTCGAGGAGCAGCGTGTCCGCGTCGGAGAACAGGATGCGGGCGAGCTCGATACGGCGGCGCTGGCCGCCGGAGAGGGTGTGCAGCGGCTGGCCGAGCACCCGGTCGGGCAGGTTGAGCGCGGCGGCGATGGTGGCGGCCTCGGCCTCGGCGGCGTATCCGCCCTTGGTGAGGAACTCGGTCTCCTGGCGCTCGTACTGCTTCAGCGCCTTCTCACGGGTGCCGCCCTTGCCGTTGGCGATGCGCTGCTCGTTCTCCCGCATCTTGCGGATCAGTACGTCGAGGCCGCGCGCGGAGAGGATGCGGTCGCGGGCGAGGACATCGAGGTCGCCGGTGCGGGGATCCTGCGGGAGGTAGCCGACCTCGCCGGAGCGGGTGATGGTTCCGCCGGCCGGGATGCCCTCGCCGGCCAGGCACTTGGTGAGGGTGGTCTTGCCGGCGCCGTTGCGGCCGACCAGGCCGATGCGGTCGCCCTTGGCGACACGGAAGGTGGCGGACTCGATGAGGACGCGGGCACCGGCGCGCAGCTCGATACCGGAGGCGGAGATCACGGACAGACTCCAGAGCGGATGGGGGTGACGGGTGGGCGGCTGAGGGCGTTCCCGCCGTCTAATGCGCGAGGAGAATGGCCATGGGCCGATTCTAACTGGGGGCAGCAAGCGGTTTTCCGCCCGCGTCGCAAGGGATCACGTGGTCTCGGTCACCGGCGCCCGCCCCGGACATCGGCCTGCCGCCGGTAGCGGGGCCGGTCAAGGGAGTTCGTTGCCGAGCGGTCTGCGGTGCGGGGTGACGCGGCCGAGGTCGTCGACGGGGACCAGCTGGGACGTCCAGGACGCGTCGCTGTCCCCCGCGCAGGGTTGGGCGAGCAGAAGTGTGGTCCCGTGGCGCACCGCTCGGCCGGGGGCGAAGGCGCAGCCACGGTGGGCGGGCAGCACCCAGCGGAGGTCTCCGTCGACGACTCGGTAGGCGGTGACGCGGTCGGGGGTGACGACGGCGAGCATGCGGGGGTCGAGCAGCCGCAGGACGCCGGTTCCGCCGTGGTCCGCGAGCCATGCGCCGGCGTTCGGCAGGGCCCGGTGCCACCGCACGGTGTCCCCGTCGGTGGCGGTGACCAGCCCGTCCTCCCACAGTGCGATCGTGCGCACGCGCGCGGGGAGCACCGCGAGCGGCCGGTGCCCCGGTCGGGTGTGGGTCCAGCGGGGGCCGCCGGTTTCCGGGTCGTACGCCGTGACCGCGCCCTTCGTCGTGTGCAGTCGGAGTGCGGTGGCGTGCTCCACGCGCGCGTGGACGGTGAACCGGTCGCCGTAGGGGGCGGGCCGGGCTTGGTGCGCCGCGAGGAGGACCGGGATCGTGAGGAGGGCGAGAAGGAGCGGGAGGATGAGGGGGTGGACGAGGGGGACGGCGGGGACGGCGGGGAGGGCCGACGGGAAACGACTGCGCATGGGGCGCCGAGCGTAGGCGGGCCGGGGTGGACGTCCCGGGTGGCGCCGCGGACCGGGGGCGGCAGGTCCCCCGTTCGGTCGTCCGCTCGGTCGTCCGCTCGGTCGTCCGCCCGGTCGTCCGCTCGGTCGTCCGCTCGGTCGTCCGCCCGGTCGTCCGCCCGGTCGTCCGCCCGGTCGTCCGCCCGGTCGGCGGGAGGTCCGCTCGCTGGGCAGGGCGGTGTCAGTGCCGGGTGCCAAACTGAGCAGCAGGTCGCATTCCGGGCGACGGAGAGGTCGTGATCGGCATGGCAGGCAAGAGCGACGGACGTCCGAGCATCTATCCGACACTGCTGTACGCGGACGCCAAGGCGGCCATCAGGCAGCTCACGGAGGCGCTGGGTTTCACCGAGCTCTCGGTGTACGAGGGTGAGGACGGGGCGGTGGTGCACGCCGAGCTGGTGCAGGGCAACGGGGCGGTGATGCTGGGTTCCAAGGGCACCGGCAGCGCCTTCGACAGTGCGATGAAGGGAGCGGGGCCCACCGGGGTGTACATCGTCGTGGACGACGTGGACGCCCACCACCGGCGGGCCGTGGAGCACGGGGTGGAGATCCTGATGCCCCCGACGGACCAGGACTACGGGTCGCGGGACTACATGGCCCGGGACGCCGAGGGCAATGTGTGGAGCTTCGGCACGTACGCCCCCGAGACAGGCGGCTGACCCCCGCCCCACCCGGCCGGCGATCTTCGCCTCCCTCGGTCAGCTGCCTCCGGTGTGCACCTGGAAGGCGGCCCTGCGGACGGCCTTGGCGAGCGCCGGGTCGGGGTGGGCGGCGGCTAGGGCGACCAGGACCTGGACGGTGCGGGGGTGCCCTACCGCCCGGACCTCGTCGAGCAGCGCGGGCACCGTGGCCTGCACGGCGGACTCCAGGTGCCGTACGAGGAGCGGGGCCTCCCCGTGGTCGGCGACGGCCGCGGCCGTGTCCACCCATAGCCAGGTGGCCTCCTCGCGGGTGAGCACCTCGTGGGCGTCCTCGGGGTCGGCGCCATCGTGCTCGGCGAGCCACAGCAGGGCGTAGGGGCGTAGCGGCGTCTCGTCGACGACGGTGCGTACGTCCGGCTCGGCGGGGGCGCCGACCACGCGCAGCGCCTCGAAGGCGAGGCCGCGGATGAGCGCGTCCTCGCCGCGGGCGGCGTCGATGAGCTCGGTGACGGCGGCGCCGACGGGGCGGGCGGCGAGCCAGGCGCGGTACTCGGCGCGGGCCGCGTTCGGGCGCAGCTGGGCGCAGCCGCGGAGCATGTCCTCGGCGGCGACCTCGATGTTCCCGGCCGGGCTCTGCGCGGCGACGCAGATCTGCTCCAGCTTCACCCACACCGCCCAGCTGCCGAGCGGGGTGAGCGTGGCCTGGGCGTCGCCGTAGGTCAGGGCGCCGACGGAGGCGAGGGCGCGCAGGGACCATTCGAGGAGCGGGGTGAGGGGGGCGAGCGGGGTGTCCTCCGCGCCGGGTTCCGTGCTCGGCTCGGGCTGCGGCCCGTACGGGATCTCGCAGCGCTCGGTGCGCAGTTCGATGACCCGCTGTTCGAGGAGGTCGAGGAGCTGTTCCACGGGGACGGGGCCGGCGGAGAGCTGGAGGAAGGAGAGCACCTGGGGCATGGCCGAGACGACCTCGGCCACGGCGGCGGGTTCGAGGTCCGCGGGCTCGGGGTGGGCGATGGACCAGGCGTCGAAGAGCGCCACCCAGCCGCGCAGTACGGCGCTGTCGTCGCGGTGCCAGGCACGCAGCCGCCAGCCGGGGCGGGCGCTGTCGCCGTGCACCTCGACGAGGCCGGCCAGGCGTGCCGTGTCCCAGTCGTGGCGGACCTGATCCGGGGTCAGGCCCAGCTCGGCGGCGGCCCGTTCGGCGGTCGCGTCGGAGAGGGTGCCCTTGCCGTCCGCGTCGGCGCCCTCGCGGCCGGGGCGCAGCGCGGTGTCGGCCCAGCGGGCGACGGTTGCGGCGTCGGCCAGGACGGCGCGGGCCATGCGGGCGAGTTCCACGGGCGGCGGGGTGCCCTCCGGGGGCCTGGGAGCCGGTCGGCGGCGCTGGTTCACTGCTGCTCGGGGAGCGGCGGCCAGGGTTCGCGGGCTGACGAGTCGGAGCCTGGAGTCGCGCGGATTACGGGACGTCACGGGGGCAGTCTCCCGGTTGACGGTCCGAAAACCCAAACGGAATGTCACAGCGGGCTACAGGGGTGGCCAAGGCACGGGTCCCACAGGGGCTCGACGACGGTGAGGAGCGCCTTGGTCCGGCACTAAACGGAATGAGCCGTACCTGTCTAGATCAGCGGTGTCAGGAAGCGACGGAGGGCCTCTTCGTAGCCTGCGGGGTCGACGTTCCACATGGCGCCGTGCGGGGCGTGGCGGACCGTGCGCAGGGTGACGCGGTCGGGGCGGTCCGCGGCGAGGCGGCGGGAGGGGGCCCAGGGGGCGAGGGTGTCGTCCGGGCCGTGGAAGATCAGGGCGGGTGCCCCGAGCCGCGGCGGGGCGGCGGCCTCCTCGGCGCGGTCGCCGTGCATTCCCGTGCGGCCCTGGGCGGCGCGGACGGCGAGGGGCAGCAGGGCGCCGGGGGTGCGGCGGGCGGCGGCGAGGGCGCGCAGGGTGGTCGGCCAGTCGAGGACCGGCGAGTCCAGGACGAGTCCGGCGACGCGGTCGCGCAGCACGGAGTGCGTGGCGGCGCGCAGGGCCATGGTGGCGCCGGTGGACCAGCCGTGCAGGACGACCTTCGCGGCGCCCTGCCGGACGGCGTAGCGGATGGCCGCGTCCACGTCGCGCCACTCGGTCTCGCCGAGGTGGTTCAGGCCGTCCGGAGGGCGGGGTGCGCCGAGGTCGCCGCGGTAGGCGAGGTCGAGCACCGGGAAGCGGTGACGGTGCAGGAACGCCATGACGTTCATGGGGTGTTCGCGGGTGGTACCCAGTCCGTGGACGGTGATCACCCAGGTGTCGCGGGCGCCGGGCACGAACCAGGCGGGCAGGGTGCCGAGTTCGCCGGGGATGTCGATGTCGGTGTGGTCGAGGCCGAGGGCGGTGCGCGGGTCGCCGATGTGGGTGTTGGGGGTGAGCCAGACCTTGTCGCCGGGCTCCAGGGTGCCGTGGTTGACGCGCTCCAGTCTGCGTACGACCGTGTCGGGGGTGTGCGGGGCGCCGTTCAGGACGTTGCCGACGACCGCGTGGGCGGCTTCGCCGGTGAGGCCGTAGGTGCCGGGGCGCTGCGCGGCGAAGGCCCGGGTGAGGGTGATGCGGCCCGCGGCGGTGGAGTGCACCGTCAGCCGGGGCTCCGTGGGCAGTGGTCTGCCCGGCGGCACCTTCAGTGCGGCGTCACTGGCCAGTCGGCCGGCCACGACACTGGCGGCGCCGGCCGCGAACACGACACCGACAGCCGCGGCTGCCGCCTTGACTCCACGCACGGCACCAGTGTCCCGGCGGATCCCGACATGGGCCAGTGGGCGTGGATATCGGGTGCACTCCTCTACTCCGGCTGCCCGTAGCCGCGCAGTCGCTCCCCCACCTCGTTCAGCTGTTCGCGAGTGAGCAGGCTCGGGGCCAGGCCCGGGACGGAGGAGGCCGTGAGCCAGACTCGGCACATCCACTCCAGTTGGGCGGTGCGGTCGAATGCCTCGGAGAGGGTGTTTCCGTATGTGATCGTGCCGTGGTTCTGGAGGAGACAAGCGGTGCGGCCGGTCAGGGCGCGGAGCATGTTCTCGGCCAACTCCCGGGTGCCGTAGGTCGCATACGGGGCGACTCGGACGGGCCCGCCGAGGGCGGCGGACATGTAGTGGATCAGCGGCAGTTCGCGTACGAGCGTGGAGACGGCCGTCGCGTGGACGGCGTGGGTGTGGACGACGGCGCGGGCGTCGGTGCTGTGGTGGATCGCCAGGTGCATGGGGAGTTCGCTCGTGGGGCGAAGCGTGCCGAGGACCTGGCGCCCGGCGAGGTCCACGCCGGTCACGTCGTCCGGCGACAGCCGGTCGTACGGCACTCCCGTCGGCGTGACCAGGACGGTGTCGCCGACCCGTACGGACACGTTGCCGGAGGTGCCGACGACCAGACCGTCGACCACCGTCCGACGGGCCGTCGCCACGAGCTCGTCCCACGCCCTCGCCACGTCGGCCGGTACGCCCCGGTGCCGTACGTCCGGCGATTCCTGTGCGTCCCCACCGGCGTCCCGTTCGTCCCGGGTGTTCCGCTGCTGCTCAGCCATGCCGCGATCCTGCCAGGCGGGCCGCGCGGAGCGGGCCGGGGCCGGGGCCGGGGCACTGTAGGGCCGAAAGCGGGCCTCCGGAAGATCTCATATGCACATATATCGCTCGTGATGGTGATTGACCAGTGATTGGCCGGTGATCGACTGGTATTCGGTGATCTTCCAGTAGCCTCCGGATGTTTTGTCGCGCACATCGCCATTCCGGGGGAAACATGGCTCGCGATCCCAAACCGTCCCGTCGACCGTCCCGTCACCGCAACCGTTTGCTCGCGGCATCGGTCGCCGCGCTCACCCTGGGGGGAACCGCTCTCGTCGAGATCCCCGTCTCGGCCGCCGCGAGGCCCAAGGGACACGACGTCTCCTCGCACCAGAAGAACGTGAACTGGTCGAGGGCGAAGTCGAAGGGCGCCACGTTCGTCTACGTCAAGGCGACGGAGTCCACCACCTACCGCAACCCGCACTTCGGCCAGCAGTACAACGGCTCACGGAACGCGGGCCTGATCCGCGGCGCGTACCACTTCGCGGTACCGAACACGTCGTCCGGGAAGGCCCAGGCCGCGTACTTCGTGCGGAACGGTGGCGGCTGGCGCGCGGACGGCTGGACACTGCCGCCCGCGCTGGACATCGAGTACAACCCGTACAACAAGAAGAAGAAGTGCTACGGCCTGAGCAACAGCAAGATGGTCAGCTGGATCAAGTCGTTCAGCAACGAGGTCAAGCGGCTCACCGGCCGCCGTCCGGTGATCTACACGACGACCCACTGGTGGAAGACCTGCACCGGCAACAGCACCGCCTTCGGCGGGAACCACGCGCTGTGGCTGGCGCGGTACAACTCGGCGGGGGCGGGAGAGCTCCCCGCGGGGTGGAAGTTCTGGACGATCTGGCAGTACGACAACGGCAGCGGAAGCCTGCCGGGTGACCAAAATCTCTTCAACGGGTCCACGAGCCGGCTGAAGAAGTTCGCCAAGGGCTAGCCGACTTCCGATGGACCTCCGCGGGCCCGTGAGACTCACCGCGGGCCCGCGGAGCTGGGCATTCCGTCTCAGTTCGAAAGGCCGGGCACCCTCATGCCGTTCGGCTTCCGGCGCGCTTCGGAGCAAACGGAACAGCAACACCCCGTTCACCACACCCCACGGCCCACCGCAGTTCATCTTCCGTTCATCCAGGTTACTTACGGTCCACATGCCACTGACGTCCGAAAGAAGCCCGGGTAAATGGAAAACTTCTCGCTGATCCTCGCGATCGTGGTGATCACCGCGCTCGTGTTCGATTTTACGAACGGTTTCCACGACACCGCCAACGCGATGGCCACCACCATCTCGACCGGCGCGATGAAGCCCAAGGTCGCGGTGGCCATGTCCGCCGTGCTCAACCTTGTCGGCGCGTTCCTCTCCATCGAGGTCGCCAACACCATCTCCAAAGGACTCGTCGACGAGTCCGGCATACAGCCGGAGGTCATATTCGCGGCGCTCGTGGGCGCCATACTCTGGAACCTCCTGACCTGGCTGGTCGGACTCCCCTCCAGTTCCTCGCACGCCCTGATGGGCGGCCTGATCGGCGCCACGATCGCCTCGGCCGGCCTCGGCGCGGTGCACGGTGACGTGCTCGTCACCAAGGTGCTGATCCCCGCCGTCGCGGCCCCGCTGGTCGCCGGCATCGCGGCGATGTTCGCCACCCGGCTGACGTACAAGCTGGGGCGGCACACGAGCGAGAAGGCCTCCGGCAAGGGCTACCGCGCCGGCCAGATCGCCTCCGCGGGCCTGGTCTCGCTGGCCCACGGCACGAACGACGCACAGAAGACGATGGGCATCATCACCCTGGCGCTGGTCGCCGGTGGCGCCCTCGCGCCCGACTCCGACCCGCCGGTGTGGGTCATCGTCTCCGCCGGTATGGCCATCGCGCTCGGCACCTACCTGGGCGGCTGGCGCATCATCCGCACGATGGGCAAGGGCCTGACCGACCTCCAGCCGCAGCAGGGCTTCGCCGCCCAGACCAGCGCGGCCACGGTCATCCTGGCCTCCTCGCACCTCGGCTTCTCGCTCTCCACCACGCACTCCGTCTCCGGTGCCGTGATGGGCGCGGGCCTCGGCCGCAAGGGCGGCGTGGTCCGCTGGTCCACCGCCACCCGCATGTTCGTCGCCTGGGGTCTGACCCTGCCGGCCGCCGCGCTCGTCGCCGCGCTCGCCGAGTGGGTGACGTCCTTCGGGACCTGGGGCACGGCCGCCGTCGCGGTCTTCCTGGTCGCCTCCAGCGCCGCGATCTGGGTGGTCTCCCGCCGTGAGGTCGTCGACCACACCAATGTGAACGACGCCGAGGAGACGCCCGGTGTGGTGACCACGGCCATCGCCGCCGTGACGCCGCCGGCGGCCGGCACCGTGGCCGAAGACCTCACGGCGACCATTCCGGCCCCGGCGGCGGCCGCCGAGACCACCGCGAACCCGTCGGCGCCGACGCCCGCCGTCTGAGCCCCGCGATCATCTGAGGAAGAATCACCATGCACATCGACTGGGCAGCCCTCGGCTCCGTCTTCGGAGTCAGCCTCGTGGTCACCGTGGCCCTCGTCGGCCTGTTCACCCTCGGCATCATCGGCCTCTCCAAGCGGGAGGAGGCGTCAACCCGGGGCGACTCGGTGGCGCTGGCGACCACTGGTGCGTACGTGTGCTTCGCGCTGTGTGCGGCGGCCGTGGCGTACGGAATTTCACTGATCATGGCCTGAGACGGGAACTCCTCATCGGCGTACCGCCGCATCTCTGACAACTTCAGAATCAACCCCCGTGGGCGTCCGGTGACGCTTACGGGGGTCGCTGCGTGCTGCCGTCACCATTCCGGCGGAGAACGCCCGCGTTGCGTCATCGCTCCGCGAACCGGCAGAACTCGCCCGTCAGTGGTGCTGCGACCTCCGGGGCTGGGCCGGCTCCAGGACCCGGCCCAGAACCCGGAGGCGCTCCGTGACGGGGGCGATCCCCCACCACAGTCCGGCACCCCCGGCGATCAGGACGGTCACCACCAGCCAGACCAGCACGCGCGCCTCACCGGACGGCACCAACAGCGCGGCGAGGGCGCCGGCTCCGACAGCCAGGACCCCCATCACCGAGCAGTAGAGCGCCAGCGGAGCGGCCGCCGTGATCCGCGTTCCCCTTGTGCCTGGTTTCCCCTTGTGCGCCGAGGATTCCTTGGCCCGGTCTCCCATGTGCGTACCTCCCGTCCCCCGGACGGATCGTCACGAACCGTCCGCTACCGGGTCCACCAGCCCCGCCAGAAAACCACACCACGCGGCGTGGCGAAAGATGAGCACAGCGTCGTGACCCCCACTTCGAGTCACGCACGAGCACACGGGTCTCCCCGCAACGCATCACTCCATGCCGCTCGTCGGCGCTCAGCTTTCGTACGGCCGTTCCCTCAAGTGTTCCCGGCTTGGGCACCGGGAAAGAGCCGAGAAACCGCCGATTCGGGTGTCTGACGACATTTCAGCGGTGTGGGGCTCAGCACACCACTGCACCGCAGGTCAACAGCAAGTTGACGGGTCTTCCAGGGGCGTGGTGGACTGCCGGGGCCATCTACGACGGCAGGAGAGGAAGCCGGTGCGAGTCCGGCGCGGTCCCGCCACTGTCACCGGGGAAGAACCTTCCCGGGAGCCAGGAACTCTCGTCGTCGGTCTCGTCGAACCAGGGCGTGGACACCCTGAGTGAGGACATATCGCCATGCGCGGCTGCCGGTTGAGCTTCACCATCTGGTCCTTGCCCGACCTCGCGATCGGCTGAGGCCATGCGTGCCGATCGCGTCTTCGCGTACGGCGCCGCCGCCGGGCTCCTCGGTGACCTGCTCCTGGGCGATCCTCGCCGGGGCCATCCGGTCGCCGTGTTCGGGCGGGCCGCGGCTGCCGTGGAGAGCGTGTTGTGGCGGGACCACCGGGGGTGGGGCACGCTGCACACCGCCGTGTGCGCCGGTGGCGCCGTGGCGCTCGGGGCCGTCGCCACGCGTGCCGTACGCCGATCTCCCACCGCTTCCGTCGCGCTGACCGGAGCGGCCACCTGGGCCGTCGTCGGGGGCACTTCGCTCGCCCGCGAGGCCCGGGCCATCGGGCGGGCGCTCGACGCGGGGGATGTCGAGGCCGCGCGGGCCCGGCTGCCGCATCTCTGTGGGCGCGATCCGCAGGCCCTCGATGCCGATGGGATCGCTCGGGCCGTCGTGGAGTCCGTCGCCGAGAACACCTCCGATGCCGTGGTGGGGGCGTTGGTCTGGGGGGCCGTGGGGGGTGTGCCCGGGCTTGTCGGGTTCCGGGCCGTCAACACGCTGGACGCCATGGTCGGGCACAAGTCGCTCCGCCATCGGCGGTACGGGTGGGCTTCGGCCCGGCTCGACGACGTGGTGGGGTGGCCGGGGGCCAGGTTGACCGCGGTGCTGGCCGCCGTCGCCGGGGGTGACCGCCGGGGGGCCGTACGGGCTTGGCGTGCCGATGCCGCGAAGCATCCGAGTCCCAATGCCGGGCCTGTGGAGGCCTCGTTCGCGGGGGCGCTGGGGGTGCGGCTCGGGGGGACCTTGTCGTATGGGGGGCGGGTCGAGCATCGGCCTGTGCTGAATGGGGAGGGACGGGCTGTGCGAGTCGGGGACATCGAGCGGGCCGTACGGCTGTCGCAGCGTGTCGGGTGGCTGGCGTTGGGGGTCAGCGCGGGTGCGTCGCTGCTCCTGGACCGGGTTGCGAGGCGCTCGGCGCTGCAGGCTGTGCCCACCCTCCCCCACTGTCGGCAGCGGTCGAGGGGGCGTGCGTCATGACCGGCGGTGGGCTGCTCGTTGCCGGTACCACCTCCGATGCCGGGAAGAGTGTCGTCACCGCCGGGATCTGTCGGTGGCTGGTGCGGCAGGGGGTCAAGGTCGCGCCGTTCAAGGCGCAGAACATGTCCCTCAATTCGTTCGTGACGAGGGAGGGCGCCGAGATCGGTCGGGCGCAGGCCATGCAGGCGCAGGCCTGTCGGGTCGAGCCGACGGCGTTGATGAATCCCGTGCTGCTCAAGCCCGGTGGGGAGCAGAGCAGTCAAGTCGTGTTGCTCGGGAAGCCGGTGGGCGAGCTGAGTGCGCGTGGGTATCACGGGGGGCGGCAGCAGCGGCTGCTCGGGACCGTGTTGGAGTGTCTCGCCGAGTTGCGGGGCACGTATGACGCGGTGATCTGTGAAGGGGCCGGTTCTCCCGCCGAGATCAATCTTCGGCGGACCGACATCGTGAACATGGGGATCGCTCGGAATGCCGGGCTCCCGGTCCTCGTCGTCGGCGACATCGACCGTGGGGGCGTCTTCGCCTCCTTCTTCGGGACCGTCGCACTCCTCTCCCCCGAGGATCAGGCGCTCGTCGCCGGGTTTCTCGTCAACAAGTTCCGGGGGGACGTCTCCCTGCTGGAGCCCGGCCTCGACATGCTGCGGGGACTCACCGGGCGGCGGACGTACGGTGTGCTGCCCTTCCGGCACGGGCTTGGCATCGACGAGGAGGACGGGATGGGGGTCCCCCCGCGCGAGCGAAGCCGAGCGGGGGGGAGCGTCTCGCCGCGCGGGACCGTGCGGGAGTCGAACGTCTCTTCGCCCATCGGCGAGGACGTGCTGCGGGTCGCCGTCTGTGCCGTCCCCCTCATGTCCAACTTCACGGACGTCGACGCGCTGGCCGCCGAACCCGGTGTCGTCGTGCGGTTCGTGGACCGGCCGGAGGAACTGGCCGACGCCGATCTCGTGGTCGTCCCGGGGACCCGGGGAACCGTACGGGCGCTGGAGTGGCTGCGGGAACGCGGGCTGGCCGACGCCCTGAAGCACAGGGCCGCCGAGCAGCGGCCCGTCCTCGGCATCTGCGGTGGCTTCCAGGTCCTCGGCGAGCACATCGAGGACGAGGTCGAGAGCCGGCGCGGGCATGTGGACGGGCTCGGGATACTGCCCCTGCGGGTGCGGTTCGCCCGGGAGAAGACCCTCACCCGGCCGGTGGGTGAAGCCCTCGGTGAGCACGTCGAGGGGTACGAGATCCACCACGGGGTCGCCGAGGTCAGCGGTGGAACCCCCTTCCTCGACGGCTGCCGGGTCGGGCAGACCTGGGGCACGCACTGGCACGGTTCGCTGGAGTCGGACGGGTTCCGGCGGGCCTTTCTGCGCGAGGTGGCGGCCGCCGCGGGGCGCCGCTTCGTACCGGCCGCCGACACGTCGTTCGCCGCGCTGCGCGAGGAGCAGCTCGACCGGCTCGGCGATCTGATCGAGGAACACGCGGACACGGACGCGCTGTGGCGGCTCATCGAGTCGGGCGCGCCGCAAGGACTGCCTTTCATTCCACCGGGAGCGCCCGCATGAGCACAGTGTTGTTGTTGTCGACCGCCGACACGGATCTGCTGGCGGCCCGGGCCGCTTCCGGTGCCTCGTACCGGATCGGCAATCCGACCCGGGTGGATGTCGAGGGGGAGCTGCCCGGTCTGCTCGACGGCGCGGACATCGCCGTCGTACGGCTGCTGGGCGGCAAGCGGGCCTGGGAGGACGGGCTCGCCAAGCTGAAGGCGTCCGGCATCCCGACCGTGCTGCTCGGTGGAGAGGCGGTGCCCGACGCGGAGTTGATGGCCGAGTCGTCCGTGCCCGCCGGTGTGGTGGCCGAGGCGTTGCGGTATCTCGTCGAGGGCGGGCCCGCGAACCTCACCGAGCTGGCGCGGTTCCTGTCCGACACCGTGCTGCTGACGGGTGAGGGGTTCGTCGAACCGCAGAAGATGCCCGAGTACGGCATCCACGGCGACCGTACGATCCACCCGGACCGTCCGACCGTCGGCGTGCTCTTCTACCGGGCCCATGAGCTCAGCGGCAACACCGCCTTCGTGGACACCCTCTGCGATGCGATCGAGGCGCGAGGGGCCAACGCCCTTCCCGTGTACTGCGGTTCGCTGCGCGGGGCCGACACCGGGTTGTACGAGATCCTCGGCCGTGCCGACACCCTCGTCGCCACCGTTCTCGCCGCCGGTGGTACGCACGCCTCGCAGGCCTCGGCCGGTGGTGACGAGGAGGCCTGGGACATCGGCGCGCTCGCCGATCTCGACATCCCCGTCCTGCAAGGGCTCTGCCTCACCTCGTCGCGCGCCGCCTGGGACGAGTCCGATGCCGCCCTCTCCCCCATGGACGCGGCGATGCAGGTCGCGATCCCGGAGTTCGACGGGCGGCTCATCACCGTGCCGTTCTCCTTCAAGGAGCAGATCGACGAGAACGGGGCCGACGTCCCGGTCTACGTCGCCGACCCCGAGCGGGCCGGGCGGGTCGCCGGAATCGCCGTTCGGCACGCCCGGTTGAAGCACAAGCCGAACGCCGAGAAGAAGCTGGCGCTGATCTTCACCGCGTACCCGACCAAGCACTCGCGCGTCGGCAACGCGGTCGGCCTGGACACGCCCGCCTCGGCGGTACAGGTGCTGGACGCGCTGCGGGACGCGGGCTACTCGCTGACCGAATACCCCTCCGGTGGCGACGAGTTGATCCACCGGCTCATCGAGGCCGGTGGCCACGATGTGGAGTGGCTGACGGAGGACCAGCTGGCCGCCGCGCCCGCGCGGGTGCCGCTCGCCGACTACCGGGCGTGGTTCGACAAGCTCGACCCCCAGCTGCGGGACGCCATGCTGGAGGCGTGGGGCGAGCCGCCGGGCTCCCTCTACGTCGACGGCGACGACATCGTCCTCGCCTCGCTCCAGTTCGGGAACGTCGTCGTGATGATCCAGCCGCCGCGCGGCTTCGGCGAGAACCCGATCGCGATCTACCACGACCCCGACATGCCGCCGTCCCACCACTACATGGCGGCCTACAGGTGGCTGGAGGCTGCAACATCGGAGGGGGGGTTCGGCGCCGACGCCATCGTGCACATGGGCAAGCACGGCACGATGGAGTGGCTGCCCGGCAAGGGGCTCGGGCTGAGCGGCGGTTGCGCACCGGACGCCGTCCTCGGTGAGCTGCCGCTGATCTACCCGTTCATCGTCAACGACCCCGGCGAGGGCACCCAGGCCAAGCGGCGCGGGCACGCGACGGTGGTCGACCATCTGGTGCCGCCGATGGCGCGCGCCGACACCTACGGCGATCTGGCGAAGCTGGAGCAGCTCCTCGACGAGTACGCGCTCGTGTCCGACCTGGACCCGACGAAGGCGCCGGCCGTGCGGGCGCAGATCTGGACGCTGGTGAAGGCGGCCGAACTCCACCACGACCTGCATGTCGACGACCAGCCGGACGACGACGACTTCGACGAGTTCGTCATGCACATCGACGGCTATCTGTGCGAGATCAAGGATGTGCAGATCAGGGATGGTCTGCACATCCTCGGGGGCGGGCCCGTCGGCGAACCCCGCGTCAACCTCGTGCTCGCCGTGCTGCGCGCCTCGCAGGTGTGGGGCGGACAGGCGAACGCGCTGCCGGGGCTGCGGGCCTCCCTCGCGGCCCATTTCGGGCTGGTCGAGAAGGAGTTGCTGGCCGAGCCCGGCGCGCCGGTGAAGGCTCCGGTCGAGCTGACGGACCTGGTGGACGGACCGGCGCGTACCGCCGCCGACGCCATCGACCTCCTTGAGCAACTGTGCCGGCGGCTCGCGGAGGGCATGGAGGCCCGGGACTGGGACGTCACGGTCGTCCCGGCCCTCGTACGCGGGGTGCTCGGCGTCGAACTCCCGGACGCCGCCGCGGTGTTGGAGTTCGCGTGCGACGAGGTCGTGCCGCGGCTGGCGAGGACCACGGACGAGATCGGGCACATCCTCAAGGCCCTCGACGGTGGTTACGTGCCGGCGGGTCCGTCCGGTTCGCCGACGCGCGGGCTGGTGAACGTCCTGCCGACCGGGCGCAACTTCTACTCCGTCGACCCCAAGGCCATTCCGTCCCGGCTGAGTTGGGAGGTCGGGCAGTCGCTCGCCGACTCGCTCGTGCAGCGGTATCTGGCCGACACCGGCGAGTACCCGAAATCGGTCGGGCTGACGGTGTGGGGTACGTCCGCGATGCGTACCCAGGGCGATGACATCGCGGAGATCCTGGCGCTGCTGGGGTGTCGTCCGGTGTGGGACGACGCGTCGCGCCGGGTGACCGGCTTCGAGATCGTCGGCCTGGCGGAGCTGGGGCGGCCGCGCATCGACGTCACCGTCCGGATCTCCGGGTTCTTCCGGGACGCGTTCCCGCATGTGGTGGGGTTGATCGACGACGCGGTGCGCAAGGTGGCCGAGCTGGACGAGCCCGCCTCGCAGAACTTCGTCAAGGCGCACGCCGACGAGGACACCGCCGAGCACGGCGACCGGCGGCGGGCGACGGCTCGTATCTTCGGGTCCAAGCCGGGGGCGTACGGGGCCGGGCTGCTGCCGTTGATCGACGCGCGGAATTGGCGGTCGGACGCCGACCTCGCCGAGGTGTACGCCGTCTGGGGTGGCTACGCGTATGGGCGGGGGCTGGAGGGGCGGGCGGCTCGGGGGGACATGGAGACGGCGTTCAAGCGGATCGCCGTCGCCGCGAAGAATGTGGATACCAGGGAGCACGATCTCGTCGACGCCGACGACTACTTCCAGTACCACGGCGGCATGGTCGCCATGGTGCGGCATCTGACGGGGGCCTCCCCCGAGGCGTACGTCGGTGACAGCGCCGTTCCGGACCAGGTGAAAACGCGGACGCTGGGCGAGGAGACACACCGGGTGTTCCGCGCCCGTGTGGTCAACCCGCGCTGGATGGCGGCCATGCGGCGCCACGGCTACAAGGGCGCCTTCGAGATGGCGGCGACCGTCGACTACCTCTTCGGGTACGACGCGACGGCCGGGGTCGTGGACGACTGGATGTACGAGAAGCTCAGCGCCGAGTACGTCTTCGACGCGGAGAACCGGGACTTCATGAAGAAGTCCAACCCGTGGGCCTTGAGAGGCATCACCGAGCGGCTGCTGGAGGCCGCCGATCGCGGACTGTGGGCGGAGCCGGACCAGGAGACCCTGGACCGGCTCCGGGCGACCTACCTCGAACTTGAGGGAGATCTGGAGGGAGACGCGTGATCTCCCTGGGAACCCCCGCGTCGGCGGGGAACACAGTGCACGGACAGCCGTGGATTTGGCCGTGCCCGGACCACCCCCGCGTCGGCGGGGACCATATCCGCAGCCTGTCAGCCACTCCGGCCAGCGGCTGGCAGTCATCGCACCAGCCACTCGAAGGAGTGATCCCGGAGTGAGTGTCCCCTATCCGTTCACGGCCGTCGTCGGGCAGGACGACCTGCGCCTGGCTCTGCTTCTCAACGCGGTGAGCCCCGCAGTGGGCGGTGTTCTCGTGCGTGGGGAGAAAGGGACGGCGAAAAGCACGGCCGTCCGCGCCTTGTCCGCGCTCCTGCCGGAGGTGGACGTCGTCGCCGGGTGCCGTTTCTCGTGCGATCCGGGGGCTCCGGATCCGACGTGCCCGGACGGCCCGCACGAGCCGCGCCCCGGTGTCCCGCGCCCCGCGCGGATGGTCGAGCTGCCCGTCGGGGCCTCCGAGGACCGGCTCGTCGGCGCGCTCGACATCGAGCGGGCGCTGGCCGAGGGCGTGAAGGCGTTCGAGCCGGGGCTGCTCGCGGACGCGCATCGCGGGATCCTGTACGTCGACGAGGTCAACCTCCTTCACGATCATCTCGTCGATCTGCTGCTGGACGCCGCCGCCATGGGTGCCTCGTACGTCGAGCGCGAGGGTGTCTCCGTACGGCATGCCGCCCGGTTCCTGCTCGTCGGGACCATGAACCCCGAAGAGGGTGAGCTGCGGCCGCAGTTGCTGGACCGATTCGGGCTGACCGTTGAGGTGGCCGCCTCGCGGGAGCCGGACCAGCGGGTGGAGGTCGTACGGCGCCGGCTGGCGTACGACGACGATCCGGTCGGGTTCGCGGCCCGTTGGGCGGACGAGGAAGCCGCCGTACGTCAACGGATCGTCGCCGCACGGGAGTTGTTGCCGTCCGTGCGGCTGGGTGATGGGGCGCTGCGGCAGATCGCCGCCACCTGCGCGGCTTTCGAGGTCGACGGGATGCGGGCCGACATCGTCATGGCTCGGACCGCCACCGCGCTGGCCGCGTGGGCCGGGCGGACCGACGTGCTCGCCGAGGACGTGCGGCAGGCGGCGCTGCTCGCGCTGCCGCACCGGCGGCGGCGGAATCCCTTCGACGCGCCGGGGCTCGACGAGGACAAGCTCGACGACACGTTGGAGGAGTTCTCCGGGGACGACGACCCCGATCCGGGGCCGGACGGGCCCGGCGGAGGCGGCGGGCAGCCGTCGCCGGACGAGGGGCCGCAGGGTGGTGACACCGGTGCCCGGCCCGAGGCCGGGGAGGATGGCCGGCCGCAGCCCTCGGGGGCCTCCGAGCAGTCGGCCGTACGGGCCTCGGAACCGTTTCGTACCAAGGTGCTGAGCGTGCCCGGCATCGGCGAGGGCGCGGCCGGGCGGCGTTCGCGGGCGCGGACCGAGCACGGGCGGGCGATGGGAGCGCGGCGGCCCCGGGGGGCGCTCACCAAGCTGCACTTGGCGGCCACGGTGCAGGCCGCGGCCCCGCACCAGCGGGCGCGGGGGCGGTCGGGACCGGGACTGGTCGTGCGCCGGGACGATCTGCGGCAGGCCGTCCGCGAGGGGCGTGAGGGGAACCTCGTGCTGTTCGTCGTGGACGCCTCCGGGTCGATGGCGGCGCGGCAGCGGATGAGTGCCGTGAAGGGAGCCGTGTTGTCGCTGCTGCTTGACGCGTATCAGCGGCGGGACAAGGTGGGGCTGGTGACCTTCCGGGGGTCGGCCGCCGAGGTGGCGTTGCCGCCGACCTCGTCGGTGGACGCGGCGGCGGCCCGTCTTGAGTCGCTGCCGACGGGTGGGCGGACGCCACTCGCCGCGGGGCTGTTGAAGGCCCATGACGTGCTGCGGGTCGAGCGGTTGCGGGATCCGGCGCGGCGGGCGCTCGTCGTGGTCGTGACGGACGGGCGGGCCACGGGTGGGCCGGAGCCCGTCGCGCTCGCCGGGCGTGCGGCGCGGCTGTTCGCCGCCGAGGGAGTCGCGTCCGTGGTCGTGGACTGCGAGTCGGGGCCGGTGCGGCTGGGGCTGGCGGGGCAGCTCGCGGGTGAGTTGGGGGGTACGGCGGTGACGTTGGACGAGTTGCGGGCGGATTCCATCGCCGGGCTGGTGAAGGACGTACAGAGGAGGGCCGCGTAATGCCTCAGGGACAGCCGAGTGTCGTACCGGATGACGGGCTGACGACGCGGCAGCGTCGTAACCGGCCTCTTGTCGTGGTGCACACGGGAATCGGGAAGGGCAAGTCGACCGCCGCGTTCGGGCTGGCGTTGCGGGCTTGGAACCAGGGGTGGCCCATCGGGGTGTTCCAGTTCGTCAAGTCGGCCAAGTGGAAGGTCGGCGAGGAGAACGCGCTGCGGGTGCTGGGCGCGAGCGGTGAGGGCGGGTCCGTCGACTGGCACAAGATGGGTGAGGGCTGGTCGTGGGTCCAGCGGGACATCCAGGGTGACAACTCGACCAACGAGGAGAAAGCCCGGGAGGGCTGGGAGCAGGTCAAGCGGGATCTGGCCGCCGAGACGTACAAGCTGTATGTGCTGGATGAGTTCGCTTATCCCATGCACTGGGGGTGGGTCGACACCGATGAGGTGATCTCCGTGCTGCGGGACCGGCCTGGGACGCAGCATGTCGTCATCACCGGGCGGAACGCTCCCGAGAAGCTTGTCGACTTCGCGGACCTGGTGACGGACATGTCCAAGGTCAAGCACCCCATGGACGCCGGCCAGAAGGGCCAGAGGGGCATCGAGTGGTGACAGCTGTGCCCCGGTTGGTCATCGCCGCGCCCTCCTCGGGCAGCGGCAAGACCACCGTCGCCACGGGGTTGATGGCCGCGTTCGCCGCGCGGGGGCTCGTCGTGTCTCCGCACAAGGTGGGACCGGACTACATCGATCCCGGGTATCACGCGCTCGCGAGCGGGCGGGTGGGGCGCAACCTCGACGCGTATCTGTGCGGGCCGGAGTTGGTCGCGCCGCTCTTCGCCCATGGGGCGCGGGGGTGCGACATCGCCGTCGTCGAGGGTGTGATGGGGATGTACGACGGGGCCGCGGGGGAAGGTGAACTGGCCTCCACGGCTCATGTGGCGAAGCTGTTGCGGGCGCCGGTGGTGCTGGTCGTGGACGCGTCTTCGCAGTCGCGGTCGGTGGCGGCGTTGGTGCATGGGTTCGCCTCGTGGGATCCGCAGGTGCGGGTCGGGGGCGTGATTCTGAACAAGGTCGCGTCGGATCGGCACGAGGAGTTGTTGCGGGAGGCGTTGGAGTCGGCCGGGGTGGCGGTGTTGGGGGTGCTGCGGCGGGCTCCGCAGGTGGGTACGCCGTCTCGACATCTGGGGTTGGTGCCGGTTGCCGAGCGGCGTTCGGCTGCGGTGGAGGCGGTGGCAGCCATGGCTGCGCAGGTGGCGGCCGGGTGCGATCTGGAGGGGCTGCTCGGGCTGGCTCGGAGTGCGGGGGTGATGTCGGGTGCGGCTTGGGATGCGGCTGAGGCCTTGGTTTCCTCGCCCCCGCCGCCCCTACCCGTCCCGTCCCTGAGGGCTGCGCCCCCAGACCCCCGCTTTCGGCCTGAACGGCCTCGTCCTCAAACGCCGGACGGGCTGAATGGCGCGGGCCCGAACCATCACGCGAACCCCCTCGGGTGGGTGGGGGATCGCGACGGGGCCCCCCGCCCTCAAACGCCGGACGGGCTGGATGTGGCTGGACCGGGCTCGACAGTGGCCGAAGCCGAAGCAGCGGTCGTTGCCGAAGCGCCCGTCGTTGCCGTTGCCGGTGGGGCCGCGTTCAGCTTTTCGTATGCCGAGCACAGTGAGCTGCTTGCCGCTGCCGGTGCCGAAGTGATCGCCTTTGATCCGCTGAACGATGAGGAACTGCCCGAGGGGACTCGGGGGTTGGTCATCGGCGGTGGGTTCCCCGAGGTGTACGCCGCTGAGCTGTCCGCCAACGTACCCCTGCGGAAGGCTGTCGCGGGCCTCGCGGAGAGCGGGGCTCCTGTCGCCGCCGAGTGTGCCGGGCTGCTGTATCTGTGCCGGGAGCTCGATGGGCTGCCGATGTGTGGGGTGCTTGAGGCGAATGCTCGGATGTCGGAGCGGCTCACGCTCGGGTATCGGGATGCCGTGGCTGTCAGCGACAGTGTGCTCGCGCCGGCCGGGACACGGATGCAGGGGCACGAGTTTCACCGGACGGTCGTCGAGCCGGGGGCCGGGGTGGCTCCCGCCTGGGGGATACGGTCTCCCGCGCGGCGGGTCGAAGGTTTTGTACAGCGAGGTGTGCACGCGAGTTATCTGCACACGCACTGGGCGTCGGAGCCCGGTGTCGCCCGTCGGTTCGTGGAGAGGTGCCGGACGTCATGAGCAGCAAGCTGATCGGGATCGGGGTCGGGCCCGGTGATCCGGAGCTGGTGACCGTCAAGGGTGTCAACGCTCTGCGGGCCGCCGATGTCGTGGTTGTGCCGGTGATGGACACCGGGGAGCGGGGGCGGGCCGAGGCGACCGTTCTCCACTATGTGTCCGAGGACAAGGTCGTACGGGTTGTGTTCGCGCTCAACGAGCGGACCGACCGGGGGCGCCGCGAGGCCGCCTGGGACGCCGCCGGGGAGCGGGTCGCCGAGTTGCTCAGGGGGCACGCGTGCGTCGCCTTCGCCACGATCGGTGATCCCAACGTCTACTCCACCTTCACCTATCTCGCCCAGACCATCGAGGAGCTGGTGCCGGGTACCGTCGTGGAGACCGTGCCCGGTATCACCGCGATGCAGGATCTCGCCGCGCGCTCCGGTGCCGTACTGACGGAAGGGACCGAGCCGCTCACGCTCGTGCCCGTCACCGCGGGGGCGGCCGTGCTGAAGGACGCCCTCAACGGGCCGGGGACCGTCGTCGCGTACAAGTTCGGGCGGCAGGCGCAGGCCGTCGTCGAGGCGCTGCGCGAGACCGGGCGGATCGACGACGCGGTGTGGGGCTCCTCGCTCGGGCTGGCGGAGGAGTCCATCCAGGCCGCCGGCGAACTCGACGGCCGTCCGCTGCCCTATCTCTCCACTCTCATCGCGCCCGCCCGGCGTGACGGCGGGCGCGGCGGCAAACTGTGAGCGCCCGCGCTCCGATGGTAGGGCCGTTTTTGACTGCGGGTCCGTTGTGGCATGTCGCGCCCACGCGGCGGAGCCGCGTATGTCACGGCCCCGCGCCCCTTGGGGGCGCGCCCCTTGGCGAGATCCGGACCACCCCGAAAGAGGAGCAATGAACCCCACTGCCGATAACCCCACCGGGAAGGTGACCTTCGTCGGGGCCGGGCCCGGGGCTGCTGATCTGTTGACGTTTCGGGCTGCTCGGGCCATCGCCGAGGCCGACGTGGTGATCTGGGCCGCGAGCCTCGTTCAGGAGGAGGTGCTTGAGCATGCCCGGGAAGGGGCGGAGATCCTCGACTCGGCGGCCATGTCTCTGGAAGACGTCGTCGCCGTGTACGAGCGGGCCCTCGCCGAAGGGCTGAAGGTGGCGCGGATTCATTCCGGGGATCCGGCGCTGTGGGGCGGTACGCAGGAGCAGCTCGATCGGTGTCGGGAGATCGGGATCGCCACCGAGGTCATTCCCGGGGTGTCGTCCTTCTCCGCCGTCGCCGCGCTCGCTCAGCGTGAGTTGACGATTCCCGAAGTCGCGCAGTCCGTGATCCTGACCCGGCTCGGTGGGGGCAAGACGCCCATGCCGCCGGGTGAGGAGGTACGGGAGTTCGCGCGGCACGGGACGACCATGGCGGTGTTTCTGTCGGCGGCGCGCAGTGGGCAGTTGGTGCGGGAGCTGTTGGAGGGCGGGTATCCGACGTCGACGCCGGTCGTGGTGGCGTATCAGGCGACCTGGCCCGAGGAGCTCGTCGTGAAGTGCACGATCGGGACGCTGGAGGAGACCGTCAAGGAGCACAAGCTCTGGAAGCACACACTGTTCCTGGTCGGTCCCGCCCTCGACGCCCGGGGGACGCGTTCGCATCTCTACCACCCCGGTCACTTCCACGGATACCGCAAGGCCGATCCGGCGGCGCGCAAGGCGCTGCGGGAGGCGCGTCGTGAGGTACGGGAGCAGGGCTCGGCTCCGTGATCAGTGTCATCGGTACGGGTACGGGGGCGCCTCTCCCCCCGGACGCCGAGGCCGTGTTGGCGAAGGCCGTGCTCGTCGTGGGCGGGCGGCGGCATCTGGACGCGGCTCGGCTGCCGGAGAGTGCCGAGCGGGTGGTGCTGGGGCCGTTGGCGCCCGCCCTGGACGTGATCGAGAAGTTCCTCGACCGGCAGGTCGTCGTTCTCGCCTCCGGTGACCCCGGGTTCTTCGGGATCGTGCGGGCGCTGGCCGAGCGGTTCGGGGCGGACGCGTTGGACGTACGGCCGGGGGTGTCGTCCGTCGCCACCGCGTTCGCCCGGCTGGGGCTGCCCTGGGACGACGCGGTCGTGGTGAGCGCGCACGGGCGTGATCCGCGGACCGCGCTGAACGTGTGCCGGGCGCGGCCGAAGGTGGCGGTGCTGACCGGGCCGGGCTCCGGGCCCGCCGAACTGGGCGCGGGACTGCTGCACAGCCGGCGGGTGCTCGTCGTGGCGTCCGCGCTGGGCGATCCGGCGCGGGAGCGGGTGGAGCGGGTGACTCCGGTGGAGGCCGCCGCCCGTGACTGGGGCTCGGCGGTCAGCGTCGTGCTGTGCCTCGATCCCGACGACGAGCATGTGGTCACCGCGATGCGTACCGTCGCCGGCGCGCGCCCGTCGCCTGCCCAATGGGCCCTGGACGAGGGCGAGTTCGCGCATCGTGACTCGATGATCACCAAGTTCGAGGTGCGGGCGCTGGCGCTCGCCCGGCTCGGGCCACGGCTCGGGGATCTGGTGTGGGACATCGGCGCGGGTTCCGGCTCGGTGGCCGTGGAGTGCGCGCGGCTCGGCGCGGCCGTCACCGCCGTCGAGAAGTCGGCCGAGGACGTGGAGCGGATCCACGCCAACGCCGCCGCGCACGGTGTCGATGTGCATGTGGTGCACGGTGCGGCGCCGGACGTGCTGGGCGGTCTGCACGGCGAACCCGACGCCGTGTTCATCGGCGGTGGGGGGCGCGGACTGCCCGCCATCGTCGCCGCCTGCGCGGGGCGCGTACGGCGGACCGTGGTGGTCGCCATGGCCGCGCTCGACCGGGTCCCGGCGGCCCGGGAGGCGCTCGTGGCGGCCGGGATGACCTGTGACGGCGTACTGCTGCAGGCGTCCCGGCTCGCGCCGCTGCCGGGGGACGTGACCCGGCTGGCCGCCACCAATCCCGTTTTTCTGCTGTGGGGCGTCAGGCCTCCGGCGCACATCGAAGGAGTTGACCGGTGATCGGCCTGATCTCCGCGACCGCCGCGGGGGCGGTGGCCGCCCAGCGGCTCGCCTCGGCCTGGCCCGAGCGGACACGTGTGTACGAGGGGTCCGTACGGGATGCCGTGGGGCGCGCCTTCGGGGAGTGCGAGCAGCTGGTGTGCTTCCTCGCTACGGGGGCGACCGTACGGCTGCTCGCGCCGCTGCTGGGCGACAAGGCGTCCGACCCGGGTGTGGTGTGCGTCGACGAGGGCGGGCGGTTCGCTGTCTCGTTGGTCGGCGGGCATGGTGGGGGTGCCAATGAACTCGCCCGTGAGGTGGGGGAGTTGTTGGGCGCTGAGCCTGTGGTGACTACCGCTACGGATGCGGTGGGGGTGCCTGGGCTGGACACGCTCGGGTTGCCCGTCGAGGGGGATGTGGCCGGGGTTTCTCGGGCGGTGCTGGATGGGGAGGCGGTTGCGCTGGACCTGGAGGTCAACTGGCCTCTGCCCGCGTTGCCGTCGAACGTCGGGCGCCCGGCGGTCCGGCAGGGACCGGTGGTGCGCGTGACCGACCGCGTCCTCGACATCGGCGAATCCCAGGTCATCCTTCGCCCGCCGTCCCTCGTCGTGGGCGTAGGTGCCTCCAAGGGTGCCCCCGCCGACGAGATCCTCGGCCTCGTCCGGAGCGCCCTGCACGACGCCGGGCTCTCCCCCAGGTCGCTCGCCGAGATCGCCACCGTCGACGCCAAAGCCGGCGAACCCGGCATCGTCCAGGCGGCCGAGAGCCTTGCTGTGCCCCTCGTGACCTACTCCGCCGAGGAGTTGGCGGCGGTGGAGGTGCCGAACCCCTCCGACGCGCCGCTCGCCGCCGTCGGCACCGCCTCTGTCGCTGAGGCCGCCGCCCTCGTGCGCGGGGGTGAGCTCCTCGTTCCCAAGCGGAAGTCGGAGCGGGCGGACGGGAAGGCGGCGATGGCTACCTGTGCGGTCGTGCGGCGGGCGGGGCGGGGGCGGCTCGCGGTGGTCGGGCTCGGGCCCGGGGCACGGGATCTGCTGACGCCACGTGCCAAGGCAGAGCTCCGATCCGCCTCCGTGCTCGTCGGGCTCGATCAGTACGTCGATCAGATCCGGGACCTGCTCAGGCCCGGTACGCGCGTCCTGGAGTCCGGGCTCGGTGCCGAGGAGGAGCGGGCGCGGACGGCGGTGGCGGAGGCTCGGAAGGGGCAGGCCGTCGCGTTGATCGGGAGTGGGGACGCGGGGGTGTACGCCATGGCGTCGCCGGCGCTCGCCGAGGCCTCCGACGACATCGATGTGATCGGCGTGCCGGGCGTGACCGCCGCGCTCGCCGCCGCCGCGATCCTCGGGGCGCCCCTCGGGCACGACCACGTGTCGATCAGCCTGTCCGACCTGCACACCCCGTGGGAGGTCATCGAGCGGCGGGTGCGGGCGGCGGCCGAGGCGGACATCGTGGTGACGTTCTACAACCCGCGCAGCCGGGGCCGGGACTGGCAGCTGCCGAAGGCGCTCGCGATCCTCGGCGAGCACCGGGAGCCGACGACCCCGGTCGGTGTCGTACGGCAGGCCTCGCGGCCGGACGAATCGGCCCGGGTGACGACCCTGGCCGCACTCGACCCGGCGACGGTCGACATGATGACCGTTGTGACCGTGGGCAACACGGCGACCCGGGAGATCGCGGGGCGCATGGTGACGCCACGCGGCTACCGCTGGCAGGAGAGCGACCAAGGGGGACTCAAGTGAACCCGGTGACCCGTGTGGTCCATCCGATCGAGCAGGAGTCGTTCCGGCGGCTGCGCGCCCGTCTCGACACCTCGCACTTCCCGCCGCTGACCAGGGCGGTCGTGGAGCGGGTCATCCACTCCGCCGCCGATCTGGAGTACGCGGACGACCTCGTCATGGACGAGGGCGCGCTGCGGAACGCGCACGCCGCGCTGCACGCCGGGGCGCCGGTTGTCGTGGATGTGGAGATGGTCGCCGCGGGGATCACCCGGCGCGAGACCGTCTGCCGGTTGAAGGACGCCGCGGCCGGACCCGGGCTGACGCGCTCCGCGCATGCGGTCCGGCTGGCTTACGAGCAGGTCGGGCCGGGGGCGTTGTGGGTGATCGGATGTGCGCCGACCGCGCTCGAGGAGCTGCTCACGCTGGACGCCGCGCCGGCGCTCGTCATCGGGCTGCCCGTCGGTTTCGTCGGCGCGGCCGAGTCCAAGGCCGCGTTGCGGGAGAGCGGACTGCCCGCTGTCAGCAACGTGTCCGAGAAGGGCGGGTCGGCGGTGGCCGCCGCCGCGCTCAACGCCCTGCTGTACTACCACCCCACCGAGAAGGAGAAATCGTGACCACCCCGCCGCCCGCCCTGCTCATCGCCGGTCATGGCACCCGGGACGATGCCGGAGCCGAGGCGTTCCGCGACTTCGTACGGGAGTTGGGGCGCCGCCACCCCGAACTGCCCGTCGCGGGCGGCTTCATCGAGCTGTCCCCGCCGCCGCTGGGCGAGGCCGTCACCGAGCTGGTGGAGCGGGGGGTGCGGCGGTTCGCCGCGGTTCCGCTGATGCTGGTGTCCGCCGGGCACGCCAAGGGGGACATCCCGGCGGCGCTGGCCCGCGAGAAGGAACGCCACCCGGGGATCTCGTACACCTACGGCCGTCCGCTGGGCCCGCACCCGGCGTTGCTGAGCGTCCTGGAGCGGCGGCTGGACGAGGCGCTGGGCTCGGCCGGGCGTGCGCCGGGCGACCGTGCCGATGTCACCGTGCTGCTGGTCGGGCGCGGTTCCACCGATCCCGACGCCAACGCCGAGGTGCACAAGGCGGCCCGGCTGCTGTGGGAGGGGCGCGGTTTCGCGGGCGTGGAGACGGCGTTCGTGTCGCTGGCGGCGCCGGACGTGCCGAGCGGTCTCGACCGGTGCGTGAGGCTGGGCGCGAAGCGGATCGTCGTGCTGCCGTACTTCCTGTTCACCGGGATCCTGCCGGACCGGGTGCGGCAGCAGACCGAGGGTTGGTCGGCGGCGCACCCGGAGATCGAGGTACGGTCTGCCGATGTCATCGGGCCGGAGCCGGAGTTGCTGGATCTGGTCATGGAGCGGTACCGGGAGGCGCTGGAGGGCGATCTGCGCATGAACTGCGACTCCTGCGTCTACCGCATCGCACTGCCCGGCTTCGAGGACAAGGTGGGGCTGCCGCAGCAGCCGCACTTCCACCCGGACGACGACGGGCACCACCACGGCCATGGGCATCACCATCACCACGGAGGGCATGCGCACTCCCATGCACACTGAATCGGAGGGCGCACACGACCTGCGCCATCACGGGGACTCCGAGGTACGGGACGACGGGGCAGGGCTCATCGACCTCGCCGTGAACGTCCGCTCCGACACGCCGCCCGCCTGGCTGCGGGAGCGGATAGCCGAGTCGCTGACCGGGCTGGCCGCCTACCCCGACGGGCGTGCCGCCCGGGCGGCGGTGGCGGCCCGGCACGGGCTGCCGGCGGACCGGGTCCTGCTCACCGCGGGCGCCGCCGAGGCCTTCGTGCTGCTCGCGCGCGCCCTGAAGGTCCGTCGACCCGTCGTCGTGCACCCCCAGTTCACGGAGCCGGAGGCCGCGCTGCGGGACGCCGGGCACACCGTGGACCGGGTGCTGCTGCGGGCGGCGGACGGCTTCCGGCTGGACCCGGCGGTCGTGCCCGAGGACGCCGACCTGGTCGTCATCGGCAACCCGACCAACCCGACGTCCGTACTGCATCCGGCCGCGACGATCGCCGAACTAGCCCGGCCGGGGCGGACGTTGGTGATCGACGAGGCGTTCATGGACGCCGTGCCGGGTGAGCGCGAGGCGCTGGCCGGGCGGACGGACGTGCCCGGCCTCGTCGTGCTGCGCAGCCTCACCAAGACCTGGGGGCTGGCAGGGCTGCGGATCGGTTACGTCCTCGCCGCTCCCGAGACGATCGCTGAACTGGAGCGCGCCCAGCCGCTGTGGCCTGTGTCCACGCCCGCTCTCGCGGCGGCCGAGGCATGTGTGTCGGACCGGGCGCTGGCGGAAGCGGCCTACGCGGCCGGTCGTATCGCCGCCGACCGCGCCCATCTGGTCGCCGGACTCAAGGAGTTCGCCCCCGACGGCCTGCTCGTCGCCGAGCCCGCCGAGGGCCCGTTCGTGCTGGTCCGACTCCCCCGCGCGGCAGCCGTACGACGCCATCTGCGCACCCTCGGCTTCGCCGTCCGCCGGGGCGACACGTTCCCGGGTCTGGACGAGGAATGGCTGCGCCTGGCCGTCCGGGACCGGGCGACGGTCAACGGCTTCCTCCAGGCCCTGGACCGGGCGATGACGTTGGCGGACCGCTGAGCGGAGGGGCTCAGCGGTCCGCCGACCGGACCACGCGGGTCAGGTGTTCACCGCGTGGTCAGGTGATACCGCGTCAGCACTGCGAGCTGTGCTTGCAGTGGAGCTTCACACCCATCTTGTGCGCGAAGTCCTGCCACGTGCCGCGGGCGACGCTCTTGTTGACGGAGTCCGGCACCGTGGGCTTGGTGACGTAGGCCCAGACGTGGAGCCCGAGGTAACCCGTCTTCTTCTCGTTGTAGAACTGGAAGTAGATCTTGGAGCCCGCGCCGTCGAAGTGGCCCTTCTGCGCGATGAAGTAGAAGCCGTTCTTCTGCTCGTAGAACTTGACGGGCGCGTTCTTGCAGCCGAAGGGGCCGGCCGCGCAGGCCCTCAGCTTGATCAGCTGGCCCTTCTTGGGGTACTTCTTCGGCGCGTTCTTGACGGGGAAGGTGCAGTTGAAGCACTTCTTCAGCTGGCCGACCGCCTCGCTGGGCTTCCAGGGCCGGCCGAGGTACTTGGCGTTGTTCGGCTTGACCCGGAGGCGGATGTCGTAGAGCTTGCGCGAGGCCTGGGCCGAGACGTCCTTCTGCGCGGACTGCGTGGACATCACCTCGGTCTTGGCGGAGGTGGAGCCGCTGTCGGCGGACGCGGCGCCCGCCGGGACGAGGACCGCGGCCGCCGCGGCGCCCGCGACCACGACGGACTTGAACTTGTGAGCGAGCGGGGAAGCGCTGAGCACAGTTGTCTCCCTGGGACTGGCTGGACTGGAGGGACGGCACGTGCGGTGCGCAACCAAGCTAGGGAACTCGCAGGTTCCCCAAAATTGTCCCTTCGGCCACTGCCCCTAAGGGAGCGTCAACACCCTGGGCATATACGGCGTTTCGTCGCGCCGCACCCGCTCCCGGGTGCCGTCGATGTGGCGTCGGGGTGGTACGAGTCGGCCTCGCGGAGCCCGGACTGGAAGGCGATGGCCGCCTTGTAGCGTTCGTCGGCCCAGCCCGGCCGGAACGTGCCGTCCTGGGTGACGGCCCATTCCTGGGGGCGTTGCGGGCGGCGCCGTGGAAGGCGTTGCCGAAGTTGGAGCCGGCGGCGCCGAGCGCGTAGGCCCGGCCGCCGGTGGCCTTCAACTCCGAGTTGCTGCACTGCTTGAGGTCGACCTCACCGCCGTCTCGCCCACAACACCGAATCGCCCTGGCGGCGATTCGCCTTTCTCCGCCCGGCAAGCGAGGTGGAAGAGCAGGAAGCAGGCGAGGCCGGGGAGCATGAGCAATCCCAGGGCTAGTGGCCTCGACTCTGAAAACCTTTTCGCCTCGGGGGCGCACCGTCCGGTCGACGCCGCGCCGCCCTCACCTCCTCCGTACCTGCTCGTTCCCGCAGTACAGCGGCCACGGGTCCCCCTCGGTTCTCGAAGTCGGAGTGAGGGGAAGTCAAAGCGGTTTCACGATTCGATCAACAGCGCCGACAAACAAGGGAAGTTGACCCGGTGGCCGGTTCCGGACGTTCCGCTTCTACGGCTTCACACCACCACCCATCCCCCTCCAGGACTTCTCCTCACCATTCGCAGTCCGAAATTCGACCCCTCCCTTTGACATGCCATTGACACGTCTTTGGGGGCCCTTGGTACACAGTGCTGCCCGGCGAGCCCTGTGCGATCCCTGTGCCCACGGGGAACAAGGAGCCCTTCATGGCAGTCTTGGACCACGCCCGTATCCGCCTACGCCGCATCCGCCTCCGCCGTTACCGTCTGCGTGCCGCTCTGGTCAGTGGTGTGGCGACGGCGCTGATCATGAGTTCCGCGCCCGTCACCCTCGCCCGGCCGAGCGAGGCGAGACCCGCGGCCGCCGTCGAACCCGATACCAGTGATCCGCGCGAGGGCTGGCGTCCCGCCAGTGAGCTCGCCGGGGACAAGGACGAACCCGGCCTCCTGGAGCGCCTCTTCGGCGGTGACGAGGAGGACGAGGCCAAGAGTGAGAGTGACTACGAGCCGCCCCGCATTGCGCTCGACCGCGCCCGGGGCGGCTCCTCCCTCACCCACCGAGGGGTCTCGGGCGAGGCCGGCGGCGTTCGTATCGCCGTCTCCCGCACCACGCACGCCACCGGCGCCGACCTCTCCTGGAGCGCGTACCGGGGCAAGGGCCTCAGGGAGTACGAGGTCCACCGGTCCACGCGGAAGGACTTCACCCCCACCGACGAAACCCTGGTCGCCCCCGTCGACCGGGACACCCTGAGCTTCGCCGACCGCACCGCGCCCCCGGCACTCGACGGCGACGACGGCCGTACATACCACTACCGGATCGTCGTCCGCACCCAGCAGGGCAAGCTGCTGACGAGTCCGGCGCGCGCGGTCGAACTGCCCGCCGTCGGCCGGATGGCCCGCGGCGACAAGCTGCTCGCCGCCCCCGAGGGCGAGACATACTTCCTGCCGTACACGCCGGCGCGGATGATCCCCGGCGAGAAGGCCACCGTCGAGGCGACGCTCACCAACACCACGGACACAGTGTGGAAGAAGGGTGAGCGCGTCCTGTCGTACCGCTGGTACCTGGACGGCAAGGACGTCACCAACCTCCTGAACAAGGACGCGACCCCGCTGCCGAAGGACGTGCTGCCGGGCGAAACGGTCACCTTCGACGCCGAGTTGAAGGCCCCGGTGCTGGTCGACCCGCTCGACAAGCGGCTGACGTTCGGCCTGGAGTGGGACCTCAGGGAGAAGGCCACCGGTGACTGGCTCTCCGAGACGGACGGCGTGCCGCCGTCGAAGCACGAGGTGACGGCCGAGTACCCGACCTCCGGCCAGCTCGGTCTGGAGGACTTCTACTCGTACGCGGGGAAGAACACCGGCGCGGGTTCGGCGGTGATGAGCAATCTTCACGCCGGCAACGCGGTGTGGTCGTACAACGCCTTCTCGAACCCGTCGCTCGGCTTCTCGACCTTCCTGCGACTGGCCTACAACTCGCAGGACGCGTCCAGTACTCCGGCCGGTTTCGGCTGGTCGCTGCAGGCGTCCTCGCCGGTCCGGCTCGGCACTCCGCTGGACTTCCACCCGGCCGCGCTGCTGCCCAAGCAGATCACGCTGACCGACGGCGACGGCACGAGCCATGTCTTCAGCAAGAACAAGAAGGGCGAGTGGGACTCCCCCGCCGGGGTCCACTTCCGGGTCAAGCAGCTGGAGAAGGACTGTCTGCTCCATCCGCACCAGCGGGAGGCCTGGGAGTTCCTGCGCCCGGACCGCACCCGGTTCCTCTTCGACTGCCAGGGCTATCCGAGCGCCCAGGTCGACAAGAACGGCAACCGGATGGAGTTCACGTACGAGGAGCGGCTGCTCGGTCACCCGTCGAAGCTGCTGAAGTACGTCACCGACGCCGAGGGCCGGCGCACCCTCACCGTCGACTACTGGGAGAAGGGCGAGGCCTACTCGTACGTCGACAAGGAGGGCGAGGTCCAGGAGGGCAGGCATCTCCTCAACCCGTTCATCATCGACAAGGTCCGTTCCGTCACCGACATCTCCGGGCGGCGGATCGACTTCACGTTCACCGAGAAGGGCCGGCTCGCGCGGCTGACGGACGGGGCGAACTCGACCAACGACAAGCTGCGCAAAGTATTCAAGTTCGACTACGGCAAGGAGTTCGACCACCCCGGTCCGAAGCTGGTCTCCGTCACCGACCCGGAGGGGAACGCCACCAGGCTGGACTATGTCGGCCCGCACGACGACAAGGACCAGCTGCACTACCTGGGGTACACCAAGGCGATCACGGACCGGCTCAAGGGCGTGACCGGGTACCGCTACAAGGACCCCGACGGCCATGACGGCAAGGGGACCGAGACGGTCGTCACCGACGCCGAGGGCAACCCCTCGACCCAGCTGATGGACGGCTACGGCCGCCCGGTGAAGCTGACCGACGCCAAGAAGCGAACCACCAGGCTGGGTTGGGACGCGGACAACAACGTCACGCGCCTGGAGGAGAACAACGGGGCGGCCCGCACCTGGAAGTACGACCCCAAGACGGGCTATCCGCTGGAGTCGAAGGACGCCGAGAGCGTCAAGAACGACCGCCCCGCCGCCACCCTCACCTACGCGACCGGCGAGAACGGCTACATAGCCGACCTCGTGCGCCGCGTCTCCCCCGAGGGCCGCACCTGGCAGTTCGGCTACGACGCGCGCGGCAACATGACCTCGGTCACCGACCCGAAGGGCGTGGCGAGCGAGCCCGCCGGCGACTACACCTCCACCAACGCCTACGACGCGCGCGGCCGGCTCACCTCCGCCACCGACGCCAATGAACACACCACGAAGTTCGAGGACTACGACCCGTCCGGCTATCCGCGGGTGATCGTCGACGCCCTCGGCAACCGTACGACGACGACGTACGACGTGCGCGGCAATGTCACCGAGGTCGAGGAGGCCGACGGGGCGACGACCACGCAGACGTACGACCTGTTCGCGCGGCCGCTGGAGAACCGCAGGCCGAAGGAGCAGAAGGCCGGCGTCTTCATCGTCACGCCCGCCCCGGAGTACGACCTCAACGACAACACGCTGGTCTTCACCGCCCCGAACGAGGTGTCGACCACCAGCGAGTACGACGCCGCGGACCAGCTGCTGAAGACCACCCAGCCGGGCGACGAGGAGGGCTCGCCGGACCGGGTGTCGACGTTCACCTACGACAAGGTCGGCAACCAGCTCACCGCGACCGAGCCCAAGGGCAATCTGACCGACACCCCGGGCGACTTCACCTCGACGACGAAGTACGACGAGGTCTACCAGCCGATCGAGGCGGTCAACGCGGCCGGCAAGCGCGCCTCGGCCTTCTACAACGACGTCGGTGACCTGGTGAAGGTCGTCGACGCCCGTAAGAACGAGACCGACGACCCGGACGACTACACCAGCAAGTTCCGCTACGACCTCGACCACCGGCTGCTGGAGACCACCGACGCGGCCGGGAAGTCGACGACGAGCACCTACGACTGGGACGGTCTGACCACCGCCACCACCGACGGGAACGGCAACCGCACCGAGCTGGTCCTGGACCCCCGCGGCGCGCTGGTCGAGGCGCACGTCCCGCACGACGACGACGTGGTGCGCAAGACCCGCTTCGAGTACGACGAGGTCGGCAACCAGACCCGGGTCGTCACCCCGCGCGGCATGGAGACCGGCGACGACGACAAGGACTTCGCCGCCGAGACGATCTACGACGAGCTCAACCGCGTCAAGGAGACCCTGAGCCCCTTCGACCCCGACGACGGCCGCTACAACACCCCGGACCGGACGACGTACGAGTACGACGCGCTGAGCCGGGTGAAGAAGGTCAGCGCGCCGCCGTCGGAGGGCCAGAGCGTCCGCAACGAGACGGAGTACACCTACTTCGACACCGGCTGGATCAAGACGTCCACGGACGCCTACGACATCGAGAACACCTACGAGTACAACGATCTCGGCCAGCAGATCCAGAACACCCTGACCAGCGCGGGCGGTTCGGTCAGCCGGACCCTCGACTCGTCGTTCTACCCGAGCGGCGCGCTGAAGTCCCGGTCGGACAACGGCGTTCCGGTCGGCCTCCAGGTCGCGCTCGTCGACAACTCCGACATCAACAACACGGCCACCCAGGGCACCTGGGACGAGACGGCCGCCGCGGGCTCGTACGGCTACAACGCGCAGACCCACGCGGCCGGTTCGGGCGAGAGCCGCTTCGTCTGGCAGCTGACGATCCCGCAGAGCGGCGACTACACCGTCTACGTCCACTACCCGAAGGTCGACGGGGCGGCCAAGGACGCCTCGTACGAGATCAAGCACAAGGACGGCACCGGGACCAAGACGCTCGACCAGACCGAACTGCCGGGCGAGTGGCGGTCGTTGGGCAAGTACGCCTTCGCCGAGGACACCGGTCAGACGATCACCCTCACCGACAAGGCGACCGGCACGGTCGTCGCGGACGCGGTCCGGCTGGTCCGCGACAACGAAGGGGACACGGACAACGAGGAGAAGGACTTCTCCTACCGCTACGACGCCAACGGCAACCAGATCGAGATCGTCGACAACAGCCCCGGCGTCGAGGTCGACCGCTACAGCCTGGAGTACAACGAGCTCAACCAGCTCAGCAAGGTCGTCGAGCGCGACGGCGACTCCGTGCGCAACACCACCGCGCTGACGTACGACGCCAACGGCAACACGCTCACCACGACCCATGACCTGACCTGGAGCAAGCTGGACTACGACCCGCTGGACCGGGTCGAGCGCATCACCAACGCGGCGTCGCCGACGGCCGGTGATCAGCAGGTCACGACACTGAAGTACACGGCCCGAGGCGAACTGGCCGAACAGACCAAGCCGAACGGCAACGTCCTGACCGTCGACTACTACCTCGACGGTTCGACGAAGAAGACCACGGAGCGCCAGTCCGACGACACCCTGGTCGCCGAACACGCCCTGAAGTACAACGCCAACGGCCACAAGGTCGAGGACGTCCTGAAGCTGATGGACGCCGACGACCACGGCGACACGATCGACAACACGTACGCGTACACGTACGACCCGCAGGACCGCATCGCGAAGGTCGCGAAGACGGGCGACGACGAGAAGACGGAGGAGTACCGGCACGACGCCGCCGGCAACGTGGTCTGGCAGACGGTCGACGACACGACGACGACCCACCGCTACGACCGCAACCGCCTCCTCACGTCGACGGCGGACGGCGCGTCGTCGACGTACAACTACGACCCGCTGGGCCGCCTCGACACCGTCTCCTTCGGCGGCGAGACGATCCAGAAGTACCGCTACGACGGCTTCGACCGTCCGGCGTCGATCACGGCGGGCAACGGTGAGTCGGCGAAGACGACGCGGATGACGTACGACGCGTTCGACCGCGCGATGAAGGAGGCCGTAGGCAGTGGCGACGACGCCAAGACCACCCTCTTCACCTACCTGGGCATCACCTCTCACTCCCTGAAGGAGGAGGTGACGGACGAGGGTGTCACGTCCTTCCAGTACGCGTCCTGGGGCCAGAAGCTCACCCAGATCAAGGACGAGGAGGACAAGGACCCGGAGACCACGCAGTACCTCTACCACCCGCACGGCGACGTGGAGGCGTTGACGGACTCCGACGGCAACACGAAGACGACGTACGGCTACACGGCGTACGGCAGGAACGACACGGCCCAGTTCACGGGCGCCGACAAGCCGGGCTCGGGCGGCGAGGAACCGTCTGACCCGTACAACTCCTACCGCTTCAACGGCAAGCGCTACGACTCGACGTCCGGCACGTACGACATGGGCTTCCGGACGTACGACCCCGGTCTCAACCGCTTCCTGACCCGCGACATGTACGGCGGCGCCCTCGCCGACATGAGCCTGACGACGGACCCCTTCACCGGCAACCGCTACGCCTTCGCCGGCGGCAACCCGATCTCGTTCATCGAGATCGACGGCCACCTGTTCGGCCTGTCGTGGTCGGACATCGGCCACGCGGCTTTGGACGTGGCCGGACTGATCCCCGTGGTGGGCGAGGTCGCGGACCTGGCCAACTGCGGCTGGTACGCCGCCGAGGGCGAATACGTCGACGCGGCCCTGTCCTGCGCCTCGGCGATCCCGTTCGCGGGGTACGGGGCGACCGCGGCGAAGGCGGCGAAGTACGGGGACGAGGCGTTGGAGGCGCTGGACACGGCGAGCGATGTGGGCCGACAGGTCGACAACGCGACGCCGCCTGGCGCGGCAACGCCGTCCACGGGCAATCCCCCGTCGACGAGCGCCGCGGACACACCCCCGACGAACACCACCAACCCGCCGGCGGCGGACCCGCCTCCTGCCGCCCCGGCCGCCCCGGCTCCGGCCCCGCCGAAGGTCCCGGACGCACCGCCGGCCACCGGCGCCACCTGCAAGATCGGCAACAGTTTCACTCCCGGCACCGAGGTCCTGATGGCCGACGGCACCACGAAGCCGATCGAGGACGTAGAAATCGGCGACAAGGTCGCGGCGTCGGACGTGGAGACCGACGACGCGCAGTCCCGGACGGTCACGCGCACGATCGAGGGTGACGGCACCAAGCACCTGGTCACCCTCACCGTCGACACGGACGGCAGGTCCGGCGACGAGACGTCCACGATCACGGCCACCGACGGCCACCGGTTCTGGCTCCCGGACCTGGGCCGCTGGGTGGACGCGGGCGACCTGAAGCGCGGGCAGTGGCTGAGCTCGGGGAACGGCAACTGGGTCCAGATCACTGCCGTCAAGGCGCGCGAGGCGCAGGCGACGGTCCACAACCTGACCGTCGAAGGCCTGCACACCTACCTTGTGCTGGCAGGTGAGACGTCCGTCCTCGTGCACAACTGCGGGGGTTCGGTGGGCGGCCATACCGCGGCGTGCACATGTGCCACGGGTGGGCCTCCCGTCGGGCCGATCAACGCTCGTCTCGCCGGTGGTAATCACCCGGTGACGGGGGTGCCGTTCGATGCCCAGGGGTTCCCGGACTTCAGCACTTACCGGCACCCGAACGTACCGGATGTCACCATCGCCCTGACCGGCAACAGGAGAAAGGACTTCGCGGCGGCGGACAAGGCGGCCGGCATCACGGCGGCATCACGGAAGGGCAAGTGGACATGGCATCATCACCAGGACTGCGGAGTGATGCAGCTCGTGAACATGGCCGTTCACTCGCAAACCAACCATACCGGCGGTTTCTCGATCTGCTAGAGCGGAGTCCGGGATCATGATCTTCGACCCAGCCGATGAATCCGAGTACGTCGGCCCGCCGGTGGACGCCGAGATGATTCGGCGGGCCGAGGACGTGCTTCAGGTTCGCCTGCCGAAGAGCTACGTCGATCTGGTGTCCGTCCAGAACGGCGGCGTGCTGCGAAATCGTTGCTTCCCCACCGAGTTCCCCACGTCGTGGGCGCCGGACCATGTGTGCCTCGACGTGATCTGGGGGGTCGGTGGCGCATGGGGAGTGGATGTGGTGTCACCCCGCCTGATCGCTGAATGGAGTTATCCCGAGATCGGCATCGTCCTCGGCATCACTCCCTCAGCCGGGCACGACACCATGATGCTCGACTATGCCGAGTGCGGGCCGCTGGGTGAGCCTTCCGTGTCGTACGTCGATGAGGACAGGGTGCCGAGGCGCATCGCGAATTCGTTCTCGGAATTTCTGCACGGCCTTGTCTCGTGTCGCACATACGGCGATGACGCGGACTGATCTCTGATCACCCGACGACCCGCCCGTTCAGCACCACCCTCAGCGGGGCCCCCAGCACACGTACATCGGTGCGGGGGTCCCGTTCGTACACCACGAGATCCGCTGCCGCGCCCTCCTCCAGGGCGGGGCGGCCCAGCCACTCGCGGGCGCCCCAGGTTGTCGCCGACAGGGCTTCCACCGGAGGGATGCCGGCCTTGACCAGTTCCGCCACCTCGTCCGCCACCAGGCCGTGCGGGAGTGAGCTGCCCGCGTCCGTGCCGACGTAGACGGGGATGCCGGCGTCGTAGGCGTTGCGGACGGTGTCGTAGCGGTGGGTGTGGAGGCGTCGCATGTGGGTGGACCAGCGGGGGAATTTGGCCTCGCCGCCGGCCGCCATGGTCGGGAAGGTGGCGATGTTGACGAGCGTGGGGACGATGGCGACACCGCGCGAGGCGAAGAGCGGGATCAGGTCGTCCGTCAGGCCCGTCGCGTGTTCGATGCAGTCGATGCCCGACTCCACGAGGTCGCGCAACGACGACTCCGCGAAGCAGTGAGCCGTCACCCGGGCGCCCAGGCGATGGGCTTCGGCAATGGCCGCCTCCACCGACTCGCGCGGCCAGCACGGTGCCAGGTCGCCCACCTCGCGGTCGATCCAGTCGCCGACCAGCTTGACCCAGCCGTCGCCGCGCCGGGCCTCCTGGGCGACGTACGCGACCAGTTCCTCCGGCTCGATCTCATGCGCGAAGTTCCGGATATAGCGGCGGGTACGGGCGATGTGGCGGCCGGCGCGGATGATCTTCGGGAGGTCCTCGCGGTCGTCGACCCAGCGGGTGTCGGAGGGCGAGCCCGCGTCGCGGATCAGCAGGGTGCCGGCGTCCCGGTCGGACAGGGCCTGCTTCTCCGCGACGTCCGTGTCCACCGGGCCGTGCGCGCCGAGGCCGACGTGGCAGTGCGCGTCTACCAGGCCGGGCAGCGCCCAGCCCTCGACGGTACGGATGTCCCGGGCGCCGGCCGGGCGGTCGTACGACACCCGGCCGTCGATCACCCACAGTTCGTCCCGGACGTCCTCGGGTCCGACCAGAATCCGGCCCTTCACATGCAGCACCGCGCGCTCGCTCATGCTCCGCACCTTAGTCAGCACGCCGGTACGCCAGAAAGGTACGTCTTCTTCAGTCCTCTCCGCCCACCTGGTCCGACGTCTCCTCCTCCACGTCCGCCATCGCCGGGTCAAGCAGCCTCGACAGGAAGTGGCGGGTGCGCTCGTGGGCGGGGTTGCCGATGACCTGGGCTGGAGTGCCGTCCTCGACGATCACTCCGTCGTCCATGAAGACGACGCGGTCGGCGACCTCGCGGGCGAAGGTCATCTCGTGGGTCACCACCATCATCGTCATGCCCTCCTGAGCGAGCATGCGCATGACCGCGAGAACGTCACCCACCAGTTCGGGGTCGAGCGCCGAGGTCGGCTCGTCGAACAGCATCACCTCGGGTCCCATGGACAGCGAGCGGGCGATGGCCACCCGTTGCTGCTGGCCGCCGGAGAGGGAGGACGGGTAGGCGTCCGCCTTCTCCGCGAGGCCCACCCGCTCGAGGTTCTCGGCGGCCACGGCGGCAGCCTTCGCCTTGTCCCGCCCCAGCACCCGGCGCTGCGGCAGGGTGAGGTTCTCGGTCACCGTGAGGTGCGGGAAGAGGTTGAACTGCTGGAAGACCATGCCGATACGGCGGCGTACGGCGTCGATGTCGACGTCGGGGTCCGTCAACTCCGTTCCGCCGACGAAGACCTGGCCCTTTGTGGGCTCCTCCAGGAGGTTCACGCACCGCAGCAGCGTCGACTTGCCGGAGCCGGACGGGCCGATGACGCACACGACCTCGCCCTGGTCGATCTCCAGGTCGATGCCGCGCAGGACCTCGTTGTCGCCGAACGACTTGTGCAGTCCACGGACTTGGATCTCCGGCCTGGTAGTCCCGGTAGTCCCGGTAGTCCCGGTAGTCCTGGTACTCATTTCACGGCCTCCTGGGCCTTCGCCTCCATGCGCCGCACGACGAAGCCGAGCGGGATGGTCACCAGCAGGTAGCACAGGCCGGCGACGAGGATCGGCGTGGAGTTGGCGGTGGTGCTGGCCAGGTCGCGGCCGTACTTGGACAGTTCGCGCTCCCCCAGCGTGACACCGAGGAACAGGACGAGTGAGGAGTCCTTGAACAGCAACACCAACTCGTTGGTGAGGGGCGGCAGGATGATCCTGAACGCCTGGGGAATGATGATCGAGACCATGGCACGGGCGGGTGAGAAGCCCAGTGAGCGGGCCGCTTCCATCTGGCCCTTGGGGACGGCCTGGATGCCCGCCCGGATCGTTTCCGCCATGTACGCCGCCGCCACCAGGCCGAGTGCCAGGGCGACCTTGCCGTAGGTGCCGCCGACGATCTCCGTGCCGGGGAAGGCGAGCGGGACGGCGACGCCGATGAAGATGAAGATCAGCAGGGCGGGCAGACCGCGGAAGATCTCGATGTACACCCCGGCGAACCAGCGGTACGGGCCCACCGACGACAGCCTCATCAGCGCGATGACCATGCCGAGCACCAGGCCGACGGCGAAGCCGGACAGCGTGTAGAGCACGGTGTTCTTCAGCGCCATGGTGATGACGTCGGGGAACATCTGCTCGGCGATGTCGGCCTGCGCGAACTGGTTCTTCAGCCGGTCCCAGTCGGCCGAGACCGCGAAGGCGATCACGGCGGCGACGAAGAGGGCGTACTGCGCACCCCGCGAGAGGGTGCGCTTCTGCCGCCGGCTCAGCCCCTTCCGCTTCGGCTGGAGCGCTGTGTCCGTGTCGGTCGCGCTCATGAGGCGGACGGGGAAGCGGAGGCGGCGCTCTCGTCGTACGGGCCGATCCACTTCTCGTAGAGCTCCTGGTAGGCGCCGTCGGCCTTGGCCTCGGCGAGCGCCTTGTTGACGGCGGCGAGGAGCTTGGCGTTGCCCTTCTTGATCGCGAAGCCGTACTGCTCACCGGTGTTGATCTGCTCGGCGACCTCGAAGGCGTCGGCGTTGGCCTTGTCCTTCAGCCAGCCCTGGACGACCGGGTAGTCGATGACGACGGCGTCGACCTGGCCGGCGCGCAGGCCGTTGAGGACGGCGTCGGAGGACTCGAAGGAGACCGGGTCGAGGCCCTGGCCCTTGACATAGTCCTCACCGGTGGTCTGCGCCTGGGTGCCGACCTTCTTGCCCTTGAGGTCCGCGAAGGAGCCGATGCCGGCCTTCTTGTCGGCGAGGACGGCCTGGGTGGCGTCGAAGTACGGGTCGGAGAAGTCGACGTTCTTCTTGCGCTCCTCGGTGATCGTCATGCCGGCCGCGGCCAGGTCGCACTCGCCGGAGTTCAGGAAGGCGCCCGTCTTGAAGTTCTCGAACGGCGTGTCGAGGATCTCCTGCTTCACACCCAGGTCCTCGGCGACGAGGTCGATCAGCGACACGTCGAAGCCCTGCACCTTGCCGTCGATCTCCGACTGGAACGGCGGGTACGGGAGGTGGGTGCAGGTGGTGAGCTGACCGGCCTTGACCAGTTCGACCCCACCGGCGGCGGTCTTGGTGCCGCTGCCACCGTCGTCGGTCGAGGAGCAGCCGGCGACGAACAGCAGCCCGGCCGTAGCGGTGGTGGCGGCCAGGATGCGGGTCCGGCGTCCGAGGACCGAGTTCACGGGGATACCTCCTGTGGGGAAACAAAGAAACAGGAACAACACAGACTTCCGATTATAAGGATATCTTTGACTTGCTCAAACCAATCCATGGCTGCAGGGCTGTCCGACCTCAGATCTCGTAGGTACAGGGCGCGTTGGTGCCGTGGGTACCCTCGGCACCACCTACCCCGGTCTACCCAGTGAGTGAAGAGAGCACCCCGTGACGCACCCGTTTCTGGATCTGGCCCCGCTGAGCGCGGCGCACTTCGCGTCGATCGAGGACCGGGTGGCCCGGCTGCTCTCCACCGAGCAGGACGTCGTGATCATGCAGGGCGAGGCGCTGCTGCCGCTGGAGGGGGCGATCCGCGGGGCCGCCGGGGCCGGTACGACCGCGCTGAACGTGATCACCGGTCCGTACGGGCAGACCTTCGGGAACTGGCTGCGGGACTGCGGGGCGACGGTCGTCGACCTGGCGGTGCCCTTCCACACGGCGGTCACGGCCGCGCGGATCCGGGAGGCCTTCGCCGAGCACCCGGCCATCGACTTCGTGTCCCTGGTGCACGCGGAGGCGGCGACCGGCAACACGAACCGTTCCTAAAGACTGAGCGGGAGCGAGTCCTGTCCCCAGAACCCATGCTCAGCCGAACGCCCCGAACGGTGTTGGGCGACGGCGATGGTGTTCTTCACCGTCGAGCGGCTGTGCTCGTCGGCGATCCGGTTCTGCACGGTGCGGTCGACGACGCATTGGTGATCATCCGTACCGCGAGGTGACCCAGGGCGGGGACGACACGCATCCGCCACCCCGACAGGTAGGGGTCCAGCGTTTTCAACTCCAGGCCGCGCAGGGCGAGATCCATGTTCGCTTCGCCGTATTCGGCGAGCTTCATAGTGGCCAGCGACGGGATCAGGCCGGCCTGTGCGGCCTCGATGATGTCCTGGAGCCATTCCTGCGCTTCTTCTTCGCTGTCTTTTCCCTCGGACAGTGACTGGCGGCGTTTGCTGGTTGGATCAGTCCACCGGACGCGTGCTCGATACGGCGTGGGGCGATCAGGACGGTACTCGATATCGGTGGAGAGCCGGACACCGACAGGGATGTTGGTCTTATCGGCCATTGAGCCCCTTGGCAGGGACGGTAGGTCGGGGCTCCGAGACCGTGACGAAAGGCGGTCCCTGAGGAGGCTGAGCGGTGCGTCGGCGGCGCAGCGTTGAGGCGTCCACTCTCAGACAAGCGGCGAGGTCACTGGTTGAATACCAGGCATTGGTCAGGAGAGGCGCTTGGCTATCAGGTGCGACGACATGCTGGCGACGAGCTGCGAGGTGCGCTGCGGCCTCCTTCTCGTGAGGCGGTTCGGCGTTGGCAATGGTTCTATCGGCTCATTGGGCAAGTGCGGCTATTTTCCGGGGAGTACGGAACACTAGACGGATCTGTGGAAGAGTCCAGAGACGGACGACACAGTTTGCGAACGGAGAACGCGCGCGGGGAATTCGGGCTGGCAGTGGCGACGCGCCTTCACAGTCGCCTAGGTTCGTGGTTGTGCTCGGGAGCGGACGTTGGCGAGGAAGAGCGAGGCGTCGGCGACATAGAGGCCCGGGTTGCCGAACACCTGGCCGGTGTGGTCGACGACGTACCCGGTGACCGGTGCCGCCCTTTTCGAGCCGTTCGAGCGCGACGACCTCCGACAGCGGCCTGATCTCCGCGCCGGCACGGAGCGCGAGCGGGGCGTAGGTCTTGTCCAGGGATCGTTTGCCCGGGTATTCGCAGCTCAGAAGGAAGGAGGTCGAGCGGCGATCGGGCCCGAGCGTGGTGGGCGGCGGCCACCCGACTCGCGGTCACCTGGGATATCGACTGGGAGACGGCCTGCTCGCGCGGTGGAGCGCGAGATGGTCGGCAAGGTGACTTCGATCGGGTTCGGTCCCGGAGCCGGCGGTTGCGAGTTGCGGTGGTGGGAGCGAAAGGGAACTGCGACGCTCAAGACATGAACAAGCACTGGTCCGGGGCCGGGCGAGGTCCCTTCGGCGTCGCGGTCGCCGCGCTGGCCCTGTACGCCCTCTTCCTGCGGCCCCGGGTGCTGACCTGGGGCGCGACACACGAGGAAGCCGCCCGCGACCTCCCCGGCGACGAACTCATCCTCGATGCCGACGGCTCCTCGACCATGGCCACGACCCTGCCGGCGCCGCCCGAAGCGGTATGGCCCTGGCTGCAGCAGATGGGCTGCAACCGCGGCGGCTGGTACAGCTGGGACCGCCTGGACAACGGCGGACACCCGAGCGCGCAACGCATCGTCCCCGAGTGGCAGCACCTGGAGGAGGGCCAGCACCTGGACTCCCTGCCGAGCGGTGATGCCTGGTTCACCGTCGCCGTCCTGGAACCGGAGCGGACACTGGTGCTGCGCTCACAGACGACCCTCCCAACCGGGCACCCTTACGACGGGCTGACCGAGCCGCCGCCGCGGGCGTACGTCGACTCCGTCTGGGGCTTCCATCTGCGGCCGGAGCCCGGCGGCAGAACCCGGCTGATCGTCCGCGCTCGGGCCCGCAGCCGCCCGAGGCCCCTCACCCGGCCTGTGGACGTGCTGTTCTGGGAACCCGCCCACCTGATCATGCAGACCCGTCAATTCCACAACCTGTGCACGCGCGTCCGCGAAACGACGGCGTGAAATCAGGGGGGACGCCGTGGCATCGACCCGGACCAGCCTCGTGTGGACGCTGGGAGCCGTGGTGAGCCCTATGGCCGGCGTGACCATCGCCGTCGTGCGGGGTGCCGGTGTGGTGAGCGGTGCCGGTCCAGTGGTGCTGGCTTCTTCGTGCGAGGCCATGGCTCTACCAGGAGTGCCTTCCGGCGGCCAAGGCGTCGCAGCAGACCCGCAGCCACAAAGGAGGGTGCATGTCCACCACCGGCCGCAAGGAACTGCAACACCCGCGTTTCGCACGTCAGTATCTGAAGATCGCCGTCGAGTCCGACCGGCGAGGTGGTGCCTCACACCGCGACCGGTTGCTCGCCGGACTGACGGGTCGCGTGCTGGAGGTGGGTGCCGGGCAGGGCCGCAACTTCCCGCACTACCCGGACACCGTGACGGAGGTGGTAGCGCTCGAACCCGACGACACCCTACGCGCCGTCGCCGAGCAGACTGCAGCCTCTGCACCGGTGCGGGTCACGGTCGATGCCGGTGAGGCCGCCGAACTACCCGGCGACGCAGGCGAGTTCGATGCCGTCGTTGCCTCGCTCGTGCTGTGCTCGGTGGACGACGTGCCCGAGGTGCTGGCGGAGATGGCCCGCGTCCTGCGGCCCGGCGGCGAGCTGCGCTTCTATGAGCACGTGCGCTCCCCCCGCCGCTGGGCAGGCTGGCTGGAGGACGCGATCACGCCCCTGTGGAGCCGGGCCGCAGGCGGCTGCCACCCCAATCGGGATACCGAAGCCGCCATCCGCGCCGCAGGATTCACCATCACCGGCATCAACCGGTTCGGCTTCTCTCCCTCCGCGTTCATGCCGAACACGCTGCACATCCTGGGCACCGCCGTGCGGCAGTGACACGCGTGCCGCAGCCCCGGCCGCCGGACAGTCACGCTGTCGCGCAGCGTGCTTCGAGCATGTCGGCCATCAGACTCATCTCGGCCTACTGGCCCTGCACGAACCGCTCTATGGCTGGCAGTCCATCAGCAACCAGTGAATCGAAGCCGACTCCGGCGTTCCAGGCGCCGCGAGTCCCGGAAAGAGCAACGGTCGCGGCGAGCGCCGGCAGCACGGCGGCCTGTGTCAGGTCACGGTGAGGGTGCCTTTCATGTTCGGGTGGAGAGTGCAGAGATAGGAGTAGCTGCCCGGCGTGGGCGGAGCGGTGAATGTGGTGGTCGCTCCGCCCGTGATGTTGCCGGTGTCGAAGACCTTGTCGCGCGTGGCGGTCACGGTGTGCGCGGCCGAGTCCCGGTTCACAACGGTGACCTTCGTTCCGGGGCGCACCTTCAGGTTCGCCGGGCTGAAGGTGAAGTTCTCGATCACAATCCTCGCCCCTCCAGGGCTGGCGCTGGTCGCGGTGGATGAGGCGCTGGTGGCGGCGGGGCTGGTGCTGCCGCCATTCGAGCAGCCGACCAGGGTGAGCAGGGCGCAGACGGTTCCCAGGGCGCGTGGGGTGCGGCCCCGGTATGGAGAGGTGAGTGACATTCGGGGCGGGCCTTTCGAAACGAGGTTGTCGTCGGCTGGGTGCAGCCGGAGGTGGGCTGGCGTACTCAGGTTCGCCGTCCTTGGGGACGCCCGCCACGGCGATACCGCCAACCGCCTCGCCAGTTCTTTGAAGGACGACGCGAGGCCGCCGTTGGTGCGGGGTGTCATCGGGGTGTGGTGGCGGTGCGGCGGAACATGACGGCCGCTGCGGTGGTGAGGGCGGCCAGCCAGGCGAGGGCGATCAGCAGGGGGCCGGTTTCGTCGAAGGTCGGGGTGAGGGCGGCGTCGATCAGGACGCGGCCGGCGCCGAAGCCGGGCAGGGCGTGGGCCCAGTCCGGAGGGGCGGAGCGGAGCATCGGGCTTTGTTCGATGCCGAGGTCGATGAAGGGCAGCAAGAAGGCGATGAGTACGCCGCCGACCCGGCCGAAGAGGCGGCCGAGCAGGACGCCGACGAGGGCGTAGGTGAGCGCGATCAGGACGCTGGCGGCGATGTACAGGTCCCATTGGCGGGCGTCGAAGACGGTGGCGGTGACGGCGAGGGACGCGGCGGTTGCCACCAGTGCGCCGAGGGCGATGACGGCCAGGCGGGAGGCGAGCAGTGTCAGGGGGCGGAAGCCTGCGAGGGCCAGGCGCCGGTCGCCGGAGCGGGCGTCCAGGACGGTGAACAGCCCGGCCAGTGTGGCCAGGGAGGCGATGGCGATCGGGGCCATGGTGCCGCCGTGGATGTCGGGCAGCCACGCCTGCTGGGGTAGGGTGCGGCCGTTTTCGCGCACGGTCAGGGTGGTGGACTCCTGGGGGGTGGTGGCCACCGCGAGGAGGACGAAGACGACGGGTACGGCGATGATCAGCACCCACAGCACACGGTTGCGGGCCGCTTCCCGCAGCCCCATGCGCACGCCGGCGGACATCTGGTCGGCCGCTGATCCGGGCCGGGTGCGGTGGCGGGTCCGGGCGGTGCGGCTGGTGAGGGTGATCACCGTCCAGCTGATCACCATGGCCGTTACCGCCCAGGCCAGGGTCCAGCCGAGATCTCCGATGCGTCCGCTGTGCCGGGAGGGCAGGTCCACCATCCACAGGGTCACGAAATGCGTCGGCAGCACCCGGGTCACCGGCCTGTCGGCCGCGCCGAGCACGGGTCCGAAGAACACATCCAGAATCCACACGAACAGCACCAGCACGGTGCCGTTGACCGGGCTGGTGACCAGGGTGCCGATCAGCGCCCCGATCGCCAGGTAGATCACCGCGTACATCAGTGTCCCGGCCAGCACCCGCCCCGGATCGTCACCGATACCGGTCCGCGCCGTCAGAGCAAGCAGGGCTGCCACTGTGGCGATCAGCGCCAGAGCCAGGCCGGTGGCCATGCGGGCTGCCACCAGGCGGGCGGGGGCGAGCCCGGCCAGGACCAGGCGGCGGTCGGCGGCGCGGGCAGCGCGGATCTGGAAGTACATGGCGATCGCGGCGATGAACCCCGCGGCCCATCCGGCCGTGGCGGTCTGCACCGCCGGCCCGCCGGGGCCGCCGAGCAGTTCGGCCGCGTCCGCGAGCGGGCGGGCGGCGACCACGACGAACACCACCGGCACCAGGATGAGCACCAACAGGTTCACCGGGGTGCGGGCGGACTCGGCCAGGAAACGGCGTGTGAACAACAGGGTCGTCATCTCGGCACGGCCCGTCCGTCCCGCAGCTCGATGATGCGGTCGAAGCGTTCTGCGTCGGTGACGAAGTGACTGATGATCAGCACTGAGCGTCCGGCCCGGCGGCGTTCGCCGACCAGCTTCCAGAATTTCAGGTAGGTGTCGAAGTCGAAGCCGGCGTAGGGCTCGTCCAGCAGCAGCACCTCGGGGTCGGCCAGCAGCGCCAGGCCCAGGTTCAGTTTGGACAGGGTCCCGCCGGAGAGGCGGTCGGCGCGCGTGGCGGCGTAGCGTTCGAAGCCCAGGAAGGCGTAGATGTCCCGGCGTGTGTGCCGCTCCGCCTCCGGCGGCAGACCGTAGGCGCGGCCGAACAGTTCGAAGTGTTCGTCGCAGGTGAGGCGTTCGTAGACGACTGGCTCCTGCGGGCAGTAGCCCAGCCGCCCGCTGCGGGTCACCGCGCCGGCGTCGGCGGGCAGGGCCCCGACCAGGATCTTCATCAGGGTGCTCTTACCGGACCCGTTCTCCCCGACCAGGCCGACCACCTCGCCAGGGGCGAGTGCCAGGTCAACCCCTTGCAGCACCCGGACCCGCCGCTGGGCGGGCCACACACCGCGCCGGTAGGACTTCTCTATCCCGGCCGCCGCCAGCACCGCCCAGTCGTCAGGTGGCCCGTCGTCACGACGGGCGCCGGCTCCTTTCACGTGCCACCTCCCCGGACCGGATGACGTCGCCGGCCCTTTCACAGGCCGGGGGCGCCCCAGAGGGGGAACCAGCGGCTCAGGTCCTGTTCGATGCGCAGGTCGTCCTTGACCACTGCCTTGACCTGTAGTTCCAGCGGGTTGTCGCGTTTCTGGCCGGGCAGCGGGGCGAAGGGGTAGAAGGTGCCGCGCTTGTAGAGGTAGACCAACGCCATGGGGCGCAGCTCGGCGTCGCGGAAGGAGACCAGGGAGCAGAGGAGTTGAGGTCCGAAGCCGCTGTCCTGCAGGGCGGTGTTCACCGCGTGCAGATCACTCACCAGCGCGGGCAGACTGTCGGGAGCGCGGCGGGATAGCAGCCATGAGTACCCGTAGTCGTCACGGCTGAACTCCACGGGTACTCCGGCTCGTTCGGAGTCGGCGTCCAGCAGGGCCCGTACCTCCTGCTGGACTTGGGCGAAGGCCCCGCCCTCGATGGAGGCGAAGCAGACCGAGCCCGCACCGGTCGGAGTGAAGCCGATGGCCGCCTGGAGCGTGATCGCCGCGGAGGGCAGGCCGAAGAGCTGGTCCAGGTCGGGCTTGACCGGCTTGGACCGGCCGAGCAGGGCATCCAGGAAACCCACGGGTTCTCAGCTCCTTCTCATGGCGTCCGGCTGCCCGGTTCGCCCAGCTCGGCGGAGATCTCCGCGAGGGCCTCCAGGCGGCGTTCCAGGCTGGGGTGGGTGGAGAACAGGTTGGCCACCGCGGTTCCGGGGCCGAGGGCGGGGGTGAAGAAGAAGGCGTTGAACGCCTGGGCGGTGCGCAGGTCCTGGGTGGGGATACGGGCGATGTCCCCGCTGACCTTGGTGAGAGCCGAGGCCAGAGCGGAGGGCTTTGCGGTCAGCATGGCTCCGGCGCGGTCGGCGGCCAGTTCGCGGTAGCGCGAGAGCGCACGGATGAGCAGGAAACTGAGCGCGTAGACCAGGGCGGAGACCGCCATGACGAGGGCGAGCAGCGCTGCGGTGTTCTGGTCGCGCTGGCGTCCGCCGAACAGCTGGGAGTAGAAGGCGAAGCGGACGATGAGCCCCGCGATCACGCCCAGGAACGAGGCGATGGTGATCACCGCCACGTCACGGTGCGCTACATGGGAGAGCTCGTGGGCGAGGACGCCTTCGAGCTCCTCGGTCGTCAGGCGGCGCTGAAGTCCGGTGGTGACGCACACGACGGCATGGTCGGCGTTGCGGCCGGTGGCGAACGCGTTCGGCAGGTCCATCTCGGAGATGGCCACCCGGGGTTTGGACATGTCCGCGGTGGCACACAGCCGGTCGATCACGCCGTGCAGTTGGGGTTCTTCCTCTGCCGTGACGAGGCGGCCGTGCATCGCGTAGAGGGCGATCCGGTCGGAGAACCAGTACTGCGCAGCCAGCAGCCCGGCGGCGATGACGATCACCAGGACTGTGGACTTGAGCAGCACGATCAGCGCGGCGATGAATGCCACGTACACCAGCCCGAGCAGGAACATGGTGACCGCCATGCGGGCGGTCAGCTGCCGGTCGGGCTCAAAGCGGCTGCGCATCGCGTCCTCACCCCGGGATCAGACCCTCGTCGGACAGCAGTTGCCTCACCTGCGTGAGACTGGTGCTCTCATCGGGCAGCACCAGGTCGGACGGCATGATCTCCTCGTCCGGCAGCGGTGTGCCCAGGCTGCGTACCGCGTCCAGAAGGGCCGACAGCGCAGAGGTGAATGACACCTCGTCGCCTGCGTCGGCGGCCGACTGCAGCGCGGCGTCCAACTCGTTGAGCCGGTCCAGGTGTTCTTCAGCGATCTCGTACTGGCCCTCGCCGAGAATCCGCATGATCATGATGTCGCCTCCCGGTCCGATGGGTTCTTCGAGGCATCAGAGCCTTCCACGGCCGCCGGAGTGGAAGCGGCGGGCAGCTGTGCCTTCATCCGAGCCAGCTCGATCTCCACGTCCTGACCCGCACTGACGCGCTCAAGCTCGGCCTGGATGTCGTCCCGCCCGGCCGGCAGCGTGGCGTCCTCCAACGCCCCGGAAGCGATCAGTTCATCGAGCGCACCGGCACGGGCCTGCATCTGCTCGGTCTTGTCCTGGGCGCGCTGCATCGCCAGGCCCACATCGCCCAGTTCCTCGCCGATGCCGGTGACGGCCTCGGTGATCCGGGTCTGGGCCTCGGCCGCGGTGTAGGTGGCCTTGATCGTCTCCTTGCGGGTACGGAACGAGTCGACCTTCGCCTGCAGGCGCTGTGCGGCCAGGGTCAGCTTCTCCTCCTGCGCCTGCAGCGACGCCTGCTGCTCCTGCAGGTCGGTGATCTGCGAGCCCACGGCCGTACGGCGGGTGAGCGCCTCCCGGGCCAGGTCCTCGCGACCGGCCGCGAGCGCCTGCTGTGCCTGGTCCTGCAGCTTGTCCGTGGACTGCCGCAACTGGTTCACCTGCAGCTCGACTCGCTTGCGGCTCGTCGCTACGTCGGCCACGCCACGTCGTACCTTCTGCAGCATCTCCAACTGCTGCTCGTAGGAGTAGTCCAGGACTTCCCGCGGGTCCTCGGCCCGGTCCAGGGCCTTGTTGGCCTTGATCCGGAACAGGGCGGCGATACGGTGAGTGATGCTGGTCATGACGACCGCCTTCCTCTCGCCTCTGGGAATCTCGGTGATGCGGGAGAGACCGGCCGGGTCAATCGCCGACACGTGGGCGATGGAGTCTGCCGCCGCAGGTCGCAGCCCCGACCATGGTTCTTCCATTGTCCGGGCACACTCCCGGCCCGGCAGCTCCACCCGCCTCGGGCCGGTGCGCGCCTCGGACCGGTCACGGGATCCTCCGCGCCACAGCCGCGTCCTGAGCGGCGCGGGTGTCGCGCAGAGTGTCGGCGAAGGCGTGGACGAGGGCTGCGGCGATGTAGCCGACAGCCCACAGGCCCCAGGCACCGGCGGGTGCGTCAGTGGCGAGCAGGGCGGGAAGGGGCAGTACCCCGGCGATCAGGAGGACGGGGGCGGCGCGGCGGATGCTGCGGCCCAGACGTGGGGCGTCGTGCTTGCCGCGCCGGGTGAGGAGCATCCCACCGGCGGCAGTGGTCAGGAGCCGGAGCGCGAGAAGAAGCCATATCAACAGGCTGGCGGCATCCATCTCGGTCACCTCCGGCAGGGTCGGCGTGGTCGGCGGTGACGCTCTGCCCGGCCGAGGACGGCGAGCTGCAACATGATCCCGGCGAAGGCACCGCCGACGATCATGGCCCGCAGGGCCACGGGAATCCTGGTCATCGGCTCCTCCCAGTGAGGGAGTGGTGGGAGCCAGCCGTGCGCGACGGCTGCCGCTGCTGCCCGGATGTGACGTGGGGGCCCGGCCGGGGCGTGGTGCTGCGGACACCGCGGTGGCGTGGCAAGAACGCCGGGGTGCGGGCGGCGTAGGCATCCCACTGCTCGCCGAACTCCTTGGCGACCTCGCGTTCCTCGCTGCGGGCCAGGCGTACGTACATGTACACCAGGACCGGGAACATGATCAGGGTGGGGATGGTCGGCCACTGCAGCAGGAACCCGATCATGATGAGCAGGAAGCCGTCGTACTGCGGGTGGCGCACCCACGCGTACGGGCCGGTGGTGGCGAGCTCGTCGTGCTGGGCGGCCTCGTGGAGGCGTTTCCAGGCGGCGGCGATCAGCCAGAATCCGGTGCCGATGGCGACGTAGCCGGCCAGGTGGAAGGGGCTGAGGTGCGGGTCGCCGGACCAGTTGGTCAGGTCGTTCCACAGGTGGCCGCCGGCGTGGGTGTCCTTCAGCAGCGGGAACTGGGAGCCGAGCCAGTAGCCCTTGCTCAGGCACCAACGGAAGCTATGACGACAGCCGACCACCGAGGAGGCACCGCTCACGGTGCCGCGCTCCGGTGGACACGGCTGCCGTCATCGCGCTGGTGGCGGTTTGCCGTTCTCGTCCACCACGAGACGGCCGCGGCCATCACCCATGTGCTGACCACGCGGGCCTCGGACACGAGCAGCCTCGTGGACATGCACCACTCCGGGCCCCACTGCGCTGACGCCGCACACGAACCACCAGGCCATGGCTCCAGCGGCGTGGCGGCGTTCGAGCGCTGGGGTCACGCTGGAAGGACGAACGGACGGTGGCGTGGAGATCTCCTGGAGGCGCCATGACTGGTGCGGACGGGCGTCGGCCGATCGTGGTGGGCGTCGACCCCGATCCATCGAAGCGGCCGGCGCCGGCATGGGCCGCCGACGAAGCGGATCGGCGTGGCCTGCCGCTGCGGCTCGTCCACGTCCAGGGCGTGCCGACGGGTGGATACCGGTCCGGGGAGGCGCGGCCGTCCTGGGAGGAGTGGAACCGGGCACTGCACGGTGTGGGTGATCAGGTGCTCAAGGAGGCGGTTGCGTTCGTCGAGGCCCGGCAGCCGACGGTAGAGGTGTCGACGCTGCTGGCGGAGGGAGAGTCGGCGTGGGTCCTGCGCGAGGAAGCGCGGAGCGTCTTCATGGTCGTGGTGGGCTCCTGGCACCTGAGCAGACGGCGCGAACTGTTCACCTCCGCCTCCGTGGTGCTCCCGCTCAGCGCCCACGCTTCCTGCCAGGTGGCGGTCGTACCGGAGCCGTGGCACGTCACTCAGGAGCCGCCGTACTTTGTGGTCGGCGTCGACGGCAGTGCGCATTCGGCCGTGGCGGTGGATGTGGCGTTCGAGGAGGCGGCCCTGCGCGGAGCGCACCTGCGGGCCCTGTACGTGTGGCATCCGCCGCTCCTCGGCATCCTGGACGAGGACGCCGCGGTGCGGGAGTGCCGCCGGGTGCTGTCCGAGACGGTCGCGGGCCGCACCGCGACGCACCCGGACGTGGAACTGCACCACGAAGTCGTCCGCAGCCACCCGGTCCAGGTCCTGACGGAAGCCTCGGAACACGCCCTGGGCCTGGTCGTGGGAACCCGGGGCCACGGAGGGTTCACGGGCATGCTGCTGGGCTCGGTGAGCCAGGGAGTACTGCACCACGCTCGCAGCCCCGCCATCACGGTCCCGGTGTGAGGCGGCGAATGGCACCGGGGCATCTGCCCCGGACGGCCCTGGTGGTGCCGTCGGGCCCGTCACACGATGAGGGAGCGCAGCCGGGCATGGGCGGCGAACCGGCGAGACGTGCGCAGAGTTCCCCGGCGTCCGTGATGGCAGCCTCACCCCAGTCCCTCAGCGCGATCCGGCCGATTGCACCGGCGACGGCGACCTCGTCACCGTACGGGATCGGATGATGCGCACTACCGGTACGGACCCGCTGGTACCAGGCGGAGGGAGGGACGAGGCGCTCGGTGCCACGTCCGGTTCCAGTTCGCGTCCTGCGGTACGGGACCTCCCCGCCGGTGAGGTCTTCACTGCGCTGGACACGTCACGGCGCGGCCTGTCGGCGGCGCAGGCGGGGGCCAGGCTGGAGAGGTACGGGACCAACGAACTGCCCCGTGCGCGGCGCCGCGCCGTATGGCGGCAGTTGGGGGCGCAGTTCACGGACCTCTTCGCGGTGGTGCTGATCGTCGCGTCGGGGATCACCTTCCTGGCGTACTGGCTGGAGGAGCCGCGTGACATCGGTACGTTCCAGCTGGCGGTGGCGATTCTGGGCGTCGTGGTGCTGAACGCCGCCATCGGCTTCGCTCAGGAGTACTCGGCCGAGCGGACGGCCCAGGCACTGGAGGCGATGGTGCCCCACACCTGCCGGGTGCTGCGCGGCGGTGAACGGCTGGAGGTGCCCGCCCGGGAGCTCGCACCGGGCGACGTAGTCGTGCTGGAGGCGGGGGACGCGGTGTCGGCGGACTGCCGGGTGGTCGAGGCGCACGAGCTGGCCGTGAACAACGCACCGCTGACCGGGGAGAGCAACGCCGTGGACCGCACGGCCGACGCGGTGGCGGCCGGACCGCCGCTGGAGGCCCGCAACTGCGTGTTCATGGGGACCGACGTCGTCGCCGGATCGGGGCGGGCCGTGGTGTTCGCCACCGGTGCGAGGACCGAGTTCGGACGGATCTACCGGCTGGCCGCGGCGGCTCCCCGCCAGAGGACCCCGCTGCAGCTCCAGGTGGCCTCCATGGCCAGGCGCGTGGCAGGGGCTGCCCTGGCGATCGGCGTCCTGATGTTCGCCGTACGGCTGCCCACCGGGGAGTCCGTGGTGACTCTGTTCGTGTTCGCGCTGGGGGTGATGGTGGCGCTGGTGCCGGAAGGGCTGCCCGCCACCCTCTCGGTGTCGCTGGCGATCGGCGTACGGCGGATGGCGCGCCGCCACGCCCTGATCAAGCGGCTGCTGGCGGTGGAGGCGCTCGGGTCGACCACGGTGGTGTGCACGGACAAGACCGGGACGCTCACCCAGGCGGAGATGACCGTCACGCAGGTGTGGGCCGGGGGCGTGCCGCACCCGGTGAGCGGGGTCGGGTACGCCCCGAGTGGCGAGGTCGCCGACGCGGAGCCGGTGCGCGAACTGCTGCGCGTGGCGGCCCTGTGCTGCAACGCCCGGCTCGTCCCCCCTGCCAGCACCCGGGAGCACTGGCGGGTGCTCGGCGACACCACCGAGGGCGCCCTGCTCGTCGTCGCGGCCAAGGCGGGCCTCGACTTCGAAGCTGAGGAGGCGGCGGCTCCGCGGGTGACGGAGTTCCCCTTCGACTCGACCCGCAAGCTGATGACCACGGTGCACAAGAGCGCTGCGGGCTACCAGGCGTGCGTCAAGGGAGCGCCCGCGGAGCTGCTGGCGCTGTGCACTGACGTGGAGGGGGAGGGGCCGCGCGGGCCGCTGACCGAGCAGGACCGGGCGGCCGTCGTCGCGACGAGTGACGCGCTGGCGTCGCAGGGGCTGCGAGTGCTGGCCGTCGCACGGCGGGAGTTGGACGGGCCGCGCCCGGCACAGGAGGAGGCCGAGTCCGCGCTGACGCTGCTGGGGCTCGTCGGCATGCTGGATCCGCCGCGGCCGGAGGTCACCGAGGCGGTTGCCGCGTGCCGCCGGGCAGGGATCCGGATCGTCATGGTCACCGGCGACCACCCGCTGACCGGGGAGGCCGTGGCCCGCCGGGTGGGGATCGTACGGCGGCCGGATCCGGTGGTGGTGACGGGTACCCGGCTCGACGCGATGGACGACGAGGCGCTCGACGCGCTGCTCGCCGAGCCGTCCGAGCTGCTGCTGTGCCGGGTCAGCCCGGAGCACAAGATGCGTGTGGTCACCGCCTTCCAGCGGCGCGGTGAGGTGGTGGCGGTCACCGGGGACGGCGCGAACGACGCCCCGGCGCTCAAGCACGCGGACATCGGCGTGGCGATGGGAGCGTCGGGCACCGACGTCGCCCGGGAGGCGGCCTTGATGGTGCTGCTGGACGACTCGTTCGCGTCCATCGCCGCGGCGGTGCGGCTCGGCCGCACGGTCTACCAGAACATCCGCAAGTTCCTCGTCTACCTCTTCAGCCACAACATCGGGGAGCTGGTCCCGATCCTGGCGGCCACCTTTGCCGGATTCCCGCTGGTACCCATCAGCGCGGTGCAGATCCTGGCGATCGACCTGGGATCCGACGTGCTGCCCGCCCTCGCACTCGGGGCGGAACCCCCGGAGCCCGACGTGATGGAGCGCCCGCCGCGCTCCCGCCGGGAACGGCTGTTCTCGGGCGCCGTGGTGGGACGGATCCTGTTCCTGGGAGGCATCCAGGCGGCCTGCGTGACCGGCGTGTTCTTCTGGCACGTCGTCTCCTCGGGCATCCCGTTCGACGACTTCACCGAGGACACCCTCGTCTACCAGGAAGCGATCACCATGGTCCAGGCCGGGATCGTGCTCAGCCAGTTCTTCAACGCGCTCGCCGTGCGCACCGACCGGCAGAGCATCCTGAAGGTGGGACTGCTGTCCAATCCGGCCCTGCTGGCGGCGGGCGGCTTCGGCGTCGCTCTGATGGCTGCCATCAGTTATCTGCCGCCGCTGCAGGCCGTCTTCAACACCGCCCCGCTCGACGCCGCCGACTGGGCGGTCCTGGCCGGGCTCGGCACCCTGCCCCTGATCGCGGACGAGATCCGCAAGGCGTGGTTGCGCCGCCGCGCCGGTCACCGGAAAGGAGTTCCACGGTGAAGGTGATCGTCGTCGGCTGCGGACGGGTGGGATCCACGCTCGCCGGTCTGCTCGCCACAGAAGGGCACGACGTGCGGGTCGTCGACCGGCGTCCCAAGGCGGCCCGGCGGCTGCCCGACAGCCCCCGCATCCGCTTCCACGAGGGCAACGGCTACAGCCGCGCCGTCCTCCAGGCCGCCGGGATCGAGCATGCGGACGCCTTCGTGGCCGTCACCTCCGGGGACAACAGCAACATCGTCAGCGCGCGCACGGCAAAGGAGACCTACCGGGTGCCGATCGTCCTCGCCCGCATCTACGATCCCCGACGCGCCGACATCTACCGCGAACTCGGCATCCCCACCATCGCCAGCGTCCGCTGGACCGTGCACCAGATCCACCAGATGCTGCTGCACCGCCACCTGAGCCCCGAACTCAGCTTCGGCAACGGAGAGACCCTGCTCGTCCGATCCGAGTTGCCGGACTACCTCATCGGGCGGCGGCTGACCGAGTTCGACGTGGACGGCGAGATCCGCGTCGTCGAAGTCACCCGCGCGGGCCGTTCCCTGATCCCGGCGCACGGCACGCCCGCGCAGGCGGGCGACCTGGTCACCTTCGCCGTCGCGGCCACCGCGCTGGGCAGGCTGCGCGACTTTCTCGACAAGGAGCTGGGGACGTGAACGTGCTCATCGCCGGCGCGGGCCGACTCGGCACCCAGATCGCCCAGGTGCTCTCCGTGGCCCGCAACGAGGTCATGCTGATCGACATCGACGACGACCGCGTGGCCGAACTCCAGGGCCACCTCCCGGCGGTGCGGCTGGTCGCCGGGGACGCTTGCGAACCGGCCCTCCTGGAACACGCCGGTGCGCTGACCGCCGACCTGGTCATCGCCACCACCGGCGATGACGAGGACAACCTCGTCATCAGCCTGCTTGCCAAGCGGCAGTTCTCGGTGCCCCGCGTGGCGGCCCGGGTCAACGACGCCGACAACGCCTGGCTTTTCGACGGGCGTTGGGGTGTGGACGTTGCTGTCCCCGCTGCGACGCCGCTGATCTCCCTCATCGAGGAGGCCACCGGGGCCACCGACACGGTCGCCCTGCTGCGGCTCAGCAAGGCCGGCGTCGACGTCATCGAAACGGCCATCACACCGCAGTCCAGAGCAGTGGGGCGACCCCTGGGCGATATTCGACTGCCCGAAGGGACGGTCGTCGCCACGATCGTCCGCGACGGACAACCCACCGTGCCGGATCCGGCGACCCAGCTCCGGGCCGGCGACGAACTCCTCCTCGTCTCGCACTCCGCGACCGAGCAGGAGATCCACGCGGCGTTCCAGTGAACCGCCCCCGGATGAGAGCATCAGGAACGGTCACCGCTCGACCGTCCGAGCCGGCCGGCGTCGACCCCATGGGGCCGGGCTCCACGACGCGGCCCGTCGGCAGGTGCGCGGAGAGGACGGAAGCGTGCACGATACGCAGCGACGCCCCGCGCGTCTGCTTCACAGGCGGCGAGACCGACCGCTCCAAGGCGAGAGGCTGGCCGCAACCCGCCTGACAACCCGGCTGCCCGCCACTGGTGTCCTCAGTGACGCTCTCCCGCTCCCCGCTCCCCGCTCCCCGCTCCCCGCTCCCCGCACCCCGCGACCGGACAGTGCGCGTGATGCAACAGGGCCTGGCTGACCGACCCCAGAAGCAGCCCGGCGAAACCGCCCCGCCCCCGCGCACCGACTACCAGCAGTTGAGCGGACCTGCTCGCCTCGATCAACGCCTCTCGCGTCCCGCCGTGCACCAACCTGTGTTCCACCACCACACCCGGGTAGCGCTCCTGGCGGCCGGCGAGCGCCTCGGACAGCAGCCGCTCCTCCTCCTCCTCCTCGGCCAGCGCTCCCGGCGGGTTCGCGTACGGCTCGGACGGATCCTGCGGGCCGGGCATCGGCGCGTTCCACGTGGTCCAGGTGTGCAGCGCTACCAACGGCGCCTGCCGCAGGGCAGCGTCGGCGAAGGCGAAATCCACGGCCCTCCGCCCCGCGGCCGAGCCGCCGACGCCCAGCACGACCGGGCCGTCGGAGTGCGGCGTCTCGCGCACCACCAGGACGGGACACCGGCCGTGCGCCGCCAGGTGTACCGCCGTCGATCCCACCAGCAGTCCGACGAACCCGCCCATGCCCCGGGATCCGACCACCACCAGTTCTGCGGCGCGTGACTGCGCCTCCAGAACCGTCAACGGCTCACCGGTCACCACGACGTGACTGACATCGACCTCTGGCGCCACCGTCCGTGCCCGCTCGACTGCCTCGGCCACCAGGCGATCGACCATGTTCTGCAGGCCGCCGTCCGGTGGTCCCAGCGCCGACGGCCCCAAGGGCACATGCATCGCGGGCCAGACAAACGCATGCACGGCCCGCAGCCCCGCCCCGCGCAACCGTGCCTCCCACGCGGCCACCTCCACTGCGGCAAGACTCGACGCCGAACCATCCACGCCCACGACCACCAGACCACTCACTATGACTGTGGGGAGGAGGTGCTGGACCGGCGGGTTCGCGTACGGCATCGATGCATCCTGCGGCGCGGGTGTATCGCTCTCATCGAGCAGCACCAAGGAGAAGGATCACTACGGGGTGCGGTGCGGGCTGGAGAAGGCGCGGGCGGCGCCGCGTACGCGCAGGCCGACTTCGCCGCCGATGACGTGGTGGACCGAGGCAGGGTCGAAGATCCGGGCGACCACCGCGGTCCCATCCGTCAGCCGAAGGGCGAGCAGAGCATCATGGCCCTGGAAGTCACGGCGTACGACGGTCGCTGTAACCGCCGCTGGGGCGACGGGTGCGACGACCTCGATTTGTTCGGGCCGCAGCAGTACCTCACCTGCCCTCGTCGGCGGACGGTGACCGGTGGTGACGACCGGCATCGGGCCGAGTGGTGTGTGGGCTCGGCCACCGGTCATCTCGGCGGGCAGCCACACGGCTTCGCCGACGAAGTCGGCGACCCATGGGTCGGCAGGTGCGCTGTAGACGAGGTCCGGCGGCCCGCTCTGAACGATCCGGCCGTCGTGCATGACGGCGACCTCGTCGGCGATCGACAGGGCCTCGGCCTGGTCGTGGGTGACGAGGACGGCCGTCGCGCCGTCGGAGTGCAGGGCGCTGCGTACGTCCTGGCGCACTTCGGCGCGGAGACCGGCGTCCAGGGCACTGAACGGCTCGTCCAGCAGGACGACCGGCGGATGCGGGGCGAGTGCCCGGGCGACGGCGACGCGTTGTTGCTGGCCGCCGGAGAGATGGTGGGGCATCCGGTTCTCGAATCCGGCGAGTCCCACCAGCGCCAGCACGGATTCGATCCGTCCGGTCCGCCGAGCGCGCCGGTCGAGGCCGTAGGCGACGTTGCCGCGCACCAGGAGATGCGGGAAGAGGGCGCCTTCCTGCGGGACGACCGCGATCCGCCGCCGCTCCGGCGGCACGGTGCGGCCAGGAGCGGCGATCCGGTGGCCGTCGAGCCGGATCTCCCCGGCGTCCACGGCTTCGAATCCGGCGATGCAGCGCAACAGCGTGGTCTTGCCGCTGCCGGAGGGGCCGAGAACCGCCGTCAGAGTCCCGGAGCGGACCGTGAGGTCCACGCCGCGCAGCGCCCGCACCTCGCCGAAGGACTTGTGCACCGCGGTGACGCGCAGCTCCGCCATGTCAGCTTCCTCCCCCGGGAGCGAGGCCGCTGGTACGAGCTGACAGCCACCAGGTCGGTACCGCGGCCAGCAGCACCAGCAGCGCGGCGTAGGGCGCGGCGGCCGCGTAGGCGGAGACCGACGTCTGGCTCCACAGCTCGGTGGCGAGGGTGTCCATCCCCGTCGGCCGCAGCAGCAGGGTCGCGGGCAGCTCCTTCATACAGGTGAGGAAGACCAAAACCGCCCCAGCCCCGATACCAGGCGCTGCCAGAGGCACGGTGACCGTGCGCAGCACGTGGGGTCTGCGGCGGCCGAGCGAGCGGGCCACCTCTTCCAGTGCCGGCGGGGCCTGCAGCGCGGCGGTACCGACCGCTGCGACGGCCAGGGGGAGGAACAGCGCCGCGTAGGCGAGGGCGAGCAGCCAGACGCTCTGGTAGAGCGGGTAGGCCACGTTGATGCCGAAGAACACCAGGGAGAGGCCGATGACCAGGCCGGGCAGCGCGTGGGAGAGGTAGGCCAGGCGGTCCAGGACGACGGCGACGGGGCTGGGTGCGCGGGCGCCCAGCAGTCCCAGTGGCAGGGCGAGCAGCATGGTCAGGCCCGCACCGGCGGCGGAAACGGTGAGCGAGTTCCCCGCCGCGGTGGCCAGGCCGGTCAGTGAACCGGGCCGGGAGACGCCCTCACCGAACCACCGCGCGAGACTCGCCGCCGGGACGCCGAGCGCCAGCGCCCCCGTGCCGACGAGACCAGATGCGCCAAGCCACCGCAGGCGGCCCAGGCGCAGCCGTGTGGGTGGGCGGCCCGCGCCGCCGAGCCGGGCGTAGCGGGCGGCACGCCGTCGGGTCAGCTGCTCGCCCGAGACGATGAGCAGGGTCAGTGCGACCAGCACGGTGGCCAGTACCAGCGCGCCGGTACGATCGAAACCGAGGCTGATGGAGGTGAAGACGGCCCGGGTGAGGACATCCGCCCGCAGGACGGACACCGCCCCGAAGTCGGAGAGCACATAGAGCGCCACCAGGAGCGCCCCCGCTCCTACCGCAGGCCGGATCTGGCGCAGCGTCACCGTGATGAAGGTGTGCCACGGGCCGCTCCCCAGTGACCGGGCCACTTCCTCCTGTGCCGGGTCGGCGCTCGTCAGCGCGGCGGCTACGGGGAGGAAGACATACGGGTACGACGTCAGCGTCAGGACCAGTGCGGCCGCCCAGAATCCCTCGAAGCCCTCCACCGTGGAGACCCAGGCGAAGGCCGCCACATAGCTGGGCACCGCCAGCGGCAGCGCGGCGAGCACACCGAACAGCCGACGGGCCGGCAGATCGGTGCGTGTGACGAGGAACGCCGACGCAACGCCGAGCACCGTACTCGCCGCGGTCACGACCCCGGCCAGCGCAACGCTCCGGGCGGTGAGCTGCCCGGTCCGGGCTGTGAACACCTCCTCGCTGATGCGGGCCCAGCCCGCGTCTGCGACCCGGACGCCCAGATAGACGAGGGGGATCAGCGCGACACCGACGCCGGCCGTCGCGACAGCCGCCAGCGCCGGGCGCGGGAGCATCCGCCGTACCCGGCGGCGTACGACAGCCGTCGACGCCATCGTCAGGCCAGCCCCGATTCCTTGATCATCTCGATCGTGGTCTGCAAGTCGTCCAGGTCGCCCAGGTCGATGTCCGGCGTGTTCAGCGAGGACAGCTTCGGCAGGCCGGGTGCACTGGCCACACCGGCCACGAGCGGATACTCGTATGTTTCCTGGGCGAAGTAGGTCTGTGCCGGCATGCCCAGCAGATGGTCGACGAAGGCGCGGGCGTCGGGATCGTCGCCGGCTCCCTTCAACACGCCGATGCCGGAGACATTGACCAGGGCGCCGATGTCGCCGTTGGGGAAGAAGTGGTTCTTCGCCTTGAGCGCGTCGACGCTGGTGCCCTCCTCCTTGGCCAGCTCGTACACGTAGTAGTGGTTGACCAATCCTGCGGCGAGCCTGCCCTTGTCGACATCGGCGACGATGGGCCCGTTGCCCTCCCTGATCTGAGCGTCGTTGGCCCTCAGCCCGTCCAGCAACTCCTGGGTCCGCTTGTCGCCGTGCTCCACCCGCATCGCGGTGACGAACGCCTGGAACGAGCCGTTGGTCGGTGCGACGCCCACCTTGCCCTTCCACTGCGGCTCGGTCAGGTCGAACACCGACGCCGGCAGATCCTCCTCGGCGACTTGGTCGACGTTGTAGACCATGGTGCGCGAACGGCCGGTCACCCCCACCCACTCCCCGCCCTCGTCCCGGTAGGCGGCCGGCACCTTGTCCAGTACCTCGTCCGGCAGCCCGGCGAACAGATCCTCCCCGGCCACCGCTCCCAGGGCCCCGGCATCCTGCGCGAGGAAGACGTCCGCAGGTGTCCGGCGGCCCTCTTCCTGCAACTGCGCCGCCATGGCGGCCGTCTCGCCATAACGCACCTCGATCGTGATGCCGCTGGCCTCCTGAAAATCGTCCAGAACCGGCTTGACCAGGGACTCGCTGCGACCGCTGTACACCGTGATCTTCTTGTCGGAAACCTGCCCAGCCAGCTGCGCTCCTTCGCTCTCGCCACCACAGGCCGCAAGGCTCAGAGCCAGCAGAGTGCCCATGGCAACCGAGGCGACACCTCGTGGACGGGTTGTACGCACGGGCTCGCTCCTGGGCCGCCCCAGCTCACTTAGGACAGGCTAACTTTACATGTCTTATGGATGAATATCAGTATCTTTCCGCGCCCAGCGCCGCCGGACGCTGTCCTCGTGCTCGGCCTGCTCCAGGGCAAGGTCGCTCCGGTCGAGGGCTTCCCGCAGGCGGGGGATCCAGTGGCGTCGCAGGGCACGGGCCCGGTGCCGGGTGCTGATGACTTCCGTGCCCACCAGCTCGGCCGCGGCGTGGGTCGCCGCGTACTCGGCGGCGGCGCGCAGGGCACGGCCGTAGGCCGCCTCGGCGTGCACGAGGGCCGTGTTGGTGGGAGCGGCGGCGGTGGGCGGACGGGAGGGCACGGACGTGGAGACTGTCGCCGGGTGGCGTACCCCCATGGAGGTGGTCCAGTGCACCGTGACCTCGGCGGGGCCGATGCCCGCGGCGGCCGAGTCGAGGGCCTGTTCCCCGCCCAGGAGCAGTCCGCGCAGCAGCCAGCGATCGGCCTCGGTCAGCTGGTCCCGCCAGGCCCGCGCGGCTGCCTCCTCCGCGCGCAGCAGCCGCTGGTGCTCGGAGCGGAGGATGCGCAGCTTCTGTTCCAGCAGGTCGGCTCCGCGCTCGGCGACGTCGAGGCTGTGCCGCAGCCGCAGGCGTCCCGCACGACCGGGCGGTGTACGGCGGGCTCCGGTCATCGGGGCGCCTCCTGGTACGGGTCGTCCTTCGCCCCGTGTGCGTCGAGGAGCCGTGCGGGGAGCATGGAGAGCTGGCTGCGGGGGAGGGTGAGCAGGGCCCGCCAGCCGCGTTCGAGCGAGGCGTCGAGGTCACGTGGTTCGTCGGAGCGCTGGTCGGCGAAGTCCCGCAGGAACGCCTCCTCGAAGTCCAGGTAACGGCGGTCCGTGGGGCTCAGCGCCGCCTGGCCCACCAGGTCCGCGAGATCGCGCACCTGCCGGGCGCGGGCCAGGGCGGCCAGCAGTTGGGCGGCGACGTCGAGGTGGTCGTCGCGGGTACGGCCGGGACCCGCGCCCTTGCGCATCAGGCGGGAGAGCGAGGACAGGGCGTCCAGCGGCGGGTAGACGCCTCGCGCGTGTGTCCCGGGCGAGAGCACGATCTGGCCCTCGGTGATGTAGCCGGTCAGGTCGGGCACGGGGTGGGTGATGTCGCCCGCGGGCATGGTGAGCACCGGCAGCACGGTGACCGAGCCGGGCCGCCCCCGAATGCGTCCGCAGCGTTCGTACAGGGAGGCCAGGTCGCTGTAGAGGTAGCCGGGGTAGGCGCGGCGGGCCGGGATCTCCCCGCGGGCGGCGGAGACCTCCCGCAGGGCTTCGGCGTACGTCGTCATGTCGGTCATCACCACGAGGACGTGCCGTCCCTCGGTGAAGGCGAGGTGCTCGGCCACGGTGAGCGCGATGCGCGGGGTGAGGATCCGTTCGATCACCGGGTCGTCGGCGGTGTTCAGCAGCAGGACCAGTTCTCCGGCCGCGGACCGTTCCTCCAGGGCGTTGCGCACGAAGGAGGCGTCGGCGTGGGTGAGCCCCATGCCCGCGAAGACGACGCTGAACGCCTCACCGGCGGCAGTGGCCTGCGCGGCGATCTGGGCGGCCAGTTCCAGATGCGGAAGTCCGGCCACGGAGAACACCGGGAGTTTCTGTCCGCGTACCAGCGTGGTCAGGGCATCGACGACCCCGACACCGGTCAGCACCGGTTCGGACGGCGGCTCGCGCCGCACCGGGTTGATGGGTGCGCCGCCCACCTCGGCGTCGTGGGAGGCGAACACGGGCGGGCCGCCGTCCAGGGGCTCGCCCCGGCCGTTGCAGACCCGGCCGAGCCAGTCCGTGCCGACCGGGACGCGCAGGGGGCTGCCCGAGAAGGCCGCGCGGACGCCCTCCGGGTCCATGCCCGCGGTGCCCTCCAGCACCTGGACGACCGCCAGGTCGCGGTCGGCGTCCAGGACCACGCCGTGGCGGCGCTCGCCCGAGATGAGGGTGATGCGTACGTACTCGTCCCAGCCGATCCCCGAGACACCCTCGACGATCGCGAGTGGACCCCGCAGCTCCCGCACTTTCGTGTACTCGATCTCATCGGAGAGACTCATGGCCGCATCTCTCCCAGATAGGCGAGCATCGCATCCCGTCGCGCGGCCACCCCGGCGGCGTCGTAGGGGCCGGTGTCCTCGCGGGCGCGCAGCAGCGGACCGAAGTCGACCTCCTCGACCGAGGCCGCCGGGACACCGGAGTCCACCAGCTCGTGGCAGCGGTCGGTGACCGCGAGGACGGCGTCGGCCAGTGCGGCCGTCTTCTCCGGGCCGCAGTACGCGTCCCGCTCCGACAACGCGCTCTGCTGCAGCACTCCCTCGCGGACCAGCCTTCCCGCCAGCACGCTGATGCGCTCCCGCGCGGGCAAGGCGGCGATTCCGATCAGATCCACCAGATCGGCCAACCGGTCGGCCTCCGCCAGCACCCTTCCCACCCGGTCACGCCGCCGAGCCCACGCCGGATCACCGGCCGTCCGGTGTCCGGCCGCCAGAACCGGTACGTCCCGGGAGAAGGACCCGGCCCAGGAGACCGCCGGGTAGTGGCGGGCGTAGGCCAGGTCGCGGTCGAGGGTCCACAGGCAGCGGACGAAGCGTTCGGTGTGCGCTGTTACTGGTTCGGTCATGTCCCCGCCAGGCGGGGACACCGCGCCGATCACCGTCACCGACCCCCGGTCCCCACCGAGTGTTGTCACGGCGGCGGCCCGCTCGTAGAAGGCCGCGATGGCGGAGGCCAGTCCGGCCGGATACCCCTCCTCGGCGGGCAGCGCGCCGGTACGGGAGGCGAACTCGCGCAGCGCCTCCGCCCACCGGGAGGTCGAGTCGGCGATGACCACCACGTCCAGGCCCATGTCCCGGAAGTACTCGGCGACCGTCACGCCCGTGTACACGCTGGCCTCACGCGCCATCATCGGCATGTTGGAGGTGTTGGCGATCGTCACGGTGCGGTCCGCGAGGCGTCCGCCCGTGCGCGGGTCCTGAAGCTCCGCCAGCTCCGTGATGACGTCGGCCATCTCGTTGCCGCGCTCCCCGCAGCCGACGTAGATGATGACGTCAGCGTCGCACCACTTGGCGATCTGCTGCAGCAGTACGGTCTTGCCGGTGCCGAAGCCGCCGGGCACCGCGACCGTGCTGCCCCGGGCCACGGGGAACAGCAGGTCGATCACCCGCTGGCCGGTGTTCAGGGCCTCATGGCTGTCGACGCGCTCCCGAACCGGGCGCGGCCGGCGTACCGGCCACAGGGCGCCGACCGCCACCTCCGTGCCGCCCACCACCGCCACCACGGCGTCCCGCGGGTGGTCCCCGGCCCCGGCGATCTCCTCCACCGTGCCCCCGCAGCCGGGCGGCACGAGAACTGTCACCCGCACCGGCCCCGCGTCCCGGAGCTCTCCGAGCGCCTGTCCCTCGGCCACCTGCTCGCCCTCTGTCACCAAGGGGGAGAAGGACCAGGTGCGTTCCTCGGCGGCAGCCTGCTGCGTGCCGGGAAGCAGCCACTCGCCTGCGCCGGACAGGGGGCGCAGCAGGCCGTCGAAGATCCCGCCGAGCAGATCGGGACTGAGCCGCACCGACAGCGAACGGCCCTGGGGCAGCGCCGTCTGTCCCGGAGCGAGGCCGCCGGTGTACTCGTACGCCTGGACGGTGACCACGTCACCGCTGATGGCCACGACCTCGCCGGGCAGCCGATCCGGGCCGATCGAGACCAGGTCGTACATGGCGATGCCGCCCGTGTACTCCATCTCGATCAGCGGCCCGGTGACACGCAGGATCCGGGAGACCGGCTGCCGGTCAGTCGGCCCTCGACGCGTCCCAGCGGCTTGCGTCACGGCTCCCACAGGCTCCGCACCTCCCCTCCCATACGGTCCAGCGCGTGATCGGCCAGCGCGGTCAGCGAGAGGTCGACCAGCCTCCCCGGCGCCTGGGCAACCACACCCCCGTCGTCGTGCTCGCGCACCTCGGCGTCGGGCCCCAGGAGGATCCCGGCCCGGTGTTCCAGCCGCTCCCGCACGGAGGCGTAGTCGTCGGTCCGGCGTAGCCCCCGAACCCGTTCGGCGGCCTCGCGGCGCAGCTCCTCGTACGCCTCCCGGCGTGCGCTGAGCGTGCGGGACCTGGCCTCCCGCCGGGCCCTGACAAGGAGGTCGCGGGCGGCGCCCGCGCCGTCGGCCTCGCCCTGGCGCCGGGCCTCGTCGAGGATCGCCCGGGCCTCGGCGCGGGCCTGGTCGAGCAGGGTGGCGGCTTCCCGCTCGGTGCGGGTCAGGAGTGCTTCCGCGTCGGCGTGAGCCTCCCTCAGCAGCCCCGCCCGGACCGGGTGGAGCGCCTCCGTCGTCTGGTCGGGAGCCGGGTTCGTCATGGCGGCATCACGGCGGTCAGCGGGCGGCGGCCCCCGTGCGCGGCGGAGTCCGAATTCAGCGCCTCGGCCGCGGCAGAGGTGAGGATGACCAGGTCGATGCCGTCCGGCAGGGTTCGCCAGGCCCGACGTACGGCGTCGGGGTCGTCGGCGAGGAGGACGACGGCTCCGGCCAGGGCCAGGCCGGCGACACGGGCCCGTTCTCCGAGGGCGGCGACCCGTCCCATGGTCACGCCTTCCCGATCAGGATCACGGCGACGACCAGCCCGTAGATGGCGATGCCTTCGGCCAGGCCGACGATGACCATGGCCCGGCCGAAGAGTTCGGGCCGTTCGCTGAGCGCCGCGAGGGCCGCCGCACCGGTGTAGGCGACGGCGATGCCCGCCCCGATCGTCGCCCCGGCCACCGCGATCGCGGCGCCGATCAGGGCGGCGGATCCGGAGCCGGACTCTTGTGCCGTCGTGGTCGCGGCTTGCGCGGATCCGCCGCCGAGCGCCAGGGTCAGCACCACGGTGGCGGCCACCAGGAGCACGGCGTCGGCGGCGACCATCCACCACAGGGCCGTCCTGCGGTCCGAACGCCGCAGCACAAGGCGTGCGGCGACGAACCCCGCGACAATGACGGGCAGGGCCAAGAACCAGGTGATCACGACCACTCCTCCCTCGCCTGGGCGTGCGGGACGGCCTCCGCCGCTGTGGGCGCCCCGGTGGCGACCGAAGACGGCGTGAGGTGCTGGACGGGCAGGTGCCAGGGTTTGAAGGGGCGGCCCTCGCCCTCGAAGAGCCGGGAGAACAGTTCGTAGAACTCCAGCCGCAGCGCCTGGACGCCTGCCACGAGCGCCTCCAGCGAGAAGGCGAGTGCATTGCCGAGCAGGAAGACGAGTGCTGCCGCGCCGACACCCACCGGGCCCCGGCCCGTCAGAGCCGTCGTGCCGTCCCAGACGATCGCGCCCAGCGCTGCATGCGTCAGGCCGAAGGCCGCGAGCCGCGCGAAGGACACGACGTTCGAGCCGATCCGTACCACCGCGTCGAACAGTTGAATACCGGTCTGCACGGCACCGCCCGGACCACCCCCTGTGGTCGCGTACAGCCCTGCCCCGGCCAGACCCAGCCCGACGACGGCGATCACGGCCCCCACCACGCCATACGCCACCTGGCCGAGCCACACATACCCAGCTACGACGGCGAGACCGAGATAGAGCGCCGCCCCGGCGATCCCGGTCGTCGTGTACAGGGCCGCCGAGGGTCCGCCCTCCCGCCACCGGTTCACGATCCCCGCGGCGTAGGCGACGGCGAGCAGCACGGCGCCGAGCCCGACGGCTGCGGCCAGCAGCCGCATGGGCTCCTCCAGCGGTTCCAGCCACAGCACGGGCAGCACTCCGGTGGGGCCGAAGAACTCGCCGTACGCAACCCCGGCCAGCGTGGCGGCCAGCCCGGCTCCGGCGATGAAGGGCCACAGCGGACGCAGCGCCGCGAGTCGGCGCGGCCGGCCCGCCCGCAGCAGGAACGCGAGCACGACCAGCAGCAGCCCGTGCCCGGCATCGCCGAACATCAGGCCGAACATCGCCACGTAGACGATTCCGGCCGCCATGGTGGGGTCGAGGTCGGCGTAGGGCACGGTTCCGTACGTCGTGACCAGGGGGGTGAAGGAGCGGCGTACGGTCGTCGCGGGATGGGCCGGGGGTGCGGTGGCCGCTCCGGTCAGCAAGGTCGGCGGGTCGATACCGCGCGGGATGCGTAGCGGCACCAGCGCGCCCCCGGCACCGGCGATGCGCGCCGCCGTGGCGCCCACCTCCGTCTCGGGGCACCAGCCAGCCAGCGCCGCGACCGTGCCGTGCCGGACCGCACTGCCGATCCGTTCCTCCAATTGCGCCTCGCCGGCCAGCAGATCCGCCCGGCCCTCGCGCTCCAGGGCATCCAGGTCGAGGGGAACTTCGCTGAGAACTGGGTGTGCCGGCTCTGCGCGCAGCCGCTGCAAGCGCGTCGCCGCCGGCCCGCGGACTTCCGGCCCCCCGTCCCCGGCCAGGTCGATCTCGACGCAGCCCGCCTCGGCGATCCGTACCAGGCTTTCCCGCAGCGCCTTCTCGGGGGCCACGATGGCCACCCTGCGCATCCGGACTGGGATCGCGGCCTCAGCCCGGAGCACTGAGCACCTCCGCGGGCCAGTCCCCGAGGCCACCGCCCCGGGCGGCCATTTCCAGCGCACCTCGGGTCCGCCACGCGTCTGCGGACAGCAGTGCCACTGCCCCCACGACCGGCCGCGGACCGAAGGCGGACTGGCGCAGCAGTTCCCGGCCGTCGCCATCGACGGCGTCCCACCACCGTGCCTCGGCCCGCCACAGGTCCGCCTCGTCGTCGATGTCGTCCAGCAGCCACCTCGCGGTGGCCGGCAACGCCTGCCGGAAGTCGGCGTACGACCCCGCCCCCACCGCTCGCGGGCCGAGCAGGCGGGCCGCCCGGCGGGCGGACACGTCCGGCATCCGGCGGCCCACGACGAACACCTCTCGGCCGAGCAGCAGGGTGAGCCGGGCCGCCGCCCAGCGCGCCGCGTCGGGAACAGCAGTGGCGAGGCGTATGGCGGCGGAGACCCGCATACCAGTGGCGACCGCAGCCGGTGAGTCGCTCCCGGGGTCACCCCAGACGGAGGCCGACAGCGCGGTGCGCAGCTCCGACGGCGTACGAGTGCGGGCGAGCCGGGTCCAGGCGATCGCCAGCGCACCCAAGCGGTAGGGCGGTGGGTGCAGGCGTTCCATTCCCGGCTGTCGCGGTTCGGCCGTGAGAGCCCTCAGGTGGTGTTCGGTGTTGGAGATCTCGAACCCTGCGGCGAGCGCCCGGATGGCATCCGCACCCGTGGCCGGTTGCCAGCCGGCGAGGACCCGCAGATGCCACAACAGCGTCGCCGAGACCGCCCGCTGGGCCTCGGCCGGCGTGGCGCCCGAGGTGACGTCGTGCCGGTAGGGGGTGGCCGCCAAGTAGCGCAGAGCGTCCTCGAGGGTGGGCGACGCGGCCACCTTCCTGATCCCCTCGGCACGCAGACACCTCGTCCGCAGGGCGCGTGCCCGGGTCACGCCTGCCACCCATCCCGCCCCCATCACGGACCACCCTCCTGAGGCCGCCCACGGCCCGGAGATCGATGCCCCTCCCGTGGCGCAGAAGACACCAGGTGCGCCGTGAGATTCTCCAGCACCAGCGCGACCACGCGTGCGGCGAGCGCGGGCGTCCGGCTCCCGGCGCGGTCACGTACAGCGACGGCCTCGCGTTCCGCTTCGTCGAGCAGCGCCGTCGCCTCGTCCTCTGCCGCACGCAGTACCTGATCGGCGGCGCGCTCCCGTACCCGGTCGGCCTCCGCACGCGCCTCTGCCACGATTTCCTCGGCCTGCCGTGCGGCTTCCCGTCGGCGTGACGCGGCGGCCACGTCGGCCCGCTCGCGTATGGCCCGGGCTTCCGCCTCCGCCTGTTCGAGCAGGGCCAGCGGAGGTGCGAGTTCCGCACGGAGTTCGGCGGAGCGGTCTGCGGGCACACCACCTGGCGCGGCCCGGCCGGGCGACGCCGCCGGCCGGAACCGGGTCAGAAAGTCCCGGAAACCCGTCACGAACTCTCCTCCAGTGGGACCACATCCCGCTTCCCAGTCTCCTTGGTAGGCGTTGGCATGTCGCGCCGCACCGGGCCGCCAGTCCCTCAGGCGGTGCCGTTCGGCCCACAGGCCGTACCAGTCGATCGATGCCAGACTGACCCCGTAGGTGGACGGCATCCCCCGGGAGGCAGCCGTGAGCGATTTCGAGCAACGCTCCGCGGAGAAGGAAACCCGCCGCACCACGCCGGGCCGCCCCTGGACACCCCAGGAAGAACCGCGCCAGGACGCGCTGCGCCGCTATCTCGCGGCCGTCGCCGCCGCCGCGTCGGCGAGGAGCGCCGAGGAGCCCAGGCCCGCCCCCGGACGGGAGCAGCCCGAGCCGCCCGCCACTACCGCGCCCGAGCCGCCCACCCGAGAACCGGCCACCCTCCGCGTACGGGACGTCATGCAGGTTCCGGCGGCCTCTGTCCCCGGCGACATGCCGTTCCTGGACGTGGCCCACACACTCGCCCGCGAGCAGGTGAGCGCCGTACCGGTGGTCGACGCCGACGACCACGTGATCGGTGTCGTCTCGGAGTCGGATCTGCTGGCCAAGGCCGCAGTCATGGCGGAACCGCGCAGGCACGGACCTGTCGGCAGACTGCGGCAGCACCGCCTGTACGACAAGAGCCACGGTGACACGGCGGCCACGCTGATGACCTTCCCGCCCGTCACCGTCCACCCGGCGGAGCGAGTGGCGGATGCCGCGTGGACCGCCGCTCACGCGCGGCTGAAGCGGCTGCCCGTGACCGACCATCGCGGTCGGCTCGTCGGCGTGGTCAGCCGGAGTGACCTGCTGCGGGCCCTGATCCGTGACGACGCCGAGATCCGGGCCGAGGTCGAGTCCCTGGCTGCTCAGCACCTGCTGGATCCGCGCGCCGTCCAAGTCGCCGTGGAGAACGGTGTGGTGACGATGACGGGGCGGCTGGACAAGGCACTCGTCCCCGAACTTCTCGCAGTGGTGCGTGACATCGACGACGTGGTCGATGTCGTCTATGAGATCGAAGCGGTTTGAGCTGTCACGGGTTCGCTGGGGCGTCGCTGCCTCTTCGGCATCCGCCCCGAGAGGGTGGGCCATGCCGCATGTGTTGGTGACGGCGGAGGTCCGTGGCCACCCTCACCGGGTTGTGCCGTAAGCGTCCGCGCCGCACAGTCACTGCGTGTGGGCGACGAGGAAGTCGGCACTGCCGGACAGTGTGGTGAGCCGGGGTGTGTCCTCGTCCTCGATGCGCACGCCGGACCGTTCGCTGAGAACCTCGACGAAACTCAGGAAGTCCAGCGAATCCATCTCCAACACGTCGCGGAACGCGTCGTCGGGCCCGAGCGCGGCGACGTCGGCGTCAGGGATGACGGATGAGATCGACTGCCTGACCATGTCCAGTGCATCGGTTCGGTTCATGTTCACAACCGCTCCGGGTTCTGCAGGAGGCGGGAGACCACGGTGAGGTACCGGGCGCCGACGGCACCGTCCGTCGCCCGGTGGTCGGCCGAGAGGGTGGCTGTCACCACGGGGCGCACGCCCAGCAGGCCGTCGACGGCGTATGGCCGGTCGACGACCCGCCCGAAGCCGACCAGGGCCACCTGGGGCGGGTAGATGACTCCGAAGACCGTCTCCACGCCCTGATCGCCGAGGTTGGTGACTGTGATCGTGGCGTCGGAGATTTCCGAGCCGCGGAGCCTGCCCGTGCGGGCCCTGGTGACCAAGTCCTTCAGGGCGGTCATCAGTTGGGGGAGTGTCAGGGTGTCGGCGTGGTGCAGTGCGGGGGCGACGAGCCCTCCACCGCGCAGGGAGATGGCCACGCCGAGGTGGACGCCGTCGCCGGCCGTGAAGTGGTCATCGGTCCAGAAGCCGTTGAACTCCGGTACCTCGCGGGCCGCCAGGGCAGCCGCCTTGAGCAGCAGGGCGGCGGGGAGCAGCCGTTCACCGACCGTACTGGTCCGGTTGTGCTCGTGCAGCCGGTCCATCGCGGCGGTCATGTCCACGGTCGTGGAGAGGTAGTAATGGGGGATCTCCCGGTTGGCGCGGCTCATCAGGCCGGCGATCGCCTGGCGCATGGCCGCCGCCCGGTCTTCGGACGGATGTGCGGCAGGAGGTCGTACAGCGGAAGGGCGTACTGCGGCGGCGCCTGCGGGCGTGGGCGGGGCCGAGGGGCCGGGGGCCGCGTGGCGTACGTCCGCTGCACGGACGGCCTCCTTCCTGCCCGTCCCCTTCACCGTGGCGAGGTCGACGCCCAGTTCGGCGGCGAGGCGCCGGGCGAGGGGCGTGGCCCGCACACGCGGTGGCTGAGCGGTGGCTCGGGCGGCCGCCGCCTGCTCGACGTCGGTTCGGGTAACGCGTCCTCCGGGTCCGGAGCCGTGCAGTGTCTCCAGGTCGAGGCCGCTCGTCTCCGCGAGGTGCCGGACCAAGGGGCCCGCCTCGATGTGGCCGCGAGGAGGGGCGGCTGGCGGTGCTGACACCGGGACCGGGGTGGGCTCAGGTGGCGGGGAAGGGAGTTCAGGGGACTTGGGAAGCCAGGCGCGTTCGGAAGGTCTGCCCTTCTCCGGCGCGTGACGGGCGGGATGTTGTTCCTCGGCCGGCCCGATCAGCGCGAGCGGTGTGCCCACCGGAACCGTTGTGCCGGGCTCGACGAGCAGCTCCGTCATGGTCCCGGTTTCGAAGCACTCCACCTCGATCGTGGACTTCGCGGTTTCCACGACCGCGACCGGATCACCCTTGTGCACGAGGTCTCCGGGCGAGACCAGCCATTCCAGGAGCGTGCCCTCGTCCATGTCGGCGCCGAGGGACGGCATGGTGAACTCGGCCATGATCAGTCCACCGTCCGGTGCGCGGCCGCGACGATGTCGGCGGTCTGCGGCAGGGCGGCCTCCTCCAGCCGCCGGGCGTACGGCATGGGCACCTCCGCGCTGCACACCCGCTCGACGGGCGCGTCCAGGTCGTAGAACGACTCTTCGGCGATGCGCGCGGACACCTCGGCGGCGAGGCTTCCCGTCCGCCACGCTTCGTCGATGACCACCGCACGATGGGTACGGGCCACCGAAGCGGTGATGGCCGCGCCGTCCAGGGGACGCAGCGTGCGCAGGTCGATCACCTCGGCGTTGATGCCCTCGGCGGATAGTTCGTCCGCCGCCGCGAGAGCCTTGGGCAGTGAACCGCCGTACGTGATCAGGGAGATGTCGGTGCCGGGGCGGCGGATCGTGGCATGGTCCAGGTCCACGGGTTCGGTGAGCGGGAGGAGTTCTCCGGAGACGTTGTAGAGGCTCCCGTGCTCGAAGATCAGTACGGGGTCGGGGTCGGCGAGCGCCGGGGCCAGCATGTGCCGGGCGTCCTCCAGAGTGGCGGGGGCCAGGACGCGGATGCCGGGGATGTGCGCGTACCAGCCTTCGAGGCTGTGCGAGTGCTGGGCGGCGAGTTGCCGTCCGGCGCCCGTGGTCATGCGGATGACCAGCGGCACGGGCAGCTGGCCGCACGACATGTGCAGCAGGGTGGCGGCGTTGTTGAGGATCTGGTCGAGGGCGAGCAGGCTGAAGTTGACGGTCATGATCTCGACGATGGGCCGCAGCCCGGCCAGGGCCGCGCCGATGCCGGCACCCACGAACGCGGACTCCGACAGCGGGGTGTCGCGGACGCGTTCGGGGCCGAACTCCTCCAGCAGACCGAGGCTGACGCCGAAGCATCCGCCGTAGCGGCCCACATCCTCGCCCATGAGGAAGACACGGTCGTCGGCGCGCAGGGCCTCCCGAAGCGCCTCGCGCATCGCCTCCCGGTAGGTCGTCTTCGCCTCTTGCGTTTCGCCGGCGCCCACGGTCAACTCACCGCCTCTGCCGAGGAACTGGTGACGTGGTGGAGCAGGTGCTCGACCGGTTCCTCGGGCGCCTGTTCCGCCGCTTCGACGGCGTGGTCGATCTCGTCGGTGATGCGCTGCTCGATCCGGGCCAGTTCCTTGTCGCCCAGCTCACCGTTCTCGCGCATGCGGTCGGTGAGCAGGCCGATCGGGTCCCGCTCCTTCCAGCGCTCGACCTCCGCCTTGTGGCGATACCGGTCCGGGTCGTACATCGAGTGGGCGCGGAAGCGGTAGGTGCGCAGCTCCAGGAAATGCGGTCCGGTGCCGGTTCGGATGCCCTCCACGGCCCGCCTGGCGGCATGTTCGACGGCTTCGACGTCCATGCCGTCCACGGCCCAGGCGACCATGCCGTACGAGGCAGCGCGCATGGCCAGATCCGTCTGTGCCTCGTGCCGCTCCAGGGCAGTGCCCATGGCGTAGAGGTTGTTCTCGCAGACCAGCAGCAGGGGCAGCTTCCACAGGGCCGCCAGATTCGCGGTCTCGTGGAACTCGCCCTCGGCGAAGGCCCCGTCGCCGAAGAAGCAGCAGGTGACGTGGTCTTGTCCGCGCATGAGGTCGGCGAGCGCGAGGCCGGCGGCCAGGGGGAGTCCGCCGGCGACGATGGCGTTGCCGCCGTAGAAGCGGCGGCTCGCGTCGAACAGGTGCATCGATCCGCCCCTGCCACCGCTGCATCCCGTCGTCCTGCCGTACATCTCCGCCATGACGGCCTCGGCCGTGATCCCGCGAGCGAGGGCGTGACCGTGTTCGCGGTACGTGGAGACGACCGCGTCCTCGGGGGTCAGTGCCTCGTTCACACCGACGGCGACGGCCTCCTCGCCGATGTAGAGGTGGACGAACCCGCGGATCTTCGCGGCGCTGTACAGCTCGACGCACCGCTCCTCGAAGCGCCGGATGCGCAGCATCGACTCCAGCAGATCCGTCCGGTGTCCGGTGGCCCCGCGCCCGGACGGAACTCCGGCACTCGCGTTCCCCTTGGTCGTCTTGGCCTTCTTGCCGGACTTCGGGGGCGCCGAGTCCTTCCGCGTGCGGGTGGGGCGGGCCACGGTCATTCGGATCCCTCCAGGGTCGACAAGTCGCCTACGGGCAGGCCGAGTTCACGTGCGCGCAGCAGACGGCGCATCACTTTCCCGCTGCGGGTCTTGGGCAGGTTCTGGTCGAACGCGAGCTCCCTGGGAGCGACCGCGGGCCCCAGCTTGCGGCGGGAGAAGGCGAGCAGTTCTCGTTCCAGATCCGGCGTCGGCTCGACACCGGGGCGCAGCGATACGAACGCCTTGACGACGTTCCCGGCGACCGGGTCCGGCCGTCCGATCACCCCGGCCTCGGCCACTGCCGGGTGCTCCATCAGCGCGCTCTCCACCTCGAACGGGCCGATCAGGTGTCCCGCCGACTTGATGACGTCGTCGGCGCGCCCCACGAACCAGTACCAGCCGTCGGCATCCCGGCGGACCAGGTCACCGGTCAGGTACCAGCCGTCGGCGAACGCGGCGTCGTAGCGCTCCTTGTCGTGCAGATAGCCGCGGAACATCGACGGCCAGCCCGGCCGCAGCGCCAACTCGCCCTCGACGTCGGGGCTCTCCACCTCCGCGACCTTGCCGTCGGTGACCAGTGCCCGGCCGTCCTCGCCCTGCTCCAGCACGGTAGCGTCGACGCCGGGCAGCGGACGTCCCATCGAGCCGGGCCGGATCTCGCTGGCCGCGAAGTTCGCGATCATGATGCAGCCGGTCTCCGTCTGCCACCAGTTGTCGTGCACCGGCAGGCCCAGTACGTCCCGGCCCCACACGACGGCCTCCGGGTTGAGGGGCTCGCCGACGGAGGCGATGAAGCGCAGGGCCGACAGGTCGTAGGAGCGCGGCAGATCGTACGGGCCCTGGCGGGGCGTGGCGCGCATGAGCATGCGCAGGGCCGTGGGGGCCGTGTACCAAACAGTGACCCGCTGCTCGCCGAGGATCCGGTACCAGCGCCGGGCATCGTAGTCGCCCTCGTCGACGACCACCGTCACGCCGTGGATGAGCGGAGCGATGATCCCGTACGACATGCCGGTGACCCAGCCGGGGTCGGCGGTGCACCAGTACACGTCCTCGGGGTGCAGGTCGAGCGCGTAGGCGGCCGTGGCGTAGTGGGCGACCACCGCCTCGTGGACATGGACCGCGCCCTTGGGAGTGCCGGTGGTGCCGCTGGTGAAGTGCAGCAGTGCCATGTCGTCGGGCGAGGTCGGCGGGATGGTGAAGGTGTCCGGGGCGGCGGACATCAGGTCGTCGAAGGGCGCCGTACCGGGCAGGTCCTCCGCGCCCGGTCCGACGATCAGGACGTGTTTCAGGCCGGGAACCGATGCCCGACGTTCGGCGACCTTGCGCCGGTAGAGGGCCGCGGTGGTGACCAGGACCTGCGCGTCGCCGAGACGCAGCCGCTGTTCCACCGGGTCGGGGCCGAAGGCGGAGAAGAGCGGGCACAGCACGCTGGTGTTCCTCAGCGCGCCCAGCACCGCGGTGTAGAGCTCAGGGCAGCGGCCCAGCAGGGTGAACACCCGGTCCCCGTGACCAACGCCCAGCGACCGAAGCACGTTCGCGAAGCGGGCCGTGAGGCGGGCCAGTTCCGCGTACGTGACGGTCGAGACGGAGTCGTCCCGGGCGACGCACCGCAGCGCGACCTTGTCCGCGTGACCGGACGCCGCGTGCCGGTCGACCGCCTCGTGGGCCATGTTGAGCCCGCCGCCGGGCAGCCCGTCCAATGCGGTGCGCGCCTGCGACCAGGCGAAGGCGGAGCGGGCCCGGTCGTAGTCGGCGAGATTCGGTGCGACGCCGTGTGTGGTGTCTTTGGAGATCGTCTCCCAGCGCATGGGCGCTCCTCCCGACGCCTGCCTCTGTCTCCAGGGTCGCCCGCCTCGGGCGTAGCCGCACTGCGGGCCGAGGCCGATCGGTCCTCAGGCAGGACCTGTGGGATTCGGTCCTCAGACACTGGAACGTGTGGCGGGTCGGCAACCGTTCGCAGAACCGCAGATTTGAAGGGCGGGGCCACCGACGGCAGCGGGTCGACCTCGGCGCAGGCCCAGGCCCCGCTGGTCCGAGCCACCGCGGGCTACTTTCCGACATCGTGGAGCCGAGGGCCGCCCGCTTCTCGCGGACCCGGATTACGCGGTGCGCGGTTTCTCTCCGCTTCCTCGCGTCTCATGGCTTGCCCTCGGCTCACTTCCATAGCAGCACAGTCCACCGGCGATCACTAGGGCCGAACGGCCCAGGCCAAGAGGCCGGCCAGCGGAGCGGGCGCAGCCGCTGGGCTGTCGCGACTGCGCTCGGGCCGGGTGCTTTTCGCGGTAGAGCCCCACCTTGAGAGCGCCCGTGTCGGTGCCGTGGGAGAAGACCTCGTAGGCGTCCTCCATCCGGTCGAGGCCGAAGGTATGGGTGACGAGGTGAGAGATGTGCAGGCGTCCGGACGTCACCAGGTCGAGCAGCCAGGGTGTGGAGGAGGTGTCCACCCGGCCGGTGCTGATCGTCATGTTCTTGTGCCACAGTGCCTCGAGGTGCAGCATGGCCGGCTTGCCATGCGTGCCGATGTTGGCGATGTGCCCGCCCGGGCGTACGACTCGCGTGCACAGGACGAAGCTGTCCGGGTCTCCGGCGGCTTCGATGGCGACGTCGGCGCCGGGTCCCTCTGACAGGTCGGCGATCAGCCGTCCGGGCAGTTCGGCGGCGTCGGCACCCAGCCGGGTGGCGGCTTCGAGCCTGGAGTGGGACAGGTCCACAGCGATGATCCTGCGTGGCGAGTAGAGCCGCGCGCGGTCATGACCGCGGCGAGCCCTACGGGACCGGCGCCCACCACGACGACGGTGTCTCCGGGGCCCACGTGTCCGTTCCGGACTCCCACTTCGTAAGCGGTAGGGAGAACCTCGGCGAGCAGGACGGCGTCTTCGAGCGCCAAGGTGCCGGGCCGCCGTCGGGTGGAGTAGTCGGCGAAAGGGACCCGTACGAACTCGGCCTGGGTTCCGTTGATCAGATTCCCAAGAATCCACCCGCCCCCGCCGTGGCACTGTCCGAACATGCTGTCCCGGCAGAACTGACAACGGCCGCAGGCCGAGATGGACGACACGATCACCTGATCGCCGACGGTGGTGGAGTGGACCTCGCGACCCACTTCCGCCACTTCGCCGACGGCCTCGTGGCTCAGGACTGTTCCTGGCTTCACCTCGGGCAGCTCACCACGCCGGATGTGCAGATCGGTGCCGCAGAGGGTGGTGGCGTCGACGCGCACGACGGCGTCGGTCGGCTCCTCGATCGCCGGATCCGCGACCGTGTCCCAGGAGATCTGTCCGGGGCCGTGGTAAACGAGGGCTCGCATGGTCACCCACTCCCAGGTTGGCGTGACCGCCTGTCTCCACCGTCGCCTCGGAGCGACGCCCGGGCAACCGGGCAGCGGCTCCGGTGCCGGGCCGTCGAGCACCGTCGACTGACGTTCATGGCCGGCTGACTGGAGATGCCACTGCCCCGATCAGGGCCAGCGAGTCGGTCAGCCCGGCCGGGTCGACGGTCCCGCACCGGAAGCCGACATGCCCGTCCGGGCGGACGGCCACCAGACCGCGACCGGGGCTGTTCATCAGCCGGAGGACAGCGACGTGGGGACCGGTCACCGTGTCCGGTGGCGGGTCGGCGTCGCGCTGCAGCAGCAGGTGCACGCCCGGACCGGCCAGCAGCCCGTGCAACCGCTGGGGAGGGCCTACGACGTTGACGGCCGCGTCCGGCAGTCGGTCTCCCGGACCAAGTACATCCAGTCCATCTACGGGGCCTTCCGCCCGGCCCGCCGAGACCTGCGTCACCAACCTCCGTGGACAGAACACCTAGTCCGGCTCCATGTAGGGGCGGCGGAAGACCGGGGCCTGGCCGGTTCCCCAAGGGCGTACAACAGCCAGCGCGTGGGAGACGGCGGACTCCAACGGTCCACTGGTGTCGACCACGACGGCCTCGGGCCACGGCTGTTCCCTGGCCGCCATGGCGGTGGCGATGCCGAGGCCGGCGTCGGACGCTCCGGGAGCGCGCGTGCTCAGGCGGGCCGCTGACACGTCGCCCGGCACGTGGCAGTGCAGGGCCACCAGATCGGCGCTGGTGCGTTCGGCCACGCGCAGAGCCGCTTCGCGCTGTGCCTCATCTAACCAGGTGGCATCCAGGACGACGGACTCGCCGGAGGACAGCAGGGCGGACGCACGGTCGAGCAGAGCGGCGTAGGTCCTGGCTGTCCACTCGGGCGTGTACAGGCCCTCGCCGTAGCCGGCCGCCGCGGACTGCTCAGCCGGGATCCCCGCCAGCTCCTTGCGGAGACGGTCGCTGCTGAGCAGCGTGACCCCCAGCCGGTCGGCCAGCGCTCCGGAGAGGGTGGACTTCCCACTGCCCGGCAGCCCGCCGACGAGCGTCAGGCCGACGGCGGAGGTACGCAGGTGGCGCAGCGTCGCCGAGACCAGCCGCCGCGACGCAGCCTCCGCGCCAGGCGCGCCCTGGCGTGCCTGGATCAAGGAGACCTTGGCGCGGACGAACGCGCGGTAGGCGACGTAGTGGTGCCACAGGGAAGGCGGTGCGGGGTCCCCGGAGTACTCGCCGTACTGGGCGAGGAAGTACGCCGCGGCCTGAGGGGCGCCGAGCTGTTCCAGGTCCATGGCGAGGAACGCGGCGTCGTCGAGGCCGTCGACGTAGCGGAGGTGGTCGTCGAACTCCAGGCAGTCCAGGACGCGGGGCCCGTCGTCGAGGCAGAAGATGTCCTCGGCGAGCAGGTCGCCGTGGCCGTCGACCACCCGTCCCTGCTCGATACGGGAGTCGAACAGCCGCTTGCGGCCGGCGAGATAGCGGCGCACGAGCCGCTCGACCTCCGTCACCTCATCGGGCACGACGCCGTCGTCGGCCAGTGCGTGGACTTGCTGGAAGCTGGCCTCCCAACGTGAGGACAGAGCGTCCCGCGTGCCTTGCTCGTCCACCTCCCGGCTCCGGGGCGCGTCCGCGTGCCACGCTGCAAGATGCCGGGCGACGGCACGCAGGACATCGTCGACGGCGACCCCTTCACATACCAGACGGGAAAGGCGACGGTTCTCAGGCATCCGGCGCATCACCACGAGCGGTTCGGGCGCCTGCGCGTCGGGGCTTCTGACCTCACCCAGACCCAGATAGACGTCGGGGGCGAAGCGGCGGTTGAGGGCGACTTCGCGTTCGCACGCCGCCCGGCGGGCCGTCACCGTCGTGTAGTCAAGGAATCCCAGATCCACCGGCTTCTTCAGCTTGTAGGTGCGGTCGCCGACGAAGAACACGATCGCGGTGTGGGTCTCGCACACCTCCGCGCGCGGCAGTGGTTCGCCGTCGCGTCGGGCACCGGACCAAAGCTCGGACGCGTCGGTTCGAGGCGCCGACCGCACCGACTTCTCATGGAGCCCGGGCTCAGTCATGGGGAACGACGGCGACGGGGCAGTGCCCGTGATGGATGGCGGCCTGCGCAACAGGACCCAGGTGGGGCACCAGACCAGGACGCTGCTTGCGTCGGCCGACGACCAGAAGTGCAGCGCCTTCGGCGGCCCGTACGACGGCCTTGGCAGGGCTTTCGAGACGGATGCCGTCGGTCACGTCCACCTGCGGGTACTTCTCGCACCAGGGGTGCAGCGCCTTGCTCAGCTGCTTCTGCGCGTCCCGCGTGATCTCTTCGGTGATGTCGCGGTCCACGCCCCAGGGCACACGTGCGTGGAGCGGCACGCTTCGGCCGTGGACGGCCAGGAGTGGAGCTCTCCTGGCAGCGGCGGTGTGGAAGGCGAAGTCGAGCAGGTCGTCGGAGGATCCGTGCAGTTTCAGGGCCACGACCACGCGGCTCGCGGGTGCTGGGGGTGCCCCCTCCGGGGTCTCGGCGCGGACCAGTACGACCGGCCGCTCGGCCCGTGCCACAACGGGCATGCTGACGTCGCCCAGGAAGTAGCTCTCGACGGGCGCCAGCCCCCGGGAACCGAGCACGATCATCTCCGACTCCGTCGCCGCGTGGAGCAGGGCGTTCTCGGCATCGTCGGCGACGAGGTTCCCGACGATGGACAGGCCCGGGTGACGTGCTTGGAGCTCCGATCGCGCGGTGTGGACCAGACGCTTCGCCCAGTAGTTCTGATCGACTTCCGAGGGGACGCGGGTCGGTTCCGGTGCCAGTAGTGGCCACGCGTGCAGCAGGCGCAGGGTGAGCTTGCGCTTCTCGGCCTCGTCGGCGGCCCAGCGGGCCGCGGCAAGGCTCTCGGGTGAGCCGTCGAGGCCCACGGTGACGACTGGTTGCATGGCGACGGCCTCCGTCTCGTACGAAGCTGGAAATGATGGGGATGACGGTGAACGAGTCCGATCGAGTGCGTGGTCCGGACGTCGCCGACATGCCGAGCAGTGCGGTCTCTCATTCGAGGAGTACCCCAACCGCCTCCATGGCGCATTTCGGGTCTGTGGACGAGGGGGACGCGAGGCGCGCAATCCGGCACGAAAGGAGACAGGGACGGTGACGATTCCCTTGGTCGTCCCTTGGCCGTCGGCATCGACGGGTCCGAGGCGAGCCTGGAGGCGGTGGACTGGGCCGCCGACGAGGCGGTCCGGCACGATGTGCCGCTCCACCACCTGCACGCCGCAGCGCGGGACGACGAGCGGGCGGACGTGATCAGTGGTGCCTCGAAGCGTGCCGGGGCAGGGGATCCCTCCGTGCGGCTGTCGAGCGAGGTGCTGTATGAGGACGCGGCCGCCGCCCTGGTCGACAAGGGGCGCAACGCCTTCACACTGGTGCTCGGTTCCAGGGGGCTCGGAGCCCTCGCCGGGATGCTTCTGGGCTCGGTCAGCCTGGCCGTGGCCGCTCGCGCCGACTGCCCGGTGGTCGTTAGTGCGTGGTGGGACGGAGCGCCGAGGCAGTCGGTTCGGGGACATCGTCGTCGGCGTCGAGGACGGGGAGGGCAGCGGTACGGCCGTGCAGTTCGCGTTCCGCGAGGCCCATGTGCGGCGCTGCCGGCTGGTGGCGGTGCATGCCTGGAGCGTCCCGGTCGGGACCCTACGCCTCCGGGCGTGTCCGGATACGCCCTCCAAGCCCTCCAGCGCCCGCCGGCGCAAGTGCTTGCTGAGGCGCTGCACGACGCTGCGGAGCGGTATCAGGAGGTGCCGGTGAGCAGCGAGGTGGTCGAAGGCCGGCGCGGCGGGCACTTCTGGCCGGTGCTGATCTGCTCGTTGTCGGCGCCCGCAGGCGGCATGGGCACGTCGGTCTGCCGAATCCGCTGCAAGACGCCGGCCGTTGCGTGAGCGACCGTTGGACGGGCTGCGAACTGGTCCGCCAGGACCTTCCCGCGACCCGGCATCCGATCCGGGCGCCTGAGCAGTCGTGCCGTGAAACAGTGGAAGAGAGGAGACAGACTCGTGTGGCGACGCCGGCGGAGGCCCGGGCGAAGGAGGACACGATGAGTCACTCTGTGCTGGCGGGTGTCGACGGGTCCGAACGCAGCTCGGCGGCGGCCGACTGGGCGGCGCGGGAGGCCGCGCTGCGTGGTGTTCCGCTGCGTCTGTTCCACGCCTCTCCACCGCTTCCGGGTACTGCCGTGCCGGGCCCGGCCGGGGACAGGCTGCGGCACGTGGGCGCGCGGATGCTCCAGCGGGTGGTCGCCGAACTCGGCGACCGCTACCCGGACCTGCAAGTCCGGGGCGAGCACGCCGATGACGCGCCGGACACGGCCCTTCTCGCCGCGGCCCGCGATGCCGGGCTCCTCGTCGTCGGCACACGGGGGACGGGCGGGTTCGAGGGTCTCGCGGTCGGCTCGGTGGCCCTGCGGATGGCGGCAGCAGCCCCTTGCCCTGTCGTGTTGGTGCCTCAGCCGTCTGGCACCTTCGTGGAAGGAACCCACCTGGCACGCGGCACGTCTCGGGTCGTGGCAGGGTTCGATGCGCATCACCCGGTCAGTGAGGTGGCGGACTTCGCGTTCTCGGCCGCCGAGGCACACGGGGCCCGCCTGCGGGTCGTCCAGGCATGGGCCTTTCCCGCCGAGTCCGTGTCTCCTCGCACCCTGGTGGTGACCGAGGAGGACCGGGCCACCTGGGAGGACCAGGAGGTCCTACAGCTCTCCGACGCCCTGCGCGCTTGGCAGGAGAAGTACCCTCGTGTGGCGGTCCACACAGATGTCGTGTTGCTCCACCCCGCGGAAGCGCTTTTGAACACGTCGCGAAGTGCGGACTTGCTCGTCGTGGGACGCCGTGTCGACCTGAGTGCGGCCGAGGGTCGACTGGGTCCGGTCACGCACGCCGTACTGCACCATGCTCGCTGCCCGGTGGCGGTCGTACCGCACGCAGGATGACGGCAGGCCGGAGGTCGGATAGAGGATTGCAGGTCTGACAGTGATCCGGTGAGCGCCGAGGTGAGCGCCGGGGCCGGTCAGCCGAAGAACACCTCGAACTCGTCGTACAGCGACGGATCGACCACCTTGTTCTGCGCCGTGGCGTCGGCGAGTGGGATGCGGACGATCCCGGTGCCCCGCAGGGCGACCATGACGCCGAAGTCACCGTCCTTGACCGCGTCGATGGCATGCAGGCCGAAACGTGTGGCCAGCCACCGGTCGAAAGCGCTCGGGGTACCGCCGCGCTGGATGTGACCCAGGACCGTGGTGCGGGCATCCTTGACGGTGCGCTCCGAGATCTCCTGGGCCAGCCATTCGCCGATGCCGGACAGTCGCACGTGGCCGAACTCGTCCAGCGACTGGTCCTTGAGTACAGTCTGCCCCTCTTTGGGGGCAGCCCCCTCGGCGACCACGACGATCGGCGCGTAATTGATCTTGAACCGGCTCTTCACCTGCTCACAGACCTGGTCGATGTCGAACGGCCGCTCCGGGATGAGAATCACGTTGGCACCGCCCGCGACGCCGGCGTGCAGGGCGATCCACCCCGAGTGCCGCCCCATCACCTCCACCACCAGGGTGCGCATGTGCGACTCCGCCGTGGTGTGGAGGCGGTCGATGGCCTCGGTGGCGATACCGACGGCAGTGTCGAAGCCAAAGGTGTAATCGGTCCCGGACACGTCGTTGTCGATCGTCTTAGGCACGCCCACAAGAGGGATTCCCTGCCGGTTCAGCTCGGTGGCCACACCGAGCGTGTCCTCACCGCCGATCACGACGAGCGCGTCCACGCCGTGCGTGGCAAGGGTGTCCTGCACGCGACGCAGGCCGTCCTCATGCTTGAAAGGGTTGGTGCGGGAGGAGCCGAGGATCGTCCCGCCGCGAGGGAGAATCCCCCGCACGCCGGGGATATCCAGCGGCATGACATCACCCTGGAGCAGACCGAGCCAGCCGTCCCGAACCCCGACGAAGTCGAAGGCGTATTCCTGGACACCTTTGCGGACGACGCTGCGGATCACGGCGTTGAGGCCGGGACAGTCACCGCCGCCGGTCAGCACTCCGACCTTCATGGGCTTCCTCCCATCCGCTGAACCCCCCGCCTGGACGCGGCTCTCGCGGCGGTCGGACCGCCGTCATATGGATTGCCTCCTCCCAGCCTCCCTCCATTCGATCCGGGGTGGCCACTCGACGGACGCCGGGTTCAGGCGGCTCTACCTTCTTGATCGGGTTGATCGAGCCATTCGTAGGGTTGGGTCGCCCAGGGGTGCTGGGTGTGGCTATCAGGCGGCTGCCGATTCGTGGCTGAGCAAGCTTCGCCGCCCAGCGCCCCACGACGACTCGGCCGCCGATTAGGAAGTGCGAACAAGTCGCTGTGCAGAGCAATGCCGGCGAGGTCGTCCGTGGCACGAACAGCACGAACACGCACGTCAGGAGCATGATGAGCCGGATATGGGCGGGGATCGACAGCGGCAAGGGCCACCATCACGGCCTCGCACTGGACGCCGATGGCAAGATGCTGCTGTCGCGACGGGTCGTCAACAACGAGCCCGAGCTGCTGAAGCTGATCGGCGACGTCCTCGACCTTGCCGACGGCCGCCAGGTCACCTGGGCCATCGACATGACCGGCGGGGAACCCGCGCTGCTCCTGGCCCTGCTGGTCAACCACGGCCAGGAGGTCTTCTACATCCCCGGCCGCCTGGTGAACCGGGCAGCCGACGGCTACCGCGGCGAGGGCAAGACCGACGCCCGCGACGCCTACGTCATCGCCGATCAGGCCAGGATGCGCCGTGACCTGCGATCCATCCGTCCCGGAGACGAAGCCGCCATCGAGCTCAAGCTGCTGACCGGACGCCGGGCCGACCTGGTCGAGGACCGCACCCGCGTCGTCAACCGCCTGCGCGGCACCCTGCTGAGCATGTTCCCTGCTCTGGAACGGGCCTTGGACGTGACCAACGCCGGCCCGCTCAGGCTGCTGACGGGCTACCAGACCCCGGCCGCGATCCGCCGCACGTGAGTCGCGCGACTCACGCAGTGGCTGGCCAACCGCAAGGTCCGAAACGCAAGAGCCCTGGCCGAAGCGGCAGTCGAGGCCGCTGAGCGACAGCACACCGCCGTCCCTGGGGAGAAGACCATCGCGAAGCTGGTCCACACCTTGGCCGAGGAGGTGATGGCCCTCAATGAGCAGATCGCCGAGACGGACAGGCTCATCGAGGACCGGTTTCGCGAGCACGAACTCGCCGACATCGTCCTGAGCGTCCCTGGCATCGGCACCGTGCTCGGTGCCGAATTCCTCGCCGCCGTCGGCGGCAGCCTCGACGACTTCGACTCCCCGGACGCCCTGGCGGCCTTCGCCGGCGTCGCCCCCGCACCTCGCGACTCCGGCAAGGTCAGCGGCAACCTCCACCGGCCGCTCACCCACCACCGAAGACTCCAGCGCGTCTTCTACACCTCCGCACTGGTCAGCGTCCGCTACGACCCGAACTCCCGGAGGTTCTACGACCGCAAACGCGCCGAGGGGAAGAAGCATGTCCAAGCGGTACTCGCCCTCGCCCGCCGACGCGTCAACGTCATGTGGGCCTTGATCCGTGACCGACGGTGCTACCAAGTCACACCACCCGTCACCGAGGCTGCTTGACAACAGCATGAGGAAGCTCACTCCTGGGGACCCTGTCCGCCGGGCTTGTCGCCCACTGTTTTGTGTGAGGAGGACCAAGGATCCTGGTCCAGGTCGGCCGGTTCCTTCGGTGAGGTCTGTGTGGTGACCTGTGCCGGGAAGTACCCCGACTCGGTTCGTTCGGACCTGCCCGTGGCGGAGAGGGCATTCTGGAAGTGGGACGCCGACCAGCGCTCCACACTCCTTCGAGTTCAGGGAACGGCCCAGCCCCAGATTCGCCCGAGGTTCCTCCTTCCTCAAGGGAGCCGTCCGTTGATCACACCAGTCCGTCTGCCGGAGCGGCATCTGTCACGCTCGGTCAAGCCGGGGCCTTCGCGTGAGCCGCCCAGGCCGCCGCCCCCTGCACCGAAGCCTTCCTGGGGGCGCTGGCTGCTGCCCGTCGCCACGCTGGCCCTGCTGCTCGTGGTGCTGATGCGAGTCCCCTCACCCCAAGAGGGGGCGTCGTTCTCGTACAGCGACTTCGTCGGCAAGGTGGGCGGCGGTCTGGTCAAGACGGTCGATATCAATGACAAGGGCGCGATCAAGGGGACCCTCAAGGACGGTACGAAATTCACCTCTCGGATACCGACCGCTCTGGACAACAGCCGGCTGGAGCAGCAGCTGCAGTCCAAGAACGTGGAGATCACCGCGTCCCAGAGCAGGGACGGCAGTCCCTGGGGGACGCTGCTGGCGCTGGTCCTGCCGTTGCTGTTGATCGTCGCCCTGTTCGTGTGGAGCGGCCGCCGGGCGGCCCGGACCCTGGGCGGGGGGCTCAGTGCCATCGGGCGGGCCCGCGCCAAGATCATCGAGACGGAGCGGCCCACCACCCGCTTCGAGGACGTGGCCGGCTACGAGGGGGTCAAGCAGGAGATCAGCGAGATCGTCGACTTCCTGCGTAACCCGGGGCGCTATGCGATCGCGGGGGCCAAGGGCCCCCGTGGGGTGATCATGGTGGGGCCGCCGGGCACCGGCAAGACGCTCATCGCCCGTGCGGTGGCAGGCGAGGCGGAGGTGCCGTTCCTGTCGGTGACCGGCTCGGCGTTCGTGGAGATGTTCGTCGGCGTCGGTGCCTCACGGGTGCGTGACCTGTTCGCCGAGGCGCGCAAACGAGCCCCCTCGATCGTCTTCATCGACGAGATCGACGCCGTCGGCAGCCGCCGCGGCGGGGGTGCCCGGCTGGGCGGCAACGATGAACGCGAGCAGACCCTCAATCAGCTCCTGGCCGAGATGGACGGTTTCGACCAGGACAGCGGCATCGTGGTGCTGGCCGCGACCAACCGGCCCGAGACCCTCGACCCGGCCCTGCTGCGCCCGGGCCGTTTCGATCGGCATGTGACGGTGCCGCTGCCCAACCAGGCCGAGCGGGCGGCGATTCTGGCCGTCCACGCCCGTGGCAAGACGCTGGCACCGGATGTCGACTGGGACACCGTCGCCCGGGCCACACCGGGCTTCTCCGGCGCGGACCTGGCCAACCTGGTCAATGAGGCCGCCATCAACGCCGTCCGGGCAGGCGGTGCCGTCATCGACGCGAAGGACCTCGGCGATGCCCGCGACCGGCTGCTGCTCGGGCGGCGGGAGTCCACCAACGCGCTACTCCCCGCGGAACGGCACTCCGTGGCCGTCCACGAATCCGGGCACGCGCTGATGGCGGCCCTGTGCGAGCACGCCGACCCGGTCGCCAAGGTCACCATCCTGCCCTCCGGGCCCGCGCTGGGCGCCACCGAGCAACTCCCCGAAGCCGAACGGCACTTGTACAGCGAGAGCTATCTGACCGACCTGCTCACCGTACGGCTCGGCGGCCGGGCGGCCGAGCTGGTCGTCTTCGGCGAGGGCTCGACCGGAGCCGCCGACGACCTGGCCGGCGCCACCCAGATCGCCGCCCGCATGGTCCGCGAGTTCGGCCTGTCCCCGGCCCTCGGCCCCGTCGGATACGGCTCCGGCGCCCCCCGCTTCCTGGGTGGCGAAAGCACCGAGGAGACGCTGCACCGGCCCTACTCCGAGCAGACCCAGCGCATCGTCGACGAGGAGGCAGCCCGCCTGGTGCGGCAGGCCGAGAAACGCGCGGTGGATCTGCTCCGTGAGCACCGCAAGGCGCTGGACACCCTCGCCGAACTGCTCACCGTCCGCGAGACCGTCGACGGGTCCGTAGTCCTCGACGTACTCCGACGACGGCAGCGGCCGGACGGCCACCACCCCGCCGCGGCAGGGAAGCCGCCGCCCTCCCCATAACGCCACAGAGACACCCGCGCGCACAAACACGAGGCGCACACAACAAGCACGATCAGGAAGGGACGCGGCCATGGAGCGGCAGCCGGGGGAGATCCACGATGAACAGGTCCTGGCGCGGACGGTGGCCGACGTGATGCGCACCGCCGCCGTCACGATCGCTGTCGACGAAACTGTGCTCGTGGCCTGGGAGTTGCTTCAGCGATCCGGCTCCCGTCACCTTCCGGTCGTGCGTCCGGACGGTCGCTGTGCGGGCCTGCTGGACAGGGCCGACGTGGCGGTCGCCTGTGCGGCACCAGCCGCTTCGCTGTCCGGCCTGCGCGTGGACGAACTCCTGCCCGGCCGCAGACCGGCGCTCGTCCACGCGGAGCAGACCGTACGCCACGCAGCCGACCTCATGACCTACACCGAGACTGACGCCCTCCCGGTACTGGACGAAGACGGATGTCTGGCCGGGGTGCTCACCGCAGCCGACATCGTCGCGGCCCTCGCCGACCATCCGGCGCAGAAGGGACCCGCCGACATCAGGCCGCAGGCCCCGCCCACCGTGCTGCCCGGGCCCCCGCCCCGGCGGGGTTACCGCGGCACGGCGGTGCCTTGACTGTCCACCGCTTGGGCGCTCACCGGAGTGACACTCGGACGCCGCTGCTTCATGATCGCTGGGTTGGCGCATGCGGGGCAGCGGTTGCCTGCTTGTACAGGTGGTGTGCCCACACCTGCAGGCCGAGGTCGGCCTCCACGTATGCGCGGGCGCCCGCCACCCCTTCAGCGGCGTGCTCCTTGAGCGCCATGGCGCGGCCGTGCCGCTCTTCCACCTGTTCACGGACGATCCCGCAGAGTATCCCGGTCAGTTCGTCCGCGGAGCCGCCGTCGAGGGCACGCTCGGTAGCCGGTATCACCGGTCCGACATCGAGCCCGGCCGGCTTGAGCCCTGTGAAGGGAGCGCCTTCTCCGGCACGGTGTACGCGGACGACCGTCTCGAAGAACCAGCGGTCGGCCACTTCCTGTGCCTCGTGGCCGAGTGTCCGCGCCTTGGCGGTGAGGCCGAACGCCTCACGGACTTCCGGCTCTCCTGCTTCGGGCACGTAGGGCAGGATCTGGTCGACATCCCTTCCTTCCAGGGCTTTGCGCGCAGCCGTGACGACGGGACCGTCGAGAGAATCACAGTGCGGGGGCATGGCCATCACCTCTTTCGCGGCTTATCTCCATCATCGGGCTGACACCGGTTGTCCGGTCTTCAGGACCCGACCGGCCTCAGCGGCTTGCCGAGTCGTCGGGCAGCGGTGTACCAGGCTTGGGTCAGCCCGCTGCGGGCCACGGCGAGGGCCCGGGCCTGTTCGCTGCCGAGGCACAGCGATGCTCCCACGTGCACATACAGTCTCGGGCGGTGCAGCGGAGCGCTGAGCAGCCTGGCCACCTGTTCGACAAGGCCGCCTGATGCCAGTGCACGGGCTCCGGCCTGGCCGAGCGGCACGACCGGGGCGTCGGTCGAGTGCGCGAGATGGAAGAGGCCCGGATGGAAGGGCCGGGGCGGGCCTTCGCGGGCGCCCTTGCGGTGCGGGAGCCCGCCCTCCGGGTAGAGCAGGACGGACCGGCCCGCGGCCAGTGCGGCTTGGGCGTCCTGCCCGGGAACCGCTCGATCGACGTCGTCCTGCGGCCGGGCGCCCTCCGTTCCCCGGTCGACGGGGGCACCCATGGGCGTCACCCGGATTGCGGCAGGTCGTGGCCAGGGTGACGCTGGGACGGTGGCTCAACATGCACCAGTGGTCGTGCATCCGCCAGGACCGGATGGTGGAAGGCGCGTGACGATTCGCGGTGAGCAGGTGGGTACGGCCTATCACCTGCTCGATGTTCTGCAGTTTCTGCGTCGTACGGGCCTGCCGGAAGCACACGAGGGAATCGATGATCCCGACCTGGTCGAGTGGCGCGGCGGCGACTCCAGAATGTGGCGCCAAGAGCCGTAGGAGGAGCTTCTCCCACCGGTCTGCCATCCCATCGGGCCGACGGAGGGGGACGAGGGCCGTGTCGGGCAGGAACCGCGGCCGGACACGTGGATCGCGGCATCGGCCGAGGGGTCGTGCTCCGTCCGGTGGGTCTGGAATTGCCGGGCCTCCGCCCCGCTGACGGTGATCTCTCCATGCCCTGCCGTCCGCTGTTCGCCCCTTGCAGAGCCGGGATCGGTCAGCCATGCGGCAGGGGAGCCTGCTGGCCGCCGTGGAGGACTTCGGGGATCTTCCTGGCAGCGTCGACCACGGCCGCCAGGTCCGACAGTTGCTGGGTGAGCTGCCAGAACAGGTCGTCGAAGGAGATCATGCCGACCAGGCGGCCCTCGGACACCACCGGAAGATGACGCACCTGAACCGACCGCATGACGAGAAGGGCGACCGCGACGGCTGTCTCGGCGTCCACGGTCGCCGGGGCGTGGGACATGACCGTCTCCACCTTGGCCTGTGGTGACAGTCCGTGGGCCATCGCCCGTACAACCAGATCGCGGTCGGTGACGATGCCGACCACCCGGTCGTCGTCGACCACGGGCAGGGCCCCGACGCCGGCACGGGCCATATGCTGTGCCGCCTCCTCGAGGGAAGTCGTACGGGGCACACTGGCCGGCGGCGTGTTCATCACGTACTGGATCTGCACGGTAGGAGTCCCTGCCTTCTGCGGCCGTCGAACGGACCGGCCTTCGTGGGGCACGGGATCTCCGGGCCCTGTGACGCCCTGAACAGCTATCCATTCTCGTGTCGGCCGCGCCACCATGCACCTGGGACAACTCGGCCGGGCCGACGCGCGAGCCGTTCCCCGCAGGACGACGATGGAGGCACAAGTCGTTCCTGGCACCTCATGAGGGGAGAGCGGGGGTGTGATGAAACCGGAGAGTTCCGCGCTGAGCGCCGGGCATCGCAGTGTTCCGCACACCGCGGACCTACGGGTGCAGGCATGGGCCCCAACGCGCGAGGAATGCCTGACGCAGGCAGTGCGGGCTGTCTGCGAGTCGTTTGTGGACCTGACGGCAGCAACCGATGCCCGCCGACGGGACGTCGTGATACGGGCGGACAGGGACGAGGATGTGCTCGTCACCCTGCTGGAAGAGGTCGTGTACTGGCTCGACACCGAGGGCGAGGTACCCGTCGGTGTGGAACTGACCCCGGTCACCGGCGGCTTGCGGTGCGGCCTGCGGATGGCTGATGCCGGGTCGCTTCCGGTGACGGGGGCCGCGCCGAAGGCGGTCACGCTGCACGAACTCGTCTTCACCCGAGGTCCGGAGGGCTGGAGGTGCTCGGTGACGCTCGACGTGTGAGCCCACATCAGCTGCCAGGGCGCTTCATGCCTCAATCCGCCCGCTCCTTGCGCAGGAACCGGCGCAGTTGCCGCATCGGCCATGTGTTGATCACATCGTCCGGGGCGAGCCATCCGCGTTGTGCCGTGCCGATTCCGTAGCGCAGGCAGGCGAGCTGGGGGAACGAGTGGGCGTCGGTGTCGATGGCGAACTTCGCCCCGTGACTCCTGGCCCGGAGGATGTCCTCGTCGCCCAGATCGAGGCGGTCGGGCTGGGCGTTGACCTCCAGGGCCGTGCCGGTGCGGGCGCAGGCGGCGAACACCTCGTCGAGGTCGGCGTCGATGCCCGGCCGTTTGCCGAGGAGCCGGGCGGTGGGATGGCCGATGATGTTGACGTGGGGGTTCTGGCAGGCGCGCACGAGCCGCCGGGTCATCGCCTTGCGGCCGACGTTGAAGTGGGAGTGCACCACAGCCACGCAGATGTCGAATCCGTGGAGGAACTCGTCGGGTTAGTCGACCTCCCCTTCGGGGCCGTTGTCGAGCTCGGTTCCGTGCAGCAGCCGCATTCCGTGGTACTTGCCGTCCAGTGACCGTACCTGCCTGCGCTGGGCGAGGATCTTCTCGTCGGTCATGCGCTGCATGTACAGGTTCGGCGCGTGGTCGGTGACCGCGTAGTAGGCGTAGCCCCGCTCGGCGGCCGCAGCCACCATCTCCTCCAGCGGGGTGAGGCCGTCGGTGAGGTCGGTGTGGGTGTGCAGGTCACCGCGGATGCCCCGCTCGGTCACCACCTCGGGAAGCCCGCCGCGCAGGCCGGCTTCGATCTCGCCCCGGTCCTCGCGCAGGGTGGGCGGGATCCAGGGCAGGCCGAGCCGGGCGTACACCTCGTCCTCGGAACGGGAGGCGACCCGGTTTCCGCCGTCGGTTTCGAACAGGCCGTACTCGGAGAGCTTCAGCCCCAGGTGGACGGCGATGGTGCGGGTGCGGATGTTGTGCGCCTTGGAGCCGGTGAAGTACTGCATCCCGGCGCCCCACGCGTCCGGTCGAACCACGCGCAGCTCGACCTGGACGCCCTTGACGGTACGGATCGAGGTCTTCTTCTACCCGTGTGCGATGACCTCGGCAGTGGAGGGCAGTTGACCGTGCCCGAGGGCGCGGCCGGGGTGGTGCTGTTCGCGCACGGGCGGCATGGCCCTGCCTGCCGCGCGCCCGGGCGCTCTTGGCGTCCGGCGCCAGGCTCCGTGTTCCGGCCCCCGGTGAGCACCGCGCGCATGGTGAGGACGGCCGCCCGGGCAGCAGCATGGGCTGCCGCTTCCCCGGCAGTGCCAGCCGATGCTCGGTGTGCCGCTCGAACCGGGGCCGCGTCGGGCGATGTGCGGGTCACTTCTCCGCGCACCCAGCCGAGACGTCCTGCGGGTGACCGGCGAGGGGCTGCCCCGCTGCATGCGTGCTACTGGTTGGTGGGCGGGACGGTGATGAGCGGACAGCGGGCGTGGTGCAGCACGCCCTGGCTGACGGAGCCCAGCAGCATGCCGGTGAAGCCGCCGTGCCCACGTGTGCCCACGATCAGACCGAGGGCGTGTTCGGACGCCGTGGCCAGCACCTGTACCGGGTGGCCCGTTACGACCTCGTGGTGCAACTCCACTTCCGGATGGGCGGCGGTACGCCCGGCGACGGTCTCCGACAGCAGCCGGCGGCATTCCTGGACGGCCGTGTCCTCGTCCAGGACTCCGAGCCGCGGTGGGTGCCAGACGTACAGGGCCCGCAGGGCGGCGCCGCGCAGCCCGGCCTCCTCGAAGGCGAAGTCGACGGCGGCTGCGGAATGAGGGCTGCCGTCGACTCCGACCACGAAGTACGGGGGCTCCTGTGTGATGTGTTCGGATTCGGGGATGGTCACCACGGGGCAGGGTGTGTGAGCGATCAGCGGCAAGGCGACGGCGGCGGAGGTGAAGAGCTCCTGGAGAGGACTCAGATGCCAGGAACCTGTCACGACCATGGTGGCGTTCTGTGCCTGCTCACGCAGCACCCACGCTGGGTGCCCCTCGGCCAGCAGCCCGGACACCGGTATCTGCGGACCCCGGGACTCGACGAAGGCCACCGCCTCCTTCAGCACGCTGTCGCCCGTGGCGTGCAGTGCCTCGTTCCACTCCTCCCAGGACGGCCGGCCGCCGGTCGGCCGGTATCCGGGGGTCGGCACGTTCTGTGCGAGGACCAAAAGTAGGGGCAGGCGGCGCAGGTCCGCCTCGTCGGCGGCCCAGGCGAGCGCCGCGCGTCTGCCGGGATCAGGGTCGAGGCCGACCACGATCGGGCTTCGTCCTTGTGCATGGACCATTGCTGACTCCCCATGGATTCTTCGACCGGCGCATCGGGCCCGGTCGGTCACCGGCGGCCGAATCGGCTTCTTCCGCGCCGGGGAGCGCCTACAGGCCCTGGGAGATCAGGAGTTCGTGGGCGAGTCGTGCACCGCGGGCCGCTTCCTCGGGGGGAACGTCCTCCGACGGGATGTTCTCCAGGCCACGGGCGAGTACCCGGACGGCCTCAGCCAGGGTCGCGACCTGTGCCTCCAGTCGGCTCATCCGGGCCTCCGGTCCGGGTGTGGCATTGGATTCATCGGGATGGGGCTGCACCATGTCGTGCCTCCTTTCGAGGCGGTGACGGGACCGTGGGCCGACGCGGTCCAACATGCGATCAATCCGCCCTGTGCAGGGTGGGCCCCTTGTGGCCACACGGTTCCGCTGCCCTGGCGGCGACGGTGCGCGGACCCAGAACCCGGGCAGCGCCTTCGGGAGACTGATCAGCCATGGGGGAGCACTGCCGCTTGGTCGCCCCCGGCAGCCGTGTCCTGCCGTCACCGCTTATAGCGTGCGCCTGAGCGGCTTCAGGCTTGGGTGACCTCGATGTGCTTGGGCTTGGCCGCCTGGGCCTTGGGCACGGTGACGGTCAGCACCCCGTCGGCCAGCGTCGCTGTGATCTCGTCCGCCTTGACGCCGGCCGGCAGCAGGGCCCGGTACTCGAAGCGTCCGGTGCGCCGGGTGCTGCGGCGCATGACACCCTCACGCTCGCGTTCTTTGTACTCTCCTGTGATGCACAGTTCCCGCTCGCTGATCTCGACGTCGATGTCCTCGCGCTTGATCCCGGGCAGCTCCGCCTCGACCACGTAGGCATCGTCGTTCTCGTGCAGATCGGCCAGGGGCGAGAAGGCCCTGACGGCGGGGGCCGTACTCGCGGCCTCCAGGAAACGGTTCATCCGCTCGAAGAGGTCGTCGAACTCGGCGGCGATCGGCTCGCCCCAACCCAGCGCGTGGAAGGGCCGTTCCAGGAGCTGGCCAGGCCGACGGTGTACGGGCAGAGTCATCGCGGTTCACCTCCGCGAAACGACGGCAATCGGGTCACTTTCCATGCTGCGCGCCCGCACCTCACCCCGCGAATCGACCATCGAGCCGCTGTGGCAGCAGCCCTCTGTCACCACTCCCACTCGCAGCACTGGGGGGCAGCCACTCTCTTGCGAGGGTAGGTGCGGTTCGTCCCCGCAGTCCGTTCCCGCCCTATGGGCTCCATGCCAGGGCGGACGGATCCGCTCAGCAGCAAGGCATGCTGCACGGCATCACCGGCGTCACGTGCAAGGGAAATCATCGGGGTCCGTGGGCGAGGTGCGCCGCCGGGAGAGCCACCCGAGCATGGTCGTGTGCCTGTCCGTAAGGCCGGGCGATCACGTGAGGCCCTCTGCACGGTGGCCCGTGACCCGTACCGCATACGGCGAGGTCACCCTCTGGTACGTGGAGGGAGAGCCGTGGGCCGCCATGTGCGTGTCGTCGTCAAACTCAGCGGTGAGGCGTTCGCCGGAACGGCCGCAGTGGGGTCCGGGCGCAGCCCGGCACGGGCCTGGTCGACGTACGCGATCCACACACCATGACGGCTGTTTGCATGGCGGCGGCCTCCGTGACGTACGAAGCTGGATGGGGGTGGACCACGCTGAACGAGTCCCACGGTGTGGATGGTCCGGACGTCGCCGACATGCCGGGCGTGGAGGGGGAGTACCCCAATCCCCTCCGCGGCGCATGTGGACCGGAGGGAGCCGGAGACGCGGAATCCGGCCGAGAGGAGATCGGGCGGTGACGATTCCCCTGGTGGTCGGCATCGACGGGTCCGAGGCGAGCCTGGAGGCGGTCGACTGGGCCGCCGACGAAGCCGCCCGGCACGGCGTGCCGCTCCACCTCCTGCACGCGGCGGCGCGGAACCACGAGGCGTACGACGTGATCGACTCCGCCTCGGAACGTGTCAGGGCATGTGCTCCCACGGTACGGCTGTCGAGCGAGGTGCTGCACGAGGACGCGACCGCCGCCCTGGTCGACATAGGGCGTAACGCCTTTGCGCTGGTGCTGGGATCCAGAGGGTTCGGAGACCTCGCCGGAATGCTCCTGGGGTCGGTCAGCCTCGCCGTGGCGGCGCGAGCGGACTGCCCGGTCGTCGTGGTGCGCGGCGCGGCAGAGCACCGGGATGGCCGGTTCGGGAGCGTCGTCGTCGGTGTCGAGGAGGGAGAGGGCAGCGGCACGGCCGTGCAGTTCGCGTTCCGCGAGGCCCATGTACGGCACTGCCGGCTGGTGGCGGTGCACGCCTGGAGCGCACCGCTCGGTGCTTTCACCACACCTCAAGCCCCGTCTTGGTACGCCCTGGAGGCCCACCGCCGTCCGCCGGCCCAGGTGCTGGACGACGCCCTGCGCGGCGCGTCGGAGCGGTACCGCGACGCCCCGGTGAGCCGGTTGGTGATCGAGGGCCCGGCACGCCAGGCCCTGTTGGAGGCGGCCTCCGAGGCGGACCTGCTGGTCGTCGGCGCCCGCAGACGACAGGGGCACCTGGGCCTGCAACTGGGATTGATCAACCATGCGGTACTGCATCACGCGCCCTGCCCGATCGCGGTCGTTCCCCGGATATGACCGGACGGGCGGCGACGGACGTCGACGGTCGGTCACTACGGGGGTCGGAAGTCGTCCCCGCAGGGACGTTCGGCCCCACGACCGGAGCCGGGTCCCGTCCGATGATGGGACAAAGTGGTGGGGGCAACGGACCAGCGACTTGCTGGAGGCCGAGTCATGAGTGCACAGAATCCGCCGCACGCGTCCGGTCCGCCCCCGCCGCGCCAGGACCATGCGTCAAAGGGGACGAACCCTCTGCGACGTACGTCCGACAAGTTCGAGTCCTGGTTCCGCGGCTTGTTGATGCTGGTCCTCGTCCTTGGCCTGCCGGTGGCCGCGCTCAGCGCGGGAACGACGGCGTACGAGTCGTCGATGCGCACCGTGCAAGCCCAGTCGGCGCAGCGGCAGGACGTCACTGCCCGACTCACGTCGGACGTCAAGGGCGTCACCACAGATGGGAAGCAACAGGCGCAGGTCCGCTGGACCGACGACAACGGCACGGTGCGGACGGGGACGACCCTCGTGAAGTCGGGAACGCCGAAGGGCGCCACCGTGCGGGTGTGGGTGGACCGGGACGGCGGCCTCACCAGTCCGCCGATGAGCGAGCTCAACGCGACGACCACCGGCTGGTTCGTGGGCGGTATGGCCGCGGTCGGTGTGGGCGCCGGGTTCTTCGCGGCGCGGGCAGGCATGCGCCATGTGCTGGACCGGAGAAGGTACGCACAGTGGGACGCCGAGTGGGACTTGGTCGAGCCCCTGTGGTCCGGGCGCTTCCGCCGGTGACGGGGGGAAACCCGGACGGGAGCCGAGGAGGCGACGCCGATGTCCGATGCGACGACCACCGATCTGTACGAAGTCACGATGGCCATGTCCTACCTCCAGGAGGGCATGAACGGCCCCGCGACGTTCAGCCTCTTCGTTCGCGACCTGCCTCCCGAGCGCGGCTTCCTGGTCGCTGCGGGGCTGGAGTCGGTCCTGGACTATCTGTCCGGCCTTCATGTCGGTCCCGAGGACGTCGACGCCTTCGCGTCCGCGGTGCATCGGCCGCGGCGGGATCTTCAGCCCCTGCTCGGCCTGGAGTTCACCGGCGACGTGCGGGCGGTGCCGGAGGGACGGATCATGCTGGCGGGAGAACCGCTGCTGGAGGTGACCGCGCCTCTCCCGCAGGCGCAGCTGGCCGAAACGTACGTGCTCAACCAGCTCAGCCACCAGACCGCCATCGCCTCGAAGGCTGCACGGTGCGTCCTCGCGGCGGCAGGGCATACGGTCGTGGACTTCTCCCTACGGCGGACCCACGGTCCGCAGGCCGGATTCCAGGCCGCCCGCCTCGGCGCGATGGTCGGCTTCGCCGGAACCAGCAACGTGGCCGCGGCCACCGCCCTGGGCATCCCTGCCGTCGGCACGATGGCTCACTCCTTCGTGGAGGCGTTCGCAACGGAGGAAGATGCTTTCCGCGCTTTCGCGCGGTCGCACCCGGGGCCGGTGACCTTGCTGGTGGACACCTACGACACCGAGGAGGGCGTCCGCGTCGCCGCGCGCGTCCTGCGGGACCTGGATCGCGGGCCCGGCTCCGCCGTACGGCTGGACAGCGGCGACCTCGGGGCGCTGGCGGTACGGGCACGGTCCGTCCTCGACGAAGCGGGCCTGCCGGAGGTGCGGATCGTCGCCAGCGGCGGTCTCGACGAGTACGCGCTGGACGACCTGATCCGCTCGGGAGCGCCGATCGACACCTACGCCGTCGGCACCCGCGTCGGGGTCTCGGCCGACGCACCGTATCTGGACTCGGCGTACAAGATGGTGGAGTACGACGGTCGACCGGTGATGAAGCTGTCGTCGGCGAAAGTGACGGCACCCGGTCCCAAGCAGGTGTTCCGCTGCCCCGGATACGCCGACGTGATCGGTCTGGCCGAAGAGCACCCCCCCGAAGGTGGCAGGCCGTTGTTGGAGACGGTGATGCGGGGCGGGCAACGCACCGGCACCAGGCCCACGCTCAACGAGTGCCGGGAGAGATTCACGGCGGACCTCGGTCGGCTGCCGTCGCCGGCCCGACGGATCCGAGCGCCGGTCGCGCCTCGGGCGACGGCCTCCGAGCGGCTCAGCGCCCTCGCCGCCCGCGTCCGGCGCCACATCGAGGAGCAGACGGCAGCGGCGTCCGCACGGTCCTCGGTCCCAGAACGAACCGTGTCCGGACCGCATGGATCCGTATCGAGGTGAGGAGAAAACAATGCCGCACACGGCGGAGTGGAAGGTTCGGCTCCACCTCTTCGAAGACGACGACGGAACCACCAAGGCACACGTGGTGCTGGACACCGGCACCACGGCGCTCACCGGGAACGGAACCGCGCACTGCCACCCGGCGGACACCAACGTGCCCGAGATCGGCGACGAACTGGCGGCAGGCCGGGCCATGAACGACCTCGCGCAACAGCTGCTGAACATCGCCGAGCGCGACATCGAGGGCGTGGGCGCGCCCCGGCCGAGCGCCCGTCAGGTCGCCGGATGGCCCATATGACCGACGGCGGCACACCGAGTCAAGGAGGATCACTCATGACACATCACGCACATCACAGCAGAGGTGGGCTCTCGGCGGCCCTGCATGAGCTGGACGATCTCCGTACCCGGATGGACCAGCTCATGCACGCTGTCTTTCCCATCGGCGGTTACCCCGAGTTCTCCACGGCCGAGCCGTGGGCGCCGCTGGCCGATGTCGTGGACGCCGAGGACGCTTACCTGGTGGAACTGGAGCTTCCCGGCGTGGACAAGGACCAGATCACCGTGGAGGTCGGTGAGGGTGAGCTCGACATCCGCGGTGAGATCAAGGAGAAGGAACAAACCGGGGTGGTCCGCAGGCACACCCGCCGCATGGGGAAGTTCGACTTCCGCACGACTCTGCCGCCGAACTCCGACACGGAGCACATCAGCGCGGACCTGGCGAGCGGAGTCCTCACGGTGCGTGTCCCGAAAACCGAGACGGGGAAGGCGCACCGCATCGAGATCACGGGCTGAGCCGGGGTGGGGCCGTCCACCGGGGCCAACTACCGGGTTCGGCAGGCGAGTGCCCGTTCCCTCCGTGCGAGGGCCGTCGGCTCCGTCGGCCTCGCACGGCCACGGTCCCGCGTGTCTCCCAGCCGCCGGCTCCGACGGTCCCTTCAGGTGGCAGTGGTCGGGAACCGCTGGGCGTCGTCGGTCCGGTACGCGAGGTGCTCGGCGACCGAGACCACGCCGTCGACGCTCCGGCACAGCCGCTCGATGACGGGGATCAGACTCCTGAACTCGACCGAGCCCCTGAGGTCGACCCGCCCGTCGCGCACCTCGACCGTCACCTCCGAGGGAGCAAGCCTCATCGTGCGTCGCAGCACATCCTCGGTGATCTCGTCGCGGATCGCGTCGTCACGGCGCAGAAAGATCCGCAGCAAGTCCCGTCGGCTGACGATGCCCAGCAGCCTGTCCGTCTCGTCGACGACGGGCAGCCGCTTGACGTGCTGGGCCTCCATCAGGCGGGCGGCCTCCACCACGCTCCACTCCGGCCGCGCGCACACGGCGGGAGCCGACATCAGTTCCTCGGCGCGGGAGCCCTCGGCCTTGGCCCGCTCCCATGCCTCCAGGTGCGGAACAGGGACCCTGCCCGACGGGTCGGCCTGGTCGGCGCTCTTGCGCAGCAGGTCCGCCTCGGACACCACACCCATGGGGCGGTCCCGGTCGTCCACCACGGGCACAGCGGTGACGTCGTTGTCCGTCAGCAGCCTGACGATCTCCTTGAACGGCAGGTCGCGCCGCGCCTTGACGACGTCTCGGGTCATAAGCTCCGCGACCGTTCGGTGCTGCATGTCGCCTCTCCCGTCCGGGTTGTGACCGCTTGACATCCAGTCGGTTCAGCCCGTCCCTGCGGATGCGGGCCGGTCGTCCCATGCGGCGGCGTGTCGCGCGTGGCACGTTGGATACAGCACCATTCTGAGGAGAGGGCGGCGATCATGCGAGCTCACCTCGGCGACCAACTCGTCATCGAAAGCCAGAAGACCGGCGCGACCAGGCGCGACGGCGAGATCGTCGGACTCCACCATGAGGACGGAACGCCCCCCTACGACGTGCGCTGGTCGGACACGGACGAGGTGACGCTCGTGTTCCCCGGGCCCGACGCACACATCCGGCATGTGGAGCACGGGCAGCCCGGGACCACCCGCGGGTCTTCCCAGCCGGACACGGGCGAGGCGCAGGCCGTGTCCGCGATCGCTCCGCCGGCCGGGACACCCAACCCCGGCGACATCGGCCGGCGCGTGGCCGTCGAACGCCGGAGGCACGGGCTCAGCCGGGAGGAAACGGCCCGCCGCGCCCGAATGTCGCCGGACTACCTGGCGTACCTGGAGGAACAGCCGGCTGACCCGACCGTGGCGACTCTCCTCAGGCTGGCCGACGCGTTGGGCACCACCGCCACGGCCCTGCGCGGGGCAGGGGTCGACCTGCCACCCGGTCAGGGTCACGCACTGCTGCATCCGCAGCTGCGGGACCTCAGCCCGGAGGAATGCCGCCACCTGCTGTCCACGCACGGCGTGGGTCGCATCGCCGCGTCGACGCCAGACGGCCGCCCCGCGGTCGTCCCGGTCAACTACGAAGTCGTGGACGACGCGATCGCCTTCCGGACCGCGCCCGACTCCGTGCCCGCGGCGGCTGTCGGCACGGAGGTCGCCTTCGAGGTCGACCACGTGGACGAGGCGATGAGCCAGGGCTGGAGTGTGCTCGCAGTCGGCCCCGCGAGCGTCGTCACGGAGCCCGACGCCGTGCGCGGGCTCACCCAGCGCGCTCACACCACGCCATGGGCGGGCGGTGAACGCGACATGTGGGTGTCGATCCGGCCCACGAGCCTCACAGGCCGCCGCATCACTCCGGCCGACCAGTAGGCGGCAACGGCCACCGAAGAGTGTGCTGCTGCTGGCCACCCTTGAGTGTGTGTCCGGCTCCTTCGCCACCCAGCCCCTCGAACGGACCGACCTGCGCCGGCCGCTGCGCGACGTGATGACCGGGGCGGGCTACGCCCAGATGCTCCTGCGCCTGGGATACGGCCCCAATGGCCCCGGCACACCGCGCCGCCCGGTGTCGGACGTACTCGATATCCAGCCCTGACCTGCCATCCGGCCCCGACCGGCTGAGGGACTGCAACCGACGGCCGCCGCGCTTCCCACCCGGATCACTGAGTCTCCCCGGGCGTGTCCCGATCAGCTGAATGGCCGGTGAGCTGCGGCTGAACGTCCACGACGCCCTCCACGGCGCGCACGAGGCGCACGGCGACCGAGATGAGCGAGGTGTCGCGGATGTGTCAGAGCCTCCTCGTCTCGCCTCGATCAGGGCACCTCGCCGGCGCCGTGGGGCGCGTACAGGTCGAGCAGCCGCACCCGGGCAGACCTGAGCCGGTCCGCGATCACGCCGACGACATAGGTCAACAGCGCGTGATCCAGCTCCGGGTCCTTCCCGCACAGCTCACGGATCGCAGCGGCCTCGAACTCGTAGGCGCGTACCGGGCTGGCAGCCTGGGCGCCCATGTGCCAGTGACGGGGAGGAACCAGCCAGGACCAGCCCAGCAGATCCCCGGCACCGAGACTCTCGATGACCGCTGCGCGGCGGCCGGGCACGCGAACGTCAAGTGTGACGGTGCCCGTGTGGATGATCCAGAAGCGGTCGGCTTTCCCGCCCTCGTTGAAGATGCGCTCGTCGGTCGCGAACGACACCTCACGAGCGAGCGACATGAGCTGCTCACGATGTTCCCTGGTCAGGGCACCGAAAATCCCGGTCCTCGCAGCCACAATCGCCTTCCCTTCACCGTGACCTGGAAGCGGAAGCGGGCTCGTACCACGCCGGTGCGACGGCGTGGCGGTGCTGCGAGGAGCGGCACCCCGCTCACTCTCCAGGCCACATGTCTCCACAATCGTCGCAAATCGGCACAGTGCAACCTGGGTGAGGTCTCCCTCCGAAAGGTGGGGTCTCTCTCCGAGAGCGGTGTATGTGTCGCGACGCATCCTCAGTGGTGCGACGGTATTGACAAGGGCTTGCGCCAGTGGCCGGGCCGGAGGGCGGTGGTGACCATGGAGCTCCCGCTGGTCGTGGGAGTCGACGGATCGGATTCCAGCCTGCAGGCCGTGGACTGGGCGGTGGACGAGGCGGCGCGCCTCGGGCTGCCTCTGCGGCTCGTCTACGCCTCATTGTGGGAACGGTACGAGGCAGGCCGCCCCTCCTTCAGCACCGACCGTCCGGCCGAAGAGGTCATGGCCCAGCACATCGCCGCGTCCGCAGCCGAACGCGCCCGGCTGCGCAACCCAGAGGTGAAGGTCTCCAGCGACGTACTGCCCGACGACGCCGTGTCCACGCTGCTGCACGCGGCTCATGAATCCTTCGCCCTGGTCACCGGCTCCCGCGGCCGCGGCGGGGTCGCCGGGATACTGCTCGGATCGGTCAGCCTCACGGTGGCCGCCCGTGCCGTGTGCCCGGTCGTCGTGGTCCGCGGCGAGGAGCGCAACCGACAGGGCTCCTTCGGCCGGGTAGTGGTCGGCGTCGGCGACTCCACCGACGGCTCGGCCGCTGTGCGGTTCGCCCTCCGCGAGGCCGAGGTGCGCGGCTGCGCCCTGACGGCCGTACGGGCCTGGCGCCGCCCGGCCCACGGGCATCTGGAGGACCAGCCTCTGATCGTGGTCGCCACCGGGGTGCACGAAGAAAGGGCCTCGGACCGCCTCACCGACGCGTTCCGTGAGGCCGTGCAGGAGCATCCCGGCGTCGAGGTGCACCGTCGACCGGTCGAAGGTCTGGCCCACCACGTCCTGCTGGAGGCATCGGCCGACGCCGACCTGATCGTCATCGGCGCTCTGCGCCGACACGGACACTTCGGTCTGCAACTCGGCAGGGTCGCCCACGCCCTGCTGCACCACTCCCAGTGCCCGGTCGCCATCATCCCCCAGCGGGCCTGAGATTCGCTGCACGGGCCAGGCTCCCACGGCGTGTGGAGAAGAGGGGAGGGCGGCGGATGTCGGAGTGGATGTGGCAGTGGGAGGGCTACGACCCCGATGCGGAGCGGTTGCGTGAATCGCTCTGCACGCTCGGCAACGGCTACTTCGCCACGCGCGGCGCGGTGCCCGAGTCCCGGGCGGGCCTGGTGCACTGCCCGGGTACCTATGTCGCCGGATGCTTCAATCGGCTGGAGTCGACCGTGGCGGGGCGGCAGGTGGTGAATGAGGACCTGGTCAACCTCCCGAACTGGCTGTTCCTCCGGTTCCGTGTGCGCCGCGCCGAGGGCGCATGGGGCCCGTGGTTCTCCCCGGACACCCACGCCCTCATGGGCTACCGCCACACCCTGGACCTGCGCCGCGCGACGCTCACCCGCGCATTCCGCTACCGGGACGACGCCGCCGGGGTGCTCGGCGTCGAGCAGACCCGTCTGGTGCATATGGGCGACCCTCACCTGGCCGCGCTGCGGACGGTCTTCACAGCCGAGGACTGGTCGGGAGAGATCGAGATCGAGTCCTGTCTGGACGGTGAGGTGATCAACGGCAATGTGCACCGTTACCGCGCTCTCAACAGGAGTCATGTGACCCGTGTCCGGACCGGGGCGCAGAAGCCCCACACGGTGTGGCTGAGCTGCCGGACCAGCACCTCGGACATCGGTGTGGCCATGGCCGCTCGGACGACGGTCGTCACCAGTCCCGCTCCGGCCTCGTCGGTGCTTCGCCCGGCCCGCCGTCGTGCCGTCCACCGCCTGGTGGTCCCGATCGTTCCTGGCCGACCCGTCGGCGTGGAGAAGACCGTGGCGCTGCACACTTCACGCGACACGGCGATCAGCGACCCGCTGGAGGCGGCGGTCGACGGGGTGTCCACGGCAGCGGACTTCTCAGCCCTGCTGCACTCGCACGCCGCGGCGTGGGAGCGGTTGTGGCGGCGCGCGGACATCCAGGTGCCCGGCCGGGCCGGCCGCGTCCTGCGCTTCCACCTCTTCCACGTCCTGCAGACGCTGTCACCGCACACCGGGGACCTGGACGTGGGCGTGCCGGCGCGGGGCCTGCACGGCGAGGCATATCGGGGCCATGTCTTCTGGGACGAGCTGTTCGTCCTGCCGTACCTCAACCTGCACTTCCCGGAGATCTCCCGGGCGCTGCTGGACTACCGGTACCGGCGCCTCCCACGGGCCCGCCGGGCTGCCGCAGAGAACGGCAGAGCCGGCGCGATGTACCCGTGGCAGAGCGGCAGCGACGGACGTGAGGAGACACAGGAGTGGCATCTCAACCCCCGCTCGGGGCGCTGGCTGCCGGATCACTCGAGGCTCCAGCATCACGTGGGCTCGGCGATCGCCTACAACGTGTGGCAATACGGCGAGGCCACCGGTGACACGGAGTATCTGTACACCAGGGGTGCGGAGATGTTGGTGCAGATCGCCCGGTTCTGGGCGGACCTCGCGGTCTTCGACACAGACATGGACCGCTATCGCATCCGCGGCGTCGTGGGACCCGACGAGTACCACGACGGCTACCCGGATGCCGCCCTCCCAGGGCTGGATGACAACGCGTACACCAACGTCACCGCCGCCTGGGTGCTCAACCGTGCCCTGGACGTCCTGCGGCGCCTCCCCGCATGGCGAAGGGAGGAACTGTTCGACCGGGTCCAGCTGGACGGCGACGAGCTGCCGAAGTGGGAGGAGGTCTCCCGGCGCTTGCGGGTGCCGTTCCACCAGGGTGTCATCAGTCAGTTCGAGGGCTACGACGACCTCGCCGAGCTCGACTGGGACGCCTACCGGGCGCGGTACGACAGCATCCGGCGGCTGGACCGGATCCTCGAGGCCGAGGGCGACACGGTCAACCGCTACAAGGCGTCCAAGCAGGCCGACGTCCTCATGCTGGGCTACCTGTTCTCACCCGCGGAACTACGAGATCTGTTCCGGCGTCTCGGGTACGACCTGGACGACGAGGTCTGGCGCAGGACCGTCGACTACTACCTCCAGCGCACCAGCCATGGCTCCACACTCAGCGGGGTCGTCCACGGCCTGGTCCTCGCCAGGGTCAGACGGGCTGAGGCGTGGAGTTACGTTCAGGAGGCCCTGCAGGCGGATATCGCCGACATCCAGGGGGGCACGACCGGCGAAGGCATCCACCTCGGGGCCATGGCCGGAACCCTCGACCTGGTCCAGCGCGGCCTGACGGGTCTTCAGACCCGTGAGGACGCCCTGTGGCTGGACCCGGTGCCGCTTCCAGCGCTCTCCGAGTACGGGTTCTCGCTGCGCTACCGCGGTCACTGGGGGGTCGGCGTACGGCGCCGGAGCGGACAGCTGCAGATCCGTGTGCCCGACTCGGAGGAGTCACCGATCCGCGTGGTGCTGGCCGACCGGGCCGTGACCATCGCGCCCGGAGAGACCTGCACGCTGGCGCTGCCGACGAGTTGATGCATGGGATGCGACCCGGCCCGCGGCGATTCGGCCCTGCGGCGGTGCTGCCGTCAGCCTACGCTCCGAGATCAGGGGGTTCGGCTTCAGGGAAGAGACAGGGCTGTGGGAGACACACATGGAATGGTTGGTCTCGCTGATGGGCGCGGGCCTCGTCATGGTCACCCTGCGGGACCTGTTCCACACCCTCTGGCACCCCACCCGCCACGGCGGCCTGAGCCGCCTCGTCATGACGGCGCTGTGGCGACTGGCTCAGCGTTTCCGCGCCCGCAGGCGCGTGGTCGGGCTGGTCGGGCCGCTCGCCATGGTGACGGTGGTGGGCATGTGGGCCGCCACCGTCGTCCTCGGCTGGGCCATCGTCTACTGGCCCCACATGCCCGGTGCCTTCACCTTCTCGCCCGGTTCCAAGGCGGCGCAGGAGCCGGCGCTGCTCGACTCCGTGTACCTGTCGCTCGTCATGGTCGCCACCCTGGGGCTGGGGGACATCTCGCCGGGCGAGGGCTGGCTCCGCCTGGTCTCGCCGCTGGAGGCCCTTGTCGGCTTCGCCCTCCTGACGGCCACGGTCTCCTGGGTACTGGAGATCTACCCGGCTCTGACTCGCAGAAGGGTCCTGGCCGTCCGCCTGGCGCTGCTGCGCGACGCGAACCCGACGGCACAGCAGATCGACTGCACGGCGGGGGCCCTCCTGCTGGACAGCCTGGCCACCGAGGTCGTACGCGTCCGGATCGACTTCACCCAGTACGCCGAGGCGTACTACTTCCATGACGGGGAGGACCACTCGTCGCTGGCGGCCATGGTCGGCTACGCCGCTGCTCTCGCCGAGCGCGGACAGGCGGCGGGGCGGCCAGACGTACGTCTGGCCGGCGATCTACTCGCGGGCGCTCTCCAAGACCTCGCCGCCATTCTCGACCAGCGCTTTCTCCACACGGGTGGTGCACCGGCGGACATCTTCGCGGCTTATGCCGCCGACCACGGGCGGGCCTCGTGAACCGGCGTAAGGACAGCCGGAGGCCCGACGCGGACATCGGCGGCCCACGAGGCGCGACTCCCTGGGTGGGTCCGTCGGGTCTGTCGTCGGACGAGGCCGCGCGGCGACTGGAGCTCCATGGGCCCAACGAGATCCCTTCGGAGCCGCGGATCCCGGTGTGGCGGCGGGTCCTGCAGCAACTGCGCGACCCGCTGATCCTCGTCCTGCTCGTGGCCGCCGCCCTGACGATCGCCACCGGCGACTTCTCCGACGCCGCCGTGATCCTGCTCGTGATCACTGTGAACACGGTGGTCGGCGTCGTACAGGAAGTACGGGCGGAACAGGCGGTGCTGGCCCTGTCCGCGATGAGCGCCCCCGCGGCCAGGGTGGTGCGGGACGGCGAGGAACGTTCCATCCCGGCTGCTGAGGTGGTTCCGGGTGATCTGGTTCTGCTGGCCGAGGGGGACATCGTCCCCGCGGACGGAGACGTGCTGGCCGCGGCGATGCTGCTGGTGGACGAGTCCTCGCTCACAGGTGAGTCCGTTCCCGTGGAGAAGGTCCCCGACGGTGACGATGCGCGCGGGCCAGTGTCGGCGGGCACGGTCATCGTCCGTGGCCGCGGACGTGTCGTGGTCACGGCCACCGGTGCGGACAGCGCGCTCGGCCGGATCGCTTCCCTGATGGGCGCCGCGCCCGGCCTGACTCCGCTCCAGCACCGGCTGGCGAGGTTCGGCCGGACCTTGGCGGCCGTCACCGTGGCGCTGTGCGCGGTGGTCCTCGCGCTCGGACTGGCGCGCGGGCAGCCCGTGGAGCTGATGATCGTCGCGGCGATCAGCCTCGCCGTCGCGGCCGTTCCGGAGTCCCTTCCCGCTGTTGTGACACTCTCCCTGGCTCTGGGAGCGCGGCGGATGGCCGACCGGCATGCCATCGTCCGCCGACTGCCGGCGGTGGAGACGCTGGGCTCCGTGACTGTGATCGCCACCGACAAGACGGGCACCCTGACCGAGGGCCGGATGGCGGCCGAGCAGCTGTGGACGCCGCGCGGCGAGGCAGCGGTCGTGGGTACGGGCTATGACCCCGAGGGCCGGGTCGTCCGCGGCGGCGAGACGGTGACCGCGGACGACGCACCCGACCTGGCCGCACTGCTGCGGATCGCGATGCTGTGCAACGACGCGGCGCTGGAGCCGCCGGACGGTTCCACGGAGTGGAGTGCGCTGGGCGACCCCACGGAGGCCGCTCTGCTGGTGGCCGGGGCCCGCCTCGGGCTGGACCGGGCGGCGCTGGAACGCGAGCTGCCGCGGCTGGACGAGATTCCGTTCGACAGCGACCGCAAACGCATGACGACCGTGCACCGTCGGCCGAAGGGCGGAGTACTGGTCGCGTGCAAAGGCGCGCCGGAATCGTTGCTCCGGCCGCAGATTCTGGCCGACGCCCCCGACGCCCCCGACGCCCCCGACGCCCCCGACGCCCCCGACGCCCCCGACGCCCCCGACGCCCCCGACGCCCCCGACGTCGTCGCCCGGGCGGCCGCACAGGCGAAGGTGCTGGCACGCCGTGGGTACCGTGTGCTCGCCGTCGCCTCGGCCGACCACGAGGATCCGGTGCAGCGGCCCCCGACGTGGGAATCGGGCCTGTCACTCCTCGGCCTCGTCGGCATTCTGGATCCGCCCCGCAACGCATCCGAGCCGACCATCGCCGCCTGCAAACGGGCCGGCATCGTCCCCGTACTCATCACCGGTGACCACCCGCTCACCGCACGGGCCATTGCCGGGCGCCTCGGCATCGCCACCCGCGACGAGGAAGTCACCACCGGCGGACGCATTCGTGAAGGCACAGCGGGCGACCTGACAGACGTACGGGTCTACGCCCGGACCACTCCCGAGCAGAAGCTGGACATCGTCCAGGCGTGGCGCGGGGCCGGGCAGGTGGTGGCGATGACAGGGGACGGCGTCAACGACGGCCCGGCCCTGCGGCAGGCCGACATCGGCGTCGCCATGGGACGACGTGGCACTGAGGTCGCACGCCAGGCAGCCGATCTCGTGCTCGCCGACGACAACCCGGCGACCATCGTGTCCGCCGTCGAGGAGGGACGCCGCGTCTACGCGAACGTACGCCGGTTCCTGCTCTACGCGCTCGCCGGTGGTACAGCGGAGATCCTGGTCATGCTCCTCGGCCCGTTCCTGGGGATGCCGCTGCCGCTGCTGCCCGCGCAGATCCTGTGGATCAACCTGCTCACGCACGGCCTGCCCGGTGTCGCGCTCGGCGCGGAGCCCGTCGCCCCGGACGCCATGCGCCACCCGCCCCGGCCTCCCGAGGAGAGCGTGCTGGGTGCCGGCCTGTGGCCGAGGATCCTGCTCATAGGGGCCTTCGTCGCCACGGTGACCCTCGCGGTCGGCGTCTGGGCCCGGGAGACAGGACGCCCCTGGCAGTCCATGGTGTTCCTGATCCTCGGCGCCACCCAGCTCGGCGTGGCGCTCGGCTCACGGGCCCGCCCGGGCAGCCTGGCCAACCCGTTCCTGCTGGTCGCCGTCGGCGCGGCACTGAGCCTCCAGGCAGCCGGCGTCTATCTGCCACCCCTGCGGGAGCTGCTGGGCACGGACCCACTCCCGCCCACCGATCTGGCCATCGCCTTTGCGGTGTCCGGTCTCGGCCATGTCGTCATGCGTCTCCAGGCCCGGCTGAAGCCGGAACGCCCACCCGGCGGGGCCCACCGGAGGCCCGAGAGCCGCGCGGGAGGAAGTCGCTGATGGGCTGATAGGGCCGACCGGGCCGTGCGCGGGGGCCGGTCGGCGCACGCGTCACCGGGCTCGGGCAGATGACCCTGGAAGCGGGGAAGAAGGAGGAGCTGGATATGAGCGTCACGACTGAGCCGCTCCCCGACCGGCGCACACTGCCTGGACTGTCCGACTGGGCGGAGGCGGGATTCCCCCTGCTGGACGAAATTCCGGCGACGCACGGTGTCCACGTCGAAGAACGTCTGGCGGACCGGGGGGGCACGTGCCGCAGGCCGAGCTTGCGGGGATCGACGCCGAGGATATTGAGATCACCGTCGCGGAAGGGTGCCTGACCCTCCGTGCCGGACGCTCCGATGAGCTCAGTGAGCAGGGCCGTGCGGTATTTCGCTACGTTCACTTCACCCCTCTGCCGACCGGGGCCAAGAGCGACGAGGCGACGGCTGAGTACAAGCATGGTGTCCTGACCATCACGATGCCGGTGCTGAGGCGAAGACCGTCATGAGGACCATGCCGCTCGGGAACTTCTGGGCGTGAGTGCGCATTGAAACCGCACCACGGTGCGCGGCCGGTCCGGTCTTCCGGCCGTGCACGTGTGTGTTCATGGGCTGTCGGCAGCCCAGCGTGTCACCCGTCCGCTCGCTCTGCGGCAGTGCTGCTGCGTCATCCGCGCGTCATCTGCCCGAGGAGCGGGTGGGCCATTGCGTCGAGGTGCTGCCTCCTGCCCATACCAGTGGCCCTCTGACCCACCTCGTCGGATGTGGTCACGGTGCGCCCAAGCGCACGGCCGTGACCTTGTACTCGGGGCAGGACGTGACGGTGTCCGCCTGGTCGGAGGTGAGGCGGTTCACCCCGCTCGCGGGGAAGTGGAAGGAGCAGAACACCTGCCCGGGGGCGGTCTGTTCACTGACCCGGGCGACGAGCCGGGCCCGGCCGTGCCGGCTCTCCACGGTGAGCTGTGCGCCGTCCCGGACGCCGTACCGGGAGGCGTCGTCGGGGTGGAGGTCGAGGAAGTCGACCGGGTCGAGTGCGAGGTTGCCGCCGCGGCGGGTCATGCTGCCGGAGTTGTAGTGGGCCCAGCGCCGCCCGGTGACCAGCACCAGTGGGTAGTCGTCGTCGGGTTGTTCGCCGGGTGGGAGGTAAGGGGCTGCGGTGAGGTGGGCTCGCCCGTCCGGCGTGGCGAACCGCTCCTCGTACAGCTTGGCCTCCCCTGGGCGGTCGGTGACCGGGCAGGGCCACGGCACGGCGCCCTCCCGGTCCAGCCGGTCGTGGGAGAGGCCGGCGAAGACGGGCGCGACTTGTCCGCACTCGGCCAGGGCGTCGGCCGGTGTCGGGCAGCCGATGTCGAGGCCCATGGCCGTCGCGACGGCGCGAACGACGTCGAAGTCGCTGCGTGCTTCACCCGGCGGGGGCACGGCGGGGCGGACCCTCTGGAAGCGGCGGTCGAAGTTGACGAAGGTGCCGTCCTTTTCCAGCCAGGACGTGACCGGCAGGACGATGTCGGCGTGGCGGGCGGTCTCGGAGAGGAACAGTTCGCTGCACACGACGAGCGGGCAGGCGTCCAGGGCTGCGGCTACCTGGTTGCTGTCGGGGTCGGTGGCGCAGACGTCCTCGCCGATGACCCACAGCGCCCGCAGATGCCCCGTACGTGCAGCGGCGAACATGTCCGGGATCCGCAGGCCAGGGCGCCCTGGAACCGGTACGCCCCAGATCGCTTCGGCGCGGGACCGTGCGGCGGGGTCGGTCACCTTGCCGTAGCCGGGCAGGAGGTCGGGCAGCGCGCCCATGTCGGAGGCGCCCTGGACGTTGTTCTGGCCGCGCAGCGGGTTGACGCCGTACCCGCGGTCGGTGCCGACGGTGCCGCGCAGGATCGCCAGGTTGGCCAGGGACCGCACCCCATCGGTGCCGTGCACGTGCTCGGTGACGCCCAGGCCGTAGACGATCGCGGGCTGCCGGGCGCGGCCGTACAGCCGGGCGGCGGAGACAAGGTCCTCGGCGGGTACCCCGGTGATCTCCGCGACCCGGTGGGGCGGGTACTGGTCCAGCAGCTCGGTGAGCTCCGGCAGGCCGGTGGCCCGCTCGCGCAGGAATTCCTCGTCGGCCAGTCCTTCGGCGAGCAGGACGTGGGCGAGCCCGTGGAAGAGCGCGACGTTGGTGCCGGGCCGGGGCCGCAGATGCACGTCGGCGTGCAGGGCGAGGCCCACGGCTCGGGGGTCGGCGACGACCAGCTTGGCCCCGCGCAGCACGCACCGGAGGAGGCGGGCCCCGACCACCGGGTGGGCTTCGACGGGATTGGCGCCGACCACGAGCAGGCAGTCGGACCGCTCCACGTCGTCGAAGCTGTCGGTGCCGCCGGAGAGCCCGAACGAGGCGGTCAGTCCTGCGGCGGAGGGGGAGTGGCACAGGCGGGAGCAATTGTCGACGTTGTTCGTACCGATGACGACCCGCATGAACTTCTGGACGAGGTAGTTCTCCTCGTTGGTGGCGCGGGCGGAGGAGATAGCCGCCACGGCGTCCGCGCCGCCGTCCGCGACGGCCGCGCGCAGCCCTCGGGCGACATGACCGAGGGCCTCCTCCCAGCTCACCGGCTCCAGACGGCCGCCCTGCCTCCGCAGGGGTCGGGTGAGCCGTTCGCGAGAGGTGAGGTAGCCGTGGGCAAAGCGGCCTTTGACGCAGGCGTGGCCCTGGTTGACCGGGCCGTCACGGGCGGGCAGTACGGCCGTGACCTCGCCGCCTGCGGTGACGACGTCCAGGGAGCAGCCGACGCCGCAGTACCCGCACGTCGTACGGGTCGCGGCCGGCCGGTAGGCCGAAGTGAGCCCTCGCCCTGGGCCGGGCTGGGTGATCGCACCGGTGGGGCAGGTGTCGACGCAGCCGCCGCAGGCCACGCAGTCCGACTCGGCCCAGGGCCCGCCGGTGCCGGGCGCGATCACAGTGTCTGCGCCCCGGCCGGTCAGGGTGAGGGCGAAGGTGCCCTGTACCTCGGCGCACATGCGGACGCACCGACCGCAGGCGATGCACAAGTCACGGTCCAGGTGGACGTATGGGTGGGAGTCGTCCACGCCCCGGCCCCCGGCGCCCTGTGCCGTCTCGGGGCCGATGCTCATCGACCGGCAGGCATGGGCCAGTTCGCTGGGGTTGTCCTCGCTGAGGGCACGAGGCGGCAGGGCGGAGGCGATGAGCTCCACCGCGTCCCGGCGCAGTTGTCGCAGGTCTTCTGCGGCGGTTTCGACGTGGACACCGGATGCTGCTGGGGTCACGCAGGCCGCCACGATCTGTCCGTCGGCCCGCACGAGACACGTACGGCAGGAACCGGCCGGGCTGAGCCGGTCGTCGGAGCACAGCGTGGGCAACTCGGCGCCGGCCGCCCGCACTGCCGAGAGAAGGGAGGATCCCTCGGGAACGGTGACGCCGACGCCATCGACCTCGATTCCCGTCATGGTTCCCATCCCGCGAGTCGGTTCCCGTAGGCGCGGGCGAGACTGTGCACGGCGGGTGGGATGCGCCGTCCGAAGGCGCACAGGCTCGCCTCGGCCAGGACATGGGCGAGCCGCCCCCATTCAGGTCCGGGCGGGATACCTGCGGAGGCCAGCTGAAGACCGCGGCGCGAGCCCACACGGCAGGGGGAGCAGGCGCCGCAGCTCTCCGCCTCGGCGAACTGCCAGATGTGCCGCAGCACTTCCTCCGGAGCCACGCGCTGGTCGAAGGCGACCAGCCCGGCATGGCCGAGCGCAGCGCCCCGGGCCGCGAGGTCGGCGGACGTCAGCGGAACGTCCAGTGCATCGGGGCCGAGGAAACCGCCCAGCGGCCCGCCGACCTGTAGCGCGGTCAGTTCGCTGCCGTCCTTCAGGCCGCCGCCCAGCTCGGTGACGATCCGCGACAGTGAGGTGCCCAGTTCCACCTCGTACGCGCCCGGCCGGGCGAACCGCTCCGACAAGCACACCAGCTTCGTCCCGGTCTCGCCCCGAGCCCCTCGCCGGGCGTACTCGGCTCCGCCGCGTGCGATGATCCACGGGACGGATGCCAGGGTCTCGACGTTGTTCACCACCGTCGGCGCATCCCACAGGCCGCGCCGAGTCGGATAGGGCGGGCGCGGCCGGGCACAGCCCCGGTCCCCCTCCAGGCTCGCGATCAGAGCGGTCTCCTCACCCGCGACGTACGATCCGGCGCCCTCCACCACCTCCACGTCCAGGCTCGTGTCCGTGCCGTGCACGGACGGCCCGAAGTGCCCGTCGTCGTACGCCTGCCCGACCGCCTCCCGCATCCGCGCGAGCGCACTCGGATACTCCGAGCGCACCAGCACCACGCCCCGGTGGGTCCCGCAGGCGAAGCAGGCCAGAGCGAGGCCCTCCAGCACCCGCTCCGGTTCCGCCTCCATCAACAGCCGATCGGCGTAAGAGCCGGGGTCCCCCTCGTCTCCGTTGGCCACCACCACGGTGCCGGGCGCCCGGCCGGCCGCCGCCCACTTCGCGGCCACCCGGAACCCCGCGCCACCTCGCCCCCGCAGCCCCGATGCGGCCACCTCCCGCTGGACGTCGTCCGCAGTGCCCGCCGTCACCACCTGCGGCCACACCTGCCACGGGGGCTCGCCGGCCACCACTGCGCCCAGCAGTACAGGGTCGCCGGTGTCGTCGGCGGCCGGGATCTCGGGGGCCCGTGGAGGCTCGCGTCCGCCGAGCTGACCGGTCAGCGTCGGGCCGGTGCAGGGTGTGTCGCCGTCCAGCGCGGCGGGGCCCGCGTAGCAGTACCCCAGACAGCGGACGGTCTGCAGCGACGTCTCTCCGTCCAGTGATGCTGTGCCCGCGGTGACGCCCAACTCGTCCTCCGCCTCGGTGAGATGCCGTCCGGCCCGTGCGGCGAGGCACGCCGTCGCCGCGCAGATGCGGACGTGACGGCGGCCGTGCGGGGCGGCGAGGTCCGCGTAGTACCCGGCGGGTCCGAGTGCCGCGGCAGCGGGCAGGCGGAGACCGGCGGCGACGGCTGGAGCCCACGTCCCAGGGCTGTCCGCCGTTCCCGCCCGGACCTCGGCCAGCGACTCGATCAGTCGGACTCCCGGCCGCCCGCGCCGGTCGGCCAAAGCCCGAAACGCGTCGAAACGGTCCGCGGAGCCCACCGGAATCATGACCTCATCGTGGAGCGGGTGACCGGGGCCCGCAATCCGGGCAGCGCTGTTCATCCCGGTCCTTCCCAGCCTCGGCGTCGCCCCCGCGCCGGGACCCTGGCCGAGCGGGACCGGTAGACGATGTACGGCCGGAAGAGGTAGCCGACCGGTGTGGTGAAGGCGTGGACGAGCCGGGTGAACGGCCAGATGGCGAAGAGCAGCATGCCGATGAGGGTGTGCAGGTGGAAGGAGAGCGGTGCGGCGGCAACGGCGTCGATGTCCGGCCGAAGCGTGAAGAGGGAGCGGAACCAGGGGGAGACGGTCTCGCGGTAGTGGTGCTCCTCGCCGACGACGCCCGTCCCCAGCATCGTGGTGGCCAGTCCGACGACGATGGCGGCGACGAGGACGACGTACATGGTCTTGTCGTTGCGTGTGGTCGCCATGAACACCGGTCCGGTGGTGCGCCGACGGTAGATGAGGATCGCGACGCCGACGAGCGTGGCGAAGCCGACGACGCCGCCGAGGACCAGCGCCTGGATGTGGTACGCCGTCTCGGACAGGCCGGCGGCCGAGGTCCAGCTCTGCGGGATCACCAGCCCGATCACATGCCCGATGACCACGACGAGGATGCCGAAGTGGAACAGCGGGCTGCCGATGCGCAGCAGCCGGGACTCGTACAGCTCGGAGGAGCGGGTGGTCCAGCCAAACTGGTCGTACCGGTACCGCCACACGGTGCCGCCGACGAGGACCACGACGGTTACGTACGGCAGGACGCCCCACAGGAAGACATCGAGAGCGCTCATCGTCGGGCACCTCCCGACGGTGCCGGGCCGACGGGCTCCAAGCCGACGCATTTATGGATGAGTGGAACGCGGGCAAGTCTCCGCCGCCCCTCCCACCGGTCCAGTCCAGCCGTACCGAGGCCGTGCGGCCAGGGGCCGAACGGCCCGCTGGTCGACCTCCGTGGCCCTCGCGCCGCATCGCACGCCGGGCAGCATCCACGAAGCGGCGGGCGCGTCGAGCGGACGGGCGGATGAGTAGGCACCAGCATCGTGAGAGGGATCGACGAGTAACCGAACGGCGGGGGAAACCCGCCCCTGGAACATGGAGGAGGCGTCCCTTGAGCCGCACCTCGACGCCACGGACCGGCGGGACGGCGGCAGCCGCTCAGCCGCAGCGGATGCTCGCGCTGGCCACCGCCGGATTCATGCTCTGCTTCTGGGCATGGGCGCTGCTGGCACCGCTCGGCCCGACCCTCCGCGAGGACCTGGACCTCACCTCGTTCCAGCAGTCCCTCACTGTCGCGGTACCCGTGATCGTCGGCTCACTCGGCCGGATCCCCGTAGGAGCCCTCACCGACCGCGTCGGGGCACGCCGAATGTTCCCCCTCGTCGCCGCCCTCACCGTCCTGCCGGTTCTCTACCTCGGCCACCTGGCCGACTCCCTGCCCGAAGTGCTGGCGGGCGGCTTCTTCCTCGGCCTGGGCGGCACGACCTTCGCCATCGGCGTGCCCTTCGTCAACGCCTGGTACCCGCCGGAGCGGCGCGGACTGGCGCTGGGAATCTTCGGCATCGGCACCGGCGGCACCGCCCTGTCGTCCTTCACCACCGTGCAACTGGCCGACGCCGTCCGGTACGCGTTCCCCTTCGACCTCGTCGCCGGCCTCCTGATCGTCTACGCCGTGGTGGCACGTCTCCTGCTGCGCGACAAGCCCGACCGCGTGGTAACGCCCGGCTCACTCCTCACGCGCACCACGGCGACCCTGCGGATGCCCGCCACCGTGCACCTGGCCTTCCTGTACGCCGTGGCCTTCGGCGGATTCGTCGCCTTCAGCGTCTACCTGCCCACCTACCTCACCACCGCCCACGACCTCGGACGATCCGACGCCGCCCTGCGCACCGCCGGCTTCGTCGTCCTCGCCGTCGCCATGCGCCCGGTCGGCGGATGGCTCTCCGACCGGCGGCACCCCGTGCCCGTGCTCGTCGTCGCGTACGCGGCCGTTGCGGCTCTCGCTCTCCTCGCCGCCTTCGAGCTGCCGCTGATCCCGCTCGGAACGCTCGCCTTCCTCGGGATGGCGGCCGCCCTGGGCGCGGGATCGGGCGCTGTGTTCGCACTTGTTGCCCGCCTCGTGCCCCCCGATCGGGTCGGCTCGGTCACCGGTGTCGTCGGGGCCGCCGGAGGACTGGGCGGCTTCTTCCCGCCCCTGGTCATGGGTGCCGTGTACGGCGCAACGGACGACTACACATGGGGATATGTGTTGCTGGCGGTCACCGCAGGCGCTGCCTCAGCATTCACCACGACTGCTGTGCGACGACAGGCCGGGCAAGCATCGTGACCGGTGCAGTCGGCCACCACGGCCTCATCGCGACACGGCGCGCGCAACGATGCGCACCGTATTGGGCGGCAGCTCACCGAGCCCAAGTCCGTCGACCCATGGGTGACCCAGCGCAACTTGGGCTGACCTGCGCGGACTCCCCACACGTTCCCAGAACCGAAGAGGGGCGTTCCCCTGCCTCATCGAGCAACGCGCTGACCTGCGGCTTCGCAATTGTCCGCCGGGTCCACGAGGGCGACGAAGGCGGATCTGTAGCGGCCTCCAGCATAGGACGCCGGGCACGAGAGCCATGGCGACCGTCAGCAGACTGCGGGCCGGATCGTGCCAGGGTTGTGGTGGTGCGCATGGGTATGGGCGTCACCGATCCTTGGCCAGGGCGACGAGCTCTGCGAACAAGCGCCCGGCGTTCACCAGGTCCTTGTACCTGCCCTGTTCGATGACTCGGCCTTTGTCCATGACAAGGATGCGGTCGGCGAGCCGGGTGTTCTCTAGCTGGTGGGTGACGACGATCGTCATGCGCTCGGCGGCGATGCGCTTGATCTCCAGGAAGATGGCGTGCTCACCGCGGGCGTCCATCTGGGAGGTCGGCTCATCCAAGATCAGTAGCGGTGTCTGCCTGTAGAGCGCGCGGCCACACACGAGCCGCTGCCACTGCCCTCCGGACAGTTCGGCGCCGCCCCACAGCTCTTTGGCTTCGAAGGGCGTGCCCCATCGGCCGGCCGCGGGCACGGGAAGCGGCCTGTCCTCGTTGTGGAGGGTCGTGAACAGGTGGTACTTGCCGTGCCAAGCGTGGACCTCCGGCGCCCATCCGCCGTCGGTCGCCCAGATCCCCGGTTGCTCGGCGGCCAGGAACACCACGACGGGGCGGGTCCAGTCGTTCTCTGCGCCAGGGCGGTTGACTTCGCGTGCGCTCCAAGTTGAAGACTCCCTTTCGAGCCCGACGGGCGGGCGGAAGCGGAGGCAACGGCATGAAGTACCGCACGATCGGCAGTGATCCGGCTACCCGCCGCGAGGTGAGCGTCCTGGCGCTCGGCGCGATGCTGTTCGGCTCGCGGACGGACGAGAAGACCGCCTTCGCCGTGCTCGACCGGTATGTGGAGGCCGGCGGGAACTTCATCGACACGTCCGACAACTACGCCTTCTGGGTCGACGGCGGGCAGGGTGGGCAGAGCGAGGAGTTGCTCGGGCGGTGGCGGCGCAGCCGGGGTGTCGGTGATGAGATCGTCATCGCGACCAAGCTGGGCGCCCGACCGCTCGCGCCCGGCACCAGCTATGTCGACAACGCCGAGGGCCTGTCGGCGAAGGTGATCCGGGAGTCGGCGGAGCGGAGCCGGGAACGGCTCGGGGTGGAGCGGCTGGACCTGCTCTACGCGCACATCGAGGACCGGACGGTTCCGCTGCGGGAGACCGTCGAGGGGTTCGCGGAACTCGTTGCGGAGGGCACCGTCGGCCTGCTCGGCGTGAGCAACCACGCCGTCTGGCGGGTCGAGCGGGCCCGCGCCCTCGCCGCGGCGGCGGGACTGCCCGGGTACGAGGTGCTCCAGTACCACCACAGCTACCTCCGCCCGCGGACCGACGTCCCGGGCGACCTCTGGGCGGACGGCACCCTCGGCGCGACCACCGCCGAACTGCTGAGCTATCTGGAGGCCGAGCCCGAACTCACCCTCGTCGCCTACTCGCCACTGCTCACCGGCGGGTACGTACGCTCCGACAGGCTGCGGCCGGACTACGACCACCCGGGCACCCCCGCCCGGCTGAAGGTGCTGGGGAATGTCGCGCGGGAGACGGGGGCCACCGTCAACCAGGTGGTGCTCGCCTGGCAGTTGGGCGGCCGGTTCCCGATCGTCCCGCTCGCCGGGGTGTCGTCGGTGGCGCAACTGGAGGAGAACCTGGGTGCGGTGGACCTGGAGCTGACGGAGGAGCAGCGGCGCAGGCTGGACGCCGCGCACTGACGGCGCACGGCTGTGCGGGTGGGCCCGCGCCTGGTCACCCCTGGTTGACGTTGGCGGTGAGCGTCCGCAACAGCTGTTTGGTCGTGGTGAGTTGCTCGGGGGTCAGGCCCATGGCGTCGCCTATGTCCATGGGCACCGTACGGGCCCGCTCCCGGAGCTGTGCCCCGGTTGCGGTGAGGCGGATGGCGACGGAGCGTTCGTCGTCCGTACGGCGTTCGCGGCGGAGCAGGCCGCCGGCCTCCAGGCGCTTCAGGAGCGGGGAGAGGGTGCTGGACTCGAGCTGCAGCGCGGCCCCGAGGTCGCGTACGGAGATCGAGTCCTGCTCCCAGAGCACGAGCATGACCAGGTACTGCGGATAGGTCAGCCCCAGCTCTTCCAGCAGCGGCCGGTAGCGGGCCGTGACCGCGCGTGAGGCGGCGTACAGCGCGAAGCAGAGCTGGTCGTCCAGGAGCAGGGTGTATCCCTGCGCCGGTTCCGCTCCGGCAGTGCTCATGAAGTCGCCGGCTGTGCTCACGGTGTCGCTCCTCGGTCCCGTGCTCTCCATGACGATCTCCCACCCTACCTTCAAGTCTCCTCGATTGTATCGTGCACCAAATAGTAGTTCGATAGAGAGTCGAGCATGAATTAGTTGTGCACGACTAAATGGCGAGCTACTGTTGTCGTGTGCCGCCGCCCCGGCGAACCTCGTCGGCCGGGCCTGCCCCGCGGTACCCGATCCACGAGGAGATCGCCATGTCCGAGACCGTCGCCCCCCGTCCCGTTCTGGAGCCCGCCGCCGCTGCCTTCGCGGAGGCGACCGCGAACCCGCCGTACCTGTTCGACCTGGGGCCGGTCGAGGGTCGCAAGGTCGTCGACGAGGTGCAGTCGGGCGCGATCGCCATGCCGGCCGTCGACGAGGAGTGGGTGATCGTGCCGGGCGGACCCACCGGCGAGGTCCGGGCCCGTGTCGTCCGGCCCGAGGGAGCCAAGGGCGTGCTTCCGGTGATCCTCTACATCCACGGTGCCGGCTGGGTCTTCGGCAACGCCCACACCCACGACCGGCTGGTGCGCGAGCTGGCCGTGGGCGCGCGGGCCGCGGTCGTCTTCCCCGAGTACGACCTGTCGCCCGAGGCCCGCTACCCGGTCGCCGTCGAGCAGAACTACGCGGTGGCCCGCTGGGTCGTCACCGAGGGCGCCGGCCACTACCTGGACGCGACCCGGATGGCCGTGGCCGGGGACTCCGTCGGCGGCAACATGAGCGCCGCGCTGACCCTGATGGCCAAGGAGCGCGGCGATGTTCCGCTGGTCCAGCAGGTGCTCTTCTACCCGGTCACCGACGCCGCCTTCGACACCGGTTCGTACGACCGGTTCGCCGAGGGGTACTTCCTGCGGCGCGACGCCATGCGGTGGTTCTGGGACCAGTACACGACCAGCGAGAAGGAGCGCGCCGAGATCACCGCCTCACCGCTGCGCGCCACTCCCGAGCAGCTCAAGGGGCTGCCCCCGGCGCTCGTCATCACCGCCGAGGCCGACGTCCTGCGGGACGAGGGCGAGGCGTACGCCAACAAGCTCCGTGAGGCGGGCGTCCCGGTCACCGCCGTGCGCTACCAGGGCATCATCCACGACTTCGTCATGCTCAACGCCCTGCGGGAGACCAATGCCGCCGAGGCCGCCATCGGGCAGGCGATCGGCACCCTGCGCACGGCCTTCGGGACCGTCTGACGAACCTCGTGGGGAAAGCGGGCCGCCCCGGCCGGGAGTGATCCCGGCCGGGGCGGCTTTCAAACGCGGGCGTGGGTCAGGCGAAGTTCGCCAGCGCCTCGTTCCAGGTGGCCGACGGGCGCATGACCGCGGCGGCCTTGGCGGGGTCGGGCTGGTAGTAGCCGCCGATGTCGGCCGGCTTGCCCTGGACGGCGATCAGCTCGTCGACGATCTTCTGCTCGTTCGCGGTGAGCGTCTCGGCGAGCGGCGCGAAGGTCTTGGCCAGGTCGGCGTCGTCGGTCTGCGCGGCCAGCTCCTGGGCCCAGTACAGGGACAGGTAGTAGTGGCTGCCGCGGTTGTCGATGCCGCCGACACGACGGGAGGGGGACTTGTCCTCGTTGAGGAAGGTCGCCGTGGCGCGGTCGAGGGTGTCGGCGAGGACCTTGGCGCGGGTGTTGCCGGTGACCTGGGCGTACTGCTCCAGGGACGGCACCAGGGCGAAGAACTCACCGAGGGAGTCCCAGCGCAGGTAGTCCTCCTTGACCAGCTGCTGGACGTGCTTCGGGGCGGAGCCGCCGGCGCCCGTCTCGAACAGGCCGCCGCCCGCCATCAGCGGGACGACCGACAGCATCTTGGCGCTGGTGCCCAGCTCCAGGATCGGGAACAGGTCGGTGAGGTAGTCACGCAGCACGTTGCCGGTGACGGAGATCGTGTTCTCACCGCGGCGGATGCGCTCCACCGACAGCTTGGTGGCCTCGACCGGGGCGAGGATGCGGATGTCCAGGCCCTCGGTGTCGTGCTCCGGCAGGTACGCGTTGATCTTCGCGATCAGCTGCGCGTCGTGGGCGCGGGTCTCGTCCAGCCAGAACACCGCCGGGTCGCCGGTGGCGCGGGCGCGCGTGACGGCCAGCTTCACCCAGTCCCTGATCGGGGCGTCCTTGGTCTGGCAGGCGCGGAAGATGTCACCCGCGGAGACCGTCTGCTCCAGCACGACGTTGCCGGCCTGGTCGACGAGGCGGACCGTGCCGGTGGTCGGGATCTCGAAGGTCTTGTCGTGGGAGCCGTACTCCTCGGCCTTCTGCGCCATCAGACCGACGTTCGGGACGGAGCCCATGGTCGACGGGTCGTAGGCGCCGTTGGCGCGGCAGTCGTCGATCACGGCCTGGTAGACGCCGGAGTACGAGGAGTCCGGGAGCACCGCGAGGGTGTCGGCCTCCTGGCCGTCCGGGCCCCACATGTGGCCGGAGGTGCGGATCATCGCCGGCATCGAGGCGTCGACGATGACGTCGGACGGCACGTGCAGGTTGGTGATGCCCTTGTCGGAGTCGACCATCGCCAGGGCCGGGCCGTCGGCGAGCTCGGCGTCGAAGGAGGCCTTGATCTCGGCGCCCTCCGGCAGGGCCTCCAGGCCCTTGAAGATGCCGCCCAGACCGTCGTTCGGGGACAGACCGGCCGCGGCCAGCTGCTCGCCGTACTGCGCGAACGTCTTCGGGAAGAAGGCGCGCACCACGTGACCGAAGACGATCGGGTCGGAGACCTTCATCATCGTGGCCTTCAGGTGCACGGAGAACAGCACGCCCTCCGCCTTGGCCTTGGCGACCTGCGCGGTCAGGAACTCGCGCAGCGCGGCGACGCGCATCACCGAGGCGTCGACGACCTCGCCCTCGAGAACCGGTACGGACTCGCGCAGCACGGTGGTGGAGCCGTCGTCGCCGGCCAGCTCGATCTTCAGGGAGCCGGCCTCGGAGATCACGACGGACTTCTCGGTGGAGCGGAAGTCGTTCTCACCCATGGTCGCGACGTTCGTCTTCGAGTCGGCGGACCAGGCGCCCATGCGGTGCGGGTGGGTCTTGGCGTAGTTCTTCACCGACGCGGGGGCGCGGCGGTCGGAGTTGCCCTCACGCAGGACCGGGTTCACGGCGGAACCCTTGATCTTGTCGTAGCGGGCGCGGATCTCGCGCTCCTCGTCGGTCTTCGGGTCGTCCGGGTAGTCCGGCAGCGCGTAGCCCTGGCCCTGGAGCTCGGCGACGGCGGCCTTGAGCTGGGGGATGGACGCCGAGATGTTCGGCAGCTTGATGATGTTCGCCGCGGGCGTCTTGGCCAGCTCGCCCAGCTCGGAGAGGGCGTCCGGGATGCGCTGGTCCTCGGTCAGGTACTCCGGGAAGACGGCGATGATGCGGCCGGCCAGGGAGATGTCACGGGTCTCGACGGAGACACCGGCCGGGGCGGCGTACGCCTTGATCACCGGCAGGAACGAATGGGTCGCCAGGGCGGGCGCCTCGTCAGTGTGCGTGTAGATGATGGTCGAGTCAGTCACCGGGTGCTCCGCTCCACGTCTGCAACATTGCTCGACATCAAGATATCTCGTGATCGAGGCGGGCTCGACAGGGGTCGGGGGGATGGCGGCTTCGGATGCGTTCGGGGATGTATCTCGCCCCCGCCGCCCCTACCCGTCCCATCCCAGGGGCGCCGCCCCTTCGACCCCGCTCGCGGGAGAGCTCGGGGGGACGGGGTCGTCGGGCGGGTGCGGGTTGTGGAGGCTTGCTCGCGCAGTTCCCCGCGCCACTCAAAGAACTGGGGGCGCCCCCCGGCTTATGGCGCCCCCTGGCTTATAAGGGGCGCAGGGAACTGCGCGACAAGCCACGAATCACCCGCCCCCGCCGTACAAACCGCCCCTCCCGAGCTCTCCCTGGGGGGTTGAAGGGGCGCAGCTCCCCTGGGATGGGATGAGTAGGGGCGGCGGGGGCGAAACCCCTAGGGGGCCACCTCGACGACAGTCTCCCGCTGGTGCGGGATCTCCACGCCGCTACCCCCACCCGGCTGGAGCGTAACCGTCCGCCGGGGCGCCGGGATGCTGATGCCCTCGGCGCGATAGCGCTTGTGAAGGCGTTTGATGAACTCGTGCTTGATCCGGTACTGGTCGCTGAACTCGCCGACGCCGAGGATCACGGTCATGCCGATGCGGGAGTCGCCGAAGGTGTGGAAGCGGACGGCGGGCTCGTGGTCGGGGACGGCGCCCTCGACCTCCTTCATGACCTCCGTGATGACCTCGTTGGTCACCCGCTCGACATGCTCCAGGTCGCTGTCGTAGCCGACGCCCACCTGCACGAGCAGGGTCATGTCCTGCTCGGGCTGGTTGAAGTTGGTCATGTTCGTGCCGGCGAGCTGGCCGTTGGGGATGATCACCAGGTTGTTGGAGAGCGACTTGATCGTCGTCTGGCGCCAGTTGATGTCGACGACATAGCCCTCCTCCCCGCTGCTCAACCGGATGTAGTCACCCGGCTGGACCGTCTTCGAGGCGAGGATGTGGATGCCCGCGAAGAGATTGGCGAGGGTGTCCTGGAGCGCCAGGGCCACCGCGAGACCGCCGACGCCCAGGGCCGTGACCAGCGGGGCGATCGGGATGCCCAGGGTCTGGAGGATCACCAGACAGCCGATGGCGAGGACCGCGACCCTGGTGATGTTCACGAAGATCGTGACCGAGCCCGCGACCCCGGCCCGGGACTGGGTGACCGTACGCACCAGGCCGGCGATCACTCTGGCCGCCGTGATCGTGGCGACGAGGATCAGCAGCACCGTCAGGGCCTGGTTCACATGGTGCTGCACCGTCTTCGTCAGCGGCAGCACCGCCGCAGAGGCGGCCGCGCCACCGAGGAACGCGCCCCACGGCACGAGCGCGCGCAAGGTGTCGACGATGACGTCGTCACCGCCCCAGCGCGTCTTCGTCGCGTGGCCGCCGAGCCAGCGCAGCAGCATGCGCAGCAGGAACGCGGCCACCAGACCCGCGACCAGGATGATTCCGGCCACGAGGTAGTCGTCGAGGGTGAGGGCCCGGGTCATCGGCTGCCTCCCGAGGGACGCCGGGAGCGACCGACGGGCCGAGTGTGCCGTATGTCAGGTCCCGCGGGCCGTATGTGATGCGTCGTCACCTTGCCACCTGCTCGAATCCGGAATGCACGATCACGCTTTCCCGGACGGGCGTACGACGTACGTGCGACGTGTGTACGACGCCGGGTGCGACGGCTCATCCTGCCCCATCCGGCTGACTGATCGGCACCGGACCTGCGTGGATCGGCCATTGACGGGCCGTCGGGCGCGGTCGAATGTCCGGATACGTGCATCGCCACCGACGGGTTCGCCACGGTTTCTCGGGACGCCCGCGGTCAGATCACCTTCAGCCGGACCAGCGCGCCCAGCGTCAACGCCCCCGGCAGCAGCGGCAGCCAGAGGGTGATGATCCGGTACGCCAGCACCACCGCGGTCGCCACGGCCACCGGGCCGCCGGCCGCCACCAGGGCGACCACGAGCGCGGCGTCCACCGAGCCGAGGCCGCCGGGGGTCGGGACCAGGGCGACGGCGACCGTGGCCGCGAGATACGCCACCACCATGTGCGCCACGGGGACGTGCAGGCCCAACGCCAGCCCCACCATGACGAGTCCGGCCGCCTGGAGCGCCGGGAAGGCCAGCGAGCCGCCCCACAGCGCCAGCACGCGCGTCGGACGCGTGTGCACCGAGCGGGCCTCGCTCAACGCGGTGTGCACGAAACCGAACACGGCTGTACGCAGCCGTCGTACGAGCAGGAGTACGGCCACCGCCACGCAGAGCACGGCCGCGACGGTGATCAGCAGGGGGGCGACCGCCCTGTCTGGGAGGAGGGCGCCGAGACGCAGCGCGCCGGGGAACGCGACCAGCAGGGCCAGCAGCAGGCCCACACGGGCGATCGACTCCGCGAGCAGGTACAGGGCGAGCGCCGCCGACGAGCGGGCCAGCGACACCCCGCACACCGTCATGAACCGCAGGTTCACCGCACTCGCGCCCAGCCCGGTCGGCAGCAGATGGTTCGCCGCGCCCGCCGCGAACTGGGTGGCCAGCAGCCGCAGGGCCGGCAGCCGCTCGACGAGCGAGCCCTGCCGGGTCACGGCCGCCGCGACCCAGGTCAGACAGGTCGCGCAGACCGCCGCCACGAGCCAGGGCCACTGGGCGGTGGCCAGATGGGCGAAGCCCTCGACGAGGACGGAGCGGTGGCGCACGGCGACGACCAGGACCAGGGCGAGGGGAAGCAGGCACAGGATCTGGCGGACCGGGATACGCCTGGCCAGCCCCTGGGGGAGTCGTATCGCTGTCACACCCGCAGACGTTCTCCGCAACGCCCCAACGGAAGGTTGCGCGCACGGGGACAGGGGGTGACCGGCGGCGGACTTCACCGCGTCCGCACGTACTCCGTCCGCACGTACTCCACGACACCTCTTGACCTCAAGAATGCTTGAGGTTTTAGCGTTCTGGTCATGAGTATGGAGACCACCGCCTGGATGCAGCTGCAGGGCATGATGAACGCCCAGCAGCGACGCCGCCCCTTCGCCCGGACGACGCTACGGCGCGTCGCCGCCTTCGCCCGTCCACATCGTCGCCGTATCGCGTGGTTCGTCGTGATCGGTGTGCTGGCCGCGCTGCTCGCCGTCGCGACGCCCGTGCTCGCGGGGCGCGTCGTAGACGTGATCGTGTCGGGCGGGGACGAGGCACTCGTCGTCCGCCTTGCCGTGCTCATCGCGCTCATCGCGGTCGCCGAGGCGGCGCTCGGGCTGCTCGGCCGACGGCTGTCGGCGACGCTCGGTGAGGGACTCATCCTCGATCTGCGGACCGCCGTCTTCGATCATGTGCAGCGCATGCCGGTCGCGTTCTTCACACGTACTCGTACGGGGGCGCTCGTCAGTCGTCTCAACAACGACGTGATCGGCGCCCAACGGGCCTTCAGCAACACCCTGTCCGGAGTGGTGAGCAACCTGGTCACGCTGCTGCTCACGCTCGCCGTGATGCTCACCCTCTCCTGGCAGATCACCCTGCTCTCGCTCGTCCTGCTGCCGGTGTTCGTGATCCCCGCCCGCCGGATGGGCCGCCGCATGGCCCGGCTGCAACGGGAGGCCGCCGACCTCAACGCGGCCATGGGCACCCGCATGACCGAGCGCTTCTCCGCGCCCGGCGCCACCCTGGTCAAGCTCTTCGGACGGCCCGACGACGAGTCCGCGGAGTTCGCGATGCGCGCCCGCCGGGTGCGGGACATCGGGGTGCGTACGGCGATGGCGCAGTCGGCGTTCATCACCGCGCTCACCCTGGTCTCGGCCCTCGCGCTCGCCCTGGTGTACGGCCTCGGCGGCTGGTTCGCGCTGCGCGGCACCCTGGAGGCCGGCGCGATCGTCTCCCTGGCACTGCTGCTGACCCGCCTGTACGCGCCGCTGACCGCGCTGGCCGGGGCCCGGGTCGAGATCATGAGCGCCCTGGTCAGCTTCGAGCGGGTCTTCGAGGTGCTCGACCTGAAGCCGCTCATCGAGGAGAAACCGGACGCCCGCGAGGTACCCGACGGGCCGGTGGCCGTGGAGTTCGACGACGTCCACTTCGGCTACCCCTCCGCCGACAAGGTCTCCCTCGCCTCCCTGGAGGAGGTGGCCGCCCTCGACACCCGCGGCGGCACCGAGGTCCTGCACGGCGTCTCCTTCCGCGCCGAGCCCGGCCAGACCGTCGCCCTCGTCGGCTCCTCCGGCGCCGGCAAGTCGACCGTCGCCCAGCTGCTGCCCCGGCTGTACGACACGGACGCGGGCACCGTTCGCGTCGGCGAGATCGACGTACGCGACCTCAGCGCCGTGTCACTGCGCGGCACCCTCGGCATGGTCACCCAGGACGGGCACCTCTTCCACGACACCGTCCGCGCCAACCTGCTGCTCGCCCGCCCCGACGCCACGGACGACGACCTGTGGGACGTCCTGCGCCGGGCCCGCCTCGACGGTCTCGTACGATCCCTGCCCGACGGTCTCGACACCGTGGTCGGCGAACGCGGCTACCGGCTCTCCGGCGGCGAACGCCAGCGCATGACCATCGCCCGGCTGCTCCTGGCCCGCCAGCGCGTCGTCATCCTCGACGAGGCCACCGCCCACCTCGACAACACCTCGGAGGCCGCCGTCCAGGAGGCCCTCGCGGAGGCGCTGGAGGGCAGGACCGCCGTGGTCATCGCCCACCGTCTGTCGACCGTACGGGCCGCCGACCAGATCCTCGTCGTCGAGGCCGGCCGGATCGTGGAGCGCGGCACGCACGACGAGCTGCTGGCGGCCGGGGGACGGTACGCGGAGCTGTACCGGACGCAGTTCGAGAAGGCGGAGGCGGCGGACATGCCGATCGCCGCGGCGTAGGAAAGGGGGGTGGAGGAACAGGGTGGTTCCCCGGAGTTCAGCCCGCGACGCCCGTCGACGTGTGGGCGGCCCCGACGGGCTTGGACTCCGGGGAACCGCGCTGACGCAGATAGATCGAGAGGATGGCCATGGAGGCGATGGCGAGGAACTCCGACTGCCAGTTCTGCAGCGTACGGCTCCAGAAGTCGGCTGACAGGATGTACTCGGGCCAGCTCATGGGCGCCTGGAGCTGCCTCAACTGTTCCTCGTTGTAGGCGGCGACACCCGTGATCGACTGGGCGAGCCAGGACAGCACGAACACGGCTCCCATGACGTAGCCCAGCGAACTGGCGTACAGCTTGAGGCGGAGACCGCCGGCCGCCGCCCAGCGAGGAGAAGCCGAGTCCGCGTGCCGCCCCACGCGCTGCTCCTCGTCGGACTCGACACCGACCTTGTCCGGGTTCTTCGACTCCGGTGAACCACGCTGCACCAGCCACACCGTGAGGAAGACGTAGAGGAAGAACTGCAGGTACTCGGACTGCCAGTTCTCCATGACGTCGACGGCGAAGTCCGACGACGTCATGTACTCGCCGAGGGTGACCTGTTGGAGGTCGTCCGCGGCGAGCTGGTTGTTGAAGTCGGCGTGACCGGCGAACGCCTGGCCGATCACGGCGAGGACGAACAGCGTCAGGAAGGCGAGGCCCAGGCCGTTCTCCCACAGGAACTTCCGTACGGACCGGCTCATCGGGCTCATCGATGCAGCACTCCCAGCGTGATGCAGTAGGCGAGACCGCCCGCGATCACCAGCAGGCACAGGACGAACATGGTGCGCACCGGCCTCATCCTCCTCCTCATCCTCCCTTCAGCAGGCACTCGTAGGGCCGCTGTGGGCGCGGAGTGCACCCGGCGGCGATGACCTTCCAGCCGCCGGAGAACTGGGACAGGAACAGGGTGTCCGCGGGGAACACGACACGGGCCTGCCGCCCGCTGACATCGACGCCCTCGACGGCGTCGTCGGGAGCCCGTGCGGCGGAGGGGAGCTCCTCCGTCAGGACGCCCTCCTCACAGGCCGTACGGGCGGACCGCTCGACCTCCTCGCGGACGCTCGGTGCCAGCACCGCGCACACGGCGGCCCCGTCGCGGGCGGCGAGGGCCCGTTCGAAGTCGAGGGCGGCGTCCATGGCCGCCGTGCGCCGCTCCTCGACCGTCCCGCAACCGGTCGCCAGTACGAGGGCGGCTCCCGTCGTGAGCGCCGCTCGCCATCGCCGTCGCCAGGGCATCCAGAGCCTCCGTTCGGCTGTCGCCGGATGTGTCGACGGACGGTAGCGCGCCGCGCGGTGCGCCATGGCTGCCGCGCGACGAGTGCGGCCCCTCGTCCCCCGGTCGGGGCAACGCGGCTCGGGGCTGCCGCGTGCCGCGTGCTGTGTGCCGTGTCTCGGGTGCCGCCTGCCGCCTGCCGCCTGCCGGGTGTCGGTGCCGCGTGCCGCTCGTCAGACCGCCGCCCGCCGGGCCGTTTGTCTCGGGCCGTGGGCCGCCGAGCCATCAGCTCCTGAGCCGCCGGCACTCGCACTGCCAGTCTGCGGGCTGTCCGCCTCCCACCACGCCGGTCCCTATCGCGCCGGGTCTCCGCCGCGTCGGCCCCCCACTACGCCGGCCCCCTAATCGTGGAATCCGTTCCCCGGCAGGCCGTAGACCGCGAAGGCGCGCCGGATGACCGGCTGGGCGACATTGCGGACCCGTACACCGCCGCTCGTGATGCCGTGCTCGGTGCCGAGGTGGGCGTGGCCGTGGACGGCGAGGTCGGCGCCCGACTCGTCCATCGCCTCCGCCAGCAGATAACTGCCCAGGAAGGGATAGATCTCCAGGGGCTCACCGACCAGCGTGTCCGACACCGGCGAGAAGTGGGTGAGCGCGATCCTGACCGCGCAGCCGTCCGCCGCGAGCGAGTCCAGGGCACGGCGCAGACCGTCCGCGAGACCCCGGGTGTGGCGGACGAAGGCCTTCATCTCGGGCTCGCCGAACTCGCTGCCGCTGCGCCCGGCGAAGCCGCCGCCGAACCCCTTCGTCCCGGCGACCCCGACCCGGACCCCGTCGACGTCGACGACGGTTCCCTCCCCTTCCAGCACGGTCACGCCGGCCGCCCGGAGCACGTCCGTGACGTCCTCGGGCCGCTCCGAGTGGTGGTCGTGGTTGCCGAGGACGGCGATCACCGGCACCGGCAGGCCCGCCACCTCGTCGGCGACCACCCGCGCCTCCTCCGGGGTGCCGTGGCGGGTGAGGTCTCCGGCCAGCAGCAGGAGGTCGGCGTGGTCGGGCAGCGTCTCGAACGCCGGTCGGAGCAGACCGCGGCTGTCCTGCCCCAGATGGATGTCGCCGACGGCCGCGACCCGGATCACGACAGCTCCTCGGGACGGTCGGGCGCGGTCACGTCGGCCAGAGCGATGTCGGCCCGGACGGCTATGCCCGGCAGCTCCTCCGCCGCGATGCGCAGGATCGCCTCGCGGTCGCCCGCCGTGGACGCGGTGCCGGTGATGTGCACGGTGTCGCCCCGGGACTCGATCCGCATACCGAGCTCGGCCAGATCACCACCGGCGAGCCGTTCGCCCAGGTGGGCGATGCGGTACTCGGTGTTCGGCGCCGAGTGGGCGGTGCCGGTGCCCGGACCGGCGTCCGCGCCGACGGCCGGTCCGTTGTCAGGTTCTGTCGCCATGGCCGGTCTCCTCCGGCTCGATCACGTTGAGGCGCTCCAGCAGATACAGGAAGGCGGCGGGCATGGGCTCGGCACCGCACTCGTGCCGGACCCGGGCCCAGTCGATCTTCTCCCGCAGGGTGCGGGCGATCGGCAGTACGGCACCGAAGTCGCAGTAGTGCTCGGAGAAGGCCAGCAGACGGCCCACGAGCAGGTCGGTGACCGCCAGCACGGGCATCCACATGGACTCGACCGACAGCACCTCCGCGCGGTCCAGCAGCTCGCGGGTCACCGGAGTCCGGGCCGGCCGGAAGATCAGGTCGACCTCCTGGCCGTGGCTCCGGGTCTTCAGCAGCCAGTCCTCGGGAGGTTCGACCACCTCCAGGCCGGCCGTCTCCAGCGTGGCGGTCACGGCCTCGATGTCCTCGGGCAGCACACAGAAGTCGACGTCGTGCTGGAGCGTTCCGGGGCCGCCGTGGGCGTATACGGCGACGCCGCCCGCCAGAGCGAAGGGGTGCCCACCCCCTTTGAGCAGCGAAGCGACCTCCTTGGCCGCTTCGAGGATCGCCTGGGTGCGGTCCGGGGGGAGCCCGTCGTCGTTCAGGGCGGCGAGGCCGCCCGCCGCCCTGGCACCGCCGCCCCGCGTCTTCATCCGGCGCCGCCGACAGCCGCGCGGGGTGTGACGCACCGCTGGAGCACGAACGGGATCTCCATGCCTTCCACGATAGTGCGGCGCCCGCGGTTGGCGAGGCGGGGATGCATCTCGCCCCCGCCGCCCCTACCCGTCCCATCCACGTCCCATCCGCCAGGGGCCGCGCCCCTTCGACCCCCCGCGGGAGAGCTCGGTCCAGTCGGTGTGTTGGCGGGTGCGGGCGGGTGGGGACGCGGGGAACCGCGCGTGACCGGCAATTCCCTAGAGTCCTCTGGGCTCGCTGGTCCGGGGTCTGAGTGTCGTGCTGGGCTAAGCAGATGCTTCTCACCGCTCTTCATGGGGACGGTCCGTCGAGCCCTCGGCTCACCATGCTCTGCCCCGACTTCCCCTTCGCCTACGACGACTGGCTGCGCCACCCCGCGGGGCTGGGCGGCGTACCGGCCGACGCGCTGGGCACCGAGGTCGCGATCGTCGGCGGCGGGATGGCCGGGCTGGTCGCCGCGTACGAGCTGATGCGCATGGGACTGCGCCCGGTCCTCCACGAGGCGGGACGACTGGGCGGCCGTATGCGCTCGGTCGGCTTCGAGGGGTTCCCGGACGAGGTGGCCGAGCTGGGGGCGATGCGGTTCCCGCCCTCGGCCGCCGCCCTGTTCCACTACGTCCGCACGCTCGGCCTGCGTACGACGCCGTTCCCCAACCCGCTGAGCCCCTGCACCCCCATGACGGTGGTGGACATCGGCGGCGTCAGCCACTGGGCCCGGACCGAGGCCGATCTGCCGCCCGTCTACCGGGAGGTCGCCGACGCCTGGGACAAGACGTTGCGCGAGCAGGCCGACGTATGGGTCATGCAGGAGGCGATCCGCACCCGCGACACGGCCACCATCAAGGCGATGTGGAACCGTCTGGTGCCGCTGCTGGACGACCAGTCCTTCTACGGCTACCTCAGCTCCACGCCCGCCTTCGCCTCCTTCCGGCTCCGTGAACTGTTCGGGCAGGTCGGTTTCGGCACCGGCGGCTGGGACACCGACTTCCCCAACTCGATGCTGGAGATCCTCCGTGTCGTCTACACCGAGGCCGACGTCGACCAGCGGACCATCGAGGGCGGCTGCGAGCAGGTGCCGCTGGGCCTGTGGCGGTACGCTCCCGAGCGCCTCGCGCACTGGCCGGCCGGTACGTCGCTCGCCGCACTGCACGAGGACCGGCCCCGGCCCGCCGTCACCGCGCTGCGTCGCGCGGGAGAACGTATCGAGGTCACCGACGCCGACGGCCGGACACGCGGCTACCGGGCGGTGGTCTTCACCGGGCAGCACCGGCTGCTGAACAGCCGGGTCGCCTGCGACGACGCGCTGCTGCCCGGCCCGGTCCGGTCGGCGATCGAGCGCACCCACTACATGGGCTCCTCCAAGCTCTTCGCGCTCACCGACCGGCCGTTCTGGCGGGACGTCGACGCCACGACCGGGCGGGACGTGATGGGCATGACGCTCACCGACCGGCTGCCGCGCTCGGTGTACCTCTTCGACCGTGGGCCCGGCCGCCCCGGCGTGATGTGCCTGTCCTACACCTGGAACGACGACTCCCAGCGGGTCGCCGCGATGTCCGCCGAGGAGCGGCTGGAGGCCGTCCTGCGCTCGCTCGGCGAGATCTACCCGGGCGTGGACATCCGGTCGCACATCATCGCGCCGCCGGTGGCCGTCAGCTGGGAGAACGAACCCTGGTTCACCGGGGCCTTCAAGGCCAACCTGCCCGGCCACTACCGCTACCAGCGCCGCCTGTTCACCCACTTCATGCAGAGCGCCCTGCCCGAACACCAGCGGGGCTTCTTCCTGGCCGGCGACGACGTCTCCTGGACCGGCGGTTTCGCGGAGGGCGCGGTCACCACGGCACTCAACGCGGTGTGGGGTGTCGTACGGCATCTCGGCGGCGGCAGCCATCCGGCCAACCCCGGGCCGGGGGATGTCTTCGCCGAGCTCGCGCCGCTGGAGCTGGACGAGCTCTGACCGTCTGGCAGACACCAGGAAGGGCACGAAGAAGCGGTCCGTGTGCATCCGGCACACGGACCGCTTCTTGTTCCCGGCCCTCAGGCCTGCTGCCGCAGCGTCCGTTCCGGAGTGGCCGAGAGCAGTTCGAAGTCGGCCGTGGTGCAGTCGAGCCGGGCGAAGATGTTCTCCGGACCGGCCATGCAGATCCGCCGAACGCCCTGTTCCCGGAGCGTCCTCGTCACCCGCTCCCAGTGGACCGGCCGGTCGAAGGTGTCGAGCAGCATGGTGCGTAGGCCCGCCGCCGTCGTCACCAGTGAGCCGTCCTGGTCGGCCACGACCGGCAGCCGGGGTGCGGCGAAGTCGAACTCGCCGAAGACCTCTTCCTCGACCCGTCGGCGCAGTTTCCCGAAGGCGGCGGCGTGCACCGGTGGGCGCATGGTGTAGAGGGAGTAGCCGCCGGCGGCGCTGATCCGGCCGCGCATCCAGTCGAGCATCGGCTCCCGCAGCGAGAGCATGTAGAAGTCGCGGTCCAGATAGCCCGAGAAGTCGAAGTACTCGCCCCGCTCGGTCAGTTCGGCGAGGATCTCGTCGAGCCGCTCCCGCGGGGTCCGCAGGAAGGTCAGGGTGACCACGTCCTCGTACTCGGTGGCGAAGTACTCTGCCTCGCAGCGGGCGAGCCGGACGGTGAGCCGGACCGTGTCGGCGAAGGAGAGCGCGCCCGAGTACGCGGCCATGGCCCGCTGCCCGAAGCTGGGACCCGCGCAGATCACGGGACGCACCTCCAGCGACTCCTCCGCCCAGTCGGCCAGCGCCGACGAGACGGTCAGGAAGGCCACTTGGGCGGCCTCGTCGTAGTCGTCCGCCGACCGGCGGTAGCGGTCCATCAGCGAATAGCCGAGGACCTCGTCGGCGACCTTCAGGCGTTTGCGGGCGTGCGAGTTGAAGGTCAGGAACTCGCCGACGTCGGCGAACTTCACCGGACCCATGCCGGGGAAGACCATCGCCGTCCCCGGCTGCCGCTCGGTCGTCTCGGTGGTCATGCCCATGCTTTCGCCGCCGCCAGTTCGCCCAACTGCCGTTTGTCGGGCTTGCCGTTGCGGTTCAGCGGGAACCGCTCGACCACCTCGATGTGGTTGGGCCGCTCGAACGCCGGCAACAGCTCGTTGACCATCTCCCGCCAGTACGCCCGGTCGCGCCGCTGCTCGTCCTCCACGAAGCAGACCAGCTCACAGCCGCGCCGCTCGTCGGGCAGGGCGACCACCTTGGCGTTGCAGCCGCCGGCCGCCAGCTTGTGCTCGATGATCTCCGGGTACAGCGTGTAACCCATGCGGTGGACGGCGAACTTGCGGCCGACCACGAAGAGGTTGCCGGCCGCGTCGAGACGGCCGAAGTCACCGGTGGCGTACCAGCCGCGGTCGGCCTCCTGGACGGTGCCGTCGTCGCCGAGGAAGCCCTGCATCATGTCGGGCGTCAACACCAGGATCTCGCCGATCTCGTTCGGCGGAAGGTCCGCCCCCGAGTCGTCGACGATCCGCAGCTGGAGGCCCTCCATGGCCTTGCCGCAGGCGACCGGGTTGTCCTCGGTGGCGAAGGCGATGTTCCCCAGCTCGGTGCTGCCGTAACTGTCCAGCAGGGGCAGACCGAAGGTCTTGACGTAGTCGGCGACCAGGTGGTTGCCGAGCGGGGCCGCACCGCTGCAGAACATCCGCACCCCGGCCAGCTCGGCCTGGGCGGCCGGGCGGCGGGCGATGATGTTGAGGATGCTGCGGTACGTCGCCGGTGTCGCGTCCAGGACCGTGGCACCGCAGCGCTCGGCCATGTGGAGGGTGTGGTCCAGCCGCGTGTACGGGGCGATCACCAGCGAACAGCGCACGAGCCAGGCGATGAGCACCATGGACAGGCCGTACTGGTGCGAGAACGGCAGCATCGGCAGCAGTACGTCGTCGGGGCGGTGGCCCACCTGCCGGGCGTTGCGCTCCAGGTTCCGCAGGAACGACGCACCGGTCTTGACGATCCCCTTCGGCTTTCCGGTCGAGCCCGAGGACCACATGATGAGGCCGTCCGGCAGGGCGCACCAGGTGTCGAAGGACAGCGCCCCCTCGGTGGGCCTGCGCTCCGAGGCCTCCACCAGCAGCTCGTAGATGTAGCGCCGGGGCGCGGTCGCGGCCAGCGGGGCGTTGTCGTCCACCAGACAGAGCGCGACGTCCGCGCGGGCGCAGATGTCCTCGGTCTCGTCGGCCCGTTCCTGCCCGTCCACCAGCACGATGGACGCCCCGAGATGCATGAGCGCGAGGAGCATCCCCACATAACCCACGGAGTTCTGGGCCTTGAGCAGGACGCGGGTGCCGGTGCCGACCCCGTTCTCGCGCAGTGCGTCGGCGAGGGCCAGTGCCTTCTGCTCGAACTCGTCGAACGTCTGTATGGAGTCCACCGCGTAGAGTTTCGCGGTCATCGGCCTCACGTTCCCTTCTGATCGTCTGTTCGCGTCGTGTGGGCCGTCAGCTGTTCCGCGATTCCGCAGGCTCGGCGAGCGCGGTGGACAGATAGCCGGCCAGGGCGATCGGCGTCGGGTGGTCCCAGAGCACGGCGGGCGACAGCTTCAACCCGGTCGCTTTCTTCAGGTGGTTGCGCAGCAGGACGACGGTCACGGAGTCGAATCCGAGGTCACGCAGCCGCCGTTCCGGGTCCAGCTTCCCGGCCGACGCGTGGCCGAGGACGGCGGCGGCATGCTCGCGGACCAACTCCAGCATCCGGGCGTCCCGTTCGGCCGGAGCCAGAGCCGCCAGCCTCGTGCGCAGCTCCCGCGGGTCCGCGGGCGGCGCCGCGGCCGTCCGCTCCCGCCCCGGCACCGGACGCACCAGCCCGCGCAGCAGGGCCGGCACCTCCTCCCGGCCGCGCAGCGCCGACAGATCGAGATCCATCGGCACCGTCACCGTCTCGCCCGAGGCGAGGGCCGCGTCGAACAGCGCCAGCGCCCGCTCGGTGGGCAGTGGCCTGATGCCCTCGGCCGCCATGCGGGCCAACTCCCGCTCGCCGAGGTGGCCGGTCATCCCGCTGGCCTGCGCCCACAGCCCCCACTCCAGGGAGGCGCCCGGCAGTCCGTCCGCCCGGCGTCGCAGCGCGAGCGCGTCCAGGAACACGTTCGCCGCCGCGTAACTCGCCTGCCCCGCGCTGCCCCACAGCCCCGCGGACGACGAGAACAGGGCGAACAGCGCGAGATCCCGGTCGCGGGTCAGCTCGTCCAGGTGCACCGCCCCGTCCACCTTGGCACGCAGCACGGGAGCCACCCGCTCGGGCGTCAGCGCGTCGAGCGCGCCGTCGTCCAGGAGCCCGCTCGCATGCACCACGCCCGTCAGCGGACGCTCGGGCGGGATCCCCGCGAGCAGCGCCGCCACCGCCGTACGGTCCGTCACGTCGCACGCCGCGACGGACACCTCCGCGCCCAGCGCGGACAACTCCGCGACGAGCTCCCGTACACCCGGGGCGTCGTCCCCTCGGCGGCCTGCCAACAGCAGGTGGCGCACCCCCGACGTGACCACCAGATGCCGGGCCAGCAGCCCGCCGAGCACGCCCGTGCCCCCCGTCACCAGCACCGTTCCGGCGGGGTCGAGAGGTTGGGGCATGGTGAGGACGTTCTTGCCGATGTGCCGGGCCTGGCTCATGTGGCGCAGCGCCCCAGGTGCCTGCCGTACGTCCCACACGGTCAGGGGGAGCGGGGTGAGCACCCCGCGCTCGAACAGTTCCATCAGCTCGGTCAGCATCGAGCCGATGCGGTCCGCCCCGGCCTCGATCAGGTCGAAGGCACGGTATTCCACCCCCGGATACGAGGCGGCCAGCCGGTCGGGATCACGGAGGTCGGTCTTGCCCATCTCCACGAACCGGCCGCCCTCGCGCAGCAGACGCAGTGACGCGTCGACGTGGTCGCGGGCAAGCGAGTTGAGGACGACGTCGACGCCCTCGCCACCGGTCGCGCCGGTGAAGCACCGCTCGAAGCCGAGGTCCCGGGAGGAGGCGATGTGACCCTCGTCGAACCCCATCGACCGCAGCACCCCCCACTTGGCGGGGCCGGCCGTCGCGTACACCTCCGCGCCCAGGTGCCGGGCCAACTGGACGGCGGCCATGCCCACGCCACCGGTCGCCGCGTGCACCAGGACGCGTTCCCCGTCGCGCAGCCGGGCGAGGTCGGTCAGGCCGTACAGCGCGGTCAGGAACACCATCGGCACGGACGCGGCGCGGGCGAAGGACCAGCCGTCCGGGATCCGCGCCACCAGCCGCCGGTCGGTGACCGTGACGGAACCCAGCGAGCCCTCCATCAGGCCCAACACCCGGTCACCCGGCGCGAGATCGCGCACATCCGCTCCGACCTCGGTGACCACGCCCGCGCCCTCGCCGCCCATCGCGGCCTTCTCGTCGGGGTACATGCCCGCCGCGATCAACGCGTCGCGGAAGTTCAGCCCGGCGGCGCGGACCGCCACCCGGACCTCCCCGGGGGCCAGAGGAGCCGGCGCCTCGGGCACGGCGACCAGTGCCAGCCCGCCCAGTGTGCCTCGCTCCGCGTTCTCCAGCCGCCAGGCGAGGGCGTCCTGAGGAATCGTCAGGAGACCGGCGGCCTCCAGCCGGGCCAGCCGGGGTGCGAGCGGCAGCCCCGAGCGCAGTGCCACCTCCGGCTCGCCGCAGTGGGCCGCGGCGGCGACCGCCGCAAGGGACTCCGGGCTGCCGTCGTGGTCCACCAGCACGATCCGGTCCGGGTGTTCCGCCTGGGCGGCCCGCAGCAGACCCCACAGCGGAGCCGTTACCGGGTCCGGCCGCTCACCCGGCCTGGCGGCCACCGCGTTCCGCGTCACGGCCACCAGCCGTGACGGCGCCGCCGACTCGTCGGCCACCCACCGCTGCACACGGGCCAGCGCCGAAAGGACGGTGTCGCGCACCGCTTCCGGCAGATCGGCGTACGGTCGCGGGGCGTACTCCAACACCACGGTGTCGACCGGGTCGCGTACGTCGACGGCGTCGGTCACGGCCACGCCCGCGGTCCGCAGCGCCTGAACGAGAGCGCCGTCCACGTCACCGAGCACGCCCCACACCCCGGACACCTGCTCGGCGGGTGCGGACACCTCCGTCCATTCCGCCCGGAAGAGCGAGTCGTCCAGCCGGGCGGCGGGACCTTGGGCCTCGCCCCGCTCCGCGTCCAACGGCAGCAGCACCAGCGAGTCGACGCGCAGGATCACGGCGCCGGTACGGTCGGCCAGCGTCACCGACGTCCCGCCGTCGGCCGCGCGGGACACCTTCACCCGAGCCGCCGCGGCCCCCGCCGCGCCGACCGACACACCGTTCCAGCCGAACGGCAGCAGGACCCCGCCTTCGTTCCCGAGCAGCGGTTCCAGCGCCTGGAGGGCCGCGTCCAGCAGGGCGGGATGGATCTCGAAGCCGGAGGCCCCCGCCCGTACGTCGTCCGGGAGCTCCACCTCGGCGAAGACGTCGTCACCGCGTCGCCACAGGGCACGCACGCCACGGAAGGCCGGCCCGTACGAGTAGCCGCCGGCCAGGAGATCGTCGTAGAACCCCTCCAGCGGGAGGGACACGCTGTCGGCCGGCGGCCAGACGCCGTCCAGGTCGACGTCACGCGCGTTCGTTCCGCCCCGCGCCACGGCCCCGCTCGCGTGCCGTACCCAGCCCTCCGCGACGCCTTGCCCCTCCGGACGCGCGAACACCTCGGCCGAGCGGGCTCCGTTCTCGTCCGGCTCGCCCAGGGCCACCCGGAGCTGGACGCCGCCCGTGGCGGGCAGCACCAGGGGGGTGTGGATGATCAGTTCGTCGACACGGGCGCACCCCAGCTCCGCGGCGGCGCGCACCACGACCTCCACGAACCCCGTGCCCGGGAAGAGGACGCGTCCTCCGATCGCGTGGTCGGCGAGCCAGCCCTGTGTCGAGACGTCCAGCCGCCCGGACACGACCGCGCGGCCGTCGCCCGTCTCGACCAGCGCCCCCAGCAGCCCGTGCTCGACCTTCTCCAGGCCCAGCGACCGCACCTGCCCCGCGCCGCCCTTACCGGAGCCGGGCGCGAGCCAGAACCACTCGTGCTCGAACGCGTACGTCGGCAACTCCACCAGCGTGCCGCTCCCCAGGACCGCGTCCCACGCCACATCCGTACCGGCGCAGTGCAGACGGGCGAGGGCGGACAGCACGGTCTCGGCCTCGGGTACTCCGCCGCGCAGCAGCGGGACGAACTCGACGTCGGGATCGGTCGGTCGAAGACAGTCCTCGGCCAGCGCGCACAGCACAGGGTCCGGCCCCAGCTCCACCACGGTCGTCGCCCCGGCTTCGACGAGGCGGCGCACGCCGTCGTGGAAGCGCACCGCCTGGCGGATGTGCCGGACCCAGTACTCGGGGGAACACAGGTCCTCGGGCGTCGCGTGCGTGCCCGTGACCGTGGACACCACGGGAATCACCGGCGGCGCGTACGAGACGCAGTGCGCGACGTTGCGGAAGTCGTCGAGCAGGGCGTCCATCCAGGGGGAGTGGGCCGCCTGGCTCACCCGCAGCCGTTTGGTGGAACGGCCCGCGGCCTCCCAGCGGGCGGCCACGGCGAGGACGACGTCCTCGTCGCCGGAGAGCACCACGGACGAGGGCCCGTTGACCGCTGCGACGGCGGCCCGCCCCTCCAGACCCGCCAGATCGGGCTCCACCTCGGCCTCGCTCGCCTGGACGGCCACCATCGCGCCCCCGGCGGGCAGCGACTGCATGAGCCGACCCCGCGCGGCGACCAGTACGGCGGCGTCCTTGAGCGAGAACACACCGGCGGCGCACGCGGCGGACACCTCGCCGAGCGAGTGGCCGAGCACGAAGTCGGGCCTGACGCCCCACGACTCCAGCAGCCGGAACAGAGAGATCTCCAGGGCGAAGAGCGCGGCCTGCGAGTTGGCGATCCGGTCCAGCCGGGCCCGGTCGGATGCGTCGTCGTCGCCCCGGGTGTCGTCGCCGAACACCAACTCCCGCACGGACAGGCCCAGTCGGCCGTCCAGATGCGAGCACGCCTCGTCGAAGGTCCGCGCGAAAACGGGGTGGTCGCGGTACAACTCCCGGCCCATGCCGAGTCGCTGCGGGCCCGCACCGGAGAAGAGGAAGGCGGTCCGTCCACCGTGCACGGCCCGGCCGCGTACGACACCCGGCGCCTCCTCGCCCCGGGCGAGCGTCCGCAGACCGGCCAGCAACGCGTCGCGTCCGGACCCCAGGACCACGCCGCGGTGCTCGAACGCCGACCTGGCCGTCGCCAGAGACCAGGCCACGTCCGCCGGCCGTGCCCCGGGCCGCTCGGTCAGGAAGTCCGCCAGCCGGGCGGCCTGCTTGCGCAGCGCCGCCGCGCCGCGCGCGGACACCAGCACAGGCACCGAACCGCCCGCCTCAGCGGCCGCTTCGGAGGCGTCGGGGGAGGCGGCAGTGGAGGCGCCGTCGGCCGAGTGCCGCGCGGCGCCCGCTCGGACCGGTGCGCCGACGGGTTCGCCCGCCGATTCCGCGGACTCCTGATCACCCTGCTCCAGGATCGCGTGCGCGTTCGTCCCGCTCATCCCGAACGACGACACACCCGCCCGGCGCACCCGGCCGTCGACACGCGGCCACGGCACCGGACGCGTGACCACCTCCACCGCACCCGCCGACCAGTCCACGTGCGGCGTGACCTCACCGACGTGCAGCGTCCCCGGCACGACTCCGTGCCGGAGCCCCATCACCGTCTTGATCACCCCGGCGACCCCGGCCGCCGCCTGTGTGTGCCCGATGTTCGACTTCAGGGCGGTCAGCAACAACGGCTGCCCCGGCTCACGCCCTTGACCGTACGTCGCCAGCAGCGCCTGTGCCTCGATCGGGTCGCCCAGCGTCGTGCCCGTGGCATGGCCCTCCACCACGTCCACGTCGGGCGCCGACAGACCCGCCGACGCCAGCGCCGCCCGGATCACCCCGCGCTGCGCGTGCCCGCTCGGCGCGGTCAGCCCGTTGGAGGCCCCGTCCTGGTTGACGGCCGTGCCGCGCACGACCGCGAGGACCCTGCGGCCGTGGCGGCGGGCGTCCGAGAGCCGCTCCAGGAGCAGCAGGCCCACACCCTCGCTCCAAGCCGTGCCGTCGGCCGCCGCGGAGAAGGGCTTGCACCGCCCGTCCCTGGCCAGCCCGCCCTGCCTGCTGAAGGCGACGAACCCACCCGGCTCGGCCATGACGGCGACCCCTCCCGCGAGCGCCAGGTCGCACTCACCCGACCGCAGCGACTGGACCGCCAGGTGCAGCGCCACCAGTGACGCCGAGCACGCGGTGTCCACGGTCACCGCCGGGCCCTCCAGACCGAGGGCGTAGGCGACGCGGCCGGACACCACGCTGCCCGCGGCCCCGGTCAGCAGCAGGCTCTCCAGCCCGTCCTCCGCCTCGCACAGCTTGGGCCCGTGCTCGAAGTGCTCCGCCCCGGCGAACACCCCGGTACGGCTGCCGCGCAGCGAGGCCACCGGGATCGCGGCCCGTTCGACGGTCTCCCAGGCCACCTCCAGCAGCAGCCGCTGCTGCGGGTCCATCGCCAGGGCCTCGCGGGGGGATATCCCGAACAGGCCCGCGTCGAAGGCCCCGGCGTCGTGCAGGAACCCGCCTTGCCGTACGTATGTCCTGCCGGGCGCGTCGGGGTCGGGGTCGTAGAGGGCGTCGATGTCCCAGCCGCGGTTGTCGGGGAACGGCGAGATCGCGTCGACACCGTCCTCCACAAGCCGCCACAGGTCCTCCGGTGAGCCCACCCCGCCGGGCAGCCGGCAGCCCATGGCGACGATGGCGACCGGCTCGCCCGGATCCACCGCGGGCCGCCCAGGCCCTTCGGGTTCCGTCGCCGAGCCCAGGAGCCCGGAGTGCAGGCGCGCGGCGATCGACAGCGGCGTCGGATGGTCGAAGGCCAGGGTGACCGGCAGCGTCAGCCCGGTGGCGGCGATCAGAAGGGCATGCAACCGCACCGCGGCGAGGGAGTCGAGGCCCTGCGAGAGCAGGTCGGTGCTCACATCGATCTCGGTCGGCGCGTCCTTCGCCAGCGCCGCCGCGGCGCACTCCCGGACGACGTCGAGCAGCCGTCGCTCCCGCTCGGGAGCCGGCAGCGCGGCGAAGTCCGCGGGCAGGGACGGCGGTTCGGCCTGAGGACGCGCGGGGCCGGCTGTCTCGGGCGTGTGGGACATGGTGGACCTGGCTCTCTCGAATCACTCGGAGTTCGTCGGGGCGTGAGCGGCGCGGGAGGGAGGCCGCCGGTGAAGCCGGCCCCCCGGCTGGGAACCGCCTGGTGTCACGGCCGCCCGGTACCGGCCCAGGACGGCAGGTCGAGGACGGTGATCACGGCGGACGTGCTGACCCAGCCCGCACCCGAGGTGGTCATCAGGATGTTGTCCCCGGGGGACAACTTCCCGGAGGCGAGCAGGTGGTCGAGCGAGACGGGGATGTCGCAGGCGCCGATGTGCCCGAAGTCGCGGGCGAACACCCCGTTGGAGCGCGACAGCGGCAGGCCGAGGGGCTCCAGCTTCATCTGCTCCATCATCTGGAGATTGGTGTTGGCCGTGAGCACCCAGGCCACGTCGCCCACGTCGAGCCCGGCGTCGTCCAACGAGCGGCGCATGAGATCGGACTCGAAGTCCCGGATCATCTGCAGGCACTTGTCGAGCGGGATCACCTCGTCGTTGAAGTACCACAGCATCTCGAGCATGTCGGAGCCCGACACGGCCTTGCCCATCGGCTCCCGGTGCGGCAGCAGGGACTTCTCCCCGCGATGCCACTGTTCGAGTTCCGGCAGCGTGCCCGAGTTGAGCGCGCGCAGCGCCGCGAACCCGCCCGCGTCGCTGAACAGGACGGCCGCGCCGCCGTCGCTGGCGCTGAAACCGGTGCCGAAGCCCTGCCAGCGGTCGATCAGCGGAGAGCTGAAGTTCTCCCCGGCCGTGACCAGAACCCGCGAGGCCCGCGCGGCCCCGGTCAGCTGGCCGACGGCGACCTCGAACGCGGCGAGCATGCCGTCGGAGTTCTGGTGCACGTCCACGCTGGAGACCCCGTGCGCACCGAGCTCCCGCAGTACGTAGCCGGGCGGGTAGAAACTCTCGGGTCCCTGCTCCGAAGCGCTGCAGTGGACGTGGAAGCCGAGCGCGGTGGCGTCCGTGCCGGACCGCTCCAAGGCCTGCCGCGCGGCGAAGACCGCCATGTCGACCGCGGGGACGTCACCGGCGATGTAGGAACCGGTCAGCTCGGTCGCGTACTGGACGGAGTCCTCGTCGAACAGGCCGGTCTCGATCGCCTGTTGCGCGCTCACCCACTCGTCGGGAAGGTGCACCCCCACCGCGTCGATGTAGACATCTTCAGTCTTCATGTGCCACAGCAGCCCTTCCTTCGGATGCGGTCTCGGCCGCATGGGAGCGTCCTGTCCCCGAGGCCGGGAGAGCCATGCGGAGAGGACCGTGGATCAGTGCCCGCTCATACTGGCCGCGCGCCGCCGGGGTCGTCCCACGGGCCGGTCGGCGTCTAGGGCAACATCTACTTTTCGGGTTCGCCGCCCAGCCGATCGAGCGGACGCGAACCGTCATCCGGCCGGCCGAACCGGGGATTCCCTAGTGTTCGGCGGCTCTCCTGGCCCGGTCCGCCCGGGCAGTGCTGGGCTGAGACCTGTCCCGGTGAAGGGCGCCCGGGCCTCGGCTGATTCGGATGAAGAGAGCGGCGGTTGAATGAAGGACATGCGCAAGACCAGCGTCCGGGGCGGTACGGAAGTCCAACCGAGACCCGGTCCGCACGCCATGACGCCGGCGATCGTCGCGGAGGGTGTCAGGAAGCGGTACGGCGAGCTCCAGGCCGTCGACGGGGTGACACTGACGGTCGAGGCCGGCGAGTTCTACGGTCTCCTTGGGCCCAACGGCGCGGGCAAGACCACCACGTTGGAGATGCTCGAAGGCGTCCGTGAACCGGACGAGGGTCGAATCGAGCTGTTCGGCCTCAGCCCCTGGCCGCGCAACCCCCGTCTGCTGCCGCGGATCGGAGTGCAGTTCCAGGCCTCGTCGTTCTTCCGGGGGCTCACCGCACGCGAGAGCGTCCGCCTCTTCGCCGCGCTGTACGGAAGGGGTCATCGCCAGGCCGACGCGATGCTCGAACGCGTCGGCCTGTCCGCGGTCGCCGGGGTCGACGCCGAGCGGCTCTCCGGCGGACAGGCACACCGGCTGTCCATCGCCTGCACCCTGGCGCACGAACCGGACCTGGTGTTCCTCGACGAACCGACCGCCGGCCTGGACCCGCAGGCCCGCCGCAACCTCTGGGACCTGCTGCGCGATGTCAACAGGGAGGGCCGCACGGTGGTTCTCACCACGCACTATCTGGACGAGGCGGAGATCCTCTGCGACCGGGTCTCGGTGATGGACCGGGGCAAGGTACTCAAGACCGGCGCCCCGGCCGCCCTGGTCCGGGAACTGGACAGCCTGTCGCACGTCAGTGTGCAGTCCGGACCGATCACCGCCGACACGATGCGCGGGCTGCTGACCGCGGCCGGCGCGGACGTGGCCGCGGTCGAGGACGACGGCGTCTCGCTGGTGGTCGCCACCCGCACCCCGGGCCCGGTGCTGACGGTCCTGGCCGAACAGGGCGCCCTGCACGGTCTGCAGGTACGCGGCGCCACCCTGGAGGACGTCTTCCTCCACCTGACCGGACGGGAGTACCGCGCGTGAGCGTCGAGGACACGAAACCCGAGGTCGCCCCCCGCACACTGCGGCCGGCCGACCGTCCGGCCCCCGATCGTCCGGCCCCCGACCGTCCGCAGCCCTCCGGCAAGGACAGGCGGCCCAGCGCCGTGCGCGCGCTGTCCCACGCCATGATTCTGGCGTTTCTGCGGGACAAGATCCTCATCTTCTTCACGATCGTCCTCCCGCTGCTGGCCCTGCCGGTGTTCGCGTTGCTCTACGGCGACGACTCGCCCACGCGGGCCAAGGTGGCGCAGATCGGCGCCGTCGAGCTGCTGGACTCACTGGACGACGCCGAACGGGCCGAACTCGACGAGACGCTCACCGTCACCAGGGTCAAGGACGAGTCGAAGGCGCTGTCCGACGTCAGGAAGGGCACATACGACGCGCTGATCCGGCAGGGCACCGGAAACACCCTCGTACTGCGCTACAGCACCGCCGACCCGACCAAGGCATCCCTCGTGCGGACCAACGTCGACTCGCTGGTCCGGCAGGCCGGCCTGGACGCCGTCGACGCCCCTGCGGCCTACTCGCTCAAGAGCACGGAGGTCGCGAGCGAGGCGGCCGAACCCATCGAGTACCTCACTCCCGGCCTGCTGGGCTGGGGAGTCGCCACCGGGGCGGTGTTCAACACCGCGCTGAGCCTGGTGAGCCTGCGCCAGCGGAAGGTACTGCGCCGGATGCGGCTGGCGCCGATCAGCGCGGCCACGATCATGGCCTCCCGGATCGCGATCACCCTGCTCACCGCGCTGGCCCAGACGGCGCTGTTCCTGCTGGTGGCCTCCCTGCCCTGGTTCGGGCTCAGGCTCACCGAGGCGTGGTGGCTCATCGTGCCACTGGTCCTCTGCGCCACCCTCGCCTTCATGTCGGTCGGAGTGCTGGTCGGTTCGTTCGCCAAGAACGAGGAGGCCGCCAACGGCCTGGCGCAGCTCCTCGTGCTGCCCATGTCCCTGATGTCCGGTGCCTTCTTCCCGCTGGACAACGCCCCCGACTGGTTCAAGACCATCGGGCACGTGATGCCCATGCAGTACCTGGTGGACGGCAGCGAGACCGTGCTCAGCCAAGGCGGGGGTCTGCTGGACGTACTGCCCACGATGGGCGGCATGCTGCTCTTCGGCGCCGTCCTGGGCGTGATCGCGTGGCGCTTCTTCGCCTGGGGGGACGACTGACGGCCAGACCGTCCACGACGACGAGCGCCCGCCCCCGCAAGGGCGGGCGCGTGTCCGTTCACCGTCGCCTGTCACATCTGTATGGCCGGTCATCAGGCGTACAGCCGCACATCAGGGAGTCCGACGATGCGTCCCAGCATGCAGGAACAGCCCGCGCGCGCCGACGGAGGACCTCAACGACCCGAGGCCGAGGCCCACTTCGCCCGTCCAACCGCCGCGTCCCACACCGTGCTTCCCCCGGCCCAGCCCCCGCCTCCGCCCTTCGCCGTACTGCCGGTGGCCGCGATCGCCTGCGCGGTCGCGGCCGTTCTGCTGTTCAGCGCCGGACGCGTCGGCTACTACAGCGACGAGCTGTACTTCGTCGCGGCCGGCCGCCACCCCGCGTGGGGCTACGCGGACCAGCCGCCCCTGGTGCCCCTGCTCGCCCACGCGCTCGACACGCTCTCGGACGGCTCGCCGGTGTGGCTGCGCCTGCCGGCCGTCGCCGTCACCACGCTCGGCGTCCCCGTGGCCGCCCTGACCGCACGTGAACTGGGCGGAAGACGGGCCGCACAGACAGCCACCGCGGGCGCCTACGCCGTGTCGCCCGTCATGCTGAACGGCCATCTGCTCAGCACAGTGTCGCTGGACATCGTCCTGACGACCGTGGCCACCTGGCTGCTGGTGCGCTGGGTCCGCACCAGGCGGGACCGGCTGCTGCTCCTGATCGGCCTGACCGCCGCCGTCGCCTTCCAGATCAAGTTCCTCGGCGTCGCGCACTGGGCCGCCCTGCTCGTGGCCGTCCTGCTCGTCGGCCCGCGCGATCTGCTGCGCCGACCCCTGCTGTGGGCGTCGGCGGCGGCCGTCGTACTCACCGCGCTGCCCGGACTGCTGTGGCAGGCGGCCAACGGCTGGCCCCAACTCGCCATGACCAAGGTCATCTCCCGGGAAGTCGCCCGGATGGAGGGCGGCCGGGCCGTGTTCCTGCCCGCGATGTTCTCGGGCGCCGGCATGGTGGGCGCCGTACTGCTCTGCTACGGCCTGTGGCGGCTGTTCGCCGCCCGGGAACTGCGCCCTTACCGCTTCCTCGGACTGGCCTTCGCCGGACTCTGCGTCGGCTACCTCGCGGTCAACGGACGGTCGTACTACGTCGCCGGGCTCTTCGTCATCCTGTGGGCGGCGGGCGCCACGGGCCTGCAGGGGCTGTGGCCCACCGGCCCGCGCGTCTGGTCCGCGGCCGGGGCGTATGTGCTCGCGGGGGCGCTGGCGGTGCCGGTGCTGCCGCTCCAGCCGGTGTCCCGGACGTCCGAGAACCGACTGGCGATCGAGACCGTCGGCTGGCCCGACCTGGCACGCTCCGTGGCACGTGTCCACCGCGAACTGCCGCCCGGGCAACGCGATCGGGCCGTAGTGATCACCTATCGGTACGACCAGGCGGGCGCCCTGGACCGCTTCGGCCCGGCCCTCGGGCTGCCACGGCCGTACAGCGGCCATCGCGGCTACTGGTATCTGGGCCGCCCGGCCGACGACTCGGCGCCGGTCGTCTTCGTCGGCGGCGACGAGGAGTATCTGCGGCAGTTCTTCGTGAGCGTGCGGCGACAGGGCGAAGTCACCAACTCGGCGGGGGTGCGCAACCTCAACTGGGGTGTCCCCCTATGGATTTGCGAGGGGCTGCGCGGGTCGTGGCGCACCATGTGGCCGCGTTTCTCGCACTTGAACGCCGACTGGGTGGACGGAGCTAGCCGACCCCCGGGTTCCTCGACGAGCGGTTCTTCGCCGGCGTGACGAGGCTGCGGGCCGCCCCCGAGGGGGACGGCCCGCAGCTCGCGTGTGTGGGGGCATCAGCCCCAGGTCACCGGCAGTTCGTACACGCCGTAGTGCATGGCCTTGTCGCGCAGGGGGATCTCCTCCGGGGCGGCCGCGAGGCGGAGGTCCGGGAATCGGTCGAAGAGCTTCTGGAAGCCGATGCGCAGGGTGGCGCGGGCCAGGTGCTGGCCCAGGCACTGGTGGATGCCGAAGCCGAAGGCGACGTGGCGACGGGAGCGGCGGGTGACGTCGAAGCTCTCCGGGTCCTCGAAGTGGTCAGGATCCCGGTTGGCGGCCGGGAGGGACAGCACGACGGTCTGCCCGGCCTCGATGAGCGTGCCGCCGACCTCCACGTCCTCCAACGCGACCCGGCTCGCACCCATGTGAGAGATCGTCAGGTAACGCAGCAGCTCCTCCACCGCGCGATCCATCAGCTCCGGGTTCTCACGGATCTTCTTCAGCTGGTCGGGGTGCTCCAGCAGGGCGAAGGTGCCGAGGCCCAGCATGTTCGGGGTGGTGTCCAGGGAACCGCCGATGGCGATCCAGGCAATGTTCGCCACCTCCTCCTCGGTCAGCTCACCGGTCTTCACCAACTTGCCCAGCAACTTGTCGCCGGGCTGCTCGAAGAGTCCCTTGACCATCCGGGCCAGCGCCTCGTTCAGCACCGTGGAGTGATGGACGAACTCCTCCAGCGTGTAGTCGAGCCGCGTGATCACCGTGAAGTGCTCGTCCAGCGCCGCGATGTCCTCCTCCGGCACCCCCAGCACGGAGTGCAGCGACCGGTACACGACCTTCTGCACGAACACCGGAAGCAGGTCCACCGGCGGTTCCAGGCCGGCCATCTCGTCGAGTACGCCGTCGATGATCCCGGCGAGCGTCGGCTCGTACTCCTGGATCTTGCGGACCGTGCAGAAGCCGGTCAGCAGGCGCCGGTAGCGGGTGTGCTCCGGCGCGTCCATCAGGACGAAGGAACCCGGGGCCGCGGGCTGCGGCTCGTACTTCTCCAACTCGAACCGCGGCGAGATCACCTGCGCCAGCAGCTCGTTGCGGTGGCTGAAGCGGGGGTCGGCCATGATGGCCCGTACGTCCTCGTGGCGGGTGACCAGCCAGCCGTCCTTGCGGCCCGGCGCGAGCACGAACTCGATCGGGCTGATCGGCTCCTCCTCGCGCAGCCGGCGGTACTCCGGGTCGGGGTCGAAGGGGCAGGTGCGGTCGGTCGGTATGACGTGTTTCCTCTGCTCGTTCGTCTGCTGAAGTGCCATGGATCCTCCGTCTGGTTCGGATGCTTCGGCTCGGTCGCGGCGGCCTGGTCCAGGGCGCTCAGGCACCGCGGACCGTGAGCGGCAGTTGCCGAAGGCCGAAGACGTTGACGCGGTTGTCGAAGTAGGACAGCGGGGTGTCGTGGTCGACGCGGATGTCGGCGTACCGGTCGAGCATCAGGTTGAGGGCGATGTGGCCCTCCAGGCGGGCCAGCGGGGCGCCCAGGCAGTAGTGGATGCCGTGGCCGAAGGCGAGCTGCTTGGCGTTGGGCCGGTCCAGCAGGAAGCGGTCCGGCTCGGGGAAGACACGCTCGTCGCGGTTGGCGGACAGCAGCCAGAGGTTCACCATCGAGTTCTCCGGCACCTTCTCCCCGGCGATCACCACCGGCGCCGTCGGCACCCGCTCGACCTTCAGGAACGGCGGCCGGGAGCGCAGCACTTCCTCGGTGAACGACGGGATGCGATCCCGGTCCGTACGCAACTCGCCCAGCAGTCCGTCTTCCTGATCCAGCGTCAGCAGCATGTTGCCGAGGAGTACGGCGGTGGTGACATGGCCGGCCAGCAGCAGCAGCGCGGTGAAGCTCACCACCTGCTCGTCGTCGAGGCGCTCGCCGTCGACCTCCGCGCGCACCAGCAGGCTCATCAGGTCGTCGTGCTCGTGGGCGCGCCGTTCGGCGATGTGCTCGCGCAGATACGCGTCCAGCTCCCGCACGGTCCGGTCCAGGATCTCGGCGCCCTCCGGCGTCTCCCAGTTCACCGTCAGCAGGCTGTCGGCCCACACCTGGAACTGCGGATGGTCCGACGGCGGCACACCGAGCATGGAGGAGATCACGATGACCGGCAGCGGGTTGGCGAACGCCTCGACCAGGTCGAACCGGTCGGCGCCGTCGAGACCGTCGAGGAGTTCGTTCGCCACCTCGGTGATCCGCGGCGTCAGCCCGGTGATCATCTTCGCGGTGAACACCTTGCTGACGATCCGCCGGAGCTTGCCGTGCCGGGGCGGGTCCAGCAGCAGCAGCGTGCCGCCCGGCGACTGCTTCTCACCGCCCGAGAGCCGGCCCACGGTGTCCGACGAGAACGTCGCCGGGTCGGCGGTGATCCGCTGGATGTCCTCGTGCCGGAACACGTGGTAGCGGCCGGCCGGGTCCCGCCACACGGGCTGCTCGTCACGCATCCGCCGCAACCAGGCCAGCAGCGTCGCACCGCCGTCGAGACCCACCTCGGGCGGCGCGGACACCTCGGGACCGGGAGGAGCGGGTACGGCTGTCATCTGGAACCCCTCTCATAGACCGGGCCGCGCGACAGGGCGGGCCGGGAGCGGCCCCAGCGCAGCACGAGCCGGGAATCGAAGACCAGAAAACCGCTGCGACTCTAGGGAATTGCCGGTACCGGAGATCGATTCGAAGGCCCCACGGGCTACTAGGGGATTTTTCAGAGTCGGAGGTCAAGCCGCCGTCGATGCCCCGAACGGACCCCAGACTTGGCCGCGTTCGAGGTGATCGAGCAGGCCACGCAGATCGCGTGAGCGTCCGAGCCCGAATCGCGTGAGCGTCCGAGCCCCGAGGAGATCCGGTGATCCCTTCCGTTCCGAACGCGGCGGGCCTGCCGCCGGTCACGTCCAGCGTGGTGCACGACCCGAGTCGGGGGGCCGAACTGTGACCGAAGACCGCCTGCGGGACTATCTGAAGCGGGTCACCGCCGACCTGCACCGCACTACCACCCGACTGCGGGAGCTGGAGGCCAAGGACCGCGAACCCGTCGCGATCGTGTCAATGGCCTGCCGGTATCCGGGCGGCGTACGCACCCCTGAGGACCTGTGGCGGCTCGTCGCCGACGGCACCGACGCCATCACGCCCTTCCCCGAGGACCGCGGCTGGAACGTCGACGCCCTCTACCACCCGGACCCCGAACACCCGGGCACCTGCTACACCCGGGAAGGCGGCTTCCTGCACGACGCCGCCGACTTCGACCCCGACTTCTTCGGCATGTCGCCCCGCGAGGCCCTCGGCACCGACCCCCAGCAGCGGCTGCTGCTGGAGCTCTCCTGGGAGGCCCTGGAACGGGCCGGCATGCCCCCGGGCACCCTGCGCTCCAGCCCCACCGGCGTCTTCGTCGGCGTCATGTACAACGACTACGGCTCCCGCTTCGACGTACCGCCCCCGGGGCTGGAGGGGTTCGTCGGCAACGGTAGCGCGGGCAGCATCGCCTCCGGGCGCGTCGCCTACACCCTCGGCCTCGAAGGCCCCGCGGTCACCATCGACACCGCCTGCTCCTCCTCTCTGGTCGCCCTGCACCTCGCCGTACAGGCGCTGCGGGCCGGAGAGTGCTCGCTGGCCCTGGCCGGCGGCGTCGCAGTGATGTCCACCCCGGTCACCTTCACCGAGTTCAGCCGCCAGCGCGGCCTCTCCCCGGACGGGCGCTGCAAGTCCTTCGCCGACGCCGCCGACGGCACCGGGTGGGGCGAGGGCGCGGGCCTGCTCCTATTGGAGCGGCTGTCCGACGCGCGGAAGAACGGGCACCGCGTGCTGGCCGTGATCCGGGGCAGCGCGGTCAACCAGGACGGCGCCAGCAGCGGCCTCACCGCACCGAACGGACCCTCCCAACAACGGGTGATCCAGGCCGCGTTGGCCGGTGCCGGGCTCTCGACGGCGGACGTGGACGCGGTGGAGGCGCACGGTACGGGCACGACGCTGGGCGACCCCATCGAGGCCCAGGCGCTGCTCGCCACCTACGGCCAGGGCAGGGACCCCGAACGACCCCTGTGGCTCGGCTCGTTGAAGTCCAACATCGGACACACCCAGGCCGCCGCCGGTGTCGGCGGTGTGATGAAGATGGTCCTCGCGATGCGGCACGGTGTGCTGCCTGCCACCTTGCACGTCGACGCTCCGTCCAGCCATGTCGACTGGTCCGCGGGCGAGGTCAGGCTGCTGGCCGAGGCCCGGGAATGGCCGTCCGGGGAAGGGCATGTGCGTCGGGCGGGGGTGTCGGCGTTCGGGGTCAGCGGCACCAATGCCCATGTGATCGTCGAAGAAGCCGGCGAGGCCGACGAGGCCGGTGAGGGGGACGCGGAGGAGCCGAGCGTCGGTGCCGGTGCCGGTGCCGGTGCCGGTGTTGTGGTGTGGCCGGTGTCCGGGGAGGGACCTGCGAATGAGGTCCCTCCCCGCCCGCCGTTTCGCTGGTCTACGGCGTTCTAGGGCGTTCTACAGCTCCAGGATCAGCGGCGCCTCCGTGCGGGCCGCTATCTCCCGCGCGGTCACTCCCGGCGCGCACTCCACGAGGACGAGGCCCTCGGAGGTGATGTCGAGGACGCCGAGGTCGGTGATGACGCGGTGGACGCAGCGCTCGCCCGTGAGCGGGAGGGTGCACTCCTTGACGATCTTCGGGCTGCCGTCCTTGGCGGTGTGCTCCATCAGGACGATGACCCGGCGGGCGCCGTGGACGAGGTCCATCGCACCGCCCATGCCCTTGACCATCTTGCCGGGGATCATCCAGTTGGCCAGGTCGCCGGCGGCGGAGACCTGCATGGCGCCCAGCACGGCGGTGTCGATGTGGCCGCCCCGGATCATGCCGAAGGACAGGGCCGAGTCGAAGAAGGAGGCCCCCGGCAGAACGGTGACGGTCTCCTTGCCCGCGTTGATCAGGTCGGCGTCGACCTCGTCCTCGTACGGGTACGGGCCGGTTCCCAGGATGCCGTTCTCGGAGTGGAGGACGACGTGGACGCCCGGCGGAAGGTGACCGGGGATGAGAGTGGGCAGGCCGATGCCGAGATTGACGTAGGAGCCGTCGGTGAGTTCGGCGGCGGCGCGGGCGGCCATCTCGTCGCGGGTCCAGCCCGGCTGCGTACGGACGGTGGTGCTCATGCTCGTACGGTCCCTCGTGTCGAAGACGCGGAAATCAAAAGGCGCTCTATCTGCTTGTCGGCGGCCTGGGCCGGGGTGAGTTCCACGATCCGCTGGACGAAGATGCCGGGCAGGTGGACCTCGTCCGGGCGCAGCTCACCCGGCTCGACCAGTTCCTCCACCTCGGCGACGGTGATCCGGCCGGCCGTCGCGGCCAGCGGGTTGAAGTTGGCGGAGGACTTGCGGAAGACCAGGTTTCCGTGCCGGTCGCCGCGCCAGGCCCGTACGAGGGCGAAGTCGGTGGTGATTCCGAGCTCCAGGACGTAACGGCGGTCGGCGAAGACGCGGGTCTCCTTGGGCGGGGAGGCCACGGCGACCGTGCCATCGGCGGCGTAGCGCCAGGGCAGTCCGCCACGGGCCACCTGGGTGCCCACCCCGGCGGGGGTGTAGAAGGCGGGGATGCCCGCTCCTCCGGCGCGCAGCCGTTCGGCCAGAGTGCCCTGCGGGACCAGCTCCACCTCCAGCTCACCCGACAGGTACTGGCGGGCGAACTCCTTGTTCTCGCCCACGTAGGAGCCCGTGACGCGGGCGATCCGGCCGTCGGCCAGCAGAACGCCCAGTCCGCGCCCGTCCACCCCGCAGTTGTTCGACACGACCTGAAGGCCGGTCGCGCCCTGGGCGTGGAGGGCCTGGATGAGCACGTCGGGGATACCGCTGAGGCCGAAGCCGCCGACGGCCAGCGACGCACCGTCGGGGATGTCGGCGACCGCCTCGGCGGCGCTCGCCCAGACCTTGTCCATAAGAATGAAGCCTTTCTTTTCCTGCCGGTTCAGGCGTCCTCGCGCAGAGCGTCCGAGATCGGCTTTGCGCCGCCGTGTGCGGTGAGGCCGCCGTCGACCGGGATCTCGGCGCCGGTGATGAAGGCGGAGTCCTCGGAGAGGAGGAAGACGACGAGCGGGGTGATGTCGTCGACGGTTCCCGTGCGGCCGAGGGGTGTCCCGCTGAGGTTCGCCTCGCGGAACGCGGGGGCGGCGGAGGCGGTCATGTCGGTCTCGATGAAGCCGGGGTGGATCGTGTTCACCCGGATGCCGCGTGGCCCGAGTTCCATGGCGGCGGTGCCCGACAGGCCGCGCAGCGCCCACTTGCTCGTGGTGTACGCGACCGGGTAGTGGGCGGTCAGCGCCGCCGACGAACCGACGTTCACGATCGACGCGCCCGCGCGCATCAGCGGCGTCAGATGCTGGATGCCGAGGAGCGGTCCGGTGACGTTGATCGCGTGGACGCGAGCCATGTCCTCGGGGCGTACCTCGTCGATCCGGGCGCGCCAGGTGACGCCGGCGTTGTTGACCAGCCCGTGCAACTGCCCGTGGGTATCGCGCAGTTCGGCGGCGAGCTGGGCCCAGTCGTCGTCGCTGCTGACATCGAGGCGGCGGCAGCCGGGAGCCTCGACGATGTCGGTGGCGATCACCCGGGCGCCCTCGCGGGCCAGCGCCTCGGCTTCCGCCGCGCCCTGGCCGGCGGCGGCTCCGGTGACCACGACGACCTTGCCGGACAGCCTTCCGGGGCGGTTGCCGCCGGTCACGGCCGCTCCCGGGTGCGACGCCGGGCGATGGGAACCGGCACCGGATCGGCGCCGGGGACCACGGTGTTGGAGACGCTGCCGATGCCTTCGACGCTCAGCGTCACCGTGTCGCCCGGTTTCAGCGGCGCCGGGTCCTGCCTGCCCCGTACACCCCACAGCTCGGCGAGACATCCGCCGTTGCCGCAGGTCCCGGAGCCCAGGACATCGCCAGGGCGGACGACGGTGCCGCGCGAGGCGTAGGCGACCATCTCCTCGAACGTCCAGCTCATGTTGGACAGCAGGTCCTCGCCGACCACCTCGCCGTTGACCGAAGCGGTGAGCCCGAGCCGCAGGAAGCCGTCCTTGTCGCGGTACTTCTCCAGCTCGTCGGCGGTGACCAGGTACGGGCCCAGCGTGGTGGCGGTGTCCTTGCCCTTGCAGGGGCCGAGGCCCACCCTCATCTCGGCGGACTGCAGGTCACGGGCCGTCCAGTCGTTGAAGACGGTGTAGCCGACGATGTGGTCGCGGGCCTGCCTGGGGGTGAGGTCTCGGCCTGCCCTGCCGACCACGGCGGCCACCTCCAGCTCGAAGTCGAGCACGCTCGATCCCGGGGGCATGGGGATGTCGTCGTGCGGGCCGTGCATCGCGTACGGGTTGGTGAAGTAGAAGGTGGGAGCCGCGTACCACCGCTCCGGCACCCCGGCGGCCCCGTCCACGGACCGCCGTACGCCCTCGACGTGTTCCTCGAAGGTGACGAAGTCCCGCACGGTGGGTGGCTGGAGCGGCGGCAGCAGACGCACTTCGGAGACGTGGGGGCCGGGCTGCGCGTCGAGCATCCTGGTGGCCGCATCGAGCAGTTCCGGCACGCTGCCCGCCTCGGTGAGCAGTCCGGTCAGGGAGTGGACACCGGACAGGGGGCGGAGTGTGCCGTCCTCGTCGACGACGGCCACATGGTGTTGGTCGCGGTGTTCGTAAGTGGCGAAGCGCATGGGAGGGGTCCAGTCGGTGTGGGGCGGGCAGGCACGGAGGAGCCGGGGGCGCGGCGTGCAGTCACGGCAGGACAGCGGATCACCGCGCCCCAGCGGCTGGAGGACCTTGCCGGCCGGGCGGTCAGACCGGCGGGGCGACGAACACGCCGCGGTCGACGTCGTTGAACGACTCCTTGACGATGAGTTCGTTCATCGGGTTGGCGGTGCCCCACTGGTCGGTGACCTCGGGCTCCGAGAAGTCGTAGACGTGGGGGTGCCAGGTGTCCTCGTCCAGTTCCTCCAACTCGGTGGTGTACTCGACGGTGTTGCCGTGCGGGTCGAGGAAGTACGTGAAGGTGTTGTCGCCCGCCAAGTGCCGGCCCGGGCCCCAGAGCTTGCGGAACCCGGCCCGCATCACTCGGCCGGAGCCGCGCATGTACTCGTCCAGGCCGCGCATCTCGAAGGAGACGTGGTGCAGCGAGGTGTGCGGGCCCTTGGCGATGGCCATGGAGTGGTGCTGGTTGCTGATCCGCATGAAGTGCATGACCTCGCCCATGTGCGGTGAGCCGAGCGTGTCGGAGAGACGGAAGCCGAGGTGGCGCTCGTACCACTCACGGGTCCTGTTCAGGTCCGGGGAGTTGAGGACCACGTGCGACAGGCGGACCGGGATCGACTCCTTCTCCTCGATGCGGCGGTGCTGCCGCGCCTCCACGTCAGCAGAGACCTCGATGGTGCGGCCGTCGACGTCGAAGAAGCGGAAGCCGTACCCGCCGCCCGGGGTGTCGAGCTTCTCCGGCTGGGAGATCAACTGCACGCCCTGCGAAAGGAGTTGCCCGGCCAGGGTGTCGACGTCGGCCGGGCTTCCCGCCCCGTAGGAGACCAGGTCGAGGCGCTTCTCGTCGGCCTTGCGCAGCCGTACGACGTACTGCTCGGGGCTGCCCTCGGCGGCGAGGAAGGAGACGCCGGAGTCCTCGGCGACCTTGGTCAGGCCCCAGACGCCGGCGTAGAAGTCGAGCTGCTTGTCGTAGTCGGGCACGGCGAGGTCGACGTGCCGCAGATGGGTGAGCAGACGGTTGCTCATGGGGGGATCCTCCTCAGGCGAGGTTGAGCAGTGCGGCGGCGTTTCCGCCGCGGATGGCGTGGAAGTCGGCGTCGGGCAGGTCCGCGGCGCGCAGCGCGCCCAGCGGGTCCTCGGTACCCATGTCGAAGGGGTAGTCGGAGCCGAGCAGGACCCGGTCCGGACCGGCGGCCCGGACCAGCTCCCGCAGTACGTGCGGGTCATGGACGAGGGAGTCGAAGTACAGCTGCTTCAGATAGCTGCTCGGCTCCCGGGCGCAGTCCCGGGCGTCGGGGCGGGCCCGCCAGGCGTGGTCGGAGCGGCCGATGTGGGTGGGAAGGTAGCCGCCGCCGTGTGCCGCGATCAGCTTCAGCCCTGGATGGCGGTCCAGCACACCGGAGAAGATCAGGTGGGAGAGGGCGACGGCGTTCTCGGTGGGCTGGCCGACTGTGTTGGACAGGTACCACTGGTCAAGCCGCTCGTCGAGTGTGCAGCCGAACGGGTGCAGGAAGATCAGGGCGCCCGTCTCCTCCGCGCGTGCCCAGAAACGAGTGAGCCGCGGGTCGGAGAGTTCCACCGCCCGTGTGCTGCCCGGCCCGGGCGCGTGGGAGGAGATCTCCACGCCGGCCAGGCCCTGGTCCAGTGCGTGGTTGAGCAGGGCGACCGCGAGGCCGGGGTGCTGGAGGGGGACCAGCCCGAGGCCGTGCAGCCGGTCGGGGGCCTTGGCGCAGTGTGCGGCCGTGCTTTGGTTGGTCAATCGGCATACCTGTTCGGCCAGTTGGGGCTCGGCCCAGTAGTGGTAGTGGGACGGAGAGGGGCTCACCAGCTGTACGTCGACGCCTGCCGCGTCCATGGCCGCGAGGCGCACGGCGACGTCCGTCAGCTTGGGCACGCGCGCGCCCACCATGGGACCGTTCACGGCGAGCGCCGCCGGCCCGTTGCGGCGGGCGTCGAGGCCCTTGGCCTCGACGAGTCCGGGCCGGCCGGCGACGGTCTCCTCGACCTCCGGGAGCAGCAGGTGGGCGTGGATGTCGATCGTCGGAGTCGACGGGGGCCGGGTCACGGGAGTTCCTTCAGCGCGCTCAGGGTGCGGTGCATCAGCCCGGGCACGTCCGCGTCGCGCACCCCGTCGAGCAGCCACTGGGCGAGCTGGACGGAGGCGTCGACGACCATCCGTACACGGGGCAGCCGTCTGGCGTGGTAGTCGGTGAGGAGCCGGTCGTCCCAGGTGTCCCGGCCGGTCAGCAGTTCGGCGAGGACCTGGGCGTCCTCCAGGGACATCGCGGCGCCCTGGGCGAAGGTGGGCGGGCAGGCGTGGGCGGCGTCGCCGACGAGCACGACCCGACCGCGGTGCCACGGACCCTCCACCAGATGCCGGTCGAACCACGTGTAGTTCACGGCCTTCGGGTCGGTGAACGAGGTGCGGAGCTCCTCCCACACGCCGCCGTAGCCCTCGCTGAGCGCCCGTATCTCGTCGGCGTACGCGTCCGGGTTCAGCGAGGCCCGGTCGCGGGCCGGTTCGACGAGGTACGTGTAGACGGTGTCTTCGCTGGTCGGGCAGTACCCGGCTATGAAACAGCGGCCACCGTAGATCATCTCGGTGCGGCGGACACCGGACGGGCGGGGCGCGGGGGCACGCCAGATGCCCATGCCGGTGGGCTGGGGCTCGTCGGTGATGCCGATCATGGAGCGGGTGGTGGAGTGCAGCCCGTCGGCGCCGGCAACCAGGTCGTAGCGGCGGCTCGTGCCGTCCGAGAAGGTGACGTCCACGCCCTCGCCGTCCTGTTGGAAGGCGGTGGCCGTGGTGCCGAGGCGGACGTCGGCGCCCGAGGCGCGCACCTGGTCGATGAGGAGCTGCTGCAGCCTGGGCCGCTGCATGCCGATGTGGGAGGGCAGGTCGTCGCCGCCGATGCGGAGTTCCTCGTGGGCGTGCAGCACGGTGCCGTCAGGGGCGAGGACTGCGAGGCCCTCGGCGGCGTATCCGTCCTTCTCGATGCCTTCGAGGACCCCGACCTCGCGCAGGACGCGCAGAGCGTTGCCCTGAAGGGTGATGCCGGAACCCGCGGAGGCCTTCCAGTCGGGGCTCGCCTCGACAAGGTCGACGACGATCCCGGCCCGGCGCAGCAGGACGGCCAGGGCGTTTCCGGAGGTGCCTCCGCCGATGACCAGGACGGTGCGGGTCCCCCCAGCCGGACGCTGGGGGAGGGTGGGGCTGTCAGCCATGTCGGGGATACCTCCCGGGGTTGGGCCGCGCGGCTTCGGGCGGCGGGGGGTGCGGCTCCCGCCTGCTGGGAGCGCGGGCCGGAGATCGTGCGAGATGCGGCCGGATGCTCCGTTGCCGCCCGGGGAGGGCGCATCAGGCGGGGCCGAGCGGGCTACTTGACGGCGACGGGGTTGACGGGTGAGCCGACGGCTCCGGTGATGGGCAGGGGCGCGGCGGTGAGCCAGAACTCGTACACGCCGTCGGCCGCGCAGTCCACGGCGAGGGCGTCGAGGTCCCACATCTCGCCGATGAGCAGACCCATGTTGGGGATGACGACCTGGTGCAGCGGCTGGAAGGCGTTCTCGAACTCGTTCGGCCGTACCTCGAAACCCCAGGTGTCGGTGGCGATCGCGGCGATCTCGGTGCGGTGCAGCCAGCCGGCGGTGGTGAACGACAGGCCGGGTGCCGGGCCGCCCGCGTAGTCGCCCCAGCCGTCCCGCCGGGCGCGGGCGAGGCACCCGGTGCGGACGAGCACGATGTCGCCGCGGCCGACGCTCACGCCGTGGGCCTCGGCGGTCGCGGTCAGGTGTTCCGCGGTGATCGCGAAACCGTCCGGCAGCTCCGGCGTGCCGTCGTCGTCACCGATGACCCGGCCCACGTCCAGTAGTACGCCGCGACCGGCCACGTGTGGGGCCATGTGCTCGATCCCGGTGACCAGGTCGCCGGCGGAGGTGACGACCCTCTCGGCGTCACGTCCGTTCCAGGCCTTGCCGTGATCGAAGATGTGGCCGAGCCCGTCCCACTGGGTCGAGCACTGCAACGGCATCGCGATCACGTCGTCCGCGCCGCCGATGCCGTGCGGGAAGCCCTGGTTGCCGAGGGCCGCGTCGGTGCCGGTGTCGAGCATGGTGTGCACCGGGTTGGTGCGTCGCCGCCAGCCCTTCTGCGGGCCGTTCATGTCGAAGGACTGCGACAGGGAGAAGCTGACGCCCCGGCGCACCAGGGCGGCTCCCTCGCGGCGCTTGGCCTCGTCGAGGAAGTTCAGGGTGCCCAGCACGTCGTCCTCGCCCCAGCGCCCCCAGTTGGAGTACGCCTTGGCCGCCTCCGCGATCGCGCCCTCGGGGTCGTGCCGGTCCAGGCTCATGCCTCGCCCTCCGCCACACAGCGGGTGCGCTGCACTCCCAGTCCGGTGATGGACCCCTCCATGACGTCGCCGTCGCGCAGCAGCCGTCCCCAGTGGATGCCGTTGCCGGCCGGGCTGCCCGTCAGCACCAGGTCGCCGGGCAGGAGCCGGGCGGTCTGGGAGATGTACGACACCAGCCGCGCGACGCCGAAGAGCATGTCCTTGGTGGACTCGTCCTGCATGGTCTCGCCGTTCAGCCGCAGCGTGACCCGCAGGTCACCCGGGTCGGCGACGGACTCGGCGGGCACGATCCAGGGCCCGAGCGGGGTGAAGCCGGGGGCGTTCTTGCAGCGCAGCCAGTCGGTGCCGATCGCGGGCATGTCCCGGCGGAAGACGGTGGCGCGGTCGGTGAGGTCGTTGGCGATCGTGTACCCGGCGACGTACTCCAGCGCCTCCTCGACGGACACCCGGTAGGCGGGCTTGGCGATCACAGCCGCCAACTCCAGTTCCCAGTCGGGCTGTTGGGCCCACGAGGGCAGTACGACGTCGTCGTAAGGTCCGGCGACGGTGCTCGGCAGACCGATGAAGACGTACGGCAGGTCCTCGGCGGCCCGGCGGTCCATGACCGCGGCGATCTCCGCGCGGGCCTCCTCGACGGTGCGCGGGTCGTCAGGGGAGCGGTGGGCGACTTCCAGGTCGATCACGTGCTGGCGGTAGTTGGCGCCGGACTGGAAGATCTGGCGGGGCTCCAGCGGGGCGTGCACATACAGGCCGTCCAGCGGCAGCCAGTCGAGCGTGTCGTCGTCGGCCAGGGAACGCAGGACCGGGAGGGTCTTCTCCCACCGTTCCAGTACGGCACGCACGTCGGACGGTGCCCAGTCCAGGGCTTTGCGCAGGTCGAGCACCCGCTCCTTGGCCAGGAGACCGGGGAACGGCTCCCCGTCCGGAATGGAGACCGTGCCGAGCGCAAACGGGCCGGCAGGTTGCACGAGCGTTGCCATCAGATTTCCTCCTGCTGGGATGCGGTCTACTGTGGCCTCGATCGGCGGATCACGGAAATCGCTCCTATGGATGCGTCGAATCCATGACGTGGATGGCTCTTGTTCGCATAGGTGGTGCCCGGTGAACCTGTCCCGACTCGACCTCAATCTGGTCCTCGCCCTGCGCGCGCTGCTGGAAGAGCGCAATGTGACCCGGGCTGGTGAGCGCGTCGGGCTGAGCCAGCCCGCCATGAGCGCGGCGCTGTCCCGGCTGCGCCGCCATTTCGACGACGAATTGCTCGCCCGCACCGGCAACAGCTACGAACTGACACCGCTCGGTGTCTCCCTGCGCGACCGCAGCGCCACCGCGTGCGACCTGCTGGAGCGCGTCTTCTCCAGCCAGGCCGACTTCGACCCGGCTGCCGAGAACCGTGAGTTCACCCTGCTCGCTGCCGACTACGGCGCGGCAGTCTTCGGCGCCGCGCTCGCCCGCGTCCTGCACCAGGAGGCACCCGGTATCCGGCTCACCTTCCGGCACCCGACGCCCGACATCACGGAGAACACCGCCGCCCAGCTGAGCACCGTCGACGGACTGCTGATGCCGCACGGCGTCATCGACGGCTTTCCCGCGGTCGACCTCCACCAGGACCGCTGGCTGTGCATGATTGCCGACGACCATCCCGAGATCGGCCACGAACTCACTCTCGACCACCTGGCGCGCCTGCCCTGGGCCGTCTACCAGCGCCCCTACGACGCCCCGGCCGCCCGCCAGCTCAGCATGCTCGGCATCAGCCCCCGGGTGGAGGTGTCCGTGCAGACCTTCCAACTGCTGCCCCACATGGTCGAGGGCACCCGCCGGATTGCGATGATCCAGGAGCGTCTGGCGCGCCGGGCGGTCCGTTACGCCGCGGTGCGGGTCCTGCCCTGCCCCTTCGAGGCCGTGCCGGTGCAGGAGGCGATGTGGTGGCACCCGGTGCACGCCCAGGACGCGGCCCATATCTGGCTGCGGCAGAAGGCGGCGGAGGTGGGCGCGATGCTGAAGGGCCACGGCGCGGACGAGGCCGTATCCGTCGTACGGGGCGCGGGGCCGACGCCGGGCCTGCTCTGATCCCGGACCGGAAACCCGCCAGGTGTCCGGCACGTGTGGGCCTTGCCGCCTTGCCGCCTCGCCGCCGTCCGGTGCGTCCGGTACGACGGCGAGGCCGGCATGCGGTGCGGGCCGGGGGCCGCGGCACCGTCGTCGGTGCCCCGGCCCGCCGGCTCCGCGGCCGTCAGGCCAACTGCTCCGGGGCCGGCCGGAGGTCCGCGGTGCCCGCGCGGCGCAGGGCAGCCCACAGCCCCGCCGCGACAACCGCGGCAGCCGCGCCGAGCAGGCCCACCGCACCCGCGAGACTGCCGATCGCCGCCTCCAGCGCGAGCAGCACCAGCGGGCAGACGAACGCACCGCCGAAGAAGGCCGACGTCCACAGCCCCGTACCGCGGCCGCGGTCCTCGAACGCCAGGCGGGACATGGCACTGGTGAGGAGGGCGGGCAGTAGCATGCCCGTGCCCAGGCAGTTGACCACCGCCCCGACGACCAGCAGGGGGGCGCTGCCGGCGAGGAACATCACCCCGAAACCGGCGCCACAGATCGCGAAGACTGCGGGCAGCGTCACGTCCGGAGAGCGCTTCAGCCGGGCGAACACGACCGCTCCGGCCACGGTGGCGGCACTTGCGATCGCCGTGGCCAGACCGATTACGCCGGGGTTCTCCACGCCGAGGTCGTCGAGCAGGTACGCCATCTCCACCGGGACCGTGTAGAAGACCATCGCTCCGAAGAAGGTGAGGGCGCAGATCCCCGCCATCGGCCGCCAGGGGAACGGACGACGGTTCATGGCAACGGCCGGGGCCTCGTGGGCGGCCGCGCGGGCCGCAGGGTTGGGCAGAGTGGCGGCCATCAGCGGGGCGATCACCAGGCTCACGGCGTAGATCCAGAAGGGCACGCGCCAGCCCGCCGCACCGACGGCGCCGCCGACCACGAAGAAGGCGGTGGCCGACGCGGAGGTGCACACGGCCTGCAGCGCCAGGTACTTCACCCGCTGCCGGCCGCTGTAGTAGTCGCCGATCAGTGTGGTGCAGCAGGTCATGATGGCGGCCTCGGCGACACCGACCAGGGCACGGCTGGCGATGATCGCGCCGAGCGAGTCCAGCCAGAGCGGCGCCGTTCCGAACATGGCGTACAGGACGGTCGCCACGACCAGCAGGCGCTTGCGGCCGAGCCGGTCCACGATCACCCCGGCGAACGGGGCCAGCAGTGCCAGCGACAGCGCCGGAACGGTCAGCGCGAGAGGTACCAGCGCCTTCGCCCCCGGCGTCGAGGCGAAGTGGTCCTGCATCCTCGGCAGCACCGGGGCGATCAGCACTGCCCCCAGGACCGGCAGACAGCTGCCCGCCATCAGCAAGGTCAGGCGCAGCAGATGCGCCGGGCCAGAGGTGGCGACCGGTGACGGAGCGGTGTCGTCCACCGCGGTGCGGGACGGGGGCATGGAACCGGGCATGGCGACTCCAGGGACGTGTAGACGTATGTGCGGGAGCGGGCATGCCTTTCACGGGCGCACAAGGCGCACGGCATGCTGCGGATGGCCGCACGGCGGCGGCTGATCCGGACAGCGGCGTGCGGGTAGGGATGACTATGGGGGGCCGTGGCCTGCGCCACCATCCTCCGAGCGATCCGAATCCGGTATCCGGTCCATCCACGCCATGGATGGGCTCGCGCCGCGCCGGTAGCCCGTCGTCCGCCGCTATCGTTTGAAGGTTCAATCGCTGCCCGATACGGTGTGACCATGACCACTTCGCCACGCTGGCTCAACAGCGAGGAGCGGCGGGCCTGGCTGGCCTACATCGACTTCTCCACGCTGCTGGCCGACCACCTCAACCGGCAGCTCCGCCGGGACGCGGGGGTGACGCACGCGGACTACGTCCTCCTGGTCCACCTCTCCTCGGCCCCCGAGCACACGTTGAACATGTCGGAGCTGGCCGAGCGGCTGAAGATCACCCGCAGTCGGCTCACCCATGCGGTGACCCGGCTCCAGGAGTCCGGTTACGTGGACCGCCGGGAGGACCCCGCCAACCGCCGCAACCAGCTCGCTGTCCTCACCGCACAAGGGCAGGGCCTGCTGGAGCGCGCGGCCCCGGGCCATGTGGAGGCCGTACGCCGGGCCGTCTTCGATGCGCTGACCCCGGAGCAGGTCACCCAACTCGCGGAGATCGGCGAGGCGATCACCGACGCGCTCCAGTGCGCGGACGCCGCCGGGGACGACCGCCAGGTGCTGCCGTGGCGTCGTCGTTAGGGTCCGTCGGAAGGACTCTAGGGGAATCCTGCGTCCGTTTCGGACGAAGGTGGTCCGATACGCCGTACCCCTGGCCGGAGCATTGCGAGCAGTCGCGCACGCTGCGTGGTGCGCCCGGCGCACAATGAACCCTGAACGTACTGCTGCGCAGGTGATCCGTGAGTTCACCGACGGTGGCTCCGGGCGGGTGGAGAGAAGGAACGATGGGCGAACTCGGTGTCGCTTCTGCCGCGATCGACGCCAGGGGGTTGGTCGTCGCCTGGAGCGCCGAGGCCCGTCGACTGCTCGGACACGAGCCCGGGGAGGTCACCGGCCGCCCGGCGGCCGAACTGCTCAGCGACACCCTTCCGGCCTCGGCCCTGCGCAGCCTCGCCGAGCCGGGCGAATGGCGCGGCACGATTCACGTACGGCACCGGGACGGCCACCCCGTGGAGTTGGAGCTGGCCGCACATCCACTGCTGGACTCGGCGGGGGAGACCCAGTGGTTCCTCACGGCCACGGTGCCGGAACCGACGGCACGGCTGCGATGGTGGGCCCTGGAGCAGTTCCCCGTACCGATGGCGATCTTCGACCAGGACGGGCTCGCGGTGTCCGCGAACTCCGCCATGGAAGAGGTGATGGGCAGACCGGAGCGGGAGCTGCTGGGCCGCCGGGTGGGGGAGTCGGCCGATGGCAGGCGCAAGCTGCCGGGCTTCGCGGGGATCGGCGACGCCGTGAGGCACGTACTGCGCACGGGCGAGTCCCTGCCGTACGAGGCATGGCTGCGCGCGCCCGGTGAGTCCCGGGAGCACGCCTGGCTGGTCTCCCTCAGCCCGCTGCGGGACGACGTCGGCGAAGTGCGGGGGATGTGCCTGGCGGCGATGGACAGCACCGAGCAGTTCCTGGCCCGGCGGCGGCTGACCATGCTCAACGAGTCCACCACCCGGATCGGCTCCACGCTGGACGTGACGCGCACCGCCGAGGAGCTGGCGGAGGTCTGCACGGACTACTTCGCCGACTTCGTCATCGTGGACCTGCTGGACCCGGTGCTCGCCGGTGAGGAAGCGCCCCCCTTGCCCACTGCCGGACCCCTGCTCTTCCGTCGTGCCGCCCACCGGTCCGTGCTGGAGGGCTGCCCCGAGGCCGTGATCCCGGTCGGCAGCAGACACACCTACGAAGAGGACTCCACACCGGGCCGCGCCCTGACCACCGGCCGGGGTGTGCTGTACGCGGCCGACGACGCCACCCGGCAGCGGTGGGCGGCGGGCTCGACGGAACGGGCCCGCAGTATCGAGGCCCATGGCATCCACTCGGCGATGGCGGTCCCACTGCGCGCCCGCGGGGTCACCCTCGGCCTGTCGATCCTCGCCCGCCACCGCACACCGGAGCCCTTCGGCGAGGACGACCTGCTGCTCGCCGAGGAACTCGCGTCCCGCGCCGCCGTGTGCGTCGACAACGCCCGCCGTTACACCCGCGAGCACGCCCTCGCGCTCCGACTGCAGCGCAGCGTCCTGCGCCACCAGGCGCCCCGGCAGGCGGCCGTCGAGGTCGCCTCCCGCTACCTGCCGGCGAGCTCCCAGGCCGGTATCGGCGGCGACTGGTTCGACGTCATCCCGCTGTCCGGAGCCCGGGTCGCGCTCGTGGTCGGCGACGTCGTGGGCCACGGTGTGCAGGCGTCCGCCACCATGGGCCGGCTCCGCACCGCCGTGCGCACCCTGGCCGATGTGGACCTGGCGCCGGACGAGCTGCTCACCCGGCTCGACGACATCGTGCTGCGCCTGGACGCCGAGTCGAGGACGGGCGCCTCCGAAGACCTGGACCTGGACCCGGACCGCCCGGGTGAGATCGGGGCCACCTGCCTGTACGCCGTCTACGACCCGGTCTCGCGCCGCTGCTCCATGGCCCGGGCAGGCCATCCGCCGCCGGCCCTGGTCGCCCCGGACGGCGCCGTCGCGTTCCTCGACCTGCCGACCGGGCCACCGCTGGGCCTGGGTGGTCTGCCCTTCGAGACCGCCGAGTTCGACGTCCCCGAGGGCAGCGTGCTCGCCCTCTACACCGACGGCCTCGTCCAGGCCCCCGACCGCGACCTGGACGACGGACTCGCCCTGCTGGGGCGGACCCTCGGCGGCACGGAACGCCCCCTGGAGGAGACCTGCGACGGGGTCCTGCGCGACCTGCTGACCGACCGCCCCGCCGACGACGTCGCCCTGCTCCTGGCCCGGACCCACGCCCTGGACGCCGAGCAGGTCGCCACCTGGGACGTTCCCGCCGACCCCACCTTCGTCGCCCAGGCCCGCAAGCTGACCTGCGCCCAACTCGCCGCCTGGCAGCTGGAGGACGTCGCCTTCGTCACCGAACTCGTGGTCAGCGAACTGGTCACCAACGCCATCCGCTACGGCGAGCCCCCCATCCAGCTGCGCCTGATCCGCGACACCACCCTCATCTGTGAAGTCTCCGACTCCAGCAGCACAGCCCCCCATATGCGGCGGGCCCGCGCCTTCGACGAGGGCGGCCGCGGCCTCCTGCTCGTCGCGCAGCTCACCCAGCGCTGGGGCAGCCGCCACACCCGTACCGGCAAGACCATCTGGGCCGAACAGGCACTTCCCGACGAGCCGGACACCGTCGGCCGATGCTGACGGTGTCCGGCTCGTCGGCGCCGGTCAGCTCTCGAAGTCCCCGTCCCGGGTCTCCGGCAGGGCCAGCACACACCCGAGGCTGACCAGGCGGCGGTATCGCCGTACGCGGTTTCCGCACCGCCGACGGCGCCATCGGTCTGTAATAGAACCTTCCGCTTCCGCTTCCGTTTGCGTACGACAGCGATCGAAGGAGCCGACGCCATGGCCGCCGTCGACATCAGCCCCGCAGCCGCCCTGCACCGCAGAGCCACCTACCCCACGCCCACCGCCGTCGTCTACGAGGGCCAGGAGTTCTCCGCCGCCCACCTCAGCCGCACCGCGGTCGAGCTGGCCGCCGGACTCGCCGAACAGGGGCTGCGCCGCGGCGACCGGATCGGCTACCTCGGCTTCAACAGCGTCACCTTCCTCCAGACACTGTTCGCCGCCGCCCACCTCGGCGCCGTCTTCGTCCCCGTCAACTTCCGGCTCGCCGCCGACGAGGTACGCCACATCCTCACCGACAGCGGAGTCCACACCGTGGTCGTCGAGGAGGGACACCGCGAACTCGTCGAGTCCGTCCTCGACGACATCCCCGCCCGCCGCCACCTCCTGGTCGACACCGACCCCGCCTGCCCCGCCGCCGAGGCGACCGCGGCCGTATGGATCCCCCTCTCGCGGCTGTTCGGCGCCGACCGGCCCACCCGGGAGGCGGTGCCGCTGCACGACGACGACCTCGCCGCCCTGATGTACACCTCCGGCACCACCGGCCGCCCCAAGGGCGTCATGCTCACCCACGGCAACCTGTGGTGGAACGCGGTCAATGTCGACAGCATGGTCGACACCCGCTCCGACGACGTGAACCTGGCCGTCGCCCCCCTCTTCCACATCGGCGGCCTCAACGCCCTCACCCTGCGCACCCTGCTGCGCGGCGGCACCGTCGTCCTGCGCCGCGCCTTCGACCCGGCCCGGTTCCTGTCCGACCTCGTCGAGTACCGGGTGACCTCCTTCTTCGCCGTCCCCGCCATGTGCGCCGCCGTCGCCCGCGTGCCCGGCTTCGCCGAGGCCGACCTCGGCGCGCTCAGGTCGGCGGTCGTCGCGGGCGCGCCCGTCCCACCGCAGCTCATCAAGGACTACGCGGAACACGGCATCCTGCTCCAGCAGGCCTGGGGGCTCACCGAGACGGCCCCCTTCGCCACGTACCTCCCGGCCCCCCTGACCCTGGAGAAAGCCGGTTCCGCCGGCGCCCCGATGCCGTACACCGAGGTGTGTCTCACCGATCCGGTCACCGGCGCCCGGATCGACGAGGCCGACACCCGGGGAGAGATCTGCGTACGCGGCCCCAACGTCACCGCCGGCTACTGGAACAACCCGGAAGCCACCGGCGCCGCCTTCGACGAAGCGGGCTGGTTCCACTCCGGCGACATCGCCCACCGTGACAAGGACGGCTTCTACTACATCGTCGACCGCCTCAAGGACATGATCATCAGCGGTGGCGAGAACATCTACCCGGCCGAGGTGGAACGCGTCCTCGCCGCCTGCCCCGGCGTCCTGGAAGCGGCCGTCATCGGCATCCCCGACCCGAAGTGGGGCGAGACCGTCCTGGCCGTGCTCACCTGCGCCCCCGGCAAGGCCCTCACCCTGGAAGAGGTACGCGACTTCGCCGGCCGTCACCTCGCCCGCTACAAACTCCCCACCCGGCTGATGCTGGTCGGCGAACTCCCCCGCAACGCCAGCGGCAAGCTGGCCAAGGCCGAACTCCGCCGCATGGCCGAGAACCCCTGACACCGCCGTGATCACACCTCTCGCCATCGACGTGAGGTTCCACCGCGTGCGAGACCCCCCATTGCGCGTCTGCTACCCGTACGGCGGCCACGACATCGCCGTGGAGCCGACGGCTGGGGAGACCGCCCAGCCCCTGGTCGGCCGCTCCCTGAACGGCCTCGTCACCGCGCTCTTCGCCGCCGCCCCGCTCTGCCGCCGCGTTGTCGCAGCACCGGCTGAGGACGACACCGCCGCACAGGGCGCCTTCGAGGCCGGCGGCTTCCGCCGGGTCACCGAGGCGGACCTCCCGACCGGCACCGTGGTCCTGTTCACCGCGGAACCCTCCTGGCTGGCCGACGTCCCCACAGCCCTGACGACATGCCCCGCTGACCCCACCTCCCGCCCCACCAAGACGGCCGACGGCACAGGCACGATGCCTGCCCGTCGGCCGCCGGCATTTCCGACCCGGTTGAGACCGCACGCCTCTGAGGCCGCAGGCCTCAAAGGGGCGCGGAGGGCGAGCAGCGGGTCGTCCAGGCGGGCCGCGACTACGCCGCCGGGTCCACCGCGATGATCCCCATCAACCCCGCCTGGGACAACCGGCTCCTCGACCACCTGGAGCGCGGCGAACTCGCCGAGTTCGACTCCTGGACCGTGGAGGGCATGGCGAAGGAGGCCGGCGGTTCCGCCCACGAGGTCCGAATGTGGATCGCCGCGTTCGCCTCCCTCGCCGCCACCGGGCCGTACGCGATGACGTCCCGGTTCTACGAGGCCGTCCCGGCATGGATCGCCGGGTTCGCCGTGGCTACGGCGGAGGGACGCCGACCGGTATGACGTACCCGTCGGCCACGACAACGCCGCGGCCCGGAATGGCCGGGCCGCGGCGAGGGGTGATCCTGCCGACGGGGCTCAGCTGCCGGTGAGGGAGACCGCCACGTCCGTGATGTTCAGGGGGAACTTGGACTTGGCGGCGTCGTTCACGAGGGTGGCCTGGCCGGTGAAGAGGTTGATCGTATACAGCGACGGCGAGCCGGCGCCGGCCGCGGTGAGGGAGGCGAAGGCCATGTTGTCGACCGTCTTGCCGCCGCTCAGCGTGCTGTAGATGTCCATGCCGGCGTTGATCTGGGCGTCGATGCCGAGGCTGCCGGTCGGGGCCAGGGTGCCGTTGTTGGCCGGGGACTGGATGACGACCTGGTCGCTGGTCGTGTTGACGTCGAACAGGGTGGTCGCGGTGGTCGCGTTGAGGTCGTTGTTCGTGTAAGCGGCCGCGGAGACACCCTTGGTCGTGCCCTCGATGCCCGGGGTGGTGAGGTTCAGGTCCTGGATGGTCGTGTGGTCGTTGAGGTTGTGCCGCAGGTTCTGGCCGTTGTCGCTGATCACGCGCAGCCGGTCGGCGGCCGGGTTGAAGTCGACGCCGAAGTTCGTGCCGTGCAGTGCGTACTGGAGCTGGGACACCTTGGTGACGACGACGTCCTGGGTGCCTGTCGGCGTCTTGATCGTGTAGATGCCGCCCTTGTTGCCGACGCCGTACATCAGGCCGTCCTGGACCCGGAAGTCGATGCCGACCAGGCCCGTGTCACCGCTGAGGCCGGTGACGGTCCTGACCCAGTTGAGCACGTCGGGCCGGTCGGTCCAGAACGCGGCCATCAGGGTGCCGTCACCGGTGATCCCGAAGGCGCGCAGGCTGGGGGTGGCGGCGGGCGCGGCCGAGGCGGAGCCCGGGGCGCTCAGCAGGAGCGCCGTCGACGTGGCCATGACCGCGAACGTCGCCGCGATTCTCTTTCGCATACCTGATTTCATCTTCTTTCCCTCCCGTTTGAAGAAACGCCATCTGGTGGCGCGCAGATGAGAAATTTGCGCACCTCCGCCCATACCGTCGACCGCCGGTCCTGCCGGAATGCCGACTGCGGTGTTCCCCCTCGGGCGTGGACGCGGCTCCCATTAAGCCCACTTCACACTCCCTCCACAAGCGGAGCTAACGATGGGAAAGCCTCGATCCGGGAATTTTGCGCACTGTGACAAAAGTGCGGGCAACGCGTTCGTCGTCGATTTACGCGAAGTGATAAAAGGGTCGTCCGGTTTTCGCCTGTCGACCTGTTCGGCGGGGATGACATGCTCGCGCCCATGGGGACCCTCTTCGCCGAACTGGCCCGGCGGGCGTCGACCAACGCCCGCCGGGAGGTCGAGGCATACAGACGTGAGATCCCGGAGTTCGCCTTCCTGGAGACGAACCGCCGGGCGCGGGACGAGACGCTGGAGTACGCGGTGTGGTTGCGCCGCCGTACCATCGAACTCTCACCGGACAACACCGAGTTGAGCGCGGACGATCTCGACTACATCGCCGCGATCGGCGAGTTGCGGGCCGGGGCCGGGATGTCGCTCGACGCGCGGCAGCGGGTCCTGCGGCTGCACACCGCGCTCATGCTGCGCGACATCAACGAGGCGACCGACGCCCAGCGGGGCGGCGGCGTCGACGAACTCATGCGGATGATGGGCTGGTTCGCCCCGCAGGGCGAACGCGGAATCAGCGCCTACAGCCAGGGATTCGTGACCGTACTACGGCGTCGCCTGCCGTATGTCGAGCAGATCGCCCTGCTGACCCGAGCACTCGTGACCGAGGATTCCATGGCAGCGGAACTCGCGACGGCCGTGGGCATGGAATTACCCGAATGCTACGCGGTGACGGTGATCCGAGTGCCGGACCGTCCCACCGGTGATCGCGCCCTGGAAAGCGATATAGAGGCCCTGGTGAAAATTCATCGGGCCCCGGTCATGTGGTGCCCCGAGGGTGGAGAGCGGGGCGGTGAACTGATCGCCCTGGTTCCCCTGAAGACCGGCGCGACGGAAACCGAGGTGCCGTACGACGTCCCCGACGCGATTCCCGAAGCCGTACTCGACCTCGTACGGGACTTCGCCGGGACCCTGGGCCGGCCCTGTGCCGTCGGCACCGCCACCGCACAGCGGTCCGAGCTCGCCGACGCCCTCGACCGCGCCCGGCGGATCAGCAGGGCGGCCCCGTTGCGCCGGGCCTCCGCCGGATTGCGACCGCACACGGTGGCCGATGTGTTCGTCGAACTCGCCGTCGCGGACCTGCCGTTCGCCGACGACTGGCTCCGCACGGTGGCGCGACACCTCGAACAGGGTCCGGACCTCCTCGTCACGCTCGACGCCTACTACCTCCACGACATGCACCGCGGGGCCACGGCTGCGGCTCTCAACGTCCACGCCCGCACCCTGGACTACCGCCTGCGCCGGGTCCGGGAACTCACCGGCATCGACCCCGGCTCGACACACGGCGTACGGGCCCTCAGCGCGATCGTCACCCGGCGCCTGTCCGGAGCGTGGAACTGAGGCAGGGAGCCGACATCGCGAGACGCCCGTGCCTCCCGTCGGCCGATGCGGCAGGCTAGGGCCGTGAGCGACTCCCATGACCCCCTGTTCATCAAGATCTGCGGACTGAAGACCGAGCGTGACGTCGACACGGCCGTCGAGGCGGGCGCCGACGCCATCGGGTTCGTCTTCTCGGCCAGCCCGCGCCGTATCGACGCGAGCACCGCCGCACGGCTGTGCGATCGCGTACCGGAGCATGTCCTGACGGTCGGCGTCTTCCGCGACGAACCCCTCGACGACGTACGCTCCCTGGCCACCGACTCGGGCATCCGGGCCGTTCAGCTGCACGGCCCGGAGGACCGCGGCTACTACGACGACCTGGCGACGGGCGGCTGGACGCTGATCCGCGCCGCGGCGTTCGGCGACTCCGTGCCGCGCTGCGGGGAGATGGGCGAGGACATGCTCCTCCTCGACGCCCCCGTGCCCGGCTCCGGCATCGCCTGGGACTGGTCCAGGAAGACGCTGGCCGGCGCCGGGGAGAGGTGGATCCTCGCCGGCGGCCTCACCCCGGACAACGTACGGGACGCCGTCGACGCCACGCGGCCCTGGGGCGTCGACGTCTCCAGCGGCGTGGAGCAGAGCCGAGGCGTCAAGGACCCCGCCCTGATCGCCGCGTTCGTCAAGGCCGCCCGCGGCGGGAACTGACCTTCCCGGCACATCGGGACAGGTGGGAGGAGTTCCCCCTACCAGTAGTGACCCCATCGTTCACCGCACGGTGGGGCCTGGGGTAGGGTCCCCACGGTTTCCGGCTACCGGCTGAAGGTGTGCCGGTACGGGGAGTGTCGGAGGGGCGGCGGCATGGCGGTGGAATCCGGGTGGGGCGAGAGCGGGTCCGTGAACACGGACGACACTCGGTTGGAGGAGCTGGATCCCCAGCCGCTGCTGACACGGGACTACGAGATGCGTCCCTCCCTCGTCTATGAGCGGCTGAGGCAGCGGCACGGCGCGGTGGCGCCGGTCGACCTGCTGGGCGTACCCGCCTGGCTTGTCCTCGGCTACCGCGAGGCGCTCCAGGTGCTCCAGGACGACGGCGCGTGGCCGAAGGGCCTGGAGAACTGGCGGGCCCGCACCGAGGGCCGGGTGCCCGCCGACTGGCCGCTCGGGCCGTCCCTGGAGGTCAACCACGTACTGATCCAGGGCGGCCCCGGATACGGGACGCTGCGCACGGCGTGGGACGCGGCTCTGAAGCCGTTCCAGGACCCACGCCACCCGCAGGCGAAGCGGCTGAAGACGGCCGTCACCGCCTACGCCGACGATCTGATCACCCTGGTCGGACAGGCCGGCACCACGGGGCACGCGGACCTGTCCGCCCAGTTCTCCAGGCCGCTGCCGCTGATGGTGGCCAGCCATCTGCTCGGCTTTCCCGGTTCCCAGGGCGACGACGCGCTCATGGACATGTGGCGCGTGCTGGACGCGGGCCCGGACGCCGAACCCGCCCTGCAACGGCTGCTGGGGGCATTGGCCGAACTCGCGGCGACGAAGCTGAAGACGCCGGGGGAGGACTTCCCCTCCTACCTGCTGGCCGCTCACCCCGACCTCTCGCTCGACGAACTGGCCCGTGAGCTGTTCATGCTGCTGGGCATGACCTCCGACCACGTCGGCATCCTCATATCCAACACGGTCGTCGAGGTCCTCTCAGGCGAGAGCAGCGTGCGCGCCAGCCTGTCCGCCGGGATGGTCCGGGAGACCATGAACCGTGTTGTCATGCGCAAGCCACCCCTGGTGAACTTCGTCCCGCGCTTCGCGACCGAGGACACCCCGCTCGGCAACTACACGATCCGCGCGGGCGACCCGGTGTGGGTCTCCTCCGCCGCCGCGCACGCCGACCCCCTGTTCGCCGACCACGTGGCGCCGAGCACCACCGTCAGCACCCGGGCCCACCTCTCCTGGGGCGCCGGCCGCCGCCAGTGCCCGGCGCGCGAACTCGCCTCGACGGTCGCCGCGGTCGGCGTCGGCCGCCTCTTCGAACGGTTCGCGCATCTGGACCTCGCCCTCCCCGTCGACCAACTCCCGTGGCGCTCCTCCCCGTTCATGCGGGGGCTGCGCTCGCTGCCCGTACGGTACGAACTGGCCGCCACCCCCGAGCGACCGCCGGTCGACAGCCTGGCAGCGGAGCCGACGCCGGAGTCCGCGGCGGAGCCGGACGCGGAGTCTCCCGAGAGCGTGCTGCCGGACCCGTCAGCCCGCCGGCGCTCGTCGCTGTGGCGCTACCTGACGGGGCTGATCCGCCCCGGCCGCTGACCGCCGCACCTCGTTGGTGGGCTTTCAGCATGATCTAGCGCGGAACCCCGGGCGTTCACGCCCGGGAGGAAGCGCTTCTCAAGACAGGGGTGACCTGCACGGGCGCACGGGTCTGCACTGTTGCCCTCAGTCGGTTCGCTTCTGGTTCTCGATGTACTCCTTGAGGATCTCTAGCGGTGCGCCGCCGCAGGATGCGGCGAAGTAGGACGGGGACCAGAAGTGGTCGCCCCACAGGTACTTGCGGATGTGGCCGGGGAACTCCTGGCGGAGCCTGCGGGCGGACACCCCCTTGAGGGAGCCGACCAACCGCGAGATGGCGACCTTGGGCGGGTAGTGCACGAGCAGGTGGACGTGATCACGCTCGCCGTTGAACTCCACCAGCTCGGTTTCGAAGTCGGCGCACACGGCCCGCATGATCTCTTCGCAGCGCGTAAGGATCTCGTCGGTGAACGGTCCGCGCCGGTACTTGGGTGTGAAGACCAAGTGGGCGTGGAGGGTGTGGACGACCGTACGACCCCTGCGAATGTTGGGGTTTTGCTCCCAGCGTGGTGACATAGATCAACTGTAGTACGGTGATCGTCGTGAAGATCGTGACGCAGGTGAAGCTGATGCCGGAGGCCGAGCAGGCCGCCGCGCTGTCCGCGACCCTGCGCACGGTCAACGATCTGGCGTGCTGGGTCTCCGAAGTGGCGTTCGCCCACGGGGTGCCACGTGAGTACGACCTGCGCAAGCACACCTACCCGCGTCTGAAGGCCGAAGGTCTCGGGGCGCAGGCCGCCCAGCACACCATCAAGAAGGTGCGCGACGCCTACACCACCTTGAGGGCGAACATCCGGGCCGGGAACCTCGGCAAGCCGAAGTCGAAGCGCCGCCGCAAGGCGGAGTCGAAGCCGATCACGTTCCGTCCCGATGCCGCGCAGCCGTATGACGACCGGTGTTTGAGCTGGCAGTACGACCAGCGGACGGTCTCGATCTGGACCACCGAAGGCCGGTTGAAGGGCGTACGGTTCGTGTGCTCGGCAAACGCGCTCAAGGTGCTCCAGCAGTACCGCAAGGGCGAGTCCGACCTGATCGAGCGTGACGGCGTCTTCTATCTGATCGCCACGTGCGAGGTTGTCGAGGCCGAGACGTACGAGCCGGACGGCTTCATCGGCGTGGACCTCGGCATCGTCGACATCGCCACCGCATCCACCGGCTACCAGGCCGCCGGACGCGCCCTGAACCGGTATCGCAAGAGGCAGCTTGCCCTGCGGGCCAAGCTCCAGAAGAAGCGCACCAAGTCCGCCAAGCGCCGGCTCAAGGAGCGCTCCCGCCGCGAGGCGCGGCACGTCAAGAACACCAACCACATCATCGCCAAGACGATCGTGACCGAGGCTGAACGCACCTCGGCCGGGATCTCCCTGGAAGAACTCAAGGGAATCCGGCAGAGGGTACGGCTCCGCAAGCCCCAACGGGTCGCGCTCCACTCCTGGTCCTTCGCCCAGCTCGCAGACTTCATCGTCTACAAGGCCAAGCGGGCAGGCGTGCCCCTGGTCTTCGTCGATCCCGCGTACACGTCCCAGACATGCGCCGAGTGCGGCCACGTCGACAAACGCAGCCGTGTCGACCAGGGACTATTCATCTGCCGGGGGTGCGGGGTCGTTGCCCACGCCGACCGGAACGCTTCCCACAACATCGCCACCCGTGGCGAGAGCGTGTGGAACGCGGGGCGTGAGTCACGCGTCCCTGCCACCCCATAACGGGGTGTCTGGACGGAGGAGTCAACCCAGCAGACAGTTGGGCACTACCTCCAAGCCCGGCCCTTCAGAGCCGGGTCAAGTTGACTCCCTCCCGGTGAGCAGCCGCCGGGGATTGGCGATGCGAAAGGCGTACGCGGCGGCGCCGCCCAGGCCGAAACCGGGGTGGTGCGGCGGCTCTCCGTAGGGCCGGTCCGAGCCCTGGACGACGGCGCCCACACCCAGGGCGCGGACGACCGCGTCGACGGCGGTCGGGCCGTACGAGGAGGTCTCGACGAACACGTTCGGATCGGCCCCGGCCGTGTCTTTGTCGCCCCGGGCGGCGAACCGCTCCCCGTGCAGTGGGGCGAGCCCGGCCAGCAGCGCGAAGCACACCCGCAGGCGTGGATGGCGGGGCCGGCCGAAGGCCCGGAAGGCGAACCAGGCGGCGTGCATCTGCTGTACATAGGGGACCATCGCGGGCCACCAGCCGGGACCTTCGGGCGCGGCGGCCGCGGGCCCCGGGTGGACGAACAGCGGGAGGTCCCGCCCTTCGAGGAGTTCCAGCAGCGGGGCGCAGCGCGCGTAACCGGTCGCGTCGGCCAGGGCGTTGGCTGGGAGCTGGAGGCCGACGAAACCCTGGTCGAGGTCCTTGGCCGTCGCGCTCGCGTCGATGTCCCGGACACAGGCGGCCGCCCAGGCGCCGAACGGCTCGGGCAGCGCGGCGGCGCCCTCGTGATAGGCGTCGAGCAGGGGCCGGGCCTCGGCCGACGGCAGCCACTCGACGCCGATCGGCGCGGACATCGACACGAGCACCCGGCCGAGCCCGTCCGCGGCGGCGAGTTCCGTGCGCCGGGCGACATCGTGGTCGGCGGGTGGGACCTCGTACGGCGGCTCACCGTCCAGGAACAGGGTCCAGCCGTCCAGGAACGGCGGCTCACGGCGGGACCGCAGGGCCGCCACCAGCGAGGGGGTCCACAGATGCTGGTGCACGTCGACGCTGATCATGACGCTCCTCCCACCACGGCCCATTATGCGACGCACATCAACCGTGGAACCTGATCATTCCAGGCATCCGGGGCTCGGTTTCGTGTGAACGTAACGTGCCGTTCACGCCGGACCATTGACTGCCATTCAGTCACGGACAACGCTGAATGGCCATATGCAGTCGGTTGAGGGGCAGCTTTGATCAGATTCGACGCGGTGAGTAAAAAATATCCGAACGGCACGACAGCGGTGGACGATCTGTCCCTGGAGTTGGCCGAGGGTGGCATCACGGTCCTGGTCGGTCCCTCCGGCTGCGGCAAGACCACGACGCTGCGCATGATCAACCGCATGGTGGAGCCGACGACCGGGACGGTGAGCCTGCGCGGCCGGGACATCCGGGAGGTCAACGCCCCCGAGTTGAGGCGGGGCATCGGCTATGTGATCCAGCACGCGGGGCTGTTCCCGCACCGTACCGTCCTCGACAACATAGCGACCGTCCCGCTGCTGCTCGGCTGGAGCCGGAAGAAGGCGCGGGCGCGGGCGGCCGAGCTGCTGGAACTGGTGGGCCTGCCGGCCGAGATGGCCAAGCGCTACCCGAACCAGCTCTCCGGCGGGCAGCAGCAGCGCGTCGGCGTGGCCAGGGCGCTGGGCGCCGATCCGCCGGTGCTGCTGATGGACGAGCCGTTCAGCGCGGTCGACCCGATCGTGCGGGCGGAGCTGCAGGCGGAGTTCATCCGGCTGCAGAAGGAGCTGCACAAGACGATCGTGTTCGTCACCCATGACATCGACGAGGCGATCAAACTCGGCGACAACATCGCGGTGTTCCGCACGGGCGGCAGGCTCGCCCAGTTCGACACCCCCGAGCGGCTGCTCACCCGCCCCGCCGACGAGTTCGTGGCCGACTTCGTGGGACACGACCGCGGCATCCGCCGGCTGTCCTTCGTCAAGGCGGCCGAGGTCCCCCTGCGCGACGGACCCGTGCTGTCGGCGACCACCCCGGTCGCGGAGGCCAGGGCGGTGAAGGAGCCCTGGGTGCTCATCGTCGACGACGCCCGACGACCGCTCGGCTGGGCCCCGGTCGCCGAACTCCCGGACAGCGGCACGCTCGCGGACGTATCGCCGGCCCCGCTCGGCCACACCTTCAGCCTCGTCGGCGACTCGGCACGGGCCGCCCTCGACTCGGCACTGCTGTCGCCCGCCCGGCTCGCGGTGGGCGTCGACGCGGACGGCGCGGTCGTCGGCGTCGCGGACGTCCACGAGATCACCGACAGCCCGGGCGGTGACGACAAGTGAACGACGACGAGCCGCTGGTCCGGTGGCAGTGGATAGCCGACCACGCCGCCGAACTGGCCGACTACACCGGCGTCCATCTGAGACTCGGCCTGCTCCCGGTCGTGTTCGGCCTGGTCATCTCCGTGCCGCTCGGGATCCTGTGCCACCGGCTGCGCTGGCTGTACCCGCCGGTGCTGACCGTGGCCAACATCCTGTACTCGATCCCGTCCCTCGCCCTGTTCATGATCTTCGTCCGTTACACGGGGCTGACCGAACAGACGGTGATGATCCCGCTGACGCTCTACACCCTGTCGGTCCTGGTGCCCAACGTCGTGGACGGCCTCGCCTCGGTCCCCGAACCGGTGCGGCTCGCGGCCACCGCGATGGGATTCGGCACGGTACGCCGGGTCGTCCAGGTCGAACTGCCGATCGCCGTACCCGTCGTCATCGCCGGCGTACGCGTCGCCGCCGTCTCCTCCATCAGCCTCGTCGCCGTAGGACAGCTGATCGGCCAGGGCGGCCTCGGCTACTACATCACCCGCGGCCTCCAACTCGACTTCCCCACCCCCATCGTCACCGCGATGGTGCTGATCATGCTGCTGGCGCTCACCACCGACGCCCTGCTGGTCCTGGCGCAACGGCTGCTCACCCCCTGGTCCCGGAGCAAGGTGACGGCGGCATGAACGACTTCCTGAACCAGATCCAGCTCGTGGGGGACTGGCTGACGTCCTCGGCCCAGTGGCAGGGCGACGAGGGAATCCCGCAGCGCCTCCTGGAACACCTCACCTACAGCGGGCTGTCGCTGCTGTTCGCCGCCCTGATCGGGCTGACGTTCGGGCTTCTCGTCGGACACACCGGCCGTGGCGCGTTCGCCGTGGCCAGCGTGGCGAACCTCGCGCGGGCGATCCCCACCTTCGGCCTGGTCGTCCTCGTCGTCACGCTCGCCGGACTCAGCACCACACCCGTACTGATCGCCCTGGTCGCGCTCGCCGTCCCGCCGATCCTCATCAACACCTTCGAAGGCGTACGGGGCGTGGACCCGGCGACCCGGGACGCGGCACGCGGGGTCGGCATGACCGAGTGGGAGATTCTGATCCGGGTGGAGGTGCCGATGGCGCTGCCCCTGATCCTCCTCGGGCTGCGGGTCGCCGCGATCCAGGTCGTGGCCACCGCGACCGTCGCCGCCTACCCCGGCCTCGGGGGCCTCGGCCGCTTCATCGTCGACGGACTCTCCCGCAACGACTACGAGTTGGTCATCGGCGGCTCCACGGTCGTCGTCGTTCTCGCGCTGGTCGTCCAGGCCGTGTTCACCGCACTGCGACGCGTCGTCGTCTCGCCGGGCCTCAGGGCCGCGGCGACGAAATCCTGAGTTCTGAGCAGAGAGGAAACACCCATGCGAGGCATGTACCGAGGCGCCGCGTTCGGCCTGATCACCGCACTCACCCTGACCGCCTGCGGAGGCGGCGGCGACAGCGACGACAACCCGCTGACGGGCAGCAGCGGCGGCGGTGACGGCAAGTCCATCGTCGTCGGCTCGGCGAACTTCCCCGAGAACCAACTCCTCGCCGAGATCTACTCGCAGGCCCTGGAGGACAAGGGCCTGAAGGTGACCCGCAAGTTCGACATCGGGGCCCGCGAGGTCTACTACGACCAGGTGGTCAAGGGCGGCATCGGCGTCTTCCCCGAGTACAACGGCGCCCTGCTGTCGGTGGCGGTCGACAAGAACAGCACCGCGACCAGTACGGAGGAGATCAACGCCGAACTGAAGGAGAAACTCCCGTCGTCGGTGGAGATACTCGACTCGGCCCAGGCCGAGGACAAGGACTCCGTCACGGTCACCGCCGAGACCGCAGCCAAGTACAACCTCAAGACTCTCGCCGACCTCAAGCCGGTCGCGGGTGACATGACGCTCGGGGCGGGCTCCGAGTTCAAGACCCGCACCCAGGGCGGGGTCGGTCTGAAGAAGGTCTACGGCGTCGAGTTCGGCAAGTTCCAGCCGCTCGACGGAGGCGCCCAGACCACCCTGGTCAAGCTGTTGAAGGACAACGAGGTGCAGGCCGCCAACCTCTACACCACCGATCCCGCCATCGTCGCCGACAAGTTGGTGGTCCTGGAGGACCCGGAGAACCTCTTCTCCTCGCAGAACGTCACGCCGCTGGTCTACAAGGACGCGGTGAACGACACGGCCAAGGAAGCGCTCAACGCCGTCTCGGCCAAGCTCACCACCCAGGACCTGCTCGACATGATGAAGAAGCTCGTCAACGACAAGGAGGACGCCGACACCGTCGCCGAGGAATGGCTGACGAAGGCCGGCCTGGTGAGCTGACCGGCAGGGGGATCACACGAACGGCGCGTCCGCACAGCTGCAGTGGCTCTTCGAAGACCGTCGGCTCACCCCCACGCAGCGCCGCATCGCGCACTGCCTGGTCCGGCAGGCCGCGGACGCGCCGTTCCTGTCGAGCGTGGAACTGGCCCGGCTCGACGGGGATGAGCCAGCCGTCGGTGACCCGTTTCGCCGTCGCCCTCGGCTTCGACAACTACCCGGCGGCCAGGTCCTCCTGGAGGCGATGTGCGACGCCCTGCCGAACGCCCAGGCCCACCTGGAGGAGTTCGACGCCCGGGCCGCGGCACGGGGGCTGTTCGTCGACTGAGGGCCTGTGTCCGACCGCGACGTCGCTGTTCCCGGCGGTCACTCAGAGGCGCGTAACGCCGCCCAGGTGTCGTGGCCGACGACTCCGTCGACGTCCAGCCCCTTGTCGCTCTGGAAGGCCTGAACCGCCGCCTCCGTGCCGGTGCCGAACTCGCCGTCCACGCCGGAGTCGCCCACGCCGTACCCGCGCTTCGTCAGGATGCACTGCACCTGGAGCACACGTTTGCCGCTGTTCCCCAGCCGGGTACGGCCGTTGCCCGAGTAATGCGTGCAGTCCGAGATCCAGGCCGGGGTCCCCGAATCGGGAGGCGCGCTGCTCTGGGACGGGGCGGTCTCGGGCGGGGCACCGGACTCGGTGGCGGAACCGGAAGGAGCGGTGGTGCGCCGGTCGTGGTCGGCGGAGGCGTCAGGGCGCGGGGTGTCGTCGGCAACGCTGTCATCCTTGCCGGACACCTCCGAGACGGAGGACCCGCCATCCGGTACGGGCGCGCCGCCCGAGGCCCCGGGTGCCGTCGAGGAGACGGTGGCACCGGGCACACCGCCCGCCGCGGTCGACGTACCCGCCTCCGGCGAGGCACTGGCGGAAGAGTCGGGGCGCGTGAGTACGAAGACACCGGCGGCCACTGTCGCGCAGAGCGCCACGCCCGTGACTCCCGCCAGCACCCGCTTGCGCCGCGTCGAGTTGCGGCCCTGCGCCGGAGGCGACTGTCCGGCCGCGTCGGCGGAGGGCTTCGGAGTCGCGTTCGGCGGTGAGGAAGGGGGCGCGGAAGGGTGCGCGGCGGCCTCGGGCGAGGGCTGTGCCAGGGGCAGCCGGCGCAGCGCCTCGTACGCCTGCTGCCGGGCCAGCACCCTGCCACCGAGCGGCTCCGGCCAGCCGGACGTGCCCGGTGAGCCGGACGTGCCTGGCGTGCCGGCGTGCGCCCCGGCCGCCTCGATCAGCTCCTTCGGAGTCGGCCGAGCCCCGGGCTCCTTGCCCAGGCAGGCGGACAGCAGCGAAGCGAGCGCCTCGTCGGCCGCCGAGACCTCGCCGATCACCTTCGCGTTGGGCTCCTCGAACGCCACCCGGTGCATCACGTCGACGCCGGTACCGTCGCCGAACGGGGCGCTCCCGGTCGCCGCGTAGACCAGCGTGCAGGCCAGCGAGAAAACGTCCGACGCGGTGTCGCACTCACCGGTCCTCAGGTACTCCGGCGACATGTACGCGGGAGTGCCCACCCGGTTGCCCGTGCCGGTGATCGCGCTCGCGTCGGCGGCCTTCGAGATGCCGAAGTCGATCACATGCGCGCCCCGGGCGGACAGCAGGACGTTGGACGGCTTGAGATCCCGGTGCACGATCCCCGCGGCGGACAGGTCGGCGAGCGCCCGCCCGAGCTCCGCCACAAGCCGCCAGACGGCCGCCAGCGCGAGGGCACCGTCCTCCTGCACGGCGTCCGCCAGGTCGAGCCCCGGCACGTACTCGGTGGCCATCCACAGCAGTTCGTCCTGGAAACCCGTGCCGCGCAGCCTTGGCAAGTGCGGGGTCAGGACGCGGCCGTGAACCGACGCCTCGCGCTCGAACCGGCGCCGGAACCTGATGTCCTCGGCGTACTCCGGCCTGATCACCTTCACCGCGACGAGATCCGGGTCGCCGTCGGCGGGGCGCGCCAGATAGACGCGCCCCATGCCGCCGCTGCCGAGCAGCCCCAGCGACACATACGGACCTATACGGTCCGGGTCGCCGGGGCGCAGCGGCAGGGCACCCGTATGCCGCGGCGCCGGAGCCCTGTCCGCCGTCGAGCGCGATGGCACCGGCCGCTGGTCTGACACAACACCCCCGAAATGGCTTTCTACGTACGTCTGTTCGCTCCCCAGATGTCGAGGTTAGCTCAGCTCAGGCCAAGGTTCCGGGTTTCCGTCACTTCCGCACCACCTCCGTCGTGCCCGAGCCGACCGGTCCGATCCGCAGCACGGTGCCCGTGAGGTCGGTGAACGACTCGACCTCCGCCTTCCCCCGGCCGCCGGGCGCCGGCCCCGTCACCCGGTACGCCGCCGGATCGGCCTCGCCGATCTCCACCTCAAGCACGGCACGGGAGTTCGGCGGCACGGTCACCGTCGTCGTGTGCGTGTCCCCGGAGCGGCGCACCCGGACCGCTACCGGCCCGCGCACCGAGGGAACCGTTCCCTCGGCCTCGGTCAGCGAGCCGGTGCGGGGACGGACCAGGAACTCGGCCGCGCCCGGCTCGCTGACCTGGACGCCGAGGATGTGCCGGGCCACGGCATTGGCGGGCGCGGATGCCCAGGCGTGGGAGAGCGTCATGTTGGACTTCAGCGCGGGGTCCCACGCCTCCGTGACGATCGTGGCCTTCAGCGCGTCGACCATGTGCAGCCACGAGTTGGTGGCCGTCGAGGTGAGCAGCGCGAGCGCCGCGTCGGAGCGACCGAGCCGGAACAGCGCGTCGAGCAGGAACTGCGACCCGTACACGCTCACCTTCATGCCACCCGCCGCCAGGGTGTCGCCCAGCTTGGCGAGCACGTCCCCGTCCAGGCCGTCCGCGACGCCGAGCGCCACGGGGAAGGCGGTGGCGTGCTGGGCGCTGTGGGTCGTGCCGACGCCGTCGGTCGTGCCGACGCCGTCGCGGAAGCGCCCGGCCGAGGAGTCCAGGAGGGTGGCCCGCATGGCCTTGGCGAGGGTGTCGGCCCGGCCGTGCAGCGTGGTCGCGTCGGCGTCCTTGCCGAGGGCCGGTCACGAAGCTCGCGCATAATCACTGCGCATCACTGCGCCACGTTCGCCGGAACCACCGGAGGTCCCGTTGTCCCCGCTGCACGACTTCGCCACGTGGGAGCCGCTGTTGAGGCTTCTGCGGGCCGACAAGGCGGAGGCTTTCGCCACCGGCGGCCAAGTGGCGGGACAGATCAGCCAAGGCGCGTGGAGCGTGCCCCTGAAGCGGCCGGTGCCGCCGCCGGGGCAGGCATCTGTGATCGAGGGCAAGCTGAAGGCCGAGTTCGACGCGGTGCAGCGCGTGCGGAGCGCGCTCGTGGACCTCGGCATCGAGGGCGTCTCGTTCACGGTGAGGATCGAACAGGCCGGGAGGGCCGTACTCCGGCTGCTGGGCCCGAGCCCCGCCGTGGAGTCCAGCGTCGGCAGTCCGCACCCCGGTTCGCTGGTCCTGGTCGAGGGCGCCCTCCCCGAGCCCTGGCGCCGCCTGCCTGATCCGGTGCCCGACGCGGTGCCGGCCCCGACCAGGGACCTCGCCCTGCTGGAGCGGACGCTCCGCGAGCGGATACCCGGCGCCGTCGGCGCCACGGAGGACGAGATCGCCGCCGCGGAGGCACGCCTCGGTGTCGCGCTGCCCGACGAGCTCAAGGTGCTGTACCGGGTGACACGGGCGCGGTGGCAGGACTGGGCCGGCGACCACGAGGCGGCCGAGCGTGAGGTCATGGCGGTCGGCTGCGAGCTCTTCGCCCTGGACGACCTCTACATCGCCGATGTGTCGTCCCGTCCTTCCCTGTGGCGGTTCGCGGCGAAGGAGGCGGTCGTCACCCCGCCCGACGCCGCCGTGCAGGGCCTGGTCGGTTCACCCGGCTGGATCGCCTTCGGCGACAACGGCGGCGGCGACCGGCTCGCGGTAGACCTGACCCCGGCCCCGGGCGGCCACCTGGGGCAGATCATCATCCTCAGCCACGAGGAGAACATCGGTGCCGACCTGGTCGCCGACTCCCTCACGGATCTCGTCCTGCGCGGGCCCGATGAGCAGCCCCGCCGCCGTCGTCGTCGTGGGGACGAGGAGCCGCCGGCGGTGGCCTGGGTCCACCACCGCAGCCTGCGGAGCATCGAGGCCGCCGCCCACCCCGGCCTTGAGGTCCTGAACATCGGCGTGTGGGACGAGGACCCGTTCAGCCTCGCCCCCGTCATCGGGTTGCCCCGCCTGCGGACCCTGAGCGCCTACCCCGGTACGCTCGCCGACCCGCTGGAGATCGCCCGGTTGAGCGGACTCGAGTACCTTGAACTCCCGCCGGAGGACTGGCGGGTCCTCCTCGACGCGGGGGCTGTCCCGCGCAGCCTGCTGGCCGCGGGCATCGAGGTGCGCGGCGACCGCTCCCCGCGCCCGACCGTGGACCTCGCCAACGAGATCCTCGCCCTCTGGGACCGCCCGCCGATCACCCGGACCCGACTCGAAGGCGACCTCGGCCCCGCGGTGTAGCCGCCGGAGTACACAACGGGTCCAACCGGGCGTACCGGTGTCCGAGCCCTTGGTCAGAGTCTCGCCTCACCTCGGGCGGACGTTCTGCCCAGGGTGTGCGCTGGGGGTACGGCACCGTGGGGCTCGAAAGAATGGAACGCCGAGAACAAGGCCGCCTCCGGTTTCGGCGGGGTGGCGACCACGACGGAGAACTGCCCCGCGACGGACGTCGACGGCGTGGGCGGCCGGTGTGTCGCGACCCCGGAGTGCTGGAGCGGCATCGTCGACATCTCCGTCTCCGCCACCGTCACCGTCAGCTGTGCGGACTGCCGGACCAAGCCTGTGTGGGAGACCTTCGCGATCGCCCCGCTGCCGGAGGACGGCATGACCAACAACGCGCGGGACCTGGTCAAGCATCCTGACGTCAAGGCGCTGTGCTCGCAGAAGGTCATGGCCGAGGCGATGGTTCCGGGCGGCGATGACAGCGCGGACGAATGGAACGTCGACATCATTCCGCCTTCAGCGGTGGAGTGGGACAAGGGGCTGCGCGTCTTCCGCTGTGTGGCCGCGGCGGTCACGGACGACGGTGAGAGGACGGGGAGCCAGTTCACGGCGCGCGGCTGAACGATGCCGGCGTGCCGCGCACCTCGACGCAGGCCACGCAGACGCCGGCGTCCGGCGCGGCGGCGGGACCCCAAGCCGCAGCGTGGAACCTTGCCGCACACATTGACAATCTTGCGCAAGCTTGCCGAAGATGACCTCATGTCCCCTACTCTGACCGATGTCGCCAAGCAAGCGAATGTCGCCCTCTCCACGGCCTCCCGGGCGTTCAGCGAACCCGATCGGCTGGGTACGGAAACATTGCGCAAGGTTCGGGAAGCCGCGCAAGAGCTGGGTTACGAGCCGCCGCCCCGTCAAGTGGCCTGGCGACCGGAGCCGGGCACCGTCACCGAGACGGCGACCGTGGCCGTGGTCGTCCCCGACATCGCGAACCCGGTCTACGGCACCTTCGTCAAGGCTGTGCAAGCGCAGGGCTGGCACCGTCGGCAGACGATCGCGCCGGCCGACACCGACTTCGACCCGGACCGCGAGCGGGAGGTGATCACGCGGCTCGCCGACGGTTCCGCCGGGCTCATCGTGTGCGCGCCCAGGCTCGCCGCCGAGGACGTGCTCGCCCTGTGCGGTGACACCCCGGTCGTCCTCGTCGACCGCGAGACCACGAGCGCCGACTGTGTCGTCGCCGACGCGACCGACGGCCTCCGCCAGACCATCGAGTACCTGGCCGCGCTGGGCCACACCCACATCGCGTACGTCCCGGGCCCACAGCACTCCTGGGCCGGAGAGCACCGCCTCGGCGTGGCCAGGGCCGCGGCCGAGGGGGCTGATCTCGTCCTGGAGGTGCTGGGCCGCCAGTCCGAGTCGGTGGCCGGGGGTGTCGCCGCCGCGGCGGGCGTGGTTGCCTCCGGCGCGTCCGCGGTCATCGCGCACAACGACCTCGTCGCCCTCGGGGTGATCGCCGGAGCGCGGCGGCTCGGCGTCCGCGTCCCGGACGACCTCGGCGTCGTCGGCATCGACGACACGCCGCTCGCCGAGACCGCCCACCCGTCCCTGACCAGCGTCGCCGTACCGATGGACCGGGCCGGTTCACTCGGCCTGGAGCTGCTGACGCAATCCCTCGCCGGTGAACGCCGTGAGCCCCGCACCCTGCGCCTGCCCACCCAACTCGTCGTCCGGGGCTCCACCGGCCCGGTGGCCGGCCGTGCGGGCCATGTCGGCGGCGATCCGACTCGTGGCACTCAGTGACATATTTCTCCGGCACTCAGTGACACGACTCTCATGGCATGGCACCCTCATTGCCGGGACCATGGTGTTCCTCATCGCAGGGCGAAGGGATCAGGAATGCTCCGCAAGGTACTGGTCGCCAACCGTGGCGAGATCGCGATCCGCGCGTTCCGTGCCGGGTATGAGGTGGGCGCGCGAACCGTCGCCGTCTTCCCGCACGAGGATCGCAACTCGCTGCACCGGCTGAAGGCCGACGAGGCCTACGAGATCGGTGAGCCGGGGCATCCCGTGCGGGCCTACCTCTCCGTCGACGAGATCATGCGCGCCGCCCGCCAGGCCGGCGCCGACGCCGTCTACCCGGGCTACGGGTTCCTGTCCGAGAACCCGGAGCTGGCGCGGGCCTGCGAGGAGGCGGGCATCACGTTCGTCGGCCCGAGCGCCCAGATCCTGGAGCTGACGGGCAACAAGGCGCGCGCGGTCGCCGCCGCCCGCGCGGCCGGCGTACCGGTACTGGGCTCCTCCGAGCCGTCCACCGACGTCGACGAACTGGTGCGCGCCGCCGAGGAGATCGGCTTCCCCGTCTTCGTCAAGGCGGTCGCCGGCGGCGGCGGACGCGGTATGCGCCGCGTCGAGGACCCCGCCGTCCTGCGCGAGGCGATCGAGGCGGCGTCCCGCGAGGCCGCGTCCGCGTTCGGCGACCCCACGGTCTTCCTGGAGAAGGCCGTCGTCGAGCCCCGACACATCGAGGTGCAGATCCTCGCCGACGGCCACGGCGACGTCATCCACCTCTTCGAGCGCGACTGTTCGGTGCAGCGCCGCCACCAGAAGGTCATCGAGCTGGCGCCCGCGCCCAACCTCGACCCCGAACTGCGCGAGCGGATCTGCGCCGACGCCGTACGGTTCGCCCGCGAGATCGGCTACCGTAACGCGGGCACCGTCGAGTTCCTCCTCGACCGCGAAGGCAACCACGTCTTCATCGAGATGAACCCCCGCATCCAGGTCGAGCACACGGTGACCGAGGAGGTCACCGACGTCGACCTCGTGCAGTCGCAGCTGCGCATCGCCGCCGGGGCGACCCTCGCCGACCTCGGGCTCTCCCAGGAGACCGTCACCCTGCGCGGCGCGGCCCTCCAGTGCCGTATCACCACCGAGGACCCGGCGAACGGCTTCCGCCCGGACACCGGCCGCATCAGCGCCTACCGCTCACCCGGAGGCTCGGGCATCCGCCTCGACGGCGGCACCACCCACGCCGGTACGGAGATCAGCGCACACTTCGACTCCATGCTGGTCAAACTCACCTGCCGGGGCCGGGACTTCACCACCGCCGTCAACCGCGCCCGACGCGCCGTCGCCGAGTTCCGCATCCGCGGCGTGGCCACGAACATCCCGTTCCTGCAGGCCGTCCTCGACGACCCGGACTTCCAGGCGGGCCAGGTCACCACGTCGTTCATCGAGCAGCGCTCGCACCTGCTCACCGCCCGCCACTCCGCCGACCGTGGCACGAAGCTGCTCACCTATCTCGCCGACGTCACGGTGAACAAGCCCCACGGCGAGCGCCCCGCGCTGATCGACCCGGCCACCAAGATCCCGGCCGTCGACGTCGCCGAACCCCCGGCCGGCTCCAAGCAGAAGCTCGTCGAACTCGGCCCCGAGGGCTTCGCCCGCTGGCTGCGCGAGTCCCCGACCATCGGCGTCACCGACACCACGTTCCGCGACGCCCACCAGTCGCTGCTCGCCACCCGGGTCCGTACGAAGGACATGCTCGCCGTCGCCCCCGTGGTGGCCCGCACCCTGCCGCAGCTGCTCTCCCTGGAGTGCTGGGGCGGCGCCACCTACGACGTCGCCCTGCGCTTCCTCGCCGAGGATCCCTGGGAGCGGCTGGCCGCGTTCCGTAAGGCCGCGCCGAACATCTGTCTGCAGATGCTGCTGCGCGGCCGCAACACGGTGGGGTACACGCCCTACCCGACGGAGGTGACCGACGCCTTCGTCCAGGAGGCCACGGACACCGGCATCGACATCTTCCGCATCTTCGACGCGCTCAACGACGTCGGCCAGATGCGGCCCGCCATCGACGCCGTACGCGCGACCGGAACGGCCGTCGCCGAGGTGGCCCTCTGCTACACCTCCGACCTGTCGAACCCGGCCGAGCGGCTCTACACTCTCGACTACTACCTCCGCCTCGCCGAGCAGATCGTCGAGGCCGGCGCCCATGTCCTGGCCGTGAAGGACATGGCGGGACTGCTTCGCGCCCCCGCCGCCACCAAGCTCGTGTCGGCCCTGCGCCGCGAGTTCGACCTGCCGGTCCACATCCACACCCATGACACGGCGGGCGGCCAGCTCGCCACCTACCTCGCCGCGATCCAGGCCGGCGCCGACGCCGTGGACGGGGCGGTGGCGTCGATGGCCGGCACCACCTCGCAGCCCTCGCTGTCGGCGATCGTCGCCGCCACGGACCACTCCGACCGGCCCACCGGGCTCGACCTGCGCGCCGTGGGCGACCTGGAGCCGTACTGGGAGAGCGTCCGCAGGATCTACGCCCCCTTCGAGGCGGGCCTCGCTTCCCCGACCGGCCGCGTCTACGACCACGAGATCCCCGGCGGCCAGCTCTCCAACCTCCGCACCCAGGCCGTCGCCCTGGGCCTCGGCGACCGCTTCGAGGACATCGAGGCGATGTACACCGCCGCCGACCGCATCCTCGGCCACCTGGTCAAGGTCACCCCGTCGTCCAAGGTCGTCGGCGACCTCGCCCTCCACCTGGTCGGCGCCGGAGTCGCCCCCGCCGACTTCGAGGCCACCCCCGACCGGTTCGACATCCCCGACTCCGTCATCGGATTCCTGCGCGGCGAGCTCGGCACCCCGCCCGGAGGCTGGCCCGAGCCGTTCCGCACCAAGGCCCTCCAGGGCCGCGGCGAGGCCAAACCCGTCCAGGACCTGACCGCCGAGGACCGTACAGGCCTGGAGAAGGACCGGCGCGCCACTCTCAACCGGCTGCTGTTCCCCGGCCCGACGCGCGAGTTCGAGACCCACCGTCAGACCTACGGCGACACGAGCGTCCTCGACAGCAAGGACTTCTTCTACGGTCTCGGCCCCGGCAAGGAGTACACCGTCGACCTCGAACCCGGCGTACGGCTCCTCATCGGCCTCGAGGCCGTGGGCGAGGCCGACGAGCGGGGCATGCGCACGGTGATGTCCACCCTGAACGGCCAGCTGCGGCCGATCCAGGTACGCGATGCCGCCGCCTCCTCCGACATCCCGGTGACGGAGAAGGCCGACCGCGCCAACCCCGGCCATGTCGCCGCCCCCTTCGCCGGAGTGGTGACCCTCGCCGTCACCGAGGGCGACGAGGTGGAGTCCGGGGCCACCGTGGCCACCATCGAGGCCATGAAGATGGAGGCCGCGATCACCGCCCCGAAGGCCGGCCGCGTCTCCAGGCTCGCCATCAACAAGATCCAGCAGGTGGAGGGCGGCGACCTGCTCGTCGAGATCGTCTGACACCTCGCGGGCGGCACCACGACCGGGTTCTTTGAAAGCGGTGCCGCCCCGCGTCCGCGTGACCGGAGGTCGGCGCGGGAGGGGTCCCGGAGGCCCGGCGGCACCATGCGGGCACCAGAACCGTTCTGCGACCGGGGGACCAGGATGAACGACCCGACGCACGCCCCGTCCGCCGTACCGGAGCCCGCGCCTGCCGAGGACAGGGCGACCGACCCCTTGGCCGTCGCCCTCGGCAACGCCTCCCTGCTCGGCGTCGGCTACTTGATGGTGAGACGAAGGCGTTGGTTCGCGGTCGCCGCCCTGGCCGTCACGCTCGTGCTCGTCGTCAGGCTCGGCGCGGGAGCCTCGCCGTCGGACGAGGTCGCCATGCTCCTGTGGTGGGTCACCGTCACCGCCCACGGCTGGTTCCTGGCGCGCAGGCGCGCACCCCGGGGCACGAGGCCCGGGCAGCGCCTGGTGGCGCTCGGCGTCACGCTGTCGGTGCTGCTGGCCGCGGCGTATCTGCGCGTCGAGGCCGCCGGGATCGAGCGGAGCGTCTCCGAGGCCCGCGAACGCGGTGACTGCGCGGAGGTGGCGAGAGCCCAGGCCCGGGTGTCGTTCGGGGACCGTGTCGCCGACGCCCGGTCCACCGCCGACGGCGACGAGGCCGTACGGACGTGTGAACGGCTGCGGGTGGCCGAGGGCGAGCTGGACGTCGCGCTGGTCGGCGACCTCGCCGCCCTGAAGAGAGGATTCCGCACCCTCGACTCGGTCCTGGAGTCACCCGGCAACGACAGAACGGTAGAAGCGACGCTGAACGAGTTCCTCGGCGATCTGCCCACCGCCGACTCCTGCGCCACCGTCAGCGTCATCGACTGGCTCCGCGACCGGAAACTCGGCGACGACCTGCTGGAACGGTCCGCCGCCACGGCGCAGCGGGCCGCGCCCGCCTCGCTCGTCGGGTGCGGCGACGACCTCATGGGGAAGCAGCGCTGGAAGGACGCCCGGGCGCACTACGAGCGGGTCCTCGACCAGTACCCCGGCGACGACACCGCGGGCAAGGCACGCAAGGGGTTCGAGAAGGCCACGCGGAGCATCGAGCGGGACAACGTCCTCGACCTGCTCGCACCCAGGACCGACGCGCCGCCCAAGTACTGCTCCGACCCGGTCGAGTACAGCGGCGCGGAGCGCACGGGCAAGGGCGACAACCCCGCGTTGTTCCTCCCGTCCCACAAGGACGGCGAGGACTATTCCGGCCAACTTCCCCGCTCCTGGAGGGCCGACGACGTCGACGACGCCGCGCTGGTGGTCTGTATGGGCGAGACCCGCCAGGGCGACGCCGTGCGGACGTGCCCGTACGAAACCCACTCCGGCGCCATCCGGAACGTGACGTACCACAAGATCGCGATGCCGGTGAGGGTGTACGAACTGCGCACCGGCAAGCTCGTCTCCGACCGCAAGATCCAGATCAGCGGTTCGAGCTGCCCCCCGACCATCTCGTACTACACCTACGGCGACGACGACTCGGGCGGCCCGGATCCGGACGACTATGTCGCGGAGTCCAAGTCCGACGTACGGGACGCGTTCCGGCCGCTGGTCGTCCGGTGACATCAGGCACGCGACGTGGACGACGGCTCCGCCCCTCCCCGGAGCCGTCGCCCACCTCAACTCGTGCGCCGCCAGGCGCCGTTGAGCACCCGAGTCCGGCACGTCCCTTTATACGGTCCTGTTTTGGGGAGGGGTCCCGGCGTGAATGCGGATCCTGGTGGCAGAGTCCTTACCACGTGCCGAGAAAGCCCCGAACCGAGGAGAACCGCGATGCCCCTCTCCACCAGCCTCGCGCGTGGTGTCGCGCCCGCCGCACCAGGCACGCTGCATGCCCGCACGGTCACCGGAGACCTCAGTGCCCCACCCCGGACGGGCCTGACGGTCAGCTTCGGACGCGGCAAGAAGCCGGAGGCCGACCTCGGCGTCGGCGTGGACGATCTGAGTGTGAGCCGACGGCACGGCGAGTTGACGTACCGGCAGGGTCACTGGTGGCTCCGCAACACCGGGCAGCAGCTCGTGCGGCTGCCCCGTGGCCGGATGATGCACACCACCACCGAGCCGATCCCCCTTACCACCGGCTACACCCCGCTGTTCGTGAAGGGCTCCGGCTACCGCGAGCACCTGGTCGAGCTGTACGTCGCCGACCACGACGACCAGGGCCCGGTGTCGCGCCGGGACGCCGAGACCGTACGGCCGAACATCTGGCCGCTCGACGACGACGAACGGCTGCTGCTGGTCGTACTCGGTCAGCGTTACCTGCTCTACGAGGAGGACCCCCGCCCTCTGACGTACTCCATGGCCGCCAAGCAGCTCAAGTTCCTGCGCCCGGACGCGGGCTGGACCCCGCGCAAGGTCGAGCACCGGATCGAGGCCGTACGCCGACGCCTGGACAGGACCGGCTTCAAGGACCGGCTGATGCACGACATGTCCGAGGGCCGCCCCTCCGACAACAGGCTCCTCCACAACCTCCTCAAGGGCCTGGTCGAGTCCACGACCCTCGTACCGCCGGATCTGGACCTGATGGAGGACGACAGCGCCTGGCCGGACTGCGGCTCCTGAGGTTCAGGAGGAGGCGGCAGGGTGTTGTGCGCGCAGTTCGGCGGCGGCGGAGCGGGCCAGGGAGGTGGCCATCTCGCAGAGCTTGTCCGTGGGCCGTTGCCCACCGACCCGCAGACGCACCATCTCCGCGTACGTCTCCGCGTTCTCACCGCTGTACGGGCGGTACTCGACGAACACCCGGCAGTCGTCGTCATCCGGCACGACGAGGCCCTTGTATCCGCTGAGTTCGACGGGGGTTCCCTCTTCCGCGGACTTCGGCTGATCGCGGTGGAATTCCACCTCGGCCTCCAGATCGTCGACGGTGCTGGACCATTCGCAGTTCCAGTTCGCGACGCCGACCTCCGGTTGGTCGACCTTGAGACCGGGGACGGCGGACAGCACCTCGGCGTCGAGCAGCTTGCAGGCGTTCGCCCAGGCCAGCGACGAGGCGGGGTAGGCCTGGGAACGGCGGGGGACGGGGCCGTCGTTCAGGATCTCGGCCGCGCTGCGGGCGGCCGCCCGGGCGACCGTGCACAACGTGGCCTGACCCCCGTTCACCTCGCCCTCGCCCATGTTGACGCGCACTCCGACGATCCCGTCGGTGGTGCCCTCCGGCGCCAGCAGCAGCGTGCACTCGTCGCTCTCCGACGACTCCGTGATACCGATCCTGCCGACGAAATCGGTGGGCTCGGACGTCTCGGACGACGAGCCCGGGCGGAGTTGGAACGACACATCGATCCGCGTCTCGTCGTCGGAGTGGACGAGCACGTCGCACTGGTCGAAGTTCCCGTAGTCCACGTCCACTTCGACCTTGCCGAACCGGCTGAGCGCGTCGCGGTCGGCCAGGGCGCACACATCGGCGGTGTAGGGATCGCCGATCAGGGCCCGCGGTTCGCCGTTCTCGGAGTTCTGCTGGATGCTGCCCCGGCCGGACTCGCGAGTGGTTCCGTCGTCGCCATCGCTGTCGTCGGGGATGAAGATCACGCCCAGGGCGAGTACGGCGCAGACGCCGAGGGCGGTGGCGAGCAGCGCCCGGCGCCGCCACCGGCGACCGGTGTGCTCGGGCGGCGGCGGGACAGCCGGCTCAGGAGACTCGGGCGGCGACTCGACCGGGGTGACCGGCGTGACCGACGCGGTCGACCCGGGATCGGCGACGGCCTCCAGAAGCCGCTTGACCTCGGCGGCGTCGGGGCGTTGCCCGGGATCGCGCCGCAGCATGGCGGTGAGCACGGGATACAGCGGCCCCACGGCCTCGGCGTCCAGTTCCACGACGCCCTGCTCGGCCTTCCAGTACCGCAGGCGTTCGGAGTCCTCCGTGTCGCCCGGCTCCCGGCGACCGTCGTCGTCCTCGGGCCCGCCGCCGCGCGGAGGCGAGCCGGTGACCAGCGCGTGGAGAGTCGTGCCCAGGCAGAACACGTCCGAGGCGGGCCGGGGCACGTTCCCCCGGGCCAGCTCGGGGGCGGCGAAGTCCGGGGTGAAGCTGAAGGGACCGTTGGCCGTGATGGTCTCGGTGCCACCGACCCGGTACGCGGCTCCGAAGTCCAGTAACTTGGCCGTGCCTCTGCGAGTGAGGCCGATGTTGGCGGGCTTGATGTCGCAGTGGACGATCCCCGCCTCGTGCAGGGCGACGAGCGCGTCGGCGAGCTCGGCACCGATACGGGCCGCGCGCACGGGAGACATCGGCGGCTGCCCGTTCAGGTCGCCGCCGGGCACGTACTCCGTGATGAACCAGTACGTCTCCGGTGCGCCGTCCTCCGCTTCCGCGCCCTCTTCGCCGCTGTGCGGCACGGTCACGACGTCGTACAGGGTCACGACATGCGGGTGGTCGCGGAACTTGGCCATGGCGCGCGGCTCGCCGAGCAGCCGAGGTACGGCGGTCTCACGGTCGCCCGTGATCCGCTCCGGTTTCAGCGCGACGTCCTGCCCGAGCAGCGTGTCGTGGGCCAGCCACACATCACCGCTTCGCCCCGCCCCGATGATCTCCTTGAGGACGAAGCGGCTCGCGAACTCTTCCCCGGAACGCACAGATCCCCCTTACCCGGTGCATGACGCGCGCACCCGCCCGGCCGCGTGCGTGACCGAAACTACTGCGTGTGGCGATCAGTTCGCAGCTTCTGCCCTGAGCCTGCATCAGACGTCCCCATCAGGACCGCGCGCTCGCCCCCAGTCGTGCCGTCGTCGCCATGAGCGATGCCGTGAACGGATGCTCGGGAGCCGTCAGGATCCTTTGCGCAGGGCCCTGTTCGACGAGTTCCCCGGCGTCCAGGACGGCGATGCGATGGGCGACGGCCGCTGTGTCCAGGTCGTGGGTGATCAGCACCAGCGACAGGTCGTCACGGTCGCGGAGCAACGACAGGAGGACGTCGAGGATGCCCCTGCGGGTCACCGTGTCGAGCCCGGAGGTGATCTCGTCACAGACGAGCACCCGGGGCCGCGCGAGGAGGGCGCGGGCCAGGGCGGCGCGCTGGAGTTCGCCGCCGGAGAGCTGCGCGGGGTGCCGGTGTACCAGTTCCTCGGAGAGACCGAGACGCCTGAGCGTGATCAGCGCCTCGGACGCGGCCGCACGGTCGTCGGCGCCGCGCAGCCGGACCGCCGTGCGGGCGACCTGGTGCAGGATCGGGCGGTGCTCGTCGAAGGAGGCGCGTGCGTCCTGGAAGACGTACTGCACGGCCGCCAACTGCCCCCGGCTGCGGTCGCGCAGGCTGCGTGGCAGGGCAGCGCCGTCGAGGAGGACCTCGCCCTCGTGGTCGCGGTGGAGCCCGGCGAGGCATCGGGCGAGGGTGGTCTTGCCGCTGCCCGAGCGGCCGACGACGGCCAGGCATTCCCCGGCGTGCAGGGCGAGTTCGGGTGCGCGCACGGCCACGGTGGTGCCGCGTGCGCCGTCGCGGTGGCGGGCGGTGAGGTCGCGTACGCGCAGTACGGGCTCGGTGGGCGCCGGGTCGGGCCGGTCGCCCGCTTCGGCGGACGACGGCCGGGCGTCGAGGAGTTGGAGGGTCCACTCATGCTGGGGGGCGAGCCACAGTCTTTGTGCCGGACCCGACTCCACGACGCGGCCTTCCCGCATCACGTGGACCTCGTCTGCGAGCGCCCGCACCACGTCGAGATCATGGCTGAGCAGGACGACCGCGATGCCGCGTGCCGCGACCGCCGCCAACTCGTCGACGATACGGCTCTTGGTCAGGGCGTCCTGGCCCGTGGTGGGCTCGTCGGCGACGATGACGCGGGCACCGAGCAGGAGAGCCTGGGCGAGGACGACACGCTGCTGTTGTCCGCCGGAGATCTGGTGCGGATAACGGCGCAACAGGCCCTCGGCGTCAGGGAGTTGGGCATCTGTGAGAGCTTGCAGGACGCTCGCGCGGGCCGCCGCCCGGCGCTGTCTGAGGGGCAGATGGCGCACGTGGGTGCGGGCGATGTCGGTGAGGAGCGCGGTGACACGGCGGGCGGGGTTGAGGACGGCCGCCGGGTGCTGCGGCACATAGCCGACCAGGTCCTCGGATGCCACGCGGACATCGCCGGTCACGTGGGCGCCGGGCGGATACTCGCCCAGAAGGGCCAGCCCGGTCGTGGTCTTGCCGCTGCCCGAGGCGCCCACCAGCGCGGTGACCTTGCCGGGCAGCACCCTCAGGCTCACCCCGTCGACGATCGCCCGACCACCGACCTCGACCCGCAGGTCCGCGATCTCGGCCACGGGTCCCGCTTCCACGGCATCCCGGCCGGCGCTGTCGTTCTGCTGCGTCACGCCCGTCGTTCCTTCCGTCCCCGGCGCCCGCCGGGCTTCTCCAGTGCGGCGTCGAAGAGGAGGTTGGTGCCGGTGGTGAGGGCGACGATCAGCAGCGCGGGTACGACAACGGCCCACGGCTGCACGAACAGGCCCGTACGGTTGCGGTCGACCATCACCGCCCAGTCGGCGGCGTCCGGCGCGACCCCGACGCCGAGGAACGCGGCCGTGGCGACCAGGTACAGCACACCGGTCAGCCGGGTGCCGGCGTCGGCGACCAGGGTGCGCAGGATGGCGCGGCCCACGCAACCGATGGCCACACGCCACCAGCTCTCGCCCTGGAGCCGCAGCGCCTCCACGACCGGCCGGGCGGCGGCCTCCGTGGCGGCGGCCCGCACCAGGCGTGCCGCGTCCGGCACATTGATCAGGGCCACGAGGAGGGCGAGGCCGACGGCACCGGGGGAGAACACCGAGGCGACCAGCAGGATCAGCAGCAGCGACGGTACGGCGATCAGCACGTCGAGGGGCCGCATCAGCAACTCCTCCAGCAGGCGCCGATGCGTCAGCGCGGCGGCCAGACCGACCGGCAGTGCGACGAGGTAGGCCAGCGCACCGGCGCCGAGCGCGGTGAGCACGACAGGCCGACCGCCGTGCAGTACCTGCCGCCATACGTCCCGGCCCACGAAGTCCGTGCCGAGCCAGTGCCCCCCGCCGAGCGTGAAGGAGGTCGTCCGTGGGCCGGGTTCACCCGCGAACACCGGCCCCAGCAGGGCGAGGACGAGGGGTACGGCGATGATCGTGACGCCGAGCGCGAAACGGCCCGTGAGCCGTCGCCCGGCAGCGGTGGCCGTGCCGGTCTCCGTGACCGTGCCGGTCGTCACGCCGCCACCCCCGCCCGGGGCGCGAAGCGCCGGGCCACCACATCGGCGCCCAGGTTGAGGACGACCGTGAGGACGCCGAACACCACGGCGAGGCCCTGGACGACGGGTACGTCGCGTTCGGCGACGGCGTTGAGGAGGACGGTGCCGAGTCCGGGGATCACGTAGAGGGCCTCCACGACGATGACGCCGCACAGCAACCAGTCGATGGTGCGGGCGAGTTGCTGGGCGGCGGGGGCGACGGCGCCCGGGAGCGCGTGCAGGTAGCGGACCCGGGCGTCCGCGACGCCGTACCGGCGGGCGTGGGCGACGTACGGGGAGGCGAGGGCGTCGACCATGCCGGCGCGCACGAGGCGGACCAGGGAGCAGACCGGCCGGGACAGCAGGACGAGGACGGGCAGGACCAGCGCGGCCGGATGGGCGAGCAGATCGGTGCCGTAGCCGACGGCGGTCGGCGGCAGCCAGCCCAGTTTCAGTGCGAACACGGTCACCAGCAGCACTCCGAGGGCGAACTCGGGAACCGCGTACACGGCCAGCGTGACGGAACTGACCAGGCGGTCGACGAACCCGCCCTCGTGCCGGGCGGCCAGCACGCCGAGCCCGAAGCCGATCGGCACGAGCAGCGCCACGGTGAGCGCCGCCAGCAGCAGGGTCGGCCCGAAGCCGTCGGCGATGTACTGGCCGACCGGGCGGCCGGAGGCCAGGGAGGTACCGAAGTCACCGTGCAGCAGCCCGGTCGCCCAGTCGGCCAGCCGCTCGTGCACCGGCCGGTCCAGATGCATCGCCTCGCGGATGGCGGCGATACGCGCCGGGTCGGGCTGGTCCCCGGCGAGGGCAACCGCGGCGTCGCCCGGCAGCGCCTCGGTGAGCGCGAAGACGAGCAGCACCACGGCCACGGTCTGCGCGACACCGAGGATCAGCCGCCGGGCGACGAAGGAGCGAAGACCGCTCACGCGAGCCACACCTTGTCGAAGCGCGCCCAGTCGAGCGTGTTGGCGGGGGCCTTGGTCTCGACTCCCTTCACCTTGCGGGCCGTTCCGAGAATCCAGTCGGCGAACCCCCAGATCAGGAAGCCGCCCTCCGCGTACAGCCGGCGCTGCATGCGCTCGTAGACGGCGGCCCGCTCCGTCTTGTCCCGGGTGGACTGCGCCTGCTGGTACAGCGCGTCGAAGTCCTTGTGCTTCCAGTGGGTGGCGTTGGTGGTGGAGTCCGTGAGGAGGCGCTGCGAGATGTGCGCCTCGATGGGCATGGCGCCGGAGCGGTAGCAGGCCAGGGTGCCGCCGTCGAGGATGTCGGCCCAGTACGAGTCCTTGCTGCCCATCCTCACGTCGATCGTGACACCGGCCTTCGCTGCCTGGTCGCGGAAGATGCCGGCCGCCTCGGTGAATCCGGCGGCGACGGCCGACGTGTCCAGCGTGACCTTCAGCTTCTCGGCACCGGCCTGCTTCAGCAGGGCCTTGGCGCGGTCGAGGTCCTGCTCGCGCTGCGGGAGATCGGCGGCGTAGTACTCGTAGCCCTTGCCGAACAGGTCGTTGCCGACCACGCCCGCCCCGGAGAGCGCGCCGTCGACGAGTTCCTGGCGGTCGGCGATGAGGAAGAACGCCTCCCGTACCCGCTTGTCGTCGAAGGGCGCCCGATCAGTCTTCATGCAGAACGCCTGCATGGCACTGCCCCGCAGCCGGACGATCTCGATCTGCCCCTTGCCCTCATGAGCGCGCGCGGTCGTCGGATTCAGCTCGTGGGCGTACTCGACCTGGCCGCCGAGGAGCGCGTTGACGCGGGCCGACTCCTCGTTGGCGACGACGAATTCGAGCTCGTCGAGGTGCGGGGCGCCCTCCCAGTACGCGTCGTGGCGGCGGAAGACCGCCGAGCGGCCGGGGGAGAAGGACACAAAACGGAAGGGGCCGGAGCCGATCGGCTTCTGGTCGAAGTCGGAGGCGTTCTCCCCGGCGTTCTCCGGGACGATGTACGCCCCGAACGCGGCCAGCACGTTGGGGAATTCGGCTGTCGGCCGCTTGAGCACGAACTCGATGCTCCGCTCACCGGTGGCCCGGCTCGCGTCGAGGTCGATGGGCTCCAGGGACGCCTTGGCGCGGAACGCCTTCTCGGGATCGGCGATCCGGCGATAGCTGTAGAGCACGTCCTTCGCGGTGACCGGCTTGCCGTCGTGGAAGGTGGCCTCCCGCAGGGTGACCTGCCAGCGGTCCAGCGCCTTGTTCGGCTCCCACTTCGTGGCGAGGCGCGGCTGCGCGGACAGATCGGCGCCGTAGTCGGCCAGCTTGTCGAACAGCGCCTTGGCGCGGGCGACATCGGCGAACAGGTTGGCCAGGTGCGGGTCGAGGGTCTCGCTGGCACCGCCGCCCGCGAACGCGGCACGCAGCCGTCCGCCGCGCCGGGGCGTGCCGTCGCCGCCGCTCTGGTCGGCCGTGTTCTCCGTGCCGCCGCAGCCGACGAGGGCGAGGGCGGCGGCCCCGGTGGTGGCGGTGAGGAAGCCGCGTCGGCGCAGCCCGGAAAAGCGTTCGTCGTACATGACAGTCCCTTTGGGGTGTGATGGATCAGAGGGTGGTGCGCAGGCGCGCGACGAGGTGCAGTCGGTCGGCATCGGTCACCCGGCCGGGCAACTCGCCCTCCTGCCAGGGCGGTTCGGTACGCGGGCCCGGACCGTCGTGCAGCTCCAGGACCTCGAAGCCGTGCACGGCGAGGACGTGGCGCAGCTCCAGCGGGAACAACAGCCGCCAGGCGGACCGTTGTTCGCTCGCCGGTAATCCGTCGTCCGACGTCCAGACGCGGGTACGGCGCAGGAGTTGGGCGGTGCGGTCGACGGTCAGGGTGGTGGTGGACCGGTAGGCGGTGCCCTGCCAGGTGAAGGCGTTGACGGTCGGGGTGTCGAGCAGGTCGGTGCGGCCCAGGAAGTAGGCGCCGTTGCGCATCTCCGCGACCAGCAGCCCGCCGGGGGCGAGCGCGTGGTGGCAGGAGGCGAGGAAGCCGTCGAGCTGGTCGTCGGTGTGGCAGTACAGCAGGGAGCTGTCCAGGCAGACGACCGCGTCGAAGGCGGCCCGGCCCAGGTCGAAGCCGTGCAGGTCGGCCCGGACGTACGCCGGTCCGGGGTGCCGGGCCCGGGCGTGGGCCAGCATCGCCTCGGACAGGTCGGCGCCCGTCACCGTACGGCCGGCGCCGTGCAGATGGGCGGCGTCGCGGCCGGTGCCGCACCCCATGTCCAGCACCCGCGGCCCGGCCCCGTGGCGGCGCAGACAGTCCTCGGCCCAGCGTCCGGCGAGCCGGTCGGGGTCAGGGAAGCGGGCCTCGTACAGCTCGGGGTTGTCGGTGAGGAGGTTGCCGGTCGTCATGCGCTGCTCCTCTCACCGGCGGGAGCGGGCGCGACCGGAGCCGGATCCGCGGGCAGCGCGCCGAGCCGGTGCAGCAGGGCCACCCCGCCCGCTGAGGCCAGGCCGAACAGGGCGCAGCACGCCCACGGCAGCCAGGCGTGGCCGCCGCGCTCCCCGGCGTCCATGGCCCACCCGACGACGGTGTTCCCGACGGCCGCGGCGATGCCGGAGACGACGTAGAAGATCCCGAAGTACGTGCCGGTCAGCTCCGGCCGGCCGAAGCGGGGGATCAGCTCCATGACGAACGGCGAGGCGACCATGAGCCCCAGGTAGAGCAGCAGCGCGCCGAGCAGGACGGGTACGGCGTCGAGCCACCCGGCGGACCCGGCGCCCCCCACCAGGGCCGCCGGCAGGAACGCCACTCCCGTGACGGCGAGCCCGACGGCGACCCAACGTGCCCTGTTCCCACGGGACTTGAGCGACTTGGTGATCCGCAGCTGAAGTGCCAGGTTGGCGAGGGTTCCGACGAGGAAGACCAGACCGGCGGCGCCGTCCCAGCCGGTGGCCTCGCGGGCCCCGGCAGGCAGCAGCAGGTACAGCTGGTTCTCCAGGGTGAACATGCCGACCATGGCGAGGGCGAAGGCCAGGAAGGCCCGGTTGCCGAGCACCTCGCGCCAGTCCCCGAGGACACCGCTGCCGCTCGGCTCCACCTTCCGGGCGGGCAGCACCAGGGCCTGCGCGACGGTGAGGACCGCGAAGATCCCGGCGGCTGTGAGCGCGGACGTACGGAAGTCCACGAGCAGCAGCACACTGCCCAGCAGCGGACCGATCAGGGCACCGGTCGTGGCGAACACGTTGAACAGCGCGAACGCCTCCGCCTTGCGCTCCCCGGCCTCCTGCGCGAGATACGCCCGCACGGCCGGGTTGAACAGTGCACCCGCGAGCCCGCTCAGCACGGACGCGGCCAGCAGCACCGCCAGCCCGTCGCCCAGAGCGAACAATCCGAACCCCACGGTCCGCAGCGCGCACCCGGCGATGATGACGCCGCGCGCCCCGAGCCGGTCGGAGGCGGACCCGCCGATGATGAACAGGCCCTGCTGGCTGAGGTTCCGGACGCCGAGGACGACGCCGACGACCGCCGCCGACATGCCCAGGTTCTCGGTCAGGTGGGTGGCGAGGTAGGGGATGAGGAGGTAGAAGCCGATGTTGACGCCGAGTTGGTTGACCAGCAGGAGGCGGACGGCGAACGGGAAGCTGCGTATCTCATGCCACGTCTGCACGGAGCGCCTCCTTCCTCGGCCGAACTCCCAGACCGGGCAGGTCACTTGTCTGTACGAACCCGTCGCCGCCCCCGATGCCGGTCCATGGGTCGTGGGCCAGCAGCAGATGCCCGTCGAGATCGACCCAGCGGGCGCGGTCGGCGAGATGCACGGCGGGTGCCAGCCCGAGGCTGCTGGCGGTGAGGCACCCGAGCATCAGCTCGGTCCCACTGCCTTCGATCAACTCGGCGATCCGCAGGGCCGCGTGGACGCCGCCGCACTTGGCGAGCTTGACGTTGACGCCGTGCACACGCCCCGCGAGCCGGCGTACGTCCTCCAGGTCCACCGCGTCCTCGTCGGCGATGACGGGCAACGGCGAGCGCTCGGCGAGGGCCGCCAGTGCCTCCGGATCGCCGGGTGCGAGGGGTTGTTCGACGGCCTCGACGCCGAGTTCCGCGAAGCGCGGCAGCAGGGTGTCCATCTGTCCCGCCGTCCAGGCGCCGTTGGGGTCGAGGAGCAGCCGGGCCCGGGGCGCGGCGTCGCGGACGACCCGTACGCGCTCCACGTCCTCCTCGGGGTCGGCGGCCCCGGCCTTGATCTTGACGACCGCGAAGCCGCGCGCGGCGAGCCGGCGGGCCTCGGCCGCCGCACGCGTCGGCGAGGTGATGCCGATGGTCCGCGCGGTGGCCGCCACCGGTGAGGCCGCCGTGCCCAGGAGCCGGTGGACGGGGTTGCCCGCCCGCTTGCCGACGAGGTCGAGGAGCGCGGAGTCGACGGCGGCGGTGACGGCCGCGGGAGTCTCCTGGCCGGCCAGCTTGCCGTCCCGCAGGGCTTTCAGCGCGCTCTCGGGATCGGGGAAGCGTACGAGCTCCGCGGCGACGGCGGCGAAGAGCCGTTCCAGGGTGGCGGCGTCGAGTCCGTAGTACACGCTGGTGACGGCCTCGCCATGGCCGTGCAGCCCGTCGTGTTCGACGGTCAGCCACACCGCGTCGCGTGCGGACATGGTGGAGCGGGAGATGCGCAACGGCTCGGCGAGGTCGAGGCGTACGGTGCGCCGGGTGGCCTTCACAGTCTCTCTTTCGAAGGGGGGACCTTGAGCGGATCGGTGACCCTGCCGCACCGGGCCCAGCCGGCGGCCTCGGCCGCGCCGGGGTGGGGGATCTCGACGGGGCGGGTGGCGGCGGAGGCCGGGTCGAGGCTGTGCGCGGCGGCGAAGTCGTCGTCGTAGACGCTGCCGAGGTAGCGGTGCGGGCCGTCCGGGAAGACGGTGGCGACGACGGCACCCGCATGGACGCGGGCCGCCCAGGCGGCGACCAGCGCGACCGCCCCGGTGCTCCAGCCGCCGCTGACGAAGCTGCCCCGGGCGAGCCGCCGACAGCTGTCCACGGCCTCCGCCGGGCCGACCCAGTGCACCTCGTCGAAGGCGTCGTAGGCGACGTTGCGTGGATGAATGCTGCTGCCCAGACCGCGCATCAGCCTCGGCCGGGCCGGCTGGCCGAAGATCGTGGAGCCGGTGGAGTCGACGCCGATCAGGCGCAGCGCCGGCCAGTGCCGTCGCAGCGGACCGATGATGCCCGCGCTGTGGCCGCCGGTGCCGACACTGCACACCAGGACGTCCAAGTGGTCCAGCTGGACGGCGAGCTCGGCGGCCAGCGAGGCGTAACCGGCGGTGTTGTCCGGGTTGTTGTACTGGTCGGGCCAGTACGCGTCCGGCAGCACCGCGAGCAGCTCCCGCAGCCGGGCGAGGCGCGCCGCCTGCCAGCCGCCGAGGGCCGCCGGGCGGTCCACCAGCTCCAGCCGTACGCCGTGGGAGCGCAGCAACTGCCGCATGGACGGCTCCAGTTCACTGTCACCGACCAGCACGACGGGGTGGCCGAGCGCCTGCCCCGCGAAGGCCAGGCCGATACCCAGCGTGCCGGAGGTCGACTCCACCACCGGGGCGCCGGGTCGCAGTTCACCGCGCTCACGGGCGCCCATCAGCATGGACACGGCGGCCCGTGCCTTCATCCCGCCCGCCGACAGCCCTTCGAGCTTGGCCCAGAAGCCGGGCTGTGGCCCCGGCAGATCGGCGGTGATACGCGCCAGCGGCGTACGCCCGACGAGGGACAGCAGCTCGGGGCGGGCGACGGAACGCAGAGCGGTCGACGAGGTCATCGGCCGCCTCCCGGACCCGCACACGCCAGGCGGTATCGGTGCAGGATGCTCGGCCCTGCGTCCAGCCAGAAGAAGGGATACGGCTCCGCGCACACCGCACTCACCCCGTGCCCGAGGAACCGGGGCAGTACGGCGCTGCCCGTCTGCGCGAACATCACCAGCTGCTTGCCGTGCGCCAGCGCGTGCCGCCGCAACGGCTCGAATGTGTCGTTGCCCAGCGTCATACCGGAGACGAGCAACGCGTCACAGCGGTCGGCCGCGTCGAACGCGTCGGTGACGACCTCCTCGCCCCACTCGGTGAACCCGCCCTTGAGATCGCACGGCACATAGCCGAGATTCCGCGAACGCAGGGCCTCCAGAAGGGAGTTGACGACGCCGACCACGAGCACCGTGGCGCCCGGCGGCAGATCGAGCAACTCGACGACGGCCCCCGCCCGTGCCCGGGACTTCTCCAGCGAGGTCCCGGCGGACAACGCGAACGGGCGCGCCCCGTGATCCGGTGTGTGCGGGGTGACATGCGCCAGGTAGGCGTCGAGCGCGGCCACCCGCACCGGCACCAGCGGATGGTCCAGCAGCCGGGCCACATCGGCGCCCACACAGTCGTCGATCGCCGCGTCGGGCAGGGCGCCGGGCTCGACCGCGCACGAGCCGACGGCCCCGGCGAGCCGGAGGCTCAGCACCTCGTTGCGGTACCCGGTGCCCCGCCCGTCGTGCCGTACCGCCTGCCGCGTCGCGAACGCCACCGCGATCCGCAGCGTCCGCGGATCCGGCCCCAACTCACCGGCCCGGACCCGCTCCACCAGTTCCTCGTACGTGGCCGCGCCCGCCACCGACGTGGCGGCGGTCACCGGATCACCAGCCCGGAGCGCAACTCGCCCAGCAGTGCCTCGACCCGCTCGCGCGCCCCCAGCCCCTCCGGGTCTCCGACCATGACATGCCCGAGGTACTCGTTGTTGCTGCCCGCCGCCTTGACCTGTCGCCCCGGCTCGGCGAGCTGTGCCTCCAACACACCCGGTGCGGCGGTGAGTTGCCCACCGTCCAGCGCTTCGAGCGTGCCCGACGTCTCCGGTATGAGGAAGCCGACGGCGGCGCTGCGCAGTCCGGTCTCCCGGCGCCGCAGGTCGGGTTCGCGGCCGAGGGCCACCTCCACGGCGGCCGCGGCCAGGTCGATGCCGGTGACGTGGCGGACCAACTCGGTGATGCGGTTCCCGGCGGGCCGGGGGTTGACCTCGACGACCCTCGGCCCGGACGGGGTCAGTTTGATCTCGGTGTGCGCCACGACCCCGTCGGTCAGCCCGAGCGCCTTCAGCGCGCCGAGTGCGGTCTGCTCGGCGGCCTCCGTGTCGGCCGCCGGCAGAGCGGCGGGGAACATGTGCCCGGTCTCGATGAACGCCGGTGCCCCGCCGATGCTCTTGTCGGTCACGCCCACGACCTGGACCGCACCCGCGTGCGACACGGTTTCGACACTCACCTCGGGACCGGTCAGCAACTCCTCGAGCAGCACGGCGGGCACCCGCCGCTGACCGCGCGCGTTGAGCGGAAAGTCTGCCAACGCCCGTACCGCAGCCGTGAGTTCGGCTTCGTCCTCCACCCGCCGTACGTACATGCCCGCGCACAGGTCGACGGGCTTCACGACCAGCGGATAGCCGATCTCCCGCGCGGCCCGGGCGAGGTCGGCCCACTCCTCATGGAGGGCGAAACGGGGTCCGGGCACCCCCGCGTCGGCGAGCACGCGGCGGGTGGCGTCCTTGCGGCAGGCGTCGTGGACCGCCTCCGGACCCGGGCCGGGCAGCCCGAGGTGACCGGCGATGCGCGCCACCGTCGGCAGGTAGTAGTCGCAGGAGGAGATCACTCCGTCGAACCCGAGGACCGAGTGCAGCCGGGTGACTTCCGGAAGGAGGGTTTCGGTGTCGTTGGTGTCCGCGGTGACCACGTTCCGCGCGCCGAGCAGCGGATGTGCCGTCCCCTCCGGGGCCGCGCGCAGGTAGTGGTGCAGGTCGCGGGTGAGGAAGGTGAACTCGTGCCCGCCCTCCCGGATCGCGCGTGGCAGCAGCCTGCTCATCGATCCGACCCAGCTCTCGACCACCAACAGATGAGCCACAGCTCCCCTTTTCGTGCGGTGCGGTTCAGCGTCAGGGCAGCCCGACGACGCCTCGACGAGGAGGCGACCGGCTTGACGTGGGAACCTTATCGATAATCATTTTCATTGTCATGTGGGTTGGAGGGGTGAACTTCGGCGCTCTTCCGGGCCGACGTCCCCGATTGCTGGGCCCGGCCTATCCGATCTCGACCACGCGGGCCCAGTCGGGCGGGCGGTCCGGTACGTAGTCGGGATCGTTCTCGTCCCATGAGCCGTCCGAATACGGCCGTGAGAACAGGCCGACCACGGTCCGGCACGGCGGTCGGGTGGCGGGCCAGGGGGTCTGTCCGTCGGTGAGGACGACGATGACGTCGGGCGGGGACTGGGCGCGCAGCGCCGCGCGGAAACCCGTACGCAGATCCGTGCCACCGCCACCCACCAGGGGGATGCCTTCGGCCCGGCACAGCGAATGGGTGATCCGGGCGTCCGCGTCGCACGGCACCACGGTGACCAGGTCGCGCCGGCCGCCCAGGGCGCTGCAGATCGCGGCGACCTCCAGGAGCGCGCTGCCCAGTTCGGCGTCACTGACCGACCCCGAGGTGTCGATGACCACGGAGACCCGGGGCGGCCTGCGCCGCAGGCTCGGCAGGACGACCCCGGGCACCCCGGCCGAGCGCCGCGCCGGCCGCCCGTAGGTGTAGTCCTCGCCCGCGCCGGAGCCGGACGCCGCCGAGCGGACGGCCGCGCCCAGCAACTCCCGCCACGGCTGCGGCGGATGGAACGCCTCCTCCGCCCACCGCTGCCAGCCCTCCGGGGCGCTCCCCGGCCGGCCCTTGATGCCTTGCGCCACCCGGAACCGGACCGCGTCCCGTTCCTGCTCGCTCAGGCCGTGCGCGCCGTCCGGGCCGAGGTCCCACTCCCGGTCCAGCCCGTCGGCGCCGCTGCCGCAGTCCAGCCAGGCCAGTGCCTGCATACGCGGCCCGAGCCGGATGTCGTCCAGATACTCCTCCATGAGCTGCCCCTCGGGCAGCCGGAAGGTCCCCGGTTCGACCACGCCCTTCGGCTTCACCAACCCGTCGCCGTACACGTCGTCGTTGATCTCGCAGTCCGCGGCGAGGTTCATCCGCAGCCGTTCCCCGGCGCCGGTCAGCCCGCGCTCCCGGGCGACCCGGTCGCCGCGCCCGTGATGGTCGCGGAGCAGATGCGACACCTCGTGCACCCATACGCCCGCCAACTCCTCCACCGGCGTCCGGTCCACGAAGACCGGTGAGACATAACACCGCCAGTACCGGTCCACGGCCATCGTCAGCACCTGCCGGGACTCGACGGGGTGCAGGGCGAACAGCGCCGACGCCAGGTAGGGCCGGGCCCGGGCGGCCTGCAGCCGGGCGGTGAAGAGCTTGTCGCGGTCCAGGGGGCGCGGTGTTGTCGTGCCGGCTGCCCGGGAAGCGGTCGGCATTGTCCCGGCCGTCCTCGTTGAGGTCGTGCTTGTGGCGGCCGCCGTCGCCCCGGGCATCCTGGTCCCGGTTGTCGTGCCATCGGCTGTCCTCGTCCCGGTTGTCGGGCCATCGGCTGTCCTCGTCCCGCGCGTTCTCGTCTCGGTCGCCCTGGGCTCGGCGGTACTCGGCCCGGTCGCCGTTGTCTCGGCCGCTTCCGTCCCCGACGCGCCGCTCCCGGGCACCCCCGTCCGTGTGGCCCCCGTCCCGGGCATGCTCGTCCCGTCCTCGCTCGTCCCGTCCGTGCTCATCGCGCCGCCTTCCTCGCGGTCTTGGCGCGGGCCGCCGCCTCGTCCGCGCGCCGGGACAGGGAGACGACTCCCGCGAGCTTCTCGATCGACTCGGGGACGTCCCAGTCCTCGCGGCGCAGTGCGGCGAGGGTGGTCGCGGGGACGACCACCAGGTCCGGGGCGCCCGTCTCCACCGCGTGGACGAGGAGCGCCCACGCGGCGTCCCAGCGTGACTTCTCGGGGCGGTTGCGTACCGCTGCCACGACCCCGTCGAGCACGGCCTGGCGCAGATCGCCCCGCTCGGGCAGTACGGCACCCGCCGGGTCGGCGAGCAGTTCCTCGGGATCCGGGAGGTCCAACCGGTCCAGGCTCGCCAGCAACTCCAGCCCGGGCCCGTCTCCCACGGTGCCCCTGACCAGCAGGGAGAGTACGTCCCGGGAGACCCCGGAGGCGGTGGCGAAGGCGGTCAGGTGCAGAGTCATCTCCCAGCTGCGCGGCGACGGCCACGGGCCGCCCCGGCGGCTTTCGCTGCTGGGCAGCTGGTGCACGAGTTTGGGGCGGGCGGCGAGCAGCCCGCACACCGCGCGACGGGCGAAGTCGACGGCTTCCGCGAGCCGTTCCGGGGCGAGCCGCGGCAGGGTGGCCCTGGGCCAGGTCCCGCCGAGGCCGCGTACGACGACCTCGTGGTCGTGGGTCCACTGAAGGTGCACGAACCGGTTGGCGAGCGGCGGGCTCAGCTCCCAGCCGTCGGCGGCCGAGGACCGCGGGTTGGCGGCGGCCACGATCCGGACGCCGGGCGGCAGTTGCAGCGCGCCGATCCTCCGCTCCAGCACCAGCCGGAGCAGCGCGGCCTGCACGGCGGGGGGCGCGGTCGACAACTCGTCCAGGAACAGCAGCCCCCGCCCGGCCCGCACCAGCCGCACTGCCCAGTCCGGCGGCGCCATGGGCACCCCCTGCTCCGCCGGGTCGTCTCCCACGATGGGCAGTCCCGAGAAGTCGGACGGCTCGTGCACGCTCGCGATCACGGTGGTCAGCGGAAGGTCCAGCGCCGCGGCGAGCTGCGTCAACGCCGCGGTCTTGCCGATCCCCGGCTCACCCCACAGCAGTACGGGCAGATCGGCGGCGACGGCCAGGGTCAACGCCTCCAACTGTGTGTCGGGGCGAGGTTCGGTGGTGGTCGTACGCAGCAGGCTCAACAGGTTGCCCGCGACGTCGAGTTGGGAGGCGTGGGCTTGGTCGGTGGGCGGGGCGGAGAGGGTGCTGGGCAGGGCGAACGGAGTGCAAGTGGGCATGTTTGATCACCTTTGGGTGTGTGAGGAACGCGTGCGTGAAGGGGCGCGGGGGCGGGCCCCCGCCGTGATGCGATGCGAACGGGTGGGGAGGACAGCCCCGGGTCAGAAGAAGGTGGCGTTGCGTGAGCGGAGCTCGCGGGAAGGGCGGCGGCGGTCGCTGAGGCGGATGCGGCGTGGGCCGGGGCCGGTCAGGCCCGACCGGTACAACCCGTAGGTGATCCGCCGCCGCGCGGCCTCCTCCAACTCGTCCCGCAGCGCGCCCTCGCGCAGCAGTGCGTCCGGGCCCAGCAGACCCTCGACGACGCTCAGCGCACCGGCGATGTCGCCGTGGTCGAGGCGTTCCCGCACACCGGACAGGCAGTCCGGGCGGCGGTGCGCCTCGTCGATGGCCTGCAGACAGGGGAGCGGCGTACCGGTCAGCGCGACCAGCAGTTCCTCCCGCCGGAGCTCGGCCGGGTCGTGGTCCAGCGGGGCCAGTACGCCATCGACCAAACCGATCCGATGCTGAACTCCCCGGCAGTCCACGAGCCGCGGCTGCCCCGCCCGTTCCGGCGCCCGGGCCGAAGCCGACGGCACGTGATCCGGTACGAGTGCGGAGGCGACCAGCGGATGCAGCCGGTCGGCCTCGATCGCACCGGCACGGATCAGTTCCAGGTCGGGCAGCACCCAGGTCGCCGCGTCGGGCAGCACCGGCAGTGAACTGCAGGCCCTGTCGTCGCCGTTCACCCCCGCGAGGCGCGGACCAGGCGGTCCGTGCCCGACGCCGTCGGCCTCCGCCCCCGGCGCCACGTGCAGGACCAGTCGGCGGCGGGCCCCGAACCGCACCAGGACGGCACCGTCGGACCGCCCCTCGGCACGCAGCACGATCCCCGCCTCCTCCGCCCACCGGTCGACGGCACAGCCCCGCTCCAGCGGCACGAGCCCCGACAACTCCGGGTCCCGTACGGACGGTTCGGCGGCGGACGGCGCCTCGGCCCCCGAGCGGATCCGCAGCTCACCCGCCCTGCGCGCGTCCCACAGATGGCGGTGCAGATCGAAGCGGAACCGCCGGCTGGGACGAGGACGCGGATGCCGACATCCGTCGACCTCGCCGCGGGACCCGTCCCACAGCGCGAGGCCGATCCGCTGACCGGCGTCCGCCCACGCGGGCGGGGTACGGACCACGAGATGCACGGGGTACGGGCCGTCGCGCCCGGCGGCCTCGTACCGGGCCAGCGTGATGGTCAGGCCCGGCCGCAGCAACCCGTCGGGAGCGATCCTCGGCATGTGCCAGCGCAGCAGGTCGGGCGCCAAATGCCGTAGGTCGTCCCGCAGTCGGGCCGCGACGTCCTGGCCGTAATCATGCGTCACGGTACGCGGATTGAGGTCGACGTCGACGCCTGCCGCGGCACACGCCCCTGCCCAGTCGCCGAGAGCACGGCGGGCGGTGGCGGTCTCGATCATCGACGGCGGCACGGCGAACTCTCGCACGCGCGACCAGTAGGAAAGGCGGGAATCCCCGTTCGCGATGTGAGTGAGCATCAGCACTCACCTTGCGCGGACGGAACCCCCATTCTGCCAATGGAGTGAGTCATCATCGCGGCGATGGTAGCGCCCACAGCCTCGACCCGCACACATGTTTTCCAGGCGAGCAAGGAGACCAGGTGCCCATGAACCCCCTCGCGGCCCAGTCCATCAGCACCCGGCGGCTGGACCTGCTGCCGCTTCGCGTCGAGCACGCCGAGGAGATGGCCGCTGTGCTGTCCGATCCGGCCCTGCACACCTTCATCGGCGGCACTCCGGACACCCCGCAAGCCCTGCGGTCGCGCTATCAGCGCCTGACCGCAGGCTCTCCCGATCCGGCCGTGTCCTGGCTGAACTGGGTGATCCGGCTGCGTGACGCCTCCTGCCTGACCGGCACGGTCCAGGCGACGATCAGCTTCTCCGACCGCGATTACAACCATGACCGCGACTACAACCATGACCGCGACTACAACTACGACCGCGACTACAACCACGTCCGCGACCACGGCCCCGTCGCCGAGATCGCCTGGGTGGTGGGAACCCCGTGGCAGGGAAGGGGCATCGCCGTCGAAGCGGCCCAAGGACTCGTCGACTGGCTCAGCCGACAGCCCGTGCGGACCCTCCGGGCCCATGTCCACCCCGACCATCGGGCATCCGCCGCCGTCGCGACCGCCGCAGGTCTCACCCCCACCGACGAATGGCACGAAGGCGAGATCCGGTGGACCCGGAGCATCAGGCGATGACTCCACCGATCCGGCCTGGTGCGGGCGCTCGCCCGCTGCCACCCTGGACGCCCGTACGCGATCCGCTCAGGAGGCCGACATGGTCAAGCCGTCCGTTCTCGCAGGTCTGGTGTCCGGGATGCGTAGTGGCGCGATCGAAGTCGTCGACCTCACGTCACCGCTGTCGTCGTCGACGCCGGTGATCCAGCTGCCGCCCGAGTTCGGCCAGACCCAGGTGTTCGAACTGGAGGAGATCAGCCGGTACGACGACCGAGGCCCCGCCTGGTACTGGAACAACTTCCGCAGCGGTGAGCACACCGGCACCCACTTCGACGCCCCGGTCCACTGGGTCTCGGGGAAGGATCTGGACGATGTCGCGTCCGTGCCGGCACGCCGGCTGATCGCCCCCGCGGCCGTACTGGACTTCACCGCCGAGGCCGCGGCGGACCCCGACTTCCTCGTCGAGGTGGACCACATCAAGGCATGGGAGACCCACAACGGGCCCTTGCCCGAAGGCGGTTGGCTGTTGCTGCGCACGGGCTGGGACTCCCGCGCCCACTCCCAGGAGACGTTCCTCAACGCCGACGCGAACGGCCCGCACACGCCCGGCCTGTCCGCGGAGTGTGCCCGCTGGGTGGCGCAGGAGACGCCGGTGATCGGCCTCGGCGTCGAGACGGTCGGCACCGACGCCGGACGCGCGCACTCCTTCGACCCGGTCTTCCCGTGCCACTCCTACTTCCTGGGCAACGACAAGTACGGCCTGACCCAGCTCCGCAACCTCGCGGCCCTGCAGCCGACCGGAGCCGTCGTCATCGCGGGCCCGCTGCCCATCGTCGCCGGTTCCGGGTCCCCCGCACGGGTCCTCGCCCTGGTGGAGCGCTCATGAAGGTCGCCGAAGCGGTCGGCCGAGCCCTGCACGCGTCCGGGATCGACCATGTCTTCGGTGTGGTCGGCTCCGGCAACTTCCACCTCACCAACGCCCTGGTGGCGGCCGGCGCACGGTTCGTCGCCGCGCGCCACGAGGGCGGCGCCGCGACCATGGCCGACGCGTACGCACGCACGAGCGGCACCCCGGCCGCGCTCAGCGTGCACCAGGGCCCCGGCCTGACCAACGCCATGACCGGCATCGCCGAGGCGGCCAAGAGCCGTACACCGCTCCTCGTACTGGCGGCCGAGGCGAACCAACCGACCTCCAACTTCCGCATCGATCAGGAGGCGTTGGCACACGCGGTCGGAGCGACAGCCGCCCGCATCACCTCGGCCGACTCCGCCGTGGCGGAGGCCTGCGAAGCCGTACGACTGGCCCTTCACGAACGACGGACCGTACTCCTCAACCTGCCCCTGGACGTGCAGGCCCAGGACGCCCCCGCCAACGCCCTGAGTCCGGTCGAGCCGCCCGCCGCCCGCGAGCCGGTCGTGCCGGACGCGGCCCAAGTGACGGCGCTGTCAAGGGAGTTGGAGGCATCCAGGCGGCCGGTGTTCGTGGCCGGTCGGGGCGCCCGCACGCCCGCCTCCCGCGATGCCCTCGTCTCCCTCGCCGACCGCCATGGCGCGCTGCTGGCCACCTCCGCCGTCGCCCGCGGACTCTTCCACGGCCACCCCTGGTCGCTCGACGTCTCCGGAGGCTTCGCCTCGCCCCTGGCGGCCGAGCTCATCCAGGGAGCTGACCTGATCGTCGGCTGGGGCTGCACACTGAACATGTGGACCATGCGCCACGGCAGCCTGATCGGCCCGGACACCACCGTCGTACAGGTCGACGACGACCCCTCGGCGCTCGGCGCGCACCGCCCGGTGCACCTGGGCGTCAACGGGGATGTGGAACTGACGGCACGCCAGGCACTCGCGGCGGCCCCCGACGGGCCACAGCAGGGCTACCGCACCCCCGACACCGGCGCCGCCCTCGCCGCCCGCCTGCGCTGGCGGGACGTGCCGTACGAGGACGAGACCGGCCGCGACCGGATCGACCCGCGTACCCTGAGCATCGCACTCGACGACATCCTGCCCACCGAACGCGTGCTCGGCGTGGACTCCGGCAACTTCATGGGCTACCCCAGCATGTACCTGTCCGTCCCGGACCACGACGGCTTCTGCTTCACCCAGGCCTTCCAGTCCATCGGCCTCGGCCTCGCCACCACCATCGGCGCGGCACTCGCCCGCCCCGACCGCCTGCCGGTGGCCGCCCTCGGCGACGGCGGCGCGCTGATGAGCGCCGCCGAACTCGACACCGTACGACGGCTCGGCCTGCCCATGGTCGTCATCGTGTACAACGACGAGTCCTACGGCGCCGAGGTCCACCACTTCGGCCCCGACGGCCACCCCCTCGACACCGTCACCTTCCCCCCGACCGACATCGCCGCCCTCGCCCGCGGCTACGGCTTCGACGCCGTCACCGTACGCACCCCCACCGACCTCGAACCCGTCGAGGACTGGGCCACCGGCCCCCGCACCACGCCCCTCCTCATCGACGCCAAGGTCACCACCGACCACGGCTCCTGGTGGCTGCAGGAGGCGTTCCGCGGACACTGACGTTCACCGAGAGGCCCGAGTGGTGGCGGTCAGGGCACGGGCGTACCGTCGAACAGTGGACGCAGGAGTGGACGGGACCGTTCACCGACCTGCGTGACCTTCTGTGACCTCTGTCGAGTGACACGCAGCGATTCGTCATGAGCAGCAGCCCGCAGCCGAGTTCTCCGGCCGAGACCACCACCCAGGAATCGGGTGGTGGCGGAAGCGCGATGGCGCTGTTGGTCATCGCGTCGTGTCAGCTGATGGTGGTGCTGGACATCACCATCGTGAACATCGCGCTGCCGCACATCCAGAGGTCCCTGGACTTCTCGACCACGAGCCTGTCCTGGGTGGTCAACGCGTACACCCTGACGTTCGGCGGTCTGTTGCTGCTCGGCGGCCGGGCCGGGGACATTCTCGGGCGGCGGCGGGTCTTCATCTTCGGAGTCCTGCTCTTCGTGCTGGCCTCCCTCCTCGGCGGTTTCGCCCAGAACTCGGGTCAACTGCTCGCCGCCCGTGCCCTCCAGGGCGTCGGCGGCGCCATCGCCTCCCCGACCTCCCTCGCGCTGATCAGCACGACCTTCCGCGAAGGCCCGGAACGCAACCGGGCGTTCGGGGTGTTCGCCGCGGTCTCGGCCGGCGGCGGCGCGATCGGGCTGCTCGCGGGCGGGATGCTCGTGGAGTGGCTGAACTGGCGCTGGGTGTTCTTCGTCAACGTACCGATCGGGCTGCTCATAGCCCTGGCCACCCCCCGCTGGATCAGGGAGTCCGAACGTCATCCGGGCCACTTCGACATCACCGGCGCGCTCACCTCCACCGCGGGCATGGTCCTGCTGGTGTACGGGTTCATCCGGGCCGCCCAGGACGGCTGGCGGGACCCGCTGACGCTGGCCTCGTTCGCCGGGGCCGTCGTCCTGCTCGCGGTGTTCCTACTGGTGGAGAGGCGTTCCCGACAGCCGATCACCCCACTGCACATGTTCGCCGACCGCAACCGCGCGGGCACGTACGGCATCATGCTGTGCCTGGCCGCAGCGATCTTCGGCATGTTCTTCTTCCTGACGCTCTTCGTACAGAACGTGCTGGACTTCAGCCCCCTGGCCACCGGCTTCGCGTTCCTGCCGGTCAGCGCGGTCATCGCGGTCGGCGCCGGGCTGGCGTCCCGGTTCCTGCCCGTGTACGGGCCCAAGCCGTTCATGGTGGTCGGCGCGATCCTGTCCGCGGCAGGACTCGCCTGGCTGACGCTGACCGACGTCCACTCCACCTACGCCGGCAGCGTCCTCGGTCCGATCCTCGTCTTCAGTCTGGGCATGGGCATGGAGTTCGTCTCGCTGACCCTGATGGCGCTGTCCAACGTCCGCACCCAGGAGACCGGCGCGGCCTCCGGGCTCCTCAACGCAACCCAGCAGGTCGGCGGTTCACTCGGCCTGTCCATCCTCGTCACCATGTTCGGCACGGCCAGCAGGAACGAGGCCGAGGAGCAGATCCCCCGCTTCCTCTCCCAGGCGACCCCGGCCGAGCGCCTGCGGTTCGAACGCACCGGGCAGCTCCCGCCGCCCTGGTCCGACGAGGTCCTCACGGCCGGGATCTCGGCCGCCTTCGTCATGGCGGCGATCTTCACCGTGATCGCCGCGCTGATCGCCCTCCTGGCCATCCAGGTCCGGGCGTCCGACCTGGAGCGCCTCAAGGGCGGGACGGGTCCCGGCCCGCTCTGACGCCGGGATGCCGTCCGTGCTCTCCATATGAGCTACGAGCTCTCAGGACACCGTGCAGGCGGAGCCGTTGAGGGCGAACGCCGTGGGGCTCGGGTTCGTGCTTCCCCGACTCGCCGTGAAGCCGAGCGCGACCGAGCCCGCCGCGGGGACGTTCGCCGTGTACGACGCGGCCGTGACGCTCACGTCGGCGCCGGACTGGGTGGCGGTGCCGCCCCACAGGTTGGTGACGCGCTGGCTGTCGGGGAACGTCCAGCGCAGGGTCCAGCCGTTGATCGCCGAGGTGCCGGTGTTGCGGACGACGATCTCGCCCTGGAAGCCGCCGGACCACTCGTTCGTCACCCGATAGCCGATCGCGCAGTTCGCCGTCGAGCCGCCGGAAGCGGTGGTGACGGTCACCGCGCCGGAGCGAGGGGAGCGGTTGCCGGCGCCGTCACGGGCGTAGACGGCGAAGACGTACGACGTGGACGGGGCGAGTCCGGTGAGGGCGGCGGAGGTGCCGGTGGTGGTCGTGGCGGCGGTCTCGCTCGTGCCGTTGACCCGGACCACGTCGTAGCCCGTGACACCGGTCGCGTCGGTCGCGGCGGCCCAGGTCAGCGTGGCGGACGAGGACGTCACCGCCGAGGCGGCCGGGGTTCCGGGAGCGGTCGGGGGAGTGGTGTCCTCGCCGCCGGACGAGGAGTAGATCGCGGCTTCCCTGGCGGTGGCGGCGATACCGTTCGCGCCGTTGAAGAGCCGCTGCCCCCAGCTGGTGAGCTGGTTCGGGTCGAAGTTCGTGACCATGTCCAGGTACTCGACGCCACCGCTGTTGCCGCTCCAGGACCAGCCCAGGTAGCCGAGGCCGAGCCGCTGGGCGGTGGCCAGGATGGCGTCCTCGTCGGGGTTGCCGTCGGAGTGGTCGTGCCCGAACTCGCCCACCACGATGGGGAGTTTCGCGGTGACGAAGCGGCCCAGGTAGTCGCTGATCTCGGCGGCCGTGTCGAAGACCCCGTACATGTGGATGGAGAAGACGGTGTTGGCGTCCGGGTCGGCGGCGAAGACGGAGGCCGCGTTGTCGCGCATCGTGAACGCCCAGTCCTGGCCCCAGTTGGGCGCGTCGACCATGATGGTGTGGTCGAAACCCGCCGTGCGCAGCTTCTGGATCGCCGCCTTGGTGTCGGCCGTCCAGGCCGCGTAGTTGGTGTTGCCGTACGGCTCGTTGCCGATGTTGACGATGACGTAGTCCTCCTGACCGGTCAGCGCGCTCTGCACGCTGATCCAGTAGTCGGCGGCGCGCGAGAGCGTGACAGCACCGCTCTGCTCGCCGTACCCCGTCGTGTCGTGCACCTCCAGGACGCAGATCAGCCGGTTCCGCTTGCACTGCGCGACGACGTTCGCCACGTCGGCGGTGTCGTTGCGGGTCCAGCGGTCGCCGCTGGAGAGGACCACGCGCACGGTGTTGGCTCCCTTGGCCTTGATGTGGGACAGGGAGCTGATCCGGTCCGGGTACCAGGTGTGGGCGTGGTTGACGCCGCGCATCACGAAGTCGTCGCCCGACCGCTCCAGCAGCCGTCCGTTCTCGACGCGGAAACCGGTGGGCGCGGCCTGGGCCGGCGGACCGAGGGCGAACAGGGGGAGGAGCACCGCCAGAAGGGCTGCGCCGATCGCGGCCACACGGGGGACGGTCGGTGTACGGGATCTCATGACGGCTCCAGGAGAGGGGAGTTGGGGAGGCCGGTCACGCGGGTGGGCAGCGCCGGCGGGTCGTCCGGCGCACCGTCCGTCAGGAGGCGGCGGCCCGCGCCGTGCAGCCGACGGCCGCCGACGGCGTCCCGGCCGTCGACGCAGTGGTGGCGACGAAGCCGAAGGCGGTGCTCGCACCGGGTGCGAGGGTGCCGTTCCAGCCGGCGTCGGCGACAGTGGTGGTGCCGTCGGGGGCCGAACCGAGCGAGCCGTTCCAGACCTGGGTGAGTCGCGCGCCGTCGGCCGGTACGACGGTCACGGTCCAGCCCGAGACGGAGGAGGCGGACGTGTTGGTCACGGTCACCTCGCCCTGGTAACCGCCCTGCCAGACGTTCACGGCCCGGAAGACCGCCGTGCAGGAAGGCTCACCCTCATCGGGGTCGCCGGGGTCGCCGGGGTCGCCAGGCTCTTCCGGGTCCTGTGGAATCCCCGCGTCCAGCGCCGCGCTCAGCGCCGGATACCAGCGCGCGGCGATCTTGTTGTCCCCGGCGGCGTTCGGATGCACCCCGTCGTACGTGTCCGTGGCCGTACCGAACCCCGTCCACTGGTCGACCACGGTCACCGGCGAGCGGCTCGTGGACGTCGCCCGCGCCCAGTCGGGGATCCGCGCGTTGAAGTCGACGACGCGCTGCGCACAGGCCGCGCAACTGCTGGGCTTCATGGGAATGATCTGCGCGACGAGGATCCGCATGTCGGGGTTGGAGGCCCGCATCTGCCCCACCAGCTTGGTGTAGGCGGCGAGGATGCGGTCGGGGGCGATGCTGCTCCACACATCGTTCGTACCGAAGTGCATGACAACGATGTCCGGAAGCGTCGCGGCGAGCCGTCCGGGCAGCAGGTCCTGGTCGGCGACGTTGGTCACCAACTCGCCGCCGTGGCCCTCGTTGTCGCCGTCATGCGCCACCCCGCAGCCCTGGGGGCCGAGGGCGCCGACGAAGTCGATGTTCGTGTGTCCGGCGTTCTGCAACCGGTTCCACAGCACGGCCCGCCAGCAGCCGGGCGAGCCGGTGATCGAGTCGCCCAGCGGCATGATGCGCACCGGGTCCGCCGCCGTATGCGCCGCCCTCGGCGCGGCCACGGCGGGCGACGCGAGAGTCAAGGGCGCGAGCAGGGCGGCCAGCAGGCCGAGAAACGGGATGATCGGTAAGCGTGAGCCAAGTAGGCGTGAGATGCGGGTGCTGCGCATGATGTTCCCTTCCCCGAGTGAGATGGGAGCGCTCCCATGGAACATGCCACCGTTGTCATTGACGCGTCAAGACAAGTGCGGCGAGTGGTCCAACGGGCTTGCGCCAAAGGGAAGTTGAGGTCTTAAGAAAGGATCACCCTTTCGGTATCTTTGCACGCGCTCCTTCATTCACACCCGCACCTCCGGCAACACCCCCCACTTCGAGCGGAGTTCGCGTGAAAAGACCTCGTGTCACGGCATGGACGGGCAGCGCGTTGGCGGCTGTTCTGCTCGTCACCACCCAGAGCGGCTTATCCACCGCTTCCATCCCCACTTCTTCGCTTTCCTCGACCTCCTCGCTTTCCTCGACCTCCTCGCTTTCCTCGACCTCCTCGCTTTCCTCGGCTCTCCAGGGCAAGCGGTTCACCCTCGTCACCGGTGACGTCGTGACCGTCGGCGAGGAGCGCGGCGAGCCCGGCGTCGACGTCGAACCCGGCAAGGGCCGCGAGGGCATGGGCTTCGTGCGGCAGGGCAGCGGTTCCGACATCAGCGTGATCCCCATGGACGTGGCCCCGCTGGTGGCCACCGGACAGGTCGACGACCAGCTCTTCGATCTCGGCGCCCTCGAACGCTTCGGCCTCGACGACGCGTCCACCGAGGACCGGGGGCTCCCGCTGATCATCCGGCACAGCGGAGCCCGGCTGCCCGCCGCCACCCGCGCCGAGGCCGTCCCCGACGGCACGGTGACGCTGGAGTCGATCGACGCCACTGCCGTGACCCTGCCGAAGAACGACGGCGGAGCCCTGTGGCGGACGCTCACCGCCTCCGCCGAGGGCGCCGACGGCGAACTGCGGCCCGCCATCGAGAAGGTGTGGCTGGACACCCCGGTCGAGCTCACGGACGAGGGAAGCGCGGCGGACGAACCGGAGACCACCCCAGAGGGCGATGTCGCGGTCTCGGACCTCGTCGGGCAGATCAACGCGAAGGGCGTCAGGGGGCGCGGCCTTGACGGCTCCGGCGTTCGGGTCGCCGTCATCGACACCGGTGTGCGCGCGACCCACCCCGATCTGAAGGACCGGGTCTCGAAGTCCGCGAACTTCATCACCTGGGACGACGAGACGGGTGACGTGGACGGCCACGGCACCCACGTCGCGGGCATCATCGCCGGTACGGGCGCGGCGTCCGACGGCAAGTACGAGGGCGTCGCCCCCGGTGCCGAGATCCTCAGCGCACGCGTGCTGTCCGGCCCGCTCGGCTCGCTCTCGCACATCATCAACGGCATGGAGTGGGCGGCCGACGAGGGCGTCGACATCGTCAACGTGTCCCTCGGATCAAGGGCGTTGAGCGACGGTACCGACCCGTGGTCGCTTGCCACCGACGCCCTGCTGGAGCGGGGCGTGCTCCCGGTCGTGTCGGCCGGCAACAGCGGCTCGGACCCCTTCACCGTCTCGCCGCCCTCGGCGGCCGAGGGCGCGCTGGCCGTGGGCGCGGCCGGCGGCGACGACGCCATCGCGAGCTTCTCCAGCCGAGGCCCGCTCTTCGGCGACTACCACGTCAAGCCCAACATCAAGGCCCCCGGCGTCGCTGTGACGGCGGCCCGTGCCAAGGACACCTCCATCGGCGACGTCGACCCCGAAGGCCCCGACGGCCCGGTCGACGACCACTACACCCGCCTGTCCGGTACGTCGATGGCGTCACCCGCGGTCGCCGGTGCCGCCGCCCTCGTCATGCAGGCCCACCCGGACTGGACACCCCGCCAGGTGGCCCAGGCCCTGGTCTCCAGCGCCGACCCCAGCGCCGATGAGACGGTGTACGACCAGGGCTCCGGCATGGTCGACGTCCAGCGGGCGGTGGACCAGCCGGTCACGGCCACGGTGTCCACCCTGGACTTCGGCCGTCTGACCTGGCCCCGCTCCGCGGACGACAGCAGGCGCAAGGTGGCGTTCACCAACGCCTCGGACGAGGACATCACCCTGGACCTCGCCCTCGACGTCACCTCCACCCGGGGGAACCTGCCCACCGGCCTGCTCGGTCTGTCCCAGGACGAGGTGACCGTTCCCGCGCACGGCACGGCCTCGGTGGCCGTCGAGTTCCGCGACACCGGCATCCGCTCCGGCGGCACCCTGTCCGCCCTGCTGACCGCCGAGGGCGGCGACGGCACGGCGGCCGTACGCGTCCCGGTCGGCCTCAGCCTCGAACCCGAGAGCTACGACCTCACGCTCAACCTCCGGGACCACCTGGGCGAGAACGCCGACGGCATCTCGATCATCGACCTCCTGCCGCTGGACCGCGCCCTGGAGCCGTTCGAGAGCCCGAACCTCGCCACCGTCGCCTCGAAGATCACAGTCCGGGCGCCCGTGGGAACGTACGGCATCTCCGCGTTCATCGGCCGCCAAGAGGACGACTCGTACTGGTTCGACAGCGACATCATCCTCGCCGGCGAGCCTCGGGTCCGGGTGGACAAGGCGACCGAGCTGACGCTGGGCGGCACGGCGGCCCAGAGGCTGGCGCACACGGTGGACAACGACAAGGTGGAGAACGTCTACCGCCAGGTCGGCGTCGCCCAGCGGCAGCGGACGGCACCGGCAGGGGCCGACAAACCGCTGAGCGTCCACACCAGCGTGCAGTTCAAGCATCTGGCGCCCGACTACTGGGCGGTGCCCTCCACGACCCGCGCCGAGGGCGACCGGTACACGGCGTACTTCCGTGAGGACCTCGGCGAGGGGTACGAGTTCGGCAAGGTTCCCGACGGTGCCCCCGGCGACGGTTACACGTACCCCACTGTCACCGGGCCGATCTACCACCTCGCCGCCCTCCGCGAGGGCCGTGTCCCGGCCGGCTTCACCGGCCGCGTCAGGGACTCCGAACTCGCCCGCACCGAGGCCCGTTACGTGGCCTCGGAGCAGACCGGTGGCTTCGACCGGGAGTTCCCGCTGAAGTCGAAACTGGCCACCGCGACCCTGAAGGGCATCCCGGTCGCGGGACGCCGTATCAACGTGCCCTCGCCGAGCACCCGCACGGAGTACTTCACCGCGTCCAAGGACGTCGCCTGGTCCCAGGAACTGCGCTGGAGCTGGCAGAACGCGGACCCCGCGGACGCGCTGGAGCACCGTGCGCTGTTCACCGAGCCCCAGGTCTTCCGGCCCGGCCACCGGACCGAGTACTGGAACCGTCCGGTGGGCGCCCCCGTGCTCGCCGCCGACGGCCGCCAGCTGACGCGCGGCGGTGACACCATCACCGTCGACCTGCCGATGGGTGGTGACTCCGAGAGGCGGCATCTGTTCACGAGCGACGCCTACTACGCCACGTACGACTACACCCTCAGCCGGGACGGCGAGACGATCACCAAGGTCAGGGACGGCGCCGACGAGTTCCCGAGGAACCATGCGCTCGCCGCCTGGAAGGTCCCGGCCGACACCGGCACATACACGCTCAGGGCTCATGCCGACCGCGGCCAGTGGAACAGCGTGAGCACCGAGGTGGAAGGAGTCTGGACGTTCCGCTCCGGCCCGGCCGGCGAGGGGGAGACGGCCGTGCTGCCCCTGACCAGCGTGCGCTTCCGGCCGCCGGTCGACGAGTGGTCGCGCGCCGGGGACGGCCGCACGGTCGCCGTCCCGTTTACGCTCCAGCGGACCGGAGACCAGGCCCGCGGCAGGCTGCGCACACTGACCGTCGAAGCGTCCTTCGACGGCGGTACGACCTGGCGGCGGGTGCCGGTCGCGAAGAACCGCGCGCTGATCCCGCACCCGGCCGTGGCCTCGCTGCCCGCCGAGCACATCGACCGCAACGGTCACGGTTATGTCAGCCTGCGGGTCAAGGGCTCCGACCGGGCGTCGACCTTCGAAGTGACAGTGAAGAAGGCATACAAGCTCAAGAAGTCCTGACACCGAGTCGCCGTCGCCCCCCGGGCAACTCGCCCGGGGGCGACGGCGCCGTTCATGGACAAGAACCCCGCTTTCCCCGACTCCGGTCGCCCGGGAGGTGAACCATGCGGTCAAAGCGATTCACCGTGTGCGCGACCCTGTTGAGCGTCCTGGCCGGCGGGCTCGTCGTCCTGGCCGGCACCACCGCGCACGCCGCGACCAGCCTGTACGTGGCGACCAACGGTGACGACGCCAACTCAGGGACGATGTCCGCCCTGTTGCGGACGATCCAGCGGGCGGTGGATCTCGCGCAGCCGGGGGACACGATCCTGATCCGGGGCGGGAGCTATGCGCCGACCACGAACATCCAGCTGCTGAAGAGCGGCACGTCGAGCCAGCCGATCACCATGAGCGGCTACAACCGTGAACGCGTCGCTCGGCGGCGGTGCCTTCCTGCGTCCCGCCAACGGCGCGGACCTCGGGGCACGGTTCTGAGCCCGCGCGGATCCCGCTCCCGCCCGGCGGCGACAGGCCCTGCCTGACCGGCTGTCATGAGGTCGCCGATCAGGCAGGGACGGGGGTGCGGCTGCTGAAGGGATGCGGTTACTGGACGCGACCGCAGCCGTCGATGATGCCGCCGCTCCGTACGTTGCAGATACGGAAGCGGACGTTGCTGACACCTGTGTCGTCAAGCCAGAATGAGCCGGTCTCCCCGCGAGCGACCGCGGCATAGAACCTCCACTTGCCACCGCTCACCGCCTCCGGGCGTTGCAGGACGCCCGCGGTGACATCGCTGGTGCAGTTGGCCGGGCGGTTGGTGAGCTGCACCTTGCCCCAGGTGCGGTACAGGTTCCTGTCCTCGTTGATGAGTTCCCAGCCGAACTTGCCGGCCGCCGTGGTGCACGCGCCGTTGCGGTTGCCGGCGCTCGCACCGCTGCGCGTGAATGAGGCACTGACGGGGCCTGGCCGCTTTGTGCGGGCGCGCTTGCCTGAAGGCACACGAGTGGTTCCGGTCTGGGTGGGCGGTGCTCACTTGCCCCGTGCTCCCGCGCGCAGCCCGTCCATGATCAGGTCGAGGAGGCGGTTGGCGGTGGCTTGCCAGTCGCCGGCGGGGTCGATCTGCCAGAGGCCGGCGATGGCGAGAAAGAAGTCGTCGCCACTCACGCCGGGGCGGATGGTGCCGGCTTCCTCGCCCGCCCGGAGCAGGAGATCGGCGGCCGCGATCACATGGGCGTGGCCCGGCCTCGCCGGGCTTCCCGGTCCGCTGGTGGCCTGGCGGATGGCGTCCGCGAGGCCCACCTTGGTCATGGCGAACCGGACGAGGCGGTCCATCCACTCGCGCAGGGCGCGATCCGGCTCCCGGGTCCCGAGCAACTCGGCCGCGGCGTCGGCGACCTGCTGCATCTCGTAGCGGTAGACCTCCAGGACAAGCGCTTCGCGGGTGGGGAAGTGCCGGTACATCGTGCCCTGCCCGACGCACGCCTTCCGGGCGATCCGGCTCAGCGGGGCGTCCGCGCAGTGCGTCAGTTCGACCAGTGCGACTTCCAGGATGCGCTCGCGATTGCGCTGGGCGTCCGAGCGCAGAGGCGCGTCCTTCTGCCTCCCCACAGGTCCTCCTCGCGGGGTCGTGGCCGAAACCCGGCCTTGTTCAACCGGACGACTGTCCGTTAAGTTTTCCTCGGCGGACAGTTGTCCGATCTGGTGCATAGTAGCGGCGGTACGACCGGTCTTCGTACCCCCGACCCCGCACCCCGCATGTTCGCGAAACGAAGCCGGTCGTCGTGTGACGTGCCGTCAACTGGCCACTGCCCCTTCCGTTTCCGATATGGCTCCTGATTCGTCCGCCTGCCGGAGTCGTCCCCCGGACGTGCCCCGGATACGCGAAAGAAGGCTGATCATGTCCACGGTCCCCTCATCGACGTACAGCGCCATCACTTTGACCGTCAACGGCGAGAAGCACACGCTGTCCGTCGACCACCGCACCACCCTGCTCGACGCGCTGCGTGAGCGGCTCGATCTGACCGGCACCAAGAAGGGCTGCGACCAGGGGCAGTGCGGCGCCTGCACGGTCCTCGTCGACGGCCGCCGCAACGTTTCCTGTCTGCAGTTGGCGGTGGCGGCCGAAGGGCGTGAGATCACCACCATCGAGGGCGTCACCGACGGCGACCGACTGCATCCCGTGCAGCAGGCGTTCCTCGACCTCGACGGCTACCAGTGCGGCTACTGCACCCCGGGCCAGATCTGTTCGGCGATCGCCGTGATCGAGGAGCACGCGGCGGGCTGGCCGAGCGCCGCCACCGAGGACGTACGGCCCGAGGCGGGACCGCCACCGCTGAGCGCGGAGGAGATCCGCGAGCGGATGAGCGGCAACCTGTGCCGCTGCGGCGCCTACGTGCAGATCGTCCAGGCCGTCGCCCGTGCCGCTGCCGACACCGCGGTGAGCGCCGAGGAGGTGGCGGCGTGAGGGAGTTCGGCTACCAGCGCGCGCACGACGTCTCCGGCGCCCTCGCGCTGCTCGACGCCGACCCGCAGGCACGGTTCCTCGGCGGCGGCACCAACCTTGTCGACCTGATGAAGGCCGGCGTCGAATGGCCCGGAAGACTGGTCGACGTACGGGAGTTACCCCTCGACCGGATCGAGTCCACCGAGGACGGCGGTCTGCGCATCGGCGCGACGGTCACCAACAGCGACCTGGCCGCACACCCCGAAGTCCGGCGCCGCTACCCGGCGTTGACGCAGGCGGTGCTGGCCGGAGCCTCCGGTCAGCTGCGCAACATGGCCACCGTCGGCGGGAACCTGCTCCAGCGCACCCGTTGCGGCTACTTCGCCGACGTGACCAAGCCCTGCAACAAACGCGTCCCCGGCAGCGGTTGCCCCGCGATCGAGGGCGAGCACCACAACCACGCCGTCCTGGGCGCCTCCGAGCACTGCGTGGCCACCCACCCCTCGGACATGGGGGTGGCGCTGACCGCCTTCGACGCGGTGGTCTCGTACGAAACTGCCGACGGTGCAGGCGAGTCGGCGCTGACGGACTTCTATCTGCCGGTGGGTGACACCCCGCACCGCGAGACCGCGCTCCCGCCGGGTGCGCTGATCACCGCCGTCACCCTGCCGCCGACGCCCACGGCCGCCCGCTCCCGCTATCGCAAGGTGCGCGAGCGCGCCTCCTACGCCTTCGCCATCGGCTCGATCGCCGCCGCGCTCGACGTCCGGGACGGCGTCGTACACGATGTGCGCCTGGCCTTCGGGGCCGTCGCGTCCCGGCCCTGGCGGGCCCGTACGGCCGAACGTGTCCTGACCGGGGCGCCGGCCGACACGGAATCCTTCGCCGCGGCCGCGGACGCCGAGTTGGCGGCCGCGCGGCCACTGCCCCACAACGTCTACAAGGTGACCTTGATGCGCAACCTCGTGGTGGCCGTGCTGTCCGAACTCACCGAGGAGGTCACTCGATGACCACCGCCCCCACGGCACGCGAGAAGTCCGTAGGCGCCCCGCACACCCGGGTGGAGGGCCGCGACAAGGTCACCGGAGCGGCCCGCTACGCGGGGGAGATCCCCTTCGCCGAACTCGCCCACGGCTGGCTGGTGCTGTCCACCGTGGCCCGCGGCCGGATCCGTACGGTCGAGACCGACGGCGTACTCGGGATGCCGGGTGTTCTCACCGTTCTGCACCACGGCAACGCCCCGCGCGTCGACAGCGACTACGTCGGCCTGATGGGTTCCCGGCCCGACCCGACCGTGGCCCTCTTCCAGCACGACCGGGTGCCGCACCTGGGCTGGCCGGTGGCACTGGTCGTCGCCGAGACGTCCGAGCAGGCCAGGGAAGCCGCCGAGGCTTTGGTCGTCCACTACGAACGGCAGCCGCACGACGTCGACTTCCGCGGCTCGCATGCGGACGCGTACCCGGTGGACTCACACATGCCCGCGGTGGCGGAGAAGGGCGACCTGGAGGCCGAACTCGCCGCGTCCGCCGTCGTCGTGGACGCCGAATACACCACCCCGGAGGAGCACCACCACCCGATGGAGCCGCACGCCGCCAGCGCCCGCTGGGACGGCGGCCGGCTCGAAGTCGTCGACTCCAACCAGAGCACCCTCTGGGTCGCGAGCGAACTCGCCAGGCTGTTCTCGCTCGACGCGACCTCGGTGTGGGTGCGCTCCGAACACGTCGGCGGCGGCTTCGGCTCCAAGGGAGCCCGGGCCCACCAAGTGGCCGCCGTGATGGCAGCGACCGTCCTTGAGCGGCCGGTCCGGGTCGTCATGACCCGCCGGCAGATGTTCTCCCTCGCCGGTTACCGCAGCCCCACCACACAGCGCGTCAGGCTCGGCGCCGACGCCGACGGTCGGCTGCGCGCCCTCCAACACCGTTCCCTCAACGTCACCTCGACCGTCCACGACTTCGTCGAACTCGGCGCGACGCCGGCTCGGGTGCTGTACGACGCCGACGCCCACCACACCTCCAACCACGTCGTGCCGCTCGACGTGCCGACCCCCACCTGGATGCGCGCGCCGGGTGAGGCGCCGGGGTCGTTCGCACTGGAGTCGGCGCTCGACGAACTCGCCGAGAAGTGCGGCCTGGACCCGATCGAGCTGCGCGTACGGAACGAACCCGAGCGGGGACCGGTGTCGGGGCTGCCGTTCAGCACCCGCAGGCTCCTCGCCTGCTTCCGGGAGGGAGCCCGCCGGTTCGGGTGGGCCAACCGTGACCCGCGCCCCGGAGTGCGTCGCGACGGCCGCTGGCTGCTCGGCACCGGTACCGCGGCGGCCTCCTTCCCGTCCGGGGCCATGCCCTCCACGGCGTCCGTGACCGCCGAGGCGGACGGCGGCTTCACCGTGCGGATCAACGCGTCGGACATCGGCACCGGGGCACGGACCGCTATCACCCTGATCGCCGCGGACGCGTTGGGAGCGGCCCCGGACCGCGTCCAAGTGCGCCTGGGCGACAGCGACCTCGGCATGGCCGGGATCGCCGGTGGCTCCATGGGCACCCGCTCCTGGTCATGGGCGGTCACCCTCGCCTCCGCCGAACTGCGGGAACGGCTCGCGCTCGGCGCGGACATCCCACCGGGGGGCATCACCGTCCGCTCGGACACCACCGCGGCCCTCGGCGCCCTCGCTCAGAAGGAACGACACTCCTACGGCGCCCAGTTCGCTGAGGTCGCCGTTGACCCGGCCACGGGTGAGGTGCGGGTGCGCCGCATGCTCGGCATCTTCGCCGCGGGCCGGATCGTCAATCCGCTCACCGCGCGCAGCCAGTTCGTCGGCGGCATGACCTGGGGCATCTCCATGGCCCTGCACGAGGAAGCGGTACGGGACCGCGCCACGGGCGGACACTACGGCGCCGACCTGGCCGGCTACCACGTCGCCGCGCACGCCGACGTCCCCGCCGTCGAGGCGGACTGGATCGACGACCCCGACCCGGACGACCCGATCGGCATCAGGGGCATCGGCGAGATCGGCATCGTGGGGGCAGCGGCGGCGATCGCCAACGCGGTCTGGCACGCGACCGGCGTACGCCACCGCCATCTGCCGATCCGGCCCGACCGTGTCCTGCTGGCGGGAGAGCCAAGTGCTTGACATCGCGGCCGAGTTGAACCGATGGATGGAGGAGGGCCGAACGTTCGCCGTCGCCACCGTCGTGACGGTCAGCGGCAGCGCCCCGCGCGCGCCCGGTGCCGCCCTCGCCGTCGACAGCGAGGGCACGGTCATCGGCTCGGTCTCCGGCGGGTGCGTGGAGGGCGCGGTGTACGAGCTGTGCCAACAGTCGCTGGCGGACGGCGGGACCGTACTGCGGCGCTTCGGCTACAGCGACGAGGACGCCTTCGCAGTCGGCCTGACCTGTGGCGGGGTGATCGACATCCTGATCACCCCGGTCACCCCGGTCACCGCGGAAGCCCCGGTGCTCCGGTCGGCGCTGTCGGCCGCCGCCGGGGGCGGGCCGGTCGCTCTGGCCCGGGTCGTCCGGGGCCCCGCCGACCTGCTCGGCCGGGCCCTGCTCGTCCATCCTGACGGGGCGTACGAAGGTGGACTCGGCAGCCACTCGGACCGCGACCGGACGGCGGCGGCCGAAGCCCGGGCCATGCTGGAGGGAGGCCGCACCGGCACCGTGGAACTCTCGGCGAGCGGAGCGAGTTGGGGGTCCCCCCGGACGGAGTCCGGGGGAGGGTCGCACTGCCCCGGCGGCCTCACCCTGCTCGTCGAGTCGTCCGTCCCACCGCCCCGCATGATCGTCTTCGGCGCGATCGACTTCGCGGCGGCACTGGTACGGGCCGGCAAGTTCCTCGGCTACCACGTCACCGTGTGCGACGCCCGGCCCGTCTTCGCCACCCGGGCCCGCCTTCCCGAGGCCGACGACATCGTGATCGACTGGCCGCACCGGTATCTGGGGCGGACGGCGACCGATGAGCGCACCGTCCTGTGCGTCCTGACCCACGACGCCAAGTTCGACGTACCCCTGCTGACGGAGGCCCTGCGGCTGCCGGTCGCCTACATCGGTGCGATGGGCTCACGCCGCACCCACGCCGACCGCGAGCGCCGGCTCCGCGAAGTCGGCGTGACGGAAGGGGAGTTGGCCAGACTCAGGTCTCCGATCGGCCTGGATCTCGGTGCCCACACCCCCGAGGAGACCGCTGTGTCCATCGCGGCGGAGATCGTCGCGACCCGGCGGGGCGGGACCGGCCTGCCGCTGACCGGCTCGGGCACACCGATCCACCGGGACACGGGAGAACGGGAGGCTGTAGTGGTGGCCTGAGTACTCCGGACGGAACGACTGAGTATGTAGTCCGATACCCCGCCCCTCCGTCCGCTGATGGACTGTCGTCATGAACACGCACACCACGCGGCTCCGACCCCTCCGGAACGTCACCGCCACGGCCACCGCCACCGGTTCGGCCCTCGCGGTGGCGCTGCTCCCCCTGGTGGTCGGGGCGCTGGTGGCCCGCACGGCCGGCGGCGACCCGATGGCCTCGGTCAACGCCCTGATCACAGGCGGCGGCCAACGCGCCAAGCTGTCCCGCCGCCACCTGCGCGACTGCGGCGACCGCGCGCTCGCGACGGCACGGGGCGCGTGGGCCGACCGCAGACAGGCACTCGGGGACACCGCTGTCGTCTCGGCTGTCACCCGGTGTCGTCGTCTGGCCAGGAGAGGCGGCCGATGACACCATTGGGCGGATGATTGACGCAGGTGAACGATCCTCCGTCTGGCGCCATCGGGAGTTCCGGCTGTTATGGGGTGGCCAGACGGTCAGCGAGATGGGCTCGGACATCACCGTTCTCGCGCTGCCGTTGGTCGCCCTCGTGCTGCTGGACGCCTCCGCGTTCCAGGTCGGTCTGTTGGCCGCGGCGGAGACCAGTGCGTATCTGCTCGTCGCGCTGCCGGCCGGGGCGATCGTGGACCGGGTCGCCAAACGCCGGCTGATGATCTGGTGCAACCTCGCGTTGCTCCTGGTGATCGGTTCGGTGCCGCTGGCCCACGCCGTCGATGCGCTGACGCTCGCTCAGCTCTATGCCGTGGCACTGGTCTCCAGCGTGCTGTCCGTGTTCTTCACGGTGGCGTACCAGAGTTACCTGCCGGTGCTGCTCGATCGCGATCAACTCATGGACGGCAACAGCAAGCTCGCCGCCTCTCAGTCGGTCGCACAGATCGCCGGGCCCGGGGCGGGCGCGGGGCTGGTGACGCTGGTCGGCCCCGCGGGGGCGATGACGGTCGACGCGCTCTCCTTCGCGGTGTCAGCGGGCTCGCTGACGGCGATCCGTACCCGCGAACCGCGCCGAACACGGAACGAACCCGGTCGCCGTCCCACCCTGCGGTCGCAGATCCGTGCAGGGCTCACCTACGTGACCCGCGATACCCCATCCTGCGCAACTCGGTGGCGTTCAACGGCACCGCCAACTTCTTCGTGATCATGGTGGAGACCCTCGGCCCGCTGTTCCTCATCCGCACCCTGCACCTGCGGCCGGGCATGGTCGGGCTGCTGCTGGCGCTGGGGGCCGTCGGCGGGGTGGCCGGTGGTGTGGCGGCACAGTACCTCGCCAGGAAGGTCGGCTCGGCGCGGATCAGCTGGATCGCGATGACCGTGCTGTCGCTGCCCGGCCTCCTCATCCCGCTGGCCGGGCCCGGCTGGTGGGTGCTGCTGTTCGGCATCGGCTGGATCTCGTGGACCTTCTCCTCCACTGTCGCGGGTTTCTCGCTGACCAGTTACCGCCAAGCCGCCTGCCCGCCGGACATGCTCGGCCGGGTCAGCGCCGCCGCCCGCTGGATCACCTGGGGCACACTGCCGTTGGGCGGTCTGGTCGGCGGCGTGCTCGCCACCGCCCTCGGCGTCCGGACCACGCTGTGGGTCGCCGTCGCCGGCGGCTGCTGTGCGGGACTGTGGCTGTTCTTCTCACCGCTGCGCGGCCTGCGCGACATCCCTCTGGGAAAGCTCGCGCCCGCCGGCGGAGTGCTGTGACACCGTCGCACGAGGTGGTGGGTCAGACCCGGTCGGCTGCGATCAGCAGGTACTGGAAGCTGCCGTTCTCGTACGCGGTGATGAAGGTGTCCTCGATGCCCGTGACCAGATGGTCGGCCTGTTTGCGCAGTTCCCAGTAGGGGAGAGCGGCGGCCGTCAAATCCTGCACGTGGACGGGGACGAGACGGTTGCGGGCCATTGCCCGGAAGTACTCCGAGCGGGAGTGGATGTCGCAGATGTAGTGGGCGTTGATGAGGGACACCTCGCGTGAGGCCCGCCCGTAGGTGTCGTTGTAGCAGCCGGTGATCGTGACATAGCGTCCGCCGCGGCGCAGCAGGCGGGCGTGCTCGGCGAAGAGCAGGTCCAGCTCGACGTACATGGTGGACTCGTTGTTCCAGGACGCCGCGAACTCCCCGGAGGGCAGGCCCGTGTCGAGCATGTCGCGATGGTGGTAGCGGACCCGGTCGTCGATGTCACGCTTGCGGGCCTGCTCGCCCGCGAAGTCGGCCTGCTTCCGGGAGATCGTCACCCCGTCTGCGGCGCACCCGTACCGCAGATGGGCCACCACACTCCCGCCACCGCGCCCGCAGCCGGCGTCGAAGACCCGGTCGGCGGGGGAGAGGGGGCCGAGGTGGCGGGCGAGCAGGTCGGCCTGGGCCTGCTCCAGACGGTGCAGTTCGGCGGTGATGCGCGCCCGGCGGCGCTTCGGATCGGGGTCGTCGTCGAGGACGGACCAGTCGGCGTCACCGACGCCGTAGTGATGGTGGTACAGGTCGTCGATCCTGCCGAGTTCGAGGTTGACAGGGTTCTCCTCGGCGTTCCAGTAGTCCGCGACGCGGGACTGGTACGAGGAGTTGGCGGGGGATCGGTTCGGCAGCGGTGCGGGGTTCGTGGTGACGGCGTCGATGATGGTCAACGAAGGCTCCTCTACTGCGATGGATGCTGCGCTGGACGCGATCGGATGTCGGCAGGGTCGGGCGCAATCGGTGGTCGGACGGGGGCAGCGGTCGTCACCAGTAGTCGGGCAGGTGGTAGCGGCTGGTGTTCGTGGCATGCCACTCGTGGTTGCCGGCCACCCAGGCGGCGAGACCGGCGGCGTAGCGCTCGATGAGGGGCGAGGTCGCGGACAGAGCCGCCGACTCCTCCTCGAACGCCTCCATGATCCGGTTGTGGATCTCGACGGCCTTCAGATAAGCGGCCTTCAGCCCGCACCGCTCGTTCGCGGCGATCACCTTCGGCAGGTTCAGATGGTCCGGGTCGCCCGCCATCTCCTTGGCGAAGGAGTACAGGTCATTGACGAGGGTCGAGGCATTTCCCGCGAGCGCGGTGATCCGCTGGACCTCCGGGCGGACGTACACGGCCTCCGGCAGTTCCCAGCCGTCCACGGTGTCGACGACCGCCAGACAGGGCCGGAAGTTGTTGAACTGCCGCATCGTCAGGTACTCCCACACCCGTGGCATGTACCGGGTCTCGGACCAGGCGGCCTCACCGAGATAGCCCAGGTGCAGCCGGGCCAGGTCATGGACGAGCCGGTCGGTCTGGCTGGGCGTGGCGAGCGTCGCGTAGTCCCGCAGCGCGAAGTGGTACGAGCGCAGCGGCCCGTCCGCCCGTACGCCGTGTCCCCACCGCTCCTCCGCCTCGGGGGTGCCGTGCAGGGGGTCGAGCGCCGACTGGGCCATCAGCAGCCGACCGCCGAGGCCTCGCGGTGACCCACCCTTGCCCTCGTCGACCTCGCAGTACACGTTGTCGACGAGATGCTCGGCCATCAGCAACTTGCCCGCCGCGGTGAGGTGTTCGAGGCTTGCCCCGCCGGGATGCGCGAGGACGATCGCCCGGCCGAGCCCGAACCGCGCGAACTGCCCCTGCCACTGGCGGGGGAACAACTCCAGCCGCTCCGCCCAGGTCGCCAGCCTGCGCTCGACCTCCGCGACCTTCACCGGGTCGGCGGGCACGGCGGGCCGGTGGCGCAACCCGGGAATCACCCCGCTGTGGCGGGCCCGCCGGGACGGGGCGGGGCTCGGCGGTCCCGGCAGCCGGGTCCTGGTGGCCGCGACGGGTGCTGGCTGCATGCTCATCGGGATCCCTCCGTGGATACCCCGGGCTTCAGGCCGGGGTGGGGTACCTGTCCGCGAGCGGACGTGCAAGTGCGGCACCGTGCATGACCGTGACGTGAACGCGGCACGCAACGTGCCGGCCGCCGGGCCGGCGGTGTCCGCCTGTGGAAGACGGTGCAAGACCTCAACGGGAGTCCTCCCGGACGGGCCGGTCGTCGGTGAGGCAGGAATCCAGCGGGCGACCGCCGGAGGCCCCCGCCGTTGGACAGGGGAGGAAGTCAGTCCGGCATCCACCCGATCTGCACGTTCTCCAGGATCCCGGCGGCGTCCGGCACGAGGATCGCCATCGAGTAGTAGGCGGTGACCAGATAGCTCATGATCGCTGTGGTGTCGACGCCCATGAACCGCACGTTCAGCGAGGGCTCGTACTCCTCGGGGATGCCCGTCTGGTGCAGGCCCACGACCCCCTGGTCCTTCTCGCCCGTGCGCAGCGCGATGATGCTCGTGGTGTGCTGCGGGCTGATCGGGATCTTGCTGCACGGGAACAGCGGCACACCGCGCCACGCGGGCATCTCGTGCCCGCCGACGTTCACCGTGCCGGGGACCAGACCACGCCGGTTGCACTGCCGGAAGAACGCCGCGATCGCCTTCGGGTGGGCCAGGTACAGCCGGGTCTTGCGGCGCATCGACAGCAACTCGTCCATGTCGTCCGGCGTCGGCGGGCCGGAGAAGGTACTGACGCGCTGCCCGTAGTCGATGTTGTGCAGCAGCCCGAACTCCCGGTTGTTGACCAGCTCCCACTCCTGGCGTTCGCGGATCTCCTCGATGGTCAGACGGAGTTGCTGCTCGGTCTGGTCCATCGGGTTGTTGTAGAGGTCCGCGACGCGGGTGTGAACCCGCAACACCGTCTGCGTGAGTGACAGTTCGTACTCGCGGGGTGCGAGGTCGTAGTCGACGAAGCCGCCGGGCAGCGACAGCTCGCCCACATGCCCGGCCTCCAGGGGGACATCGGCCTCGCCCTTGCGGTTCATGGGCCGGTTCTGCTGCTCGGCGAACACGTCGAACTGGGCCGCCAGCGACGGGGTGCGCTCCACGAACGCCATCAGCGTGTCCCAGTTGAGCGCCAGCACCACCCCCGCGGTCTCGGCCCGCACCGAGCTGAGCCACAGCGGATCGGTCTGCCCGATGGCCTCGTCGCCCATCCCGTCACCGTCGGAGACGACTCCGAGAACCTCCTCCTCGCCGTACTTGCCGGTGGTGTAGCGCGTGAACCGGCCGTGCACCACGAGATACGCCTCGGTCACCGGCTGCCCCGCGTCGAACAGCACCGTGCCGGCCCGCACCTCCCGCACCCGGAAGCGGGAGGAGATCTCCCTGAGGGCTGCGATGTCCGTGTAGCCGCGCAGCGCGGGCAGTTCGGTCAGCGTCTCGGGGATGACCTTCACATCGTCGGCGCCGTTCTGGTCGAACTGCACCCGGCCCCGGCCGATACGCAGCTGAAGACGCCGGTTGACCCGGTAGGTGCCGCCCTTGACGTCCACCCACGGCAGCATCTTGAGCAGCCACCGCGAGGTGATTGCCTGCATCTGCGGTTCGGACTTGGTGGTTGTCGCGAGCTGACGTGCCGCTTGGGTGCTGAGGCTGGTGAAGTGCTGTCCGTCAGCGGGGTCGGGTGCGCTTTCGGATGAGCTGACTGGGGCGGTCACATTCCCTCCCGAGGGGTGAGCGGATGTGCGGTGACGCGCTGGGGCACCGGCGGGCGCCGGTGGACAACGGTCGACAACGGTCGAAGCGGAGACACCGAACGTCGAAGCGGAGACAGGGAACTCGGGTGGCGCGCGTACGACGTGGTCGTGGGCGGATTCCGAGGCGATCCGAGGCGATCCGAGGCGATCCGAGGCGATCCGAGGCGATCCGAGGCGATGGACGCCGAGACGGCGGCTGTGAGGCGGCGCGTGCGGCTGAGCGGCACGCGTCGCGGGTTCAAGCCAAGCAGGTTCCGGGGCGCGCCGGGCACGGCGTGAACGGGGCGTCTTCGCGTCCTGGAGATGCGGAAACCGCCGGCTGAGGCAGAAGGACGGCCACGATGCGCGCCCACGCCGGGCGCCCGCCCCGGCCCCCGGCGTGGAGGGCGCGCAACGCCGAGGGGCCGTCCGGGAGCGGTCTCTGGTCACTGCCGGGTCACCAGCGCGGAAGCTTCAGCTCGTACCCCGGCTGGATCCGGCGCATGGACCCGGGTCGTCCCGCGCACGCACCCCCGAGCGAGATTTCACGGGTGCCACACCCGGCCCGTACGGGATCCTGTTCTGCGTCTGCAGAAGACGCAGAAGACGCAGAAGATGCGGGAGATGCGGGAGATGCGGGAGATGCGGGAGATGCGGGAGATGCGGGAGATGGAATGGAGGTGGTCGCCGTGACCGACCGCACGGCACCCGGTGCCTTGGCCGCACGGCTCACCGGCCGCCCGGCCACCGGCGAGCGTCGGCTCTCCGGAACACTCGCCGAGGTCACCCTCGACGACGGCCGGACGGTGATGGTCAAGCTCGGCGACGGCCCCGGTGCGGCCCGGGCCGAGGCGGCGGGGCTGCGCTGGCTGGCCGACGCCGGCTCGGTCCGCCTGCCGACCGTGTACGGCCACGACGAGCGCCGCCTGGTGATCGACCGGGTCTCGCAAGGGGCACCCGACGCCCGGGCGGCGGTCCGCTTCGGGGGCGCGCTGGCCGCCCTGCACGCCGCCGGTGCGCCCGCCTACGGCGCCGCGCCGCCCGGCGGACCGAGGGAGGCGTACATCGGGCGCGCCCCCATGCGCAATGTCCACGGTGCCGACTGGCCCGTCTGGTACGCCGAACACCGGGTGCTGCCCTATCTGCGCCGTGCGGTCGACGACGGCACGATCCGCCCGGCCGAGGCGACCGTGGTCGAGCAGGTCTGTGAACGGCTGCCCGACCTCGCGGGCCCCGCCGAGCCGCCCGCCCGACTGCACGGCGACCTGTGGAACGGCAACGTGCTGTGGGGCGCCGACGGCCACGCCTGGCTCATCGACCCGGCGGCACACGGCGGCCACCGCGAGACCGACCTCGCGATGCTCGCCCTCTTCGGCTGCCCCCACCTGGACCACGTCCTCACCGGCTACCAGGAGGCGGCCCCCCTCGCCGACGGCTGGACCGATCGCGTCGGCCTCCACCAGCTCTTCCCGCTACTGGTGCACGCGGTGCTGTTCGGACGGGGGTACGCGGAACAGGCGCTGAACACGGCTCGAGCGGCGCTCGCGCGATGAGCGCGGGCGCCACCCGGAGCGAGTTGGAGGTGAGGAGAGCGAAGGAGCTCGCATTTGAGCCGCTTTCACGGCGGTGAGAAGGAAGCCCCCTCATGGCCTCACCGCGAGCAACGGTAGCAGTCGGCCAGAGGCCGAGTCGCGCAGGTTGTCGAGGCGAAAACGCGGGGCTCATCCGCGCACACGCGAAACCGGGAGGCGCCGTGGTGGCGCCTCCCGGTGCGAAGTCGGCGGCGAGGAAAGCGAAGGAACTTGTTTCAGGAAAGGAATTGAGAAGGAAGCCCCTTCATGGCCTCGCCGTGGGCAACGCTAGCACTCACCCCGGGATCAAGTCGCGCAGATTTTCGAGGGTGATGATCCGGGAGTCCGTGTGCAGCCCCTCGGGGCGTTCGAGACCGATGTACGTCACGGGCTCGTCCGGGACCGGCCCGCCGTCCCACAGGTCCACGGCCGTGGTGCCGCCGGACATCAGGTCGATCAGGTACCGCACCGTCAACTGCTCGCGCTCCACGAGGGCGCGCACCACCTTGGACACCGACACCTGGTTCTCCTCGACCCGGTTGGCCGACGAGATGCCCTTCAGATACAGATGCAGCCACTTCGCGTGCCAGCGCCCGTCGTCCCCGCGCCGGAACACCAGAGGCAGCGCCACCTTGCCCGGCCCGCGCATCTCCGACTTCATCCGTACCGTGCGCGGCTCGAACGGACGGCCCTTCTGCTCGCCGTCGCGCACCATGAACCCGAAGAACGACTCCTCGACCTCGTCGAAGCCCTCGCCGGCGAAGATGTTCACCTGCGGAACGATGAACGTGCTGCGCACCCGGTCCAGGGACAGGTCGATGAACTCCGAGGCCCCGTCGGGCGCCTCGGTGACATCGCCCGAGTGCCGGCCCCCGACGGTCGTGAGGGACGTGTAGGAGAGCCAGGAGTCGGTGCTGTAGTCGCGGTGCAGAAGCAGTGCCGACAGGTCGTAGTCGGTCCCGTCCTCGGTCTCCTTCCAGTACACGAAGAAGCGCAGCCGATCACCGTCGACCTTCGAGACCGACCCCCGCGGCAGTACGCCGAGCCCGGCCGCGGTCGCCCTGCCGCTGAGCGGGAGCGCCACGTCCAGGACGTCGGGGTCGATCAGCAGCCGGCCCGCCGCCGGGAGCCGACGGCGCGTCTCGGCGTCGAGGGCGGCGATCAGGCGGTCGCGGTCGGCGGCCGGTACGGCCGGGCGGTGGTCGGGCATCACCCAGCCGCGGCCCCGGCGGTTGACGAAGACGCGGGGTGCCTCGGTCTCCCGGTCGCGGTTGTGGAAGTGCTCGCGGACCGAGAGGAGGACCCGGCCGGAGACCTTGGGCGCGACCTCCACCGCGGCGGCCACCACCGCGTCCCGCTCCGCCTGGTCTGCGGCGATGCGCAGCAGGAGGTCCAGGGCGCGGAACAGCTTGCCGGGAGCGGACTTCAGCAGCTTCGCCGCACCGGTGATGTCGAACTCGTCGAGCAGCTTCTCGACCCGGCTGTCGAAGGACCGCGCCTCCTTCTCGCCCCGGGCGACGGCGAAGACCTCGGCGGCGTGCGGCCAGCGCGGGTACTCGTGCGGGTGGAGACGCTCACCGAGCCGCTTGAAGGGCTCCCGGTACGCGTGCACATCCGCGAGCTTCGCCGGGTTCGCGGCGACCACGGCGTCGAGGCCCGCGAGCAGCCCCCGCCGCACCGGCCGTGACAGTGCCAGGAACCGGGTCGGCTCCCGCAGCGTCACGTCACCGCCCGACAGCGCGCAGGCCAGCCGGAGTACGTCGGTGACGGTGTCCAGCAGGAGCTCGGCGCCGACGCCGAGCCGGGCCTCGTTGACGACCGCCCGGTTCTCCCGGACAGGGATCGACTCCGGCTGGGGACCGAGCGCGCACCGCCCGGCGAGAACCTTGAGGTCAGGCAGATCGTCCTCGCCGAGCGGGGTCGTGCTGCCGGCCAGGGCCAGGTACAGCTCGGTGATTTCGTCGTCCAGGTCCCGGCCGAGATGCAGGACGGTCACCCGGTCGCCCGCCGACGCGATCAGCTCGTCCTGCGCCGCGAGCATCTCCTCGTAGGTGTGCTGGTACCTGCCGTACGTGGGCAGACTGAGCAGGTTCAGCACCCCGTGTGCCAGCTGCGTCAGCACGTTCTCGCGTGCCGTGCCGTCGTCGAGCGCCTTCCCCAGGCACCGCATCCAGAACTCTTCGGTGTCCGGCACGTTCGCCGGGAAGTCGATGAAGTACGAGTTGTGCCGGACGTGGTCGCCCACCATCTCGCGCACCGTGCGCAGCGTCCGCCGGGCGGTGTGGAGGACGGCGGCCTCGGACAGCCCCGACAACCGCTCCAGCAGCTCCGCCGAGAGCTTGAAGCCCGCCGTCATCAGCGCCGCGTCGAACTGCCGCGCGGCGGTGGCGCCGTCCCCGGCGGAGCCCCTGGGGATCGGAAGGCGGTGGGTGTGCCGGAGGACCAGCGATTCGAGACTCTGCGCCATTCCGGGATGATCGCAGAGGTGTGCGAGTCGACGCACAGGAGTTTTTTCCGTACGCCGCCCCCTCCGGCCCCTCCTGCGCGTACGCCGCCCCCTCCGGCCCCTCCTGCGCGTACGCCGCCCGACTCCCGCTACACCTGCGCGTACGCCTCCGGCCCGCGCCGCGCATGTGCCGGGACGCCGTCGAGGGCGAGCTCGAAGGCCGCGTCCGCGCGGCCCTCACCGCGCCACCCGTTCACCATCGTCTTCGGGCCCCAGGTCTTGCTCGCACGCAAGAATCACGTCACACTGGAACCGAACGAATGGTCGGTTGGGAAGGGTACCGATGGCCACGACACACTCCGCCGAGGCGCCGGACCGGGACGGGCTGCAGGAACACTTCGACGCGACGATCACGCGGGACCAGCGGATCGAGCCGCGCGACTGGATGCCGGACGGCTACCGCAAGACGCTGATCCGGCAGATCGCCCAGCATGCGCACTCGGAGATCATCGGTATGCAGCCGGAAGGCGAGTGGATCACCAAGGCGCCGTCCCTGCGCCGCAAGGCGATCCTCTTCGCCAAGGTGCAGGACGAGGCCGGCCACGGACTGTACCTGTACTCGGCGGCGGAGACGCTGGGGGCCGACCGCGCGGATCTGACGGCCCGGCTGATCGAGGGACGCCAGAAGTACTCGTCGATCTTCAACTATCCGACGCTGAGCTTCGCCGACGTGGGTGTCATCGGCTGGTTCGTGGACGGCGCGGCGATCTGCAACCAGGTGCCGCTGTGCCGGAGTTCGTACGGGCCGTACGCGCGGGCGATGGTGCGGATCTGCAAGGAGGAGTCGTTCCACCAGCGGCAGGGCTACGAGCTGCTGCTGACGATGATGCGCGGCACCGACGCGCAGCGCGCGATGGTGCAGGACGCGGTGGACCGCTGGTGGTGGCCGTCGCTGATGATGTTCGGCCCGCCCGACGACGCCTCGCCCAACTCCGCGCAGTCCATGGCCTGGAAGATCAAGCGGCACAGCAACGACGAGCTGCGCCAGCGTTTCGTCGACATGACCGTCCCGCAGGCCGACAAGCTCGGCGTCCGGCTGCCCGATCCGGAGCTGCGGTGGAACGAGGAGCGCGGGCGCCACGACTTCGGCACCCCCGACTGGGACGAGCTGAAGCGGGTGATCACCGGGAACGGGCCGTGCAACGACCGGCGTATGGAGCGCCGCAGGACGGCCCACGAGGAGGGTGCCTGGGTGCGGGAGGCGGCCACCGCCCACGCGGCCAAGCAGGCGGCCCGTGCGAAGGACGGAGCAGCGGCATGAGTGACAGGACCAAGGGCGACTGGCCGCTGTACGAGGTGTTCGTGCGCGGCAAGCGCGGCCTGAACCACGTCCATGTGGGCTCGCTGCACGCCGCCGACGACCAGATGGCCCTCACCCACGCCCGCGACCTGTACACCCGGCGCAACGAGGGCGTGTCCATCTGGGTCGTGCGCTCGGAGCACATCGCCGCCTCCACCCGCGACGAGAAGGACCCCTTCTTCGAACCCAGCGCCGACAAGGTGTACCGCCACCCGACCTTCTACGACATCCCCGACGACGTCCCGCACATCTAGCCCACGACGAGGAGGAGCAGGCATGAGCGACGACCACGTCTACATGACCCTCGCCGAGGGACACGAGGACGACACCCGCTGGGCGTACGGCACCGGCTTCGAGGACCCCCTGCACGGTGTCGACACCACCGTGCCCGAGGGTGTCGACGCCGCCGAACTGGCTGGCGTCTGCGTCGCGTTGGCCGACGACGCCCTGGTCTCGGCCCAGCGGCTCGCCGAGTGGACCACCCGCGCCCCCGAGCTGGAGGAGGAGGTCGCGCTCGCCAACATCGGCCTCGACCTGCTCGGCCAGGCCCGCCTGCTGTACTCCCGCGCCGGACAGGTCGACGGCACCGGGCGCGGCGAGGACGCGTACGCCTATTTCCGCGACGCCGACGACTTCCGCAACGTACGCCTGGCCGAACTGCCGAACGGGGACTTCGCGTTCTCGACCGTGCGCCTCCTCGTGCTGTCCGGCTGGCGTCTCGCGCACTTCGAGCACCTGGTGGCGCACCCCGACCCGGTCCTCTCGGCGATCGCCGCCAAGGGCGTCAAGGAGCTGACGTACCACCGGCAGTACGCCGCCGAGTGGGTGGTCCGGCTGGGCGACGGCACCGAGGAGTCGCATCGGCGGACGCGCAAGGCGTTGGAGCAAGTGGCCCCGTACTTCGGTGAGTTGTTCACCGCGTACGACGTAAGGGACGAGGTCGCCGCCGTGCTGCGCCAGGTCACCGAGGCGGCCGGACTGCCGATGCCGGTGTACCGGCCGCTGCCGGGAGCCGGCCGCGCCGGCGGCCACACCGAGCATCTCGCCCCGCTGCTCGCCGAGTTGCAGAGCGTGGCCCGAGCCCACCCGGAGGCGACATGGTGACCACCGCCCTCGACACCCGGCGCGCCCGGCACATCGCCGAGCAGGTGCCCGACCCCGAGCTGCCCATGCTGACCCTCGCCGACCTGGGCGTTCTGCGCGGCGTCGAGCTGACGGAGGACGGCACGGTGGTCGCGAGCCTGACCCCGACGTATTCGGGCTGCCCGGCGATGGCGGAGATGCGGGCGGACGTGGCGGCGCGGCTGCGCGACGCCGGGTACGCGCGCGTGGAGATCCGTACGGTCCTCCATCCCCCATGGACCAGCGACTGGATCACCCCGGCCGGCCGCCGCAAGCTGGCCGAACACGGCATCGCGCCCCCCGGCCCCGCACCACGCGGCGGCCCCGTCCCGCTCGTTCTCTCCCCCATCCGGCACGCGGTGACCTGTCCCCGCTGCGGCTCGCCGGACACCGAGGAGACCTCCCGCTTCGCCGCCACATCCTGCAAGTCCCTGTGGCGCTGCCGCATCTGCCGCGAGCCGTTCGAGTACGTCAAGGAGATCTGAATGAAAGGCCTGAGGGAAGAGCCGACGGCCCGCCCCGACGCGGCCCCGACGGAGGCGGCCCGGCCGGAGGCGGTGCGAGGGGTCTCGCGCTCACGCCCGCGCCGCCGGCCGGTCTTTCACTCTCTGCGTGTCGCCTCCGTGCAACCCCTCTGCGTGGACGCGGTCGCCGTCGGGTTCGACATCCCGGCGGAGTTGGCCGAGGAGTTCGCCTTCACGCCCGGGCAGTCGCTGACGTTGCGGCGCGAGATGGGGGGGCGGGACGAGCGTCGGTCGTACTCGATCTGTTCGCCGGTCGGGGCGAGCCCGCGTATCGGCGTACGGATCGTCCCCGGCGGCCTGTTCTCGTCCTGGCTCGTCAATGACGTACGCCCCGGCGACACCGTCCAGGTGATGGCCCCCACCGGCGCCTTCACCCCCGACCTCACCACCGCCGGCCACCACGTGCTGATCGCGGCGGGTTCCGGCATCACGCCCATGATGTCCATCGCCGAGTCCGTGCTGGCCGCCGACTCCCGCTCGACGGTCACCCTCTTCTACGGCAACCGTCGTACCGACACCGTGATGTTCGCCGACGAGCTCGCGGACCTGAAGGACCTCTACCCGGCCCGGTTCCAGCTCGCCCACGTGCTCTCCCGCGAACCCCGTGAGGCCGAGGTGCTCTCCGGCCGTATCGACGCCGACCGGCTCTCGACGCTCGTCGCCGGGCTCGTCGACGTGACGTCGGCCGACCACTGGTGGCTGTGCGGCCCGCACGGCATGGTCCGCGACGCCCAACAGGTGCTGGCCGGGCTCGGGGTGCCCGCGGACCGGGTCCACCAGGAGCTGTTCTACGCCGATGACGAGCCCGTACGGGAGGCGCGCCACGAGGAGGCCGCCGCCGAGGGGCCCGTCAGCGAGGTGACCGTCACCCTCGACGGCCGTTCCACCACCGCCGCGCTCTCCCGCGAGCGGACCATCCTCGACGGCGCCCAACGCACCCGCCCCGACCTGCCCTTCGCCTGCAAGGGCGGCGTCTGTGGCACCTGCCGGGCCCTGGTCACCGAGGGCAAGGCCGACATGCGCCGCAACTTCGCCCTCGAACCGGCCGAGGTGGACGCGGGCTACGTACTGACCTGCCAGTCGTACCCGGTCTCCGAGGCCCTGACAGTCGACTTCGACAGCTGAGCCCGCCCTCGCCACCAGGGCCCTCAGCCCTGGTGCAGTCGCTCCACCAGGATGTCGATCACCAGCGGCGTCCGCGGGCCGTGGCTGAGCAGCACCCCGTCCTCCAGGTCCACCACTCGCCGGTCCATTCCGGCCGGTGTCTCCCTGATGCCGGGGATCTCGACGAGCCCGTCGACGCCGCCCACCGACTCCAGCCCCTTGGTCATCATGAGGATCACCTCGGGCTGGGCCTTGACCAGGGCCTCGCTGGTGATGGGCGTGAACGGCTTGTCCAGGCCGGAGGCCACCCCGGCGTCGTCCGCTCCGGCCGCCGCGATGAGGGAGTCCGCGCCCGAGCCCTTGCCGCCGATGAGGTGGACGGCGGCCGAGCCCCGCATGTACAGGAACGCGACCTTGGGCTTGCTGCCCTGCGGCACGGCCGCCCGCGCCGCCTTCAACTCGTCGGAGATGCGCTGGTTGAGGGCCCTGCCGACCGCGGGCACACCCAGCGCCTCGGCGACCCGAGTGGTGCGCGTGCTCACGTCGGCGAGTTCGGTGGCGGGGTCGAGCACGACGACCGGCACCCCGGCGTCCCGGATCTGATCGATGGCCTCGCCAGGCCCGGTGTCGGTGTCGGCGAGCACCACGGTCGGCTCCAGCGAGAGCACGCTCTCCGCGCTCACATCATGCGCCTTGGTGACCTGGGGAAGGTCCTTGGCCTCCTCGAACGTCGCGGTGATGTCCCGGCCGACAACCTTGTCACCGAGGCCGAGTGTGAACACGATCTCCGCTATGCCTCCGTTGAGGGGGAGGATCCGCGAGGCGTCCTCGACGGTCACCTCGCGGCCGTCCGAGGAATCGACGGTGACGGGCAGCTTCGGCGCGGGCGCCTCGCCTTCGAGCGGCACGAGGGAATTCGTCTTCAACTGCTTCAGGGCCGCCGCCGCGCGAGCACTCGCGGACGACGGTGAGGAAGCCGCCCCCTTGGTCTCGCCGCCGCCGCCACCTGCGCATCCGGTGGCCAGTACGGCGAGAGCGACGGCGACGGCGGCGAGGACGACGAGCCGTCCGGCACGAAGACCGTCACCGGCTCCGAGAGCCAGAAGCTCACCGTCACCCCGGTCAACAACCTCGCCACGGAGAACCAGACCCTCAAGGTCACCGGCTCCGGCTATGACGAGAAGAAGGGCATCTACGTCGCCCTGTGCGTCGACCACGGCGACGGCGAACTGCCCACCCCCGGCATCGGCGGCGTCGACATGACCGGCCAGTCGCACTCCTCCGCGTGGATCTCCTCCAACCCGCCGGACTACGGCGAGGAGTTGGCGACCCCGTACGAGGAGGGAGGGAAGTTCGAGGTCGAGCTGACCATCGACGCGAAGGACGAGTTCACCGACTGCTTCAAGGCCACGTGCGTCCTCGCCACCCGCGCCGACCACACCCTGTCCGGCGACCGCTCCCAGGACGTCAAGGTCCCGGTCGCCTTCGTCGGCCAGGACCCGGTGGACACCGACGACGAGGGCGACGGTGACACCTCCACCGGCGGCAGCTCCAGCAGCGGTACGACCACCGGCGGCACCGGCGGCACCGGCATGGGCGGTCGAGCAGCACGGGCGGCGGCACGACGACGGGCGACGACGGCAGCCTCGCCTCCATGGATTGACCGTGCTCACGGCGTCCTGATCCGGCATGAGCAAGCGACGGAGCCCGGTCCACCGATACCTTTGGCGGACCGGGCTCCCGGCACGATGCCGCTCAACGGGACGCCACGATCCAGTCGTACGCATCCCCTGCCTCGAACTCCTCCTGCCCACCGCGCACCAACAGCCCCGCGGTCGCGAACGCCGGATCGTCCGCCTGAGCGGCGACGTACGGGATCGCGACGCACCGCATCCCGGCCGCGTGGGCGGCGACCGCGCCCGGGGCCGCGTCCTCCACCACCACACAGTCGGCCGGGGCGGCACCCAGCCGCCGGGCCGCCTCCAGGAACACATCGGGCGCCGGCTTGCCACGGTCGACCTCGTCCGCCGACACGACGGTCCGCAGACGCGCGTCGAGCCCGGTGCCCTTCAGGATCACCTCGATGGCCTCGCGGGACGAACCCGAGGCCACGGCCATCGGCACCGCGGCGGCCGCCAGCAGTTCCACGAACTTCCGCATCTCCGGGTAGACATGCGTGCCGGCGCGAGCCAACTCCAGGTAGTGGCGGTTCTTGTCGGCGAGGACCGCCTCGACCGGCGCGTCCAGACCGTACCGCTCGGTCCACGACACGACCGTCTCCCGGGTGCTGATGCCCACGTAGCGCTCGTGGTCCGCCCAGCTGAAGCCGGTGACTCCGTGCTCGGCCAGGGTCCGACGGCTTGCTTCGTAGTAGTTCGGCTCGCTGTCCACGAGCGTTCCGTCGAGATCGAAGATGACCGAAGTGCTGCCGAGAATGCTCATGACCCCAGGATCTCAGCGATCACTTCTCCGCCGATCACTTCTCCGCCGATCACTTCTTCGTGGCCCGGCCGATCGACTCGACCAACGGCGACAGCCGGTACGGCACCCGCTCCCTGAGCGCCACCTCCGTACGCGTGCGCACCACGCCCGGCAGACTGATCAGGGCCTGGATCACGTCCTCCAGATGCGCGTTGTCCCGGGCCACGACCCGTGTCAGCAGATCGCCGCCGCCGGTGATCGAGAACGCCTCGACGATCTCCGGTACGGCCGCCAGCGCGTCCCCCACATCGTCCAGGTGCCCCTGGGTCACCTCGATGTGCACAAAGGCCAGCACGGGGTGGCCGAGCGCGGCGGGGGACAGCGACGGCACCGAACCGGTGATCACACCGTCACGCTCCAGCCGGTCCAGCCGCGCCTGGAGCGTGCCTCGGGCGACGCCGAGGATACGGGCGTACTCGCGCACGCTGGTACGCGGCTGCTCCAGCAGCAGCCGCAGGATGCGGGTGTCCAGTTCGTCCACAGCCATGGTCCGTTGGCCTCCCTGCGAGGTCCGGCGATCACGGGCGACTGTACCAATGGCCCAGTAAACCGGACGCCGGTTGAGCCACTGCTCCCCGGATGCTTTGCTGATGCCCATCACATGGCGCCGCGCAGCGCAGGACGGCAATGAAGCCGGATCCGTGCCCGCGGCGCCATTCCCATGTCATGAGGACACGCATCTGTACGGGATCTGTACGGGAGAGGGGCGGGCGGGCGACGGTGAAGAGGATGTTCATGGCTCCGGACCCGGGCCTGCTGCGACTGCGGGTCTCCCTGCGGGCGGTGCTCGGCATCGCGCTCGCGGTGACTCTGTCGGAGCTGGCCGGGCTGTCGCTGACCGCCTCGATCACGGGCGGACTCGCGGCGCTCCTCGCGCTGTTCACGGTCGCCGACCCGACCGTGCGCGGCCAGGCGGTCACCACCGCGCTACTGCCCGCTGTGGGCTTCCCGGCCCTGGCTCTCGCGACGGTGCTGCACGAGACGCCGACCCTGCGTGACGCCGTCTGGCTCGCGGTGATCTTCTGCGGTGTGTACGCCCGCCGCTGGGGACCGCGCGGCCACGCGCTCGGCATCTTCGCCTTCATGACGTTCTTCGTCACCCAGTTCCTGCACGCCGTTCCCGCCCAACTGCCGGACCTGTACACGGCGATGACCCTCTCGCTGGTGGCCTCCTCGGCGGTCCGCTTCGGCGCCTGGTGCATTGAACGGCGCACCCCGCCCCCGGCCGCGCCCGCCCCGAAGGACGACCGTGGGCTCGCCCGCCCCACCACCCGCCAGGCCTTCCAGGCGTTCGCGGCCTGCGCCTTCGCGATGGCCGCGGGCCAGGTTCTCTCCCAGGAGCGCTGGTACTGGGCCGTCGGCACGGTTTGGTGGATCTTCGTGAACACCACATCACGCGGCGAGACCCTGGTACGCGGCTTCCGCCGCCTCCTCGGCACGATCACCGGCATCCTCGTCGGACTCCTGGTCGCCGTACCCCTGCAAGGCGCCCCGGCCCCCACCGCCGCGCTCATCGCCGTCTGCGTGTTCGGCATCTTCTACACGGCCGCCCTGTCGTACAGCTGGATGATGCTGTGCGTGACCGTCATGGCGGGCCTGCTCTACGGTCTCCTCGGTGTCCTGACCCCGGCGCTTCTCGGCCTCCGGCTCGCCCAGACCGGGGTCGGCGCGCTCGGCGCCGGGCTCGCCGTGGTGCTGATCCTGCCGGTCACCACGGACGCCGTCACCAACCGCTGGGTACGGCGGGCCCTGCACGAGGTGCACGGCTGCACCGCGACGGCGGCCCGGCGCCTGGCCGGTGACCCCGACGCGGACCCCGCCCCGCGCGTGGCGCAGCTGGAGGCGCTTCTGGGGCGTGTACGACTCTCCCTCGCGCCCCTGGTGCACCCGCTCAACCCGCTGCGCCCCCGCAAGGAGCGGGCCCGCCGGGTACTGGCCCTGCTGGACGACTGCGCCCGCGAAGCCCGCGGTCTCGCCGCCGTGGCCGCCGATCCCGAGGCCTCCCACGACACCCGCCTCACGGCCGCCTGCCACCGCGTCGAGTCGGCCGTCGCAACACTGGTGGGCGCGTCCCCGAAACACCTCACCCGCCCCCACGTCGAGCCCTCGCCCCACCACCCTGGCGCCGAACAGGCCCTGGCCCACCTCCAACGCCTGGAACACGCCCTGACGTCCCTCTCCCAACCCCTACAGGGCACGACCTTCGCCCAGCCCTGAGGCGCCCCTTCAGGGGCGCGGGGAACTGTGCGAGAAACCCCCACCCACCCGCACCCGCCGACGCACCGACTGGACCGAGCTCTCCCGCGGGGGCTGAAGGGGCGCAGCCCTTGTGGGACGGGACGGGTAGGGACGGCGGGGGCGAAGAAACTCCCTTTGGTCTAGACCTATTGCTAAGGTGGCCCGCACAACAGACCAGCGGGAGGGGACGGCAGTGGCAGAAGGCAGACGACGGGCATACGTCGGCTCATTCACATCGGCAGGAGGCCTCGGCATACTCCTCGCCGCCGTGGACGAGGAAACCGGTGCACTGACCCCCCTCGGCACCACGAACGACCTCCCCGACCCCTCCTGCCTCACCCTCTCCCCGGACGGCCACACCCTCTACGCGGTGAGCGAGACACCCAAAGGCACGGTCGCCGCCTACCGAGTGACCGACGACAAGCCCGAGCTGGCCCACGCACCCGTACCGGTCGGCAGCGCCCCCACCCACCTCTGCCTGTTCGCCGACCACATCCTGACCGCCGATCACGGCTCAGGCAGCATCACCGCCGTACCCCTCCTCCCCGACGGCACAGGCACCCTGGCAGACACCGCATCCGGCACGCTCTGCCACCCCCGTCAGCGACAGCCCCACGCCCACCAGGTCCAGCCCGACCCGACCGGTCGCTGGGTGCTGGGCGTGGACCTGGGCACGGACTCGGTACGGGTGTGCACAGTGGAGGGCGGAATCCCCGTCGTACACAGCGAGACCGCCCTGCGCCCAGGCTCCGGCCCACGCCACCTCGCCTTCAACCCGAACGGCGCGGACGGATCGTACGTCCACGTGCTCAACGAACTCGCCCCGACCGTCACCACATGCCGCTGGAACGCCGCAGAAGGCCAACTGGAGCCCGTGACGGAGACACCGGTACTGCCGACCACCCCGGACGGCGACGCGTACCCCTCGGGCATCGCCGTGTCGCCCGACGGCCGCTTCGTGTGGACGGCGACGCGCGGCGTGGACGTCCTGTCCGTGCTCGCGGTGGAGGGCGCCGACCTGCGCCTGGTCACGACCGTGCCCTGCGGCGGCCGCTGGCCGCGCGCCATCACGTACGCCGCCGGAACGCTGTACGTCGCCAACCAGCACTCAGGGGACGTCACCTGGTTCACGCCCGACCAGGACACGGGTGTGCCGGTGAGAGGCGGCTCGATCGAGGCCCCTGCGGCCTCCTGGGTGGTCCTCGACGTCTGACGCGGTACAGGCGCGACAGGCACGACGAAGGGCCCGCTCCTACGAGAGGAGCGGGCCCTCGGCCGTATGCGGTCAGCGGACCGGCATGCCCTGCGGCTGCTGCGGCGCGATACCGAGCGCGGTCGTGTACTTGCCGAGCGCCAGCTTGCCGATCGCCGGGTACGGACCCAGTGCCTCGGCCGCGGAGCAGCCCGCCTCCTTCGCGGCCGCCTCGATCAGACCGGCGTCGATCTCCGGTCCTATCAGATACGGCGCGAGCGCGAGCTGCTGGGAGCCGGAGGAGCGCAGCTGCTCGGCCACGGAGTTGATCGAGCCGTCCTGGTCGAGCGCGGCGGCCATCACCGGCACGGCGAGACGCGCGGCCAGCAGCATGCCCGTGATCCCGGCCGCCTGCACGGCCTCCTCGCCGCCCACGGAGGCGAGGATGATGCCGTCGGCGGCGGTGGCCACGGTGAACAGCCGGGCCCGGTCGGCACGCGCCAGACCCGCCTCGGACAGCCGCACGTGCAGCGCCTCGGCGAGCAGTGGGTGCGGACCGAGGACATCGGTCAGCTCGGCCGCGATCTTGCTCTCCATGACGGCCTGGCGGACCTGGCGCAGGGTCGCGCTGTCGGGGCCGGCCAGCAGGGGCACGACGACGGCGACGGGGCCGTCGGGCTCCTTGACGTCCAGGCCGGCGGCGCGTGCCTGCTCGTAACGGGCGGTGCGCTCCTCGGCGGCGTGCGTGAGCACCGACTGCAGCGTGGGGAACTCGTCGGAGCCACCGTCGACGTAGGCGATGCGTGCGTCGAGACCGGGCAGCTCGGAGCGGGCGATGCTCACGACCTCCTCGGCGAGGCCGCGCGTGGCGGCGCTGGGCGTGCCGGGCACCGCGAGGACGAGCGCGGGCGCGCCCTCGGGAGCCGCCAGCGGCTCGGGGCGGCGATGCCGTCCCGGCTGACGGGGTCGCGGCATTCGTACTGGCAGGCCGGACGCGGGCCCAGTGGGGGAGCTCATGGCGCCGCATGTTACTGGCTTCTTGGGTTCCCCTGTTCGGGGAGGGTGCAGGTGAGCGGTATCCGTCCGGATTTGTCTGATGAGGTACGTGCCGATCAGGGCCGATCGATACCGATCGATACCGCATTTGTCTGCTGAGCGGCGTTCTTGGCCGCCCACAGTGGTGGTTGTCCGACAGGCCGGTTTGCTTCGTATTTCAGATACTACTTTTCGGCCACCACGTACAACATCCGTTTGTCGTACGGCAATCGGAGTCCGTCGACGGCCAGGTCGGCCGCGATACGCACGGCACCGCGCAGCGGATCACCCTCCGCGGCCACCCGCCGCGCGTACGGCAACCGCTCCGCCAACTCCGCCTCCAGCGGTACGAGGAGAGGCTCGCCCAACTTGAACAGGCCCCCGGTGAGCGCCACTCGGGGCTCGCCCGAGGCCGGACAGACGGCGGCCGCGGAGTCGGCCATGTGCCGGGCCGCCGTGCGCAGGATGCGGGCCGCCACGGGGTCGTCGGCGGCGCAGTCGACCACCTCGGGCGCGAAGGAGGCGAGTACCGCCGGGCGGTCGGGTCTGGGGTAGAGCCGCCCGGGCAGTCCGTCGGCCGGACCGAACGACTCCTCGGCGCGCGCCAGCAGCCGGGCGGAACCGCCGCTCCGCCCGTCGTGCGCCCGCAGCGCCGCCTCCAGCCCCGCCCGCCCGATCCACGCCCCGCTGCCGCAGTCCCCGAGCAGATGCCCCCAGCCGTCGGCCCGACGCCAGCTCTCCAGGTCCGTGCCGATCGCGATCAGTCCCGTACCGGCGGCGATCACCGCGCCCGGCCGGGAGCCGAGCGCGCCCACGTACGCGGAGACCGCGTCGGCGACCAGCGCGACCCGGCGCACCCCCCACTCGCGCGCCAGCGCAGAGGGAAGTTCGGCACGCATCTGCTCCCCGAGCGAGGCGAACCCGGCGGCTCCGACGGCCACCGCGACGGGGCGGCCGAGCCCGGCGCCGTCGATCAACCGCCGTGCCATGGGAAGCAGTTGCTCCAGCAGATGCCCGGCATCGATGCCCCGAGCCCCGGTCCGCACCGGCTCCTGTGAGGTGAGCGGCTCCCCGAGCACCTCACCGCCCACGGCCAGCACCGCGCGCATCCCGGAACCACCGGAGTCCACGGCGAGCACGACGGAACGCCCGACGGCGCCGCCGGTCATGGCAGGCGCCAGTCCACGGGAGCACCCCCCTGCCGGGCCAGGAGGTCGTTGGCTCGGCTGAAGGGGCGGGGACCGAAGAAACCGCGGTCGGCCGACATGGGGGAGGGGTGGGCGGACACGATGGACGGGAGGTCGCCGAGCAGAGGGCGGAGATTGCGGGCGTCGCGGCCCCACAGAATGGACACCAGCGGGCGCCCGCGCGAGGCGAGCGCTCGTATCGCCTGCTCGGTGACCTCCTCCCAGCCCTTGCCCCGGTGCGCTGCGGGCTTGCGCGGGGCCGTGGTGAGCGCCCTGTTGAGCAGCAGTACGCCCTGCTGCGTCCAAGGGGTCAGGTCGCCGTTGGACGGGTGGGGGAGGCCCAGGTCGTTGTTGAGCTCCCGGTAGATGTTGATCAGGCTGCCCGGCAGCGGACGTACCTCCGGAGCGACCGAGAAGGACAACCCCACCGCGTGCGCGGGAGTTCCGGGATCTGTGTATCGGGCGCGAGAGGCGGACCAGGCGTGATGACGATGGCGGAGTGGCTTGATCACTGGATGCAACAGGCTCCCCTCCTTCCCGGTGACCGGCTGCGCGATCTGCTCGACCAGTTCGAAGATCTCGACGAGGGGGAAGGGTAGCGCCCGGAGCGGCGGCCGTGCATGAGGGCTTCTGTGTCTGTGCCGCGGCACGGCGCGTACCAGTAGAGTGACGCGCCGTGGCACCACGACCCTTGCATGAACTTGTTGAAGCAGGCTGGGCGAAGGCTCTTGAACCTGCGGCCGAACGCGTCGCTGCGATGGGGGACTTCCTCCGGGCCGAGATAGCGGCCGGCCGGACCTACCTTCCGTCCGGAGCGAATGTCCTGCGGGCCTTCCAGCAGCCCTTTGATGACGTTCGCGTCCTGATCGTTGGTCAGGATCCCTATCCCACCCCTGGGATGGCCATCGGGCTGAGTTTCGCGGTCTCGCCTGAGGTGCGTTCGTTGCCGGGCAGTCTGGAGAACATCTTCCGGGAGCTCCATACGGACTTGGGGCTGTCCAGGCCGTCGAACGGCGATCTGACGCCGTGGACCGAGCAGGGAGTGCTGCTGCTCAACAGGGCGCTGACGACGGCGCCCCGCAAGCCGGCGGCGCACCGGGGCAAGGGGTGGGAGGAGGTCACCGAGCAGGCCATCCGGGCGTTGGCTGCGCGCGGTAAACCGTTGGTGTCGGTCCTGTGGGGGCGTGACGCGCGTAATCTGCGGCCGTTGCTCGGGGATCTTCCGGCGATCGAGTCTGCGCATCCCTCGCCGATGTCGGCGGACCGGGGTTTCTTCGGTTCGCGGCCGTTCAGCCGCGCCAACGACCTGCTGATCAAGCAGGGTGCGCAGCCAGTGGACTGGCGACTGCCGTAGGGAATGTTGAGCGTGATGGTTTGGAGGCCGGCGGCCTCCTGTCAGGGATGCCGGACTCTCGCTGGATGAGCTCTGGTTGAGCGAGAGCCATCACCGACCGTGCCTCGTCGGCCAGCAGCGCCAGTGACAGCCGCGGCCCGGCGCCGAGGCGGCGGGCGTCCATGGCGGCGTGGATCAGTGCCCTGGTTGCGCCTCGGGCCTCCTCGTAGCGGTCCATGAGGACTGGCACCCCGGCCGGGTACTGGGTGATTTGGCCGCCGCTGGCGTGTTCGACGGCCTCAGCCAGCCGGGGGTCGCGGTCGGTGCCGGCGGTCAGCGCGGCAAGGTCAGCGTCATTGAAGGCATCCGGGACACTGATCTTGCGTCCGTCCAGCAACTCCCGGGCATGGGCGTGCAGGTCCGGTTCCGTGCGGGTAGTCAGCATGTCCCAGTGGTTCGGCCACAAGGTGGCCAGCACCAGGACCGGGCCCCGCTTCGGCTCGCGCAGCAGGCTGCGCAGGCCCGCGGCGACCTGCTCGCCGAGATCGTCAGGCGCCAGGTAGAACTGGGCCTCGTTCAGCCACACGACCGTGTACGTGGTGACATCAGCAAGTTCGGCCAGGACGGCGTCGGGTCGAGTGGGCGGATCGATGGGATGCCACAGACGCCATGGCTCGCCTCCTTCGCGCAGGATGTTGAGGGCCTCCCAACAGGCGCGGGTCTTGCCAGTCGAGGACCCGCCCACCAGCACCGCGATTTCGCTGTCGCCGGCGGCAGCACGGCCCACCACCTCGGCGAGCACATGATCATGCTCGCGTGGCACATATGCCGGAAGTACCGGCAGACCGGCGACCGGAGAGCCGATCGCGTGGTGCACCTCTAGAGGGAACGCCCGGGTCCTGCTCACGACGAGGACCGGCGCACGCCGCCTTCGCAGCGTGGAGAAGATGCAGGCGGAGCGCCGCAAGGCCGGTGCGGCGCTGCAGTGCTCAGCCCGCCCACCCCAGGTCGTACACCTCGATCCCGTATGCGGAGAACGCCACCCACGACCGTGCCGCGAACCGCACGTCCCACCCGCCCGCCACCGGCCAGGACTCTCCGGACCAGGATCGCGGACTTCATCTCCAAGACCTCGCGTCGGTCTTCCTCGGGAAGTCCGGCCAGAGCGTCCTCCACCCGGACCGCGAGATCCACCCTGTACATCATCGCCTGCCCCGTTCTCATGATCGGCTGGAGCAACACGGTAGAGTCCGTCGCCAACCAGTGATTTCGCCTGTGGACAACTCTTGACCGGGCCTGCTCAAATCGCGGGTTCGGCGGCCGGACCGTAGACCGGAAGTATGGTGCTGCGACCGCCGGTGGAACCGATGCTGGCACACGCCTACGCCCGCGACCAGCTGCCCATGCCAGGCACTCTGCCCGGTGACCTGGTAATGCAGCCGAAGTTCGACGGTTCTCCAGACACTTGAAGTTGTCTCATCCGAGTGACAGCTCGGCGTCTCTCAGCACGCCTCCGATCGGCACCGGAAGACTGCACAGCCCTGCAGCCTCGCGCCACAGGCGTGGACACGAACCGTGACGCCCACATAACATGTCACCGTTAACTTAACGGCGACAACTTGAGGGGCCCACGATGACCATCACCGAGCAAGACGTCTACACCTTGGCGCCGTTCGCCAGGACGCTCGGGATACGCTTCGGAGCCCTCAAGGCCGACGCTGTCACCGCGCAACTCGCCTACACGCCCGAGCAGTCCACCGTCGGCGCCGCGATGCACGGCGGGGCACTGATGGGGCTGGCCGATGTAGCCGGCGCCGTGTGCGCCACGCTGAACGGGACCGCCGACACCGTCCCCGCGACCATGGAATCCACCACCCACTTCCTGCGGCCCGTACACGGCATCGGCGCCTTCGCGACCTCCCGCCCGCTGCACGTCGGCAAGTCAACGGTCGCCGTGGAAATCGACATCAGGGATGACAAGGACCGGCTCTGTGCCCGCGTCACTCAACTCGTCGCCCTCCGGAGGCGCCATGACTAAGGGACCCGGCCAGACCACGGCCGACGGCCGCGCCAGCACAACCGAAGGCCGTCGGCGCAGTCGCGCCAAGCGAGGCCACGGCGGCCGACTGAGGGACGAGCTCATCGAAGCGGCCGGCACGCTGCTCGACGACGCCGGCGAGGACGGCGTGACCATCCGCGCGGTGGCACAGGCTGTCGGGGTCAGCACCCCCTCGGTGTATCTGCACTTCGACAACCGACTGGAACTGCTGCACACCGTGTGCCTCGGGGTCTGGGACGAGCTCGGCCGACGGATGCTGAGCATCAGCGCCCAGACCACCGACCCGTTCGCCGAACTCCACCAGCGCAGTGTCGCCTACATCAGGTTCGGGCTCGACCATCCCCTGCGCTACCGCCTGGTCGCGACCGGACCCGCGACAGCCGCCACTGAGCAGGTCGCCGACGCCTGCTTCCGATTCCTACGGGAAACGGTGCAGCGATGCGCCGACGCCGGCGTGCTCCATGGCGATGTGACGGCGCTGACCCGGGCCATCTGCGCGTGCCTGCACGGTGCCGTCTCGCTGCTGATCCTCCAGCCGACCTCGAAATGGCCCGACGACATCCCCCAGTACGCAGACGATGCCGCCACCCTCGCCTGCCAGGGCGCCGCCGCTCTCTCACGCGCGCACCATGGCCGCTACGGAACGTGAACTGTTCTGCCCTGGGCAACGCTGATGAGGATCCCTGAAAAAAATCGGCCAGGGACGCTCTTCCCTCCACTTCGTTGCGTCTTGAAGCGTGTGGGGAGTGAAGAGCGCGTGTGAGGGCCCAGCGACCGAAGCCGCCGGCGCCGGCCTGGCGGCCGTCCAGACCGGCGGACGGGGCGACGTCACGCAGGGACGCCGAGCGGCGGGTGCTCGAGCACGCGGGGCTTGTACTCGACCAGCTGGATGCGGCCGTCGAAGGTGCGGTGCTCGATCATCTCAAGGGCAACGTCCGGATAGCCGTCGTAGATGCGTTCTTCGCCCGTGGCCCCGGTGATCACCGGGAACATCACGACCCGGAAGCGGTCGACGAGTCCGGCTCGTAGCAGGGACCGGCACAGGCTGAGGCTGCCGATCGTGCTGAGGAGCCCCGAGCCACTCGACTTCATGGCGCGGACCGCCTCGACGGCGTCGTCGCGGACGAGCGTGGAGTTGGCCCACGTCAGTGGCTCCTCGAGTGAGGAGGAGAACACCACCTTGGACGCTTGCGTGAGCTCGTCGACGGACGCCTCTTCCTCGGGCCTGAACTCGTCTTGGCCATTCGGGACCTCGCCTGCGGCGAAGCCCGACATCAGGCGGTAGGTGTTCGCTCCCATCAGGTAGGTGGCCTCGGGCTGCTCGCCGAGCCATGCGAGGTACTCCGGGCCCTCGAGGCCCCAGAACCCGGGCCAGCCCTCTCCCGATGCGTGGCCGTCGAGGGAGGTGATGAAGTCGACGAGAAGCTCTGACATGGCGGTGTCCTTTCCTAGGTGTCACGAGCTTGGACCGGCCGGGAGCCACAAACTCATCGGCCGCGCTGTGGAGTAACGAGAAAACCCATGACGCTGCAGCCGATCAGGTCGGCGGAGCGGCACTGCTTCGGAGGGCCCGAGGCCTACATGATTGCGCTATGCACGCAGTCGGGTAATGATCTCCACGCGACTGGGAACGGCGGTTTGAGTTCTGTCAAAGCCCCAGCTCAGCCCCACCCGCGAACGGCCCACCCCGCTCTACTGGGTGATCGGTGAGGCCTCGCTGCCCGACGTCGACAGCGGGTGCTTCATCCACTCACCTGCGACGGCGGCGGAGCACTTCCGTGAGTACGGCCCCGCTCCGAGGTCACCCCGTCCAGTTTGCAGGAGTTCCTCGAACAGCTCGGCCGCCGGATCGCGAACCAGACCTAATCATCGGCCGAGGACAAACGGGCCCCCTGCCTCAGGAGGTCATTCCACAGCTGGGGAATCGCGAGCAGGTGCGGGGACACCCCTGAGCAGGGGGCGGCCAATTTCAAGGCTCTGTCCGCAGTTCCGTGAATCCCCAGGTCAGCGGAGCGAGCGAGGGGATCGTTTCGGCAGAGTATGTCCCGGCATGGCGAGCAAGACGGTCGAGGCTGTGCTGTTTCCCGGGATCGATGTGCGAGTGGAGCGCGTCAGCGACTCCTCCGACGTCCTCGTGGTGGAGGTGGTGTCCACCGCTCGGCCGGGCTGGTGCCCGGACTGCGGGACGCAGGCGAGGCGTAGACACAGCACGTACCAACGTGCCCTGGATGAGAGGCCGTTGGGCTCTCGCCGGGCCATGGTCCGGCTGCGGGTCCGCCGGTACTTCTGTGACCGGAAGAGCTGTTCCCGTAAGACGTTCGTCGAGCAGGTGCCAGGGCTGTCCGAGCGGCACCGCCGCTCCAGCACCGGGCTGACAGGCTGGCTGCGGTCGATCGCGATCGAGCTCGGCGGCCGTCCGGCCGCACGGCTGTGCCGCCGCCTGCGGATGGTTGCGGGCCGGACCCGGCTGCTCAGGCTGCTGGTAGCGCCGTCGGTTCCGGACCGTGCGCCGCGGGTGCTGGGGGTGGACGAGTTTGCCTTCCGTAAGGGCTGCACCTACGGCACCGTGCTGGTCGACGTCGCAGCCGGCCGGGTCGTGGACGTGCTGCCCGACCGCACCTGCGAAACCTTCGCGGCCTGACTCCGCTGCCGAATTCACCCGGGCCTGGCGTGGTGCAACGCTGCAGAATCGGATGTCGGTCATCGCCGGTGCGCTGTCTGATCTCGACGGGAGGGACACTGCGGCCGTACTCGCCGTCGCTGCAGCGTTCTTTGCGAGGCAGACCGCGACAGAGTCGGACTGAATTGCTGAGTTGGGGGCCCGAACTCAAGCCTTGGGTTCGGGCCCCCAACTGATTGCGGTGATCTTCCGGTGGGGGCCTCTGCCGGTCTCCGCCGAGCAGAGTCCGTCACCACCGCACGGTGCGACGGCTGGCGAAGCCACGTACGGCCTTACCCTCCTCTCATGCGCTACGGGCCGGCCTGGACGCTCTGAGCGGATGCCACTGCAGTCGAGCGTTGCCTTGAGGGCTCCCAGGGCGGTCAGTCGGTCTGGGCCCCCGGCGGCAGCTGACGCAGCTTCATGGTGATTGCGGTGTCGGACTGGAATACCGAGTCCAGCAGGGTGGCTGCAGTGATGAAACGGTTGGGGTCGTTGAGCACGACTCCGATGACGGTGCGGCCCTCACGCGTGGCGGCGAAGACTAGGCAGGGACCTGCCGGGGTGCTGGTGCCGGTCTTGATGCCGATGGCTCCGGGATAGGAGCCGAGAAGCTGGTTTGTGTTGAACCAGGTGTAGGTGCGGCCGTTGGCTGCGTTCTGTTTGGTGCTCTGCTTCTCGACGATGTCGCCGAAGGTGGTGTCGGCCATGGCGTGCCGGGCGAGGGTGGCCAGGTCGCGCGGTGTGGTCTTGTCGTCCGGGGAGAGGCCGTCGAAGGAGTCGTATGTGGTCTTCGTCATACCCAACGAGGCGGCTTTGGCGTTCATCGCGGTGATGAACGACTTCGTGCGGGCGTCGATGGTGTCGCCGGTGCCGAACGTGTCAGCGAGCGCGATCGCGGCATCGCAGCCCGACGGCAGCAGCAGGGCGTGCAGAAGCTGGCGGACCGTCAGCGTGTCGCCGGTCTTCAGATCCGCCGTGCTGGCGTTGTTCTCGGTGACATGGTCGCGGTACTCCTGTTTGACACTGACCTGGCGGTCGAGATCCAGACCGGGGGTCTCCAACACCACGACAGCTGTCATGATCTTCGTTGTGCTGGCCTGGGAACGCGGGGTGTCCGCGGCTTTGCTCCACAGCGGTTTTCCCTCGGCGCCGTCGGCGAGGAAGGCGCCCTGGGCGGTGATCTCCTCTGACAGGGCAGTGGTGGTCTTCGCCTTCAAGGCGGAGGCGGACACGGCGGGTCTCGCCGTCGAAGTCGCATCCGGACTCGCGCTGGCGACGGGCAGGATGATCGCGGCTGCGGCGACCGCGGCCGCCGCAGCCGCGGCGAGGACGCCGGTCCTCTTGGTGACACGTCGGTGGCTCAACTCACTGACCTCACGTGGGGGAAGGCTGGCTGGTGGGCGGCCGACCAGGGGCAGCGCTCGCGGTGAAGCCGCAAGTGCGGTGTTCGTCTACGCGCCGGCTTGGACTCCGGAACGGGGAATTTGCCACTCCTGTCGCATGATCCCCACGCGTCCCACCACTGAGGAATACGGATCTCCCCGCAGGATGTTCATATGAATCAACGTCATGAGCTCGCTCGGCGCGAAGCGTCGAGCGGGTGCTGTCACCTTGGCGAGGGACAGTTCTCTCCGCTCGACCCTCCGCGCCCTCCAAGCGTTCATCCAGCGACAGCATCCGCTGGTAGGGCGCCTCCACGTGGGGCAGATGAAGCGATTGAGTACTCATAGTTGGTGGCGCGAACGCTGCCCTCGCCACTCTGGCCGTGAGGACCGGTCGTGTCGGCGGCGGCTGAAAACCTGGATTCAGGCGACGCCGAGAGGTCGTCGTGCATTTGGCCCAACCCCGACGTCGTGGTCATAGTGACGCGCAGCACACCGCCATCCTGCTGCGCAGTTCCGGGTCAGGCCGTGAGTCGGTAGGCGAGGTGTTCGAGGTGGCTGCTGCGGGTGTGGTGCTGGTCGTGTCCGGTCCAGTACGCATCGAGACGGATCACATTGAGCGCGGTGGCGGAGAAGGCGTGCTGGAGGCGGACTTTCGGCAGTCCGCGGTAGCGGGCCCGGCGTATGCCGGTCATGTCCAGGGCTTGGTTGATGGTCCCCTTCACTCCCGCACGCAGGGCGTACTTGGCATTCCAGGTTTCGGTCTTCTGCTCGGCGCGGGCCCGGACGAGGGCCTCGTGCGGTTCCCTGGGGCGCAGGGTGAGCATGCGCCGGCCAAGCGCGGAGCTGGTGCATTGTTCCTGGAAGGGACAGGGGCGGCAGGTGCGGACGCTGAAAGTGATGACGATCGCGTCCGCGCCGTGCTGTTTCACCGGGTTCCAGTGCGCTGCTCTTTCCGGCGGGACAGCGGACCTGAGCGATACAGGGCGTCATGCAACTTATCGAAGCGTTCCGCATACTCCAGGATCTCCTGCCGCGGTCTCTCTGCGAGTTGCTTGACGAGAACCTCGTCAAACGGCTCGCCCGTTGTGGCAGCCCCGGCTTGCGCGGCTTCGATGACGTCCCAGAACGTGTCGATCTCCATGACCGCGCACTCTGCCACGAGCCGATGACAATCGATCCTGGCCACCCTGCCGGTACCCGTTTCACGGAACTGCGGACAGAGAGCTGTTTTCAACCTGTCCCAGGGCGAGCTGAACTGGCGGTTCACCTGGGCCAGGCGCTCATGTCGCTGCGCCAGGCGGAGGCTGTTCAGGTACGTGGCGACGTAGCTGGCGAATGCCGCGCGATGGTGGCGGCGATCGCTGCGTTCATGAACGGCGGGGTTAGCCAGAGGCGGGTAGTCGCTGGCCGCGTAGCCACATGGTGGCCTGTCGCGGGGAACGGAAGTGGAGGACGCGCAGGGGCGCGAAGCGTGGGTCGGTCGTGCGGCGGTTGATCTCGGCGCGGCGGGCAGCGTGTTGGGCCCAGGATGACCATGCGGGATGGTCGCCGCTGAACCAGAGCGACAGGGATTCCACATTGCCGCCGAAGACCCGCTCGCGGAGCAGGGTCCGGCGCAGGGATCTGCGCAGTACGCGGGGCATGACGACGGCTTTGGGGTAGTCGAGCCAGATCACGGTGTCGGCGTTAGTCCACAGCAGGTCGCGGACTTCGGGGTAGCCGATGGAGTCGACGATCCAGGCGGGGGTAGCGGCGATCGTCGCGACCTGTTGGTGAAAGTCGGGGTCGACTGTCCAGTTCGGGCCGGTGAACCTGAGCGAATCCATCTCGTGGAACGGTAGTTGGAGCCGGGCGGAGAGGGCTTGCGCCATGGTGGTTTTTCCGGCCCCGCTGATGCCGGCGACGAGGATGCGTTGCACGCACGGATGCTACCGGCGTCGATTAGCCTGCGGTGAAGCCATTTTCGGCTGAGGATCTTGTCGATACGGCGCGATGCACCGTCTCCCAGGCGCCGAGGGATTCGTCTGCCTCCTTGGCCAGCTCTGCCGGGCGGGGTGGAGTGAGCCGTTTCCGACCTCACTTTGAGGAGTTGAAGTGAAGGGTGAGGACTGCCTGGACGCAGGCGGTGATGCGGTTCGTGCTGCACCGCAGCTTGCGCAGGAGACGCCAGGTCTTCAGGGTCGCCATGGATTGCTCGCCGAGCGCGCGGATCTTGGCGTGTGAGACGTTGACCGCTCCGCATTGGTTCCGCCGCTTGCGGATCCGCTGGGAGATACGCGACGACATCCACGAAGCGTTCCTCACTCTCGGATGCGCGACGCTCATCTGCTGGCGACGCCTGATGCGATCGCGTGGGAGTGCTGGGTGAGACGACGTGCCGGACTTCCGGACGTCGCAGTTGCGGAGATGCGTAAGGCCGTAATGGCGGCGAGATTTTCTGACGGGTCGTGCCGGTGGGGCGGATCAGTGGGTGAAGGCGACAGATTCAGCGAGATCCTTCTGAGTCTCGAGCGCGGTGAGACGTTCGGTGAGTGCCGCGTGGATTGCGCTATAGGTGTCGGAGCCGAGAGCCAGGCGCAGTGGCGGGCTCGGGTGGCGGGTGGTGTCGTAGATGGCGGCGGCGAGCTTGGCCGGGTCGCCGGTGAAGACGCTCTCGTCTGCGGTTTCCAGGTAGTGCCGGGTCTGGCCGACGGCATTGTCGCGGTAGACGGTCGTTTCGGTGGTGTATTGCAGGGCTGAAGCAAAGCCGGTGCGGGTGGCGCCGGGCTCGACCAGAGTGAGGTGAATGTTGAAGTCGGAGACTTCGCGGCTGACGCTCTCGGTGAAGCCCTCCAGCCCCCACTTGCCCGCGTGGTAGGAGCTGTGAGTGGGGATACCGACCTGGCCGCCCACGCTGGAGATCTGGATGATCCGGCCACCGCCCTGCGCACGCATCGGCTGCAGGAAGGCACGGGTGATCACCATTGGCGCGAGCAGGAGGACCTCGATCTGGTCGCGAATCTGCTCGACGGTCATTTCCTCGGCGGCGCCCACAACCGCGTATCCGGCATTGTTCACCACAATGTCCACCGGCCCGGACCGGAGAGTCCTGCCGACCACCTTGTCCACGTCGGCCGGCCGCGTGAGGTCGAGGATCTCGACAGTCAGCCGGTCGCCGTACGTCTCGCGCAGGTCTTCCAGAGCTGCCGGGCGGCGGACCGTCGCCGTAACGCGGTCGCCGTTGCGGAGGGCGTGCTCGGTGAGATGGCGGCCCAGCCCACCGGAGGCTCCGGTGACGAACCAGTGACGTGAGGCCTTGTCGGAGGGGGCGGGCATGGGAGTCTCCTGAAGTAGAGTGATACCGGAACCTATTCCGGTTAGATTAAGCGGAATGGATTCCGGAAAGCAACTGGAGACCGACACCGAAGGAACCCGCATGCCCGCCACGCCCCGCCGCACCAGGAGTGACGCGCTGCAGAACCGGGAGCGCCTGCTGGAGGTCGCCGCGCAGGCCTTCGCCGAGCAGGGGCTGGACACCGCGCCTGCCGCCATCGCCAAGCAGGCGGGCGTCGGTGTCGGCACGCTCTACCGGCACTTCCCGACTCGGGAAGTCCTCATCGACGCCGCCTACCGGCGCCAACTCACCCAGGTGTGCGAGAAGGTGAACGACCTTCTCACCCAGCACCCGGCCGCCGAGGCCACCCGGATGTGGATGGAACACTTCATCCACTACGCCACCGCAAAGAGCGGAATGTCCGAAGCCCTCAACGCGGTCATCGCCTCCGGCATCGATCCATACTCCGACAGCCGCGCACTCCTTACCGACGCCGTCGCCACCCTCCTCACGGCCGGCGCCCGGGACGGAAGCCTGCGAACGGACGTCGCCCCAGACAATGTTTTACTCCTCATGGGTGGCATCGCCTATTCCGTGCAGCACGGCACCAAAGAGCAAGCCCGTCCGCTCGTCGACCTCTTCATGGACGCGCTGACCAAGGACTCGACCGCGAGCTGAGCCCAAGCTCCCGGACCGGCACGCCAACGCGAGAGCAGCCACGGTCAATTCATCGAGTGGCTCTGTCGGCACTCACGAGGTTCTGGACACATGCCGCGCACCGAGTTCCGAGCGCATTCCGTTAGGAGTTCTTAGTGGACGGTTCGTAAGGCGATGTCCGTTTCCGGCTGAGGTTGGAGCAAGGTCGCTGGTGGGGATTCCGTCGGCTATCTCGAAGATCACTACGTGACGGAAATCGCCGTCATCCTCGCGGTAGTCGATCAGCAGGTCACCCTTCTTGAGCTGACTCACGCCGCTGAGCCGCGTGGTGACGCCGTTTCTCGAGTCGGCCAGCCCGACGGTGATCAGACCTGGCTTCCCCAGCCCGAGCGCCATGGAGACAAAGCCGGAGCAGTCCTGGCGGTAGCCGTCCTTCCAGACGCGCTCCATGCTGTAGGGGACCGGGCGTCCGTTGTTGGCCGTGAGCCAGGAATGGGCCCGGTTGATCATCACGTCGGGCGAGAGCGTGGCCGTGCTCATGGTCGACAGCTCGCTGCCCTGGGTGACGAGCTTGCTGTCGGCCTCGGGCTCGGGCCCGTAGTCGGTCTCCTTCTGGGCGGCGACCGTCGCCGGCTTGGTGGAGTCACTGTCGGCGAGCGACGGTACGACGGCGATCGCGGCGGCCGCGACACCTCCGGCGGCGACGCCTATGAGAGTGACCTGCGCGCGGCGCGTGAGCCGGCTGCGAAGAGACATGATTCCCCCGTGTTGATTGTGTTGCGGCACGCCGACCCGAGTGGGCCGACCAGTGCTTGGAGTGCTTGTCGTTCATCGGGTGCCGCCTGCGCACCCCGACGAGTGATCACGATGGCAAGGATTGGCACCCGGGCCCAGCGTCGTATGGAAGCCGCATCAGCCAGTGACGTGACCTCGACAATTTCGGGATGTGAGGCCGATCTCGTCACAACAGCCGATCGTTCCCCCGAAATACGGCAAGCGTGATTTGCACCCGGCGCTGCTCACTCCCAGGGTGACCGCTCGGTCGTGATCAGTGCCGCCGGGCTTGCGGCGGTTGCCGGGCCGGAACGGCCGGCGGCGGCCGGATGTGTGTCGGGTCCGCGCTGAGGCGCCGGATGCGCCGGACCAGGACCGGCGGGCAGGAAAGGCGACGCCCGTCAGCCAGTCGCAGCCGCCCCGAACGCCCCCCGGGCCATCCGGTGCAGTAGCTCCGCAGTGGCCGCCCGGCCCGGCAGGGAACCCGGTCGGCCCAGGTGGGGGGTCGAGTTCAGGAGGCCGAAGACCGAGTGGACGGCCGAGCGGGCGGCGGGCTCGGCCAACCCCGGGTACACCTCCCGGAGCACCGAAACCCACAGTTCGACGTACTGGCGCTGCAGCTGGCGGACGAGTTTGCGGTCGCTGTCCCGGAGGCGGTCCAGCTCACGGTCGTGCAGGGTGATGAGGGGACGGTCGTCGAGGGCGAAGTCGATGTGGCCCTCGATGAGGGAGTCGAGGACTGCTTCCGGGTCGCGACCGGCGGCACCCCCGCCGCTCGCCCGCGCGGCCGCCCCGTCGGCCTCGGCCAGGCGGCGCTTCGCCCCGGTCAGGAGCTGCCCGCTGATGCCGACCAGGAGCTCGGCGAGCATCGCGTCCTTGCCGGCGAAGTGACGGTAGAGGCCGGGGCCGCTGATGCCGACGGCGGCCCCTATCTCGTCGACGCCGACCCCGTGGAAGCCGCGCTCGGCGAAGAGCCTGGCGGCCTCCTTGAGGATCTGCTCGCGGCGGGTGAGGGCGTCGGTTCTGGTGGCCATGGAGGCAATTCTAGACAGGGAGGTTAGCGGTCGTTAACCTGAAGGAAACGCGTTAACGCTCATTAACAGGTGACCACTGGGCGAGGGGACCGCACGATGGACCAGGCACCGGAGCTGACGACTGCGGTGGACCCCGCGGCGGAGGCCTGGCGAGCCAATGAGGAAGCGCACCGCGCCCTCACCGAACAGCTGCGCGCCAAGCTGGCCGCCGCCCGGCTCGGCGGTGGCGAGAAGGCGCGCGCCCGGCACACCGCGCGCGGCAAGCTGCTGCCGCGGGACAGGGTCGACACCCTCCTCGACCCCGGCTCGCCCTTCCTGGAGCTGGCGCCCCTGGCGGCCGACGGGATGTACGACGGGCAGGCACCGGCCGCCGGAGTCATCGCCGGGATCGGGCGGGTCAGCGGCCGTGAGTGCGTGATCGTCGCCAATGACGCCACCGTCAAGGGCGGCACGTACTACCCGATGACCGTGAAGAAGCATCTGCGGGCGCAGGAGGTGGCCCTCGAGAACCGCCTCCCTTGTCTGTATCTGGTCGACTCCGGGGGCGCCTTCCTGCCCATGCAGGACGAGGTCTTCCCCGACCGCGAGCACTTCGGGCGCATCTTCTACAACCAGGCCAGGATGTCGGGGGCGGGCATTCCGCAGATCGCGGCCGTGCTGGGGTCGTGCACCGCCGGTGGCGCGTATGTGCCGGCCATGAGCGACGAGGCCGTCATCGTCCGGGGGCAGGGGACGATCTTCCTCGGTGGTCCCCCGCTCGTGAAGGCCGCCACCGGCGAGGTCGTCACCGCCGAGGAGCTCGGCGGCGGCGAGCTGCACTCCAAGGTCTCCGGCGTCACCGACCACCTCGCGGAGGACGACGCCCACGCGCTGCGGATCGTACGGACGATCGTGTCGACACTCCCGTCCCGAGGCCCCCTGCCCTGGTCGGTCGAGCCGGCCGCCGAGCCCAAGGTCGACCCGTACGGGCTCTACGGCGCCGTACCGGTCGACTCCCGCACCCCGTACGACGTCCGCGAGGTCATCGCGCGCGTGGTCGACGGCTCGCGGTTCGCCGAGTTCAAGGCGGAGTTCGGGCAGACCCTCGTCACCGGCTTCGCCCGGATCCACGGCCACCCGGTCGGGATCGTCGCCAACAACGGCATCCTGTTCTCCGAGTCGGCCCAGAAGGGCGCCCACTTCATCGAGCTGTGCGACCAGCGCGGCATCCCCCTCGTCTTCCTGCAGAACATCTCCGGCTTCATGGTCGGCCGGGACTACGAGGCCGGTGGCATCGCCAAGCACGGCGCCAAGATGGTGACGGCCGTCGCCTGCACCCGCGTGCCGAAGCTGACCGTCGTGATCGGCGGCTCGTACGGCGCGGGCAACTACTCGATGTGCGGCCGGGCGTACTCCCCCCGCTTCCTGTGGATGTGGCCGGGCGCCAAGATCTCGGTGATGGGCGGCGAACAGGCGGCCTCGGTCCTCGCCACCGTCAAGCGCGACCAGTTGGAGGCGCGCGGCGAGGACTGGCCCACGGAGGACGAGGATGCCTTCAAGGCGCCGATCCGTGCGCAGTACGAACACCAGGGGAACGCCTACTACGCGACGGCCCGCCTCTGGGACGACGGCGTCATCGACCCGCTGGAGACCCGGCAGGTCCTGGGCCTGGCCCTGACCGCGTGCGCCAACGCGCCCCTGGGCGAACCCCAGTTCGGCGTCTTCCGGATGTGAGGGGGACTTCAGAGATGCTTCAGACGACGACCATGTTCGACACCGTCCTCGTGGCCAACCGGGGCGAGATCGCCGTACGCGTCATCCGTACGCTGCGGTCGCTCGGCGTGCGCTCGGTGGCGGTGTACAGCGACGCGGACGCCGACGCCCGGCATGTACGGGAGGCCGACACGGCGGTACGGATCGGCCCGGCACCGGCGGCCGAGAGCTATCTGTCGGCCGAGCGCCTGCTGGAGGCGGCGGCCCGCACCGGCGCACAGGCCGTCCACCCCGGGTACGGCTTCCTCGCCGAGAACGCCGACTTCGCGCGCGCCTGCGCCGACGCCGGGCTTGTCTTCATCGGTCCGCCCGCCGAGGCGATCACGCTCATGGGCGACAAGATCCGCGCCAAGGAGACGGTACGGGCGGCCGGGGTCCCGGTGGTGCCGGGTTCCAGCGGCAGCGCGCTGACCGACACCCAACTCGCCGACGCCGCCCGGGAGATCGGCATGCCGGTGCTGCTCAAGCCCAGCGCGGGCGGCGGCGGCAAGGGGATGCGGCTGGTACGGGACGCGGAACGGCTGGCCGACGAGATCGCCGCCGCCCGCCGCGAGGCCCGCGCCTCCTTCGGCGACGACACCCTCCTCGTCGAGCGGTGGATCGACCGCCCCCGGCACATCGAGATCCAGGTCCTGGCCGACGCCCACGGCAACGTGATCCACCTCGGCGAACGCGAGTGCTCCCTCCAGCGCCGCCACCAGAAGATCATCGAGGAGGCACCGAGCGTCCTGCTCGACGAGAAGACCCGTGCCGCGATGGGCGAGGCGGCGGCCCAGGCGGCCCGCTCCTGCGGATACGTCGGCGCGGGCACGGTGGAGTTCATCGTGCCCGGCGGCACTGCGCCTGTCGGGGGGACACCCCCCGAACCCCCCGTATCGGCGTACTACTTCATGGAGATGAACACCCGCCTCCAGGTGGAACACCCGGTGACCGAACTGATCACGGACGTGGACCTGGTGGAGATGCAGCTGCGGGTGGCGGCCGGGGAGGCGCTGGACTTCGGGCAGGAAGACGTCCGGCTGACCGGGCACGCGATCGAGGCCCGCATCTGCGCCGAGGACCCGTCACGCGGCTTCCTCCCCTCCGGAGGAACGGTCCTGCGCCTGCGCGAGCCCCAGGGCGACGGCGTACGCACGGACTCGGGGCTCAGCGAGGGCACGGAGGTCGGGTCGCTGTACGACCCGATGCTGTCCAAGGTCATCGCGTACGGCCCCGACCGGCCGACCGCCCTCAGAAAACTTCGCGCGGCCCTCGCCGAGACGGTCACGCTGGGGGTGCAGACGAACGCCGGGTTCCTGCGGCGGCTGCTGGCCCATCCGGCGGTGGTGGCGGGCGAGTTGGACACGGGGCTGGTGGAGCGGGAGGTCGACGGGCTGGTACCCGACGGTGTGCCGGTCGAGGTCTACACAGCCGCGGCGTTGCTGCGCCAGGCGGCACTCACCACCGCCGACGGCAGCGGCTGGGCCGACCCGTTCGCCGCGGCGGACGGCTGGCGGCTGGGCGGCGAGCGCGCCTGGACGGCACACCACCTCCACGTGCCGGGCCATGAACCGGTGACCGTGCGCGTGCGCCGCACACCGGACGGCGGGACCGAGATCCTGCCGGCCGGGGCGGAGCATCCCCTCCGGGGGGCCGGGGGCGTGCCCCCGCGGCCCGGGGCGGAGGACCGGTTCACGTTCCACCTCGACGGCGTCACCCACGCCTTCGCCGCGCTGCCGGACGGCACCTGGCTGGGCCGCGACGGTGACGCCTGGCACGTGCGCGACCACGACCCCGTCGCCGCGGCCCTCACTGGCGCCGCCCACGCGGGCGTGGACTCGCTGACCGCCCCGATGCCGGGCACGGTCACCGTCGTCAAGGTGGCCGTGGGGGACGAGGTGACCGCCGGGCAGAGCCTGGTGGTGGTGGAGGCGATGAAGATGGAGCACGTCGTCTCCGCGCCGCATGCCGGGACGGTCACCGAGCTGGACGTCACGCCGGGTACGACCGTCGCCATGGACCAGGTACTTGCCGTGGTCGAACCCCATGCCGAACCCCAGGGCGAACCCCATGAGGAGGTGACGGAATGAGCGACGCCGACGCACTGCCCATGGTCGTACCGGATCCGAGCCTGCCCACCCGCGTCCGTATCCACGAGGTCGGCGCCCGCGACGGCCTGCAGAACGAGAAGGCGACCCTCCCGACGGAGATGAAGGCCAGGTTCATCCACCGGCTGGCCGACGCGGGCCTCACCACCATCGAGGCCACCAGCTTCGTCCATCCCAAGTGGGTGCCCCAACTCGCCGACGCGGAAGCCCTCTTCCCGCTCGTCGACGACCTGCCGGTGGCCCTCCCGGTCCTCGTCCCCAACGAACGCGGCCTCGACCGCGCCCTGGCGCTGGGCGCGCGCCGCGTGGCCGTGTTCGCCAGCGCGACGGAGTCCTTCGCGAAGGCCAACCTCAACCGGACCGTCGACGAGGCGCTGGCCATGTTCGATCCGGTGGTGACCAGAGCGAGGACGGAAGGCGGACACGTCCGCGGCTACCTCTCCATGTGCTTCGGCGACCCCTGGGAGGGCCCGGTCCCGATCCCCCAGGTCGTACGGGTCTGCCGGGCCCTCCTCGCCATGGGCTGCGACGAGCTCAGCCTCGGCGACACGATCGGCGTGGCGACCCCCGGCCATGTCCAGGCGCTGCTCACCGCGCTGAACGAAGCAGGCGTACCGACGTCGGCGCTCGGCGTCCACTTCCACGACACCTACGGCCAGGCCCTCGCCAACACCCTCACGGCGCTGCGGCACGGCGTCACGACGGTCGACGCGTCGGCCGGGGGCCTCGGCGGCTGCCCCTACGCCAAGTCCGCCACCGGCAATCTCGCCACGGAAGACCTCGTGTGGATGCTGCGGGGACTCGGCATCGACACGGGCGTCGACCTCGGCCGTCTCGTCGCCACCAGCGAGTGGATGGCCGCCCACCTGGGCCGACCCAGCCCGTCCCGCACCGTACGAGCCCTCGGTAGAACAACACAGCCCCACAAGGAGCAGTGACGTTTATGGACCACCACCTCTCTCCCGAACTGGAAGAACTCCGCCGTACGGTCGAGGAGTTCGCCCACGAGGTCGTCGCGCCCAAGATCGGCGACTTCTACGAGCGCCACGAGTTCCCGTACGAGATCGTCCGCGAAATGGGCCGTATGGGGCTGTTCGGGCTGCCGTTCCCGGAGGAGTACGGCGGCATGGGCGGCGACTATCTGGCGCTCGGCATCGCGCTGGAGGAGTTGGCGAGGGTCGACTCGTCCGTGGCCATCACCCTCGAAGCCGGGGTCTCGCTGGGCGCGATGCCGATCCATCTCTTCGGCACGCGGGCGCAGAAGGAGGAGTGGCTGCCGCGCCTGTGCTCGGGCGAGATGCTGGGCGCGTTCGGTCTGACGGAACCGGACGGCGGCAGCGACGCGGGCGCGACCCGTACGACGGCCCGGCTGGACGAGTCGACGAACGAGTGGGTGATCAACGGCAGCAAGTGCTTCATCACCAACTCGGGCACGGACATCACGGGCCTGGTCACGGTCACGGCGGTGACCGACCGCACGCCGGAGGGCAAGCCGCTGATCTCGTCGATCATCGTCCCGTCGGGCACCCCCGGCTTCTCAGTGGCCGCCCCGTACTCCAAGGTCGGCTGGAACGCCTCCGACACCCGGGAGCTGTCCTTCTCCGACGTACGTGTCCCGGCGGGGAACCTCCTCGGTGAACTCGGCCGCGGCTACGCCCAGTTCCTGCGCATCCTCGACGAGGGCCGCATCGCCATCTCGGCCCTCGCCACGGGCCTCGCCCAGGGCTGTGTGGACGAGTCGGTGAAGTACGCGAAGGAACGTCACGCCTTCGGCCGCCCGATCGGCGCCAACCAGGCCATCCAGTTCAAGATCGCCGACATGGAGATGAAGGCCCACACCGCCCGCCTCGCCTGGCGCGACGCCGCCTCCCGCCTGATCTCCGGCGAACCCTTCAAAAAGGAAGCGGCCCTGGCGAAGCTCTACTCGTCGACGATCGCGGTGGACAACGCCCGCGACGCCACGCAGATCCACGGCGGCTACGGCTTCATGAACGAGTACCCCGTGGCCCGCATGTGGCGCGACTCCAAGATCCTGGAGATCGGCGAGGGCACGAGTGAGGTACAACGCATGCTGATCGCCCGGGAACTGGGGCTGGCGGGCTGACGCTGGCGGATGCGCGGGCCGGCGTTCCCCGTGTGCGCAGGAGGCCGGATTCCGCCCCGAGTTCGCCCTGTCCTGCCTCAACCGCCTGACGGGCACCTCGGAGTACGGTCCTCCGAGGTGCCCGTCGCCGGTTCTCAGGGGCGCGGGGAACTGCGGGATCGAAGGAGCGCAGCCCCTTGGGAAGGGACGGGTAGGGGCGGCGGGGGCGAGAAAACGTTGGAACAATCTGCTTCATGGCGGAAATCCTCCAGCGCGACGGTACGTGGACCTTCGACGGCGACACCCTGCGGTTGACCCCAGGCCGCGACAAGAACGTGAGCCTGCTGCGCAAGACCCTCGGTGAACTCGCGGTCCCGCTGCGCGCGTTGGCGGGCATCTCCTTCGAACAGGGCAAGAAGTCGGGGCGGCTGCGGCTCAGACTGCGCGACGGCTCCGACCCTCTCCTCCAGGCCACCGGCGGCCGGCTGACCGACGGCAACGACCCCTACCAGCTGAGCGTCGACTCGGACCGGTACGGCGTCGCCGAGTACTTCGTGGACGAGATCCGCAACGCCCTGCTCCTGGACGAGGTGCCGTCCGACCCGGTCGACGCGTATCTGCTGGCCGGCCCCACCGTCCCGCTGTCCGTCTCCGCCGGGGACGGCACCGCGAGCTTCGACGGCGAGTACATACGCCTGGAGTGGAACTGGAAGACGGACGACGCCAAGGCCGCCGCCGGGACACGGAAGCTGGCCCTGACGGACATCACGGCCGTGGAGTGGCACCCCTCCGTCGGCCTGGAGAACGGCTACCTCCGCTTCACCGTACGCAATGCGGCCCCGACCAAGGCCCCGCCCAAGTACGACCCGAACTCCGTCGAACTGTGGGGCTTCAAGAAGGACCCCCTGATGGCCCTGGTCGCGGCGGCGATCCAGGCCCGGCTCCCGCATCCGGCGACCGCGGCACCGAAGCAGCCGGCCCCTCCCCCGGCGGAGCCGGATCGACAGGCACCCGAAGAGAACCACGACGCCCTGCTGCGCCGTCTCCGCGAACTCGGCGAGCTCCACAAGTCCGGCGTACTCACGGACGAGGAGTTCACCATGGCCAAGCAGGCGGTCCTCAAACGTCTGTGAGATTAACAGTAGCGTGCCCGAAATCGGGCAGAATTCTTGCCAAAGCGGCGCCGATACCCCAGGATCTACCGGGTGCACGACGAACTTGTTGATCATCTGACGCGGTCCACGCCCCTCAGTCGAGGCGAGGCACTGCGCGTGGTCCAGGACGTGCTCGCCTACTTCGACGAGACGACGGAGGACTACGTCCGTCGCCGCCACCGGGAGCTCCAGGCCCAGGGCCTGGTGAACTCGGCGATCTTCGAACGGATCGAGGCGGACCTCAAATACCGCGCGGTCGCGCCGCCGGAGCTGACGCTCAGACAGCTGCGCCGCATCGTCTACGGCTGAATCGTCTACGGCTGAGAAAAACGAGGGACACACCTATATGTGCGGAATTGTCGGTTACATCGGCAAGCGCGACGTGGCGCCGCTGCTCCTTGAGGGGCTACAGCGCCTGGAGTACCGGGGCTACGACTCGGCGGGCATAGTCGTCACCTCGCCCAAGACCGCCGGCCTGAAGATGGTCAAGGCCAAGGGCCGGGTCCGGGACCTGGAGGCCAAGGTCCCCGCGCGCTTCAAGGGCACCACCGGCATCGCCCACACCCGCTGGGCCACGCACGGCGCCCCGTCCGACATCAACGCCCACCCGCACATGTCGGCCGACAGCAAGGTCGCCGTCGTCCACAACGGCATCATCGACAACGCCTCCGACCTGCGGCGGAAGCTGGAGGCGGACGGCGTCGAGTTCCTCTCCGAGACCGACACCGAGGTCCTCACCCACCTCATCGCCCGCTCCCAGGCCGAGACGCTGGAGGAGAAGGTCCGCCAGGCGCTGCGGATCGTCGAGGGCACCTACGGCATCGCCGTCATGCACGCCGACTTCAACGACCGCATCGTCGTCGCCCGCAACGGCTCGCCCGTCGTCCTCGGCATCGGCGAGAAGGAGATGTTCGTCGCCTCGGACATAGCGGCGCTGGTCGCCCACACCCGCCAGATCGTCACCCTCGACGACGGCGAGATGGCCACCCTGAAGGCCGACGACTTCCGCACGTACACGACGGAGGGCACCCGCACCACGGCGGAGCCCACCACCGTGGAGTGGGAGGCGGCCTCGTACGACATGGGCGGCCACGACACCTACATGCACAAGGAGATCCACGAGCAGGCCGACGCCGTGGACCGCGTGCTGCGCGGCCGCATCGACGACCGCTTCTCCACCGTGCACCTCGGCGGCCTCAACCTGGACGCCCGCGAGGCGCGCCAGATCCGCCGCGTGAAGATCCTCGGCTGCGGCACCTCGTACCACGCGGGCATGATCGGCGCCCAGATGATCGAGGAGCTGGCCCGTATCCCCGCGGACGCCGAGCCGGCGTCGGAGTTCCGCTACCGCAACGCGGTCGTCGACCCCGACACCCTCTACATCGCCGTCTCCCAGTCCGGCGAGACGTACGACGTCCTCGCGGCCGTACAGGAACTGAAGCGCAAGGGCGCGCGGGTCCTGGGCGTGGTGAACGTCGTCGGCTCGGCGATCGCCCGTGAGGCGGACGGCGGCATCTACGTCCACGCGGGCCCCGAGGTCTGCGTCGTCTCGACGAAGTGCTTCACCAACACGACGGTCGCCTTCGCCCTCCTCGCCCTGCACCTCGGCCGCACCCGCGACCTCTCCGTCCGCGACGGCAAGCGGATCATCGAGGGCCTGCGCAAGCTGCCCGGCCAGATCGCCGAGATGCTGGAGCAGGAGGACGAGATCAAGAAGCTGGCCCAGGAGTACGCCGAGGCCCGCTCGATGCTCTTCATCGGCCGCGTACGGGGCTACCCCGTCGCCCGCGAGGCCTCCCTCAAGCTCAAGGAGGTCTCGTACATCCACGCCGAGGCCTACCCCGCCTCCGAGCTCAAGCACGGCCCTCTGGCCCTCATCGAGCCCGCCCTCCCCACGGTCGCCATCGTCCCCGACGACGACCTCCTGGAGAAGAACCGCGCCGCCCTGGAGGAGATCAAGGCCCGCAGCGGCAAGATCCTCGCGGTGGCCCACCAGAACCAGGAGAAGGCCGACCAGACGATCGTCGTCCCGAAGAACGAGGACGAACTCGACCCGATCCTCATGGGCATCCCCCTCCAACTCCTCGCCTACCACACGGCATTGGCCCTGGGCCGCGACATCGACAAGCCGAGGAACCTGGCGAAGTCGGTGACGGTGGAGTAAGCGGGCTTCTCAGCAGGGGACGCGGGGGGCTTTAAAGGGCGGGCTGTATCGATATGCGACTCCGCCGCGTGGGCGCGACCAGCCCCCGCAAACCCGCAGAGGCCACACAACAGACCGGACCCCCACGTGAGCCACCGCTCACGGGGGGTCCGCTCATATACCGCCGGGAGCCGCCCAACACGCCGGGCCTGCGCAGCCGGCCGCTAAGGAATGACGATGACCGGCCGCCGCGCCCGCTTGGCGAGCCGCCCGGCGACCGACCCGAAGATCCGCCCGACGATCCCGTGCGTGGAACCGACGACGATCGCGTCGGCCTCGTACTCCCGCCCCACCTCTTCGAGTTCGTGGCAGATGTCGCCCCCGCGCTCGACGAGGATCCAGGGCACCTCGGCGAGGTAATCCGCACAGGCCAGCTCAAGCCCCAGCACCTCGGTCCGGTGATCCGGCACATCGACGAACACGGGCGGCTCGCAGCCGGCCCACACGGTCGTGGGCAGCCGGTTGGCCACGTGAACGATGATCAGGCCCGAGCCGGAGCGGCGGGCCATGCCGATGGCGTACGCGAGGGCGCGCTCACTGGACGTCGAACCGTCGAAGCCGACGACGACACCGTGCTTGAAGGCGGGATCGCAAGTGGGGCGTGCCTCTTCCGCCGCCAGGGGATCGGCCGCCGTGGGATCGGCGACGGGCCGCCGCTTGCGGTCCGCGGAGTCGAAGAATTCGTGACCGGCCATGGGTGTCTCGGCGTTTGGATCCTCGTGGGTGGGACGACGTGAACGACGTGGATGGGCGTCAGTGTGCGACGGAGCCGTGTCCGGGAATCATCTTCCCAACCCCATACCCCCAAGGGTACGGCCGCACGCCTCCTCCGCCCAGAGCCCGCACCGGCTGCACGGGTTCCAGGGAGCATGCACGACCCCCAGCCCGTAACGCAATGGTTGCTGCCACGTACAGCCGCTTTGCACAGGAACGCAACCACCCCCGCCCCGCCGGGCCCATGCATGACCGCCGCGGGAGCGGGCAGGCGCACCACCCTCAGCGGCCACCCGACCGGGCGGTACCAGTGACCGACAGGTCGAACACGCGTTGAACCCCGGTAAGCCGAACCCGAGGAGCCAGAAGGGAGCAACCCGTGTCCGCCTCGTCCCACCCCGACCGTCCCGACACCGCCACGGACGTGGTCCGCTGGGCGGCCTTCAGCTGCGTCCTCGTCCCCGTGGTCCTCGTCTGGTACGGCACCTCCCTGGCCGGCGCGGCAGGCGCTGCACTCGGCCTCGCCGCGGTCACCGCGGCCTGCCGCATCCTCCTGCGCCAGTCGGAACGCGTCGCGGCCCGCACACCCGGCCCCGCCCACCCCCACCCGATGGCCGAAGACCACACCCCCCACCGCGGCCGGCACGGACGATCCCCTTCCGGGGCGCACAGGGGTGGACGCCACTCCGGCCCGAGTACGCCGGTCGACTGACCGGTTTCCGCGCACACGCCCGTATCTTTTCAGCCAACTTCGGCTACCCGCACACCCCTTGACCGAGCACCCCTCCACCCCCCGTTCGACCTGCACTGAAAGGGGTCCAGGGCCCGCGCGCACCCTACGCGGACCAGCCACGGAGACGAGGCGTACTTCCCTGCACGGCACGAGAGTGCAACGCTTCGTGATCGAATGCTTCACGCCAAGTTGCCATGTCGACAATGTGCCGGATGGCGAACTGGTCACGCCGGCACCACGGGACACAGTAGATTCGATCATGACTGTCTTACGGCGGGGGACTCGTGCAGGACCAAGGGGAAACGTGCAGGAGCGACACAACCGAGGAGCCGCGACCACCGAGGGGGGCTTAGCAGTATGAGCCACGACTCCACCGCCGCGCCGGATGCCGCGGCCCGGAAACTCTCCGGGCGACGCCGCAAGGAGATCGTCGCGGTGCTGCTGTTCAGCGGCGGCCCCATCTTCGAGAGTTCCATACCGCTTTCGGTGTTCGGGATCGACCGCCAGGACGCCGGCGTACCGCGCTACCGCCTGCTGGTGTGCGCGGGCGAGGAAGGCCCGCTGCGGACCACAGGGGGCCTGGAACTCACCGCGCCGAACGGCCTTGAAGCGATCTCACGGGCGGGCACGGTGGTCGTGCCCGCATGGCGTTCGATCACCTCACCGCCGCCGGAGGAGGCGCTCGACGCACTGCGCCGGGCGCACGAAGAGGGGGCCCGCATCGTAGGGCTGTGCACCGGCGCCTTCGTGCTGGCCGCCGCCGGCCTGCTGGACAGCAGGCCCGCGACGACACACTGGATGTACGCGCCGACGCTGGCCAAGCGCTATCCGTCCGTCCACGTCGACCCACGAGAGCTCTTCGTGGACGACGGCGACGTACTGACATCGGCCGGCACCGCAGCCGGAATCGATCTCTGTCTGCACATCGTGCGGACGGACCACGGCAACGAGGCGGCAGGGGCCCTGGCCCGGCGTCTCGTCGTGCCACCGCGTCGATCGGGCGGCCAGGAGCGCTATCTCGATCGATCTTTACCAGAGGAGATCGGCGCCGACCCGCTCGCCGAGGTCGTCGCCTGGGCACTGGAGCACCTCCACGAGCAGTTCGACGTGGAGACGCTCGCGGCACGGGCGTACATGAGCCGCCGTACGTTCGACCGCCGTTTCCGGTCGCTGACCGGAAGCGCGCCGCTGCAGTGGCTGATCACCCAGCGGGTCCTTCAGGCCCAGCGGCTGCTGGAGACGTCGGACTACTCGGTGGACGAGGTCGCGGGACGCTGCGGCTTCCGTTCGCCGGTGGCGCTGCGCGGGCACTTCCGCCGCCAGCTCGGCTCGTCCCCGGCGGCGTACCGGGCGGCGTACCGGGCCCGGCGCCCGCAGGGCGACAAGCACGGCGACCACCACGACGGCCCGAACGGCGCGCACAGCACCGCCGGACCGCCGGCGATGGCGCCGGAGCACGCCCCGGTGCCGCTCCAGGCCCGTCGTACGGCCGCGGCGAGCGCCCTGGCGCCGTCGGCGTCGCTGTCGGCGGAGGGCGCCAAGCCGGAGCTGTACGCGACGGGCCGCCTGCCGGGCCAGCGCAGCGCGCCGTAGCACGTCAGTAGTGGCCGTACGGCCCGGTCCTGCCCTGATCACCCAGGTGCAGGACCGGGCCGTACGGCTGTCACGGGCCGTAAGGTGAGACACATGAACGATCGCATGGTGTGGATCGACTGCGAGATGACCGGCCTCTCGCTGTCCGACGACGCGCTCATCGAGGTGGCCGCCCTCGTCACCGACTCCGAGCTGAACGTACTCGGCGAGGGAGTCGACATCGTCATCCGCCCGCCGGACTCGGCACTGGAGACCATGCCGGAGGTGGTGCGCCAGATGCACACCGCGTCCGGCCTCCTCGACGCCCTCCCCGGCGGCACGACGCTCGCCGACGCCGAGGAGCAGGTCCTGGCGTACGTACGCGAACACGTGAAGGAGCCGGGCAAGGCCCCCCTGTGCGGCAACTCGGTGGGCACGGACCGGGGCTTCCTGTTCCGGGACATGCCGACCCTGGAGGACTACCTCCACTACCGCATCGTGGACGTCTCCTCCATCAAGGAGCTGGCCCGCCGCTGGTACCCGAGGGCGTACTTCAACAGCCCCGAGAAGAACGGCAACCACCGGGCCCTCGCCGACATCCGCGAATCCATCGCCGAGCTCCGCTACTACCGCGAGGCGATCTTCGTCCCCCAGCCCGGCCCGGACTCGGACACGGCCCGCACGATCGCCGCCAAGCACGTCCTGCCTGCGCGGTAACCCGCCGACAAAGGCGTGCGCGAGCACCCCTTCAGACCCTGTACACTTTTTCTCGGCCGGTCGGTGAAACCTTCGGATGAACCGCCGGTCATGGTGGGTGTAGCTCAGCTGGTAGAGCACCTGGTTGTGGTCCAGGATGTCGCGGGTTCGAGTCCCGTCACTCACCCTGATCGATGAAGGGCCAGTCCGTTCCAACGGGCTGGCCCTTCATCATGTTCTCGACTCGGTCGCGAACTCCCCCGCACACGCGAAGCGTTGACGGGGGGTCCGGGCGCGTGGCCCATTCCCGCCTTCACACCATGAGGTCAGTCAGGAAGAAGCCCGCGTCACCAGCTCCGTAGGCAGCACCACCTGGCGGCGGTCCAGGCCCCGGGACACCGCCGGGCGGCGGTCGGCGATCTCGTCGAGGAGGAGGTCGATCATGGCTCGGCCCATTTCCTCGATGGGCTGGCGGACGCTGGTCAGGGGTGGGTCCATGTGGCGGGCGATGGCCGAGTCGTCGTAGCCGACGAGGGCCACGTCGTCGGGTATGCGGCGGCCGGCCTCGCGGAGGACCTGCCGGGCGCCGGCCGCCATGACGTCCGACTCGGCGAAGACCGCGTCCAGATCGGGGCAGCGGGACAGGAGTTCGGTCATCGCCCTGCGGCCGCCCTCCTCCGTGAAGTCGCCGGAGACGATCAGACGCTCGTCGACCTCACGGCCGGCGTCCGCCAGGGCCTCGCGGTAGCCGTCGATACGGCGCTGGGCGCCGTAGACGTCGAGGCGGCCGGTGATCGTGGCTATCCGGGTACGGCCGCGCGCGATCAGGTGTTCCACCGCCGAGCGGCCGCCGCCGTAGTTGTCGGAGTCGACGGAAGGGAGCGTCTCGTGCTCGGAGCGGGGGCCGCTGATCACCGCCGGGATTTCCAGTTGTGAAAGCAAATCGGGCAGCGGGTCGTCCGCGTGTACAGAAACCAGAAGGACGCCGTCCACGCGGTGCGCCGCCAGGTACTGGGCCAGACGGCGGCGCTCCCGGTCGCTGCCCGCGAAGATCAGCAGGAGCTGCATCTCCGTGTCGGAGAGCTGGGCGCCGACGCCCTTCAGCATGTCGGAGAAGTACGGCTCGGCGAAGAAGCGGGTCTCCGGCTCGGGGACGACCATCGCGATCGCATCGGTGCGGTTCGCCGCGAGGGCGCGGGCCGCCGTGTTCGGGACGTAACCGAGCTCCGCGACCGCCGCCTCGACCGCCGCGCGGGTCGCCTCGCTGACCCTCGGCGAGCCGTTGATCACCCGGGACACCGTGCCCCGGCCGACACCGGCCCGGGCCGCGACCTCTTCCAGCGTCGGCCGGCGGCCGCTACGGCCCCGTGCTCCGTGGCCTGCCACCATGGTCGCCTCCCGTTCACACCCCGCTGGCGTGGAATCTAACAGTCCTGATCCTCGTACGAGGCCCGGGAAGTGGTCATTGATGTTCGGGGACCTCCGCCGGGGCCCTCCGCCCGGCCCGCGACGGTGATGGGCAGATTCGTCCCGCCGATACGCTGGGAACGCGATCCGGCGGTGAGACGGCTGCCAATCGGTGCGCCCCGTCGCCCCCGGGCACCTCACCCGCCACCCCGTAGCACCTCCCCTGCCCCTCCCTGCCGCGCCCCGCCTCCACCCCCCGGGTTAGTTAACAGCCCGATAACCGAAGACATATCTCTGCGCCCGCTCCCTTGACACCCCCGCACGAACCGACGACTCTTCAACACATCACTTGTGGGAGCGCTCCCACAGGGCCTGGCACTTACACATCCCGCACGTTCCCCGCCCGAGCCGCAGCTAGCACAAACGGGCCCAACAACGCAGTTGGCCGGGGGGTCGGCACGTCAAGGCATCAGGAGGACGCAATGCGAGCACGTACCCTCCCCCACACTCGGCTGCGGTCGGGCGGGGGCACCCGTATCGCCCGCAGTACGCGAAAGACGGTGGTCATCGCGGCCGTCGCCGCGCTGGGCGCCGGGCTGCTGGCCGGCTGTGCCGATGACGGCAAGGACGAGGAAGGCGGCTCGTCGGACGGCGGCGCCGGCGGCAAGACCAAGATCACCCTGGGGCTCTTCGGCAGCTTCGGCTTCGAGGAGGCCGGGCTGTACGCCGAGTACGAGAAGCTGAACCCGAACATCGACATCGACCAGACCGTGGTCGAGCGGAACGAGAACTACTACCCGCCACTGGTCAACCATCTCACCACCAACAGCGGCCTCCAGGACATCCAGGGCATCGAAGTCGGCAACATCGCCGAAGTGGTGCAGAAGTACAGCGACAAGTTCGTCGACCTGTCCAAGTACGGCAAGGAGAGCGACTACCTGCCCTGGAAGTGGGAGCAGGGGACCGCGGAGAACGGCCAGACGATCGGACTCGGCACCGACGTCGGACCGATGGCCATCTGCTACCGCAAGGACCTCTTCGCGGCGGCCGGTCTGCCCACCGACCGCGAGGAGGTCGGCAAGCTGTGGACGGGCGACTGGGCGAAGCTCGTCGATGTCGGCAAGGACTACAAGGCGAAGGGCCCCAAGGGCACCACCTTCATGGACTCCCCCGGCGGCCTGTTCAACGCCATCGTCGGCAGTGAGGAGGAGCGGTTCTACAACGCCTCCGGCGAGGTCATCTACAAGACGAACCCGGCCGTCAAGAGGGCGTTCGACCTGACCGCCGAGGCCGCCGAGGCCGGCCTGATCGGCAACCAGACGCAGTTCCAGCCGGCCTGGGACACCACGATCGCCAACAGCAAGTTCGCCGCGATGGCCTGCCCGCCGTGGATGCTCGGCTACATCGAGGGCAAGTCGAAGCCGGAGAACGCCGGCAAGTGGGACGTTGCCGCGCCGCCGAAGGCCGCCAACTGGGGCGGCTCCTTCCTCAGCGTGCCGAAGTCGGGCAAGAACACCGAGGAGGCCGCGAAGCTGGCCGCCTGGCTGACCGCGCCCGAGCAGCAGGCCAAGCTCTTCTCCAAGCGCGGCAGCTTCCCGACCGCGCAGGCCGCGTACGATCTGCCGCTGGTGAAGGACGCGAAGAACAAGATGACCGGTGACGCCCCGATCGGCCAGATCTACGCGCCGCTGGCCGCCGAGCTCCCGGTGCAGGTGGTCGGCCCGAAGGACCAGATCATCCAGCAGGGCCTGACCGACAACGGCGTCATCCTGGTGACGCAGGGCAAGTCTCCCGAGGAGGCTTGGACCAACGCCACCAAGACCATCGACAACAACCTGGAGCATTGAACCCTCCCCCGGCCGGAGCAGAGGGATTCCTGGCTCACGCCGCTCGGCCGCTCAGCGAGCGATCGAGTCTTCCGCGATCAACACCAGCCGGGTTGGAACCAGCCCGGTCGACATCAAGGATCCAGTCGCATGCTTGGTTCTCGCAACGCATCGAGCGCCGTTCACCCGATTGTGTGGATGGTGCCTGGACCCCGGCCTGAGGGTCGATGCCTCTCTGGAGGCCTCAGGTGACCGGAACGGCACCCACGCACGACACCGCCGCCGCGCCCCCCGCCAAGGAGGGGGGCGCGGCCCCGGCCCGTCCGCCCGTCGAGTCACCTGAGACGCTCCGCAAGCGCGCCCGGCTGTCCCGCCGCTGGCAGCGGGACGTGCGCTGGAGCCCGTACGCCTTCGTCTCGCCGTTCTTCATGCTCTTCATCGCGTTCGGCATGTTCCCGCTGATCTACACGGCGTGGGCCTCGCTGCACACGGTGGAGCTGACCGCGCCCACCGACATGGAGTGGGCGGGGCTGCGCAACTACACCCGGATCTTCGACGACGAGTTCTACTGGAACGCGGCGAGGAACACCTTCACCATCGGGATCATCTCGACCGTCCCGCAGTTGATGATGGCGCTGGGCATCGCGCACCTCCTCAACTACAAGCTGCGCGCCTCGAACTTCTTCCGGGTCGTGATGCTCGCGCCGTACGCCACGTCGATCGCCGCGGCGACCCTCGTCTTCGTGCTGCTCTTCGGCCGCGACTACGGCATGATCAACTGGTTCCTGGGCCTGTTCGGCGTCGACAACATCGACTGGCAGAACGACAAGTGGTACGCGCAGATCGCCGTCTCGTCCATCGTCATCTGGCGCTGGACCGGCTACAACGCGCTGATCTACCTGGCCGCGATGCAGGCGATCCCGCAGGACCTGTACGAGTCGGCGGCCCTCGACGGCGCCAGCCGCTGGAAGCAGTTCCTCCATGTGACGCTGCCGTCGCTGCGCCCGACGATCCTGTTCACCGTCGTCGTGTCGACCATCGGCGCCTCGCAGCTCTTCGCCGAGCCGCTGATGTTCGACGCCAACAAGGGTGCCTCCGGCGGACCGCAGCACCAGTTCCAGACACTCGGCCTGTACATGTACGAGCAGGGCTGGGTGAACCAGCACCTGGGCCGCGCCTCCGCCATCGCCTGGACGATGTTCCTGATCCTCATCGTGATCGGGATCATCAACTACGTCATCTCGCGCCGGCTGCGCGCCAGTAGTTAGGAGACCGGCCGTGACGACGACAATCAACAAGGCCCCGGTCGATGCCGTGCCGCCGGAGCCGCCCAAGGACGAGCGGCGCAGGTTCGGCCTGAAGGCGGCACGGGCGGGCGGTCAGCACCACGCGGGACCGATCGCGTACGCCATCCTCATCGTCTTCACCCTCGTGTCGATCTTCCCGTTGTTCTGGACGGCGATCGCCGCCTCCCGCGACAACGCGCGGCTGGCGGAGACCCCGCCGCCGTTCTGGTTCGGCGCGAACCTCTTCGACAAGATCGAAGTGGCCTGGAGCGATGCCAATCTGGGCGAGGCGTTCCTCAATACGACGATCGTGGCGGGCGTTTCGTCGCTGACCATCGTCTTCCTGTCGACGATCGCCGGGTTCGCCTTCGCCAAGCTGCGGTTCAAGGGCCGTAACGCGCTGATGCTGATCGTGATCGGCACCATGATGGTGCCGCCGCAGCTCCAGGTGATCCCCCTCTACATGATGGTCGCCAAGCTGGACTGGACCGACCAGCTCCAAGCCGTGATCCTGCCCTCGCTGGTCAGCGCGTTCGGCGTCTTCTTCATGCGGCAGTACCTGCTGCAGGCTCTGCCCGACGAGATCATCGAGGCGGCCCGGGTCGACGGCGCGAGCAGCTGGCGGGTGATCTGGCACGTGGTGTTCCCCGCCGCGCGGCCCGCGATGGCCGTCCTGGGCATGCTGATGTTCGTCCAGACCTGGAACGACTTCCTGTGGCCGTTCCTCGTCCTGACGCAGCTGGGCAACCCGACCGTGCAGGTCGCGGTCGCCGGTCTGGGCCGCGGCTACACCCCCGACCAGGCTCTGATCATGGCGGGCGCGCTGCTCAGCACGCTTCCGCTGCTGATCGTGTTCGCGATCTTCGGCAAGCAGATCGTGGGCGGGATCATGCAGGGCGCGGTGAAGGGCTGAGGCCCGCACTCGCTCGTCGTTCGATCTCTCTGGGGCCGGGTCACCGCCGCCTCGGCCCCCACCCGCTCACAGCTCGTTTCTTCTCCCCTCTTCTCCCCCCACTCACCTCGTCGGTCTACACGACCACCAATGGGAGCGCTTCCATGCCTGAGCCCACCACGCCGGTTACCTTCCCTCCCGCCTTCCTCTGGGGCGCGGCGACCTCCGCGTACCAGATCGAGGGGGCGGTACGGGAGGACGGCCGTACGCCCTCCATCTGGGACACCTTCAGCCATACGCCGGGCAAGACGGCCGGTGGCGAGCACGGTGACATCGCTATCGACCACTACCACCGCTACCGCGACGACGTGGCGCTCATGGCGGAGCTGGGCCTCAACGCGTACCGCTTCTCGATCTCCTGGTCGCGGGTGCAGCCGACGGGCCGGGGTCCGGCCGTCCAGAAGGGCCTGGACTTCTACCGCCGCCTGGTGGACGAGCTCCTGTCCAAGGGCATCAAGCCCGCCGTCACCCTCTACCACTGGGACCTCCCCCAGGAGTTGGAGGACGCGGGCGGCTGGCCCGAGCGCGACATCGTCCACCGTTTCGCCGACTACGCCCGGATCGTGGGCGAGGCGCTGGGCGACCGCGTCGAGCAGTGGATCACCCTGAACGAGCCGTGGTGCTCGGCGTTCCTGGGCTACGGCTCCGGGGTCCACGCGCCGGGCCGTACGGACCCGGTGGCGGCGCTACGGGCCGCCCACCACCTGAACGTGGCACACGGCCTGGGCGTCTCGGCCCTGCGCTCGGTGATGCCGGCGCGGAATTCGGTGGCGGTGAGCCTGAACCCGTCGATGGTACGGCCGTTCTCGGACTCCCCGGAGGACCTGGCGGCGGTCCGGAAGATCGACGACATGGCGAACGGGGTGTTCCATGGGCCGATGCTGCACGGGGCGTACCCGGAGACCCTGTTCGCGGCGACGTCCTCGCTGACGGACTGGTCGTTCGTACTGGACGGCGACATGGCGATCGCCAACCAGCCGCTGGACGCGCTGGGCCTGAACTACTACTCGCCGACGCTGGTGAGCGCGGCGGCGGAGGATGCGGCGGGCCCGCGCGCGGACGGCCACGGGGAGAGCGACCACTCGCCGTGGCCGGCCGCGGATGATGTCATGTTCCACCAGACGCCGGGCGACCGTACGGAGATGGGCTGGACCGTCGACCCGACCGGCCTGCATGAGCTGATCATGCGGTACACGAGGGAGGCCCCGGGCCTGCCGCTGTATGTGACGGAGAACGGCGCGGCGTACGACGACAAGATGGACGCGGACGGCCGTGTCCACGACCCCGAGCGGATCGCCTACCTGCACGGTCACCTGCGGGCGGTCCGGCGCGCCATCACCGAGGGCGCGGACGTACGCGGCTACTTCCTGTGGTCCCTCATGGACAACTTCGAGTGGGCGTACGGGTACGGGAAGCGGTTCGGGGCGGTGTACGTGGACTACGCGACGCTGGCTCGTACGCCGAAGTCGAGTGCGTACTGGTACGCGCAGGCGGCGAAGACGGGGGCGTTGCCGCCGTTGGTGACGACTACGTCGTAGGGCGGAAGCAGGGGCCCTCCGGCGGGAACTGGGGATCGGGGGTCCGGGGCTCGGTGCAATTAGGGGAGCAGCGAGCCCCGGCCGCCAAGGGCAGGAGACGTCGGTAGTTTTTCTTGTCCAACAACATGTCGAAGTCACCTGCGCCCGCCCGTGCTGCGAGCCGGGGCAGCGGCCCGAACCCTGAATCAGGCATGCCAGTCACCCAGGGTTCGGGCCGTGTCACGCAGGTTCGCCTCATGGGAGCGGATCGCCGCAGAGGCCAGGTACACGTCCTTCGGGGACGGCGGATCGACGGTTTCACCGGAAGCGTCCATGTAGGCGTACGCGCAGGCCCAGCCGATCACCGCGTTGTAGTCGGCGAACGGCTCCAGGCGGATCGCCATGTGCCAGAACGTCGCCGCCCGGGACGCAGCCTCCTCGTAATACAGCGTCCCGGCGGGCTGCTCGTGCCGGTGCCGTCCGGCCATGGCGGCCAGGGCGCCCCAGTCCGCGATGTCGACGTTGAGCGGGGCCACTCGGGATTGGACGTCGAGGATCCAGCCCACGTCGACGCGGATGATCGAGCTCAACGCCATCCCTCCGGCGCGTCGGCGAAGGCCGCCATTCCGATCTCGATGCCCTTGTCCACGCTCCGCAGGAACGCTGCCCGCTGCGCGTCGGCCACCAGCAGGTCGTGCGCGAGGGCACGGGTGGACTTGCCGAGGCTGCGAGCATGCTCGTTGACCTCGGCGAGTTCTTCGGGGGTGAGTTCAACGGTGATCTTCGGCATGCCTTCGACGATATCAGCGGTGATGGTATCGGGAGTATCACCCGAGGGCGCCCGGGTCAGCATGCGCGCCCCAGCTCGAACCATGTGCCCTTGCCCGCCCCCGGGCCGTGCGTGCACACGCCCCACGCGTCGGCGCCGTACGAGATGAGGCGCATACCCCGGCCGTCCTCGTCGCTCTCAGTCGCGGGGCGGACGGCAGGTAGGCCGGGGGCTTCGTCGTGTACGAGGACGCGGAGGCGGGCGGGGTCGGGCCAGCCGGCGTGGAGGGTGACGGGGGTGCTGCAGCCCTTCGCCGCGCAGGCGTTGATGGCGTTGGTGACGGCTTCCGAGGTCAGCAGCACTGCGGTGTCGGTGAGTTCGGGGCGGTCGGCGGCGATGAGGAGGGTGCGGACGGTTTCGCGAGCAGTGCGGACCCAGGCGGGGTGGGGCGGGAAGACGAGGGAGACGGCAGATTCCATCGGATTCCTTTCGAGTGTCGGGCGTGCACGCGGTGACCAGGTCCGGGCCTCATCAATTGAGTTGAGGGCGGAGGTACTTCCTCGTGACGCGGGTGAGCGGATTGATGTCGACGCTAGGGTCACCCGTGGGGGAGTTACAACCGTGTACCGCAGGCTTCGCCCTGAAGAGTGATGCCCGTCGTTCGCGATGGACCCCGGCGCGAGCCGCGCGACACACTGCGCACGGCCAGAGGGAGGACCACATGCCACCAAGGACCAGCCCGAGCGAACGTCAGCGACGCCTGGGGGCCGAGCTGCGCAAACTGCGCCTCCGAGCCGGAATGTCTGGTGACGCCGCAGCGCGGCTCATCGAGGCCGAGCGAACAAGGATCAGCCACATCGAGTCGGGCCGCGTCGACGTTCCCCGTAACGGGCTGTACAAGTTGCTCCGCGCATACGGCTGCCCCGAAGGCACATACTTCGACGGCCTGATGGCGATGGCGCAGGTGCGGGGCAAGGGTTGGTGGGACGAGTTCTCCGACACGATCGGCCCGGCTGCGCGCGACCTGGCCGAACTTGAGTCACGGGCGACGGTGGTACGCACCCAGGAGCCGCTGTTCATCCCGGGCCTGCTCCAGACCGAGGAGTACGCCAGCGCCGTACTCGGCGAGACGGAGAGAGACCCTCAACGTGCCGACCGATACGTCGAGTTCCGTATGGCCCGGCAACGCGTCCTCACCGGGGCCGCGCCCGTCATGTACCACGCCGTCATCCACGAAGCGGCGCTCCACTCCCATGTCGGCGGCCCGAAGGTGATGCGGGCACAGCTGCTGCGCCTGATGGAGGTGTCCCGGCTGCCCCATGTGACCGTGCAGGTCTTCCCCTTCGAGGCCGGCGCATACTCCGCGTACAGCCAGTCGTTCGAGATCTTCGGCGGCTCAACGCCCGAGCTGGACACGGTCTATCTCGAACACCCCACGCGCTCCCTCTTCTTGCGGGATGGTGACCAGCTCGACGAATACGCCAGAATGTTCGAGCGGCTCTGTGAACTGGCCCTGGCTCCTGTGGATCCTGAATCCCCTCCGGAAGCGCACAGGACCCGGGACTCCCTGAGCCTCATCCAGCACGTCATGTACACCCTTTGAAGGGAACCTCGATGCCCCAGCTCACCTGGCAGAAGTCGTCGTTCAGTGGTGGTGGCGAGGGCAGCTGCGTAGAGCTGGCGGCGGCCACCGCGACTCTCATCCACCTCCGCGAAAGCGACCGGCCGTACGAGATAACCACGGTCGCGCCCCAGGCCCTGGCCTGCCTGCTGCACATGGTGAAGGCCGGAACCCTCAAACGGTGAGGCCCAGGTAGGCGAAGAGGACGTCCCGTACCCGGAAGACCGCCTCGGGGTCGATGGCGGCCAGGACCGGGGCGGCGTGGTGCCAGCCGTCCGGGGTGAGTGCCTCTGAGAGGAGGGCTCGGGCTTGGGGGAGGTCGGGGCCGGAGGAGGGTGGGGCAAGGAGGGTGGCCAGGCGGCGGGCCAGAGCCGTGATGTTGAACGTGTCTTCGTGGAGCGGGACCGGCAGCCGGTCGGCCGGCACGCAGGCGACGTACGCGGCCAGATGCGCGAACGCCTCCGCACGCCGCTCCTCGTCCACTGCCTGTCGAGCCAGGGTCCAGGCCGTCTCGTGATCGCCGAGTGCCGCGTGGGCGACGGCTCCTCCGCCTGTTTCCAGGGCTTCGGGCAGATATACGGCGCCGGAGCTGGCGGACCAGGCGGCGAGGCGGCGGCGCGCGCCCACCGGATCGCTGGTGGCGGTCAGGAGGCTGTACAGCACGCCGTAGTCGTCACGCGGGTCGTGGTGGTGCTCCAGGTCGAGCAGGGCTTCCCTGATACGGGCGCCGCGCTCGTGGTCGTACGGCCCCACGGCGGCGAGAAGGTGTGCGAGAGGTGTCGGGTATGCGTGCCCCGGATCGGGCAGCGCCTCATCCACCAGACGGCCCGCCATCTCGGGATCGTGCGCCCAGAGCCCGGCGGCGGCCTCCCCACGGGCACGATGGTGATCGAACCCCTTCGGTGGCCCGTCGCCGCCCGCGAGTTCCTCGATCACCTCCGCGACGCGCTGCCCCGCGCCGGCCCATGCAAGGGCCTGGACGGCATTGACGGACAAGGTGTAGATCCAGGACAGCTCGGTCCGACGGCCCCGTTCCACCGACCGCTCGGCCAACTCCAATGCGCGGTTGGGGTGTTCGCGTGCCACGGCGAGGGAGAGCGCGGCGCAGCCCCAGACACATGCGTCGGGGTCGTCGATGTCCTCCAACAGCCACTCCGCGTCGTTGAGTCGGCCCGCCGCGGCGAGGGCGCCGGCGAAGGCTGCGAAGCGCTCCTGCTGGACGGTGGACAGCCGCTCGTGGCCTGGTCGGAGTCCGTGTTCCGCCGCTCGGAGGAGTGCCATCGATCGCTGGGGATCGTCCTCGGCGACTTGCCCGGCGAGTACGGCGAGCGCTTCGGCGTTGTCCCATGCCATGTCCGGGGGCTCGAAACCGCCCCCGTCGAGCAACAGGGCCTCCAACTGCTCGACGGCACCGGACTCCACCAGGAGTGCGACGATCCGCCCAATGGTCTCGCCATCACCATCCGGGAAGAGCTCGCCGGACAGCAGGGCCGCCCACGCTTCGTATACACAGCCGCGGCGGGCCCAACCTTCGGCCACCAGCATCCAGGGGCTGTACCAGTAGTCCGCATCCTGATCCCGGACGACGCTGCTCGCTCGACTCTCGTCCCGCGCGATTTGTTCCGCGTCTTCCAACCGGCCTGCCACGACATGCACGAAGGTGGCGCTGTACGTGGCCGTCTCAGCGATCAGCGCCCCGAACGGCCCCGACAGCTTCCCCTCGACCAGTGAGATCAGCCTGTCGGCCTCGGCGGGACGGACCCCGTGCAAGGCATGTGCGGCCATTGCGAGGAGGTTCCCCGAGTCATCCGTGTGGCGGCAGGCCAGTTCCACCACCGAGCCGTAGAGCCGGTTCGCCGACTTCGCCGACTCCGGCAGGCCACGGGCCGACCACGCCTCGGCGAGATTCACCAGCACCCGAATCCGGTTTGGCATGTGGTACATGCCTTCGGCGGTCGCCTCAGCCAGACCCAGCAGTTCGGCGGCGAGCGCCGGTTCCCGCACGGCCTCGGCGGTCGTGATCAGCCCCTCGCAGAGGACCGGAGCCAGGTCCCGCGACTTCTCATGCAGCCGGTGAAGTTCGCGAAGCCCCTTCACCGCTTCGGTCTCTTGACCCAACAGTGCCAGTACGGTCGCCAACGCGCCGCGCGTCGTCAGGGCACCGCTCCTGGAACCGCCCCCGGTCTCCTGCTCCGCCAGCCGCACCCCTTCCTCCGCCAGGCTCCTCGCCCGCCGGTCACCGGCCTCCGCCAGGGCGCGTGCGACTCCGGCCATCGCTTGGGCACGGTCTCCGGTCTCAAAGACGCTGCGCGCCAGGCCGATGGCGTGCCGTACGCGGCCGAGGCGGGCGTAGACGGCGGGGATGGCGGGGTGCAGTGACTCGTTGCGCCGGGCGAGAAGATCACCGACGGCCGCGAGCGCCATCGCTGTGCCCAGGTCTTCGGGGGTGTCCCCGCGAACCGCCTCCCGAGCCGCCGAGATCTCCGCGAGGCACGCCGCGTCGCTTCCCGTCGCCTCGCGCATCCGGTCGTGGCGTCGGCGGTCCGTGGCGAGGGCCGCCGCGCGGCGGGTGTCCCTCAGAAGGGTGACGAGACGGCCGTACGGCTGGAGGAGGTACGGCGGGGTGCTCTCCGGCCAGCCCAGGCCCCGGTACTTCTCCGCCCAGCCGTGCACCTTCTCCGCGTACGCGTCCACGTCCCGGCCCAACTCGTCCTGAGCCGCGCTCAGAAGCGTCTCGTGGGCGAAGAGATAGCCGCGGCTGGTCATATACATCGTCACGTCGCCGCCGGAGTCGCTGCCACCGCCGCGCAGCCGCAGAATGCGCCCGAAGACGCTGCCGAGCCGCCGACGGAGCGTGTAGTCGGACCCGCCCGTGAGTTCACAGAGGTCGCCGGTCGAGAGGGTGCCGCGGGCGGCGGTGAGCAGCCCGACCACGTCGCGCTCCAACTGGTCACCGGACAGGGCCCGCTGGAGGTCGTACTTGGCCTCGTACTCGGTGTGGCGGGCCGCGTCCGTGGCGGAGAGTTCCACGGGCGGGCACTGGCGCAGGGGATGGCTGCCCTTGATGTCCGGGGGGATGCCGGGGCTCGGGCGGCTGGTGACCAGTACGCGGAGGTTGGGCGGCAGTCGCTCGGGGAGGAGGGAGGCGATGCTCGTGCCGGTGCCGCCCGGTTCGCGGGACTGGTCCTCGTCCAGGCCGTCCACGACCAACAGGAGGGTGCCGCCCTGCTCGGCGACGCGTTCGGCGGCTTCGCGGAGCAGGAGGCGGCGTTCGCCGTCGCGGGCGGTCGGGGTGCCGTGGCGAGCGGGTTCGCGGCCGGCGATCGTGGCGAGTTGGTCGATGAGGGCGGCCGTGTACGCGTCGCTGTCCGACTGGCTCGCATAGCGTGCCGTGATGAAGAACCACACGGGGACCACGCCGCGTGGTGGGTGCAGCGCGAACCATGCCGCGAGTGCCGTCTTCCCTGCCCAGGGCGGTCCCTGCAGCCACCGGTACTCCGCCGGACCGCCGCAGAACTCCACCAGGTCGCGGAGTTCGACCTCCCTGTCCGTCAGTTCCTTGGGGGCGATGTCGGCGAGTTGGGCGCGGTAGACCTCCTGGATGAGGTCGAGTTTGGTGGCCGGTACGGCGTCCGGCAAAGCGGAGGGGGACAGCGTGCAGCCCAACTCACTTTCCAACTCACCAAGTTGTGTCACCGACAGCTTCTCGGCCCAGCGGTCCACCCGGCTCGCCGCGATACGGCCGGGGCCCTCGGAACGGTGGTGCCGGGTGACCACGCCGACGAGCCGACCTCCCGCGAAGACGGCCGCGCCGGACATGCCCTCCCACGCGTCCCGCTCGGGGTCGGGGTCGTCCGCCGGGGGCGAGGCGATACGGAGATCGAGCGTGCCCTCGCGCCGGTTGGACAGCACCGCGCAGGTCGCGTCGGCGTGCTCCGCGTCCCGGAAGCGTGAACCGCCGTCGTCTGTACGGAGCTTGAAGCGGGGGAAGCCGAGGGCCGTGCAGCGCAGTACGGCGTCGTGGTCACCGACACGGCCGTACCGGACGGAGGTGGGAGCCGGGTCGCTGTCGTCGTCCGGACATGCAGATGCGAGTACGGCGATGTCGATGTCCTCGTTCCGCCATGCCACGCGCGCCTCGACGGTCCGCTCCCCCGGCCGGTCGGCCTGGAATCGCACGCGGAGGTTCGTGGCACCCTCGACGACGTGCGCGGCGGTCAGCACCTTGCCCGGCGCGACGAGAAACCCTGACCCGCGCCGCCCCATGCCACCGTCGGGCGCGGCGACGATGACCTCGGCGACCCGCTCCGGCCGCAGTCCAGCCCGGTCAGCGTTCGCCGTCAACCTCGCCGCCCGCGATCAGCACCGACTGCGGGGCACCGCCCCCGGCCGCGACGACCTTCGGCGTCAGGGTGACCGTGATGCGCTGGGTCTGCGCGTGCGCGTACTTGCCGTTCGCCCCGGCGTCGACGACCCACAGCCGGACCTTGGCATCCGCGCCGGCCTCCCGGGTGACCGCAACGGTCGCCTCGATCTCCACGGGACCGACCTCGAACCGGACCGCGTCGTCGACGCCGTCCGCGAGCGCACTGTTCAGCTGCTGCCTCAACTCACGGATCATCTCGGACAGTTCGATCACGCTTCCCCCTCGTGCCGCGGTGCTCAGATGCTACAAGTCACGGCGACATGCTGCCGGTTCCTGGCGCCGGCTCCTCCTATTCGGCCAACACCAACGCGCAGGGCCGTGGCCCCCAGCGGAGCCACGGCCCTGTCCTGCCGTAATCGTCGGCCGTCAGCGTGGTTCGCGTACGACCGCCACGTCTCCGGCCGCCACCTTCAGCGGGGCGCCGCCCTCGACCGGCTTGCCCGTCAGCAGTTCGACCGCCCCGGGCGCGACCTTGACCTCGGCGTCCTCGTCCCCGTGGTTGATCAGGAAGAGGTAGTCGGCGTCGGGGCCCCGGCGCAGTACCGCCTCCACGGTCTCGGGAGTCGTGCGTACCGGCTTGACGCCCGCCTCCTCGCGGATGCGGGACAGCAGGGACGCGAGGGTCGTCGGGTCCGGGCGGGTGGCCACGTACCAGGTCGTGCCCGAGCCGTACGAGTTACGGGTCACCGCCGGGACTCCGGTCAGCGGGCCCGTGGTGTACGACGTCACCGCCTCCGCGCCGGCCAGGGCGACCCGTTCCGACCACAGGGTGGCCGTACCGCCGTCGCTCAGTTCCACCGAGTCACCCGGCAGCAGCGGGAAGAGCTCGTCCGTGCGGACGCCCAGCGCCTCGCGGAACGCGCCCGGGTAGCCACCGAGGCGGATGTGGCAGTTCTCGTCCACGGCGCCGCTGTGGAAGCCGACGGCCAGGACGCCGCCGGACGACGCGAAGTCCGTCAGGTTCGCCTTGCCCGTGTCGTCCACCAGGTACAGGCTCGGGGCCATGACCAGCTTGTAGGGGGAGAGGTCCGCGTCGGGGCGTACGAAGTCCACCGCCACGCCCGAGCGCCACAAGGGCTCGTACCAGGCACGGATCAGGTCCTGGAAGCGGACCTCGGCGCTGGGCTGGGAGGGGAGTTCGAGGGCCCACCAGGCGTTCCAGTCCCAGACGATGGCCACCTCGGCCACGCCCCGGCTGCCGCGCACCTCCGCCAACTGGCCCAGGTCCGCGCCCAGTTGGACCACGTCGCGCCAGATCTGGCTCTCCGTGCCGGCGTGCGGGAGCATCGCCGAGTGCCACTGCTCGGCGCCCGCCTTCGCTGCCCGCCACTGGAAGTACGCGATGCCGTCGGCGCCGCGGGCCACATGGGCCAGGGCGTTGCGGCGCAGCTCGCCCGCCGTCTTCGCACGGTTCACCGGCTGCCAGTTGACCGCGCCCGTGGAGTGCTCCATCAGCAGCCACGGCGCCCCACCCGCCAGCGAGCGCACCAGGTCGCCGCTCAGGGCGATGTCGATCTCCGACTCGGGGTCCGTGGACTGGAGGTAGTGGTCGTTCGAGACCACGTCCAGTTCGGGGGCCCAGCGCCAGTAGTCCAGCTTGTCGAAGTTGTACATCACCATGAAGTTGGTGGTGGCGGGGGTGTCGGGGGCCGCCTCCAGCAGCACCTCCCGCTCCGCCTTCAGCAGGGACAGAAGCTCGTCCGAGCAGAAGCGGCGCCAGTCCAGCTGGTGGGTCGGGTTCGGGACCGCGCCGGTCACGCGGGGCGGGATGATCTCGTCCCAGTCGTAGTACCACTGGCTCCAGAACGTCGTGCCCCAGGCGTCGTTCAGCGCCGCCAGGTCGTTGTCGTACTTCTTCCGCAGCCAGACCCGGAACGCGGCCGCGCTCGTGTCGCAGTAGCACTCGCCGTTGTGGCAGCCGTACTCGTTGTGGACGTGCCACATGACGACGGCCGGGTGGTCCGCGTAACGCTCGCCGAGCACGCGGGCGATACGGAGGGCCGCCTCGCGGTACGCCGGGCTCGACGGGCAGAACGTCTGGCGGCTGCCGTAGGACAGGGTGCGGCCGTCCTTGTCCACAGGGAGCGCCTCGGGGTGGGCCCGGAAGAACCATGCCGGGGGCGCCGCCGTCGGGGTCGCCAGGTCGGCGGCGATGCCGTTCTCGTGGAGCAGGGCCAGGACGCGGTCCAGGCGGGAGAAGTCGTACGTCCCCTCCGACGGCTCCAGCAGCGCCCACGCGAAGATGTTGACACTGACCATGTTGACGCCGGCCTCGCGCATGAGGCGTACGTCCTCGGCCCAGACCTCCTCGGGCCACTGCTCGGGGTTGTAGTCGCCGCCGTAGGCGATACCCGGAACCTTCAGCGTGCGGCTCACTCGGCGACTCCCGTCAGGAGGCGGCGAGTCGTCTCCACACCCCAGGTGTCCAGGGAGAGGAGGCGGTCGCTGGACGCCATCAGGCCGTCCGTCGACTCCACGTGTGCCGCCCAGCGTTCGCGGGTCTCCACCGCCGGGCGGGCCATCAGACAGTCGGGGTCGTTGATCCAGAGGCGTCCGTGCTGCCACTGGCGGCCGGCGCCCGTGAACTCGGCCGGGTCCTGGCCGGGCTGGCTGTAGTCGTCGGCCTCGGGGCGGCGGTGCGGGGCCGTGTCGGGGCTGACCCGCATCGCGTCGAACAGGCCGATGGAGGGGAGGATCGGCGCGCCGCAGCCCAGCAGGTACGCGTCCTCGCCTATGGCCGAGCGGATCAGTTCCACACCGGAACGGTATGCGGCCAGCGCGTCCACCGAAGCGTGTCGTACGCCGTCCAGCGCGCCCGCGTAGAGGAAGTCGACCTTGAAGTAGTCGTAGCCCTCGGAGCGGAGGGTGGTGAAGACCTCGGTCAGGTACGCCGCGGCCTCGGGGTGGGTGGTGTCCAGGACGTACAGGTCGTGGCCCCAGTTGCGGCCCGCGTGCAGCGGGTCGCCCGAGGGGTCCTTGACCAGCCAGTCCGGGTGCTCGGCGGCCAGTTCGCTCGCCGGGTCGACGAGGAACGGGGCCGTCCAGATGCCGGCGCGGCGGCCCCGGGCGCGGATCGCGTCGGCGATGCCCGCGCGGGAGCGGAAGCGGCCGGAGAGGGCGAGCCAGTCGCCGAGGGCCTTCTGGTAGCCGTCGTCGATCTGGACGACGTCGATGGGCAGGTCGAGGGTGTCCATCGCACGGAGGTTCTCGTGGATGTCGTCCTCGGTGACGTTCGTGAAGTACTCGTACCAAGAGCACCAGACGGTGGGGGCCTGGCGGGGGGCCTCGAGGCCGAGGCCGGAGGCCCAGTCCGCCAGGACCGCCTGGATGTCCGTGCCCGTGAACTCCTTCACCGGGCCGTCGGCGCTGATCTCCGCCTGGCCGTCCCGGACGACGAGACGGATCGACGGGACCTCGGCCGTGGGCTCCGGTGCCGCCCAGAGCCGTACCGGTGAGCCATCGCCCGGGTCGAGCGCCAGCAGGCCCTCGCCCTGGAAGGTGTCGGCGGGGACGGTACGGCCGGGGCGGTAGCAGACGGTCGCCCAGTTGTCGTTCGTCGGGCGGTACGGGGCCGCATGCAGCGCGTATGCGCCGCTGGGGCTCCAGGACTGCCAGCCCTCCTCGTGGACCCGCGCGGTGTGCGGGTCCACGGGTACGGAGGCGACCGGCGTGAAGGGGTTGCGCAACGGAGGTTCTCTCTCGGGAATTGCAGGAAGGTGGCGTCAGCCCTTGTTGGCGCCCAGGGTCAGACCGCCCACGAACTGCCGCTGGAGCAGGAAGTAGACGATCAGGGTGGGGATCGCGGTGAGCAGGGCGCCGGCGGCGACGAGGTTGTTGTCCGTGAAGAACTGGCCGGAGAGGTTGTTCAGCGCCGAGGTGATCGGCATGTTCTCACCGGTCGAGATCAGCACGAGCGCCCAGAAGAAGTCGTTGTAGATCCAGATGGACAACAACGTGGCCAGCGCGGCCATCGCCGGACGGCACAGCGGCAGCACGATCTGCCAGTACATCCGCCATACCGAGGCGCCGTCGACGAGGGCTGCCTCGGTCAGCTCGTGCGGCAGCGAGCGCATGTAGTTGCTCAGCACGAAGGCGCAGAACCCGGACTGGAAGGCGACGTGGATGAGGATCAGGCCGAGGGCGGAGTCGTACAGCTTGCCGCTCATGGTGATGCCGGGCAGGTCGATGAGCAGGTACAGGCGGTACAGCGGGGTGATGATGACCTGCTGCGGGAGCAGGTTGCCGGCGGTGAAGACCAGCAGCAGCGCCAGGTTGATCCGGAAGTCGAAGCGGCTGACGTAGAAGGCGACCATCGACGACAGGAACAGGGTGAGCAGCACCGCCGGCACGGAGACGATCAGCGTGTTCACGAAGTAGTGCGTCATGTCCGACTGGGTGAACGCGTTCGTGAAGTTCTCGAAGGTCAGCGTGTCGGGCCAGGACACATAGCCCTTCTCACTCGTCTCCGAGTACGGCCGCAGGGCCGCGTAGATCGCCCACAGCAGCGGGGCGAGCCAGGCCAGTGCGGCGCCGGCGAGGAAGACGTGCAGCAGGATCCGGGCGGGGCGGACGGAGGTGCGCTGCTTGCCCAGCGCGCTCACGGTGCTCATGCTTGCCGCTCCTTGCGGAAGGTGCTGATCAGATACGGGATGATCACGACGAGCGAGATCGCCAGGAGCACGACCGCGATCGCCGAGCCGTAGCCGATGCGGCTGGACTCACCGATGATGTTGCTGGTCACCAGGATGGAGAGCAGCTCGGTGCCCTCGGCTCCGCCGTTGAAGACGAAGACCAGGTCGAAGGCGCGCAGGGCCTCGATGATGGTGACGACCAGGACCACGGTGTTGGTGGGGCGCAGGGTGGGGAAGATGACGTTCTTGAACGTCTGCCACTCGTTCGCCCCGTCCAGCGCGGACGCCTCGCGCAGCGAGGGGTCGACGCCCTTGAGGCCGGCCAGGTAGAGGATCATCATGTAGCCGGTGTGGCGCCAGGACGCGGCGATGAGGACGGCCCACAGGTTGAGGTCCGGGTCGCCGATCCAGTCGATGTACTTGCCCGGCTCGTTGGCCCCGATGAGGCTGTTGATCAGACCGGTGTCGGGGTTGTAGACGAGCTGCCAGACGAAGCCGATGACGGCCATGGACAGCACGACCGGCAGGAAGAAGGCGGTCTGGTAGACCCGGCTGAAGCGGATCTTCTTGTCCAGCTGCACGGCCAGGAACAGGCCCAGCGGCGTCGGGATGAGGATCAGGACGACGAACCAGACCACGTTGTGCTCGACGGCCGGCCAGAACTGCGGGTTGTTGGTGAACAGCTCCTTGAAGTTCTCCAGCCCGACCCACTGGATGGCATCGAAGCCGATGCCGTCCCAGGTGGTGAAGGCGAGGAGGATCGAGGCGAGGGCCGTCACCCACACGAGGGCGATGTGCAGGATCGTCGGCAGGCCCGCCATCAGGCCCAGCGCGAACCGGTCGCGCGCGGTGAGCAGGCGCTTGTGGCCCTGCGGGACCTTCTTGGCGGGGACATGGGCAGAGCCCGGAGGCGGCACGGCGGCCGCCTCCGGGTTACCCGACTTCTCGATGGTGGTGTCGGCGTTGGTCATGAGGAGGCGAAGATCGTCTTCTTCTGGCGCTCGATCGACGTGAGGAGGCTGTCGATCCCCTTGGGGTCACGGATGAACTTCTGCAGCGAGGGCTGCATGACCGTGGAGGTGAAGTCCGGGCGGCTGTCGCGGTCCATGAACTGGGTCAGGGACTTGGCGCCGGAGATCATGTCGTACGCCTTCTTCTGCAGCGCGGAGTACGACGCGGTGTCGGCACCGGAGGCGGCGTGCACCGAGCTCGGGTCGGCCTTGAGGTAGATGTCCTCGGCCTCCGTGGTGCCCAGGAACTCCAGGAGCTTGACGGCCTCGGCCTTGTTCTTGGGGTTCTTGCTCATCATGTAGCCGTCGGTGGGCGCCTCGACGGTGTCCTGGCCGTACGCCGGATCGATCTCCGGGAAGGCGAAGAAGTCGAGGTCGTCGAGGTCTTCCTTGTTGGTGAACTGCTGGGCGACGAAGGTGCCCAGCAGGTACATGCCGGCCTTCTTCGACGCCAGGGTCTGCGCCGCGTCCTGCCAGGTACGGCCGACGGCGCCCTCCTGGTGGTACGGGAGGATCTCCGACCACAGGTCGAACACCGACTTCACCTTGGCGTCGGTCCAGGAGGCCTTGCCCGCCATCAGCTCGACGTGGAAGTCGTAGCCGTTCTTGCGGAAGTTGATCTGGTCGAAGGTGCCGAGCGCGGGCCAGGCGTCCTTGTCGCCGAAGGCGATCGGGACGAGGCCGTCCTTCTTCATCTGCTTGCACAGGGCGATCAGCTGGTCCCACGTGGTGGGAACCTCGTAGCCCTTCTCCGCGAAGACGCTCTTCCGGTAGAAGAGGGCCCAGGGGTACGAGTAGAGCGGCACGAAGTAGTACTTGCCGTCCTCGCCCTTGCTGAGCTTCTGCATCGCCTCGGGGAAGTTGCCCCCGATAGTCTTCCACACGTCGTCGATCGGCGTGGCCAGGCCCTTCGCCGCGAAGAACTGCATGCGGTAGCCGGCGAACCAGGTGAACACGTCGTCCGGCGTGCCCTGGAGGTAGGAGTTGATCTGCTCCTGGAAGGTGTTGGAGTCCTTCGTGTTCACGTCGACCGTGATGCCGGTCTTCTTCTTGTACGCCGCGTAGATCTCGGCGAACGCCTTCTTCGGAACCGGGTCGGACGCCTTCGAACCCAGGGTGACGGTCTTCGGGTCCGCGGCCGTGCCGCTGCCGCCGCAGGCACTGAGCAGCGGTATCCCCGCGCCGAGTGCCGCGGCGCCGCCTATGCCGCGCAGCAGTGTGCGGCGACTGGTGCCGGGGACGGAGAGACCGGAGGGTGTGACGTGCATTGCGGCTCCCTGGAGACGTGGTTCGGTCGTTGAGGGCGTTCGTTGCAAGATCCAGTCGAAATCAACCAGAAATCAACTTGACCGAACATTCATGGGCGCCATAACAGCCGTATGTCCGGTCAAACGTCAAGACCTCTCCACTGCCTTTGTTGAAATGTAACCGTCATGTGGCGAAACGTGATCGCGTGATAGCTCCGCTGGGGGAGCCGGGCGCGGGAGAGCTCGGGTGCCTGAGGCTATCGGGTGGAGGCGGGTGAGTGGAGGCTGTTCGCGCCCCGCGGCGGAGCCGCAGATCGATCCACCCCGCGCCCCTTCACGGCATGGGGCGCGGCCGGGGCTTTCAAGGGGCGCGGGGAACTGCGCGAGCAACCCCACACGACCCGCAGCCGAAGATCGCACCCAGGGGGTCGAAGGGGCGGCGCAGCCCCTGATCCACCGCTAGGTTCGAGGTCCACCTCAGAAAGCCGAAAGGGGACCCGGAATGGTCGAGGCGGACCGCGACATCCGCACGGTCGAGGATGTGCTCACGCTGCTGGACGGCCTGTTCGCGCCGGAGGCGGACCGCTGGACGGAGGGCGGCTCGACCTGGTGGGACGGCTTCTACGCGGACCGCTCCAAGCCGGTGCCGTTCTTCGTGCGCAAGCCCGACGAGAACCTGGTGTCCTACCTGGACCGCGGCATCGTCCCCTCGCACGGCCGCGCCCTGGACCTCGGCTGCGGCCCCGGCCGCAACGCGCTCCACCTGGCCGCCCGCGGCTTCCGGGTCGACGCCGTCGACCTGTCCCCCACCGCCATCGCCTGGGCCGAGGAACGCGCCCGCGAGGCGGGGCCGGAGAGGGCGAACGTCCGCTTCCACTGCGGGAACGCCTTCGCCTCGCCCGAGCTGACCGGCCCGTACGACCTGATCCACGACTCCGGCTGCTTCCACCACCTCCCACCGCATCGCCGCATCAGCTACCTCGCCCTCCTGGACCGGGCCCTCGCGCCCGGCGGTCACCTCTCGCTCACCTGCTTCGCCTCCGGCGCCATGGGCTCCGAACTCCCCGACGCCGCCTTCTACCGGCAGTCCGGCCTCCAGGGCGGCCTCGCCTACACCCCTGATTCCCTCCGCCGGATCTTCGCCGACCTCACGGAGATCGAACTCCGCCGCATGCAGGACGAGCCCACCGACTCGCCCCACTTCGGCGAGCCGTTCCTCTGGACCGCCCTCTTCCGCCGACCGTTCACGGAAGGGAACGAGCCCGACTGAAGGGCGACACCAGCCGCGGGTGTCCACGCCGCCGTACCGGCCCCCGCCCCCGGTGCCCCGTCCGCGCCGGGGCCCGGCCGTCCTTCCCTGTCCTTCCGTCTCCTGCGTTCAACTGGATCCATATCCGCACCTCGGTCCCGCCCAGCACCGACGACCCGAGGCGTACGTCCCCGCCCGTCGACTCGGCGAGCCGCCGCACGATGTCCAGGCCGAGCCCGGTCGAGCCGTCGCTGCCGGAGCCACGGCCGCGGGCCATCGCCGCCTCGGGGTCGGCTATACCGGGCCCGGCGTCCGAGACGAGGACGATCACCGCGTCCTCGCCGTTGTGCACGTCGACCGCGAACGCGGTGCCCTCCGCCGTGTGCCGGAAGACGTTGCCGAGGAGGGCGTCGAGGGCGGCGGCGAGGTCGGCCCGGGCGACGGGTATGCGGACCGGGCGCTCGACCCCGGCCACCCGCCACTTGCGGCCCTCGTCCTCCGCGAGGGCCGACCAGAACGCCATCCGCTCCCGCACCACCTCCGCCGCGTCGCACCCAGCACCGGGCCCCACCGCCGCCGTCTGCGGTTTGGCCTCCCGCGCCGTACGAATGATCGTGTCGACCTCCCGCTCCAGTTGCTCCACCGCCGCCCGGGTCTGCTCGGCGGCCGGCCCGTCGCCGAGCGAGGCCGCGTTGAGCCGCAGCACGGTCAACGGCGTACGCAGCCGGTGCGACAGGTCGGCCGCCAGCTCCCTCTCGTTCGCCAGCAGTTGGACCACCTGGTCGGCCATCGCGTTGAACGCCGCCGCCGCGAGCCGCAACTCCTTCGGTCCCTCTTCCGGCACGCGCGCCCCCAGCTGCCCCTCCCCCAGTTCGTGTGCGCTCTCGACCAGCCGCCGGGCGGGCCTCACCATGCGCACTCCGAGCCGATCGGCCACCGCGACCGAGCCGACGATCAGCGCGAGGCCGACCCCGGCGAGCACCGCCCAGGCCATGGCCACCCCGTTGGTGACCTCGGACTCGGGCACATACACCTCGACGACCGCTATCTCGCCGGAGCTGAGCGCGGTGGGCTGGAGCAGCGCGGAACCGCCCGGCACCTCGGTGGTCGACGCCCGGCCCAGTTCGCGCACGGTGGCGATGTCCTTGTCGGTGGCCCGCTGCCGCCCGAGGTCGATCGCGTCGGCCCCGTCACCGCCGGCCGGTAGGTGCACGGCGATCCCGTCGTCCGCGCCCGCCGACGCCACGACCCGCTCCAGCTGCTCCCGGTCGGTGGTGATGGAGAGCGCCGGAGCGATCGCCGCCGCCTCCCGCTCGGCATTGGAGAAGGCACGGTCCCGGGCCATCTCCTTGACGACGAGCCCGAGCGGCACCGCGAAGGCGACCACGACCATCGCCGTCACCGCCACACACACCTTGACCAGCGCCCACCTCATGGCCCCGCCCCCGCCCCCGCCCCCGGCGGCTCCAGCTTCACCCCGACACCCCGCAGGGTGTGCAGATAGCGGGGCTTCGCCGCCGTCTCCCCCAACTTCCGCCGCAGCCACGACAGATGCACATCTATCGTCTGGTCGTCCCCGTACGACTGCTGCCACACCTCGGCGAGCAGCTCCTTGCGCGGGACGACGACGCCGGGCCGCCCGGCGAGGAACGCGAGGAGGTCGAACTCGCGCCGGGTGAGGTCGAGTCGTACGCCGTCCAGTTCGGCCTGGCGGCGCAGTGGGTCGATCGACAGACCGCCTACGCGGATGGCCGGGGACGGCGGTGCCTCGCCGGTGGAGGGGCGGGAGCGGCGCAGCACGGCGGCCATGCGGGCGGACAGATGCTCGACCGAGAACGGCTTGGTCAGATAGTCGTCCGCACCCGCGTTCAGCAAGCGGACGATCTCCGTCTCGTCGTCCCGCGCCGTGGCGACGATCACCGGCACATCGGTGATCCCGCGCAGCATCTTCAGCGCCTCGGAGCCGTCCAGATCGGGCAGCCCGAGGTCGAGGATCACCACGTCGAAGCGGTGATGCGCGACCTCGCGCAGCGCCTCCAGGGCCGTACCGACGCTGCGCACGGTGTGCGCGGCGTCCGTCAGATGCCTGATCAGCGCCGAGCGTACGAAATGGTCGTCCTCGACCACGAGCACACTTGCCATGCGCCGCACCGTACGGCATACGGGGCAAGCCGGTTGGGGCCTGTGGACAACCCACGCCGGCACACCGCACCCGGGACACTCCTGGGGCTCGTGGGGCAGTATGGCCGCGATGCGCAGAGGACTCCTCCACCTACTGGCCTGGCTGCTCGCCACGGGCGCGGCGGCCACGCTGTCGTGGTGGGGTGTCCACTCGGTGATGGCCGGCACCGCCTACGACCCGCCCCGTGCCCTGCCCATCACAGCTGTCGACGCGAAGGCCCAGGGGGCACCCGCGCCGGACCCGGGCACTGCCCGCCCGACCCCCTCGAGCACGAAGCGACCGGCACCGGAGCCGGAGCCGGAGCCGGACAAGAGCGACCGCGCCGAGCCCTCGCCGACCCCTTCGGAGTCCGCGCCACCCAGCGCCGGTCCGAGTGCCGGCACACCCACCTACTCCGGCCGGATCAAGAGCTACGACACCGAGGGCGGCCGGGCCGTCTTCTCCCTCGACGACACATACGCGACCCTCGTCTCGGCCACGCCCGGTTCGGGCTGGTCGATGCAGGTGTGGAAGACGGAGACGTGGATCCGGGTCGAGTTCGCGTCCGGCGCGGACCGGGTGACGGTGTTCTGCACCTGGCACGACAGCGCGCCCCGCGTGGCCGTCCAGACCTACTGAAGGCCGGCCCGGCGACCGGCGGTCAGCGGAACGCCGACGGCGGTGGGGCCGGTGAGGCGATGGCCGCCGCGTCCGTCACCGGCACCGCGCCACCCGTGAAGTCGGTGAGCGCCTTGCCGTGCTCGACCCGGCCCGGATGCGGGTCGGAGGCGGCGCGACGGGTCAACTCGGCGATGGGCAGCGGCTGGTCGGAGGCGACGAGGACCGCGTTGCCGAACCGTTTGCCCCGCAGCACGGTCGGGTCGGCGACGAGTGCCAGCTCGGGAAAGACGGCCGCCGCGGTGGCGATCTGGCCGCGCAGATGGGCGAGCGGGGGCCCGTCGGCGAGGTTGGCGGCGTAGAACCCGCCGGGCTTCACCACCCGACGCACCTCCATGAGAAATTCCGTCGACGTCAAATGCGCCGGCGTGCGCGCCGCGCTGAACACATCCGCGATCACCAGATCCGCCCATCCCTCGGGCACCTTGGCAAGCCCTTCCCGCGCGTCCACCGACCGCACCCGTATCCGCGCGTTCGGATCCAACGGCAGCTCACGGCGCACCAGTTGGACGAGGGCGGCATCACGTTCGACGACCTGTTGGGTGGAGCGGGGCCGGGTGGCGGCGACATACCGAGCGAGGGTGAAAGCGCCCCCACCGAGATGAACGGCGTGCACGGCCCGAGCGGGCGGCGCGACAAGATCGATCACATGCCCGAGACGCCGCTGATACTCGAAGGAGAGATGAGCCGGATCATCGAGATCGACATGCGACTGCGGCGCCCCGTCGACAAGCAACGTCCAGGCCCGCGCCCGATCCCGATCGGGCAGCAACTCGGCAAGCCCGCCATCGACCTTCTCGACCACGGCTTCAGCGGCCTGCCGCCGCGCCGCCCCCTTCTTCGACCTGCCCATCAACCCATTATCGGGGCGGGACGACATGGCCGCTGGTCAAGCACCCGGCTCACCTGCAGTTGTCGGCCGCCTCAATCAACCGAGCCGCCTCGCCCAGCGCAGCCCTGAGCACCGCAGGATCCGTCGCGAGGTCCGCCTCCCCGGGCGGCAGCAGCCAGTCCGCACCATCGGCGGGCGCCAACACCGCCCCCCGGCCGTCGCTGTGCGTACACGTGCTGCCCGGCACGTCCCACGCGTCCGCCGTTCCGGGCGGGACGAGGAATCCGAGCGTGCCACAGCTGTCGTCGTGCAGAACGGGACCGACCGTCATGACGGGCCCCACCGCGTCGACGGCACCGCGGCGGAGGATGTCGACCGCCTCCAGTCCCTGCCGCGCGGGCACGGTCACCAGGTCGCACTCGGAACGGGGTTCGACGTTCTTCATCCGGGCCTCCCACACATACGAGCCAGCTCCCGGTCCACGTTGCCCAACGCGTCAGTCCGTCAACGGCTACGGCGAAACTGCGCCGCAAAGGATGGCAGTTCATGGCAGATCAAGGATGAGATATCCGGTTTGTAGCCAAACCTCGCGTCGGGGCACCGGTGGGGCCGGTACGTTCTTGCCCGCCGGACACAGAGGAATCAACTGTGCGGAATCAACCATGCAGGACACGCACAACTCCTCCCTGTTCCGGCACGGTTCGACGGTTCGCGAGAGAGGGCCCGGCCATGGCGTCGTCATCGGTGACCTCAACCCAGTCCCCCCGACCACAGCGGCCGAACCTCGCCTTTCGGCAGCTGCGCGGGCAGCGTTCGCCTGGCGAGTTCGCCGCCGCGGTACGGCGGGCCGCGCGTGAGATCGGCGAGCGGGTGAGCTGTGACGCGCGCTACGTCGGGAGGGTCGAGGCGGGCGAGATCCGCTGTCCCAACTACGCGTACGAGCGGGTGTTCCTGCATATGTTCCCCGGCCGGACACTGACCGACCTGGGCTTTGCGCCCCGCGCGGAGGTACGCGGTCGGGGGGCGCGCCCCGCCGAGGAGGCGCCCTCCTCTCGCACCAAGAGCCGTTCGCACTCCTCGCACGGCACGAGGGGTGAGACGGAAGGGGCGTACGAGCCGTATGACACGCAAGAGATGTACGACATGCGGGACCCGCTGGGCGACACGGGCTGTACGCACGGCCGGCGGGACACGCAGCAGACGTACCAGAACCACGAGGAGAGCGACGTGCAGCGTCGCGCATTCATGACCGGGGGTACGGCCGCGATGGCGGCCGCCTCGTTCGGCCCGTTCGCCCTCGGTGGCACGGCGTCCGCCGCGGGCCGTTCCGTCCACCGGGCGGGTACGGCGGAGGCGGGCGCCCTCGAAGCGGCCGTACGCAAGATCCGGCTGCTCGACGACCGGCACGGGGCGGACGGCCTGTACCGCAGGGCCTCGGCGCCGCTGCGGGCCGCGTACTCACTGCTCGACGCGGGCACCACCCGGCAGTCCACCACCGACCGGCTGTACGCAGGCGCGGGTGAACTCGCCATCTCCGTGGGCTGGTTGGCCCATGACTCGGGGCGTTTCGACGACGCCCGCTCACATTACGCGGAGGCGCTGGCCACGGCCCGGATGGCGGGGGACCCCGGCCTGGAGGCGCACGCGTTCTGCAACACGGCCTTCCTCGCGCGCGACGCGGGACGGCCGCGGGAGGCCGTACGGGCGGCGCAGGCGGCACAGCGGGTCGCGCGGCCGCTCGGTTCGCCGCGGCTGATGTCGCTGCTGGCGCTACGGGAGGCGGGCGGCTGGGCGGGGCTCGCCGACCGCACGGGGACCGAGCAGGCGTTGGCCCGAGCGCATGCCCTGTACGCGCGCGGGACCTCCGACGCCGATCCGGAGTGGATGAGCTTCTACGGGGAGGCCGAGCTGGAGGGGCTGGAGGCGCAGTGCTGGTCCACGCTGGGGGACTGGCCTCGGGCGGCGCGGCACGCGCGGCGGGCAGCCGGGCTGCAGAATCCGCACTTCACGCGGAACATCGCGCTCTACACCGCCGAGCTCGCGGATGATCTCGCGCGTGGGGGGCGGCCCGATGAGGCCGCGGCGGCCGGGATGCGGGTGCTCGATCTTCTGGACGAGGTCCAGTCCTCGCGGGTGCAGCAGATGCTGGCCGGTACCGCGCGCGTGCTGTTGCCGCACCGGAGGGCCTCTGGGGTCTGCGCGTTTCTGGAGCGGCACGCGGGGGTCGCGCGTACGGCGTAGCCCGTCCTGACTGCGGGCAGTCGTGCCGCTGGGGCGATGGGGGCACCTCCCGCTCATGGGGGCCCCTCCCGCTCATGGGGGCACCTCCCGCTCATGGGGGCACCTCCCGCTCGAGCGAAGCCGAGAGTGGGGGAGAAGCCGAGAGTGGGGGAGAAGCCGAGAGTGGGGGAGAAGCCGAGAGTGGGGGAGGGTGGGCGCAGCGGCACCCTGTGAGCGCCGGCAAGCGCGACCCACCCCCGCCCAGCCGCGAACGCCGGGCGCCGACACACAACGGCTAGCCGGCCAGGTGCCCCGTGTCGTTCCAGGACTCGATCGCCGGTTCCCCGTAGGCCCAGCCCAGCACCGACAGCGACGTCGGGTTCAGCCGTACCCGCGCCGCGAAGTCGATGCCCAGCCCCAGCCACCGTGCCGCTATGGAGCGCAGGATGTGCCCATGGGCGAAGACGAGGACATCGCTGCCGTCGCGCTCGGCGGACCGCGCCCACGCGACCACCTCGTCCGCGCGCGCGGTGAGCTGCCGAAGGGTCTCCCCTTCGGGGACACCGTCGCGCCACATCAGCCACCCCGGCCGGAAGGACCGAATCTCGGCGGGGGTGAGTCCCTCGTACGCCCCGTAGTCCACCTCCATGAGCGTGTCCCAGACGGTGGCGCGGTCGCCGAAGCCGGCCAGTTCGCAGGTCTCACGCGCGCGTGAGAGGGGACTCGTACGGACCTCGACACCGGGCAGCCCGTCCAGGGGTGCCCGGTGGAGGCGCTCGCCGAGGAGCTTCGCGCCGCGTCGGCCCTCTTCGAGGAGGGGGATGTCCGTCCTGCCGGTGTGCTTGCCGAGCAGGGACCATTCCGTCTGTCCGTGCCGGGCCAACAGGATGCGCGGTGCCATGAGGTGGCCTTTCGGGTGTCTTCTGCGAGAAGGAAAAATTAAGGGGCGGTTGTTTCCATCATCGCTCAGGCTGTCGGGGAGCAACCCGTGAGGCGATAGCGGCGTCTTGGACAACATCCTGCACACGAAGCACAGATGAACACAGGCGAAAGCGGATGGGGGAGGCGATCGGATGCCGCAGGCCGAGGCGACCGAGGCACCGGTCGGCGAGGGTATCGAGGCATCGGTCGGCGAAGGGCCTGGCGCATCGGTCCGCGAAGGGTCCGGCGCACCGATCACCGAGACGGCTCCGCACGCCCGGCCCCGGCTCCGGCTCCGCTGGTGGCGCGAGCTGCCGCTGATCCTGCTGGTGTACGGGGCGTACTCGGCCGGCCGGCTCCTCGCGCGCGGCGACACGGCGAACGCCGTCGACCACGGCCTAGCGATCCTGCGCGTCGAGAAGGCCCTGTGGCTGAACGCCGAGCATCCGCTGAACCGGCTGTTCACCCGCGAACCCTGGATAGGGATACCCGCCGACTTCTGGTACGCGTCCCTGCACTACCTCGTCACCCCCGTACTCCTGGTGTGGCTCTTCCGCTCCCGCACCGCGCACTACCGCGCGGCCCGCACCTGGCTGATGACCTCCACCTTCATCGGCCTGATCGGCTTCACCCTGTACCCCACCTGCCCACCCCGGCTCCTGCACTCGGCGCAGGGCTTCGTCGACACGATGGCCCACTACAGCGCGTGGGGCTGGTGGGGCGGCGAGGCCAGCGCGCCCCGAGGGCTCGGCGGCATGACGAACCAGTACGCGGCGATGCCGAGCCTGCACGTCGGCTGGTCGCTGTGGTGCGGTGTCATCCTGTGGCGTCTCGGCGGCGGCTCGCGCCTGGTGAGGACAGCGGCCGTCTCGTATCCGCTGATCACGACGATCGTGGTGATGGGCACCGCGAACCACTACTTCCTCGACGCGGTGGCGGGCGCGGCCGTGATGGGGGCGGGTCTGCTGCTCACGCCGGTGGTGCTGCGGGCCGTGGACCGGTGCCGGGTCTCGCTCGGGCTCGGAGTGTCGGCCGGGCCGGAGGGCAAGCCGGAGACCGGCCCGGAGTGGGGGCGCGCCGAGGAGTCCGTCACACCGGTCGCGGCCGCCTCTCGGGGCACGGTTTCCCCAATTGTCAGTGGTGGGTGCCAGACTTCCCCGGGTGAGCGAATTCCACGGCAGCGGATCACCGAACCCGAGCCGGGTGCCGTCTCCTCGGACGCGGGGGACGGCGCTGCGGCAGCGGCTCGCTGAGCTGCGCGGACCCGAGGTCCCACCCAAGGCGCTGGACGCGCGCGCCCTCGCCGCGCTCGCGGCCAACCCCGGCTGCGAGCGGCGCGCGCTGCTGGACGGCGCGGGGGTGAACAAGGCGGTGCTGGCGAGCGCGCTCGGCTCGCCCTCCGCCTTCGGCCAGTCCCAGTTCGCCTTCATGCGGGGCAACGCCTTCGAGGCCCGGGTCAAAGCGGACGGCGGCGCGGAGCTGCTGCGGCTGGTGCACGAGAAGCTGGACCCGGGAGCCGAACCGCCGACCACGGCCTCGGTCCCCGACCTCGCCGCCGTCGGCCCCGAGGGCCGCGCCGCCCGTACGGCGCTGGCGCTGCGCGAGGCCACGGACACCGGCGGCTGGGCGCTGCTCGACCACCCCATGCTGGCGCTGGACGTCGCGGGCTCCCCCGCCTTCCTGGAGCCGGACGCGGTGGTGGTGCACCCGGACGGCACCTGGACGGTCGTGGAGATCAAGTCCTTCCCGATGCTGGACGGTTCGGCGGACGCGGCGAAGGTCGGCGCGGCGGCCCGCCAGTCCGCGGTGTACGTCCTGGCCCTGGAGGAGGTCGCCGCCCGGCTCGGCGCGGAGCCGGAGGGGCGCGCCGGTGTCGAGGGGGCGAGCGCGCGGAGGCCCGAAGGGTCGAGCACGGTCGTCCCCTCGACACCGGCTGAGGCGCCCCGGAGGCGGAGCGCCCAAAAGGGCGGCCCGGCGCCCGAGGTGCGTCACCGGGTGCTGCTGGTGTGCCCCAAGGACTTCACCAACCTCCCTACGGCCGCCGCGGTGGATGTCCGTAAGCAACGGGCGGTCACCCGCCGCCAGTTGACCCGGCTCACCCGTATCGAGGAGATCGCGGACTCCCTCCCCGAAGGGACCTGCTTCGCCCCGGATCTTCCCCAGGAGGAGCTGACGACCGCCGTCGAGGCCCTCTCCGCCACCTACGCCCCCGAGTGCCTGGCCGCCTGCGAGCTGGCCTTCCACTGCCGGGCCCGCTCCCGCGCGGAGGGCGCGGTGACGTCCCTGGGGCGCGCCGCACGGGCCGAGCTGGGCGGCCTCACCACGGTCGAGGACGTACTGGCGGCGGCCCACGGCATGGCCGGCGACCCCGACGACCCGACGGTGGCGGCGCTGCGGAGAGCCGCGGAGCTGCGGGCGGAGGCGCTGAGCGCCGAATCCACCGGGGGTGGGACATGTCGCTGATGTCGACCCTGGCCCGCCTCGAAGCCGTCAGCACGGGCCGGGCCCAGCCCAGCGCCACCGTCCGCCACCGGCATCTCTCCGAGCACCCACTCGTCTTCGTGCCGCTCACCACCGCCGGTGAGGCCGGGGCCCCGCTGGGCGCGCTCGTCGGCACCGACCGGGACACGCCGCGCCTGCTGGTGGTGCCACAGCCCCGGGACCGTGATCTGCGGTTCGCGTTCCTGGTGGAGCTCGCCGACGTCGTACTGCCGTACATGGACGCGTACGCCGACGTCGTGGAGGCCGCCGAGCGGGGCGAGACCGATCCCGAGACCGGCAAGCGGGTCAAGGTCGAGGTCGAACTGTGCGCGGACGCCCCGCAGTTGATCGTGCCCAGCCGCACGGGCATCGACTTCGTACGGCTCCTCGGGCGCTCCATGCGGTTCAGGCGCACCGCAGAGCAGGATCCGGAGGCACCGCATCCGGCGCCGCCGCGGGTGCCGCTGCTCGGGCGGTGGCTCACGCACTTCGGGGAGCGGGCGCGGGTGCCGGGCTCCTCACTGCTGCTCGCCCTGACCGACCTGCTGTCACACCACTGGGCGACCGGGCAGTCCGGCGTCGAGGACCAGCACCTGGGGTCGCTGCTCGCCTGGATCGACCCCCCGGAGGGGCAGTCGGGCGAGGCGGCGGCGCGGTGGGCCGAGCTGGCGCGGGACACGGAGGGCCAGCTGCTGTGTCCGCCCGCCGGTCCCGCCACCGACCCGGCGTTCGACAACAAGCTGCTGGCCCCGGCCATCGAGCGGTACGACCGGGCACGGCTCGCCCTGGCCGCCGCCGAGGACGGCATGGAGGCCGACGACCGGCTGGGGGCGCTGACCGCCGCCGAGCGGGAGATCCGGGCCCTGGTCGAGAGCCGCACCCGGCCCACCTGGGACGCGGTCTGGCACGGCCTCGACCTGCTGCGTCGCGATCTGCCGGAGGAGGGTGCCCATGTGGCCGACCGGTGGACCCGCGACCGCTGGTCCTTCACCGGCCACCGGGATCGTGTCCTCGCCGGGGAGCCCCCGCAACCGCGCATCGACGACGCGGTCACCGCCGCGAACAAACTGGCCGCGCGGGAGCGGGAGCAGGCCCGCCTCGACGCCCAGGAGGCCCTGGACGACCCGCTCGTCATGGCCGGGCGACGGCTGGCCGGGGAGGCGTTCGCCGGTGAGGTCGTCGAGGTGGTGATGGCGTACAGCGAGGGCAAGCGGCCCAGCCCACGGCCGCTGGTCACCGTACGGACGCAGGACCGGCCGCATCTCGGGGAGCGTGCGAAGGTGTACCGCTCGCTGGGCGGAAAGCCGCAGACGGCCGAGTTCGTGGGGTACGAGGACGACGGCGCCCTGGTGGTGCTGCGGATCATGGACAAGATGGGGCGCGGCAAGGAGCCGGAGGAGGGGTCCGTCCCCGAGAAGGGCGACCTTCTCTGCTTCACCCTCTTCGAGCACGACCAGCGGGGCGGAGCCAAGCTGCCCGACCCCGAGGAGACACCGTGGACGCACGGCGGGCCGCCGGGTGAGGCGGCCGCCGTGTCCGAAGTCGCCGACCCCGTGACCGAGGAGGACGTGCTTTGAACCCTCCCCCTTGCGAACAAGCGGGATTCCTGGCTCACGCCGCTCGACCGCTCAACGAGCGCCCGAGTCTTCCGCGATCAACACCAGCCGGGTTGGAACCAGCCCGGTCTCCCCAGAGATTGGAGTTTGCTGTGCTGGCTTGGCTCTCGCTCAGCACACAACGAAGCTACCATCCGTCACCTGAATGGCACAACCAGTGACGGACCAGGACCGGAAAGCTCCTATTGATCCCGGTATCGCCGCCGCACAGGCCACCGACTCGATTCTCCGCGACACCCTGCACGGCACCGCGCGCGGTGTCGTCGTCGACTCGCCGCCCGGGGCCGGGAAGTCCACGCTCGTCGTGCGCGCCGCGCTCGAGCTCGCCTCCGCCGGGCGCCCGTTGATGATCATCGCGCAGACGAACGCGCAGGTGGACGACCTGGTGATCCGGCTCGCGGAGAAGGACGCGGACCTCCCGGTCGGGCGGCTGCACAGCAGCGACAGCGACCCGTACGACAAGGCGCTGGACGCTCTGCCGAACGTACGGAAGTCGACGAAGGCGGCCGAGCTCGCCGGGCTCGACGTCGTGATCTCCACGGCCGCCAAGTGGGCGCACGTCAAGGGGGTCGAGCCGTGGCGGCACGCGATCGTCGACGAGGCGTACCAGATGCGGTCGGACGCGCTGCTGGCCGTGGCGGGGCTGTTCGAGCGGGCGCTGTTCGTGGGCGACCCCGGGCAGCTGGACCCGTTCGCGATCGTCGGCAGCGAGCAGTGGGCGGGGCTGTCGTACGACCCGTCGGCCTCGGCGGTGACGACGCTGCTCGCCCACAACCCCGAGCTGCCGCAGCACCGGCTGCCGGTGTCGTGGCGGCTTCCGGCGTCCGCCGCGCCGCTCGTCTCGGACGCGTTCTATCCGTTCACGCCGTTCCGGAGTGGTACGGGGCACGGGGACCGGCGGCTCGGGTTCGCGGTGCCGTCGGACGGCTCGGGTCCCGACCGGGTCATCGACGAGGCGGCCGAGTCGGGGTGGGGGCTGCTGGAGCTGCCGGCGCGGCACACGCCCCGCACCGACCCCGAGGCGGTACGGGCGGTCGCGCGGGTCGTACGGCGGCTGCTCGACCGGGGTGGGGCGGCGACCTCGGAGCGGTCCGAGGAGCCCGTGCCGTTGACCGCCGACCGGATCGCCGTCGGAACCGCCCATCGGGACCAGGCCGCCGCCGTGCGCTCCGCGCTGGCCGAGCTGGGGGTCGCCGATGTGGTCGTGGACACGGCGAACCGGCTCCAAGGGCGGGAGTACGACGTCACGGTCGTCCTGCATCCGCTGTCCGGGCGGCCCGACGCGACGGCGTTCCATCTGGAGACCGGGCGGCTGTGCGTGCTCGCGTCACGGCACCGGCATGCGTGCATCGTGGTGTGCCGGGCCGGGGTGACCGAGCTCCTCGACGACCATCCGTCGACCGAGCCGGTGCAGCTGGGGGTGACCGTGAAGTTCCCGGACGGGTGGGAGGCGAACCACGCGGTGCTGGCGACGCTTGCGGAGCATCGGGTGGGGTGGCGGCCTTAGGGCGCCAAGGCTTGATGCCTACTTGCGCGGTCACGAGACAATGGACGGTGGCCCTCCTTTTGGGACGCCCCCGGGGACAGGCCCACTGAACCGTCGTACGAGGAGGACGAGACATGGCGGAGCCCACGCCGCGTCGGCACGAACCGCGGCTACGCCCCGCGCCCCTGCTCTTCGAGCCGGCGGAGGCGGCCGGTGATCCCGAGCACTTCTTCGATCTGGAGTCGATCGACGATCCGCGGGCGTTGTTGGCGCGGGCGACGGAGTTGGCGCAGGCGTTTCGGGCGGCGGCGGATCGGGCGGTGGAGTTCCAGGCGATCGCGGCGGCGCAGCTTGCCGATCCTCGGCGGTTCGATCGGCTGACCGCGGCGGATGTCGCGGAGCGGGCGGAGTGGACCGAGGACTATGCGAAGAAGATGATCGAGTTTGGGCGGGATCTGTTGCGGGGCCGGGATGCGAGCGGGCCGGAGGTCATCTGAGGGCTTCTCTGAGGCCTGGCTGTACGTGACCCGGCGCGGGGCTGAGCTCGGGGCGGGGTTTCGCTCACCGGCGCCGGCCGGGTGCCGCTACGCCCACCCTCCCCCGCTCTCGGCTTCGCTCGAGCGGGAGGTACCCCCATCGTCCCAGCGGCACGATTGCGTCCAGATACGACCCCCGGCATATGCCGGGTGGGCAAGATAGCCCACTTGCCCTGCTCCCGTACCGGAATTCGGCAACCCTGGGGAATCGGGTGGTGACGGGCGGTAGATCTGGATGTATGAGCGGTGGGACTGGATCGGGCAGGTGTCCGAAGGGTGGACTGGGCGCTTCGGGGGTCACGGTGGAGGGGGCGGCTTGGCTGGCCTCGGCGGGGACGTATCCGCGTAGCACGTTGGCGTTGTGGGAGGAGCGGCCGGCGGCGCCGGTGGTGCTGCCTTGCGGGACCGTGTTCGATGTCGTCAGTGTGCCGGCGATCTTCGGGCGGCGGATGCTCGACCGGCTGTGGGACGAGGGGCCCGGGTCCGGACCGGTGGCCGTGTACCGCGGACGCATGCTGCTCTTCGCCTCGCCCGGCACCGCCCACCGCCTGCCCGCGCTCCTGGAGTGGGAGGAATGGGGCTCCCCCGGCCGCACCGGCGCCGTTCCGCCGCTCCTCTGTCACGGCGCCGGAGACGCGGTGACCGTCCCCGCAGTGCGCACCACCGGCACCACCGGCACCACTGACACCACCGACACCACCGACCCCGGCGAGCACGCCCGGCTCGGGTCTCGGTGGGTCGTCGCCCCGGACACCCGGGGGCCATGGCTGCCGGGGCCCGAGGTCCTGCTCTGGGCGGCCGTCCGGGCGGCCCGTGCGAGCGCCTCCGCGACCGTGCGGATATCGATTTTTCCTCCCGCCGATCAGGGTGCTAATGTCTACGACGTCAGCAGGCGCCGCTAGCTCAGTTGGTTAGAGCAGCTGACTCTTAATCAGCGGGTCCGGGGTTCGAGTCCCTGGCGGCGCACGACACGAAGAAGCCCCTCGCGGAAGCGAGGGGCTTCTTGCGTCCGGCGTCGAGACCGCTATGCCGAGACCGCTATATCGAGGGCCGCCATCCCGTCGTGACCTTCACGATCCACGCCCCGGACGGTGTACGGCCCTCCACCTCCACCCGTACCCCCTCCCCCGGCACCGTGAAGCTCTCTCCGACCCCCACCGGGGCGTCCGCGAGCGGCGGATAGACGGAGTCCTCCCAGCAGGCCTCGGTGCGCGGATGGGCGTCGAGGACCTCGATGGGGCCGCTGCCGGACTCGGTGCCGCCGCGGATGCGGTAGACGAGGACGCCCTGGGTGCAGACGGCGTGGTCGTTGCCGACCGCGCCCCGCGCCTCGATGGCGAGCGCACTGTCGGGACCGGTACGGATGACCGCCAGCTTCGTCCCCCGACCGGAACCGAAGGCCGGCGCCCCGGCCACCACACCACTGGTACCACCGCTGCCGCCGGCACCGGCACCCTCACCCTCACCCGCACCCTCACCCGCACCCGCACCCGCACCCGCACCCGCACTCACGTATGCCCCCCACGACCCCGCCACCGCCCCCGCCCCCACCGCCTCCAGCGTCAACCGCGTGCTCCCCACCCCCCGCACACACGCCACCTGGTGCGGCTCCAGCCAGCCCAGCTTCCACTTGTGCCAGGCGAACAGGTCCGGCGCGAGGGCGAACTGGCTGCCCATGAGGTCCCAGTCGCCGACGTGGGTGTCCCAGTCGCCCTTGCCGTCGACGGGGCGGTGGTAGAGGTCGGGCAGGTCGAAGACATGGCCGGTCTCATGGGCGAGGACCAGGCGGTCCGGCGGATGCTTCTCGAACACGGTGACGACCCGGTGGAGGTCCGTGTCGTCGACAGTCAGCGGCGTTTCGAGATTCACCACCTTCGTCGCGTCCGAGTCGACGCCGGGCGCGTGCGGGTCGGCGATGAAGTACACGATGTCGTAGCGGGAGAAGTCGACGTGCGGGTCGGCCGCCTCGAGCGCGTCCTTCAGGTAGGCGGCGCGGTCGGCCGCGTGCCAGTCACGCCTTATGGCGTACGCCGTCGACGGCCGCGGCATCTGCAGCCACTCGCGGCGTGGATGCGGCCGGAGCGCGAACTTGCCGTACGAGGCGCGTTCGAAGAACTGGCTGGTGGCGGGAAAGTGATCGGCGGTCAGCTCGGCCGGAGTGGTAAGGGGGGTCGCGTCCGGGAAAGAAAGGAACACCAGTACCGCATCGAGGTCACGGGTGGGACGCGGATATGCGGAGTTCCAAGTGTCCAAGCCTTCCGAGTGGTGCGCGTGGGTCCGTCGCAGCGCGCATGCCTCGGACAGGGGTACGGCGACCGAGGGCGCCGCGATCAGGGAGGTCGCGGCGAGCGCGGTCATCGAGGTCGCCATGGCCGCCGCTCTGCGCAGATCGGACGCCCGGTCGCCGAGGAGACCCTGCCACAGAGGCCGCAGAGACCGCAGAGGCCACAGAGGTCGCAGAGGCCACAGAGGTCGCAGAGGCCCCTTCCCGGGGAGCGGACGCTGCACGGAGACCTCCGGATGCGGATCTTGGGAACACCGCATCCAGATTTTCGGAATTAGTAATACTTTGCCCTGTTTGTCTACACCGGACGAGTGAGGGGCGGTCAGATAGTCAGCGGGGGTCGACGCCCCGGACGCTCACGGAACGTCACAGGCGTTCGATGCCACATCAACGCCTCGGGGAAGTCGTTCAGCTCGGGGCAGAAACGATCTGTCGGATCAGGTCGTTGTTCAGGGAGACTGGGGAGTGGCTAGAAGGCCCTGGGGCCAGCCTCTATGATCGGCACACTTTCCTGCACAGACACGCTTGAGAGATCCGTACGAAAACGAGTGCACTGCGGGAGCGAACGGTGAGCGGAACGTCCCAAGGGCCGGCGCCCGCGGTAGAGCTCGTCCAGCCGGCGATTACAGAGCGTCACGTCAATGGTACGGTTCAGTCGTCGACCCCCACATCGGCACCCACACCGACGTCCACACCGGAGAGCCCCGTCGCCTCCGACGCGCCCGCCGTACCCGCCGCCTTCTCCGCCGCGCCGCTGGCCATGGCCGTCGTCGACCGGGACGGGCTGGTCGTCACCGCCAACGAGGCGATGGGGGCGCTGCTAGGGACCGCGACGGAGGCAACGGAGACGACGGAGACGTTGACGGGGCGGGTCGCGGCCGAGCTGGTGGACCTGGCCTCGGACCCGCGTACCTGGCACGCCTACCGCGAGGTGCTGCGCGGGCGGCAGGCCCGGCTGCGCTGCACACGCCGGCTCAAACGTCCCGACGGGACCTCGTTGTGGGTGCAGGTATCGGTGGCGCCGCTGCCCGAGGAGGAGCGGGCGATCCTGCTCTCGGTCGCCGACATCAGCGCAAACCGTCAACTTCAAGCCAGGCTCCGCCACTTGCAGATGCACGACCCGGTGACCCGGCTCCCCAACCGCGCCTTCTTCTTCGAACGCCTCACCGCCGCCCTGGAGCGGGACGCGTACGACGTGTACGACGCGGTCGGCACCGGCCGGATCGGCCTCGTCTACCTGGACCTGGACGGGTTCAAGGCGGTCAACGACACCCTCGGCCACCGCGTCGGCGACCGGCTGCTCGCGGCCGTGGCCGAGCGGCTCACCCGGTGCGCCGAGGCGGCGGGGCACACCCGGGTCTGCACCATGCCCGGCACCTCCGCCGGCGCGCCGCTGGTGGCCAGACTCGGCGGCGACGAGTTCGCCCTGCTGGTCGAGGACTCCACGGGCACCGAGCAACTCGCCGATCTGGCCGAGTCCGTCCTCAAGGCCCTGCAGGCGCCGTTCGACCTGTCCGGTCAGCGGTTGTCCGTCTCCGCCTCGATCGGGGTCGTGGAACGGCAGTCCGCGAGTGCGACCGCGACCGGGCTGATGCAGGCCGCCGATACGACGCTGTACTGGGCGAAGGCCGACGGCAAGGCCCGCTGGACGCTGTTCGATCCCGAGCGCAACGCCCACCGGATGACCCGTCAGGCCCTGTCGTCGACGCTGCGGGCGGCCGTCGGGCGGGGCGAGTTCGTCCTGGAGTACCAGCCGCTGGTGGGCATGGCGGACGGCGAGGTGCGCGGGGTGGAGGCGCTGGTGCGCTGGCACCACCCGCAGTTCGGCGTGTTGACGCCGAATCGGTTCATCTCACTGGCCGAGGAGGACGGTTCGATCGTCCAGCTCGGGCGGTGGGTCCTCGCCACCGCCTGCCGACAGGCCCGGCGCTGGCAGCTCGACCACCCCGACCGCGCCCCGATCTTCGTCAGTGTGAACGTCGCCGTCCGCCAGGTCTGGGACTCCGACCTCGTCGCCGACGTCGCCGAGATCCTCGCCGAGACCGGGCTCGCCCCGCACCTGCTCCAGCTCGAACTCACCGAGTCCGCGCTCATGGGCTCCGCCGGCCGCCCCCTCCAGGCCCTCAAGGCCCTCAGCGACATGGGCGTACGTATCGCCATCGACGACTTCGGCACCGGCTACTCCAACCTCGCGTATCTGAGCCGGCTGCCGGTCTCCGTACTGAAGCTGGACGGGGCGTTCGTACGGGGGTTCCAGTTCGAGACCCCGCAGGAGGACCGGGACGAGGACGACGGCCAGCCGAACCCGGCCGACGAGATCATCGTCGAGGCCCTCGTCCAACTCGCCCACCGGCTCGGGCTGACCGTCACCGCGGAGGGCGTCGAGACCGACGCCCAGGCCTCCCGGCTGCGCCGGCTCGGCTGCGACACCGGTCAGGGGTGGCTGTATTCCCGGGCGGTGTCGCCGCAGCGGATCGCCGAGATACTGGGGGCGGCGGCCTGTCCTCGGGCCTGACGCTCAGTTCGCCGGGGTGCCGTTGGTGCGCGGCAAGTCGTAGGCGTCCGCGATCAGTTCGTACGAGCGCAGGCGCAGGTCGGCACTGTGGGCGTGTGTGGTGAGCATCAACTCGTCGGCGCCGGTGCGCTTTTGGAGGTCGTCGAGGCGGGTGGTGACCTCGTCGATGCCGCCGTGGACGACGTCCGCGTTCCAGGAGTCGATGAAGTCCTTCTCGACCACGCTGAATTCGTACGCCTCCGCCTCCTCCGGGGTCGGAACGAGGCCGGGGCGGCCGGTGCGCAGGCGGACCATGTTCAGGGCCGCCGCCCTCACCTGACGGCGGGCGTCCTTCTCGTCGTCCGTGGCGAGTGCCGACACGCCGATCAGCGCGTACGGGGTGTCGAGGACCGCGGAGGGACGGAACGACTCGCGGTACAGGTCGAGGGCCGGGATCGTGTTCCGCGCCGAGAAGTGGTGGGCGAAGGCGAAGGGCAGGCCGAGGGTGCCGGCCAGGCGGGCGCTGAAGCCGGAGGAGCCGAGCAGCCAGATCGGGGGGCGGTGCGGGGACTGTACGCCGCCGGGTGAGGTGCCCTGGATGGGGCCCGGGACCGCGTGGATACGGCGGTAGGGGTGGCCGTCGGGGAAGTCGTCGTCCAGGAAGCGGGTCAGCTCCGCGAGTTGCTCGGGGAAGTCGTCGGCGCCTTCGTGGAGGGTGACTGTGCGGCGGAGGGCGGCGGCTGTGGGGCCGTCTGTGCCGGGGGCCCTGCCGAGGCCGAGGTCTATGCGGCCGGGGGCCATCGCTTCGAGTGTGCCGAACTGCTCCGCGATGACCAGGGGGGCGTGGTTGGGGAGCATGACTCCGCCCGAGCCCAGGCGGATGCGGGTGGTGTGGGCGGCCAGGTGGGCGAGGATCACCGCGGGGGACGATGATGCGACGCCTGGCATGGAGTGGTGTTCTGCGACCCAGTAGCGGTGGTAGCCGCGGGCTTCTGTCTGTCGGGCGAGGGTGACGCTTGTGCGGAGGGCGTCTGTGGCTGTGCGGCCGGCGCCTACCGTGACCAGGTCCAGGACGGAGAGGGGGGCGGGGGCGGTGCCGTGGGCTCCGCCTCGTATCTCGTCTGTGGTCACGGTGGGTGCCTCCTGGGATGTGGTGGGGTTGGGGTGCGTTGACGGGTAACAGGAGGGTGGCTCCGGTTATTCCCGCCCCCGCCGCCCCTACCCCGCGCAGATCCCCGCACCCCTGAACAGCAGGGGCGCGTCCGGCGACTACACCTGCACGATTGGTTCCCTTGTGAACAACGCGCCCAGTTCTGGGGCGTTCACCCTCCTGTCCGTCAGCCTCAGCGCCTCCCAGACCGAGACCTGGTTGGCGGTGAGGACTGGTTTGGAGAGTTCTTTTTCGAGGGTGGGGATATGGGAGGCGGTGTGGAGGGCGGTGTCCGGGAGGAGGATGGCGTCGGCGCGCTCGTGGTCGGCGGTGCGGGCCAGGCCGAGGATGTCGTCCACGGTCCAGGTGGCGACCTCTGCCGCTGTGATGACGCCGGCGCCGTGCAGGGAGACGACCTCCACGCCGGAGGCTCCCAGGAAGTCCGCGAAGAGCTGGGCCACGTCGTCGGGGTAGGTCGCCGCCACGGCGACGCGGTGGGCGCCCACCTCGCCGACCGCGTGCGCGAAGGCGAAGGACGTGGAGGAGGCCGGCATGCCGGCGGTGACGGCCAGGGTGCGGATCTGGTCGTGGGCGCCTTCGTAGCCGTAGACGAAGCTGCCGCTGGTGCAGGCCCAGACGACGGCCTCCGCGCCGGCCAGGCGGAGGGCCTCGCAGCCGGCGGCGAGGCGTTCGGGGGCGCCCATCTCGCGGAGGGCGTCCACGCGGTGGGCGTCCTCGCCGATGTCGGTGTGCACGAGGTCCACCCGGATGTCGCTGCCCAGGAGTTGCTCTATGCGCGGGTAGTCGTCCTCGGCGGAGTGGCCCGGGTAGAGGAAACCTAGTGCGGTCATGCCCAACCTTCCTGTTCTTCCGGCAGTACCGGCGGTGGCGGAACGGGCCCCGCACCGAAGGACTGCCTGGCCGACTCGTCGAGCAGAGCCTGGTACGGGCCCACCGCCCGGGTACCCAGCTGACGCAGTGCCGCCCACATCGTCACCTGGTTGGCCGAGAGGACAGGCATCCGCAGTTCCGCTTCGAGCTGGGGGATGACGTCGTACGTGGGGAGGTTGGTGCAGGAGATGAACAGGGCGTCCGGCGCCGCCGTACGGACCGCCTCGTGAGCCATGGCGACCACATCGCGGTACGGGACCTTCCAGATGTGCCGGACCAGGCCGAGGGAGGAGCGGCCGGTGACCCTGATGTCCGCCTCCGCCAGGTAGTCCTCCAGGGCCTGGGTCACCGAGACCGTGTACGGGGTGACCAGGGCGATACGGCGCGCGTTCAGCTCGGCGAGCGCGTCGAGGACGGCTCCGGAGGTGGTGACCGCGTGCGCCGCGCCGGCCCTGGTCATCGCCTCGCCCATGGCCCGCTCCCCGGCGACCCCGCCGACGAAGCTGCCGCTGGTGCAGGCGTAGGCCACGACCTCGGGGGCGACCTCGTTCAGCGCCCGTACCGCCTCGTGGAGCGTCTCGTGCTCCGAGACCAGACGGGCCAGGTCGAGGCTCACCTCCACCGGGACGTACGGGGTGCGGGTGAGGTGCAGGGAGATGTCGTCCGGGACCCAGCGCCACAGTTCGCGATCGAGGGCGAAGTCGAACGGGGCGATGACCCCGACACCGCGTTGCGGCTCGGGTCCTCCGAGGAAGGAGATGTTCATGGCAGCCACCGGCCTCACACAGAGAGATGGGCGGACGACAGACCGTACGCAAGTCCGTGTTGACGAAGGTAGGTTCGAGTGCGAGCGTGGTCAATCGGCCCACCGAAGGACCCCAAAAGACAGCAAGCGCACCAAAGGAACCGACAGATACGTAAGTGCACCAAATGGCACTGAAGGACACACTACGGACGGTTTCCCCTCGCTATGACCTCAATGTCCCGACCGACCCTTCTCGTCCTCGACGCCGAGCCTCCGCCCCGGCTCGGGCGGCTCACCGGGCGGGCGACGATCGAACACGCCGACGCGTCGACGCTGGCCGGGCGGCTGCCGTACGCCGATGTGCTGCTGGTGTGGGACTTCACCTCCCGCGCCGTGCGGGACGCCTGGCCGGGCGGCGGGCCGCGGCCGCGCTGGGTGCACACGGCGAGCGCGGGTGTGGATCATCTGCTGTGCCCCGAACTGGCCGCGTCCGACACGGTGGTGACGAACGCGCGCGGGGTGTTCGAGGGGCCGATCGCCGAGTACGTCGCCGCGCTCGTCCTGAGCATGGCCAAGGATCTGCCGCGCACGCTGGAGTTGCAGGGGCGGCGGGAGTGGCGGCACCGGGAGGGCCTGCGGGTGGCGGGGAGCCGCGCGTGCGTGGTGGGGTCGGGGCCGATCGGGCGGGCCGTCGCGCGGTATCTGAAGGCCCTCGGGGTCCATACCGCCCTGGTCGGGCGGGTGGCGCGGGCCGGGGTCCACGGACCCGCGGATCTGGATCGGCTGCTGGCCCGCGCCGACTGGGTGATCGCGGCGGCGCCGCTGACGGAGGCGACGCACGGCATGTTCGACGCGCGCCGCTTCGGCGTCATGCAGCCCTCCGCGCGGTTCGTCAACGTGGGGCGCGGACAGCTCGTCGTGACGGAGGCGCTCGTGGAGGCGTTGCGGAAGCGGTGGATCGCCGGGGCGGCGCTGGATGTCTTCGAGCGCGAACCGCTGGGCCCGGACGATCCGCTGTGGGAGGTGCCCGGGCTGATCGTCTCGCCCCACATGAGCGGCGACACCGTGGGGTGGCGCGATGAACTCGGCGCGCAGTTCGTGGAGTTGTACGGGCTCTGGGAGGCGGGCAAGCCGCTGCCCAACGTGGTCGACAAGCAGCGCGGGTACGTGCCCGGGCACTAGGGACTAGGACTGTCTTAGGGGTTCTGATGGATCTCACACGACTGACCGCCGTACGGCTCGTGGAGGGCTATCGGAAGGGTGAGTTCAGTCCGGTGGAGGTGACCCGGGCGGTTCTGGAGCGGGCCGAGCGTGTCCAGCCGGCTGTCAACGCCTTCGTACGGCTCGATGTCGATACGGCGCTGGAGCAGGCCAGGGCCTCGGAGGCGCGCTGGCGGCGTGGGGAGCCGGCCGGGGTGGTGGACGGGGTGCCGGTCACGGTGAAGGACATCCTGCTGATGCGGGGTGGGCCGACGCTGAAGGGCTCCAAGACCGTTTCGGCGGAGGGGCGTTGGGATGAGGACGCGCCTTCCGTGGCCCGGCTGCGGGAGCAGGGTGCCGTGTTCCTGGGGAAGACCACGACTCCCGAGTTCGGGTGGAAGGGGGTCACCGACTCGCCGCTCAGTGGGGTGACGCGGAATCCGTACGACCTCTCGCGTACGGCCGGAGGGTCCAGCGGGGGTGCGGCGGCCGCCGTCGCGGTCGGTGCCGGGCCGCTGGCGCTGGGCACGGACGGGGGTGGCAGTGTGCGGATTCCGGCCGCCTTCTGCGGGGTGTTCGGGTTGAAGCCGACATACGGGCGGGTGCCGCTGTATCCCGCGAGCGCGTTCGGCACGCTGGCGCATGTGGGGCCGCTGGCGCGGGACGCCGCGGACGCGGCGTTGATGCTGGACGTCATCAGCCGCCCCGACGCGCGGGACTGGTCCGCGCTCGGGCCGGTCTCCGGGTCGTTCATGGACGCGCTCGGTGGCGGGGTGCGGGGGCTGCGGGTCGCGTACTCGGCTTCACTGGGCGGGCAGGTCGCCGTGCAGCCGGGGGTCGGGAGTGTGGTGCGGCGGGCCGTGGAGGCACTGGCCGGGCTCGGGGCGTATGTCAGTGAGGCCGATCCCGACTTCGCCGATCCTGTGGACGCGTTTCATGTGCTGTGGTTCAGCGGGGCGGCGCGGGTGACGCAGCGGCTGGGGGCGCGCGAGCGGTCGTTGCTGGACCCGGGGTTGCGGGAGATTCGGGGGGTGGGGGCTCGGGTGTCGGCGCTGGAGTATCTGGCGGCCGTGGATGTGCGGATGGATCTTGGGCGTCGGATGGGGGCGTTTCATGAGCGCTACGACGTGCTGGTCACGCCGAGTGTGCCGGTCACCGCGTTCGAGGCGGGGGTGGAGGTGCCTCGGGGGGTGCGGGGCATGGGGTATCGGCGGTGGACCGGGTGGACGCCGTTCACGTATCCGTTCAACATGACACAGCAGCCGGCTGCGAGTGTGCCGGTGGGGGTGGATGGGGAGGGGCTGCCGGTGGGGTTGCAGGTGGTGGCTGCTCGGCATCGGGATGATGTGGTGTTGCGGGTGGGGCATGCGTTGTATGAGGCGGGGGTTGCGGAGGGCTGCCGCCCGGTCGACCCCGCCGCCCATTAGCTCGGGAGGACAGGTTGTGTGGCGGGTGCGGGTGGGTCGTGGCTTGTCGCGCCCACGCGGCGGAGCCGCACATCGATACCGCCCCGCGCCCCTGCAAAGCAGGGGCTGCGCCCCGCTTTTCATCGGCCCGCAGGGCCGTGCCCTTAGGGGCGCGGGGGGCAACATCCAGTACGAGGGTGTACGCCCGGCACGCCGAGAGCACGCGCCTACGCGGACATCAGCCGCTGCCGCGGCGGGCGCGGGACCGGACCGCGCTCCGGGCGACGACGGGAATGTGACGACAGGCCCTAGGCGCGGCGGAACGTCAGCGTCTCCCCCTGCGCCCCCGTTCGCCACAGGTCGTTGCAGGCCTCCGCCATCCGGTCCAGGCCCTCGACCACCTCGCCCCAGACGATGCCCGGTACCCAGCCCACGTCGCCGTTGAGGAGGAGGTTGTTGCGTTCGTAGAAGAGGGCGAGATCGACGAGGGTGGTGCCGGGGTGGACTTCGCGGTCGTAGCCGTAGGAGCTGGTGGCCAGTTCCGTGCCGGCGAAGGAGAAGTAGCAGAGGTCGCCCGGGATCGGGGTGACGGTGGGGTTCTCCAGGGGTGGCTCGCGTTCGGCGAACGGTGGGAAGAGGGCGTAGATCTCGTTGCGGGCGTACTTGGCGTGGTAGACGTCGCCGCTCAGCGGGAGCGCGTCCCACACCGCGGTGCAGGTGACCGGCGCCCGGTCGTCGAGCAATCGGGCCGTGCAGCGCACCCCGCGCCGGTCGAGCGCGACCTCGATATGCCGTTCCGCCACTGACGCCTCCTCACACCCCGGAAACACCCCGGAAACACCCCGGAAACACCCCGGAACGCTCCGGTGCCCTCAGGACCGCCTGCCCCGTCCCTCTTGTTTTAATCTGCCCCGTTTACCGCCCCGCGCGTGAAGGACCGGAAAAGAACCGGCATACCCGTGGGCACCCCGGGTAGCCGCGCGCCCATGGCTCGAATGCACGCAAACGACACAGGCCAACGACGAACGAGCAGATCCGGCCCCACCCGCCGCACCCTGCTCTCGGGCGCTGCCGCCCTGGTCACCACGGGCGCGGCGGTCGGCGCGAGCAGTGGGTGCAGCCGGGTGGCGACCGCGGACACCGGGGACGGCGGTCATCTGCTGGACCAGCTGCGCGCCCGGGGCACCGTGAAACTCGGCATCGCGGGCGAACAGCCGTACGGATATATAGGCACTGACGGCCAGATCACGGGCTCGGCGCCCGCCATCGCGATGCGGATCTTCCCCAGACTCGGCGTCGACAACGTCGAACCGTTCCCGACCGAGTTCGGTTCGCTGATCTTCGGATTGAGCTCGCTGCAGTTCGACGTCGTCGCCGCCGGCATGTACATCAACCCGGAGCGCTGTGAGCAGGTGCTGTTCGCGGACCCCGAGTACCAGATGAAGGACGCCTTCATCGTGCCGAAGGGGAATCCGAAGAAGCTGCGTACGTACGAGGACATCGCGCGGACCGGGGCCCGGATGGCGACCGGCATCGGCTACGCGGAGATCGACTACGCCGAGGCGGCCGGGGTGAAGAAGATCGACACCCTGCCGGATCAGCTGGCCGGTCTCCTCGCCGTCGAACAGGGCCGCGTCGATGTGTTCGTGGGCACCGCCGTCACCGTACGGAATGTCGTCGCGCAGACGAAGAGCACGAAGGCGGAGGCGACCGACGAGGTCACCCCGTACCTCGACGGCAAGCCCGTCGTCGACGTCGGCGGCTTCGCGTTCCGGCTGCCCGAGCGCAATCTGCGGGACGCCTTCAACCGGGAGCTGCACAAGATGAAGCGGAGCGGCGAACTGCTGGAGGTCATGCGGCCCTTCGGGTTCACCAAGGACCAGATGACGGACATCAAGGCCGAGGAGAAGTGCCGCTCATGAGCGACTTCAGCTTCAGTCAAGGTCTGTGGGAGCTGCTGCTCCGCGGTGTCTGGATCACCGTCCAGCTGACCGTCTACAGCGCCGCCCTCGGCGCGGTCGTCGCCTTCACCGTGGGGCTCGCCCGTACGCACCGGCTGTGGATCGTACGGTTCCTGTCGGGCGCGTACTTCGAGATCTTCCGCGGCACCTCCGCCCTGGTCCTGATGATCTGGGTGTTCTTCGTGGTGCCGCTGACCCTGGGCTGGCAGCTCGTCCCGATGTGGGCGGCCGTGCTCACCCTGGGCTGCACCTACGGCGCGTACGGCTCGGAGATCGTGCGGGGCGCGGTGGCCGCGGTGCCGGTGGCGCAGCGCGAGGCGGGGGTGGCGCTGAGCATGCCGCCCGCGATGCGGATGCGGAAGATCCTGCTGCCGCAGGCCTGGCCCGAGATGGTCCCGCCGTTCTGCAACCTGCTCATCGAGCTGCTGAAGGGCACCGCCCTGGTGTCCGTCCTCGGCGTCGCCGACATCACCTTCGCGGCCCAGCTGGTCCGCAACGCCACCGGGCAGAGCGCGCCGGTCTACACGGTGATCCTCGTCATGTACTTCGTCCTCGCCTTCGCCATCACCCGCGTGATGCGGCAGGTCGAGCGCAGGGCCAAGGCCGGTGTCGGCCGGGCCCCGGCCAAGGGCACTCCTCAGCCCCGTAAGGCCGTCACCGGTCGGCCGCAGGACCTGGCAGGCGCCGGAGTGGCCGGATCGTCCGCCTCCGGAGTGGCCCGGCGGTCCGCGCCCGGCACCCCCGGCCCGTCCACCCCCGGAGGTGCCTCGTGAACTGGAACTGGTCCAACCTGGGCGACTTCATGCCGGCCTTCTGGGACGGCGTACTGGTCACCCTGCAAGCCCTGCTCGGCGGCTCGCTGCTCGCCTTCTCGCTCGGTCTCGTCTGGGCCCTGGCCCAGCGGTCGTCGCTGAAGGTGGTGAGCTGGCCGATCAAGGCGGTCACGGAGTTCATCCGCAACACCCCGCTGCTCGTCCAGCTGTTCTTCCTCTTCTACGTGCTGCCCGAGTGGGGCCTCACCCTCTCCGCGCTGGCCACCGGCATCCTCGGCCTCGGCCTGCACTACTCGACGTACACCGCCGAGGTGTACCGCGCCGGCATCGACGGCGTGCCCGCCGGCCAGTGGGAGGCAGCGACGGCGCTCAGCCTGCCGCGTTCGCGCACCTGGACCGCGGTGATCCTGCCGCAGGCGCTGCGCCGGGTCGTGCCCGCGCTCGGCAACTACGTCATCGCGATGCTGAAGGACTCGCCGATGCTGATGACCATCGGCGTGCTGGAGATGCTCGGCGAAGCCCGCCAGTTCGGTTCGCAGACCTTCCAGATGAACGAGTCCATCGTGGCCGTCGGCATCGCCTTCATCGTCATCGCCTATCCCGCCTCTCTTCTCCTGCGAGCACTGGAGCGTCGTCTTGTCCGCTGACACCCCGCTGATGAAGGAACCCGACGCCAACACAGGCGGCGCCACTTCCACCGGCAGTACGACCGACCGTGCCGAGCTGATCCGCTTCACGGACGTGACCAAACGATTCGGCGGCACCACCATCCTCGACCGGCTCTGTTTCTCGGTCGACGCCGGCAAGCACGTCACGCTGATCGGCCCCTCCGGCTCCGGCAAGACCACGATCCTGCGGCTGCTGATGACCCTGACCAAGCCCGACGAGGGCACGATCACCGTCGGCGGGCAGCAGCTCCACCCGGCGAGCGAGAAGCAGTGCCGCGAGGTCCGCAAGAACATCGGGATGGTGTTCCAGCAGTTCAACCTGTTCCCGAACATGAAGGTGCTGCGCAACCTCACCGAGGCCCCGGTCAACGTGCTCGGTCTCAGCAAGGACGAGGCCGAGCAGCGGGCCCGCGAGCTGCTGGACCTGGTGGGTCTGGCCGATAAGCACGACGCCTACCCGACCCAGCTCTCCGGCGGTCAACAGCAGCGGGTGGCCATCGCCCGCGCCCTGGCGATGCGCCCACAGGTGCTCCTTCTCGACGAGGTGACGTCCGCGCTCGACCCGGAGCTGGTCGCGGGCGTGCTCGACCTGCTCAGGGACATCGCCCGCACCACCGACATCACGATGCTCTGTGTGACCCACGAGATGAACTTCGCCCGTGACATCTCGGACCAGGTTCTTATGTTCGATTCTGGCCAGGTCATCGAGTCGGGCAGCCCTGAAAAGATCTTCGGCGATCCCGAACACGAACGAACCCGGGAATTCCTCGGCGCGGTCCTCTGATTACCCCAAGCGAACGGGCGACTACGTGGGAACGTCTGAGGTCCGCTCGCCGTTCCATGACTCTGGCATATGCCAGAGTGCTGGTCCGGCAGCTGAGAGGCCCGGAGCCGCACGGAAAATCTCGCGAACAACCCCTGCGCGTAAGCCTCTTGGGCCGTATCGTGGGACACGGCAAGCTGTCCGAAAAACGGCCCGAGAAGCGCAGGGGGAAACCGTGGCGCTCAAGCACGAGCCGACCGCGCCGTACCACTCGGCCCAGGACGCCCTCCGCGTCCTGGAGACGGTGGCGCGGCACGCAGGTGGCGTCACCGACGCCGAGATCGCCCGTCGTACCGGCGTCGGCAGCGAGCGGTTGACCGCGCTCCTGCGGATGCTGCGCCGCGAGGGGTACGTCGAGCAGACCACGGACGGTGCCTACGTCACCGGGATCGCGCTCGCCAGGCTGGGCTCCGCCCAGGGCCATGACCAGGCCCTGCGCGAGCAGCTCCAGCGCACGCTCGACCGGCTGCGCGACTCCGCGTGGGCGCCGCCGTCTACGTGACCCGTTACCTGGACGGCGAGATCCAGGTCACCGGCTGGGCCGACAGCCCGGCCACGCCCGCCGTGCACGAATGGGTCGACTTCCGCTCCTCCGCCCACGCCACCGCGTTCGGCAAGGGCCTGCTGGGCCAGCTCGATCTCAACGGCCGCCGCGACCACCTCGCCCGCCACCGGCCCGCCCGGCTCACCTCCCGCACGATCACCAACGAGAAGGTGCTGCTCAGCAAGCTCGACGCCCAGACGCCCACGGTCCCGGTCCTCGACCTCCAGGAGTACGCGGCGGGCACGGTCTGCGCGGCCGTCCCCCTCACCGCGGGCTCGTCCGTCGGCTGCCTGGCCCTGTCACTCCCCCTGGCCCACGCCCACCGGCTCCGCCAGGCCGCGAACACACTGAACCGGGGGGCCGCCCCGGTCCTGCTGTCCTTGGCGATCTAGACCCTCTCCGTTGGCCAGAGATCCAGCTCACGTTTAGTTGGTCGAAGACACCCCATCGGACCAGGTAGTATTTTCTCTGTCGCCAGCCGCGAAAGCGGGAAAGCGACGGAGTCTGCGCCGCTAGCTCAGTTGGTTAGAGCAGCTGACTCTTAATCAGCGGGTCCGGGGTTCGAGTCCCTGGCGGCGCACGATGACGATGGCGAGACATGTTCGCACACAGCGTGAACATGTCTCGCCATCGTCGTTTTCGCGCGGCGGCCACCTCGTGGCCGAAACCGGCCAGTACTACCCGCCCGGCTATCTGGTCAGCAGCTCCTCCCGGCCCCGCGCCCGGTACTCGATGACCAGCCTCGCGAGGTCCACCGCCGAGAGCCGCCGGTACGACCACTTCCCGGGCGGTCGCCACCACACCGGGTCCGGGCAGCGGAAGCCCTCGCGGCGCAGGGTGGCGCGCTGGATCTTGTTGGTGGCGGTGACCGGCATGGACGGCACGACCCGTATGAAGCGGGGGGCCATCTTCGTGCCCAGGTCGGGCTGGGCGAGGAGGAACTCGACGAAGTCGTCCGGGTCGAAGGTGCCCGCGATCGTCGCCATGACCTGGTCGCCGGCCACCGGGTCGGGTACCGCGTAGACGGCGACGGCCTCGGCGCCCACGTACCGGGCGAGGATGTTCTCGATGACGGCGGCGGCGAGGTTCTCGCTGTCGACGCGCAGGCGGTCGTCGGTGCGGCCGGCGAAGTACAGGAAGCCGTCCGGGTCGCGGTAGAAGAGGTCGCCCGTCCAGTACCAGCCGTCGTGGCGGCGGGCCGCGTCCGCCTCGGGGTTGCGCCAGTAGCCCTCGAAGGGGTTGGGGCCGCGGTTCACCAACTCCCCTATCGCTTCGGTGCCGTTGAGGAGACGGCCGTCGTCGGCGAGCACGGCCGGTGGGCACTCCTTCCTCGTCTCGGGGTCGACCACCGCGAGGTCGTCGCCGGGTGCCGCCCGTCCGATCGCGCCCGGCGGGGTCCCGGGCGTCCGCTGGATCGCGGCCCCACCCTCGGAGGACCCGTAGCCCTCGACCAGCCGCACCCCGAACCGCTGCTCGAAGGCCGCCGCGTCCACGGCCCCCGCCTCCGTGCCGAAGCCCATGCGCAGGGGGTTGTCGCGGTCGTCGGGGCGGGACTCGGTGGCCAGGATGTACTGCACGGCGCGTCCGACGTAGGTGAAGTACGTCGCCCGGTACGCCCGTACGTCGTCCAGGAACCCGGAGGCCGAGAAGCGGCGGCGCAGGGCGACCCCGGCGCCGGCGACCAGCGCGGGGGCCCAGTCGGCGATCACCGCGTTGCCGTGGAACATCGGCATGCAGATGTAGTGCACGTCGTCCCGCCGTACCCCGAAACGGTCCACCAGCGCCCGGCCGGCCGCCGCGAGCCGCCCCTGGGAGCAGATCGCGGCCTTCGGGGCGCCGGTGGAGCCGGAGGTGAAGTAGAGGAGGAGGCGGTCGCCGGGGGTGGCCCGGGTGGGGTCCGGCTCGGCACCCGCGTACGGGGCGAGGAGGTCGCCGTATGCCGGGGTGTCCGTCACCAGGATGCGTACGGCGGGGAGTTCGAGGCCGGTGAGGAGCGGCAGGTGGGCGCGTTCCGTGACCAGTACCCGGCATTCCGTGTGCAGGATGTCGCGGGCCAGTTCGGGGCCCCGGCGGGTGGGGTTGATACCGGCGACGGCGGCGCCCGCGAGGGCGGCCGCGCTCAGCCACAGGGGATATTCGGGGGTGTTGTCGAGGAGGACGCCGAGGTGGGGTTCGGCGCCCGGTGGCAGCAGGTCGGCCAGCAGCGCCGCGCGGGCGGCGGCTTGGGACGCGATCTCGTGATGGGTCAGCACCCGGTCCTCGAACCACAGCCCGGGCCGGTGGTCGCCCCACCGGTCGGCTACGAGTTCCGCGACCGTACGCCTCGTGGACTCCGTGGACTCCATGGGGGCGCACGGTAGTTGACGTACCGTCAGATAGGGAGGGTCACGGCGTCGGGAACGAGGTGTCGGTGCTGAATTGGTGGAAGGTGACCATGAAGCCGACGCAGAACGCGAAGGCCACCCCGAGAAAGGCCAGGAGGCCGAAGCCGGACGCCGCGTGCTTCACTCGGCCGGGCTCGTGGGCGGTGGCCACGACGCTCGCGCCGTCGGCGTAGTAGACGGTGACGAAGTCGCCCTCGACCGTGGTCATCGGGCCGTTCTCCTCCTCGAAGCGGATCGGGCGGCCGTCGTGCGTCTTGAACTCGTACACGTGGTGGATCGTGGTGTGCACCCTGCTGTGTTCACCCATGCTCTCGCTGACCGTCGTGAACACCTTCAGGCAGCGCCCCTCGGCGGTCAGCCCGCTGTTCCAGGCGCTCCGGATCTGCAGCCAGCGGCGCAGTACGCGGTAGGCCCAGAAGGCGATGAAGGCCATGATGACCGTGGGGATGAGGTAGAAGAAAACGTCCATCGGTATTCCCCCGAGATTCGGCGAGCACCCTGGTCGGCGGGCGTGTGGGGAACGTACCCGCGCGGAGGGCCTGATCAGCTCAAGGGATGCTCAGAACTCCGCGTGCGTCGGCACGCGACGCACGCGGAGTCCCATCCGAGGATCAGAAGGTGACGTCCGAGCAGGCGTAGAACGCGTTGCCGGTGTCCGCGACCGTCCACACCGCGAGGATCACGTGATGGCCGCTGAGCCCGGCCGGCAGGCGTCCTGTGTGGGAGAGGGTGGCCGGCGGGCGCTGGCCGTTGTACGGGACGGTGAAGAACGGGGTGAGGTTGAGGTCGGAGCGGGCCAGGGCGTGGTTCTGGTTCCAGCCCGGCTTGGTGACGTAGTACTTGAAGTCGGTGGTGGCGTGCATGGCGGTGAACTGCCAGCGGAACGTGTAGTTCTGACCTCCCGTCACCTTGGTGGTGGGCCAGGCGCCGCCGCCCGGCTTGGTGGGTGAGTTGAGCCGGCCGAAACGGCTGTGTCCGGCCGAGCAGATCTGGCCGTCGGCCGGGCCGGAGCCCGGGAAGCCCTTCGGGCCCTCGACGCTCTGCGGCTCCCACTGGATGTCGCCGCAGTTGGTGACGGTGCCGTTCTGGCAGAGCTTCTGCCGGCTGACGGGCAAATCGGTGTAGCCGTGGCCGGTGGCTGCGCCGCTGGAGAGGACGAGGGCGCCGGTGGTGGCGAGGCCTACGCCGACGGCGTACCACTTGGCGCGTTCATGGGTGCTGGTCTTCGTGCGGGGGTCGGTCCTTATTCGCATGCTGCCGCTCCCTGGAGTACGTGGGGGTGTTTCCAGGTCTAGACCAAGTCCCAGATTATGAGCGCCAGTTGTGCATGTCCATACCAATCGCAGCCACCGTCAGGTTCTTCACCAGGGCCTTGCGCTCGCAGTCGTCCAGTTCGACCAGGCCGCGCATGGTCAGCCGGGTGACCGTGTCCTCGACCGAGTCGACGACCGAGGTGAGGACGGTGTCGCGGTGCTGGGCGTCGAGCGCGGCGATCCGGCGGCGCTGCATCACGGCGGCCACCTCGGGCGCGTACTCGATCCGGGTCGGCTGGGCGGAGAACACCTCCAGGCCGACCGGCGCAGCGTCGGCCACGACCAGCCGGGTCAGCTCCTCCCCGACCGCCTCCGTGTTGCGCAGCGTCGCGTCCCTGACCAGCGCGCCCGGCGCCATGTCGGCGGGGAGCCGTGACAGCACCCGGGAGAGCGCCGCCTCCACGCACGCGTGCAGGTACCGCTCATGGTCCTCGATGCCCAGCACCGCCTTCGCCGTGTCCCTGACCCGCCAGGCCACGAGTACGACGACCCGCAGCGCGACCCCGTTCGCGTCGACGGCCGGAAGCGGGTCGCTGCGCCAGTGCCGCAGGCGTACGTCGACGCGGCGGCGCAGGAGGAGGGGGTTGAGCCAGAGGAGGCCGGTGCGGCGGACGGTTCCGCGGTACCGTCCGAACAGGCCGAGCACCCAGGCCCGGCCGGTCCTGCACCGGGTCAGGCCGCCGAACCCGAACAGCGTCAGGGTCCCGGCACCGGCGTACGCGGCCCACTGTGCCGGGCCGATTCCGGCGCCCGCGTAGCCCGCGTACAGGGCGGGCAGGCCCGGCAGCGCCCCGGCCCACCACGAGGTGAGCACACATCCGGCCAGCCCGCAGACCCCGGCGAGCACTCCGGTCACACCGGGGAGCACCCGCGCGGGGTGCTCGACCAGGTCGGGGTCTACGTCGACGGGGGGCCGCGGCTTCACTTCAGCGGGGTCCCGCCGCCGCACTCGTGGCTGCTCGCCGGTGCCTCGTCGGCGGCCGACGACAGCGGGGGTGAGCGGGGCCGGGTCGTCCCGGAACAGCAGATGTACGGGGATCTCGGTCGTCGTCTCGTTGTGGATGAGCCGGGCGGGGGGCCCGACCCCTTCGGGCGTACTCATACGTGCCTCCATGCCTCCGCGCAGGAAGAGCCGTGGTGAGAGTTGGGGAGCGGGGTGGGGTTGTGGGGCGGCGTGAGGGTTGTGGGGCGGGCTTTACGACGGCAGTTTCGCAACTGTCGGCTGTTGTCGCATTTTGACGGTCCAAATGGGTTCCTCGCCCTCGCGGAGGGCTCCGCCCCTTCGAGCCGGGGCCGCCTGAGGGCTCGGTCGGGTGGGTGCGTTGGCGGGTGCGGGTGGGTGCGGGTGGGTGGGGGTTGTTCGCGCCCACGCGACGGAGCCGCATATGTCACAGCCCCGCGCCCCTGAAAGAACCGGGCGCGCCCCTTGGTCATCAGCACCCTCCCGGCTCCGGTAGAGTTTTCCGCGCGCGCCGCTAGCTCAGTTGGTTAGAGCAGCTGACTCTTAATCAGCGGGTCCGGGGTTCGAGTCCCTGGCGGCGCACCTTCTGGAGAGGCCCCTCGCGAGAGCGCAAGCGTGAGGGGCCTCTCCGCATGTGCACGCCACTCCAGCGCACTCCCCCCTCACTCCCCCTCTCACCCCCACAGAGCCTCCACCGATGCCCCATTGACCGCGTATGACCGGTAAACACCGCGTTTCGCATCTTGCGATCAAGATGAGCACCATAGAACCCTGGGCCGTAAGAGACTGCGGATACATGGCAGTTGGGGGGCCATGGGCGATATGCACTCGCTCAGGGATGGGGATCGAGGCCCTCCATACCAGATGCCGAGGGGGGCATCAACGCAACGGAAGGTCGCCGTCCCGTGACTCTATGGTGTAGGTCACTTGGTGACGACGATCCACCACTGATGCGTCCGTAAAGGTCGAGGGGGACCGAAGCGGGCGGAGGACCGACTAACACACACGAAAGTGTGTGCGGGGGGAATGACTCATGACGTCGACGCCGACGGGCGCCCGGCACCACCACGACCCGTCCGAGACGACACAGCTCAAGGTGCCGTCGCACCGGACCGGCGCCTTCCGGAAACTCAAGAAAGCCCTTCCCAGATACGACTACGAGCACTACAGCCGGCTCGCGGGGCCCCTCACGCAGCCCGACCCGACCAAGCCCTACAAGGTGCAGTACCGCTCCCTGATCTCCCAGGAGCCGCACCGCATCAGAGTCGCACTTATGCTGGCCGCCGCGCCGCTGCTCTCCGTCGTCCTGCTGGCCTGGCTGCTGCAACCGGTGCACTGGACCAAGCGCGACTATCCCACCTACGACTTCCTGCCGACCCTCGACGTCGTCATGCTGGTCTCGATCGGTCTGATCGAGTTCTTCCGCTGTATGAACGTGCTGTCGAACGCGCACGCCACGCTGGTCGCGCGCGACCCGATCCCGGTGGTGCCCGAGACCGGCACCAGAGTCGCCTTCCTCACCTCCTTCGTGCCCGGCAAGGAGCCGTTGGAGATGGTGACGAAGACCCTGGAGGCAGCGGTCAAACTCCGTCACCGCGGGCTCCTGCACATCTGGCTGCTGGACGAGGGCGACGACGCCGAGGTGAAGGCGGTCTGCGCGCGCCTGGGCGTGCACCACTTCTCCCGCAAGGGGATCGAGAAGTGGAACCAGCCCAAGGGCCCGCACCGCGCCAAGACCAAGCACGGCAACTACAACGCCTGGCTGGACGCCCACGGCGACGACTACGACTTCTTCGCCTCCGTGGACACCGACCACATCCCGCTGCCCAACTACCTGGAGCGGATGCTCGGGTTCTTCCGTGACCCGAACGTCGGCTTCGTCATCGGCCCGCAGGTGTACGGCAACTACGACAACTTCGTCACCAAGGCCGCCGAGTCCCAGCAGTTCCTCTTCCACGCCCTCATCCAGCGCGCGGGCAACCGCTACGGCGCCCCGATGTTCGTCGGTACGTCGAACGCCGTACGCATCAAGGCGCTCAAGCAGATCGGCGGTCTGTACGACTCGATCACCGAGGACATGGCGACCGGCTTCGAGATCCACCGCCACCGCAATCCCGCGACGGGGAAGAAGTGGCGGTCGGTCTACACGCCGGACGTGCTCGCCGTCGGTGAGGGTCCCAGCGCCTGGACGGACTTCTTCACGCAGCAGATGCGCTGGTCGCGCGGGACGTACGAGACGATCCTCAAGCAGTACTGGAAGGGCTGGTACTCGCTGCCGCCGACCAAGCTCTTCAACTACACGATGATGATCATCTTCTACCCGATGTCCGCCCTCAACTGGATTCTGGCGGCGCTGAGTTGTGCCCTGTTCCTGGGGCTCGGCGCCTCGGGGGTGAACATCGACCCGACCGTGTGGCTGATGCTCTACGGCAACGCCTCGGCGCTGCAGATCGGCCTGTACGTCTGGAACCGCCGGCACAACGTCTCCCCGCACGAGCCGGAGGGCTCCGGCGGCGTGGCCGGCATGGTGATGTCCGCGCTGTCCGCGCCGCTCTACGCGAAGGCGCTGATCGATTCGGCGCTGCGCCGCAAGAGCAAGTTCGTCGTGACGCCCAAGGGCGACTCGGCGAGCCCGGACAGGTGGTTCGGCACCTTCCGCTACCACTGGTATTTCATCGTCATCTTCGGTGGCTCGATCGCCGCCGGTTTCGTCTACGGCCACTCCCACCCGGCGATGATCATCTGGGCCACGTTCGCCATGCTGATCACCGCCCTCCCCATCGTCGCCTGGCGCTACATGCTGCGGCAGGACAAGAAGAAGGCCGCCGCCGCGGCCGAACTGCAAGGGTCCATGGTGGCGCCGCCTCAAGCGGCCCCCGCGCAGCACACGCAGCACGCGCCGCCGTACGCACCGCACGCCCCCCAGGCGCCGCACGCTCCCCAGCACAAGCCGAGCTGGGCCGCGTCCGGGTCGGGCGGCGGGGGTAGCGACCAGACCATGCAGATCGCCCTGGGCGGACTTGGGGGACGTAAGGAATGAAGGACCGTGCAGGCCGCCGCCGTGCCCGTCGGCTCGCGATAGGCGCGGCGGTGGTCCTCGCGCTCGCCGGGATGAACGGGCCGTGGCTCTACCGCGTCGGCACCGAGAAGTACCACGAGTACAAGATCAACAGACCCGAGTACAAGGCCGACAACGGGCACTGGCAGATCGTGGAGTTCCCGGAGAAGTACCGGCAGAACACGATCCACGCCGCGCTGCTCCACACCGGCAAGGTGCTGTTGATCGCGGGTTCCGGCAACGACCAGGACAACTTCGACGCGAAGAAGTTCGACACCCGCATCTGGGACCCGGTCAAGCAGACGATCAAGAGTGTGCCGACCCCGGCCGACCTGTTCTGCACGGGGCACACCCAGTTGTCCAACGGCCGTCTGCTGATCGCGGGCGGCACCAAGCGCTACGAGAAGCTGAAGGGTGACGTCACCAAGGCCGGCGGCCTGATGATCATCCACAACGAGAACCCCGACAAGGGGATGAAGCTGAAGCCGGGGACGAAGTTCGTCGGCAAGGAGAACGGCAAGACGTTCGTACTGAAGGACGAGGTCTCCCTCAAGAAGGCCACCAAGACCTTCGACCCGGCCACCGGGAAGTTCACCGGCAACAAGCCGGGGATCGCACGCGCCTATGTCGAGGCCGAGAAGAGCGGCAAGACGTACGAGACCGGCACCGAGGACAACTACCGGATCGAGGGCCTGACCGGCGCCGACGCCCGTAACACGTACGGCATCGCACAGAAGCTCGCCCTCGACAAGAAGGACTTCCAGGGCATCAAGGACGCCTACGAGTTCGACCCGGTCGCCGAGAAGTACATCAAGGTCGACCCGATGAACGAGGCCCGCTGGTACCCGACACTGACGACGCTCACCGACGGTACGGTCCTGTCGCTGTCCGGCCTGGACGAGATCGGCCAGCTGGTGCCGGGCAAGAACGAGGTCTACGACCCCGAGACCAAGTCGTGGACGTACACCGCGGACGAACGGCAGTTCCCGACCTACCCGGCGATCTCCCTGATGCAGAACGGCAAGCTGTTCTACTCGGGCGCGAACGCCGGGTACGGGCCGGACGACGTCGGCCGCGACCCCGGCATCTGGGACCTGAAGACGAACAAGTTCACCAAGGTCCCCGGCATGAGCGACAGCAAGCTGCTCGAAACCGCCGGTACGGTGCTGTTGCCTCCGGCGCAGGACGAGAAGTACATGGTCATCGGCGGGGGCGGGGTCGGCGAGTCGGAGCGGTCCAGCAAGAAGACCCGGCTGATCGATCTGCTCGCCGACGAGCCGAGGTTCACGGACGGGCCCGAGCTGGCGAAGGGCACCCGGTATCCCCAGGCCTCGATCCTCCCCGACGACACGGTGCTCATCTCGGGCGGCTCGGAGGACTACCGGGGGCGCGGCGACTCCAACATCCTCGAAGCGCGGCTCTACGACGCGAAGACGGGGGAGATGCGACGGGTGGCCGACCCGCTGGTCGGCCGGAACTACCACTCCGGGTCGATCCTGCTGCCCGACGGCCGCGTGGTCTTCTTCGGCTCGGACTCCCTGTACGCCGACAAGGCCAACTCCAAGCCGGGGGAGTTCGAGCAGCGGATCGAGATCTATACGCCGCCGTATCTGTACGGTGACGCGCAGCCGACGCTCTCGGGTGGGCCGAAGACGGTTGCGCGGGGCGGGAAGGCGACGTTCAAGACCCAGCACGCCTCGTCGATCAAGTCGGCGCGGTTGATTCGGCCGAGCGCGTCCACGCATGTGACGGATGTGGATCAGAAGTCGATCGAGGTGGACTTCAAGACGTCCGGGGACGAGATCACGGTGACGGTGCCGAAGAATCGGAATCTGGTGCAGTCGGGGTGGTACATGCTGTTCGTGACGGACGACGCGGGGACGCCGAGCAAGGCCCAGTGGGTGAAGGTGCCGTAGGGGGTCGTTTCAGGTTCGGGTGCGGGTGAGTGGGAAAAGCAGGGGCGCAGCCCCCTGCTTTTCAGGGGCGCGGGGAACTGCGCGACAAGCCCCCACTCACCCGCAGCCGCCAACGAACCCCGCATCCCACCCCATTAGGCACCCAACGCCTCACTCAGACGCCTTCGCCAACCCCAGCGCATACTCCGGCCACCACTCCCCCGCCTTCGGCCCGCCCTTGCACTCGCCGTCCGACTCCCCCGGCCGCTTGACCCACAAGTACGCGTCCACCAAAGGATCCGCCGTCTTGGTCGTCGGAGCCTCGCCCAGCGCGCGCCCCGGCGGGTTGCACCACTGTTCGTCCTTGTCGCCCTCGGTCCACGGCCCGTTGCCGTTGCGGCTGGTGTCGATGACGAACGGCTGGTTCCCGACCTTCGAGGAGAGCTGCTTGCCGTACCCGATGGAGTCCTCGGTGGTGTAGAAGTTCGAGACGTTGACGGCAAAGCCGTCGGCCTGCTCGACTCCCGCCCACTTCAACGGGTCGAAGATCTTGTCGGGGTCGCCCCACCCCGCGTTCCCGGCGTCCAGGTACACCTTCGTGTTCTTCAGCGCGCCGAGCTTCTCGATCGCACCCTTGAGCAGGTCGAACCGCTCCTCGTGGAACTCGCCCGGGGTGCAGCCGTCCACGACGTGGAGTACGGCGTCGGGCTCCAGGATGACCGTGGCGGGGCGGTCACCGATGCCCTTGGCGACGCCGTCGATCCACGCCCGGTAGGCGTCGCCGTCGGCCGCGCCGCCGCCGGAGTACTGGCCGCAGTCGCGGTGCGGGATGTTGTAGAGGACGAGGATCGCGTCGCGGTCGGCCTTGGCGGCGGCCTCGGTGTAGCCCTTGGCCTCCTGCTCGGGGTTCTCCGGGCCGATCCACTCGCCGGTGGGCTGCTCGGCGATCTTGCGGATCAGCTGGGCGTCCTCGTCCTTGCCGGCCTTCTCGTAGGCGGCTACCTGGGCCGCCGCGTTCCCTTCCGGATTGACCCAGAACGGGTCCGTGTCACTTGGCTGTTGGGTGATGTCGGTACCCGAGCGATCGCCCTCGTCCCCGCCGTCGCCGTCTCCCCCGAAACAGCCGGCGAGCAATAACGCAGCCCCCGCCACCGCCACGGACGCGCGAACCCCGGCCCCCCTACTGCCGTACATCCAACTCCCCCTTGGGTGCACCGTGTCGTAAGTCCCAATCCTGACATAAGTCCCGCTTGGACCACGAGGTCGTTGGCGCCTTGGCCGAGAACCTGTTACTGGTGACCGCGATGAGCGAGACCAAGGTCAGGCCTCCGTGCCGCTGAGGTACGCGGAGACGACCACGTTCGCCGTGTAGGTGCGGCTCGTTCTGTCGAAGGTGCCGCCGCAGGTGACGAGGCGCAGCTCGGCACGCCCCGACTGCCGTACGCCGTAGGCCTGTCCAGCGTCGAAGTCGTCGCGGCCGATGACCTGGACGTCGTCCACGGTGAACTCGGCGACCGTGCCGTCGTCGCGGGCCACCCGGATCTTCTCGCCGACCCGCAGCGCGCTCAGCTTGTAGAAGACCGCGGGGCGGGTCTCGGTGTCGACGTGGCCGACGAACAGGGCCGCGCCGGTGGCCCCAGGGCGGGTGCCGGCCGCGTACCAGCCGACGGCTCCCGGCTGGTCGTAGGCGGGCGGGTCGATCGCCCCGTTCAGGTCCAGGCCGCGCGCCACGACCGGCGCCTGCACGCCCATGGAGGGAATGTCGAGCCGGTTGGGGCGCGCGGCCCGCAACGGCTGGGCGGCGGGCGGCAGTTCGGCGTGGGCGGGCCGTCCGACCGCCGCCACGTCACCGGTGGTCGGCGCGGAGATGCCCTGCCGTACGTCGGTGACCTCGCGGCCCCACATCCACAGACCGAGCAGCAGTACGGCCCAGGCGACACCGGTGGTGAGCCGGCCGATCCCGGTTCCACGACCGTGGTTTCCGTAGTCTCCGTGGTCCGCGTAACTTCCGTCCGAGTACTTGTGGCTGGACACGGCGCCCCTTTACTCCGTACCCCGGCCGCGGCCCCGGCGCGCGCTCCGCGCCACCACGGCGACCGCCGCGACACCGGCCAGGAGCAGGCCGATGACGGTGTGCGGGGTGCCGGGGCCGGTGTGCCGGGCGTCCATCGAGTCCGCCGGGTCCGTGGCGGCCGCCGGGTCGGTGGAGTCCGTCGAATCCGCTTCCGCCGCCAGTCGGGCGGCCGCTCCGCCGCCGCCCGCGCGGACCGGGGCGACCGGAGAGGCGGGGGCCGAGGAGTGGCGTGGGGCGGCCTCCTTCGAGGCGGAGGGCTTGGCGGGCTCCTTCGGGGCGGGCTCCTTCGAAGCGGGCGGCTTCGAGGCGGGCGGCTTGGCGGGCTTGGTCGCGGAGGGCTTCGGGGTCGAGGGCTTCGGGGTCGAGGGCTTGGTGGTCGCGGGCTTGGTGGTCGAGGGCTTTCCGTCGCCGACGGTGATCTTGCCCTTGACCTTGTCCTCCTTGCCGTCGCAGGAGACCCGTACGTCGTAGGTGCCGGGTTTCAGCGAGGACCGTACGCGGGTCTCACCGGCCAGCGCGATGCCCTTCCCGCCGAGTTGGGTGAGCTGCGCGTCCGCGACGAACGCCGCCGAGGAGGCGGTGCCCGACTTGCCGCCGCAGCCCTCGGCGCGGACCTGGATGTCGCTGCCGGGCGCCGGCTCGGCCGGCACCACCGTGATGTCCCCGGAGTCAGCCGCGTACGCCGTGGGCGCCGGCGCGGTCACGGCCACCGCCCCGGCACAGAGGGCACAGAGAGCCCTGACACAGAGAGTGAGTCGCAGTGAGCCCATGGTGAACCTCCAGACACCTGAGACTCCCCCGCCGGGCACGGGAACGCATCCCGGGAGGCGGTGCGGCTGCTCCGTACGGGTGGCTGTGCGGAGGCCCGGGTTTCAGATCCGGTCGACCAGGTCGGCGATCGAGTTCACGACCTTCGACGGGCGGTACGGGAACTTGTCGACCTGCTCGGGGGTGGTCAGCCCGGTGAGGACCAGGAAGGTCTCCATGCCGGCCTCGATGCCCGCCAGGACGTCGGTGTCCATGCGGTCGCCGATCATGGCGCTGGTCTCGGAGTGGGCGCCGATCGTGTTCAGGCCGGTGCGCATCATCAGCGGGTTCGGCTTGCCCGCGAAGTACGGCTTCTGCCCGGTCGCCTTGGTGATCAGCGCGGCCACCGCACCGGTCGCGGGCAGCGGGCCCTCGGTGGAGGGGCCGGTCTCGTCGGGGTTGGTGGCGATGAAGCGGGCGCCGTCGTTGATCAGCCGTACCGCCTTCGTCATGGCCTCGAAGGAGTACGTGCGGGTCTCGCCGAGGACGACGTAGTCCGGCTCGTGGTCGGTGAGCACGTACCCGATGTCGTGCAGGGCGGTGGTCAGGCCCGCCTCGCCTATGACGTACGCAGTGCCGCCGGGCCGCTGGTCGTCCAGGAACTGGGCGGTGGCGAGGGCGGAGGTCCAGATGTGGTCGACGGGGACCTCCAGGCCCATACGGGAGAGGCGGGCGTGCAGGTCACGCGGGGTGTAGATCGAGTTGTTGGTGAGCACGAGGAAGGGGCGGCCGGACTCCCGCAGCCTCTGGATGAAGGCGTCGGCGCCGGGGATCGGCACGCCCTCGTGGATGAGCACACCGTCCATGTCGGTGAGCCACGACTCGATGGGCTTGCGCTCTGCCATGTGCGATCTCCCAGGGGTGCTGTGAAAAGTCCCGTGCGCCGTGGGTGCTGTGCGGGGCTTTCACAGCACCCCCCAGGTCCGGGTCCGTGCCCACCCTAGTGAGACGTGGCCGAAAAAAGGAGGCCGATCTTGGCGGCTGAGACCGCCCACATCAGGTCAGCGGGCTCCCTTGCGGACGGCCTTGCGGACGACGCCGACCAGCAGCCCTCCGGCGAGGAGAAGCAGCAGCCCGATTCCGTACGGCAGGGCCTGCCGTACCCCCGATTCGGCCAGCTCGTCGGCGTACGGCCGCCCGTCCCGTACACCGTCCTCTTCCTTGCCCTCCTCCTCGCCCTCGTCCGCTGTTGTCCCAGGGCTCTCCTCCCCGCCGTCCTCGTCCGCTTCCTCCCCGTCCTCCCCGTCCTCCCCGTCGGTGATCTTGAACTGGTAGTCGTTCGACTCGCCCACCCACTCGCCGTCGTCGCCCTGCCGCTGGACGACGGCCGCGTTCGCCACGACGGCGTTGGGTACGGCCGTGTCGGAGGTGAGGGAGAGGCGGACCTTGACGGTGAGGGAGCGGCCGGGCGGCACGGTGAAGCCGGGACCGTCCCCGTCGACAACCCCGACGAGTTCGTCCTCGTCGGTCGTCTCGAAGGTGACGGGGCGGGAGGTGGTGGACTCCGCGTCCTCGTAGAACTCCAGCTGCGGCTGCGTCCGCTTCAGCGTGCGCGCGGTGTCGGTCAGCACGACCACCGGGTGGATGTTCTCGCAGCGCCGAGCGGTGGTGTTGGTCAGCTCCAGCGCCCAGGTTCGGAAGCCTCCGCCGGCGACGTAGGTCGCGGGCCCGCCGTGGATACGGGTGCGGATGGGAAAGGTACCGCTGTCGGCGCCGACACAGGTGGGACGACGTCCGTCTGGTCCGTCCGGTCCGTCCGGTCCCTCCGCTGCCGCGAACGCCGCTGTCGGACCACTGACGAGGGCGGCTGCGGTGACAAGGGCAGGGGTCAGGCACGTACACAGTCGCATGAACACATAACCTGACAGTCACCTGCGGGGATGGGGCCCGCCACGCCTGGTGGGGCCCCGGGACGGGGCCGGAAGTCCGCTCGATCAGCGCAGCCGGGGGCGCGCACCCAAAGGGGCGCGGGGCCGTGACATGTGCGGCTCCGCCGCGTGGGCGCGAGCAACCACAACGACCCCGCAGCCGCCCCCTCACCGCTCTCCTACGGCGAACAGGCGCCCCCCTCACCCACCCCGCGTCAAACATCCGCCCGCCCGAACAACGGCGCCAACAACAACTGAGCCGCACCCTCCGCAACCCCCGTCACACCGCCGGAGGCAACCCGCACGGGCACAGCCGGATCCTCCCCCTGCAGCCGGGCCCATTCGTCGAGCACGCCCCCCACCCCGCGCACGAACACCTCGGGGCACGCCTCGACCGTGCGCCCGCCGAGCAGCACGAGCTCGATGTCGAGCAGCCCGACGAGGTTCGCGGCACCCGTGCCGAGCACCCGCGCCGCCTCCTCCACATCGCCCCGCGCCACCGCCGCGAGGCACAACGCCTCGATGCAGCCCCGGTTGCCGCACCCGCACAGCGGCCCGTCCAACTGGACGACCTGGTGCCCGAACTCACCGGCCCGGGTCCGGGCCCCCCGGTGGACCCTGCCGTCGATCACCAGCCCGGCCCCCAGTCCCGTACCGAGGTGGAGGTACGCGAAGGACCCGTGCCCGCCGGTGACCGCCGCCAGCCCGAGGGCCGCCGCGTTGGTGTCCTTGTCCACGACCACCGGCATGCCCAGCCGCCGCGCGAGTACCGCCCGCAAGGGGAATCCGTCCCACTCGGGAAACCCGGTGACCCGGTGCAGCACACCGTGCAGATGGTCGAGGGGACCGGGAAGAGCGACGCCGACACCGAGGACAGGGAGGGTCCAAGGGCCAGGTGAGGGTGTGCCGGGCGTTGCCGTGGGCTCCGGTTCAAGAGCGGCTGAGTCCTTGCTCGCCCCCACCAGCAGCGCCTCCACCGCACCGGCCGCGCCCTCGATGACGGCCTCCGACCCGGCGCCCAGGGACAGTGCGGCCCGCCGCAGGGCGACCACGGCGCCGGTCAGATCGCAGAGCACGGCCGTCAGCTCGTCGCGGTCGAGGTGGAGGCCGACCGCGTGGCCGGCGTGGGGGACGAGCCGCAGGACGGTGCGCGGCTTGCCACCGGTGGACGCGCGCTGGCCCGCCTCCGTCACCAGCCCGTCCGCACGCAGCCGAGCGGTGATCTTGCTGACCGCCTGCGGGGTGAGACCGGTCCGGTCGGCCAGCTCAAGACGGCTTATGCCGGTCGGCCCGGCGGTACGCAGCAGGTCGAGGATGAGCGCACCGTTGTGACTGCGCAGGGCGAGCAGGTTCACGCCCGCGACGCCGACCGTACGACCACCGGTGCCGCCGTTGAGTCCACCCGTGCCGCCGTTGAGTCCACCCGTGCGACCGTTGAGATCACCCGTACCACCGTTCCCGTTCACATCCCCATTGTCCCTCGTGCTTGCACTTTAGCAACAGCGTTGCTTAAGTGGCTGCCATGACAGGCACAGGCACCGCGACTGGCACCGACACCGGCACGGATCCCACTTCCTCCCTCCGCGTGGCCCTGGTCGGATACGGCCTCGCGGGCTCCGTCTTCCACGCCCCCCTGATCGCCGCGACGCAGGGCCTCGCCCTCGACACGGTCGTCACGTCGAACCCCGAGCGGCAGGCGCAGGCCCGCGCCGAGTTCCCGGAGGTCCGACTCGCGGCCACGGCGGACGAGTTGTGGGCGCGGGCGGACGAGCTGGACCTGGTCGTCGTCGCCTCCCCGAACAGGACGCACGTCCCGCTCGCCACCACCGCCCTGGAGGCGGGCCTCGCGGTCGTCGTGGACAAGCCCGTCGCCGGTACGGCGGCCGAGGCGCGCGAGCTCGCCGCCCTCGCCGACTCCCGCGGCCTGTTCCTCTCCGTCTTCCAGAACCGCCGCTGGGACAACGACTTCCTGACCCTGAGCAAGCTGCTCGCCGACGGCGAGCTGGGCGAGGTCCGGCGCTTCGAGTCCCGCTTCGAACGCTGGCGCCCCCAGCTCAAGGGCGGCTGGCGCGAGTCCGGCGACCCCGCGGAGATCGGAGGTCTCCTCTACGACCTGGGCAGCCACCTCGTCGACCAGGCCCTCACCCTCTTCGGCCCCGCCGCCCTCGTCTACGCCGAGTCCGACCTCCGCCGCCCCGGCGCCGAGACGGACGACGACACGTTCATCGCCGTCACCCACGCAGGCGGCGTCCGCTCCCACTTCTACGCCTCCGCCGTCACCCCCCAACTCGGCCCGCGATTCCGGGTATTGGGCTCCGAGGCGGGTTACGTGAAGTACGGCCTGGACCCCCAGGAGGCGGCCCTCCGCGAGGGCGACCGCCCTGCCCCCGGCTCCGACTGGGGCCTGGAGCCCGAGTCCCTGTGGGGCCGAGTGGGCGCCGGCGACTCCCCCCTGACCGGCGGTGGTCGCCAGGTCCCCACCCTCCCGGGTGACTACCCTGCGTACTACGCGGCCGTGGCGGCGGCCCTGCGCGGCACCGGCGACAACCCGGTGACGGCGTACGAGGCGGCCGCCGCGCTGGACGTACTGGAGGCGGCGCGGAGGTCGGCGCGCGAGGGGGTCACTGTTCGGGTGTAGGGGCTTTCTTGGCCGCGGCAGCGCTCTTCCGCTCACGCGGGAACTCGTCGGTGACGAGCTTGATGCCGACGGGCGTGTCGGTCAGATCGATCTCGTCACCGAAGTCGAGCGTCAGGCTCGCGCGGTACTGACCGCCTCTGGGCTGCGTGTGGACGTGGCACTCACCGGTGTACGGGTCGGCGATCACGTACACCGGGACATGAGCGAGGGCGTAGGTCTCCAGCTTGGGCCCGTAGTCGTTGGCCGCGGTGTCCTTGGAGATCACCTCGGCGATGAACTCGACGTCCTCGTAACGCCAGCGGCCCTTGTCGTCCATGACCGCGGCCTCCTTGAAGGCCGCCACGTCGGAGGCGAAGCCGTTGAGGTGACCGGGGAAGTCGACCCGGACGTCAGAGGCGAGACGCTTGCGCGGATAGCGCGCCCTCAGCTGCTCGATGATGTCAAGGATGATCTCCCAGTGCGTCTGGCGCTGCGGCGACATGTAGATGACTCCCCGGACGATCTCGACCTTGAATCCCTCGGGGGTGGGCTCAAGCCACTCGAACATCATGTCCAGAGTGCGCTCGTCGCTCTGCTCGGCCATCACGACCCTGTCTTCGAGAACAGTCACCGTCGCCGCTCCTCCCCGCCGCCGCACGGTCGCGGGCAGGCGCGCGGTACAACGATACGCTCGGCCCTCAGGTCACGCCTGAACGCCGAGCGCCATCGTCCTCGCCGACCGCCGAAGGCCTACGCGCCCTTGAACTCCTGCCGCTGCCGCCCCAGCCCCTCGATCTCCAGCTCCACCACGTCCCCGGCCCGCAGGAACGGCTTCGGCTCGGGCTCCCCCAGCGCCACCCCCGCCGGCGTACCCGTGTTGATGACGTCACCGGGGTACAGCGTCATGAACTGACTGACGTACCGCACGACTTCCGCCACCGAGAAGATCTGCTCGGCCGTCGTCCCGTCCTGCTTCAGCTCCCCGTTGACCCACAGCCGGAGCCCCAGCTTCTGCGGGTCCGGCACCTCGTCGGCGGTGACGAGCCAGGGCCCCAGCGGATTGAACGTCTCGCAGTTCTTGCCCTTGTCCCACGTACCACCGCGCTCCAGCTGGAACTCCCGCTCGGACACGTCGTGCGAGACGGCGTACCCGGCGACGCACGCGAGCGCGTCCTCGTGGGACTCCAGGTACCGAGCCGTACGCCCGATGACGACCGCCAGCTCGACCTCCCAGTCCGTCTTGGTCGACCCACGAGGGACGAGCACCGTGTCGTACGCCCCGACGACGGTGTCCGCCGCCTTGAAGAAGATCACCGGCTCGGAAGGAGGCTCGGCCCCGGTCTCGCGGGCGTGGTCGTGGTAGTTGAGCCCGATGCACACGATCTTGCCGATCCGGGCGACCGGCGGCCCGATCCGCAGCCCGGTCGCGTCCAGCGCCGGAAGGTCCCCGGCCGCCGCCCGGACCCGCCCGAGCGCCGCCTCGTCGGCGAGCAGCGCCCCGTCGATGTCCGGCACGACCCCCGACAGGTCCCGCAGAACCCCCTCGGCGTCGAGCAGCGCGGGCCGCTCCGCACCCGCCGTACCGACTCGCAGCAGTTTCATGGTCACCATTTCCCTGGAAAGATCGGAGGACTGGTCGATCCTTCAAGGTCACCGTCCAATCCGCAATACCGGGTTCACGGACTGGACCGGCTCCTTGGCTGTACGGGCTACTTGGCAGCGGGGGCCGGGGTCACCGGGTACAGGAACGCCCGCTCCACCGCACTCCACGTCGTACTGGTCACCACGTACAACGCGGCCGCCAGCGGCACCACCGCCACGGTCACCAGCGTGAAGAAGGACATGAACGGCATGACCTTGCCGACCGCCCCCATGCTCGCCGCCAGCCCCGGCACCTGCTCGTCCCCCACCGCCGGTACCCCGGCCGAACCCGCCGCCATCATCAGCTTCGTACGCCGGAAGTTGAAGGCCGCGACCCCCGCGACGATCACGAACAGCGCGACGTAGACGAGCCCTTGTGCCCCGAACACACCACCCTCCCCCAACGCATCGAACCACCGGTCGCCGAGCGGCGCCGCGAACAGCTTGTGGCTGAGCAACGCGTTGGCTTCGCCGCCGATCGTCGTGTTGGAGAACAGGTGGTAGAGGAGGAAGAAGGCGGGCAGCTGGCAGAGGCTGGGCAGGCACCCGGACAGCGGCGACACCTTCTCCGCCGCGTGCAGCTCCAGCACCGCCTTCTGGAGCTTCTCCGGGTTCTTCGCATGCTTCTTCCGCAGCTCCGCGATCTTCGGCTGCAGGGCGACCCGGGCCCGCTGCCCGCGCGCCGCCGCCCGGGAGAGAGGGTGCACGAGCAGTCGTACGAGCGCGGTGAAAAGGACGATCGCGACGGCCGTCGCGGAGGCGTCGAACAGCGGCTGGAGCAGATCGGCGAGGCGCGCGACAAGGTCGGCGAAAACGGACATGGGTGTGAGCCCTCCATGGGTCTCGTCGTGCCAGGAAGTAGTCCGGGGAATGAGGGACTTGGCGCGACGGCCCGCGTAAAGGGGGCACGTACAGGTGGAACCGAGGTCGTGCCGGTCGTGCCCTACGCGGTGGCCGTCAGGAGGGCACGTCCGGGCGCCCGGGGTCGCGTACGGCCGCGGGCGTCGGGATCGCGTTGGGGCAGGAACGCCGTACGGCGTTCACGGTCACGGATCGCCGTCCGTACGCGCGTCCGCGGTACGACGGGCGCGCAGCGCGAGGCGATGACCGCGCAGGCGGCGAACGCGGACCCGGCCGCGGCGGTCGCCGCGAAGGCGACGGCGGCGGAGAGGGTGCCGGTGTCGAGGAGGGCGACCTCGAAGAGGAGCAGCAGGAGCATGGCGGCGGGACGCAGGTTGGCCCCGCTCTTGGTCCAGCTGTGGATCATGGCTCGCCTCCTCCCCGTACGCCTGGTCGCACACATGCTCTCATCTGAGCCGCACCGAGCGCAGCTTCCCCCACACCACGAGCCGGTACGTGGAGGTGTACTCGGGGGTGCAGGTGGTGAGGGTGAGGTAGTAGCCGCGCTCGCCGTACCCGTACTCCGGCCGCACTCCACTGCGCGGTACGGCCCTCAGGACGCCGCCGTCGCCGGGTGAGGTCTGCGGGAGCGTCCGGTCGACGACGTACGTGTAGACGGCGTCCCGGGTCTCGACGCGGACCTCGTCGCCGGCCCGCAGCCGGTCGAGGCGGCGGAAGGGCTCGCCGTGGGTGTTGCGGTGCCCGGCGAGCGCGAAGTTCCCGGGGCGCCCCGGCTGCGCGGTACGCGGGTAGTGGCCGACATACCCCTTGTCGAGGACGTCGGCCCGGCCGATCCCCTCGGCGACGGGTACACGGAGGCCGAGGCGGGGGATGGCGAGGACTGCGTAGGCGTCGGCGGGTGAGGGGGCGGGGGCCGACGAGGGCGCGGGAGCCACTGAGGGTGTGGCGGCGGCCGTACCCGGAACCTCGGTCGGAGCCGGGCCGTCGGCACCCGCGTCCGGCACGGACTTCGGCGAGGTCGCCCACTCCTTCTCCAACGCCCGCACCTCCCGCCGCGCCGCCTCCTGGGCCTGCCGGTTGGTCCACCACAGCTGGTGGACGACGAAGAGGAGGAGGACCAGGCCGAGGGTGACGGCGAGTTCGGCGGCGGTCCACAGCACACGGGCGTACGCGGCCCGTCGGCGGCGGACGCCGTGGTGGACGACCAGGGGTGCCCTCACGGGCCGAACGATAGAGGCCGCCTCCACGGACAACCAGACCGCACGCCCACACCCACGCCCACACCCAGGGGAACAACTACTTCCATCTCCCCTTCTCACAACCCTTGAAAGAAATCGGAGAAAGCGCTGTCACACCTCTCGACAACCCCACGGCTCACAGCTGACTCTTCCGAAAGGCGACCGCACCCCACCCCAGGCGGCCGCCCTCGTCCCACCAGCAGTTCCCCTGCACAGCCGCAGTTCCCCTGCTCGACCGCAGTTCCCTGCTCACTCGGCACCCGCATCCCCACGGAGCTGACATGACCGCATCACCGACCCCCCGGAGCAACCACAACCCTCAACCCCCCAACGACCGCTCCCCGGCGTTCGGCAGACGCGCCCTGCTGGCCGCGGCCGGCGGCGCGCTCGCGGGCACCGCCCTCGGCACCGGCACCGCACACGCGGACGCGACCATCGCCGTCAACCCCGCCACCAAGTACGGCACTTGGGAGGGCTGGGGCACCTCGCTCGCCTGGTGGGCGAACGTCTTCGGCGCGCGGGACGACTTCGCCGACCTCTGGTTCACCACCAGGACGACGACGTACAACGGCACGGCGCTCCCCGGCCTGGGCATGAACATCGCCCGCTACAACCTGGGCGCGTGCAGCTGGAACAGTGTGGGCGGCGAGACGATGGTCAAATCGCCGAACATCCCGGCCTTCAAACAAATCGAGGGCTTCTGGCAGGACTGGAACAACGAGGACCCGACCTCCTCGGCCTGGGACTGGACGGCGGACACGAACCAACGCGCGGCCCTGACGAAGGCGGTGGCGCGAGGCGCGACGACGGAACTCTTCGCCAACTCCCCCATGTGGTGGATGTGCCTGAACCACAACCCCTCGGGCGCGGCGGGCGGCGGCAACAACCTCCAGTCCTGGAACTACCGCCAGCACGCCTCCCACCTGGCGGCGGTGGCCCTCCACGCCAAGAACAACTGGGGCGTGAACTTCGCGACGGTCGACCCCTTCAACGAACCGGCGTCGACCTGGTGGACGGCGACCGGCACCCAGGAGGGCTGCCACATGGACCCGGCCGTCCAGGCGGCCGTACTCCCCTACATGCGCAGCGAGTTGGACAAGCGAGGCCTCACGTCCGTCCGCATCTCAGCCTCGGACGAAACGAACTACGACACGGCCCGCTCGACCTGGAACTCCTTCGGCGCCTCGACGAAGGCCCTGGTCAGCCAGGTGAACGTACACGGCTACCAGGGCGCGAACGGCCGCAGAGACCTCCTGTACACGGACGTGGTGACCACATCGGGCAAGAAACTCTGGAACTCGGAGACGGGCGACAGCGACGGCACAGGCTGGACCCTCGCCCGAAACCTCTGCTACGACTTCCGCTGGCTGCACCCCACGGCCTGGGTCTACTGGCAGGTGATGGACCCGACGGCGGGCTGGGCGATGATCGCGTACGACGCGAACACCCTCCAGCCCACCACCATCCAGACCAAGTACTACGTAATGGCGCAGTTCAGCCGCCACATCCGCCCCGGAATGACGATCCTCGACGCGGGCTCCAGCTACACGGCGGCGGCGTACGACGCCTCGGCCCGCCGCCTGGTCATAGTCGCGATCAACACGGCCACCACCGCCCAGACCTTCACCTTCGACCTCTCCCGCTTCACGACGGTGACGGGCGGTTCGGGCGGCCTGGTCCCCCGCTGGAACACCCACACGTCGGGCGGCAGCGACCGCTACCGCGCGTACTCGGACACGTTCCTGAACGGCAAGTCGGTGGCGGTCCCGTTCGCGGCGGGTGCCGTGCAGACGCTGCAGATCGACGGCGTGACAATCTAGCCGCCAGGAGCGAGGAGCGAGGAGAGGCGGCCGGAGCCCACCCGGGCCCCACCAGCATCCGCCCCCCTCTCTTCCCCCCAGATGACCGGCCCAATTGGCAGATTCGTCTCGCCGGCACGCGTAAGCACGACGCGCCAGGCGAGACAAATCTGCCAATAGGCACCCACGGCGTCGCGGGATCAGGTAGGGCACCCCGTCCGGAATGGGCGGAGCCCCGACCTGGACATAGCTCACCCCGCCGCCCCCTCGGCCAGTACGGTGTCGTCCATGCGCCCCGACACGCCTGCCGAGAACGTCGACCACCCCGCCGAAGCGGCCCGCCTGGAGCGAACCGCCGACCTCTACCCCGAGGACGCCGAACACCTCCTCCTCCAGGCCGCCGCCCACCGCGAACTGTCCGGCGACCGCCCCGCCGCGACCACCCTCTACGACCGCCTCCTGTCCTACTCCACCCCCCTGGAGAACCCCCACCTGGTACGCGCCCTGAAGGCCTCCAACCTCTGGGAATACGGCCACGAGGCGGAGGCAAGGGCGATCATCGAGGGCGTCAGGGCAGCCGCCCCGCGCGACCCGGCCCCCTGGGTGATCGTCGCGGAGGCGCTGGAGTCCCACGACGAGCTGGAAGCGGCCCACGACACCTTCACGACAGCCGTGACCCTCCTCCTGACAGACGTCCCGGAACCCCCCTACACCGCCCGCCCCCTCCTCGTCGGCCGCCACAGGGTCCGCCGCATGCTGGGCGCGGCCCACGACGAGTGGGACGCCCTGGCAGACACCCTCCACTCGTCCTCAATCTCCCTGGACGAACTCCACGACCCGAAGCGCGTGTGGTCCCTGGGCTCGGACAACCCAGCAGAACTCCAGGCCGAGATCACCCGCCTACGAGCAGAACTGAACGCCTACCGCGAGGCCCTCTCCCGCCCGTTCCCGGTAGCGGTCCTGCACTGGCCGGCGCCCGAGCTGTCAGAACTGCTGGCGGCCTACCCGACCCTCCTCACGGAGTACCCCTCCCACACCCAACACCTCGCGACCATAGAGTCCTCCCTCAGAGAACTCTCCACCTCCGGCACCCCCAACCTGGGCATCGTCACAGGCACAGTCCCGTCCTACGAGGCCTTCGCAGCCTCGGAGAGCACCTCCCCCGCAGAACCGGACCTGCTACCGCAGTACGCGACGACGCTCGCTGCCCGAGGCTTGGCAGTGGCGTGGCCCCCACAGAAGGGGTCAGCTTGTTGGTGCGGCTCGGGCCAGACGTACGAGGCGTGCCACGGGGCGTAACGGCCCCACAACCAACAGACCGCCAAGCCGGAGCGAACCGAGCCACCCACCCACCCACCTGCAGCCGCTAAGCAAACCCGGCGTGCTGGCGAGGCGAGACCGCGCCCCGCACCCCCGCCCCACAACCCAGCCGACCTCACCCCACCCCCGGCCGGTCCACCCACCCTCCCGGGCCGCTCGCTCGCTTCTACCCCGTGCTGGAGCGGCCCGGGTCAAGGGTCGGCCGCAGGCCGATCGCCGAAGGCGACGCGAAGCGCCCTTGACCCGGGCCGCGGAAGCACGACACTGCCAAGAAGCGAGTGGCCCTACGGCGCCCCAAGGCCAAGGAGCCGGTGGCCCGCCTCACGTCAAGGGCCCTGACCAGAACGAGGTGCCCACAGCTCCGGACCGGTACTAGTCTCTGTGGTGTGTCTGAAGATCCCAATTGGCAAGCACCAGAAGGCTCCTGGGCTTCATCCGCAGCTCGCCGTCGCAACATGCAGGCGATCCGCAACCGTGACACCAAGCCCGAGCAGCTGATTCGCCGACTGGTGCACGCACAAGGGCTGCGCTACCGAGTGTGCGCACGGCCTCTTCCCGATCTTCGCCGTACTGCGGACATGGTTTTCCGCCCTGTAAAGGTAGCCGTATTCATCGATGGCTGTTACTGGCACGGCTGCCCCGAGCACTACGTTCCGCCGAGAACAAACTCGGGATACTGGTCGGAAAAGGTCCTACGCAACGTAGCGCGTGACCGCGATACCGATGAGCGCCTCAAGGAAGCTGGTTGGCTCGTGCTCCGCTTCTGGGAGCACGAGCCATCAAGCGTCTGCGCGAGCAAGATCGCTGCAACGGTTATTGCGCGCCGGGCGGCTGGCTCACGAAACACCTGATAGAGAGAGAGCCATTTGCTCTAGACGGGGCACGTCAGCATCGGCCCCATTTGCGTCCATCTCGTACCCATGGAGCAATTCATCGCACTGCTCGGGACGCAGCACAGCCGCGATAGCCCGTCCCACAGATTCCGCCACGGGAGGCGGGAACGCATTTCCCACCTGCCGATACTTAGCCGTCTTCTTCCCTGGGAATTTCCAGTCCTCCGGGAATCCTTGGATTATGGCAGCCTGTTCAACGGTCAGCATAGGACCGGCATCCCGAAAGAGGTCCCGCTCCGGGTCACACTCACTGGGGTCATTCGCGAGACCCATCGCGTCGACCCCCAGAGCTTCCCAGGCACGCTTGGCTCTGGTGGGACCAAGGTCGGCACCTCCATGCTTCCTTGACCCCCCCACCAGGGTCGGAGCGATGCCCCTACCCGCCTCGGCAGCCTCGGTGGCCTTGCGCAGCCAGTCTTGATACACATGCTTGCCAGAGCGCTCACCAGGCTTCGCACGCTCTCCGTACTTGTTCTTGTTCCAGAACTTCCGGCAGCGAGCCTCCATGCTCACGGCAAGTTCCTCCACTACGGTTGCCCGTTTCCCTTCGAGCTGCAGTGGCCAGAGAAATTCAACACCAGAAGACGCCAGGACATCCTTGTGAATCGCTACGAGAATAGCGCGCGGACGGAGCTGAGGGACACCGAATCTATTCGCATCCATTCTGCGCCAAACCTGACGCATATCCCTGTCCTGCTTTTCAGCTGACGAACTTTCACTGATCTCAGGAATCACATAGCCAAGCTCGCGAAGCTCTTCCAGGATATCCCTGCGGTAATCAATGAAAACCTCAGGAGGCTCCAGAATCCCTCGAACATTCTCGATCATTACAGCCTTGGGCTTCAGATCCCTAACAATCCTCAAAGCATCCGGAAACAGGTCGCGCTCGTCATCCTTTCCCAACCTCTTCCCCGCAAGGGAGAATGGGGGGCACGGAACGCCACCGGCCAGCAGATCCAGCTCGCCCTCCTCAAGCCCAAGGCTCTTGTGCACTTTGGACCCAAGGAATTCCCTTACATCCATCGGTTCCAGCGCCTCGATACGCTGTTTGTCCCACCCAGGCCAACTGTTCACGTTCGCCCTGAGTGTCCGCACAGCGTGCTGATCCCACTCCACGAGCGCCAAGTGATCAAACCCGGCGTTATGCAGCCCAACGGCTTGCCCGCCTGCTCCAGCACAGATCTCCAAAGAGGTCAACGGCTGGGTGAACTGCGGACGCTGGCGACCGCGGGGGTGCATAGCGCTCCTTCCAGAGATGACTCAAAACCGATCTCAAGTGTCCCAGAGATCATGATCATGCACTGGCTCTTGGACACTTGACACCATGAGTCTCGCATCGCTCCCCCCTTCTCTTCTATCCGGGTAGAGCGCTAAGGGCTGAGTCACCGAGAGCTACGCCCCGCCCATATGACGCAGAAGAGCCTCGATGTCACTCGGAGCAAGGCCAGCCGCAACCGAGGGCTCTTCTTCCAGGTCAGCGAGCTGCTGCACCGTAGGGTCGTCAAGAATCTTGCCCATGAACTCAAGTTTCTGATCCAGCCGCACCTCGACCACCTCATCAATCGTGTTGCGGGCAGCGACGACTGTGACGCGCGTATCAGTGCCGGGGGCAAGGCCGAGACGGTGGATCCGGTCAAGGCTCTGGAGGAAACGGCCGGCCATGAAGTCCCGGTCCACGTAGACGGCATCGTGGCAGACGTGGTGGAGGCTGATGCCCTCGCCCAGTGTCGCGGGGTTGGAGATCAGCACCATGCAGCTGGGGTCCTCGCGGAAGCGCCGCAGTTGCTCGTCGCGGTCTGGTGTGCCTCCATACACAACCGCCGGGCTGTACTTCTCCAACATCTGCGCCAGCGTCATCAGGCTTCGAACGAAAGTCGTCCAGACCAGGGTCTTGCGGCCCTGCTCCGCATTCTCGGCGACGATCGCGACGGCTTCCTTGTACTTGGGTGACAGCTCGTAGTCAGGAAGATCCTGCATCAGCGAGTACAACGAAGTGCCTACCGGGACCTCCAGCGGAGGCAACTGGTAGACCAGCGGCTCGTGGCGGCTGGCACCCTCCAGCAGGAGGGCCGGGCTCGTCGCCGCCATCAAGAGACGGAGTGCCGTTTTACCCAGAGAGCTGAGGTCTTCGCGAGCAGCGCGGTTGCTCATGCCCCCCACCAAGGAGCTGTAGATCTCGGCGTGCAGGTCCGGCATGTCGACGTACCGCATCCGCAGTCGCATCGGCGGCAAGCCAAGTTCCTGCTTGGTCGTGCGAGTGAACAAGGGCCTGAGGACCGTGCTCGCGTAGGCGAGGTCACCGCCGGCCACGGCCTGCACCACTGTGCGCTGCCCATGGCCCGGCCAGACGAAGCCCAGCAGGTTCTCCAGGTCCTTGGAACCGTTCGGCGCCGGGGTTCCGGTCAGGATCAGCCTGCGCTCGGCCAGCGGGCCAAGTGCCATGCATGCCGCGCCGTACGTACCGCGCGCACCCAGCTTCATCCGGTGCGCCTCGTCGAGGATGATCATCGAGGGGCCGGACTTGAGCCAGCCCGCCAGCAGAGAAAGCGACCGGTCCAGTCGCTCGTAGTTAACGATCAGCACCTCCGCCCACTGGTCCATGGAGCCGTCAAGCACATGGGTGCGCAACGGGTAGCTGAAGCAGACAGCCGTCTCGTAACGCCAGGATTCGTAGGCCGACTTGGGGCAGACCACCAAGAGTCGGCTGACCTTCTGCTGGGCCTTCTGCGCGGCGTAGACAGCGAGGGCGACGCGGGTCTTGCCCGCCCCAGGCACGCTGAAGTTGGCCCCATGCCCCAACGACAGCAGCTTCGCGATGTCCCGGCGCTGAAAGGAGTTGAGTTCGCCTTCCCAGGCATCGCCGAGCATGCTCGGAACATCGGCGGAGGCGACTGCCGGAGACGTCTCAAAACCGGCCAGCCGCTCCTTGACCGTATTCGCGTCCCTAATGACGCCAGCCACGAGGCTGCGCAGCTCCGGCGCCCACTCCACACCCACGTGGTGCGGCCAACTACCGAGAACACCCAAATCCGCAAGGAGTTCATCAAGGGCGACCGAGGCGGAGAGCGGGCCAAGCTGGCCGCCGGTACGGAACCGGGCGGCCAACTGGACAAGGTCCTGCCTGTACTGATCGGTGGTCTTCAGGACTACGCGGGTGCGGGTCGCGTCGAACCCCAGGTGCAGGGACGTTTCCGTTGTGCTCTCCGTCACTGGAGGCCCTCCGCAGCGGCGGCCGCGAGGAGCCACGAGACCCCGTCGCCGGGGTTCGGAATGCCGCGCCCGGCCTGCTGAGCGAGCTTGCGGAGACTGCCCCGGAGCTTGAGCACGGCCTCGTCGAAGGCCTCCTCGTCCAGGCTGTTCGACGTGCGGGCCTGGACAAGGTCGGTGACGCACTGGTCAATGTTGGCGCTGGCATCGGCGAGACGGGCGGGAGCCAACTGCTTACGCTTACGGACCCGGGCGTCCCGACCGTGGAACTCGATGGCCTGATCGAACGCGGTCTTCGCGTCGTCAAGCAGGGCCTGGGCCTTGGACTTTTCGGTGTCCGAAAGTTCCGTCTTCGTATTGCGGACGGTGGCTGCCGCACGAAGGATCCGGTCATTCAGAGCCCGAGCTGCCGAAACGGCGGACGAGGCCGCCGGCACCTCCAGGCCCAGCCCGGGAATGGACACGGCCTCCGGCTGGGCAGCCTCGCCGCCCTCCACCAAGTTCGCGGGCAGCGCCTTCCCCAGATACCCCTGCTTCAGGAACTCCTCGTCGATATGCCGCACGTCCGTCTTCGAGAAGTCCAGGAGGATCGCGGCCAGCCGCCACTCCTTCAGAATCTCCGCCTGGTCCCGGTCCAGGGTCTCCAGCTTCAGATACAGGCGCTGAAGCTCCTTGAGTCGTTCCTGGGCTCCCTCCCAGTCGACCAGCCGAAGCTCCACACCCCCACCGCTCTTGCTGCGGCCGTTCAGCTCCTTGATCGTGCTGAGGATCCACCGCTCCTGGTGGTACGTCGACGTCCGGATCCGGAACTCCTTGGCGATCTGCTCAGGGGTCCGCCCCAGCGAGGCCTGTTCTTCCATCGCGAGCAGCCGGTTAATGTACGTGTAATCGCGCCGCTGGTCGAGACGAAGCTGGAGGGCCAGCTCGACCGCGTCAATGTCCGCCTGGGTGAACGACGACGGCAGCACACCCACACGCATGGACTGCACGCCGAGTTCCCTCAGCGCGACAGCTCGCGTATTGCCGTTCACCAGCACGCCATGGTGAGTGACCAGCCCAGGATCGTTCTGGCCGAACTTCTGCAGATCCTCCTTCAGCTTGTCGAAGTCAGGGTCGCGCAGGTCCGGGTTGTCCGGGCGTGCCACCAGCAGAGAGCGCAGGTAATCCTGCCCGTCGTCGCCGAACGGTTCCTTCTCCAGGGCCTCGTCCCGGACCGGATCGAAGGTGCGCTGTGCCCTGATGCGGTGCGTACCGGGATTGAGGTAGAGGCCGCTCAGCGGAAGGTCGATCACGTCGACGTGCGTCTGCTGCCCGTTCCAGTCAACCGTGACGGTCTCCCTCGTGCCCCCCGCGCCCTGCACATCCTCCAGCCTCTTCTTGATCAGCTCGCTGAACTCTGCCGCACGCGGCGGCGGCGGGAATTCCCGCAGCATGATTACCCCGTCCTCTGTCTCTGTCTGGTCTGTTCGTCCGTGATGTTCCTGATCAGCCGAGCATCTCGTCGATGGCCTGGGCCACCGCGGTACGCGACTCCTGGGGCAGGGTCCGGTAGATGCCCCAGACCTTCTCGATCGGGCTGAACGTGCGCTGGTCAGCCGCCATCCACTTGGCGAAGAGCGCCTGCTCCATCGGAGCAAGGTCCTCTACGAGGTCCAGCAGCATCCCGAGGTCAACCTCACGGTCAGGGCCCCCACCAACTCCGCACCTCTTGCACTCGGTGATGAGCTGGTACTCCTCGGTCCCATCGCTGTGCAGCACCTTGCGGCGGGACACGTTCAGCTTCGCAAGCTCGATGCCGCCGCTGTCCTCGTACGCCTCGCCGGCTCCAATGCCGCAGGACCGGCACAGGTTGTTGTCATCGTGCATGACACTCGCGCGCTGCGTGGCGGTGAGGCTGTTCTTGTGCTTCGGCGCCTTCGACTTGCCCGGGATCCAGACGTCGGCACCCCTAGTCACGAACCGCTGCTCCTGCTGGCGCAGCGAGGGGTCTTCACGGCTCGTGTCGAACCTCCAGCCGTGATCCCGAAGTTCCCGCAACCGCCTGTCGATCTGCGCGGCGTCAGGGAAGGCCTCACGCAACTGCACCTTGGTGAAGATGTTCCCCTCCCCCACCTCCGCGATCAGCCACAGCGCAACCTGTGACTTGCCCCCCTTCACGTCCTGATAGGACGGCAATGCCATGAGCACCTCCGGTCAAGTCGTGTACGAACATGCCGCTTCCACCACAAAGCAACCGGCAGCGCTCACGCAGTCTCGCGTCCCCCGCTTCCCGGGCGGCTCATCCAGTTTCGCACTACGAACCGAATGAAAGTCCAGCCACAAAACACTTGCTCGCAAAAGAGCAAGCACACCGACCGCCTTGACGTGTCATGCACAATTGCGGGCACAGGGCTGGGACTTGGAACCCAGGGAACGGCAACGGGAAGGCCGGGTCACATGGCGTCAGGCGGGGGCAGTACGGTCGGGCGCGGCTGGATAGAGAAGAGGTTCGGCAACGACGTTTCCCCTGGTAGACGGGCACTCGCAGTGGCCCTCGGTGACCTGTGCCGCCAACTGAAATCTGAAATTTCAGCGGAACCGGGAAATAAGGAACTTACTCAAGCAGAAGCCGCAAAACGCCTGTACAGCAATCCAACTTCGTTGTCGCGATTCCTGAGCGGCGAGAGAATCCCCCCGCCAGAGTTCATCGAGACCCTCTACAAGGAAGCCTGCTCAGACGCTGGCGACAACAAGGCGATCAGCATCAGCCTCGACGGCCTCATGAAGTTGCGTGCCACAGCTGTGGACGAACGGCGCTGTGACCGGTGCGCCAACCTGAGCGAGCGAACCGCGGAACTGGCCGCACTGAAACGCGAAACCTCGATGCTGCGGGCAGAGGTTACGGAACTGACTGCAGACAAAGCCGGCCTGCAAGCGCGTCTGGCAGCTCAGGCCAATCCGGCTCCGCCGCCGGTCCCCCGCCGAAGGGGGGACCGGCGGCGGAGCCGGAAAGATGTGATGGCGGCACGCCAAGTGGCGGCGCAGGCGGAAGAGCTGGGCAGGAGCGGAAGTCAGGACGCAGCGCTCACCCTGTTGCGCCAGACCACGGAAGTCCTCAGTCCCGCCGAGACCGCGGTGGTGCTGCTTACGCTCCGGCAGCAGCGCCAGAACCGCCTCGCCGACAACTTGATCCATATCTATGGCCGGGACCAAGAGGATCAGGACGTCATGCGGGTAGCCCTGGAGCTTCACGAACAAGGTGCTAGTGGCGATGCCGGCGCGATACTGCGGGCCGCGGTGAGGTAGCCGCCGGCTTGGCCGGCCGCACGGCGACCCCACCCGTGGATGAACAACACCGCCCAGACCGCGAAGAGGTCAGGCCGCCTCCGCCTCGTAATGCATCTGCGCTCGGTCGAGGATGTCATCCGGGTCCAAGCCGCGCGCGGCCGTCCAGTGGAGCAGGTCAGCGATCAGCTCGACCGCCGACTCCTCCAGCACGACCTCCCAACGGCGCCCCAGAGTGGCTGCAGAGCCATCGACACCCTGATAGGTCTCCAGGACCTCAACAGCCCTCTCGACCCGTCGGCACGCCTGCACCTTGTCGACCTCGACCTCGCACCAGACCGCCTTGCCCATCGCCGTGAGAACCGTCCCCCAGTCCACCGCCAGAGAGGTGAGGAGGTGCAGGCCGCGTCCAAATTCCTCGTCACAGCCCGCCGACCTGAGAGTCGGCACCGTACGACTCTTGTCGTGCACCTCAACGCGCAGCCGCTCACCTCTCCGCTCAAGAACCAAAGTTGCCGAAGCCCCTTCGCCAACGTGCCTGACGACGTTCGTCGCGAGTTCGGTCACGACCAACTCGGCCTCATCAGCAGCTGCCGGCAATCCCCACTGCGCCAACTGCGCAGCGGCGGCTCTGCGGAGCAGACGTACCTCCGCCGGCGCCGCCGCGAAGGGCAGGACACAGCGAAGTTGGGGCTCGGTGATGTCGTAGCCAGGCATGGCTACTCCTCCCTCCCATGCCACGCATGCCTGCGCCTGCCGTATCCATACGACTGCATTGCGTAGCGATCCACGAGTGAGCATGGCACAGAGAAGTCTCGCTGTGTAACTTCTCACGAGAACCCATCGGGTGAATCTGGTAGTCGACCCGCTCCCACGCTCCCTAGCCTGAAGGACCGCCGAGCCATCGCCCGGCGGTCACGCGGAGGAGCCCCATGTCCGTACGGACCACCACGCGCCGTCGCCAACTGGGTGCGATGATGCGGAAGTTGCGTGCCCAGAAAGGGCTGACTCTTGAGGAAGCCGGACGGCTGGTGGGCGTGTCCAAGGCGACGGTCAGCCGGTACGAGACTCAGGCCGGACCGGTCAAGTGGCTGGTGATCGACGCACTGTGCCGCGAGTACGGGGCAACTGACGCCGAGCGGCGAGCAGTCGTCAACCTCGCCAAGAACGCCAAGGAACAAGGCTGGTGGAGTTCCTTCGCGGACTCCATCCCCGAGAGCATGAACCTGCTGCTCACTCTTGAGGACGAAGCCGTTCACGAGAGCCACTTCTGCTGCGTCTACGTCCCCGGACTCCTGCAGACCCGGGCGTACAGCACCGCGCTCCAGAGGGCCAACGACGTGCCTCTGGAGCCGACCGAGATCGAGCGGCTGGTAGACATCCGCATGAAGAGGCAGGAGATCCTGGCGCGGCCGAAGCCGCCGCGCCTGTGGGCGATCCTCGACGAGTCCGTGATCCGCCGGGTCGTAGGGTCACCGCAGACGATGAAGGATCAACTCGACCGGCTACTCGAAGCCAACGAGTCTCCTCACATCACACTCCAGATACTGCCGTTCTCCAAGGGCGCGCATGCCGCGGCACTGGGCAGCTTCGTCATCATCGGCGGCCTGGAACCAGCTCTCGACGTCGTGTACGTCGACTTCCACACCGGCGCACTCTTCCTGGAGCAAGAAGACGAACTGGAGAAGTACAGGCTTGCGTTCGAGTATCTCCGCGCACAAGCGTTGGACATGGAGGCCTCCTCCGCCATGATCCACGACGCCCGCAAGGAGCTTTGAATGCCCGCCGATCTCCAGCTTGGCCCCGAGCCCGCCTGGTTCAAGTCGTCGCACAGCGGCGGTAACACCACCGAGTGCGTCGAGGCCGCTTTCGTGCAGGACAGCACAGTCGTACGGGACAGCAAGGACCGGTTCAGTCCCTGCTTGTCCCTCAGTCACAAAGCGTGGGCTGATTTCATAGCGGCACTGCAGGCAGCCAAACTCTGAGGCGCCCACCGGCGAGCGCCCAGATCATCGTTCGCTGCCTTAGGGCGCGTTGCGCGCGACCGTAGCACTGGTGCGGGGGGGGAGGTGACCATCCCCGAGGAACTGGCGGTAACCACCGGCCACACCCGGGACCGGCCGGTATGGAGGGCCCGGTCCCAGGTGGGAATGCGACCGTGTATTGGCCGTGTCGGGCTCGTCGCCACGTCCCGTCGCGGTGCACCCCTGGGCTGAGGCACCGACAGCGCCGATAGGCATCGTGCGGTTTCCCGGGCTCCCGTAGCTTCTGCGGTTGAGAACCGGTGGGTTCAAGCCATCATCGCCCGAACTTGCCCCGTACTCTTGACGGCCTTCGCCCCCTTCGGAAGCGTCACACGCAAGTGTGCGCAACCGTCTTGATCCGGGAGGGAATCGTGGACCTACAGTTGATTGGGATCGACCCGAACACCGGGGGCGAGGGTTCGCCGACGGTGTGGGTGGAGGAGGAGACGGCTGACCTGGTCCTCCAGGGCGTCAAGGCCGAGGAAGCGCTGGAGGCACTGGTCAGCGGTACGTAGTGGGTCGCCGGGCATGCGGTGGGAATCCCCGCCCACGAGACAGTGATCCGCATCCCGGCCCGCATGGTGCCGATTCTGAGGGAGGCATGCAATGTCGCAGAGCGGCGTGCTGAGCTTCGCTGAGCTGCTGGCCGGTACGCGCCGCAGTGCGGTGCATCTGGAGATGCGTGACGCGTACGGCGTCGGTGATGAGGCCGAGGAATTCGAGCAGTTCAAGCGCACCGGCCACATCGATCTCGACCCGACGGCGCGGTGGTGGCCCGAGTGGCTGTGCATGGTGCGGGAGGCCGTTGGCCGTGGCGTGGTGATGCGTCGAGCCAGGATCGTTTCCGAGCCTGTGACGGACTACACCCGGTGGGAACACGCCGCCACCCCGCTGAACGTCGAGGCAGGTGAGCTGGTGCGCTGGCTGCCCCGTCGGCGGGCCGTGGACATCGCCCTACCGGGAGCCGACTTCTGGCTGTTCGACGACCGCCTGGTGCAGTTCAACATCTTCACCGGGGACGGTGATTGGGCGGTTCCGCCCAAGGAATTCAGCGAGGACCCCGCCGTGGTCAAGCTGTGCTCCGACGCGTTCGAGGCCGTGTGGGAGCGTGCCGTCGACCACGAGAAGTACACCGTCTGACCCCCGGCCCCGCCCTTATGCCCACCTCCCCTTCGTCCAGCGCTCAGGCGGCCCGTGAAGCGCTCGCCGTACGCCTGACGCACCTCCGCAAGGACGCCGGCCTCACCGGGAAGGAACTGTCCGCCCGGTGCGGCTGGCACCCGGCGAAAACCACCCGCATCCAAAAGGCCGAAGTGCAGCCCACAGACGTGGACATCCGCGCCTGGTGCGCTGCCTGTGACGCGGCCGACCAGGCCGACGACCTGATCGCCACAGCCCGCGCCGTCGACTCGATGTACGTGGAGTGGCGCAGGAGCCACCGCAACGGCATGCGCAAGACCCAAGAGGACTTCTACGACCTCTACGCGCAGACCGGCGTCACTCGCGCCTACGTCTCCAACGTCGTGCCCGGCTTCTTCCAGACCCCCGCCTACGCCACGGCCCTCATAGAGGCCATCACCGACTTCCAGGGCACCCCCAACGACGTCTCCGAAGCCGTCGCCGCCCGCGTCGCCCGGAGCCGGTTCCTGTACGAGGGTGGACACCGGTTCATCGTGATCATGGAGGAGAGCGTCCTGCGCTACCGCGTCGGCGACGCCGAGACGATGGCCGGACAACTGAGGCATCTGCTGACCGTGATGCCGCTCCCCTCCGTCTCCCTCGGCGTCATCCCCTTTACAACTCGAAGGACCATGTGGCCACTGGAGGCGTTCTACCTCCATGACGGCACGCGCAGCGTCGTGGAGACCCTCACCGCCGAAGTCAACGTCGTACAGCCGCGCGAACTTGCCGACTACCGCAAGGCGTTCGGGGAGCTGACAAAGATGGCCGTCCACGGCATAGCCGCCCGCGCCTTGATCAACTCAGCTATCAGCGCCCTCGGTTGATGTTCCGCAATTCTCCGCAATTTCGTTGAGGCGATACTCCGGCTCTTCGTACGGTCGTTGGGGTCGCCAGGCCGCCTCAGGTCCCGAGGTGCGCCGGCACCGCGCCGGATCCCCAGTCTGTCGATGGCGCCGCGGAACTGCCCAGGGCCACTCGTTCGGCCTGAGCATGAGGAAGCCAGGAATAGCGTGCCACCGTTCCAGCACGCCACGACAGACGAATGTGCTGCCCGCCCCTGGCGTACTGCCCCGAGCCTTGGCAGGGGGCGCTCCAACAGCCATGTCTCCGACGAAGGAGCTGCACGTCGTGTTCGAGCATCGCACCCTGAACGGCATCAGAGACGTCGTTCCCATCCGGGTCACCGTGGACCGCACCCTGCGGGTGAAGGTCATCGACGCCTGTGGGATGACCTGCGTCTTCTGCCATAACGAGGGCACGCCGGTAGCCGCCGACAACCACGCCCAGTCCGCAGGTGAATTCGGCGCTGTCGGCCGTTCTGGACGTGTCTCCATCTACCTCGCGACCAACGGAGCACGCTTCGCGGCAGCGCCCGTCTTCCCCGATGGGATGTTCCGAACCGCGTTGCGGGAACTGCGTGACGCTCTGGGGTTCGAGGAGGTTCACCTCACAGGGGGCGAACCCACCCTGCATCCCAAACTTCCCGCGATCGTCGCCCTGGCCAGGGAGGAGGGATATAGCGTGGGAGTCACCTCCAACGGCGAGAACGGCGCCAGGATCCTTCCTGAGTGCGCGAAGGCCGGGTTGGACCGCGTCAACTTTTCGATCTTCGGTAGCTCGCCGGAGGAACTGGCACAGGTGCAGAACGTCCGGTACAGGTCCGCCTCCCTGGCGACACGCAAGATCGAAGCCCTGGAACGGTCGATCGAGGTGGCGGCCGAAGAGGGAATCGATGTGCGTGCCAATGTGGTTGTCCCCGGCCACAGTCACATGGAGCGTGTGCACCGTCTCCTCGACCGGTACACCCCACATGTCTCGTTACGGGTTCTGTCCTCGCTGGCAGACGGCGACATGTCTCTGGACGCCATCGACCAACTGCTCTCCGAACTCCGAGCAGAGCCACAGGAGATCCACCTCATCGCCGGAGCGTCAGGGTTCCGGGTCTCGTACCGGCTGCCCAGCGGACGATTGATCAAGGCCAAGCACATTCGGCAGGTGCGCCTGCCAGAGACCTGCGCGAGTTGCCGCTTCAACAACCCGACCGACTGCCACGAGGGCTACTACGGGGTCCGTCTCTACCGCGACCCCAAGGGGACCTTCCACCTGGGTGTCTGCATTCAGCGCATGGACCTGTGTCTGCCCTTGGACCAGTTCCTCGACAGTGCCGTGTGCAGCGAGATAACCAAGATTCGCGAGCAGGAGTTCCACGACCTGACGCGTAGAAGTAGAAGCTGTCACTTGTGAGGGAGAACCGTGGCGCAGAACGAGTACGAGGCGAAGTTCCTGGAGATCGACGTGCAGGCCACTGTCGGCGCGTTGCGTACCGCCGGGGCCGAACAGGTCTTCCCCAAGACCATGTTCACCCGCCTGATCTTCGAGAACGACTCCGTGCAGGGCGAACAGTGGCTGCGGCTGCGGGACGAGGGCGGCAAGACCACGCTCACCTTGAAACAGGTCACCGACGCCACACACATCAACGGGACCACCGAGATCGAGGTCGAGGTCGACGACCTGGCCAAGACCGCGGAGCTGCTCGCGGCGCTCGGTCTGCGGCAGGTCCGCTATCAGCAGAACTATCGCGAAGAGTGGCGGCTGGACGGCGTCACCTACGACTTCGACACCTGGCCGGAGCTGGACACCTTCTTGGAGATCGAGAGCTCTTCCGAGGCGGCAGTGCGGGACGCGGTGGCAGCCCTGGGCCTGGACTACGCCCACGCTCGCTTCGGCAGCATCGATCTGATCTACAAGAGCGAACTGGGGCGTGACATTCTCGCTGAGCCGACCCTTCTCTTCACGTGATGGCAGAGGCCCGCCGCGGCTCGCGGACGAGGCAGTGCGGATCCTCCGGTCGACGGGCCACCGCGCGACCCTGGCCCGCGCCCTCCGCGTCCGCACGGCGCCGCCGGGACGGGGGCCCGGCGGCGCCGGCAGAGGTGGGCCTGGCAGAGGTTCAGCCTGGGTGACGGGTCACCACTTGGAGTGCCAGTAGAGAGCCGTGCGGGTCATGTCGAGCGGGGCGTCGCCGCTGCGCCAACCGGTCGCGGCCTTGGGCAGGTTGCGCCACTTCAGCGTGAGGGTCTTGTTGCGGGTGGTCCGGAGCAGGGAGTGGTCCTTCTTCCCCGGGATGTTCTTGTAGCGGACCCAGTGGCGCACGTCCCCGCCGGTCGCGGTGTCCTCCCCGACCGCCTCGTCGGCGTCGCTGGCGATGGCCGTCCAGTCCGTGCCCTGAGCGGACTGCGGGTTCTTCTTGAGGTTCGCGATATAGGTGGAGCCCTTCTTCATCTGTGCGCATGCCGTGTAGATGCACTGGGACGACCACGTGCCGTTGTGCGGGGTCCCCAGCGTCACGGCGTCCTCGACGTACAGCTTGCTCGGGTAGCCGGGCCGCTTCTTCGCGACGCCCGACAACGCGTCCCGGATGACGAGCCCTCCCATGGAGTGCCCGACGAGGTCGACGGACTTCCCCTTGGAGGTGTACTCCGAGTAGATCTTGTTGGCGAGGGCCTTGCCGAGCTTGTCTATGCCGTCATTGGCACCGGCCGAGGCGATGCGGAGGTCGCAGTTCTTGTCCTTCTTGTAGAACGCGACGCTCCGGACACTGCCCTTCCAGAAGTGCTCCTTGAACTCGCTCTTGAGGTTCTTCCAACCACTCTCGCAGTCGAACGAGGCCTCGCCGATCCAGTCGATGCCGTGCACCAGGAGCACGGCCTCCGTCTTACTGTCGTTCCGCTTCGGCGCCGCCGCCTGCGCCGGCGCCGCCGCACCCATCATGACCGCCGCTACCGTGAGCCCCGTCACCGCCAGCGCCGTCCCCCGCTGCTTCATCCGCATCCTTATTCCCCAAGTTCTCGATGGCTTCGGCCGGTCCTCTGCGCCAGCCCGCCGTCACGCTAGCCAGACGTGCGCTGCTGCGGAACCTGGAACCTTTCAGGTTGCGGACGTGACGTCCTCTCGCCCCCGACCGCCTTCTTCCGTCCAGGTCAAGCCTCAGCTACGGCCGTTCTTAGGGTTTTATGAGGCCTTATCCCTGGTTTGGTACCCTTCGGGCGGGTGGTTCCGAGAGGGCCTTAAGTTCGATCTTCCTTGGTTCGTGATCGATCGATCGTGGGACTGACCGCCACACGAGGCAAACGGCGGTGAGCCGGACATGGCTCCCGAGGTGGCGCAGCGCTGCGAGTTCCTTGCCGGGCTGTATCTCACGCTCGGCTACCGGCAGGCCAAGCGGTTCGTTCTCAGCCGGGACACCGTGTGCCAGTTGTTCTGCCGCGAGTCGGGAGTGCACCTCGAATACGTGGAGCTGATGCTTTCGCAGGACGCCGACGACCTGAGTACGGTCCTCGCCTCCGACGGAGGCGAGCTGTTGCGTACCCGCCTGCCCAAACTCACCCGGTTCGTCGTCCTGGACGACGACGGCGACAGCGACAGCCGTGCTGACGGAGCCGCTTCCGGCCCTCTCCATCAGCTGCTGGGCGAGGACTTCCGAATCGTGCGTTACGACGGGTTCCTCGACACCATCATCGACCTCGACAGCCACCTTGCCCGTCTCACCTCCGGCGACGGACCGGCCGAGCCGCGGGCTGTTGTGACCGCGGTGACACTGGCCACCGACGAGCGCACCGGCGAGTCGCAGGTGGTGTCGTCCGGGGACGCGGCGGCACTCCTGGCGCGCCTCGCACGAAGCAGCGCGAACGTCCTGGTAACCGGTCGTCCCGGAATCGCCCCCGCCTCCGCCCGAGCCCTGTACGGGGCTCCTGGGCGGCCCCGCCGCTGGCATCTGCCCACGGACATCAAGTACGACGGGCTGCATCTGGACCTCAAGATGGTCAAGGACGGAGACATTGACGCCCGGGCCTGACGGCTGACGCAACCGTGTTGCACTCCGCGGAACAACATCCGATGGCGCGGCCCCGGCTCGTCAAGACCCTTCCCACAGGTCGGCGAGCGCACGCGCTGCACCACCCGCCACAAGTACTGGTGAGTCGAAGGAGAACGCTCGCCCCTCTGCCCCAAGGACCGCGTATCCCCGTTCGCGGCAGAGGGCCACCCCTGCCGCGACGTCCCAGGGTTTGGGAGCGATGCATACGCAGGCGTCGAGCCAGCCTTCTGCGACGCCCACCAGATCCAGGGCCATGGAGCCCTGCATCCGGAGCCGGTACGCCTCGTTCTGGAGGCGATTGAGGAACCGTCGGGTGTGTGCGCTGCCCGAGCCGGTGCCCGAGACGCCGACGACCGCGCGCCGCAGCTGGCATGCCACAGCGGCCTCCGCCATCGAGCCGGTGGCAGCCGGGCCGGTCGACCACCGTCGGCCCAGGGACGGGGCGTGCACCAGCCCCAGCAACGGGACACCGTTCTCCGCGTAGGCCAGGGAGACGGCGTACATCGGTGCACCGCGTGTGAAGTTCATCGTGCCGTCGATCGGGTCCAGCAACCAGCAGCGCGACGGCAGCGGGGCGTCGGGCGCGGCCGCCGACTCCTCGCCGACGACGGGGATCTCCGGTGTACGCGCCTCCAGTACCCGCGTCACCCGTGCCTCCACCTCGACGTCGGCGTCCGTCACCTCCTCACCGGAGGCTTTGAAGCGCGTCGCGGACCATTCCGCCCCGGCGGACGACAACCAGCCGACCGCCTCGTCGACGGCCTCCTCGGCGACCGCGAGCAGCTCGTGCAGTGCGGGCCGTCCCTGCCGCCCGTGGGGCTCAGGCACCTCGGTCACCTCGCGACCAGTGGCCTTTCGAACAACGTCTCCGCGTGGGCGCCGTGCTGACCCATGACGTAGACGCTGAGCCGGTCGAAGACCCACTCCTTTGGCAGGACGACCCGCTGTGATGCGGTGCGGACCAAGTCCAGGGCGACATCCTCCGGAGCCCGACCCAACGTCATGTGCGGCGCGTAGGCGTCTCCCGTGTAGCGGTAACCGTATTTCTTGTAACTGGCACGCTCGTCGTCCGTGAAACGGGCGAGATCCTTGGTTCCGTCGAAGGCCGCGCGGTCGAGGTGAGGTGCCAACGTGGCGAGTGCGGCCTTCTGCAAGTCCTGGAGCAGCGGCGGCCGTTCGAGGGCGAGGAACAGCCAGCCGGTGGGCTGGTACACCACTCCTGCGCTGCACAGGGCGACTTCGCCGCACAGGCCGGCGTCCGCTGCCGATGTTCCTATGCGCTCCAGAGCCTCGGCCGCGACGAGTGAGTCGGTGAACGGGCCTTGAAAAACGGTGACATGGGGCAGGTTGCCGTCCGAATGCAGTGGCGGCTCCAGGGCCACGTCACCGCCGACGTCCTTCTGCAGTCGTACGGCCGCACGCAGATGATCCGCACGCGGAAGCAGTGCAACACCAAGCCATCTCGTCACGGGTGAGCTCCTACTTTCGTGATCACATGAAGTGCCGCGTCGAGACCTCGTCGCAAACAGACCGCGGGTGGCTCCCCGTTGAGCCGGCCCGCGATGACTCCGGCGTCGAACGCGTCGCCGCCCCCCGTCCTGTCCACCGGTTCCACCGGAACGGTCGGTTCGTGGAGCAGTTCTCCGTCTGCAGTGGCCCACAGGGCGCCCTCGGCTCCCAAGGTCACTATCACGTCCCCCGAAACCAGCTCGGCGCAGCGCCGTGCGGTGGAGGCTATGTCGGTGCTGTGAGCCAGTGGAAGGCGGGCAGCTTCATCGGCGTTCATGAAGTTGAGTGACCTCTTCGGAGCCAATGCGCTCATGTCTCTGCCGTTCCACTCGACGGAGACGCTGCACCCGACCTGTTGTGCGAGACCGACGACGCGTTTGAGCGCCGGAGTGGGTTCGCCGACTACATGTACGTGATCCGAGCCACGGACGTCCTCTTCCGTGACGGCGCTGAAGGCAAGGTCACGATCCGCGCCCGCGAACGTCAGCATTCTCTTGCTGTTGGTCGACGCGATCACGACTGCCATGCTCGTCCGGGCTCCCGCCTCCACCCGTACCAGCGTGGTGTCGACGCCGCGCGCCCGCAGCACCTCCAGACACATCGCGCCTGCGGTGTCGTCACCGACGGCGGACACCAGCCGGACCGAGCATCCCTGATGCACCAGCCCCACGGCGGTGTTCGCCGCAGCACCCCCCGGCAGCGTGGTGCACGCGTTGCCGCGCAGCTTCTCGTGCTCGGCAGGGAGCCGGTCCGACTGGGCGATGATGTCGAAGTTCGTCCCTCCGACGACCAGTACACGTCTCATGGCGGTCATGACGGCCAACCCCAGCGATAACTCTCGAACAACACATGCCGTACCAGCCGTTCGCGGCTTTCGGGTGGGCTCTCCGGGGGGAACGAGGCGTGCGCAACCAGGTCGCGGACCAGTCGCTCGTAGCTCTCGTCGTCCGAACCGACCTCGTGAAAGGACCGCATCAGTTGCCTATACAGCTCCCCGGGGCGCAGATCCAGCTCTTCCAGCCACGTCCGGTTCGCGATGAGCACATTGGCAGCCGCGGAACGCAACCGCATCTGGGTACGGGCGGGCAGCATCTCGGAGTTGAGCAGCTCGAAGTACGCGTCGTCGTCGTGCGCGTGCATGCGTAGATTCTGCCCGCCCACCGCCAGAACGTCGCGGTTCAAGTGGAACAGTTCCAGGCCGAGATGATGAGGCACGTCGAGGATCCTCACCCCCATGTCGGCCAGGCCGGCCTCATCCGTCGACAACGCCGAGAGCAGGTTGTCGAACATGTCGCTGTGCTTGGGCACCGCGATCTGAGCGCCGGCGGGCCTCTCCAGGAACTCCTCGGCCGTCACTCCGCCCCAGCGTCCGTCGCAGGCTGCGAGGAGATAGAAGTTGCGGCCGCCCATCGAGTAGCCGACCCGTCCCACTGTCACCACCCGGTCGCGGATCTCCTGGTCCGATTCGAGCAGACGGAGCGAGCGCTGCTCGTTGTAGACCGCCGCGTCGAGCAGCCTGGTGGACACGTCCCGTACGAGGTTGTCCGACCAGGGGAGCTGGACCGGCAGCACACGATGATTGCGCTGAGCCAGCGCCTTCTCAAGCCCGCACCCCAACAGCACTGCCTTGACCACAATCAGGGTCGAGTCGGCGAGACGAGTTGTTCCGGTACCGAGTCGGCGATCCGAGAGCCTGTGCCTGGCCGCCTCCTCCGCGAGGGACCTGCTGGTCTGTCCGTACCAGACGGCCAGCTGTGTCAGGGCGTCGAGGCACGGTCGGACATCTTCGGCGGAGATCTCCTCGGCCGAGGAGTCCTGAGCGTGACTGCCGTAGTTGCCGTAGTTCTGGATCGTGCGCACAGCCAGAACGACCTTGGGAGGTACCAGACCCTTGGCCGTCAGCACCGTCAGAAGGGACTCAAGCGTCGGCTTGGAGCCGACGGCCTCGCGAAGTGCAATGTCCAAGAGGATCGACTCCGCTGCTCTCCTCGCTGTGCCGAGGAAGACCTCGGGGTCCGATTCCGCGTACCTCAGAGCTTTTCTGTACAGCCGGAGCGGCTCGCCTTCGTTGTCCGTCACCCCGTGACCCGAATCCTCTTCTCCCTGGTCCGCAGGCGGGAAAGTAGCAGGATGTCGATCACCCGGTACAGACGGTATCCGGTCGATCTTGCCCGGGACGGGAGCTCGCGGCGTACTTGGCGGGTCGGCGCCGCCGCGACCTCTTACGGCGGCCCAGGAAGGAGGGACGAACTCCGGATCGGCGACGGCCCCGGCGCCTGATGGCGCCCGGTGTCGAGGTCGAAGACCACGAGCCGCCCGCGCGTCTCGCGGCCTGGATCGGGAATGGTCCGACGCGTCCGATCAGGCGGAAGACAACTCGATCAAGTCCCAACCCCCGGCCCATGATGCCCTGTTGTCGTACGGACGCCCGCGATAGCCTGCGCATGTCCTTTGCGGCCCCGGGCGGGCGGCACAACCGGCCACAGTCGAGGGACGCGAGAGGGACCGTGGAGCAGCAGCGCGACGTGCAAGGGCATGACGAGGAGTTGGCGGCCGAGTACGACGAGGACGAGCACTGGGTCTACGGGGCGGACTGCATTCCCTGGACGTCCGGCCGGATCACTGAGGCACTGCGCAGCTCCTGCATCATTCGGGACGACGAGGACGAGCGGTACTACAGCTTCGACTACCGGCAGATCGTGACCGAGGGCTTCCGGACCATCCGAGCGGAGGAACACGTGCGGTTTCATGTCAGTTCCGAGAGTCCCGACCGGGCCGAGTTCGTGATCCGTCTCGCCCAGCCCGATCCTGCCGAGTACTACCGGTGACCGCCGGTGTTCCGCTCCTGGACAGTGTCACCGGCGCGCGCCAGGAGCTGACCGTCGTGCTGCCCGTACGGCTCACGCGTGTCCCCGACTGGGCCGAAGGCCCCTTCCCCTTCGAGTTGGGCAGTCGCCGTACCGATGTCGAGACCAGGTCGACGTACTTCGCCCCCGCCTCTGCCCGAGCCTTGTACGGGGCGCCTGGGCGGCCCCGCCGCTGGCATCTGCCCACGGACATCAAGCACGACGGACTGCATCTGCTCGGCTTGGAACTTCTGCATGCCGCGACGGCTCGCAACCCCGAACACGCGCTCGTTGTCCTGCACTTCAGTGTGGAGCGACCGTTGCTGCCCGTACTCCGGGCACTGGCCGGACGGCGGTCGCACACCGCTGACGAGCCACTGAGCGGGCCATTCGACCCGGCCAGGCTTCTCGCGGATGTCGCCGATGTCCGTGTCTCCGGTGCGCCGTTCGCGATCGCCCGGCCGTACACGATCGCGTTCATCGCTCCGACGGCACAGCACACTCCCGCCCTGCGTACGGGCCCGGACGGAGAACTGCCCGCAGCCGCCGACCGATGGCTGTGGCAACTGGCGTCACGTTCCACACCGGAGGACTACCCGCTTCCGCCGGAAATCGTCCACGAACTCCTCAAGGGCGCGGTACGCATTTCGGCCGACTGGAGCGCCCTCGTACTTCGGCAAGGAGCCGCCTTTCTCGGCCACCGGCCCGACACCGGTCAGGGCGACTTCTTCGAGTTCGGCGCCCTCCACTCCCGTACGGTCTATCTGGACGCCCTGCTCCTCGGCGTCCTCCAACGCGATCACATCGACGAACTCACCGACGAACTCTCCGGAGTGTTCGACTCCTCACAACTCGCACGGCGGGTCGCCACCCTGGAGAGGAGCATCGCCGTCTTCCGCAGCACGTATTGGCGGCAGCACCTGACCGCCCACGGCCCGGCGAACGACCTGCTGCTCGCCTTTCAGAACCAGCACCGGCTGCCCGCACGCTTCGACGAAATCCTCGCCGAAGCGGGCGACTACAGCAGGCTCGTACAGACTCAGGAAAGCCAGCAGATCAGCGGCGCCCTGGGCCTCCTCACCATTCTCGGCCTGCCACTCGGCACCTCCCTGGGCATCCTCCAGGTCCTGGACGACCACTCCGTGGCACACCTCCTCATCGCCCTCGGCCTGTCGGTCGCCGCCACGGCGGCAGCCTTGACGACTCGGTACGGGCGCCTGGTCCTGTCGTCGCTCCGGGGCGGGACCGGGAACAGGTAGGTCACGCCAGCCGCGGCTCCTGATCTGGCTCTCGGCCGCGCTCGACTCGCTGAGCCGGCCGTGGCCGGCTGCCGCCCGGTTCGAGGGTCCTTCCGTGCGGCAGCCCTGGTGTCACGTGGGGTAGCAGTCGCGCACCGGGTCAGTCTCGCTGTAGATGGCGGTGTCCTTCATCCAGCCGTACTGGCCGTTGTCGGCGACGGTCCTGAGCCAGCGCGTCGGGTGTGGCCCGCCCACGTAAGCCTGTCCGTCCACCTTGCAGTAGAACCAGCTCGGGTTGGAGTACATGGTGCCGACGACGACGTCGGGGTTGGGATACAGGCGGCTGTTCCCTATCGATCCGTACACCGGGGCACCGGAGACGTTGTTGCACCAGTACCTGATGCCGTCGGCGTGCTGCCAACAGCCGGCGGCGGCGGATGCGGACGGCGACGCTACGGTAGTGCCGATCGCCGCGGCCAGGCCGGCGGTGGCGACAAGCCATCGAAACCTCATCTGAACGTTCCTTTCCCTGCCAGAACGTGTGTGTTCGTGGTTCGTGGTTCGTGGTTCTGCCGAGGCTCAGCCGCAGATCTGGCGGCCCCACTCGCCGTACGGGTAGGCCGTGTTGCTGCCTGTGTCGGCGTTGCCGGTTCCGCAGGAGCGGGTGTTGGGGGTGTAGACCATCAGGCTCCACTGATAGGGCTCACCTGCGGCCACGTTGCCGCGGCCCACGGTCAGGGCCGGGCCGTCCGCGCCGGCGGGGCGGGTGATCTCCGCGTTGTTGCGGCAGGCGTGACCGCTGCAACTGGTTTGGTTGGAGTGGACGCGGATCCACTGGGTCATGCAGGTGTTGCTGTAGCGCATCTCGATGGTGCCGACCTGGCTGGTCGTGTTGGGCAGATAGAGAGGCGCGGAGGCGAGGGTCTTGGCGTTCGAGGAGCAGCCTGTGGCGGCCGGGTCCGCGCCGTCGTAGGGGCTGGCGGCATGGGCGGTGGAGGCGCCCTGCAAGGTGAGAACTGTCGCGCAGGCGGCTGCGGCGAACGCCATCGCCAGCGTCTTGCGGCGGCCGCCGCTGTTCAGCTCAAGCATCTGTGGATCCCACTCTGATCGTTGTGTTTTTGCTCATGTGCTTACGGCCCTGGAATTACCGAGGACTTGAGCACAGGGGGACATCCGGCAATTGGTTGGCCGGATGGCTGATGTAGATGTTGGAGATGTAGCCGCCGTACTGGGGCAGATACGCCCACCAGTCGTTGGTGTACGGGGGTACGGAGACGGACTGGCCTTTCTTCTGGCAGCCCACCAGTACCTCCACCCCGGCAGGCAGTCGGGTCAGCACGTTGTTCGCGATGCGCGGTTCGCTGCGGACATTGACCTGCGAACTCCATGTGCCATACCACTTTCCGGACGGCGCTACGCCACCAGGAACATTCAGTGAACGGGTCAGCCGACCGATGTCGGTGAAAGCCTTCCCGTAGGAAGTACCGACCGGGTGCAGTGTGTAGACGGCCACGATAGAGCGGTCACCGGCGCCGACGGTGCCAGTGGAATGCAGGGCCGGGCGGGTCAGATTCACGTCCGCGGCGGCGGAACCGGCGCCGGCCGCCGTCCTGGCCGAGACCGCGCTCGTAGGGCCGCAGGTGCCCTCCGGGTACGAGTCGCCCGACCAGCCCTGCTTCACGGCCCAGGGACGGTTGAAGGCGCCGGCGATACCGAAGTGCTGGTCGAATTTGTCCGACGCGCAGCGGGTCGACTGACGAAGGTTGTCCATGATGAAGTTGCGTACGGGCGCGGGGGCTTTTTCCAGGATGTAGCGGTAGATCGTCACCGTGTCGCGGGCCGAGATGGCGGTGTAGCCCCAGAAATTCGGGTCGGCAGGGGGCTCCGTGTCGCTCAGCCCGAGGTCGCCGTCCATACGGGTGACGATCGATGAATAGCCGTGGTTCGCCCAGTAGTAATTGGCAGCGTCGTCATCGCTGCTGCGGAGCATGGGTTCCAGCCAGGCGCGGTCGGCGGCCGGAACGATGTAGTCGGGTCCTCGGTTCCGGAAATAGTCCAGGGCCATCAGCAGTTTGACGATCGAGGCCGATCGGAATTGCGTGCTCGCGTTCAACTGCTCGGTGAAAGTGCCGGTCTGCCGATCGAAAACGGCGACCCCGGCGGTGACGCCGTCGGGCACGACGGCGCTGGTTGTTCCGACGGCCGAGGTGTCGTCGGGTCGTGCCGGTGCGGCCGCTGCCGTAGGGGAGAACGCGGCGCCGACGAAGGTCAGGGAGAGAAACGCCGTGACCGTGGCGAGAAGGCTCCTGTGTCTGTGGCCCGCGGTGGCCTTGGTGGGGGCAGTGCAACGCATATCGTCATCGACCTTCACGTGAGGAGAGGGCAAGGCGTGGCCAGGCGCGTGGGGTGACGTCGGTGACCGTGGTGCGGGTCGCCCGCTCGTCGGAGATGCGCGACCGGTGTGTCCTGGCGTGCGTCAGGAGGGGCACTGGCGGATCTGCTGCTTCCAGACGTCGGGGCTTCCCGTGTTCAGGTACCAGTCGTTGACATAGCCCCAGCGGCTGTTGGGGAGCTCGATGGACATCCAGTAGCGGTAGTTGGCGTTGTCGTAGGCCCCGTCGCCGAGCGTCCAGCAGGACAGGCCGACCTCGTTGCCGTTGTTCAACCTGCTGTAGGCGGCCTCGATGGAGTCGTAGCCGTAGCCGGGGCCCCGGCGTACCAACAGGTACGAGCCCGGGTCGATGCCGGTGACCGTGGTGCAGGGAATCCAGCTGCCGGACCTTTCGCACCGGTGGATCGCGGCGTTCGCGGGTGCCGCCGTTCCCAGGAGCGCCGCCACGGCGGCGGCCGCCGTGGTCGCGGTGGCCAGCATCTTTCTGCGTCCCATGCTCATGCCAGGTATGCCCTTCGCTTCGGTAAGGTCCGGTCCGGTCCGGTCTGGTCCTGCACCGAAGCGTGCCGACCCGCGAGGCAGATCCGCGCCTCCTTTCGGTCAGGGCCGAAAGCCGGTGGTACGGGGGCCTGCGGCCACAACGGCCACTGCACGGATCACGCGCATTTTCCTCACCACTGGCCTCCTGACAAAACGGATGTCTCTGTACGATCCTGGGGGTACCGCTCCGCCGACCGGGCTGACCACCGGACGGGCGGTGCGTTCGCAGTTGTTGATCGAGGGGGAAGACGGGATGAAGACGCGCCTGCTTTCTGGCGTGAACCGTGTGCCGGACAGGAGCGAAGGCCTCCGGGTGGCCGGAATCGGAGCCGACCGCCCGCCGGAGTAAGGCCGCGTCCAGGCGGACCGCTGCCGGACCACACACCGACCGGAGCGTCAGCTCCGGGGAGTCCGCACAGGCGGTCCCTCGCCACGCCCGCCATGCGAGCGGCGACGCCGCTGTCCACGCGATCCGTTCCACACGGCGACGGGCGGCCCGCGTCATCAGGACACACCTGCCGACGGACGGCCCGCGTCATCAGGACACACCTGCCGACGGACGGCCCGCGTCATCAAAGACATGCGATCGACAGGGGGAGAAAGTCATACCAACTCCGAAGGCCGGGCGCCCCATTGCGGGGCCACCAAAAAGGTAATGGGGGGGGGCGGTGGGCCGGCCTCCCGCCGCCGCCTGTGCGTGGAGGGGCGGGGCGGTCGCTGCGGTGGGTGGTGAGGCGGTCTCTGTGTCGGGTGGGGGGTTTCGCTGCGGCGAGTGGGGGCGGTCGCTGCGGTGGGTGGGTTTGGCTCAAGGGTGGGGTTTTCCCCAGGGGATCGGGGCGGTCCGCCTCATGGCGCGGGTGGAGGGCCGCCGGGCAGGGTTGGGGTATGACCGCTCCGTTCTCCTCCTCGACCGGGCCCGGACGGCCGTACGGTCGGCCGTTTCCCTCCAGTCACACGCCCTCCGATCCGTTGCCGCCGCCGCGCTTCGCGTTCGAGGGGCGGACGTGGAAGGAGATCGCGCATCTGCTGGTGAACCTGCCGTTGGCGCTGCTGGGGTTCACGTATGTGATGACGACGCTGTTCACCAGTGCGTTTCTTACGTTGACCGTGATCGGGTTCCCCTTGCTCGCCGCCGCGCTGATGGGTGCGCGGCAGTTGGGGCGGCTGGAGCGGATACGGGCTCGGGAGCTGCTCGGTGTGCGGGTGGACGAGCCGAGTCCGTTGCCGTTGCGGGGTGGTGGGCAGGGGTTCTTCGCGCAGGTGTGGATGAGCGTGAAGGATCCGGTCGGGTGGCGGTCGATGCTGTACGAGTTGATCCGGCTGCCGTGGGGGATTGCCACGTTCACGATCACTCTTGTGGGGTTGTTCGTGGCGTGGCCCGTGCTGCCGTTTGTCGTGCGGGGGCTGACGCATGTCGATCGGGTGATGGTGCGGGCGCTGTTGTCGCCGTCCGATGAGCTTGAGCGGCGGATCGCTGAGCTGGAGTCGGATCGGGGGGTTGTGGTCGATACCGCGGCCGCTGATCTGCGGCGGATCGAGCGGGACCTGCATGACGGGGCGCAAGCTCGGCTGGTGAATCTTGCGATGGGGTTGGGGCTGGCCAAGGAGAAGTTGTTGGAGGACCCCGATGCGGCTGCCTCGATGGTGGAGGAGGCGCATGGGGAGGTGAAACTGGCGCTGCAGGAGTTGCGGGATCTGGCTCGGGGGATCCATCCGGCGGTGCTCACCGATCGAGGGCTGGATGCGGCGCTGTCCGCGGTGGCGTCGCGGTGTACGGCGCCGGTGAAGGTGAGCGTTGAGTTGGTGGAGCGGCCTGCTGCTGCCATTGAGGGGATCGCTTACTTCACCGTGTCCGAGCTGTTGCAGAACGTGAGCAAGCACAGTGGGGCGCGGTCTGCGGCGGTGGATGTCTGGCGGTCGGGCGACCGGCTGTTGATTCAGGTCTGGGACGACGGGCGGGGAGGGGCCGGGGTCGACGGGGGGACGGGGATCGCTGGGCTGGCGGAGCGGTTGGACGCGGTTGATGGGCTGTTTGTGATCGACTCGCCTGCTGGGGGGCCTACGACGATTACGGCGGAGTTGCCTTGGCGTGGGCGGGGTACCTCCGGCGGCTAGGTCGAGCTGCCTGCGGTTCGTCGGAGGGCGGAGCCCGTGCCGACACCTCTGCCCCTCGCTTGGTGCCCAGGGGCCACCGGCGGTTGGGCCCGGGGCGCGTGCGGTTCGTCGGAGGGCGGAGCCCGTGCCGACACCTCTGCCCCTCGCTTGGTGCCCGGGGGACCGGGGGCATGGGTTGGGTTCTCTGGGCCGCTCTACGCGGCGGGCATGACGTACCGGCACGGCCCCTTCCGTCGTCTTGCGGCTGAGTCGCCGTTGGGGTGGGGAAAACCCCCGTATTCAGACGCCGACTTGCTCCATGGTCCCGAGGGGCGGGGGCTTGCAGGGTGGGAGTACGACATCCGGAGTGCGGGACGAGTAGAAACGGACGGCGTCGATGGCCACCGAGTATGGACATGGGTACGAGAGCTGGGGCGGGGAACGGCGGCGGCATCGGGTGCCGGCGGGGGTGCGGGCGCCAGTCGAGGGGCGGAGTTGGCGGGAGCTCGGGTATGTGGTGCTGGGGCTGCCGATCGGGGTCGTGATGTTCACGTACGCCGTGACGATGCTGTCGATCGGTGCCGGGCTGTTGATCACGTTTCTCGGCGTGCCGGTGCTGGCGGCGGGGCTGGCCGGGGCTCGGGGGCTCGGGGCTGTGGAGCGGGCTCGGGCGCGGGTGCTGCTGGGCGTGGAGGTGGACGCGCCGGAGCCGTTGCGGCCCAAGGGGCGCGGTGTGATGGCGTGGATGGGGGCCGTGCTGCGGAGTGGGGCGTCCTGGCGGCAGCTGTTGTACGCGGTGGTGCAGTTTCCGTGGGCGGTGTTCTCATTCGGGGTGGCAGTGACCTTCTGGGTGTACGGGTGGGCGCTGCTGACGTATCCGCTGTGGTTCTGGGTGTTTCCCGTGTGGGTGGGACAGGACGGGCTGCAGTTGTACGGAGATGAGACGCACGCCGTGTATCTCAACAACCCGTTCGAGGTGACCGTGACCGCGCTGGTGGGGCTGCTGTTCACGATGGCCACGCCGTGGATCGTGCGGGGGTTGACGATGGTCGATCGGGGGATGGTCGTCGCGTTGCTGGGGCCTTCGCGGCTTGGGGCGCGGGTGGTGGAGCTGGAGTCGGATCGGGGGGTTGTTGTTGATGCCGCTGCCGCTGATCTGCGGCGGATCGAGCGGGATCTGCATGACGGGGCGCAGGCTCGGCTGGTGGCGTTGGCCATGGATTTGGGGTTGGCGAAGGAGAAGCTGGCGGAGGATCCGCAGGCTGCGGCGCGGATGGTCGGGGACGCGCATGGTGAGGTGAAGACCGCCTTGCAGGAGCTGCGGGATCTGGCTCGGGGGATCCATCCGGCGGTGCTGACCGATCGAGGGCTGGACGCGGCGCTGTCCGCCGTGGCTTCGCGGTGTGCGGTGCCGGTGGTGGTGGATGTGGAGTTGCCGGCTCGGCCCGTGCCTGCGATCGAGGGGATCGCTTACTTCACGGTGTCGGAGTTGTTGCAGAACGTGAGTAAGCATGCGGGAGCTTCGCGGGCGACCGTGGATGTGTGGAGGGTGGATGACCGGCTGATGCTGCAGGTCATCGATGACGGGGTGGGTGGCGCCGATGTCGGGGCTGGGTCCGGGTTGGCGGGGTTGGCGGAGCGGCTGGGGGCGGTTGACGGGATTCTTGTCGTCGACTCGCCTGCCGGGGGGCCTACTCGGGTGACTGCGGAGTTGCCCTGGCGGGCGTGAGGGCTCCGCTGCGGGCGGGATGAGGGCCGGCCGGGTCGGTTGAGGGCCGGGATGAGGGGTGCGCCGGCGGGTGGATCGCGGATGGGGCCGGTTGTTGCGGCGGGCGCGTCCAGGGTTCAGGCTCTGGGCGCGCCTCGGGTTGTCCGGCCGTCGTTCGGGTGCGGGCAGGGTTTGGCGCCCCCGCCGCCCCTACCCGTCCCATCCACGTCCCATCCACGTCCCATCCCCAGGGGCTGCCGCCCCTTCGACCCCCAACGACACGGGGCTCCGCCCCGGACTCCGCCAGGGGCGCTGCGCCCCCGGACGCCCGCAAAGTCTGCATGCTCTGCGGCCTCTGCAAAGTTTGCCCGCGCTGCGGCCCTCCGGAACCCCGCAGAGCTCGTATGCGCTGCGGCCCTCCGGAACCCCGCAGAGCTCGTATGCGCTGCGGCCCCGGACGCGCGCACCTTGGCCCCGCCCCTTGGGTTCCCCCCGATCCTCGACCTCCCTCACCCCCACCCCGGCCGCCCCTCGCCGCGCAACCAGCCCACACCGGCGACAACCAGCCACTCCCCCGCTCTTCGTAGCTCATTCCCCCCGGAATCGCGTTGGCGGACCGCCCCGGCGTTCGGTTGCTGGAATGCTGGGGCTGTTGTGCGGGTCGGGCCAGGGTGGTCGGCGGCTTGGGTGTGGTGCTGTGGGGGGACGGGACGTGGAGGACAGGGTGCGGGTGGTCATCGCCGAGGATTCGGTGCTGCTGCGAGAAGGGTTGACGCGACTGTTGACCGACCGGGGGCACGAGGTCGTCGCGGGGGTGGGCGACGGGGTCGCGCTGATCAAGACGATCACGGAGTTCGCCGCGCAGGGGGATCTGCCGGATGTCGTCGTGGCCGATGTGCGGATGCCGCCGACGCACACGGATGAAGGCGTGCGGGCCGCCGTGCAGCTGCGTAAGCAGCATCCGGAGCTAGGGGTGCTCGTGCTGTCGCAGTATGTGGAGGAGCGGTACGCCACCGAGCTGCTCGCCGGGTCGAGTCACGGCGTCGGGTATTTGTTGAAGGACCGGGTCGCCGAGGTGCGTGAGTTCGTGGACGCGGTGGTGCGGGTGGCCCGCGGGGGTACCGCGCTGGACCCCGAGGTGGTCGCGCAGCTCCTCGGACGGAGCCGGAAGCAGGACGTGCTCGCGGGGCTCACCCCTCGGGAGCGCGAGGTGCTGGGGCTGATGGCGGAGGGGCGGACCAACTCGGCGATCGCGCGGCAGCTGGTCGTGAGCGACGGGGCCGTGGAAAAGCACGTCAGCAATATCTTTCTGAAGCTCGGGCTGTCCCCGAGCGACGGCGACCACCGGCGTGTTCTGGCAGTCCTCACCTATCTCAACTCATGATCCTCTGACAGAGTGTCAGATAGCGGGCTCACACCCAGTGGGGTTGGCAGGGCCGGCGCTTCCCTTACCGAAACACCAGGCATTCACCCAGTCTCTCCACCGACAATCACGCATTCGTCCAGCCCCAGAACCGACAATCAGCGGGGAGCGTCTTCAGGAGCAGTCCCAGGGGGCGTAAAGCATGACAAGTCAGGGCGTCCGGCAGTCTCAAAACATGGTCCATCAGGCGAAAGGGCCAGGGAAGGCCGGCCTCGCCGACGTAGGGTTGGTCTTGGGAAGGCCGGCGGGACGGCCGTTCCCGGACAGCCGCCTCAAGGGAGGTCCAGTTCAGTGACCAGCCAGGTCAGCAGCCCAGCGGAGCAGGCCGACGAAGCCGTTCTGGGAGAACTGAGGGAACAGCGCAAACCGGCGGGTACGAAGGATGTCCGTCGACTCGATCGGGTGATCATTCGGTTCGCGGGCGACTCCGGTGACGGTATGCAGCTCACCGGTGACCGTTTCACCTCCGAAACGGCGTCCTTCGGGAACGATCTGTCGACCCTGCCGAACTTCCCCGCCGAGATCCGCGCCCCCGCCGGCACGCTCCCGGGTGTGTCCAGCTTCCAGCTGCACTTCGCCGACCACGACATCCTCACTCCGGGTGACGCGCCGAACGTGCTGGTCGCCATGAACCCGGCCGCGCTGAAGGCCAACATCGGCGACGTTCCGCGCGGCGCGGAGATCATCGTCAACACGGACGAGTTCACCAAACGGGCGATGCAGAAGGTCGGGTACGCGACCAGCCCGCTGGATGACGGGTCGCTGGACGGGTTCAGCGTTCATCCGGTGCCGCTGACCACTCTCACGGTCGAGGCCCTGAAAGAATTCGACCTCACCCGTAAGGAGGCCGAGCGCAGCAAGAACATGTTCGCGCTCGGCCTCTTGTCCTGGATGTACCACCGGCCGACCGAGGGCACCGAGAAGTTCCTGAAGGGCAAGTTCGCCAAGAAGCCGGATATCGCCGCGGCCAATATCGCGGCCTTCCGTGCCGGGTGGAATTTCGGGGAGACGACCGAGGATTTCGCCGTCAGTTATGAGGTCGCGCCGGCCTCTACCGCCTTTCCCGTCGGTACGTACCGGAACATCTCCGGGAATCTGGCGCTTTCCTACGGGCTGATCGCCGCCTCCCGGCAGGCGGATCTGCCGCTCTACCTGGGGTCCTATCCGATCACCCCGGCCTCGGACATCCTGCACGAGCTGAGCAAGCACAAGAACTTCGGTGTGCGGACCTTCCAGGCCGAGGACGAGATCGCCGGCATCGGGGCCGCGCTGGGGGCCGCCTTCGGGGGTTCCCTGGCGGTGACGACCACGAGTGGCCCGGGTGTGGCGCTCAAGTCCGAGACCATCGGGCTCGCGGTCTCGCTCGAGCTTCCGCTGCTCGTGATCGACATTCAGCGTGGTGGACCGTCCACGGGGCTGCCCACCAAGACCGAGCAGGCGGATCTGCTCCAGGCCATGTTCGGGCGGAACGGGGAGGCACCGGTTCCGGTGGTGGCGCCCCGTACGCCGGCCGACTGTTTCGATGCGGCCCTGGAAGCGGCGCGGATCGCCCTCACCTACCGGACGCCCGTCTTCCTGCTCTCCGACGGTTATCTGGCCAACGGGTCCGAGCCCTGGCGGATCCCCGAGGTCGATGAACTGCCGGATCTGACCGTGCAGTTCGCCCAGGGGCCGAACCATACGCTCGACGACGGCAGCGAGGTCTTCTGGCCGTACAAGCGCGACCCGCAGACCCTCGCCCGGCCCTGGGCGATCCCGGGCACGCCGGGTCTTGAGCACCGGATCGGCGGCATCGAGAAGCAGGACGGCACGGGCAACATCTCGTACGACCCGGCCAACCACGACTTCATGGTGCGGACGCGGCAGGCGAAGATCGACGGGATCGATGTACCCGATGTGGAGGTCGACGACCCGGACGGGGCGCGGACGCTGGTTCTGGGGTGGGGGTCGACGTACGGGCCCATCACCGCTGCCGTACGGCGGCTGCGTACGGCCGGGGAGTCCATCGCGCAGGCCCATCTGCGGCATCTCAACCCCTTCCCGCGGAATCTCGGCACCGTGTTGAAGCGTTACGAGAAGGTGGTGATCCCGGAGATGAACCTCGGGCAGCTCGCCACGCTCGTCCGGGCGAAGTACCTGGTCGACGCGCACTCCTACAACCAGGTGAACGGCATGCCGTTCAAGGCGGAGCAGCTCGCCACAGCGCTCAAGGAGGCCATCGATGGCTGAGACGTCCATGGAAGGCACGGATACGGGCGGCGCGATCGAGGCGCTTTCCCTGGTGCCCAAGGCCGAAGCCAGGCAGTCCATGAAGGACTTCAAGTCCGATCAGGAAGTGCGCTGGTGCCCCGGCTGCGGTGACTACGCGATCCTGGCGGCCGTCCAGGGCTTCATGCCCGAACTCGGCCTGGCCAAGGAGAACATCGTCTTCGTCTCGGGCATCGGCTGCTCGTCCCGCTTCCCGTACTACATGGACACGTACGGGATGCATTCGATCCATGGGCGGGCGCCGGCCATCGCCACGGGGCTCGCGACGTCGCGGCGGGATCTGTCGGTCTGGGTCGTCACCGGTGACGGGGACGCGCTCTCCATCGGCGGCAACCACCTGATCCACGCGCTGCGGCGCAACGTCAACCTGAAGATCCTCCTCTTCAACAACCGGATCTACGGGCTCACCAAGGGCCAGTACAGCCCGACGTCGGAGGTCGGGAAGATCACCAAGTCGACGCCGATGGGGTCGCTGGACGCGCCCTTCAACCCGGTGTCGCTGGCCATCGGGGCGGAGGCGTCCTTCGTCGCCCGGACCGTCGACTCCGACCGGAAGCATCTGACCGAGGTGCTCCGGCAGGCCGCCGCACACCCGGGCACGGCGCTCATCGAGATCTACCAGAACTGCAACATCTTCAACGACGGCGCCTTCGAGGTCCTCAAGGACCGGCAGCAGGCCGAGGAGGCCGTGATCCGGCTGGAGCACGGCAAGCCGATCCGGTTCGGGGCCGACGGGGCGCGGGGGGTCGTACGGGACGAGCTGACCGGTGATCTGAAGGTCGTCACCGTGACGGCGGAGAACGAGGCGCGGGTGCTCGTGCACGACGCGCACTCCCCGTCCCCGACCACCGCCTTCGCGCTCTCCCGGCTGGCCGACCCGGACACGCTGCACCACACGCCGATCGGGGTCTTCCGGTCCGTCGAACGGCTCGTCTACGACACCCAGATGGCCGACCAGCTCGACACGGCCATCGAGCAGTTCGGCAAGGGTGACCTGTCGGCGTTGCTGGCGGGTGGGGACACCTGGACGGTTGTCGGCTGAGCTGTCTGCGTGTGCCCTGCGTGCACTGAGGCCCGGGTCGCGGTCAGGCCCGGGCCGCGTCGTACGACTGGCGCCGCCCGGGCCGCGGTCAGGCCCGGGCCGCGTCGTACGACTGACGCCGCTGCTCGTCCGCCTGACGGCGTCGCTGCTCGTCGTACGCCTCGCGCGCCTGCTGTACGTCGTCCATGCGGACCTGGGTCCAGGCCGCCAGCGTGCGCACCTGCTCGGCTGCCTCGCGGCCGAGGGCGGTGAGGGAGTAGTCGACGCGGGGCGGGATGACGGGCTTGGCGTCGCGGTGGACGAGGCCGTCGCGCTCCAGGGTCTGCAGGGTCTGGGTGAGCATCTTCTCGCTGACGCCCCCGATGGTCCGGCGCAGCTCGCTGAAGCGGTACGAGCGCTCCAGCAGCTCGATCAGTACGAGGACGCCCCAGCGGCTGGTGACGTGCTCCAGGACCAGGCGGTAGGGGCACATGCCCTCGACGGGGTCCGTCTCGTACTTGCTCACGGGCTGGGGCCTGGTCGCGGGCTGAGTCGACTGCTTGCTTACGGCCATGCCAGTACCTTACTTCAAAGTGGGTACTTTCGAAGAGTTAGCGCCTTCCCTAGGGTTAGTGACGCACCCGCCCCCTGGAGGAGTTTTCAGCATGAGCATCGTCGTCACCGGAGCCACCGGACACCTCGGCAAGTTCGTCGTCGAGGGGCTGCTGGAGAAGGTCCCGGCCGAGCAGATCGTCGCCGTCGTCCGCAGCGAGGAGAAGGCCGCCGGCTTCGCGGCGCGCGGCGTGAAGATCGCCGTCGCCGACTACAACAGCCCCGAGACCTTCGACGGCGTCGTCTCCGCCGGTGACAAGGTGCTGCTCATCTCCGGCAGCGAGGTCGGCAACGACCGCGTCGGCCAGCACAAGGTCGTCATCAACGCCGCCAAGGCCGCCGGTGCCGCGCTCCTCGCGTACACCAGCGCGCCTGGCACCCTGACCGCCGCGCTGGCGGACGACCACCGCGGCACCGAGGAGTCGCTGCTCGCCTCCGGTCTGCCGTACGTGCTGCTGCGCAACGGCTGGTACAACGAGAACTACACCGAGAACCTCGCGCCGGTGCTGCAGTACAACGCCGTCACCCACGCCGCCGGTGAGGGCCGGGTCTCCTCCGCGAGCCGCGCGGACTACGCGGCCGCCGCGGTCGCCGTACTGACCGGTGAGGGCCACGAGAACAAGACGTACGAGCTCGGTGGCGACGTCGCCTGGAGCTTCGCCGAGTACGCGGCCGAGATCGGCAAGCAGACCGGCAAGGAGATCGCGAACAACGCCGTCACCGTCGAGGCCTTCGCCGGCATCCTGACCGGCGCCGGGCTGCCCGAGGGGCTCGCCCAGATCCTGGCGGGCGTGGACGCGTCCGTCGAGAAGGGCGAGCTGGTCGTCTCCAGCGGCGACCTGAACCGCCTGATCGGCCGCCCGACCACGCCGATCGCGGACTCGATCGCGGCGGCACTGAAGGCCTGAGGCCACTTCTCGACACCTGAGCCGCCGGGGCCCCGTGCCCCGGTGACAGACCCCGAACTCCCCCTCGGGGTGCCGACCCCCGGCTGTCATGACCGTATCGCGATACGGGTATGACAGCCGGGGGCTTTCGGCGTTACCTTCGTGGGGTTTGGGGTCGCGAGGCGCGGCGCCGGGGGCGAAGGAGGAGGGGGCCGTGGCGGCGGAGTCGAGGAGCGAACACCGGATAGGCCTGCTGAACGGCTTCGCGGCGTACGGGATGTGGGGACTCGTCCCGCTCTTCTGGCCGCTGCTCCAGCCCGCCGGGTCGGTGGAGATCCTCGCCCATCGGATGGTGTGGTCCCTCGGCTTCGTCGGCGTCGCGCTGCTGATTCTCAGGCGTTGGTCCTGGGCCGGCGAGCTGCTGCGGCAGCCGCGCAGACTCGGTCTGGTCGCGGTCGCGGCGGCGGTGATCACCGTCAACTGGGGCGTGTACATCTGGGCCGTGAACAACGAGCAGGTCGTCGAGGCCTCGCTCGGGTACTTCATCAACCCGCTCGTCACGATCGCCATCGGCGTCCTGCTCCTGAAGGAGCGGCTGCGCCCCGTGCAGTGGACGGCGGTCGGCGTCGGCTTCGCGGCCGTCCTCGTCCTCACCGTCGGGTACGGGCGGCCGCCGTGGATCTCCCTCTGCCTCGCCTTCTCCTTCGCCACCTATGGGCTGGTCAAGAAGAAGGTGGACCTGGGGGGTGTCGAGTCGCTCGCCGCGGAGACCGCGGTCCAGTTCCTGCCCGCGCTGGGGTATCTGCTGTGGCTGGGGTCGCGGGGTGCCTCCACCTTCGGCGGGGAGGGCGTCGGGCACGCGCTGCTCCTCGCCTCGACCGGCCTGGTGACCGCGATTCCGCTGGTCTGTTTCGGGGCTGCCGCGATTCGGGTGCCGCTGTCGACGCTGGGGTTGTTGCAGTATCTGGCGCCGGTGTTCCAGTTCCTGCTGGGAGTTCTGTACTTCGGTGAGGCCATGCCGCCGGAGCGGTGGGCGGGCTTCACGCTGGTGTGGCTGGCGCTGTCACTGCTGACGTGGGACGCGCTGCGGACGGCACGGGGGGCTCGGAGACAGTTGGAGGAGTTGGAGGAGTTGGGGGAGTTGGGGGCCACGGGAGCGACAACGGCGACGGGAGCGGGGACGGAGACGGAGGCGGGGTCTGCGGTTGCGCCGGTTGCGCCGGTTGCGCCAGCCGACGCGAAGTCCTGATGGCTCCTGACCGTTTTGGCGGTTCTGGCTGTTCCTGACCGAGCGTCCGGGACACCTCGCGATCACCGAATCCTCCGGTATGCGTACTCCCCTGTCCAAATACCGCTCTTGACGGACAGTCAACCCCACCCGCACCATCCAGGCACCTCATTCACCGGATTTTGCCATGGACACGCCAACAGTGTGTCCATGGTGGGTCCCTTGGAATTCGGAGCCCCCCACATGAAGCTCTCTGTTCCAGTCACCGTTCCAGTCACGGGGCGTGCCGCGGTCGCCGTAGCCGTCGCGGTGGCCACGCTGTTCACCACCGGGTCCATAGCCGGGGCGGCTCCCGCCGCCGAGCCGGTGGCCGCCGCCGCACCCGACCTTCCCGTGGCCGGCGTCAAGGCCCACCTGACCCAGTTCCAGTCCATCGCCGCCGCGAACGGCGGCAACAGGGCGCACGGGCGCGCCGGTTACACGGCCTCCCTCAACTATGTGAAGGGCAAGCTCGACGCGGCCGGCTTCACGACCACCGTGCAGTCCTTCACCTCCGGCGGCCGTACCGGGTACAACCTGATCGCCGACTGGCCCGGCGGCGACACGGACCAGGTCCTGATGGCCGGCTCGCACCTCGACAGCGTCTCCTCGGGCCCCGGCATCAACGACAACGGCACCGGTTCGGCCGCCGTACTGGAGGCCGCGCTGGCCGTGTCCCGCGCGGGCTACCAGCCCACGAAGCACCTGCGATTCGCCTGGTGGGGCGCGGAGGAGCTGGGCCTGGTGGGTTCGCGGTACTACGTCAACAACCTGTCGGCGGCGGGCCGCGCCCGTATCAGCGGCTACCTCAACTTCGACATGATCGGCTCGCCGAACCCCGGTTACTTCGTTTACGACGACGACCCGACCATCGAGCAGACCTTCAAGGACTACTTCGCGGGCATCGGCGTCGCCACCGAGATCGAGACCGAGGGTGACGGCCGCTCCGACCACGCGCCGTTCAAGAGCGCCGGCGTCCCCGTCGGCGGTCTCTTCACCGGCGCGAGCCGCACGAAGACCGCCGCGCAGGCCGCCAAGTGGGGCGGTACGTCCGGCCAGGCGTTCGACCGCTGCTACCACTCCTCCTGCGACACGACGTCCAACATCAACGACACGGCGCTGGACCGCAACGGGGACGCGCTGGCGTACGCGGTGTGGGAGTTGTCGGAGTAGGGCGTCGGCTGGAGAGCGGTTTCGACGTCCGTACGTCTCCGGGGTCGGTCAGCGGCGTGGACCCGCGGCCGGCCCCGGCTGCGTGGTGAGGGTCGGCGGGCGGGTGACCACGGTCGTGGCGCGGTGTGCCGTGAGGGCGTGGGCGTGGGCCGGGGTGGCCGTCGTCGAGCGGAGACGGGACGCGACCGCCGTGGGCACCCGGGTGCCGTGGGTGAGGTCGGCGGTGACCTGGGAGCGGAGGGTGCCGACCCGGGCCAGGTGCCGTCGCACGCCTTCCGGATCGAGGGACGCGACATCGGCACTCAGGGCGGCTCGTACGGCCGCCGGGTGCGCCGGGATGGGCGCGGCGCCCTTCGCGGGGGCGCGGGAGGGGGCCGGCCCGGCGGAACGGAGGGCGGCAGCGCGTGCGCTCCAGGGGGCCTCGGGGGGCGTACGGGCGTGGAGGGCGCCCGTGTCGGTGCCGTGCTGTTGCCGGGTTCCGCGCGGCGGTTGCCCGAGGGTGCGCCAACTCATCGTGCCGGTGAGCTCGTTGAAGGAGACCTCGACTCGGGGGCGTACGGGGGTTGTGTGCGCGGTCCTGCGCGGGGAGCGGCGGCGGGCCGCAACGCCGAGCGTGCCGGCCCCGGCACCGGCCCCGGCACCGATACCGGCACCGATACCGGCCCCGGCACCGGCCCTGTTCTGGATCTTCTGATCGTGGTCACTGGCCATGGGCGTGCGGGCTCCTCGTGTAGGGGTCGGCGTCGAGGGCGCGGGCGCGTTCGGTCAGGCGGCCCATGCGGGTGCGGGCCTTTTCGAGCTGCTCGAGGTCATCGGCGGCGGGGCCGGCTTCGGCCGCGAGTTCGGTCCACACGTCGATCAGGTCGCGGCCCAGGTGCAGGCCCTGGAGGGGGTCGCGGACCGCGCGCCAGGCCGCCGCCGCGCTCTGGATGTTGCCGTACGCGGCACGGGGGTCGCGCAGGTGGTGCCGGAGGCGCGCGAGGTCGAGGGACAGGTGGAAGGACCTGAGCGCGTCACCGGCCAGGTACGCGATGTACGCGGTCAGTTCGCGCAGCCGCAGTACCTCGGGGTGCTGCGGCCCGAGCGCCGCCATCGCCTGGGCCACGGTCTGCTCGGCCATCTCGGCGGCCTCCTGGATCCGCCCCGCCTTCACGGCCTCGTTGATCCGCGACATGGGCACCGCGAAGGGGGACTCCGCGCCGCCCTCCGTCTCCTCCGGATCCAGCACCGCCTCGGCCACCGCGTCGAACTCCCGCACGGGGGCGGGCTTGAGGCCGGGGTCCTCTCCCGCCATGTTCCACTCGGGAGCGGAGTACGGGTCGGACGCGGACTCCTCCGGAGGAGCCAGCGCGGGAGGTGCGTCGGTGGGTCGGGGGGACGTGGGCGCGGCTTCCGGGTTGGCCTCGTGGATCGGGGTCGGGGTCACAGCGGGCATGGAGGCGGGCAGCGGGGTCGGCGGTGCGGCCGGGGGCCAGGACTGCGGCTCCGGCGAGATCGGCTTCAGGGCACTGGGCGGCACGGCATCCCTGGGTCGGGCGGGCACCTGGGCCGGGGTCGAGGGCTGGTTCGGGGGCCACGGCCGGGGCTCCAGGGAGATGGGGCCGGGTGCCGAGGTGTTCGGGGTGTCCTGAGAAGGCGTCTGGGCCGTGGCTCGGCTCGGTTGCCAGGCCGACGGGGGCGACTGAGCCGGGGGCGGAGACGGTTCGGGGCTGGGGGTCGGTTCCGTGACCGGGCCGAACTCGCCCGTCGGGGGTGCGACGGTACCCGTGAACGAGGGCACGTCCTGGGCAGGCTGAGGCTGAGGCTCCACCGGCGCGACGGGACCTTCGGAAGGCGCCTCACCGTGGGCAGGCTCGGGTGTCGAGGGGGTGGTGTCGGGAGGGACCGGGATGCCCGGGAGGGTCAGAGGGAGGTCCGGTGTGCGGGGGGTCCGTGCGAGAGGGCCGTCTTTCGGTTCCGGCACCGTGCGCAGCACGAACGTCGACGGCGCGACCCCGCCGGCCGCGGGCACCGACTCCGCCGACTCCACTGGCTCCGTCGGCTTCGCCGCCGTGAGCGGCATCGTCCGGGGCTCTCGCTTCGGTCGCTCGGGCGCCGCGGGAGCGACCGACTCCGACGCGGCCGCCGACAGCCGCAGCGTGCTCGGCTCCCGCCTCGGCTGAACAGCGGCGTCGACCGGTTCCGGTCCGCCCAACCGGTTCGGTACGTATGCGCTTTCGGAAGCCACTGGCACGGCCCGAGGTGCCGCTTCGGGTGCGGGCGGCATGGCGGGGGCGGGCTCCGGCGAGGCCACCCCGGCCGAAGCGGACTGCTCAACTGCCGGGCTGGGCGCGGGACCTGCCGGGCCGGGGACGGGACCTGCCTGGCTAGGGACGGGACCTGCCTGGCTGGGCACGGGACCTGCCTGGCTGGGCACGGAACGCACCTCGTACTCGTACCGCACCCCATGAGCGGCCCGCTGCGCAGGCGCCGCGTCGGGTTCGACCGCTCGTTCCGGCATCGCCGGTGCCGCCGATTCCGGTACGGCGCGCAGTACATGGGTCGACTTGTCGCGACGCGGAGCCTGCGGTGCGGCCGACGACGCTGCTGGAACCTGAATCTCCGACGGCTGCTCAGCGACGACCGCGGGCGCAACCGCAGCCCCCGCCGGTCCTTCGGCAACCGACACGGGCGCGCCCCACGGCTCTCCCACCCGCACCGGCTCACCCGCGTACCGGCTGGCCCCGTCCACGCACACCTGCAACGGCACCACGTATCCGATCCGCTCATCGTGGACCGTGGCGTGTACGGGGTGACCGGTGGCAAGGGCGATGCGGTGGAGGTGGCGAAGGACAGCGTCCTGGATCTCCTCGCCGTAGGCCGCGGCGACCGGTACGCCGCCGATCGACGCAGCGCCGACACCCCGGCCGGCCGCGCGGACGCGGACGTCGATCGGCACCGTCGCCGGGGCGGCCGAGGACGCCGAGTGCCGCTGTTCCCGCTTCTTCTCTCGGCTGGGTCGACGCATCTGTTCCCTCACTCTGATGTGCCGGGGAACCGGCCACACACTTATGCCAAGTCTCCCGGCTCGCTCACGGTTTCACGTCACCATGGCGTCACAGACGCGTCCCGAAGCCCTGCTATGAGTCTGCCCGTATGGCGAACGGTTCAGCGCTTCGGCCCGCCGCTGTCCATCCCCGGCGGTGGTTTCCCGGGCTGCCGGGGTACCCGCCAGGGCTGGTTGCCGGCGGTCTTGCCGGTCTGCTGGTTCGAGGAGCTCTGCGAGCCAGGAGTCCCCGGAGTCCTACCTCTGAGGTGAAGTTCCGCCGCCTTGCTTATCGACGTTCCCGCACCGCCGACCTGCGGTGAGAATGGCGTACCTGACGCGGCCACGATTCCGCGCAGGTGCTCCTGCGGTGTCTTGCCACTGCCAGGCGCCGACGTGGTGGCGTCCTCCAGGAACTGCTTCTTCTCTTCCAGGCTCTTCGACTCGCCGAACCGTATCCAGAGCGGTTCGGCCGCCGCAGAGTCATCAGGTGCCCTCTTCGGCCGGCTTCCAGGCCGGGTCCAGCCGTTGTGAGAGCCAGCGCATGAAGGAGGGGTACCGGGCGGACAGGCTCAGCCAGACCGGCACGCCGGCCTCGGACCGGACGGTGCGTCCGATGCCGTCCACCGCCACCGGCATCTTGTCGAACTCGACGAAGGGCAGTTGGAGCGCGGCCGACAGGGTCAGTGCGTCGTGCTGGATGGTGCCCGGGTGGAAACGTTCGAACCACTGCCTCATATGTGCCACCAGCAGGGCGGCCCAGGCCGGTGCATCCGGTGCGGCGAGGGCCCTGTGGACCGGGTGGTCGGCCGTGATCTCGATGGCCGAGGTGAAGGTGACTTCGGAGGTGACGAAGTGCGACGTCGGCAGCAGGCCCTTGCCGACCGCGTCGAAGACCCGGTGCACGGACGGCACGTCCAGTCGGAAGTTGTGCTCGGCCCGACTGGGGTCGCGGTAGTTCAGGGCCCCACCCATCTGGGTGACGTGGAGCCGGGAAGCCAGTTCGGGAGCGGCTTCCAGAACCAGTGCGAGATTGCTGAGAGGGCCCATGCCGACCCACTGCACGGGCCCCGGCACGGCCGCGCAGACGGCGCGCACCGCCTCCACCACATCAGCCGGCTGGGGAGGGAGTTCGTCGGGCACCAGGCCGTCCGCACAGAAGTACCGGGTGTCCCCGAGGGAGACACCCGAAGAAACCGCGACATCCGTACGACCGATGAGGTCCAGCAGAAACCTGGCGAACCTCGCCCTCGCTCCGTAGCCGACAGCCGGTCCGGTCTCGTCGCTGGTGAGCACCAGGGCCAGCCGCGGCAGGGAACGGGCCGCCGCCGCGACCGCCAGTGCGTCGTCGGCGTCGCCACCGATGTCCGTGTCGATGATCATTGGTGCCGAGCGGAGGTCCTCCGGCCAGTTCCCAGTGGCCCGCATGCGGGCACTCAGCGCAGCCAGGCCCGACCCCGGAAGGGATTCTCCGGACTCGACGATGGCACGCCACTCGGCTCGGATGTCCGCTCCGGAAACAGGTTCGTCGTCACGGCTCTCGCCCATATCCGTCTTCTCCCTTTCCGGCAGTGTCGCTGTCCTCCGCCCCGGACCGGCGGGGGAGGGAGGAAACGGCAGTCTAGAAAACGCCGACCGAACGGACGCGGTGGCGGGTGTGACGGTCACTGGCCATGGGCATGGGGCTTCGGTGTGTAGGAGTCGTCCGCGAAGACGCGTGCGCGTTCGGCGAGACGGTCCATGCGGGCGCGAACCGCCTCGAGCTGATGGGCTTCGGCAGCGGCCGGGCCGCCGTCATTGACCAACTCACTCCACAGCCCTATCAGTTCACGCCCGAGGACCAGCCCCTGTGACGGGTCCCGCACGGCTCGCCACGCGGCGGCCGCGCTCTGCACATTGGCATGGGCCCGAGCGTCCCTGCGCCGCCTACGTATCCTGGCGAGATCCATGGACAAGGTGAAGGAGCGCTGCGCGTCGCCCGCCAAGTACGCGATGTAGGCAGCGAGTTCGCGCAGCTGAAGGACCTCGGGGTGCTCCTTGCCCAGCGTCTTCGTCGCCGATGAGATGGTCTGCTCCGCCATCGCTGCCGCCGTCTCGATCCGGCCCATCTGCAGGGCTTCGTTGATCCGCAGCACTGGCTCCGCGAGAAGGGACGGGGCGACGGTCTGGTCAGCGGCGGGGGTCGGCACCACCTGAGATGCCGAGGGGACCTCGGGTGCCGGAGCGGGTACGGGGACAGGGGCCGGGGCCGGGGCCGCCGCGGCGGCAGGGGGCGGGGGCGGGGTAGCGGCTGGGGGCAGGGGAACGGCTGAGGCTGGGGCTGGTGCAGGCTCCGGAACCGCCTCCGACGCTGGAACCGGAGCCGGAAGAGCCTCTGGTGCCACGGCTGACGCATGCTCACCACCGACGGGGGAGGCGGGTGCGGGCACACCCTCATGGGCCTGCCCCGCCGTCGGCTCCGGTGCGGCCGTGTCCGGTTCCGGTTCCGGATCCGGTACGGCCCGCAGCAGCCGCGTGGTCCTGTTCGCGTCCTGCTCTCGCTGCCCCTGCGGCGCCACGGTGGTCTGCGCGTCCACGAACGGTTGAGGCGCCACACTCCGAGCCGCCGCGCTCTCGACCGGACCCATCGTCGTCGGACCCCCCGCCGTTTCGGCGATCGCGCCCGCTGCCAACCGCCGCGGCTCGCCTGCGAAATGGCTGGAGCCGTCCGCCATGACCTGGAGTGGGGTGCTGAACCCGATGCGCTCGTCGTGGACCGTGGCGGCGACCGCGTGCCCCGTGGCCAGGACCAGGCGATGGAGATAGTTCAGAACCGCGCTCTGCACGCTCTCACCGGGGCCCGCGACGACGGGCATGCCGCCCACCGTCGCCTGCCCGTCCGCGGAAACGTGGACTTCGATGGGCGTCAACCCTGGCCCAGAAGGCTGGCCGGCCCCGGGCTGGGGCCGGCCCTGCTGTCGCTTCTTCTCGCCGCGGCTGAATCTGGACATCGCTTCCTTCACTGGGCGGACGGGTCGGCAGCCGAGGCCGACGGCTCCCCGGGGCTCGGCGGGGCCACAGCCTCGACCACGATGACGTCGTCCACACGCCACGGTTCGCCGACAGACGAACGTACCAGCTTGGTATGGGCGGTGAGCCTCGGTCCACGGCCCGTCCAACCGTCCCGGCCGTGTGCCTCGCCCTCCACGACGAGTGAGCGGTAAGCCACCTGCTTGCCGTCCTTGGGCGAGTCGTCCTCCTGCTCGATGCTCACCGTCACCGTGGTCCAAGCGCGGTGCTGGGCCCAGGTGTTCCAGTCGGCTCCGGGACCGCTGGCCGGCCGGTAGGACCGCTCGGCGTCGGCCTTCCGCTTCGAACACCAGCGAACCGCCCGCAGCCCGGCGTCGTGCGGACTCGCGTCGTACTTGGTGTCGTAGCTGTACGTCATCTCGGCCCACGCCTTGGAGACCGCGGTCGGGTCGCTGTCGTCCACGGCTCCCGGGTCGGGCACATGCGCGTCGGGCCCCAGAGGCTTTCCGGACGACACCGGCGCCTTGGGAACGAAGGAGGGCTCCGCCGACGCCGACGCGCCGCCCTGCCCGGTCGCGCTCTGCCGGTGATCGGGCAGTCCGCAACCCGCCAGCAGGACAAGACCGGTGGCAAACGCGAGCAGCCCTGCCACGGCCCTGCTCGGCACGCGTCCGGACCGGTTCACCCGTGTCCATGACACCGCCGACGTCCGCTGGTGCACCCGGGTCCCGGCCGTCCGCATGGCGTCCCCCTCATATGTCCTGGCGGCAGCCCCGTCCGCCCGAGATTCCTTCTCGCGCCGGGCACCACCACCCATTACCCGTCCCTCTTCCACTACTTCAGCCCCAGCCACGGGGCGGGATCGACATACTGCCCGTTCTCCGTGACTTCGAAGTGAGCGTGCGGACCTGTCGAGAAGCCCGTGGAACCGACCGCCCCGACCCGCTGTCCGACCTTCACCTGCTGCCCCACGGAGACGCTGATGGCCATCATGTGGTTGTACGTCGTGGTGACCTTCTTGCCGTTGATGGTGCCGTGCGAGATGACCACGCGGTTGCCGTAGCCGTTGGACCATCCCGCGAAGGTCACTTTGCCGTCCCGGGCGGCCATGAACGGCGTGCCCGCGGGGGCGGCGAGGTCAATGCCCGTGTGCAACTTACGAACGTGCAGGGTCGGGTGCATGCGCATGCCGTAGGGAGAAGTGACGATCGGGTCACCTGGCAGGGGCATGGCCATCCGCTGGCCCTCGGGTATCTCGCCCGGCGGGTCGTCGACCGACTCGTACTTGGGTATCAGCGACTTGATGCGGGCGACGTAGTTCTGGGTCTCGGTGTAGGGAGGTATACCGCCGTACTGCTCGACAGCCCCTGGGCCAGCGTTGTACGCGGCGAGCGCCAGGTCGAGAGTCTCGCCGGACGCCTTCCCGGCCTTCTTATAGCGCTCGACCCGCTCCACGAGATCGCAGTCGTAACGCCCCTGGGCCATGATGGCGTCACCCGGGTCGTACGGCGACGCGCTGCCGTTGCCGTCGTCGTCCCTGCCCCAGGACTTCCAGGTTTCGGGCATGAACTGGGACAGTCCCTCGGCACCCACCGGTGACTTGGCGTTGGGATTCCAGCCGGACTCGGCCTCGATCTGGGCCGCGATGACGGCCGGCTTGATCGCGTCACACTCCGCGCCCGCTTTGAGGACCCAGGGAAGGTACTGGGCAGGCACCGAGCCGTCGTTGAGGCCGCCGCCGACGCCGCTTCCCTCGGCTGCGGCGTCATCTCCACCACCCACCCCGACCATCATGATCAGCGGCACGATGACCATCGCGATACCACCACCCACGACCCAGGTGGTGGCGCTTCCCCCGCTCTGCGCCATCCGCTCCCCTCAGCGTCAAGTTGTAATGTGATGCGGCCAATTGAGTCTCACGGGCAACAACCTTCGCGTAAGTAACCACCCGGTCACGAAATTGTCCCAAGGTGCCCCGTGGCGCCACCCGCCACCCGCCATCAGAGATGATCACACCGTAAACCGCTAATCAAACTTGAGGGGGAGTTGGCGGTGGGGAACGTCCCGAGCGGACCGGAGATCTGGCTCCGAGGGCCGGTCACCACACCCGCGCAGCCGACGTCGGCTCCACCCGCCGCGGAAGCGCCCTCAACTCCACACCGGCTGGCCTGGGTGGCCGCGCACGGTGGAGCGGGCGCCTCGACGTTGGCGGCCGTCTTCGGCGGGATCGACGCCGGGCGCAGTTGGCCCCGCCCCGATCAAGGGGAGCCGAACTCCGTGCTGTTGGTGGCCCGTACACACGCAGCCGGTCTGCAGGCGGTGTCGTGGACGCTCGATCTCTTCCGTCGCGGCGAGCAGCCACCAGGGCTGGAACTCGTCGCCGTGGTGCTGGTCGCGGACGCGCCGGGGCGCCTGCCCCGCCAACTGCTCCAGCGCATCAAGGTGATCGGTTCGGCGATCGAGACTTACCAAGTGCCTTGGGTGCCCGCTTGGCGGACGGGGGATCTCACCGCGCCTCCCCCACGGGAGACAGCCAGGCTGGCAGCCCTGGTCACTCCGCCCGGACAAGAGACACACACGAGGAGCGGCCGATGAACGTCGGACTGACGTTGGCCACCCTGGCGTACGAGCCGCCGCCGGATACCACTAAGGGGCTGAACCAGGTCCTCGGTTACCTCGCCTGGCTGGTCACCGCGGCAGGCGTGGCGGGCCTGCTGATCGTTGGCTCACGCATGGCCGTCGCGCTGAAGACAGGCGACGCCGAGGAGCACGTGCGCGAGTACCTCATCGTGCTGGTCGCGTGTGTCATCGGGGCCTGCGCGGGGCCACTCGTGGAGTTCCTGGGACTGGTGGGTTTCTGGAACACCGAAAAGTGACCATGCCGAGGCACAGACCGAAGGTGATTGTCACGAACATGCCACTATGCGGTGGAGATTCCCCACAGCCCTTGGTGCTGCGGGGTTTCCACGCCCAAGCTCACTTCGCCACCACGGCCCGGCCTCAGGATCGGCCGGCCCACCGAACCTTCAAGAAAGCCGTCGGCCCGGCAGCCGACCGTATCGGGGAGAAAGCATGATCAAGACGCTCACAGCCAAGGCCCAGCACGTCTTCCTGGCTGAAACGGCCGTCCCGGACCCCAAGAAGGAAGCGCCAGGGGCGCTCACCGACAAGGTCGACACGGTCCTCGGCCTCATGGCCTGGGTCGGCACCGCAGCCGGTGTGGCCGGCGTCCTGATCACCGGAGCGATGATGGCGATCTCGATGCGCCGTGGCGAGGGCTCGGAACACATGGGCCGGCTCGGCATGGTCCTCGGCGGCTGCGTCCTGGTGGCCTCCGCCGGCCCCGTTGTCTCCTTCGTCTTCGGCTGATCCGGCCAGGCCTGAAACGGAAAGGAAGTACCGACATGGTGAACCCCGGCCGATCCCGCGGGGGCAGCGGGGAGTGGGAGCAGCCGTTCTGGCAGCAACGGGGCTGGATCCTGTCGGCCGGATTCCTGCTGGTGCTGCTTGTTCTCGCCGCTGCCACTTTGATGACCAGTGAGGACGAGGCACCGGAAGCCTCCGGTTCCCCGACCTCGGCACCGACCGCCACAGCTTCCGACGCCGACGACACGGCGGGCGGCAACGGCCGGCCCGCCGGTTGCCGCACCGACGACAGCGAGCAGGAGAAGCCAACCGCGGCGCCGAAGGACGTGTACTGGAAGGCCGGCGGAACCCACCTAGTGCCAGCCTCCAAGTCCGCAGGGCCCCTCAAGTTCGACGGACCGGTGTGGTCCTGCTTCGCGCACACTCCGATGGGGGCTGTGTTCGCGGCCCACGCCATCACCAACAACTTCGGTCTTGAGGGCTGGCGCGAGGTCGTCGAACGGCAAGTCGTCCCGGGCGCGGGACGGGACGCGTACGTCGCCAGACGCTCGAAGGAAGAACAGGACGAGTCGACTTCGGGCCAGCCGAGCGAGGAAACCTTCGCCGGCTTCACCGTCCTCGCGTACAACGAGAAGGAGTCGACGGTGATGATCCTGGGGCGCATTCCGAGCGTCGACAGGTACGGTTCCCTCTCCGTGACACTGCGCTGGCAGGACGGCGACTGGAAGGTGCTCCCCGACCCCGACGGCACGATCTACGGGGGCGTGTCGTACACCGACGGAACCAGCGGCTTCATCACATGGGGGACGTGAGATGGCAGACTGCCTCGAAGAGCCCTTGCAATGCCTGAAGGACGGCATCAAGTACCCCTTCGAAAAAGTCGGTGAGACCGCTGCAGGCGGCGCTGTGGAGGCCTTCGCCAAGGCGATCGGTACCGCCGCATCGGAGACGCTCCAGGTGCTCAACGGTATCTGGATGGACGTCAAGCTCGAAGACCCGACCAAGCCGACAGCGGACATCTACGGCACGACCAGTTGGCTGGTCGGCTACGTGGCCGTGGCGAGCCTGCTCATCGCGGCGATAAAGATGGCCCTCGACCGGCGAGGCGAACCCATGAAGCAGGCGTTCATGGGCATGTGGAAAGTCCTCCTGGTGGGAGGGCTCGCGGTTCCCGCGGTGCAGGCGCTCTCCACCGCCTCGGACGCGTACGCCAAGGACATATATACGAAGTCCAATCTCGGCGATACGGCAACGAAGACTCTCGGGGTGATGTACCTGAGTTCACCCGGCCTCATCCTCATCTTCGGCCTGCTGGTCATGTTGGCGTCGTTCGTCCAGATCTGCCTCATGTACATCCGCATCGGCGTGCTCATCACGTTGGTCGGCACGCTGCCGCTCGCCGCGGTCTCCTCGATGACCGGGTGGGGCGAGGGCTGGTGGAAGAAGCACATCGGCTGGCTCGCGGCCTGGCTGCTGTACAAACCGGCGGCGGCTCTGATCATCTATGCGGCCACCGCCATGACCAGGGACACGAAGGACCTGGATAAAACCATCGCCGGCATGGGGATGCTCATCCTGTCCGTCTTCGCCCTGCCGGCCCTGCTCAAGTTGATCGTCCCGGCCACCGCCGCGCTGGGCGGCACGTCCGGCGGCACTGTCACCCTCAACGCCGTCAACAACATGGCCAGCGGCGCGGTCAGCATCGCCGGTGGTTCCGGCGGCGGGGGCGGTGGCGGGGGCGGTGGCGGCACACCTCAGGCTGGTGGGTCAGGGCCGAAGGGCTCTCCGTCCGCCGGGGCCGGCGCCCCCGCTGGAGGCGCGGGCGGGGCCGGCGCCTCAGCCGGCGGTGCCGCCGCTGGAGCAGCCGCAGGCGCCGCGACGGGAGGTGTGTCCGTGGCCGTCCAAGCCGCAGCAGCAGCCGCGCAGACCACGGTCGCCGCCGCGAGCGAAGTGGCCAACTCCCTTGATGACAACGACGGGATGAAGGGTCACAACCAATAACCCGTCGGACCACCGACACCAGTCCATGCCGGGCCGGGAAACATCCCGGCCCGGCTTCCCCTCTCTGTGCCAGCCACAACGCCGCGCAAGCCGGAAGAAGGAATACCCCATGTCCTCCGACGCCATGACGCGTCCCACGTACGGGAATTGGCGGCGCCCTCGCCGCCCCGGATTCGGCCCACTGGGTCTCCTCGGTACCGTCGTCGCCTTCGGCGGACTCCTGGTGGCACTGCTGGCCTCTCTGGTGTCCCTGATGGCTGCCATCGCCGTCCTCGTCCCTGTCGGGCTCTTCCTCGCCCCGCTCGCCCTGCGTATGGTCGACGGCCGAAACGTCTACCAGCTCCTCGCCGTCCGCATCGGCTGGATGAAACGCAAGGCGAACGGGTCCACCACCTACGTCTCCGGGCCACTCTCCCGCCGCCCCGGAGGCCGCTTCCAGCCGCCCGGTCTGCTCGCCCGTACGAAGATGTACGAGGGCCGGGACGCCTACGACCGTGCGTTCGGCGTGATCCACCACCCGGGCCGCAACCTCTACACCGTGGTCCTCGCCTGTGAGCCCGACGGCGGCTCGCTGGTGGACCCCGAGCAGGTCGACGTCTGGGTGGCGTCCTGGGGTGACTGGCTGTCCCGGCTCTCCCATGAGCCCGGTCTGCGCGGCGCCCAGGTCGTCGTCGAGACCGCTCCGGACACCGGTACCCGGCTCGCCGCCGAGGTCCTCCCTCGCATCTCGCCCGACGCGCCCGCCGCGGCCCGCGCCGTGATGGAGGAGGTCGTCCAACGCTACCCGTCCGCCTCCTCCGAAATGCACACCTACATCGCGCTGACCTACGGTCCGACCGGCGGCCCCAGGCGGGACACCGATGACGTGATCACCGACCTGTCCATGCGGCTTCCCGGCCTGCTGTCCGGTCTTGTCGCCGCCGGTGGCGGGTCCGCGTACCCGCTGTCGGCCGAACGGCTCGCCGAGGTCGTCCGTGTGGCCTACGACCCGGCCATCGCCCCGGACGTGCTCAGTGCTCGCGCCGAGCACTCCACCACCGGCCTGGAGTGGGACGACGCCGGCCCCGCGGCCGCCGTCGAGACCGTCAACGCGTACAAGCACGACTCCGGTGTCTCACGCACCTGGATGCTGACCCTGGCACCACGGGGCACCGTCCGTTCCAGCGTCCTGCGCGGCCTGCTGGAGCCCGCCCCGGGCACCCGCCGCAAGCGGGTCTCGCTGATCTACCGGCCGATCGACCCGGCGACCTCCGCCCGGATCGTGGAGTCCGACCGCCGCTCCGCCCACTTCATGGCGAGCTCGCGGGGCGGCCTGGTGCAGGCACGCGCCACCTCCGAGGTGCGCGCGGCGGAACAGACCGCGGCCGAGGAGGCTTCCGGCGCCGGCCTCGTGGAGTTCTCCATGATGGTGACGGTCACCGTCGACAGCGAGCAGGAGCTGCCCGACGCGTCGATCACCGTACGCAACCTCCAGGCGTCCTCGCGCATCCTGATGCGCCCGGCCGACCGCATGCAGGCGTCCGCGTTCACCTGCACACTGCCGGTCGGCCTGCTCCCGTGGGAACACACCCTCGTTCCGTACCAGCTCAGGGAGGCGCTGTGAGCAAGAACAAGCAGCAGCGACCGCAGCGACCGGCCATGGCCCCGCCGCGCGGCTGGTACGGGCCAGGCGGCGGTCAGGTCGGTTATATCGACCCGCCCTCGATGTGGCGGGCGACCACCGTGCAGGCGTGCGGCCTGTGGCCCTTCGCGGCGGGGTCGGGCGCTCCGATGACCGGCGTACCGCTCGGCCAGCACCTGCACACCGGCGCGACCGTGTGCGGCGACCCCATCTCCTGGTTCACCCGGGCCCGTTACATCTCCAACCCCTCGCTGTTCATGCTCGGCATGCCGGGTCTGGGCAAGTCGACGCTGGTCAACCGGATGCTGATCGGTATGTCGGCAACCGGTATCACCCCGCTCGTGCTGGGCGACCTCAAGCCCGACTACGCGGACACCGTACGGGCGCTGGGCGGCCAGGTGATCTCCATCGGCCGCGGTGTCGGTGGCATCAACGTGCTCGACCCGGGCGCGATGGGCGAGGCGGCGGCCCGGATCGGCGGCGAGCGGGGCCGGATCCTTGCGGCGGAGGCACACGGCCGCGTCCTGAACATGGTCGCGGCCCTCATCACCATCGTCCGCGGCCGCCCGATGGACGACCACGAGCAGTCCGTACTCTCCGCCTGTCTGCACCATCTGACGGAGCGTACGAAGCCCGGGCAGGCGCCTCTGCTGCCCGATCTGCTCAGGGTGCTGGACGAAGGCCCGGACCGGGTCCGCGCGGTCACGCTCGACCGTGGCAACGATGCCCGCTACCAGGAGGCGGTCGACCCCCTGCACCGTTCGCTTCTGGGCGTCCTGGACGGTCCCCTGGGCGACACCTTCGCGTCCGAGACCTCGACTCGTATCGACCCCGCCTCGCCCGCCGTCTGCGTCGACATCTCCCGTATCGGCGAGGCGGACACGCAGCTCACGGCCGCCGCGATGCTGGCCGCGTGGTCGGACGGCCTCGGCACGGTGGCCGCGGCCCACGCCCTCGCGGACGCCGGGCTGGCCCCCCAGCGCTGGTTCTTCACCGTCCTCGACGAGCTGTGGCGCCCACTGCGCGCCGCCTCCGGCATCGTCGAACGCATCGACGCACTCACCCGTCTCAACCGGTCCTTGGGGCTGGGAGACGCGAAGATCACCCACACTCTCAAGGACGCGGAGGCCCTCGGCAGCGAGGCCGACCGGGCCAAAGCGCGCGGCTTCGTGGAACGCGCCGGCATGGTCGTGTGTGCGGGACTTCCACGCACAGAGATGCGCGAACTGGGCGAGATCGTCGGCATGTCGGAGCGGGAGATCGAGCTGGTCTCGTCCTGGTCGTCGCCCCCGGGCTGGGCCAGCACTGGCGGTAACGAGGAACCGCCGGGTCGAGGCCGCTTCCTGATCAAGGTCGGTGGCCGTCCCGGCATCCCGATCAAGGTGTCCATCACGGACACCGAGCGCAATCTGCACAACACCAACACCCGGTGGACCGGGAACGAACTGAACCTCACGAAGCCGACGGAGGCGTCGAGATGAGTACGCGCCCCGCGCGCAAGGGCCACTCCGCCGGCGACGACCTGCTGCCCTGGATCATCCCGGGCGTGGCCGTCCTCGTCGGCGGCGCCTTCACCGGCGCCTGGCTGGGCGGAACGCTCGGCGCGGCGGTGTCCGGCGCGGGCTGGAACCCACCGCCGTTCTCGCTGGAGACCCTGGCGACCCTGGTCAAGGACGGCCCGCAGGAGCTGTGGCCGACCGCGTCGAGTGGCGCGGTGACGGCCGGTATCGCCACCGTCTTCGGGGTGTTCGTCGCCCTCGTGATCACCCTGATCGTCCTCGTGCGCGGCCGCGTCAAGCGCCCCGACGGCCTGGCCGGCCGCAAGGAACTGGCCGGCATGCTCCCGAAGGGCGCGGCCGAACGAGCGCGCGCCCTGCGCCCGTCGCTCGCCGGGACCACCAAGCTGGACCCGGACCAGACGGGCAACCTCCTCGGCAACCTGGAGCCGAACGGGCCCGAACTCCGCTCCAGTTACGAGGACGTCGAGCTGGATCTGATGGCCCCGCGCGCCGGAAAGTCCACCGGCATCGCCGTACCCCGCGTCCTGCGCGCCCAGGGCAGCGTCCTGCTGACCTCCAACAAGGCGGACGTCTACAGCGTCACTCGCGCGGAACGCGAACGTGCCGGCCGGGTCTGGGTGTTCGACCCGCAGGGCATCGCGCATACGCCGCGCGGGATGTGGTGGGACATGCTCGCCGACGCCGCGACCATCGAGGGCGCCCGTCGCCTCGCCGGTCACTTCGTCGGCGCGGTCAACGACGACGCCTCGAAGCGCGACTTCTGGATCTCGGCGGCACAGAACACCCTCACGGCCCTGTTCCACGCGGCCAACCGGGGCGGCCGGCAGATCGACGAGGTACTGACCTGGCTCGCCGACCCCGCCGACCGCACCCCCATCGACCTGCTCCGTGACGCGGCGATGCCAGCACTCGCCGACCAGTTGCAGGGCACGATCCAGGGCGCCGTGGAGACTCGGGACGGCATCTACGAGACAGCAAGGCAGTGCGCGGCCTGCCTGTTGGACCCGGCCATCGCGGCCTGGGTGACCCCCGACCCCCAGATGCCGCAGTTCGTCCCGGAGCAGCATGCGCTCTCCCAGGACACCCTCTATCTGCTGTCGAAGGACGGCGGTGGCTCGGCCGCGGGTGTCATCGCGGCGGCCGCCGACTCGGTGCTACGCGCGGGTGTCGTAGCCGCCGAACGCATGGGCGGCCGTCTCGACCCACCCATGACGGCGATCCTCGACGAGGCCGCCAACGTCTGCCGCATCTCCGACCTGCCCGACCTCTACTCCCACCTGGGCTCCCGAGGCATCAACATCGTGACCTTGCTGCAGAGTTACCGGCAGGGGGTACGGGTCTGGGGCGAGGCCGGGATGGACGCCCTGTGGGGCGCGGCCACGATCAAACTGCTGGGCGCGGGCTTGGACGACGCCGACTTCGTGGAGAAGGTGTCCCGGCTGGTCGGTGAGCACGACGTGTCGACGATCAGCTACTCCAAGAGCAAGGACGGCCGCTCCCGCTCCACCTCCTACCGCCTGGAACGCATCCTGCCCGCCGACCGCATCCGCGCACTCCCCAAGGGCACGGCACTGCTCCTGGCCACAGGCATCAAGCCCGCCATGGTCAGGCTCCGCCCCTGGTACGCCGAACCGGGTGCCGACCGCATCCAGGCCGCCGCCCAGGCCGAAGTGAAGGCCATCACCGCCCGCGCCGCAGAGAAGGCCTTCCAGTGACCACCGCTCAGGAACAAGCCGAAGCACCGCTGTTCATCCTTTACTTGGACGGCGAGGACTACGCCGAGGAGATGCGCAACCTGGCCCTGTGGGTCTCCGACCTCCTTCTGCCCGTCTACGGCCGCGAGGTCACCTCCCAGCAGCCCTGGTGCCCTCGCTGGTGGGAGCACTTGGAGGCGGTTGCCCGGCTGCACGGGCTGTGGCTGGCGTGGCAGGAGTGCACCGACCCGTCGGCCGGCGCCTCGGGCCCCGCCGTCTGGCACCGGGACCACCTCGGCCCGGTCATGACCGAACTGCGTTCTCCGACCGGCCCGTTCGCGGGCTGCAAGCAGGGCAGCCATCGAGCGAAGGCGGGGCCGGTGGTCGAGGCGTACGACGGCTGATCAGTACAGCGGACGAGAACGCCGAGAACACGGAAGACGCACGCGTAACGCCCAGTTGGAGGAACAACACATGCGCAGGACGAAGGCGGCCGTGGCGGCGACGGCCCTGGCCGGGCTACTGCTCACCGGATGCGGATCGGACGGCGGCAACGGCCCCGAGGCCGGCAAGGAAGACAAGAAGTCCGGTGAGAGCGTCTCCCTCGCAGAGCTCGCTGTGCCCTCCGCATACGACTCCACTAAGGGCTGGGACCACGAGATCGACTGGGTCACGGAGGACACCAACGCGGACCCGGTGACAACGGACGGGAAAACGGTCGCGTACATAATCCAGTCCGGTGACGGGTACGCGGTCCAGGCGCGCGACGCCGCCACAGGCAAGGTGCGCTGGACAGGTAAGCCGTATCAGATCCCGACGGTGGACTACGACAGATGGGGCATGAGCGGCCCCCGCATAACCACCGTCCAGCAGGGCGGCCGCAGCTACATCGTCGCCTGGGCGACCGGAGACACGGCGGGCGATGCCCTCGCCAAGAGCGAGGAAGTCACGCAGGTCGACATCTACGCGGCGGACGCCTCCGGCGACTCTGTCGCCCCGCTGCACCGCGTCTCCGTACCCGTCGAAGAGAGCCCGCAGTCCAACCTGGTCCGGGACGGCGGAACTGGGCTGATGCTCATGTGGGACGTCGCTGGTCCCTACCGCGTGAACATTGACCTCACGACCGGCAAGTTCACGCAGTACGACAGTGTGGAGGACGAGTTCGACTGTGCCGAACTCATCTGTTCGAGCGGCACAGTTGCCGCCCTCACCTCGAAAGGCCCCGTGGTAAACGGACCGCGGGGCGGATTCGGCGTGCCGGGCGGATGGGTCAGTGTGGACTTCGCACCAGAGGGCGCTGAGGCGGGCGAGACCTTCCTCGGCGGTGAACAGAACGGCAAACTGGTCGGCGTTCAGGACGGCAAGTTCGTCGCGGAGTGGCGGTCGGCCGACTCGGATGCCACCATCTGGTCCGCACACGATCTGGAGAGCGGCCGCCTGTTGGCGAGCACGTCATGCGTGAACGATGACGCATCCGCCGATAAATACGCCCCGGTCACGGCATCCCCGAACGGCGCCTATCTCGCCCACGGTTCGGTCGTCCTCGACACCAAGACGGGGGAGGGAGTCTGCCTGGGCGAGGAGGGCACCCGCCGGGCCATCGGCATCAACGCCATCGACGACGACGGCACCGTCTATGGGACGACCGACGCCGACACCAAGCCCGTGGTCGAACTGAAGGTGAGCGCCAACTCGCCGACGGTCCTACCCGAGGGCACGCTCCTCCCGGCCGGGATCACGGCGGACGGGGCCCTGTTCGTCCAGCGGGAGAACGGCCTGGGTTTGCGCATCTCCGTTCGACAGAAGCGTTGAGCCTGGCCGCGCTGGATACGGGCCTCTGGCAAAACAAGATCAAATGAGCCCTGTAGGGACGGCCGATATTCCCGAGTGCCGCCGGGTGTGCTGGACACCACCGGATGCACTGGCAGGACATGAGGTCGTCCGAGACGACTGAGGCTGTCGAGGACACCACTGTTACGAGAAGGAACAGAAGATGAGCAGGACGAAGGCAGCCGTGGTCGTGGCCCTGGCAGGGGTGCTGCTCGGGACCAGGAAATCGGCTGGGTTCCGGAGAACACCAAGTCACAGATGCCTGTGACTACAGACGGGGAGACGGTCGCGTACATCCTCCGGTCCGATGACGGATACGCGGTCCAGGCACGTGACGGTGCCACAGGCAAGGTGCGGTGGACGGGCGCCCGGTATCAGGTGCCGACACCGATAACTGACGAGCCGAACCTGGGGTACTACGAGGACGAGCTTGAAATCCCGCAGGTGACCGTCGTTCGGCAGGGAGGCCGCACCTATGTTGCCGCCTGGTCACACGGCGAGCAGGCGGGAGATGCTCTCGCCAAGAGCCAGGAAGTCGTGCAGGTCGACCTCTACGCGATGGACGGTTCCGGTTCGTCCGTCGCCCCGCTGCGCCGAGTCTCCGTGCCCGTCAGCACCGTCAGTGCGTTCACGGTCAAGGTCTACGACAGTGGAGGCGACGCCGGTCTGGTGGTCTCCTGGCACGAACCCTCCCGACACCTCGGCGCCACCGTCGACGTCACAACAGGCAAAGTCACGGAGTACGACGATCCGAGCAAGCTGGTCCCCCAGTGCCCCTCGGCGTGTGTGTACGGAGATGTAGTGGCCGCCACTCCGAAGGGTGCCGTGGGCACCAACAACCTGGGCGGCTTCGGTGTCAAAGGCAGTTGGGCCTCCCAGGACATCGCGCCCGAGGCAGCCGACCCGGGGAAGACCTCCGTCGGCGGGTACGTAAGCGGAACCTTCGCCGGGGTCGACAGCGGCATGTTCCTTGCCACCTGGAAGTCAGCAGACGGCTCGGACACCCGGCTCTGGTCGGCCCACGACCTGCACAGCGGCCGACTGCTGGCCAGTATGGCATGCGGCGAGGAGGGCACGGACAACGTCACCGCTGCCGTGACCTCCCCCAACGGCCGCTATCTCGCGCTTGATTCCGTCGTCTTCGACGTCAAGGCGGGCAAGGGACTCTGCCTGGTCGGCGACGGCACCCGGCGGACCATCAACATCCGCGCCCTCACGGACGACGGCACCATGTACGGAGAGACCGACGCCGACAACGGCGGCAAGTCCGCGATCGAGCTGAACGTGAACACCAATTCGCCGAAGGCCCTGTCCGAGGGGACACAGCTCCCGGCGGCGGTACTGAAGGAGGGAGCGGTGTTCACCTTGCGGGAGAACGGCGCCGGTCTGCGCATTTCCGTTCGACAGGAGCGCTGATACCGAACCGCACAAGATGCAGGACTCTGATAGGACAAGATCATATGACCGGACGTGCTGCGGCAGCTGACGAAGAATCGGAAGGAATGCGCTCATGACCAACGAACCATCACTTCGCGACTACATCAGGCGGTACGCCGCAGGTGAGATTCCCCGTGAGGAAATGCTGGACACCGTTGCGTCCTGGCGCTTCGAGGTGGAGGACTGGGACGAGGCTCATCCCGAGCCCAGCCACCAGGACAACACGCTGTCCGTCGTGGCCGGAGAGCGCCTCCTGGGACGGCTCACACGTGAGGACGTGGAGGAGATCCACCGCCGACGCACCTCACGCGACGCATGACAGACCACGGATACAAGGCTCTCTATGGCGAGCTGCAACGCCGTATGGGTTCCGGGGGCGACCTGTCACCCGGCCCCCAGGACACCTTCAGCCGCTTCGCCCGGGGTGAGCTGTGGGAGCCGGAGCGCGAGCGGCTGCACCTCGCTGTGCTGGAGCAGTTCAAGGACAGATGCCAAGGGCTCCCACGCGACGGCCACGCGGCGCTGCTGACGGCCGGAGCGCCGGGCGCAGGCAAGGGCGGCGCGCAGGCCAACCTCTCGCAATGGCAGGGTCAGGACTCCGAGCTGGGCCGGGAGCTGATGCGGGTCCACGGCGTGGATCTGAACAGCTACGTCGCACTGGATCCGGATCAGTTCAAGGTCGCCATCTTCGAGCATGGGGGCCTGCCACAACTCGACTCCGGTCAGATGCGCCTTCCCGAAGGCCGCCAGCTGTCCCCCTCGGAGATGGCCTCACTGATACACCGCGAATCGGCCTTCCTCCAGGACCAGTTCGAAATCTGGGCGCGCGGTGAGGGCTACAACCTTCTCTACGACGCCACCCTCAAGAACCTCGACAAGAACTCCCGCCTCCTCACCGACCTTCAGCGGGAGGGCTACGAAAAACGTGTTGTCCTCTCCGTCGAGGTCCCGCTGGAACAGTGCCTGGCGCAGAACGCCGCTCGCTGGGAGGCCGGGCGCAAGGAGTTCGACGCTGGACGGGACAAGTATGGCGGCCGTATGGCACCAGAGGGAATGATCAAGGATCTGTACGCACAGAGCAGTTCGGGTCGCGGATACTCCATCGGACGGGACAATGCCGAAAAACTGGCCGACCGCGGGCTCGCCACTGGCCTTATCACCTCCGATCGAGGCGATTTCAGGCAAGTGGGAGGCAATCCCTCCCCGCCAGCCGGGGCTCAGGCACTTCCGGCCCAAGCCCAGGCCTTCCGGATGGGAGACAGCACCGTACGAATCTCCGCTGCCAGCAGGCTCCGCTCAGTCAGCGGTACGGCCACTCCTGCTTCCCCCGCCGCGCACCAGCCCACGGCGCCCCCTCGTCTTCCGAACCAGCCAAAAAATCAGGGTCCGCACCGCTGACCAATCGCAAAAAGGAGCACTCATGAGTCCGAGCAGGAGTCAGTACTGGGAAGACGTCGTCGACTGGCGCCACCGACGAGCCGGCCGGGCGCACACGCTGGTGCGGGCGGTGCACTCCCCTGCCACCGGCCGGGTGGTCGCAATCGTGTCCGAACTGGCGAGCAACCCGGACGACCGGGGCATCACCGACGACTTCGGCAGCGTCGCGGACGCCGTACTGCCCGTCCTGCGCCGGGCATTCGGCACCGAGCCGGTAGAGGTGTTCTGGATCGCCCACTTCGGCGAGTTCTCGTACCACGACCCCACCGGGCCCGAGTCCTTCACTCAGATCACTCTCACGGCGGGCCCCGAAGGGCACAGCGACGACCTCCAGGGCGACCGCACCTTCACCGCCCAGGACGTCGAGGAACTCATCGGTCACAAGCTCGAACCCGTCCCGCAGGTACTCGCCCGCATCGACCACGAAGCGACGCGGGGGTGAGGTGACGAGTGACCGAACATGTGTCGGGGCGTGACGTACTGCGTCAGGCCAAGGAGTTGTACGCCCCCTATCGGGACGTCGTGGCCCCGACGGGACAGCGGGTGGCGATCATCCGCTTCCAGCCGGCGGAGAACGATCCGCCCGACTGGAAAGTGAGGCTGGAGGCGTCTAAGGTCTCCGCCGAGCAGAAGGTGAAGAGTTTCGAGCACCTCGGCTTCCACGCGGACCACATCGTGATGCCGCCCGGCACAACACGTGCGCAGTTCGCCGATGTGCTGGAGCGCGCCAACCAGGACCCCTCGACCCGCGCGATCATCGTGCAGTTCCCGCCGCCGGCCCATCTGCAGCCGCTCGTCCAGCGGATGAACCCGGACAAGGACATCGACGCGCTGACCAAGGGCCGCTCCCCCTACAACGCGTGCGCCACAGCCGAAGGCATCTGCCGCGTGGTGGAACCCTTCGCCAAGGACGATCCGCTGATTGCGGTGGTCGGCAGCAAGGGGTTCGTCGGCCAGGGCGTCGTCACCACCCTGCGTGAACAGGGCCACCGGCTCATGGAACTCGACGCCGGTGACGACCTGAGGCGGGTACACGACGCCGACATCGTCGTCTCCGTCACCGGCAACCCCGGCATCCTCGGCCCCGATCACCTCCGTGCACACCACCGGCTCGTCGTCGACTCCGGGTTCGTACCGCAGCCGGACGGCAGCGCGAAGGGGGACGTCCAGCGGGCCGCGTACAATATCCCGCAACACCTCACCCCGGTCCCCGGCGGCATCGGCCCCGTCGAGATGGCGACGCTCATGGAACGCATCGTCCGACGAGAAGTGGACACCGACGCCCCCGACTGGAAGGTCGAGCCCCGCCCATACCTCACCAAGGAGCAACTAGCCCACACCGCTACGGCAGAACCCACGACAGCGTCGGTTGCGGCGACAGCAACGACCAGAACGACGACGTCGACCGCCAGCGAGCAGCAGGCACCTGGCCAGCAGACTTCCGGCCAACAGCCGCAGGCGAAGGGTCAAGGGCAGGGGCAGTGGGCGGGTGACGGGCAGCAGGCCGTGGCGCCCGGAAACCCAATCGCGCAGGCCGCGAGGCTCCGCACCGGGCCCAGCAACGGCGGTGGCGGCTCCAGTACGGTCCAGCCCGGCGCCGGACCGTCCGCGCCGGACCGCGCGCAGATGCCCAACCTACCGAAGCCACCCGCCCCGGGCGGACCGAGCCGCTGAACCGCCGTAAGGAAGTCATGCGGGTCGGCCTCTACGCAATGGACAACTCCGGGTCATCCGTTGTCCCACCCCCAAACCATCCAAGCCCCAGGGCCCGTCCCACTGGCCCAGGCCCTACGGCTCACGTACCCGGCGCCCCGCCACACGGTGGCCGTCGGGTCGAGAGGTGGGCCTTCGGTCTCACTCCGCGTAGGCGCGCTCGACGCTCCAGCCCTACGGCCGGAGCGTCGAGGGCACGTGCGAGAAACGGCAACCACGCCTCGGGTATGCGGCCCCCGCGCTCCCACCGGGACACCTCGCTCCGGGTGACGGATTGGGCACCGGACAACACTCACAGCTCTGCGGCCAACTGCCGCTGCCTCTTCATTGCATCGCGGCGCAAGCGCGTAAGGTGCGCGCAATGTGAACCGCACCCCGTACGTCAGTCGGCGGACTCATCACCTTCGGACGGGTCGGCGGGCGGATGCTCGGGGAGGGCAATCACAAACACGCCCTTGCCCTGCACGCCCTGAACGATTCCCTCGGTTGCGAGTACTTCAATGGCGGATTTGATGGTGCGGCGACTGACCGCCCCGCCTGTCTCTTGCTCCAGCTCGTAGTGAGAGGGGATGCGGCGGCCAACCGGGATCTCCCCGCGTCGGATGCGCTCGCGCAAGGCGGATGCCAACTGCACGTACATCGGGGTGATGCTGTCCCGGTCGATCTCGATCATGACCCGGAGCGTAAAAGGTCAACTCAGGCCAGCATAGGGCGGGTTATCACGTGAGAAGACGTACCAAGACGTATCAAGACGTACCAAGTAGCGTACAGTCACCTCATGTAGAGGCCCCCGCGACGACGTTTGGGAGACAGCCGTCCGGGGGCGCGGCCACCAACTTCGTGGAGTTGATGACAGTGGGCATTATCCATGCCTTCCTTCGCTGGGTCTTGGACGTGTTCAAGCCCGGTACCGGCAAGCGACGGGCGGACGCGCGCCCCACCCCGCCAGCCTCCGGGCACACCCCTGAACGGCCCTGTACAGCCGCCCTGCGGCTTCCCGCTCACCGTTCCCCGTACGGGCTTCACCCCGTCCTCGACGGCGAAACGGCGGCTATGGTCCGCCCGTACGTGATCACGTGGGAGCGGGAATTCGCCGCTCATGAGCGGGCTTTGCAACACCGGCGCCGTACCGCCCTGGTCCTGGCCGCCGAATTCGGCGTCGACCTCGACCAGCACCTGATCGGTGCTGGGGCGGTGGCCCGATGAACGCGACTCCCGAGCACCCCGAGGCGGCCCCCGAGGCGGACCTGTGCGGGGCACGCCGTTACGGCCGGCAACATCCGGGGCCGGGCCGTCACCGCTTGCCCTGCCTCCTGCCCGGCGGGCACGACGGCGACCACCGCGACGCCTTCAACGCGACGTGGTCCCCAGCACGTGGGGACTGTGGGGACTGCGGCACCGCTGCGAGCTCGTTGGAGACACTGACCGTCCCCGAGCCGGACGGGACGTTCCCGGACGGACCCGCGTGCGGCCCGTCCGCTGGCCGGACTGCCGCGCCCGGTCGCCCCGAGCGGGGGGAGCGGCGACCGGTCCCGGCTTCAACGTGTACGCCTGCCCAGTCTGTGCCCCGCACTTCCCGCCCGTGCCGGACGTACTCTCCCTCCTGCCCGACGCACGCCGTCGGGAGGGGGAGCAGTGACCACACGTCGCACGGTGACCGTGGCGCGGCTCGGCGAGGTGCGCGCGTGCGCCGACCGTGTGGAGTGCGTGGTCACCGAGTGGGTGGTGCTGTCATGAAGGCCGGAACTCCGCCCGAGCCGGGCACGTCGCGTCTGACGATCAGTGCCTACCGTCTCGACAGCAACGGGCGCCGGGTCGGCGTGACAGTGCCGACCGCGTACACCCCCGGCCCGGCCACGCTCGCATCCGTGTCCCTGGGCTGGCCTCCGTGCCGCTGCCCCCGCTGCCGCACCGGCCACGGTCCGCTCGGCCGGTAGTGGCCCCGTAGTCGGCCGTCCGCTCTGTGCCCCACCCAGGTCAGGGCGGGCGGCCTCGGAGACGGCTGTCCGCCGGTCTGAGGTGAACACGGCGGACGGCCCCCACCGCCCGCGAACGGCACCAACTGCGAGGCCGACACACCCCGAACTCGGTGCGCCACCGCCTGATTTCATTGATTTCCCGGACCGCCGTCCAGTCGGCCGAGATCATTGCTTCTTGCGGCCAGGGCTCCGACCGTGGCCGGTGGAATGGAAGGTTGAAGATGCCGTGAGTGCTGGCCCAGGAGCATCCTCCAGCGAGCTCGCTCAGCAGGTCCGCTCCGACTTCCGGCAGGCACGTGTCGCGGTGAGCCGTGCCCTGCTCCTGCACGGACGGGGCAGCCCGGAGCATCAGCAGGCCGCCGAGCAATGGGCTCTGCGACAAGCCGTCCTGTACGAGCTGGCCGTCCAGAGCAACGTGCGTCCCGACGACATCCGTCTGTCCCAGTAGCTGATGAAAACATCCTCGACGCCGCCCGAACCGTCCGCCGTCTGGTCGCTGCCGCTGATGCGAGCGCGGAGTTCTTAGCCGCGACCGCCTTCTTGGACGCTCCGGACGACTGATATGCGACGCCGTTTCACTGGGAGCGTCCGCGTGGGAGCGCGCACGGCGGTACGAGTCACCCCAGCCCCAGCCGTCCGCACTCAGATACCCACCCCCTCCGACCCCGCCCACCCCACGCGGCCCGAGCCGCTGATCCACCGTGAAGAAGCCCGAGAAACCCATGCAGCCCGACGCGACCGGCTCCCCACCGCACCACTCCCCAGGCCCCCTCCCTTCGCCGCTTACTTCCCAACCGCTCGCTCCCACTCCTCTCACCTCCCTCCCGCCCGGCGGCTTCCCGACGCTCCCCGCCGAACGGATCGCTGCCGCCGTGCGCGCGGGCGAGCTTCGCGCCGTTGACGTGGTCACCGCCTCGCTCGCCCGGATCGAGCGGGCGGAGCCGACGCTGTGCGCTTTCGTCGAGGTGTGGGCCGAGGAGGCGGTGGGGTGGGCAGTCGAGGTGGACGAGCGGGTCGCGGCGGGGGTGCGGCTGCCGTTGGCCGGGGTGCCGATCGGGGTGAAGGGAAGGAACGGGTTGCGTACGGCGTCGGCGCGAGCCCTGGTCACGGCCGGCTGTGTGCCCGTGGGCGCGACCTCCGTGCCCGGTCCCGGCACCCCCTGGCAGACCTGGGGTCTCGGGGCCGGCGGCCGGACCGTCAACCCCTGGCGGGCCGACCGCACGCCGGGCGGCTCCTCGGCCGGGTCCGCGGCGGCGGTGGCCATGGGCCTGGTCCCGATGGCGACCGGCACGGACGGCGCCGGGTCGGTACGGATCCCGGCGGCGTGGTGCGGCGTCGTCGGCCTGAAGACCACGAACCGGCGGCTGCCCTCCCCCGACCGCACAGGGCTCGCCGCGGCCGGCGTCCTCACCCGGTACGCCGCGGACGCGGCGGCGTACTGGCGCTGGGTACGGGACGGCACGGCGGAGCACGCCGATCGCATCGAGCACGCCGATCGCATCGAGCACGTCGAACGCATCAAGCACGCCGAGCACGAGGAGCCGACCCCGGCCTGGGACACACCGGCTACCGTCACCGCCCTCTGGTCGGACGACCTCGGTTTCGCCGGCACCGACACCGAGCCCGCCGCGCTCGCCCACGCCGCCGCGCTCCGCCTCGCGGACACCGGCCTCCTTCGGTTCGTACGGCGGGACGAACTCGTACGCCTGGAGGACCCGGGACCCGCATGGCTGGCCCTGCGCGCCGCGCCGGACACCGACCCGGCGGCCGTACGAAGGGCCCACGAGCTCCGTACGGAGAACGACCGGCGCCTCGCCGACCTCTTCGGCGAGGCCGACCTGATCCTGACCCCCACCACCCCCAACGCCCCACACGGCCACGACGGCCCCGGCGACCGTTACTCCACGGCCCTCACCTGGGCGTTCAACCTCAGCGGCCACCCCGCCATGAGCATCCCGGCCGGCTTCGACTCCGACGGCTGCCCGGTCGGCCTCCAACTGGTCGCCCGCCACGGCGAGGAGGACCTGCTGCTCCGGACAGTCACGGCCGCCGGGCATTAGGCCGACATCCGAAACCCCCCTCCAGCGAAGAGCAGGCAGACCCTCATGCGATGGACCATTCACGGCGAACGCACGATCCACGACACCCCCTGGGTGCGGTTGCGCTCGCTGGACGTCGAGCGGCCCGACGGCACCCGCGGCGACTACCACGTGGTCAGACTGCGGGACCTCGCCGTCACCGCGGCCGTGGACGACCGGCGGCGGGTGCTGATGATGTGGCGCCACCGTTTCGTCACGGACACCTGGGGCTGGGAGCTGCCCATGGGGCTGGTCGAGGACGGGGAGCGGCCCGAGGACGCGGCCGGGCGGGAGTTGGAGGAGGAGACGGGGTGGCGTCCGGGCTCGCTACGGGAGCTGATCCACGCGCAGCCCGCGGCCGGGATCACCGACACCCGGCACTTCGTGTTCCGTACGGACGACGCGCGACGGATCGGCGAGCCCACGGAACAGAACGAGTCCGACCGCCTGGAGTGGATCCCGCTCACCGAGATCCCTGGCTTGATCACCCGCCGCGAGATCGTCAGCAGCGCCACGCTGGTCGGCGTCATGGCCTTGCTCCTGGAACTGCCACTCCCTGAACTGGCACCGCTGGAACTGCCACCCGCAGACCCGGCCGTAGGGGCATAACCGTACCCCCATCCTCCTTCCCCTTGAGAGAACATGCATACGCATATATTGTCTATGCATGTAATCGCCGTGGGCCGCATACCCGGCCTCCTTACATATCCAGGGGGACCCATGACCCGCCGCTTCCTCTTCGTCCTCGGCAGCAGCCGATCGGACGGCAACACCGAACTGTTGGCCCGCGCCGCCGCCGAGCAGCTGCCCGACCATGTGGAGCAGGTCTGGATCGACCTCGCCCGACATCCGCTGCCGGACTTCGAGGATCTGCGCCACGACAGTGATCACGTACGGCCGAAGGGCGACAACACCGCGCTGCTGCTGGACGCGACACTCGCGGCGACCGACATCGTGATCGCGTCGCCGCTGTACTGGTACTCGGTGTCCGCGCACACCAAGCGCTATCTGGACCACTGGTCGGGCTGGCTGCGCACCCCCGGCCTCGACTTCAAGCAGACGCTGGCGGGGCGCACCCTCTGGGGCGTCACCGCGCTCGCCCACCCCGAGGAGGAGGCCGCCGAGCCCCTCACCGGGACGCTCAACCTCTCGGCCGCCTACATGGGCATGCGCTTCGGCGGAGTCCTCCTGGGCAACGGCAGCAAGCCCGGCGACGTACTCCACGACTCGGCGGCACTGGCCCGCGCCAAGACGTTCTTCGCGCGGAAGGCCCCGTTCGCCCGCTTCCCGTTCGACACGCAGGACGCGGCGGCCTGAGCCCAGCGGCCGACTCGTACGACTACGACTACGACTACGACTACGACTACGACTACGACTACGACTACGAGGCGATGTCCTTCGCCATGAACCTCGCCCACGCCGCCGACCCGAACACCGCCGCGTACAGGGCCTGGAGGCCGAAGTTGCGTTGCAGGTCGTCCCAGTAGACCGGCTCGCGCATGAGGTCGGCGAAGGACAGCCAGTAGTGGGAGAAGAAGTACGGGTGGAGGGCGTCGAGCTGAGGTATCTGGTCGAGGATCTGAACGGTGATGAGCAGCCCGACCGTGGTCGCCATCGCCGCGATGCCGCTGTTGGTCAGGGTGGAGATGAACAGCCCGAGGGCCGCGATCCCGATCAGTGACGCGGCCACCGCCAGCGCGATCAGCAGCGCCCGGAAGAGCCCCTCGGCGAAGCTGATACGCGTGCCGGAGATCGTCGTCAGATCGCCCAGCGGGAACAGCGACGCCCCCACGGCCAGCGCGGAGGCCGCCACGACGAGGGTGGCGACCACGCAGAAGGTCATCGTGGTCGCGTACTTGGTGAGCAGCAGCCGCGTACGGCCGGCCGGGGCAACCAGCAGATAGCGGAGCGTGCCCGCGTTGGCCTCGCCCGCTATCGCGTCTCCCGCGATCACGCCGACCGCCATCGGCAGGAAGAAGGGGAGGGTGGCGGCGAGCGCCGTGAACACCAGGAACAGCCCGTTGTTGGTGATCTGCGCGATGAACGCCGGGCCTTCGCCGCCGCCACCGCCCGGCCCGCCGCCCGGCGACGACCCGTCGCCGGTCTCGATCTTCACGGCGATGCCGACCAGGACAGGTACGGCCGCGAGTACGCCGAGCAGCGCGATGGTCCGCCACCGCCGAAACGTCGTCGCCAACTCACTGCGGAACAGCCCGAAGGTCCACAGCAGGCCGGGCGTACGGGCGGCCCCCGCAGCTGCTTCAGGCAGGGCTTCAGCACGAGACATCTCAACCCGCGACATCGAACCCCTCCCCCGTGAGCGCCACGAACGCGTCCTCCAGGGAGGCCCGTTCGAGGCCGAAGCCGCGGACGCGGACGCCCGCGGTGACCAGTGCGGCGTTCAGCTCGGCCAGGTCGCGGCCCGGTGGCGGCGGCTCCGCCGTCACCCGGGCCCCCGCGCCCTCCGTCCCCTCCGCCACCACCACGTCCCCGATGCCCTGCTCCTTCAGCACCCGGGCCGCGTCCGCCGCGTCGGGCGTGGTGACGACGAGCCGCCCGCGTGCCCCGGCCGCCAGCTCGCTCACCGGCCCTTGGGCGATCAGCCGCCCCTGCGCCATGACGGCGGCATGGCTGCACACCTGCTCGATCTCGTCCAGCAGATGCGAGGAGAGGAAGACGGTGGTGCCATCGGACGCCAACTCCCGCACCAGGGCGCGTATCTCACGCATCCCCTGCGGATCGAGCCCGTTCGTCGGCTCGTCGAGCACCAGCAGACGGCGGGGCTGGAGCAGCGCCGCCGCCAGGCCCAGCCGCTGCTTCATGCCCAGCGAGTACGCCTTGGCCTTCTTGCCGGCGGCGGCCGTGAGCCCGACCCGGTCCAGCGCGGCCGCGACGCGTGCACGCCGGGTGCGCGGGTCGGCGGTCGGGTCGGCGGAGTCGTACCGCAGCAGGTTGTCGCGGCCGGAGAGGTACCCGTACAGGGCGGGCCCCTCGATGAGCGCGCCCACCTGGGGCAGTACGGCCTTGGCGGCGCGCGGCATGGGGCGGCCGAGGACCTGGGCCGTGCCCGAAGTGGGCTCGATCAGGCCCATCAACATGCGGATGGTGGTGGTCTTGCCCGAGCCATTGGGCCCGAGGAACCCGAAGACGCTGCCCGCCGGGACGGTCAGATCGAGGCCGTCCACGGCGAGCTGCCCGCCGCGGTAGCGCTTGGTGAGCGCGCGGGTGGCGATCACCGCCGAGTCCGCGCTCCCGCCCGCTGCCCCATCCGTATCCGTGTCCTTGTTCGCGGCGGACCCGGCGATCCTGGTGGACCCGGCGATCCTGGTGGACCCGGCAGACCCGACGGATCCGGTGGACCCGGCGGACAGCTCCTCCATGGGCTCCCTCAATTCCTGTACTACTCGGCCGCGTTGGCCGCCTTCACCAGGGCGTCCTTGGTGACGGCGCCCGCGTACACCTTGCCGTCGTCCGTGAAGAGGACGTTGATCAGCCGGGTCTTGAAGACCGTACCCGAGCCGAACTCGCCCTTGACCTGGTCGCCGAGGGAGTTCAGGAACCCGTCGACGCGGGCGTCACCGGTCGAGTCGGAGCCGCCGTCCGGCATGCCGCCCTCGGCGCCGGTGTCGAACTCGACGATGGTGCTCCAGCCCTTGCCTATGGTCTTGAGCCCGTCGAGCCCGCTCGCGAAGTCCTCCTCTGAGCCCTCGGCGTCCTTGGACGCCGTGGAGTTCTCAGCGTCCTTGGATCCCAGGCCCTTGTCGAGCTCGTCGAACCCGGAGTCGTGGTGGCCGGACTCCTCCATCTCGTCGGCCTCGGTGACCTTCGCGCCCTTCGGCGGCGTGAAGTCGAACGTCGACGCGCTCGGCTTGCCGAAGTCGACCTTCGTGAAGCCCGCGTCCACGACGGCCGCGCCGCCGCTCGCCGGGGTCAGCGTGAACTTCAGCGGCAGCCCCGTCTCGGAGTCCACGGCTATGGAGATCGCGCCGACCGTCGAACCGGACTGCTTCGGCTCGATCACCAGCCGGTACGCGTCCCGCCCCGCGACCTGCGCGGTCCCGCCGACGGTCACGGACGTGGTGTCGTCGACAGCCTTCAGGGCTTCCTCGGCGAGCTCCTTGGGCGTGGCGGGCACGTCCTCGGAAGCGTCGGGAGCGTCCTTGCGGGCCTCGTCGTCCTTGCCCTCACCGGCGCCGGTCGCGTGGTACACCTCGTTCGAGGCGCTGTCGTACGCCCACAGGTCGTCGCCGTTGTGGATGATGCTGTACTCGGCCGCCTCGTCCAGCAGCGACAGCTTCTGCTTGTCCGGGCCGTCGGTCGCGACCTGCAGGGTGTGCGTGCCGGAGGCGAGTTCGAGCAGCTTGGAGGAGGGATCGGCGGCGGAACCGCCGTCCTCTCCGGAACCCCCGGAGGGCATCGGCGAGCCGAGACCGCCGGCCAGACCGCCCAGGTCGGGCAGTCCCAGATCGGTGGTGATCTTCACCGTGCCGGACACCTGCTGTACGTCCGACGCGGCGATCTTCTCGATGAGTTCCTGCGCGCTGATCTTCGGCAGATCGGGGTCGCCCGAGCCGGCGAAGGCCGGGATGAGCCCGATGGTCGCCGCCGCCACCCCCACCACGGTGACTGGGACGAGGTACCGCGCGGCCTTGCGTCGCCGCGCCGAGCGCACTTCCTCGGCCTCGGCCGCGAGCACGGCCGCGTCGTCGGCCCGAGCGGTGTCGTCGGATTCGTACGGTGCCATGTGTGCCTTACCTCCGTCGTCGGCGGCGGCGTCCCCTTAGCGCCGCCATTCTCACCCGAATCGGCGAGAAGTGGTGATACCCATCTGACCAAATCGGCCGACGAGAGTCGTCAGCCTCGGGAGCCAACTCCGCGTACTGCTCCGGGATGACATGCCGAGCCGCCACGGACGACAACGCGAGGTGGCGCCTCCCTCCGAACCCTTAGGGGTCCTGAGGGAAGACGCCGCCGGTCGAGCCCACAGGCCTTGGAGGAACCGCCCGGTCGAACCCCTGGCCCTTACGGGAGGCACCGCCTCTCGAACTGGCGCCCTAGCTCCAGCGGTTGATGAACACGTAGTCCGCCTTGTACGGCACGCCGACGCCCCGTTGACCGCGCTGCGGTCGGGTGCGATCCACTGCGGTGTACCGGAGTTGGGCTTCACGAAGGAGTGCGCGATGTGGTGAGTCGCTCGCACGCCTTCTCAGGGCGAGTCAGCGCACGCTGAACGTATCAACCCCTGCCGATGCAACGGGACTTGATCTCTTGCCCTCACCCGGACCTATGACAGTGCGCTTGTCGGTACCGCGCCAGGTCACGGCGACGGACACCTTGTCGCCCTTGATCCGCACGAACTCCAGTGCCGCGCCGTCCTTGCCCCCCACGGCGGGCCAACCCTGGACGGGCACCTCGTTGGCACCGTTCAGGCTGGCGGCGAGGATGGTCCCACCCCACCGGCACCCCACCGGCACCCCACCGGACGCCGGAACTCCGAGTGCCTAACCGGCCCGATGCACCACCGCGTCGCAGAGCTCGACCAACGCCACCTTCGCCCCGCATTCCCGCAGCGGCGCCAGCACCGCCCGCGCCTCCTCCGCGTACCGGACGGTGTCCCGGCGGGCCTGCTCCAGCGCGGGGTGGACCCGCAGCCGGGCCAGCGCCTCCGCGTGCCGCGCGTCATCGGTGAGGTCGGAGTCGAGCAGTTCACAGAGCGCGATGTCGTCCGGCAGCCCGAGCCGTCCGGCCCGCTCGCGCAGCCGCAGCACGGGCATGGTCGGCACACCCTCGCGCAGATCGGTCCCCGGCGTCTTGCCGGACTCGTGCGAGTCGGAGGCGATGTCCAGCACGTCGTCCGCGAGCTGGAAGGCGACGCCGAGCCGCTCCCCGTACTGGGTGAGCACGTCGACCACGGTCTCGTCGGCGCCCGACATCATCGCACCGAAGCGGCCGGCCACGGCCACCAGCGATCCGGTCTTGCCGCCCAGGACGTCCAGGTAGTGCTCGATCGGGTCCCGTCCGTCGCGCGGACCGGCGGTCTCCAGGATCTGCCCGGTCACCAGCCGCTCGAAGGCCTCGGCCTGGATACGGACGGCGTCGGGGCCGAGGTCGGCGAGGACGTGCGAGGCCCGCGCGAAGAGGAAGTCACCCGTGAGGACGGCCAGCGAGTTGCCCCAGCGGGCGTTCGCGCTGGGCACGCCCCGGCGCACGTCCGCCTCGTCCATCACGTCGTCGTGGTAGAGCGTGGCGAGATGCGTCAGCTCCACCACCACGGCCGAGGGCACGACCCCCGGCGAGTACGGGTCACCGAACTGCGCCGCGAGCATCACGAGCAGCGGCCGGAACCGCTTCCCGCCGGCGCGCAGCAGGTGCTGGGCGGCCTCCTGGATGAAGGGGACCTCACTCTTGGTGGCCTCGAGGAGACCCTCTTCGACGGCAGCCAGTCCGGCCTGGACATCGGCTTCGAGAGCCTGGTCCCGCGCGCTCAGCCCAAACGGCTCGACGACGGTCACGAGGGTTCTCCTGTCTGCTGACGCCTACTGACGGTCACACGGTCGGTCTAGGTCGGTCTCACGGTCGATGACATGGTTTGTCGATCTGTCGCTGCCATCACCCGAGTCAGCGTATCCGGTCACCTTTCGATCACCACGAGCACCCAGGGGTTCGGCCCGGGCGGTATGGGACCAGGCTCGCAATATTCTTGATCCACTGATACGCGGCCGTATCCACCGACGCGCGACGTGCACCGTTCCGTCGACACGCGACGCGCACCGTTCCGTCGACACGCGACGCGCACCGTTCCGTCGACACGCGACGCGCACCGTTCCGTCGACACGCGACGCGCATCCGTCCGTAGACGCGCGGGCACGCACGCCGACCCGGCCCGAGTACCCGACTCTCCCCCGGGGACGCCCACCGCACACGGCCGACCGGAACCTCTCCCGGCCCCGTGCCGAACCCTTCACGCAACCCTCCCGCTCCCCCCTCGCACCACCCCCTCCCTTCAGCCCGAGTTGACCGAATTGCGGCATAGCCCTCACTTCACCCGACTCCTCCCGTGAGTTGAGTCACGCACACCCGACATCACCCCTCCCCCACTCCCGCCGATTTCCCGTTTGCTGAAGGCAAGTTGAGCTCCACAATCCGCCCGAAACCCCGGCGCATATCCGACAAAGTCAAGGTCAACAACATCAATCCACAAAGTCGGGGCTTGTTCCAATCGTGTGCTCTCGCATACGTTCACACCCCGTCCGGACGGATCGCCGAATCCTGCCACCGCCCGGACTCCCCACCCATCACCACTCATCCGCGCACGGCAGGAGCGGGGGACCCAGGTAAGCCGCCGGTCCGACTTTCCCCATCAGGACCGGCTAGGGGTGAAGTCGCGCGCAGTGCGCACAGCGAACGCAGTACACACAGCGAACGCAGCACGCACCGCGAACGCAGCACGCACCGCGATCGCCGGACGACGCGCGCGGCCGGGCACCTCCCGCCCGAACCCGACAGCTCACCTCGCAGGCGCCGGAGAGGAATCCACCATGCCCGGACGAGGCAAACACCGCCGCCCCAGAACCAATCCGCTCACCCGTGGCATCATCACCCTCGGCACGGGCGGGGCCGCACTCGCCCTGCCGCTCACGGCCGCGACGACCGCGAGCGCCGCCCAGCCCACCCAGGCCGCCGCCACCTCCGTACAGGCGGCCCCGCGGTCCGCGCCGGCCGCGGCTCAGGCCAAGTCCCTCACGCACACCGTGGCCTCCGGCGACACGCTCTCCTCGATCGCACGGAAGTACGGCACGAGCGGCGGCTGGAAGCGGCTCTACCAGGACAATCGCGCGGCCGTCGGCAACGACCCGCAACTGATCCGCCCGGGGCTGAAGCTGAAGGTGAAGTCCACGAAGGCGTCCGCTTCCTCGAAGCCCTCCGCCTCCGACGCATCGAGCCAGGGCGCCACGACGACGCCCGCGTCGGTCAAGACGTACACGAACGACCTCGACGGATGGATCCGCGAGGCACTGGACATCATGGATCAAAAGGGAATTCCAGGTACATACGACGGGATTTACCGCAACATCATGCGCGAGTCGTCGGGCAATCCGCAGGCCATCAACAACTGGGACTCCAACGCCGCCGCGGGCACCCCGTCGAAGGGCCTGCTCCAGGTCATCGACCCGACCTTCGCCGCGTACCACGTCGCGGGCACGGCGTACGACCCCTACGACCCGGTCGCGAACATCACGGCGGCGTGCAACTACGCCGCCGCGAGGTACGGCTCGATCGACAACGTGTTCGGCCCGTACTGAGGTCCGGACCGAGGAAAGACCGGGGCCAGGGCCCGTGTCGGCGGGTCATCCCGCGGACACGGGCCCTGGGCGACGCACCGGGGCGAACAGCTTCTCCAGCACCACCGCGATCCCGTCCTCCTCGTTCGAAAGGGTCACCTCGTCGGCCACGGCCTTGAGTTCGGGGTGGGCGTTGGCCATGGCGACCCCGTGCGCGGCCCAGTCGAACATCGGGATGTCGTTGGGCATGTCACCGAAGGCGATGGTCTGGGCCGGGCTCAGTCCGAGGTGCTCGGCGGCCAGGGCGAGGCCTGTCGCCTTGGTGATGCCGCATGGCTGCAGTTCAACGGTGCCGGGCCCCGACATGGTGACCGTCGCCAGCGAACCGACCGCCATGCGCGCTGCCGAGGCCAACTCGTCGTCGGACAGGCATGGATGGCGCACCAGCACCTTGCTGATCGGCTCGCACCACAGGTCGTCCCGGCGCGGCACGCGTACGGCGGGCAGCGTGGGGTGCGGCATGAGGTAGCCGGGCTCGATCAGGGTGAGGCCGTCGACCCCGTCCTGGTCGACAGCCGCGTACACCTGTCCGACCTCGGCCTCGATCTTGCCGAGCGCTGTCTCTGCCAACTCCCGGTCCAGGGTGACGGACCAGAGCAGCCTGTCCGCGCCATGGTCGTACAACTGCGCGCCCTGTCCGCACACCGCGAGCCCCCTGCCGCCGAGGTCCTCCAGCAGCGGGCGGACTCTCGGCGCCGGCCGCCCTGTCACCACGAGGTGGTGAGCACCGGCCTCCGTGGCCCGCACCAGCGCGGCGAGGGACCGGTCGGAGAGCGTGTCGTCACTGCGTAGGAGCGTTCCGTCCAGGTCAGTGGCGATGAGTGAATATGCGGTGGGAGCGGCCATGATCAGAGAATACGGATGTCACGCCCCATCGGTTCGACGGGAACCGGACGACGTCCGACCCCTCGACAGCCTCACAGCCCTCCATGGTCAACGGATCAACACCCTTTCTCGAACGGCAGTCAGCGGGACTTGATCACTGTGCACGCCCCTCATCCATGCGCCGCAGCCAAATGCCGAGCCAACCGCGGCGATGCGAACTCCGTCCCACACACGAACCGCATCACCGGTCCGTACGACGCCGCCGCCGGCAACCCCGTGAAGTACAACCCCGGTATCGACGACCGGAACCCGGCCCCCAGCACCGGCGCACCCCGGCTCACAGCCAGCTCCGTACGCAGCTCATGCCCGAGGAACCCCATCGCCCCGAGGTCGACGCGATACCCGGTCGCCGCGATGACGTGGTCGGCGCCCAACTCCTCGATACGGCCGTCATGGCCCTGAACGGCCAACAGCGGCCGTCCGTCGACGGCGCCCGCCCGCACGATCCGCGCGACTTCCCGCACTTCCACCCGCCCCTCGAACCGCTCACGCAACCACCACGCGCCCAGCGGCCCGAGCACCCGGCGGACCAGGTAGTGGCGTGCGCCGGCAGGCAGATACCGGTACGGCTGCGGGTAATAACTGAGCGCCCACAGCGAAAAGGCCCGCCCGAACGGCGATTCGGGGCGAAACCTGGGCTGCTTCCAGGGAGGTGCGCCAAAGGCCACGGCCCCCCGCCCGCGCGCAACGACCCGCACCCGTGCGCCCGCCTCGGCCGCCAACACCCCCGTCTCCAGGGCGGACTGGCCCGCGCCCACGACGATCAGCTCCTTGCCGGCGAACCGACTCAGGTCATGGTGCTGGGAACTGTGGGAGAGGGGCCCTGTGGGGGTGGGTCCGTCGACGGCCGCCCGCGCCAGCTCGCCCGGCACATGCGCGAGCCCGAACAGCCCGCTCGCCACCGCGACGGCCCGCGCCGCGAACAACTCGCCCGAGTCCAGCTTCAGTTCGAAGCCGCCCCCCTTGTTCCGGTCCACGGACACGACCCGCACCCTCTCCAGCTCGGGCACGAACCGCTGCTGGAACCACTCCCCGTAGGAGATGAAGGTCTCCACCGGAATGATGTCCTCGTCGGCTACCAGGCGCCGTATCCCCGCCACATCGCAGTAGTCGAGCAGGGTGTGACCGCGCTGCGGGGCGTCGATGTTCGACGCCACCGGGGTCGACTTCAACAGCATCCCGGCCGGCATGTTGTCCCGCCAGCTCACCATGGGTTCACCGAAGACGCGGACCGGAATTCCCTGGGCCCGCAGATGCGCGGCGGTGGACAGGCCGAACGGCCCCGCACCGACCACTGCTACCGGTTGAATCACGAAGTCCCTCCCCAGGACGCGATGTGCCTACTTCGTGTGAGTCATGCCTACGGGGAACCATGAGCCCTATGGGCCCTACCAAGCCCTACTAGGTCCTGCCGGCTGTCGCTGATCGCCTGGCACGCCATAGCTGATGGAGGTGTTTCGCCCCCGGCCGTACGAAGCGCGCCAGCATCGTGAGGAACGGCAGCGGGTCGTCACCCGCGAACCACGCCAGTTCCGTACCGCTCGCGCGAGCCGGCGCGTGCGGCGTCGTGTACCCACTGCGCCGGTAGGCGAGCAGGGCGGCCAGGTCGATGTTCTCCACGATGTACCGACGCCCGGCGAGTTGTTCCCCCTCCGGCACCGGACGCCCGGTCAGGTCAAGGTGCATGGCGCGCACGACATCGATCCCCGCCTCGTTCTCGAAGAGCCGGAACTGCGCGCCCATCCGTGGGTTGAAGTCAAGAAGCTTGTACTGCCCGTCCCTCCTGTCGAACCGCAGATCCAGATCGATGACGCCGGTGAAGCCGATCTGTTTGATGAAACGGGCGGCGATATCCGCGAGTTCCGGATTATCGACTATGTACGCATTGGCAGTCATTCCCGCGTGCGGCGGCCACGACCGCACCTTCACACCGGTGAACATCGCCAGCGGCGTCGACTCCGTGTCGAAGTACGCGTGCACGATCCAGTCCTCGGCGTCCTCGCGGGGCAGATACTCCTGCAGGACGACCCCGGGCCGCTCGCCCCACCCCCGGGCGAGCCGCAGCAGCCCCTCCCGGTCGGCGATCCTCGTGGTCCCGTTCACCGCCGGCCGACTGCGCCGCTCGAACGCCTCCCGGTTCTTGGCCACCACGGGAAAGCGCGCCCGCTCGGCGAACCGTTCGATCTCCTCGTAGGACTGCGGAAAGACGCCCGTGGGACTGGGGATCCCGTGCTCGGCGCACAGTTCGTGCAGCCCCTGCTTGCTGGCGAGCCGCCGGGGCAACTTGGCGTCGACGCACGGAAAGAGGAACCGCGCCGCCAGCGCGTCCTGGTGCTCGGCGATGAGCACCGCGGCCTCTTCGTCGGTGGGTATGAGTACGGTCGGCCGCCCGATCTTCCGCCCGATCCCGAGCAGTCCCTCCACCAGTCGCTCGGGCTCCTCGGTCCCGGCAGTCGGCCATACGAACGCCTGCCGCAGATACCGCGAGACGGCGGCCGGTGTACAACGGTCCTCCGCGATCGCATACATGGGCACGCCCAGCCGCCCCAGACTGCGGATGGCACCCACCCCTCCATGGTGCAGCGGATAGTCACCGAACTTCACGATGAGCCCCGGAACGCTCCGATCCACGGGAATCGGCGCACCCCGAGCACCCCCGGCCACGGGTCCCCCCACGTGTCCCCCCTACCGGACCCGGACCCACCCCGTCCGCGTCCCCCAGAGGAAGCTAAGCCGGAACCTTCCCCTCCGAACCTCCCCTATCAGGACATTGCGAACTCTTTAGACACTCCCCGTTCTCGTCACTCCCCCGTAACGTGTGCCGCGACCAGACGGAACGACGGAACACACGAGAGCGAGGCAGCACCCGATGCCCCCCTTCGATGTCCCCGAGGGCGATCCCTTCGACGTCCCCGAAGGCCACCCCTTCGGCCCGCACAACCTCCCCTACGGCGTCTTCGCCCCGGCCGGCTCCGAGACCCGCCGGGTCGGGGTCCGCCTCGGGGACCACGTCCTGGACGCGGGCGCGGCGGCACAGGCCCTCGGCTCCCCCTACGCCTCCCTCCTCGCCCACCCCACCCTCAACCCGCTCCTCGCCGCGGGCCGCACCGCCTGGTCGGACATCCGTCGGGCCCTGACGGCCTGGCTGACGGTCCCCTCGCACCGCGAAACGATCACCCCCCACTTCCACCCGCTCTCCTCCGTCACCCTCAACCTCCCCTTCGAGGTCGCCGACTACGTCGACTTCTACGCCTCGGAGAACCACGCCCGGAACGTCGGTCAGATCTTCCGCCCCGACTCACCGGACCCGCTGACCCCCAACTGGAAGCATCTGCCCATCGGCTACCACGGCCGATCAGGCACCGTTGTCGTCTCCGGTACCGACGTGGTACGGCCCTCCGGCCAGCGCAAAGCCCCCACGGACTCCGCTCCGCTCTTCGGCCCGTCCACCCGCCTCGACATCGAAGCGGAGGTCGGCTTCGTAGTCGGAGCTCCCTCGGACATGGGCAGCCCGGTGGCCCTCTCCTCCTTCCGCGACCACGTCTTCGGCCTCTGCCTCCTCAACGACTGGTCCGCCCGCGACATCCAGGCCTGGGAGTACGTCCCCCTGGGCCCCTTCCTCGGCAAGTCCTTCGCCACGTCCGTATCGGCATGGATCACCCCGCTGGACGCCCTGGACGAGGCCCGCGTGCCCCCTCCGCCCCGCACCCACGACCTGCTCCCCTACCTGGACGACTCCACCGAGGACCCCTGCGGCTACGACCTCCGCATCACCGTCACCATCAACGGCCACACCGTCTCCGAGCCCCCCTTCTCCACCATGTACTGGACCGCCGCCCAACAACTGGCCCACATGACCGTCAACGGCGCCTCCCTCCGCACCGGCGACCTCTACGGCTCAGGCACCGTCAGCGGCCCCTCCCCCACCCAACGAGGCTCCCTCCTGGAACTCACCTGGAACGGCCGCGACCCCCTGGACCTCCCCAACGGCAAACGCACCTTCCTGGAAGACGGCGACGAGGCAACCCTCACGGCCTGGGCCCCCGGCCCGAACGGCACAAGGGTGGGCTTGGGCGAGGTGACGGGCAGGGTCCTGCCACCGACGTAGAACACGACGGCGGCACGACTGCCCGCAGCGAGAACAGTGGGTGGCACGGCCACCACAACGGCAGGTCAGCCGCGAGACGGCGCAAGGGACCGTGCCGGTACGTCATGCCCGTCGCGCAGAGCGGCCCAGAGAACCCCAGCCCCTCGCCCCCGGACAGCAGGGAACCAAGCGACGGGCAGACGCACCGGCACGACCCCGACCCCCAACGCAACCGCACGCAGCCCGGCCAACCGCCGGAGGCAACCCGCCCTAGACCCAGTCGTCCGGCTCAGGCTCCGGTTCCACCCCCGACCAGTCGAAGTCCTCCTCCGCACCGCCCTCCGAAGAAGAAGCAGCACCCCCCAGCGAGGCAAGCACCCCCAACACCCCCTCCCCATACGTGACCAGCTTCTTCTCGCCGATCCCGCTGATGACGCCGAGCTCGGCGATCGTCGAGGGCCCGACCGACGCGATCTCCCGAAGCGTGGCGTCGTGGAAGATCACATACGCCGGGACACCCTGCTCACGCGCCTGCTCGGCACGCCACGCCCGCAGAGCCTCGAAAACGGGAAGCAACTCCGCCGGCAGCTCGGCCACGGCAGCCTTGGCCTTCCGCTCCCCCCGCCCGGAGCCGGACACCTCCGCTGCTCCCGACCCCGCCCGCGAGGCCACCGGCTTCTTCGGCTCCTTACGCAGCGGCACCTCCCGCTCACGCCGCAACACCGCCCCGCTCGCCTCGGTGAGCACCAGCGTGCCGTACTCCCCTTCGACGGCAAGGAGCCCCTGCGCGAGCAACTGCCGTACGACGCCCCGCCATTCGCCCTCGGCCAGCTCCTCGCCGATACCGAAGACGGACAGCTGGTCGTGGTCGAACTGGATGACCTTGGCGGTCCGCCGCCCCAGCAGGATGTCGATGATCTGGACGGCACCGAACTTCTGGCCGCGCTCACGCTGGAGGCGCACCACCGTGGAGAGCACCTTCTGCGCCGCGACGGTGCCGTCCCAGGTCTGCGGGGGTACGAGGCAGGTGTCGCAGTTGCCGCAGCCGCCGGGCTCGGGCTCCTGTCCGAAGTACTGGAGCAGCTGTCCCCGACGGCACTGGGCCGTCTCGCACAGCGCCAGCATGGCGTCCAGGTGCGTGGCGGCCCGACGGCGGAACGCCTCGTCGCCCTCTCCGCTCTGGATGAGCTTGCGCTGCTGTATGACGTCGTTCAGCCCGTACGCCATCCATGCCGTGGAGGGCAGCCCGTCACGCCCGGCACGGCCGGTCTCCTGGTAGTAACCCTCCACCGACTTCGGCAGGTCGAGGTGGGCGACGAACCGCACGTCGGGCTTGTCGATGCCCATCCCGAAGGCGATCGTGGCGACCACCACGAGCCCTTCCTCGCGCAGGAACCGGGCCTGGTGCGCCGCGCGCGTACCCGAGTCGAGCCCCGCGTGGTACGGCACCGCCTCGATGCCGTTCTTGCTCAGGAACTCCGCTGTCCGCTCGACAGAGTTGCGCGACAGGCAGTAGACGATGCCCGCGTCTCCGGCGTGCTCCTGGCTCAGGAAGGACAGCAACTGCTTCTTGGGGTCGGCCTTGGGCACGATCCGGTACTGGATGTTGGGCCGGTCGAAGCTCGCCTCGAAGTGCCGTGCCCGCGGCATGGCCAGCCGCTCGGTGATCTCCCGGTGCGTCGCCCGTGTCGCGGTGGCCGTGAGCGCGATGCGCGGTACGTCCGGCCAGCGCTCACCCAGCAACGACAGGGCCAGATAGTCGGGCCGGAAGTCATGTCCCCACTGGGAGACACAGTGCGCCTCGTCGATCGCGAACACCGAGATCTTGCCGCGTGCGAGGAGATCCAGCGTCGCGTCGAGCCGCAGCCGCTCCGGCGCGAGGTACAGCAGATCCAGCTCACCCGCGAGGAACTCCGCCTCGACCACGCGCCGCTCGTCGAAGTCCTGCGTGGAGTTCATGAACCCGGCGCGCACCCCCAGCGCCCGCAGCGCGTCCACCTGGTCCTGCATCAGCGCGATCAGGGGCGACACCACGATGCCCGTGCCGGGCCTGACCAGGGCCGGAATCTGATAGCAGAGCGACTTTCCCCCGCCGGTCGGCATCAGGACGACGGCGTCACCGCCCGTGACCACATGCTCGATGACCGCTTCCTGCTCACCCCGGAAGGCGTCGTACCCGAAGACCCGATGGAGCACGGCCAGCGCCTCGCTCTCCGCCGAGCGCCCGGTGCCCACGCCACCTCCTGGTCCCTGGGCCGTCCCGCTCTCGCCCGCCCCGGCCATCCAGTCCTCGTCCGCCATCACACTCGTCCCGCCCGTCCCGATCATCGCCCGTCCCCCGTGCCCTACGTCCTACGCCACCCGCGCGCTTCCTCCAGCCCTTGCCACGATAGGCGCCCGCACCGACAGCCTCAGAGTTATCCACAGGCTCCACCCTTCGGAGTGCGCCGCGCCCACGTTCAGCCCATCGGCCCGCCCACGTATGAACGGGACCCGGTCTCCAAGGAGACCGGGTCCCGTCATGTCCGCACTCCAGGCGGGCGTCAGCGCACGAACGTGCCCGCCTGACCCGCCAGATCCAGGAAGTACTGCGGCGCCACACCCAGCACCAGCGTGACCGCCACGCCGACGCCGATCGCGGTCATGGTCAGCGGCGACGGCACGGCCACCGTCGGCCCCTCCGGTCGTGGCTCGCTGAAGAACATCAGCACGATCACGCGGATGTAGAAGAACGCGGCGATCGCCGAAGAGATCACACCGACCACCACGATCGCACCCGCGCCGCCCTCCGCCGCCGCCTTGAACACCGCGAACTTCCCGGCGAACCCGGACGTCAGCGGAATGCCCGCGAAGGCCAGCAGGAAGACCGCGAACACGGCCGCCACCAGCGGCGACCTGCGCCCGAGCCCGGCCCACTTGGACAGGTGGGTCGCCTCCCCGCCCGCGTCCCGCACCAACGTCACCACGGCGAACGCACCGATCGTCACGAACGAGTACGCGCCCAAATAGAACAGCACCGACGAGACACCGTCCGGCGAGGTCGCGATGACACCGGCGAGGATGAATCCCGCGTGCGCGATCGACGAGTACGCGAGCAGCCGCTTGATGTCGGTCTGGGTGATGGCGACGATCGCGCCGCCCAGCATGGTGACGATGGCGACGGCCCACATGACCGGCCGCCAGTCCCAGCGCAGGCCCGGCAGGACGACGTACAGCAGACGCAGCAGCGCGCCAAAGGCCGCCACCTTGGTGGCCGCCGCCATGAACCCGGTGACCGGCGTCGGCGCGCCCTGGTACACGTCCGGCGTCCACATGTGGAACGGCACCGCGCCCACCTTGAACAGCAGGCCCATGACGACCATGGCGGTGCCGATGAGAAGCAGCGCGTCGTTGCCCATGGTTCCGGCGAGCGCCGGGGTGATCTCCGTGACGGTCCCGTCGACGACCTGCGCGATCGTCGCGTACGACACCGAGCCCGCGTAGCCGTACAGCAGTGCGATGCCGAAGAGGGTGAACGCGGAGGCGAAGGCGCCGAGGAGGAAGTACTTGACCGCGGCCTCCTGCGACATGAGCCGCTTGCGGCGGGCCACGGCGCACAGCAGGTACAGCGGGAGGGAGAAGACTTCCAGGGCGATGAACAGGGTCAGCAGATCGTTCGACGCCGGGAAGATCAGCATGCCGCCGATGGCAAACAGCAGCAGCGGGAACACCTCGGTGGTGGTGAACCCGGCTTTCACGGCGGCCTTCTCGCTGTCACTGCCGGGCACGGACGCGGCCTGTGCGGCGAAGGAGTCGACCTTGTTGCCGTGTGCCGCCGGGTCGAGCCGCCGCTCGGCGAAGGTGAAGACGCCGAGGATGCCGGCGAGCAGGATCGTGCCCTGCAGGAACAGTGCCGGTCCGTCGACGGCGATGGCGCCCATCGCCGCGATGCCGGCCTTCGTCGTGCCGTATCCGCCCGCCGCGAGAGCGACGACCGCGGCGAAGGCGGCCGCGAGAGCGACGACGGAGACGAACACCTGGGCGTAGTAGCGGATCTTGCGTGGCACGAAGGCCTCGATCAGGATCCCGATGATCGCCGCCCCGATGACGATCAAGGTGGGCGACAATTGCCCGTATTCGATATCCGGCGCGCCGATCTTGTCGATCGGACCGGCCGCCGTTGTCCACAGGCTGTGGACGGCTGATGCGCTCACTTGGCCGCCTCCACCTCGGGCTTGGGGTCCTGCTTCTGTACGTCGGACAGGGTCTGCTTGACCGCCGGGTTGACGATGTCGGTGACCGGCTTCGGGTAGACGCCCAGGAAGATCAGCAGCACGACCAGCGGGGCGACCACTACCAGTTCCCGCACTCTCAGGTCGGGCATGCCCTCCACCTCGGCCTTCACCGGGCCCGTCATCGTCCGCTGGTAGAGGACGAGGGTGTAGAGCGCGGCCAGGACGATGCCGAGAGTGGCGATGATCCCGATCACCGGGTAGCGCGCAAACGTGCCGACCAGGACCAGGAACTCACTGACGAACGGGGCGAGTCCCGGCAGTGACAGGGTCGCGAGGCCGCCGATCAGGAACGTGCCGGCGAGCACCGGCGCGACCTTCTGGACACCGCCGTAGTCGGCGATGAGCCGGGATCCGCGCCGCGAGATCAGGAAGCCCGCGACCAGCATCAGGGCGGCGGTCGAGATCCCGTGGTTGACCATGTAGAGCGTCGCGCCCGACTGGCCCTGGCTGGTCATCGCGAAGATGCCCAGGATGATGAAGCCGAAGTGCGAGATCGACGCGTACGCCACCAGCCGCTTGATGTCGCGCTGGCCGACCGCGAGCAGGGCCCCGTAGATGATGCTGATGAGCGCCAGTACGAGGATCGCGGGCGTCGCCCACTTGCTCGCCTCCGGGAAAAGCTGGAGGCAGAAGCGCAGCATCGCGAAGGTGCCCACCTTGTCGACGACCGCCGTGATCAGCACGGCGACCGGGGCGGTGGATTCCTGCATGGCGTTGGGCAGCCAGGTGTGCAGCGGCCACAGGGGCGCCTTCACCGCGAACGCGAAGAAGAAGCCGAGGAACAGCCATCGTTCGGTGCTGGTCGCCATCTCCAGCGATCCGTTGGCGCGGGCCTCGGCGATCTCCGTGAGGGAGAAGTTCCCTGCGACCACGTACAGGCCGATCACCGCGGCCAGCATGATCAGTCCGCCGACCAGGTTGTAGAGGAGGAACTTCACGGCGGCGTACGACCGTTGCGTGGACGCCGCCTCCTCGCCGTGCTCGTGGGCGCGGTCTCCGAAGCCGCCGATGAGGAAGTACATCGGGATGAGCATGGCTTCGAAGAAGATGTAGAAGAGGAAGACGTCGGTGGCCTCGAAGGAGATGATCACCATCGCCTCGACGGCCAGGATCAGGGCGAAGAAGCCCTGGGTGGGCCGCCACCTCTTGTTCCCGGTCTCCAGGGGGTCGGCGTCGTGCCAGCCCGCGAGGATGATGAACGGGATCAGCAGGGCGGTCAGCGCGATGAGCGCTACCGCGATGCCGTCCACGCCCAGCTCGTACCGCACTCCGAAGTTCTTGATCCAGGCGTGCGATTCAGTGAGCTGGTAACGGTCGCCGTCCGGGTCGAAGCGGACGAGGACGATCGCGGCGAGCACGAGTGTGGCCAGCGAGACGATCAACGCGAGCCATTTGGCGGCGGTGCGCTGGGCGGCCGGTACGGCGGCCGTGGCGATCGCCCCGAGGGCCGGGAGCGCCGCCGTCGCTGTCAGCAGAGGAAAGGACATCGGTATCAGACCGCCCTCATCAGCAGGGTCACGGCGATGAGGATCGCAGCGCCGCCGAACATCGAGACCGCGTACGAGCGGGCATAGCCGTTCTGGATGCGGCGCAGCCGCCCGGAGAGGCCGCCCATGGTGGCCGCCGTGCCGTTGACGACCCCGTCGACCAGGGTGTGGTCGACGTACACCAGCGAGCGCGTGAGGTGCTCTCCGCCGCGTACGAGGACGACGTGGTTGAAGTCGTCCTGGAGGAGGTCGCGGCGGGCGGCCCGGGTGAGCAGCGACCCGCGCGGGGCGACGACCGGGACGGGCCGACGCCCGTACTGGAGCCAGGCGAGGCCGACGCCGATGACCATCACGGCCACCGTGGATGCTGTGACCGCCGCCGCGCTGATCGGCGGGTGTCCATGCGCGTGCTCGGTGACGGGCTCCAGCCAGTGGATGAACCGGTCGCCGATGCTGAAGAACGCGCCCCCGAAGACCGACCCGACGGCCAGCACGATCATGGGGATCGTCATGACCCTGGGCGACTCGTGCGGGTGAGGCATCTCGCCGGGGTGCACCTCGATGCCGGGCTCGACACTCGGCGCCTTGTCCGGATCAGGCGCCGGCTGCCAACGTTCCTCCCCGAAGAACGTCATCAGCATCACGCGCGTCATGTAGAAGGCCGTGATGGCCGCGCCCAGGAGGGCGACGCCGCCAAGGATCCAGCCCTCGGTGCCGCCCTTGGCGAAGGCCGCCTCGATGATCTTGTCCTTGGAGAAGAACCCGGACAGACCGGGGAAGCCGATGATGGCGAGGTAGCCGAGGCCGAAGGTCACGAACGTGACCGGCATGTACTTGCGGAGGCCGCCGTACTTGCGCATGTCGACCTCGTCGTTCATGCCGTGCATGACCGAGCCGGCGCCGAGGAACAGCCCGGCCTTGAAGAAGCCGTGCGTCACCAGGTGCATGATCGCGAAGACGTAGCCGATCGGGCCGAGGCCGGCGGCCAGGATCATGTAGCCGATCTGCGACATCGTCGACCCGGCGAGGGCCTTCTTGATGTCGTCCTTCGCGCAACCGACGATCGCACCGAAGAGGAGCGTGACCGCGCCGACCACGGTGGTCGCCAGCTGCGCGTCCGGGGCCGCGTTGAAGATCTCCCCGGAGCGGACGATCAGGTAGACGCCCGCCGTCACCATGGTCGCGGCGTGGATGAGCGCCGAGACCGGGGTCGGGCCCTCCATCGCGTCCCCGAGCCAGGACTGCAGCGGCACCTGGGCGGACTTGCCGCAGGCGGCGAGCAGCAGCATCAGGCCGATGGCGGTGAGCACGCCTTCGCTGGTCTCACTCGTGGACTCCAGGACCGGCCCGAAGGCGAAGGTCCCGAAGGTGGTGAACATCAGCATGATGGCGATGGACAGGCCCATGTCGCCGACGCGGTTGACCAGGAAGGCCTTCTTCGCGGCGGTGGCGGCGCTGGGCTTGTGCTGCCAGAAGCCGATCAGCAGGTACGAGGCGAGGCCGACGCCCTCCCAGCCGACGTACAGCAGCAGGTAGTTGTCGGCGAGGACGAGCAGGAGCATCGCCGCGAGGAACAGGTTCAGATAGCCGAAGAAGCGGCGTCGGCGCTCGTCGTGCTCCATGTACCCGATCGAGTACACATGGATGAGCGAGCCGACTCCGGTGATCAGCAGTACGAACGTCATCGACAGCTGGTCGAGTTGGAAGGCGACGTCCGCCTGGAAGCCCTCGACCGGGATCCAGCTGAACAGGTGCTGGCCGATCTCACGGTGTTCGGCGTCCTTGCCGGCCATGTCGGCGAAGAGGACGACACCGATGACGAACGAGGCCGCGGCGAGGGCCGTGCCGAGCCAGTGGCCGACGGCGTCGAGGCGCCGGCCGCCGCACAGCAGGACCGCCGCTCCGAGCAGGGGCGCCGCCACCAGCAGCGCAATCAGGTTCTCCACGATTCTTCCGACCCCTTACAGCTTCATCAGGCTGGCGTCGTCGACCGAGGCCGAGTGGCGGGAGCGGAACAGCGACACGATGATCGCAAGTCCGACCACGACCTCCGCGGCGGCGACGACCATCGTGAAGAAGGCGATGATCTGGCCGTCGAGATTGCCGTGCATTCGGGAGAAGGCGACGAGGGCGAGGTTGCAGGCGTTGAGCATCAGCTCGACGCACATGAACACCACGATCGCGTTCCGCCTGATCAGGACGCCGGTGGCGCCGATCGTGAACAACAGGGTGGCGAGATACAGGTAGTTGACGGGATTCACTGCGATGCCTCCCCGTTCTTCCCGCTGCTTCCGCTGTTCGTGCGCTCCAGCCGGTCCTCGGCGCGCCGCTCCAGGGCCTTGAGGTCGTTCAGCGCCTGAGCCGACACGTCGCGGATCTGGCCGCGGTCCCGCAGCGTCTTGTTGACGGTCAGCTCGGACGGGGTGCCGTCGGGCAGCAGGCCCGCGATGTCGACCGCGTTGTGCCGCGCGTACACACCGGGTGCTGGCAGCGGCGGCAGGTGCTTGCCCTCGCGTACGCGCTGCTCGGCCAGCTCTCGCTGGGTCTTGGCGCGCTCGGTGCGCTCCCGGTGGGTGAGCACCATGGCGCCGACGGCGGCCGTGATCAGCAGGGCTCCCGTGAGTTCGAAGGCGAACACGTAGTCGGTGAAGATCAGGGCCGCGAGGCCCTCCACGTTCCCACCCGAGTTGGCCTGGGCGAGGCCGTTGAACTCCGTCAGCGTCGCGTTGCCGATGCCCGCGACGAGCAGGATGCCGAAGCCGAGGCCACACAGGAGAGCCAGCCAGCGCTGGCCCTTGATGGTCTCCTTCAGCGAGTCCGCGGCCGTGACACCGACAAGCATCACCACGAACAGGAACAGCATCATGATCGCGCCGGTGTAGACGACGATCTGCACGATGCCCAGGAAGTAGGCGCCGTTGGCGAGGTAGAACACCGCCAGGACAATCATGGTGCCGGCGAGGCAGAGCGCGCTGTGCACGGCCTTCTTCATGAAGACGGTGCACAGGGCGCCGATCACGGCGACGGTGCCGAGCACCCAGAACTGGAAGGCCTCACCGGTGGAAGTGGCGTAGGCGGCGAGCTGTGTCATCGGCGGATCACCTTCTCCGACGCCGGCTCGCCCTCGCCGAAAGACGAGGCGGCGTCCTGCGGCTTCTCGCCCTTGGAGGTGGCGACCTGGCGCTCCGTACCGGGCGCGGCCTCGGTGACCAGCCCCCGGTAGTAGTCCTGCTCATCCGTGCCGGGGTAGATGGCGTGGGGCGTGTCGACCATGCCCTCTTCCAGTCCGGCGAGCAGCTGCTCCTTGGTGTAGATGAGGTTGGCGCGGCTGGAGTCGGCCAACTCGAACTCGTTGGTCATCGTCAACGCGCGCGTGGGGCACGCCTCGATGCACAGACCGCACAGGATGCAGCGGGCGTAGTTGATCTGGTACACGCGGCCGTACCGCTCGCCCGGCGAGTAGCGCTCCTCGTCGGTGTTGTCCGCGCCCTCCACGTAGATGGCGTCGGCGGGACAGGCCCAGGCGCACAGCTCGCAGCCGACGCACTTCTCCAGGCCGTCCGGATGGCGGTTGAGCTGGTGCCGGCCGTGGAACCGCGGGGCCGTGGTCTTCTGCTGCTCCGGATACTGCTCGGTCAGCCGCTTCTTGAACATGGCCTTGAAGGTCACGCCAAAGCCGGCGACAGGGTTCTGGAAACCCGGCTTGGTCTCCTTCGGCTCCTCAGCCATCGGACGCCTCCTTCCCATTCGAAGATCCGTCACTGTCAGTATCGGACCCACCACTGACAATCAGCTCCCGCTCGCGGCGCGGCCGCCTGCGCGGCACCGGCGGGAGGTTCTGTCCGGGCAGGGGCGGTACGGGGAATCCGCCGGCCATCGGGTCGAAGGCGGCCGGTCCGGCGGGCTTCTCCTGTGCCTCGCGCCGCTCGCGGATCATGTCCGCCACGACCGAGAGCAGGAAGAGGACGAGGACGGCGCCACCGACGTAGAGCGCGATCTCGGCGAAGTCGTAGTTCTCGTTCCTGAGGGTCCGTACGGTCGCGACGAGCATCAGCCAGACCACGGAAACCGGGATGAGGACCTTCCAGCCGAGCTTCATCAGCTGGTCGTAGCGGACGCGCGGGAGTGTGCCGCGCAGCCAGATGAAGAAGAACAGCAGCAGCTGCACCTTCACCACGAACCAGAGCATCGGCCACCAGCCGTGGTTGGCGCCCTCCCAGAACGTGCTGATGGGCCAGGGGGCCCGCCAGCCGCCGAGGAAGAGGGTCACCGACACGGCCGAGACGGTCACCATATTCACGTATTCGGCGAGCATGAACATCGCGAACTTGATGGACGAGTACTCGGTGTTGAAGCCGCCGACCAGGTCGCCCTCGGACTCCGGCATGTCGAAGGGGGCGCGGTTGGTCTCACCGACCATGGTCACGATGTAGATCACGAACGACACCGGCAGCAGCACGATGTACCAGCGGTCCGCCTGCGCCTCGACGATCGCCGACGTCGACATCGACCCGGAGTACAGGAAGACGGAGGCGAAGGCGGCGCCCATGGCGATCTCGTAGGAGATCATCTGCGCGCAGGAGCGGAGGCCGCCCAGCAGCGGGTAGGTGGATCCGGAACTCCAACCCGCGAGAACGATCCCGTAGATGCCGACCGAGGCGACGGCGAGGATGTAGAGCATCGCGATCGGCAGGTCGGTGAGCTGCATCGTGGTGCGCTGACCGAAGATCGAGATCTCGTTTCCGGCCGGGCCGAAGGGGATCACCGCGATCGCCATGAAGGCCGGGATGGCCGCGACGATCGGCGCGAGGACGTAGACGACCTTGTCCGCGCGTTTGACGATGACGTCTTCCTTGAGCATCAGCTTGATGCCGTCGGCGAGCGACTGGAGCATGCCCCAGGGGCCGTGCCGGTTGGGGCCGATGCGCAGTTGCATCCAGGCGACGACCTTGCGCTCCCACACGATGGAGAACAGCACGGTCACCATCAGGAAGGCGAAGCAGAACACCGCCTTGATGACGACCAGCCACCAGGGGTCGCGGCCGAACATCGAGAGGTCTTCAGCGGCGAGGTAGTACGGGCTCATGCCTCCACCTCCTCGGGGGCCTCGGCGGCGAGCGTCGCGGGGCCGATGCGGACGAGTGCGCCGGGCAGTGCCCCGGTGTCGGAGGCGACGCCCGAGCCGGTGGAGTTCAGCGGCAGCCAGACGACGCGGTCGGGCATCTCGGTGATCTGCAGCGGCAGTTCGAGGACCCCGGCGGGGCCGCTGACCGCGAGGACGTCGCCGTTCTTGACGCCCGCCTCGGCGGCCGTGGCGGGTGACACACGCGCGCGTGCGGCATGCCGCGTGCCCGCGAGTGCCTCGTCGCCGTCCTGGAGCCGACCCTGGTCGAGCAGCAGCCGGTGCCCGGCCAGTACGGCCTCTCCGGCGGCCGGCCGGGGCAGCGTGGCCGCGGTCTCCAGCGGCTCCGTGGCCCGCGGCCCGTCCCAGGACCCGAGCCGGTCCAGCTCCGCGCGCGTGGTGCGCAGATCGGGCAGCCCCAGGTGGACGTCCATCGCGTCGGCCAGCATCTGGAGCGCCCGCCCGTCGGTGGGGGCCACCCGGCGCGTCATCTGGTCGGGCTTGAGCGCGGCCTCGAACATCCGCACCCGGCCTTCCCAGTTGACGAAGGTGCCCGCCTTCTCGGCCACCGCGGCGACCGGGAGGACGACATCCGCGTGCTCGGTGACCTCGCTGGGTCGCAGCTCCAGTGACACCAGGAAGCCCACCGCGGACAGTGCCTCACGCGCGCGTGCCGGATCGGGCAGGTCGGCGACCTCCACACCCGCCACCACCAGGGCCCCGAGCTCTCCGGTGGCGGCGGCCTCGACGATCTGCCCGGTGTCCCGGCCGTACCGGGAAGGGAGTTGGGCGACGCCCCAGACGCCGGCGACCTCCTCCCGCGCGCGCGGGTCGGTGGCCGGACGCCCGCCCGGCAGCACCGACGGCAGCGCCCCGGCCTCGACGGCACCGCGCTCCCCGGACCGGCGTGGGATCCACACCAGTTCGGCACCGGTCGCGGACGCGGCCCGTACGGCGGCGGTGAGCCCGCCCGCCACGGCCGCGAGCCGCTCCCCCACGACGATCACGGCGCCTTCGGTGCGCAGCGCCTCGGCGGCCTTGGTGCCGTCCTCCTCCAGACCGAACCCGCTCGCGAGCGCGTCCAGCCACTCGGTCTCGGTACCCGGGGCGGCGGGCAGCAGCGTGCCGCCGGCCTTCTCCAGACCCCGGGTGGCGTGGGTGGCCAGCGAGAACACCCGCTGCTTGTGCTTGCGCCACGCCTTGCGCAGCCGGAGGAAGACGCCGGGCGCCTCCTCCTCGGCCTCGAACCCGACCAGCAGCACCGCGGGCGCCTTCTCGAGGGCGGCGTACGTGACGCCCGTACCGTCGAGGTCGCGTCCGCGTCCGGCGACCCGCGCCGCCAGGAAGTCGGCCTCCTCGCCGCTGTGCACGCGCGCGCGGAAGTCGATGTCGTTCGTGTCGAGGGCCACGCGCGCGAACTTGCTGTACGCGTAGGCGTCCTCGACGGTGAGCCGGCCGCCGGTCAGGACACCGGCCCTGCCGCGCGCGGCGATAAGTCCCTGAGCGGCGGCCTCCAGGGCCTCCGGCCAGGACGCGGGCTCCAGGACGCCCGCCTCGTTGCGTACGAGCGGGGTGGTGAGCCGGTCCGGCCGCTGCGCGTACCGGAACGCGAACCGCCCCTTGTCGCAGATCCATTCCTCGTTGACCTCGGGGTCGTTGGCGGCGAGCCGCCGCATGACCTTGCCGCGCCGGTGGTCGGTGCGGGTCGCGCAACCGCCGGCGCAGTGCTCGCACACGGACGGCGAGGAGACGAGGTCGAACGGGCGGGAGCGGAATCGGTACGCCGCCGAGGTGAGCGCCCCCACGGGGCAGATCTGGATCGTGTTCCCGGAGAAGTACGACTCGAAGGGGTCGCCCTCGCCGGTGCCGACCTGCTGGAGCGCGCCCCGCTCGACGAGTTCGATCATCGGGTCGCCCGCGACCTGGTTGGAGAAGCGGGTGCAGCGGGCGCACAGCACGCACCGCTCACGGTCGAGCAGCACCTGCGTGGAGATCGGCACGGGCTTCTCGTAGGTGCGCTTCCTGCCCTCGAAGCGGGACTCGGCGTGGCCGTGCGACATGGCCTGGTTCTGCAGGGGGCACTCGCCGCCCTTGTCGCAGACCGGGCAGTCCAGCGGGTGGTTGATGAGCAGGAGCTCCATCACACCCTTCTGGGCCTTCTCCGCGACCGGCGAGGTGAGATGAGTCTTGACGACCATTCCGTCCGTACAGGTGATCGTGCAGGACGCCATGGGCTTGCGCTGGCCCTCGACCTCGACGATGCACTGGCGGCAGGCCCCTGCCGGGTCGAGCAGCGGGTGGTCGCAGAAGCGGGGGATCTCGATGCCGAGTTGTTCGGCGGCCCGGATGACCAGGGTGCCCTTGGGCACGCTGATCTCGGCGCCGTCGATCGTCAGCGAGACGAGATCTTCCGGCGGGACCGCCGCCTCCCCGCCTCCGGAGGGAGCGCTGGTGGTCACGGTCATGCGTTCACCTCCGCGTGCTTGTCCTTGTCGGCCCAGGCCGTCGACTTGGCCGGGTCGAAGGGGCAGCCCCGGCCCGTGATGTGGTCCTCGTACTCCGCGCGGAAGTACTTCAGGGAGGAGAAGATCGGCGAGGCGGCGCCGTCGCCGAGGGCGCAGAAGGACTTGCCGTTGATGTTGTCGGCGATGTCGTTCAGCTTGTCGAGGTCGCTCATGACGCCCTTACCGGCCTCGATGTCGCGCAGCAACTGCACGAGCCAGTACGTGCCTTCGCGGCAGGGTGTGCACTTGCCGCAGGACTCGTGGGCGTAGAACTCGGTCCAGCGGGTCACGGCGCGGACGACGCAGGTCGTCTCGTCGAAGCACTGGAGTGCTTTCGTGCCGAGCATGGAACCCGCGGCACCCACTCCTTCGTAATCAAGAGGGACGTCGAGATGCTCGTCGGTGAACATCGGGGTCGAGGAGCCGCCCGGCGTCCAGAACTTGAGGCGATGCCCGGGTCGCATTCCGCCGCTCATCTCCAGGAGTTGGCGGAGGGTGATGCCGAGCGGGGCCTCGAACTGGCCGGGATTGGCGACATGGCCGCTGAGCGAGTAGAGCGTGAAGCCGGGAGACTTCTCGCTGCCCATCGCCCTGAACCATTCCTTGCCGTTTTTCAGGATCGCGGGAACCGACGCGATCGACTCGACGTTATTCACCACAGTCGGACAGGCGTAGAGGCCTTCCACAGCAGGGAAGGGGGGACGAAGCCGCGGTTGACCACGGCGGCCTTCGAGCGAGTCGAGCAGTGCGGTCTCCTCACCACAGATGTACGCGCCCGCGCCCGCGTGCACGGTGAGGTCGAGGTCGAGTCCACTGCCCAGGATGTTCTCGCCGAGATAGCCAGCCGCGTAGGCCTCACGTACGGCCTCGTGCAACCGCCGCAATACGGGGACGACTTCACCACGCAGATAGATGAAGGCATGCGAAGACCTGATGGCATAACACGCGATGACGATGCCCTCGATGAGGCTATGCGGGTTCGCGAAGAGGAGCGGAATGTCCTTGCACGTTCCGGGCTCCGATTCGTCGGCGTTGACAACTAGATAGTGTGGTTTTCCATCACCTTGAGGAATGAACTGCCATTTCATTCCGGTCGGGAATCCCGCGCCGCCGCGGCCACGCAACCCGGAGTCCTTCACATAGGCGATGAGGTCGTCCGGCGTCATGGCGAGCGCCTTGCGGAGTCCCTCGTACCCCTCGTGCCTTCGGTAGACGTCGAGCGACCATGACCTGTCCTCGTCCCAGAAGGCCGACAGCACGGGTGCGAGCAGCTTCTCGGGGCTGGTGCCCTTGATCTCGGGTGCCAACGTCATCACTCCCCCTCCTCGGCGGTAGGCCCTGCCGGATGGGCAGGGTCGGAGGCCGATGTGTCCTGCGGCGCGTCGTGAGAACTGAGGTGCTCGGCCGGTGAAGGCTCGTGCACTGCCCTGTCCTGCGGCTCGTCGTGCGGGCCGCCGTCCCGTGGATGGACCACGCGCGCGGATCCGGTCTCTCCCCTTGCCAGGCGAAGGCCGACCAGCGACGCGGGTCCCGCACCGCCGCTTGCCTCGACGGCCCCTGGTCGCTCGTCGGGGAAGCCGGCGAGAATCCGCGCGGTCTCCTTGAAGGTGCACAGCGGTGCCCCACGCGTGGGCTCGACCTGCACTCCCGCGCGCAGGTCGTCGACGAGTTGCTTGGCGCTGTCGATGGTCTGGTTGTCGAAGAACTCCCAGTTGACCATCACGACCGGGGCGAAGTCGCAGGCCGCGTTGCACTCGATGTGCTCCAGGGTGACCTTGCCGTCGTCGGTGGTCCCGCCGTTGCCGACGCCCAGGTGGTCCTGGAGCGCCTCGAAGATGGCGTCGCCGCCCATGACCGCGCACAGGGTGTTGGTGCAGACGCCCACCTGGTAGTCACCGGAGGGCCTGCGCCGGTACATGGTGTAGAAGGTGGCGACCGCGGTGACCTCGGCCGTGGTCAGGCCCAGCACATCGGCGCAGAACTGCATGCCGGTACGGGTGACGTGACCCTCCTCCGACTGCACGAGATGCAGCAACGGCAGGAGGGCGGACCGGGAGTCCGGGTAGCGGGCGACGACCTCGGCGGCGTCCCGTTCCAGCCTGGCTCGAACGTCGTCCGGGTAGTCGGGCGCGGGCAGTTGGGGCATGCCCAGGCTGACGCCCTCGGGGGTGGTGGTCACCGGTCGACGCCTCCCATCACGGGGTCGATGGACGCGACGGCGACGATGACGTCGGCGACCTGGCCGCCCTCGCACATCGCCGCCATGGCCTGCAGATTGGTGAAGGACGGGTCGCGGAAGTGGACCCGGAAGGGGCGGGTGCCTCCGTCGGACACGGCGTGCACCCCGAGTTCGCCCTTGGGTGACTCGACCGCCGCGTACGCCTGTCCCGGCGGGACGCGGAAGCCCTCGGTCACCAGCTTGAAGTGGTGGATCAGGGCCTCCATGGAGGTGCCCATGATCTTCTTGATGTGGTCCAGGGAGTTGCCCAGGCCGTCCGGTCCCAGGGCGAGCTGGGCGGGCCAGGCGATCTTCTTGTCGGCGACCATGACCGGGCCGGGCTGCAGCCGGTCCAGGCACTGCTCGACGATGCGCAGCGACTGGCGCATCTCCTCCAGGCGGATCAGGAAGCGGCCGTAGGAGTCGCAGGTGTCGGCGGTCGGGACGTCGAAGTCGTATGTCTCGTAGCCGCAGTACGGCTGGGCCTTGCGCAGGTCGTGCGGGAGGCCGGCGGAGCGGAGGATCGGGCCGGTGGCGCCGAGGGCCATGCAGCCGGACAGGTCGAGGTAGCCGACGTCCTGCATACGGGCCTTGAAGATGGGGTTGCCGGTGGCGAGCTTGTCGTACTCGGGAAGGTTCTTCTTCATCTTCTTCACGAACTCGCGGATCTGGTCCACCGCGCCGGGCGGCAGGTCCTGGGCGAGTCCGCCGGGCCTGATGTACGCGTGGTTCATGCGCAGGCCGGTGATCAGCTCGTAGATGTCGAGAATGAGTTCACGATCACGGAAGCCGTAGATCATGATCGTGGTGGCGCCGAGCTCCATGCCGCCGGTGGCGATGCACACCAGGTGGGAGGAGAGGCGGTTCAGCTCCATGAGGAGCACGCGGATGATCGTGGCGCGGTCGGGGATCTGGTCCTCGATGCCGAGGAGCTTCTCCACGGCGAGGCAGTACGCCGTCTCGTTGAAGAACGGCGTGAGGTAGTCCATGCGCGTCACGAAGGTGGTGCCCTGGGTCCACGTGCGGAATTCGAGGTTCTTCTCGATGCCGGTGTGGAGGTAGCCGATGCCGCAGCGGGCTTCGGTGACGGTCTCGCCCTCGATCTCCAGGATGAGCCGGAGCACACCGTGGGTGGAGGGGTGCTGCGGGCCCATGTTGACGATCAGGCGCTCGTCGTCGGCGCGGGCCGCGGTCTCGACGACCTCGTCCCAGTCGCCGCCGGTGACCGTATATACGGTGCCCTCGGTGGTCTCGCGCGCGGAAGCGGCGGATGCAGTCATCACAGCCTCCCGAAGGGAGTCGTTGAGGGGCGGTGGTCGGGCGACGGGCGGGCGCTCATGAGTACGACCTCCGCTGGTCCGGAGCCGGGATCTGGGCGCCCTTGTACTCGACGGGGATGCCGCCGAGGGGGTAGTCCTTGCGCTGCGGGAAGCCCTGCCAGTCGTCCGGCATCATGATCCGCGTCAGCGCGGGGTGGCCGTCGAAGACGATGCCGAAGAAGTCGTACGTCTCGCGCTCGTGCCAGTCGTTGGTCGGATAGACGGGGACGAGCGACGGGATGTGCGGGTCGGCGTCGGGGGCGGAGACGTCCAGGCGGATCAGCCGGTTGTGGGTGATCGAGCGCAGGTGGTAGACGGCGTGCAGCTCGCGGCCCTTGTCGCCGGGGTAGTGGACGCCGGAGACACCGGTGCACAGTTCGAAGCGGAGGGCCGGGTCGTCGCGGAGGGTCTGGGCGACGCGGAGCAGGTACTCGCGCTCGATGTGGAAGGTGAGCTCGCCTCGGTCGACGACCGTCTTGTCGATGACGTTCTCGGGGACCAGGCCCTGTTCCTCCAGGGCGCCCTCCAGTTCGTCGGCGACCTCGTCGAACCAGCCGCCGTAGGGGCGGGTGGCCGCACCCGGAAGCCGGATCGAGCGGACGAGGCCGCCGTAGCCGGAGGTGTCGCCGCCGTTGTCGGCGCCGAACATGCCGCGCTGGACGCGGATCTCCTCGCCGCCCTCGCCGCGCTGGCCGGGGAGGTTGGAGGCACCGAGGTCCTTCTCGGGGTTGACGCCGTTGTTGGTGTCGCTCATCGCAGCAGCCCCTTCATCTCGATGGTGGGGAGCGCCTTGAGCGCGGCTTCTTCGGCCTCGCGGGCCGCTTCCTCGGCGTTCACGCCGAGCTTGGAGGTCTGGATCTTCTGGTGGAGCTTGAGGATCGCGTCCATCAGCATCTCCGGCCGTGGCGGGCAGCCGGGGAGATAGATGTCGACCGGGACGATGTGGTCGACGCCCTGGACGATCGCGTAGTTGTTGAACATGCCGCCGGACGATGCGCAGACCCCCATGGAGATCACCCACTTCGGGTTCGGCATCTGGTCGTAGACCTGCCGCAGGACCGGCGCCATCTTCTGGCTGACCCGGCCGGCCACGATCATCAGGTCCGCCTGGCGCGGCGATCCGCGGAACACCTCCATGCCGAAGCGCGCCAGGTCGTAGCGGCCCGCGCCCGTCGTCATCATCTCGATGGCGCAACAGGCGAGGCCGAAGGTGGCGGGGAAGACGGACGCCTTGCGTACCCAGCCCGCGGCCTGCTCGACGGTGGTCAGCAGGAAACCGCTCGGCAGTTTTTCTTCGAGTCCCATGGCTTAAAGGCCCCTCAGTCCCATTCCAGGCCGCCGCGCCGCCAGACGTACGCGTAGGCGACGAAGACGGTGAGCACGAAGAGCAGCATCTCCACGAGCCCGAAAACACCCAGGGCGTCGAACGTGACGGCCCAGGGGTAGAGGAAGACGATCTCGATGTCGAAGACGATGAAGAGCATCGCCGTCAGGTAGTACTTGATGGGGAAACGCCCGCCGCCGGCCGGCGTGGGGGTCGGCTCGATTCCGCACTCGTAGGCCTCGAGCTTGGCCCGGTTGTAGCGCTTCGGGCCGATCAGCGTGGCCATGACCACGGAGAAGATCGCAAAGCCTGCCCCGAGGGCTCCCAGTACGAGGATGGGCGCATACGCGTTCACCGCTCCTCGCTCCTCTCAGTCGGCACTGACTGCTGGCGGATTGCGTGGACCGGCACTCCTGCCCCACCTGTCCCACGAGCCCCGCTGGTCCCCGGCGAAGATCGCGAACATGTGAAGCAGGTCACAAGCCCAACTGTCGTGCATCTTATGCCTGCGGGTCTGTGATCTGCGACACGGGGTACGGCACCGAGTTTGTGATCTCTACCACCTGACGAAGGATCATGAAGCCGGATGAGCGACGATCTTCGTACACGAAGCGTCAGAGTGATCATCAGAAGTGACATTTTCACTCGTTATCGCAGGTCACGAGAGGCGTCTCAATACCAAGAGAGTTCCGCTGCATGCAAATTGGTGCTGGACGGGACCACTTGATAGTGGCCCGCATTCACACATCAGAGGGGGATCCTGTGACCGATGTGGACGCGTGCACGCATTCACGAGCGTCGAACGAGGGCGGCCACACGCGAGACGCGGCCGGATCGGTGACCGTTCCGTGACCTGCGCCACACCGGAGTGAGATCAAATCAACCGGGCTTGGCCACTCGCCGCAATCAATGGTAAGCACAGGGCAATTCGGACGAAATCACGAAAGCGCATGATCACAGGCTTGATCGAGCGTGTCCGCAATGCCCGTTATGGCGTCAAGTAAAGAGTGACGCACAGGGAATTTGCGGCCTCCGTTGAACAACTGTGGCGCAGGACACGTTTCTTGAAGGTATGGAGCAGCCCCTGGTACCGCTTGTACCCATGTCCCACACCGCTCACATACGCAGCCACCGGAAGCCCCGCCGTAACGCGCCTTCGATCGCGGTGCGTGCCGGAGTCGCCGGTGGCGTCCTCAGCACCGCGGCAGTGGCCGGTGCGTCAGCGCAGGCGTTCGCCGCGGAGCCGGTGACGCAGACGCTCGAACTGCCCACCCTTACGGCCGACCTGGCCACGCAGGCCGCGCAGTCCGCCGACGCCACGCAGCAGATGGCGGCCGGCTACCAACTGCAGGCCGAGCGTGAGGCGGCCGCCGAAGAGGCAGCCAAGCAGGCCGAGAAGGACCTGGCCAAGGCGAAGAAGGAGGAGGCCCGTAAGAAGGCCGCCGCCGAGGCCGAGCGGAAGGCCGCCGCCGAGCGCGCCTCGCGGGACAGTGAGCGGACCACCCTCACGTCCACCGACACCACCACCGCGCCCGCCAGCGGCAGCGTCGGTACCGTCATCAGCTTCCTCAAGGCGCAGCTCGGCGACGCGTACGTCCTGGGCGCCGCCGGCCCCGACGCGTGGGACTGCTCCTCGCTGGTCCAGGCCGCGTTCAAGCAGGTCGGCGTGGACCTCCCCCGGGTCTCGCAGGACCAGTCGATGGTCGGCACCGAGGTCTCGCTGTCCAACCTCCAGGTCGGCGACATCCTGTACTGGGGCTCCAAGGGCTCCGCGTACCACGTGGGTGTCTACATCGGTAACGGCCAGTACCTCGACGCGGCGAACCCCTCCAAGGGCGTCGTCATCCAGGACCTCTCCGGCTACCCGGCGACGGGTGCGGTGCGCGTGCTCTGACCCGCGCGGTCACACAGGCGCCTTTCGGAGGGCCGCTCTCCCGTTCGGGGACAGTGGCCCTCCGTGCTGCCCGCAAAGAGGGCCACAGCGGCCTCACAGGGCGTCCTCAGCCCAGATCGAAGGTGTTCGGCAGGCCCAGCCGGTAGCGGGTCTCGTCGACGCGTTTCAGGGGCTCCATCTCCGGGGGCCTGTAGAGCTCCTTGATCTCACAGCGCTCGGCGTCCGAATTGTCTGCGTCGAGCAGTGCGTTGACGGCCAGACGCGCGGACTCGTTGGCGCCCTCCATCGTCGCCAGGTCCACATCGGTGCGGACGTAGTCGCCCGCGAGAAAGAAGTTCGGTACGGCCGTGCGTGCCGTGGGGCGGTTGTAGAGCGTGCCCGTGGGGTGGATCAGGAGCTGTTCGCGGTTCTGTGGGTCGGGGCCGCCGAGGCCGGTCACCGCCGGGTCCATGAACCAGCCGAGGCGGTCGTCGTCGGTGAGCGTGGTCTTGCCGGAGTCGTTGAGAGCGTCCTTGAGTTGCGCCCAGCACTCGGCGACGACCTCCTCGCGCGTGCACTCCCGGGCCGTCTTGCCGTACAGGATTCCTGGTTTGTCCCACTCCGAGATGATGGCCGAGAGGCAGTCCCGGGCGCGGCCATCGCCGTAGTCGGCCGGAAAGTCCCGCCCGTCCCAGAACTGGGCCTGGCCGATGGCGGTGACCGACCAGGGTGAGTCGAGGCAGTTGATGTGGCCGTGCACCACGGGGGTGGGGGTGCGCAAGTAGAACATGATGCCGACCATCCAGTCCGTCTCCAGCGCGTCGCAGCGGGCGAGCTGCGGGTCGGCGGCGCGCAGGGCCGGGCCCCAGGTGGGGCGGGCGTGTTCGACGGGCAGGGCGGAGACGTAGTGGTCGGCCGTGATGGTGCGTACGGCCCCGCCGTCCCGGTCGGAGACGCGTACGCCGGTGACGCGGCCGGACTCGTACACCACTTCCCGCGCCTGGGTGCCGGTCACGAACTCGACGCCCAGGGCACGGAGGTGGGTGACCCAGGGGTCGATCCAGGCCTCGCTGGTGGGGGCGTTGAGGACACGGTCGACATCGGCGTCGGGGCCGTCCATGCCCCGGCCGAGCAGGCCCCACAGGAGGAGGGCCTCGACGATGATCCGGCCGACCATGGGGGTACCTCCCGCTCGAGCGAAGCCGAGAGTGGGGGAGGGTGGAGGCGACCTCGGCGCGGGTGGCGACGAGGTTGCGGGTCTGGCCGATGCCGAGGACGGTCCGGTACTCCTCGCTCATCTGCCCGGCCCGGATGAACTCCCACCAGCTGGTCTTCTCCCACTCGTCCTCGCGGCGGGCGTCGCAGCTGGTGAGGTGGATGAGGAGGCGGTTCGCGAAGTAGGCGACCTCGTGGGCGGGGAGGCGGGTGCCGAGGTCGAGGGCGGAGAGGATCTGGTCGCGGATCCAGGACGGGGTGATGTCGCCGGGGGCGGGTGGGGTGGTGGCCCGGCGGAGCGGGAAGTGCAGGTCGGGGCGGCCGCCGGAGCGGGCGAAGAGGGCCTCGGTGCCGCTGCGGAGGTTGCCGCGAACACCGTCGGCGTTGCCCGGGAAGGGGATGCGGCGCATGGTGTCCGGCAGGTTCCGGTAGAAGCCGGGAAAGAAGCGGAAGCCGTGTTCGCCGGGGAGGGGTTTGCGTCCGCCCTCCGCCGTGCCGGGGACGTCCATCGAGCGGGCCTTGCCGCCGAGGGCGTCGTAGTACTCGTAGACGGTGACGGTGTAGCCGCGTTCGGCGAGTTCGTGGGCGGCGCTGAGGCCGGAGACTCCGCCGCCGAGGACAGCGACACGTTTGCCCGCGGCTGCCGGGGAGGCGTGCGCGGGAGCGGAGGTTCCTAAGGCGAGGCCGACGGCGGTCGCCGCTCCCGAGGCTCCCGCGGCCGCGAGGAAATGTCTGCGGGTGTGGCCGGAGCCGGCGGTGTCACCCGTGGCGCCGGACTGCTCCCGGGGGTGCACCGAGGCGGGTAGGCGTTCTGTTGTCATGGGCACGGGAGGGTAAGGAGGTGCGTGAGGGGACGGAAGGTCACGCCCCGCTCACGCACAGCATCCTCACACCGCGCTCGTCAACACCCCTTACGGCCGTAGGACTACGCCTTCGGTGCGACCTTGGAGAGGCCGTTGATGATGCGATCCATCGCGTCGCCGCCGGTGGGGTCGGTGAGGTTGGCGAGGAGCTTGAGGGTGAACTTCATCAGCAACGGGTGGGTGAGGCCGCGCTGGGTGGCCAGCTTCATGATCTTGGGGTTGCCGATGAGCTTCACGAAGGCGCGGCCCATCGTGTAGTAGCCACCGTAGGTGTCCTTGAGGACCTGGGGGTAGCGCTGGAGGGCGAGTTCACGCTGACCGGGGGTGGCGCGGGCGTGGGCCTGGACGATGACGTCGGCGGCGATCTGGCCGGACTCCATGGCGTAGGCGATGCCCTCGCCGTTGAAGGGGTTGACCAGGCCACCGGCGTCGCCGACGAGGAGGAGGCCCTTGGTGTAGTGCGGCTGGCGGTTGAAGGCCATGGGGAGGGCGGCGCCGCGGATCGGGCCGGTCATGTTCTCGGGGGTGTAGCCCCACTCCTCGGGCATGGAGGCGCACCAGGCCTTCAGGACCTCGCGCCAGTCCAGTTCCTTGAAGGAGTCGGAGGTGTTGAGGACGCCCAGGCCGACGTTGGAGGTGCCGTCGCCCATGCCGAAGATCCAGCCGTAGCCGGGGAGGAGGCGGTCTTCGCCCGGGCCCCGCTTGTCCCACAGTTCCAGCCAGGACTCCAGGTAGTCGTCGTCGTGGCGCGGGGAGGTGAAGTACGTGCGGACGGCGACGCCCATCGGGCGGTCCTCGCGGCGGTGCAGGCCCATCGCGAGGGAGAGGCGGGTGGAGTTGCCGTCGGCGGCCACGACGAGCGGCGCGTGGAAGGTGACCTCGCGCTTCTCGCCCGAGTCGGGGTCGCCGAGCTTGGCCGTGACACCTGTGATGCGGCCCGTGCGGTCGTCGATGACCGGGCCGCTGACGTTGCAGTTCTCGTGGAGGCGGGCGCCGGCCTTCTGGGCCTGGCGGGCGAGCTGCTCGTCGAAGTCGTCGCGTTTGCGGACGAGTCCGTAGTCCGGGTAGGAGGCGAGTTCCGGCCAGTCGAGCTGGAGGCGGACGCCGCCGCCAATGATCCGCAGCCCTTTGTTGCGGAGCCAGCCCGCCTCCTCCGAGATGTCGATGCCCATCGACACGAGCTGCTTGGTGGCGCGGGGTGTGAGTCCGTCGCCGCAGACCTTCTCCCTCGGGAAGCTGGTCTTCTCCAGGAGCAGCACGTCGAGCCCGGCCTTCGCCAGGTAGTACGCGGTGGTGGAACCGGCTGGTCCGGCCCCGACGACGATCACATCGGCGGTGTGTTCGGTAAGGGGCTGGGGCTCGGTCACGACGGGTTCTCCCCAAGAGGTAGTGGGAACGAGGTAGTTGAAACGCGGAAACCTGCTGGAAGACCAGAAACTGGAAGACCAGAAAACATGTGCCGACAGGCGTCGGACATGGGCAGTCTATTCAGCGGTACCGATCACCGGCTGAAGGGCTGCCCCTGTGAACCGAGCTCTGCCCGACGTACGGCTGCGCGTCCCCACCGACGAGGACGCCTTCACGTGGCACCGGATCTTCGACGATCCCGACGTCATGGAGTTCCATGGCGGCAGGTCCGCCGAGCTGTCCGTCTACGAGGAGCTCACCGCGCGCCAGCGGCGTCACGACGCCGAGTACGGGTTCTGTCTGTGGACCATGCTCGACGAGGAGGGACGGGCCATCGGCTTCACCGGCGCCCAGCCGTGGCCCCGGGAGTGGGGTCCCACGGGCGAGATCGAGATCGGCTGGCGGCTGGCCCGCGAGCACTGGGGCAAGGGGTACGTGACCGCTGCCGCGATGCTGACCCTGGAGCGGGTGCGCGCGGCGGGCATCGGCAGCGTCGTCGCCATGGTCAACGCCCGGAACGAGCGGTCCATTGCCGTCACCCGGCGGCTGGGCATGGAGCTGGCGGAGACGTACACGACGCCTGTCTCGCAGCAGCTGGGGCACTGTTATCGGCTGGCGTTGTAGCGCGAAGTCGTCACCCAGAGTAGCAATTTGACGCAGATCGCCACTCAGAGCTTCCGGATGGGTGTGTTTGGTGGTTACCCTTCCGATACCGCTGGGGGGTGAACGTCTGTGCGCCTGACACCCAAGTCGTTCGAAGTGCGTGTGCCACGGCTCGTCGGGCTGATGGCCGTGGACGCGCGTGAGGCGGCCGAGGCGAGTGGGGTCCAGCTGGCCGCCGGTGATCGGGCCGACTTCGAGCTCGCCGTCGTGGACTACGTCGTACGGCAGTACCCTCCGCCGGGTGTTGAGGTGCCGCGGGGGGCTGTGGTGACCGTGTGGTTCGAGTTGGGTGACGAGGGTGGGGGTGTGCGGGAGCCTCGGCGGGGTGGGCCTCCGCCCGGGTTGCGCAGGGAGTTGGAGGAGCCGGGGGATCCGTTTGCGGTTCTCCGGTAGGGCGGTGGTGTGCGGGGCTGCGTCTGGGGTGGGATTGCTGCGCCGTTGCAGGGTGCGGGTTCGTTGTGGTTGATCGCGCCCACGCGGCGCAGCCGCATATCGATACGGCCCCGCGCCCCTGAAGGAGCGCGGGTGTTGGCCTGCGACTATCAGGCGCCCTCTATTTCTGCCAGAGCAATACCGCTGCCGCTCCGCCTCCTCCGATGACGAATGCCGCCGTGATCGTGATCGTCCACACCAGCGTTCGACTGCGGGGCTTGGGGGTTTCGGTGGGCGGTAGCTGGTGGCCCAGTTCGACCACGGGGATCTCGTACGACGGGGCCGGGGATGAAGGGTGGGGTGGCATCGCCGGGATCGGGGCCGGGATCACGGCCGTGCGTGCGCCGGTCATCTGGACCAGGTAGGGCGCCAGGAAGGCCGCGCCGAAGGTCCAGAGGAGGGCGAAGAGGAGGGTTTCGGGGATGTTGAGGCCGGCGTCCACCTGGCCTGCGGCGGAGAGTTCGCTGCCGAGGTTGCTCGTGGCGGAGCCGGAGGTTTCCATCGTGACGCCGCCGATGCCGGCGAGGAGCAGGAACAGGCCGAAGAAGATGCCGGCCGCGAGGAGTTGCTCGCCTCGGCCCGAGGAGCGGCGGGCCGCGAGGATGCCGAGGGTGAGGGCACAGACGGCGCCCAGTGCCAACGCGCCCACGACCGCCCAGGAGTTGACGGCGTCGCCCAGTTCGGAGAGCCCGAAGGCCTCGCGCTCGTAGCCGCCGTACGGGCCGGATTCCACCAGTCCGTAGTCGCCGGACGAGTCGCTTCCGTACGACGTGTCGTCGCCGTACCGCGAGCGGCCCACCTCTCCCTCGAAGGAGGCGCCCCAGGAGATGCCGAGGATGTTGACGGCGATGTTCGGGAGGAGGAGCAGGGCGATCAGGAGGGGGTTGACGTCCTCCTCCCAGTCGGACTTCCACTCGCTGTCCGAGGCGAGGACGATGAGGGCGACGAGTGAGCAGAGGGCGAGGACGATCGCCAGGGCGCGTACGGCGGTGCCGGTCGCCCGGAACAGGGTCTGGGGGCCGGGGCGGACGGCCAGCCAGGCGGCCAGGTCGTCGCGTTGCAGCAGCGCGCCCGAGACGGCGGCGGTGAGCAGCAGCGCGCCCAGTGCCGCGAGCCAGGGGGAGGTCGAGACCTCGGCGAGGGCGACGGTGGGCTGGGCGAACAGCCCGAGCAGCAGTACGGCGACGGTCACCAGCAGCGTGACCCGTACGGCCGCTTCGAGCCCGGCGGTACGGCCGGTGCCGGCGCCGACACCGGTTCCTCCCCCACCACCCCACGTGCCTCCGGTGGCGACACCGGGGTACGCGGCCCGCGTGGCCAGGCGCGTACGCAGTTGCCGTACGCCGATGAAGAGGGCCCCGATGAACAGAGCGGTCACCGTGAGCGGGACGAGGGAGAGGGTGAAGGCGGCCTCCGCGGCCTGGATGTCGCTGGAGTAGTCGGGGTTGATCTCCGAGACCTCGAGGCCGCCGCCGAGGCCCTGGAGGAGGGCGGCGAGGGCGATGCCCATGCGGTCGCCGAAGCCGACGAGGTCCTCGTCGCCCTGGCCGTAGTCGGGGATGGCCAGGGCGATGGCGGCGCCGAGCAGCAGTCCGACCGGCCAGAGCGCGGCCAGTGCGGATCCGGCCCAGTCGCCCCGGAAGGCCCGGCCGAAGAAGGCGCCCAGAGGTGAAGGGCGGGCGGGGACGGGGGCGTACAGGGGAGGAGGGGGCGGCGGACCGACGGGCGGTGCCATGGTCGGCGGGGTGCCGGGGGGCATCGACGGTAGGGGGCCGGGTGGTGCCGACGGAGGGACGCCGGGTGCCGTCGCGAAGGGCGCGCCGGGCGGGACCGACGGCGGACCGGTGGGTAGGGCGGTGGGCGGGGCGGACGGTGGCGGGGCAGGCGGCGGAGCGGTGTTGGGGGTAGGCGGTGTCTCGGGCTGTGCTGCCGCCACACGCTCGCGCCCGCACTTCATGCAGAAGCGTGCCTCGTCGGGAGCGGGTGTCCCGCAGTGCGGGCAGTACGACGCCATGGAACGCTCCGTCATCCAGAAAACTCGTGCCGTAATCAGACGTATTCAACGGACGGTGTTTTCTGTTGACCGGTTCCCGTCAATCAGGTGCCCTTTCGGACATCCCCCTCTCGGGTGAACCTTGAGGCCCTACGAGTGGCTCTTGAACCCCCGGTGCAGCGCGACGACGCCACCCGAGAGGTTCCGCCAGGCGACCTTGTCCCATCCGGCCTCACGCAGGCGTTCGGCGAGGCCGGACTGGTCGGGCCAGGCGCGGATGGACTCGGCGAGGTAGACGTACGCCTCCGGGTTCGACGACACCGCGCGGGCGACCGGCGGCAGGGCGCGCATCAGGTACTCGGTGTAGACGGTCCGGAACGGCGTCCACGTCGGGTGCGAGAACTCGCAGATCACGACCCGGCCGCCGGGCTTGGTCACCCGGTGCATCTCGCGCAGCGCGGCGTCCGTGTCCTGCACGTTCCTCAGGCCGAAGGAGATGGTCACCGCGTCGAAGGTGTCGTCCTTGAACGGCAGCCTCGTCGCGTCGCCCGCGGTGAACGGCAGCCAGGAGGTGCGCTCCTTGCCGACCTGGAGCATGCCGAGGGAGAAGTCGCACGGCACGACGTACGCGCCGGTCTGGGCGAAGGGCAGCGAGGAGGTGCCCGTGCCGGCCGCCAGGTCCAGAACCTTCTGCGCGGGGCGGGCATCCACCGCCCGCGCGACCTCCTTGCGCCAGCGGCGGTCCTGTCCGAGGGACAGCACGTCGTTGGTCAGGTCGTACCGTTTCGCCACTCGGTCGAACATCGAGGCGACTTCGTGCGGCTGCTTGTCCAGGGATGCGCGTGTCACGGGGTCATTGTGGCAGTACGGGCCGCGCGCACAGGCGGCGCCCGGCCCGTACGGAGTCACGGTCCGGGCCGTACGCCGTCACGGTCCAGGCCGTACGCCGTCACGGTCCAGGCCGTACGGAGTCACGGTCCGGGCCGTACGCCGTCACGGTCCAGGCCGTACGCCGTCACGGCAACGGCTTCGGCTTCTTCTTCTCCGCCACGTCCTCCACCCACCCGCGGAGCGGATGAGCTCGGTCGGTTCTGTTGTCTGCGGGCTGCGGGTCGGATGTGGCTGGTCGCGCCCCGCGGCGGAGCCGCAGATGTCACACCCCCGCGCCCCTTCAGTGCCGCCGGTGGACAAGGCGCCCCGCGCACACCGTGGCCATGCACACGCCGGACTCATCGAAGACGGCCAGGTCGGCGCGGCCCATCTCGGTGATCGCCGTGAGGCGAGTGCGACGGAGTACGACGACGTCGTTCCGTTCGGCGGCCGCGCGGAGTTCAGGGGTGGCCGCGTATTCCTCAAGTACCGCGACCGCCCCCGACTTCAGCACCGCGTGGATGCGTTCGCGGGGTGTCGGCGCGTCCGGCAGCGGGCCCTCGTGGACGCGGGCGGGCCCCAGGACACCGGGCCACCGGCGCACGCGGGCGCCCGGAAACTGCCGCTGGACCTCCGTCAGCGGCCCCACGGCATGGACCCGGATGCCCTGCACCGCGACGGCGCCGTCCTTGATCGGCTCCGGGTCGTCCCACGTGTACCGCACCTCGTCGGCGGCATGAATCGTCAGCATGCGAGCTGTGCGCCCTAGTTGGTGCTCAGCAGCTTCAGCTCGGGGTGGGCCGTGCCGCCCTCGATCGCCGTGGACGAGATGTGGGACATGACGCGCTCGTCGACCGGGTCGTTCGCCGGGTCGTCGTGGACGACGATGTGCTCGTAGGTGGTGCTGCGCTGGGCGGGGACGCGGCCCGCCTTCCTGATCAGGTCGATGATCTCCAGGCGGTTGGAGCGGTGCTTGGCGCCGGCGGAGGAGACCACGTTCTCCTCCAGCATGATCGAGCCGAGGTCGTCCGCGCCGTAGTGCAGGGAGAGCTGGCCGACCTCCTTGCCGGTGGTGAGCCAGGAGCCCTGGATGTGGGCGATGTTGTCCATGAAGAGGCGGGCGATGGCGATCATGCGCAGGTACTCGAAGATCGTGGCCTGCGTACGGCCCTTGAGGTGGTTGTTCTCGGGCTGGTACGTGTACGGGATGAAGGCCCGGAAGCCACCCGTCCGGTCCTGTACGTCACGGATCATGCGCAGGTGCTCGATGCGCTCGGCGTTGGTCTCGCCGGTGCCCATGAGCATCGTGGAGGTGGACTCGACGCCCAGGTTGTGCGCGGCCTCCATGATCTCCAGCCAGCGCTCGCCGGACTCCTTGAGGGGCGCGATGGCCTTGCGGGGGCGGGCCGGGAGCAGCTCGGCGCCGGCGCCGGCGAAGGAGTCCAGACCGGCGGCGTGGATGCGCTGGATGGCCTCCTCCACGCTCACCTTGGAGATACGGGCCATGTGCTCGACCTCGGACGCGCCGAGGGAGTGGATGACCAGCTGCGGGAACTCCTTCTTGATGGCGGCGAAGTGCTTCTCGTAGTACTCCACCCCGTAGTCCGGGTGGTGTCCGCCCTGGAACATGACCTGCGTACCGCCCAGTTCGACGGTCTCCGCGCAGCGGCGCAGGATGTCGTCGAGGTCGCGCGTCCAGCCCTTGTCCTTGGCCTTCGGCGGGGCGTAGAACGCGCAGAACTTGCACGCCGTCACGCAGACGTTCGTGTAGTTGATGTTCCGCTCGATGATGTACGTCGCGATGTGCTCCGTGCCCGCGTACCGCCGCCTGCGTACGGCGTCGGCGGCCGCGCCCAGCGCGTGCAGCGGCGCGTCGCGGTAGAGGTCGAGCGCCTCTTCCGGCGTGATCCGCCCACCCTCGGCGGCACGGTCGAGAACGGACTGGAGGTCGGCCTTCTCGGTCACCGGGAGCGTCCCTTTCGTAAGGGGTGTGGACAGACCGCACCAGCCTACGCCAGGCCTTGGATCCCCCGACGTCAGGCCGCGTGCGCCTCCAGCAGCAGCCCCACGTATGCCCCCGCGATCATGAACGGGCCCAGTGCGACCAGCTGCCGGCGCCTGGCCCGCCCCCGGAACGCGGCCACCAGCGTGTATCCGCTGCCGATGAGCGCACCGGCGAACGTGCCGACGTACAGCGCGCCCCAGCCGTACCAGCCGAGGGCCGCGCCGAGCCCGAGGGCCAGTTTCACGTCGCCGAAGCCGAGGGCGAGGGGGCGGATGAGGAAGAAGACGAAGTACAGGCCGCCGAGGGCGAGCGCGCCGTACGCCGCCGTACGCCACTGGCCCGCGTGCTCGGGTATGAACGCCACCGCCCCCAGCAGGACGAGTGCCAGGCCCGCGAACGGCAGGGTCAGCGGGTCCGGGAGCCGCTGCGCCCTGACGTCCACCAGGGTGAGCAGCACGCCGAGCGGGGCGAGGAGCAGCCAGACCGCGAGTTCGGGGCGGGTGCCGGTGGCGAGGGCGAGGGTGGCACACACCAGGGCGGTCACCAGGGCGACCGTGCGGGTGCTGGGGCCGTAGACGCATCCCGGGCCCGGGTCGCCGGGGCGGTCGGCGCATCGAGCGGGGCCGAGCCAGCCGCGTGCGACACCGGTGATCCGGTGCCCGGCGGGGCACTCGTCCTGCCAGGGCTCCTCCTCGTCGACCGCGAAACGGTACGCGGGCCGGGGCAGCAGCGTGCCCGCTCCCGCGCCCCACGACGCGGCGGCCACCGTCAGCCCGATCAACCAGAGGTCGAGATCCACGCGGCCACCCTATGAGCCGGGGTCCCCTGCCTCACGTGCTTCACGTGCTTCACCTTCTACTTCTTCTACTTCACCTTCGCCAGCCGGGCCTTCGGGTCACCCGCGTCCGCGTTGTCGGACGTGTACTGGAGCTCGTCGCCGACCGGGGTGAGCGTGATCTCGTGCGTGTTCTTGGTGCACGTCTTGGGGTTGTTCTTCGTATCGGCGATGCTCGTCGCGACGATCTGCTCCCCTGCGACCTCTTTGAGGACGAGCTTGTCGTCACAGGTGCCGCCGATGAGGTCGACCGAGCGGAAGGTGCCCAACTCCTCCCCCTCCTCGGCCTGTCGCAGGGTGACCGTGAAGGTCCCGGCGGGAAGGTTGCCGTCCAGCGCGTAGGCGTCGCCCTCCCAGGTGCCGAGAAGCTTCTGAGGCACCGGACCGCCCGATCCTGGCTGCGACGAGCTGGTCGGGCTGGCGCTCGCCATCGGCCCGGAATCGTACGAATCACCGCCGCCGGCGGCGGAGTCGTCCTCGCCCCGCACCATCCCGAACACGAACACCGACCCCACGCTGACCGCTGCGAACGCCCCCGCGACCGCCAGGGCGATCGAACAACTCACCTTGCGGCCACGCCCGTTCGCCTCGGTCGTTGACGCCGCGGCCACGCTCAGGGAGAGCTTGCCCGGCGGGGAGGGTGGCGCGGTGTCCTGTACAGCGGCGTCAACACGCTGGCCCGGTACGTGCGTGGCGGGTGCCTGCGACATGACCGGTGGCGGCCCGAACACCCCGCTGACGGCGAGGGCTTCGGCCTTCTCCGAAGGGGCCGACTCCCCCACCGACGGACTGCTGAACCCCACCGGCCCCGAGGCCGGCGACGCCCCCTCCACCGCCTCCAGGTTGAGCAGTTGGACCGCGCTGCGGCCGACCTGCTCCACCAGCGGGCCCGGCAGCCATCCGGCCGCCACCAGGCGGGCGGCGCCGTCGGGGGCCAGGGTGCGGGCGACCTCGTCGGGGGACGGTCGGGCGGCGGGCTCCTTCGAGAGGCAGCGTTCGACGAGTTCGCGCAGCTCGCCCTCCACGCCCTCCAGTTGGGGCTCTTCGTGGACGACCTTGTAGAGGAGGGCGGCGGAGGAGTCGCCGGGGAACGGGGACTGGCCGGTCGCGGCGTACGCGAGGACCGCGCCGAGGGAGAAGACGTCGGCCGCGCCGGTGACGCCCTTGCCGAGGATCTGCTCGGGGGACATGTAGCCGGGGGAACCGATGGAGACGCCCGTCGAGGTCAGGGACGCCGTACCGTCCGTCGCGCGAGCGATACCGAAGTCGATGAGGAGGGGGCCGTCGACGGTCAGCAGGACGTTCGAGGGTTTCACGTCGCGGTGAACCAGGCCCAGCGCGTGCACGGCGGAGAGCGCCTCCGCGAGACCGGCGCCCAACACCCGTACGGAGTGCGGGGGCAGCGATCCGCTGTCCGCGACGGCCGCGGCGAGGGAGGGGCCGGCCGCGTAACCGGTCGCCACCCAGGGGACGGAGGCCTCCGGGTCCGCGTCGAGGACGGGGGCCGTCCAGGCTCCGCCCACCCGCCGGGCGGCCTCCACCTCACGCCGGAAGCGGGCGCGGAACTCCTCGTCGAGCGCGAAGTGCGGGTGCACGACCTTGACCGCGACGGTACGGCCGCCCGCGCTGCGGCCCAGATACACCCGGCCCATCCCGCCGGAGCCGAGCCGGCCGAGCAGCCGGTAGGGCCCCATGACGGTGGGTTCGCCGACGTCGAGCGGTTGCATGACCGCACTCCTCCCCCGTACTGCCGACCCCGTAGTACCGACTTCTCCACGACACGACTCCCCAGCAGCGTAGTGCCGTACGCCCGAAGGGGAATACGAACGACCGCCACGCCTTCCACAGAACCCGGAATTCGTCAAACGAATTTCCGGCGACATATGGAAAGCGTCCGAGAGAAATGTTCAGGAAAGGAGATCGACCTTCACGTCCGCCGGAAATCCCGTCGTCGGGCCGACGCGCCGCGCGAACTCGGCGACCGCGGCGAGCTGGGGCGCACCGAAGCGGAAGTCGAGGGTGGTGAAGTACCGCTCCAGGACCCGCTCGTCGAAGGCCTCCCAGCGGGCCGCCTGCTCGGCGACCTTGTCCACCTCGGTCAGGGAGAGGTCCCGGGAGGCCAGGAACGCCTCGTGGACCTGGCGCGTGACCTCGGGCTCCCGCTCCAGGTAGTCCCGCCGCACCGCCCACACCGCGAAGACGAACGGCAGCCCCGTCCACGCCTTCCACAGGGCGCCCAGATCGTGTACTTCGAGCCCGAACCTCGGTCCGTCGTGCAGGTTGGCCCGCAGCGCCGCGTCGCCGATCAGGACGGCCGCCTCGGCCTCCTGCATCATCAGCGAGAGGTCGGGCGGGCACGTGTAGTACGACGGCCGTACGCCGACGCTCTCGGCCAGCAGCAGCTGCGCGAGGCGTACGGACGTGCGCGAGGTGGAGCCGAGGGCGACGCGTGCGCCGTCCAGGCGTTCGAGTGGGCCCTGCGAGACGATGACGCAGGACATCACCGGCCCGTCGCAGCCGACCGCGATGTCGGGGAAGGCGACCAGGTCATCGGCGTGCCGGAGGAACTCGACGAGGGTGATGGGCCCGATGTCGAGGTCCCCGTGCACCAGCTTCTCGCTGAGCTTCTCCGGGGTGTCCTTGGTCAGCTCGAAGTCGAGGAGCGTGCCCGTTCTCGCGAGCCCCCAGTAGAGGGGCAGGCAGTTCAGGAACTGGATGTGGCCCACGCGCGGCCGGGTGCGAGAAATGTCCACATCGCGAGACTAGACCTCTTGGAGTACGGTGCGGGGTCCGGGGCCCTGGGCGAGGGCTTCGAGGCCACAGCGCGGCGGTGTCAACCCGGCGCCACGATCACTCAAACATCCGGGTGACGTGATCTTGCTCTCTATTGCTTTCCCCTGCCCGCGTGCTAGGCTCGCCGCAAGTTGCAGTTTGGTTTCCCTTGCAGTACAGAGCCTGCGGAGCATGTGACCGCGGGCTCTCGTCGTTTTCAGACGTATGCAGTTGTGCGGCATCTTGTTTTCACACTTGCAGGGTTCTGGAGCAGGGCAACCCTTTGGGCCCAAGGAGGGCTTATGGCTACCGGAACCGTGAAGTGGTTCAACGCCGAAAAGGGCTTTGGCTTCATCGCCCAGGAAGGCGGCGGCCCCGACGTCTTCGTTCACTACTCCGCCATCAACGCGAGCGGCTTCCGTTCGCTGGAGGAGAACCAGCAGGTCTCCTTCGACGTGACCCAGGGCCCGAAGGGCCCGCAGGCGGAGAACGTCACCCCCGTCTGATCTGAGGGATGCCCCTCTGACGACGTCTGAGAGCAGTACCCAAGGAGCCCCACGCCTTCCGGCGCAGGGGCTCCTGCCTTTTGCCTGCGGCACCCCCGGAGAAGGGGTTGGCAACTGCTCGCCGAGGAGTGCGTATAAGACCGCTTTAACTCGATCGTGTGATGGTCGGCTTCCTGGCTCGCGGCGCCCTGGGCCGTCCGGGTTAAACGTGGCCGTGCGATCTGGGACGCCGGATATGGCGCCGGCGTGCGGGGCCCCCGCTCCACCAGAGAGATGGTTCGGGGCCTCCCCGTCGCCTCTGGCCGTACCCAACTGGCCAGGTCGCACAGGGCAGTGTCCATAGCGGCCTCCGGCCGCGGGGGCCTGCCGGGATCGGACCACGCACAGGATGCGTGTCGCCGCCCCGGGGTTGAGTACGCCGGGGACCTGGGGGTCCACCCGGACGAAGTCTGGGGGAGCGCTCAAGACCGTTCGGGGCGTGCGGCTGAGTCGGACTCACTCCGGCTCAGCCTTCAGGAACGGTGGCTGCGATGCGTTCGTCCGCAAGGTCGTGATGGGTCGCGACCAGCCACGACGCAGCCGCAGCCGCAGCACCGGCCCTCCAGCGGAGCGCCTACGTGGCCGCCAGTGCCTCCAGCACCTGTCGCACCCGGAAGCCCGAGTCGAGGTCGGGGTCCAGGCCCTGCGCCCGCAGGAGGGCGGTGAGGGAGGCCTGGACCACCTCGGCTCCCTCGGGGGAAACGCGTTTGGAGACTTCCAGCCACTCCAGCGTGGGATCGGCGGCGCGGCCCAGAGTCCAGCGCTCCAGTGTGACCTCGTGGTGGTCGAGGCGTACGCCGTGCCAGCGGACCGTGTGGACGGGGCCGAGGATGTTCAGGGAGCCGAAGCCGAAGGTGATGTCGGCGCAGTCGGCGAGGAAGGCGCGCTGGCGGTCGGAGAAGACGAGTTCCAGGGGCTGGGCGCCGGTGGCGGCGGCCTCCACCGCCGTACGGCCGCAGTCGGAGACGAGGGCGGCGGACAGGACCCGGCGGTCGCCGGACCAGGCGTCCGCGAGGTGGAAGGAGTCCGGTCCCTGCTCCCGGAAGCGCAGCCATCGTTCCGAGAGCCGGGACCGGCGACAGGGCCACAGTTCCGCCGTCGCGGCCCCACCTCGCCCGCTCCCCGCCCGTAGGCGCAGGATCAACCCCGCATCCAGAAGCGGCAGTTGTCCTGGCGCCGTGGAGCGGGCGAGGGCCTCACAGAAGTAGACGCGGCGCCGGGCTCCCCCGATGTCCGGCGCCAGCGCCCGGGTCGCGGCGGCCGCGCCCGCACCCGAGAACGTCACCTTGATGTCGACCGAGTCGAGCCGGTCGGACCCTGAGGTGAGATCCCCGCGTTCCACGGATGCCGGCATGGGCCGTCCCCCTAGTTCCGCGACCTGGTTCATTCCCCGTGTTTCCCTGTTCCCCCGTGTTTCCCTGTTCCCCCGTGTTTCCCTGTTCCCCCGTGTTTCCCTGTTCCCCCGTGTTTCCCTGTTCCCCCGTGTTTCCCTGTTCCCCCGTGTTTCCCTGTTCCCCCGTGCTTCCGGGTTCCCGTGATTCCCTGTTCCCCTTGTTTGTTCCGCGAGACCATTGAAGGCCCGTGCGGGGCCGCCGCGCTTCCGGGAAGTCCCTACATCTCCCCACAACTCCCTCGGCATGCGACCTTCTTGGCCCGCCCTGATGGGGGCATGATGAGCGGGCGGGGCGAGCACGCTCGGGCACCAGGAGGTGGCGCATTGTCACGGGAACTCGTCGGCCGGGAGAGGGAACGCCGGCTGATGGACGACCTGCTCGTGGCGGGAGGTGCTGGTGGGGCGGCACTGCTCCTGTGGGGCGAGCCCGGCATCGGCAAGACGGCCCTGCTGGACTACGCGGCGGAGCGGGCGGCGGCCGGAACGTCGGGCGCGGCGCCCGCCACGGTGCTGCGGGCGCGAGGCATCGAGACCGAGACCGTACTTCCGTTCGCCACCCTGGGCGACCTCCTCATGCCCCATTCGTCCCTTTTCAGGGAACTCCCCGGAGCCCAGCGTGCCGCCCTGGAGTCCTGCCTGGCGTTGAGCGGCGACTCGGCGGACCCGCCCGGCAACCCGTACGCCGCCTGCATGGGCGCCCTGAACGTGCTGGCCACCCTCGGCGAGGAGCGCCCGGTCGTCGTCCTGGTCGACGACCTGCACTGGGTGGACCCGTCCTCCCAGCGCGTCCTGCTCTTCGTCGCCCGCCGGCTGTCCAGCGAACGCGTCGCCCTCGCCCTCGGGTCCAGGCAGGACCACGGCGAGTCGGGGCCGCGGCGCGGCATTTCCACGGTGCAGGTGGGCGGGTTGGCGCCGGAGGAGTGCGCCACCCTCCTCGCCGGCCGCGTGGCCCCGGGCGTCCTCTCCGACCTCGTACGCATCAGCGGCGGGAACCCCCTCGCCCTGTGGGAGATCGCGAGCGGGCTGTCGGACGAACAGGCGCGGGGCGAGCGGCCGTTGCTCGATCCGCCCTCCCTCGGGAGCCATCTGGAGCGTGCCTGGGCGACCCGTATCGACGGACTGCCGGACCCCGCCCGCCGGGCCCTCGTCGTCCTGGCCGCCAGCCGGTCGACGGCGGCGGGCCCGTTGCGGAAGGCGCTGGAGGCGGCCGGGCTCTCGCTCGACGCGCTCTCCCCCGCCGAGGAGGACGGGCTGATCACGACCACCGCCGACGGGCTGGACTTCCACCACCCGGTGCTGCGCGCGCTGGTGCTGGGCCGCGCCCCGCTCGCCCACCGTTTCGCCGCGTTCCACGCGCTGGCCGAGGTGAGCACGGGCCCGTTGCACGCCTGGTACCGGGCGTCAGCGACCCCCGGCCCCGACGAGGAGGCCGCCGCCGCGCTCGCCGACGCCGCGCTGGAGGCCCGCCGCCGCAATGCCTTCGGCGAGTCCGCCCTGGCCTGGCGCCGCGCCGCCGAACTGACCCCCGACCCCGCCCCCCGCGCCGACCGCCTCCACCACGCCGCCTCCGACGCCCTGCTCAGCGGCTCCCCGGCGGGCCCGCAGTGGTGCGAGGAGGCCCTGCGCATCACCCCGGACCCGGCGATGCGCGCCGCCATCCAGGGCCTGCTGGGCCGTATGTACACCTGGAAGGGCGAGACCGCCCAGGCGTACGGCCTCCTCATGAACGCCGCCGAATCCGTACGCGACACCGATCCCGCCCGCGCCTGTCTGCTGCTGGCGGAGGCGACGGCCGCGGCCCGCCTGGACGGCCACGTCCCCGCGGCCGTACGGGTGGCGGAGGAATCCCTGGCCCTCGCCTCGCCCTCCGGCCCCGAACGCTGGTACAGCCTCACCCTCCTCGGCGCCGCCCTCGTCATGAACGGCCGCACCGCCGAGGGCCGCGAGATGCTGGAGGCCGCCGACCGCCACGGAACCGGCGGCGACCCCGTCCGCGACCAGCAGGTGTACGCGATCGCCGGGCAGGCGTGGAGCCGCGCGGAGGAGTTCGTACGGGGCCGTCGGCTGCTGAACACCGCGGTCGAGTCGGCGCGGCAGCACAGCGCGGTGGGCGTGCTGGGCTTCACGCTCGCGGTACGGGGCGAGTTGGAGACCCGTATCGGCCAATGGGCGTCCGCGCGCGGTGACCTGACGGAGGCGCTGCGCTGGGCGGAGGAGCTGGGCCAGCTGACCTGTGTGAGTTACGCGCTCTACTGCCTGGCCCGGCTGGAAGCCCTGCGCGGCGACCGCGTGGAGTGCGAGGAGCATGTGGCGCGGGCCCGGCGGGAGTGCGGGGCGTACGGGATCGGCTGCCAGGAGTTCCACATGACGGCGGTGCTGGGTCTGTCGGCCCTGGCGTACGGGGACCACGACGCGGCGGCCGACCAGTTGGAGCAGACGTTCTCACTGGCGCGCGAGCAGGGCATCGGGAACCCGGAGGTCGTCCCGTTCGCGGCGGACCTGGCCGAGGCCCACGTACGGGCCGGGAACGCGGCGCGGGCCGGTGAGGTGGTGACGTGGCTGGAGGAGCGGGCCCTGGAGACGGGCCTCGCCTCGGCGGAGGCCGCGGCCGCTCGCGTACGGGGGTTGCTGGCGGGGACGCCGGAGGAGGCGGAGGCGTGCTTCGGGGCGGCGTTGCAGGCTCACCAGCGGACGACGGGCCCCTTCGACTGGGCCCGCACGCTGCTGTGCGAGGCGGAGGTGCTGCGCCGCTACCGCCGCCCCGGCGCCGCCCGCGCGCCCCTCGCCTCCGCTCTCGCCTGCTTCGAACGGTTGGGCGCGGTGCCGTGGGCCCGCCGGGCGGCGAGCGAACTGGCCGCCGCCGGGGGGATGCTGAACACCGGGCAGTCCACCGGCGGCGGTATGGGAGGGGTCCTTGACCAGCTGACACCGCAGGAGTTCCAGGTGTCGCGGGCCATCGCACGGGGGCTCAACAACACGGAGGCGGCGGCGTCGTTGTTCGTGTCGCGGAAGACGGTGGAGGCCCATCTCACCCGTATCTACCGGAAGTTGCAGGTACGGTCGCGGACGGATCTGACGAGGCTGCTGACGGCGGCGGATCTGGTGGACTGAGGGGGGGGCTGAGGGGGGCTGAGGGTGGCTGAGGGTGGATTGAGTACAGGTACTCATGTGGTCGACTGCCGGCGGCCCGCATCGTACGTCCATGCGGACAAGAATCCTTCCGAAGTCCTTCCTGGTGAAGTCTGTGCTGGCGGCCACGCTCAGCTGTGTCGTCCTGTCCGGCTACGGCGCGGCGAACGCGGCAGCCGCCACCGACAGCGATGCGGAGGCACGGTTCCTGAACTTCGCGAACAGCATCACGGACTACTGCACTCCGGCCCGCCCCAGTGGTGTGTCCGAGCCCACGGACCTCGACTCCACCCAGCCCGTCTCCGTCGAGGAGGTGCCGCTGACCGCCATCGAGAAGTGCCGCGGCGAGCAGCACGCGGAGCGCATCGGTGAGGCGTTCAGCGGCACGGGGGCGAGTGACTACGAGGTGCTGCACGAGAAGCTGACGGCCCTCGACTACCCGGCGGCCCGGATCCATCGGATGCCGGACTACGCGGGTGTGCCCCGCGCGAGGATCGACCTGCGGGTGGCGGACGGCGACCACTTGGCGGTGGAGGTCAACGGCTACAACACGTTGGTGACCGTCGAAGCGTTCGGGGCTCCCGAGGGCGTGAGCGTGACCGACGTGCGGCGGAACCTGGTGTTCGACCCGCCGACGTTCTGACCTACTGATGGACCTTGTCGCGGCCCGGGCCACCGGAGAGCTTGTCGGTGCCCTGGCCGCCGTGTAGCACGTCGTTGCCGTTGTTGCCCCAGAGCGTGTCGTTGTCCTGGTCGCCGTAGAGGACGTCGTTGCCGTTCTGGCCGCGCAGGGTGTCGTTGCCCCTGCCGCCGTACAGCCTGTCGTTGCCCTCGCCGCCCAAGAGGTCGTCGGCGTCGGTCCTGCCGTACAGGATGTCGTTGCCGGAGTCCCCGACCAGGATGTTCCTGGTCACGGCGGTGCCACCGGTGAGGGTGTCGTTGCCGGCGCCGCCGCTGCAGTACGAGCAGTCGGTCATGGTGTCGTGGCCCTTGCCGCCGCGGGAACCGAAGCCCCAGGGACCGCCGCCGCCGACGATGCGGTCGTTGCCGTCCTCGCCGTAGAGCTCGACCGAGCCGTTGCCGAGCAGGACGTCGTTGCCGGAGCCGCCGTAGATGCCCGAGTACAAGGAGTTGGGGGGCAGCGTCGCGGTGTCGTCGCCGTCACCGAGGTGGACGTCGTAGATGAACGTGTCCTCGCCGCGCGGGGAAACACCCTGGGCGCATTGGACGACCTTGTGATCGGTCGCATCGGGGTACGTGCACTCGCGTTCGACTGCCGCGCGCGGATCGATGGCGATGTCGACCCGGTCGCGGAAGGTGATGATCCAGTAGCCCCACTCCCAGTCGGGCCTCTCCTCCCTGTCCACGGCGACCGTGAAGCGGTTCGACTGTCCGGCGCCGGCCTTGTAGCGCAGGTGGTTGACTTCGAAGGCGACGGTGGCCGTGCTCGTCGGGGCCGCCTGGGCGGTGGGCGCCGCGAGCACGGCTCCGCCCAGGGCGAGGGCGAGAGATGTGGTGGCGGCGATGGATCTGTGTGAGCGCATGCGGAAGTAATCCTTCGCGGAGTCACTGCTGTCGGCGGGATCACCCCTTAGACAGCCGACCCGGCGCGGGAGTTGTACGGGAGTCGACCGGCGTCGCCGCTCTGGGCGGCCAGCGCCTTCTCCAGACGCCGGATGTGGTAGTACTGCACCCGCGTCGTGCGCTGCAGGGCCATGACCGCCCCGAGGAACTGGTCCATCTCGGCGGCCCGGGTGAGGATGTCGTCGGGGACGTACTCGTCCCGCAGGCAGGCTTCCGCGTCCTGGGTGAGCACGGCGTGGGCCCACCCACGCGTGATCGGCTTGAACAGGTCCGGGTGGTTGGCCACGATCCGGGCCCGGATGGCCAGGTCGTTCTCGGCGGCTTCCAGATGCAGTCCGGTGTCCTTGTTGCGCGCCCCGAACAGCGGCTCATGGATGTGGTGGGCGTCGAAGCCGTGCTCGACGCAGCCGATCCAGAAGTCCCAGTCCTCTCCCGCCCGCATGGTCTCGTCGTACCCGCCCACGGTCTGCCACGCTTCACGGCGGTACAGCGAGCAGTAGAACATGATCAGCCGCTGGAGCAGCAGTTCTCTGCTGTAGGCGGGCAGGGGCATCGCCTGCGGGGGCAGATCGTCGTCGGTGAAGGTGAACACATCGGTCGACGCGATGGCGATGTCGGGGTCGCCGTCCAGCACCGCGACGGTCTTCTCCAGCATCGTCGGCGCGATCACGTCGTCGGCGTCCAGCGGAAGGATGTAGCGGCCGGCAGCGGCCTCGATTCCGGTGTTGCGCGCGGCGGAGACCCCGGCATTGGCCTGTTGGAGCAGCCTGACGCACCGGTCGGGGTGGCGGGCGGCCAGGTCCTGGGCCACCTCGAAGGTGTTGTCGGTGCTGCCGTCGTCGACGATGACGAGTTCCCAGGCGCGGAACGTCTGGGCGACGACGCTGGACACTGCCTCGGGCAGATAACGGGCGTAGTTGTGGCAGGGGATGACCACCGAGACCACAGGGTCGGAGCTGTGGGGCATGCGCCGTCTTTCGCTTCGGAACGGAACGGGATGAATGGAATGCCGACGCCCCCCCAGTCCTGTTAGAGGACCACGTCGCGGCAGACCAGCCGGATCATGCGCTAGCTGAGGCGCAGTTGACGCCCATGGTCGTGCTCATGGTCGTGGTGGTCGTGCTTGCCGTTCTCGTACTTGCCGTTCTCGTGCTTGCCGTTCTCGTGCTTGCCGTTCTCGTGCTTGCCATTCTCGTGCTTGCCATTCTCGTGCTTGCCATTCTCGTGCTTGCCGTACTCGTGCTTGCCGTACTCGTGGTGGCCGTGTCCGTGCTCCTTGTGGTGCCCGTAGTCACAGATGGTCATGTTGGCCACCGGCGTGCAGCAGACGTTGTAGTCGGTGATGGTCACGTTGCCCACGGGCGTGCAGCAGTGCCCGTAGTCGGTGACGGTGACGTTTCCGATGGGCGTGCAGGGGTGCCCGTCCGCGGACGTGAGGGTGACGTCGCCGCTTATCGGCTGGCCCTGGTACGCGTAGGGAGCCGACGCTGTCGTCGCCTCCGAACCGGGGGCGGTCGCGTAGGCAGCCTCCGCCGTGTTGAGCAGTCCGGCGGTCGCCAGTGCGGCAGGGAGGGCCAGGGAGGACATGAGGCGGGCTTTCACGGTGGGACCTTTCTTTCGGGGTCTGGGAGCTGCCCGCTGGGCGTGTGAACTCCACGCAGGGGCAGTAGTCCCACCGTAGGATTCAATTACTTACCGTGCCAACGTGATTACTCCATGTGGTGTACGAGCGGTTCGGCGACGTCGGCGTGGTGCGGGTGCAGCACTTCCAGGTCGGGCAGCGCCCAGCAGGCAGTGCCCATGTCCCGGGCCATCGCGGCCAGACCTTCGGTCTCGATGAGGTGCTGATACGGGAAGGAGGGGAAGATCAGACCGTCCCGGTGAAGGTCGGCGCGTACCAGCAGGGTGGTGCCGCCGACCGAGTCGACGCGGATGAGCCCCTGCCCGCGCAGTTCGTCGAGGTAGACCCGGCCGAACCCCCTGGGCGGCTGCAGAATCCCGTCGCGCAGCCACTGGGACCAGTTGAGCGTGCCGGCCCTGGGGTGCAGGACGAAGGTGTTGAGGTCGTACGTGGGTCCACCGGCCGTGGTGGCACAGTGCGGGACGACGATGTCCTTGCCCGCTCCGAGCAGGCGTTGGACGAGGTCGGCCGGGTAGCCGGTGACATCCACATCGAGCCACAGCACCCACTCCTCGTCGGTGAGGGCTCGGGAGAGCAGATGGTTGCGCACCTTGGCCAGCACCGAGCGGCGTCGGCGCTGGACGCCGGGCTCCCAGCGGGGGCCCGCCAGTTGGAGGCCGAAGTCACGGTGTACGAGGGTGACCCGCCGGAACTCCGCCTCGAGTCCGGGCAGGACCTGTCGGAGCAGATCCGGCGTCGTGTCCTTGCTGTCGCCCTCCAGCAGCCCCAGCGAGATCGCCTCGCGCGGGTAGTCCAGGGCGCGAAGGTTCTCCAGATAGCCCGGCAGGAACGCGGCCGCGTCCTTGAGAGGGGTGAGCACCAGGACCGTGGGTCGCTCGGTCGCCGGGCCCGGGGCGGGTTCGAGGGCTGTGGCCGTCCGTCCACCCTGCCCGGAGGGTCGGGTGGCGGCACCGTTCTCGGCGTGGGCGATGTCCTCCGGCCCGATCGGCAGCCGGGTCGCCATCGCGAGCAACCGCTCGGCGTACGCGCCCGGTTCGGACCAGATCTGGGTCGCCACGTCGAAGTGCTCCGCGAAGTGGGCTTCGTTGAACGTGTTGCCGCCGTGACATACGTAGGTGTACAGCTCGGGTGCGTCGACCGATACCACCCGGCAGGTACGGGCCACCTCCTCCGCCACCGGGGTGTCCTCGCCCCGGCGCAGTGCCGGGTAGCGCGGGAGGCGGTCCTTGGCGCACACCATCGATCCTTCCCACAGGCGCGCGCAGGAGATCGCGAGCTTGTGGCGAGCGGGCCACCACAGCCGTTCACGGGCGAGGAAGCAGGCTTCGGCGCCGAGCGAGAGGATCGCCGCCATCTGTGTCTCGATCCGCTCCGGGTCGTACAGGTCGTCGTCGTCCCACTGGGATACGTACGGCCCGGTGGCCCGGTCCACCGCCTCGTTGCGCAGTTCACCCAGCGTCCGCCCCTCCGAGGGGAGCCGGTGATGGCGGATCCTCGGGTCGTCCAGCTCGTGAATGTGCTGCTCAAGGGCGTCGTCCGTGCCGTCCTCCACGACGACCAGTTCCAGGTTGGGGTAGGTCTGCGTACGGAAGCACGCGATCGCGCGGCGGGCCGTCGACGAGCGATCCTTCGTCACCATCAGGCAGGACACCGTCGGCGCGGGCGCGCCCGAGGCCCAGCGGCGGCGTTGCGCGTCCAGGTTGAGCAGGCCGTCGGCGAGCGGTTGCAGTTCCTGGCTCGCCCAGAACGGGAACCGTTTGCCGGCCGATGTCCGGGGAGTCGCAGGGGAGTCGCGCACCCAGCTGCCGGACCAGTGGTGCACGGCGTACGCACGCTCATAGTCGGCTTCCTGCGGGCCGAACAGCTCCTGCGCGTACGGGCTCACCTCGGGGTACAGGACCTCCGGTCCGAGGATCGTGATCGAGGCGATCGAGGCAGGTTCCGGGGCGCTGTCGATCGCTCTGGTGAGGAAGAAGGGGCCCGTGACGTCCAGCGCTCCGGGCATTCTGTGGGCGCCGACCAACTGGCGGTGCACATGGGCCCAGAAGGGGTGGCCCGGCCGTGACGCGATGAACGCGTTGCCGACGATGCGGCTGAATCCGCGCTGGCGGGCCAGCAGTAGCCCTGTGTGCGCCTGGGGCTCGCAGCCGAGGACGAGTTCGTGCCCGTCAAGGATTCCCTCGACCGGGCTCAGGCACTCGAAGTCCAGATCCACGTAGAGCCCGCCGAAATGGTCGAGCAGGAAATAGCGAATTGCGTCGGCCCGCATGATCGGTTCCGCGTAGCCGTCGTAGATGGGCAGGAACCAGGGATAGTGCTCCTGGAGGAATGCGCGATTGTCGGAGTCGGTCCACAGGCGGTATCCCCAGCCGGGGTGGTGTCGGCGCCAGGAGTCAGCCCATTTCTTCCATTGGGCCGGTACGTCGGCGTCTTTCCAGGTTTGGTGAATCAGGGCGGGAATCTTCTTCTGCGTCCGCATTCACTCAGTATGTCGATCCACTTCGCCGAGAGGATTTCCATACGGACCCATCGGCAGAACATTCACTCGGGCGGCCCTCACTTACGGGCTGGTGCTGATACTGGCGCTCAGCTCGGCCCACACGATCTTGCCCAGGTCGCGGTCCTCGACGCCCCACTTGTCGGCGAGGGCCTCGACGATCAACAGCCCCCGCCCGGACTCGGCCTCGGGCTCCGACCGCAGCGTTTTCGGCCGCCGCGTCTCGCAGGCGTCGGCCACCTCGATACGTACGGTGCCGGTCATCCACACCACCTTCAGCAGAAAGCTGTGCCCGGTGACGTACCCGTGCATGGCCGCGTTCGTCACCAGCTCGGCGGCGACCAGCACCGCGCTGTCGTACACCTCGCTCCCCTGGGGGATGCCCCAGGCGTGCAGCCGCCGGGCGACGGCCCTTCGCGCGAGTCGGGCGCCTCGGCGGCTGGGAGTGAAGAGTTGCCTGAATTCACCGAGGACGGTGGTGGTTTCCGAATTCATGTCACTCAGCGTGGTCGTCCGGTTCTAGTCTGACCAGGTACGACGGCGCGACGCTAGGTAGCCGTATGGGTGCGGTGCGCGAGGCGTCGGCTCGTCGGCCGTGACCACGACGAGGTGAGGGCGGGATCGATGGCGGATGAGGCGAGTGAACGGCGGCCGGAGACTCCGGCTGAGGCCGACGGTACGACCGGGCTGTTCACGGCGGTCGGCAAGCTGTTGAAGCTACTGCGGGAGCGGGCGGGGCTGACACAGAAGGAGTTGGGGGAGGCGTTGGGGTACGGGCCGGACGCGATCGGGGCGATGGAGCGGGGGGTGCGGGTGGCTCGGCCCGAGGTGTTGGAGAAGGCGGATGAACTTCTCGATGCCGGGGGGCTGTTGAAGGCGATGATCCCCGAGATCAAGGAGGGGATGAAGAAGGCGCGGACGCGGCATCCGGAGTGGTACCGGAGTTACGCCGGGTTGGAGGCGGAGGCGGTTGAGCTGCACTTCTATGCCAACCAGGGGGTGCCAGGGTTGTTGCAGACGGAGGAGTATGCGCGGGCGGTCTTCTCTCAGTGGCGCCCACTGCTGAGCGCCGAGACCATCGAGACGCGCGTGGCCGACCGAATGGCCCGCCAGCAGATCTTCGAGGGCTGGCCTCCACCGATGTGCAGCTACGTCCTGGAGGAGGTTGTGCTGCAACGGCCGATCGGCGGACGAGCTGTCCACCAGGAGCAACTGCGGAACCTGCTGCGCTTCGGGAGTATGCGCAACATTGAGATCCAGGTGATGCCGACCTGCCGCGAGGAACACCCCAACCTGGACAGCGCGTTCAACCTGTTGACGCCCAAAGGACATGGGCAGGTGGCGTACACGGAAGGGCAGGGCTACCCCCGCCTGGTCACCGACACTGAAGGCGTACGACAAATCGCCGACCGCTATGGGATCATGCGCGCGCTGGCGCTCAACCCGATGGAGTCCCGGGCGCTGATCGAGAAGATGCTGGGGGAGCTGTGAGCACTGAGCGACTCAACTGGTTCAAGTCCAGCCACAGCAGTGGCGCTGGCGGCGAATGCGTCGAAGCCGCCTACACCTGGCGCAAGTCATCCCACAGCAGCGGCGAGGGCGGCGAATGCGTCGAGATATCCCCCTGCCCCCACACCATCCACATCCGCGACTCCAAGAACCCCACCGGCCCCCACCTCACCCTCTCCCCCACCGCCTGGACCACGTTCCTCGCAACCGAGGAAGCCCGTAGCCTGCCTGCATGATCACTCTCAGGCTGCTGGACGGCGTTGGGCGACAGATCGCCCTGCATGACGTGGACGACCAGAACTGGCGCGCCGTCGCGGATGTCGCCCCGCTGGACGGCCAACGCCGGTTCGTTCCCGCGCTGGCCGCCCGCTACCTCCTCCTGTCCCTCCGCGAGGGCGTATGGAACTCGCTCGCGGTGTGCGCCGATGACACCGTGGTGGGGCATGTCATGTGGGGGCGTGACGAGGACGGTTCGTACTGGATCGGCGGCATGCTGATCGATGCCGCCGAACAGGGCAAGGGGGTCGGGCGGGCGGCGGCGCGGACCCTGATGCGATGGCTGGCGGACCGTACGGACTGTGAGGTCCTCCGCCTGTCGTACGACCCGGACAACACCGCCGCCGAGCGCCTTTACGCCTCACTGGGATTCCGGCCCGTGTCCACCACCGAGGAGGACCAGGGTGAGGTGGTCGCCGAAGTGTCCGGCGTCGTCGTCAGGGATTCTCGATGGTGATGAAGGGGTCCCACTGGAAGTACCCCTTCAATTGGCGGTGGCGGTCCAGGATCTGGAAGTAGAAGTGGTACACGACCTTGCCCGGCTTTTTGACGGTCGTCCGCCAGTAGTGGTCCTGGTAGTTCTGTGTCACGAATTCCGGCCTGCCCTCGGACCCCTCCTGCGGCATCGGATAGACGCCGTCGATCACTTCGATCTCCGGAGTCCTGATGAGCTGGTGGCCGGTGTCGCTGCTCACGTACTTGTACAGCAGTGCCTTGTAGTCGCTGCCGAGCGAGATCGTCGTCTCCCGCCACCTGATGCTGTCCCCGGGTTCTGCCCGGAGGTTCAATTCGGCCCCCGATGTGCCGACGATGTGATCGTGGCGCGTCGTCATGTAGATGAGGCTGTGGTCGGCGTACGTCGGCGCGTCCGGGTTCCTCGACGCGTTGGGATTCTGCTCGACGATCGTGGCCGCGTCGAACGCGATCAGTACGTTGAGATCAGCCATTTCCTGCCCCTTTCGAGTTGTTGACTTTCACCTTGTAGGCCATCGCACGCGGGTAGTCGTGCCGGTGCAGGCGGACGCGGACCAGCAGCGGTCCGGCGTTGACGGGGTCGGTCGGGTCGGTGAGGCGGGTCAGAAGGTCGTCCAGTTCGGAGGTGTGGGCGATGGTGATCCCGTTCGCCGGGGTCTCCTTGGCGGCGAAGACGGCCGCGAGACGGTCGTAGTGCCAGGGGTGGAGGACGTTGTAGAAGTCGGGGTCGTGGGAGGCCCCTTGGTCGTCCGCGTAGTAGGCGGGGTGCACCAGCATCTGTTCGATGCCGTAGAAGTGTCCGTTGTCCATGACGAACACCACCGACCGCAGCCCGAGCCTGGTGTGGGTGGAGATCTCCTGACAGGTCTCCTGGAAGGCGCCGTCGCCGACGAACACCATCGGGCGGGCCTGCCCGCGCTCGGGGGCGAGCGCGGCGCCGGTGGCCGCGCCGACCGACCAGCCGATGGACAGCCAGCTGACCTGCGACAGGAACCCGCCCGCGGACAGGGACAGGTTCATCGAGCCGATGAGGGAGAACGCGGCGTCGGAGACGACCGTCCAGTCCTGCCGGGTCTCGTGGCCCAGGAAGTGGTTGATCCGGTCGAACACGCCGTCGTAGGTGAGCCGTTCGGCGTGCCGGGACCGTGAGCCGCTGGTGCGGAGCGAGGCGCGGTACTGCTCCAGGCCGGCGGGGCGGTCGACGGACTCCCCCAGATGGGCATGGGCCTCGGCGTAGTAGTCGGCGGCCAGCCCCCCGGAGCCGTAGCGCTTCACCAGCGCGTCCTGGAGGGCGGGCAGGAGTTGTTCGAGCTGGACGTCGGGGAAGTAGGAGCTGCCGACACTGACGCCGCCGTTCGCGGCCATCACCCAGTCGCCGCCGACGCACTGCTCGCCGCCGAGGTTCTTCGACGTGGACCAGGCGCCGAGCCCGATCCGGCAGGTGGCCCAGTCCTTGAAGACGCCGTGCACGTCCGGGTGGCTGGCGTGGCCGTTGTAGACGCCGTGGAACTGCGGCAGGTCCTCGTCGACGACGGCCTTGGCGCCGACAGTGGTGCAGAACGGCACGCCGGTTCCCTCCACCAGGTCGGTGAGCTGCCCGCCCAGGCGGAACCGGTCGATCTCCTCGCCGGCCCAGACGATGGGGCGGGGCGTTCCGTCCGGGCCGGGGTGCTCCTCGACCAGGGTGAGGATCGCGTTCACGGCGTGGTCCAGCATCAGCTGGTTGCGCGCGCTGAACGGCCGCTCGCGGCGGATGATCGGCTCCCCGGGCTCGGCGCAGGGCTCGTCCCACAGGTCCTCCATGACCTCCAGGTAGACCGGCCTGCGCTCGGAGAGGCACGCGGTGAGCGCGGCGTCGATCTGGGCGGGGGCGAGGCCCGGGTTGGAGATGACCTGCGCGTCCACGGTGACCTGCCGGTAGACGTCCAGGTTGCTCTCCGGGCGGGGGCTCATGTGGGAGGTGAGCAGGCCGAGGGCGCGGTAGTTCTGCCACTGCTCGTAGGGCGGGGAAGCGTTGACGGCGACGAGCGGGACCTGCTCGACGTAGGCGCCACCGCAGGCGTTGAGCAGGTTGAACGCGCCCACACTGTAGGTGACCGCGGCCGCGCCGACGCCGTGGATCCGGGCGTAGGCGTCGGCGGCCTGGCCCGCGCCGCCCTCGGTGGGGGTGCCGACCCACTCGATGTCGCCCTCGGCCCGCAGGGTGGTCAAGAAGGGGCCGAGGTGGTTGCCGGGGACGCCGAAGAGGTGGGTGATGCCCAACTCGGCCAGGCGCAGGGCGAGATAGCGGGCGACCGTGCACCCAGGGGTGATCGCGGTCCCGGAGGTGATCGCGGTCATGAGCGGCCCTCCCCGTCCGGGCCCGGGGTGGTGACCGGCGGGGCCTGGTGGACGGCGATGGCGGCGCGGACGGCGCTCTCCAGGGCGCCCTCGATCCAGGCGTGCTTGAGGGAGGTGTGCTCTCCGGCGAAGTGCACGGGGCCTTCGGGCCGGGAGACGTCCAGGTGGAAGCTGGTCATCTGGTGCGCGGTGTAGATGGCGGCCTCGCCGAAGGCGTACGGGTCGCGGGCCCAGCTCTTGGTGGCGCCGCGCCCGGTGAAGAACACCTCGATGCGTCGGCCGTGCAGGGCCTGGAGGTTGCGCAGGGCGTAGACGTAGCGCTCCGCGTTCCGCATCGAGTCCCAGCGCGCGGCGTCGTCGGACCAGGAGTACGAGGCGAGCACCACGCCGCCGGTGCTGCCCTCGACCCGGTGCGACGGGTAGTACATGAACCGGTTGGGGTTGTCGGTGGCGGAGCCCCCGCCGAAGCTGTGGGTGGCGGGGCGGAGGGCGGGGCCGCGCAGCGGCATGGTGCTGTCGATCTGCCGCATCTCCTCGGTGACGCCGCTGTCCTTGACGGCGGCACCGAGCAGGCCGGCGTCCGCCTCGGCGAGCGTGGGCATACGGGCGGGCTCGCCGGCCGCCTCCGGGCCCAGCCGGTAGTACTCGTAGACGCCCGGTGCGATCCTCTCCAGCTCCTCGCGCCAGTCGTCCTCGGTGAACTCCCACCACCGGTGGCTGAACTCCAGCAGCACCTTGGTGGCCGAGTCGTAGTGGGTCTCGATGATGGCGCGGCGCTTCTTGTACGACATCGAGGGGACGATCTCCACGAAGCGCAGGGCGGAGAACGGGATGGTGACGATCGCCAGGTCCGCGGTCCACCGGCGCGGCGGGGCCTGCGGGTCGTTCTCGGCGACGGTCTCCACGGTCACGCCCCATCCGTCGGGTCCGACGGCGGTGCCCTCGGGGTCGGTGTCGCGGCTGGGGTCGTGGTATTCGAGGCGGATCATGCGGTGGCCGAGCCGCACCTCGTCGCGTAGGCCCTCGTGGAGGGCGTGCGGCAGGCGCCAACTGCCGCCGGGTATCTCCCAGTAGCGGACGGTGGGGTTGATGTCGCTGCGGCTCAGGAAGCTGTGGAAGAAGGAGAGGTGCAGCCGTGAGGACATGTTCTCCAGGGTTCCGACGGCCTCGATCGCCTCGTCGCTGAGCCCGGCGTGGTCTCGCAGGAAGCCGCCCATGGAGTAGCCGTCGAAGTCGCGGATCACCCGGGCCCAGCCCTCGACCCACTCGTCGAACGGCTTGTTGACACGCTTGCCGTCGACGACGTCGGAGTAGTAGTCGCGCACGCTCTCCAGCGCGTCGTCGACCATCTTCACGACGGGCGCGCGGACCTCGTCGCCGGTGAGGTGGAAGCCCTCGTTGATCCGTTCGGGACTCGCGGTGTAGTCGGCCCGCCGCATCTGGACGCGGTTGGCGCGGATCCAGGAGTTGCCGCGCTTGTCGGGTTCGCGGAAGTCGGGGCTCGCGTCGCCGTTGGTCCACGTCTGGCCGGTGAAGGAGGTGTACGTCACCGGGGGGACGGGGACCTCGGGACCGCTGCCGGTGGAGGGGTCCACGTCCACGTTGTAGAACTGGCGCCGGCCGAGTCCGAGTTTGTCGACGAGGGCGAGGACGAGCGGGTGGAAGTCGGGCAGCCGCATGGCCCCGGCCTCCGCATACTGGGCGGGGTCGTCGAAGGGCTGGTGGTGCTTGGTGGCGCGGAAGGTCTTGATGCGTCCGCCGACGCGGCTTTCATTGGCCTCGATGATGGTGACGTCGTGGCCGGCGTCCTTGAGCAGGCGGCCGGCGACGAGGCCGGTGATGCCGGCGCCGATGACGAGGATCTTCTTGCGCGGGTGGTGGGTGGGGCCGAGACGGCCCGTGTCGATCAGGGTGTGGAGATAGCTGAGTTTGAGGTCCTTGTCGTCCGGCCCGACGAGGAGGAGTTCGCGGGCGAGCTTGAGACACGTCTGCCAGCGCGCACGGGTGGCGGAGTTGTCCCGTGGAGTGTCGGTCATGGTTTGAAATCGTAGATAGGCAGAAACGATTTCCCGGATCCCCACAGCAGGCAAAGTCCTGAAAACATCGATCGCATCTCTTGACGGAATTTCGACTTGCTCGAATTTCCTTACGAGGAGCAAAGTTCCGCCGGGGACGGAAGAGAAAGGAGACGAAGTCGAGGCAAAGGTTTCGCTCCCGGAATGTGGAAATCCTGGGGAATCCACTGGCGTCGGTCGCGCCGGCTCCTTTCCCCGATGGCCTTGTCAGCGCCGACCGGACAGCGGCGTCACGCCAAACGTGCACATCCCGCCCGGCCCCGATCGCACCCTCGCCGCCGGCATCCACACGATTCCCGACCCGCCCGCCTCAGAAGTTCGTCGCCGCGTACAACCGAATCCTGCCGGAATGACTCTCCAGGGAGGAGTCGACCGGTGGCCGGTGGGCTGGGTGATGGAACGCGACGAAACGGGGCGGAACTGATGAAGAGGCGGGGCATTCTGCTGGGCTGTGGCGGGCTGGTCGTCGTTCTCGGGGCCGTCGGGGTCGTGTGGTGGAACTGGTTCCGGGCGCCGTACACGCTCGCCGACTCGCCCGGGATCGAGGTGACCGTGCGGGCCGAGAAGTCGAAGTACCCCGATGTCCAGGAGACCGCCGAGGACGTCGACACCGTCGTACGGGTGTACGTGCAGCGGCTCAGGGCCGGTGACGTGGAAGGGCTCGCGGAGCTGGCCGGGCCCGCGTACGACGGGGCTCGGTCCGCGGCCTACGACCAGGTCCGGGAGTTCGGCGAGGGGGCTCGCGGGCACGTCGACGTCACCGTGCTGGAGGGGTCCGTCGACTATTTCAACGCCATCCGGCTCACCTACGAGAAGACCGACCAGCAGCAGGAGTTGCTGCTGGTCAAGGACGACGGGTACTGGTGGGTCGGGCTCGGTGAGGGCGACCCGGCGGCGGGCGACCAGAGTTAGGGCGCTACGACTGCTCCGTGCGGCTGCCTCCCGCGCGGCGCCCCCTATTTCCTGTACAGGTCCTCGATCTCCGCCGCGAACGCCTCCTCGATGACCTCCCGTCGCAGCTTCATCGACGGGGTCAAGTGGCCCTGCTCCTCCGTGAAGCCGCCGGGGATGATCGTGAAGCGGCGGATGGATTCGGGGCGGGAGACGAGGCGGTTGGCCTCGTCGACGGCGCGTTGGAGGACGGCGTGCAACTCGGCGTCGTCAGCGAGGAGTTCGGGTGGGACGACGTGTTTGGCGTTCATCTGGCGCCAGTGGTTGATGCCCTCGGGGTCCAGGGTCAGCAATGCCGTGACATAGGGGCGGCGGTCGCCGATGACCATGGCCTGGGCTATGAGGGGGTGGGAGCGGAGCCAGTTCTCCAGGGGGGCCGGCGCCACGTTCTTGCCGCTGTCGGTGACGAGGATCTCCTTCTTGCGGCCGGTGATCGTGAGGTAGCCCTCGTCGTCGAGCTCGCCCATGTCACCGGTGGCGAACCAGCCGTCGGGGCCCGCCGGGACGACGCCGCCGGCCTGGGGGTCCCAGTAGCCGCGGAAGATCTGGCCGCCGTGGAGCAGGACTTCGCCGTCCGCCGCGATGCGGACCCGGGTGCCGGGGAGCGGCCGGCCCACCGTGCCCAGGCGGGGGCGGGTCGGTGGGGTGACCGTCACCGCCGCTGTCGTCTCCGTGAGGCCGTAGCCCTCGAAGACCTCGATGCCGGCGCCCGCGTAGAAGGCGGCCAGGCGGCGGCCGAGGGGGGAGCCGCCGCAGATGACGTAGCGGACCCGGCCGCCGAGGGCGTTGCGGATGCGGCGGTAGACCAGGGGGTCGTAGAAGCCGCGGGCGGCCTTGAGGAAGGTGGTCGGGCCCGGGCCCGTGCCGTGTTGTTCCGACTCCAGGGCCTCGCCGTAGCGGCGGGCGACGGCGGCGGCGCGGTCGAAGGACGAGACGCGGCCCATGCGTTCGGCGGAGGCGCGGGCGCTGTTGAAGACCTTCTCCAGGACGTACGGGATGAGGAGCAGGAACGTCGGGCGGAAGGACTTCAGGTCGGCGAGGAGGTCCTCCGTGCGGAAGCTCGGTGAGTGGCCCACGCGTATCCGCGCCCGCATGCACGCGATCGCCACCATGCGGCCGAAGACGTGGGCGAGGGGGAGGAAGAGGAGCGTGGAGGCCTCCTCGTCGGTCTTCGCGCGGAAGATCGGGTACAGGAGGTCGATCGCGTTGTCGATCTCGGCGAAGAAGTTGCCGTGGGTGAGGGCGCAGCCCTTGGGACGGCCGGTCGTGCCCGAGGTGTAGATCAGGGTCGCCAGGGTGCCGGGGCCCAACACCCCACGCCGTACGGCGACTTCCTGGTCGGAGACGCCCCGGCCCAGTTCGGCGAGGCGTTCCAGGTGGCCCTTCTCGAAGACCCACATGTGACGGAGGTCGGGGATGCGGTCGCGTTCGGGGCCGAGAGCGGCGGCCTGGGAGGTCGACTCCACGGCGAGGGCCACGGCACCCGAGTCCTGGAGGATCCAGCGGGTCTGGAAGACGGAGGAGGTCGGGTAGACGGGGACGGTCACCAGGCCGGCCGCCCAGGCCGCGAAGTCCAGCAGCGTCCACTCGTACGTCGTCCGGGCCATGATGGCGATACGGTCGCCCGGCATCAGGCCCTCGGCGATCAGGCCCTTGGCCACCGCGAGTACCTCGGCCGCGAACTCGGCCGCCGTCACGTCCCGCCACCGGATGCCGTCTTCGCCGGGGCGGTCCTTGCGGCTGAGGACCACCGACTCGGGGGCGTGGCCCGCGTTGTCGAACGGGATGTCCGCGAGTGAGCCGTAGGCGACGGGCGCGGCCAGCGCGGGCACGTACGCCTCTCGCACGGCGCCGTCCAGTCGCTTCAACTCGGGTTCCACCAAGGCGGGTTGGGTGCGGTCGAGGCTGGACACGGGCGGCTCCTGGGCGTTCGGTGTGCCCGGATCGTACGGGGTTGTTGTGTGAGGTTTGTGTGAGTGTGGGGATGGTCCGGAGGTGGTAACGGGCCGGGGATGTGCAGTGTCGGTGACCGCGTCCGCGCAGGTCAAGGGGGTGTCAAGTTACCTGAGGGTCGCTCAGCTCCCCATCTCCTCACCCTCGCTTACCTCGGGTAACCTGACTGTGGAGTAAGTAGAAGCGGGGCACGAGAAGGAAGGGGGAAACCGTCCGATGCACACCCTCACCGTCACTCTCACCGAGTTCCCCGCCCTCAGCCGCCTCCTCGCGCGGGGCGCCCTCCTCTCTCCGTGCAAGAGCCGCAAGCTTCCCCGCACCGGCCCCCTGCGCACCCCCGGCCCGACCACCCGGCTGGTCCTCCCCGGCGTGCGGATCGACTTCGCCCGGCTCGCCGCGTACGAGCGCGTCTGCGGCTTCCCCACCGGCGAGGACGCCGTCCCCCTCACCTATCCGCATGTCCTCGGCTTCCCGCTCGCCATGCGCCTCATGGCCGACCGCGACTTCCCGCTCCCCCTGCTCGGACTCGTCCACACCTCGATCGAGATCACCCGGCGCCGAGTGCTGCCCGCCACCGGGGAGTACGAGCTCACCGTCTACGTGAACGAGTTGGCACCCCACCGCCGGGGCACCGAAGCCACGATGGTGACCGAGCTCCGGGACGGGAACGGGGGCGACGGGGGCGAGGTCGCGTGGGAGTCGCGGAGTACGTATCTCGCACGGCACGGGGAGCGGAGGAGCGGAGCCGTGCGGGAGGAACGCACCAACAGGGGCGGGCGGCCTCGGGGAGCCGCGGGCGGGTCGCTTCCGGTTGTTGCCCAGTGGCGGTTGGGTGGGGATGTCGGGCGGCGGTACGGGGCGGTTTCGGGGGACCGGAATCCGATCCATCTGCATGCGCTCGGCGCCCGCCTCTTCGGCTTCCCCCGGGCCATCGCGCACGGCATGTGGACGGTGGCGCGCTGCCTCGCCGAGCACGGCACGCCTGCGGCGGCCCTCGTCCGCGCCGAGTTCAGGGCGCCGGTGACGCTGCCGAGCACGGTGGTGTACGCGGCGCACGGCCGGGCGGGCGGCGACTTCGAACTCCGCGGTGGTGGGGGACGGGTGCATGTAAGGGGCAGCGTGTACCCGCTCATTGCGTGAGGGCGCGCAGGGGCTCGGTCCGGTCGGTGCGTTGGCGAGTGCCGGTGGGTGGGGCTGGTCGCGCCCACGCGGCGGAGCCGCATATGTCACAGCCCCGCGCCCCTGAAAGACACGGCCCCGCGCCCCTGAAAAGCACGGGGCGCAGCCCCTGCTTTTCAGGGGCGCGGGGAACTGCGCGAGCAACCACCCACGCCCCGCGGATGACCGACCACCACAGACACCCGAGTTCCGGCGCCGAACTACACCTCTTCGCTCGGCGGAGCCCAGGGTCGGCCCTCCATCAGGTCGCCCAGGCCGGACCAGGCGAAGTTCATCAGCGTGGCGGCGGCCTGTCTGGCGGTGATGCCGGGAGTGGCGTTGGCCCAGGCGGCGAGGGCTTCGGCGGCGCCGACCAGGGCCTCCGCGAGGCCGGCGACCTCGCGCTCCGGGAGGGACGGGTCGCGGCGGGCGTCGCGGGCGGCGACCAGGATCAGCCCGGTCACGAACGCGACCATCTCCTCACGCATCGCCGCCACCTCGGCGGCGAACGGTTCGCCGTGCGTACGGGCCTGGAGGTGCAGTACCGCCCAGGCGTCCGGGTTCTGCGCGGTGTGCGTGAAGAACGCCCGCAGCCCCTCCCAGAGTTGACGGTCGGCGGGGAGCTCGGGGTCCACGCCCGCGCGTACGGCGGTGGTGAGCGCCTTGGCCTCACGGCGGATGCAGGCCGTGAAGAGGTCTTCCTTGGAGTTCAGGTACAGATACACCAACGGCTTGGACACACCCGCCAGTTCGGCGATCTCGTCCATCGACGCGGCCCGGTACCCGCGCTGCCCGAAGGTCCGCACGGCCGCGTCCAGCATCTGCTGTTCCCGCACCGCACGGGGCATTCGTTTGCTCTTCACAGCACCCATGCGGGCAAGCGTACGGTTCCCTGCCGGGAAAGATCCCGTTACGAGGCCTGTGCCTGGCCCGATGCCGTCTCGCTCTGCTTCCTCGCCTCGTCGTCGGCCTCGTCCTCCACGCTGCGGTTGGCGGCGAGGTTGGACTTGACGCGGTTGATGCGCTCGTCGAGGTGGGGGGCGATCTGGGCGGAGGCCCGGTCGCGCTCCTTGCGGAGGGCGATGAAGCTGATCGGCGCGGAGACGACCAGGGCGAGGAGGATCATCCACATGCCGTTGGAGGAGCCGAGGCCGCGAGGGGCGACGCCGGAGTAGACGAGGGCCCAGACGACCACGAAGCAGCCCACGAAGATTCCGAGGCGCATCAATGTGTAGCGGAGCATCTCAATCCACTCTTCCGTCTCCGTTTGGGCATCCTGCGTCATCCAGTGAAACACGGTCGGCGTGCGATCTTGCACGGGGGTGCGGGGCCTCAGGTCAGGGGCAGCAGCATGATGATGTCGTCGCGGTGGTCGTCCGGGGCGACGCGGATCGCGCCGGGGACGCGGCCGACCTCCTTGTAGCCGCAGGTGGCGTAGAAGTGCTCCAGGCCGAGGCCGCCGCGGCAGGTGAGGCGGATGGCGTCGATGCCGTCGAAGTGGCGGGCGGCTTCCTCCGCCGCCGTCATCAGGTCGCGGCCGTAGCCCTTGCCCTGATGGGTGGGGTGCACCATCACCGTGTACAGCCATACCCAGTGCGCCATCAGGCGGTGGGTATTGAAGCTGAAGAACGCGGTGGCGGCGGGGGTGCCGGTCTCGTCGAAGCCGATGAGCATCCGCTGCCTGCCCTCCGCCATGCCCACCATGTGCTGGATCAGGGCCGGGCGTATCGCCTCCGGCGTCACCGGGGGTACGAAGCCGACGGCTCCGCCGGCGTTCGAGACGTCCGTCCAGAGGGTGAGGATGGCGTCGCTGAGGGTGGGGGTGAGGGGTGGGTCGAGCTGGAAGGTAAGGGGCATGGCGGGAGGTTAGCCATTACCTTCCGGTCCACTCAACCGGGTTCTCGTCCCGCCAGGGCGCCTGAGAGCTCGGGAGGGTGGGTTCGTTGGCGGGTGCAGGTGTGTGGGGGCTGGTCGCGCAGTTCCCCGCGCCCCTCAAAAGCAGGGGCTGCGCCCCTGCTTTTCGGCCCGCAGGGCCGTGTCTATACGCGCATCGGCTGGGGGGACTCGCGGCGCTCGGGGTCGGGGGCCTCGTACTCGCGGATGATCTCGTAGCGGGTGTTCCGTTCGACGGGGCGGAAGCCGGCGTCTCGGATGAGGTCCAGGAGGTCCTCGCGGGTGAGTTTGTTCGGCGTGCCGTAGTTGTCGGCGTCGTGGGTGATCTTGTATTCGACCACCGAGCCGTCCATGTCGTCGGCGCCGTGCTGGAGGGCCAGTTGCGCGGTCTGGACGCCGTGCATGACCCAGAAGACCTTGACGTGGGGGACGTTGTCGAACAGCAGCCGAGAGACCGCGAAGGTCTTCAGGGCCTCCGCCCCCGTCGCCATCTGGGTGCGGGCCTGGAGGCGGTTGCGTACCTTGCCGTCCTTCATGTCGACGAAGTCGTGCTGGTAGCGCAGGGGGATGAAGACCTGGAAGCCGTTCGTCTCGTCCTGGAGTTCACGCAGGCGCAGGACGTGGTCGACGCGGTGGCGGGGCTCCTCGATGTGGCCGTACAGCATGGTGCACGGGGTCTTCAGACCCTTCTCGTGCGCCAGGCGGTGGATCCGCGACCAGTCCTCCCAGTGGGTGCGGTGGTCGACGATGTGCTGCCGGACCTCCCAGTCGAAGATCTCCGCTCCGCCGCCGGTGAGCGACTCCAGGCCCGCGTCGATCAGTTCGTCCAGGATCTCGGACGCCGACAGACCGCTGATCGTCTCGAAGTGGTGGATCTCGGTGGCCGTGAAGGCCTTCAACGACACGTTCGGCAGGGCCGCCTTCAACTCGCGCAGCGAGCGCGGGTAGTAGCGCCACGGCAGGTTGGGGTGCAGGCCGTTGACGATGTGCAGCTCGGTGAGGTTCTCCGACTCCATCGCCTTGGCGAGCTTGACGGCCTCCTCGATCCGCATCGTGTACGCGTCCTTCTCCCCCGGCTTGCGCTGGAAGGAGCAGTACGCGCAGGAGGCCGTGCACACGTTGGTCATGTTGAGGTGGCGGTTGACGTTGAAGTGGACGACATCGCCGTTCTTCCGCGTCCGCACCTCGTGCGCGAGTCCGCCCAGCCAGGCCAGGTCGTCCGACTCGTACAGCGCGATGCCGTCCTCGCGGGTCAGCCGCTCACCGGAGCGGACCTTCTCCTCCAGCTCGCGCTTGAGCCCGACGTCCATGCCTCCGCCTCTCCTCACCGACAAAACTGCTGCAACCGTACGCCTACTCCTCGTCCGGCAGCTCACCCACCCGGTTCTCCCACTTCGTGGAGAGCACGATGGTCGTACGGGTCCGGGAGACGCCCTTCGTACCGGAGAGCCGGCGGATGGTCTTCTCCAGGCCGTCCACGTCGGGGGCGCGCACCTTGAGCATGAACGAGTCGTCGCCCGCGATGAACCAGCAGTCCTCGATCTCGGCCAGGTCCCGCAGCCGGGTCGCCACGTCCTCGTGGTCGGCGGCGTCGGAGAGCGAGATGCCGATGAGCGCGGTCACGCCGAGGCCGAGGGAGGCCGCGTCGACGGTGGCGCGATAGCCGGTGATGACCCCGGCCGCCTCCAGCCGGTTGATGCGGTCGGTGACGCTGGGTCCCGACAGACCGACGAGGCGTCCCAGCTCCGCGTAGGAGGCCCGGCCGTTCTCCCTCAGGGCCTGGATGAGCTGCCTGTCCACCGCGTCCATGCGATCGGTTGCCTTCCGCTGAAGAGTGTCGTTGTGGGTGGTGCGTGAGATGAGAGTGGTGCGGATGAGTACTGCGTGAGAGTGCTGCGGGTGCGTGCCGCGGAGGGGAGTCAGGTACGGGGCGAGCGCGCCCCGCCGACGTCGCCCTCCCAGCGCCGGTACAGGGTGTGCTCGACGCCCGCCGCGTCCAGCACCCGTCCGGCGACGAAGTCCACCAGGTCCTGGATGTGCGTGGCCCCCGCGTAGAAGGCCGGGGAGGCGGGCAGTACGGTCGCGCCCGCGTCGTCCAGGGTCACCAGGTGCCGCAGGGTCTGCCCGTTCAACGGGGTCTCGCGTACGGCGACGACCAGGCGCCGCCGCTCCTTGAGGGTCACGCTCGCCGCCCGCTGGAGCAGGTCCTTGCTCAGGGCCAGCGCGACGCCCGCGACGCACGCCGTCGACGCGGGGACGATCAGCATCCCCTTGACGGGGTACGAGCCCGAGGACGGTCCGGCGGCCAGGTCGCCGGCGCTCCAGTGCCGTACGCGGTCGCCCTCGAGGTCCACAGCGAATGTGCCGGGCTTCCCATCGGCCCCCCGGCACAGCCATTCCCGCAGGTCGTCCCGCCAGTGCGCGTCCCGGAACGAGATGCCCGTCTCGTCCAGCAGGGTCAGCCGCGAGGCCCGGGACACGACGAGGTCGACGCTCTCGCCGGCGGCGAGGAGCGCGCGGAGCACTGCCGCGGCATATGGGGTGCCGGATGCGCCGGACACCCCTACGATCCAAGGCGTACGCGGCGTCTCTCCTGGCTTGACTGGGTTCACGACACCGAGCCTATCCGGCGGCGTGGGGCGGGAACCGGCCAAGGGGGCACGGTCGTTTTTCCTGAAGGGACGCGAGAGGGACGCCAGTCGAGTCGGGGGTTGTCATGGCGGATGGAACGGGCGGGGTTCGCAGAGTGCGTGGCATGCGTGGCGTGCTGAGTTCGGAGCGGGCTTGGTCCCGCGGGGAGCGGGCGAAGGCCGCCGCCAAGCTGATGGTGGGCTGGGTGGCGCTGCTGTGGCTGCTCGAGTTGATCGATGTGGCGAGCGGGCATGCGCTGGACGACTTCGGGGTCATGCCGCGTGCGGTGCCCGAGTTGGTGGACGTGGTTCCTTCCGCCTTCATCCACTTCGGCTTCGGTCATGTCGCGGCGAACAGTGTGCCGTTGCTGGTGCTGGGCTTTCTCTCGGCGCTCGGGGGGTTGCGGCGCTTCGCCGCCGTCTGCGCGCTGATCATCGTCGCCGATGGGCTGGGTGTCTGGCTCATATCCCCCGACAACAGCAACACCGCCGGCGCCTCCGGCGTCGTCTTCGGTCTCTTCGGCTTCCTTCTGGTCAGCGGGTTCGTCGAGCGGCGGCTGCTGGGGGTGGCGGTGGGTGTCGTGATCGCCGGCATCTGGGGCGGCTCCATCCTCGCCGGCATCGCTCCCACCCAGACCGGTGTGAGCTGGCAGGGGCACTTGATCGGTCTGGTGACGGGGGTGGTGGCGGCGTTCTTGTTCCGGCGCCGCGAACCCCGCGGGACGCTCAACGCCTAGGGCGCGCCTTCGGGTCCACGGGGAGACGGCCCGTGGCGATCACGAGCTTGCCCAGGGGAGAGTCGACGGTCAGGTCAGGGCCGTAGGGGATGGTGTCGCGGCCCTGGTAGCCGTCGGGGCCGGGATTCCACATCATGACGGCGTGGCCCTTGAGCGGATCCAGGATCACGTAGTTGGTGATGCCTCGGGAGGCGTACAAGTGCGGCTTGATCTCGTGGTCGCGGCGTCTGCTGGCCTGCGAGACGACCTCGACGACCAGCGTGATGAGGCCGGGTGAGTACGCTGCCTCGTTCTTCTCCGCTTCGGATGCCGGGATGACGGCGAGGTCGGGGCAGAGCTCGTTCTCCTCGTCGAAGGGGAAGGCCACATCGCTGACGACGTCCCACTCCGCGCTCAGCTGAGACTCGAGGGCGTTCCAGATCTGACGGATCGTGCTGCCGTGGTGCGGGGTGACCGGGCTCGCCACGACGTTGCCTTCGACGATCTCCGTCAGCCACCCCGGGAAGAGGTCTGCCAAGCGAGTCAGCTGTGCACGTGAGCGATCCACGAGGCGCACCGTATTCAGAGGGTCAGGCCACGAACCAACAAATCAAGCAGCGCGCACACGAACAGGGCAATCCCGATGAACCCGTTGACACTGAAGAACGCACGGTTCAGGCGGGACAGGTCATGTGGCCGCACGATCGTGTGCTCGTAGACGAAGGCGCCCGCCACGATCGCCAGACCGAACCAGAGGAAGGCACCCGCGTCCGTCACCACCGCGTACCAGATGAACAGACCCGTCGTCAGGACGTGGCACACCCGCGCCGCCCACACCGCCGCCGGAATACCGAAGCGGGCCGGGACCGAGAGGACACCGGTCTCGCGATCGGAGTCGACGTCCTGGCAGGCGTAGATCAGGTCGAAGCCGCCGATCCAGATGCCCACCGCCAGGCCGAGGATGACCGCGTCCCAGGACCAGGAACCCGTGATCGCCAGCCAGCCGCCCACCGGACCCATGGCCTGGGCGAGGCCGAGGATCGCCTGGGGGTAGTTCGTGAAGCGTTTGCCGTAGGGGTAGACCACCATCGGGATCACGGCGATGGGGGCCAGGGCCAGGCACAGGGGATTCAGCAGGGCCGCCGAGCCGAGGAAGATGACGACCGCGATCAGGGCGCCCGTCCAGGCGTGGCGGACGGACATCGCTCCCGTCACCAACTCGCGGTGCGCCGTACGCGGGTTACGGGCGTCGATCTCGCGGTCGATGATCCGGTTGACGGCCATCGCGAAGGTGCGCAGGCCCACCATGCAGATGGTGACCAGGAGCAGACGGCCCCAGTGGATGTTCCCGTCCAGCTGGAACATCGCGGTCAGCGAGGCGATGTACGCGAAGGGCAGCGCGAAGATCGAGTGCTCGATCATCACCAGGCGGAGGAAGGCCTTGGTGCGCCCCGGCTGAGGGATCGCGGCCGACGCGCTGCTCACAGCCCGTACTCCGGACAACCCCCGCAGTGGCGGGGACAACTTACGCCGGGGCGCCCAGCCTCGATCATCTCTCGCTTCCTCACAGCCCGTATTCCTTCCAGCGCCTTGTCACCCGTTCGGCCGTATCCGGGTCGGACTCCACCATGTCCGGCCAGCCCCCGTCCCTCGTGTACCCCTCCTCGATCCACTTCTTCGTCGCGTCGATCCCCGCCTTGCCACCCCAGAACTGCTGGTACGAGGCGTGGTCCAGATGGTCCACCGGGCCCTCGACCACCGTGAGGTCGCGGGCGTAGTCCGTGTTGCCGAGGGCACGCCAGGCGACCTCGTGGAGGTCATGGACGTCGCAGTCGGCGTCGACGACCACGATCAGCTTGGTCAGCGACATCATGTGGGCGCCCCAGATGGCGTGCATGACCTTCTGCGCGTGCTTCGGGTACTTCTTCTCGATCGAGACGATCGCGCAGTTGTGGAAGCCGCCCGCCTCGGGGAGGTGGTAGTCCACGATGTCCGGGACGATGATCTTCAACAGGGGGAGGAAGAAACGCTCCGTCGCCCTGCCCAACGGCCCGTCCTCCGTCGGCGGGCGGCCGACCACGATCGACTGCAGCAGCGGCCGCTTCCGCATCGTCACGCAGTCGATCTTCAGCGCGGGGAACGGTTCCTGCGGTGTGTAGAAGCCGGTGTGGTCGCCGAACGGGCCCTCGGGGAGCATCTCGCCGGGCTCCAGCCAGCCCTCGATGACGACCTCCGCGTTCGCCGGCACCTGCAACGGCACCGTCTTGCAGTCGACCATCTCGATCCGCTTGCCCGCGACGAACCCGGCGAACAGGTACTCGTCGATGTCACCGGGGAGCGGCGCGGTCGAGGCGTACGTCACGGCGGGCGGGCAGCCGAAGGCGATCGCGACCGGCAGGCGCTCGCCGCGCTTCGCCGCCACCTGGTAGTGGTTGCGGCTGTCCTTGTGGATCTGCCAGTGCATGCCGATGGTGCGCTTGTCGTGGCGCTGGAGGCGGTAGAGGCCGAGGTTGCGTACGCCGGTCTCGGGGTGCTTGGTGTGGGTGAGGCCCAGATTGAAGAAGGAGCCGCCATCCTTGGGCCAGGTGAACAGCGCCGGGAGCCGCTCCAGGTCCACGTCGTCGCCGAGCAGGACGACCTCCTGAACCGGCGCGTTGTCGGATTTCACCTTCTTCGGCGGGACATGGGCCATCGCGCCGAGCTTCCCGAAGGCCTCGCGCACCCCCACGAACCCGTGCGGCAGCTCGGGCTTGAGCAGGCCGCCGATCTTGCCGCTGATCTCCTCGTACGACTTCAGGCCGAGCGCCTTCAGCAGGCGGCGGTCGGTGCCGAAGACGTTCATCGCGAGGGGCATCGAGGAGCCCTTCACGTTCTCGAAGAGCAGCGCCGGACCTCCGGCCTTGTTCACCCGGTCGACGATCTCCCCGACTTCCAGATACGGGTCGACCTCGGCCTTGATGCGCTTGAGATCGCCCTCGCGCTCCAGTGCGCGGAGCAGGGAGCGAAGATCGTCGTAAGCCATGGGGTCAAGTATCCCCGAGGGGCTACCCTGACCCCGTCACGGGGCCCCGGCGCGCGGTCCCGTCATCATGGGTGCAGGGCCGACATGTACGGCTCCCGCACCGCCGTCACCGCTTCCAGGGGGGCCGTTCATGCTCAGGGTGTTGATGTACCTCGTGCCGTTGGCGCTGACGATCTACGCGTTCATCGACTGCCTCAACACCCCCGAGGACGAGGCGAAGCACCTTCCCAAGATCGCCTGGGTCTTCATCATCCTGCTCTTCTGGATCGTCGGCCCGATCGCCTGGCTGGCGGCGGGCAAGATGCGCCACGCCCCCGCGAACGGCCGCACCCCCTCCGAGTGGCACCGCCACCACCGCCTCGAGTACGTGGCCCCGGACGACAACCCCGAGTTCCTGAAGTCCCTCGCCGAGGACAACAAGAAGGACGAGTCCCTCCTCAAGAGCTGGGAGGCCGATCTCCGTCGCCGCGAGGAGGAGTTGAAGCGGCAGGAGGACGAGAAGCGGGCGAACAGGGAGAAGAAGAACAACAAGGACGGCGAGGAGTAACGCCGGGAGCTCAGCCCTCGCGCAGGACGCCCAGTCCTCGCGCAGGACGCCCAGTCCTCACGCAGGACGTTCAGCCCTCACGCAGGACGCCATCTCTTCCACCCCCCAGCCGGTGTCGCAGAAATCCGTCACCACACCCAACGACCACCACCGGCAAAGGTCACACATTCGACACAAGAACTCCCGTTCCCCACCCGGGGGGATGTGCGCCTGCCACGCCCGGAGACTCACTCATACGCGCCAGAACACACTCAACTGCCGTCAATCACCACCTGTTCACAACCCCGTCGCGGAGATCGGCGAGGTCGTACGCGAGCACGGCGCCCTGTTCTACCTCGACGCCGTCGCCTCCGTCGGCGCCGAGCCGGTGCTGCCCGACGCCTGGGGTGTCGACCTGTGCGTCATCGGCGCGCAGAAGGCCATGGGCGGGCCGGCCGGGGTGTCGGCGATCTCCGTGAGCGAGCGGGCGTGGGCCCGGATGGCCGCGAACCCGCGGGCCCCGCGGCGGTCGTACCTCTCGCTCCTCGACTGGAAGGAGCGCTGGATCGACGGCGGCCGGCGTGCACTGCTCCACGCGCCCGCCCAGTTGGAGATGCTCGCCCTGGAGGCCTGCCTGGAGCGCATCGAGGCGGCCGGACCGGACACGGTCATGTCCCGGCACGCATCCGCCGCCGCCGCGACCCGGGCGGGTGCGCTAGCGCTGGGCGGCGGCCTGGAGCCGTATGTGTACGAGGCGCGGGACGCGGCGCCCGTCGCCACGACCCTCCGGGTGCCCGCCGGGGTCGACGCCTCCGAACTGGTCGCCAGGGCGCTGGCCGTGGACCCCGCACGGCCGCTGGCCGCGGGCGGCGGCGCCCTCGCCAAGGAGATGGTCCGGGTCAACCACTACGGCCCGGACGCCTCCCCCGAGGCGGTGCACGGCAGCCTGGCCGGGCTGGGGGCGGCGATGGCCGAGGCGGGGCTGACGGTCGACCCGGACGGGGCTCGCCGGGCGGCTTCGGAGACCTGGGGGTAGAGGCCGGGGGCGCGTGTGAGGGTGGGCTCATGACCACTTCCGAGCCCACCGATGCCATGACCGAGCCCAGGAGCACCGGGACCACCCCCGAGTCGGCACCCGTACCCGTACCCGCCACTCTCCCCGACGGCCGACCCATTCCCCTGATGACCGGCGACGAGGGCCCCATGCTGGAGAGTTGGCTGGAGTTCCATCGGGCCACTTTGGAGTTGAAGTGTGCGGGGCTGGATGACGCGCAGGCGCGGACGGCGTCGGCGGAGCCGTCGGAACTCACGCTGCTGGGGCTCGTACAGCATCTGACGGAGGTCGAACGGAACTGGTTCCAGCGGGTGTTCGCGGGCGTGGACGCTCCCCTGGTGTACGAGGAGGGCACGGGTTACCGGCTGTCCCCCGAACGCGGGCTCGACGAGGCGCTCTACATCTGGCGGCGGGAGGTCGCCCGCAGTCGCGCGACGGTGGCGGGACGCGCTCTCGACTCGCTCGGGCGGATCCCGGACGGCCAGATGATGGGCGGGCTGGCGGTCAGCCTCCGGTGGATCCTTGTCCACATGATCGAGGAGTACGCCCGGCACAACGGCCATGCCGACATCGTGCGCGAGCGCATCGACGGGGTCACCGGGTTCTGACCACTCCCTCGCATTCCTCCGGTTTCCCCGACTTCTCGGCGAGGCTTTCCAACTGGAATTCCAGCGGATTAATCAAAACAGGGCCCCGCATTCTCCTGCCCGTTCTTCCCTCTCCTAAACGCAAAGATTTCGCGAACACAGATGGGCGTGGATCGGACACAATTCGAGCAGATCTCGTGAGGGTTGCACACATGTGACCGACTCCACATCGCGCCCTTTTTGTGCGGTATTTTCCGGGCAAATGCACACATCATGACCGCCTTCTCGCGCGCTCGCTCGCGCCCGCCTGATAGCACACGGGCAGCCCATGCGTAACCCCCCGCAGCAATGCGATTCGAATTTCCCCTCGGTAAATTCAATCCACATGACTGCCGCACAAGCAGAAGCCGCACAAGCAGAACTGAAAATCCCGGAGGGGATTCGGATCGACCGCCCGGACGTTACGGACGGCGCGGCGCTGTGGCGTATCGCCGGGGACTCCGGGACCCTCGATCTGAACTCCTCGTACAGCTATCTGCTGTGGTGCCGGGACTTCGCCGCCACCTCGGCGGTGGCGCGGGACGAGTCGGGGGAACCGGTGGGGTTCGTGACCGGGTACGTGCGGCCGGAGCGGCCGGACACCCTCCTCGTGTGGCAGGTGGCCGTCGACGAGGCGCACCGGGGGCGCGGACTCGCCGCCGCGCTGCTGGACGGGCTCACCGCCCGGGTCGCCCGCCAACAGACCCTGACGACCGTCGAGACCACCATCACGCCGGGCAACACCGCGTCCGAGCGCCTGTTCGCCGCGTACGCCGAACGGCACGGCGCGGGCATCGAGCGCACCGTCCTGTTCGAGGCGGGGGACTTCCCGGACGGCTCCCACCAGCCGGAGGTCCTCCACCGCATCGGCCCGCTCGCCGTCTGAACCCGCGGAGTCCAAACCCCGCGGAATCTGACCCCCGAAGAGCTCTCACCCCCCCACGCATCGAGGAGCGATCGACCGTGACCATCACCCAGCCGGACCTGAGCGTCTTCGAGACCCTGGAGTCCGAGGTGCGCAGCTACTGCCGCGGCTGGCCCACCGTCTTCGACCGCGCGCACGGCAGCCGTATGTACGACGAGGACGGCCACACGTATCTGGACTTCTTCGCCGGCGCCGGTTCACTCAACTACGGCCACAACAACCCCGTACTCAAACGCGCCCTCATCGACTATCTGGAGCGGGACGGCGTCACCCACGGGCTCGACATGTCGACGACCGCCAAGCGGGCCTTCCTGGAGTCGTTCCAGAACCTGGTGCTGCGGCCGCGCGATCTGCCGTACAAGGTCATGTTCCCGGGGCCGACCGGCACCAACGCGGTCGAGTCCGCGCTGAAGCTGGCCCGGAAGGTGAAGGGGCGGGAGGCGATCGTCTCCTTCACCAACGCCTTCCACGGCATGTCCCTCGGGTCCCTCGCCGTCACCGGCAACGCCTTCAAGCGGGCCGGGGCCGGTATCCCGCTCGTGCACGGCACGCCCATGCCGTTCGACAACTACTTCGACGGCACGGTCGAGGACTTCCTGTGGTTCGAGCGGCTCCTGGAGGACCAGGGCTCCGGGCTCAACAAGCCGGCCGCCGTGATCGTGGAGACCGTCCAGGGCGAGGGCGGCATCAACGTCGCCCGCCCGGAGTGGCTGCGCGCGCTCGCCGACCTGTGCGAGCGCCAGGACATGCTGCTGATCGTCGACGACATCCAGATGGGCTGCGGGCGTACGGGGGCCTTCTTCTCGTTCGAGGAGGCGGGCATCACCCCCGACATCGTCACCGTCTCCAAGTCCATCAGCGGGTACGGGCTGCCCATGTCGCTGTGCCTGTTCAAGCCCGAGCTGGACATCTGGGAGCCGGGCGAGCACAACGGCACGTTCCGCGGCAACAACCCGGCCTTCGTCACCGCCACCGCCGCGCTGGAGACGTACTGGTCGGACGGCTCCGCCATGGAGAAGCAGACCCGGGCGCGCGGTGAGCAGATCGAGCAGGCGCTGATCTCGATCACCGAGGAGAACCTCGCCGAGGTGAAGGAGTACCGGGGGCGCGGGCTGGTGTGGGGCATCGAGTTCCACGACAAGGCGCGCGCGGAGCGGGTGGCTCGGCGGGCCTTCGCACTCGGGCTGCTGATCGAGACGTCCGGCCCGGAGGGCGAGGTCGTCAAACTGCTGCCCGCCCTCACCATCACCCCCGACGAACTGGACGAGGGCCTGCGCACGCTGGCCCGCGCCGTCCGCGAAACCGTCCGAGAAGGCTGAGAAGTCCGAGAGGGCTGAGAAGTCCGAGAAGGCTACAGAAGGAGGCTTGAACCCACCGTGATCGTCCGTTCGTTCAAGGACATCGAAGGCACCGACCGGCACGTGAAATCGGCGTCCGGCACCTGGGAGAGCAAACGCATCGTCCTCGCCAAGGAGAAGGTGGGCTTCTCCCTGCACGAGACGATCCTCTACGCCGGCACGGAGACGTCGATGTGGTACGCGAACCACATCGAGGCCGTCGTCTGCGTCGAGGGCGAGGCTGAGCTCACCGACGACGAGACCGGGCGGAAGTACACGATCACGCCCGGGACCATGTACCTCCTCGACGGGCACGAGCGGCACACGCTGCGGGTCAAGGAGGACTTCCGCTGCGTCTGCGTGTTCAACCCGCCCGTGACCGGCCGGGAGGACCACGACGAGAACGGCGTCTACCCACTGCTCACCGAGGAGGGCTGACCACCATGACCACGATCACCGACCTGTACCCCAGCCGCGGCGCCTCCGAGGTGACGGTCCCCCGTCAGGACCCGGTCGTCTGGGGAGCCCCCGGCACGCCCGGCCCGGCCTCCCTCACCGACCTCCAGGCGTACGAGCGCGATGGCTTCCTCGCCGTCGAGGAGCTCATCACCCCGGACGAAGTCGCCGTCTACCGGCAGGAGTTGGATCGGATCATCACCGATCCGGCGATCCGGGCCGACGAGCGCTCGATCATCGAGCCGAAGTCCAAGGAGATCCGGTCGGTCTTCGAGGTGCACCGGATCAGTGAGCTGTTCGCACGGCTGGTGCGCGACGAGCGGGTCGTCGGGCGGGCCAGGCAGATCCTCGGCTCGGACGTGTACGTCCACCAGTCGCGGATCAACGTGAAGCCGGGCTTCGGCGCGTCCGGCTTCTACTGGCACTCGGACTTCGAGACCTGGCACGCCGAGGACGGCCTGCCGAACATGCGCACGGTGTCCGTCTCGATCGCCCTGACCGAGAACTACGACACCAACGGCGGCCTCATGATCATGCCGGGGTCGCACCGGACGTTCCTCGGCTGTGCCGGGGCGACGCCGAAGGACAACTACAAGAAGTCTCTCCAGATGCAGGACGCGGGCACCCCGTCGGACGAGGCCCTCACCGCCATGGCGACCGAGTACGGCATCAAGCTCTTCACGGGCAAGGCCGGTTCGGCGACCTGGTTCGACTGCAACTGCATGCACGGCTCCGGCGACAACATCACGCCCTTCCCCCGGAGCAACGTCTTCATCGTGTTCAACAGCGTGGAGAACGCGGCGGTCGAGCCGTTCGCGGCGCCGGTACGGCGACCGACGTTCATCGGGGCGAGGGATTTCACTCCTGTCCCGTGAGTCGAGCACGGCCGGGGGTCCGGGGGTCGCCCCCGGAGAACGCAGCATCGAGGCGAGGGACTTCACTCCCGTCCCGTGAGCCGAGCACGGCCGGGGGTCCGGGGGTCGCCCCCGGAGAACGCAGCATCGAGGCGAGGGACTTCACTCCCGTCCCGTGAGCCGAGCACGGCCGGGGGTCCGGGGGTCGCCCCCGGAGAACGCAGCATCGAGGCGAGGGACTTCACTCCGGTGAGGTGACCTCGTGTCCAGTGCGACCGGGCCGGGCGGTCTCTGCTCCCTGAGAGACCGCCCGGCCCTGTCTTGTGCTCACGGCCTCACAGCCACGACAGCGCAGCCGCCGTCCGCAGTACGTTCCGCACTGCCCCCGCGTCGCCCGTCTCGCCCCTCGGTACCTCAGCCGGGGCGTAGCGGCCGCCGACCAGGAGGCAGAAGTCGACCGGGTCCAGGGTCAGTTCGGCGATGACGGGGTCGTCCCCGGAGCCGAGGACCCAGCTGCTGTCGGTCGGGCCGGTGACCTCGAAGAGGACCGGGGGCGCGTCGTGCAGGGCCAGGCCGAGGATGCGGACGGCGAGGCGGACCAGTTGGTCCAGGTGCTCGTCGGGCGGTGGCGGCACGGGGAGGCCCAGGGCGCGGCCGATGTCGTCGGTGTGGATCCAGGCCTCGAAGGCGCGGATCACGAAGTGGTCGGCGATGGGGAGCCGCAGGTCCATCACGGTGATGGCGCGCGCGGCGAGTTCGGTGTCCCGGGCCTCGGGTGTGGCCAGCAGTGCGGCGGCCTGCGCGGCCCAGGTGGCGACGGTCTCCTCGGGCGTGCGCGTGTGCTCGTGGGCGATGACGTCGGCTGTGCGCCGGTCCCAGGCGTCGCCCGCGGAGGTCCCGTCGGGGATGTGCGAGGCCGGCAGACGCGATGCGACGCCGAGTGCCACGGCGAGGTGTTCGTCGGCCGCGATGAGGTGCGCGACGGTGGCGTGCGCGTCCCAGTCGTGCACGACCGGCGTACCCCAGCGGCCGTCCAACTCCGGTATCAGCGCCTGGAGTCCGGCCACGGCGGCGGCGTACGGCGCCGCGTGCGGGGCGACCCCGGGCGTGCGGGGGCCGCGGGAGCGGAGAGCCATGGCCAGGGCGCCGTCGGCGCTCCCGTTCAAGGCACTCGCCGGCGGTCGGCCATCCGACGGCCCTCCGTCCAGCAGTCGTACAGTGTGCCGGAGCCGCTCGGCCTCCGTCGCGCAGCTCTCGCACCCGGCCAGGTGCAGCGGGACCGTCCGGTCGTCGCCGGGTGGAAGCGCGCCGACCGCCCAGGCGGCCAGCAGCTCCCGTACGCCGTCGTGGTCGTTGGTCATCGCGCGCCGCCCTTTCGCCCTGCCGGTCCCACGATACGCACGGCCCGTATGTCCGGGTACATCCCGCACGCCCCCATCACGCGCCCCTCACAGGCGCCGGGTCGGGTGGATCCGCGAGGGACTCCGCCAGTTTGCGCAGGGCCGAGCGCAGCCGGGTCTTCGCGGTGCCCTCGGGTATGCCCAGTTCCACGGCGGCCTGGCGGTAGGTGCGGCCCGCGAAGTAGGCGAGGTGGACCACCTCCCGCTGGGTGCGCGGGAGTTCGGCCAGGGCGGTGTGCAGCAGGAGGGAGCGCTCGCGGTCGACGACCGCCTCGTCCGGGCCGGGTCCGGTGTCGGGGATGGCGGCGAGCGCCGAGTCGTCCGCACGGGCGTCCTTGCGGTGCCGGGCCTCGCTGCGTACCCAGTCCACGGCCCGCCGGTGGGCGAGCATGGACAGCCAGGTGCGCAGCGAGCCCCGGCGCGGGTCGAAGCCGTACGGCCTGCTCCACAGCTGCGCGAAGACCTCCTGCGCCACGTCCTCGGCCGACGCCGTGCTGTGGGTGACCCGGACGGCCACCCGCCGGACGAGTCCCCCGTACGTCGCGTACGCCTCACGCAACGCGGACTCGTCCCCGTACACCAGCCGCCGATGCAACTCCGCATCGATGGACGGCTGTTCGAGCGTCGGCTCCACCGGCACCACCACCTCGTGAAGCCTTCCTAGCGTCCCCGCGCGGTCCGCGCCAGTGGGTCACGGGAGTCCAGCCGGGTTCGGCAGGGAAGTCCGTCTGGTGTCAGCCGGACGTCGGCCGGTCGTCAGGCGGACAGGACGTCCAGGATCCGGTCCACGTCCGCAGGCGTGTTGTACAGGTGGAACGCGGCCCGCAGATGGCCCGCGCGGTCGGAGACCTCGACCCCCGCACGGCTCAGTTCGGCCTGCCGGTGGCCGAGTCCGGGGACGGACACGATGGCCGAGTCGGGCGCCGGCACCGGCGCGTGCCCCAGTCCGGCGAGGCCCGCGCGGAAACGGTCGGCCAGCACGAGATCGTGATCCCGGACGTTCGCCACGCCCAACTCCTCGATCAGCGCGAGGGACCGCCGGGCTCCGGCGTACGAGAACAGGCTCGGACTCTCGTCGAACCGGCGGGCGGAGTGGGCGAGTTCCTCGACCGGGCCGTAGCAGCTGTCCCAGGGGCGCTCCCCGGCGACCCACCCGGCGAAGACCGGGGTCAGTCCGCCGAGGTCCTCCGGAACGACCAGGAAGGCCACGCCGCGCGGGCAGACGAGCCACTTGAAGCCGACAGAGACGACGTAGTCGTACGCGTCCGCCTCGATCGGCAGCCACCCGGCGGACTGGGACGCGTCGACGTACGTACGCGCCCCGTGCGCCCGCGCGGCCTCCCGGATCGCCTCCAGGTCCGCGACCCGGCCGTCCGCGGACTGCGCGACGCTGACGGCGACGAGCGTGGTACCAGGCCGCACCGCCTCGGCGACCCGCTCCAGCGGCACCTGCCGCACCTTGAGGTCACCACGCACATGGAAGGGAGTCACGACCGAGGTGAAGTCCCCCTCGGCCGTGACCACCTCGGCGCCCGAAGGCAACGAGGCGGCGATCAGCCCGGTGTAGACGGCGACGGAGGCCCCGGCCGCGACCCGGCGGTCCGGCACCCCGACGATCCGCGCGAAGGCCGCCCGCGCGGCCTCCACATCAGCGAACATGTCCTGCGGCCGCCCGTCCGCGACGGACTCGACAGCGGCCTTCATCGCGTCCACCGCGCGGGCCGGCAACAGCCCGGTGCTCGCGGTGTTCAGATAGGTGTTCTTCGGGGCGAACTCGGTACTGACGAGGCTCTCGAAGGTCTCCATGGAACCACTGTGGGGCCCGGAGTCCTCCCCGTCCATTGAGATGTTTTACGTGGTTTTCCCAAGCGATGCTTATACATCGCCTGGGAGCTGGGGCTACGGGACGGCTCTCAGCCCTGCTGCGGTACGGCACAGCCATCGGGGCCACAAACCTCGGCACCGTCCCCCTGGACAACAGTCAACGGCGGCCTCTCTCCCCACGCCTGGACCAGCGCCCGCTCAAAGACCTCCGCGGGCTGAGCCCCGGAAACCCCGTACTTGCGGTCCAGAACGAAGAACGGCACCCCGTTCGCACCCAGCTCCGCGGCCTGCCGCTCATCCGCGCGGACGGCATCGGCGTACGCGGAAGGGTCGGCGAGAACCTTGCGCGCCGCCTCCCCGTCCAGCCCCGCCTCGACGGCCAGCTCGATCAGGAACTCGTCGGCGCCGGCGTACACGGACCGCTCCTCGGCGAAGTTCGCCCGGTAGAAGAGCTGGAGCAGCTCGCTCTGCCGGCCCTGCTCCTTGGCGAAGTGGAGCAGCCGGTGCATGTCGAAGGTGCTGCCGTGGTCACGGCCCTCCGCACGGTAGTCGAGCCCCTCGGCGGCGGCCTGCTCGCGGAGGTTGTACTCGCCGGCCTGGGCCTGGGCCTCGCTCATCCCGTACTTCTTGCTCAGCATGGTGAGCACCGGCTGGATGTCGTCCTTGGCGCGTCCCGGGTCGAGCTCGAAGGAGCGGTGCACCACCTCGACGCCGTCACGGTGCGGGAAGGCCGCGAGCGCCTTCTCAAAGCGGGCCTTCCCCACGTAGCACCAGGGGCAGGCGATGTCGCTCCAGATCTCGACGCGCATGGTGTCAGCTCTCTTCGGTCGTACGGGTATGGGTCTATGGGTCACTAGGGCGTGTTGCGAAAGTCCCGCCTGCCGCCCGACGCCTGGCACGCTCCCCCACTCTCGGCTTCTCCCCCACTCTCGGCTTCGCTCGAGCGGGGGGACCCCCATGACGCCGCTCGGCCCGCCCTCCGGGCGGACGACGGGACTTTCGCAACACGCCCTAGTTACGGAGATGCTCTCCGCTTCCTTGATGGGTGAACGTTCAAGCAGCCGGGCTCATTCCCCGGTCACCCGGTAGACGAGGAGCAGATGGTGGTCGCCCGGAGCCGGCGGATTCTCCGGGTCCGGAACCCACCCCAGGCGGGCGTAGAACGCGCGGGCCCGGTCGTTGTCCACATGGACGGAGAGGTGGGCCGTGCGCTTGCCGTCGGCCAGCCACTCCTCCACACAGGCGGAGTGCAGGGCGCGGCCGGCGCCCCGGCGCCACCGGTCGGGGTCGACATGGAACTGGGCGAGGTACACGGTGTCGGCGGGTGCCCCCTCCGCCGTACGGAACGAGGCGATGCCGACGATCCGGCCGTGCTCCACCGCGCAGAGCACATGGCCGTCCGGGCGTTCGATGGCCCGCCGCCAGCCGGCGAGCCAGTCCGTGCCGTCGTCGGGAACACCGTCGGGGTAGTACGTCGCGCGGGCGCGGGCGTGCAGTGCGGTGATGTCCTGCGCCTCGGCGGGGAGCGCGGTCCTGATCACACGCGCGCCGGTCACTCGGTTCACACGATCCTTGATCATGCGGGGGAGGACGTGACCGGGGGCAGCGTGGTTCCACGGAGTCTTTCGCCCCCGCCGCCCCTACCCGTCCCATCCCAGGGGCGCTGCCCCTTCGACCCCGAGGGGTGCGTTCTTCGGCTGCGGGTGAGTGGGGGCTTGTCGCGCAGTTCCCCGCGCCCCTGACGGGGCGCTCAACTGCCGTTGCGCAGGTCCTCCGGCCAGTTCGGGCGGAACTCGATCTCTTCGTACGTGACCACGCAGCCCTCGCCCATCGGGGACTGTGTCATGAAGCCAACGAGGGCGGCGCCGCTCTCCTTCTCGCCCGCGAGTGTGAAGAGCCGGACGAAGGTCCACTGCTTGCCGTCTCGCGAGGCGTGGAAGGCGAACGCCCGCCCGGTCCGGCTGACCCGCAGCCACACCGAACTTCCCTCCACGGTGAAGGAGTTGGCATCGTCGGAGTGCCCCCGGGTGACCACCGTGCACACGGTCGGCACATCCGGCGAATACTCCAGACAGAGCTTCGCCCAGGCCCGCTCCCCCACATGCACATACAGCACCCCCGCGTCGAACCCGGCGGCGAAGCCCACCGTGACCCGGGCTATCAGCTGAAAATCCCCCTCCGGCGCCCCCAACAGCCTGGGCGCGTCCGAAGGAGGATCCAACGCCTCATCGGTGGGCGCCACAAACCGATCCTGCCGAGCACCGGCCCACCCGGTGAGCACACCGTCCTCGTAGGACCAGTGCCCGTCAGGGCCGTACGTGCGGAGAGGGAACGGGAGTTCGGGAAGTTCGAGGTCCATGGGGGGATTCTTACAGCTCCCGGCCGATGGCAGCAGGCTTTTAGGGGCGCGGGGAACTGCGCGATCAGCCACGACCTACCCGCAGCCCGCAGATCACCGCACCCCTACGGCGCTACCGCTCCAGACGGCCGTTGAACCTGCGCGGCAGCCCCAACGGGTTGCCGTCCCGAAGCTCCGGCGGCAGCAGCGCCTCCGGCGCCCCCTGGTAAGCGACCGGCCGCAGCCACCGCTCGATGGCCGTACCGCCCACAGACGTGGACGTGGAAGTCGTCGCCGGGTACGGCCCACCGTGGTGCTGGGCCGGAGCCACAGCGACACCGGTCGGCCACCCATTGACCAGCACACGCCCGGCCAGCGGCGTCAGCTCGGCCAGCAGCTCCGGCCCGCGCCCCTCCCCGGCGGCCTCCTCACCGGACAGGTGCACCGTGGCCGTGAGGTTGCCCTGCAGGCGGGACAGCACGGACTTCGCCTCGTCCTCGTCCTCGTAGCGCGCCACGACCGTGAGCGGCCCGAAGCACTCCTCGAGGAGCAGGTCGTGCTCGCCCTCGGCCGCCAGCTTGCCGGCGGGGACGGTGAGGAATCCGGGGCTGACGGTGTGCTCGCCGCCCGCGCCGGCCGTCACCGGCGACTCCACGTCGGGAAGCTCCGCGCGCTCGGCGACACCGGCGACGAAGTTGTCCCGCATCCGGTGGTCGAGCAGGACCCCGGCGTCGACGGCGCTGACCGCGTCGGTCAGGGACTTCACCAGCTGGTCGCCCGCCGGGCCGGTCGGCGCGAGCACCAGGCCGGGCTTCACGCAGAACTGGCCGACACCCAGGGTCATGGAGCCCGCCAGCCCCGCACCGATCGCCTCGGCACGCTCGGCGGCCGCGGCCTCCGTGATGAGGACCGGGTTCAGCGAGCCCAGCTCGCCGTGGAACGGGATCGGCACCGGCCGCGCGGCGGCCGCGTCGAAGAGGGCCCGGCCGCCGCGTACGGAACCGGTGAACCCGGCGGCCGTGACGAGCGGGTGCTTGACCAGCTCGACGCCCGCCTCGAAGCCGTGGACGAGGCCGAGGACGCCCTCGGGGATGCCGTGCTCGGCGGCGGCGCGGCGCAGCACGATCGCGACCAGCTCGGACAGGGCCGGGTGGTCGGGGTGGGCCTTGACGACCACCGGGCACCCGGCGGCCAGCGCGCTCGCCGTGTCGCCGCCGGGGACGGAGAAGGCGAAGGGGAAGTTGGAGGCCGAGTAGACGGCGACGACGCCCAGCGGGACCTTGTAGCGGCGCAGGTCGGGGATGGGCGGGGTGGCGGTGTCGTCGGGGTGGTTGATCACCACGTCGAGGAAGGCGCCCTCGTCGACGATGTCGGCGAAGGCCCGCAGCTGGTAGCAGGTGCGGGCGAGCTCGCCGGTGAGCCGGACCGGGCCGAGCGCGGTCTCCGCGTCGGCGACCTCGACGAGCTGGTCCTTGGCCGCTTGGAGCTGGTCGGCGGCGGTGCGCAGGAAGGCCGCGCGGACCGTGCGGTCGGCGAGGGCACCCCGGGCGGCGTGCGCCGCACGGACGGCGGCGTCCACCTCCTTGGCTGTGGCCTCCACCGCAACCTGCTCACGCTGCTTCCCGGTACGGGGGTCGACACTCCAGACTGGTGCTGCTGCCACCGCGGGTCCCTTCAAGTGCTTGCATCAGCGGCGTTCGATATGCTGAACACCGTCCGTGATGATGAATATGCTGTCGGAGACTATTTCCCGTCGAACGAAGGGGTCAAGGGCGATGTCGGCTGGCGAGACGGGGGGCGGGGCGCAGGTCAAATCCGCGGTGCGGACGGTTGAGCTGCTGGAATACTTCGCCGGCCGCCCTGGTATGCACTCCCTCGCCGCGGTCCAGGAGGCCGTCGGTTACCCCAAGTCCAGCCTCTACATGCTGCTGCGCACCCTCGTGGAGCTGGGCTGGGTCGAGACGGACGCGACGGGCACGCGGTACGGCATCGGCGTACGGGCCCTCCTCGTCGGTACGTCGTACATCGACGGTGACGAAGTGGTCGCCCTGGCCCGGCCCACGCTCGACCGGCTCTCGGACGACACCACCGAGACCATCCACCTGGCCCGTCTCGACGGCACGAACGTCGTCTACCTCGCCACCCGCCAGTCCCAGCACTATCTGCGCCCCTTCACCCGGGTCGGCCGGCGACTGCCCGCCCACTCCACCTCGCTCGGCAAGGCGCTCCTGGCGACCCACACCGACGAGCAGGTCCGCAAGATGCTCCCGGAGACCCTCCCGGCGCTGACCGAGCACACCATCACCGACCGCGAGCACCTCATCGAGGAGCTCCGCCAGGTCCGCGATCAGGGCTTCGCCGTCGACCGCGAGGAGAACACGCTGGGCCTGCGCTGCTTCGGTGTGGCGATCCCCTACCGCACGCCGGCCCGCGACGCCATCAGTTGCTCCGTCCCGGTGGCCCGGCTGACCCCGGCCCACGAGCAGCTGGTCAAGGACGCCCTCTTCGACGCGCGCGACCGGCTGACGCTGGCGACGCGGAGGCTGTGAGGGCCCCGGATCCCGAAGCCCCCGTTCCCGCGACGAATTATACGACCGCCGAGGAACAGGAGGCCGAGGATAGCCAGCCTGTTGAGGAGCGTCAGAAAGCCCGAACGCCCGGACGGTCGGCTGGGACGACTCGGCGCGTTCCTGGGAGTGCCGGTCGATGGAGCCGATTGACATCGCGGACCAACTCGGTCTGTGGAGCATCCTGACTCTGTGGGCCGCCCTTGTCTGGCGTGCACGGCCGGCACTTTGCCTGCGCTGCCAACGGGGACTCTGGCTCACCGTCCTGGCCACGGCCGTGGCCACCTCCCTCTTCCAGCCCGCGATCGTCGCCCTGGCGACGGACCTGGGAGGCGACACCCGGACGATCGTCCTGGCCCGGAACCTGATAGGCGTCCTGAGCGCCGGACTCGTCCTCCTCTTCGTCATCGACTCCACTCACGGCCACGGCCCGCACCTCGCCGTGATGGTGGGGATGGCGGCGGCGATGGGGTCGCTGTTGCTGCTCGGACTGTCCGAAGGGGCCCCCGCAGACGCACCGTCCGTCCAGAGACCAGCGGCTCCCTCGACCCCGTACGTGCTGATCCTCGTCGTCTCTCATCTGGCCGGTGACATCGCCGCCGCCGCTGTCTGCCGGAAGTACGACCGGCGTTCGAACGACCGCGAACTGGTCTGGTCCCTGCGGCTGTTCGCGATGGGCAGCTGCCTCGCCATCGTCTTCTGGTCCGGCTATCTCATCCACCACTACGTTCCCGCACCGGGCGGAATGGCCGGCCTGTCCGTCGTCATCAGCGTCCACGGCTTCTTCCGCGCGGCCTCCCTGCTGGTGCCCACCGCCTTCACGCTGGCCCGGGCCGTGGAGTCCCTTCGAATCCTCTGGGTGCTCTGGCCTATGTGGCACGACCTGACCGGCGCCGTACCTCAAGTGGTCCTCGTCCAGCCGCAAAAGACCCGGATCCGGCAGGTGCTCCGCTCCCGTGGACCGCTCGCGTTGCAGGCCCATCGGCAAACCATCGAGACGTACGACGCGATCCTGGAGCTACAGCGGTACACCCCGTCGGGCGCGTACGAGGAAGCGAGCGAACGCGCTCAGGACGCGGGCATCGGAAGCGACCGCCTTGCGGCAGCCGCGCTCGCCGGCGCACTCGGCGAGGCCCGACGGGGCAAGCTCGGCGGTGCCGCCCCGGCTGCCGCCCCCTGCCCGCTGCCAGGTCTCGAACAGGGCACTCTGGCGACGCTTCTCGTCATCGCCGGAGTGTGGCCGTCGATGGCGGACGCGGTCACCGAGCGGCCGCGGTCCTCCTCCGCCCGGAGGCCGTGACGCCACGCGGCGTGCCAGGGTCGGGCGCGCAGTGCGGGTGTGGGGTGCGGGTGGCGTGGGGATTGGGCGTGCAGCAGATCGGGGGAACGGGGAGAGCAGTACCGCTGTCACTGCTCCGCGTTGCCCCGGGGTTCGATGCGGAAGTCGAAAGCGAGGGTTCCGGGATCGAGCGCCGTCGCCCCACCGTCGACGGTCAGAACCGCGCCGTTGACGTAGAGGCGGCCGGAGACAGCAACCAGTCGATCGCCTCCGCGACTTCGCGCGGCTCACCCGGGCGCCCCAGGGGCAGAGGTCGGGTCGCCTCGCCGTAGGCGGCCTCCGCACCACCGTCGCCCGGCCCCGCTTCCGCGGCGAAGCGCGCCATCCGCCGGTCGGCCATCTCGCTGCGCACCCAGCTCGGGCACACGATGTTGGCGCGCAGACCTCGGCGCCCATAGTCGACGGCCAGGGAGCGACAGAGTAGGAGCAGTGCCGCCTTGGAGGTCGCGTACGCGGCATTGCCCGCGCCGTTGCGCAGGGCGGACACCGACGCGACGGCGACCACCGTCCCGTGCGACCGCAGCAGGTGGGGGATCGCCGCACGCAGAAGCAGCAGGGGGCCGGTGACGTTCGTGCGCATCACGTCCTCCCAGTCCTCCATCGACAGGTCCCCGACGGTGCCGCCGCGGCCGATGTCCGCGTTCAGGACAAGCCCGTCCAGCCGTCCGTAGGACGTCAGGGCCGCGTCGACCAGGCCCGCGGCGGCGTCGGGGTCACCGACGTCGGACGGATGGGCGAGGCACCGGTCTCCTCCGCGAGGCGCCGCAACGGCTCGGGGCGCCGCCCGGAGGCGACCACTTGGTGCCCCGCCTCCCGTAACAGCCGGACACAGGCGGCTCCGATGCCCGTACCCCCACCCGTCACGATGACCACACGGTGCTCCATCACGTCTGTTGACCCTCTCCGTCCCTAGAGCATCACTACGAGTGACTTGACCATAGGGAGCCCATGCCCGCCGGACTTCGAGGCAGCGGCATATGGATGGGCACTGAAGCAACGAGCTTGCTATTGCAAGTAATATGCATAAAGCTTGTTGGGTCCTTACGGCCCGCCTGTGACGTGGAGTCTTGTCATGTCCCCTCTATGGAACCGCGTCCTCGGGGTTTCGTGATTGTCGTGAGTGCTCTTGCTCCGGCGGGCTCGCCGGACGCCATGGAAGGACCAGCATGGATGCAGAGATAGTCGCCGCCCTTCTGGTGGCCGCGACTGCGGCCGGATGGGTGGACGCAGTGGTGGGGGGCGGCGGGCTGATCCTGATCCCGACGCTGCTGGTGGCGTTTCCCACCATGGCGCCTGCCACCGTGCTGGGCACCAACAAACTGACGGCGATCACGGGCACCAGCGTTGCCGCCGTCACCTATGCGCGGCGTACGAAACTGGACCGGTCCGTGGCGCTGTCCGCAGCCGGCCTCGCGATCCCCTCCGCCGGGATCGGCGCCCTGTCCGCCTCCAGCCTGCCGGCCGACTGGTTCCGGCCGTTGATCATGGCCTTGCTCATCGGAGTGGCGGCGTTCGTGACGCTGCGCCCGAGCTTCGGATCCGTGATCGAGACCGCCGACGCGGTCAGCGGACGGCGGAGGCTGATGGCCGTCGGCTTGGCCGGCTGCGGCGTCGGCTTCTACGACGGCGTCTTCGGACCCGGTACCGGGACCTTCCTCATCATGAGCTTCACCGCTCTCCTGTCCATGGAGTTCCTGGAGAGTTCGGCGCTGGCGAAGATCGTGAACGTCGGGACGAACTTGGGCGCGCTCACGGTCTTCGCCGCGCAGGGCCACATCCTGTGGACCTTGGGCGCGGGGATGGCCGTCTGCAACGTCGCGGGCGCCACCATCGGAGCCCGGACTGCGTTGAAGCGGGGCTCCGGTTTCATCCGCGGTGTCCTGCTCGTGGTCGTCACCGGGCTGGTGATCAAACTCGCCGTCGACCAGTTCGGATGAGATTGGTGCGCGAGACATCGCGGATGCGCGACCCCCAGGGCCGGCTCCTTCCCGATGCCGTGGAGCTGGGCCTGGTGGGTGACCCAGGCCTGTTGCGTGCCGAACTGATTGCGCTGCGGGCGGCCGGCGCGCCATTGGCCGGGGTCGAGAACCATCAGGTGCTCGCGCTGCACAGCCCGGGGGGTGACCTCACGCGGACCGACTTCGCAGGGCCGGGCCTGCGGAAGTTCGCAGCGACGCAGTGGCTCAAGCGGGTGCCACTGCTCGCCGACATCCTCCGGGGGCTTCCGGCTCCGCTGCGTTCCGTGCGCCTGGTGGCAATGACCCCGGGGGCTGTGCTCTCCAATCTTCGGGCGGCCAAGAATGGTCCGCCTTGGGGCTTGTGCCGGTTGTACCTGCCGCTGGCCGGTGGTGCTGGGTCCCTGGCCGTGTTCGTGGGCGGGACGGGGCACTGGCAGCCCGGATCGCTATGGTTCGCGGCCTCCTGGCGGCAACACGCCATGGTGAACGGCATGGACGAGGAACTCGTCCTCGCGGTGATCGATCTGCACCACACGGCGGCCCTGGCCGGGCTGTTCCCCGCAGACCTCCGGGCCCGTCTGCGCAGCCCCGCAGCGCTCGAACGGCGCCCCGAGGTTCCCTTGGATCCGGCTGAACTCCACCGCTACACCTGCCGTTTCCCGCTGCCGGAAGCCTTCACCGATTGGGAGGGGCCCGGGCACTTCCTGGCGCGCGATGCGCGGCGGAATGTCGTTCCGGCCGAGATCGTGATCCATCGGGGCGCTCTGCGGCTGGTGACAGGTGGGCGGCTGTTCTGCACGCTGGAGCATCTCGGCCGTGGCGAGTTCCGCATGCGCGGTTGGAGCGAGGAACGGACCCTGAGGGTCCGGGAGGGAGCGGGGCGCCCGGCCACCGTGGTGTTGGAGGCGCGTGAGGGCTCGAACTCCTACCGGACATCGTTGTCCACGGCGGCGGTTCCTGGCCGGACCGCTTCGGGCGCCGGTTCACCGGGTTGAAGTGAGGGGATGCCCAGATGTTGTTGGCGAAGACGCCGCGGTAGGGAACCCGGCGGTTGCCCTTGGCGACAAGCCAGGCGATGGCCCGTTCGACCGGCGGCCGCCATCGGCGATACTCGTCCTGCCGGCCAGCGTCGGTGGCGGCCTGGTCCCGGGCGGCGGCCGGCAGTTCGTACTGGGGGTGGACGTTGAGAGTGCGTCCGGTCCTGGAGGGTGCAACGCGTCCGCAGCGGGCAGCCGACACACACCTGCTCACAACCCCTCGGACATGGACAAGCCGTCCACCGCGCTGACCGGTATCGGGCAGTACGACGTCACGGCGACCCCGCTGCAGATGGCCATGGTGTCGGCGGCGATCGCGGGCGGCGGCAAGCTGGTCTCGCCGCACATGGTGGCGCAGATCACCGACAGTGGCGGCGATGTGCTGGAGGACTACGACGCCGAGGCCGACACCAAGGAGATCGTCAGTTCCTCCACGGCCGAGCAGTTGCAGTCGGCGATGCAGACGGTCGTCGAGGACGGCACGGGGACGAACGCGCAGATCAGCGGGGCGACCGTGGGCGGCAAGACCGGCACCGCCCAGCACGGTGAGAACAACAGCAAGACGCCGTACGCCTGGTTCACGTCGTACGGGAAGGCCGACGGCAAGGAGGTCGCCGTCGCGGTCGTCGTGGAGCAGTCGAACGCGGCGCGCTCCGAGGTCAGCGGCAACGGGTTGGCCGCGCCGGTGGCCAAAGCTGTGATGCGGGCGGCGCTGGAGCAGTGAACCTCCGCCGCGCGAAAGCCATCTGAATAAGGGAAGGGCCGCCCCTCTCCCCCCGGGGGGCGGCCCTTCTCTCTCCCCGGGGGCGGCCCTTCGCCCCGTCGGTGTGTCAGCGCGCCTGTGGCGTCACTTCACGCCGAACAGCTGCTGGACCGGGTTGATCGCGAAGTACACCAGGAACAGCGCCGAGGTGCCCCACAGCAGCCAGTGCACTTCCCGGGCCTTGCCGAGGACCGTCTTGATGAGGACGTAGGCGAGGAAGCCGGCGCCGATGCCGTTGGTGATGGAGTAGGTGAACGGCATCACGGCGATGGTCAGGAACGCGGGGATGGCGATCTCGTACTTGTCCCACTCGATGTGCTTGACCTGGGTCATCATCAGGAAGCCGACGGCGACGAGCGCGGGGGCGGCGGCCTGCATCGGGACGATGGTCAGCAGCGGGGTCAGGAAGAGGGCGACCGCGAAGAGGCCGCCGGTGATGAGGTTCGAGAAGCCGGTGCGCGCGCCCTCGCCGACACCGGCGGCGGACTCGATGTAGGAGGTCGCCGAGGACGAGGAGGCGGCACCGCCCGCGACGGCCGCGGCGCCGTCGATGAGGAGGACGCGGCCGAGGTTCGGGACCTTGCCCTGCTCGTCGAGCAGGCCGGCCTCGGCGGTGATGCCGACGACCGTGCCCATCGTGTCGAAGAAGTCGGACAGCAGCAGGGTGAAGATCAGCAGGACGACCGTGATGACGGTGGTCTCGCCGAACGAACCGAAGAGGCTGAAGTCGCCGATCAGCCCGAACTCGGGGGCGGCGACGATGTCGTCGGGGACCTTCGGCGTGGTCAGGCCCCAGCTCTTGATGTCGGCCGCCGAGTTGATCACGATCGCAACGACCGTCATCACCAGGATGCTGATGAGGATGGCGCCCTTGACCTTGCGGGCGAGCAGGGCGATGGTCAGCAGCACCCCGAGGCAGAAGACCAGGATGGGCCAGCCCGACAGCGAGCCGGTGGCGCCGAGTTGGACCGGGACGGTGGTGTTCGCGATGTCCGGGATACGGCTGACGAACCCGGCGTCGACGAAGCCGATGAAGGCGATGAACAGGCCGATGCCGACGCTGATCGCCTGCTTGAGCGGCTGCGGAATGGCGTGCATGACGGCCTCGCGCAGGCCGGTTACCACCAGTACGCAGATCAGCAGGCCTTCGAGGACGACCAGGCCCATCGCGTCGGACCAGCTCATCAGCGGGGCTATCTGGAAGGCGACGACGGCGTTGAGTCCGAGGCCCGCGGCGAGGGCGAGCGGCAGGTTGCCGCCGACGCCCATGATGACCGTCATCACGGCGGCCACGAGGGCGGTGGCGGTGACGAGTTCGGCCCCGTCGAGGGTGTGCCCGTACTTGTCCTTGGCGCTGCCGAGGATGATGGGATTCAGGACAAGGATGTACGCCATCGTGAAGAACGTGGCGAAGCCGCCGCGTATCTCCCGGGCGAAGGTGGACCCGCGGGCGGTGATCCTGAAGAAGCGATCGACGCTGTTCGCCCCGGGTGGCTCGGCGCTCTGCCGGTCGGCCACCTTCTGTGCGTCGGACATGGCGGTACTCCTAGGGACGTGTGGTGTTCTACGCGCGGATGCTGGCTGGATTGTTCCCCCGTTGAACCCTATTCAGGTTTTCTTCGTGTTACGGAATCTGAGTTCGCCCTGTAAGACAGCGTTCGAAGTCCCGTACGAACGCTCTTCACGATCACTGCTACTCTTCCGGATCTCGTCCGGGTTGCCCCCCGGACCCACATGTCATTTACATGACATACACAGACATTCCGTCCGGGGTGTCTTCGAGCAGCGAGGAGAGAGGTCGTCCGTGGGCACTGTCGTCGACGACGCAGCCTCCGTGGAGTTTCACGCCTTCTTCGAACGGCACTATGCCGAACTGTCCCGCCTGGCACACCTGTTGACCGGTGAGGCCGACGCCGCCGACGATCTCGCCGCGGACGCGCTGCTCGCGATGTGGCACCGCTGGGACCGGGTCCGCGCGGCGGACCACCCGGTGGCGTACGCCCGTGGCGTGGTCGCCAATCTGGCGCGCACCCGGATCCGCAGCGCGGTCCGTGAGCGCCGTAGGATCACCCTGTTCTGGTCGCAGCGCGAGGAGAAGACCGAGAATCCCGATGTGGCCGGCGCGGTCGATGTCCAGTCGGCGCTGCGCAGACTGCCGTTCCGCAAGCGGGCGTGTGTGGTGCTGCGGCATGCTTTCGATCTCTCGGAGAAGGACACGGCGCTCGCCCTCGGAGTCTCTGTCGGTACGGTTAAGAGCCAGACGTCCAAGGGGATGGCCGAGTTGCGGAAGCTCCTCGGCACCGGGGACGGGCCGGGTCGTATGCCTGCCGGCATGACGGGTGCGGGCGTGACGGGCGGGGGCGTGGCCGGTGCAGGTGTGCCGGGCGCGAGGGTGACCGGCGCCGGTGTGCCGGGCAGCGGAGGAAGGGACCGATGAGGGACGTGCACGAGGAGCTGCGTGCCCGGCTGCGCGAGTCGGCCGGGGCACACGAGCCTGATCGCGCCCGCATTCTGGCCCGTGTCGAGCGCGGTATGGCCGCCCCCGAGGAGCGTCGCAGCCGGAAGGCGACGCGTCCACCGCTGTGGGGTTGGGTGCGGGTGGTCAGCGCCACCGCCGGGGTCGCGGGCGTGCTCGCGGTCGGCGGTTACACGGTCGCCTCGGCGGTGGTCGGCGAGGAGAAACCGGCGGACCAGACCGTCGCGGTGTCGCCGACGCCGGTCGAGTCCCCGGCCGCGACCAGCCGGGCGCCGGTCCAGCCGGACCCGGACCCGAGGCCGCCCCGGGGCGGCTCGAAGGAGGAGCCCCGCTCGACGCCGTCGAGCACACCGTCGGCCACCAAGGCCCCGATCCCGGAGCTGTCCACGTCGGCGGACAAGGAAGACGGTCCGCTCTGGTCGGCCGGCTCGGTCGACCCGCACAGCAACGACTTCTGGGCGCAGAGCAACGTGACCCTGAAGACGCGCGAGGAGCTCACCGCACTCACCGTCCAGCTGCGGATCGCCCAGACCGGCGGGGTCACCTCGTCCGGCGCCTGGCGCTCGCTGCCGGAGCAGGACTTCGACCTCACGGTCGAGGAGGACGACGGCTTCCTGGTCTACACCTGGGTGCTCAAGGACGGCCGTACGGTCCCGAAGGGCGAGTTCGTGTTCGCCGGGCAGTACAACCACGAGCGCGGCGGCCGCGACGCGGGCGACGACAGGTACGCGATGGCCGCAAAGGCCGGGAATGCTGCGGGCGAAGACCTCGCGGTGGCGGGCGACTTCGCGGGCCAGGACGACAACGACTCGACGAACGAAGGCGATTCGTAAGAAATTCTGTGGCCGCGGCAACCCTTTCTCCACCGGTGGCGACCAGGAGACACAGGAGTCACCACCACCAAGGAACGGGTACATGACCGCACCTGCAGAGCAGCGCGTTCGGCACCGCCGCCGGGTCACCAAGCGGCGGGCCGTGATCGCGTCGGTGGCCACCCTCGGCCTCACCGACGCCGCGTTCGCCACGACGTCGCTGCTGTCCACCGCCGGCGCCGCCACCAGCTGGCCCACGGCCAAGGGCAGCAAGGCCGTCTCCTCGACGATCAAGGTCTCGGGTACGTACGACGGCAAGCTGAAGAAGTTCTTCGGCAAGGGCGCGCTCGGCGACAGCAGCCAGGACGAGGGCCAGGACCCGATCTTCGAGCTGGCCGACGGCGCCGTGCTGCAGAACGTGATCACCGGCGTCCCGGGCGCGGACGGGGTGCACTGCAAGGGCAGTTGCACGCTGCGGAACGTGTGGTGGCTGGACGTCGGTGAGGACGCCGCCAGCTTCAAGGGCAAGTCGTCGAAGGCCGCGTACAAGGTCATCGGGCGTGGCGCGAGGAAGGCCTCGGACAAGGTCTTCCAGTTCAACGGCGCCGGGAAGCTCAGCATCACCGGCTTCAAGGTGCGCAACATCGGCAAGCTGGTGCGCTCTTGCGGCAATTGCAGCAAGCAGTACAAGCGGACGATCACGGTGAGCGACATCGACGCGACCGCGCCTGGGGAGTCGCTGGTCGGCGTCAACCAGAACTACGGCGACACCACCACGCTCTCCAGGATCCGCATTCACGGGGACACCGGCAAGAAGCTCAAGGTGTGCACCCGCTTCCAGGACAACAACTCCGGCAAGGAACCGAAAACGCTCGGCAGCGGCCCCTATGGCACCACCTGCAAGTACAAGTCCTCTGACATCACGACAAGTAAGTGAAGTTTCAAACAGTAACGGAGTGCCACCCTTGAGCACGCACAAGAGACGCCTCACACGCCGACGTGTGCTCGGGGCCACCGCGCTCGGCGTCGCCGCCACCGGCGCCGCCGTCGCGGGCGGCACCGGCCTCCTCTCGCCGGCGTCCGCCGCGGGCTTCGGCTACTCCGACGACGGCAAGAACTACGTCGTGGACACCGGTGCCTCCCTCGTCTTCAAGGTCTCCAAGACCACCGGCGACCTCACGTCCCTGGTCTACAAGGGCAAGGAGTACGAGGGCTACGGCGGCAAGCACTCGCACGTCGAGTCCGGCCTCGGCGCCTCGACCGTCACCGTCAAACAGTCCGGGTCGACGATCCTGATCAAGGCCGTGCACGGCGCGATCACCCAGTGGTACGCGGCCCGCAGCGGCCAGAACAACGTCTACCTGTGGACGAACAAGGCGGACTCCTCCTTCACGGCGACCCGGTTCATCGTCCGGCTCAAGCCCGGGATGTTCCCCAACGAGGGGTCCGACTCCTGGATCGAGGCCTCCGACAAGGTCATCGAGGCCGGTGACGTCTGGAAGCGCGCGGACGGCACCACCCACTCCAAGCACTACTCGGGCAAGCGGGTCATCGACTACGACCACATCGGTTTCACCACCGGTTCGGTCGGCCTGTGGCTCGTCCGCTCCAACCATGAGAAGGCCTCCGGCGGTCCCTTCTACCGCTCGCTGCTGCGCCACTCCAACGACCTGGGCGCCGGGCTCTACGAGATCCTGCACTACAACCAGGCCCAGACCGAGCCGGAACGTTTCGGCCTCCAGGGCCCGTACGTCCTGGCCTTCGCGGACGGCGGGGCGCCCTCTTCTTCCTTGTCGCACGCCAAGCTGGACACCTCCTGGGTGGACGGCCTCGGTATCACCGGCTGGATCGGCAAGGCGGGCCGCGGCAAGGTCGCCGGCGTCGGTCTGAAGGGCATGGACGCCAAGTACGCCTACACGGTCGGCTTCGCCAACGCAGGCGCCCAGTACTGGGCGAAGGCCGCCTCGGGCACCGGCGCCTTCTCCTGCAAGGGGATGCTGCCGGGCACGTACACGCTGACCGTCTACAAGGGCGAGCTGGCCGTGCACACCCGGGAGGTGAAGGTGACCGCCGGCGGTTCGACCGCCCTGAACTCCCTCACCATCACCGGTGACCCCTCCGCCGCGCAGACCGTGTGGCGGCTCGGCGACTGGGACGGCACGCCCGGCGAGTTCAAGAACGCCGAGCTGATGACGTACGCCCACCCCTCCGACGCCCGCGCGGCGAAGTGGACGGGCAACGTCACGATCGGCAGCGGCGATCCGGCCACGTCCTTCCCGGCGTACATGTGGCAGGCGGTCAACGACGGCATCCTGATCTACTTCAAGCTCACCGCCGCCCAGGCCGCCGCCGCGCACACCCTGCGCATCGGCGTCACGGACGCGTTCGCGGGCGGTCGCCCGAGGGTGACGGTGAACAACTGGGTCTCGGCCATCCCGAAGGCCCCGAAGCAGCCGTCCACCCGGTCCTTGACCACGGGTTCCTACCGGGGGAACAACCACACGTTCACGTACCACGTCCCTGCGAGTGCGTGGAAGTCGAACACCAGTGAGTACAACGTCCTGAAGCTCAACATCGTCAGTGGTTCGAGCGGCACGGCCTTCCTGAGCCCCGGCACCTCGTTCGACTGCATGGACCTGCTGGCCTGAGCCCCCCTCGGTCGGCAGCAGTGCCGACTTGAGCCCTCCTCGGCCGGCACGACAGAACACCCCCGCCGGTGACGACCGGCGGGGGTGTTTCGCTGTGTGCCGCGCGCTAGTTCATCGTCGAGCCGATGGTGGTCGAGCCCGTCGTCAGGAAGGTGGTCGCCGGCAGGGAACCGTCCGACTTGCGGGCGCCGTACGCGGTCGCCGCGTCCGTTGACCTGAAGGCCGGAGTCGTGACCCCGCTGTCCCAGTTGTTGGCGGCCGACACCGTGGAGCCGCCCAGCTTCGCCTTCCCCGCCCCGTTGCTCACCGCGAGGTTCCGGGCCAGCCGGGCCTTACCCGTCGCGAAGTAGAACCCGTTCGACTTGTTGGCGTACGCGGTGTTCCGGTTCAGCAGCATGGCGCCGGTGTTGGAGTTCTCGGTGAAGCCGTGCAGGGTGTTGTCCCAGGCGGCGTTGTTGTTGACCGAGTGCGCGACCGACGCACCCCCGCCGCCCAGCTTGAACCCGTTGCCGTTGCCCTCGAACGCGGAGTCGTTCCAGCGGTTCTTGCCGTTGCCGAAGGCCCAGCTGTGCTCGATGGTGACGGGCGAGGAGAACTGCCAGAGGTCGAGCCCGTCATCCGCGTTGTTGTAGAGGCGCGCGCCGGTGATCTTGTTGCCCGTGCCGGAGCCGAACTTCACGGCGATCCCGTCGGCGTTCTGACCGTGGTTCGCGGCGTCGTAGTTGCCGTAACTGTCCAGGTTCCGCACGAGGTTGTTCGTCGTGCCGTCGCCGCGCAGGGTGAAGCCCGAGTCGCCGTTGTTCGCGGTGACGAGGTTCTGGAAGACGCCGCCGACGGAGGAGGTGGCGACGAAGCCCTGGGCCGGGGAGTTCTGGAAGGTGAGGTTCTGGACGGTCCAGTAGTCGCCGTAGATCCCCGCGAGCCAGGAGCCGTCCGCGAGCTTGGATCCGTCGATCCTGACCTTCTCGCTGCCGTACGCGGTGAGCGTGATCCGGGCCGAGGCGGTGCCGTTCGCCGTGGACTTCAGGGTCTTCGCCGGCTGGTACGTGCCGCCACGCACCTGGATGGTCGTACCGGCGACCGCGCTCGCGACGGCGGACTCCAGCTGGGCGGTGCTGGAGACGGTGACCGTGGTGGCGGCGGCCTCGGCACCGTTGTTCGAGAGGCCGGCGTAGACGCCGCCCGCCCCCGCGGCGACGGCCACAGCAGCGGCGATCGACAGGGTGCGGGTTCTGCGGTGGCGTCCGATGCTCTGACGCACGGGCGTTCCTTTCCTTGGCATTGATCGCCCCCGGGGGACGGAGAGAGCGAAGCGGGCCGGAGGGGCCGCCCCGGCCCGCTTCTGATCACTGGTCGCCGCCCGAGCGGAAAGGGTTGCCGTGTCCATGCGAAATCGTTCGAAAGTTTCGCTCGCAGTCTTCACACGCACACCGATTGACGCGCTGAACCCCACTGATCAGACTCCGAGACAGCTCGGCCAACAGAATCCACCAGACTCACACAGGATGTGTCATGCGCCCCACCGCCCGTACGCTCCTGCTCCCCTTCCTGGCCCTCTTCCTCGGCCTACTGGCGGCTCCACCAGGAGCAGCGCAACCCGAACAACAACCACAGAGCTCTGGGAAGTCCATGCAGAGAACGGAGTACGCCGGCTATCTCTTCGCCTACTTCACGGGGGAGGACACCGCCGACGGCGAGCAGATCCGCTACGCCCTCAGCCGTGGCAACGACGCGCTGCACTGGCGTGAGCTGAACGCCGGCAAGCCCGTCCTCACGTCCACCATCGGTGAGAAGGGCCTGCGCGACCCGTTCGTGATCCGCTCCCCCGAGGGCGACAAGTTCTACATGATCGCGACCGACCTGCGCATGTACCAGAACAGCAGCGGCAGTTGGGACCACGTCCAGCGGCACGGCAGCAAGTCCATCATGGTCTGGGAGTCCACCGACCTGGTGAACTGGACCGACCAGCGCCTCGTCAAGGTCTCCCCCGACAACGCGGGCAACACCTGGGCGCCGGAGGCGTACTGGGACGACAGCCTCGACGCGTACGTCGTCTTCTGGGCGTCGAAGCTGTACGCCGACGACGACCCGGACCACACCGGCTCGACGTACAACAAGATGCTGTACGCGACGACGAAGGACTTCCGCACCTTCAGCGAGCCGAAGGTCTGGAACGACCCGGGTTACTCGGTCATCGACTCCACGGTCGTGCAGCACGACGGCACGTACTACCGCTACACCAAGGACGAGCGGGATCCGAACTCCTCCCGCCCCTGCGCGAAGTTCATCACCGGTGAGAAGTCGACGTCGCTGACCTCGACGAAGTACGACTTCGTGGCGGACTGCATCGGCAACGGCGCGATGGACCGCGGCGAGGGACCGACGGTGTTCAAGTCGAACACCGAGGAGAAGTGGTACCTGTTCATCGACGAGTACGGCGGCCGCGGCTACCTGCCCTTCGAGACCACCGACCTCGACTCCGGCAAGTGGACCCCGTCGACGAACTACCAGCTCCCCGCCAGCCCCCGGCACGGCACGGTCATCCCGGTGACGCAGGAGGAGTACGACAGGCTGCTGGCCGCGTATCCGGTGAGCCCCGCCTCGGTGGTGGACGTGACGGCGAAGGGCCAGGAGGGATACGCGATCGTCACGGAGGCTTCCTCGAAGGTCGTCCTGCCGATGGAGCCCGACACGAACCTCCGGCGGCTGGCGCCGAAGCTGTGGGTGGGCGAGGGCGCGACGGTCAGCCCGAGGTCGGGCACACCGCGCGACTTCCGTAAGCGGCAGAAGTACACGGTCACGGCGGCGGACGGCACGAAACGCGTCTGGACGGTCGAGGCGGTGCCGACCCGCAGCCCGGTCCTGCCCGGCCTCTACGCCGACCCCGACGTCAAGTACATGAACGGCCGCTACTGGATCTACCCGACGACGGACGGCTTCCCCGGCTGGAGCGGCACCCGGTTCAAGGCGTTCTCGTCGAAGGACCTGGTCCACTGGAAGGACCACGGCCTGATCCTCGATCTCGGCCCCGATGTGACCTGGGCCGACAAGAACGCCTGGGCCCCGGCGATCGCGGAGCGCGACGGCAAGTACTACTTCTACTTCTGCGCCGAGGGGAACATCGGCGTCGCGGTGTCCGACTCCCCCGCCGGGCCGTTCAAGGACGTCCTCGGCAAACCCCTCGTCGCCAAGGGCCAGTTCAGCGGCCAGGCCATCGACCCGTCGGTCTTCGTCGACGACGACGGGCAGGCGTATCTCTACTGGGGCAATGTGCACGGGTACGTCGTGCCGCTGAACGACGACATGGTGTCGTTCGACACGACCAAGGTGAAGGACATCACCCCGGACAACTACCGGGAGGGCTCCTTCGTGATCAAGCGCGGCGGCACGTACTACTTCATGTGGTCCGAGGACGACACGCGCAGCGAGAACTACCACGTGGCGTACGCGACCGGACCGTCCCCGCTCGGCCCGTGGACCAAGCGGGGGACGATCCTGTCGAAGCGGCCGGAGTACGGCATCCTCGCCACGGGCCACCACTCGGTGGTGAACACGCCGGGTACCGATGACTGGTACATGGTTTACCACCGGTTCGCCCTGAACGGGCCCGGCAAGTCCGGTGGGGACGGCACGCACCGGGAGACGACCATCGATCGCATGGAGTTCGCGGCGGACGGAACGATCAAGCCGGTGGTGCCGACCCTGGAGTCGATCAAGCGGGTCAGGCGGTAACAGGAGGTAACCGGCTCAGTCCATCGTCGCGCCGATCGTCGTGCTGCCCGTGGTCAGGAACGTGGTCACGGGCAGTGCGCCGCTCGACTGCCGGGCGCGTTGAACGTGGTCGAGGCGTTGGTGGACCGGAAGGCGGGCGTCGCGATGCCCGAGTCCCAGTTGTTGCCGGCCGAGACGACGGACGAGCCCTTGTTGACCGAGCCGCTGCCGTTGGAGACGGCCAGATTCTTGCCGAGCCTGGCCACGCCGGTGGCGAAGTAGTAGACCCACTTGGCGTTGGCGTAGGCGGTGGTGCGGTTGATGACGATGGCACCCTTGTTGCTGTTCTCGGTGAAGCCGTTGCCCGCGTTGTCCCAGGCCGCCGAGTTGTTGACGACGTGGGCCACGGTCTCGCCGTCGCCGCCCAGCCTGTAGCCGTTGCCGTCGCCCGCGAAGGCGGAGTCCGACCAGCGGTTCTTGCCGTTGCCCATCGCCCAGGTGTGCTCGACGGTGACGGGGGACGAGAAGGACCAGAAGTCCAGGCCGTCGTCCGATTTGTGCGGAGTCGATGCCGGAGCCGATCCAGGTGTCCCGTACGACCAGCGACGGCCAGGCGGTCGTCTCGTACGAGGGCACCCAGGGCCGGGCGATCTTGTACGCCGCGTCCTCGGCGCCGGAGGTGATCCGGCCGTGGAGGGCAAGGAAGCCGTAGGGGTTGGCACGGGCGGTGGCGGGTGCGAAGACCATGCCCTTGGGTGTGGCAGTGGTGGTAGTACTGCCGGTCGAAGGCGTCGAGCGCGGTGGTGTCCGCGAACAGCGTGTCCTGGTGGGCGAGGAGCCGTACGCGTTCGAAATGCGACCGGTCCCCGGTGACGGAAACCCAGCGGGTGACCGCTGGACTGTCCCGCTCTTAGGAGAGGGAGGAGGTCAATGAACGGCTCTCTTCTACGAGTCGATCAACGGTCGAATAGGCTGCAGGGACGTTCGCGTTGCTGGTGCCGGGGTTCAGGTGCAGCTCACCGTGACCTGCCGATGGACACCGGCGCGCCGGTGGTGTTGGTGAGCGAGAAGGTGAAGTCCAACGCCCAGGCGGTGTCGGTGAGTTCGGTGGCCGCGACCGTACGGCGCTCGCGCAGCAGCTCGCCGGCGGAGGCCATCCAGCGCAGTTCCTCGACGAAGCCGTCGGGGTCGCGCAGCTGGTAGGCGGTGTGGCGCTGGGAGCCGTGGTTGTCGAGCTCGGTCGGGCCCTGGTCGCGGACGTAGGTCCGCCCGCCCCAGAAGTTGTGCCCCTCGACGCCGGGAACGGCGACACCGACGCCGAGGTGGTGGAGGTGGTCGGCGGGGCTCAGCTCGGTGACCGCCGTACCGGACAGGGTGGTGACGGGATGGAGGTAGGGGCGCGGTGAGAGCCGGGCCGGGAGTTCGGGCCGGGTGATGTAACGGCCCACCGGGCGCCCCGCCACCCGCAGGACCAGGGAGTCATTCGTCGTCATCACGTGCTCACCTCTTTCGGTGGAGGTTGCGGGAGCACCCAGGAGGCGCGTGCGGCGAGAGTGCGTGCCAGGCGTCGCGAGACAGGAGGGAGTTCCGCCACACGCCCCAGCTCGGAGTAGAGGGCGAGTTCGTCGGCGGCGGCCGTGACGAGGGCGTCGACACCGTCGACGACGCGGCGGTCCTCCTCGGGCAGCAGGTGCCAGGCGTCGGCGGGAATCGCGATCGGGTCCGGGGCGAGCCGGATGGCCTCGACGACCTTCATGAACGCGCCGGTCTCGTCCGGCGGGACAAGGAGGTCGGTGCCGTCGGCGAGATGGTCGACGAGGTTCTCCAGCAGGTCGGTGCGGCCGTACTCGATCTCCTCCGGGCCGTGTCCGGCCCGCTGCACGAGTACACGGTCCTGCTTGTACCAGAAGGTGATCCGGCCGCTGGTGCCGTGCACCACGTTGTACGGGTCGTCCGGGTGCTCGGCGCACAGGGTGACGGCGACGGTGATCCGGCCGCCGTCGGCGGTGGTGATCCGCACGCACGACGTGTCGTCGGACTCGATGTCGTTGGCCCGCAGCAGCTCGGTCTCGATGGCGTCGACATCCTCGGTACGGGTGGCGCCGCCGAGCGCGAGGCCGGTGGCGACGGCGTGCGCGAGGGGGTTGGTGAGCGCCCCGTCGATCACGTCGACGCCGTTCATGCGCCGCTTGCCGGCCCAGGGAGCCCGCCGGTAGTACGCCTCGGCGCGCGCCCAGGCCCCGGCGCCGCCGATCCCGACGACCTCGCCGATCAGGCCCCCGTCGACCATCCGCCGGATCGCGGGCACCGCGTGCGAGCCCAGCGACTGGAAGCCGATCTGGCAGACCACTCCCGCCTTCGCCACCCCGTCCGCCATCCGGCGGAACTCGGCGTACGACGGCGCCGGCGGCTTCTCCAGCAGGATGTGCACGCCCCGCTCGGCCGCCGTCAGGGCCAGGTCGGTGTGGGTCGGGATCGGGGTGCAGATCACTGCGATCGCGGCACCGGTCGAGTCGAGGAGCGCCCCGAAGTCGGCGGACTGCTCGGGCGTGCCGAGGCCGCCCGGGATCTCGTCGGCGTCCAGCGGGGTCAGCTCGCAGATCCCGGCGAGCCGCACGATCCCCTTGTCCGCCAGCCGACGGATGTTCTCCAGGTGCCAGCGGCCGTGGCCACGGGCGCCCGCGAGGACGATCGGAAGCGGGATGTCGTACTTACTGGTGGTCATCGGATCCTCCCGGCGCCCGCGCCTTGTGCCACCTCGCGGTCGGCCCTCTCGGCGCTGTCGATCTCTTGGTGCAGGGTAGGCGTCCAGCCGACGTCGGGCGCCGTGCCGTTCCAGCTCTTCACCAGGTCGGCGACCTCGACATGGCCTGGAGTGGTGAAGGCTTTGTTCTCCGCGTACACGGCGGACTCGGCGGACTCGGTGGAGACGCCAACGGAGTAGCGGTAGTCGTGGGTGTCGGCCGGGACTGGAATTACGTATCGGTTGTTGTAGAGGTGCACCTGGCCGAAGCGGACGCGGGGCGCGCGCTGGACGACGCCGGTGAACTCGTTGTGGTGCAGGGTCACCCGCAGCTTGCCGCGATCCCCCGTCGCCGTGTCGCCGTTGCCGCTGAGGATCGCTTTGTCGTGGTCGGCGAACCGGCTCCAGGAGACGGTGACGAGGTCGGAGGCGTTGGTGATGTCGAGCAGACCGTCGTGGCGGAGGTGGTTGCGGCCGAAGTACGTCGGCTCGTCCTCGTCCGGGTGGCCCTTGTCGGACAGGGTGACGTGGTCGATCCAGACGTGGCCGGCGCCGCGCAGCCAGATGTTGTCGTACGCCGTCTTCCAGTCGCCGAGGCCGCCGGTGTTGGATTGCCAGACCGGGAAACAGTCGTAGGCGTCGCGGAGTTCGAGGTTGCGGACGATCACGTTGTCCGCGTCCTTGAGCTGGAGACCGGCGCCCTTGAGGGCGGCGCGGTCGCCGAGACCGACGATCGTGGTGTTGGACCCGACGGCCGGCTCGACCCGCTCGGCCCGCTTGGCCGCCGACGCGCGGCGGGCCTCCTCCTGGGGACCGCTGGGCTTGGCGGAGCCCCAGGTGCGCGGGTCGTACGCGGCGAGGTACGCCTTGAGGTCGTAGCCGTCGGTGGCGTAGTCCTCGCTCGACCAGGCGGAGCACCTTGGGTGCGTGGGGGTTGTTCGCGCAGTTCCCCGCGCCCCTTACAAGCCTTCGCTCAGCCGGCGTACGGGTCCTGCACCTTGCCCGGTCTGGCCAGGAACTCGAAGTCGCAGCCGGTGTCGGCCTGGGTGATCTGGTCGTTGTAGAGGGCGCCGTAGCCGCGCTCGTAGCGGGTGGGCGGTGGGGTCCAGTCGGCCCGGCGGCGTTGCAACTCCTCGTCGTCCACGTTGAGCTGGAGGGTGCGCGCCTCGACGTCGAGGGTGATGGAGTCACCGGTGCGGACCAGGGCGAGGGGACCGCCGATGTACGACTCCGGGGCCACATGCAGCGCGCAGGCGCCGTAACTCGTCCCGCTCATCCGGGCGTCGGAGATCCGCACCATGTCCCGTACGCCCTGCTTCAGCAGATGGTCGGGGATGGGCAGCATCCCGTACTCGGGCATGCCCGGGCCGCCCTTGGGCCCGGAGTTGCGCAGCACGAGCACGGTGTCGGCGGTGATGCCGAGGTCCGGGTCGTTGATGGTCCGCTGCATCGTCTTGTAGTCGTCGAAGACGACCGCCGGGCCGGTGTGCTTGAGCAGGTGCGGCTCGGCCGAGATGTGCTTGATGACCGCGCCGTCCGGGCAGAGGTTGCCGCGCAGCACGGCGACTCCGCCCTCGCTCGCGACCGGGTTGTCGCGGGTGCGGATCACGTCGTCGTTGTGGACGAGCGCGCCGTCGAGCTGCTCGCGCATCGTGTCGTACGAGACCGTCGGCCGGTCCAGGTGCAGCAGGTCGGTGATCCGGGACAGGAACCCGGGCAGGCCGCCCGCGAAGTGGAAGTCCTCCATCAGGTACGTCTGCCCGCCGGGCCGGACGTTGGCCAGCACCGGGACCGTACGGGCGATGCGGTCGAAGTCGTCGAGGGTGAGCGTGACGCCCGCCCGGCCGGCCATGGCGATGAGATGGATGACGGCGTTGGTGGAGCCGCCGAGTCCGAGGACGGTGGTGACGGCGTCCTCGAAGGCGTCGGCGGTGAGGATGTCGTTCAACTTGCGGTCCTTGTGGACCAGTTCGACGATCCTGAGCCCGGCCGCGGCGGCCATGCGGTCGTGCCCGGAGTCGACGGCCGGGATGCTCGACGCGCCCGGGACGGTCACCCCAAGTGTCTCGGCGGCGGCGGTGAGCGTGGACGCCGTACCCATCGTCATGCAGTGACCGGGCGAGCGCGCGAGGCCGGACTCCAGCTCGGTCATCTCGCAGTCGCCGATCAGTCCGGCGCGCTTGTCGTCCCAGTACTTCCACATGTCGGTGCCGGAGCCGAGGACCTCGCCCCGCCAGTGCCCCGGCAGCATGGGCCCGGCCGGCACGAACACGGTCGGCAGGTCGACACTGGCCGCGCCCATGAGCAGCGCGGGCGTGGACTTGTCGCAGCCGCCCATCAGCACGGCCCCGTCGACCGGGTAGGAGCGCAGCAGCTCCTCGGTCTCCATCGCGAGCATGTTGCGGTAGAGCATCGGGGTCGGCTTCTGGAAGGTCTCCGAGAGGGTCGAGACCGGGAACTCCAGCGGGAAGCCACCGGCCTGCCACACCCCCCGCTTGACCGCCTGCGCGCGATCACGGAGGTGCACATGACAGGGGTTGATGTCGGACCAGGTGTTGAGGATCGCGATGACCGGCTTGCCGAGGTGCTCCTCGGGCAGGTAGCCGAGCTGGCGGGTACGGGCGCGGTGGCTGAAGGAACGCAGTCCGTCGGTGCCGTACCACTGGTGGCTTCTGAGTTCTTCCGGCTTCTTCATATCGACCACCCGGCGGCTATCGCGGCGACCTCGGCGCGCTCGTCCTCGGGCAGTTGTCTGCTGGGCGGCCGGACGTCGCGGCGGCAGAGGCCGAGGGAGGCGAGGGCCTCCTTGACGACGGTGACGTTGTTCGCGGAACCGTTCGCGGCCCGCAGTTCCTCGAAGCGGCGGATCTGCTCCCAGACCTTCATGGCGGCCGGGAAGTCGCCTGATCGAAGCGCTTCGATCATGTTCAGCGAAACGGCCGGGGAGACGTTCACGAGCCCCGAGGTGAAGCCGGTGGCGCCGGCCGAGAAGTACGAGGGCGCGTACGGCTCGGCCAGCCCCGCGACCCAGACGAAGCGGTCGAGGCCGGCGTCACGGGCGAAGGCGGCGAAGCGGGCGGCGTCCGGGACGGCGTACTTCACCCCGATCACGTTCGGGCAGGCGTCGGCGAGTTCGGCGAGGCGGGCGCCGGTGAGCTGCGCGCTGCGGATGTACGGGACGACACCCAGCTCCGGTACGGCCTCGGCGATGGCCCGGTGGTAGTCGACCCAGCCGCCCTGCGCGACGTACGGGTGGACGGGCTGATGGACCATCACCATCTGGGCGCCGGCCTCGCGGGCGTGCTCGGCGGAGGCGATCGCGGTCGGTACGTCGTGTCCGACGCCGACCAGGATCGCGGCCCGGTCGCCGACCTCGTCCATGGTCAGCTCGGTGACCAGGCACCGCTCTTCGGGGGTGAGGGCGTAGAACTCACCCGTGTTGCCGTTCGGGGTGAGGGTCGTGATGCCTCCGTCGAGCAGCCGACGCAGCAGGGCCCGGTGGGCGCCCTGGTCGACGGTGCCGTCCTCGGCGAACGGAGTCACCGGGATGGCCACCACGTCGGCCAGGGCCGCCCGTTGGGTCTCGAACGTCACGCTGCTCATTGATGACCTTCCTCTTCGAGGATGTGAGGACTGGACCGCGGGGGTTGCCGGGTGGCGGGGCTGGGCCTTGGGGGTGTGGTGAAAGTCCTGTGCGGTGCCCGCGCCCGCCGCGGCAACGGCTGGTGTCACAGCCGGTGCGTGCCCTCGGCGTGCCGGACGAAGGCCCTCGGTGGGGGTCCCCCGCTCGAACGGAGCCGAGAGTGGGGAAGGAGCCCGCTCGAACGGAGCCGAGAGTGAGGGAGGGGCTACTTGGGCGTTTGGCCGGTGCGGCGGTGGGGGCCCCTCCCGCTCGAGCGAAGCCGAGAGTGGGGGAGCCTGCCGGGCGCCGTGGGTGCTGTGCGGGACTTTCACCACACCCCCTAGTCTTCGCGGGCCTCGGGGAAGGCCCGCTCGACGAACGAGGCGATGTGGGCGTGGAGGGCGGCGGCCGCGCCGTCGGCGTCGCCGTCGAGAGCCAGCCGCAGGATCTCGCGGTGTTCGCCGGCCTCCCGTTCCCAGGAGGGGGAGGCGGCCCAGGCGACCGCCGAGACGAGGGCCGCCTGGTCGCGCACCTCGTCGAGCATCCGGCCGAGCAGCGGATTGCCGCAGGGCACGTACAGGGCGCGGTGGAACTCCCGGTTGGCCAGCGACCGTTCGGCGGTGTCGGTGGCCGCGTCGGCCCTGGCCAGCGCCTCGCTCGCCGCGTCCCAGGAGGCGCCGCGCCGCACCGAGCGCCGCAGGGCCTCCGGCTCCAGGAGCAGCCGTACGTCGTAGACCTCGCGTGCCATGTCCGCGTCGACCATGCGCACCGTGACGCCCTTGTACTGGCTCATCACGACGAGCCCCGTCCCGGCCAGCGTCTTGAGCGCCTCGCGAACGGGCGTCTTGGACACCCCGAACTGCGCGGCCAGCTCGGTCTCCACCAGGGCCTGACCCGGTGTCAACTGACCGGTGAGGATGCGGTGTTTGATCCCCTCCAGCACGAACTGCGTGCGGGACGGAATCGGCGTGGGCACAGAGGTCATGCGCGGCCTCTCGGATCTCCGTGGATCCGGATCCCAGTTGGGTCCCTGGAGATCTGATCTCACGTATCGCGTCTCATATATGACGTACGAAGTACGACGCGTTGAAGGTAGGAAGGGCCCCGCGTTTCGTCAATGCTTCCGACAAACGACGAGGTGCTTGCCGTCACATGATCTTGGGATCTTGGGTCACACGATCTTGGTGTCGCCCTCAAGGGCGCACTCGGTGGGTCCGCCGAAGGCCACGGCGGCGCGCGCGGTGGCCGCCAGCGGGGTGAGCGTGGGCCCGACATGGGTGACGAGGAGCCGACTCGCGCCCTTCGCGTAGGCGCCGGCGTCCTCGGGGGTGAGGTGCACGCGGGGTTCGCCATCGCGATGCGTGTCGACGTCCGCCTCGCACAGGAACAGGTCGGCGCCGCCAGCGAGTCGGGGGAGCGCGTCGCACGGTCCGCTGTCCCCGGAGTACGCGAACACGCGCCCCTGACACTCGGCACGCAGCCCGTACGCCTCGACGTCGTGGACGACGGCGTGTGCGGTGAGGGTGAGGTTCCAGTGCCGCGCCGAATGGCCGTCGTACAAGGTCCGGAAGTCGAAGACGCCGCTCAGGAACTCCGTGTCAGGCCGCCCGAAGAACCCCGCGAGCCGCCGCGCGCAGCCGGCCGGCGCGTACACGGGAAGCGGCGCGGGCAGGGTCAGCCCGCCGTACGCGAAGCCGTACATCGCGGCCGCCAGGTCTGCGCTGTGGTCGGCGTGCAGATGGGAGATCCAGATCGCGGTGAGCCGCGTGGGATCCGTGTGCCGCTGCAACTCGGCGAACGTCCCGAACCCCGCGTCCACCCATACCTCGGCCCCTCCCCCGCGCAGCAGATACCCGGAGGCGGGCCGGCCGGGCTGCGGATAGGGGGAGGCGGTGCCGAGGACGGTGAGGCTCAGGGGCATGTGGGGGAGCGTACGGACGCGGGCGTGGCCGTGCGCTCCCTTTGAGCGTTCTTACGGCTTCCAGCCCGGGTCGCGTCCGCTCAGCCCGATCACACGGTCGAGGAGGGGCGCGTCGTCCGGCACGGGCACGACGGGGCCGAAGATGTCGCCGCGGGAGGGATCGTCGACCGCGGCGGCGAGGAAACCGTGGGTGAAGTCCAGGGCCGCCGGGTCGGGTTCGTACGCCTGGCCGGTGGCGCGGGCGAGGTCCCAGCCGTGCACGACGAGTTCGTCGACGGCCACGGCACCGGCGACGGCACCCGGCAGGTCCACCCCGCCCGCCCGGGTCTCCCCGGTCCAGGCGGCCGGGTCACGCCAGGCCTCGACGAGCTCGTCGAGCACCTCGGGCAGGGCCTCGCGCCAGCCGGGTTCGATGTCCGGCAGGACGGTGGTGGGGCTGGTGTCCGTCGTGGGGCCCAGGTCCTTGCGGCCCGCGTCACGGAAGGCGAGGGTGAGGCCGAGCAGATGCCCGAGCAGGTTGCGCACCGCGTACTCCGGGCACGGGGTCGGCTCGGAGAACTGCTCGTCGCTCACTCCGCGCGCGAGCCGGGCGATGATCTGCGCCTGGGGTCCGAGGTCGAGGGTCATCCTGCCGCTGTCTGTCATCCTCTGCTCCTTCACGGGCGTGCCGGGGACGCGGAATTCCGCTCCCGTTGTCCTGTAGACCGACGGCGCACCGGAAACTCATCGCTCACCGCGCGCCCACCCCGCCGAGCGACGGTTTCCTGGGCATCCGCCCGATCCGCCGGGCGGGGCCTTAGCCCCATGCTGACCAGCCATGACATGGACAATGACGCGTGTTCTGCGGAACCGTGACGCGGGTTTGTTCCTGACCGGGGTCGTGGTGTCGGGATTCGGTTCGTCGGCGATGGGGCTGGTGGCGGGTGTCTGGGTCAAGGACCTGACCGGCTCGGACGCACTGGCGGCACTGTGCACGTTCGCCCTGTGGGCCCCACTGCTGGCGGGGCCCCTGCTGGGCACCTTCGCTGACCTCGTCCGACGGCGCCCCCTCCTCATCGGCACCAACCTCGCCCTGGCCGCCCTCCTCCCCACCCTCCTCACAGTGGACGACCGCAGCGGCCTATGGCTCCTCTACGTCGTCCTCCTCACCTACGGCGCTGTAGGCGTCGTCCAGGACGCGGCCGAGTCGGCGCTGGTCACGGTCGCCGTCGACAAGACCCTCCTCGGCGACTTCAACGGCCTGCGGATGACGGCCAACGAGGGCATGAAACTCGTGGCGCCGCCGGCCGGGGCGGGCCTCTACGCCGCGTACGGCGGCGCGACGGTGGCACTCCTGGACGCGATCACGTTCGTGGCGGCGGCGGGGCTGTACGGATTGCTGCGGGCCCGCGAGAACGAGCCGACGCGCACCGGAAAGCCCGAGTCGGTGCGCGCCCGCACCACCGAAGGCGCCCGCCACCTCTTCGCACACCCACGCCTGCGCCCCCTCCTCCTGGCCGGCGGCACGACCATGCTGCTCTCCGGCATCAACGGCGCGCTGATCTACGCGGTGGTCGAGTCCCTCGGCCACTCCCCCGCCCACACCGGCCTCCTCTACGCGGCACAGGGCGTGGGCTCGATCACCATCGGCCTGGCCACGGGCCTCCTCCTGCGCCGCCTCGGCGAACTCCCCTTCGCCGCCTGCGGCACAGCCCTGACCGGCGTGGCCGTGGCGCTCCGCGCGATCCCCGACGACACGGTGGCCCTCGTGTGCAGCACCGCGATCGGCCTCGGCCTCCCCTGCGCCCTGACCGCCACGCTCACTCTCCTCCAACGCGAAACCCCACCCGCCCTACTGGGCCGCGCGACCGCCACCGCCCACACACTCCTCTTCGCCCCGACCGCCCTGGGCATGGCGATCGGCGCGGGGGCAGTGGAACTGGTCGATCTCCAGGGCCTGTTGGTGGGGGTGGGGTCGGCGTTCGTACTGTCGGCGGCCTGGCTTCTGACGACCAGCAAGTAGAGGAGTGACGGCGAGGGCGAAACCCCTCGTCAGCCCACTGCCGTGAGCGCCTCCCGTACCGCCACCAGATCCGCGTCCGAGGCCAGCCCCGCGTGATACAGCCGGATCTCCGTCGCCCCCAGCTCGGCCGCCCGCCCCGCGTCCTCCGCCAGGGTCACCGGGCTGCCCCCCATCCCGGACACGACCCCGAAGTTGGCGGCAAGCACGGCCCCCGTGACACCCGCCTGCGCGAACGCGGGCAGCAGTCCGGGCCCGCCCGCGCACGGCACCACGACCCCGTCGGCCACGCCCAGGATGTGGGTGGGGTCCACGCCGGGGTTCGCCCCGCAGTGGTACGTCATCGGGTCGGCGTGGAGGAGGACCTGGAACCCCTCGGGCGCGGCCGCCCGTACCGCTGTGACGGCCGATTCCTGGAGGGAGCGGGCGATGCCGTCCCGCCACTCCCGCGTACCCGCCGCCAGTTCGGCGCCGAGCAGTTTCTCGATCGCCGGCCAGCCCTCGTCGACGGTCTCGCCGCGCCACAGCGGCTCCAGCGCGTCGCGGACGGCCGCCGTCAGGCTGTCCGGGTCCAGGCCGACCCCGGCGTACCCGTCCCGGCAGGTCTCGCAGAAGCACAGCGACATCAGGTACTGCCCGGCGTCGCCGAGGCCGACCCCGGCGGTCTTGTCGTGGGCGTGGAGGTGGGAGAGGCCGTACCAGCCGAGGGACTCCAGTTCGGTGCCGCGCGCGCCGGGCCGGACCGCCGCCTCCGCCGCCAGGTCGACCAGGTACTCGCGGGTGGCCCGCTGGGCGATGCACGGCGCCCACGGGTAGCGGTCGCCGTACGCGTTGACCACGGAGGTCGACGGATGCTCGGCGCCCATACGGGAGTTGTGCGCGAGGACGACCCAGGTGTGCACCTCGAGACCGGCGGCGGCCAGCGCCTCGGCCGCCTCCCCGAACGCGTCACCGGGCGCCCACTCACCCGCCGCGTACGGCCGCAACGTACGCCCTTCCCACCGCGTCCCCGGCGGGTACAGCACGGCCGCGTGCTCGGCGGTGACGATGCGGTGCCGGGGGTGGCGGGGGGTGAGCGCGCGGGTGGAGTGGTACGCGGAGGCGAGCGTCACCTGTCGCACACCCAGCCCCGCGATGCGCTCCGCGGCGGCCGGATCCCCGTTGACATCCCAGGGGTAGACGAACGTCGACGCCTTCACTTGCCCTCCACTCTCCGCACTCTCAGCGCTCTCAGCGCTCTCAGCCTTCTTCGAGCAGCGCGTACCCGCGCTCGATCAACTGTCCCAACTGCTTGACGTGTTCCTCCGCCGGCTCGTGCAGCGGCGGCCGTACCTCTCCCACGGCCGGCCCCCGAAGCCGTACCCCGGCTTTCACCAGTGACACCGCGTAGCCGCGTCCCTGGGAGCGGAGTTCGACGAAGGGCCGGTAGAAGCCGTCGAGCAGCCGTCGTACGAGCGCGTCGTCATCCGACCGCAGCGCCTGGTGGAACGCGAGGGCGATCTCCGGTACGAAGCAGAAGACGGCCGACGAGTAGAGGGTGATCCCGAGGGCGTGGTACGCGGGCTGGGTCAGTTCGGCGGTGGGCAGGCCGTTGAAGTAGAGGAAGCCGCCGGGGACTTCGGTGCGTACCGCACTGACGATCCGCTGCATCAGGTCGAGGTCGCCGAGGCCGTCCTTGAGACCGACGATGCCCTCCGTGCGGGCCAGTTCCACCACCGTGGCGGGGGTGAACACGGCGTTGTCGCGCTGGTAGACGATCACGGGGAGGGAGGTCGCGGCGGCAAGGTCACGGTAGTGCCGCAGCAGGCCCTCCTGGGCGGCCACGACGAGGTAGGGCGGCATGGCGAGCAGACCGTCGGCGCCGACCTCCTCGGCGAGACGCGCGTAGCGGACGGCGAGGGCGGTCCCGTAGCCGGCGCCGGCCACGACCGGGACCCGTCCGGCCGTCTCGGCCACGGCCGCCCGTACGCACTCCTGGAACTCCTCGGGCGTGAGCGCGTGGAATTCGCCGGTGCCGCAGCAGGCGAAGACGGCGGCGGCACCGGCCTCGACACCCCGGCGGATGTGTGCCCGGTAGGCGTCGAGGTCGAGGGCGCCGTCCGGGCCGTACGCCGTGACGGGGAAGAACAGCGGCCCGCTGGGAACACTGAGCCGAGCGGCGAGAGTGGCAGACGGGGCTGACGTCACGGGCTCTCCCAAGTCCATGTCGCTGATCAAGGGTCCCTGTCTCTGATCAAGGGTCCATGTCGCTGATCAATGTTTACATTTCTGAACGAGGTCACGCTAAGGCGCCTCCTTAGGGGCGGTCAAGCACGCCAACCCGTGCCGCACCAGCGATTTTCCGCCGTCGCGCCACACTTGACGCACCAGACCCACACCCCTAGCGTGTCCATGAATGTGAATACTGGACGCTCATGTGCACAGATGGCGATGCATAGATGGCGATGCAAGGAGACCCGAGGATGCCCGCTCCCCGCACCGTTCTGCTCACCGGCGCCGCCGGTGGCGTCGGCACCCTGATGCGGGAGCTCCTCCCGACGTACGGCTACGAGCTGCGCCTCCTCGACGTACGCACCATCGAAGGCGAACCGGACGCGATCACCGCCGACCTCGCCGACAAGGAGGCCCTCCGCGAGGCCGTACGGGGCGTCGACGCGATCATCCACCTCGCGGGCATCTCCCTGGAAGCCCCCTTCGAGAAGATCCTCAAGGCGAACATCGAGGGGACGTACAACCTGTACGAGGCCGCCCGCGAGCAGGGCGTACCCAGGATCGTCTTCGCCTCCTCCAACCACGCGGTCGGCTTCACCCCCCGGCCCTGGGGCGACGACCCCCTCATCCCCGTCGACACCCCGCGCCGCCCGGACACCTTCTACGGCCTGTCCAAGTCCTTCGGCGAGGACCTCGCCCAGTTCTACTGGGACAAGCACGGCCTGGAGACGGTCTCGGTCCGCATCGGCTCGTGCTTCCCCGAGCCCACCAGCGTGCGCATGCTCTCGCTCTGGATGAGTCCGGCCGACGGCGCCCGCCTCTTCCACGCCGCCCTGACCGCCGAGAACGTCGGCCACACCGTCGTCTACGGCTCCTCCGCCAATACCCGCCTGTGGTGGGACCTCACCTCCGCCCGCACGCTGGGTTACGAGCCGCAGGACGACTCCGAGCCGTACGCCGAGAAGCTGATCGCCGAGCAGGGCGAGCTGGAGCCCGGGAACGTGGCGCACGCCCACCTCGGCGGCCACTTCGTGAGCGAGCCCCCGATCTGGCCGTACTGAACGGCACAGGCCGTACTGACGGCGACGGCACACAGGGCCCGTACGGCGTACGAATAACGAGGGCGTACGTCGTACGAGAGGAGCGGGCGGGCACCGAACGGGCCCGCCCGCTCCCGCATTCGGGCACGCCCGTTGCCCGATCCCACCTCCGCCCCAGGTCCGCGACGGGCGACCGCCGCGCCGAACGGGCACGGTCGGGCAGCATCGGACGCACAACAGGCCTGGTCAGCCCCGCGCACCCGCTGTAGAAACTTCCCCAAGGCCCGCACCGGGCCCGAACGGGCAGCACTACGGCGAGGGAGAGCAGGTGTCGGCCATGAGCGCGGAAGAAAGGCAACGCGAGATCGTCCGGGCCGCCCGCCGCACGGGTGCCGTCGACGTCGCCGAGCTCGCCGCCGCACTCGGCGTGGCGAAGGAGACCGTACGGCGTGATCTGCGTGCCCTGGAGGACCACGGGCTGGTCCGCCGGACGCACGGTGGCGCCTATCCCGTGGAAAGCGCCGGGTTCGAGACGACGCTCGCGTTCCGCGCGACCAGCCATGTGCCCGAGAAGCGCAGGATCGCCGCCGCGGCGGCCGAGCTGCTCGGGGACGCCGAGACGGTCTTCGTCGACGAGGGCTTCACCCCGCAGCTCATCGCAGAGGCACTCCCCCGGGACCGGCCGCTGACCGTGGTCACCGCCTCCCTCGCCACCGCGGGCGCTCTCGCGGAGGCCGGCAACACCACCGTGCTGCTGCTGGGCGGCCGGGTGCGGCCCGGCACCCTCGCCACCGTCGACCACTGGACGACGAAGATGCTCGCCGGCTTCGTCATCGACCTGGCGTACATCGGCGCCAACGGCATCACCCGCGACCACGGCCTGACCACCCCCGACCCGGCGGTCAGCGAGGTCAAGGCGCAGGCGATCCGAGCCTCCCGGCGCACCGTCTTCGCGGGCGTCCACACCAAGTTCGGCGCGGTCAGCTTCTGCCGCTTCGCCGGGATCGGCGACCTGGAGGCGATCGTCACCAGCACCCTCCTGCCCACGTCGGAGGCTCACCGGTATTCGCTGCTGGGGCCCCAGGTCATCCGAGTCTGAACAGCCGCCCCACGCGAGAACGGGGGTGGTCGCGCACACGCAGTGCCCTTTTCATCCATCTATGTCCAGGAGCGATTCATGCGCACCCCGAGCCGACGGAGGCCGCGAGCGACGCTCGCCATGGTCGCCGCTGGGACGCTGCTCGCCCCGCTGCTCTCCGGCTGTTGGGTCGGGGCGGGCGGGGCCGGTTCCGGCGGCGACTCCATCAATGTGCTGATGGTCAACAACCCGCAGATGCAGGAGCTGCAGAAGCTCACCGCCGCGCACTTCACCGAAGAGACCGGCATCAAGGTCAACTTCACCGTCCTGCCCGAGAACGACGTCCGCGACAAGATCAGCCAGGACTTCGCCAACCAGGCCGGCCAGTACGACGTGGCAACCCTCAGCAACTACGAGATACCGATCTACGCTCGCAACGGCTGGCTGGAGGAGATGGACTCCTATGTCGCCGAGGATGCCGGCTTCGACCAGCAGGACATCCTCGAGCCGATGCGCCAGTCCTTGACCGGCGACGACGGCAAGCTCTACGGACAGCCCTTCTATGGCGAGTCGTCCTTCCTGATGTACCGCAAGGACGTGTTCGAGCAGGAGGGCCTGACGATGCCCTCGCATCCCACCTGGCAGCAGGTCGCCGATCTCGCCGCGAAGACGGACGGCGCCCAGGACGGTATGAAGGGCATCTGTCTGCGCGGCCTGCCCGGTTGGGGCGAAGTGATGGCCCCGCTCACCACGGTCGTCAACACCTACGGCGGCACCTGGTTCGACAAGGACTGGAAGGCCCGTCTGGACTCCCCCGAGTTCGAGAAGGCCACCAAGTTCTACGTCGACCTCGTACGCGAGCACGGCGAATCCGGCGCCGCCCAGGCCGGTTTCGCCGAGTGCCTGAACAACATGACGCAGGGCAAGGTCGCCATGTGGTACGACGCCACCTCCGCCGCCGGTTCCCTGGAGGCGACCGCCTCCCCCGTGAAGGGAAAGATCGGCTACGCGCCCGCACCCGTGGAGGAGACGGACTCCTCCGGCTGGCTCTACACCTGGGCCTGGGGCATCCAGAAGGCCTCCCGGAACCCGGACAAGGCCTGGAAGTTCGTCTCCTGGGCCTCCGGCAAGCAGTACGAGCAGCTCGTCGGCGACGAGATCGGCTGGTCCAACGTCCCCGCCGGCAAGCGCGAGTCGACGTACTCGAACCCCGCGTACGTCAAGGAGGCCGCCGCCTTCCAGGAGATGACCCGTGAGGCCATCGAGGGCGCCCGGCCCACCGACCCGGGGACGCAACCGCGCCCCGCGCCCGGCATCCAGTTCGTCGGCATCCCCGAGTTCACCGATCTCGGCACCAAGGTCTCCCTGGAGATCAGCGCGGCCATCGCCGGACGCCAGTCCGTCGAGTCGGCCCTGAAGAAATCGCAGGCGCTCGCCGAGCAGATCTCCGAGGAGTACGAGGGCCGATGACCGCGACGACGACAGCACCGATCACAGCCACCCCCGTACGCACGGGCGACAAACCGAACGCCCGGCTGCGCGCCTGGGCCACCCGTGCCCCGCTCCTCCCCGCCCTGATCTTCATGATCGCCGCGACCCAGCTCCCGTTCGTGGCCACGCTGGTGATCTCCTTCTTCGACTGGAACTCCCTCTACCCCGACGCCCGAGGCTTCGCCGGCTTCGCCAACTACGGCGAGGTCCTCACCGACCCCGACCTGCGCCGTTCGGTGTGGACGACGATCCTGCTGACGGTGGCCGTGGTCCTGGCCAGCCTGGTCCTCGGCCTGGTCCTGGCCCTCCTCCTGGACCGGAGATTCCGCGGCCGGGGCATCGTCCGCACCCTCCTGATCGCCCCCTTCCTGGTGGTCCCGGTGGCGGCGGCCCTGCTCTGGAAACATGTGCTCTACAACCCCGAATACGGCCTGTTCAACGGCCTGTTGCACTACGTGGGCGGCCCGCAGCCGGACTGGATATCGAAGACCCCGCTGCTAGCGGTCGAGGCCTCCCTGGTCTGGCAGTGGACGCCGTTCATGATGCTGATCCTGCTGGCGGGCCTGCAGTCCCGCGACCACCAGCAGATCGAGGCGGCGAGGGTGGACGGCGCGAGCGACTGGCAGATCTTCCGCCACCTGACGCTCCCGCACCTGCGCCGGTACCTCGAACTGGGCGCGCTGCTCGGCTCGATCTACATCGTCCAGAACTTCGACGCCGTCTTCACGATCACATCCGGCGGCCTGGGCACGGCGAACCTCCCCTACACCGTCTACCAGACCTTCTACCAGGCCCACGAGAACGGTCTCGCTTCGGCGGCCGGCGTCCTGGTCGTCATCGGTTCGATCATCATCGCGACGTTCGCGCTCCGCGTGGTGTCGTCGCTGTTCCGCGAGGAGGTGGGGCGGTCATGAACGCCGTACGACGCAATGGTCTCGGTCTGCTGGCCTGGTTCGCCGGAGTCGTCTTCTTCCTGCCCATCGCCTGGATGGCCCTGACGTCCTTCCACTCGGAGTCGGACGCGGCGACCAACCCGCCGTCCTTCACGGCCGCGTTGACGCTGGACGGCTATCGCGAGTTCTTCGGCGTGGACGGCGGCGCCAGCCCCTGGCCGGCCCTCATCAACTCAACAGTGGCATCCCTGGCCTCGACCCTGCTCGTCCTCCTCCTCGCCCTCCCGGCGGCGTACGCCCTGTCGATCCGGCCGGTGCGGAAGTGGACGGACGTCCTGTTCTTCTTCCTCTCCACGAAGATGCTGCCGGTGGTGGCAGGCCTCCTCCCCATCTATCTCTTCGCCAAGAACACAGGTCTGCTCGACAACATCTGGCTCCTCGTCCTCCTCTACACCTCCATGAACCTCCCGATCGCCGTCTGGATGATGCAGTCCTTCCTGGCGGAGGTCCCGGTGGCGGTGATCGAGGCGGCGCAGTTGGACGGGGCCCGACTGCCGACGGTCCTGGCCCGCGTGGTGGCCCCGATAGCGGCCCCCGGCATCGCCGCGACCGCCCTCATCTGCTTCATCTTCAGCTGGAACGAACTTCTCTTCGCGAGGGTACTGACGGGCGTGGTAGCCGAAACAGCCCCCGTCTTCCTGACCGGCTTCATCACCAGCCAGGGCCTGTTCCTGGCGAAGGTGTGCGCCGCGTCCCTCGTCATCTCCCTGCCGGTGCTCGCCGCGGGGTTCGCCGCCCAGGACAAGTTGGTCCAGGGCCTGTCCTTGGGAGCCGTGAAATGAAGGCCGCCGTCATCGAGTCCGTGGGCAAGGCCGTCGTCACGGAGGTCCCGGATCCGACGCCGAGCCCCCGCGACGTCGTGGTGGAGGTCGCCGCGTGCGGCCTGTGCGGGACGGATCTGCACATCCTCCAGGGCGAGTTCGCGCCGAAGTTGCCGATCGTGCCCGGCCACGAGTTCGCGGGCGAGGTGGTCGGGGTCGGCACCCGGGTCACCGAACTGTCGGTCGGCGACCGTGTGGCCGTCGACCCGTCCCTGTACTGCTACGAGTGCCGGTACTGCCGTACGGGCCACAACAACCTCTGCGAGCGCTGGGCCGCGATCGGCGTGACGACGGCGGGCGGCGCGGCCCGGTACGCGGTGGCGCCGGTGGCGAACTGCGTACGGCTCCCCGACCACGTCCGCACCCAGGACGCGGCGCTGGTGGAGCCCCTGTCGTGCGCGGTCCGCGGCTACGACGTCCTCCGTTCCCGCCTGGGCGCCCACGTCCTGATCTACGGCTCGGGGACGATGGGCCTGATGATGCTGGAACTCGCGAAGCGGACGGGCGCGGCGAGCGTGGACGTCGTGGACGTGAACCCGTCCCGCCTGGAGACGGCCGGCAGGCTCGGCGTCTCGGCGTCCGCGGCGACCCCCGACGAGCTGGACCGCCCCCAGGGCTGGGACGTGGTCGTGGACGCCACCGGCAACGCGGCGGCGATCCAGGACGGCCTGGACCGGGTGGCCAAGGCGGGCACGTTCCTCCAGTTCGGGGTGGCGGAATACTCGACCCGGGTCACGATCGACCCGTACCGCATCTACAACCAGGAGATCACCATCACCGGCTCCATGGCGGTGCTCCACAGCTTCGAGCGGGCGGCGGAACTGTTCGCCAACGGAGTCCTCGACCCGGAGGTCTTCATCAGCGACCGGTTGCCCCTGGAGCGGTACCCGGAGGCGTTGGAGCAGTTCGCGTCGGGGGTGGGGAGGAAGATCGTGGTGGTGCCGTAGAAACGCGAGTGAAATGGCGCCCCTCGGACGGGGCGCCTCACCCGTTCGGCTGATCGACAACTCGACGCCCCACCCGCTCCCGGCCGCTCGCCAAGACTGACCGCCATGGAACTCTGGCTGCTCAACAGCTTCGGCTCGCTCGCCCTGACCATGATCATGGCCGGAAGTGTCATCGCGTTCGCCGCCCTGGGCAGCCTGGTCGTCCGCCGCAGACTCCCGCGCCTCATGAACGGCGGACAGAACGACATGGTCGGCGTACTCCTCGGGATGTACGGCGCCATCTACGGGATCTTCCTGGCGTTCGTCGTGGTCGCCGAGTGGGAGGGCATCGGGGTGGCGGAGACCGTGGTCGCCACCGAGGCCACGCACTGCGCCGAGATCGTGCGCGACGCCGACGCGTTCCCCGAGCCGGTCCGCCGAGAGGTGACGGAGGCCGTCGGCCAGTACGTACGGGCCGTGGTGAACGACCAGTGGCCCCGTATGCGCGCGGGCGAGCCCTCCGCCGAGGCGACCGAACCGGCCATCCGCGCCGTGTACCGGGCGCTTCAGTCCTACGAGCCCACCACCGAGTCCCAGAAGGCGTACTACGCCCAGGCGGTGAGCCACCTCGACGGGGTCGTCGCCCAACGCCGCGCACGGCTGACCCTGGCCTCCTCGTCCCTCCCGACACTGCTGAAACTCCTGGTCTACGGGGGCGCGCTGGTGATGATCCCCATGTCCCTCCTCTACGGCATCAAGAGCTTCAAGGCGCACCTGACGTTCGTGACGCTCATCGCCCTGCTGATCGGTCTGAGTCTCCTGCTCACGATGAGCCTGGACCGTCCTTTCTCGGGCGAGCTGAGCGTGTCACCCGCGCCCTACAAGGAGGGAGCACTGGTCCGCTTCTGGCAGTGAGGCGCAGCCCCGGGGACGGCCGGGGCGAAATTCGGTGGGCGGCCGTCGGGCCGTGTCCCTAGTGCCCTGGCAGGCAACGTTTGCCCGTCAAGGAGCGCCGTTCGGTGCGTGCTCTCGGTGTGTCGGCCGGAAGGCCCCGTAGATGGACTGGATGTACTTGGGCTTTCGGCCGGTGCGGCGGTGGGGGCCCCTCCCGCTCATGGGGTCCCTCCCGCTCATGGGGGCCCCTCCCGCTCATGGGGGCCCCTCCCGCTCATGGGGCCCCTCCCGCGGGGGCCCCTCCCGCTCGAGCGAAGCCGAGAGTGAGGGAGAAGCCGAGAGTGAGGGAGCGTGCCGGGCGTCGCGACGGGGCGAACGTTGCCTGTCGGGGCACTAGCATCCGGGACATGTCACGCCCCCAGGGATTCGCCTACACCCGGCACGCCGACGGCACCGTCACGATCACCCACCACGGCCGCGAAGCCACCATGCTGCGCGGGCCGAGGGCCACACGGTTCCTCGCGGAGGTGGAGGCGGGCGACCCGCAGCTGGTCATGGCCCGCTGGACCGGGAACTATCGCCGGGGCAACGAGCGCACGGCCCGGAACCACCCCCGGAACCGCCGCTGACCCCCGAACGGCCGCGCCCCAGGGCGGGTAAGGGAACGGCAAAGCGGTCTGGGTCGTTCACCCGGCATGACAGCTATGACCCCCGGCTCGAACATCCCGCTGCCCGCCCCCCGCGTCGCGGTGGACGTCACCGCCCCCGTGCGGCTGGACGTATCGGGCCTGCTGCTCACGGCCGACGGCAAGGTGCGCTCCGACGACGACTTCATCTTCTACAACCAGCCGACAGGCCCCGGCGTGACGTACCGCTCCGGCGGCGGCACCACCCCCGACTCGATCACGGTCGACACGACGGCCCTCCCCCCGGGCATCGAGAAGATCGTCGTCACGGCCAGCCCGGACGCCGCCGGCCAGACCTTCCAGGGCATCGAACCGACGGCCACCATCCGCAACGCGGACGACAGCAGCGTCCTGGCGACGTTCACGCCCCCGCAGCTCGGTACCGAGACGGCCCTGGTGGTCGTGGAGATCTACCTGCGCAACGGCGCGTGGAAGGCCCGAGCGGTGGGCCAGGGATACGCCAACGGCCTGGCGGGCATCGCGACGGACTTCGGCGTCACGGTGGAGGAACCCACCCCGGCTCCCGCCCCGATGCCCACCCCGCCCCAGCCCCAGGCCACCCCGCCCGCCCCCACCATCCAGTCCCCGGTGACCCCGCCGGCCCCGCCCATGCCCCCCGCGACTCCCCCCGCCCCGCCCGCCACCGGCAAGATCAACCTCGACAAGGGCCGCGTCAGCCTCCAGAAGAACCAGACGGTCTCCCTGGTCAAGGGCGGTCGCCCACTGCTCTCCCAGGTCAAGATGGGCCTCGGCTGGGAGCCGGCGTACCGGGGCAAGGACATCGACCTGGACGCCTCGGTCATCGCGTACGGCCCGCAGCGCAACCACATCGACAGCTGCTACTTCGGCAAGCTGCAGATCGTGAGCGGCGCGATCAGGCACTCCGGCGACAACCTCACGGGTGAGGGCGGCGGTGACGACGAGGTCATCACCGTCGACCTCGGTCGTCTCCCCCAGGAGGTCACCGGCCTCGTCTTCACGGTGAACTCCTTCTCCGGTCAGAAGTTCACCGAGGTAGCCAAGGCCTACTGCCGTCTCCTCGACGCCGCCACGGGCGAGGAGCTCGTCCGCTTCGACCTCACCAACGCCGAGCCCCAGACCGGCGTGATGATGGCGAAGCTGATCAAGCAGTTCTCCGGCGAGTGGGAGATGACGGCCATGGGCGACTTCGTGAAGTCGCGCACGGTGAGGGGGATGGTGAAGCCGGCCGCCCAGGCGCTCTGAAGAGACATGGGGGCGCTCCTCCCCTCCAGGAGCGCCACCACCCTCGTACCCTCCGGGGAAGCCGTCCTCGTCTCCCCTGGCCCGCGCCCGCCCCCTCGTCCGTCCGCCGCGCCTAAGCGCTCCGCTGGCAGTACCGAGATACGCCGTCGATCGTCTGCGGCGCCGTCGTGGCTGGTCGCTCCCCCACGCTCGGCTGCGCTCGCGCGGGGGGACCCCCATCGCGGCGGAGCCGCAGAATGTTCCGCCCCGCGCCCCTTCAGGGCGCGGCCGAACCGCAGCGGACTTCGCCCGATCTGCTTAGAACAGCGCGCTGTACGCGTTCAGCGCCGGCTGTCCGCCCAGGTGGGCGTAGAGCACGGTGGAGTCCGATCCGATCTCGCCGCGTGAGACCAGGTCGATGAGGCCTGCCATGGACTTCCCTTCGTACACGGGGTCGGTGACCATCCCCTCCGTGCGGGCCGCGAGGCGCATCGCGTCCAGGGTGTTCTCGTCAGGGACGCCGTAGGTGCCCGCGTGGTACCGCTCGTCGAGTTCGACGTCCGCCTCCGTCAGCTCCCGCTTGACGCCGATGAGTCGACCGGTGTTCTGGGCGATTCGGGCGATCTGCTCGCGGGTGCGGGCGGGGGCGGCCGAGGCGTCGATGCCGAGGACCCGGCGCGGCCGTCCGCCCGCCTCCTCCAGGGCGGCGAAGCCGGCGACCATGCCCGCCTGGGTCGAGCCGGTCACCGAGCACACGATCACCGTGTCGAAGAAGACGCCCGACTCCCGCTCCTGCTCGGCGACTTCGTAGGCCCAACCGGCGAAGCCGAGGCCACCGAGGGGATGGTCGGAGGCGCCGGCGGGGATGGCGTACGGTTTGCCGCCGCTCTCCTCGACCTCCCTGAGCGCCAGTTCCCAGCTCTCCTTGAACCCGATGCCGAAGCCGGCGCGTACGAGCCGTACGTCGGCGCCGACCAGCCGGCTGATCAGGATGTTGCCGACCTTGTCGTACACGGCGTCGGGCCAGTCCACCCAACTCTCCTGTACGAGCACGCACTTGAGTCCGGCGCGGGCGGCGACGGCGGCGACCTGGCGGGTGTGGTTGGACTGGACGCCGCCGATCGAGACGAGCGTGTCGCAGCCCTGGGCGAGGGCGTCGGCGACGAGGTACTCCAGCTTGCGGGTCTTGTTGCCGCCGTACGCGACACCGGAGTTGCAGTCCTCGCGCTTGGCCCAGAGGGAAGCGCCGCCGAGGTGCGCGGTCAGCCGTTCCAGCGGGTGGACCGGTGAGGGCCCGAAGAGGAGCGGGTAGCGCTCGTAGGAAGAAAGGGACATGGGAGTCCTCCCTGAGTCAGTGGGCCCGTTCGGGTCAGCGGTCCTCTTCGTCGACTTCATCGACTTCATCGGCTTCATCCGCTTCATCGACTTCATCCGCTTCATCGACTTCATCCGCTTTCTCGACTTCGTCGACGAGTTCGGCCAGGCCGCGCCAGATCTCCGCCGTGACGCGGACCGCCTCGTCCACGTCTCCGGCCGCGCAGGCCTCGATCAGCTGTTCGTGCAGGCCGGCGGAGCGGCAGTTGCCGCCCTCGCCGAAGCGCCGTCGCTCCAGTCGGCGGATGAGAGGTGTGTAGCGGGCGATGGTGGCGGCGGCCGCGCGGTTGCCGCTCACCCGGACGAGGACGTCGTGCAGCGTGTCGTCGGCGACGAGGGCGGCGTCGACGTCGCCCACGTGGACGGCCGCCGCGAACCGCTCGTTGGCCGAGCGCATCGTCTCGACGTCCGCCGCGAACAGCCGGGGCACGGCGACCCGGGTGGCCAGCTCGTGCATGGCCCCGACCACGGCGGCCGCGTCCCGCACGTCGGCGGCCACGACAGGCGTCACCCGCGTATAACTCTGCGGCTTGCTCTCCAGAAGCCCCTCGTCGATCAACCGCGAGAACGCCTCCCGCACCGGGCCCCGCGACAGCCCCAGCAGCTCCGCGAAGTCGGCGTCCCGCACCACCGCCCCCGGCTCGATCTCCCCGGCCACGATGGCGTCCCGGATGGCTTGGTAGGCGCGATCCCTGAGCAGGGTGCGGCCCACCGGTCGTATGGCCTGCATGAACTGAAATGTTAGATGTCAGTACGAGCCTCGAACAAGAGTGTGGCCCGTATCCCCAGTGGGATACGGGCCACACTCACCCCGTCCTTCAGCCGGTACACAGCCACCGGCGTTCCTCAACCGACCCACGGTCAGTCGGCGTCACGCGCCGCTTCGAGCAAAGGGAGGTTGTCACCGCTTCTGCCGCTTCCACGGGCCGGTGATGGCGAGCAGGATGCCCGGGTCCTGGATGTTGGCGTACAGGGTCTTGCCGTCGGGTGAGAAGGTGACGCCGCAGAACTCGCTGTACTCGGGCTCCTCTTCGGTGCCGACGTTGAGCTCGTTGCGGGCGATGGGGTAGGTGCGGCCGCTGTCGGTGGCGCCGAAGAGGTGTGAGATGCCCTCGCCGTCCTCGGCGAGGATGATGCCGCCGTAGGGGGAGACGGTGATGTTGTCGGGGCCGTCGAAGGCGCCGTCGACGGACGGGTCGGGGTTGACGCCGAGGAGGACCTTCAGGGTCAGGGTGCGGCGCTTGGGGTCGTAGAACCAGACCTGGCCGTCGTGGGCGGCGCCGGGGCTCTCCGCACGGGCGTACGAGGAGACGATGTACGCGCCGCCGTCGCCCCACCACATGCCCTCCAGCTTGCGGGCGCGGGTGATCTCGTCGGTGCCGAACTGCTTGCGGACGGCGACGGTCTTCGCGTCGCGGTCGGGGACGTCGATCCAGTCGACACCGTAGACCGTGCCGATCTTCGTGGCGCGGGAGAGGTCGTCGACGAACTTGCCGCCGGAGTCGAAGCACTTGGGCGCCTGGAGGACGCCCGCGTCGTCGGCGAGGTCGCGGAACTTGCGGGGGCCGTACTCGAAGCCCTTCGGCGGGGTCCAGCGGAAGAAGAGGCCGTTGGGGTTCGCGGCGTCCTCGGTGAGGTAGGCGTGGCCGCGCTTGGGGTCGATGACGACGGCCTCGTGGTCGTAGCGGCCGAAGAACTTCAGCGGCTTGGGGTCACGGTTGGCGCGCCGGTCGATGGGGTCGACCTCGAAGACGTAGCCGTGGTCCTTGGTCATGCCGTTGGCGCCGGCCTTGTCGGAGTTCTCCTCGCAGGTCAGCCAGGTGCCCCACGGGGTGCTGCCGCCGGCGCAGTTGGTGGAGGTGCCGGCGATGCCGACCCACTCGGCCACCTGGCCGTCGCGGCGGACCTCGACGACCGTGCAGCCGCCGGACGCGGCCGGGTCGTAGACGAGGCCCTCGGTGAGCGGCACGGGGTACTCCCACTTGCTGCGGGGGCCCTTCAGCTCATGGTTGTTGACGAGGAGGGTGGTGCCGCGGGGGCCGGCGAAGGTGGCCGTGCCGTCGTGGTTGGAGGGGGTGTACTCGCCCGACTCCAGCTTGGTCTTCCCGCTGTACGTGAGGACGCGGTACTTGAACCCGGCGGGCAGCGCCAGGATGCCGTCCGGGTCGGGAAGGAGGGGGCCGTAACCGACTCCGCCGTGCCGGTACGCCGAGCCCTCGTCCGTGCTGTCGGTCTCCGCGCCCGTCTCCGTCTCCGCGCCTGTCTCCGTGTCCGTGTCCGTCTCCGTGTCCGACGACGCGAGGGCGTTCGGCGCGGTGGCGAGAGCGCCGACGCTGCCGGCCAGCGCGACACCGGCACCGGTGACCGCGGATTGTCTGGCGAAGTCCCTGCGGGTGAGCGACATGCTGACTCCTGCGTGCGGTGGAGGATGACCGTGAGGGGCGGACCCGTTCGTCGCGCCACACGGTCCCGCCCACGCCTGAACGCCGGTTGAACAGGGGACGAAGTCGGATCCCCCGCTTCCATGAACCCGGCGCAGCGCCCCTGGCCGGCCCCTCACCCCATGAGACGCCCGGCGCTCATTCAGGCCGCTGCGACCGTGCCTTGAACGCCGCCTTGCGGGCCTCCTTCGCCACCTTCTTGTCGGGATGGATTCGCCCCATCGCCTCCAGCACATCCGCGGTCGCCGGGTGCTCGACCCGCCACGCCGCCGCGAAGAACCCACCGTGCTGCTGGGCCAACCCCCCGACCAGCGCCCGCAGCTCGGCCGAGTTCCCTTCGGCCGCCAGCTGCGCGGCCAACGTGTCGATGGTCAGCCAGAACACCATCGCCTCGGACGGCGCGGGCACATCCCCGGCCCCCCGCTCGGTGAGCCACACCCGTGCGAGCCCGCCCAGCTCGGGATCGTCGAGGACCTCGCGCAGCGCGGGCTCGGCGGCGGGCCCGACGAGCGACAGGGCCTGCTGGCAGCGCAGCCGCCGCAGCGGTGCCCCGGAGTCGGAGCCGCGCGCGGCGGCGAGCAACTCCCGCGCCGCCGCCAGCGCCTCGCGGCGGGCGAGCCACCGCTCGGTCTCGGCCTGGGCCGCCCGGGGCGGAAACCCGGCGGTGCCGTCGAGCAGCGCGTCCGCGCCCTTGTCGACGAATTCCCCGACCGCGGGCGCCTCGATGCCCGACTCCTGGAGCCGCGCCCGGATTCCGTACAGCCCGAGCGGGGTGAGCCGCACCATTCCGTACCGCGTGACATCGAGGTCGTCGACGACGGGCGCGCCCTCCGCGGCCGTGGCCTCCTCGGCGTCCGTCATGAGCGCCTCGTCCACGGGCTGATACTCCACCAGCCCGATCGGCTCCAGCACCCGGAACTGGTCGTCGAGCCGCATCATCGCGTCCGAGACCTGCTCCAGTACGTCGTTGGTGGGCTCCCCCATGCCGTCCGGCACGATCATCGACGCGGCGAGGGCGGGCAGCGGCACCGGCCCGTCGCCGGGGCCGTCCTCGCTGGCGGTGAGGAGGTAGAGGTTGCCGAGCACGCCGTCGAGGAACTTCGCCTCGGCCTCGGGGTCCCAGTCGAGCTCGGAGAAGTCGATCTCACCGCCGGCGTCCATGGCGTCGACGATGCCGTCGAGGTCGGGCACGCTCGCGTCGGCCAGCACGGCCTCGACGGCGGTGAGCCAGATCCCCAGTACGTCCTGCGGTCCACCGGCGGTGAGCAGCGCGAGTTCCTCCCCCGCGGCGACCGTGCCCTCCTCCCCTTCTCCGGGGTCCACGACCTCGACGAGCCCGGTGTCCACGGCGACCCGCCAGGCCTCGCTCGCCAAGGCCGCCGCGTCCTCCCCGGTGAGGCCGAGCTCCTCGGCGGCGGCCGGGAGTTGCTCGTCGACGAGTTCGCCCCCGGCACCCACTCGTGTGTCCGGCCCGGCCCAGCGGGCGAGCCGCGCGGCACGCGAGAGCAGCGGTGTGGCGAGCGCGTCGCGTGCCAGCTCGGCTTCGGAGGGGAGCCGCACCGGCGGCAGTGGCGAGCTGTCTGACATCGGTGGGGTTCTCCTCCGGACGAGCAAATGACGAGCAAATGACGAGCAAACGGGAAGCGCCGACGCAGGGCCGACCAGTGACGCACGTACCAGTACGCAGCCGCTCAGCCTAGACGGATTTCCACCCATGCCGCCTGGTTCATGTACCTGCCAGGAGTTGTACATGGCTGAAACCTTGACAACTGGCCTGACCAGGCAGGAGATTGACGCGCGTAGAAACTCACGGGTAGCTCCGGGGCGCCCCCGAGCCTGCCCACAGGCACCGCTGCCCGATTTCTACGCGCGTCGCACCGCCCCACCGGTCGCAGGCCACCCCCGTCCACCCTCGTCCCGGCGCTCACGTACGTCCCCGGAGGGATCCCCTTGCCCAGCAAGAGAACCGCGCGCATCGGCGCGCTGACCGTCGCCACCATCTGCTCCACGGTGTCCGCCGTGGTCCTGACCTCGCCCGCCGAGGCGGACTCCATACGCATCCACGACATCCAGGGCACGACCCGGACGTCCCCGCTGGTCGGCCAACAGGTCACCGGCGTCGAGGGCATCGTCACCGGCGTACGCACCTACGGCTCGTCGCGCGGCTTCTGGATCCAGGACGCGCGGGCGGACGACAGCCCGGCCACGAGCGAGGGCGTCTTCGTCTTCACCGGCTCCCGGCCGACGGTCTCCGTGGGCGACGCGGTCGCGGTCGCGGGCACGGTCGGCGAGTTCGTGCCGGGCGGCACTTCGTCCGGAAACCAGTCGGTGACCCAGATCACCCGGCCGACGATCACCGTGGTCTCCACGGGCAACGCCGTCCCGGCCGCGACCGTCATCGACGCCAAGTCCGTGCCGGCCCGGTACACCCCGGCCGGCGACACCGCCGCGAACGGCTCGATCAACGCGCTGCCGCTGGCCCCGGCCAAGTACGCCCTTGACCACTACGAATCCCTGGAGGGCATGAACGTCCAGGTCGCCGACGCCCGCGTGGTCACCGCCACCGACCCGTTCACCGAGCTGTGGGTGACGGTCAAGCCGTGGGAGAACCGCAACAGCCGCGGTGGCACGGTCTACGGGTCCTACGACTCCCAGAACACCGGCCGCCTCCAGATCCAGTCGCTGGGCGCGGTCGCCGATTTCCCGAAGGCGAACGTCGGTGACGCCCTGACGGGCACCACCACGGGCCCGCTGGACTACAGCCAGTTCGGCGGTTACACCCTCGTCGCCAACCAGATCGGCACGCTGAAGCAGGGCGGCCTGGAGCGCGAGACGACCCGTAAGCAGACGCGCGGCGAGCTGGCGGTGGCGACGTACAACGTCGAGAACCTGGACCCCTCCGACGACACCTTCGCCGACCACGCGGCCGCGATCGTGAACAACCTGCAGTCGCCCGACATCGTGGCCCTGGAGGAGATCCAGGACAACAACGGTGCCACGAAGGACGGCACGGTCGCCGCGGACCAGACGATGAAGAAGCTGGTCGACGCGGTAGCGGCGGCGGGCGGCCCGGCGTACGACTGGCGCTCCATCGATCCCGTCGACCTCGCGGACGGTGGCCAGCCCGGCGGCAACATCCGCCAGGTGTTCCTGTTCAACCCCGAGCGGGTCTCCTTCACCGACCGCGCGGGCGGCGACGCCACGACCGCCGTCGGCGTGACGAAGGCGTACGGCAAGGCGCACCTGACCGTCTCCCCCGGCCGGATCGACCCGGCCAACGCCGCCTGGACCAACAGCCGCAAGCCGCTGGTCGGTGAGTTCGTCTTCCGCGGCAAGTCGGTCTTCGTGATCGCGAACCACTTCGCGTCCAAGGGCGGCGACCAGGCGCTGCACTCGCAGTTCCAGCCGCCGACGCGGAGTTCCGAGACCCAGCGCCACCTCCAGGCGACCGCGGTGAACACGTTCGTCAAGGAGATCCTGGCGACGCAGAAGAACGCGAACGTCATCGCCCTCGGCGACATCAACGACTTCGAGTTCTCCGACACCGCCAAGCTGCTGGAGGACGACGGCGCGCTGTGGTCGGCGGTCAAGTCGCTGCCGAAGAGCGAGCGTTACTCGTACGTCTACCAGGGCAACGCCCAGGTCCTCGACCAGATCCTGATCAGCCCGTCGATCCGGCGCTCCTGCGCGTACACGTACGACAGCGTGCACATCAACTCGGAGTTCCACGACCAGATCAGCGACCACGACCCGTCGGTGCTGCGGTTCCGCCCGTAGGACTACGTCACTGAGCCCGGCCCTCGTCAGGAGGGCCGGGCTCAGTCATGTCACCGAAGGGCTCGGGTCATATCCCCGAAGGGCTCGGGTCATATCCCCGAAGGGCTCGGGTCATGTCACCGAAGAGGCTCGCTCAGGCGCTGAACACGCCGTCCAGCCAGCCGCGCCAGGCGGTCTCGTTCGCCTTGCCGTCGGCGTCCGGCGCGAAGTCGTGGACGCTGATGCCGACCGGGTAGCCCCAGTGGTTGCGGCCGAAGAGGCGGATGAGGGCGGTGTCGGTGCGCAGCCCGATGAAGTACGGGTTGCGGTAGTCGACCACGGCGTCGAAGGCCTGGCCCTCCGGCCCTCGCGCCCGCACCTTCGCTCCCTCGGCGGTGTCGTCGGCGAGGCCGAGCGCACGGCCCACGGCGGTGAACGCGGCGGCGGACTTGGACGCCTCGGGGCCGTCCTCGAAGGTGGCGAAGGCGACCGGGCGGCCCGCGAAGCGCGTCAGGTACTCGCGCAGGGTGTGCAGGTAGAAGTCGGTGTGCTTGTCGGCGGCGTCGTACTGGTTGTCCCAGTCCTCGACGAGGATGCCGCTGTGCACGTACCGGACCCAGGCGCGCTTGCCGCCCTCGCGCGGCTCGATGGTGTAGTCGAGCTGGTTGGCGCTCTGCTCGGCGATGTCCTCGACGTTCTCGACGCGGTTGACGTAGCGGTGGGGCGGGTCCCAGGCGGTGACCGTGGAACCGAAGGGGCCCTTGCCGCCCTCGCGCGGCTCGGGTTCCTCCATCGGCCACATCCAGCCGCCGGTGCCCGCGGTGACGGCCTCCCAGACCTGCTCGGGTGAGGCGTCGACCTCGAACTCCCGGACGATCTCGAACTCCTTGGACATGGCGGTCACTCCTTGGTGCTGGTGGGCATGGCGGGCCGTTCGGCGGCCGGGGCCGGCTCAGTGATCGTGGGGTGGACGGCGACGACGATCCGGTGACCGCGACCGCCCTCGGCGTCGGGGGCGTCGTACTTGCGGATGAGGGCGCTCACACCGGCGGTCAACTCCTGGACGAACGCGGCCCGGTCGGCGGCCGAGGCGAAGGTGACCTCGCCGTCGAGCGCGAAGGTCGCGAGCCGTTTGCGGGCCTTCGCCGCGCCCGTGATCAGCGTGCCGACGTCGCGGACGAGCCGGGCGCCGAGCGCGAGCAGCCAGCGGGCCGAGAGCTGGTCCCGGAAGCGGTCCGGGTCGGGCTGTACGGCGGCGAGGGCGAGCGGCGAGATGACGTACGACGCGGCGGTCGCCCGCATCAGCCGCTCGGTGACGTTCCCCTTGCGGCGCTCCCCCGCCAGCTCGACCAGGCCGTGCCGCTCCAGCGCCTTGAGGTGGTAGTTCACCTTCTGCCGGGGCAGCCCGACCTTGTCGGCCAGCATCGCGGCCGACGCGGGCCCGAGCGCCAGCTCGGCGAGCAGCCGAGCTCGTATGGGGTCGAGGGAGACGGCCGCGGCCTCCGGGTCCTCGATCACGGTGACGTCCAACATGGCTCCACCGTCTCACCGAAAACTTTTTTTGTCCAGACGGTTGGAGTTTTCGGTGAGCCCGAGTCGGTCGTCTGCCCCGGATCAGTCGGGGACGAGCCCGAGGGCGTACTGGTAGCGGCTCACGGTGCTGCCCTTCAGCCCCGGCCAGGTCTGGACGCGCTTCCACAGTCCCGTGGCCGAGCCGACGCCGTCGCCCGGTACGGCGAGCGCGTCGATGTGGTCCTGGGCGCTCTCCCACTCGGCGTAGTTGAGGACGCGGGTGCCGTCGGTGCCGAGGTGGAAGTGGGCGGAGATGCCGCCGGGATGGGGGTTCGGCTCGGCGGCCAGCGCCTCCTCGACGGCGTCCACCCAGGCGCGCTGCCGCGCCGGGTCCGGCCCGTCGAACTCGACGTCGACGATCACGACGCACCCTGGGACGCGTGCTCCGCGGACGTCACCCGTGAGGCTGCGGTAGTGCCGGTACCGCCCGAGCCACACCCGCTCGATGCCCGGCACGGCGGTGTCGATCTCGTCGTTGCGTTCCTGTCGCCGCGTCCGCACGAAGGCCTCGTACGCCTGCTCGTCGACCCACTGCGAGTAGTGCAGCAGGTCGGTGCCGTCCTCTCCGGCGTAGACGAAGTACCCCAGGAGCCCCTCGGTGGGCCAGGGTCGCCGCTCCCAGGTGTCGGCGATGGCCTCCACGGTCTGCCGCTGCCGTAAGGGCGTGCCCACCCGCCAGGTGCTGAAGAAGGGCGCCCCGACCTCGGGGCGGTCGGGTGCGGGGTGGGCGGTGGTACGGCGGGTCATGTCGCTCTCCGGTGATCGCTGGTCGGTGCGTGCACCCCCACCCTTCAACCTCGACCAAACTTCAGGTCAAGGGCTCGATTCACGATCCCTGTCCGGGAAACCCGGCTGATCATGGACGAGAAACGACCGGAGGACGAGTCGGCGAGGACGGGGCCGGGGCCGGGGACCGGCAACGGGCCGGACGGGCCCGGCAGCCTGCCCAGGCGTTCGTGGTGGGCGGTGGTACGGCGTACGGTCAAGGAGTTCGGGGACGACGAACTCGCCGACCGGGCGGCGGCGCTCACCTACTACGGCGTGCTGTCGCTGTTCCCCGCGCTGCTGGTGCTGGTGTCGCTGCTGGGAGTGGCCGGGCCGAGCGTGACGGACCGGCTGCTCGACAACATCGGTGACCTGGCGCAGGGCCCCGCGCGGGACATTCTGAGGGACGCGGTCGTCCAGCTGAGCGGCAGCGGCGGCACCGGCGGTGTGCTGGCGATCGTCGGCCTGGTGGCGGCGGCGTGGTCGGCCTCCGGCTACGTGGCCGCGTTCATCCGCACCTCCAACGCGGTGTACGACCTGCCGCAGGGCCGGCCCGTGTGGAAGCTGACACCGCTGCGCGTCGCCCTGACCCTGGTGTTGATGCTGATGCTCGCGGCGAGCGCGCTGATCGTGGTGCTCACCGGTCCGCTGGCCGAGCGCGCGGGCACGGCGATCGGGCTCGGCAACACGGCCGTCCTGGTGTGGAACACCGCCAAGTGGCCGGTTCTGCTGCTCCTGGTGACCCTGATGATCGCGCTGCTCTACTGGGCCGCGCCCAACGTCCGCGGCCGGGGCTTCCGTTGGGTCAGCCCGGGGGGGAATCCTCGCCACGCTCATCTGGCTGGCGGCGTCCGCCGGGTTCGCCCTCTACGCCGCGAACTTCGGCTCCTACAACAGGACCTACGGCACCCTCGCCGGCGTCGTCGTCTTCCTCGTCTGGCTCTGGCTCACCAACCTCGCGATCCTCCTCGGCCTCGAACTCGACGCCGAACTCTCCCGCGAACAGGCCATCGTCCAGGGCCGACCCGCCACGGAAGAGCCTTACGTGGAGCCCCGGGACACCCGCAAGTGGCCACCACGGCTGCGGGCCCGACGAGAGGGTCGGACGCACGCGTCTGCCGCGTCTGCCGCGTCTGCCGCGTCTGCCGCGTCTGCCGCGTCTGCCGCGTCTGCCGCGTCTGCCGCGAAGGGTCAGCCGAAATAGGACTCGAGCGTCCCGCGCCGCCGGATGTCGAGGGTCGCGCAGTGGAACGAGCCGCCGAACGGCGCGTAGTGCAGCAGGTCGCACGGGATCGGCTCGAACCCCCAGGTCTCCAGCGCGCGCAGCATGTCGGTGTGGTGCCGCTCCGCGATGACCCGCTTCTCGTCGACCATGAGCACGTTCATGCTGAGCCACATGCCGCGCATCGAGGTGATCCTGAGCAGACGTTCGTCGAGCCGGTTGGGTTCGGGGGCGACCAGGACGTCCCGCCCGTCGAGGACGTCGGGCAGCTGGTCGACGTCGCTGTACTCGGGGTTGACCAGTACCTTGCCGGGCGCGAGCGGGACGAATGTGGTGTCGAAGTGCATCGGCGTGCGGCAGCGGCCCTCGATCTCGTGGATGCGGTAACCGGGTCCGAGGTGGCGGCGCAACCACTCGATGCCCATGCGGTTGGTGACGTTGCTGCGCGTCACGAACAGGTCGCGGCCCGCGCGTACGAAGTCCGCCGCGTCGAACACCGGCTCGAACTCGGTGAGGATGTACCGCATGGGTTCCCCGGCCTCGGGGACGCGGAAGTCCGAGTCGAACAGTTCGTCGGTCAGCTGCGGCTTGGGTGCCGCCGTCCACCGGGCACCGCGCCGGAAGTAGTCCTTGAGGATCGTCCGGTAGGAGTGGGTCTCGAAGTACCGGCACGGCCACGCCATCGGGGTCTCGATGATCTCGTCGCCGATCACGAGCATGCTGTCGCGCGGACAGGTGTTGTAGAAGCCGCGCGACGACCAGTCGGGGGTGCCGAAGCGCCGCCCGTGGCCGACGGCGTCCGGGCGCCTGACCGTGATCCCGAGGGCCCCCAGGAGGGCGACGAACGCGTCGAGTTCGTGCTGCGCCCGCTCGATCAGCAGGCGCGGATACTTGAAGCCTGCGGCGAGCCCCTGCAACCGCGCCGCCCACGGTGGGATGTTGCAGGTCCCGACCGGATGGTCGGAGGGGATCGTCGCACCGTCGAGGCGCCCCACGACGATCTCCTCCAGCGGATCCCACTCGTTGTGCGAACCGACCGGCGGGACAAGGGGTTCGGCAGCTGCCGTCACCCCCCGGGGCGCCGACGTCACCCGGGCCCCGTCGCCCACGGCTTCGTCGTCGCCCGGGCCCCGTCGCCCACGGCTTCGTCGTCGCCCGTCCGCACTGTCGGAATGCCGGGCCGTTGCGCTGGGGCCATACTCACTGCCTCGGGTTCAGGGAGCGCAGTGCCGGCAGCCGGCGTCGCCTCGGGGCAAGGGAACGCAAGGACGACGGCAGCCGGCGTCCCCTCGCGTTCAAGGAGCGCGAGGACGGCAGCCGGCGTCGAAGCCGCGCCAGTGGTGGTGGCGCCGGAGGAGGCGTGGTGGGGTGCCGCCACACGTAGAGCCCGGCGGCCAAGGCGGCCACCCCGGCTCCGCCGACTGCGACCGCCTGCCGGGGCACCCGCTCCCGCACGGAGTGCACCCGTGCGCGGGCCCGTCCCTTCACATCGGCCTTGGCGGCCAGTTCCTCGACGGTGTCCCCGAGTCGGCTCCGCGTGATCTCGATCTGCCTCCGCAGTTCATCCGGTCCCTTGGCGCCGACCCGCTCCTTGGGACCGCCGGAAGTTCCCATGGCCATCATCATCGCCGTGCCCTTCCCTTGATCTCGTCCACATCGGCCTTGACGCTGTGCAGGGCCTCCTCCGGCGTGGGTGGTGTGGCCCGCCGTAGCTGGGCACGCCCGACAGCGGCCAGTACGGCCGCGATCACGAACAGCACCCCCATCACGATGAGCGCGGCGGCCCACACGTCGACCACCAGGGACATTGCGGCGACCCCGGCACCGGCCAGGGTCATGAACCCGACGTACGCGACGGCGCCGGCCGCGCCGAGCAGCCCTCCGCCACGACCCGCGCGCCGCCCCTTCTGGGCCAGCTCCACCTTCGCGAGGGCGACCTCCTGCCGTACGAGCAGGGAGAGCTGTTCGGTGGCCTGCCCGACCAGCTGTCCCACGGAGTGGTGGCCGTTGTGCCCGCCGGGTCCGGAACGCACGGACGGCGCGGACGGCACGGACGGCGCGGGCCTGGTTTGGGTGGTTCCGGTCACGGTGTCCCGCCTCCTCACATATCGGGACACCTCGGGTACCCCGCCCGCCCCGCGCTACCCCTGCGGCGACGGCCCGGCACCCCGCTCCCCCACTCTGGCCGGCTGAGTCCGGAAAGCGCCGAGGACGGAGACCTCCCCGTGCCGAGGACGGAGAACTCCAGGAGCAGGGCCGCACGCTGGTCGGCGGTGCACAGCAGCGCCTCGGCCGCCCATCCTGTTAGCAGAGCTGACCAATACCTCGTAGAAGAATTAAGTGGAGCTACACCGTCGGCTTGCCGACACTACCCCCATGACGACTCCACGCCCCACCTCCTTCCCTTTCGGCCGTGCCCTGTGCGCGATGGTCACGCCCTTCACCGCGACCGGTGCGCTCGATCTCGACGGTGCCCAGCGGCACGCCGACAGGCTCGTGGCGGAGGGCTGTGACGGGCTGGTGCTGTCCGGTACGACGGGTGAGTCGCCGACGACGTCGGACACGGAGAAGGCGGAGTTGATCCGCGCGGTCCGCGGGGCGGTCGGTGACCGGGCCCGCGTCGTGGCGGGCGTGGGCACCGCCGACACCCTGCACACCGTGGAGCTCGCCCGGGCGGCCGAGAAGGCGGGCGCGGACGGTCTGTTGGCGGTGACGCCGTACTACAGCAGGCCCCCGCAGGACGCGGTCGAGGCCCATTTCCGCGAGCTCGCCGACGCCTGCGGCCTCCCCGTCGCCCTGTACGACATCCCCGGCCGCACCGGCACCCGTATCGAGCCGGAGACCATGATCCGGCTCGCGGCCCACCCCCGGATCGTGGCGGTGAAGGACTGCGCGTACGACCTCCTCGGCACCCAGAAGGTGCTGGCGGAGACGGAGTTGGCCTACTACACGGGCTGCGACGAGTACGTACTCGCGCTGTACGCGATCGGCGGCTCGGGCTACATCAGTACGGTCGCGAATGCGGCGCCCCGGCACTTCCGGGCGATCATCGACGCGTTCGACGCCGGTGACACCGCCGGGGCGGCCCGGCTCCAGCGACGGACCATCCCCCTCACCGAGTTGATGATGTCCTCCGGCCTGCCCGGCACCGTGACGGCGAAGGCACTGCTCGGCAGGCTGGGCCTGCCCGCGGGCCCGGTCCGCGCACCCCTGCGGCCCGCCGACCGCGAGACGGCCGACGGGCTGCAAAGGGCGTACAAGGAACTGACGACGGTATAGGGGCCGCCGTTCAGGTCAGGTCAGGTCAGCTCCAGCGTTCGGCGAAGACCGGCTCCCAGCGGCCGGGATAGTCCGCCGAGGCCTTGCGGAAGTCGCTGAGCTGGACGACCTTGTCGCTGCCGATGGTGAGCAGGATGAGCTGGTTGCGGAACTCGCCCTTACCGCTGCACCTCTTCGGATCGCAGCCCCAGGCGATGACCCGCTCGTCGTCGGCCCAGGCGAGCAGTTGCTGGCCCGGCACGGTGGTGACCCTCGCGCCGGTGCGGGCGTCGACGATCTCGGAGGAGATCTCCTCGCCGCGACCGGCGAACTCGCCCCCGATCAGCTTCCCGCTCGGGGACAGCCCGGCCTTGGCGTGGCTGACGTACCTCTCGGACTCCGGGATGCCCGTCTTGTCGCCGTTGAGGTCGTAGAACTCCTTGAACGGCTCTTCGCCGGTGTCGGACCAGACGGTCTCGCCGTCGTGGCTCCACTGGAAGTCGTCCCGGCTGTTGAAGAAGAAGCCCGACTCGTCCTTCCAGTGCGGCGCCTTATTCCACTTCTCCTTGCCCGAGTCCAGGTCCACGACGGAGAACCCGGTCCGGCTGGCGACCGGGCCCGGCTGCTCCTTGCCGTTGACCTTCTGCGGATGGTCGGCGAAGTTGCGGTCGGGGTTCCGGGAGTAGGTCGTCGCAAGCAGCTTCTGCCCGTCCGGGGAGAACTCGACGGACGCGACACCGTGGTCCACCGGGATCCAGCGGTCCACCTTGCCCGTGATCATGTCGAGCAACCCGATCCGCTTGGCGGGCAGTTCGCCCTCCAGTACGGCCGCGGTGCGCATACCGGGCGCGACGTCGAGGAAGGCCCACTTGACCTTGCTGTACTTGCCCGTCTTCTGGTCGAGGAGCCCGTAGGTACGGGTGCGGATGTTGTCGCCGTTGGGCTGCTTGACGCTGTCGTACACAAAGAACGCGGCGAGCGCCGTGTCCCCCGCGGCGATCATGTTCCTCGGCGGCGACTGGTCCGGGTGCGCGATGATGTCGCTCTTGTTCATCTCGCTGGCGGGTCGTACCTCCTCCCCGCCGCCGCTCAGCGCGGGCACCCCCACAGCGACGGCCACCACCGCGGCCGTGGCGGCGGCAACACCCACGACCGTACGGTTCCGGCGGCGCCGCCGGACGGCCAGCACCCGGTCGGCGAAGCCCGCGCCGAGCGGCGACTGCTCTTCGGCCTGTTCGCGGAGCGCGTCACGCACCAGTTCATCGACGTTCACGGACGCACCTCCACGGGCGAGAAGTCAGCGGACGGCTTCTGTTCGACCGCGGCGGGGCCCAGAGCGGCCAGTTCGGGCGCGAGTTCGCGCAGCCGGGCGAGCGAGCGGTGGGTCGTGGACCGGACGGTCCCGACGGAACATCCGAGGATCCGGGCCACCTCGGCCTCGGGCAGGTCCTCGAAATAGCGGAGCACGAGCACGGACCGCTGGCGTGCGGTCAGCCGGGCCAGCGCGCCGCGCATCACCAGCCGCAGCTCCACCCCGGCCACCCCGTCCGCGGCGCCGGCACTCTCCGGCGGTTCGGCGACGGTCAGCTCCCGGCGCCGCCACTTCAGCCGCCAGCGGCTGACCTGCTGCCGGTAGAGGATCTGCCGTACGTACGCCTCGGGCTCGTCGATCCGCTGCCACCGTCCGGCCGCCTTGATGAGCGCGTTCTGCAGCAGGTCCTCCGCGGCGTGCCGGTCCCCGCCACTCAGCAGTACGGCCGTCTTCAGCAGCGCCGACGACCGCCCGGCCACGAACTCCCGGAAACTCTCCTGCCCTGCGGCATCCATCGTCACCTTCTCTTCCTCGGGGAGCCCGGTGTCCCGCCCCCTGTGCCCCATGTGACGAGCCGACCCGCCTCCCGCTATGCCACCACGGCGAAGAAAATCCCGGAAACGTGTTCGGGGCCCGTACGCGCGCGAACGCGTACGGGCCCCGAAGCGAATGGTGGATCAGCCCCAGCGGTACCCGTTACCGAACAACAGGGTGTGCTCCAGCACGTCCTCCGCCGGGTCGTCGACCTGCCCGACGTTGATGAGCCCGATCCGGGGGCCGTTGTGCGAGTTCTTGTTGGTCTCGTCGGCGTGCGCGGCCCCGGTCGGCAGCCAGCAGACCACCGCCGTGGCCAGTACCCCGGTGGCCACTCGCGCCACGGTCCTCGCCCGGTCTTTCCGCATCCCTCGGCCCCTCATTTCGTCGGTTCGGCTTCTGATCGGACGCTGGGTCCACCCGTTCATCTGCCTGCACCGTCCGAAGGTCACGCCGAATAACTCGTACGTGGGGACTTTCGGGATCGTTCGGGACCGGGCACGTGGGCCGTGGGTCAGTTGTGGCTGTTCTGATTGCGGTGCAGGTCAGGGGGTCAGCTTGCCCCGTGGGCCGTATCGGGGCCGTCATCGGCGCTGTCCGGGTTCCGGAAGACCCGGTCGACGGCGGCCCGCGTGCGGGCCTCGCTGTTCGGCATCAGGTGGGTGTACGTGCGGAGCGTGAAGCTGGGGTCGTGGTGGCCGAGGTAATCGCTGAGGGCCTTGATGCTCTCCCCCGCGTCCAGGAGCACGGAGGCGTAGAAGTGGCGGAGGGCGTGCATGCCGTTCGCGCGCCCGAGGGGTACGTCGGCGTCCCTGACGGAGGCCGCAGCCTGCGCCCAGCGACACCATCCCCGGGTAGGCATCGGGCAGCGCCTCGTGCATGGCCATGACCCGCTCGACGGACCACGGCTTGACCTTGCGCCCGTCGAGGGAGGGCGCCCGGACCGAGCGGGCCCGGCATGGATTCTCGGCGATAATCCGGTCTTCCACGGCAGCCGTGAACACGGCCGAGACGTTGGCGAAGATGGACCGCCGGTATGAGGCCGCGCGTCCTGTCGCCTCCAGCTGTCGCATCCACGCGCGCAGGTGCGAGGGCCGGAACGCCGCCATGGGGCGATCACCGAGGTACGGAAGGGCGTGGACCCCCAGCCTGATCTCCAGGCTCTCGCGGGTCACCGGGTCGATGGTGAGCGCCGCCATCCATTCCCTGGCGTACTGCGCGAAGGTCACCGAGCCCGCAGCCGGGTCGATGTACCGCCCCTGGGACATGTCCGCTTCGATGTTGGACAGCCAGGCTTCGGCCTTGCGCTTCTGCTTGTCCGGGAAGCTCTTGGACTTCTCGGAGCCGTCCGGCGCGACGTACCGGGCGCGGTAGCGGTGGCCGATGCCTTAGCGGTCGGTCTTGACCCTGACGGTCTTGCCGTCCGGGCCGGGAACGGTCTTGTACCACCGATCTTGAACGTGTCCGGCCCTCAGGCGGCAGCCCCTTCCATCTGGGACTTGACCCACGCCCGCACGTGTTCGGGGTCGTACCGGATGTACCGGCCTACCCGGAATCCCCGAGGACCGATGCGCTTCCTCCGCCACTGGTAGACGGTTTCGACGCTGGGCAGTTCGAAGAGTTCAACCAGGTTCTCAGGCGTGAGGTAGCGGTCAGGCAGTCGGGTCGGCATGGTCACCACTCCCTCTCATCTGGCAGCGCGGCGAGCGCTTCGCGGGCGGTTGCGCGGTTGAGCTGTAGATCACGGGCGATGGTGGCGGCGAGCGCCGACTCACCAGGGTGTGGCCATGCCCGGCGTACTGCCAGTCGGCGAGGACCAGAACGGTTTCCGGCTCGTGGTCGTCGAGGCCGAGGGGGTCACGCTCTTGGGCGGCGCGGAAGTCGGCGCGCGCCCGGCGGAGAGCGCCGAGCGTGGTGGAGTACCGGCGGGACTTCGAGGAGAAGTGGCCGCGGAAGCCGAGCATGTGAGCCCAGGCCCACAGATGGCGGTCCGGGTACAGCGCGTCGAGGTCCCGGCACGCGAGGTCAAGACTCCACCGACCTACGTAACTGCGTGACAACGCCGACGCACAGCGGCGAACGAGCACGGACGCCAGCGGACCATCAGCGCAGCTGAGAAGCACAGCAACCCAAGATGAAGGCCCAGCCCAAGTTGCTTCGGGACGAAGAGGTCGTGGGTTCAACCCCCGTGACCCCAGACAGGTGAGAGCGCCATTCGCGTGTGTTGAGCGAATGGCGCTCTGTCGTGCGCAGGGGTCACACAGGAGGCCAAACGAAGTTGATCAGGCCACCACGTCGCCGTAACCCCCTTCGCTATCACGGGCCGTAGCTGTATGCGGAGACCGCCTCCGTGGTCGCCCGACTGCTGTGACCGACCACAGGCGCAGACGTGTCAGTGGTCCTTCTTGTGCCTGCCTCCGATTTGGTACGGCCGCATCATCTCGTTGTCCTCGTGCTCGACGATGTGGCAGTGCCAGACGAAGCGACCAGGGTGGTCGAACGTTGCCTTCACCCGGGTGATTTCTCCCGGATAAGCGATCACGGTGTCTTTGAAGCCACGCTCCCAGCTCTCCGGCGGAACGGGTGGCCCATTGAACGGTTGCCGGTTCACCACCTCGAACGCCACCTCGTGGATGTGGATCGGGTGGGCGTCTGCAGTGAAGTTGTACAGCTCCCATGTTTCGGTCGCGTTCAGCCTCGGGTTCTCCGTGACCGGGTCGGCCCAGCCGAGCAGCACCGGATTGCCGGCGGAGTCGACCGTGCCGAGCAAGGTCTCGACCGGTGTGTCAGGCAGCACTGGGGGGACGTTGGTTGAGGTCACCTCGTTGAGGGAGAGCCGGCGGGTGACGCTCGCCGAGCCGAGTGGCCTGATCTTGGGCAACTTGAGCTTGTCCGGCGGGACGCTCTTGTCCTTGCTCACCAGCGGGCCGACCACGAATTTCATCACCTGCCCGGTAGTGTCCGGATCCGCCGCGTCGAAGGGAACGCCCCGGCCGCCGAAGGGCGCGTCCGGTCCTTCGTTGATGAGGTACAGCTCGGTGCCTTCCGGAATCCCGGTGAAGTCGACGATGACGTCGGCCCGCTCCGCGTTGGCCAACAGCAGCTGCTCCAGCTGCACCGGTGCGGGCAGGAACCCGCCCTCGTTGCCGATCTGCCAGAACGGTACAGCCGACTGGGCCGGCCGGGCGGTCGGATTGTCCGCGATCTTCAGGATCAGGAACCGGGCATTGCATCCGTTGAGGAAGCGCAGCCTGTAGCGGCGCGGCTCGACCTCGAGCTTCGGCCATGTCCGACCGTTGACCACCATGGTGTTGGCGAAGAATTCGGGGTTCCAGTAGGGCGATACATCGGTGGTGGGAATGTACGGCCCTGGGAACCCGTCGAAGAATTCCCGGCTCGTGGGGTAGAACAGCGAGCCGTCTGAGTTGAACGAGCGGTCCTGGATGGCCAGGGGGATCTCGTGGTACCGCGTGCCCGGTGGATCGCCGAAGGCGGGCGCCGGCCCGGGCAGAGCCCCCTTGGGCAGATCACACTCGCCGCCGCGCAGCAGATAGAACCCGGCTGGCCCGGCGTACACGTTGAGCCGGGTCATACCCAGGGTGTGATCGTGGAACCAGAGGGTCGCCGCCCGCTGGCGGTTGGCGTACTGGAAGGTCGCGGTACCCGGCTCCCACTTCAGGCCGTGCTCATCGGCGAACTCCTCCCGGAACTCGTTGTAGAACGAGCCCACGGTGGCGAATCCAGGAGGAATGTTGTTCGCGCATGGCAGGTACCACGCTTCGGCGTAGCCGTCGCTCTCCTCGGTGGAATGCCCACCGTGCAGGTGAGTGACGATCGGCACGGGTCCATCATACGGAGGCGGCGTCTCGGTGAACGTCGGCCGGGAATCGCGCCCGGTATTGCCGCCGGGCGGGTTCGCCCAGTGCAGGGTGGGGTCGACCGTCAGCAGGTGCGGGAGGAAACGACCCTGGTCGTCGACGAGATCGTTCACCCAGGTGACCCGGACAGGCTGATCGACCCTGGCCTCGATGGTGAACGACGGGTAGTTGAAGGTGTTGTTGTCCCCGAGTGAGCCGTATCCCCATACGGTGGTGGACGGCAGAGTGGGCGGCAATACCTGCTGGCTGAACTGCCGGACGCCGATGACGTAAGTGTCGATGTCGTGACGCTGCGAGTGGCGAGCCATCGGCATCACCGGCGGGATCACCAGGTCGGTGACGTATTTCGGGATGGTTGTGGGGTCCAGGGTGGGGACTGGGAATTTGCCGACAGATCCGGCCCCCGGGGCCACCACGGTCCCATTCGGGAGTGCCACCGCCCCATTAGAGCTTGGAAGGACCAGGGCCGTCCCGCCAATGGCCCCGGCTACGAGCACGCCTCTTCGTGCAATCATTTCTCTCGCCTTCTGCAGCCCGCGGGTGTCGATCATTTCCTCACGGGATGTTATGTCGCGCACACAATGGGTAGCGGGACGTGTCTGGCGTGTCGTCAGATTATCGGGTCTGAGCGGCGTGCGGCGCTTCTAGTACTCCAGTTGCAGTTCGCTATCCCGCTGGCCAGGGGCCTGTTTCCGAGTGTAGCGAGCTGACGGTCCGTCACGTGGCGGGAGTTCGCGACCGGCGGTGCGACGCTTGTAGTGGCAGCGTCTGGCAGTTGCCTGGTGACGGCGCCGCCACTGGGACCATGTCAGTACCTGATCAATGTGCCGGTGGTGTCCTGCCCTGGGGCGGCAAGTTGCCATGAGCCTTCGGATTTCTGCCAAGGCGAGGGGCGCGAGGGCTGATCCGTTTCTGCGGCCCCCCTTTCCGTTCCGCCCTTGGCGGCCATAGCGGCGAGGAAGGCGTGGGCGAGCATGGCCAGTGTGATGTGCCGGTACCAGCCGATGTACCGGCGGACCTCGTACTGGTCCAGGCCGCACTCGTTCTTCGCGCTCTGGAAACAGGCTTCGATGGCCCAGCAGCTTCCTGCGACCTCGACCAGCTCGCCGACGGAGGTGCCTGTGGGAGCATGGGCCAGGTAGTAGGCGATATCGTCCGGACGCGAGATGCTACGGCGGGCCATGACCCACCTGTGATGGCTGGGCTCGTCGCCGTCGAAGAACGGGACGGCGGGAAGCTGAGCGGCTGCCCAGTCATATAGGCGGGGACCTTTGGCGCCTTCCCCGCACGAGAGCCGCTCCCATGCATCGTCGGGTGCGTCGCCGATGAGCTGCTCGATGCGCCAGCAGCCGGCGAGGGACTTGATCTGCTGCGACTTCGGCACTGCCACGACGAATCCGAGGCCGGCTTCCTCAAGCATGCGGCGGAAGTGCCAGTCCTGACCGTAGAGGGCATCCGCGGTCACCCAGGAGATGGGCAGCGGCGAGGCCAGCGCCCGGGCGACCAGAGTCCGGGCCGGCTCGGTCTTGGTGGCGAAACCACGGCTGTCCGGCACCTTTGCCGCCCGGCACCGCTCACGGTCGGACGTCCAGGACTTCGACAGATACAACTCCCTGTCCACCAGCGTCCGGCCCCGTCGGGAGGCATACGCGGCGAAACCGCGACCTGGCAGTTCTCGGTGCGTCCCGCAGTGCCTGAGTACTGCCGTTGCACGCCGGCCGACGTGTCGCCCTTCTTCAAAAACCCTGTCTCGTCGATGACCAGCACACCGTCAGGCTCGCCAAGCCGCTCGACCACATACGCCTGCACGTCGTCGCGGACTGAGTCCGCGTCCCACAGTGCACGGCTGAGAAGGTTCTGGAACCCATGAGGCGCACTGTGACCTGTGTACTCAGCAAGCTGCCAGCTGTTCTTCCGACCAACAGGCCCAAGCAATGCCCGCACGTAGTCCCGCATCCGCCGCCGAAGATCAGCCCGCCCGAACCGGTGGCCAACCCGCAACAGCACCTCGTCCAGCTCTCCCGCCCACACATCAGGGCACACATCTTCTTGCACGATCAGAACAACAGCGATCGCGCACCGCCGGTCACGAACTCCCGCCACATGACGGACCGTCAGCTCGCTACACTCGGAAACAGGCTCCTGACCAGCGGCGATAGCGAACTGCAACTGGAGTACCAGCCGTGCCAGGGTGACTGTGATCACGCTGGTGAAAGGCCAATGCTTCGCGAGGCGAAGAGTGCGGCGGCGGGCCGGTGGTGACCACTTGGGCACCGGCGGAGAACAGCCGCAGGCGGAGCCGGCGGGGGTTTCCCACAGGCGCGGCTCCGCGCCACGACTCCACGCGCACCTCTGAGTCACGCCACCGGCTTCACCGGTCGCTCCGTACGGCCCGGACACGGCTCAACTCTCAATGATCGCCCGCAGGAGCGAAGCCGCCGCCGGATCAACGGCTGGCCAAGTGTGCCACCACGGCAGTGACAGCAGCGGTGACGGCAACGCCGTTGTATGCCAGCGGACTTGCCCGGCCGTCGGCGGAACGAATGACAGCAGCTCCGGCCGAATGCCAGGGCTATGCCCGCATCTTCTAAGCGCCTGACCAGCCGCCGGGAAGCGAACCCCCCACCATGGGGAGGGTCTCCCCCAACGCACAAGCGCCCTCCCGGGCCGTCCTGGGGCCGTGGAAGGGCGCTCAATGATGACCAACGTCGACAACTGCCGACAGCTCAACAGCAGGTCAGAGCATTGATCGATTCGGCGGCCGCAGGTCACGGCCGCCGATGGTCAGTTGTGGCTGTGCAGGATCTCGTTCAGGCCGCCCCAGACCGCGTTGTTCGGGCGGGCCTCGATGGCACCGGTGACCGAGTTGCGGCGGAAGAGGATGTGGGAGGCACCGGAGAGCTCGCGGGCCTTGACGATCTGGCCGTCGGGCATGGTGACGCGGGTACCGGCGGTGACGTAGAGGCCGGCCTCGACCACGCACTCGTCGCCGAGGGCGATGCCGACGCCCGCCTCGGCGCCGATCAGGCAGCGCTCGCCGATGGAGATGATGACGTTGCCGCCACCGGAGAGGGTGCCCATGGTGGAGGCGCCGCCGCCGATGTCCGAGCCGTCGCCGACGACGACACCGGCGGAGATGCGGCCCTCGACCATCGACGTGCCGAGGGTGCCGGCGTTGAAGTTGACGAAGCCCTCGTGCATGACCGTGGTGCCCTCGGCGAGGTGGGCGCCCAGCCGCACGCGGTCCGCGTCGGCGATACGGACGCCCTTGGGGGCCACGTAGTCCGTCATGCGCGGGAACTTGTCGACGGACGTCACCTGGAGGTACAGGCCCTCGGCACGGGCGTTCAGACGGACCTTGTCGATGTCGTCGACGGCGACCGGGCCCAGCGAGGTCCAGGCGACGTTGGCGAGGAGGCCGAAGATGCCGTCCAGGCTCTGGCCGTGCGGCTTGACCAGGCGGTGCGAGAGCAGGTGCAGACGCAGGTAGGCGTCGTGCGTGTCGATCGGCTTCTCGTCGAGGGAGGAGATGACCGTGCGGACCGCGACGACCTCGACGCCCCGGCGCGTGTCCGGACCGAGGGCCGCGGTCGCGCCGCCGCCGAGCAGCTCGGAGGCCTGCTCGGCGGAGAGCCGCTCCGTGCCGGACGGGCCCGGCTCGGCGACGAGTGCGGGCGCGGGGAACCAGGTGTCGAGAACGGTGCCGTCGGCGGCGATCGTGGCGAGGCCGGCGGCCACGGCGCCGGTGGTGCGAGGTGCAGTCGTGTCGGTCATGGGGGCAACCTAACTGTCCCGGGGCTGTGCGGGCCAACCAGCGGCGGGGGCGTCTCAGGGTGCGGGCCAACCAGCGGCGGGAGGCGCCTCAAGGTACGGGCGGCCCGCGTCCCCCCAATGGCGCGGGCCGCCCGTTTCGGGGAGTGGTCAGCCGCTCCGGCGTGCCCCTTCCTCGGACTCCTCGTGCACCACCACCCTGGTCACCACCGAGACGCTGCTTCGCAGCTCACCCCCGACGAGCGAACGTCGGCCCACCACCCGGTATGTTTCCGGGTCGAGCAGCCACTCGGTCGTGGCGTTCTCGGGGGCGTTCGGGGAGTCCAGGCGGCCGGGGTAGCTCAGGGCCACGGCTCGTTTCCCGTACCCGTACTCGACCTGGTGGTCGACGACGGTGCCGCCGGGCACGGTGGCGAGGGCGCGGTAGAGACTCGCGAGCCCCTTCACCGGCTGGGCGTCGGCTTCCAGGAGGGCCGCGATCTCGGCGTAGTCCCGCTCGGCCTGATCCGTGCCGTCGGCGTCGGGAACGGCGTTCCACTCACGCAGGGACTTCAGCGTCCCCTCGCCGTCGGCGGGCAGGGTGGCCAGGAAGTCGTTCACCTGCTTCGGCGATCGGCTTTGGGGCAGCCAGTCCCCCGTGCTCTCGCGCACGACCCTGCTTGTCACGAGGCTCTCCCCGCGCTCGGCCGTGTTCCTGTCACCCCCCTGTTCCCCGATGGGCGGAGGAAGGTTCACGGTCGTCGCCACCGGGTTCTCTCCGGCGCCCGGGTTGCTCGTCGCCACCGGGTTCTCAGGGAATCACCCGTGCCAGCACCTCCCGCGCGTACTCCTCGTCGTACTGCGCCCCCGTCAGCAGCACCTGCAGACAGATCCCGTCGATCAGCGCGACCAGTGCCCGCGCGGTCACAGGATCGGTACGGCCGGCGAGGCAGTCGGCGAAACCCCGGCCCCACTCGTCGGCGACGGGGCGGAGGGCGGGGCGGCGCAGGGCGGCGAGGTAGAGCTCGTACTCGACCTCGATGCCCGTACGGTCACCGGAGAGCCATTCACGTCCCAGCGCGGCGAGGTCGGCGGCGAGGTCGGTGTCGGGGTCCTGCAGGGCGGCACGCGCGGCGACCGACTTCGCGAAGCCCTCGTTGGCCTGCCGCAGCGCGGCGACCAGCAGATCGTCGAGGTCCTTGAAGTGGTACGTCGTCGAGCCGAGCGGTACGTCCGCCTCGGCGGCGACGGTGCGGTGACTCAGCCCGGCGATGCCCCTCTCGCCGACCACCCGGATCGCCGCGTCGATGATCCGCTGCCGTCGCTCCGGGTCGTAGCGCCGGGCCATCAGTGGGCGCCTCCCAGGTTCAGCACCACCACTCCGGCGATGATCAGCACGATCCCGGCGACCTTGGCGAGGCTCAGCCCCTCCCCGAACAGCACCAGACCGAGCGCGGCGACGGTGGCGGTACCGACGCCGGACCAGATCGCGTACGCCGTACCGATCGACATCGACTTCAGCGCCTGGGCGAGCAGCACGAACGAGACGATGTAGCCGACGGCGGTCACCAGCGAGGGCCACAACTTGCTGAACCCGTCGCTGTACTTCATGGCGGTGGTGGCGGCGACCTCGGCGGCTATCGCGCCGATGAGCAACAGAAATCCCATGTGTACGAGCGTACACATGATGCGTACGGCCGTACACATGGTGCGTACGGCCGCACATATCCCCGTTTCACCCTCTACACGTGTCACGAGGCCCCAACAACGCGTCCTTTCGGGGCCGTTCCGTTATGGAAGCGCTGACTGAAACCACTCCACGGACACCACTTGTCCACTACTGTTTCAACGGTCAATCTCCCGGATGCGTGACGACCGCAACGTTCTCGCATCGGTGAAGCTGACTCCACCATCGATCCGCATGACGAATTCGCGTCCGCTTCGGCGACGCCGAGGGAACCGCGCATGCCGCCAAAAAAGCCCGGACCTGATCCGGACCAGACCACGCCCAACCTTCCCGTGCTCAGATCCGCGAAGGTGTGGGAAACAGGTGTAGCCCCCGACGACACCCGCATACCGGGCACGCGCCGCCTCTGGCTGGCCGGCGCCCTGGCGCTGGCCGTCGTCTCCTCCTGCGTCACGGCGATCACCTTGCAGAACTCGCGCGATGACGACGCGTCACAGAATCGGATCGACCGGACCACCTCGGCCGCCGAGCCGGGGATCCCCGCCCTCACCCTGCCCTCGACGCCGCCCACCGCGACCACGCCTCCGGATGGGAAGAGCGGTCTGTCCGAGCCACAGGACTCCGCGGACGCGTCGAAGGACGGCAAGGACGAGGGCTCGGGAAAGGGTTCCTCGGGCTCCGAGGACTCCGACTCGTCCGGGAGCGAGCAGGGCGGCGAGCCGACGGCCAAGCCGTCGAAGTCGACGACGCCCACCAAGAGGCCGCCGTCCACGTCCGCCGACTGGAAGTCCGTACGGTCCGTCAACTACCCGGACCGGTACTGGCACTTGCGCAGCGGCGGGATCCAGCTGGACCAGGTGAGTTCCGGCAGTGGAAGCGAGACCAGGGAGGACTCCTCCTTCAAGCTGGTCTCCGGCCTCGCGAACTCCTCCTGCTACTCCTTCCGCATGGCGGACGGCCGCTATGTGCGCCACCAGAGTTTCGTGCTGCGCGCGGCGAGCAACGACGGCTCGGACCTGTTCAAGCAGGACGCCACCTTCTGCCCCCGCTCCTACACGTCGGGCACGGTGATGCTGGAGTCGGTCAACTACCCCGGCCACTTCGTCCGCCACCGCAACTTCCAGCTCCGCCTGGACCGCTACGACCACAATCAGTACTACCTCGCCGACTCGACCTTCCAGCTCACGAAGGCCTTCTCCTCCTGAGCGGTCGTCACCCTGAACATGGCTGTGGCCCCCGGCGTCTTACGCCGGGGGCCACAGCCAAGTGTCCGGTGGATCTCAGACGTTGAACCCGAGCGCCCGAAGCTGCTCGCGGCCGTCGTCGGTGATCTTGTCGGGGCCCCACGGGGGCATCCAGACCCAGTTGATGCGGAGTTCGTTGACGAGGCCGTCCGTGGCGGACTTGGCCTGGTCCTCGATGACGTCCGTCAGCGGGCAGGCCGCGGAGGTCAGGGTCATGTCGATCGTCGCGATGTTCGCGTCGTCGATGTGGATGCCGTAGATGAGGCCGAGGTTGACGACGTCGATGCCCAGCTCGGGGTCGACGACGTCGTACAGGGCCTCGCGGATCTCCTCCTCGGAGGCCGGCTTCATCTCCACGGTGTCGCTCATGCCGTCTTCCTTTCGGCGTCGGCTCCGCCCAGGGCCTGGGCCGTCGCGTCCTTCCACGCCATCCAGCTCAGGAGGGCGCACTTGACCCGGGCCGGGTACTTGGAGACTCCGGCGAACGCGACGGCGTCCTCCAGAACGTCCTCCATCGCGTCGTCCGGCTCGATCTTCCCCTTGGACTGCATCAGTTCCAGGAAGGTCTCCTGGATCTTCTGCGCCTGGGCCAGGTCCTTGCCGACGAGCAGGTCGTTCAGTACGGAGGCCGAGGCCTGGCTGATCGAGCAGCCCTGGCCCTCGTACGAGACGTCCTCGATCTTCGTGCCGTCGTACTTCACGCGTAGCGTGATCTCGTCGCCGCACGTCGGGTTCACATGGTGTACCTCGGCGTCGCCATCGCGCAGACCACGCCCGTGCGGGTTCTTGTAGTGGTCCAGGATGACTTCCTGGTACATCGAGTCCAGCTTCATGCGATCGCTCGTCCCGTCAGCCGAAGAAGTTCCGTACGTGCTCCAGGCCGTCCACCAGAGCGTCGATCTCGGCCGGCGTGGAGTACAGATAGAACGACGCTCGCGTGGTCGCAGGAATTCCGTAGCGCAGGCAGACCGGCCGGGCGCAGTGGTGGCCGACCCGGACGGCGATGCCCTGCTCGTCGAGGACCTGGCCCACGTCGTGCGGGTGGATGTCGCCGAGCGTGAAGGAGATCGCCGCGCCCCGGTCCTCGGCCGTGGTGGGGCCGATGATGCGCAGGTCCGGGACCTCCGCGAGCCTCCGCACCGCGTACTCGGTGAGCGCGTGCTCGTGGGCGAGGATCTTGTCCATGCCGATCGAGTTCAGGTAGTCGATCGCCGCGCCCAGCCCGACCGCCTGCGCGATCGGCGGGGTGCCCGCCTCGAACTTGTGGGGGGCGGGAGCGTACGTCGACGAGTGCATCGACACGGTCTCGATCATCTCGCCGCCGCCGAGGAACGGAGGCAGGTCCTCAAGGAGCTCCTGGCGGCCCCAGAGGACGCCGATACCGGTCGGGCCGCACATCTTGTGGCCGGTGAAGGCCACGAAGTCGGCCTGGAGCGCCTGCACGTCCAGCGGCATGTGCGGCGCGGCCTGGGAGGCGTCGATGCAGACCAGCGCGCCGACCTCCTGCGCGCGGCGGATTATCGTCTCGACCGGGTTGACCGTGCCCAGGATGTTCGACACCAGCACGAAGGAGACGATCTTCGTCCTCTCCGTGATGATCTCGTCGATGTTGGAGAGGTCGAGACGGCCGTCGTCGGTCAGGCCGAACCACTTCAGCTTCGCGCCCGTGCGCTGCGCGAGCAGCTGCCACGGCACGATGTTGGAGTGGTGCTCCATCTCCGTGATGACGATCTCGGTCTCGGAGTCCACGCGGTAGGGCTCGTCGGCCCAGCCGAGCATGTTCGCCACGAGGTTCAGCGACTCGGAGGCGTTCTTGGTGAAGATCACCTCGTCGCGGCTGGGCGCGTTGATGAACGCGGCGACCTTGTCGCGCGCACCCTCGTACAGCGCCGTGGCCTCCTCGGCGAGCACATGCACACCGCGGTGGACGTTGGCGTTGTAGCGCTCGTAGTACTCGCTCAGGGCGTCCAGCACCTGGCGCGGCTTCTGCGAGGTCGCCGCGTTGTCCAGGTAGACGAGCTTCCGGTCGTCGTGGACCAGTCGGTCCAGGATCGGGAAGTCCTTGCGGATCGCCTCGGTGTCGAGGAGGCCCGGCAGCTGTGTCACGCGGATGCGCCACCCTTCGTGTATGCCTCGTAGCCCTCTTCCTCCAGCTTGTCGGCGAGCTCGGCGCCGCCGGACTCGACGATCCGGCCGCCGGAGAAGACGTGCACCTGGTCGGGCTTGATGTAGCGCAGGATGCGCGTGTAGTGCGTGATCAGCAGGGTGCCGACCTCGCCGGTCTCGCGGACGCGGTTGACGCCCTCGGAGACGACCCGGAGCGCGTCGACGTCGAGGCCGGAGTCGGTCTCGTCGAGGATGGCGACCTTCGGCTTGAGCAGTTCGAGCTGGAGGATCTCGTGGCGCTTCTTCTCACCGCCGGAGAAGCCCTCGTTGACGTTGCGCTCGGCGAAGGAGGGGTCCATGTTGAGGCGCTGCATGGCCTCCTTGACCTCCTTCACCCAGGTGCGCAGCTTGGGGGCCTCGCCGCGGATGGCGGTGGCGGACGTACGCAGGAAGTTCGACACGGACACACCGGGAACCTCGACCGGGTACTGCATCGCCAGGAACAGGCCCGCGCGGGCGCGCTCGTCGACGGACATCTCCAGGACGTCCTCGCCGTCGAGCAGCACGGTGCCGCCGGTGATCGTGTACTTCGGGTGACCGGCGAGCGAGTAGGCGAGGGTCGACTTGCCGGAGCCGTTGGGGCCCATGATGGCGTGCGTCTCGCCCTGCTTCACGGTGAGGTCGACGCCCTTGAGGATCTCCTTCGTGGCGTTGTCGGCCTCGACGGTGACGTGCAGGTCTCGGATTTCAAGCGTTGCCATGGGTGCCTCAGGACTCCTGGGTGAGGGAGACGAGCACGTCGTCCCCTTCGATCTTTACGGGGTATACGGGGACGGGGCGCGTCGCGGGAAGGCCGGACGGCTTGCCGGTGCGGAGGTCGAAGCTGGAACCGTGCAGCCAGCACTCGATCTGGCAGTCCTCCACCTCGCCCTCGGAGAGCGAGACGTTCGCGTGGGAGCAGATGTCGTAGATGGCGAACACCTCGCCCTCGGTCTTTACGACCGAGACCGGCGTGCCGTCGAGTTCCACCCGTTTCGGGGTGTCCTCCTCCAGCTCGCTCAGCCCGCAGGCCCGAATGAAACGGGCACGGTCGAAGGTGGCCATCAGACCGACGCCTCCAGCTCCTCGTCGATCTTCTCGAGAAGGCGCTCCTCGATGTCGTCGATGCCGATCTGCTGGACCAGCTCGGCGAAGAAGCCGCGGACGACGAGGCGGCGGGCCTCCTCGGCCGGGATGCCGCGGGCCATCAGGTAGAAGAGCTGCTCGTCGTCGAAGCGGCCGGTCGCGCTCGCGTGACCCGCGCCGACGATCTCGCCGGTCTCGATCTCCAGGTTCGGCACCGAGTCGACCCGGGCACCGTCGGTCAGAACCAGGTTCCGGTTCATCTCGTAGGTGTCCGTGCCCTCGGCCTTGGCCTCGATCAGCACGTCGCCGATCCACACCGCGTGGGCGTTGTCGCCCTGGAGCGCGCCCTTGTAGACGGCGTTCGACTTGCAGTGCGGGGTGTTGTGGTCGACCAGGAGGCGGTGCTCCTGGTGCTGGCCGGCGTCGGTGAAGTACAGGCCGAACAGCTCGGCCTCGCCACCGGTGCCGGCGTACTGGACGCGCGGGTGCAGCCGTACGACGTCGCCGCCGAAGGTGACCACAACCGACTTGAACGAGGCGTCCCGGCCGACGAGGGCGTTGTGCTGGGCCACGTGCACGGCCTTGTCGTCCCAGTCCTGGACCGAGACGACGGTCAGCTTGGCGCCGTCGCCCAGGATGTAGTCGACGTTGGCGGCGAGCACGGCGTCACCGGTGTGGTCGATGACGACGACGGCCTCGGCGAAGGCGCCCAGCTCGATCACCTGGTGGGCGAAGGCGGTGCCGCCCTCACCCTGCACGGCGATCCGGATCGGCTCGGTGAGGACCGTCTCCTTGGGGACGGTGATCACACCGGCCTTCTCGAACGCCGAGTACGCCTGGGCGGCGACGCGGTCGACCGGGGTGCCGGCCTTGCCGAGGCGCGCGTCGTCACGGCCGACGGTCTCGACGGTGACGCCCTCGGGGGCCTGGACGTCGACCTTCAGGCCGTCGCCGGTGGCGACGGCGGTGCCGTCGTGCAGCCCGCGCAGGCGCTCCAGCGGGGTGAACCGCCACTCCTCCTCGCGGCCGTGCGGCACGGGGAAGTCCGCCACGTCGAAGGACGGGGGCGCGCTCATGCGCGTGGCGACGGTCGACTCGGCGGCCACCGCGATCGAGCCGGCGGTGGTGGAACCCACCGGGATGTTCTGGGCCTCAGCCATGGCTGTCGTTCTGCTCTCTTTCCTACGTAAGTGGCTTGATGGGAAGGGCGGTTGAGCCTCAGCCGACCGCGCCCTCCATCTGCAGCTCGATCAGCCGGTTGAGTTCGAGGGCGTACTCCATGGGCAGCTCCTTCGCGATGGGCTCGACGAAGCCGCGCACGATCATCGCCATCGCCTCGTCCTCGCTCAGACCACGGCTCATCAGGTAGAAGAGCTGGTCCTCGGAGACCTTGGAGACGGTCGCCTCGTGGCCCATGGACACGTCGTCCTCGCGGACGTCGACGTACGGGTACGTGTCCGAACGGGAGATGGTGTCGACGAGCAGCGCGTCGCACAGCACGTTCGACTTGGAGCCCGGGGCGCCCTCGCCGATCTCGATGAGACCGCGGTACGAGGTACGGCCGCCACCGCGTGCCACGGACTTCGACACGATGTTGGAGGACGTGTTCGGGGCCATGTGGACCATCTTGGCGCCGGCGTCCTGGTGCTGGCCCTCGCCCGCGAAGGCGATGGAGAGGGTCTCGCCCTTGGCGTGCTCGCCCATCAGGTAGACGGCCGGGTACTTCATCGTCACCTTGGAGCCGATGTTGCCGTCGACCCACTCCATGGTCGCGCCCTCGTAGGCGACGGCACGCTTGGTGACCAGGTTGTAGACGTTGTTCGACCAGTTCTGGATGGTCGTGTAACGGCAGCGGGCGCCCTTCTTGACGATGATCTCGACGACCGCGCTGTGCAGGGAGTCCGACTTGTAGATCGGCGCCGTGCAGCCCTCGACGTAGTGGACGTAGGCGTCCTCGTCGACGATGATCAGCGTCCGCTCGAACTGGCCCATGTTCTCCGTGTTGATACGGAAGTAGGCCTGGAGCGGAATCTCTACGTGCACGCCCTTCGGCACGTAGATGAACGACCCACCCGACCACACGGCGGTGTTCAGCGCGGCGAACTTGTTGTCACCGGCCGGGATGACGGTGCCGAAGTACTCCTTGAAGAGCTCCGGGTGCTCCTTCAGCGCGGTGTCGGTGTCGAGGAAGATGACGCCCTGCTCCTCCAGGTCCTCGCGGATCTGGTGGTAGACGACCTCCGACTCGTACTGGGCCGCGACACCGGCGACGAGACGCTGCTTCTCCGCCTCCGGGATGCCCAGCTTGTCGTAGGTGTTCTTGATGTCCTCGGGCAGGTCCTCCCAGGACTCCGCCTGCTTCTCCGTGGAGCGCACGAAGTACTTGATGTTGTCGAAGTCGATGCCCGACAGGTCCGAGCCCCAGTTCGGCATGGGCTTCTTCGCGAAGAGCTTCAGGCCCTTGAGGCGCAGCTTGGTCATCCATTCCGGCTCGGACTTCTTGCCGGAGATGTCGAGGACGACCTCCTCGCTCAGACCGCGCTTCGCAGCGGCACCGGCCTCGTCGGAGTCCGCCCAGCCGTATTCGTACTTACCCAGGCCCTCGAGCTCAGGGTGGGCGGTCTCCTCGATGGGGAGAGTCATGCGGGGTTCCTCCCGGCCGTGCTTGCAGATGCGTTGGTGGCTGTCTTGGAAACTCTGGGGATGAACGTCGTGCAGACACCGTCACCGTGGGCGATGGTGGCCAGCCGCTGGACGTGCGTACCGAGCAATTCGGCGAAGAGCTCGGTCTCGGCCTCGCAGAGCTGCGGGAACTGCTCGGCGACATGGGCTACCGGGCAGTGGTGCTGGCAGAGCTGCTCACCCTTGTGGGGGTGGGGAGCGCTGCGCGCCGTAGCAGCGTACCCGTCGACGCTCAAGGCCTTGGCCAGGGCTTCGGTCTTCTGTTCGGGGCCGACCGCCTCGACGGCCTTGCGGTACGCGCCCGCCTGGGCGGCGATCCGGGCGCGGGCGAAGGCGGCGACCGCCTGTTCCCCGCCCTCACGCTCGGCGATCCACTTCAGGGCGTCCGCGGCGAGCTTGTCGTACGACTGGTCGAAGGCGTCGCGCCCACAGGCGGTGAGGGCGAACACCTTGGCCGGCCGCCCGCGCGTGCGTGCGCCATAGACCCGCTGCTCACGCGGCTGTACGACATCGTCGGCGACCAGTGCGTCGAGGTGCCGGCGGACGGCCGCCTGGGTCAGCCCGAGGCGCCCCGCGAGGTCGGACACGGTCGACGGGCCGTGGTCCAGGATCGACCGCGCGACACGGTTGCGCGTAGAGCGCTCACCGGTCGCGAGTTCCTCCTGCGGAGCCTCACCGACGTTTTTCACAACGCCATTGTTGCGTAATTCCTCAGAGCCGGGCAAGCCGCGTCCGCGGCCCGGGACGGTGCCTTGCATCACTTAGGTAAAGCTAACCTGACCTGCGGGAATGATCTTTGATCGATCAAATGGGTGGCGCCGCGAGGGCAGCTCCGGAAGACTCCCCCACCATGTCGACAGCCCGTCCCACCGGCCCTCTTGTCACCTCGTCGGGCTTAACCGCAGACCTACGCGCCCTCGGTGTCAACCCCGGCGAGACCCTCCTCGCCCACTCCTCGCTCAGCTCGCTCGGCTGGGTCTGCGGAGGCGCCGTCGCGGTCGTCCGAGGACTGCTCGACGCGCTCGGCCCGGACGGCACCCTGGTGGTGCCCACCCAGTCCGGCGACCTCTCGGATCCGGCGCTGTGGGCGCATCCGCCGGTACCCGAGGAGTGGTGGGAGCCGATCCGCGCGAGCATGCCCGCCTATGACCCGCGCACCACACCCACCCGCGGCGTCGGCCTGATCCCCGAGACGGTGCGCACCTGGCCGGGCGCTCTGCGCAGCGCGCACCCCCAGACGTCCTTCGCGGCGATCGGCCCGCGCGCAGCGGCGATCATCGAGGGCCACGCGACGGACTGCCGCCTCGGCGAGCGCAGCCCTCTGGCCCGGCTGGAGGAGGAGGGGGCCCGGGTACTCCTGCTGAGCGCCGGTTACGACGCCTGCACCAGCTTCCACCTGGCCGAGTACCGGATCCCCGCACCGCTGGTGGAGGTGGGCCGCCCCGGCCCGCACGGCTGGGAAATGGTGACCGAGGTGTCGATCGACGAGGACCGGTTCGACGAACTGGGCCACGACTTCGAACGCGACCGCCCGGTCGTACGAGGCAAGGTGGGCGCGGCGGACGTACGGCTGTTCCCGGTGGCCGACGCGGTGGCGTACGCCGAGCGTTGGCTCCCTGTGCACCGGCCCCGTGAGGAGGAGTTCTCCGGACCCGGCCGCCTCGGCACCCGGTCGCGTACCTAGACTCGGGCCCATGCGAAGCGACCCCGTGGTCCAGGTCCGGGCCCTGGTGAAGAGGTACGGCGAGAAGACCGCGGTGGACGGACTCGACCTGACGGCCAGGGCGGGAGTGACCGCCGTGCTCGGGCCGAACGGCGCGGGCAAGACGACCACCATCGAGACCTGCGAGGGGTACCTGAAGCCGGACGAGGGCACGGTCCGCGTCCTCGGCCTCGACCCGATCCGCGAGGCCGCCGCGCTGCGCCCGCGAATCGGCGTGATGCTCCAGTCCGGCGGGGTCTACTCCGGCGCCCGCGCCGACGAGATGCTCCGTCACGTGGCCAAGCTGCACGCTCATCCCCTCGGCGTGGACGCCCTCATCGAGCGCCTGGGCCTCGGCAGTTGCGGCCGTACGACGTACCGGCGGCTCTCCGGCGGCCAGCAGCAGCGGCTCGCCCTCGCGATGGCCGTGGTCGGCCGCCCCGAGCTGGTCTTCCTCGACGAGCCGACCGCCGGCCTCGACCCGCAGGCCCGCCGGGCCACCTGGGACCTCGTACGGGACCTGCGCGCCGACGGCGTCTCGGTCATCCTGACCACGCACTACATGGACGAGGCCGAGCAGCTCGCGGACGACGTCGCGATCATCGACGCCGGCAAGGTCATAGCCCGGGGCACTCCCGAGGAGCTGTGCCGCGGCGGCGCCGAGAACACCCTCCGTTTCACCGGCCGCCCGGCCCTCGACGTCGGCTCCCTGCTGAAGGCGCTCCCCGCCGACGCCACCGCCGTCGAACTGACCCCGGGCGTGTACCGCGTGAGCGGCAAGGTCGACCCGCAGCTCCTCGCGACCGTCACGTCCTGGTGCGCCCAGCACGGAGTGATGCCGGACAGGATCTCGGTGGAGCGGCACACCCTTGAGGACGTTTTCCTGGAGCTCACCGGCAAGGAGCTGCGCTCGTGACCACCGGCATCCATACGCCGAAGCCCGGCGCCGCCCCCCTCCCCCGCATGATCGCGGCACAGGCGGCCCTGGAGACGAAGATGCTGCTGCGCAACGGTGAGCAGCTGCTCCTGACGATCGTCATCCCGACACTTCTGCTGGCCCTCTTCGGTTCCGTGGACATCGTCGACACGGGCGAGGGGAAGGCCGTCGACTTCCTGGCCCCCGGCGTCCTCGCGCTCGCCGTGATGTCCACGGCCTTCACGGGGCAGGCGATCGCCACGGGCTTCGAGCGCCGGTACGGCGTACTGAAGCGGCTGGCGGTCTCGCCCCTGCCCCGCTGGGGCCTGATGACCGCCAAGACACTGTCCGTGCTGGTCACCGAGATCCTCCAGGTGGTCCTCCTCACGGTGATCGCCTTCGCGATGGGCTGGTCCCCGCACGGCAACCCCCTGGCCGTACTGCTGCTCCTCGTCCTCGGTACGGCGGCGTTCTCCGGCCTCGGTCTGCTGATGGCGGGCACGCTGAAGGCGGAGGCGACGCTGGCGGCGGCGAACCTGGTGTTCCTGCTGCTGCTCGTGGGCGGTGGCGTCGTGGTGCCGCTGGACAAGTTCCCGGACGCGGCGCAGAGCGTGCTCGGGCTGCTGCCGATCGCCGCGCTGTCCGACGGGCTGCGGGACGTACTCCAGCACGGCGCCGGAATGCCGTGGGGCGACCTGGGGATCCTGGCGGTCTGGGCGGTGCTCGGGCTGGGCGCGGCCGCGCGGTTCTTCCGCTGGGAGTAACCCCAAGGAGTAACCGCAGGTCACAGTGGCGGCCCGACCCCTCGTGAATACGTGCACAAGCGGCGGCCTACCATGGGGCCCGTGCCAAAAGTGACCCGCGCCGACGTCGTATCCGCTGCGCGCAACCCGCTCGCCTTCATCGCCGAACGCTGGACCCCGGACCCCAGAACGGTCCGGCGCGCGGCCCTCGCCGCGCTCGTCATGGCGGTGGTCATCGTGGTCACCGGCGGTGCCGTACGGCTCACCGGGTCGGGCCTCGGCTGCCCGACCTGGCCCAAGTGCACCGACGACTCGATCACCGCGACCCGGGAGATGGGCCTGCACGGGGCCATCGAGTTCGGCAACCGCATGCTGACGTACGTCCTGTGCGCGGCGGTCGGCTGGGCGATCATCGCGGCGCGCTCGGAGAAGCCGTACCGGCGGAGCCTCACCAAGCTGGGCTGGGCGCAGTTCTGGGTCGTCATGGGCAACGCGGTGCTCGGCGGCATCGTCGTGCTGGTCGGCCTCAACCCGTACACGGTGGCCGCGCACTTCCTGCTCTCCACCGCGCTGATCGCCGTCGCCACGGTGATGTGGCAGCGGACCCGCGAGGGCGACACCGAGGCGCGTCCGCTGGTCGGCGCGGCGGTGCGGCAGCTGGTGTGGTTCCTGGTGGCCGTGACCGCCCTGCTGATCGCGGTCGGCACGGTCGTCACCGGCGCGGGCCCGCACGCCGGTGACTCGAGCGAAGTCGCGCGCATCCCGCTGGACTGGGAGAACGTCACCAAGCTGCACGCCGTCCTGGCCTGGATCGTGGTGACGCTCGCCTTCGCCCTGTGGTTCGTCCTCAGGGCGGTCGACGCCCCGCGCGTCCCGCTGAACCGCACCCGCGAGCTGTTCCTGGTCCTCCTCGCCCAGGGCGTCATCGGCTACATCCAGTACTTCACCGACCTCCCCGAGGTCCTGGTCGGCGCCCACATGCTGGGTTCCTGCCTGGTGTGGATCGCGACGCTCCGAGTCCTGCTGGCCCTGCGTGAGCGGCCCGCGGCGGACGAGTCGGCTCCGGTGGCCTCGTCCGAAACGCCGGTCGGCACGAGCGCCTGAACGCCCCGGTCAGCCGTACGCCCCGGTCAGCCGTACGCCCGTACCAGGGCGTCGATCGCCGGTCCGAGGTACTCCCTGGTCAGCGCGCTCCTGCGGGCGGTCCACTCCTCGCTCGGCACCGGGCCGGCCGGGGTCCCGTACCGTCGCCGCTCGATGTCCTCGACCACCTCGACAGGCGCGCCCAGCGTGGGCAGCAGGTCCAGGGCCTCCCGTTTGGTGATCAGCCGTCCTTCGGAGAGGGTGACCAGGGCACGGGCGTGGGTGAGCAGCCCGAGGTCGACCCAGAGGTCGTTCGTCCAGTTGCCGACCTTGCCGAGTTCGAGCCGCCACTCCCACTGGTCCTGGACGACGGACTCGGCGAGATCGCGGTCGGACACGGGCGGCAGCAAGTCCTTGGGCGAGTCGCCGTGCAGGACCAGGCCGAAGGTGTGCAGCTCGCGCCGGGTGACGAGACCGACCGGCCGCTTGAAGAGCCGCTCACGGGCTCGGGTGAGGTGTCGCCGCTCGACGTCGGCCGCGGTTTCGGGCGTCAGATAGCTGCAGTGCAGCTTGTGGGCGAGCGGCTCGGCGCCCAGTCGGGCGTGCAGCCGTGCCACCCGCCAGACCGTCCCGGGTGTGATCGGCCCGTCCAGGACCGCGATCAGGTCCAGGTCGCTGCGGCCCTCCTGGTAGTCGCCACCGCCGAGCGAGCCGTGCGCCCATACGGCGACGGGCGCCAGGTCGCGTAACGCGGCGAGGAAACGGCCGAGGAGCCGGCCGGTCGCGTCTTCGTGTGTCATCTCGTGTGTCATCTCGTGTGTCATGCGGAGATTCTGGGCAGCGGCTCCAGCCCGTACACCCGCCTATTCCAGCCCGTACACCCGCCGCGCGTTCCCCTCCGCGATCAGTCCCGCCACGCGCTGTGCGTCCCCCAGGGACCATGCGCCCTCCGCCACCCAGGTCCCCAGCACCCGTGCCAGCGCCTCGCGGAAGAGCCGGGCCCCCACCACGTGCAGCTCGGGCAGGCCGTGGGCGCCGGTGGAGAAGAGGAGCTTGCCGAAGGGGGCGAGTTCCAGGACCTCGGCGAGTACGGCGACGGCCCGGGCGCCGGTGCGGACCAGCTCGGCGCCCAGGTCGGCGTAGACGTGCGGGAAGACCTCGGCGAGATGGGCCGCGTGGCGGTGGTACGGGTAGCCGTGCAGCAGGACCAGGTCGGTGCCGAGGCCCGCCGTGGCGCGGGCGAAGTCGGTGAGCAGGGCGGGGTCGGTGCGGTCGATGCGCAGACCGGGTTCGCCGAGGCCCGCGTGGAGCTGGAGGGGGCGGCCGGAGGCGACGGCGATCCACAGCAGATGCCGTAGGAGGACCGGGTCGGTGAGGCTCCCGCCGACGGGCCGGTGGGTGAGCCAGCGTCCGGCGGCGCCCCGCACCTCCCCCGGGCCCGGCGGTTCGGGCGCGAGCGCCAGCCCGTGCCGTACGCCCGCGACCGACGCGAAGGCGACGGTGTGCGCGGCGGCGGCATGCACCGACTCGGCGAGATTGGCGAGGAAGGACTCGACGGTGCCGGAGGTGTCGGCGACCTGTTCGGCGAGGAGTTCGAGGCGGACGATCTCGTGGGCGTCGGCCTCCCCCGTGGAAGCCATCTCAGCCGGACCGGTGAGATCGCCGGGCAGCCCGGTGTCGACGAGGTAGGTGGTGATGCCGCTGCCCCGCAGCAGTCTGCGGCCCGCCTCCAGTACGCCCAGTTCGCGGCGCCGGGCCAGATAGTGGGCCGGCGCGCAGTGGGGTTCAAGGCCGAGCAGGGGCGGACACCAGCGGCGTACGGCGAAGCCGGTCTGGGTGTCGAAGAAGGTGGTACCGGCGGCCGGCGGCCCCTCGCTGCGGGCGAGGTGGGCCTCGAAGGTGCCGAGGCCCAGCTCCGTTCTCAGTACGCCGTGGCAGTACTGGTCCACGAGGGACAGCGTTTCGATCATCCGGACTCCCCGTGGCTGGACCCGTGTGCTCCCACAGGTCCTAACGGGTGAGTCGGTCTCAGGTGTTGCTGTTGCCGGGTCCGCCGACCTGGATTCCGGCCATCCTCGTCCACTCGTACGGGCCGGTCTTCACCTTGGCCGCGAACTCGCCGTCGAAGTCGTCGTGGACCGTGACGCCGGCCTTCTTCACGGCCTGCTCGGCGACGGCGTAGGTGGGGGCCACAAGGTCGCCCCAGCCGCCGTCCTCGCCGACCAGCACGATGCGGGCTCCGCGCTGGCCGATGTAGGCGACCTGGGCCTCGGCTCCGCCGTGGGCCTTGGCGAACGTGCCGATCTGCTTCGCGAGTTTGGCCGCCTTGCGCTCGGCCTTGGCGTCCTTGGCCTCGTCAACCTGCTTGGTGTCTGCCATGGTCAGGATGCTACCGATGGGTAGAGCGGGGGGCGACGGCAGGGCTACGTGGCCTTGACCACGAAACCCGCGGCAGAAGAGCTCACCTCAGGAACGGGTCCACGGCCACCGCCACGAACAGCAGAGACACGTATGTGATCGACCAGTGGAACAGGCGCATTTCCTTCAGCTTCGCGCCTGTTGCGCCGCTCTTCGCCCGGTTCTGGAGGGCGTGGGCCTCCCACAGCCACCAGCCGCCCGTCACCAGGGCGACCGTCGTGTAGAACCAGCCCGTGTAGCCGAGGGGGGTCAGCATCAGGGAGACCGCGACCATGACCCAGCTGTAGAGGACGATCTGGCGGGCCACGACCCTGTTGGAGGCGATGACCGGGAGCATCGGGACGCCGACTCGGGCGTAGTCGTCCTTCACCTTCATCGACAACGGCCAGTAGTGCGGCGGCGTCCAGAAGAAGATGACCAGGAAGAGGATGACGGCGGCCCAGGACATCGAGTTCGTCACGGCGGACCAGCCGATGAGGACCGGCATGCAGCCGGCGATGCCGCCCCAGACGATGTTCTGTGATGTACGCCGCTTCAGGAGCATCGTGTAGACGACGACGTAGAAGAGGAGCGCTCCGAGCGAGAGCCAGGCGGACAGCCAGTTGACCAGGACGCCGAACCAGACGGTGGACACGACGGCGAGGGTGAGGCCGAAGACGAGGCCCTCACGTGGGCTGACCATTCCGGTGACCAGCGGACGCTGCGAGGTGCGCGCCATGAGCGCGTCGATGTCGCGGTCGATGTACATGTTGAGGGCGTTGGCGCCGCCCGCCGAGAGGTAGCCGCCGATGCAGGTGGCGAGCACCAGCCAGAGGTCGGGGACGCCCTGTTCGGCCAGGAACATCACCGGCACGGTGGTGATCAGCAGAAGCTCGATGATCCGCGGCTTCGTCAGCGCCACGAACGCCTTGACGCGGGCCCCGAACGGCCGCTGACCCCGGCTGCTGATCGTGTTGCTCGCGCCCAGCACTCCCGGTGGACGGGATTCGACGGCCGTCACGCACACCCCTGACAGAGACTCCCAGCAAGCCCTCCGGTTGTGAACTCCCCGTAACGGCTCGCGCGTACCACGCCACTGTAGACGTTGCCCAGAGTCAGCCTTCCAAGGGGGTCGGGTCGTGTTTGGGAGGGCCCGCGCGAAGACCCGAACACACTTCGGTTGAGCAGTCGGATGAGCGGCTCCGTATTCAGATGTCGAACAGCGGAACCCCCTGGTCTCACCATGCGGAACCACTGGTCGGGAGGCGGACGGGACATAGCCCCGGCAGTCTGGAATGACTCGAAAAAATGCGCGTTGTTACGGGGGTAGGCTCGACTGCGGCCGGCGCCCTGAGAACGCCGGCACCAGAACATGTGGAGAGGAGCCCTGACCCAGGGTGAGCACCAAGCCGACCACTACAGACCTCGCGTGGACCGAACTGGACCAGCGGGCCGTCGACACCGCCCGCGTCCTCGCCGCCGACGCCGTACAGAAGGTCGGAAACGGCCATCCGGGTACGGCGATGAGCCTCGCGCCCGCCGCGTACACCCTCTTCCAGAAGGTGATGCGCCACGACCCCGCCGACCCGGACTGGACCGGCCGTGACCGCTTCGTGCTGTCCGCGGGCCACTCGTCCCTGACTCTCTACATCCAGTTGTACCTGGGGGGCTTCGGCCTGGAGCTGGAGGACCTTCAGTCCTTCCGCACCTGGGGTTCGAAGACCCCGGGTCACCCCGAGTACGGGCACACCAAGGGCGTCGAGACGACGACCGGGCCGCTCGGCCAGGGTGTCGCCAATGCCGTGGGCATGGCGATGGCCGCCCGCTACGAGCGTGGTCTGTTCGACCCGGAGACCGCGCAGGGCGAGTCCCCGTTCGACCACCATGTCTTCGTGATCGCCGGTGACGGCTGCCTCCAGGAGGGCATCTCCGCCGAGGCCTCGTCCCTCGCGGGCCACCAGAAGCTCGGCAACCTGGTCCTGCTGTGGGACGACAACCACATCTCGATCGAGGGCGACACCGAGACGGCCGTCTCCGAGGACGTCACCAAGCGGTACGAGGCGTACGGCTGGCATGTGCAGCGTGTCGAGCCCAAGGAGAACGGCGACCTCGACCCGGCCGCGCTGTACGCGGCGATCGAGGCCGCGAAGGCCGTCACCGACAAGCCGTCGTTCATCGCGATGCGCTCGATCATCGCCTGGCCCGCCCCGAACGCCCAGAACACCGAGGCCGCGCACGGCTCGGCGCTCGGCGCGGACGAGGTAGCGGCCACCAAGGAGGTCCTCGGCTTCGACCCGGAGAAGAGCTTCGACGTCGCCGCCGAGGTCATCCAGCACACGCGTGCTCTCGGCGAGCGTGGCCGTGAGGCCCGGTCCGCCTGGGAGAAGCAGCTCCAGGAGTGGCGCAACAACAACGCCGAGCGGGCCGCCGAGTTCGACCGGATCGCCGCCGGTGAGCTGCCCGCCGGCTGGGAGTCGCACCTTCCCGTGTTCGAGGCGGGCAAGGGTGTCGCCACGCGTGCCGCGTCCGGCAAGGTCCTGCAGGCGCTCGGCGCGGTGATCCCCGAGCTGTGGGGCGGCTCCGCCGACCTCGCCGGTTCGAACAACACCACGATCGACAAGACGTCGTCGTTCCTGCCCGCGGACAACCCGCTGCCGGAGGCGAATCCGTACGGCCGCACGATCCACTTCGGTATCCGTGAGCACTCCATGGCCGCGGAGATGAACGGCATCGCGCTGCACGGCAACACCCGTATCTACGGCGGCACGTTCCTCGTCTTCTCCGACTACATGCGCAACGCGGTGCGACTGTCGGCGCTGATGCACCTGCCGGTGACGTACGTGTGGACGCACGACTCCATCGGTCTCGGCGAGGACGGCCCGACGCACCAGCCGATCGAGCACCTCGCCTCGCTGCGCGCGATCCCGGGTCTGAACGTGGTCCGCCCGGCCGACGCCAACGAGACGGCGATCGCCTGGCGCGAGATCCTCAAGCGCTGGACCAAGGAGTTCGGCAAGGGCGCTCCGCACGGCCTCGCGCTGACGCGTCAGGGTGTGCCGACGTACGAGGCCAACGAGGGTGCCGCCAAGGGCGGTTACGTGCTGTTCGAGGCCGAGGGCGGCGATGCTCAGGTCATTCTGATCGCCACCGGTTCCGAGGTGCATGTGGCCGTGGAGGCGCGGGAGCAGCTTCAGGCGCAGGGTGTGCCCACTCGGGTCGTGTCCATGCCGTCCGTGGAGTGGTTCGAGGAGCAGGACCAGGGGTACCGGGACAGCGTTCTGCCGCCGTCCGTCAAGGCGCGAGTCGCGGTCGAGGCGGGCATCGGGCTCACGTGGCACAAGTATGTCGGTGACGCCGGTCGCATCGTTTCGCTGGAGCACTTCGGCGCTTCGGCCGACGGCAAGGTCCTCTTCCGGGAGTACGGCTTCACTGCCGAGAACGTGGCCGCGGTCGCCCAGGAATCCCTCGCGGCCGCCCAGCGCTGACGCTCTATACACGACACGTAGGAGATGCAATTTCCATGACAGACGCACTCAAGCGCCTCTCCGAGGAGGGCGTCGCGATCTGGCTGGACGACCTGTCGCGCAAGCGCATCACGTCCGGCAACCTCGCCGAGCTGATCGACCAGCAGCACGTCGTGGGCGTCACCACCAACCCGTCGATCTTCCAGAAGGCGATCAGCAGCGGTGACGGTTACGAGCAGCAGCTCGCGGACCTCGCCGCCCGCAAGGTCACCGTCGAAGAGGCCATCCGCATGATCACGACGGCGGACGTCCGTGACGCCGCCGACATCCTGCGCCCGGTGTTCGACGCGACCGGCGGCCAGGACGGCCGGGTCTCCATCGAGGTCGACCCGCGCCTGGCCCACAACACGGCGGCGACCGTCGCCGAGGCCAAGCAGCTGGCCTGGCTGGTGGACCGCCCGAACACCCTGATCAAGATCCCCGCGACGAAGGCGGGCCTGCCCGCGATCACCGAGGTCATCGGCCTCGGTATCAGCGTCAACGTGACGCTGATCTTCTCGCTGGAGCGCTACCGCGCGGTCATGGGCGCCTACCTGGCCGGTCTGGAGAAGGCGAAGGAGCGGGGTCTCGACCTGTCGAAGATCCACTCCGTGGCGTCCTTCTTCGTGTCCCGCGTGGACACCGAGATCGACAAGCGCCTCGACGCCCTCGGCACCGACGAGGCGAAGGCCGCGCGCGGCAAGGCCGGTGTCGCCAACGCCCGCCTCGCCTACCAGGCGTACGAGGAGGTCTTCGCGGGCGGGCGCTGGAGCGCGCTGGAGAACGCGGGCGCCAACAAGCAGCGTCCGCTGTGGGCCTCGACCGGCGTGAAGGACCCGGCGTACAAGAGCACGCTGTACGTCGACGAGCTGGTCGCGCCGAACACGGTGAACACCATGCCGGAGGCCACGCTGGAGGCCACGGCGGAGAGCGGCGAGATCCGCGGCGACGCGGTGGCCGGGACGTACGAGCAGTCCCGCGCCGAGCTCGACGCGGTCGAGAAGCTCGGGATCTCGTACGACGAGGTCGTGCAGCTGCTGGAGGACGAGGGCGTCGAGAAGTTCGAGGCGTCCTGGAACGACCTGCTCAAGTCGACCGAGGCGGAGCTTGAGCGCCTCGCACCCTCGGAGGGCTAAAACCTTGTCGAGCAGCAATCCGCTGCGTGACGCCGCGGACCGACGGCTCCCGCGTATCGCGGGGCCGTCGGGCCTGGTCATCTTCGGCGTCACAGGCGATCTGTCACGTAAAAAGCTGATGCCTGCCGTGTACGACCTCGCCAACCGCGGACTGCTGCCGCCGGGCTTCTCGCTCGTCGGCTTCGCCCGCCGTGAGTGGGAGCACGAGGACTTCGCGCAGGAGGTCCACGACGCGGTCAAGGAGCACGCCCGCACCCCCTTCCGCGAGGAGGTCTGGCAGCAGCTCATCCAGGGCATGCGTTTCGTGCAGGGCACCTTCGACGACGACGCCTCGTTCGAGCGGCTGCGCGACACCATCCAGGAGCTGGACAAGGCGCAGGGCACAGGCGGCAACTTCGCCTTCTACCTCTCCGTGCCGCCGTCCGCGTTCCCGGTCGTCATCCAGCAGCTGAAGAAGCACGGTCTGGCCGACCAGTCGAGCGGCTCCTGGCGGCGCGCGGTCATCGAGAAGCCGTTCGGCCACAACCTGGAGTCCGCGGAGGACCTCAACAAGGTGGTCCACGAGGTCTTCGCCCCGGACCAGGTCTTCCGCATCGACCACTACCTGGGCAAGGAGACCGTCCAGAACATCCTGGCGCTCCGCTTCGCCAACACGATGTTCGAGCCGATCTGGAGCCGGTCCTTCGTCGACCATGTGCAGATCACGATGGCCGAGGACATCGGTATCGGCGGTCGCGCGGGTTACTACGACGGCATCGGCGCGGCCCGTGACGTCATCCAGAACCACCTGCTCCAGCTGATGGCCCTGACCGCGATGGAGGAGCCCGCCTCCTTCGACGCGGACGCGCTCGCCGCCGAGAAGACCAAGGTCCTCGGCGCGGTGAAGCTGCCGAAGGATCTCGGCCGGGACACCGTGTTCGCACAGTACGCGGCCGGCTGGCAGGGCGGCGCGAAGGTCATCGGCTACCTCGAAGAGGACGGCATCGACCGCAAGTCGAAGACCGACACCTACGCGGCGATCAAGGTCGAGGTCGACAACCGCCGCTGGGCGGGCGTCCCCTTCTATCTGCGGACGGGCAAGCGCCTCGGGCGCCGGGTGACGGAGATCGCGGTGGTCTTCCAGCGCGCCCCGCACTCCCCGTTCGACTCGACCGCCACCGAGGAGCTGGGCCAGAACGCGATCGTCATCCGCGTCCAGCCGGACGAGGGCGTGACAGTCCGCTTCGGTTCGAAGGTCCCCGGCACGTCGATGGAGATCCGGGACGTGTCCATGGACTTCGCCTACGGCGAGTCCTTCACGGAGTCCTCGCCCGAGGCGTACGAGCGACTGATCCTCGACGTGCTGCTCGGCGACTCGAACCTCTTCCCGCGCACCGAGGAGGTCGAGCTGTCCTGGAAGATCCTCGACCCGATCGAGGAGTACTGGGACAAGCACGGCAGGCCCGCGCAGTACCAGGCGGGCACCTGGGGTCCCGTCGAGGCGGACGAGATGCTCGAACGAGACGGACGGAGCTGGCGCCGGCCATGAAGATAGACCTCACGGACACCACGGCCAGCAAGATCAACAAGGCGCTCGTCAAGGGCCGCCGGGCGATCGGTACCCCGGCCGTCGGCATGGTGCTGACGCTGGTCATCGTGACGGACGAGGAGAACGCGTACGACGCGCTCAAGGCCGCGAACGACGCCTCCCGCGAGCACCCCTCGCGCACACTCGTGGTCATCAAGCGCGTCTCCCGCTCGCCCCGCGACCGTACGAAGTCCCGCCTCGACGCCGAGGTGCAGGTGGGCGCGGACGCGGGCACCGGCGAGACGATCATCCTCCGGCTCTACGGCGAGGTCGCCGACCACGCCCAGTCGGTGGTCCTGCCGCTGCTGCTGCCGGACGCGCCGGTCGTGGTGTGGTGGCCGGTCAACGCGCCCCTCGACCCGGCCCGCGACCCGCTGGGCGCGCTCGCCCAGCGCCGGGTCACCGACAGCTACGCCGCCGAGAAGCCCATCGACGAGCTGCGGACCCGCGCCGACAACTACGAGCCCGGCGACACGGATCTCGCCTGGACCCGGATCACCCCCTGGCGCTCCATGCTGGCCGCCGCGCTCGACCAGGTGGACTGCGAGGTCATCTCCGCGGAGGTGCAGGGCGAGCAGTACAACCCGAGCGTCGAGCTGCTCGCCATGTGGCTGGCGGACCGGCTCCATGTCCACGTACGGCGCGGGGTGTCGGCCGGGCCCGGCCTCACCGAGGTACGGATGCTGACCAGCACCGGGCCCATCCGGCTGTACCGGCCCGCCGGGGGGCTCGCCCTCCTCACGCTGGAGGACCAGCCGGACCGGGCGGTGGCGCTCAAGCGCCGCGAGACGTCCGAGCTGATGGCGGAGGAGCTGCGCCGGCTGGATCCGGACGACACGTACGCTTCCGCGCTGCGGTTCGGGGTGGATCGGCTGGGGGGCGGGTCGTCGGCGGGGGTGCCGGCGGCTGCGACTGCGGCGGCTGAGACCTCCACGGCTCCGGCTCCGACGTCGGCGCTTGCCTTGGCTCCGGCGGGTTCGGCCTTGACCGCGGGTTCGGGTTCGGGTTCGGCCTTGACCGCGGGTTCGGGTTCGGGTTCGGCGGGTGACGGTGGCGATGTGGATCGGCCGACTCCGGCGCAGATGCCGGCGGTGAAGAAGGCGGACACGCAGCAGTGAGTACCCCGCAGTTGGTCGTGCACCACGACAAGGAGCTGATGGCGCAGGCCGCGGCGGCCCGGCTGATCACCAAGGTCGTGGACGCGCAGGCCTCGCGCGGCTACGCCTCGGTGGTCCTCACCGGCGGCCGCAACGGCAACGGCCTGCTCGCCGCGCTGGCCGCCGCGCCCGCCCGGGACGCCATCGACTGGGGTCGGCTGGACCTGTGGTGGGGCGACGAGCGGTTCCTGCCCGAGGGTGACCCCGAGCGCAATGTCACCCAGGCCCGGGAGGCGTTGCTCGACTCGGTGCCGGTGGATCCGAAGCGGGTGCATGCGATGCCGGCCTCGGACGGGCCGTGGGGTGCTGATGTCGACGCGGCGGCCGCGGCGTACGCGGAGGAGTTGGCGCGGGCCGCGGGGCCGGAGAACCACGGGTCGGTGCCGACGTTCGATGTGCTGATGCTGGGGGTCGGGCCGGACACCCATGTGGCCTCGCTCTTCCCCGAGTTGCCCGCGGTGCGGGAGGTCGAGCGGACGGTCGTGGGTGTGCATGGTGCGCCCAAGCCGCCGCCGACTCGGGTGACGTTGACGTTGCCGGCGATTCGGGCGGCTCGTGAGGTGTGGTTGCTCGCGGCCGGGTCGGACAAGGCGGGGGCTGCGGCCATCGCGTTGTCCGGTGCGGGGGAGATCCAGGCGCCGGCCGCCGGGGCGTACGGCCGGTCGCGAACCCTGTGGCTCCTGGACGCGGCGGCGGCTTCACAGCTACCCCGCTCCCTGTATCCCCCGGCCTCGGCCTGACCTGGGTTGTTTCTCGCCCCCGCCGCCCCTACCCGTCCCATCCCTGGGGGCTGCCGCCCCCAGACCCCCTGGGCGCGTTTGTCCGTGACCGTTGTGTTGGGTTGCGACAAGCCCCCACCCACCCGCACTTGGGGTCGAAGGGGCAGCGCCCCTGGGGATGGGACGGGTAGGGGCGGCGGGGGCGAGAAGCCCTTAGTCGGCGAACTCGCCCTCGCGGGTTTCCGGCAGAGCCATCAGGCACAGCAGGCTCACCAAACACAAACCACCCGTGTAGAAACCGAGCACCAGCGGCGAAGACCACTGGCTGTTGAGCCACGTGGCGACAAGCGGCGCGAAACCGCCACCCAGCGTGTTGGCGAGAATGAACGCCGCCGAAGCCCCGGTGTAGCGAAGCCGCGCCGGAAACAGCTCGGCGAGAAACGCCGCCGCCGGCGAGAACATCAGGGCCAGCAGCATGAGCCCGACCGTATAGGCCCCGGTGATGACGAGGCCGTTCCCGGTACCGAGGGACGCGTACATGGGCACGGCCCACACCACACTTCCCACGGCCCCCGCAAGCATCACCGGTCGCCGCCCGACCCGATCGGCGAGCCGCGCGGCCGGCAGCGTGACGGCGATCCCGGCCGCCGCCCCGACACTCGCCGCGGTGAGCATCGTGTTCTGCGGGATCCCGAGCGCCTTCGGCCCGTACGAGAGGCTGTAGACGATCGTCAGGTAGTACACGGCCGACCCACCGATCGCCGCACCGGTACCGAGCAGCAGCCGCCCGGGATGCCGCGCGATGAGTGTTCCGAGCGGAAAGCGGGACGCCGGGGCCGGCGCCCGCGTCTCGCGGCGGGCCTCCGCGCTGAACACCGGCGACTCCGACACGGTCGTACGCACCCACAGCCCGACCACCACGAGCACCGTGCTGAGCAGGAACGGAAGCCGCCACGCCCACTCGGTGAACCCGTCCCGCCCGGCGAAGTTGAGGGTCGGCAGGATGACCGCGCTGGACAGCAGGAAGCCGAGCGAAGGACCGACGTTGGGGATGGCGGCGTACAACGCCCGGCGTCCGGGTGGGGCGTGCTCGGCGGCGAGGAGTACCGCCCCGCCCCACTCGCCGCCCATGCTGACGCCCTGCAGCAGACGGAGCGTCACAAGCATTACGGGGGCGAGGAGTCCGGCGGTCTCGTAGGTCGGCAGCAGGCCGACGCCGACCGTGGCCACACCCATCAGCAGCAGGGAGGCGACGAGGGCGTTCCGGCGGCCCAGCCGGTCGCCGATCGTCCCGAAGAGCGCGACGCCGACGGGGCGGGAGACGAAGGCCGCGGCGAAGGTGAGGAACGCGGCGAGGGAGGAGACCGTGGCGTTGCCGGAGGGGAAGAAGGCGGGGCCGAGGACGAGCGCGGAGGCCGTGCCGTACACGGCGAAGTCGTAGTACTCGATGGTCGTGCCGATCAGACTCGCCACGGCGACCTTCGACGCCTTGGTCTGCTCCGCCGGCGGTGAGGTCAAGGCGGCCGATCTGGGGCCGACGGCCTCACTGACGGTCTTGGACGGGGATTCGGGCATGGGGGGGCTCACTTCCGGTACGCCCGGACAGGAATGGTCCGGGACCAGAGGGGGACGGCCACGCATGTAACACGAACCGGAGTGTCCCTGTCACCTTGGGCGGGGAAATTCGATTTACACGAGAAAGTGTCGCGTCCAACGAATCGGACGGACGGTGCGTGCGCGCACGGAAGGATTAAGCCACTCTTTCGCGCCTGTCTTGTGCAGTCCAACCTAAATAAAGCGTGTGATGCGGCTATGAGTGAGCACAGATCCGGCATATCTCTCGAAATATACCTAGAGCGCACCACATCCACCTCCTCGGCACTTGCCGCATAACAACCCACGAATACCACCTGGGCGATGCCGTCAACCCTGGACTTCCTATCGAAGTGCTGTCAATAATAATACAAACCTCCACATAAAAATTTACCTCCGATCACGACTTGCCAACTGGCGATCACCCACGAAATGCTGACGTTCGGCAGAACTTGAAAGTTCTATGACCATCGTTTTTCGGACATGGAAAATGCGGTCTCCAGCCCGGGAAGGCTTTTTGCCCATGATGAAGACTGGCAAGCCATTGCGTTTAAGAAGACTTTCCCTGACCGGCGATGACCGGCACTTGCTCATACCACTCGACCACAGTGTTTCCGATGGCCCGGTGACTGCTCCGGGACAATGGGAAGAGCTGTTGAGAGCGCTGGTGGCGGGCGGGGCCGACGGGATCATCGTCCACAAAGGGCGGGCCCGCGCCCTCGGACCCGAACTCCTCAAGGGCTGCGCACTGGTCGTGCATCTGAGCGCCAGTACGGCCTGTTCCCTCGATGTCGACGCCAAGGTGCTGGTCGGCGATGTCGAGGAGGCGGTGGCGCTCGGCGCGGACGCGGTCAGCGTCCATGTGAACATCGGCTCGGACACCGAGGGGCGGCAGCTCGCCGACCTGGGGGCGGTGGCCCGGTCCTGTGACCGCTGGGGCATGCCGCTGATCGCGATGGTCTACCCGCGCGGGCCCCGCATCGAGAACCCGCACGACCCCGCCCTGCTCGCGCACATCGTGAACGTCGCGGCCGACCTGGGCGCCGACATGGTGAAGACCTCCGTGGCCCTGCCGCTCGACCGGATGGCCGAGGTGGTGGCCCACAGCCCCATCCCCGTCCTTGCCGCGGGCGGGCCTCCGGACGGCTCCGACCTCATCGAGTACGGCACCGCCGTGATGGCCTCCGGCTGCCGGGGCCTGGCCGTCGGCCGCCGGGTCTTCTCGTCCCCCTCCCCCGCCGCCCTGGTGTCCCGGCTCGCCGCGGTCGTCCATGGCGGTGACAGGGGCGCTGACGGCATCAGCATGACCTCCCATGCCCCCAGCACCCCGAATACCCCCAATACCCATTACTCGACGATCGTGGCAGGTGTCGCATGAGGTTCGCGTGGATCGATCTCCGTGAAGTCCCCCGTCCGCAGCTCCAGGCGGTGGTGGACGCGGCCGTCCACGCCCGGATGACCGGAGTGGTCTCCGCCGACGCCGAGTTGCTCGGGACGCTGCCGCCGACCGTGACCCGGGTGCTGGTTCCGGGCGGGCCGACCACGGCCTCCGCGAAGAAGGGAGACAAGGAGACGAAGGACGCCGGGAGCTCCAAGGAGGCGAAGGACTCCGCAGGCTCCAAGGAGGCCAAGTCCGACAGCGGAATCGACGTCCTGCTGCGGAAGTTCACCACCCAGGACGAGCTGGACGCCCTCGCCGCGGAGAACCGCGCCGCGAGCGGCACACCGGCTGCCGGCTTCGTCGACGTACGCGACGACCGGACGCTCCAGCTGTCCTGCGCGGGCGCGATGGCGTTGCCGTACACGGTCATCCACTTCGCGGACCCGACCAAGATCCCGCTGGAGATCGTGCTCGCGGCGGCCGAGTCGGCCGAGGGCAAGCTGGTGACCGTCGTCAGTGACCTGGAAGAGGCGTCCATCGTCTTCGACGTCCTCGAACGCGGCTCCGACGGCATCCTGTTCACGCCCCGGAGCGCCGACGACGTCTTCGCTCTGGCCCGGCTGCTGGAGGCGACAACGCCCCAGCTGGAGCTGTCGACCCTGACCGTGGAGAGCATCCGGCATGTCGGGCTCGGCGACAGGGTCTGTGTGGACACCTGCTCGCACTTCGAGGAGGACGAGGGCATCCTCGTCGGCTCGTACTCCTCCGGGTTCGTGCTCTGCTGCAGCGAGACCCACCCGCTGCCGTACATGCCGACCCGGCCGTTCCGGGTCAACGCCGGCGCCCTGCACTCGTACACGCTGGGCCCCGACAACCGGACCAACTACCTCAGCGAGGTCGGCTCCGGCAGCGCGCTGCTGGCGGTCGGCGCCGACGGCCGCACCCGGCGCGTGGTGGTCGGGCGGGCCAAGCTGGAGTCGCGGCCGCTCCTCGAGATCCGCACCCATGCCGAGGACGGGCGGCTGGTCAGCCTGACCGTGCAGGACGACTGGCACGTACGGGTGCTCGGCCCGGGCGGCAAGGTCCTCAACGTCACCGAACTGCAGACCGGCGACGAGCTGCTCGGCTATCTGGCCCAGGACAAGCGCCATGTGGGCCTGCCCATCGGCGAGTTCTGCAAGGAGGTCTGAGACCTCATGGTTCAGCTCGTGGATGACGACGGGATGGGCTCCCTCGTCCAGCGGCTGTTCGACGCCCGGGACGACGGGCTTCCCTATCTCACGCACCAGCAGGAGACCGTCACCCGGGGCGAGTTGCGGGAACGGGTGGCCAAGCAGGCTGCCGTGTTCGCCGGGTACGGCATCGGGGCCGGCAGCACGGTGGGCCTGCGGACCCCGCCCAGCTTCACCCAGGTCGAGGTGCTGCTCGCGCTGTGGCAGCTGGGCGCGCAGGTGCTGCTGTTCGACTTCCGGCTGAAACCGGCCGAGGTGGAGGCGCTCTCCGCCGTCTGCCGGCCGCAGTTCATGGTCGGGGCCGGTACGAACGTCCGGGCGGCGTTCGGTTTCCGGCCCGAGTACGAGGTCACCACCGAGGTGCGCAGGGGCGGGCGCCCCGCCGCCACCGCGCACCGGCTGGTCCAGTTCAGCTCGGGGTCCACCGGGCGGCCGAAGGTGATCGGCAGGACGGCCCGGTCGCTGGCCGAGGAGGTGGAGCGGTTCGCCGCGATCCCCGGTATGCCGGGCGAGGGCGACCGACTGCTGCTGCTCAGCTCGACCGCCCACAGCTTCGGCCTGATCGCCGGGCTGCTGCACTCACTCGTGGCCGGTGTCTCCGTGGTCTTCGCGCCGCGGGTCACAGCCCGGGACATCCTGCGGACCGCGGTGGAACACCGGATCACCACCCTGTTCGGGGTGCCGATGCACTACGAGCTGCTCGCCGCCGCGATCGATCCCCCCGCGCTGCCCGATCTGCGGGTCGCCGTGTCGGGCGGTGAGCTTATGCCCCCCGAGGTCGCCGCGCGCTTCGCCGAGACGTACGGCGTGCCGGTCGGCGAGTCCTACGGCACCACCGAGACCGGTGTGGTCGCCATGGACGCGAGCGGCACACTGCCCCGGCCGGCCATCGGTCCTGCCGCGCCCGGTGTCGTCGTACGGGAGCGCACGGGCGAGTTGGACGTGGCGCTGGCCGAGTCGCCGTACCTCTACGACTCGGGCGGCGGCCAGTACGCGGACGGCTGGCTGCACACCAGGGACCGGGCCACCGTGGACGTCGACGGCACCGTCACCGTGCGGGGCCGGGCCGACTCCCTCGTCGTGATCGGCGGCCTCAAGGTCGACCTCACCGAGGTCGAGCATGTGCTGCGTGAGCATCCGGCGGTCGAGCAGGCGGTACTCGTCCACGAGGGCGTGACCGAGGCGTATGTGGCCCTGACCGGCGGGGTCGAACCGGCCCCTTCCGCCGAGGAGTTGCTGCGCTGGTGCCGGGAGCGGTTGGCCGATTACAAGCTGCCTCGGGTGGTTCGGCTGTTGGAGGCCTTGCCTCGTACGTCGAACGGGAAGCTCGTGCGCGAGGCGACGACGCTGCGTACCTGTTCCACCGGGTGAACCGCGCCCTTGCAGAGCGCTCGACTCGGCCCTCACTGAAAACAGTTACTGGAGACTTGATCATGAGTACGTCAACCCTGGAAGACGAGATCCGTGAGTTCGTTCTCAACGCGGTCATCGACGAGATGAACATCCTGACCAGCCGCGACGGCATCACGGACGACAGCCCGGTGACCGTCGGCGGGCTGGAAGTGGACTCGTTGTCGCTGATCGAGCTCACGCTGCGGCTGGAGTCGCGGTTCGGGGTGGAGATACCGGACACCGATATCGAGCCGCTGGCCTCCCTGACCCTCGGCGGGCTGGTCGCCGAGGTCGTTCGACGTGGTGCCAAGGCATGAGCGCGGAAGCCTCCGCGCCGACCGTCATCACGACCGACACCGTCCGGGAGCTGCTGTCGGACCGCAAGATCTTCCCCGGTGTGCCCGACGACCTCGGCGAGGACGCCGAACTGGTCCTGGACTCCCTCGGGTTGGTGTGGCTGCTGCATGTGGTGGAGGAGCGGTACGGCCTGGTCGTGGAGCCCGGCGACGACGACATCGCGCAGCTCACCTCGCTCCGTCGGCTCACCGAGTTCCTGAGCGCCGCCCGGCCGGAGGCCGCGGAGGGGGGTGGGCCCGTTGACCGGTGAGGTGACGGTGACCGGGTTCGGCGTGCGCACCGCGTTCGGCACGGGTGCCGAAGCCCTGCGGCGGGGAGTCTTCGCGGGTGTCCCCTCGTTCGCCCCCACCACAAGGTTCGACACCGGCCCGTACCGTACGCCGATGGCCGGTGTGGCCCCGGACGGCCCCGACGCCGTCGAGGACTGGGCCCTGCGCCACGCGCTCGCCGAGTGCGGGGCGGACGCTCTCGACATGGCGGATCTGCCCCGGGGCTCGGAGGCGGCGGTGCTGCTGGGCATCGCCGGTGACTGCACGAGCATCACGCGGTACTGGCGGAACGCAGCCGAATCCGGGACGGCCGAATCCGGGACAGGCGTGCCGGACGGGGCGGTGGACCGGCTCGCGGACGCCGTGCCCGCGCGGCTCGCCGAGTTGCTGGCCGGAGGGCTGGGGCTGACCGGGCCCCGGCTGACCTTCACCAACGCCTGTGTCGCCTCCGCCGCCGCGATCATCCACGCCTGTCGGCTGATCTCCTCCGGCCGCGTCGACATGGCGGTCTGCGCCGGAGGCTATCTGGTGGAGGAGGAGACATTCGGCAAGTTCGACTCCGGGCGGGCGCTGTCCAAGGACGGCATGGTGCGGCCGTTCAGTGCCGACCGCAGCGGGCTGCTGCTCGGCGACGGGGTCGCGGCCGTCGTACTGGAGTCCGCCGAGCACGCCCGGCGACGCGGTGCCCGCCCGCTGACGAGCATCGTCGGCTGGGGCGCGGCCACGGACGCGCACCACATCGCCCAGCCGCATCCGGAGGGTGTCGGTCTGACCCGCGCGGCACGACAGGCGCTGCGGCTCGCCGGTGATCCGGACGGGGCGACCCTCGGCTATGTCAACGCCCACGGCACCGGCACCAAGTACAACGACGGTGCCGAGACCCGGGGGCTGCGGGCCGCCTTCCCCGAGCGGGCCGAGGCGATACCGGTCAGCTCCACCAAGAGCACCACCGGGCACCTGCTGGAGGCGGCGGGCGTCGTGGAGTTCGTGATCACGATGCTGGCCCTCATGGACGGCGTACTCCCGCCGACCGCCGGCTTCACCACGCCGGACCCGGAGTGCGACCTGGACTACGTGCCGAACGAGCCCCGCCGGGCCGACCTCCGCCGGGCCCTCACCATCAACGCCGCCTTCGGGGGCGCCAACACCGCACTCGTCCTGGAGCGGCCGTGACCACGACCGGAAAGACCCTGCCGGCCGAGAAAGCGGCTCTTCGCTCCCCCCTCGGCATCCTCACCGCCACCACCGCCACCCACGGCACCGGCGACGACGGCGACATCGCGCTGCCGAGGCTTCCCGGCTTCGTGGAGTCGGCGTTCAGCCCGCTGGCGTACGAGGTGGCCGCACGGTGTCTGACCGAGTGCCCGGGGGACGGCTCCCGTACGGCCGTGGCGCTGGCGAGCCTGATGGGCGACACCACCACCGCGGATCTGGCGAGCCGGCGGGTGGTCTCCGGCCGGGTGCACAACCCGCTGCTGTTCATGCAGGCCACCGCCAACTCCGTGCTGGGGCACATGAGCCGGGAGTTCGGGATCACGGGGCAGATGTTCAGCCTCTCCACCCTCGACGACCCGGTGACCGAGCTGCTGGCGATGGCGGACCTGCTCCTGGAGGACCCCGAGCTGGACCGGGTCCTGGTGGTCGGCATCGAACTGGGCGGCGGCGAGCGGCTGGCTGCCGCGTACCGGGACCTCGTCGAGGAGAGCGGCCGCCCGGTCCCGGACCTCCCGGAGGCCGCGGCCCTGGCGGCGGCGGTGCTGCTCGGCCGCCCCGGCGCCGACACCCCGGTGACGGTCAGGTCGGCCGAAGGGGCCGCGCGAATCGACGGGCATCCCGGAAGTGTGGAGGGCCTCTTCGACCTGGTCGCCACGCACGACCGGCTGCTGCGCGACGGCGGAAGTCACACGCTTGGCCCCTTCGTCCTCACCCACGCCCTCCGCGAAAGAAACGAGACCGACACCCATGCTCATCAGTAGGCAGGAGCGGGCGCGGATCTGCTCCGACACCGAACTCGGCGCCGGCAACGTCCTGGCCCGCCTCAAGGCGTACGGCCGCGCGCTCGACGAGCCCGTGCTGCGCACCGACGGCACCTGGCCGGCGCCGGACGGCAGCCACCCCGAGGTGCTGACGCTCGGGCAGTTGTACGAGGTGGTCGAGACGTACGCGGGCTGGTACGCGGCGCACGGCGTACGGCCCCGCGATCCCGTCGCCATCCACTCGTACTCCAGCGCCGAGTTCGCCGTGAACTTCCTGGCGCTGACCTCCCTCGGCGCGATCCCGTCGTTCGTCAACGGCAACCTCTCCCCCGAGATCGCCCGTGAGTACGTACGGCGGCAGGGCGCGGTGGGCGCCTTCACGGACGCGACGCACCACGACGTGCTGGAGGGCTCGGGGCTCGGGTTCTGTGTGACCGCCGCCGACATCCGGCCCGAGCACCGCGCGTCCCTCCCGGCGGCGTACCCGTACCGGCACGATCCCACCGACCCGGTCCTCATCTCCCACTCCTCCGGCACCACCGGCATGCCGAAGGGAGTGCCGCACACCCATCGGACGCTGATGTACGCGCAGTTGCACCGGTTGCGCTACTCCACCGGCACCGACATGGAGCGCACGCTGGTGGGGCTGCCGGGCGCGCACAACGCGATGGTGGCGACGCTGCTGTACTGCCTGCTGCTGCGCACCGACATCAAGCTGCTCTCCAGCCAGCGTGGCACCGATGTGCTGGACGGCATCGAGGAGTTCCGGCCGACGACCGTGCTGGCCTTCGCCGGGACCTTCGGCGAGATGGCGGCCGAGGACTTGAGCGCCCGTGATCTGTCCAGTGTGCAGGTGTGGTTCAACACCGGGGACGCGGCGCACGAGGCGCACATCCGGGCACTGGTCCAGCACGGGAGCCGTATCGAGGTCCGCCGGGACCTCAGCCGGACGCGTGTCGAGGGCTCGGTCTTCGTGGACGGGCTCGGTTCGTCCGAGGCGGGCTACTCCGTCTTCCACAACCGGCACACCAAGGACACTTCGGCGTACTCGCGCTGTGTCGGCAAGCCGATCAGCTTCGCCGAGGCCGCCGTGCTCGCGGAGGACGGCACCCCGCTGCCGCCCGGCGAGATCGGGCGCCTGGGCTTCAAGTCCCCGACCCTCACGCCGGGTTACTGGAACGACTCGCTGACCTGGAACCGGATGCGGCTCGGCGGCTACTGGCTCACCGGCGACCTCGCCCGTCAGGACGAGGACGGGAACTTCTACCACCTCGACCGGGCCCCGGACGCCATCCGCACCCGCGCCGGCATCGTCTTCAGCACCCGTACCGAGGAATTGCTCCTGGCCGAGTTGCCCGGACTCGCCGACTGCACGGTCGTCGGGGTCGCCCCGGACGGCGTACGGGCCGACTGGGACGGGGACGGGGTGGCCGACGCGTACGTGCTGCTCCAGCTGGCCCAGGAGGAGGGCGCCGGTGACGACGAGGAGTGGACCGCGCGCGTCAACTCCGCGCTGACGGACGCCGGTTTCCCGCCCGTGGCGAGGGCCCTGCGGATGAAGCCCGACGACGTGGCCAAGGGCGCCACCGGCAAGGTTCTCAAACGAGTGATGCGCGACCGTTTCGCCGCCGACGCGGCCGATGTCGTCGTCGCCGCCAAGGAGCACCACGTATGAGCACGAACACCGACGCCGACACCGTCAACCACCGTGCCCGGGCGAGTGAGGCGTACCGCCTGTGGTGGCAGCACGACGCCAACTGGTACCAGGGCGTGGCCGCGCGGTTCGGGCAGGACGTCGCGAACGAGATCAACGCCGAGGCGCTGCGCAAGGTCGCCCTGCATGTGGGTCAGCGGGTGGGCCGCCGGGCCGGGCCGCTCCCCGACACCGGTGACGTCCGCAAGGACCTGGAGGGGCTGCGCCGCCGGTACGACGACTGCGGCGACCGGATGTTCCCGCCGGAGCTGCGCAACGCCTCCACCGAGGTCGAGGACGACGACCTGATCGTGCTCACGCTGAGGCGGAACTTCGCGATCACCATGGTCCGGATGGCCGGTTCCCTGGAGGGCTACCGGTGTCCGTGCACCGACATCCACGCGGGCTGGTCGGAGGGTCTCGGCGTGACGCTGACGGAGAACCGGGCCGAGAGCTGTCTGCGGGACGGCGACAAGGAATGCCGGCTACTGATGCGGGTCGCCCCGCCGGTGGCCGCGGGTGAGGAGGACTGAACGTTGCGTGTACTTGTCGCCGGGGCCACCGGAGTGGTCGGGCATCCGCTGGTGGGCGCGCTCAGGGCGCGGGGCCACGAAGTGAGCGCGCTGGTGCGTCAGGGGGCGCAGGGGCGGGCGCCCGAGGCGGACGAGGTGGTGGTCGCCGACGCCCTCGATCGTGAGGCCCTGCTGTCGGCGGTGTCGGCCGCCCGTCCCGAGGTGGTCGTCCACCAGATGTCGGCGCTGCGGCTGCTGGGCGACGACCCACCGGAGGCGTTCGCCCGTACGGCGCGGCTGCGCACCGAGGGCACCGCCCACCTGATCGAGGCGGCCCGGGCGGCCGGTGCGCGGCGGCTGGTCGCCCAGTCCATCGCGTTCGCCGCCGCCCCGGCCGGAGAGCCGGTCCTCGACGAGGACTCGCCGCTGTACGTGGACGCCCCCGACCCCGGCTGGGCCTCGACCGTACGGGCCGTCGCCGAACTGGAGCGGCTGGTCACGAGCAGCGACCTCGCGGGCGTGGTCCTGCGGTACGGCACGCTGTACGGCCCGCACACCGCGTACGCCCGTACCGGCTCGGCAGCGCAGTTCGTGGCGGCCGGGCAGCTCCCGCTGCCCGGGGGCGGGGCCGGCATCATGTCGTTCCTGCATGTGGAGGACGCCGTGGGGGCGGCCGTGGCCGCCGTCGAGTCGGACGCCACGGGGGTGTTCCACGTGACGGACGACGACCCGGCTCCGGCGGCGCAGTGGCTGCCGCATCTCGCCCGTGTGCTGGCCGGTCCGTCGCCCCGTACGATCCCGGCGGCGCTCGCGCCCCGGCTGCTGGGCTGGTTCATGGCCCATCAGCTCACGTCCGCCCACGGCGCGGCCAACGACCGGGCCCGCGCGGCACTGGGCTGGAAGCCGACGAGGCCGAGCTGGCGCGACGGGCTGGGCCAGGAATGACCGACCCCGGTGACGCTCTCACTCTCTGTGTGATCGGCGCCGGCCCGCGCGGCCTCTCGGTGCTGGAGCGGATCCTTGCCAACGCCGAGGAGGTCGCCGGGCGGCGGGTCGTGGTCCACCTCGTCGACCCGTACCCGCCCGGCGCCGGCGCGGTGTGGCGTACCGACCAGCCCGGCGAGCTGCTGATGAACACGGTCGCCTCCCAGGTGACCCTGTTCACCGACGACAGCGTGGACTGCGCGGGCCCGTCGGTGCCGGGGCCCAGCCTGTACGAGTGGGCGTGCGCGGTCCGCGACGAGGCCATCGACCCGGACCTTCCGGCCTGGGTCCTGGAGGAGGCGCGGCGGCTCGGCCCGGACACCTACCCGACCCGCGCTTTCCACGGCCACTACCTGGAGTGGGTCTTCCGGCACCTCTTGGACACCGTCCCGCCGCGGTTCACGGTCCACACGCACCGGACGACCGCGATCGCACTCGACGACGACCCCACGGACGGCCGGCAGACGGTGACGTTGGCTGAGGGTTCTCCGCTGACCGGGCTGGACGCGGTCGTGCTGGCCCTCGGTCACGGTGCCCTGACGCCGAGCCCGGCGGAGCGCGAGCTGCGCTCCTTCGCCGACCGGCACGGCCTCACGTACGTGGCACCCGCCAACCCGGCCGACGCCGACCTGAGCGGGATCGCGCCGGGCGCCCAGGTCGCCCTGCGCGGGCTGGGGCTGAACTTCTTCGACTGCCTGGCGCTGCTCACCGAGGGCCGCGGCGGCACGTTCAAGGAGGGCCAGTGCGGTCTCGTGTACCTCCCGAGCGGCAACGAGCCGGTGCTGTACGCCGGTTCGCGGCGAGGTGTGCCGTATCACGCCCGGGGTGAGAACGAGAAGGGCGCGCTCGGCCGCCACGAGCCACGGTTCCTGACCCCGAAGGTCATCGCCGGGCTGCGGCAACGACCGATCGGCTTCCGCCGCGACCTCTGGCCGCTGATCGACCGCGAGGTCCGGACGGTGTACTACGAGGCCTGGATCCGGGCCGCCCAAGGCCCTGTGGCCGCCGAGGAGTTCGTACGGTCGTGTCTCGCCGGCCGCGTCCCCGAGGCGGACCTGCTCGACCGGTACGCCGTACCACCGGCCGAGCGGTGGGACTGGCAGCGCATCGAACGGCCGTACGGCGAGCGGGACTTCGCCGACCGGGACGACTTCCGGCACTGGCTGCTGGAGTATCTGCGGCGGGATGTCGTCGAGGCGCGGCTGGGCAATGTGAACGGCCCGCTGAAGGCGGCCCTGGACGCCCTGCGGGACCTGCGCAACGAGATCCGGCTGGTCGTCGACCACGGCGGCGTCTCGGGGGACTCCTACCGTGCCGAACTCGACGGCTGGTACACCCCGTTGAACGCCTTCACCTCCATCGGACCGCCCGCCTTCCGCATCGAGCAGCTGATCGCGCTGATCGAGGCGGAGGTGTTGCACGTCCTGGGCCCCGGGATGCGAGTACGGCCCTCGGCGCCGGAGGGGGGATTCCTCGTGGACGCGGAGCTGGTGAGCGCACCCCCGGTGCGGGTCGACGCGCTCGTCGAGGCCCGGCTGCCCGCCGTCGATCTGCGGCGCAGCACCAGTCCGCTGCTGCGGGGGCTGCTCGCCGCCGGAGGGTGCGGCCCGTACCGGCTGGACGGATACGAGCCGGGCGGGCTGGCGGTGACCGACGGTCCGCCCCGGTTGTTGGACGCGACGGGCCGGGAGCACCCTCGCCGGTTCGCCTTCGGGGTACCGGCGGAGGGCGTGCGCTGGGTGACGGCGGTCGGCATCAGGCCGGGTGTCGGCTCGGTGACGCTGGAGGACTCGGACGCGATCGCGCGGGCGGCGCTGCGTCAGATATCAGGCACAGGGAGTCGATGAGTGTGAACGCGATGTCCGTGGGCACCGACGCGGGCCTGCTCGCCCCCACCTGGGCGGGTACACCCGCGGCGGCCGCGGTGACCGACGAGGCCTGGCTGCAGGCCATGCTCGACGCCGAGGTGGCGCTCGCCCGCGCCCAGCACGCGGTCGGACTGACGCCGGCCGCCGCGGTGAAGGCGATCGCCTCGGCCGCCGATGTGGAACGGCTGGACCTGGTCGCCCTGTCCCACGCGGCCCGGGGCTCGGCCAACCCTGTCGTGCCGCTGGTGAGCGCCTTCATGGAGGTGGTGGCCGCCAAGGATCCGGCCGCGGCGGAGTATGTGCACCGGGGGTCGACCAGTCAGGACATTCTCGATTCGGCGGCCATGCTGGTGGCCCGCCGGGTGCTCGGCCTGATCGCCGCCGATCTGGACCGCACCGCCGCCGCCCTGGCCGCACTGGCCGACGCACATCGCCACACCGTCCTGGCCGGGCGCACCCTGGCCCAGCACGCGGTGCCCACCACCTTCGGCCTGAAGGCGGCGGGCTGGCTGCGGCTGGTCGCCGACGCCCTGGTCCGGGTCCGCTCGGTCGCGTCCGCTCTCCCGGCCCAGCTCGGAGGCGCGGCCGGGACGCTCGCCGCGTACCGCGAGTACGCGGCCCTCGACCGCGGGGAGGGCGGCGGCCGGGCCTGTGACAGCAGCGGGGTGGAGCTGCTGGGGCCGTTCGCCAAGGCGCTGGGGCTGACCGAGCCGGTGCTGCCCTGGCACACCGTACGTACGCCGGTCGCCGAGCTGGGGGCGGTGCTCCAGCTGGTCACCGGAGCGCTCGGGAAGTTCGCGCTCGATGTGCAGACGCTGTCCCGGACCGAGATCGGTGAGGTGTCCGAGCCGGCGGCCGCCGGGCGCGGAGCCTCCTCCGCCATGCCGCAGAAGCGGAACCCCGCGCTCGCCACACTGATCGTGGCGGCCGCCCGCCAGGTCCCCGCCCATGCCCTCGTCCTGGCCCAGTGCCTGCTGGCCGAGGACGAGCGGCCCGCCGGAGCGTGGCACGCCGAGTGGCAGCCGCTGCGGGAGGCACTGCGGCTGGCGGGCGGGGCCGCGCACACCGCCGTCGAACTCGCCGAGGGGCTGATCGTCCACCCGGACCGGATGCGGGCCAACCTCAAACTGACTGGCGGCGCCCTCGTCACCGAGCGGCTGGCGGTGGCCCTCGCCCCGGTGCTCGGCAAGGCGCGGGCGAAGAAGCTGCTGACCGCGGCCTCGGTCGAGGCGGCCGACACGGGGCGGACGATCGGCGAGGTGCTGTCCGGCCACCCCGAACTGTCGGCCTGTTTCACCCCCGCCGAGCTGTCGGAACTACTCGACCCGGCCCGCTACACGGGCGCGGCCGACGCGCTGGTCGACCGGGCGCTGCGCGGATACGGGGACCATGGAGACAACGCGGGCGTCCGGTGAGCGGTGTGAGCGACGTGCGCAGGACAGCGGGCAAGTCCGCCCCGTCCCGGCCCTGGGCCATCCTTCTGGTCGTGGTCTGCGCCCAGATGCTGATCTGGCTGGACACCTCGATCCTCAATGTCGCCGCCACGACCCTGGCGGACCCGGTCAGGGGCCTGGGCGCGACCCCCGGCGAACTGGAGTGGATCTCCAGCGCATACACCCTGATCCTCGCCAGTACACTCCTCGCCGGCGGCGCGCTGGCCGACCGTTTCGGCCCCCGGACCACCCTTCTCGCCGGTCTGGCGCTGTTCGGCGCCGCCTCCGGCGCCGGTGCGTTCGCCGGCAGCCCGGCCTGGCTCGTCGTGGCGCGCGCCTTCATGGGCGCGGGCAGCGCGCTGCTGATGCCCGCGACACTGACGATCATCCTGCAGAGCACCCCGGAGGAGAAACGCACCCGGGCGATCGCGATCTGGAGCTTGTCCAGCGGCCTCGGCGTGGCCGTCGGCCCGCTGGCGGGCGGGGCACTGCTCAGCAACTTCTGGTGGGGCTCGGTGTTCCTGGTCAATGTGCCGATCGTCGCCGTGTGTCTGGCCGGGGTGGCGGCCGTCGTACCGAAGCTGGGTGGTGCCCGGCGTCAGGTGCTCGACCTGCGGGGGATGGCCCTGGCGGTGCTCGGGCTGAGCGGTCTGGTCTACGGAATCATCGAGATCGGCAACCAGGAGACCTGGTACGGGCCGCACGTCCTGCTCCCTGTAGCGGTGGGCGGGGCGCTGCTCGCCCTCTTCGTGGGCGTCCAACGCACATCCCCTGCCCCCAGCCTGGATCTGCGGCTGTTCCGGCTGCCTGGATTCACGGCTGGGTGTGTGGTGCTGCTGCTCGCGTTCATGACGCTGAGCGGGCATCTGTTCGCTCTGGCCTTCTATCTCCAGGGGCCCCGCGGTTTCTCTCCCCTGCAGGCCGGAACCGTGATGATCGCCCCCGCGGTCGGCATCGTCCTCGGCAGTCAGGCCTCGCCCATGGCGAGCAGGCTGCTGTCGGCCCGGTGGGCGGTCGCAGCCGGAATGCTGGCCATGGGCGTCACATACATCTGCTACCTGTGGTTCGACGAGCGGACGCCGACCGCGGTCATCGTCACGTTGATGGGGGCGCAGGGGGCCGGCATGGGGCTGATCGGTACGCCGCTCACGGCCGCGATGATGAGCAGAGTGCCGCAGTATCTCACGGGCGCCGGATCAGCGGTCAGCAGTGTCACGCCGCAGGTGGGCGGCACGCTCGGGGTGGCGATGGCCGGCACGATCCTCTCCGGGGTGTACCGGGAGCGGATGGCCGGTGCCGCCCTGCCCGACGAGTTGTCCCGGCTGCCGCCCAGGTCCGCGGAGGCGGCCCGGACCTCAGCCGAGGCGGCACGCTCACTGGCCCGTTCGCTGCGACTGCCGCAACTCGCGGAAAATGCCAACCGCGCCTTCCTCGACGCCATGTACGTAGCCCACTTCTGGCTCGCCGTACTCGCCTTCGCCGCGCTCGCCGTCTGTGTCGTGGGGCTGCGCGTACGGGTCCGCGGAAGGCACCGCAGGGTTCTGTGGCCGCAGGAGCCCGCGGGGGAGGAACCGGATCCGGCAGACGCCGACAGCACAGCACGACAGGGCACGGCAAGAAAGGAAAGGAAGGGATGGCACGATGACTCAGGCAACGCCCCGCTCGGTCCTGGTGACCGGGGGAAACAGAGGGATCGGGCTGGCCATAGCCCGCCGCTTCGTGGCGGCCGGGGACCTGGTCACGGTGACCTACCGCAGTGAGGCGCCACCCGGCGACGAGGGTTTTCTTTCCGTGCGGTGCGATGTGACGGACGGTCAGCAGGTGGACCAGGCCTTCAAGGAGGCCGAGTCGGCCCACGGTCCGGTCACCGTCCTGGTCGCCAACGCGGGCACCACCCAGGACCGGCTGCTGGTACGGATGAGCGAGGCGGACTTCACCTCCGTCATCGACACCAACCTCACCGGGGCCTTCCGCGTCGCCCAGCGCGCGGTGCGCGGAATGCTCCGGGAACGCCATGGCCGTATCGTGCTGATCTCCTCCACATCAGCACTGCACGGCGCCCCCGGGCAGACCAACTACGCGGCGGCGAAGGCAGGGCTGGTCGGCTTCGCACGGTCACTGACCCAGGAGCTCGGCCCCCGGGACATCACCTGCAATGTGGTGGCGCCCGGCCTGATCGAGACGGACATGACCCGTGCGCTCACCGAGGAGCAGCGCCAAGAGCTGCTGCGGCAGACCCCGGCCGGACGGCCGGCCCACCCCGACGAGGTCGCCGACGCGGTGGCGTTCCTGGCGGGTGCCGGTTATGTACGCGGCGCCGTGATCCCGGTCGACGGAGGCGCCGGACTGGGGCACTAAGGGCTGCCCCGACGGAATAAAACAGAATAAAACAACGCATTTCATCCTATTGGAAGTGAAAGTGAACCCGATCAGCACGTTGCGCCCATCCGCCACCACCGTGGAGCAGTACCGCAAGGAGGGCCTCTGGCGCGCCGACAGCATCCTGGACGACCTGGCGCGGTGGCGTGCCGAGACTCCTGACGCCCCCGCTGTTCTCGCGTCGGAGGCCGGCCGGGGCATCGTACGGCTGAGCTACGCGCAGTACGCCGAGTATGTGGACCGCTTCGCCGGCGCGTTGCACGCGCTGGGGGTGCGCAGCGGTCAGGTCGTCGCGATTCAGTTGCCGAACCGCTGGCAGGTCGGACCGCTGGTACTGGCCTGCGCCCGGCTCGGGGCCGTCGCCGCGCCGATCATGTGCACGATCCGCCCCCGTGAGCTGGAGCGGTGGCTCCGCCGACTGGATGCCGTCGTCTGCGTGACCGTCGATCGGTGGGACAACTTCGAGCACGCCGCGGCGCTGGCCGAGATGGCACCCCGGCTGCCCGCACTGCGCCACCGTGTGGTGATCGGCGAGCGGACCGCGGACGGGGAAGTCGACTTCCGCGAGTACTTCGAGCACACAGAGCACGGCACCCTGCCGGATCCGTCCGTCGTGGACCCGGACCGGGTCTCCTTGGCGCGGTTCACCTCCGGCACCTCCGGCGAGCCGAAGGCTGTGCTGCACACCCTCAACACCTCGTACGCCTGGTACGCCCCCGTCGCAGACGCCGACGGCATCGGCCCCGACAGCCGCGTCTACACACCGAACGCGGCGGTACACGTCGTCGGCCTCAACATGGGGCTCTTCATGCCGCTGCACCGCGGGGCCTGCGCGGTCATGACGGACCTCTGGGAGCCGGAGGCCCTCATCCCCTTCCTGGCAGAGGCCCAGGTCAGCTGGATAGTAGTCATTCCGTTCTTCCTCTCCGCCCTGATCGACGCGATGGAACGCACGTCGCTGCAACTGCCCACCGTGCGGCTCATCCGCGCAGGAGGCACCACGGTCCCGCAGCCGCTGTTCAGGCGGGTGACCGAGACCTTCGGAATCCCGCTGGATGAGGGGTGGGGCATGGCTGAGGGCGCCAATGTCTTCACCCGCTCCGGAGAACACCCGGACCTGGCTGGACGCACCGTCGGGCGCCCCGCCCCGGGCCACGAGATCGACCTGCGGGCCGACCACCCGATCAGCGACGACCGACCCGGGCGTCTCTTCGTCCGCAGCCCTTCGCTGTGCCTGGCCACCTTGGGCCGGGACGACGGTCGATTGACCGTGCTCGCCGAGCACAGCGACGGCTGGTACGACACCGGTGACCTCGCGGCACCGGACGGCCACGGCGGCATCCGGCTGCACGGCCGTGCCGAAGACCGGATCGGCGTCGACATGATCCCGGTCAGTGACGTCGAGTCGGCACTGCTGGACCACCCCGACGTACGGGATGTCGCCCTGGTCGGCTACCCGAACGGCCATGGCGGCGAGCTCGCCTGCGCGGTCGTCGTCCCGGGGGAGCGGACGCCCACCCTCGAGGGCCTGCGCGACTTTCTCGGCGGGCTCGGCATGACCGAGTGGTACCTGCCATCCCGCCTGGAACTCCTGCCCGAACTGCCGCGCAACGAGATCGGCAAGGTGCAGAAGAACCTGCTCCGGGAACGGCTTGAGCCCCGCTCAGCCGACTGAGTGGTTCGGGTCGCCCGGGAGAATCATCCCCGGGCGACCCGACTACCAGGCCCTGTTCCGACCCTACGTAGGTCCGTATCCGTCAGAGGAAGACGGGGCGGGTCTGTGGCCCTGGCCCTGGTCCGCGGTGAGGCAGGAGGGGAGACGTACTCGCTGCTGCCCGGCTCCAGCCGGTACTGCTCCTTGCCGATCAGGAAGGCACCGCGGTCCGGGCCGGGCTCGGGATCGGAGTTCACCTGTATGCCGGGCAGCAGGGATGCGAGGTGGGCTGCCATCCGGCGATTCGGTGCCGGGTGGTTCCCGGCCTCGGCCGGCTTCTCGCAGGCCGCGCTGACCCGGTCGCGGATGTCGGAGTCCGCGACCTGCTGGGCGAGGATCCGCAGCTCCGCGTAGACCTCCCGGACGGTCTCCCAACGGGGGGACGAGGCGGGGTCGGCGCATACCCCCTGTCCACGGCGTGTACCAGACCGTTCCTGTGGGCTGAGCGGGGGTGAGTCCGTTCAGCCGCGCGCCCCGAACGGTCTTGGGCGAGCTGGTCCCAGGCGTATTCGACCCCGAGGCGGCGACACGCATCGTGTGCGTGGTCCGGGTCCGGGAGGGCCCCCGCGGCCGGAGGCCGCTGATGGACACAGTCCTGTGCGACCTGGCCGGTTGGGTACGGCCAGGGGCGACGGGGGAGGCCCTGAACCATCCTCTGGTGGAGCAGGGCCCCGCACGCTGACGCCATACCCGGTGTCCCAGGTCGCATGATCACGCCAACCCGAACGGCCGATGCCACCGCAAGCCCAGGAGCCGACCATCACACGATCGAGCTGAACCGGCCTCGCATGCACTCCCGACCGAACAGCTCCAACCCTACGACGCCAGGCGGGCCGTGGTGACGAAGAAGGTCGCCGTCGCGGTGAAGGCGTTCCGGCGGGAGAGATCGCTCAGGTCGTCCTTCCACTGCGCCGCCGCCTCCTCGCTGACGGCGCCTTGGGCGAGAGCCGCTGCCAGGGCCGGGTCCAGTACCACGTCGAACGCGGACGCGTGGTCGTGCAGGGCCGCCATGATGGGAACGACCTCGATGCCGGTGAATCCCGCGTCGGCGAGGTGGTAAGCGCTGCGGATGCCCGCGTGGGGGTTCGGGGTGGCTGAGCAGAATGCGTCCTTGACCGCGTCGGTCGTCTCCGGGATCCGCGAACTCACCACCATCGAGAGCCGGTCCACTTCCCCCAACCTCACCCCGGGAAGCTGCCCACAATCAGCCGAGATCACTCAACGTAACGAAGCACTACTAGTACGCCCAGCCCGCCGACCAGCCGGTCCCCGGCGGTGCTTCGGTCGTCCGGCCCGAGCGCGACGAGCCGCTCGTGCAACACAGGGCCCAGCTCGGCCGCTGTGTAGCGCCCGAGGGCCGTGAGCCACCGTTCGAGATTCCGCGGTGGATCCGGGAGGCGACCCACCACGGATGCCAGCGTGTTCACGATCCGCTCGTCGCCCTGGAGCGCGAGCACGTCGATCACCTTGCCGACCGCTGTGTCGTCCCAGCCCGGACCGGTCTCGTGGCTTCTGGTGCCCGCCGAGAACTCCTCGACGAAGGTCACCACGTCATCGGCCACGACATGGGCGATCGGCGCCAGATGGCGCAGCTCGTCCAACGCGGCCTTGTTGAGCCGCAGTTCGGGCTCCCGCAGTTGCCGGGCGAGCGCGACCACCGGTTCGTCGTCCGGGGACCGCAACCCCGTCAGCACCTCCCCGCACATGTTGATCGCGGCCATGCGCTGCCCCCAGTCGGGGCTGCCGAGCTGGTCCATGAGCAGCGGGAACCGTATGTCGGTCCGGTCGCCCAGCCTCCGATGCAGTCTCCGCAGGATGCCCGGGGTCTCGTCGGTGTCCGCGTTCGTGTAGTGCGTGGCCTCCAGCTCGCGCAGATACGACACCATCGTGTCCGTCCGGGGGCGCCCGGCCTTCCCCAGGTCCGCCTTGGCCGGCACATCGGTCGCCGACCCGGTGTACGCATGCCCCAGCGACTGCCAGTCGACGTCGTCGATCCCCGCGAGCACAAGTGCCTCCCCGTTGCACAGTGGCGTACGGCAGCCACTGATCACAGCATGCCGTACGCCACTGACAACGGGCCGTGCCGAAGCGAGCCCTACAGCTCCTTGATCCGGATGTCCCGGTAGGAGACCACATCCGTCGTGCCGTGCACCTGGAGTCCGAGGTAACCGGAGGCGAACCGTCGTCCGTCCGTGCCCGGGTCGTCCGAGCGCGGCGGGGTGAAGTCCTGGCCGCCGATGTTGTCGAACTCGTTGATCAGCACGCCGTTGCGGTAGACCGAGTAGTGCTGGTCGACCACGCGGATCTCGTAGTCGTTCCAGGTGCCCTTCTGGGTGACGCCCGCACCGGCGAGTCCGACGCGGTCGAAGCCGTAGACCGAGCCCGTCTTGTACATGTCGCCGTCGGGCCGGTCGAGGACCTGCACCTCATGGCCGTACTTGATGGCGACCCACTCCGGCCGCGACTCCTCGGGGTGTTCGTGGACCCAGGGGAACCGCACGAACAGACCGGAGTTCGCGTTGGACGTGCCGGGCGCGTCGTCACGCCACTGGAGGCGCAGCGAGAAGTCGCCGTACTTCCGCTCGGGGAACCACAGCATGCCGAGCCCGGCCCTCGTCGTACCGGAGGTGATCGAACCGTCGGAGTTGAGGGCGAACGAACCGCCACCCACGTGCTGCCACTTGGCGAACGAGTCCTGCGTACCGTCCATGATCGTGCGGTAGCCCTCGGTCTGCCCGGGCTTGCCGATGCCGGACTTCCGCGCCGCCTCCGCGACGGCGTCGTACTCGCGCTGATCGACGACGCCCTCCTTCAGCAGGTCGTCCAGGACGGTGTCCACGTGCTTCAGGAACAGGGCGTGGGACGTCCACTCCTTCTCGTCCTCGAGCAACTCGTTGATACGACAACGGTTGTTGGTGACCCGGTTCGGCACACCCGTGTCGACCGTGCCGACGATGACCGTCAACCGCTCGTCGTACTCGGCGCAGTTGGGCGCGGGGACTCCGCCGCCCGCGACGACCGTGAAGCTCACCGAGCGGGCCGCGGCGGTGTTGCCGGCCTTGTCGCTCGCCCGGTACGTCACCGTGTGTGTGCCCGCGCGGTCGACCGACACCGGTTCGGTGTAGGCGAGATAGGGTCCGCCGTCCAACGAGTACTCGATCGCGGCGACACCCGAGCCGCTGTGGTCCGTCGCGGTGACGGTGACCTTCGCGCTCTTGAGGTACGCGCCGGAGGAGTTCCGGTCGCCCTCGACCGTCACACCGGTGACCGGCGGTGTCGTGTCGTCGGCGGGCGGGGCGACGACGGTGAAGCCGACGCTCTTCCCGGCCGAGACGTTCCCCGCCTTGTCCGTCGCCCGGTACCGCACCTTGTGCGTACCGACCTCGTGCACCATCACGGGCCCGGTGTACGGCTGCCAGGCACCCGCATCGCCGAGCGCGTACTCGATGGTGTTGACCCCGGAGCCGGTGTCCGACGCGGAGACGGTGACCGTCGCCATGGAGATGTACTGCCCTTGCGGGTTCTGCTCACCGGCGACGGTCGCCGACGTCTCCGGCGCCGTCGTGTCATCCGTCGGCGGCGCGACCACGGAGAACCCGACGCTCCTCTCGGCGGCCGTGTTGCCCGCCTTGTCGACCGCGCGATAGCGGACCTTGTGCGCGCCGACCTGGTTGATCACGACGGGTGTGGTGTACGGCGCCCAGGCGCCCGTGTCGCCGAGCGCGTACTCGATCCGCTCGACTCCGGAGCCGCCCGCGTCGGACGCGCTCACCGTCACGGTCGCCGAACCTACGTACGCGCCCTGGGAGTTCTGCGTCCCGGCCACAGAGGCGGACGTCTCGGGCGCGGTGGTGTCCTCGCCGGTGCCCTCGGTCACGACGAGGATGCCCTGCATCTGACCGTGGCCGGGGATCGTGCAGTAGTAGCGGTAACGGCCGGGGGAGAGCGTGACCTCGGTGGTGTACCGGCCGCCCTGGTCGTCGTTCGGATTGGCCAGGATGTTCAGTGGGACGTCGTTGTTGTACTCCGGATCGGAGACGTCGAACGTCAGGGTGTGCGGCATTCCCATGGTGTTGCCGGTCGCCGCGCTGTTCTCGAAGACGATGGTGGTCGGGCCCGCCACCGCCGTCTGCGGGGCGGTCGTGTACTTGGTGATGTCGTCACCGGCGGTCCAGGTGAGGACCTGGGCCGCGGCCGTCTCCGCTGGTTCCGCACGGCCCGACGCCGGCGTCGAGGTGAGCCCGACGATCACCAGCAGGGCCGCCAGCAGGGCTGCCCACAAGCGTCTTTCGCGCATCACTCCGCCTTCCGTACGAGCTGACCGGCAGCCGGAGTGGGACCCCCGCCTGTGTAAGTGACCCGCCACAGGGCCGACTTGGAGTCCGAGGTGAAGAAGCCGCGCCCGTAGTCGAGGACGTACAGCGTGCCGTCCGGCCCGAACTTCCAGTCCATGAGGTTCCTGATGCCGTTGTTGCCGACCGGCACGATCCTCTTCAGCGTTTCCGCGTGGGTCGGGAGCCCGCCGCTGCCCTGGTTCTTCGGGTCCATGAGCACCGCGTGGCGCGGCTGGTCGGCGTCGTAGAAGTCGCCCACGAACCACTTGCCGTCCCAATACGCGGGCCACTGACCGGAGTTGGTGACGGAGGCGTCGTACCGGTAGACCGGCCCGTTCATCGTGGCCTGCCCGCCGCCCTTCAGCCAGGGCAGCAGGTACGTGGCCTCCTCGTTCTTGTACGAGGGGATGCCGCTCGCGTCACGCGGGAAGTCGGGGGCGCCTCCTTGCGGTGAGTACCAGATGTTGTTGCCGGTCACGGGGGGCAGGTTGACGAGGCCGTCGTTGTTCGGGGACTCGTTCTTCGGGTGGGCGCAGTCGTACCAGCCCAGCGGCTTCGACGGGTCCGGCAGATTGCGGTCCCGGTAGGGCTGCTTGTTGCCCATGCAGTACGGCCAACCCCGGTTGCCCGCCTCGGTGATGGCGGCGAACGTGTCGTACTTCGCCGGGCCCCAGGTCGTCGACGGGGCGCTCGCGTCCGGGCCGACCCAGCCGGCGTAGAGGACGTCCGTCTTCTCGTCGACGAAGATGCGTGCGGGGTTCCTGACGCCCATCACATAGATCTCGCCCCGCGTCTTGCCGCCGCCCTCGTCGGTCTCCCTGCCGGTGAAGAGGTTGCCCACGGGAAGCGTGTACGTGCCGTCGGGTTCCGGGTGGATGCGCAGGATCTTGCCGTTGAGGTTGTTGGTGTTGCCGGCGGTGCGGCGCGCGTCCGCGAAGGAGACGCCCTTGTAGTCGGGCTCGGGGTTGTTGCCGGAGTAACCGCTGCTGAAGCCGCTGGAGTTGTTGTCGCCCGTCGCGATGTACAGGTTGCCCTTGGAGTCCCAGGTCATCCCGCCGCCCGCGTGACAGCAGCTGTGGATCTGCACCGGCCACTTGAGCAGTACCTTCTCGCTGCTCAGGTCCAGCTTGTTCGTGGCGAGGTCGAGCGTGAAGCGGGAGACGCGACGCTCTGCCATCCGGGTGTCGCGGTTGATCTGCGAGTGAGGCGTGTAGTGCAGGTACACCCAGCCGTTCTGCTGGAATGCGGGGTCCAACTCGATGCCCAGCAGGCCCTCTTCGACCTTGGTCAGCTCGTCCCCGCCGCCCTTGTTGCCGAAGACGGTGAGCGCGCCCGCCAAGGTGACCTTCTTGGTCTTCGGGTCGTAGACGTGGATCTCGCCCTTGCCCTTGCCGATGTCCGGGTTGTTCCAGTCGGTGACCACGGGCTGCGAGGAGTCCGCGCCGCCCCGGCCGATGTACAGGACACGCCCGTCCGGCGCGGTGACCAGGCCGTGCGGTTCGCCGATCTGGTCGTTCTGCCCCGGCTGGTTGGGCTGGGTCAGCCGCTCCGCCTTGTAGTTGGCGTCGATCGTCGCCTTGCAGTCCGCCTGCGCCAGCCGGGACGTCCACAGCAGGGCCCCGCGCAGATGCGTACGGAAGTCCGTCTCGTCGTACGCCGACACCGTCCCGCCCATGCCCGTGTAGAAGGAACGGCCGCCGTCGTAGTCACGGCACCAACTCACCGGATGATCCCAGCCGCCCGCGCCCGTGCCCGGCTGGTACGTCGACTCGCGCACCCGTGCCACGGTGTGCACGGTGCCGGACGGGTTCTTCACCCAGTTGAACCACTTGTCGGGCCGCTTCCACTGCACGGGCAGGTCCTTGGTGGCCGGATGCCGCCGGTCGCCCACCTCAACCGTCGCACGTTGCACGGCGGTCGGGCTCGACGTGGCCGGACGGGCGCCGATCAGGCCCGTGAACCAGTCCGAGTACGGCTCGGCGCGGGCCGAGTCATGGATGCCGACGAAGCCGCCGCCCGCCTCCATGTAGGCCTCGAGACCCGCCTCCTGCTCCGGGTCGAGGACATCGCCGCCACCGGTGAGGAAGACCACGGCGTTGAAGCCGCTCAGCCGGGTGTCATCGGTGAAGACGGAGGCGTCGTCGGTGGCGACGACCTCGAACCGCTCGGCGGCCGGCCCCGAGAGGCCGATCTTCTCGATCGCCTCGATACCGGCGTTCACCACCGGGGACTCCTCCCCGGCGGCCGCGGAACCGTGGAAGATCAGCACCTGAGGGCCGGTGCCGCCCGGCGGTGACGTGATCGACATCGTTGTCAGCGTGGGGTCGGGGGCCGGGCCCGCGTGGGCGGCTGGGCCCGACAGCAGTCCGGTGGCGACGGCCGAGGCGGTCAGAGCGGCTGCCCAGGCCCGTCTTCTCGCGTCGCTCAACCCTCGTAAGTACATGGGCACCTCCTCGGTCACAGCAACAGCGCCAAGGAAGCTAGACCCCTTTGCCCGGTTCGCCAATACCTATGACCTCAATGACATGAACTTTGTCCTGAGTGTGGATAAACGGGCCCGTTGTCGCTACCGTCTCTCAGGTTCATCACAGAGCGCCTCCGTGAATTCCGTATCAGGGGTGGGGAGTTCCGCGTGGACGGAATGGGCAACGGAATGGACAGACGAGGGTTCAACCGACGGGTGCTGCTCGGTGGCGCGGCCGCCGCGACATCGTTGTCCGTCGCCATCGAGGCCGTGAGCGCCCCCGAGGCGGCCGGCGCCATCCCGGCGAGGACGGCCCCGGCCGGCGGCGCGGTGAAGCACATCAAGCTGTACGCCGAGAAGTTGCCCGACGGGCAGATGGGCTACGGCTTCGAGAAGGGCAAGGCATCCATCCCCGGCCCGCTGATCGAACTCGACGAGGGCGACACGCTGCACATCGAGTTCGAGAACACCATGGACGTGGCGGCGAGCCTGCACGTCCACGGCCTCGACTACGAAACCTCCAGCGACGGCACGAAGTTGAACAAGAGCGACGTCGAGCCCGGCGGCACCCGCACCTACACCTGGCGCACCCACGCCCCCGGCACCCGCAAGGACGGCACCTGGCGTGCGGGCAGCGCCGGTTACTGGCACTACCACGACCATGTCGTCGGCACGGAACACGGCACGGGCGGTATCCGCAAGGGCCTCTACGGCCCGGTGATCGTCCGCCGCAAGGGCGACGTCCTCCCCGACAAGACCGTCACCGTCGTCTTCAACGACATGCTCATCAACAACAAACCGGCCCACTCCGGCCCCAACTTCGACGCCGTGGTGGGCGATCGCGTCGAGTTCGTCGTCATCACCCACGGCGAGTACTACCACACCTTCCATCTGCACGGTCACCGCTGGGCCGACAACCGCACCGGCCAGCTCACCGGTCCCGACGACCCCAGCCAGGTCATCGACAACAAGATCTGCGGCCCCGCCGACTCCTTCGGCTTCCAGATCATCGCCGGCGAGGGCGTCGGCGCGGGCGCCTGGATGTACCACTGCCACGTCCAGAGCCACTCCGACATGGGCATGGTCGGCCTGTTCCTGGTCCGCAAGCCGGACGGAACGATCCCGGGGTACGAGCCGCACGAACACGGATTATGATCTTGGTCATGACCGTGCAGAACCTCGACAAAGCACTTTCCCGTAAGCAGAGACTTCAGGAGAAGCAGCGCCGCCAGTTGGCGGTGGTCGACACCGTGGACAAGGCCGAGGCCAAGGTCCGCAAGGCGGAAGTCGAGCTGGCCCTGGCCGTCAACGAGGCGGTGCAGGTCTTCGGTGGCGAACAGTCCGCCTCCGAGGGGCTCGACATGCCGGTCGAAGCGATCCGGCGCTTCCTCGGCATGGCCCAGGACGAGGCGGCCGGCGCCGGTGCCTGAGCCCACTCACGTCCATCCGTCGTGCTCGCTGATGTCCCACACCGCCCAGTCGGTCCTGCGCTGCTCCCGGACGTAGAGGCGGGGACCGCGTGACACGACATGGCGCCGGTCATCGAGCGGGGAGCCATCCGGGCGGGCCAGACGGGTCGTGGACACGGTCTCGACCGACGTGTCGGTGAGCGAGGCCATGACCAGCCTGTCGCCGTCCTTCCGGTAACCGCCGAGGAACGCGCCCCGCTCCCCGTGCACCGCCACTCCGCGCGCACCCTGGACCGAGGTCGTACGCACGCGAGGTGGGTCGTCGCCGCATACCTCGAGCAGGGCGAACTGCGTGTACGGGTACACCCAGGCCGTGCGACCGTCCACGTTGAGCGCGTAGCAGTCCGAGATCCAGTCGGCGCCGGGTGGCGGGCTGTACGTCCACAGGGGTTCGCCCGTACTGCTCCAGCGGCGTACGCCCGCCGCGCTGAGGGGGTCGTCGCCGAAGATGCCCTCGTCGAAGTAGCCGACCCACAGGTCGCCGGACTCGTCGGTCAACAGGTGCTCGATGGCGTCACCGACTTGGAACGTCCAGGTGGGGCGCCCGAGCGCGTCGAACACCTGGACCTGGTCGTCGCCCTCGCGGCAGCGGCCGTCGGCGAGAACGAAGCCGCCGTCCGGTAGTGAGTCGATCCTGGGGAAGCGGGGCAGCACCGAGCTGAGCCGTGTCTCGTGGAAGCCGTCGTCGGCGACCGTGACGACCATGGCGTCGTACGGCCCCGATGCCTGCTCAGCCGACTCGCGCTCGCGCAGGAGCCAATGGGCGCGGCCGAAGGCGTCGACCGTGCTGTGGAGGAGGGTCAGATCGCGGTACGCGCGCGGCAGGCGGGCGTACGGCGTGAGGCGCTCAGCCCGCATGGGCCTTTCTCGTCGTCATGCGGTGATCCTCACCCGGACTCCGCCCGCGGCGCAAGCCGTTTCCGGGTGTGGGGAGCGCTCTCAAGGTGTCGTTCCGCAGGGCTATCCTGATCGGCAACCGCTCTTGAGGAGTCCGAAGTGACCGAGACAGCGTCGCGTCCCACGTTGGAGGCCGTGGCCGCGCGGGCCGGGGTGTCGCGGGCGACCGTGTCGCGGGTCGTCAACGGGGGCGAGGGCGTGCGGGAGACGTTGGTGGAGCGGGTGCGGCGGGCCGTCGAGGAGCTCGGGTACGTGCCGAACCAGGCCGCCCGGAGCCTGGTCACCCGACGGCACGACGCGGTGGCCGTGGTGATCGCCGAGCCGGAGACCAGGGTCTTCGCGGACCCCTTTTTCGCCCTTCAACTCCGGGGCATCAGCAAGGAGTTGACCGTACACGATTCCCAGTTGGTGCTGCTGCTCACGGAGGGGCGCGAGGACTACGCGCGAGTCGGGCGGTATCTCGCCGGCGGTCATGTCGACGGGGCTCTCGTCTTCTCCCTGCACCTGGACGATCCGCTGCCGGGACTGATCCACGGCGCCGGCGTGCCGACCGTCTTCGGCGGACGTCCCGGCTGGAGCGACGGCATGCGCGTCAATGGCCCGACCGTGTACGTCGACAGCGACAACCGGGGTGGCGCCCGGGAGGCCGTACGCCATCTCGTCGGCCTCGGCCACACCCGTATCGCCCACATCACCGGCCCCCTCGACCAGACCTGCGCGGTGGACCGGCTCGACGGGTTCCGGGACGTCATGGTGGACGCGGACCCCCGGCTGATCGTGGGGAGCGACTTCACCCCGGTCGGCGGGGAGCGGGCGATGCGTGAACTCCTCGAACGCTGCCCGGAGTTGGACGCAGTGTTCGCCGCCAACGACCTCTCCGCGTCCGGCGCCCTGCGGGTACTGCGCGAGCGGGGGCGGCGGGTGCCCGAGGACGTCGCCGTGGTCGGCTTCGACGACATGCTGCCGGTGGCCGAGCAGACCGATCCGCCGCTCACGACGGTCCGTCAGGACATAGAGGAAATGGGCAGGTTGATGGCCCGGCTCCTGCTGCGGGGCCTCGAACAGCGAGGACGGGACGAGCAGGGGAGCGTGGGCGGCGCCCCGTCCAGCGTGGTCCTGCCGACCACGTTGGTCAGGCGCGCCTCCGCGTAACCGGGCGCTTCGGGCACGTGATCCGGGGCCTGTGCCGGGCGCGTGATCCGGGGCCTGTGCCGGGCGCGTGACCCGGGCCTGTGCCGGGCGCGTGACCCGGGCCCGTTCCATCAGAAGTCCCTACGCGCCCACCGTCACCGTGAAGCGCCGTGGGTTGCCGTCGTGCGCCGCGCCCGACACGTCCGGCTGCCCGTCGGGGCGTACGTCGTCGTACGGGAACGCGTAGCCGATGGGCGAGTTGGCGTGCACCACGCGCGCCCAGTGGTTGGTCACGGTCCCCTGGTAGTAGTCGGCCGCCGTCGCCCCGTTCGGTTGTGCGGGGTGGGTGAGCATGATCGAGCGGTTGAAACCGGCGGCGAGACGGGCGAGGAGACCCTTCTTGTCGTCGGGGTCGCCCGGGTTGTTGGCGAACGGGCCGTGGTTGCAGGTGAAGATGTCCTTCGAGGTCGGTTTGGTGAAGGAGTGCCCGCCGGTGAAGGTGAGGGTGTCGCCGCCGACCCGGCCGGTGAGCGCACCTCGGCCGCCCTGGAGGTCGATCGTCAGGTCCGTCCCGCGGTACCTCTCCCACACCTGGTCGATGTACGCGTCCCAGTACGTGCGGAACGGCATCCGGTCGGGCTGGTCGAAGTAGGGCGCCATCAGGTTCTGCGGCGAGATCACTCGCAGCACCTTGCCGTCGCCGCCCCGGATGACGAGCCGGTCCCACGGCTGTCCGTCCCGCGCCGCCTGCGCCACCAGATCCGCGGCGATCCGGTCGACCGCCCCGTCGGGCAGCGGGGCGACGGTGTGCGTGCCGTCGCCCTCCAGGGTCAGGCCGATCGGGAGGGCCGTCACCAGGTCGACGTAACTGATGTTGGCGAACAACTGGGTCGGGTTGAAGGTGAACTCGCAGAACGACCAGGTCCTGCCGTAGTTGGGGTCGGCGGGCGTGCCGAACGCGGGCTCCACCAGCGCGGGGCCCGGGTTGAGGAAGAAGTCGAGGGTGTCGTCGCGCACGAAGTAGACGCGGGCGCCGTACATCTGAGGCAGCGTCAGAACCGTTGGTGTCGAGCCGGCCGCGCCGAGCGGGATGGCGCAGTCCACCGGCAGCGGTGTCTGCGGTGCCGAGGGCGAGGTCGGCCGGTAGACAGTGCCGTCGGCCCGCAACAGCACCCAGGCGCCGGTCGACTGCTCATGCCCGGTGACGTAGGCCCGGACCGTGCCCGGCAACGAGAGGTTCCGCAGGGCGAGTTCACAGGTGGCGGGTGCGGCCTGGGCGGGGGAGCCGAGAGCGCTCCCGGCGATGGGGGTGCCGACGACGGTGGCGGTCCCGGCGAGGAACAGGCGACGCGAAAGCATGGTGAGCCTCCTGGGGTGTGGGGGAGTGGAGGCACAGGGGGTGGGGCCCCTGCTGTGGTGCACCCACTGTTCCCAGGGGGAGTTGACGAGTCAAGACTTATGACTGAGAGCGCTCTCAAGAAAGCAGGGCCTCCGTCACCCCTGGGGCGACTCGCTCCTGATCACCGCGAACCGTGCCCCGTACGGATCGGCGAGCTTGGCGAAACGGCCCACCCCCGCCATGTCCGTCGCGGGCACGCGAACACTCCCGCCGTGCTCCCGCGCCCGGTTGACCACCTCGTCCGTGTCCGTGACCTCGAAGTACGGCAGCCAGTACGGCCCCGACTCCGCCTCGACGGGGTCCTCGTCAAGCGGGACGATGCCGGCGAACATGTCCTTCTGCTCGGTCCGCGCCGGGTTCACGCACGTGTAGCTGCCCCCGTCGAAGGTGATCGCGGAGGTCTCCCAGCCGAACACGGCGTTGTAGAACCCGGCGGCCGCGGGCAGGTCCGGCGTGTACAGCTCCAGCCAGCACAGCGAACCGGGGACCGTGATGACGTCGAGGCCCCTGTTGCGCTGGGGTTGCCAGATACTGAACGGCACGCCCGCCCGGTCGCCGAGGACGGCCATGCGGCCCTGGTCCATCACGTCCATGGGCCGTATGAGCACCGAGCCGTGTGCCTGTTCCACCGCTTTGGCCGTGGCGTCGGCGTCCGACGTCTGGAAGTAGACGTTCCACGACGGCGGGCCCTGCTCTGGCGGGTTCTGCATACCGGCCGCGACGGTCCTGCCGTCCAGCTGGAAGAAGCCGTAGCCGCCCGACTCGGGTCCGGCCTGGAACCGCCAGCCGAAGAGATGGTGGTAGAAGGCGCCGGCGCCTTCGATGTCGGGGGTGCCGAGGTCGATCCAGTTCGGTGCGCCGGTGACGTAGCGGGTGGTGAGCACCTCGCCCTCCTCCGGGGAGTCCTGGGCAGTCCTGCGGGGTTCGGTACCGAGGGGTTCGGTCTTGAGGGTTCGGTTGCCCGCACTGCCGAGTCTGGCATCGCCGCCGGGGTGCCGCGGGTGTGCGTCCGCCCTGCGCGCCGCCTTCCTCCACCGCTCCGTACCACGGGACCATGGAGGGCCTGGTGGAGCGCGTTGATGCGGCGTTGATCGAACGTTTTTCGCTGACCGGCACGATCCTGGCCATGCACAACGACACGATCACCCCGATCGACACCGCCTGGCAGGAGCGGGCGCTGTGTGCGCAGACGGGGGCCGACTTCTTCTTTCCCGAGCCCGGTAGCTCGGTCCGTGAGGCGAAGCGCATCTGCGGCATGTGCGAGATGCGCTCCGCCTGCCTCGACTACGCCCTGACCAACGACGAGCGCTTCGGCGTCTGGGGCGGCCTGTCCGAGAAGGAACGGCTCAGACTCCGACGCACCGACGGAGGCTGACCCCGCACCCGCCCCGGCCGTAACTCGGATGCCGTGTCGCCACTCGACGCATAGGCTTTCGACACGCGGTCCGGATGTGGCGCAGAGGCAGGTGGCGCGCCGCCTTCTCAGGGCGGAAACGCCGGTTCGAATCCAGCCGCCCCGCCCCCCGCACCACGGCGAAGGCCCGTTACGCCCCGGCCCGCGCCGCCATCCGCGCCTTGCGTGCCGCGAGCTTCTCGTCGAACTTGCGGGCCTCCGCGTCGAGGCCGCCCATGTAGAGGCCGAGTTCCTCCTGGGCCTTCATACCGTCGGGCCCGAGGCCGTCGATCTCCATGATCTTGAGGAAGCGGAGGACGGGCGCAAGAACGTCGTCGTGGTGGATGCGGAGGTTGTAGACCTCGCCGATGGCCATCTGCGCGGCGGCACGCTCGAAGCCGGGCATGCCGTGGCCGGGCATGCGGAAGTTGACGACGACGTCGCGGACGGCCTGCATGGTGAGGTCGGGCGCGAACTCGAACGCGGCCTTCAGCAGGTTCCGGTAGAAGATCATGTGGAGATTCTCGTCGGTCGCGATGCGCGCCAGCATGCGGTCGCACACGGGATCACCGGAGTGGTGGCCCGTGTTGCGGTGCGAGACGCGGGTGGCGAGCTCCTGGAAGGCGACATACGCGACCGTGTGGAGCATCGAGTGCCGGTTGTCCGACTCGAAGCCCTCGCTCATGTGGGCCATACGGAACTGTTCGAGCTTGTCCGGGTCGACCGCGCGCGAGGCGAGCAGGTAGTCGCGCATCACGATGCCGTGCCGACCCTCCTCGGCGGTCCAGCGGTGCACCCAGGTGCCCCAGGCGCCGTCACGGCCGAAGAGCGTGGCGATCTCGTGGTGGTAGCTGGGCAGGTTGTCCTCGGTCAGCAGGTTCACCACCAGGGCGATCCGGCCGACCTCGCTGACCTTCGACTGCCCCTTCTCCCAGGCCTCGCCGTCCTCGAAGAAGCCGGGGAAGTTGCGGCCGTCGCTCCACGGCACGTACTCGTGCGGCATCCAGTCCTTGGTGACCTTCAGATGCCGGTTGAGCTCCTTCTCGACGACTTCCTCCAGCGCGTACAGCAGGCGGGCGTCGGTCCAGTCGGAGGACGGGCTGCCGAGAAGGGGAGAAGTGATCGACACGGAGGCTCCAGGGGGACGATCAGGGGACGGAACATGTACGCGGCCACGGGCAGGTGGCCGGAACCTACGGCATCGTAGGCTACGAATCCGTAGGTTACGAAGCCGTAGGTTAAGTGCGCCGTAAAGACCGCTGATCAGCGATGTCCCGCAAGGGCGCCGAGGATACGCCGAACAGCCCTTGGATACGCAGGTCCGGGGGCTGACAGGGCGAGGGGAGCACCAGGTCAGGCGTACAACTCCCGCAGTCGTACCGAGAGGCATGTCACACAGCCTTCGAGCTTCTCGAACTCGCTGATGTCGACCACGACCGGCTCGTACCCGAGGTCCGCGTACAGCTCCGCGGTCTTCGGCGCGCTCGCCGCCATCAGCAGCTTGTCGCCGCCGAGCAGCACCACATGCGCCCCGGACTCCTCCGGCACCGGCAGGAAGCGCCCGAACAGCGACGGCGCGTCCATCTTCGGGATGTGCCCGACGACCGTGCCGTCGGGCAGCGCCGTGACCGCCGACTTCAGATGCAGCACCTTGCTCACGGGTACGGAGACGACCCGCGCCCCGAGCGGCTCGAACGCGGCCCGCAGCTGCTGCACCCCGGCCGCGTTGGTGCGCCCGCCCCGGCCGACGAACACGGTGTCACCGACCTTGAGGACGTCGCCGCCCTCCAACGTGCCCGGCTCCCAGACCCAGTTCACCGAGCAGCCGAGCGCGGCCACGGCCTCCTCGATCCCGGCGGTCTCGTCCCGCCGGGACGCGGCGCCGGGGCGCGCGATCAGCGCCACGTTCTTGTACATGACCACGGTGTCCTCGACGAACACCGAGTCCGGGCAGTCGTCGGCGGGGTCCACCTCGATGGTCTCCCAACCGTGGGCGCGCAGGGCCTCCCCGTACGCCTCCCACTGCTCGACCGCGAGGTCGACGTCCACCTCCGCGCGTTCGATGTGCGTGACGAGGCCTTCGGCCAGGCGGGGGCTGGGGCGGCGGACGAGGGCCTTCTTGCTGGGCACGTGTGGGACTCCGAATCGAGCGAGGGTTTTCCGGCGCCCGTGAAGCGACGCCGGTCCGCCATCATGCAGGGCCCGTCCACGAGGACAAAACCCTCGCCGCCAAGCTGTGGCCCTCCTGGAATACTCGACGGTAACGAAGTCCGGTGCGGGCGGCGGGGTCAGTCCATCGATCCGATCTCCTCCGGCGTGGTCCCCTTCAGCTCTCCCTCCTCCATCAGCAGCCACCGTGTGATCCCGATCGACTCCAGGAACGGCAGGTCGTGGCTGGCCACGATGAGCGCACCCTCGTACGACTCCAGAGCCGTGGTGAGCTGCCGCACGCTCGCCATGTCGAGGTTGTTCGTCGGTTCGTCCAGCATCAGCAGCTGTGGGGCGGGCTCGGCGAGCATCAGGGCCGCCAGCGCCGCCCGGAAGCGTTCCCCGCCGGAGAGCGTCGCCGCCGGCTGGTCGGCTCGGGCGCCCCGGAACAGGAAGCGGGCGAGGCGGGCCCGGACCCGGTTGTTGGTGGCGTCCGGCGCGAACCGGGCCACGTTCTCGGCGACCGTCAGCTCGTCGTCGAGGACGTCGAGCCGCTGCGGCAGGAAACGCAGCGGCACATGGGCCTTCGACTCGCCGCTCACCGGCTCCAACTCGCCCGCGATCGTACGCAACAGCGTGGTCTTGCCCGCTCCGTTGCGTCCGATCAGCGCGATCCGCTCGGGACCGCGCAGATCGAGGCCGCCGCGCACCCGGGACCCGTACCGGAGCTCCAGGTCCAGGAGCGTGAGGACGGTACGGCCCGGGGGCACGGCCGTGTACGGCAGGTCGACGCGGATCTCGTCGTCGTCCCGTACCGCCTCCACCGCCTCGTCGAGCCGTTCCTTGGCCTCGGTGAGCTTCTCCTCGTGCATGATGCGGTGCTTGCCCGCGGACTCCTGTGCCGCGCGCTTGCGGGCGCCCATGACGATCTTCGGCTCGCGCTTGCTGTCCCACATCTTCTGGCCGTACCGCTTGCGGCGGGCCAACTTGACCTGGGCGTCCACCAGTTCACGTTTCTGCCTCTTCAGATCGGCCTCGGCGACCCGCACCATCCGCTCGGCCGCGTCCTGTTCGGTGGTCAACGACTCCTCGTACACGGAGTAGTTGCCGCCGTACCAGGTGACCTCTCCGGAGCGCATGTCGGCGATCTGGTCGACCAGTTCGAGGAGTTCACGGTCGTGGCTGACCACGACCATGACCCCGGACCAGGACGAGACGGCGTCGTAAAGGCGACGCCGCGCGTACAGGTCGAGGTTGTTGGTGGGCTCGTCGAGGAGCAGGACGTCCGGGCGGCGCAGCAGCAGCGCGGCCAGCCGCAGCAGCACCGACTCGCCGCCCGAGACCTCACCGATCGTACGGTCCAAGTCGACGTGGCCGAGCCCGAGTTGACCGAGGGTGGCGAGGGCGCGTTCCTCCACGTCCCAGTCGTCGCCGACTGTCGCGAAGTGCTCCTCGGCGACGTCGCCCGCCTCGATGGCGTGCAGTGCGGCGCGGGTCGCGGCGATGCCGAGCGCCTCGTCGACCCTCAGACCGGTGTCGAGCGTGACGTTCTGCGGGAGGTAGCCGACCTCGCCCGCCACTCGGACGGTGCCGTCACTCGGGGTGAGTTCACCGGCGATCAGCTTCAACAAGGTTGATTTACCTGACCCGTTGACGCCCACGAGCCCGGTCCGGCCCGGGCCGAACGCGATCTGCAGGTCGTCGAAGACGGGGGTGCCGTCGGGCCAGGCGAAGGACAGGGACGTGCAGGTGAGAGACAGGGGAGTAGACATAAGGACCTCGCGGTTGCTGGAAGCGGCCAGGGGCAACGCGTTCGAGACACCGCGAGGGGCGACACGACGAGGGCGGGATACGGGGCAAAAGAAAAGCCCGCTGCCGGGGGACGGCTCGTACGCCGAGGTCGCACGCAACGCACACAGCGGGCTGAGATGCAGCACAAGTGTGTGACGCGGTGTCTCAGGACCTCAGACGAGCAACGTCCTTCTCCAATCGACGGCAACAGGACCGCTGTACAACGTAGGAGGGGCCGTCAGGGCTGTCAACGGATTAAATCGACGCCCGGACCGGCCGCCCCCGGGCGGAGCGGGGCGGCGGTGGGAACGGCCTCAGCAGGCGTCCCGCATCAGCTCCGCGAGATCGTGGTCCAGGTCGACCTGGTGGTGTTCGAGACCGAGGGGCACCAGGTCGGTCGTACGGTCCAGGAAGCGCCGCACCTCGCCGGTCCGGACGTGCACCACGGCGGTGCCCTCCGGGGCGTGGAACTCCAGGACCAGTCGGTCGTAGCCGTACGGGCGCACGCGCACGTCCCCGTGGCCGACGGCCTCGTCCATGCCGGTCACGAAGAGTTCACGGGCGAAGGTCCAGCAGACCTCGACACCCTCGAGCGTGGCCGGGGCGGGGAAGGTCATACGGACGGCGAAGGGGTCGCTTCGGTCGTAGTGGAGCGTTGCGGGAATGCTCGGCATCCGCGGCGCGGCGGCGACGAGACGGGCCTCTACGGGCTGCTCGATGACGGTGGACAACGCCTTGCTCCCTTGTGACAGGTGGACGGACTCCGGATGACTTGAGGCCGGGCAATTGGAGAGACGACGGATCGGGCCGTTCCGTGCACATGGGCTTCGAGTGACCTCTGTCACCGAGCCCAATCACCGAGGTGATCCATTTCTCGTCCCGCGGTCCCGGGATACCGGAGAGGACACCGGATCACGGCCCGGCGGTTCCCCACCGAGGGCACCTGGACGGCACCGGGCGGCGCTCGCGCAGGCGCACCGGGCCAGACGGCCTCCGCACTGGGAACTCGAGGAGACGGGCACTGACGTGCGCTTTCGCGGGCCTCGCCGCGGTCACCCGGAACGCTGCTCGTGCCGCGCACCACCGACGGGGGCACGAACTGGCGGAACGTGTCAGCACCCGGCGCACAGGATCCGCAGTTCCAGGACATCGAGGCATTCGAGGCACGCCGGGCGGTCGTTCCGCCCATTCGACCCCCGGAGGGGGAGCGCATTGTTCAGGTTGAAATGGGATACTTGTGCCGTGTTCGTATCACAGAAGGAGTGATCGATCATGCCACGCGGTTCGAGCCCCAAGCGGGAACGCCAGTACGAGCACATCAAGGAGAGCGCCCAGGACCGCGGCGAGGGCGAGTCACGTGCCAAGGAGATCGCCGCCCGGACCGTCAACAAGGAACGTGCCCGCTCCGGCGAGTCCAAGACCGCGAGCCGTACCTCCACCCAGGACATGTCGTCCGGCAAGCGCGGTGGCCAGCGCTCCGGCAAGGGATCCCAGGGGCCCACGTACGACCAGCTCTACGAGGAGGCCAAGCGGCGCAACATCCACGGCCGCTCGGACATGAACAAGAGCCAGCTGAAGCGCGCCCTCGGCAAGTAGCCCTGAAGAGCGACGTCGTGGCGGGGATGCGTACGCTCGTCGGCACCATGACGACCGTACGCATCCCGGCGGGCTGGCCCGCCACCGAAGAACAAGCCCTCGTCGTGCAGGACGAGTTGCGCGGGAAGGTGGTCCTCGACGAGACCGGACCGCCGCCCGGGACCGGACATGTCACCGGAGTCGACGTGGCGTACGACGACGAGCGGGACGTGGTCGCGGCGGCGGCCGTGGTGCTGGACGCGGCGACGCTCGACGTGGTCGCCGAGGCCACGGCGATCGGGCAGATCTCCTTCCCGTACGTCCCCGGACTGCTCGCCTTCCGGGAGATCCCGACCGTGCTGGCCGCCCTCGACGCGCTGCCCTGCGACCCCGGTCTCGTCGTCTGCGACGGCTACGGCCTCGCCCACCCGCGCCGCTTCGGCCTCGCCGCCCACCTCGGCGTCCTCACCGGGCTCCCCACGATCGGTGTCGCCAAGAACCCCTTCGCCTTCACGTACGACGACCCCGCCACCCCGCGCGGCAGCACCTCCCCCCTCCTCGCCGGCACCGAGGAGGTGGGCCGCGCCCTGCGCACCCGCGACGCCGTCAAGCCCGTCTTCGTCTCCGTCGGCCACCGGGTGACTCTCGACAACGCCTGCGCGCACACCCTCGCCCTCACCCCCGACTACCGCCTCCCGGAGTCGACCCGCCGCGCCGACTCGCTGTGCCGACGCGCGTTGCGGGACACGACCGAGTCATGAGCACGCCCATGAGTACGCCCATGAGTACGTCCATGAGTATGTCCGAAGCTCGCACATGAGTACGGACTGAGTATGTGTACGGATACCGGTGCGTCGTCATGATCGGCAGGCTTGCCGCATGACGACACACCGAGCCCCGAAGCCCACCGCCGGCCCCACCCAGACCGTCGAGCGTGCGGTGACGGCCGGGCTGCTGCTCGCCGTGATCGCCGGAGTGGCCTGGATCGCCGGCATGGTCTACACGCTGACGGGGTGGGCCCAGTAACGGGACCGAAGGGCCGCGACCGCGACCGCTACCGCGACGCCGCGACCCGGAAAGTGATCCCCGCCGCGCGCAGTCGCTCGATCAGCGCGTCACCCATCGCGACCGCCGTCGTGACCTGCCCCGCCGTGGCGGGCAGGTCGTCGAAGGCCAGGCACAGCGCGGACTCGGCGAACATCTTCGCCGTCTCGCCGTAGCCGGGGTCACCGCCCGCGACCTCCGTGAGGACGCGACGCCCGCCGCCCTCGCCCACGAACCGCACCGAGAACCAGCTCTTCGCCCGCTTCTCCGCGCTCGGCCCCTCACCCGGCTTGAGCCGATCGCCCAACCAGCGCCGGGCGGGCGGCACCTGGGCGGCCGCGAAGACCGCGCCGACGAACGCGACACCGCCCACCGCGAACGGCAGCGTCTTGACGGCCGCGTAGTGGCGGTAGCGGAAGTCCGGCCCGTACCGCTCCAGGGCGCGCGCCGAGCGCTGCACCACCTGCGCGTCGATGGTCGGCAGTGGCAGCGCCCACGCCCCGACCTCCTTGGCGAACCGGGGCGCGCTCACCGGCGCGTACGCCCGTCGGCCCACCATGCGCGGCTCGTGCCGCTTGCGGTCCTGCGCGGCGGCCTTGGTCTGCCGGGTGCGCGAGAAACCCGTCAGTGCGGAGTTGAATGTCCCGCCCGAGAACATGCCCTCCGCCCGCACGAACCCGTCCACGGTGAGCGGCACGCCCTCCGGGAGCTGCCGCACGGTGAAGTACGCCCCCAGGTCGTGCGGTATCGAGTCGAAGCCCGCCGCGTGCACGATCCGCGCCCCGGTCTCACGCGCGCGTGTGTCATGCCGCACGTAGGTGAGGTCCACGAACTCGGGCTCGCCGGTGAGGTCCAGGTAGTCGGTGCCCGCGTCGGCGCAGGCGGCCACCAACTCCTCGCCGTGGAGGACGTACGGGCCGACCGTCGTGGCCACCACGCGCGCGTGCAGGGCGAGTTCACGCAGGGACTCCGGGTCGGACACGTCCGCCCGCAGGACACCGATCTCCGCGCCACCGGGCAGCCGCTCGCGCAGCGCCGCCAGCTTCTTCTCGCTGCGCCCGGCGATCGCCCAACGCAGCCCCTCGGGTGCGTGCGCGGCGAGATACTCCGCGGTGAGCTCCCCGACGAACCCCGTGGCTCCGAAGAGCACGATGTCGTACGCCCGATCCGCCTTGTCCTGCCTGCTCATGGCACCCCTCAGCACTCGCCCACAGCCGTCCACGCGCCGTTGTCGGTGGCTGAGGCTAGCGTGAGGAACGAGCAGCCGAACGCGCGGGATCCGGAGGTGGCCGTGACCGTACCCAAGAACGCCCCGAAAAAGTGGGAGAAGGCGCGAGAGTTCGCCCTCGGGATAGCCGGTGCGCGGAGTGGGAGGCCCGGTGAGGCAGGGCTGACGTGTGCCGCGGCATTGGGCACAATCGACAGTGGCCAGGATGGCTAAGCGTTTGCTCATTCAGGGCTTGTGCGTGGTGGAACGCGTTCCTAACATCACTGGTGTTACATCATTTGTGTCACAGAGCTGGGGGCTCGATGGCAGTGGCGAAGACGCCCGGGCACGGTCCGCTCGCCGGTGTGCGCGTGGTCGAACTCGCGGGCATCGGCCCGGGACCGTTCGCCGCCATGCTCCTCGGTGACCTCGGCGCCGATGTCGTCCGCGTCGACCGGCCGAACGGCGCGGGCCTCGCGGTGAACCCCGTCTACGACGTCACCAACCGCAACAAGAGGTCGGTGATCGTCGACCTGAAGTCCCCGGCGGGCCCGGAGACCGTCCTTGCCATGGCCGAACGCGCGGACGTCCTCATCGAGGGCTACCGACCGGGCGTCGCCGAGCGCCTCGGCGTCGGTCCGGAGACCTGCCACGCCCGCAACCCCGAGCTGGTCTACGGGCGGATGACCGGCTGGGGCCAGCAGGGCCCGCTCGCCCAGCGCGCCGGCCACGACATCGCGTACATCGCCCTGACCGGCACCCTCGGCATGATCGGCAGCCCGGACGCCCCGCCCGCCGTCCCCGCCAACCTCCTCGGCGACTACGCGGGCGGCTCGCTCTACCTTGTCGTCGGCGTCCTCGCCGCCCTCCACCACGCCCGCGCCACCGGCACCGGACAGGTCGTGGACGCGGCCATCGTCGACGGCACCTCGCACCTCTCCGCGATGATCCACGGCATGCTCGCCGCCGGCGGCTGGCAGGACCGCCGCGCCGCCAACCTGCTCGACGGCGGCTGCCCGTTCTACGGCGCGTACGAGACCGCCGACGGCCAGTACGTCGCCGTGGGCGCTCTCGAGCAGCAGTTCTACGACGAGTTCGTGGACCTCCTCGGCATCAAGGACCGGGCGCCGGCCCGCAAGGACACGGCCGCCTGGGGCGAGCTGCGCGAGACGGTCGCGGCCCGCTTCAAGACCCGTACGAGGGACGAGTGGACAGCGGTCTTCGAGGGCTCCGACGCCTGTGTGGCGCCCGTGCTGTCGCTGCGTGAGGCCCCGCACCACCCGCACCTCGCGGCCCGGGGCACCTTCACCGACTTCGGCGGCATCACCCAGCCCGCCCCCGCACCCCGCTTCTCCGCCACCCATACCTCGGTCCGCAGCGGCCCCGCCATGCCGGGCGCCGACACCGCGGACGTGGCCCACGACTGGGGCATACCCGGCCTCCTGACGGAGGCCTCCGCGCAGGACACCGACCGACAACAACCCCCCGGGCCCCCTCCCGCCATGTGAAAGGCCACCCTCGTGAGCACCGAAGCGTATGTGTACGACGCGATCCGCACCCCGCGCGGCCGCGGCAAGGCGAACGGCGCCCTGCACGGCACCAAGCCCATCGACCTGGTCGTCGGACTGATCCACGAGATCCGGCGCCGCTTCCCCGGCCTCGACCCGGCCGCCGTCGACGACATCGTGCTCGGTGTCGTGGGTCCGGTCGGCGACCAGGGCTCCGACATCGCCCGGATCGCCGCGGTCGCCGCCGGACTGCCGGACACGGTGGCCGGCGTCCAGGAGAACCGCTTCTGTGCCTCGGGTCTCGAAGCCGTCAACCTGGCCGCCGCGAAGGTCCGCTCGGGTTGGGAGGACCTGGTGCTCGCGGGCGGCGTCGAGTCGATGTCCCGGGTGCCGATGGCCTCGGACGGGGGCGCCTGGTTCAACGACCCGATGACCAACCTGGCCGTCAACTTCGTGCCGCAGGGCATCGGCGCCGACCTCATCGCCACGATCGAGGGATTCTCACGCCGGGACGTCGACGAGTACGCGGCGCTCTCCCAGGAGCGGGCCGCCACCGCGTGGAAGGACGGCCGCTTCGAGAAGTCCGTCGTCCCCGTCAAGGACCGCGCGGGCCTCGTCGTCCTCGACCACGACGAGCACATGCGGCCCGGCACGACGGCCGACTCGCTCGCGGGGCTCAAGCCGTCCTTCGCGGACATCGGCGAACTCGGCGGCTTCGACGCGGTGGCGCTGCAGAAGTACCACTGGGTCGAGGAGATCGACCACGTCCACCACGCGGGCAACTCCTCCGGCATCGTGGACGGCGCGGCCCTGGTCGCCATCGGCTCCAAGGAGATCGGCGAGCGCTACGGTCTGCGCCCCCGCGCCCGGATCGTCTCCGCCGCCGTCTCCGGCTCCGAGCCCACCATCATGCTCACCGGCCCCGCCCCCGCGACCCGCAAGGCCCTCGCCAAGGCCGGCCTGACCATCGACGACATCGACCTCGTCGAGATCAACGAGGCGTTCGCGGCCGTCGTCCTGCGCTTCGTGAAGGACATGGGACTCTCGCTCGACAAGGTCAACGTCAACGGCGGCGCCATCGCCCTCGGCCACCCGCTCGGCGCCACCGGCGCGATGATCCTGGGCACGCTCATCGACGAACTGGAGCGCCGGCACAAGCGGTACGGCCTCGCCACGCTCTGCGTGGGGGGCGGCATGGGCATCGCGACGATCGTCGAGCGCGTCTGAAACCCGGCGGAACCAAGAGACTTCCACGGCACTTCTACGAAAGACCCCGTCATGACCGAGAGCAGCACCATCCGCTGGGAACAGGACCGGACCGGTCTCGTCACCCTCGTCCTCGACGACCCGAACCAGTCCGCGAACACCATGAACGAGGCGTTCCGCGCCTCCCTCGCGGTGATCGTCGACCGCCTCGAGGCCGAGAAGGACTCCATCCGCGGCATCATCATCACCTCCGCCAAGAAGACCTTCTTCGCCGGCGGCGACCTGCGCGACCTCATCCGGGTCACCCCGGACACCGCACAGCAACTCTTCGACGGCGGCCTGGACATCAAGCGCCATCTGCGCCGCATCGAGACCCTGGGCAAGCCGGTCGTCGCCGCGATGAACGGCGCGGCCCTGGGCGGCGGCTACGAACTGGCCCTCGCCTGCCACCACCGGATCGCCCTCGACGCCCCCGGCTCCAAGATCGGCTGCCCCGAGGTCACCCTCGGCCTGCTCCCCGGAGGCGGCGGCGTCGTCCGCACCGTACGGCTGATGGGCATCGCCGACGCCCTGCTGAAGGTGCTGTTGCAAGGCACCCAGTACACCCCGCAGCGCGCCCTCCAGAACGGCCTCATCCACGAAGTGGCCGCCACCCAGGACGAGTTGATGGCGAAAGCCCGGGCCTTCATCGACGCCAACCCCGAGTCGCAACAGCCCTGGGACAAGCCCGGTTACCGGATCCCCGGCGGTACGCCGTCCAACCCCAAGTTCGCGGCGAACCTGCCCGCCTTCCCCGCCACCCTGCGCAAGCAGACCAACGGCGCGCCCTACCCGGCCCCCCGGCGCATCCTCGCCGCGGCTGTCGAGGGCGCCCAGGTCGACTTCGAGACCGCCCAGGTCATCGAGGCCCGCTACTTCGCGGAGCTGGCGGCGGGTCAGACGTCCAAGAACATGATCCAGGCCTTCTTCTTCGACCTCCAGGCCGTAAACTCCGGCGCCAATCGCCCCCAGGGGATCGAGCCCCGCCAGGTCCGCAAGGTCGCCGTCCTCGGCGCCGGGATGATGGGCGCCGGTATCGCGTACGCGTGCGCCCGCGCGGGCATCGAGGTCGTCCTGAAGGACGTGTCCCTCGAAGCGGCCACGAAGGGCAAGGGCTACTCGGAGAGACTGTGCGCGAAGGCGGTGTCCAGGGGCCGTACGACGCAGCAGAAGGCCGACGCGCTCCTCGCCCGCATCACGCCCACCGCGGAGGCGGCCGACCTCGCGGGCTGCGACGCGGTCATCGAGGCGGTGTACGAGAACACCCAGCTCAAGCACGAGGTCTTCCAGCAGATCGAGTCGGTGGTGGCACCGGACGCACTCCTCTGCTCCAACACCTCCACCCTCCCCATCACCGAACTGGCCAAGGGCGTCGCCCGCCAGTCCGACTTCATCGGCCTGCACTTCTTCTCACCCGTCGACAAGATGCCGCTCGTCGAGATCATCAAGGGCGAGCAGACGGGTGACGAGGCCCTGGCCCGCGCCTTCGACCTCGTCCGGCAGATCAAGAAGACCCCGATCGTCGTCAACGACTCACGGGGCTTCTTCACCTCCCGCGTCATCGGCCACTTCATCAACGAGGGCGTGGCCATGGTCGGCGAGGGCATCGAGCCCGCGTCTGTCGAACAGGCGGCGGCCCAGGCGGGCTACCCCGCCAAGGTCCTCTCCCTGATGGACGAGCTGACGCTGACCCTGCCCCGCAAGATCCGCGCCGAGACGCGCCGGGCAGTGGAGGAGGCGGGCGGCACCTGGGACGTCCACCCGGCCGAGGCCGTCATCGACCGCATGGTCGACGAGTTCGGACGCCCCGGCCGCAGCGGCGGAGCGGGCTTCTACGACTACGGCCCCGACGGCCGCCGCACCAAACTCTGGCCCGGCCTCCGTGAACACTTCACCAAGCCCGGCCACCGAATCCCCTTCGAGGACATGCAGGAACGCATGCTCTTCTCCGAGGCCCTGGACACCGTCCGCCTGCTGGAGGAAGGCGTCCTCACGTCGGTCGCCGACGCCAACATCGGCTCCATCTTCGGCATCGGCTTCCCCGGCTGGACCGGCGGCGTCCTCCAGTACATCAACGGCTACGAGGGCGGCCTGCCCGGCTTCGTAGCCCGAGCACGGCAACTGGCCGACCGCTACGGCGCCCGCTTCACCCCGCCGGCACTGCTGGTGGAGAAGGCGGAGAAGGGGGAGCGCTTCAGCGACGGGTGAACCCCCGGGCGCAGGTGGGTGGGGGCTGGTGGCGCAGCCCCTGCTCACACGCGACAGCACCACCGGCGGCGGCCGGCTCCGGGTGGATCAAGCTTCCTCCATCCACCCCCGCAGCTCCTCCTTCAGCGACCGCTGAAAGGTGGTCAACAGAGCCTGCACGACCAGCGGTTGCATATGAGCCGACAGGGACTTGACCGCCTGCGGATCGCGGTCCGCGACGGCGTCCCGAAAGAGTCCGGACAGCTCATGAGCCGCCGCACGCGCATGCTCGATCAGTACGTTCCGGGCGGCCAGGATCGACTCCGGGGAGAGAGGTACGTCGAGGAGCTCCACACCGAGCCGCAACAGACCGGGGTCCACCCGAAAAACGTCACCGTCGCTGTCGCCGTCCCGCTCGACCACGCCCATCGCCACGAGCCGCTCCACATCCTCCGCGGCCAGGACTCGCCCCGCCCGCTCGTCGAGCGCCTCCCACGTCACCGTCTCCACCGCATCCGGCGCCCAGGAGGCCACCACCGCCCGCTGCAGGGCGAGGTCGCGCGGCGTGAGATCCGGCGGCAGCCGACGCAGATACCGCTCGATGGCCGTGAGGGTCATGCCCTGCCGCTGGAGCTCCTCGATCAGCGCGAGCCGGGCGAGGTGGTCGCGCCCGTAGTGGCCGACCCGGCGCGGACCGATCACCGGCGGCGGCAGCAGGCCCTTGGTGCCGTAGAAGCGGACGGTCCGCACCGTGACCCCCGCTCGCGCGGCCAGCTCGTCGACGGTGAGGGCGCGCTCTCCGGTGCCTTCTCCCGCGCCTTCTCCGGAGTCCTTCCCGGTGTCGGTCGTCATGCAGAGCAGTATCGCTGTCTCACCGGTGCTGTGAAACCACCGAGCCGTCGAGCCCGCACGAAGCCGCAGGTCAGGGCCATTGTCAGTGGTGGGCCGTACGGTGGCGTCATGTCGGGGATCACGTACGTCCGAGGTGACGCCACCGTGCCGTTGGGCAAGGGCGTCAAGATCATCGCTCATGTCAGCAACGACATCGGCGGTTGGGGCAAGGGCTTCGTCCTAGCCCTGTCCCGCCGCTGGCCGGAACCGGAGGCCGCCTACCGTGCCTGGCACCGCGACCGCGCCCGCAACGACTTCGGCCTCGGCGCCGCCCAGTTCGTCCAGGTGGGCCCGTACACCTGGGTCGCCAACCTGATAGGCCAGCGCGGCACCCGCACGGGCAGCAAGGGCGTACCCGTCCGCTACGAGGCGATCGACACGGCCCTCGGCCGGCTCGCCGACAAAGCGCTGGAGCTGGAAGCCTCGGTCCACATGCCGCGCATCGGCTGCGGCCTCGCGGGCGGCAAGTGGTCCTGTGTCGAGCCGCTGATCACCGACCGGCTCATACGGCGGGGGATAGCCGTGACGGTGTACGACCACGGGGACTGACGGGACCGAACGGCGGCCGTTGGGGTGAACAGCCGACGATTGTCGGCCAACTCTGGCGCACATGTGCGATGCCTCGCGCGGGTGAGCGGGTAAGTCACCGGTATGGATCTTCTCCCGGTGGACATCGGCCCGTTGAACCCCCCGGTCGCGGAACTCGTCGTCGCGGCGGTGCTGTTCGCGTTCGTGCTTCTCTTCTTCGTCCGACTGGTGCCCCGGATCCAGCGCGTCCTCGACGACCGGGAAGCCGCGACCAGGGGAGCCGAGGCGCACGCCGAAGCCGTACGGGAGGAGGCCGAGCGCAAGCAGGCGGACGCGGCCGCGACGCTCGCCGAGGCCCGCCACGACGCCGCCCGGATCCGCCAGCGAGCGTTCGAGGAGGGCGCGGCCCTGATCGCCGCCGCACGCGCGGACGGCCAACGCCAGTACACGACGATCCTCACCGAGGGCCACGCCCGCATCACAGCCGACCGCAGGCGGGCCGAGACCGAACTCCGCCTCTACGCATCGGAGTTGGCCTCGAACCTGGCGAGCAGGGTCATCGGCGAACGCATCGAAGCCAAGCCCCAGCCGCAGCCGCGCCCTTAGGGCCCTTCTGATGGCTCTCCGCGGCGTCGCGACGACCACTGGAACCCAAGCTCGCTACGAGGGCTTCCGCCCGGCACGCCGAGAGCACGCACCGAACGCCGCTCCTTCTCCCACGGAGATCCATCAGAAGGGCCCCAGGGGCGCGGGGCTGTATCGATATGCGGCTCCGCCGCGATGGGGGTCCCTCCCGCTCGAGCGAAGCCGAGAGTGGGGGAGCGACCAGCCACAACAAGCCAGCAGTCAGCAGCAACATCCCGAGCTGTCAGCGCCCGTCACCCCAATAGGCCCTCTTTTACACGGCAGTTGACCGCAGTACCGTCCGACCCATGCCGATACCCGCGGGACGCCCACGCTTCACGACCTGGAGACCGCTCGCCACGGCGGCCATGACCGCCGCACTCACAGCCGGCTTCCTCACCCCGGCCGTCGCCGACACCACGACGACGCCCCGGAAGAGCGAGCCGATCTACTCGTACGACAACGCCATCCGCGAGGCGGTATGGGTGGACACCGGACTCGACGGCGACAGCGACGGCAGGACGGACCGTGTCGCCGTCGACATCGTCCGCCCGAGTGAACCCGACCGGCGCGGCCGCAAGATCCCCGTGATCATGGACGCGAGTCCCTACTACTCCTGCTGTGGACGCGGCAACGAGGGACAGCGCAAGACGTACGACGCGAACGGGAACGTCGTCCAGATGCCGCTGTTCTACGACAACTACTTCGTGCCCCGCGGCTACGCCTTCGTCGCCGTCGACCTCGCCGGAACCAACCGCTCCGACGGCTGTGTCGACGTCGGCGGCCGCTCCGACATCCAGTCCGCGAAGGCGGTTGTGGACTGGCTGGGCGGCCGCGGCAAGGCGTACACCACGCGCACGGGCTCGACGAAGGCGAAGGCCGGCTGGACCAACGGCAGGACCGGCATGATCGGCAAGAGCTACGACGGCACGATCGCCAATGGTGTGGCCGCCACCGGGGTCGAGGGCCTGGAGACCATCGTTCCGATCGGTGCCATCTCGTCCTGGTACGACTACTACTTCGCCAAGGGCGCTCCCCTGTACAACTCCGGCCCCGACTGGCTGTCCGACTACGTGGAGAGCCCGGACGCCCGCACCAAGTGCGCCGCTGTCCAGCAGGAACTCGTCGACGGCGCCCCGCGCACCGGCGACCGGACCCCACTGTGGACCGAGCGCGACTACGTCAAGGACGTACCGAAGATCGACGCCAGCGTCTTCGTCATCCACGGCCAGCAGGACCTCAACGTCCGCCCCAAGCACTTCGGACAGTGGTGGGACGCCCTCGCCAAGCACGGTGTCGAGCGCAAGATCTGGCTCTCCCAGGTCGGCCACGTCGACCCCTTCGACTTCCGCCGCGCCGAGTGGGTCGACACCCTGCACCGCTGGTTCGACCACGAACTCCTCGGCTACGACAACGGGATCGACGACGAACCCATGGCCGACATCGAACGCCACCCCGACCAGTGGGAGACCTCCACGGTCTGGCCCCCGCGCGGCACCCAGGTCACGACACTCCGCCCGGCCAAGGGCAGTGAGCCGGGCGTCGGCACCCTCGGCCTGCGGGGGCGGACCGGCACCGAGACCTTCACCGACAACCCGGCCCTGAGCGAGACCGACTGGGCCGCGTACGTCGACAAGGCCACCCCCGAGAAGGCGGGCTTCGCCACCGGGCCGCTCACCGGGCAACTGCGCCTGTCCGGCTCCTCCAAGGTGACCGTCACCGCCACGCCCACCACCTCGACCGCCCACCTCTCGGCCATCCTCGTGGACCTCGGCCCGGACACGATCCGCGACTACGCCACCGCCGGCGAGGGCATCACCACCCTCACCGAGCGCACCTGCTGGGGTCCCAGTACCACCGGCGACAGTTCCTGCTTCCGGGAGACCGCCGCCAAGACGGCCGACGTCGAGTACACGATCGTCAGCCGAGGCTGGGCCGACCTCGGCAATCACTCCTCCGACACGGGAGCCCCGCTCACCCCGGGCGCCCCGTACACGATCACCCTCGACCTCCACGCGACCGACCACGTCGTCCCGAAGGGCCACCGCCTCGCCCTGATCATCGCGGGTACCGACAACGGCCTCCTCGACCCGCCGTCGACCACCCCGACGCTGACCATCGACCTCAGGCGCACCTCCGCGCAGGTACCGCTGGTCGGCGGCGCGACGGCCTTCACGAAGGCCACGGCGGGCCCCACGGCGAAGACACCGGACGCCTCCGTCCTCGACGGTGTACGCGACCCGGGCAGCACCGCGCGCATCCCGGGCAGCGGCTCATGAGAATCCCCCGTAGATCCCCACGTATCGCGATGCTGATCGCCGCTGCCGCCATCGCCGTACCCCTGCTCTCGGCACCCGCGTACGCCACGGACGACACCACTGCGCCCCTGCCGCGCACCGGATTCGAGCGTTCCGGCGGCGCCCGCTGGACCAGCCAGCCCGAGGAGCGGGAGTTCCTGGCCGCCGTGGACCGGGCGAGCGACCGTGTGTCGATCGCCCGCATCGGCACCACGAAACAGGACCGCCCGCTGCGACTCGTCCGCATCGGTACCCGCCCCACCTCCCGCACGATGCTCCTCATCTGCAGCCAGCACGGCGACGAGCCCTCCGGCCGTGAGGCCTGCCTCACCACGATCCGCGATCTCGCCCACGCCAAGGACAAGCGGACCGAGCGGCTGCTGAAGAGCACCACCGTGCTCGTCGTGCCCACCGCCAACCCCGACGGCCGGGCCGCCGACACCCGGGGCAACAGCGACGGCGTCGACATCAACCGTGACCATCTGGCGCTGAAGACGGCCGAGGCCCGGGTGCTCGCCGCCGTCGTCCGCGACCGCAAGCCCGATGTCGTCTACGACCTGCACGAATACACCGCCACACCCCGGTACTACGACAAGGACCTGTTCGACCTCTGGCCGCGCAACCTCAACACCGACGCGGCCGTGCACACCGAGGCGCGGAACCTGTCTCTGGACCACGTACGCCCGGTCGCGGGGTCGGCGGGCTACTCGACGGGCACGTACGGCATCTGGACCGACCCGGTGACCGGCGAACCGATCCGCCAGGTCGCGGGCGACGGCCAGGAACGCATCCTGCGGAACATGTCCGGAATCAAGCACGCCGTCGGACTGCTCATCGAAAGCCGAGTGGAACCGCTGACGGACGGCACCACGGAGCAGGCGAACAACCTGCGCCGGGTGAACTCCCAACTGGCGGCCCTCAAGGGCCTGTTCGGCTTCGTCGGTGAACGCGGCCGACAGGTCGACGCGGCGACCGGCGCGGCCCGTCTCGCCGGCCTGCGCGACACCGGGCCGGTCTACCTCGGCGGCGCCGACAACGACCCCGCCGAACCAGCCGAGGTGATCCAGGACCCGCCGTGCGGCTACCGGCTCACCGCGCAGCAGTACGAGGAGTTCGCGGACGAACTGGCCCTGCACGGAGTCCGCGCGCGGCCCGACCGTGACGGCGACGGCGTACTCGTCCCGCTGCGCCAGCAACTGCGCGCCCTCGTCCCGCTGCTGTTCGACGAGCGGGCACCGTACCGCCTGACGGTGGGGGAGCCCGACGCCACCTGCTGAAAAAAGGGGGGACCGGCGTCACATGCGGGAGGGCTCAGTGGGCAGGCGTAGCTCAGTTCCAGCCACTCGCGGAAAGGTTCCATCTGTGACGCACGATCACCAAACCACCCACCACGGGGGAGGCGCGCTTCCGGGCTCGGAGGCGGGTCTCCCCGGCGGCGGGCGGCCCCGGACGGACCGCGTCGTGTTCGGTGTGACGGCGGCGCTCACCCTGGCCTTCGTGCTGTGGGGCGCCCTCGCGACCGACTCGCTCGAAGACGTCTCCGGCAAGATGCTGAGCGGTCTGATCCACAACGGCGGCTGGGCCTTCATGCTCGCCGCCTCCTGCTTCGTGGTCTTCGCACTGTGGCTCGCCGTCAGCCGCTACGGCCGTATCCACCTCGGCGTCGAGGGCGAGAAGCCCGAGTTCCGCACGGTGTCCTGGGTCGCGATGATGTTCAGCGCCGGCATGGGCATCGGCTTGATGTTCTACGGCGTCAGCGAGCCCCTCGCGCACTACACCTCGCCCCCACCCGGCACGAACCCCGAGGGCTCCGGCGAGTACATGGAAACGGCCATGGCGACCACCCTCTTCCACTGGACGCTGCACCCTTGGGCGATCTACGCGGTCGTCGGCCTCGGTATCGCCTACAGCACCTTCCGCAAACGCCGCCGCCAGACCATCAGCGCCGTCTTCACCCCGCTGATCGGCGAGAAACACGCGAACGGCACCGGCGGCCGGATCATCGACATCCTCGCGATCGTCGCCACCATCTTCGGCTCGGCGGCGTCCCTCGGCCTCGGCGCGCTCCAAATCGGCTCGGGCGTCCAGGAGTTGGACTGGATGGACAAGGTGAGCACCGGGCTGCTCGTCGCCATCATCGCCGTACTGACCCTGGCGTTCGTGGCCTCCGCGGTGTCCGGTGTGGAGAAGGGCATCCAGTGGCTGTCCAACACCAACATGGTGCTGGCCCTGCTGCTCGTCGTCTTCGTGTTCGTCGCGGGCCCGACGATCCTCGTCCTCGACCTGCTCCCCACCTCGGTCTTCTCCTACCTCGGTGACCTGCCCCAACTCGCGGGCCGTACCGAGGCGTCCGGCGGCCAGGGCGTTGCCGACTGGCTCGGCAGCTGGACCGTCTTCTACTGGGCGTGGTGGATCTCCTGGACGCCGTTCGTCGGCATGTTCATCGCCCGCATCAGCCGTGGCCGCACCATCCGCCAGTTCGTCGGCGGCGTCATCCTCGTCCCCAGCTCGGTCAGTCTCGTCTGGTTCGCCGTCTTCGGCGGCACGGCGATGAAGCTCCAGGAACAGGGCCGACTCGGCGACGAATCGACCCCCGAGGGCCAACTCTTCGCCGTGCTCAACGAGTTCCCCATCGCCACGGTGACCAGCCTGCTCGTGATGATCCTGGTCGGTATCTTCTTCGTCTCCGGCGCCGACGCGGCCTCCATCGTCATGGGCACGCTCTCGCAACGCGGCGCCCTCGAACCCGGCCGTTTCGTCGTCGTCTTCTGGGGTGTGGTCACCGGGGCCGTCGCCGCGATCATGCTTTTGGTCGGCAGCGGTCAGGGAGACGCCCTCACCGGCCTGCAGAACCTCACGATCCTGGCCGCCGCGCCCTTCGTGCTCGTGATGATCGGCATGTGCGTGGCGCTGATGCGGGACCTGCGCCGCGACCCCATCATCGTCCGCGAGGAGATGGCCTCCGCGGCGGTCGAACTGGCCGTCGTCCAGGGACACACGCGGTACGACGGCGAGTTCGAGATCAGGGTGGGGCCGGGGCAGGGGACGGAGGTGGAGGGCGACCCGGTTGGGCACGAGTGAACTCCCTTGGGGCGCGGTGAGTTCGTCGGTGCGGGTTGGGGTGGGTTGCTCGCGCCCACGCGGCGGAGCCGCATATCGATGCAGCCCTGCCCCCCTGATGATTACCCGGCAGCGAGTTGTGCTGCCTGCTGAGCGCAACCCCACGCCACCGTGACCCCGGCCCCACCGTGCCCGTAGTTGTGCACCAGTGCCCGCCCGCCCTCCAGCGGTACCCGCTCCAGGCGGACCGCCGGGCGGGCGGGCCGCAACCCCACTCGGTGTTCCAGCACCCGCGCCCCCGCGATCTCGGGCCGCACCGCCACACACCGGGCAACGATCTCCTCGGCGACCACCGGATCCGGCGTGAGCGACCAGTCGTCCTCCTCCGCCGTACCACCGAGGATCAACCGATCCGGCTGCGGTATGAAGTACGTACTCTTCGCGTCGGCGCCGTTCACCAAGCCGAGCCACGTGGTGATCCCGGGGTTCTCCACGATGACCAACTGCCCCCGAATCGGCCGCACGGCCGGATCCGGCACCAACTCCCGCGCGCCGAGCCCCGTGCAGTTGACCACGACCGGCGCGTCGACCGCGGCGAGATCCGTGACCGTACGCTCCTCGACTGTCCCGCCCGCCGCGACGAACCGCTGGCGCAGCCACCCCAGATGGGCCGGCATGTCGATGACCGGCAACCGCGCCCACAGGCCCGTCCCGGCGTACTCCTCGGCGGTGGCCGCCCGCAGCCCCGGCACATGTGAGGCCCACGCACCGAGCCCGTCCAGTGTGGTCCCGCCATGTACGCCCTCGACCATGCGTACGCCCGTCTCGTCGGGCCGGGCCGCCAACTCCTCGTACATGGCCAGCGTCGCGAGCGCCCACTCACCGACGAGCGCCTCCGGCTCGATCCGGTACGGCCACCACAGTCCGCCCGCGACGGCGGACGTCGTCTGCTCCACGGGCTCACGTGTCCAGACCCGTACCCGTCGGCCGCTCTCCGCCAGAACGACGGCCGTCGCCAGCCCGACGACTCCGCCACCGACCACGATCACGTCACTGTTCGATTCCCTGGTCACGAGGGGACGTTAGCGGAATATGTCATGCCGTGCTCACAAGTCGGAATTTGTGGGGATACTCACAGCATGTCTGCCGAGTACGCGACCTTCGGCCTGGCACCGGCGATGCGAGCCGGTGGCGTCCTCGCCAACGGTGCCTACCAAGTGCACCGGGACTTCGTGGACTTCATCGTCGACGGACGCCCGCTGCTGTTCCAGCTCTCCGACCTCGACGCCGTCTCCCCTCTCGCCTCCGACGTCCCGCCCTCCATCTTCAGCGCCCAGGTACGCAGCCTGCTCCTGGAGGCCGAAGCTCCCCTGCCGGATGGCCGGTATGTCATCTACGGCTGTCCGGAATGCGCCGACCTCGCCTGTGGTGCCGTGACCGCGGTGATAGAGCGGGCCGGCGACGACTATGTGTGGCGCGACTTCGCGTGGCAGACGGAGGAGGAGGCCGACCTCAAACTGAACGGCTACACGGGCATCGGTCCCTTCCGGTTCCACGGCCCCGAGTACCGGAGCGCACTGCAGTCCCTGCTGCGCGAGACCGCCGACGAGACGGCGGCCCGCCGCCGGGTTCTCCTCATCGGTGCCCGCGTAGCCGTCCTCGCCAAACTCGCCGCCGCCCTGCGCGCCATCGGTATCGGCGCCGACATAGTGCAGGACGCCACCGGCGTGCCCCCCGAGGAACTGCGCACCTACGGTGCGGTGGCCTTCGGCCGGGCCGTCGGCGAGGCGGACCGCGCCGACGTACGGCGGACCTTCGAGCGCGCCGGGGTCCAGGTCGCGTACGTCGACGGGCTCGCCCCGATCATCCCGCTCCTCGTCGCCCAGATCGAACACGCCCTCGACCGCAGCCCGGCCCAGCAGCGCCGCCTCACCCGCCTCATCGCCGCCGACGGACAGGCCGGCATCGAGATCACCTCCACCTGCCGCGTCGAACTGACCGCCTACCGCCTCGACCGCCTGTACCGGACGCACACCTACCGCTTCTTCGACGGCATCCTCCCCGCAGGCCAACACCGCATCGGCCTGGATGCGAAGGCCGTGAAGGGAGAATCGTTCATCGTGGCCCGGACATCGGGGACGGTACTGGTGGAGCCGATGGCACGATGAGGCCGGCGCTGGGACGTTGGGCACGCTGTCGTTAGGATCGCCCCCTGTGACCGCCACCCTCGTCGTCAAGAACCTCGCCGCCGGCCACGGCGACCGCTCGCTCTTCTCCGGGCTCGACCTCGTCGTCGCCCCCGGTGATGTGATCGGGCTGGTCGGCGCCAACGGCGCGGGCAAGTCCACGCTGCTCCGGCTGCTCGCGGGGCTGCTCCCACCGGAACAGGGGGAGCTGCGCCTTTCCCCGCCCACGGCGACCGTCGGTCATCTGCCGCAGGAGCCGGAGCGCCGGGAGGGCGAGACAGTACGGGAGTTCCTCGCCCGGCGCACGGGGGTGGCCGAGGCCCAGCGTGCGATGGACGAGGCCACGCAGGCTCTCGTCGACGGCGCCCCGGGCGCGGACGACGCGTACTCGACCAGCCTGGAGCGCTGGCTCGGCCTGGGCGGCGCCGACCTCGACGAACGGGCGGAGGAGATCGCCGACTCCCTCGGCCTCGGCGTCGATCTGGACCAGCCCATGACCGGCCTCTCGGGCGGCCAGGCGGCCCGGGCCGGCCTCGCCTCCCTCCTCCTCTCCCGCTACGACGTCTTCCTCCTCGACGAGCCCACCAACGACCTCGACCTCGACGGCCTGGAACGACTCGAACGCTTCGTCGCCGGCCTTCGCGCGGGCACGGTGGTCGTCAGCCACGACCGCGAGTTCCTCACCCGCACCGTCACCAAGGTCCTCGAACTCGACCTCGCGCAGAACGAGATCAACCTCTACGGCGGCGGTTACGAGGCCTACCTGGAGGAACGCGAGACGGCCCGGCGGCACGCGCGCGAGGACTACGAGGAGTACGCCGACAAGAAGACCGCCCTCCAGGACCGCGCCCAGATGCAGCGCTCCTGGATGGACAAGGGCGTCAAGAACGCTCGGCGCAAGGCGGGCAACGACAACGACAAGATCGGCCGCAAGTTCCGCAGCGAGGCGAGCGAGAAGCAGGCCGCGAAGGCCCGGCAGACGCAGCGCATGATCGAACGGCTCGACGTCGTGGAGGAGCCGCGCAAGGAGTGGGAGCTGCGCATGGAGATCGCCGCGGCCCCGCGCTCCGGCGCGGTCGTCGCCACCCTCCGAGACGCGGAGGTACGGCGGGGCGATTTCTCCTTCGGCCCGGTGTCATTGCAGATCGACTGGGCGGACCGGATCGCCATCACCGGCGCGAACGGCGCGGGCAAGTCGACCCTGCTGGGCGCCCTGCTCGGCCGCATCCCCCTCGACGCGGGCCACGCAGCCCTCGGCTCCGGCGTCCTCGTCGGCGAGGTCGACCAGGCCCGCGGCCTCTTCCACGGCCCCGAGTCACTGCTGGACGCCTTCCGCGCGGCCGTCCCCGACACCGAACCGGTCGAAGTCCGCACTCTCCTCGCCAAGTTCGGCCTCAAATCCGACCACGTCCTACGCCCCGCGATCACCCTCTCCCCAGGCGAACGCACCCGCGCCGCCCTGGCCCTCCTCCAGGGCCGAGGCGTCAACCTCCTGATCCTCGACGAGCCCACGAACCACCTGGACCTCCCGGCGATCGAGCAACTGGAATCCGCCCTGGACTCCTACAAGGGGACACTGCTCCTGGTCACCCACGACCGCCGCATGCTGGACGCGGTAAGGGTGACAAGACGCCTGGAGGTAGCCGCGGGAAAGCTGACGGAAAGCCAGTGATCGGGGTTTTGCTGCGGTGAGTTCGTCTGTGCGGGTGGGTGGGGGCTGATCGCGCAGTTCCCCGCGCCCCTGGGTATGGGAACGGGTAGGGGCGGCGGGGGCGAGAACCCCCGCCGCGACCTCAACGCCGCTTGGGATCCACCAACCCCGCCCGCCGCAACGCATCCGCCATGGCACTGTTCGCCGGAGCCGGCACGCCGCCCCCCTGGCGGGAACCGCCACCACCCCCACGCCCCTGCTGCCGTGGCGGCTGAGACCCACGAGCGCCCCGCTGGGGCCGGGAACCCCCACCCGGCTGCCCCTGCCCCTTGGGCGCGGCCTCGTCATCCAACCGCAGCGTCAGCGAGATCCGCTTCCGCGGAATGTCGACGTCGAGGACCTTCACCTTGACGATGTCACCGGGCTTCACCACATCCCGCGGGTCCTTGACGAACGTCTTGGACAGCGCGGAGACATGTGCCAGCCCGTCCTGGTGGACACCGACGTCGATGAACGCCCCGAAGGCCGCCACATTCGTTACGACTCCCTCCAGGACCATCCCGGAGACGAGGTCGGAGATCTTCTCGACGCCCTCCTTGAAGGTCGCCGTCTTGAAGGCCGGCCGGGGGTCACGCCCCGGCTTCTCCAGCTCCTTCAAAATGTCCGTCACGGTCGGCAGACCGAACGTCTCGTCGACGAAGGCGTCCGCCCGCAGCGACCGCAGCACCGCCGTGTTGCCGATGAGCGCCGCCACCTCCTGACCGGAGGTCTGCACCATCCGCCGCACCACGGGGTACGCCTCGGGGTGCACGCTGGACGCGTCCAGCGGATCGTCCCCGCCCCGGATCCGCAGGAAGCCCGCGCACTGCTCGTACGCCTTCGGACCGAGCCGGGCGACGCCCTTCAGCTCGGCACGCGACTTGAACGGACCGTTGGCGTCGCGGTGCGCCACGATGTTCTCCGCGAGGCCGGAGGAGATGCCGGAGACCCGCGCCAGCAGCGGGGCGGACGCCGTGTTCACATCGACGCCGACGCCGTTCACACAGTCCTCGACCACCGCGTCCAGCGAACGCGAGAGCTTCACCTCGGACAGGTCGTGCTGGTACTGCCCGACACCGATCGACTTCGGGTCGATCTTCACCAGCTCGGCCAGCGGATCCTGAAGCCGGCGCGCGATCGAGACCGCACCCCGCAGCGACACATCCATGCCGGGCAGCTCCTGCGAGGCGAAGGCCGACGCCGAGTACACGGACGCGCCCGCCTCGGACACCATCACCTTGGTGAGCTTCAGCTCCGGATGCTTGGTGATCAGTTCACCGGCGAGCTTGTCGGTCTCCCGGGACGCCGTACCGTTGCCGATCGCGATCAGCTCGACCGCGTGCTCTTTGGCGAGCCGCGCCAGCTTGGCGATGGCCTCGTCCCACCTGTTGGCCGGGACGTGCGGGTAGATGACATCGGTGGCGACCACCTTGCCGGTCGCGTCGACCACGGCGACCTTCACACCCGTACGGAAACCGGGGTCGAGGCCAAGCGTCGCGCGCGTACCGGCGGGGGCGGCGAGCAGCAGGTCGCGCAGGTTCGCCGCGAACACGTTCACCGCCTCGTCCTCGGCGGCCGTACGCAGCCGCAGCCGCAGGTCGATGCCGAGGTGGACGAGAATGCGGGTCCGCCAGGCCCAACGGACCGTGTCCGTCAGCCACTTGTCGGCCGGGCGCCCGCGCTCGGCGATCCCGAACTTGTGGGCGACGATCCCCTCGTACGACGAAGGACCGTCCGTCGGCTCCTCCGGCTCCAGGACGAGGTCGAGGACCTCCTCCTTCTCGCCGCGCAGCATCGCCAGGATCCGGTGCGAGGGCAGCTCGGTGAACGGCTCGGCGAAGTCGAAGTAGTCGGCGAACTTGGCGCCGGCCTCCTCCTTGCCGTCCTTGACCTTCGCGGCCAGCCGGCCTCGTACCCACATGCGCTCGCGCAGCTCGCCGATCAGGTCGGCGTCCTCCGAGAACCGCTCGGTGAGGATGGCCCGCGCGCCGTCCAGGGCAGCCTGTGGATCGGCGACCCCCTTGTCGGCGTCGACGAAGGCCGCGGCAGCCGCGAGGGGCTCCACGGTCGGGTCGCCCAGCAGCCCCTCGGCCAGTGGTTCGAGCCCGGCCTCACGGGCGATCTGCGCCTTCGTGCGCCGCTTCGGCTTGAAGGGGAGGTAGATGTCCTCCAGCCGTGCCTTGGTCTCGGCGCCGCGGATCTGCGCCTCCAGCTCGGGCGTCAGCTTGCCCTGCTCGCGCACTGATTCGAGGATCGCCGTCCGCCGCTCCTCCAGCTCGCGCAGATACCGCAACCGCTCCTCGATCGTGCGCAGCTGCGCGTCGTCGAGCATCTCGGTCGCTTCCTTGCGGTAGCGGGCGATGAAGGGCACGGTCGAACCGCCGTCGAGCAGCTCGACCGCGGCCTTCACCTGCCGCTCCCGTACGCCGAGTTCCTCGGCGATCCTGCCTTCGATGGACCCTACTTCGATGGATCCGGGTGTCGTCACGATCCCGTACCGCCTTCTCCACTGAGGTTGCGCGGCAATTGTGGCAGGTGGCGCCGACAACGGGGGATCAGGGCGGCACGAGCCGCTCGTCGGTTCGCGGCCGGGGTCAGGCCCGGCGGGTCCGTCCGGTGCGGTGGGTGGAGCTCGACGCACCGCCGAAGAGCCGGGCCAGGGCCCGGAACGGCAGTGTCACGACCGTCGCGATGGCTCCTCCGATCTGCCGCAGCACGTCTGCGATCGCACGGAACACGAACTTCCCCTTTCCTCTCCCGACCGGCAGGGCCAGGAAGGAACCGGGTACCGCGCCCCTCGCTCTTCATGCGCGTTGCTCAGCCCTTGCCGACCATCCCCGCGGGGAACGCCCCGGCGGTGAGCATCGTTGTCACGAGCCCCGTCGTCAGTTCGGTGAGCCGTTCGACCGCGGTCGCGCCCAGGTGCTCGTACGGTGCCAGATCAAGACGGTCCGTCGCGGCCTCGACCTCCTTGCGCAGCGAGACACCCGCCTCCGTCAGCTCGCCCGCGCCGTCGAGCAGCCCCCGCTCCCGGAGCCGTTCGCTCGCCGCGTCCCACTCGTCCCGGGTCCAGCCGCGTGTGGCGAGGACCCACTTCGGGGACATGCCCTTGCCGGTCGCGGTATGGCTGACCAGGGCCTCGACCGGATCGAGGTCGGCGTCGAGAAGCACGGCGAGATGCCCGTCGCCCCGGTGCTCCCGCAGCAGGGTCGCCGCGTGCCACAGCGCGAGGTGCGGTGGTGCGGGAACGGGCAGATCGGCGTGCGCCGCGTACAGGGGGCGGGCGGTCCGTACACACGCCTCGGTGGCGCGCAGCGCGAGCTCCGCCGCCTCGGCGACCTCCTTGGCGCCGATCAGCTCCTCGCCGAGCAGCCGCCGCAGCGAGGCGTCGACGGCCCGTTCACGCGCCGCCAGCACCACCGCGGGAGCGGCCGTCTCCCACACTGCCGGGACATGCTCCGCCACCCGCTCGTACCGGAAGTTGAAGAACGTCGCTGTGACCACGCCGGCCCCGACCTCGCCCATCGCCGCGGCCCGCACCGCGAAGTACGCCGCGCTCGGGTCTTCGATCCCCACGGTGGCCAGTTCCCGCCCGAGGTCCGGCGCGAAGTAGTGCGCGGAGTGAAGCGGATTGAGGAGGTTGTGGCAGCGCCGACCGGCGCGCTCCGGCAGAGAAGAGGTCATGTCCGGCAGGTTACCGACTGGTTGGTTCGCGAGGCAGGGGGTGCCTGCCCCTCGACACTGCCGTGGCAGAAAAGGTGGGCTACTCGTCATTGCGGCCATCCGTCACCCGCCCAAGAATCGAGGACATGCGAACCGTCCTGGCCGTCCTCTTCGACGGTGTGCAGAGCCTCGACGTCACGGGCCCGTTGGAGGTCTTCGCCGGCGCGGAACTCCACGCCCCGGGGACGTACCGCATCCGCACGGCCTCCCTCGACGGCGCCCCCGTACGCACCTCCAGCGGCCTCACCCTCGTCCCGGACCACTCCCTCACCGCCGCGCCCGCCTCGCACACGCTGCTCGTCCCGGGAGGCCACGGCACCCGGAACCCGGCCCCGGAGGTCGTCGCCTGGCTGCGTGAACACGGCCCGCGCGCGGAGCGCCTGGTCTCGGTCTGCACCGGCGCGATCCTGCTCGCCGAGGCGGGCCTCCTGAACGGCCGCCGGGCGACCACCCACTGGGCGTACTGCCCCAAGCTGGCCCGCGACCACCCGGCGGTCGAGGTCGACCCGGACCCCATCTACATCCGCGACGGCCACATCGCCACCTCGGCCGGCGTCACCTCCGGAATCGACCTCGCCCTGGCGCTCGTGGAAGAGGACCTGGGCCGCGAGGTCGCCCTCTCCATCGCCCGCCACCTGGTCGTCTTCCTGCGCCGACCGGGCAACCAGGCCCAGTTCAGCGCCCAACTCGCTGCCCAGACCGCCCGGCGCGAACCGCTCCGCGAGGTCCAGCAGTGGATCACCGAGCACCCCGGCGACGACCTGAGCGTCGAGAGGCTGGCCGCCCGTGCCAGCCTCTCGCCCCGCCACTTCGCCCGCGCCTTCCAGGCCGAGACGGGCATGACCCCGGGCCGCTACGTCGACCGCGTCCGTCTCGAACACGCCCGCCGCCTCCTCGAAGACACCTCCGACGGCGTCGAGGAGATCTCCCGAACCTGCGGCTACGGCACCTCCGAGGCCATGCGCCGCGCCTTCGTGAAAGCCCTCGGCACGGCCCCGGCGGAGTACCGCCGCCGCTTCCGCCCGGCTCTGGCCGACTGAGCCGACCTCACCGAAAGGAATCCCGATGCAGATCGCCATCGTCCTGTTCGACCGCTTCACCGCCCTCGACGCGGTGGGTCCGTACGAGACTCTGGGCCGACTCCCGGACGCGGAGCTCGTCTTCGTCGCCGAGGAGACCGGGCCCGTCCGCAGCGACACCGGGGCCCTCGCGATCACCGCCGACAAGACGCTCGCCGAGGTCCCGAGCCCCGACCTCGTCGTCGTCCCGGGCGGCCCCGGCCAATTCGCGCAGATGGAGAACGAGCGCCTCTTCGACTGGCTGCGCACCGCCGACCGCACGAGCACCTGGACGACCTCTGTGTGCACCGGTTCCCTGCTGCTCGCCGCCGCCGGGCTGCTCGAAGGCCGCCGCGCCACCTCCCACTGGCTGGCCCTGGACTTCCTGAAGCAGTACGGCGCCGAACCCACCGGGGAGCGGGTCGTGATCGACGGCAAGTACGTCACGGCGGCCGGGGTGTCCTCCGGTATCGACATGGGCCTGACACTCGTGGGCCGGATCGCGGGCGACGAACACGCCCAGGCCGTACAGCTGATGACGGAGTACGACCCGCAGCCGCCCTACGACGCGGGCGCCCCGCACAAGGCCCCCGCCCACCTCGTGGAGGAGTTCCGCACCAACAGCCGCTTCGCCTTGACGTGAACCCGTGAACCACCGGGCGGGTCTCACACCGTCCAGGTGAACCGCGGCTCCCTGCGCTCCAGGAACGCGGCGACCCCCTCCGCCGTGTCGCCGCTGCCGCGCGCCTGCTCGGCCCAGTAGGCGTCCCGGTCGGTACGGCCGTTCGCGAACTCCTTGGCCGCCGCCTGCGTCAACCGCGAGCGCGAGACCAGCACCCGCGTGAACTCCACGACTCGCTTGCCCAGTTCGCCCTCGGGCAGTACCTCGTCCACCAGCCCCGTACGCAGCGCCCGCTCCGCGTCGATCAACTCACCGGAGAACAACAGGAACTTGGCCGTACCAGGCCCGACCAGCGCCACCAACCGCCGTGTCGAGGAAGCCGGATAGACGATGCCCAGCTTGGCGGGGGTGATCCCGAACAGGGCCCCCTCCTCCGCGAAGCGGAGATCACAGGCCGCCGCCAGCTGCGCGCCACCGCCCACGCAGTGCCCGCGGATCGCCGCGAGCGTCGGCTTCGGGAAGGCCGCGAGCGCCTCCTCGGCGAGCACGGCCAGCCCCTGGGCCTCACCCGGTGACTCCCGCAGCGTGGAGATGTCGGCCCCCGCGCAGAACGTCCCGCCCTCCCCGATGAGCACCAGCGCCCGTACGGCGGTGTCGGCGGCCAGTTGGTCGAGCAGTGGCGGCAGGGCCCGCCACATGCCGGCCGTCATGGCGTTGCGCTTGGCCGGGTGGTGAACGACGACGGTCGCGATGCCGTCGGCGACGGTGTGCAGCAGCTGAGGCTCCATGCACCGGATGCTAGTCACTCTCGCGCTCGCAACGATCAAGCCGGGATCCTGATCACGGAGAGTGATCGACCGGGTGCGGGGTGCGGGTCGGGCATCGAACCCGTACAACCCGAATAGTTCCGAAACCGGCGAACCTCGCACTGGAGCGATCGTTCGGCCGCCCAAACCGAGCGCGGACGGTCGAATATCACCGATTCATGCTGTCTTGTGTTCAGTCACCCGCTAAACGCGCTGAGTAACCAACACTTGACATGTGGTGACAATCGAGCGCAAGGGTGGCGACCGGACCATGGACGACCAAGGGCGCGCGGGCGACCCACGCCCTGGAGGCGGCGGGCACGTCCCCGACGACCCGAGGTCGCCGGGAACGCTGCCGTACGAAGGGGTCTGGCGGTTCACCGCTGCCGCCGTCGACGCCTCGGTGCCGCACGCGCGGCGCGCCGTCCGGGAACTGCTTGTCCGACAGGGCGTGCCGATCTCGGACGACCTTCTCCAAGGGCTTCTGCTGATCGTCTCCGAGTTGGTGACGAACGCCGTCAAACACGCGGCGCTCCTGTCACCGACGCTCGCCGTCGAGGTCGCTGTCGGGGCCGAGTGGGTGCGGTTGTCGGTGGAGGACAACCACCCCTACCGCCCGACCGCCCTGGAGACCGACCACGGTCGGCTCGGCGGCCGGGGGCTGTTGCTGGTGCGCGAGATCACCCGGGAAGCGGGCGGGGTGTGCGACGTGGAGCACACCACGACCGGCGGCAAGGTGATCTGGGCCGCACTGCCCCTCAAGCCCGCGAACCCGTTCCAGAGGTGACGGTCACCAGCCCGCGGACGGGCCCGTCAGCTCTCTGACCGCCGGGCGGGCCGCGTCCAGGACCGTCATGAACCAGGACGAGAAGGTGTCCTTGGCGTGGCGCTCCGCCAGCTCGGCCGGGGTCACGAACGCCGTGGCCGCGACCTCGGCGGGGTCCAGCCGCAGCGGGGCCTGCACCAGGCCGACGAACAGATGGTTGAACTCCTGCTCCACCAGGCCCGAGGCCGGGTCCGGGTGGTTGTAGCGGACCGTGCCCGCCTCGCCGAGCAGCGCCGGGGATACCCCCAGCTCCTCGTACGTCCGCCGCGCGGCCGCCGCGAACGGGGACTCGCTCGGGTAGGGGTGACCGCAGCAGGTGTTCGACCAGACGCCGGGGGAGTGGTACTTCCCGAGCGCGCGCTGCTGGAGCAGCAGCCGGCCGCGCTCGTCGAAGAGGAAGACGGAGAACGCCCGGTGCAGTTGCCCGGGCGGCTGATGCGCGGAGAGCTTCTCCGCCGTGCCGATCGTCGTGCCGTCCTCGTCGACCAGTTCCAGCAGGATCGCTTCCGTGGTGCCGTTCAATGAACCGTGCATCGCGGTGGCAGGTGTGATCGGCATGCCCATCCTTCGCTTCGTCCTTCGAGTCCCAAGTCTGCCGCACGAATCCGGCACTCCCGGCACTTCACTCCAACCCGCATGTCCTACCCCCGCACCCCGCGCGGGGACACGTCGAAACCCGGCCGGATGGCATACCCGGATGCATGTGCGAAACCGAGGCGTGAGGACTATTCCGGATGGCTCAGGACGAGGACCGTCGACTCCCCGCCGCTGCGTGGGCTCAGTGGCACAGCTTCGCCTCGTGCGCCGCGTGACCGCCGGGCTCGAGCTGGAAGGTGCAGTGCTCCACGTCGAAGTGGTCGCCGATGCAGCCCTGGAGCTCGTGGAGCATCTTCTCGTTGCCGATGGAGTCCAGGGTGTCCGAACCGACCACGACATGGGCGGAGAGGACCGGCATGCCGGAGGTGATGGTCCAGGCGTGCAGGTCGTGGACGTCCTCGACCCCCGGCAGCGCGAGGATGTGGGCGCGCACCTCGGCCATGTCGACGTTCTTGGGGGCCGACTCCAGGAGCACGTCGAGGGTCTCACGCAGCAGCTTCACCGTCCGCGGCACGATCATCAGGCCGATGACCAGCGAGGCGATCGGGTCGGCGGCCTGCCAGCCGGTGAGCAGGATGACCGCGGCGGACAGGATCACGGCCACCGAGCCGAGCGCGTCCGCGGCCACCTCCAGGAAGGCACCCCGTACGTTCAGGCTCTCCTTCTGGCCCCGCATCAGCAGGGTCAGCGAGATCATGTTGGCGACCAGGCCGATCCCACCGAACACGAGGGAGAGCCCGCCCTCGGTCCCCGCGGGCGTGACGAAACGCTGGACCGCCTCGATCACCACATAGCCGCCGACACCGAGCAGCAGCAGACAGTTGGCGAGCGCCGCGAGTATCTCGGCGCGTGCATAACCGAACGTACGGTTACCGCTCGCCGGGCGGTTCGCGAAGTGGATCGCGAGGAGTGCCATGCCGAGGCCGACCGCGTCCGTCGCCATGTGCGCGGCGTCCGCGATGAGCGCGAGCGAATCGGCGAGAACACCGCCGACGATCTCGACCACCATGACGGCGAGCGTGATCGACAGTGCGACCCGCAGCCGCCCCCGGTACGCGGCTGCCGCGGTACCCGTGGTCGGCGCGTGATGCGCGTGCCCGTGATCGTGCCCAGCCCCCATGGAATCCGTCCTTCCCGATCCTGTTGTGCTGCCCACTGCGTTCGGCTCGCGATCACAGTCAACTACGGGTGGGGGGTATGGAGCAACGCGGCACTGAACACCGTTGTCATGTGCTCTGACCTGCGGAAACGATGCGCAGGTCAGAGGGTTGTGTCCATTCGTCGGGGGAGGTGTGTACTGCCCGTGAGGGGTGTCGTCCATAAGGTGATATGTCAACGGGAGTTTGTGGGCCGCCCCTCCGATCCCTGATGATGATCGTGGCGGAGGGCCCAGCAGGCCAGGTTGATCGGGCCGTTAACGGGTGGTGAACGGATGCTTCTCTTCATCCGATAACCTCTGCCGACACGCCGCCCTGCCGATGCGGGCCGGGCTGCCTCAAAAACCACCCAGGGAGTGAGTTCGTCTGTCGACCGCCATCCTCACCGGTCAGCCGGTCCCCGGATCGTCGCTGGAGAGCGATCTGCGGTCGCTCGGCTTCGACGTGCGGGTCGCCTCCGACGCCGGTGACGCCGAGACGCTCCTCGCGACGGTTCCCGCTGGTCAGCGCGTCGCCGTCGTCGACTCCCGATTCGTGGGGCATGTGCACGCGCTGCGCCTGGGCCTCACCGATCCCCGCTTCGACGCGGCCGCGCTGCCGGGTGCGGTGACCGTACAGGCCGCCGCCCGCCAGGCCCTGACCCGCGCGCTGGCCCGGGAGGGTTCCGCCCCGGCAGGCGGTTCCGCGGTCGCCGTCGACAACCTTGCCGACCGTGTCACCGCCGCCCTCGACGCGGACGGGGTCACCCCGCACCGGCCCGAACTCGGCACCCTGGTCGCCGTTGTCCCCGCCGACCCGCAGGCCCGCAACCAGGCCCGCCAGGCGGTCGCCGCCGTCGACGACGAGGCCGTACGGCTGCGTACGGCGGTGAAGTCCCGCGACGGCTTCTTCACCACGCACTTCATCAGCCCGTACTCCCGCTACCTCGCCCGCTGGTGCGCCCGCCGGGGCCTGACGCCGAACCAGGTCACCACGGCCTCCCTCATCACCGCCCTGATCGCGGCGGGTTGTGCGGCCACCGGCACCCGGGGCGGCTTCGTCGCGGCCGGAGCGCTGCTCATCCTCTCCTTCGTCCTCGACTGCACCGACGGCCAGTTGGCCCGCTACTCGCTGCAGTACTCGACGCTCGGCGCCTGGCTCGACGCCACCTTCGACCGCGCCAAGGAGTACGCCTACTACGCGGGTCTCGCCCTCGGCGCGGCACGCGGCGGCGACGACGTATGGGCGCTCGCCCTCGGCGCGATGGTCCTGCAAACCTGCCGCCACGTCGTCGACTTCTCCTTCAACGAGGCGAACCACGACGCCACCGCCAACACCAGCCCCACCGCCGCCCTCTCCGACAAGCTCGACAGCGTGGGCTGGACGGTCTGGATCCGTCGGATGATCGTGCTGCCGATCGGTGAGCGCTGGGCGATGATCGCGGTCCTCACGGCGGCCACCACTCCCCGTATCACCTTCTACGCGCTGCTCATCGGGTGCGCGTTCGCTGCGACTTACACCACAGCGGGTCGTGTGCTGCGGTCGTTGACGCGCAAGGCACAGCGGACCGACCGGGCGGCACGTGCGTTGACGGACCTGTCCGACTCGGGCCCGCTCGCCCATCTCCTGCGCCGCCTCGCCCGTGGCAAGGGCTTCGCCCCGGCCTACCTCGCCTTCGTCGGCGCGGCCATCGTCCTTCTCGGTACCGCGGCCGCCCCTTACGGCAGTTGGTGGCCGGTCCTGGGCGCCGTCTTCTACGCGTGGATGTCGGTCGCGGCCCTGATCCGCCCCCTCAAGGGCGCCCTCGACTGGCTGATTCCCCCGCTGTTCCGCGCCGCCGAATACGGCACCGTTCTGGTACTGGCGGCCAAAGCCGATGTGAACGGAGCCCTGCCGGCGGCTTTCGGGCTGGTGGCCGCGGTCGCCTACCATCACTACGACACGGTGTATCGCATCCGCGGCGACGCGGGCGCGCCGCCGCACTGGCTGGTGCGGGCGATCGGCGGGCACGAAGGCAGGACGCTGCTGGTCACCGTCCTGGCCGCGCTGCTCGCGCCCACTGAGTTCAAGGTCGCGCTCACGGCTCTCGCTGTGGCCGTGGCAGTGCTGGTGCTCTTCGAGAGCATCCGCTTCTGGGTGACCGCCCATAAAACCGGCGCACCCGCCGTACACGATGAAGGAGAACCCGCATGATCGGCCTCGTGCTGGCGGCCGGCGCCGGACGGCGTCTGCGCCCCTACACCGACACCCTGCCCAAGGCTCTGGTGCCGGTAGGGCCCGAGGATACTTCGGGTAACGCCGACAGCCTCACCGTTCTCGACCTCACCCTCGGCAACTTCGCCGAGATCGGCCTGACCGAGGTCGCGATCATCGTCGGGTACCGCAAGGAGGCCGTCTACGAGCGCCGCGAGGCGCTGGAGCAGAAGTACGGCCTGAAGATCACCCTCATTGACAACGACAAGGCCGAGGAGTGGAACAACGCCTACTCCCTGTGGTGCGGCCGTGACGCCATCAAGCACTCGGTGATCCTCGCCAACGGCGACACCGTGCACCCGGTCTCCGTCGAGAAGACCCTGCTCGCCGCGCGCGGCGGCGACAAGAAGATCATCCTCGCCATCGACACCGTGAAGTCGCTGGCCGACGAGGAGATGAAGGTCGTCGTCGACCCTGAGAAGGGCATGACGAAGATCACCAAGCTGATGGACCCGGCGGAGGCCTCCGGCGAGTACATCGGCGTCACCCTCATCGAGGGCGAGGCCGCCGACGAACTGGCCGACGCGCTGAAGACGGTCTTCGAGACCGACCCGCAGCAGTTCTACGAGCACGGCTACCAGGAACTCGTGAACCGAGGCTTCCAGATCGACGTGGCGCCCATCGGTGACGTCAAGTGGGTTGAGATCGACAACCACGACGACCTCGCCAAGGGACGTGAGATCGCGTGCCAGTACTGACGAGGCTCATCCCCTCGCCGGTCGTCGTGGACATCCGTCCCGGCGCGCTCGATGACCTGGCGACGATCCTGTCGGACCAGCGCATCGCGCCGTCGGGCCGGATGGCCTTCGCGATCAGCCCCGGCTCCGGCGCCGCACTGCGCGACCGGTTCGCCCCGGCGCTGCCGGAGGCGGACTGGTTCTGCGACGCCGACGGCACCATCGACGGCGCGGTACGGCTCGCCGACTCGATCAAGAAGGGCGGTCACTACGACGCCGTGATCGGGCTCGGCGGCGGCAAGGTCATCGACTGCGCCAAGTACGCTGCCGCGCGCGTCGGCCTGCCGCTGGTCGCCGTGGCCACCAACCTCGCCAACGACGGCCTGTGCTCCCCGGTAGCCACCCTCGATAACGACGCGGGCCGCGGCTCGTACGGTGTGCCGAACCCGATCGGCATCGTCATCGACCTCGATGTCATCCGTGAGGCCCCGGTGCGCTTCGTGCGGGCCGGTATCGGCGATGTGATCTGCAAGATCTCCGCCGTGGCCGACTGGGAGCTGTCCAGCCGCGAGACCGGCGAGAAGGTCGACGGACTGGCCGCCGCCATGGCCCGCCAGGCCGCCGAGGCCGTGCTGCGCCACCCCGGTGGCATCGGTGACGACGACTTCCTGACGACACTGTCCGAGTCCCTCGTGCTGTGCGGGATCTCCATGTCCGTGGCCGGTGACAGCCGTCCCGCCTCGGGCGCCTGCCACGAGATCAGCCACGCGTTCGACCTGAGGTTCCCCCGGCGCAACGCCCTGCACGGCGAGCAGTGCGGTCTCGGCGGCGCGTTCGCCACGTTCCTGCGCGGCCACCACGAGATCGCGGGGCAGATGGCCGAGGTCCTCCGCCACCACGGGCTGCCCGTCCTCCCGGACGAGATCGGCTTCACGATGGACGAGTTCGTCCAGGTCGTGGAGTTCGCCCCGCAGACCCGGCCGGGCCGCTACACCATCCTCGAGCACCTCGAACTGAGCACCGAACAGATCAAGGACGCATACGCCGACTATGCCAAAGCCATCGGTAGCTGAACTCCGCCCGGTCGTTCACCCCCCGGGTGTAAAGGACCGGCGGAGCGGCGAGCACTGGGCCGGCCGGCTCTACATGCGCGAAATCTCCCTGCGCATGGACCGGCACCTGGTGAACACCCGGGTCACGCCCAACCAGCTGACCTACCTGATGACCGTCTTCGGCGTCCTCGCCGCCCCGGCCCTGCTGATACCGGGCATCCCGGGCGCCGTCCTCGGCGTGCTGATGGTCCAGCTCTACCTGCTGTTCGACTGCGTCGACGGCGAGATCGCCCGTTGGCGCAAGCAGTACTCGATGGCCGGGGTCTACGTGGACCGCGTCGGCGCCTACCTCTGCGACGCGGCCGTGCTCGTCGGCTTCGGGCTGCGCGCCGCCGACCTGTGGGGCACCGGACGGATCGACTGGCTGTGGGCCTTCCTCGGCACGCTCGCCGCCCTCGGCGCCATCCTGATCAAGGCGGAGACCGACCTCGTCGGCGTCGCCCGGCACCAGACCGGCAAGCCGCCGGTCCAGGAGTCGGCGTCCGAGCCGCGCTCGTCCGGCATGGCGCTGGCCCGTAAGGCCGCCGCCGCGCTGAAGTTCCACCGGCTCATCCTCGGCGTCGAGGCCTCCCTGCTGATCCTGGTCCTCGCCTTCCTCGACCAGGCCCGGGGCGACCTGTTCTTCTCCCGGCTCGGCGTCGCCGTACTGGCCGGAATCGCCCTGCTTCAGACGCTGCTGCACCTGGTGTCCATCCTCGCCTCCAGCAGGCTGAAGTGAACAGCGGCATGAAGGTCGGCGCGGTCATCATCACCATGGGCAACCGCCCCGACGAGCTCCGCGCCCTTCTCGACTCGGTCGCCAAGCAGGACGGCGACCGGGTCGAGGTGGTCGTCGTCGGCAATGGCTCGCCGGTACCGGACGTCCCCGAGGGCGTCCGCACGATCGAGCTGCCCGAGAACCTGGGCATCCCCGGCGGCCGCAACGTAGGCATCGAGGCATTCGGCCCGAGCGGCCGGGACGTCGACGTCCTCCTCTTCCTCGACGACGACGGCCTCCTCGCCCACCACGACACCGCCGAGCTGTGCCGCCAGGCCTTCGAGGCCGACCCCGAGCTCGGCATCATCAGCTTCCGCATCGCCGACCCCGAGACCGGCGAGACCCAGCGGCGCCACGTGCCCCGGCTGCGCGCCGCCGACCCGATGCGCTCCTCCCGGGTGACGACCTTCCTCGGCGGCGCCAACGCGGTCCGTACGCAGGTCCTCGCCGAAGTGGGCGGACTTCCGGACGAGTTCTTCTACGCGCACGAGGAAACCGACCTGGCGTGGCGGGCCCTCGACGCGGGCTGGATGATCGACTACCGGTCCGACATGGTGCTGTTCCATCCCACCACCGCGCCCTCCCGGCACGCGGTCTACCACCGCATGGTCGCGCGTAACCGCGTCTGGCTCGCGCGCCGCAACCTCCCGGCCCTCCTCGTGCCGGTCTACCTGGGCGTCTGGCTGCTGCTCACCCTGCTCCGCAAGCCCTCGCGTCCCGCCCTGCGGGCCTGGTTCGGCGGCTTCAAGGAAGGCTGGACGAGCCCGTGCGGCCCGCGTCGCTCCATGAAGTGGCGTACGGTGTGGCGCCTGACCAGACTGGGCCGACCTCCCGTCATCTGACAAGCTCGGTATCTGAGACCATTCGGCGGTACCCGGTCCAGGTTTCCGCCTCGGCCCGACCAGGCTGCGCACCTTGAGGACGAAAGTTTCCATTTGTGAGTGAGACAACGCATGACGGCAGGGTTGTGGTGAGCGACCGTCCGTCGCCCGATGACGGGCTCACCGCGGCCGAGCTGGCCGCGAAGTACGGGCTGGCCGTGAGCGGCGCCCGGCCCGGACTCGTCGAGTACGTCCGCCAGATGTGGGGGCGGCGACACTTCATCCTCGCCTTCTCCCAGGCGAAGCTCACCGCACAGTACAGCCAGGCCAAGCTCGGTCAGCTGTGGCAGGTGGCCACCCCGCTGCTGAACGCGCTGGTGTACTTCCTCATCTTCGGTCTCATCCTCAACGCCGACCGGGGCATGTCGCGCGAGGTGTACGTGCCGTTCCTGGTCACGGGTGTGTTCGTGTTCACCTTCACCCAGAGCTCGGTGATGGCGGGCGTCCGCGCGATCTCCGGCAACCTGGGCCTGGTGCGCGCCCTGCACTTCCCGCGGGCCTCGCTGCCCATCTCCTTCTCGCTCCAGCAGCTCCAGCAGCTGCTGTTCTCGATGATCGTGCTCTTCGCCGTCGCGGTCGGCTTCGGCAGCTACCCACGCCTGTCCTGGCTGCTGATCCTCCCGGTGCTGGTCCTGCAGTTCCTGTTCAACACCGGCCTGGCGCTGGTCTTCGCCCGTATGGGAGCCAAGACCCCGGACCTGGCGCAGCTGATGCCGTTCGTGATGCGTACGTGGATGTACGCGTCCGGCGTGATGTTCTCGATCCCGGTGATGCTCAAGGACCATCCCGCGTGGATCGCCGACGTCCTCCAGTGGAATCCCGCCGCCATCTACATGGACCTGATGCGCTTCGCGCTCATCGACGGCTACGGCTCCGAGAACCTGCCCCCGCACGTGTGGGCGGTCGCCGCCGGCTGGGCCGCGCTGGTCGCGTTCGGCGGCTTCGTGTACTTCTGGAAGGCGGAGGAGAGGTACGGCCGTGGCTGACGCACTCATCCCCACCGTCATCGCCGACGAGCTGCACATCGTCTACCGCGTCAACGGCGCCAAGACCGGCAAGGGCAGCGCCACCGCGGCCCTCAGCCGCATCATCAAGCGAGGCTCCGACGAGGCAGCACGAGGCGTGCGCAAGGTGCACGCCGTCCGGGGCGTCTCCTTCACCGCCTACCGCGGCGAGGCCATCGGCCTGATCGGCTCCAACGGCTCCGGCAAGTCCACCCTGCTGCGCGCCATCGCCGGCCTGCTCCCCGCGGAGAAGGGCAAGGTCTACACCGATGGCCAGCCCTCCCTGCTCGGCGTCAACGCGGCCCTGATGAACGACCTCACGGGCGAGCGGAACGTCATATTGGGCGGTCTCGCGATGGGCATGTCCCGCGAGCAGATCCGGGAGCGCTACCAGGAGATCGTCGACTTCTCCGGCATCAACGAGAAGGGCGACTTCATCACCCTTCCCATGCGCACCTACTCCTCCGGCATGGCGGCCCGCCTGCGCTTCTCCATCGCGGCGGCCAAGGACCACGACGTCCTCATGATCGACGAGGCCCTCGCCACCGGTGACCGCAAGTTCCAGATGCGCTCCGAGGCCCGCATCCGCGAGCTCCGCAAGGAGGCCGGCACGGTCTTCCTCGTCAGCCACAACAACAAGTCCATCCGCGACACCTGCGACCGCGTCCTGTGGCTGGAACGCGGCGAACTCCGCATGGACGGCCCCACCGGAGAGGTCCTGAAGGAGTACGAGAAGTTCACGGGCAAGTGACCCGATGCGTCCCGGGCCCTGTCGGAACTGCTCCGGCGGGGCCCGGAGTCTGAAAAGGGAAGTGCAAGGAAACGCAAGGAAACGCCAACTACCGGTGTCCCTGGGAGCCTTGGGGGCAATCGGTGTGTTCTTGTGATGTGCAGGACACCCGGACGGGGCGGGACACGCTGTACAACGTAAGCTGTATCGGTGCCGAATCACGGCAAGTGGGTCCATAATGCGCGTCACCCGGCATCCGCCGCATGCGCCGACCGCCGGGCGGCGTGTCCGAAATAGTGCGTATTGGGTCGGCAGTGTAGAACGGGAGATGTGATGGCCATGGCTACGGAAACTCCCCAGCTCGAAGACGCTTCTGCCGTCCCCGTGCCGGGTGACGGGCGGTGACCGTAACCGGGACGGCGCGCACCGGTGACCCGGAGCGCGACACCCTCGACAAGGCCGCGGCCGAGAACTTTCCCGTCGCGCCGTTCTTCCTGCCGCGGGCCTGGCGCGACGACCTCATGGCGGTCTACGGCTTCGCCCGCCTCGTCGACGACATCGGCGACGGCGACCTCGCCCCCGGCGGCGCCGACGCCCGCCTCCTGGGCGTCTCCCCGCGGGAGGCCGACGACCGGCTCCTCCTCCTCGACGCCTTCGAGGCCGACCTCCACAGGGTCTTCGACGCCACCCCGAACCACCCGCTGCTGCGCAGACTCCAGCACACCGTCCGCCGCCACTGCCTCGCCCCGGGGCCGTTCCTCGCCCTGATCGCCGCCAACCGCCAGGACCAGCTGGTCAAGCGGTACGAGACCTACGACGACCTGCTCGCCTACTGCGAGCTGTCGGCCAACCCCGTCGGCCACCTGGTACTCGCCGTCACCGGCACCACGACCCCCGAGCGGGTCCGCCACTCCGACACGATCTGCACCGCGCTGCAGATCATCGAGCACCTCCAGGACGTCACCGAGGACCTCGGCCGCGATCGCGTCTATCTGCCCGCCGCGGACATGAAGCGCTTTCACGTCCAGGAGGCGGATCTCGCCGCGCCCACGGCCGGTGCATCGGTGCGCGCGCTGATCGCGTACGAGGCGGAACGCGCCCGGAATCTCCTGAATGAGGGCACCCCGCTCGTGGGTAGCGTTCACGGCAGGCTGAGGCTGCTCCTCGCGGGCTTCGTGGCGGGAGGAAGGGCGGCCGTCCACGCGATCGCCGCCGCCGAGTTCGACGTACTTCCCGGCCCGCCCAAGCCCGGCAAGCTCCGGCTGCTGCATGAGGCGGGCGCGACCCTGCGAGGAGAGGGGTGATCCGGACCGTGGAGTCGGAACCACACGCGTCCGCACCGGTACTCGCCGCCTACCGCTACTGCGAGGCCGTCACCGGACAGCAGGCCCGTAACTTCGCCTACGGCATCAGGCTTCTGCCGACGCCCAAGCGTCGCGCGATGTCCGCCCTCTACGCGTTCTCCCGGCGCGTCGACGACATCGGCGACGGCGCGCTCGCGCTCGACGTCAAGGCCGCCCGACTGGAGGAGACCCGGGCACTGGTCGCCCGGATCCGTGAGGGCGCCGTCGGCGAGGACGACACGGACCCGGTCGTGGTGGCCCTGGCCCACGCCGGGGTGAGGTTCCCGATCCCGTTCGACGCCCTCGACGAACTCATCGACGGCGTCCTGATGGACGTACGCGGCGAGACCTACGAGACCTGGGACGACCTGAAGGCCTACTGCCGCTGTGTGGCGGGCACCATCGGACGGCTCTCGCTCGGTGTCTTCGGCATCGAACGTGGGGCGCGTGGTGCGGAACGCGCGCCGGAGTACGCGGACACCCTCGGGCTCGCGCTTCAACTCACCAACATTCTCAGGGACGTTCGCGAGGACGCCCAGGGCGGGCGGGTCTATCTGCCCGCCGACGATCTCGCGAAGTTCGGCTGCTCCGGCGGGTTCACCGGGCCGCTCCCGCCGGCCGACTCCGACTTCGCGGGTCTGGTGCACTTCGAGGTGCGCCGGGCCCGTGCCCTGTTCGCCGAGGGCTACCGGCTGCTGCCGATGCTGGACCGGCGCAGCGGAGCCTGTGTCGCCGCCATGGCCGGCATCTACCGGCGACTGCTGGACCGTATCGAGCGCGAGCCGGAAGCGGTGCTGCGCGGCCGGGTCTCGCTGCCCGGACGCGAGAAGGCCTACGTCGCCGTACGCGGGCTGTCCGGTCTGGACGCCCGGCATGTGTCGCGCCGTACCGTCAGGAGGCGCGCGTGAGGGACAATCCGGCCCAAGGCCATTCCAACGGGGAAAAGTGGTACGCAACCCTCCGCACCAAGAGGGCGTCCCTGACTGCGACGGCCTTCCGGGGACCGATCCTTCACCCCGGCCGACCGGCAGGGGAGGGTGCACGATGACCGACGGCGCACAGCCCGAGGGGCTGTTGGACGCGGACAGCACGGGCCGCCCCAGCACGGCCGTGGTGGTCGGCGGGGGCCTGGCGGGCATGACCGCCGCGCTCGCGCTCGCCGACGCCGGCGTGCGGGTCACGCTTCTGGAGGGGCGGCCGCGGCTCGGCGGGCTCGCCTTCTCCTTCCAGCGCGGCAACCTGACCGTCGACAACGGGCAGCACGTGTATCTGCGCTGCTGCACCGCCTACCGCTGGTTCCTCGACCGCGTCGACGGGGCCGGGCTCGCCCCGCTGCAGGACCGGCTCGACGTGCCGGTGCTCGACGCCGAGGGCAGGCCCGGGCGACGGCTCGGCAGACTGCGGCGCGACGCACTGCCCGTACCCCTGCATCTGGGGCGCAGCCTGGCCACGTACCCCCATCTCTCGCTCGCCGAGCGCGCCAAAGTGGGGCGTGCCGCATTGGCGCTCAAGGCACTGGACCTCGCGGATCCCACGCTGGACGAGCGGGACTTCGGCGGCTGGCTGGCCGAGCGCGGTCAGTCGGCGCGTGCCGTCGAGGCGCTGTGGGACCTCGTGGGGGTCGCCACCCTCAACGCGGTGGCCGGGGACGCTTCCCTCGGGCTCGCCGCTATGGTGTTCAAGACGGGTCTGCTGTCCGATCCGGGCGCGGCCGACATCGGCTGGGCCCATGTCCCGCTGGGTGAACTGCACGACCGGCTGGCCCGCAAGGCGCTCGACTCGGCGGGCGTCCGTACCGAACTCCGTACCCGCGTCACCTCCATCTCCCCCCAGGGCAACGGGAATTGGGCGGTCCAGGTTCCCGGCGAGAGCCTCGACACCGACGCGGTCGTCCTCGCCGTACCGCAGCGCGAGGCGTACGACCTGCTCCCGGAGGGGGCGCTCGACCACCCCGAGCGGCTGCTGGAGATCGGTACCGCGCCGATCCTCAACGTCCATGTGGTGTACGACCGGAAGGTGCTCCGGCGGCCGTTCTTCGCGGCGCTCGGCTCCCCGGTGCAGTGGGTCTTCGACCGGACCGAGGCGTCCGGGCTGACCGAGGGCCAGTACCTGGCGCTGTCGCAGTCGGCCGCGCAGGACGAGATCGACGCACCCGTGTCCGTACTGCGTGAGCGGTATCTGCCGGAGCTGGAGCGGCTGTTGCCCCACGCGCGGGGCGCGCACGTGCGGGACTTCTTCGTGACCCGGGAGCGCACCGCGACGTTCGCCCCCACCCCCGGCGTCGGACGGCTCAGGCCCGGCGCCCGCACCAAGGCACCCGGCCTGTACCTGGCCGGAGCGTGGACCGCCACCGGGTGGCCCGCGACCATGGAGAGTGCGGTCCGCAGCGGTGTCAGTGCGGCGGACGCCGCGCTCGGCGCCCTGGGCCGGCCCCGAGACCACCTCTTCGCCTATGAGGAGGCGGCGTGACGCTCGAAGCGCACAGGACCGGATCCCGCACTCCCGGCACCGCGAACACATCGACATCTGGAGATACTGTGCCCACTGTGCCCCCGGCCGAGGCGGCCGCTCGGAGGACAGCGGTGGACGTGACCGCGCTCCTGGAGCGCGGGCGGACCCTGGCCACACCCGTGCTGCGGGCGGCCATCGAACGGCTTGCGCCCCCCATGAACACCGTCGCCGCCTACCACTTCGGCTGGATCGACGCCCACGGCAACCCGGCCGACGGCGACGGCGGCAAGGCCGTGCGTCCCGCGCTCGCCGTGATGTCCGCCGAGGTCACCGGCGCCGCACCCGAGGTCGGCATCCCCGGCGCGGTCGCGGTGGAGCTGGTGCACAACTTCTCGCTGCTGCACGACGACCTGATGGACGGCGACGAACAGCGCCGCCACCGCGACACCGTGTGGAAGGCGTACGACCCCGCCCAGGCCATCCTCGTCGGCGACGCCCTGATGGTCCTCGCCAACGAGATCCTCCTCGAACTCGGCACCGCGGAGGCGGCCCGCGCCACCCGCCGCGTCACCACCGCGACGCGCGCACTCATCGACGGACAGGCCCAGGACATCTCCTACGAGCACCGGGAGCGGGTCACCGTCGAGGAGTGCCTGGAGATGGAGGGCAACAAGACCGGCGCCCTGCTCGCCTGCGCCTGCTCCATCGGAGCGGTCCTCGGCGGCGCGGACGACCACACGGCCGACACGCTGGAGAAGTACGGCTACCACCTCGGCCTCGCCTTCCAGGCCGTCGACGACCTGCTGGGCATCTGGGGCGACCCGGTGGCCACGGGCAAGCAGACGTGGAGCGATCTGCGCCAGCGCAAGAAGTCCCTGCCGGTCGTGGCCGCGCTCGCCGCGGGGGGCCAGGCCTCCGAGCGGCTCGGTGAACTCCTTGCCGCCGACGCCAAGAGCAGCGACTTCGCGAACTTCTCCGAGGAGGAGTTCGCCGCGCGCGCCGCTCTCATCGAGGAGGCGGGCGGCCGGGACTGGACCGCCGAGGAGGCGCGCCGCCAGCACACCATCGCCATCGAGGCGCTGGACTCGATCCGGATGCCCGAGTACGTGCGGGACCAGTTCGCGGCGCTGGCCGACTTCGTCGTCGTACGGAAGAGATGATCGCCATCGACCGACGAAACGTCGTCATCGGTCGAATAGGCCTCGCGTAGTCGCCGGCCGGTGCTGTCACCGGATGCACACCGGCCGACGGCTGACCCACCGCAGAGAGATCCGTCCACTGCACGAAGGGGAAGCCATGACAGCGACGACCGATGGAAGCACCGGGGCACTGCCGCCCCGCGCTGCCTCGGCCAGCGAAACCGACACCGACACCCCCATGGCGGCAGGGGTCCAGGATGCCGCCGCGCACGCCATACGGCGTGCCACCGATTTCCTGCTCGCACGGCAGGACGCCCAGGGCTGGTGGAAGGGCGACCTGGAGACCAACGTCACCATGGACGCCGAGGACCTGCTGCTCCGTCAGTTCCTGGGCATTCGCGACGAGAAGACCACGCGGGCCGCCGCGCTGTTCATCAGAGGCGAGCAGCGCGCCGACGGCACCTGGCCCACCTTCTACGGCGGGCCGGGCGAACTCTCCGCCACCATCGAGGCGTACGTCGCGCTGCGGCTGGCGGGGGACGCCCCGGACGAGCCGCACATGGCGAAGGCGTCCGCGTGGATCCGGGAGCGGGGCGGGATCGCCGCCGCCCGGGTCTTCACCCGGATCTGGCTGGCGCTGTTCGGCTGGTGGAAGTGGGACGACCTGCCGGACATGCCTCCGGAGATCGTCTACTTCCCGAAGTGGATGCCGCTGAACATCTACGACTTCGGGTGCTGGGCTCGCCAGACGATCGTCCCGCTGACCGTCGTCTCGGCGAAGCGCCCGGTACGGCCCGCGCCGTTCCCGCTCGACGAGCTGCACACCGACCCGGCCCGGCCCAACCCGCCCAAACCCCTTGATCCGCCGATGACTTGGGAAGGCGCCTTCCAGCGGCTCGACAAGCTGCTGCACGGCTATCGCAAGATCGCGCTGAAGCGGTTGCGCAAGGCCGCCATGAACAGCGCGGCCCGCTGGATCATCGAGCGGCAGGAGAACGACGGCTGCTGGGGTGGTATCCAGCCCCCGGCCGTGTACTCGCTCATCGCGCTGCACCTCCTCGGCTACGACCTTCTGCACCCCGTGATGCGGGCCGGGTTGGAGTCCCTCGACCGGTTCGCCGTGTGGCGCGAGGACGGGGCCCGGATGATCGAGGCCTGCCAGTCCCCGGTGTGGGACACCTGCCTCGCGACCATCGCCCTCGCCGACGCCGGCCTGCCCGCCGATCACCCTCAGCTCGTCAAGGCCGCCGACTGGATGCTCGGCGAGGAGGTCGTCCGACCCGGGGACTGGGCGGTGCGGCGGCCCCAACTGCCGCCGGGCGGCTGGGCGTTCGAGTTCCACAACGACAACTACCCCGACATCGACGACACCGCCGAGGTCGTTCTCGCGCTGCGCCGGGTCAGGCACCCCGACCCGGAGCGCGTCGAGAAGGCCGTCCGGCGCGGGGTGCGCTGGAACCTCGGGATGCAGTCGAGGAACGGGGCGTGGGGAGCCTTCGACGTCGACAACACCAGCTCGTTCCCCAACCGGCTGCCGTTCTGCGACTTCGGCGAGGTCATCGACCCCCCGTCCGCCGATGTCACCGCCCATGTGGTGGAGATGCTCGCGGTCGAGGGCCTGTCCCACGACCCGCGCACCCGGCGGGGCATCGAATGGCTGCTCGCCGAACAGGAGCCGAACGGCTCGTGGTTCGGCCGCTGGGGCGTCAACTACGTCTACGGAACCGGGTCGGTGGTGCCGGCACTCGTGACCGCCGGGCTGCCCGCCGCGCACCCCGCGATCCGCCGGTCCGTGGCCTGGCTGGAGACCGTGCAGAACGACGACGGCGGCTGGGGCGAGGACCTGCGCTCCTACCGCGATGCCGCCGAGTGGGGCGGCAAGGGCGCCTCCACCGCCTCCCAGACCGCGTGGGCCCTGCTCGCGCTGCTGGCGGCGGGGGAGCGGGACTCCAAGGCCACCGAACGCGGCATCGAGTGGCTCGCCCAGAGCCAGCGGGACGACGGCGGTTGGGACGAGCCGTACTTCACCGGGACCGGCTTCCCCTGGGACTTCTCGATCAACTATCACCTCTACCGGCAGGTGTTCCCGCTCACCGCGCTCGGCCGGTACGTCAACGGCGAACCGGCCGTCCTGAAAGCCAAGGGAAGCTGATGGCCACGGCCTCCGCCCCGGCCCCGCTGCTGATCGCGTGCGCGCTCGGCATCGAGCGGCTCGCCCTGCGCAGCGGCGACCGGGGCTCTGCCGGGGGCCCGGTCACCGTCCTGCGGACCGGCATGGGTCCGAAGGCCGCCGAGCGGGCCGTGACCCGGCTGCTCAGCGATTCCGCCCTCGCCGACGCGGCCGTGCTGGCCACCGGCTTCTGCGCGGGGCTCTCCCCCGGGATGCACCCCGGTGACCTGGTGGTCGCCGAGGAGACCCGGGGCCCCGGCGGCATCGTCACGCCGTGCGTGGGCACCGAACGGCTGGTCAAGGAGCTGATGCGGGCCGTGCCCGGGCGCACGGTCCACACCGGCCCGCTCACCGGATCCGATCACGTCGTACGCGGTCAGGAACGCTCGGATCTGTTCGCGACCGGCGCGATCGCGGTCGACATGGAGTCGGCGGTCACCCTCCACGCCGCCATGAGATCGGGCAGACGTCCGGTTGCCGCCGTCCGGGTGGTCGTGGACGCCCCAGAACATGAACTGGTCCGGATCGGCACGGTGCGCGGTGGAATATCAGCTTTCCTCGTTCTTCATGCCGTTCTTCCCGCTTACTACGAATGGCACCGTTCTTTGCTGCTCCCCAGGAGGTGAGCCAGATGGCCATGCCACTCCGCCAGTCCATCAAGGTGGCGACGTATCTCGCTGAACAGAAGCTCCGCAAGAGGGACAAGTTTCCGCTGATCGTCGAGTTGGAACCGCTCTACGCCTGCAATCTGAAGTGTGAGGGCTGCGGCAAGATCCAGCATCCGGCGGGCGTGCTCAAGCAGCGCATGCCGGTGGCGCAGGCCGTGGGCGCCGTTCTGGAGTCCGGTGCGCCGATGGTGTCGATCGCCGGCGGCGAGCCCCTGATGCACCCTCAGATCGATGAGATCGTCCGGCAGTTGGTGGCCAGGAGGAAATACGTCTTCCTGTGCACCAACGCGCTGTTGCTGCGCAAGAAGATGGACAAGTTCAAGCCGTCGCCGTACTTCGCGTTCGCCGTGCACATCGACGGACTGCGGGAGCGGCACGACGAGTCGGTGGCGAAGGAGGGGGTCTTCGACGAGGCCGTGGCGGCCATCAAGGAGGCCAAGCGGCGCGGCTTCCGGGTGACCACCAACTCGACCTTCTTCAACACCGACACCCCGCAGACCGTCATCGAGGTCCTCAACTACCTCAACGACGACCTCAAGGTCGACGAGATGATGATCTCCCCCGCCTATGCCTACGAGAAGGCTCCCGACCAGGAGCACTTCCTCGGTGTCGAGCAGACCCGCGAGCTGTTCAGGAAGGCCTTCGCGGGCGGCAACCGGCGGCGCTGGCGGCTCAACCACTCGCCCTTGTTCCTCGACTTCCTGGAGGGCAAGGTCGACTTCCCCTGCACGGCGTGGGCGATCCCGAACTACTCGCTCTTCGGCTGGCAGAAGCCCTGCTACCTGATGAGCGACGGGTACGTCCCGACGTACCGGGAGCTGATCGAGGACACCGACTGGGACGCGTACGGACGCGGCAGGGACCCGCGCTGCGCCAACTGCATGGCGCACTGCGGCTATGAGCCGACCGCCGTCCTCGCCACCACGGGATCGCTGAAGGAGTCCCTGCGCGCCCTGCGTGAGACGGTGTCCGGGAACCACGGGAACCGAGGGTGATGTCATGACCGCCGTATCCCTGGGCGTTCCCGCCGTACCCGCCCGGCCGGTCGCGGAGCGCCGACTGTCGCGGTTGATCCAGGTCGGGCCGGTGGCCGTCGGTGGCGGGGCCCCCGTATCCGTGCAGTCGATGACGACGACCCGCACGTCGGACGTCGGCGCCACGTTGCAGCAGATCGCGGAACTCACCGCGTCCGGCTGCCAGATCGTCCGGGTCGCCTGCCCCACGCAGGACGACGCGGACGCGCTCGCCACCATCGCCGCCAAGTCACAGATCCCGGTGATCGCGGACATCCACTTCCAGCCGAAGTACGTGTTCGCGGCGATCGAGGCCGGCTGTGCCGCGGTGCGGGTGAACCCCGGGAACATCAAGCAGTTCGACGACAAGGTCAAGGAGATCGCGCGGGCCGCGAAGGAGCACGGGACCCCCATCCGGATCGGGGTCAACGCCGGCTCGCTCGACAAGCGGCTCCTGCGGAAGTACGGCAAGGCGACCCCCGAGGCGCTGGTGGAGTCCGCGCTGTGGGAGGCGTCGCTCTTCGAGGAGCACGACTTCCGGGACATCAAGATCTCCGTCAAGCACAACGACCCGGTCGTGATGATCGAGGCGTACCGGCAGTTGGCGGCTCAGTGCGACTACCCCCTGCATCTGGGGGTGACCGAGGCCGGTCCCGCCTTCCAGGGGACCATCAAGTCCGCCGTCGCCTTCGGGGCGCTGCTCAGCGAGGGGATCGGCGACACGATCCGGGTCTCGTTGAGCGCCCCGCCCGCCGAGGAGGTCAAGGTCGGCATCCAGATCCTCGAGTCGCTGAATCTGCGGCAGCGGAGGCTGGAGATCGTGTCGTGTCCGTCGTGCGGGCGGGCCCAGGTCGATGTGTACCGGCTGGCGGACGAGGTGACCGCCGGTCTTGAGGGCATGGAGGTTCCGTTGCGGGTCGCGGTCATGGGCTGCGTCGTCAACGGGCCGGGAGAGGCGCGCGAGGCGGACCTGGGGGTCGCCTCCGGCAACGGTAAGGGGCAGATCTTCGTGAAGGGTGAGGTCATCAGGACCGTCCCCGAGTCGAAGATCGTGGAGACCCTCATCGACGAGGCGATGAAGATCGCCGAGCAGATGGAGAAGGACGGCGTCGCGTCGGGGGAGCCAGCGGTCACCGTGAGTTGACGACACGGGCTTGAAGAGCACGCATCGAGAGGGGGCCCGACGTGACGATTCTGGAGAGCATCCGGCAACCGCGCGACCTGAAGGCGCTGACAGAGGCGGAACTCGGTGAACTGGCCGAAGAGATCCGGGAGTTCCTGGTGCACGCGGTCGCCAGGACCGGTGGTCACCTGGGGCCCAACCTGGGAGTGGTGGAACTCTCCATCGCGCTCCACCGGGTCTTCGAGTCACCCGTCGACCGCATCGTGTGGGACACCGGTCACCAGAGTTACGTACACAAACTTCTGACGGGACGTCAGGATTTCTCCAAGTTGCGCGGCAAGGGCGGCCTGTCCGGCTATCCCTCGCGCGAGGAGTCCGAGCACGACATCGTCGAGAACAGCCATGCCTCCACCGCCCTCGGCTGGGCGGACGGCCTCGCCAAAGCACGTCAGGTGCAGGGGGAGAGGGGTCACGTCGTCGCCGTCATCGGGGACGGCGCCCTGACCGGCGGCATGGCCTGGGAGGCGCTGAACAACATCGCGGCCGCCAAGGACCGGCCGCTGATCATCGTCGTCAACGACAACGAGCGCTCGTACGCGCCGACCATCGGCGGCCTCGCGAACCACCTCGCGACCCTGCGGACCACGGACGGCTACGAACAGTTCCTGGCCTGGGGCAAGGACGTACTGCTGCGCACACCGGTCGTCGGCAACCAGATCTACGAGGCGCTGCACGGGGCGAAGAAGGGCTTCAAGGACGCCTTCGCGCCGCAGGGCATGTTCGAGGACCTGGGGCTGAAGTACGTCGGGCCGATCGACGGGCACGACATCAACGCCGTCGAGTCGGCGCTGCGCCGCGCAAAGCGCTTCCACGGGCCGGTCCTCGTCCACTGCCTGACGGAGAAGGGCCGGGGGTACGAGCCCGCCCTCGCCCACGAGGAGGACCACTTTCACACGGTCGGCGTGATGGACCCGCTCACCTGCGAGTCGCTCGCTCCGTCGGGCGGGCCGTCCTGGACCTCGGTCTTCGGCGACGAGATCGTCCGGATCGCCGACGAGCGCGAGGACGTCGTGGCCATCACGGCGGCCATGCTGCACCCGGTCGGGCTCGGCAGGTTCGTCGAGAAGTTCCCGGACCGGGTGTGGGACGTGGGGATCGCCGAGCAGCACGCGGCCGTGTCGGCGGCCGGGCTCGCGACCGGCGGGCTCCACCCGGTCGTGGCCGTCTACGCGACCTTCCTCAACCGGGCCTTCGACCAGCTGCTGATGGACGTGGCCCTCCATCGGTGCGGAGTGACGTTCGTCCTGGACCGGGCCGGGGTGACGGGAGTCGACGGGCCGTCACACAACGGTATGTGGGACATGTCGATCCTCCAGGTCGTGCCCGGACTGCGGATCGCCGCGCCGCGCGACGCCGAGCAGCTGCGGACGCAGCTGCGGGAAGCGGTCGCCGTGGACGACGCGCCCACGCTGATCCGGTTCCCGAAGGAGTCGGTGGGGCCGGAGATTCCGTCGCTGGAGCGGGTGGGCGGCATGGATGTTCTCCACCGGGACGACCGGGCGGAGGTGCTCCTCGTCGCCGTCGGTGTCATGGCGCCGGTGTGTCTGGAGGCCGCCGAGTTGCTTCAGGCGCGGGGCATCGGCTGCACGGTGGTGGACCCGCGCTGGGTCAAGCCGGTCGACCCGGCGCTGCCGTGGCTCGCCGACGAACACCGGCTGGTGGCCGTCGTGGAGGACAACAGCCGGGCGGCCGGGGTCGGCTCCGCGGTCGCGCTGGCGCTGGGGGACGCCGAGGTCGACGTACCCGTACGGCGGTTCGGGATTCCGGAGCAGTTCCTGGCGCACGCCAAGCGGGGTGAGGTGCTCGCGGACATCGGCCTGACGCCGGTCGAGATCGCCGGGCGGATCAGCGCCTGCCTGGCCGTCAAGGATGAACCGCCCAAGGAGAAACCGTAGATGACCACCGAGGAACGCGCCGCCGGCAACACCGAGGAGTTCGACCTCGGCAGACTCCTCGCCGAGCGAGGCGCCGAACGCTACGAACTGCACGCCCGGTACCTGAACCACCAGCTTCCGCGCATGCTCCACACCATCGGCTTCGACAAGGTCTACGAGCGGGCCGAGGGCGCGTACTTCTGGGACGCCGACGGCAACGACTACCTCGACATGCTCGCCGGGTTCGGGGTGATGGCCCTCGGCCGCCACCACCCCGTGATCCGCAAGGCACTGCACGACGTCCTCGACGCGGGGCTCGCCGACCTGACCCGCTTCGACTGCCAGCCGCTGCCCGGGCTGCTCGCCGAGCGGCTGCTCGCCCACAGCCCGCATCTGGACCGGGTGTTCTTCGGCAACAGCGGTACGGAGGCCGTCGAGACCGCGCTGAAGTTCGCCCGGTACGCCACCGGCAGACCGCGGATCTTGTACTGCGACCACGCCTTCCACGGGCTGACCACCGGCTCGCTGTCCGTCAACGGCGAGGACGGCTTCCGGGATGGATTCGCGCCGCTGCTGCCCGACACGGCCGTCCCCCTCGGCGATCTCGACGCCCTGGCCCGGGAGCTGAAGAAGGGCGACGTCGCCGCGCTGATCGTCGAGCCCATCCAGGGCAAGGGAGTTCACGAGGCACCGCCCGGATATCTGCGTGCCGCCCAGGAGTTGCTGCGCGCGCACAAGGCGTTGCTGATCGTCGACGAGGTGCAGACCGGGCTCGGGCGGACCGGGGACTTCTACGCCTACCAGCACGAGGAGGGGGTGGAGCCGGACCTGGTGTGCGTGGCCAAGGCTCTCTCCGGTGGCTATGTGCCGGTCGGCGCGACTCTCGGCAAGGAGTGGATCTTCAAGAAGGTCTACTCGTCGATGGACCGTGTCCTCGTCCACTCGGCGAGCTTCGGCTCCAACGCCCAGGCCATGGCGGCCGGCCTCGCCGTCCTCTCCGTGCTGGAGAACGAGGAGATCGTGGCCAATGCCCGGGCCACCGGTGAACTGCTGAAGAGCCGGCTCACGGCACTGGTCGACAAGTACGAGCTGCTCAGTGACGTACGCGGCCGGGGCCTGATGATCGGCATCGAGTTCGGCAGACCCAAGTCGCTGAAGCTGCGCAGCCGCTGGACCATGCTCCAAGCGGCACGCAAAGGGCTGTTCGCGCAGATGGTCGTCGTACCGCTGCTCCAACGGCACCGCATCCTCACCCAGGTCTCCGGCGACCACCTGGAGGTGATCAAGCTGATCCCGCCGCTGGTCGTCAAGGAGCCGGAGGCGGACCGGTTCGTGGCGGCCTTCACCGAGGTGATGGACGACGCGCACAGCGGGGGCGGGCTGATGTGGGACTTCGGCAGGACGCTGGTGAAACAGGCGGTGGCCAACCGATAGACGAGGTCGCCCATGGTCGGCCCGCGAGGTCGGCCCACGGGCCTTTGCCTCTGAGGCAAGAAATTTGCCGCAGAGGCAAGGCTCCGGCTGAATGGAGGGCATGAGCCCCTCCGAGGGTACCCACCCTCCCGAGCCCTCGGCGGACGGGGAACTACCCGCCGTCGCCCCACAGCTGCGCGCCCTGCGTCGCCGGGCCTCCCTCACCCTGGAGGCCGCGGCCCGGGCCGCCGGGCTGTCGCCCGCGCATCTGTCCCGGCTGGAGACCGGACAGCGCCAGCCCTCGCTGCCGATGCTCCTCGCGCTGGCCCGCATCTACGGGACGACCGTCTCCGAGCTGCTCGGTGAGACCGTCGCCGAACGAGACGCCGTACTCCGCGCCGACGACATGGAGCCCACCAAGGCCGGCGGCTGGACGTACTGGCAGGCGGGCGCGCCCGGGCGGGGCATGCAGGCGCTGCGCGTCCATGTGCCGTACGGCTCGCAGGGCGACATCGTGCGGGTGCACCCCGGTGAGGAGTGGCTGTACGTCCTGAAGGGGCGGCTGCGGCTGCGCCTCGGGGACACCGCGCATCTGCTCGCGCCCGGGGACAGCGCGCACTTCGACTCGCTGACCCCGCACCGCATCGCCGCCGCCGACCACGACGGCGCCGATCTCCTCTTCGTCCACACCCTGCTGCAGAGCCCGACCGCGACGTTGTGCCTCGGGCCGAACACCCCCGGAGAGACTCCATGAGCGACCTGGAAGAGAAGTTCCCCCGCGCCCTGTGGGTGCGGCTCATCATCTACATCGCGGTCGGCCATGTCTTCGCGGCCTTCGTCTATCTGCTGTTCGAGGTGGGCGCCAAGCAATAGGCGAAACGGACCCTCCCTCGGCGGACCCGGCCCTAGTCGAGCAGGCGCTCGCGCAGGCGGGTCCGGGTCTGCGGGGTCACCTTCAGGCCCTGCTCCAGGTATGTGTCCACGTCGCCCCAGGTCTCCTCGAGCGTGTCGAAGGCCGCTTGCAGATACTCCACGCGGGCGTCGAAGAGGGGGCTCAGCAGCTCCATGACCTCCGGGGAGTAGGCGCTGGCGGCGGAGCTGCTGCGGTGCACCTTGTAGCGGCGGTGCTTCGCGTTCGACTCCAGGTAGTCGGCGACGACGGCTTCGCGCTCGACACCGAGGGCGAGGAGCGTGACGGCTATGGACAGGCCCGCACGGTCCTTGCCCGCCGCGCAGTGCATCAGCACGGGCACGCTGTCCTCGGCCAGCGCGTGCAGGACATGGGAGTGCTCGGCCGTGCGCTGCTGGATGATCCTGCGGTAGGAGTCGATCATCCGGCCGGCTGCCTTGCCGTCGTCCAGCAGCTCACGCAACTGGTCCAGATCGCCGTCGCGGACCATCTTCCAGAACTCGGCGCCGTCCGCCGGGTCGGAGAGCGGCAGATTCACATTCCGCACGCCGGGCAGGTCGACGTCCGGGCCCTCCAGCTTCTGGTCTGCCGCGTTGCGGAAGTCGAAGATCGTGTGCAGGCCGAGGGTGGTCAGGAACGCGGCGTCCTCGTCGGTCGCGTGCGCGAGATGGCCGCTGCGGAACAGCACTCCGTGGCGCACCCGACGACCGTCCACCGTCGGCAGGCCGCCCACGTCGCGAAAGTTGCGCACACCGGTCAGCTCCGGCTCCGTCGACGGGATCTGCTGCGTCACTGGGGCTCCTCCCCTCCGGCCGTCGGCGCCGCTCGTCGACGGGCACGCCCTCGACATCGAGGCGCGCACTCGACGATACGACATGGCCGCGTACGGTCATGAGTTGTCCACAGGCGCCGCGGCACGCCCGCCGACAGTTGTCCACAGGCGGCGTCGGCCGCCCGCCGGGGCCTGCGATGATGTTGCCGCCCGATTGCACCTGTTCGAATCTGTGGGGTCTTGATGTTGGAAATCGGCGCAGACGGCCGAACCTGGCTTCTCACGGGGCCAAGGAGCAGCTATGCCTTGCGGCTCACCGAGGCCGACGAGTTGCTGCACCTGCACTGGGGCCCGCGGATCGCCCTCGCCGACGCCGAGGAGCTGGCCGCCCGGCAGCAGTTGCCGTACTGGCCGTTCGAGGCCCCGGTCGACGGGCACGAGGAGTACCCCGTCGAGGGCGGCCTCCGTTTCGTACGGCCCGCGCTGTCCGTGCGCACGGAGGAGCGGCGTGGCACCGAGTGGACCTTCCAGGCATACGAGGCCGAGGGTGACGAGCTGCGGCTGCGGTTCATCGACGACGGTCTCGGGGTCACGCTGCACTACCGGATGCGTGACGACGTGATCGAGCGCTGGGTGACCCTCGACAACGAAGGCCCGGCGGTGGAGCTGCTGCGGGCAGACTCGGCGACCTGGACGCTACCGCTGCGCGAGGAGGGCTGGCGACTCTCCCAGTTGCACGGGCGGTGGGCGGCCGAGTCACGGCTGGTGCGCGGGGACCTCACCTACGGGGAGAAGGTCATGGGCAGCCGGCGCGGGCACACCGGGCACCAGCATCTGCCCTGGGTCGCCCTCGACACCGACGCGACCGAGGAGCGCGGCGAGGTCTACGGCTGCGCCCTCGGCTGGTCGGGCTCCTGGCGGATCGCCGTGGCCCAACTCCCCGACGCGCGCGTGCAGATCACCGGTGGTGCCGGGTACGACGAGTCGGGCCTGCTGCGGCTGGAGAGCGGCGAGACGTTCACGGCGCCCGTCTTCGCGGGGCTGTGGAGCGACGGCGGCTTCGGCGGGGCGAGCCGCGCCTGGCACGCCTATCAGCGGGCGTACGTCATCCCGGACGCGGACCAGGACCGGCCGGTGCTCTTCAACTCCTGGGAGGCCACCGAGTTCGACATCTCGGAGGAGCAGCAGGGGGTGCTCGCGCGGCGGGCGGCGGCCATCGGGGTCGAGCTGTTCGTGGTCGACGACGGTTGGTTCGGGGCACGGACCAGCGACCGGGCCGGGCTCGGTGACTGGACGCCCAACCCTGACCGCTTCCCGAAGGGGCTGAAGCCGCTCGCCGACTATGTGCACGCCCTCGGCATGCAGTTCGGCATCTGGGTGGAGCCCGAGATGATCAACCCGGACAGCGATCTGTACCTGGCTCATCCCGACTGGGTGCAGTTCCAACCGGGACGAAAGCGGACGGAACTGCGCAATCAGCTCGTTCTCAACCTTGCTCGCGAGGACGTCCAGGAGTACCTCTGGGGGCGGTTGGACGGGCTCCTCTCCAGTGCGCCCATCGACTACGTCAAATGGGACTTCAACCGCTGCTTCACGGACGCCGGATGGCCCGGCGAGCCGTACCCGCAGAAGCTCTGGGTCGAGCACGTCCACGCCTTCTATGCCCTGCTGGACCGGCTGCGGGCCGCGCATCCGGGCGTCGCTTTCGAGTCGTGCTCCGGTGGTGGTGGCCGGATCGACCTCGGTGTGATGGCGCGGACGGACCAGGTGTGGACCTCCGACAACACCGACCCGCTCGACCGGCTCGCCATCCAGCACGGGTTCAGTCAGATCCATCCGGCCCGGGCCATGGCCGCCTGGGTCACCGACAGCCCGAACAGCCAGCTCAACGGACGGGTCAGCTCGCTGCGGTTCCGCTTCGTCAGCGCCATGGCGGGTGTGCTCGGCGTCGGCGGCGACCTCGTCGAGTGGAGCGAGGAGGAGTTGGACGAGGCTCGGCGCTGGGTGGAGCTGTACAAGGAGATCCGGCCGGTCGTGCAGCGCGGTGACCTCTACCGGCTGCGGGCTCCGGCGGGTGGGCTCAGTGCCGTGCAGTACGTCCATGGTGATGAGGTCGTCGTCCTCGCCTGGCTCCAGGCCCAGCACTACGGCGAGCCGCTCGCGCCGGTTCGGTTGCGCGGCCTCGACCCGGAAGAAACGTACGAATGCCGTGAAACGGGCGAGCTGCATCGAGGTGCGGTGTTGTTGCACCACGGGTTGCGTACGGGGTTGCGTGGCGACTTTGATGCGGCAGTTGTCCGGCTGCGTCGCACTTGAGTGAAGTGTCCGAAATGTAGCCGTAATTCCAACTGGCCCTGGAATAAAGTCTACTGGCCCGTAGGTGCGTGAGCAGCGTCATATTCGTGACGGACTGTTGCCGTCATGTTCACGTAATTCGGGCGTGTTTTCAGGGTCGTTGGAATGGGCTGAAGATCGCTCATTTACGGAATGTAATCGCGTTTTGGTGTAAGGATCATCTAGAGAGACGCACAGGAAAACCCAATAGTTGTCTCTGTGGGCACAAGTCGCTTACGTTCGGCCCCAATCCGGACGGACGCCCAATCCTGCCGCCGACCGGAGCCGCGTACCGACCCGATCCACGGCAGGAGCGGGGGACCCACAGGTAGTACCGCCTGTTCCAGTCTCCGGAACGGCTAGGGGTTAAGCCGTGCGCAAGCACGGCCGGGCATCTCCAGTCCGCACCCGACAGCTCACCTCGCAGGCGCCGGAGAGGAAAACGCCCATGCCCGCGAAGGGTAAGCACCGCCGCCCGAAGTCCCAGCGTTTCACCCGCTCTATCGCCGCCGCCGGAACCGGTGGCGCGGCGCTCGCACTGCCTTTGATAGGGGCCGCCGGCGCCTATGCCGCGACCCCGACGGTCGCCGTTTCCGGCGTTTCCGAAAAGGCCTCGGCCGCCGAAAAGTCGGTCGTGGTGCAGGGTGTGAGGCTTGAGCAGGCCGAGAAGGCCGCGCAGGCGGAGAAGACCGCCGACACCAAGAAGGCGGCGACGAAGACCTACTTGGTGAAGGTCGGCGACTACCTCTCGAAGATCGCGGAAGAGCAGGATGTCGACGGGGGCTGGAAGCAGCTCTACGCCGACAACCGGTCCGCGATCGGCTCGAACCCGTCGCTCATCCATCCGGGGCTCAAGCTCACGATCGGTGGTGCGGCCGCGTCGACCGACACCTCCCCGTCGCCGACGAAGGCACCGTCCTCGAAGTCCTCCGAGTCCTCTAAGTCGTCCAAGGCCTCCCAGTCCTCGACGAAGGAGACCAAGGAGTCGACCTCCACCACGTCGACCAGCCAGGCCGCCGAAACCAGCGGCTCCGGGTTCAGTCTGCCCATTCAGGGGGCCTCTGTCGGCACCGCGTACAAGACCGCGGGCAGCATGTGGTCCAGCGGTTACCACACCGGTGTCGACTTCGCGGCGCCGACCGGCACGAGCCTCAAGGCCGTGGGTGCGGGCACCGTCGTCTCGGCCGGCTGGGGTGGCGCGTACGGCAACCAGGTCGTCATCAAGCTCGCCGACGGGTACTACGCGCAGTACGCCCACCTCTCCTCGATCTCCGTCTCCGCGGGCCAGTCCGTGAGCGGCGGGCAGGAGATCGGCCTCTCCGGGGCGACCGGCAACGTCACCGGGCCGCACTTGCACTTCGAGATCCGTACGACTCCGAACTACGGGTCGGACATCGATCCGCTGGCCTACCTGCGGCAGAAGGGCGTCAGCATCTGACGTGCCGGATGTGAGTGTCCGAAGGCCGGACCCTCCTCTTGGGTGGGTCCGGCCTTCGGTGTTTCAGGGGTGCGGTGGTGGAACAACGGGCGGCTTGTCTTCGACTACGTGGACGCCGAGCCGTACACCGGTGGGCACTTCGCCTTTCGGACCGTGTGGAGTCACTTTCGGATCGAGGGGTTTCGGGTGTGGCGGGTCTGAGGATGGGGGCTGTGGCGGATCGCGTGGTCTATCTCACCGGCCGTCAACCCCTTATTACGGTCGCGTAGGTCACATCGGAAGGTGAATCATGGGCCGACGTGGCAGACGATTCGAAGAGTGACAGCAAAGACGTGATCGGGTCGTACGTTGCGGTGGGGGACAGCTTCACCGAGGGCGTCGGCGATCCCGGGCCCGACGGGGCGTTCGTCGGTTGGGCCGATCGGTTCGCGGTACTTCTCGCGGACCGGGTGCCCGAGGGCGACTTCGATTACACCAACCTCGCCGTGCGCGGGAAACTTCTCGACCAGATCGTGGAGGACCAGGTGCCGCGGGCCCTGGAGCTCGCGCCCGATCTGATCTCCTTCTGCGCGGGTGGCAATGACATCATCCGGCCCGGCACCGATCCCGACGAGGTCGCCGAGCGGTTCGAGCGGGCGGTTGCCACGCTCACGTCGGCGATCGGGACCGTGATGGTGACCACCGGTTTCGATACGCGTGATGTGCCTGTGCTGAGGCATCTGCGGGGCAAGATCGCCACGTACAACGGGCATGTGCGGGCCATCGCGGACCGGTACGGCTGCCCAGTGCTGGACCTGTGGTCGCTCAAGACGGTGCAGGATCGGCGGGCCTGGGACGACGACCGGTTGCATCTTTCGCCCGAAGGACATACGCGGGTCGCGCTGCGGGCCGGGCAGGTGCTGGGTGTCGAGGTGCCGGCTGATCCTGAGCAGCCGTGGCCTCCGTTGCCGCCGCGGGGGACGTTCGAGGTGCGTCGCGACAACATCCAGTGGGCGCGGGACCATCTGGTGCCGTGGATCGGGCGGCGGCTGCGGGGGGAGTCCTCCGGCGACCATGTGTCGGCGAAGGGGCATCTGTCGCCGTACGACATCAAGATGCGGATCGGGTCGGTGGCCTGAGGCCTGCCTCGTGCCTCCGGCGGTTGGGCGGGGGCGTGCGGGGGTGCGTCGGGCTGTGGGGCGGGGCGGTGCTGGTGCGTCCGACGGTTGCTCGGTGTGGGGGGTCTCCGGTGGTTGGCCGGGCTGTGTGGGGTGCGTTGGGGGTTGGGGCGGTGCTGGTGCGTCCGTCGGTTGCTTGGTGCGGGGGTCTCCGGTGGTTGGGGCGGTTTGTGCTCGGTGCGTTGGGGGGCAGGCCCGTGCCGGTGTGTCCGCCCGTCGCTTGGTGCCCTACGGCCCGGGGTTCACGGGCTGAGGCTCTCGGGGCCGCTCTACGCGACGGGCGTGACGCACCGGCACGGGCCCTTCCGTTGTCGCGTGGCCGGCCCGCCGTTGTGGAGGGGGCGGGGTATCAGGGCTCGCGGTCCAGGTTCAGTTCGCGGGACAGGGCCTCGTCGGTCCAGTCCTGGGCGCGGGTGCGGGAGATTCCGTCGTGGGTGGTCATTTGTACGGCCAGGCCGTCGAGGAAGGCGGTGAGGCGTAGGGCCGTCGCGGGTGGGTCGGGGCAGTGGAATTCGCCGGCTGCTGTGCCGGCTTCGATGAGCTCGGTGAGCGCGGCCTTCCACTGGGTGTCCAGGTCGCGGGTGACCTCTCGCAGAGCGGGGTCGCGCAGGGATACGGCCCAGCCCTCTATCCAGAGGCGCCAGCCCTTGGCCTGGCCGGTCGGGGCGTACCAGCGGATGGCTGCGCGGAGGCGGCGGAGGGCGGTCGTGCGGCGGCTCAGTAGTTTGCGCAGGTGGGCCAGGTCGTCCTCGGCCGCGTAGCGGAAGGCCTCGGCCACCAGCTTTTCCTTGGTGCAGAAGTGGTAGAGCACCAAGGCGTTGCTCACTCCGAGCGAGGCGGCCACGTCGGCGATGCGTACCGCCGCGACGCCGCGCGCCTCGATCTGTTCCATGGCGGCCCGGAGCAGTTCTTCACGCCGCTCGGCCACGCTCAACCGCACCCTGGTCACGCGGTCAACCCTATTGCGTCGGTGTGTGAACGCCGCGGGACCTGGAACCGGTCCAACCGATCCCGCAACCTGTGGATCACTTGGCTGATCAGAGACGCTCACCGATACCAGCCGAACCGCGCCGCGATCACCGGCAACCGGTCGGCGACGACGGCGTGGGCGGCTGCCCGAGGGGTCGTGGCGTCGGTCTCGGCGCGGGAGAGGATCTGGTCGACGAGGGTGCGCATGGCGTGGCGGATGTGGGCGAAGGCCTCGTCCGCGGTGGGGGCGATGTCGCCGAAGAGGGTCCACCACCACCAGGCGTTCGTGGCGGAGTTGACCACGACGTCCGGCAGGATCGTCACCCCGCGGGCGGCGAGCAGGTTCTCTGCCTCCGGGAGGACGGGCATGTTGGCCGCCTCGGCGATCAGTCGGGCGGTGATCCGGTGCTGGTTGTCCGGGGTGATCGCGTACGACACGGCCGCCGGTACCAGTACGTCGGCCTCGGCGGCGAGCCAGGCGTCCCCCGCGCTTTCGTGGTCGTCCGGGCGCAGGGCGGCGCGGTCCACCGTGCCGTAGGCGTCGCGGGCGGCCAGCAGGGTCTCGATGTCCAGGCCGTCGGGGTTGGTGACGGTGCCCTTGATGTCGGCGACGGCGACGATCGTGAGGCCCGCCCGGGACAGGAAGCGGGCGGTGGCTCCGCCCATGGTTCCGAGGCCCTGCACAGCGACGCGGGTTCCGGCGCGTGGCATACCGGCTCGGTCCAGAGCGGTGAGTACGGATTCGGCGACGCCGCAGCCTCCGACCAGCTCGTCGAGGCCGATGCCGTCGACCTCGACCGCGAAGGCGTCCGTCAGGCGTCGGCGGGCCGTCGTCTCGTCGTCGAGGAGGGGATAGACAGCCTGGATCGTCGAGACGAGGCCGGCCTCGGCGGCCGCTCGGTCCACCAGGTCCTGGGTGAGGCCCAGGTCCTCCCCGGTCGTCCAGAAGGTCTCGATGTACGGGCGCATCGCGCGCATGTAGCGGACGAGGACGCCGTACGCTTCCGGGGCCCGGGGGTCGCAGTCGATGCCGCCCTTGGCGCCGCCGAGGGGGATGTAGCGGTGGTCGGGGTGGTAGTGGAGCGCCTCCTTCATGGTCATACCGCGGGCCAGGCCGGTGACCTCGTCGAGGGTGCAGCCCGGGCGCATTCGGAGGCCGCCGCTGGAGACGCCGCGTACGAGCAGGTCCACGACGAGAAAGCCCCGCTGTCCTGTGACGTGGTCGGTCCAGGTGAGCGACAGGAAGGGGGCGGACGGGGAGGACATCGAGAGCTCCTCGGGCGTGGCCGGGGAAGGGGCGGCCTGGTGGGGACAGGGGGGAACACGGGGGAACACGGGGGAACAGCGGGGGCTACTGAATCGTTGGTCAGTATGGCAGTGAGTAGTGACGGGTTGGCCCGGCGCTGTCGGAAGGGCGGACCATAATGGAATGCCTCAGCGAATCATCAGGAGGTGCCGTGTCCGGTTCCCGTTCCCTGAGCTCGGGGCTGCGTGCCGTGCAGCCAGCCGCCTTCGGCGCGGACCCCAGCGGTGCTCGGCTGGAGCGGATCCGTAGATCCCCGCATTTCGCGGGCGGTGCCTTCGTGAATCCCGAGGGCGCCCGGGTCCGTCCCTCCGGCGGTGTCGCGCTGGAGATGGCGAAGAGCCAGTTCCGCAAGGAGGAGCGCCTTCGGCGCGCCCCGGCCGGTTTGATTCCGGTGCACTCCACGACCGTCGCCGACCTTGCCAAGCCGCCTGTGAGCGGCTTGCGGATCACTTGGATGGGTCACTCGAGTGTGCTCGCGGAGATCGACGGGCATCGGGTGCTGTTCGACCCCGTCTGGGGTGAGCGGTGTTCCCCGTTCGCCTTCGCCGGGCCCAAGCGGCTGCACCCCGTGCCCCTGCCGCTGGCAGCGCTCGGGCCGGTCGATGTCGTCGTCATCTCGCACGACCACTACGACCACCTGGACATGCCCACGATCAAGGAGCTGGCCGGCACGGACACGGTCTTCGCGGTGCCGCTCGGCGTCGGCGCCCATCTGGAGCACTGGGGTGTCTCCGAGGGACGGATCCGCGAGCTGGACTGGCACGAGGCGACGAAGGTCGGCGGTCTCACCCTGACCGCCACCCCTGCCCGCCACTTCTGCGGCCGGGGACTGCGCAACACCCAGCACACGCTGTGGGCCTCCTGGGCCGTCGCCGGTGACGAGCACCGGATCTATCACAGCGGGGACACCGGGTACTTCAAGGGCTTCAAGGACATCGGCGCGGAGCACGGGCCGTTCGACATCACCATGATTCAGATCGGCGCCTACAGCGAGTTCTGGCCCAAGAACCACACGGATTCCATGCCGCTGCCGGGTGCGTGGCCGGACATTCACATGAGTCCTGTTCAGGGGGTTCAGTCGCATCTTGATCTGCAGCAAGGGGAAGTGAGTGGGGTGCTGCTGCCGATCCACTGGGGGACTTTCATCTTGGCGGGCCATCCATGGGCTGAGCCTGGTGAGTGGACCAAGGCTGCTGCTGATGGGGTGGGGCAGGCGGTTGCTCTACCTGTTCCGGGGCAGCCGTTCGAGCCCGCTGGGGTGCTGCCTGTCGAGGCGTGGTGGCGGGGTGTGGGGTACGTGCCTGACCGCAGGTGGCCTGTTCCGGAGGTTGCTGCGCATGCGAGTCGTGGGGACCTCGATCTGGTGGATGAAGCCTGAGCGTGGATGAGCCAAGGGGCGTGACGGAGGTTCCTGATCGAGCTGATGCGGCCTTCGGTGACGCCGGAGTGGTCCGTGGTGATGATCCCCTGGGCGACGGTGTGCCGGATGCCCGGGCCCCGTTCGGCGTTCGGCTGCTCAGTCACGGCCGGCTCGCAGTCGAAGCGGGTCCCCACGCTCGTATCGATCGATCGGGGGAACTCCAGACCAGCACGCGTGTCCGGCCGCTGACCAGGAAGGCCCGGCAGCTCTAGTCGATCGACCAGGAGCATCGGGGGGAGGAGTCGTGGGCTCCTCGACACCCGTGCCGGGGCATCCCCGCATCCCCCCGTCCCCGTATCCCTCGCGTTCGTCCGACGAAGGCCGACCAACGATCGTCGAGGAGGCATTGAGGTCGCGCCTCTAGCGTTTTGGCCATGCGCGTACTCTTCGTGACACTGGCTGTCAAGACACACTTCTTCGTTCAGGCCCCGCTGGCGTGGGCCCTGCGTGCCGCCGGGCACGAGGTCTGTGTCGCCAGCCAACCGGATCTCGTGGACGACATCGCCGCGACCGGCCTCACCGCGGTGCCGGTGGGGCCGCCGCTCGCGGCGGAGGCGGGGATGGAGGTCGCCCGCCAGCAGTACGAGGCAGCCGCCGCGCGGCTCGCCGACCCGCCCAACCCGCAGGACCTGATGCGGTTCCAGGAACTGCGCCCCGAGAAACTCACCTACGACTTCACCCACGGCGTGTTCACGGTGATGACCTCGACCGTGTTCCAGAACTTCTCCGCCGAGCGGACGATCGACGACCTGGTGGACCTGGGCCGGCGCTGGCAGCCCGACCTGGTCATCTGGGACACGGTCATGATGGGCGCCGCCGTGGCGGCCCAGGCATGCGGCGCGGCACACGCCCGGCTGCTGTACGGCCTGGACCTCGTGGGCCGGATGCGGGAGAGCTACCTGGCCGAGGTCGACCGCCGCGACCCCGAGCTGCGGGAGGACCCGCTCGCCGAGTGGCTCACCCGGGCGAGCGCCGGCTACGGGGGCGAGTTCTCCGAGGAACTGGTGGTCGGGCAGTGGACCATCGACCCCACGCCCTCCTCGATGCGCCTGGCCGTGGACCACCCGTATGTCCCGGTCCGGCACATCCCGTACAACGGACCGTCCGTTGTGCCTGACTGGCTGCGCGAACCGCCGAAGCGGCGGCGGGTCTGCCTGACCCTCGGGCTCTCCTTCCGCGATGTGCAGGGCGGAGGCCAGGCATCGGCCTCGACCCTGCTCGAAGCGCTCGCGGAACTGGACGCCGAAGTCGTGGCGACGCTGTCGCCCGAGCAGCTGGCCGCTGTCGGCACCCTGCCCGACAACGTGCGGGCCGTCGACTTCGTGCCGCTGAACGAGCTGCTGCCGAGCTGCTCGGCCATCGTTCACCACGGCGGCTACGGCACCTGGCAGAACGCTCTGGTGCATGGCGTACCGCAGGTACTCGTGGCCAGCGATGTGTGGGACGGCGTTCCCAGAGCTGAGCTGATCGACGAGGCCGGAGCGGGCCTGACCCTGCCGGCGGACGCGGCTCCCGAGAAGATCCGGGACGCCGTGGCGCGGGTGCTGGACGATTCGGCGTACGCGGAGAAGGCGGCGGCGCTGGGCGCGGAGATCCGTGCAACGCCCGCGCCGACCGACCTCATCCCGGAACTGGAGCGACTGACCGCCGCGCACCGGCGACCGGCGTAGCCGGAGAACGCCAGGGCCCGGACGGGCCGCGCCCGCTGTCAGCCGACCGACAGCGGGCGCGTTCCGCGTTTGAGGGGTTCCCACCAGGCACGGTGGTCGCGGTACCAGGAGACTGTGGCCGCCAGACCCGCGGCGAAGTCGTGCCGGGGGCGGTAGCCGAGTTCCCGGCGGGCCTTGCCGTCGTCGAGTGAGTAGCGCAGGTCGTGACCCTTGCGGTCGGGAACCCGGCGCACACTGCTCCAGTCGGCCCCGCAGGCATCCAGGAGCAGCCCGGTCAGCTCGCGGTTGGTCAGTTCGGTGCCGCCTCCCAGGTGATAGATCTCCCCGGCGCGGCCGTGGGCGCGTACCGCCTCCACTCCATGGCAGTGGTCCTCGACATGGACCCATTCCCGTACGTTCGTGCCCTCGCCGTACAGCGGGACCGGCTCGCCGTCCAGGAGGTTGGTGACGAACAGCGGGATGATCTTCTCCGGGAACTGGCGCGGCCCGTAGTTGTTCGAACACCGGGTGACGCGCACGTCCAGGCCGTGGGTGCGGTGACAGGCCAGGGCGAGCAGGTCGGAGGAGGCCTTGGCGGCGGAGTAGGGGGAGTTGGGGGCGAGCGGGTGGTCCTCGGTCCACGAGCCCGAGGCTATGGAGCCGTACACCTCGTCCGTCGACACGTGCACGAAGGGTCCGACGCCGTGCCGCAGAGCGGCGTCCAGGAGTACGTGCGTCCCCAGCACGTTGGTCCGTACGAAATCCTCCGGGCCCGTGATCGACCGGTCCACGTGCGACTCGGCGGCGAAGTGCACCACCTGGTCGGCCTCGGCCATCAGCCGATCCACCAGGGCGGTGTCGCAGATGTCGCCCTGGACGAACCTCAGGCCGGGACGGCCCAGGTCGAGGTTGGCGAGCGAGCCCGCGTACGTGAGCTTGTCCAGCACGGTGACGTGCGGCGGGGAGTGGGCGTCGAGCAGCATCCTGACGTACGCCGAACCGATGAACCCGGCCGCGCCGGTGACCAAGATATTCATGTCTGCGAGCGTGGCAGGCGGACTTCGAGGACCGGCCGACGCCTTCTGAACTCCCGTACGGCTCGACGGTCCCCTGCGCCCGTCTGGAATGTCCCTGGAATGTCGCTGGAGGATTCCTGGTGGCCCGCTCGTGGATCACTCGCGTCCCGCTCGACGGCTCCGGGCGCTGTGCCGGTTCGGTACAGGCGGTGTCGAGGAGTCTGAGATCAGCCTCACCTAGCGTCCGGGGCATGGTGGCGACTCTGAGCGAGAACGAACTGGGGCACGTCCTGCTGACTCTGCGGGGTGCCCAATGGATCATGGGAACCAAGGGCGATCCGTACGCGCTCGTGCTGCGGGCGTCCGACGACGACCCGCGCGCCGTCGGGCACGCGGCCCGCGAGCGGGGTGCCCTCTTCTGGAGCAGTGCCCAAGCCTGGGTGACGGCCGACCACGAGCAGGTCTCGGCGGTCCTGGACGATCCCCGGCTGACCCCGAGCCCCAGTGCGGGCTGGGTGCCGCTCGACGTGGGGCAGCCCGCCCCGTGGGTGGTACCCGGGCTGCGGGACGTGCTGCCCCTCGCAGGGCTGTCGACCGAGCTGGACCGGCACGAGTACGAGCGGCTGCGGGGCTGGGCGGCATCCGCGATCGCGGACACCGCGGCTTCGGAGCGGTGGCGGGCGGCTGCCGCCCGGATCTTCCTCGACCGTATCGACGGCCTGGGGGAGCGGTTCGACCTGATGGCCGATCTCGTCCGGCCGGCTGTGGTGGCGTTCACCGGGCTGCTGCTCGGCATGGAGCCGCAGTCGCGGCACGGTGCCCGATTCGCGCTCCTGGGTGAGCAGGCCGTGGGCGCGCTGGACGCGACGCTGTGCCCGCCCGGTCCGGACACGGCCCGACGGCTGACGACCACGATGCCCGAGCTGGCCGGGCTGCTCACCGAGGTGATCGGTGCGGCCGGCGACGGCGGCGTGGCAACAGGAGACGACAGTGTCGTCGCGCGACTGCTGGGCACTGCGACAGCTCACGGGTCACCCCTCGATGTGGACGTCCACACGGTGAGCGCGCTGCTCGCGACGGGCGGCACCGAGCTGGCCGTCGATCTGCTCTGCAACGCGGTTGACGCGCTGCTGGACCATCCCGACCAGTGGGAACTGCTCCGCGCGGATCCGGGTCTCGTGCCCGCGGCGATCGACGAGACACTTCGATACGCGCCGCCGGTCCGGCTTCACCGGCTGTACGCGCGTGAGGAGTTCGAGCTCGCCGGCAACACGATCGCCGTGGGCGAGGAAGTGGTGGTACTGATCGAAGCGGCCCAGCGTGACCCCTCGGTTCACGAGGCTCCCGATCGCTTCGACCTTCGAAGGGCGACCCGCGCCCGCCACTTCGTGCACGCCGAGGGCGTCTGGACCGGCCTTGTCGGTCCGCTGGTCCGGCTGCAGGCGGAGGCGGGACTGCGGGCCATCGTGACCGCAGTCCCGCAGATCAGCCGTACGGGCGAGGTACTGCGCCGTCTCAGGTCGCCCCTCACCCGTGGTGTGCTGCGCTTCCCCGCAGCCGTCGGCAACTCATGATCGTGGGCCGCCCCGGGGTCACAGGTGGACCGGGGCGGCCACTTCCCCCGCGACGGCCATCACGTAGCGGCCGTAGCCGGAGTTGCTCAGCCGTGCTCCCAACTGGTAGCACTCCTCGGCGCTGATGAAGCCCCTGCGCAGTGCGATCTCCTCCAGGCAGGCGATCCGCACCCCCTGCCGTTCCTCCAGCGTCCGCACGTACAGCGCCGCTTGAAGGAGTGATTCGGGCGTCCCCGTGTCCAGCCAGGCGAAGCCGCGCCCGAGGTCCACGAGTCTCGCTCGTCCGCGCTCCATGTAGGCGAGGTTCAGGTCGGTGATCTCCAGCTCGCCACGGGGCGAGGGCCGCAGTCCGGAGGCGAGTTCCACGACGTCGCTGTCGTAGAAGTACAGGCCGGTGACCACTCGGTTGGACCGCGGCTTCAGGGGCTTCTCCTCAAGGGAGACGATCCGCCCGGCAGCGTCGGTCTCGACGACGCCGTAGCGCTCGGCATCGTGGACGGCGTAGCCGAACAGCACGCACCCCGACACGTTCTCCCGCTCTCGCAGGAGCAGGGTGGAGAAGGAGTTGCCGTGGAAGATGTTGTCGCCGAGCACCAGCGCCACCGAATCGTCCCCGATATGGTCCGAGCCGATGACGAATGCCTCCGCGATACCGCGGGGCTCGGCCTGTACCGCGTATTCGATACGGAGGCCGAGCTGGCTTCCGTCCCCGAGAAGGCGGTGGAACAACGGAAGATCAGGCGGCGTGGTGATGATCAGAATATCTCTGATGTCGGCGAGCATGAGTACCGAAAGCGGATAGTAGATCATGGGTTTGTCACCCACGGGGAGCAGTTGCTTGGAAACGCCGAGCGTTATCGGTTGCAGTCTGCTGCCGGTGCCACCGGCAAGGATTATTCCCTTCATGCTGCGAAATGCTATTTACTGGAATGTGCGCGTCACAAGATTTGATTGATTACATTGAGGCGGCGTTGAGGTGGTGTCGAGATTCCGTTGCGGAGTTCCGGGAACGGGCGCCGACTGGTCCGCCTCAGCGAGGGTCGATTCCAGGAGCTCCGCCGCGTAGGCGAGGACGAGCGGGGCGTAGCCGTAACGGGCTGTCCCGTCCGGCGCGCGGTCCGAATTCAGCAAATGGTGGTCGACCAGGGTCTCCAGGACGCGTTCCATGTCGGGGACCCGCCAGCCCAGCACCCCGGCTGCCTGCGCGGCGGTGAACGGGACGTTGCCGCGCATGCCGAGCAGCCGGAACACGGCCTGCTCGGTGCGGCTCAGGTTCCGGTAACTCACGTCGAACCGAGGCCGTAGGTCGAGGTCCCCGCAACGGACCTCGTCCAGGATGCGCGGGGTGGTGTCCAGCAGTTCGGCCATGTCGCGCAGAGAGCAGCCGGGCAGGGCCGCAAGGCGGCCACCCACGGCGCGCAGGGCCAGCGGATGCCGCCCCAGCAGCGTCACGATCGTGTCCGCGGCCTCGTGCTCCCGGGCCGTGCGCTGCCCGCCGACCGCGCCGGCCAGCAACTGCCCGCCCTCGCACTGACCGGGCGGGCCGAGCTCGACGACGTGCGCGGTCGCCGTCGGCCGGGGCATCCGGCGGCGGCCGGTGACCAGCACGGCGCAGCGCGGACCGCCGGGCAGCAGGGGGCGTACCTGTTCCGCCGAGGCGGCGTCGTCGAGTACGACCAGTACGCCGCGCCCGGCGGTGAGTTCGCGGAACAGGGCCTGCCGTTCCGCGGCGCCCGGCGGTATTCGGACGGGGGGTACTCCCAGAGCGCGCAGGAACTCGTCCAGCACCCCGAACGGGGCACGGGGGTGGCCCGAGGAGCCGCGCAGGTCCGCGTAGAGCTGCCGGTCCGGAAAGCGGGTGCGCAGCAGGTGTGCCGCGTGGACGGCCAGGACGCTCTTGCCGATGCCGGGCGGCCCCGTCACCACGCCGACTGCGGGCCCCGTGGTCGCCCGGCCCGGGGAGACTCCCGACAACGCGCCCGTCAACTCGTCGAGCGCGGCCTCGCGTCCGACGAAGTCCACGAGGTCGTACGGCAGTTGGGCAGGGACGGCGAACGGGTTGGTCGGGGTGCCGGCCGGTGCCTGGCTCGGGCCCTCCGTGTCCGCGGACCTGAGCGGGGGCGCGGACCTGAGGGAGGGCACGGAGGGGGTGGCGGGCGCGGCCGGTGCCGTCGGCGCGGGAGTCGGCATCTGTGCCGGTACCGGCCTGCGCATCGACATCGCGAGGGCTCCGTCCGTGTCTCCGGCCGCACACGGGGAGAGGGCCGAGGGCCCCGGGGGAGCGGCGAGCGCGAGAACGGTCGCGCCGGCGGGAACCTGCGCGGGTGCGGGTACGGACAGTGCGCCCGGAGCCGGAGCCGGAGCCGGAGCGGGCACAGGCACAGGCACAGGTGTCGGTACGGCGAAGGTTTCAGGGGTGTTCCCTGTTGTCCTGCCGGACGAGACGATCACACGGCCCAGGGTCCGGGTGGGACCGGGTGGACCCTGGTCGGGGTCGGACAGCAGGGTCTGGTGCAGGAGTGTCAGGTCCCGGCCCGGTTCGAGGCCGAGGTCGTCGAGCATGGTGCGCCGCAGGCTCCGGTACAGCTCAAGTGCCTCGTAGCGTCTGCCCGAGCGGTGCAGGGCGAGCATCAGCAGGGCGTGCAGATGCTCGTGGTGAGGGTGGGCCAGGACGAGGGACTTGAGTTCGCTGACGAGTTCCCGGTGCCGACCCAGCTCCAGGTCTGCCTCGATCCGTAGTTCGAGGATGCGAAAGCGCAGCTCTTCGAGCCGGGTGACGTACGACTGCAGACGTCCGCCGACGGTGACGCCCCCGAGTGCCGGGCCCCGCCACAGGGAGAGGGCGAGGCCCAGCGTCCGGGCGGCTGCCGTCGTGTCGCCTCGGCGGAGAAGTTCCTGGCCGTCGGCGGCCTCCCGTTCGAAGCGGTGGACATCGACGTGGTCCGGTGGCACGAGCAGGCTGTAGCCGCCCGGCAGAGTGCGCACCAGTGCGTCCTCGCCCTGCTCCGCGAGAATTTTCCGGAGCCGGTAGATATATGTCTGCACGGTGGTGACGGCGCTCGGCGGTGGATTTTCCTGCCACAGTTCGTCGATCAGCTCGGATGCCTGCACGACGGTGTCGTACCGCAGCATGAGAAGTGCGACGACCTGTCGTGCCTTGGGTGCCGTCGGCATGACATCGCGCCCTTGCGAGAGAAACTCCACAGGGCCCAGCATTCGGCATTCCACGCATGCCTCCTGTCACGTCGCGCGTATTCGTGGAAGGTGAACCAGGTGAACCAGGTGAACCGGGTGAATCGGTGAAAGGGCGGCGCGGGGAGTCTCATTCCCGGAGAAGGGCCGTGTCCTCGGCGTGGACATAGCGGTCGAGGAGCCCGTCGAGATAGGGCAGGCCGCCTGGTGGGCACGCGTCCGGGACCAGCAGCCGCAGGCGCTCGACGGACACCAGCGACCGCACCGCGTAGCCGTCGACCATCTGCCGCACGGCTCGCGTACCCAGCCTTCGCTCCACGCCCGCGACGATGTCCTCGATCGCGTACGGCGTGCCCGACGCGATGTTCACCGTTTCGTCCCGCACACCCCGCGCGAGAAGCCCGTCCACCGCCCTGACCACGTCACGGACGTCCACCAGGTCGCGGTGTGCGCCCCGGTACACGGTCACCGTGCCTGCGGCGACCTGCCGGACCAGCGTCGGCAGCAGTTGGTGCGGACGCTGGCCCCGGCCGACCACGTGACTCAGCCGGAGGATCAGCCAGGGGGCGCCGGACGCCCGTACCGACTCCTCCAGCGACAGCTTGTGCCGGCCGTACGCGGTGTCCGGGGCGAGCGGAACGGACTCGTCCGCCGGTGTCGTCGTCGCGCCGTACAGCGCGTGCGACGCGGTGGACAGGAAGACGAGCAGGCGTCCCGAGCGGCGGCACGACTCGGCGGTGGCCATGACCAGATCCCGCTCCTGCCGGAACGCCGCCGCGGTGTCCACGGCGGTGGTCGACACCCCTGCGGCCAGCACGGTGACCCGGGGGTGCGAGGCTGCCAGCGCTGTGAGGGAACCGGCCAGGAATCCCCGTCCGATGATGTCCACGAGCCCTCCTTCCCGGGACCGCGACGGCACTTGTGACGGTGCCGAGTGAACAGCTCGTACGCGGGCACAGGCCATAGACGGACGCCTGTGCACGCCGCGATTAGAAGAAGATCTAAGACCGGGCGGCCCGGCCGTCACGGGCCCCGGAGACCGGTTACGTTCGCCACCGAACCGACCAGATCCGGGGAGATGCCTTTTATGCCCAGCAGTGAATGGCCCCCGGTCGTCCGGGAGTGGCCCGATGCGACGGTGCGGCCCAGTACGACGGTGGGGCCCAGTACGACGCTGCCTGCCGGGGAGGACCGACTGGCCGGATTCCAGCGGTGGTTCGGCGAACGTGCCCGTGTCAACCACATGGACATCGGCCGCGTCCCGCTGCACGGGATGACCGGGTGGCTGGGCGAGCCCGGCACGGGCAACCTCTGCCATACGAGCGGCAGGTTCTACTCCGTCGAGGGCCTCCAGGTGCAGACCGACGGGGAGTGGAACCCGCAGTGGACCCAGCCCGTCATCGTGCAGCCCGAAATGGGTGTGCTCGGCCTGCTGGTGAAGGAGGTGGGCGGCACCCTGCACTGCCTGATGCAGGCGAAGGTCGAGCCGGGCAACATGGGCGGTCTGCAACTGTCGCCGACGGTCCAGGCCACCAGGAGCAACTTCACCGGTGTGCACGGTGGCCGGGCGGTGAAGTACGTCGAGTACTTCACGGAGGCGGGGCATGGGCGAGTCGTGGCGGACTCCCTGCAGTCGGAACAGGGGAGTTGGTTCCTGGGCAAACGGAATCGCAACATCATCGTCCAGGTCTTCGACGAGATCCCGGTGGAGGACGACTTCCGCTGGCTCACACTGGACGAGATCGGCGAGCTGCTGCGCTGGGACAACCTCGTCAACATGGACTCACGGACGGTCCTGTCCTGTCTGCCGCCCGCCCTCGTCGCCCGCGCACGCGAGGGCAGGCCGTCTCCGGACGACGACTTCGGCGCGGCGGTGCGCGCGTCGTTCGCCGGCGTGGGGCGGCCGGTGCTCACGTCGGGCGAGGTGCTCAGCCGGCTCACCGACGCGCGTACGCGCCACCGGCTCGTACGACGGCGGGTGCCGCTCGACCGGGTCCGTGACGACGGCTGGCAGGTGTCCGAGGACGAGATCGCCCGCCCGGACGGCAAGTACTTCAGGATCATCGGGGTCGAGGTGCAGGCCGGCCGGCGTGAAGTCGCGAGCTGGGCACAGCCCCTGCTCGCCCCGACGGGACAGGGCACGATCACCCTCGCGGTACGGCGCCTCGGTGACGTACTGCACGCCCTGGTGCGCTGTCGGGCGCAGGCGGGCACGCTCAACGTGGCCGAACTCGGCCCGACCGTGCAGCACCTCCCGGCCAACTACGCCGGCCTGCCCGAGGCGGGCCGTCCGCCCGAGCTGGAGCAACTCGTCCCCGGTAAGGTGCTGACCCGTTTCGACGCCGTGCACTCGGAGGAGGGCGGCCGGTTCCACCACGCCGTCAACCGCTACCGCGTCGTCGAGGCGATCGACGGTGAACTGCTCGACCCGCCCACGGACTTCATGTGGGTGACGCTGGCACAGCTCGCCGACCTGCTGCGGCACAGCAACTACCTCAACGTGGAGCTGCGCAGCCTCATCGCCTGTCTGCACACCCTGTGACCGGTGATCCGCCAGGCCCGTCCACGACTTCCCTCCACGCAGTGACTTCCGGAGTGACGACAATGAGGAATCCGGGCCCCCTGCGCCTCGGTGTACTGGGCTGTGCCGACATCGCCCAGCGGCACATGGTGCCGGCTCTGGTGGCCGACGAGGACATCACGGTGGTGGCCGTGGCGAGCAGGACCGCCGCCAAGGCGGCGAGCTTCGCCGAGAGTTTCGGCTGCGCACCCGTCCACGGCTACGAACGGCTCCTCGCCCGGACCGACATCGACGCCGTGTACATCCCGCTGCCCGCGATGCTGCACGCCGAGTGGGTGGACCGGGCGCTCGCATCGGGGCGGCACGTGCTGGTGGAGAAGCCGCTGACCGCGAGCCACGCGCAGACGGCCGCGCTCGTCGAGTGGGCCCGCGCCCAGAAGCTGGTGCTCTTCGAGAACTTCATGTTCACGCACCACTCCCAGCACGCGCGGGTCAGGGCTTTGCTGGAGAGCGGCGAGATCGGTGAACTCCGCGCCTTCTCCGCCACGTTCACCATCCCGCCGCGGCCCGCGGACGACATCCGCTACGACCCGGCGACCGGCGGCGGCGCGCTCCTGGACGTCGGAGTCCACCCTGTGCGCGCGGCCCTCTCCTTCCTGGGCCCCGATCTGGAGGTGGCGGGCGCCGTACTGCGCCGGGACGCCCGCAGTGGTGCCGTGCTGTCCGGACACGCACTGCTGCACACCTGCGAGGGGGTGGCGGCCAGGATCGCCTTCGGCATGGAACACGCCTACGTCTGCGCGTACGAGCTGCACGGCACCACGGGACGGCTGACCCTGGACCGGGCCTTCACCCCGCCCGCCGACCACCGTCCCGTGGTGCGGATCGAACGGCCGGACGGAAGCCGGGAGCTCCACCTCGAACCGGACCACCAGTTCGCCAACGCGGTACGGGCGTTCGCCGCCGCCGCGCGGTACGGAACGGGGCGCGACACCTACGCCGACCTCTCGCTCCAGCAGGCCGCGCTGGTCGACGCGATCACCACGCGGGCGACAACGGTGACCGTGAGCACGCGGGGGGCGCACGCACGGCGCTGATGCAGGGAGGCCGCGCTGGGGCGGCTGCAGCGCTCCCGGAGCGGGCCCGGCTTGGGACGGACAAGGCCACCGAAGGGGACGTGTACCGCGGTGGGTTCCTTGCGCCCGGAACGGCTCCGGGCGGAAGGAGCCCACCGTCAGACGCCTACCTCGGGCCCTCGTCGTTTCGCTTTCCAGCCAGGTTGCGAAGAGCCGCGCGGAGGGACGCGCGGAGACGGCCTGTTTCTCGACCGCATGATCGGCCTCGACCTCGGCGAGATCTCGGTCGACGGCTGCATCACCAAGGCCCCGCCCGGCGGTGACAAGGCCGGGCGCTCCCCGGTAGACCGGGGCAAGCAGGGGCTGAAACGCTCCGTCGCGTCCGATGCCTGCGGTGTCCCGCTCGGGATCGTCTCCGACGGGGCCAACCGGCACGATTCACCCCTGCTCGGCCCCACCCTGGACGCGGCGCAGGCACAGGTCGGCGCGATGCCGGAGACCGGCAACGTCAACCTCGACCGCGGCTACGACAGCGCCAAGTCCCGTTTGCTGATAGCCGAGTTGGGTTTCACCGCAGATCGCACGCAAGGGCGTGCCCGCCCCGATCCAAGCCGGGAAACGCTGGGTCGTAGAGCGCACCCACTCGTGGATGAATCCTCGGCGCGGACACCGGAATATCCAAGAGCGAGGTCTCGCGGATCTGCCAGGACCTGGACGGCCGGCTGACCGCGTTCCGTGCCCGGCCCCTGGACCACGTCCGCTACCCGTACGTCTATCTGGACGCGACCTACTGCAAGGCCAGGGTGGAGCACCAGATCGTCTCCCCCCGCCGTGGTGATCGCCACCGGTATCACCGAGGAGCGCGGCCGGAGGTGGGGAGTGTTCAATGATCGGCGGATCCGATGATCAAGGAGACGCCAGATGAGCGACAGACCATCGAGCAGATACCGGGCGGCGAGCCCGCGGCGGCCGTGGGGCGAGTGACGAGCAGTTGGTTGCGATGCTCGTCGACGGCTCCGCCGAGGCCCTGGGAGATAACGCCCTCGCGAGCGTGCACTTCGGCGCCTTCTTCCTGCCGGCGATCGAGGGCGACCCGGAGAAGAAGCGGAAGGCTCTACTCGAATCCGCCCTGGAAACCCTGGACTCGTCGGCCGCGGAAGACCCGTGAGCCCAGGGCCGGTGTCTCGGCACCGGGACCGCGGTCCGTCCCCGGCCGAGGCTCTGGCTACCCGCGCCGAGCCGGGTCCGGGGCCGGACTCGGCGCCCCGAGACCCGTCCGAGGCAGTGACTCCGCGCCATGAGCCGGGTGCCGGCTCGGGGAGATCACCCGCTGTCGGTCACCACGTTCTCAGCCAGCTGCGACCAGCTCCTCCAGGTCGGCGACGACCTGGGACGGCGCGGGCATCACGGCGATCTCCTCGCGCAGCTCTCCCGCCGCCTTCTTATAGGCCGACTCGCCGAGCAGAGCGGCCACGGCCTCGCGTACCGGCTCCGGCTCGTCCTGCCGCGCGACGTCCTCGATGGTGATGCCCGCGCCCACCCGGGCCAGCGCGTCGCCGTGCCAGAACTGGTCCGTGGCGAGCACCAGCACCGAGCCGCCGAGCGGCCCGAGAACCAGCGCCGATCCCCAGCCCCGGTCGCCAGCCTCGATGAGGGCGTAGGCCATCGCCCCGATGCCGGTGACGAACAGCAGCTGACCGATCCAGTCGGCCTTCCGCCAGGCCGCCGCCCCGGGGTCCGGCCGGGCTCCGAGCGGCAGCAGCCAGGTCAGCCAGGGCGACGCCACCCACCCCGGCCCAGGTCGCCACCGCCGAGGCCCGCGCCCGCTCCTCGGCGTAGAGCTGCCGGAGCAGGGCCAGCGACACGGTGATCATGACGGCTCCGAAGACGCCCTGCACAGCCCTCGCCACCAGCAGCGCCTCGATGTCGGTGGCCAGCGCGCAGGCGACCGACGCGGCGGTGAAGCCGGTCAGGCCGACCAGGAAGACCCGGCCGCGCCCCAGGGCGTCGCCGAGAGTGCCGGCCGTGAGCAGGAAACAGGCGAAGGCAAGAACGTAGATGTCGAACACCCACTGCAGGGCCGAGACCCCGATGTCCATCTTCTCCTGCATGTCGGGGAGAGCCACCCCCACGACGGTGCTGTCCAGGTAGACCATGACGACGCCGGCGCAGATGAAGGCCAGGCGCAACGAGCGAGGGCCGCGCCCTTTCGGCGCTCTGGCCGTCACAGGCCGACCACGGCCGTGTCCTGGTGGGTGCTGGTGAGCTCGATCTCCTCTCCCAGCAGGCCGCGCAGGATGAGCCCGATGCTGTCGATGAGGGCACGCATGGCGACGGGGTTGATGATCGGCTCCAGACTGGGGATTCCCATGTCGAACTCGCAGGAGAACAGCACCACGACGTCGTCGCCGGCCTGCTGGACGTCCCAGCTCCCGTCGAACCGGGCGAAGTCGCCTGTGAGCTGATCGAAGGTGATCGTCCGGGCGGCGGCGTCGATCACGTCCCGTTCGGTCCAGTGGAGAACGCCGCCGCGGAAGTTCACCGCCCAGGCGGAGTCGACGATGCCGGCGGAGTCGGCGGTCACCGTGACCTCGCGCACGGCGTCGGTGTGGTCGGCGTAATTCTCGAAGTCACGGACGCGGTCGAACACCTCGTCCGCGTCGCGACCCGGGAGCAGTCCCTCGACACGTATCAGGCAGGGCATTACGGGTTCCTTCCAGAGAGTCGAACGCCGGCAGGCGGCCAACGGCGGCCGGGTTCAGCCCAGGACCAGCGGTCCGCCGGCGAAGGCCGTGCACAGCGCCTGACCGGACCAGGCGCGCGACGGTGGGTGGAACTTCAGGGCGGCCGCGCACGCGGCCAGATACGACGTCTCGTCACTGGATACGTACGACATGCCGCCGAGCGCCTCCAGACAGCGCGGCGTCACCCGGTCGATGGTGTCCTGTACCGAGAATCGGACCACCAGCGACTGCAGCAGCTCCGCCTGCCCCACGGGGCCGTCGCCGTCCAGCGCCGACGCGGCGCCGACCACGGCACCCATCGCGGCCTCCAGTTCCACCAGGATCCGGGCCCGCTCGGCGACGTCCGCCCGGTCCCTGGCGAGCACCTGTTCCGCCAGTGCGCTGGCCATGCCCAGATACGAGGCCGCCATCATCAGCTCGAACCAGATGAAGCCCACGGTCTGGATCCGGTCCAGACTGCCGTCCTCGCCCAGCTCGGTGCGGACCACCATGTCCGTCGGCACTCGGACGTCCTCCAGCCGTACCTCGTCGCTCTCGGCGCCGACCAGTGCGGTGGTACCCCAGAACGGGTGCACGGAGATACCGGGAGTCGACGCGGGGACCAGCGCCACGGCCAGCTGCGGACCGCTGTCGGTGTCGAGCGCCACGGACGCGGTCAGCAGATCCATCGAAGCGGAAAGACTGCAGGGCTTCTTGAACCCGTTGAGGACGATGTCGTCGCCGTCCTGCCGGGCCGTGATGGAGGACGACAGGATCGACTGCCCAGACCTGCCCTCGGCGAACCCGGAGGCCATCAGCAGCCTCTGGTCGGCGACGGCCTCCAGCAGCATCCACTCCATGCCTTTGGTGGCCTCGTACGCCTGGATCAGGCCCGCCACCGAGAAGTGGTGCATGGTGGTGGCCACCGCCAGGGAGGGGCTGCGCGAGGCTACGGCCCGCTGCAGCCGTACGGCCTGCACGGCGCTCGCCCCCAGCCCCCGGTGCTCCGGGGGCACCACGAGCCCGGGGCCGCCCGCCTCCTTGAACAGGGTCAGTGCGGGACCCCGCGGCCGCTCCCGCTCCTTCAGGGGGAGAGCCGCCAGTCGGTCGTCCAGTCCGGGCAGGAACGTCTCCAGAGTCTCGCGCTCCGGTTCAAGAAACCGCATCGCTGTCTCCTCCGGGGCCGGGCCAGGGCTTGCCCGCGAGCGTGCTGTCGATCCATCGGCCGATCTCCCTGGCGATCGGCTCGGGCCGGTTGGCCCAGGCGGTGTGGCTGAGCTGTTCGGCGTGGTGCCAACGGGACACCGTCGCGCCGGGCAGCAGCCCGCAGAGGGCGTCCACCGCGCCGGGCGGGGCCAGCAGGTCGTTGCCGACCGACACCGCGAGCACCGGCAGACGAAGGTCCGCGATCACCTGTTCGTAGTCGACGTTGGCGCCGGCCGGGCGATAGCGGCCGGTACGGGCCATCCGGGCCCAGTCACCGACCAGGACGCGGGACTGACGCCCGGCGAAGCGCAGGACGTCGCCTGGCCAGTAGCCACGCAGCCGGGCGACGCCGGCGATGGCGTGGGTGCCCAGAAGCGGGATCAGCTTCGTCAGCCCGGGATAGGTACGGAAGTGCGGCGTGCCGGCCGCGACCAGCAGTATCCCGTCCAGCTCGGCCGGGTTCCTGGCCGCGTACATCAGGCCGATCTGCCCGCCGATGCTGTGCCCCAGCAGAAACAACGGGCTGTCCGGCGCCCGCTCGCGCAGCGCGTCGAATACGGCCGGGTAGTCCACCGTGGCCATCTCGTGGTAGCCGTACCGCGACGAGGAGTCCGGCCTGGGCCGGCTGTCCCCGTAGCCGCGTAGATCGACCACCGCGACGCCCAGGCCGTGTGCTGCCAGCTCGGCGGCGAAACGCCGGTAGAACCGCGCCCGCACACCGAGCGCGGGCCACACCACCACCAGCGGTGCTCCGGTGGCCGGGCCCGGCCACCGGAGCACCGCCAGCTCGGCTCCGCCAGGCAGCGCCACCGTCAGCCGGTCGGGCGCGGGGTCCGTAGCCGGACGCGTGTCCCGGTTGCTCACTCCCCCATCCCCATGTAGGCCAGGCGGGCGGTCTGGGTCTCGACGGACCACTCCAGGGCGGTGGCGATCCGCTCGTCCGGAGTGCTGTCCAGCAGCCGGCGGCCGGGCCAGATCTCGTGGTCGCCGATGACGTCGGCGATCTGCTGGATGCCGGTCTGGAACAGCTGCTCCCGGCGCTCCAGCACCGCGAGCACCGGCAGCTTGGCCCACAGCTCGTTGCCGCGCCGGATCACGTCGGCCAGATGCTCCTTCAGCGACGGGTCCTGCTCCAGATGCCGTTTGACGATCTCGCTGCCGACGGTCAGGTGCCGGATCTCGTCGATGCCCGCGCCGCGCTCCACGCTCGCCGCCGCCGGGTCGACGATCTTCCACTTGTGCTCGCTCAGTTCGCCGGTGGGCGCCAGCACGCCCTCGACCAGGATGGTCAGCACCGCGACTCCGGAGACGAAGGCGTGTGGCCCGTTCATCACACTCAGGCCGAACTCCTCCAGCGGGTCGAGGACGTTGCGCCGGTGCTCGCCCGCGTACTCCTCGATGACCTGGTCGAGTTCGGTCTCCTGGACGCCGACCTCGACCATGTGCGCGCGGAACGCCTGAGCGTGCCGGGCCTCGTCGATGAGCTGGGTGGCGTAGAACTCCATGGACTTGACGTCGGGGGCGTTCTGCACCAGGGAGGTGATGGCCCGCGCGGCCTTGTCCTCGGCGATGGAGCGGAAGGAGAACTCGAAGAGCAGCGCGTCGCGCAGCGGGCCGGACTTGAGCATGTAGTCGGGTGTCACGGCGTCCGGGTGGTGGCCGTTGACCAGCCCTTTGAGTGTCCCCTGCGCGACATTGGCGATCCAGTAGTCCAGGTCGCACCGCTCTGGGCTGAGCCTAAGCCCACGGGCTCCCTCCAGCACGTTGGGAGCCTGGTCCCAGTCCGCCTCGGGGGCGATGTCCGTCGTCATCCTGTGATCCTCAATGATGGTCGTTTTTGTCAGATTGCGTTGGTGATGCGGAACAACTGCCAGAGGGAGGACGGCCGGGGACCGCCTCTGAAAGCCACGTACTCGGGCTCGACCACCTGCGGCGCCCATTTGAGCTTGAACGCCTGCTGGGACCGGGCCGGATAGACGAACGCGCCCCGCTCGGAGATCAGACGCACCATGCGAGTGAGCGGCGGGCTGGCGTTGCCCGGCTCGGTGCCGAGCCCGGCGAACGGGGTCAGCCCCAGGTGGAGCCACCTGGCTCCTTCCTCTGTGAACGTCTGCAGGGCAGCGAAGTTGATCAGCTCGATCGTGCCGACCGAGGCCTCCGGTGTGCGCCGGGTCAGGTCGTACAGCCAGCCGGGACGGCTGCCGTACGACGGCGAGTAGGAGACATAGCCGATCACGGCCCTGTCGCGCTCGGCCACGAACAGCCGTCGGTGCGGGGTGCCCCGGCCGGTGCGTTCGCCCACCAGGAAGGTCATCCGCTTGACGTGCCGGCCCTTGTCGCGCAGCCATGTGCGGTCGATCTCGTCCAGCTCGGGCGGCGGGTCGACGGCCGGCACCTCGCGGACCGACACCTTCTCCCGCCGGGCCCGGGCCATGTTCTGCCGGATCTTTGCCAGTGCCTTGCCCTTCAGCGTGAAACGCTCCAGGTCGATGCTGTACGAGCTGCCCAGCTGGTTGACCGTCCAGTCCCGTCCGGCGAACACATCCAGGTCCGCGGCCCGGACTTGTGCGGCGACCAGTCGCTGCCGGGCGCCGACCACCCGCTGCTGGAACTCGGCCAGCAGCGCGCCGCGGAGCTCGGCGGGCGCGAACGGCCCACCGAAGGTGAACACGGTGTCGCCGCGCCGCCGGTAGGCGATGACACCCGCCACGGACGGGGAGGTGAAATGCTCGACACCGTCGTTGTAGGCGAGGAATCCGCTGGGGTGGTCGGCGTACGCGGCGATGCTGTCCAGCACGTCCGGTTGCGGAGTGGTCATGCGGTGTGCACCTCCGCCTGCCGTGCGGCGCGGAAGGCCTTCTGACGGCCGGTCTCGAAGTGCTCGAACGGCTCGCTGACAGGTTTGGCGTAGTTGCCCAGCAGACCTCTGTCGCCGAACAGGTGCAGCGGGACGACCAGAAGGGCCCACTCCGGGCCCAGCTGCCAGACCCACAGCAGGATCACCAGGCCGGCGCTCAGCCAGGTGTGCATGACGTTGTACAGGATGTGGAACACCGGGTGGATGCGCCCGTCCCTTGACAGGGTGTAGGCGATCAGGCCCGGGATGTAGCCGATGACGTCGATGTAGACGAACAGCAGGATCGCCGGTCCCCAGCGCACCTCGTCGATGTGCCACAGAAAGGCGACAGCGGCGACGGCGAAGACGCCGAGGTACTCCGCGCGCGTGGTGCGGTAGTTCTGCCGGTGCCCGAAGGCTTGTTCCGCGCTCATGTCTTCCCTTCCGGCGGCCGGCGGTCAGGCCGTGGCGTAGGTCCGGTACCGCTCCTGGATCATGCGACGGACCGAGGCCCGCCACGCCTTCTCGCCGGCCTTGACGTCCGCCGCGTACTCGCAGCCGGGAATCTCGGCCAGCGAGCTGGGGATCGGGTGCTTGTGGAACAGCACGGCGGACATGTCGAGCAGCCCGTCCAGCCGGGTCTTCGCCCAGCCGGGCACCACGTCGAAGAAGGCGGGGCGCACCAGGCGTTCCACGATGTCCGGGGCGAGCACCCGCAGCGGATTGACCGTGATGCCCCGGGCGTCGGCCTCCTCGACGATCACCTCGGTCAGCCGGTAGGAGGTGAGCGCGTGGGACCCGCTGCTGATCCAGTACTCACCGTCCCGGACATCCCGGTCCAGCAGCGTCACGATCGCCCGGGCCACCAGGTCCTGCGGGACGAAGTCGACGAAGCCCGTGGGGTCGCTGGGTACGAAGGGCAGCCGGTTGCGCAGGACGTTGTGGGCGAAGGTGTGCAGCCCCTGCTTCTGGGAGATCTCCCCGGTGACGGAGTCGCCGATGATGATCGACGGCCGTACGATCACGGCCTGCGCGCCGCTCTCCCGGACGATCTGCTCGCCGAGGACCTTGGACGTCACGTACAGCGATGGACTGCTGCCGGCCCGGCTGGCCTGCTCTCCGCCCGCCGCCCGGATCTCTTCCACGCGTGCGACGTAGGCCGTGCTGACGTGGATCAGCGCTGCGTCCGCGTCGACGGCGAACCGCGACATCTCGCGCGCGCCCCGCACGTTGAGGGTTTCCATCTCCTCCGCGGTGCTGCTGAACTTCACCATGCCCGCGGAGTGGATCACGACGTCCACCTCGGCGCACAGCTTGCGGTAGACGGCTGCGTCCAGCCCCAGCAGAGGCAGGGAGACGTTGCCGTGCACCACCTCATCGCAGCCGGACGGTGGTCTTCTGTGCGCAAGGGCGATGATGCGATGGTGGCCCAACTGCGGGATGAGCGCGGTGCCGAGCACTCCGGAGCCGCCGGTGAGCAGGATGGTCTTGCGTAGCGTCACCATGTGTGTGGCCTTTCGATGCGTGGAACAGCCAGGGGGTGCGCGGAGCCGCCTGCCGACAGGGCGGACGCCGATCAGAACTTCCTCGCCATGGCCGACAGCGCCCCGTCCACCGCTTCCAGCAGCCGCGCCTCCTCGTCGGGGGTGATGACGGCAGGCGGGGTGAGGCGGACGACCGGGTGCGCGTTGAGCGAGTGGTTGACCACCACATGACGGTCCACCAGTTCCAGAAGCAGTTCCCCGGCCTGGCTGGCGTCGACGAGTTCGATGCCGATGAGCAGGCCTGCGCCGCGCACCTCGCGGACCAGGCCCGGGGCCTGGGCGGTGGCGATGGCGCGCAGGGCCTCCAGCAGCCGGGCCCCGGTCTCCGCGGCACGGTCGACCAGTCCCTCGTCGCGGATCACCTCGACGGTCGCGCGTGCCGCGGCCATCGCGATCGGCGCGCCCGAGTAGGTGGACGTGTGCAGGAAGGGGTCGGAGTCGAAGGGCGCGAACGCCTCCTGGGTGGCCAGTGCGGCCGACACCGGAACGACGCCGCCGGAGAGGGCCTTCCCGATCAGCAGGACGTCCGGCCGCACCTGTGCGAGATCGCAGCCCCACCAGGCACCCAGCCGTCCCAGCCCGGTCATCACCTCGTCGACCACCAGGAAGGCGTTGTGCTCCCGGCACAGGGCCGCCACTTCCTTGAGGTAGCCGGGCGGCGGCACGATCACACCGGCCTCGCTCTGCACCGGTTCGAGCACGACGCAGGCGTCGCCACCGCCTGACCCGAGGGCCTCGGCCAGCACCCCGGGGTCACCGAAGGGGACGTGGACCACGTCGGGCAGCAGGGGCCGGAACGGGTCCTGGTAGAAGGAGTTCGCCGTCAGCGACAGGGCGCCGGCGGTCTTGCCGTGATAGCCGTTCTCCATCGAGATCAGCCGACGCTTCCCGTGGGCCCTGGCCAGCTTGACGGCCGTCTCGGTGGCCTCGGTGCCGGAGCCGGAGAAGTGGACCCGGTCGAGCCCGGCCGGTGCCACCGAGGTCAGCGCCTGCGCGGCGCGTCCGACCTCGGGGTCGAGGAAGAGACGGGTGGAGAGGGCCTGCTTCTCCACCTGCCGTTGCACGGCCGCCACGATGCGTGGATGTCCGGCTCCGGCGAAGAACACGCCGTAGCCGCCACAGTTGAGGAACTCCTGCCCATCGGTGGTGGTGACGCGGCTGCCGGACGCGGACTGCTCGACGAGACCGCCGAACATCGCGGCGAGTTGACTGCGTCCCTTGCTCAGGTGTGCGCGGTGCAGGGCGATCGCGTCTTCAGTGGATATACCACTCTCCGTCAAGAACTTGCTCACTTCGGCATTACTCTCTCGAAAGGCGACTCGTGGTCGCCGCACGCTGACGGGGGTCTCACGCTCTCTCCACCGCCGCCTTGAGCCTGGCCAGGGTGGCGCGCATTCCTTCCTGGTTGATCACGCCGCGACGCTTCGACGGGGTCCCCGTGAAGACCAGGCCGAGGAGCTTGGTGACCGGGGCGCTGCGGCCGGACCGGAGGTCCTCCCAGTACTCGGTCACCAGGCAGCCGGCGCCCTGGTCCTCGAAGCGGTAGCCCCACAGCGCCACCGGCATGCCGAACGTACGCACCTCGAAGGCGAAGTCGCGCGCGTACTCGGCGCGTACGACGGTGCATGAGGTGAACCAGAACCACAGTCGCTTGCGATTCCATCCGATAAACCGTGTTCCGGTCTCGAACTGTTGGCTTCGGGACCACACACCCACGCATTCAGGGCTCCACTCACCCATGCGCCGGACATTGCTCACCGCGAGGTAGACGGACTCCGCGGAAACCGTGACGAGAGTCCTTTCCTCGACTCTCACAGGATGATTCACCGAAGCTCCCAGCACATATGGAGGCGTGATCTCGAAAGTACGGTGTCAGGCTCGCAGTTCGAATGCGGCTGCGGCCCGATCAAAGGCCGTGGGCGGCCAGGAACTCGTCCACGCGTGCCAGCCACGCGGGCCCGGCCTCGGCGACCAGATGGCCCGACTGGATCTCCGCGTACTCGGAGCCCGCGATGCCGGCGGCGAGTGCCTGGGAGGCGGCCGGCGAGACGAAGACGTCTTCCACGGGCGCGACGACCAGCGTCGGGACGGTGATCCGTTCGAGGTCGGCGCTCACGTCCACCGTCCGGGCCAGCGTGAACTGCTCCTCGGCACCCGCCTCGACGGATCCCGCGATCTTCTTCAGCGCGTACTCCATCTGGTCCGGTGTGAACGCCGACAGCATGGTGTCGCCGAACGCCGTCAGGACGGCGAGCTGTGCATATCCCGTGAAGTCGTGCCGGGCCAGGCAGTCCAGGAACATGGCGGCGGTGATCTTCATGCGCTGGTCGGGAGTGACGAAGCCCGCCGTCAGGACGAGCCCCTTGACTCGCTCGGGGTGCCGGACTGCGGCCCGTACCGCCACCGCGGCACCGAGCGAGTGGCCGAGCACCGTGAAGGTGTCCTGGCCGGCCGTGTCGGCCGCCGCCACTATCGCGTCGGCCAGCCCGTCGAGCGTGAGCGGCCCTTCGGCGCGCGGGGTGCCGGCGGAACCGGGGTAGTCCGGCGCGATGACGGTGTGCCCGGTGGACAGCGCGGGGATGATCGTGCCGAAGTCGTTCTCCGCTTGCGTGCCCACGTCGTGTGCGAGCAGGAGAGCGGGACCGGAACCTGTGACGGCGGTGGAGAGAGCAGGTGAAAGAGACGTCATGGCGGTCACTGTATTGATCGTCTTCTGTACAAAATCCCAGACGTTCGGTGTGCCGGAAAGCCGGCTCGGCCGCGCGTGACGGAGCCCGGTACGGCCCCCAATTCCCTTGACCACACTAGACTTTCTTCTCGATCTCAGTCCCTAGAGTCGTCGGCATGTCAGATGAATCGCTTGCGCCCTATCCCCTGACCACGGCGGTCTCCGGCAGTGGCCCGGCCGTCCTGCTCGTGCCCGCAGCCGCAGGCACCATCGAGGACAGTTTCGATCCGCTGCCCACGCTGCTGTCCGAGACCCGTACGGTCGTCGCACCGGAGTACCCGGGTTCCGCCGGCGAGCCGATCGACGGCCGTGCGCTGACCCTCGACAACCTCGCGGACGCGTATGTGGCCGCCGCCGTCGCCGCCGGTCAGGAGTCCTTCACAGTCGTCGGCCACTCGCTCGGTGCCGCGGTGGCGGTACGGGCCGCGGTCCGGCACCCCGAGCGGGTCAAGGGGCTGGTCCTGACGGCGGGCTTCGCCGCTCCCGACCAGCGTATGAAGATCGTCATCTCGCTGGCCTTCGACTGCCTCGCCCGCCGTGACTTCCGCGGTTACGCCCGCCTCATGGTCCTGAGCTGCGTCGGCGCGAGCCTCGTCAACATGCTGCCGCCCGGCGAGGTGTACCGCGCCCTCGGTGAGCTGGCGGAGCTGGCCTGGCCCGGATCCGAGGAGTACTACAGCCTGCTGCGGACCGTGGACGTCACGGAGGACCTGGCACGGATCGACGTACCCACGCTGGTCATCGCGACGACGGAGGACACCTTCGTCTCCCCGGCCAACTCGCGCTTCCTGGCCGACAGTATTCCGGGGGCGGAGTACACGGAAGTCGCGGCCGGACATCTCATCAACATCGTGCACACCGAACCCTGGAACGAACTGATAGCCAAGTTCTTCGCGGAGCACAACATCTGACTGAACGTCAGAAATGTTGAGAGGGCCCGGCCGGCGGGGGCCGGGGCGCGGCTCAGCCCGGAACGTCCGCCGGTGGCCGCAACGCCTCGGTCAGCCCTGCCCGGCCCTGGATACCCAGCTTGCGGTACACCTTCGTCAGCGCCTTCTCCACCGCCCGTGACGTCACTCCGGCGTCCCGGGCGATCTCCTGGTTCGTCCGGCCCCGTGCCGCCAGCCGCGCGACCCGGAGTTCGGTGGCGGTCAGCACGGCCGTCCCCGTCGCCGGTACGAGCGTCCGCGGCTCGGGGCCGGCCGGGGTCCGCACGCGCCGGGCGGGTCGGCCCATGCCGCACTCGTCGGCGAGTTCGCGCGCGTACCGCAGATGCTCCTCCGCCTTCGGGTCGGAGAGGGCCTGCAGTTGCCTGCCCAGCAGGTGGTGCGCCTTGGAGAGTTCCCACCGGTCCGCGGAGTCCTCCAGCATCCGTGCCGACTCGTGCAGGAGCGCCACTCCCTCCTCGCCCCCCTGTACCTCGCCCCGGATCCGCAGCACCCGGCCGAGGGTGGCCGGCGCCCCCCAGGCCAGCGCGGAACCGTACACCTCCTCGATCAGCGGCAGGGCCTGCTCCTGTTCCCCCGACCGCCAGTGCAGCTCGGCCGCGACGGCGCGCCAGGGGATCAAGGCGGGGTTGTTCCACCCCAGCCGCTCCAGCAGCCGGCCGAAACTCACGATCTGCTGGACGCCGTCGCCCAGGTCACCGCCGACGGCCGCCTCCACACCGGACAGGAAGCGCTCGACGGGTGTGGTGACGGACAACTGGCGGCCGGGCAGGGACAGGCACTGACGCAGCCGCGCGGCGAGCCCGGCGTCGTCGGTCTCCAGCGCCAGATCACCCATCGCGATCAGCGCGGTGGGACCACAGTGCTCCAGGCCGACTCCGCCCGCTTCGACCGCCTCCAGGGCACGGGCCAGCGCCGGCGCCGGCTTCCCGGACGCCCTCAGCAGCCACGCCTCCTCGACGAGCCCCAACGGATGGGCCGACGGCCCGGCCGGGCCCCGGCCGCTCCCACCGGCCCGCTCCAGCCACGGCGCCACCAGGTCCGGCGCGTCCGCCGCGGCCAGCGTGAACACCACGAGGGGAAGGGCGGAGTGCACATGGTCCGGCGTGGCCGGCTCGCGCTCCAGGATGCGCTCGCTCAGCCGCGCCGCCTCCCGTGCGGTCGTCCGGCCCGTCAGCACGGCCGCGTACAGCAGTACGGCGGCCAGCTCGCGCTCGGCCACGGTGTCCAGCGGCACGTCCGGGCCCAGCGCCCGAAGCCGCTCGGCGCCCGCCTCCAGCAGCGGACGCTCCGTCAGGTCCAGATACAGGCAGCGAGCCTCCAGACTGAGCGCCACCTCCCGCAGCGGCCCCGGCAGCCGGTCGGGGGGCCCCAGATCCGTCGCCGTCAGACGGAGGCGCTCGCGCACGTGCGGGAGACTGTTGCCGATGACCATGGGGGAGAGCCGGGCGGCGACGGCCGCCCTCTCACCCGGGGACGACTGCAGTGGCACGGCCTGGATCAGATGCCGGACGGCCGCCGACGGGTCGAACTCCCGCTCGGCGATGCCGAGACAGGCGAGCAACGCCCCCCGTTCCCCGCCGTCCGCGGGGGTGTCGAGCAGCGCCCGGCGCAGATATGCGGCAGCCGCCTCGGGCCGGCCCGCCGCCAGGGCAGTCCGAGCGGCCTGCCGCAGCACGCCGACGGCCCAGCGGCCCTGGGGTGCGGCAACCAGCGTCAACTGCTCGGCGGCCGTCTCCACCTGCTGGCTGTCCGCGTGCAGCAGCCGGGCTGCCCGCACCCGCAGTTCGTCCTCCTCGGCGGCCGTCATCGACTCCGCGACCGCCTCCCGCACCGAGGGGTGGGTGAAGCGGTACGGCAGGTCATAGGTGAGCAGCCCGAGCCGCCGCAGCCCCCGTTCCGACTCGTCGCACACCGGGGCTTCCAACCCGGCGACGGACCGGGCCAGCCCGGCGTCAACCGTCTCGTGCAGGAGCGCTGCGGCCCTGATGAGCCGCAGCTGTGCCGACCCCAGGCAGGCCAGATAGCGCGGCAGTCGTTCGCGCAGCGCCGCCGGGCGTGAACGCCGGGCGGCCGGTGCCTGCTCGGCCGTCGGCCGGTGCCCGAGCGCCGCCAGCTCGGCCAGCACCTCCGTGACGAACAGCGGATTGCCCCCGGTCACCTCGCGGCAGGCCAGGACGAACGCGTCGTCCCCAGGCTCCCCGAACCACCTGTCGACCAGGGCGACGACCCCGGCCACCGACAGCGCGCCCGGCCGCACGCTGTGGTCCGCGCTGCCGACGAACTCCCGCACCGGCTGACGCTCGGCCGCGATACTGCCCTCCTGTACGGTCGCCACGATCGCGACCCGTGTGTCGGACACCCGCTTGGCCAGGTAGTTCAGCCAGGCGAGCGAGGCATCGTCGGCCCAGTGCAGATCGTCCACGAGCAGCAGCGTCGGCCGGTCGGCGCCCATCCGGCAGGTCATCGTGGCCAGTCCGTGCAGGACGGCCTCCCAGCGGTCCGCCGACAACGAGGACGTGTCGGGCAGCGCCGCTCCATCGGCGAACAGCGGCTCGACGTCGGCCCTCGTCCCCGCCCACCATCTGCCCAGCGTGGCGGGGGATGCCTCGTCCAGGACGAGATCGAACAACTGCCGTACGACACCGAACGCGTGGTCCTCCTCCATAGGAGACCCGACGGCGCGCAACACCCGGAACACGTCCGCGGACTCGCCCTCCGCCAGCGTGTCCAGGAGCTCGGACCTGCCGATCCCGATCGGCCCGGAGACGACTGCCGAAGTCCCGGAACCGGTGCTCGCGGCACCGAGTACGTCGTCCAGGGTCCGCAACTCGAACGAACGGTCTTCCAGCACGTAACAGACCCCTTGTCACTGTTGCTTGCGACGCCGCGCGCCGCTTGGGTTCCGTCAATAGACGATATTTCTCAGCCAGACCGGGCGGCTGACCGTATGAGAAACCGAACGGGCCTTCACCCGGGATCGGCCCCGGTCTCCAGCCCGATGACCGGGACGGCGGATGTCCCCGCCGACAGCAATGCCGCGGTCCACGCGGCCAGCTCCGGTGCGCTCGGTAACGTGTCCGAACTGCTCACCGCCCGGGCCGCCCGGACGAGCGCGTCCTCGCCCAGCTCCCGGTCGGAGGCCAGGGCGATGCCCACCGCGATTGTCCCCACGGCGCTCGGCTTGTTCCACGCCGAGGACAGCCGCTGGTGCTCCTCGGCCAGACGGGTCGCCGCCTCGACGTCTCCGCACACATGCCGGGCGACCGCCGCGAAGTAGCGCCACGAGATGAAGTTCGGATGCACGATCTGTTTGTGTAACAGACGCCGCCCGCACTCCTCCAGATCGGTGGCGGCGCCGACGGCGTCACCGTCGCCCAGCCGCGCACAACCGCGGGCCCACAGCAGTCCGGGCCACCCCGTGGCGTCCCACTCGGCCCCCTGACCGGCCTCCTCGGCCAGTCGCAGGGCCGCGCCGAACTGCGACCTGTACACGCGCAGCACCATCTCCAGTGTGGTGAACCGCAGCGAGACCGAAGGGTGCCAGCGGTGGGCCGGCAGCCGCTTTCGCACCAGGTTGAGGTCGAGCTCCGCCTCCTTGAGCCGGGCGCAGCGCAGCAGGGCCCAGGCACGGGCCTCCAGTGCCCGGGCGTGGACGGTCTCCATGTACTGCTGTGAGGTCTCCGTCAGTACGGCGTCCAGGCCGGCCAGTGCTTCGTCGTACCGGCCGTGCACCACCAACACCCGGCAGGCCATGATCCGCGTCGCGAACAGGGAGCTGTCGCCCTGTGACTGACCCAGTGCTAGGCGGGCCAGCTCCTGACTGCGGTCGGCGGACTGGCCCCGCAGCATCAGCCGCCAGGCGGTGAGTGCAGAGCGCACCGGATGGCCCGCGAGGGCGGCGGCCGGCGAGGAGTCCAGCAGACGTTCCAGCAACTGGTCGTGGGACTGGTCCTGGGGGTTCGTCAGCTCCATGGGCCACGGGGCCGCGGGCGACAGCGGCTCGCCGACCGGGGTGTCCTGGGCCGCGAGCCGGGTCGCCACGGCCTCGACCCCCTTGGCGTACAGCAGGTCGATGGCCCCCAGTCGCAGCGGCGCGAGCACCCCGTTGGTGGTGTCCATGAAGACCTGGACGAGGGGCGCGTCGCCCGCGTGCGGGGACTCCGCCATCTCGGCGGCACCGAGTTCCAGGAGCAGTTGAGCCTGTTCCCCCTTGTCCATGTCCTCGTCCAGGGCCCGCTGCAGACAGCGCGCCGACATCGCGTTGTCACCCCGGTTCCGGCTCGCGGCGGCTGCCCGGTGCAGGGCCTGTACCGCCCAGGCGTGGCCAGTCCGGCGGGTGCCCAGCAGCAGCCGGGCCAGCTTCTCGTCCTCGATCGCCGTCTTGTGGCCGAGCAGGGCCGCGGCAGCGTACAGCTCCTCCCGCGCCTCGGGCGCCAGCCCCGCCAGCACACACGCGGCCGTCTCTTCGTCGGACACGGCCCACGGCTCGCCCGGCGCGAGCAGTCCGGCCGCCCGCAGCATGGTGATCGCCCGCGGCGCCGACAGGGTGCGCAGTCCGGCCAGCCGGCAGAACAGCGCGGGGGGCAGTTCCCGGCCGCACACCACGATCGCGCGCAGCAGCAGCACCAGGTCGCCGGGGAGGGCGTCCAGCAGTTCGGACACCTGCTTGTCGGCGGCGTCCTTGGCCCGCGAGGTCAGCTCCGCCAGCGCGCCGGGCGACCAGCTCTGCGGGCCCCGGACGAGTGGGACGACCGCGGCGCACAGCACCTTGGGACTGCCTCGGGTGGCGCGGGCCGCGGCCTCGACGAACGCGTCGTCGACCGGGCCGCCGTGCGCCCGCTCCAGGACCGTACGGATGCCGGACACGCTCAGCGGTCGCAGCTCGACGGTCTCTCCCGCGCCTTCCGTCAGACCGGATGCCGCCTGCTCGGTCGAGGTAGGTCCGGCAGCGGTGACCAGGAGCACCGGAGCCTGCCGCAGCCGCCGCGACAGCGCGTCGAGCAGGTTCCGGGACCAGGGGTCCGCCCACTCCAGGCCGTCGACCACGACGAGCAGGGGGCGCTGCCGCGCTGCCCGCAGAAAGGTCCGGCACAGATCGGCGGTCAGCGCCCGGCCGTTCGGCGCCTGCCGCGCGGCCCGCTCATCGGATGTGTAACGGTCGCGGCGGTACGCGGAGCCGAGCAGTTGCTGGACGACGCCGTACCTCAGCCCGGACTCCTGGGCCGAGCCACGCCCGTACATCACCCGTACGCCCGACTGCTCGGCGAGGTCCGCGGTCCACCGCAGCAGCGCGCTGCGGCCCGAGCCCGGCACCCCGAGCACCCTGACGGCCGCCGACCGGCCCTTGACCAGCCCGCCCAGTGCCACCCGCAGCCGTTCGCACGCCTGCTCGCGGTCCACCAGGAGCCCGTTGTGCCGCTGGTGGGGCCACGGTTCTTCCGGCTGCGACCGGTCGGTCGGCGAAGTGCGGTCCGCGGCCATCACCGGCTCCCCGCCGAGCCGCGTGCCACGCGAACGGCCGGTCCGCCGGCTCCGCCCTCGGCCCGCGGTGCGTCCTGGCCGTGCCGCCAGCGCGGCAGGATCTGCGACAGCTCCCGTCGGTTGCTGACACCGAGTTTGCGATAGGTGGCCGTCAGATGGGTCTCGACGGTGCGCAGCGTGATGAACAGCTCGTCGGCGATCCGCTGGTTGCTCACGCCCCGCATGGCCAGCTCCGCGATCTGGAGTTCGGACCTGGTCAGCAGGAGACTCGCCGGGCCGTCGGTCGCCTTCCGCAGTCGACCGCCCGCCATGACCAGGAGTTCGGCGGCGGCGCCCGCCGAGCCGTGGGCGCCGGTCCGGGTGGCGAGGTCGACGGCCTGCCGCAGGTGCTTGCGGGCCGCGGCCGGGTCACCGGCCTGCAACAACGCGCGCCCCAGTTGGTAGTCGACCTGGATGCGGGAGGCCAGATCGGGCGCCCCGGCGAGCACGTCGGCCGCCTCCAGGTAGAGGCCGATCGACTTCCGTTGGTCCGCCGCCGCGGCCCGGGCCAGCAGCACCTGGCCGAGGGCACGGGGCGTGCCCCAGTTGGCTGCCGGCGTGGCGACCTGCTCGATCAGCTCACGCGCCTCCGGCGCCCGTCCGTCCTTGACGAGGAGCTTCACCGCGTACATCCACCAGGGCGAGATCACCGGGTTGACGACACCGGAGGCCCTCAACTCGTCGCCTGTACGCAGGAATGTACGCAGCGCGCCGGCCCGGTCGCCCCGCCGCCACCGCGACCACCCCCAGTACATGGACAGCAGACACCGGGCCCAGCCGAGTTCACCGTCCGGCGTATCCGCCCCCTCGATGATTCCGCGCCGTGCCAGTAGCTTGTCGGCCGCCTCCGGGCGCCCCGCCGCGGTCAGTAAGACCGCCATGACCGAGGGCGGAAGCGTCGAGGACCGACGCCAGGATGCCCGCTCGTCGAGCTCCAGTGCGCGCCGCGCCTCTGCCAGGCCTTCGTGGATGGCCCCCCGGAGGTACAGCGTCAGCCCCCTCAGGGCCAGGTGCTGGTGATGAACCCAGTCGTTGCCCTGGTCCCGCGACACGTCCAGCGCCTGCTCGAAGACCTGGGACGACAGTTCGACCTCGTCGGCCAGGGCCAGGACCCAGCTGCTTTGGTGTGATATCCAGTCATCCCAGACTGCGCTCGTGAGAGCCCGCTGCGCGAGCGTCACGGCGGCTGGCGCCGACCGGCTTTCCACCGCTGTGAGCAGTGCCTGGGCGGCGAGTATCCGCCGTTCCTCGAGAGTGTCGCCCGCGGGCTGCCTCGTGGTCCTCAGCGCGGTCGCCGACTCCTGTACCCGGGCTCGGCCGCTCCGGGAGTCCGGCGCCCGGCTGATTCCGATGACCACCAGAGTGGACCGCAGTCGGCACTCCAGCTCCGCCTCCTCCGGGCTGGGCCGCCCGCCCGTCGCCGTACGCAGTGCCTCCAGGGCCGCGGCGAGTACGGGCTCGGCCGTGAGTACGCGCTGCGTGGCGATCGCCGCGTCGCCGTACCGTATGGCGAGGCGGGCCTGTTCGACCGGGGTGGCCGCCCGGCGTACGGCCGCGAGCAGGTCGGGGAGCGCGGCCGCCGGGTCCAGCCGCATCAGCGTCTCCGCCAGCCGGATCCGGGTCCGCTCCCGCTCCGCCGGGTCGCACTGGTCGGCCAGTAGCCGTCGCAGGTACCGCACGCTTTCCATCGGCTCGCCCTGGTGCATTGCCTCGTCCGCGGCGGTGTGCAGCGCGTCGGCCATCCAGGCGCACTCCAGACGGGGTAGTCGCAGTAACTGTTCCGCCACCTGCCGAACCGGCTGGGCGGTGTCGTTCAGCAGTGCCACGGCACGCTCGCACAACTGCGTCTGCTCTCGCGGTGGGAGCGTGTCGATCACCGCCTGCCGGATCGTCTCGTGGACGAAACCGGATCCGTCCGGCGTGACGATGCCTTCCTCGCGCAGTACGGCCAGTGCCGTCCGGGCCCGTCCGGCGGACACCCGGGCCATCGCGCCGACCAGCGCGGGGCCGATGTCACCCGCCACGGCCAGGGCCGCCAAGACGTTCCGCACCGGCTGGGGCAGCATGGCCAACCGCGTCCGCAGCGAAGCCCGTACCGTGGCCCGGCCGCGTTCCACGACCCGCTCTGCCTCACCGGCCCGAGGCTGTACTCCCGCGTTCGACAGAGCGTCGAGCAGTTGGTGCAGCAGCCGCGGATTGCCGCCCGACAACCTGGCGCACTCCTGTGCGAACTGCGGTTCCGGGGTGCCGAGCCGCTGCCCCACGACATCGGCGACGGTCGCCGGGTCCAGTGGGCCAAGGCCGAGCACGGCCGACGCGTGCCAGGCTGTGAGCTGCTCCAGTTCGTCGCCGTCCGGAGGTGTCGCCCGATCCCTCGAGGCCGCCAGCACCAGCAGCGGGCGGTGCCGCGACCTGGTCAACAGGAAGCGCAGCCAGCGCAGCGAGGACGCGTCGCACCAGTGCGCGTCGTCGACCACCAGGGCCAGCGGCCGGTGGGCCGCGAGCAGGGCCACGCACCGCTCCAGCCGCCGCAATGTCGGGTACGCCCCGGTCAGGGGCGTGGCGGCGGACAGGGCCGCCGCCAACTGCTCCCGGGCCCTGGGCTGGAGATCCGCGGGCGTCCGCAGGAGTTCCGAGGCCGCCGCGTACGCCGTGGCGGAGTCCGTCTCCCGGCAGGTGACACGCAGGACGGTGAACCCGTCACCCGGCACCCCGTCCAGCAGGGCGCTCTTGCCGATGCCGGACGGCCCGCGCACGATGACCAGCCTGCCCCGGCCCGCCCGGGCCAGGTCGGCCTCCTCCCTCAGGCGTGCCGACTCGGTCGTACGGCCGGTCGGAGAACCGTCTGGCGAGCGGGAACCGGCTTGTGGCACGACTTCCGTCAACGGGCTTTCCTCCCTGACATCACGTTCGTCCATACCTGGTCACTCAGGCGTATCTACGCAGTGTGAGGGTGCCATGAGACCCAGTTGCCGGAGTTGTGAACGTGCGGTGAAACAATGCAAGTTTCAAGAGGGTGAAACAATGCAAGTTTCAAGGGAATGGTTCGCGTAGGTCAAGTTCTTGGTGGATCCGTGATCAAGAGGGACTCGACTGGAGGGAGTCCGTCTGCGCGGGTCCGCCCGCGTGCCCCGCGTGCCCCGCGTGCCCCGCGTGCCCCGCGTGCCCCGCGTGCCCCGCGTGCCCCGCGGCCTCCGTGTCCGCCACTCTGACCTTTCGGACCGCGGAACAGACCTGCTCCAGGGTCGGATCGGCGAGGATCCGCGGGAGGAGGTGATCCAGGAACCGTTCCTCCAGTTCGGCCCCCACCACCTCCGTGGACACACCACCGAGCATGGCGATCAGCGAAACCGAATCCCCGCCCAGCAGATGGAAGTCGGCGTCGGCGCCGAGCCGTTCGGGGTCGACAGCCAGGACCCGCCCCCAGACCTGGGCGACGGCTTCCTCGACCTCGTCACGTACGACGGTTCGCGCGACGGGGGCAGGGGTGCCGGGCTCCTGGGCGAACGGGTCGGGGAGCGCCTGGACGTCGATCTTGTCACTGCTGGTGCGGGGCAGCTCCGCCACCTGCAGCAGCACCGTCGGCACCATGGCACGGGGTAGCCGTGCCGCCGCGTGAACCGCCAACAGGTCGGTCTCCACCGGGGTGTTGAGGACCACATGGGCGCACAGTACTCTCCGGCCGTCACTGGGCCGGACCCGTGCTGTCACGACCGCCCGTTCCACCGCCGGGTGTTCCTCCAGACAGCGGGCGATCTCGGCGGGCTCCACCCGCACCCCGTTCACCTTGACCTGATGGTCGATCCGGCCGAGGCATTCCAGGGAGCCGTCGGGTAGCAGCCGCCCCAGGTCACCGGTCCGGTACACCCGGGTGCCGTCGCCGAGGCGGACGAATCGGTCCCGGGTCAGATCGGGCCTCTGCCGGTAACCGAGCGCGAGGGCCGCGCCCGAGACACAGATCTCGCCGATCTGTCCCGGCTCGGTGAACTGCCGGTCCGCGGCGATCAGATAGACCGCGGAGCTGTCGGCGGGCAGCCCGATGGGAACGGTGGGGGACCCGGAATGCTGCTCGGCGTCGAACACGCCGGCCGTGCACGCGATGGTTGCCTCGGTGGGGCCGTACGCGTTGACGATCCGGCAGTCCGGGCCGAAGATCCGCTGAGTGCGCTCGGCGAGCAGCCCGGTGAGCGGCTCCCCCGCAGCCGCGACCACCTTGAACCCGCTCGGCGAGAGCCCGAGCCGGCCGATCAGATCGAGATGGGTCGGGGTGAGGGAAAGGGTGTTGGCCCCCGACTCCTCGAGGAGTTTCCGCAGCACCAGATGGTTGGGCTCCTCGGGCACCAGCAGCACCGTGCCGCCCGAAAGCAGCGGCGGGAAAACCGAGTTGTACGTCCAGTCGAACGCGACCGAGGCGAACAGCGGGATGCGGGTGGCGGCGTCCATCCCGTAGAGCCGGACCGCCCAGCGGACGTAGTTGACCACACTCCGGTGAGTGACCTCGACACCCTTGGGGCGGCCCGTGGAACCGGATGTGTAGATGACATACGCCAGGTCCTCGGCCTCTACCGGGTCCGGCGCCGGATCGGCAGTCGGCCCGGAACCCGGTTCGGTGCCCGGACCGGCTTCTGCGGCACCGACCCGCTCCAGCACGAGCACGTCGAAGGAGGGCCAGTCGCCGAGCCGCGTACGGTGGCTGTCCTGGACCAGGCAGAGTGGGGAACCGGCGTCCGCCAGCAGGTCGAGGAGGCGGCTGTCCGGGTGCCCCGGCTCCAGCGGCAGGAACGCGGCGCCCGCCTGCAGCACCCCCCACATCCCGGCGAGCAGGGCGACACCGCGGTCCGCGAGCAGACCGATCACGTCTCCCTTGCCGATGCCGCGCTCGCGCAGCGCGCTGGCCACCGCGTCCGCCCGGCGGCCCAGGTCGCCGTACGTGACCGGCCCCTCCGGGCCGCACAGCGCGATGGCGTCCGGGGTCCTGCTCACCTGCTCGCGGAAGAGCGCGGTAAGGGTGGTGGGTGCGGTGGGTGCGGTGGGTGCGGTGGGTGCGGTGGGTGCGGTCGGGGCGAGCGCGGGGGCAGCCGCCTCCGCCTGCTCGTGGCCGAGGCCGCGCGCATGAGGGCCGCGGTGCGCGAGGGGCACCAACTCCTCGACGACGTCGTCCAGCAGCTGTTCGCCCCGGGCGATGGCCTCCGGCCCGTCGTGCCAGCCGAGGACGATCTCGGCCCGGCCGTCGCACTCCATGATGGTGAACATCGGTGGGCTCATGGCCAGAAGCATCGGGAGCGCGTAGACCGAGGCCGCCTCGAAGACGTCCGTGCTGACCTCGGCGAGCGCGACCCGGCCCAGGCTGGACAGGACGGCTGAGCCGAAGTACTCGCCCGTGAGCGTGACCTGGGCGTCCATGGCGGCGCCGCCCTGCCGGATGTCCTCCAGCGGCACCGGCACGACCTGCGTGGGAACCGGCCCCGGCGGCAGTTCCCGCCGGTCGGCCAGCGCGGACAGCACGCTCTGGTGGGCCGTCCGCCAGTCGTCGCCCGCCTGGACGTCGACGGATATGCCCATGGTCAGATTGCCGGTGGTGCGCAGCTCGGGATCATGGCGGCGCAGATCGACGGGGATGCCGAAGCGCGCCCGGTCCAGCCCACTGGCCTTGGTGATCGCGGTGGCCAGCTTCGCCACCAGCCCCAGATGGTTGCCGTCGATGGTACGCCGCCGCCAGAACAGCCTGCGGCTGCCTCGCTGTTGTGGATGGGCGAGCACCGGCGACCAGGTGGAGGGGGCGACCCCCGGATCGTCGCCCGAAGAGCTCGCGAGGAGCTGGAAGAACAACTCGACATCCGTGAGCGGGGGTTGGTCCTCTGTCGGGACGCCGGTTCCGGTTGCGGGAATGTCCGCCTCGGTCACGGCGCCTTCGCCGGCCTCCGAGTCCTTCGTCTCCTCCGAGTCCTCCGTCTTCTCCGCGGCCGTCGTGGACAGGCTCGCGGCGTGCAGCAGGTTGACGAACTCCAAGTCCGTGACAGCCGACTTGGCCTCGATGGGCGGTTCGCCGCGAAGAGCGGCGAAAACGGAGACGATCCAGTGGCGCATCCCGCCCCCGTCCATGACACCGTGGTTGGCGCGGAAGACGACCGTACTGTCGGGGCCGTCGACGAGCAGCACCTCACAGGTGGGCTCGCCCTCGCCGATGAGCGGGGTGTGCAGGGCGGGCTCGTCCGCCAGTTCGTCCCGGTCGAGACACCGGCGGTCCAGTACCCGCACCTCGGGTGCCCGGCCGGTGTCCGTCCAGTTCGCGCCGTTCAGCGCCAGCCGGGTCCCGGGGCATGCCTCGGCAGTGACAGTGACCGCGTGCCGCAGCTCGGCGACGTCGATGCGGCCGTGCCCCTCGACGAGAACCTGCATCACCGCAGGAATCTCGGCAGGCGAGGCGAGGAACTGGATTCGCTCGCTGGGGGTCACGGGCCGTGTGAACACGGCGTCCCTGGATTCCGTCGGCATCGGTCCGTCCTTCTGCGTCGCGCGGTTCGTCGCCGACACCGTGCGGTTCTCCGCCCGCGTCGTGTGGCTCTCCCGCTTGGCCGTGGCCGTCATGCTAGGCAGACAACATTTAGTCATTAGCCCAGTTCGGCCGCGCTTTCCGCGTGCCCCGCCCGCACCGGACCCCCACCACCGGACCCCCACCACCGAACCACCGGACCCCCACCACCGAACCACCGGACCCCCACCACCGAACCACCGAACCCCCACCACCGAACCCCCACCACCGAACCACCGAACCCCGATCCCCCTCGGGGCGCTCCGCACCACGGCATTAGCCCTCCCGTGCCGTCTCTTCCTTGACGATCACCGAGAGCGGTCCCTACGTTTCGAGCCATGGCCACCCGGCTCGGCGGGATTCTCTCGCTATGAGGGGCGGGTGGCTCAGGGAATTTTCGGCGGGGGTGTCGGAGAGAGGCGAAGATGAGCGAACTCACGCCTTCCGGAGTGCTGGAGGAAGCTGTCCGGGAAGTATCGGAGGACCGGTCGACGTTGCCCGGACTCCTTTCAGAGATATCTGGTATTTGTGTGGCCATGCTGGACACGCAGTTGCGTGTCAGGAAGACAGACGATAACTTCCGGAAGCACTTCGGACAGGACGTGGGAGAACTCCACGGATCCCGTTTCGTGGAGCTGGTTCACCCTGGCATGGGGAAAACCGTCCAGGAGCAGTTGAACCGGCTGATCGATGGCAGGAAACGCCGCTTCGACACGCCGATCGTCGCCGCCCGGCCCGACGGATCCATCTTTCCCGGCCTGCTGACCGGAGTCGTGCGCAACGGCGCGCACGACAGTACCGAGGCGGTCGGAGTGCTGGTCAAGCCCGAGGGCGCCGACTACGAAGGCAGGCCGATAGCGAACCGCCGGCAGGCGATCACCGAACTCGACGCACGGATCCTGGAAGGCGTCGCTGCCGGTGTTCCCTCGGCTCAGCTTGCCGTCCGTCTCTACCTGAGCCGACAGGGCATCGAGTACCACATCGGCGGAATGCTGCGGAAATTTCAGGCACCCAACAGATCGGCCCTCGTTTCCCGGGCGTATGCCTCCGGGATCCTGTGTATCGGGAGCTGGCCGCCCAGAGTCCTGCCCGACTGCGTGCGGTGATCTCACAGGTGTGGACGGTGTCTCGCAGGGTTTTCATAGGACGGCGCGAGTGGTCCGCTACCAGAAGGCAGTGAGCATGGCTGTTAATCCCGTAAAAGGCGACCTGTGGCTCAGGTCCTACAACCCGGCACCGGGCAGCGAGGTCCGGATGGTGTGCTTTCCACATGCCGGAGGATCCGCCCCCTTTTATTTTCCGATGGCCAAGGCTTTTCCCTCCTCCGTGGAAATTCTGGCCGTCCAGTACCCGGGACGGCAGGAGCGGCGCGCGGAATCCCTTGTCGGTGACATCGACCGACTTGCCGACGCGCTCTTCGAGGTTCTCAGGCCCCTGACCGACAAACCGCTCGCGCTGTTCGGCCACAGTATGGGCGCTGTTGTCGCATTCGAGGTCGCCCAGCGGCTGGAAAACCTGGCGGAAACGGTACCGGTCGCGCTGTTCGCCTCCGGGCGGCGCGCTCCCTCCCGCCACCGCGACGAGCGAGTGCACACCCTGGACGACCGCGGACTGATAGCCGACCTCAGGGAACTGAACGGCACGGACTCCGCTCTGCTCGGCGACGACGACCTGCTCGAACTCATTCTGCCGTCGGTGCGCAACGACTACCGGGCCGTGGAGACGTACCGCTGGCGACCGGCCCCGAAGCTGAACTGCCCGATCACTGTGTTCACCGGCGACGGGGACCCACGGGTCTCGGCGGACGAGGCAAGCGCCTGGGAACAGCACACCACCGGGGAATTCGCCCTGCGTACCTACCACGGCGGCCACTTCTTCCTCACCGACCACCAAGAGGACATCAACGCCGCCGTACTGGACCGGATCCTCACCTCGCGCCGCTGACTCGCCCGGTCCACCTCTCCCCCCACCACACCGGGCCGTCCCGCACGACGTGCCCGCTGTCTTTCTGCCTCCCCTGTCGTCTCGCGTCCCCACCCCCACCCGCGGCGCCGGAGCACTGTCCCGCCGGCCATGCCGCACGCCCCCTTGCTCCGCGGTGCCCGTTGGCACGCTGCGCAGCCTCCTTGTGGAAGAGGTCTCCCGAATGCAGACGAACGCGCAGACCCCCGCGCTGCCCTGGACGTTGTCCGCTCCGAGCCAGGCGGCACTGCGGCAACGGGCACGCCAACTGCGTGACTTCGTCGTGTCCGGCGACCCGAATCCGGCCGACCTGGGGCTCTCCCTCGCCACGAGGGAGCCGGCTGGGGACTACCGGGCGGTGATCGTGGGCCGTACGGCGGAGGAGTTGCTCTCGGGCCTGGAAGTGCTCGCCGAGGGCGGCACCGCGAGCAATGTCGTCCAGGGCAGGGTCGCCGACTGGCGGCCCGGCGGCACCGTGTTCGTCTACCCCGGACAGGGCGGCCAGTGGGCCGCGATGGCCAGGGCGCTGTCCGTCGAATCGCCGTTGTTCCGGCGGACGCTCGAAGAGTGCGCGCAGGCATTGGAGCCCTACGCGGACTGGTCGTTGCTCGATGTCCTCGACGAGGTTCCCGGCACCGTCGAGGACATCAACCGCACGGATGTGGCGGTGGTCTGCCTCTTCGCTGTGATGGTGGCCCTGACCGAGCTGTGGCGCAGCCATGGCATAGAGCCCGACGCCGTGACCGGCCACAGCCTCGGCGAGATGCCCGCGGCGGCCGTCGTGGGCGGCCTGACCCTGAAGGACGCCGCCCGCGTCACCGTGGTCTGGGGCAGGGAATACGAGAAGATCGACGGTCGCGGCACCATGGCCGCCGTGGCCCTCTCCGCCGAGGAGATCGAACGCCGGCTCGCGGGCCGGAGCGACCTGTGCCTCGCGGCGATCAACGGCCCGAAGTCGGTCGTCGTCTCGGGCGAGACGGACGCCGTCATCGAACTCGTCGCCGAACTGCGGGAGCAACGCGTCGCCGCCATGCGGATCCCCGTGAACGTGGCGGCTCACTCCCCGCACGTGGACGAGTTGCGCGAAGGCATCATCAGCGGCCTCGACGGCATCGCCCCCTGGTCCTCGCCGATCCCCTTCTACTCAAGTGTCGCCGGCGGACGCAAGGACACCGCCGGAGTCGGCGCGGGCTACTGGTTCCTGAACCTCCGCGAGACCGTCCGCTTCGAACAAGCGGTCAACGAACTGGTGGCCGACGGCCATCACACCTTTGTGGAGATCAGCCCGCACCCCGTACTGACGATGCAGATCCAGGCCACCCTGGAGAGCGTCGGCGCACAGGGAACGGTCGTGGACACCATCCGCCGCAACAAGGGCGGCATGGACCGCTTCCTGCTCTCCCTCGCCCAGCTCTACGTACAGGGCGCCACCCCGGACTGGACAGCTCCGTTCGACGGAACCGGCGCGGAACGCATCGAGTTGCCCGAACCCCCCACCGCAGAAGACGAGAACGAGAACGAGGGCGGGAGCGTGGAAACGGCCACAGCACCCGCTGCCGCCGCTTGGCGTGACCGTCTCGACGGCCTTTCCGACCCGGAGATCCTGCACGCGCTGCTGACCCTCATACGGGAGGAGGCCGCGACCCTGCTCGACCTCAGCGGACCCGAGGCCGTCCGCGCCGACCAGGCATGGACCAACATGGGCGTCGACTCCGTCGTCGCGGTGGCCCTGCGCAACCGCCTGAACGACCTGTGCGGAACCGTCCTCCCCGTCACCGTCGCGTTCGAGTCTCCCACCCCCGAGGCGCTCGCCGCGGTCGTACGGGACACCTTGCTCGGCCGCTCACCCGACGAGCTCGACGACGCCGACCTCCACCAGGTCCGGGACGGCGATCCGGACTCGGCGGCCGGGGCGCCGGGCGAGCCGAACGACCCCATCGCCATCGTCGGCATGGCCTGCCGGTTCCCCGGCGGAGTCGCTTCCCCCGAGGACCTGTGGCGCCTGGTCGCAGAAGGACGCGACGCGCTCTCGCCGCTCCCCGTCAACCGCGGCTGGGACATCGACGGCGACTACCACCCCGTCGCCGGCACTCCGGGCACCTACTACCAGCGCGAAGGCGGCTTCCTCCACGACGCCGACGAATTCGACGCGGGCTTCTTCGGCATCTCGCCGCGTGAGGCGCTGGCGATGGACCCGCAGCAGCGGCTGCTCCTGGAAACCTCGTGGGAGGCCCTGGAACGGACCGGTATCGATCCCACGTCCCTCAAGGGCAGCCGGACCGGCGTCTACGTCGGCATGATCGCCTTGCACTCCGGCGAACACATGCAGAGCCCTCCGGAGGGCACCGGCGGTTACCTCGTCACCGGCACCACCGGCAGCGTGGCGTCCGGCCGGATCGCCTACGCCCTCGGTCTGGAAGGCCCCGCCCTCACACTGGACACCGCTTGCTCCTCGTCCCTGACCGCCCTCCACACGGCCTGCCATGCGCTGCGTAACGGCGACTGCGACATGGCCCTGTCGGCCGGTGCGACCGTCCTGTCCGACCTGGGCGCGTTCAAGGAGTTCAGCCAGCTCGGCGCTCTGTCCGCCGACGGCCGGGACAAGGCGTTCGCCGCCTCGGCCGACGGCTTCGGCCTGGCCGAGGGCGTGGGCGTACTTGTCCTGGAGCGACTGTCGGACGCGCGGCGCCGTGGGCACGAGGTGCTTGCGGTGGTGCGGGGCAGTGCGGTCAACCAGGACGGCGCGAGCAATGGCCTGACGGCTCCGAGTGGTCCGGCGCAGCGCCGGGTGATCCGGAAGGCGCTGGCCGTCGCCGGGCTGTCCGCTGCCGAGGTGGACGCGGTCGAGGCGCACGGCACGGGTACCCCGCTCGGGGATCCGATCGAGGCGCAGGCCCTGCTGGCCACTTATGGACGGGGGCGTCCCGAGGACCGGCCGTTGTGGCTGGGTTCGGTGAAGTCGAACATCGGTCATACGCAGGCGGCTGCGGGTGTGGCTGGTGTGATCAAGATGGTGGAGGCGATGCGCCAGGGCGTGTTGCCGGCCACCCTGCACGTCGATAAGCCGACGGATCAGGTCGACTGGTCGTCCGGGGCGGTTCGGCTGCTGACGGAGGCGCGGGAGTGGCCGGAGGCCGACCGTCCGCGCCGGGTCGGTGTGTCCGCCTTCGGTATCAGTGGGACGAACGCGCACGTGATTCTCGAGCAGGCTCCGTCGGGGGAAAACGTCGAGGGCCTTGAGGCTGGGGAGTCGGGTTCGGGTTCGGGTCTGGTGGTGTGGCCGGTGTCGGCGCGCAGTGAGGTGGCGTTGC